>CAWCXW010000001.1:0-12500 GCA_963799685.1 uncultured Actinomycetota bacterium
CGTACCAGACGTGCACGGTCTCGCCGAGCAGCGTGACCTCCTGGACCGTCGTGCGGTCGGCGCTCACCGCGATCAGGTTGCCGTTCGAGAGCTGGGTCACGACCGGGCCGAGCGCGCCGTCGAGGAACCAGACGACGTTGCCGCGACGGTCGACGACGACGAGAAAGGACGCGCTCAGATCCTTGTTGCGCGTGCCGAAGAGCGTGAAGCCGGGCTCCATGCGGTCGACGTCGGCGGTGCGCACGTCGAGCACCGGAAAGCTCTCGGGCAGCGGGTCGGTGTGGATGACCAGCGGCTGATCCCATTGGCGGGCGGCGCCGTCGGCGGCGGTCGCCGAGACCGTGAGGTCGTAGGTGCGGTCGGGCTGGAGGCCGAGGATCGGCTGCGAGTGCGCCGTCGTGAAGTCGGAGGACTCGACGGTGAAGGTGTCGCCGCCGTCGCCGGAGACCGTCACGCCGAGCCGCGTCGCGACGTTCGTTCGAGCGGTCACGATCCGGACGAGCGGCACCTGCGGGTTCGGACCTGCGCTGACCGCCGGCGCCGCCTCGAAGCGCACCCGGCTCGCGCCGTCGCCGCCGCCTCCGCCGCCGCAGCCGATGAGCACGAGCGCCGCGACCGGCGCCAGCGTCGCGGCGTGACACCAGCTGCGCCTTGCGTCCCTCATGCGTCCTCCTCGCCGGGTGGCCCGCCGCATCCCCGTCGCGCCGACTCGTCTCCGCAGTGTGCGGCACGGCCCCTACTCCCCGCAAGGGCTCGATCACCCGCGACCACGGCCGGCGGAAGGTCACTTGTCGACGCCCCGTTCGGCGCGCTAAGTCTCCCGACCGCAAAATCCGCTACCCCGTTACGAGGTACTGCCGTGCAGACCCGCATCGTCCTTCTGGTCGGCTCGTTGCTCCTCGCCCCCGGCCTCGCCACCAGCGCGTTCGCGAAGAAGCTCTCGCTCCCGGAGCAATACGAGGTGGAGCAACGCAAGCTCCAAAAGGAAAGCGAGCACGTCACCGACCAGGAGGAGCGCGAGGACGCGCTGCGCATGAAGCTCAGGAAAGCGCGCCAGACCCGCCGCTCGCTGACGAAAAATCGCGAGGACACCCTCGAGATCGACGAGGACATCCAGCGGCTGAAGCGCGAGAGCGGCGTCGACGACGAGTAGCGCGTAGCCGCTCGTCGACGCTCGCCGCAGGTGAGCCGGCGAGACTCCCGGTCTAGCCGGTCAATGCGGCAGCAGCGGCGGCGCCGCGGCGGCGAGCCGCGGCACGCGCGAGGGGGCGGTGAAGATCGCCGCGCCGTCGCGGTCGTTCAGGCGGAAGAGCGGCGTGTCGGGATCGTCCAACGCCAGCAGCATGCGGGCGCGCTGGTTGCGATCGAAGAGCTGCAACGCCGGTCGGCCGTCGCCGTCGGTCCGCAACGACAGCCGCGGACGCGCCCGCTCGTCGCCGAGAACGAGGAACGCGGCGCCCTTGGCGTCGCTCGAGACCCAGAACCGGCTGCGCGCGTCGTCGTCGAGAAAGCTCATCGTCGGGGCGCCGCTGCCGTCGACCGTCAGCGTCGCCCGCGGGCGTGCGCGGTCGTCGGCGAGGTAGACGCCGGTCATGCGCCCGCCGCGATCGCCGTCCATCGCCTGCAACGAGAGGCGCGTCCGGCCGTGCTTCTCCGCGAGCCTGAGATACGGCTCGCCGCCGGCGTAGAGGCCGAACCCGGCGCGATGCGTCTGGCGCTCGTCGAGGAGGCTCAGCAGCGCCTCGCCGTCGGACGAAAGACCGAGCTGCGCGCGCTCCTTGCCGTGCTCGTCGACGACCAGGAACAGGCGCGCTCGGACGATGTCGGACGACGGCAACGCGGCCATGGTGAGCGTCGCGCCGACGACCGCGATCAACACGAACGCCAGGGCCTTCAGGCGTCCGAAGCTGACGCTCCAGCGTCTCGATCCGGACGGTGACCGCGTGCTCGTCGATCGTCTGCGCCATCGTTCCCCCCGTCTCGGCGCGGCGCGCCGGCACGATGTGCAGCGTTCATCCGTCACATTCGTGCGCTGGTCAAGGTGGAACCCGGCGGGAGACGCCGGGCCCCGCGGGGAAGCGGAGCCCGGCAGCCCGCGCGATCGACGGCCGGGGCGCGCGGCGGCGCGGGAGCGCCGGCGCCGAGGCCGGCGCCGGCACGACGCGCGCGGCGCGAGCGCTGTCGTCGATCGGTCTACCGTACGCCGCCGGAGTTGCCGCAGATCGCGAGACAGCTCGCCGCATCGTCGGCACAGCTCTGGCCGTCCAACTGCGCGGCGCTCGCGACGTCGGCGATGCATGCCGCGATCTCGTCCTTCATCGTCGCCTTGCAGTCCTGGAACGTGGCCTTCGCATCCGCGAGGCACGCGCGCAGATCGACGCCGCAGGTGCCGACGCAGTCGCCGCGGTCGCTCTGCGCGTCGGCCTCGCAGTCGAAACGCGCATTGGTCGCGTCCGCCTGGCAGGCGAACTTGCCCGCCTTCAACTCCAGCGCCACTTCCGCCGCGCATTGCGCCGCCTCTTGGCGGCACTCCTGCCGGCAACTGACGGCGCAGTCCTGTGCGCTCGCCGAGCCGACGGCGAGCAATCCCGAGATGACGAGGGCCGAGATGGTGGTGATGGTCCGCATGGTTTCTCCTTCCGATCTACGACCGATCGACGGAGGGCGGTCTCCGGAATCCGAAGCGCGCCGTGAACGTCGTCGTGCGTGTCCGCTCGCGCAGCAAGCGAAGTGCCGCCGCGCGGATCACGGCGGAGCGACGCGCAAGCGCCCACGGAATCCGAGACCTGTGCGGACGTCCAGCCGAAGCCTATCGACGTCGAGCTGACCGTTGCTATGGGCGACTCGTAGACGCGAAACGCCGGCGCGCTACAAACGTGACGCTCGCACCGCGTCGCGCGCGGCCGCTGCGCGCGACGTCGTAGCGTCCGCCGCGTCAGTCGACGCGTGGCCGCTGCGGCACCGGCGGTCGCCTTCGTCTAGCGCGCCGCGATCGCTCCCCACGAGGGCAGCTCCGCGTCGCGGTGGAGCGCGGTCGCGGCGAGCTCGCCGACCCGGACGCCGAGCGCGACGCCGTGGCCGGCGTAGCCGCCGGCGACGATCACGTCACGCGAGCGCGGGTGACGGCTCAGAACCGGCGTGCGGCTCGCGACGAAGGCGATCGGCCCGCCCCATCGGGCGGCGATGCGAACGTCGGCGAGACGCGCATGGAGCCGCCGCACGCGGCTTTCCAGGCGAGCGAGCGCCGCAGCGGGATCGCGCTGCTCGAGCGTGATCCGCGTCACGTCGCGGGCGGCGTCGAATCCGAGACCGGCGCCGAACACCAGGCCGGCGATCCGCGACCGGCCGTCCCCAGAGATACGGCTGATCGACGGTGTAGAACGGCCGGTGCGCGGCGAGACCGATCTCGGCGAGGACGCCGTCGGCGACGGGCTCGGTGCAGATCGCATACGTCAACGCCGGCGTGAACGAGCTCGGGGAGATCGGCGTCTCCGGTCGTATCGCCGGCGACGGACGGCAGGGTCGGCGCGTAGGCGTTGAGCGCGACGACGACGCGCGCCGCGTGGATCACCCGCTCGTCCGCGAGGACGACCGCCGGCCGCGGATCGACGACAGAGCCGCGTGACCGGCGTCCGTTCGTACAGCGTCGCGCCCGCACGGATCGCGGCGGCGGCGAGGCCCGAGACCAGCGCGCCCGGGTCGACGGTGCCGCCCTCGACGTCGTCGACGACGTCGAGCTCCGTGCCGCCGTCGCGCCACCCGAGCACGCACCGCGCGGCGCGTGGACCGTGGGCGATCTCGAAGCAGCCGTCGAGACGGAGCGCGCAGTCGATCGCCTCGCGCTCGACGAGCGCCGCGAGGCCGCTCACGCAGCGATCGACCGCTTCGAGCGGGCCGGCCGCCGTGCCTTCGAGGACGATGCCGCCGGTGCGTCCGCTGGCGCCGTCGCCGATTCGCCGCGCCTCGAGCACCGCGACCGCGGCGCCGGCGCGCGCCAGGTGATACGCGGCGCTGAGACCGGTGAAGCCGCCGCCGACGACCACCGCGTCGAGCGTCGCCGGCAAAAGCCGGCGGTCGTGGGACCGCGTCCACGCGCCAGGGCGGCGTGCCCCACCCCGCCGCCGACGTCGGCGCCGGCGCCTCGCTCGTGCGCTCCATGCTCGCAACGCTATGCGGTTGACGCTCTCACGGCCAGCGGCCTACAAGCCACCGCGATGTCGCCGGAGCGCCACGACGAGCTCCCCTCGCCGGTGAACGTCCTCGCGATCGACCAGGGCACCTCGGCGACAAGGCGCTGGTGGTCGCCGACGGCCGCGTGCTCGGCGAGGCGAGGTGCCGGTCCACCGCGACGCCGTCGCCGACGGCGGCGTCGAGCAGGACCCCGAGGAGCTCTGGCGGTCGGTGCTCGACGCCGGCCGCGCCGCGGTCGCCGGCGCGGCGACCGTCGACGCCGTCGGGCTGGCGAACCAGGGCGAGACCGTGCTGGCGTGGGATCGCGCGCACGGGGCGCCGCTGTCAGCCGCGATCTCGTGGCAGGATCGGCGCGCCGCCGGCGTCTGCGAACGCCTGCGCGGCCGGCCGAGCGGCTGGCGGCGCTGACCGGGCTGCCGCTCGACCCGTACTTCGCCGCGCCCAAGATCGCTGGCTGCGCGAGCAGGTGACGCGCGCCGGCGTCGCACGACGAGCGACACCTGGCTGCTGCACCGGCTCTGCGGCGCGTTCGTCACCGACGCGGCGACCGCGTCGCGCACGCTGCTGCTCGATCTGGACCGCGTCGCGTGGTCGCCGGAGGCCTGCGCCCCTTCGGCGTCGATCCGGCGACGCTGCCGGCGATCGTCGACTGCGCCGGAGTCGTCGGCGAGAACGACGGCGTTCGGCGGACCGTCCCGGTCGCGGGCTTGCGGTCGACCAGCAGGCCGCGCTGTTCGCCGAGGGATGCCTCGCGCGCGGTGAGGCCAAGTGCACGTACGGCACCGGCGCGTTCCTGCTCGCCAAGCCGGCGGCAGCGCCCTCCGCTCGCGAGCCGGCCTCGCCGCCTCGCGTCGCGTGGCGACTCGGCGGCACGCCGACCTACTGCCTCGACGGCCAGGTCTACACCGTCGGCGCCGCGGTCGCTGGCTCCGGCGCATCGGGCTGATCGGCGCGCGGCGATCTCGATACGCTCGGCGGCACGGCGTCGCCGACGCCGGCGACGTCGTCTTCGTGCCGGCGCTCGCCGGGCTGGCGGCGCCGTTCTGGCGCCCGAGCAGCGCGCGGCCGCTTCGTCGGCCTGTCGCTCGCGACGGCGCGCAGCACTGGTGCGCGCCGTGATCGACGGCATCGCCGCGCAGGTCGGCGAGCTCGGCGCGCGCGGTCGCCGACGACCTCGGCGCGCCGCTCGCGTGGCTGCGCGTCGACGGCGGCCTGACGCGCTCGCGCGTGCTCATGCAGGCGCAGGCCGACCTGCTGCAAGTGCCGGTCGAGGTCTACCCGTCGCCCCACGCCACCGCGCTCGGCGTCGCCGCGCTCGCGCGGCTCGGCGTCGGGGCCGCGGCGACGCCGGCAGCATCGCGGCGGGCAACCCGCCGCCGTCTACGAGCCGCGCATCGGCGCCGACGAGGCCGAGGCGCGGCTCGCGCGCTGGCGCCGCGCCGCCGCAGGCGACGGAGATCTCGATGACGTTCACGCGCAGAGGGCGCCGACGGAGCGTCGCGTAGCGTGCCGTGGGATACATGCGTGCGCAGCGTAGCGTGCGCCCCATGCGTCCACGAGGCGAGCGCTGATGGCGGCGGGCGCGTCCTGCGCGAGGATCCACGCCTTCGACGACGATCCCTTCGACGTCGCCGTGATCGGCGCCGGCGTGGTCGGCGCGGCGATCGCGCGCGAGCTGGCACGCTACCGCCTGACGTGCGTGCTGCTCGAGGCGGCGGCGGACGTCGGCACCGGCACCAGCAAGGCCAACACCGCGATCCTGCACACCGGCTTCGACGCCAAGCCCGGCACGCTCGAGGCGCGGCTGGTGCGCCGCGGCCACGCGCTGCTCGGCGCTACGCGGCCCGAGGCCGGCATCCCGATCGAGCCCATCGGCGCGCTGCTGGTGGCGTGGGACGCCGAGCAGCGCGCCGCCCTGCCGGCCATCGCCGGCAACGCCGCGCGGAACGGCTACGCCGCGGTCGCCGACGGTCGGCGTCGAGAGCTCTACGCCGCGAGCCGCACCTCGCGCCCGGGCGCGCTCGGCGCGCTCGCGATCCCCGACGAGAGCATCATCTGCCCGTTCACGACGCCGCTCGCGTTCGCCACCGAGGCGGTGCTGAACGGCGTCGACCTGCTGCTCGACGCGCCGGTCACGGCGGTCGCGCGCGGCGGATGAGCGTGCACGTGCTCGCGACGCCGCGCGGACGCGTCGCATGCGCGCTGCGTCGTCAACGCCGCCGGCCTCTACGCCGACGACGTCGACCGGCTGTTCGGCCACGACGGCTTCACCGTCACGCCGCGCCGCGGCGAGCTGATCGTCTTCGACAAGCTGGCGCGCCCGCTGGTCCGCCACATCCTGCTGCCGGTGCCGACGGTCACCAAGGGCGTGCTGGTCGAGCCCGACCGTCTTCGGCAACGTCGTGCTCGGCCCGACCGCCGACGACGTCGACGACAAGACCGCCACCGGCTCGACCGCCGCCGGGCTTGCCGAGCCTGCTGCGACAAGGGCCGCCGCATCCTGCCGGCGCTGCTCGACGAGGAGGTGACCGCCGTCTACGTCGGCCTGCGCGCCGCCACCGAGCACGGCGACTACCAGATCGCGTTCCACGCCGGGGCAGCGCTACGTCTGCGTCGGCGGCATCCGCTCGACCGGGCTCTCGGCGTCGATGGCGATCGCCGAGTACGTCGTCGAGGGGCTGCGCGACGCCGGCCTCGCCGCCGAGCCGCGCGCCGACTGCCGCCGGTCCGCATGCCGAACATCGGCGAGGCGTTCGCGCGGCCGTACCAGTCGGCGAGCGATGATCGCCGCCAATCCCGACTACGGCCGCATCGTCTGCCACTGCGAGCGCGTGACGCGCGGCGAGATCGTCGACGCGTCGCGCGCGCCGGTGCCGGCGCGCACGCTCGACGGCCTGCGCCGCCGCACGCGCGCGCTGCTCGGCCGCTGCCAGGGCTTCTACTGCGCGCGCCGCCGTCGCTGGCGGCCTGCTGGCGCGAAGCGGCACGCTCGGGGACGCTCCGTTCGCCGACCGTGCCTCGAGCGCTGCGACGCGTGCCGTCGCCGCATCGTGAGCGACGCGGTCGACGTGCTGGTCGTCGGCGGCGGGCCGGCCGGACTGGCGGCGGCGATCGAGCTGCGCCGGCGCGGCGTCGGGCGCGGTGGTCGTGCTCGAGCGCGAGCGCGAGGCCGGCGGCATGCCGCGCCACGCGGACCACACCGGCTTCGGCCTGCGCGACCTGCACCGCCTGCTGAGCGGGCCGCGCTACGCCGCGCGCTACGTCGGCTGGCCGCGCGCGCCGGCGTCGAGCTGCGCACCGCCAGACGACGGTCACCGGCTGGCGGCGCCGACCGCCTCGCCCTCACCAGCCCGCCGGCGTCGAGCGAGATCGCACGGCGCGCGCCGTGCGTGCTCGCCACCGGCTGCCGCGAACGGCCGCGCGCGGCGCGCCTGGTGCCCGGCGACGCGGCCGCTCGGCGTGTTCACCACCGGCGCGCTGCAGCAGCTCGTCGCCCTCAGCACGGCGCCGGTCGGCCGCCGCGCCGTCGTCGTCGGCGCCGAGCACGTCAGCTTCTCGGCCGTGCTGACGCTGGCGCACGCCGGCGTCGCCACGGTCGCGATGGTGACCGAGCACTCCGCGCCACCAGACCCACGCCGCCGTTCCTGGCTCGACGCCGACCGCGCTGCGCGTGCCGATCCGCACCGGCACGCGCGTGACGCGCATCCGCGGCCGGCAGCGCGTCGAGGCCGTCGAGGTCACCGACCTGCGCAGCGGCGCGGTCGAGGATGCTGGCGTGCGACACGGTCGTCTTCACCGGCGACTGGATCCCCGATCACGAGCTGGCGCGCCGCGGCGGGCCTGGCCATCGACGCCGGCGACGCGCGGCCCGCGCGTCGACGCGCGCTGCGCACTCGGCGCGCGGCGTGTTCGCCGCCGGCAATCTCCTGCACGCGCGCCGAGACGCCGACGTCGCCGCGCTCTGGCGGCCGCCATGCCGCGCCGCGCCATGCGCGGCCTACCTGGACTCGGATGCGTGGCCGCGCGTCCGCCGCTCGCCATCATCTGCGACGCGCCGCTGCGCTGGCTCTCGCCGAGCGCGATCGACGGCGCGCGCCGCCGCCGCACGGTCACTTCCTGCGCGCGTCGACCGCGTTCCGAGCGCGCGCTGCTCGTGGCGCCCAGGACGGTCGCGAGCTCTGGCGCCGCCGCTACCGGGAGCTCGTCCCGGCGCGGTCGATCCACGCCGACGCGTCGTGGGTGCGGCAGGTCGACGCCGACGGCGGAGCGGTGAGCTTCACGGTCGCCCGTTGAGGTGGCGTCGGGCGCCGGCCGCGGCGGGCTCCGTCGCCACGGCGACCTCCGGCGGCCGCGACGCGCGACCGATGCCGGCGACGCGGTCGCGCGGCGGCGCCGTCACCGCAGGAAGAAGCGCGCGGCCGGGTTGTCGGTCTCGTCGGCGTCAGCGAAGCCGAGGCGCGTCGAGGCGCGCGGCGAGGCCGGCGCGCTCCGCCGGCGGCACCTCGAGGCCGCAGAGCACGCGCCCGAAGGCGGCGCCGTGGTTGCGGTAGTGGAAGAGCGAGATGTTCCAGCGCGCGCCGAGGCTCGTGAGGAACTGCATCAGCGCGCCCGGGGCGCTCGGGGAACTCGAAGCTGAAGAGCACCTCGTCGCGCACGTCGGGCGTGCGGCCGCCGACCATGTGGCGCACGTGGGTCTTGGCGAGGTCGTCGTCGCTCAGGTCGACGCAGGCGTAGCCGCGGGCCGCGAGCGTCGCGCGGATCGCCGGCCGCCTCCTCGCGGCCCGCTCACCTCGACGCCGACGAAGATGTGCGCCTCGGCGCGCGACGCGAGCCGGTAGTTGAACTCGGTGACGCTGCGCTCGCCGATGACGCGGCAGAACTCGAGGAAGGCGCCCGGGCGCTCGGGGATCGTGACCGCGAGGATGGCCTCGCGATGCTCGCCGACCTCGGCCCGCTCGGCGACGTAGCCGAGGCGCGTGAAGTTCATGTTGGCGCCCGACGCGATCGCGACGACGGCGCCGGGCGGGAGCGTGCCGCTCGCGCGCCGCCGCTTCATGCCGGCGACGAGAGCGCGCCCGCCGGCTCGAGCACCGTGCGGGTGTCCTGGAAGACGTCCTTGATCGCGGCGCAGATCTCGTCGATCGTACCGTGAGCCGCCGTCGAGGTAGCGCCGGCAGAGCGCGAAGGTGTGCTCGCCGACCTGCCGCACGGCGACGCCGTCGGCGAAGATGCCGACGTGCTCGAGCACGACGCGCTCGCCGGCGCGCGAGCGAGCGTGCCATCGCATCGGAGTCGTCGGGCTGCACGCCGATGACCCGCACCTCGGGACGCAGCTCCTTCACGACCGCCGCCACGCCCGCCGCGAGCCCGCCGCCGCCGATCGGCACGAAGACGCTGCCGAGGTCGCGCGGCGCCTGGTGCAGGATCTCGAGGCCGACCGTGCCCTGCCCGGCGATGACGTCGAGGTCGTCGAACGGCGGCACGAGCGTCATGCCGGTCTCGGCGACGATCGCCGCGCAGTGCGCGGCGGCGGCCGCGTAGTCGTCGCCGACGAGCTCGATCTCGGCGCCGAGCCGGCGCACCGCCTCGACCTTGATCGACGGGGTCGTGCGCGGCATCACGATGCGGCAGCGGATGCCGAGGCGGCGCGGCGCCGTAGGCGACGCCCTGCGCGTGATTGCCGGCCGAGGCCGCGATCACGCCGGCGCGCGCGCTCGGCGTCGCCGAGCTGCGCCATGCGGTTGTACGCGCCGCGCAGCTTGAACGAGAAGATCGGCGTCAGGTCCTCGCGCTTGAGGAGCACCGGCCGGCCGAGGCGCACCGAGAGCGTCGGCGCCGCGATCGAGCGGCGTCGGCTCGGGCAGCACGTCGGCGACGCGCGCGTTCACCACCCGCTTCAGCATCTCGTGCATCGCAGGCGCCCCGCGGGGCGCCGGCCGCCCGGCGGCGCCGCGACGCGCGCGAAGTCCGAGCCGGGCGCGGTCATGGCCGGGTCAAAGCGCTCGACGAGAGCGCGATGCTGCGGAAAGGCGGCGACCAGGTCGCTTCGACGCCGCCGAGGCCGCCCGCGTCGGCCTGGTCACCATGGCCGCCGGCGACACCCACGCCGCTCTGGAGTCCGTCCTGGAGGGGCTGCGCCGCGGCTCACCGCAGGGGCTTGCCGCCTCCAAACGCCTGGTCACGTCCGAGGTGCTGCGCACGTTCGACCGCGACACGGATAGCCTCGCAGCACTGTCCGCGCGGCTCTTCACCTCCGACGACGCCCGCGAGGGCATGACCGCCTTCCTCGAACGACGGGATCCCGCATGGGTCACGTGACTGCCCGCGGCGCACCCCCGCGCCAGGACCGCAGCCGTGCCACCCGCCGGCGGCTGCTGTCCGCGGCGGTGACGTGCCTGGCCGAACTCGGCTGGTCGGGCAGCACCGTCACCGTCGTCGCCGAACACGCCGGCGTCTCCCGCGGCGCAGCACAGCACCACTTCCCGACCCGCGAGGACCTGTTCACCGCGGCCGTCCAGCACGTCGCCGAGGAACGCTCCGCCGCGCTGCGCGGCCTGCCGGCCCCCGCCTCCACGGCAGAGGCGGTGGACGCGCTGGTCGGGCTGTACACCGGGCCGCTGTTCCGCGCCGCCCTCCAGCTGTGGGTGGCCGCCTCCGACGAACCGCAGCTCGCGCCGCGCGTCACCGCCCTGGAGGCCCGCATCGGCCGGGAGACCCACCGGATGGCGCTTGCGCTGCTCGGTGTCGAGGAGAAGACAGCGGGTGTGCGGGAGACCGTGCAGGGCCTGCTCGACATGGCCCGCGGCCTGGGCCTGGCCAACCTGCTCACCGACGACGGACCGCGCCGCGCCCGGGTCGTCGCCCAGTGGGCCCAGATCCTGCAGACCGTCCTCCACGAGTCACCGTCCGCAACCCGGCCTGAGCCGCGCGGATAGGGCCGTGGCGTCGCCGGCGGATGGCTGTCGCATGGACGCACATCGCTCGTCGCACGCAGCGCTTTCCTCACGCTGCACACCCAGGCTCGGCCCTCGACCAGTCCCCTCGGCCCTCCGGGCCTGGGGAGGCACCACCCCTCGATCCACGCTCCCTACCCGCGCGGCCTCATAATCGGCCGTATGACCGAGATCCCCCGCCCCCGCACCGACGCCTCGGGGGAGCCCGTGCCCGAACCGATCCGCTTCTACGGAACCAGCTGGGTCGACCACTCCGGCGGCTACCTCGCCCGCCGCGCCGGCCTCGCCATGGGAACACTGGCGCTGGCGGCGTGCGGCGCGTTCGTGCTGCGCGTCGCCTACGCGGGCTTCGCGGCGGGTGGCACCGGGGGCACGGTGAACACGCTGCTCGTCGTGGCCTTCGCGGTGTGCAGTTCGATCGGCTTCATGCGCACGCTGAACCGCTACCGGCGCCGCCCGGACGGGACCGAGGACGAGGCGCGCGAGCGGTCGATGCGCAGCATCCTCGTCGTCGGCTTCATCGGGATCCTGCTCGCCTACGCCGCGCGGACGCTGGTCGAGGCGCCGGGGGAGAGGCTGCGGCGGGAGGAGTACGAAGAGGAGCGCGCCCGGCAGCGGCGCCGCCGCTCCTCCCGCGCCGGTGGCCCGGCGCGCCGCAAGCGCAAGCGCTGAGCCCGTTCTTGACGCGAGGACCTTGCGCGCCCCACAATTCAACGCATGATGAATAACCCGCCGCCTGCCGTCAGGGCACGCGGCCTCCACGTCGTGCGCGGCACCCGCACGGTGCTCGACGACCTCTCCTTCGACGTCGCGCCCGGCACCGTCGTGGGCCTCCTCGGCCCGTCCGGCTGCGGCAAGTCCACCCTCATGCGCGCCATCGCCGGCACCCAGGCCAAGGTCACCGGCACCCTCGACGTGCTCGGAGTTCCCGCGGGCTCCGCACCTCTGCGCGCCCGGGTCGGCTACGTCACCCAGTCGCCGTCCGTCTACACCGACCTCACCGCACGGCAGAACCTCGACTACTACGCCTCCGTCCTCGGCATCCCCCGCCGAGAACGGGCCCGGCAGGTCGACCAGGCACTCGCCGACGTCGATCTCGCCTCACACGCGGGCGACCTCGCAGGCAACCTCTCCGGCGGGCAGCTCTCCCGGGTCTCCCTTGCCGTCGCTCTCCTCGGCGAACCCGACCTGCTGGTGCTCGACGAGCCCACCGTCGGCCTCGACCCCGTGTTGCGCCGCGACCTGTGGAACCTCTTCCACCGGCTCGTCACCGAACGTGGCGCGACCCTGTTGGTCTCCTCCCACGTCATGGACGAGGCCGACCGCTGCGGCCGACTCCTCCTCATGCGCGCCGGC
>CAWCXW010000001.1:17500-1165334 GCA_963799685.1 uncultured Actinomycetota bacterium
TGGTTCTCCCCGAAATGCATTTAGGTGCAGCGTCGTGTGTTTCTTGCCGGAGGTAGAGCACTGGATAGGCGATGGGCCCTACCGGGTTACTGACCTTAGCCAAACTCCGAATGCCGGTAAGTGAGAGCACGGCAGTGAGACTGTGGGGGATAAGCTCCATGGTCGAGAGGGAAACAGCCCAGAGCATCGACTAAGGCCCCTAAGCGTGTGCTAAGTGGGAAAGGATGTGGAGTCGCAGAGACAACCAGGAGGTTGGCTTAGAAGCAGCCATCCTTGAAAGAGTGCGTAATAGCTCACTGGTCAAGTGATTCCGCGCCGACAATGTAGCGGGGCTCAAGCACACCGCCGACGTCGTGTCACTCCAGCATGTACCTCTAACGAGGGCTGGGGTGGGTAGGGGAGCGTCGTGTGCCGGGTGAAGCAGCCGTGGAAGCGAGTTGTGGACGGTATGCGAGTGAGAATGCAGGCATGAGTAGCGATACGCACGTGAGAAACGTGCGCGCCGATTGACTAAGGGTTCCTGGGTCAAGCTGATCTGCCCAGGGTAAGTCGGGACCTAAGGCGAGGCCGACAGGCGTAGTCGATGGATAACCGGTTGATATTCCGGTACCCGCTGTGAAGCGTCAAACATCGAATCTGGTGATGCTAAGCCCGTGAAGCCGCCGGCGGAGTCTTCGGACAATGCTGGTGTGAGTGGAGCCGGTGACCCGAGCTGGTAGTAGGTGAGTGATGGGGTGACGCAGGAAGGTAGTCCATCCCGGGCGGTGGTTGTCCCGGGGTAAGGGTGTAGCCCGTTGTGCAGGTAAATCCGTGCAACATGTGGGTGAGACCTGATGCCGAGCCGATTGTGGTGAAGTGGATGATCCTATGCTGTCGAGAAAAGCCTCTAGCGAGTTTCATGGCGGCCCGTACCCTAAACCGACTCAGGTGGTCTGGTAGAGAATACCGAGGCGTTCGGGTGAACTATGGTTAAGGAACTCGGCAAAATGCCCCCGTAACTTCGGGAGAAGGGGGGCCACGCCTGGTGATGGACTTTTTCAGTGTGAGCTGGGGGTGGCCGCAGAGACCAGCGAGAAGCGACTGTTTACTAAAAACACAGGTCCGTGCGAAGCCGTAAGGCGATGTATACGGACTGACGCCTGCCCGGTGCTGGAACGTTAAGGGGACCGGTTAGTCCGATTTCGGGGTGGTGAAGCTGAGAACTTAAGCGCCAGTAAACGGCGGTGGTAACTATAACCATCCTAAGGTAGCGAAATTCCTTGTCGGGTAAGTTCCGACCTGCACGAATGGCGTAACGACTTCTTGACTGTCTCAACCATAGGCCCGGTGAAATTGCACTACGAGTAAAGATGCTCGTTTCGCGCAGCAGGACGGAAAGACCCCGGGACCTTTACTATAGCTTGATATTGGTGTTCGGTTCGGCTTGTGTAGGATAGGTGGGAGACTGTGAGCTTCAAGCGCCAGCTTGGGGTGGAGTCGTTGTTGAAATACCACTCTGGTCGTGCTGGATGTCTAACCTGGGTCCGTGATCCGGATCAGGGACAGTGTCTGGTGGGTAGTTTAACTGGGGCGGTTGCCTCCTAAAGAGTAACGGAGGCGCCCAAAGGTTCCCTCAGCCTGGTTGGTCATCAGGTGGTGAGTGTAAGTGCACAAGGGAGCTTGACTGTGAGACTGACGGGTCGAGCAGGGACGAAAGTCGGGACTAGTGATCCGGCGGTGGCTTGTGGAAGCGCCGTCGCTCAACGGATAAAAGGTACCCCGGGGATAACAGGCTGATCTTCCCCAAGAGTCCATATCGACGGGATGGTTTGGCACCTCGATGTCGGCTCGTCGCATCCTGGGGCTGGAGTCGGTCCCAAGGGTTGGGCTGTTCGCCCATTAAAGCGGTACGCGAGCTGGGTTTAGAACGTCGTGAGACAGTTCGGTCCCTATCCGCTGCGCGCGTAGGAGTCTTGAGAAGGGCTGTCCCTAGTACGAGAGGACCGGGACGGACGAACCTCTGGTGTGCCAGTTGTTCTGCCAAGGGCATGGCTGGTTGGCTACGTTCGGGAAGGATAACCGCTGAAAGCATCTAAGCGGGAAGCCTGCTTCGAGATGAGGACTCCCACCCCCTTTGAGGGGTTAAGGCTCCCGGGAGATGACCGGGTTGATAGGCCGGATATGGAAGCCCAGTGATGGGTGGAGTTGACCGGTACTAATAGGCCGAGGGCTTGTCCATATTTGCTCGCGTCCACTGTGTAGGTTCTGAGACCGCAACCAGGTCGAGGCCCCCCCTTTTTTGCTGGGGGTTTCCCGGTTTGTTGTGTTTCATAGTGTTTCGGTGGTCATAGCGTGAGGGAAACGCCCGGTCACATTTCGAACCCGGAAGCTAAGCCTTTCTGCGCCGATGGTACTGCGAGGGGGACCTCGTGGGAGAGTAGGACGCCGCCGAACAAACAGTGAGTTGAGCCCCGGACCGTATCGGTCCGGGGCTCAACTGCGTTGTGCGGGCAACTGCCGCATAGACTCCCCTTCATGTCCTACGACTTGGTGATCTTCGACAACGACGGCGTCCTTGTCGACAGCGAGCCGCTCGCCAACCGCGTGCTGGCGGGATACCTGTCGGAGCTCGGACACCTCACCAGTTACGAGGACTCTCTGCGGGACTACATGGGCGGCGCCGTCCACCGAGTCCACGACACCGTCATGACGCGTACCGGGCATCGCCTTCCCGAAGGATTCGACGAGGAACTGCACGCGCGTACCGTCGAGGCATTCCGCCGCGCACTGCAGCCCGTGCCGGGGGCGGCCGGGGTGCTGGCCGAACTGGACGCGGAGGGCGTGCCGTACTGCGTCGCCTCTTCCGCGGACCATGCACGGATCCGCGTCGCCCTCCGCGAGGCCGGGATGTCGCCATACTTCACCGACGACCGCGTCTTCAGCGCGCAGGACGTCGGCAGCGGCAAGCCCGCACCCGACCTCTTCCTGCATGCAGCGGCTGCCATGGGCTTTTCACCCGGCGGCTGTGCTGTCGTCGAGGACAGCCCGCTCGGGGTCGATGCGGCCGTCGCCGCCGGCATGGACGTGTACGGCTTCACCGCCATGACGGGGCCGGGCCGGCTTGCCGCTGCCACCGCGACCTTCGCGGACATGGGCCGGCTGCACGGCCTGCTCTCCGGCTGAACGCCCGGACACACGGGTACGGTGTCCCGATGAGCGGCGGCGCACAGTTGATGTGGGACGAGGCAGTCACGAAGTACGACTTCGGTGCCGGACACCCGATGGACCCGGTACGGCTGGAGTTGACGATGCGCCTGGTCGAGGCGTTCCGCCTGGACCGCGCGGCGGGCCTCGAGGTCGTCCGTGCACAGCCTGCCGGACAGTCGACGCTGCGACTGGTGCACCGGCAGGACTACCTGGACGTGGTGCGCCGGGTCTCGGCGGACCCGTTGTCAGCCGACGGTTCGTACGGGCTGGGAACCGAGGACGACCCGGCGTTCGCAGGCATGC
Organism: uncultured Actinomycetota bacterium; assembly: GCA_963799685.1. Lineage (GTDB taxonomy): Bacteria > Actinomycetota > Actinomycetes > Streptomycetales > Streptomycetaceae > Streptomyces. Next base: position 20,990 of record CAWCXW010000001.1, read on the forward strand.
ACGAGGCTTCGGCGCTGATCGCCGGCCAGTCCGTCGGAGCGGCCGAGGCGGTGTGGCGCGGTGAGGCCCTGCATGCCGTCAACTTCGCCGGCGGTCTGCATCACGCCATGCCTGGCGCCGCATCCGGTTTCTGCGTGTACAACGACCCGGCCCTCGCCATTGCCCGCCTGCTGGAGCAGGGCGCCCGGCGCGTCGCCTACGTCGACGTCGACGTGCACCATGGGGACGGCGTGCAGGCCGCGTTCTGGGACGACCCTCGGGTGCTGACCCTGTCCGTGCACGAGCACCCGCGGATCCTCTTTCCCGGATCCGGCTGGCCCGAGGAGAGCGGCGGTCCGGACGCGGAGGGCACCGCGGTGAACGTCGCGCTCCCACCGGGCACCTCGGACGGCGGCTGGCTGCGTGCCCTGCACGCCGTGGCGCCGCCGCTGCTGCAGGCCTTCGGACCTGACGTGCTCGTGTCGCAGCACGGGGCCGACACCCACGTCGAGGACCCGCTGGCGCACCTGGCAGTGTCTCTCGACGCCCAGCGGGCAGCCCAGGAGGCGTGCCACCAGTGGGCGCACCGGTATGCGGACGGTCGCTGGGTGGCGCTCGGCGGCGGCGGGTACGAGGTCGTCGACGTCGTGCCCCGAACCTGGACTCACCTGGTCGGTATCGCAGCGGGCGTGCCCGTTCCTCCGGAGTCCGAGGTGCCGGATGCCTGGCGAAAGCACGTCTACGCCCGCACGGGCCGTGCGTCGACTCCGCAGCGGATGACGGACGGGCGGGAGCCGCGCTGGCCTGACTGGGACGAGTCCGGGTTCGACCCGGCAGACGCCGTGGACCAGGCCGTACTGGCCACCAGGCGTGCGGTCTTCCCCGCGCACGGCCTCCTGCCCTGAGAGGCGGGCCGTCGGCGGTGGTCTCTGTATGACTCTCACTGAATTGCATCATGCAGTGATATAAAAAACGGCATGGACAATCCGTCTGACCCGGTGACTTCTGCTGCCACAGCCGACGGCGCCGCCGACGAGGTGGCCGCCGTTCTGGAACGGCTGACGCGCCTCGTCCGGCGGCTGAGTCCGCCGGCCGAGTACTCACTGACCGCGGCGGCGACGCTCGCCGCCCTGGAACGATCCGGTCCCTGTCGGCTCACCGACCTCGCCGACCGGGAGGGGGTCACGCAGCCGGCCATGACCCAGCTGATCTCCCGGCTGCAGGCCGCCGGCCTCGTCGGCCGCGCCACCGACCCACACGACGGCCGTGTCGTCCTCATCCACATTTCCGACGAGGGCCGTGCCTCGCTCGCTCGGCGCCGCTCGGTACGCGCCGGGCGCATCGCGGGCGTGCTGGACCGGCTCGACCCGGGGGAGCGTGAGGCGCTTCTCGCGGCGCTGCCTGCCATGGAGAGCGTCGCCCGGCTGGGCGAGGACGACCGCGCACACAGAAAGGGAGCAGCATCGTCATGAGTGGCTCTGCCGGCAACGGGACCGTGAGTCCGTTCAAGCAGCCGAAGGCCGTGTTCGCCGTCGCGTTCGCCTGCGTGGTGTCCTTCATGGGTATCGGTCTGGTCGACCCGATCCTGCCGGCCATCTCCGAGGACCTGCACGCCACCCCGAGTCAGGTCACGCTGCTGTTCACCAGCTACCTGGTGGTCACCGCCGTCGCGATGCTCATCACCGGCTGGGTTTCCAGTCGAATCGGCGCGAAGCGCACCCTCATCGTCGGTCTGAGCCTGATCGTCGCCTTCAGCGCGCTGGCCGGCGCCTCCGGCAGCATCGGCGGCATCGTGGGTTTCCGCGCCGGCTGGGGTGTAGGCAACGCGCTGTTCATCGCGACGTCGCTCGCGGTCATCGTGGCGTCCGCCAGCGGCGGCTTCGTGGGCGCCATCGTGCTGTACGAGACGGCGTTGGGTGTCGGTATCGCCTTCGGGCCGCTGCTCGGGGGTCTTCTGGGCGACGTGAGCTGGCGCGGCCCGTTCTTCGGCGTGTCTGCTCTGATGTCCATCGCGCTGATCGCCACGGCCGTCCTCATCGAGCCGATGCCGCTCCCCGAACGCAAGACGCGGTTGTCCGAACCACTCCGTGCGCTGAAACACCGCGGTCTGCTCGTCATGTCGCTGAGCGCGCTCTGCTACAACTGGGCGTTCTTCACGGTGCTGGGGTACGCGCCGTTCCCCATGAAGCTGGGCGCCGTCCGACTTGGGCTCGTCTTCACCGGCTGGGGCCTGCTTGTCGCGGCGTTCGCGGTGTTCGGCGCGCCCTGGCTGCAGGCGCGATTGGGGATCGCGCGCACCCTGTACGCCAACCTGGCGCTGTTCGCCGTCGTCGTGCTGGTCATCGCGATCTGGACGACGCATCCGACGGTGCTGATCATCGCGGTCGTCGTCGCCGGTGTGTTCATCGGTGTGAACAACACGGTCACCACCCAGGCTGTGATGACCGTGTCACCCGTCGAACGGCCGGTCGCCTCGGCTGCGTATGGCTTCGTGCGCTTCATCGGAGGTGGTCTGGCACCGTTCGCGGCGGGCAAGCTCGTCGAGGCCACGAACATCCACGTGCCCTTCTACATCGGCGCGGGTGCGCTGGTGCTGGCCATCGTCATCCTGTCCACCGGACACCGCATGCTCGGCGAGGCGGAACGTGTCCAGGCCGAGGCCTCGAAGGCGCAGCCGGAGGCGGTTCCGGTGACCGCGGTCGAGGAGGACGCCGTCACCCCCGGCTGACGACCGACCGCGCGTACCCCGGCGGCAGCGGACGGGTCTGCGGAGTGAAGGAGTTGGGTATCGATCCCTGGGGGGAGGCCGACATGTACGGCGGGCCGCCGCCAGGGGGTCATGCCGTGCTCGCGCGGTATGTACGGCAGCGTTCCGGTCTGTCACAGTAAGAACGGTTCGTTACTTCTCTTCCCCAGTGCCTCATCCGCCCCTAATCTGGTGAGAGAGCGCACATGCGAGCTGGAGTCGCCGGAAGGGGAAGCCGGTGCCACGACGTGTGCGGAAGGTGCAGGTGTGACATGGCTGCTGGCGAGACCCCTCTCAACGAGGTCAACTTCCTGACCGTGGCGGAAGTCGCGGCGGTGATGCGGGTGTCCAAGATGACGGTGTACCGGCTGGTGCACAGCGGTCATCTGCCGGCGATCCGGGTGGGCCGGTCCTTCCGCGTCCCGGAGCAGGCGGTCCACGAGTACCTGCGCGAGTCGTACGTGGGAATGGAGAGCGCCTAACGGGTTCGTCGGCCCGGGGCGTGGGGTCGTCCCAGGGCCGTAGCCCGAGGGGAAGGGCCGCTCTGTCGCCACCCGCTGCGTCCGCCGTGTCGCCTCCAGGTGGTACCTCGTGCACGAGCATCCCGCGGCGACCGGTAGGCTGAGCCCCTGTAGGTCGTGTGGGCTCGGACGCCCCGCACCGAGTGAGACGAAGTGAGCGAGGGTAGTCGTGGGCTCTGTTATCAAAAAGCGGCGCAAGCGGATGGCCAAGAAGAAGCACCGCAAGCTGCTCAAGCGCACGCGCGTGCAGCGCCGCAACAAGAAGTGAGCGGGCGCGCAAGCCGCTGACAGCGCGCGAAGCGGCGGTTGCCGGTGTTCCCACCGGCAACCGCCGCTTCTGCGTGTGTCCGCTCCGCCCGCTCAGCCGTCGCCGCTGTCGAGGCCCAGGCCCGGCAGGACATCCGGGATGAGCGGCGGCAGCGTGATGTCCGGCTCCGGCAGCCGCGGGCCGTTCCCGCCGGCTTCGCCCGGCTGTGGCCCGGACGGCGCCGGTGAGGGGTCCAGCAGACCGTTGTCGCCGAGCAGGCCGTGGTGCCCGTCCGTGTCCGAGGGGCTCGGCGAGCCGTCGCCCGTCCTGCCGTGGCGGGAGCCGTCCGACCGGGTGGCGGACGGCTGCGGCGTGGTTCCCCGGTCTCCGGCGCTGTGCTCGCCGCTCGCGCCGTGCCCTCCTGCTGACGGGGTGTCCGGTGTGTCCGGGAAGCGGGCACGCAGCGGCTCGACGTCGTGCTCTATGGCGTCGAAGACGGAACTCACCCGTGCGCCCATGTCCGTCAGCTGAACGGGCAACCGGTCGCGCAATCGTGTCCAGGCCCTTTGGTGCTCACCGGCGAAGGACGACAGCGACTGCATCCGGCCGATCTTGCCGTCCTGGGCGTACGCGGCGCTCAGCAGCCTGTGTCCCTCGGAGGCGTCGTGCTGGACGCCGGACAGGGCGCGGCGGATCTCGGCGATCGACTCGTCGTCCAGATCGCCCGCCCGCTGCCGCTCCATCAGGCGGCGCGCCTCGCGCAGCCGTGTCGAGGCGTGGTCGAGGAAGATCTGGCCGCGGTCGGCGTCGTTGCCGGCCATGTCCAGCTGGATGTCCTCGATGCCCCGCTTGAAGCCGTACAGCGTGTCGCCGGGGAGGGCGTCGGCGCTCGCGGCGGCGCCGCCGCCCAGGGCCGTCGCGGCGACGCCGACGGAGAGGCCGCCGGCCGCCAGGCCCTTGCCCAGCCGGGAGCGGGGGCGCAGCCTGCCGAGCGAGGCCACACCGGGCGCGCGGTGTGCGCCCTTCCCGGACCGGCCGGTGCGCTGCTCCGGCAGCTTGCCCGCCTCTCCGGCCGCGCTTCCGGCGTCCGCGAAGGCGGTCTCCATCGCGGCCATCAGCTGGGCCCGTTGGGTCGTCTTGACCTCCGGGGCCAGCTCCGGTCTGGGCAGGGCGCCGAGTTCTTCCACCAGCGCCAGCAGTCTCGCCTGTCCGCCTTCTCCGCCCGCCGCGGCGGGCGGAGAAGGCGGGGAAGGCGGAGCGGAGCCGTGGCTGCCGTCCTCCGCCGTCCGGTCGGCCGCCGCGTCCTCGCCGAGCTCTCGCTCTTCCAGGGACTGGGCGAAGGCGAGTGCCCGGCGATGCGTCGACACGGATCCGATCACGGGCGGCACCTCCTCTCGTCAGCACGGTCGACTCCCCACCAGACAGGGAAGGTTCCGCGCGTGGCCCAAGCCCACCCGATCGAGTGAGGGCGCCCGGGCGTGGCGCGGTTGCGGAGAGTCTGCATACCCGACAACGAGCGGCACGCCACTCGGGTTACGGAGGCATGATGATGTGACCGAAAGTGTGCGTACGGTCGCGCAGCGATGCTCGCGGGGTGTCTTGCGGTCATCTGACGTCGTCGGGCAACAGCCGGGCCAGCGTCCGGACGGCGCGGTACTGGAGGGTCTTGATGGCGCCCTCGTTCTTCTCCATGGCACGCGCGGTTTCGGCGACCGAGAGACCCTGCAGGAACCGCAGCGTCACACATTCGCGCTGCTGCGGGTTCAGGCGCCGTACGGCCTGGAGCAACGAGTCGTTGGAGAGCATCTCGAGCACCGAGTCCTCGGGACTGCGCTCCACCTCGTTGGCGTCCAGCATCTCGCCCGTGGTCACCTCCAGCCGGAACCGGCTGGACTTGAAGTGGTCGGCCACCAGGTTGCGGGCGATGGTCACCAACCAGGCCCCGAAGTCGCGGCCCTGCCAGGTGAACGTGCCGATGCGGCGTAGTGCACGCAGGAAGGTCTCGCTGGTCAGGTCCTCGGCGGTGGCCCGGCCGCCCACCCGGTAATAGATGTAGCGGTAGACCGTGTCGCTGTACTGGTCGTAGAGGCGGCCGAAGGCGTCGGCCTCGCCCTTCTGGGCGCGGACCACCAGGTCCATCATGCGGCGAGCGTCGCCTTCGGCCATCGGGGGCCGACGGGTGGCGGCGTTCCCGGACGTGCGGGCGCGGTGCCGTCTCCCGACGGCTGTAGCCCCGGTGGTCGCGCCGTCGGTCAGTGCGTAGCAGGGGCCTGCGGGGGCAGGTGCGGCTGCGGCGAGGGCGGGGCCGGCGTACGCGGTGGGGACGAGCGCACGCAGTTGGTCGAGGACCGTTGCGCGCAGCGTAGCCAGGCCCGAGGCGTCAACCCCGACGTGTGGGTACACGGGACTCCCAGAGGCAGAGCTTCCATCACGTGCAGTGCGGGACCGTTCGCCCGGTATGAGGGACGTATGGGTACCGGATTGCGTGTGATGAACAATAACGCTTCGTGTGGGCCGCACTACGCGTTGTTGCCTAAATCGTCGATTAGGTTCGCTCTGTTACCTGTTAATGACGGAGTGTGGTCCGTTCGATGTGCGGAAGTTGATCGTTTTGCCGACCTGAACTGTTCGCTTCGTGGCGAGTTGGGGCCGCTCGGGCAGGCGAGGACTGGCGGGCGCCGGGCCTGGGCAGGATCCGGGAATCGGGCGCGCCGCATGGCATGTTCCGGCGGCGGCGGGTACGGGCCGTGCCTCCCCCGCGGCGGCCCGGAGCTGGTGCCGCATCAGCCAAGGTCTGTCCGGTGGCGAGGCGTCCTGGTGCACTGCGTTCGCTTCGCTCACTCCGTCTCGGCTTTGTTGCGCCTGCGGATGCCGAGCCTCTCGCACGGCGCCCGGACACCGCATGCAGGTGTCCTACCCGGGCCTTCGGGCAACACAGGGGGCACCTCCCGCCGAAGGCGGGGGGAGAGCGTGCGTGCCAGGGCGGCAAGCGGGGGAACCTTGGCTGCTAGGTCCGCCGCCGGTGCAGCGCCATCGCCGCAGCGGTTCCGCCGGCCACGGCACCCACGCCGGCCGCCGTCGGGATGCCCACCTTCGCCGCCTTGCGGCCCGTCCGGTAGTCGCGCAGTCGCCAGCCCATCGCGCGGGCATGTGCGCGCAGTCGGCTGTCGGGGTTGATCGCGTAGGGGTGTCCCACCAGGGACAGCATCGGTATGTCGTTGGCGGAGTCGCTGTAGGCCGCGCAGCGCGCCAGATCCAGTCCCTCCGAGGCTGCCAGCGCCCGTACGGCCTCAGACTTGGCGGGCCCGTGCAGCGGTTCGCCGACCAGCCTGCCGGTATAGACGCCGTCGACCGACTCGGCGACGGTGCCCAGCGCGCCCGTGAGGCCGAGCCGACGGGCCACGATGGCCGCCGTCTCCACCGGCGCGGCCGTGACCAGCCACACCTTCTGGCCGGCGTCCAGGTGGGCCTGGGCGAGTGCTCGGGTGCCCGGCCAGATGCGGCCGGCCAGGTACTCGTCGTAGATTTCCTCGCCGATTTCGGTGAGTTCGCTCACCCGGCGGCCGCGCACGATGGACAGCGCGCTGTCGCGTGCGTCCTGCATGTGCGCGGCGCTCTCGGCGCCCGCGAGGCGGAAGAACGCCTGCTGCCAGGCGAACCGGAGCAGGTCCCGGGTCCGGAAGAACTTCCGCTTGTGCAGTCCGCGCCCGAAGTGGAAGAGCGCGGCGCCCTGCATGACCGTGTTGTCCAGGTCGAAGAAGGCGGCGGCCAGGGCGTCCCCGACGACGGGGAACTCGTGCTGCTCCTGTTCCTGCTTGCGCGCGGCCTCGGCGGCGGCTTCGCCCGCCAGCACGCTCCGCGCGGTCGCGGAGCGTCGACGGTGCGGGAGCCAGGCGGGGAGGGGCATGACGCGAGCATAACCAGCCCGCCCGACGGGTCCGTTACGCCGGGATGCCGGGACGGCGGCGTGTGGCGGGAGAATGGGGCGCATGAAGAAGGTCACGCTCATCGGCAAGCCCGGATGCCACCTGTGCGACGTGGCGCGGGACACCGTCGACAGGGTCTGTTCCGAGACAGGCGCTGTCTGGGAGGAGGAGGACATCAACCAGGACCCGGAGCTCTACCGGCTGTACTGGGAGCAGATCCCCGTCGTGCTGGTCGACGGGGCGCAACACGACTTCTGGCGAGTCGATCCGGACCGGCTGCGCAAGGCGCTCGGCGCCTGAGGCCCGGCCGGTAGCGCAGCGGGTCCGGGACGGCTGGAATTCGACTATCATCGAGGTCGTTTTGCCGTCCGGGGGCGTATACGTGAGGGGTGTGGCCGCGTGTCCCCGTCGGTACCTGTGGCGCCGGTCACGTTGGCCGGGCAAAACGGACACCATCTTTGTGCACGCGTTCACAAAGGCATAGCCTGGATGCGACTAAGCGGTCCGGACGAATGCGCCCCGAGGTGCGCGGCGCGTGACCGCTCACCGCTTCGCGCAACCGGCAGGAGCACCGTGGCAACTGGCCGAACTCACCGACCGGCGACCCGCAGCCGAGGGATTCCCGAGGCCACCGTCGCCCGTCTTCCGCTGTACCTGAGGGCGCTCACTGCGCTGTCCGAGCGCTCCGTGCCCACCGTGTCCTCGGAAGAGCTGGCGAACGCCTCCGGTGTGAACTCGGCCAAACTGCGCAAGGATTTCTCCTACCTCGGCTCGTACGGGACCCGAGGCGTCGGCTACGACGTCGAGTACCTCGTGTACCAGATCTCCCGCGAACTCGGGCTGACCCAGGACTGGCCGGTCGTCATCGTCGGCATCGGAAACCTGGGCGCGGCGCTCGCCAACTACGGCGGGTTCGCCAGTCGCGGGTTCCGGGTGGCGGCCCTGATAGACGCCGACCCGGAGCTGACCGGCAGGTCCGTCGCAGGGATGCGGGTACAGCACACAGACGAGCTCGAGCAGATCATCAAGGGGCACGGCGTCTCCATCGGCGTGATCGCCACCCCGGCCGGCGCGGCGCAGCCGGTCTGTGACCGGCTGGTCGCGGCCGGCATCTCCTCCATCTTGAACTTCGCGCCGACCGTCCTGTCGGTGCCGGAGGGCGTCGACGTGCGGAAGGTCGACCTGTCCATAGAACTGCAGATCCTCGCCTTCCATGAGCAGCGCAAGGCGGGCGAGGAGGGCCCGGTGGAGGAGGAGACGGCACCGCCCGCCGCGCCGCCGGCCGTCTCGGTCACCAAGCGCCCTCACACGGGACCTGACGGGGACGTCCCCGCCGTGATGCCGGCATGAGCCTGCTGGTCGTCGGTCTCAGCCACCGCAGTGCACCCGTCAGCGTGCTCGAGCGCGCCGCCCTCGAGTCCGGGCTGCGGGGCAAGCTACTGCAGGACACGGTGAGTGCGGAACCCGCCACGGAGGCCGCCGTACTTTCCACCTGCAACCGCATCGAGCTGTACGCGGACGTGGACAAGTTCCATGCGGGCGTCGCGGAACTGTCGACCCTGCTCGCGCGGCACAGCGGCGTCGGTCTCGACGAGCTGACGCCCTACCTGTACGTCCACTACGAGGACCGGGCCGTCCACCACCTGTTCTCCGTGGCCTGCGGGCTGGATTCGATGGTCGTGGGCGAGGGGCAGATCCTCGGACAGATCAAGGATGCCCTGGCCGTCGGGCAGGACGAGCACACCGCGGGCCGGCTGCTCAACGACCTGTTCCAGCAGGCGCTGCGCGTCGGGAAGCGTGCCCACTCCGAGACGGGCATCGACAAGGCCGGCCAGTCGCTCGTCACCTTCGGTCTGGAGCGCCTCGCGGACGGGCCCGAGGTGCCCGAGTGGGTCGCCGGGCGCCGTGCGCTGGTGATCGGTGCCGGATCGATGTCCTCCCTGGCCGCGACGACGCTCGCGCGCTGCGGTGTCACCGAACTGGTGATCGCCAACAGGACGCTGGACCGGGCCCGGCGTCTCGCGGCGGGCCTGTCGACCGACCCCGGCGGGCCTGCGGGCCTGGTCGCACGGGCCGCTCCGGTCACCGACATCCCCCTGGAACTGACGCGGGCCGATGTCGTCGTCTCGTGCACCGGCGCGACCGGGCTCGTACTCACGGCCGACGCCGTCGCCGCGGCGCTCGCCGCGCGGGAGGGCGGCGGCCGGCTGGCGATCCTGGACCTGGCCATGCCGCGGGACGTCGACGCGGCCGTGCATCGCCTGGACCGGGTGCGGCTCGTGGACATCGAGTCGCTCGCCGAGGCGTCCGCCGACGCGCCGATGGCCGCCGACGTCGATGCCGTCCGTGTCCTCGTGGCCGACGAGGTGGCCGCGTTCGGGGCCGCCCAGCGCGCCGCGACCATCACGCCCACCGTCGTCGCCCTGCGCGCGATGGCCTCCGAGGTCGTCACCGCCGAGATCACCCGCCTCGAGGGACGGCTGCAGGAGTTGGACGACAAGCAGCGTGCCGAGATCACCCAGACCGTCCGCCGCGTCGTGGACAAGCTGCTGCACGCCCCGACAGTGCGCGTCAAACAGCTCGCCGGCCAGCCCGGCGGCGCCGGCTACGCCGACGCGCTGCGCGAACTGTTCGACCTCGACCCGCAGGCGGTCGCCGCTGTGAGTAACCCGGAACAGGAGCGGCAATGAGCGCGCCCGCCACCACTCCACTGAAACTGGGAACCCGCCGCAGCAAGTTGGCCATGTCCCAGTCCGGCATGGTCGCCGAACAGGTGCGCCGCGTCACCGGCCGTGTGGTCGAGCTGGTCGAGGTGACCACTTACGGGGACGTCAGCCGTGAACACCTGGCGCAGATCGGCGGTACCGGCGTCTTCGTCACCGCCCTGCGTGACGCGCTGCTGCGCGGAGACGTCGACTTCGCCGTGCACTCGCTGAAAGACCTGCCGACCACGCAGCCGGACGAGCTGACCCTGGCCGCCGTGCCGGTTCGCGAGGACGCCCGCGACGCGCTCGTCGCCCGCGACGGACTCGACGTCCGTGCCCTCGTCCGTTCCGGCACGCGCCCGGCGCGCGTCGGCACCGGCTCACCACGCCGCATGGCGCAGCTCAACGCGTGGGCGCGCGCCCAGGGCGTCGAGATCGAGACGGTACCGATCCGGGGGAATATAGACACACGGATCGGGTACGTGCGCTCGGGCGAGCTCGACGGAGTCGTGCTCGCCGCTGCCGGCCTGAAGCGCATAGGCCGGATAGCGGAGGCCACCGACCTTCTGGCCCCGGACTCCGTACTTCCCGCTCCCGGCCAGGGAGCACTCGCGGTCGAGTGCGCGGCCTCCAACGCGCACCTGGCCGCCCAGCTCGCCGGGCTCGACGACCCGCACACGCGGATCGCCGTAACCGCCGAGCGAACCCTGCTCGCCGCCCTGGAGGCCGGCTGCAGCGCCCCGGTGGGCGCTTTCGCCGACCTGCTGGTCGACGAGCAGGCCGTCACCGAACTGCGCCTGCGTGGTGTCGTCGGCACAACCGACGGCAGCACACTGGTGCACCTGTCCACCACCGGTCCCCTGCCCGTGTCCTTCGACGAGGCCGTCGTCCGTGCCCAGCGCACGGGCCGCGAACTCGCCGAGGAGATGCTGGCCAAGGGTGCGGCCGGTCTGATGGGGGAGCGAGCACTTTGAGCCCCACCGCCGCCCAGACGACGAGAACTCCACATCTCTACGGAGCCCATGGCCACGTCACCTTCCTCGGTGCCGGTCCCGGCGATCCCGGACTGCTCACGCTGCGCGCCGTCGAGGCGCTGGAGCGTGCGGACGTCCTGGTCGCCGACCCCCAGGTGTACGAGGTCGTGCGTGCCCATGCGCGGGCAGGGGTGGACACACCTCTGCAGACCGTGCCGGACGAGGAGACCGACGTCACCCGCGTCTCTGACGATGCGGCACATATTCTCATGAGCGCCGCACAGAGCGGCAGGCGGGTCGTGCGCGCCGTCGCCGGGGATCCCGGCCTGGACGCGGACGCCGCACAGGAGATGCGGGCGTGTGCCGAAGGGGGCATCACCTTCGAGGTCGTGCCGGGCATCGCCGCTGCCGTGGGCGTCCCCGCCTACGCGGGCGTGCCGCTGCGGGACGCGCACGGCACCGACGTGCGGTTCATCGACGCCGCCGGTGCCGACGAGCGGTGCTGGACGGAGGTCGGCTCCAGCGACGCGACCGCCGTGGTCTCCACCACTCTCGACCAGGTGACAGCCGCCGCGAACGAGCTGGTGTCCGCCGGCCGCAAGCCGGACACCCCGATCACCGTGACCGTCGCCGGCACGACGACCCGTCAGCGCACCTGGACCTCGACCCTGGGCTCGCTGGCCCAGACGCTGAAGTCCGCAAAGGTGCTGCCGGCCGCGGACGGCGGCCAACCGGCGATAGCGGTGGTCGGCGAGCGCAGCGCCCCCGAAGGACGCAACCAGCTGGCCTGGTTCGAGTCCAAGCCGCTGTTCGGCTGGCAGGTGCTGGTGCCCCGCACCAAGGAGCAGGCGGCCTCGCTGTCCGACCAGCTCCGCTCCTACGGTGCTGTGCCCAAGGAGGTGCCCACGATCGCTGTGGAGCCGCCGCGTACCCCGCAGCAGATGGAGCGCGCGGTCAAGGGCCTGGTCACCGGTCGCTACGAGTGGATCGCGTTCACCTCGGTCAACGCCGTCAAGGCGGTGCGCGAGAAGTTCGAGGAGTACGGCCTGGACGCACGGGCGTTCGCCGGAATCAAGGTCGCGGCCGTCGGCGAGCAGACCGCCAAGTCGCTCATCGCCTTCGGTGTGAAGCCCGACCTGGTGCCCAGCGGCGAGCAGTCGGCCGCCGGCCTGCTGGAGGACTGGCCGCCCTACGACCCCGTCTTCGACCCGATCGACCGTGTCTTCCTGCCGCGCGCCGACATCGCCACCGAGACGCTGGTCGCCGGCCTCATCGAACTGGGCTGGGAGGTCGACGACGTGACTGCGTACCGTACGGTGCGCGCCTCGCCGCCGCCGGCCGCCACCCGTGAGGCGATCAAGGGCGGCGGGTTTGACGCGGTGCTGTTCACCTCGTCCTCCACGGTGCGGAACCTGGTCGGCATCGCCGGCAAGCCGCACAACGTCACGGTGATCGCGTGCATCGGCCCGGCCACGGCCAAGACCGCCGAGGAGCACGGGCTGCGGGTGGACGTGCTCTCGCCCGAGCCGTCCGTGCACAAGCTGGCCGAGGCGCTGGCCGACTTCGGCGCGCAGCGCCGGGCGGCGGCCGTCGAGGCGGGCGAAACGGTCAAGCGGCCGAGTGAGAAGCGGCCGACGAGGAGGAGGGCCAGGTCGTCGTGACCAGCTACGGCAGCTTCCCGGCGGCGCGCCCGCGCCGGCTGCGCACCACCCCGGCGATGCGGCGCATGGTCGCCGAGCACCGGGTGCACCCCTCGGACCTGATCCTCCCCGCGTTCGTACGCGAAGGCGCGAGCAAGCCGGTGCCGGTCTCGACCATGCCGGGCATCGTGCAGCACACCAGGGACACGCTGCGCAGGGCCGCCGTGGAGGCGGTCGAGGCGGGAGTGGCCGGACTGATGCTGTTCGGCGTGCCCGAGGCCAAGGATGCGAGCGGCTCGGGCGGAACGGACCCGGACGGCATCCTGCAGGTCGCCCTGCGGGACGTGCGGTCCGAGGTCGGCGACGAGCTGGTGCTCATGTCGGACCTGTGCCTGGACGAATACACCGACCACGGCCACTGCGGTGTGCTGGACGCTGCGGGCCGGGTCGACAACGACGCGACGCTGGAGCGGTACGCGGAGATGGCCCGGGTGCAGGCGGAGGCCGGCGCGCACATGCTCGGGCCCAGCGGCATGATGGACGGCCAGATCGGCCACGTCCGAGCGGCGCTGGACACCGCGGGGCACACCGACGTGTCGCTGTTCGCGTACACCGCGAAGTACTCCTCGGCCTTCTACGGACCGTTCCGCGAGGCGGTGGCCTCGTCGCTGCAGGGCGACCGGAAGACTTACCAGCAGGACCCGGCCAACGCCCGCGAGGCGCGGCGCGAGCTCGCCCTCGACCTAGAGGAGGGCGCCGACATGGTGATGGTCAAGCCGGGGCTGCCCTACCTCGACGTGCTGCGCGATGTCGCGGAGCGGGCCGACGTGCCCGTCGGCTCGTACCAGATCTCCGGTGAGTACGCGATGGTCGAGGCGGCGGCGGAGAAGGGCTGGATCGACCGCGACGCGGCGATCATGGAGACCCTGACATCCTTCAAGCGGGCCGGCGCCTCCGTGATCCTCACCTATTGGGCCGTCGAGGCGGCCAGGCGGCTGCGGCAGGCGGGGTAGTCCGGCGCGGCGGCCCACCGCCTGTGGACAACTCCGCCGCCTTTTCGTGGGACCTTCCCGGACTTCTGTGGGCAATGTCTTGATCACTTGTTGTAATCGAGCTGTTGCTGACGGGATGCCCGATCGAGGAGGAGCCGTGAAGAACGAACTGCTGATGCCGGACGTGGCGGAGGGGCGGGTCTGGATCGCTGAGGCGGTGCACGCCCGATGGCAGGCGGAGAGCCGGTCGCACTACCTCGCGGAGGAGTCGAGCGCGAGGGTGCTCCACCAGTACGCGGCCACGCTGCCCGACCTGTTGCAGACCAGGGCCTACGCCCGAGAGGCGATCGCGGCCGATCCCGACAGGCCGTCCGTGGACGCGTGGATCGACGTCCGGGTGGCCGAGCGGGTCGACCGGCAGGATGTGCTGTTCCGCGAACCGGCGCCCGAGGTGCGCATCATCCTGGACGAGTCGGCGCTGCGCCGGCCGGCCGCCGACCCGGGGGTGTGGCAGGACCAGCTGTGTCACCTGACGAGTTGCGTCGACCTGAACCTGGTCGTCTTGCAGGTGCTTCCGCTGAGTGCTGGACTGCATGGACTGCTGGACGGTTCGCTGACGCTGTTGTGGCATGGCCACGGCGGTGCGGTGGCGTGGCGGGAGAGCAGCGTCGGCAGTGAGCTGACCCAGGAGGCGGAGCAGGTCCTGCGGCTGCGGCTCGCCTTCGAGCGGGTCCGGGACCTCGCGCTGACGCCTGGCGCATCGAAGGAGCTGATCGAGCGGCTCGCCCGCGAGGCGCAGGAGGTCACCCGGTGAGGCGTGGGCCGGGCGGGTGCCGGAGCGGCGACCCGCCGAGGTGGATCTTGCCCGACGGGGCGTGACTCCCGACCATGCACCGCATGGCACGTTGCGAGGTATGCGGTAACGACTACGACCTGGCCTTCACGATCGAGACGCGTGACGGGGCTCGGCACACCTTCGACTCCTTCTCCTGCGCGATCCACCGGATGGCGCCGATCTGCGAGCACTGCCGCGTGCAGATCATCGGGCAGGGCGTGGAGTCGAGCGGACACTGGTACTGCGGTGCGCACTGCGCCCGCGCTGAGGGCGAGGCGCGCGTCGTGGACCGCGTGTAGCCCACGGTGGCGAAAACCGCTGGCGACGGTTCCATCGTCCGGTCACTGTTGACCTCATGCAGATCAGACAGGCCACGGCGGACGACTGGCCGGCCATCTGGCCGTTCTTCCACGAGATCGTGACCGCGGGAGAGACCTACCCTTACCGCCTTGACCTGGGCTCCGAAGAAGGCCGGGAGCTGTGGCTCCAGCAGGCGCCGGGCCGGACGGTCGTCGCGGCCGACGAGGCGTCCGGCGAGGTGCTGGGCACCGCGAAGATGAACCCCAATCGGGACGGCAACGGCGACCACGTGGCCAGCGCCAGCTACATGGTCGCCCCCGCCCACGCGGGGCGCGGCGTTGGCCGTGCGCTGTGCCGCAACACCCTGGACTGGGCGCTTGCCGAGGGCTACCGCGGCATGCAGTTCAACGCCGTGGTGGAGACCAACACCCACGCTGTTGCCCTGTACGAGTCGCTGGGCTTCGACATCGTCGGCACCGTCCCGGATGCCTTCCGCCATCCCCGGCACGGCTACGTGGGCGTGCACGTGATGTACCGCCCGCTGTAGCGCGGCAGCACGGCGAATTCTGAATTATCGGACGGAGGGTGCAACCATTTCGGCCCCTCGGGCATCATTCAAGATGACACGGAAGTGCGGCCTTGCAAGCCATCGTTTTCGCTTGCGCTGTGTCCAGCGTTTCGCCGTACATTCTTCTCGCACGGCCACCTGCCGTGCCCGTCAAGGGATCCTGGGGGGGATATCTTGTCACGCATTTCGCATGTGCTGCGCCCGACCACTCTGTCGGCCGGAACAGTTCTCGTGCTTTCCGCAAGCGCTTTGGCGCTCACGCCCGCCGCCTACGCAGCCCAGGTTGACGCGGGGCAGGCGCACATGACGCTCTCTGCGGATGCGCCTGCCGGACTCGGGCTGGGCGGCTCTCCCGTCGCGTTCACCGAGACGATCGGCAATACCGGAAACACGTCGCACTCGGTAGCCCTCGCCCTGGGCGCCGATGCCGGTCCGGGGATGCCGTGCAACGGGCTGAGTCTGGAATACCAAGGGGCCGACGGAGTGTGGAGAACTCTGTCGCCGACCTGTTCGAACGGTGACTTCACGGCGAAGGTGCCCGATACGTTCACCGTCGCGCCGGGCAAGACCCGGGCCGTGCGACTGCGCATCGGCCTTCCCATGGGGGAGCCGCACGACGGTGACAGCAACGGGGGTTCCCAGGGCGTCGAACTCACCTCGACACTCAGCGCCGCGGACTCCTCGAAGGTGCTGGCACAGGACGTCCACGACATCGCCGTGGCCGGACTCGCGCCCTCCTTCGACGGCGTGCCGGCAACGGCTGTCGCCGGGGGCAAGCCCGTGGAGTTCAAGGCCAGGGTGGAGAACCCGACGCCTTCGGAGTACGTCAACGTCTCCCAGGTGCTCCACACCGACCGGCACACCACCGTGCAGATCTACCGGTCCGGGGAATGGAAGACGCTCAGGCCGCTGACCTTGGCCGACGAGCCGGAGTCCTTCGGGTACATCCTGGGCGACCGGGACTTCTCGCTCGCCGCTCACGGCAGTATGAGCCAGCGGGTACGGGTGTCGTACGAGAAGGAGGCCCCCGGGGGGAAGGCCGAACTCGTCGCCTGCGCTGTGGTGAACGGAGGCGACGACCCCTTCCGGGGAACGCTCACCTGCACCAACACTGCGGTGACGGTGGCGCGCTCGGAGGGTGTGTCGCCGTCTCCGTCGCCGTCCGCGACGGCGGAGGGGGTGCCCACGCCGACGGGTGACTCGACCACCGGAGACGACGGCGCGACGCCGGAGCTCGCGGAGACGGGCACGAGTGGCAAGTTGATGCTCGCGGGTGCCGCCGGTGCCCTGATGATCCTCGGCGGCGTCGTCCTCGCCGCCTTCAGGCGGCGTCGCCTCGACGCCTGATCGGGGGCTCTGCCGGGGCGTCAGGTGACGCCCCGGCAGCGACGAGATGTGGGAGAGGCGCTCTCGGAGTAGGCCTCCTGCAGGAGCTGCACGGCCGTCTCAGGGCCGTCGTGAACGGCCCGGCCTCGTCGGTCGACTGTGCCCGCCGGCGCGCCGCGTCAGAGCCGCTCGGGCGTGCGGATGCCCAGCAGGTCCATGCCCCGGTGCAGGGTGCGCGCCGTCAGGTCGCACAGGAACAGCCGGTTGGCCACCTGGTCCGCTCCGCCCGCAGCCTTCAGGACCGGGCACTGGTCGTAGAAGGTCGTGTAGAGGGACGCCAGCTGGTACAGGTAGGCGGCCAGCCGGTGCGGCTCGTAGGTCTCCGCGACGCCGGCGAGCGTCTCGGCGAACTCGTCCAGGTGCAGCGCAAGCGCCCGCTCCGCCGGGGCGAGCGGCAGCTCGGGGTGCGCGGCGGGTTTCGCGTCGGCGCCGGCCCGCCGCAGGATCGACTGGATCCGTGCGTAGGCGTACTGCAGGTAGACGCTGGTGTCGCCGTTGAGGGACACCATCCGGTCCAGGTCGAAGACGTAGTCGCGGGTCATCGAGTTCGACAGGTCGGCGTACTTGATCGCACCGATGCCGACCTGCGCGGCCCGCTCGGCGATCTCCTCCTCGGTGAGGTCCCGCGCCTTCTCCCGCACCACGTCGGCGGCCCGCCCGACGGCCTCGTCGAGCAGGTCGACCAGCCGGACGGTCTCGCCTGCCCGGGTCTTGAACGGCTTGCCGTCCTTGCCGAGCACCGTGCCGAACGCCAGCTGGCGCGCCGCGCCCTGAGGGAGCCAGCCGGCCCGCTGCGCGGTCTCGAAGACCATCCGGAAGTGCAGGGCCTGTCGCGCGTCCACGACGTACAGCAGCGTGTCGGCCTTCAGTTCGCCGATCCGGTTGCGGATCGCGGCGAGGTCGGTGGCCGCGTAGCCGAAGCCGCCGTTGGACTTCTGCACGATCAGCGGCGTCGGGGAGCCGTCCGGGCCCTTCACGTCGTCGAAGAACACGCACAGCGCGCCCTCCGAGCGCACCGCCACCCCGGACGATTCCAGTTCCGCTACCACCTGCTGCAGGTCGTCGTTGTAGGCGCTCTCACCGACGACATCCTCGTCGCGGACCTCGACGTCCAGCTGCGCGTAGACCCCGTGGAAGTAGATCATCGACTCGCCGACGATCTTGTGCCACAGCCGCCGGGTCTGCTCGCTCGCCGGCCTGCAGCTGTACCACCCGGTCCCGGGCCCGCTGCTTGAACTCCGGGTCGGAGTCGAACAGCGTCCGGGAGGCCTTGTAGAGCCGGTTCAGCCGGGCCATGGCGGCCTCGCCCTCCCCGTCGCCGCTGTCGGCGTCGGAGGCGTGGTCCAGCTCGTGCGGGTGCTCGATCAGGTACTGGATGAGCATGCCGAACTGGGTGCCCCAGTCGCCGATGTGATGCCGCCGGACCACGGTCTCGCCCCGGTGCTCGAGGATCCGCATGACGGAGTCGCCGATGACCGTGGACCGCAGGTGGCCGACGTGCATCTCCTTGGCGACGTTCGGCTGCGAGTAGTCGATCACCGTGGTGCCCGGGTGCTCGGCCCGTGGCACCCCGAGCCGGTCGTCGGCGGAACGGGCGGCCAGCGTACGCATCAGGGCCGCGTCGGAGACGTCGATGTTGAGGAAGCCCGGCCCGGACACCTCCACCGAGGCGATCTCGTCGTTCGCCGGGATCGCTTCGACGACCTTGCCGGCCAGTTCCCGCGGGTTGCTCTTCATCCGCTTCGCCTGGGCCAGCACGCCGTTCGCCTGGAAGTCGGCCCGGTCGCTGCGTCGCAGGATGGGGTCCACGGAGTCGGCGTCCGGCAGGGCGGCCGTGAGCGCGTCGGCGAGGTGCCGGTGGACCGTGGCGGCGAGCGAAGGGACCGAGGCCATGGAGTGTGAACCGTTCCGTCGGGGTGCCGGTGGGAATGCGCCCAGTATCCCACGGGGCCGCCACCGGTTTTCGGTCTGGGAGAATGGGGGCGCACACCATTCGACGCGCACACGAGAAGGAAGTACCGGACGTGGCACAGACCACCACCGAGGCCGACTGGGTCTCCCGTATCGCCGATGACGTCATCGCCGAGGCGGAGCGCCGCGCCCCGGGGAAAACGATCGTCTGCGCCTCCGGCCTCAGTCCGTCCGGGCCGATCCATCTCGGCAACCTGCGCGAGGTCATGGTGCCGCACCTGGTGGCCGACGAGATCAAGCGGCGCGGCGTCCCGTGTGAGCACATCATCTCCTGGGACGACTACGACCGGTTCCGCAAGGTCCCGGCCGGCATCGACGGTGTCGACGAGAGCTGGGCCGAGCACATCGGCAAGCCGCTGACGTCCGTGCCCGCACCGCCCGGCAGCCCACACGAGAGCTGGGCCGCCCACTTCAAGTCCGGCATGGAGGCCTCGCTGGCCGACCTGGGGGTGGCGTACCGCGGCATCAGCCAGACCGGCATGTACACCTCCGGCGCTTACCGCGAGCAGGTCCTTTTTGCCATGCGGGAACGCGCCCGCATCGACGCCGTCCTGGACCGCTACCGCACGCTGGACAAGAACAGCGGCGCGAAGAAGCCCAAGCAGCAGAAGCAGCAGGCCGCAGCGAAGACCGAAGCCGAGACCGAGGCCGAGCGGGGCTCCGGCGCCGCCGCCGAGGACGACGGCACGGGCAGCGGCGGGGCGTACTACCCGTACAAACCGTATTGCACCGCGTGCAACAAGGACCTGACGACCGTCACCGCTTACGACGAGACGTCCACCGAACTGTCCTACAGCTGCGCCTGCGGGCACACCGAGACGGTACTGCTGCGCGAGTTCGACCACGGCAAGCTGGTGTGGAAGGTCGACTGGCCGATGCGCTGGGCGTACGAGGGCGTGCTCTTCGAGCCGTCCGGCGTCGACCACCAGTCGCCCGGCTCCTCCTTCGTCGTCGGCGGCCGGCTGGTGAAGGAGATCTTCGGCGGACAGCAGCCCATCGGGCCGATGTACGCCTTCGTCGGCATCAGCGGTATGGCGAAGATGTCCAGCTCGCGCGGCGGCGTCCCCACCCCGGCCGAGGGGCTGCAGATCATGGAGGTGCCGCTGCTGCGCTGGCTGTACGCCCGCCGCCGGCCGAACCAGTCCTTCAAGATCGCCTTCGACCAGGAGATCCAGCGCACCTACGACGAATGGGACGCGCTCGTCCGCAAGATCGACATCGGCGACGCGCAGCCCGCCGATGTCGCCTCCCACCGCCGTGCCTCGAGCACGGCGGCCGGTGCGCTGCCCGCGACGCCGCGCCCGCTGCCGTTCCGCACCCTCGCCTCGGTCGCCGACATCACCGCCGGCGCCGAGGACCAGACGCTGCGGATCCTCCGCGAGCTCGACCCGGCTGACCCGGTCGCCTCGCTGGAGGAGATCCGGCCCCGGCTGGACCGGGCCCAGCACTGGATCGCCACGCAGGTGCCCGAGGACCAGCGCACCCGGGTGCGCGGGGAGCCGGACGGTGAGCTGCTGTCCGCCCTCGACGAGGACCAGCGCGCGTCGGTGCGGCTGCTGCTGGACGGCCTGGAGGACCACTGGTCCCTGGACGGTCTGACGAGCCTGGTCTACGGCGTGCCGAAGATCCAGGCCGGCATGGCGCCCGACGCCAAGCCGACGCCGGAACTGAAGGTGGCGCAGCGATCGTTCTTCGCGCTGCTGTACCGGCTGCTGGTGAGCCGGGAGACGGGGCCGCGACTGCCCACGCTGCTCCTCGCGATCGGCGCTGACCGCGTCCGCAAGCTGCTGGGGGCGTAGGGCTCCTTCCGTGGGCTCTCAGCCCTGCATGCGCTTCGCCACGATCGCGATGGCGGCCACGGCCACGCCGAGCAGGATCCACGTCAGCCACGACGAGGAGCTGCCGGAGCCGTAGCCTCCGGCGTTCGAGTGGCAGTCCTGCGATCCGCCCCGGGAGAACAGCGGCCCAGGCAGGACTCCGGTGACGGGTGCGTGAGCCACGACACAGGACGTGTTCCCCGGCAGGGCCGGTTCCGGTACCGACGGAGACGGCGGTGGAAATTAAGGTCGGGGGATGAGCTCTGATGCCCAGGGACCGACCGCCAACGCGATGCGACGCGCGCTCAGGCGCGCGCAGGACGGTGTCGCGCTCGACGTGACCGAGGCCGCCGTGCTGCTGCAGGCGCGCGGCAACGACCTGACCCGTCTTACCTCGGCCGCCGCCCGGGTCCGTGACGCCGGCCTGGAGGACGCCGGCCGCCCCGGCGTCCTCACCTACTCCCGCAAGGTCTTCATCCCGCTGACCCGGCTGTGCCGGGACCGCTGCCACTACTGCACGTTCGTCACCGTGCCGGGAAAGCTGCGGCGCGCGGGGCATCAGATGTTCCTCTCCCCGGACGAGGTCCTCGGCATCGCCCGGCGCGGCGCCGAACTCGGCTGCAAAGAGGCCCTGTTCACGCTTGGCGACCGGCCCGAGGACCGCTGGCCGGAGGCGGCCGAGTGGCTCGAGGCCGAGGGATACGACGACACTCTCGCCTACGTACGGGCCATGGCGATCCGCGTCCTGGAGGAGACCGGCCTGCTGCCGCACCTCAACCCGGGCGTGCTGACCTGGACGGACTTCCAGCGGCTCAAGCCCGTCGCCCCGTCGATGGGCATGATGCTGGAGACGACCGCTGCCCGGCTGTGGAGCGAGCCGGGCGGCCCGCACCACGGTTCGCCGGACAAGGAGCCTGCCGTACGGCTGCGTGTCCTGCACGATGCCGGACGTTCCAACGTGCCCTTCACCACCGGTGTCCTCATCGGCATCGGCGAGACCTACGCGGAGCGGGCTGACGCCCTCTTCGAGATCCGCCGCGTCCAGCGTGCCTACCACGGCGTGCAGGAGGTCATCGTGCAGAACTTCCGCGCCAAGCCGGACACGGCGATGCGCGGCATGCCGGACGCCGAACTGTCGGACCTGGCCGCGGCCGTCGCCGTCGCCCGGCTGCTGCTCGGTCCGTCCGCGCGCATCCAGGCGCCCCCCAACCTCGTCGATGAGGAGTACGCGCTGCTGATCGGCGCCGGCATCGACGACTGGGGTGGCGTCTCTCCGCTGACTCCCGACCACGTCAACCCCGAGCGCCCGTGGCCGCAGATCGACGCGCTCGCAGCCCGCACCCGCGAGGCGGGCTTCGAGCTGCGCGAACGCCTCACGATCTACCCGGAGTTCGTCCGCCGCGGCGAGCCGTGGCTCGACCCGCGGCTGCTGCCGCACGTCACCGCGCTCGCTGATCCGGACACCGGCCTGGCTCACGCGGACGCCGAGGTCAGCGGACGTCCGTGGCAGGAGCCGGAGGACGTCTTCACCGCGTCCGGTCGCACCGACCTGCACCGCAGCATCGACTCCGAGGGCCGCACCTCCGACCGGCGCGACGACTTCGACGAGGTGTACGGCGACTGGGACGAGCTGCGCGAGCAGGCGGTACCCGGCATGACGCCGGAGCGGATCGACTCCGACGTGCGGGCCGCGCTGCGAACTGCGTCCGGGGATCCCACCCGGCTCACCGACGATGAGGCGCTCGCGCTGCTGCATGCGGACGGACCCGCGCTGGACACGCTGTGCTCGGTCGCGGACGCCGTGCGCCGCGACGCGGTCGGTGACGATGTCACCTACGTCGTCACCCGCAACATCAACTTCACCAACGTCTGTTACACCGGCTGCCGGTTCTGCGCGTTCGCGCAGCGCCGCACCGACGCCGACGCCTACACCCTGTCCGTCGACCAGGTCGCCGACCGTGCCTGGCAGGCGTGGGAGGTGGGGGCGACGGAGGTGTGCATGCAGGGCGGCATCCACCCCGATCTGCCGGGCACCGCGTACTTCGACATCGCCCGCGCCGTGAAGCACCGTGTTCCGGACATGCACGTCCACGCCTTCTCACCGATGGAGGTCGTCAACGGCGCCTCCCGCACCGGTATGTCGGTGCCCGAGTGGCTGGCGGCGGCCAAGGAGGCGGGGCTGGGGTCGGTGCCCGGAACCGCCGCCGAGATCCTCGACGACGAGGTCCGCTGGATCCTCACCAAGGGCAAGCTGCCCGCCGCCACCTGGGTCGAGGTGATCACCGCCGCGCACGAGGCGGGCCTGCCCTCGTCCTCGACGATGATGTACGGGCACGTCGACCAGCCGCGGCACTGGCTGGCGCACCTGCGGCTGCTGGCCCGCATCCAGCAACGCACCGGCGGTTTCACCGAGTTCGTCACCCTCCCCTTCATCCACACCAACGCGCCCGTGTACCTGGCCGGCATCGCACGGCCCGGTCCCACGATGCGTGACAACCGGGCGGTCACTGCGATGGCCCGGCTGCTGCTGCACCCGCACATCCGCAACATCCAGACCAGCTGGGTGAAGCTCGGCGCCGAGGGCGCGGCGCAGATGCTCCGCTCCGGCGCCAACGACCTGGGCGGCACGCTGATGGAGGAGACGATCTCCCGGATGGCCGGCTCCTCCTACGGCTCCTACCGGTCGGTCCGCGACCTGGTCGCCATCGCCGAGGCCGCCGGGCGTCCGGCCCGGCAGCGCACCACCACCTACGGTGCGGTCCCCGAGGAGCGCAGGCGGGTGGTGACCCGGTCCGACGGGCACCTGCCGGAGCTTCTTCCCGTCCTCGAATGAGGCGGTCATAGTGGGCGGAGACGAGTGAGGTGCGAAGGAGAGGCGCGTGACCGCTTCCAGCAGTGATCCGATATGGGGACGGACCGAACAGCAGGACTTCCGCAGCAGGGTGCGGGGCTGCCTGCTGGGTGGTGCCGTCGGTGACGCGCTCGGTGCGGGCATCGAGTTCGACTCGCTGTCGGTGCTGCGGGAGCGGCACGGCGGCGACGGCGTGACGGACTATGTGCCCGCCTACGGGCGCCGCGGCGCCGTCACGGACGACACCCAGATGACGCTGTTCACCGTCGACGGCCTGATCCGCGCCCACGTGCGCCGCGACACCGGCGCCTGGCATCCGCCGACCGACGTGCACGCCGCCTACCTGCGCTGGGCGGCCACTCAGCGGGACTGGGGACCCGACGAACGCAAACGCGAGGACGGCTGGCTGGCCCGCGAGGAGTGGCTCTACGCCCGCCGCGCGCCGGGCAACGCCTGCCTGTCCGGGCTCGGTGATACCCGGATGGGCACCGTGGAGAAGCCGAAGAACCCGGACTCCAAGGGGTGCGGCACGGTCATGCGCTCCGCGCCGTTCGGGTTGCTGGTCGGCTGGGAACCCCAGCTCGTTTTCCAGCTGGCGGTCGAGTGCGCGGCGCAGACGCACGGCCACCCCACGGGGATGCTCGCGGCGGGTGCGACCGCCGCGATCGTGCACGCCCTGGCCCGCGGCGGGTCCCTGGACACCGCGGTGCAGCGTGCGCTGGTGCAGTTGGCGGCCCGGCCGGGTCACGAGGAGACCACGGACGCGCTGAAGCGGGCACTGGGCGCCGTACGGCAGGGCATGCCGACGGCGGAACGCGTGGAGTCGCTCGGCGAGGGCTGGGTCGCGGAGGAGGCGCTGTCCATCGCCGTCTACTGCGCGCTCGTCGCCGAAGACGTCCGGCACGGGCTGCTCCTCGCGGTCAACCACGGCGGCGACAGCGACTCGACGGGTGCGGTGTGCGGCAACCTGCTCGGCGTGATGCACGGCGAGACGGCCCTGCCGCCCGGCTGGGTCGCCGAACTGGAAGGCCGGGCCACGATCCTGCAACTCGCCGACGACTTCGCGATGGAGATGACGCAGGGACCGGCCCTGCACACTCCCGGCGTCTCCTCCACGGCCTGGCTCGCCCGCTACCCGCGCGCCTGAGGCGCTCCCGCGCGCACGGGCAGCTGGGGAGGCGGTGCCGCATTCGGCGCGCGGGCGGTGCGGGTCGGCACAAGGGCGCGGCGGGCCCGTCAGGATCCGGTGTCAAACCTTCGGACGAATCCCGCCCAGGCGCCCGGCCCGAAGCTCAGCGCGGGCCCGGCGGGAACCTTGGAGTCACGGACGGCGACGGCTGCGAGCGTGGGCGCCGTGATCTCGACGCACGCACCGTTGCCGCCGGAGTAGCTGGACTTGACCCACTCGGTGGTCTTTCCCTGCTGAATAGCCATTTCCACTCCCGGTCGATCGATGACGTGTGACAGACCGTACGCGGCAAATCACCCTCGTGGCAGGGCCGTTCACTCGACCGGATGGCATATTCCGTCAGCGCTTCCGCCAGGGCGGTGACGCCGTGTAGTGTCCGCGCGTTCTCAGCTGCGGGTGTACTCCTTGGCGACGTCCTCGATGAACTCGCGTGTCTGGTCGGCGTTCAGCGCCTGCGCACGCAGATGCTCGTACATCACGCTGTAACTCTGAACGTCGTTCGCCTTCTCCAGGTACAGGTCGCTGGTGACACCCTCCAGGTAGACGACCGTGGAGTCAGCGGCCTCCGGGAACTCCAGGATGGCGTACTGCCCGTTCACGCCCGGATGCGCCCCCATCTCGAACGGCATGACCTGGACCGTCAGGTGCGGGAGGCGGGTCAGCTCCAGCAGGTGCTCCAGCTGCTCCACCATCGTCTGGGGTCCGCCGACCGCCCGCCGCAGTGTCGACTCGTCCAGCACCGCCCACAGCCGCAGCGGATGCTCGGTGTCGGTGATGCGGTCCTGGCGGCGCATCCGCACCCGCACCCGCTTCTCGATGTCCGCCGCCGTCGCCTCGGGCAGCGCACCGGTGATGACGGCCTCGGCGTAACCCGGCGTTTGCAGCAGCCCGGGCACCACCTGCGGCTCGTAGACCCGCAGCGACGCGGCGTCCGTCTCCAGGCCGATGTACACGCTGTACGGGATGTCGCCGAAGGCGTGCCACCAGCCCTGCTGCCGCGACTCCTTGGCCATCTGCATCAGCGAGTCGACGATGCGGCGGTCCTCCACCTCGTACACGCCGCACAGGTCCCGGACGTCCCGCTGGCTGATGCTCCTGCGACCGTTCTCCAAGCGGCTGATCTTCGACTGCGAGACCAGCAGCCGGTCCGCCACCCCTTCGGCCGTCATGCCTTTCTGCTCGCGCAGCCGGCGCAGCTCCTGGCCCAGTCGGCGTCGTCGGACGGTGGGATTCACATTGGACGCCACAGGGACAGCACCTCCGGGTGAGAACGGCTATGTGTCAGCAGGTTGCCACCACCGGTACCGCCGCCGCCGGGAAACGGCCACAGAGGGTGCACGTACGAGCACACATCGGTCCCGGAGGTGAGGTCGCGGCGCACCGGCGGGGCGGTCGGCCGCCGGAGTGCGGCGGCCGACCGCCCCGCGGCGGCCGACTGTGCGTCAGCGGACGCCGACGCGGGCCATGCGGGCCGCGACGGCGGCGCGCCGGCTCTGGTCCGGTACAGCGGTGCGCGGCGCGGTGCGCTCCGTCGCCTGCGGCCCGGACCGGCCCGCAGGGGCGCCGCGGCCGCCGGCGGCGCGGCGCGGCTGCGCGGCGGCGCCGTTCTGCACGTCCATCACCGCGTGCGCGACCAGACCGCCCATCGGGTCGTGCCTGATGAGATCCCGCAGCCGCGAGCGGCACGAGCGTCCTTCGTTGCCCGGGTACAGGTGCTTGCCGAGGCCGACCGCGTGCGCCAGCGCGGCGAGCGCTGCGGTGCGCGGGTCCGGCGGGACGCCGGTGCGGATCGCCGCGTCCAGCCGGGCGCGGATCTCACGGCTGATCGCCGTCTCCGTCGCCTGGTAGCGCGTCGTCGGCAGCACCCCGCACATCTGGCCGCTGACGGCATGCACCATGCCGCACCGCTCCAGGTGCGAGAGATACGTCTGGCGTAGGCCCAGCCTGGGCCCTCCGATCCAGTGGACCGCGCGCACCGGACTGCCGCGCCTGCGCAACAGTTCCAGCGCCGAGTCCAGGGTCGGATCGCCGGTCGGCCGTGGCAGCACCACGGCGATGCGGTCCCCGTCCGGGGCTATTCGTCCTGCCAGAGCCAGCTCTACCAGCTGGGCCCCGGCCAGGCCGAGGTCGAGCGACTGCGGCTGTGCAGTGGTACCCGTGGCCGGGTCCAGTGCCAGCAGCAGCAGCTCCTCCGGGATCGTTCTGCGGCTCCTGCCCATCCATGCCTCCCCGCGTGGATGACCACAGGGTGACCCCTCTCACAATGGTCTGTCGAGAGTGCCTGGGTGAAATGAGAGGGAACCGGCAGGTATGTCGTTCCCGTCTTCCGGGGGGAACGGCTCGCCGCAGCGCACACTGTTTACTGATATGGCGAGCGGCGAGCATCACGGACAGGAGGCGTCGGTGGCGGGCGAGTCCCCGGACAGGTCGGAGCGGGAGAGGTCGTCGGAGGAGACGACAGAGGACCCCGGAAGGGTTCCTTCCGCACGACACGATCCGGCTGATCCCGGCAGTAGTGGGGGCATCGACCGTAACGCGCGGCTGCGTGCCGCCGTGGCCGCGTGGGTCGCGGCCGAGGGCACCGAGGGCACCGAGGGAACCGAGGGAACCGACGCCTCGGCCCGCGGCCCGGAGGGCGGCGGTGAGACTCCCGTGAAGAGCGACCTGCCGGTGCGGCGTCCGGTCCGCCCGGCCGACGACGAACCCGGGGACGCCGGGACGTCGGCGGACCAGCCGACCACGATGTTCGGGGCGGTTCGCCGTGAGCCCGCCGAGGCCGGCGGCGCGATGAGCGCCGCCGCACGGGCCGAACGGCTCACCTCGGCTTTCTTCGGCGCCTCGCGGCGCGGCGAGGACGAAGGGGACACGGCCGACCCGTCGGAAAGAACCGCGGGGAACCCCCCCGCTGACGATCCGTCCGGCGCCGGCAGGCAGCCGGAGTCGGACGGCTCCGGGATCACTCCGCCGCCCGCGTCGCGTGCCGGCGCAGGCACCAACGCGTCGCCTGAGGCCGACCCGTCTGACGACGGCGAGGCCGCCCGCGCCGGCTCGGGCGAAGACGCCCCGGCGGAGCCGGACGGCTCCCAGGACGCCGCGGCGCCCACCCCCCGTCGGGCCGCTGACAG
This sequence comes from uncultured Actinomycetota bacterium, assembly GCA_963799685.1. GTDB lineage: Bacteria > Actinomycetota > Actinomycetes > Streptomycetales > Streptomycetaceae > Streptomyces. Next base: position 48,762 of record CAWCXW010000001.1, read on the forward strand.
CGATCCCGTCAGCGCCGAAGGCGCCGAAAGCGCTGAAGACGCGCCCGCGGCTGCCGCCGCCGAGGCCGACGGAGGCTCCACGGACCGCACGGCGTCCGCTTCCCGCACGCAGGCCGGTGAGCCGGCGCCGACCGGAGAACGGCCGGAGCCGGAGACACCCGGGGCCGCCCGGGCCGGCGAGGGCGAAGACGACCCGTCCGCTGCTCGGCCACGGGTGGACGGCTCGAAGGACGCGTCGCCCAGGCACGAGGCGCCTGCCGGCGACGCCGAAGGCGCGTCGGCAGCGGACGGTGACGACGCCGAGGTGACGGGCGGGCGGGGCGGGGACCACGACACCGCCATGTTGCGGACTCCGCGGGCCGAGGGACGAAAGGACCAGCCCACCACGGCGATCCGCATGCCCGGCAAAGGCAAGGGCAAGGACTCGGACGAGGCCGGGGACGACAGTCGATTCGTGCCGCTGCGGTCGCTCGACGACGCCCCCCGCACCGGCCGCGCGGCACCGCTGCCGCCGCAGCAGCCCGCTTCTGCGCGCGAGGCCGGCGAGAGTGGCGAGGCAGCGCTCACCGGAACAGAGCGGACCAAGCAGCAGCCGGTGCCCGCCCCGCAGGCGCTGGACCTACTGGCGCAGCTGACCAACACTCCGCCGCCGCCGCAGACGCCGCTGCGCACCGCTGTGCGCCGGTTCAAGATCTGGACGCCGCTGGTCGTGCTGCTCGGCATCGTGTTCGTCGTCGCGCAGGCGGTACGGCCGCTTCCGGATCCGTCGCTGGCCCTGACGGCGTCACAGACCTACACCTTCGACGGTTCGAGGCCCGCTCTGCCCTGGCCGTCCGAAGGACAGGCCTACGTCGAGGTGTCGGGTCTCGGCATGCTGGGCAGGTTCGGCGAAGCGAGGCCGGTACCGATCGGCAGCGTCGCCAAGACGATGACGGCCTATCTCGTGCTGAAGAAGAGTCCGCTGAAGAAGGGCGACGACGGCCCGATGATCACCGTCGACGCCGAGGCCGAGGAGGGCGGCACTCACGGTCAGGGTCACGGTGGAGAGTCCGTCCTCGACACGGTGCACGCCGGCGACAAGATCTCCGAGCGTGACGCGCTGTCCGCCCTGATGATCCCGTCGGCGAACAACATCGCCCGTCTGCTGGCCCGCTGGTACACCGGCGGTTCCGCGAGCGAGTTCGTCAAGAAGATGAACGAGACCGCCGAAGCCCTCGGCATGGAGCACACCACCTACACCGACCCCAGCGGTCTGAAGCACTCCACGGTCAGCACCGCCGTGGACCAGGTGAAGCTGGGCAAGCAGGTGGTCGAGATGCCGGAGCTGATGAAGATCACCAGCAAGCCGCACTGGACGGACCCGTCCGGCAAGACCTGGCGGAACTGGAACGACCTCGTGCCGTTCAACGGCGCCATCGGCATCAAGACCGGCACCACCACCGCGGCCGGCGGCAACCTGCTCTTCGCCGGCCGGAAGAACATCGGCGGCACCACCCAGCTGATCGTCGGTGCGGTCCTCGGCCAGCACAAGCCGCCGATCATCGACACGGTCAACGGCGTCAGCGGGGACATACTGGCCGCCGCCGGCGACACCCTGCAGGCGACCACGGTCGTCCGGAAGGGGCAGGCCGTCGGGTATGCGGACGACGGGTTCGGCGGCCGCACGCCCGTCGTGGCGACTAAGGACGTCACAGCCGTCGGCTGGGCCGGCCTGCAGGTCCCGCTTGCTCTGGAGGCGGGCGAGAAGGCGATCCCGCACACCGCGAAGGCCTCGGACGAGGTCGGCGTACTGACGGTGGGCGACGGCCCGGGCCAGGTCAGCGTGCCGGTGGCGCTGCAGAAGGACCTGAAGGAGCCGGGCTTCGGCGACAAGCTGACCCGGGTTCTGTGAGGCGGCCGGAAGCGCTTCGATAGCCTGACCGATCGACCGACCGCACGACGAGGGCGAGGGGCGAGGCGCAGTGACCGCTGTGCAGCCGACGCAGGCGCCGACGACCGAAGGCGCGGGGGAGACCGACGCCGACACGCGTGTGCCCGTGTCGTCCGCCGGCGAGGCCGCCATACCCGAACAGCGCCGCCCCGGCATGCCGCGCCCGCCTGCGGACGGTTCGGCGTTCCGGCGGCTGCGGGTGTGGACGCGGCGCGCGGCCGAGCCGCTGCACGCGCGCTGGCACCGTGCCGTGCCGGAGCGCTGGCGGCCGGTCGTGGCGGCGACGCTCTTCGCGGCCGTGCTGCACCTGTTGTGGCTGTGGCTGATCGCCAACGGCGGCGGCGACCTGGCCGCCCAGGACGCGTGGGCCGAGTTCGCCGGCCGCCACCCCGGTTCGGCGTACAACCTCGCCTGGTACGGCGGGATGCACCCGGTCTCGTACAGCGTCATCTCGCCGTACCTGATGGCCGTCCTCGGCGTTCGCACGACACTGATCCTGTCCGGCGTCGCCTCGGCCACGGTCCTCGCGCTGATCCTGGTGCGGTCCGACGCGGTGCGGCGCCCCATGGCGCCCGCGCTGTGGGGCGCGTTCTCCTTCGCCTGCAACGCGGCCTCCGGCCGCGTCACCTTCGCGCTCGGCACGCTGTTCGCGCTGTGTGCCGTCGCCGCCGTGTGGTCGTGCCCGGCCCGCTGGCGGCGACGGCGGAGGCTGCGCGGCGCGGTCGTGGCGCTGCTGTCGGCGCTGGCGACGGCGGGCAGCCCGGTGGCCGGCCTGTTCCTGTGGGTGGTGGCCGCGGCGCTGCTGTTGAACCGCCGGCGGGCCCTGGGCCTGGCCATAGCGGTGCCGCCGCCCGTGGTGGTGGGCCTGAGTGTGCTGTTCTTCCCCTTCCAGGGCGTGCAGCCGATGCCGCTGGTATCGGTGCTCTTTCCGCTCGCGGCGGTGGTGGGGGTGCGCTGGCTGGCACCCCCGTCGTGGCGGGCGGTGCGCCGCTGCGCCGAGGTGTACGGGCTGGGCATCCTGTTGACCTGGGCGATCCCCTCGCAGGTCGGCTCGAACGTGGAGCGGCTGTCGCTGCTGTTCGGCGGGGTGGTGTTGCTGGCGCTGGCGCCGCTCGTCGCGCGCGGCACGCGCAGATTCACGGTGCTCGTGGCGGCCTTCGTCGTCGTGGCCGGCTGGCAGATCGGCAAGCCCGCCTACGATGTCGTCGCCACGAAGCCCGACGCGGCCTGGGCCCATCAGCTGGCGCCCCTGGTCCACCAGTTGAAGAGCGTCGATGCGGACCGGGGGCGCGTCGAGGTGGTGCCTGTGCGCAGTCACCGGGAGGCCTCGGCGCTCATGCCGTACGTGAACCTGGCCCGCGGCTGGAACCGGCAGGCCGACACCGACCGCAACCCGCTCTTCTACCGGGAGGGCGGTCTCACGCGCACCACCTACCACGACTGGCTGCGCCGCTGGGCGGTGCGCTACGTGGTGCTGCCGACCGACGAGGATCCGGACCCGGCCGCCCGGGAGGAGGCCCGGCTGGTCCGTTCCGGCTTGCCGTACCTGCGAACGGTGTGGGCGGACGCGAACTGGCGGCTCTACCGAGTCGTCGACCCGGTGCCGCTGGCCGCGCCGCCCGCGCAGGGAGCCCGTGCGCAGGCCGGCGGGCTGACCGTGAAGGTCAGGAAGCCGGGCGCCGTGCTGGTGCGGGTGCCGTGGTCGCCGTGGCTGGGCCTGGTCGACGCCGAGGGGGGCCGCATCGCGCCGCCGCGTCGCGTGGGGGCCAACCGGCATGGCTGTCTGCGCCCGGCCGCTCCGGAACCCGTCGAACAGCCGCCGACCTCGCACGGAGACGACGAGCAGCCGACCACCGACCAGTGGACGATGCTGCAGGCCCCGCACGCCGGCACCTACCGCATCGCGGCCCCCTACGAACTCCCTCGCGGCACCCCCTGCCCCCACGCGGACGCCGGCCACGACGTGGGCCGCTGAACCGGCCGCGCGTCAGCGGCCCGGCAGGGACGCCAGCACGGTCTCGACGGTGTCCGCCTCAGCGGCTGTCTTGTCCTCGCGGTACCGCAGCACCCGGGCGAAACGCAGCGTGACGCCGTCCGGGTAGCGGGTGGAGCGCTGCACGCCGTCGTAGGCGATCTCCACCACGAGTTCGGGCCGCACCACCACCCCCCAGCGTCGGGTGCGCACCGCCAGCTCCTGCAGCCGCTCGGTCTGCCAGGCCAGCAGCGTGTCCGTCATCCCCTTGAACGTCTTGCCGAGCATCGCGAACGTGCCGTCCGCCCGGCGCGCTCCCAGGTGCAGGTTGGACAGCCGCCCGCTGCGCCGCCCATGCCCCCACTCGGCGCCGAGGACCACGAGGTCCAGGGTGTGCACCGGCTTGACCTTGATCCAGGACGCGCCTCGGCGGCCCGCGCGGTAGGCGGAGTCCAACGCCTTGCAGACCACGCCTTCCTGGCCGCTCTCCAGGGCTTGCGCGGCGAAGCGCCGGGCCGTCTCCCGGGCCGCCTCGTCCTGCGCGTCCTCGACCACTGAGCGCCGCACCCGCAGCGGGCGGGGCACGACGCGGGTGAGTTCCGCGTGCCGCTCCCGCACGGGCAGCGCCAGCAGGTCGCGGCCGTCGACTGACAGGGCGTCGAAGAAGACGGGGGTGAGGGGCAGCGTCGCCTGTGCGCCCTCGACGTCGAGGCGGGAGCCGACCCGGCCGGCTGTCTCCTGGAACGGTCGGGGACGGCCGTCCGGGCCGAGAGCGATCACCTCGCCGTCCAGCACGGCCGAGCTAGCCGCCACCTCCCGTGCGGCGGCGCCGACTTCGGGCAGCCGGCCGGTGAACTCATCCAGGGTGCGGGTGAAGACCCGCACCCCGCCCTGGTCGAGATGGACCTGCACCCGGATGCCGTCCAGCTTCTCCTCGACGGCGCACGGGCCGAGGCGGTCCAGGGCCTCGTCGACGTCCTTCGCTGACTGCGCGAGCATCGGCTGCACCGGTCTCCCGACCTCGAGCCGGAAGCCGGACAGTGCCCGCGCGCCGTCGGCGAGCACCGCCTGTGCCACGACGCCGAGCGAGCCGACCAGCATCACCGCGTGCCGTACCGCGTCCGGGTCCGCTCCGACGGCTGCGGCCAGCCCCTCGGCGGCGAAGGCGTCGAGCGCTCCCTGGCGCAGTTCGCCGGTCAGCAGCCGCACGAGGAAGTCCTGTTCGTCCGAGGTGGCCGCGGACATGAGCGCGTCGAGGAGTTCCTTGCGTGCGGCCTGGGTGCCCTTGCCGGAGACGACGCCGATGTGGCTCAGCGCCGCGTCCACCTCGGTGACGGTCAGCGTCGGCCGATCCGCCGGACGCGGGCGGCCGGCGAGGGTGCGTCGGCCGACGCCGATGCGGCGCTGTGGCAGTCGGCCGGCGAGGTAGGTGGTCACCACCGGCGCCTCGTCCGGCTCGGCGTCACGGAAGAGTGCGGCCAGCAGTGCCACCTTCTCCGTGCGCGACGACACGGCGGCGACGGCCTGCGACGTGTGCGCGATCTCAGCCAGCAGCATGGGCACGATCCTGGCGGAACCCGCCCGGCGGGGGACCACGGCGCGCAGTGCGGGCCGCCGGTTGGCCGCATGACGTAGCGTCAATCCGCCCTGTCATGGGAAGCTTCCGGGTGACGGGGACCACACGTACGGCTCACGGCAGGCAGAGGTGTGAGGCAGGCATGCAGGAGTCTGGCGGCATGGGAACAGACGTCGACATGACGGTGCCCAGCGTGGCCCGGATGTACGACTACTACCTGGGCGGCAAGGACAACTACGCCGTCGACCGTGCGGCCGTCGCCGAGCTGGACAAAGTGGTGCCGAGCACGCGGCCGCTGGCCGTCAACAACCGACTGTTCCTGCGCAGGGCCGTGCGCTGGCTGGCGCAGGAGCAGGGCGTGCGGCAGTTCCTGGACCACGGGTCCGGCCTGCCCACGCAGGACAACGTGCACCAGGTCGCGCAGGGCGTCGACCCCGGCTCCCGCGTCGTCTACGTCGACAACGACCCGATCGTGCTGGCCCACGGGCGTGCGCTCCTCCAGGAGGACGAACGCACCACCGTCATCCGGGCGGACATGCGCGAGACCGACGCGATCTTCGACCACCCCGAGGTGCGGCGTCTGATCGACCTCTCGCAGCCGGTCGCCGCGCTGTTCGTCTCCGTGATGCACTGCCTGCGGGACCCGGGCCCGGAGGAGATGACGGCGCGGGTGCTGGACCGGTTGCCGTCGGGCAGCTTCGTGGTGATCAACCAGCTGGTCAGTGGGGATGAGAAGACGCGGGACTTCGTCACCTCGTTCATGGACGAGGCCACCCGCGGCAACTGGGGCCGGGTGCGCGAGGTGCACGAGGTCGAGAAGTACTTCGAGGGACTCGAGCCGGTCCAGCCGGGTCTCGGCAGGATCGACGAGTGGCGGCCGGAAGGCGAGCATGCCCCGACGGCCAAGCAGGAGACCATGGAGTGGTACGAGTTCGGCGGTGTGGCCCGCAAGCCGTAGGGAATCGGCGCGCTGAAGCGGCTCCGAGCGGCGACGCCGGTCAGAGCCGCTTCAGCATGTCGTCGAGAAACTCCTCTGTCCCCGAGGGCGGTTGCGCCATCGCGCAGAGCCGGTCCATGACCACCATGTAGTCCTCCACCTCTTCCTGCTTGTCGAGGTAGAGAGCGGTTGTCAGCTGCTCGAGGTACACGACGTCCGGCAGGTCGGGTTCGAGGAAGCGCAGTATGGTGACCGGCCCGCCGGCCGCGGAGAGGCCGCCGATGTCGAACGGCGCTATCTGCAGGGTCACGTTGGGCTTGCGGGCGATCTCCCGGAGGTGCAGCAGCTGTTCGTGCATGACCTCGGTGGAGCTGCCCAGCGGGCGGCGTAGTGCCGCCTCGTCGATGACGGCCCACAGTCTGGGTCCGTGCTCCATGGCGAGCACGTTCTGCCGGGTCATGCGCAGCTGGACGCGTTTTTCGATCTCCTCGTCGTTCGCCCGCGGGTGTCCCAGGCGGGTGCAGGCGCGGGCGTAGTCGCGGGTCTGCAGGAGGCCGGGGACGAACTGCACCTCGTAGCTGCGGATGACGGAGGCCGCCTCCTCGAGACCGAGGAGCTGCTCGAACCACTGAGGCAGCACGTCGTTGTACTTGTTCCACCAGCCGGGCACGCTCGCCTGGCGCGCCAGCGCGAAGAACCCCTCGCGCTCGTCCGGGTCGGTGACGCCGTACAGGGTCAGCAGATCGGAGACGTCACGCTCCTTGTAGCCGGTACGGCCCAACTCCAGCCGGCTGATCTTCGCGTGCGAGCCGCGGATCTCTTCACCGGCCCGCTCGCGGGTGATGCCGCGGGCCTCGCGGAGCCTGCGCAACTGGGTGCCCAGCACGATGCGGAGGATTGTCGGACCGCCGCGGGGACGGTCGAGAATCCGCCGCACGGACGACTCCTGTGCCCGCTCCGGCTGTGCTGCCATCACGCCCGCCCCTGCTGCCGATGAGTAGTCGTCCGGGCGCCCAGTGTCCCACTACGGCGCCCGGACGTACAGCAAAGCACGCGGACGGATGGGCACTTCAGGCCCTCGACCCCATGAAGTCGTCGAAGTCGCCATCCTTTGCACCCTGGATGAACGCGGTGATCTCCGCCGGCGTGTAAAGGAGAGCCGGCCCCGCGGGGTAACGGGAGTTGCGCACGGCCACTCCACCGTCGGCCAGTTCGGCCATCTCGACGCAGTTTCCGCTGGGGTTGCTTCGGCGGCTCTTGCGCCAGACGGCGCTCTGCAGCCGGGGGTCCTGCATGGCGTGGTCGATATGCATGGCAGCACTGTCTCACAGCTTTCCGTCCTTGCACCTGTTCTTGCAGATGTGCTTGCAGGCGTGCGTGCACTCGGCGATGATGACTGGCACACCGTCACCGCCAGGTTGTCACCACCCGACCCAGTGGAGTTCGCGATGCCGACACCACCCCCCGCGTGCACCGGCACATCCCCGCAGTACTGCGAGTGGGACGACCCGCTCACCAGGCTGCTGCTCCTGCTCGAGATCGCGCGACGGCCCTCCTGGCTGCGCGAGGCGGTCGACGCTCGGGCCGGCCGCCCGCAGACCGAAAACTGATCCGCTTCCGGGTGGAAGTCTTCCGTTGCGGGTGATACACCCGAGACCCAAGTGATATGCCCGGACTCTCGACCGGCGCCGCCCGGCGGGGGAAGACTCGGCCCCGGACGGGCCGGAGCGCTCCGGCCCGCGAGGCGAACCGAGCAAGAGGCGGGTGCAGGCGGTGCGACGGGTGCAGGCAGTACGAAGACGGTGGTGTTCCAGACGGGTGGTGACGGGTGGGACGGTCCTCGCGGCCCTCGCGGCGTCGCTGACGGCCTGCGGCACCACACACGCCGAGAGCGGCCGCGTCACCCTCGAGGTGGTGGCGACCCAGTACGGTGACCGTTCGGGCACCAGCACCCAGCGGTACTGGGACAAGCTCGTCGGAGACTTCGAGTTCGACCACCCCGACATCGCCGTCAAGGTGACCGTCTACGACCGAAGCACCGTGGACAGGCAGGTCGCCGACCTGGTCAAGGCCGGCAAGGCACCCGATCTCGCCCAGACGCCGGGCACGTTCGCCGACTACGCCGCGAAGGGCGAGCTCTACTCGGCGGGTGAGGTGTTGTCCGCTTCCACGCAGGCCGCCGTCGTCTCCTCCCTGGCCGACGCCGGATCCGTGGACGCCGAGCAGTACGGGATGCCCTTCGCCACGAACACCCGCGTGCTGTTTTACAACAAGGACCTCTTCGAGAAGGCCGGGCTGACCGACCCGCCCAGTACATGGAAGGAACTCCGCGCCGACGCGGTCGCGTTGAAGGACGCCGGGGTGCAGATCCCCTACGCGCTGCCGCTCGGCTCGCAGGAGGCGCGGGCCGAGGCGTTCGACTGGATGCTCAGCGGCGGAGGCGGGTACACCGACGACTCCGGCCAGTACGCCGTCGACTCGGCCCAGAACGTGCGGACCTTCACCTGGCTGCGGGACGAGCTCGTCGGGGCCGGGCTCACCAACCCCGACCCGGATACCACCGACCGGGAGCGCGCCTATGAGGCATTCCTGCGCGGCGACGTCGGCATACTCAACGGGCACCCCACCCTGATGGAGCGGGCGCTGGAGAACGGCATCCAGTTCGGTACCGCGCCCATCCCCGGCCGAGACGGGCCCCTCAAGGGCAGCGTCGGCGTCACCGACTGGATGATGGCCTTCCGGCGCGACGGCCACCGGGCGGCCGTGCGGACCTTCCTCGACTTCGTCTACGACGAAAAGAACGTCCTCGACTTCGCCACCAAATACGACATGCTCCCGGTCACCACCCCCGCGACGCAGCGACTGAGCGACGACCCGGACCACGAGAACCTGCGCCGGTTCCTCGACGTACTCGACACGGCGCAGTTCTACCCCGTGGGCAAGAGCTCCTGGCCGGAGGTGTCCCAAGCCGTCGACGCGAGGATCGGCAGCACCGTCGTCGACGGCGGCGACCCGGCCCAGGTGCTCGGGAGCATCGAGCACACCGCCCGGACCGCCGAAGCGGGCGCCCCGTCCCCGTAGGACGGACCGCCCGGTCGGGTGCTGCGCCGGGTGGGACCTCCCCGGGCCGCGCGGCGGCCCGGGGTCCCGGTCAGCGGTGGCAGAACGACGGCGCCGGGCCGATGTTCGCGATGTAGCGGGCGGCGGAGAAGCCGTCCACGTAGCGGCCGTCGTTCAGCTTGTACCAGCGCGGGTTGCCGCCGACGTTCTGGCCGTTGACCTTGCACTTGATGCCGACGACGGCACCGCTGGGCAGCGTGTCGACGACGCGGAAGTGGGTGCTCGGGCCGGAGCGCACGTTCAGGCCGGTGCGGGCGATGACCTTGCCCTTGAACGGACCCTTGTGCATGTCGTGGCAGAACTTCGGGGCCGGGCCCAGGTTCTTGATGTAGCGGGCGGCGGAGAAGCCACCGACGTAGCGGCCGTCGTTCAGCTTGTACCAGCGCGGGTTGCCGTCGACGTTCTGGCCGTTGACCTTGCACTTGATGCCGACGACGACCCCGTTGGGCAGGGTGTCGACGACGCGGTAGTGGGTGCTGGGGCCGGAGCGGACGTTCAGGCCGGTGCGGGCGATGACCTTGCCCCAGTAGGGGCCGTCGCTCGGCGCGGCGGACGCCGCGCCTGCGGCGGTGGCGACGGTGAGAAAGCCCGTGGCGGTGGTGAGCGCGATCTTGCCGAAGGTGGACTGCAGAACCATCTGCTTCCTCCTGAGGAGGTGGTGGAACCCCGGGGACGGGGGCCGGACATGCGCGGGGTGCACGTACTGTGCAAGCCCGTTCACCCGGTGCGCATCCCTCACGCTAAAGACGGCGCCTTACGTCCGCAACTTGTCACTCTTTGTCGCGCATGCCCGAATAATGGCGCCTCATGGGCGGACCGTGTCGCCGGCCGACTCCCGTTCCCGGGCCGGTACCGGGCCGCGCATCCCCTGCACCAGCCGGTCTCCCGTCACCGACAGCAACGCGACCGTGCCACCCAGCGTCATGCCGCCCAGCACGTCCGACGCCCAGTGGACGCCCAGATACACCCGACTGGCGCCCACCAGCACGATCAGGAGGACCGCCGCCCCCCACACCACGGCTTTCGCCAGCCGGGACCGGATCAGCTCACACAGCAGGAACGCGATCACCGGCAGCAGCGCGGCCGTCATCGTCGTGTGCCGGGAGGGAAAGGAGAAGCCGGTCTCCGGTGTCAGCCAGTACATGTGCGGCGGCCGGGTGCGGTCCGCGAGGTCCTTCACCACGGTGGCCGCCGCCACCGACAGCACTCCCGCCGCTCCGATCAGTACGACCGGGCGCCAGGTCCGGGCCCGCCACGCCAGCAGCGCCACCACCAGCACGGCCAGTACGACCAGCGGGATCTCCGCCGAGGCCGTGACCACCTTCATGGCCGAGTTCAGCAGGGAGTCCCGGTGGTGCACCGCCTCGCTCAGCGCCGGGTCGTCCACGAAGGACGTCTCGTGCCCGCCGACCAGGCCCGCGTCGGCGGCGAAGACGGCGACGCAGGCCGCCAGTCCCGCCAGCGGCCCGGCGGGCAGCCGTGCCGAACGGGGCGCACGGTGACTACGGCGGGAGGCCTCGGGACGTGCCATCGGTGGTTCTCCAGTTCACGGGGGACGGAATCGGGGCGAACGAGGGGTGAACGCGGCCAGGACCGCTCAGCGGCGGCGCCAAGAGACCGCCAGCAGGACCAGCGCTCCCGCCTGCAGCGCCGCCACGACACCGACCAGTACCGGCACAGGGTAAGACGAGTAGAGTCCGCCGATCATCGCCCCGCCCGCCAGCGAGGCGCCCCCGACCACACCGGCGAAGACACCGTAGGCGGTCGCCCGGCGTCCCGGCTCCACCAGATCGGCGACCGTGGCCCGCAGGGTGGACTCCTGCACGCCCATCGCCGCGCCCCACACCAGCACCCCCGCAACCGCGAGCGGCACCGAGTCGGCGAACGCGAGCGGCGGCACGGCGGCGGCCAGCACCGGCAGCACCGCCAGCACCCGCCGCCCGACCCGGTCGTACAGCCAGCCCGTGCCCAGCGCTCCCAGCGCGTCCACGGCCATCGCCGCCGCGTACAGCACCGGAACGTGAGCCGTCGGGAGAAGCTGCTGCCGCACCAGATGGAAGGACAGCAGCCCGAACGTGGCGAACCCCGTCATCGTGGTCGCGGTGAAGGCGGCGTAGGTCCAAAACGCCCGCGGCAGCGGCGTCCGTCCTACGGGCGTCCCGTCCTCCAGCCTGTCCGCACCGGCCGCGGCCGCCACCCCCGGCTCGTAGCGCGACGGATCGGGCACCCGCGCCCGCAGCCACACCAGCACCCCGACGACCGCGACCCCGGGAAGCGCCAGTACGCCCAGCGCCGGCCCGAAGTCCCCGCCGGTCGCCGCCAGCACGCCGGCCACCGTCAGCGGCCCGATGAGCGCCCCGACCTGGTCCATCGCCTCGTGCACCGCGAACCCGCGGCCCCGGCCCGTCGCTGCCGTCGCGTACGCCAGCAGCGCGTCCTTCGCCGGCGAGCGCACCGCCTTGCCCACCCGCTCGGCCACCACCAGCACGCACGCCGCCCACAGCACGCCGGCCACCCCCAGCACCGGCACCGAAACCACCGTCAGCACGTACCCGGCGATCGTCCACGCCCACAGCCGGCCCCACCGGTCCGCCAGCGGCCCGGACACCAGCCGCAGGCCCAGCGCGGCCGCCTCGCCTGCCCCCGTCACCAACCCGACGACCAGCGCCGACGCGCCCAGCGAGCCCAGCAGCGGCCCGGTCACTGACCGGGCACCCTCGTAGACGAAGTCCGCCAGCAGGCTGACCGTCCCGAACGCGACCACGAACCGCCACGGCCGCATGGCCGGCTTCGCTGCTCCGCTCACACTCACACAGACGAGGCCAGCGCCGCACCCGCGAACGCCGCCCCTAGCCCGGCCGTGACGCTGCCAACGGCGTTCAGTGTGGCGAACAGCGCGGCTCCCTCCTCGGCGAGCCGCATCGTCTCGTAGGAGAACGTTGAGTAGGTGGTCAGCGCCCCGCACAGCCCGGTCCCCAGCAGCAGCCGCACCCCCTCGGGAACCGCCCCCGACACGGCCGCGCCGGTGACCAGTCCCAGCACCAGACAGCCGACGACGTTCACCGTGAACGTCCCCCACGGGAAGACCGAGTCGTGCCGGCGCTGCACCTGCAGGTCGGTGAGATACCGCAGCGGCGCGCCGAGCGCCCCGCCGACGATCACCAGCAGCCAGTTCAACGGACGACCTCCACCTCGTCCAGCGTGGCCAGAGCGATGTCCGTCAGCTCCGCCAGCCGGGGCAGGAAGGCCCGCACCCGCTCCGGGTCGTCGACGATCACCACCGCGACCGGCAGGTCCTCGCTCAGCGACAGCAGCCGCGACGTGTGGATCATGGACGAGGCGCCGAAGCCCTCCACGCCGCGGAAGACGCTCGCCCCGGCCAGCCCCGCCGCATGCGCCCGATGGACGATCTCGGTGAACAGCGGCCGGTGGTGCCACATCCGGTTCTCACTCAGGTACACCGTCAGCCGCAGCGCCGCCCGGCCCGTCCGCACTGCCTGCTCTGCCTGTTCCGCCCGCTCGGTCACGCCTGCCTCCAGCCGATCACGCGGCGTGTGAGCCACGCCGCCGTCCATACCGCCGCCAGCGCGGCGAGCAGCGTCACCGCGAGATACCCCACACCCGTCTCGGGGCGGCCGTGGGCCACCAGCCGCTGCACCCCGACGGCGTACGTGGAGAAGGTGGTGAACCCGCCGAGCACACCCGTGCCGAAGAACGGCCGCACCAGCCGGTGCGCCGCCCACACGTCGCTGATCACCACCATGAACACGCCGATCAGTGCGCAGCCGGCCACGTTCACCAGCAACGTCGTCCACGGAAAGGCGCCGTCCGGCGTCGGCCACAACTGCGACGCCGCATGGCGGGCGCACGCGCCGACCGCCCCGCCCAGCGCGACGACGGCCAGTACCGGAGCCTGCCGGTGCCCGCCGGGCCGCCGCCGGACGGGTGGCCCCGGCGCGGCATCCGGATCCACGGGCCCGTCCACCAGGGGACGCCGGTGCTCCTCCACGTTCACTCCTACTCGCCGGGCACCCCGCGACGGATCGCCATCAGGGCGCGCTTGACCGCAAGTAGGGACCGTTGGCGGCGTCAGCGCCGCGGTTCGGGTACGGCGGGCCCCACCGCCGCGCGAAGACGTCACGTCCTCGCGCGGCCAGCCTAGCCGAGCGCGTCCTTGCGCGAGGAACGCGGCCGCGGGGTCAATGTGCCGCGCCCAGCACCTTCGCCTCGACTTCCGGGTCCAGTCCCACCGGCGGTCGGTCGGGCCGCTGCGGCGCGCTCCAGCCGATCTCCCGCAGCCACGCCCAGGTGTCGGCGACCGTCTCCCCTACCGGGCGGCAGCGCAGACCCGCGGCCAGCGCCTTCGACACGTCGCCGCGGTGCATCGTGTCGTGGTCCTCGCCCGGCGGCAGCCACACCGGCAGCTGCGACCACGGTTCGACGCCCGCCGCCAGCACCTTCTCGGGCGCCGTCCAGCACAGCTCGGCATCGGCGCCCGTCACCCGGACGCACTCGGCGAGCAGCTCGCCTGTCGTCGTGTGACCGGGCACGCTCACCACGTTGTACGGGCCGCCCAGCCCGGTCTCGGCCGCATCGAGTGACCAGCCCGCCAGGTCGCGGGCGTCCACGTACTGCAACGGCAGCTCACTCGGGCCCGGCGCGAGCACCCGGCCGCCGCGTGCGATCCGGTTCAGCCACCATGGCAGTCGGCCGACGTTCTCCCACGGCCCGAGGACCAGCCCCGCCCGTGCCAGCAGCGCCCGGTCGCCGAACGCCTCGACGACGGCCAGCTCCCCGCCCCGCTTGGCGCGCGGGTACTCCACCTCGCCGTCGTCCGGCGACGCCGCCACCAGCGGGCCGTCCTCGGCGGTGCCCGGCGGCAGCGGCTGCGTGTGCACCGACCGGCTCGAGACGTACACGTACCGCTCCGCGCGCCCGGACAGCAGCCGTGCCGCGTCCCGCACCGCGCGCGGTGCGCCCGCCCAGGTGTCCACGACGACGTCCCACGCCTGCGTACCCTCCAGGGCCGCGAGCCCGCCGTCCACGCCGCGGTCACCGTGCAGCGCCCGAACCCCGTCCGGGGGCGCGTGCCGCCCCCGGTGGAAGACCGTCACCTCCCAGCCCCGCGCCGTCGCGTCCGCCACGAAGGCCCGCCCCACGTACTCCGTACCACCCAGCACCAGAAGCCTCATGCGGTGACCCTGCACCCGACAGGCCGGCACGGGAAGCTCCGCACGCTGTGGGCGGAATCGCCGACAGCGGAACCCGCGTGGAACGGCATGTCACGCGACCGGCGGGCTTCGCCGGCCGCCGGCGCGGGTACCTCCGCGCGCATGGAGACCTGGGGAAAACGCGGCGACATGGTCGTGCACGCACGCGAGCCGTACAACGCCGAGCCGCCGCGCGGCGCACTCGCCGACGACGCGCTCACCGCCGAGGACACCTTCTATGTCCGCAACCACGGGCCCGTCCCGCGCATCGATCCGGCCGAGTGGCGGCTGCGGGTGGACGGGCTCGTCGCCCGCCCGATGGAGCTCTCTCTCGACGACCTCAAGGCCGGCTTCGCCCGCCGCGAGGTCACCGCCACCCTGCAGTGCGCCGGCAACCGGCGCGCCGGTTTCAACGAGGTCCGCGAGGTGGCCGGCGAGGAGGCATGGGGCCCCGGCGCCACCTCCACCGCCCGCTGGAAGGGCGTGGCGCTCGCCGACGTCCTCGCCGAGGCCGGGCTGCAACCCGACGCAGCGCACGTCGCGTTCGGCGCCCCCGACATCTCCCGGCTCGCCGACCCGCCACAGCCCTACGCCGGATCGGTGCCCACCGCCAAGGCCACGTCAGGGGAGGTGCTGCTGGCCTGGGAGATGAACGGCGCCGCGCTGCCGGCCGTGCACGGCGGCCCGCTGCGCGCGGTGGTCCCCGGCTGGATCGGCGCCCGCAGCGTCAAATGGCTGCACAGTGTCACCGCGCAGGCCGAGCCGTCCGACGGCTGGTTCCAGGCCACCGCCTACCGCATCCTGCGCCCCGACGCCGACCCGGCGCAGGCGGGCCCCGGCGACGGCATCCCGCTCGGCCCCGTGGCCCTCACCTGCGACTTCCTGCGCCCCGACGCCGGCGGCCGCCTCCCGGCCGGGCCCACCCGCCTCGTCGGCTACGCCTTCGCCGGCGAGGACCGGCTGGTCGCCCGCGTCGACGTCTCCGCCGACGGCGGCCGCACCTGGCGGCCGGCCGACCTCGGTCCGGCTCGCGGCCGCTGGGCCTGGCAGCACTGGCAGCTCACCGTCGACCTGCCGCCGGGCGAGAGTGAACTCCTCGCCCGCGCCTGGGACTCCACCGGCGCCCTCCAGCCGGAGTCCGCCGCACACCTGTGGAACCCGAAGGGATACGGCAACAACTCCTGGGCCCGGCTGCGGGTGACCTGCGCCTGAGTACCTCGCGCATGGTCATCCCGCCCCAGCGCGGCCTCGCCGGGGCAGCCCTGTCTTCAGACCGTAGCGATCTCGTGCCGGAACTCCCACACGCGGGCCGAGATCCGGGCCAGCAGCCCGGCGGCCGGGTCGCCCAGGTCGGCGCCGTCGCCGAGCGGGCCGGTGTAGCAGACGGCCAGGGTGTACGGCTCGGTATCCGGCGGGTAGATCACCGCCGCGCAGTCGCGTACCCCGGTGATCCAGCCGTTCTTGCTGGCCAGCCGGGTCCCCGGCGGCAGCCCGGCCGCCAGGTCGATGCCGTACGCGTTGTGCTCCAGCGCGGCGAGCACCTCCGGCTCGAGCGAGTTGAGCAGCCGCACCAGGTCACGGGCGGTCACCACGTTGCGGATGCCGGCCGCCCTGGCGGCCAGGTCCTCGATGCCGCGTGGGCTGGCGCTCCCGGTGGCGCCCGCCTTCTCCCACACCCGGGCGACGGCCTCGGCGCCCACCCGCTCCATGCACAGGTTGGTGGCCAGGTTCGACGAGTGCGTGACCATGCGCTCGGCGAGCCGGCGCAGCGGCACCGAGGTACCGATCTTCTGCCACGGCTCCCGATCGCTGTCCTGCTCGGGGTCGCATCCGAACTCCCCGCCGGCGGCGGAGGTGAAGCGGTTGACGACGGGCACCGGCTGGTCCATGTCGATCCCGCTGCGATGCAGAGCGGCCAGCACGCCGATCTTCATCGTGCTGGCCGCGTCGTGCACGGCGTCGGCGTGCCGCGCGTAGACGGGTCCTTTGCGGAACGGTGCGACCACGACAGAAAGCATGCTGCATCCTAGGCCGTGCACCCGCCGCCTGGGTGTGGTGCACTGGAACCAGGGGACAGGGACGCGTACAGCGGAGGTCGCCATGACAGGCCGCGCGGGCAAACCCCGGAACATTTTCCTGGTCTGGCTGGTCTGGCCCATCCTGACGCTCGGGATCTACCACTTCGTCTGGTACTACAAGATCAACCGCGAGGCCCGTGACCTCGACAGCCGGATCGAGGTGAGCCCCGGCATGGCGGTCGTCGCGGTGACCGTCGGCTGCCTGGTCATCGTGCCGCCGTTCATCTCCGTCTTCAACACGGGGGACCGCATCGCCCGCATGCAGCGCTCCGCCGGCATGCAGCCGAGCTGCAACCCGTGGATCGGGTTGATCCTCGCCCTCGTGCTGGGCCTGTATCCGCTGTACTACCAGTACGAGCTCAACCGGCTGTGGGAGCACTGCGGCTCGCCCGCGGAGGGGGAGTCCGTCGTCCTCGCCGCGTGACGCCCCAGGGCGGGCCGCAGCTCGTCAGGACGGCCACCATCATCCGTACGCCTTTTCGCCTCATGGAACGCCGCGGCCTTGCCTGGTTCACTCTGGCCCGTCTGGCCCGTGCACTTCGCGGTCAGAGCGGACGGCGCATGCAGACGCGCGGCCAGCGGTCCAGGCCGAGGGCCGCCTCGCGGGCGCGGACAGCCCGCAGTTGCGGGCCGAGCATGCCATCCGTCATCGGGTGGAAGCCGCAGCGCACGTAGTAGGGCGCGTTCCACGGCACCTCGGTGAAGGTGGTCAGCGTGAGCGCGGGCACGCGTTCCGCGCGGGCCACCTCTGCCGCGTGATCGAGCAGTTCGCGGCCGACGCCGCGCCGCCCGTACCAGGGGTGCACGGAGACCTGCTCTACGTGCAGGTTGCCGTCCACCACGTCGGCGAGCAGGTACGCCACCGGCCGGTCCGCGTCATCGACCGCGACCCAGGCCCGTCCGGCCTGCTCGTACCGGCCCAACTCCTCTTGGGAGAAGGGCTCATCGCCGGCGACTTCCGGCATGCCGACGTCCCGGAAAGCCGCCCCGGCGGCCAGCTCGATGTCCTGGAGAACGGGAAACTCGCTGCGGCGTACCGCTCGGATGCGCATGTCGCCATTCTCCCGCCTCTCCCGGCTACGACCCCACCCCACTACGACCCTCGCCGTTCATCGCGACAACAGTCGGCCGGCGACGGGTGGCCCCGTGCCGGCCGACGAAGCTTCCGGTTCGGAAATGATCACTCGACGGACAGTTCGCCGAGTTCGGCCCAGTCGTCCTGGTCGATGGTGGTGCTGATGATCTTGGGCGTTGCCACCAGGTGCTGCGGCAGTTCGCGCTGTGCGGCCTTGAAGTGCGCGGAGCCGACGTGTGCCGCGCCGGCGTCCTGGTCCCTGAACGCCTCGACCAGGACGTACTCCGTCGGGTCGTCGAGGCCGCGCGACCAGTCGAACCACATGCAGCCCGGCTCCGCTCGGGTCGCCTCGGTGAAGGCGCGTGCGATGTCCGGCCACCGGTCCGCGTGTTCGGGCCGCACGCTGAATTTCGCCGTGATGAAGATCATGCTGCTGTCTCTCCTTGCCTGTCGTCCGCTGACGAGTGGTGGTGTTGAGCGTGCCTCACTCGGGGGCGGGGGTGCTCGTTCGCGTTGAACTCGAGGCTTTCAGGTCAACCCGGCGACGACTGGAAAGATATGGCCCACCGAACCATTCGGCTGGCTCGACAGGAACGTGTCCGGGACGGGAGACGTGGTCTCCGGCGAGGAGTTCCGTGGCCGCCGTAGCCGAGTTACTGCGCAGTAGGGCGACCCTTGGTCCGCGTTGCCCAGCGTGTCGCGGACCGGGGGGTCGCCCTACTGGCAAGTAGTTGGGCGCGAAGGAGCGGGATCGCTACCTGGCCGAGCTCGTGCACCGCGGCTAGTGCGGCGTCAGCCAAGGTTCGTCCCGCTCGCTGTCCTGGTACGCACGCTCTCCCCCTGCCTTTGGCGGGAGGTGCCCCCTGCGTTGCCTGAAGGCCCGGGTAGGACACCTGCGTGCGGCGTCCGGGGGCCGTGCGAGAGGCTCGGCATCCGCAGGCGCAACAGAGCCGAGACGGAGTGAGTGAAGCGAACGCAGTGCGCCAGGACGCCTCGCCACCGGGCAAACCCTGGCTGATGCGGCACTAGCTCCGCCGGAGTGCGGCGCTGGTCAGGCTGGGTGCCCCCGGCAGGATTCGAACCTGCGACACCGGCTTTAGGAGAGCCGTGCTCTATCCCCTGAGCTACGGAGGCGGGCGGCGGGTGACCCTGGTGGGTCGGACCGCCGGGGCCAGCGTACCGGTTTGCGGAGTCGGCGTGGGACCGGTTGGCGCCGCGCGGCCCGGGAGGCGGGTCGGCGGGGCGCCGGGGCCGAAGGTCAGCCGGCCGGGGAGAGGTCCCGGGAGCGGTCGGAGCAGGAGCCCTACGTGGACGGCGCCGGGATCTTGGCCGCCGCGTTGCGGGCGCGGGAGCGGAGGGTGAAGATCCGCTCCATGTGGTGCTCCTCGTGCAGGTCTATCCGGCGGGCCTCCAGGAGGTGGCGGAGGCTCAGGATGCCCTCCACGTGCGCGTTCTCGCCGTGACCGATGATGAGCACCCGGGTGACCGCGTGGGACGCCATGCGGTTGGCGATGGCGCGGAGTGTCTCGTCCGGGTGGGCGGTGACCGCGCGGCGGGCCAGCTCGGCGAGGGGGCGGTCGTCCGCCGGCGCGCCGTGGATGAGCTCGGAGCGGGTCACGACGCCGGCCAGGTTCTGGTCCTCGTCCAGCACCGGGTAGAGGCGCTGGGCGAGCAGTCCCTTGTCGTCGCCCGACTCGAACGCGGCGCGCAGCCGGGCGGTGGCCTCGCCGGCCCGCTGGCCGGTGTGGAAGAACGTCTCGACCTTCGTCTCCAGCTGGCGGACCAGGTGGACCTCGAGCGGGTCGACCGAGTACTCGCGGGTGAGGTGCAGTCCGCGGCGGGCGATCTTCTCGGTGAGGACCGAACGCTTCAGCCAGATCACTGAGATCAGGTACGAGACGGTGGCCGTGATGACCATCGGCATCAGCGCGTTGATCTCGTGGGTCAGCTCGATGCAGAAGATGATGCCCGTCAGCGGCGAGCGCATCAGGCCGCCGAGCACGCCGGCCAGCGAGACGAGCGCCCAGAACCCGGCGCCGACATGCGGGAAGACCAGGCCCTCCGCCGCGCCGAGCGCCCCGCCGATCATGAACATCGGGGCGAGAACGCCGCCGGAGGTGCCGGAGCCGAGCGAGAGGCCCCAGATGAGGGTCTTCACCACGAGGATGCCGACGATCAGGCCGACGGTCGCCTGCCCGGTCAGCAGCTTGTCGATCACGTCGTAGCCGACACCGAGGGCGCGGGGCTCGAACAGGCCGCCGATGCCGATGATCACGCCGCCGATGGCGGGCCACCACATCCAGTGGACGCGGAGCTTGGAGAACATGTCCTCCGAGAAGTAGACGAGCGCTGTGGCGACCATGGCGAGGAGACCGGCCGCGATGCCGGCCACGGCGCACAGCAGGTACGCGGAGGTCTGCAGGTGGTCGGGGACGTGGGCGCCGGCGAAGAGCGGGTCGCTGCCCAGGAACGGGCCGCGCACCATCGTGGCGATGACCGCGGCCACGGCGACCGGCATGAGGGAGCGGGGCCGGTACTCGAAGAGCAGCAGTTCGACGGCCAGCAGGATCGAGGCCAGCGGCGCGTTGAAGGTCGCGGCCATGCCCGCGGCGGAACCGGCGACGAGCAGGGTCTTGCGCTCATCCGCCGTCACGCGCAGGAATTGCGCGACGATCGAGCCGACGGCGCCGCCCGTCATGATGATCGGGCCCTCGGCGCCGAACGGGCCGCCGGTGCCGATGGAGACGGCGGCCGACGTCGGCTTCAGGAGCGCGACGCGGGGCTGGACCTTGCTGCCGCCGACCAGGATGGACTCGATGGCCTCGGGCATGCCGTGACCACGGATCTTCTCGGAGCCGTACCGGGCCATGACGCCGATCACCAGGCCGCCGAGGATCGGCATGAGAAGGATCAGCCACCAGTGGTGGGTGCCGCCCGGGTGCGCGGTGTCGAAGCTGAAGTGTCCGTAGAAGCACAGGTTCGTGAACAGGTGGATGAGCTTCAGCAGGCCGACTGCGATCATGGCCGCTGCGGCGCCGATCGGCACTGCCACGGCCGTGATGGCGATGACGCGGGGTGGAACGTTGAAGTCCCCGTGCTCGGTGATCACGGGGATGCGGAGACCTTTACGGCCTCCCGTGGTCGCACCGTGACCGCTGTCGGGCTGGGTCCGTGGGGCGGACCGGGGCACGGGGTACCTCCGTTCGTCGTCTGTGGGGTGGGCGGGCCTCGTCGCCGCGCCGGAACGTGTCAGCGCCGGACACGACGGTGCACCGCCGGGTCCGGATGATTCACCAGGTTATCATTGCACACTGCAAAGATGGTTGCGGGCAGACCGAGGACAGGTGTGAGGGGTGTCATGGGGCACGACGGTGGGGGTGGGTCCCGGCCGGGCAACGGACCGGATCGCGGGGACGACACGGGTGAGCCGACGGCGAAGGAAGCGGCATCGCCGCAGGCCAGGGAGGCGGAGGAGGTGACAGTCGCGGTGATGGCGGCGGCGCAGACCTTGCTGGCGATCTCCGCGCGTGCCCTCGCACAGACCGATGCCGCGTTGACACTGCCGCAGCTCAGGGTGCTCGTGGTGCTCGAGGGACGGGGGCCGGTGAAACTCGTCTCGTTGGCGTCGACGCTGGCCGTGAACCCGTCCACCGCGATGCGCATGGTGGGCCGGCTGGAAGCCGGTGGCCTGGTGGACCGCCGCACGAACCCGGCCAACCGGCGCGAGGTGATCGTCAGCCTCACCGGGCAGGGCGCGGGTCTGGTCGGTGCGGTGATGGAGCACCGCCGTGCCGAGGTCGCCGCGCTGGTGGCCCGGCTGCCCGCGGAGCAGCGGGCCGGACTGGTGCCGGCGCTCCGGGCGCTGACCCAGGCCGTGGACGCCGCGCCGACCGGGGAGACAGGGACGACCGGGGAGACGGGGACGACCGGGCCGCCGCCCGACGAGGAGACCTTCGACGCGGTGCGACGGGTGGGCGGCCTGGTCGACCACCCGCTCGATCCGGCGCCGGACAGGCGTCCGGAGTGACGGGCGTCCGGTCGGCCGCGTCCGTCGCCCCGCTGCCACGTCGCAGGCGCAACGATCGACGATCCCGGCGGCGCCCGGCTCAGTCGCCCATCCGGGCGCCGCAGCGCGGACAGGTGGGCGGCGGGGCGGCGTCCGCGAGGTGGCCGCACTCCTCGCACACTCGGTCCAGCAGGCAGGCCGGCTCGCCGCCCTCCGGCTCGGGCGCCGGCGGGGCGGATTCCGCGTCTCGTTCGTCCACGAGGCCCAGTATCCGGCCGGGTGCCTGAACCCGGCACCCGTTCGGGCCCGGTGCGTTCGCCGTCCGTGTCGCGGCGCGGTGCAATCGCTTCCTGGAAGGGATGTCGCGAGGCGGTGGCACCGGAGGAGTTGAGAGTCGTGCGGGGTGCGCGAGCGAGAACAGGGCGGCTGCAGGCCGCGGTGTCGGCGGCGGGTGCGGCCCTGCTGATGGGGCTGACGCTCCCGGCCGATGCCACGGCGCCGCCCGCGGCCGGCCCGGCGGCCGCGCCCGTTCCCTCGCCCACGGAACGGGCGGCTGCGAAGGCGGTGCGCCCCGCCGTGCGGCCCTCGAAGGCGCAGACGGTCACTGCCGTCTACGCGTGCATGGGGCGGCACAGCACGGTGAAGCTGCGCGCGGTGCGCGGCACGGGCGGCCGGGCCGAGATCACGATGCTGGACTCCGGTATCCACTCACCCGTCGCCCTGGCGGCCGGCGACGTCCGGGTGACGCTCCGCCTCACTGCGCACCGCCGCGGCGGGCACCGCACGGTCGTCTTCACCGGCACCAACCCGCCCATCCGCCACGGTGGTCCGCTGCGAGCCGGCCCGCTGCGTGCGAAGGTCGCGCAGGGCACCCGGCTCGACTCGTTCCGCGGCCGGGGCGCCGTGGCCCTCGAACTGCACCGGGGCCTGCTCGGCGTGCGCTGCACGGCGCAGACCGCGCAGCGGCCCGGCCCGTTCCGCTTCTGACGGGGAAGCAGGAGGGGGCCGGGCCACCCAAACCGCCGGCCTGCGGGGACGGGCTCAGTACCCCAGGCCGTGGCCGAACGGGTACAGCGTGGCGTCCGGGTCGTCCCAGGCCGGGATGGAGACCGGCAGCTTGCCCATCGGGTCGACGTCCCCGTACAGCACCCGCGTCAGCGACTGCAGCGACGGCACCGTGTACGAGTAGGTCGCCAGGTACGCCGGCACGTCCGGGTAGCGCTGGACGTCGTAGGGGTTGCGGACGGCCGCGACGACGACGGGTGTGCCCGTCGCACGCAGCGCCTCGACCATGCGTGCCTGGGCGGCGCCCTCCTCCGAACCCGCCGCGGCCGCGTTGGCGGTGACCACCACGAGGTTGGCCTCGCGTGCGGCGGCGCAGGCCGCGTCGATGGTCGCGGCGGACGGGATGGCACCGGTGTAGACCCGGGTGGCGCTCTGCCCGTCCCGCGCCGAGATCGCGTCGGCCAGGGTCGCGGTCGTCGAGGAGCCCCAGCCGGCGACGACGACCTTCCGCGCGGTGCCCCCGGCCAACGGCAGCAGACCGCCCTCGTTGCGCACGAGGGTGACGGTGTCGTCGGTGATCTGCCGGCAGAGCTCCTGGTGCCGCCGCGTGCCCACCACGTGCACGGCCCGCTCCGGGCGCACGTAGGGGTGGAAGAGCCCACGGCGGAGCTTGTGCAGCAGCACCCGGCGCACGGAGGCGTCGATCCGCTCCTCGCTGATAGTGCCGTTCTGCACCGCGTCCAGTACGGCGCCGAAGGCCACGTCCATCTGGGGTGCCAGCACCAGCTGGTCGCAGCCGGCCTGCAGCGCGCGTACCGGGGCCACGTCCGGCGGGAACTCCTCGGTGGCGCCGGCCATGTCGAGCGCGTCGGTGACGATGAGGCCGTCGAAGCCGAGTTCCTCCCGCAGCAACCCGGTGATGATCGGGTGCGACATGGTGGCCGGCGCGCCGGTCGGGTCCAGTGCCGGCACCACGATGTGTGCGCTCATGATGGTGTCGACGTCGCGCCTGATCGCCTCGCGGAACGGTGGCAGGTCGATGCGGTCGAGTTCCTCGCGCGTGTGGTTGATCTGCGGAAGACCGGTGTGCGAGTCCTGGTCGGTATCGCCGTGGCCGGGGAAGTGCTTGGCGGCGCTGGCGACGTCGCCGCGGTGGTAGCCGCGCACCGCCTCGCCGACCATCTGCGCCACCAGCTGCGGGTCTGATCCGAAGGAGCGGACACCGATGACGGGGTTCGCCGGGTTGATGTTGACGTCGGAGACGGGGGCGTAGTTCTGGTTGATGCCGACGGCGGCCAGCTCGGTGCCGATGACGCGTGCGGACGCGAAGGTGTCGGAGGTCGAACGCGCCGCCCCCAGCGCCATGTTGCCGGGCATCTGGGTGGCCGGCTCGGTCAGCCGGTAGACGACGGAGCCACCTTCCTGGTCCACGGAGATGATCAGCGGGACGCGGCTCGCCTTCTGCAGGCCGTTGGACAGCTCCGCGATCTGACGGGGGTTCTGCACGTTGTCCGGGCCGCGGCGCGCGTCGAAGTAGATGACGGCGCCGGGCCGGTACTTGGCGATGACCTCGGCCGGAGTGTCCACGCCGTACAGCTCGCGGTTGCGCGGGTGCACGGTGTCGGCGCTCTGCCCGTAGACCTCGACGACGAACAGCTGGCCGAGCTTCTCCTCCAGGGACATCCGCGCGGCCGTCTGCCGGGCCTTGCGCTCGTCGGCGCGCGAGCGCCCGGAGGCGGCCGCGGTGCCGGCGAGGCTCAGCGCCGCGGCAACGCCTGCCGCTCCGGCGAGGGCCTGTCTGCGGGTGGTGGTCTGATCCATCGGTGGCACTCCTCGTCTCGGCGCTCGAAGCGGCCACATCGTGACAGCGCTCACCCTGGTGGGGCCAGATGCCGCGCGGCACTTTAGAGGTCTGGTCCAGTGGCGCCGCGCCTGACGTGCGCCGGCCGGCGGAATGGTTCGCTCCACCGAGGGTAAGTGGACCGGCCAGACCATGGATGCCTCTGACGGAAAGGGGTCTGGTGGTGCGTACGTTCATCCCCCGCGTGCTGACGCGGGGTGCCGGCACGGGGCGGAAGGGCGGCAAAGGCGCTGCGAAGCGCCCGGCGAAGGCCCGACGACGGCCGTCCGGGAAGAAGAAGGCGGCAGCGAAAAGACCGGCGAAGAAGAAGTCCACGGCGCGGAAGCCTGCGGCGCAAAAGAAGCCGAAGCCTCAGCTGACGGCGGACAAGCACACGTTTGGCGCCGCTCGGGAGCGGCGGTCGCCCCACACGCTGGTGCGGGCGGCGGCGATGCTGGTGGCCTTCGCGGCCATGGTCGGCTTTGCGGTGGTGCTCTCGCACCTGACGCTGGAGCCGTCCCAGGCCTCCGTTCCCCTCACCCACACCAACCTCCGGCCCGGCGACTCCATCCACAACTATCTTCGGCAGCCCGCGTTCCAGGACACCGTCAAGCAGTTGGGCGGCAACATCGTGCTCGGGGTGCCGTTCGGGCTGTTGCTGCCAGTGCTGGTGCCGGCTGCGCGCGGACTGGTGCGCGTCACGCTGGTGACGGCCGCGGTGATGCTGCTCGTCGAACTGGTGCAGGGCGCGCTGATCACCGGCCGGGCCTTCGACATCGACGACGTGATCCTCAACGCCGCCGGCGCGCTGCTGGGTTACCTGCTGCTCGGACGCCGTCTCGGCCGGGCCGTGCACCCGCCGCGCCGCCACTGGTGGCAGCGGCGTCCGGGCGAGAAGGAGGGTCCGGCGGGCGCCGCCTGACGGCGTGGGGCGCGGGCCGTCAGTCCTCGCGGGCGGCCGCGCGGACCGCGGAGGCGGCCTTGCGCGCGGCCACCAGGACCGGGTCCCACACGGGTGAGAACGGGGGTGCGTAGCCCAGGTCGAGGGCCGTCATCTGCTCGACGGTCATCGCGGCGGTGAGCGCGGTCGCCGGCACGTCGACGCGCTTGCCCGCGCCTTCGCGGCCGACGATCTGCACGCCCAGCAGCCGGCCGGTGCGCCGTTCGGCGAGCATCTTGACCCGCATCTTCTCGGCTCCGGGGAAGTATCCGGCGCGGGAGGTGGATTCGACGGTGACGGTGAGGAACTGCAGCCCGACCTCGGCGGCCTGAGACTCCAGCAGGCCGGTGCGGGCGATCTCCAGGTCGCACACCTTGCTGACGGCGGTGCCGACCACACCGGGGAAGGTGGCGTAGCCGCCACCGGCGTTCCGGCCGATGATCTGGCCGTGCTTGTTCGCGTGGGTGCCCAGGGCGATGTGCCGGGTCCGGCCGGAGACGAGGTCGAGGACCTCGACGCAGTCGCCGCCGGCCCAGATGTCCCCCCGGCCGCGCACTCGCATCGCCAGGTCGGTCAGCAGCCCGCCGGAGTCGCCCAGCGGCAGCCCGGCCTCCGCGGCCAGGGTGGTCTCCGGCCGGACGCCGAGGCCGAGGACGACCAGGTCCGCCGGATACTCCCGGTCCGTTGTGCGCACGGAGCGGGCGCGGCCGTCGTCGCCGGTGCGGATCCCGGTGACGGCGGCGCCGGTGACCGTCTCGATGCCCATGCCGGTCATCGCGTCGCGGACCAGGGCGCCCATGTCCGGGTCGAGGGTGGTCATGGGCTCTTCGGCCTGGTCCAGCACGCTGACGCGGCAGCCACGCCGCACCAGGGCCTCGGCCATCTCCACGCCGATGTAGCCGGCCCCGACGACGACGGCGCGCAGCTGAGCATCTCCGTTGGTGCGGCCGGGCTCCGCCGCGCCGAGCGCTTCCAGCAGGGCCTGGCCGTCATCGAGGGACTGCACGCCGTGCACGCCGGGCGCGTCGATGCCGGGCAGCGGTGGCCGGACCGGGCGGGCGCCGGTCGCCAGTACCAGCTTGTCGTATCCGATCCAGCGTTCGGTGCCGCCGGCGCCGACCTCGCGGATGCGCACCCGCTGCCCGTCCGGGTCGAGTTCGGTGACCTCGGTGCGCATGCGCAGGTCGATGCCCCGCTTCCGGTGCTCCTGTGGGGAACGGGCGATCAGGTCGTCGCGGCCGGCGACGTCGCCGCCGGCCCAGTAGGGGATGCCGCAGGCCGAGTACGAGGCGAAGGCGCCGCGTTCGAGGGCGACGATCTCCAGCTCGTCGGCTGTCCGCAGCCGCCGCGCCTGCGAGGCGGCGGACATGCCCGTCGCGTTGCCGCCGACGACGACCATCCGCTGTGCTGCCACACCGTTCCCCTTCCGTCACACCGTGTCGCTCTCATCGTGCCTCAGCGACGGCGCCGGACCCGCCGTCCCGGTGGGGGCGGTGGGTCCGGCCGGTGGGTCCGGCTCGCCGGTGTGTCAGTGCGCGACGGCCGGCACGGGCTGCGCCTCGTCCGTCTCACTGGTCCCGTCCGGGCCGCCGGAGGCGACGGCACGCGGTGCCCCGCTCTGGGCGCGTGCGGTGACGAGGGTGAAGGCGAGGACCGCGGCGACCAGCAGGATGGCGACCGCCCATCCGATCGCCGTGGTGTAGCCGTCGACCATGGCCTGGAACCGGACGAGCCGGCCGGCCTTCGCCGAGAGGCGCGCCTGATCGGCGTGCCCGGCCAGGTAGGCGGTCGTGGCGCTGGCGGCGATGGTGTTGAGCAGGGCGGTGCCGATCGCGCCGCCGACCTGCTGCGAGGTGTTGACCATGGCGGACGCCACGCCGGCGTCCTGCGGCCTGACCCCGGACGTGGCCAGGGACATGGCCGGCATGAAGGCGGTGCCCAGGCCGAGGCCGAGCAGGATCTCCGCGGGCAGGATCAGCGAGACGAAGGAACTGTCGACCTGCAGCCCGCTCAGCAGCAGCATGCCGGAGGCGGCCACCAGGAAACCGGGGCCGAGCAGCAGCCGTGGCGAGATCCGTGTCATCAACCGGGCGCCGATCTGCGTCGAACCGGTGATCATGCCGGCGATCATCGGCAGGAACGCGACGCCGGTGCGCACCGGCGAGTAGCCCTTGACGATCTGCAGGTAGTAGGTCAGGAACAGGAAGAGGCCGAACATCGCGATGACGGCGAGCCCCAGCGAGAGGTAGACACCGCCCCGGTTGCGGTCCAGGACGACGCGCAGCGGCAGCAGCGGCGCCCGCACGCGGGACTCGACGAGTACGAACGCGCTGAGCACGATCGCGGAGGTGACGAACAGGCCGATGGTGACGGAGTCCGCCCAGCCGTCGGTCTCGGCGTGGGTGAAGCCGTAGACGAGTGAGACGAGTCCGAGGGTGGCGAGCAGGACGCCGGGGATGTCGAGCGTGGCGCGGTTGCGGGCGCGGGACGGTTCGTGGATGACGGCGAGTGCGCCGAACGTGGCGATCACGGCGAACGGGATGTTGACGTAGAACGTCCAGCGCCAGTCCAGGTACTCGGTGAGCAGGCCGCCCAGGATCAGGCCCAGGGCGCCGCCTCCGCCGGCGATGGCGCCGTAGATGCCGAACGCCTTGGCGCGCTCCTTGCCGTCGGTGAACATCACCGCGAGCAGTGACAGCGCGGCGGGCGCGAGCAGGGCGCCGAAGGCGCCCTGCAGGGTGCGGGCACCGAAGAGGACGGCCGGGTTCGCGGCGGCGCCGCCGACCGCGGAGGCGAGCGCGAAGCCGATCAGGCCGGTCACGAAGGACCGCTTGCGGCCCCACAGGTCGGAGATGCGGCCACCGAAGAGCAGCAGCCCGCCGAAGGCCAGGGCGTAGGCGGTGATGACCCACTGCCGGTTGGCGGTCGAAATGCCCAGGTCGCGCTGCGCGGAGGGCAGCGCGATGTTCACGATCGTCGCGTCGAGTACGACCATCAGCTGGGCGAGGGCGATGAAGGTCAGCGCTTTCCAGCGCCGGGGATCGGCGGTTCCCGGTCCGGATATCGGTGATGTTTCGGGCATGGTGCGGGCAGCCTCACGGTGCGAAGAAGTGGTGGTCTGAAACGGATCGGCGGCTGCGGAGCGACGTCGCCGTGCTCAGGCGGGTCGGCCCGGTGCCGTGCTCCGCAGGTCGTCGAGTGTCGGTGCGCGCCCGGTCAGTGGTGTCCCGGCGGGGGCACGCAGCCCGTCGAGGAAGATCAGCAGATGACGGTGGCCGAAACGGCGGATCTCCGCACAGCCGGTGCCCGGCAGCGGGCGGGTGAGCTGACTGAGCGCGACGAACAGGTCGCCCTGCTCGACGTCCTCGCGCAACTGCCCGGAACGCCGGGCCCGTCCCAACGTCGCGCCGATCACCCGCTGGAGGCGTGCGCGCGCGGTGTCCACGTCGGGGTCGTCGGGGTCGATGTGGTCGGTGAGCAGGGGGCACAGGGCGCCGATGCGCTCGTCGGCCGCCGCGAACACGAAGCGCCGCAGCGCCTCGAACGCGTCCGGCTCCTCGGTGAGCAGCGCCTCCCCGTGTGCCACGACGCGGTTCGTCACCGCCAGTACCACCGCACGGATCAGGGTGTCGCGGGTGGGGAAGTGCCGGTACAGGGTGGCGTTTCCCACGCCGGCGTCACGGGCTATGTCGTCGAGGGACGCATCCGGGCCGTCCTGGACGAGTGCGTCACGGGCGGCGTCCGTGATCCGCTCGCGATTGCGCAGCGCGTCGGCGCGCAGCCGGGTGCCGGTTCCTGCGGTCATGGGCCACGCTCCTTCCGTGCTGTGCGATGCGGACATGTCGTAAACGGGGACGCGGTCCCCGGATATTTCGTTGAGGACTGTGGCGAGTGTCACGTCACGTCGTCCGCGCCGGCGGGGCGAGCGCCCAGGGGCGGGTGGCGGCGGGCTGACCAGTGGCTCCGCGCGCCGCGTCACCGTGGGGCTGCGCCGAGTGGCGGGACAGGGTACTGCATGAGCCGAAAATGGTGGCCCCTTGTGGGAATTCTGTCCGGATTCCCCTCGTTGTTTCCTTCGGATGCGGGCACTCGCGAGAGTGTCCTGCTGAAGCCACCGACCAGTCCGTAGACCACGCAAGGGAGCACGCATGGCAACCCGTGCCGTCGCCCGTCGTCAGGCCGCCAAGACCGGTGCCACTGACACGGCAAGCAGCGTCCGTGCCGCAGGCGGTGACCTCGCGGACCGCGACCTGGTCGGCATGTACCTCGACGAGATCGCCCGGACGCCGCTGCTGGACGCCGCCAAGGAGGTCGAGCTGTCGCTCGACATCGAGGCCGGTGTGTATGCCCGAAGGATACTTGAGGGTCACGAGAGCAGCCCGTCCAAAGGAGCGCCCAGTGCGGGCGCGAGCCGCGAGGAGCTGGAGACGATCGTCCGGCAGGGCGAGCGCGCCAAGGACGTCTTCATCCGCTCCAACCTGCGCCTGGTCGTCGCGGTGGCCCGCCGGTACCCGCGCAGCGGTCTGCCGCTGCTGGACCTGATCCAGGAGGGCAACGCCGGGCTGGTGCGCGCGGTCGAGAAGTTCGACTACCAGAAGGGCTTCAAGTTCTCCACGTACGCGACGTGGTGGATCCGGCAGGCGATCACCCGCTCGATCGCGGACCAGTCCCGCACCATCCGGCTCCCCGTCCATCTGGTGGAGGAGCTGGGGCGGATCCGGCGGGTGCAGCGCGAGTTCAACCGTGAGCAGGGCCGCGAGCCGGAGCCCGCCGAGGTGGCGGCGGAGCTGGGCTCCACACCGGAGCGCGTCGCCGACGTCCTGGACTGGGCCCGCGACCCGGTGAGCCTGAACATGTCCGTCGACGACGAGGGCGAGACCCAGTTCGGCGATCTGCTGGAGGACACCTCGGCCGACTCCCCGGAGCAGTCGGTTCTCACACTGCTGCGCCGCGAGGAACTGGACGGCCTCATCGGACGGCTCGACCACCGCACCGCGTCCATCATCAAGGCGCGCTACGGCATCGAGGACGGCCGGGAGCGCACGCTGACGGAGGTCGGCAAGCAGCACGGCCTGACCCGCGAGCGCATCCGGCAGATCGAGAA
Organism: uncultured Actinomycetota bacterium; assembly: GCA_963799685.1. GTDB lineage: Bacteria > Actinomycetota > Actinomycetes > Streptomycetales > Streptomycetaceae > Streptomyces. The sequence continues at coordinate 79,555 of CAWCXW010000001.1, forward strand.
GCACGCCCTGCTGGAACTGAAGAAGCTGGCGCACGACACCGGCTTCGAGTCCGCCGCCTGACGCGGCCCGGCGGCTTCAGTCGGCCCACATGATCTCCCCTCGGCCCGTCAGGGCCCAGGGGACCGGAGTCCCGGCTCCCTTCCCCCGAGGGCCGGGACTCCTTCTCGTGTTCACCCGGTGATCTCCGCACGCCCGTACAGGTCGCGGTAGCAGGGGAACACCCCGCCGGGACCGTCCACGGACTCGGCGGCCAGCACCGCCCGCACCACCGCACGCGTCAGCACGTCGGCGCCGGCGGCGAGTACGTCGTTGAGCGCGTCCGGTCCCTCCTCGCCGGGCAACGGCACCTCGCCCGTCGCCAGCGCGAAGACGGTGTCACCGTCGTTCATCAGGTGCACCGGCCGCACAGCGCGTGCCAGGCCGTCATGGGCGGTCCCGGCCAGCTTCTGCGCCTGGGCGCGGGTCAGTTCGGCGTCCGTCGCGACGAGCGCGAGCGTCGTGTTCAGTGGCGGCCGAACGGTGGCGGGGGAGCGTCGCAGTGTCTCCTGGCGGGCCGCTGCCAGCCGCCGGGTGGCGGCGGCGTGCGCGTCGGCGGAGGGGACGCGGGCCCGTCCGCCCCACCATTCCCCGTACAGCGCGCCGGTCTCCGGGTGCAGCACCGAGCCCACCGCGTTGACGACCGCCAGCACACCGACGGTGACACCGGAGGGCAGCCGGTTGCTCGCCGCACCCACGCCGCCCTTCACACCGCCGACCACGGCGCCGGTTCCGGCGCCCACGTTGCCCTGCGCCGGACCGGTGCTCGCGCCGTGTACGGCCTCCCGTCCCAGCGCGGCGTCGGGGCGGGCCCGCCAGTCGCCGCCGCGGCCCAGGTCGAAGATGCACGCCGCGGGCACCACCGGGACCACCTGCGCCGGATCGGGGCCGACCCGCACCCCGCGCCCCCGTTCTTCCAGCCAGGAGGCGACTCCGCCGGCGGCATCCAGTCCGTAGGCGCTGCCACCGGTGAGGACCACGGCGTCGACCCGCTGCACCAGCGAGCGCGGGTCGAGCGCGTCGGTCTCCCGGGTACCGGGGCCGCCGCCGCGCACTTCGACGGCCGCGACCGCGCCGTCCTGAGGGGCCAGCACCACCGTCGTGCCGGTCAGCCGGCCGTCTCCCACCCGCTGGGCATGTCCCACCAGCAGGCCACGCACATCCGTCACGGAGTCCATGGCGCCCATGCATACCAGCCGCAGCAGGCCCAGGCCGCCGGACCGGCCGGGCCCGTACGCTGGAGGCCATGAGCGACACTCCCGAGCCCGCCGCCGGGCTGGATTTCGACGACCCGCTGAACCGCCCGTCCCGTGACGACACGGACCTGGGCTGGGGCGACGAGCGCGGCGAGAACCGCGGCGACGCGGCGGCCGACCTGGCCCGCTTCCTCGCGGAGAAGCCGCCGCACCACCTGTGACCGACACCGTCCCGGCGCCGGCGGTGTCCTACTGCTTGCGCGTGGAGATCTCGTTGCCATCGCGCTGAGCGCTCAGCACACTCGAGCCGTCCTCGGCAGTGCCGTCGCGCTGCGCGACCATCAGGTCGCGGATCTCGGCGAGCAGCTCCACCTCGGTGAGGCCCGCCGGCGTGGCCGGTTCCGCGGGCTGCTTCGCGGCCTGCCGCTCCTTGTACCTGTTCATCGGCAGGATCATCAGGAAGTAGACGACGGCGGCCGTGATCACGAAGGTGATCATCGCGCCGACCACGGCGCCCCAGCTGATCTGGACACCTTTCACCATGGCCCCGGTGACCGGGTCGACCTGGCACGGGCCGGTGACACACCAGCTGTACTCGCTCAGCGACTGGCCGCCGATCGCACCCACCAGCGGGTTGATCAGGCCTTTGACCACGGAGTCCACGATCTTGCTGAAGGCCGTCCCGACCACGACGGCGACGGCCAGTTCGACCACGTTGCCCCGCATCAGGAATTCCTTGAAGCCTGTCAGGACGCCCTTCGACTCGCTCACCGGACTTGCGCCTTCTTCCTCGGTGTTGCCGCACGGATGACGAACGGCCGCTCACGCTGCCCGACCCCGCCGCCGTTGTCCAGCCGGGGCCGTCCTTGCGGGTGAGGGCGCTCGCCTGGTCGGAAAGTCGGTCTTCCGCTGCTGTTCGTCGACCGGCCGGCCCTGGGATGCCCGGGCCGAAGAGCCCGTTGCTCTGCCTCTCTGGTGTTCACGGCCTGGAAGTCGACCACATGGTCACCGACAGCCGGGCGTGCGCCGCCGCGCCGGCCAGCCGGGTGGCGGTGGTGCGCGGCACCTTGAGGACGACGAGGGCGCTGTCCGGCCGCGGACCGTGCGCGCTGGGGACCTGCTGGACGCGGACGTGCCGGGCGACGGTCCGGGCCGGGCCGTCGTCCGCGCCGGCCGCGAGGACGTCGACCCGGTCGCCTGGCCGCAGCAGCCGGACCGTGGCGGGGTCGGCGATGCGGACCGGTGCCAGTACCGGGGGCGCGGACGCCGCCGGCCGGGCAGAAGCGGCGTGCGAGGCCGTCGGGCCGCCGCGCGGGAGGCCGGCGGCCCAGGCGAGCGCTGCGGCCAGTGCCGCACACAGCGCGGCCGTCGCCAGGAGCGGAGCGCGCCGCCGGCGCAGCGCCGCCCGCAGCCGGTGCCGGATCCGGGACCGGCCGACCAGGATCACGCCGAAGGCCGGCACATCGCGTCCGGGAAGCACCGATGCCGGTCTGGGCCCGAGGGCCTGCACCTCGCGGCATCCGGCAGCGGAGAGCACAGTGGACATGGGGATCACCGCCTGTAGGAGGAGCGGAAGGGTTCCGCTCCTCACTGTGACGGATCGTCACCGTCCATGCCCGAGTCTGTGGATCACCGCCCGGTTGTGGACAACCGGGCGGGTGCCGGGGCGGGGCGTCAGGGCAGGGTGATGCCCAGCTCCAGCCCGTCCAGTGCCGACGCGCACGGGCAGGCGGGCTCGGCCGGCAGCTGCGCCACCGCGTCGAAGACGACCTTGCGCAGCCGGTCCACGTTCTCGCCGAAGACGCGCAGCACCTCGGCGTGCGAGACGCCCTCGCCGGTCTCCGCGCCGGCGTCCAGGTCTGTGACCAGCGCCATCGTCGAGTAGCACATGCCCAGTTCGCGGGCCAGGACCGCCTCGGGATGCCCGGTCATCCCGACCACCGACCAGCCCTGTGCGGCGTGCCACCGGGACTCGGCACGGGTGGAGAACCGCGGCCCTTCCACGACGCACAGCGTGCCGCCGTCCACCGGCTCCCAGCCCTGCCCCCGAGCGGCGGCCAGCGCGGCCTGCCGCCCGGAGTCGCAGTAGGGGTCGGCGAAGGCGAGGTGCACGACGGCGGGCGCCGAGCCGTCGGCGAGCGGCTCGCCGTCGAAATAGGTCTGGGTGCGCGACTTGGTGCGGTCCACCAACTGGTCGGGGACGAGCAGCGTTCCCGGCCCGTACTCGGGCCGCAGGCCGCCCACCGCGCAGGGGCCGAAGACCTGGCGCACGCCCAGGGAGCGCAGCGCCCACAGGTTGGCGCGGTAGTTGATGCGGTGCGGCGGGAGGTGGTGCTCGCGGCCGTGCCGGGGGAGGAAGGCCACCCGGCGTCCGGCGATGTCGCCCAGGAACAGGGTGTCGCTGGGCGGGCCGTAGGGGGTGTCGACGGTGACCTCGGTCACGTCCTCCAGGAAGGAGTAGAAGCCCGAACCGCCGATGACGCCGATCTCCGCCTGTTCACTCATGCGTTCACCCTACGGGGTGAACGCACGGCGACGGCCGACGAGCGGGGGTTCCGTCAGGCGGCGGAGGTGCTCTTGGTCCCGGAGGAGCTCGTGGACCCCTTCGAAGAGGCGGACTCCGAGCCGGCCGACTTGGTCTCGCCCTTGCCGGAGGAGGAGTCCGAGCCGCCCGACGTGTCCGAGGACGACGTGGACGAGGAGCCGTTCGAGGAGGCGGCGCTGCCGGACGAGCTGCCGCGGCTGTCGTTCCGGTAGAAGCCGGAGCCCTTGAAGACGATGCCGACGGCCGAGAACACCTTCTTCAGGCGCCCGGAGCACTCGGGGCACTCGGTCAGCGAGTCGTCGGTGAACTTCTGCACCACCTCGAGGCCATCGCCGCACGAGGTGCACTGGTACTGATAGGTCGGCACGTCTTCCTCCTGGCACTCTTCCCTGTGGAGTGCTAACGACGCTCCATCGTGCAGTATTTCCGCCGCAGAGTCCACCGGGCGCGGGTGTCGTGTGGGCCTCAACCGGCCCGTCGGCCGGAGGCCGAGCTGCCGGCCGTGTGCAGCCAGCCCGCCAGTTTGCCGCCCCGGCCGACGGCCAGCAGCCGCCGCTCGGCGGCATCCCTGACCTGGTCCGTGGCGACGACCAGCAGTTCGTCACCGTGCTGCAGCACCGTCTGCGGCAGCGGCACGAAACTGCTGCCGTCCCGCACGACCAGCGTCACGGCCGCACCGGGCGGCAGCCGCAGTTCGGCGACCTCCACGCCGTGCATCCGGGACTGCTGCGGGATGGCGACGGACAGCAGGTGGCCGCGCAACCGGTCCAGCGGCGCGGACTCGATCTCGACGTCCAGGGCGCCCTCCGACTCGCGCAGCCGCAGCCGCCGGGCCACCCACGGCAGCGTCGGGCCCTGCACCAGGGTGAAGACGACGACCAGCACGAAGACGATGTTGAACATCCGCCGGCTGCCGCCGAGCTCCGCGACCAGCGGAATGGTGGCCAGCACGATCGGCACCGCGCCGCGCAGGCCGGCCCACGACAGCAGCACATGCTGTCGCCACGGCCGCCGGAACGGCAGCAGGCTCACCGCCACCGACAGCGGCCGGGCCACCAGTGTCAGCACGGCGCCGACGATGATCGCGGGGACGAAGTCGTCCGCCAGGTCGTGCGGTGTGACGAGCAGGCCCAGCAGGACGAACAGGCCGATCTGCGCCAGCCAGGCCACCCCGTCGGCGAAGCCGCGCACCGCCGGCCGGTGCGGCAGTTTCGCGTTGCCGAGGACGACGGCGGCGACGTAGACGGCGAGGAAGCCGCTGCCGAGTGCCAGTGCACCGCCGGCGTAGGCAAGCACGCACAGGGCCAGCACCGCGATGGGGTACAGGCCGGAGGCCGGCAGTGCCACCCGCTTCAGCGCGAACGCGCCCGCCCGCCCCACCAGCAGCCCGATCACCAGCCCGATGGCCAGCTCCATCGCGATCGTGCCGAGCAGCACGTACCAGGGTCCGGAGCCGCGCAGGCCGGAGAAGGCGACCACCAAAATGACCACCGGGGCGTCGTTGAACCCCGACTCGGCCTCCAGCACGCCCGTCACGGGTTTGGGCAGCGGCAGCCTGCGCAGCACCGAGAAGACGGCCGCCGCGTCGGTGGAGGAGACCACCGCGCCCAGCACCAGGGAGATCTGCCACCCGAGGCCGATGAGGAAGTGCGCGGCCGTCGCCGTCACCGTCACACTGACGCCCACGCCGACGGTGGCGAGCACCGCGGCCGCCGGCACCGACCGGCGGATGTCCCGCCACGTGGTGTCCAGGCCGCCCTCGGCGAGGATCAGCACCAGGGCGGCGTAGCCCAGGACTTGGGTGAGCTCGACGTCGTTGAACTGCACCCCGAGGCCGTCCTGCCCGATGACGACCCCGATGCCCAGGTAGAGGAGCAGGCTCGGCAGTCCGCTGCGGGAGGACAGCCGGACCGCGGCCACGGCGACGAGCAGGACGAGCGCGCTGACCAACAGGAGCTGGTTGAGTCGGTCGACAGTCAGGGGCCGCTCCTCCCGCGAGAAAACTACTTCGTTTGCGTAGCTAACAATTTACCATTACTTGAATATTTCCGGGGTGTGTTCCGGATGTTCCGGTCGGTCCCGGGCGGTGCGGGCCCTGACCGACGACTCCCTTGAGAGCGTGTCGAGCCCGCGGCCTAGAGTTGCTCCAGCACTGCCAGGTCCACCTTGCCCTGAAGGACAGCGATGCCCGCCAAGAAGTCCCCGCGACGCGCCCGTTTCCTCGTGATCGGAGTCGTGCTGCTGCTCCTGGCGGGCGTCGGTTACGGCACCTACTGGGGTGTCAGCACCGTCCATGCCTCCTTTCCGCAGACCACGGGGTCGCTGAAGGTCAAGGCACTGAAGGACCCCGTCACGGTCGAACGGGACGGCCACGGCATCCCGCAGCTGTACGCCGGCAACCCGCACGACCTGTTCCTGGCCCAGGGATACGTGCACGCACAGGACCGCTTCTGGGAGATGGACGTGCGCCGGCACATGACGGCCGGCCGGCTGTCGGAGATGTTCGGCAAGAGCCAGGTGAAGACCGACGCGTTTCTGCGCACCCTGGGCTGGCGCCGGGTCGCCGAGAAGGAGTACGGCAAGCTCGCCCCCCGCACCAGGAAGTACCTGCAGGCCTACGCGGACGGCGTCAACGCCTACCTCAGGGACCACAAGGGCGCTGCCGCGTCCCTGGAGTACGCGGCACTCGACCTCACCTACGACTACACGCCGGCCCCGTGGACGCCCGTCGACTCGCTGGCCTGGCTCAAGGCCATGGCCTGGGATCTCCGCGGCAACATGCAGGACGAGATCGACCGCGCCCTGATGTCGAGCCGGCTGAGCCCCAAGCAGATCGAGGAGCTCTACCCGGCCTACCCCTACGACCGCAACAAGCCCATCGTGCAGAGCGGTTCGGTCGACCCCTCGACCCACGAGTTCACCCGTCAGAAGGACGGGACGGCGGCGGAGAGCGCCCCCGGCATGCAGCAGGACTACACCGGCGCCGCCACCCAGCTCGGCTCGGTGGCCGACGCCGTCGACGACGTGCCCACCCCGCTCGGCCCCACCGGCAGCGGCATCGGCTCCAACTCCTGGGTCGTCTCAGGGCAGTACACCACCACCGGCAAACCACTGCTCGCCAACGACCCGCACCTGGCGCCACACCTGCCGTCCATCTGGTACCAGATGGGCCTGCACTGCCGGCAGGTGAACAAGACGTGCCCCTTCGACGTCAGCGGCTTCACCTTCTCCGGGATGCCGGGCGTCGTCATCGGCCACAACCAGTCCGTCGCCTGGGGCATGACGAACCTGGGCGCCGACGTGACCGACCTGTATCTGGAGAAGGTGCGCGACGGGAAATACCTCTACGACGGCAGACTGAAGGCCTTCGACACCCGCAAGGAGACCATCAAGGTCGCCGGCGGCAAAGAGCGCACGATCACCGTCCGCTCCGCCCAGGGCATGCCGATCATCTCCGACCGCAGCGGTGAGGCCGCCAAGGTCGGTGACCAGGCCCCCGTCGACGCATCGGCCCCCGACCGCGGCGACGGTTACGCCGTGGCCCTGCGCTGGACGGCGCTGACCCCCGACAACACCATGGACGCGGTCTTCGAGCTGGACACGGCGCAGAACTTCACCGAGTTCCGCGCGGCCGCCAGGGACTTCGCCGTCCCCTCGCAGAACCTGATCTACGCCGACACCAAGGGCAACATCGGCTATCAGGCGCCCGGGCAGATCCCGATCCGGGCCAAGGGCTTCGACGGCCGCTACCCCGCGCCCGGCTGGGACCCGGACGCCCGCTGGACCGGCTATATCAGGCAGTCCGCCCTGCCCTGGGAGTACAACCCGGAGCGCGGCTACATCGTCACCGCCAACCAGGCCGTGGTCGACCAGCGCCACTACCCCCACCTGCTCACCGACGACTGGGCCTACGGCACCCGCAGCCAGCGCATCGATGACCTGGTCCAGGCCAAGATCAAGGACGGCGGGAAGATCTCCACGCAGGACATGCAGGACATGCAGATGGACGACAGCAGCGAGATAGCCAAGCTGCTCGTCCCCTACCTGCTGAAGATCGACGTGAAGGACCCCTACGTCCGCAAGGCCCAGGATCTGCTGCGCGGCTGGGACTACAGCCAGGACCCGGACTCCGCGGCAGCCGCCTATTTCAACGCCGTCTGGCGCAACGTCCTGAAGCTCGCCTTCGGCGACAAGCTCCCCAAGGAACTGCGCGTGAAGGGCGACTGCCTGCATGTGCCCGCGGTCGACGGTTCCGGTCCCGTCGACGACCTCAACGGCGGCGACGGCCTGGTCCGCGAGTGCGGGCAGCGTGCCCCGGATTCCGCCCAGCCCGACGGCGGCGACCGCTGGTTCGAGGTGGTGCGGAAAATCATCAAGCACCCGAGCAGCCACTGGTGGTCTTCCCGTCCCACCCGCCGCGACGTGCACGGTGACCACAACCGCGACGAACTCCTCGCCCACGCCCTCAAGGACGGCCGCTGGGAGCTCACCTCGAAGCTCGGCAAGGACATCGACACCTGGAGCTGGGGCCGGCTGCACCGGCTGACGCTGAAGAACGAGACCCTCGGCGTCGACGGCCCGGGCTGGCTGCAGCACCTGCTCAACCGCGGCCCGTGGAACCTGGGGGGCGGCGAGGCCGCCGTCGACGCCACCGGCTGGAACGCGGCCGGCGGCTACGACGTGATCTGGGTGCCCTCGATGCGCATGGTCGTCGACCTCGACGACTTCGACGACTCGACGTGGATCAACCTCACCGGGGCCTCCGGCCACGCCTACGACCCGCACTACACCGACCAGGCGGACCTGTGGGCCAAGGGCGAGCAACTGCCCTGGGCGTTCGGGAAGAAGGCGGTCGAGAAGGCCACCGAACACAAGATGGCCCTCACGCCGTGATGCCGTGGCCATGCCACGCCCGGTGGCGGGCGGCGGACGGTCAGCCGCCGTCGTCCGCCACCGGAAACCGGAACACCGCCGAGGGCGTGACCGCGACGGCCACCGGACGGTCGTGCGGCTCCACCGGCACCTCGGCCGGCACCTCGCCGTCGTAGAGCAGTACCACCAGCGCCGGAGCGGACCCCGTCGCGTCCAGCCGGGCCAGCACCCGGTCGTAGGAGCCGCCGCCCCGCCCGAGCCGCACCCCGCGCCCGTCCACCGCCAGTCCCGGCAGCAGCACCGCCTGGCATCCGGTCACGGCGTCCGGTCCCAGCCGTGGCCCGGACGGCTCCAGCAGTCCGCGGCCGGCCCGCGCGAGGGAGCCGGGACCCGCGTACTCGGCCCAGTCCAGGTCGTCGTCCGGCAGCAGCACCGGCAGCAGCACCCGCACGCCGCGCGCCCGCAGCTCCTCCAGCAGCTCACGGGTCCCCGGCTCCCGGCCCACCGAGACGTACGCGGCGACCGTCCGCGCCGCGGCCAGCTCCGGCAGGTCCGCCGCCCGGCCGGACAGGCGATGCGCGTTCACCCGGACGTCGTCCGCCGTCAACGCGGATCTCACCGCCAGTAGCTGCCGGCGACGCAGTGCCTTCGCCGAGTCCCTCTTCTCCACTGTGCAGACCTCGCCTTCCGCTCACTCGCACCGGTTAAGGTGCTGGGCATGACTACCTCGCGTCACCGGATCACCAAGGCCGTGGTGCCCGCCGCGGGCCTGGGCACCCGCTTTCTGCCCGCGACGAAGGCCACCCCGAAGGAGATGCTGCCCGTCGTCGACAAGCCCGCGATCCAGTACGTGGTCGAGGAGGCGGTGACCGCCGGGCTGGCGGACGTGCTCATGGTCACCGGCCGCAACAAGCGGCCCCTGGAGGACCACTTCGACCGGAACTACGAGCTGGAAGAGGTGCTGCGCGCCAAGGGCGACGCGACGAAGCTGACCCGGGTCCAGGAGTCCAGTGACCTGGCCACCATGCACTACGTGCGCCAGGGCGACCCGCGCGGACTGGGCCACGCGGTGCTGTGCGCGGAGCCGCACGTGGGAGACCAGCCTTTCGCCGTGCTGCTCGGTGACGACCTGATCGACCCGCGCGACCCGCTGCTGTCCCGGATGCTGGCCGTCCAGGAAGAACGCGGCGGCAGCGTGGTCGCCCTGATGGAGGTCGAGCCGGCCGCCATCCACCTGTACGGCTGCGCGGCGGTACAGCCGGCCGGCGCCGACGACGTGGTGCGGGTGACCGGCCTGGTGGAGAAGCCCTCGGCGGCCGAGGCCCCCAGCAACCTGGCGATCATCGGCCGCTACGTGCTGGACCCGGCCGTCTTCGAGGTGCTGCGCAAGACCCAGCCCGGCCGCGGCGGCGAGATCCAGATCACCGACGCCCTGCAGACCCTGGCCCAGGACCCCGCACTGGGCGGCCCGGTCCACGGCGTGGTCTTCCGCGGCCGCCGCTACGACACCGGTGACCGCGGCGACTACCTGCGCGCCATCGTCCGCCTCGCCGCCGAACGCGAGGACCTCGGCCCCGACTTCCGAAACTGGCTACGGCACTACGTCACCGAGGAGATGTGAGGCCGGTGAGCGACATCTGGTCCGTCGAGGACCATCTGGCGGACGTGCTCGACGGCGTGCGGCCCCTGGAGCCGATACAGCTCGCGCTGCTCGAGGCGCAGGGCTGCGTGCTGGTCGAGGACGTCACCGTCCCGGCACCGCTGCCCGCATTCGACAACTCCTCCATGGACGGCTACGCCGTCCGCGTCGCCGACGTGGCAGGTGCCGGCGAGGAAGCGCCGGCCGTGCTCACCGTCCTGGGCGACATCGCCGCCGGCGGCGGTCGGCTGCCCGCCGTCGGACCCGGGCAGGCCGTCCGCATCATGACGGGCGCGCCGCTGCCGCCCGGCGCGGAGGCCGTTGTCCCCGTGGAGTGGACCGACGGCGGCACGGGCGGCGGCCCGGCCGAGTCGATGGCCGCGCACAGCGCCGACCCGTCCGGCTCCGGCGGCGAGGTGCGGGTGCACCGCGCCCCCGAGGCCGGTCAGTACGTGCGCACTCGCGGCAGCGACGTGCGGGCCGGCGCCCTGGCGCTGCCGGCCGGGACGGTGCTTGGCGCATCGCAGATCGGCCTGCTCGCCGCCCTGGGACACGGCGTGGTCACCGTGCGGCCGCGGCCGCGCGTCGTGGTGCTGTCCACCGGCAGCGAACTCGTCCCGCCCGGCGAGGAACTGCGGCCCGGGCAGATCCACGACTCCAACAGCTTCATGCTCACCGCGGCCGCCCGCGACGCCGGCGCGCTCGCCTACCGGGTCGGAGCCGTCACCGATGACGCGCAGACGCTGCGCGGCGTCATCGAGGACCAGTTCATCCGCGCCGATCTCGTCGTCACCAGCGGCGGCGTCAGCGTCGGCGCCTACGACGTCGTCAAGGAGGCACTCGGCGCAGGCACCGTCGACGGCGCGCGTGGCGCGCCCGGCGGCTTCGGCAGCGTCGACTTCCGCCGCCTGGCCATGCAGCCCGGCAAGCCGCAGGGCTTCGGCCTGATCGGGGAGGACCGCACCCCGCTGCTCGCGCTGCCCGGCAACCCCGTCAGCTCCTACGTGTCCTTCGAGCTGTTCGTCCGCCCCGCCATCCGCACCCTCCTCGGCCTGCGACCCGCCCGCCGCCAGGCGGTGCGGGCCCGGCTGGCGGCCGGCGAGGCGCTGACGTCGCCCGCCGGCAAACGCCAGTTCCTGCGCGGCGCCTACACCCCGCCGGCTGCCGGCGAGCCGGTCGGCTCCGTACGTCCGGTCGGCGGCTCCGGCTCGCACCTGATCGGCGCGCTCGCCCTGGCCGACTGCCTCCTCGATCTCCCCGAGGACACCACGCGGGCCGCCCCGGGCGACGAGGTCGAGGTGCTCCGGCTGGACTGAGCGGACCGGGCGGTAGCGTGTCCCCGCAACGCGGGAACGGACCGGGAGAACGATGAGCAGCGGCGAGCAGCAGCACCTGACCCACGTCGACGAGGCGGGTGCGGCCCGGATGGTCGACGTCTCGGCGAAGGACGTCACCGCGCGCACCGCCGTCGCGGCCGGCCGGGTGCTCGTCGCGCCGCGCGTCGTCGAGCTGCTGCGCGGTGAGGGCGTCCCCAAGGGCGACGCGCTGGCCGTAGCCCGGATCGCCGGCATCATGGGCGCGAAGAGGACGCCCGACCTGGTGCCGCTGTGCCACCCGTTGGCGCTGTCCGGCGTCAGAGTGGACCTGACGGTCGCCGACGACGCGGTGGAGATCACCGCCACCGTGCGGACCACGGACCGCACCGGCGTGGAGATGGAGGCACTGACGGCCGTCTCGGTCGCGGCGCTCACCGTCGTCGACATGGTGAAGGCCGTCGACAAGGCGGCGGTCGTCACCGACGTGCGGGTGCTGGAGAAGACCGGCGGCCGCTCCGGGCACTGGACGCGCAGCGGCCAGGAAGGAAGTCCAGCATGACGGCGTACCGGGCGCTGGCGGTCACCGCCTCCAACCGTGCCGCGGCCGGCGTGTACCAGGACAGGGGCGGCCCGCTGCTCGTCGACGGGCTCACCGCGATGGGCTTCGCCGCCGACGGGCCGCAGGTGGTCCCGGACGGCGAGCCGGTCGAGGCGGCGCTGCGCGACGCGGTCGCCGCCGGCTACGACGTGGTGCTCACCACCGGCGGCACCGGCATCTCGCCGACCGACCGCACTCCCGAAGTGACCCGCCGCGTCCTGGACTACGAGATTCCCGGCATCGCCGAGGCCATCCGGGCCGCCGGCCTGGCCAAGGTGCCCACCGCGGCGCTCTCCCGCGGCACCGCGGGCGTGGCCGGCGGCACCCTGATCGTCAACCTGCCCGGCTCCTCGGGCGGTGTCCGCGACGGGCTCGCGGTCCTGGAACCGCTGCTGTCCCACGCCGTGGAGCAGATCCGCGGTGCGGACCATCCCAGAGGGGACGACCCGCTCTGAACGCGCCCTGGCCGGTCCGGCTGGCGGACGGCGAGGTGGCCCTCCGCCCCATAAGGCTGCGCGACCAGCGCACCTGGCGCGAAGTCAATCAGCGCAACCGCGACTGGCTGCGCCGCTGGGAGGCCACCGTGCCGCCCCCGCCGCCCGGCCACCTCCCGCCGCGCCGGCCGACTTACCGTCAGATGGTCCGCCACCTGCGGGCCGAGGCCCACTCGGGACGGATGCTGCCGTTCGTCGTGGAGTACCGGGGGCGTCTGGTGGGGCAGTTGACGGTCGCGGGCATCGCCTGGGGCTCGATGTGCTCCGGACACATCGGCTACTGGGTCGACCAGCAGGTGGCGGGCCACGGCGTGATGCCGACGGCCGTCGCGCTGGCCGCCGACCACTGCTTCCGCACGGTGGGTCTGCACCGCATCGAGGTGTGCATCCGGCCGGAGAACACCCCGAGCCGTCGCGTCGTGGAGAAGGTCGGCTTCCGCGAGGAGGGGCTGCGCCCCCGCTATCTGCACATCGACGGGGCGTGGCGCGACCACCTGGTGTTCGCGCTGACGGTGGAGGAGGTCCCGCCCGGTGGCCTTCTGGAAAGGTATCGGCGCGGCAGTCCGCGGCCGTCCACACCGCAGAAATGACATAAGCGTTCGATATTCATCGATTCCCCATTTCTGCAGCATGCCGTGCCCACAACTACGGTGCGAGAAAACGACAATCGGCGAAGAAGATCGGCAGATCAGCAAGATCGTGCGACACACCGCGCCATTTGTCCGGTGCGACGCCGTCGTTCCCTCTACGGTGTCAGGGTGAGCAGCAGCGGCCTCATCTACGCAGTCATCGTCGGGGCCTGGGCCGCCTACCTGGTGCCGATGTGGCTTCGCCGTCAGGACGAACTGAACGAGGCCCGGCCGACGGAACGCTTCAGCACCGCCATCCGGCTGCTGTCCGGAAAGGCCGGAATGGAGCGCCGCTACGCGAAGGACACGGAGCGGCGCGCGGAGGAAGGCGCCGACGGTGACGAGACGGGAGAGCCGGCGAGCGAACCGGCCCCGGAACCCGCTCCGGACGCCCGGCCGGACCACGCGGTCGACGTGCGGGCCTTCGCCGACCCGCTGACCATGGCCGGCGCCCGCGCCCGTCAGGCCGTCCCCGCCGCGCGGCCTCGCGGCGAGCGCAACAAACGCGCCCAGGCCCTGGCGCGCCGGCGCCGGACCACCATGGTGCTCTTCCTTGCCTTCACCTGCGGTGCGATCGTCGCCGCCGTGGGCGGTCTGACCTTCCTGTGGGCGCCGGGTGCACCGGCGGTCCTGCTGAGCGTCTACATCGTGCACCTGCGCCGCCAGGAGCGGCGCCGCTTCATCGTCGTCATGGACCGCCGCCGCGCGGAGATCGCGGCGCAGCGCCTGCGCGAGCGGCGCGGCGCGGCGCCCACCAAGCGCGCCCCCGTCGTCCGCGGGAAGGCCCGCCCGGCCGCGGATGGCGGGCCTGTCGCGGGCCCCCGCCCGCACGGTGCCCGCGGCCGGGCCGAGGCCGGGCGCGGGAACTCCGGCCGCAGTGGCCACCGGGCCGAGGACGGGACGGGCGGCGACGCCGGGCCGGAACCGGGCGCCCCCGAGCGTGCACACGACCACGGCGGCCCGCACGGCGGCTCCGCCGCCGACCGGCGGGCCCTGGTGGAGCGCACCGACCACGCCGAGTGGATCGACCAGCAGCGCGGCCGGCTGCGCGAGCAGCCCGAGGGCGAGGGCTGGGACCCGGTCCCGGTGCCGCTGCCCACCTACGTCAGTGCCCCGGTCGCCCCGCGCACACCGCGCGGCGTCGACCTGGGCGCCGCCGACGCCTGGAGCGCCGCCCGCTCCAGCACGGCCGGGCCTGCCGTCCCGGCCGAGCACACTCCGGGCAGGGAGAACGCGGCGCACCCGCCAGAGCAGCCGCGCACCCCCCTCTTCGACCAGTGTGACGAGTCGGACCGCCCGCGCGCGGCGAACGAGTAGCGGCGCCGACCTGCGCCGGCACGGATTTCCACGCGGCCCGGCGAGGATGCTAAGGTTTCAGGCGTCGCAAGGGCCTGTGGCGCAGCTGGTAGCGCACCTCGTTCGCAACGAGGGGGTCAGGGGTTCGAATCCCCTCAGGTCCACCATAGGGCCGTTCTTGAGTGAGCTCGGGAGCGGTTGACGAGATCCCGTCCGATCGCAAGATCGGGCGGGATCTTCGCGTTGGTGGGGTCCGTTCGATGCCTGTTCGGGGTGCTTGTGGGTTTGTCCGGTGACACGGTGGCGCCGAGGCCGTGGTGCGGGTCTCTCCTGGGCATGTCGGAGCGCCCCACGGCGGTGGGGCGGCTTGGTTCTGTAGGGGCATGTGATGCGTCTGGGTCAGTCGCCGGCGGGTGGGGAGAGTCCCGCTGTCTCCGGCGTTTCGGTAGTCGTTTCCGGCAACTCAGCAGTGCCGAGAGCTGTCATGGGGCTGCTGGCGTTCTGGTCGGTGCGCTGGTCCAGCCAGGTGTGCAGGATGTCGAGGTTGCCGATGGTGACCATGATGGCGATCAGCAGGGTCTGAGCCACCTGCCCGCGCGCGGGTCGGTGCTTGCGGTTGCCGATGTCGAGGTCGCCGTTCTTCAAGCGGCCGTTGATGCCCTCGTTGTGGGAGCGGATGGGCTTGTAGGTGCGGTCCCAGGCGGGGCTGAGGTAGTGGTGGTCCTGCCGGAACTTCGCGGTCTTGAGGTCACCGCCCGCATCGGCGGGGACGCTGATGGCGGACGCGCCGCAGACCGGCGGCAGTGCCTCTTTGCCCGGCGGGCTGAGCCATTCGGTCTCGGGAAGCTGAACGGTGGGACGGGCCGCCGGGTGGCTGGCCCGGGATCGGGCGCTGGCCAGAGAGACCACCGATTGCGGGGTGCGGGGAACACGCGGTGGGTGAGGTCGCAGCCGCTCGCGACGAGGGCAGTTCACCGACGGGGACGGGCCGCCGGCCGGGCACTGCAGACGGATGGTGCCGCGCGCATCCGCGTTCTCCTTGAGTTTGAGGTAGTACGGCCCGCGCTGAGCGACTGCTTCATCGAGGTCTTCGCTTCGTGCGCGGACGGTCTGGTCGTTCGCGTGGTGGGTGGCGTTGGCCAGGGCAGCGGGGATGTGCGGGCAGGCCAGGGAGCCGTCGATGAGGACGGCTCCCTGCCAGCTGCCCTGGACTCCGCGGTCGGCGGCTTTGTAGTCCAGTGCGAGGCGGTAGCCGAGTCGGCGAGCGGGGATCTGGAAGTTCTGCGGCGAGCACCCGGTGTAGGCCCGGTCAGCGGCGCATGTGCCGGTGGGCAGGCCGAGTTGCTGCAACTGTGTGAGGGCGGTGATGGCGTTGGGCCCGGTGCGACGCTGGGTGTGTCCAGGACGAGCCCGAGACACAGCTGCGGGTAGGGCAGCGGCGCGTTGACCGACGTGTCCTGCCGTCGGGTGTGGGCAGCGACCAGGAGGATGTCAATCGAGTCCTCTCCGGAAGGCCACCATGAGCTGGGACGTGATCCTCCTACGCCTGCCCGACGCCGTCACATCGGTGCAGGAGATCCCCGCCGACTGCACCCCGGACCCGCTCGGCCGGCGAGACGACGTACTCGCGGCTGTCACCCAGGCCGTTCCCGATGTTGATCTCTCGGACCCCGCGTGGGGTGAACTTTCCGGCCCCACGTGGTCCGTCGAGCTCAACATCGGCTCAGAGGACCCGGTCGACTCCGTCGTGCTCCACATCCGGGGCTTCGGCGACGACGTGCTGACGCCCGTCCTCCGTCTTGCCGAGGTTCTGCGGTGCAAGGTGCTCGACTGCGCCGAAGGGGACCTGATGACGCCAGGTCAGACGTCGGGCTGGCACGCTTTCCAGCAGTTCCGCGATCGAGTGATGGGACCCTCTCAGTGATACCTCCCGGTCACAGCGCCAGCGTCCGCCCCGTGCAGCCCGAAATCCGATTGGGCCTTCCGCCCGTTCGGATGGTCACGTCCGATGAAGGCGACGGAGACATACAGCCCCTGTGGCTCAGTGACGGGCCGGCGACGGCCGAGCTGTGGACACGGATGCACGCCGAACACACACGCTCCGGCCTGTGGCCGCTGCTGCTCGACTCGCCGGATCCGAATGACGGCGAATTCCGCCCGTGGGGATCCGGGGAGGTTTTCCCCGAGCAGATGTCCTCCCCGACAAGCCACGCCCCTGCCGGCCTCCTCGCACAGTGGTGGAAGACCTACACAGCCGTCGACGAAGGCGACGACATGCTCGACGCCGACAGGCGCCTCGCCATCACGGCTCCCTTCGGACAGACCTGGCCCGGCCTCGCGCCCGGATGGGGGACGACAACGAACCCCGATCAACTGGCCGCCGAGTACGCGCAGGCGTTCCTCGCCGACCGCCCCCAGACACGTCTCAGGCTCGTCGCCGCAGCAACCGGTGCGGAGGCGCTGGCAGCCACGGGCTGGGCCGGCCCCTGCAACTACGACAACGACACCGCGAAGTTCTCCGCGGTTGTCCGCGACTGGGAGCACCGGTTCGGCGCCCGTGTCGTCGGCATCGGCTTCGACACCCTCCACCTCAGCGTCGCGGCACCCCCGATGAACACCAAGGGCGCGCTCTTGGTTGCCGCAGAGCACTTCGCCTTCTGTCCGGACAACGTCTGGCAGGGCTCCCCTCCCTACACCTTGGCCGCCTACGCGGAACGCATCGTCGGGATGAACAGCTGGGACTTCTGGTGGGACTGACCCCAACGGTAGAAGGATGTGGAGATGCCTACCGACCGCGGTCCGGAAGTCGACCAACTGCGCCGCCGCTACGTCGCGGCCGGTCGCCGCTACCTGCGCCTGAACTACGGCATCTTCCACCTCACTGATCGTCAACGTGGTTGGTTTGCAAGGGATTTGGTCCGAGCGGCGCAGTCCATCCCCCCACGAAATCGGCCTGCTCCTTGACTGCGGCTGGCGGGAACGCAAAACCGCTGCCTGGCTGATCGCCATCGGGTGCCGTACTGACTTCCGGCCGCGACTGGGCGAACTCCTCCTGGCCGGCGAAGGCCCGTACGCCGGGTACGCGTACTGCATTGCCCTGGCCACCTTCGGCACCACGGCCGACGCTGATCTGATGGTCGCCTACCTCGAACGCTACCTTGCCTGCCCTGACCTCGACTACGACCAGACCTCCGCCCTCGGAGCCCTGCTCCATCTCGACGCCGCCCACGGGGCTGATCACGCCACCCGCTTCCTCGTCCCGGACGGGCCCTGGCACCAATGGGCGCGCGAGCAACCGCACAGACATGAACCGACGCCCGCCCAATGCCAGGAGACGATGACCAAGTACTGCTCCTTCGTCGAGGAAAGCTCCAGATACTGCGCGGCGAGCGTCCGGTAGGGTTCCTTCCGGCACACGCTCTGGGCGCATAACGTCCCTGCGTGACCACCCGTACATCGTTCACCCCGAGGGCGCCGGAAACCCTCAGCCGTCGAGCTCGACGATTCGTCCAGGTGCACGCGCTGAGCCTCCCGAGCTTCGAAGTCGTGCCCTACCGGGATCAGTGGCGAAGACACGGAATCCCCGCAGCGGAGATCGGCCGAGTTGCGGACTTCCAGGAGCGCTGGGGCGGTCTTGCTCTGCCTCCGGCCCCCTTCTACGACGGCGGCCCACAGATCCTCAACGCGGACACCCTGAAGGCTCCGCCACGGAAGGATGGTGGTTCTCGGCCGGAGACGAACGGGCGTCGATGGCCTACGGGTTCATGATCGGGCCAGACGGCGCATTCGGGATCCGTGCCGATCACTGGACCCCGCTGCACGCGAGTGTCGACGGCTGGGTCGAGTCCTTGGCCCTGGCCCACCACGCTGCACTCTGGGCGAAGAGCATCACAAAGATCAGCGGAGCCGCTGTCGATGCCCTCGACCTGGACGCATACATACCGGTGCCCGAGATCCAAGGAATCACGGACAACTGGTGGCGCGGTACGGACTCCCTCGTCGCCGTCTACCGAGGTGAAGCCGAATGCCTCGCAGCGCCGCAATGCCTCACGGCACACATCTACCGAGGTCTCGACCACTGGGGTCTTCGCGGTGGCTGACGCTCACTTGTCGGGGAACGATCACTCGCCTCACGGCGAAGAGATCTTCAAAGTGCCAGGACGTGCCTGGTCGGACGCACCCGTGAACACCCCACCGCACTACGGCAACTGCCACTGCAGCGCCGCTCACGAGTCAGCTCGTAGGCGGTTGACGGGATCCCGTTTGATCACTTCGATCGGGCGGGATCTCTGTGTTTCGCCGGACGGGCGGCAGGCACCCCTGGCGGGCGGCGCCCGTAATCCGCTGTTCACCGCCTCCTTCGCGAGCAAGAATCGTCCGCATGTCTGCGATCCCCGGTGGCACGACCGCCTTCCACGACCTGCCCGCGTTCCTCGCCCAGCCTCGTGTCAACTCCCTTGCGCTGTCCGCCGACGGTGGCCGTCTCGTCGCCGCCGTGCAGACGCTGTCGGAGGACCGGACCAGGTTCGTGTCCGGACTGTGGGAGATCGATCCGGCCGGGGAGCGCGAGGCGCTGCGCCTGACCCGGTCGGGGAAGGGCGAGTCCGGGCCCGCGTTCGGCCCGGACGGGGTGCTGTACTTCCTGTCGGAACGCGAGGACGACAAGGACGAGGGTGCCGCGCTGTGGGCGCTGCCCGGGCGTGGTGAGGCCGCCGTCGTGGCCCGGCACCCGGGCGGGATCACCGCGTTCACCGTCGCCAGGGACTCCGGCGCGCTCGCCCACACCGCCGGGCTGCTGCCCGGCGCCGCCGACGCCGACGCGCACGGCAAGCTGCGCACGGCGCGCAAGGACGCGAAGGTCACCGCGATCCTGTACGAGGCCGGGCCGACCCGCGCCTGGGACCGCGATCTCGGCCCCGAGGCACAGCACACCTTCGTGCGCGCGGGGGCCGAGGGGGCCGTGGTCGACGCCGGCGGGCAGGGCGTCGGCCTCGAGCACCCCGGGGACGTGGCGCTGTCGCCCGACGGGACGCGAGTGGCCTACACCCGGTTCGTACCCGGCCGGGTGCCCGCCGAGAACCGCACCGCCGTGGTGGTGGCAGACGCGGCCACCGGCGAGGAGGTCTTCGTCCTGGGCGATGTGGAGCACCTCTACGAGGCGCCGGTGTTCACGCACGACGGCTCGGCGGTCGTGTGCTCGCGGATGACGTGGCCGACTTACGACGAGTCGATGGACATGACGCTCGTCCGGGTCGGCGTGGACGGCGGCGAGGCCGTCGATCTGCTGCCCGGGTTCGACAACTGGCCCTTCGGCGCCGTCTGTTCGCCGGTCGACGATGCCTTCTTCTTCGTGGCCGATGTGGAGGGGCACGCGCCCGTCTTCCGGCGGGACCCGGACGGCACCGTGACCCGGCTCACCGCCTCGGGCGCGTACGGCTCGCTCTGTGTGGCCCCCGACGGGCGGACGCTGTACGCGCTGCGCAACGCGATCGACTCGCCGCCGCGGCCGGTCAGGTTCGAGGCCGGCGTCGCCGACCAGACGCCGGTCGAGTTGCCCGCCCCCGGTGCGTTCGACGCGCTGCCGGGCACCCTCACCGAGGTGCACGCCAACGCGGCGGACGGGTACCGGCTGCGCGGCTGGCTCGTGCTGCCCGAGGGCGCGTCGGCCGAGAACCCCGCGCCGCTGCTCGTCGCCGTGCACGGCGGGCCGCAGGGCAGCTGGAACGGCTGGACCTGGCGGTGGAACCCGTGGCCGTTCGCGGCCCGCGGCTACGCGGTGCTGCTGCCCGACCCGGCCCTGTCGACCGGCTACGGTCAGCAGGGCCACCGGCGCGGCTGGGGGCAGTGGGGCGGGGTCCCGTACACGGACGTGATGGCGCTGACCGACGCAACCGAGGCCCGTGACGACATCGATGCCGCGCGCACCGCGCTCGGGGGCGGCTCCTACGGCGGCTACATGGCCAACCGGGTCGCCACGAGCACCGATCGGTTCAAGGCGATCGTGAGCCACGCGGGCCTGTGGGACCTGCGGTCCTTCCAGGGCGACACCGACGCGCCCTGGTACTTCCAGTGCATCTTCGGGGACCCGGTGACCCGGCCCGAGCGGTACGAGGCGCACTCACCGTACCTGGACGCCACGAAGATCCGTACGCCGATGCTGGTCATCCACGGCGCGAAGGACTACCGCGTGCCGGTCGGCCAGGGCGCCGCGCTCTTCCAGGATCTGCAGCGGTTCGAGGTGCCTGCGAAGTACCTGTACTTCCCGGACGAGAACCACTGGATCCTCTCCCCGGGCCACAGCCAGGTCTGGTACGAGGCGTTCCTGAACTTCCTCGACCACCACGTCCTCGGTGCCGAGTGGCAGCGGCCCGGACTGCTGTGACCACGGGCGGGCGTCGGCCTTCGACGAGGCGGGATCCCCGCTTTGGGCAGGAACGGACGCCGGTTCACCGCGGCCGACGCGTTGGCGGACGCCAGGTGCAGCGACACCCCGGCCCGGCAGTTGGTGACCTCGCCCGCGGCGCCGGTGTACTGCCGGGTCACGCGGGTGGCGATGTCGACGGAGTGGTGGGACGGTTCCACGCCGACGAACGTGTGGCTGGCGGGGCGTGGAGCGGCTGCCGGGAAGAGATCTTCAAACCGCTGGGATGTGCCTGATCAGGCGCACTCGTGAACGCCCCACGGCAGGCCATTCACGAGTCAGCTCGTAGGTGGTTGACGAGATCCCGTCCGATCATGGAGATCGGGCGGGATTTTCTCGTTGGTGGGGCCCATTCGATGCATCGCGAATACTATCGCCTGGGATAGTATCCCTGGCGCTACCTTTGGTCGTCTGAGGCCGCGCTGCACAAGCACCGCGCCGCACTGATCGACGAGCCGCTTCCTCTTGTCGCCGTCTCCCGCAGCGGCATCAGGTGCACCGGGCTGCAGGCCGCCTACGGTCCCGAGGAGTTGCTCACCGCCTGGCAGACCGCCTGACCGGCCCCCCGGGGGAGGAGCAACCGCTCCCGGCCGGCCGGACGCGTAGGAGTCGGGTCGATCCGCTGAACGTGTGCGGTCGCGGCCGTCGGCGCGTCGTCGGCGCCCGGGCCGCACCACCCGTGCTTAGGCTCGCGACGCCGACGCCCGGCACTCCGTCGCCCCCCCCGCAACGCCAGGAGCATCGTGGAACGGATCGCAACGCCGTCGGGTCTCACCCGACGCAGTGTCATGTCGGCGGCCGCGTCGGCCGGGCTGCTCGCGGCCGGTGCCGGCCGCGCCGAGGCCCGCGGAAGTGGCAGGGTCCGCACCTACTACGTCGCCGCGGACACCGTGACCTGGAACTACACCCCGCAGGGTCGCAATCTGGCAAGCGGTGAGCCGTTCACCACCGTGGAACGGACGTGGACCAGCCGCGACGCGGACGGGTTGGGGACGGTCTACCGGAAGTCGCAGTACCGGCAGTACACCGACGACTCGTTCAGCACGCCGGTCACCCGCTCGGCCGCCGAGGCCCACCTGGGCATCCTCGGGCCGGTCCTCCGTGCGGAGGTCGGTGACACCATCCGGGTGGTCTTCCGCAACAACACCCCCTTCCCCGCCTCCGTCCACCCGCACGGCGTCTTCTACGACAAGGCGAGTGAAGGTGCGCTCTACGACGACGGCACGAAGGGCGGGGCGAAGGCGGACGATTCCGTCGCCCCGGGCCGGACGCACACCTACACCTGGCCGGTACCCCGCCGCGCCGGCCCGGGCCCGAAGGACCCCTCCTCGGTCGTCTGGCTGTACCACGACCACTCGGCGGGCATGGGTGTGCCCGGCACACAGGCCGGGCTGATCGGCCCGATCGTGGTCAGCCGCCGGGGACGGGCGAGGGCGAACGGCGTGCCCAAGGACGTCGACCGCGAGATGTTCGCCCTGTTCACCATCTTCGACGAGTCCCAGAGCCCCTACCTGACGCAGAACATCGCCCGGTACGGGACCGCCGGACAGAGCCCCGACGGGGTGGCCCTGCAGGTCAGCAACCGCAAGGCTTCGATCAACGGCTACATGTTCGCCAACGGGCCCGCCGGCACCGACGACACGCACACCGCGATGGCCGTGCGGCGGGGCGAACGGGTGCGCTGGTACGTCTTCGGCATCGGTGGCGGGGGCGACATGCACACCCCGCACTGGCACGGCAACACGGTGCTGGTCCGCGGCCGCCGCACCGACGTCGTCGAGATCCTCCCCGCCTCCCTGCTCACCGCCGACATGCGCCCGGACGACCCCGGCATGTGGCTCTTCCACTGCCATGTCGACGGACACATGACAGAGGGCATGTCCACCCGGTACCAGGTGCGGTGACGCCGGGGGCGTGCGCGCGCCGTCGTCAGCCGAGCGGAATGCCGGTGTAGACGCCGCCGACACACCAGCGCTGTTCCCGGGCGGCCGCCCACGCGGATCCGCCCGCCGCAGCGCAGTTCCGCACCGAGACGGCGGCTGCACCGGCGTGCGGTTCGGCTGGCTCGGCGGCGGCCGCCGTGGCGGCGAGCGCCGAGCAGGCGACGAGGACGCCGGCGGCGAGGAGCAGGCGGGCAAAGGCGGAGAGTGCGGTCACGGGCTCATCCTGCCAACAACCCGCTCGCTCCGCCGGGTGGGCGCGCGCCCGCGTGTCGGCCCGGAGCGGCATGCAGCGGGGTGCTCATCTTCTCGGAGAAGATCTTGCTCCGGGAAAGCAACGCTTCTGACAGTACCGCGACGTGTGGCCGTGGCCTCGGCGCTTGCTGCCGTGAGTGCGGCTGTTGACCCTCACGTGACGTCAGGCTGCATAGTCGCTGCCGTGGAGGATCACTGGACCGTGGGACGCGTGGCCGAACTGGCCGGGGTGAGCGTCCGCACGCTGCATCACTATGACGAGATCGGGCTCGTGCGTCCGTCGGCGCGGACCGCGGCCGGGTACCGGGCCTACTCGGCGAGCGACGTGGAGCGGCTGCGGGAGGTGCTGAGCTACCGGCGGCTGGGCTTCGGGCTGCGGGAGGTTGCGGAACTGGTCGGCGACTCGTCCACCGACGCGGTCGCGCACCTGCGCCGACTGCGCGGCCTGCAGCGGGAGCGGCGTGATCGCGCTGACGCCATGGTGGCGGCCATCGACAGGGAACTCAAGGCACGAGCGAAGGGACTGACAGTGACACCGGAGGAGCAACTCGAAATGCTCGGTGCACTGCTGTACGACGCGATCGGCGGCGCCTACAACGCGACACGACGCACCGAGCCGCGGATCGCCGCGCGGATCTTGGACGCGCTCGGGGACGCGCAGACGGTGCTCAACGTCGGGGCCGGCACCGGCTCCTACGAGCCTGCTGATCGCGACGTGACCGCGGTGGAGCCATCGGCGGTCATGCGGGGGCAGCGGCCTCCGGGCTCGGCGCCGTGCGTGGCCGCCGCCGCGGAGAGCCTGCCGTTCGAGGACCACTCCTTCGACGCAGCGATGGCCGTCTCGACCGTCCACCACTGGGGGGGACCCCATAGCCGGGCTGCGTGAAATGCGGCGCGTGGCCCGCCGCGTGGTGGTCCTCACGTTCGACACCGACGAGCCCGGATGGCAGGACCGGTTCTGGCTCACTCGCGACTACCTGCCCGAGTTCGCCGCCGTCCTCGCGGAATTTCCCTCGCTTGCCGGGATGGCCGACGCGATCGGCGCCCGCGCTGAGCCAGTGCTCATCCCGTGGGACTGCGCTGACGGCCTGTTCGAGGCGTACTGGCGCCGACCGGGCGCGTATCTGGAGGATCACGTGCGCCGTGCGGTGTCGGTGTGGACCAGGGTCGGGCCGGAAGCCGAGCAGCGGGCGGTACGCAGCCTCAGCGACGACCTCGACTCCGGCCGGTGGGCCGAGCACAACAGCGAACTCGCCGACCTCGACGCGGCAGATCTCGGACTCGGGTCGCACCAGCGGGCGTCGCCGGTCAGGCCCAGCAGCCGCACCCGGTGCAGCAGCTCGGTGGAGTTGCCCAGTGCCCGCAGCCTGGCGAAGTTCTTCACTGCCTTGGGGGACTCCGGCCGGCTCACCACCGAAGAGAGCGACCCTACCGGTCCCTCCCGTCGCCGGACAGCGGGTTCGCGTAGGCTGCCGAACCGGTTTCGTTCTCGGGAGAAGCGCTGTGCACCAGGTCACCACCGTCAACGTCAACGGGCTGCGGGCCGCCGCCCGCAAGGGATACGTGGAGTGGCTCGCCGCCACTGACGCCGACGTGGTGTGCCTGCAGGAGGTGCGGGCCGAGGGGCATCAGCTGGCCGACGAGGTGCGCGAGCCCGACGGGTGGCACGCCGCCTACGCGCCGGCCGCCGCCAAGGGCCGCGCGGGCGTCGCGCTGCTGACCCGGCGGGAACCGGACGCCGTG
Source organism: uncultured Actinomycetota bacterium (assembly GCA_963799685.1). Classification (GTDB taxonomy): domain Bacteria; phylum Actinomycetota; class Actinomycetes; order Streptomycetales; family Streptomycetaceae; genus Streptomyces. The sequence continues at coordinate 104,536 of CAWCXW010000001.1, forward strand.
CGCGTCGGGTTCGGCGTGGACGAGTTCGCCGACGCGGGCCGGTACATCGAGGCGGATCTGCCCGGGCTGACCGTGGCCAGCCTCTACCTGCCCTCCGGCGATGTCGGCACCGAGCGGCAGGCCGTCAAGGAGCGCTTCATGGCGGCGTTCCTGCCGTACCTGACGGAGCTGCGTGCGAAGGCCGCGGCCGACGGGCGCGAGGTGCTGGTGTGCGGTGACTGGAACATCGCGCACCGCGAGGCCGACCTGAAGAACTGGCGGGCCAACCGGAAGAAGGCCGGCTTCCTCCCCGAGGAGCGGGAGTGGCTGGGCCGAGTGCTGGACGCGGCCGACGGCGGGTACGTCGACGTCGTCCGCGCGCTGCACCCGGAGACGACCGGACCGTACTCGTGGTGGTCCTACCGCGGCCGCGCCTTCGACAACGACGCGGGCTGGCGCATCGACTACGCGATGGCGACGCCGGGCCTGGCCGCCCGCGCGGCGAAGGCCTACGTGGAGCGCGCGGCCACCCACGACGAGCGCTGGTCCGACCACGCGCCCGTCACCGTCGCCTTCGCCGCCTGACCCCTCCGCCTCCGAAACCGCCTTCCTCCGTCTGGATGTCGATGCTGTGACGTGAATTCCGCCCCGATTCGCGTCACCGCCTCGACACCGAACCCGGCGTTTCACCCGCACCCGCCACGCCCGCCTCGATCGTTCCGGACGACCAGGCCTGGTTCTGGACGCCGGAGTGGCAGGCGAAGGAACGGGAGGTCGACGAGGCTCTGACCGAGGGCGAACGAGGAGAGGTGTACGAGGAGAACGAATGAGGAGAGGTGAGACCCAGTTCGCGTAGGGCGTCGGCGGGGCGGTTGCGTCATGGTCGTGCTGGCTTGGCGGCCCGTGCGGCGAAGGCGTCCGTGGAGCGCGCGGCCACCCACGACGAGCACTGATCCGGCCACGCGCCCGTGACGGTCGTCTTCGGCGGGTAGGTGCCGTCCTCAATCCGCCGGATGGTCTCTGCTGTGATCTGTCGCCACAGCGGGCCCGTCCGGTCCAGGTCCATAGCCTCAGCGTGGACGGGTGCGGATCTCCGCGCATCCGTGGAGAACCGTAGATAGGTGTGACGCCACATGCAGCCTACTCATCTGCGCCTTCTTCCCTGGTCCTCCCCGGAGGGAAGCCGGTTTACACGCCGGACGGCAATCCCGACGGGCCCGTCGCCCGGCTTGCGGGCCGCATGGAGCGGGAGCAGCTCGCCGCGGGAGAGGCGGTCCTCCGACTGGCCTGGGAGATGCTGGGCGCAGGCCCCGGAAGGCCAGAAGGCCCGCCTCCGTGGTGACGGAGGCGGGCCTTCGTCATGGGCTGAGCGGTCAGGGCCGCCACGGCATCCGGGGCGAACGGGCCCTACGGCGCAGGCGGCCAACACGAGCATGCGTGCGTCCGCTGCCCGAGACGAACAGACCGCCTGCGCAGGCAGGCTGCGCGGAGAGAGGGCCTGGCTCCCTTGGTCGACAGCCCATTGCGAAGTGCCCGGAAGCTCGCGCCACCGACTTGGCAGAGTTAGGCAATCGCGATTTACTAATGGCATGGCCCGGCCCCGTGAACACTCGGACGACGACCTGCTGGAGCGCATCTCTGCGGGGTTGCCCGACGCCTCCGGGTCCTGGACCCTGGCCGAGGCTGCTCGCGCAGCCGGAGTGCACCCCGCCACATTGGTCAAACGGTTCGGCTCTCGGCACGCAGTCCTGGTCGCGCTCAGTAAGAGGTGGAGCGCTGCCATCCCGGAAGCGCCGCTCACGCAGGACTGTCTCGGCGAGCTCAGGTCGTGGGTCGACGGGGTGGCCCGACCACCCAGGGATCGATCGCGGGGCGTCGCCGGCGTCACGATGCTGCTCGAAGACCTCAAGGACGACGAACTCAGCCGGCTCCTCAGTGAAGGCTGGGAATGCCAGATCACCTACCTGACCGCACTCATCAGTGCGGCACGGGATGACGGCCACTTCACCCACTCACCCGAGCCGAGGACGGCCGCGGCGCTCCTGCTCGACGTCGTCAACGGTTCCTACCTCCGGGCGGCCGCCTCGGCACGATCGGCTACCACGGTCGCCCCGCACACACTGCTTGACGCACTCATGGAGAGCTGGACATGACCACCACGCGCAGCTGGCGAGGATACGTCTTCATCGCCGCGAGTCTCGATGGCTTCATCGCCCGCGAAGACGGGGACATCGCATGGCTCACCGACCCCCCGAAGAACCCCGGGCACGCCCCGGGTCATGACGGGCCGCACCCGCCCATCGGCTACGAGAGGTTCATGGCCGCCGTGGATCACCTCGTCATGGGACGCGGCACATACGAGAAGGTACTGACCTTCGACAGCTGGCCCTATGCGAAACCGGTCATCGTCCTCAGCACCACCCTCCCGGACACCGAGGACAAGCGCATCACCGTGACACGGGACATCCCCGAGACACTGCGACTGCTCGCCGAGCGCGAGGCGCGAGGCGTCTACATCGACGGCGGCAGGGTCATCCAGGCGTTCCTCGAAGACGACCTCATCGACGAGATCACACTCACCCGGGCCCCCGTCCTGCTCGGTTCCGGTCTCCCGCTGTTCGGCCCCCTCACCCACGACCTTCGGCTTACCCACACCGGCACCCTGACCACGGACTCCGGGATGACCAGCAGTCACTACACCATCCAGCGCTGACAACCCGCCACGGCCTCCGTCTCCGTCGGTCAAGCCGTAGGTGGAGGGGGCCGCCCCATGACGAGCGGTGGAGCGACCATGCGCCCGTGACCGTCGTGTTCGACAGGCAGCCGCGTCGGATGCCGTGGCTGCCTGTCGTTACCCTGCTCGGGTGGATTACGGGGAGCAGGAAATCGACAGCACCGCAGACTCACGATTCGGCCGGTTGCACCGGCTGCGACGGCGGCCCTGGCTGACCCTCCCGGCAGCGGCGGTCGTGCTGGCCGCCGCAGTCGCCGTGCCGATAGTGACCGGCGAGGACGAACCCGAGTGCCGGCAGGTGTCCGCAGCGGTCCGTGACCTCGCGGACGAGCCCGCCGCCGCGACCGAGGCACTCGACCCGGGCGACGACCTGTCCCGGCTCGACGCCGCTGAGAAGATGCTGGCTCACGAGCGGTTCTGCAGTGACGGTGCCCGGGTGCTCGGCCGCGTCGTCGATGCCGCCACCGGGGCCTCGGGCCCCGGAAAACCGCACACCAAGGCGCAGGCCCGCAGTGCCTACGCGGTGGTCGCGGCGCTGACGGACGTCGACGTCCCGGACGGTCTGGCGCCGGGCGTCGCCCGGATGCTGGCCGAGTACGTCGCGGACACCGCACGCGGTCTGCGGCATCCCACCGAAGTCGACGGCCCGGTGGTGCCCGCCTCCGAAGCCGCTCTCGGTGACGACGGCTGGACGTGGCTGGGACGTTTCGTCGCCCCGGAGGCCTACGCCGGCTTCGGGTACCGGAGCCCGGACGTCGACCTCGACGCTGTGATCGAGGAGTCGGCGCAGAACCCGGAGGCCTTCGCCGTCCTCTACGACGCCCAGCGCGCGTATCTCGCGTACTACCTCGAGCACCTCACCGATGAGGGCGGCGACCCGAACCACCGGCCCTCGACCGGGAAGTACACGTCGAAGGCGACGGACGGGCCGGACGGGGACCTGGACGACTTCGGTTCCCGTGTCGGGACGCTGATGAAGTACCGCGCCCGCTTTGCACGGGACGGCACGATCCCGGACCTCGATGCGTTCGACGCGGCCGTGCGCAAGCACAGCCACGGCACGTACCGGCCTGCAGGCCGTCGGCTGACTGGGCTCCAGCCGACGGGACGGATAGCCGAACGCCCCGTGAGCGGCCCGGTGACAGGCCCTCTCATGGACGGCCGACACCAGCTTTCCACGCTGCTGGACGCGTGGGCGGCCGAACGGGACACCTCGCCGAAGCGGGCCGCCGCCATGCGGCAGGGCGTCGACGACGGCTACGTGCGGGGCCTGCTCTGAGCGGGACAGGCTGCGGCACGCGAGTGCGTCATTCCGTGAAACGCAGATCCGAGCAGTCGTGTCGCCGGGCCTCGTCGTGCACGAAAGCCTCGAGCAGTTTCTGCTTCAGGTCCGCGTCGATGCCGACGTCTTCGCTCGTCGTCATCTTGTAGTTGGCGGCCTGGTCCCCGCATCGGGCGGCGGCCGTCAGCGTCCCCGGTATGCCGTGGAAGGCGCCCAGCCGGCTGCCCCAGTCCCCGTACCAGCCGGCGAAGACCAGCTTGCCCCCATCCCCGTAACCGCCCCCCAACACCACGCACCGGCTCACGGGGGCCGAGCCGTTCGCACGCACCGCGACCTGCCACGCGGTGTCCTGCGGCAGTCCCGCATGGGTCAGCCAGCCACACGGGGTGTCCTTCACCTGGGAGAGCGGCACCGTCCCGGGGTCTTCCTCGTCGGTGCGGTGCGACGCCGGCCTCTGGCCCCCTTCGGGCAGGTCGAGCGGTTCGGCGCCGCAACCGAGCCTCTCCGAGGCGGAGCCGGCGAACGCGACGGCGACCTGGTAGGCGTTCCGTGGCGCGGTGTGGAGTGTCGCGTCGTAGCCGAGGTCCGTGGACACCAGCATGCTGCGCTCCCGGCCTGCCCGGTCCCTCCCGAGATCGGGGCAGGGCAGCAGGAGCCTGACGACACCGCGCTTGTCGACGAACCCGGGCAGCCCCTCGGGCAGCGGGTGGATCCTGGCGAACCCCGACAACGGGAAGCTGTGCTTGAACTCGCGGTCCCGGTCGTCCCGCCGGGTGTAGGCGGTCGCCTCCAGGAACGTGTGGTCATCCCCGTCGTCGTCCTCCACCGTCACCTGGCACCGGTACGAGCCGAGGCCGTCGACCTGCTGCGCCTCCGTGTCCGTCAGATGGTCGTCCTCGGGCACCAGCTGCTGCACGGCGTCGGCGGGCAGTACCCCGGCGCACGCCCGCCGGGCCAGCCACCAGTCCTGCGCGTACGGCTGCGCGAACCAGCCGCCCAGGCACACCATGACGGCAGCCGCCACCAAGATCTTCATCCAACGACGCATCGTTCCCCCGTTTTGTCTGTGTCTCGCCGGCTCCCGGCTCCGCGTGCGGCACACCGGACACTACGTGCCGGCACCGACCGAATTGCGTCGAGGTCCCTTCGCCGTCGGCGGGGCGTTGCTGAGGGGACGTCGGTTCGGTCGGGCCGCCTCCAAGGCACCGTGGCACCGCACATGGGGACCGGCGAGAGAGGCGGATCGTGAGACTGCGCTTCCTCGTCGAAGAGCCCTGTCGGTACGACGGAATGCCGCTGGATGTGGTCCACCGGCTCACCGCCTGGGGTCATCACGTGGACGTGCTGTGGCCGGGGCGGTCGCTGGTGCGCTTGTCGGAGCCCACCACTCGGGCGCCGCGCTTCTCAACCCGCCGGGCCGGCGCCAGTGCCCGCGGCGTGTGCGCCCTGAGCAAGAAGACGTCCGCCGGGCCGGCGACCCGCTGATCGTCGACGTGAACGCCTTCCCCCGGCGTTCGCGGACAGCGTGGGGCGGTCCGCGCGAAAACGGAGCCGGCGGTCGCGCCGGCGCGGACGACTGAGTACCCGGCGGTCGAGTGCGAGGTGAACACGCACTTCACCGCAGATACTCTCGCCAGAGATAGTATCTTAGATGTTACTCTTGTACCGCGTGCCATGGCCTGCCGGTTGTGGCCCCGTCTCGCCCTTTCCCTCTGGAGGCCCTGTGTGCCGCTTCGTCGGACGGAAACGTGAGCTGCGCGTTCTCGGCGAGGCGCTGGAATCGGTGGGGTCGGCGGCCGGGTCCGATCGACCGGGGCAGTGCATCCTGATGCGGGGGCGGCGCAGGGTGGGAAAGTCCAGCCTGGTCGAGGAGTTCATCCAGCGGTGCGGTGCACCGAGCGTGTTCTTCACGGCTGCGGGCGGGGCCGCTGAGGACGAGCTCTCCGAACTGCGTGATGCGGTGGCGACCTCCACTCTGCCGGAGCGGCACCTCTTCGCCGAGGAGGCGCCTCAGCGGTGGAACGCCGCCCTTCGGCTGCTGGCCGAGGTGCTGCCCGACGACCGGCCGAGTGTCGTCGTCATCGACGAGGTGCCCTACCTGATGGACCGGGCGGATGCCTTCGAGGGCCTGCTGCAGCGGGCCTGGGACCGTCTCCTCAGTCGAAAGCCGGTGCTTCTGCTCCTGATCGGCTCCGACCTGTCCATGATGGAGGCGCTCAACGACTACGACCGGCCCTTCCACCAGCGGGGCCGGGAGATGATCCTCGGGCCGTTGAACCCGGCGGACATCGCCGAGATGCTGGACCTGGAGCCGGCCGCCGCCCTCGACGCGGCACTGCTCACCGGTGGGCTGCCGCTGATCTGCCGCGAGTGGGAACCCGGCGGCTCGATGTGGGAATTCCTCGGCAGGTCCCTGTCGAACCCGATCTCCGCACTGCTGGTCTCAGCCGAGCGCTCGCTGGCGGCCGAGTTTCCGCCGCAGGCCATGGGTCGCGAGGTCCTGAAAGCCATCGGCTCAGGCGAACGCACCTTCACCAACATCGCCCGCGCCGCCGGCGGCATCGCCCACACCACGCTGACCCGCGCGACGGAATTGCTGACCGCCAAGCGCGTCGTCGCCGCCGAACTGCCCCTGTCGACGCGCCCGAGCAAGGAGCGCCGCTATCGCGTCGCCGATCCGTACCTGCGATTCTGGCTGGCCTTCCTCGGCCCGCACATGGCGGAGATCGAACGCATGCGCGGCGACCTCACGCTGGCTCGGATCCGCGAGCAGTGGACCGCCTGGCGGGGACGAGCCGTCGAGCCCCTGGTGCGCGACAGCCTGGCCCGGCTCCTGCCCGACCAGGGTCTGCCGGCCGCCCCCGCGGTCGGCGCCTACTGGACCCGCAGCAACGACGTGGAGATCGACCTGGTAGGCGCCGACCGTGAGCCCGTCGCCAAACAGCTGCTCTTCCTCGGCTCGGTCAAGTGGCTGGAGAGCACACCCTTCGATGCCCACGACCTGGCCGCCCTGCACAAGCACCGTGCCGCGCTGACCGACGATCCGGTTCCGCTCGTCGCCGTCTCCCGCAGCGGCGTCAGGTGCACCGGTCTGCAGGCGGTCTACGGCCCGGAAGAGCTGCTCACCGCCTGGCGGTCCGCCTGACATCGGCTCCGCCGAACGCGTGTGGGCGGCCAGGGGGAGCGAGGTGCTGTGTGCGGCGACCGGAACATCACTCGCCAGGAGGCCCTTCTTCAACACGGGATCACGGCCACCGGTGATCTCGGTATCACCCGCCTGCTCTTCCGCCCACTGACGGTGGTTGGTCTGCTCTTCGCCGAACCCGGATCCGCCGCGGACCTATCATCCGGGAAAATCACTGTTGCTCTCGGTGACGACAGGTGCTTCGGTGCCCGGCGCCTTGGACACGGCGCGCACGCGGCGCTGCTCGGCATCGGGGACGGAATCCTGTGGGCCCAGCGCTACTACACCGCCGGCGCCGGCGGTACCGTCATCGCCGTGCGCAGCAAGGCCACCGGCACTACCGAACTCTCCTATCTGACCGGAGACAACCACGGCACGACGACAGGTGCCGTGGACTCCGGCGCGGACCAGAAGTTCGGCAAGCGCTCCCTGTCTCCCTTCGGGCAGGCGCGGGCAGAGGCTGCCGTAGGCGACTGGGTGGACGACAAGGGCTTCCTCGGCAAGACCGCCGACGCCGACACGGGGGTCATACTCGCATCGGTGCCCGCGAGTATGACCCGGGCGCCGGCCGTTTCCTGTCCGTCGACCCGGTGCTCGCAGCCGATGCGCCGCAAACGCTGAACGGCTACGCCTACAGCGCGAACAACGCAAAACAGACGGCCGCTGCCTACAATGACACGTTTTCCTGGAAGCAATTGACTTGGGATCTAGGGTGGGCTGCAGTTGGTGGCGCTGTGCATTGGAGTGGTTGGGGGGATGATGTGTCGTGGATGCTAAGTCTCACGTTTGGAGGCCTCCACTTCTCGAAAGAGTGCTCGGTGGCATTCTCGCCACGGCATTTATTGGAATCGCTGGTGTCTGCGCGGAGGACAGTTGGGCGCTGGCCAGCTTCAGTAACCTGATGACATGTCTTGGCTGTGTTGTAGTTTCCGTCTTGGCGGGACTGTATGCTGCGGCCACTTCCCTCACCCTGACGGCGGATCTACTGGTCGTAAGGAACCTGGGACATCGGCGGGAAATCTCATTGTGCGAGATTACTGAAATTCGATCCGGCTATTATGGCACGGAAATTCTTTGTCGGAGGGGGAAGTGGTGGTTTGGTTTCGCAGTTCAAAAGTCTCGGCTCGCGACGTGGATGGGAAGAAAGACTCGCGCGGACAACATGGCGGCAGTGGTGATGTCTGCCGCACGCGATCTGCGAGGTGACTGATGACTGGGCCCGCAGTCCAGAGACCAATGGGGCCCGGACGTCTACCACTGCTACGACGTGTGGTGCTCTCCCGCGCTCGGTGGGCCTCCGGGTTCGCCGTATTGATGATCGTCTCTCCGTTCGTGGTGTGGCCGTTCGCCGCGGCTGGCATCACATCCCCGGGTTTGATGCTCGTCTGCGCCTTCGTCGGGGGGCCGGTCGGACTGCTATTGCACTCGGAGCTCGGTCAGGAACTCCGGCTGATCGCCTGCTCCATGTCTGCGGTGACGGCCCGTACGCTCACCGGCGAGCGGACGGTGGACCTGCGGCGCCTGACGCGGGTCCGGTTGCGCGTCAGCTTCAGCTACGGGCGGGCCTACCGCACGTTGGTGGTACGCGACGTGCACGGAGTGAGTCTGGGACTCACCTCGGAACGGAGCAGACGCGCAGTGAAACGGGCAGTGGAGCGGCTCCCGGCACATGCCTACGGGGCGAATGAGTCCGGGGACTCCGAGGCAAGGCCGAGCGTCAGCGCGGCAGCCCGCGCCAGTCTGGGCCTCGAACCGCACCCGAGCCTCATCCGTCACACTCTCGTCGGATTTCTGCTCCTGACGGTGGGAACGACGCTTTACCTGTCCACGGTCCTCCGGCTCGCCGCCGGCTACTGACGCCACAGGTGGGAAGGTCGCCGGCGGGTGTGAATGAGGTTGCTCGCGAGTGCGGTGTACCGCGGTGGTGGTTGTCGGGGTGAACCGCGGGGCCGCGCCACCACCGAAGACGAACGCTGGTCCGACCATGCGCCGGTGACGGTCGTGTTCGACCAGTAGCGGGCTACTCGCCTGGGCCCAGGACGAACGTCCCCAGGCCCACCTCGCCCCTGGTGTATCCCTGCTCTCGAACATGCCGCATCGCCTTGGCGGCCGTGGCGTTGACGACGCCGAACTCGTGAGCGATCTCCAGGGCTGAAGGGACCCGGCTCCCCGGCGGATAAGTGCCGTCGTCAATCCGCCGGATGATTTCGGCTGCGATCTGTCGCCACAGCGGGCGTGTCCGGTCCAGATCCATAGCCTCAGCGTGGACGGGTGCGGATCTCTGCGCATCCGTGGATAACCGTAGATAGGTGCGGGTAATGTGAGTGGAGACATGAAGCGGCCCCGAACCCGAGGCAAGCGGGCCGGGGCCAACGCCACGAACGGAGCGTGACGCCACATGCAGACTACTCAGCTGCGCCTTCTTCCCTGGTCCTCCCCGGAGGGGAAGCCCGCATACACGCCGGATGACAATCCCGACGGGCCCATCGCCCGTCTTGCGGACCGTATGGAGCGGGAGCAACTCGCCGCCGGTGAGGCGGTTCTCCGGCTGGCCAGGGAGATGCTGGGCGTCAGGGTCCGGCTGGAGCCGGACGAGTGCGAGTTCGTCATGCGGCGCCTGGCGGAGTGCCTTCACGACGCCCTTCGTGTCGCGGAGCCGCGGGGTGACCGACTGCCGGTGCCCGCCGGCGGAGAAGCCGCGGGCCGACTCCAGGGTGCGCGAGGCGCGCGGAGCCGTCCCGTCGGTTCCGCGCGCCTCGCACCGGGCGCTCGTGCCCGCCGGCTTCCCGCCGTGTGCGGGCGCACCGGACCGTACGGGCCGCCGGCGGGCGGACATAGGCTGGGCGGGTGGCCAGAGCAGAGCAGCCGGAGACCCCGGCGCACGACCAGCACGACCCGGAGCCGGAACGGCGCGAGTACCGGGCCGCCGAGCTCGCGGAGAAGGCGGGGATCACCCAGCGCACCCTGCGCTTCTACCGCGAGCGCAAGCTGCTGCCGCCACCGCGCCGTGAGGGGCGCATCGCCTGGTATGACGAGCACCACCTCGCCCGGCTGCGCACCATCGGTGCGCTGCTGGCCCGTGGCCACACCCTCGATGGCATAGCCGACCTGCTCGGCGCCTTCGAACAGGGCCGGGACGCCCGGAGCGCCGCCGAGCTGCTGGGTCTGCGGTCCACGCTGCCCGCGCTGTTCTCCGAGGAGACACCGGTCCGGCTCACCCCGGAGGACCTGGCCGACTACTTCACCGGCGACGTCACCTCCGAGAACCTCGCCGCCTCCCTCGACCTGGGCTACGTGACCGTCGACGGCGACGAGATCGTGCACGTCAGCCGCCGGCTGCTGGACGCCTCGGCCGCGCTGGTGAAGGAGGGCATCCCGCTGGCGGCCGTGCTCGCCGCGAGCCGCGAGCTGCGCGCGCACACCGACGCCATCGCGGACCTGTTCACCAGACTGCTGCGCGACCACGTCGTGACCGGCGACCTGGCGGCGGAGGAGCTGGTGGGGGTGACCGGCACGCTGGAGCGGCTGCGGCCACTGGCCAAGCAGGTCGTCGAGGCCGAGCTGGGCCTGGCTCTGGACCGGCGGGTCCGGGCTGAGCTGGACCGGTGGGCCGACGGCGCGCAGGGGCCGGCGGAGGGCTGATCACCCGCCCGGCGGCGCACGGGGTGCGGACCGCGTCCGGGCGGCGGTCGACTGGGGCCATGGCACTGCATCAGGTCGTCGGCGACCGCATCACCCGGGCCACCGACGTCTACGCCTCCGCCCTCAGCGGCCACGGGCTGCCCCGCCGGACGATGGCCGACGGTCCCACGGACCCGTTCACCGTCTATCAACTGCTGTGCGACGAGCTGGATCTGGACGGTGGTTCAGCGCAGAACCTCGCCACGTTCTGCACGACGTGGAGCGAGCCGCAGGTCCATCAGCTGATGGACGACAACCTCGCCAAGAACATGATCGACCGCGACGAGTACCCGCAGACCGCCGAGATCGAGTCGCGCTGCGTACACCTGCTGGCCGACCTGTGGCACGCGCCGGACGCCGAGACGGCGACCGGCTGTTCGACGACGGGCTCCAGCGAGGCGGCCATGCTCGGCGGGCTGGCCATGAAGTGGCGCTGGCGTGAGCGCCGCCGCGCGGCCGGGCTGCCGGCGGACCGGCCGAACCTGGTGTGCGGGCCGGTCCAGGTGTGCTGGGAGAAGTTCGCCCGTTATTTCGACGTGGAGCTGCGGCAGGTGCCGCTGGCAGAGGGGGCGACGGGTCTGCGCCCGGATCAGCTGCGCGCGTACGTCGACGAGAACACCATCGGCGTCGTGGCGATCCTCGGGGTGACCTACACCTGCGACTACGAGCCGGTGAAGGAGATCGCGGCCGAACTCGACGCCCTGCAGGCGCAGACGGGCTGGGACGTCCCGGTACACGTCGACGCGGCCAGCGGCGGTTTCGTCGCGTCGTTCCTGCAGCCGGAGCTGGAGTGGGACTTCCGCATCCCGCGGGTGGTCTCGATCAACGCCTCCGGTCACAAGTACGGCATGGCGCCGCTGGGCGTGGGCTGGGCGCTGTGGCGGGACGCGAGGCACCTGCCCGAGGAGCTGGTCTTCCGCGTCTCCTACCTCGGTGGCGACATGCCGACGTTCGCGCTGAACTTCTCCCGGCCGGGCGGCGAGGTGATCGCCCAGTACTTCCTGCTGCTCCGGCTGGGCCGGGACGGCTACCGGCATGTCCACCAGGTGTGCGCGGACACCGCCGCCCACGTCGCGGAGCAGGTGGCGGGTCTGGGTCCGTTCCGGCTGCTGTACGACGGCCGCGGTGCGCTGCCGGCCGTCTCCTACGCGCTGCGCGACCCGGCCGGCTCGCCTTTCGACCTGTACCAGCTCTCCGACCAGCTGCGGATGCGCGGCTGGCAGGTGCCGGCGTACCCGCTGCCGCCCGACCGGGACACCACGGTGATCCACCGGGTGCTGGTCCGGCACGGGATCAGCGGCGACAAGATGGAGTTGTTCCTCGCCGACCTGCGTCGTTGCGTCGAGGCGCTGTCGTCGACGCCCGCCCCCTCGATGCCGGGCCGTGGTGTCGCCTTCCATCACTGACGCCCGGAGCGACGGCAGCCGCCGGTGCAACCGGCGGTGACTTTCTCCGCCCGCCCCCCTACCCATCGGTAGGCATCTCCTCTACGCTCCGATCATGCCAGTGATTGCTGGCATGATCGGCGATTTCCGGGAGGCGCGGCATGGCAGCCGAGCAGGAGCACGTGCGGGTGGCGGTGATCGGATCCGGATTCGGCGGCCTCGGTGCGGCCGTACGGCTGCGGCGGGCCGGCGTGACGGACTTCGTGGTGCTGGAGCGCCGCGAGGCCGTCGGCGGAACCTGGCGGGACAACAGTTACCCGGGATGCGCGTGCGACGTGCCGTCCCACCTGTACTCGTTCTCCTTCGCTCCCAACTCCGAATGGCCGCGCAACTTCTCCGGCCAGGCCCACATTCGCGCCTACCTGGAGCGGGTCGCCGACACCTTCGGCCTGCGCCCGCACCTGCGCTTCGACGCCGAGGTGACGCAGATGACCTGGGACGGCGAGGAGCTGCACTGGGTGATCGAGACGGCGAAGGGCATCCTGGCGGCCGACTTCGTCGTCTCGGCGACCGGGCCGCTGTCCGACCCGAAGATCCCGGACATCCCCGGCCTGGACACCTTCGAGGGCAAGATTTTCCACTCCGCGCAGTGGGACCACGACTACGACCTGCGAGGCAAGCGCGTCGCCATGGTCGGGACCGGCGCCTCCGCGATCCAGGTCGTCCCCGCCATCGCCCCGACGGTCGACCACCTCACCGTCTTCCAGCGCACCGCGCCGTGGGTGATGCCGCGGATGGACCGGCGGATCAGCGGCGTCGAGCGCTGGCTGCACGCCAAAGTCCCCGCGACGCGGGCGCTGCGCCGCCAGTTGCTGTGGATCATCCGCGAGATGCAGGTCAGCGCGTTCACCAAGCGCCCGGGCGAGCTGGGCCTGGTGGAGAAGCTGGCGTCCTCGCACATGAAGAAGGCGGTCAAGGACCCGCAGCTGCGGGCCAAGCTCACCCCGGACTACCGCATCGGGTGCAAGCGCATTCTGCTGTCCAACAGCTACTACCCGGCACTGGCACGGCCCGACGTGGACGTCGTCGCCTCCGGTCTGCGGGAGGTGCGCGGCAACACCCTCGTCGCGAACGACGGCACCGAGACCGAGGTCGACGCCGTCATCTTCGGTACCGGCTTCCACGTCACCGACATGCCCATCGCCCAGCGCATCAAGGGCGTGAACGGCACCACGCTGGCCGAGTCCTGGAAGGACGGCATGGAGGGCCTGCGCGGCTGCACCGCGGCCGGCTTTCCCAACTTCATGACGATCATCGGGCCCAACACCGGCCTCGGGAACAGCTCGATGATCCTCATGATCGAAGCGCAGCTGAACTACCTGGCCGACTACCTCCGGCAGCTGGACACCATCGGCGGCCGTGTCGCGCTCGACGCCCGCCCGTCCGCCGTGCACGCCTGGAACCGGCGCATCCAGGACCGCATGCAGCGCACCGTGTGGAACACCGGCGGCTGCGACAGCTGGTACCTGGACGCGAACGGCCGCAACACCACCGTCTGGCCGGGCACCACCGCTGAGTTCCGCAAGGTCACCAGGGAGGTCGACCTGTCCGAGTACGAGGTGCTGCGCGCCCGGCCGCACGCCGGCGAGCCGGAGCCCGTCGCGGCAGCCGGCGCCGAAGGCGAGGTGGCATGATGACGGCCCTGCCCGAGCAGCTCACCGCCCTCGCCCCCCGCCGCGAGTGGACCGTCACCTCCGCCGACGGCGCCAGCGTGCAGGTCGAGGAGTTCGGACCCTCCGGCGGCCCCGCCGTCGTCCTCGCACACGGCTGGACCTGCGCCATCGCCTTCTGGGCGCCGGTGATCCGGCAACTCGTGGCCGACGGCCACCGGGTGATCGCCTACGACCAGCGCGGCCACGGTCGCAGCCCCGCACCCGCCGGACCGGACGGCTACGGCACCGAGCAGCTCGCCGACGACCTGTGCGCCGTGCTGGACGCCACGCTGGGTGAGAGCGAACAGGCCGTTGTCGGAGGCCACTCCATGGGCGGCATGACCATCATGGCCGCCGCCCGGCGCCCGCAGCTGCGCGAGCGGGCCGCAGCGCTGATGCTGTGCAGCACCGGCGCGGCGCAGCTCGTCCCCGAGGCCCGCGTGGTGCCGGTGCGCCCGGCCGGACTGCGCACCCGCGTGCAGCGCTCGCTGCTCGGCAGCAGCGCGCCGCTCGGCCCCGTCACGCCGATCGCCCGGGCGATCCTGCGCTACGGGACGATGGGCCCAGGGGCGCCGCGCGAGCGGGTGGAGATGTGCGCGCGCATCGTGCACGCCTGCCCGCGCCGGGCACGGGCGCAGTGGGCGCACGTGCTGGACACCCTCGACCTCACCGACGGGCCGGGCGCGCTCACCCAGCCCACGGCCGTCGTGGTGGGCACCGCCGACCGGCTCACGCCGCCCCCGCACGCGCACCGCATCGCGGCGGCGCTGCCCGACTGCACGGGGCTCACCGAACTGACCGGCGCCGGACACATGACGCCCGTCGAGGCGCCCGAGGCCGTCAGCGCGGTACTGGCCGGCCTGGTCCGCGACCACCTCACACCCACCAGCAGCACCGTCAGCGAGGAGAGGGCATGAGCCGCAGGGACTTGTCCGGACAGGTCGTCGTCGTCACCGGAGCGGCGCGGGGCATCGGCGAGCTGCTGGCACGCAAGCTCGCCGCGCGCGGCGCGAAACTCGCGTTGGTCGGGCTGGAGCCGGAGCGCCTGAAGGAGGTGAGCGAGTCGCTGGAGGCCGAGTCCGCGTACTGGCACGCCGACGTCACCGACCACGAGGCGATGACCCGGGTCGCGCGGGAGGTGAAGGAGCACTTCGGCAAGGTGGACGTCGCGGTGGCCAACGCCGGAGTCGCGGCGGGCGGGCCGTTCACCGAGTCCGATCCGGACTCCTGGCGGCGCGTCATCGAGGTGAATCTGATCGGCGGTTCGGTCACGGCCCGCGCGTTCCTGTCCGTACTGGCCGAGTCCCGGGGCTACCTACTGCAGATCGCCTCGCTGGCGGCGATCACCCCCGCCCCGATGATGTCGGCCTACTGCGCTTCCAAGTCCGGTGTCGAGGCCTTCGCGCACTGCCTGCGCGCCGAGGTCGGGCACCGGGGCGTGCGGGTCGGCGTCGGCTACCTCAGCTGGACCGACACCGACATGGTGCGCGGCGCGGACGAGGACGAGGTGGTGCGCGAGCTGCGGCAGCGGCTGCCCTGGCCGTCGAACAAGACCTATCCGCTGGGCCCGGCCGTGGACCGGATCGTCGCCGGCATCGAGCGCCGCTCCCACCACGTGTACGCCCAGTGGTGGCTGCGCGGCATGCAGGGTATCCGCGGCCACCTGCCCGGGATGATCGGCGTGGTGGGGCAGCGGGAGATGGCGCGGTTCGCACCCCGGCTGGCCGCGAAGGACCCGCGCACCGGGCTGGTCGGCGCGGGCGGCGAGGCGGACGAGAAGGCCCGCACCTCCGCCTGACGCCCCGCCGGACACGCAGCGTGCGGGGCCGCACCCCGACGGCCGGTGCGGCCCCGCACGTGTGCACGCTCAGTGCGAGCTCAGAACGGGTCCTCGCCCTGGCTCCACTGCTGTTCGAGGGTGTCCTCGTCCAGGTCGCGGCTGCGCTCTGGCGACTGCTCGTCCGCATCCGGGCGGCCGCGGCGTCCGGAGTCCTGCTCGTTCTCCCGACCCATCCGGCGGCGCGCCTCGTCCTGCATCCGCTGGGACTCGTCGTCGAACTGATCCGAGATGCCCATGCTCACTCCCAGGAAGTAGGGGACTGGGAACCCCATAAGCGTGGCATGTCCCCTCATTCCTCGCATCTCGGTCGGGTGCTGCCTGGCAGCGCAGGTCAGCGGGGTGGCAGTGGCGGACGGCGGCGGTCCGGAACGTCGCTGAGATCCGGTGGCGTCGAGGCGCCGTGCCGCTCCAGCAGGTCCAACGCCGTGCGCACGGCCGCGTCCAGCATGGTGTGCCGGCCCTCGGCCCAGTCCGACGGGGTGCGGTGCGCCTCGATGTCGGGTGCGACGCCGTGGTTCTCCACCGACCAGCCGTAGACGTCGAACCAGGCCGCGTTCATCGGCACGGTGATGACCGTGCCGTCGATCAGCCGGTGCCGGCCCGTCATGCCGACGACGCCGCCCCAGGTGCGCCCGCCCACCACCGGGCCCAGCCCGAGCAGCCGGAACGCGGCGGTGATCATGTCGCCGTCGGAGGAGGTGGCCTCGTCGGCCAGCGCCACGATCGGTCCGCGCGGCGCGTTGCCGGCGTAGGAGACCGGCTGGGCGTCGCGGGTGAGGTCCCAGCCCAGGATGGCGCGGGTCAGCTTCTCCACGACCAGTTCGCTGATGTGCCCGCCCGCGTTGCCGCGCACGTCCACGATGAGGGCAGGCCGGGAGACCTCCATGCGCAGGTCCCGGTTGAACTGTGCCCAGCCGGAGCCGCCCATGTCGGGGATGTGCAGGTAACCGCACCTGCCGCCGCTCAGCTCCCGCACCACCTCGCGTCGCTGTGCCACCCAGTCCTGGTAGCGCAGCGGGCCCTCGTAGACGAGCGGCACGATCGCGATGCGGCGAGGCGGCCGTTCCGGGTCGGGGCGGGAGAACGTCAGCTCGACGGTCGTGCCGCCGGCCGCGGCCAGCAGCGGGGCCGGACCGGCCACCGGGTCCACCGGGCGACCGTCGACGTGCGTGAGGGTGGCGCCGTCCCGGATGCCCGAGCCGGCCAGCGGCGAACGCGCCTTGGAATCGGAGGAATCGCCCGGCAGGATGCGGGTGACCTGCCACTCGCCGGCCTCGGTGCGGGCGAAGTCCGCGCCCAGCAGGCCGATCGCCCGCTGGTAGTGCGGCGGCCCCTCGTTGCGCCGGGCCGGGGAGACATACGCGTGCGAGGTGCCCAGCTCGCCCAGCACCTCGCGCAGCAGGTCGGCGAACTCGTCGGGTGCGGCGACCCGTTCGAGCAGCGGCCGGTACTGGTCCAGAACCGCGTCCCAGTCGATGCCGCACATGCCGGGGTCCCAGAAGTAGGACCGGATCAGCCGGCCCGCCTCCGCGTAGGCCTGCCGCCACTCGGCGGCCGGGTCCACCTCGTGCAGGATGCGCCGCAGGTCCGGGTGGGTGGTGGTGTCCGGGTCGGCCACGTCGTTGGAGGGGACGACGCGCAGCTGCCCCTCGTCGTTGACGACCAGCCGGCTCCCGTCGCCGCTTACCGCGAACCAGTCGACGCGGCCGGTGAGTTGGGTGCGGCGGGCCCGCACCAGGTCGAAGTGTTCCAGGGTGGGGCGCCCGGTGGTGTCGTCCGGGCTTGCGAACGTCTCGCCCAGCGCACCGGAGATGGGGAAGCGCAGCCAGACCAGGCCGCCGCCGCCGACCGGCTGCAGCGCCGAGTACTTCGACGCCGTCACCGGGAACGGCGTGACGCGGCTCTCCAGCCCCTCGGCCTCGACCAGCACCGTGCCCTCGGACTGCCCGGAGTCCTGCGGGTCGAGGCCGCCGGCCGCCGGGCGGCCCTCCGGGGACAGCGCGAAGGGGGACAGGGTCGCCGACGACAGCGGTACCAGGTAGGGGCGGCAGCCGAGCGGGAAGGACAGGTCGCCGGTGTGCACGTCGTAGACCGGGTCGAAGCCGCG
This sequence comes from uncultured Actinomycetota bacterium, assembly GCA_963799685.1. Taxonomy (GTDB): domain Bacteria; phylum Actinomycetota; class Actinomycetes; order Streptomycetales; family Streptomycetaceae; genus Streptomyces. Next base: position 122,440 of record CAWCXW010000001.1, read on the forward strand.
CCAGGACAGGAACGCCAGGTAGCGGCCGTCGCGGGTGAAGACGGGCTGCTCGTCCTCGAACCGGCCGTCGGTCACGTCGAGCACCGTCCGCTCGCCGCTCAGCTTGGCGATCTTGATCTGGCTCAGAGAGCGCCCGATGCCGGGGTGCGCCCAGGCCAGCCAGCGGGAGTCGGGGGAGAACGCCAGGTCGTGGACGGGGCCGTTGACCGAGCGGATCAGTTCGGTGACGCGGGCGGCCCCCCCGTCCGGCGGCACGTCGCCCGCCGCCGGCGTGGTGCCCTCCTCTTCGGCAAGAGTCTCGGCACCGACCGCCGTACTGCCCAGCCGGCCGCGGTCGGGCCCGCGCTCGGGCGCCCGCACGTCCACCAGCAGCAGCCGCCCGTCGTGCGTGGCGACGGCCATCGTCTCGCCGTCCGGAGCCGATGCAGACTCCCGCACCCGGCCCAGCAGACCGGCCGCGACCCGGCGTGCCGACCGGGGGCGCATCGCGCGCGGCAGGTCGGCGATCTCCAGCGCGTCCTCGCCGTCCGCGTCCGTGACGTAGGCGACCTGCCCGGTGTCGCCCAGGATGCGCGGCTGCCGCACCCGCACGCCCGGGGCGTCGGCGATGGCGCGGGCCGGTCCGTCGCGGTGGGTGAGCCAGTACAGGCTGCCGCGCACGCACACCGCGCTCGCCCGGCCCGTGTGGTCGACCGCGAGGGAGTCCAGGTGGGCGGCGGCCGGCACCTGGTAGGTGCGCCGTCCCGCACGCGGCCCGCCCAGCCGCACGGGCAGCGGGCGCGCTGTGCCGGCGGGGGAGAAGTCCTCCACCAGCCACAGGCCGCCCGCGCACTGGTAGACCACGCGGCGGCCGTCGGTGGCCGCGTGCCGGGCGTAGAAGTCGGCGTGGTCGGTGTGCCGGCGCAGGTCCGAACCGTCCGTGCGGCAGGAGTACAGGTTGCCGACACCTTCGTGGTCGGAGAGGAAGGCCACCCGGGGCCCGTCGTCGCAGGTGAGGAACATCGGACAGTCCAGGTGTCCGTCGATGTCGGGCAGCAGCCGCTCGCCCCGCAGCCACATCCGGCCCGTCGCGCCGCCCCGGTAGCGCTTCCAGGCGGCCGGCTCGTGCGGCGGCGTGCCCGTCAGCAGCAGGGTGAGCCGCTCGCCGTCGCGTTCGCAGACGGCGACATGTGCCACCGGGCCCCACGGCAGCCGCAGCCCGGGATCGCCGTCCGTGCCGACGCGGTAGGCCCAGGTGTGGTGGGAGAACGGCTGGCCGTGCGAGGCGACGGCGAGCACGTCGCTGCGTCCGGAGGGTCGCCCGTCGGCCGGCGGGGCCCAGCCGCACACCCTGGTGTCCAGCGAACCCCAGTAGGTCAGCCGGCGGGCCGGGCCGCCGGAGACCGGAGCGAGGTGGATCTCCGGATCGAGGCTGCGCCAGGTGGTGAACGCGATCTGCGTGCCGTCGGGGGAGAACCTCGGGTGGCCGATGCGGGTGCGGTCGACCGTCAGCCGCCAGGCGCGCGCCGCCTCCCCGCCCGCCGGGACGAGGGGCGCCACCCACAGGTCGTCCTCGGCGGCGAAGCACAGCAGATCGCCGTGCAGGTGGGGGAAGCGCAGGTACGAGGGTGCGTCGTCCGTCACCTCTCTCATGGTTCGTCCCCGCCGCCGAGGCGGCAACTCAGAGGCTTCTGCCGCCCCGGCCGGCTCAGACCCCGCCGAGCAGGTCGGCCAGTCCGCGCTCCAGGTCCCGCGCGGTGTCCTCGCCGCCGCGGGGGACGGCCCGGTACGTCAGCTCGAGGAAGGCGCGCAGGCCCTCGGTGGGGAACTCCACCCGTGCCATCCCGCTCGGGGCGTGCAGTTCGAGCACCGTGCGGGAGGGTCCGCACGGGCGCAGTCGCACGTCGCCCTCGCCGGAGCGGCGGTGGACGCCCTCGTCGAGCAGTCTGCGGGAGAACACCCAGGCGACCTCCGAGCCGTCCAGCGAGACGGTTGCCGGGAAGACGAACCGCACGGCCAGTGGATCGCTCGGGTCGTAGCACAGCGTCGCCGACAGCGCGCGGGCGTCGGCGTCCCGCCGGACGAGGCGGGCCTGCAGGGTGTGGTCGATGACTGCGGACATCCTCTGCTCCTGTCGGAATCGGGGTGGCGGGCGGGAGCGGCGACGGGAGGTCTGCCTGGTGAGCCCGGTACCCCTTCGACACGGAAGACGCGTGGGGCGGGTCGGGTGTCAGCAGGACGGGTGTGTGAGCTGCGCCACATGGTGGCTGTGGGGTGATCGCCCCGGCCACTGCGAGAGACGCCCTCTTGCAAATGAGTTGCAGTAAGCCGCTAAAATCATCGGGTTGTCCGCAGTCGCCGTATGCCCAGGAAGCGGGGTCCGTCATGCACGTACCGGACGGGTTCATCGACGCGCCGGTCTCGCTCGCGACCGGTATGGCCGCGGCCGGAGCCGTCGCCGTCTCGCTGCGCGGCGCGCGCCGCGAGCTCGCCGGCGGCAGCCGCGCCGCGAACGGCGGCGTCGACGGCACCGCTCCGCTGGCCGGCCTGGTCGCGGCGTTCATCTTCGCCGTCCAGATGCTCAACTTCCCGGTCGCTGCCGGGACCAGCGGGCATCTGCTGGGCGGTGCGCTCGCCGCGATCCTGGTGGGCCCCTACACGGGCGTGCTGTGCGTCTCGGTCGTCCTGCTCATGCAGGGCGTCCTGTTCGCCGACGGCGGCCTGACCGCGCTGGGCGTCAACATCACGGACATGGGCATCGTCACCGTCCTCGTCGGATACGGCGTCTTCCGCGGCCTGCTGAAGGTGCTGCCGCGCGGCAGTCGCCGTTCGGTGACGGCCGCCGCGTTCGTCGCGGCGCTGCTGTCCGTGCCCGCCGCGGCGGTCTGCTTCACCGGCATCTACGCGCTGGGCGGCACCGCGGACGTCGCCATCGGCAAGGTCTTCACGGCGATGGTCGGCGTGCATGTGCTGATCGGCATCGGCGAGGCGGTCATCACCGCGGCGACGGTGGGCGCGGTCATGGCCGTCCGCCCGGACCTCGTCCACGGCGCGCGCGGCTTCACGCGGTCGCTGACGCTGCACACCGTCACGCCGGCCGCCCCCGCGCGCGCGGCTGCGGCCCCGGCCGCCGCCTCCTCCGGCGCGTACGCCGGCCGTCCCGCAGACCTGCCGCCGGGGGACGGCGACGGGTCCCCAGCGCCCGCCGCAGGCGGGCTCGCCGCCCGCAAGGTGGGCGCGGCCGACGCCGCCGTCGGCTCGACCGAGTCCGCGGCCCCCGGGAACGCGGGGCGAACCGCCCCGGCTGCCGGCGCGGCCGAACGGCGGTCGCCTGCCGGCGCGCCCGGCAGCTCGCACGCCGGCCGTCCGGCCGGTCTGCCGTCGGCCGGCGGCGACGAAGCCGCAACGCCCGCCGGGGACGGGCTCGCCGTTCGGGGGGCGGGCGCCGCTGCCGGTTCGGCGGCCCTGACCGCACGCGACGCCGCGGTCGCCGGCCGGTCCGACGCACCGTCGGACCGCGACGGCGCCGACACGGTCGGCGTGAGTGGCGCGAGTGACTCCGATGCCGCAGTGCCCGCTGCCCGTGCAGCGGCGCCGTCAGCCGCGGCTGCAGACGGGCGCGCTGCGGGCGTCGGGGCACCGGGCACCAAGGCGCCCTCGGGGCGCAAGGTGTGGTTCGCCGGGCTGGCGGCCGCCGCGGTGTGCGCCGGTGTGGTGAGCTTCTACGCCTCCGCCAGCCCGGACGGCCTGAACAAGGTCGCCGACGACCACGGTATCGGGCAGCAGGCCGAGGGGAGCGGCACCGCCGACTCCCCGCTCGCCGGTTACTCGGTCGCCCACATCTCAGACGACCGGCTCTCCGGCGGCCTGGCCGGCCTCATCGGCGTCGGCGGCACGCTCGCCCTCGGCACCGGGGTGTTCGTCGTCGTACGGCGCCGCCGCACCGACGACCACGCGGCGGTTCCCGCGCAGACGGACACCGCTGCGGGGGCCCGCTGACGTGGGCGCCGGACACGCCCACGCGCTCTACCGCCACGGCCACTCACCCGTGCACGCGCTGCCGCCGCACTGCAAGATCGCCGCGGTGCTGTGTTTCGTGCTCGTCGTGGTTGCCACACCGCGCGCGGCGATGTGGGCGTTCGCCGGCTACGCCGTGCTGCTGGGCGCGGTGGCGGTGGCCGCCCGGGTGCCGGCCGGTCACCTGCTCAAGCGACTGCTCATCGAGGTGCCGTTCGTGGCCTTCGCGGTGCTGATGCCGTTCGTCGCGGAGGGCCCGCACGTGCGGCTGCTGGGCATGTCGCTGTCCGTGTCGGGGCTGTGGGGTGCCTGGAACATCCTCGCCAAGGGCACCCTCGGTGTCGCCGCGTCCGTGCTGCTGGCCTCCACCACCGGGTTGCGCGAACTACTGCTCGGGCTGCAGCGGCTGCGGCTGCCGTCCCTGATCGTGCAGATCGCCTCGTTCATGATCCGCTACGGCGACGTCATCACCGACGAGATGCGCCGCATGCGCCTGGCCCGTGTCTCCCGCGGTTTCGAGGCGCGCGGAGTGCGGCACTGGGGCGTGCTCGCCAAGTCCGCCGGCGCGTTGTTCATCCGCTCCTACGAGCGCGGTGAACGCGTCCACCTGGCCATGGTCAGCCGCGGCTACACCGGTACCATGCCGGTTCTCCACGAGGCCGGGGCCTCCCGCGCCCAGTGGGCGCGCAGCGCGGCCCTCCCCGCCGTGGCGCTCGTCGTCTGCCTGGCAGGATGGGTCACGGTATGACCGACTCCGCACAGATCCCCGCCGCCGTGCCCCCGCCGTCCCTGGAAGTGCGCGCGCTGGCCTACGCCTACCCCGACGGTCACCAGGCCCTGTTCGGTGTCGACCTGACCGTGCCGCGCGGCGAGCGTGTCGCGCTGCTCGGCCCGAACGGCGCCGGCAAGACGACCCTCGTGCTGCACCTGAACGGCGTGCTGGCCGCCGGGGCGGGCACGGTGTCCGTCGCCGGGCTGCCCGTCGGCAAGGAGCACATGGCCGACATCCGGCAGCGGGTCGGCATCGTCTTCCAGGATCCGGACGACCAGCTCTTCATGCCGACCGTCCGCGAGGACGTCGCCTTCGGCCCGGCCGCGGCCGGACTGCGCGGCGCCGAGCTGGAGGCGCGGGTCACCGGGGCGCTGGCCCAGGTCGGCATGTCCGGTTTCGCCGACCGGCCACCACACCATCTCTCGTTCGGACAGCGGCGCCGCGTCGCGGTCGCGACGGTGCTCGCGATGCGGCCGGAGATCCTCGTCCTGGACGAGCCCTCCTCGAACCTCGACCCGGCCTCCCGCCGCGAGCTGGCGGACATCCTGCGCGCGCTGGACGTCACCGTGCTGATGGTCACCCACGACCTGCCGTACGCACTGGAGCTGTGCCCGCGCTCCGTGGTGCTCTCCGACGGGGTGCTCGTCGCCGACGGGTCCACGCAGGACCTGTTGTGTGACGAGGACCTGATGCGCCGGCACCGCCTGGAGCTGCCGTTCGGCTTCGACCCCCGCTCGGTGACCGTCCCGGGCCGGTGACCGGCGGTCGCGGCGGCCGGTGCACCATGGACGGGTGACGGCCGTCCGGGGATGCGGGCGGCCCGGGGTCTGTATCGGAACTCCCGTCCGCGGGACGGCGCCATGCACGGACCGTCCCGGCGGGCGGTACGACGCCGGCCGGGAGACAGACCCCAGCGGCTGACGAAGGAGCGAGACGAGTCGTGGTGGACGTTCAGGTCCAGGGCATGGTGGCGGACGGCTTCGAGCCGGTCCGTGCGGCGTTCGCCCGCAACTTCGCCGAGCGCGGCGACGTCGGCGCGGCGGTCTCCGTGCACCGTGAGGGGCGGCCCGTGGTCGACCTGTGGGCCGGTTCGGCTGACCCGGCGGCACCCGAGCGGCAGGACTGGGCCTCCGGCACGGCCGTCGTGGTCCGCTCGGCCACCAAGGGACTGGCCGCCGCCGTACCGCACCTGCTGCACCAGCGCGGACGTCTCGACCTGGACGCGCCCGTGGGCACGTACTGGCCGGAGTTCAAGGCCCACGGCAAGAGCGGCATCCTGGTGAGGCACCTGCTTGCCCACCGCGCCGGCCTGCCGGCCCCCGACCACCCGCTCACCCCGGCCGAGGCCCTCGACCCCGCCCGCACCGCCCGGGCGATGGAGGTGCAGGAACCGGACTGGGAACCGGGCACCGCGCACGGCTACCACCCGCATACCTACGGCTGGCTGCTCGGGGAACTCGTGCTGCGCGCGACCGGGCGCACCCTCGGCCGCTGGTTCGACGAGGAGATCGCCCAGCCGCTGGGCCTCGGACTGTGGATCGGTCTGTCCGAGACCGAGGCATGGCGCGTCGCCCGTCTCGGCGACGCGCCCGCGCCGCCGCCGTCTCCCGCGCAGGGCCTGCGGGTGCGGTCCAAGCCGGAGGTGACCCGCGCCTGGGCGGACGCCGGTTCACTGACCCGCCGCGCCTTCGGCGCGGTCGCCCCGGCAGCCGACGAGAACGCTCCCGGCTACCGGGCCGCCGGCCTGCCGGCGTCCGGCGCCGTCGGCACCGCCCGGGCGCTCTCCCGGTGTTACGCCTCGTTCATCGGCGAGGTCGAGTTGCCCGACGGGCGACGCCGCCTGTTCGCCCCGGCCACCCTGACCCAGGCCCGCTCCCAGGAGTCACATGGCCCGGACCGGGTGCTGGTGGTCCACACCCGCTTCGGTCTGGGCTACATGCTGCACGGACCGGCCTGTCCGATGCTGGGCCCCGGCTCCTTCGGCCACCCCGGCCGCGGCGGCTCGCTGGCCTTCGCCGACCCGGAGTCCGGGATCTCGTTCGCCTACGTCACCAACGGCATGCAGTCCTCGGTGACCTCCGACCCGAGGCCGCAGGCCCTGATCCGCGCCCTGCGCGGCTGCCTTCAGACCGCCTGAGGCAGCTGCGAGCCGAAAAACCCGTCGCGCCGGGCGGCGACTGACGGGAGGATCCCCGCATGACGCGGACGTTCGAGGACCTGGTGGCGGAGGCGGAGTCGGTCCCGGTGGCCGGGTGGGACTTCTCCTGGCTGGAGGGGCGGGCGACCGAACAGCGGCCGTCGTGGGGCTACCAGCGCAGCATGGGCGACCGGATGGCTACGGCCTCGGCCGCGCTGGACATCCAGACCGGTGGCGGGGAGGTGCTGGCCGGGGCGCCGAAGCTGCCTCGGCTCACCGCGGCAACCGAGTCCTGGCCCCCGAACATCGCCAAGGCCACCGCGCTGCTGCACCCGCTGGGCGCGGTCGTCGTCGCCGACGAGGACAAGCCGCCGCTGCCGTTCGCCGACGACGCGTTCGACCTGGTCGTCAGCCGGCATCCGGTCACCGTGTGGTGGGAGGAGATCGCCCGGGTGCTGAAGCCGGGCGGCACGTACTTCTCCCAGCAGGTGGGCCCGGCCAGCGTCTTCGAACTGGTCGAATACTTCCTCGGCCCGCTGTCCGCTCAGGCGCGCCGCGCACGTCACCCCGACGATGCCCGCCGGGCCGCCGAGGCGGCCGGACTTCAGGTCGTGGACCTGCGTGCGGAGTCGCTGCCCACCGAGTTCTTCGATGTGGGCGCGGTGATCTACTTCCTGCGCAAGGTGATCTGGATGGTGCCGGGTTTCACCGTCGGGAAGTACCTGGACAGGCTGCGCGAGCTGCACGACCTCATCGAGCGGGACGGCCCGTTCGTCGCGCACACCACCCGCTTCCTCATCGAGGCCCGCCGGCCCTCCTGAGACCGGCAGTGCACCGGCAGCGGCACGGATGCCTTCCAGTTGCCGGGCCGGCTGCCTGGAGACGGCCGTCATGGCGCCGCAGGATTCAGGGGTAGTCGTACGAGACAGCACGCGAGGTCTCGGCGGACATCACCTCATTGGAGATTCCGAGACATGACGCAGTCACTCCTGGAAGCTGTCCTGCCGCTGACCCCGTTGCAGGAAGGGATGCTCTTTCACGCGCTCTATGACGACGACGGCGTCGACGTCTACGCGATACAGGTGTCCTTCGAACTCCAGGGCCCGCTCTCGCCGCAGGCGGTGCAGTCCGCGGCCGGCGAGCTGCTCGCGCGGCATGCGGCCCTGCGGGCGGGCTTCCGGCTGCGCAAGTCGGGCGAACCGGTGCAGCTGGTCAGCCGCCGGGTGACGACACCCTGGACCGAACTCGACCTGCGCGGGCTCCCGCAGTCCCGGCAGCAGGAACGGCTCGCCGCATACCGGGAGCGTGACCGGTCCCGGGGCTTCGACATGGAGCGTCCGCCGCTGGTGCGCTTCGCGCTGGCCCGCCTGGCCGAAGACCGGTCCGTGCTGGTCATGACGTACCACCACATCCTGCTGGATGCCTGGTCGTTCCAGCTCGTGCTGCGCGACCTGTTCACGCTGTGCACACAGCCGGACGAGGCAGCCGAGTTTCCGCCGGTGGTCCCGTTCCGGCGCTATCTGACCTGGTGCGCCGGCCAGGACCGGGAGGCCGCCGGCCGTGCCTGGGCGGCGGCACTGGACGGACTTCAGGAGCCGGTCCGGGTGGTTCCCGACCGTTCCGCGCAGGCCGTCACGACCATGCCCGGGCTCCTGGCCACCGAACTGTCCGAGGAGCGGACCTCGGCACTCACCGGAGTGGCGCGTGCAGCCGGCCTGACCCTCAACACGGTGGTGCAGGGCGCGTGGGCGCTGCTGCTGAGCAGCTTGACGGGCCGGTCCGACGTCGTGTTCGGGCAGACGGTGTCCGGGAGGCCGGCTCAGTTGGACGGGGTGGACGACATCGTCGGCCTGCTGATCAACGCCGCCCCCGTCCGGGTGCGGCTCGACCCGAACGAGGACTTCCATGCCCTGCTGCAGCGTATCCAGCACGAGCAGGCCGAACTCGAGCCCTACCACTACCTGGGACTGGCCGAGATCCAGCGGCAGGCCGGCCTGGGCGAGCTCTACGACACCTCGGTGGCGTTCGCCGGCGCTCCGATGGACTGGGACGCGGTGGGCGGCACGGTCGGCGGCGTGCGGATCGGCATGCTCGGCGAGCAGGACGCGGACGCGTCCGGATCGACTCACTACCCACTGAACCTGACCGCCGCGCCCGGTCGCACCCTGCGGCTGGCGCTGAGCTACCAGGACGGCCTGTTCGAACGGGAGACCGTCGAGCGGCTCGCCGCCCGGCTGCGGATGCTGCTGGAGACCTTCGCCGCGACCCCGCACCTGCCCGTCGGCCGGATCGAGTCGCTGACCCAGGACGAACGGAACCGTAGCCTGCGCACCTGGAACGACACCGCGCATCCCGTGCCCGAGACGACCCTGCCGGACCTCTTCGAGGCGCAGGCCGCCCGTACGCCGGACACCGTCGCCGTGGTTTTCGGCGACGAGTCGCTCACCTACGCCGAGTTCGCCGCCCGGGTCGACCGGCTGGCCGCGGTGCTGCGTGCGCACGGCGCCGGAGCGGGCGCGTTCGTGGCCGTCGCCGCTCCCCGCTCGGTGGAACTCGTGGTCGCGCTGCACGCGGTGGTGGCGGCCGGCGCGGCCTACGTCCCCGTCGATCCCGAGTACCCGGCGGAGCGGATCGACTGCATCCTCCAGGACACCGAGCCGACGCTGCTGCTGACCACGACCGCCGTGGCCGACTCGCTCCCGTCCGAGTCCACCTCCGGCGTACCGCGCATCGTGCTGGACCGCCCGCTGCCGCAGAGCACGTCTGCCACGGCGGCGCGGCCGACGGGGGAGCTGCACGGCACCAGCCCCGCCTACGTGATCTTCACCTCCGGCTCCACCGGGCGCCCCAAGGGCGTGGTGGTCTCCCACGCCTCCGTCGTCAACCGCCTGCTGTGGATGCAGGACAGCTATCCGCTGTCCTGGGACGACCGCGTGCTGCAGAAGACCCCCTCAGGCTTCGACGTGTCCGTCTGGGAGTTCTTCTGGCCCCTGCAGACCGGCGCGACCCTGGTGATCGCTGCACCCGGCGGCCACCGGGATGCGGCCTACCTCTGTGAGCTGATCCGGCGTGAACGGGTCACCTGCGCACACTTCGTGCCCTCGATGCTGCAGGTCTTCCTCCAGGAGCCGGCTGTGAGCGGCTGCACCAGCCTGCGCCGGGTGTTCTCCAGCGGGGAGGCGCTGCCGACCGAGACGGCGGGCCGCTTCCTGGAGCTGCTGGACGCGAGCCTGCACAACCTCTACGGCCCCACCGAGGCCGCCGTGGACGTGACCGCGTGGACCTGTGAGCCGGACGAGGGCGCCGCCACCGTGCCGATCGGCAGGCCGGTGTGGAACACCCAGGTCTACGTACTGGACGCCATGCTGCGCCCGGTGGCGCCCGGCGTACCCGGCGAGCTCTACCTGGCCGGGCGGCAGTTGGCCGCCGGCTACGTGGGACGGCCCGCTCTGACCGCCGAGCGGTTCGTGGCCGACCCCTATGGCGCTCCCGGCTCCCGGATGTACCGCACCGGCGACATCGTGCGCTGGAGTGCCGACGGCCACCTCGAGTACCTCGGACGCGTCGACGACCAGGTCAAGATCCGCGGCCTGCGGATCGAATTGGGCGAGATCGAAGCCGTGCTGGCCCGGCACCCCGCCGTCGCCCGCGTCGCCGTGGTGGTGCGGGAGGACCGGCCCGGGGTGAAGCACCTGGCCGCCTACGTGGTCCCGAACGGGCAGCAGGCCGACCCCGCCGAGCTGCTCGCCCACGCGGCGGCCGCGCTGCCCGACTACATGGTGCCGGGCGCCGTCGTCCAGCTCGCCGAGCTGCCGCTGACCCCGAACGGCAAACTGGACCGCAAGGCCCTGCCGGCCCCCGCCGCGGTGCGCAGGCCGGGCGGCCGGCCGCCCCGCGGCCGGGACGAGCAGCAGCTCGCCGACCTTTTCGCCGACGTGCTCGGACTCCCCGAAGCCGGCGCGGAAGACAGCTTCTTCGACCTCGGTGGCGACTCGATCGTCTCGATGCAGCTGGTCGCCCGGGCCCGGCAGGCCGGTCTGCTCTTCACCCCGAAGGACGTGTTCCTCCACCGGACGGTCGCCGCGCTCGCGCCGGTCGCCCGCCGGGTGCGCACCGCCCCCGTGGAGGCACCCCAGGATGGGATCGGCGAACTGCCGGCCACCCCGATCATGCACTGGCTGCGCGAACACGAGGGCCCCAGTGACGACTTCCACCAGTCGACGTTGCTGAGGGTTCCCGCCGGCCTGGGCGTGGAGTGGCTGACGGCGGCGGTGCAGGCGGTCCTCGACCGCCATGACGCGCTCCGTATGCGCCGCACCGTCCGGGCGGACCACCGCGGCTGGACCCTGGACGTGGCCGCCCCCGGGGCGCTGCTCGCCGTCGACTGCGTACGCCGCGTCGAGGTCCCGGAGCCGGACCCCGCCGATCCGGACGGCACCGCGCTGCGGGCCGCGATCGCCGCCGAGGCGGCTCGGGCCCGCGCCGAACTCGCACCGGACGAACGGCAGATGGTGCGCTTCGTGTGGTTCGACGCCGGGCCGCGGTCTTCTGGACGCCTGCTGGTCGTGGCACACCACCTGGCCGTAGACGGCGTGTCGTGGCGCATCCTGGTCCCGGACCTGCAGGCCGCCTGGGAGGCCGCCTCCCGCGGCGCCGAGCCGCGACTCGCCCCGGTCCCCACCTCCCTGCGCACCTGGTCGCACCGCCTGACCCGGGCGGCGCTCACACCGTCCCGGGCCGCCGAACTGCCGCTGTGGAGCGCGATGCTGCGTCCCACAGCAGGCGACGTGCTGACCGACCGGCCGCTCGACCCGGGGGTGGACCGGTTCGGCACCGCCCGGTCGCTGACTCTCAGCCTGCCACCCGAACAGGTGCGACCGCTGCTGACCTCCGCGCCCGCCGCCTACCGAGCGGGTGTCGAGGACCTGCTTCTGACCGCGCTGGCCCTGGCCGTGGGCTCCTGGCGAGAAGCGCGGTCCCCGGCCGCCGGAACCGACGTGCTGGTGGACCTGGAGGGCCACGGCCGTGCGGAGCTCGCCGATGACCTGGACCTGTCCCGCACCGTGGGCTGGTTCACCGACCTGCACCCCGTCCGGCTCGATCCCCGCGAGCCGGACTGGGAGGGGGCGGAGGCCGGCGTGCCGCTCCTCGGCCGGGCGCTGAAGCGGGTGAAGGAACAGCTGCGGGCCCTGCCCGACCGCGGAATCGGCTACGGCCTGCTGCGCCATCTCCATCCGGACACCGCACCCGAGCTGTCCGGCCTGCCGACCGCCGCGATCGGCTTCAACTATCTGGGCCGTTTCCCCGGGACCGGCGACGACGACTGGCAGACGGCGGCCGAATCGGACGCCACCGGCCCGGCGGCCGGCGCGCGGCTGGCGATGCCGCACGCGCTGGAGATCGTCGCTGTCACGCAGGACGAGGCCGACGGGCCGCACCTGTGTGCCTCGGTGACCTGGCCCGGTGCGCTGCTCTCCGAGAGCGACGTCCGCGCACTCGCCGACCTGTGGTTCACGGCGCTGCGCGCCCTGATCGCACACACGTCCCACCCCGGCAACCAGGGCCTCACACCCTCGGACGTCGCCCCCGCCGTCGTGGACCAGGCCGAGCTGGAGGACCTGGAGCAGACGTGGGGCAGTGGGCGGGGGGTGGCGGACGTGCTGCCGCTGACGCCGCTTCAGGAAGGGTTGCTCTTCCACGCCCGCTACGACCGCGACGCCCCGGACGTGTACAACGTCCAACTGGTGCTCGAACTCGCGGGGGTGGACGTCGCGCGGCTGCGCGGCGCCTGCGGGGCGCTCCTCGACCGCCACCCGGCGCTCCGCGCCGCCTTCGTCCTGACGCAGTCCGGCACACCCGTCCAGGTCATCCCGCACACGGTGGCGCTCCCGTGGCAGGAGCACGACCTGCGGGCCGGTGAGCACACCGGTGCAGGTGTGGCCTCCTTCCTCGCCGAGGACCGGCTCCGCCGCTTCGACCCCGGCCTGCCGCCACTGCTGCGCTTCACGCTGCTGCGGACGGCCGTGGATCGGCACACCCTGGTCTTCACCAGCCATCACCTGCTCTCCGACGGCTGGTCGATGGGCCTGCTGCTGCGCGACCTGACCCGCTTCTACGAGGCCGGCGGACCACCCGAGCCGCCTGCCTCGGTGCCCGTGCGGCGCTACTACGAGTGGCTGGCCCGGCAGGACACCGAGGCGGCCGAAGCGGCCTGGCGTGCGGCCCTCGCCGGGCTGGACGGGCCCACCCTGGTCGCGCCCGGAACCGAGGCGGCCGCCCTGCCGACCCTGCCGCAGCGCCTCACCGCCGAGCTGTCGGCGCAGGCGACCGAGGAACTGGCCGACCGGGCACGGGCCCTCGGCGTGACCCTGAACACCGTCGTACAGGGCGCCTGGGCGCTGGTGCTGGCCGAGCTGTCCGGGCGGACGGACGTGGTCTTCGGCGCCACCGTCTCGGTGCGGCCCCCGGAGGTGCCCGGCGTCGAGGAGATGGTGGGCGCCCAGATCAACACGGTGCCGGTCCGGGTACGCATGACGCCCGGGGAGACACCGGCCGGCCTGCTCACCCGGCTGCAGGCGGAGCAGGCCGACCTGGCCGCCCACGCCTTCCTCGGCCCCGCGGCGGTCCAGCGCCTGGCCGGGGCCGGCCCGTTGTACGACAGCTCGATGGTGTTCGAGAACTATCCCCGGACGACCGCCGCGTCGGCACCGGCCGGCTCCGGGCTGCGGATCGAGGGCCTCTCCGGCTGCGACGCGTACCACTACCCGCTGAAACTGATGGCTGCACCGGGCGAGCGGCTGTACCTGGAGGTGAGCCATCGCACCGAAGCGGTCACCGCCGACCGGGCCGCCCGGGTGCTGGAACGGCTGCAGCAGCTGCTGGCGGCGCTCGCCCGGGATCCGCACATCCCGCTCGGCGACCTTCTGCCGGACACCGCGGCACCCCGTCGCGACCGGCTCCCGTCTCCGGTCACCGCCAGGCCGGCTGCGGAGCACGGGGCATCCGCCCACGTGGACGTCCTGTGCGCGCTGGCGGCCGAGGTGCTGGGCCTGGATCTGCTGGACCCGGACGCGGATTTCTTCGCCGCCGGCGGCGATTCCCTTCACGCGCTGCGGCTCGTCGGCAGAATCGGTGAGGTGTTCGATGAAACACCGGACGTGCATCTCGTCTTCCGCCGCCGCACGGTCCGGCAGATGGCAGCCGGATTGACCGCACGGACACATGCCCGCACCTGATCCGCGACTGCCGGGCACATTCCGACGTATTGCCGCAGCGTTTCCTGTTCCGGGAGCTGCGAGAAGCGAAGAATCCCATGGGAGAAAGGAGTGGACGATGGCATCGAGAGCGAACAATCCGTGGATCACCGGACGCTACGCCGTCGGTGAGCCGGAGCTGCGCGTGATCTGCCTGCCGCAGGCGGGTGCCGGGGCGGGCGCGTTCTCCGGCTGGCGCAGGCACGTGCCGGCCGGGGTGGAGCTCGCGCCGGTGGAGTTGCCCGGCCGGGGTACCCGGGTCGGTGAGCGGCTGCCGGCGCACGTGCAGGACCTGGCAGAGGAGCTGTTCCAGGGCCTTGGCGCCGAGTTGACCATGCCGTATGTGCTCTTCGGGCACAGCCTCGGCGGAATGCTGGCCTATGAGGTGGCCCGGCGCGTGGAAGCCGCCGGCCTGCGGACACCGCAAGCGGTCATGATCTCCGGATCGCGGGCTCCGCAGACCCCCTCGCTGCGCACCATGTCCGACGCCGACGAGGACCGGCTGCTGGGCTGGGTCGCCGACAACGGCGGACTGCCGCGGGAGATCCTCCAATTCCCCGGATTCGTGGCGGAGATCCTGCAGGCGATCCGGGCGGATCTGCGTTACGCGGAGGAGCATGTGCTGCTCGATCCGCCTCGCCTGGCATGCCCGTTGCACGTTTTCGGCGGAATCGACGACATGATCACGCCTCCCGAATACGTGCCGCTGTGGAAGGAGGCAGCCGCAGGGGATTTCAGCGTGACCATGCTTCCGGGCGGTCATTCCTTCCCGCACACGGACCCGGCGGTGATGCTCCGGTTCATCGAGGAGCTGTGGGACCGGCCCGCGATGCCCCTGGGATGACCGACGGCACCGCGTGAGCAGGAGGCCGGGCCGGCGCGTCCGAGGCGCCGGCCCCGAGGAGGGGAGGGAGAACGTGTTCAGTGTCGAGACGGCGACCAGTGACGGCATGCACGAGGTCGTCCGCATCAACGAGGTGACCGATGCCGGTGTGACCGACTCTGCGGGTCTGGCCGACGCCGTGCTGGCGGAGGTGCGGACCACGGTCCGGGGCCATCTGGACATGCTGGGCCACGAGTGCGGCCCGGCGCTGACCGAGGTGGTGATGTCCGAGGCGGGAACCTGCATTCACCACTGCAGTGTCGCAGGCAGCTGAACTGCGGCTCCGTCCGGTTCCCGTGGTTACCGGTGCCGCCGGGACCGGGCCGGTACCCGTTTCGGGACCGGTTCGGGAACCGGCTCCTGGAGTGTAGGCCGCGTCGAAAGAAACGGCCTCCGACTCCACAGGAGCACATCATGAAGCGCACCCTGGTCAGCCTTGCCGGCCTCTTCGTCACCGTTCTCGCCCTCGGGCTTGACGCGGGTGCCCTTGGAGGGGCGGTGGCAGCCGGCCACGACGGCCACCACGGTGCGACGGCCCACGTGCAGCTCGCCGAGGGCAAGAGCCCGACGAGCCCCGGCTCATGGTAGTGCCGGCGGAGTGACCGGCACCGCCGCGCGGCGGCGATCGGCCGACACCCCCAGCAGCCCGAACAGCTCCTCGGCGGCGGCATGATGTTCCTCGGCGGCGGCCACGTCCCCGAGCACGTCAGCCGCCGCGGCCATGCCCGAGAGGGCGTACGCCTCCTCCATGCGGAAACCCGCGGAAACGGCGATCTCGTAGGCGTGCGAGTGCAGGCGCAGCGCCTCCGCGTGGTCCCCGCGGCTGAGCAGCAGACGTCCCAGGACGTTCTCGGTCTTCGACCGGCGCAGCGGAGACGGGCTCTCCTGCACGTGTTCCCGGGCCTGTTCGGCGAAGCGGCCCGCGGCTTGAGGATCGCCCGACCGGTGGGCGACCTCGGCGGAAAGCGCCAGTGCCAGTGCCGGCAGGCCGGGCACGTGCCGCTCCCCACACAGCTCGCGCGCCTGGGCCAGGCACTCCTCCGCACCGTCGAGGTCACCGAGGCCGAGCCGGGCGAGCGCCAGGTCCGTCTGTGCGACGAGGGCGTTCTCGTGCCGGTCCAGTCCGCAGGCCAGGGTGACCGCGCGCTGTGCCGCGTCGGCGGCCTCCTGGTGGTGACCCCACTGCTCGTACAGAGCGCTGATGGCGGTCAGCGTGTCTGCCTCCGCACGCGGACTGTCGAGTTCGTGTTCCAGCGCCGCCGCCTCCTGCAGGTGCGCCAGTGCCTCGGCGAACTGCCCCCGCAGGGACTTGTACAGCCCCAGCGTCCCCTGGGTGTGCGCCTCCGTGTGCCGGTCGCCGACCCTGACGGCCAGCGCCAGACTCTCGGTGGCGACCTCGATCCCCTCGTCATAGCGGCCCAGCTGCCAGCAGGCGACGCCCAGGTTGGCCAGGCTGACGCCGAGCAGTCCCGCGTCGCCCAGCTGCCGAGCGGCCTGCACGGCGATGCGGGTGAGCTGTGCGAACTCCTCGAAGTTGCCCTGCGCGTTGAGGTAGAAGGCGACGTTGCGGCTCAGGCAGACGGCATGCCGGTGGTAGCCGTCGGTCGCGGCGAGATGCACCACGCCGGCCAGCGTGATGTGTTCCTTGGCGAACCAGTGCTGCGCGCTCTCCGCCCGGAACAGGTCCTGCTGCCGCAGCGGCGGCAGAACCAGGCCGGTCGGCCGGCGGGCGCGGCCTGGATAGAGCACGTCGCAGGCGGTCTCGCTGGCGGTCAGGTAGTACTCCAGCAGCCGTTTGGCGGCGGCTTCCCGCTCCGTCGCCCCCAGGCCCTCGCACAGGCCGCGGGCGAAGCCGCGCACCAGATCGTGGTAGGCGTACCGGCCGATCTCGGGCTGCTGCAGCAGATGCGCGTCGAGCAGGTGCTCCAGCTGGTCCTCGGTCTCCCATACGTCCTGCGAGAGAACCGCCGCCGCGGAGTGGGCGTCGAACTCCCGCCCCGGATGCAGCGACAGGCTGCGGAAGGCCAGACGGCACGCCTCGGGCAGCACCTGGTAGGACAGCCGCAGGGTGGTCGCCACGCCGCGCTCGCCGGAGTTGAGCTCGTCGAGCTTGCGGTTCTCGTCTCGCAGTCGTTCGACCAGGTACTCCAGGGTCCACGCGCGTCGATTGCGCAGCCGGGCGGTCGCGATCCGCAGGGCCAGCGGCAGGTGCCCGCAGAGGCGGACCAACTCCTCGGCCGCCTCCGGCTCGGCCTCGACCCGCGGGGAGCCCAGCAGTTGGGAGACGAGCAGCAGGCTCTCCCCGGGCGCCAGCACGTCGAGGGAGATCCACTCGACGCCGTCCAGCTCCACCAGCCGGGCCCGGCTGGTGACCAGGACCAGACAGCCCGGTGTGGTGGGAAGCAGGCGGCTCACGAGCGCCGCGTCGCCGCCCGCGTTGTCGAGCAGCAGCAGGATCCGGCGACCGGCGAGCACGGACCGCCACAGCAGCATCCGGCCGACCTCGTCGTCGGGGATCCGCTCCTGCGGCAGCCCGAGCGCCCGCAACAGCACCTCCAGCGCGGTGCCGACGGTGATCGGCTGCTCGACGGGCGAGTACCCGTGCAGGTCGAGGTAGAGCTGGCCGTCAGGGTAGGAGTCGGCGAGGCGGTACGCCGCGCGCACCGCCAGGGACGTCTTGCCGGTGCCGCCCATCCCGTCGACGGCGACGATCCGGGTGCGCTGCGGGTCGGGGCCCGCGGCCTCCAGCAGCTGGCTCAGCTCCTTGTCCCGGCCAACGAAGTCGGCGAGGTCCAAGGGCAGCGTGCGGGGCGCGGACCCCACCGCATCGGACTCGGCCGAGGTTCCGATCCCAGCGTTCGCATAGGCGACGGCGGGTGGTTCGGGAGTGGGCTTTTCCTCCGGCGACTGTGACGGGAGTCGCGACGTCTCCGCCCTGCGGGCGGCCGGAGGCTCGGCCGCCGGGGGCGCCGGGGCGTCGAGTTCGGGGCTCTCGACCAGGATCTTCTCGTAGAGTCTGGCCACGTGCGGGTCTGGGTCCACTCCGAGCTCCTCGACCAGCTCCTCGCGCAGCCGTCCGTACTCGGTGAGAGCCTCGGCCCGTCGGCCGGAGCGGAAGAGCGCCAGCATCAGCAGACCGCGCAAGGTCTCCCGCAGCGGGTTGTCGCTCGCGTAGCGGCGCAGCTCGCCCACCAGTTCGGTGGACTTGCCGGCCGCCAACTGCAGTTCGAAGTACTGTTCCACGACCGCCAGATGACGTTGGTCCATGGCACGGGCCGCCGCTTCGATGACTCCGCCGCCGATCCCGGAGAGCATCGGGCCGCGGCGCAGCGCGATGGCGGAGCCGAGTAGCTCCTCGGCCTCCTCGGGGCGACCCTCGCGCAGCAGATTCTCGGCCCGCCGGGTCTTCGCGTCGAACTCGGCGGCGTCCAGCGGCGTGCCGGCGGCGATGGCGTAGCCCGGGCCGTCGGTGACCAGGACGCCGTTGCCGCCGGGGACGCGCCGGCGCAGGTCGGCGATCGCCTTGCGGACCTGGTGCGAGGCGGTCGCGGGCGGTTCGTCCGGCCAGGCGGCGTCGATTAGCCGCGGCACGGTGAGCAGTCTGCCGGGTTCCAGCAGCAGGACGGCGAGGATCCGTTTGGAGATGGAGCCGCCGAGTCTCAGCCGTTGTTCGTCCGCCCATGCCTCCAGCGGGCCGAGGATGTTGAAGCGCAGCACTGGGGCTGCCGACGTGATCTGTGTCCCGATGCCGCCGTGGGATCTGCTTCCACTGTCCATGTAGGTTCCCCCATTATCGGCCTGACCTACCGTTCGGCTTCCGCATCTTAGGCGCGGTACCCCGAGCGGTATACCGATGGGAGCGGAACGGGAACCGGGAGCCGGACACTTCGGAGCGTCGGCCTGATCAGGCTGAGCGCCGTGTGGCGTGGTGACACCTGTCGCACACATGGGAGTGAACGACATGAAAGAGAACCTGTTCCTGCGCCTGCGGCTCCAGAGCGGCATGACCCAGGAGGAGTTGTCCGAACGCTCCGGTATCAGCGTCCGAACCATCAGGAACTTCGAGTGCGGGCTGATTCAGCGGCCCCGCCGCAGTTCGGTGGACATGCTGCTGGACGTGCTGGACCCGGGCCTGAAGGAGAAGCTGCGCGCCGCCCCGATAGACGACCTGGGGATGCCCGTCGGCATGGCGGCCGAGTGGCTCAAGCTGGTCGGGCCCCGGCCTCCAGCCTGGCGGGGCAGCCGGCCGCCGCGCTCCTCACTGGTCGGCAGGGCCGCCGAGGTGGAGCTGATCGCGGGGCTTGCGGTCGAGCACCAGGTCGTGGTGGTCACCGGACCGGGGGGCGTGGGCAAGTCCCGGGTGGCGCTGGCCGCGGCGGAGCGTGCGGGTGACAGCCTCGGTGACGGCGTGGTCGTCGTCGAACTCGGCCGCATCCCCGGTGAGCGCGATCTGGGTGCCGTCGAGGCCACCGAACTCGCCGCAGCGGCCGTCGACGAACTGGTCGGTGACGAGGTGCCGACCGGCGGCGGGCAGCAGCTGCTGATGGTGCTGGACAACGCCGAGCACCTGCCGCAGGCGACCGACTCCCTGGTGGACCGGATGCTCGCCCGGTTCCCCGGCCTGCACGTGCTGGTGACCTCTCGCCGGGCACCCGAACTGGACGGCGCCGTGCTCTGCGAGCTGGGTTCGCTGCGCCCGGAGACCGGTGTCGAGCTGCTGCTCGACCGGCTCAGTGCCTGCTGCCCCGGACTGGACCTCTCCGCGGTCCCGGAGCGGCTCGCCCGGCTCGTCGGTCTGCTGGACGGGCTGCCCCGCCTCATCGAGTTCGCCGCGCACCGGCTGCGCATGGTGCCCCTGGACTCGCTGCTGAGCGGCGGTCAGGCAGTGCGGCTGCTGTGCTGCGGAGACCAGCGGGCCCTGCCGCACCAGCGCACCCCCGAGGCCAGCCTGCGGTGGAGCCTCGACCTGCTGGACAGCCGGCACGAGCGGCTGCTGGCCCGGCTGGCCAGCAGCTCGCGTCCCAGCTTCCGGCTCGGTGAACTGGACGTGGACCCGGCCGAGTTCTCCGAAGTGGAGGCGGTCGGGCTGCTTGCGGACCTGGCCGAGACCTCGTTGCTGCAGGTCAACCGCGGAGCCGGCTACGACTACCGGATGCTCAGTCACGTGCGCGCCTTCCTCGGCGCCCCGGCGACGCTCGCCGTCGCCTGAAACCGCTGCAGGGAGGTGGCCCCGCCCGAGCTCGGGCGGGGCCACCTCCCTGCAGCGGTGCGGTGCCGGGGCGTCAGCGTGCCGCCTCGGCGGTCCGGGCACCGGACGCGGCGTGTACTGGCGTCTCGCTCAGCTCGACGACCTCCTCCGCAGGTGTGCCGAGGATGCCCAGAGCCGGGGAGACCATCAGGGCGACCGCCAGCGGGACCATGACGATCAGCAGCGCGAGCATGCCGCCGGACACCCCGAACAGGGCGACGAAAGCGCCCGCCAGCAGCGGACCGCACCACTCCAGCGCGTAGGCGCCGAACCGGTTGACCGACGCCACCCGTCCCAGCAGGCTGTTCGGCACGAGACGCATCACGTAGGTCATCAGCACCACGTTCACCGGCACGGTCGCCACCTGGGTGAGGAAGACCACCACCGCGATCTCCCACACCTGCGGCACCAGCGCGATCGCGGCCACACCGACCGTGAAGACCCAGATGGCCGAGCAGAGCAGCACCCGCGCCCTCACCCGCCCGGCCACGGACGGCGCGACGAGGGAACCGACGAAGCCGCCGGCGACCATCGTCGCGCTCACCAGTCCGACGGTGGTGGAGCCGCCGCCCCGGTGCGCGACCAGTGCGATCAGCAGCAGCAGGAACGCCTGCGCGACCATGTTCATCACCGAGGCCATCACCACGACGAAGCGCAGGAACGGCTGGACCCGCACGAAACGCAGACCGGCGCCGACGTCCTTGAGCAGTGAGGTCCGCGGCGCCTGGGCGTCCCGGTCCGGGCCCAGCGGACGGCGGATGTTGAGCGCGCCCAGCGCCGCGAAGACGAAGGACAGCGCGTCGGCACCGAACGGCACCCAGCGGGCGAGGCCGAACAGCACACCGCCCAGTGGCGCGCCGAGCAGCTGCGCCAGCATGTCCCGGCTCATGGCCTGGCTGTTGGCGGTCACCAGCTGCTCCTTCGGCACGATCCGGGCCAGCGCGGGGGTGCCGGCGCCCAGGACCATGCCGGAGAGCAGACCGCTCAACAGGGAGGCCGCCACCAGCAGCGGCAGCGACGGGTGCGGGGCGTAGGCGACCAGGGTCACTCCGGCCAGCACCGCCGCCTGGACCAGCGGGCCCACCACCAGGATCGCGCGCCGCGAGACCCGGTCCGCCAGGGCGCCGCCCCACAGGGCCGTGGCCAGCACGCCGAGCAGGTTCGCGGAACCGATCAGGCCGGCCTTGGTCACCGAGCCGGTTGCGGCGAGGACGAGCAGCGGGAACGCGATGGTGGAGACGCTCGTGCCCAGGGCGGACAGGGTGTTCCCGACCCACCAGCCGACGTAATCGCCGTTCCGCCACAGTGACGTGCTCGCCGGCTCGTCCGGACCGCGTGGGGGCGCGCTCACTGATTCGGTCACGGGATCCTCCTGAAACGGGTGCGGGCATTCACCGCCCAACCCTGTGCTGAGGGCATGTCCACGTCCAGGCATGACCCGGCCGTCTTCCGGCGGTCGAGGCGGCATTCTTCATGCCGGTACCGCTGCCTGGCGGCGAGCCGTCCTCCGGGCTGGAATTCCCCCATCGCTCACCGCAGGGGAGCGCCGTCGAGGGAGGTGAGACCCATGGACACCCAGCTGATGGAACTCGGAGCCGACCTGACCGACCCGGAGACCTTCACGCGGGAAGATCTCGGGGCGTACTGGCGTCGGCTGCGCCACGAGGACCCGGTGCACTGGCACCCGGCCGCGGCGGGCCGCCCGGGATTCTGGGTGATCAGCCGGTACGCGGACCTGATGACCGTCTACCGCGATCCGGCCCGGTTCACCTCCGAGAAGGGCAACGTGCTGGTCACGCTGCTCGCCGGCGAGGACGCGGCCGGCGGCCGGATGTGCGCCGTAACGGACGGCCCGCGCCACCGCCAGGTGCGCAACGTGCTGCTCAAGTCCTTCTCGCCGCGGGTACTGGCACCGATCGCCGACCGGGTGCGCCGCAACACGGCGCGCCGGGTGGCCCGCGCGGTGCTGCTCGGCGAGTGCGACTTCGCCGCCGAAGTCTCCGAGCACATCCCCATGTCCACCATCTCCGACCTGCTCGGAGTCCCCGAGTCGGACCGGCCCTTCCTGCTCGACCGCAGCCGTGAGGCGCTCAGTTCGCACGCGGTCGGCCAGAGCGAGGAGGACGGCTGGAGCGCACGCAGCGACATCCTGCTCTACTTCGCCGACCTGATGGAGGAGCGCCGCGGCTGCGAGGCCGAGGACGTGATCAGCGTCCTGACCAACGCGAGGATCGACGGCGTCCCGCTCAGCCGGGACGAGATCGTGCTCAACTGCTACAGCCTGATCCTCGGCGGTGACGAGACCAGCCGGCTCACCATGAACGACCTCGTGCACACCCTGGCCGGCGAGCCCGGGCAGTGGCGCCGGCTGCGCGAGGGCCGCGTCGGTCTCGAGCCGGCTTGCGAGGAGGCACTGCGCTGGGCCACGCCCACCATGCACTTCGGTCGCCGGGCGAGAGAACGCGTGGTGCTGGGCGGGAAGGAGATCCAGGCCGGGGACGTCGTCACCGTCTGGCACTCCTCGGCGAACCGGGACGAGACCGTCTTCGACGACCCCGAACGCTTCGACCTGGCCCGCACGCCGAACCGGCACGTCGCCTTCGGCTACGGACCGCACTTCTGCCTCGGCGCGCACCTGGCGCGGGTGGAGATCACCGCGCTGCTGGACGCGCTGCGCCGGTTCGCCTCCGGCATCGAGGTGACCGGTGAGACCGCCCGCTTCCACTCCAACTTCCTGGCGGGATTCAGCCGCCTGCCGGTCAGGTTCGCCCGCGACAAGGCAGGACTCTCCGCCTTCGCCGCCCAGCTGCGAGCCGACCGCGCCGCCTGACGGCGGTACCCGAGACCGACGAGCCAGAACGCGAAGGACGCCGAAGTGAATGTTCAGGAGAGCACAGCACAGGACGCGGCACCCCTCCGCCCGGTGACCCGTGCGCAGGAGGGGATCCTCTCCGCCGAGGAAGCGCTGGCCGGCCTGCCCTCGCCGTTCCACCTCATGGTCAGCGCCCGCCTCACCGGCCCGCTCGACCGGCGGCGGCTGCGCGCCGCACTGGACCGGGTCACCCGACGCCACGCCGCCCTGCGCACGGTCTTCGCCCGTGACGCCGAGAGCGGCCGGCTGGGCGCCGGTGTGCTGACGCGGTGGCAGCCCACCGTGGTGGAGCAGGAACTGCCCACTCTTCCCGCGGACACCGACCCTGTCGAGCTGGTGCACCGGTTGCTTGGCCCGACCGCACCGGCCGTGCTGCGCCCCTACGACGCGCCACCCGTCCGCTTCGTGCTGACCCTGGCCGGCCCCGACCGGGCCGTGCTGACGGTGCTCGGTCACCACGCCGTGCTCGACGGCTGGAGCATCGGCCTGCTCTTCGAAGAAATCGCCGCCGACTACGCGGCGGACGCCGACACAGCCGATGAGGGCGAGGCGCCCGGTATGGAGCTGCTTGCCGCGGCCGGCCGAACCGAGAAAGTCGCTCGTCTGACCGGCGAACGGGCGAAGATGCTCGGCACCTGGCCCACAGTCGTGGAACTGCCCGGCGACCTGGACCGGCCTGCCGTGCGTACCTGCGGAGGCGCCCGGATCCCCTTCACCCTCTCCGACGAGGCACGCGAAGGCTGCGTGCAGCTCGCAGGCTCCCTTTCCGTCAGCCGCAACGCCGTCCTGCTCGGCGCCTGGGCACTGGTCGTGGCTCGCCGCACCGGTCGGGAGAGGCTCATCATGGGCGTCCCCGCAGTGGGGCGCCACACCCGGACCGCGATGCGAGTCGTCGGCGGCGCCACCGGGCTCGGCCCCGTGGCCTGCGAGGTGCCCGAGAACGGCACCGTCGCCGACTACGTGCGGAACACCGCCCAGGCGCTGCGCGAGTCCCTGCGCTTCGGCCGGGTGCCTTTCGAAGACCTCGCGGCGGAACTCACTCGCGGAGGTGACCGCGCCCGCAACCCGCTGGCGCAGATCGCCTTCGGCGCGCCCGACGAACTGGTGCCCACCACCCTGTCCGCCGGCGAGGTGGATTTCCGGGTGCAGGTCGGGCACACCGGCGGTACGGCGTACGACGCGATGCTGAACGTCCTGGTCTGGGACGACCGGCCGCGCCTGGAACTCGAGTACGCGACTTCGGTGCTGACCGCCCAGGAGGCCGCCGACCTGGCCGCCTCCTTCGAGCAGGCGTTGTCGGAGCTGACAGCGGCGCCCCACGGCCCGGTCGCCGCGGTGACCACCGTCACCCCGGGACAGTGTCGTCGGCTGGAGACCCTTGGACGCGGCCCCGGCGCCGACACACGGGACGGTCTGTGGCAACTCATCGAGGAGGTCGCCGCCCGCACGCCCGAGGCACCCGCCGTACGTGACGGGGACGCCCCCCAGAAGACACTGAGCTACCGCCGGCTCGTCGAGCGGGCCGCCGAGGTGTCCGCCCGGCTCGCCGCCGCCGGGGTCGGCGAGGGCGACCGGGTCGGTCTGGCGCTCGGCCGCTCGGCCGAGGAGATCGTCGCGATCGCCGCGGTGCTGCGGATCGGTGCCGCCTACGTGGGCCTCGACTCCGACAACCCCGCATCGGCCACCGCCGCCGTGCTGGACCGCGCGCAGGCCCGGGTGGTCCTCGGCGACGCCGACCGGCTGGCGGCGCTCGGCGCGGCCGGCCGGGGACGCACGTTGCTGGACGTAGGTGCCGCCGGCACCCACACCGCCGCGTCCGCTCCGCCGCCCGCGCCCGCGGACCCCGACCGCATCGCCTACCTGGCTTTCACCTCCGGCACCACCGGCGCGCCCAAGGGCGCGATGATCCGCTGCCGCGGCGTGATCCGGCTGACGCACCGGCCGCACTTCCTGCGCCCCGGGGCGACCGCGCGCTTCCTGCGACTGGCCCCCCTGGCCTTCGACGCCTCCACGTTGGAGGTCTTCGCGCCGCTGCTCGCCGGCGGCACCGTCGAGGTCTTCACCGGCCGCCACGTCACCGCCTCGGCCTTGGGCCGCTTCCTGAGGCAGCGTGAGGTGACCGGCCTCTGGCTGACCGCCGGCGTGTTCAGGCTGGTTGCCGACTTCCGTCCGGATGCCTTCCGCTCGGTGCTGCAGCTGCTGACAGGCGGGGACGTGGTCCCGCCCGCTCAGGTCGCCCGGGTGCTGCGAAGCTGCCCCGGGTTGCGTGTCAGCAACGGCTACGGGCCGACCGAGAACACGACCTTCACCGCGGTGCACCATGTGGAGGATCCGGCCGCGGCCGCGGCCTCTGCGCTGCCGATCGGCCGCCCGATCCAGGGCACCGGCGTGGTGGTGCTCGACCGGGCCCGTCGTCTCGTCCCGCCCGGCGGCGTCGGTGAGCTGTACACCTACGGCGAGGGCCTGGCGGCGGGCTACGCCGCGGCGGCCCAGGAGACGGAACGCGCCTTCGGCACCTTCGGCGGCGCGGCAGGCGGCCGGCGGCTTTACCGCACCGGCGACCTGGTGAGGTGGGACGGCGAGGGCAACCTGCGCTTCCTGGGGCGCCGCGACCGGCAGATCAAGGTCCGCGGCTTCCGCGTCGAGCCCGAGCAGGTCACCGCGGTGCTTCGCAAGCACCCCGAGGTCCGCGACGCGGCCGTCCTCGTCGTGCCGCTCGGCGACGGGGACCACCAGCTGCTGGCCGCTGTCGTCGGCGCTCGCCTCGGGCTTGCGGACGAGCTGCGCTCCCACGCCGCCGACCGGCTGCCCGGTCACGCCGTGCCCGGGTTGTGGGCCGAGGTGGACACCTTCCCGGTCACCGCGAACGGAAAGCTCGACAGCGACCGGCTGCGGCAACTCGCCGCCGAGGAGGGGCCCGCCGCGCCGGCGGGCGCCGCAGCGGCCCGACCGGAGTCGGGAACTGCCGCCGGTACGTCCGACGACCGTCTGGAGACCGTCATCGCGGACGCCTGGGAGCGCGTGCTCGGCCACCGTGATTTCGGCCCCGAGGACTGGTTCTTCGACGTGGGCGGCGACTCGCTGTTGCTGATCCGTCTGCACTCCATCCTCGTCGAGGCCCTGCCCGAGCACGGTGTCACCGTGGGCGATCTGTACGCCTGCAGTGCCATCGAAGATCTCGCCGCAAAGCTCCGGGCCGATGCCCGGCGAGCCGCTGCCTGATAGGAGCCTCCGGCCAGTCGGCCGGGCATCCCACCATTCCGAGAGAAGGAGGAACCAGCATGTCCCGGAAGGACTTCTCACTCAGTTCCGACGAGATCGCTCAGTTCGAACGCGACGGATACATCGGCCCGTTCGACCTGTACGACCCGGCCGAGATGGAACAGGACCTGCGCGCGCTGCGCCCCAAGCTCATCAGCAACAAGACGTCGGTGTACAGCGGCGAGAAGCAGGCGTCGACCATCTCCAACTACGACCGGCACCTCGACATCGACTTCCTGGCCCGGCATGTCACCCGCCCGGAGATCGTCGACCGTGTCGCGTCCCTCCTCGGTCCCGACACCCTCTGCTGGCGCTCGGAGTTCCTCTCCAAGTACCCCGGAGACGAGGGCACCGACTGGCACCAGGCCGACGAGTTCGCCGGCTTCACCAAGGGACACACACCGCAGATCCAGTGGCCCGCCGGCTCCGACCGGCGCGGCACCATCACCGTCTGGACGGCGTTCACCGAGGCCACCGTCGAGAACGGTGCCCTGCAAGTCATGCCCGGCACGCACCGCGAGATGTACTACGACGAGAGCAAGAACCTGGACTACGACCCTGCGGCGGTCAACCGAGTGGAGAAGCAGGGCACTCACCGTGGCTTCTACGGTTACGACTACCGCCAGCTCCAGAAGGACCCGAACTGGGTCCCGGACGAGTCCGAGGCCCGGTCCGCCGTGATGAAGCAGGGCCAGTTCGTCATCTTCTGGTCCACCCTGATGCACGCCTCGCACCCCAACACCAGCGCGGACCAGACCCGCCTGGGCTACTCGGTGCGCTACCTGCCCACCGAGGTGCGCGTCTACCCCGGGCTCACCGAACTGCAGGAGTTCGGCTCCACGGTGAGCCTCGACCGCTACGGGACCGTCCTCACCTCGGGCGAGGACACCTACCAGCACAACAGATTCGTTCAGCAGACCGTGAACGGCTTCCCGTTCCCGGTCCGACAGCTTCGGAGGTCCGCATGACCGTGCAGACGACACAGAGCCGTCCGGCGACCCGGCAGGAGATCGAGGACTGGGTGGCCGAAAACTGGCGCGCCCTGGGCCTGACGGTCGCGGGACCGGCGACCGACTTCTTCGCAGTCGGCGGCACGTCCCTCGCAGCTGCGCGGTTCATCGCCGGCGCGGAGGAGATCTTCGGGGAGGAGGTCCTGCCGCCTGAGGACTTCTTCGAGGACGCCTCGGTCACCGCCGTCGCCGCGGTGCTCGTCCGCAACTCCGCCGCGGACTGCGGAACCGTTGACCGCTGACCGGCACCGGCAGATCCGATCTCTTCGAGAGGAAAGGAAGGCCGTCTGGTGCCCGTTCTGGAACGCACCTTTGATCCCGCCGGGCTCGCCGACAGCGCAACCGCGTCCGTGCTGTGCGAGCTGGGCGCGCTGCTCGGTGAGGTGGGCTTCGACGAGTACGCCGCCGCGCGTGCCGTCGCAGCCCCCTCACCTGAGCACCTGCTGAGCAACACCTCACGTCATGCCTTCTTCTCCGACGGCTCACGGCCTCGGGGGCAGCAGGCGGAGGCGTCACTGCTGACGTCGCTCTTCGTCCTCAACCGGAGCGTCCCCGACGAGTGGGTCAGGAGCACCCTCCGGCGCGGACTGCTGCGCACCCTGGAAGAGCTGGCTCTGCTCGACCGCGGCAGCGGACTGTGCCGCGGCCGAGTCTCGCTCACTCCGTACCATGGGCAGTGGTTCCTCTCGGACCAGCTGTTCCGTAGCCCCGGTCCGCAGGAACTCGTGGCGGTCTCCGGCGACGACCTGGTGATGCCGCCGCACGCCTCCAGCCTGCTGCTCCTCGACACGCTGGAAGGGCTCGACGGATCCGTCCTGGACGTCGGATGCGGAACCGGTTTCCTGGCTCTGCACGCGGGCCGGCGCGGTCACCGGTCCGCCGGGCTCGACCTCAACCCGCGCTGCGTCGCCTACGCGACTGCGAATGCAGCACTGAATGCACGGCACACCCCTTTTTCCGAAGGTGACTTCGCCGATCACACGGTCCGGACAGACCATCGCTTTGATCACCTGGTCTTCAACGCGCCGACGCTGCCCCGCATCGACGACGAAGTCGGTGACGGCGAGTTCGGGCAGTCCACGATGGAAGGACTGCTGAGCGCCGTGGTGGCGATGGCTCCCCGCGTGCTCCGTCCCGGCGGGCGAGGCCACGTCCTCGGCATCGTCGAGGTCCCCGGCGATTTCGCCGACGCCGGGGCGACCGTGCGGCACTGGCTGCGCGGAACTGACGTCGAGCAGATCACCGTCACTCCGCACGACTCTCCGCTGCTGCAGGTCAGCCGGCGGCAGATGGAGCAGCGACGACTGCACGGCAACAGCCTGCTGGTCTACGGCGCCGGACAGGCTCGTCGGCTGCTCGACAGCCTGACGCGTCGCGGGGTCCTGGCAGTGGAGGTCGTGACCATCGGTTTCCGCGCACCGTCGACACGCACTGAAGCACCCACAGAGAGGTGTGCCCCGTGAACACCGACCCTCCCCAGTGGCTCTTTCCGCTGCGTAAGCGGCCCAAGGACGCCCCGCCGGAGACCGCGAGGCTGGTCGTCTTCCCCTACGCCGCCGCCGGCGCGGCCTCGCTGCGCCCCCTGGTGGCCGGCCTCCCGGCCGAGATCGAGGTGCTGGGCGTCTCCCTGCCCGGCCGGGAACGCCGGTTCTCCGAACCGCCGGTCGCCGGCCACGAGGAGATCGTCACCGCCGTCGCCCACGAACTGGCCGATCTGGAACCGCTGCCGACCTGGTTCCTCGGCCACAGCATGGGAGTCAGCCTGGCACTGGCCTGCGCGGCAGCCACGCCGGCGCTCTGCCACGGCGTCGTCATCAGCGCCCGCAAACCCACCGGCGTCGCCCTGGAGACGCTGCGCGGCCTGGACGACGACGACATCGTCGGGTTCTTCACGGCCGCCGGCAACACCGCGCCGAAACTGCTCGAGGACGACTTCTGGCGGACCAAGCTGATCGAACTGTTCCGCAGCGACACCCGGCTCGACGCGGAGACGACCCACGCCATGGACGGTGTCCGCCTGGAGTCGCCGCTGCTCATTCTCGGCGGCGCCGACGACCCCTACGTCCCACCGGCCGAGCTGCGGGACTGGGCGCAGCGCACCGCAGGCCGTTGCGAGACGCGCATCCTGCCCGGCGCGCACTTCTTCCTGCTCGACCCGGACAACCGCGACGCCGTGCAGCAGGCGCTCGACGAGGTGCTGCGCCCGGCGTTCCTCCCGGCCGGGTGAGGAGCGGTTGCCGACCGGCAGCTCAACCACCGCGATCCTCGGACGAGTTGCCTGCCCGTTGCCTGGGAGGCCCGGGTACCGCACCGGCACCATCGCCGCAGGCGGACGAAGACGCCAGGCAGACGAACCCGGAGAGGGTCCACACAAGGAGGCAGAAAGTGGTCGCAGCCCACCCGTCGGCTGACGGGGAAGCCCTGCTCGACTGGAACGAGAGCCCCATCGGCCCGCCCCCGTCGGCCGTCAAGCGCGTCGTCGACGCCGCGGAGCGATTGCACCGCTATCCGCGCGGCCTGCTGGAGGAGGTGACCGCGCTGGCCGCCGCCCACCACGGCGTCGGCACCGACCAGGTGCTGCTGACCGCGGGCGTGGACGAGGGCATCGACATGACGCTGTCCCTGGCCGGAGCGGCCTGGGGCCTGCAGCCCGGCTTCGACGGCTACCCGGACCGGGCGGCCGCCAACGGCAAGCCCTTCCACCCGATCCCGCTCGGCCCCCACTGGCAGCCGGGCCCCGGCGTGCCGATCGGTCTGGGTGCCGGTGACATCGTCTACCTCGCCCAGCCGGGCAACCCCACCGGCGGCCTGTTGCCGGACGCCTGGATCGACGAGCTGCGCGAGGCCGCCGGGTACGTCTTCGTCGACGAGACCTACCAGGAGTTCTCCGACCGGCCGGGCATCCTGGCCCGCACCGGAGGCCCCCAGGCAGGCCTGCTGGTGTACCGCAGCTTCTCCAAGGCCGCCGGCCTGGCCGGGATCCGGCTCGGCTGCCTGATCGCCGAAGCGGCCGTGATCGCGCGGCTGGCGCCGCAGCGCCGCTTCATGCCGATCGACGCCGTCAGCCTGCACGCGGCCGCCGGCCTGCTGGAGGACCCGGCGTTCATGACCCGGCTCGCCGAGTACGTCCGTGCGGGCCGTGCCGACCTGTGCACGATCCTGCGCGAGGCCGGCCTGTTCGCGGAGGTCCGCGACTCGCAGACCAACTTCGTCCTGGCCCGTCCGGAGCCGGCCGCACAGGAGGCGCTGGCAGAGGTCCTGGCCGAGGACCGGGTCCGGGCCAAGGACGGCGCCGCCGTGGGCCTGCCCGGCTGGCTGCGCATCAGCGTCGGCACCCCCGAGGACCATGCACGGCTGAACCGCAGTCTGGGCCGGCTCGCCCGCTCCCGTACCGCTCGCGCGGCCGCCTGAGACATCACCCCCGAACGGCACCGCACCGCACCGCAGCAACCACACACCGAGAGGCGAAACCCTCATGACACTCCTCAGCGACGACTTCGAGCGCCGTCTGATCGACAACACCCAGCCGGTCCGCTACTTCTTCCTCGCCCAGGCCCTGCACCACGCCATGCACGTGGGCCTGTTCGACGCACTGAAGAAGGAGCCGGGCGCCACCGCCGAGACGCTCGCCGAGCAGCTCGGCCTCGACGCCTACCGCACCGGCGGCCTGCTGCGCTACCTGCGCAACGAGGGCTACGCGGTACTCGAGGACGGCGGCTGGTCCATCAGCGGCAAGGCGCTGGAGACCCTCCCCTTCGCGCCCTGGTACGAGATGCTGGTCGGCGGCTACGCGTCGTCGATGGACCAGCTCGGCGACGTCCTGGCGGACGGCGGCAGCTACGCCACCCGCAACACCACCAAGGTGGGCGAGGGCAGCTGCGGCATCGGCGCCCACGACGCGCTGCCGATCGTCGAGCAGCTGCTGGACCCGGCCGCGACCGTCCGCCCCGAGACCGTCGTGGACCTCGGCTGCGGCGACGGCGCCTTCCTGATGGACCTGCTGGTGGCCCAGCCGGACCTGCACGGGCTCGGTGTCGAGCCGAACGAGGGCTCCGTGGTGCTCGGCGAGCGCCGCCGTGCCGCACTCGGCCTGGAGGGCCGGGTCGACATGGTCCAGGCCGCTGCCGAGGACGTCCTCACACTGGACCTGCCGGAGAACGGCCGCGGTATCTGCTTCATGACCGCCTTCGTGCTCCAGGAGGTGCTGCAGCAGCAGGGACTCGAGTTCGTGGAGAACCTGCTGACCCGGACCTTCGAGCGGTACCCCGAGGCCCGCTGGCTGATCGTCGAGATGGACCACCGGCCGCTCGCCCCGGTCATGGGCAGCCACGGTCTGGCGAAGACCTTCTACAACCCGTACTTCCTGATCCACCACATCACCGAGCAGCGCCTGGAGACGCGCGTGTGGTGGGGGGAGCTCTTCGAGCGGCTCGGCCTGACCGTCGAGGCCTCAGCCGACCCGGACCCGCGCGCCGACTCCAGCGGCCTGCAGTTCGGCGTCCTGCTCTCCAAGAAGGCCTGATACCGGGCCGGTCCGACCGCAGGGGCGGTTCGTTCGCAGCGCGAACGGGCCGCCCCCTTCGGCGTCCTCCGGCCCGCTGATCGCATCCCGCCCCGGCCGGCCCCCGCACGCCGAGGGGCCCTGCACCGCGGGGCGGCGGTGCAGGGCCCCGAAGCGGCGGCCGGTGGCCGGCCGCAGTCAGCGGGCCGGACGCGCCGTGGCGGCGAGCGCCTTGCGGTCGACCTTGCCGTTGCGGGTGAGCGGAAGCCGGTCCACCACGGTCCACAGCGCCGGCACCATGTAGGTGGGCAGCCGTTCCGCCAGCGCGCGCCGCAGTCCGGCGGGCTCGGCCCGGGCGCCCTCGGCCGGGACCACGGCCGCGACCAGGCGCTTGGTGGCGCTGTCCGCACCCACCGCGAAGACCAGCGCGTCCTGGATTCCCGGCATGCGGGCCAGCGCGCCGCCGACGGCGGCCGGCTCGACGCGGTAGCCGCGCAGCTTAACCTGGTCGTCGGCGCGGCCCAGGAAGCGCAGCCGGCCGTGGCCGTCCAGGCGGACCAGGTCTCCGGTCCGGTACAGGCGCTCCGGCAGGTCCGGCGAGAAGCGGCCGAAGCGCCGTGCGGTCTCCTCCGGGTCGCCCAGGTAGCCGGTGGCCAGCCCGTCGCCGGACACGTACAGCTCACCGACGGCGCCTGGAGGAAGCAGTCTGCCCCGGTCGTCGAGGACGTGGACGCCGGTGCCCGGCACCGGGGTGCCGATCGGCAGCGGACCGTCCGAGTCCTGGGGACGGGTGACCGAGTGGGTGGTGGTGAAGGTGGTGTTCTCGGTCGGTCCGTAGCCGTTGGTGACGACCAGCCCGGGGTGCCGTTCCAGCAGCCGGGCGACGTGTTCGTGCGGGACCACGTCGCCACCGGAGAGGATCTGCCGTAGACCCGCAGCCGACTGCGGGGCGAACTCGGCGAGCAGCCGGAACAGTCCCGCGGTGAGCCAGGCGACACTCACGCCGCGCGCCACCAGGAAGTCGCCCAGTTCGCTGGGGGACGGCAGCGGCTCGTCGTAGACCTCCAGAGCCGCACCGGTCAGCAGCGCGCCCCACAGTTCCAAAGTGGAGGCGTCGAAAGCCAGCGGCGACAAGCGCAGCACCCGGTCACCCGGTCCCAGACCGGCGTAGTCCGCGCCGCACACGAGCCGTATCACGCCGCGGTGCGGCACGCAGACGCCCTTGGGCTCGCCCGTCGATCCGGAGGTGAAGGCGATGTAGGCGAGCCGGTCGCCCGCCTCGGGGCGCACCACGACCTCTTCCGGGGCGTCGGGCCGCCAGGACGGGTTCCACACCGGAACGGAACGGACGCCCGGCAGCGCCGGATGCTCCTGCTCCCGGTCGTGCAGCACGGCCGCCGGGCGGCATTTCGCGATGATGTGCGCCAGGTGCGCGGGAGGCAGAGTGAGATCCACACCGACGTAGGCGGCGCCGGCCCGTACCGTGCCCAGGACGGCCACCACCTCGGCCGCGGAGCGGGGCAGGCCGATGAGTACCGTGTCGCCGGGGCGGACCCCGGCCTCGGCCAGTAGCCGCGCCTGGGCCGCCGCGGCCGCATCGAGTTGCCGGTAGGTCAGCTCCGTGGCGCCGTCGCGCACCGCGACGGACTCCGGCAGCCGGTGCGCGGTCCGGCGGAAGAGCTCCTCCAGCGAGGCCGCCGGGAAGTCCCGGCCGGTCCGGTTGATCCGGGCCAGCAGCGCGCGCCGGCCGGCGGAGATGCCGCGGACGTCCTCCACCGGACCCGATCCGGCGGCCAGCTCGGCCGCTGCGGCCGGCAGGTCGTCGGCGAACGCGGAGAGTTCCGCCTGTGTCCATACCCCGGACGCGGCGCCGACCGAGCCCGACCAGTCCTGACCGTGCCAGTCGGCGCGCAGGACGGCCTTGAGGCCGTTGCCCGGTTCCGCGTCCGGACCGAAACCCGCCTGTGCGCTCCCGGCGTACCCGTCCGTGCCGCGCAGCAGCGCTTCGACGGCGCCGAGCATCTCGTCGGTGCTCTGCTCCTCGTGAATCCCGACCTGGACGGTCCGCCCGCCGCAGCGCACCGGCAGGATGCGGCAGCCGGTCCAGCGGCCCAGCGTCAGTGCGAAGGCGGCGAGCAGCAGGGCGTCAGGCCCGACGCCGAGCTTCGCACAGCGTGTGGTGACGTCGGCTCGCAGGCGGGCGTCGGTCCCCAGCGACGCCCACAGGGCCGGGCCTCCCGAGGAGGCCTGGCCCTGAAGGTCGCTGGGGAAGTCCATCCGGTCTTCCTCCTCGGTCATCGCGCCACCGCCTCCTGGCCGGCCAGCAGCTCGGCCTGGCCGCGTACCGTGCCGGCACGGAGCACGTCCATGGTGCGCACCGGCCGGCCGGTGGCCTGGCGGATCCGCTCCACCAGCGCGACCAGCAGCAGCGAGTCGCCGCCCGCGTCGAAGAAGTTGGTGTCCACCGGAACCGTCGTGTCGTCGGCGACTTCGAGGACCTCCGCCCACAGTGAGCGGACCAGGGCGAGGGCGTGGGTGTCGGCGACGTGAACGGGCTGGGTCATGATCGATCCTCCTGCGGGTCGGGTCAGCGGCGGCGGGCGGTGATGGGCACGTGCTTGTAGCCCGACGCGAAGTTGGAGATCAGCCGCTCCGGCCGGCCGGCCGAGCGGAAGTCCTGGTAACGGGAGAGGAGCTCCTCGAACAGCAGGCTCAGCGTCGCGCGGGCGACGCTGTGCCCCACGCAGTAGTGCGGGCCGATGCCGAACGCGAGGTGCTTGTTCGGACGCCGGCGCAGGTCGAACCGATCCGGGTCGGCGAAGACCCGTTCGTCCCGGTTGACCGCGCCGAGCCAGACCACCACGGCGTCGCCGGCGGCGACGGGGGTGCCGCGCAGGACGGTGTCCCGGGTGGCGTAGCGCATCACGTGGTTGACCGGGGAGGACCAGCGCAGCGCCTCCTCGTAGCCGGACCGGTTGACCTCCGGGTGCGCGGCCCAGTCGGTGAGCACGTCGCCGTCGGCGAACTCGGCCATGACGAATGTCGGGGCGTGCGGTGTGGTGACGTTGGCGCCGAGCAGCAGGCTGTAGCAGTTCGAGACGACCTCACCCGGAGACATCAGGCGGCCCTCGAAGCGGGTAGTCAGCAGGGTGCTGAGCAGGTCCGTGCCCAGGTTCTCGGTGCGGTGCCTGATCAGGTCCTGGAAGTAGCCGAACAGCTCCATGTGCGCGGTGCTGAGAGTGGCCTCGCGCCCGCCGGGCTCCTGGAACTCCGGGTCGTCGGCGGCGATGCACATGGTGGTGACCCGGGTGAGCCACTCCCAGTCGGTACGGGGCAGGGCCATCATCGTGCCGGTCACCCACATCGGCATCGCCGCCATCGCGGCCCCGAAGTCGAAGACTCCGCCGTCGCCCAGGGGTTGCAGCAGCTCCACGACGAGGGAACGGATCTGCTCGTGCTGCCGTCCCACGGCCTTGCTGGTCAGGGCGCGCTTCAGTCTGGCCTGCCGGGCGGTGTGCAGCGGCGGGTCGGTGACGGCCAGTTGCCGGCCGCCGGCCGGGTCGTCGGTTCCGAGCAGGTCCAGCAGCGTCCCGCGCTCGGAGGTGAAGGTGCGGGTGTCGCGCAGCACCTCGTCGCCCTCGCGGTAGTGCACCACCGACCAGAAGCCGCGGTCCGGTCCCGCCTGTTGCCAGTGCAGGTGGTCCAGGTTCTGCAGTTCGCGCCATGCGCGCGGCGCGTCGCCGTGGCTGTAGAGCCGCGGGTCGACCAGGTCGGGTGCCGCCGGGGCGAACGGGCAGCGGGAGGGCGGTGCGTCGCTCACGGTCATGGCTCAGTGGCCTCCTTCGAGCTCGTCGGCGACGACGCGAAGCAGGGTCGCGGCATGTTCCGTCTCGGTCAGGTACATGTGGCCGCCGTCGACTTCGACGCTGCGGAAACCGGCAGTGGTCTCGCCGGCCCATCGGGCCGCCTCGGCCGCGCCGACCAGGTGGTCGTCGCGGCCGCGGAGTGAGGTGATCGGCACGTCCAGCAGCGCCGTGTGCGCGGAGCGGTAGTCCTCGTGCATGGTGTTGTCGGCACGCAGGAACGGCATCATCACCTGGAGCATCTCCGGGTGGTCCATGGCCGGATGGCGATAGCCGGCCACTCGGCGCAGACCCGCCAGGAACGCGTCGTCGTCGAGGTGACTGACCCGCTCGATCTGCCGGTCGCGCGGGCCGGGTGCGCCGCTCACCAGGAGCCGGCTGACCGGCCTGCCCGCGTGGACCAGACGCCGGGCCAGTTCGAAGGAGAGCTCCGCGCCGAGGCTGTGGCCGTAGAGCGCGACGCGTCCGGCGGCCTCGCCCAGTTCGTTCAGCCGGTCGATGACCCACGGCAGCGCCTGGTCCATCGCGGTGGCCACGTCGGTGTGGGGCGTCTCGAAGTACCGCTCTTCACGTCCGGGGAGCTGGACCGGCAGCAGGGTCAGCCCTTCCGGTGCGAGCGAGCGCCATTTGCGGAAGAAGCCTGCGCCGGCGCCCGCGAAGGGCAGGCAGATCAGTGCGGTGGCCGTGGAGAGCCGGGCCGGTGCGCATGGCGACGGCTTCGTGGCCGGCGCGGCGTCGGTGGTGGTCATCTGTGGTGTCCCTTCAGGCCGCGGTCTCGTGCCGGCGGGCCGGTTGCCGCTCGGTCAGCAGTTCGTCGCTCCAGCGGGCCAGGACCTGCTGGGGGTCGCCCTCGCTCAGTTCCCGCAGCAGGTCCTCGACCCGGCCGGCGCCGCGCACACTGCACAGCCGTCGGCAGCGGTAGGTGATGAGCACGACGTTCTCCTCGGGGTGCCGTTGGTAACCGAAGTACGGTGAAAGGGACATGGCGGACTGCCTTCCTTCGCCTGGGCGGGTGTGGTCGACGGCGTGCGACGGGTTCCGGAGCAGACGATGGGGGCCTCCTGCGTCGGGGGAGCGGTGCCCGCCGCGTCCGTCGGCTCCTGCGGTGCCGAGGCCGTGCTGCGCAGGTCCCGCGGCAGCGGGCCCGCCGGCCCGGTGGCCGCGAACGCCACCGGCACCGTGCCGGTGAACGTCTCCCCGGTGATCAGGCCGAGCCGGCGGCCGATGCCGGGCATGACGATTTCGGACGCTCCGCTGGGGTTGGTCAGCGTGCGGCACACCGTCGCCTGGCGGCCGGCCCGCCGCCGGCGCGGCCTGATCAGCGCGGCGTATCCGGCGACGGCGGGCAGCGGCAGTGCCTCACCGGAAAGGAGCCGGCCGCGCGGGTCGCCGGGGAACGGCCCCGGCAGCCGGGCGCGGACGGCAACGGCGATGCGGGCCAGGACTCCTGCCTGAACCGGGAGTGTGCCGGGCGGTGCCATCGTGACCTCCGCGAAGCGAAGCCGCCCGACGGGAGGCGGAAGGCGGGTGGGGAAAGGGGAACAGCAGTGAGTGTGGCGAGCGGGGCCCACTGGCTGAAGGAAACCGGGCGGCAACTCGTGCGGTTGCCGGTGTGCCGCCCGGTACGGGAACCGGGCGGCACAGGTGAGGAGCGGACGGGGCCGGACCGCTCAGGCCGCCGCGCCGGCCGTGGCCGCGATCAGGCTCTTGGGCCGCATGTCTGTCCAGGCCTCCTCGATGTGGGCCAGGCAGGCCTCGCGGTCCCCGGGACCGTGGACGACCGTCCAGCCGTCCGGGACGGCCGCGAAGCTCGGCCACAGTGAGTACTGGCCCTCGTCGTTGACCAGGGCGAGAAAGGACTGGTCCTTGTTCTCGAACGGGTTGGCCATGACGGACTCCTTCTTCTCGGGTTGGGTGTGGGTGGGAATGGATGTACTGACGTGCCGTTCCGTCCCGCGGTCGCCCCCGGTGGGGCCCCGGCACCGGCCGAGGGGGTGCGGGTCAGACACGGAGCAGCTCCTCGAACTCGTCGAGCTCCTCGGCGCTGAGGTCGACCAGTGGCTCCTGCTCCGCTCCGGCCGGGTCCTCGGGCGCGGTGCCGGGGTCCGCCTCCGTCGCCGCCAGGGCGATGCCGGCCGCGGTCTTCGCGGCGAAGACGTCGCGTGGGGCAAAGGCGAGCCCCGCCTTGCGGGCGCGGGAGACGAGTTGGATGGAGGTGATGGAGTCACCGCCGAGTTCGAAGAAGTTGTCGTCGACGCCGACCCGGTCGAGGCCGAGGAGGTCGGCGATCAGGGTGCACAGGAGTTCCTCGCGGGGGTCCCGCGGGGCGCGGCTGCCGCCGTCGCCGGTGAACTCCGGTGCGGGCAGTGCCTTGCGGTCGAGCTTCCCGGTGACGGTCACCGGCAGCGCCTCCAGGGTGACGAAGGCGGCGGGAATCATGTACTCGGGCAGTGTCCCGGCGAGGTGGGCCCGGACCTCCTCGATTCCGGGGGGGCTGTCGTGGGCCGGCACGAAGTAGGCGACGAGGTGTCTGGTTCCGGGCCGGTCCTCCCGGACGAGGACGGTGGCCTGGTCGATGCCGGGGTGCCGGCGCAGGGTGGTCTCGATTTCGCCGAGTTCGATGCGGAAGCCACGGATCTTGACCTGTTCGTCGGCCCGGCCGATGAACTCCAGCTCCCCGTCCCGCGTCCAGCGGGCGAGGTCACCGGTGCGGTACATCCGTTCACCGGGTTCGCCGAAGGGTGAGGCGACGAAGCGCTGTGCGGTCAGGGCGGGGTTGTTGACGTAGCCGCGGGCCAGCCCGGCCCCGGCGAGATAGAGCTCG
This sequence comes from uncultured Actinomycetota bacterium, assembly GCA_963799685.1. GTDB lineage: Bacteria > Actinomycetota > Actinomycetes > Streptomycetales > Streptomycetaceae > Streptomyces. Next base: position 161,060 of record CAWCXW010000001.1, read on the forward strand.
CCGGTGGTGCCGGGCGGCACCGGGCGAAGTGTGTCGTCGAGCACGTAGGTCCGGGTGCCGGCGATGGGGCTGCCGATGACCGGGGGCCGGCCGGGTTCCAGGGCCGCGGAGACGGTGGACCAGACAGTGGATTCGGTGGGTCCGTAGGCGTTGAACATCTGCAGCTTCGCCGCCCAGCGGTCCAGCAAGGGCTGGGGAAGGGCCTCGCCGGCGACGACGAGGGTGGCCAGGCTGGGGACGGTCGCGGGGTCGAGGGCGGCCAGGACGGAGGGGATCAGGGTGGCGTGCGTGACGCGGTGGCGGGCGATGAGGGCGATGAGCTCGTCGCCGGGGAGGCGGGACTCGCCCGGTGCGAGGACCAGGCGGGCGCCGGTCAGCAATGCCATGGCCAACTCGAAGACGATGGCGTCGAAGCCGGGGGAGGAGAACTGCAGTACGGCGCTGTCGGAAGTGACGTGGAGCCGGCTGGTCTGGCTGTGGCTGAGACCGGTCAAGCCCTGATGGGTGACCGCGACGCCCTTGGGGGTGCCGGTGGAGCCCGAGGTGTAGATCAGGTAGGCGGTCTGCGACGGGTCGGTCGCCGGTGCGGGGTCGGTGATGGGTCGCCTCTCGAGGGCCGTCGCCAGGGCGGGGTCGTCGAGAAGGAGGGTGCGGGGGGCGGTGGCGTCGTGGGCGAGCCCGGTGCGGGAGGTGGTGATCAAGCAGCCGGGCCGGGCGTCGGTGAGGATGTGGTGGACGCGGTCGGTCGGGTAGGCCAGGTCGACGGGGACGAAGGCGGCTCCGGTCTTGGTGACGGCCAGGACGGCGGTGATCCAGTCGGTGCCGCGGGGCAGGGCGAGCGCGACACGCGTGCCCGGGCCGATGCCGTGACGGCCGGTCAGTTGGTGGGCGAGCCGGTTCGCGGCCTGGTTCAACTCGGCGTAGGTCAGCTTCTCCTCGCCGCAGACCAGCGCGATGGCGTTCCCGTCCCGGGCGACCTGCGCCTGGAACAGCTCGGCCATGGTCGCCGCTGACGGCGCCGCCTCACCCGCGCCCCACTCCCGCAGTACCAGGTCCCGCCGGCCGGGCGTGAGCAGGTCGACCTCGCCGACGCGTCGGTCCAGGCCGGTCGCCAGCGACGTCAGCAGCAGCTCCAGCTGCTGAGCCAGCTGGACGGCGGCCCCTTCGTCGTACACGTCTGTGCGGTATCCGAGCTCCAGCCGCCAGCCCGCGTTGCCCGGGGTCACCGCCAGACTCAGCGGGTAGTGGATCACCGGCGGTTGCTCGTCGCCCTCGTAGGAGCACACGCGCAGCTCCTCGCTCTGCAGGGCTTCGTCGTCCCAGTCGAGGTTCTGGAAGACCACCGCCGTGTCGAAGAGTTCGCCGTGCCCGGTGTGGCGCAGGAGGGCGGGCAGCCTGACATGGTGGTGCGCGGTGAGGGCGGCCTGCCGGTCCTGGAGCTCGCCCAGCAGACCGGCCAGCGTCCGTCCGGGGTCCAGGGTCACCCGGACCGGGACCGTGTTGATCAGCAGTCCCATCAGATCCTCGACGCCGGGAACCTCCGGCGGCCGTCCGGAGACGGTGGCTCCGAAGACGACGTCCTGCCGCCCGGTGAGCGTGGACAGCAGCAGCGCCCAGGCGCCCTGGATCAGCGTGTTGGTGGTCAGACCGTGGGAGCGGGCGGTGGTGGCCAGAGCCGCGGCCGTCTCCTCGCCGAGCTCGGTGACGACGCGGGCCGGCGGCTGCTCGAGTGCCGTCGCGGCGCCGGGGGCGACCAAGGTCGGTTCCTCCAGGCCGGCCAGGGCCTGGCCCCATGCGGCCAGGCTCGCCGCACCGTCCTGCGCCGACAGCCAGCTCAGGTAGGTGCGGAACGGCACGGCTTCCTGCAGGGTGTCCGCTTCGCCGCCTGCCCGGTAGAGCCGCAGCACCTCGTCGAGGGCGTGGGTCATGGACCAGCCGTCCCACACGATGTGGTGGCTGGTGATCACCAGGACGTGCCGCTGCTGCCCGAGGCGGATCAGCGCGACGCGCAGGAGCGGCGGGACGGCCGGGTCGAAGGGAGTCGCCCGGTCGGTGGCCAGGATGGCGGCGATGCGCGCGTACTGCTCGCCGGGAGGGACATGGCGCAGGTCGTGCTCGGTCCACGGCAGTTCGGTACGGCGCGCGATGATCTGCACGGGGTCGCCGCCAGGGCGGAGGGTGAAGCAGGCCCGGAGCGCGGCGTGCCGGTCCAGCAGGGTCTGGAAGGCGGCGCGCAGTCCTGCCGCGTCCACTTCGCCGTCCAGCCTCAGCGGCGACTGCATCGCGTACGGGTCGATTCCCTCGCCGCCGTAGACGGCGTGGAAGAACAGGCCCTCCTGCAGTGGCGTCAGCGGCAGAACCTCCTCGACGGGGCCGCGTCCGGCCGTGAGTTCCGCGAACTCCTCGTCGCTCAGGTCGAGCAGCGGCCCGTCCGTGGCCACGAAGGGGGCGGGGCTGTCCTCCGGGGTCGCCGACACCTGGGCGAGGGCCGCCACGGTCTTGCCGGCGAAGACGTCACGCGGCGCGAAGACCACACCAGCCCGGCGGGCCCGGGTGGCCAGCTGGATGGTGGTGATGGAGTCGCCGCCGAGTTCGAAGAAGCTGTCGTCGATGCCGACGCGGCTCAGGCCCAGAACCTCCGCGAAGAGCGTGCAGAGCAGTTCCTCGCGGGCGTCGCGTGGCGCGCGGCTGTCCGCGGCGCCGGTGAACTCGGGCGCGGGCAGCGCCCTGCGGTCGAGCTTGCCGGTGGCGCCGAGCGGCAGGGCGTCGAGGGTGACGAAGGCCGCGGGGACCATGTAGTCGGGCAGGCACGCCGCCAGGTGCTCGCGCAGGATGTGCGTCTGGGGGGCCCGGCCGGCCGCCGGGACCACATAGGCCGCGAGCCGCTTGACTCCGGGGTGGTCCTCCCGCGCGACGACCGCGGCCTGCTGCACCTGCGGATGCCGGCGCAGCGCCGCCTCGATTTCGCCGAGTTCGATGCGGAAACCGCGGATCTTGACCTGTTCGTCGGCGCGGCCCAGGAACTCCAGCTCGCCGTCCTCGGTCCATCGGACCAGGTCGCCGGTGCGGTACATGCGCTCGCCCGCAGCACCGAAGGGTGAGGCGACGAAACGCTCGGCCGTCAGCGTGGACCGGTTGACGTAGCCGCGGGCCAGGCCGGCGCCGGCGATGTACAGCTCCCCGGAGGCGCCCGGCGGCACGAGCCGCAGTGCCGGGTCCAGTACGTAGCAACGGGAGTTCTCCACCGGGCGGCCGATCCTGGGGGCCACCTCCCCGGCGATCCGGCTGTAGGTGGAGTCGACGGTGCACTCGGTCGGGCCGTAGAAGTTGTAGGCCGGGACGGGGCCGGAGCCCAGTTCGGTCCACAGGCCGTCGTCCACCAGGTCGCCGCCGAGAGAGATCAGCCGCGGCCGGTATCCGGGACCCTCCAGCAGGCCCGCGTCCAGCAGCTCCGTCGCATACAGCGGCGTGACGCTCAGCGAGTCGATGCCGTGCCGCGCCGAGTACGCGATCAGCGCCTGCGCGTCGCGGCGCAGGTCCTCGTCGATGAGGTGCAGTTCGTGGCCCGCCACCATCCGCAGCAGGTCTGCCCAGGCGGCGTCGAAACCGAAACCGGACACCAGCGCCACCTTGAGCCGGCCCCCGTCGGCGGCCTCGACGGCCGGCCGCATGTAGCCGTTGTTCTGGGCGTGGAACATGTTCACGATGTTCCGGTGGGTCACCGCGACGCCCTTGGGACGGCCGGTCGAGCCGGAGGTGTGGATCACGTAGGCGAGGTGCGTGGGCAGCAGCGGGCGCACCCGGTCCCGGTCCTCCGGGTCGTGCGTGGGCAGCGTCCGTGCCTGCGCGGCGAGTTCCTCGACCCGTAGCTCTCGCCACGCGCCCGCCCCGTCCGGAATCTGCTGCGCGGTCGCGGCGTCGGTGACGACCACGACGGGCCGCACGTCGGCCAGCAGGCCGCTGATCCGCTCGCGGGGCCAGCCCGGCTCCGTCGGCAGGTAGGTGCAGCCGGCCTTGAGGATGCCCAGCACGGCGACCACCGCGTCGACGGACCGCGGGAGGATGACGGCGACCTTGTCGTCGGTGCCGGCACCGAGCGTGACGAGCCGGTGAGCCATCCGGTTCGCCCGCAGGTTCAACTCCGCGAAGGTGAGGGACTGTTCGCCGACTACCAGGGCCGTCGCCTGCGGCGTCGCCCGGACTTGGGCCTCGAAGAGCTGCGGCACCGTGGTGTCGTGTTCGACGCCCTCGGTGGTGCTCCACGCCGCCAGCCGGGTGAGCTCCTCGTCGGAGAGCAGCGAGAGCTGACCGACCGGCTGGTCCGGGTCGTCGGCGAAGGCCCGCAGCACCCGCTTGAGGCGTTCGGCCAGTTGCCGCGCGTACTCGGCGTCGAACAGGTCGGGGCGGTAGCTGACCTCGACGCGCAGTTCGCGGCCGGGGAAGACGTCGACACTGAGCGGGAAATGCGTGAAGCCTCCGGTCTCCTGCCCCGCCTCCTCCAGCGGCTGCAGCGACAGCCCGTCGGCGCGCAGGGTCGCGTCGTCCCACGGGGCGTTCTGGAAGACGACCGAGGTGTCGAAGAGTTCGGCGTGCCCGGTGCGCCGCAGAATCGCCGGCAGCCCGGCGTGGTGGTGCGCGGTGAGCGCGGCCTGCCGGTCCTGGAGCCCGGTGAGGAGGTCGGTGAGGGTCTGGGCGGGGTCGAGGGTGACCCGGACGGGCACGGTGTTGATGAGCAGCCCCACCAGGTCCTCGACACCGGGGATCTGCGGGGGCCGTCCGGAGACGGTGGCGCCGAAGACGACGTCCTGCTGGCCGGTGAGTGTGCCGAGCAGCAGCGCCCAGCCTGCCTGGACCAGGGTGTTGCTGGTCAGCCCGCGCGACCGTGCCGCCACGGAGAGGCGCTCGGTGCTCTCCCGGTCCAGCGAGGTCACCACCCGGGCGGGCAGCACCGGTGCGCCCGAGGAGGCGCCGGGAGCCACCAGCGTCGGTTCGGGCAGGTCCGCCAGGTGCGCGGCCCACGCATCGAGCGCGGCGTCGGCGTCCTGGCCGGACAGCCACTCGAAGTAACTGCGGTAGGGGACGACCTGAGGCAGGGTGCCGGGCGCGCCGTGCGCGTCGTAGTGGGTCAGCACGTCGCTGATCGCGCGGGTCATGGACCAGCCGTCCCAGACGAGGTGGTGACCGGTGATGAGCAGGATGTGCCGCTGCTCCGCCAGCCGGATCAGGGTGACGCGGACGAGCGGGGGGCGGGCGACGTCGAAGCGGGTGGCGCGGTCGGCGGCCAGCAGCTCCCCGGCACGGGTGTTCCGGCTCCCGGCGTCGAGCGAGGAGAGGTCGTGTTCGGTCCAGGGCATCGCGGCCCGGGCGGCGATGACCTGCACGGGTTCGCGGTCGGCGCGGACGGCGAAGCCGGCGCGCAGCGCCGCGTGCCGGTCCACCAGGCTCTGGAAGGCGGCGCGCAGCCGGGACGCGTCCAGCTCCCCGTCGACCAGGAGCGGGATCTGCCCCACGTAGACATCGCCCTGCCCCGTGCCGTCGTCGGCGCCGTCGTAGACCGCGTGGAAGAGCAGCCCGTGCTGCAGCGGGGCCAGCGGCAGGATCTCCTCCACCGGTCCGTGACCGCTGGTGAGTTCGGCGTACTCCCGCTCGTCGAGTGCGACGAGCGGTTCACCGGGCGCGGGAGCAGCCGCTGCGGTGACAGGCCCGGTCGCGGCGACGTGCTCGGCGAGCCGCTCGACCGTCTTGCAGTCGAAGACGTTGCGCGGGGACAGGGACAGCCCCGCCGAGCAGGCCCGTGCAGCGAGCTGGATGGAGGTGATGGAGTCGCCGCCGAGTTCGAAGAAGTTGTCGTCGATGCCGACGCGGTCGAGGCTGAGGAGGTCGGCGATCAGGGTGCACAGGAGTTCTTCGCGGGGGTCGCGCGGGGCGCGGCTGTCGTGGGCGGCGGTGAACGCCGGTGTGGGCAGTGCCTTGCGGTCGAGCTTCCCGGTGACGGTCACCGGTAGTGCCTCGAGGGTGACGAAGGCGGCGGGCATCATGTAGTCGGGCAGTGTTTCGGCGAGGTGCTCGCGCAGGTCGTGGGCCTCGGGGGCGGGGCCGTGCGGTACGAGGTAGGCCACCAGGTGTTTGATTCCCGGCTGGTCTTCTCGGACGAGGATGACAGTCTGCGCCACCTGGGGGTGTCGGCTCAGGACGGTCTCGATCTCGCCGGGTTCGATGCGGAAGCCGCGGATTTTGACCTGTTCGTCGGCGCGGCCGACGAACTCCAGCTGTCCGTCCTCGGTCCAGCGTACGAGGTCGCCGGTGCGGTACATGCGCTCGCCGGGGTCGCCGAACGGGCAGGCCATGAAGGCGGACAGGGTTTGTTCCGGCCTGTCGACGTAGCCGCGTGCGACGCCGGCTCCGGCGACGTGGAGTTCTCCTGTGACACCCGGCGGCAGCGGTCTCAGGAAGGGGTCCAGTACGTAGAGCTGGACGCCGGGTATCGGCCTGCCGATGACGGGCGTGTCTCCGGGACGCAGGGGTTCGGAGGCGCTGATCATGACGGTGGCCTCGGTCGGGCCGTAGACGTTGTGGAACCGGCGGTCTTGTGCCCAGGTCTCGAGCAGCGTGGGCGGTACGGCTTCAGCTCCGACCGCCACGGTGGTCAGGCTCGGCACACTGTCCGGGTCGATCGCGGCGAGGAGCGAGGGGATGATGAACATATGGGAGACGCTGTGCCGGTCGATCGCCTCGATCAGTCGCTCGACCGGTGGCCGCGATTCGCCGGGGAGGAGTACCAGCGGTGCTCCTGACAGCAAGGACATGCACAGTTCCATCACGATGGCGTCGAAGCCGGGCGAGGAGAACTGCAGAACCGTGCTGTCGGCGGTGATGTCCAGGCGATCGGCCAGGCCGGCGACGAGGCCGGCGAGACCGCGGTGGGTGACCGCAACGCCCTTGGGGGTGCCGGTGGAGCCCGAGGTGTAGATCAGGTAGGCGGTCTGGGCGGGGTCGGTTCCCGGTGCGGGGGCGGTGATGGGTTGTCGGTCGAGGGCTGTCGCCAGGGCGGGATCGTCGAGGTGGAGAGGGCGGGGGGTGGTGGTGTCGTGGGCGAGTGCGGTGCGGGAGGTGGTGATCAGGCAGCTGGGCCGGGCGTCGGTGAGGATGTGGTGGATGCGGTCGGTGGGGTAGGCCAGGTCGATGGGGACGAAGGCAGCTCCGGTCTTGGTGACAGCGAGCACGGCGGTGACCCAGTCGGTGCCCCGGGGCAGGGCGAGCGCGACACGTGTGCCGGGGCCGATGCCGTAGGCCTCGGTGAGATGGTGGGCGAGCCGGTTCGCGGCCAGGTTCAACTCCGCGTAGCTGAGCCTGGTGTCTTCGCACAGCAGGGCGGTACCGTTGCCGTGACGGGCGACCTGTGCCTCGAAGAGTTCGGCCAGAGTGGCTGGGGCCGGCGGCGCTTCCACCTGGTTCCACTGCCGCAGCACGCGGTCGAGTTCCGGCCCCGCCAGCAGCGGGACCTGTGCCACCACCTGCTCCGGCTCCGTGCCGAGGACGCTCATCAGCTGCTTCAGGCACTGCACCAGTGCGTGCACGAATGTGGCGTCGAAGAGGTCCTTGCGGTAACTGAGCTCGATGCGCAGCCGCCGCCCCGGGAAGGCGACGAGGGTGAGCGGAAGGTGTCCGAAGCCGCGTGTGTCCTGCGCCTCCTCGGGCAGCAGGTCCAGCTGTTCGCCGCGGAGGAATCCCGCCTCCCACAGCTGCTCGGAGTCGGTGTCGGTCGCGAAGTTTTCGAAACCCGTGGAGGTGTCGAACAGTTCGCCGAAGCCCATCTGTTGCTGGATCTCGGAGAGGCGCAGATGGTGATGCGGGGTCAGCGCGGCCTGCTGCTCCTGTATGCCGGCCAGCATTGCGCCCACCGCCTGTGCCGGGTTCAGCCTGACACGTACCGGAACGGTGTTGATCAACAGACCGACGGTTCGGTCGGCTCCCGGCAGCTCTGGTGGCCGACCGGAGACGGTTGAGCCGAAGACGACGTCTTCACGCCGGGTGAGCATGGAGAGCAGCACTGCCCAGGCGCCCTGGAGCAGCGTGTTCAGGGTCAGCCCCCGGGACCGCAACGAGGCGGTGACCCGGGCGGTCGTCTCCTCGTCCAGTGAGTCCACGACACGGGCGGGAAGGCCGGCCATGGTGTGCCCTGCGGCGGGGGCCACGAGGGTGGGCTCCTCCAGCCCGGCGAGGGCCTCCCCCCAGGCGGCCAGGCTCGCCTCCCGGTCTTGCGCGGACAGCCAGCTCAGGTAGGTGCGGAACGGCACGACCTCCGGCAGGCTCCCGGCCTCGTCGTCCGCCTCATACAGCCGGGACACCTCGTCCAGCGCGCGGGCCATGGACCAGCCGTCCCAAAGGATGTGGTGGCTCGTCAGTACCAGCAGTTGCCGATCGGCCGTCACCCGCAACAACAGAGCACGCACCAGCGGCGGCTGGGCCGGGTCGAAACGCTCCAGCCTGTCCTGCCGCATCAGTTCGGCGATGAACTCCCGGCGCGGCTGCTCCGCCATCCTGCTCAGGTCCTGCTCCCGCCAGGGAAGCTCGACGCCGGACCGGACCACCTGCACCGGCTGGCCGGACCGGCGCAGCACGAACCCGGCACGCAGCGCCGCGTGCCGGTGCAGCAATGCCTCGAAGGCCGCCCGGAGCCGCGCGGAGTCGACGGCACCCGACAGTACCAGCGGTGCCTGCACCAGGTAGGGATCGGCCTGCTTTTCGTCGTAGACGGAGTGGAAGAACAAGCCCTCCTGCAGCGGGGTCACCGGCAGGATCTCCTCCACCTGCCCTTTCGAGCCGGTCAGTTCGGCATATTCCCCCTCCTCGAGGGAGACCAGAGGCTCCTCAGCCGCCACGAACGTCTCCTCGTCGGTGGCGTCGAGTGATGCTGCAGCGAGCGCGGCCGGGGTCTCCCCCTCGAAGACGTGGCGATACTCCAGCACCAGCCCGGCCTCGCGGGCCTTCGTCACCAGCTCGATCGAGGTGACGGAGTCACCTCCGAGCTCGAAGAAGCTGTCGTCGGCCGAGACCTCGGCCGCTTCCATGTCGAGGATCTGTGCGAACAGCTCACGCAGCAGCGCCTCGCGTGCGGTTTCGTCCTGCCGGGTGGGCGCGTTCATCGCGTCGTCCTCTCTTGAGCGCGGATACGTCTGCATGTGTGTGGGCGGGTCAGAGGCGCACGCGCTGGAACGGGTCGCCGCCGAGGGCGCTCAGATCCCGGCTCACGATGATCTTGCGGAGCCAGCGGTCGGTGCCGTCGTAGCGCGGGGTGAAGGAGTTGCGGGCGTGCGCGACGCTGCGGTTGTCGAGGATCAGCAGGGTGCCGGCGGCGGCGACGAGCGGCCGGCGGACCCGCTCCAGTTCGGCCCGCAGCCGGTTCAGCGCCTGCCCGGTCTCGGGGTCCTCTCCGATGACGTGCATGAACGGCAGGTCCAGGCGGACGTGCAGGCCCTCGGCGTCCTCGTAGAGGACGGGCACCGGCTCCGGCCGGTCGCGCATCCCAATCGCCCGCTCCAGCGCGGGGTCGCCCGGTGCGCGCAGCTCCAGCTGCCGGATGTGCTCGTCGTCGGGCCGGATGTGGAACCGGGGCTCGAACAGCAGTTGCCGGTCATGGGGATCGAGCTCGACGTCACGGATGGCCGCGACGTAGGTCGGCACCACGTCGGTGTTGCGGATCCCGAACAGCAGCAGGTAGTCGGCACGGTCGGGGCGGAAGGCGTCGTCGGTGTGGAGGGAGAGGAACCCCTCGCTGCCGTGGCCGCTCTCGCAGCGCTCGTCGCCGCGGATCGGGAAGATGTCCTGGATCATGCGGCCGTACTGCAGCGTCGCCCAGGTGAAGGGATCGCCGAGCGCCGAACCGCACAGGGCCAGGAAGATGTCGGAGTGCAGGGTGGCGGACAGGCCCTCCGGACGCTCCCAGTGGTCGGGCGTCGGGCCGACGACGGCGCCGTCGACCGGAAATCCGTGCACCTGGCAGACCGGGACCTCCGGGTCGTCCAGGAAATCCCGCAGAAAGCGCAGCAGTCGCGGCGGCAGCAGCTCCGCACACCCCTCGAATTTCTGGTAGAACTCCGGCTGAACCGGGGAGACGCCACATTCGGCCAATTCCTGCACCGCGTCCAGGGCATCGTCGACTTCGGCCTCGTTCAGTGTGAGGGAATGCGTGCTTCTGGCAGGAGCGGGTGCCTGACTTGTCGAGCAATGGGTGGTCATGAAAATCTCCGGTTGCGTGTGGGTGCTCAGTGGAGGTCGGCCCCCTGCGGAACCGCCGCGCCGAAGTCGGAAGTGGTGGAGCCGGCGATCTCGCCGCCGTCGATGACGAGTTCCTGACCGGTCAGGAACGCCGCCTCGGGTGAGGCCAGGTAGTGGAAGGCCGCCGCGATCTCCGAGGGCTGCGCGTGACGTCGCGCCGGAATCCGGGCGTTGACCTCTGCGAGCATCTGCGGGGTGTACTCGGCTTGCTGCATCGGCGTCAGCACAGCGCCGGGGGTCACGCAGGCGACCCGTACCACCGGGCTCAGCTCCAGCGCGAAGGTACGGCACAGGGCCGCCACCCCGGCCTTGGTGGCGTTGTAGTCGGCGTAGTTGGGGAAGGCCCGCTGCCCGTTGACCGACGCCGTGCCGAGCAGCACGCCGCCGCCCTGGCCGACCATCCGGCGGGCCGCTGCCTGCCACAGGCCGTAGACGCCCAGCAGGTTCACGTCCACCACCCGGCGTGCCTCGGCCCAGGTGGTCTCCAGCACGTGGTGCCGGATACTGATGCCGGCGTTGGCGATCACGACGTCGAGCCGGCCGTGTTCCCGGTGCACGCGGTCGACGGCCGCTTCCACCTCGGACCACTCGGCGACGTCGGTCTCCAGCCAGGTCACGTCCGAAACCGGTGCCGCCGGCGGCCGTACATCGAGGTTGTAGACCCGGTCGCCGGCCGCGGCGAAGCGCGCGGCGGTGGCCTCGCCGATTCCACTGGACGCGCCGGATATCACAACGATGCGCATGGCCGGTCTCCGTATTCCCTGAAGGTCGGATCTTTCGTCGGTCTCTTCTCCGTTCCTTCACGGTGGCAGGAGGTGGCGGGCCGACCCAGGCAGCGTCCCGGCAATTCCCGTTTCGTTCCCGGCAATACCGGTCGGCAGCAACCGGCGATGCCGGGGAGGACCTGCCGGGAGCAGGAACGGGAACGGGAACGGAAGGGAACATCCTCGTCGCCGATCCGGCACGGCGCCGGAAAGCGCTCGTCGCCTCGTCGGCGTGTCCGCAGGCATGGCGGCGAGGCCGCAGGCCAGGACCGGCTTGGCGTGCCTGACCTGCCGGGGCTCCTGCAACCAGCCCGGGCCGACGCCGGCCGATCGAGAACGGCTGAGTGGGCGTTTTGGGGCGGGGCTCATCCAGGTCGGGGCGGCGTTCGCGCCGCCGAAGCGACGCGGCGACGAGAGCGGGCGGCTGCCGGGCTCTGCTGCTGCACGCCGACGTGCGCTTTCACGGGAACCTGTTGCGGTGGGCCGGGGCGCCGCCCGTATATGCCTTACGAGGTGCGCGAGCGGCCGTCCCGTGCGCGGGAGAGCGCAGGGTCTGCCATCGAGGTGCTCGTCCGGCGCGACCCGTGGCGTACGGCCGTGCCCGCCGGGTTAAGGGGAACTCCCCAGAGCTCAGCGCCGGGTGTCGGTGCCGCGGGCAAAGCGGAGCAGCATGTAGGCGCCCCAGGGGCCGATGACCCACCCGGGCCAGAAGTGCTGGGGGTGGCCGGTGACCAGATAGGCGACGGCCCAGACCGTCACGCAGACCAGGCTCGCCGTCAGCCATCGCGCGTAAGGGCGCAGCGCCGCGGCCGCACCGGTCCGGTGGGTCGGCGTCTCGTACTCGTCCTTCGAAAGGGAGACCGGGGCGGCGGCCGGCTCCGCTTCCGCGGACGGGTGCGCCGGGGGCAGGTCCTCGGTCAGGCGGGCGAGTTCGCCACGTGTCGTGGCGGCGCTCGCCCGGGTGCTGCGCTCCTCGAACTCGGCCAGGTCCAGCCGGCCCTCGGCCAGATGGTCGCCGAGCAGCGTCACCGCGGCCTCCCGCTCACGGTCCGACGCCCGCAGCTCGCTCTCCGGAAGCATCACGCTCACCTCTTCACGCTTGGCCCGGACCTTCCAGTGTGGAATGTCCGCCCTCGCCCCAGCATCCACCCTCCACTGTGGAAGGTCAAGTGGGACGATGGACGGATGACACGACAGCTCAACGCGACGGCGGCCTCCCTGCTCGGCTTCCTGCACGAGGGCCCGATGAGCGGTTGGGACCTGCTGGAGACGGCGCGGGAGCGGATCGGTGGTTTCTGGCCCCTCACCTCAAGCCAGGTCTACCGGGAACTGGCCCGGCTGGCCGAGGACGGGCTCGTCGAGGCCGGCGACCCGGGCCCGCGCGCCCGTCGCGTCTTCGCGCTCACAGCTGCGGGCCGGGAGGCGTTCCGCACCTGGCTGGAGGCCGAGCCAGCCGCCGAGCAGATCCGGTACCCGCTGCTGCTCACCATGGCCTTCGGGCGCCACCTCCCGCCGGAGCGGATGGCCGCGATCCTCGCCCGGCAACGGGCGGTGCACCGGGCCCGGCTCGCGGACTACGAAGAGACCCGGCGCACCCTTCCGGCCGAGCGCGACGGCTTCGCGCAGGCCACCCTGGACTTCGGCATCCGCCACGAACGTGCGGTCCTCGACTGGTTCGACCACCTGCCGCCGGCTGCTCGGGGAACCAAGGGCGGGTGACCGCACCGGTCAGACCAGCTGCCTGCCGAACCAGTGGTCGCAGTAGGGGCCCTCGCTGAAAGCCGGGATCTCGTCGTAACCGAGCCGCGCGTACAGGGACTTGGCCTCGACCAGGTCGCGCCGCGTCTCCAGACGCACCGACCGCGCACCCAGGACACGCGCCACGTCCTCGGCCGCGGCCATCAGGCGCGCGCCGCCGCCGGCACCGCGCGCGGCGGGTACGACGTACACCCGCTCGATCTCCGCCGTGCCGGCGTCCACCAGTGCCACGCCTGCGCAACCCGCGACCCGTCCGTCCGAGGTGTGGGCCAGCAGGAACGCCCCATGCGGCGGGGCGAGGTGGCCGCTGGGGTGCCCGGCCAGCGCGGCCGTCAGCTCGTCCGGAGTGGCGGGCCGCCCGTAGAAGCGGGAGGCGACGTCGGCCAGGTACTCCCGGAGTATTGCGACGGCGTCCGCCTCGTCGACGCGTGCCAGCGCGATGTTCCAGGTCGCTGCGGAGGTCATCCGCCCATTCTCCGCATCCACGCAAGCCCGCCTCTTGCTCCCTGGTGTGGACGCATGCGGCGATGCGACGGATACCCGGTGCTGGTCTCCGGCACCGGGCAGGGGCATCGGGGAGGCCCTCGCGCGGCGGTCGGCCGCTGTACCGCCTGTCGCGACCGGGTCACGTGCTGTCGCGGGCTGCCCCGGTGGGCGGGACCGTCGTGCCTGCTGGGGTGAGGTCGCCGATGCCCGGCCGGGATGCCGGGCTGCGCGGCCGGGTGACACCGGACGTGGTGTCAGGTGGAGTGGACGGTCGCGCCCGGCGCGGGGGAGGTGGTGGCGCGGGCTGGGCGGCATACGCCGGACGCGGACAGGGCCGCCGCCACCGAGACGGCGTCCTCGGCGTCCTTGGTCAGGAACGCACAGGTCGGGCCGGAGCCGGAGACCAGGCCGGCCAGGGCGCCGGCCGCCGTGCCGGCGGCCAGGGTGCCGGCCAGAGCGGGCCGCAGGGCCAGCGCTGCCGGCTGCAGGTCGTTGGCCAGCGTGCCGGCGAGCGCGGCGGGATCACCCGCCCGCAGGGCGGCCAGCAGCTCCCCGCTCGCCTCGGGCGCCGGCACGTCGGCGGCTGAGGCGCCGGTGCCGGACTCGGCACGCAGCCGGTCGCACGCGCGGTAGACGGCCGGGGTGGACAGGCCGCCGTCGGCCACGGCGATCACCCAGTGGAAGACGCCGCCGATCTCGACCTCCGTCAGCACTTCGCCGCGCCCGCTCCCGAGCGCGGCGCCGCCGACGAGGCTGAACGGCACGTCCGAGCCGAGCTCGGCACACAGCGCGAGCATCTCCTCGCGCGGGGTGCGGGTACCCCACAGCGCGTCGCACGCCAGCAGTGCCCCGGCGGCGTCCGCGCTGCCGCCCGCCATGCCGCCGGCGACCGGGATGTCCTTGTCGATGTGCAGGTGCACGGCAGGTTCGCCGAGCCCGTGGTGGTCGGCCAGCGCCCGCGCCGCCCGTGCGGCCAGGTTGCTTCCGTCCAGCGGCACGAGGCCCGCGTCCGGCCCGGAGACGGTCAGCCGCAGTGCCTCGGCATGCGTGGCGGTGACCTCGTCGTGCAGGCCCACGGCCAGAAAGACGTTCGCCAGGTCGTGGAACCCGTCCTCGCGCAGGCCGCCGACAGCGAGCTGCACGTTGACCTTGGCCGGTACCCGGACGGTGACACTCACGCGTCGTCCCCCTTCGTCTGCTGCCTGTGCTCGGCGACGGCGGCGAACTGCCCGACCGTCAGGGACTCCCCGCGCGCCTGTGGCGAGACGCCCGCAGCCACGAGTGCCGCCTCGGCAGCGCCCGCCGACCCGGCCCAGCCCGCCAGCGCGGCCCGCAGCGTCTTGCGGCGCTGCGCGAACGCGGCGTCGACGACGGCGAACACCTCCTTGCGGGAGGCCGTGGTGGCCGGCGGGTCGCGGCGCACGAGGGAGACCAGCCCGGAGTCGACTTTCGGGGCCGGCCAGAACACGTTCCGCCCGATCGCCCCGGCACGCCGCACCTCGCAGAACCAGGCGGCCTTCACCGACGGCACGCCGTACACCTTCGAACCCGGCGCCGCCGCGAGCCGGTCGGCGACCTCGGACTGCACCATCACCAGGGTGCGCTGGAGCGTGGGAAAGGTGAGCAGCATGTGCAGCAGCACCGGCACGGCCACGTTGTAGGGCAGGTTCGCGACCATCGCGGTGGGTGCCGGTCCGGGCAGCTCCCGCACCCGCAGCGCGTCGGAGTGGACCAGGCCGAAGCGGTCGGCGTGTTCGGGAACCCGCGCGCGGACGGTGGCGGGCAGCGCCCCGGCGAGCAGGTCGTCGATCTCGACTGCCGTCACGTGCGCGGCGGTCTGCAACAGGGCGAGAGTCAGTGAGCCCAGGCCCGGTCCGACCTCGACCACCACGTCGTCGGGCCGCACGTCGGCGGTGCGCACGATGCGCCGCACCGTGTTGGCGTCGATGACGAAGTTCTGGCCGCGCTGCTTGGTGGGACGCACGCCCAGCGCCCCGGCCAGTTCACGGACGTCGGCGGGGCCCAGCAGGGGGTCGGGGGCGGTGCTCACCCGGGCAGTCTACGGTCGGTGCCCGAACTGCTCGGCACCGTGGGTGACGGCGGAGCGGGGGCCGGGACCCTGCCGGTCCGGCTCGCCGTGTGCCAGGTAGGCGGTGGTGCCGCCCGCCAGGCAGGCGACGATCAAGGCCCGCGGGATGAGCCTGCGCAGCGTCTCCGGCCCCTCCCGGCCTGCCGTGCCGCGCGGCCGGCGCCGGTGCCGAGGTGGTTCCCGCCGTGCGTGTACCGGGCCCATGACTGCTCCCTGCGGTCAGCCCGGCACGCCTGCTCGTCGACGCGTGACCGGGTTACAGCGGAGCGTGACGCTATCACCGGAAGGCGCCCGCGGCCGTCAGTAGCCGAAGGCACGGGCCGTGTTGGCCGCCACATGCTCCGCGAGGGTGTCCTCGTCCATCTCCTTGACGGCAGCCATGGCGCGCAGTGTCACCGGGATCAGGTAGGGCGCGTTGGGGGCGCCCCGGTACGGCGCGGGGGTGAGGAAGGGTGCGTCGGTCTCGACGAGCAGCAGCTCCGGGGGCGCGACGGCGACGGCGTCACGCAGCGGCTGGGCGTTCTTGAAGGTCACGTTGCCGGCGAAGGACAGGAAGTAGCCCCGTTCGGCGCACACCCGGGCCATGTCCGCGTCGCCGGAGAAGCAGTGGAAGACGGTTCGCTCCGGGGCGCCCTCCTCTGTCAGCAGGCGGAGCACGTCGTCGTGGGCGTCGCGGTCGTGGATGACCAGTGCGCGGCCGGTCCGTTTCGCGATGGCGATGTGCGCGCGGAAGGACTCCTGCTGTGCGGCGATCCCCTCCTCGCCCGTCCGGAAGTAGTCCAGTCCGGTCTCGCCCACGGCCAGTACCTGCGGCAGGGCCGCCAGCTTCTCGATCTCGGCGAGCGCGGCGTCGAGGTCGGCGACTTCCGGGGCGGTGTTCGGGTGCAGGGCCACGGCCGCGTGCACCGAGGGGTGGATGGCCGCGATCTGGGCCGCCCACTGGGCGCGCTCCAGGTCGCAGCCGATCTGGACCACCGTCCCCACGCCGACGGAGGCGGCCTTGGCCAGCGCCTCCTCGACGGTGCCGTCCTGCATGTCGAGATGGGTGTGCGAGTCGGTGACCGGCACGCGCAGCGGCTGGGGCAGCGGCGGTGCGGGACGTGCGGACCGTGAACTTTCTGGCATGCCCGCGATCGTAATTCGTGGGTGCCGGGGCGGGTTCAGCGGCGCTGAACGGCGTCCGTTTGGCCGGATACCCGACCGGAGCGCATGATGCGCAGCTTGTGCCCGCCGCAATTCACACACAGGGGGTGTTTCAGCGGCGACTGGACGCGTTTGCCGTCCGTGTAGTACGTGACGGCCGGCTGCCCGTCCTGGGAGAGGTGGTGGCGGATCTCGTAGGTCTGCTCCCAGCCGTAACCGCAGTTCATGCAGACGAATCCGTACGCCTCATGCGCGGTTTCGCCGATGCCGTCCGTCTCGTTCATGACAGCTCCTCTCGTCAGGCGCAGAATGCCCATAACCAGTGGACTGCGGAGCGCCGAGAAAAGCAGCATATTTTCAGAAGAATTGAAGGAGATTTGGCGGGTCGCATATCGAGGTGGGGCAGATCACGCCATCGTCTTTGCCGTGACGCCGAACCTTTGCCGAACGGTTACCGCATACCCGCCTCACGTACCGCCGGTCTTCGCGGCCACCACCGCGTCGAAGACCGCCCGCTTCGGCAGCCCGGCCTCCTTCGCCACCGCCGCGATCGCCTCCTTGCGCCGCTCGCCTGCCTTCTCGCGCACCGCGACCCGGCGGACCAGCTCACCCGGCGACAGCTCGCCGGGGTCCGGGCGGCGCCGCCCCCGCCACCACCACGGTGATCTCGCCCCGCACCCCCTCGGCCGCCCAGTCCGCCAGCTCGTCCAGCGGACCGCGCCGCACTTCCTCGTAGGTCTTGGTCAGCTCACGGCACACCGCCGCCCGCCGCTTGGCGCCGAAAGCCTCCGCCATCGCCGACAGCGACTGCGCCAGCCGGTGCGGCGCCTCGAAGTACACCAGCGTGCGCCGCTCTGCGGCCGCCTCCCGCAGCCGCGCCGTCCGTTCGCCCGGCTTGCGCGGCAGGAAACCCTCGAAGCAGAACCGGTCCACCGGCAGCCCCGACAGCGCCACCGCCGTCAGCACCGCCGACGGGCCCGGCACCGCCGTCACCCGCAGCCCCCGCTCCACGGCCGCCGCCACCAGCCGGTACCCCGGGTCGGAGACCGACGGCATCCCCGCGTCCGTCACCAGCAGTACCCGCGCACCGCCCGCCAGCTCCTCGACCAGCTCCGGCGTACGCGCCGCCTCGTTCCCCTCGAAGTAGGACACCACCCGGCCCGCCGGCCGCACCCCCAGCGCCTGCGCCAGCCGCCGCAACCGCCTGGTGTCCTCTGCCGCGACGACGTCTGCCGCCTCGAGTTCGGCGGCCAGCCGTGGCGGCGCGTCCGCCGGATCGCCGATGGGGGTCCCTGCGAGTACGAGCGTGCCGGTCATGCGGCCCATCCTCGCAGGGCGGCTCCGCGGACGGCGCGCCCCGGCCCTTGCGCCCGTACCCTCCGGCCGCGCGCCCTACGATGTCCGCGTGACGACCAGTGACACCGCCGTGGACCTCGAGCGGGAGCAGACACCCCATGACGAGCCGGCCTGGCCGGCCAGGCTGCGCCGGTACGGCTACCCCGGGCGGGCAACGCCCGGGGTGCGGGAACGGCTCGTGCCGCCCTTCCCCGGGCCCGGCTTCCGCCCGGCCGCGCTGCTCGGTCTCGGCCCGCGCGCGGCCGCGCGGCTGCACCGCTGGTCCGCCTGGGGCGGTCCGGTCCTCGTCGCACTGGTCGCCGGGCTGCTGCGGTTCTGGCACCTGGGCTCCCCGCGCGCGGTGATATTCGACGAGACCTACTACGCCAAGGACGCCTGGTCGCTCTACCAGTTCGGCTACGAGGGCACCTGGGCCGAGCACGCCAACCAGCAGATCCTGGCGAACCCGCAGCACATCCCGCTCTCGTCCGACCCCTCCTACGTCGTCCACCCGCCCCTGGGAAAGTGGATCATCGGGGCCGGCGAGTGGCTGTTCGGCCTCGACCCGTTCGGCTGGCGGTTCCTGACCGCAGTCCTCGGCACCCTCTCGGTGCTCATGCTGTGCCGTATCGGCCGCCGGCTGTTCCGCTCCACCGCCCTCGGCTGCGTCGCCGGCGGCCTGATGGCCGTTGACGGGCTGCACTTCGTGATGAGCCGCACCGCCCTGCTCGACGTCCTGGTGATGTTCTGGGTGCTCGCTGCCTTCGGCTGCCTGCTCGTCGACCGGGACCGCTCCCGGGCCCGGCTGGCCGCCGCGCTGCCGCCCGGCGGTGACTCCGAGGCGGCCGTCCGCCCGGACCACGGCACGGGGCAGCGGCTCGGGCTCGGCTGGCGGCCCTGGCGGCTGGCCGCGGGACTCTGCCTCGGCGCGGCCTGTGCCACCAAGTGGAACGGCCTGTTCTACCTGGCCGCGTTCGGCCTGCTCACCGTCCTGTGGGACTGGGGCTCACGCCGCACCGCCGGCGCCGGCCGTCCCTTCCTGGCCGTGCTGCGCAAGGACGCCCTGCCCGCCTTCGCCTCCACCGTCGTCCTCGCGCTGGGCACCTACCTGGCGTCCTGGACCGGCTGGCTCGTCACCAAGGGCGGCTACTACCGCGACTGGGCGACGACCGACGGCGCGAACTCCGCGTACGGCCGGCTGCCCGACTGGCTGCGCAGCCTGTGGCACTACGAGCACCAGGTCTACGAGTTCCACATCCACCTGACCCAGGGGCACACCTACCAGTCCAACCCGTGGAGCTGGCTGGTGCTGGGCCGCCCCGTCTCCTTCTTCTACGAGTCGCCGCACCCCGGCCAGGACGGCTGCCACGCCACCGCCGGCGACTGCGCCCGCGAGGTCCTCGCCCTGGGCACACCGCTGCTGTGGTGGGCCGCCTGCATCGCCCTGCTCTACGGTGTCTACCGCTGGCTGTTCCGCCGCGACTGGCGCGCCGGCGCCGTCCTGTGCGGAGTCGCCGCCGGCTACCTGCCCTGGTTCCACTACCAGGACCGCACGATCTTCTACTTCTACGCGATCGTCTTCGTACCGTTCCTGTGCCTGGCGGTGACGATGCTGATCGGCGCGCTGGCCGGCCCGCCCGGCGTGACCGAGCGGCGCCGCACGGTCGGCGTCGTCGCCTCCGGGGTCCTCGTCCTGCTCGTGATCTGGAACTTCGTGTATTTCTGGCCGCTCTACACCGGGCAGCCGATCCCGATGGACGCCTGGCGGCACCGCATGTGGCTCGACACCTGGATCTAGCTGCATATTCATACCTGACCGGCGAGCCGACCATGGCCGCCGCGTCGTGGTCGTTGCGTGGTCATTGTCGGCCGTCGTCGGCTACCTCTGGACGGCCCAGCGACGGCCCAGGCCATCAGTTGCTCCTCCCGTGGGCCGCCCTTCCAACGGCGAGCAGGTGGGAACTGGCGGCGAGTAGCTCCGGGTATGGCTCAGCCATGCGGGCGGCGGTCATGGCGGATGCGAGGAGGTCGTCCGTAGGGCCATCGCCGGGCTGTTGCTCGGCAGCCTTGATGAGCGACCAGGCCGGCCCTTCGATCCCGAACACCTGAACGTCGATAAGCCCCGATTCACGGAGCTCATCGGCCAGCTCCTCAGCCCGGTGGAAGTACGACAAGGCGAAACCTTTCCCGTCGTGTACCGACGTGCTGAGGATCTTTGAGACGGCTGCCTCGATCCGTTCCGTGTGCAGGTGGGCGTAGGTGACGTGCTCGAAGAGTGAGGCGTATCGGTTGATCGCCGCCGCAGCGACCAGCCCGCCCGGCTGAACCGCACGTCGTGCCTCGGAGAGCGCCTGGCGGCGGTCGTCAGGGTCGGGCAGGTGGTAGAGCGGTCCGAGTAGCTGAACGGCGTCATAGCTGTCGTCTGCGACGTCCAGCGAACGGGCGTCCCCGACGGAAGCGGAGCAGATAACGGCGGCCTGTTCGACGTGGCGGGCGATGGGGTCGATCAGGTCGACTTCGTAGCCGTCCTTCGTCAGCCACTCGCGCATGCACTCCCGTGCCGCCGCCCACATCCAGTACGCGGGCGGGCGTCGGCGGGAGGAAACGACGCAGGAGCTCCTGTGTCCGGGCCAGCTCAAGGCGACCGTCGGCGGAAGTGCGCAGACGGCGGTCCTCGTCGGCGTCCTGGCCGTAGAAGCGCCTGACGGAAGGAGACAACTCGAGGTTCGACATGACGGCAGTATCCTGTGTACCGGTGGACCAGTCCAGCACGGCGGTGAAGGGAACCCAATGGCAGTACTGAAGTACGAGGAGATCGCGGAGTCGTTGCGGGCCCGGATCGCCGCCGGCGAGTTCGAGCCCGGCGAGACCGTGCCCTCTGGCCGTGACCTGGCCGAACAGTGGTCGGTCTCGCGGGCAACCACCGTCAAGGCGATGGACGTGCTGCGGAATGACGGCGTCGTGGTGGCCAAGCAGGGGACGGGTTTCGTGGTGACGGAGACGCCCATCGCGCGGCCTGCGGGGGCCCGCCGTGCGGGCTCTGCGCGCATCGCGGGCGGCATGCCGTTCGTCCGGCTCGGAACTCCGGACTGGACGGAGCCTGCCGATCGCATGTCGCTTCCGCGCTGCGGATGGAGGCTGGGGCCGCACGCGCTGCGTCGCAGGCGCATCCTGCAGTTGCCTGACGGCAGCCCTCACAGCTACGCGGAAGCGTGGTTCCCCCCTGAGGTAGCGGAAGCTGCCCCGCGGCTCACGCAGACGGCGCCGATCGCCGAAGGGACGACGCGCTACGTGCGCCGGCAGACAGGTCGCTTTCCTGTCGAGGGAGTGGATGTCACCAAGGTGCGGCTGGCCACCGAAGTCGAGGCGGAGCACCTGGCCTTGACCGAAGCGACCGCCGTGGCCGTGGTTCTGCACACCGCATACGACCAGGAGGGGTGCCCGCTCGTCTGCGAGGAGGGCGCCACGCCCGTCCGCGCTCTTCGAGCAGGTGGACACCTACGCGATGTAGCCCATCGCTCGATCAAGCTGGACCGGTCCGCCGGTCCAGCTTTTTTATTTGATGACGCATCACTTCTGACCTGCAGAAAAGCACTTCGGTGCCGTCGGAGTGGCGAACCGCGAGCGCTTGACTGGACCGGTCCACCGGTCCAGTCTCGTGGGTGTGCCGGAAGGAACAGCCCGGGCTCCCGGGATCGGTCCCTTCCGTCACGCCTTGCCGCCCGGAGGGCTCTGTGACAGGGGCTCGACGGAAGCGCTCGTTGCTTGAGAACTGAACAGCGTGATCCACCACCGTTTTGAGGCCGTGACCGCACCGGCCGAGGTGAGTGGAGACCAGTCGGCCGAGACGGGGCCCGGTGTCACAGCCCGGCCCTACCCCTCCGTGTGGGGGCCACGCAACCGACTCAAAGAATCCCGAGTGCACACATTGAACGGCGAAGAAGGCGTGGGACGGATCTCCCTGCGCCGATGGCGCCCGTGTCTCGGATCGAGATCCGGCACCGCGAGAGCTGAGGAGCCTGCGGTGCCGCGCAACCACCTGCACCACCGCAGTCCTGTGCTGCACGTGGACGCCCGGCCGGGCCGCCCTTTGGGGCTGGCTCGGGTGGGCGTCGGCGTGGGGTGGCAGGAAGCCCCGCACCACACACAAGCGCGCCCGCCCGGAGTGGCTGCTCTGGGCGGGCGCTTTCAGGCACCTGGTTGGAGGCGCCCGTGAACATCAGGATCACACACCTGCTGGCGATGACGGACGAGCAGCGGCAGGCGATGGAAGACGAGGTTCGTCGGCAGAACGAGCAGTCGCAGCGTGACGCGGCTGCCAAGCGCGGTTGAGCGCAGTCATACGGGCCCGCGCCGCCCAAGCCGTGGCGACGCGGGCCCTTGCACGTCTTGGCACCGGTCATCCCGCCGCCCGGGCCTTGCTCGCGGTGGCGGCCGGCGCGGCTGCCGCCGCCTATGCGAGCGGCCACCGAGTGAACGACGTGCACCCACCGAATCGAGAGGACACACCGCAATGAACGTGCTGCCGCTCAACAGCAACCACCGCAGCAACCCGAAGCACGACGCCGACGGGCCGTCGGCGGCCGACCTGGACGCCATCGCCACGGAGATGCCGCTCATCACGGCTGAGGTCGAGCTGCTGGACGCGCACATCGCCGTCCTCGACCGGACGCCGTCGGAGCTGGACGCCCGCCGTGTGCGCCGCGCCCACCGCCGTGTCCTCACGGAGCGCGCGGCACTGGCCAACCGCACCACCGAGTTTCCGGAGGTGGCCTGATGGACCGCCGTGCGCTGACGAAAACACAGAAGCTTGTTCTGACTGCCGCGTTCCTGCCCATGCTGGCCACGGGGATCGCGGGCGGGTTCGGGACCTACACCAACATCTCCGGTGCCTACGGCACCGGCACCGCCCTCGGTGCGGTCGCGGCCGGCGAGGGCGCGACCGCCGTCCTCGCCCTGGTCCTGCTCGGACTCACGATGCTGGGCCAGTCCTCCCCGCTCATCATCCGCCTCGGGTTGTGGGCGCTGCCCACGGCCGCGTCGGTGATGGCCGCGATGGCCGCCGACGACGCCGGATCGACCGTGATCTACGCCGTCACCCCGATGGGCATGTGCGTGGCCGCTGAGGGCATGGCCTTCCTGGCCCGCCGCATCGTGGTACACACCGACGGCCGCGACGCCGAAGCCGAGCGCCAAGACCGCCGCCGTGGTCCAGGCGCTCGCCTACCACCGGGCCCGTGCGGCGAACCACCCGGATGCCGGGGTGCGTAAGCGCTCCGAGCGCAAGTCCTGGCGCCTGGCGCGCCACGTCGGTGTCGGTGACGGGCAGCTCGGCACGTCGCTGGTGCAGGTGCAGCGCGAGCGGCTCACGCAGGGCGCCGACGCCGCCCTGGTCGGCATGTTCCAGGTGCCCAACACCATCGACATGTGCGCGATGTCGGGCACCAAGGCGCCCGCCCTGACCGCCGGTGTCGACCGTCCGCAGGTGCCCTCCGTCCCCGCGCCAGGGGTGCCCCCCGCCGAGCCGGTACCGGAGGTGGCTGTCGAGGCCGAGGGAGGGCACCCCAACGGGCTGAAGCCGCACGTCATCTGTGGTGCCGGGAGGCACCACACCCCAACCGCGCCATCGCGCCGTGGGGAGACCGAGGTGCCCTCTGAGGACGAGGCGCAGGTGTCCTGCGAACCGGCGGACAGGCTGCCTGCCGAGCAGGCCCGGGTGGTCATGGAGTCGTGCTGGGCGAAGGGCACCCCGCCCACGGAGACGGCCCGTCTGGCGACCCGCTCCGTGTCCTACGTCAAGCGTGTCTTCCGCTCGCTGGACGACGACCGCGGTCCGGCCCCGGTGGCCGGCCAACTCACCCTCGTGAAGCAGGAGGCCACCGCATGAGCCGCATCGAACTGGACCGCAACGACCGCCACCGGGTGGAGCGGCTGCGCGCCGACCTGGACGCCGCCAAGGCGCAGGAGGTCGGGGGCGTGGACGAGTACGCGCTGTGCCGGCGGATCGGCTACGTCGAAGCCGTGGCGGAAGCGCTGCTGCTGGTCATCGACGGGCCGGTGATGGACGGTGAGTGAGATCGAGAAGGCCTCCACTGAGGCGGTGGAGGCGGCCCGGCAGGGCGAGCAGTTCGCCCTCGTCCTTGCGGCCGTGCAAGCCGCCCAGGCCCAGCAGCTGCCCGCCTGCCAGCACCACCATGCGGCGGTGCCCACCCCCCCGTCGAACGCGGGCAAGTGGGTGGCCGCCGGGGTGGGCGGGTCGGTGTTCCTGGTCGCGTTCGCACTGTCCGCCGTCGCCGTGGCCATCTCGGCTGTGTCGCTGACGGTGTGCCTGCTCATCCTGCGCGGCGTGTGGACCGACCTCCGGCGCGAGCGGCACTGACAGCTGCCCGCAGCCCCCGACAAACGTCGTCGGGGGCCAAGGGGAGCCGGGACAGCCCCGGCCCCACCCGAGGGGACGCCGCATGCCGAAGGACGACCGCTGCATCCCGTGCGAGGAACACGCCCGCCTGCACTCCGGGAACTGGCTGGGGCTCAGCCGCGAGCGGTGTCAGCAGTGCGAAGAGCATGCCGAGCTGCACAAGAAGGAAAAGCGCATCACCTGGTGGTGACCCTCACCACCCCCGGACATCGCATCCCGAAGGAGACCCAAAAGTGAGTACCCGTCTGTTCAACGTCGTCGGCTTGCTGCTGATCGTCGTCGGCGTCGTCGGCCTGGTGACCGGCGGCGGCAGGGGCGGCCCGTCGGCCGGGTGCTTCGCCGCCGCCGCTTGCTGCTTCGCCCTCGTCGCCAACAACAAGCGGAACCGGGGGAACTGACCATGGCCTACGGAACCGACCGCGTCTACACCCCGGCTGAGAAGCGGGAGCGTGCCCGGCTGCTGTTCAAGGGCGCCAAACGCTCCTACGGCGACATCAGCAGCATCGAAAGCCGCCTGGACCGTATCGACGCCGCCGCCGAAGACCGCGCCCGCCGTGAGGCTGCCGCGCACGCCCGCCAGCTCGACGCCGCGAAGGACGACCTGGCCGCCGCGAAGGTGGCCGAGCGGTGCGCGAACCGTAAGGACAAGCCCGCCGCCCGTGAGGCTCGCAAGGCCGCTGAGAAGCGGCTGCGGGCCGTGGAGCGCGCCCGCCGCTCGAACCCCCGGCCGGGGCAGCCCAAGCCGCCAAGCATCCGGCTGCCCCGCCGGGTCCCCATCCCAACCGGAACAGGAGAGCACCACCATGGCAGACACCACCCCCACCCCAGCAGCCGACGCCGTCTCGGCGCCCCGGCTGTCCCTGGTCAAAGACACTCCCGCACCCGCGCCGCCGGTGGAACCGGTCCGCATAGACCCGTCTGTTCGGCGTCGTCGTGCGCTGCGTGCCCGCCGGGCGGCGGGCGCGGTGCGGGCGGCGGTGACGGACGAGCGGACCGTTGCCGCGGGCCGTCTGGCGGCCCGGCACGGCATGTACGTGGTCGGCGGTACCCGGATCGTGGTCAAGCGGGCCTGGGACGGCCGCACCACCGCCCGCTACGAGCGGATGATGCGGGCGGCCGAAGCAGCCGGGAACCCCGATCAGGCGTTGGAGTGGGAGGCCCGTGCGGCCGCCTTCCGCTCCGCCCGGCATCAGCGGCGCATGGACCTGCTCAAGGCCCCGCAGAAGGCCGCCAAGGGCCTGGGGATCGCCGCCGTCGGCACCCAGGGGGCCCTGCTCGCGCTGGGCATCATGATGGCTGTCTCCTCCGGACAGTGGTCCGACATCCTCGCCCCCACGCTGTGGGTGATCGAGGCCGTGAACCTGCTCATCGTCATCGTGGCCGTGGTCTGGGGACCGCTGGTCGCCATCGCCCCCTGGGCCGCCCTGCTCGCCCTGTGGGGCGTCGGCAAGCGCCGCCAAGCCGCACCGCAGTGGGCGCTGCCCTCACGGGCAACTCCGGGGGCGAGCCCGTCACCCCCTCGATCGTGGTCACCTCCCTCCGTGACCTGGGCATCCCCGCCCTGCGCACCGCCATCAAGGACATGGGCGACGCCGGCGCGCGAGATGCTCGGCCCCATCCGCATCGCCGGATGCGGCGTCGAGGTCGACATCACCCTCCCCTCGGGGTGTTCGACGGAAGAGGTGATGAACCGGCGCCGGAAGATGGCGGAGAACCTCGGTAGGCACGAGCACGAGCTGCACATGTCCGTCGCCCCCGCGGCCCGCACGGTGCGGGCCTGGATCGCCGACTCCGGAGCCCTGGACGAGCCCGTGTGCGCCTCCCCGCTGGTCACCGACCCCGACGCGCGCGCCGACTACAAGTCCGGCCGCGCCCCGTGGGGTCTGGACCTGCGCGGCGACGCCGCCTTGGTCAGCCTCTACCAGCGCCACCTGCTCATCACCGGCCTGTCCAACCAGGGCAAGACCGCGTCCCTGCGGGCCCTGGCCCTGTGGCTTGCGCTGGACCGCACCGTGGAGTTCCGCATCGCCGACCTCAAGGGCGTCGGCGACTGGCACATGTTCGACGGCCTGGCCACGTGCTGATCGAGGGCCCCACCGACGACCACGTCATCGACACCACCGAGATGCTCGAGGACGCCTTTGCCGAGATGCAGCG
Source organism: uncultured Actinomycetota bacterium (assembly GCA_963799685.1). GTDB lineage: Bacteria > Actinomycetota > Actinomycetes > Streptomycetales > Streptomycetaceae > Streptomyces. The sequence goes on from CAWCXW010000001.1 coordinate 187,488, forward strand.
CCGCATCCTCGCCGACAAGGGCACCCCGATGCACCCGATCGTGGTCATCGTCGACGAAGCCCAGGTGGCCTACGGATGCGCCGGCGAAGGGCAAGGACAAGCGCCCCTACGGCGGCTCGTCCGCCACCAGCCGCTACTTCCAGGCGGTCAAGGGCATCCACGACCAGGGCCGCGCCGTCAACGTCACCATCTGGGAAGGCACCCAGGACCCCACCAACGAGAACCTGCCCAAGCGCTCCCGCGAGGGCAACCACATCCGCGCCTCACTGGTGGTGGGCACCGAATCCCAGGCCAAGATGGCCCTCGGAGACTCACCCGTGGAGGCCGGGGCCGCCCCGCACAAGCTGCGCCAGGGCCTGGACAAGGGGCAGGTCGTCGTCGCCGGTGACGGGCTGAAGCTGGCCGCCGGACAGACCTCGGTCAACGTGCGCACCCACTTCATCAACGAGGACGAAGCGACCGAGATCGCCCAGCGGGCCAAGGCCAAGCGGACGGCCATCGACACCCTCGCCGCCATCGAGCCGGAAGACGACGTCGACCACCTGGCCGACATCGCCGACGCCCTCGGTGGCACCGCGCGGATGCGCACCCAGGAGGTGTTGCAGCGTCTCGCGGAAGCCAACCCGCGCCGCTACCGGGACTGGACCTTCGCCGCCCTGACCGCCGTCCTCGAAGACGCCGGCGCCCCGCCCTACAAGTCCAACGGGCAGAAGGTCGTCGGCCGCCAGCGCGTCCTGGAAGCGATCGAGAACCGGGACGAGGACGAGTCCTCGAAGTAGGGACCCGCCGTGTGGGAGGGACTTCTCCCCACACGCCTCCCTGAACCCCGAAACACGCGCTGATCAGCGGAAACACCGCAGGTAGGGAGCCAGGGACCCGCCCCCGGCAGGTCCCCGAAACCCCTCCAGCGGTGTTCTCCCGCGCCCACCCGGCGCATCCCTCCCCCGCCGCTCCGAAGGAGACCCATGTTCGAAGACACCTACTGCGACGAGTGCGCCAGCGACTGCTGCCCCGGCCACGAGACGTGTGACCAGTGCAGCGGCGACGTCTGCGCCGACTGCGACGGCTGTGACTGCCCCGACACCGAATGCCCCGGCTACGTCGCCCACTACCAGGGCGCCTGACCCGACCGACCAGACAGGAGACGAGATGGACATCGACCCGGACGAGATCGTGGACGTGGAACTGCGCTGGGACAACGGCGGACTGACGCGGGAGATCTACAGCCGCAACATCACCCGCCGCCAGCTTGGCGACCTCCTCCTCCGCATCGACGACATGGCCGCTGACACCGAGATCGCAGGGGAGACGACGTGCTGACCCTCACTGACCTGTTCTGTGGTGCGGGTGGTTCGTCCACTGGCGCCATCGCCGTTCCCGGCGTGACGGTGCGGATGGCCGCGAACCACGCCCGGCACGCGGTCGACACCCACCAGGCCAACCACCCCGACGCCGACCACGACTGCGCCGACCTCTCCCAGGTCCAGCCCCGCCGCTACCCGACCACCGACATCCTGTGGGCATCCCCGGAGTGCACCGACCATTCCATCGCCAAGGGCCGCCGGCGCGGCCACGGCGCCCACACCGACGGCCTGTTCGCCGAAGACGGCACGGACGAAGCCGCGGTGCGCTCCCGCGCCACGATGCACGACGTGCCGCGCTTCGCCGAAGCTCACCGCTACCGGGCGATCATCGTGGAGAACGTGGTCGACGCCTACTGGTGGGGCCCCGAAGCCGCCCCCGGCGCCGCCTTCCAGGCGTGGCTGTCCACCCTGCACGCATGGGGCTACGAGCACCGCATCGTGTGGATGAACTCCATGCACGCATCCCGCTTCGGGCCCGCGGCCCCGCAGTCCCGGGACCGCATGTACGTCGTGCTGTGGAGGCGGGGCGAGCGGGCCCCGGACTTCGACAAGTGGACCCGACCCACCGCCCTGTGCGAGCGGCACGGCCGCGTGCGGGCGGTGCAGGCGTTCAAGCGCCCGGACCGCCGTTGGGGCCGCTACGGCAAGCACGGCCAGTACGTGTGGCGGTGCCCGCGCACCGAGTGCCGCAACGCCGTCCTCGAACCCGACGTGCGGGCCGCCTCAGAGGTCATCGACTGGACCCTGCCCGCCGTGTCCATCGGGGAACGGGCCGACGCCGGCATGCGGCCGCTCGCCAAGGACACCATGCGCCGCATCCGGGCCGGGTTCGACGCTTTCACCCAGCCGCTGACGGTGCCCGTCGAAGGGCGGGCGGGGAAGCGTGCGGCGCCGGTCGGCGGGCCGCTCAGGACGGTGACGACGCGGAACGAGACCGGGCTCGCGCTGCCGCCCTACATGGTGGAGCTGCGCGGGGGCGGCTCCTCCCACCGCGCCGTCACGCGCCCGCTGGCGACGGTGTGTGCGTCGGGGAACCACCACGGCATCGTGACCGCCCCCGACATGGTCATCCCCTACTACGGCAACGGCCGCCCCCGCACCGCCGCCCGCCCGCTGCCCACCGTCACGACGGTGGACCGGCACGCAGCCCTCTACGGCGGCACGGTGGCCGACCTGGACGAGTGCCGGTTCCGGATGCTCGAACCGGGCGAGTACCAGGCCGCCATGTCCTTTCCCGAGCACTACCGGCTGCTGGCCAGCTCCAAGCGCACCCGCGTGCTCATGCTCGGCAACGCCGTCACCCCGCCCGCCGCACGCGACCTGATCGCCATGGTCACCGAAGCCCTCACCGGCCAGACCCTCGAACCCACCGACGGCCACTGAAGACGCCCGGGGCGACCGCCACATTCCGCCAAGAACACGCGGTCGCCCCGGCCCTCCGAACAGCCACAACGAGACTCAAGGAGGTCTCCCAGCATGACCCAAGACCGACCTCGCGCGGCGACCACACGCCGTCGCGCTCGATACCGCGCTCAGCCTGGCCGCCGCTGGGCTGCCCGTGCTGCCGCTGCGACGCGGCAAGCTCCCGTTCGGCAACTGCCGCACCTGCGCCAAGTCCGCATGCGGGGACCGGCCGAACATGCTCCGGGCCGGCCCGTGCGCCTGTGCGTCGCCGTGCCACGGCTGGGCCGCCGCCACCACCGACCCCCGGGTGCTCCGCTCGCGGCGTGGGCGCCCGCGTGGCGGCAGGCCGCCGCGGTGGCGTATCACCCTGGCGGTGCCGGACTGACCGTGGTCGACCTCGACAACGCCGAGGCGGTCGCCTGGGCCCGCGAGCACCTGCCCGCCGACCCGCACCGTTGCCACCACGCGCGGGCAGCACTGGATCTACACCGGCACCATGCCGTCCTCGAACGGCGTGCGGCCGGGCGTGGACATCAAGTCCCCATGTCCTACGCCCGCTGGGTCGGAACCCGGCACCGGCCGCATGACGGCGCTGCCGCGACGCCGTCCGCGACCTGGTCGTGAAGCGGCCCGCCGCCGCCCGGCCCGTACCGGGCGCCATCGCGGTGCCCGCGCCGGCCGGGGCGGGCGGTGCCCGCACCGCACGCCCACCTACCTGGATCGCGGGATCGCCATGGCGGAGGGGCGCATCACCGAGACGTCGCAGCGCGGTCCACGCACACGGTGTACCGGACGTTCCTGGCGGTGCTGTCCACGCATGGCCGGTGCGGCTGCCTCACCGAGACGCATGTCGGCGCGGCTGTTCACCGCCGCGCAGGCCAAGGGCGAGACCGCCCGGCACTGCACCGATGCGTGGACCAACGCTCGAACCAGGTTGGGACTGTGAGCCATGTCCGAGGACGAGAAGACCCCGGCCCGCGAGGTCATCGCCGAGTACGCGCAAGAGCACTTCCGGTACTTCCGCACCGCCGACGGGACCGTGTACGCGCAGAAGAACGGCCACCCCGTGGCCCGCCCGATCCGCTCCCAGGGCACGACGGGCAGCCACCGGCAGGAACTCATGGTCGGCCTGTTCCAGGACGGGCACGGCGTGTTCAACGGCACCGCGCTCAAGGAGGCGCTGGACTTGATCGAAGCCCTCGCGCTGACCGAGGACGTGCAGCCGGTGCACATCCGCGTCGCCCCCGGATTCGACGGCGCGACGTGGCTGGACCTGGGCCGCGACGACGGGCAGTCCGTCCGCATCCACCCCAGCGGCTGGGACATCACCGTTCCCGACCCGCGCGAGGTGTGCTGGCGACGCACCCAGCTCACCGGGGAACTGCCGCTGCCGGTCAAGGACACCGACGGCAAGGGCATCGACCTGCTGCTCCGGTTGTGCAACTTCGCCAGCGCCGAGACCGAGTGCCTGGCCATCGCCTGGCTGATCGGCTGCCTGGGACCGTCCGTACCCGTCCCCGCGCCGTTCCTCACCGGCCCGCAGGGCGCGGGGAAGTCCACCGGCGGGCGGATGCTGGTGCGGATCATCGAGGGCATGAGCGGCGACCTGCGCCGGGCGCCGAAGGACGAGGAGAACCTGATCGCGGCCGTCGCGGCCGGATGGGTCACCGCGCTGGACAACCTCTCCCACATGACCCCGGACCTGTCCGACGCGATGTGCTGCATCGTCACCGGCGCCGAGAGCGTCAAGCGGGCCCTGTTCACCGACGGGGACGTCTTCCGCGTCGGCTACCGCCGCCCCCTGCTGCTGACCGGCATCGACGTCGGCGTCATCCGCCCCGACCTCGCCGAACGCCTCCTGCCGCTCCGCCTGGAGCGGCCCGCGCGTCCGGCGCACCGAGGCGGAGCTGTGGGCGGAGTACGCAGAGGTGCTGCCGGTCATCCTCGGCTCCCTGCTGGACCTCACCGTCAAGGTCCGCGCGGCCGAGGCGGAGACCCCGACCGACCTGCGGATGGCGGACTTCGCGCACCTGTGCGCGCAGCTCGACGCGGCGACCGGTCTCGGGGCGCTTGCCGGCCTACCGGGCGAGCCTGGACGACCTCAACGACGACGTGATCGAAGGGGACCTCCTCGCGCAGACCGTCCTCAAGCACGCCGAGAGCATCGAGCCGGGCGGGGCGCAGCGGATGACGTCCACCGAGTGGCTGCACTGCCTCACCCGCCTCTACAGCGGCGAGGAGCTGCCGTCCCCTGCCCAAGGGGTGGCCGACCACCGGCAAGGTCCTCTCCGACCGCCTCAAGCGCCTCCAGCCGACCCTCGCCGCCCGCGGGTGTCCTCATCGACTCGGGCCGCACCAGAGAGGGCCGCTACCTCGAAATGACCCGCCCGGCCGCGTCCCGGCCGCACGCAGGAGAAACGGGCGTTCTGACCCGCGGCCGCGGCGCGCGAACAAGCAAGAGGAGCACCAGCCGCCGCGAGGCGTGCTCCTCTTGCTGTTCGGCGGCAACGCCGCCCGCGAGGGTCGCGCCGCGAAGCGGCTCCTTCTTCACGTCTTGAGCCGCACCGCACCACTACAGACACCCCCCTCTCTTTGTCCTAAGAGGGAAGACGCTGCGTCACCTGCGTCACCACGGGCACCGAAACCGGCCCCTGACCTGCGGCAACAGCGATGACGCAGACAGCCGATCTCTGCGTCATCCTGCGTCACCTGCGTCACGCCGCGTGACCGGACCTGACGCAGCCGATGACGCACGCCCGCACCCGCTGCGTCACCCAAAACCGCAGGTCAGAGGCGCGGATGACGCAGATGACGCGGATGACGCAGAAAATCCGCACCTCGGACAGCACAGCCCACAGCGCACCAACCACAAGGGGGAACCGTGAGCACCCGAGAGACACCCGACCCGCGCTCCACCCTCCGGAGCGGCCTGCCAGACCGGTACCTGACCCCCGAAGACATGGCAGCCCTGCTCTCGCGTGCCACTGGAGACCGTCTACCAGTGGCGTAAGAGGCGCACTGGCCCGCCCGGATTCCGCATTGGCAAGCATCTTCGCTACGACCCCGTGGCTGTCCACCAATGGATCTCGGAGCGCATGAGCGCCGACGCCGCCTGACAGTCCCGGACAACAACAGCGCAAGCCGTAGGGAGGGCCCGCCGTGGCCCTCCCTACGGCGTTTTCAGAAGGGCTCAGCTTTCCATGGCAGGTCACATTCAAGACCGCTGGTACAAGACCGAGACGGTGGCTGGCGGCGCCACTCGCCGAGTCAAGACGGATCGCTACGGCACGGGCCGCCGTTACAGGGCGCGGTACGTCGGCCCGGACGGTACGGAGAAGAGCCAATCATTCCCGGACAAGCAAAAGCGGCTGGCGGAACAGTGGCTCGTCCGTACCGCCGCCGACATGTCACGTGGTGAGTACGTCGATCCTCGCGCGGGGCGAATGACCTTTCGGCAGTACGCCGAACGCTGGGTGTTGACACACACCACCGAAATCAACAGCCGTGAGGCTGCCGAGAGGCGGTTGCGCATCCACGCGTACCCCTACATCGGGACACGTCCACTTGCTTCCTTCCAGCCGGGACACATCCGTACCTGGCTAGGGGAACTGGAGAAGCAGGTGCCGGCCGCGTCGCATCGCGTCATCATCTACGGGACCGTGTCCAGCGCATTCAGCGCGGCGGTCGATGACGGACTCTTGCCTCGTAACCCGTGCAAGGCACGGTCGATTCAACGACCCAAGCCGGAAGCATCACGCATCCTGCCCTGGCAAGCCGAACGCGTCTTTGCTGTGCGTGCTGCGCTCCCAGAGCGCTACCGGACGGCCGTAGACATCGGTGGCGGATGCGGGCTGCGTCAAGGGGAGATCTTCGGACTGTCGGGGGACGAACTCGACTTCGCCGACGGATGGCTCAAGCTCACGCACCAGCTCAAGCGCATCCGTGGAAAGTACGTGTTCGCCCCACCGAAGGGAGGGAAGCTGCGCGATGTGCCGATGCCTGGAGTCGTCGCTGCTGCCATCAGGGCGCACTCGGCATCTTTCACGCCGATCAGGGTCACGCTGCCGTGGCGCACACCCGACGGGCCGCCCGTCACCAAGTCGCTGATCTTCAGCGGGTCGGCAGGGCATCACGTCCGGGTGAGCCACTTCAATGACCACTACTGGAAACCCGCTCTGGCATCGGCTGGCGTCATCGAGCAGCCGGAGGAGGGCGAAAGGTACGCAGCGGCACCGGCCGACGGGATGCACGCGCTCAGACACTTCTACGCGTCCGTTCTACTGGACGCGGGGGAGAACATCCGGGCCCTGAGCCAGTACCTCGGTCACAGCGACCCGGGCTTCACGCTCCGCACCTACACGCACCTCATGCCGAGCAGTGAGGGGCGCACGCGACGGGCCGTCGACAGCATCTACAAGGGGGCCGGTGACCCGCAGGACGGCCCAGAGACGGCCCCGTAGGGGAGGAACGGCCCTGGTCAGGTAAGGACGCACTGGTCAGGGCCAGTTCCGCGTATGTGGTCAGACACTCCGTGTATTTCTGGCCGCTCTACACCGGGCAGCCCATCCCGATGGACGCCTGGCGGCACCGCATGTGGCTCGACACCTGGATCTGAACCGCGGACGGCGGCTCTGCCGAAAGGGTGAAATGGAAGCCACGGCTGTCACTTGTGTGGCTTAGGGTGCCTCGCATGGCGGAAGCAGAAGGCCGGGCGGAGCGGCGGCGAACACGGAGCGGTCCGCGGGAGAAGCAGCGGATGGCGGTCATCGGTGGTCTGGCCGCTGTGGTCGTGGCGGCCACGGGTGTCGGTGTCTACGCCCTGGTCGGCGGTGACGGACCCGTCGGCGGCGTGAGCGCGGGCGCCCAGAAGCCGAAGGTGAAGACCGGTCCGCCCAGCGCGGCCGAGGTGAAGAAGACGGCGAAGGGCTTCCTCGACGCGTGGGCCGCGGGAGACACCCGGCAGGCCGCGGCCCTCACCGACGACGTGAAGGCGGCGCGAACCGTCCTCGGTGGCTTCCGCGACAAGGCGCAGGTCTCGCAGCTGCAGCTGTCGCCGCGGCGCCCCACCGGCGGCAAGGTGCCCTACAAGGTCGGCGTCACCGTCTCCCACGACGACGACACCAAGCAGCTGGCCTGGGACTCCGCCCTCGAGGTCGTCCGCGACAAGACAGACGGGCGACACCCTCGTGCACTGGCAGCCCACCGTGCTGCACCCGAAGCTGAAGGACGGCCAGGCGATCGTCACCGGCGAAGCCGACATCCCGCCGCTGCATACCGTCGACCGCGACGGGAACGCCATCACCGCCGAGGAGCACCCGGCGCTCACCGGCGTCCTCACCGACCTGCGCAAGCGCTACGCCGGCAAGGCCGGCGGCACCCCCGGCGTCGAGACCCGCATCGTCGACGCGAAGGGTGAGGACACCGGCACCACACTGGCCACCCTCAGCGAGGGCACGGCAGGCACGCTGAAGACCACCCTCGACATGGCCGCGCAGCGGGCCGCCGAGCAGGCCATCGCCAAGAAGCCCAAGGCAGGCGTCGTCGCGGTCAGGCCCAGCACCGGCGAGATCCTGGCCGTCGCCCACACCCCGGCCAAGGGCTTCGACACCGCACTCCAGGGCTCCTACGCGCCCGGTTCGACCATGAAGGTCATCACATCGACGCTGCTCATGGAGAAGGGGCTCGCCTCACCCGGTGACCGGCACCCGTGCCCAAGCACTTCACCTACGGGCACTGGAAGTTCCACAACGACGACGACTTCGAGATCAAGAACGGCACCTTCGCGCGGAGCTTCGCCGCGTCCTGCAACACCGCCTTCATCAGCCAGGCGCCCGAACTCCAGGACGACTCGCTGACCAAGGAGGCCCGCGACGTCTTCGGCATCGGCATCCCCTGGCAGACGGGTACCAAGAGCTTCGACGGCAGAGTGCCCGTCCAGCACGCCGCGCAGATGGCCGCCTCCCTGATCGGCCAGGGCGGCGTGCGGATGAACCCCATGACCATGGCGTCCGTCTCCGCCACCGCCAGGAGGGCGTCTTCAAGCAGCCCTACCTCGTCTCCCCGTCCGTCGACGGCCGGAAGCTCGCCCAGGCGCCGCGCACCATGAGTTCCCAGACTGCGGCGAACCTGCGGCAGCTCATGCACATCACCGCCGTCAGCGGCACCGCGACCAAGCCGATGGCCGGGCTGAGCGGCGAGTTCGGCGCCAAGACGGGCTCCGCCGAGGTCGGCGGCCAGGACAAGCCCAACGCCTGGTTCACCGCCTACCACGACGACGTCGCCGCCGCCGCGGTCGTCCCCGCCTCCGGGCACGGCAACGAGAACGCCGGCCCCGTCGTCCGCGCGATCTTCGACGCCATGCACTAGTGCCGCGGTGGCCGACTACGCTGGAGCGTCGACCGGTCCGCGTACAGGAGTGAGATGGCTGTCAACCTCGTCAATCTGGAGTCCGTCGACAAGGTGTACGGCACGCGTGCACTGCTCGATGGCGTCTCCCTCGGTATCAGCGAAGGGGACCGGATCGGGGTCGTCGGCCGTAACGGCGACGGGAAGACCACGCTCGTCCGCATCCTGGCCAAGCTGGAACCTGCCGACGCCGGCCGGGTCACCCAGTCCGGCGGCCTGCGCATGGGTGTGCTCACCCAGCACGACTCCCTCGACCCCGCTGCCACCGTCCGGCACGAGGTCCTCGGGGACATGGCCGATCACGAGTGGGCCGGCGACGCCCGCATCCGTGACGTGATCACCGGCCTGTTCGGCGCCCTGGAACTCCCCGGCTTCGCCGACGGGATGGACACCGTGATCGGCCCGCTGTCCGGCGGCGAACGGCGCCGTATCGCGCTCGCGAAGCTGCTCATCGCCGAACAGGACCTGATCGTCCTGGACGAGCCGACCAACCACCTGGACGTCGAGGGCATCTCCTGGCTGGCCGGCCACCTGCGGGCCCGCCGCTCCGCCCTCGTGTGCGTCACCCACGACAGGTGGTTCCTCGACCAGGTCTGCACCCGCATGTGGGACGTGCAGCGCGGCGGTGTCCACGAGTACGAGGGCGGTTACAGCGACTACGTCTTCGCGCGCGCCGAACGCGAGCGGATCGCCGCCGGCGAGGAGGCCAAGCGGCAGAACATGATGCGCAAGGAGCTGGCCTGGCTGCGCCGCGGCGCGCCGGCCCGCACCAGCAAGCCGCGGTTCCGCATCGAGGCGGCCAACGCCCTCATCGAGGACGTGCCGCCGCCCCGGGACAGCGCCGAACTGATGCGCTTCGCCAACTCGCGCCTCGGCAAGACCGTGCTCGACCTGGAGGATGTGACGGTCAAGGCCGGGCCCAGGGTGCTGCTGGAACACCTGACCTGGCAGCTCGGCCCCGGCGACCGGATCGGCCTGGTCGGCGTCAACGGTGCGGGCAAGACCTCGCTCCTGCGCGCGATGGAGAACGCCGTGCACACCGGAGGCGAGGAGCAGCCGGCCGCCGGCCGCATCGCCGTCGGAAGGACGGTCAAGCTCGCCTGCCTGTCCCAGGAGGTCGCCGAACTCGATCCGTCCTGGCGGGTTCTGCAGGCGGTCGAGCAGATTCGCTCGCGCGTGGACCTCGGAAAAGGGCGGGAGATGACTGCCTCCCAGCTGTGCGAGAAGTTCGGCTTCGTCAAGGAGAAGCAGTGGACGCCGGTCGGAGACCTCTCCGGCGGCGAGCGGCGCCGGCTGCAGATCCTTCGCCTGCTGATGGACGAGCCCAACGTGTTGTTCCTCGACGAGCCGACGAACGACCTCGACATCGAGACCCTCACCCAACTCGAGGACCTGCTCGACGGCTGGGCCGGCTCGCTCGTCGTCATCTCCCACGACCGATACTTTCTCGAGCGGACCACCGACCGCGTGTACGCCCTGCTGGGCGACCACGCGTTGCGGATGCTGCCGCGCGGCATCGACGAATACCTCGAACGCCGGGAGAAGGTCCGCACGGCGTTGGCGGGGTCCGCGGCGGTCGCCGCGCCGCAGCCGGCCGACCGCGGGGACGGCGCCGGCGAAGCCGGCGGCCGTCTCCCGCGCGACGCAGAAGGAACTCCAGCGCATCGAACGCCGGCTGGACCGCATCGCCGAGAAGGAGGCGGTCCTGCACGGCGAGATGGCCGAGCACGCCACCGACTTCGAGCGCGTCGCCGGCCTGGACGAGGAACCTGCGCGCGCTGGCCGTCGAGAAGGAGGAGCAGGAACTGCGCTGGCTGGAACTGGCCGACGACGCGTAGGCGGCGCGTTTCGCCGCCTGCCGCCGTAGCCGGATGCCGGTGTGTCGGTGTGCGGTGATAGAAAGTCCCCGCCAACTCAAGCCAGCCGATGGCGGGCCAGCTGTCCGATCCGCACGGCCCTACGGGGGGTCTATGGGGCCGGGCATCGGTCTGCCGGTGATGAGGTCCCATGTCCCAGCCGCCGCCTCCTCCTCCGCCGGGTAGCCCCTACGGGGGCGCGGGCATGTCCGACGACGCCCACCGACAGCCCACGCAGATCTCCGGTGCGGCCGTCCCGCCGCCAGGGCAGCCGCCGCAGGCTCCTCCCGGCTACGGCTACCCGGCCGCTCCGCAGCAGCCTCCCGGCCCGTACGGAGCCGGGCAGCCGGTGCAGCCACCGTTCGGCCAGGTGCCGGGCGGCTACCCCATGCCGCAGCCGGGCGGTCCGTCAGGAGGCAACCGGACCGGCATCGTCGTGGCCGTCGTCTCGGCGGTCGTGGCGCTGGCCGTGCTCGCCGTCGGGGCCGTCTACATCATCTCCGGCAACGACGACGCTGACGACGTGGCCGACAGCGGCGGCACGACGCAGGGCACCGCCGGCGGCGGGGGCGGGGACACCTCGGGCCCGCGCGCGAAGCGGCTCTTCGCGCTCCCGGCGCCGAGCGTCTCCGACATCGCCGACGTGTCCGGAGCCTGGGCGACGAAGGACGTCTTCGCCAAGGGCACCGTCGACGGGGTCCTCGGTGTGGACCCGGCGAGCGGGGCGAAGAAGTGGAAGCTGCCACTGGACGGCCAGATCTGCGCCGCCTCCCGGCAGATGTCGGCAGCTCACGTGACCGCCGTCGTCTCCGGTGACTCGCCCGGGGACGGTACGTGCAGTCAGCTGGTGCTCTTCAACGTGGACACCGGAGAGAAGCTCTGGCAGAAGACCATGCCGGACAGCGACTCGGCCGGTGCGCTCGCCATGAACGTCACCGTCAGCGGCGACACCGTCGCCGTGGCCTGGATCGGCGGCTCGGTGGGCTACCGGCTGTCCGGCGAGGGCATCTGGAAGGCCGATCCGGACAAGGACTGCCGCGACACCGGCTACGCCGGCGGCAGGCAGCTCGTCGCGGTGCTGGAGTGCGACGGGCACGACGGCCTCGCAGTGCAGACCGTCGACACGAAGGACGGGCACGGCGGTTCCGCCTACGCCCTTCCGCACAGCGACTCGCTCTCCGTTGTCTCGACAGATCCGCTGGTGCTCTTCGCGGACGACGAGCTCCTCATGGTCGACGACGGGAAGCTGACCGGCCGGATCGCCACCGGAGACCGCTACGAGGTCGGCTGCCGCTACGACCAGATCGAGGGCTGCTACAACGTCGCCGTCGGCCCGGACGCGGTGTACGTCAAAGGCGCGGCGCGCGGCGGCTATCCGCGGAGCAACGAGATCATCGCCTTCGGCCTGACGGGCGAGAAGCTGTGGCAGAGCCCGGCCGGTGAGGGCCGCACGCTGGTACCGCTGCAGGTGGCCGACGGTCGGCTCGTCGCCTACAAGGTGCCCGGCTACCAGGAGGGCGGGGCGATCGTCTCTCTCGACGCGAAGACCGGCAAGGACAGTCGTACCGAGATCGCCATGCCGGCGGACGAGATCACCGAGCCGTTCGTCCCCGGGCAGCTGATGGAACGTGCCCTGTACGCGGGTGGCCGGTTCTACCTGCAGCAGCACCTGATCTCCGGCGACGAGAAGGAGTACCTGGCGGTCGGGTTCGGCCGGAAATAGGACTGCCTCGGGGGCAATCGACCGGAAGCGGGCCACAGATCCCGGTGAGACGTGTAGCTTCCGTGGAGGCGAGCGTGAAGGGGGAGCGCACGGATGAGTGTGCGGCTGGTGGTGGTCGACGAGCAGCGGCTGCTCGCCGAGGCACTGGCCTCGGCGTTGAAGCTGCGGGGGCACCGGGTGCTGGCCGCCACCGCGCCGGCCGGCGGCGCCGCGGAGCTGGTACTGGGCCGTACGCCGGAGGTGTGTCTGCTGGGCACTCAGGCACCGGAGCGGCCGGGTGTGTTCGACCTGGTGACGCGGATCAAGCGGGAGAAGCCGCAGATCGCGGTGGTGGTGCTGGGCCCGGTACCCAGCCCGCGGGGGGTGGCGGCGGCCTTCGCCGCGGGCGCGGCGGGTTACGTGCGGCACGACGAGCGGATCGAGGGCGTCGAGCACGCCATGCTCAAGGCGAGGGCCGGGGAGGTGGCGGCCGCGCCGCGGCTGCTGTGGGAGTCCTTCGCCGCGCTTCTGCAGCCGGCCGGTGAACCGGCGGACGAGAGTGTCCGGCTGCTGGGGATGCTCACGCCCCGCGAGGTGGACGTGCTGGTGCGGGTCGCCGAGGGGGAGGACACCCGCCGGATCGCGGCCGGCATGGGCATCGCGCCGAGCACCGCGCGCACCCACGTGCAGCGGGTGCTGGTCAAGCTCGACGTCGGTTCACGGCTGGAGGCAGCGGCGCTGGCCGCCAGGACCGGGCTGCTCGCGCGCGCGGCGGCCGGCATCCCGCGGCAGCGGGACGCCGGCCGGGCCGGCTGACCAGGCCGGTCAGCGGTCGGTCAGCGGACGCGGTCCTCGGCGTCCTCCGGGTCCGGCGGCGGGACGGCGGGGCTGAGCCGCAGCCACACCAGGAAGGCTATGCCGAGCAGCAGCATGCCCAGTCCGGTCCACAGGTTGATGTTGATGCCCTGCGCCTTCTTCATTTCGGCGTCGGAGGCGGTGAACCCGGCGATGCTGACGATCACGCCGTAGACGACGAACAGGCCGCCGATGATGCGCCGGACGTCGAAGAGCCGGGCGGCGGTGCCGGAGCGGCGCTCCAGCTCGGTGACCTGTTCGCGGTAGTCGCGGGCCTCGCCCGCGGAGGCCGCGTCGGCCTCGTGGTGCTTGTCGCTCATGAAAAGAGTCCTTCGCGGTCTAGAAGAAGGAGAACGGCACGTAGCAGGCGGCGGCCAGGATCATGGCGCCCCAGCCCAGCACGGCCGGCTTGCGGTACCAGGCGTCGTCGCCTTCGGCGGGCGGTTCCTGCATGCCGGGCGAGACGGTGCCGTAGACGAGCCCGGCCAGCTGCTCGGCGGGCTTGGGCCGGGTGAAGAGCGTCACGGCGACCATGACCACTGCGCCGACGACGAACGCCACGATGGCGGAGACGAAGTTGGCTCCCTGCTCGCTGGGGATGCCGATGACGCCCTGCTTGTACAGGCCGAAGTAGTTGACCATGGCGGCGGCGGTGCCCGAGAGCAGACCCCAGAAGCCGGCGGCCGGAGTCGTCTTCTTCCAGAACATGCCGATGATGAAGACGACGAACAGCGGCACGTTGAAGAAGGAGAACAGGGTCTGCAGGTAGTTCATGATGTTGCTGAACGACGAGGCGATGAACGCCGTGCCCATGCCGATCAGCACACCGATCGCGGTGACCCACCGTGCGGTGCGCACGTAGGACGCGTCGGGGCGTTCCCTCTTGAGGTAGGCCGCCCAGATGTCGTTGGTGAAGACCGTGTTGAACGACGAGACGTTCGCGGCCATGCCGGCCATGAACGCGGCCAGCAGTCCGGTGATCGCGATGCCGAGCACGCCGTTGGGCAGCAGGTCCCGCATCAGCAGCGGAATCGCGTCGTTGTACTGCAGCCCGCTGTCGGTCCTGCCGATGGCGGGTTCCATCACCAGGGCGATCAGTCCGGGGACGATGACGACCGCCGGGATGAGGATCTTGGGGAACGCCGCGATCAGTGGGGTGCGCCTGCCGGCGGAGAGGTTCTTCGCGGACAGCGCGCGCTGCACCTCGGCGAAGTTCGTCGTCCAGTAGCCGAAGCTGAGGACGAACCCGAGACCGAGCACGATGGTCAGCCAGTTGGCGCCCAGCGGGTTGGGCGAGCCGATGCCGGTGCCCTCCCAGGCGGTGACGAACGCGTGGCCGTGGGACCGGGCCAGCGAGTCGGTCAGGCCGCCCCAGCCGCCGACCCGCTTGAGGCCGACGATGGTCAGGGGTATGAGCGCGGCGAGGATGACGAAGAACTGCAGCACCTCGTTGTAGACGGCCGAGGAGAGCCCGCCGAGGGTGATGTAGGCGAGCACGAAGACACCCGCGACGACGATCGCCACCCACTGCGGCCAGCCCAGCAGCGCCTGCAGCACGATCGCCATCGCGTAGAGGTTGACGCCTGCGATGAGCAGCGACGACAGCGCGAAGATGACTGAGCTGAGCAGGTGGGAGGACGGTCCGAATCGGTGCAGCAGGAATTCTGGGACGGAGCGCACCTTCGAGCCGTAGTAGAAGGGCATCATGACCAGCCCGAGGAAGACCATGGCCGGCACGGCGCCGATCCAGTACCAGTGCACGGTGTAGACGCCGTACTGCGCGCCGTTGGCCGCCATGCCGAGGATCTCGGTGGCGCCCAGGTTCGCGGCGACGAAGGCCAGTCCGGTGATCCAGGCGGGCAGGGACCTGCCGGACAGGAAGAAGTCCAGGCTCGTCTTCACGCTGCGCTTCGCGGCGAATCCGATGCCCAGGACGACGACGAAGTAGAGGGCGAGGATCGCGTAGTCGAGTCCGTTGGTGGGGAGCCGAAGTCCTTCGGCCAGGTGTGTCATCCGTTGCTCGCTTCGTGGGGGCTGAAAGAAAACGAAACGAACATACTCCATAGTTTCCTCACACAGAAGGGGTCAGGTTGCGCTCTTCCGTTGACGTGGACCGCCTTCCTCGTGTTCTGTTGTGTTCGATTCTGTTGGATGACTGGAGAGCGTCGGCGTGAAGAAGACCTCGAACAGGCTCGCGGACGGCCGCGAGATCCTCTACTACGACCTGTGTGACGACGTCGTGCGCGACGCCGTCGACCGGCGGCCGCTCGAGGCGAGCGCCGCCGCTGCCGCCTCCTCGGCGTTCTCGGAGATCCGCCGTGACCCGCTGCTGGACGAGTGGGTCGCCGTCACCGCGCACCGCCAGGGCCGCACCTACCATCCGCCCGCCGACGAGTGCCCGCTGTGCCCGTCCCGCCAGGGCCGCCGAAGCGAGATCCCGGAGGACGACTACGATGTCGCCGTCTTCGAGAACCGCTTTCCCTCCTTCGCCGGGGTCGCCGGTCCCGAGGCCGCTGACGAGCGGGACGATCTGTTCGCCCACCGGCCCGGCGCGGGGCGCTGCGAGGTCGTCTGCTTCACCTCCGATCACGACGCGTCCTTCGCCGACCTCGGAGAACGGCGGGCCCGGCTCGTTCTGGACGCCTGGACCGACCGCACCGCCGAGCTGGGCCGGCTCCCCGGCGTCGAGCAGGTCTTCTGCTTCGAGAACCGCGGCGCGGAGATCGGCGTCACCCTCGGCCACCCGCACGGCCAGATCTACGCCTACCCGTTCGTCACGCCGCACACCGCACGCGCCCTGCGGGCGGCCGCCGCCCACCGCGAGCGCACCGGTGGCCGCAGCCTCTTCGACGACGTCGTGGAGGGTGAGGTCGCCGACGGCCGTCGTGTCGTGTTGGACGGAGAGCACTGGGTGGCGTTCGTGCCCTACGCCGCCCGCTGGCCCTACGAGGTGCACCTGCACCCCCGACGTCGGGTGCCCGACCTGCTCGCCCTGCAAGAGGAAGCGCGTGCCGAGTTCCCGCGCCTCTACCTCGAACTGCTCCGCCGCTTCGACCGGCTCTTCGGACCCGGCGCGCCGCCCACCCCCTACATCGCCGGCTGGCACCAGGCGCCGCGCTCCGCGCCGCGGGCCGACTTCGCGCTGCACCTCGAGCTTTTCACCATTCGACGTACTCCCGGCAAACTGAAGTTCCTCGCGGGTTCCGAGTCGGGTATGAACGTGTTCATCAACGACGTGCCGCCGGAGACCGCGGCCGAGCGACTGCGAGAGGTTGGCAAGCAGTGAAGTACCTGGTGACCGGCGGTGCCGGCTATGTCGGCAGCGTCGTGGCGGCGCACCTGCTGGAGGCGGGACACGGCGTGACCGTACTGGACGACCTGTCCACCGGCTTCCGCGAGGGCGTGCCGGAGGGAGCCGAGTTCGCCGAGGCCCGCATCCAGGACGCGGCCCGTCACCTGGACTCCTCCTACGATGGCGTGCTGCACTTCGCCGCCTTCTCGCAGGTCGGGGAGTCCGTGGCGGACCCGGAGAAGTACTGGCGCAACAACGTGGGCGGCACCACCGAGCTGCTCACCGCCATGCGTCGGTCGGGCGTGCGGCGCCTGGTCTTCTCCTCGACCGCCGCCACCTACGGTGAGCCCGCCGGCGCGACCGTCACCGAGGACGACCCGACCGCGCCCACCAGCCCGTACGGCGCCTCGAAGCTGGCCGTCGACCACATGATCGCCGGCGAGTGCCGCGCACACGGGCTGGCCGCCACATCCCTGCGCTACTTCAACGTCGCCGGTGCCCACCTCCGGCCCGGCGGCGCCGCTTACGGTGAGCGGCACGACCCGGAGTCGCACCTCATCCCGCTCGTCCTGCAGGTCGCCCTCGGCCGCCGCGCGCACATCTCGGTCTTCGGCGACGACTATCCGACGCCGGACGGCACCTGTGTGCGCGACTACATCCACGTCTCCGACCTGGCCGAGGCCCACCTGCTGGCCATGGAGCGGTCCACGGCCGGTGAGCACCTGATCTGCAACCTCGGCAACGGCAACGGCTTCTCGGTCCGCGAGGTGATCGACACCGTCCGCACGGTCACCGGCCATCCGGTGCCGGAGGTCGCCGCGGAGCGCCGCGGCGGTGACCCGGCCGTCCTGGTGGCCTCCGCGCGGCGGGCCCGCGAGGTGTTGGGCTGGAAGCCCTCCCGCGCGGATCTGACCGGCATCGTCGAGGACGCGTGGGCCTTCGCCCGGCAGGTCGCGGGCCCGTGACGCCCGCAGCGGCGGCCGCAGACACCTTCGGTGAGATCTACCGGCGGCGACCCGACGGCATCTGGGCGGCGCCCGGCCGAGTGAACCTCATCGGTGAACACACCGACTACAACGACGGCTTCGTCCTGCCGCTCGCGCTGCCGCACACCTGCCGGGTCGCCGCAGCCCGCCGGGACGACGGTGAGCTGCGGCTGCACTCCTCCGCCGGCGACGGCGTCGTCCGGCTCGACCTGGCGGCGCTGGAGCCCGGCCGGCCGGGGCCGGCCGGCTGGGCCGCCTACCCGGCCGGTGTGGCCTGGGCGATGCGCGAGGCGGGAGCGGCCGTCGACGGCGCGGACCTGCATGTCGACAGCGACGTGCCCACCGGCGCCGGGCTGTCCTCTTCCGCCGCCCTGGAGGTGGCCACCGCGCTCGCCCTGGACGGGCTGTACGGCCTCGGCCTGGACGCGCCGCGGCTGGCACGGCTGGCGCAGCGGGCGGAGAACGACTTCGTCGGCGTCCCGTGCGGGATCATGGACCAGATGGCATCGGCATGCTGCACCCAGGGGCACGCCCTGTTCCTCGACACCCGCGACCTGAGCACCCGCCAGGTGCCGCTCGACCTGGCCGCCGAAGGGCTCACACTGCTGGTCGTCGACACCCGGGTGAAACACGCGCTCGGCGACGGCGCGTACGCACAGCGGCGCGCCGGCTGCGAAGAGGGCGCCCGCCGTCTCGGCGTTCCCGCACTGCGGGACGTCTGCGTGCACGCGCTGCCGGCGGAGCTGAAGCGCATCGACGACCCGGTCACCCGCGCCCTGGTGCGCCATGTCGTCACGGAGAACGAACGTGTCCGGCAGGTCATCGGCCTGCTCGAGGCGGGCGGCGTGCGGGCCGTCGGTCCCGTGCTGACCGCGGGCCATGCCTCACTGCGCGACGACTTCGCCGTCTCCTGTCCGGAACTCGATCTGGCGGTGGAGGCAGCGGTGGCCGCCGGAGCGCTGGGCGCCCGCATGACGGGTGGCGGATTCGGCGGGTCGGCGATCGTGCTGACGGAGGAGGCTGCGGCCTGGGAGGTCGGGAAGGCGGTGAAGGCGGCGTTCGCCGGTGCAGGGTACCGGGCGCCTCGGCTGTTCGCCGCCGTGCCGGGGCCCGGAGCGGCGAAGCTCAGCGCGGACACGAGCAAGAGCGGCTGAGCTGACCTGCAGTGGGGGGAGGGGGCGTCCGAAGAACTGATCGTCACACATTCCCCGAAGGGGATGACCCTCGGGTAACACCGTCGTAGGGTGTTGCGTGCGTACGCGCAGTGAGCCGGTGGGGGCCGGCCGCTGTACCGGGAGGGGCGTAGAGAAGAGAAGGCCACGGCCCCATCGCGCCGCGCTCAACGCGCAGCTGCGGGGTGCCGTCGCCGATCCGGTCATGGGGGTGGGATCCATGCAACGTATCCGTGTGTTGGTGGTCGACGACCATCGCATCTTCGCCGAGTCGCTGGCGACCGCGCTGACCGCCGAACAGGGCCTGGACGTGGCCGCCGTCGGCAGCGCGTCGGCGGCACTGCGGCGACTGGAACGAGAGGCGGAGGAGGGGCGCACTCCCGACGTGCTGCTGGTGGACGCCTGCTTGGATCCCACCGAGCCGCACGGCCTGAACGGTCACGAAGGCCCGGTGCGCGACGGGTACGGTGCCGGCCGCGCGATCGCCGGGGAGAGCCCCGGCGGGATGCCGCTGATCGCCCGGGTGGGTGCCGAGTACCCGGGCCTGCGCTGCGTCGTCCTCGCCGATCAGGACGACGCCCGGTACGCCGCTGCCGCCCTGCAGGCCGGGGCGTACGGCTGGGTGGGCAAGAACAGTTCGCTGGCACGGCTGCTGCAGGTGATCCGCGGCGTGGCTGACGGCGAGACGCACCTGCCGCCCCTGCTGCTGACGGCCGCGCTGCGCGAGCTGACCGCCGACCGGCGGCACCGAACGGAGAGCGAGCTGCTGGTGGAGTCGCTCACGCCGCGGGAACACCAGGTGCTGCGCTGCATGGTCGCGGGGCTGGGCCGCAAGGCGGTCGCCCAGCGGCTCTACCTCTCGCCGCACACCGTGCGCACCCACATGCAGAACGTCCTGGGAAAGCTGGGGGTCCACTCGACGCTCGCCGCCGTGGCGCTGGCCCGGCGGGCGGGCATCGGCCCCGCGGAACTGGAGGGCGGCGACCCCACGCCGGCCTGACGCCCGCTCACCCGCCGGGGACGCTCAGCCGGGGACGTTGTCGAACGGTGCGGTCAGTCGGCGCAGCAGCCCGGCCAGGTCGGTGCGCTGCGCGGTCGTCAGCTCGATGAGGAGCGCCCGTTCCTGGGCCAGCAGCCCGGCCAGGGCACTGTCCGCCCGGTCGCGTCCCTCGCCGGTCAGCCGGACGAGCACGCCGCGCCGGTCGCTCGGGTCGGGCATTCGCTCCACGAGGCCCTTCTTGGCCAGTCGGTCGATCCGGTTGGTCATGGTGCCCGAGGTGACGAGCGTCTGGGTGAGCAACTGCCCGGGAGAGAGCTGGTAGGGGCCGCCGGCTCGGCGCAGGGCCGTCAGCACGTCGAACTCCCAGGGCTCCAGGCCGTGCTCGGTGAAGGCGATGCGCCGGGCGCGGTCCAGGTGCCGGGCCAGCCTGCTGACGCGGCTGAGCACCTCGAGCGGCTCCACGTCGAGGTCCGGGCGCTCGCGGCGCCATGCTGCCACCAGTCGGTCGACCTCGTCCTCCATGAGGATCAGTGTAATAGTTGTGTCGACATGAAGTCTCTTGACATCAAGAGAAAATCGGCGGGAAGCTGATCCCATGACCATCTCCTCACCCGTGTGGGACCCCGTGCAGTATCGGCGGTACGCCGGCCACCGCACCCGTCCGCTGCACGACCTGCTCGCCCGGGTCCCGGGCCTGCCCAGCGCCGCGCCCCGGATCGCCGACCTGGGCTGCGGGTCCGGCGCTCCGACCGGCGAACTGGCCCGCCGCTGGCCCCGCGCGCACGTGACCGGCTACGACAACTCGCCCGCCATGCTGGCCGACGCCGCTGCCCACGCCGGCGCGACACCCGAGGGCGGCGCCGTGGACTTCGCCCACGCCGACCTATCCGACTGGCGGCCCGATGGCACCTTCGACCTGCTCTTGTCGAACGCGGCGCTCCAATGGACCTCGGGTCACGCCGAGTGTTTTCGGGCATGGGTGGAGGCGCTGCCTCCCGGCGGCGTGTTCGCCTTCCAGGTCCCCGGCAACTACGCCGCCCCCAGCCACACCCTGCTGCACGACCTGCGCAACAGCCCGCGCTGGCGCGACCGTGTGGGCGCCCCGAGCCGGCAGGGCACCGTCCTGGACCCTGCCGGCTATCTGGAGGCGCTTGCGCCGCTGGGCTGCGAGGTCGACGCCTGGGAGACCACCTACCTGCACCTCCTGCACGGTGAGGACCCCGTCCTGGAATGGACGAAGGGCACCGCACTGCGCCCGGTGCTGACCGCGCTGTCGGACGACTCCGAGGCGCGCGAGGCGTTCCTGGCGGAGTACCGCGACGTGCTGCGCACCGCCTATCCGGGCGGCCCGCACGGCACGCCGTTCCCCTTCCGCCGCATCTTCGTCGTTGCGGTCCGGAGCTGAGGTATGTCCGTCCAGGACGGACATACCTCAGCTCCGGACGGCCGGCACGGCAGGTCCTTCGACCGCGCGCTTGAGCGGGTGAGTCCCGTGACAGCCGTCCGGTTGGCCGCCGCGGCGGTCAGGCGCGGCGGTGGCCGATCAGCCGTGGACCGGCCTCCAGCCCGTCCAGACCGTGCCAGGCCAGGTTCACCAGGTGCGCGGCGACCTCCGCCTTCTTCGGGCTGCGCACGTCCAGCCACCACTGGCCTGTCAGCGCCACCATGCCGACCAGCGCCTGCGCGTACAGCGGCGACAGCTTCGTATCGAAGCCGCGCGCCTTGAACTCGCGGCCCAGGATGTCTTCGACCTGAGTGGCGATGTCGCTGATCAGCGAGGCGAAGGTGCCCGTCGACTGTGCCACCGGCGAGTCGCGCACCAGGATGCGGAAACCGTCTGTGTCGTGGTCGATGTAGTCCAGCAGCGCGAATGCGGCCTGCTCCAGCAGCTCCCGAGGGTGTCCGCCGGTCAGCGCGCCGGTCACCATCTCCAGCAGCCGCCGCATCTCGCGGTCGACGACGACCGCGTACAGCCCCTCCTTGCCGCCGAAGTGCTCGTAGACGACCGGCTTGGAGACTCCCGCCTGCGCGGCGATCTCCTCGACCGACGTTCCCTCGTAGCCCCGTTCGGCGAACAGCGCCCGGCCGATGTCGAGCAGCTGCTCCCGGCGTTCCTTGCCGGTCATACGCCGGCGGGCCCGCCGGGACGGCTGTCTCGGCGGCTTCGGAGCCTTGGGCGTCTTCTGGTCGCTTCGGGGGATCGCGGGCTTTCCCTGCCTGGTGCTCGCGCTGGCGGCGGTCACACTCTCATCGGTCGGCACGTACACCATCATGCCGCGTCGGCGGCCTGCTCCTTGCGGCGGGTTTCCAGCCGGTCACGCTTGGGCCAGCGCACGTCGTATGCCCAGCCCGCCTGCTCGGCCCAGCGGATGAGGCGGGCGCTGGAGTCCACCTGCCCCGCAGCACGCCGTGCCGTGCGCACGTCGGGTCGGCGTGGTGCAGGTTGTGCCACGACTCGCCGCAGGAGAGCACCGCCAGCCACCACACGTTGCCCGAGCGGTCCCGCGACTTGAACGGCCGCTTGCCCACCGCGTGGCAGATCGAGTTGATCGACCACGTCACGTGGTGCAGCAGCGCCACCCGCACCATCGAGCCCCAGAAGAACGCGGTCAGCGCGCCCTGCCACGACATCGTGGCCAGTCCGCCGATCAGCGGCGGCAGCAGCAGCGAGACGGTCGTCCACAGCACGAACTGGCGGGAGACGGCGCGGATCGCCGGGTCGCGGATCAGGTCGGGCGCGTACTTGGACTGCGACGTCTGCTCCTCGTCGAACATCCATGCGATGTGGGCCCACCACAGGCCCTTCAGCAGTGCGGGCACCGTCTCCCCGTAGCGCCACGGCGAGTGCGGGTCGCCGTCGGCGTCGGAGAACTTGTGGTGCTTGCGGTGGTCGGCCACCCAGCGCACCAGCGGGCCCTCCACCGCCAGCGATCCCATGATCGCCAGCGCGATGCGCAGCGGCCGCTTCGCCTTGAACGAACCGTGCGTGAAGTAGCGGTGGAACCCGATAGTGATGCCGTGACAGCCGATGTAGTACATGGCCACCAGCAGGCCCAGGTCCAGCCAGCTCACCCCCCAGCCCCAGGCCAGCGGCACTGCCGCGATCAGCGCGAGGAACGGGACGGTGATGAAGAGCAGCAGCGTGATCTGCTCCACCGAGCGACGCTGTTCGCCGCCCAGTGTCGCGATGGGCGGCGGCGCCTGATCGGCCGCCTGCTGGGTGCTCCTGGTGTTGTCGAGCACGTCCGGGCTTGGTGTCATATTGCTGTCCCTTGTCGGACCGGGGGCGGGGCTACGGCACCGTAACCTACGGCATCGTAAGTATGGCACCCCTCGCCGAGGCACAACACGGCGAGTGGCCCGGCGGCGTGACCGCCACCCGGACGCCTGCGCCCTCCGGACGGCCGCGCGCCTATCCTGTCCCGTGCCGCGGCAGCCAAGGTTCGCCGCTCTACCTGGGTTTTCGGCCAGCGCAGCCGGCATGCGTGCCAGGGCGCTGAGTGGGGCGAATCCTGGCTGACGCGGGCGGTCGGACAGCGCGGTCCGTGACCTGCCCGGAAGCATCCCTGAGGAGCCGCAAGCTGCGAGGAGCTGCTGCCTGTGTCCAGTGCCGACCACGAGAACCCCGCCCCGCCCCAGAAGTCGAGGACCGCCAGCAACGCCGCCCTCCGCGCCGACATCCGTCGGCTCGGCGACCTGCTGGGCGAGACCCTCGTACGCCAGGAGGGGCCCGGACTGCTCGACCTCGTCGAACGCGTACGCGCCCTGACCCGCAGCGACGGCGAGGCCGCCGCCGCCCTCCTCGGCCGCACCGACGTCGAGACCGCCACCAAGCTGGTGCGCGCCTTCTCCGTCTACTTCCACCTCGCCAACGTCACCGAACAGGTGCACCGCGGCCACGAACTGCGCGCCCGCCGCGCCGCCGAGGGCGGCAGCCTCTCCCGCACCGGCGACCTGCTCAAGGACGCCGACCCCGACCACCTGCGCGACCACGGCGCGCACCCTGGGCGTCCGTCCCGTCTTCACCGCCCACCCCACCGAGGCCGCCCGCCGCTCGGTCCTCACCAAGCTGCGCACCGTCGCCGAACTGCTGGAGAACACCGACACCCTCGACCAGCGCCGCACCGACCTGCGCCTCGCCGAGAACGTCGACCTCATCTGGCAGACCGACGAACTGCGCGTCGCCCGCCCCGAACCCGCCGACGAGGCCCGCAACGCCGTCTACTACCTCGACGAACTCCACGAGGGCGCCGTCGGCGACGTCCTGGAGGATCTGGCCGCCGAACTCGAGCGGGCCGGCGCGCCGCTGCCCGCCGGCAGCCGCCCGCTGACCTTCGGCACCTGGATCGGCGGAGACCGCGACGGCAACCCCAACATCACCCCGCAGGTCACCTGGGACGTGCTGCTCCTGCAGCACGAACACGGCATCACCGACGCCCTGCAGCACGTGGACCGGCTGCGCGGCGCCCTGTCCAACAGCATCCGCAACAGCGGCGCCACCGGCGAACTCCTCGACTCCCTCGAGAAGGACCTGACGAACCTCCCGGAGATCAGCCCGCGCTACAAGCGGCTCAACGCCGAGGAGCCCTACCGGCTCAAGGCCACCTGCATCCGGCAGAAGCTCCTCAACACCCGCGAACGCCTCGCCAGGGGGCTGCCCCACGACCCGGACCGCGACTACCTGGGTACCGGCGAACTGCTCGCCGACCTCACCGTCCTGCAGTCCTCGCTGCGCGCCCACCGCGGCTCGCTGGTCGCCGACGGCCGCGTCGAACGCCTCCTGCGCACCCTGGCCGCCTTCGGGCTGCAGCTGGCCACCATGGACGTGCGCGAACACGCCGACGCCCACCACCAGGCCCTCGGCCAGCTCTTCGACCGGCTCGGCGAGGAGTCCTGGCGCTACCTCGACATGCCGCGCGACTACCGCACCCGGCTGCTCGCCAAGGAGCTGCGCTCCCGCCGCCCGCTGGCCCCCAGCCCCGCCCCGCTGGACGACGGACGGCGCCCGCACCCTCGGAGTCTTCCAGACCGTGCGCAGGGCCCTGGACACCTTCGGCCCCGAGGTCATCGAGTCCTACGTCATCTCCATGTGCGCGGGCGCCGACGACGTCCTCGCCGTCGCCGTCCTCGCCCGCGAGGCCGGCCTGCTCGACCTGCACGCCGGCTGGGCCCGCATCGACATCGTGCCGCTGCTGGAGACGACCGACGAGCTGAAGATCGCCGACGAGCTCCTCGACGCGATGCTCTCCGACCCCTCCTACCGGCGGCTCGTCGCGCTGCGCGGCGACCGGCAGGAGGTCATGCTCGGCTACTCCGACTCCTCGAAGTTCGGCGGCATCACCACCTCCCAGTGGGAGATCCACCGCGCCCAGCGCCGGCTGCGCGACGTCGCCCACCGGCACGGCGTACGGCTGCGCCTCTTCCACGGCCGCGGCGGCACCGTCGGCCGCGGCGGCGGCCCCACTCAGGACGCGATCCTCGCCCAGCCCTGGGGCACCCTCGAAGGTGAGATGAAGCTCACCGAACAGGGCGAGGTCATCTCCGACAAGTACCTGGTGCCCTCCCTGGCCCGGGAGAACCTGGAACTGACCGTCTCCGCGACGCTGCGGGCCTCCGCGCTCCACACCGCGCCCCGCCAGTCCGACGAGGCCCTCGCCCGCTGGGACGCGGCCATGGACACCGTCTCCGAGGCCGCCCACCAGGCCTACCGGCGTCTGGTGGAGGACCCCGACCTGCCCGCCTACTTCTTCGCCTCCACACCCGTCGACCAGCTCGGCGAACTCCACCTCGGCTCCCGGCCCTCCCGCCGCCCCGACACCGGCGCCGGACTCGACGGGCTGCGCGCCATCCCGTGGGTCTTCGGCTGGACCCAGTCCCGGCAGATCATCCCCGGCTGGTACGGCGTCGGCTCCGGCCTGAAGCGCCGCCCGCGAGGCCGGCCTGGACTCCGTCCTCGACGAGGCCTACGCACACTGGCACTTCTTCCGGAACTTCCTCTCCAACGTGGAGATGACGCTCGCCAAGACCGATCTGCGCATCGCACAGCACTACGTCGACACCCTGGTGCCCGACGAGCTCCGGCACGTCTTCGACACCATCCGCGCCGAACACGAGCTGACGGTGCGTGAACTGCTCCGCGTCGCCGGCGAGCAGCGACCTCCTCGACGCCAGCCCCGTGCTGCGGCAGACCCTGCAGATCCGCGACGCCTATCTCGATCCGATCTCCTACCTGCAGGTCAGCCTGCTGCACCGGCAGCGGCAGGCCGCCGAGAACGCGGCGAGGACGCAGACCAGCTGCTCAACCGGGCGCTGCTGCTGACCGTCAACGGCGTCGCCGCCGGCCTGCGCAACACCGGCTGACCGGGATCGCCCCCGGCACGGCGAACGGCGCCGCACCCTGTGGAAAGGCTGCGGCGCCGTTCGCGTGGCCGCGGCAGATCAGTGCTGCCGTGCGGAGCTGCGGCGACGCAGCGTCAGGTAGGCGCCGGCGCCCAGCAACAGGGCCGCCGCTCCGGCGATCGCGCCCATCGGCGCGTTCGAGCCGGTCTCGGCCAGGTCCTCGTCGCCGCCGTTCGGCGACGGCGCGGTCGAGGGGGCCGCGGCGGCCGAGGATTCGTCGGCCGCCGGCGCCGACGGGGCGGGAGAGGCCGGCCGCGACGCGTCGTCGGCCGGCGTCGTGGAGGTGCCATGGCGACGGCGTGGTGCCCGGGGTGTCGCCGCTCCCGTCCCCGGGAGGTCCGCGCAGCCGACCCAGAAGACCTTGTGCTTGGCCTTGCCGTGCTCGCCCTCGAAGTTCCAGATCAGCTTGTAGTGGCCGTCCTGCAGGTGCAGCGTCGCCGGTGACGCCGTGGCCCACGCCGTCCAGCATGATCGAGCCGGTCTCGGCGACCATGCCCTACCTGTCGGTCGGCGCCTTGCCGACGATCTTCCAGCTGACCTGCTGCTGGGCGTCGAAGTGGAAGGCGTCCAGGTAAAATCCACACACATGCGGGTCGTTCCGCATGTCGTCCTCGGGTGTCTTCAGCTTGTGGACCTTCACTGTGCCGTTGTCGCCTGGCGCGTCGGCGTACGCCGCGGGCGCGGACAGTGCGACGGTCGCCGCTGCCGCCGTCAGGCATGCCGATGTCAGGAGAGTGCGCATGGGGCCTACCAACTTGGGGTATGAGTAGGAGAATTAGGGGCGGGAGGCGTCGTCAGCTTCCTGCGACGCGCGTTTCCGGTCAAGGCGCCTATCGCCGGATCCGTCCGGCTTGTCCCCCTCGGAGGCGAAAAAGCGGACGGTAACGATCCGGACGACGCAGGCCGCTCACACGCACAGATACGCCGTCACCATCAGACCCACCCCCGCCAGCCCCAGCACCCAGCCCGTCCGCATCATGCGCAGGCCGCTCGCCAGCACCAGCGCCGCCAGCAGCAGAGCACCCCCCAGCGGCACCCAGTCGAACAGCACCCCCGCCCAGTCCGTACGGACCACCTCGTCCGTGCCGGGCCGCGCCGCCACGGCCACCGAACGGTCCGTCCCGTCCACCACCGACGCGTCGATCGACATGCCCTTGCGCGGCTCGCCCCACCCGGACGCCGGCACGAACCGGCCGCGGCACACCGACTCCCCGCAGCCCTCCACCGTGAACCGCCCCCGTACCCGGGCCTGCGTCAGCATCGCGTCCTGCGCCGTCCCCCACGACGTCCACGCCCCGCCCGCGAGCACCAGCAGTGCCACGCACACCAGGGCCACGTTCTTCGCCAGCAGCAGCAGCCCGAACGCACTCTCCCCGAACCGTCGGGCGCGACTGCGCCTCACCACACCACTGGACGACATGGCGCGAATCTTTGGCCATCACCTTGCCGTCGGTCAACCTCCACAGCCCGCGCACACTCCGCTCCGCCATCCCCGGGACTGCGAACCGTTCTCTGACGCCGGCTGCCATGCAGCTCGCTGCGGCCATGACGTTCATCGACCGGACGGTGGTCGGCGGGGCCCTCGCCCTTGGCGGGCGGCTCGCCGACCCGTCGGTGCTCAGCGTCCTCGGCTCCCAGCAGTGGGCCCACCGGATGACCGGCCTGCGGTCAGGTGTTATAGGTGCTCTGCGCCCGCTCGAGACCGTCACACACCAGGGACTCCACCGCGTCCGCCGCCCGGTCCACGAAGTACGCCAGTTCCTTGCGCTCCGAGGCGGAGAAGTCCCGCAGCACGAAGTCCGCGACCTGCATCCGCCCCGGCGGCCGGCCCACCCCGAACCGCACTCGGTGATAGCCCGCACCCAGCGACTTCGTCACCGACTTCAGCCCGTTGTGCCCGTTGTCGCCGCCGCCCAGCTTCAACCGCAGCGCCCCGTAGTCGATGTCGAGCTCGTCGTGCACCAGCACCAGCCGCTCCGCCGGCAGCTTGTAGAAGTCCCGCAGCGCCGTCACCGGGCCGCCCGAGACGTTCATGAACGACATCGGCTTCGCCACGACCACCCGCGGTCCCACCGAGCCCGGCACCCCCAGCCGGCCCTCCAGCACCTGCGCACGTGAACGGTGCGCCTTGAAGCGGCCGCCGAGCCGGGAGGCCAGCAGATCCGCCACCATGAACCCCACGTTGTGCCGGTTCCCCGCATACTGCGGACCCGGATTGCCCAGACCCACCAGCAGCCACGGTCCTTCGGCGCTGCTGCCCGTGCCCGTACCGCCCATCACCGCTCCCGCAACCCCATCGTCGACCTCCCGGACAAGCGACCGCCGCCGCCCCACACCCCACAGGGCACGGGAACGGCGGCGGAAGCAGGCGTCACTCGGCGGCCGGGGTCTCCTCGCCCACGGCCTCCTCCTCGCCCTCGGCGGCCGGCTCCTCGACCTGCGCTGCCAGCACCTGGATGACGACATCGTCGCCCTCCACCGTCAGCGACGTGCCGCCCGGCAGCTTGACGTCCTTCGCGTGCACCGTGTCACCGGCGGCCAGGCCCTCGATGGAGACCGTCACGCTCTCCGGGATGTGCGTCGCCTCGGCCTCGACCGGCAGGGTGTTCAGGACGTGCTCCAGCACGTGCTGGCCCGGCGCGAGCTCACCCTCGATGTGGATCGGCACCTCGACCTGGACCTTCTCGCCACGCTTGACCGTCAGCAGGTCGACGTGCACCAGGAACCCGCGGATCGCCTCACGCTGCACCGCCTTGGGGATGACGAGCTCCTTCTTGCCCTCGATGTCCAGGCGGATCAGGACGTTCGGGGTCTTCAGGGCCATCATCATGTCGTAGCTCGGCAGTTCCACGTGCACCGGCTCGGCGCCGTGACCGTAGATGACCGCCGGGATCTTCTCCTCGCGGCGCAGCCGGCGGGCCGCGCCCTTGCCGAACTCGCTGCGGATCTTCGCGGAAAGGTTGACGTCAGCCATGCCGCACTCCTCATCACTCGGGTAACCGGATTCAACGAGTCACCCGGCCCACGAGCGGCCTGCCACGAAGAGCGCGTCGATAACGGAGTGCCGCCGACCGCCTCAGACGGCGAACGGCCTCCCTCGCCGAGCAACTCCAGGAGTCTACTCGGGGAGGAAGGCCGTACCAAAGTCGATCAGCGGCAGCCGGTCAGTGCTGCTCGAACAGCGACGTCACCGAACCGTCCTCGAACACCTCACGCACCGCCGACGCGATCGTCGGCGCCATCGACAACACCGTGATCTTGTCCAGATCCAGGTCGCCCGGCGTCGGCAGCGTGTTGGTGAAGACGAACTCACTCACCTTCGAGTTCTTCAGCCGGTCCGCCGCGGGACCCGACAGGATCCCGTGCGTCGCGGTGACGATCACATCCTCCGCGCCGTGCGCGAACAGCGCCTCGGCCGCCGCACAGATCGTGCCACCGGTGTCGATCATGTCGTCGACCAGCACACACACCCGGCCCTCGACGTCACCCACCACCTCGTGCACCGTCACCTGGTTGGCGACATCCTTGTCGCGGCGCTTGTGCACGATCGCCAGCGGAGCACCCAGCCGGTCACACCACCGGTCCGCGACCCGCACCCGGCCCGCGTCCGGCGAGACGATCGTCAGCTTCTCCCGGTCCACCCGCCGGCCCACGTAGTCGGCCAGCACCGGCAGCGCCGAGAGGTGATCCACCGGGCCGTCGAAGAAGCCCTGGATCTGGTCCGTGTGCAGATCGACCGTGAGAATCCGGTCCGCGCCCGCCGTCCGCAGCAGATCCGCGATCAGCCGCGCCGAGATCGGCTCACGGCCCCGGTGCTTCTTGTCCTGCCGCGCATACCCGTAACTCGGGACGATCACCGTCACGCTCCGCGCCGAAGCCCGCTTCAGCGCGTCCAACATGATGAACTGCTCCATGATCCATTTGTTGATCGGAGCAGTGTGGCTCTGCATCAGAAAACAGTCCGCGCCGCGCGCGGACTCCTGAAAACGGACGTAGATCTCCCCGTTGGCGAAATCGAAAGCCTTCGTCGGGACCACGCCGATGCCCAGTTGCTGCGCGACCTCCTCCGCCAACTCGGGGTGAGCTCGGCCGGAGAAGAGCATCAACTTCTTCTCGCCGGTCGTCTTGATCCCGGTCACAGCACAGTCTCCTTGCGTTCCGCCGAGCGTGGGTGCCCCTTCACGGTAAACCCCGCCTGAACCCGCCGCGCACCCAACCGGGCCCCTCAGCCCTCCCCGTCCGCACCGTCCGCCGCCGCGTCCGCACGCTGCGCAGCCTGCGCCGCCGCACTCCCGGGACGCTTACGGGCCACCCAGCCCTCGATATTCCGCTGCTGGCCCCGTGCGACGGCCAGCGAACCCGCCGGAACGTCCTTCGTGATCACCGAACCCGCCGCCGTGTAGACGCCGTCCCCCACCGTGACCGGCGCCACAAACATGTTGTCCGCGCCCGTGCGGCAATGCGAGCCGATCGAGGTGCGATGCTTGTTCTCTCCGTCGTAGTTCACGAACACCGACGCCGCGCCGATATTGCTCTGCTCGCCGACCGAGGCGTCCCCCACATACGACAGGTGCGGCACCTTCGACCCGTCACCGATCTCCGCGTTCTTCATCTCCACGAAACTGCCGGCCTTCACCTGCACACCCAGCCGCGTTCCGGGACGCAGATACGTGAACGGGCCCACCGACGCGCGCGGGCCGATCTCCGCGCCCTGGGCGACCGTGTTGCTCACCACGGCGTCCTCACCCACCCGGGTGTCGGTCAGCCTGCTGTTCGGACCGACCTCCGCGCCGCCCCCCAGATGCGTCGACCCCAGCAGCTGCGTGCCCGGCTGCACCACCGCGTCCGGCTCGAACGTCACCGACACGTCCAGCATCGTCGTGGCCGGATCCACCACGGTCACCCCGGCCAGCATCGCCCACTCGACCAGCCGCTCGTTCAGCAGCCGCCGCGCCTGGGCCAGCTGCACCCGGTTGTTGATCCCGACGATCTCCCGGTGATCGCCCGCCACACACGCACCCACCCGGTGCCCGGCCTCCCGCACGATCCCGAGCACGTCCGTGAGGTACTCCTCGCCCTGAGAGTTGTCCGTGCGGAGCTTGCCCAGCGCGTCCACCAGCAGCTGCGCGTCGAAAGCGAACACCCCGGCGTTGATCTCCCGCACCGCGCGCTGCGCCTCGGTCGCGTCCTTGTGCTCGACGATCCCGGTGACCGCACCGCTCGCCTCGTCCCGCACGATCCGGCCATAACCCGTCGCGTCCGGCACCTCGGCCGACAGCACCGTCACCGCGTTGCCGTCCTCGGCATGCACACCGGCCAGCCGCGTCAGCGTCTCGGAGGTGAGCAGCGGAGTGTCCCCGCACGTGACCAGCACGGTCCCGTCCAGAGCCACCCCCGAGTCCGCCAGCTGCCGCAAGGCGATCCGGACCGCGTGCCCGGTCCCCCTCTGCTCCTCCTGCACGGCCGTGCGCACCCCCGGCGCCACCTCGCCCAGATGCGCGCTCACCTGCTCGCGGGCATGACCCACCACGACGACCAGCTGTTCCGGCTGCAGGGCCTGTGCGGCCCCGACCACGTGTCCCACCAGGGACCGGCCGCACAACGTGTGAAGCACCTTCGGGGTGGCGGACTTCATGCGGGTTCCCTCACCCGCTGCGAGGACGACGACGGCTGCCGGGCGGTTGGCGCTCACGGAATTGCCCTTCGGCTTCGGATGGGAATGACATCCGCAGGATACCGGGGCGTTCCCCGGCCGTTATGCGGCCCGGGCCCGGCCTGTGCCGGAACCCGGGCCGCATGACCTCCAGGACCGCGACCGCTACTCGGTCGCGATCGCGCCGAGCACGTGCATCCGCCCCGCACGGAACGCCGGCACCAGCGCCGCCACCAGACCCACCACCGCGGACCCGGCGAACACCCAGCCGATCGTCGCCCACGGCACATCCAGCACCTTCAGGCCCTCCAAGGCCAGCAGCTGCTGCGCCGTCGCCCCCCAGCCCAGACCCAGACCCAGGCCGAGCAGTGCACCGAACAGCGCGATCACCACCGACTCCAGCCGGATCATGCGGCGCAGCTGCCGCCGCGACAGGCCGATCGCCCGCATCAGCCCGATCTCCCGGGTCCGTTCCACCACGGACAGCGCCAAGGTGTTCACCACGCCCAGGACCGCCACGATGATCGCCAGGGCCAGCAGCCCGTAGACCATGTTCAGCAGCTGACCCACCTGGTCCTGCAGATCCTGCTTGAAGTCCGCCTGGTTGCGCACCTGGTACTGCGGATACGCGTGCATGCTCCTCTTCAGCGCCGCATACGCGGCGTCCTCCTGCCCGTCCTTCGCCGCGGCGAACATGATCGTGTCCAGCGGCATCCGCGGCTGCTGCACGTAATGCCGGACGGTCGCGATCGACGCGTACATCGCGCCCTGGTCGATCGTGGTGTCGTCCGAGGTGATCGCGTTCACCCTCAGGTGCGCGGTGCGGCCGTGCGCGAAGTCCACGGCCAGCTCGTCGCCCACCTCCAGGTGGTGCTTTTCGGCGAACTTCGCGAACACCGACATGCCGCCGGACCGGTAGGCGTCCGCCAACTCGCCATGCGTCGTCTCCACCCGCACGTCCTGTGCATAGCTCGGCGACGCCGCGTTGATCGTCTGCCCCTTCACCGTCTTCCCGTCGGGCGTGGTGATACGCGCTTCCAGCAGCTTGTACTCGGTGACGTGCGCAAGGTGCGGAGTCTGCCTGACCCGCCGCGCCGCCTGAGGCGTGACCGGCTGACCCGCGTTCGACTGGACGATGAAGTCCGTGCCCACCGAACGGTCCAGCTCCTGCGTCGCCGAGGCCACCATGGAGGAGCCCACCACCGACAGGCAGGCCACCAGCGCCAGCCCGATCATCAACGCGGCGCCCGTCGCCCCGGTGCGGCGCGGATTGCGCAGCGCGTTCCGCTCCGCGAGCCGCCCGACCGGGCCGAAGACCCGCAACACCAGCAGGCTCAGCACCCGCACCACACCGCCGGCCAGCAGCGGACCCACCACCACGAACCCGACGAGCGTGGCCAGCACCCCCGCAGCCAGCAGCAGCGACCCGGCAGTGGCCTGCGCCGCCCGGGCCGAGGCGACCAGCGCCACCGCGCCCGCCGCCGTCAGCACCAGTCCCAGCACCGCACGCACCACTCCCGACCGGCCGTCCGCCGGCGTGCCCGCGTCCCGCAGCGCCGCCATCGGTGTCACCCGGCCCGCCCGGCGGGCCGGCAGATACGCGGCGAGCACCGTCACCAGCACACCGAGCATCAGCCCGATCACCGGAGTCGTCGCCTTGATCGTCAGTTCGGACGTGCTCAGATTCATCCCCGCCGCGCCCATGGCCTTCATCAGCCCGACGGCCAGCCCGACGCCGGCACCCACGCCCAGCACCGATCCCACCGTGCCCAGCAGCACCGCCTCGATGAGCACCGACCGGTTGACCTGCCGGCGGCTCGCGCCGATCGCCCGCAACAGCCCGATCTCCCGGGTGCGCTGCGCCACCAGCATCGAGAACGTGTTGACGATCAGGAACACGCCCACCAGCACGGCGATCGCGGCGAACCCGAGCATCGCGTACTTGATGACGTCGAGGAAGCTCCCCATCTGCTTCCGGCTCGCGTCCGCGTTCTCCGCCTGCGTCTGGTACGTGTACGTGTGCGCGCCCAGCGCCGTGGCCACGTTCTTCTTCAGCTGTTTGTCACTCACCCCGTCCGCCGCGGTGACCGACACGTCCGTGAACGCGCCGGTCCGCCCCAACAGCACCCGCTGCGCCGTCGCGGTGTCCAGATAGACCACGGCCGCGCCCGGGTTGGTGACCTGGAAGGTGGCGATGCCAGAGATCCGCGCCGAGTGGTCGCCGGTCGCCGCGATGACCCGCAGCTCATCTCCCAGCTTCAGGTGGTGCTTGTCCGCCGTGTCGGCGTCGACCATGATCTGCCCCGGCCCGTGCGGCGCGTGCCCGGAGGTGATCTTCATCGACGAACGGTCCGCGGACGTCCAGTTGTTCGCGATGGTCGGGGCGCCCGTCGTCGCCCCCATGTTCTCGTCCTCGGCGTTCACGACGGTCACGCTCACGCTGGCCACGCCGCCCTCGGCGGCCCGCACGCCCTTCGCGGCGCGGGCTTTGTCCAGCACCGCAGCCGGAAGCGCCGACGGGCGGCCGGTCGGCGGCGCCTGCCCGCCCCGCTCGGCGCCCTTCGGCGACACGGTCACGTCCGCCGACGTCGCCGCGAACAGCTTGTCGAACGTGGTGTTCATCGTGTCCGTGAAGACCAGCGTCCCGCAGACGAACGCCACCGACAGCAGCACGGCGACGGCGCTGAGCACCATCCGCCCCTTGTGCGCCACGAAATTGCGCAGCGACGTTCTCCACACGGTCACGACGCCCTCCCGAACAGCCGCATCCGGTCCAGGACGGCCTCCGCCGTCGGATCCCGCATCTCGTCCACGATCCGCCCGTCGGCCAGATACAGCACCCGGTCCGCGTAGCCGGCGGCGACCGGGTCGTGCGTGACCATTACGATCGTCTGCCCCAACTCGTCCACCGAACGGCGCAGGAAACCGAGCACCTCGGCGCCGGAACGGGAGTCCAGGTTGCCGGTCGGCTCGTCACCGAAGATGATCTCCGGCCTGGACGCCAGCGCACGGGCCACCGCGACCCGCTGCTGCTGCCCGCCCGAGAGCTGGCTGGGGCGGTGCCCCAGCCGGTCCGCCAGACCGACCGTCTCGATGACGCGGTCCAGCCACTCCTTGTCCGGCTTCCGCCCGGCGATGTCCATCGGCAACGTGATGTTCTCCAGCGCGTTCAGCGTCGGCAGCAGATTGAACGCCTGGAAGATGAAACCGATCCGGTCCCGCCGCAACCGGGTCAGCTTCTTCTCCTTCAGCCCGGTGATCTCCTCATCGCCCACATACACGCTGCCGGAGGTCACCGAGTCAAGCCCGGCCAGGCAGTGCATCAGCGTCGACTTACCCGACCCCGACGGGCCCATGATCGCGGTGAACGCACCCCGCTGGACATCCACGTCCACCCGGTCCAGCGCCAGCACTCGCGTCTCACCCTGCCCGTAACCCTTCACCACCTGCCGAGCGGCAGCGGCGACAGCCGTACGCCCTCCACTGCCCCCGGTCCTGGAACTCGCCACAGCTGTCGTCACGGTCCGTTGCTCCCTCACACATCTGGTCTCTCGCCGAACCCCTCCGGCGCCCCAACGATGTGGGAGAGGCGACACGGCACGGAATGGTGCGCCTCGCCGTATCCGACCGGGGGCATCCCCCACCCGGACGGTCCGGCGGGCCATACAGAAGTCTCCCGCCGACCCGCCGGGTCCGGCGTCCTGCCACGGGACGAACCACCCCCGGCTCGCCGCTGGGTGCCCCCCCTAAGGGTTGCGCTGCGCCACCAGCAGGCGGCGCGGCGACAGGCCCGTCAACAAGACCCCCAGCGCCGCGTCGAAACCTGCCCCCAGAAACCAGTCACCGGTGTGGTCCAAGCCGAAGACCCGGCCCTCCTCGTCCATCGCCAGCAACGCCCCCGACGCACCGCTCTCCACCCCCAGCGGGCAGATCGACACCCCCAGCGCCGCCCCCAGGTCGCCCAGCGTCCGCGCCGCATACAGACACGCCAGCGGATCCACCGCCAGCCCCGTCGGCGCGATCTGCCGGCCCGGCCCCGTCGGCTCCAGCGACAGCCCGCCGAACTCCGCCCACACCTCGACCGCCGACGGCAGTACCGCGTGCACATGACCGCCCGGCGACTCGTGCGCCCGCAACATGTCCGCCCACTCCTCGGACCGCGCCATCTCCCACCGCCCCGGAGACCAGCCGGCCGAACGCAACGCGTCATCCACCGGCACCGGGAAACGCGTCGCCGCGTCCCCACCGAAGGCGGCCGTCACCGCTCCTCCACCGCCCCCGGACCGACCGCCCGCACCCCGAAATGCGCCAGCACCACCGCACACGACCGGCACGGCGCCGCATAGTCACCGTGCCGCGGATCCCCGTCCTCCCGGATATGACGCGCCGTCACCGTCGCGTGCTTCAAAGCCTTCCGCGCATCGTGCTGCGTGAACTGCCGCCGGGCAGCCCGCCTCACCGGCCGCTCCGACTCCACCGCCGTCAGGAAACGCGACAGCAGCACCGTCTCCGCACACCGGCCCGTACGCCGCTCGCGATGCTCCGTCGCCAGCCTGTCCAGCACGTCCTGCACCAGCGGATGCAGCTCAGGCAGCACATCCCCCTTGCTGCCCGTACACGTCAGCGTCTCGCCACGCACCGACAGCGCCGCCGCCACCGCCGGCAGAATCCCGTCCCGTCGCCGCAGCAGCACCGGAACCTCCTCAGGCACGCCACCCGCCCCGCCCGTCCACGCCAGGCGGGGGTCGAAGGACGCGCTGCGGGCGCTGGGGACTGTCATCGATCGTGCCGGTTCCGTCGTGCGCTGTTCATGAGTGGTGCCCTCTTACCGTCCGGCCCGGACGCCGGACCGGCGGGGCCCCGTCTTCCGGATCCCAGTATGCCGCCTGACCGGCCACCCGGAACGGCCCCCGCGCCCGAACCCCCCGAACGAGGTCAACCCCCGCCCGGACACCGCACCCCCCAGTCCTGCACCCCGATCACGCTCACCACTTCCGCAGCACGGGGTGTGCCACCGGCACTCCGATCGTCCGCATAGGCTGTTCCGCAACCGTCGACGCAACAAGGGGCTACCGCCATGACGACAGCCCGGCTCGGGCAACAGGCAGCGCCACCGAACTCGGCCTACGCCGGGCAGGTCGTGCACTTCCCGGACCCCGTCCGCGCCACACGCCACCCAGGCGGCGTACGCATGGACGCCCACGGCCATCCGGACCTCACCCCCTACGCGCGGGCCGCCGCCGAGATCGCCGCACCCCCCGAAGGCTTCGGCGGCGACGAACTGCGCCTCACCGACCACGTGTCGGCCAACGCCGCCCTGCACGCCTCCGGGCACCCCCTGTGGGCCGACCTCACCCCCGTCGCCACCCCCCACGGCTGGACCTGGCACCACGTCCCCTTCACCCGCCGCCTCGAACTCGTCCCCATCGAGGTCAAAGCACTCCTGCGCCACCACGCCGGACTCGCCACCACCCCCGGCATCGACCACACCAAACGCGGCACCCGCCCCCCGCAGGACACCCGGCCCGTCCACTTCGTCACCCCCCACACCCTCCCCGCCGACGAAGAACAGCTCGCCGACGCCGAAGAACGCCTCGGCTACCGCCTCCCCGGCCCCTACCGCGCCTTCCTCAAAGCCGCCGGCGGCTGCGCCCCCCGCGGAGTCGCCCTCGAGCCGGCACTCGGCATCCTCATCGACCAGCCCTTCTTCACCCTGCGCGACGAACCCGACGTCAACGACCTCGTCTACGTCAACAAATGCCTGCGCGACCACCTCACCAAGGACTACCTCGGCATCGGTTTCGCCCAGGGCGGACTGCTCGCCCTCAAGGTCAAAGGCGACGACATCGGCACCACCTGGTTCTGCCCCCACGACGACCCCGCCGACCACGACGGCCTCGACATGCGGCAACGCGTCACCCAACTCCTGCGCCCCTGCGGCGCCGACTTCGACGACTTCCTGCTCCGGCTCGCCGGCAACCCGCCCGAACTGGACACCGTGGCGAACCTGATGGTCGACGGCGGCTTCGCCCGCGCCCTCGACACCGAAGCGGAGGGGTGAGAACACACATGGTGACCCTCGCACAGGCACAAGAGCGCGCCGAGCGCTGGATCAACGAAGACGTACCCGCCTACCAGCAACGCGACGTCCGCGTCCGCGAATTCACCCTCGGCTTCGTCTGCTGGGCCGAACCCCGCGACGGCGGCCCCACCGCCGACGGCGCGCACACCCGCATGGTCATCGCCCGCGACAGCGGCGACACCACCCTGTGGCCCGCACTGCCGCCCGGCGAAGTCATCCGCCGCTACGAAGAGGAATACGGCACCACCGCACCCACCACCCACACCACCCCGCCCCCGCCGCGCGGCGCCGACCTCGAAGCCACCTCCTTCCTGCTCACACCCCCCGAATGGCTGCAGGACGCCGCCGACCAGATCGCAGTCCCGACGCAGCGCGACGAAACCCCCGCAACACCCCCCGAAACCGCGGCGCCCGCAAAGCCGCCGACCGACAAAGCGAACCCCTGGGACGCCGCCGACACCACCTCCGCCGGCGCAGGCCAAGCCCAGACACCACCCGCCACCGTCTTCGCCCCGCCCCTCGCCGACACCGGCCGGCCCGCCGCACCCCAGCCAACCCCGGCCCCCGCAACCGCCGACGGCTACGTGCCCACCCAACTCGTCTCCGCCGACGAGATCGCCGCCGCCACACCAGCCCCGCCCGCCCACACCGACACCGGCAGCACCGACCCCCACCACGCCGCCACCGTGCTCGCCGCTCCCTCGCAACTCGGCACCGGCGCACCCCCGCCACCCCCACCACCCCCACCCGCCGCACCCGGCCACACTCCACCGGCCGCACCACCCGCACCCCAGGCCCCACAACCTCCGGCCACCCCCCAACCCCAGCCACAGACACCCGGCTACGGCCACCCCCAAGCACCACCCCCCGGCACACCCATCGTCGGCCCCGGCTACATGGCCGTCCTGCGCTACCGCGCCCCCGACGGCTCCGAACAACAACTCATCCGCCGCTCCGCACCCGGACTGCCCCACCCCGAATGGCAGATCCAGCACGAACTGCGCGCCATGAACGTCCCACCTCAACAGGTCCTCGAACTCCACACCGAACTCGAATCCTGCGACCTGCCCGGCGGCTACTGCGCCCGCATGATCCGCGAAACCTGGCCCCAGGTCCGCGTCAGCCACACCGCCGCCTACGGCCACGACCACGCCTCCCGCCGACAAGGCATGCAGCACCTCGTCGAGCACCAGGGCGAACTCCACCAGGTCGCCGACGCACCACCCCGGCACGCCCCCCAGCCCGCACCCCTCCCACCTCCGCACCAGATCCAGCCCGTACCCCCGGCCCCGCCACAAGCCGTCGGCCAGGAACTCCTCGAGGCATACGGCCCCCAGGGCGTCTTCCGCTTCGACCAGCACGCCGTCTCCCGGCAAGGCGTGCCCGACACCGTCGCCCAGACCCTCGTGTGGGCCGGCATCCCCATCGAGATCACCCCCTTCTTCCGAGGCCAGGCACAGCCCGGACGACCCATCCCCACCCTCGCCGAACTCGCCCGGGAACACGGCGTGCAACCCGCCCCCGACGCCGGTTCCTACCTCGTCGTCGGCAGCGACTTCGGCCGCCGCATGTGCGTCCAGTACGGCACCGCGCACATCGTCGCCCTCCCCCTCGACGCCGCACCCGACGGCACCCCCACCACACCCCGGTTCGTCAACACCGGGCTCCCCGAATTCGCCCGATCGCTGGCACTGCTGGGCCGCATGTGGCCCCTGCGCTACGGCCTCACCCACGAACAGGCCGGCCGCTGGACCGTCGACTTCCAACTCCAGCTCGCCGCCCTCGACCCCGCCGCCCTCTCCTCACCCGAGAACTGGTGGTCCGTCCTCCTCGAACAGATGTGGGACGGCCTGTTCTGACCCCACAGCCACCACGACACTCCACCGGACACCACCGGCGGAGTGTCGCGGCATGCCCACCCCGCTCACCCCGGTAAGGATGTGCCGCGCACAGTCACCCCTAGGCCGTGTCCGAGAAGTCCCGCCCGCCCCGGCGGCCGGGACGACGCCACTTCCCGGACACGCCCCGCCGCAGCAGAAGGAAACGCACCATGAGCACGTCGTCCCCACACGACTTCGTCGTCGTACGCCGCGGATACCACCCCGCCCAAGTCGACGCCCGCGTAACCGACCTGCACGAAGAACGCACCGCCGCCGACGAACGCGCCGCGAAACTCACCATCCTCGCCGAACAGCTCACCGACGAAGCCGACCGCCTCCACAGAGCCGTCGCCGCCCTCCAGACCGACACCTACGCCACCCTCGGCGAACGCGCCCAGGAAATCCTCGCCACCGCCGAAGAAGAAGCCACAGACCTCCGCCAGGCCGGCGAACACGACGCCCGACACACCACCGATCAGGCCCACACCGACGCCACCGCCACCCGCCACGCCGCACACCAGGCCGCCACCCACACCCAAAAAACCGCCGAGACCACCGCCGACCGCACCCTCCACGCAGCCCGCACCGAAGCCGACGCACTCCTCGACGCCGCCCGCACCGACGCCGACACCACCCTCGGCAAAGCCAACGAAACCCTCCGCGACACCAGCGAACGCTGCACCGCACTCCTCGACGGCCAGGAGACCGAACACACCGCAGCCCACGACACCCTTACCCGCGAACTCCACGCACGCCACACCACCCTCGAGAACCGCCTGAGCGACCTCGACACCCGCGCCGGCAACACCCTCGACACCGCACGCCGCGCCCACACCGAAGCCGAGGAAGCCGCCCGCCACCGCCAGGAAGACGCCGAAGCCCGGGCCGCCGACCTCCTCGCACAGGCCCGCGCCGAAGCCACCCGCATCGAACGCGACAACGACCGCCTCCTGCGCGAACACGAAAAAGCCGCCGAAGAACTCCACGCCCACATGGCACACGTCCGCAGCACCCTCGCGGCCCTCACCGGCAAGACCGAACCCGAACCGCCCGCCCCGGCAACCGACCACGCCGGCACCCGGGCAACCTGACCCCGGAACGAACACCTCACCTGACCCGCCGGTCAGCCCCCAGAGCCGACCTCCGGAATGACCGCCGAAACGCGGAAACCGCCCCCGTCCGTCGGCCCCGACACGAACACGCCACCCAGCGACGACACCCGCTCCCGCATCCCCACCAGACCATTGCCCCCCGACGGCAGACCCGCCCCCGGCACACCGTCCGCCGGCGGCTCGTTCTCCACCTGCAACGCCACCTCCGCCTCCCGGTAAGCCAACCGCACCCGCGCGACCGCACCCGCCGCATGCTTGTGCACGTTCGTCAACGCCTCCTGAACCACCCGATACGCCGTCCGCTCCACCCGCGTCGCATACCCCCGCCGCTCACCCTCCACCAGCAGCTCCACGACCAT
Organism: uncultured Actinomycetota bacterium; assembly: GCA_963799685.1. Lineage (GTDB taxonomy): Bacteria > Actinomycetota > Actinomycetes > Streptomycetales > Streptomycetaceae > Streptomyces. Next base: position 229,009 of record CAWCXW010000001.1, read on the forward strand.
CCCCGCGTCCCGCGACTCACCCACCAGCGTCTCCAGCTCCGTCAACGACGGGCCCTCGTCCGCCTTCGCCGACGCCGCGAACTGAGCCAACCGCGCCGGCCGCGCCGCCTCGCCCCCAGACACCGGCTCCGACGCGGGCCGCAACACCGACGCCACATCGCCACCCGTCCGCAACACCCCCAGCATCGTCCGCAACTCCGTCAACGCCTGCCGGCCCATGTCACCCACCAGACGCCGCGTTCCGCGACGCCTTCGCCGGATCCTTCACCGCGACCGCCTGCAACGCCGCCGCATGCACCACCATCAGGCTCACCCGGTGCGCCACCACGTCGTGCATCTCCCGCGCGATCCGCCGGCGCTCCTCGTCCCGCGCCCACACCGCACGCTCCTCCGCACGCTCCGCCAGCAAGGACAGCTCACGCTCCAGGCCGTCCGCCCGCTCCCGCAGGCTCTCCACCAGCCGCCGCCGCGCACCGATGTACAGACCCAGCAGCATCGGCGGTGCCGTCATCACCAGCGACATCGTCACCGACACCAACGGAATGAACCACCACCCCGGATCGAAGTCCGGGTCCTTGCCCACACTCCCGTACAGCCGCACCCACAGGATGATCAAAGAGCCGACGAACTCCATCGACACCAGCAGCCCGATGATCCGCCGCGGCACATCCGACGCCGCCAGCGTGTACAACGCCGACACACTCAGCAGCAGGCCCATCTCGGCCGGCGTCACCGCGATCGTGACCAGCACCACCGCGATCGGCCACCGCCGCCGGAACAACAGCGTCGACCCCACCAGTACGCCGAAGACCACGCCCAGCGCCTCGGGCAGCCCGTTCTCGTGCGAGAACTTCGTCCCCTCGGCCGCGCACTCCGCCGCCGAGACCACCGCCAGTACGACGTCCAGCACGGCGCTCCGCCGCCGTGCCCACCACCACGGCCCCCCGGCCGTGTCGCCTGTCACATCCCCCGATTCGGTCATGCGGCCAGCCTACGACCGGCCGCCACGTGTTTTCTTTGCCGCCGTTTTTGTCATCTAGACGGTAAAGCGTGCTTTTGTAAGGGAACAGGCGCAGTGCACTCGAACTGAGGAATAGCGCACGGTTTCGACCCGCATGCGGAGAGTTCGTACGAGGGTGGGGCCATGGCGAAACCTGCGATGCGGGCGAAGGCCCGCGAGATGCGGATCGAAGGACGGACCTACGACGAGATCGTCGCGACGCTCGGCGTCTCGAAGAGCTCGGTCTCCCTCTGGGTCCGCGATCTTCCCAAGCCGCCGACCCCGCCCGAACGCCTTCATCGGATGCGTGAGGCCCGCTGGGCTCCTTACCGCGCGGAGCGCGACCGGCACGGGAGCAGACGAAGGCGGCCGCCAGGGCCGAGGTCGGCCCGCTCTCCGAGCGGGAGCTGCTGCTCCTCGGCGTGGGCCTCTACTGGGCGGAGGGCGCCAAGAGCAAGCCGTATCGCCCCAGCGAGAAGGTCATCTTCGTCAACAGCGACCCGCGTATGATCAGGGTGTACCTCGGGTGGCTGTCGCATCTCGGTGTTACCCCAGATCGACTGGCTTTCCACGTGATGATCCACGAGTCGGCGGATATCGCTGCTGCAGAGCATTACTGGGCGGATCTGGTCGGCGTCAGCGTTGACCAGTTGGGCAAGACGACGATCAAGAAGCACAACCCGAAGACGGTGCGGAAGAACGTCGGCGAGGACTACCGGGGCTGTCTGACTGTTCGGGCACGGCAGGGCGCCGAGCTGTACCGTCGAATCGAAGGGTGGTGGGACGGCATCGCTGACCACTTCCCCGCGGGAGTCCGGTAGGGTCTGAGACCGCGATCCGCCGTGGGGTAATAGGCAACCCGCAGGTCTTTGGAACCTTGCAATGCTGGTTCGAGTCCAGCCGGCGGAACAAGGACTCACTCCGGGCTGTCTGTCCGGCGTCGTACGCTGGAGGACCCGGTACGCATCGCGTACCGGGTCCTTCGTGTTGCCCGCGGTGCCTGATCAAGGCCCGCACCCGATCCGGACGGATGCCCTCATGAGCCTGCACGGTCTGCTCGACGCCGTCGTTCGCGACCCCGCCCTCGACGAGGCCGTCTCGGCCGCGACCGACGGGCATCGGCAGCACGTCGACCTGGTCGGCCCGCCCGCCGCGCGGCCCTTCGCCATCGCCGCGCTGGCCCGTGGCGCCAAGCGACCGGTGCTGGCCGTCACCGCGACGGGCCGGGAGGCCGAGGACCTGGCGGAGGCGCTGCGGTCGCTGATGCCGGAGGGCGGGGAGGAGGCCGTCGCGGAGTTCCCGTCGTGGGAGACGCTGCCGCACGAGCGGCTCTCCCCGCGCAGCGACACCGTCGGCCGCCGGCTGGCGGTGCTGCGCCGGCTGGCACACCCGTCGGCCGACGATGCGACCACCGGCCCGGTGAGCATCGTCGTCGCCCCGATCCGGTCCGTGCTGCAGCCGCAGGTCAAGGGTCTGGGGGACCTGGAGCCGGTGGCGTTGCGGCAGGGGCAGAGCGTCGATCTGGGGGAGATCGTCGACGCGCTGGCGGCGGCCGCGTACTCGCGCGTGGAGCTGGTCGACAAGCGCGGCGAGTTCGCTGTGCGCGGCGGCATTCTGGACGTCTTCCCGCCGACCGAGGAGCACCCCCTTCGGGTGGAGTTCTGGGGTGACGAGGTCGAGGAGATCCGGTACTTCAAGGTGGCCGACCAGCGGTCGCTGGAGGTGGCCGAGCACGGACTGTGGGCGCCGCCGTGCCGTGAGTTGCTGATCACGGCAGGACGTGAAGGCCCGCGCGGCCGCGCTCGGCGGAGGAGCATCCGGAGCTGCTGGAGCTGCTCGGCAAGATCGCCGAGGGCATCGCGGTGGACGGCATGGAGTCGCTCGCTCCCGTCCTGGTGGACGAGATGGAGCTGCTGCTGGACGTGTTGCCGCAGGGCAGCATGACGGTGGTGTGCGACCCGGAGCGGGTGCGGACGCGGGCCGCGGACCTGGTGGCGACGAGCCAGGAGTTCCTGCAGGCGTCGTGGGCGGCTTCGGCTGGTGGTGGTGCAGGCGCCGATCGATCTGGACGCGGCGTCGTTGTGGGGTATCGCGGACGTGCGGGAGCGGGCCCGTGAGCTGGGCATGCTGTGGTGGTCGATCAGCCCGTTCACGGTGGACGAGGAGCTGGACGGCGACACGTTGCAGCTGGGGATGCGCGCTCCGGAGTCGTACCGGGGGGACACGGCGCGCGCGTTGGCGGACACCAAGGGGTGGCTGTCGCAGGGCTGGCGTTGTGTGTATCTCACGCAGGGGCACGGCACGGCGGCCCGCACGGTGGAGGTGCTGGGCGGTGAGGGCATCGCGGCGCGGCTGGAGGAGCAGCTGGGTGAGCCGGCGCCGTCGGTGGTGCACGTGTCGCGTGGTGCGGTGGAGAACGGGTTCGTCGATCCGGGGCTGAAGCTGGCGGTGCTGACGGAGACGGATCTGTCGGGTCAGCGTGCGGCGGGCCGTGAGGGTGCGCGGATGCCGGCGCGGCGGCGGAAGACGATCGATCCGTTGACGTTGCAGGCGGGTGACTTCATCGTGCACGAGCAGCACGGTGTGGGCCGGTACGTGGAGATGGTGCAGCGCACGGTGCAGGGTGCGACGCGCGAGTACCTGTTGGTGGAGTACGCGCCGGCGAAGCGTGGTCAGCCGGGGGACCGGTTGTTCGTGCCGACGGATCAGTTGGAGCAGATCACCAAGTACGTGGGTGGGGAGGCGCCGTCGCTGCATCGGCTGGGCGGTGCGGACTGGACGAAGACGAAGGCGCGGGCGAAGAAGGCGGTCAAGGAGATCGCCGCGGATCTGATCAAGTTGTATTCGGCGCGGATGGCGGCGCCGGGGCATGCGTTCGGTGGCGGATTCGCCGTGGCAGCGTGAGCTGGAGGACGCGTTTCCGTATGCGGAGACGCCGGATCAGTTGACGACGATCGGTGAGGTCAAGGAGGACATGGAGAAGTCGGTTCCGATGGACCGGCTGATCTGTGGTGACGTCGGGTACGGCAAGACGGAGATCGCCGTGCGGGCCGCGTTCAAGGCGGTGCAGGACGGGAAGCAGGTGGCCGTGCTGGTGCCGACGACGTTGTTGGTGCAGCAGCATTTCGGGACGTTCTCGGAGCGGTACGGGCAGTTCCCGGTGAACGTGCGGGCGTTGTCGCGGTTCCAGACGGACGCGGAGGCGCGTGCGGTGTTGGACGGGTTGCAGGACGGCACGGTGGACGTGGTGATCGGTACGCACCGGTTGTTCTCGTCGGAGACGACGTTCAAGCGGCTGGGTCTGGTGATCGTCGACGAGGAGCAGCGGTTCGGTGTCGAGCACAAGGAGCAGTTGAAGAAGCTGCGGGCGAACGTGGATGTGCTGACGATGTCGGCGACGCCGATTCCGCGGACGTTGGAGATGGCGGTGACGGGCATCCGGGAGATGTCGACGATCACGACGCCGCCGGAGGAGCGGCATCCGGTGTTGACGTTCGTGGGGCCGTACGAGGAGCGGCAGATCGGTGCGGCGGTGCGTCGTGAGTTGTTGCGGGAGGGGCAGGTCTTCTACATCCACAACCGGGTGGAGTCGATCGACCGGGCGGCGGCGCGGTTGCGGCAGATCGTTCCGGAGGCGCGGATCGCGACGGCGCACGGGCAGATGTCGGAGGCGGCGCTGGAGCAGGTGGTGGTCGATTTCTGGGAGAAGCGGTTCGATGTGCTGGTGTCGACGACGATCGTGGAGAACGGGATCGACATCGCCAACGCGAACACGTTGATTCTGGAGCGTGGCGGACACGTTCGGTCTGTCGCAGTTGCACCAGTTGCGGGGGCGGGTGGGCCGTGGGCGTGAGCGGGGGTATGCGTATTTCCTGTATCCGCCGGAGAAGCCGATGACGGAGACGGCGCACGAGCGGTTGGCCACGATCGCTCAGCACACGGAGATGGGTGCGGGCATGTATGTGGCGATGAAGGATCTGGAGATCCGTGGTGCCGGCAATCTGCTGGGTGGGGAGCAGTCGGGTCACATCGCGGGTGTGGGTTTCGACTTGTACGTGCGGATGGTGGGGGAGGCGGTGGCCGATTACCGGGCGGCGTTGGAGTCGGGTGGTGAGGTGGAGGAGCCGCCGCTGGAGGTGAAGATCGAGCTGCCGGTGGATGCGCATGTGCCGCATGACTACGCGCCGGGGGAGCGGTTGCGGTTGCAGGCGTATCGGGCGATCGCTTCGGCGTCCTCGGAGGAGGATGTGGTGGCGGTGCGTGAGGAGTTGGCGGATCGGTACGGGCCGTTGCCGGAGCCGGTGGAGAATCTGCTGCTGGTGGCGGGGCTGCGGATGCTGGCGCGGTCGTGTGGGGTCACGGACGTCACGTTGCAGGGGGCGAACGTGCGGTTCTCTCCGGTGGAGTTGCGGGAGTCGCAGGAGTTGCGGTTGAAGCGGCTGTATCCGCGGTCGGTGGTGAAGGCGGGGGCGCGGCAGGTGTGGGTGCCGCGGCCGAAGTCCGGTGGCGGGTATCGGCGGGAAGCCGGTGGTGGGCCGGGACCTGCTGGCGTGGGTGGGGGAGTTCCTGCGGCGGTCCGGGGTGCGTAGGCGGGTTGCCGGCGGTTGGTCAGTCGGGTGTGGAGACGCGGAGGGGGAGGTTCGCGAGCCGCATGCCGGTGCTGCGGGGGCCGTTGTCGATGAGGCTGCCTTTGTCGCGGGAGAGCGCGGGGGTGGCGGAGGACGTCGGTGAGTGTGTCGGTGGTGCCCAGGAGTCGGCCGGCTTCGTGCGGTGTGAGGTGGTGGGCGGGGGTGTTGCGGGTGACCTTGTGGGTGGGGGCGTCGGTGTCGTGGGTGGTGGGGGGCGTGGTGGTTGCGTGGGCGGTCGTTGCGACGCCGAGGGCGAGGAGCGCGCCGGCCAGGACGGCTGCGGGCGTGTTGTATTTCATCTGAATTTCCTTCCCGGGGCGCGAATTGACGTGCCGTGGTGTTCAACGGTGCGGCGGGGCCCGTGGACACTTTCCGGGCGAGCTGCGGGCGGCTGCTTCACTCGATTGCGTTACGGCGCAGGTGTGTGACGACCTCTTGGGCGACTTTCTGCGGGCCGATTGCTGCTAACGTCTGCTGTCACTCGCCGCGTTCACAGGATCGCGAACGGTAATCAGACTAGTAACAGTCGTCTCGAAGGCAAGAGGATCATGCGCAAGATTCATCAGGTCGCGGTCGTCGCCGCGGCGGTCGGCAGTCTCGCCTCGATCGGTGCCGCCGGTGCGGTTGCGGCCCCGATGCCCAACTCCGGTCAGGGGAACGGTCAGCAGCAGGGGTACGGCCAGTCTGCCCCGGTGCGGCAGGCCCCGCAGTACCAGCAGGCCCCTCAGTACCAGCAGGCGCCGCAGTACCAGCAGCCGCAGTACCAGCAGGCCCCCAGCAGGCGCAGTACCAGCAGGCAGTACCGAGCAGCCGCCCAGTACCAGCAGCCGCAAGCAGGCGCCGCAGTACCAGCAGCCGCAGTACCAGCAGGCTCCGCAGCAGGCGCCCCAGTACCAGCAGGCCCCGCAGCAGCGGCCGCTGATCCAGGGAGGCAGTGAGGGTCAGCAGCCCCGGCAGGTCGTCTTCGGCTCCGGCCCCGCAGCTGCAGGCCGCCCCGATGCAGGCGCCGTCGCCGACGTACAACATCAACCGTCCGGCGCAGGAGTGCAGCCCGCAGTCGATCCTGGACCTGGCGCTGCCGGTCGGTGTGCTGAGCCCGGCGCACACCCAGGGCTTCAGCTGTGGTCAGTCGACCCCGGCGTTCAACCCGCGCTGACGGTCTCCATCTGCGATGAGAACGCCCCCGGAGCCGTGCTGCGGGGGCGTTCCGCAGGGCGTTGCGCTGCTTGAGTGAAGTCCTACAAGGCGATTTTCGTGCACGGCGAGCCTCCGGCGGACACGGAGGTCGCGCCGTCACTCTCTTCTCTCAGGGATCCAGCAGGGGTCTCGTCAACTCTCAAGGAAAGGGAGAGCGATGCGTAAGCTTTCCAAGGTCGCCGTCGTCGCCGCCATGCTCGGCACCGCCGGATTCGCCGGTGCCGGTACCGCGTTCGCCGCTCCGGCCGACGCGCCCTACGGCGCTTCGATGGGTGGTGGTTCGGACATCAGCGTTTCCCAGAACGTCAAGTGCAAGTCCCACGACCTGAACGTCGGCATTCTGTCCAACCTCAGCCTGCTGAACGGTCTGGGCGGCAACCTGGCCAACGGTGAGGGCAACCCGGGCCTGACGCGGCAGAACCAGGGCTCGGAGATGGGCTGCAGCCCCTCCGTGTTCAGCTGAACGTCTCCGCTGTCCACGCATGACGGCTCCGGCCGGTGCCTCGCACCGGCCGGAGCCGTTTCGTGGTGTGCGGTGTAGCCCGTTCGGGCGCCTTCGGCTCCGCAGCCGTTTCCGCGTCGGCGCCGCGGAGGTTGCGGACGGTGTCGCAATACCTATGCCGTCCGGAAAGAAAGGCGGAAAACCATGAACCGCACACGCTCGAGGGTGGCGTTCCTGTTGCTCGGTGCCGTCGGATCGGGTCTGATGATGACCGGTCAGGCCCACGCACTGGGGGGTATCGGATTCTCCACCAGTCTGCCCTTCGACGAGTCCTGCGCCAACAACGGTCAATTGCGGCTGCCGCCGGTGACGAACGCGGATCTCGATCTCGGGCGAGAGGTCCTGCGTCCTTGTCACGACTGGTGACAAAGAGCCTCGGGCGACGAGCCTCGACTATTCGCGTGCTTGTATGCCAGGCAGCTCACCTGGTCAGCGCACATAGGAAAAATGGTACAGCGTGCCGCGTTGCGAGCACCTCGAGGGGCGCCTACCTTCAGTGACGGTAACGCGACTCGGAGTGAGTCGCGTCGGCATGTTGGACGGAGATGGAAATGCGCAAGCTTCAGAAGGTCGCCGTCGTGGCGGCCATGGTCGGCGCCACCGGTTTCATCGGCACCGGCTCCGCGTTCGCCCTCGGCGGCCCGGGGATGGACGTGGAGCAGAACGTGGCCTGCAAGTCCCACGACCTGAACCTCAACGTGCTGGGCAACATCAGCGCGCTGAACGGTCTCCTGGGCAACGCGCTCAACGGCGAGGGCAACCCGGGCGCCAGCGCTCAGAACCAGGGTTCCCAGATGGGCTGCTCCCCCTCGGCTTTCACCGGCTGAGTTCAGAGCTGACGGCGAACGGGCTTCCGGCGTGGACGGTTTCGGGGCGTCCCGTCGGGGCCCGTTCCCCTGTGTGCAGGAGGACACGACATGAAGCTCCACTCCAAGAAGACCGCGGCGCTGGCCGCAGTGCTGGGCGGACTCGCGCTGGCCGGTGCCGGAGTCGCTCACGCGGTGGTCGACGAGCCGCCGCTGACGTGCTCTCAGGACGCTCGGGGCAACACGGTCTGCAAGCGGTACGTCGAGCGGACCTGGACCACGGACAAGGGGTCCACGGTGCACGTCGAGCAGTCCATGGACTGCACGAGTGCCGAGCGGAACCGCAACGTCGGCCCGGTCGGCCTCGGCGTGCACAAGGACGCTCACCAGGGCGCGGACATCGACTGCTCCCCGCAGGCGCCGCGCTGAGCCGCCGGCCTCTCGCCGGTTCCCAGGCCTTCGCCGCATCACGTCGGCGGAGGCCTGTGGTGTGCCAACCAGAACACCTGTCAATATGACCGCATGAATCTCGGGTTGGGTTCCCCTCGCCGGACGGCGGCGAGCGTGTCGGCTGCGGCGCTGTGCGCCGCGCTGCTCGGCGGCTGCACAGGCGCTCCCGTGCCGGCCGGCGGCGGCACGGGCCGGGACTCTCCCGCCGGCCGGCCGAGCGCGTCCGCCGGTTCCGCCGCTCCCGGGCTGCTGGGCGACCTGCGGGTCGCCGAGCCCGGCAGCATGGACGGCTACTCGCGCGACCGATTCCCGCACTGGTCGGTCCAGCACGGCGCCTGTGACACCCGCGAGGTCGTCCTCGCCCGCGACGGGAAGGACGTGCGCGCCGACGACGAGTGCCACCCGGTCTCCGGAACCTGGCGCAGCCCCTATGACGGAGCCGTCTGGCATGACGCGGCGGACGTCGACATCGATCACCTCGTACCGCTGGCCGACGCCTGGCGCAGCGGTGCCCGCGACTGGAGCGACGACCGGCGTGAGGCGTTCGCCAACGACCTGACGCGCCCGCAGCTGTTCGCGGTCACCGACAACCTCAACCAGTCGAAGGGCGACGATGCCCCGGACGAGTGGAAGCCGCCGCTGAAGAGCGACTGGTGCGCCTACGCCCGCGACTGGGTGGACGGTCAAGCACCACTACGACCTGACGGTGACGGCGCCGGAGAAGCAGGCGCTGGCCGCGATGCTCCACAGCTGTCGCGGCTGACCCGGGCGGCGGGGGGCCGGAACGGCCCGCTCGCGACCCTCGCGCGGCTCGGTCGTTGGACGACGGGAGAGGGAGGAAGCGTCGAAGCTGTGGTCACGGCCCCGCCGACTCCCTACGATCGATGATCGCCGGGCCGTGCACCGCGCACGGCCCCCGCCGCAGCCGGGAGGCCCTTCATGCATCGCCGTAGGTCCGCGCTCACCCTGTCCGTCGCCGCCGCGCTGCTCACCGCGACGCCGCTGCTCACCGCCTGCGGTGCGGAGGGCCACCCCGGGGCCGCGGCGGTCGTGGGCGGGAAGGAGATCTCGACGTCGCAGCTGCAGGGGCAGGTGCAGGCGGTGCGGGACGCGCAGCAGGCCGCGCCGCAGGGCGAGCAGCTGATCCGTCGCACCGGCCGGCTGCCGCGGGCCACGCTGGACGGCATGATCCGCCACCGCGTCGTCGCGCGGGCTGCCGACGACGCCGGGGTGCACGTCTCGCCCAGCGAGATCCAGCGCACCCGCCGCAGCTACGAGCAGCAGGCGGGCGGCGCGCAGGCCCTGCAGTCGGCGCTGCTGCAGCAGCAGGCGGTGGCTCCCTCCCAGATCGACGACCGGGTGTGGCTGGAGCTGTCGGTCCGCAAGATCGCGAAGGCGTCGGGCATCGATCTGCGCTCCGCGCGGGGTAACCAGCAGCTGACGAAGAAGTTCGCCGACGCCTCCCGGCAGCTGGACATCGAGGTGAACCCCCGCTATGGCTCCTGGGACGTCGACAAGGCCGGGCTGACCGGGGTGCACACGCCCTGGATCAACGACGTCTCCGGCCGGAAGGCGGACCGCGGCGCGTAGGCGGCCTTCCGCCGGGCGTGTGACGGCAGTATCCCGGGGTCCGGGGGCGCGGGGTCCGGAGCCGGGTGGCCGTGCTGCCCGGGCCCGCCGTGCGGCGGCCCGGGGCGAGGGCGACGCCGGGTGGGTTAGGTTCGGGGGCGTGGAATCCTCGTCATCTGAGCGGCCCGGCGGCCCCGGGCGCGTCGTCCTGCTGACCACGAGCCACCGTGTGGCGCCGGGCCTGCTGTGCTGGCCGGCCTGGGAGGCGCTGCGGTCTGCGGACCGGGTGCTGTGTGCCGACGTCGGCCATCCTCAGCTGCCGTATGTGCGGCAGGCGGGCGTGGCGGTGGAGATCGCCGGGCTGTCGGCGCGTGAGCTGGTCGACGCGTGTGCGGCGGCCTCCGGCGGCACGGTGGTCGTGCTGGCCTCGGGCGAGGGGGAACCGCGGCTGACGGACGGGCTGGCCCGGCTGGCGGGCTCGGGCCGCGAGGCGATGCCGGACCTGGAGCTGCTGCCCGGCTCCTACGACCTGCCGGGGGCGCGTCTGCTGGACCTGGTGCAGGTGATGGACCGCATCCGCGCGGAGTGTCCGTGGAGTGGCGGCCGCACGCACGAGTCGCTGGTGAAGTACGGAATCGAGGAGGCCTACGAGCTGGTCGAGGCCATCGAGGCGGGGGACCGGGAGGAGCTGCGCGAGGAGCTGGGGGACGTGCTGCTGCAGGTCGTCTTCCATGCACGGATCGCGCAGGACGACCCTCAGGACCCGTTCTCGGTCGACGATGTGGCCGCGACGATCGTGGAGAAGCTGGTCCGTCGGCATCCGCACGTCTTCGGGGAGGAGTCCGCGACGACACCGGAGGACGTCAAGGCGCACTGGCTGCGGACCAAGGCGGTGGAGAAACAGCGCGAGTCGGTGACCGACGGGGTGCCGTCGGGGCAGCCGGCGCTGGCGCTGGCGGCGAAGCTGGCGGGGCGCGTGAGGACGGCGGGGCTGGACGTGGCGCCGCCGCAGGGGCAGGGCCTGGGGTACGCGCTGCTGGAGATGGCGGTGCGTGCCGAGGCGGAGGGTGCCGACCCGGAGACGGCGCTGCGGGCGGCGGCGCGCGGCTATCGCGACGCGATCCGGGCTGCGGAGGGCCTGCCGGCTCGCGACTGACGGCACCCTCCGGCGCCTGGTGCCTTTCCGGCTGACCGCCGGACGGCGTTCTGGTCCTGCGGACCGGCGCGTCGCTGTCGGTGTGCGCCGCTGAGGAGCGAGCGGAGCCAGGCACCGACCCGGTACCCGGACGCAGCGCCGGCCCGAGCCGTCTCGTGGCCTCCTTAGTGCCGTATCAGGCAGGGTTTGTCCGGTCGCGAGGCGTCCTGGTGCACTGCGTTCGCTTCGCTCGCTCCGTCTCGGCTCTGTTGCGCCTGCGGATGCCGAGCCTCTCGCACGGCGCCCGGACGCCGCATGCAGGTGTCCTACCCGGGCCTTCGGGCAACACAGGGGGTACCTCCCGCCAAAGGCAGGGGGAGAGCGTGCGTACCAGGGCGGCGAGCGGGGCGAACCCCTTGCCTGACGCGGCACTAGTTGTCGGTGTGCGCTGCCCAGCAGGGGCGGAGGGGCCGGCGTCCTCTGTTGCTGCCGGGCCGGGGCGGGCCTGCTCAGACGGTCGTTGCGGTGACGAGGCGGAGGGCGTCGGCGAGTGCTGCCTCGTCGGCGGTCGCCGCGAGTGCCTCGGCCAGGTCGTGACCCGCGACGGCCAGTTGGTCACCGACGGTGAAGACGTCGGCTTCCGGCAGGTCCTGCGGGGTCGTGTCCGGTCGCTCCAGGAGTTGCGCGCGGCGCGCCAACTCGCGGGCCAGGGTGAGTGCTTGCCGGGCGGCGCCCTGTTGGAGGCGGCTTTGCGGGGTGGCGCGGAGCCGGTCGGCGTACCGGTCCACGGCGTGGACCAGCGCAGTCGTATCGAGCACGGCGCAAGCCTATGCGCCCCCGCCGCACTGTTGCCAACACCCGGATGCTCAGGCACCGTGGCGTGAAGGACAACTCTGCAAGCGTCCGGAGGCGCCGATGTCCCATATCTTCTCGGAGGAGACCCACCGGCAGCTCATCTCCAAGATTCCGCAGTGCACCGGCCGGGAGATCTCCGACTGGCTGCGCACCGTCGACGAAGGTCCGGCCTTCTTTCGTTTCGACGAGAAGGTGAGCTGGCTACGCGGTCAGCACGACCTCTCCTACGGCTATGCCAAGGCCATCATTCACGAGTACGACCTGCGGCGCGCGGCGCGCCACCTGTGACCTGAGAAGCCTGCGAACCAGCCCGACCGATCCCTCACGTGGAAGGGCCCGCGAGGCGTCGCCTCGCGGGCCCTTCGCTGCGCGTGTGCGCGGAGCTTGCCGTCAGTTCCGGTTCAGGATGGCGGCCAGCCGCAGGAACTCCATGTAGATCCACACCAGGGTGAGGGTCAGGCCGAAGGCCGCCAGCCAGGACTCCTCGCGGGGCGCGCCGTAGGCGATGCCGTCCTCGACCTGCTTGAAGTCCAGGGCGAGGAACGCGGCGCCGATGAGCACGCCGATGACGCCGAACGCGATGCCCAGGCCGCCGCTGCGGAAGCCGAGCCCGTCGCCGCCACCGAAGACGGCGAAGAGCAGGTTGACGGCCATCAGCAGGACGAAGCCGATCGCGGCGGCCATCGTGAACCGGTAGAACCGGTTGGTCACGCGGATGACCCGGGTCCGGTAGAGGACCAGGACTGCGGTGAAGACGGCCAGCGTGCCGATGACGGCCTGCATGGGCGCGCCTTCGGCCCCGGGGACGTAGGTGCTGACGGCGTTGCTGATCGCGCCGAGGAAGAGGCCCTCGAATGCCGCGTAGGCGAGGATCAGTGCGGGCGTGGGCCGGCGCTTGAAGGCCTGTACGAGGCCCAGGACCATGGCGACGAGCCCGGCGCCGATGGCCAGGTTCAGGTTCAGGTCGATGACCCAGGCGACGGCTGCCATGGCGACGACCAGCCCCAGCGTCATGCCGGTGCGGGAGACGACGTCGTCCATCGTCATGCGGTCGGTCTGCGGGCCGGCGGCCGGTGGCGCCGCGGTGTGGGTCTGCTGCGCGTACGGGTTCGTCGCGTAGGGGGCGCCCGGGGCCTGCTGGGCGTACGGGTTCCCGGCCTGCGGCTGCGCGGCGCCGAAGCCGGCGTAGCCGTTGTTACGGCTGAACCCCCGTCGCGAGAAGACCGGGTTGCTGCTCCTCATCTCACTCCTCCATGACCGCACGGCGCGGCCTCGTCGCAAGGGTATTGCGTCAGCAAAACAGGGACGCGTTCCCGCACGGAAGAACGCGGGGCCGATCGTGATTGTTCCGGTACGCGGGGTCGCCGGCGCCGGCTGACGCCTCTGAACCGGGAAACGATCACGGCGGCCGGCCGTTTTCCCGATGCAGCCGCCGAGTGTGGGGTGAGTGCCCGGAGCCGGACTCGAACCGGCACGGCCCGAGGGGGCCAACGAGGTTTAAGCTCGTCGTGTCTGCATTCCACCATCCGGGCACGGCCCAGCCCGCCCCGGATGATCCGAGCGTGGGCGCGGTCCACTCGGGGCGCAGCCTGAGCTTATCCGCGACGATCTCCCCAACAGCCGCTGTATGGCGCAGCGTTGTCTTATTTTAAGGGTAGTTGACGGAGCGTCAGTGGTGCACGGCCCGGGCGGGGGCACCCCCTGCGCGCCCCGGCGGGGGTGGCAGGAATGACGGAAAGCCTTCGGTGCGCGCGGGCCGTCCTAGGGGGAGTCGTCCTCCCCAGGTAGGAGCCGGAGGGTCGCCCCTACCACCCAGGGAGCCCCCGGAAACGGGAGCGGGGGCGGATACGGGAGGCCCGATCGGCGGGGACGATGGTGTGGTCCGCTGAAAGACCCGACCGTTCCGACAGGAGCATGAAGCCCGTGACGACCACCACCAGCCCCCGGCCTTCGGCGGGGGAGCTCCACTCCCAGCCTTCCGCGGCCCGCGCGACGGACCTGAGCAAGGTCTACGGACAGGGCGAGACCAAGGTGGTCGCCCTCGACCGGGTCTCCGTCGAGTTCCGTCAGGCCCAGTTCACCGCGATCATGGGCCCGTCGGGGTCGGGCAAGTCGACGCTGATGCACTGTATGGCCGGGCTTGACTCGGTTTCCTCCGGCAGCGCCCGAATAGGCGACACCGAGCTGACCGGGCTGAAGGAGAAGAAGCTGACCCGGTTGCGGCGGGACCGGATCGGTTTCATCTTCCAGGCGTTCAATCTGCTGCCGACGCTGAACGCGCTGGAGAACATCACGTTGCCGATGGACATCGCCGGGCGGAAGCCGGACAAGGAGTGGCTGGACCGCGTCATCGAGACGGTCGGTCTGGCGGACCGGCTGGGGCACCGCCCCAGCCAGCTCTCGGGCGGGCAGCAGCAGCGGGTCGCGGTGGCCCGTGCGCTGGCATCCAGGCCGGAGATCATCTTCGGTGACGAGCCGACCGGCAACCTGGACTCCCGTTCCGGCGCCGAGGTGCTCGGTTTCCTGCGCAACTCGGTGCGCGAGCTGGGCCAGACCGTCGTGATGGTCACGCACGACCCGGTCGCCGCCGCCTACGCCGACCGCGTGGTCTTCCTCGCCGACGGCCGCATCGTCGACGACATGTCCGGCCCCACCGCCGAGTCGGTTCTCGACCGCATGCTGAGCCTCTCCGGTCAGCCCCCGGCCGCCGCGGACGCCGACGCACGGCAGTAACGCGCCCGCCCCACACCGCTGCGACCACTCACCGGGACCCCACCATGCTCCGCACCGCCTTGCGCAACGTTCTCGCGCACAAGGGCCGGCTGCTGATGACCGTTCTCGCCGTCATGCTCGGCGTCGCGTTCGTCTCCGGCACCCTCGTGTTCACCTCCACCGTCTCCGACGCCTTCCAGAAGAGCGCGGAGAAGGGCTACAGCCACGTCGACGTGGCGATCCGCCCCGACGCCTCCGACGACGAGAAGCGGCCCGGGCCGCCGCCGGACCTGAGCGCCGCCACCGTGAAGAAGGCCGCCGCCCTGCCCGGCACCGCCCACGCCACCGGCGTGGTCTCCGGCTTCGCCGCCCTCGCCGACAAGAACGGCGACCTGGTCGGCAAGGGCTGGTCCAGCCAGGGCGCCAACTACTACGCCGGGCCCGACGGCCACGGCACCGACGCCCGCTACCCGATGCGGCACGGCCGCCCGCCGCGCGACGGTCACGAGGTGGCCCTCGACGCCAAGACCGCCCAGCGCACCGGCTACCACGTTGGGGACACCGTCCGCATGTCGGTGAACGGGCCGGTCCGCGAGGAGAAGGTCGTCGGCGTCTTCACCACCGACGACGGCGCGGTGGCCGCCGGCGGCACCCTCGTCCTGTTCGAGAACGCGACAGCCCAGCAGCTGTTCTCCACCCCCGGCCACTACAAGCGCATCCAACTTGAGGGCACCTCCGGCACCTCGCAGGACGCGCTGAAGAGGCAGGTGGCAAAGATCCTGCCGGGCACCGCCGAGGCCGTGACCGGTCAGGAGCTCGCCGACAAGCAGGCCGAGCAGATCGACACGTCCATGTCGAGCATCCGCACGGTCATGCTGGTCTTCGCCTGCATCGCCCTGTTCGTCGGCATCTTCATCATCGCCAACACCTTCACCATGCTCGTCGCCCAGCGCACCAGGGAGTTGGCGCTGCTGCGAGCGGTCGGCGCCAGCCGCCGCCAGGTGACCCGCTCGGTGCTGGTCGAGGCGACGACGGTCGGTGTGGTGGCCGCCGTCGCAGGTTTCGCCGCCGGTGTGGGAATCGCCGTCGGGCTGCGTGCCCTGCTCGGCTCGATCGGCACCATGCCCGACGGTCCGCTGGTCGTCACGCCGGCCGCGATCGTGGCGTCCCTGGTCGTCGGCGTCGTGGTCACCGTACTGTCCGCCTGGCTGCCCGCCCGTCGCGCCGCGAAGGTACCGCCGGTCGCCGCGATGAACAGCGTGCACGCGGCGGCCACCACCCGTTCCCTGCTGGTGCGCAACACCATCGGTGCGCTGCTGGCGGCCGGCGGCGCGGCCCTGGTCCTGGCCGCGACCTCCGCGGAGGACGGCAAGGTGATGATGGGCAGCGGCGCCGGCCTGCTGCTGATCGGCGTTTTCGTGCTGACGCCGCTGCTGTCGAGGCCGCTGATCGCGCTGGCTGCCCCGCTGCTGCGCCTGTTCGGCGTCAGCGGGCGTCTCTCGCGGCGCAACGCGGTGCGCAATCCGCGCCGGACCGCCGCGACCGCGTCGGCACTGATGATCGGACTCACGCTCATCACCGGTCTGACGGTCGTCGCGACGAGCGTGCAGCAGGGCATCGACAAGATAGCCACCCAGGGGGTGTCGGCCGACTACACGGTCTCCATGGCCAACTACACGCCGCTGTCGCCGGACGTCGCGAAGAAGCTGGACGGCCTGGCGGAGACCACGGCGGTCTCTCCATTGCGCAACTCCGCCTCCCGCATCGACGGCCACACCGAGCAGCTGACCGGTGTCGACGGCTCCAGCATCGACCGGCTGGTCAGTCTCGACTTCACCTCCGGATCCTGGAAGGGCGTCGCCGGCGGCCACGCGGTCGTCGTGGACGCCAAGACGGCGAAGAAGCACCACTGGAAGGTCGGCTCGGACCTGAAGGTGACCTATGCCGACGGGAAGCGGGGTTCGCTGGCCGTCGCCGGCGTCTACCAGGGCAATCAGATGATCAAGGGCGTCATGCTCGACACCTCCGTCATCACTCCGCACATGACGCGCCCCAGCGACATGCAGGTCATGGTCAAGACCAGGAGCGGGGCAAGCGACACGGCCCAGAACGCACTGCAGAAGGCGCTGGGCAACAATCCTGCCGTCCTCGTGCAGACCAAGCAGGACATCAGTGACGGCATCGACAAGGCCATCAACTTCCTGCTGAACATCTTGTACGGCCTGCTGGCCATGGCGGTGATCGTCGCGGTCCTGGGTGTGGTGAACACGATGGCGATGTCCGTGTTCGAGCGCGGCCAGGAGATCGGCATGCTGCGTGCCATCGGCCTGGACCGGCGCCGCACCAAGCGGATGGTGCGCCTGGAGTCACTGGTGATCTCCGTGTTCGGCGGGGTGCTGGGCATCGGGCTCGGTCTGTTCCTCGCCTGGGCCGCCGGGCAACTGATCGAGGACGGGCTGAGCACCTACTCCATGGTGCTGCCGTGGGGCCGGTTGGGCCTCTTCCTCGCCATGGCGGCGCTGGTCGGGGTGCTGGCCGCGCTGTGGCCGGCCCGCCGGGCCGCCCGGCTGAACATGCTCGCCGCCATCAAGACCGAATAGCCGTCCGCGGCGGGCACACGACCGGAACAGGGCGGGCCGGCACCCTTCGGGGCGCCGGCCCGCCGCCGCGCCGGTGCCTGGTCAGGACCGCCAGTCGCGCAGCCGCAGCGGCAGTCCCGACGCGCCGGAGGACGGTGTGCGCACGGCCAGGATCTGGTTGACGCCGATCCTGTTGTGCTCGAAGGACAGCGCCGAGGCCGCCATGTACAGCCGCCACACCCGGGCCCTGCCCGGTGAGGTGAGCCGGACGGCCTTGTGCCAGTTCCGCTCCAGGTTGGCCACCCAGTGGCGCAGCGTCAGCGCGTAGTGGTCGCGCAGGCCCTCGATGTCGCGCACCTCGAACCCGGCTTCCTCCAGCAGCCCGGCCGTGGTGCCGACCGGGGCCAGCTCGCCGTCGGGGAAGACGTAGGCGTCGATGAAGGCATCAACCTCGTAGGCTGATTCCTCGGGCTGTGGGCGGCGGGCGATCTGGTGGTTCAGCAAGCGCCCGCCCGGCTTCAGCAGCCTGTACAGGGTGTCCGCGTAGCCGCGGTAGGTGGCACGGCCGACGTGCTCGGCCATGCCGATCGAGGAGATCGCGTCGTAGGGGCCGTCCGGGATCCGCCGGTAGTCCTGCACCCGGAACTCGACCCGGTCGGTCAGGCCCTCCGCCGCGATCCGCTTGCGGGCGAACGTCGCCTGTTCCGGGGAGAGCGTGACGCCCACGGCCTGCACGCCGTACTCGCGGGCCGCGTGCAGCACGAGTGAGCCCCAGCCGCAGCCGACGTCGAGCAGCCGCTGCCCGGCCCGCAGGTCCAGCTTGCGGCAGATGAGGTCGAGCTTGGCGTGCTGAGCCTGCTCGAGGCCCCCCTCCTGACCGGGGGAGTCCCAGTAGGCGCACGAGTAGACCATGCTGGGACCGAGGACGAGGGCGTAGAAGTCGTTGCCGACGTCGTAGTGGTGGCTGACGGCCTGCTTGTCGCGGCGCAGCGTGTGCCGCAGGCCGGTGCGCCCTCGTACCTCTTCGCGGGGCGGCGGCGGTGGCGGGAACGGGCCGGCCAGCTCGATCAGTTCCCGGATCGCGGAGCGGGTCGTCGGGTCGCGCAGCGGCCCGGCCGGGCCGCGCCCGGAAGCGCCCTGCCGGTCGTCGTCGCGTTCCCACAGCAGGCGGCCGACGCTGTCGAGGGCCTCGTACAGGTCGCCGTCCACGTCGATCTCGCCGGCGACCCAGGCCCGGGCCAGGCCCAGCTCGCCCGGTCGCCACATCATGCGGCGCAGCGCCCGGCGGTGCCGTACGACGAGCACGGGGGTGCCCGGTGGGCCGGCTTCGCTTCCGTCCCAGGCCCGGATGCGGAGGGGGAGCTCGGCCCCCAGCAGCCTTCCGGTGAGAGTGTGGAGCCGCGGCGCGGCTTCGACCATGGCACACCTCCGTGACGAGCGGTCCGTTGGGAGATCCCTACCCCGCAACAACCGTGCCGTCCGCCTGCTTCCCCGCCAGGTGGCCCCGCTTCGCCCGGGTGGCCCGTGCCGGGTACGCCGAAGGGGCGTGAGCCCCACGGATGGCTCACGCCCCTTCGGCGTCGTGCGCGGTGTGCGGTGGTGGGCCTACGGGCGACCCGCCGGCAGTCAGACCGCCTCGGCCTTCTCGGCGGCCGGTTCCTTCTTCTTCGTCGCAGCGGCGGCGGTGACGGGGGAGGCGGCCTCGTAGAACTCCTCGCGGGGGTTCTCCATGGCGCCGAGGGAGACGACCTCGCGCTTGAGGAACATCCCCAGGGTCCAGTCGGCGAAGACGCGGATCTTTCGGTTCCACGTCGGCACGGCCAAGCCGTGGTAGGCGCGGTGCATGTACCAGGCGAGGCGGCCCTTGAGCTTGATCTTCGTCTTGCCCAGGACGATCATCGCGACGCCCTTGTGCAGGCCCAGGCCGGCCACGGCGCCCTTGTTGGCGTGCTTGTACTCGCCCTGCGGGAAGCCGCGCATGCCGGAGATGACGTTGTCGCCGAGGGTCTTGGCCTGGCGCAGTGCGTGCTGCGCGTTCGGCGGGCACCACTTGCCCTCGCCGGAGGCCAGGTCGGGGATCTGGGCGTTGTCGCCGGCGGCCCAGGCGTAGTCGAGGCCGTTGATCTGCAGGGAGGCGGTGGTGTCGACGTGGCCGCGGGGGCCGAGCGGGAGACCGAAGCGGGCGAGGGCCGGGTTCGGCTTGACGCCCGCGGTCCACACGATGGTGTTGGAGTCGACTTCGAGGCCGTTGCCCAGCACGACGTGGCCGTCGACGCAGGAGCTCATGGACGTCTTGAGGTAGACCTCGATGCCGCGGTCCTGCAGGTGCTCGCGGCCCCACTCGCCGAGCTTCGGGCCGACCTCGGGGAGGATCTTGTCTGCGACGTCGACGAGCACGAAGCGCATGTCCTCGCGCTTCACGTTCGGGTAGTACTTCGCGGCATCGCGTGCCATGTCCTCGACCTCGCCGATCGTCTCGGCGCCGGCGAAGCCGCCGCCGACGAAGACGAAGGTGAGCGCGCGCCTGCGGACGTCCTCGTCCGTGGTCGAGTCAGCCTTGTCGAGCTGCTCGAGGACGTGGTTGCGCAGGCCGGTGGCCTCCTCGACGCCCTTCATGCCGATGCCGTTCTCGGCCAGGCCGGGGATCGGGAAGGTGCGGGAGACCGCGCCCATGGCGATGACCAGGTAGTCGAAGGGCAGCTCGTAGGAGGCGCCGACGAGCGGCGCGACCGTGGCGACCTTGCGGTCCTGGTCGATGGTCGTGACCCGGCCGGTGAGGACCTCTGCCTTGGGGAGCACGCGTCGCAGCGGGACGACGACGTGACGCGGCGAGATCGAGCCGGCGGCGGCTTCGGGAAGGAAGGGCTGGTACGTCATGTACGAGCGCGGGTCGACGACGGTCACGGTCGCCTCGCCGTACCGCATCTTCTTCAGGATGCGGCGTGCTGCGTACAGGCCGACGTACCCGCCACCCACTACGAGGATTCGGGGACGCTCCGTGGTGCTCATGATTCGAGTATCCAGCACCCGGACGGGTGCCCCTCGTGAGGGGGTTCACAAGGGTATGGACATCCTCTGCTACACTGCCCGACTTTCATGATCATCGGACGTGGTCAGGTGCGGCCGGGTGGGGAACCATCCGGGCTCCTCGCACGTCGGGCGTCGTTTCGACCTGCGCAGATCATGTCCGATTGTGGTGGACCATTCGTGGAGGCGGCCTCGGCGGGCCGGACTCGGATGGGCACTGCGTGCCACCCCTGAGCGCGCGCCGGCCCCCGTCACCCCCTCCAGGAGGCCCGCGGGGCCCCTAACCGGGGCCTTTTCCTTGTGAAGAACTTCACGAAGTTTCCGTCAGGCTCCACGCCAGTCCGTCCAGGATGTCGTGTTCGCTCACCACGATGTCCGCTGCGCCGGTGCGGTCCATGACCTCCCGCAGGATCAGGGCGCCCGCCGTGATCACGTCCACCCGGCCGGGGTGCATGACGGGGATGGCGGCCCGCTCCTGGTGGGTGGAGGACAGCAGCCTCTCGCCGATCTCGGCGACCTGGGCGGCCGTCAGACGGCTGTGGTGGATGGCCGCCGCGTCGTAGGCGTCCAGCTGCAGCGCGACGCCCGCGAGGGTGGTCACCGTGCCGGCCAGCCCGACCAGGGTGCCGGACTCCTCCAGCGGCACCGCCCGCGCCGCCTCCTCGAGCGCGGCACGCACGTCATCCCGCATGGCGGCGACCTGGGCCGCGGCGGGCGGGTCGGACAGGGCGTGGCGTTCGGTCAGCCGCACGCAGCCGATGTTGACGGAGCGGGAGGCCCGTGCGTGGTCCCCGCCGAGCACGAATTCGGTCGAGCCGCCCCCGATGTCGACCACCAGGAAGGGCCGGTCCAGCGGCGCGGCGGCCAGTTCGCGGGTCGCGCCGGTGAAGGACAGCTCCGCCTCCTGGGCACCGGAGAGCACCTCGGGCCGAACGCCCAGCAGCTCCCGCACTCCGCGCACGAAATCGTCGCGGTTCTCCGCGTCGCGGGTGGCGGAGGTCGCGGCGAACCGCAGCCGCTCGGCGCCGTGCTCTCGAACGATCTCGGCGTAGCCGCGGCACGCGGTCAGGGTGCGCTCCAGTGCCTCGGGGGCGAGCCTGCCGGTGCGGTCCACGCCCTGGCCGAGCCGGACGATCTCCATGCGGCGGTCCAGCTCGTGGAAGCCGCCGGTGCCCGGGTCCAGGTCGGCCACCAGCAGGCGGATCGAGTTCGTGCCGCAGTCGATCGCGGCGACGCGCGTCATGCCGTCTCCTGCCCGGGGCTCACGCACGCTCCCTTGCGCCACCACTCGGGAAGCATGGCGAGGGCCTCGTCGCCGAGCGGGTTGACGCCGGGTCCGGCGACCAGCGAGTGGGCGACCAGGACGTGCAGGCACTTGACCCGGTCCGGCATGCCGCCGGCGCTGGGGAAGCCGGCGAGGACCTCGATCGCGTCGCGGCGCGCCAGGTAGTCCTCGTGCGCGGCACGGTAGGCGGCGGCCAGCTCCGGGTCCTCGGCGAGCCGGGCCGTCATGTCCTTCATGACGCCCTCGGCTTCCAGCGTGCCGATCGCGGAGGCGGCACGCGGGCAGGTCAGGTAGTACGTCGTGGGGAACGGTGAGCCGTCGGGCAGCCGCGGGGCGGTCTCGACCACGTCCGGCAGCCCGCACGGGCACCGGTGCGCGATGGCCCGCAGGCCGCGCGGCGGGCGGCCGAGCTGCGCGTGGAAGGCCGCCACGTCCGCGTCGGTGGGCGGTGTCGGCTCGGTCTGGGGCGGAGGGGTGTCCATGGTCGGCGGTGTCTCTTCGCTGGCTCGGCGTGCTCGGCTTCGATCACCGAGAGCCTACGTGGGCGCCGGACCGGCCGGGACGCTCGCCCCGGCCGCCCTGGTCGGCCCGGTCGAGGGTCCGCCACATCGAGCCGTACCAGGCCTGCTCCTGTTTCCGTTCGCTCTCCGGCGGACGGGAGGCCCGCGCGTGGTCCGAGGAGTCGCCGCGCATCTGGTATCCGGTCTCGCCCGGGCGCAGGTAGTGCAGCCGTCGGCGGGCCTGCTGCTCGACGTAGGCGGGGTCCTGCCAGCGGGCCTTCTCCTCCCGCAGCTCCTGGAGCCGGTCCTGGGCCTGCTGGGCCTTCTGCCGCTGGTCGGCGATCTGCAGGCGCTGGGCGACGTACTGGCGCATGGGGTAGGCGAGCGCGACCACGAGCGAGCAGACGACCAGGGCCAGCAGCGCCGCCCTGCCGGTCAGCCGGCTGCGTCGCGGGCCGCGCACCCGGCGGCTCTGCGAGCGGTAGACCCGCTCGGCGGCCTGCGCGCCCAGTGCCCGCAGCCGGGTCGCGGTGGAGAACCGGTCCTCGGAGGGGCCACGTGGCTGTCGTCGCATGCGCTGTCCCGTCGTGGTGGTCCGTCACGTGCACACGTCCCCGTCACCGTACGGGAACGGTGACGGGGACGTGTGGGCGACGGCGCGGAACGTCAGCCGGGTGGACCGCCGCGCACGATCAGCCCTTGAAGCGCGGGAAGGCGGCGCGACCGGCGTAGACCGCGGCGTCGTCGAGGATCTCCTCGATGCGCAGCAGCTGGTTGTACTTGGCGACGCGCTCGGAGCGGGCGGGGGCGCCGGACTTGATCTGGCCGCAGTTGGTGGCCACGGCCAGGTCGGCGATGGTGACGTCCTCGGTCTCGCCGGATCGGTGGGACATCATGCACTTGAAGCCGTTGCGCTGCGCGAGCTCGACGGCGTCGAGGGTCTCGGTCAGCGAGCCGATCTGGTTGACCTTCACCAGCAGCGCGTTGGCCGCCTTCTCATCGATGCCGCGGGAGAGCCGCTCGGGGTTGGTGACGAACAGGTCGTCGCCGACGAGTTGAACCTTCTCGCCGAGCGCCGCGGTCAGCGTCTGCCAGCCGGCCCAGTCGTCCTCGTACAGCGGGTCCTCGATGGAGACCAGCGGGTAGGCGCCGACCAGCTCCTCGTAGTAGGTGGCCATCTGCTCCGCGGTGCGGTTCTCGCCCTCGAAGACGTAGGAGCCGTCCTTGTAGAACTCCGAGGCGGCGACGTCCAGGGCCAGTGCGATGTCCTGGCCGGGGGTGTAGCCGGCCTTCTGGATCGCGTCGAGGATCAGGTCGAGGGCCTCGCGGTTCGAGCCGAGGTCCGGGGCGAAGCCGCCCTCGTCGCCCAGGCCGGTGGACAGACCGCGCTCCTTGAGCACGCCCTTGAGCGAGTGGTAGACCTCCGCGCCCCAGCGCACGGCCTCGGAGAAGGACTCCGCGCCGACCGGGGCGATCATGAACTCCTGGATGTCCACGTTGGAGTCGGCGTGCGACCCGCCGTTGAGGATGTTCATCATCGGGACCGGAAGCTGGTGGGCGTTCGGCCCGCCCAGGTAACGGAACAGCGGCAGGTCGGAGGCCTCGGAGGCGGCGTGTGCGACGGCCAGCGAGACGCCGAGGATGGCGTTGGCGCCGAGGGAGGACTTGTCGGCGGTCGCGTCCAGGTCGAACATCGCCTGGTCGATCAGGCGCTGCTCGGTGGCGTCGTAGCCGACGAGCTCCGGGCCGATCTGCTCGATCACGGCGAGGACGGCCTTCTCGACACCCTTGCCGCCGTAGCGGCCGGTGTCGCCGTCGCGGAGCTCGAGGGCTTCGAAGGCGCCGGTCGAGGCACCGGACGGCACGGCGGCACGGCCGGTGCTGCCGTCGTCGAGGCCGACCTCGACCTCGACCGTGGGGTTGCCTCGCGAGTCGAGGATCTCGCGGGCTACGACGACGTCGATGGACGGCACGAGGTTCTCCTTCGTGTGTGTCTGGCGTTCTGCACGCGCAGCCTAACCGCCACGGACCGCCGGGGGTTTGTTTCGGTCGGGAATCAAACACTCCGTGACGGGACCGTGTCACGACGCGGAGTGATCGCCCCAGTGCAACACCTGGCCGGGAAGGATCAGGTCGGGGTCGTCTCCGACCGCCGTGCGGTTGGCCGCGTACAGCGCCGGCCAGCCGCCGTCCACGTCGTTCTCCGCCGCCACGGCGGACAGCGTGTCGCCGGGCCGCACCAGGTGCTCGCCGGCCGCGTCGGCCGGCAGGCCGGGGCGCCCGTGCCGGCCGCGTGAGGAACGCTCCTGGTCGTGCCCGCGCGTGTCGTGGGTGCCGCGGCGCCGGCCGCCGCCGTCGGTCGCGTCCTGGCCGGCGGTCTCCCCGGTGCCCCCGGGTGCGGTGCCGCTCGGCGAGGCGTCGTGCTTCGAGGTGTCCGGTGCGTCCGGGGTGCCGGTGGTCCCGGTCTCCGGCGTGGCCTCCGCTCCCGGCTCGGCGGCGGCGTCGCCGGACGACGCGTCGGGCGCCGGCGAGTCCGGGGGGGAGGGGGACTGCGCCGGCGGGGACGGCACGTCCCCGCCGGGCGGCTTCGTCGGCGGACCGAGCAGGTCGTCGGGAAGGCCGGGGTCGATGTCGGGGGCCTCGGTCGACTCGCCCGTCAGTCCCGCGCTCATCGAACAGCTGGGCCACGCCTCCGGCCCGAGTGCGTCCAGCATCTTCTCGGCCACCGCGATCTGTTCGCTCCGGCTGGCCAGGTCCGGCCGGGTGGCGTACTCGGCGCCGCCGTGGCTCTTCCACGACTGCAGCGTCAACTGCAGCCCGCCGTAGTAGCCGTTGCCGGAGTTCGCACTCCACAGGCCGCCGCTCTCACACTGAGCTACCCGGTCCCAGGTGCCGGAGTCGGCG
Source organism: uncultured Actinomycetota bacterium (assembly GCA_963799685.1). Lineage (GTDB taxonomy): Bacteria > Actinomycetota > Actinomycetes > Streptomycetales > Streptomycetaceae > Streptomyces. The sequence goes on from CAWCXW010000001.1 coordinate 254,158, forward strand.
GCGTGCGCGGCCGACGCGGCGAACAGCGGCAGGGCCATGCCCGCGCCGGTCACACCCGCGGTCACGACGAACGCGGGCGCCTGGCGGGGGCGGCGGTGACGACCGTTCCCGGAACGCATGTGGGGGCCTCTCGTCGACGGAGGGATCGAGCGTCGAACGTAGCTCCGCGTCACATCCGTCACAAGTCAGTGTCGCGAGGATCACGCGAAGGTCACCGGCAAACTGCGCAATCCACGCATGATGAGCCCGCCACGCCACCTCAGCTCCGCCTCTGGGACGGCCAGTTCCAGATCCGGCAGCCGCCGGAACAGGGTGCCCAGCGCGAGCTGCCCCTCCAGCCGGGCCAGCGGTGCCCCGAGGCAGTAGTGGATGCCGTGCCCGTACCCGAGGTGCTGGTTGTCGGTGCGCGCCAGGTCCAGCACGTCGGGCCGGCCGAACTTCGCCGGGTCACGGTCGGCGGCCGCCAGTACGACCAGCACCGGTTCGCCCTGCGCGATCCGCCGCCCGCCCAGCTCCACCTCCTGCGCGGCGAAACGCCAGGTGGCCAGCTCCACCGGCCCGTCATAGCGCAGCAGTTCCTCGACGGCGGCCGCCAGCGGGCTCTGCTCGCCGCTCTCGACGATCTGCGCGAAGTGTGCCCGCTGCGCCGGGTTCCGCAACAGCGACAGGGTGCCGTTGCCGATGAGGTTGACCGTGGTTTCGAATCCGGCGAAGAGCAGGATGAAGGCCATCGCCGCGACCTCGTTCTCGCTCAGGTGTTCCCCGTGGTCGGAGGCGCGGATCAATCCCGAGATGAGGTCGTCGCCCTCCTCGGCCCGCTTGCGGTGGATCAGCTCCGCCAGATAGCCGCGCATCTTCTTCACGGCCCGGCCCACCCCGCCGCGCGGACCCTTGCCGTGCCGGATCATCATCCCGGCCCAGTCGCGGAAGTCGTCCTGGTCCTCGGCCGGAACGCCCAGCAGGTCGCAGATCGCGTAGATGGGCAGCGGGAAGGCGAACTCGTGGATCAGGTCCGCGCTGCCGCGCGCGGCGAAGGCGTCGACCAGGCCATCGGTGAGCTCCTGGACCCTGGGGGCGAACGCGGCGACCCGTCGGGGGGTGAACGCCTTGGAGACCAGCCGGCGCAGCCGGGTGTGGTCAGGCGCGTCGATGTTGAGCAGATGCGTCATCAGGTTGGCGCTGCGCTCGCCCGGAATCCCCACTTTTCCCTTGCCGTGCGCCCCGCCTTCACCGTGCAGCGCCGGGTTCTTGCTGAGCCGCTGGTCGGCGAGCGCCTGCCGGGCGTCGTCGTACCGGGTGACCAGCCACGCCTCGACACCGCTGGGCAGCCGGGTGCGGTGCACGGGTGCGTGCTCGCGCAGCCAGGCGTAGGCGGGATAGGGGTCGGCGGCGAACTCCCACCCGAAGAGCTGGGGCGGGGCTGCGGACGGCTCGTCGGGGCGCTGCTCGGACACGCCCCGACGGTATCGGGTGGCTCAGCCGTGTCCGGGGCCGCCGCTGCCGAAGCCGCCGCTGCTGCCCTCGTTCCAGCGGGGCGGCTCGGTGTCGTCGTGTTCGCCGGCGCTGTCGGACAGCTCGTGGGGCAGCCGCCGGTGTCCGTCCTGCTCCGTCTCGTAGGACTTGCGGCGCTCCCGCTCGTACTCCACGGGGCTCTCCGGCCCCTCCGGCCCGGATTCGCTGCTGCGCATGTCGCCTCGGTCACGCATCCTCATGCCGAGGGCCACGGCGCCGATGAGCCCCAGGACGACCACCAGGCCGATCACGAACGGAACGATGCCGACCAGGAGATCCCGGTTCGCGGCGAGCAGGACGTCCATTGCGTACATGCCCGACGAGTGCCCCGTGACGGGACGGTCACTCTCACAGCCTCGGGTGAACGGTCCCCAGCAAGGGCGGGCCTCAGATGCCGTGCGAGGCGATGACCCGGTCGGCCAGCGCGTACAGCTGTTCGTCGCCGACGGTGAAGGTCAGGGAGTAGGCGCCCGAGACGCCCGAACCGCCCAGCAGGACGGGGGAGAGCCCGGCGTCCAGCGCGTCGCCGAGCCGCTCGGCCGTCTCACGGTGGCCCGGGGACATGCACAGTGTGGTGCCGTCCTCGAACAGGTAGACGTCGAGGGTGCCCAGCGGGCCGGGCCGTACGTCGACGAGCGGGGTCGCGGTGTCGGCCAGCTCCCCGAGCCGCCCGACGGTCCTCTCGTGCTCGGCCACCGTCTGCGCGCCGGGACTGTCGGCGGCCGGGGTGACCGGCTCGCCGGAGAGGGTGAAGTCGGGCTGCGAGGGGTGCCGACGGCGGGCTGCCGCCAGCTCGGCCGACTCCGCCCCCGGTTCCGTGCCGTACTCGTGGCGGAACGACTGGTCGTCCAGTGGGCCGGTCGCCTCGCCCTGCCGCGGGATGAAGACCTCGCCGTCCGGGAGGCCGTGCAGCCCCTCCATGCCGTCCAGGCGGCCCTGGAGCAGCGCCTCGAGCAGGGTGTCGTCCAGACCGGGGGCGACCTCGTACTCCATGCCGTGGCCCGCCAGCAGCCCGCCGTCACCGGCGTCGCGGGCCTCCTGCGCCGCCCAGAAGGCGCGTGCCTCGGCGAGCTCCCGCTCACGCTCCCCGGCCAGTGCTTCGGCGACGGCGGAGCGGATCTCCTCGGCGGGAGTGGCCCGTGCGGCGGGCACCACCGCGTGCCGGGAGGCGGTCTCGTGTGCCGACTCGGCGGCGGTCAGCTGCTTCCGAAGGCCGGTCAGCTCCCGGTGCAGACTCCGCGCGGTGCGCAGCGCGGCGCCACCGAGAACGACGGCGAGGGCCGCGGCCGCGAGCAGAAGGAGGGATATGGCGCTCACTGACTTACTCCCGGTTGGGTTCCGATCCCCGAATTCCTACCGCAGCTTCTCTGGCAGGGCGTCTCGACCGTAGTGCATAACATCATGAAAAGGACAGTGCTCGGGAGCATCTTTGTCAGTGCACACTGCTTTGACCAGTACAAAGACGACGCCCCCAGGGGATATATCACATCCTGGGGGCGCTTAGGTCTCGTCGGCGTATACCGATTCCGGACAGTCGACAATTCGTTGCGAACCGATTCCGTTCCGTCAAAATGGCGGCGCGGAAGGCACAAAGTCGGGCGTCGGTTCAGCCGCTCGTGTGTGTGGTCGCGCTGGGCTTCGCTTTCGTTGCGGGCAGGTGCCGTCCTCGTTCCTCGGGCGGCCCCTACCCTCCACTGCAGCTCAGCTCAGCCGCTCGTGTGTGTGGTCGCGCTGGGCTTCGCTTTCGTTGCGGGCAGGTGCCGTCCTCGTTCCTCGGGCGGCCCCTACCCTCCACTGCAGCTCAGCTCAGCCGCTCGAGCACCATCGCCATGCCCTGGCCGCCGCCCACGCACATCGTCTCCAGGCCGAACTGCTTGTCGTGCCACTGCAGCGAGTTGATGAGGGTCGTGGTGATGCGGGCGCCCGTCATGCCGAAGGGGTGGCCGACGGCGATCGCGCCGCCGTTGACGTTGAGCCGGTCCAGGTCGATGCCCAGGTCCTGGTACGAGGGGATGACCTGGGCGGCGAACGCCTCGTTGATCTCTACCAGGTCGATGTCGCCGATCGACATGCCGGCGCGGCCCAGCGCCTGCTGCGAGGCGGCGACCGGTCCGTAACCCATGATCTCGGGTGACAGCGCGGACACGCCCGTGGAGACGATGCGGGCGAGCGGCGTCAGGCCCAGCTCGCGGGCCTTGGTGTCGGACATCACGACAAGCGCGGCGGCCCCGTCATTGAGCGGGCAGCAGTTGCCGGCGGTGACGCGTCCGTCGGGGCGGAAGACCGGCTTCAGCCCCTGCACGCCCTCCAGCGTGACTCCGGCACGCGGGCCGTCGTCCTTGGCGACGACCGTGCCGTCCGGCGTGGCGACCGGAGTGATCTCCCGCTCCCAGAAGCCGTCCGCGATCGCCTTCTCTGCCAGGTTCTGGGAGCGGACGCCGAAGGCGTCCATCTCCTCGCGGGAGATGCCCTTGTGCCGCGCCAGGTTCTCCGCGGTCTGGCCCATGGCGATGTAGACGTCCGGCAGCTCGTCGTCGCCGCGCGGGTCGGTCCAGTCCGCACTGCCCTGCTCGGCGCGCCGGGCAGTGCGTGCTTCCGCACCGGTGAACAGCGGGTTGTGGGTCTCCGGCATGCCATCGGAGGTGCCCTTGACGGACCGGGAGACCGTCTCGACGCCCGCGGAGATGAACACATCGCCCTCGCCGGCCTTGATGGCGTGCATCGCCATCCGCGTGGTCTGCAGGGAGGAGGAGCAGTAGCGGGTCACGGTGCAGCCCGGCAGGTGATCCATGCCCAGTTGTACCGCGACGACGCGGCCCAGGTTGTGGCCCTGCTCCCCGCCGGGGAGGCCGCAGCCCAGCATCAGGTCGTCGATCTGCGTCGGGTCCAGTTCCGGCACCTTGGCCAGTGCCGTCCGGATGATCTCGGTGGTCAGGTCGTCCGGCCGCACGTCCTTGAGCGACCCCTTGAAGGCGCGTCCGATCGGGGAGCGGGCGGCAGAGACGATCACGGCTTCGGGCATCAAGAGCTCCATCAGGGGGCGAGGGTTCTGCTGGACTGTCTGGGAAGCTACCCGCACGTAGCGCGCGGGTCACGGCCGGTCGTGTGTGAGGAGGACCTCGTTTTCCGAGTGTGCTCCATCCTCGCTGCGCTCGACGGGCCGCCGCCGATGGGCTGATTGTTCGGTTCTGTGGTGGTCCGTGGCCATGATGGCGACGGACATTTGTCACGGGTGTATCGGGGAGACTCGCAGAACCGACGGGTTTGCAGCCGCGGAAGGGTAATCATGTTTCCTCGTCAGGGGAACCGATTCGCGGAAGATCGGCTGCCAACTGACGCTCTCCAGACCCGGGATGGCCTTGTGCGCACAGATTCTGCAGGTTGCTGTCACCTCGAGTTGCTGCGCAACTGCCCATGTGGTGCTGCAAGGTTGAGGCTTCGCGAAAGGAATTCGAGGTGATCCTGTTGATTGTTGACTGGTCGTGCCGGGCTCGGCTAGCCTGCCGCGCGATTCCTGCAGTCGAAGACGTTTCGGGTTCCGCCATCCGTGGGCCCCGGGCCTTTCCGGAGGCCGATTCGGGCTGCGGCTGAATCGCAGCAAGCATCTCGCATTGTTCGGATGGCCTGGGTCGGCGTTGCGCGTCGGGAGAATGGCCTTGCATCATTGCTGCACGGGGGAAGGTTGATCAAGAATGAACCGGTGTTCTGTCATGGCTGCGCCAGAACTGTCGGCCGGGGAGGTGCCGCGTCTTCGTGTCGCGGCGAATCCGCCGGAACGGTCCGGCCAGGGGGAAGGGGTGGAAAGCGCTCTTCTTCGTGCCTACACCCTCATCGAGACGACCGTCAGCAGTCACCGCCGCCAGGCCGCGCAGACCCCTGAACCGCTCCAGGGGGCCGTGGCTTCGGGGGCGGTCGCCGTGGTCGAGCGGCTTATCGGCGGTGCGCAGCGCTCGGTCGGCGCGCTTCTGCGGGAGCCCGGCGCGCATACCGACGCCGTGTGCGCGGCGCTGTCGTGTCTGAGCGGCCGGCAGTCCGAGGGACTGGCCGTTCGGCTGCTGTGTGCACCGCGTGTCCTGGAGTCAGAGGCCCTCGTCCGCCTTCTGCACGGCGGTCGTGCGGCGGCGAGGCCCGAGGTGCGCGTCATGGTGGAGCCCACGGAGGAGACGCTGATCGCGGACGGGCGTGCCGCAGCCGTCCAGGACCCGGAACGCCCCGCGGGCGGCACCCTCGGGCTACTGCACGACCCCGCCATGGTGCGGGTCATCGAATCCCTGTTCGCCTGCGTGTGGTCCTCCGCCGTCCCGCTCGAGGGTTACAACCGTCTCGGCGGTCGGGCGCGCACCGCTTCCATACGTCGCACCCTGAGTCATCTGGGCACCGGGGTAACGGATGACGTGGCGGCCCGCGAGATGGGCGTCTCGCTGCGCACGTACCGAAGACACGTGGCGGAGATCATGCGGGCACTGGGGGCCGATTCCCGGTTCCAGGCAGGTGCGCGGGCCGTCGAACTCGGCCTGATGCCGGGTTCTGTGGAGTCCCGCGCCGACCGGCCGCAGGCCCAGGCCTCGTAAGACCCGTGGCTCCGAAAGGACGTGGACGTCGAATGAGCGCCGCCAGACCGAATGAGCACACCCCGCCGGGAACGGCCGTCGAACCTACCGGGATCCCGCCTGCGGGTGACGAGATCGAGAACACACTTCTCGAAGTGCGCGCGTTGATCGACTACACCGTGGCCACCTACCGGAACCAGGCGGCCACCGTGCCTGCGGTCTCTCCGGTGGCTCCGGACGAGGCGACGGTGACGGAGGAAGTGGTGCAGACGATCGGCCGGGCCGAGCGGCGGATCGACGTGATGCTCGCCGCCGATCCGGAGCGGGCCCGACGACTTGCCGGGCTGTTACACGCGCAGGCGATCCGTCGCGGAGGCGACGTGCGCGTCAGGATCCTTCTCGGCAAGGCGACCTGCACCGGATCGTTCGTCGAGGAACACCGAGCGGCACCGGACAACGTCGAGGTGCGCCTCGTACGCATGCCGGTGGTCGAGTCCGTGATCGTCGACAGTCGTGCCGCCGTGGTGTTCGCCGAGACGCCCGGCGGACCGAAGGCTTCCGTCACCCGGTCCGCGGGTGTGCTCCGTACCCTGAGTGCGATGTTCTCAGGCGTGTGGCGCAACGCTGTTCCGCTCACCGACCGGATCGATCTGGGAGACCGCATCCGGACCGAACTCGCCCGGCGCATTCTGGCCTGTCTGTATGCCGGCGTGACGGATGAGGTCGCGGCCAGGGCGCTGTCCGTCTCGGTGCGCACCTATCGCCGGTACGTCGCCCAGCTCATGGAGTTGGTCGGCGCGACGTCTCGTTTCCAAGCCGGGGTCCACGCAGCGGACCTGAGCCTGCTGCCGGTGCACAACCGCCATCGGGCATGCCGGCGGCCGGACATCGGCTCCCTCGACCTTCCCGCTCTGTGACGCACGCTCCGGCGCGACGTCCGTACCGCGCTGCCGAGACCGTTGGCAGCTTCCTGAAACGGCCGTTGTGGTGCCGGCGCCGGCGCACATACAAACGGACGGACGATTCCGTACGCGCGTTCGCCGCTGTGTCCCGTGAGGGAGGCGGACGGGTGAGGAGAGGAGGGCGAGAGATGACCGCTGCCGCCACCAGCCGCTGGTTCATGCGTCATCCCGCCCGGGGAGAGACACGGGCTCGGCTCGCCTGTCTGCCGCACGCGGGAGGGACCGCGACCCTCTTCCACTCCTGGGCCGGCGCCTTCGGCCCGGATGTCGAGCTGCTCGCCGCACGCTACCCGGGTCGTCAGGACAGGCTTGCCGAGGACTGCTTGGATCGCATGGAGCCCTTGGCGGATGCCGTCGCGGAGGCGCTTGTCCCCTTCCTCGACGTGCCGCTGATGCTGTTCGGCCACAGCATGGGGGCCTCCCTCGCCTACGAGGTGGCGTTGCGCCTGGAACGCCGTCACCCCGGCCGGGTCGCGGCGCTGTGGGTCTCCGCACGCCACGCACCGCATCTGGTGCCTCCCAGGGACGTGCACCTGCGAGACGACGAAGGAATCGTCGCCGAGGTCAAGCGGCTCGGGGGCGACGACGGAGCGGTGCTCGACGATCCGCTGTTGCGGGACCTCTTCCTGCCCGCGCTGCGTGCTGACTTCGCCGTCGCCGGCACGTACCGGGCGTCCGCACCGATTCCGGTGAGCTGCCCAGTCGTCGCCTATGTGGGAGACAGGGATCCTGCGGTGAGTGAGAGTGACATGCGCCGGTGGGCCGAGGTGTCTTCCGGCGGATTCGACATGCTCGTGCTGCCGGGAGGTCATTTCTATCCGCCGGACGGATGGAAGGATTTGATCTCGCACATGGGACGACGCATCGAAATGTTGCATTCCATGGACTGATGACTTTTTCAGAGTGCCCATGGCAGCTTCCTGCCGGACGCTCTGAGCTTCCTTGCGGGGCCGAGAGAGCCGACTTTAGCCTTTCGGTGGGCGGTTTGAGGAACCATCGACCCGCCCCATGCATTCTCGCTTCCAGTTGGCGTTCCCTGTCCGGGGACGTGTGGTCGCGACGTATCTCCGTGCATCACAAGAATCGTGAGAGGTTGACTCACCATGGCTACTGTGACCCCTGAGCGCGCAGCGACCATCAAGGAAATGGTCTGCGAGATTCTGGAGCTCGAAGAGGACGAAGTCACGGACACCAGCCTCTTCCGGGAGGACCACGACGCCGACTCGCTGCGTGCCATCGAGATCCTCGCGTCCCTCGAGAAGGAGTTCAAGGTCGTCATCGACCAGTCCGAGCTCTCCCGCATGGTCAATCTGCGGGGCGTCTACGACGTCGTCTCCGAGTCCGCCGGCTGGTAGGTCCGTCGCCGTGCACGCCGAGACTGGTTGGAGGAATGGATGACGACCATGGCACACCACAGTTCCGGGTCCGCCGCTCACCGGGTGGTGCTCACCGGGTTCGGGGTCTTCTCCAGCATCGGGGTAGGTGCCACCGAGTTCGCCGCCGGCCTCCGTTCCGGAAGGAGCGGAGCCAAGCCGATCACGGCTTTCGACACCGAGGGGTTCGCCCATGCCCAGGGGTGTGAGATCGTCGATTTCGCACCCGAGGAATGGATTCGCACGCTCGATGTCGCCGAACTCGGACGGGCCAGCCAGTTCTCGGTCGCGGCGACGAGGATGGCCATCGACGACGCCGGCCTGGATATCGGTGCGCTCAGGGAACAGCGCGGTCTGATCTCGATCGGAACCACCGATGGGGAGTCCTTCGACCTGGACCAGCTGGTCGAGAGCCAGATCCAGCGCGGCCCCGAGCAGATGGACTCCACCATCGCCCGCCGGATAAGGGCGGGACGGCTTTCGGCTGCGGTCGCTCACGAACTGGGGCTCACCGACGTCGAGGCGGTGACCATCCCGACTGCCTGCGCCGCGGGCAACTACGCGATCGGCTACGGCTTCGACGCGGTGCGCACCGGTGAGGTCGACTTCGCGCTGTGCGGCGGCGCCGACGCGATGTGCCGCAAGACATTCGCCGGCTTCTACCGGCTCGGCACGATCGCTCCGGAGCGCTGCCGGCCGTTCGACGCCGACCGCAAGGGCATCCTCACCGGCGAGGGTGCCGGAGTCCTGGTGCTGGAGAGTCTGGAGTCCGCGCTCGCTCGAGGCGCCCGCATCTACGCCGAGGTGCTCGGGTACGGCCTCAACTGCGACGCCTACCACCAGGTGGCGCCCGAACGAGGCCAGCGTCGGCCGCTGCATGGAGCTCGCGCTGGAGAACGCCGGCGTCAAGCCGCACGAGGTCGACCTGATCTCCGCGCACGGCACCGGCACCAAGGCGAACGACGTCACCGAGGCCCGGGCGATCCGGCAGGTGTTCGGCGAGGACACTCCGCGCACGGTCTCGCATCAAGTCGATGCTCGGGCCACACCATGGGCGCCGCCAGTGCGCTGGCGGCCATCGCCTGCTCGCTCGCCATCGTGCACCGGCTTCATCCCGCCGACGATCAACCACACCGCGACCGACCCGGAGTGCGCGGTCGACTGCGTACCCAACGCCGCCGTCGAAGCCGACCTGCGCATCGTGCAGAACAACGGGCTGGCCTTCGGCGGCAACAACGCGATCGTCATCCTGGGCAAGTACGAGGGGGAGCAGTGAGCCGCCGGCCGGTCACCGGTGTCGGCGCCGTCGCCAGCGTGGGCCGCGACCCCGACGAGATATTCCGCAGCCTGTGCGCGGGTCGCAGCGGTATCGGGACCCTGCGCGGCTTCCACCGCGACCGGTACAACGCGGAGCACCTGTACGAGGTCGACGACCGCCCGGTCCCCGGCGAAGACCGGGTCGGCCGTGCCACCGATCTCCTCGTCGACGCGGTGGGCCAGGCACTGAAGGACGCCGGACTGCCTCCTGACCTGCGGGGCGTGCCCGTACTCGTCGGCACCGGCCTGCGCGAACTGCGTTCCCTGGAGTTGTGGTCTCGTGACGGGGCCGGCTTCGACGCCGCCCGCATGCACTTCGGGACCGCGCTGCGTGAGTGGTTCGGCGCCGACGACACCCACACCGTCTCCAACGCCTGCTCCGCCTCGCTGTACACACTCGCGCTCGGGCTCGACATGCTCGAGTTGCAGACGGCCGACACGGTGGTCGTGTGCGGCGTGGACGTCATCACCGAGAGCATGTTCGCACTGTCCGACCGCCTGCAACTCGAGCCGCCGGAGCGGCTGAGGCCCTTCGACCGCAACCGCAAGGGCACCGTCATGGGCGAGGGCGCTGCGGCACTGGTGCTGCGGCGGGAGGCGGAGCCGCAGCACGTCCAGGGCTGGGTCCGGGGGGTCGCCATCAACTGCGACGCCTACCACCCCACCGCGCCGGACCCGGACGGGATCGCTCGTGCCATCGAGGACGCGCACGCCCGGTCGGGAGTCAAGCCAGAGGACGTCGACCTGGTGATGACGCATGGCACCGGCACGCACCTCAACGACGCCGCGGAGGCCACCGCGCTCGCGCAGGTGTTCGGCCCCCACATCGGGCGCCCGTTGATGAGCGGCATCAAGTCGATGACCGGGCACACCTCGGGGGCCTCCGGTGCCCTCAGCCTGATCGTGGCTCTGCGCGCGATGCGGGAGGGCCGTGTGCCGCCCATCACCGGCCTGGAGGAGCCCGCACCGGAGACGGAGGGCTTCCGCCTGGTGCGCGGAGAGGCGGTCGAGGGGCCTGTCCAGATGGCGCAGGTCGACGCGTTCGGTTTCGGCGGCATCAATGCGGTGGCGGTAGTGGAGGCGACGCGGTGAGCACGCTGGTGACCGGAGTCGGCCTGGCGTTGCCGGGCGTCGGCTCCCCCGGGGACCTGCTGGAGGCGACCCCGCAGGACGAAGCCGCGGTGGACCCTGCCGCCCGGATCGGCAAGAAGGGTCTCAAGTACAAGGACCGGGCGACCCAACTGGCCCTGTGCTGTGCCGATGAGGCGTTGCGGGACGCCGGCCTGCTGGGACCGGACGGCCTGACGGTTCCGGGCGAGACGGTCGCGGTGCTGGTGGCCTCCAACTACGGAAACGTCGACACCGTCTCCCGAGTCGTGCGGACCGTCGCCGCCGACGGCGGCACGAGCGGCATCAGCCCGATGGACACACCCAACGCCTCCAGCAACGTGATCGCCTCCACCCTGGCGATCCGTTTCGGGCTGCGTGGACCCAATCTCATGATCTGCAACGGAGAGACCTCGGGGCTGGACGCGGTGCGCTGGGCTGACGCGTTGATCGCCGCAGGCCGGGTCGGACGTGCCCTGGTCCTCGGTGTCGAACCCGACAACGAGGTCGTGCGCGCGCTGACCGGTTCATCCCGCATGATCGACGGGGCCGCGGCGGTCATCCTCGAACATCCGCGATGGGCGGCCGAACGCGGTGCCCGGGGGCACGCCGTCGTGGGCGCCGAGGTCCGCACCGTCGGGGTGGCGGAGTGCCTGGAGCGGTTGTCCGCGGCAGAAGGCACCCCTCCCGCCGCGTGGTTCGTTCCTGCCGGCGAGGAACCGCCCACCACGGAGGCGCTCGCGGACGGCACCCCCTGTCACCGGCTCGCCGGAAGGTGGGGGACGGAGTCCGCCGTCCTGGGCCTGCTGCAGTGCGCCGGAGCGGTCGGCTGGTTCGCCGACGGCGCGCCGGGGCCGGTCTTCGCCCTCGCCGGATGCGGCGACGACGACGCCACCGCCGGTATCGCGCTCCGGAGACCGGAGCCGGTCTGATGAGCCCCACCGTCATACCCCGGACGACGACGGACGAGGACGGCGCCGCCCTGCTCGTCAGACGCGTTCCCGCCGCCGAAGCGGTGACCGGCCGCCGGCAGAGAGCCCTGCTGTTGCACGGCCTGGCCAGCAGCGGCAAGGTCTGGGACCCGCTCCTCGCGTGTCGGCCGGCCGGTCTGGAGACCTGGGTCGCCGAACTGCCGTGGCGGGCCGACCACGTGCTGCCCTGGAGCAGGGGACACGGCCCGGCCGACTGGGTCGCCGCCGCGCTGGACCGGATACCGGACGGCCCCGACGTGGTCGTCGCCCACTCCTTCTCGGCCAACCTGCTGATGGACTTCCTCTCCCGTGAGGCCTCGGCGGGTCGCGATCCGCTCGGCCGCTACGGCATCGGCGGGATCGTGTTGGTCGCCCCCTTCTACCGACGCAGTCCGGAGGACTTCGCCTGGGACGCGATCCCGAGTCTTCAGCACGACTTCCTCCACTTGATGGAGGAGGGCCTGCGAGTGCACTCCGGACGCAGCATCGATCCCGAGATCCGCCGGCTGATGGCACATCGGGTGTGCGAACGGGTCGGTCCCTACGGGTGGGTGCGCTTCTTCGAGGTGTATTTGCGCACCCCCTGGCTGCGTACCGGGCTGATCGACGTGCCCGTCGTGGTCGTCACCGGGCAGCAGGACCTCGCCTCGGCGGAGAGCGCCCTGCTCGCGGACGACCTGCCCGCCGCCGAACTGTGCCTCGTCCCCGGATGCGGCCACTACCCGATGGTCGAGGACCCCGACCTCTTCTCCGCCGTGCTCGGCGGAGTCCTCAACCAGATCCCGCTCCGGACAGCGGATGCGGTGCGTCAACGAGCCTAGGAGCGAGTGATGTCAGGAACCGCGGTGAAGATGTTGCTGAACGAGTCGACCACGGTCGAGCTCAGCCCCGGTTACGAAGGTGCCAACATCGGCACCATCATCGGGTTCAAGCACGTCAACTACCTTGTCGAGAAGGCGGTCATCGAGCACTTCCGGCGGTGCGGGCTCCCCGTAGGCCGGCTCTACGAGGAGCACGGGCTGGGGTTCGACGTCGTGCACGTCGATTCCCGGCTCCAGACCGCTCTGGTGGTCGACGACGTGGCCTCCGTCGAGGTGGTGCCCACCACTGGTGACGAGGCCCGGGAGCTTTCCTTCAAGGTCACTCTCACCGTCGAACGCGACGGTGCCCCGAAGAAGGCCGTCGCCTCGAAGGTGCGGGCGCTGCTGCGGTACGACGAGAACGACGTGCGCATGCTGCGCCGACTGCCCGTTCCCGAGGGCCTCGAGCCGTTCGTCACCGAGCGGATCGGCGGAGCCGAGCCAGGCCCGGTGGTGCCCCCGGTGGAGGGTGGGTTGATCTCCGGCGGATCGTCCGAGTCCGACGCGGTGCTGGACAGCCTGCTCGAGGGCAAGAACGCCTACGGCTGGAAGTTCCGCATCCCGTACCCCTTCGTGCACTTCTTCGATCGTCTCCAGATGTCCGGCTATCTGCGGCTCATGGAGGAGGCCAAGCACCGCTTCGTGGATGCGCGCGGCCTGTCCATCCGCACGCTGCTCCAGGAGAAGAACTGGATCCCCGCGGTCACCCACTCGCGGGTGACTCTCCTGGACGAGGCGCACCTCGAGGAGGATCTCTACGTCGTCTACACCGTCGAGGACATCTTCAAGAACCTCCTCTACACCTCCCGGCTGGACACCTATGTGGTCCGCGACGGGCACCTGGTGCAGACGTCGGCCGGCACCATCACCCATGCCTACGGAATCGTGGAGAACGGCCGGGAAGGCCGCCTGGTCACCTTCGACGACCGCGTCCTGCGCGCCTTCGGCGACGAGCGGTCGTGAACGGGATGTCCACCGTGGTACCGGGCCCCGTCATCGCCGGGTGGTCGGCGGTCTCGCCCTACGGGATCGGCCGGGAAGCCTTCGTCGACGGGTTCCGGTCGCATCAGGCGACCGGACGACCGCTGGACGTCGAGACCTGGCGGGCCCCGGACGGTCAGGCCTGCCTGGTACCCGGCTTCGTCCTCAAGGACGTGCTGGGGCGGAAGGGCACCCGGTCCATGGACCGGGTGACCGGGCTCGCCGTGGCGGCGGTTCGCGAACTGGTGCACGGCGGCGGGAAGGCGTCGCAGGACGCCACCGAGCTGGGACTGGTGCTCGGTACCACGACGGGCAGCGCCCAGAGCATGATGGACATCACCCGGGACACGCTGGTCCATGAGAAGCCCTTCTACATCGACCCCTCCCGCATTCCCAACGCCATCATGAACTGTCCTGCCGGACAGTGCGCCATCTGGCACGGGCTGAAAGGCCCCAACGCCACGGTGGCGGCGGGGCGGTCCTCCGGCCTGCTCGCCTTGAACTACGCGCGGCGGCTGCTCGCCTCGGGGCGCGCACAGACCGTCCTGTGCGGCGCCGCCGAGGAGTTCTCCTCCGCCCGCTCCTGGCTGGAGTGGCACACCCGGGGCGAGGACGAGACCGGGGTGGTGCTCGGCGAGGGGTGTGCGGTTCTCCAGGTGCGACCGGCCTCCGCGGTCCGAGAGGACGAGGCACTCGCCGAAGTGCTGGCGGTGGAGACGGGAGTTGCGCCTCCCGGTGAGGTGACGGAAGCGGTCACCGCAACGGTGCGCAGGGCCCTGCGTCGGAGCGGAGTCGACCCGGCCGAGATCTGGGCGGTCTCCCCGTCCGCCCCCGCCGGCACGCTCGGAGCACAGGAGCAGGCCGGCCTCCGGCCTCTGTTCGACGACACCGGCGTGCGGTGGGTGCCGCAGCCGGAACTGATGGGCGACACCGCCGCGGCCACCGGCGCGTTCCAGGTGGTCTCCGTGCTCACCGTGGCCGCGGAGGACTCCCGGGCTGCGGGGCGGGTGGCCGTGGTGACCTCCACCGACCGCGACGGAGCACTGGCCTGCGCACTGCTGCGCATCCGCTGAGGCCGGGCCCGCCGTCCCCGGCGGGTCCTCGGAAGACAGACAACAACGCCGTGAAGGGAAGACCATGACCGTTTCGGATACCGGAACCCTCCCGTCCCGTGAGCTGGACAAGGACTCGTTGCGCCGCACGGTGGCCGAAGTCCTCGATGTCGACGTCTCGGACGTCACGGACGAGGCGAACTTCATGGACGAGCTCGAGGTCGACTCGTTGATGACCCTGGAGGTCGTCGTGGTCCTCGAGAAGCGGTACGGGGTGAAGTTCGCCGAGGCAGAACTGCGTCAGGTCGCCTCGCTGCAGCAGGCCTACGACCTGCTGGCCGAGAAGCTGCGCGGGCAGTGACCACGGCACAGGCCACGGTGGTGGCCGCCACCCGTCCCGTCAGCCCGGTACGGGCCGGAGTGGAGGTCGTCCGGTACGCCGAGCCGCAGGAGGCCGCAGAACGCTGGGCCTCGCGTGCCCGTCTGCGTATCGACGCCGACGAGCCCGTCTTCGAGGGGCACTACCCGGACTTCCCGATCTTCCCCGGGGTGTGTGTCGTGGAGTGCGTCCACCTGGCGGCGCTGGCCACCGCACCGGAGGTCGGGCCGTTGACGCTCGGTGCGTTGGACTCCGCACGCTTCGTCGGCGCCGTCTTCCCCGGGGACGTCCTCACCGTGGACGCCGAGTGGTCGCCGGTGGACGGCGGCTGGCGCTGCGCGGCGACTGCGTCGACCGAAGCGGGCGTGGCGGCGAAGGTCCGGCTGCGCTACCGGCGGGAGGGGCTGTGACGACGTCGGACGACCACACCGGGCCGGCGGACGCCGTGGGCGTCCGACGTGCTCTCCCGCACCGGTACCCCATGCTGCTCGTCGACCGGGTGGTGGAGCTCGTACCCGGTGACCACCTGATCGCCCTGAAGGCGGTGACCTGGAACGAACCGTGGTTCCGGCATGCGGCCGAGGAGGCGGACGCCTCTTCCTGCGCCTATCCGCAGTCGCTTCTCGTGGAGTCCTGGGGGCAGGCGGCAGGGCTGCTGGCGGTCCACGACACAGCCGGAGCGAGCGAGGGACAGGTCATGCTGGCCGGCGCCATGTCCGGCGTCGAGTTCCTGAGGCAGGTGTATCCGGGCGACCTGCTCGAGCACCGTGTACGGCTCTTCCGCGCCCTTACCGACACCGTGCTCTTCGAAGGCGAGACGACGGTCGACGGAGAGGTGGCCGTGACGTTCTCCCGGATGGTGATGGCCTTCCGCCCCCAGGAGCAGGTGCGGCCCGCGGGCCCTTGACATCGCCGCACTGTGCGGACGCCGGCCGCAGGGGTCGGAGGAGACCAGGACAAGGAGTGGAGAAGGATGGCGGAGGAAAGCAGCGGCACGAAGGTGGCCCTGGTCAGCGGCGGTTCACGGGGTATCGGCCGGGAGGTCGTGCTGCGGCTGGCGCGGGACGGCTTCGACGTCGGGTTCTGCTACCGGTCCAACGAACAGGCTGCCCAGAACCTGGAGAAGGAGGTTGCGGACGCCGGAGGCAGAGCGGTCGGCTTCCAGGCCGACGTCGCTCAGGGCGACGCGGTGCGTGCGTGGGTGGCCGAGGTGGAGCAGAAGCTCGGGCCCATCGACGTGGCGGTGACGTCGGCAGGCATCACCAAGGACAATCCCTTGTTGCTGATGCCGGACGAGGACTGGCAGCAGGTCATCCAGGTGAACCTCGACGGCGTCTATCACCTCTGCCGGTCCGTGATCTTCGAGATGATGAAGCGCAAATCCGGGTGTCTGATCAACATCTCGTCGGTGGCCGGCGTCTATGGAAACCCCACACAGACCAACTACGCGGCCTCCAAGGCGGGGATCATCGGTTTCTCACGCTCACTCGCCAAAGAGGTGGGACGGTACGGAATCCGGGCGAACGTCGTGGCGCCCGGATTCATCGAGACGGACATGACGGCCGGACTCGGTGAGCAGATCACGAAAAAGGCTTTGGACCAGATACCGCTGCGGCGTCTGGGACGCTCCGAAGAGGTCGCGGACCTCGTCTCTTATCTCGCATCCGAACGAGCCTCCTACATCACCGGAGCCGTTTTCCAGATCGACGGCGGCATCACCATCTGACCCGGCCGCCCAACGGCCCTTACCTCGAAGACGGAGACATCATCATGGCGAAGACCAAGAAACCACCGCGGTGGTATTTCTCCCTGCGCAGCCCATATTCGTGGTTCGCCTGGATGGATCTGAGAGAGAAGTTCCCGGACGTCGCCGACGGGGTGGAATGGATACCCTTCTGGGAACCGGACGCACGCACCCAGGAAATGCTGGACGAGGCCGACGTCGAACTCCCCATCGTCGCCATGTCCAGGGCCAAGAACTTCTACATCCTGCAGGACCTCTCCCGGCTGACCAGGGCCCGTGGGCTGAAGTTGACCATTCCGGTGGACCGTGACCCCAACTGGGAGGTCTCCCACCTGGCTTACCTGGCGGCCGAGGAGGAGGGGCGTGGCCGTGACTTCGTCGAGGCCGTCTACCGTGCCCGCTGGCAGGAGGGAAAGGACATCTGTGACCGTGCCGTGATCGGCGAGATCGCGGCCGGACTGGGTATGGACGCCGAGCGGTTCTCCCGTGCCGCCGACGACCCGGCGCTGCGTAAGCGGGGATTCGACTGTCTGGTGTCGTCCTACAAGGACGGCCTCTTCGGAGTGCCCTTCTTCGTCTACGGGCGGGAGAAGTTCTGGGGTGCCGACCGGCTCGCCCACTTCGTCGCCGCCTTCCGCGGCCAGTCCCTCCGCGAGGCCGAGGAATCCTGGCAGGATCATGCAGAGCTGCCGGAGTTCGCCCCGGCTGCCGGAGATACTGGCCACGCCGGCGGTTGCGGCTAGGAACCGTCCGGCGTCGCCTGCGGCCGGGTCGGCGGCGTTACCCCCGAAGGCGCCCCTGCCCGGCCGCCGGCGCGTGAGCCGTACGGCCCGCGGTGTCCCGGCCGGCTTCCCCGAACACCCTGTCAGCGCGTGGCAGGTTCTCCCGTCTCCCGCTTACCCGAGGTTATCGCCATGTCCGACGCATGCCCCATGACGACGTTGACGGAGTTGTTTGAGGCTCAGGTGGCGTGTGGGCCTGAGCGGTCTGCGGTGGTGTGTGGGGATGAGTGTGTCTCGTATGGGGAGTTGAATGCGCGGGCGAACCGGCTGGCGCGTTTTTTGCTGGGGCGGGGTGTGGGGCCGGAGTCGTTCGTGGCGGTGTCGTTGCCGCGTTCGGTGGATGTGGTGGTCGCGGTGTTGGGGGTGTTGAAGGCGGGGGCTGCTTATGTGCCGGTGGATCCGGAGTATCCGGCGGAGCGGGTGGCTTTTCTGCTGGAGGATTCCGGGCCGTCTTTTGTTGTGGATGAGGAGTTTCTGGCGGGGGCGGATCTGGGGGGTCTGTCGTCGGCGAACGTGCGGGTGGGGGAGCGTTCGGGTGGTGTGTCGGGGGCGTCGGCTGCGTATGTGATCTACACGTCGGGGTCGACGGGGCGTCCGAAGGGTGTGGTGGTGCCGCATGGGAATGTGGTGCGGCTGTTCTCGGCGACGCGTGAGTGGTTTGGTTTCGGGGCGGATGATGTGTGGACGTTGTTCCATTCGTTCGCTTTTGATTTTTCGGTGTGGGAGATCTGGGGGGCGTTGCTGCATGGTGGGCGGCTGGTGGTGGTGCCGTTCTCGGTGAGCCGGTCGCCGGGTGAGTTTCGGCGTCTGCTGGTGGATGAGGGTGTGACGGTGTTGAATCAGACGCCTTCTGCTTTTTACCAGTTGATGCAGGCTGACCGTGAGTGTGGGGATGCGGGTGGCCGGTTGGCGTTGCGGTTCGTGGTGTTCGGTGGTGAGGCGCTGGATCTGTGGCGGTTGCGGGAGTGGTTTGCGCGGCATGGTGATGCTGCGCCGGTGTTGGTGAACATGTACGGGATCACTGAGACGACGGTGCATGTGAGTCATGTGGCGTTGGATGCGGGGCGGGTCGCCGGTGATGCGGGGAGTGTGATCGGGCGGGGGATTCCGGATCTTCGGGTGTATGTGCTGGATGAGTGTCTGCGTCCGGCGCCGGTGGGTGTGGCGGGTGAGTTGTATGTGGCCGGTGCGGGGTTGGCGCGGGGTTACTGGAATCGTTTTGGTTTGACGGCGGAGCGGTTTGTGGCGGATCCGTTCGGTGGTGCGGGTGAGCGGATGTACCGGACGGGGGATGTGGCGCGGTGGACTGCCGGTGGTGAGCTGGAGTTCGTGGGGCGGGCCGATGGCCAGGTGAAGGTCCGGGGTTTCCGGATCGAGTTGGGGGAGATCGAGGCGGTTGTGGCGGGGCATGCCGCGGTGGGTCAGGCCGTGGTCAGTGTGCGGGAGGACCAGGTGGGTGACCGCCGGCTGGTCGCCTACGTCGTTCCGGTGCGGGGTGCTGCCGTGGACACGGCGGACTTGCGGGCCATGTGCGCCCGGAGCATGCCGGCGCACATGGTGCCCTCCGCCTTTGTGACGCTGGACGCTCTGCCGTTGACGGGTAACGGGAAGCTGGACCGTGCGGCGCTGCCCGCACCCCGGACACCCGCCGCTTCGGGCCGCACTCCGCGTACCCCGCGCGAGGAGATCCTGTGCGGACTCTTCGCAGACGTCCTCGGCCTGCCCCGTACCGGAGCCGACGACAACTTCTTCGCCCTGGGCGGCCACTCCCTCCTCGCCACCCGGCTGGTCTCCCGGGTACGTGCGGCGCTCGGCGCGGAGCTGTCGATGGCCGCGCTGTTCGAGGCGCCCACACCCGCCGCCCTGGCCGGCCGGCTCGACGCTGCCGGCACGGCACGCCACGGCGTGGACCGCCGGGAGCGGCCGGCGATCCTGCCGCTGTCGTTCGCACAGCGCCGCCTGTGGTTCCTCGACCGGTTCGAGGAGGAGTCTGCCGCCACCTATCACCTGGCCTTCGAGCTGCGCCTTTCCGGGGCCCTCGACTGTTCGGTGCTCCGAGCGGCCCTGACCGACGTGACGGCACGGCATGAGAGCCTGCGCACGGTCTACCCCGCCGGGGACGGAATTCCCCGGCAGATGATCCGCGCGCACCCCGAAGTCCCCTTCGACGTGTCGGCTCTGGCTCCCGAAGAGCTCGCGGCGGCGTCGGCCGCCGAGGCGGCCCGTCCGTTCGACCTCGCCGAGCAGCCGCCCCTGCGAGCCCACCTCTACCGGCTGGGGCGTGAGGAGCACGCCCTGCTGCTCACCGTCCACCACATCGCGGCGGACGGCTGGTCACTGGATCCGCTGGTACGTGACCTGTCCGCCGCCTTCCGGGCGCGGACCGCCGGGGACGGCTCCCCGGCCTGGCCGGCGCTTCCCGTGCAGTACGCCGACTACGCCCTGTGGCAGCAGCGGCTCCTCGGTGACGACACCGATCCCACAAGTCCCGCGGCCCGTCAGCTGGACTACTGGCGGAAGACGCTGGACGGACTGCCCGCGGAGTTGTCGCTGCCCACCGACCGACCTCGTCCTCCGGTGCTCAGCACTTGCGGCGGCGCGGTGGAACTCCGGTTGCCGGCGGCGCTGCACCGTCGCCTGAGACAACTGGCGACCGACCGGCGCTGCACCGTCTTCATGGTCTTGCAGGCCGGTCTCGCCGCATTGCTGTCTCGGCTCGGAGCCGGTGACGACGTGCCGCTGGGCACCGCCGTGGCAGGACGTACCGACGAGGCGCTCGACGGTCTCGTGGGCTTCTTCGTCAACACCCTGGTGCTCCGCACCGACACCTCCGGGAACCCTCTCTTCGACGAACTGCTCGACCGGGTGCGGGAGACCGACCTGGCGGCCTTCGCTCACCAGGACGTGCCTTTCGAGCGGATCGTGGACGCGGTCAGCCCGGACCGGTCCGCCGCACGTCACCCCCTGTTCCAGGTGATGCTGGCGTTGCAGAACAACGTCCCACCCCGGCCGGATCTCCCTGGTCTGGACGCGCAGATACGGCAACTCCGCACCGCCACGGCGAAGTTCGACCTCACCTTCGACCTCGCCGAGCGTTACGCGGCGGATGGCGCCCCCGCCGGCGTCGAGGGTGTCGTCGAATACAGCACGGACCTTTTCGACCAGACCTCGGTGGAAGACATCGCCACGCGTTATGTGCGGTTCCTGACCGCCGTCGCGGACGAACCCCGGCTGAGGGTGGGAGAGGTGGACGTGCTCTCGTCCGCGGAGCGTGCACAGCTCCTCGGCGCGTGGACGGGGGAGACACGGGAGATCACCCCGGTCACCCTGGCTGACCTGGTCGAGCAGCAGACGCGGCGGACACCGTCGGGGCTCGCGCTGGTGTCGGGGACCACCTCCCTGGACTACGCCGAACTCGGGCGGCGAGCCAACCGGCTGGCCCGCTTCCTCATCGAGCAGGGAGCCGGGCCGGAACAGGTGGTGGCACTCGCCCTGCCGCGGTCGGTGGAGCTGGTCGTCGCCCTGCTGGCCGTGGCCAAGGCGGGTGCCGCCTACCTGCCGGTCGACCCGGACTACCCGGCCGGACGCATCCGTTACCTCCTCGACGACGCCGCCCCCGCCCTGGTCGTCAGCACAGCCGCCCTGGCCGGGACCCTGCCCGGTTCCGGCAGCGTCCCCATGCACGTGCTCGACGCGGAGCCGGTGCGTACGCGCCTGGCGGACCTGCCGGACGGCGACATCCGCGACGACGAGCGTCACAGGCCTCTGTCGGTCGACCACCCGGCCTACGTCATCTACACCTCTGGTTCCACCGGCCGGCCCAAGGGTGTGATCGTCACTCACCGGGGGCTGGCCGGCTTCTCGGCGACGGAGATCGACCGGTTCCGGGTGACGGCGCACAGCCGGGTCCTGCAGTTCGCCTCCCCGAGTTTCGACGCAGCTGTCCTCGAGGTGTGCATGGCCCTGCCGGCCGGCGCGGCACTGGTCGTGCCGCCTCCGGGACCACTCGTGGGCGAGAACCTGGCAGAGGTGCTGACCCGGTACCGCGTCACACACGCCCTCATCCCGCCGACGGCGCTCGGCAGCGTGCCGGCCGTCGAACTGCCGGAGTTCGAGACCCTGGTGGTCGGCGGAGAGGCCTGCTCGGCCGAGCTGGTCGCCCGGTGGGCGACCGGCCGCCGGATGATCAACGCCTATGGTCCCACCGAGGCGACGGTCGCCGCGACGATGAGTGCTCCGCTGACCCCGGCGGCCAAGGCCCCCACCATCGGCCGTCCGGTATGGAACACCCGGCTCTACGTCCTCGACGACCGACTGTGTCCCGTTCCCCCGGG
The DNA here is from genome assembly GCA_963799685.1 of uncultured Actinomycetota bacterium. GTDB lineage: Bacteria > Actinomycetota > Actinomycetes > Streptomycetales > Streptomycetaceae > Streptomyces. Next base: position 276,082 of record CAWCXW010000001.1, read on the forward strand.
AGTCCCCGGTGAGCTGTACATCGCCGGTGCCGGTCTCGCACGGGGATACCTGCGGCGTGCCCCGCTCACCGCGGAGCGTTTCGTCGCGGCCCCCTACGGACCGCCCGGCACCCGCATGTACCGCACGGGAGACCGCGTCGCCTGGACCGCCGCAGGAGAACTCACCTACCTGGGGCGGGCCGACGACCAGGTCAAACTCCGCGGCTTCCGCATCGAACTCGGTGAGGTGGAGGGCGTACTGGCCGCTCGCCCCGACATCTCGCAGGCGGTGGCGGCGATCCGCGAGGACGCCCAGGGGCGGCGACTGCTCGTCGCCTACGTGGTGCCGGAAACCGGCGCCGCACCGCAGGTTGACGTGCTTCGTGAGCACGCGGCGCGGCTCCTGCCCGACTACATGGTCCCGGCTGCCTTCGTGTGCCTGGAACGGCTGCCCTTCACCCCGAACGGGAAGCTGGACCACAAGGCCCTTCCCGAGCCCGAGCGCACCGGTTCCACCAGTGGCAGAGGGCCGGCGAACCACCGCGAGGAGGTGCTGTGCGCGCTGTTCGCCCGGATACTCGGACTCGCCGAGGTGGGCGTCGAGGACAACTTCTTCGACCTGGGAGGCGACAGCATCGTCTCGATCCAACTGGTCAGCGCTGCACGGAAGGAAGGCGTCCTCCTCACGGCGCGGGATGTCTTCCGGCACCGCACCGTGGAGGCGATCGCTGCCGTTGCACGGACCGCGCAGGATCCTGAAGCCGGGACACGGCCGGACATCGGAACGGGGCCGGTGCCCTGTACCCCCGTCATCGCCTGGCAGCGTGCACGCGGCGGCCCGGTGGACCGGTTCAGCCAGACCATGCTGTTGCGGGTCCCTCCGGCCCTCGGCACGGCCAGGCTGGCCCGGGCGGTGCAGACACTGCTGGACCACCACGATGTACTGCGCCTGCGGCTGACCCGCGAACCGGAGCACGGGCCGTGGGCTCTCGACGTCGCACCGGTCGGTGCGGTACGAGGCGAGGACTGCGTGGACCGGGTCGACATCGAGGGTGCGGTCGCGGCCGGGAACGCGGACGCCGTCGGCGAGTCGGTCCGCGCGGGGACCGAGCAGGCGTTGAGCCGGCTTGCTCCCGACGACGGGAACATGGTGCGGGCCGTGTGGTTCGACGCCGGTGCCGACCGGCCGGGCAAGCTGCTGCTGGCCCTCCACCACCTGGTGGTGGACGGGGTCTCCTGGCGCATCCTGCTTCCCGACCTGGAAGCCGCCTGGGAGGCTGCTCCGTCCGGCCTGCCGGCCGCGCTGCAGCCGGTGGGCACCTCCTTCCGCCGCTGGGCCGAACTGCTCTCCGAGTCGGCGCACAGCACGGAGAGGGTCGGCGAACTCGGCTACTGGACACAGCAGCTGAGCGGACCTGAGCCGCCGCTGGGCAGCCGGCCACTGGACCCGGACCGTGACACGGTGGGCGGGGTCTCCTCCGTGACGACGGTCCTGCCGCCGGAGCGGACCGCGCCTTTGCTGACCACGGTGCCCGCGACGTTGCACGCGTCGGTCAACGACGTCCTGCTCTCGGCCCTGGCGGTGGCCGCGGTCTCCTGGCGGAGGCGGCGGACCGGCTGCGAGGAGACCTCCTTGCTCCTCGACCTGGAGGGACACGGCCGGGAGGAGTTCGCGCCGGGGATCGATCTCTCGCGCACGGTCGGCTGGTTCACCAGCATCTTCCCCGTCCGCCTCGACCCGGGACGGGCCGACGGCGACGTGGGGCGTTCTGCCGGTTCTGCCGCCGTGGACGCCCTCAAGCGGGTGAAGGAGCAACTGCGGGCGCTGCCGGACAACGGGGTGGGCTTCGGCATGCTGCGGTACCTGAATCCGGACACCGCCGTCACGCTCGCGGGCCACCCGAACCCCCAGCTCTCCTTCAACTACCTTGGCCGCTTCCCCGCTCCCGCCGACGGGGACGAGGCGGCATGGACCCCCGACCCCCTCTCCGGCGTACTGAACGCCGGGGCGGACGCCGGGATGCCGCTCGCCCACTGTCTGGAACTCAATGTGCTGACCCGGGACGGAGCGGACGGACCGAGCCTGGTCGCCACCTGGTCGTGGCCGGACGGAGTGCTGTCCGAGCCCGAGGTGCGCGAACTGGCAGCCGCATGGTGCGACGCCCTGGACGCGCTGGCGGCCCAGCAGGCGCGGGCCGGCACCGGTGGCTGGACTCCCTCGGATCTTCCGTTGGTGTCGTTGTCGCAGGAAGAGATCGACCTTCTGGAATCCGAGTGGAGGACTTCATGACCAAGTCGGGAATCGCCGACGTCCTGCCCCTGTCGCCCGTGCAGGAGGGAATGCTCTTCCTCGCGCTCTACGACGAGGGGGCGGTCGACGCCTACACCGCCCAGCTCTCCTTCGGGCTGGAGGGGGCCGTCGATCCCGCACGGCTCCGCGGGGCCGGTGAGGCGCTCTTGGTGCGCTATCCGAACCTGCGGGCCGGCTTCCGGCACGAGAAGCTCAGCCGCCCCGTCCAGGTCGTTCCGCAGCAGGTGCAGCTGCCCTGGACGGAGACGGATCTGCGGGGCCGGTCCACAGCGGAGCAGGAGACCGCCCTGGCGGACCTTTTGGAGCAGGAGCGCTCCCGGCGCTTCGATCTCAGCCGTCCGCCGCTGCTGCGGTGCACTCTCCTGCGCCTGGCCGACGAGCGGTACCGCCTGGTGCTCTCCGTCCACCACATCCTGGTGGACGGCTGGTCCTTCCCCCTGTTGGTCCACGACCTGTTCGAGCTGTACGCCCGGCACGGGGATGGCGCCGGACTGCCGAAGGTGACGGGTTACCGCGACTACCTCGCCTGGCTGGGCAAGCAGGACCGCGCAGCCGCGACGTCGGCGTGGCGGCACGTCCTGGACGGAGTCACCGAGCCGACCCTGCTCGCCCCGGACGGGACCGCCAACGGGGTGGGCGCGGCGCCGGAGGAGTTCACCACCAGGCTGCCCGCCGAGCTCACCGCACGGCTCACCTCGCTGGCGCGCGCACGGGGATGGACCATGAACACCCTGGTGCAGGGTGCCTGGGGCCTGTTGCTCTCCTCTGCCACCGGACGCTCCGACGTCCTCTTCGGCGCCACCGTCTCCGGGCGGCCCGCGGACCTGCCCGGCGTGGAGTCGATGGTCGGCCTGTTCATCAACACCGTTCCGGTGCGTCTCCGGCTTGACCCCGCCGAGCGGGTGAGCGGCATGTTCCACCGTCTGCAGGACGAGCAGACCGAGCTGATGGGGCACCAGCATCTCGGACTGACCGACATCCAGGAACTGGCGGGCGGCGGCTCCCTGTTCGACACGCTCGCCGTGTTCGAGAACTACCCCCTCGACTCCGACGCCCTGGAGCGGACGGTCGACGGGGTCCGGGTGCACGACGTCCACGGACACGACGCGACGCACTACCCGCTCAGCCTCATCGTCTACCCCGGTACCCGGATGGCGTTCAAAGTCGGGCACCGCCCCGACCTGGTGGACCGGTCGGCGGCCGAGGAGCTGGTGGCCCGGCTGGTGCGGATCCTCGAGGCGGTCGCAGCCGACCCGGACCGGCCGGTCGCCGCGCTCGAGTTGCTGTCCCCGGCAGAACGCGAGCGCCTGCTCACCACGTGGAACGACACGGCCCACGAGGTCGAGGACGGCACGCTGGTCCAGCGATTCGAACGTCAGGCCGGGCGGACTCCCGAACGGACGGCTGTGGTCTTCGCCGACCAGTCGCTCGGCTACGCGGAGCTCGATGCCACGGCCAACCGCTGGGCACGCGAGATGCTCGCACGCGGGGTGGGCCCCGGAGACCGTGTGGCGCTGGCGGTGCCACGCTCCATCGACCTGGTGGTGTCGCTGCTCGCGGTGCTGAAGACGGGGGCCGCCTACCTGCCGGTGGACCCGGACCACCCTGCCGAGCGGATCGCTCACGTCCTCGGGGACGCACGCCCCCGGCTGGTCCTGACCGATGCGGCGTCGCAGCGCGTACTGCCCGCGTCGGACGCCCCGGTCCTGGTCGTCGACGCGCCCGAGAACGCCGAGGCCGTCTCCCGGCGCCCCTCCGGCCGGGTGACCGACGACGAGCGCACGGCTCCACTGACCAGCGGTCACCCGGCGTACGTCATCTACACCTCCGGCTCGACCGGCCTGCCCAAGGGCGTCGTCGTGCCGCACCGGGGCGTCGTCAACCGGATCGCCTGGATGCAGGGACGCTACGGCCTGACCGCGGACGACCGGGTCCTGCAGAAGACCCCAGCCGGGTTCGACGTCTCGGTGTGGGAGTTCTTCTGGCCGCTGACCGAGGGGGCCGTCCTGGTCGTGGCCAGGCCCGGCGGCCACAAGGATCCCGCTTACCTGGCCGATGTCATCCGCACCGAGCACGTGACCACCGCGCACTTCGTCCCGTCGATGCTGCAGACCTTCCTCGCCGAGCCGGCGGCTGCCGGCTGCACCTCGCTGCGGCGTGTCGTGTGCAGCGGCGAGGCGCTCCCCGCCCCGCTGCGGGACCGCTTCTTCACGGTGCTCGACGCGCGTCTGCACAACCTGTACGGGCCCACGGAGGCATCCGTGGACGTCACCTCCTGGGAGTGCGGGGCGAAGGAGGACACCTCTTCCGTGCCGATCGGCCGCCCGGTGTGGAACACCATGACGTACGTCCTGGACGAGGCGCTCCGGCCGGTCGCTCCGGGAGTGCCCGGAGACCTGTACCTGGCCGGTGTGCAGCTGGCACACGGATACCTCGGCCGTCCGGGCCTGACGGCCGAGCGGTTCGTGGCCGATCCCCATGGCGCCGCCGGCACCCGGATGTACCGCACCGGGGACCTGGCGCGGTGGCGGGACGACGGGGTGCTGGAGTTCCTCGGCCGTACCGACGACCAGGTCAAACTGCGCGGCTTCCGGGTCGAACCGGGCGAGATCGAATCGGCGCTGGCCGCTCACCCGCAGGTGGCGGCGGCCAGGGTGGTGCTCCGCCACGACCGGGAGGACGATCCGCGGCTGGTCGCCTATGCCGTACCGGGACCGGACGGCGTGCCGCCCGGGACGTTCGAGCTGCGCAGGCACACCGCCGCCCTGCTCCCCGACTACATGGTGCCGTCGGCCTTCGTGATCCTGGAGGAACTGCCGCTGACCGCCAACGGGAAGCTGGACCGGGCAGCGCTGCCCGCGCCGGAGACTCCCTCGGGCAGCAGCGGTGGGGTGCCCCGGACACCCCGGGAGGAGATACTCGCCGGCCTCTTCGCCGAGGTTCTCGGTGTGCCCAGGGTGGGGCTCCACGACGACTTCTTCGCGCTCGGCGGCCACTCGCTGCTCGCCACCCGGCTCGTCTCACGGGTGCGCTCGGGGCTGGGCGCGGAGCTGGCCATCCGCACCCTGTTCGAATCCCCGACCGTCGCCGGACTCGCCGAGAAGCTGGCGCAGGCGGACGGACCCCGGGAACGGGTGCGTCCGTTCGTCAGGCCGGAGACCCTCCCGTTGTCCTTCGGTCAGCGGGGCCAGTGGTTCCTCAACCGGTTCGACGAGGACGGCTCCTACAACATCCTGCACGCACTGCGGCTGACGGGCCCGCTGGACCACGAGGCGCTGCACCGGGCACTCGACGATGTGATCGCCCGCCACGAGAGCCTGCGGACCATCTACCCGGAGACCGACGGCCGGGTGCACCAGGTCGTGCTCGACGACGCCGAGGTCGAGTGGCGGACCTGCGACGTGACCGAGGAGGAGCTGGCGGGCGTGCTCGCCGCCGAGGCCGCCGAGGGCTTCGAGCTGTCCTTCGACATCCCCGTACGCGCGGTATTGATGCGATGCGGCGAGGAGGAGGCCGTGCTGCTGCTGGTTCTGCACCACATCGCTGCGGACGGCTGGTCGTTCGCACCACTGTCGCGGGACCTCTCCGAGGCGTACCGCGCGCGTCTGTCCGGAACCGGCCCGGACCGGCCGCAGCTGCCGGTCCAGTACGCGGACTTCGCGCTGTGGCAGCAGGAGGTGCTGGGCACCGAGGCGGAGCCGGACAGCGAGACCTCCCGCCAACTGTCCTTCTGGAAGGAGCAGCTGCGCGGTCTTCCCGAGGAGCTGACCCTCCCGGCCGACCGACGTCGGCCGGCGGACCCCTCCGGGTCAGGAGGGCTGATCCGGTTCCGCTGGGACGCAGGACTGCACCAGCGGATCGTCCAGCTGGCCCGCGCCCGACGGGTCAGCGTCTTCATGGTGCTTCAGGCCGGTCTCGCGGCCCTGCTGACCCGTCTGGGCGCGGGAGACGACATCCCCCTGGGGACTCCGGTGGCCGGGCGGACCGACGAAGCGCTCGACGATCTGGTCGGCTTCTTCGTCAACACCCTGGTGCTGCGCACGGACACCAGCGGCGACCCGACCTTCGCGGAGCTGCTCGAGCGGGTGCGGGAGGCGGATCTGGCGGCCTACGCCCACCAGGACGTCGCGTTCGAACGCCTGGTGGAGATGGTGAACCCCGAGCGGTCCACCGTGCGGCATCCGCTGTTCCAGGTGATGCTCTCGCTGCAGAACGCGCCGGAGGGGAGGCTGGACCTGCCGGGCGTCGAGGTGTCCGAGGAACCGGTGGACGTCACCACGAGCAAGTTCGACCTGGCCCTCGACCTCACCGAGAGTTTCGCCCCTGAGGGTTCGGCAGCCGGGGTGGAGGGGCTGCTGCAGTACAGCGCCGACCTCTTCGACCGGGAGACGGCCGAGACCCTGGTGACCCGTCTGACGGGATTCCTGCGGACGCTCGTCGAGGAACCCGCCCGGCCGATCGGCGGTGTGCCGGTCCTGTCCACCGAGGAACGCCGGCGGGTCCTGGTGGAGTGGAACGCCACCGAGCACGCCCTGCCGGAGGCGACCCTTCCCTCGCTCTTCGAGGAGCGGACGGCAGCGGCGCCGTCGCACGTCGCGGTGATAACCGACGAGGCGTCGCTCACCTACGGGGAGCTGAACGCCCGCGCCAACCGTCTCGCGCGGCTGCTGATCGAGCGGGGTGCCGGACCGGAACGTCTGGTCGCGGTAGCCCTCCCGCGGACCGCGGAACTCGTGGTGGCCCTGCTGGCGGTCGCCAAGACCGGAGCGTGCTATCTGCCGGTCGACCCGGACTATCCCGCCGAGCGGATCGCCTTCATGCTGCGGGACGCACAGCCCGTCCTGGTGCTGGCGACCACCGCGACGGTGCCCGCGGACTGTCTCTCCGACGCGCCGCTGGTGCTCGACGAGCCCGAGACCGTGACCGCGCTCGCCGCGCAGCCGGACGCCGATCTCTCGGCGGCCGAACGGGTCGCCGTCCCTGCCGCGGGCCATGCCGCCTACGTCATCTACACCTCCGGATCCACCGGCACCCCCAAGGGCGTCGTCGTGCCGCACGGTGCCCTCGCCAACCAGCTGCGCTGGCTCGTCGCGGAGACGGAACTGGATGCGCGGGACGTCGTGCTGGCGCGGACCCCCGTCAGTTTCGACGCGGCCGGCGGGGAGCTGTGGGCTCCGCTGACGGCCGGGGCGGCTCTGGCGCTGGCCCCTGCCGCGACCGTCCGTGACTCCGAGGAGCTGCTGGACTTCATCGGGCGGCACGGCGTGACCGTCGCCCAGTTCGTGCCCTCCCTGCTGTCCGCCGTCCCGCTCGACGAGCGGGGCCGCGGGATCCGCATGCTGCTGTGCGGTGGAGAGGAGCTGCCGGCCCGGCTGGCCGCACAGGCCGCACAGACCTGGCACACCCGGGTGCTCAACGTGTACGGCCCCACCGAAGCCACCATCCAGGCCACCGCGGGTCGCATCGGCGGAACCGACGCCGTCACCGTCCCGCTCGGCCGTCCGGTGTGGAACACCCGTGCCTACGTGCTGGACGCCCGGCTGCAGCCGGTGCCGGACGGTGTGCTCGGCGAGGTCTACCTCGCGGGTGACCAACTCGCCCGGGGCTACCTCGACAGGCCTGGACTGACGGCCGAGCGTTTCGTCGCCGACCCGTTCGGCGAACCGGGTGCCAGGCTGTACCGGACAGGCGACCTCGCGCGTCGCACCTCAGGAGGCGACCTGGAATACGCCGGGCGTTCGGACGCGCAGGTGAAACTGCGCGGATTCCGGATCGAACTGGGTGAGGTCGAGTCCGCGCTGGCGTCTCACCCCCACGTCGAGCAGGCCGCGGCCGCGGTGCGCGACGACGGGCCCGGCCGTCAGCTGGTCGGTTACGTGGTGCCTGCCGAGTCCGTCGGCCGTCCGGACAGCGCCGTGCTGCGCAAGCACCTCGAGGGAACCCTGCCCGCCTACATGGTTCCCGCCGTACTGGTGGAACTCGAGACGCTGCCGCTCACGGCGAGCGGCAAGCTGGACCGGGCCGGCCTTCCCGCACCGCAGGTGACGCGGGACCGCCCCCTGACGCCGCCGAGAACTCCCGAGGAGGAGGTGCTGTGCGGTCTCTTCTCGGAGCTGCTCGGTCTGGACGACGTCGGGGTCGAGGCCAACTTCTTCGACCTGGGCGGCGACAGCATCATCTCCATCCAGCTGGTCAGCCGGGCACGCAAGGCAGGCCTGTCGATCACCCCGCGGGCGGTGTTCCAGCACAAGACCGTCGAGGCGCTGGCGGCTGTCGCGGGTGTCGTCGGCGCCGGGCCCGACCGGGGAGCCGACGTGGGTACCGGGCGGGTCCCGCTCACTCCCATCATCCACGAAATGCGGGAACGCGGCGGCCCGATCGGCCGCTTCAGTCTCGCCAGGCTGCTGCGCGCGCCGGCCCGTCTCGCCCAGGAGCCGTTGACACAGGCCCTCCAGGCAGTGCTCGACCACCACGACGTCCTGCGCACGCGGTTGGAGCGGCCGGTCGCCGGCGCCGGTGACTGGGTGCTGGAGATCGCACCGAAGGGCGCTGTGCCGGTCGGCGACTGCTTCCGACGGGTGGACGTCGCCGGCCTGGACGAGCAGGCGCTGGCCGGCGTCCTGGAGAAGGAGGGCGACGCGGCCGGCTCGAGGATCGCTCCCGAGGACGGCAGGATGTTCCAGGTCGTCTGGTTCGACGCCGGGCCCGACTGCCAAGGACGACTGCTGCTCCTGGGGCACCACCTGGTCGTCGACGGCGTCTCCTGGCGGGTTCTGGAACAGGACCTGGCCGACGCCTGGGAGATGGCCTCCACCGGGAAGCAGCCCGGCCTGCAGCCGGTGGGGACGTCCTTCCGCAGCTGGGCGGAACACCTGGCCTCGGAGGCGTACAAGCCACGCCGGGTGGCGGAACTCGACCTGTGGAAAGACCTGTTGGAGGAGCCCGACGAGCTGCTCGGTGAGCGGCCGCTGGACCCGACGATGGACGTCTCGAGCACGCTGCACTACCTCAAGCAGTGGCTCTCCGTCGAGTGCACCACCGCCGTCCTGACGACGGTGCCGGCCGCTTTCCACGCCGGTGTCAACGACGTGTTGCTGACGGCCTTCGCGCTGGCGGTGACGGACTGGCGGCGCCGCCGGGGTGACATCGAGGAGACCGCGGTGCTGGTGGACCTGGAGGGCCACGGCCGGGAGGAGTTCGAGGAGGGTCTCGACCTCTCCCGCACGGTCGGCTGGTTCACCAGCATCTTCCCGACCCGTCTCGATCCCGGTCGGTTCGACTGGGACGACCTGTGGGCCGGGGGCGACGCCGTGGGTGAGGTGCTCAAGCGGGTGAAGGAACAGCTGCGCACCCTGCCCGACAACGGCCTGGGCTACGGCATGCTGCGCCACCTCAACATGGACACGGCCGAGACACTCGCCGACGCGCTGCCCCGGCAGTTCGGGTTCAACTACCTCGGCAGGTTCTCCGGCGCCTCCGACGCGTCAGCCGACTGGTCCACCGCCCCGGAGCCCACACCGCTGGTCAAGGACGAGAACGCTCCGATGGCGCACGCCCTGGAGCTGAACGCCCTCACCGAGGACGAACTCGGAGGGCCGCGCCTGGTGGCTGCCTGGACCTGGCCCCGGGCGCTGTTCGCCGAGCAGGACGTCCGCGAGCTGACGGCCACCTGGGAGCGGGTTCTCGAAGCGTTCGTGGCCCACGTCGAGAAGGGAGGCGGCAGCGGGTACACCCCGTCCGACCTGTCTCTGGTCTCGCTCAGCCAGGAGCAGATCGACGAACTCGAGGACGAACTGGACGACGAGTTCGACGACGAAGACGGACTGTAGGGGAGCGGGGCCGTGAAGCGATCACGCATAGAGGACGTTCTCCCACTGACGCCGTTGCAGGAGGGCCTGCTCTTCCACGCCTCCTACGACGAGAACGCGGTGGATCCCTACACCGTGCAGTCCGTGTACGAGCTGGAGGGCCCGCTCGACCCGGAGCGGCTCCGGCTCGCCGCCGGAGCCGTGCTGCAGCGGCACACGGTGCTGCGGGCGGGGTTCCGGCAGCGGGACGACGCGTCGCCGGTGCAGGTCGTCCGGCGGCAGGTGCCGCTGCCCTGGACCGAGGCCGACCTCAGCGGACTGGACGACTTCCGGCGGGACACCGAACTGGCGCGGTTCCTCGACGAGGACCGGCTGCGCGGCTTCGACATGGCCAAGCCGCCGCTGGTGCGGTTCGCCCTGTTCCGCGCCTCCGCGGATCACCACCACCTCGTGATGACCAACCATCACATCGTGATGGACGGCTGGTCCGCTCCGCTGGTGGCGAGCGACCTGTTCGAGCTCTACCGCCGCAAGGGCGACGCCACCGGCATGCCTCCGACCGCCCCGTTCCGTGACTATCTGGCGTGGCTGGCCGGGCAGGACCGGGCGGGGGCGCAAACCGCCTGGCGGCAGGTGCTGGACGGTGTCGCCGAACCGACGCTGCTCGCACCGGCCGGCGCCGGCGCTGCCACGGGTGTGCCCGAGCACGTCGACGTGGAGATCCCGGCGGAACTCTCCGCCGCCCTCACCGGCCTGGCCCGCCGGTGCGGGTGGACCGTGAACACCCTCGTCCTGGGCGCCTGGGCGCTGCTGGCGAGTGCCTTGACCGGGCGTGAGGACGTCCTGTTCGGAACCACGGTCTCCGGCCGCCCTCCCGAGGTGCCGGGCGTGGAGACGATGGTGGGCCTGTTCATCAACACGCTGCCCGTCCGGGTCCGTATCGATCCCGCCGAGACGCTGGCCGGCCTGTTCGCCCGCCTGCAGGAGCAGCAGACGGCGTTGATGGACCACCACTACCTGGGACTCGCCGAGCTGCAGTCGATGGCCGGGGTGGGGCCGCTCTTCGACAGTCTGGTGATCTTCGAGAACTACCCGGTCGATGCCTCCGCCGCCGACGCCTCCTTCGGCGGGGTGCGGATATCGCGGGCCACCGGCCGGGACGCCACCCACTTCCCGTTGTTCCTCGCCGCCGCTGCGGGGGACCGGCTGATGCTGCGGCTGAACTACCGGCCCGAGGTGTTCGACCGCGACGTCGCCACGGAGCTCACCCGTCGGCTGCGCCGGATCCTCGACACCGTGGCGACCGAGCCTGAGCGGCGCGCGGGAACCCTCGACGTGCTGGACCCCGGGGAACGCCGCCGGCTGCTGGTGACCTGGAACGCCACTGACCACGAGGTGCCCGCTGCCACGCTGCCGGCCCTCTTCGAGGCACAGGCGGCACGTACGCCCGAGGCCACGGCGGTGGCCTGCGCAGGCGTCACGCTCTCCTATGCCGCGCTGAACGCGGCCGCGAACCGGCTGGCCCATCACCTGATCGAGCGGGGCGCCGGACCGGAGCGGCTGGTGGCGCTGGCTCTCCCGCGGACCGAGCTGCTGCCGGTGGCCGTGCTCGCGGTGCTCAAGAGCGGTGCCGGATACCTGCCCGTCGACCCGAAGCACCCGGCTGACCGCACCGCCTACGTGCTGGCGGACTCGCCGCCCGCTCTGCTGCTCACCACGGTGGCCGTCGCGGCCGGCCTTCCGGAGTCCGCCGGTCCCGTCCTGGCTCTCGACGACCCCGCGACGGCGGTGGTGCTGGCCGCGCTCCCCTCCACCGACCCCCGGGACGTGGACCGTACAGCGCCGCTGCTCCCGCAGCACCCGGCCTACGTCATCTACACCTCCGGCTCCACCGGGAGGCCGAAGGGCGTCCTGGTGCCCCACGAGAACGTCGTCAACCTGGCGCTCTGGGCGGAACACGCCATCGGCCGCGAACGGGTGCGCCGTGTGCTGTTCACCACGTCGCTCAACTTCGACGTCTCCGTGTTCGAGCTGTTCGGCACGCTGCTGCTCGGCGGCACCCTGGAGGTGCTCGACGACGTCCTCGCGCTGAGCGGACGCCGGACCGTCGACGACGGTGCCGGCACCCTGGTCAGCGCCGTCCCCTCGGCGCTGGGCCAGCTGGTCTCCCAGGGTGACGTCACGATGCCCGCCGACACCGTGCTGTTGTGCGGTGAGCCGTTGGGCGGCCGGACCGGGTCCGCACTGCAGCGGGTTTTCGCCCCGAGCCTCCTGGCGAACGTCTACGGGCCCACCGAAGCCACGGTGTACGCCACCATGTGGAGCACCACGGACGAGGTCCCCGACCGGCCCCCCATCGGCCGGCCGCTGCTCAACACACGGGCCTACGTCCTCGACGCCAGGCTGCGGCCGGTACCGCCGGGCACGGCCGGCGAGCTCTATCTCGCCGGCAGGGGGGTGGCCCGCGGGTACGTGAACCGTCCCTCCCTTACCGCGGAGCGCTTCCTGGCGGACCCCTTCGGGCCCGCCGGCGGCCGGATGTACCGCACCGGCGACCTGGCGCGGTGGACGGCCGGCGGGGAACTCGAGTGCCTGGGCCGTTCCGACGACCAGGTCAAACTGCGCGGCTTCCGGATCGAACTCGGCGAGATCGAGGCCGTCCTCGCCGGCGACCCGTCGGTCACGCACGTGGCCGCCGTCGTGCGCGAGGACCGGCCAGGCGACCGGCGCCTGGTTGCCTATGCCGTACCGGTGGAAGGCGCCACCGTCGACGTGCCGGGGTTGCGTGCCCGCGCCACGGACCGCCTGCCCGGGTACATGGTGCCTTCGGCGTTCGTCATGCTCGACGCGCTCCCCATGAACGCCAACGGCAAGCTGGACCGCAAGGCGCTCCCGGAGCCGCATGTCCCGGCGGGCGGCGGCGGCCGGGCGCCGCGTACCCCCCAGGAGGAGATGCTCTGCCAGATCTTCGCCGACGTGCTGGGGGTCCCACGGGCCGGGCTCGACGACGGGTTCTTCGACCTGGGCGGCCACTCTCTGCTCGCCACCCGGCTGGTTTCGCGCGTCCGGGCCGTGCTGGGGGCGGAGTTGTCCGTCAGGTCGTTGTTCGAGGCCCCGACCCCGGCGAGGCTGGCGGCACGGCTGGGAGGGGCCGGCCGTGCCCGCGAGGCGGTGCTGCCGGCGCCGCGGCCGGCCCAGACGCCACTGTCGTATGCGCAGCGCAGTCTGTGGTTCCTCAACCGCTACGACATCACGAGCTCCGTGTACAACCTGGCGTTCGGTCTCCGCATCCGTGGAAAGCTGGACCGGGAAGCCCTGCGTCAGGCGTTGGACGACATCGTGGCCCGGCACGAGAGCCTGCGGACGGTCTTCCCCACCGGCCCGGGCGGCCCCCGGCAGCAGGTGCTGGCACAGCTGCCCGCCCGGTGGCGGGTGCGGGAGGTCTCGGAAGAACAGCTCGCGGAGGCCACCGCCTCGGAGGCCGGGCGGGGCTTCGACCTGACGGAGGAGACACCCCTGCGCGCGACGCTGTTCGTGCCCGGGGACGACACGTGCGTACTGCTGCTGGTGGTGCACCACATCGCGGCGGACGGCTGGTCGCTGGCCCCCCTGGCGCGGGACCTGTCCGCCGCCTACCGTGCCCGGACGGGCGGCGGCGCGCCCCGGTGGCCGGACCTGCCTGTCCAGTACGCCGACTACGCACTGTGGCAGCGCCGGGTCCTCGGTGACGAGGGTGATCCTGACAGCGAGATCACCAGGCAACTGGCCTACTGGAAGGACCGCCTGGCCAACCTGCCGCAGGAAATGCAGCTGCCGGCCGACCGTTCCCGTCCCGTCGAGTCCTCGGGCCGGGCCGGCGCCGTGCAGTTCCGTCTCGACGCGGTATCGCACGCGGCGGTGGTGACGGCGGCGCGCACAGCCCGTGCGAGTGTCTTCATGGTCCTGCGGGCCGGACTGGCGGTCCTGTTCTCCCGACTCGGAGCCGGGGACGACGTAGCGGTGGGTACGCCGCTGGCGGGACGTACCGACGAGGCGCTGGACGATCTGGTCGGCTTCTTCGTCAACACGCTGGTGCTGCGCACCGACCTGTCGGGCGACCCGTCCTTCGAGGAACTGCTGGCCCGGGTGCGGGAGTCCGATCTTGCGGCGTTCGACCACCAGGACGTGCCGTTCGAGCGGCTCGTGGAGGCGCTGCAGCCCGAACGGAGACGAAACCGTCACCCCCTGTTCCAGGTGATGTTCGCGTTGCAGAACAACGCGCAGGCCGAACTCGATTTTCCCGGCCTGGAGGTCGGGGCGGCCCCCGTGGAACGGGAATCCGTGGCCTTCGACCTGTCCTTCGAACTCACCGAACGCCACACGGTAGCCGGTGCGCCCGACGGCATCGACGGCGTCCTGACCTACAGCACGGACCTGTTCGACCCGACGACCGCCCAAGCGATGGCGGACCGTCTGGTGCGGGTCCTCAGGTCGCTGCTCGCCGATCCGGCGCGCCGGATCGGCGCCGCTCAGGTGCTCTCCGCGCACGAGCGCGCGCAGCTGCTGACGCCGGGGGGCGATTCGCGGCACGAGGAACCCCACACGGCGACGTTCCCGGAGTTGTTCGAAACCCAGGTGGCACGCACCCCCGGTGCGGTGGCGGTGGAAGACGGCGACGTGACGCTCTCCTACCGGGAGTTGAACGCCCGGGCGAACCGTCTGGCGAGACTGCTGCTCGGCCGCGGGGCGGGACCGGAACGTGTGGTGGCACTCGCCCTGCCGCGCTCCGCGGACCTGGTGACGGCCCAACTCGCGACACTGAAGGCCGGAGCGGCGTTTCTGCCGCTCGATCCCCAGTACCCGGCGGACCGCGTGGCCCACATGGTGCGCGACGCCGCTCCCGCCGTGCTGCTGACCAGTTCCGCCGATGCGCCGGAGACCACCGCGCAGCTCCTGTGCCTGGACGATCCCGCTGTCGTCCAGGAGTGGGCGCGGCAGCCGGACCACGACATCACCGACGCCGAACGCCCCGTGCCGCTGGTTCCGCGGCACCCCGCCTACGTCATCTACACGTCCGGGTCGACCGGCACTCCGAAGGGTGTGGTGGTCACCCACCGCGGTCTCGCTCCGCTGGCGGGCCACCATGTGGAGCGCCTGCAGATCGGGGCGGGAAGCCGGATGCTGCAGTACGTCTCGCCGAACTTCGACCCCTCCGTCGCCGACCTCGCGACGGCTCTGCTGTCCGGCGCCACGCTGGTGCTGGCTCCGGCGCACCGGAAATTGATGGGGCGGGAGCTGGCCGAATTCCTGGAGCGCACCGATATCACGCATGTGCAGCTCGTCCCCTCCGTGCTCGCCGGCCTCCCCGCCGGCGCACTCCCCGCGCTGCGGGGGGTGGTCATCGGTGGTGAGGCATGCCCCCCGGAGGTGGCGGACCGCTGGTCGCCGAGCCGCGTCCTGGTGAACGCCTACGGGCCGACCGAGTCGACGGTGGCGGCGACGATGAGCGACCCGGTGGTTCCGGGCCGCGGTGCTCCCTCCATAGGCCGGCCGCTGGAGGGGACCCGCGCCTACGTGCTGGACGCCCGGCTCGCACCGGTGCCGCCGGGCGTGGTCGGTGAGGTCTACCTCTCGGGCGTCGGCCTGGCTCGCGGGTACCTGAACCGTCCCTCCATGACGGCGGAACGATTCGTGGCCGACCCCTTCGGACCGGCGGGCGCGCGGATGTACCGGACCGGTGACCTGGCCCGCTGGGGCACCGACGGCACGCTGAGTTTCGCGGGCCGGGCCGACGACCAGGTGAAGATCCGGGGTTTCCGGATCGAGTTGGGAGAGGTCAGGTCGGCGCTCCTGGCGACCCCGGGGGTCGGGCACGCGGCTGCGGTGGTCCGGGAGGACAGACCGGGCCGCCGGCAGCTCGTCGGCTACGTGGTGCCGGAGCAGCCGCACACCCGGCCGGACCCGGGCGACGTGCGCAGCAGGGTCGCGCGGGCGCTGCCCGAGCACATGGTGCCCGCGGCAGTGGTGGTGCTCGACGACCTCCCCTTGACACCGAACGGCAAACTCGACCATCGGGCGCTGCCCGCTCCCGATGGTGGCAGCGCACCGGGCGGCCGCGCTCCCCGCACGGTCGGGGAACAGGTGCTGTGTGAGGTGTTCGCCGACGTGCTCGGACTCGAGCGGGTGGGGGCCGACGACGACTTCTTCGCCCTGGGCGGGCACTCGTTGCTGGTCGTCGACCTGGCACAGCGCATCGAGGACCGGCTCGGCGAGCGGACGACCATCCGCGCCGTCTTCGAGGCCCCCTCGCCCGCCGCGCTGGCCGAACTCCTGGAGGAGGGGGCGGACGGCGATCCGCTCGACCCGCTGCTGCCCCTGCGGCCGCACGGCACACGGCCGCCGCTGTTCTGCGTCCACCCGGGCCTGGGCATCGGGTGGCCGTACTCCGGACTGCTGGGCGCCGTCGAGCCGGACCGTCCGGTCCACGCCCTGCAGGCAACCGGTCTGACCAGCGCCGCCGAACCGTCCGCGAGCTTCGACGAACTGGTCGGCGACTACCTCGCGCGGATCCGCAGCGTCCAGCCGACGGGCCCCTACCACCTTCTGGGCTGGTCCTACGGAGGCGTGGTCGCCCAGGCGATGGCAGCACGGCTCCAGGAACAGGGCGAGCAGGTGGCCCTGCTGGTGCTGCTTGACGCCTACCCGCTGGCGGTGAACCCGGGGATCGAGGAACCCGATCGGGAAGGCTTCCTGCAGGAGTTGGCGGAGTCGGCCGGCCTGCGGCACGAGCCGGAGGAGGCCCCTCTCGACCCGGAGCGGGTGCAGCGCGCCCTGCGGGAGACCGGGTCCCCGCTGGCCGCACTCGAGGAGGGCCGGCTTGACAGCGTCTTCGAGGTCTTCCGCAATCTGATCAGGATCAGCAGAGACGCGCCGTCGCCGGGGACGTTCACCGGCGACCTCGTCTTCTTCCGCGCCGCGAAGGAGCCCGGCTTCGCTCCCGAGACCTGGAAGCCCTACGTCGACGGCCGGCTCGAGGTCTACGACATCGCCTGCCGGCACGGCGAGATGACCCGGGGAGCCGCAGCGACCGCTGTCGGGGAGATCCTGCGCAAACATCTCGCCGCCCTGACCTGAAACCGCCCCCGTGTGCAGCGGTCGGCCCGTGTCCGGCCGCTGCACACTCCCTCCCGTCGAGACCGTCCGAGGATGAGAAGTGATGTCTGACTCTCAGGGATCCCGGCTGCCCCTGTCGGCCGCCCAGACCGGCATGTGGTTCGCGCAGCGTCTGGATCCGGCGAACCCCGTCTATGTCGGCGGCCAGTTCGTGGAGATCCACGGGCCGGTCGACCGCGAGATCTTCGAGGCCGCCCTGCGCCGGGCAGTTCGGGAGACGGACGCCCTGCGTACCCGGTTCACCGACGGGCCGGAGGGGCCCCTCCAGGTCGTCGATGCGGACCCGGACTGGACGCTCCACCTGCAGGACTTCCGCGACGCATCCGATCCGCAGGCCGCTGCGGAGCAGTGGATGTGGGACGACATGAGCCGTCCGGTCGAGCTCGCTGAGGCACTGCCGTTCGCCTTCGGGCTGCTCACCGTCGGTGCGGAGCGGAGTCTGTGGTACTTCCGGTGCCACCACATCGCCCTGGACGGATTCGGCGGTGCCCTCGTGGTGCGGCGGGTGGCGGAGCTCTACTCGTCGCTGGTTCGCGGAGAGGAACCCGCACCGAGCGCCTTCGGTGGCCTCCGGACCCTGGTGGAGGGCGACGAGGCATACCGCGCCTCGGAGGCCTGCACCCGCGACCGGGAGTTCTGGTCGCAGCGGTGCGCGGACCGTGCCGAGCCGGTGAGCCTGGCCGGGCGGCAGGCGCCGATGCCCCACCGTCTGGTCCGGCGGACCTCGGGCCTCGGCGGCGTCGAGGCCCGGGCTGTACGGAAGCTGGCCGACGAGGCGGGCGTGACCTGGCCGGCAGCGGTGACCGCGCTCTTCGCCGCCTACCTGAGCCGCCTGACCGGAGCGAGCGCCGTCACGGTCGGCCTCCCCGTGACGACCCGTCTGGGCCGGGTCGCCCGCAGCACCCCTGGCATGGTCTCCAACGTGCTGCCCGTGCGGCTGGCGACGCCGGCCGACACGACGATCTCCGCTCTGCTCACCCACACGGCGCAGGAGATGCGCGG
The DNA here is from genome assembly GCA_963799685.1 of uncultured Actinomycetota bacterium. Taxonomy (GTDB): domain Bacteria; phylum Actinomycetota; class Actinomycetes; order Streptomycetales; family Streptomycetaceae; genus Streptomyces. The sequence continues at coordinate 294,334 of CAWCXW010000001.1, forward strand.
TGTCATGCGGCATCAGCGCTACCGCTACGAGGACATCCGTCGTGACCTGGGGCTCCTCGCGGATGACCAGCGATTGATCGGGCCACAGATCAACATCATGATGTTCGACGACGGGCTGTGGTTCGCGGGGCACCGCGCGGTGCCGCACACCCTCAACCTGGGGCCGGTCGACGACCTCTCGGTGGTGGTGCGGGACCGCTCCGACGGCGGTCTGCGGATCGACTTCGAAGCCAGTCCGGCCCTGTACTCCCCCGACGACCTGGCGCTTCACCAAGACCGGTTCCTGCGATTCGTCCGGGACTGTGCCGTCGGCGGCAGTCAGACGTCGCTCGGGGCCATCGAGATGCTGACCTCCGCGGAACGGGACCGGTTGCTCGGTGAGTTGGCCGGTGCCGGCGGCGAGACGCCCATGACGACGTTGACGGAGTTGTTTGAGGCTCAGGTGGCGTGTGGGCCTGAGCGGTCTGCGGTGGTGTGTGGGGATGAGTGTGTCTCGTATGGGGAGTTGAATGCGCGGGCGAACCGGCTGGCGCGTTTTTTGCTGGGGCGGGGTGTGGGGCCGGAGTCGTTCGTGGCGGTGTCGTTGCCGCGTTCGGTGGATGTGGTGGTCGCGGTGTTGGGGGTGTTGAAGGCGGGGGCTGCTTATGTGCCGGTGGATCCGGAGTATCCGGCGGAGCGGGTGGCTTTTCTGCTGGAGGATTCCGGGCCGTCTTTTGTTGTGGATGAGGAGTTTCTGGCGGGGGCGGATCTGGGGGGTCTGTCGTCGGCGAACGTGCGGGTGGGGGAGCGTTCGGGTGGTGTGTCGGGGGCGTCGGCTGCGTATGTGATCTACACGTCGGGGTCGACGGGGCGTCCGAAGGGTGTGGTGGTGCCGCATGGGAATGTGGTGCGGCTGTTCTCGGCGACGCGTGAGTGGTTTGGTTTCGGGGCGGATGATGTGTGGACGTTGTTCCATTCGTTCGCTTTTGATTTTTCGGTGTGGGAGATCTGGGGGGCGTTGCTGCATGGTGGGCGGCTGGTGGTGGTGCCGTTCTCGGTGAGCCGGTCGCCGGGTGAGTTTCGGCGTCTGCTGGTGGATGAGGGTGTGACGGTGTTGAATCAGACGCCTTCTGCTTTTTACCAGTTGATGCAGGCTGACCGTGAGTGTGGGGATGCGGGTGGCCGGTTGGCGTTGCGGTTCGTGGTGTTCGGTGGTGAGGCGCTGGATCTGTGGCGGTTGCGGGAGTGGTTTGCGCGGCATGGTGATGCTGCGCCGGTGTTGGTGAACATGTACGGGATCACTGAGACGACGGTGCATGTGAGTCATGTGGCGTTGGATGCGGGGCGGGTCGCCGGTGATGCGGGGAGTGTGATCGGGCGGGGGATTCCGGATCTTCGGGTGTATGTGCTGGATGAGTGTCTGCGTCCGGCGCCGGTGGGTGTGGCGGGTGAGTTGTATGTGGCCGGTGCGGGGTTGGCGCGGGGTTACTGGAATCGTTTTGGTTTGACGGCGGAGCGGTTTGTGGCGGATCCGTTCGGTGGTGCGGGTGAGCGGATGTACCGGACGGGGGATGTGGCGCGGTGGACTGCCGGTGGTGAGCTGGAGTTCGTGGGGCGGGCCGATGGCCAGGTGAAGGTCCGGGGTTTCCGGATCGAGTTGGGGGAGATCGAGGCGGTTGTGGCGGGGCATGCCGCGGTGGGTCAGGCCGTGGTCAGTGTGCGGGAGGACCAGGTGGGTGACCGCCGGCTGGTCGCCTACGTCGTTCCGGTGCGGGGTGCTGCCGTGGACACGGCGGACTTGCGGGCCATGTGCGCCCGGAGCATGCCGGCGCACATGGTGCCCTCCGCCTTTGTGACGCTGGACGCTCTGCCGTTGACGGGTAACGGGAAGCTGGACCGTGCGGCGCTGCCCGCACCCCGGACACCCGCCGCTTCGGGCCGCACTCCGCGTACCCCGCGCGAGGAGATCCTGTGCGGACTCTTCGCAGACGTCCTCGGCCTGCCCCGTACCGGAGCCGACGACAACTTCTTCGCCCTGGGCGGCCACTCCCTCCTCGCCACCCGGCTGCTGCAGCGGATCCAGGCCGTACTGGGCTCCGAAGTGACCATCCGTACCCTGTTCGAGGCGCCCACACCCGCCGCCCTGGCCGTCCGGCTCGACGACGGCGGCAGCGGGGGCAGCCCGCACGACGTGCTGCTCCCGCTGCGGCCCTTCGGCAGTCGGCCGCCCGTCTTCTGCGTGCATCCGGCAGGCGGCCAGGCCTGGTGCTATTCGGGGCTGATCAAGCATCTGCCGCCGGAGTACCCGCTGTACGGCCTTCAGGCCCGCGGACTCGACCGGGACGAGGGACTGCCCGGCTCCATCGAGGACATGGCGGACGACTACATCACGCACATGCGGGCGGTTCAGCCGTCGGGGCCCTACCGCCTGCTGGGCTACTCGGCGGGTGGAGTGATCGCCCACGCCATCGCCACCCGGCTGCGGGAGAGCGGGGAGGCCGTGGACTTCCTGGCCATCCTCGACACCTATCCCAACCAGCGCATCCCGCCGATCGGTGAGCAGGAGGTGCTGGCCGACATGCTCGACTGGGTCGGCTACGACCGCCGGTACCTGGGGAAGGGCCCGCTGACGCACGCGCGGGTGATCCGTGTGCTGCAGAAGCTGGGCAGCGCGCTGGCCACACTTCAGGAGCGCCACGTCGCCGCCATCGCCCGGATCTACGGGAACGTCAGCGAGTTGTTCAACGCGTTCAAGCCCGGCTGGTTCGACGGGGACGTGCTGATGGTGGTGGCCACCCTCGACAAGATCGACATCTCACCGACCCCGGAGACCTGGGCCCCACACGTCGGCGGCCGGATCCGGGTTCGCGAGGTCGACCACCGGCACCAGGACCTGGTGAAGCCTGCGCCGCTCGCCGAGACCGGCCGTCTCCTGGCCGACGAGCTCGCCAGGATCGACGGGACCGGCGACGTCCACGACCGGGCCTGACGGCCGGGTCGCCATCACGGGAAGGAACGACACCGATGAGTACGCACCGCGCCGCAGGCGACACCACCCGGGAAGAGGTCAACGCCGGCTTCTACGGCTGGCTGAGGAAGATGCGGGAGACCGAACCGGTCAGCCTGGACCCGGCCACCGGCGTCTGGTCCGTCTTCGGGCATGCCGAGGCCGTGCAGGTCGTCAACGCTCCGGAGACCTACGGGAACGACCTGTCGGCCATCACCCCACCGCAGGAGGACTACGACGTCTTCTTCAAGGGGAACATCGCGGCGATGGACGACCCGCAGCACCGTCAGTTCCGCCGACTGGTCGGCAAGGTCTTCAGTGCCCGCTACATCACGAGCAAGGAGGAGGAACTGACCCGGCTGGCGGAGGAGCTCCTCGGCCGTGTTGCGGGTAAGCGGCGCTTCGACCTCGCCAAGGAGTTCGCCACCCCCTTTCCCGTCACCGTGATCGCGGACATCCTCGGCGCGCCGCGGGCGGACGGCCCGCAACTGGCCGCCTGGGCCGCCGCCGTGCACGGTGACCAGAACACCGGTGTGGACAAGCTCAGGAGCTCGGCGGAGAACCTGAAGCTGCTCAACACCTATCTGTTCGACCTCATCGCCCGGCGACGCGCCGAACCGAGAGAGGACCTGGTCAGTCTGCTGACCGGTGTAGAGCTCGAAGGACGCCGGCTGGCCGACGACGAGATCGTGGGCTTCGTCGGGGTCCTGCTCATGGGTGGCATCAGCACGACGGCCGCGCTCATCACCAACATCGTGCTGACCTTCGACCGCTTCCCCGAGCTGTGGGCCGAGGTGCGCGACCGGCGGGAACTGGTGCCACAGGCCATCGAGGAGGTGGTCCGGCTGCACCCGTCGTTCAGCCAGTTCGTCCGGATGACCAAGAGCGAGGCCGAGCTCGGCGGACAGGTCATACCGGCCCACTCCATGGTGAGGGTCTGGGTCTGCTCGGCGAACCGGGACGAGGCGGTCTTTCCCGACGCCGAGCGCTTCGACCTGCACAGGCAGGGCCCCCGGCACATCGGGTTCGGGCACGGAACGCACTTCTGCATCGGCGCACCGCTGGCTCGGGTCGAGGGCAGGATCGCCTTCAACCTGCTGCTCGACCGCTACCGCGAGTACCGCGTGATGCACGAGGCGGGGGTCGGGCTGCTGGACACCGCAGACATGATCGGAGCCACCCGGCTGCCCGTCGCGGTCACCCGCGCCTGACCTCAGCTCGGCCGTGCGGGAGCGGAATGTGGCAGGAGCATGCAGCACCGCTGGAGTTCGTTCGTACCCCCCGTGATGCTTACCCCCACACAACGCCCCGATGCGGTCGACGTTCGAGTGGAGGTGTTTCGTCCTCATGGTGCAGGCGACAGCAGACCTGGTCTCCCATCTGCTGGTGGAGACCGGCGGCCCGTGGTCGGGGCCCTCGTGCGCGAGGTTCCTGCGCGACGCGCAGGCCCTGGCCGGAACCGGACAGCCGGTGCGGCTGGTACTGATCCAGAACGGCGTGACGGCCGCCGTGCGGGGCGCCCTGCCGGAACTCGGCGGTCTGCCGGACGCGGGCGTCGAGGTGTGGGCGGACGACTTCTCACTCGGGCAGCGCGGACTCCTCCGGTCGGCACTCGAGCCGTCGGTACGGGTCGTCGGGATGCCCGAGATCACGGCCCGGCTTCTCGAACCGAGCGTGCGGGTGGTGTGGCACTGAGATGGCTGTGACCGTTCCTCACACCGATGTCCTGCTGACCGTGATGGGCGCACCCCACGAGAACGACCTGGTGACCACGGTGTTCCGGATGTCCCAGGCGTTCCTCGACCACGGCGCCTCGGTCCAGGTATGGGCCTGCGGCTACGCGACCATGCTGACCCACCGGGGGATGGGGGAGAGCAAGCCCCGCAACCTCGCGGCGTGGTCCACCGACCATCCCTCGCCGGGCCGCCTGGTGCGGGAGCTGACCGAGGAGTATCCCGAGCGCTTCCACTGGTACGTGTGCCGCTTCTGCAGCGACGACCGAGGCGCGGCGGGACACCTGCCCGAGGTGCTCCTGCGCGCCCCCGCCAAGTTCGCCGATCACGTGGCAGCGGCGGACAAGGCGCTCTTTCTTGGAGTGATGTGACGGTGACCGACACGACAGGTCGGGAAGAGCCGGACGCGCTCACCCCGTACACCCCCGAGCACGACCGGGGGCTGGCGATCGTCGAACGGGCACACCGGGGTGCCCTGGAGACCCAGTTCGCCGACGCCCTCTACTGCGCCTTCCTTTTCCATCGCGCCCTGGGCGGGCTGGACGTCCTGCTCAGGGGCGCTGCCGTCACCTATGCGGGCCGGGCCGCGGTCACACCCGTGCTGCGGTTGGGGAACCGGGAGATCGGCACCCTCACCGATGCGCGAAGCGGACTGCAGGCGCTGCTCGACGCGGGCAGCCGGATCTGGGTCGAGGAACCCGACCTGAGCGAGCACGGCCTGTCCGGAGACGGTCTCCTGACCCCCGGGGTACAGAGCGTGCCGGCCGGGGTCATCGCGGCCCGCTGGCCGGACTACCGGGCGGTCTTCTACCTGTGAGCGGGGTCCGGCCCCGCCCCTACCGATGCGGAGTACGAGGAGTGAGTCCACGGTGAGCGGTACGGTCAGGGAGATACGCGGTCCGGTGATCTCCGGATGGTCGGCGGTGTCGCCGTGGGGCGTCGGCCGGGAGGCCTTCGCCGAGGGCACCCGGTCGGGACGGTCGACCGCGGTGCGCCTCGATCCGGCCGAATGGCCCGGAGCCGACGAACAGGCATGTCTGGTACCCGACTTCGACATCCGCCGGGAGCTCGGGCGCAAGGGCACCCGTTCCATGGACAGGGCCACGGGTCTCGCTGTCACGGCGGTGGGCCGCCTGCTGGGAGAGACCGGCGCCGTGCCCCCCGGTGAGGGGGACGACCGGGCGGCTCTGGTGCTCGGCACCAACACGGGCAGCGCCCAGAGCATGATGGACTTCACCCGCGACACCTTCGTCGAGGACAAGCCCTATCTGGTCGATCCCTCCCGGTTCCCCAACACGGTGATGAACTGTGCGAGCGGCCAGTGTGCGATCCGCTACGGGCTGCGCGGCCCCAACGCGACCATCGCCGGCGGCCGGTCCTCCGGACTGCTGGCGCTGAACTACGCACGGCGGCTGATCACCTCCGGACGGGCCGGAACGGTGCTGTGCGGGGCGGTCGAGGAATACTCCGCGGCGCGCTCCTGGCTGGAACACCACACGCGCGAGGAAGGCAGGCCCGGGGTTTTCCTCGGTGAGGGCTGCGCGGTGCAGCGCCTCGGCCCGCCGGAAGATGTCCCGGAGGGCGAGGGGATGGCCGAGCTCCTCGCCGTGGAGTGTGGTGTGGCGGCCGGCGAGGGCACGGCGTCCGCGTTGCAAGCCGTGATCGAGCGCACACTCCGCCGGGCGGAGGCCGATCGGCAGGACGTGTGGGCTGTCTCCCCCTCCGCACTGTCCGGCGCGCTCGCCGCACAGGAACGGTCCGTCCTCGACGCGCTGTTCCCGCAGGAGGTGCGCCGTGTTCCGCAGCCCGGTCAACTGGGCGACACCTCGGCGGCCACCGCGGCGTTCCAGACCGTCTCCGTGCTCGCCGCGGCTCAGGAGGACCCGGAGGCCCACGGACGGCTCGCCGTGATCACCGCCGTCGATCGTGACGGAGTGCTCGCCTGCGCCGTGCTGCGCCTGTTCCGCCCCGACAAGACCACAGCGGACCTCGAGAAGGAGACGGCCTGAATGCCGCACACGGACGAGTGGGACGCGATCGTCGTCGGTTCCGGACTCGGCGGACTGGTCTGTGCGGCCTATCTGGCCGTCGGCGGACGACGTGTGCTCGTGGTCGAGCAGCACGACGTCGCGGGAGGCAACAGCCATGTCTTCCGTCGGCGCCGTGCCTACGAGTTCGACGTCGGGGTGCACTACCTGGGTGACTGCGGGCCGGACGGGGTCCTGCCGGCCATCTTCGCCGGGCTCGGGCTGGACAAGCGGGTCACCTACCGGGAGATGGACCGAGACGGTTTCGACCGCATCGTGACACCGGGCCTCACGGTGGACATGCCGGCAGGCTGGGATGCCTACCGCCGGCGTCTGAAGGAGGCGTTGCCCCAGGACGCCGCCGGGATCGACACCTTCCTCGACGTGATCTCGGCTCTGGGCGCCGAGACCCGTTCGGCCCTGCTCTCACCGGTGGACCTGTCCATCACGGAACTGGTGCGGCGCACGCCGACCACCGTGCGCTGGGGGCGGAAGCGGCTCGCCGAACTGTTCGACCACTGCGGCCTGTCCGCCCGGGCGAGGACCGTCCTCGCCGCCCAGTCCCCGAACTACGGCATGGGCCCCGCGCAGGCGAGCGTGTCCATGCACTCGGTCGTCACCGACCACTACGTGCGGGGTGCCTACTACCCCGAAGGCGGGGGCCAGACGCTGGCAGCCGCGCTCGTCGAGGTCCTGGAGTCGCACGGTGGCGAGCTGCGGACCCGTTGCCGTACAGAGCGGATCCTGGTCGAGGACGGCAAGGTCACCGGCGTCGGCCTGAGCGACGGGACCCTGCTGAGGGCACCGCTGGTCGTCTCCAACGCCGACTACCGGCGGACCGTGCTGGACCTCGTCGGGCCGGAGCACTTCCCCCGCAAACTGGTCGCCAAGACCCGCGAGGCCACGATGGGCCTGCCCTTCGCCACCCTGTACGTGGCGCTGGACAAGGAGCTACCGCCGCGTCCCAACGCCAATCTCTGGTGGTACCGGGACGACGACATCGACCGCTACTACGCCCGGCTGCAGGAGGGGGACATCGATCCGGTCCCGTTCCTGTTCGTCTCCTTCGCCTCACTGAAGGACCCGCGCTCCCGGACGGTGTGTCCCCCGGGACACACCAACTTCCAGGTGATGACGCTCTGCCCGCCGGACTACGCACGCTGGGGCGTCGAGCGCGGCCCGGCCGACGGCGAACGGTACCGGCGCAAGAACGGCTACCGCGAGCAGAAGGCCGCACTCACCGAGGCGATGCTGCGGGCCGCCGAGGAGGCGATCGGCCCGTTCCGCGACCACGTCGTGCACCTCGAGGCGGCGACGCCGCTGACGCACGAGCGGTACACGCTGTCCACCGGAGGCACACCCTTCGGTCTGGCGGAATGGGGCGCCGCAGGCTCCCGCCCGGACACCCGTACCTCCGTCACGGGGCTCCACGTGGTAGGTGCCAGCAGCCGCTACGGCAGCGGGATCACGGGCGTGGCGGTCGGTGGCATCGCCTGCGCCGCCCAGATCCTCGGGCGCCGGCTGATGCACGAGGTGCACTCGGGCTCGGTGCTGGCCGAGCAGGAACTGCTGCCGGAACGCGGGGACAACTGGGACCCGCTGGCGGTCTCCCGCGGCAGCGCGCGACGGGGTGCCCGCGGTCTCGCCCGTATCGGTCGGCAGTCGCGCTCCTCGGGTCGTGCGGTTCCAGGTCCGGCCGGCACGCCGGACGCGGAGCCCTCACGGCCGTAACTCATCCGAACTCTCATCTGGAGTGTCACATGAACACGGCGATCGAAGCGGAAGGGCTGTGCAAGCGCTACGGCGAGCACGAGGCGCTGCGGGGCGTGGACCTGTCGGTGCCGGCAGGCTCGGTGCTCGGCGTCCTGGGGCCGAACGGAGCGGGCAAGACCACGACGGTCCGCATCCTCGCCACTCTGCTCGCCCCCGACGGGGGCCGGGCGAGAGTGGCGGGCCACGACGTGACGGGCGACCCGAAGGCGGTCCGCCGCCGTATCGGTCTCGCCGGCCAGTACGCGGCGGTGGACGAAAGACTCACCGGCAGGGAGAACCTCACACTCATCGGGCGGCTGTACCGGTTGGGCCGCAAGGGCGCCTCCCGGCGGGCCACCGAGCTTCTGGACCGTTTCGACCTGAGTGACGCCGCCGACCGGGAGACCAAGACCTACTCCGGCGGCATGCGCCGCCGTCTCGACCTGGCGGCCAGCCTGCTGGCCGACCCCGAGGTGCTCTTCCTGGACGAACCGACCACCGGTCTCGACCTGAACAGCCGGAAGACACTGTGGTCGATGGTCCGTGAACAGGTCACCGCAGGCGTCACGGTGCTGCTCACCACCCAGTACCTCGAGGAAGCCGACCACCTCGCGGACCGGATCGCGGTGATCGACCAGGGGCAGGTCATCGCCGACGGGACCTCTGACGAGCTCAAGCGCAAGGTCGGCGGAGAACGGCTCGACATCGCGCTGGCCGACCCCGCCGACGCGGCGGAGGTGAGACGGGCGCTGGCCCGGGTGACGGCCGGCGAGCCCGACAGCTCGGAGGACGGCCGGAAGGTCTCCGTCGCCGTGCCCACGGGGATGGACATGATCGCGAGCGCGGCCGCCGCCCTGCGGGACGCGGGCGTGCAGGTCTCCGACTTCGCGCTGCGCAGGCCCTCCCTCGACGACGTGTTCCTCAGTCTGACGGGACACCGCAAGACCCCGGAGACGAGCCAGGAGGAGGCGGCATCATGAGCGAGCTGCTCAGCGACACCCTCGCCTTGACAGGGCGGCACATGCGGCACATCGCCCGCGTGCCGGAGAAGCTCATCGGCGTGACCATCGGACCGGTGGTGCTGGTCCTGATCTTCGGCTACCTGCTCGGCAGCGCCATGTCGGTACCGGGCGGGAACTACCGCGAGTACATCATGGCGGGCATCTTCACCCAGGTGATGTTCTCGGCCCTGGGTACCAGCGCCGCAGGAGTCGCCGACGACCTCCACAACGGGTTGGTCGACCGGTTCCGCTCCCTGCCGATGTCCCGGTACGCCGTGCTGCTGGGGCGCACCGTCTCGGACCTGGGCATGACCGCGCTGAGCTGCGTGGTGATGGCGGTCGTCGGCGCCCTCATCGGGTGGCGCCCCCACCACGGGATACTGCAGACCGCCGCCGGGTTCGCCCTGCTTCTGCTGCTGGGCTTCACCATGTGCTGGCTGGGTGTGCTGCTCGGCCTGGTGGTGCGCAGCCCGGAGGCGGTCAACTCGATCGCCATGCTGATGAGTATGCCGTTCACCTTCCTGTCGAACGCCTTCGTGCCGCTGGACGGACTCCCGCGCTGGCTGCAGCTGGTGGCGGAGTGGAACCCGATCAGCTCCGTGGTGAGTTCCTGCCGCCGGCTGTGGGGCAATCCCGGGGGGACGGTCAGCGACGCGCTGCCCGCCCAGTACCCGGTTCCCACCGCTCTGCTGGTGCTCGGCGTGCTGCTGGCCGTGGTCGCTCCGATGGCGGTCCGCTCCTACCACCGAGCCGCGGCCCGCTGACCGTGGCGCACGAGCGGGTGTTCCCCCTGCCAGGGGGAACACCCGCTCGTGCGCCGGCGCCGGCCCGGGAGGCTACGCCCCGTCCCGGTCTCGCCGGGCGGCCGACAGGCGGCGGTAGCGCAGCGCGGCGATGAGGAAGAGCACCCCGCCGAGGAGGAAGTAGAGATCGATGGATGTGCTCGACCACTGGGTGTACGCGGTGGGGTGGGCCTCCCCCGAGACCTGCTGCTCAGTCAGGCCGGTGAGCCCGTTCGGCAGTAGCCCTGTGCTGCGAACCAGAGTGTCGAGCACTCCCGAGGCGCCGCGCACCACGAGCAACACGGCACCGGTCCAGGCGCAGGTGTGCAGGATCCACCGAGGCACGATGCGCCCCCAGGGGCGGTGCAGCGCGTGCGGGAGGGCACCGCCGACCAGGAACATCACCCCGACCACTGCGGAGAACACCCAGGCGCCCACGCTGTCCACCTCCGGCACGGTGGTCGACGCGTCGCCGAAGCCGAAGGTTCCGCCGCAGAACCAGTAGACGTGGAAGCCGGCGAAGACGACCACCCACACGAACGCGGCCCGGCACACGGAACGCAGCGCCCGGTGTTCGGCGATGCCCGCGTCCGGCGTGGTCAGCTGTTGTGCGGTCAACTGCTCGCACCTCCTGTGCGATCGTCGGCGGCCGCGGTCTGCGGTTGCCGGAAGAAGCCTCGGGACGAGGACGGCCCCGGGCGCAGGTGTTGCTGCGGGGGAGGTGCGAGACGCTCCCCGCCCGGGTCGTCACACCATCGTTGTCCACGCCCGTGCGGACGGGCATCCCTCTGCCGGACGATCGCCCTCACCCTGCCGGACGAGAAGCAGCGGCACGCGGGTGATCGGTCAACGTCTTCTCGATCAGCGCGGCCGCTTCGCCGGCACCTCCGGAAGCCCGGATCCGCTGTCGCAGCTCTGCCAGCCGGTCGGCCACCGCGGTGTCCGACGTCATCGCCAGCACCTCCTCGCGAACTCGCTGCGGGGTCAGCTCCGTGGGCGGCAGCCGTCGGCCGAGCCCGCGGCCGTGCAGCAGTTCGGCGTTGTCGAACTGGTCGAAACCTTGGGGCACCGCCAGCATCGGCACACCGAAGTACAGGCCCTCCAGAGTCGATCCCATGCCTCCGTGCGTGACGAAAGCCGAGGCGGCCGAGAGGACCTGAAGCTGGGGGACACTGCGATGCACCTCGACGTGCGCCGGCGGCGTGCCGAGTTCGGCGGGATCGGCGTGCGCGCCGATGGACAGCACGAGGTGCCAGTCGGTCCCGGCGAACGCTTCGACGCAGTCGCGGTGGAGCGACAGGTCCTTGTAGACCGTGCCGAAAGAGACGAGCAGCACCGGCCGCCCGTCCGAGGGGGGCTGCCAGTCGCCCTGGAAGGTCCGCTCGTCGATGCACGGGCCGACGAAGTCATAGCGTTCGTCCAGCTCTTCGATGTCCTTCTGGAAGTCCCGCGGGAGGGTGACCAGGTACCGGTGCGCCCTGCCGCGGTAGACGAACTCGTCGATCGGCTCCCGCACACCGTTCGACCGGAGGAAGTCCGCGAACCTGCGCCGGTGGTCCGGCCAGCGCGGATCGTCCGCCAGCAGGTCGTAGTAGGGGGCCAGTTCCTCGGCCACGTGCGGACCGGCCACGTGCGTGGGCGACGTCCGCACGGACGGGACGCCCCACCTGCGGGCGAGGATCTGACCGGCGAACGACGCGTAATCGAAGAGCACGAGGTCGGGAGGGTCCTGTGCGAAGGCCTCCGCCAGCCCCGGCAGTGCCGCGACGGAGTCGTTCAGGAAGATGTCCGACATCGCCACGACGTCGTCGAGCGGAAACTCCTCCCCCCTCTCCGCGGAGGGAAAGGTGGACGGGCACGGGACGTACTCGGCACCGGCCGCCGTCACCCGTGAGGCGAACTCCTCACTGGTGGCGTAGCTCACCCGATGGCCGCGCCGGACCAGTTCGCTCACGATCGCCAGGGTCGGATTGATGTGTCCCGCGGCCGGAATGCTGAACACCGCGACATGCGCGGCAGAGGAGGTCATCGGCGATCTACTCCCGTCGTGTCGGCAGCTTGCTGCCAGGGCGGCGGACGGCACCGCGCCGCCGGCACGTGGCGCTGCGGCCCCGTACCGCGGTGCGGCCGACCGCGTACGCGGCATGGTTACCGGAGCGCCTCCGGGGCCGTCCAGCGGCGGGACAGTTTGCTGCCAGGCCGGCGGTCCCGAGCGCGCCGGCCGCCTACGGTGGACCGGCACGGGCGCCTCGTGGAGCGGACCTGACGGACATGAAATTCGCCGAGTACCTCACCTCAGCCGTCGTCACGGTCATCTTCTTGACACTGTTCGCCCGCGGGGCGGGGCGGCTGCTCGGCCTCCGGTTGGGCACAGTCCGCGCCTTCCTGGCAGGAGTGGTCGGCATCGCGGCACTGGCCCTGTTCAGTCTCTTCATGCAGCGGCCGGACCAGGGTGGCTTTCTCACCAGTGTGCAGTTCGGCAGCACGCTGGTCGTCGCCATGGCCTTCCTCGCCGTCACCGACACACTGCTGCCCGAGGGGGCCCGGCACCTGATGGCCTGGCTGCCGAGCGGTATCCGGGCGCGTGCGGCGCGCGCCCGCCGCTACTCCCAGGTCAGCTCCATAGCGGTACGGCACGGTCTGCGTCCCTACCTGCGCGGCGGCAGCGCCTCGCCGGGCGGGAGTCACCGGGAGGGCCGGCTGGCCCTGGCACTGCGCCTCGCCTTCGAGGAGGCGGGCGCGGCCTTCGTGAAGCTGGGTCAGGTGCTCGCCACCCGTGACGACCTGCTGCCTGCGGTGTTCGTCGAGGAACTCAGCAGGCTCCACCACCGGGTTTCCCCGGAACCCTGGCCGGCCGTCGAGGCCGCTTTGAGTCGCCGCTTCGGCCGGCCCGTCGGCGACGTCTTCGCGCAGTTCGACCCCGAGCCGATAGCCGCCGCCTCCGTTGCGCAGGTGCACGCCGCACGCCTGTGGAGCGGGGGTGAGGTGGTCGTGAAGGTGCGGAGACCGGGTATCACGGTGATGCTGGAGCGCGATCTGGAAATCATCTGCCGACTGGCCGTGATGCTGGAGGGACGTACCCGCTGGGCCAGGAACCTCCGCCTGGGCCGGCTCGCCGAAGCCTTCGCCGCCTCGGTGCACGAGGAGCTGGACTTCCGGGTCGAGGCACGCAACATCGCCGTGGTCCGCGGTGCCTGGGCCCGGCGAGGTGCTGAACCGAGCGGCGGCCGTAACGCCGTTCGGCTTCCGGCGGTACACGAGGACCTCTCCGCCGCGGACGTCCTCGTGCTGGAAAAACTCCCCGGGGTTCCCGTCGGGGACGCCGGGAAACAGCTCGACGCCCTGGGCGCGGACCGCCACGGCCTGGCCCGTCTCCTGCTGTCCTGCAGCCTCCGGCAGGTGCTCCTCGACGGCACGTTCCACGCAGACCCCCACCCGGGAAACGTGCTCGTCCTGGAGGACGGATCCCTGGGGCTGGTCGACTTCGGCTCGGTGGGCAGGATCGACGGCCGGCTCAGGGCCGGACTGCGAGACGTGCTGTTCGCCCTGCGGCAGCGGGACACCGGTCTGCTGTGTGACGGATTGCTCGACATGGTGTCCCCCTCGGAGGAAGTCGACCGGCGGCGCCTGGAGCGCGACCTGGGCCGTTTCACCGCCCGTTACCTGGTGCCCGGTGACCCGAGGGGCATTCAGGCCTTCACCATGCTGCTGCGCCTGGTGACCGAGCACGGACTGGAGGTCCCGCCGGAGCTGACCGCCGTGCTGCGTACCTTCGGCACGCTCGACGGCACCCTCACCCGGCTCTGCCCCGGTTTCGACATGATGGCGGAGTCCCCGTCGCTGGCCGGGGAGTGGCTCTCACCGTCGGCCGCCACGGCGAGCGACGGCAGTCTCGGCTTCGAACTGTTCGACGCGCTGTCGATGCTGCGGCGGATGCCCCGCCGGGTCGACCGGATCGCCGGTGCGATCGAGGAGGGCCGGCTGACGGTCGGGGTGCGCCTCTTCGCCGACGCCCGGGACCGCCGGTACGTCCGGTCGCTCGTCCATGACGTGTTGCTGACGGCCGTCGCCGCGACCACCGGCCTGCTGGGAGCCATCCTGCTGGCCATCCGGCACGACCCCATGGTCACGCACGACCTCGGCCTCTTCGAGATCTTCGGGTACAACCTGCTGGTCGTCTCGGCCATCCTTCTGGTCAGGGTGCTCTTCGACATCTCCCGACCGGGTCGCTGACCCGGCACGGTGGCCGGGCGGCGGTGACAACAAGCTGCCGACCGCCTTGTGGGCCCGAGGCCGTCCTGGCTTCATGGAGACTGCCAGTCGAGGCGGCTGGGCACATCACGGAAGGACCGGACTGTGAGCAATCCCTTCGAGGACGAGAACGGCACGTTCCACGTGCTGGTGAACGACGAGGGACAGCACTCCCTGTGGCCGGCGTTCATCGACGTGCCGTCGGGATGGCGGATCACCTTCGGCGAAGCCACGCGTCGGGCGTGTCTCGACCACGTCGAGGAGCAGTGGACCGATCTGCGTCCCAAGAGCCTGGTGGCCGCGGCGAACTGAGACCTTCCGGCGGGATCCGCCGGAGAACCGCGCCCGCCGGAACGGCCGGCCGGAAGCCTGCAACGGGTTCTCCGGCCGGCCGTCGCGCATGCCCGGGTGCGGTGGGAGTGCGACGGCCGCTCGGACCCCAGGGCGCGGTGTCTGCTCCGGGCAGGGGAAGAAGAACCCGCCCGCCGGTTCCGTGGACCGGCGGGCGGGTTGCAGGAGGGGAGCGGTCAGACGGAGCTGCCCGCGGTCACCGGCTGCTCGGCGGGCTCGACGGCGGCGGCCTCCGCCGGCGCGGCCCGATGACCGGGCCACCAGGCCTTCGGACCGATGAGGGCGGTCACCGTCGGCACCAGGAGCAGGGCCATGACGAGGGCCGTGAGCAGGATGCCGAATGCCACCGCGAAGCCCATCTGCTGGAGCATCACGTTGCCCGCCAGCATCAGGATGCCGAAGGTGCCGGCCAGGATGACGGCCGCCGAGGCGATCGTGGGCGCCGAGTGGGACACGGCCAGCCGTACCGCTTCCTGGGGGGACTTGCCGCTGTGGATCTCCTCGCGCAGGCGAGCCACCATGAGGATGTTGTAGTCGGTGCCGATGGCGACCACGAAGAGGTAGACGATGATCGGAAGGAGGAAGAGCAGTCCCTTCTCGCCCTTGAGGTGCTGGAAGACCAGCACGGTCGACCCGAGGGTCGCGGAGAATCCCAGTCCGACCGCCACCATGAGGTACAGGGGGGCGACGACGCTGCGCAGCAGCAGGCCCAGGATGATCATGATGGCGAGGGCAGCCACCGGGAAGACCAGCTTGTAGTCGTGTTCCACCGCGCTCTCGATGTCGACGAGCACCGCGGTGCTGCCGCCCACCAGCGCATGTGTTCCCTCGGGCGCCGCACGGTGAGCGGCGTCCCGCAGGTCCCCGGCCACCAGCTCGATCGCCTCGTCCGAGGCCGGACGGTGCTTCAGCACCACGCTGTACATGGCGACGTCGCCGCCGGGGCTGACCTGGGCCGGCGAGACGTCACCGACGCCGTCGACTCGGCCCACGGAATGCCCGAACGAGGTGAGGGACCGCTGGTCGAGCTTGCCGCCGTCCTTCGCCTCGAGGACGATCAGCGTCGGGTCCGTCGCGCCCGCCGAGAAGCTGTGCTGCAGGTCGGTGTTGGCCTGCACCGACTCCAGGTCCTTCGGCAGAGAGCTCTCCTGGTCGAAGTTCGCGGTGAACCCGAGCGCGCCCAGCGCCAGCACCGTGAGGACGGCCGCGGAGATCCCGCCGACCAGGCCACGCCGTCGGGAGACCGTGGCGCCCAGAGCGTTCGCCATCCGGTTCTTCGGCAGGTTCTTCCACGACTTCGAGGGCCAGAAGGCCTTGGTGCCCAGCAAGGAGAAGACGGCGGGAACGAGCGTGAGGGCTGCGGCCAGGGTGACGGTGACGGAGATGGCCAGCGACGGGCCGAGCGCCCGCATGCTGCCCAGGCTCGAGAAGGACAGCGCCAGGAACGCGGCGATGACCGCTCCGGCTGCGGAGGCGATGGTCCTGCCTACCCGGGTGACGGCGTCGATCAGTGCGGGCTTCGCCGCCCGGCCCTCCCGCAGGTACTCGCGGTAGCGGAAGAGCAGGAAGAGCATGTAGTCCGTTCCGACACCGAACAGCACCACGATCAGGATGGCGGACACGCTGCTGTCGGCTTCGAGGTGGAACACGTCGCTCGCTGTCGCGATCAGGCCCTGCGCCATGATGAACATCAACATGATCATCATCACCGGTAGCAGGGCGATGAGGGGACTGCGGAAGATCGCGCCGAGCAGCACGATCACCAGGAGCAGCGTGGCCATCATGATCAGGGCGTCGGTGTTCCCGGCGGACTCGGTGGCGTCGAGGGTCAGCGCCGCGGGCCCGGTGACGGCCATCGTGAGGTCCGTGTCCGCGAGCTTCGCCCCGCCGTCCTTGCGCAGCTTGCGGACGGCGTCCAAACTGGCGTCGTCCGACGGGTCCTTCTTCGTGGAGAAGACGCTCGCCAAGGCGAGCTTCCCGTCCTTGGACACCGCGTCCGGCGACGTGGTCACGGCCTTGAAGGTCTTGTACTTCTGGTCCTGCAGGTACCCGGTGACCTTGCGGACCCTGGTCCTGTCGGTGCCGGTGAGCCTCCCGCCGTCGGTTCGCTGGAAGACGATGACGGCTGCCGCGCTCTGCTGCTGCGGAAAGGCCCGTTGCTGAATCGCGCCCACCTGGACGGACTCGTAGCTCGAAGGAAGGAAGTCCGCCTGGTCGGTGCTGGATCTGAGCTGGGGAGCCAGCCCGATCACGGTGATCGCCGCGACGACCCACGCCGCGATCACCAGCCATGGCCGATGTACGGAAAACCGTCCTATCCGTCCGAACATGAGACGCTCCTTCTGAATGGATGTCCCCGGCACCACGAACGGCCGTCGCGGTGAGCGGGGCCGCCGGCCCGGAGTCGGCACTGCCGGGCGGCCGGCGCAGGGGCACCGCCGCCTCCCAGCCACGTTCGGCCGGGCACCGGATGCCCCGGCCCACGCATCGACGGGTCCCGTCCCTGTCGCTACTGGCACCGCGGACGGAACGGCCGGGACATCCGTGACTGGCCGGTGCCGGCCCAGCCCGGCAAAGTCTGGGGGGCACGGGCCCGTGGTGGCCACCGGCAGGCCGGCAGGCGTCAGGTTCGTGACAAGGGCGTTCGCCCCCTCCGCCGTTGCCCGCGGGGTCTGTCCTCTTGCGGACAGGCCCCGGCCGGACGCCTCCCTGGGGCGGCGGACCGACGCTACGCTCCATCTCCCACCGGCCGATTCCCGCGCCCGAGCCCGAGGAGAAGCACATGCCCACGATGACCGGGCGGGTCCCGGACCGGTCTGTCTTCTTCAGGCTCAGGTTGAGCGAGAAGCGGATGGAGCGTCGGCTGCTGCGGAGTCTGGAACGGGTCGAGGACCGCCTCGCGCAGTGCGCGGATCAGGTGTGCGATCCGCGAATCGCCGACATCGTCGGCCATCTGACGACGGTCGGCGGGAAACGTATCCGTCCGCTGCTGACTCTCCTGGCGGCCGAGTTCGGCGACCCCTCGGCGCCGGGGGTCATCGACGCGGCCGTGGTCTGCGAACTCGTCCACACCGCTTCGCTCTGCCACGACGACGTGATGGACCAGGCGACGTTGCGGCACGGGGCGGCGAGTGCCAACGTACGCTGGGGGAACCGCACAGCCGTGCGGGCGGGCGACTGGCTGCTGGCCAGGGCGGCTCAGTACTCCGTGGCGCTGGACACCTCGGCGACGAGGCTGCAGGCAGCCGCGTCCGAGCGACTGGTGCGGGGCCAGGTACGGGAGCTGACCGGCCCGGCCGCTCAGGAGGACCGACTCGCGCACTACTTCGCCGTGGTCTCCGACAAGTCGGCCGCTCTCATCGCCTTCGCACTGCGGATGGGTGCGCTCCAGGCAGGTGCCCTGGAGCCGGTGTGCGCCGCTCTCGCCGAGTACGGCGAGCATCTCGGAGTGGCGTTCCAGATATCCGACGACCTCATCGACATCACCTCGTCTGCGTCCGTGCTCGGCAAGGAACGCGGCAAGGACCTCGCGAACGGGGTTCTCAGTCTGCCGGTGCTGCTCACGCTGGCCGACACCGACCCGCGCAACGCGGCACTGCGGGCACTGTTGGAGAAACCGGTGGAGGCGGCTGAAGGTGCCCACGGCAGAGCGTTGTCCCTGCTGCGGGACGCCCCGGCCATGGCGGAGGCCCGCGCCATGATGACCGAGCGACTGGACCGGGCCCGTTCACTGCTCGACGCCCTTCCGCCCGGACCCGCACGAGCGGCACTCCACGAGCTGTGCGCCTTCGTGGCCGCACGGGACGCCTGACGGGCCGGTCCGTCACGAGTCGGCGCTGTCCACCGGGGACCTCGTCATGACGCCCTCCGGTGTCTCGACGCGGCGGCGCCGGCGGTGCTTGAGCAGCGCCCACGGACCGCGCACCGCCGCGACCTCCGTGCCGCCTTCGGACGCGGCCTCCGCGGCGGCCTGCGCCACCGGCATGATGCCCTCGCGCCGGGCGGCGTCCGGCCGCTCGTCCTCGGTCGGCCACAGGCCGAGCGTCGCGCACATCGTCGGCAGGATGGCCATCGCCGCCGTCGCGTAGCCCTCCGCGGAGGGGTGGTAGCTGTCCGGTCCGAACAGCTCGCGCGGGTTCGCTGCGAACTCCGGGCCGAGCAGGTCGCCCAGCGAGACGGTGCGCCCGCCCTCCTCGACGACGGCGATCGTCTGCGCCGCTGCCAGCTGCCGGCTCAGCCGCCGCGCCACCCAGCGCAGCGGCTGGCCCACCGGCTCGATCGTGCCCAGGTCCGGGCAGGTGCCGACGACGACCTGGCAGCCCGCCGTGCGCAGCCGCGCCACCGCGTCCGAGAGCAGCCGCACCGAACGGGCCGGCGGCATGCGGTGCGTCACGTCGTTCGCGCCGATCATGAACACGCAGACGTCCGGAGCGTGGCTCAGGTCGCGTTCGCTCAGCAGCAGGGTGACCTGGCGGTCCAGGTCGTCGGACTGGGCACCCGACCGGCCGACATTGCGCAGTTCGACCGGGCGCTCCGCGATCGCGGCCAGCGCCGAGGCCAGCAGCGCGCCGGGCGTCTGCCGCGGCCGGTGCACGCCCTGCCCGGCGGCCGTCGAGTCGCCGAGCATTGCCAGCCGCAGCGGCCGCCTCCCGCCCCGCACGCCGTTGGCCCGGTCCTCGGGGCTCGGCCGGCCGAAGACGCTGCCGTACAGGCCGTCGGCCATCGGTGGCTCCTTGTCCGGTTCGCCGACCCGGCGCTTCGCCAGCTGCGCCTCGGTGAAGAGCAGCCCGACGGCGGCGCCGCCGAGCAGCCCCACGCCCCCGCCGCCGAACGCCGCCGCGGTCGCGATCCGGCGTGCCACTCTGGCGGACGCCGCCTTCGACTTCGGCATACCGTTGCTCCCGCCTCCCGGTTTCCGTCACGCACCGATGAAGTGTTCTCCACAGTGTGTTGCCCCGCGCAAGGCCATGTGCAACGCGCACCCGGCGCACGGGTCTTCCCCATAAGGTGACGGTACGGGTACCGGACGGCAGCCACCCGCTGCGATACACCGGGGGACCACCCCCAACCCCCGAAAGGCGTGGAGACCACAGATGCAGTATCACGAGTCGATGATCGACCTCGTCGGCAACACCCCGCTTCTGAAGCTGAAGCGGGTGACGGAGGGAATCCAGGCGACCGTCCTGGCGAAGGTCGAGTACTTCAACCCCGGCGGATCGGTCAAGGACCGCATCGCCGTACGCATGATCGAGGCCGCCGAGAAGAGCGGCGAGCTGAAGCCGGGCGGCGTGATCGTCGAGCCGACCTCCGGCAACACCGGCGTCGGCCTGGCCATCGTGGCGCAGCAGAAGGGGTACCGCTGCATCTTCGTCTGCCCGGACAAGGTCTCCACCGACAAGATCAACGTGCTGCGCGCCTACGGCGCCGAGGTCGTGGTCTGCCCCACCGCCGTCGACCCGGAGCACCCCGACTCGTACTACAACGTCTCCGACCGGCTGGTCCGGGAGACGCCCGGTGCCTGGAAGCCCGACCAGTACAGCAACCCGAACAACCCGCGCTCGCACTACGAGAGCACCGGACCGGAGCTGTGGGAGCAGACCGAGGGCAAGATCACCCACTTCGTCGCGGGTGTGGGCACCGGCGGCACCATCTCCGGCACCGGCCGCTACCTCAAGGACGTCAGCGACGGCAAGGTCAAGGTGATCGGCGCCGACCCGGAGGGCTCCGTCTACAGCGGCGGCTCAGGGCGTCCCTACCTGGTCGAGGGCGTCGGTGAGGACTTCTGGCCCGACGCCTACGACCGCACGGTCGCCGACGAGATCGTCGGCGTCTCCGACAAGGACTCCTTCCAGATGACGCGCCGCCTCGCCAAGGAGGAGGGGCTGCTGGTCGGCGGCTCCTGCGGCATGGCGGTGGTCGGCGCGCTGAAGGTCGCCGAGCGGCTCGGCCCGGACGACGTCGTGGTCGTCCTGCTGCCCGACAGCGGCCGCGGCTACATGAGCAAGATCTTCAACGACGAGTGGATGAACGACTACGGTTTCCTGGAGGAAGGGGAGCCCAGCCACAGTGCGCGTCGGCGAGGTCCTGCGCCACAAGGAGGGCCCCATCCCGTCGCTGGTGCACATGCACCCGGAGGAGACCGTCGGGCAGGCCATCGAGGTGCTGCGTGAGTACGGCGTCTCGCAGATGCCGGTGGTCAAGCCGGGTGCCGGGCACCCCGACGTGATGGCCGCCGAGGTCGTCGGCTCCGTCGTCGAGCGTGAACTGCTCGACGCGCTCTTCGCGCAGCGCGCCTCGCTGGAGGACCGGTTGGAGAAGCACATGAGCGCGCCGCTGCCGCATGTCGGCTCCGGCGAGCCGGTGGCCGAACTGATGACGGTCATGGAGGGCGCGGACGCGGCCCTGGTGCTGGTCGAGGGCAAGCCGACCGGTGTGCTGAGCCGGCAGGATCTGCTGGCGTTCCTGGCCCGCGAAGCCAAGTAGCCGCCCGGCGGGCGTGCCGAGGGCGGCGTGCGTGGTCCGTGCGCCGCTCTCGGCTCCACCCGGATGCGACAGGTGTCTGCGCCCGGAGCCGCGTCGGCGCGCCTAGGGTGAGATTCATGCCGACCACTGACAACAGCCGGCCGCAGGGCGCAGGCGTCCGCTATGACGACCTGCGCGCCCTCTTCGTCAACGCCACGCTCAAGCCGTCTCCTGCGGTCAGTAACACGCAGGGGTTGATCGACCGCAGCCGTGCGCTGATGGAGCGCCAGGGTGTGCAGGTCGAGGAGCTCCGGGCCGTCGACCACGACCTCGCGCCCGGCGTGTACCCGGACATGACCGAACACGGCGCTGCGGCCGATGACTGGCCGCAGCTGTACCCCCGAGTGCTGGCCGCCGACATCCTGGTGCTGGCCGGTCCGATCTGGCTGGGCGACAACAGTTCGGTGATGAAGCGGGTGATCGAACGACTGTACGCGTGTTCCAGCGTCCTCAACGACCGTGGGCAGTACGCCTATTACGGACGGGTCGGTGGCTGTCTGATCACCGGCAACGAGGACGGCGTCAAGCACTGCGCGATGAACGTCCTGTACTCCCTCCAGCACCTGGGATACGTCATCCCGCCGCAGGCCGACGCCGGCTGGGTCGGCGAGGCGGGCCCCGGGCCGTCCTACCTCGACCGCGGTTCCGGCGGTCCCGACAACGACTTCACCCAGCGCAACACCACGTTCATGACGTGGAACCTGCTGCACCTGGCCCGGATGCTCAAGGACACCGGCGGCATTCCGGCGCACGGCAACCTGCGCACCGAGTGGGACGCCGGCTGCCACTCCGCCGCCGCCAACCCCGAACACCGCTGACGGCCCGGCGGCTACACCTTCCGTTCGGCAGCATCCTCGTCCCCGCCCCGGCCGAACCAGGACCGGCTCGCCTGCACGGCGTTGACCCCTGCGATGCCGCCCCAGCAGATCAGCAGGCCCGGCAGGTGCGCGTTGACCACGGCGATCGCCGACAGCGGCACCGCCAGCACCAACGAGGCGACGGCCAGCCCCAGCCGTGGGCCCCAGCCCGCGGGCAGCTCCGGCGACCGGCTGCCCGGCCTGCCGCCGTGCTCTCCGTAGGCGGCCGGGCCGCCGCGGGCCACCACCATCTGCTGCTCGGCCAGCTGCCGGCGCACTCGCTGGTCCACTGCGGCGTCCAGCTTTTCCAGGAAGGACTCCACGAGTTCGTCCTCGTACTCGGGCCCGAGCTCTCTGCGCGTGTGCAGGGTGGCGTCGAGCTCCTTCTTCAGTTCGGCATCGTGGGCGCTCATGCCCAGGAACGCTACGGTCGCCGGGCCGTCGGCACAGTGGGGCCAGCCCCCCTCTTCAACGGGAGGACGGCCCGCCCGGTTGCTCGTTCTGCATAGAGTCATGCAGAGTCGAGGTGCGGTGAATGCCGCCGGGTACGGGAGGACAGGTGGGCGCGATGGGCAGCGCGAGCGGGCAGTTGCTGGAGCTCTTCGAGGGACGCCGGCTCACCCCCACGCAGCGACGCATCGCCCACTGCATGGTCAGGCGGGCCGCGGACGCGCCCTTCCTGTCCAGCGTGGAACTGGCCGAGCTGGCCGGCGTCAGCCAGCCGTCGGTGACCCGCTTCGCCGTCGCGCTCGGCTTCGACGGCTACCCGGCGCTGCGCAGGCACCTGCGCGACCTGCCGGGTGCGGGCGCTGAGCCCGCCACCCAGGCGGAGACGGCCGTCAACGAGTACCAGCAGGCCGTGCAGGCCGAGATCGACAATCTGCGGCAGCTGGCGGCTCAGCTCGCCGACCCCGAGCCGGTCGCCCGTGCCGGACGGCTGCTGGCCGCCTCCCGGCCGCTGCCCGTCCTCGGGCTGCGCGCCGCCTCCGCCCAGGCGCGTGGGTTCGCCTACTTCGCCGAGAAGGTGCACCCGGACGTGCGACTTCTGGTGGAGGGAGGCTCGACGCTCGCCGACCGGCTGGACGCCGCGGTGCGAGCCGGAGCGAGCGCGCTGCTGTGTTTCTCGCTGCCGCGCCACCCGCGTGAGGCCCTTGATGCGCTCGAGCAGGCGCGGGCCGCCGGCCTGCGGATCGTCACGGTCGCCGACAGCGCCTTCGCCCCGGTGGCCGGCCCCGGCGACCTGCTCCTCCCGGCGGCCGTCGGCACCGCACTGGCCTTCGACACGGCCTGCGCGCCGATGCTCATGGGCCGCGTACTGCTGGAGGCCGTGTGCGACGGCCTGCCCGACGCCCAGGCCCGCCTGGAGGAGTTCGACGCGCGGGCCGCCGACCGCGGCCTGTTCCTGGAAGAGCACCGCCTGGGTGAGCACGGCCTGGAAGCGCACGGGCCCGTCTGAGCACCGCGTATTCAGATTCCTCTCATCCTCGGTCGCTAACCTCCGTCGCCTACGGCGACGGAGAGGAGCAGATCGTGGGGCGCGGTTCCTATGCCCTGGCGCGGGTGGCGGTGTACGTGCGGACGGCCGGGGCGGCCTGGTGGTGGACCGGAGTGGTCGCGGCCGGAACCGGGCTGGCGCTCCCCGGGCTGATGGGCCGCCGGATCGGCGTGTACGCCGGGGCAGCGGTCTTCCTGGTGGCGGGCGCCGCCGCCTTCGTGGTGCGCCGCCGCCGCTGCGTCGGGCTGCTCAACGCGCGCAGCGCGGCCGGCAAGTGGGCGATGCTGCGGGACCGCGCGGTCACGGTCCGGGAGTGGCGCCGCACCCACGCCTGGTGGCTGGCCCTCGGTTTCGTGGCGGCCGTCGCTTCTTCTCTCGTGCTGCCCGCGGCCGGCGGCGCGACGCTGGCCGGCGCGGGTGCCGGGCTGTGGGCGAAGTCGGTGTGGATCGGCCGCTGGGAGAAGCGCAACGAGATGCTGCTGTGGGTCCGCCCCGAGTGGGCGGGCGGCCGCAGCCCGGCCCGCCGGCAGGTGCGCGGGTGGATGACGACGGGCCCGCTGGCCGGCGACGCGGCCGAGGGCGGCGTCCGGCGCTCCCGCGCCGCCCGCGCCCGCGCGGCGGCCCGCGCCTGACGCCGCAGTCGGCCGGCTGCTGCTCGCCGCCTGCCCCGGCCTCGCATGGGTAGAGGCGCGGACGAATGTGGGTGGCGCGTACCCATGTGCGGACGGCGCCGGCGACGTTGACTGAGGGCTGTCAAACACCGGGCCGGTACCGGCCCGGTGCCGCGCGCATCCTGCGCCGATCACCGAGGAGATGGCTCCCATGGCTGTCCTGAAGCTCCAGAACCTGCAGCCCGAGATCACGACCTCCGTCGCCCCCGTCGTGAGCCTCACGAGCAGCGGCGGCACCTGCTGCAACACGAAGCAGAATTGATCTGACGGCGCGATCCGTGCGGCGGGCTCACCAGCCCCCGCACGGGTCGCGCTGTTTTCCAGCCGCCTCCCCCGGCGCCCGCATGAAGACGGAGAATGACGTGCGCGATGACAGATGGGTCAACCGTTTCCTCTTCGCTTGGAACGACACCCTGTTCTTCGATCCGCTGGACCTCTTCTACGAGCCGGTCGCGGACCACTTCGTCTCCGGACTCGACGCAGGAACGCAGGACCGGTTCGTCCGCAGCGGAATCTGGTGGAGTCACCGGCACAACCCGCAACTGCCGGCGCAGGGATGGAAGATCCACGTGTCGGCGGGGCATCACAACGTCCACCGAGTCGCCGCCTCGGTCGTCCGCCACCTGACGGAACACGAGATCGATTTCAAGATCGCTCTCGACATCAACATCTTCGAGATGCTCAGCTCCAAGGCCATGTCCCGCGGCAGCAGCGGAAAACTCGTCACCGTCTATCCGCGCGACGAGGACGAATTCAGGGCCTGTCTGGCCGATCTCGCCGAGATCCTGGACGGTGAGGAGGGCGCCTACGTGCTCTCCGACCAGCGGTACCGGGAGAACAAGGCGCTCTACTTCCGCTACGGCCAGTTCCTCGACACCCACACCGTCGACGTCATGGGCCGGCCGGTGCTGCACATCCTCGGTCCGGAAGGGCCTGTTCCCGACGAACGGAGCATCGGCGGCTTCCAGCCCTGGTGGGTTCCGTGGCCGTTCAGCGACTGGAAGCCCGCTGACGATACCGAGGGAGACGACCTGCTCGGCGGTCGCTTCCGGGTGACCGGCGCCCTGCAGTTCTCCAATGGCGGAGGCGTCTACACCGCCGAGGACACGGCCGACAGCGACCGGAAGGTCGTACTCAAGGAAGCCCGTCCGCACACCAACGTCAACCCGCGGCAAGGCCAGGACGCCGTCGAGATCCTCCACCGGGAGTGGATGTTCTTGAACCGGCTGTCGGGCATCGGCTCCTACCCGGTCCCAATCGCCGAGTTCCGGCACTGGGAGCACAGTTTCATCGCCGAGGAGTTCATCGAGGGCCGCGACATCCGTTCGCTGCTCCTCGAGCGCAATCCACTCGCGCGCCCGGGCCGCGACGTCGAGCGTTCGCGGGACTTCCTGAAGACGTTCATCGCGGTTTTCCGCGAACTCGCGCGGGCCATGCATGCCGCCCACGAACGGCGAGTGGTCCTCGGCGACTTCCATGCCGCGAATCTGCTCATCGATCCCGATACCCACAAGGTGACCATCCTCGACATGGAGGCATGCCGACTGTCGGAGGTCCGGGAGGGTGAAGAATCGCTGGAGAAGCCGGTAGAACTCTTCGCGCAGGGGTTCAGCCTTTCCCGGGATCGCTTCGAGGCGTCCGGCCCCGAGGGGGATCTGTACAGCCTGGCGGCCACGATGGCCTACTTCGTCTTCCCGATCGTGGCGATGTCCTATCTGCGGCAGGATGTCCTTGACCTGTTTCACGTATTCACCGACGCCCTGGGGTGGCCGGAGCGGATCCACCGGCTGATCACCGAGCTCGCTCGCGGGCGCATCTCCCTGCCCGGCGTGCTGGACGCGTTGCAGGACGAGGTGGCTCTGCTCGACCAGGTCCATGCCGTGCCGCCGCGACCGGTCGTCGAAGAGCGACTCGGTCTGGTGCAGGCCGAAGCGGGCGTCGGTGCGTTCGTCGAGGCGGTCGCGGATCCCGACAGGCCGACGCTCTTCCCCGTGGACCCGTTCGCGCACGTCACCAACCCGCTCAGCCTCGGCTTCGGGGCCAGCGGGGTCCTTTGGGGGCTGGACGCCTCGGGTGCGTTCATTCAGCCGCAATGGCGTGGCTGGCTGCGCGACGCGCTGGACAGAATGGACACCGCCGAGTACCCCGACGGACTCATGAGCGGTCTGTCCGGCATCGCGTGGGCAGCCGACGCACTGGGGTTTCACGACCGGGCGAGGACGTTGCTGGACCTCGCCGGCCGACGAGCACTCCAGGCCGGAGACCACAGCTTCTACTACGGGCTCGCCGGTGTGGGCATGACGAACCTGCACTTCCATCTGCGCGGCGGGGCACCGAAGGCCCTCGCAGCCGCACAGGAGTGCGCACGTGTGCTGCATGAGACCGTGCACCACGACGGCCCGCACGCGTACTGGCTCAACGACTTCTCCGCCGAGGAGCCGCTGACCGGCCTGGGATTCGGTCAGGCCGGCGTGGCCATGTTCCTGCTGCGGATGCACCAGCTCACCGGGGACGAGCGCCACCTGCGGCTGGGCAGGGCCGCCCTCGGCTGGGAGATGGCCCATGCCAAGCCGCTGGACGACGACGGGCTGATCATGTTCGATCACCAGGGGACCATGGAACCCTACGTCGAAGTGGGCTCCGCAGGTGTCGCCCAGGTGTTGCTGCGCTACGGCGACCTCGACGCCGCGCGGACGGTGCTGCGCGGTCTGGACGTCGGACAGTCGATCATGCCCGGCTACTGCTTCGGCATGAGCGGTGTGGCGGACGCGCTGCTCGACGCCGCCGACTTCACCGGCGACTCCTCGTATCGTGACACCGCGCTGCGACAACTCGATT
This sequence comes from uncultured Actinomycetota bacterium, assembly GCA_963799685.1. GTDB lineage: Bacteria > Actinomycetota > Actinomycetes > Streptomycetales > Streptomycetaceae > Streptomyces. The sequence goes on from CAWCXW010000001.1 coordinate 321,600, forward strand.
TCGTCCGTAAGGTCTTCCTCTTCAAACCCGAGGAACGCTTCGGAGTTGTCCGCGGTGACGGACCTATCCCGCTGGCCGTCCCCGGCGAGGGGCTCCTGCGCTGCAGCTGTGACTACCTCACCGGCTCGGTCGGCGTGCTGCGGGTGCTCCACCGGGTCAACACCGGCGGTACCGCCGACTTCCTGCTGGACGAGGTGACGCGGTGATCCTCCTGTGGCGCGCGCTGCGCGGAGGCCGGACGCCGTTCGTGCTGATCCTCACCGCGGAAGGGGCCATCAGCGGAGTCGAGGCGCTGGTGCACCCTCTTCTGCTCAAGGCCTTGTTCGATCAGGCGATTGTGACCGCGGACTTCGGGCGTTTCCTGTTCCTCGGCCTCGGCTACCTCCTGCTCGGCCTGGTCATGAACGCCTCGGCCTACGGGGTCGCATGTGCGCGCAAGCGGTTCGAGAACTCCTTGGTGCTCGCGCTGGAGATGGAACTGCTGGACCGCACACTGGACTTGGACGGCCGGCGGATCGAGGAGAGCGGAAGCAGCTCCTACGTCAGCCGGATACACAACGACGTCCACGAGGGCGTCCTGCCCGCCGTCGACGTGTGCATCCGTATCGCCAAACGGGCGCTCGCGTCGCTCGTCTTCCTCGCGGTACTGCTGTACCTGTCCTGGCAGGCCAGCCTCATCCTGCTGGTCATCGTGCCGCCACTGGTACTGGTCAGCAACCGTCTGGCCAAGCGCATCGAGGACAACACCGAGCCGGAACGCGAGGCGGAGGCACGGTACATCGGCACGCTGACCCGCACGCTCGGGGCCTTCCACGCGCTGCGTGGCCTCCCAGCCCTGCTCCCCGGGACCCGCGCGGCGAACCGCGGCAGGCTGGACCGGTTCCTGGGCATCACCTACGTCAACTTCAGGCTGACGCAGAAACAGAGGACCCTCAGCGACCTGGTGATGAATCTGTCGGACACGGCGTCGATGGTCACAGGCGCCTACTTCGTCTTTGCCGGCGCGATGTCGTTCGGCAGCTTCCTGGCCTTCGTCAACTCACTGTGGCGTGCCGTCACCGGAGTCTTCGACCTGGTCAACATGATTCCGCAGGTGCGACAGAGCTCGGCTGTCCTCAAACGCATCCAGACGCTCCGCGACGTGCGACCGGCGCGGTACCACGACGCCGGACCCCGGGTGCTCCTGCGTGCGACCCGGGTCGGCTACGACGACGGCGGGGTGGTCGCGATCGACGAGTTCTCGCTGGACCCGGGTGAGCACGTGCTGCTGCGCGGCCCCAACGGCTGCGGCAAGACCACGCTGCTGCACGTCATCGCGGGCACCCTCGCCCCCGACGCCGGATCCGTCACCCTCCCGCTCCGGGTGGCGAGCCTGACCGCCCCGGTGTTCCTGCCTCCGCTGCCGGTTCGCCAACTGGTCACCGACGCGCGGCTGCGTGCGTCCATGCAGGTGGAGTCCCTCGCCGACCATTTGCCCTCGGCTCTCTCCTCTGGCCAGCGCCAGCGGGTCGGGGTGGCCGCTCTCCTGTGTGAGGACGCCGATGTGTACCTGGCCGACGAGCCGTTGGCCAATCTCGACCAGGCCGGCAGGGACCTGGTACTCCGGGCGCTGCGCGAACAGACGGCGGGCCGGGCGCTCCTCGTCGTGCACCACGGCGATGAGGGGCTCGACGCCCACTTCGACAGGGTGGTCAGCCTGCAGGGCGCTGTGGCCCTGTCATGAGCCGTGCACCAGGCCCAGTGCGCGGGCCGCGGAGGCGAACGCCATTCGGTCGGGGTGGCCCGTCTTGCGCAGCAGGCTCGCCACGTGCTTCTCGACGGTGCGTGCGGAGATGTACAGCCGGCCCGCGATGTCCTTGTTGCCGAGCCGCTCGATGAGCAGCCTGGCCACGTCGAACTCCCGGACGGTGACGCCGCGCCGGCGCAGTTCCTGCGGAATCAGCTCGACACCGGGACGCCGCTGCCGCATCGGTGCGCCCATCGCGTGCAGCTGGGACCGGCAGGCACCGGCAGCCACCGGGAGGCTCGCACCGTGGAAGTACTCTTCCGCCTCGCGGAGCCAGTCGAGGGGCGTGCCCCAGCCGTCTTCGTACGCTGCGGGCGCGACCAGGCGCAGGCCCAGGCGGTGTGCCGTGGGGTAAGGGCCGGCGGCCTCCGAGGCGACGGCCGCCGCGGCTGCCGCCTCGGAGGGGCTGCCCCGACGGCCGAGCAGCACGGCGTTCGCCAGGCCCACGAACCAGCGGTCCCACCGGCTGCCTGTGGCGGCCGCCGCGGCCCGGTCACCGTGTCGTGTTCCGGTTTGCCCTGCCAGCACGTCCAGCAGCAGCATGACGCCGGCTGCGCCGGAATCGCCGACCCCCGTGCCGGTAGCGCAGTCGGCGATCGCCCGTGCGAACTCCTCTTCTGCGACGTCGCGCCTCTCCTCCAGCAGCGCGCAGAACGCCCGCGCGAACCCGCCTGGGTACGGTCGCATGCCCGGTACCGCACCGGGAAGCGTCCCCAGCCGGTCCAGCGCGGCCTCCATCTCGGCCCGCCGGCCTTGATGCGCCTGCCGCACGGCCTCGGCCAGTACCAGCGCCGGCAGCGCCCCGTCCAATCTCAGCCGCGCCGCGTCGGCTGTCCCACGCCGGATCCGGGCACCGGCCGCTTCGAACTCGCAGCGCTGGATCTCCTCGTGCGCGAGCGCGGCGTCAGCCTCCAACGCCGGCCAGGCCGCGCCCTTGCTCAGGGCCTCGCGCCGGGCCAGTTCCGTCCGCCACACCAGGCCGTCCCGCCGCAAGGTGATCATGCCCAGGTACACCTCAGCGGCAGCCCGCAGCATGGGGAGGCCATGGTCGCCGGCGGTCTCGCAGGCGCCCAGCAGAGCACTCTGCGCCGTCGCCTCGTCCCGGTCCCAGTTGGACTGTCCGAGCAGTAACAGCGCTTTTCCCTCGACGGCGGGAAGACCCGCCCGCCGAGCTCGTTCGGCCGCCCTGCGGGCCTGCTCGGCGTGGGCATCCGGCCGTCCGTGGGTCTTCCGCAGCGTTTCGGTCTGAGCCGCCGCCAGGTCGATCAGGGCGACGTACGCGTCGCCGGGGTCGCACCCCAGCAGCCTGCGGGCGATCTCGAGATGACGCAGTGCCTTCCCCTGCAGGCCCGTCAGTGCCGCGATCTCCGCCATGCGTGCGTGGAGACCGGCGCGGCGTAGGCCGGGCAACCGGTGGTCGTCCAGGGCGTCCACGTCGACCGTCACGCGCGGTGCTTGCCCACAGCGGGCCGCCAAGGAGACGGCGTCCAGCAACTGCTCCAGCACCTGGGCGCGCACGTCGGCGGCGTCCCCGTGACCGAGAAGCCCGTGCGCACGGGTGAGCAGTTCCACCGCGTGCACCGTCGATCCCCCGGCCGTCGCCCGACGTGCCGCCTCGCAGCGCAGGCGGGCCGCCTCCGCGGTGTTGCCGGCCAGTTGCTGCAGGGCGGCGGCCTGTGCGCACCACCCGCCCGGCAGACCGGGGTGCAGGTCATGCAGCGCGCGCAGCGTCCGGTCCGCGTAGTCGGCGCGCTCGGCCGGTACGAGGTCGGTCAGCAGGGCCTGTGCCATCAGCGGAAAACGGAAGACGTACCACTGGTCGTCCGGTTCCTCCGGAAGGATCAGTCTCGACGCGACCGCGGTGCGCACGATCGTGGTGAGTTCGCCGTCGTCACCCCCGAACGCGTGCTGCAGCACTGCGAGCGGGAAGCGTGGCCCGAAGAGCGCCGCTGCGTTGAGGAAGCGCAGGCCGTGCGGGCCGAGTTGTTCCGCCCGCTGCCGGACATCGTTGGCGACGGTTGTGGGCACCGACGGGGGCCGGGCGTCGGTGCCCCGTGTGATCAGGTTCCGGGCGAGTTCCTTGACCACGAACGGGATTCCGGCGCTGCTCATCGTCACCTGGTGGACCAGCCCGTAGTCGACCTCGGACCGGGCGACCCCCAGTTCGTCTGCCAGGAGGCGGTGCACCTGGGAACGGTCCAGCACCGGCACGTCGAGGAACGTCGCGGCTCCGCGGCGGCAGGCTCGCGCGGTCAGGTCGCGTGCCGGGCCGGGGGCGTGGTCGGTGGTGAGCAGCAGCACGGCCGGCAGCTGCCCGATGTTGTCCACCAGGTACTCGACGACCGCCAGTGTTCCCGAGTCCGCCGCGTGCAGGTCCTCCAGGAGGAGCAGGAAGCCCCGCCGCCGTCCGACGGAGGCGGCCAGCCGCAGCACCGCCTCCGCGACCACCAGGGGTGACGGTAGGCCGGAGCCCGGCCCGTGGGAGTCGTTCAGCAGCCGGGTGAGGGTGGGCCCGTACTCTCCCAGTTCGCCCGCCGGAGGCATCAGCCCGTCGCGGGCCAGTGAGTGCAGAGCCTCGGCCAGCGGCCGGTAGGCGAGTGCCGGGCCCAGGGTGCCGACCCGGCCCTGAACGGTGGCCATGCCCGTCCCGGCCGCGGTGGCGACGGCTTCGGTGGCCACGCGGGACTTGCCGACGCCGGGCTCACCGACGACGAACACCGCCCCTCCCCGGCCGTCCCGTGCGCCGGCCAGGGCAGCCACGATGTGCCTGAGCTCGGCCTCACGGCCGATGAGCTCCCCTGCCGGACGACGGGGGCGGTGATCTGCGGGGCGTGCACACGACGTCGTCATCAGCCTCTCCCGTGCCGTGGGAAGAAGAGGTGCTGCGGTATCGGGCGACTGCCCGATACCGCCGGAACGGACGATAGGCAGGGCGGCCGCCGCCCCGGTAGCCCCCCTTTCTGGGGGCACGACCCGGTGGTTTCAGCATGAACTAGCCGACCATGATCAAGTGCTTAGCGCTAATGGCTGTTCCGTTGGTCCCCAAGGCCGGCTCTGTACACCCATGCTCCCGGGCATTGCGATCGGAGCGATACGCCGCATCACCGCCTTGGCGATCTTCTGGGCCTCGTGTTGGTCAGCGGCGTCGGGGAACATCGGTACAGCGGGTAACGCCAACCCCGTGATCTTGGTCAGCTCGAGGCTTCAAGGGGCAGGGTCCGCCCGATCTGGCGGTGATACGGCTATTTGCTGCCCCGCAGCGCCTCCAGCAATTTAATCGCGTCCGCTTGACGTCCACGGAACAACGCGAGTCCGGCCAGGACCGCGACACCTCCCACCACATACGTCCGTGCCCCGTCCGGCACCCCCAGCAGCACAGCGCCGACACCCCCGCCAACCACCACCAGCACAAACAGCAAGGTCCGCAGCCACGCGGTGTAGCGCACTGGCTCCAGCCCTTCAAGCTGGCCTTCATCCAAAAGCTGACCCACGTGCCCCTTCACGTACCGGTCGCAGATCGTCACCAGCATGTCCGCCAACTCCGCCAGCGCGGTCTCGTCACCGACGTCTAGGCGTGCCTCCGCGCGTCGCAGCGCGGTCACCACCAGTCCCGCGTGCTGCTTCAGTGCCACACGCCGATGAGACTGGGCGGGCATGAACTGCCGTTTACGGTGGGCGGAGCGTATGGCTCCTTCCATCTTGGCCAGCGCGGCAGCAAGCTGACGCACCTCGATGTCGCGCCGCGCATGCCGGGCCTCGTGCACGGCTGCGCATTGCTGGACGGTCGAAAACGCGTGACGCACGAGACGGAACCGGATGGCGCCCTCGCCTCGGAATTGCCTGAAGCGGGACAGCAGCCAGATCCCGCTGACCAGGATGGCGAGGAAGGGGAGGGAGGCCCAGTTCTCCCGAAGCCACAGGGACACCACCTGCTGAGAACCGAGGCGCGGGCGCTGTAGCGCCCCTTCCAGGATCAGCAGCACAGCGATGGACAGCCACGCACCCCTATTGGCGTACAACGTCATCTCAGCCCATGCCGCGTCCCAGCGGCGGACGGCAACTCGCACCCGGCCTGGAATGCGCCTGCTCACCCCGAGCAGTTCCAGAGCGTGCTGCGTACTGTCGAGGAATCGGGAGCTGTCTGCCCGTGTCTCGTCGTTGCGGCGCTCGCGCCGCTGATGTCTTGTTCCCCGCCCCATGCCCATGACCCCCGCCCCGCCACCGTGCTTCCCACGCCCACCCGACAGCCGCAGGCACCGCACCAGTACACCGGCTTGTCCCCGGCCACACGCGGAACCGTCCAAACGTGCTCGGCCGCCAACGCGCTCGCTGACAGGCTGGCACCTGTATTTGAACAGGACCACCGGCTTCGCGTTAAGTCGCTGTTGTCGTATCGATCATGGACTCGATGTGATCGAAAACGGAGTCCGGGCTGGGTGAACTTCACCGGGGTGGCGCATGAAGACAGGGCCTCCGGTACAGCACGAGGGGTGTCGAAGCCATCTCGTGCGCCTGGAGGCCCTGTTGTCTTTGTTGTACGTGCCCGCGCCGTCGGAGTCCACCTCGGCCGCACGGTCGTGTGACTGTCTCGCGCATCGGTTCGGGAACGCCGCGGACCAGCCCGACCGGGTAAGGCGGTATGCGACGGACATGACCGACGCGGAGTGGGCGGTTGTCCGTGAGGCGTTGCCGGTGCCGGCCTGGCTGGAGGGGCGGGGCGGGCAGCCAGAGGGCTACTGCCACCGTGTGATGCTCGACGCGGTCTTCTACCTCGTCGACAACGGCATCAAGTGGCGGGCGATGCCCGCCGACTTTCCCTGGTGGGAGGCGGTCTACCGCTTCTCCCGCCGCTGGCGCGAGAGCGGACTGATCGATGAACTGCACGAGCGGCTGCGCGGGAAGGTCCGCGAAGCGGCCGGGCGGGAGACGGAACCGAGTGCTGCGGTCATCGACTCGCAGTCGGTCAAGGCGGACGCGGTCGTGGGCGCCGGCTCACGCGGCTACGACGGCGGCAAGAAAATCAACGGCAGGCGCCGACACCTCATCTGCGACACCATCGGCCTTCTGCTGGCGATCCACGTGAGTGCCGCCTCGGTGACCGACCGGCAGGCCGCCGCCACTATGCTGCCCGCCCTGCGTGAGCGCTTCCCCACCATCACCAAAGTGTGGGCCGATTCCGGCTACACCGGCCAGCTCATCAGCTGGGCGCTGACCATGCTGCACCTGGTCGTCACCGTCATCAAGCGCAGCGAGGACACCTCCGGTTTCGTGGTGCTGCCCCGAAGGTGGGTGGTGGAGCGCACCTTCGGCTGGCTGATGCGCTCACGTCGCCTGGCCCGCGACTACGAGCGGCGCCCGGACACCTCCGAGGCGCTGATCCGGTGGTCGATGACGATGCTCATGACCCGACGGCTCGCATGCCCTGGGCGAGAGTGAAGGCGCCCGAGGGCTCCTTGACCAGCCACCCTCGCCGCACCAGCCGGTTCGCCTTGGACCGCACGCCCTCCACCTTCGCCGGGACCCGCTCCAGCCCGAGCCCGGCAGCGATGTCCTTGCAGACCAGCGACCCGTCCGCGGCAGCCAGCACCGCCACGACCCGCTGATACTCCGGCGAGAGCACCGACACCGCCGTGCCCACGCTCCAGGTGGGCACCTGCGAGCCCGGCACCGCCCCACCACCCACCGACACGGCCGGCATCGGCGTCGGCGCGGTGTTCTCGATGTCCGGGACCGCAACCTCGCCGGCGTCGGCAGGCCCATTGCAGCCGGCGAGAACCTCAACCACCGCTTCACGGGCGGTCACGAAGCGTTCCCAGCACCGCTCCGCGTCCCGCAACTCGGCCAGGACCCGGTCAGCTTCCTGGCGGAGGGTCTCCACCCGGTGACCAGCGTCCCGCTCCCGCTCCTCCAGCAACCCAATCACCGATGGCATCCGGCACCTCCACGACCGCATCAACACGACGCGTCCTGGCTGCCACGGAAACAACATCACCATGCCTGACCGCGAAAACTGAGCAATCACGTCCGGAAAGACAACAGCCTCTAACCGGTGTACGGATGTTCCCTCAGCTTGATGTTTAACCTTGCTGCTGTTTCAAGCGGACGTGTTCGGTGAGGGTTTCGGCTCGTTTGACGGTCTTCCCGGGTTCGTAGCGTGGGGCTGGTCTGCGGTTTCGGGAGCCTGAAGGGCGTCCGGGGCCTGGCCGGGACGGTTTCGGCACGCCCGCGGGCCGGGTTGTCTGCGCGCGCAGGTGCCGGAACCCCCGGCGTACCCGTCGTGCGGGGGTGAGGCGGCGTGGTTCAGCGGGTCGTTCCCAGGGGCGGCGGAGGTCCTCGGCGAGTGGGCGGGCGAGGCGGAGTTGGGCGTGGGCGGCGATGATCAGCCAGGTCCACAGGTCGGCGGTGTGCGGGTCGCGGACCTTCGGCACCGTCCAGCCCAGGGTCTGCTTGAACAGGCGGAAGGTGTGTTCCAGGTCGAAGCGCCGCAGGAACGCGTGCCAGCACCGGTCGACGTCCTGGCCGGTCATTGAGGTGGTCGAGGACCAGAGTCAGACCGGTTTCGGGTCGCGGTCGCCTGGCAGGTGCTCGACTTTCAGCCGGATCAACGTGCCGTGGATCAGGGGGAGTTCACCGCAGTGGTCGAGCCAGGGGCCGCGGGCCTGGAGGCGGGGGTGCATCCGGTCCCAGGCGAGGGCTTCGGCCTTGCCGTAGTGGGTGGTGCCCGGGCCGTGGTGGCCTGGTCGGGGGTGTGCCAGGTCGCCGGCTTGGAGAAGGTGAGGACGCCGCCGTGTTTGCGGGGCTGGCCACCGCGAGGGCCGGAACGCCGGGGCCCGGCATCCCGGAGCATCACCCGGTCCGAGCGCAGACGGCCGACCAGCTCGACGGGCAGATCGGCCAGGACGTAGGCAAGGCGGGTGACGTCGTAACCGGAGTCCATGACGATGAGCACGTTTGGGTCACCGGGCTTCCACTGGCCAGCGGTCATGAGACGGGTGACGACCTCGCGCAGCTGGGTGGCGGTGACCGCGGTCGCGTCGTCGGCGGGCCCCAGCCGGATGGCGTCCAGCACGGCCGTCCACGAGGTTCGGCCCGGTCTCCAGCGCAGCGACGAAGGAGTAGGGCCAGCCGGGGATCTGCTGGTCGGCGCTGCGACCCCGCCCGTAGACGTGGCAGAACAGCAGCTCCGCGCTGGTCGGGGCGTCGGGGCGCAGCCAGTTGCTGACGTCGACGGCGAGGACGATCCGCCCGTCCGCCGCCCGTGGCAACGGCGTGGAGGCCAACGCACGGCGCAGACGTCGCGGTTCCATCCAGCCCGCGGTTGATCGCGTCGTACATCGCGCCGTGCCCGCGCTGGTACTCGGCCGTGAGCGTCAGCTCCGGCAGCGAGACCACCGGTCCGTCGGTGCACAGCACCGCGTCGGTCAGCTCGAAGAGCGCGTCAGCGCGGGTGTAGAGGCAGTCGTAGAACTGGACACGAAAGTGGGACAGCGCCCCGAGGGCGTCGTCGGCGGGCGGTGCAGGGGCGAGACTTGTCACCAGCGGCCGTTCCTTCACGCGACGTTGCTCAACACCTCGAAGCGTGAGGAACGGCCGTCCTGCTGTCTCAGGAAGAGGTCAAGATCAGCATGCCGGGTGACCCGGCGAGGTTAAACATCAAGCTAATTCTGCCAAGCGCCGGTTGAAGGAGCGCTCGCGCCGCGAACAGCGGCACGTCAAGAACACCAACCACATCATCGCCAAGACGATCGTGACCGAGGCTGAACGCACCTCGGCCGGGATCTCCCTGGAAGCACTCAGGGGGATCCGGCAGAGGGTACGGCTTCGCAAGCCCCAACGGGTCGCACTCCACTCCTGGGCCTTTGCCCAGCTCGGAGACTTCATCGTCTACAAGGCCAAGCGGGCAGGCGTGCCCCTGGTCTTCGTTGATCCCGCGTACACGTCGCAGACGTGCGCCGAGTGCGGCCACGTCGACAAGCGCAACCGTGTCGACCAGGGGCTTTTCATCTGCCGGGGGTGCGGGGTCGTTGCCCACGCCGACCGGAATGCTTCCCACAACATCGCCACCCGTGGCGAGACCGTGTGGAATGCGGGGCGTGAGTCACGCGTCCCTGCCACCCCATAGGGGTGACCGGACGGCGGAGCCAACCCGGCAGCCAGTTGGGCACTACCTCCAAGCCCGGCCCTTCAGGACCGGGTCAAGTTGACGTCGGTTCGACGCCGTCCTCCCGTACCCGCTGCGCCAGGTCGATCTTCGTGTACGCAGGTCGGCCCGCCTGCCGGTATTTGGCCTTGACCCGGTCCAGGTAGTCCTTGGCCGTGTGGACCGTGATGCCCGCGCGCCGTGCGGTCGACTTCAGCGTCATTCCCGAGGCGTAGTCCAGCAGAACCTGGCGTTCGCGGGGGGACAGCCGCGGGCGGTCCGGACGGTCGTCGTGCGCGCAGGCGAACGCGAGTTCGGGGGAGTCCGCGCCGCGGCCGGCCGCGACGTCATGGATGGCGGTGACCAGCGTCGGCAGGTCGTTGTCCTTGGTGAGGTAGCCGTCGGCGCCGGCACGCAGCGACTCGACGACCCGGGACTGCTCCGGTGCGGTACTGATGACCAGGACGCGGCTTCCCGCGGCCAGGAGACGCCGGATGTTGTCGCCGACGGCGGAGCCGTCCCGCAGCAGCAGGTCGAGAAGGACGACGTCGGCCGGCGGACCGTACGCGGCGAGCAACTCGTCGACGGTGGCGGCGGTCGCCGTCAACCGGAGTTGTGGGACCGTGCCCAGCCAGGCCCGCATGCCGTCCAACAGCATCCGGTCGTCGTCGGCCACGGCGCACGTGATCACCCCGGCCATCGCAGCTCCACCCGGGCCCCCTCGCCGGGAGCGGCGTCCACGGTCGCCCGGCCGCCGACGGCCGCCATCCGGCCGTGGACCGAATCGCGAAGCCCGAAACCCTGCCGGGTCCGCGCGGGATCGAAGCCGTCTCCCCGGTCCACCACGGTGATCAGGGCGCCGCCGTTCCCGTCGGAGGCTCCGGTCGCGGTCAGGAAGGCCTGGCCGCTTCCCGAGTGTCGCAGCACGTTGTTGAGGGCTTCGCGCACCGCGTCGGCGAGTGCGGCGGCGACCGGGGGCGGCACCTCGGGCAGGTTGTGGTATCGCGTCGTGACCCGTAACCGCAGGTCCTCGGCCGCGGCGACCGCCTCCTCCAGCGCGGCGCCGATCTCGCGGCGCGGTGTCTCGTCGGCGGTCCGCTGGATCAGCCGGCGCAGGTACGCGGCCTCGCGGGCGCAGCGGGCGCGTATCTGGGAGCTGTCGGAGTCGACCCTGCCGGTGGCGAGGGCGGTGAGTGTGGCCAGGACGGTGTCATGCAGCGCCCGGTGGTGTTCGAGCCGCTCGGCGTAACGCGCCTTGCGTGTCTCCGCGTCCAGCGCGCGGGCGTTGGCGTCGTCGAGGAGCCACCCCTGACGCCGCAGGTACCACCACATGATCCACGCCACGGCGGCGGACGAGGCCAGTGAGTTGAGGTGGCCGAGGAAGATCGAGGGGCTCGCGTGCACGATGCGGTAGCCGAAGAGGTGCAGCGCCATGACCGGCACGACGGCGGCGAGTACCCGGAACCGTTCGAGCGCGACGGCTGCGGCGGCGCACGCCGAGTTGCCCAGCAGCATCGCCCATGCGAGCGAGCCGGGGTCCCGTGCGCCGCCCCAGGCCCAGATGAGGAACGGGAGCACGCAACCGGTGACCAGGACGTCCGCCCAGACATGCCCTCGGACGAATCGTCCCCGTCTCACTCCGGTTCCGTAGGTGAGCACACTCAGCCACAGGACGGCGCCGAGCCCCACGTACTGGGCCAGTCGGGCCTGTTCCAGCCGTGAGACGCCGAGGAGGCCGTCGGTGAGATGGCTGGCCCGGTACAGCAAGGTGGTCAATATCATGAAAATACGGGCGCGTTGGAGCGCCGACCCGCCCCCAGGTGGCCACCGCAGAGTGCGTGACCACCGGTTCGGCAGCTTCTCCACCGACACGACCATTCCCCTCCCCGTGTGCACGGAAAGTGCACCGTGACGGCACGTTGTCGTCACGTCGCCGTTACGTTAGCGGCCCTCCGGGAAGTCGGGTAGGGGCAGCTCGTTCAGAGCCCGGACAGGGCATCGCGGTGGGCGCCGCCGGATTCGGTGACCACGTCGGCCAGCTGCTGTGGCGGGCGGATCGTGGCGAACCGCACGCCGCCGTCCTGCGTGCAGGTGAAGCCGTAGACGCCCGGTCGGGTCAGCGAGTTGTAGCCGAACGGGTTGGAGAAGTAGTAGGCGCCCGTGTCGAGGACGGCGATCAGGTCACCGGCTTCCAGCTCCGGCAGGGCCCGGTCCCGGGCGACCAGGTCTCCGGCGAAGCAGCACGGGCCGGCGATGTCCTGGGCGAGGTCCTGGCCCTCCTTCGGGAGGCCCTTCGGGTCGTACGCGGTCACCCGCAGCGGCCAGGCGTCCGGGGTGAAGACCGTGCGGACCGCCACCTGGGCGCCCGCGTGCGTGACCGCGATGGGCCGGCCGCCCGCTGACTTGGCGTATTCCACCCGTGCGAGCACCAGGCCGGCCTTGGCGAGGAGTGAGCGTCCGAACTCCGTCACCAGGCCGTAGCGTCCGTCGAACAGGCCGGGCACGGTCTCGGCGAGTGCCCGCGCGTACTCGTGGTAGGTCGGCGTCACTTCGTCGGAATCGAAATTGACGGGCAGTCCGCCGCCGATGTCGAGCGTGGTGACCTGTCGCCGCCCGGCGGCCGCGTTGATCTCCTCGGCCAGTTCCCAGGTGGCGCGCACGCCGGAGGCCATCATCTCCAGCGGCATGCCCTGCGAGCCGACGTGGCAGTGCAGCCGGGTCAGCCAGGGGCGGTCGCGGAACGCGGCGAGCACCCACGCGCGGGCGCCCTCGTCACGCAGTGCGACGCCGAACTTCGAGGTGGCCGTCGCCGTGCTCATCGCGCCGATCGCGCCGCCGCCCAGCTGCGGGTTGACGCGGACGCCGATCCGGGCGTCCGGGCCGGGGCCCAGCGCGTCCAGGCGTGTCAGTTCCTGCGGGTTGTCGGCGTTCAGCGCTACGCCCGCGTCCAGCGCCTCGCGCAGCTCGGAGACCGTTTTCGCCGGGCTGTCCAGCACGGTTGCGGCGGCCGGCACTCCGGCCGCCCGCGCGATCGCCGACTCGCCGGGGCTGGCGACCTCCGCGCCCACCCCGCACTCCGCGAACAGTCGTACCACCGGCACCAGGGAGGAGGCCTTCACGGCGAAGGTGTGCAGCACCTGCTGTCCGTCGGCGGCGACGGCGGCAAAGGCGTCGTGCAGGTCGGCGGCCGTCTCGCGGATGGCCTCGACGTCCAGCAGCGCGGCGAGCGGCTGGTCGTCGCCGGCGAGCAGTCCCTGGTCGACGGCGGCCCGAACGGCCTGGTCACGGCGGTGGGCGGTGGTGGCGGTGGTGCGGTGCATGGGACCAGTCGAACATGTCGGGCAGGGGGAATCCCAGCGTGGTTGTTGACTGAAAATATTCAGCCCGTAACCTATATGAATAGATGGATGCCGCCGACGGGCGGCGGCGCTCTTCAGCAGGGAGGCAGGGCATGTCAGGACCGCGACCCGTACGGGCCCCGCGCGGCAGCACGCTCACCGCGCGCGGGTGGCAGCAGGAGGCCGCGCTGCGGATGCTCCAGAACAACCTTGATCCCGAGGTCGCGGAGCACCCCGACAAGCTCGTGGTCTACGGCGGCACCGGCAAGGCCGCCCGCGACTGGAACTCCTTCGACGCGATGGTCCGCACGCTCACGACGCTCCGGAACGACGAGACCATGCTCGTCCAGTCCGGCCGCCCGGTCGGCGTCATGCAGACCCACGAGTGGGCGCCGCGCGTCCTGATCGCCAACTCCAATTTGGTCGGAGACTGGGCCAACTGGGAGGAGTTCCGCCGCCTGGAGGCCCTCGGTCTGACCATGTACGGGCAGATGACCGCCGGTTCGTGGATCTACATCGGTACCCAGGGCATCCTGCAGGGCACCTACGAGACGTTCGCCGCCGTGGCCGCGAAACGGTTCGGCGGGACGTTGGCAGGCACCATCACGCTGACCGCCGGGCTCGGAGGCATGGGCGGCGCCCAGCCGCTGGCCGTCACCATGAACGACGGCGTCGTCATCTGCGTCGAGTGCGACCCCTCGCGCATCGAGCGCCGCATCGAGCACGGCTACCTCGACGTGCGCGCCGACTCCCTCGACCACGCGCTCAGCATCGCCGTCGAGGCGCGCGACGCGCGGCGGCCGCTGTCCATCGGCGTGCTCGGCAACGCCGCCGAGGCGCTGCCGGAGCTGCTCGCGAAGAGCGCGCCCATCGACATCGTCACCGACCAGACCTCCGCGCACGACCCGCTCGCCTACCTGCCCCTCGGCGTGGACTTCGAGGACATGTCCACCTACGCGGCCGACAAGCCCGCCGACTTCACGCAGCGCGCGCAGGAGTCGATGGCCCGGCACGTCGAGGCAATGGTCGGATTCATGGACGCCGGCGCCGAGGTATTCGACTACGGCAACTCCCTGCGCGGCGAGGCCCGCACCGCGGGCTACGCCCGCGCCTTCGACTATCCGGGCTTCGTGCCCGCCTACATCCGTCCGCTGTTCTGCGAGGGCAAGGGCCCCTTCCGCTGGGCCGCCCTGTCCGGCGACCCGAAGGACATCGCCGCGACCGACCGGGCGCTCCTCGACCTGTTCCCGGAGAACGAGTCGCTGGCCCGCTGGATCAAACTGGCCGGCGAACGCGTGCGCTTCCAGGGTCTGCCGGCCCGCATCTGCTGGCTCGGCTACGGCGAACGCGACAAGGCCGGCGAGCGGTTCAACGACATGGTGGCGAACGGCGAGATCAGCGCGCCGCTGGCGCTGGGCCGCGACCACCTGGACTGCGGCTCGGTCGCCTCCCCGTACCGGGAGACCGAAGCCATGCTGGACGGGTCGGACGCGATCGCCGACTGGCCGCTGCTGAACGCGATGGTGAACGTCTCGTCGGGCGCCTCGTGGGTGTCGCTGCACCACGGCGGCGGCGTCGGCATGGGCCGCTCCCTCCACGCCGGCCAGGTCACGGTCGCCGACGGCACGGCCCTGGCCGGCGAGAAGCTACGGCGTGTGCTGACGAACGACCCGGGGATGGGTGTCATCCGGCACGTCGACGCCGGATACGACGGCGCTGAGAAGGTCGCCGCGGAGCGGGGAGTCCGTGTCCCGATGCGGGAGGGCGACGCGTGACGGCCGAACACGGGTCGACCCCGGCCCGTCCGGCGATCGAGGAGCGGGCGCCGGGGCGGAGCACCGGCCCCCGCGCGTCATTCCAGGAGATGTGGCGGGAACTCGCGCCCGTCGGGCGGGACACCTCCTCCGGGGGGTACCGGCGGTTCGCGTGGAACGCGGCCGACGCCGAGTGCCGGGCGTGGTTCGACGAGCAGGCGAAGGCCCGTGGCCTGGCCTGCGAGGTGGACCGCAACGGCAACCAGTGGGCCTGGCTCGGCGACCCGGTCGCCGGCGACGCCGTCGTCACCGGCTCGCACCTGGACTCCGTGCCGGACGGCGGTGCCTTCGACGGCCCGCTGGGCGTCGTCTCCGCCTTCGCTGCGCTCGACGAACTCCATGCCCGGGGCGCCTCGTTCGACAGGCCGTTCGCCGTCGTCAACTTCGGTGACGAGGAGGGTGCCCGCTTCGGCCTCGCCTGCGTCGGGTCACGACTGGCCTCCGGGCAGCTGGCAGTCGAGGCGGCGCACAAGTTGCGCGACGCCGACGGCGTCTCGCTGCCGCAGGCGATGGAGCACGCCGGACACGACCCGGATCACATCGGCGCGGACCCCGAACGCCTGGCCCGTATCGGAGCATTCGTCGAACTGCACGTCGAGCAGGGCCGGGCGCTGGCCGAGACGCCGCACCCCGTCGGCGTCGCCTCGGCGATCTGGCCGCACGGCCGCTGGCGGTTCGACTTCCGCGGCGAGGCCAACCATGCCGGCACCACCCTGCTGGAAGACCGGCGGGACCCGATGCTGACGTATGCCACCACCGTGCTGGCCGCCCGCAAGAAGGCGCGGCTGGCCGGGGCGCTGGCCACCTTCGGGAAGGTGGCCGTCGAGCCGAACGGCGTCAACGCCATCCCCTCCCTGGTGCGCGGCTGGCTGGACTCCCGCGCCGCCGACGAGCAGACGCTGGCCGCCCTCGTGCAGGCCGTCGAGGAGTCCGCACGCGAGCGCGGCCTGCGCGACGGGGTCGAGGTGACGGTCTCGCGCGAGTCGTTCACACCTGTCGTGGAGTTCGCGCACGCCCTGCGCGACCGCCTCGCCGGCCGGCTGGGCGGTGTGCCCGTGCTGCCCACCGGCGCCGGGCACGACGCGGGCATCCTTTCCGCGCACCTGCCGACCGCCATGCTGTTCGTGCGCAACCCGACCGGCGTCTCGCACTCGCCGGCCGAGTTCGCCGCCGAGGACGACTGCGTGGCCGGGGTGCGGGCACTGGCCGACGTACTGGAGGACCTGGCATGTCGGTGACGGGCAGCCGCGACTTCTGGCTGGAGCACGCCTGGGTGGAGGGCCGCGTGGTCTCCGGCGCCGTGGTGGCGGTGACGGACGGCCGGATCGCCGCCGTCCGTACGGGCGTTCCGGCGCCGCCGCCCGGCGCCGAGCCGCTGCGCGGCTTCACCCTGCCCGGCCTGGCGAACGCGCACTCGCACGCCTTCCACCGAGCGCTGCGCGGCAGCGTCCAGGTCGGCTCGGGCACCTTCTGGACGTGGCGTGAGGTGATGTACGGAGTCGCCGAAGCGCTCACGCCCGAGCGGTACTTCAGCCTCGCCCGGGCCGTTTACGCCGAGATGGCGCTTGCCGGCATCACGTGCGTCGGGGAGTTCCACTACCTGCACCACGCGCCGGGCGGTGCCCGTTACGACGACCCCAACGAGATGGGCGCCGCGCTCATCGCGGCGGCCGCCGAGGCCGGCCTCCGGCTGACCCTGCTGGACACCTGTTACCTCTCCTCCGGCTTCGGCGCCGAAGCCGACGCCCATCAGCGGCGGTTCAGCGACGGTACCGCCGAACGGTGGGCCGAGCGCGCCGCCGCGCTCCGCGCCGACGACACAACCCGCATCGGCGCGGCCGTGCACTCGGTGCGGGCGGTCCCGGCGGCCGAACTGGCCGCCGTCGCCGCGTGGGCCGAGACCGCGGCACGCCCCGCTGCACGTGCACCTGTCCGAACAGACCGCGGAGAACGAGGCATGCCGGGCGGCGCACGGCTGCACCCCCACCGAACTGCTGGCCGAACACGGGGTGCTCGGCCCGCGCACCACCGCCGTGCACGCCACGCACCTCACCGACGGCGACATCGCCCGCCTCGGCGGCTCCGCCACCGGCGTGTGCATGTGCCCCACCACCGAACGGGACCTGGCCGACGGGATCGGCCCGGCGCTCGCCGTGGAACGGGCCGGCAGTCCGCTGTCGCTGGGCAGCGACAGTCACGCCGTCATCGACCTGTTCGAGGAGGCGCGGGCCATGGAACTGGACGAGCGGCTGCGCACCCGGACTCGCGGCCACTGGACGGCCGCCGAGCTGCTGCACGCCGCGACGACTGCCGGGCACGCCGCCCTCGGCTGGCCCGAGGCAGGCCGGCTTGCCTCGGGGGCGCCCGCCGACTTCACCACGGTCGCCCTGGACACCCTGCGCACCGCCGGCCCCGAGTCCCGACTCGCCCCGGAGACGGCCGTCTTCGCCGCCACTGCCGCCGACGTGCGGCACACCGTGGTCGCCGGCCGGCAGATCGTCCGGGACGGCATGCACACCCTGCTGCCCGACGTGCCGCAGGCCCTGGCCGCCGCCATCGCCGACCTGCGGCCGTCCTGACCGACCCGACAGCAGGACCGACACAAGGAACGACATGGCACAGACCACACTGCTCACCGGCATCGGCTCCCTCGTCACCAACGACCCCGCCCTCGGCGACGGCCCGCTCGGCCTGGTGACGGACGCGGCGGTCGTCATCGAGGGGGAGCGCGTCGCCTGGGTGGGCCCGTCGGCACGAGCGCCGCAGGCGGACGGGCGCCACGACGCGGGCGGCCGCGCCGTGTTGCCCGGGTTCGTCGACTCCCACTCCCATCTGGTCTTCGCCGGTGACCGCACCCAGGAGTTCGGCGCCCGCATGTCCGGGCGGCCCTACACCGCCGGCGGCATCCGCTCCACCGTCGCGGCGACCCGCGCCGCGAGTGACGACGAACTCGCCGCCACCCTGGCCCGGTACCTGAAGGAGGCGCTCCGCCAGGGCACCACCACCATGGAGACCAAGTCCGGGTACGGGCTGACCACGGAGCAGGAGGCCCGCTGCCTGCGGATCGCGGCCGCGCACACCGACGAGGTCACCTTCCTCGGGGCACACGTCGTCGCGCCCGAGTTCGCCGAGGACCCGGCCGGTTACGTCGCGCAGGTCACCGGCCCCATGCTGGACGCCTGCGCGCCGCACGCCCGCTGGGTCGACGCGTTCTGCGAGAAGGGCGCCTTCGACGGTGACCAGGCACGGGCCGTGCTCACCGCCGGCAAGGCCCGCGGGCTCACCCCCCGCCTGCACGCCAACCAGCTGGGCCACGGCCCCGGCGTGCAGCTGGCTGTCGAGCTGGAGGCAGCCTCCGCCGACCACTGCACGCACCTGACCGACGCCGATGTCGACGCGCTCGGCCAGGCCGCCGGCACTACGGTGGCGACGCTGCTGCCGGGCTGCGAGTTCTCCACCCGCGCCGTCTATCCCGACGCCCGGCGGCTGCTCGACGCCGGAGCCACCCTCGCGCTGTCCACGGACTGCAACCCCGGCTCGTCCTTCACCTCGTCCATGCCGTTCTGCGTGGCCGTCGCGGTCCGTGAGATGGGCATGACGCCGGACGAGGCCGTGTGGTCCGCGACCGCCGGCGGGGCGCAGGCGCTGCGCCGCGCAGACGTGGGCCGGATCGCGCCGGGCGCCCGAGCCGACCTGACGCTGCTCGACGCGCCCTCGCACGTCCACCTCGCCTACCGGCCGGGAGTGCCGCTGGTGGGGGCCGTGTGGCGGCGCGGTGTCCGCGTGGTCTGAGGGCACCCGGGCGTGCACACGTGAGGGAGCCCTCGCCGGGTCGGCGGGGGCTCCCTCACGCACGTCACTGCGGGTGGCCGGAGATCCGGTCCCTCCCGGTCAATCCTCCACCATCAGCCCCTTGCGGAGCCGGCTCAGCGTCCGTGAGAGCAGCCGCGAGACGTGCATCTGGGAGATGCCCAGCTCCTCGCCGATCTCGGACTGCGTCATGTTGGCGACGAAGCGCAGCGAGAGGATCTTCCGGTCGCGCGGCGCCAGGTCGGCGATCAGCGGCTTGAGGGACTCGACGTACTCGATGCCCTCCAGGCCGTGGTCCTCGTAGCCGATGCGGTCGGCCAGCGCGCCCTCGGTGTCGTCCTCCTCAGGCTGCGCGTCGAGAGAGCTGGCGGTGTAGGCGTTCGAGGCGGCCATACCCTCGACGACATCGTCGGGGGAGATGTGCAGCCGGTCGGCCAGCTCCTGGACGGTCGGGGCGCGGTCCAGCCGCTGTGCCAGCTCGTCACCGGCCTTCGCCAGGTCCAGCCGCAGTTCCTGCAGCCGGCGCGGGACGCGCACTGACCAGGACGTGTCGCGGAAGAAGCGCTTGATCTCGCCGACGATGGTCGGCATGGCGAACGTCGGGAACTCGACCCCTCGGTCGAGCTCGAACCGGTCGATCGCCTTGATGAGGCCGATCGTGCCGACCTGCACGATGTCCTCCATGGGCTCGCTGCGGGAGCGGAACCGGGAGGCCGCGAACTTCACCAGTGCGAGGTTCAGCTCGACCAGTGTGTTGCGGACGTAGGAGTACTCGTGCGTGCCCTCCTCGAGGATCTCGAGGCGTTCGAAGAGGGTCCTGGACAGCGCCCGCGCGTCCACCGGGCCCACCTCGTCGAACGAGGGGGTCTCCGGGAGGCCGAGGTCGTCGAGGAAGGCCTCAACGGCGGTCTCGGAGGGGGAGACCTCGGTCTCCTCATCGTGGACGAGGGCGTCCGGGCTCGCGTCCGCGCCGCTCTGGGCCGGTACGGCCGGGTCGGTGATCTCCGATATCCCGTGATCGAGCCGGGGTGACATGGTGTCCTCCATGATTCTCGGCATATGGCTGCCTGGAGCCTGTGACGTGCACTACGAGGTGCGGCGCCTCCAAAGCCGACGTGTTTGAGATGTCTTTACTAGGCCTACCCGGTCCCACACATGTATGGCAAGTGCGCATTGTCCGAAAACTGATGTCGTGTACAGGTTGTTCGGCTACCGGAGCGCGTCACACGGGCGGTAGTGTGGACGCCTGCTTCCACGAACGTGAAGGCCTGAAGGGGTGTGCATGGACCGCGGGATACCCGGTGGTACGAGCCGGGGGCGGCTCTCGGTCGGCGTCCGGCATCACGGTGCTTCCGCCGTGCTGACTCCTGAAGGTGAGCTTGATCACGACACCGCGGGGCTGCTGAGCGAACCGCTGGAGCAGTGCGTGGCGGACGGCTACAGCCGCCTCGTCGTCGATTGCTCAGGTCTGGAGTTCTGCGATTCCACGGGCCTCAACGTGCTGCTCGGCGCCCGGCTGCAGGCCGAGGCCGCCGGCGGTGGCGTCCATTTGGCCGGAATGACACCCGTCGTCGCCCGCGTGTTCGAGATCACGGGGGCCGAGGCGGTCTTCACCGTCCACGCCGACCTCGACTCCGCGCTCGCGAACGTGCCGGAGGCCTGATCCGCGCGTTACGCGCATCACACTCCTCGGCCGGAATCCGTGGGTGTTCTCACGGGCGGGCAGGGCAGGAGCCCTGGTGAATCCTTCAGGTGAGCGGTGAGGTGAACCACTGATGAGCACCACCCGGCCGTACCCGGCGGGCGACCGCGGTCCGGACTCCGAGAGCGCCGCGACGACCGCGGCCGCGCCGGACGCCGGGCGCCCGCCGGCGGGCGCGGACACCACGGGCACGGCCGATGCGCCTGGCGCCGTCGGCGGCCGTCGCGCCCCACAGGACGACTCGAGCGGCGCTGCGGGCGCCGATGAGCGGAGGCGGGCGATGCGCCAGGTGCGCAGGCTGCGGCTCGTCGGCGCGCACGGCGCCGTGGCACGGGCCCGTGACTTCACCCGGCACGCCCTGCACGACTGGGGCTGGCTGCCTGCCGTCACCGCCGACCAGCGCGCCGCCGCCGAGGACGTGCTGCTGGTCGTCTCCGAACTGGTGACGAACGCGTGCCTGCACGCTGACGGGCCCGAGGAGCTGCGCATCGGCAACGGGCCGTGCCTGCTGCGGCTGGAGGTCGTCGACCCCGGCAGCGGCTCGCCCGCGCCCCGCAGCCCGCACCGGGCCGGCCGGCCGGGCGGCCACGGCATGTTCATCGTGCAGCGGCTGTGCCGCGACTGGGGTGTCGTCCGCAACCCCGGCGGCACCGGGAAGACGGTGTGGGCCGAGTTTGCGGCCCCGGGCGCCTGACGGCGTACCGCAGAGCCGGCGCCGAGCCGAGGCGGACGACGGCGAACGACGACGGAAGGGCCCCGGCGCGGATCACTAGAAACCGCCTCTCCGCGCCGGGGCCCTTCCGTGTGTCACACCGTGGGCGTCAGTGGATGCCGCCCATGGTCTTGTTCACGCTCTTGCGGAACCCGAGGATCGCCAGGCCGCACAGGACGGCCAGCGTGGCCTCCGTGGCGACGGCCCCGGACTGGTCCAGGTTCACACCGGCCAGGGACAGCAGCGAGGTGATGCAGTCGCCCGTGGTCACGGCCAGGAAGAACACGCCCATCATCTGGCTGGCGTACTTTGCCGGGGCCAGCTTCGTGGTCAGCGACAGGCCGACCGGGGACAGGCACAGCTCCGCGACGGTCTGCAGGAAGTAGACCGCGACCAGCCACATCGGGCTGACCTTCGCGTCGCCGCCGCCCATGAGCATCGCCAGGGTGAAGATCAGAAACGAGCTGCCGATGATGATCAGGCCCAGGGCGAACTTCGAGGCGGTCGTCGGCTCCTTGCTGCGCCGCGCCAGCGCCAGCCACAGGGCGGCGAAGACCGGGGCCAGCGCCATGATCATCAGTGGGTTCAGCGACTGGAACCAGGTGGAGGGGAAGCCCATGCCCAGCACCTGGCCGGTGGTCTGGGTGGAACCGAACGCCTGGACGGTCGAACCGCCCTGGTCGTAGATCATCCAGAAGGCCGCGGCAGCGGCGAAGAACCAGATGTAGCTGGTCATCCGGCCCTGCTCGACCTCGTCGAGATCCTTGTCCCGCTTGATGCGGATCAGTACCGCGGCCGGGATGATCAGGCCGAGCAGCGTGATGGGCAGCAGCACCCAGTTGATGGTGAAGACGCCCGCGAAGGTGACGATCAGGTAGAACACCGCGGCGGCGGCCAGCCACAGCAGACCGCGACGCAGCCAGCGGTTGCGCTCCTCGACCTGCAGCGGCTTCGGGGCGGTGACGCTCTCGGCCGGCAGGTGCCGGTAACCGAACAGGTACTGGGCCAGGCCCAGCGCCATGCCGACCGCGGCCAGCGCGAAGCCGAGGTGCCAGTTGACCGTCTCGCCGACGGTCCCGATGGCCAGCGGCGCCAGGAAGGCACCGATGTTGATGCCCATGTAGAAGATGGTGAAGCCGCCGTCGCGACGCGGGTCGTTCGGGCCGTCGTAGAGCTGGCCGACCATCGTGGAGATGTTGGCCTTCAGCAGACCGGAACCCAGCGCGACCAGACCCAGGCCGAGGAAGAACGAGCCGGAGAGCGGCACGGCCAGGCACAGGTGGCCGGCGATGATGATGAAACCGGCGATGGCCACCGTCTTGCGGGGGCCCCAGACGCGGTCACCGAACCAGCCGCCGGGCATGGCGAGCAGGTAGACCATCGCGTTGTACACCGAGTAGATGGCCGTGGCGGTGGTCAGCTTCATCGCCAGACCGCCGCCCTGACCGTGGCCGGCGTCGGGGCCGCCGGCGATCAGGTAGAGCACCAGAAGGGCGCGCATGCCGTAGAAGCTGAACCGCTCCCACATCTCGGTCATGAAGAGCGTGGCCAGGCCGCGGGGGTGGCCGAAGAAGGTCCTGCCCCCGGTGTCGCCGGGAGGTGCCTTCGTCAGGCTGGACGCCATGGTGGTGGCTCCTTGGTCTGTTCTGTTCGGGCCGCGACGAGAGCGGTTGCGCGCCCGGTTGGGGGGACATGCGGGGCACGGGGGAGGCTCCGCATGGAAAAGGACCCCCGGTCGTTGGTGTAGCCGCGAGCCAAGGGTCCTTGACGTTCACTTGCTGAATCGCGATTCACCATAAGGCAGCCCCCCGTGCCGATTGGAAGAGGATGCGATCTAAATCACAGGATTAGGTTGAAATTTTCCCGCAGATTCGAAGGTGACGTGTGCATTTCTAGGAGGAATCATAGGGTAGTTGGCCGCGTGCCGCCTGTGTGGACCCGCGGGCGGGGTCGGGCCCCCAACCCCCGTGAAGTGCCCGTTCGTACCAGCCGATGAGCGGGCTCGTTACGCTCGGCCACCGAGGGCTACCATCGGCTCCATGACCCGTGTACTGCTCGCCGAGGATGACGCGTCGATCTCCGAGCCCCTGGCCCGCGCGCTGCGGCGTGAGGGATACGAGGTCGAGGTGCGGGAGGACGGACCGGCCGCCCTGGAGGCGGGCGTCGGCGACGAGATCGACCTCGTCGTCCTGGACCTCGGGCTGCCCGGCATGGACGGTCTGGAGGTCTGCCGGCGGCTGCGCGCCGAAGGGTGCTCCTTCCCCGTCCTCGTGCTCACCGCGCGCGCCGACGAGGTCGACACGGTCGTCGGCCTGGACGCCGGGGCGGACGACTACGTCACCAAGCCGTTCCGGCTGGCCGAGCTGCTGGCTCGGGTGCGGGCCCTGCTCCGGCGCGGGGCCGCCGTCGAGGCCGCCCAGCCGCCCGCCACGCACGGGGTGCGCATCGACGCCGAGTCCCACCGCGCCTGGATGGGCGAGGAGGAGTTGCACCTGACCGCGAAGGAGTTCGATCTGCTGCGCGTCCTGGTGCGCGACGCCGGCCGGGTCGTCACCCGCGACCAGCTGATGCGCGAGGTGTGGGACACCACCTGGTGGTCCTCCACGAAGACCCTCGACATGCACATCTCCTGGCTGCGAAAGAAGCTCGGGGACGACGCCGCGAACCCGCGCTACATCGCCACCGTGCGGGGCGTCGGCTTCCGCTTCGAGAAGAGCTGACAGCATCTGGGCATGCGCCGTCGTCTGATCCAGTCCACGCTCGCCGTGGTCCTCGTCGTGATCGCCGTCTTCGGGGTCTCCCTGGCGATCGTGGAGACCCGCACCATCGAGGACAGCGCGCACGAGAGCGTCAGCTCCGAGGCGGTCCGCCTGGTGTCGGTGGTGGAGAGCCGACGCGTGGCGGGCGAGCCCGTCAGCGCCGAGACGCTGCACTCCACCGTCGATCCCGAGTCGGTACATCCGCGTGCGGTTCCCCGGGCACGAGCCGATCGTCTTCGGCCACAAGCCCCAAGGCGCCGTCATCCAGGCGGAGCAGCACGGCGCGCACGGCGAGACCGTGGTCGTCCAGGAGTCGAGCGCGACGGTGCGTGACGAGGTCGGCCGCACCGTCCTGATCATCCTGGGTGTGGCGCTGCTGGCCATCGTGGCCGCGGCGATCCTCGCCGTCCGGCAGGCCCACCGGGTGGTCGGCCCGCTCACCGACCTGGCGGAGACCGCCGAACGGCTCGGCTCCGGCGACCCGCGGCCCCGCCACCGCCGCTACGGCGTGGCCGAGCTCGACCGGGTCGCCGACGTGCTGGACGGCAGCGCGGAGCGCATCGCCCGCATGCTGACCGCCGAGCGGCGGCTCGCCGCGCGACGCCTCCCACCAGCTGCGCACCCCGCTGACCGCGCTGTCCATGCGGCTGGAGGAGATCATCGCGACCGCCGAGGGTGACCAGCCCGGAGACCGCGACCTGGTCAAGGAGGAGGCGACCATCGCGCTGTCCCAGGTCGAGCGGCTCACCGACGTCGTGCAGCGGCTGCTCACGAACTCCCGTGATCCGCGCTCCGGGTCCGCCGTCGGCTTCGACCTGGACGAGGTCGTCAAACAGCAGATCGAGGAGTGGAAGCCGGCCTACCGGGGAGAGGGCCGGGCCATCGTGCGCAGTGGCAAGCCGGGCCTGCGGGCCGTGGGAACGCCCGGCGCCGTCGCCCAGGTGCTGGCCACGCTCATCGAGAACGCGCTGATGCACGGCGACGGTGCGGTCGCACTGCGCACCCGGGTCACCGGCAACCAGGTCGTCGTGGAGGTCACCGACGAGGGCCCCGGCGTCGACCCGGAGCTGGGCGCCCGGGTCTTCGAGCGCACCGTGAGCGGACGGAACTCCACCGGACTCGGGCTCGCCGTGGCCCGCGACCTCGCGGAGGCCGACGGCGGACGGCTGGAGCTGCTGCAGCAGCTGCCGCCGGTCTTCGCCCTCTTCCTCAGCCGCGAGGCGGACGAGCTCGCGCCGGAGCCGGGCGAACGACGCGAAACTCCAGACGGCGCCTAGTGCCGCCGCAGCGGGATCGGCCCTAGACCGCCACCCGTTCGGCGGGTTCCGGAAGGACTGGGACGGTCACCGGTTCCGGCTGCTCCTCCGGCGAGCTGCGGAATACCCACGTGCGGTAGGACCAGAACCGGAACAGCGTGCCGAGCCCGAGGCCGACGACGTACTTCGCGACGTTGTCCGCCAGCGGCGAGGTGAAGCCCAGCCAGTAGTGCGACAGCGCCAGCGCGCCGTTCTCGATCACCAGACCGATGCCGCTGAACAGCAGGAACAGCACCAGTTCGCGGTGCACCCGCCGCTTGTCCGCTTGCCGGTAGGCCCAGTAGCGGTTGCCCAGGTAGTTCGTGCCGGTCGCGACGGCCGTCGCGATCACGCCGGACCGTACGGAGGGCAGATCCAGGACGCGGATGCACAGGTTGAAGACGACGGCGTTCACCACGACGCCGAAAGCACCGACCGTCCCGAAGCGCGCCAGCTCACGCCCCAGCCGCCGGCAGCGGCCGCATCCGCGACTACCAGGGCGTCCCGTTCGGTGGCCGGCTTACTCATGGGCGATGGCGTTCCGTCCGGTCGGCGTCCTAGCGCGGGCTGTCCGCCGCCACATGCTAACCAGCCTTCGCCGTTCCCCGCAGTGCGACGGCCTATGCCGGCCCGGCCGGCGCGGAGCGGCCGGATAGGCTGGAGGCGTGACGTTCCCGGTAGTCGGCATGGTCGGCGGCGGCCAGCTCGCCCGCATGACCCACGAGGCGGGCATCCCCCTCGGCATCAGATTCAGGCTTCTCGCCAGTACTCCGCAGGAGTCGGCCGCGCAGGCGGTCCAGGACGTGGTCCTCGGCGACCACCGCGACCTGGACACCCTGCGCGCCTTCGCACGCGGCTGCGACGTGATCACCTTCGATCACGAGCATGTGCCCACCGAACATCTGCGGGCGCTCGAGGCGGACGGCATCCCCGTCCGGCCCGGGCCGGACGCGCTCGAGCACGCCCAGGACAAGGGCGTGATGCGGGCCCGGCTCGACGCGCTCGGCGTCCCCTGCCCGCGGCACCGCATCGTCGCGGACCCGGCGGACGTGACCGCGTTCGCCGGCGAGGGTGACGGCTTTCCCGTCGTGCTGAAAACGGTGCGCGGCGGCTACGACGGCAAGGGCGTGTGGGTCGCGGGCAGCGAGGAGGAGGCCGCCGAGCCGTTCCGCGCCGGCGTGCCCGTCCTCGCGGAGGAGAGGGTCGACTTCGCGCGCGAGCTCGCCGCGAACGTGGTCCGCTCCCCGCACGGTCAGGCCGTCGCCTACCCGGTCGTGGAGTCCATCCAGGTCGACGGCGTGTGCGACACCGTGATCGCGCCGGCCCCGGGCCTGGACCCCGGGCTGTCCGCCCGCGCGCAGAACCTCGCGCTGCGCATCGCGCAGGAACTCGGCGTCGTCGGCCACCTCGCCGTCGAACTGTTCGAGACCCGGGACGGTGAGGTACTGGTCAACGAGCTGGCCATGCGGCCGCACAACTCGGGCCACTGGACGCAGGACGGCGCCGTCACCTCCCAGTTCGCCAACCACCTGCGGGCCGTGCTCGACCTTCCGCTGGGCAGCCCGCACCCGCGGGCCCCCTGGACGGTCATGGCCAACGTGCTCGGCGGCGATTACAAGGACATGTACACGCCCTACCTGCACTGCATGGCCCACGACCCGCACCTGAAGATCCACATGTACGGCAAGGACGTGAAGCCCGGACGTAAGGTCGGCCACGTCACCACCTACGGCGACGATCTGGCCGACGTGCGCGAGCGCGCCGCCCACGCCGCCGGATACCTGCGAGGGACGATCAGAGAGTGACCGCACCTGCCGAACCGGACGCCGCCGGGAGCCCCGCCGTCGGCATCGTGATGGGCTCCGACTCCGACTGGCCGGTCATGAAGGCCGCCGCCGAGGCGCTGGACGAGTTCGACATCCGCCACGAGGTCGATGTCGTCTCCGCCCACCGCATGCCGCAGGAGATGATCGCCTACGGCGAGCAGGCCGCCGACCGCGGGCTGCAGGCGATCATCGCCGGGGCCGGCGGCGCCGCCCACCTGCCGGGCATGCTCGCCTCCGTCACCCCGCTGCCCGTCATCGGGGTGCCCGTGCCGCTGAAGTACCTCGACGGGATGGACTCGCTGCTGTCCATCGTGCAGATGCCGGCCGGCGTGCCGGTGGCCACAGTCTCCGTCGGCGGCGCCCGCAACGCGGGCCTGCTCGCCGCGCGGATCCTGGCCGCACACGACCGGCGGCTGCGGGAGGCGATGACCTCCTTCCAGCAGGACCTGAACCAGCAGGCCAAGGACAAGGGCGCCCGGCTGCGCGCCAGGATCGCCGGCGCCGAGGCCGGCTTCGGTTTCGGAGGTGCCGCCAAGTGACCGCCACGACGCCCGCGGACGACACGCTCGCCCGCGCCCGCGAACTGCTCGCCGAGCACCCCGTCGTCGACGGGCACAACGACCTTCCCTGGGCGCTTCGCGAGCAGGTCGGCTACGACATCGACCGGCGCGACATCGCCGGCGACTGTTCCGCCCACCTGCACACCGACATCCCCCGGCTGCGCGCCGGCGGCGTCGGCGCGCAGTTCTGGTCCGTGTACGTGCGCACCGACCTGACCGGCGACGCCGCCGTCAGCGCCTGCCTGGAACAGGTCGACGTGGTGCGGCAGCTGGCCGACCGCTATCCGGCCGACCTGCGGCTGGCCGACACCGCCGCGGAGATGGAGGCCGCGCGCGCCGACGGCCGCATCGCCTCGCTGATGGGCGCCGAGGGCGGGCACTCCATCAACAACTCGCTCGGCACGCTCCGCGCCCTGCACCGGCTCGGTGTGCGCTACATGACGCTCACCCACAACGACACGATCGACTGGGCGGACTCCGCGACCGACGAGCCACGGCACGACGGCCTCACCCGCTTCGGCGAGGAGGTCGTGCGCGAGATGAACCGCTGCGGCATGCTCGTCGACCTCAGTCATGTCGCCGCGAGCACCATGCGGGACGCGCTGCGCGTCAGCGAGGCGCCGGTGGTCTTCTCGCACTCCTCCTCCCGCGCGGTGTGCGACCATCCGCGCAACATCCCCGACGACGTGCTCGCGCAGTTGCCCGCCAACGGCGGCGTCGCCATGGTCACGTTCGTCTCGAAGTTCGTGCAGCCCGAGGTCATCGCCTGGTCGCAGGCCGCCGACGCGCACATGCACGGCCGGGGCCTGCACGAGCTCGACGGCAGTGAGCAGGGGCTCGCGGTACGGCGCGCCTACGAGGCCGCGAACCCGCGGCCCGTCGCCACGGTGTCCACCGTCGCCGACCACCTCGACCACATGCGCGAGGTCGCCGGCATCGACCACATCGGCATCGGCGGCGACTTCGACGGCACCACCCTGACCACGCAGGGGCTCGACGACGTCGCCGGCTACCCGCTCCTGGTCGCCGAACTGCTGCAGCGCCGCTGGTCCGAGGAGGACCTGGCGAAGCTGACCTGGCGAAACGCGGTCCGCGTGCTGCGGGACGCGGAGTCCGTCGCGGCGGACCTGCAGGCCAGGCGCGGCCCGTCCATCGCCACCATCGGCCAACTCGACGGCTGACCGCCCGGTTTGACCGCCCCGGTGTGCCGCCCGTCACTGACGGGCCGCACACCGGGAGTCCACACTGCGGACGTGACCGCCACGGACGACGCCCTCGCGCTGCTGCGTGCCACCGGAGCCGACCACCTCGAGCACCCGGGCGGCACGCTGCTCGCCCACCTGTGGCGGGTCCGGGACCGGCTGGCCAGGTGGGGCGCGCGTGAGGCGCTGCAACTGGCAGGGCTCTGCCACGCGTTCTACGGCACCGACGGCTTCGCGCTCTCGCTGCTCCCGCTGGAGCGCCGCGCCGCGCTGCGCACCGCCGTCGGTGCCGAGGCCGAAGCCCTCGTGTACCTCTACGCGTCGTGCGACCGTACGGCCTCCTACCCGGCGCTCGCGGACGACGGCGGCGCCTTCCGCGACCGGTTCACCGGCGGCACGGTCACCCCGACACCGGCGCGGCGTCGCGACATCGCCGAACTCACGGCGGCCAACGAGCTGGATCTCGCCGAGCTCGACGCGGACTTCCGCCGCCGGTGGGGACCCGGCCTGGCGGAGCTGTTCGACCGCTTGGCCCCGCTGCTCAGCGATCCCGCGCGGCGGGACTGCCGGCGCGTCCTCGGCGCCGGAGGCGGAGAGTGAGCAGGTTGACCTCTCCGGCTCTCGCCCGCAGTCCGTACATCGACCTCGGCCGCGCCGAGTGGAGCGCGTTGCGTGAGCGCACCCTGCTGCCGCTGACCGCCGAGGAGGTGACGCGGCTGCGCGGGCTCGGCGAGGTCACCGACCTGGACGAGGTCCGCGAGGTGTACGTGCCGCTCTCCCGGCTGCTCAACCTGCATGTCGCCGCGACCCACGGGCTGCGCCGGGCCCGCAACCACTTCCTCGGCACCAGCGGCCGGCCGGCCACCCCGTTCGTCATCGGCGTCGCCGGCAGCGTCGCCGTCGGAAAGTCCACCACGGCGCGGCTGCTGCAGACGCTGCTGGCCCGCTGGCCCGAGCACCCGCGCGTCGAGCTGGTGACCACCGACGGCTTCCTGCTGCCGAACGCGGAGCTGGAGCGGCGCGGGCTGATGCGCCGCAAGGGCTTCCCCGAGTCCTACGACCAGCGTGCGCTGCTGCGCTTCGTCGCGGAGGTGAAGGCGGGGCGCGGGGAGACGAGCGCACCCGTCTACTCCCATCTGACGTACGACATCGTGCCCGACGAGCGGCTCACCGTGCACCGGCCCGACATCCTCATCGTCGAGGGTCTGAACGTGTTGCAGCCCCCGCGTCCCGGCAGGGACGGCCGCCGCCGGATGGGCCTGGCCGACCACTTCGACTTCTCCGTCTACGTCGACGCCCGCACCGAGGACATCGAACGCTGGTACCTGGAGCGGTTCCGCACCCTGCGCGCCACGGCCTTCACCAACCCGCGCTCCTACTTCCACCGCCATACCCGGGTCGGGGAGAGCGAGGCGCTGGACTACGCGCGCACCACCTGGCGCACGATCAACGAGCCGAACCTGACGGACAACATCGCGCCCACCCGGGCCCGCGCCGACCTGGTGCTGCACAAGGCGGCAGACCACCAGGTGCGCCGCCTGTCGCTGCGGAAGCTG
The DNA here is from genome assembly GCA_963799685.1 of uncultured Actinomycetota bacterium. GTDB lineage: Bacteria > Actinomycetota > Actinomycetes > Streptomycetales > Streptomycetaceae > Streptomyces. The sequence continues at coordinate 352,100 of CAWCXW010000001.1, forward strand.
TGAGCCGTCGTCGCGGGCCGTTCAGCGCCTGAGCGTCTCATCCAGCCAGTCGAAGATCCGCTGGTCGAAGCGGGACCGGTTCCAGCCCACGCAGTGGCCTGCCGCGCCCTCGGCGGCGGTGAAGCGCACCCGCTCCTTCGGGCAGCGCAGCGCCTCGTAGAGCGCGTCCGCGCCCCCGGACGTGGGATCGCCCTCGCCGGACGCGACGAGCGTGGGGCAACGGATCCGCTCCACGACGTCGGAGAGGGTGTAGCGACCCGCCTCGACCACGTACTCGCCCAGCGTCCGCAGGCCGTGCACCCACAGGCCGCGCTGGACGAACTTCCAGTGCAGCACCCGGTCTTCGGCCAGCGGCCGCAGATGCGGCTCGAGGTCCGCCGGGTCCACCTCGGGCAGCCGGTCCCGCAGCTCCTCCGGGAGCGGCAGCGCGTCTCGGAACGGGCCGAGCTGGTCCCAGTGGCCGGGGTCCGCGACCAGTGCCGAGACCCGCGGCTCCCCGCTCACGCCGCGCGGGGCGAGGTAGCCGCCGAAGCTCCAGCCCATGACGGCCAGCCGTGCGCCGTCGACGCGCGGCAGGGTCACGGCGTGATCCACCACGGCCCGCAGCACGGTCTCCCAGTCGGGGCGCATCGGCAGCCCCTGCCCGATCAGCGGCTCGCCCTGCCCGGGGCCGTCGACGAGCAGGCAGGCATAGCCGCGACGCACGGCAGGCTGTGCATGTGACCAGTACATCTCGTGGACGTTCGAGTCGTAGCCGTCGACGGCGATGAGTGTGGCGAGCGGACCGTCCCCGACCGCGGGCAGGCAGACGTAGCCGGGCAGCACCGTGCCCTCGAACGGGACCGACGTGCGCAGCACCGGGTGGTCGGCGAGGTCGGCGAACCGGTCGAAGCACGCCGTCTCGCGGTCGAACGCCGTCAGCAGTCGCGGGTCGGGGGGCGCGCCGAAGAGCGGAGCGTAGGAGATCCGGTGATAGGTGGTGGCCCGCAGGAAGGCCTCACGGGCGCTGACCCGGTGGCTGCGCGCCGCGCTCTGCCGCCCCCACGCCTCGACCTGCCCGGCGGTGGCAGCCCACTCGCGGTGCCAGGCGTCCGCGTCGCCCTCGGCGATCCGCCCCGTCGTGGCCGCGACCTCGCCGTACTCGGCGCCGCCGCGGGTCATCGTCGTCAGGGCCCGTTCGGCGAACATCCGGAACAGCGGGTCTGCGAAGAGTCGGTCCACGGGCGCACCCGTTCCCCGTCGCTGCCGGGCTGCCGCGGCGGGGGCGGCGGAATCACCCGGGCGGCCGGGCGGCGGTGCACTGTGGCGGGCCGCCCCCGGCCACCTGCCACGAATGGCGGATCAGCAGCCGGTGGCAGCCGGTACGCCGTCCTCGGCGGGCTTCGCGGCCGACCTGAGGTGGCCGGGCCGCTCGAAGCACAGCACCGCGGCCAGGCCGAGCACCAGCACGGCGGCCGGCAGCAGCAGGGACTCGGCCATCGCGCTGTTGAAGCCGTCCCGCAGGAAGTCGGGCAGCGCGCCGCCACCCATCGAGCCGGCGGCGGCGCTCGAGGAGGCGCCTGGCGGCAGCTGCGCCGCGACCCGCGCGTCCATCAGGGCCGCGACGGCGGCGCTGCCCAGCACGGCGCCGACCTGGCGGGTGGTGTTGTAGACGCCGGCCCCGGCGCCCGCCTGGCTCATGGGCAGGTTGCGGGTGGCGGTCGAGCCGATCGGCGCCCACATGAAGGCGTTGGCGATGCCGAGCAGACCGATGGGCAGCAGCACGGTCCAGATGGCGTCGTCCGGGCTCATCACGCCGGCGATCCACACCAGGGCGACGGGGAAGGCGGTGAGGCCGACGCCGGTCAGGAGCCGCGGGTGCATGCGGTCGGTCAACCTGCCCACCCACGGGGCGAGCCCACCGGCCAGCACCGCCATGGGCACCAGCAACAGCGCGGCGCGGGTCGGGCTGTAACCGCGCACCAGCTGGGCCCACAGCATCAGCGGGAAGGCCATGGCCGTGATGGCGAACCCGACGGTGGTGATGGCCACGTTGGCGAGGCTGAAGTTGCGGTCGCGGAAGAGGGCGGGCGAGACGAGCGGTTCGCCCCGGTTGCGGGCCTGCCACCACAGGAACCCGGCTATGACCAGCACACCGGCGCCGATGAGCCGCCACACGGTGACGGGGCCGGTCAGGGTGCCCCAGTCGTAGGCCTCGCCCTCCTGGATGCCGAACACCAGCAGGAACATGCCGACCGCGCTGAGCGCGACACCGGGTAGGTCGAAGCGGTGGGAGTGGTTCTCCAGCTGCGGGACCAGCCGCCAGGCGAGCACGAAACCGACCACGCCGACCGGCACGTTGATGAAGAAGATCCACTCCCAGCCCAGCGAGTCGACCAGCACGCCGCCCAGGATCGGGCCGACCAGGGTGGCCACACCCGCCACGGCGCCCCACAGGCTCATGGCCCGGCCGCGCTGGTCGGCGGGGAAGGTACGGGTGATCACGGCCATGGTCTGCGGCGTCATCATCGAGGCGCCCAGCCCCTGCACGGCGCGGGCGACGATCAGCTGGTCGATGGTGCCGGTCATGCCGCACCACAGGGAGGCAGTGGTGAAGACGGCCAGGCCCGTCAGGTACACCGTGCGCGGCCCGAACCGGTCGCCCAGCCGGCCGGTGACCAGCAGCGGGACGGCGTAGGTCAGCAGGTAGGAACTGGTGACCCAGACGACGGAGGTGACGTCGGCGTCCAGCCCCTCCATGATCGCCGGAGTGGCGACGGAGACGATCGTGGAGTCGACGAGGATCATGAAGAACCCCAGGACCAGCGCCCACAGCGCCGGCCACGGACTCGCCGGGCGTCGGTCTTGCACGGCCATGGGAGATCCCCCGTCCTTCTTCGGTCCTAGCCCGGCGAGAATACGTCCTGCCGCCGACAGCCCGGCGCCCCCGTCCCGGAGCAGGACGGGGGCGCCGGGCAGTCGCGGGTCACCTGCGGCGGCGGATGGTGTTGCCCAGCCAGACCAGCGGGTCGTACTTGCGGTCCACCGCCCGCTCCTTGAGCGGGATCAGCGCGTTGTCGGTGATCTTGATGTTCTCCGGGCAGACCTCCGTGCAGCACTTGGTGATGTTGCAGTAGCCCAGCCCGTGCTCGTCCTGCGCCGTCCGCTTGCGGTCCAGGCCCTGCTCCTCGGCGGCGTCCAGCGGGTGCATGTCCAGCTCGGCGGCGCGCATCAGGAACCGCGGCCCGGCGAAGGCCGGCTTGTTCTCCTCGTGGTCCCGTACCACGTGACAGGTGTCCTGGCACAGGAAGCACTCGATGCACTTGCGGAACTCCTGGGACCTGCCCACGTCCTCCTGCTGCATCCGGTACTCGCCCGGGGCCAGGCCCTGCGGCGGCACGAACGACGGGATCTCCCGCGCCTTGGCGTAGTTGAACGACACGTCGGTGACCAGGTCGCGGATCACCGGGAAGGTGCGCATCGGGGTGACGGTGATGACGGCCTCGCGGTCGAAGACCGACATCCGCGTCATGCACAGCAGCCGCGGCCGCCCGTTGATCTCGGCGCTGCAGGACCCGCACTTGCCGGCCTTGCAGTTCCAGCGCACCGCCATGTCCGGCGCCTGGGTGGCCTGCAGCCGGTGGATGATGTCGAGGACGACCTCGCCCTCGTGTACCTCCACCGTGTAGTCCTGCAGGCCGCCGCCGTCGCCGTCGCCACGCCACACCCGGAAGTGCGCCTGGTAGTTGCCGTCCGCGCCGCCGCCGGTGGCCCGGCCGGCCGGGCCACCCTCCGGACCGGTCGCCGGCCTGCCCACCGCACGCGTCGTGCCCTCCGACGCCCCTTGTTCGGGTGCCCCTGGCCCGGACGTCCCGGCGCCGCCCGTCCCGTTGTCCCTCGGGCCGCTCGTGGTCCCGCTCGTGCTCACTCCGCCGTCAGCTCCTCGTCCGTCAGGTACTTGATCAGCTCGTCCTTCTCGAAGAGCTCCAGCAGGTCCGGCCGGATCGGCTGCATTTCGCGGCGCCGCAGCTGGACGTGACCCGGCCCGTCGGTCTCCGCGCCGAGCGTGCAGACGAGGTTCGAGCGCCGCCATTCGCGGTCCATGGACGGATGGTCGTCCCGGGTGTGCCCGCCGCGCGACTCGGTGCGCTCCAGTGCCGCGCGCGCCACACACTCGCTGACCAACAGCATGTTGCGCAGGTCGATGGCCAGGTGCCAGCCGGGGTTGAACTGCCGGTGCCCCTCGACGCCGACGCGCCGCGAGCGTTGCCGCAGCTCGGTCAACCGCTCCAGCGCCTGCCGCATCTCCTCGTCCCGGCGGATGATGCCGACCAGTTCGTTCATCGATTTCTGCAGGTCCTGGTGGACCGTGTAGGGGTTCTCCGTCTGCTCATCCGAGTCGTCCTCTGCGCTGAACGGGCGCAGCGCCTCGGCGGCCGCCGCATCGATCTGCGCGTCGTCGACCGCGGGCCGGCCACGCTCGCCGGCCTGCTCCGCGTACTGCGCCGCGTGCATGCCCGCCCGGCGGCCGAAGACGAGCAGGTCGCCGAGCGAGTTGCCGCCGAGCCGGTTGGAGCCGTGCATGCCGCCTGCGACCTCGCCGGCCGCGAACAGCCCCGGAACTCCGGCGGCGGCCGCCGTGTCCGGGTCGACCTCGACGCCGCCCATCACGTAGTGGCAGGTCGGGCCGACCTCCATCGGCTCGGCCGTGATGTCGACGTCGGCCAGCTCCTTGAACTGGTGGTGCATGGACGGCAGCCGGCGCATGATGACCTCGGCCGGCATCCGCGTCGAGACGTCCAGGAAGACACCGCCGTGCGGGGAGCCGCGTCCCGCCTTCACCTCGGAATTGATCGCGCGGGCGACCTCGTCGCGGGGCAGCAGCTCGGGCGGGCGCCGGTTGTTCTCCGGGTCTTCGTACCAGCCGTCGGCTTCCTTCTCGGACTCCGCGTACTGCTCCTTGAACACGTCCGGCACGTAGTCGAACATGAACCGCTTGCCCTCGGAGTTGCGCAGGACGCCGCCGTCGCCGCGCACCGACTCGGTGACCAGGATGCCCTTCACCGACGGTGGCCAGACCATGCCTGTGGGGTGGAACTGCACGAACTCCATGTTGATCAGCGGAGCGCCGGCGAGCAGCGCCAGCGCGTGCCCGTCGCCGGTGTATTCCCAGGAGTTGGAGGTGACCTTGAAGGACTTGCCGATGCCGCCGGTCGCCAGCACCACCGCGGGCGCCTCCAGCACGAAGAACCGGCCGGACTCCCGCTCGTAGCCGAAGACGCCGGAGACTTTCTCGCCGTCCTTGAGGATCCGCGTGACGGTGCACTCCTGGAACACCTTCAGCCGTGCCTCGTAGTCGCCGCTCTCGGCGAAGTCCTCCTGCTGCAGCGAGACGATCTTCTGCTGCAGCGTGCGGATCAGCTCCAGGCCGGTGCGGTCCCCGACGTGCGCGAGCCGTGGGTACTCGTGGCCGCCGAAGTTCCGCTGGGAGATCTTTCCTTCCTTGGTGCGGTCGAAGAGCGCACCCCAGGTCTCCAGCTCCCAGACCCGGTCCGGAGCCTCCTTGGCGTGCAGCTCGGCCATCCGCCACTGGTTGAGGAACTTGCCGCCGCGCATCGTGTCGCGGAAGTGGACCTGCCAGTTGTCGCCCGCGTTGGCGTTGCCCATGCTCGCGGCGATGCCGCCCTCGGCCATGACCGTGTGGGCCTTGCCGAACAGCGACTTGCAGATCACCGCCGTGCGCAGACCCTGTGCTCGTGCCTCGATCGCGGCCCGCAGCCCGGCGCCGCCCGCGCCGACGATGACCACGTCCCACTGCCGGCGTTCGACTTCCGTCATCTCTCGTGCTTCCCTCTCGCGTCGTCAGAAGAACCGCGGGTCGTCGAACGCCCCGGTGGCCAGCAGGTATACGTAGAAGTCCGCCAGCGCCACGCTGATCAGGGATGCCCAGGCCAGCAGCATGTGCCGCTCGTTGAGCTTCCCGACCCATCCCCACAGGCGGTACCGCACCGGGTGCTTCGAGAAGTGCTTCAGCCGCCCGCCGACGATGTGCCGGCACGAGTGGCAGGAGAGGGTGTAGAGCCAGATCAGCCCGATGTTGGCCAGGAAGACCAGCGTCCCCAGCCCCATGTGCCCCCACTCGTGCGCGGCGTTGCGGAAGGACAGTGCCGTGTCGTAGGTGAGGACGACGGCGACCAGCAGCGCCGCGTAGAAGAAGTAGCGGTGGACGTTCTGAAGGATCAGCGGCAGCCGCGTCTCACCCGTGTACTTCTTGTGCGGTTCGGGGACCGCGCAGGCCGGGGGGGAGGCCCAGAAGCCCCGGTAGTAGGCCTTGCGGTAGTAGTAGCAGGTCAGCCGGAAGCCCAGCGGGAAGATCAGGATCAGCAGGGCGGGGGAGAGCCCCCACCAGGGCCCGAACAGGTCCCAGTTCGGGCCGCCCTCCATGGTGGCGCAGTTGTGGGCCAGGCACGGCGAGTAGAACGGCGAGACGTAGGGCGCCGCGTAGTAGTCCGCGTTCGCGAACGCCCGCCACGTCGAGTAGACGACGAAGGCCAGCAGCCCCAGCGCCGTCACGGCCGGCGGCAGCCACCAGCGGTCGGTGCGCAGGTGGCGCTCGGAGATGGCGGCGCGCCCGGCGGGCGTCGGTGACGCCGCCGGGCGCGGGGCGGCCGCCGGAGCTGTCCGGCGGCGTGGTCGGTGGTGTGGTTCCGGTGGCCAAGATCGACTCCGTCGAGGGATGGATGTGGGGGTGAGGCGTGAGATCCCCCGGACTCAGGGCGCGTGCCGGTCGCGCGCGCCGAGTCCCTCGTCCTCCGCGTCCGTCCACAGCGACGAGTCGTAGGGGGCGTCCGGGATGGAGACCATCACCGGGTTCGGGGCGGGGCCTGCCTCGGGCGTGGCGGCTTTCAGCAGCGCGAGGGACTCCCGCAGGTGTTCGGTGTCGCTGCGCACCCGCCGCATCTCCAGTCCGCTGCCGCCGACCTGCTGCTCAAGGCGGCTCACGGACCGGGTGAGATCGTCCAGGCAGCGCTGGACACCGGCGAGTTCGTCTTGCACTGTCATGGTTTCCGCGCACCTCCGCTGGACCGCGTGTGATGTGTGTCACGCGAGTGCGAGTGTCGCGCGTCGCCCTCCCGTTGTGAAGGGTGCGCGGCCGGATTCCCCCGACCGAGTCAGCCGTTGCTCCGCACGGGTGGCCGACGGCACCCGCGTCCCGCCGGCCGGTGCGCGGCTGCGCCGCAGCGCCGGCCGGCGTGTGGCGCCGGGGATGAACGGAGTACCGCCGCATGTCGGCCGCGCGGCCCCGCCGACGTCGAGGGGCGCGGCCTCACGGCCGAAGTTCACAGCCGGGCGATGTCCCAGCGGGGGAAGCGCGGTGCGCGGCGCGCCGGGATGCGGCCCGCCAGCAGGATCAGCCGCGCAGCACGGTGCCGCTGCCCCGCGTAGGGCGCCAGCAGTTCCAGCATCCCCGCGTCGTCGGTGCCCCGCTCGCCCGGTCAGCGCGTAGCCGACGATGCCGGGCAGGTGCAGGTCGCCGACGGTGAGCGCGTCGGGGTCGCCGTTGCTGCGCTGCAGCGCTTCGGCGGCGGTCCACGGACCGACGCCGGGGATGGCCCGCAGCCGGGCTCCGGCCGCGGTCGAGCGGCATCGCGGCCGCCTCTTCCATGCGCTGCGCCCGCTGCACCGCTCGCAGGATCGTCGCCGACCGCTTGCCGTCGACTCCGGCCCGGTGCCATTCCCAGGACGGGCACCGTCCGCCAGACCTGCGGTGCGGGCATCACGCGCAGCCGGTCGTGCGGTCCGGGAGCCGGTTCGCCGAACCGGTGCAGCAGTCGCCGCCAGGCCCGGTACGCCTCTTCGGCGGTGACCTTCTGTTCGAGCACGGCGGGGATGAGTGATTCGAGCACCAGCCCGGTGCGGGCCAGCCGGAGTCCGGGATGGCGCCGGTGTGCGTCGCGGAGCAGCGGGTGGTGGGCGGTGAACGCCGATGGGTCGTCGTCCGCGCCGAGCAACGCCGGAAGCCCCTCCAGCAGCCACTCGGCGCCGGGCCCCCACGCCTCCGCCTCGACGCCGGGGCCGCCGCCGGGCTGCCGCAGCCGGAGGGCAGCCGGGCCCTGCGGGGTGCGGGTCGCCCGCCAGATCTCCTGGCCGGCGGTCTGGAACGCGGGGTCGTGCGGTCCGCGGCGCAGCACGCCGACGGTGTGGTGCAGCGCGTACGGACCGTGCGGGTCCCAGGTGCGGGTCAGGCTCCCGGCGCTCACGGCGTGCGGGGATTCACTGGTCGGAGGAGAAGCGGACGGTGCCCGGCTCGATCGTGGCGTCGCACCAGACGCGGACACCGCCGCGCAGTTCGTTGTCCGCCCCGACGCGGGCGCCGTCACCGATGACGGCGTCGTCCAGCACGGTCCGCCCACCGATGTGCGCCCCGGCGCCGATCAGCGAGTCGCGGATCTGCGCGCCGGACTCGATCCGGGCGCCCGCCAGCACCGTGCTGCCGTGGATCCGGGCTCCGGAGCCGATCACGGCACCGGAGCCCACGGCGGTCCCGCCGGTCAGCTTGGCGTCCTCGGCGACGTCCGCGCCGTCCAGGACGAGCCGCTCGCCGCACCGGCCGGGCACCGCGGGGGAGGGGGCGCGGCCGAGCACCAGGTCGGCGGAGCCGCGGACGAAGGCCTGCGGCGTGCCGAGGTCGAGCCAGTAGGTCGAGTCGACCATGCCGTGCAGGTGTGCCCCGGCCTCCAGCAGACCGGGAAAGGTCTCGCGCTCGACGGAGACGGGCCGGTCGTCGGGGATGGTGTCGATGACGGCGCGGTCGAAGACGTAGGCGCCGGCGTTGATCTGGTCGGTGACGATCTCCTCGGGCGTCTGCGGCTTCTCGAGGAACGCGGTGACGCGGCCCTGCGGGTCGGTGGGGACCAGCCCGTACGCGCGCGGGTCCTCGACGCGGGTCAGGTGCAGGGACACGTCGGCGCCGGTCTCGGTGTGCGTGGCGATCAGCTGCCGGATGTCCAGACCGGTGAGGATGTCGCCGTTGAAGATGAGCACGGGTTCGCCCCGGGCGGCCGTCAGCCGTGAGGCGACGTTGCGGATGGCACCGCCGGTGCCCAGCGGCTCGGTCTCGGTGACGTACTCCAGGTGCAGGCCCAGCGCGGCGCCGTCCCCGAAGTGCGGTTCGAAGACCTCGGCGAGGTAGGAGGTGGCCATCACGACGTGTTCGACGCCGGCGGCGCGCAGCCGCGCCAGTTGGTGCGTGAGGAACGGGACACCGGCCGCCGGGACCATCGGTTTCGGCGTGTGCACGGTCAGCGGCCGAAGCCGGGTGCCCTTGCCCCCGACGAGGAGGATGGCTTCTGTCACCTGTCGTCTCTTCCTGCCGGGAACATCGGGACAGTCTATGCAGGACCGACGGGCACCCGGGTAGAGGCGTCGGCTAACGCCCCTGCAGCTTCGCGGCGAGCGCGCGGATCGAACCGAGCTCGTCATAGAGCTTCTGCCCGGGGCACTCGGTGCGATAACCGTCCCGATGGCCGGAGATGACGTTCATCCGGACCTTCTCTCCCCGGCCGTATTTCCCGCTGCCCTCGGAGGTCATGGTGACCGTGCCCTGCGGGTCCCGGTCGAAGAGGCCGAGCTTCCAGGCGGTGATCTTGGCGAGGGCGTCGGTGGCGGCCTTCGGCGGATCCGTCTTCTGGAAGGAGCCGATGACGGCGACGCCCATGGAGTCCTTGTTGAAGCCGAGGGTGTGTGCGCCCTGGACGGGTTCCCGCACGCCGCCGGCCCGGCCCTCGTAGATCGTGCCGCACTTGTCGATGAGGAAGTTGTAGCCGATGTCGCGCCAGCCCAGGGACACCACGTGGTAGCGGTAGATGCCGCGGATGATCGAGGGTGCCTGCTTGCAGCTGTAGTCGTTGGTGGTCGCCGTGTGGTGGACGAAGGCCATCTTCACCGTGCCGGTGTAGAGGAAGCCGCCCTCGCGCAGGTTCACGTCGGCCCCCCAGCCCCTGCGGGTGACGATGCCGGGACGCGGCCCGACGTGATCGTGCTTGCCGGCCCGGGCGCGGGTGGCCTTCGCGTCGAGCGCCGGCAGCACTTTCCGCGACCGCACGGCGCGGTCCGAGGCATGGGTGCGACGGTCCTGACTCGGCGCCGCATCGGCCACATCGGCCAGATCCGCGGCCTGCGCGTCGGTGGGCGTCGTGCCGGGGTCGACGAGTGCGAGGCGCAGCCCGTCGGGGAGTCGGCCGCCGTCCGGGCTGACCCGCACCTGCACGCCGTCCGACGGTCCGACCCACAGCGGGTCGGTCGCGCCGTGGTCGGCTCCCTCATGGGTGGCGAGATCGGGGCCGTGGTCCTGGTCGGCGGACAGTGTCCGCCACTTCGACCAGGTGCCGGAGCCTGCCGCGCGGGTACGCACCTGCACCCGGGCCGGCAGTTCGGCTTCCGGGTCGTCCCAGACGACACCGAGCAGGGAGAAGGGATCGACCGTGCGGGGCTCGAGCCCGACCGTTGTGTCCGCGGCGCGCTTTCCGGCCGCGCTGCCCGAGGTATCGGAGTCGGCGGCGGTGAGCGGGGCGAGGGGCAGCGAGTGGGTGCTGCCCTGCGCGGACCTGTCGGCGATGGCGGGGGCGGATGCGGCGTCTCGGTCGCCGGAGTTCGCGGCCGCGGCGGGAAGGACCGTCGGCAGGAGGAGGGCGGCGGTGGAAGCGACGCCGATGGAGGACGCAAGAAGTGCACGCATGTCTATGATCTTGTGCAAATTGCACATATCTGTCCATCTGAGAACTGACGTCCAGTCGCCCGCCGACCGGGTGCACTCGCCTGTTCGTGGGACGTTCTGACGATGCGCCGGACCCGTACGCTGGCCCGGTGAACACCAGCGACCAGACCCCCGCCGACCTGCTCGATTCCGTCCTCGCGGCCGACCCGGCCCGGCCGCTGCTGACGTACTACGACGATGTGACGGGGGAGCGGGTGGAACTCTCCGCCACCACCTTCGCCAATTGGGTGGCGAAGACCGCCAACCTGCTCCAAGGCGACCTCGCCGCCGAGCCGGGCGACCGGCTCGCGCTGCTCCTCCCGGCGCACTGGCAGACGGCCGTGTGGCTGATCGCCTGCTCGGCGGTGGGCGTCGTGGCGGACGTCGGCGGTCAGGCGGCCGGCGCCGACCTGACCGTCGCCGGTCCCGATGCCCTGGAGGCCGCCAGCGGCTGCCCGGGCGAGCGAGTGGCACTGGGTCTGCGCCCGATGGGCGGGCGGTTTCCGCAGCCCCCGGAGGGGTTCCTCGACTACGCGGTCGAGGTGCCGGGCCAGGGTGACCGCTTCGCACCCTTCGCTCCGGTGACGCCGGACGCGCCCGCGCTCGTCCTGCCGGACGGCTCGGAACTCACCGGCGCCCAGACGGTCGAGCGGGCACGCGCGGACGCCCGCGAGCGGGGGCTCACGAGGGACTCCCGGCTGCTGTCTGCCCTCCCCTACGACGGATGGGCCGGGTTGTCGGCCGGCCTGCTCGCACCTCTGGCCGCAGGCGCCTCCGTTGTGCTCTGCCCGTCGCTGGACCGTCTGGACGCCGCCGCGCTCGCGCAGCGGGAGGCCGGCGAACGCGTCACGCACCGTGCACGCTGAGTGACGAGAGAGGGCCTGGAGGTAATATTCCCCGTTCCGCGTGCAACCCTCGGCCCGCGTTGCTCGTCTGCATCGGTGACGTGCGCGAGTGGGGAGGGGCGGAGTTGAAACGTGAGCGTCGCCACATTGCGTGATGCGGCCCCTCCTGCCCCTCCCCACTGGCAGGTCAGCCACTTACCGTGGTCGGCACGCCGCTCGACCGCCGCGTGCGAACGTGGCCCGAGCCAGGGGGAAACGCGGAGAAATGACCGATTTCACCGCAGTGGAATGAGTCACTGTCATCACCCGGCCCTCGTGGCGGCGGATAGTGTGAGCGATCCGGCCGGCCCTCAGGGGCGCCAGGCGGCATAATGGAGGACTTCGCAATCGTGGACGCGCAAGGCCGTGGGCGCGCGGGCGATATGGACCCCGCGGACCAGTGGGTTTTCAACCCTGAGACCGGCAGCTACGAGCTGCGCCTGCCCTCGCAGGGGGGACGTGGCGCGCCGTCGGGTGCTGCCCGGCCCGCCACGCCACGGCCGAGAAGTCCGCACGAGGAGTCGCACGGCCCCGCCGAGGGCGGCCGTGCGGCCGCCCGTCGGCAGCAGAGCCAGAGCCGCGAGGACGCCGGTCAGGTGCCCGGCCCGCGCTCCCGCCGCGCCGGCGCGGCCGGCAACGGTCCCCGCAGCAGCCGCCGCAAGGCGAAGCCGAAGCGCAGCACCAAACGCAAGATACTGATGTGGGGGGGTGGCTCGCTGGCTTTCCTCACCATCACCGCCTGCGCCGGCGGCTACTTCTACGTCCAGCACCTGAACGACAACATCACCAAGGTCGACATCGGCCACGACGGCCCGGTCACCACCGACGGCAAGCCGATGAACCTCCTGATCGTCGGCACGGACAGCCGTGAGGGCAAGGGGAACACCGGCTACGGCGACAAGGGAAGCGTCGGTCATGCCGACACCAACCTGCTCATGCACGTCTCGGCGGACCGGTCCAACGCCACGGTCCTGTCGATACCGCGCGACCTGATCACGGATATCCCGGACTGTGAGGTCACGCAGTCTGACGGCACCAAGAAGATCATCTCCGGGCTCCAGGGCTACCGGTACAACAAGAGCCTGGGACAGAGCGGACGGACTCCCGCCTGCACGGTGAAGACCGCGGAGAAGGTCACGGGCCTGCACATCGACCACTTCCTGATGGCTGACTTCAACGCGGTCAAGAGCCTGTCGACGGCCGTCGGGGGCGTGGATGTCTGCGTCACGCATGCCGTCCACGACTCCAACTCCCACCTGAATTTGCCCAAGGGGCACAGCACGGTCAAGGGTGAGCAGGCCCTTGCCTTCGTCCGGACTCGTCACTCCATCGGATTCAGCAGTGACCTGAGCCGCATCCAGTTGCAGCAGCAGTTCCTCAGCTCGCTGATCCGCAAGCTCAAGTCCAACGACACCCTGACCGACCCGAGCAAGCTCTTCGACCTCGCAGACGTGGCGACGAAGTCGCTGACGGTCGACAACAGCATCGGCAAGGTCAACAAGCTCGTGACCCTCGCCAAGGACCTGCGGCGGGTCGATCCGAAGAACATCACCTTCCTCACGGTCCCGGTTCTCGACAACCCGGACCAGACCGGACGGCTCGAATACTCGGTGGTGCTGCAGCAGTCCAAGGCCGAGGCGCTGTTCAAGATGGTCCAGGCCGACACGTCGCTCACCAAGACCGGCAAGGCGAAGAAGAAGGGCGACAAGAAGAAGGAGAAGGTGCAGAAGGCCCCCGCCTCCGAGGTGCGCGTCGACGTCCTCAACGGTGGCGGCCCGGTCGGCGCGGCTCAGAGCACCGTCACCTGGATGCAGAACGACCACGGCATGAAGTTGTCCACCAACGCCGGCAACGCGCCGAAGCCGGTCGACAAGACGGTGCTGGAGTACGCGCCCAACCAGGCCGGCCAGGCCGCGACCCTCGCCGATCTCATGGGTCTGCCCGACTCGGCGCTCAAGAAGACCTCCGGAGACGCAGGTCCGAAGGATCCCATGACGCTGACGCTCGGCTCCGACTTCACCAAGGCCGGAGACCCGATCAAGGCGCCCGACAAGGCACCCGCGGACATAAAAACGATCAACGCCGCCAAGAGTATCTGCGCGAGCTAGTACCGGCCGCCGCCCGGTCTCTGGTGCGGCGGAGAACCATCCACCACACCACACAGAAGGGGAGGCCCCGTGCGGCAGCATCATGGCACCCGCGGTGACCGGGGCCGTTCCCGTAAGCCCTCCGCCGACGAGTTGGGCTGGGACGACAGCCTCTACGAGGGTGGGAAGCCGCCGGGGCCGCGCGAGGGCGCGCACGACGAGCTCGATGCTGCGCCGGACGACGCGGGGGAAGGCGGCCGGGCCGCGCGCCGTCGGCAGGAGGCCGAGCGCACCAGCCGCCGGAAGAAGCCCAAGCGCCGCATCCTCCGCTGGTTCGTGCTGGGCCTGTCCCTGCTGGTCCTCGCCACCGCAGGTGCTGGCTACCTCTATCTCCAGCACCTGAACGGCAACCTGGTGAAGGACCCGCTCAACATCGGCGAGCACAAACTGGACAAGGCCGCTCCCAACGCCGACGGTCAGACGCCGCTGAACATCCTGCTGCTCGGCTCGGACTCCCGGAACTCGAAGAAGGACGTCGCGCTCGGCGGCTCCAAGGACAACGTGGGAACCCCACCCCGTGCCGATGTGGAGATGCTGCTGCACGTCTCGGCGGACCGCAGCAACATGACGGTGATGTCGATCCCGCGCGACACCTATCTGCCGATCCCCAAGTGCACCGACCCGAAGACCGGCAAGGTGTATCCGCAGACCATGGGACGCATCAACTCCAGCCTGCAGCACGGCGGTCCCGGCTGCACCGTCGCCACCTGGGAGTCGATGACCGGCATACCGATCGACCACTTCATGATGATCGACTTCGCCGGCGTGGTGGACATGGCCGATGCGGTCGGCGGCGTCCCCGTCTGCGTCGAGGCGAACGTCTACGACCACTATTCCGGCCTGCGGCTCAAGAAGGGCACCACGGTCGTCAAGGGCAAGCAGGCCCTCGAGTGGCTCCGCACCCGGCACGGTTGGCCGGAGGGAACCGACATCATGCGGTCTCGTGCCCAGCACCTCTACATGAGCTCCATGGTCCGTCAGCTCAAGGCGGGCACCAAGCTCACCGACCCGGGCAAGCTGCGGCAGTTGGCCGAAGCCGCCACGAAGGCGCTCACTGTCGACAACGAGCTGGGCAGCGTCACCAAGCTGTACGACCTGGCCAAGGATCTGAAGCGGGTCCCGACGAAGCGCATCACCATGATCACCATGCCGTGGAAGTACTTCGGTGCGATGGTCAAGCCCACGCCGGAGGCGGACAAGATCTTCTCCCTCATCCGGCAGGACGTCTCGCTGGA
Organism: uncultured Actinomycetota bacterium; assembly: GCA_963799685.1. Taxonomy (GTDB): domain Bacteria; phylum Actinomycetota; class Actinomycetes; order Streptomycetales; family Streptomycetaceae; genus Streptomyces. The sequence continues at coordinate 367,101 of CAWCXW010000001.1, forward strand.
CGGCAAGGACAAGGGCAACAAGGATCCGTCGCCTCCGCCGAGCGGGCCCGCTGCCCCCAAGAGCCAGATCGCGGTCAGCGTCCTCAACGGCACGGGGACCATCAACCAGCCGGCGGTGGGCGGCCGGGCCGGCTTCGTCACCCGGCAACTCGTCTCTCAGGGATTCACCCAGGCGAAGATCGACTCGACGCCGAAGTCCCAGACCGACACCTCGCTGAGCTACGCCGATCCAGACCGGCGCGGCGATGCCCTCGCTGTGGCCAAGTCGCTGGGCATCCCGGAGAAGCTCGTCGAACACTCCTCGGCCGTCAAGGGCATCACCTTGGTGGTCGGTGCCGACTGGCGGCAGGGCGCCACGTACCCGGCCGCTGCCCAGGACCCGTCAAAGCAGAAGGAAGAACGCAAGAAGGCCCTGGGTCAGTCAGACGTCGTCAAGGCCGACAAGAAGGGCTGCATGCCGGTCAACTCCGGCTACACCTGGTGAGGTGACCTACGGCCGCAGCCGGCTCAGCTCTTCGCGTCGGCCGCCGTCCGGGCGGCCGGGGCGCGGCGGGAGGCGATGACGCGGCGGGCGAGTGCGCGGGGGCTGGTCAGGAAGCCCCAGCCCCACGACATGTGCATCGTCGCCAGTGCCAGCGGGATCCGGGCGCGGGCCGCGAGCGGCAGGTCCTTTCCGGCCGGGAGGGAGCCGGCCGTGACCGCGGCGAGGTAGCCGGCCGGGACGATGAAAGCCCACGGAGTGAGAGCCGCGCCCGCCGCCAGGCCGGCCGCGATCGCGCACACCGCCGCCGGCGGTGCCAGGTAGCGGGCGTTGATCGAGCCGGAGTGGTAGCGGGCCACCACGTGCCGCCAACGACCGTAGTTGCGGTACTGCTTGGCCAGCGCCCGCACGTCGGGGCGGGGCCGGTAGGAGACGCGCAGTTCGGGGGAGAACCAGATCAGGCCGCCGGCCTCGCGGATGCGGAAGTTCAGCTCCCAGTCCTGGGCGCGGATGAACTCCTCGTTGTAGCCGCCCTGCTGCTCGAGTATCTCGCGGCGGAAGACGCCCAGGTACACGGTCTCGGCCGGGCCGGCCTGCCCACCGGTGTGGAAGGCGGCGTTGCCCACGCCGATGCGGGAGGTCATCGCGGCGGCCACCGCGTGCTCCCAGGCGTTCTCGCCCTCGGCGTGCATGATGCCGCCGACGTTCGCCGCGCCCGTCTCGTCCAGCAGCCGCACCGCGGTGGCGATGTAGTCGGCCGAGAGCATCCCGTGTCCGTCGACCCGGACGACGACCGGGTGGCGGGAGGCTTTGATCGCCGCGTTCAGTGCGGCCGGGGTGCGGCCCGTCGGGTTGGGGACGGTGTGCACGCGGGCGTCCTCGCGCACCAGCGCGGCGGCGATCTCGTCCGTGCGGTCCTCGGAGGGGCCCAGCGCGATGACCACCTCCAGCTCGCCGTCGTAGTCCTGGTCGAGGATGTGCCGGACCGCGGCGCGCAGGTGCCGCTCCTCGTTGAGGACCGGCATGATCACGGAAACGGCGGGGGGAGCTGAGGCTGTCACGCCGGTCACGGTATCGCGCTCGGGGACACCCGGGCACGCCACCCACATGCGGGTGAGATCGCCCTGGCACTCGGCGCCGCCGCCCTGTAACGACCCGGGCTCCGTCACATAATGTGATCGTGCGGAGTCTTATCGTGACTCCCGCGCCCGTTTCTGTCGAGAAGTCCGCGAGGTGCACGATGCTGGAACGGCCGTCGCTCAGACCATGGCCGGCGACTCCGCCCCTGCTCACACCCACGACGCCGCAGACGCACGGACGGCGCGGCATGCTGGGCCCGGCGGTCGTGGCCCTCGTCTTCGTCCTCGCCCAGCTGGCCCTCGTGATGCCCGGATCTGGCCTGGGCTGGGACGAGACCGTCTACACCAGCCAGGTCAGCGGTGAGGTGCCGGCCGCGTTCTTCAGCGCCCCCCGGGCCCGCGGCGTCTCCTACCTCGTCGCGCCGGTCGCCGCGCTGACCACGGACGTCGTGCCGCTGCGCGTCTATCTGGCCGTCCTCTCCGGCGCCGGCCTGTTCGCCGCCCTGTGGGCGTGGCGCACGGTCCTGCCCGCCCGGGTGCTCGCACTCGGCGGCGGGCTGTTCGCCTCCCTGTGGATCACTCTGTACTACGGGCCCGAGGTGATGCCCAACCTGTGGAGCGCCCTCGGCGCGCTGGCCGCCGTGGGCTGCTTCCTGCGCGCCGCCCGCGCGGCGGCCCACGGCGGCCGCGCCTACCGCCGGGCGCTGTTCGGGTTGTGGGCGGCGGGCGCGGTCGTGGCGCTCATGCGGCCGCCGGACGCCGCCTGGCTGGCGCTCGCCCTGACCGGCGCCGCGCTGACCGTGCCCGCGTGGCGGCGTCCCGGGCTCGTGACCGCCGTGCTCACCGGAGTCGTGGCGGGTGCCGTTCCCTGGGTCGTCGAGGCGTACACGAGCTACGGCGGCCTGCTCGACCGGTTGCACCGGGCCAGCGAGATCCAGGGCGGCATGGGCTGGAACCTGGCCGTGACCGACCAGTTGCAGAGCCTGTCGTCCGGCAGCACGCTGTGCCGCCCCTGCGGCCTGCCCTGGCAGGACCACGCGGCCGGCGTGTGGTGGCTGGCGCTGCCCCTGCTGGCGGTGGCCGGCACAGTAGCGGCCGTGCGGCGGGGACGGGCCGCCACCGCCGTTCTGCCGCTGGTGGCAGGCGTGTTGCCGGCCGTCCCCTACCTGTTCCTCATCGACTACGCGGCGCCGCGCTTCCTGCTGCCCGCCTACGCTCTGCTGATGCTGCCGGTCGCCGACAGCCTGTGGTGGGTGGTCACGGGCCCGGCCGCCCGGCTGCGCCCGTGGGTGTGCGGGCTCGTCGTGGTGCTGCTCGCCGCGCACATCGGCGTACAGCTGGGCGTGCTGAACGGGCTGACGGACCGGGCCACCCGGTGGAACGGCGAGCTGACGGCCGTCGCCGGCCGCCTGAACCGGCTCGGCGTGCGCGGCGACTGCATCGTCTCCGGCGACCACGCGCCGCCGCTGGGCTACTACACCGGCTGCGAATCCCGGCAGATCGGCGGACACGACGGCAGCATCACGCCGGACGGCCTGCGACGGGCGGCGCGGCGGCGTCCCGTCGCCTACCTGGTCAGTCCGGGGCAGCCCACACCCGCGGTCATCCGTGACTGGCGCCGTGTCGGCCTGCCGGCCCACACCCGCTACGCCGATGACCGGCTGTACGTCTCGTTGCCGCGGCCCTAGTCCTCGCGGAGGCCCTCCGCCTTGCGCTGCTCGCGCAGCTCACGGATGGCGCGGCGGCGGGCCAGCCGGTGTGTGCGGCGGATCTGCGCCTCCTGGAAGCGCCGCCTGTCCCGTTCGGTCTCGGGAACCACCGGTGGTACGGAACGGGGATGTCCCTCGGCGTCGACGGCGGCGAACACCAGGTAGGCGCTGCCCACCTGCACCGCCGGTGTCGACTCGTTCCAGCGTTCGGCGAGTACCCGCACGCCCACTTCCATCGAGGTGCGGCCCGTCCAGTTCACCTGGGCCTTGACGTGTACCAGGTCGCCGACGCGGACCGGCTCGAGGAAGACCATCTCGTCCATCGAGGCGGTCACGGCCGGGCCCTCGGAGTGGCGTCCCGCGACCGCGCCCGCGGCGTCGTCGACCAGTTTCATGATCACACCGCCGTGGACGGTGCCCAGCAGGTTGGTGTCGTTGCCGGTCATGATGTGCGACAGGGTGGTGCGGGAGGCGGATGTGGGCTTGCCCACAGCCAGTGCGGTCTGGTCCGGAAGGGCCTGGTCGGTCATGTCTCCCACCCTATGCGGGAGTAGGGCGTGCTCCCGGCTCCCGGGCTGTGCCACAGGTCTGCTACAGAGCGGTCCCGAACCCGTCCGCGGACTGTGGCGTGGCCCGCGCGAGCGTGCACACTGCCCTACATGAACCAGTGGCCCGATGGATGGACCGACCGCCCTCGTGAGCGGTACGGGCGCGGCAGCGCCGCGTCCGAACCGGAGGGCGCGCGCGTCATGAGACAGCCCCGGCGCCCCGGCGTCCCGTCCCAGCAGGCCGGCGGCTACGAGGGCTACGACTCGGGCTACAGCGAGGGACAGGTCTACGCGGGCCGCGGCCGTGGCGGCAACGGCCGCGGCGGCGGTGGTGGCGGAGCGCACTACGGGACCGCACGCCCGCGCCCGAACCGCGGCCGCCGGCTGCGCAACGGGCTGATCGTGCTGCTCGTCCTGATACTCGCGTGGGGGGTGGGCACCTACTTCTGGGCCGACTCGAAGCTGCACCGCGACGTGGCCCTGAACAAGGTGATCGACCGGCCCGCGGCCGGCCAGGGCACCAACTACCTGATCGTCGGCTCGGACAGCCGCAAGGGCATGTCCAAGGCCGAGCGGGACAAGCTGCACACCGGCGGCCCGACGGACGGCGGCCGCACCGACTCGATGATGATCCTGCACATCGGGTCGAACGGCGACAGCCTGATCAGCCTGCCCCGCGACTCGTGGGTGACGATCCCCGACTTCGTCGGCTCCGAGAGCGGCAAGCACTACCCCTCGCCCGGCAAGAACAAGCTGAACGCCGCCTACGCCATGGACGGTCCGACGCTGCTGACCCGCACCGTCGAATACAACACCGGCCTGCACATCGACCACTACGCGGAGATCGGCTTCGGCGGGTTCGCGAAGGTCGTGGACGCGGTCGGCGGCGTCAAGATGACATTCGACCACGACGTCGTCGACAAGAACTCCGGCGCCGACTTCACCAAGGGCACGCACGTCCTCACCGGCGCGCAGGCCCTGGCCTTCGTCCGAAACCGACACGAGGCCGGCAGCGACCTGGTGCGCGAGCAGAACCAGCAGAAGTTCCTCTCCGCGCTGGCCAACCAGACGGCGACACCGTCGACCGTCCTGAACCCGTTCAAGCTCTACCCGGTCATGGGTGCCGGTCTGGACAGCCTCACGGTCGACAAGGGCATGCACCTGTGGGACCTGGCCCGGATGTTCTGGGCCATGAAGGGCATCTCGAACGGCGACGGCACCCACATGAACATGCCACTCGCCGGCAACGGCCCGAACACGTCCCTGCTGTGGAACGACGCGAAGGTCAAGACGCTGATGAACGAGTTGAAGAACGACGAGAAGGTCACCGTCGACGGCGGACGATGAGCGCGCCCGCCGTCAGGGCGGTGTGTCAGGGACGTTCGCAGGCGCACAGGCAGAACGGGTGGCCGGCCGGGTCGAGATAGACCCGCCAGCTGCGCTTGCCGCCGTCGTCGTCCTGGACGAGCCGGGCGCCGAGGCCGAGGATCTCGCGCTCGGCTTCGTCGATACGGTCCCTCGGCACGTCGAAGTCCAGGTGGAACTGCTGGCCGTTGTGCGCCTTCGGCCAGTCCGGGGCGACGTAGCCGGGCGCCTCCTGGAACGCCAGCGTGCGCCTGCCGTCCAGTGCGAGTTCGTACCAGTCCCCCTCCCCGCCGACCTCGCCGCCGAGCACCCCTGCGTAGAACCCGGCGAGGGCCCTTGGGTCCGGGCAGTCCAGCACGGTCACACCCATGGTCGCGATGGCCATGAAGGCCCCTTTCCTCGTGAGGTGCGTTACCGGTAGCTCTCGCCAACCGGTAACGCCGTTACCCCATGATGGCGCCCAGTCGGTAACGTGGCAAGGGTGGGAGACCGCACCGCGCCGGAAGACCTCGTCCTCGTCCAGGACCTGGCGAACACCCTGGACGTCGAGGACGACTCCGACGCGCTGGACGCGCCCGGGGCCCTCGCCGCGTTCACCCGGGAACACGGACTGGCCGGCCTCGGGCTGACCCCGGCCGACCTGCCCGCTCTGAAGGACCTGCGTAAGGCACTGCGCACCGCCTGCCTGGCGCACACCGGTGCCGACGTGCCGCCCGACACCGCCGGCCGGCTGAACCGGATGCTCGCCGACGCGCCGCTCGTGTTGACCGTCGCTGCCGACGGCGTCGCGCGGTTGCGCCCGGTGCACGGGCTGACAGGCGTCCCCGCCCTGACCGCCCGCATCGCCGTCGCAGTGGCCGCCGCGTCCGCCGACGGCGACTGGCGGCGCCTCAAGGCGTGCGAGGCCCACGACTGCCTGTGGGTGTTCTACGACCGCAGCCCGGCCGGGCGCGGCCGCTGGTGCACGATGGCCGTCTGCGGCAGCCGCGCCAAGATGCGTGCCTACCGCGCGAAGAAGCGCGCCTGAGGAGCCTCAGGCCGTCGGACGGCCCAGGGCGCGGAAGAACCAGCCGCTCTTCCGCCAGATCGCCGGGTCCAGCGTGTTCCGTCCGTCCAGGATCCGCCGCTCGGCCACCGCCTCGCCCAGCACCGCCGGGTCCAGCTCCCGGAACTCGCGCCACTCCGTCAGGTGCAGCACCGCGTCCGCCTGCCGTACCGCTTCCTGTGCACTCGGCGCGTAGGCCAGCGTCGGGAACAGCGCCCGCGCGTTCTCCGCGCCCTTCGGGTCGTAGACGGTCACCTGCGCGCCCTGCAGGTGCAGCTGCCCGGCCACGTTCAGCGCCGGCGAGTCACGAACGTCATCCGAGTCCGGCTTGAAGGCCGCGCCCAGCACCGCGATCCGCTTGCCCAGCAGGGTGCCGCCCACCGCCTCCCGGGTCAGCTCGACCATGTGTCCCCGGCGGCGCATGTTGATCGAGTCGATCTCCCGCAGGAACGTCAGCGCCTGGTCCGCGCCCAGCTCGCCCGCCCGGGCCATGAACGCCCGCAGGTCCTTCGGCAGGCAGCCCCCGCCGAAACCGATGCCGGCGCGCAGGAACTTCCGCCCGATGCGCTCGTCGTGTCCGATGGCCTCCGCCAGCTTCACCACGTCGCCGTCGGCGGCCTCGCACACCTCCGCCATCGCGTTGATGAAGGAGATCTTGGTGGCCAGGAAGGAGTTCGCGGCCGTCTTGACCAGCTCGGCCGTCGGGAAGTCCGTCACCACGAACGGGGAGCCCTCGGCCAGCGGGCGGGCGTACACCCGGCGCAGCTGTTCCTCGGCGCGCGCACTGCGCACGCCGACCACGATCCGGTCCGGGCGCAGCGTGTCCTGCACGGCGAAGCCCTCGCGCAGGAACTCGGGGTTCCAGGCGAGTTCGGCCGCCTCGCCGGCCGGCGCCAGCTCGGTGAGCCGCGCGGCCAGCCGGTCGGCGCTGCCGACCGGCACGGTCGACTTGCCCACGACCAGGGTGGGCCGCTCCAGCAGCGGGGCGAGGGACTCGATCGCGCTGTCGACGTAGCTCATGTCGCATGCGTACTCGCCGTGCCGCTGCGGGGTGTTCACGCACACGAAGTGGACGTCGCCGAAGGCGGCGGCCTCCTCGTAGGAGGTGGTGAAACGCAGCCGGCCCGTCGCGCCCTCGAAGCCGGCGACGTGCCGGCGCAGCAGCTCCTCGAGTCCCGGCTCGTACATCGGGATGTCGCCGCGGGAGAGCTTCTCGACCTTCTCCGGCACCACGTCCAGGCCGAGCACCTCGAAGCCCAGCTCCGCCATCGCTGCGGCATGTGTGGCGCCGAGGTAACCGGTGCCGATGACGGTGATCCTGGGCTGGGATCCGTCGGCCATGTGATGCTCCCGATCTGGTCTGCGACTGCTTCGCCCGAGAGCATATCCGGGGTACACCGGAGAGGAAGCTCACGTATCCGTGCGGGGCCGCGACCTCTAGAATTGGGTTACTTAACGGTAATGAGCATTGGGGAGTGAGACACCGTGGCGTCGAAAGCCGCTGACTTCGACCTCTACCGTCCGGCGGAGGAGCACGACATGCTCCGTGAGTCGGTACGCGCCCTGGCAGAGGCGAAGATCGCGCCGCACGCAGCCGACGTCGACGAGCAGGCGCGCTTCCCGCAGGAGGCGCTGGACGCGCTGGTCGCGGGCGACCTGCACGCCGTGCACGTACCGGAGTCCTACGGTGGCGCCGGAGCGGACGCGCTCGCGACCGTCATCGTGATCGAAGAGGTTGCCCGGGTGTGCGCCTCCGCCTCCCTCATCCCGGCCGTCAACAAGCTGGGCTCGCTGCCGGTGATGCTGTCCGGCTCCGAGGAGCTGAAGAGGAAGTACCTCGGGCCGCTGGCCAAGGGCGACGCGATGTTCTCCTACTGCCTGAGCGAGCCCGACGCCGGCTCCGACGCCGGCGGCATGAAGACCCGCGCGGTGCGTGACGGCGACCACTACGTCCTCAACGGCGTGAAGCGCTGGATCACCAATGCCGGCGTTTCCGAGTACTACACGGTCATGGCCGTCACCGACGCGGAGAAGAAGACCCGCGGCGGCATCTCGGCGTTCGTCGTCGAGAAGGACGACGAGGGCGTCTCCTTCGGCGCCCCGGAGAAGAAGCTGGGTATCAAGGGATCCCCGACCCGTGAGGTGTACCTCGACAACGTCCGCATCCCCGCCGACCGCATGATCGGCGAGGAGGGCACCGGCTTCGCCACGGCGATGGCGACCCTCGACCACACCCGCATCACCATCGCCGCCCAGGCGCTGGGCATCGCCCAGGGCGCGCTGGACTACGCCAAGGGCTATGTCACCGAGCGCAAGCAGTTCGGCAAGCCGATCGGCGACTTCCAGGGCGTGCAGTTCATGCTCGCCGACATGGCGATGAAGCTCGAGGCCGCTCGGCAGCTGACGTACGCGGCCGCCGCCCGCTCCGAACGCGTCTCGCTCGGCAACGACGGGAAGCGCGAGGCGCTGACCTTCTACGGCGCGGCGGCCAAGTGCTACGCCTCCGACGCGGCCATGGAGATCACCACGGACGCGGTCCAGCTGCTGGGCGGCTACGGCTACACCCGGGACTACCCGCTGGAGCGCATGATGCGCGACGCCAAGATCACGCAAATATACGAGGGTACGAACCAGGTCCAGCGCATCGTCATGGCCCGCAACCTGCCGTGACGCACGGCGCGCAGCGCCGAACCCGCCGACAGGAGCCATGACAGAGGACGAGCTGCTCGCCCGGATGCGGGCACAACTGCCCTGGGACGTCATGCCCGTGGCGCCGCCCGAGGCCGTCACCGAGGTGGAGGCCGCCGTCGGCCACCCCATGCCGCCGCTGCTGAAGCGGGTCTACCTGGAGGTCGCCGACGGCGGGTTCGGCCGTTGGGGGCAGGCCTTGTCGCTCACCGACGAGGACTATCGGTTCAGCGACAGCGAGCGGCTCGTCACCGAGTACCTGCTGACCTGGTGCCCACGCCCGGGACATCCGCAGTCCGTCGTGCCCCTGCTGGAGTGGGGCTGCTGTATCTGGTCGTTCGTCGACTTCAGCACGCCCGAGGGACGGATGTGGGCCTGGGACCCCAACCAGAGGTGCCTGCGGCACGCGCTCTTTCCGGAGCCGTACACCGTGGCCGAGCGGCTCACGGGCTGGCTCGAGGGAGACACACAGGCGATGCCGGTGCCGCCGCCCGGCGGAGGCTGTCCGGCCTGTGCGGACGGCGTCAGCGGACGGTGAGGAAGTCGGCCGGGTCGCGGGGTGGGCGCTCGCGCGGGGGTGCGGCCGGGTGGCCGACGGCGACCGTGCCCATCGGGTCCCAGTCGGGCGGCAGGTCCAGCACGTCGCGGACCACCTCGCGGCAGAACATCGTTGAGGACACCCACGCCGTGCCGAGGCGTTCGCCGGCCAGGGCGACCAGCAGGTTCTCGATGCCCGCGCCCGTCGCCACGACGAACATCTCGCGTTCGGCGGCGTTGCGGCGGGCGTCCGGGTAGTCGTGGGCGCCGTCCGAGACCAGGCACGGGAGTACCAGGTACGGCGCGTTGCGCAGCACGTCGCCGCGTTTCACGCGGCGCGCGATGCCGTCCTCGCTCTTGCCGTCGGCCCGCAGGTCCGCGATCCACGCCTCGCGCATTGCGTCCAGCAGCCGCAGCCGTGCCTCGGCGGTCTCCAGCAGGACGAACCGCCACGGCGTGGTGTGGTGCGGCGCCGGGGCGGTGACGGCCGCCGCGACCGCGCGGCGCACGGCCGCGCCGTCGACCGGCTCGTCGGTGAACTCCCGCACGGTGCGGCGCAGTGCCACCGCTTCGCGCACGGCCTCCGACGTGCCGAGGCGGAACATGTCGTTCGCCGCGTCACGGACGAGAGCCCGGGCATCGGAGGCGGGCGCGGGCAGCTCCCGCACGTGCTGCGGGAGCCCGCGCACGACGGCGACCGGCATGCCGTGCGTCTTGCCCTTCACCAGTTCGCCGGCGGCGGCCAGTTCGTCGCCGACGGCGGTGACGGTGACGCCCAGCGGGTTGCCGTGCGTGTCGACGCCGCCGCGCAGGTCGTCCAGCACGCGGACGCCGGCCGCACCGATCGCCACGTCCGTCTGCCCCTCGCGCCAGGGCCGGCCGAAGGTGTCGGTGACGACGACGCCGGTCTCGACGCCGAGAGCGTCGCGCAGTCCGTCGCGCAGCCGGCGGGCCGAGTCGTCGGGGTCCTCGGGCAGCAGCAGCACAGTGCCGGCGGGCGTGTTGGACGCGTCGACGCCGGCGGCCGCCATGACGAAGCCGTGCCGGGTCTCCACGATCCGGGCCGGTCCGCGGCGGGCCACGACGCGGACGGTCTCCGCGTCGATCGCGGCCTCGCGGTCATCGGCGCGCAGGACCCGTCCCTCGGCCTTGCTGACGATCTTCGAGGTCACCACGAGCACGTCGCCGTCGGCGAGTCCGGGCAGCCCCGGGGCGGTGGCGGCGTCGGCGACGAGCTTCACCAGGTCGTCGCCGGGTGCAACCTCGGGGATGCCGGGCAGCGCCCACACCCGGTAGGCGGGCGTCTGCGGCACGGCGCTCACTCGCGTACCTCCTCGGCCAGGTCCAGCGCCTCGCGGGCCATCAGGGCGGTCGCTGCCACGTCGCTCATCATCAGCGGCACGGCCCGGCAGCGGATGCCGGCCGCTTCGACGCCGTCGACGGCGCCGGCGTCGACGGTGTCGACGAGCCAGCCGTCGAGCAGGCCGCTGCCGAAGTGCTGTGCGACGGCGGAGGCGGTCGCCTCGACGCCCACGGCGGCGAGCACCTTGTCGGCCATGCCGCGCACGGGCGCGTCACCGACGATGGGGGAGAGCCCGACCACTGGTACCCCGGCCTCGGCGATGCCCTCGCGGATGCCCGGCACGGCCAGGATGGTGCCGATGGAGACGACGGGATTGGACGGCGGGAACAGGACGATGTCGGCGTTCGCGAGCGCGTCGAGTACGCCGGGCGCCGGCTTGGCCTGGTCCGCGCCGACCGGCACGACGGCGTGGGCGGGTACGGCGGCGCGGTGGCGCACCCAGTACTCCTGGAAGTGCACGGCCCTGCGCTCGCCGTCGACCTCGGTCGCGATGTGCGTCTCGACGCGGTCGTCGGTCATGGGCAGCAGGCGCACGCCGGGCTGCCAGCGGGCGCACAGGGCCTCGGTGACAGCGCTCAGTGAATATCCGGCGCCCAGCATCTGGGTGCGGACCAGGTGGGTCGCGACGTCCCGGTCGCCGAGCCCGAACCAGTCGGGGCCGACGCCGTAGGCGGCCAGCTCCTGCTTGACGGTGAAGGTCTCGTCGGCCCGGCCCCAGCCCTGATCCTCGTGGATTCCGCCGCCCAGGGTGTACATGACGGTGTCGAGGTCGGGACAGACCTTGAGGCCGAACAGATGGATGTCGTCACCGGTGTTGCCGATGACAGTGATCTCCGCGTCGGGCGCGGCGGCCTTGAGCCCGCGCAGAAAGCGGGCGCCCCCGATGCCTCCGGCGAGAACGACGATGCGTTGCATAGGGGACAGTCTGTCAGGGTCCGCATGCCCTCAGGTGCGGGGGACCGGCGCAGGGTCGGCCGCTCGCACGGCTTCGGCGTGCATCGGCATCTCGGTCAGGCCCGGGAAGTAGACGTGCAGGCTGACAGCCGGTTCGATGCCGTCGTTGACCGCCTCGTGGACATAACCGGGCGCGAAGACCCGCTGTGCGCCCGGTCGCAGCAGGCGCGCGGTGCGCCGGGTGCCGTCCGGTGCGGCGACGTGCTCGGTGAGTGCGCCGTCGAGCACGGTCAGCACGCCCGAGCTGCGTCCGTGGCCGTGCAGGCCGCTGCCCTGGCCGGGGAGCCAGCTGAGCAGCCACACCTCGTATCCGGGGCCGGTACGCAGCCGGTTGTACCAGCGGCTGGTCGGGTCGTACTGCACGCGGTCCCGCCAGGCGTCGGTGTCGGCGGCGATGCGGCGGGCCAGGCCGGCGAAGCCGGCCACGGTGGTGGGGTGCTCGGGGGTGGGGTTCAGCAGGTGCGGAACGGCGAGCAGGTCGCCGGCGACCTGCACGTCGCTGTCCATGAGGTGGGCGCTGTTCACGGCAGGTGTGCCTTCGTGCTGGAGGGAGGTGCCCGGTGCGATGCCGGGCGCGGCGGTCGTCTCAACAGCAGCGACAGCGACAGCGTGCGCGCACGGCGCCGTGCGACCCGCAGGGGCGGGCGCGGCGGTGGGAGCGCGTCACTGACATGCGGACAAGGAGACCGTTTTCCTCCGTTCGCTGTCAACTCGCTGTCAACCGGATGTCGCGTTTGGCGGCGATGTTTCACCGCATCGGGTTGTCCTGCGCGGAGGAAGGTTTGTGCCTTCCGCGTACCGGACAAACGGCGGCCGAGCATGCCGGACGCGCCGTTGTGCTTCTGTGACCGGTCTGTGATCCGTGTCGCTTCGCCTGGCCGGGCGGGAACGCGCCTCAGGCCGCCTACGTCTCCTTCCTCAGCGGGGCGATGCGGTCGCGGAGCGGCCGCGCTGTCCAGCTTTGTGGCTATATGAACACTTACTGCGCGCGCTTGGTTCCGCAGAGTGAATAACGGGCTCAATAGCAGATCTCGGCTTGACTGGCGCGGATCGGCATACATGTAATTTCACCCGTGTCGTTCACGAGCGATCGATAACGACGGCATCACGGGGACGCAAAGACGGACGAGGGGTGCGCACATGACCGAGCTGTTCGAACAACTGCTGGTCGACGAGGCGGACGAGGAGCTCGGCTGGCAGGAGCGCGCGCTGTGCGCCCAGACGGACCCCGAGTCGTTCTTTCCTGAAAAGGGCGGCTCCACCCGCGAGGCGAAGAAGGTCTGTCTCGCCTGCGAGGTCCGCTCCGAATGCCTCGAGTACGCGCTGGCCAACGACGAACGCTTCGGCATCTGGGGCGGCCTGTCCGAACGTGAACGCCGTCGGCTGAAGAAGGCCGCCGTCTGACGAACTCCGGCCCGCACCACGGGCATGGAACCGTCCCCATGCGGTGACGGCTAGTGTGGGGCATCGTCCGAGACGCGACCCGCCCGCGCGGCGCGCGCGTCCACCGCAGTCCACCCAATCGGGGCCCGTAGCTCGATGTCCGTGCACAGCCACTCGGCCCACCAGCAGGCGGCCGCACCTGAGTTCCCCCGGCACGTCGTCACCGCCGTGCTCGTCTCCCACGACGGCGAGCGGTGGCTACCGGACGCCCTGGCCGGCCTGGTCGCCCAGGAACGCCCTGTGCAGAACGTCGTCGCCGCCGACACCGGCAGCGCCGACGACACCGCCCGTGTCCTGACCGACGGCCTCGGCGCCGACCGCGTCCTGCACATGGCCCGCCGGACGGGCTTCGGCGCGGCTGTGGAGGAGTGCGCACGCACCGCCGGTGTGCTCACTCCGGACGACCTGCCCTATCTCAAGCGCCCCAGCGGCTGGGACCCCGTCACCCGCACCTGGCACGACGAGGCGTACGAGATGCCCGAGCTGCCGCACGGCGAACCCGTGCAGTGGCTCTGGCTGCTGCACGACGACTGTGCCCCCGCGTCCGACGCCCTCGGCGAACTGCTGCGCGTCGCCGACACCGGCGGCGACGTCGCCGTCGTGGGCCCCAAGCTCCTGGGCTGGTACGACCGCAGACAGTTGCTGGAAGCCGGCGTGACGATCGCCCACAGCGGCCGCCGCTGGACCGGCGTGGAACGCCGCGAGCAGGACCAGGGCCAGCACGACCAGGTGCGTCCGGTGCTCTCCGTCTCGACGGCCGGCATGCTCGTGCGCCGCGACGTCTTCGAGGAGCTCGGCGGCTTCGACCGCCGCCTGCCGCTGATGCGTGACGACGTCGACCTGTGCTGGCGCGCCCACGCTGCCGGGCACCGGGTGCTGGTCGCCCCCGACGCCGTCGTACGGCACGCCGAGGCCGCCTCCCGCGAACGCCGCCCCGTCGACTGCGTCGGCCGTGGCGGCGGCACCAGCCCGCACCGCGTCGACAAGGCGGGCGCCGTCTACACGCTGCTGGTCAACTCCCCGGCCCGCGTGCTGCCGTGGGTGCTGGTCCGGCTCGTCCTGGGCACCCTGCTGCGTACCCTCGCCTACCTGGTGGGCAAGGTTCCCGGACAGGCTGTGGACGAGGTCTCCGGCCTCTTCGCCACCGTGCTGCGCCCCGGGCGGATCATGGCCGCACGGCGTCACCGCGGCAGACCGGCCGTCGACCACCGCGAACTGCGCCCGCTCTTCCCGCCGCCCGGTGCGACGATCCGCGCCACCGCCGAGCAGGTCGCCAGCAACTTCGGCGGCCGCTCCGAACCCGAACTGTCCGCCGTCGGCCGGCACGGCGCCGTGGAGGCCGGGCCGGGTGACGACGACGCCGATTTCCTCGAGATCGAGCAGTTCGCGCGCATCAAACGCCTGGCGCACAAGCCCGGGCCCGTCCTGTTCGCGGTGCTGCTGCTCGTCTCGCTCGTCGCCTGCCGCGCCCTGCTCGGCGGCGGGGCGCTCGCCGGCGGCGCGCTGCTGCCCGCCCCGGCGGACGTGTCCGGACTGTGGGCCCGCTTCGCCGACGCCTGGCACCCCGTCGGTGTCGGCGGCACCCCGGCCGCGCCGCCCTACCTGGCCCTCGTGGCCGGCCTGGCCAGCCTGCTGCTGGGCAGCACCGGCCTCACCCTGACGCTGCTGCTGGTCTGCTCCGTGCCGCTGGCCGGCTTCACTGCGTATTTCGCGTCCCGGCCACTCGTGGAGTCCCGGCTGCTTCGCGCCTGGGCGTCCGTCGTCTACGCGTTCCTGCCCGCGATCACCGGCGCGCTCGCCGGCGGCCGCCTGGGCACCGCCGTGCTGGCCGTCCTGCTGCCGCTGATGGCCCGCGTCGGCGCGACGGCCGGCGGGCTGCGCGGCCGCCCGACCTGGCGCTCCGCCTGGGCGTACGCGCTGCTGCTGACGATCACGACCGCCTTCACACCGGTCGTGTGGCCCGTCACCGCGGTGCTCGCTCTCGCGCTGCTCGTGGTGCGGGCCCGGCAGGGCGAGGCGCGGGCCACCGCCACCCGCGTCCTGATCGTCCTCGCCGCTCCCCTGGTGCTGCTCGCTCCCTGGTCGGTGCAGCTGCTGACCAGCCCCGGCCGCTTCCTCGACCAGGCCGGTCTGCCCTACGGCGGCGGCACCGCGGAAGCCGTCGACCTGCTCACACTGACCCCCGGGCATCACTCCACCGGGGGCCTGCTCCTGGCCGGCGTCGTCCTCGCCGCGCTGGGCGCGCTGCTGCGGCCCGAGCGGCTCCGCGCGGCGGCCGTCGCGTGGGCGGTGGCGCTGGCCGGATTCGTCTTCGCCGTCCTGACCAACGCCTCCTCCGGCTGGGCCGGGCCCGCGTCCCTCGTGCAGGGTCTGGCCCTGCTCGCCGCCGCCACGATGGGCGCCGACGGCGCACGGGAACGCGTCGCCGCACAGAGCTTCGGCTGGAAACAGCCGGTGGCCGCGCTCGTGGCGCTCGCCTGCGTGGCCGCGCCGCTGGTCGCCGCGGCCGGCTGGATGATCGGCGGCGCCGACGGGCCGCTGTCCCGGCGCGACCCCGTCCAGGTGCCCGCCTTCGTCGCGGAGGAGTCCTCCACCCAGGACCAGGCACGCACCCTCGTGCTGGACGGCACCTCCGCCGACGGCCCCGGCACCTCCGCCGGCCAGACCTCCGGAGTCAGCTACGCGCTCGTGCGCGGCTCCGGTGCCCGTATGGGCGATGCCGACATCGCCGCCGAGAGCAGCGGCGACCCCCGCCTCGGTGACATCGTGGCCAACCTGGTCGCCGGTTCCGGTGCGGACCAGACCAGCAAACTCGGCGGCTACGCCGTGCGCTACGTGCTGGTGCGCGACGGGGCGCCCCGGCAGATGAGCCGGGTCCTGGATGCCACGCCCGGTCTCACCCGGCTCAGCCAGGCCGACGGAAGCGCGCTGTGGCGGGTCGATGCCCAGGTCTCCCGCGTCCGCATCGTCCCCGCCCCGCAGAACGACGGCGCGCAGGCCGCAGGCACGACGTCCGGCAAGCCGCTCCCCGTCGCGGCGGGGCCCGTCGAGGCACACACCGACATCCCGTCCGGCACGGCGGACCGGGTGCTGCGCGTCGCCGACGCCGCCGACTCCGGCTGGCACGCCACCCTCGACGGCCGTCCGCTCGATCCGGTCACGGTCGACGGCTGGGCGCAGGGCTTCACTCTCCCCGCCGACGGCGGCCGGCTCGACCTGACCTACGAGACACCGCTGACCCACACGGCCTGGGTGTGGGCGGACGGCTTCCTCGCCCTCGTCGTGCTCGTGCTCGCGCTGCCCGGCCGGCGGCGCGAGGTGGACGACGACCTGCCCGAGGCCGACGTGGTGCCCGCTCAGCCCGTCGCCGGTGAGGGGCGCCGAGCCCGGCGGCTCCGCGCCGCCGCAGCCGCTGCGGCGCCGGACGGTCCGGCGCCCGAGGACCTTCCGGACGGCGACGGCGCGGCGGGCGCCGCCCCCGAGGCGCCGCCCGTTCCCGAGCAGCAGTGGGACGACCTGCAGTACGCCGATCCGCAGTACGCCGAGCAGCAGACCTACGATCCGACGCTGTACGGGACCCAGCACGCGGCCGGTCAGGTGCCCTTCGCCAGCTCCTACGGCGGGCAGTACGACCCGGCCTACGACCCGGCGGCGGGCCCGGCAGCCCAGGGCTACGCCGACGGGCAGACATACGCGGACTGGGACGCCGCGCAGTGGCAGCAGTACCAGCAGCAGTACCCCGCCGACGGGCAGTACCCGGAGGGCGGGCAGTACTACCCGGACGCCGGGCAGTACCCGGACCCGCAGCAGCCCCCGGAGCAGGCCGACCCCTACGGCTACGACCCGAACGCCGGCTACAGGAGCGACCAGTGAACCGCACGACCCTCTCCCTGATCGCCGCAGGCACCACCCTCGCGGCCGTCACCGCGGCCGCCGCGGTGAGCGTGCCCGGCGGGCAGTCCCCCCAGGCGGCGGCGAACGCGCAGCGCCTCCCCGTGCAGCGGTCCTCCCTCGTCTGCCCCCGTCCCACGTCTTCCGATCTGGCCGAGACGCGTTACACCGCGTTCACTCCGAAGAGCGAGACGAAGCCGCACGGCGCGGCGGGCGGCGAGGGCGGCGCCGCCGCGCTGCTGCCCGCACAGGTCCACGAACTCGGCCGCTCCGGCGAGTCGAAGAAGGACGGCAAGAAGAAGGGGGGCGGCAAGACCGACGCCCTCGTGCGGCTGAAGAAGCCCGGCAAGCCCGTCACCGCCACCACCGACAGCGGGGACGCGCCCGCCCGCTACGGCGCCGCCGACGGCCCGCTGGCCCCCGGATGGACCGTCCAGCAGACCACCGAGGTGACCGCCGGCGCCGGGCGCGGCCTGCTGGGCCTGACGTGCTCCGCCCCGGACACCGACTTCTGGTTCCCCGGCACCGGCACCTCCAAGGACCGGCAGGACTACGTCCACCTCACGAACCCCGACGACACCGGCGCCGTCGTCGATCTGGAGCTGTACGGCAAGGACGGCCGGATCAAGTCGGCCACCGGCGAGGGCATCACCGTTCCGCCGCACAGCACCGTGCCCGTGCTGCTCTCCACCCTCACCACGGACCCCGTGACGAACCTGACCCTGCACGTCGTGGTGCGCTCCGGCCGGGTCGGCGCCCAGGTGCAGGCCGTGGACGACAAACTGGGCTCCGACTGGCTACCGGCGTCCGCCGTCCCCGGGCCGGGCGTGGTGATCCCCGGAATCCCCGCCGACGCCGACGAGGTGCGGCTCGTCGTCTTCGCGCCCGGCGATCAGGACGCCGACCTGAAGGTCGCCCTGGCCGCACCCTCCGGACGGTTCACCCCCGCCGGACACGAGACCCTGCACGCCAAGGCCGGCATGACCACGGCCGTCGACCTGAAGGACCTCACCAAGGGGGAGGCCGGTTCGCTCGTCCTCACGCCCGTCGACGGCTCCGACCCCTCCGGCAGCGCACCTGTCGTCGCGGCGGTACGGGTGGTGGGCGGCAAGACCGGCGAGCAGGAGTCGGCGTTCATCCCGGCCACACCGCCCATCCAGCGGCGCGGCACCGTGGCCGACAACCGCAAGGGCGAGTCGACGCTGTCGCTCACCGCGCCCGACGGCGCGGCGAAGGTGCGGGTCACCGCGTCCGCGGGCAGCGACGACGGCACACCGCAGAGCAAGACCTACACGTTGAAGAAGGGCACCACCCTCGGCGTCGAACCGCCCACCGCCAAGGGCGGCAAGGGCACCTACGCGCTGACCGTCGAGCCGCTGTCCGGCGGCCCCGTGTACGCCTCGCGCACTCTCGCCCGCGAGGTGGGCGGGATCAAGGCCTTCACCGTGCAGCCAATTCCGGACGACGGCGGCACGGTGTCCGTTCCCGACGCCCGCGAGGACCTGTCGCTGCTCAACCGCTGACGGGCGTGATGCACAGGCCGTTGCAGCACCGGCGAGAACCGGCCACGTTTCGCCGGCCGCCCGTTCACTCCTCGCCGTAGCGGGGGTCGACCGACTCCGGTGACAGACCCAGCAGTTCGGCGACCTGTTCCACGACGACCTCGTGCACCAGCAGTGCCCGCTCGTCCCGGCCCTTGGCCCGCATCTCCACCGGCCGGCGGTAGACGATCACCCGGGACGGCCGGTCGCCAGCCGCCGGCACCACCCGGCCCAGCGGCACCCCGCCGAACGCGTCCGGCCCGTCCTGGTCGGCGCGCGGCACGTCCTGCACGGCGAAGTCCACGCCGCTCAGTTGCGGAAGGTGCCGCTCCAGGCGATCCACCGAGTCCCGTACGAGATCGTCGAACGCCTCGCCGCGGCTGGCCGCGAGCGGCACCTGCGGCGGCGCCACCGGTCCGCGCATGCCGCGCCCGTGCCGGTCACGACGCCGGGGGGCGGCCGGCCGGTGCGGTAGCTGCTCACTCACGCCGCTCAGCCTATCCAGGATCGTCGTGGATCACGGATCGCCCTGTTCGGCGCGTTTCCGGCGAAGTGGGGCGACACGGCGGGACCGGGTGTCCAGGAGTCTTCGCAGCCCGCTCAAGAGTGCGGTAGCGTCCCACGTCGTGAGTCCTGTACGTCGCTGTTCACGCACCGCGTGCGGCCGCCCCGCCGTGGCCACGCTGACGTACGTCTACGCCGACTCCACGGCCGTCCTCGGACCACTGGCCACCTACGCCGAGCCGCACTGTTACGACCTGTGCTCCGAACACTCCGAGCGGCTGACCGCCCCGCGTGGCTGGGAGGTCGTCCGGCTGGCCGTCGACACCTCGGCCGTGCAGCCCAGCGGCGACGACCTGGAGGCGCTGGCCGACGCGGTCCGCGAAGCGGCCCGCACCAGCCGCACCCGGCAAGGGGGCGCCGCCCCGGCTGTCGCAGGCCGGGAGGCGGACCCGATGGAGGTCGCCCGCCGCGGCCACCTCCGCGTCCTGCGCTCACCCGAACCGTAAGCGGGCGGATCCGGCAGAGCCGCTCGCGCCACCGTCACCCCGTCCGGGTAGATTCGGTGATCCATCGACCGACTTCTCAGGGAGCAGGGTGACCGAGGTGGACCTCTCGCAGCTCGTGAAGGCGTACGACGTGCGGGGCGTGGTGCCCGACCAGTGGGACGAGAAGCTCGCCGAGCTGTTCGGCGCGGCCTTCGTCGAGGTCGTCGCGACGCCGGCGATCGTCATCGGGCACGACATGCGCCCCTCCTCGCCCGGTCTGGCCGCCGCCTTCGCCCGCGGCGCGGCCGGCCGCGGGGCGGACGTCACTCTCATCGGGCTGTGTTCCACCGACCAGCTGTACTTCGCCAGCGGCCACCTCGGCCTGCCCGGCGCGATGTTCACCGCCAGCCACAACCCGGCGCGGTACAACGGCATCAAGATGTGCCGGGCCGGCGCGGCACCCGTCGGAGCGGATACCGGCCTGGACCGGATCCGCACACTGGTCGAGGAGTGGTCCGAGACCGGCCTGCCGGACAGCGACGCCGTCCCCGGCGCCGTCGGCGAGCGGGAGATGCTCGCCCAGTACGCCGCCCACCTGCGTTCTCTGGTGGACCTGACGGCGATCCGCCCGCTGAAGGTCGTCGTCGACGCCGGCAACGGGATGGGTGGCCACACCGTGCCCACCGTGCTGAAGGACCTCCCCCTGCAGGTCGATCAGCTCTACTTCGAGCTGGACGGCACCTTCCCGAACCACGAGGCCAACCCGCTCGACCCGAAGAACATCGTCGACCTGCAGGACCGTGTCCGCGCCACCGGCGCCGACATCGGCCTTGCCTTCGACGGCGACGCCGACCGCTGCTTCGTCGTCGACGAGCGCGGCCAAGGCGTCTCCCCCTCCGCGATCACCGCCCTGGTCGCCTCCCGCGAGTTGGCGAAGAACGGCGGCAGGGGCACCGTCATCCACAACTGCATCACCTCCTGGTCCGTCCCGGAGGCGGTGCGCGAAGCCGGCGGCACCCCGGTGCGCACTCGGGTCGGGCACTCCTTCATCAAGGCCGAGATGGCCCGCACCGGTGCGATCTTCGGCGGCGAGCACTCCGCCCACTACTACTTCCGCGACTTCTGGAACGCCGACACCGGCATGCTCGCCGCGCTGCACGTGCTGGCCGCGCTCGGCGGGCAGGACGGCCCGCTGTCCGCCCTCGTCGCCCGCTACAACCGCTACGTCTCCTCCGGGGAGATCAACAGCACCGTCGCCGACCAGAACGGCCGTGCCGCCGCCGTCGAGGCCGCCTACACCGGCCGCGACGACACCGTGCTCGACACCCTCGACGGCCTCACCGTCACCGCCGCCGACTGGTGGTTCAACCTGCGCCCCTCCAACACCGAGCCGCTGCTCCGGCTCAACGTCGAGGCACGCGACGAGGCCACCGCAGCCCGGATCCGTGACGAGGTTCTCGCGCTTGTCCGTGCCGACGGCGACTAACCTGAACAGCACCAGCCGCCCCCGAAGGGACACAGCTCATGCCGCTCGAAGCCGGTCTCCTGGAGATCCTCGCCTGCCCGGCGTGCCACTCGCCGCTCCGCGAGGAGGCCCCGCTCGAAGGAGCCGGCGGCGCCGATGCGGCGGAAGCCGAACTGCTCTGCACCGGGGACGGCTCCTGCGGTCTCGCCTACCCGGTGCGCGACGGCATCCCCGTCCTTCTCGTCGACGAGGCTCGCCGCCCCGCCTGACGCACCCGCCGCCACCCGGTCAGACCGCCCGGCGCAAACGGAGGCTTGCCCCATGCTCGACGAGTCACTGCTGGAGACCCCTGAGGCGCTGGCCCGCACCGACACCGCCGGGCTGCTACGCGGCGTCGCCGAGGCCGGCGCCCGCGTCCGCACCGCGCTGCGGCTGGCCGACGAGGCCGGCGTCTTTGCGCTGCGGCCCGACGGACGGCCGCGGGCCGTTCTCGTCGCCGGTGCCGGACCCGTCTCCGGCTGCGTCGCGGATCTGCTCGCCGCCTTCGGCAACGGCGCAGTCCCCGTCAGTCTGCTGCGCCCCACGGGACCTCTCGCCGCCCCCGGCGCGCTGCGCTGGACGCTGCCCGGCTGGGCGGGCGCCATGGACCTGCTGCTGGTCACCTCGACCACCGGCGACGAAGCCGGCCTCGACGCCCTGGTCGACCAGGCATACCGGCGCGGCTGCACTGTCGTTGCGGTCGTCCCCGAACGGGCCGCGATCACCGAGCTGATCGGCCAGGTGCGCGGTTTCGCCGTGCCGCTGGCCGCCGCGCCCTTCGAGCCGCAGCCGGCAGCGAGGGCAGTCACCGAACCCGGGCAGCAGACCCCGCCGGTCTCGCCCGGCACCCTGTGGGCGCTGCTCGCCCCACTGCTCGCCCTCACCGACCGGCTCGGCCTGCTGCCCGCCCCACGGGCCGACCTGGAGGCGATGGCCGACCGGCTTGACCAGATCGCCGAACACTGCGGCCCGGCCGTCGCCGTCTATGACAACCCCGGCAAACTGCTGGCCACCGAACTCGCCGGCACCCTGCCCCTGTTGTGGAGCGAGGGCCCCGTCGCCGACGCCGCAGCCCGGCACGGCGTGACGACCCTCGCCGCTCTGCCCGGCCGCCCCGCGCTGGCCGCCCGGCTTCCCGAGGCGCTCATCGCGCACGGCCCCCTGCTCGCCGGGCCGTTCGCGTCCGGCGCCGACTCCGAGGACTTCTTCCGCGACCGGGTCGAGGACCCCGAACCGCTGCACGCGCGCGTCGTCCTGCTGCGCGAACACGCCCCGGACGGCGCGTCCGCCGCCGTCGCAGCCCGCGACCTGACCTACGCGCACGACACCCCGCTCAGCGAACTCGAACCCGCCGAGGGCAGCGGCCCGCTGGAGGCCGCCGCGCAGCTGATCGCCACCGTCGATTTCGCCGCCGTTTACCTCACGCTCGCCGACGGCGAAGCACGCTGAACGGGACACGTACCTCCGTCACCGCCGGGAGCCCGTTCCATGAACCGCCTGCACACCACCGTCCGCCCCTACGCCTGGGGCTCGACCACCGCGCTGCCCGAACTGCTCGGCGTCGAACCCACCGGCCGGCCGCAGGCCGAACTGTGGATGGGAGCCCACTCCGGCGCCCCCTCGCGCGTCGACCGCGGCGAGGGGCCCCGCGCCCTGACCGACGTCATCGCTGCCGATCCGGAAGGTGAACTCGGCCCGCGGACGCTGTCGGCCTTCGGACCGCGGTTGCCGTTCCTGCTGAAGCTGCTCGCCGCCGACGCCCCCCTGTCGCTGCAGGTGCACCCCGACGCCGCGACGGCACGCGCCGGCTTCGCCGACGAGGAGGCGCGCGGCGTCCCGCGCGACGCACCCCACCGCAACTACAAGGACGATCAGCACAAACCCGAACTGATCTGCGCCCTCACCCCGTTCGAGGGCCTGTGCGGCTTCCGGCGGGCCGAGGAGAGCGCGGCCCTGCTGGCCGGTCTCCAGGTCGACGGCCTCATCCCGTACGTCGACGTGCTGCGCGCGCAGCCCGAGGAGGCCGCGCTCCGCGAGGTGCTCACCGCCCTGCTCACCGCCGACCGGTCCGGGATCGCCGAGACCGTCGGACAGGCCGCCCGGGCGGCCGGCGAACGGGCCGCGCAATCCCCGGCGTACGCGGCCTGCGCCGCCGTGGCCGGCCACCACCCCGGCGACCCGGGCGTCCTGGCGACGCTACTGCTCCACCACGTGGTGCTGCAGCCAGGCCAGGCACTCCACCTCGGCGCGGGCGTCCCACATGCCTACCTGCGCGGGCTCGGGGTCGAGATCATGGCGAACTCCGACAACGTGCTGCGCTGCGGCCTCACCACGAAACACGTCGACGTGCCCGAACTGCTGCGCGTCGTCCGCTTCGAGGCGGCGGAGCCGGCCGTACTGACCCCGACACCCGCCGGTGACAGCGAAGAGGTCTACCGCACGCCTGCCGCCGAGTTCCGCCTCTCCCGCTACCGCCTCACCCCCGGTGGCCCCGACCCCGAACCGGTCGACCTGTCCCGCGGTGCACCGCAGATCCTGCTGTGCACCGCGGGAGAGGCCGTGCTGCACGACCCGGAGGCCGGCACCGAACTGCGGCTCGCCCCCGGCGGATCCGCCTACCTGCGGGCCGCCGAGAAGGTCCGGATCCACGGCGAAGGTACGATCTTCCGCGCCACCGTGGCCGACTGACGAGCCTGGCCGCGACCGACGGAGAAAGGGGCACCACCGCGCATGAGTGCTGCAGGCGGAACGAAGGCGGTCGTCGCCGCTCTGGGCGCCAACCTGGCGATCGCCGTGGCGAAGTTCGTCGCCTTCGCGTTCAGCGGCTCCTCCTCGATGCTCGCCGAGGGGGTCCACTCCGTCGCCGACTCCGGCAACCAGGCGCTCCTGCTGCTCGGCGGCAAGAAGGCCGAGAAGGCCGCCAGTGAGGAACACCCCTTCGGCTACGGACGCGAGCGGTACATCTACGCGTTCCTGGTCTCCGTCGTCCTGTTCACCGTCGGCGGCCTCTTCGCGCTCTACGAGGGTTACGAGAAGATCGAGCACCCGCACGAACTGGAGGACTGGTGGTGGCCGATCGGCGTGCTGGTCTTCGCGATCATCGCCGAGGGCTTCTCCTTCCGCACGGCCGTCCGTGAGTCGAACCAGCTGCGCGGCTCCCTGTCGTGGAAGGAGTTCGTGCGCCGCGCCAAGGCGCCCGAGCTGCCCGTCGTGCTGCTGGAGGACTTCGGCGCGCTCATCGGCCTCGTCCTCGCCCTGTCCGGCGTCGGCCTGACCCTGCTGACCGGCGACTCGGTGTGGGACGGCATCGGAACCCTGTGCATCGGCACGCTGCTGGTGCTCATCGCCGTCATCCTGGCCCTTGAGACGAAGTCGCTGCTGCTGGGCGAGGCAGCCGACGTCACGCAGGTCGAGAAGATCCGCGCCGCGGTCGTCGACGGCGAGACCGTCACCGGCCTCATCCACATGCGCACCCTGCACCTGGGACCGGAGGAACTGCTGGTCGCGGCCAAGATCGCCGTGCAACACGACGACACCGCGACTGAGGTCGCCCGGGCCATCGACGCCGCCGAAGCCCGGATCCGCGAAGCCGTCCCGATCGCCCGCGTCATCTACCTCGAACCGGACATCTTCCGGCCGTCGAAGGCCTGAGGCCGTCCGGAGGCGGACTTGCCCGAACCCCGGTGGATCCGTTCGACTGGGGGCCGCGGTGCTAGATTCGTAGTCGCAGACGTCGCTGCTGATGGCGGTCGGGCGGCCCGGGAAACGGGCCTCCGAGGGAGAGAGGGCCTCCGACGGACTGGGCTGTGGGGTGGGGACAGGTGTGTCCACCTCCGCACCGCAGCACGGACCAGCCGGCCACGACCTCGACCCACGAGGAGCAGCACGCCATGACGACGACCGCGTCGACCGACCAGGACTTCAAGGTCGCAGACCTCTCTCTGGCGGCCTTCGGCCGCAAGGAGATCACCCTCGCCGAGCACGAGATGCCCGGCCTGATGGCCCTCCGCACCGAGTACGCCGACCAGCAGCCGCTGGCCGGTGCCCGCATCACCGGCTCCCTGCACATGACCGTGCAGACCGCTGTGCTCATCGAGACCCTGGTGGCACTCGGCGCCCGGGTCCGCTGGGCCTCCTGCAACATCTTCTCCACCCAGGACCACGCCGCCGCTGCCGTCGCAGTCGGCCGTGACGGAACCCCCGAGGACCCGCAGGGCGTCCCGGTCTTCGCCTGGAAGGGCGAGACGCTCGAGGAGTACTGGTGGTGCACCGAGCAGGCCCTGACCTGGCCGGACACCGAGACCGGCGGTCCGAACATGATCCTCGACGACGGCGGCGACGCGACCCTGCTGGTGCACAAGGGCGTCGAGTACGAGAAGGCCGGCGCAGCCCCGGACGTGGCGACCGCCGAGAACGACGAGCACCGGGTCATCCTGACCCTGCTGAACCGCACGCTCGCCGAGGACGCCCAGAAGTGGACCCGGCTCTCCTCCGAGATCCGCGGCGTCACCGAGGAGACCACCACCGGAGTCCACCGACTGTACGAGATGCACCGCGACGGCACGCTGCTGTTCCCGGCCATCAACGTCAACGACTCGGTCACCAAGTCGAAGTTCGACAACAAGTACGGCTGCCGTCACTCCCTCGTCGACGGCATCAACCGCGCCACCGACGTGCTCATCGGCGGCAAGGTCGCCGTCATCTGCGGCTACGGCGACGTCGGCAAGGGCTGCGCCGAGTCGCTGCGCGCCCAGGGCGCCCGCGTGATCGTCACCGAGATCGACCCGATCTGCGCCCTGCAGGCCGCCATGGACGGCTACCAGGTCGCCACCCTGGACGACGTGGTGGAGACCGCCGACATCTTCGTCACCACCACCGGCAACCGCGACATCATCATGGCCGCCGACATGGGCCGGATGAAGCACCAGGCGATCGTCGGCAACATCGGCCACTTCGACAACGAGATCGACATGGCCGGCCTCGCCGCCGTCGACGGCATCGTCAAGGACGAGGTCAAGCCGCAGGTCCACACCTGGAGCTTCCCCGACGGCAAGACGATCATCGTGCTGTCCGAGGGCCGGCTGCTGAACCTGGGCAACGCCACCGGACATCCCTCGTTCGTGATGTCCAACTCCTTCGCGAACCAGACGATCGCCCAGATCGAGCTGTTCACCAAGCCCGAGTCCTACCCGACCGACGTCTACGTGCTGCCCAAGCACCTCGACGAGAAGGTCGCCCGGCTCCACCTGGACGCGCTGGGCGCCAGGCTCACCACGCTCCGCCCGGAACAGGCCGACTACATCGGTGTCCCGGTCGAGGGCCCCTACAAGGCGGACCACTACCGCTACTGAGACCCCGCCGCGCCTGTGCGAACGGAGGCCCCGCCCGCCGGGCGGGGCCTCCGTTCGCACAGGCGCGGCCCAGTGCCGCATCAGCCAAGGTTCGCCGCTTGCCGTCCTGGTACGCACGCTCTCCCCCTGCCTTTGGCGGGAGGTGCCCCCTGTGTTGCCCGAAGGCCCGGGTAGGACACCTGCATGCGGCGTCCGGGCGCCGTGCGAGAGGCTTGGCATCCGCAGGCGCAACAAAGCCGAGACTACTAGGCTCGACACATGCCCCGCGGCCGCTACTCCCTCCATGACCCGTACGACGGGACGCCGCTCGGTGCGGAGCACTTCCACTGCGCGGCCGGCCCGTCCGGCTGGCGTTACGTCGCCCAGGTCACCGGTCCCGCCGGCGAGCACGCCGGCTCCGTCGACCTGACGACCGACGCCCTGGGGCGGCCACTGCGGCTGGAACTGCACGCCGGGAGCTGGCGGGTGCGCGGGGGCGCACTCGACGGCGTCGCCTGGGTACGAACCGATCCCACCGGCACCGAGGCCGAGGAGGGCCAGGCGGCCGCACACGCCTTCACCGGGGTCTCCCCGGCCTTCCTGATCGCGGCGGCCACGCTGCTGCATCCCGAGGCCGGTGCCGGCGCGGCACGGGCCCGCCTGGTGGCCCTCACCCCGCCGGTCCTGGCCCCGCGCACCCTGGACCAGGCCTGGGAACTGCTCGGCACCGACACCCACGGCACGGACGGCGGACCGCTCGTCGTCCACACCTACCGGGTCACGGAGCTGGACACCGGCGACCAGCACACGGTGCACCTGGCGGGAGACGTCGTGCTGTCCGCGCCGGGCGTCGAACTCGAGGAACTGGATTCCCCGCCCTCCACCCCGGCCACGCGTTGACCGGCCGCAGACGTCAGGCCGGCGGGACGAATCCGGTGCGACGGCGGACGGGCGGTGGCGCGGTCTCGGGGACCGGACCGGCCCCGTCCCCCTCAGGCGGCGCGCCCGGCACGGGCGGCACAGGCAGCGGCATGACCGGTGCCGCCGGCGCGGCGTAGGCGCCGAAAGCGCGCTGCGCGTCGCGGGACTGCCGTTCGGCGACGACGGCGGCGAGGTAGTCCGCCGGCCACACGTCCGACGGCACCGCCGCGCCCGTGTACGCGGCCAAGTCGCCTGCCAGCCGCGCCGCCATCTGCTGTCCGACGGCGACGTCCAACTGCCCGGCCCGCGTCAGGTACT
Organism: uncultured Actinomycetota bacterium; assembly: GCA_963799685.1. Taxonomy (GTDB): domain Bacteria; phylum Actinomycetota; class Actinomycetes; order Streptomycetales; family Streptomycetaceae; genus Streptomyces. The sequence goes on from CAWCXW010000001.1 coordinate 394,807, forward strand.
GCCGCACGGCCAGCCACAACGCGTCCGGCACCCGCGACAGGTCCAGCTGTGCGAACCGGCCCGCCAGCCACGGCGGGCCGGCAGGCACCCGGTCCTCGATCCGGGCCGCAGACATCCGTTCCCGCACCACGAGCGTGCCGGCGAACACGTCGCCCAGCCGCCGCCCGCGTTCGGAGACCAGAGAGGACACGCAGGCCAGGATCCCGAAGGTCATCAGGATCTCCACCACCCCGATGGCCCCGCGTACCAGCGCGTGCCGGAACCTGATCGGCCCACCGTCCTCCCGCACCACACGCAGCCCGCATGCCAGCTTCCCCAGCGACTTCCCACGCGAGAGCGTCTCCACGGCTATCGGCGCCCCGACCAGCACGAGCAGGAAGAGGCCGACCTGCACGGCGGCGAGAACGGCGGCGTCGAGGTCGGAGACCGCAAGCAGCATCGCCATCGAGATCACGATGTAGACCGCCCACACGAGGAGCAGGTCGAGGCACACCGCCAAGGCCCGGCTGGGCACCTTCGCGGGCCGCAGCCCCAGTACGACCGCGTCGCCCGTCACCAGCTCACTCACCGTGTACGTCCTCCCTCGCCCCCCGGGCCGCGCCTGCGCCCCTCCTGCGGACAGTCTGCCGTGCCACTCCGATCATCTGCCAAGCTCTCTCCATGGACCTGGATGTCTTCGTCGCCGCGCACACCGAGGAGTGGAACCGGCTGGACGCCCTGACACGGCGTCGCAAGCGGCTCACCGGGCAGGAGGCAGACCAACTCGTGGAGTTGTACCGCCGCACGGCCACTCACCTGTCACAGGTCCAGTCGAGTGCCCCGGATCCGGTGCTGACCGCCCGGCTGACGACGCTGGTGGCCCGCGCCCGCAGCAAAGTGACGGGCGCCCGCCGGGCCTCCTGGCGGGACGCGACCCGGTTCTTCGCCGCCGGCTTCCCGGCTGCCGTGTACCGCTCACGGCACTGGTGGGTGCCCACCGCGCTGCTGTCGGTCGTGCTGACCGTGCTCATCGGCTGGTGGATCGGCACACACCCGGACGTCCAGGCGAGCATCGGCACTCCCGGCCAGCTGCGCCGGCTGACCCGCCCCGGCGGCGGATACGAGACGTACTACAGCAGCCATCCCGCCGGCGCCTTCGCCGCTCAGGTCTGGACGAACAACGCCCAGGCGGCGGCCATCTGCCTGGTGTTCGGTGCGCTCCTGGGGCTGCCGGTGCTGTGGGTGCTCTTCCAGAACGTGCTCAACCTCGCCATCGGCCTGGGCCTCATGTCATCCGCTGGACGACTCGACACCTTCCTCGGTCTGGTCCTGCCGCACGGCCTGCTCGAACTGACTGCGGTCTTCGTCGCAGCCGGCACCGGTCTCCGGCTGGGCTGGACGGTGATCGACCCCGGTCCACGCCTCCGCAGCAAGGCTCTGGCGGAGGAGGGCCGGGCGGCGATCGGCATGGCGATGGGCCTGGCTGCCGTGCTCTTCGTCTCCGGTGCCATCGAGGGCTTCGTGACCCCCTCCGGACTGCCGACCTGGGCCCGGATCACAATCGGCGTGGCGGCCGAACTGCTCTTCCTCACCTACGTCTACGTGGTGGGCCGGCACGCGGCCGAACGCGGCGAGACAGGCGATGTCGCGGCTCAGGACCGCGCCGATCTGACGCCCACGGCCGCGTGATGTGCATCGAGCCCGCCGCAGCTGCTACGCTCACACCTGTTCCCGGAAAACCGTTGACGCGGCGGCCTGGGTGCAGTAGATTTCAACGGTTGTCCCGAGCTGGACGAGTCCGGCAGGGAACTGTTACGATCTTCATCGCTTCCCGAATTCAACTCCCGAGCACTGCTCGGCTGTTGGAAAAAGAAGCCCCCGATCAACTAGCGGATTTCATCTGATAGTGTCGGGAACACAGCGAAGGGAACGCCCGGAGGAGCCTGGAAGGGTTTCGAAGGAAGCGTCCGTTCCTTGAGAACTCAACAGCGTGCCAAAAGTCAACGCCAGATATGTTGATACCCCGTCCATCCGTTGGATGGTCGAGGTTCCTTTGAAGTCCTTCTCTTCGGAGAGGGCACACAACAGCGAGGACGCTGTGGCTGGTCGGATTATTCCTCCGGCTGGCCCGCTCTCGTGATTGTGCTCTGTAAAGAGCGGAAGCATTCACGGAGAGTTTGATCCTGGCTCAGGACGAACGCTGGCGGCGTGCTTAACACATGCAAGTCGAACGATGAAGCCGCTTCGGTGGTGGATTAGTGGCGAACGGGTGAGTAACACGTGGGCAATCTGCCCTGCACTCTGGGACAAGCCCTGGAAACGGGGTCTAATACCGGATATGACCACTGACCGCATGGTCTGGTGGTGGAAAGCTCCGGCGGTGCAGGATGAGCCCGCGGCCTATCAGCTTGTTGGTGGGGTGATGGCCTACCAAGGCGACGACGGGTAGCCGGCCTGAGAGGGCGACCGGCCACACTGGGACTGAGACACGGCCCAGACTCCTACGGGAGGCAGCAGTGGGGAATATTGCACAATGGGCGAAAGCCTGATGCAGCGACGCCGCGTGAGGGATGACGGCCTTCGGGTTGTAAACCTCTTTCAGCAGGGAAGAAGCTTTCGGGTGACGGTACCTGCAGAAGAAGCACCGGCTAACTACGTGCCAGCAGCCGCGGTAATACGTAGGGTGCGAGCGTTGTCCGGAATTATTGGGCGTAAAGAGCTCGTAGGCGGTCTGTCGCGTCGGATGTGAAAGCCCGGGGCTTAACCCCGGGTCTGCATTCGATACGGGCAGACTAGAGTTCGGTAGGGGAGATCGGAATTCCTGGTGTAGCGGTGAAATGCGCAGATATCAGGAGGAACACCGGTGGCGAAGGCGGATCTCTGGGCCGATACTGACGCTGAGGAGCGAAAGCGTGGGGAGCGAACAGGATTAGATACCCTGGTAGTCCACGCCGTAAACGTTGGGAACTAGGTGTGGGCCACATTCCACGTGGTCCGTGCCGCAGCTAACGCATTAAGTTCCCCGCCTGGGGAGTACGGCCGCAAGGCTAAAACTCAAAGGAATTGACGGGGGCCCGCACAAGCGGCGGAGCATGTGGCTTAATTCGACGCAACGCGAAGAACCTTACCAAGGCTTGACATACACCGGAAACATCCAGAGATGGGTGCCCCCTTGTGGTCGGTGTACAGGTGGTGCATGGCTGTCGTCAGCTCGTGTCGTGAGATGTTGGGTTAAGTCCCGCAACGAGCGCAACCCTTATCCTGTGTTGCCAGCGTGCCCTTCGGGGTGACGGGGACTCACGGGAGACTGCCGGGGTCAACTCGGAGGAAGGTGGGGACGACGTCAAGTCATCATGCCCCTTATGTCTTGGGCTGCACACGTGCTACAATGGCCGGTACAATGAGCTGCGATGCCGTGAGGTGGAGCGAATCTCAAAAAGCCGGTCTCAGTTCGGATTGGGGTCTGCAACTCGACCCCATGAAGTCGGAGTCGCTAGTAATCGCAGATCAGCATTGCTGCGGTGAATACGTTCCCGGGCCTTGTACACACCGCCCGTCACGTCACGAAAGTCGGTAACACCCGAAGCCGGTGGCCCAACCCCTTGTGGGAGGGAGTCGTCGAAGGTGGGACTGGCGATTGGGACGAAGTCGTAACAAGGTAGCCGTACCGGAAGGTGCGGCTGGATCACCTCCTTTCTAAGGAGCACCTGGCCGCTGTCATGGCGGCCCAGGGCCATTTCGCCGGCGCGTGTCCGGCGGTGGTCTGCTCATGGGTGGAACGTTGACTATTCGGCACTGCGAGATGGGGATCTGTTAGTACTGCTTCGGCGTGGAACACGGGATTCTGGTCTGGTGGTGTCGGGCGCGCTGTTGGGTGTCTGAGGGTGCGGCCGCATGGCGGTGCGTGTCTTCGGTTGCCGGTCCCGGTGAACTCGCCTTCGGGTGGGGTGATGGGTGGCTGGTTGTTGTTTGAGAACTGCACAGTGGACGCGAGCATCTGTGGCCAAGTTTTTAAGGGCGCACGGTGGATGCCTTGGCACCAGGAACCGATGAAGGACGTGGGAGGCCGCGATAGGCCCCGGGGAGCTGTCAACCGAGCTGTGATCCGGGGGTGTCCGAATGGGGAAACCCGGCAGTCGTCATGGGCTGTCACCCGCACCTGAATGTATAGGGTGTGTGGAGGGAACGCGGGGAAGTGAAACATCTCAGTACCCGTAGGAAGAGAAAACAACCGTGATTCCGGGAGTAGTGGCGAGCGAAACCGGATGAGGCTAAACCGTATGTGTGTGATACCCGGCAGGGGTTGCGCATGCGGGGTCGTGGGACCGTACTTCGATCGTCTGCCGGCGGTCGGGCAAGTAAGAAACCGTAGGGGTAGGCGAAGGGCATGCGAAAGGCCCGGCGTAGAGGGTAAGACCCCCGTAGCTGAAATTTCTGCGGCTTGTCTGTGCGGCACCCAAGTAGCATGGGGCCCGAGAAATCCTGTGTGAATCTGGCGGGACCACCCGTCAAGCCTAAATATTCCCTGGTGACCGATAGCGGATAGTACCGTGAGGGAATGGTGAAAAGTACCGCGGGAGCGGAGTGAAATAGTACCTGAAACCGTGTGCCTACAAGCCGTGGGAGCGTCGCGCAGCAAGCTTGCTTGTTGCGTCGTGACTGCGTGCCTTTTGAAGAATGAGCCTGCGAGTTTGCGGCATGTTGCGAGGTTAACCCGTGTGGGGGAGCCGTAGCGAAAGCGAGTCCTAAGAGGGCGGTTGAGTAGCGTGTCCTAGACCCGAAGCGGAGTGATCTAGCCATGGGCAGGGTGAAGCGGAGGTAAGACTTCGTGGAGGCCCGAACCCACCAGGGTTGAAAACCTGGGGGATGACCTGTGGTTAGGGGTGAAAGGCCAATCAAACTCCGTGATAGCTGGTTCTCCCCGAAATGCATTTAGGTGCAGCGTCGTGTGTTTCTTGCCGGAGGTAGAGCACTGGATAGGCGATGGGCCCTACCGGGTTACTGACCTTAGCCAAACTCCGAATGCCGGTAAGTGAGAGCACGGCAGTGAGACTGTGGGGGATAAGCTCCATGGTCGAGAGGGAAACAGCCCAGAGCATCGACTAAGGCCCCTAAGCGTGTGCTAAGTGGGAAAGGATGTGGAGTCGCAGAGACAACCAGGAGGTTGGCTTAGAAGCAGCCATCCTTGAAAGAGTGCGTAATAGCTCACTGGTCAAGTGATTCCGCGCCGACAATGTAGCGGGGCTCAAGCACACCGCCGACGTCGTGTCACTCCAGCATGTACCTCTAACGAGGGCTGGGGTGGGTAGGGGAGCGTCGTGTGCCGGGTGAAGCAGCCGTGGAAGCGAGTTGTGGACGGTATGCGAGTGAGAATGCAGGCATGAGTAGCGATACGCACGTGAGAAACGTGCGCGCCGATTGACTAAGGGTTCCTGGGTCAAGCTGATCTGCCCAGGGTAAGTCGGGACCTAAGGCGAGGCCGACAGGCGTAGTCGATGGATAACCGGTTGATATTCCGGTACCCGCTGTGAAGCGTCAAACATCGAATCTGGTGATGCTAAGCCCGTGAAGCCGCCGGCGGAGTCTTCGGACAATGCTGGTGTGAGTGGAGCCGGTGACCCGAGCTGGTAGTAGGTGAGTGATGGGGTGACGCAGGAAGGTAGTCCATCCCGGGCGGTGGTTGTCCCGGGGTAAGGGTGTAGCCCGTTGTGCAGGTAAATCCGTGCAACATGTGGGTGAGACCTGATGCCGAGCCGATTGTGGTGAAGTGGATGATCCTATGCTGTCGAGAAAAGCCTCTAGCGAGTTTCATGGCGGCCCGTACCCTAAACCGACTCAGGTGGTCTGGTAGAGAATACCGAGGCGTTCGGGTGAACTATGGTTAAGGAACTCGGCAAAATGCCCCCGTAACTTCGGGAGAAGGGGGGCCACGCCTGGTGATCACTTTTTCAGTGTGAGCTGGGGGTGGCCGCAGAGACCAGCGAGAAGCGACTGTTTACTAAAAACACAGGTCCGTGCGAAGCCGTAAGGCGATGTATACGGACTGACGCCTGCCCGGTGCTGGAACGTTAAGGGGACCGGTTAATCACTCTTCGGGGTGGTGAAGCTGAGAACTTAAGCGCCAGTAAACGGCGGTGGTAACTATAACCATCCTAAGGTAGCGAAATTCCTTGTCGGGTAAGTTCCGACCTGCACGAATGGCGTAACGACTTCTTGACTGTCTCAACCATAGGCCCGGTGAAATTGCACTACGAGTAAAGATGCTCGTTTCGCGCAGCAGGACGGAAAGACCCCGGGACCTTTACTATAGCTTGATATTGGTGTTCGGTTCGGCTTGTGTAGGATAGGTGGGAGACTGTGATCTTCAAGCGCCAGCTTGGGGTGAGTCGTTGTTGAAATACCACTCTGGTCGTGCTGGATGTCTAACCTGGGTCCGTGATCCGGATCGGGGACAGTGTCTGGTGGGTAGTTTAACTGGGGCGGTTGCCTCCTAAAGAGTAACGGAGGCGCCCAAAGGTTCCCTCAGCCTGGTTGGTCATCAGGTGGTGAGTGTAAGTGCACAAGGGAGCTTGACTGTGAGACTGACGGGTCGAGCAGGGACGAAAGTCGGGACTAGTGATCCGGCGGTGGCTTGTGGAAGCGCCGTCGCTCAACGGATAAAAGGTACCCCGGGGATAACAGGCTGATCTTCCCCAAGAGTCCATATCGACGGGATGGTTTGGCACCTCGATGTCGGCTCGTCGCATCCTGGGGCTGGAGTCGGTCCCAAGGGTTGGGCTGTTCGCCCATTAAAGCGGTACGCGAGCTGGGTTTAGAACGTCGTGAGACAGTTCGGTCCCTATCCGCTGCGCGCGTAGGAGTCTTGAGAAGGGCTGTCCCTAGTACGAGAGGACCGGGACGGACGAACCTCTGGTGTGCCAGTTGTTCTGCCAAGGGCATGGCTGGTTGGCTACGTTCGGGAAGGATAACCGCTGAAAGCATCTAAGCGGGAAGCCTGCTTCGAGATGAGGACTCCCACCCCCTTTGAGGGGTTAAGGCTCCCGGGAGATGACCGGGTTGATAGGCCGGATATGGAAGCCCAGTGATGGGTGGAGTTGACCGGTACTAATAGGCCGAGGGCTTGTCCATATTTGCTCGCGTCCACTGTGTAGGTTCTGAGACCGCAACCAGGTCGAGGCCCCCCCTTTTTTTGCTGGGGGTTTCCCGGTTTGTTGTGTTTCATAGTGTTTCGGTGGTCATAGCGTGAGGGAAACGCCCGGTCACATTTCGAACCCGGAAGCTAAGCCTTTCTGCGCCGATGGTACTGCGAGGGGGACCTCGTGGGAGAGTAGGACGCCGCCGAACAAACAGTGAGTTGAGCCCCGGACCGTATCGGTCCGGGGCTCAACTGCGTTGTGCGGGCAACTGCCGCCTCTGACGCCCCGCCGCCTTGAGGCTGCGTCAAGGCGCGGGGCGTCAGAGGCGGCCGGTGGCCTTGAGGGTCAGGTAGCAGTCCGCGAGTTCCGGGGCCAGGGTGTCCGGGACGGCGTCGACGACCGTCACACCGTGGCGGCGCAGCGTCTCCGCCGTGTGCCGCCTTTCCTCGTCGGCCTTCTCCCCGGCCACCGCTTCGTACACCGCGTCCAGGCTTCCCCTGGCCGCGCGCATTTCGGCGATCCGGGGGTCGTCCACAGCCGCTACCACCACGGTGTGGCGGCGGGTGAGCTGGGGGAGGACGGGCAGCAGGCCCTCCTCCACGGCTGATCCCTCCAGTCCCGTCAGCAGGACGATCAGCGACCGTTGCGGTGACATGCGCAGCGCGGTTGCCGCCATGCCGCGGGCATCCGACTCGAGCAGGGCGGGCTCCAGCGGGGCCATCGCCTCGACGAAGGCGGGGAGCACGTCGTGTGCGGTGCGCCCGCGCACCGATGCCCGGGTGCGCCGGTCGTAGGCCAGAAGGTCGACGCGGTCCCCGGCGCGGGACGCGAGCGCCGCCAGCAGCAGCGCTGCGTCCATGGCGGTGTCCAGACGGGGCGCTTCGCCGACTCGTCCGGCCGCCGTGCGGCCGGTGTCGAGGAGGACGAGGACGTGCCGGTCCCGTTCGGGTCGCCAGGTGCGTACCGCGACGGTCGTCTGGCGGGCTGTGGCGCGCCAGTCGATCGACCGGCTGTCGTCTCCGGGGACGTATTCGCGCAGGCTGTCGAACTCGGTGCCCTCTCCGCGGGTGAGGATGCTGGTCCGGCCGTCGAGCTCGCGCAGCCGTGCGGTCTTCGCAGGCAGGTGTTTTCGGCTGCTCGAATGCCGGCAGGACGCGTACCGTCCACGGGACGCGGTGCCCGCCCTGGCGGGCGGCCAGGCCGAGTGGCCCGTGCGAGCGCACCGTGACCAGGTCCGCCCGGTGGTCGCCGCGGCGAGTCGGGTGGAGCTCGAGGGTCATCCGGCGCCGTTCGGCGGGCGGCACGGTCAGCCGCTGCCGCGTCGTCCAGGCGCCGTGCTCGGCCGCACCGGTGCTCGGCGGCCAGGCGTCCCGGACCAGGGCGCGCAGCCGGCGCCGGCCGGTGTTGTGAACGACGAGGGAGACCGTCGCCGTTTCGCCGAGACGTACCGAGGTGTCGCCGGAACGTGTGAAGCGCAGCGTCCGCACCGGTGCCGCCAGCAGCAGGTCTCGCCATGACGCCGAGTGCCAGGACCGTCTCGACGAGCAGGATGCCCGTCCAGCCGGGCAGCACCAGGCCGACGAGCAGCGCGGCGAGGGCGGCGAGGAGGGCGGTACGTCCGGTGAGTGCCATGGGTCCTCTGGGTGTGCCGTTGCGGAGACGTCGTCCTGCGTGTGCCGCGTGCCGCGGTCAGCGGGGAACGGGGACCTGCGCGAGGATGCCCTGCAGGACGCTGTCCGCGGTGACGCCTTCCATCTCCGCCTCGGGACGCAGCTGCAGCCGGTGGCGCAGGGTGGGCAGGGCGAGCGCCTTCACGTCGTCCGGGATGACGTAGTCCCGGCCGGTCAGCCAGGCCCACGCGCGTGCGGTGGCCAGCAGGGCCGTCGCGCCGCGCGGTGAGACGCCGAGGTTGAGCGAGGGGGACTCGCGGGTGGCCCGGCAGACGTCGACGACGTAGCCGGTGACGTCTGCCGAGACCGAGGTCTCGGCGACGGCGGCCCGGGCCGCCTTGAGCTGTGCGGGGCCGGCTACCGGGCGCAGCCCGGCGGCCCGCAGGTCGCGGGGGTCGAAACCCTGGGCGTGCCGGGTCAGGACGCCGATCTCGTCCTCGCGGCCGGGTAGCGGGATGGTCAGTTTGAGCAGGAAGCGGTCGAGCTGGGCCTCGGGCAGCGGGTAGGTGCCCTCGTACTCGACGGGGTTCTGTGTCGCTGCGACGAGGAACGGTTCGGGGAGCGGGCGGGGGATGCCGTCGACGGACACCTGCCGCTCCTCCATGGCCTCCAGCAGGGACGCCTGTGTCTTGGGCGGGGTGCGGTTGATCTCGTCGGCGAGCAGCAGGTTGGTGAAGACGGGCCCGGCCTGGAAGGAGAACTCGGCCGTGCGGGTGTCGTAGACGAGGGAGCCCGTGACGTCGCTGGGCATCAGGTCGGGGGTGAACTGGACCCGCTTGGTGTCCAGTTCCAGGGCGGCCGCCAGTGCGCGGACCAGCAGCGTCTTGGCGACGCCCGGCACGCCTTCGAGCAGGACGTGGCCCCGGCAGAGCAGGGCGACGACGAGGCCGGTGACGGCCGCGTCCTGGCCGACGACGGCCTTGGAGATCTCGCTGCGCAGCGCCTCGAGGGCGCTGCGGGCGCTGTCTGCTTCGGGGGCGGGGGCGCTCACGAGGTGCGGTCCTTCTCTGTCGTCGGTGTGGTGGAGGTGGCCGGCGCGCCGCCGGGCCGGGTGGTGGCCGGGCGCAGGCGGCGTTCCAGCGTGTCGAGGTCGTCGGCGAGCGTGACGAGCGCGGTGTCGTCGGCGGGTCCGGGGCCGAAGAGCACGGCGTGCAGGCGGGAGACGTCGGCTGTGCTGTCGTGGTCGGCGAGGGCCGGCAACAGCGCCTCGGCCGTGTGGGCCTGTGCGGCCGGGACGCCGATCAGGCCGGCCAGCCGGGTGCGGCTCGCTGCCCGAAGGATGTGGGCGGCATGGCTGCGGTCGCCGGCCGTGCGGTAGAGGCGGGCGCGGCCCTCGGCGGCCTCGGAGGCGCGCACGGCGACCGGGAGGCGTTCGGGGACGAGGCGGCCCAGGCGGCGTCCGCGCCACAGCGCGGCGAGCCCGGCGGCGACGAACAGCTGCAGCAGGGCCCAGCTCCAGCCGTGAGGGATCAGGTCGAAGAAGCCGCGCCGTCCGTCCTGCGTGGCCGCCTCGGCCGCGGACGGCAGGTACCAGACGAGGTGCCGGTGCGCGCCGAGCAGCTGCAGGGCGAGGGAGGCGTCGCCTTCCGCATCGAGGTTGTCGTTGTACAGGAAGTCGGGTGTGCCCAGGACGACCGTGTCGCCCTCCCCCACCAGGGACGTCACCCGGATCAGGGTCGGCTGCATGCCGTTCGCGTAGCACGTGTCGGCCTGTGCGATCGGGGTCGAGTAGCCGAAGCCGCCCATGAGGGCCTTGCCCGCGCGGCGGGCGGCGGGCATGCCGCAGTCGGGCCGGGTGGGTGCGACGGGTACGGGCATGCCGTCGGCGTGCACGCCGGGGGCCAGTGTGCTGACGGACCTGTCGGAGGGGCCGAGCAGGATGAGGCGGCCGCCGCGGTCGGCTGCGCCGCGCAGGTCGTCCTGTTTCCGGGCGCTCAGCAGGTCGGGGCGGGTCACCAGGACCGTGGTGCCCGGCCCGGCTGCCGCGGCGGCGGCGTCGGCGTCGGTGACGACGTCTGTGGTGACGCCGCGGTCGGCGAGGAGTTCGGCGACGGCGAGACTGCCGTGGCCGTCGGCCGAGCGCGGGTCGAGCAGCCCGTGCTGCCCGCCGGAGCGCAGCGCTGCCAGGGCGACGCCGGCCAGGGCGATGACGGCTGCGGCGACGAGCAGGCCGCGGGCGCGGGACCACAGCCCGCGTGGTGTGGGTGAGGTGGAGGTCGTGGCGGGCCCGGTCTTGCCGGAGCCGGAAGCGGTGTTCGGCGTGGTGGTTGCGGGTTCGGTCGTGGTGGTGCTCAACGGCCGCCTCCGCGTGCGCCGGCGTCCGCACCGGCTTGGACCGGTTCGGGTGTGGTGGCCTGCAGTTCGGCGTCCAGGTCGCGGAGGCGACCGTATGCGGCTTCGTCGGCCGGGCGGTGGGCGTAGGTCACCTCGTCGAAGGCACGGGCAGCGCCGTGCAGCGCCTCGGTGTGCCGCGGCAGGCTGCGGGCGGCTTCGGTGGCGGCCTCGTCGGCGGTGCGTCCCGGGCGCGGGTCGAGCAGCGCGCGTTCCTCGAGGGAGCGGACCACGGCGCGCATGCGTTCCTGCAGTGCCTCGCTCCAGCGTCCGGCGGCGGCGTGCGCCTCGGCCGCCGTGCGGTGGTCGTCGGCGCTGCGGGGGCCTTCGTCGAACAGGCCGGTCTCGCTCGCCGGCCCGCGACGGAGCGTGCCGAGCCGCATCCTCAGGACGATGATCAGCAGTATGACGACGAGCACGATGACGATCAGGCCCGTCGTGCCGCCGGGTGCGACGTGGGAGGCCTTCCCCGACAGTTCCGCGACGTGGTCCCAGAACCAGTCGAGGGCCTTTCGGATCGGGCCGGGGTCGTCCTGGTGGTAGACCGGACGGGACAGTTCGTGTTCGGCGGCGCGGCGGGCCGCCTCGCGGGGGAGGGTGAGCGGCGGACTGCCGTCGCCCGGCGCGCCGGCGAACGCGCGCAGTTCTGCGGCAGCCTGCACGGCTCCGGCGGTGAGGCCCCCCGTCACGGCGTCAGCTCCCCGGTGCCGGGTACGTGGTGCCGGTCTCCGACGACGGGCTGCCGGCTCCGGCGGCGCGCGCCAGCTCCAGGTCAAGCGCCTCCCTGCGGATCCGCTGGTCCATGTAGAGCAGGGCGGTGATGCCGGCGCTGAACGGAAGGGTGAGCGTCAGGGCGATGACGTCGCCGACCGCGATGATGAGCAGGTAGCTCCAGCTGAACGTGTAGGCGCTGCCGCCGAGCAGGCTCCGGCCGTCGCTGAGCGTCGCGATCAGCCCCGCGGGAAGGCGCACGATGAAGGCGATGAGCCGTACGAGGATCAGGGCGAGCAGCTGCACACCGAAGACGCGCCACCAGCTTCCGTGCACCAGCTTCGCCGAGCGGCGCAGCGCGCCGACGACCTTCTGCCGCTCAAGGACCAGGGCCGGAGCGGCCAGGCAGAAACGCACCCACAGCCACACGCTGACGACGAGGCCGGCGAGGCCGCCGAGTACGCCCAGTGCCGCCCCGCCGCCGGTGCTGCCGGCCGCGCCCACCAGGATGCCGGGCAGGACGCCCACCACCACCGCGCCGATGACGATGAGGGCGACCAGGACGGTCAGGCCCAGCATCCGCAGGACATGTGGTGCGGCCTCCCGCCAGCTCGCCCCGAGGGTGACGGGGCGGCCGAGCACGGCGCGGCTGACGACGATCGTGAGCATGGCGGTGGCGACGACGGTGCCGACGAGCGTGACGATCCCGGTCAGTCCCAGCGCGGACAGCGCCGCGGTCAGGGCGTTCAATGCCTCGTCGAGGGAGGGTGCCGGATTGTTCTCGATGGCCCGGAGGCCGCTGTTGTCCGACAGCAGCAGGCGGGTGACGAGCGTGGAGAAGACGGTCATGACGACCGCGATGCCCAGCGTGAGGCCGAGGACCGTACGCCAGTGGGCCCGAGCCGTGGAGACGGCACCGTCGAGGATCTCGCCGACGCCGAGCGGGCGCAGCGGAATGACGCCCGGCTTGGCGGCCTGGGGCGGCTGGTTCCAGTCGGGGGGCCCGTGGCGGCCGCCTCCCCAGCCTGCCGGTCCCTGGTCGGGCGGCGGGGTGCCCCAGCCGGGGCCCTGGGTGGGCGGCGGCTGCTGCGCCGACCAGTTTCTGGGCGGTTCGGGGCCGTCTGTTGCGGGGCCGTCGGCCGACGGGGTGACCGGCTGTCCGCCGGCTGCCTGCCCGCGGTCCGGTTCGCCGTCGCCGGGCTGCCGGTCGGAGGGGGAGGATCCGGGCGATGCCCAGCCCGGAGAGTCGGTCATCGTCTGCGCTCCTTCGACTGGTTGACAGCCATCGTGCCATGGTGGCGGGCTTCGGCGGACCCAAGTATCGGGGCAGACTGTGCGGATGGTTGATCAGTATGTCCCCGCGTTGCGCTGGGAGGAGCCCCCTGAGGGCCCTGTGGTGGTGCTGCTGGACCAGACTCGGCTGCCCGCCGACGAGGTTGAGCTGGTCTGTACGGACGTGTCCGCGCTGGTGGGCGCGGTCCGTCGGCTCGCGGTGCGCGGCGCGCCGGTGCTGGGGCTGGCAGGTGCCTACGGCGTCGCGCTGGCCGCCGCGCGCGGCTACGACGTGGGGGAGGCGGCCCGGCAGCTGTCCGGGGCCCGTCCGACCGCGGTGAATCTGGCGCACGGGGTGGACCGCGCGGTGCGTGCCCACCGGGCGGCGCTGTCGCGGGGCGCGGACCCCGGAAAGGCCGCGGCCGCGACGCTCGAGGAGGCGCGGGCCCTGCACCGGGAGGACGCGGAGGCCAGCGCGTGCATGGCCGGCAACGGCCGCGTGCTGCTGGAGGAGCTGCTGCCGGGTGGCGGTCTGCGGCTGCTCACGCACTGCAACACGGGCATGCTGGTCTCCGGGGGTGGTGGTACCGCGTTCGGGGTGGTGCGGGCGGTGCACCGCGGCGGCGAGCTGCGCAGGCTGTGGGTGGACGAGACGCGTCCGCTGTTGCAGGGGGCGCGACTGACGTCGTACGAGGCGGCGCGGGAGGAGATGCCCTACAGCGTGCTCACGGACGGCGCTGCCGGGTCGCTGTTCGCCGCCGGTGAGGTCGATGCGGTGCTGGTCGGCGCCGACCGGATCGCGGCGGACGGTGCCGTGGCGAACAAGGTGGGCAGCTATCCGCTGGCCGTGCTGGCCCGCTATCACGGGGTGCCGTTCGTGGTGGTGGCGCCGCTGACGACGGTGGACCCGGCGACGGCGAACGGCGCCGCCATCGAGATCGAGCAGCGTCCGGGGCACGAGGTGACCGAGATCCCGGTGCCGGCCGGGCCTCAGGTGCTGCCGGAGGAGGCGCCCGCCGGCGTGCCGGTCGCGCCAGTCGGCGCCCAGGCGTACAACCCGGCCTTCGACGTCACGCCGCCGGAGCTGGTCACGGCGCTGGTCACCGAGCGTGGCGTGGTCTCGCCGGTGACGGCTGCCGGGGTGGCCGAACTGTGTTCCGCCTCACGTCCTGACACGTCACGATCGGGTAATGGGATGATGAACTCATGAAAGGACGCGTCCTTGTCGTCGACGACGACACAGCACTGGCAGAGATGCTCGGCATCGTGCTGCGCGGGGAGGGCTTTGAACCGTCGTTCGTCTCGGACGGTGACAAGGCGCTCGCGGCGTTCCGCGAGACCAAGCCCGACCTCGTGCTGCTCGACCTGATGCTGCCCGGCCGCGACGGCATCGAGGTGTGCCGGCTGATCCGGGCGGAGTCCGGGGTGCCGGTGGTGATGCTGACCGCGAAGAGCGACACGGTGGACGTGGTCGTCGGACTCGAGTCAGGAGCCGACGACTACATCGTCAAACCGTTCAAACCGAAGGAGCTGGTCGCCAGGATCAGGGCGCGGCTGCGCCGCTCGGAGGAACCGACCCCGGAGCAGTTGGCCATCGGGGACCTGGTGATCGACGTGGCCGGTCACTCGGTGAAGCGGGAGGGACGGTCGATAGCGCTGACGCCGCTGGAGTTCGACCTGCTGGTCGCGCTCGCCCGCAAACCGTGGCAGGTCTTCACCCGTGAGGTGCTCCTCGAGCAGGTGTGGGGTTACCGGCACGCCGCCGACACCCGACTGGTCAACGTGCACGTGCAGCGGCTGCGGTCGAAGGTGGAGCGGGACCCGGAGCGTCCGGAGATCGTGGTGACCGTCCGCGGCGTCGGATACAAGGCGGGGCCGGGCTGACGTGGCGGGGCGCTGGCGGAGCGGTGTGCTCTTCACCGACGGGCTGCTGCCCGAGGGCACGACGGGCGCCCGGGCCCGGCCGGTCGTCCGGCTGTTCGTCCGCTGGGCGCGCCGTCCGCTGTTGCCCGTGGTGCGGCTGTGGCGGCGCAACATCCAGCTGCGCGTCGTCGCCGCGACGCTGCTGCTGTCCGTCGCCGTTGTCGTCGTTCTCGGCATGGTCGTCACCGGCCAGGTGCGCAACGGCCTGCTCGAGGCGAAGGAGCGCTTTGCGCAGAGCCAGGCCGTGGGGGGTTTCACCTTCGCCCAGCAGGCGGCCGACAACGCCGGTACCTGGGGCTCGGGTGAGCCGGACTCGCCCAGCGTGGCCGGCGGCGGGCAGTCTGCCAGCACCTGGCTGAACAACCTGGTGGAGCAGCTGGCCAGCGGCGGGCAGGGGGTCTACTCGATCGTCGTGCTCGGATCCCGCAGCGACGAGACGTCGATATTCGGCGACGCCGACGCCCGGCTGAAGGCCGCCCGCTCCTCCGGCGACATCCTTCCGGAGAACACCATCCCCCGGGACCTGCGCAGCGCGCTGGACGCCAAGGACGGGCCGCACCAGCGGTATGCGACGCTGCGTCGTCGGAACGGCGGCTCAGAACCGGCGCTCATCGTCGGCAAGCGGGTCTTCGACCCGAACGGCAATCCGTACCAGCTGTACTACGTCTTTCCCTTCACACAGGAGAAGGAGACGCTCAGCCTGGTCAAGGGCACCCTGGTCAGCGCGGGCGTGTTCGTCGTGGCGCTGCTCGGGGCGAGCGCCTGGCTGGTCGTGCGGCAGATCGTCACTCCGGTGCGGATGGCCGCGGGCATCTCCGAACGGCTGGCCGCGGGTCGGCTGCAGGAGCGCATGAAGGTCACCGGCGAGGACGACATCGCCCGCCTCGGCGAGTCCTTCAACAAGATGGCGCACACCCTGCAGCGGAAGATCCAGCAGCTCGAGGAACTCTCCCGGCTGCAGCGGCGCTTCGTCTCCGACGTCTCCCACGAGCTGCGTACGCCGCTGACGACGGTGCGGATGGCGGCGGACGTGATTCACGCCGGCAAGGACGACTTCGACCCGGCCACGGGGCGCTCGGCGGAGCTGCTCATCGACCAGCTCGACCGTTTCGAGTCGCTGCTCGCGGACCTGCTGGAGATCAGCCGGTTCGACGCCGGCGCCGCCGCACTGGAGGCGACGCCCACGGACCTGCGGGACGTCGTCCGGCGGGTGGTGGACGGCTGTGCGCCGCTTGCCGACCACAAGGGCAGCCGGCTGGTCGTGCACGGCGACGAGCGTCCGGTGGTCGCCGAGGCCGACGGACGCCGAGTCGAGCGGATCCTGCGCAATCTGGTCGGAAACGCTCTCGAACACGGCGAGGGCCGCGATGTCGACATCCGGATCGGCCGAGGTCGCGGAGCCGTCGCCGTGGCGGTGCGCGACCACGGCGTGGGTCTGCGCGCCGCAGAGGCCGCCCGGGTCTTCAACCGCTTCTGGCGGGCCGACCCGGCGCGGGCCCGCACCACGGGCGGCACCGGCCTCGGCCTGTCGATCGCCCTGGAGGACGCCCGGCTGCACGGCGGCTGGCTGCAGGCCTGGGGTGAACCGGGCGGCGGCGCACAGTTCCGGCTGACCCTGCCCGAGGCCGCCGGCGAGGTGCTGACGGGCTCTCCGTTGTCCCTGGAGCCGCCGGACTCCTCCCGCCGCCGGGAGGCTGCCGGGCCGGGACGACGCGCGCCGGAAGAGGCCGTGGCCGGTCGGGCCCCTGCCGTGGCAGCGGCACACCCACCGCCGACCGCCGGAAAGGAGACAAACCGTGCGGGCTGACCGTCAAAGAGCGGCTGCGATGCTGCTGGCCCTCGGCACGCTGCTGCTGTCCGGGTGCGCGTCCATGCCGACGGACGGCTCGGTCACCCCGGTCGACGCCTCGCCGAAGGCGGAGAACCAGTCGCGGCTGCGGGTCTTCGGCGTCGACCCGCAGAAGGGCGAGGACCCGCAGGGGATCGTCCGCGGCTTCCTGGAGGCCACGACCAGCGACGAGCCGCAGTTCACCACCGCGAAGAAATACCTGACGAAGGAGACGGCCCGCCGCTGGGACCCGTCAGCGGGCACCATGGTCCTGGCCTCCGGTCCCAGCGCGGGTGTGGGGCAGCAGCCGCCCAAGCATCTGGCGCCGACGAGCGACGTGGTGTCCGTCTCGGTGACCGGGCAGCGCATCGCCCGCATCGACAGGACGCATTCCTACCAACCGGTCGACGGCGATTACTCGGAGGACATCCATCTCTCGAAGACCGGCAAGGGGTGGCGCATCGACCGGCTTCCCGACGGTCTGGTGATCGGCAGATCCGACTTCGAACGCATCTACCGGTCCGTCGACACCTTCTTCTTCGCCGAACTGGGCCAGGACGCGGACTCGGTGACCGGCGGCGACGACGTGCTGGTCTCCGATCCCGCCTACGTGCGGGAACGTATCGACCCGGTCAGCGAGACCGTTGCCGCGCTCATAGACGGCCCCACCGCCTGGCTTGCCCCGGTGGTCTCCACCGCCTTCCCGCCCGGCACTCGGCTGGCCGGCGACGGCGACCTGTCACTGAGCGACTCCGGCGCGCTGACCGTGCCGCTCAGTGACGCGGCCGCCCACGTCGGTCATCGGCGGTGTACCCGGATGGCGGCCCAGGTGCTGCAGTCGGTGCAGTCCCTGGCCTCCTCGCGGGTCAGCTCGGTGCGGCTGACCGGTCAGGACAGCAGGCGGTTGTGCGAGCTGACCCACGACCAGGCCCAGAGCTATCAGCCGGGACGCCTCAACGGCAGTGCGACCCACCAGTACTTTGTCGACGGCAGTCACCGCGTCTCCTCCGTGCCGGGCGCGGGCACCGACGCACACCCTGTCGGGGGGCCGCTGGGCTCCGGACAGGTCGAGATGGGGGCGGTCGCGATCAGCCGTGACGAACGGCAGGGCGCAGCCGTCTCGCGCTACGGCAGATCCCTGTATGTCGCGATGCTGAACCGCGGCGACTCGCTGGGCGCCCCCGTGCTCGTCAGCCATGGCGCCAAGGAGAAGGACCGGCTCAGCGCGCCCAGCTGGGACGGGCTCGGCGACCTGTGGATCGCCGACCGTAATCCGGACCACCCGCGGTTGCTGTTGCTGCGCGGCGGCCGGGAGAAGCCTGGAGACGGTGCCCGTGCCCGCGCTGGGAAAGGGCGAGCGCATCGAGTCGTTGCGGGTGTCCTCGGACGGCGTGCGCATCGCCCTGCGCATCCGTGAGCCCGACGGCACCCGTTCGCTGCAGCTGGGCCGGGTCGAGCGCACCGGCGGCAGCGACGCCCCGCGGATCAGCGTGCAGGCGCTGCGCTCCGTCGCGCCGCAGCTCACCGACGTCGAGGCGGTCTCCTGGGCGGGGGTGAGCCAGCTCGTCGTTGTCGGCCGGGCCTCCGACAGCGTCCAGCAGCTGCAGTACGTGGGTACGGACGGTTCGACGACGAATCGGCCGACGCTGCCGGGAATCAACGACGTGACGAGCGTCGCCGCCTCCGAGGACGAGAGCAAGCCGCTGCTGGCGGAGTCGGAGTACGGCGTCTTCCGGTTGCCTCCGGACGCCGACTGGAAGACGATCGCCGCCCACGGCTCCGCGCCCGTCTACCCGGGGTGACCGGCGCCGGCGCGGCGTGCGGCCGCGCTGTCGTCCACAGGGCTCGCGGGCATACCGGCGTGGTGGGAGAGTCGCCGGTATGCGCGGACTGTGGGCGGAGCTGACCGACCTGGTGCTGCCGGCCGACTGCGCCGGGTGCGGGCTGCCGCGCGCGCCTGGACGGCTGTGCCCGGACTGCCGGGACGCACTCGCGGGGAGCGTGCCGCGCCGGGTGCGGCCGGCGGCGGCCGGGCTGCCGGCCGTATGGGCGGCGGCCGGCTACCGCGACGAGGTCCGCGCGGTGCTGCTCGCCCACAAGGAGCGCGGCGCGCTGCCGCTGGCCGGGCCGCTGGGCACCGCCGCTGGCGGCATGCGGTGCGGGCCGCGCTGGCTGCGCCGTCTGCAGCGGTCGTGGACACGCCGGTGCTGCTGGTGTCGGTGCCTTCGGCGCGGCGGGCCGTGGCCGCGCGCGGCCACGATCCGGTCCGCCGGCTGGCCCGTGTGGCGGCCGCGGCGTTGCGGGATGCCGGAGTGCCCGCCCGGACGCTTCCCGCGTTGCGGCAGCGGCGACCGGTCGCGGACCAGGCCGAGCTCGGCGGCGGGGGAGCGGGCGGTGAACCTGGACGGCGCGCTGGAGCCGGTGCCGGGCGCGGCACGGGCCGCGGCCGGAGCCGCCGCCGGTACTGGTGGACGACATCGTGACGACCGGAGCCTCGCTGCGGGAGGCGGCGCGGGCCGTGAGCGGCATGGCCGTGCGACCGGTCGCGGCGGCCGTGGTCGCCTGCAGGACACACCGCTGAGGAAACTGTGAGTCCGTCGGAACTGCGAGGGGAGCCGGGCCGTTGGCGGGGTACATCGGGATGTATCACCCCATCGGGCGTACGAGCCGGTAGGGGGTACCGAGCATCCCCCGCCAGAGGTAGGTTCGGAAGGAGTGGCGATCTTCCCCACGGGGGAGGAGGAGGTGAAAGTCGAACCCGACCTCGTGCCGGGGGTGACCGTCCGTGACACGGAGCCTCCGGCGGCAGTGCACAACGGATGCGCTTCGCGCGTTGGCGCGGAGTGATCCGGGAACGGAGTTCTGCGTGGACATCGTCGTCAAGGGCCGGAAGACAGAGGTGCCGGACAGGTTCCGCAAGCACGTGGCCGAGAAACTGGACAAGATCCAGAAGCTCGACGGCAAGGTGATCAACCTGGACGTCGAGGTCTCGAAGGAGCACAACCCGCGTCAGGCCGACCGTTCCGACAGGGTGGAGATCACCCTGCGCACGCGCGGACCGGTCATCCGGGCGGAGGCGGCGGCCTCCGACCCCTACGCGGCGCTGGACCTGGCGGCGGGCAAGCTCGAGGCGCGACTGCGCAAGCAGCACGACAAGCGGCGGGTGCACCACCGCGGCCACCGCGTACCCATGAGCGTGGCCGCGGCCACCGCACATCTCGCGGCAGAGCTCAACGGGGAGATGGACGCAGCCGGCGGTGGTGCCGGGCATCCCGGGAGGAGGAGGAGGGCACCACTCGCAGCGGACCCCTCGAGGTCCAGGGTGACGGGCCGCTGGTGGTGCGGGAGAAGACGCACGCCGCCGCCCCCATGTCGCTGGACCAGGCGCTCTACGAAATGGAGTTGGTCGGCCACGACTTCTACTCTGTTCGTCGACGCCGAGACCAAGATGCCCAGCGTCGTCTACCGTCGGCATGCCTACGACTACGGCGTGATCCGTCTCGACCAGGACCCGTTCGCCGTCGGAGCGCCTCCCGGCGCGGGCGGCTCTCTCGGCGGGTGACCAGTGGCGTCTGCCACTGAACCCGCCCCCGGCCGGGCCCCCGGGCCCCGGCCGGGGGCGCGGAATGCGGCTGTCCGGGGCCGGGACCGATAGCATCTCCACCTACCAACCGGCATCCTGCGCAGTGCGGTTGACCGGTTCAGCGTGCAGGGGGAGGAACGATGGCGGACAGCTTCGGCCCCGCGATGAGCACGTCCGGCGTGTGCGAGGAGGCGAGCGCGGACGAGCCGCCCGAGGGGCCGCGCGATCCGCGGACGGAGCCCATCCGGGTCCTCGTGGTCGACGACCACGTGCTCTTCCGCCGCGGTCTGGAGATCGTCCTGGCGCAGGAGGAGGACATCCAGGTCGTCGGCGAGGCCGGAGACGGCGCGGAGGCGGTGGACAAGGCCACCGACCTGCTGCCGGACATCGTGCTGATGGACGTGCGAATGCCCAGACGCGGCGGCATCGAGGCGTGCACAGCCATCAAGGAGGTCGCCCCGAGCGCGAAGATCATCATGCTGACGATCAGCGACGAGGAGGCCGACCTCTACGACGCGATCAAGGCCGGCGCGACGGGCTATCTGCTCAAGGAGATCTCCACCGACGAGGTCTCCACGGCGATCCGGGCGGTCGCCGACGGGCAGTCCCAGATCAGCCCGTCGATGGCGGCGAAGCTGCTCACCGAGTTCAAGGCGATGATCCAGCGCACGGACGAGAGCAAACTCCTGCCCGCCCCGCGGCTGACCGACCGTGAGTTGGAGGTGCTGAAGCTGGTGGCCACCGGGAAGAACAACCGGGAGATCGCCAAGGAGCTCTTCATCAGCGAGAACACGGTGAAGAACCACGTCCGCAACATCCTGGAGAAGCTCCAGCTGCACTCCCGCATGGAGGCCGTCGTCTACGCGATGCGGGAGAAGATCCTGGAGATCCGCTAGTGCTGTGGCCGACGAACCCTGGCTGACGCGGCACTAGCGGTGTCGGTTCCGGCTGGGGGTCCGGGGGGCATCTCCCGACGAGGGCAGCCGCTGGGCGAGTTCCTCGCGCAGCGCCGAGGACAGGGCGGCGCGCAGGTCCTCCCGGTTGATCCGCTCGACCCGCACGTCGTCGCAGCCCACCCACTCGGCGGCCTCCCGCAACGCCTGTGCCATCGGCCGCGCGGCCTTCGCCCCGCGCAGCGACAGCTGCCGGGCCACCAGCGTGCGGCCCTCGCGGGCCGGGTCGACGCGCCCCATGAGCCGGCCGCCGGCCAGCAGCGGCATGGCGAAGTAGCCGTGCACCCGCCTGGGACGCGGCACGTAGGCCTCGAGCCGGTGCGTGAAGTCGAAGATCCGCAGGGTGCGCGGCCGGTCCCAGATCAGTGAGTCGAACGGCGACAGCAGCGTGGTGCGGTGCCGGCCGCGCGGGACGCGAGTCCAGTGCCTCGGGCGCGGCCCAGGCCGACCGGCCCCAGCCCTCGACCGTCACCGGCACCAGGCCGGTGTCCTCGACGACCGCCGCGACCTGTTCCTTCTTCAGCCGGTGATAGTCGGCCAGATCCGCCTGGGTGGCCACCCCCATGGCCCGGCCCGCCTGCGCCACCAGACGCCGCATGCACTCCGAGTCCGCCAGGTCGTCGTGGAGCAGCTCGTCCGGGATGGCGCGTTCCGCGAGGTCGTATACCCGCTTCCAGCCGCGCCGCTCGGTGCACACCACCTCGCCGGTGTCGAGCAGCCACTCCACGGCGATCTTCGTCTCGGACCAGTCGAACCACTCGCCGCCGTTCTTTCCGCCGCCCAGCTCGGTGGTGGTCAGCGGGCCGTCGGCCTTGAGCCGGTCGCGCACGGCGGCAGCAGGCGCGCGTCCCTGTCCTCCAGCAGGTGCCAGCGGTGCCCGCGGGCCCGCCGGGCACGGCGGCGGAATGCGAAGTGCGGCCACTCCTCCACGGGCAGGATGCACGCCGCGTGCGACCAGTACTCGAACGAGTTGCCCTCGGTCCAGTACGCGGACTCCACCGCCGTCCGGCCGACTGCGCCGAGCCGGGCGTAGGGGATCAGCTCGTGCGACCGGGCCAGCACGGAGATGGTGTCCAGCTGGACGGCGCCGAGCCGCCGCAGCACGCCCCGCACTCCGGCCCGGCGGTCGGGGGCGCCGAGCAGCCCCTGGGCGCGCAGGGCGATCCGTCGGGCCTCGTCGGCCGAGAGAGTGAGCGCGGAAGTCATGCCGTCACTCTAGGTGCGCGCCACTGACAACGGGTACCCGCTCGTGCGGGTCAGCGTCCGGGCAGGTAGGGGGTCCGAGAGGCGCGCTGCCAGTCCGAGGGCAGCAGGGAGCCGATCCACGCGTCCCGCCGCGTCCCCTGGTGCACGATCTTGGCGCGCAGCGTGCCCTCGATCGTGAAGCCGAGCCGTTCCGCCACCGCGCGGGAGGGAACGTTGCCCGCCTCGGCGATCCATTCGAGCCGTTCCACGCCGAGACCGTCGAACGCCCAGCCGATCACGGCACGGGCGGCCTCCACCGTGTAGCCGCGGCCGCGCTGCTCCTTCGCCGTCCAGTACCCGAGCTCGGCCTGCCGCTCGACGGTGTGCAGAGAGGCCAGGCGGACCAGGCCCATGGAGCCGACCAGGGCGCCCTCGTGGGTGAAGACGCCGAAGTTGTACATGGTGTCGTCGCGCCAGCCGTTCGCGCTCGCCTCCCGGACGAAGCCCTCCGCGTGGTCGCGCCGGTAGGGCGAGGGGACGGGGGTCCAGCGGGGGATCTCGGGGTCCTGACACGCGGCGTGGACGGCGTCGATGTCGCGCTCTTCGAGGGCGCGCAGTATCAGGCGCTCGGTGGTCAGGATGATCGGCTCCATCCGGTCATTCTCCTTGCTCCTGTCCGGCACCTTCCGGCGGTCCGGCACGTTGGGGGTACTGGGGGCAGCGCCCCTGTCTTACGATGGCCGGTGCGGTGGGGACCACTCCGCCGTGCCCGCGCACCAGACCGTGCCAGGCCCGACCGGCAAGGAGTCACCCTACGTGTCCGTCTTCGGCAAGCTCATGCGCGCAGGTGAAGGAAAGATCCTGCGCAAGCTGGACCGCATCGCGCGGCAGGTGGATTCCATCGAAGAGGATTTCATCGCGCTCTCCGATGCCGAGCTGCGCGAACTCACCGACGAGTACAAGAAGCGGTACGAGGACGGCGAGTCCCTGGACGACCTGATGCCGGAGGCCTTCGCCACCGTGCGCGAGGCCGCCAAGCGGGTGCTGGGCCAGCGGCACTACAAGGTGCAGATCATGGGCGGCGCGGCGCTCCACCTCGGCTACGTGGCGGAGATGAAGACCGGTGAGGGCAAGACCCTGGTCGGCACGCTGCCCGCATACCTGAACGCGCTTTCCGGCAAGGGCGTCCACCTGATCACGACGAACGACTACCTGGCCGAGCGTGACTCCGAGTGGATGGGCCGGGTGCACCAGTTCCTGGGCCTGACGGTGGGCTGCATCGTCGCCAACCAGCCGCCGACGGAGCGCCGCGAGCAGTACGCCTGCGACATCACTTACGGCACGAACAACGAGTTCGGCTTCGACTACCTGCGCGACAACATGGCCTGGTCGAAGGACGAGCTGGTCCAGCGTGGCCACAACTTCGCCATCGTCGACGAGGTCGACTCCATCCTGATCGACGAGGCCCGCACCCCGCTGATCATCTCCGGTCCGGCAGACCAGGCCACGAAGTGGTACGGCGACTTCGCCAAGCTCGTGAAGCGCCTGGAGAAGGGCGAGGCCGGCGACCCGCGGCTGGGCAAGCCGGAGACCGGCGACTACGAGGTCGAGGAGAAGAAGCGCACGGTCGGCATCCACGAGTCGGGCGTGAGCAAGGTCGAGGACTGGCTGGGCATCGACAACCTCTACGAGTCGGTGAACACCCCGCTGGTCGGTTACCTGAACAACGCCATCAAGGCCAAGGAGCTCTACAAGAACGACAAGGACTACGTCGTCATCGACGGCGAGGTCATGATCGTCGACGAGCACACCGGCCGCATCCTGGCGGGCCGCCGTTACAACGAGGGCATGCACCAGGCCATCGAGGCGAAGGAGCAGGTGGAGATCAAGGACGAGAACCAGACGCTCGCCACGATCACCCTGCAGAACTTCTTCCGGCTCTACGACACGCTCTCCGGCATGACCGGTACGGCCATGACGGAGGCCGCCGAGTTCCACCAGATCTACAAGCTCGGCGTCGTCCCGATCCCCACGAACCGGCCGCTGGTCCGTATGGACCAGGCCGACCTGATCTACCGCACCGAGGTCTCCAAGTTCGACGCCGTCGTCGACGACATCGCCGAGAAGTACGAGAAGGGCCAGCCGGTCCTGGTGGGCACCACCTCGGTGGAGAAGTCCGAATACCTCTCCAAGCAGCTCAACAAGCGCGGCGTGCGGCACGAGGTGCTCAACGCCAAGCAGCACGACCGGGAGGCCGTGATCGTCGCCCAGGCCGGCCGGCGCAGCGCGGTCACGGTCGCGACGAACATGGCCGGCCGCGGTACGGACATCAAGCTCGGCGGCAACCCCGACGACATCGCCGAGGCCGAGCTGCGGGAGAGGGGCCTGGACCCGGTCGAGCATGTCGAGGAGTGGGCGGCTGCGCTGCCGGCCGCGCTGGAGCGGGCCGAGAAGGCCGTCGAGGACGAGTTCGAAGATGTCAAGGAACTCGGCGGCCTGTACGTGCTGGGCACCGAGCGGCACGAGTCGCGACGGATCGACAACCAGCTGCGCGGCCGCAGCGGCAGGCAGGGCGACCCCGGCGAGTCCCGCTTCTACCTCTCTCTCGGCGACGACCTGATGCGGCTGTTCAAGGCGCAGATGGTCGAGCGTGTGATGGCGATGGCCAACGTCCCCGATGACGTGCCGATCGAGAACAAGATGGTCACTCGCGCCATCGCATCGGCCCAGTCCCAGGTCGAGCAGCAGAACTTCGAGATCCGCAAGAACGTCCTGAAGTACGACGAGGTGCTCAACAGGCAGCGCGAGGTCATCTACGGCGAGCGGCGCCGGGTCCTGGAGGGCGAGGACCTGCACGAGCAGGTGCGGCACTTCATGGACGACACCATCGAGGCCTACGTCGAGGCGGAGACGGTCGAGGGCTTCGCCGAGGAGTGGGACCTTGACCGGCTGTGGAGCGCGTTCCGGCAGCTGTACCCGGTGAAGGTGACCGTCGAAGAGCTCGAGGAGGCGGCCGGCGACCGGGAGGGCATCACCGCCGACTTCATCATCGAGTCCATCAAGGAGGACGTGCACGCGCAGTACGACGCCCGCGAGGAGCAGCTCGGCTCGGAGATCATGCGGGAGCTCGAGCGGCGGGTGGTCCTCTCGGTGCTGGACCGCAAGTGGCGTGAGCACCTCTACGAGATGGACTACCTCCAGGAGGGCATCGGGCTGCGGGCCATGGCCCAGAAGGACCCGCTGGTGGAATACCAGCGGGAGGGCTTCGACATGTTCCAGGCCATGATGGAAGGCATCAAGGAGGAGTCGGTCGGCTATCTGTTCAACCTGGAGGTCCAGGTCGAGCAGCAGGTCGAGGAAGTGCCGGTCGAGGAGCGCGCACCGGCTCCCTCGCTGGAGAAGGAGCCGGCGGGTGCCGGCGCTGCCGGCGATCCGGGCCAAGGGCCTGGAGGCCCCGCAACGTCCCGAGCGGCTGCACTTCTCCGCGCCGACGGCCGAGGGCGGCGTGGTGGAGGGCGACATGCCCTCCGGCGACGAGTCCGGCCCGGTCCGTTCCACGGCCGACGGCATGACGCGCGCGGAGCGCCGCAAGGCGCAGAAGGGCCGCCGCCGCAAGAAGTGAGGTGACGCCGCCGCCTGTGGGCGGCGGCGTCTCGGTGCGGCACATGCGTGCTGCCGGGGGACTTCCCGGTCACCTTCGTCGCCGGCCGGCGCCGGCAGCGGGCATGCCGTCCAGTTCGACGGCCGTGCAGCGCCAGCGCCGGTCCGGGCAGTACTCGAGGCGGAAGGCGAGCGCGCGCTGGGATCCGCCCGTCACGATGCGGGCGGATGCCTCGATGACGCCGTTCTGCGGCGTGCTGCCCCGTGCGGTGAGGACGGCAGGCGTGGTGCGGTCGGCGCCCGACGGGCGCAGCGGCGCGTGTTGGGCGAGGTGGCACAGGGCGTCGTAGCCCGGCCCGCGGGTGTACCTCAGCAGGCTGTGCACCGGCCGTTGGCCGCTGAGTACAAGCAGCAACCGGCAGGCGAACCAGTAGGGCGGCCGCTGTTCCCTCTCCCGCAAGGCTGCCGCGCGCAGCGCGGACACGGGCGGGCTGCCGGCGCCGGGGCGCCGCGCGTCGCGTCGGCCGGGCGGGCCGGTGCGGTTGGACCCTGCGGTGCGGCGGGCGCCGGGGGCCGGTCTGGTGGTGTGCGTCGGTGTGCTGGTCATCGATCCCCCGCGAATACCGGGCGGTAGCTTACAGCTCGGTTGTAGCCGGAGAGTGATCGGTTCGCAACGCTGCGCGGTCGCCGTGTGGCGGGTGGGAAGAAGCTCGCCTATCCGGGTGATGCCGAGATGACTGGTTGACGGTCGGCTCGCCGTGACCTGGTCCTTTCCGTCCCGATGTGCTGCGAGGGTGCGGGGCGCGGCCCGGACCCCGGCCGTATGCTGACGGGGCAGCCCGTACGGCGATACACGAAAGCGGCAGCCATGCGCGTCTATGTCCCTCTGACCCTGTCCGCACTCGCTGACGCCTGTCGCGCCGGAGAGCTGGGCGCCGAATCCTTCGACGCCTTCGCCGTCACTCCGGCGCTGCGTGAGTGGTACGTCTCCGACGATGTCGAGGAACTGGAGTACGCCGCGCTCAGCCGGGCCGCCCAGGCCTCGCTGCGCCTGCTGGCCGCCGAGCCGGGAGTGGTCCGCCGTCGGGCGGTGGTGGCCGCCGACGTGCCGGACGCCTCGGCCGCCGACCCGCACGCCGGTGAGCAGCTGCCCGACGCAGCTGTGCTCGGTCAGGTGCGGCTGGCCGGACCCGTGCCGCTGGCGAAGGCGGCCGCCGTGCACGTGGACGCCCCCGAGGCCGAGGCGGATGTCGCTGCGGCAGCCGAGGCGCTCGGCGCGGCCGACACGGGGGACGACGACGCGCAGTTCGTCGTCGACGGAGCCGAGGACCACGAGCTGTTGTGGTTCGGCCTCCAGGAAGTCCCCGGCCTGGTCGACGGGCGCTGACGGCGGACGCGGACGGCCGCCTCGCGCGGGCCGGCTGTCGGCGGCGGCGCGTACGGTCTTGTCATGGCTGAGCGGACGCACATCGTGTGGGACTGGAACGGGACCCTGCTGCACGACATTCACGCGGTGATCGAGGCGACGAACGCGGCCTTCGCCGAACTGGGCTTGCAGCCGCTCACGCTGGAGCGCTACCGCGAGCTGTACTGCGTGCCCGTCCCCCGGTTCTACGAGCGGCTGATGGGCCGGCTGCCCACCGACGAGGAGTGGCGGCTCATGGACGGCACGTTCCACCGGCACTACTGGCGGAGGGCGGGCGGTGCCGCCCTCGCCGAGGGGGCGGCCGAGCTGCTCGCGGCCCGGCAGACGGCGGGCCACACCCAGTCCCTGTGTTCGCTCGCACCCCACGAGGCGCTGCTGCCGCTGGTGCGTACACACGGCATCGAGCGGCACTTCGTGCGGATCGACGGCTGCGTGGGACCGTCGGGTGGCGGCAAGGCCGAACAGATGGCCCGCCATCTGGCCGCGCTGACCCAGGTGGAGGCCGCTCATACCGTCGTCATCGGGGACGCGGTCGACGATGCGCTGGCCGCGGCCCACGTCGGAGCGGCCGCCGTGCTGTACACGGGTGGGTCGCACAGCAGAGCCAGCCTCGAATCCGTCGGTGTGCCGGTCGCCGACACACTGGCCGAGGCCGTCGGCCTGGCCGAGGAAGCTGTCCGAACCGTCTAACTCGGAGCCCCGGGTTTGTACACAAACAGCCCGTGACGACCACCCGCTCCGGAGCGATAGCCTTACGTCGTGATCAGTGCGATATCTGTCGAAGGCGACGAGGCCTTCGCCCTGCACCCTCGGCGTGACCGCGCTCGGGTCGCCGCTGGTCGCTTCTCGCGGCACCGCACCGGACCCGAGCGGACACCCCGCTGCCCGGCCGCCGTGCCTCCCATCACACCGACGTCGCGCAACGGTGCGCGTCACAGGAGCCAGAGGACATGCAGAGCAAGCTGGACGAAGCCAAGGCCGAACGGCTCGAGGAAGCCGCTCGGGTAGCGGAACAGAGCCCGGCCGGGGGCGGCTCGGCACAGGGACTCATGAAGGATTCCCTGTCCGCGTACCTCCAGCGCTACTACCTGCACACCGCCCCGGAGGACCTCACCGACCGCGACCCGGTCGACGTGCTGGGGGCCGCGCTCGCCCACTACGGCCTGGCGCAGGAGCGTCCGCAGGGCACGGCGAACGTCCGCGCCTACACCCCGTCGGTGGACGAGAACGGCTGGATGTGCACCCACACCGTCGTCGAGGTCGTCACCGACGACATGCCGTTCCTCGTCGACTCGGTCACCAACGAACTCTCCCGCCAGGACCGCGGCATCCACGTGGTGATCCACCCGCAGATGCTGGTCCGCCGCGACGTGACCGGCAAGCTGCTGGATGTCCTCGACGCCAGTGGCGACGGCGACCGGCCCGGCTCCCGCTCCGCGGACCTGCCGCACGACGTGCTCACCGAGTCGTGGATCCACGTCGAGATCGACCGGGAGACCGACCGCGACGACCTGGAGAACATCCACACCGAGCTGCGTGGCGTGCTGTCCGACGCCCGGGAGGCCGTCGAGGACTGGGAGAAGATGCGGGACACGGCGACGGCGCTCGCCGACGGCCTGCCCGACGAGCCGGTCTCCGGTGACCTGCCCGCCGACGAGGTCGAGTGAGGCGCGAGAGCTGCTGCGCTGGCTCGCCGACGATCACTTCACCTTCCTCGGCTACCGCGAGTACGAACTGACCGGCCACTCCGACGGCGACGACGAGGAGCTGTCCCTCAGCGCCGTCCCCGGCACCGGCCTGGGCATCCTGCGCTCCGACCCGCAGCTGGCCGAGTCCGCCGACGGCCACCCCGTCTCACCGTCGTTCAACCGGCTGCCGGCCGACGCCCGCGCCAGGGCGCGTGAGCACCGGCTGCTGATCCTCACCAAGGCGAACAGCCGCGCCACCGTGCACCGCCGTTCCTACCTCGACTACGTCGGTGTGAAGAGGTTCGACGCCGAGGGCAACGTGGTCGGCGAGCGCCGCTTCCTCGGCCTGTTCTCCTCCACCGCCTACACCGAGTCGGTGCGCAACGTCCCCGTGGTCCGCCGCAAGGTCGCCGAGGTGCTGTCCTCCGCCGGCTTCGCCGCCGACAGTCATGACGGCCGTGACCTGCTGCAGATCCTGGAGACCTACCCGCGCGACGAGCTGTTCCAGACCTCCGTCGACCAGCTGCGCGACATCGCCACCTCCGTGCTCTACCTGCAGGAGCGCCGCCGGCTGCGGCTCTACCTGCGGCAGGACGAGTACGGCCGCTACTACTCCGCGCTGGTCTACCTGCCGCGCGACCGCTACACCACCGCCGTCCGTCTGCGGCTGATCGACATCCTGTCCGAGGAACTCGGCGGCACCAACGTCGACTTCACCGCGTGGAACACCGAGTCGGTCCTCTCCCGGCTGCACTTCGTCATCCGGGTCGAGCCCGGCACCGCGCTCACCCCGCTCAGCGACACCGAGGTCGACCGGCTGGAGGACAAGCTGGCCGAGGCCACCCGCTCGTGGGCGGACGGCTTCACCGACGCGGTGCTGGCCGAGTGCGGCGAGGAGCAGGGCACCGAGCTGGCGCGCAGCTACGCCGGCGCCTTCCCCGAGGGCTACAAGGCCGACTTCCCGCCCCGCACCGCCGTCGCCGACCTGCAGCACATCCAGAAGCTGCTGACCGCCGAGGACGGCACGGACTTCGCACTCAGCCTGTACGAGCCGGTCGGCGCGAGCGCCGGCGAGCGCCGCTTCAAGATCTTCCGCGTCGGCGAACCCGTCTCGCTGTCCGCCGTGCTGCCCGTACTGCAGTCCCTCGGCGCCGAGGTCGTCGACGAGCGGCCGTACGAGCTGCGCGGCGCCGACCGCGCCCGGGCCTGGATCTACGACTTCGGGCTGCGGATGCCCGAGTCCCAGGTCAAGGAGCGCGGCGACGACGCCCGCGACCGCTTCCAGGAAGCCTTCGCCGCCGTGTGGACCGGACGCGCCGAGAACGACGGGCTGAACAGCCTGGTCGTCTCCGCCGGGCTGACCTGGCGCCAGGCGATGATGCTGCGCGCCTACGCCAAGTACCTGCGGCAGGCCGGCACCACCTACAGCCAGGACTACATGGAGGACACCCTCCGTCACAACGTTCACACCACCCGGCTGCTGGTGAACCTGTTCGAGGCCCGGCTCTCGCCGCAGCGCGCTTCGGCCGGCTTCGAGCTGACCGACGGCATCCTCGAGGAGATGGACGGCGCCCTGGACGAGGTCGCCAGCCTCGACGAAGACCGCATCCTGCGCTCGTTCCTCACCGTCATCAAGGCCACGCTGCGCACCAACTACTTCCAGAGCGACAGCCACGGCGAGCCGCACTCCTACGTGTCGATGAAGCTGGACCCGCAGCAGGTCCCGGATCTGCCTGCGCCCCGCCCGGCGTTCGAGATCTGGGTGTACTCGCCGCGTGTCGAGGGCGTCCACCTGCGGTTCGGCAAGGTCGCGCGAGGCGGACTGCGCTGGTCCGACCGGCGCGAGGACTTCCGCACCGAGATCCTCGGCCTGGTCAAGGCGCAGGAGGTCAAGAACACCGTCATCGTCCCCGTCGGTGCCAAGGGCGGTTTCGTCGGCAAGAACCTGCCCGACCCGTCCGCGGACCGTGACGCCTGGCAGGCCGAAGGCGTCGCCTGCTACAAGACGTTCATCTCCGGCCTGCTCGACGTCACCGACAACCTCGTCGCCGGCGAGGTCGAGCACCCCGAGGACGTCGTGCGGCACGACGAGGACGACACCTACCTGGTCGTCGCCGCCGACAAGGGCACCGCGAAGTTCTCCGACATCGCCAACGAGGTTGCCGTCGCCTACGGTTACTGGCTCGGCGACGCCTTCGCCTCCGGCGGCTCGGCCGGCTACGACCACAAGGGCATGGGCATCACCGCCAAGGGCGCCTGGGAGTCGGTCAAGCGGCATTTCCGCGAGCTGGGCCACGACACCCAGACCGAGGAGTTCACCGTCGTCGGCATCGGCGACATGTCCGGCGACGTGTTCGGCAACGGCATGCTGCTGTCGGAGAAGATCCGCCTGGTGGCGGCCTTCGATCACCGGCACATTCTGCTCGACCCGAACCCGGACGCGGCCGGCTCCTACGCGGAACGCAGCCGGGTATACGACCTGCCCCGCTCCTCGTGGGCGGACTACGACACCTCGCTGCTGTCCGCCGGGGGCGGCATCCACCCGCGCAGCGCCAAGTCCATCAGCATCACCCCGCAGGTCCGCGAAGTCCTCGGTCTGCCCGCAGGCGTGAAGAAGGCGACGCCGGCCGAGCTGATGAAGGCCATTCTCAGCGCCCCGGTGGACCTGCTGTGGAACGGCGGCATCGGCACCTACGTCAAGGCCTCCAACGAGACGCACGCCGACGCCGGCGACAAGGCCAACGACGCGATCCGTGTCGATGGGCAGGACCTGCGCGTGAAGGTGGTCGGCGAGGGCGGAAACCTCGGCTGCACGCAGCTCGGCCGCATCGAGTTCGCCGACGCCGGCGGCAGGATCAACACCGACGCGATCGACAACAGCGCCGGCGTGGACACCTCCGACCACGAGGTGAACATCAAGATCCTGTTGAACGCCGTCGTCGCCAACGGGGACATGACCGTCAAGCAGCGCAACACGCTGCTCGCCCAGATGACCGACGAGGTCGGCGAGCTGGTACTGCGCAACAACTACGCGCAGAACGCCTCCCTGGCCAACTCCCTGGCGCAGGCCCCCAGCCTGCTGCAGGCGTACCAGCGGCAGATGCGCCGGCTGAGCCGGGACGGCAAGCTGGACCGCGCGCTGGAGTTCCTGCCCAGTGACAAGCAGATCCGCGAGCGCCTCGCGAACGGGCAGGGCCTGACCCAGCCCGAGCTCGCCGTGATGCTGGCCTACACCAAGATCTCGGTCACCGAGGAACTCGTGGTCACCGAGCTGCCCGACGACCCGTACCTGCAGCAGCTGGCACACGCCTACTTCCCGCAGGCGCTGCGCGAGCGTTTCCCCGACGAGATCGCCGGCCACGCCCTGGGCCGCGAGATCGTCACCACGCTGCTGGTCAACGACACGGTCAACACCGCCGGTTCCACCTTCGTGCACCGCATGAAGGAGGAGAGCGGCGCCGCCACCGAGGAGATCGTGCGGGCCCACACCGCGGCACGCACCGTCTTCGGGCTCGGCGAGATCTGGGACGAGGTCGAGGCGCTGGACAACGTCGTCGCCGCCGACACCCAGACCCAGATCCGTCTGCACTCGCGGCGGCTCGTCGAGCGTGCCACCCGCTGGCTGCTCAACAACCGGCCGCAGCCGCTGCTGCTGCAGGAGACCATCGAGCTGTTCCATGAGCGTGTGCGGATGGTGTGGGCCGACCTGCCCAAGCTGCTCAAGGGCGACGATCTCGAGTGGCACGGGCAGGTGAACGACGAGCTGGTCGAGCAGGGCGTCCCGGCCGAGCTGGCCATGAAGGTGGCCGGCTTCTCCGCGGTCTTCCCGGCGCTGGACGTCGTGGCAGTCGCCGACCGGTTGGACATGCCGCTGTTCGACGTCGCCGAGGTCTACTACGACCTGGCGGACCGGCTGGACATCACCCAGCTGCAGGAGCGGGTCGGCGAGCTGCCCCGCGCCGACCGCTGGCAGTCCATGGCACGGTCCTCCATCCGTGAGGACCTCTACGCGGCGCACCAGCTGCTCACGGCGGACGTGCTGGCCGCCGGGGACGGCGCGGCGACACCCGACCAGCGGTTCGAGGCGTGGGAGGCGAAGAACTCCGCGATCCTCTCCCGCGCCCGGGCGACGCTGGAGGAGATCCACGCCTCTGACACCTTCGACCTGGCGAACCTCTCCGTCGCGATGCGGACGATGCGCACGCTGCTGCGCTCCAACCGCTGACGGCCGGCGGGCCGCCGATCCCCGCACCCGCAGGCCCGGGAGCTGCTCCCGGGCCTGCGTCGCGTCGCAAGCTGCGAGAAATCCGGACATTCCGTACAGTCGGGTGAGACGGCTTTCAGCGCACCGGGCGGGAGGCGACCGTGGACGTCAGCGTCGTGGTGATCGTCTACAACGACGCGGCGCGGCTGTCCCGGGCGGTCACGTCCGTGCTGGAGCAGTCGCTGCGCGGCGTGGAGGCCGTCATCGTCGACGACCACAGCACCGACGGCTCCCACGCCGTGGCGTGTGCTCTGGCCGCCGCCCACCCCGGCCGGGTGCGGGTCTTCCGGCTGCCGGCCAACAGCGGCGGCTGCGGCGCCCCGCGCAACCGGGGCGTGGAGGAGGCGCGCGGCGGTCACGTGATGTTCCTGGACAGCGACGACACCCTGGAACACGACGCCTGCCGGAACCTGCTCCAAGCCGCGCTGGAGACCGGCGCCGACCTCACCTCGGGCATCTGCGTGCGGGTCGCCGCGGACGCCCGCCACCGCAGGACCACCGAGTGGTACCCGTGGCTGTACGAGCGCACCCGCACCCTGGAGTCCGTCGCCGAACTCCCCGACCTCCTCGTCTACGACACTCTCTCCACGAACAAGTGCTACCGCCGCGACTTCCTCATGCAGCAGGACCTGCGCTTCCCCGTCGGCGTCCACTACGAGGACCTGCTGTTCTCCGCCCGCGCCTACGTCGCCGCCCGCCGTATCGCCCTCATCCCCAACCACGTCTACTTCTGGAACCTCTACCAGCGCCCCGCACACCGCTCGATCTCCAACCGCCGCCACGAGATCGCCAACTTCGAGCACCGGCTGCGTGTCCACCGCAGCATCGACGACCTGCTGCTCCAAGCGGGACTGCCCGAGCTGAAGCTGTGCAAGGACGTGAAATTCCTCAAGCACGACCTGGTGCTCCACCTGCGTGACCTGCCACGGGCCGATGACGACCACCGGCGCCGCTTCGCCGACCTGGCCTGCGACTACCTGGCCGGCGTCTCCCCGCAGGCCTACCGCCGGGTGCGGCCGATGCAGGCGGTGTGCGCCTACCTCCTCACCCGCCGGGACTGGGACCATCTCCTGCCTGCCGCCGACACCCTCGCCAACCCGGACAAGCTCTCCTCGCCGCTGGCCGAGGCCGACGGCCACGTCTACTGGTGCGCCGACCACCTGGACGACCCCGCCGGCCGCGAGCTCCTCGACGTCACCGAAGAGGGCTACCCGGACCGCCCGCTGCGACAGCTCTTCCTCCGCAACGCGTTGACCGGCTACCACGACGACGGCCGCGGCACCGTCCTTCTGGCCGGGAGCATCGTGAACCCGCTCGGCCGCATCACCTCAGCCCACCGGGTTCGCGGCCGCCTGGAGTTCCGGGCCCGCCGCCGATCCCCGTTCATCTTCGCCTTCCCGCTGTCCGGCCTGCGCGTCGGGCCGACGGCAGTGGAGTGGACCGCGCAGGCCGACCTGACGGCGCGGCTGCGTCCGCTGGGCGTCCTCGACGAGGTGTGGGACGTGCGTGTGCTGCTCGACGTGGACGGGGTACGGCTGCGCACCCGGCTCAGCGCCACCGCCGAAACCCTGGCCGGTGCCCGCACGCTGCCGGTGCGTCCCCGGCTGACCCGGCTGGCCGCCGACGGACTGCAGCCGGACCTGTCCACCCGCGGCCACCTGTGCTTCCGCCTCACCGCACAGGGTGCCGCCACCCTGCACACCCGGCAGGAGCTGAGCCGCCTGATCGCCGGGCCCGCCGGACGGCTCGCCAAGTCGGCGGTGCGCTCGGCCCGCCGCGCACGGCGCACCCTGCATTCCGGCACCACCAAGGCCCGTGTCTACGAACACGTCCTGACTCGGCTGCCACCACGCAAGGGGCTCGTGGTCTTCGAAAGCCACCTGGGCAGCCAGTACAGCGACAGCCCCCGAGCCGTGTACGAGGAGCTGCGCCGGCAGGGCGTGCCGTGCCGGCCCGTGTGGTCCTACGCCGGTCGGCCGGACGGCTTCCCGGCCGACGCCGAGCTGGTCCGGCGCTGGAGCTGGCCCTACCTGGTGGCTCTGGCCCGGGCCGAGGTGTGGATCGACAACCAGGGTCTCCCGCCGAAGCTCGTCAAACGCCCGCAGACCACATACGTGCAGACCTGGCACGGCTCGGCGATCAAACGGATGGGCTTCGACGACCCGGCACTGCGGGTCCGGCCGCGCGCCGAAAGGGAGGCGTTCCAGCGGGCGCTGGACCGCTTCGACCACTTCCTTATCCGCTCCGAGCACGACGCCCTCACCCTGGCCCGCGGCTTCCGTCTCCCCGAGCACGTGCTGCTGCGGACCGGATACCCGCGCAACGACGCCCTGGTCGCCGCCCGGGAGGCGGAGGAGCGCACCGGCACCCGCGCGCGCGGGCCGCTCGCGGCCCGGCTCGGCATTCCCGCCGACCACACCGTGCTGCTCTATGCCCCCACCTTTCGCGGCCGCCCCGGCGCCCGGCAGCGCTTCGTCCTCCCCTTCGACGCGGAGGAGTTCGTCGCCCGGTTCGGCGAACGGTGCACGCTGCTGATCCGCGCCCACTACCTGCAGCATGTCGTGTTGCCGCCGGGTGCCGGCCGCAGCGTCCTCGACGTCAGCGGCCACGACGACGTCACCGAACTGCTGATCCTTGCCGACGGCCTGATCACCGACTACTCGTCCGTCCTGTTCGACTACGCGCTGCTGGACCGGCCCGTCATCTGCCACCTGCCGGACCACGACTCCTACCTCGCCGAGGACCGCGGTACCTACCTCGACCTGTACGACGTCGCGCCCGGCCCGGTCGTGGTCACCCAGGAAGAGCTCTTCGCCGCCGTCGCCGGCCTGAAGGCGGCCGAGGTCGATCACCGCGACGCGCGGCAGCGCTTCGTCGCCGAGTTCGGCGAGTACGACACCGGGCAGGCCGCCCGCCGCGTCGTCGAACTGCTCTTCCCGCCGAAGGACCGCCCGTGACGCCCGCCGGCCCCGCGACCGTGCGCGAGGTGTTTCTCGTCGGCAACAGCACCGACGCGCTCGGCGGCGTCACCAGCTGGACGCACCAGCTGGCCCGGCTGCTGACCGGGCGGGGCCACCGGGTGCACGTCGTCGGCGTCACCGGAACCGGTGTCCGCTCCGGCACGTCGTCGGCCTACCCCACCACGACCCTCACCCACACCCGCCCGGCGCCGTCGTTGCCCGGTGGCCTGCGAGGCCGTGCCGACCCGGTGCTGCGCCTGCGCCGCCGCGCCCGCAGGGAACAGATGCGGCGGCAGGCACGGTCGCTGACCGACCTGTTCCGTGCCGCCCGGCCGGGCGGGATCGTGGTGGTCACCCAGGTGTGGGCCATGGAATGGGTGGCGCTCGCCGACACCGCCGGCCTGACCGTCCTCGGCATGAGTCACGAGTCCTTCGACACCTGCCGCCACAGCTCCCGTTTCGCCCGCGTGCAGCGCCTGTACCGTGACGTCGATCGGATGCTGGTCCTCACCCGCGAGGACGCCGACTCCTGGATCCGCCAGGGCATGCAGAACACCGGCTTCCTGCCCAACCCGGTGCCCTTCCTGCCCCGCGGCACAGGGCCACGCGCGGACAAGGCCGTCATCGCGCTCGGCCGGCTCTCGGACGAGAAGGGCGTCGACATGCTGCTCGAGAGCTGGGCACGACTCGCCCCGCGCCATCCCGACTGGGTGCTGCGCGTCTACGGTGCCGGCGAGGACGAGCAGCAGCTGCGCGCGCAGTGCACCGCACTCGGCCTGGACGGCTCCGTGCGGTGGTGCGGCAGCACCGACGACGTGCAGGGCGCGCTGCGGGGCGGCTCGCTCTTCGTGCAGTCCTCGCGCGGCGAGGGTTTCCCGCTCGCCTTGATGGAGGCGATGGCCGTCGGGCTGCCGTGCTGCGCGTTCGACTGCGCGCCGGGCGTGCGGGAGATCGTCCGTGACGGCGAGGACGGGCTGCTGGCCCCGCCCGGGCACGTCGACGCGCTGGCCGGCTGCTTGGACCGGCTGATGAGCGACGGGGGATTGCGTGACCGGATGGGCGAGCAGGCACGGCGCAACGTGCGGCGCTTCGCGCCGGAGGCGGTCGTCGACCGCTGGGAGGAGCTCTTCGCCTTCCTCGAGCGCTGACAAGGCCCTCGGCATCGGCAGTCCAAGGAGCGGCCGCGCCACTCCGGGGAGCTGTGTGCCGTCTCTCGCTCCGGTGGAACCGGAGAAGCCGGCTTGCGCAGGGATCGGCCCGCGCGGGTGCGAACTCAGGCGCCCGCCAGGCGGCGCAGCCGGTCGGCCGTCAGCCGGGCGGCGCCCCGCAGCCCGGGCGCCAGGCGCAGCGCGAGGTCGTCGCCCGATGTGCGGTACGGCTGGACGAGCAGCACCAGCCGCCGGCCGACCGGCACCGCGCGGCGGCGCGGCGGCGGCCCGACCGGCCGGACCGTGGTGCGGAAGGCGCGGCCGTCCGCGCAGCGCACCGCTACCCGCACGTCCCAGACCCCGACCGTGTCCGCATCGCCGTCGACCTGGCGGGCCGCCAGCGCCGACAGGTCCATCGGCACGGTCGCCGCCCAGCCGCCGGACACCGCGTGCAGCGGCGCGCTGCGCAGCTGCCCGGCCTTGCCGGTACCCCGGTGCCGCAGCTCCACCTCCAGCCGGTGCGCTCCGGCCGCGGCCAGCTGGCCGTATATCTCGTGGACCCGCAGCCGCAGCGTGTCGCGGCCCAGCGGACCCGCCGTCCACACGCCGTCCACCGTCACGGGCAGCCCCTGCCTCGGCTGCCGTCCGAGCCGGTCCAGCACGGCCTGCGGCAGCGCCGCCGACCACACGGGCCGCTCTTCGGCGTCCGTGGCGTACGGCGGCAGCAGCCGGGCCGGCCGGGAGGCGAGCTGCGCGAGCCGGTGCAGCTGGGCCGCGTCGTGCGGCGGTTCGGGGGAGGCCAGCACGACACGGGCGAGCCAGCGGGCGGGGGCGCGGGCGGCGCGCAGGTCCGCTTCGCTGAACGCGGCCAGGTGTGTACGGGCGGCCTGCCACCACGCCCGGCGCTGCGCGGGGCCGTGCGTGGGCAGTTCACGCAGGTAGAGCCGCAAGTCGTGGTCGAGGAACTTCGCCTGGGCGGCGTGCGCCAGCCGGGTGGCCCCGGCCGCCCGCAGCACCTCGACGGCGGTGCGGTGCGCCGTGAGCCGTTCCCGCCAGTTGTCGATGCCGCGTTCCAGGGACAGCGACGGGGTGGCGGCAGCGCGCCGCACGTGCCACACATAGACGGTGTCCGGGATCAGCGCGATGCGTGGTGCGGCGGCGAGCACGCGGGCGGTGAAGGGGAAGTCCTCGTAGCGGAAGGCGCCTTCGGGGAAGGCGATCGCGTGTCGCCGCAGGAACGCGCGGTCGTAGAGCTTGTTGACGCACAGCGTGTCCCGCACGAGCCGGGGCCGCTCCTCTGGCGTCTCGTACACCGCCGCACGGACGTAGAGCGCGCGCTGCCAGCGGGTCTCGCCTCCCCCCGGCAGTTCACGCCGGACGCAGGCGCCCGCGGTGACCTGGCTGTGGTGCCGCCGTGCGGCGTCCAGCAGCGCCTGTACGGCACCGGGCGGCAGCACGTCGTCGCTGTCGAGGAACATCACGTACGGGGCGGTGGCGGCGCGCAGCCCGTCGTTACGCGGCGTGCCGCAGCCGCCGCTGTTGACCGCGCGGCGCAGCACCCGCAGCCGCGGCTCCCGCCCCGCCAGCTTGTCGAGGACGGAGCCGGTGCCGTCCTGTGAGGCGTCGTCGACGGCGACGACCTCGGTGACTGCCGGCCCTTGGCCGAGCGCGGACCGCACGGCTTCGCCGACGTGGCGCACGTCGTCGAACCCGATCACGATCACGCAGACCCCGGTACTCACTCCACCGAGCCTAGGGTCGCCCCCTGTTCCCCGCCTCCGGGAGCCGCCCGCGGCCGCACCGGCTGCCGACCCGACGCCGGCGAAGCCCGGATCCGGGTAGCGGTCCCGTCTTCCGCCGCGCGGCGGGAACCTCTCGCAGAGGGCGGGTCAGGCGCAGGCGGGGCCGGCCTGGGCCGCGCGGCTGCGGGCGTGGTGGGCGGCGCGCTCCGCCCAGCGGCGCAGCCGGGGCAGCCGTTGCGGGGCGGTGACCGCGCTCCGGGCGACGAAGTCGCCGCCGTCACCCTCACGGAGCAGTGGGCGGTAGCCGTGCGCGGCCAGCACCTGTGCCGTCAGCCCGGTGCGGTCGATGAAGGGCTGCTCGACGTGGACGAACTCCGGCCGGGCACGCCGCAGCACGTATCGGCGCAGCGCCGCGTCGCCGACGTCGCGCGCGGCGGCGACGGCCGGGTCGGTGCGCCCTGACAGGTCCAGGACCCGCTGGTCGCCTGCCAGCAGCGCGCCGCCCGGCTCCGGCAGGGCGACCGTGCTGTCGGAGAGGCCGAGCCGCCGCGCGTACTCGCCGAACATGTCGCCGTAACGCGCCCCCGTGTAGCACAGCGACGTCTCGGCGGCACTGGCCGACTGCCGGGTGCCCGGCTGCGCGGTGAGGGAGAGGGCCATGCCGCAGACGAGCGCCGCGGCCAGCGCGAGGCGTCCGCCGGTCCGCTCGGCGCGCCAGACGACGGCGGCGGCCAGTGCCGTCACCAGGGCGCCCAGTGCCCATTCGGCGCCTCCGGCGGCCGCGGTCAGGGCCGGCGGGACGCAGACGGCGGCCAGCACGCCGCGGGTTCTGCCGCGCCGTGCCAGGGCGGCTCCGGCGAGCCCGGCCGCGATCAGGGCGACCGCCATCGGCACCGTGCCCGGGCCGGTGATCTCCGCGGCCGCCGTCCGATGACCGGACAGGGCCTGACGCACGGGCGGCAGCGCCGTGTACGGCAGGGTGAAGGCGAGGGCATAGGCAACGGCCGGCCGCACGGCGCCCGCCAGCCGGTCGCGGGTGAAGGGCAGTCCGGGGGCGAGCAGCAGGGCCAGCGGCCAGGCGGCGGCCAGGGCGAGGGCGTGCTCCTCGGCGGTCACGGCCGCCACGGCGAGTGCGGCTGCCAGACCGGCGCCCACGGCGGCGGGTGTGCAGCGCCGCCAGCAGCGTGCCGCACCGCCGGCCAGCGCGCGGGCCAGCAGTGCCACCGCGCACACGTACAGCGGGGTACCCAGTCCGGAGAAGAGCTCGCCGACCAGGGGCGGGCTCGCGGCCAGCGCGGCACCGGCCAGCAGCGGCACCGGCCAAGCGGAGCGTCCCAGCAGGATCCGGGCGGTGGAGCCGACCGCGGCGAGCATGCCCGCGGTGCACAGCAGAGCCAGCGCGAGTGGGAACAGTCCGCCGTCGCCTCCGCCGGGGCGGAAGAGGCCCGTCGCACGCCCGAGACCGAGCAGCAGCAGCCACGCCGGCCCGCCTGCCCCGCCGCCGGGATCGTCGAGGGAGGCGAAGCTGACGGCGGCGTCGTCGCTGAGCAGGGGCCCCAGCTGCAGGGCCTGCAGACCGACGAGCACGGTGCCGCTGGCGACGGCGGCGGCCTCGGCCCGGCGGCTGCGAAGACGCAGCCGCGGCAGTGGACGCGAGGCCAGGGAAGCGGCAGCGGCGAGACCGTTCATGACCGGTCCAACTCGCCCCGCCCGCGCCGGGTTACCCTCGCCTGTTTGTGTGAGAGGACACCGTCCCGGTGCACACCGCCTGCCCGACTGGTTCGTGCACCTGGGACGGTGCCCCGTCTCGTCGCCCCGCCGTCCTGTCTGCGGGGCCCGTTCCCGGAGGGCCTGGCGACCGTCGCTCCCGGCCGGGCGGCGCCGCCT
This sequence comes from uncultured Actinomycetota bacterium, assembly GCA_963799685.1. Classification (GTDB taxonomy): domain Bacteria; phylum Actinomycetota; class Actinomycetes; order Streptomycetales; family Streptomycetaceae; genus Streptomyces. The sequence goes on from CAWCXW010000001.1 coordinate 436,093, forward strand.
GGAGGTACCGGGTCGGCGGCGCCGTCCGGCGCACGCGTGTGGGCGGTGCGCCGTCAAACGGCCCCGAAGGGGCCTACTTCACGGCTCCGGCCATCATCCCGGAGACGAACTGCTTCTGGAAGGCGAAGAAGACCACCAGGGGGATGATCATCGAGATGAACGCGCCGGGCGCGAGCACGTCGATGTTGTTGCCGAACTGGCGGACCTGCTGCTGCAGGGCCACCGTGATGGGCGGGCTGCCGGAGTCTGCGAAGACCAGGGCGACCAGCATGTCGTTCCACACCCACAGGAACTGGAAGATGCCCAGCGAGGCGATTGCCGGTCCACCCAGCGGCAGCACCACGCGGGTGAACAGCCGTACTTCGCCGGCCCCGTCCAGCCGGGCGGCCTCCAGCAGCTCACGCGGGATCTCGGCGAAGAAGTTCCGCAGCAGGAACACCGCGAAGGGCAGACCGAAGGCGACGTGGAAGACGATGACACTGGCCGTCGTCCCGAACACCCCGAGGATGTTGTACAGCTTGGCCACCGGGATGAGCGCCACCTGGATCGGCACCACCAGCAGCCCGACGACGACCACGAACCACCAGTCGCGGCCGGGGAAGTCCAGCCACGCGAAGGCGTAGCCGGCCAGCGACCCCAGGACGACCACCAGCACCGTCGCGGGGACGGTGATGACGATGGTGGTCAGCAGCGACTGCGGAATGGAGCCGTCGGCGAAGATGGCCGAGTAGTTCGAGAAGGTCAGCTCGGCGGGCTTGGTGAACACGGTCCACCAGCCGGAGCCCGCGATGTCCTTGCCGTTGCGCAGCGAGGACAGGAACAGGCCGATGGTCGGGGACAGCCAGATCAGCGCGATCACGACCAGCCCGAACCGGAGAGCGGAGCTGCTCGTCAGCCGCGCCAGCCGGGAGGAGACCCGGCCGCCGCCGGGAGCGTTTTCGTCTCCGCCGGCGGGGGCCGCGTCGGTGCGCGCGGGCCCGTCGGTGGACGCGGCGTTCGATACGGCGCTCATCGGCCTTGCTCCTTTCGCAGCCGCCGGATGTTGACGATCATCACCGGTACCACGAGGATGAGCAGGATCACCGCGATGGCGCTGCCCACACCCTTGTTTCCGCCGCCGGTGAACGCGGACAGATACAGCTGGAGCGCCAGGACGTTGGCGGCATGCTGGGACGAGCCGGGCGCCATGATCCACACCAGGTCGAAGATCTTCATCACGTTGATCATCAGCGTGACGAACACGACGCCGAGGACCGGAGCCAGGACGGGCACGGTGATCTTCCGGAACACCTGCCACTCGTTGGCGCCGTCGATCCGCGCCGCCTCCAGCAGTTCGCGCGGCACGCTCGCCAGACCGGCTGCGATGAGCACCATCGCGAAGCCGGCCCACATCCAGATGTAGGCGGCGATGATGGCGGGCGTCACCAGTGACGGGCCGAGCCAGTCGATGCCGTTGTAGGGCTGGGCGAAGTTCGAAGCGGGCAGTTTCAGCTTCGCGCCCTCAGCCACGTCGGGCAGCGTGTAGGTGCCGTCCTTGGCCGTGGTGGCGCTGGCCACCACCGTGCCGTCCTTGACGGCCTGCACCTTGATTCCGGCGAGTGCCTTCTCCCCGTCGTCGATGACGCCGGGCTTGCCACCGCCGCCCTTGCTGAAGTCCAGCCACACGGTGCCTGCGACCTCTCCGGAGCCGGCCTTCGCCGCCTTCGCCGGCGCGGCGTCGGCCACATCGACCGGCGGCACACCGACGAGCGGGAGGTTGGCCGGGTCACCGGCGTCGACCGTGGAGGACGTGGTGAAGGAGCCGCTCTTCGCCTCGTCGAGCCCTGCGTTCGGGCGTGGTCGGGCGCCCGGCCACGCGGAGGAGTCGGCGAAGGTGTCGTGGACGCTGACCACCACGGCGTTGGCCACGCCGCGGGCCGGGTTGGCATCGTAGACGAGCCGGAAGATGATGCCCGCGGCCAGCATGGAGATGGCCATCGGCATGAAGATGACGAGTTTGAACGCGGTTCCCCAGCGCACCCGTTCGGTGAGCACCGCGAAGACGAGTCCGAGCGCCGTGGCGACGGACGGGGCGACGATCACCCAGATGAGGTTGTTCTTGACGGCGGTGAAGATTCCGTCGTCGGTGAAGACCTCCGTGTAGTTGCCCAGGCCGACGAAGCCGGACCCGGAGGCGTCGAAGAAGCTGCGGTAGAGGGAGTAGACGATCGGGTAGACGACGAGAGCGCCCAGAAGCACCAGGGCCGGCAGCAGGAAGCTGAAAGCAACCCAGGGGCGGGCGCGCATCACCGTGCTCTTCGATGCGCGCACCCCCGGTCGGCGAGAGCCCGGCCGGTCGTTGCCGGCCGGGCTGCCCGCTGCCGTGGAGACCGTGGTGTCCTGGTCGCCCGCTGTTGCGTGCGACATGACGGTTCAGCCTCCGGTGATCAGTTGCCGAAGGCCTTGGCGGCGGCCTTCTCGAGGGACTGCTGGGCGCCCTCGACGTCCTTGGGGTTCTTCAGGAAGTCCTGGAGGACCTTCCACTCACCCGAGCCCTTGGTGCCGCCGAAGGCGGCCGGCGCCTGGTCGGACATGTCGAAGCGGAAGTCGTCACCCGCGTCGATGAGCGCCTTGGCGATGGTGCGCTGGGTGTCGTTGGGGTAGACCGAGAGGTCCAGGCCCTTGTTGGGGGAGATGTAGCCGCCCTGCTTGGCCCAGACGCCTGCCGCGTCGGTGGAGGCCAGGAAGGTCATCATGGCCTGCGCGGCCTTGTTGTCCTTCAGCGCGACGGCCACGTCGCCGCCGGTCACCACGGGGGACTTTCCGCCGCCCACGGCGGGGAAGGGGAAGACCTTCGCGTCGGTGCCGAGCTTCGCGTCGGTGTCGGCGATGTTGACGGCGACGAAGTCACCCTCGTAGACCATGGCGGCCTTCGGGGACTTCACGTCCGAGAAGGTCTTGGTCACCGACTCGGGGAACGCCGTCTGCAGCGCGCCCTTGCGGCCGCCCGCCAGCAGGTTGTCGTTGCCGAAGAGCTGGCCGAGCGTGGTGAGCGCCTTCTTCACGGAAGGATCGGTCCACTTGATCTTGTGGGCGGCGAGCTGGTCGTACTTCTCCGGACCGGCCTGCGAGAGGTAGATGTTCTCGAACCAGTCGGTCAGGGTCCAGCCGTCGGCGCCGCCGACGGAGACCGACGGGACGCCGGAGTCGGAGACGGTCTGGGCGGCGGACAGGAAGTTCTTCCAGGTCTTCGGCACGCTGACGCCGGCGTTCTGGAAGGCGGTGTCGTTGTACCAGACCAGCGACTTGTTGGCCGCCTTGACATAGATGCCGTACTGCTTGCCCTTGTAGCCGCCCAGGTCCTTCCAGCCCTTGGAGTAGTTCTTGTCCAGCTGGGCCGTGGCCTTGTCGTTCAGCGGCTTGAGCCAGCCCTTGTCGGCGAACTGGTGCAGCACACCGACCTGCGGCAGCATCGCGACGTCCGGCGGCGCGCCGCCCTCGATCTTGGTGCCGAGGAAGGTGGCGACGTTGTCGCCGGTCGGCACGAACTCCACCTTGGCACCGGTGAGCTTGGCGAACTCGTCGAGGACCTTCTGGAAATGCTTCTGCTCCGGGCCGGTCCACACGGCGGCGACCTGGACCGTCTTGCCCTTCAGGTCCGGCAGGTCGACGCTGTTCTTGACGTCCTTGCCCGCGTCGGTGTCCTTCGAGCCGCTGTCACTGCCGCCTCCGCAGGCGGCGGTGAAGGACAGCGCCAGGACCGCGGTGGCCGCCGCGGCCACCCGCGTCGCACGGCTTCTGCGAGCCCGGGCCGGGCTCGTGGTGAGGTGTCGCATCAGAGGGACCTTCTTCCGTCAGGAGTGAACTTCGAGGGTGGTCAGGCGGTGCAGTCGCTGATCCACCAGGCTGCGGTGGAGCCGGGAAGCACCGAGGGGGGACACGGGCCGCTGGCCAGCAGCGGCGCGCCGGACACGGGGGCGGGGGCCTGGGTGGTACCGAAATTGACTGCGCAGACCAGGCCGCTGCCGCGCACGAACGCCAGCACGTCGGGTGGCGACTCCAGCCAGCGCAGCGTCCCGCCACCGAGCTGGGGGAGGGTGCTGCGCAGCTGCAGCGCCTCGCGGTAGAGGTGCCAGAAGGACTGCGGGTCCAGCACCGCCCGGTCGGTGGCGTGTTCGGCGAACCAGTCGGGCTGCGGCAGCCACGGCTGGGCGCCCTTGCCGGAGGCGGTGAACCCGAAGGGCGAGGCGTGCCCGGACCAGGGCAGCGGGACGCGGCAGCCGTCACGGACCCGGCTCCGGCTGCCGGTGCGGCGGAAGATGGGGTCGGTGAGGATCTCGTCGGGCAGGTCGAGGACCTCGGGGAGACCGAGCTCCTCACCCTGGTAGACGTAGGCGGCACCGGGCAGGGCAAGCATCAGCAGCGCCGCGGCGCGGGCCCGTGCGGAGCCCAGGCCGCTGCCCTCCATGCCGGGTTCGCCGTTGTAGCGGGTCACCGAGCGGATCTGGTCGTGGTTGTTGAGGACCCAGGTCGCGGTGGAGGCGGTGTCCTCGATGTCGCCCATCGCGTCGGTGACGGACTTGCGGAAGGAGTCCGCGCGCCAGGGGGCACTCAGCAGGTCGAAGAAGAAGGCCTGGTGCAGTTCGTCGGGCCGGATGTAGCGGGCGTGTTCGGCGGCGGTGGGCACCGACACCTCGCCGACCAGCAGCCGGTCGTGCCCGTCCCGCGCGGTGTACTCCTCGCACACGGCCCGCCAGCGCCGCCAGACGTCGTGCACCTCCGGCTGGTTCCAGGCCAGCGGGTTGACCGAGTCGCGGGTGCGCTCGTCGATGTCCGGGTCGGGGGAGTCGGGCAGTTCGGGGTGTTTGAACAGGCCGGCGGCGACGTCGATGCGGAAGCCGTCGATACCGCGGTCGAGCCAGAAGCGCAGCACCTGCTCGAAGGACTCCGCGACCTCGTGGTTGCGCCAGTTCAGATCGGGCTGTTCCGGGGTGAACAGGTGCAGGTACCACTGGCCGGGTGTGCCGTCCGGCTCGGTGACGCGGCTCCAGGCCGGTCCGCCGAACATCGCGCGCCAGTTGTTGGGCGGCTCGTCGCCGCCGGGGCCGCGGCCGTCGGCGAAGTGGAATCGTGCGCGTGCCGCGCCGCCCGGCCGGTCCGCCAGCGCTGCGGTGAACCAGGGGTGCTCACTGGAGCAGTGGTTGGGGACGATGTCCAGGACGACCTTGAGGCCCAGCCGGCGGGCGTCGGTCACCAGGTGGTCGAATTCGGTCAGGTCGCCGTAGACCGGGTCCACGTCGCAGTAGTCGGCCACGTCGTAGCCGTGGTCGTGCTGCGGTGAGGGGTAGAAGGGGCTGAGCCAGACGCCGTCGACGCCCAGTCTCTTCAGATAGGGAAGTCCCGTCCGGACACCGGCGAGGTCACCGATCCCGTCCCCGGTGCTGTCGAGGAAGCTCCTGACGTACACCTGGTAGATGACTGCGTCCCGCCACCAGTTGTCGCTGGTGCGCGTCGCGAGGCCGTTTCCGGCCGGGGCTGTCAACATCGTTCGCTGACCTGTTCCTAGAAGAAGCACGGTAGACGGCCACTCGGTCGTGTCTGAGACGGCCCGTCTCAGACGCTCCCTCAGCCGGAATGCATGCATGTTAGGTAGCGCTGTGCAGGTGATGTCAACGAACGTGCAAGCAGGCGCGCGAAATGCCCGGATATGGCGACCGGGTTGATACCCTCTTCGTTACATAACCAGTAACTACCCGGGGCATGACTCAGTCACACCCCCGCGGCGGGGCGGACGCCACCGCTGCCCCGGAGGCGGGCCGGCTCACTCCCTGTGGGCGATCGCCTTCAGCTCACGGCGCAGCCGGACCACGCCCTGCTCGGGCGTCTCGTGCCCGGCCATCACGTCCTGTGCGACGGCCTGCACGACCAGGCTCACCTGGTCGTACCGCGGACTTTTGGGCCGCGGTTCGGCGGTGAGGATGCTCTTCCGCAGGGTCGGCAGGTACGGATGGTCCCGCACCAACCTCGGGTCGGTATAGAGGTCTGCACGAACCGGTGGCAAAGCGCCCTCGGTCAGCACCTTGCGCTGCACCCGCTCGCTGGTCAGGTACGTGATCAGATCCGCCGCCGACTTAGGGTGCGCCGAGCGTGTGCTGATCGCCAGGTTCGAGCCACCCAGCACGCTGGTGCCCGGCCCGCCCGGTCCCGGCAGCGGGACGGCGCCGAACCTGCCCGCGACCTTCGAGTCCTTCCCGTTGGCCAGCGCGTACACGTAGGGCCAGTTGCGCAGGAACAACAGCCGGCCGTCCTGGAACGCCTGCCGGGACTCCTCTTCCTTGAAATCCAGCGCCTCGCGCGGAATCCAGCCCTCGCGCACCCCGTCGGCCAGGAAGGCCAGCCCCTGCCGGACCGCCGGGCCCACCGTCACCTCCGACCCCTCGCCGCCGAGGTAGGACCCGCCCGCCGACAGGATCGCCTCCGTCACGTTCGCCGTCAGTCCCTCGTAGGGCAGGAACTGGCCCGCGTACCCCTCGAGCCCGTGCTTCGGTGCGATCGTGCGAGCCTGCTGCGCCAGCTGCCGCCAGGTGTGCGGCGGCTGCGCCCCCTCCTCGTCCAGGATGTCCTTGCGGTAATACAGCAGGCCTGCGTTGGTGACGTAGGGCACCGCGTACAGCCGGCCGTCGAAGGTCGCGGTGTCCACCACCGGCCGCAGGAACGTCTCCAGCGGGAAACGGGACCGGGGCAGCGGCATGATCCAGTCGGCGGCGGCGAACTCCGCGGTCCACGTCACGTCGATGTTGAGGATGTCGAACCGGCTGCTGTGCGAACGCAGATCCGTGATCATCTGTGACCGGGCCTCGTCGGCGGAGTCCGGCAGTTCGACGAGGGTGACTCTCTCCGACGGATGCGACCGGTTCCAGCCCTGCAGCAGCGGGCCCAGGTAGTCGGTCAGGTCGCCCGCAGTCGCCAGCGTGAGCGGCCCGCGGCCCGCCGCCGTGCCGTGCGGCGTCCCGAAACCGGCATACCCGGCGACCAGCACGACGAATACCAGAAAACCCCGCGCCGCGGCCCGCATCCACCGCATCGGCGCCTCCCATGACGTGGGCGGCGGCCTCCTTGCCGTGCCCGTCCTGGCTCTTATATACCCGTTAGGCATAGGCGATACTAGACGGTAGACCGCTGTGCGAAACCGAAGGCGCAGTGGTACACACCAATTGCCGCCCACCACCGAGCGGACCCGAAGGACACCAGGGAGGAGAGCGCGCTTGCGTCTGCCGCTCCTGGCTCTCCTCGCACGCGGCCCGGCCCACGGCTATGAGCTCAAGGGAGACCTTGAGAAGCTGCTGGGGTCCGCGTACCCTCAGCCCAACATCGGCCAGATCTACGTCACCCTCGGCCGGCTGGAGAAGTCCGGTCTGATCGCGGGCGAGGACGTCGAGCAGGTGAACCGGCCCAACAAGCGCATCTACCGCCTCACCGACTCCGGTCGGCAGGCCGTGTACGAGTGGTTCGAGGACACCACCGACGAACCGCGGGTGCGGGACGAGTTCTTCATGAAGCTGGCGGTGGCCGTCAGGACGGGGATGGCCGACCAGATCACCCTCATCAACAAGCAACGGCGCCAGTACCTCAACTCGATGCGCGACCTGTCCAAACTGATCTCCGCCGAGGACCGGGACAACCGCATCGCCCAACTGCTGATCGAGGGCGCGATGCTGCACCTGCAGGCCGACCTGGACTGGTTGGAACGCTGCCAGGAGGAGCTGGAATGAGCGACGCGCCGCCCCCCATCGTCCGCGCCGAGGGCCTCACCAGGACCCACCGCGGCGAATCCGCCCCCGTGCACGCCGTACGCGACGTCGACCTGCAGGTCGACCACGGCGAGTTCGTCGCCGTGACCGGACCCTCCGGCGCCGGGAAGTCCACCCTCCTGCACCTGCTCGGCGGACTCCAGCGGCCCGACGGCGGCAGCATATGGATCGACGGAGTCCGCACCGACGACTACAGCGAGGCCCGCTGGGCCATGCTCCGCCGCACGGGCATCGGCATCGTCTTCCAGTTCTTCAACCTGGTCTCCAACCTGACCGTCGCCGACAACATCGAACTGCCCGCCCTGCTGGCCGGCTCCTCCTCACGCGCCGCACGCCAGGGCCGCGAGGAACTGCTGGCGGCCCTCGGTCTGGCCGGCAAGGAGAGTTCCATGCCCGGCGAACTCTCCGGCGGCGAGCAGCAGCGCGTCGCCCTCGCCCGCGCCCTGGTCAACCGACCCGGCCTGCTGCTCGCCGACGAGCCCGCCGGCAGTCTCGACAGCCGCGGCACCCGGGAGGTACTGCGTGTCCTCGCCGACTTCCACTCCCGCGGTCAGACCATCCTGATGGTCACCCACGACGCCCGCATGGCCGCCGCCGCCGACCGTGTCATCAGCTTCTTCGACGGCCGCATCGTCGACGACGCCGACCTGGACGGCGGACGCCGCAACCCGCTGCGCGGAGTCTCCCGGGTCCTCGACCTGGACCCGGCCGGATCGGGCGAGTGAGCGCGCGATGGCGCCGATAAGATCACCGCAGACGGATCGGTCCGGCCGCCCGGGCCGCCCGGGCCGCGCCCCCGGCCGGCCCGCACCACCGGCGGCCGGCCGCCCGGGTACGCCGCCTCCGCGGCACGGGCAAGGCCGCACCCTGACCCGCGGCACCACCGTCCGCGCCACCCTGCGCTGGGTCCAGGCCGACCTGCGCGCCAACCGCGGGCAGGCGGTCTTCAGTGTGCTCGCCACCGCCGGAGTCATCGCCTCCCTGCTGCTGGCCGCCGCGCTGTTCAGCTACTCCACCAACCCCTGGGAGCGGATCTTCACCCAGACCCGCGGCGCCCACGTGTGGATCCACTCCCGCGCCCAGACCGACCTGGCCCAACTGGCCAAGCTCGACGGCGTCACCGACATCTCCGGCCCCTACGCCACCGTCCGCACCACCGCCGAACTGCGCGGCGTCCGCGCCCCGGTCGAACTGCGCGCGGCCCCGCAACAGCCGCCCCAGGTGGCCCGCCCCCTGCTCCTCGCCGGCCGCTGGCTCGACAACGAGGACCCGGACGGTGTCGTGCTGGAGAGCTCGCTGGCCGAGGCCCTGTGGGCACGGCCCGGCGAGGCCGTGACGATCCCCGCGCCCAACGGCCGCACCCGCACCCTGCGCGTCGTCGGCATCGCCGACACCGCCGAGGCCGACTACCGCCCGGGTGAACAGCCCGGCGTCGGCTGGGTCCTGCCGCAGGCGCTGATGCGTGACGGGCCCGGCGCCGCCGGAGAGACCATCGGACTGCGGCTGAGTCGGCCCGGCGACGCCGATTACACCGTCCAGCGCGCCGTCACCCTCCTCGGAGCCGACCAGGTCGTGCAGGTCAGCAAGTGGCAGCAGGCACGCGCCGACGCCGAGGGCAACTACCGGCTGCTCGGCGTGGTCTTCGGCGTCTTCGGACTCGGCGCCCTGCTGGCCGGCACCCTCGTCGCCTTCGGCGCGATCAGCACCCGCATCCGCGGCCAGCTGCGGGACATCGCCATGCTCAAGGCCGTCGGCTTCACCCCCGGCCAGGTCGTGCGGATCTTCGTCGTCCAGCACCTTTTCCTGGCCGTCCTCGCCGTCGCGCTCGGCACGCTGACCATCCTGACCCTCGGCCCGCACATACCCGGCCGCGTGGGCGAGGCCGCCGCAGTCTGGCAGGACCTCCCCGGCCACTTCGCCCTGCTCTTCGGCATCACCGCCGGCGCCGTCCTCCTCATCATCGCCGCCACCGGACTCGCCGCCTGGCGCGCGGGACGGGTACCGCCCGTTCCCTCCGCACGGGCCGCCCAGCCCCCGGTGCGCCCCATGTCGCGGACCGCCCGGCGCACCCTCGGCCTGGGCGCGTCCTCCTCACTCGTCCTCGGCTGGCGCGGCGCCTTCCCCCGGCGGGCCCGCGCCCTGACGGCCGTCGCGCGGCTCGCCGTCCCACTGCTGCTGATCACGCTCGCATGCAGCGCCTGGTCCACGATCGACCTCTTCCGCGATCACCCGGCACAGGTCGGCGTGCCCGCCGCCCTCACCGCACGGCCCGGGCCCGGCGCGGACCTCACGCCCCTGCAGATCCGCGAGGCGCTCGCCGCGGATCCCGACGTCACCGCCGTCCTCCCCGGCGCGGAGGTGGCCGCCCTCGTCCCCGGCCAGACCGGCACCATCACCCTGCGGGGCCTGGGAACCGACGACGACCCCTACCCCGTCTCGGTGGTCGAGGGCCGGGACCCCGACGGCCCCGACGAGGCCGTGGCCGGGCAGGGCCTGCTCGACCTGCTGCAGATCCACGTCGGCGACTGGGTGCGCATGACGGTCGAGGGCCGACCGCACGTCCTGCACATCGTCGGCCGCAACCTCGAACCCGAGGACGGCGGCTGCGTCATCACCACTTCGCTCGACACCCTGCGGCAACGCGACGGACAACTGAGACCCGAGTTCTACCAGGTGATGCTGCGCCCCGGCAGCGACCCGCGGGCAGTCAGCGCGGACCTGGCCGAGCAGGTCGCCGGCGGCCTCGTCATCCGGGACGTCCCCAACCCGGCCGACGGCATGCAGTCCGCCCGCTGGGGCATCGCCGGACTCGTCCTGGTGCTCGCTCTCATCGGACTGACCGAACTGCTCACCACCATCGGCTCCTGCGTCCGTGACCGGGGGCGCGACCTGCTCGCGCTGCGGGCGTTGGGCCTGACGCCACGCCAGATCAGCGGCGTCATCGTCGCCTCCACCGGCTTCATCGCGCTGGCCGCGGCGGGCGTCGGCATCGGCCTCGGCGTCCTCGTCAGCAGCCGCCTCATCAACGCCCAGGGCCGCATCAGCGGCATCGGCGCGGGCATCGCCCGCCTCCCCGACCCCTGGGTCCTCCTCGTCCTCGGCGCCGCCGCGGTCCTCGGCGCGGTCGCCGTCTCCGCCCTCCCTGCGGCCCGCGCCGCCCGCCGCCGCCTGGCGGACTCGCTCAGCGAGACGCTTTAGTGCTGTGGCCGGGAAGGTCTGCCGGGAAGCTCGCGACGTCCGGTGCGGTGCATGGCACGGCGGAGGACCGCAGCTCGTGCTCGTCGTACTCGCGCGATGCGACAACGCAGGGGGTGCCGCCCGCCGAAGGCAGGGGGAGAGGTGCCGTGCCAGGCGCCGCGGGCCGGTGAACCTTTCCGGCCGCAGCACTGGCCGGCCTGGGTAGCCGGCCCGGGCCGGTCTGGCGGGGACCGGCGGTGACCGGCGCGGCGGTCGGGCACCGCGCCTGATGTCAGCGGCCGCCCACCCGCGGCCTGCCGCCCGGACGGACGGCCGGTGCGCGTTCGCCGCTTTCGGAGGGCGGCCTCCCGGCAGTGCGGGCCGCTCGGTCCATCGCGCTGGCCAGCAGGGCCAGGTCCGTCGGCCCGTTGCCCAACTCGCGCACGGGCCGCCGCGTCGGTGGATCGCCGGCCCGTGCCCAGTCCAGCGGCACGACCGTCGGCCGGACCGTCGCCGTGCGCGGGATGCGCCCCCGCACCCGGCCGGCCTGCATCTCGCTCGCCGTTCCGTCCGCGAACCGCAGTACGCCGCGGCCCGGTACCTCCTCGCGCCCCTCATGGCCCGTCAGTTCGGCGCGCACGGCCGCGCCGCGCACCGTCTCGGTGTGCGCGGCACGGTCCGGGCGGGTCGCCGAGGCCAGCAGGTGCACGCCCAGCCGGGCACCGTCCCGAGCGACGGCCTCCAGCGCCCGCACCACCGAGCCGGCGGCCGGGCGGCCGGGGCTGCCCAGCGGCGGATCGACGAGCGCGTCGAAGTCGTCGACCAGCACGACCAGCCGGGGCAGCGGCCCGCCCGTCGGGCAGCCGCCTTCGTCTCCCCGCTGCGCGGGGACGGCCGCGGCAGCCGACCCGCCCGCCTCGAACCCGGCGGCCCCGACCAGCACCGCCCGCCGCTTCAACTCCGCCACCAGCCCCTGCGCGTATTCGCGCATGCGGACCGGCTCGTCCGCCGTGAGCCTGGCCGTCACGTGCGGCAGGTCGGCGCAGGCTCGCAGCCCCTCGCCGCGTACGCCGCCGCCCGCCCCCTCCACCAGCTCCAGCCGGAGCCGCTCCGGCCGCTCCCCGACGGCCAGGGAGGCCGCGAGCGCGTGCAGCAGCTCCGTCTTGCCGGACCCGCTCGGGCCGGTCACCAGGCCATGGCCGACCTCGGCCAGGTCAGCCACGACGCTGCCACGGCGTCCGGCGCCGAACACGAGCGCCGCGCCCGGCGGGAGCACGGTCTCCTTGCCGCCGGCCTCGGGCCAGCGCGCGAGGACGGCTGCCGGCGTCGCCCGCGCCAGGCCCAGTTCGTCCAGCAGACGGCAGGTCTTCGGCAGCGCCACCGGCACCACCCGCACCAGGCCGACGCCGCCCTGCTCCTTCTCCCTGCCGGGCCCGTCCGTCACCGTCGACTCGCGCAGCGGCGCGAGCGCTCGCGCGCACCGGTCGGCCCACGGCCCGGAGACGCCGTCGATCGTCGCCACCGTCGACCCGCGCACGCTGCGCCGTACGACCCGGACGGCCGTCGCCACGGCCCCGCTGAGCAGCGCAAGAGTGCGGCACGGGCGGAAGGCGGGGCTGGCCGCATGCGCGGCCGCGATCGTCGCCTCGAGCGGCGAGGCGGGGGAGGCCGCCGGAGTCTCGGCCAGACACAACACGTGCACCCCTGCCGCCGGCCCCTCGGCGGTGAGGCGCGTGACGGCGTCGCGCAGGGCGGGTGTGCCGGGGTCGCCGTCGACGACCAGCACCGTGACGGGTGCTGCCGCCCGGGCCGGCATTCCGCCGCCGTCCGGCTGAGCCGGCAGGCGCGTCAGTTCGGCGGTACGGGCGGCGGCCTGGACGTGGTCGAAGGCGGTCAGCAGCCGGCAGTCCTGCCCGTGCCGGGGCCGCAGGTGCGGCAGCCAGCCGAGCCAGGCCCACTCCTGCACGCGCGCGGCCGCCTCTCGGGCCGGGTCGGCGGCGATCAGCACCATCTGCAGCACGTCGGGTCCATGCAGGGTGGCCAGTTGCGCGAGGACGGAGCGGGCGAGCGAGGCGAGGCGGGGCCGCGGCCCGGCCAGGCCCAGCCCGCCGGCGGACTTCAGATCGACGATGAGCGGGTCGCCGCGTCGGTCGGTGTGGTGTGTGGTGCCGACCCGGACGGTCAGTGCGTCCGGGTGGTCGGAGTCCCGCTCCCACAGCCGGTGGCCCGGCCCGAGGGCCGTGAGGAGGACGGTTGCCGGATCGGGCCACCGGCCCTCGTCGGGTGCCGTGGCGCCGTCCCCGGCGGGCCGGCGGCCCGGCGAGTGTGTTCTCCGCACCCGGCCGGTCGTCCTGACCTCCCGCGCCCAGGCGCCGGGCCCACGCGCCTATGCCGCGGCTGCGCCTGCGGGGCGCCTCGGGCCGGTCCCCGGCCGCGTACCCGGCCGGGGATCCGGTGCCGACCGCCAAGGTGCCGGCGCCGGAGGCGGTGGGGCCGTCGGGGGCCGGCGTGGCACGGGTCGTCTCGTCCGCGGCCCGGGGCTGCCCGGGTACGAGTCCTTGCGCGCGGGGGGCCGCCGCGGTGTCCGGCGCGGTCACGGCGGCGGCCCAGGCACCCGCCGGACCGGTGCCGTTGGGCAGTCCGGGCCCGTCCGGGCCGCCCAGCCGCAGCCGGCCCTCGCCGTCCGGAGCGGTCGCCAGCTCCGGCGGGGCCGCGGGGAGCGGGGAGGCGACGAGCCGGAGCGCCGATTCGCCCAGATGCAGGGCCGCGTCGGGGCCGAGGAGGACGGGACGGTCCTCGACGTCCCGTCCGTCGGCCGACGTCCCGTTCGTTGAACCCAGGTCCGTGACCGTCACCTCACCGCCGTCCAGAACCGTCACCGCGCAGTGCAGCCGGGAGACGTCGGGGTCGTCCAGCACGACGTCCGCCTCGGCTGCCCGCCCGAGCCGCACGCGTCCGCCGTGCAGGAGGTGGATACCGCCGGCGTCCGGCCCGGACTCCACGTGCAGGCGGGCCCGCGCGGTGCCGTAGGCGTCCAGTGCCGGGGGAGCGCACGGGGCGTGCAGAGACACCACGGCACCGTCGACGAGCGGTGGCTCGCCGATGAGTCGCCATTGCGGGTCGAGCCGTTCCGTCCCGGCGAACAACGCCGGTGCCGCCTCGCCGCCGTCTCCGCGGTCGCCGCCACTGCTCGCCTCGCCGGCGACCGCGACGGCCGCGGCGGAGGTGAGCGCGCCCACGACCGAGGCGAGGACGGTGCCCGTCGGCGCCGTGACCAGCAGGTCGCACGGCTGCGGGGCGGCATCGCCGCTCTGCGGAACGAGGACGGTCAGACGTAGCTGCATCGGCTCCTCCTGGTCCCCCGCGGTCCCCTGTGGAACAGCATCTTCGCACCCGGCACGGACAGACGGGCGCACAGTCGCCGATCAATGATCTTGGGCATCCTGTCAGCTGCGCAAGACCAGTCTCCAAGCGGGTGACTTGGCGTCAACTCGCTGGCGCGCACCCACTCATACGGTGGACGCTAGTGTGTACACGACACGCATGTGCGCCGCTCCGGAGAGTCGCCGACCACGGTCCGGGGCCACGCACACACGCACTGCGCTGGGAGCACGAGGGGACGGGGACGAACAGACCGTGGGCAACCAGATGAGGGTCGACCTCAGCGAACTGGAGGAGACCGTTCGCCGACTCAGCAGGGTGGCGAGTGCGATGGGCGAGTCGGTCGGAAAGGCCAAGTACAACACCTACCTGCCGGAGGGGGCCCTCGGTGAGAACTTCACCGAGGCCACCGAACTTGCCACCGCACACGATGTGATGAAGCGACACATCGAGGAGATCATCACCGTCATCCACGAGGTGATCGACGACTTCGGCAAGAACACGAAGAAGGTGCACGGCAACTACCAGAACGCCGACCACCACGCGAAGCAGGACATGGACGGGGTCCACAAGCAGAGCTTCGGCGGGTAACGGGGAGGGAAGACGACCAATGGGCGGCACGGAAGCGACCGGGCCGGAGGGCTTCAGAAGCGAATACAACCCGGGGATGTGCGCCCCGGGCGAGGTCAAGACGCCGTTCGCAACACACGAGAGCATCGACACGATGCACGCGATGCTCGCGTGGGCAAAACCCGAACTCGTCATCCGTGTGGCGGGCGAGTGGCAGCACATCCACGACCACCTGGTCGGCGGATCAGGCAGCGTCAAGAGCGACTTCGACAAGGCCGTCGACCACATCCTGCAGCACTGGGAGGGGGATGCGGCTGACGGGTTCGCAAAGAAGGCGAAGAAAATCAGCAAGCAGCTCGACGACTGCGCGAGCTACGCGAAGTACACGTCGATGGCGATGGACGACGCCGGCGGTCGACTGAAGGAGATCAAGCCGAAGGTCGACGGGATCGAGCCGCCGAGCAAGGCCTCCAGCATCGCGAACTCGGTGGGTGACGGCTTCACCCGCGACGACAGCCGCTGGCGCGGCGCGATCCACAAAAACCAGGGAGCCCAGGTGGCCCTGGACAACTACGACGACGACCTGTCGGCGGGCCGCGAGGAGCAGCTGAAGGCAGCCGCCCTGATGGAACAGCTCGCCCTGTCGTACACGTCCCAGACGAAGGCCATGGGGTCGTGGAGCAGGAAGCAGAAGCCGCCGCCGGGCTGGTCGGAGCATGATAGCGATGACTATCCCGGTGAGCCGGGCGGATTCGTGCCAGTCCCGATCCCTATGGCCCCCGATGGCCCTACACCGACCCCTGCTGTGGGAGACCCCACTGCGCGCGTCCCTAGCGTGAGCGCGGGCGGTGGCGGCCCCAAGGTCGGCGCAGCGGATTCGTTGGACGGCCTCCCAGCATCCAAGACGAACATCGACGCGGCTGCGACGACTCATCCGACGAACACCGGCCATGCCGAGCTGGCGGCCTCTGCTCCGAGAAGCACATCCCCGAGCACAGGCCCCGGCGCCGTGCCCCCCGGTGATGTGCCCGGTGGCCCTGGTCGAGTCGGTCGAGCGTCCGGAAACCGGGGCATGCCAAGGGCTGGCGGCGGCGGTGGTGCAGCAGAGGAACATGCGGCATCCGGCCGCCGCGGAGGAATGCACGCTGGTGGGGGCGGCGGAGGCGGCGGGAGCAAGGGCTCCGGCGGCGCCGCGAGTCGTGGCCCGCTGGCTCGCCGGAAGGGCGGCAAGCTCGACGAACCGCACCAGATGAAGGGGGGCTCTCGTCCCGTCGGACAAGGTCTGCACTCCAGCCGGGGCGGCAGTCAGTCCGGTGAGCGTGGCCGCAATGCCGGGATGCGCGGCGCTCCGGTGAGTAGCAATAACGCCAAGCGCAAGGAAGACGAGAAGAACGAGGGCCAGCGGCCGGACTACCTCGTCGAGGATGAGGAGACGTGGATGCCGAAGCGGAGGGACGTTACCCCGCCCACGGTGGACTGACGCAGTATCGGCAGACTACGAAGTGCCGCATGATCTGGGGCGCGGCTCGACGGCCGCGCCCCACCGCCGGACGACAGAGGACTCGACACATGGCCACGATGCGTACTCTGCGCACCGCCAGCGGAGCAGCCTTGGCTGCGGCGTTGCTCTTCGCCTCCGCTCCGCACGCCACGGCAGACCAAGTGAGAGACGACCAGTGGGCGTTGAACACACTCCAGGCCAAGTCTGTCTGGCAGGTCACCAAGGGAAAGGGGCAGGTCATCGCTGTCATCGACAGTGGTGTCGATGACAACCACCCTGATCTGAAGGGAAGCGTCCTCAAAGGTAAGGACTTCATCGACGGCGGCTCCGCGGCTCCAGAGGGTAAGGACCATGGCACCAGCATGGCTGCCGACATCGCAGGCCACGGTCATGGACCCGGCCACGACGATGGCGTCATCGGCTTGGCGCCGGAAGCGAAAATCCTACCCATCCGCGACGACGGGGCGCGTGTAGGCCGCTATGCGCCATCCATCCGGTACGCCGTCGATCATGGCGCAACCGTCATCAACATCTCACAGAAGCACCCGAATGCGCCGACCGGGCAAGCGATGCAAAAGGCGATCAGCTATGCGCTGCAGCGCAATGTCGTGATCGTAGCGTCGACCGGTAATGAAGGCGGGTCAGTCGGCTACCCCGCCGCGCTCCCAGGAGTTGTCGCGGTGAGCGGCGTGGCGAAGGACGGCACCTTCTGGGAGAACTCCAGCACGGGAAAGCAAACCCTGCTCAGCGCGCCGGCTGAGGGGATCGTCTCTGCAGGCAACTCGGAGAGCGGCTACGTCATCGGCACCGGTACCTCCGATGCGACCGCCTACACATCCGCCGCCGTTGCGCTCCTCAAGTCAAAATACCCCGACCTGAGTGCAGGGCAGATCGTGAACCGGCTGACCAAGACCGCAGTGGTGCCGGGCTCGACCAAGCACATCGGGAATCCGGACGAGCGATTCGGCTACGGCGCGATCCGCCCGCTGGTGGCGCTGACGGCCGACATCCCGAAGGGATCCACTTGGGGTCCGCTGACGGTGCCGACGGCGCTCAAGAAGAAGGCCGAAGCCGAGGCGCAGAAGAAGCGCGAGCAGGCTGACATCGCCAAGGGGCAGGAGCAGGCGGACCAGAAGGCCGTCATCATCTGGTCCGTCATCGGCGCCTTCGCCCTGGTTCTCATCGTTGTCGTCGTCCTCGTCATCGTGATGGTCCGTCGCAAGAAGCACCGCAACAACGGTCCGGGCGGTCCGGGCGGCCCGGGCGCGTACGGCGGCTACCCGTACCCGCCCACCCAGCCCCAGGGCTACGGCGGCTACCCGCCCCACCAGCAACAACCGATGCCGCCCCAGCCCTCCGCCCCGCCTCAGCAGCCCCCGTACAACTGACGGGAATTTGCTTGCATTCAAATCACAAGAAGCGCATCGAGAAGCCCGGGTCGTGACCGTGCGCAGATCCTGCAATGATGAATTTGAGGGGTGCTGTCTCTGCACATTAAGCGGAATGACAGGTACTCTTGACGCGCTCCCGACATGCTCTGTAGCGTGACCTTAACGTGGCTGCAAATTGCAATTTTGCGGGCCGCAGCAGATCTCGCAATATCAACTGGGGAGGGGTCGGCGTGAGCGAAGATCTTCTGCAAGAGTTGGACAGTCTGAGGAAAGTCAGCAAGCAGCTGCAGAATCTTACGAACAGGTTGCAAGTGCCTCCGATGCTTCGCACGGAAGGTGAAGACGGAAGTGGCCTCGTTTCAGTGACTCTGGCCCAGGATGGAATGCCAGACCGCATCAGTGTCCGTAATAATTGGTCTCGCCGCATAAAGCCAGAGCAAATTGGACAAGCTTGCATGGAGGCTTATGGAGTGGCTGTAAGCATTCGGATGCAGGCGCTGTCTTCCGAAATGGGTCGTCTCAATTGGCGGGAGGTAGTTGATCGAGGCGGAGATGTCGAAGGTGATGAGGAGCTAAATTCCCAAGCATCCGCGGCATCGTCGATTCTGGATATTGGCGACATTGCGGAAGAGGCGATATCGCTTCTGGCGGGAGTCTCAAAAAAAGAATATCCAACGGAATGCTCTGAGGTAAGTTCGGCTAGCAGGGTGGTTATCACCCTGTCTCGCGGGGGCCTCAGTTCGTGCGAAGTAGATGCATCATGGGCTGGATCTCAATCCGGTGATAGCTTGACCGATGAGCTCAACTCCGCGCTCAGGACGGCGCGCTCTGCGCTGCAACGGGAAACCGAGGACCACAGCATAGAGCAGAATTCGCAGCAAGCGAGGGCGCAGGACCTGATTAGGAACGCAATGGCAATCATTCAGCGTCCTTACGGTTTCGCTGGCTGAGTGGAGGACTTCATGGTAGCGCATGTCGACATTGATGTGGTAACTGAGGCTCTAAAAAAGGATGCGCGCATGTGGGAGGAGCAGAGCGTCACTCTGGGGGAAATTCATCACACGGTCGAAGGGCTTCGTCTTACTCACCTCGAAGCTGGCCTCTTTCAGGTCATATTCAACGCCTACGGCAGAGCTATCGATCATCTTTCGAAGATTTCCCTCGAGGGAAAGCATCGAATGGACGAGATTGCCGATGCGCTCTATAAAAATGCACACGCCTACGAAGATCGTGAAGAGCAAGTGACGCAAACGGTCGAAGGTGCCTACTAGTGTCTCGTGATCCTGTTCATGTCAGTTCGAGTTGTTATTGACGAGTTTCTTCACATTGGTCGTTACGATGCGGACCTTCGCGAGGACCTCGCCGGTGGTCGCTGTCCAGGTGAAAGGCTTCGCAGTCGTGTTCCAGGAGTTGATGTAGTCGCGGATCTGCTTGATCAGGACGTTGACGCTGGAGAACGTGCCGCGGCGGATGGACTGCCGGGTCAGGATTCCGAACCAGATCTCGATCTGGTTCAACCACGAGGAGCCGACGGGAGTGAAATGGAAGTAGACGTGCGGGTTCTTGACCAGCCACTCCTTGACTTCCGGGGTGGTGTGCGTCGAGAGGTTGTCCAGGACCACGTGTATGTCCTTCCCGGCGTGCGGTTTCACCGCCTTCTTGAGGAAGGCCAGGAAGTCCCTGCCGTTCCTGGTCGGCCTGCACTCGCCGATCACTTCACCGGTGGTCACGTTCAGGGCAGCGAACAGGTTCGTGGTGCCGTGCCGGACGTAGTCGGCCGTGCGTTGCTCGCTCGCCGCGAAGGCAACCGGAAGCACCGGCTGGGTCCGGTCCAGCGCCTGGATCTGCGTCTTCTCGTCGATCGAGAGGACCACCGCACCGCCGGGTGGGGCGAGGTAGAGGCCGATCACGTCGGCGACACTTCTCCGCGAACGCGGGGTCCTTCGAGATCTTGAAGGTGCCGTGCCGGTGCGGCTTGAGATGCTCCTCGCGCCAGACTCGCGCGATGTAGTGCCAGGACACGGAGACGCCCTCGGTCCGCCTCAGGTATTTCGCCAACTCGCGTGTGGACCAGTGCGAAAGCCCCGTGCCGTCCGGCGGCGTCATGCGTGTCAGCGCGATCACGCGGGCCCGCACCCACGCCGGCACCTGTTCCCGGGCTCCGCCGGGCCGGTCGCCTTCCAACCCGGCCAGTCCGACCTCGGCATAACGCCGCTTCCAGCGGTCCACTGTCGGCAGCGACACCCCAAGCAGGGCGGCAATGTCTTTGCGTCGACGGCCTTCACTCGACCACAGCACGATCCGACCCCGCGTCGCTATGTCGGCGGATACGTCCCGACTGCTCACCAACTCCCGCAGCAGGGCGGCCTGTTCCTCGGAGAGCTCCACACCAAGAGACACTGCCACACAAGATCACATAACGCTAACGGAATCACGAGACACTAGTAGGAAGCGGGACGTCGTGGAGTTCAGTCCGTCTCAGTATCAAGCATTGAACGACCAGATAAATGCGCGCCTTGACGAAGTGCGTGCTAGAATTGCGGAAATTTTTCCAGCTGTCCAGGCTGGTTGCGATCATTGGTATGTGCCGTCGGAGCTGGCCGCAGCGGCAAAGTGGATGGCGGAAAAAATCTCCCAAATGTCCCAGGACCTCTGGGACAAGATCAAAGAAGCGCTTGAAGGGGTTGCTGCTCCCGTGACCTTTTTCTTTTATGCGCAAGATTGGCAAACTGACGTGGGAGGAAAGGCTTCGAATGTTGAGGGCAACACAACCGCCCAAGCTCTCAAAGCGCCGCTCTCTTGGAATGGCGAGGCCGCTGAGGCATACACCACTGCTGTGAGCGACCAATCTGCCGCAGCTGCCCAGGTGAAGGCGAACGCCGAAACGATTGCAACAGGGCTGACATGGAGTGCGGTATCGGGTTTGGCATTTTATGCTGCTTTGGCCGTGGTGCTTTTTCAGATGATACAGACTCTCACTGCAGCTTGCATTGCTCTAGGTTCTCTCGTCTTCTCTTGGGAGGGAATTCTTGCGGCCGTGGCGGAGATTTCCGTTAGTTCTGCAGCTGTCTGGGCGGCGGTCGCCGCTTTGAGCGCCGCTCTGGGAACCCAGGCTCAACAAATGGGAAATGTTGATGGGGCGGCCGCTGACAATAGTTCCTTCCCTGGTGGCAAGTGGCCGACGGGTACCGCATGACCTGTTCATACACCTGAAGGAGGACGAAGTGGCCAAGCTACGTACGATCTCATGGGTGACTGGGATTGCTAGCTACGCTGGCGGCGTCCTTCTGCTGTGGCGTTCCCTCGGGCTGGCGGGGTGGCTCCTTGTGTTGTTGGGCGCAATTGTCACAGTCTGGGCTGAATGCCGATCGTACAGGGGACGTAAACGTCTCACCCTTGATGAGCGGCGTAGGCACTCGTCCGAGGACATGCTTTGTTTGATCGATGTTGATAAGGTGATTAGAGTACGTCAAGAAGAAGGTGAACTACGAGCCATCCGGTTGGTCCGTCGCAATCTTCCTGACGTTCCATTGCAGAAAGTTGTGCAGTTGGTAAGGGATTTGTAGGCGGTTTCGGCGTGTGCGCCTGAAGTTGGCCAAGTCCGTTCGGCCGCATGGAGGGTGACGTCCAAAGGTGTGGGCAAGCTGCGCGGATTGCGGTTCGGCCGTTGTGGCCGCCACTAAACATCCTTGGCCGGAGTTCGCCCCCACTACGTCAGCAGGGCGATTGCAAAGTTGAATGATCTTGGATCGGTGCTGGTTAGCTGAGTCCGAGGAGTTCCAGGGGGCGTTGGTAGGGGCGGAGTGCCATCTTGCGGAGGCCGGCGGCGATGTTGGTGTGGTCGGCGTCGCGGAGTTGGTTGACCTCGATTCTTCGTGTGTCCCGGACATGGAGGTGTGTCTGATGTAGGCAGACTCACTGAAGTGATGCTGCATGGGAGATGGAGGTAGGCCCTCCGGAGTCGCCCTGCGGGGGGAGGCTCCAAACCGCCTCGTGCTGCGTTGGCTGAAGACCGTCGTGGTGAGCGATCGAGGAAAAGGCGCCCTTGAGGCGTCAGGTGGGGATCAGGAAGGCGAACGCGAGTGAATCGTCTGGGAAGTGTCGAAACGAGGACAGACGGCATCAAAACCGGGGCGCGATGAAGGCCTCGGGACGAGCCTGGCGGGAGCCCGCCGACTGGCCAGGCGGTGCCCGGCATGTAGACGACGCGAGCCTGATCTGCTGCTTCCACGCGGAACGGGAGAAGGCGTGACCCGATACTGCCCTGGCAGGTCCAGGGCGAGAGAGAGTGTCCCAAGCGGGGGTCCGGTGATCTCGTGGAGTTCGCCGTCCTGCCGCAGCGCGGGAGTCCACACCGTCTCCGGCAGCATCGCTGTCTCGTCGGCGGTGTTGATGGCCCATCCGGTCACCCAGCGCACCCGGCGCCGGCAAGTGGTCAGCGTCTGGAGGTGGTCGAGGAGAGCGTGGCTGAAGGCGGTGCCATCAATCCTGACCAGCAGTTTCGACCACAGCGGCAGCGGGAGCTGCCGCAGCGCGGCGGCCAGGACGCTTTTGTGGTCGGCGACGTCGTTGGGCGGGGCGTTGCCGGGCCGCAGCAGCATGGCGACGCACTCGCGGGTGTTGGCCACCCACGCCCCGAGCGGCATGTGGCCGAAGCTGCCCTTGAAGGTTCCCGCCGTGCCTTCCTTGCGGCTGGTGCAGGTGACGATGATCGCGTCGAGATCGAGGACGTACCAGCCGGTCAGCTCCCGTGCGCATACCAAGATCCAGGGAAAGCCGCCGGGCCGCAGGGCCAGCAGTGTCCACACCCCACGGCGTATCACGGCGCGGGCCCGCTCGACGCGGGCCGCCAGCGGCCCGTCGATCGTCTCCAGCGTGCGCCGCAACGTACTGTCGGAGAGCGGGCACGGGAACAAGCGCCGCCAGTGATAATGCAGTTGCTCGGCCTGAAGGACGTTTGTCGCGCCGAGCACGATCGCGCAGGCCAGCTGGACCAGCGCCATGCCTCGGTCTCGCCGGCCCGGTCCGGTGCCCTTCGGCAGCACGGCGGCCAGGGCTTGAGTGAGCCCGACACGGTCGGCGATCTTCCGCAGCAGTACCACGCCCGCGTGACCGATCAGGTTTCTGTCGTCGGCCCGCACATCGAGCCGCTGGTCCCAGCCGGTAGTCTTCACCTGTTGGGTGCCTCTTCTCTGTGACGGTTTTGATCTAGACAATCCAGATCATCGCAGGTGAGAGGCACCCTTCTACTGTCGGGGCATCAGTTCACGAACTCAGCTGAATACATGAGGTCGACGGCCGACGATCGCCCGATCGCATGACGATCTGACGGCACACGCCCTCTGGCGGCGCACCTCTCGGACGCCGTTGCGCGCACCGCTCTGCACTGCGCTCATGCCGCGAAGGTCCTTCGCAGGCCGGAGGCGGCCGGGTTAGGCGCGACGGGGCGACTCAGTGCGCGTCGGGCTGCGCGGAAGGCGTCGTAGCCGGTGCTCGTGGTGCCCGCCGAGCTCGGGGACCGCGGTGGCGGAGCGGAGCTGACAACCTGGGCGCGGCAGTCGCGGCAGTGCCTGGTGTCCGAGCCTGGCTCGGGGAGGAACAGACGGGTCTGCGTGTGGTCGCCGGCGCATTCGCGCATGCGGGCGAGGCGCGGTTCGGACGCGGGGCGGGGCTCGGGCCGGGCTGGTGGTGGCACGTCCGGGAGGGCGTGTTCGAGGCGCCAGCGGAGGACGCCGAGCGGCGAGCGGGCGTCGGCGAGGCCCTGCGTCAGTGTGCTGCGGACCTGGTCCGGGCGCAGCCCGCCTGCGAGCCAGCGGGACGCGAGGGGCGACCACTTGCGTGCGGTCCGGCCGGGCATGGCGAGCCGACGGTCGACATGGGCGAGGGAACGCAGCAGCGCTTCCGCCTCGGCGAGGGGGTGCGCCGGTACCGGTGCCGGTACCGGCACTGCGTCCGGCCCGAGTCCGGGCCCGGAATCCGGCGGTGCCGGGGCGGGTTGGTCGGTGGTGTTCTCTCCGGTGTTCTTCTTTGGTGGACGGGCGGTCGACCGACCCGTCGGCTGACCGGCGGCCGGGAAACGGTCACCCGGCGCGACCTGCGGCTTTTCCCCTGGCTCCTCCCTGGTGGTGAGCCGGGCGCGGGCCGGTGCGGGCCGTTGTCCGTCGCGGACGGCGGCGGCCTGCTCGGCGGTCAGTGACTCGTTGGAGATCAGCTGGACCATGGCGTAGTGACCGCCGTCGATCCGCACTCGCCACTCGTGGACGAACCCGGCCTCGATCAGCTCGCGTTTGGCCTTCTGGAAGCTGGTTTTCTTGATCTTCGCGCGGCGGGCGGTGGCGTTGAGCGGCTCCTCAGCACCGGGCGGCAGCGAGATCTGCCAGGCCAGCAGGTGCACGGCCTGGGAGGAGAGCTTGGGGTGGCGAACGATCGCGTTCGGAAGCTGCACGAAGCAGCGCGCAGGCGAGATAACATGCCGAAGCATTCCGGGGACTCCTTCGAAGTCCTCTGGGGTGTAGGTCCCCGGACGGTGCTCCAACACCGGTCGGGGACCGCCTCGTTTCGGCACGAGGCGACCCGTGTGCGGGCAGCGTACACCCTCATGTGATGAGGTGACGACACGCTGTTACTATGCGCGTTGCTCAGGCCAGAGGTCTGTATCGCCGCCGTGACGGTGGCCTCGAAATGACCAGCGCCAGCGTGAAGGCCGCGCCAGCACGGGGGGATTCGCACCTTGTCCATGCCGCCTCAGCCGCAGCCACCAGCCGGCTACCCGCACCAGCCCGGGCCGTACCACGGCCAACAGCCGCCGCCCGGCGGCCCGTACTTCGTCCCGACACCCGGCCCGGTGTTCGTCCCGACCGGCGACCACCGCAAGAGGCGCAGGAACGCACTGATCGGTCTGACCATCGCAGTGGTCCTCTTCGGTGGTATGGCGACATGGGGAGCCCTCGACGACAGCCCGAGCATCTTCGTGGAGGACGCGAAGCCCAGAGACTGCCTGAACAAGGAAGGCAGCGGCGAGGACGTGTCCATGAGCATCGTCGACTGCGACAGCATCGACGCCGACTACCGCGTGATGTCCAAGCCGTCGCCGGACGGCAACTGCCCGGAGGTGTATGACACCTACTACCGGAAGCGAAACGGCGTGACGACGTTCCGCCTCTGCGTCGACGAGATCAACGGGTCCACGGACTCCCTGTAGGAGACGGCTTCCCTACAACCGCTCCCCGCGCGAGCGCGCGTTGGCCTCGCGGACGGCGGTGTGCAGTGCGCCCTCGGACACGAGTTCCGCGAGCCGGAGCGCGACATCAGGCCGCACACGCCCCAACGCGACCGTCGGTTGCCTACGCTTTCCTGCAGTCGACGGCGCTGAGTCGCGACGAGTCGGCAGCAGTGATCCGCGAGGCGACAAGGGATATGTCGGCATGAAGCGCGAGATCTGGACCTCACAACCGTGAAGTGGCGGACGTCCAGCCACAGTAACGGGCAGGGCGGCGAATGCGTGGAGGTCGCGGACGGCGTGCCCGGCGTGGTGCCGGTGCGCGACGCCAGGGAGTGGGAGGGCGCCATCGTCCTTGTGTCGGCAGCCGTTCGCGAAAATGGCAACTTATTCTACTGCGATACCGCCGAACGGAAGGGCGTTATCGAACTTCCTATTCTTTGCTAATTGGTGCGACTTGCGGTCCAAATGAGTCCGTGAATGAGCGCGTTTTTTTCCCTCCTGCGCAGTTTGCGCAGCTTTCGAAAAGTGCTTGTTGTAACGTCTATCCTCCAAATTTTGGAGGATAGGTGGTTCTTGCTCGATCCTTCGATACTGGAAGGCAGAGGCATTACGTGGCAAATCCAGCAGGGCGTCGGCGTTGGCTCGAACAGAAAAGGACATAGTACGAATGTGTCATCTGATTCCGTCAGTTCAAAACCTGAAGCTCTCCTGCTGAGACCACGTTGACTAGCTTCTTGGAGAATTTGATGGATTTGGTCGGCTGATGCCACGCGCACTTCGTTAGGGACTGGCCAATGGAGTGGGGATCGCAAGAATTTATTCACGTGCATTTCCGAGGTCTCAATTTTCTACCATATTCCGTCGGGCGCAAGTATCTTCAAGATGGTTTCCGGCGTGATGTCAGAATGATTTTCATTATTCATCCTCTTCAGCGCCTCGGCGATTCGATGGTTTCCCTGGATTACTTCTCCTTCGCCGATTGTGACCACGGATCCAAGCTCGTCTGGATTGTTAATGGATTCGATGAGATTGGCATCGTCTAGACTGTTCAGCATGCCAGTCTTGAGTTTATCGCCAAAATCTGGAAGTCCTATCCCCTTGAGGTCTCCAAGGGGAACTGATATTCTCCCGGATCGCATCCTTTCGTCTGCTTCACGCTGCGGATCGTGACCTCGAAGTTTATCCTTAATCCGTTGCGTGATACTCGGACGGTTGCGTGGACAGGAGTTGAGGCCGAGGGGATCGAGTTCGGCGTGGGGGTTGGGGACGTAGGTGGTGGGGTTGGGGGACGGGGCGAGGCCGAGGGGGTCGGGCGTGGTGTAGCGGGCTGTTTCCGGGTCGTAGTAGCGGAAGTAGTTGTAGTGGAGGCCCGTTGCTCGGTCGAAGTACTGGCCAGGGAAACGGAGTGGGGTGTACGCGGTGCTGTCGGCTGTCCACGTCGTGGTACCCCACAACGTGGTGCGCATACGCCAGGCAATGGCGCCGGCCTCGTCGATCAGTTCCGTCGGGGTGCCGACGAGGTCGGTGACGATGGCGAAGAAGCGTTGGTCGATCTCCGCCTGGGTGGTGCCGTCCGTGATGCGTTCCGTTTGGGCCAGGGGTTGGAAGCCGTTGTGGTCCCAGGTGAGGGTGACGGGGTGGCCACCGACGGCAGCAGCACGCCGGCCCCGCTACCCGCGTCGACTGCCACGCCGCACGGGAAATCCAGCGCCGGGATCACCTCGTCGAGCAGCCGGGCGCCGTAGACCGACGCGCACTCCCACGCCGGCTGCTGTTCGGCCTCGGGCCGCTGCCGGGTGAAGGCCGCGAGCGTCGCCTCGCCGGTGAACGCGAAGAGCCAGCGCAGCCCGCCCTGCTCCGCCGACATCAGGCCGCCGTCGACCAACGGCACCAGCACCGGGCGTCTGCGGAACTCGCCCAGCATCGCGGCAGGCGCGAACGGCAGCTGGCCGGGCATGCGTGTCCCCCATTTCCCCCGGATCCCGCGAAAATCGATCCCCAGGACCATACACAGCGTGACGGTCGTTCCACGATACGGGGTCGCCTCGACGGCGTCGGCGTGAGACCGCCGGCACGACGCGCCGCGCCGCTACAGTTGCGGGGGACTGCAGGACGAGACCAGGGAGCTCATGACGTGCGGCCGGTCGGCAGCAAGTACCTCCTCGAGGAGCCTCTCGGGCGCGGCGCCACGGGCACCGTCTGGCGGGCGCGGCAGAACCAGGCGGCCGGTGCGGAGGCCGCGGTGACGGGCCAGCCCGGGGAGACCGTGGCGATCAAGGTCCTCAAGGAGGAGCTGGCGGGCGACCCGGACATCGTGATGCGCTTCCTGCGGGAGCGCTCGGTGCTGCTGCGCCTGACGCACCCGAACATCGTCCGTACCCGCGATCTCGTCGTCGAGGGCGACCTTCTCGCCCTGGTCATGGACCTGGTCGAAGGCCCCGACCTGCATCGTTACCTGCGCGAGTACGGACCGTTCTCGCCGGTCGGCGCGGCCCTGCTGACCGCGCAGGTCGCCGACGCACTGGCCGCGAGCCACGTCGACGGCGTCGTGCACCGCGACCTGAAGCCCGCGAACGTGCTCCTCGCCGACGGGCCGGACGGCATGCGGCCGATGCTCACCGACTTCGGCATCGCACGGCTCGCCGACTCGCCGGGGCTCACGCACACCCAGGAGTTCGTCGGCACCCCCGCCTATGTGGCGCCCGAGTCGGCCGAGGGACGCCCGCAGACCTCCGCCGTCGACGTGTACGGCGCCGGTGTACTGCTGTACGAGCTGCTGACCGGTCACCCCCCGTTCGCCGGCGGCAGCACCCTGGAGGTGCTGCACCGGCACATGGCAGAGGAGCCGCAGCGTCCGCCGGGCGTGCCCGACCCGCTGTGGACCGTGATCGAGCGTTGCCTGCGGAAGAACCCCGACGAGCGGCCCAGCGCCGAGAACCTGGCCCGCGGCCTGCGGACCGTCGCCTCGGGTGTCGGCGCGCACGCCACCCCCGAGCAGGCGACGGCCGCTCTCGGCGTCGCGGCGCTGCTGGTGCCCGACCCGGCGCCCACCACCGCCCCCGGCGGCACGCTCACCGGCGACGCCGCGCCCACGCAGGCGCTGCCGCCGTACGGCGGTCAGGACGCCGGCGGTGCCTTCGCCTACGACCCGAACGCGGCGACGAACGTCATGCCGCACACCGGCGCGCCCGGCGGCCCGGGTGGGCAGAGCGGCGACCCGACCCGGGTCATGCCCCCCATGCCCGGCGGTGGACAGCAGCCCGACGGGCCGCACCCGTGGGAATCGCAGCTGCGTGCCGCCCGGGACCGCAACGAGCAGACGCAGGTGCAGCCGATGGATCCGGGCATGGATCCGCTGCGGCACCGTCCGCAGCGGCGTCCTGCCCCGCAGCAGGGCCCGCGACGGACGTACGGCGGCGGTTCCGCCGCCTCCCAGCCGTATCCGCCGCAGCGCCGCCCGCAGCAGCCGCCGGCCCGACGTCAGGGGCCGCCGCCTCGCCGCAGCTGCGCCTCCGCCGCGTCCTGCCCCGCGCGAGCCGCGCGGCCGCAGCGCGAACCCGATGCACATCCCCGGTCTCGGCTGCCTCAAGGGCTGCCTGTTCGTGATCGCGGTCTTCGTGCTCCTCTGCGTGCTGGTGTGGAACTTCACGCCGGTGCCGGAGTGGTGGGCGCAGGGCAAGAGCTTCTGGCAGGCGGCCCAGGACTTCTTCAGCTCCGTCGGCGACTTCTTCGACAGCTTCGGCAACAGTGGTGGTGGCGCTTCCTCCTGAGTTCGGAGATTTATCGACTTCTGCGCAGAAAATCACTCGCAGAACTGACAATTGACGTCCTCTGGGTCTGATCGCGCCTCCACGGAGCGTAGTTTTGTCGCCGTGACGACACGGAAGATCGGCAGTCGCTACACGGCTCATCGCCTTCTCGGGCGTGGCAGCGCCGGCACGGTGTGGCTCGGTGACGGACCCGACGGGCCGGTGGCGATCAAGCTGCTGCGTGAGGAACTGGCCTCGGACCAGGAGCTGGTCGCCCGCTTCCTCCAGGAGCGCACCGCGCTGCTCTCGCTCAGCCATCCGCGTCTGGTGGGAGTACGGGACCTGGTGGTGGACGGCGCCGACCTGGCGCTCGTCATGGACCTGGTGCGCGGACCCGACCTGCGTACCCGCCTGGTACACGAACGACGCCTGCGGCCACAGGCAGCAGCCGCCGTCGCGGCCGACGTCGCCGACGCGCTTGCGGCAGCGCATGCGGCGGGCGTCGTGCACCGCGACGTGAAGCCGGAGAACGTGCTGCTCGACGCGGAGGCACCGCCCGGCCCCGGCGGTGCGCCGCCCGCGTTGCTCACGGACTTCGGCGTCGCCAAACTCATCGACCACCCCCGCCGCACCGCCCCGCCGCGCACCGCCGCCGGGTCGGCGGGGGTGCCGTCCCGCATCGTCGGCACCCCCGACTACCTCGCTCCCGAGCTGGTAGAGGGACTGCCGCCGCGGGCCTCCGTCGACATCTACGCGCTGGCCACCGTGCTGTACGAGCTGCTGGCCGGCTTCACGCCCTTCGGCGGCGGCCACCCCGGAGCGGTGCTGCGCCGGCACGTGACCGAGACCGTCGCCCCGCTGCCCGGGGTCCCCGACGAGCTCTGGCGGCTCGTCCACCAGTGCCTGGCCAAGGCGCCCGCCTCCCGTCTCCGGGCCGCCGAGCTGGCGCCGCGGCTTCGCGAACTGCTGCCCTCGCTTGCCGGGCTGCCCGCCCTGGACATCGACGACCAGCCCGAGGAGAGCTACCAGGACAGTGAGACGTCACAGCGCGGCCGCCGCCACCACGGGCCTGCGCGGCGCGGCCGGGCCGGACACCGCCGTCGGTGCGCCGGAACGGGGAGCGGTGCCGCTGGTGCACCGGGGCGCTTCCCCGGACGCCAACCGTGACACGCACACCTCGATGCGAGTCCCCGGCGCGGACGAGCTGGCCGGCGGCGCACACGGGACCGCGCGAACGCCCCGCGCGGCGGGAGCGCCGCGCGCCGGGTCGGCCCGGCACCGGGCGGCGCTGCGCCGCCGGCGCCTGAAGCTCGGCGCCCTGGCGGCGGCCGTCGTGGCGACGGCCGGGCTGGGCGGCTGGCTGGCCGCCTCCGACGACGGTTCCGCGGCCCCTGGAGGCACCCGCCCCGGCGTGCACCGGTCCGAGGCTCCCTGAGGTCGGGCTCCCGGCGGGGGCGGTCGGGAACCGGGCGACAGCCGCTACGCTGGAGCCGTGGCAGTCGTCGATGTATCCGAAGAGCTGAAGTCCCTCTCCTCCACCATGGAGTCGATCGAGGCGGTCCTCGACCTGGACAGGATGAGGGCCGACATCGCCGTGCTCGAGGAGCAGGCGGCGGCCCCCGACCTGTGGGACGACCTGGAGACCGCGCAGCAGGTCAACAGCAAGTTGTCCTATCTGCAGGGCCAGCTGCGCAAGATCGAGGACCTGCGCTCGCGCATCGACGACCTCGGGGTGCTCTTCGAGCTCGCCGAGGACGAGGACGACGCGGACACCCGGGCGGAGGCCGACCGCGAGCTGACCGACCTGCAGCGGGCCGTCGACGAGCTCGAGGTGCGCACGCTGCTCTCCGGCGAGTACGACCCCCGCGAGGCGGTCGTGAGCGTCCGTGCCGAGGCCGGCGGTGTGGACGCCGCGGACTTCGCCGAGCAGCTCATGCGCATGTACCTGCGCTGGGCCGAGCGCAAGGGCTATCCGACCGAGGTCTACGACATCTCCTACGCCGAGGAGGCGGGCGTGAAGTCCGCCACCTTCGCCGTGAAGGCCCCCTACGCCTACGGCACCCTGTCCGTCGAGCAGGGCACCCACCGCATGGTGCGCATCTCACCCTTCGACAACCAGGGCCGCCGCCAGACCTCCTTCTCCGGCGTCGAGGTCCTCCCGGTCGTGGAGCAGACCGACCACATCGACAT
Organism: uncultured Actinomycetota bacterium; assembly: GCA_963799685.1. Taxonomy (GTDB): domain Bacteria; phylum Actinomycetota; class Actinomycetes; order Streptomycetales; family Streptomycetaceae; genus Streptomyces. The sequence goes on from CAWCXW010000001.1 coordinate 467,064, forward strand.
TCCCGAGAACGAGCTGCGCATCGACGTCTTCCGGTCCTCCGGCCCCGGCGGCCAGTCCGTCAACACCACGGACTCCGCGGTCCGTATGACGCATATCCCGACGGGCATCGTCGTCTCGTGCCAGAACGAGAAGTCGCAGATCCAGAACCGCGCGGCCGCGATGCGTGTCATGCAGTCCCGGCTGCTCGCCCACAAGCAGGCGGAGGAGCGGGCCAAGATGGACGCGCTCAAGAGCGACGGCGGCAACTCCTGGGGTAACCAGATGCGTTCCTACGTCCTGCACCCCTACCAGATGGTCAAGGACCTGCGGACCGAGCACGAGGTGGGCAATCCGCAGTCCGTGCTCGACGGCGACCTGGACGGTTTCATCGACGCCGGCATCCGCTGGCGCAAGCAGCAGGAGCAGGCCGAGTCCGAGGGCTGAACAAGGCTCCGGCCGAGCAGATTCGCACGTGATCCCGGCGCGCCGACCCACTGGTCGGCGCGCCGTTCTGTCGGTGTGTCAGCAGATCTCCGTAGCATAACGATTCCGGGACCGCCTCGGACGGTCAGTGGTCTGGTCCAGTGGTGCGGCGCAGGCCCCGCGGGTGCAGCGGGGAAATCGGGCCGCGCGCCCGCTGACGTGCGAAGCCGGGCAGCCGACGGATGCTTGACGATCGACTTCCGTGTCGGTACGCCTGGTGCGGTCCTGACCCGCCATGCCCAGGCGAGCAGCCCGTCACGGCTTCCGCTCGGGCCATCCAGAGGAGGCTGCACCTTTGTCAGGGACAAATCCCCCGAGAGCCCCCCGCCGCAGACTGGTCCGCACGGCGACGGCCGTCGCCGCCGCGGCCCTGCTCTCGCCCCTCGTGGCGAGCGTCCCCTCCGCCACCGCGTCTGAGGACAACGGCCTGCAGGACGCCTTCGCCCAGGCGGCACAGCGCTACCACGTGCCGGAGAGCGTGCTGCTCGGCGTCTCGTACCTGCAGTCCCGCTGGGACGGCCACGCCGGAGCCCCGAGCGTCGCCGGCGGCTACGGTCCGATGCATCTCACCGATGTGGTGCACGCGGTCCGCGACTCCACGGCCGCCGGGCACGTCGAGGGCGGCGACCCCCGCGGTGACAGCGCCCGCCCGATGACCGTCGCCGCGACGGCCCTCGAGCACGCGAAGTCCGCCGCCGACGCCGCCGGCAAGCCGCCTGCCCGGCTGCGCACCCTGGAGCGGGCGAGCGACCTGACCGGACTGCCGGCCGAACAGCTGCGCACGGACGAGGCCGCGAACATCCAGGGCGGCGCCGCGCTGCTCGCCGCCGCCCAGAAGAAGCTCGGGCTGGCTCCGAGCGACGACCCGGGCGACTGGTTCGGTGCCGTGGCCGGCTTCTCCGGCGCCACCGACGCCGGTACGGCCGAGGTGTACGCGGGCGACGTCTACGACGCCATCCAGCAGGGCGCCAGCCGCGTCACCGACTCCGGCGACCGGGTCACTCTGCCGGCTGCCGCGGGCGTCAGCCCAACGGTCTCCCAGCTCAAGCGGCTCGGCCTGAAGCACACCGAGCGCAACAAGAACATCGAGTGCCCGCACAGCATCTCCTGCGAGTGGCTGCCGGCGCCCTACGAGCAGTGGACCAACGACGACGGCTCGACGGACTACGGCAACCACGACCTGGCGAACCGTCCGAAGTCCCAGTCGATCGACTACATCGTCCTGCACGACACCGAGGCCACCTGGGACACCACGCTCCAGCTGATCCAGGACCCGACGTACGTGTCGTGGCACTACACGATCCGCTCCGCCGACGGGCACGTCGATCAGCACGTGGCCACGCACGACGCGGCCTGGCACGCGGGCAACTGGTTCGTCAACGCCAAGTCCGTCGGTATCGAGCAGGAGGGCTTCCTGGCCGACCCGGACGCCTGGTTCACCGAGTCGATGTACCGCAACTCGGCCCGCCTGGTCCGCTACCTGTCGCACAAGTACGACATTCCGCTGAACCGGCAGCACATCCTCGGCCACGACAACGTGCCGGGCGTGACGACTCCGTACATCCCCGGCATGCACACCGACCCCGGCCCGTACTGGGACTGGGCGCACTACTTCCGCCTGCTCGGCGCGCCGTTCCACCAGAGCGCCGGTCCGCGCAGCGGCATGGTCACGATCCTGCCGGACTACGACCGTAACCAGCCGGTCTACACCGGCTGTGAAAAGGCGGGTCAGGCCTGCGCCGCACACGGATCCAGTGCGCTGCGCCTGCACACCGAGCCGGACGCGGACGCGCCGCTGCTCAAGGACATCGGCCTGCACTCGGACGGCAGCGCCACCACGGACGGCGTCAACGACTGGGGTGCTCGAGTCGACACCGGCCAGCAGTACGCGGTGGCCGGCCGGGACGGCGACTGGACCGCGATCTGGTACGGCGGCCAGAAGGGCTGGTTCCACAACCCCCACGGTCGTGACCGCACGGCGGTGCCCGCCTCGGGCAAGGTCGTCACGCCGAAGGCCGGCCAGGACGAGATCCCGGTGTACGGCCGCGCCTATCCGGAGGCGAGTGCCTACCCGGACGGTGTGCCGGTGCAGAGCGTCTCGCCGCTGCCGTACACGGTGAAGGCCGGTCAGAAGTACGCGCTCGGCCTGGCGACGAAGGGCGAGTACTACTACGCCGTGACCTACGAACCGGACAGCCACCAGGTGATCCGCGGAAAGCAGACCTACTACCAGATTCAGCTGGGTCAGCGGGTCGCGTTCGTCAAGGCGTCGGACGTCGACGTGCACCGTGTGCGATGAGTGTCACCACACTCACAGACCCTTCACGGGAGTGAAACCGGAGCTCGCTTGACGCTCGAGTGACAAGTGGGAAAAGCTGTTTGCTCGGCATGCGTGTGATCAGGGGCGTATGCAGGGCGCGAGAACGAGCGCGCCGCCCGTCCGAGGATCGGACGGGCGGCCGACCGGTTCAGCGACTTACCCAGCGAGAGAGCGACTGCCCCTCACACAGCTGCCCCAATTACGCTATCTACTGGGGGTAGTTCGCAGTATGAGCAAAACGAAGACGCGTGTGCGTGTAGCGCGCATAGCGGCCGGCGCGGTGTTCGCGGCCGGTGCCTCCCTCGCCGCGGCCGGCACGGCCTCGGCGGCCGGCCTGGGTATCGACCTGGGCATCATCCAGGTCGGTGTCAACACCGACAACGGCGTGAACGCCCATGTCGGCGTCGGTGGAAGCAGTGACGACAACACCACCTCGGGCCTCACCATTGGTGGTTCGAGCAGCAGTGGTGGTTCGAGCACGAGCGGTGGTTCGAGCACGAGCGGTGGTTCGAGCAGCAGTGGTGGTTCGAGCACGAGCGGTGGTTCGAGCACGAGCGGTGGTTCGAGCACGAGCGGTGGTTCGAGCACGAGCGGTGGTTCGAGCACGAGCGGTGGTTCGAGCACGAGCGGTGGTTCGAGCACGAGTGGTGGTTCGAGACACGCAAGTGGTGGTTCGAGCAGCAGTGGTGGTTCGAGCACGAGCGGTGGTTCGAGACACGCAGTGGTGGTTCGAGCAGCAGTGGTGGTTCGAGCACGAGCGGTGGTTCGAGCACGAGCGGTGGCAACGGCAGCGGCTCCGAGCCGGCGACTGTCGGTGGCGGCTCCGGTGGTGACGGTGACAACACCTGTGACCTGAGCCAGTCCGACTGCGGTAGCGACAACACCGAGCCGAAGACCGGCGGCAGCACGCCCGTCGAGGCGCCCAGCAGCCAGCAGGCCGACGCGCAGCAGCAGCCCCAGGAAGCGCTGGCCGAGACCGGTGCGGCTCAGACGACCTTCCTGGTCCTCGGAGCCGCGACCATGATCGCCGGCGGGGTCGGCTTCCGCGTGATGCCGCGCCTCATCTCCCGCCGTACGGCCGCCTGAGGCGTCCACCACGGCGAAGGGGCCCGGAGCGCATACGCTCCGGGCCCCTTCTCACTGTCTGGTTTCTTCGCCCCGCGTCACGCCACGGCTACGCGCTGTGCTGCAACGGCCACCGCGATGAGGGCCAGCAGCAGCCCGATGAGGACCGCCGGGGTCATTCCGGCGAAGGGACCGCTCTCCTGATGCACGCGCGCGCGGTGCGCACGGCAGACGGCACAACGGCCCTCGCTCACGGGGCCCGCGCAGTTGGCGCATACCAGCCGGTCGCATGTCATGCGATCTCCTCCTCGCCCCGCCAACGCCGCCGGGCTGCGGTTGGTTCCCGGGCGGTTCTCCTTCCACTGTGCCAGGTGTCGGGGCGCAACGCAGAAGGATGACCGTCTGCTCCCGGTTCCTCCAGAAACGCCCTCCGGAGAAATCCTCCGGGAACGGGCGCCGACTGCGCACGCCGCCGCGGTTCGCGTAGGGTCAGCCCACCGAGTGGGAGTCGGGACACGGCTTCCTCTGCCCCTACCCAGGTCGACGTGGTGCAAAAACCGTGATCCGATTCGACAGCGTCTCCAAGTCCTATCCCAAGCAGAATCATGCCGCTCTCCGCGACGTGTCCCTGGAGGTCGAGCGCGGCGAGTTCGTCTTCCTGGTGGGCTCGTCCGGTTCCGGCAAGTCCACCTTCCTGCGGCTCATCCTCCGCGAGGAGCGGGCCAGCCAAGGCCAGGTGCACGTGCTCGGCAAGGACCTGGCCCGGCTGTCCAACTGGAAGGTGCCGCAGATGCGGCGGCAGCTGGGCACCGTCTTCCAGGACTTCCGTCTGCTGCCCAACAAGACCGTCGGTGAGAACGTCGCCTTCGCGCTCGAGGTGATCGGCAAGCCCCGCGGCCAGATCCGCAAGACGGTGCCCGAGGTGCTCGAACTCGTCGGGCTGGGCGGCAAGGGCGACCGAATGCCGGGTGAGCTGTCGGGCGGTGAGCAACAGCGCGTCGCGATCGCAAGGGCGTTCGTCAACCGTCCGATGCTGCTGATCGCCGACGAGCCCACGGGCAACCTCGACCCGCAGACCTCGGTCGGCATCATGAAGCTGCTCGACCGCATCAACCGGACCGGAACCACCGTGGTGATGGCCACCCACGACCAGCAGATCGTCGACCAGATGCGTAAGCGCGTCATCGAGCTGGAGCGGGGCCGACTCGTGCGCGACCAGTCGCGCGGCGTGTACGGCTACCAGCACTGAGCTCACCCGCACCGAACGCAGGAAAGGACGCCATGCGCGGCCAGTTCGTACTGTCGGAGATCGGCATCGGTCTCCGCCGCAACCTCACGATGACGTTCGCCGTGATCGTCTCGGTCGCCCTGTCCCTCGCGCTGCTGGGCGGGTCTCTGCTCGCCAGCGACCAGGTCAGCGCGATGAAGGGCTACTGGTACGACAAGGTGCAGGTCTCGATCTTCCTCTGCAACAAGAACGACGCGGACACCTATGCCAACTGCGCCAAGGGCGCCGTCACCGACCAGCAGAAGCAGAAGGTCGAGACGGACCTGAGGAAGCTGGGCGTCGTCCAGCACGTGTACCACGAGTCCGCGACCCAGGCGTACAAGCACTACAAAAAGCAGTTCGGCGACTCGCCGCTCGCCGACTCGCTCACGCCGGACCAGATGCAGGAGTCCTTCCGGGTCAAGCTGAAGGACCCGGAGAAGTTCAAGGTGATCAGCACCGCGTTCTCCGGCCGGCCGGGCGTGCAGGACGTGCAGGACCAACGCAACCTGTTGCAGAGCCTGTTCAACCTGCTCAACGGCATGAAGGTGGCCGCGCTCTACCTGATGGCGCTGATGCTCATCGTGGCGCTGCTGCTCATCGTCAACACCGTACGCGTCTCGGCGTTCAGCCGAAGGCGGGAGACGGGCATCATGCGACTGGTGGGAGCGTCGAGCTTCTACATTCAGATGCCGTTCATCCTCGAGGCGGCCGTCGCGGGGCTCATCGGCGCCGGACTGGCGTGCGTGCTGCTGACCGCGGGCAAGTACTTCATGATCGACAACTGGCTGGCCGGACAGATCCAGGCGGTGCAGTTCGTGGGCTGGATGGCTGTGGCGAAGGTGCTGCCGCTCCTCCTCGCCGTCGGCATTCTCATGCCTGCCTTTGCAGCTTTCTTCGCCTTGCGCAAGTACCTCAAGGTGTGACACACGACGCGCGTGGCGTTGACGTCAACTCGCCCGTAGGTACGGCCAGTCTGTCCTACACTCCGCAGCATGTCGGGCACGTGGACGCATGTGAAGCCCCACAGGGTCCGCCGCCGGGCCGCTCTGACGCTGGTGTTCGCCGGCGTGCTGGCGACCGGCGCGGTCACCGGGTCGTGGGGCGATGAATCCGGCGACGGCTCCGACGGCGCGGGCAGACCGCTCGCCGGCGCCGCCGAGGCCGCGCAGTCCTTTGCCGCACCCTCCGCAGGCCGGTCCACCGGCGGCGCGCAGTCCGCCGAGGAGCTGGTCAGCCGCAGCGGCGACCGGTGGTCCGCCGCCTACACGGCCCGTGAGTACGAGGGCTTGCAGCAGACGCTCGCCGGCCGGTACGTGGGCGTGGGCGTCTCCGTGCACCGCTCCGGTGGCCCGGCGGGGCGGGAGACCGTGAGTGTGGCGGAGGTGCAGCCCGGCAGCCCGGCGGACGAGGCCGGCGTCCGGTCCGGAGACCGGCTGCACGCCGTGGACGGCCATGCCGTGGCCGGGCGGCCCGTCACCGAGGTCGTCGCACAGCTGCGCGGCTCCCCGGGGCACGCCCCCGACGCGCAGGGGCCCGGCCTGCACCCGTCCTCGGCCGGGGAACCGGGCAGCACCGTGCGGCTGGAGCTGGGGCGGAACGGGAACCACCGGCACGTGACGCTGCACCGGGCGCGGCTCGACGCGCGGACCGTCACCGTCGACCGGCTCTCCGAGGCCGTCACCCGCATCACCGTCACCTGCTTCACCGAAGGCACCGGACGCGAGGTGCGGCGGGCGGTGGAACGGGCGCCGGCGGGCACCGGCTTCCTGCTCGACCTGCGCGGAAACTCCGGCGGCCTGGTCGACGAGGCCGTCCGCACGGCGTCCGCCTTCCTCGACGGCGGCCTGATCGCCACCTATGACGACCGGGGCGAGCAGCGGGCCCTGTACGCATCCCGGGGCGGCGACACCGACTCCCCGCTGGTCGTCCTCGTCGACGGCGGGACGATGAGTGCCGCGGAACTCCTCACCGGCGCGCTGCAGGACCGGGGCCGTGCCGTCATCGTCGGCTCCCGCACCTTCGGCAAGGGCTCTGTGCAGATCCCGCGTGAGATGCCGGACGGTTCCGTCGCCGAACTCACCGTGGGCCACTACGCGACGCCGTCCGGCCACGCCGTGCAGGGCAAGGGCATCGAACCGGACCTGACCGTCCCGCCCGGCTCGGCCGCTTCCCAGGCCCGCGGAGTATTGAGTGGCCTCCAGGACGCCTCGTAGTGAAACAATGGCCTGGTTATGGCTAAAGAGACGGGGCGCAAGCTGATCGCGCAGAACAAGAAGGCGCGGCACGACTACCACATCCTCGACACCTACGAGTGCGGGCTGGTGCTCACCGGCACCGAGGTCAAGTCGCTGCGGCAGGGCCGTGCGTCACTGGCCGACGGCTTCGGCCAGCTCGACGGCGGTGAGGCGTGGCTGCACAACGTGCACATCCCGGAGTACACCCAGGGCACGTGGACCAACCACAGTGCCCGCCGCAAGCGGAAGCTGCTGCTCCACCGCGAGGAGATCGACAAGCTGATCGGCAAGACGCAAGAGACCGGCCACACGCTGGTGCCCCTGGCGCTGTACTTCAAGGACGGCCGGGCCAAGGTCGAGCTGGCCCTGGCCAAGGGAAAGAAGGAGTACGACAAGCGGCAGACGCTGCGGGAGAAGCAGGACCGGCGGGAGGCGGAGCGCGCCATCTCGGCCGCCCGCCGCCGGCAGCGTCGCTGACCGGCCCGGCAGGGCCGGTCACCCCGGAGGGGGGAATAGCGCTGGCATCCTCGCACGTTGATCCCGTACGATGGTGACTGCACCGCGGATGTGGTGTGGTGTTTGTCAACTCAACATGGGGATGATCGGTTTCGACAGCGGCTGTCGAAGCAGGGGAAGCGAGCCGAGGAAGCACGGCGATGATCTCGTTAACCATGCGCCGTGAACAAATAATCGCCAATTCCAAGCGCGATTCCTTCGCCCTCGCTGCCTGAGCAGCGACTTGCGAAGTGTCGGCCCGGGGGTGTTCCCGCCCCGGTGTCCGGCATCAGCTAGGGGACTCACCGCGTAGGTCCGGTCACGGGGCCTGCCGGGACATTCAACAGTGACTGAGCCCGTCGGAGACTTGTCCGCGTGATCTCCGGGGCTGAGAAAATCGAAGCGGACTGCGCTCGGAGAAGCCCTTCTTCCGCACCGTTGGACGCGGGTTCGATTCCCGCCATCTCCACATCCGGCCGAAGTCCCCGGTCCGGCGACGCGAGCGTCGCCGGACCGGGGACTTCGGCTTTTCACGGCTCGGCCCCTTCGCGACCGCGTGCGCAGCCGGCGATCTTCCGGCCCGAATGGGAGATCGCAGGCGGTGTCACTCGTCTGCTCGTCGATCAGATCCGCACCATCGACGTGTCGTTCGTGCAGGGCGATCCGATCGCCCATCTGGACCGGCATGAGCTCGCCGTCGTGGAGCACGCCGTCATCCGGTACCTGGGGCTCTGAGGCGGCGATGACGGCTTGTATCGGTCGTCGTATGCTCACCGTGTGTCGTCGAGTGTGATTGCGGCCGCGGCCCTCACCCTGCTCGCCGCCGCCTACGGGGTGGCGGCCGGGCGGCTGTTGCCACGCGTCGTCTACCGGCTGGCCGTGCCCGCCGGCGAGCCCCGGCGCGGCCGGTGCCCCGCCGGGCACGCCCTGGGCGGGCCGCTGCGTGGCTGGCTCGGACCCGCCCGGTGCCGCGACTGTCCCCGGGGCTTTCCGCTCGGGCCGGCCGCCGGGCGGTTCGCCGCCGCAGCGGCGGCGGTCTGCGCCGCCCTCGCGCTGACGGTGGGCCCCCGGCCGGAGCTGGCCGTGTGGCTGCTGGCGGTCCCAGTCGGCCTCGCCCTGGCGGCGGTGGACGTCTCCGTCAACCGGTTGCCCGACGTTCTCACCCTTCCGCTCGCCGTCGGCACCGCGCTGCTCCTGGGGATGGCCGCGCTGTTTCCCCATTCCGGCGGCGACTGGCCGCGCGCCCTGCTCGGCGCGCTCGTGCTCTCCGGAGCGTACGGGCTCCTCTTCCTGATCAACCGGCGCGGCATGGGCTTCGGCGACGTCAAACTCGCCTTGGCCCTGGGGGCCGCCCTGGGCTGGTACGGCTGGGGCGTCCTCTTCGCCGGGACGTTCCTCGGCTTCCTCCTGGGTGCGCTCTACGGCGTGTCGCTGCTGGTGACGGGACGCGCGGACCGTCGCACGGCGATGGCATTCGGCCCGTTCATGGTGCTCGGAGCGCTCGCCGGGGTGGTCGCGGGGGGCCTCACGGCGTAGGTCTGGTCACATTCGCGTAGCGAACACGCGCCAAGATGCACGAAGCACCCCCTCGGAGGGGCTATGGTGGAAACCCCCCCTCGGGCCGGTCCGAATCCCCCCTCGGACCGGCCCGCTTTTTGTGCCCCGGGCGCGAGGCCGTCGCGGGCGGCCTGAGCCTGCGGTCCCGCCGTGCGACGGCGCACGACGGGACCCGGCCGGGACGCGCCAGGCGGGCTCCGGGACGTCAGCTCGTGCTGCTCTGGGACCAGATGTTCACGCCCGGTTCCGACAGGGCGAGCGCGTCGATCTCCGCCAGCTCGTCCTTCGTCAGGGCCGGTGCGTCGAGGGCGGCGACGTTCGCCTCCAGCTGGGCGACGCTGCTGGCGCCGATCAGCGCCGACGTCATCCGGGGGTCACGCAGCACCCACGCGAGGGCGAGCTGCGCCAGTGACTGACCGCGCCGCTGCGCGATGTCGTTGAGCCCGTTCAGCCGCCGCCGCACGTCGTCCGTGAGCCACGCCGGGTTGAAGGACTTGCCCTGGGTGGCCCGGGAGCCCTCCGGGATGCCCCGCAGGTACTTGTCGGTGAGCATGCCCTGCTGCAGAGGCGCGAAGGAGATGCAGCCCATGCCCTCGGCCTCGAGCGTGTCGAGCAGCCCGTCCTCCTCGGTCCACCGGTTGATCATCGAGTAGGACGGCTGGTGGATCAGCGGCCGCACCCCCATCTCGCGCAGCAGCCGCGCCGCCTCCCGGGTGCGCTCCGCGTTGTAGGACGACACGCCGACGTACAGCGCCTTGCCCTGCCGGACGGCGGTGGCCAGCGCGCCCATCGTCTCCTCGAGCGGCGTGTCGGGGTCGTAGCGGTGGCTGTAGAAGACGTCGACGTAGTCGACCCCCATCCGTTGCAGAGAGGCGTCCAGGGACGACAGCAGGTACTTGCGCGAGCCCCACTCGCCGTACGGCCCGGGGTGCATCAGATAGCCGGCCTTGGTCGACAGCACGAGTTCATCGCGGTGGGTGCGGAAGTCCTGCGCGAAGAGCTTGCCGAAGTTCAGCTCCGCCGAGCCGGGCGGCGGGCCGTAGTTGTTGGCCAGGTCGAAGTGGGTGACGCCGAGGTCGAAGGCGCGGCGCAGGATCGCCCGCTGGGTCTCCAGCGCGCGGTCGTCGCCGAAGTTGTGCCACAGGCCGAGCGAGATCGCCGGCAGCTTCAGTCCGCTGCGGCCGGAGCGGCGGTACTCCATGCGGTCGTAGCGGATGTCGGCCGCTCGGTAAGGGGCGGGGGAGAAGTCGTTCATCACCCTTTCTTATCAAGGCGCGTCCCTTGCGCCGACTTCGCCCGAACGAGCTACCGGCAGTAAGGTTCAGGAATCCCTGACTCGGCACGGAGGGCTGGCCATTCCCATGAAGCTGCGCGACCTGGTGTACCGGCTCTACGCACGCCGGGTCGAATACCGGCTCGATCACGGGGCGGTCCCCAAACACATCGGTGTGATCCTGGACGGCAACCGCCGCTGGGCCCGCGCTTCGGGCGGGACCACCGAGCAGGGGCACAAGGCCGGCGCCAGCAGGATCCAGGAGCTGCTCGGCTGGTGCGCCGAGACGGATGTCGAGGTGGTCACGCTGTGGCTGCTCTCCACCGACAACCTGAACCGGGCAGAGGAGGAGTTGCTGCCGCTGCTCGGCATCATTGAGGACACCGTGCGGGACCTGGCCGCGGACGGCCGCTGGCGGGTCCATCACGTCGGGCAGCGGGACCTGCTGCCGGGGCGCACCCAGCACGTGCTGAAGGAGGCCGAGGAGCGGGCGGGCCGGAACGACGGGATACTGGTCAACGTCGCCGTCGGTTACGGCGGCCGGCAGGAGATCACCGACGCCGTCCGTTCGCTGCTGAGCGACCGGGCCGCGCAGGGCACGAGCGTGGCCGAACTGGCCGAGACGCTCACCGTCGACGACATCTCCGAACACCTGTACACCCGCGGTCAGCCCGACCCCGACCTCGTCATCCGCACGAGTGGTGAGCAGCGGCTGTCCGGCTTCATGCTGTGGCAGAGCGCCCACTCGGAGTACTACTTCTGCGAGGTCTTCTGGCCGGCCTTCCGCAAGGTCGACTTCCTGCGTGCCCTGCGGGACTACGCGGCCCGCCACCGCCGCTACGGCGGCTGACGCCCGCACTCTCGCGCCCGTATTCGGGTGGTCCCTGCGCATGGGGACGCACGGGAGGGGGAATGTTCCAGGTGGCCGGTGCCCACACCAGGGCGGCGGCCGCCGGGAGGCCCGTTGTACACCACGGACGACCGCATGCGAAATGCGGACGGCGCGGAGGGCCGGTGTCCGGCCCGCGCAGCGCGGCCAGGACCCGGCCGGTTCCCCCGCGACGCCGTCGCTTCCCGACCTCATCCGAGGGGGTAGGTCCACCCGTGGTGACCAGCAAGAAGCGCCTGCACTCCGACCGGCGCACCTATGTCATCGACACCAGCGTCCTGCTCGCCGACCCGGCGGCCATGGGCCGCTTCGACGAGCACGAGGTCGTGCTCCCCGTGGTCGTCGTCACCGAGCTGGAGGCCAAGCGCCACCATCCGGAACTCGGCTACTTCGCGCGGGAGGCGCTGCGCCGGCTGGACGAGTACCGCGTGCGCTACGGACGCCTCGACGCGCCGATCCCCATCGGGGACCTGGGCGGCACGCTCCGCGTCGAGCTGAACCACGCCGACACGGCCGTGCTGCCGGCCGGGTTCCGGCTGGAGGACAACGACTCGCGGATCCTCGCGGTGGCCCGCAACCTGCAGGCCGAGGGTTACGACGTCACCGTCGTCTCCAAGGATCTTCCGCTGCGCATCAAGGCGTCCTCCGTCGGTCTGCTGGCCGAGGAGTACCGGGCGGAACTGGCCATCACCGACTCCGGATGGACGGGCATGGCGGAGCTGACGCTGCCCGGTGAGGCCGTCGACGAACTGTTCGCCGCCGAGAGCGTGGACGTCCCGGAGAGTGAGGGGCTGCCCGTGCACACCGGGCTCGTCCTGCAGTCGGAGAAGGGGCGGGCACTGGGCCGCGTCGCCCCGGACGGGCGGGTCCGGCTGGTGCGCGGTGACCGGGAGGCGTTCGGGCTCAAGGGCCGCAGCGCCGAGCAGCGCATCGCCCTGGACCTGCTGCTGGACCACGAGGTCGGGATCGTCTCGATGGGTGGCCGGGCCGGCACCGGCAAGAGCGCGCTGGCGCTGTGCGCCGGGCTGGAGGCCGTTCTGGAGCGCCGTCAGCACCGCAAGGTGATGGTGTTCCGGCCGCTGTACGCCGTGGGCGGGCAGGACCTCGGCTACCTGCCTGGCACGCACGACGAGAAGATGAACCCCTGGGCGCAGGCCGTCTTCGACACGCTGTCGGCGGTGACCAGCCGGGACGTGATCGAGGAAGTGGTCAGCCGCGGGATGCTCGAGGTGTTGCCGCTGACCCACATCCGCGGCCGTTCGCTGCACGACGCGTTCGTCATCGTGGACGAGGCGCAGTCCCTCGAGCGGAACGTGCTGCTGACCGTCTTGTCCCGAATCGGGCAGGGATCGCGTGTCGTTCTCACCCATGACGTGGCACAGCGGGACAATCTGCGGGTCGGGCGGTTCGACGGAGTCGTCGCCGTTGTCGAGAAACTGAAGGGTCATCCGCTTTTCGCGCACATCACGTTGACGCGCTCCGAGCGTTCGCCGATCGCCGCGCTGGTGACGGAGATGCTCGAGGAGGGCCACATGTAACGGCATTTCGACGCAGGTCAGAGGGTATTTCGGCCCGTTGACGGGTCGTCGGCGGCCGGGTCGGTCCGTGAGAAGCGCAGCAGCCTACTCACGCTGACCCGGCCGCGCCCATGTTTCCGGAAAGGTTGCCTCTCAAACCCCCTGTGACGTTTCCCACTCGGTGCAGAATTGCCTCAACCCGTCCGCATCCGGCAGTGTGTGGTTCCTGTCAGGCCCCGCATGCGGCACACCCGCACCACGGATGGTGCAGCACCACACAAATCAACAGCAGTTGGCCGCATGCCGCCCGAAGTACCACGCGGGCTCCCGAGATCGGGAGACCGGCCGGGCCCGTGTCTCCTGGTGAATGCAACGACGGAGGCCAGCGTCAGGGGCACGATTGCGCCCGCGAGGTCACCCCGCGGGCGATGTTGGAAGGAAACCGTGTGAGCCGGATCTCGGTCCGGGGATTCGCGGTGGCGTCCGCCACCGCGGTCACCACCGTCGGAGCCGTCGTAGGCGTCGCCTCGGGGACCCCCCAGGCGCAGGCAGCGGACGGCCCTGAGGCCACCGCCGCCGACTCGACGCTCCTGGCGGACATCCCCGCGGGCGGCAACACCCAGGTGCAGACCGTCTCGCTGACACAGCAGGCGGACGCCCAGTCCACCGCCGCGGACGCGGCAGCACGTCAGTCGGCGCAGGAGAGCGCCCGCCAGCACGCGGCCGAGCAGGCCTCGGCGAAGAAGGCGGCGGCGGAGAAGAAGGCGAAGGAGGCCCGCGAGAAGGCGGAGGCCGCCAGCCGCTCCGATGAGCGCACCAGTCTCGACTTCGCGCAGCAGGCGTCGTACACGGTCTCCGATGTGCAGGCCATGGCCCGGAAGATCGTCGGCTCCGGCCAGTACCAGTGCTTCTCCAATATCGTCTCGCGCGAGTCGGGCTGGAACTACCAGGCGACGAACGCCTCCTCCGGCGCCTACGGTCTGGTGCAGGCGCTGCCCGGTTCCAAGATGTCCTCGGCAGGCGCCGACTGGCGGACGAACCCGGCCACTCAGATCAAGTGGGGCCTGAACTACATGAACTCCAGATACCACAGCCCGTGTGGCGCCTGGAGCTTCTGGCAGGCCAACCACTACTACTGATCCGTCCGGCCGCGCAGCGGCCCACCGGACGCTCCCGCGCGCCGCCCCCGCCGTCTTCGGCGGGGGCGGCGCGCGCGTGTGGAGGCAACCATGGGTCCGGGTAACGTCGTCCTCCAAGGGACGGCGGAATCACAGCGGACACCGGAACAGACCGGCATGGGGGGCGGAGGAAGCGGATGACGGGCAGGATGGACCGGATGCTGGACGGGGTGCAGCATCTCACCGAACGCCTGGCCGAGCGCCGGGCGGCGGCGCATGCCGCCGCGGACGCCGCAGGGAACCCGAACGACCCGCTCGGCGCTCCCACCCCTGACGCCGACCAGGCTGTAGGCCCCGGCCCGGCGGCCGCCTCCGGGGCCTCCGGTGCGGCAACCGCGCCGCCGCGTGTTCCGCCGCCGCCCGGCTACGCGCCCGCCGTCGTGCCTCCGCCGCCGTCGTACGCGGTGATTCCGTGGGGGATCCGGGTCGCCGCCGAGGCCGGCTGGCGGCTGCTGATCCTGGCCGGTGTCGTGTACGTCCTGATGAAGGTCGTCAGCGCGCTCAGCCTCCTGGTGATCGCCTTCTCGGCCGGTCTGCTGATCACTGCCCTCATGCAGCCGACGGTCGCGCGCCTCAAGCGCGTCGGCCTCGCGCCGCGGCCTGGCGACGCTGCTGACGTTCATCATCGGGATCGTCATCATGGGACTGGTCGGCTGGTTCGTGGTCTGGCAGGTGACGGATAACCTGCCGACGCTCACCAGCCGCGTGCAGGACGGCATCGGCCAGCTCAAGAGCTGGTCGATCCACGGCCCGTTCCACGTCTCCGAGAAGCAGGTCGACGACGTCGCGCAGACCCTCAGCGACTGGCTGGGGAACAACAGCAAGGCCGTGACCTCCGCCGGACTGACCGGCGTGACCGTGCTGCTGGAGTTCCTCTCCGGCCTGTTCCTGGCGATGTTCGTGACGCTGTTCCTGCTCTACGACGGTGCCAGGGTGTGGGACTGGACGCTGAAGTTCGTGCCTGCGGCCGCACGGCCCGGCGTCGCGGGGGCCGGACCGCGTGCCTGGGTCACCCTCACCAGCTATGTGCGCGGCACGGTGATCGTGGCGTTCATCGACGCCGTCTTCATCGGCATCGGCCTGTGGTTCCTGCACGTGCCGCTGGCGGTGCCGCTGGCCGTCTTCATCTTCCTCTTCGCCTTCATCCCCATCGTCGGTGCGGTGACCTCCGGTGCCCTGGCGGTCCTCGTCGCCGTGGTGACCAACGGCGTCTTCACGGCACTGGTGGTGCTGTTGGTCGTACTGGCCGTGCAGCAGCTGGAGGGCCACGTCCTGCAGCCGTTCATCCTCGGCCGGCTGGTGCGCGTCCACCCGCTGGGTGTCGTGCTCGCGGTCGCCGCGGGCAGTCTGATCGCCGGCATCCCGGGCGCGGTCGTGGCCGTCCCGCTGGTGGCAGTCGCCAACACCACGGTCAGCTACCTCAAGGCGTACGCCCAGGGGCAGACGGCCCACTACCCGCAGCCCCACGGCGCCACGGAGGCGCCGGAGTCCCAAGCGGCCTCGGAGAGCGCGCCGGCAGAGCCCGTGACATCGGACGAGGGCTCCGCCGGCTGACCGGTCACTCCGTGCGCAGGCCCTCCGGACGCATCAGCCGCCACAGCACCGGCATGCTCAGCAGTGTCACCAGCGCGATCAGCCCGGCGCCCAGCCCTGCCGAGGTCGCCGGGACCGCCCAGTCGACGTGCAGCGGCCGGCCGGTCATGCTGACCAGAACCGCGCCGAGCCCGATCCCGGTCACGGTGGCCAGCACCATGCCCAGGACTACCGGCACCGCCGTCTGCCACAGCACCGACCGGGCCAGCGTGCCCCGCCGGGTGCCGAAGGCCACCAGCACGGACAGCAGCCGCCGCCGCTCGCGCAGCTGTTCGAGCGTGGAGACGACCATGCTCGCGCCGATCAGCAGCAGCACCCCGGCCGCGCCCGCGTACAGCGACTGTTCGATGACGGTGAACTGATGGGTGAGGCGGCTGTCGTGCAGCCGCATGACGAACATCCCAGGCCCGACGGCCGCCGCGGTGTTGCGCACGTACTCCTCGGCATCGGACACGTCCGGGTCCAGCCGCACGAAGACCTGTACGTCAGCGTGGCGCAGCCGCGCCGCGTCCAGGGCCGAGGGTGTCGCGAACACCCCGAAGGCGCGTGCGCCCAGCGGGCTGGTCCGGCCCGGAGCAGTACGGGCGTCCTGTGGCACGGTCCACTGGTCCGCAGCGCGTCCCGGCCCGCTCAGGTCCAGTTGCTCGCCGGGCTTCGGTGGGGTTCCGTTCCGACTTCCCCGCACCAGGAACACGTCCCCGTCGTGACATGTGCCGACGTGCGCCAGCTCGCGCAGGGCCGGGCAGCCGGCCACCTGGACGTGGGTGTCTCTGTCGTTGCCGGTCCCGGCGAACGCACTCGTCACGGCCGTGGACGCGATGACGCCGTGCGTCGCATGGAGGGCCGCTGCGGTCTCCCGTGCGCCGGTTCCGTCCTCGGCTGTGGTGGAGAGCACCATCTGGGCACGGGAAGGTTCCTGGCCGGTGCTCCGGATCTGCTGGGTCTCGACCGCGCCGAACAGCAGCTGCAGCGCGATGGCGCCGGCGACGGCGACGGTGATGCCGCTGACTGCACGTCCGGCCGTGCCACTGTCCAACTGCAGTTGCCGAACGGCCAGCTGCAGCGTGACCGACCCGCCCCGAACCCGGCCCACCACGGCCTCGACCAGCCACGGCAGCACGGCGGTCACCCCGACCAGAACCAGCACCATCCCGGCGGCGTTGAGATAGGTACGCGCCGCGGGGTTCTCCTCACGCACACCGCCGATCGCCGGGGCGAGCAGCGCCAGTCCGGCGGCCATCGGCGCCAGCCGCCACCACAGGCGCCGGGTACTTGGGACCGACTGCCGTAGCACGCCGAGCGGCTCGATGACGACGCCGCGGAGCGTCAGCAGTGACGCCCCGACGGCGCAGGCAGGCACGCCGAGTGCGATGAGGACGACCAGCGCCGGTGCCGGCCGCACGTCGAAGGGGAACGCACTCACCCCGGCGACCGAGATGTGGGTGGCGGACCACTTCAACGGCAGAAACACCGCGACGCCGACCACAAGACCGAACATCGCACTCGCGGCGGCCTCCCCGGCCGCTACAAGCCGTGTGGTGCGGGCATCGGCGCCCAGCAGGCGCAAGGCCGCCAGCCGCCGGTCGCGCCGCTCCCCGTCGAACCGGACGGCGGCGGCCACGAACGCTCCGACGGGGAGCAGCAGCACGACGCATGCCGCGACGGCGAGCAGCACCAGCGCCGGGTCGGGTGACCGGTCATGATGGACGCTTCCGAAGTGGCTGATCCGATCGGTCCAGCGGGCGTCGTGCAGGTTCAGCGTGTCGCTGCCCGCGTAGTAGACGAGCTCGTGGGGACCGGTCAGACCGGCGGCGCCGACGAGTCCGCCGATCCGGTAGGGCAGCCGCCGGCGCAGCAGTGTGCCGTCGTCGGACTGGAGCAGGCGGAGCAAGGAGGGGGAGACGAGCATCGTGTCGGGGGCGGGCAGCCGCCGCACACCCGGAGGTCGTATCGGGGCGTCGCCCTCGGCCTGCAGCAGTCGTCCCCGGATCCCCTGACCGTGATAGACGGTGTCGGTGTGCGCCATCAGGACGCTGTGTTCGGTGGGAGGCTCCTCCGCGGACGAACCGACGCCCATCCGGGCATCGGAGCGGGCGTCGGAGGCCGCCATGATGTGCGGGACGGACGCCGCGACCAGCAGCACCGCCACCCCCAGCCCGACGCCTACGGCGGTCAGCACCGTGCGCGCCCAGCCCTCGCGTCCGCCGCTCACCGCGAACCGCGCGCCCATCACCAGGTCGGCGGCCCAGCGCCGCAACCCCGTGCGCCCGCCCCGGCTCATACCGAACCCGCCATGTCGCGGGCGACGCCGTCCCGCACCACGACCTCGCGGTCGGAGTACGCGGCCACCCGCGACTCGTGCGTCACCAGGACGACCGCCGCGTTCGTCTCCCGCGCGGCCTGGGTGAGCAGGTCCATCACGCGTTCGCCGTTGAGCGAGTCGAGCGCGCCGGTGGGCTCGTCGGCGAAGACGACGCTCGGTGTGCCGACGAGCGCACGTGCGACGGCGACGCGCTGTCCCTGGCCGCCGGAGATCTGCCCCGGGCGCTGGTGACGGACGTCGTCGGCCTCCAGCCGCTCCAGCCAGTCGGTCGCCCTGCGTTCGGCCTGCCGGCGGCCGGTGCCGGTCAGCCGCAGCGGTAGTGCGACGTTCTCCGCGCAGGTCAGTTCGGGCACCAGCTGCCCGAACTGGAAGACGAACCCGAAGTCGGAGCGCCGCAGCGCGCTGCGCCGCGCGTCGGAGAGGGCGGACAGTTCCTCGTCTCGGTAGTGCACGCTGCCCGCGTCGGGAGAGACGATGCCGGCCAGGCAGTGCAGCAGCGTCGACTTGCCCGAGCCCGAGGGGCCCATGACGGCGACGACCTCGCCCGCGCGCAGCGTGAAGTCCGCTCCGGCCAGCGCGGGAGTGGCGTCGTAGGACTTGTGCAGGCCGCCGGCCCGCAGCAGCGGCGCGGAGGCCGGCCTGCCGGTCATGACCGCACCGCCTTCGCCAGCCGGTCCAGCCGGGCGGCGGCCGTCTCCAGCCAGCGCAGGTCCGCCTCGAGGTGGAACAGGGCGTGGTCGCAGATCAGCTGGTCGGCGAGGTCGCCGCCCTGCTTGCGGCGGGTCAGCTCACGCATCAGCCGCAGGTGTTCGGCTCGTTGGCCGTCGAGCAGTCCTGCCGCGTCCCGTTCGGTGATCAGGGCGAGTACGACCTTGGTGTACAGGATGCTCTGCAGGTAGGGCTCCGGCTTCTCCGGTGTGCCGAGCCACTGCTCGACGTCGGTGACGCCGGCCCCGGTGATGGCGTACCGCTTGCGTTCGGGGCCGCCGCCGGGCTCGATGACGTCGACCTCGACGAGGCCGTTCTTCAGCAGCCGGGACATCGTCGAGTAGACCTGGCCGTAGTGCAGTTGCCGATCGTGGCCGAACCGCTGGTCGAAGGCCCGCTTGAGGTCGTAGCCGTGGCTGGGCCCGGACTCCAGGAGTCCGAGCAGGGTGTGACTGATGGACATGTCAAGACACTACACTACGTGTATACACGCAGTGTAGAGAGGGAGTGTGCAGTTCGGGCGGCTGCCTCAGAGTCCGGCCGTGGGCCGGACCGGCAGCCCACGCAGCGCCTCGCGCAGCGAGTCGGCGAGGGAAAGGAACTCGCCACCGCGCGCCGAACCGGTCCGCATCGCCAGCGCGATGCGCCGGGACGGTGCGGGGGGCGCGAAGTGTCCGGTCGTCAGCGCTTCGGTGCGCCCGGTCTCCACCGGTACGGCGGTGCGCGGCAGCAGCGTGACGCCGAGTCCCCCGGCGACGAGTTGGACCAGCGTGGACAATCCGGCCGCGCTGGTGTGCACCGGCGCGCCGTCGCTGCGGCCGGCTTCGTGGCAGACGTCGAGCGCCTGGTCGCGCAGACAGTGGCCCTCGTCCAGCAGCAGCAGGTCCAGATCGCGCAAAGCCTCGACGGGCAGGTCCGTGCGGCCTGCGAAGTCGTGCCCCCGGGGCATGACGAGGACGAAGTCCTCGTCGAACAGCGGGACCGCCGAAACGCCTGTGATGCCGGCTGCCCCGAGCGGCACCGCGAGCAGCAGCACGTCCAGCCGGCCGGCGGCCAGGCCGTCGAGCAGCGAGGCGGTCTGCTCTTCGTGCACCTGCAGCCGCAGGTCCGGGTACTCCTCGTGCACCAGTCGCAGCACCGTGGGCAGCAGATACGGTGCGCAGGTGGGGATGACGCCCAGGCGCAGCGCGCCGGTGAACGGCGCGCGGACGGCCTCGGCCTCCTCCAGCAGGTCGGCGACCGAGTCCAGGACATCCTTGGTGCGCACGGCGAGCCGTGCCCCCGCCGAAGAGAGCAGCACCTTGCGCGTCGTGCGTTCCAGCAACTGCACCCCCAGCGTCTCCTCGAGGGCGGCGACGGCGCCGGAGAGGGCCGGCTGACTCATGCCGATGGCGCTCGCGGCGTCCCGGAAGTGCAGGTGTTCGGCGACGGCGGCGAAGGCGCGCAGCTGGGACAGGGTCGGGCGGCGTTCGGACTGCGGAGTATTGATAGGTCTCTCCAATCGACCCGGCCAAGGTTAACGATTTTTACGATCAATGCCCCCTGTGGCACTGTGGGCGACGTCCAACCCCGGGAAGACCCGCAATCCGGGCGTTCCCACCTGTGCAAGGAGAGTTTGTGCTCACTGTCGGTGACAAGTTCCCCGCGTTCGACCTGACCGCCTGTGTCTCCCTGGAGAAGGGCGCGGAGTTCGAGCAGATCAACCACAAGACCCACGAGGGCAAGTGGAAGGTCGTCTTCTTCTGGCCGAAGGACTTCACCTTCGTCTGCCCGACCGAGATCGCGGCCTTCGGCAAGCTGAACGAGGAGTTCGCCGACCGCGACGCGCAGATCCTCGGCGTCTCCGGTGACAGCGAGTTCGTGCACCACGCCTGGCGCAAGGACCACGACGACCTGCGTGACCTGCCCTTCCCGATGCTCGCCGACTCCAAGCACGAGCTGATGCAGGACTGCGGCGTCGAGGGCGAGGACGGCTTCGCGCAGCGCGCCGTCTTCATCGTGGACCAGAACAACGAGATCCAGTTCACCATGGTGACCGCCGGATCCGTGGGTCGTAACCCCAAGGAGGTCCTGCGGGTGCTGGACGCCCTGCAGACCGACGAGCTGTGCCCGTGCAACTGGACCTCAGGCGAGGAGACCCTCGACCCGGTCAAGCTGCTGGCCGGTGAGTGATCTTCCATGGCCCTCGCTGACCTGAAGTCGGCACTGCCCGACTACGCCAAGGACCTGAAGCTCAACCTGGGCTCCGTCATCGGCAACTCCGAGCTGCCGCAGCAGCAGCTGTGGGGCACAGTCCTCGCCTGTGCGATCGCGTCCCGCTCGACGATCGTGCTGCGCGAACTGGAGCCCGAGGCCCGCAAGGACCTCTCCGAGGAGGCGTACACCGCCGCCAAGTCGGCTGCCGCCGTCATGGCGATGAACAACGTCTTCTACCGCACACGTCACCTGCTCTCCGACCCGGAGTACGGGACGCTGCGCGCCGGGCTGCGGATGAACATCATCGGCAACCCCGGCGTGGCGAAGGCCGACTTCGAGCTGTGGTCCCTCGCGGTCTCCGCGATCAACGGCTGCGGCCAGTGCCTCGACTCGCACGAGCAGGTGCTCCGCAAGGCCGGCGTGGACCGCGAGACGATCCAGGAGGCCGTGAAGATCGCGGCCGTGATCCAGGCCGTCGGCACGACGCTGGACGCCGAGGCGGTCCTGACCGACTGACCCGTCCCGTCAGGCGCGAAGGGGCGGCTGCCCACCGGGGTAGCCGCCCCTTCCGCGTCCTGTGGGTCTTACGTCAGGGCCAGCTCGAACCAGACCACCTTGCCGCCGGAAAGCCGCGTCGCACCCCAGCGGCGGGCCAGCCGGTTGACCAGGTAGAGGCCGCGCCCGCCCTCGTCCGTGGCACGCGCCTGCCGCAGGCGTGGCAGTTGCGGCACGTCGTCGCCCACCTCCACGCGCAGCACGTCCGTGCGCAGCAGGCGCAGCGTGACCGGCCGTTCGGCGTACCGCACGGCGTTCGTGACGACCTCGCTGACCAGCAGCTCGACGGAGTCGGTCAGCTCGTCCAGGTCCCAGCGGGCCAGCGCCCGGCGCACCAGGCGGCGGGCCTGGCCGGCGGTCTGGGCGCGGGCGTCCAGGTACCAGTAGGCGACGTCGCTGGGGGCGATGCCGTCGAAGCGGGCGGCGAGCAGCGCGATGTCGTCGTCCCGGTCGCCGGGGCCGAGGATGTCGAGCACCTCGTCGCACAGCGGCTCCAGCGGCGGTGCGGCGCCGGGACGGGTCAGTCGGGCCGTTTCCGCCAACTTCTCGCGCAGATGTTCGATTCCGGTCCACACGTCACGCTGGCGGGACTCCACCAGGCCGTCCGTGTACAGCAGGAGCGTCGCCCCGGCCGGCGCGTCCAGCTCCACCGCCTCGAAGTCCACACCGCCCACACCGATCGGTGCGCCCGCCGGTATGCGCAGCACCTCGGCCCGCCCGCCGCGGTGCAGCATGACGGGCGGCGGGTGGCCGGCGTTGGCGACGACCATCCGGTGCGCGACCGGGTCGTAGACCGCGTACAGGCAGGTCGCCATGCGGTCGCTGCCCAGCCGCTGCGCCTGCTCGTCCAGGTGGTGCAGGACCTCCTGGGGCGGCAGGTCCAGCCCGGCCAGCGTCTGCGCCGTCGTGCGCAGCTGGCCCATGATCGCGGCGGAGGTCATCGAGTGCCCCATCACGTCGCCCACGACGAGCGCGACGCGGCTGCCGGGCAGCGGGATGGCGTCATACCAGTCGCCGCCGACGCGGGCCGTCTCGGCTGCCGGCAGATAGCGCCGGGCCAGCGTGCAGCCGGTGGGCTGCGGCAGCTCCTCGGGCAGCATCGTGCGCTGCAGCTCGTCCGCGATGTAGGCCTCGCGGCCGTAGAGCACCGCCTTGTCGACGCCGAGCGCCGTGTGCGTGGCCAGCTGGGCGGCCACCAGCAGGTCGTCCGGCTCGAACGCCGGACGGTCCGGTCGGCGCAGGAAGACCGCCGCACCGATCACCCGGCGGCGGCCGCGCAGCGGCGCCAGGATCGCCCGGTGCCCGTCGGGCAGCTGCGGAGCCTCGCCCAGCAGCTCGGGAAACGCGGCGCCGGCGGCGGGGGAGTCCGCGAAGACGGGCCGAACGCCGCGCAGCACCTCCGCCAGCGGTCCGCCGGGCCGCACCTCGGCGCGTTCCGCCGCCCCCTCCGCGGCCTTGTCGGTGTGGCCGGCGGCCAGCACCGGCAGTCGGGAGTCCAGCTGCCGCCCGTCCGGGATCCGGTCGCTGCGCCGCAGCCGCAGCACCACGTCGTCGGCGGGACGCTCGTCCCCGACGGGCAGTGGGTCGCGCAGATAGACGAGGATCGCGTCCGCGTAGGCGGGCACGCTTGCCCGGCACAGACCGAGAACCGTCTCGTCCAGGTCCACGCCGCGGGCGATGCGCCGGGTGGCCGCGCCGATGAAGCGCAGCCGGTCGCCGCCGCGCCGCTCCCGCTCGGCCTGCTCCTCCGGTGAGGTCTCCCTGACCGCGCCGGCAGGCGGTGCCTGCGGCGGGCTGCCGTCGGCGCGCCCGGCGGCCGCTGCCAGGTCGTCCGCGAGGCCGGGCACCGGCCTCATCGCGCCGGAGACTGTCGGCGTGGAGTCCGTGGGCCGGGTATCCGGCGTGGGCGTGTCCGCCGGCTGTCCCGTGTGCTCAGGGGGCGCCGACGTACCGTCCGCGTGGGGCACGAGGTCGTCGGTGCCGCCGAGCGAGGAATTCGTCACGTCAGCGCCTGCGGGCCGTTCCCTGGCGGGCGGGCCGTCCTCGGCTGCAGCCGAGGACGGCTGTGCCGGTGTCGCCGCATCGGCGTGGCCGCGCGCGCGGTCGCCGTCGCTCGGAGCCGTCTGCCGGGTAGCGGGTCGCGCCGTTCCGCCGACGGGCTGAGCGGGCCGCCCCGCCGCTCGCCGGCCGTTGCCGGACCGGCCACGACCGGCAGGCGGCTGCGGCGAAGCGCCGCCGCCCGGGCGCTCGTTCGGCTCGGCCGCGGCGTCAGCCGTGTTCTCGTGCTCCGTCACGCCTTGGGTATCCATCCGTCCGGGGCTGCGCGTCGAGCGCGCTCAGCGCGTGGTGCTCGTCGGGCCTCGGCACCTCAGGGGCGCCGTCGGCAGTGCAGGAAGAGCTGGATCTCGGGAGGTACGTCCGTACTGGCGGGAGCATAGGCAAACTCGCTCTCGTCGGCGATCTCGAACCCCGCCTCCGTCACCACCGTGCGCAGCTCCTCCCGTAGGTAGCCGGAGACGCGGATGGTGTTCCCCAGGAAGGGGATCGAGAAATCGTCGACGTCGGACTCGACCATGCCGAGTGCCAGCGGTGCGCCCGGGGCCGTCATGTCGTGCAGCAGGCGCAGCGCGTGCGGGATCTCGGCGCGCGGCAGCATCAGCAGCGAGAAGAACGCCACCGCGCCGTCGAAGACCCCCAGGCCGGCGTCCGCGGTGTCGGCGACGTCCAGGTGGTGGAACTCGGCGTCCGGCACGTTGTCGCGGCAGAGTTTGACCATCCCGGCGGACAGATCCGTGCCGACGACCCGCAGACCGGCCTCGGTCAGCTGCCTGGCCGTGGGCAGCCCGGTGCCGCAGCCCAGGTCCAGCACGCGGGCGCCGGGGTGCAGTCGGGCGGCCACCCAGGAACCCGCGGCGAGCTGGCCTTCCTTGTGCGGGTAGGCCTCGTCGTAACGGTTCCCGATCGCGTCGAACGCCTCCGCCTGTCCCGACCGGTCCTTCGCCGATCTGTCGTAGCCTTCGTACGCTCTGGTTCCGTCATGCTCGCTCACGAATGGTCTCCTCTCTGACCCTCCGGCAAGTCCCCGTGGGACGAGGGGAGTTGTGCAGCCGCACGCTTCAAAGATCGATCCTACGGTGACGCCCCGGGGGCGCATCAAGAGGTGCAGGGCGGCCGCCCCGGGCACAGGGCCACCAGGATGCCTCATGAGCTGCGGTCTCCCGCCCTCCTCGGCCCGTCCGATCCGCCGGGTCCGGCCTCTTCGGGGCGCCGGTCCCAGTCCGCCGGCAGGGCGGGGACCGTCCATGCCGGGTCGGGTCTCCAGTCCTCCCAACCGTCGGCGTACGGCGAGCCCCAGGCGCGTACCTCGGCGAGCGCCCGCCGGCCCGCCGACCGCACCTGAGCGGCCTGTGCCTCCCCGAGCAGCCCGGCCCGTCGTGCCGCTGCGAACTCGTCCTCGTCCAGCCACTTCCATCCGCGGTCGGGGTAGACCGCGATGTCGAGGAAGTGATCCTCCGAATCCATCCCGCCCGACCAGCGACGACGCGGTTCCTCCAGGTTCACGTACCAATTCCGGAACCGCCAGCCGCGGTCCCAGAACAGCCACACCGACCACGGATCGCCCGGCCGCGCCAGCTTCAGCACGCCGGTGCCCGCCCAGCGGGCCGAGGTGACGGTGCGGGGTTTGGTGTAGCGGGTGGCCAGCGGCTCACGGTGCACCGGCGTGCCGTCGGCCAGCTGCGGCTTCACGCACAGCGTGCCCGGCGCGACCCACACGGCGAGCAGCGACGGATCGTCGCGGACGACGGTCACCGGCCGGCAGATGTGCGGATATCCGGCCCCGTTCGCCCGGTACCGCCACAGGATGTGACTCCCCGGGGCCCAGCGCCCGTCCGCCGGCTCGCCGCCCGTTTCCCTCGTCCGTTGCCCGGCATCCGCTGTCATGAACGAATTCTAGAACGCATCCGTACAACAATGGTCAGCGCAGCGTCACGAATACGTCATCCGCAGCACGTCCAGTGCCTCGTCCAGCTGCTCCTCGGTCAGCTCGCCCCGCTCCAGAAATCCGGCGGCCACCACGGCCTCGCGGATGGTCGTGCCCTCCTTCATGGCCCGCTTCGCCACCGCGGCGGCGTTCTCATAGCCGATGTACCGGTTCAGCGGCGTCACCACGGACGGGGACGACTCGGCGTACCCGCGTGCCCGCTCGGCGTTGGCCGTGATGCCGTCGACCGTCCGGTCGGCCAGCAGCCGCGCGGCGTGCGACAGCAGCCGGACCGACTCCAGCAGGTTCTTGGCGATGACCGGCATCATCACGTTCAGCTCGAAGTTCCCGGCCGCACCGGCCGTCGCGATCGCCGCGTCGTTGCCGGTGACCTGAGCGGCGACCATCAGCACCGCCTCCGGGATCACCGGGTTGACCTTGCCCGGCATGATCGAGGAACCCGGCTGCAGGTCCGGCAGCGCGATCTCGGCCAGGCCGGTACGCGGGCCGGACGACATCCAGCGCAGGTCGTTGCAGATCTTGGTGAGGCTCACCGCGACGGTGCGCAGCTGACCGGAGGTCTCCACCAGGGCGTCCCGTGCCCCCTGCGCCTCGAAGTGGTCGCGGGCCTCGGTCAGCGGCAGGCCGGTCTCGGACGCCAGCCGTTCGATCACGGCGGCGGCGAACCCGGGCGGAGTGTTGATGCCCGTGCCGACGGCGGTGCCGCCCAGCGGCAGCTCCGCCAGCCGGGGCAGCGACGAGTGCAGCCGCTCCACGCCGTGCCGCAACTGCGCCGCGTAGCCGCCGAACTCCTGGCCCAGCGTGACGGGTGTGGCGTCCATCAGATGCGTACGTCCGGACTTCACCGTCTCGGCGAACTCCGCCGACTTCCGTCCGAACGCCGCGGCGAGGTGCTCCAGGGCCGGAACCAGGTCGGCGGTGACGGCGGCGGCCGCCGCGATGTGGATGGAGGAGGGGAAGACGTCATTGGAGGACTGGCTCGCGTTGACGTGGTCGTTCGGATGCACCTGCGAGCCCAGTCGCTCGCTCGCGAGCGTCGCCACGACCTCGTTCATGTTCATGTTCGAGGAGGTGCCGGAGCCGGTCTGGAACACGTCGACCGGGAAGTGTTCGTCCCACTCCCCGTCGGCGACCTCGACGGCCGCCGCCTGTACTGCGGACGCCAGGTCCGCGTCCAGCACCTTCAACTCGCCGTTGACCCCGGCGGCGGCCGCCTTGATCCGGGCCAGGGCCTGGATGTGCGCCCGCTCCAGCCGCTGCCCGCTGACGGGGAAGTTCTCCACCGCCCGCTGCGTCTGCGCTCGCCACTTGGCGTGCGCGGGCACGCGCACCTCACCCATCGAGTCGTGTTCGGTCCGGAACTCGCTGTCACCCATCGGCAGGGCACCTCCCAGTGCGTCCAGCTGCGGCGTGGCCCCACGCCCTGATACGAGGCTATGCCCGTGGCCGCGTCTCTCCCGCGACAGCGCGCGTCCGGCGGCGAAGCCGCCTCAGCCGCGGCGGACCGGGATGGAGGTGACGAACGGCTGGGACGGCTCGGGGTCGGTGAAGAAGTCGTTGCCCTTGTCGTCCACCACGACGAACGCCGGGAAGTCCTCCACCTCGATCCGCCAGACGGCCTCCATGCCCAGCTCCTCGTACTCCAGGACCTCCACCTTCTTGATGCAGTCCTGCGCGAGACGTGCCGCCGGGCCGCCGATGGACCCCAGGTAGAAGCCGCCGTGCTCCCGGCAGGCGTCGGTGACCTGTCCGCTGCGGTTGCCCTTGGCCAGCATCACCATGGAGCCGCCGGCCGCCTGGAACTGCGCCACGTAGGCGTCCATCCGGCCGGCCGTCGTCGGGCCGAAGGAACCCGAGGCGTAGCCCTGCGGCGTCTTCGCCGGACCGGCGTAGTAGACGGCGTGGTCCTTGAGGTATTGCGGCATCTCCTCGCCGGCGTCCAGCCGCTCCTTGATCTTCGCGTGCGCGATGTCGCGTGCGACGACCAGCGGGCCGGTCAGCGACAGCCGGGTCTTGACCGGGTGCCTGGAGAGCTCGGCGCGGATCTCGGCCATCGGGCGGGTCAGGTCGATCTGCACGGCCTCGCCGCCGGCCGTCTCGGCGCGGGCCGCGTCCGCCAGGTCCTCGTCGGTGGTCTCGGGCAGGAAGCGGGCCGGATCCGTCTCCAGTTGCTCCAGGAACACGCCCTCCGGGGTGATCTTGGCCAGCGCCTGCCGGTCTGCCGAGCAGGACACGGCGATCGCGACCGGGCAGGACGCGCCGTGCCTCGGCAGGCGCACCACGCGCACGTCGTGGCAGAAGTACTTGCCGCCGAACTGGGCGCCGATGCCGATCTTCTGCGTCAGCTCGAAGACCTGATCCTCCAGATCCTTGTCCCGGAAGCCGTGCCCGGCGGCGGAGCCCTCGGAGGGCAGCTCGTCCAGGTAGTGCGCCGAGGCGTACTTCGCGGTCTTCAGCGCGTACTCCGCGCTGGTGCCGCCGACGACGATCGCCAGGTGGTACGGCGGGCAGGCCGCCGTGCCGAGCGAACGGATCTTCTGCTCCAGGAACGACATCATCGACGCCTCGTTGAGGACCGCCTTCGTCTCCTGGAAGAGGAAGGACTTGTTGGCGCTGCCGCCGCCCTTCGCCATGAACAGGAACCTGTACTCGCCGCCGTCGGTCGCGTACAGCTCGATCTGCGCCGGCAGGTTCGTGCCGGTGTTCTTCTCCTCCCACATGGTCAGCGGGGCCATCTGGGAGTAGCGCAGGTTCAGCTCGGTGTAGGCGTCGTGGATGCCGTGGGAGAGGGCCTCCTGGTCGCCGCCCCGGGTGAGGACGTGCTGCCCTCGCTTGCCCATGACGATCGCGGTACCGGTGTCCTGGCACATCGGCAGCACGCCGGCGGCGGCGATGTTCGCGTTCTTCAGCAGGTCCAGCGCGACGAACCGGTCGTTGGCGCTGGCCTCCGGGTCGTCGAGGATCGTGCGCAGCTGCGCGAGGTGCGTGGGGCGCAGGTAGTGCGAGATGTCGTGCAGCGCTTCGGCCGCCAGCTTCCGCAGCGCCTCCGGCTCCACCTTCAGGAAGGTGCGTCCGTCCGCCTCGAAGGTGCTCACGCCCTCGTCGGTGACCAGTCGGTACGACGTGGTGTCCCGGCCCAGGGGCAGCAGGTCCGTGTAGACGAAGTCCGGGCGGGAGGGGTGGGGACCGGCAGACATCAGGGGGTTCCTCTCGACGGTGGGTGCGCCTGACAGCGTAAGACCCGGCCCGGGCACATCCTCCTTCCGGGGTAGTCGCGATCTATCGCGTCTGGGTAGTCTGGTGCGGTGAATGACTCTCCGCTCGAGAAGAAGCCTCAGGCCACACCCCCCTCGCTGCGCAAGCCCACGGCCGAGGCCGACGTGCGCGCCTCCGACGCGGACCGTGACCGGGTCGCCGACATCCTGCGCGACGCCCTCGCCGAGGGGCGTCTGGACGCCCACGAGCACTCCGAGCGGCTCGATGTGGTGTACGCGGCGAAAACCATCGGCGAGCTGGAGCCGCTGGTCCGCGACCTGCCGGCCGTCGCCGGCGACTCCGCCGGCCGGCCGCGGCCGGCCGCCGGGCCGGCCCGGGACGCGACGGCGTACGGCGGCGCGGCGTCCACCGACAACGCCGTCGCGATCTTCGGCGGCGCCACCCGCAAGGGCCGGTGGCGGGTTGCCGCCAAGACGAACGCGTTCGCCCTGTTCGGCGGTGTCGACATCGACCTGACGCAGGCCACCTTCGAACACCGCGAAATCGTGATCAACGCCACGGCGATCTTCGGCGGTATCGACGTCAAGGTCCCGGAGAACGTCACCCTGCGCGGCCACGGGGCGGGCGTCTTCGGCGGTTTCGAGGTCCGGCCGCACGATGCCGACCCGGACGCGCCGGTCGTCATCGTGCGGGGCGCCGCTGTCTTCGGCGGGGTCGACGCGAAGCCGAAGCGGGGCAGGCGCCTGAAGAACCTCCACAAGGGCGACGGGGTCTGACAGACCGTAGGCCGCTGCTCCGGCGCACCGGGACCGTGTGCATAAGCGTGCGCACAGCGGGTATTGCTCCGGGCGTCGTCTCGTGTCCGGCGGGTGAGGGGGCCGGCCGCGGTGCGGGACGTCGCAAGGCGCACACCGACAGACCGATTCACCCGTAGCCGTCGCGTCAGGAGTAGACCGTGCTGCAACCGTCGCATCAGTCCCTGCGGGTCACTGCCGCCGTTCCCGCGCGTGACGCCTACGACGGTCCGTGGCACACCGAGGCGGGTTGCCGCCGGGACGAGGCGGGGCTGTTCTTCGCTCCCTCCAAGGAGCCGACAGCCGCGCGGCTCTCCCGGGAGCAGGCCGCGAAGCGGGTGTGCGCGAACTGCCCGGTGCTGCTGGAGTGCCGCGAACACGCGCTGCTGCAGCCGGAGCCGTACGGCGTGTGGGGCGGGCTCACCGCGGCCGAGCGCCGCGTCGTGCTGGCCCGCCGCCGGCGCGCCGCCGCCTCCGGTCAGGGAGCGTCGCCGCAGCGTCGGATCGCCTGACGGCCCGCTGCCGCCGTTTTGGTGGGCGCGGGCCGTGCTCGCTCGCCCGGTCGACGAGTGATCGGTGGAGCTGACCGGTTGACGTCCGGCCGCCAGGTGAGGCGGTGACGGGCCGCCGGGTCCGGCGAGGTACTCAGGCGCGGTCCTGGCCGGGAGGCGGCGGGGGCTCCTCGGTGTGGAAGCACTGCCCGCACACGTAACCGCCGTTGGGCCCTTCCCGTACGGCCCAGCCGCAGTGTGCGCAGTGCAGGGTGGCCAGGTCGGGCTGGTGAAGTTCTGTCGAATCCGTGCTCATCCGCTCGCTCCGCAGTTGTTGCACGACCAGCCCCCGTCCGGCCCTTGTATGACCGGTGCCCCGCATTTCGTGCAGTTCATTGGTCCCCCTTGCATGTGTGGTCTCCTCCAAAGTAGCCGGGGCTCACGAGACCGGCCAGACCACCCGAGTAACGAGCTGTACACGTCAAGCAAGTACCCCTCCTGTGGAGGATCTCTCGAAAGGTCTTCCGAGAGGCACCAATCCGGCGGGCACGGTGCTCCGAATGGCTTCATGTCAGCGGTCCTTCAGGCGGACGCCCAACCCGCCGGAACCGGCTCGAGCTTCACCCGGAAGGGGATGCACGATCGTGAAAGCCCAGCGCACCGCCCGTCTCGCCGCCCTCCTCGCCGTACCCGCCGCCCTCTCCCTGGGGCTCGCCGCTCCCGCCGCGGCGGCCGGAGACGCGTACCAACTCAACCTCGACCAGCTGAACGACTCCGGTGCCCACGGCACCGCGATGCTCAGCCTCGACGGTGACCAGCTGACCGTGAAGATCGAAGAGGACGGTCTCGTCCCCAACTCTCCGCACGCCCAGCATCTGCACGGCTCCACCGAGGGCAAGGACTTCCACTGCCCCGACGCGAGCGCCGACAAGGACGGCGACGGCATCGTCTCCACTGCCGAGGGAATCCCCACCTACGGCGGCATCATGGTCTCGCTCACCACCAAGGGCGACACCAGCGCGAAGAGCGGCCTGGCCGTCGACCGCTTCCCGAAGGCGGACGGGAACGGCCACCTGTCCTACGAGCGCACCATCAAGGTCCCCCAGGACATCGCGGACCACATCAAGGACCTGCACATCGTGCAGCACGGCATCGACGTCAACGACAACGGCAAGTACGACGGCGACGCCGGCATGAGCTCGCTGGACAAGAAGCTCCCGCTCGAGGCCACCGCGCCGGCGTCCTGTGGCATGGTCAAGGGTGCCGCGGTCGGTTCCATGCCGGTCGGCGGTGTGGAGACCGGTTCCGGTTCGACGCAGGGTGTGGAGTCCCCGTACCTGATGGCCGCCGGTGCCACCGGTCTGGCCGCCGCAGGTGCCGTCGCCTTCGCCGCGCGCCGTCGCCGCGATGCGACGACCGGTCAGCGCTCCTGACCGGGACGCCCGAATGAGCGCCCTGAGCAAGGCGTTCGGCGCGATGGCCGCCCGTCGGTGGGTGACGGCGCAGGCCACGGTGCTCGCCGTCGTCTCCGTGGTCCTGCTGGGGGTGGGCCTCTACGATCAGAAGCCCGCCCCGCCGCAGGTCACGCCGGCGGCCTCCGCGCCGAAGTCCGGCCAGGCGCACCGCGGCTCCGACGGCTCGGCGTCCCCGTCGCCGCGGACGGAGAACTCTCCGTCCGCGGCCGGGGACACCGGCCGCGGAGCCGACGGCGCGCCGGCCCTGCCGTCCTCCCGCCCCCAACGCCTCTCGATACCCGCCATCGACGTCTCCTCACCCCTGGTCACCCTCGGACAGGCCGCGGACGGCGCCATGGAGACCCCCAAGGACCCGAAGAAGGCAGGCTGGTACGAACCCGGCCCCTCGCCGGGCAGCGACGGGCCCTCCGTCATCGCCGGTCACGTCACCTGGAACGGCGCCGAGTCGGTGTTCTTCAACCTGGCGAAGCTGAAGCCGGGCGACACCATCGATGTGACCCGCAAGGATGGACGGACGGCCGTCTTCACCGTCAACCGGGTCAAGGTCTTCAAGAAGGACCACTTCCCGACGATCGAGGTGTACCACAACCTCGACCACCCGGGTCTGCGCCTGATCACCTGCGGCGGCGACTACTCGTCCGCGAAGCACTACTACGACGCGAACGTCGTCGTCTTCGCCGCCATGACGAGCAGCCACCGCTGAGAGATGCAGCGCGCCGGGGAGGCCGGCCGACCCGCCGCCCCGGCGCGAAAGCGTCGGTTGGCCCTACATGCTCCGCATGCGGATGGCCAGGCCGTGCCCCACGCCCAGGTAGATCAGCGCGGGCAGACCGTAGTTGAGCAGGACCCGCAGGTTCTCGCCGCCCATGGTGAAGATGTCCTGCGACCACCCGGCCAGGAAGCCGGCCACCCCCTCGACGAGGTCGACGAAGACGTTCGCCTGGTTGGCGTCGAGCAGGAACAGCAGGATCCACAGCACGAGAATCGCCGCGGCCACGTCCGCGATCGTCTGGATGATGAGGGCGGCCCGATGCGTGCCGGCACCGCGTTGCTGTTGCGGCTGGTAGGAGCGAGGATCCGGCTCATAAGGGTCGTTTGCGGGCATGTACTCGGGGGTATGGCTCATGCGCCCTTGATTGCCCCCGCTCGGGCGGCCAAACAGACCGTCGCAGACGGTTCACACCATCCCCTCCGCCGCCCGCCCCGGCGTCACACGCCCTGCACGAGGCCCGGTCGGTCCGGCGGGCCGGCGACGCCTCCGCCACGTAGACCGCGTCCGGGGTCGCCTCCGGCGACGTCGTTGCGGCGGGCATAGGCGTCGAACAGCCGCGACTTGTTCTCGTCGTGCAGGTCGCGGTTGACGTCGTCGACCGGGCCGACCGCGATGATCAACCGACGGTGATCGCGAAGCGGGGCAGGGAGGTGGCCGCCGTCGTCTCCATAGATCTGTTGCGCAAGTACCAGCAGTGGGAAGAGCAGGAGATCAACCGGATCGTGGACGAGCGCATGGCGAATCGGTCGCCCGGCGTTCCCATCGAGGACGTCATGAAGGAGACGCCGGCGCGCAGTGAATGAGTACCGCACCGTCTTCCGACCTGAGGCCCAGGCCGAACTCCGCAAAGTCCCGCGACAGACCGCTCTCCGACTGACGATCGCAGGCCTGCGCTCCGGCGTCATGACCGCTGAAAGCGCCTTATCGCAGGTTCCGCCAGGAGTCGTCCAGGGCGATCTTCTTCATCTCCTCGACGGTGAGCACCGGTTCGGAGCGGGTGGTCGGGTCGTGCTGGCCGCCGGTGTTGAAGGCGGAGATAACCACGCGGAAGCCGTCCGGATGCACGATGTCCGCCGTCCACATGACCGCCCCGACGACGCCCTTTTCGCCCGGACCCTTCTGCAGGCCGATGCGGGTGCCGTCCGGCAGCGTCGAGGTCTGGCCGCGTGGCACGACATCGCCCATGTGCTGCTGGACGTTGATCTGGATCAGGCTCTTGCCCTTGCCGTCGTCGGCCACGATGTATGCGAACTCCGACTGGTCGCCGCCCTTTTCGGTGATCCCGAAGTGCCGGTCCTTGGGCAGCAGGGCGACGAGCTGCTTGCGGATCGCGCCGCCGGACGGTGCGCGCGTGTCGGTCTCCGACGGCGACGGCGGCGTGGGCATCGCCTCGCCCCGGCCCACTCGGAGCCACTTCCCGGCCGTGGCCACCTTCGTCAACTGCGCCGCGGACAGTGGCGGGTTCTTCCGGGTGGTCTCCTCACCCTTCTCCGCGGGCGAGTTCCACTCCTGGACCGAGACCAGCACGCCGTCCGGCGCGAGCCGCACCGCCTGCCAGCACTTCGGACCCTTGCTCGGTTCGTGGTACTCGTACCCCCGGAGCAGCATGAACCGTGAACCGTCGGCGAGCGTCTTCGTCGCGCACGTGTCGTAGTTCGTGTAGGCGTGTGCCGGACAGGTGACCTGGTTCTTGCTCAGGGTGGACTCCGGGTCGACGCGATGGACGCCGGCCGAGACCAGCCCGGTGCCTTTCCCGTCGTCGAACACGACCCACGCGGTCGGCGACATGGGGGGCGAGCCCTCGGTGCCACGCCCTCGCTCGCGGCTGATGTCGCCCTCCGGCAGCAGCGAGGTCAGGTTGTCGATCATCTGGGTCGCGGAGACCGGGTGGTCGCCGGTGAGAGGCAGGGGCTGCGGTGCGGCGACCGACGGACGGTTCTGCCCGCCGTCGCCCCGGAGCAGGCCGCCGGCGTAGGCGCCGCCCAGACCGGCCACCACCAGCGTGAGCACGCTGGAGGCGGCGACAGCCGTGCGGCGGCGGGCCAGCCTCCGGCGGCCCCGTGCGAGGCCGGTCTCGACGAGCCGGTCCTGGTTGTCGTGAGTGAAG
The DNA here is from genome assembly GCA_963799685.1 of uncultured Actinomycetota bacterium. GTDB lineage: Bacteria > Actinomycetota > Actinomycetes > Streptomycetales > Streptomycetaceae > Streptomyces. Next base: position 501,558 of record CAWCXW010000001.1, read on the forward strand.
CCGTCGCCGGTGCGGCGGAGGGCTTCGCCGAGTCGGTCCTCGAAGGGCATGGCGGAGCACACCATCCTGTCCTGGTGAGAAGGGAAAAGGGAAAGCCGGGGGTCGGGCGGCGGACAGCCGGAGTCAGGGGGTGGAGAGTTCGCTGAGCGCGCCGCCCAGCCGGTCCTTCAGCCGGCCCAGCGCGCGCACCGAGCGGGTGCGGACGGCGGCTGAGCTGACGTTCATCGCGTCCGCCGTCTCCTGGATGCTGCGGTCTTCCCAGTACCGCAGGACGACGACCGTGCGGTCCTTGGCGGAGAGTTCGGCGAGGGCGTCGAGGAGGGCGACGCGCAGGGCCGGGTCGGAGCCGCCTGCCGCCGCGCGGTCGGGGATCCGGCCGACGGTCCGCTCGGTCGCCGAGCGGCGCCGGCGGTGAGTCAGATAGGTGCGCGTGAGCACCGTGTGGGCGTAGCCGGCCGGGTTGTGGATGCTCGTGGCCCGGTTCCACAGGGCGTACATGCGGCTGAGCGTCTCCTGCACCAGATCCTCGGCGAGGTGGGTGTCACCGCCGGTCAGCAGGCAGGCCGACCGGTAGAGATGGGGTGCGCGCAGCGTCGCGAACTCGGTGAACTCCGCTGCACGCGCCGTCTGCGGTGCCCGTCTTCCCTGCCGCACGGCCGCCCAAGCCCCCACTGTCCGCTCCGCCTTCCACTCGCCTGTTGCGCCCCTCCACACCACTGACGCGCTGAGGTGCCCCGGATGTTTCACGCCTGTGCCGGAGAATTCTCCGCTCGGTGGGCGGCGAGGAGGCTGCGGTACCAGGCGAAGGACGTCTTGGGGGTGCGGCGTTGCGTCGGGTAGTCGACGTGGACGAGGCCGAAGCGCTTGCTGTGGCCCTCGGCCCACTCGAAGTTGTCCGTCAGCGACCACACGTAGTACCCGCGCACGTGGACGCCTGCCTCCAGGGCACGGGCGACCGCGTCGACGTGCGCGGAGAGGAACGCGGTGCGGTCCGGGTCGTGGACCGTGCCGTCGGGGGCGGGCACGTCGTCATAGGCGCAGCCGTTCTCGGTGACGACCAGCGGCGGCAGCGCGGCGCCGTAGCGGTCGCGCAGGCCGGTGAGGGTCTCGGTGAGGCCGTCGGGCGCCGCCGCCCAGCCGGACGCCGTCACCGGGTACCCGTCCGGCGCGAGGATCTGCAGCGGCACCGGCCCGCCGTCGTCGACGGCGCGGACCGCGTTGACCGAGTAGTAGTTGACGCCCCACAGGTCGGCGGTCGCGTGCACGCGCGCCATGTCGCCGTCCCGCACGTGCGGCGCGAGCAGCGGCTCGAGTTCCGCCGGGTAGCGGCCGAGCAGCTGCGGGTCGGTGAACAGCCGGTTCTGCAGCACGTCGTAGAGGTCGGCGGCTGCGTGGTCCGCCTCGGCGTCGGTGTACGGGCGCACCGGCGCATAACTGTTGACGGCCATGACGCGCGCCGGCCCCGTCGCGCGTAGCAGCGGCACCGCGTCGCCGTTCGCGAGCAGCAGGTGGTGGGCGACGGCGGCCGCGTCCTCCAGCGGCAGGCTGAGCCCGGGGGCGTGTTCGCCGGTGACGTGGCCCAGCGCGAAGTGTTCGAACATCTCGTTGACGGTCGTCCAGGTGCCGACGCGGTCACCCAGCCGCCGGGCGACGGCGTCCGCGTACGCGGTGAACCGTTCGACGGTGGCGCGGTCCTGCCAGCCGCCCGCGTCCTGGATCCACTGGGGCAGGTCCCAGTGGAACAGGCAGACGGACGCGGCGATCCCGGCTTCGCCGAGGGCGTCGAGGAGGCGGTCGTAGAAGTCGAGTCCGGCGGCGTTCACCCGGCCCGAGCCCTCCGGCACCACCCGGGACCACGACACCGAGAACCGGTAGGCGCCGGCACCGAGTGCGCGCAGCAGCGCCAGGTCCTCGCGCCACCGGCGGTAGTGGTCGCAGGCGACGTCGCCGGTCGTGCCGTCGGCGATGGTGCCGGGGCGGTGGGCGAAGGTGTCCCACACGGACGAGGTGCGGCCGTCCGCCGCCACGGAACCCTCGATCTGGTGGGCGGAGGCGGCCACGCCCCACACGAAGTCGGCCGGGAACCCCGTCATCCGTTCCTCCTCACCGCACGCCGCGGATGCGGTGGACCATGACCGCGCCGACGATGCTGCAGAGGCCCGCAGCCGCGAACAGCGTCCTGTAGCCGCCGAGTTCACCGATGATGCCTGCGGCGGCGACAGGCGCGAGGGCCTGCGGAGCATTGGTGCCGACGTTCATGATCCCCAGGTCCTTGGCGCGGGAGCCGGCGTCCGGCAGCACCTGGGTGACCAGGGCCTGGTCGACGGCGAGGAACGCGCCGTAGCCCGCGCCGATGAACCCGGCCGCCACCTGGGCCGTTGACAGCGCCGGGCGGACGACCAGCAGCAGCGCGGCGACGGACTGCAGCAGCGCCGCCACCACCACGAACACCCGGCGCCGCCCGGACCGGTCGGAGAGCGAACCGCCGACGAAGGTGGCCAGCAACGTGCAGACCAGGTAGATCGCGATGGTGAGCAGCAGCGCCGTGTCCGGGTCGGGCAGGCGCAGGTCGTCGGTGAAGAAGTACAGCAGGTACGTGGTGCCCAGCGCGTTGCCGACGTTGACCATCACGCGGCCGCCCAACGCCCAGGCGAAGTCGGGGTGTGCACGGGGGCTGACCCACATGCCGGCGGTCATCTCGCGCAGGCCGGGACGGCGACGGCGCGCCGCCCGCCGGCGCCGTCTCCTCGTACCGCAGCACGAACGGCACGCGACAGCACGCACAGCAGCACCGTCATCGCCAGATAGCCGCCGAGCGTCGAGCTGATCAGCTGGGTGCACACCACCAGGCCCAGCAGGATGCCGAGCGCCTGCGGCCCGAAGACGGCCCCCGAGACCACGCCGCGCTGCCGGTCCGGCACCCGGTCGGCGACGGCGGCGAACAGCCCGGCGGAGGCCGCCGACAGGCCGATCGAGGCGCCCGTCCAGCAGCCGGCGACCGCGGCCCACGAGTCCGCGGTGCCAGTCGCCGCCAGGCACAGCGCGAAGGCCGCGACCCCGGCGGCCATCCACACCCGGCGGCGGCCGAACCGGGACCGGGTGCCGTCGCACAGCGCGCCGCACACCGGCAGCGCGACCAGTGCGGCGACGCCGGCCAGCCCGTTGACGACGGCGAAGTCCCGCACCTTGTGTGCCGTGTCCAAGTCCGCCAACTGCTCGGGCAGCAGCAGCTGTACGGGCACCAGCCAGGCCGCCCACACGCCCAGCCACAGCAGCCCGAACCGCGCGGTCCAGGCCGCCGGTACCCGCTCGACGGGCTCGGCGTCGCGCCGGGCGGACCGGACGCCGGGGACGCCGCCTGCCCGGCGGCGTCCCCGGCTGCGCCTCCGCCCGGCGGGCTCGCGGTCACGCGTGCCCGGCCGGTGGGCCGGGAACTGCACGACCTGCTGGTAGGTCGGGCGGTTCTGCCAGCTGATCAGGTCGTCCGTGATGCCGCCGAGCGGGTGCTGCTCGATGGCGTCGGCGCACCACTGGTCGCCGGCCTGGCACACGTCGTCACCCGGGTAGACGGTGCTCGCCGGGGTGGCGGCCGCCTGCTGCAGGGTGGTCAGCAGCATGTGCCGGCACTGGGCGAGGTCGCCGGCGCCGCAGAACGTCACGGGCGCCGCGCCCGGCACCGTCCGGCCGAGGACGGACCGCAGGTCCTTGTCGACGTAGGACCACCAGCCGTGCTGGAACGCGGAGCCCTTGTGGGCGACGCCTGCCTCGCCGGCGGACGGCGGCTCGTCGATCTGCAGGGCGCGTGTCATCGCCGTGTACAGATCGCCGCCCATGGTCGGCTCGAACTCGGCCTTCACCAGCAGCGGCCACCAGGCGTCGACGGTGCGGACGGTGTCGGCGTGCGCGTACGTGTGGCTGCCGGGCGACGTCTCGTGGCGCTTGGCGCCGTCGGCGAGCCAGTTCTTCAGGCCGTCCACGGTCTGCTTCAGCTGCGGGTCGGTGACGGCGGCGCTGTCGATGACCTTCAGCAGCTCCGGCAGGATGTCCTCGCCGCGCAGGTCGGTGACGGCGGCGTCCTCCATGGCCTGGGTGAGCGAGGCACGGGTGACCTTCGTCCCGCTGTGGATGAGCTGCTGGATCCGGTCGTTCAGCATGTTGCTGCGGTAGACCGGGCCGTCCCCGAAGCCGGCGACGGTGTAGCCCTCGGCGATCTTGTTGTTCCAGGACTCGTAGTAGTCCTGGTCGATCGAGTGGGGGTGGGTCGTCGAACGGGGTGTCGGCGACGGTGTTGGTGTCCGGGTCCCAGTTGAGCCAGTCGGTCTCCGGGCCGGACGCGATCGGCAGGTTCGGGTCGACGCCGTCGGCCCGCGTCGGGTTGAGACCGGAGTTGTAGTACGCGATGTGCTGCGAGTCGGCGTAGAACCAGTTGAAGGTGTAGCCGATGTGCGAGACGGCCTGCTGGAAACTCTTCGGGCCGTGCACGAAACCGGGGTCGTTGAGCATCTGGAAGCCGACGCAGTGAGTCGACCTCGTGCTTGTACGTCGAGCGCAGGTGAGTGAAGGCGACCGGTTTCCCGTCGACCGTGCCCCGGTAGTGCACCATGCCGTACTTCGTGCGGTAGGCGATCAGCTTGTAGGAGCCGGCCGGGGTGGAGTCGGCGACGGTGGGGCTCCACGCGTCGTCCCGCTCGATCTTCTCCATCGGCGTGCAGGAGCCGTGGAAGAGGTAGGCGGCGGAGTCCTTGGTGGCGGGGCTGCCGTCGGTGTTGCACAGCTGCACGGCGTAGGTGTCGGTGATGGTCTGCCCGGCGGACGTCGCGCTCCAGGCGTAGTCCTGGCCACGGCCGAGCTGCACGTACATGTTGAGCCCGGCGAAGGACGCGCCGCGGGCGCTGATGCCCGGGCCCCTGGATCTCCTCCAGCATCAGCAGCTGGGGAGCGAAGTAGCCGGTCTGCGGGCCGAACACGGCGACGGGGTGCCCGGAGTCCGTGTACTTCCCCGACACCACCAGGGCGTTGGACATGCCGTGTTTGCCGCGGAAGAGGTCCGCCGGCAGCACGCCGTCGGACATCGAGTCCTTCGCCTTCGCGAGCTTCGGGTTGTGCCTGAGGTTCGCCTTCGACGTCGCCGACTGCCGCTTCGCGGACTTGGCGGCGCTGCCCTTGCCGACGTCCGGGCCCTTGGCGGCTTGGGCGTTCTGCTGTTGCACGGCCGAGCCGGTGCGGTCGTAGACGATCTGCTGCGGCGTCACCGAGCCCGCGTCGGGCATGGCCACGTCGTGCGGGTGCGCGGGGCTCGCGGCGTAGTCGAACCGCTGGCCGTCGTGGAGGGTGAGGTCGGCCTCCGGGTCGTTCTGCATCCGGAACGCGGCGTAGACCTCGTCGCCCTTGCTCTTGCCGTACTTCTGCTCGGCGGCCTGCTTCACCAGGGCGGACGACGACCTGGTTGCCGCCACCGGAGCCGAACAGGGCGCTGATCACGGTGCCGATGGCCACCAGGTCGGTGGACTTGAACGGCTGGATGCCCTCACCGGTGAGAATGTTCGCGTTGCCCGTCAGGTCGTACTCGCCGGGGAAGTACAGGCCCTTCTTCGCGTCGTCGATGTACCGGTTCAGGCCGTCCAGGTAGGCCGTCACGTCCTGGTATGCCTGTTCGCCACGCGGGCCCTGCTGCCGTGTCCGGTCGACCTGCGCCTGCAGGTCGTCCTCCGTGTAGGCGCCGCCCAGGAAGAACTGCTGCTCCAGCTGCCGGTTGCCCTCGGCGCCGCCCGCGAAGCCGGACAGCTCGCCGCGGCCGATGTGCCGGAAGACGTCCATCATCCACAGCCGGTCCTGGCCGGCCGCGTAGCCGGCGCCGTACTCGGTGCCGTAGCGGGTCGTGCCGGTGATGTGCGGGATGCCGTGCCTGTCGCGGACGATCGCGACGTCGTCGCGGCCGCCGGGATGGGCGGTGCTCTCAGCCTGGCCCTCCGGGACGCCGAAGGACGCGTCGTTGAAGAAGTCGCTGAGCTTGCCGTTCGTCAGTCCGCTGTAGTCGTCGACCAGGCTTGCGTACGTGCCCAGTTGATCGTCGGTGTGCGCCGGCTTGGTGCCGAACAGCTTGTTGAGGACGATCTGTGCCGCCGTGGCTGTGCCGTTCTCGCCCGGCGGAAGGATGTCGTTGCACTGACCTTGGCAGTAGTCGGTGACCGCGTCCGCCGCGGCGGCCGTACGGGCCAGGGATCCGCTGTCCGCCGAGTCGGCGAAGGCGAGACCGGGCGCGGCCGTCACCACGAGGGCGGCGGCGGTGGCAAGGACGGTCCATCGTTGTCGTGTCGCATCTGACGACTCCTCCAGGCGGTCGCTGGGCGACAGCCCGCACGGCGCCGGTGCAGGGGCGCCGTGCGGGCCGGTGAATGGGGGTGACCGGTTTCACAGAATGCAGCCACGGGACTACCAGGTCAACCGTCCCGGACGCTTGAACTGAAACACGCTGTGCCGGATGCTCGACGCCATGCCCGATCTCGCGCCCACAGGGCGGCGTTGCGTACCCCTCGCCGAAATCGACGCCGCCGCCGACGGCTTGCCCACCCCTTGCGCCGTCGTCGACCTGTCGGCCCTGCGCACGAACGCCGCCGACCTGCTGCGCCGCGCCGCGGGCAAGCCCATACGGATCGCCAGCAAGTCGGTGCGCTCGCGGGAGCTGATCCGCAGCGCGCTCGCACTGGAGGGGATGGCGGGCGTGCTGGCGTTCACGCTGCCGGAGGCGCTGTGGCTGGCGCGGGAGGGCGGGGGCGCCGACATCGTCGTCGGCTACCCCACCGCCGACACCGCGGCGTTGCGCGAACTGGCCTCCGACGAACAGCTCGCCGCGCGCGTCACGTTGATGATCGACAGCCGTGAGCAGCTCGACTTCACCGCACACGCCGTCGGTTCGGGCGGGCGGTCGGCTGCGGGTATGCCTCGAACTCGACGCGTCGCTGCGGCTCGCCGCCGGCCGGGTGCACGTCGGCGCCCGGCGCTCACCCGTGCACACACCCGCCGCGGCCGTCGCGCTGGCCCGCGCCGTCGTCGCACACCCGCGCTTCGCACTCGTCGGACTCATGGCCTACGAGGGGCAGATCGCCGGACTCGGCGACCACCCCGCCGGCGCTCCGCTGACCGGCCTCGGCCTGCGCACCATGCAGCGCGTCTCCGCCGCCGAACTGCGCGAGCGGCGCGCGGAGACGGTGGAGGCGGTACGGGCCGTGGCGCCGCTGGAGTTCGTCAACGGCGGCGGCACCGGCAGCCTGGAGCTGACCGCCGCCGAGGACGCCGTGACGGAGGTCGCCGCCGGGTCCGGGCTGTTCGGGCCCACGCTCTTCGACCACTACACCCGGTTCCGGCCCCGGCCCGCCGCCTACTTCGCGCTGTCCGTGGTGCGCCGGCCCTCCCCGCGGCACGCCACCGTCCTCGGCGGTGGCTGGATCGCCTCCGGCCGCCCCGGCCGGGACCGGCTGCCCGTCCCGGTGTGGCCGCCAGGTCTGTCCCTGGTGGCCGCCGAGGGCGCCGGCGAGGTCCAGACGCCGCTGACCGGACCGGGTGCGGCCGGGCTGCGGGTCGGTGACCGCGTCTGGTTCCGGCACGCCAAGGCCGGCGAACTGTGCGAACACGTCGACGCCCTGCACCTCGTCGACGACGCCGGCCTCGCCGGCACCGTCGCCACCTACCGCGGCGAGGGCCGCACCTTCCTGTGAGCCCGCCGAGGCACCCCTCAGATGACGGAGAACCCACCCACCTGCCCAGAGCACTCGGCTGCCTCCCGGCAGCAGGGGCCCCGTCGGCGCGGGGGAAGCGCCCCGGTCGGCGCCGGGGCCACGGGAGGATCCCGGCCCGACAGGATCTAGGCTGGGCGGGAGCGGAGGAGCGGACCATGGCACGGTTGCCGTCGGCGGAGCGGCGCAGACAGCTGGTCGAGGCGGCGATCCGGGTGATGACCCGCGACGGCGTCGCCAAGGCGACCACCCGTTCCATCTGCGCCGAGGCGGGCGTCTCGCTGAGCGTCTTCCACTACTGCTTCGAGAGCAAGCAGGCGATGATCGAGTCCGTGATGGAGACGATCACCGAGCACTCCGTCACGCCCGTCGCAGAGGGCATCCAGCCCGTGTCCGAACGTGCGCGAGGCGATCCGCGTCGGCCCTGCACACCTACTGGGACCACGTGCTCGCCAACCCCGCCGAGCACATGCTCACCTACGAACTCACCCAGTACGCCCTGCGCCAGCCCGGTTTCGAGTACCTGGCCCGGCGCCAGTACGAGCAGTACGCCGCGACGAACGCCGCCATGATCGACCAACTGCGCGCCCGGCTCGGCTTCACGCTCACCGTTCCGGACGAGACGCTCGTGCGCTACCTGGCGACGATGATCGACGGGCTGACCCTCAACTTCCTCGTCCTGGGAGACGGCAAGGGCGCCGCAGCCGTCCTCGACGCGGTCGCGGACCACGTCGTCACCCTGATCCGCCGCCGCTGAGACGGCTCCCAGGCCAAGCGGTCAGCACTCGTCGGCGACCAGAGCGTCGAAGTCGTCCCGGCTCATCGGCCCGGTCGCCGGCGCTGTCCAGACCCGCTCTGCGCCTGACACGGGCTCCGTGCCAGGCTGCTCTTCGTGCTGGGAATCACGGATCTGCCCACCTATCTCATGGGCCTCGCTCTGATCATTCTGCTGCCGGGACCGAACTCGCTCTATGTCGTCTCGGTTGCGGCCCGGCGTGGTGTCCGCGCGGGATACCGGGCCGCGGGCGGGGTGATGTGCGGGGACACGGTGTTGATGGCCCTTTCCGCAGGCGGCGTGGCATCTCTGCTGCACGCCAGCCCGCCGGCCTTCTCGGTAGTGAAGTTCGCGGGCGCCGGGTACCTGACCTGGCTCGCGGTCGGCATGCTGCAGGCGGCCTGGCGGCTGGGTCGGCGCCGGGGCGAGGCGCGGGCGGAGGCTCCGGCCTCTGGGACGGCCGAGGACACCTCCGGCCACACCGTGGAGCGGCCCTACCGGCGGGCTCTGCTGGCCAGTCTGCTGAATCCGAAGGCGATCCTGTTCTTCGTCTCGTTCTTCGTGCAGTTCGTGGATCCGGCCTATCCCCACCCCGCGGTGTCGTTCCTCGCGCTGGCGCTGTGGGCGCAGCTGTTCAGCATCGGTTACCTTTCCGTGCTGATCTTCTCCGGGACGTGGCTGGCGGCGGCCTTCCGCAAGCGCCGCCGCCTGCAGGCCGGTGCGTCGGCGGCAGCCGGTGCGGCGTTCCTGGGCTTCGCTGCGAAGCTGTCCCTGGCCGGCGCCATGTAGTCCTGCCCAGGCCCGGCCGTCGGTGACCGAGCGGCCGGGGCCGCCGCTCAGCGGCCGGCGGCGTAGCCCTGCATGCCGCGCGGGTTGGCCCCCGCGGACAGCCGGCCGGTCTCCGGCGTGCGGCCTACCGCGCAGAGCCGGCCGAGCTCCCAGTCGCCGGCCCGCTGCATCTCGTGGCCGCGGGCCTCGAGTTCGGCGATGACCCTCTCGCCGACCCGTCCCTCCATGACCACGCCGGCCGGCCGGCTCTCGTGCGGATAGAAGGAGCTGGGGAAGTGCGTGGAGTGGAACTGGGGGAAGTCGATCGCCTCCTGCAGGTTCATCCCGCCGTCGAGGACGTTGAGGAGGAAGTTCCGCTGCCACTGGTCCTGCTGGTCGCCGCCGGGCGTGCCGAAGGCCAGCACCGGCTCGTCGCCACGGGTGACCAGGGTCGGCGAGAGCGTGGTGCGGGGGCGCTTGCCCGGCGCGAGCGTGTTCGGCAGGCCGTCCTCCAGCCAGGCCATCTGCAGCCTGGTCCCCAGCGGAAACCCGAGCTCGGGTATCACGGGGGAGGAGTGCAGCCAGCCTCCGCTGGGCATCGCCGAGATCATCGTCCCGGACCGGTCCACGACGTCGACATGGACGGTGTCCGTCCGCGCCTCGCCACTCGGCAGCGGGCCGTCGTCCGCCGGGCTGCCGGGAGCCACCGCGTTGGGCTCGCCGAGCGAGTGACGGAACGCCTCCGCGATCAGCTCGGCGGAGACGACGGGGAGCCGCGGCTGCCGCCCGTCCGGCATCCCGGGGCGCAGCTCCCGGCTCGCTTCCTCGCCGACGAGCAGCCGCCGTCCGGCCGCGTAGGCGCGTGAGATGAGGACGTCGAGCGGTACGTCCGGCATGTCGCCGTACCACGCGTCGCGGTCGGCGAAGGCCAGCTTGGAGACTTCGACGACCCGGTGGATGTGTTCGGCGGTTCCCGGAGCGAGGACGTCGTCGGCGAGCATGCCGAGCTGCTGCAGGAGCACCGGACCTTGCGACCAGGCGCCGGGCTTGTGGATCCGGTGGCCGCGGTAGTCGATGCTCACGGTGCTCTCGTAGGTCGGGCGCCACGCCGCGAGATCGTCGCCGGAGAGGAGCCCGCGCCGGCGCTCTCCGGTCGAGTCGACGACCTCTGTCGCGCAGAAGTCGACCATCGCCTGCGCGGTCCGGCCGGTCGTCCACTCCTCGACCGCTCGGTCGATCCCGGCCTCACGGGGCTTGTCGGCCGAGACCGTGACGAGCCGTTCGAGGGTGTCGGCCAGTACGGGGTTGCGCAGCAGCTCACCCGGTCGTGGCGTCCGCCCCTGCGGAAGGTGCAGGGCGGCCGACGTGGTCCAGTGGGTGACGAAGAGCCGCTCGACCTTCGCGATGCACTCGCTGATCTTCTGCGTGACCGGAAAACCGTGGCGTGCGTACCCGATGGCGTACTCGAGCACGTCCGCGAGCGCGAACGTCCCGTGGTCGCGCAGCAGCGTCAGCCAGCCCAGCGTGGAACCGGGGATCGCCGCCGCGTGGGTGCCGGTGCCGGGGATCGCGCGCAGTCCGAGGCCGCGGAAGTGCTCGGGTGTGGCCGCAGCGGGCGCCGGACCTTGCGCGCAGAGCACGGTTGGCTCATCGCCCGGCGAGGCGAAGATCAGCGGCAGGTCCCCTCCGGGACCGTTCTGGTGCGGTTCGACCACCTGGAGGGTGAACCCCGCGGCGACGACCGCGTCGAAGGCGTTACCGCCTCTCTCCAGGACGCTCATGCCCGCTGCCGAGGCGAGCCAGTGGGTGGAGGAGACCATCCCGAAGGTGCCGCTGAGTTCCGGACGCGTGGTGAAGTGCATGGCCCACACCATGGCTCCGAACAGGCGGGGTCGACCAGAGGCAGACGGTGATCCCGCCGATGGGAGTCGTCCGACTCCACTGCGTAGTCACATATAGAGGGTTCACCTTACAGAACCGCACACCTACAAATGTGAGTGGCTCTTGTGGACAAGCCCTCCGACATGTTCGACCGGGACCACGAGTGGGCCGCTCTGCGCCGCTTCATCAACGATCCCCAGCCCGATGCCACTCCGTGCGTGGTCTCCGGCCGCCGTCGCCAGGGCAAGACGTTCCTCCTCGATGCGGCCTGCAGGGCGGCGGGAGGTTTCTACTTCGGTGCTACGGAAGCAACCCACGCGGAGTCGCTGCGCCGGATCAGCACGGCCCTCACCGAGCACACGCGGACTGCGTCCCCGTACCACTTCGTTTCATGGCGACTCAGGGTGACAACTGGCAGCCGTGACGGCGAACGGCTTAAACCGGGACTCCGGGACCCCCTGGCTGAAGCCTTTTGAGGAACGGCTCGTAGGTATCAGCGACGGACATGAACTGGTGGTTGCCGCGGCAGAACCTCTTGCCTTCCGCGATGATCTGGAGAACCAAAGTCTGATTGTCCAGGAACGTCTGGGAATCGAGGGTTTCGGCACAAGCTTCCAGCCATCTGCTGCCTTCACGGGCCAGGATCGTGTAACTGTGCGGAGCGTCCCCGCCGCGTTCGCGAGTGACGGCGTAGAGCTCCTGGACAGCGTTGACGGCTGCCTTTTCAAGATCGGGTTTCCGTGGTGCCTTGGCCGCCGCCTTCAGGTCGATCGCGCTACTGGTGGTTCGTACGAAGGTGTCCTGCTCTCCTCCGTCACATCCCTTGGCACTCAGCAAGTGGTTGCGGGCGACGCCGAGGTTTCCGTTCTCCAGCTCGAACTGCCCCCGCTGCAGCCAGTAGTGCCGATCGTCCTGAAGTGAGGGGAGCACCCTGTGGTAGATATTCCGCACGGAGTGGACCGGGAGCTTCAGGTCGTTCATCAGCGAATGGCTAAGCAGCTTGATCATCGCTCTGCGCAGGGGATGGTCGTTGTCCTGGATGTTGCATGCCCTCGCCGCATAGAAGACGAGCAAGAACTCCACCACCGAGGACAGTTGCTTGATGTTGTTCCTGAGCACCGAATCGACCACGCTGTCCGCGATGGCGCGCTGCCGGCACCGGACCCGGCCGTCCCCGGACCGCATGAGTATCCCCATGCCGACAAGTTTCGAGACTGCCTCGCGCAGGCCGCGCGTGGGTGCCTTGCCGCCGGCGATGATCAACAGCAGATCTTCTTCGTCTATGCCGCGCTGCTTGTAGACGAGCGCGGATTCGAAGAGGCAGACGGTCGAGTACGCCGCCTGCTCCTCGTCGCCCAACTGCTGGAACTCGCTGCGGACCTTCTCCTCGAAGTCCTTACCGGTCACCACCTTGATCATCGCTGCGAGCAAGCCCCGCTCGCAGATGGTGCGCATCGCGTTGAGACGCTGGTGCGGCAGGCGATGCTTCTTCAGCTCACCCAGCAGCCCCTGCTTCTTCAGCGCCTTGATGAGGTTCTTCAGATCCGCGTCGGTGAGAGGCTCGTCGGATCGCAAGGTGGTGGGATCGAACGTGGCGTCCAGGACGGAGTGACGGGTCGTGCGGATGGCGGCGACCACCGCGGTCTCGCCGCCCTTGTTCAGGGTCTTGAGCATCGTCGCCGCCTGGCCGCCGAACATGTCGACGTCATCGACGAACACAGCCTCGATGTGCTGTTCCAGAACCTGGCCCTCGATGGTCCGGCGCCGCACCGAGGCGTCACGGTCCACCCAGCACACCTTCTCGCCCCGCACATGGAAGCGGTAGGCACACTGCATCAGTGCCGTCGTCTTGCCCGAGCCGGCGCTTCCCTTGAGCAGGACAATGGGTGCCCGGCCACTCTGATCACGCTGCGCCGCCTTCTCCAGCGCCTCCACCATCGACAGGTCGGTGGCAACGTCGTGGACGATGTCGCCCCACGTGGGCTCACTGCCCTCCAGAAAGGCACGGTCTCCCTTCGGCGCATCCGCGATCAGAGACGCCACCTGCACGGCTCCGGTGCCCCTGCGTTCGCCCGCGTGCGACTGCGAGAGCGACCGCATTCCCTCCATCAGATCTCCGTGACCGGGGTTCAGTCTCCGGGTCGTGAAATCGAAAGGGGCCTCCTGGATGTGCCCCAGCCCTGCGCGCCGTAGCCTGGGGCGGTTGGCGTCAGAGCCTGCGGGAGTGACGATGAAGCCCGGGTAACCGCCACCGGATCCGGACAGTCTGTCGGTCAGCGCGATCGTGTCCCACAGCGCCGGGCTGTCGGGAGACAGTGCCATGAACAGCACCGGGCGATTGAGCAGTTCGGTCTGGAACTGCCGACGCCACAAGTTGCGTGGATCGCTGTCCTGCGTCGACACCGTCCCGAAGTCGTATCCCTCCGCCTCGCCCACCGTTCCGTTCATGGACACGACTTCGATGACGTTCTTCTTCTTCCCGGGCACCTCCTGGGCCCCGTTGACAAGGGCGACGGTGTCGGCGAGTTGCGGATCCCGACCGACAGCGACGGCGAAGGTGTCGGACCCCGTGAAGTCGTAGATGCGCCACCAGGGAGACTTCAGCACACGGTGTGCCGCCCGAGGATTCGCGCCGGGTGGGCACAGCAGCACCTTGACCTGCTGCTCGAGTTGACCTGCGGACAGTTCCTCGCGGGCGGCGTCCCAGGTTTCCGCGAGTGACGGCAGAGGCGAAGGGGTGGAGCCGTACACCAGCCCGGCGAGCCGTTCGTTCAGCTCGTCCGTCCCCAGAACCGCGCTGTCGGCTTCCGGCCCGGAAACCAGCACCAGCACCATGCGCCCGGTGGAAGCCTGCCGGTAGAAGTCCTGAACCAGCCTCCTTTCGTCGGTTTCCTCCGGTGCGCGGTCCCGGTTCGTCGGCGCGGGCGCGGTCACTGATGCGGAAGAACCTCGTGACAGCAGGGGAACGGGGCGGTCCGCTTCGACGTCCACCACTTCGAGGCCCTGGTCACGGAAGTTCACCCGCAGCAGCCGGTGCACCTGCCCGGGGGCCCGGGACACGACCTGCCAGCCGCCGCCCGCCTCTCCCTCTCCGGCCAGGGCGAGCACGGGTGTGGAGACGTCGGGGAGAGCGCACGTGTGGCCGGCGAGGAGGACTGTCAGCGCCTTGTCCTCTGCCCAAGCCGAGAAGTCCGCGCCGACCGCGCGGTTCAGCTGCTGGTCGTAGCAACCCGCCAAGGTCACCGGAGCGTCCTCGGCGACCATGCGGAAAACCGTGTTGACCGTGACCAGGCCGATGTTCCGGCTCCCCAGGTCGATGCTCGACGCCGCATCACCGGCCAGCACGCCGGTGTGCACCCAGGAACCGGGCTGGCGAATGCGGCTCTGCCATTCTTCGAACCCACCGAAGACATCGGTCCTCAGCGACTGCGCTACCTCCTCATCGAGGTCACCGCGCCAAAAGTAGTCGGCGTAGCCCTCCCACATGTCCGTCAGAGCGCGCCGGACCAGGGTCCGGCGCCCGGCCCCGTCCGTACGGCGGTCACCCAGTCCGGGCGCCGCGAGGACCACCGGCGTGGCGTTCGGCGCATGGCCCATGCACTCCAGCACCAGTGTGTCGACCAGGTCCCGGGCGGCCTGGTATCCGCCCCCGGGCAGCTCCCCGCGGGTGCCGAGGACGAACAGCCCGTCCAGGTGCTTCCCCGAGTCATGAAGGCTTCGCAGATCCCGCACGACAGCCTCAACGCTGCGATCGAACGCCTCCGTGGGTCCGGGGACGGGACCCACACAGAGAATGTATGCCGATGTTTCCCGCTCAGCCATCGCCTAACCTCACTCCCTTGACCGCAGAACGGGGGATCCGTAGGGAAACATCCTGTCCCTCACACGTGCCCCTCTCGGGCTTCACCTCGATGAACTGTGCGGCCAGCGACCCCTTGACGACCTTGCCCGAGATACGGTCGAGCCCCGAGCCACACAGAGCGGTCAACGTAGTCCGATAGGACGGGTCGACGACGACAGTCCCCGCGACGGACTCTTGCTCAGGACCCAGCAGCACACCGAGGGCGAACGTGACGACGCTCATGAAAACCGCCGCCGCGGCGACCCGGTTGGCCCGCTCCTGACGTTTGTCGATCTCCCGGGCTTCGTGGTTCGCCTTGTCCAGGACCCTTTTGACCAGTGCCTCACGGGTCTTGACGAAACCGGGCCCCGGGGCGTCCACCACGGGCAACGCGACCGCGCTCATGTAGAGCAGAGCCGCGATCAGCCACAGCCCGACCGCAATGACCGCAGCGACCTGGGTCGGCTTGCCCCGATCCGCCAGGGTGGTGAACGTCAGGGCGGCGAAGAGGCCTCCGGCGAACAGGGTGATGGTGGACTGTGCCGCCTGCGCCCTGAGCCGTGCGTTGAAGCCCGACTGAACCCGCTGCGCGTAATAGGCTTCCGTCACCGGGGCTGTCACTGCGTCAAGTACGCGTTCGTAGTCCGCCGATTGCGCCTGATCGTCTCCCAACCGAGCCTCCCCCGTGGATCTTGGCGTGGAGCGTAACAATTTATCAGCACACTGACTTCGCGATGCGGGTTGATCTTCTCGAGCAGGGCGTGATCGGAGACTGAGCGACGCCGCAGACAGACGCAAAGCCCCTGGTAGGACGGTTCTCACCACAAGATCGTCCGACAAGCCAGAGGCTGGCCGCGCATCGGCACCGCATCGGCACCCCGTGCGGCTCGCGTGTCCTGGCCCGTTCCGGCAGGCGGTGCTGGTGCTGCGCTGGTTCCGGGAACGCGGCTGCGTGCACTGCCCGGCTCGCGACGCCGGGGTCTCGCAGGCCCCTTGGTTACCGCTGCCTGCACGAGGGCATCGACGTCCTGGCCGACCCCGCCCCTGACCTGCACGAGGCCCTCGGACGCTGCCGCAGGGAATGACGTATCTGGTGCTGGACGGCACGCTGATCGAGTGTGGCCGCGTCGCCGGTGCGTGGGAGAGCGGCAACTGGTGCTTGGCGCAGATACACAAGGACTTCGGCGGCAACGTCCAGTTCCTCGCTGCCCCTTACAGCAGCCCGTTGTGGGCCTCCGACGTCGATCCCGTCTCCACCCGCGGGACTGCCCGCCGATGAGCCCGAGGGCTGGATCTTCACGGCGCCGCACCCATCTGTGGCCCGACTACGAGGAGCGGCCCCGGGTCGCGGTCGGCAAGGCGTACGCGGACCAGTCCGCCGATGCCAAGCCACAGGTCGACGAAGCGGCGTAGCCGCTACCCCGCGCTGACCGAAGTCAGCTCGCTGCGGACTCTGTGCGGACCGCAAAGGCCGCCCAACCAGATCCGCCGCAGGTCAGACGGCCTTTCGCCGGACGTACTAGACGTTGAAGCGGAACTCCACCACGTCGCCGTCCTGCATGACGTAGTCCTTGCCCTCCATGCGGGCCTTGCCGGCGGAGCGGGCCTCGGCGATGGAGCCGAGCCCGACCAGGTCGTCGTAGGAGATGATCTCCGCCTTGATGAAGCCCCGCTGGAAGTCGGTGTGGATCACACCGGCCGCCTCCGGGGCCGTCGCCTGCTGCTTGATCGTCCAGGCGCGGGTCTCCTTCGGGCCCGCGGTCAGGTACGTCTGCAGGCCGAGGGTGCGGAAGCCGACGTGGGCCAGGGTGGCCAGGCCGGGCTCCTCCTGGCCGACGGTCTCGAGGAGTTCGAGGGCCTCGGCCTCGTCGAGTTCCGCGAGGTCGGCTTCGAGCTTGGCGTTCAGGAAGACCGCCTCCGCCGGGGCGACCAGCGCGCGCTGCTCCTCCTTGAAGTCCTCGTCGACCAGCTCCTCCTCATCGACGTTGAAGACGTAGATGAACGGCTTCGTGGTCAGCAGGTGCAGCTCGTGCAGCGGTGCCGCGGCCTCCGTGCCCTGGGCGATGCCGGCCGAGAAGAGGGTGCGGCCCTCCTCCAGGATGGCCTGCGCCTCCTGGACCGCCGTGACCTCGGCCTGCCGGTCCTTCTTCACCCGCGCCTCCTTCTGGAGGCGGGGGAGGACCTTCTCGATCGTCTGCAGGTCGGCGAGGATCAGCTCGGTGTTGATCGTCTCGATGTCGTCCTTCGGTGAGATCTTCCCGTCGACGTGGACGACGTTGTCGTCCTTGAAGGCGCGGATGACCTGGCAGATCGCGTCGGACTCGCGGATGTTCGACAGGAACTTGTTGCCCAGGCCCTCGCCCTCGCTCGCGCCGCGCACGATGCCCGCGATGTCGACGAAGTCGACGGTCGCCGGGAGGATCTTCTGCGACGCGAAGAGCTCCGCCAGCTTCGCCAGCCGCGGGTCCGGTACACCGACGACGCCGACGTTCGGCTCGATGGTGGCGAACGGGTAGTTGGCCGCCAGGACGTCGTTCTTGGTCAGGGCGTTGAACAGCGTCGACTTGCCGACGTTCGGCAGGCCGACGATTCCGATCGTGAGCGACACGTGGCGACTTCCCGTTGCGAGGTTCCGGTGGACGGGCCCGGACGCAGGCGGGCCGGTCCACCAGTCTACGGGCGGTGCCGTGCTCGCACGTACGTGCGGGCGTGCGCCCATGTGTGTTGCGCCGCGCGGCGTGGCGGCTCCGCCGCCTACGGTGATGGCGTGGACCGACACAGTACGTATGCGAACGGTCACGTGCGGCGCCGCGTCGGCGCGCGACCCGGAGAAGGGCGACGTGCGGCGGCCCGGGGTACCGGCGCAGCCCGTACGGCGCTGCGCGTGCGGCTGCCGCAGCCGCGGCTCACCGCGCTGGGCAGCGTGCTGTTCGCCACCGGCGCGATGGTGGTCGTCGGGGGACTCGACGGGTTGGCCGGCGGCTCCGCCACCGCCTACGGTGTGCTCTTCCTGCTCGTGAGCGCGGCGGCGGCGCTGTGGATGAGTCCCGCCGACCTGTTCATGGCGCCCATCGCGGCGCCGTCGACGTACGCGGCCGGGCTGCTCGTCCTGCTGCCAGGTGCGGCTGACGGCTTCGGCGCCGCCGTGACGGCGCTCGTGACGGCGCTCGCCGTGCACGCCGGTTGGGTGTATGGGGGCACGCTCGTGGCGTTCCTCGTCGCGCTGGCCCGTCGGCTGCGGCGCGCACGCCCAGCTCGTCGGTACTGACCGCGGCTGCTGCCCGCCTCGTCGGAGAGGACTCGGGGCGACGCGATGGTGTCGCCGGCGGCCGCGCCGCCGTGCACACCGGTGAGTGTGCGGCGGCACGATCCTGTCCTCGGC
Source organism: uncultured Actinomycetota bacterium (assembly GCA_963799685.1). Taxonomy (GTDB): domain Bacteria; phylum Actinomycetota; class Actinomycetes; order Streptomycetales; family Streptomycetaceae; genus Streptomyces. The sequence goes on from CAWCXW010000001.1 coordinate 519,938, forward strand.
CACCCCGGCCCTGCGGCCGCGGCGGGAACTCCCGGCTCGCCCGCGGCGAGCGGGCGCCGTGCCGTCCGCCCGGTGGGCGCACGACGGGCCGCGCGGTCGCCGGCGCCCTCACACCGCAGCCTCAGCGGACCTTGCCGGCCGCCTCCGCCCGCAGGTCGCGCCGCAGCTCCTTCGGCAGCGAGAACTGCATGTGCTCCTGCACGGGCTGGACGAGCTCGACGTCCTCCCAGCCGCGTTCCGTCAGCCACTCCAGCACGCCGTCGACCAGTACGTCCGGCACCGAGGCGCCAGAGGACAGGCCGACCGTCTCCACGCCCTCCAGCCAGGCTTCGTCGATCTCGCCCGCGTTGTCCACCAGATGGCCGTCCTTCGCGCCGTGCGCGAGGGCCGTCTCCACCAGTCGGACGGAGTTCGAGGAGTTCTTGGAGCCGACGACGAGCACCAGGTCCGCCTCGCGGGCGACCTGCTTGATCGCGGTCTGCCGGTTCTGCGTCGCGTAGCAGATGTCGTCGCTGGGCGGGCTGATCAGGTTCGGGTACCGGCCCTTGATCGCGTCGACCGTCTCCATCGTCTCGTCGACCGAGAGGGTGGTCTGCGACAGCCACACCACCTTCTCCGGATCCCGGACCTCGACGTTCTCCACGTCCTGCGGGCCCGTCGACCAGCGTGATGTGATCGGGGGCCTCGCCGCTGGTGCCGATGACCTCCTCGTGGCCCTCGTGCCCGATCAGCAGGATGTCGTAGTCGTCCTTGGCGTAGCGCACGGCCTCCTTGTGCACCTTCGTCACCAGCGGGCAGGTGGCGTCGACGGTGGCGAGCCGGCCGCGCTCGGCCTCCTCGTGCACGGTGGGCGCCACGCCGTGCGCGGAGAAGATGACGATCTCGCCCTCGGGGACCTCCGTCGTCTCCTCGACGAAGATCGCGCCCTTCTTCTCCAGCGTCTGCACGACGTACTTGTTGTGGACGATCTCGTGTCGGACGTAGACGGGTGCGCCGTACTGCTCGAGGGCCTTCTCGACGGCGATCACGGCGCGGTCCACGCCGGCGCAGTAGCCACGAGGGGCGGCGAGCAGGACACGGCGGCGCGTTGCAGTCATGCGGACCATGGTAAAGGTCACGCCGCCGCCGGCGGCTCACCCGACCGGGCGGTCGGCGGTTCTGCTGTCGTGTCGCACGGACTAGCCTCCAGGTATGGCTTTGAACACCTCCCCCGAGGCGCCCGTTCCGGTCTCCAAGGTCTCGCAGCTCATCGGCGAGTGGGTCCACCGGCTCGGCGCGGTCTGGGTCGAGGGGCAGATCACCCAGCTCAACCGGCGGTCCCGGACCAGCTGGGTCTATCTGACGCTGCGTGACCCGTCGCACGAGATCTCGCTGGACGTCGTGTGCCCGCCGCGACGTCTTCGGCCAGGTCGAGGACATGGTGACGCAGGGCGCGCGCGTCGTGGTGCTGGCCCGGCCGTCCTGGTACGCGCCGCGCGGGAAGCTGTCGCTGCGCGCCACCGAAATCCGCCCGGTCGGCGTGGGCGAGCTGCTGGTGCGGCTGGAGCGGCTCAAGCACGCGCTCGCGGCCGAGGGCCTCTTCGACGCGGACCGCAAGCGGGCGCTGCCGTTCCTGCCGCAGCGGATCGGACTGGTCACGGGCCGCGCCTCGGACGCCGAGCGGGACGTGCTGCGCAACGCGACGCTGCGCTGGCCGGCGGTCAGCTTCGAGGTGCGGCAGGTGGCCGTCCAGGGCGTGCACGCCGTGCCGCAGGTGGTCAGTGCCGTGCGGGAGCTGGACGCGCACCCGCAGGTCGATCTGATCATCATCGCGCGGGGCGGCGGCAGCCTGGAGGACCTGCTGCCGTTCTCCGACGAGGAGCTGGTGCGGGCGGTCGCCGCCTGCCGCACCCCCGTCGTCTCCGCGATCGGGCACGAGCGGGACGCGCCGCTGCTCGACCTGGTGGCCGACCTGCGGGCCTCGACGCCTACCGACGCGGCCAAGCGCACCGTGCCGGACGTCGGTGAGGAGCGCGAGCGGGTGCACGCGCTGCGGCAGCGGGCCTGGCGGGTGACGGCCGGCATGCTCGACCGGGAGCACCGCGGCCTGCGCGAGGTGATGACCCGCCCGGTGATGGCGGCGCCCCACACGATGCTGGAGTCCCGGGGGGAGGGCCTGGACGGGCTGCTGCACCGGGCCCGCCGCATGCCTGGGCCACCGGCTCGACCGGGCGGAGGACGACCTGGAGCACACCCGGGCGCGGGTCGTGGCGCTCTCGCCCGCGGCGACGCTGGAGCGCGGGTACGCGGTGCTGCAGCGCGCGGACGGTGCGGTGGTGCGCAAGCCGGACGAGGTCGCCGGGGGTGAGGAGTTGCGGGCGCGGGTCGCCGAGGGCGACTTCGGGGTGACGGTCACCGTCAGACCGGGCGAATAGCCTGGGGGCATGACGACGCAAGAGTCCACGCTGAGCTACGAGCAGGCCCGCGCCGAGCTGGTCGAGGTGGTGCAGCGGCTGGAGGCCGGAGGTTCGACGCTGGAGGACTCGCTGGCGCTGTGGGAGCGCGGCGAGGAGCTGGCCCGGATCTGCCGGCGAGTGGCTGGAGGGCGCCCGGGCCCGGCTCGACGCGGTCCTGGAGGCGGAGGAGGACGGCGAGGCGGCGGAGGCGGGTGAGGGCGCCGACGACGAGGAACCGGGGGAGTGAGCTGTCAGACAGCGTCGACGGCCACCGTTTTGGTTGAACCTTTAATCAGCACACCCGTAGGGTGAAGGGCTCACGACGTACCCCACCGAAAGGCCGCAGCAGCCCCCATGGCCCTCGCCCTCGACCCCGCTCGCCCAGGACCTCCTGTTCCGTGAGGCGCACACCGCCAACACGTTCACCGACGAGCCGGTGAGCGAGGAGCAGATCCGGGCGGTCTACGACCTCGTCAAGTACGCACCCACCGCCTTCAACCAGTCGCCCCTGCGGGTGACGCTGGTCCGCTCCGCGGAGGCGCGCGAGCGGCTGGTGCAGCAGATGGCGGAGGGTAACCGTCCGAAGACCTCGACGGCGCCGCTGACGGCGATCCTGTCGGTCGACCTGGACTTCCACGAGCGGCTGCCGGAGCTGTTCCCTGCCGTGCCGGGCCTGAAGGACTCCGTCTTCGCCGAGCCGGAGCCGCGGGAGGCCGCCGGTACGTTCAACGCCTCGCTGCAGGCCGGCTACTTCATCCTGGGCGTCCGTGCCGCCGGACTGGCCGCCGGTCCGATGACCGGCTTCGACCAGGAGGGCGTCAACAAGGAGTTCTTCGGCGACGGCAGGCAGAAGGTGCTGCTGGTCGTCAACATCGGCAAGCCCGGCGAGGACGCCTACCGTCCGCGCTCCCCGCGGCTCGCCTTCGAGGACGCCGTCACCACCGTCTGATGGCCGCGCCGCCTCGGCGGCGCCCCGTCACGCCCTGCCCGTCCCCGCGCTTCCCCCGAGCGCCCGTGGGGCGGGCAGGGTCATGACCAGGCTCGCGCTAGGCCTGCGCGTGTCCGTGCTTCGGTGTTCTTCGCGCCGCCCTCGGTGAGCGCACCGGCCAGTTCGGCCAGCTTGTCCACCGGGGCCGTGCCGGTGACGACCGTGGTCCAGCCGTCGCTGCGGCGCACCAGCGCGTCGTACTTGTCGCCGTGCCAGCGCACCCAGCGGTCGCCGTCGATGGTGCGGCTGCTGGTCGGTCTTCCGCGCGCCCTGCGTCGACCTTCTCGACGTAGGCGGTCGGCCGCGCGTCACTCTGCTCCACCGCCGCGTACTGGTCCTTGCCGGTGAGGAAGCCCAGGTGCCAGGCCGCGCCGCCCTTGTCGCTGCTGGCGTCGTAGGTGACGGAGGTGGCCCGCCAGCCCGTCGGCAGCCCGTCAGGGGCCGCGATCGGGTAGGGGGCCGCCCGGCGTGCCGTGCTCAGCTCGACGCGGTAGTCCACCGTCTTCACGGGGTTCCGGTCGGCGTCGTGCGGGATGAACAGGTAGATCACGCCGGCGGCGAGCAGGATGACCGCGAGCGAGAGCACCATGTCCCGCATCGTCTGCGTACCGCGCTTCTTGTCTGCTGCCACCCGCCCATCGTCCCCCATGCCCCGGTCCGTCCCGAGGACGGGTGCCTCCCGCGGGTACCCGGGCGGAGCGATACCGCTCATCCGTGGGGCGCCCTGCTCATATTGTCCGACCCTCGATAGAGTCATGGGCACCCTCACCCAGCGGCCGTCGCCGTACAGAAAGGTGCGCTCCGATGACCGACCACCATCATCTGCCCTCGCAGCTCGAGGTCTCTCCGGAGGCACCCGACCGCAACCTGGCCCTCGAACTGGTCCGCGTCACCGAGGCCGGTGCCATGGCCTCGGGCCGCTGGGTCGGCCGGGGCGACAAGAACGGCGCCGACGGCGCGGCCGTGAAGGCCATGCGCACCCTGGTCTCGACGGTCTCGATGAACGGCGTCGTCGTGATCGGCGAAGGGGAGAAGGACGAGGCCCCATGCTGTTCAACGGCGAGCGGGTGGGCGACGGCACCGGTGCCGAGTGCGATGTGGCCGTGGACCCGGTCGACGGAACGACGCTGACGGCCAAGGGCATGGCCAACGCCGTGTCCGTGCTGGCCGTCGCCGACCGCGGCACGATGTTCGACCCGTCCGCGGTCTTCTACATGGACAAGCTCGTCACCGGTCCGGAGGCCGCCGAGTACGTGGACATCAATGCACCCGCCTCCGTCAACGTGCGGCGGATCGCGAAATCCAAAGGCTGCGCGCCCGAGGACGTCACGGTCGTGGTGCTCGACCGTCCGCGGCACGAGGGCATCGTGAAGGAGATCCGGGAGGCGGGCGCCCGCATCAAGTTCATCTCCGACGGCGACGTCGCGGGCGCCATCATGGCCGTCCGCGAGGGGACCGGCGTGGACCTGCTGCTCGGCGTGGGCGGCACCCCGGAGGGCATCATCGCCGCCTGTGCGATCAAGTGCCTCGGCGGGACCATACAGGGCAGGCTGTGGCCCAAGGACCAGGCGGAGAAGCAGCGCGCTCTGGACGCCGGCCACGACCTGGACCGGGTGCTGTCCACCGACGACCTGGTCAGCGGTGAGAACGTGTTCTTCGTCGCGACGGGCATCACCGACGGCGACCTGCTGCGAGGCGTCCACTACCGGGCGGAGACCGCCTACACCCAGTCGCTGGTCATGCGGTCCAAGTCGGGCACGATCCGGAAGATCGACTCCACCCACAAGTTGTCCAAGCTGCGGGCCTACAGCGCCGTCGACTTCGACCGGGCACGCTGACCGGCGCTGGTCGGGAGCCGGAACGACGGGCTCCCGACCAGCGGCTCATCACATCGGGTGAATCGCTGGCCGATTGTTGCGTCCGGCAACCGAGAGTTGTCAAGCTGTCGCACAACGTCACAACCGATGGGAGCGGCCCGTGCCATTCGGTGAGCAGCCCGCGTACCTGCGCGTCGCCGAGGATCTGCGCCGGCAGATCGTGGAAGGCCGGCTTCCCCCGCACACCCGGCTGCCTTCCCAGGTCCAGATCCGGCGGGAGTACGGCGTCTCCGACACCGTGGCCCTGGAGGCGCGCAAGGTGCTGATGGCCGAGGGGCTGGTCGAGGGCCGGTCCGGTTCGGGTACCTACGTGCGGGAGCATCCGCTGCCCCGCGTGGTGCTGCGCAGCGGCTACCGGCCGCTGGGCGATCCGAGTCCGTTCCGTCAGGAGCAGGCCGACGAGGATGTGAAGGGCACCTGGGAGTCGAGCAGCGAGCAGGTCGACGCACTGGCCGGGACGGCCGAGCGCCTGCGGATCGAGCCGGGATCCCGGGTGATGCGCACCCGCTATGTCTACCGCACCGACGGTGACCCGGTGATGATGTCGGTCTCCTGGGAGCCGCTGGAGCTCACCGCCCGCACGCCGGTGATGCTGCCCGAGGAGGGACCGCTCGCCGGCCGCGGGGTGGTGGCGCGCATGGCGGCGATCGGCGTCGTCGTGGACAACGTGGCCGAGGAGGTCTACGTCCGCCCGGGCCGGGCCGAGGAGACGGCGCCGTTCGGAGGGGTGCCGGGCCGCTCGATGCTCGCGGTCGAGCGTACGCACTTCGCCGGCCGCCGCCCCGTGGAGACCGCTGACATCGTCATGCCCGCCGACGGCTTCCGGCTGGGATACCACTTCTCCGTGAAGTAGAGGGTGCGAACGCCTGGCCGAAAACGTCTGCCCTTCGTGCCCATCCAAATGCGGTGCGTGAGAGACGGAGCGTAGTGTCTGGCATATGCGAAGTACGAGCGGCGACAGCAGCATCGTGCTGCCCTGGCTCCTCATACGTCAGGACGGGCACGGAAACCGGTATCGCGTCGGCAGTTACGCCACCCGGGGCGAGGCGCAGGCGGCGGCGGACCGGCTCGGACGGAACGAGGGGGGCGGCGCCGGCCGCGCGGAGGGGTATCTGGTGGAACCCAGGGACCGCTGACCGGACCGGCTGAGGCTGTGCTCAGGTCTGAGCGCGGGCAGAATCGGGTATGTAGGCAACTGATCCCAACTGGCTGAAATCATTCGGTCAAGGGACTACCCGATCAGGACGTGGGCGGCGTGGCACAGACCGCTGAACCGGACGGCGCATCGTCGGGCGAGGCTGCCGGGGGCCGGCCCTCCGGGGAGGACGCCTCCTCCCCGTTGGACTCCCTCCGCGTCGCCGTCGCGCTCCTGGGTCCGAGCGGCCGGATTCTGCTGTGGTCGCACGCCGCTCAGGAACTGCTCGGCTGGTCGGCGGATGACATCCTCGGCCGGCCCGTCGACGCGGTCCTGTCGCCGAGGGCAGGTGCCGGCTCCGCCGAGCTCCGGCGGGTCACCGAGGCGCTGCGCGGCGAGGAGCACTGGCGCGGTCTGCTGCACGTCCGGCACCGCGACGGACGCGACATGCCACTCGAAGGCCGGGCCGTGGTGCTGCACACCGCTGAAGGCGCTCCCGTCGTCGTCGCCACCGCGGTGGAGGCAGGCCGGCTGCGCACCGTCGAGCACGACCTCGTCGCCTTCGACGCCCTCTTCGCCTCCTCGCCGCTCGGGATCGCCTTCATCGACACCGACCTGCGTTACGTCCGTGTGAACCAGGCCCTCGCCCGCCTGAACGGGGTCCCGATGGCCGATCACCTGGGGCGTACCGTCCACGACGTGCTGCCGCCCGACGTCGCTGAGGAGATCACCCAGATCCAGACCACTGTCCTGCGCACCGGCCGACCCGCCGTCGACATCCTCACCCCGGCGCCCGACGGCACCGGAGCCCGCTCGGTCTCCTACAGCCGACTGACCGGCCACGGCGGCAGCGTGCTGGGCCTGACCTGCACAGTCATGGACATCACCGAACGGCGGGACGCTCTTGAGAAGGTCGAGCGGGCGCGGCAGCGTCTCGCGCTCATCGACCACGTCGCCGGCGCGCTGCGCAACCTGCTCGACGTGCGCCCCACCGCCCGGGCGTTCGCGCGCGCACTGGTGCCCCGTTTCGCCGACTACGCCGGCGTGATGCTGTACGGCGCCGTCGCCTACGGCGGCGAACTGCCCGCACCGGGTACGCCGGCCCTCTCGCCGCTGCTCCAACTCGGTGTGGCCGCGAAGGAACGCGGCCCGGTCGTGGACCGGCTGCTGCAGGCCGGTCAGGACATCGCTTTCCAGCCGGACTCTGTCTTCGCCGACGCGCTGGTCACCGCCACCCCTCACCTGGTGCGCAGCCGGGAGGAGCTGACCGGCGCGACCTACCCCGGCGATCCCAAGGTGCAGGCGGCGATCGAGCTGGACATCCATTCGCTGCTGGCCGTCCCGCTGTGCGCCCGCGGCACCGTGCTGGGGCTCCTCGTCATCAGCCGCACCGCCGACCGCGACCCGTTCGATGAGGACGACCTGGCGCTGGCCACCGAGATCGCCGACCGGGCGGGCATCTCGCTGGACAACGCCCGGCTCTACGACCGGGAACGTGAGGGCGCCCTCGATGCTGCAGCGCAGCCTGCTGCCGCAGCACGTGCCCGCACCGCCCGGCGTCCGCGTTGCCTACCGGTACGTGCCCGGCAGCAGCGGCGCCGAGGTCGGCGGAGACTGGTTCGACGTCATCCCGCTTGCCGGCGGCCGGGTCGCCTTCGTTGTCGGCGACGTGATGGGCCACGGCCTGCAGGCCGCCGCCACCATGGGGCGCCTGCGCACGGCCGTGCGCACCCTGGCCGGGCTGGACCTGTCCCCGCACGATCTGCTGCAGCGGGTGGGCGAACTCGCCGACGACCTCACGCCGAGTCCCGACGAACCGCTGATGGCCACGTGCGTCTACGCCGTCTACGACCCCTCCACCCGCCGTTGCTGCCTGGCCCGCGCCGGCCACCTGCCACCCCTGCTGCTGACCGCCGCGCCAGGAGGCGGGCGGCAGGCACGTACGGTCGATATCCCCTCCGGAGCGCCGCTGGGTGTCGGGGGGGTCGACTTCGAGTCCGCCGAGTTCGAGGTCGAGGAGGGCTCGGTCCTGGTGCTCTACACCGACGGGCTCATCGAGAACCGCGGTGAGGCCATCACTGACGGAGTCGACCGGCTGCGCGGCCTGCTGAGCACCGCGCCGGCCGCACCCGACTCCGCCGCCCGCGACGACGTCTCCCTCGAGGACGCCTGCGACACGGTCATCTCCACTCTGGGAGCGACGCTTTCCGGCCACGCCGCCGACGACGTCGCGCTGCTCATGGCGCAGCTCGGCGGCCTCCCGGCAGGCTTCTCCGCGGCCTGGACGTTCCCCGCCGAGGGCCACGCGGTGCGCCACGCCCGTGCGACTGTGCGCCGTGCCCTGCACGAGTGGGGGTTGAGCGCCCTCGAGGACGAGGCCGTGCTGCTGGTCAGCGAGCTGGTCACCAACTCGCTGCGGTACGCGCACGGCCCGATCGGCGTCCGGATGGTGCGGGGCCGGTCCCTGCTGGTGGAGGTGTCCGACCCACTGCCCGACCCGCCGCGCCCGCAGCAGGCCGGCGAGGAGGACGAGGGCGGTCGCGGACTGCAGCTGGTCGCCCGCTCCTCACGCCGCTGGGGTACCCGGCACGGCGCGATGGGCAAGACCGTCTGGTTCGAACTCCCGCTGCCGGGTTAGGAGACAGAGGAGTCCGCCTGACGCAGGACGTGAGTCTTCGCGACACAGGACGAGTGCAACCGTGCGCATTCTGTCGAAATCGGCAGGAAGCGTGCAGTGATCGGGAAGAGTATGTGGACGCCCGGCGTGGCCTGCCACACTGCTCGGATCGGCGACGCAGGAAGCCGGCGGCCGGCGGCCGGCCGACGGCATAGGGAAGGGGCGGCCTTGAGTGACATCCCGGTCGAGGCGGCGGGCAAGCCGGACGACGTGCGACGGGCGCTGGCGCTGCTGAACGCGGCCGGTGCCCGCATCGGCAACTCCCTCGACCTGGAGACCACGGCACGCGAACTGCTCGACGTCGCCGTGCCGCAGTTCTGCGACCTCGCCTCCGTCGACCTGTACGAGGACGTGCTCGCCGGCGACGACCCGCACCCGGCCGGCCCCGGCCCGGGCGACGGCACCGGCGCGCTGCGCCGCGTCGCCTTCGCCAGTGCCGTCTCCGACGGGCCGCTCGTCCCCGCGCAGTCCGGCGGCCCGGACACCGCTCCCGTCACCGTCGGCTCCCGGCACCGCTACGCCGGCGCCTCACCCTGCGCCGAGGCGCTGCGCACCGGTCGGGTGCAGCGGCTTTCCGGAGAGGACGGCTTCGAGTCCGAACGGTTCGGTGCCGTCGTGCGCTCGACACTGGCCGTGCCGGTCGCCGCCCGCGACCGCATCCTCGGGCTGGTGCAGTTCTCCCGGGCCAAGGGAAGCCAGCCGTTCGGCGAACGCGAGGCCGCGCTCGCGGCCGAACTGGCCACCCGCGCCGCCGTGTGCATCGACAACTCCCGCCTGTACCGGCGCGAACATGAGCGGGCGCTGATACTCCAGCGCAGCCTGCTGCCGCCGGACGATCCGGACGCGGCCGGAATCGACATCGCCTGCCGCTACCTGCCGGGCAACGCCGCCGCCGAGGTCGGCGGGGACTGGTTCGACGTGATCGAACTCCCCGGCCACCGCACGGCGCTCGTGGTCGGCGACGTGATGGGCCGTGGTCTGCGCGCCGCTGTCGCGATGGGCGAACTGCGCACCGCCGTGCGCACGCTGGCGCTGCTCGACCTGGAGCCGGCTGAGGTGCTCGGCGCCCTCGACGAGGTGGCGCGCGGCCTGGGCGGACCGCCCGGCGGCAGCAGCCGGCACGCCGGGCACCGCGAGTTCACCGACCTGTCCGAGGTGTATCTCGCCACCTGCGTCTACGCCGTCTACGACCCGGTCACCCGGCGCTGCACGTTCGCCAACGCCGGCCACCTGCCGCCGGTGGTCGTCGAGCTCGACGGAGGCGAGGACGGGCCGCTGCTCCTGGAGGTGCCGCGCGGCGTGCCGCTGGGCGTCGGTGGCGAACCGTTCGAGGAGATCGAGGTCGAACTGCCGGACGGCGCTCTGCTGGCCCTGTACACCGACGGCCTGGTGGAGTCGCGGGACCACCCCATCGACGAGGGCCTGGACGCCCTCCGGAAGGCGATGGCCGACCCGCCGCTGGCGCTGGAGGACGTCGCCGACCGGGTGCTGACCAGGCTGAACGTGCATCACGGTGAGGACGACATCGCGCTGCTGGTCGCCCGGGTCCAGGGACTGCCTGCCGGAGCGGTCGCCGACTGGCAGTTGCCCGCCGAGCCGCGTTCGGTGGCTCTCGCCCGCGAACTGGCCCGCGAGCAGCTGACGGTGTGGGATCTGGAGAACCTCGCGGACACCACCGAACTGCTGGTGAGCGAATTGGTCACCAACGCCCTGCGGCACGGGGACGGCGAGATCCGCTTCCGGCTGCTGCGCGACCGCACCCTGGTGTGCGAGGTGTGGGACGCGGCACTCGCCCAGCCGCGCCGCCGGCGTGCGCGGGTCACCGACGAGGGCGGGCGCGGACTGCAGCTCGTCCAGCTGCTCAGCGCCGCATGGGGCAGCAGGCGCACCCCGCAGGGCAAGACCGTGTGGTGCGAACTGGCTCTGCCCGAAGGCGACACGAAGCCGGCCGACCCGGCGGAGGCGCTGCTCAGCCTGTTTTGAGCGGCGCCCCGCCGGGGCGTGTCAGTCGCGCGAGACGGTCCAGCCGTCGGCGACGATGCGGGCCGCGTCGCGCGGGCGCTCGCCATCGAAGATCTTGCGGTGCCCGCTGTGCACCCGGACGTCATCGACGTAGACGCCGCGGCCCTGATAGATGCTGTCTGTGACGTACCGCCAGCGCAGCTGCGTCGTTCCTTCGGGCAGCACGGCCGCCGCGTCCAGCCAGCGCCGCGCGGAGAATCCGGATACGCCGTTCGTGGACCAGCCGTCGGCCGGCCAGCGGTGCCGCCCGGACCGCAGCTGCAGCGGCACGGCCTGCCAGTCCGCGCCGTCTGTCAACGCCTGCAGCGTGCACACGTCAGTCGACTCGGTGTCGTACCACAGCCGGAACCGCAGAGCTCCGCCGTGCACCTCCTCGCCCAGCGGCACACCCAGCGTCGCCACCGACTTGTCGTGCTGCCCGGAGAACCAGGCGGTGCCGCCGGTGGCCGGGCGCACCGGCAGGGCGCGTGCCACCATCCGCGCCGGGGCACGCCGGTAGTCGCTGGAGGTGCCCCACTCCCGGGTCGGGTGCACCCGGTTGGTCAGCAGTGTGAACACCGTCCCGCTGATCGGGTCGCACACCAGGTCGGTGCCGGTGTAGCCGGTGTGGCCGAAGCTGACCGGGGAGGTGAGCGCGTCCATGTAGAAGCGCTGGTCCAGTTGCCATCCCAGGCCGCGGGCCGCGCCGCCGCCCAGCCCGGCGTTGTGGTTGGTCAGCATGCGGCGCACCCAGTCCTCGCCGATCAGCCGCCTGCCGCCGTAGGTGCCGCCGTTCACGACCATCTGCCCGAAGACGGCCATGTCGTGGGCCGTGGAGAACACCCCCGCGTGTCCGGCGACGCCGCCGAGGTAGAAGGAGTTCTCGTCGTGGACGCTGCCGCGCACCATGCCGCGCCCGGTCCACGGCTGCCACTCGGTCGCCGCGATCCTCTCCAGCTTCGAGGCAGGGGGGTTGTACCCGGTGTCCCGCAGCCCCAGTGGTTCGGTGACGAGCCGGGCCACCAGCCGGTCCAGGCCCTCGCCGGTGATCTCTTCGAGCATCCGCCCGACGGTGATCAGGTTCAGGTCCGAGTAGACGTAGTCGGTGCCGGGCTCGAACACGAGCGGCTGCGCGTAGATCGCCGCCATCCGCGCGTCGTTGTCCGGGTAGGGGCCCAGGTCGATCCACGGCTTCATGCCGGAGGTGTGGGTGAGCAGCTGCTTGACGGTGATGGGCGTCTTCGCCGGGTCGGTGCGGTCGAAGTCCGGCAGGTAGCTGCGCACCGGCGCGTCCACGTCGACCGTGCCCCGCTCGGCGAGCCGCACCACCACGACCGAGGTGAACAGTTTCGAGCAGGAGGCCATGTCGTAGATCGTGTCGGGCCGTGCCTCCACCCACTCCTCGCGCGGCAGCTCGACCGGCTGCTCGGCCTCCGCGTCCCACTTCGCGTAGCGCAGGGCGTAGCCGCGTGCCGCATGTTCCACGACGACGCCGTCCCGTGCGGCCAGCAGCGCGAAACCCGGGTGTGAGGGGTGCGGGCGGCCGGGACCGGGCTCCAGGTAAGCAGCGGCGGCAGGCACGACCTGCTCGACGTACTCCTGCAGGAGGCCCGCGTGGCGGGCGCTGCCGCGCTGCAGGACCCGGGAGTGGAAGCGCAGGTCGGCGGGCGTCACGGTCGGCGGCCCCGCCGCCGGACCCGGGCCGGGTCCGGCGGCCGCGGGGACGGCCCCCGCAAGCAGTCCCGCGCCCGGCCCGGCCGCCGCGGTGCCCACCGCCGCGCCCAAGAAATGTCGACGTCTCATCCTCAGCCCTCCGCCGGTGCGTATCCATGACACTGTGCAGTGCGTCGGTCGGGGAGCGTAGCCAGACGGTGGGCGGATGTGACCCGTCGTGCAGCGACGCCGTTGGGCCGACCTCTGGCAGGTCACCCGATTTGCCGTCCCCGGCGTGCCGCGCGGGTCTCCTGCCCTTTCAGTGGAAGTACAGCTCGCAGGCCACGGGAGGTCTTCCTCATGCACTCCGCCGTCGACACCGCCGCACGCCGCTGCGCCGTCCTGGTCGCCACCGGCCTGCTGCTGCCGCTGGCCGCCTGCTCCTCCGGGGACGACGGCGGCGGCAGCACGGCCGAAGGGGACATCGCCGTGGCCGCCCGCTCGCACGTCGCCGAGGGTGGCACCCTGCACTGGGCGGTCGACGCGGCTCCCACGACGCTGAACACCTTCCGCGCGGACGCCGGTCAGGCGACCTCGCGCATCGCCGGGGCCACGCTGCCGGCACTGTTCACCCTGGACTCGCGCGGCCGCCCCCAGCTGAACGAGGACTACCTGGTCTCGGCCCATGTCACCGGAACCGACCCGCAGAAGGTCGTCTACGAACTGGCTGAGGACGCCCGGTGGAACAACGGCCGCGCCATCGGTGTGAAGGACTTCGTCGCCCAGTGGAAGGCCCTGGACGGCCGCGGCTCCCACACCTCTGCCTACGGTGCGGCCCGCAACGCCGGATACGACCGGATCGCCGCGGTGCGCAAGGGCGACGGGCCGCGGCAGGTCGAGGTGACCTTCCGCGAGCCGTACGCCGACTGGCAGGCGCTGTTCACGCCGCTCTACCCGGCCGAGGTCATGAGCAGTCGCAAGGCGTTCGCGGCCGCGCTGAAGAAGGGCCTGCCGGTTTCCGCGGGCCCGTTCAAGCTCGGCAGGCGGGAGCACGAGGGCAGGCGCGTCACCTTGGCCCGCGACCCGAAGTGGTGGGGCGACGAGGCGAAGCTGGACAGGATCCAGCTGCTCACCGTGCCGCACGCCAAGCGGGAACAGGCGCTGAAGGGGGGCCGGCTGGACCTGGCCCGGGTCGGCTCCGCGACCGCCGCGCACATCGGCTCCGCCAAGCAGCTCCAGGGCAAGAACGGCGAACACTCGGGCGAGAGGCGTCGGGAGGCCGACGCCTCTCTGAGCGGCTACGCCGTGCGCAAGACCCTGGAGCCCGCTTACACGCAACTGGCGCTCAACGGGGCCTCCGGCCCCCTCACGGACGAGCGGGTGCGGCGGGCGGTGGCCCGGGCCATCGACCGCTCCAAGATCGCTCACGAGGCGCTGGACGGCCTCGGCCTGCCGGCCAAGCCGATCGGCAGTCACCTCCGCGTCCGCGCCGAGGCCGGATACCACGACAGCAGCGACGCGCTCGGCGGGCCCGACGTGAAGTCGGCTCAGGCGCTGCTTGCCGAGGCGGGCTGGAAGCCGGGCGGCCAGGTCTCGCCCGAGGGGGACGACGCCACCGTGGAGGCGAAGCCGGGCGGGAGCGAGGACGGCAAGCACGGCGCGGCGCGGCGCGGCGACGGCAAACCGTCCCGCTCGGGCCGGCGCGGCGACCTCGCGCTGCGCATCACCCCGGCCGAGGCGGCGCGGATCGGACAGAGTCCGCTGAGCCTGGTCCCGTTCACCGCGGTACAGCGGGCCGGCCTGCTCACGCAGGCCGCGGCCGCCGGGGCGCGGGCGGCCGGGCAGGGTGACTCCCCCGACGCGCGGGGGTCCGCCCGGCGCACCGAGCGGACCGCCAGGGCGGCCCGCGACCGGGCCGAGGAACTGAAACTGCTCTCCTCGGGGCGTGCCACCCTGGTGCGCAGCAAGGACGGCAAGCCGCTGTCGCTGCGCTTCGTCCTGCCCAAGGGAGCCCAGGCCGAACAGCTGAGGGCGACCGGTGAGCGGATCGTGCGGATGCTGAACAAGATCGGCGTGCGTACCCGTGTCGAGACGGTCGACGGCGACGACTACTTCCGCACGATCGCCGCCGGGAAATACGACCTGGCCCTGTACGCGTGGCCGGTCAGTGCGTTCCCGGCCACCGATGCCCGGCCGATCTTCGCCAAACCGGCGCCGGCGGCAGGCGGTGCGCTGTCGGTGCAGCAAAACTACACGCGGGTCGGTACGGACCAGATCGACCAGCTCTTCCGGCAGGCGTCACGCGAACTGGACGACGGGAAGCGGCAGGAGCTGCTGCGGCAGGCAGACGCGCACATCTGGGCGATGGCCGGCTCGGTGCCGCTGTACCAGCCGCCGCAGCTGGTCGCGGCCCGGCGCGCGCTGGCCAACGCCGGGGCGTTCGGCCTGCGCACGCCCGACTACGCGGACATCGGCTTCACCAGGGACGCCGGGATCGACTGATCACTCCCGGCGCCCGGAGGCGGGGTCAGCGCTTCGCGCGCGCCGCGGAGCGGCCCCGCTCCTTCTGGTCGAGGACGACCTTGCGGATCCGCACGGTCTCCGGCGTGACCTCGATGCACTCGTCCTCGCGGCAGAACTCCAGGGACTGCTCGAGGGACAGCTTCCGCGGCGGCACCAGGTTCTCGGTGGTGTCCGCGGAGGCGGCACGCATGTTGGTGAGCTTCTTCTCCTTGGTGATGTTCACGTCCATGTCGTCGGACCGTGAGTTCTCGCCGACCAGCATGCCTTCGTAGACCTCGGTGCCCGGCTCGATGAAGATCGTGCCGCGTTCCTGCAGGTTCATCATCGCGAACGGGGTCGCCTGGCCTGGCCGGTCGGCGACCAGGGAGCCGCTGTTCCGGGTGCGCAACTCGCCGAACCACGGCTCGTGGCCCTCGGAGATGGAGTGCGCGATGCCGGTGCCGCGGGTGTCGGTGAGGAACTCGGTGCGGAAGCCGATCAGGCCGCGGGCGGGGACCACGAACTCCATGCGTACCCAGCCGGAGCCGTGGTTGGTCATGGTCTCCATGCGGCCCTTGCGGGAGGCCATCAGCTGGGTGATCGCGCCGAGGTGCTCCTCGGGGGCGTCGATGGTCATCCGCTCGACCGGCTCGTGCAGCTTGCCGTTGATCTCCCTGGTGACGACCTCCGGCTTGCCGACGGTCAGCTCGAATCCCTCGCGGCGCATGGTCTCCACCAGGATGGCCAGGGCCAGCTCGCCGCGGCCCTGCACCTCCCAGGCGTCGGGACGCTCGGTCGGCAGCACCCGCAGCGAGACGTTGCCGATCAGTTCCTTCTCGAGGCGGTCCTTGACCATGCGCGCGGTGACCTTGTGGCCCTTGCCGCCCTTGCCGACCAGCGGTGAGGTGTTGGTGCCGATGGTCATCGAGATGGCCGGTTCGTCGACCGTGATCAGCGGCAGCGCAACCGGGTTCTCGGCGTCGGCGAGGGTCTCGCCGATCATGATGTCGGGGATGCCGGCTACGGCGCAGATGTCACCGGGCCCGGCTTTCTCGGCGGGCTTGCGGGTGAGCGCCTCGGTCATCATCAGCTCGGTGATGCGGACGTTCTGCACGCTGCCGTCCCGCTTCATCCAGGCCACGTTCTGGCCCTTCTTCAGCGTGCCGTTCTTCACCCGGCACAGCGCGATGCGGCCGAGGAAGTTGTCCGCGTCGAGGTTGGTGACGTGCGCCTGCAGCGGCGCGCCCTCCTCGTAGGTCGGGGCCGGGACGTGCTCCAGCAGCGTCGTGAAGAACGGCTGCAGGCTGTCGCTGTCGGCCGGGACGGTGCCGTCCTCGGGTTTGGTCAGCGAGGCGACGCCGTCCCGGGCGCAGGCGTAGACGATGGGGAACTCGATCTGCTCCTCGTCCGCGTCGAGGTCGAGGAAGAGGCCGTAGGTGTCGTCGACGACCTCGGCGATGCGGGAGTCGGGCCGGTCGGTCTTGTTGATGCACAGGATGACCGGGAGCCGTGCGTCGAGGGCCTTGCGCAGCACGAAACGGGTCTGCGGCAGTGGGCCCTCGGAGGCGTCGACGAGCAGCACGACGGCGTCGACCATCGACAGGCCGCGCTCGACCTCGCCGCCGAAGTCGGCGTGGCCGGGGGTGTCGATGATGTTGATGGTGACCGGGTCGCCGTCCTTGGGGATGTACCGCACGGCGGTGTTCTTCGCGAGAATCGTGATGCCCTTCTCGCGCTCCAGGTCGTTGGAGTCCATCACGCGGTCGTCGACCGACTCCAGCTGGTGGGCGCCGAAGGCGCCGGCCTGCTTGAGCATGCCGTCGACCAGGGTCGTCTTGCCGTGGTCGACGTGGGCGACGATGGCGACGTTGCGGATGTCGTTGCGCGTGGGCATGGAAAAAAGGCTTCTTCCCGGTTGGTGGACGCCGGGCCGAACCTCGTCATCGCCCTGGCACGTGCTCTCCATGGTACGGGCCGGGACAAGCGACCCGATCCCGCGCGGTCAAGGACCGGTCCGGTTGCCGCATTCGGGGGGTTTCCGTTCACCAAATGACCGAAATGGCGGCGTTGTATGCCTTATGTCGCTTCTGGGGTGTTAGGAAGTCCTGACCGAGAGTCCGGGACCGTAGGGAGGCACCCATGCGTCGACTCACGCGTGGCACCTGGGCCGTCGCAGTGACGACGGCCCTCGCACTGACGTCGGCCGCGTGCGGCGGTGGTGACGGCAGCAGCGGCAGTGGTGGTGGCGGCGGTGTCGTGCGCGCCTCGTGGGGCGAGCCGCAGAACCCGCTCGAGCCTGCCAACACCAACGAGGTGCAGGGCGGCAAGGTCCTCGACATGGTCTTCACCGGGCTGGTGCGCTACAACCCGGACACCGCCAAGGCCGAGAACGCCATGGCGAAGTCGATCAAGACCGACGACCAGCAGACCTTCACCGTCAAGGTCAAGAAGGGCTGGAAGTTCCAGGACGGCACCCCGGTGACCGCCCATTCCTTCGTCGACGCCTGGAACTACGGAGCGCTGCTGAGCAACAACCAGATCAACGCATTCTTCTTCCAGTCCATCGACGGATACGACCAGGTGCACCCCGCCACCGGCAAGGCATGCCGCCCAGAAGCTGTCCGGGCTGAAGGTCACGGACGACTACACCTTCACCGTCAAGCTCAGCCAGAAATTCTCCCAGTTCCCCCAGACACTCGGGTACGCCGCCTTCTCGCCGCTGCCGAAGTCGTTCTTCAACGACCACGCCAACTGGCTCTCCAAGCCGGTCGGAAACGGCCCGTACAAGATCGACTCGTACACGCGCGGGCAGAAGATGAAGCTGACCGAGTACAAGAAGTACAAGGGTCGACAACAAGGCGCAGAACGAGGGTGTGGAGCTGAAGGTCTACACCGACAACAACACCGCTTACACCGACCTGCAGGCCGGCAACCTCGACGTCGTCGACGACATCCCGGCCAGCCCAGCTGGCCAACGCCAAGCAGGACCTGCAGCGGCCGGTACATCAACCAGCCCGCCGGCATCATCCAGACCGTCTCCTTCCCCCTCTACCAGAAACAGTGGCAGGGAGGGGACGCGCGGAAGATCCGCATGGGCCTGTCGATGGCGATCAACCGCAAGCAGATCACGCAGAAGATCTACCACGGCACCCGCACCCCCGCGAGCGACCTGACCTCGCCGGTGCTGGGCAAGGACGGCGGTTACCGCAAGGGCCTGTGCGGCGACGTGTGCAGTTACGACCCGAAGAAGGCCAAGAAGCTGATCGAGGACGCCGGCGGCCTGCCCGGCGGGAAGATCACCATCACCTCGAACGTGGACACCGGCTCCCACCGGGAGTGGATGGAACGCCGCCTGCAACAGCATCAACAACGCGCTCGGCGACAACCACGCCTGCACCGTGAACCCCGTCCCCACCTTCGCGAAGTTCCGGCAGCAGGTCTCCGGCAAGAAGATGACCGGCATGTTCCGCACCGGCTGGCAGATGGACTACCCGCTCATCCAGGACTTCCTGCAGCCCATCTACTTCACCGACGCCTCCTCGAACGACGCCGGCTACAGCAACCCGAAGGTCGACGACCTGATCGACAAGGCGAACGCCTCCTCCAGCCCGGTGGGCAAGTTCGTGGACGCGGAGAAGATCATCCTGCACGACCTGCCGTCCATCCCGATGTGGTACCAGAACGGCACCGCCGGCTACTCGGACCGCGTGAGCAACGTCAAACTCAACCCCTTCTCCGTCCCGGTCTTCACGGACATCAAGGTGAACAGCTGACCGACGGGAAGGAGACGCGGCCATGGGGCGCTACGTCATCAGACGACTGCTCCAGATGATCCCGGTCTTCATCGGGAGCACCTTCCTCATCTTCGTGATGGTGTACGCCCTGGGTGACCCGGTCGCCGGCCTGTTCGGCGACCGGGCGCCCGACCCGGCCACGGCGGCGGCGCTGCGCCGGGAGTTCAACCTCGACAAGCCGTTGTGGATGCAGTACCTGCTCTACATGTCGCACATCTTCACCGGCGACTTCGGCACCGCCTTCACCGGCCAGCCCGTCATCGAGCTGATGGCGCACGCCTTTCCCATCTCGCTGCGGCTGATGTTGATCGCCATCCTCATCGAGATGATCATCGGGATCGCGCTCGGCGTGATCACCGGCCTGCGGCGCGGCGGCGGGGTCGACTCCTCGGTGCTGCTGATGACGCTCTTCGTGATCTCCGTGCCGACCTTCGTCACCGGTACCGTCGGGCAGTACCTGTTCGGCGTGCAGCTCGGCTGGATCAACCCCGCCGTCTCACCGGCGGCGCCCTTCAGCGAGCTGATCCTGCCCGGCATCATCCTGGCCTCGGTCTCGCTCGCCTACGTCACCCGGCTCACCCGCACCTCGATCGCGGAGAACGCCCGGGCCGACTACGTGCGCACCGCCGTTGCCAAGGGGCTGCCCGGCCACCGGGTGACCGTCCGGCACCTGTTGCGCAACTCGCTGATCCCGGTCGTGACCTATCTCGGCACGGACATCGGGTTCCTGATGTCCGGCGCCCTGGTCACCGAGCGGATCTTCAACATCCAGGGCGTCGGATTCAACCTCTACCAGGGCATCCTGCGGCAGAACTCCCCGACCGTCGTCGGCTTCGTCACCATCCTCGTGGTGATCTTCCTCGTCGCCAACCTGCTCGTCGACCTGCTGTACGCCGTGCTCGACCCGAGGATCCGCTATGCCTGAACCCCGTGAAGACGGCCCGTCCGACGAGCCGCCGCTGATCGGTGGCGAGGGCAGCGGCCTCGACGTGGCGGGCGGCGAGGGGGAACTGCTGGAACGCGACCGCATCGAGGAGGAGACCGAAGGCCCGGGGACCAAGCCGCGCAGCATGTGGTCCGACGCCTGGCGCGACCTGCGGCGCAACCCCATCTTCGTCCTCTCCGCGCTGCTGATCCTCTTCCTGATCGTCATCTCGATCTGGCCGAGTCTGATCGCCACCCGCTCCCCGCTGTCCTGCAACCTGGCCCGTTCACTCGAAGGCGCCCGGCCCGGCCACTGGTTCGGCTTCGACACCCAGGGCTGCGACGTCTACACCCGGACCGTCTACGGCGCCCGCGCCTCGGTGGCCGTCGGCGTGTGCGCGACGGCCGGGGTGACGCTGATCGGCGGCGTCGTCGGCGGCCTGGCCGGCTTCTTCGGCGGCTGGCGGGACGGCCTGCTCTCCCGGGTGACCGACATCTTCTTCGGCATCCCGCTGATCCTGGGCGCCCTGGTCTTCCTGAGCGTGCTGAGCACCAAGGGCATCTGGCCGGTCGTCGGCATCATCGCGGCGCTGGCCTGGCCGCAGATCGCCCGCATCGCGCGCGGCGCCGTCATCACCGCCAAGCAGCACGACTACGTGCAGGCGGCACGGGCGCTGGGCGCCGGCAACACCCGGATTGCTGCTGCGGCACATCCTGCCCAACGCCGTCGCCCCGGTGATCGTCGTCGCCACCATCGCGCTGGGCACGTACATCGCCCTGGAGGCCACCCTCAGCTTTCTCGGCGTCGGCCTGCGGCCGCCGACCGTCTCCTGGGGCGTGGACATCTCCGCCGCCTCCAACGGCATGCAGTTCCGCAACGCGCCGCACATCCTGCTCTACCCGGCGGCAGCGCTGAGCGTCACGGTGCTGGCGTTCATCATGATGGGCGACGCGGTCCGTGACGCCCTCGACCCCAAGCTGCGCTGAGGAGCCGCCACGTGACCGAGTCGTCCGAGGTGCCCGAGTTGCTCGACGTGCGCGATCTGCGGGTGGAGTTCCGCACCCGGGACGGCATCGTCCAGGCCGTCAACGGCGTCAGCTACAGCGTCGCGGCGGGCGAGACGCTCGCGGTGCTGGGGGAGTCCGGCTCGGGCAAGTCGGTGACGGCGCAGGCCGTCATGGGCATCCTCGACAGCCCGCCCGGCCGGATCACCGGTGGCCAGGTGCTCTTCCACGGCGAGGACCTGCTGCAGATGGGGCGGGAGGACCGGCGCCGGGTGCGGGGCGCCCGGATGGCGATGATCTTCCAGGACGCGCTGTCCTCGCTGAACCCCGTGCTGACGCGTCGGCTTCCAGCTCGCCGAGATGTACCGGGTGCACCGCGGCGTCCCGCGCAAGGAGGCCAGGGCCAAGGCCGTCGAACTGATGGAGCGGGTGAACATCCCCGCCGCTCAGGCGCGGGCGTCCGACTTCCCGCACCAGTTCTCCGGCGGCATGCGGCAACGCATCATGATCGCCATGGCGCTCGCACTCGAGCCCGACCTGATCATCGCCGACGAGCCGACCACCGCGCTGGACGTCACGGTGCAGGCTCAGGTGATGGACCTGCTCGCTGACCTGCAGCGTGAGTACCACATGGGCCTGATCCTGATCACCCACGACCTGGGCGTCGTCGCGGACGTCGCGGACAAGATCGCCGTGATGTACGCGGGCCGGATCGTTGAGGAGGCGCCCGTCCGTGAGCTCTACGCCCGCCCGGCGCACCCTTACACCCGCTGCCTGCTCGACTCCATCCCCCGCGTGGACGTCAAGGGCGAGGAGCTCTACGCGATCAAGGGGCTGCCGCCCAACCTGCTGAACATCCCCAAGGCCTGCACCTTCCACCCCCGCTGCCCGCGGGTCCAGGACGTCTGCCGGGCCGACGAGCCGCCGCTGCACGAGGTCACCGAGGACGACGGCACGCCGGTCTCCGGGCGGCGCAGCCGCTGCCACTTCTGGAAGGAGACCCTCCATGGGTGAGCCGGGCGAGCCGATCCTCGAGGTCCGCGGCCTGTTCAAGCACTTCCCCCTGACACAGGGCATCGTCCTCCAGCGGCAGATCGGCGCGGTGCGGGCCGTGGACGGCGTGGACTTCGCGCTGCACGCCGGCGAGACCCTCGGCCTGGTGGGCGAGTCGGGCTGCGGGAAGTCCACGGTCGCCAAGCTGCTGGTGCAGTCTGGAGAAGCCGACCAAGGGCGAGATCCGCTACAAGGGCGAGGACATCACCCACCTGTCAGGGCGGGCGCTGAAGGCGGTCCGGCGCAACATCCAGATGGTCTTCCAGGACCCCTACACCTCGCTGAACCCGCGGATGACGGTCGGCGACATCGTCGGCGAGCCCTTCGACATCCACCCCGAGGTGGCGCCGAAGGGGGAGCGGCGGAAGCAAGGTGCAGGACCTGCTGGACGTCGTCGGGCTGAACCCGGAATACATCAACCGGTACCCGCACCAGTTCTCCGGCGGCCAGCGCCAGCGCATCGGCATCGCCCGCGGCCTGGCGCTCAACCCCGAGATCATCGTCGCCGACGAGCCGGTCTCCGCACTGGACGTCTCCGTGCAGGCCCAGGTGGTCAACCTGATGGAGCGGCTCCAGGACGAGTTCTCCCTCGCCTACCTCTTCATCGCCCACGACCTGTCGGTGGTGCGGCACATCTCCGACCGGGTCGGCGTCATGTACCTCGGCAAGATCGTCGAGACCGGAACCGAGACCGAGATCTACGAACACCCCACGCACCCCTACACGCAGGCGCTACTGTCGGCCGTGCCGGTTCCCGACCCGGAGACGGAGGAGCGCCGCGAGCGCATCATCCTGACCGGCGAGGTGCCCTCCCCGGCCAACCCGCCCTCGGGCTGCCGCTTCCGCACCCGCTGCTGGAAGGCGCAGGAGCGGTGCGCGCTGGAGGTGCCGCCGCTGGCCGTGCCCGCCGAGTTCCGGTCGGCCTCCGGGCCGGTGCGCCACGACTCGGCGTGCCACTTCGCCGCCGAGCGGGAGGAGGTACGCCCGGAGTGACCCGGTTGCCCCGGAGTATCCGCTCCCACCGCGCGTACGGAGTTCAGGGCGCCGGGTTCGTATATCGGAGATGTGACGGGCGAATTGCGAAGAGGTTAAGGCTATTTATGACGCTTCAATGCCTTAATGTCCGATTCATTCGAAGCGTGTCAAGCACGTCGTGCGTCGATCTGCGAAACCTTGTCTCAAGAAACGAGCTACGCGCATAGATCGGGCAGACACCTCTTGACTCGGTGCTAAATCACTTGCAAAAGTCCGCTAAACCCACGGCACACCCCGGTGCCGTCTCGGGCCAAGCCACAAGCACCACGAGCGCGGGGGCATACCCACGATGACGAGTCCGATACAGGCCGCTTCCCACGGGGTCGACACCCCTGATCCCGAGGGAGTGGAGCCTGACCAAGGAGGAGCCCGGTCAGCCTGTCCAGGTCGCCGGCCGTTCTCCCGGGCCAGCTGATGTGGATGCGCTTCAAGCGCGACAGGGCCGGTGTGATCAGCGCCTTCGTCGTGCTGTTCTTCTTCGTCATCGCCGCGCTGGCGCCGGTGATCTCCTGGCTGTACGGCAAGGACCCGTACACGCTGTACGGGCAGAACTCGACTAGACTCTGCTGGACGACTTCGGCTACCCGACCGGTGCCAACGGCGGCATCTCGGGGCAGTTCTGGTTCGGCATCGAGCCGATCCTCGGCCGCGACGTGTTCACCCAGCTGCTCTACGGCATGCGCACCTCGCTCTTCACCGCTCTCGCGGTGACCATCCCGATGGTCTTCCTCGGCGTGCTGGTCGGTCTGATCGGCGGGTACTTCGGCGGTAAGACCGACTACTGGATCGGGCGTTTCACCGACTTCATGATGGGCCTGCCGGGGCAGCTGACCATCATCGCGGTGATGCCGGTCGCCATCGCCGTCTTCGTGGCGCCGGACGAGGAGACCCCGACCTACGTGCGCGCGGTGGCCATCATCCTGGTGCTGACCCTCTTCGGCTGGATGAGCCTGGCCCGACTGATCCGCAGCGTCGTGATGACCTTCCGGGAACGGGAGTTCATCGAGGCGGCGAAGGTCTCCGGCGCTTCTCCCTGGCGCATCCTCCGCAAGGAGCTGCTGCCCAACCTGGTCACGCCGATTCTGGTGCAGGCCACCTACATCCTCCCGTCCACGATCCTGACGGTGGCCTTCCTGTCCTTCGTGGGAGTCGGTTACACGGAGCCGACCCCCGACTGGGGCCGGATGTTCGAGATCGCGGCGGACATCTACCAGAACGACATCGACGTACATGCTCTTCCCAGGCGTCGCCATGGTGGTCTTCGTGGTCGCCTTCAACCTCCTGGGCGACTCGGTGCGTGACGCCTTCGATCCCAAGTCCGGACGCTAGCCGTCCTTCGCAGGGGGGCTGCCACCCCTAGGCCGGCTCGTCCGGACACCCCCACAGGGCAGCACATCGGTTCCCAACTCACAGGCAGGTGCTCACATCCCCATGAAGATCATGAGATCACGTACGGCCCGGGGCGCTCGTCATAGCCCTCGCCACCGGCTCGCTCGTTCTCACCGGCTGCAGCAAGGGCAGCAGCGGCGGGGGCGACGGGGACACCAAATCCCAGAAGGACGCCAAGAACCAGCAGGTCTCGGTCACCTACGGCGACGCCGCCGCCTCCACCGGGCCGGCACCGGACGTCAAGGGCGCCCAGACGGGCGGCACCATGAACGTCTACCAGGAGACGGACTTCTCGCACCTGGACCCCGGGCAGAGCTACGTCAGTGACGCGGGCACCCTCGACCGCCTCCTCCAGCGTGGACTGACCCAGTTCAAGGAGGACGCGAAGGGCAACAAGGTCGTCGTCGGTGACGTCGCCACCGACTCCGGTGAGAAGTCCGACGGCGGCAAGACCTGGACGTTCCACCTCAAGGACGGGATCAAGGACTCCAAGGGTCACACGATCACCTCCGAGGACGTCCGGCACACCTTCGAGCGGCTGTACGCCCCGTTCATCACCGACGGCCCGACCTACATCCAGCAGTGGCTGTCCGGCGACGGCACCAAATACCGCAAGGCGCTGCCGGACGGTGACTTCAAGGGCGACCACCTGCCGAAGAGCACGATGGAGACCCCGGACGACAAGACGGTCGTCTTCCACTTCGACAAGCCGCGTCCGGACCTGCCGCAGGCCCTGACCATGGTCGGCTACGCCATCGTCCCCAAGGAGGACGACACCAAGGCGAAGTACGACCAGAACCCGGGCGCCTTCCTCGGCCCGTACAAGATCGCCTCCTTCAGCCCCGGCAAGTCGATGAAGCTGGTCCGTAACAAGTACTGGGACCCCAAGACCGACTCGGTCCGGCACGCCTACGTCGACGGCTGGAACATCGACTTCAACCACGACCCGGTCGACCAGACCAACCGGATGCTCGCCGACCGTGGTGCGGCCAAGGACGCCATCTCGATGACCGGCGCCGTCGCCTCGGCGAAGGTCCCGGACGTCATCCGGAACGCCAAGGACCGCACGGTCACCGGCTACCAGCCGTACGTGTGGCAGCTCAACATGAACATGAACCGCATCAAGGACAAGAAGGTCCGCGACGCGATCACCTACGCGCTGCCCAACCAGAACATCATCCGCCCGGACGGCGGCAAGTACGGCGGTGAGATCGCCGGCGGTCTGCTGGCCCCGACCCTGCCGGGCTTCGACAAGAGCTTCGACCCGTTCGGCAAGCTCAAGCACCCGAACGGTCAGCCCGACAAGGCCAAGAAGCTGCTGAAGGAAGCCGGCAAGACCGGCATGAAGCTGCTCTACGCCTACGCCAACACCCCCAAGCGGCAGCAGCAGGCGGTCATCATCTCCAAGGCGCTGGAGAAGGCCGGCTTCAACGTCCAGAAGAAGGAGATCAACTCCGCCACCTGGTACGAGCAGATGGGCAAGGTCGACAACGGCTTCGACATCTACATGACCGGCTGGGGCCAGGACTGGCCGTCCGCCTCGACGGTGATTCCGCCGTGCTACGACGGCCGGAACATCCAGGACGGCGCGTCGAACTACGCGCACATCAACGACCCGCACGTGAACAAGCGAGATCGACCGGATCCGGAAGATCACCGACCCGGAGAAGGCCACGGCGGCGTGGACCAAGCTCTCCCACTACATCTCGGAGAAGGATCAACCCGGCCGCCCCGATGTACTACACCAAGGAGCTGCAGATCCACGGCTCCAACGTCGGCGGTGCCCGGTACAGCACGGTGACCAGCTACATCGACGTCACCCGGCTGTTCCTCAAGAAGTGACACCGTGACCGTGGGTTCCCGGAGAGCGCAGCGCTCTCCGGGAACCCACGGTCGGGTACGCCTTCCTCCGTCCCCTCCGTCGTTGTCGCCGTGCTGAGAGCAGCGAACCCACTATGATCAAATTCCTTCTTCGCCGGACGCTCGGCGCCATCGTCATCCTGATCCTGATCAGTGCCTTCACCTTCTTCATGTTCTTCGCCATCCCCCAGGACCCGGCGACGCTGGCCTGTGGCAAGAACTGCACGCCCGGCCTGATCGAACTGATCCACAAGAACCTGGGGCTCGACCAACCGGTCCCGATCCAGTACTGGGACTTCATGAAGGGGATCGTCGCCGGACGCTCCTTCACCGTCGGGCACTGCGACGTCCCCTGCCTCGGTGTCTCCTTCCGGGACAACCGGATGATCTGGGACACCCTGATGGACCGGCTGCCGCTGACGGTCTCGCTCACGCTGGGCGGCCTGGTCTCCTTCCTCGCCCTCGGCATCGGCTTCGGCATGCTCGCCGCCCGGAAGAAGGGCACCGTCACCGACAAGGCGTTCAGCACCACCTCACTGGTGATGAGCTCCATGCAGATCTACTTCCTCGGCCCGATCGTCCTGTGAGCTGTCGTCTACAGCACCGGATGGTTGACCGCGCCCAAGTACGTGCCGCTCACCGAGGATCCGGTCGGCTGGTTCATGGGGCTGATCATCCCGTGGGTCGTCATGTCGCTGATCTTCACCGCGAACTACACCCGTATGTCGCGCTCCACCCTGATCGAGCAGCTCGGCGAGGACCACGTGCGGACGGCCAAGGCGAAGGGCATGCCCTCGCGGTACGTCTTCTTCCGCTACGCCTGGCGGGCATCACTGACCCCGATCATCACCATCATCGGCGTGGACCTGGGCGCCCTGCTGGGCGGCGCCATCGTCACCGAGTTCACCTTCGGCCTGGCCGGCATCGGCCGCCTCGCCGTGGACTCCGTGCAACTACAAGGACCTGCCGATGACCATGGGCGTGATGCTCATCAGCGCGGCCTTCATCCTGGTGATCAACATCGTGGTGGACGCCCTGTACGCCTTCATCGACCCGCGCGTGCGTCTGTCCTAGGAGAACGACCCGTGACCACACTCACCAAGCCTGGAGACACGCCCTCCTCGACCGGGACCGGCTCGTTCCTCTCCGTCCGCGACCTGAACGTCCGGTTCTCCACCGAGGACGGGCTCGTCAAGGCCGTCTCCGGCCTCTCCTTCGACCTCGAGCGCGGCAAGACGCTCGGCATCGTCGGCGAGTCCGGCTCCGGGAAGTCGGTGACCAACCTCGCCATCCTCGGGCTGCACAACCCCGAGTTCGCGGACATCACCGGCGACATCACGCTCGACGGCGAGCAACTGATCGGCGCCCGGGAGAAGAAGCTCGAGACGCTGCGCGGCAACAAGATGGCGATGATCTTCCAGGATCCGCTGACCGCGCTGTCGCCCTTCTACACCGTGGGCCGGCAGATCGCCGAGCCGTACCGCAAGCACCTGGGCGTCTCCAAGCGCGAGGCGCGCCAGCGTGCCATCGAGATGCTCGGACAAGGTCGGCATCCCGAACCCGAAGCTGCGGGTCGACGACTACCCGCACCAGTTCTCCGGCGGCATGCGGCAGCGCGCCATGATCGCGATGGCACTGGTGTGCAACCCGGACCTGCTGATCGCCGACGAGCCGACGACCGCTCTCGACGTCACCGTGCAGGCGCAGATCCTGGACCTGCTCAAGGACCTGCAGCAGGAGTTCGGCTCCGCGATCGTCTTCATCACCCACGACCTCGGCGTGATCGCCAACGTCGCCGACGACATCATGGTGATGTACGGCGGGCGGGCGGTCGAGCGCGGCACCAAGAAGGAGATCCTGCGGCACGCCGCAGCACCCCTACACCTGGGGCCTGCTGAGCTCGATGCCGCGGATGACCTCGCGACGTCAACGAGGTGCTGCAGCCCATCGAGGGCACCCCGCCGAGCCTGCTGAACCCGCCGTCGGGCTGCTCGTTCAACCCGCGCTGCGACTTCGTCGGCCAGGTCTCCGGCGCCTCGTGCACCAGCCGACCGTCCCGACGCTGCCCGCCGGGCGCGGAGCCGCGTGCCACCTCACGCGCGGAGCAGAAGCGCACCATCTTCGTCGAGCAGATCAAGCCCCGGCTGGGCTAGGGAGTACACCTGATGAGCGACTCACTCACCGTGGACAAGCCGGACGGCGCCGAGCCGCAGAACGGCGAGCCCCTGCTGGACGTGCGCGGGCTGACCAAGCACTTCCCGATCAGGGGCGGCTTCCCCAAGCGGACCGTCGGCGCCGTGCAGGCCGTCGACGGACTGGACTTCACCATCAACGCCGGCGAGAGCTTCGGCCTGGTGGGCGAGTCCGGCTGCGGCAAGTCGACCACCGGCCGTCTGGTCGCCCGGCTGCTGGAGCCCTCGCACGGCAGCATCACCTACCGTGGCAAGGACATCGCGCACTCCAGCCGGCGGCAGCTGGCGCCGATGCGGTCCGAGATCCAGATGATCTTCCAGGACCCGCAGTCGTCGCTGAACCCGCGGCACACCGTCGGCACCATCATCGGCGGACCGATGGAGGTCAACGGCATCGACCCGCCCGGCGGCCGCGAGAAGAAGATCCGCGAACTGCTGGAGACCGTCGGCCTGAACCCGGAGCACTACAACCGCTTCCCGCACGAGTTCTCCGGCGGGCAGCGGCAGCGCATCGGCGTGGCCCGTGCGCTGGCGCTCGAGCCCAAGCTGATCATCGCGGACGAGCCGGTCTCCGCGCTGGACGTCTCCATCCAGGCGCAGGTCGTCAACCTGCTGCAGAAGGTCCAGCGTGAGATGGGGATCGCGTTCCTCTTCATCGCGCACGACCTGGCCATCGTCCGGCACTTCTCGCACCGGGTCGCGGTCATGTACCTCGGCAAGATCGTCGAGGTCGGCACCCGCGAGGAGATCTACGCCAACCCGCGGCACCCGTACACGCACGCGCTGATGTCCGCGGTGCCGGAGGCCGACCTGGGCGACACCGAGTCGGAACAGCGAGAGCGGATCCGTCTCGAGGGCGACGTGCCCTCGCCGATCAACCCGCCCTCGGGCTGCCGCTTCCGTACCCGTTGCTGGAAGGCGACGGAGAAGTGCGCGAGCGAGGAGCCGCCGCTGGTGCAGATCTCCGGCAACAAGGGCGGGCACCTGACGGCCTGCCACTACCCGGAGGACGGCAGCACGATCGGGGCACGAGGACATCGTCATGGACAAGGCGCTGACCGCTCTGGAGAAGGAGCAGCACGCGTCGCAGGACTGACCCCCGTGACGTGACGGCGGGGTGCGGCGCCCACGGGCGCCGCACCCCGCCGTTCGTCATGCCAGGCCCAGGCTCCGCCTGAGGAAGGCGACCTGGAGGAGGAGCAGGTTCTCCGCGACCTGTTCCTGCGGGGTCATGTGGGTGACGCCGGACAGCGGGAGCACTTCGTGCGGGCGGCCGGCCGCCAGCAGGGCCGTGGACAGGCGCAGGGTGTGCGCGGCGGCCACGTTGTCGTCGGCGAGGCCGTGGATCAGCATCAGCGGCCGATGTGGCCCGGTGGCGCCGGACAGGCCCTCGTCGGTGACGAGGGAGTTGTCCGCGTAGACCTGTGGGTCGTCCTGCGGGGTGCCCAGGTAGCGCTCGGTGTAGTGGGTGTCGTACAGCCGCCAGTCCGTCACCGGCGCGCCCGCGACCGCCGCGTGGAAGACGTCGGGGCGGCGGAGGACGGCGAGCGCCGCCAGGTAGCCGCCGTAGGACCAGCCGCGGATGGCGACGCGGTCCAGGTCCAGCGGGTGGGTCTCGGCGAGCGCGTGCAGCGCCTCGACCTGGTCCTCCAGGGTGACGCGGGCCAGGTCGCGGTGGATCGCCTTCTCGCGGGCCGGGGAGCGGCCCGGGGCACCGCGGCCGTCGGCGACGATCACCGCGAAGCCCTGGTCGGCGAACCACTGCGAGGTCAGGTAGGCGTTGTGCGCGGCGACCACCCGCTGGCCGTGCGGGCCGCCGTAGGGATCCATCAGCACCGGCAGCCGGCCGTCGGAGGTCCGGTAGCCGTTGGGCAGTACGACGGCGGACGGGATCGCGGTCTTCCCGGCGGACAGCAGCTGCGGCGCGGTGCGCAGCACCGGCTCCTCGGCGTACGAGGCGAGCGCTCCCGCCTCTTCGGCTCCGCCGTCCTCCCCGGTCCGCAGCACCCGCGTGCGTGCGCCGGGGCGGTCGAGCGCGGTCGTCGTCAGGACCAGCGTGCCGCCGCCGCGTACCGCGGAGGCGACGTGCGGCGCGCTGTCGGCGTCCAGCCGTACGCAGCCGGGCTTCTGGGCGCCGGTGCTGAAACAGACCCGGTACACGCCGATGTCGCCCGGCGGGCTCCCGTCGGGCGCCTCGGGGCCGGCCGAGGCGGAGACGAGCACGTCGTCCTCGCCGACGTCGAGCACGGCCCGGACGTGCAGTGCAGCGGAGGTCTGCGGCCGGTCGCCGACCAGCAGGACGCGGACGCCGACCTCGTCGTCCCCGATCCGGACCAGCCGCCCGTCCGGGGTCCAGGCCGGTGAACCGGGGAAGAGATCAAGCCAGATCGGGTCCTCCTCGGTGAGCAGTACGGCCGTGCCACCCGTCTCGACGTCGACCGTCAGGCACCGCTGATTGCGCTGGTCACGGCTCTGCACCAGCAGCAGCGGCGGCCCGGCGGGGGACCAGTGGACCTGCGCCAGGTAGGGGTGGCTCTCCCGGTCCCAGACGACCTCGGTGCGCCCGCCGCCGTCCAGGTCGAACAGGTGGAGCGTCACCTCGGCGTTGTCGGTTCCCGCGGCCGGGTAGGCCACCTCTGCCGGGGCGTGGCCGGGGTTTGCCGGGTCGGCGATCCACCAGCGGCGCACCGGCGCGTCATCGACGCGCGCGACCAGCAGCCGTGCGCCGTCCGGCGACCACCAGTAGCCCCGCGAGCGGTGCATCTCCTCGGCCGCCACGAACTCGGCGAGCCCGTAGGTCACGGTGGGGGATTCCGGGGTCGCCAGCTCCCGGTCGTGGCCGCCGCCGTCGGCGGCCACGACACGCAGCGCGCCGTCCGCGACATAGGCGACATGCCGGCCCTGCGGTGACGGCCTGGGGTCGACCACCGGTCCCGGCACCGGCAGTTCGCGGGCAGTCCCCGCCCGCAGCTCGGCCGTGAACAGTCGCCCCGACAGCGTGAAGGCGGCCAGCTCCACCGCGGCGTCCACGGCATAGCCGACGATGCCGCCGGCCCCCTCCCTGCTGCGTTCGCGGCGGGCCCGCTCCTCGGCGGACAGCTCCTCACCGGCGTCGCCCAGCAGTTCGGCCGGGTCGGCGGCGGCGAACTCCCGTCCGCCGTCCACCTCGTACACCCACAGGGCGTTGCTGCGGTCCGTGCCGCCCGCCGACCGCAGGAAGACGACGCGCTCGCCCTCGGGCGAGACGGTCAGGGCGCGCGGAGCGCCGAGGGTGAACCGGTGGGTGCGGGCGCTCTGCCGCGGAAAGGTCGTCGCCATGCCGGAGAGCGTAGACGCTGCGGCCGCGCAAGGGGCGTGGCCGGAATCGCATATGCGCCCCTCATTTGCTCCCGTGCTCCCGACCCGTGCTGACTGACGGATAGTTATGATCCGTTGCGCATGGGGCGAGCCGGGTATGAAGGCTGCGACGTCCCGACGACCAACCACGTTACTTGGAGGTGAGCCGCCGTGGCACTCTCGATTTCGGCGGTGGTGCTGCTGGCGATCGTCGTCGTCCTGATGGTCAAGAAGTCAGGGTTGAAGGCCGGCCACGCGCTGGTCTGCGTGTTGCTGGGCTTCTACCTGGCCAGTTCCTCGGTGGCTCCCACCATCAGCGACGTGACCTCGAACGTGGCAGGCATGCTGGGCGACATCAACTTCTGACCTCCCGGTCCGTCGGCCGCCGGAGGCCGCGCCGTAGGCTCTGGGCATGAGCGACGCTCCTGACCGCCGCGTGCTGTTCGTGCACGCCCATCCGGACGATGAGTCCATCAACAACGGTGTCACCATGGCGCGCTACGCGGAAGAGGGCGCCCTGGTCACCCTGGTGACCTGCACGCTCGGCGAGGAGGGCGAGGTGATCCCGCCCGAGCTGCGGCAGCTGGCAGCCGACCGGGAGGGGACACTCGGCGCGCACCGCGTCGGCGAGCTCGCCACCGCCATGCACCGCCTCGGCGTCGCGGACCACCGCTTCCTCGGCGGGCCCGGCCGCTACCGGGACTCCGGGATGATGGGGCTGGAGCAGAACGACCGCCCGGAATGCTTCTGGCAGGCCCCGGTGGACGAGGCCGCCGCCTCGCTGGTCGCCGTGCTCCGTGAGGTGCGGCCGCAGGTCGTGGTGACCTACGACCCGAACGGCGGCTACGGGCACCCCGATCACATCCAGGCACACCGCGTGGCGACGCGCGCGGTGGAGCTGGCCGCCGACGGCGCGTACCGCGGGGACCTGGGCGCGGTGCACACCGTGGCCCGTGTCTACTGGAACTGCATCGCACGGTCGGTGGCCGAGGAAGGCTTCGCCGGGTTGGAACGGATGGGGGAGCGGCTGCCGTTCGCCGGTGTCGGCCGGCTTGCGGACCTGCCCGGTGTGGTGGACGACGCCGAGGTCGCGGTGCGGATCGGCGGCGGCCGGTGGGCGGACGCCAAGCGGGCGGCGATGCGCGCCCATCGCACCCAGATCACCGTCGAGGGTGATTTCTTCGCACTGTCCAACGACCTGGGACAGCCGCTGCTGACCACCGAGGACTACCGGCTCGCGCACGGCCGGGAGGCCGGACCGGCCGCCTCCGGGGCCCCGGCGCACGATCTGTTCGCGGGGGTGGCGTGCTGAACACCGGGAGTATCGCGTCCCATGCCGGACTTCTGCTGCTCGGCGCGGTCGTCGGAGTGGCCGGGGTGCTGGTCCAGGCGGCCTGGTTCCCGGGCGGGTTGCTGCTCGCGCTGGCGGCGGCGACCGGGGTGTTCTGGGGCGGTGCGACCCTGATGCGCCGCAAGACGGGCGCCTTGGTGCCGGCCGTCGGCTGGCTGGTGCTGGTGGTGCTGGCCAGTCTGCCGCGAGCCGAGGGGGATTTCCTGTTCGGTGCCGGAATCGGCGCTTATGTCTTCCTGTTCGGCGGGATGTTCCTGGCCGTGCTGTGTGCGACCCTGGCTCTTCCCGTGGTGCCGCCGTCCTCGAACCGGCCGCACTGAAGCAGCCGCACGCGTCCCCCGTGCATGTGGTGATTCGGTGGTCCCGGGTACCGTGCCCGCCGTCCCCAGTATGGTGGTGCGCGCCGGCGAGCCGCTTCTGCCCCTCTTGACGGGCGGCTGATCCAACCGGGAGAACCTGCATTGAGCCGTGACACCGACAGTTCGTCCCCCGAGCCCCGTGGGCCCGGTGGTTCCGCGTACCCTCCGGACGCCGACGCGCCTCAGGGCGCGTCCGGCGACGAACCCAAGACCGAGACCACGCTGACCACCCGGATCCGGATCAACATCCCCGGTTCCCGACCCATTCCGCCCCTGGTCATGCGCACGCCCGTGGGCGAGGAGGACGAGGGCGCGCGCGCGGACGACAACCCGGACCGCACCGCGACGGGGGCCGCGGCCGGCCCCGACGACGCCGCGGAGGTGCCCACAGGGCCGGAAACGACCCAGGAGACCAGCGACTGGTTCGCACCGCGCAGGCCGCCGAAGCCCGCCGTCGACGCGACGCCGCCCGGCGGCACGTCCGTCGGCCCGTCCACCGGTCCACCGCCGGGCTCGCTCGGGGCGCCGGCCGAGTCGCCGTTCGGCGGCCGGTCGGGCGGTGATCTCTTCGGTCAACCGGAGACGCCCGCCGAGGGCTTCCCCGCCGTCGGCCGGGACGGCGCGGCCCCGGAGCCGCAGCCGCGCGACCCCTTCGCCGACCTGTTCCGTGACAACCCACCGTCCCCGCCGGCCGGACCCACCACCGGCACCCACGGGCGGGGCGACGACGAGCCGCCGGCGAGTTCGACGCTGGGCCTGGGTGCCGGACGGTCCCCGTTCGCCGACGCGGGCGGCCCGGCCGGGCCCGTCGGCCCCAACGGGCCGGGCGAGTCCGCATCTCCCCAGATTCCCGAACGCATCGCGAGCGACACCCTGGTCAGCGGCGTCCCGCGGGTGCCCGCCGAGGGGCGGCCCGGTTTCCCGGAGTCCGCACAGCCGGCCGCCGACGCCTTTGACGACGACGGGTACGACCGTCTCGACGAGGACGACCTTCACGACGACGATCCGGGCCGGGGCCGCTCCCGCCTGGTCATGGTCGCGGTCTCGCTCGTCGCAGTGCTCGGCCTCGCGTACGGTGCCGGGCTGCTGCTCGACCACGCGGACGTCCCCAACGGCACCACCGTGCTCGGTGTCGACATCGGCGGCAAGGACCAGCAGGAGGCCGTCGACACCCTCGACGCCGCGCTCGGCGACCGCGCGACCGCGCCGCTGACCGTCGTCATGGACGGTAAGAAGGAACAGCTGAAGCCGAGCGTCGCCGGCCTGACCCTCGACACCCAGGAGACGGTCCGAGGCGCCTCCGGCCGCGACTACAACCCGGTCTCTGTCATCGGCTCGCTCTTCGGCGGCAGCCGGCAGGCCGACCCGGCCCTCAAGGTGGACCAGGACAAGCTGCATGCCGCGCTGGAAACCCTGTCCGAGTCGGTGGGCGCGGGCGGTGGTGCCAAGGACGGCATGGTCAAGTTCGTCGACGGCAAGGCGGTCGCCGTGCCGGGCGAGCCGCACAAGTCGGTGGACGTCGGGCAGGCCGCCCAGGCCGTCGAAGCCGCTTACCGCAAGCGCGCGGCAGGCGGCCAGGCCGGGGAGATCACGCTGCCGGTCAGCACACAGCAGCCCACGATCGGCAAATCCCAGCTGCAGGCCGGGGTCCACGGCTTCGGCAAGACCGCCATGTCGGGCTGGGTCTGGCTCAAGGCGGGCGACGTCGTCGTGCCCTTCAGCCAGCAGACGCTGAGCACCTTCCTGACCATGAAGCCCGGCGGAGACCGGCTGCAGCCCTCCATCGACACCGAGAAGCTCGCCGCCGCCTACGGCTCCTCATTCGACGGAGTCGTCATCGATGGGGGCGCAGGCACGGTGAAGATGACGCCGCAGCATGCGGCGAACGCCATGATCCAGGCGCTGAGGAAGCCCGCACCGCCGACCCCGCAGAAGCGGCTCGCCGTGGTCGAGGGTGCCCGCAGCAAGTAGGGGAAGCCGACGTCAGTTCAGGCGCGCGCGTGCCGCGCGCGCCTGGCGGCGCACGGCCTGCGCCGTGGGCGGGTCGGCTGTTTCGACGGCGTCGGCGTACTCCTGGAGTTCGTCGGCGCCCCTGAGGAATTCGCCGCGCTCCACGAGCAGTTCCGCCCGCTCCAGTCGCAGCCGGGCCGGCCGGTGCGGCAGCAGCAAGGCGAGGTCGAGAGCCCACAGCCGTACCTCGGACCGCTCCGGGCGGGCAGCCGCCCAGGCGCCGATGTTCCGCAGCACCCGCAGCACGATCTCCAGCGGCCCGGCCGGCTGCCGCGTGGCCTCCGACAGCGCGCCGGGGCCGCCGCTGGCCCGGGCGACGAGCAGCTCCGTCTCGGCGTCGGTGAGCAGCCGCCCGCCGTCGAACGGGTCGGCCAGCACCTGGTCGCCCGCAGGGTCGCCGAAGCCGACGACGAAGTGACCCGGCAACCCCACTCCGTACACCGGGACGCCGGCCCTGCGGCCTACTTCGATCCACACCACGGACAGCAGGATCGGCAGTCCGCGCCGCTGAATCAGCACGGACTGCAGCAGCGACGACTCCAGCCGCCCGTAGTCCGACGGAGTGCCGTGGAAGCCGCATCGCCCGCCGAGCAGTGACTGCAGCGCCCGTGCCGCGACCCGCGGATCAGGGGGCGCCGTGCCGCCGCCGGGTCCGTGCGTCGTGGCCTCCACCGGCACCTGGCCGGCCAGGGTGTCCAGTTCGATCTGCGCGGCGTCCAGTGCCGCCTCGCCGTCCCCGCCCTCTGTGGAAGCCGCCTCGGCGCCGATCAGCAGACACAGCAGCGCCAAGTCCACGCGCTCCCCGGCCGCGGCCTCGCGGAACCGCTGCCGGTCGGCGGCGGTCACCGCAGCACCCGGTAGTGGTACGTGTGGTGGTCGGCGAAACCGAGCCGGTCGTACAGGGCGCGGGCGGCCTCGTTGCCCGTCTCCACCTGGAGGTAGGCGGCCGAGGCGCCCTCCCGCAGGGCCTCCCGGGCCAGCTCGGCCATCACGGCGGTGGCCAGTCCGCCGCGTCGGCGCGCCGGGTCGACCTCGAGCGCGGCGAATCCGGCCCACCGGCCGTCCACGACGCATCGGCCGATGGCCGCCGGGCGGCCGCCGGGGCCGCCGGCGCCGTGCACGGTCGCGAACCAGACCGACGGGCCGCCGCGCAGTACCGCCAGTGCGCCCTCGTCCGGCTCGGCCACCCGCCGGTACGCGCGCAGCCATTCCTCGTCCGGCGACCGGTGCAGCACGACGCGCGGGTCCGGTGCCCGGTCCGCGAGCGGTGCCAGCGCGGCGACGCGCATCACGGCCTCCCGGTCGGCGGTCCAGCCGCGCGCCGCCAGCTCGGCGTCCAGCCGCGCGTCGGCATCCGGATCACCGGTGCTGACCTGCACCTTCGGCTCGAGGCCGCGCTCCTCGTACCATCCGGTCACCTGCTCAACGGCCTCCGCGAGCGGTAGCTGCGGGTGGCCGTGCGGCAGGACGGAGTTGGCCCGCGAGGTGAAGCCGCCGGCCGCGCGCAGCGTCCAGTCGCCGAGGCGTGTGGTGTGCTGCGCCGGGCCAGCCGCGTGCGGCGACCTCCTGCAGCTCACGCGCACCGGCGGCGGGCAGCCCGCGACGGCCCGCCCGCACCGGCGGTACCGTCTTGCCGGCGACCAGCGCCGACTCCGCCAGCTGCACCGTGCGACCGTCCCGACGTGTGATACTCAGCACACCGCCGGTCCAGGATGCGAGCACCCCGACCGTGTCGGTGAACGTGGCGGATCGCTCATCGGGACCGGTCAAAGACCGCACGGAGACGCGTTTCCCCACGTCCGCGGCGGTAATACGGACGGTGAGTCGTCCGCCCGTGGCGAATTCCACAGCGGTAACCGCCCCTCCTGTTCGTCTCGGGCACCGGAACGGAGATACTAGATGCGGGCATCGACGACGCCGCGCTCCCGCGCGCCCAGCGGCGGATACGCACCGGTCCGCCGGCCCTAACGAGGAGGAACGACAGCGTGACCTACGTCATCGCGGAGCCTTGTGTCGACCTGAAGGACAAGGCCTGCATCGAGGAGTGCCCCGTCGACTGTATCTACGAGGGCCAGCGGTCCTTGTACATCCACCCGGACGAATGCGTCGACTGCGGGGCCTGCGAACCGGTCTGCCCGGTCGAGGCGATCTTCTACGAGGACGACACTCCCGAGGAGTGGAAGGACTACTACAAGGCGAACGTCGAATTCTTCGACGAGCTCGGTTCGCCCGGTGGTGCGTCGAAGCTCGGCCTGATCGAGCGGGACCACCCGCTGGTCGCCGCGCTTCCGCCGCAGAGCCACGACGAGTGACGACGCGGACCGCGGGCCTGCTTCGAAGGTAGCGTCGTCCGCCCGCGGGGCGGGCGCAGCCGTGCGTGCATGACACCATCCCGCAGCCGGGACATTCGAAGCAGGCCCGCGGGGCACCCGACGGTCCCGCACGGCTCAGCCGTGCGGGACCGATGTGTTTGCGACAGAGAGCGAGTGCGTTTCCGTGACCACCGAGTCATCCGAGCCGTCGGCACTGCCCGCCCCGCCGGTCTCCGGCCGCCTGCCGGTCTTCCCGTGGGACCGGCTCGAGCCGTACAAGCAGACGGCGGCCGGGCATGAGGACGGCATCGTGGACCTGTCCGTGGGCACGCCCGTCGACCCGGTGCCGGAGGTGGTCCGGCGGGCTCTGGCCGAGGCGTCCGACAGCCACGGCTATCCCACCGTGTGGGGTACGGCCGCGCTGCGGGACGCGATCGTCGGCTGGTGCGGGCGGCGGCTGTCCGCCGCCGGGGTCGAGCACCGGAACGTGCTGCCGGTGGTGGGCTCCAAGGAGCTGGTGGCCTGGCTGCCCGTCCAGCTCGGCGTGCGGCCCGGCGACCGGGTGGCGTTGCCCGAACTGGCCTATCCGACCTACG
Source organism: uncultured Actinomycetota bacterium (assembly GCA_963799685.1). Lineage (GTDB taxonomy): Bacteria > Actinomycetota > Actinomycetes > Streptomycetales > Streptomycetaceae > Streptomyces. Next base: position 558,422 of record CAWCXW010000001.1, read on the forward strand.
ACGTCGGTGCCCGGCTGGCCGGTGCGGAGCCCGTCACCTACGCGGAGCCCACCGAACTCGACCCGCGTGGTCTGAAGGTGCTGTGGCTCAACTCGCCGTCGAACCCGACGGGAAGGGTGCTGTCGGTGCGCGAGCTGCGCGCGGCGGTCGACTGGGCGCGCGAGCACGGCGTTCTGCTTGTCAGCGACGAGTGCTACCTGGAGCTCGGCTGGGAGGCCGACCCGGTCTCCGTCCTTCATCCGGACGTGTGCGGCGGCTCGTACGAGGGAATCGTCGCTGTTCATTCGCTCTCCAAGCGCTCGAACCTGGCCGGCTACCGTGCGGCCTTCGCCGTCGGCGACGCCGACGTGGTGGGTGAGCTGCTGCAGGTGCGCCGGCACGCCGGGCTGATCGTGCCCGCACCGGTTCAGGCGGCGACGATCGCGGCGCTGGGGGACGACGCGCACGTGCGCGAGCAGCGCGCCCGGTACGCGGCGCGACGCGAGCAGCTGCGCGCGGCGCTGGACAAGCGGGGCTTCCGCATCGAGCACAGCGAGGCGTCGCTGTACCTGTGGGCGACGCGTGACGAAGACTGCTGGGAGACGGTGGGCGAGCTGGCGCGGCTGGGGATCCTGGTGGCGCCCGGCGAGTTCTACGGATCGGCCGGCGGCAGCTTCGTGCGGATCTCGCTGACGGCGCACCGAGAAGCGGGTCCGCGCCGCCGCGGACCGGCTGTCCGCCTGACGCCTCCGGCGGGCCGGCTGAAACACGGAAAGGGCCCCAGGGCCGGCGACGTGCACCGGCCCGGGGGCCCTTGCCGCATTCCGTGTGCGCGGAGGAGGGCGCCACGTCGACTCCGGCTGCTGCCGGAGGTTCAGAGTCTCCGGCAGCAGGGCCCGCGGCGTCGCGGGGCGAGGGGCTGCGCCTGACTGCGTTGTCGTCGGTCGCCGCTGCTCCGCGGGGACTTCCTCCTCCGCCTTGCCATGCTTGCCCCCGCCCCGCTCCTCAATCCGTGCTCCCTACCACCGGATCCTCTCAGCCGATCGGCAGGTTGTTCAGCGGCAGCTGACCCGCCGAGGGCAGCCCGTTGGTCGGCAGCCCGTTGGTCGGCAGGCCGTTCTGGGTGGCGCCGGAGGCGGTGTCACCGATGAGGGAGCCCGCGGTGCCCGCGGCCTGGCCGGCGGTCTGCTGGGCGGCCGGAGCAGTGGTCTTGCCGACCGAACCGACGGCGCGGCCGGCGCTCGGCACCGCGGACTCGACGGCGGTGCCGCCCGCCTTGCCGGCCAGCAGGGTGGTGCCCTGCGCGGCGCCGTCGACGGTCTCGCCCAGGTCCGCGCCGTCCAGGTTGCTCAGCCCACCCAGGTCCGTGGGCTGCGGCAGGGCGGCGGCGTTCGCGGCGCCGGCCGCGCCGACGACGGAGGCGGCACCCGCGGCGGTCAGCAGTGCGGCCTTGGCGATGCGGCGCGTGAGGGGGAGGGACATGTTGCTCCTTTGACGGAGATGGTTTCGTCTGCAAGTCGGTCGTGACCGGCTCTCGCCCGGTCGGACGCTGTGCCTATCGCACCGGGCGGGCGGAAGGTTGCGGGCAGCCCGGGTAAAGGATTGGTAATGCGTCGCATAATCTGTATCCGGCGAAACGGGCATGGCGCCGCGCGGCGGGATGGGCGGAGAAACGTCTCTGCGCCCGGTCGGGCGGCATTCGGCCGACCCGTGGGGATGGGCGGCCCATGCCGCGCGCTGATCACGGGGAGATCACAGAGGGGCCCGTGCTGGGCGACTCTTCGCACGGTTGACCGGCGGCCCGGAAACGCCGCGTGCGCGCTCCGTCAGCCGGCCGTCCCGTCGGCCGTGCGCAGCACCACCGCCCCGTCGGGCCCGGCCGTCCCGCACAGTGCGCCAGCCCGTCCTCCGAGCGGGCCGCGTCCCACACGTACCGCCCGTAGGAGATCCGCGCGATGTGCAGCTGCTCGGCCTGCGCCATCGCCCAGTGCGCCAGCTCCCAGCCGCGCTGCTTCGTGGGGGCCGGGATCGTCACCTCGTCGCCTCCGGAGCGATCCGCCCGCGCCGGTCCCGCGACGCCGTCCAGCGACAACGCCTGCGTCTGCGCGTGCGGCAGCACGCCGCTGCCGAACTCCCGTACCAGCGTGTGGCGTACCTGCGCCGGGTCGCCCGCCAGGCCGCTCCCGGCCGCCGGCCCCGCCGTGCAGGTGAGGGCGGCGGCCCGCCGACCGGTCAACGCGGCCGTCAGCAGCGACGCGTTCGCCTCGTGCTTGGCGTACGCCTGCGGGAACCCGCTGTGCTGCACCTTCTGCGCGGCCACCGTCAGCGGCAGCCGGGAGTATCCGGGAATCCTGACCAGGTGGTCGTAGAACTTGCCCGCCGCGTACACCGGGTCGAGGATCTGCCGTGCCGTCCCCCAGCCCTGCGAGGGCCGTTGCTGGAACAGCCCGAGCGAATCCCGGTCACCGTGCTCGATGTTGTGCAGTCGCCGACTCCTGCATGGCGGTGGCCAGAGCTATCGTCACGGCCCGGTCGGGCAGACCACGCGAGGAGGCCACCGCCTCGATGGTGGCCGCGTTGGCGGCCTGCTCCGGCTGCACCTCGTAGGCCACCGCGTCCGAATCCGAACCGCCCGCGCCGAACGGTGCAACGGGCGGGCCCTGCACCGCCGGTCACGTACTGGGCGGTGAGATAGCCCGCCAGGGCGAGCAGCACCGCGCATCCGGCGAGGAGCCGAACGAGCTTACGGCGAGCCCTGCGTGGGGTGGACGACTCTGGCACGCGACCAAGGTACCGGGACGGCGGCGCAGCACCCACCGTCGTGCCACGTGCGTCGTGCAACAGCCCTGCCGATAGCCTGCCCGTCATGACGCATCCCGTACTCGACCTGGCACAGGACGCGGCGCGGCTGACCGCGCAACTCGTCGACATCCCCTCCGAGAGCGGGAACGAGCAGCCGCTCGCCGACGCCGTCGAGGCCGCGCTGCGCCCGCTGCCGCACCTGACCGTGGACCGGATGGGCAACAACGTCGTCGCGCGCACCCGGCTCGGCAGGGCCGAACGGGTCGTGCTCGCCGGGCATCTGGACACCGTGCCGGTCGCCGGGAACCTGCCGTCCCGGCTGGACGGGGACGGCATGCTGTGGGGCTGCGGAACCGGTGACATGAAGGCCGGCGTGGCCGTGCAGCTGCGCATCGCCGCGACCGTGCGCGGACCCCAGCCGCGACGTCACCTTCGTCTTCTACGACAACGAGGAGGTCGCCGCGCACCTGAACGGCCTCGGCCACCTCGCCGAGGCCCACCCGGAATGGCTGGCGGGCGACTTCGCCGTCCTCCTCGAGGGCTCGAACGGCGACGTCGAGGCCGGCTGCCAGGGCACCCTGCGGGTCCACCTGCGCACCACCGGACAGCGCGCACACTCCGCCCGCAGCTGGATGGGCGCCAACGCCGTCCATGCCGCCGCGCCCATCCTGGCCCGGCTCGCCGCCTACCGGCCGCGCCGCCCGGAGGTCGACGGACTGGAATACCGGGAGGGCCTGAACGCCGTGCGCATCGAGGGCGGCGTGGCCGGGAACGTCATCCCCGACGCCTGCACCGTCACCGTGAACTACCGCTACGCGCCCGACCTGGACGAGAAGCAGGCGCTGGAGCACGTACACGAGGTGTTCGCGGACTGCGGGATCGCCGAGTTCTTCGTGGACGACAGCTCGCCGGCCGCCCGGCCCGGACTGACGCATCCGGCAGCCGCAGCGTTCGTCGCCGCGGTCGGCGGCGAGGTCCGGCCCAAGTTCGGCTGGACGGACGTCGCGCGGTTCAGTGCCCTGGGCGTGCCGGCGGTCAACTACGGCCCGGGCGATCCCAGCCTCGCGCACACGGTGGACGAGCGGGTGTCCACCGAGCGGGTATTGCACTGTGAGGAGCGGCTGCGTGCCTGGCTGACCGCCTGACGCCTCCCCTGTGCGCCGGGGTATACCCGCCCCGTGCATCGGTGTGCTGCCGACAATTCAGCCGTTCGTCGACGTCCGGTGCGTAGGCTGGCCGAAGAACGATCTCTGTCGGAAGGAGCACGGCATGGCGAGTCCCGGGCAGCGTCGGGAGCCGCACGAGCAGCGGCTGGGTCCTGTGGTGCGCCGCAGGGGGCAGATGCAGTCGCAGACCACCGACCAGCGGCTGCTGGACTCGGCGGGACCGGCCGACTGGGTCCACAAGGACCCGTGGCGGGTCATGCGCATCCAGTCCGAGTTCGTCGAGGGATTCGGCGCGCTGGCCGAGCTCGGCCCGGCCGTCAGCGTCTTCGGCTCGGCCCGAACCCCCCCGGACTCCGCCGGGTACGAGGCCGGTGTGCGGATCGGACGCGGCCTCGTCGAGGCGGGCTTCGCGGTGATCACCGGCGGCGGGCCCGGCGCCATGGAGGCGGCCAACAAGGGGGCGCTGGAGGCCGGCGGCACCTCCGTCGGACTGGGCATCGAGCTGCCCTTCGAGCAGGGCCTCAACCCCTACGTCGACATCGGCGTCAACTTCCGCTACTTCTTCGTGCGCAAGACGATGTTCGTGAAGTACGCCAGCGGCTTCGTCGTGCTGCCGGGCGGCCTCGGCACCCTGGACGAGCTGTTCGAGGCGCTCACGCTGGTGCAGACGCGGAAGGTCACCCGCTTCCCCATCGTGCTGTACGGCACGCGCTACTGGCAGGGACTGCTCGACTGGGTCCGTGACAGCGTCGTCGGCAGCGGCAAGGCCGCGCAGGCCGACTCGATGCTGCTGCACGTCACGGACGACATCGACGAGGCCGTCGCCCTGATGACCAAGGAATCCGGCGACTAGTGCCGCGTCAGGCACCAGGCCTGGGCCGGACACTGCCTGGCCGGCGCGGGCCGGGCGCTCAGGCCAGCCCGCGGCGGGCCACCGCCGGCGGGCGGCGGCCCGCCAGGGACTCCACCATCTTCAGCACCTGCAGCGTCTCGGCGACCTCGTGCACCCGGTAGACCCGGGCACCGAGCCACGCGGAGACGGCCGTGGTGGCCAGCGTGCCGATCAGCCGCTCCTTGACCGGCCGGTCCAGCGTCTCGCCGACGAAGTCCTTGTTGGACAGCGAGACCAGCACCGGCCAGCCCGTCGCGACCATCTCGTCCAGCCGCCGGGTCGCCTCCAGCGAGTGCCGGGTCGACTTGCCGAAGTCGTGCCCCGGGTCGATGAGGATTCCCTCCCGCCGCACGCCCAGCGCCGCCGGCCCGCTCGGCGAGGGACAGCGTCACCGACAGGATGTCGGCCATCACGTCCCCGTCCTCGTAGCCCACCCGGTGCGGCCGGGTACGCGGCCGGGCGCCGCCGGCGTGCGTGCACACCAGGCCGACGCCGTGCCGGGCGGCGACCGCCGCAAGCTGCGGGTCCGCCCCGCCCCAGGCGTCGTTGAGCAGGTCCGCGCCGGCCGCGCACACCGCCTCGCCCACCTCGTGCCGCCAGGTGTCGACGCTGATCACCACGTCCGGGTGGCGCCGCCGGACCTCCGCGACGAACCCCGCAGTGCGCCGCACCTCCTCCTCGACGGTGACCTCTTCGCCGGGCCCGGCCTTCACACCGCCGATGTCGACGATCGCCGCGCCCTCGGCCACCACCTGCGCCACCCGGTCCAGGGCCGGCTCGTCACGGAACGTCGCGCCCCGGTCGTAGAACGAGTCGGGCGTCCGGTTCACGATGGCCATGACGACCGGCTCGTGCTCGCCGAACTCGCGTGTCCCCAGGCGCAGCATCCGCGCGTGCCTCCCTCATCAGCGTGCCCGCAACCGTCGCGGGACTCCCGACGATAACCGTCGGTGCGGCATGCGACGATCGGAGATCACAAGCAGTCGACGACGCGTCGGATGTGTGTCGACGGACTTCCGGGGAGACGACCGTGTTCTGGTTCTTGCTGATCTCGTTGGTCGTGGTGATCGCCGCGGTCACGCTGGCCGTGCTGGGCAGCGGGGACGGCCCCGGCCGCACCGCGACCGGCGGGCTGGGCGACGCCGAGCCGGACCGGCTGGAGGACCCGCTGCCGCCGGATCGCCCGCTCGGGACGGGCGGACGTGGAGGCGCTGCGGCTGCCCACCGGCGCCCGCGGCTACCGGATGCGGGAGGTCGACGACGTCCTGGACCGCCTGGGCGCCGAACTCGCCGAGCGGGACGCCCGCATCGCCGAACTGCAGTCGGCGCTGGCCGGCGCACAGGCGGCGGCACGCGGCGACGGGGAGCTCTTCGGCGAGCAGGGAGACCGGGCGATGAGCGCTGACGACGGCTCCCTTCCCGGCGCCGACGGACGGCTGCGCTGCCCCTGGGGGCTGTCCGCCGAGGACTACACGGCCTACCACGACACCGAGTGGGGCCGTCCGGTGCACGGCGACGACGCGCTGTTCGAGCGGCTGTGTCTGGAGGCGTTCCAGTCCGGGCTGTCCTGGCTGACGATCCTGCGCCGCCGCGAGGGGTTCCGCGCCGCGTTCGCCGGCTTCCGCATCGCCGAGGTCGCCCGCTTCACCGACGCGGACGAGGAACGGCTGCTGGCGGACGCGCGGCATCATCCGCAACCGCGCCAAGATCCGGTGCGACTCTGGCCAACGCGCAGGTGGCCGCCGCAGTGGGGCGAGGGCGAGCTCGACGCGCTGGTGTGGTCCCACGCTCCCGACTGCCGCGGGACGCCGCGCGCCCCGCACGCTCGGCGACGTCCCCGCCGTCACTCCGGAGTCGACGGCGCTGGCCAAGGCGCTGAAGAAGCGCGGCTTCCGCTTCGTCGGCCCGACGACCGCCTACGCGCTGATGCAGGCCTGCGGCCTGGTCGACGACCACCTCGCCGACTGCTTCGCACGCGGCGCGGCGACGCGAGCGGTAGCCGGTCGTTCAAGCGCCGGTGTAGCGCGGCTTCTCCTTCTTCACGAACGCGTCGACCGCGGCCCGGTGGTCGCGGGAGGAGCCGGCCCGCACCTGCAGATCGGCCTCCTTCTCCAGCGTCTCGGCCAGCGAGTGGGAGGCGCCGAAGGCCAGCGACTCCTTGATCGCGGCGTAGGCGGCGGTCGGGCCCTGGGCCAGGGTGCGGGCGGTCGCCAGGGCCTCCTCGGCCAGCCGGTCCGCGGGCACCACCTTGTTGGCCAGGCCCAGCTCCAGCGCCTCCTGCGCCTTCACGCTGCGCGGGAAGAGCAGCAGGTCCTGCGCCCGGCTCGGGCCCACCAGCCGCGGCAGCGACCAGGACATGCCGGAGTCCGCGGTCAGCGCGATCCCGGCGAAGGCCGTGTTGAACGCGGCGGTGTCGGCCACCACCCGGTAGTCGGCGGCGAAGGCGAAGCCCGCGCCGGCGCCCGGCGGCCACGCCGTTCACACCCGCGACGACCGGCTTGGGCATGCTCGCGATGGCCAGCGTGATCGGGTTGTAGTGCTCCTCGACGGTCGTGAGCGCCGAGCCGCCCTGCTCCTCGAGGGCGGTGATGTGCTCCTTGAGGTCCTGGCCGACGCAGAAGGCCCGCCCGTTGCCGGTCAGCAGCACGGCGCGCACCGCCGGGTCGTCGGCGGCCTGCCGCAGGGTGTCCCGCAGGGCCGCCTTGGTCGCGTCGTCGAGCGCGTTCATCGCGTCGGGCCGGTTGAGGGTGATCGTCGCGAGGCCCTCGGTCACGTCGTAGAGCACGGTGTCTGCCATGCGGACCAGCATCGCTCACTTCGCCGCGGGCCCACCAGACGGGGGCGAAGTATCGCAGCTTGGTCGCCGGATTGAGTGGTTTTGCGCATGCGCGTTGCAGAAGGGATGCACACCGCTGTTGGTCATCGGGTCCTGCGCATGCGGGATAATGGCGGGAAGCAATGTGTTCGATGCCGGCGACGCGGCGCCTGTATCTCGGCACCGTCACGGCTGATCGTGAGCTGGTTTCAGGAAGGGGAACGAGCATGGCGGCCATGAAGCCGCGGACGGGTGACGGCCCGCTCGAGGTGACCAAGGAGGGGCGGGGCATCGTCATGCGCGTTCCGCTCGAAGGCGGTGGGCGACTCGTCGTCGAGCTGACCCCGGACGAGGCGGTTGCGCTGGGCGAGGAGCTGAAGAAGGTCTGCGGCTGACGACGCCCGTCCTCCGCCTGCCCCGGGACGCCCCGCGTCCCGGGGCAGTCCCGTCTCCGGGCGCCGGGATCACGTCACTCGGGGCGCTTGACCGCGCAGAGCAGCCCGTCGCCGACCGGCAGCAGCGAGGACACCAGCGACGTGCTCTCCCGCACCGTGCGCAGCACCTCGCGCAGCCGCAGCACCTCGGTCGGCTGCGCCGCCGCGTCGACGGTGCGGCCGTCCGCGAAGACGCCCTCGAAGCAGACCAGCCCGCCCGGGCGCAGCAGGCGCAACGATTCGTCGAGGTATTCGGGGTACTCCAGCCGGTCGCCGTCGCAGAAGACGAGGTCGTATCCGCCGTCCGCGAGCCGCGGCAGGACGTCCAGGGCGCGGCCGGGGATGAACCGGGCGCGGTTGGCGGCGAAGCCGGCGGCCCGGAAGGCCTGCCGGGCGAACTGCTGGCGCTCCGGCTCGATGTCCACGGTGGTCAGCACGCCGTCGGGGCGCATGCCGTGCAGCAGGTGGATTCCGGAGACGCCGGTGCCGGTGCCGATCTCCGCGACGGCCTTGGCGTCGGCGGTCGCGGCCAGCAGCCGCAGGGCCGCCCCGGTGCCGCTGGTCACCGGCTCGGCTCCCGCCTCCCGAGCCCGGTCCCGGGCCCAGCGCAGCGCGGCGCTCTCGGCGTTCTCGACCAGCTCTGCGCCGTACGCGTCGGCGAACGCCCAGCTTGTCTGCCGGTTGCCGGTAATGGCCCTCTCCTGTCCCCGAAGTCGACGCAACGGCGACTGTATCCGTTGCGCCGGGAACCCGGTGATGGGACCGCGCGTTGAACCGGGGAGAACGGCACGCGCTGAGCGCGCACGGGCAGGGCCGAGCAAGCTTATCCGGAGTTAACGGGCGAGGTGGCTATGGTAGGGGCTCCACTGGACACCACCAGAGCCGACAGGGGAGGTGCGGCTGAGGCCGGTGGCCGGGGAGTGCTCAGGCGCTTCCTGCAGGTCGGCGGGCCAGCCCGAATCCGTGAGCGACACCGCCGACCGCGTCCACACCGCCGACTCCGCGACCACTGCCACGTTCGAGACCGGTGCGGACACCTCAGGCGTGGACCCCTCCCTCCTGGGAGGAGATCGTCAGCACGCACAGTGCACGGGTCTACCGCCTCGCCTACCGCCTCACCGGCAACCAGCACGACGCCGAGGACCTCACGCAGGAGGTCTTCGTCCGCGTCTTCCGCTCGCTGTCGACGTACACCCCGGGCACCTTCGAGGGCTGGCTGCACCGCATCACCACGAACCTCTTCCTGGACACCGTGCGGCGCAAGCAGCGCATCCGGTTCGACGCGCTCGCCGACGACGCCGCGGAGCGGCTGCCCAGCCGCGAGCCCACCCCGCAGCAGCACTTCAACGACACCCACTTCGACGCGGACGTGCAGCAGGCGCTGGACACCCTGGCGCCGGAGTTCCGTGCCGCGGTGGTGCTGTGCGACATCGAGGGCCTGTCCTACGAGGAGATCGCCGCGACGCTGGGCGTCAAGCTGGGCACCGTGCGCAGCCGGATCCACCGCGGGCGCTCCCACCTGCGCAAGGCGCTCAGGCACCGTTCCCCCGCCGCGCGCGCCGAGAAGCAGCGTGCGCTCACCGCCGCCGCGCCGCAGGCCCTGGGCGGTGTGGGGTACGGGGAGGTCGGTGTCTAGTGAGCGGCGCAGACGACGCACTGACGCCCGCCGAGCAGCATCTCGGCGACCGCCTCGCCGCGCTCGTCGACGGCGAACTGGGTCACGACACCCGGGAGCGGGTGCTCTCCCACCTCGCGACGTGCTGGAGCTGCAAGGCGGAGGCCGACGCGCAGCGTCGGCTGAAGTCCGTCTTCGCGGACACCGCGCCGCCGCCGCCCTCGGCGAGCCTGCTGGCCCGGCTGCAGGGGCTGCCCGCGGGCGGCGACCAGGGTGGACCCGGCGCCGGGCATCCGGCCGTCTCCGGTGGTGACGGACCGGCCGACGGGCGTGGCGGCGACCACCGGTCCCCGTGGTCATTCGAGTACCTCGCCGGCCGCCGTGGCGAGAGCCCGCCGGCGCCGCTCACCCCGCCGCGCGGCTTCCGCATCCACCGCGTCAGTGAGGCGGAGCGGGCGGCCTCGCGCGGCCGTCGCCTGGCCTTCGCGGCGGCAGGCGCCTTCTCCCTCGCGGCGCTGGCGCTCAGCGGCACGTTCACCCCGGTTGCAAGCGGCATCGACGCGAGCGGGTCCGGAGAACGCGGCGCCGCCGCCTCACCCGTACGCTCCACCACACCGTCGTCGGACGCGGCCGAGCGTGGACGGCGCGGCGCGGGACGGCCGCGCTCAGCCGCCGGCTCCCGCGCGGGTGGACGCGGCGCGATGCCGACGACCCTCGCCGCCGCCACGGCACCGCCCGCAGACCGGTTCGGCGGCCCCGCGGCCCCGCAGCACCGGCTCTACCCGCTGCTGGAGCAGACGACCGGCCTGACGCCGCCGCTGGTTCGCCCGATGGCGCTGCCGGCCGCGCAGCAGCCGGAGTTCGTGCTGCCGCCGGGCGCCGCGCCCGACAGGTACCCCCTGGCGACCCCCGCTCCGGCCCCGACCACGTCCACGGTCACCGCCGCGCCCGGCTCCTGAACGGGCACCCGCCCGGCGGAGGCGGGCGAGACCTCCGCGGCCCAACGGCGTCGAAGCGGTCCCTTGCACCGTAGGCAGTGGTACGACCGGGATCTCCCGGGGCGCAGGCCCGAGGGGACGGGGACGGGGACGTGTGCGTGGCGCCCTCCCGCCGACCGGAGGCCCACGCCGGTCCTCGCCGAGAGTGCTCCTGAGGCCTACTCCGTCCTGGTTGAATGACCGGTGCGAGGTGTGCGTACCGATGGGAAGCAGATGAACGAGGACAGGGCGGCCAGACCCGCGCCGACGTGGTGGAGTCGCCCGGCCGACCACCCCCGGCACGGGCCGCCGGACGGCTCCGGCGCGTCGGCGCTGCACGGCGACGACCCCTACCGCACGCCGCCGTACGGCGAGCCCGGGCCGTGGGCTTCCGCGCCGCCCGTGACGCCGCCCATGTTCGACCCGTGGGCGTCCGCGGCCGTTCCGAAGCCGCCCACGCCCCGTCCGCAGCCCCGGCGTCGTCGCCGTCGTGCCGTCGCGGTCGTGCTGGGCATCGCACTGCTCGCCGGTCTCGCAGGCGGCTTTGCCGGGGCCCGGCTGCAGGCGGACGGCGGCCTCGGCGCCGTCGATCTGCCGCACGTCACCGCCGCCTCCGGCGACGAGCGGTCCCCGGACAGCGTGGCCGGCGTGGCGGCCGCCGTGCTGCCGGGCGTGGTGACGCTGCACGTGCGGGGACAGGGCGAGAGGGGCACCGGCACCGGATTCGTTCTGGACGGGGCCGGGCACATCCTCACCAACAACCACGTCGTGGACCCCGCCGGTGCGCGCGGCCGGGTCCAGGTCACCTTCAGCGACGGCACCACCGTCGACGGCGAGGTGACCGGCGCCGACAGCGGCTACGACCTGGCCGTGGTCGACGTGGACGGCGTCTCCGGCCTGCATCCGCTGACGCTGGGCGACTCCGACGCCGTCCGGGTCGGCGATCCGGTCATCGCGGTCGGTGCGCCGTTCGGCCTGGAAGGCACCGTGACCAGCGGCATCATCAGTGCCCGGGAGCGTGCCATCACGGCGGGCGGCGGAGGCGGCGGCGACGTCAGCTACGTGGACGCACTGCAGACCGACGCAGCGATCAACCCGGGCAACTCCGGCGGACCCCTGGTCGACGCGGCCGGCCGGGTGATCGGTGTCAACAGTGCCATCAAGGCGGCCGGCGACTCCGGGCTGCCGGACACCGGCGAGTCGAGCGGGGGCAGCATCGGTCTCGGGTTCGCCATCCCCGTCAACGAGGCCAGGCGCGTTGCCGAGGAGCTGATCGGCGACGGCGTGGCCGGGCACCCCGTGATCGGTGTGACGCTCGACATGGGATACCGGGGGGACGGCGCCCGGGTGATCGCGGGCGGCGACGACGGCGAGCCGGTCGCGCCGGGCGGTCCGGCAGACCGGGCCGGCGTGCGGCCGGGAGACGTCATCACGGCTGTCGACGGCGAACCGGTGCACAGCGGGCAGCAGTTGATCGTGCGCATCCGCAGCCACCGGCCGGGTGACAGGCTGACACTCACCATCCGCCGGGACAACCGCGAACGGCCCGTCCGGCTGACCCTGGGTTCGGCGACATGAGGAGGCGGGCTCCCCTGAGGGTGCCGACTCCGGGTACCGTGAGATCCGGCCGGACCGCGCGTGTACGAGATGAGGGAGCTGCACGGTGTTCTTCGACATAGGACCCCTCGAACTGGTCGCGCTCGTCATCCTCGCCGTGCTGGTGTTCGGCCCGGACAAGCTGCCGAAGGTGATCCAGGACGTCGCCGGAGTCATCCGCAAGATCCGCGAGTTCTCCGACAAGGCGCGTGACGACATCCGCTCCGAGATGGGTCCGGAGTTCAAGGACTTCGAGTTCGAGGACCTGCACCCGAAGAACTTCGCCCGCAAGCACCTGCTGGACAGCGACGAGCTGGGGCTGAAGGAGATCCGCAACGGGTTCGACTTCCGCAAGGACCTCGCCGAGGTCACCGACGCCGTGAACGGCTCCGAGGCGTCCGCGGCCGCGGGTGCTGCCGGCACGGCGGGCCGCTCCGCGCGCGTCGACCTCACCAAGGACAGCGGCGCCCCTGCGGCCCGCACCAAGGACGACCCCCCGCCCTTCGACGCCGACGCGACCTGAGCCTCCTCGTCACCACGGGCTCCTCCGAACGGGGCCGGAACCCGGCGGGCATGCCCGGTCTGGCGGTAGAAGGCGGATATTCTCCTATGACGAAACGGGTCGCCCGTCCGGAGGGGGGCAGGTCGCCCATGACCGAGGGCTACGAGGAGGCGTCGCGCACATGGAGACGACGAGTCGGCGAGGAACGGACGGCACACCCGGCGGGAGACCCCCCGGTGCCGAACCGCAGCAGACTTTGGACGGTTATCTCAGGGCTGACTTCCCCTGGTACGGCCTCGACGAGGCGTTCACCGGACGCCGCGCTGGCTGACGCCGGTCGGCGTCGCGGCCGACGGCACCGTCGCGCACGGCTCGACCGGGCACGGGGACATGCCGTCGATAAGGAACGAGAGCCCTCCCGACGAGGAGCGCTTCGCCGTGGTGGTCACCGTTCCCGGCCGTCCCGTACGCAACAGCGCGGACGGCACCGGCGTGCTGGAGGCCACCTCCGTCTCCACGGCGGCCTGGCTGGCCGGGGCTGGTCTGCTGTCGGCTACCTGGCCCACCGACATGGAGCGGGCGCTGCGGCAGGACTGGATGGACCAGCAGACGGCGCTGGCCTGGGAACTGGCCGACGAACTGGCCGGCGCCGGCTGGTCCATGCTCTCGCTGCCCGTCGACGGGGTACCCACCGACTTCCACTACCGGGAGTCCGAGTACGGCTGGGTGCTGGCCGGTTCGGCCCAGGCCGACCTGCACATCGGCGCTTTCGGGCGTGGCATGAGCGCTTACGGGCTGGGTTTCGCGGTGGTCAAGGACATCGCGTCCTACGACGACTGACGGCCGCCCCCTGCGGGGACGGCCGTCGCACGGGGCCGTCCCCGGTCAGAACTTGTTGCTCGGCGTGAGCCCCAGCGACATGCCCGACAGCCCCCGCTGCGCCCGCCCAGGGACTCGGCGACCGTGCGGATCGCCTTGCCGGCGGGGGAGTCCGGGTCGCTGAGCACGACCGGCCGGCCCTCGTCGCCGCCCTCGCGCAGCCGCACGTCGATCGGGATGCTGCCCAGCACCGGCACCTCGGCGCCTGTGGTGCGCGTCAGGCCCTCGGCGACCCGCTTCCCGCCGCCGGTGCCGAACACGTCGACCATCTCGTCGCAGTGCGGGCAGGGCAGCCCGGACATGTTCTCGATCACGCCGACGATCTTCTGGTGGGTCTGCACGGCGATGGACCCGGCCCGCTCGGCGACCTCGGCCGCCGCCTGCTGCGGGGTGGTGACGACGAGGATCTCGGCGTTGGGCACCAGCTGCGCCACCGAGATGGCGATGTCGCCCGTGCCGGGCGGCAGGTCCAGCAGCAGCACGTCCAGGTCGCCCCAGTAGACGTCGGCGAGGAACTGCTGCAGCGCGCGGTGCAGCATCGGACCGCGCCAGACCACCGGCGCGTTGCCCGGGGTGAACATGCCGATGGAGATCACCTTCACGCCGTGCGCCGACGGCGGCATGATCATGTCCTCGACCTGGGTCGGGCGCGCCTCGGTGCCCAGCATCCGCGGCACGGAGTGCCCGTAGATGTCCGCGTCGACCACACCGACCTTGAGCCCGTCCGCCGCCATCGAGGCGGCGAGGTTCACCGTGACCGACGACTTGCCGACGCCGCCCTTGCCGGAGGCGACGCAGTAGACGCGGGTCAGCGAGCCGGGCTGAGCGAAGGGCACCTCACGCTCGGTCTTGCCCGCCGCGCAGCGACGATGCCAGCTCGCGGCGTTGCTCGTCGCTCATGACGTCCAGCTCGACCCGCACGTCCGTCACACCCGGCACCCGCTCGACGGCCTCCGTCACGTTCGAGGTGATCGTCTCGCGCAGCGGGCAGCCCGACACCGTCAGGTACACGCCTACCGCGACCGCGCCGTCTGCGGCGATCTCGACGGACTTGACCATCCCCAGGTCGGTGATCGGCCGGTGGATCTCCGGGTCGTTCACCGTGGCGAGCGCGGCGCGCACCGCCTCTTCGGTGGGGAGCGGAGCATTGGTGTCGGTAGCCATGCGTCGATGGTACGGCCCCGCGGAGGGCGGAAAAAGCGCCCGCTCAGCGGTCTTGGTCACTCGCGGGCAGGGCCCGCTCCCGCCCCCGGGGCCGGTCTCCGTCCCGGTACTCCAGCTCCTTGACCAGCTCCTGCAGCTCCGAGCGGATCCAGTCGCGGGTGGCCACCTCGCCCAGACCGAGCCGCAGCGCGGCGATCTCGCGGGTCAGGTACTCGGTGTCGGCGATGCTGCGCTCGTTCTGCCTGCGGTCCTGGTCCAGGTTCACCCGGTCCCGGTCGTCCTGCCGGTTCTGGGCGAGCAGGATCAGCGGGGCCGCGTAGGAGGCCTGCAGCGACAGGGCCAGGGTCA
The DNA here is from genome assembly GCA_963799685.1 of uncultured Actinomycetota bacterium. Lineage (GTDB taxonomy): Bacteria > Actinomycetota > Actinomycetes > Streptomycetales > Streptomycetaceae > Streptomyces. The sequence continues at coordinate 573,591 of CAWCXW010000001.1, forward strand.
GGAAGATGAACGGGTACTGGTCGAACCGCAACACCTCGGGCATCAGCACGTTCCAGGCGACCCAGGCCAGAATCGCGAACGTCATCCAGACGATGAACCGACCCGTCCCCAGGAACCGGGCGATCTTCTCCGACATCCGCCCGAACGCGTCCGGGTCGTACTCCGGCAGGAAGCTGCGGCGCGGCGCGCGCGGCACGTCCAGCCGGGCTCGGGCGCGCGGGGTGCGTTGGGTCCGCTCCTCACGTTCCGCCACGGCCGGCCCCCTGCGGCGCACTGACGTGTTCCTCGTTCGGATGTGGCGGCGTCGAGTCGCGCCAGTCGTCGGGCAGCATGTGGTCCAGCACGTCGTCGACCGTCACGGCGCCCAGCAGGTGCCCGCCCTCGTCGACGACGGGGGCGGCCACGATGTTGTATGTCGCCAGGTAGCCGGTCAGCACAGGCAGCGGCGTGTCCGGCGGCAGCGGCCGCAGGTCGGTGTCGACGATCGAGCCGACGAGGGTGAACGGCGGGTCGCGCAGCAGCCGCTGGAAGTGGATCAGCGCCCAGGTACTTGCCGGTCGGCGTCTCGTCCGGCGGCCGGCACACGAACACCATGGCGGCCAGCGGCGCGGGCAGGTCCGGGTCGCGGACCCGGGCGAGGGCATCGGCGATGGTGGCGTCCGGCTGCAGGATGATCGGCTCGGTCGTCATCATGCCGCCGGCGGTGTTCTCCTCATACGTGAGCAGCCGCCGCAGCGGAGCGGCGTCCTGCGGCCGCATCAGCTGCAGCAGGCGCTCCTTGCCGTCCTCGGGCAGCTCGGAGAGCAGGTCGGCCGCGTCGTCCGGATCCATGGCCTCCAGCACGTCGGCCGCCCGCTCTTCCCGGAGCTTGCCGAGGATCTCGACCTGGTCGTCCTCCGGCAGTTCCTCCAGTACGTCCGCGAGCCGGTCGTCGTGCAGGGCCGCGGCGACCTCGATACGCCGTTTGGCCGACAGATGGTGCAGCACGTTCGCCAGGTCCGCAGGACGCAGCTGCTCGAAGGTCGCCAGCAGGTTCGCCGCGCCCTGGCCCGACTCCTCCACCGCGAACCCGGTGACTGCCGACCACTCGACGGTCAGCGCCTCTCCGCGGCGTCGCAGCGGGCCGCCACGCCCCTTGCGCACGAACACCTTGTCGATCTGCCAGTCCCTCCGGGCCGGCAGCTGCACCAGCCCCACGTCCAGCACCGTCACCGTCTCGCCGGACTCGACGAGGGTGACCCTGCGGTCCAGCAGCTCACCGAGGACGAGCGTCTCGGCCGGACGCTGCTCGAAACGCCGCATGTTGAGCACGCCGGTGGTCACCACCTGGCCGGACTCGACACCCGTCACGCGGGTCATGGGCAGGAAGATGCGGCGGCGGCTGACCACCTCGACGACCAGCCCGAGCACGCCCGGCGGGCGGCCGCCCATCCGCAGCAGCGTCACCACGTCCCGCACCCGGCCCACCCGGTCGCCGTTCGGGTCGAAGACGGCCACACCGGACAGGTGCGAGACGAAGACCCGGGAGGAACCTGCTGCCATCCCGGCTCACCTCCCACGTCCCACAGGCGCCGCGCCCGTCCGCTTCAGGCTAACCCGCCCACTTCGCCCGCCGCGCACCGACGCGGACTCCGCGGGCCGCGGCGGATGGGCAGTCGGCACCGGTAGGGTGCCGTCGTCCCCGACCGACCGCCGGAGGTACCTCACGTGACCCGACGTGCCCGCAGTCGCCACATGCCGGCAGCGGCCGGGGTCCTGTGCGCGGCACTCGTGCTGCCGCTCGCCGGGTGTGGCGCCGACGAGGGCACCAACGGCGTGGCCGGCCTCTCCGTGGGCGCCATCGAGAAGAAGGCGCGCGCCGCGGCCACGGCCGCCGAATCGGTGCGGCTGTCCGGCACCGTGGTGAGCAAGGGTCAGGCCTACCGGCTGGAGATGCGGCTGAAGAAGTCCGGGGGCGTCGGCGAGGTCTCCACGCGCGGTGGGGACAACTTCCAGCTGCTGCGGGTGACGGACGCGCTCTACCTCAAGGCGGACTCCGGCTTCTGGATCCAGCAGGAGCAGGGGAAGGACGGCGATGCGCCCAGCAAGGCCGACCGTGCGGCGGCGAAGAAGCTCGAGGGCAAGTACGTGAAGGTGCCGCAGAGCGACTCCGCCTACGAGCAGCTCAGCGGCTTCACCCGGATGCGCGTCCTGCTGGACGGGCTGCTGACCATGAAGGGCGAGCGGGAACGCGGCGACGACTCCACGGTCGACGGCACCCCCACCGCCGAAGTGGCCGCGGACGGTGGGCGGGGCGGCAGCATGTACGTCGCGCTGACCGGCCCGCCCTTCCCGCTGCGCATGGAACGCGGCGGCGGCGCCGGAACCGTCGAGCTGGACGACTGGAACACGACGTTCGTCCTGCGGGCCCCCAAGGACGACCAGGTCGTCGACTACGGAAAGAAGATCTCCGCCGGCGACGGCGGGAAGGGCTGACCGTCAGCCGCCGCCGCTGCGCCCGCGCCCGCGTCGGCGCAGCAGCAGTCGGGGCAGGGAGCGCGGGGCCCGGACCCGGGTGGTGGCGGGCGTGGGCAGCGGGACGGCGGCGTGCGAGTCGTCCGGCATGGCCTCGCTCGTCCGTACCGCTTGACCGGCCGGTTCCAGCCGCAGTACGCGCGACTCGTCGGCCCACCGCTCGGCGATCCGCGGTGTGTCGGGGGCGTTGAGCCGCTTGCCGCGCAGCGCGCCGACCGCGGCCTCCCACCGCTCGCCGTGCGGGGCGAGCTCGGCGACCCGGGCTCGCCAGACCACCAGCCGGCCGCCCTTGTCCTTGCTGCGCAGGCTGACGGTGGCGGTGCCGCCGTCAGCCAGCCCCATGCCGGTCAGCGGCTGTTCGAGCGAGCCGTCCCCCACCAGGCAGACGGCCCCGTCGTGCCACACGTGCCACAGTGCGCGGGCGGGCCCCTCGGGTCCGCGGACCCACACCAGAGCGGACTTCTTCGCGGCCTCCTCCACCAGGGCCGCCTCCAGCGGTGTCATGCGCGCAGGTTACAGCCAGCCGTTGCGCTTGAAGCCCCGGTGAATGGCGACGCACAGCCCCACCGTGACCAGCAGGACCATCGGGTAGCCGTACCTCCAGTGCAGCTCGGGCATGTAGTCGAAGTTCATCCCGTAGATCCCGGCGATCATCGTGGGCACGGCGAAGATCGCCGCCCAGGAGGTGATCTTGCGCATGTCCTCGTTCTGCGAGACGGTCGCCTGCGCGAGGTTGGCCTGCAGGATGGAGTTGAGCAGGTCGTCGAAGCCGAGTACCTGCTCGTTGACCCGCGTGAGGTGGTCGGCCACATCGCGGAAGTAGTTCTGAATGTCCGGGTCGATCTGCCGCACCGGCCGCTCGCTGAGCTGCTGCATGGGCCGCAGCAGCGGGGAGACGGCCCGCTTGAACTCCAGCACTTCCCGCTTCAGCTGGTAGATGCGTCCGCCGGTCTCCCGGCGGCCGGGGCTGCGGCGCTGCGCGGCGCCGGCGTCACGGCCGCGCCGCCGGCCGGCCGTGCTGTCGGAGAACACCTCGATCTCCACGTCGTCGATGTCGTCCTGCACCGCGTCGGCCACGGCCAGGTAGCCGTCCACCGTCTGGTCGGCGATGGCGTGCAGCACGGCCGACGGGCCCCTGGCCAGCAGTTCGGGGTCGTCCTCCAGCCGGTGCCGCAAGGACCGCAGCGAGCCCTGGCCGCCGTGCCGGATGGTGATGACGAAGTCCCGGCCGGTGAAGCACATGACCTCGCCGGTCTCCACCACCTCGCTGGTGGAGGTCAGTTGGGCGTGCTCGACGTAGTGGATGGTCTTGAAGACGGTGAACAGGCTGTCGTCGTACCGCTCCAGCTTGGGCCGCTGGTGGGCGTGGACCGCGTCCTCGACGGCCAGCGGGTGCAGCCCGTAGTCCTGGGCGATGCCGGAGAACTCCTCCTCGGTGGGCTCGTGCAGGCCGATCCAGACGAAGCTCTCGCCGTCGTCGGCGTCCCGCACCCGGCGCAGTGCCTCGGCGGGGGAGATCCGGTCCGCGTCGCGCCGGCCGGCGCGGTAGACGGCGCAGTCGATCACGGCGCTGGTGGCGCCCTGGCCGTACAGGCCGTAGGAGTAGGGCGGGCGTCCGCCACGGCGGAGGGCAGGACGGACGGCGGCGCGCAGGTCCTTGATCATCGACATGCTGGGCTCCTCGTGCGGTGCCGGGCCGCCGAGTGGTCGCGACGCTGCCCGTCATGGGAACCCACGGCCGACGACGGCCGGAGACGCACACAGCGGGCACCGCCCGCGCCCACGGTGGCGGTATGCGCTGACGGTGGGAATCGAGCGGGGGACGCGCTCTTCCGGCAGACCGGAGAGAAAACCCACTGCGGAGGGTTTCACCGCAGCGGCATCGGGGATGAAGGTGCTCAGGCCCCGAGATCCGGCCGTCGTTCGGAAGAGCGGTTGGTACTGCACGGTCGACTCGGATCCATGACAGCCTCACCTCCTCCGGCCGGCCCCCGGTGGGGAGCGTTCGCATGCTCTGACCAGCGGTCCACCGTACCACCGGATCACCCCGCCCCGCGCCCCGAACCGTTGTGACGGCGGCCTCTTCACTCGGTGATCACCCGCTCGGGGCAGGGGTGCGAGCGCTGGAGCGGTGCACATAGGCTCGTCTCATGCCGTCACTCATGGACCTGGTCGAAGGCCGGCTGCGCGCCGCACTCGGCGAGCCCGACGCCCGGGCGTCGGTGACCTTCCTGGGCACCGATCGCATCGAGGTGCTGCGCTTCGTCGACGACGGCGATCCCGTCGTCGTCCGCTACGCGACGCTCGGCATGTCGGCCGCCCCGATGACCGACCCGAGAGCGGCGGTCGCCGATCCCGAGCGCGGTCCGCGTGCCGAGCTGGTCCTGTCCGTACGCGGCGGGATCGCGGACACCGACGAGGTGCTGCGCCCGCTGGCCGTGCTCGCGGCGTCCCCGCAGGTGGAGGGGGTCGTGGTGGCGCCGGGTGCATCCCTGGAGACCGGCGAGCCGCTGTGGCCGTCGGCTCCCTTCACGTCCGTGCTGGTGGGCGAGCCGGGCGGGCTCGTCGAGGACCTTCGCGCCGACCCGCCCAGGGAGCCCGTGCGATTCCTGCCGCTGCTGCCCATGACACAGAACGAGGCGGCGTTCAAGCGGGCCCGTGGCGGGGAGGAGCTTCAGGAGAGGTGGCTGCGGCACGGCACGGACCTCCGTGACCCGCACCGTGCCGCCGTCCCACTGGACTGACCCGGGCCGCGGCGCTTCAGCCGCGCGCGAGTTCGCGCGGTGGGGCCGAGGCGGCGGCGTCCTCGCGGTGGTGTTCGGCCTGCAGCTCCTCCGCCCGCAGGCGCAGCGCGGGCCGCCGTGCCCAGACGACGCCCGCGGCAGCCAGCGCGGTCAGCGCCGCGACGACGAACGGCAGGTGGATGTCCGCCCACCCCTCGATGCGGGGGGCCAGCGCGTTGCCCAGGCCCCATCCGGCGCGGAAGCCGACGAGTTGGCCGACCGAACCGGACAGTCCGGCCAGAGCCGCGAAGACCACGACGAGCGCGAGGCCGGCGAACAAGGTCCGCCGGCCGCCGATGCGGCTGGAGACGAAGCCGGTGACGAGCATCGCCACGGCCGTGATCAAGAAGTAGGAGGTGAACAGCAGTGACACCTGGCTGGGTGTCGCCTGCAGTCCCTGGGCAATGGAGGGAAGGATCGGGTCGACGAGGCCGATGCCCATGAAGGCGACGACGGCGGCGCCGGCCGTCGCCCAGACGGCCTTCGGCTGGCGGAGGAGGCCGCCTCCCCCCTCGTCGAACGGATCGGAACGCTGGGTGCGCCTGTGCTGGCCGGGCATGGCTGCCGGCTCCTTTCTCACGATTCCTGCATGACGACGTCAGGTTAAGTTAGCTATGTTAATTAATGCAAACTACATGCAATCGCCCGGACCGGGTGTCCGTCCTTGACGGTCGGGCCGCCCGGGAGGACCGTTGAGCCCCATGAGGGGCGAACCCAGTTGCCCGAAATGCGGAGGCAGGGTGCGCGCGCCCGGCCTCTTCGCCGATACCTGGCAGTGCGAGGTGCACGGAGCCGTGCACCCGTTGCAGCCTGTGGTTCCGCCCAGCGTCGAGGCGCTCGGCGTCGTGGTCGGCCGCACCAAGGTGCCGGTGTGGATGCCCTGGCCGCTGCCCGTCGGCTGGCTGTTCACCGGAGTGGCCTGTGCGGGCGACGACCGCAGTGGCGGCCGGGCTACCGCCGTCGCCTGCTCCGGACCGGGGCCGCTCGGCGGGCCAGGAGAGCTGATCCTGGTGGCCGAGGAACTCGGCGTCGGCCTCGGCGCGCGCTACGCCGGCATCGACGGTCCCGACCCCGGGGCCGCGATCCGCACCGACACCCACCCGCTCGGCAAGGTGCTCGCCTCCGGGCGGCCCACCCCGCTGTGGCGGGTCACGGGCGCCCCGGCCGACCGCGTGGTCTTCGCCGGGGAGGCCTGCGGCCTGTGGCTCTGGGCGGTGGCGTGGCCGCAGGAGGCCGGGATGCTGATGTACGACGACCTCGTCCTCGCCGATCTGCGCGAGGCCGGCGCCGAGGTCGACCTGGTGCCGCTGGGCGCCCTCTCGCCCCGCATCCTCCCGTGAAGAGGGCCCGCCGGACACCGGTACAGTGGGAGCGTCCCCCGCCCGTCCCCAGCCATCGGAGTGTGCCCTCGTGCGCGTCGACCTGCACACTCATTCCACCGCTTCGGACGGCACCGACTCCCCGGCCGAGTTGGTCCGCCAACGCGGCGACTGCCGGGCTCGACGTCGTCGCGCTGACCGACCACGACACCGTCGCGGGGCACGCGGCGGCCGCCGCGGCGCTGCCCGCCGGGCTGACCCTCGTCCCCGGCGCCGAACTCTCGTGCCGGCTGGACGGCGTGAGCCTGCACATGCTCGCCTACCTCTTCGACCCCGAGGAGCCCGAACTCGCCCGCGAGCGGGAGCTCGTGCGGGACGACCGGGTGCCGCGCGCCCGCGGCATGGTGACCAGGCTGCAGGAACTGGGCGCGCCGGTCAGCTGGGAACGCGTCGCCGAGATCGCCGGGGACGGCGCCGTGGGCCGCCCGCACATCGCCACCGCCATGGTGGAGCAGGGCGTCGTCGAGACCGTCTCCGACGCCTTCACCTCCGAGTGGATTGCGAACGACGGACGTGCCTACGTCGACAAGCACGAACTCGACCCCTTCGACGCCGTCCGCCTGATCAAGGGCGCCGGGGGCGTCGCCGTCTTCGCGCACCCGCTGGCCGTCAAGCGCGGGCACGTGCGTGCCCGAGTCCGCGATCGCCGAGCTGGCCGCGGCCGGCCTGGACGGTGTCGAGGCGGATCACATGGACCACGACCCGGCGACCCGCGCCCGTCTGCACTCCATGGCGCGCGACCTCGGCCTGCTGGCCACCGGCTCCAGCGACTACCACGGCGGCCGCAAGACGTGTGTGCTCGGCGAGCACACCACCGATCCGGAGGTCTACGCCGAGATCGCCGCGCGCGCGTCAGGCGCGCAGCCCGTCACCGGCTGACAAGCGCCCCCGTCCCCTCTCCCCAGTCCCCCATCTGCACACCGCAAGGCACCACTGTGTTCGAGTTCGCCCTCTTCGGATCTGTTTTCGTCACCCTTTTCGTGATCATGGACCCGCCCGGGATCACGCCGATCTTCCTCGCGCTCAGCTCCGGCCGGGCCGCCAAGGTACAGCGCCGCATGGCGCTGCAGGCGACGGCGGTGGCGTTCGGCGTGATCTCCGTCTTCGGCCTCTGCGGGCAGCAGATCCTGGACTACCTGCACGTCTCGGTTCCCGCGTTGATGATCGCCGGCGGGCTCCTGTTGCTGCTCATCGCGCTCGACCTGCTCACCGGCAAGACCGACGAGCCCACCCAGACCAAGGACGTCAACGCCGCCCTCGTACCGCTGGGCATGCCGCTGCTCGCCGGCCCGGGTGCGATCGTCTCGGTGATCCTGGCCGTGCAGCGGGCCGACAGCTTCGGCTCCCAGCTCTCGGTGTGGACGGCGATCGTCGCCATCCACGTCGTGCTGTGGCTGGTGATGCGCTACTCGCTGCTGATCATCCGGGTCATCAAGGACGGCGGCGTGGTGCTCGTGACCCGGCTGTCCGGCATGCTGCTGTCCGCCATCGCCGTCCAGCAGATCGCCAACGGCGTCTTCAAGTTCATCGCCGGACAGAGGCTAGTGCCGCATCAGCCCCAGGCCGCCGTCAGGGCGGCGGCCGTCGCCTCGGGGCGCTCCGCGTTCGGCGAGTGTTCGGCACCGGAGATCACCGTGCGCCGCGCGCCCGCGCCGGCCGCCAGCGCGTCCAGCTCCGGCACCGGCCAGGCGTAGTCCCGTTCGCCCGACAGGACGTGCAGCGGCATCCCGCCGCGGGCCAGCTCAGCCAGTTCGCGCGGTGCGGTCCGGCTCCGCGATGAGCTGGCGGCCGGTGGCGATCAGCTGTTCCGGGACGTTCGCCAGCCACCGCCGGTGCAGGAAGTCCGTGACGGCCGGCGGCGTCGCCTCGTCGGCGGCCTCTGGAGGGTCCAGTTCGCGCATGGCCTGCCAGACGGCCTCCATGTCCATCACCGGCAGCGCGCCCAGCAGCATCTTCACCCGCGCCTGCTGTGCCGTGCAGACGGGGCCGGGGCCGCTGCTGAGCAGGGTGAGCGAGCCGAACCGTGCCGGCTCGCGGAGCGCCGCCGCGCGGGCCACCAGGCCGCCCAGCGAATGTCCGACCAGAGTGCGGCCGGCCGCCGAGGGCCTCTGCCTGCGCGAGGACGTCGGAGGCCAGCTCCACCTGCGCGTAGGCGGCCTCGTCGGGCGGCCCGCCCGTCTCGTACTGGCCGCGCCCGTCGACGGCGACGGCGCGGAATCCGGCAGCGGCCAGCGGCGCCAGCAGCCCGACGAAGTCCTCCTTGCTGCCGGTGAACCCCGGTACCAGCAGCACCGTCCCGCGCGGCCCGGCGCCGGTGTCGTGTACGGCGAATCCGCCGCGCGGGGTCGTCAGACGGTGCGCGGTCGCGCCACGGGGCAGGTCGAGCGTCGGCGGTCTGCTCATGCCACGACGTTACCCGCTGCTTCCGCACAGCCACGAGGCCTGTGCCCCTCCACGGGGCCCGGGCCTCGTGATCGGGGCCTGCGATCGGGGCTCAGCTCTCGGTGGGCCGCGGCTTCGCCGAGGAGCGGGTACGCCGACGGCGCCGCGGCTTGGCCGGGCCCGCGGCCGCCTCGCCGCCTGAGGGTTCACCGGCCGGGGGAGCGGCGGCCTCTGCCGTCGCCGCCGGCCGGCCGCCGGAACGGGTGCGGCGGCGGCTCGGCTTGCGCGGGCCGTCCTCCTTCGCGGCCTCCGCCGGCGACGTGGCCTCGGCCGCGCCGGTCACCGGCTGTCCGCCGCGGGTGCGGCGGCGCTGCCGGGTGCGCTCGCGGCGGGGTCGGCTCCTCCGCACCGTTGCCGCGCCTGCCGTTGCTGTCGCGGCGGCCGCCGCCCGGCTCGCCGAGGTCCTCGATCTCCTCGGCGCCGAGCCCGGCCCGGGTCCGCTCGGCGCGGGGCAGGATGCCCTTGGTCCCCTCGGGGATGCCCAGCGTCTCGTACAGGTGCGGCGAGGTGGAGTACGTCTCCCCGGGATCCGGGAAGTCCAGCCCGAGCGCCTTGTTGATCAGCTGCCAGCGGGGGATGTCGTCCCAGTCGACCAGCGTGACGGCGGTGCCCGAGTTGCCTGCGCGGGCCGTGCGGCCGATGCGGTGCAGGTAGGTCTTCTCGTCGTCCGGCGACTGGTAGTTGATCACGTGCGTGACGTTGTCGACATCGATGCCGCGCGCGGCGACGTCGGTGCACACCAGCACGTCGACCTTGCCGTTGCGGAACGCCCGCAGCGCCTGTTCGCGCGCGCCCTGGCCCAGGTCGCCGTGCACGGCGCCGGAGGCGAAGCCGCGCCGGGAGAGCTGGTCGGCGATGTCGGCGGCCGTCCGCTTGGTGCGGCAGAAGATCATCGCCAGTCCTCGGCCCTCGGCCTGCAGGATGCGGGAGACCATCTCCGGCTTGTCCATGGAGTGCGCGCGGAAGACATGCTGTGTGACGTTCGCGACGGTCTGGCTGCCGTCGTCGTCCGGCGAGGTCGCCCGGATGTGCGTGGGCCGGCTCATGTACCGGCGGGCGAGGGAGATGACCTGGCCGGGCATCGTCGCCGAGAAGAGCATGGTCTGCCGCTTCGTCGGCAGCAACTGGATGATCTTCTCCACGTCCGGCAGGAAGCCGAGGTCGAGCATCTCGTCGGCCTCGTCCAGAACCAGCGCCCTGACCTGGGACAGGTCGAGTTTGCGCTGGCCGGCCAGGTCGAGCAGCCTGCCCGGGGTGCCGACGACGACGTCGACGCCCTTGTTCAGTGCCTCGACCTGCGGCTCGTAGGCGCGGCCGCCGTAGATGGGCAGCACGCGGACGTTTCGGACCTTGCCCGCGGTGAGCAGGTCGCCGGTGACCTGCTGGCACAGCTCACGTGTGGGGACGACGACGAGCGCCTGCGGCGCCGTGCTCAGCTCCTCGGGCCTGGCCCGGCCGGCCTCGACGTCCGCGGGGACGGTGACGGCCTCCAGGACCGGCAGGCCGAAACCGAGGGTCTTGCCGGTGCCGGTCTTGGCCTGGCCGATGATGTCGGTGCCGGCCAAGGCGACCGGCAGGGTCATCTCCTGGATGGGGAACGGTGTCGTGATGCCGACGGCCTCCAGGGCCTCGGCGGTCTCGGAGAGGATTCCGAGCTCTCGGAATGTCGTGGACAGGATGCTTGCCTCTTCTGTGTGACGCGAGGTGAGGCGGCGAGCAGACCGTGCCGGTCTCCCCTGGAGCGAAAGGCGGTCAGGACCACACCGTGACGGAGAGCCGCTGTGGGCCTCGGTCCGCCGGTCGGTGCGGGACCGCGTGCTCTCGCTCAAGCGCTCATCCCGCGCGAGCGGTTCCTCCTCGGCCGTGATCCGTGACGGAGGGCACTGGTCGCCGGAGGATTGTCGGGCCGGAGCCGATCGGGCCACCGACCGGGCATCCGCTATATGCGTTCGCCCGTCTCACCGACGGGCGCAATATCACTGTACCCCGGATTCGGCCATCTGTGCCGGGACGGAGGTTGTGTGGGAGTTCCCTCACACTGGACCTGGCGGGCTTACGGGCCGGGGGCGCGGGCTATCGTGCACCCATGGAGACGTCTGACACGACCCCGGCCGAAACCGCACCCGCCGGCGAAGGCGCGGCGGTCGGCACCCCCGGCGCACCCGCGGCCGGCGGTATCGCCGCCCAGGACTGGTCCACCGCCTCCGCCGACCCGGAGTACCGCGCCGCGGTCGTCGACCTGCTCGGCGCCCTCGCGTACGGCGAGCTGGCCGCCTTCGAACGTCTGGCGGAGGACGCCAAGCTGGCGCCGACCCTGGCGGACAAGGCGGAACTGGCCTCGATGGCGTCTGCCGAGTTCCACCACTTCGACCGGCTGCGCGAGCGGCTCGCCGAGGTCGGCGAGGAGCCGACCGGTGCCATGGAGCCCTTCGCCGCCGCGCTCGACGAGTTCCATCGGCAGACCGCTCCGTCCGACTGGCTCGAAGGGCTGATCAAGGCGTACGTCGGCGACTCGATCGCCTCGGACTTCTACCGCGAGGTGGCCGTGCGGCTGGACGCCGACACCCGCGAGCTCGTGCTGAAGGTGCTGGACGACACCGGGCACTCCAGCTTCGCCGTGGAGAAGGTGCGGGCGGCCATCGAGGCGGATCCGCGGGTCGGCGGCCGGCTCGCCCTGTGGGCCCGCCGGCTGATGGGTGAGGCGCTCTCCCAGGCGCAGCGCGTGGTCGCCGAGCGGGACGCGCTGTCGACGATGCTGGTCGGCGGGGTCGCCGACGGGTTCGACCTCGCGGAGGTCGGGCGGATGTTCTCCCGCATCACCGAGGCGCACACCAAGCGGATGGCCGCGCTGGGGCTGGCCGCCTGAGCGCGGACGGAGCCGGGACCGTCAGACGCCGCTGCTGCGGGCAGTGGGCCGGGGCGAGACGGCGGCCGTCAGCCCCGTGGGCCGGCGCCGCTCGCCCAGCAGCAGCGACAGCAGCGCGGCGCAGACGCCGAGCGCGATCAGCCAGCATGGCCGCCGGGTGGCCGGGGCCCATCACCGCGCGGGCGATCAGGCCGCCCGTCAGCGCGCCGACTACGCCGGTGGGCAGTACCAGCGAGGGCCCGGGGAGCCGCCCCGGGAGACGCGCGCACCGCGGCCCACGCCGCGAGGAGACCGAGGATCGCGGAAACGGACGCTTCCCAGAGCATCGGGACCTCCCGGCGGATGCATGGACGATGCGGTCGAACCGGTACTACCCCCGGGAGCGTCAACACGAAACGGCGGTCCGGGTGAATTCTCCCCGGACCGCCGCGTGCCGAATGAGCTTGCGGGCAACCGCCCGTGAAAGCCCGGTGCTTCTCAGAGGGCGCCGAAGCCCACCTTGCGGCCCGCCGGCTCGCCGATCTCGACGTAGGCCACCCGGTCCGACGGCACCATGATCTTACGTCCGTGCTCGTCCTCGAGGGAGAGCAGACCGCCCTGCTTCGCGAGTGCCGACTCCACCGCGCCGCGTACCTCGTCGGCGCTCTGGGCGCTCTCGATGACGATCTCGCGGGGCGCGTGCTGCACGCCGATCTTGACCTCCACGGCTTGGTCCTTCCGACGGTCAGTTGGGTGCGCGGTCAGCCGCGCCGTACGGGTCACACACTAGCCGGGCGGCGGGCACGGCACGGGTTCCGGCCGCACGCCCGCAGCGAACATCCCGCCTCATTGCAGGGGGAAGCCCGCGATACCCCGCCAGGACAGCGAGGAGATCAGCCGCGCCGCCTCGCTCTTGGGGATCTTCTGCCCCGAGCCGAGCCAGTACCGGGCGGTGATCTGCGCCATGCCGCACAGGCCCACCGCGAGCAGCATCGCCTGTTCGGCGGGGAACTTGGTGTCCTCGGAGATGACCTCGCTGACCGCCTTGGCACTGTCCAGGCTGACGTTGTCGACCCGCTCGCGCACCGCGGGCTCGTTGGTCAGGTCGGACTCGAAGACCAGCCGGAAGGCGCCGCCCTCGTTCTCGACGAAGGCGAAGTAGGCCTCCATCGTCGCGGCCACCCGCTGCTTGTTGTCCGTGGTGGACGCCAGCGCCGCACGCACGGCGTCCAGCAGCGCCTCGCAGTGCTGGTCGAGCAGCGCGAGGTAGAGGTCCAGCTTCCCCGGGAAGTGCTGGTAGAGGACGGGTTTGCTCACGCCGGCGCGGTCGGCGATGTCATCCATGGCCGCCGCGTGGTAGCCCTGGGCGACGAACACCTCCTGCGCCGCCCCCAGCAACTGGTTGCGTCGCGCACGGCGCGGCAGCCGAGTGCCACGCGGGCGCGTCTGCGCTGTCTGCTCGATGGCTGTCACGCTCGCCTCCCTGGGATTCCCCGGCGAAGCCTGAGCCAGGGCGGTTGTTCTGCGCGGTCTGCGTCTGACTGCCATCGTACTTTTGGGTAACAGACCTGTGCGCGTCACTGCGGGGGGAATCTCGCCCACGTGGACGGATTCCGGACGGATTCAGCGGTATTCGTCCTCGTTCGTCTCCACCTCGAGTGCCTGTTCCGCCGCATCGGCGGGATTCACCTCGTCGTCGCCGCGCGCGGTCATGGGCTGCTCGCGGCGCCGAGGAGCTCCGCGTGCTGCTCGGCGGCGTCCTCCGGCGTGGTCTCGAATCCGGGTGCCTGCTCGTCGGACTCCTCCTCGTAGACGTCCTCGAAGGTGTCCGGATCGGTTGGGTCCACGGACATGAGTCACTCCCTTCCTGGGCGGCAGAGCCCTTCGTCGGTCTCCACAGTAGGAGCGTCACCCGAATGCGATGGCCGCACCCGGTCCATGGCGAACGCGCCTCCCCCCCGGGTTCCCGGGTGATCGCCTCGTAACATGGCGGCATGTCGCCGACCGATCAGCCGGACCTGCGGGCGGCCGTGCCCCCGATGATGCCGCCCGCCAGCCGGTCGTCCGCGGGCGACGGCGAGTCGCTGCGTGAGGTCTCGCTGCCCGGCATGACGATGACGCTGCGCACGCACACGCCGGTGCGGCCCGGGCTGCCGCGCGCGCTGTTCGTCCACGGACTCGGCGGCTCCTCGCAGAACTGGTCGGCGCTGATGGCGGCACTGGCCGACACCGTCGAGGGGGATGCCGTCGACCTGCCGGGCTTCGGCGACTCGCCGCCGCCCGACGACGGCGACTTCTCCGTCTCGGGTCTCGCCCGGGCCGTCGTCCGTCACCTCGAGGCGGAAGGAGACGGGCCGGTCCATCTGTTCGGCAACTCTCTCGGCGGCGCGGTGACCACCCGGGTTGCCGCGGTCGCGCCCGGACCTGGTGCGCACCCTGACGCTGGTCTCGCCCGCCCTGCCCGAGCTGAGGCCGCAGGGCACCGCCCTCCCGACCGCTCTGCTGGCCGTGCCGGGCGCCGCGGCGCTGTTCGCCCGGCTCACCCGCGACTGGACCGTCGAGGACCGCACGCGTGCGGTCCTCGCGCTGTGCTACGGCGATCCGGGCGCGCGTCACGCCCGCGGTCTTCGCGTCCGCGGTCGACGAGTACGAGCGGCGGCTGGCGCTGCCCTACTTCTGGGACGTGATGGCCGGTTCCGCCCGCGGCATCGTGGGCGCCTACGCGCTCGGCGGGCAGCACTCGCTGTGGCGGCAGGCCGAACGCGTCCTGGCATCCACGCTGCTGATCTACGGTGGGCGGGACCGACTCGTCGCCTACCGCATGGCCCGCCGGGCCCGCGCGGCGTTCCGTGACTCGCGCCTGCTGACGCTTCCCGAGGCCGGACACGTGGCGATGATGGAGTACCCGGAAGTGGTCGCAGGGGCCTTCCGGGACCTGCTCGCCGAGGAGGCCTCTCGCGAGGCCGAAGCTGCCGGAGGTACCTGATGGGACGCCACAGCCGTAGGGGACGCGCGCCCGAGGAGGTCCGCGGCCCGGCGGCCGACGGAGGGTCCGGAACCGGCGGCTCCCCGTACCGCGAGCGGGCCGGCCGGCCGCGGTTACCCCTGGCGGGGGACGGCCGCGCCCCGTCCCGGGTCGCCCGTCCGGGTGAGGATCGGTCGACTCCCGTGCACGGCACAGCCGTCGATGCGGGCCGACAGTCGACGGCACGCGGCGGGCACCCCCAGGATCAGCCGCCGCCGTGGCCCGCGGCCGGCGGCATGGTCGCCGGTGGGGCCGCACCGCGGGGCGGGCCCCGGCAGGAGTACCTGGACGCCTTCGACGACCCCACCGACGACGTGTTCGCCGCCGGTGCACCGCGGGCCCGCCGAGAGGGGCCGACCGACGACGGCGCGCCGCGCCGCCGGCCGGGCCGTGACGGCCGGACCGGTGCAGGCCGGCACCGCGGCGCCCGAGCGGGTCGCGCCGGCTGCCGGGAAGGACGTTCCCGAGGCCGCTGCGGAGAACACGTCCCCCGGGACACGCCGTCACAACGGACGGGGCCGGGCCTTCACCGGCAGCATGGCGGCCGCCGTCACCACCGTGCTCGCGGTCGTCATCGCCGGCCAGGTCACCGACGGGACGCCCGGCACCCGCAAATCCGGCGGCACGGCCGCCGCCGCCACGAAGCGGCCCGACGGCGGCACCCGGGCGGCGCCCGCCGAACACTCGGGTGCGCCGTCCCAGCCGAGCTACGAGGACGCCATGTCGCGGGTGTACCCGCTGGACGTCTCGCTGCACGGACCGGGTACCTTCCACACCGTCGGGGGCGATGCCGAGGGCCCCGGCGGCGAGACCGAACTGACCTACCGCGTCGACGTCGAGGACGCATTGCCACTCGACGGCGAGCTGTTCGCCGAGGCGGTGCAGCGCACCATCAACGACCCGCGCAGCTGGGCGCACGATCACGCCTACAGCTTCAGCCGCGTCTCCACGGGGAAGCCGGACTTCGTCGATCACTCTCGCCAGCCCGGGCACGACGGATGTGTGGTGCGCCAAGTCCGGCCTGGACACCACCATCCAGCACGTCTCGTGCGACTCCGCGGCCACACCGCGCGTCATGATCAACGGCTGGCGCTGGGCGCAGGGTTCCGAGACCTTCGGCGACGCGCACATCTTCGGCTACCGGCAGATGCTCCTCAACCACGAGGTCGGCCACCGGCTGGGCCACGACCACGAGACCTGTCCGGCGGACGGGGCGCTCGCCCCCGTGATGATGCAGCAGACCAAGACACTCACCCTCGACGGGCGCACCTGCCGCATCAACCCCTGGCCATACCCCGCCTCCTGACGGCAGGCGTGCGGCGTGCGCGGCAGGTACTGAACCCGGCGTGAACGTGTGACAGCGGGAAAAGTCACGGCCGTTCACCCCTTCCGGTGGTCCGGCGGACAACCGTCCGTCGCGCACCGGGGCGGGGTGCCTACCGTCGTCCTCATCACGCCGCTGCACGGTTCCGTCAGCGGCCCGCTGGACGACGACCGGGGGTGCATCCGTGCGCATCGCATTGCTTACGGAGGGTGGTTATCCCTATGCGCGTGGTGAGTCGGCGCGCTGGTGCGACCGGCTGCTGCGCGGCCTCGACTCGCACGAATTCGACCTGTACGCGCTCAGCCGCAGCGAGCGGCAGGAGGCGGCCGGCCACTGCGGACTGCCCCCGAATGCGGGGCCGGTGCGCACCGCACCGCTGTGGGGCGCACCGCGCGGGGCCCGCCCGCCACCGGCGGGCACGGCCGGCGGCCGGCCGCCGCTTCGCGGAGAGTTTCCGGCTGCTGGCGGAGGCGGTCTGTGCCGCCGATGAGCCAGACGGCGAAGGGCGCCGGGCGCGCCGGGTGCACGACCACCGAGACGGCGGACCGTTTCTCCTCGGGTCTGTACGCCCTCGCCGACCTCGCCCGCGCACACGGCGACCTCACGCCCTGGCTCCGTTCCGAACAGGCCGTCCGCATCCTGGAATCCGCCTGCCGGGCGCCGGGCGCCATCCGGGCGGCGCACGCGGCGCAAGTCGTCGACCTGCTCACCGTCACCGACCGGCTGGAGCGGGCCCTGCGGCCGCTGTCGCTCGACTGGTACGGAGCGGCGCGGCCTCTCCGAGGCCGACCTGTGCCACGTGGTCGGCGCCGGCCCCGCCGCGCTGCCCGCGCTCGTCGCCCAGCGCGCCTTCGGCACACCGTTGCTCATCACCGAGTACGGCGTGCGGCTGCGCGAGTACTACCTGAGCAGTGCCGCCGCCGTCACCGGGGCCGTCAGCCCCGCGGACGCCGTCGCGCCGGGCACCGCGGGCGCACCCGTGCGGGCGCTGCTCGCCTCCTTCCAGGGACGACTCGCCCGTGAGGCGTACGCCCGGGCCCAGCTGATCACTCCCGGGAACACGCACGCCCGCCGCTGGCAGCTCAAGTGCGGCGCCCGTCGCGAGAAACTGCGGACCGTCTATCCCGGGATGGACGCCACGCCGTTCGCCGAGGTGGGCGACGAGGCCCTCGAGCCGACGGCCGGTCTGACGGACGACGGCGGCCCACCGGTGCTCACGTGGGTCGGGCGCATCGAGCCGGCCAAGGACCTGGTGGCCCTGCTGCACGCCTTCGCCGAGGTGCGGCGCGAGGTGCCGCAGGCCCGGCTGCGGATCGTCTCCATCGCACGCGGTCGCGGCAGTGAGGCCGCCGCCTACGAGACGCACTGCCGGGTGCTGGCGGCCCAGCTCTTCCCCGACGAGGCCGCCGGTGCCTACACGCCCGGCGAGAACCCGGTCGCCTTCGAGCAGATCGGCAGCCCCGAGGTGCCCACCCTCGCCGAGGCCTACGCGGCCGCTTCGGTCGCCGTCCAGTCCAGCGTCATCGAGGGCTTCCCGGTCTCCCTCGTCGAGGCCATGTTCTGCGGTCGCGCCACCGTCTCCACCGAGGCCGGGGCCGTCTGCGAGGTCATCGGCGGCACGGGGCTGGTGGTGCCGCCGCGCAACCCGCGCGCGCTTGCCGAGAACTGCGTGGCACTGCTGCGCGACCCCGCGCGGCGGGCACGGCTGGGCGCCGCCGCCCGCACCCGGGCGCTGGAGTTGTTCACCGTGGAGCAGAACACCGAGGCGTTCCGCGGTATCTACCTGGAGCTGATCTCCCGCTCGCCGTCGCGCCCCGCCGGGCCCGGCGGGGCGCAGCCGTTCGCCCGGCCCGCCGAGGCACATGTTCCGGGGCGCTGGGCCGGCACCCCCGTGCGCCAGGCCGGCGCGGCCGCGGGCGGCCGACGGCCCGAGAGGACGGCGACCGGACGCGCCGGTCCCCGTCGGCGCCCCGCACTCCGAGGAGGAGGCCGGATGACCCGCCGCGCACCCCGTCATGCCCGTCGGCGACCCCGGGGCGCCGCCGGAGCAGGAGCCCGGGCGGCCGGTCAACCCGGGTGCCTGGGACGCCCGGTCCTGGGTGCTGTCGACTCCGGAGCCCGTCGTCTGGCCTGAGGCCGGCTCGGCGGACGTCCCGCCGGCTCCGCCGGCGGCTCGTCGCGTCACCCCGCCTCCGCCGTCCCCTGCCGATCGCCTCGCGGACCCGCCACCGGTGGACGCCGCCCGTCGGGCCGGAGCGCCGGAGCCCGTCCCGGGCACGGCGCGTGCCGGGAGCCGGCGCGAACCGGGCCGGCCGCCGCGTCCGGCCTGGCGTAGAGGCGCCACCGGTCCGTCCGCGGCGGAGGTCGCCTCCGGCTCCCGCGGGCCGGCCGGAAGAAGGACGTGCGCGACGCAGGACGGGCAGCAGGGTGGCCCGAGCGGGCCGTCGCCCGCGGCGCGGCGCGGTGGCGGCCACGGTCCTGGGGAGCCCGCCGGCCCCGGCGGTGCGTCCGCCGGAGCGGGGCACGGCGGGACCGGCCGGGCGCGCGGCGGACCGGGCACGGCGCGCGGGGTAGCTGTGGCGGGGCTGCGAGCCGGGCCGGTCTCGGATCCGGCTTCCGTCCCGGAGGGCCCGGGGCAGGATGCGGTGCCCGGCGCGGCGGCTCGGCGGCGGGGGTCGGCCGACCCGGTGCGGGCGTTGATGCGGCGGCACCGGGAGTTGTGTGAGCGGGCCGTCGACCCGCTTGAGATCGCCGCCGGGCTCGAGGCGCACGGGGTGACGGACCGCGCGGCGGCCCGCTTCCGGCACCGGGATGTGTTCTCGCTCGCCGAAGAGATGTTCGTCCGGGTCCCCCGGGCCGAGGAGCCGGCCGGGCCGCCCGGCCACGGAGCCGGCCGGGCCTCCGCCTCGCCCGCGGGCGCCGCGGCGCGTCGGGCGGGCCGCGGTGCCCGTGCTGCCGGGGGTGCTGTGCGCCGTCTCGCTCACGGTGCTCGCGGCGACGGACGGCGTGGGCGGGCCCGCGGTACGGCTGGGTGTGGGCCTGGCCGGCGCGGCAGCCGTCCTGGTGGCCGCCGCTTTCGCCTGCGCGGGATGCCGCGTACCCGGACGGCGGTGCTGTGGGCGTGCTGGCTGCTGGCGTACGCCCTGCTGGGTGACGGTGCGTTGACCGACCTGCTGGCCGGGGGCCCTGCAACGGCGGCGCCGTGGCGCGGCCGGACCTGTCGGTGGCGCTTGACCCTGGCGTTCGCCGTCGCGCCGGCGGCCTGGTGCGGCCGGTGGTTCGCGCGGCGGGCCGGGTCGCGACTGCCCGTCAGCCGCAGCCTGGGCGACTTCGCCGTCCGGGGTGCGGCCGCTGCTCGCCGCCGCGGTCGCGCTGTTCGTCGTCCGCGCTGGCGGTGCTGCAGGTGGCCGTGCGGCTGGCCGTCGGGACGGTGCCGGTGCGGGGGGCGTGGCCCGGCGCGGACTCGCACTGACCGGCGGCTCGTGCCGTGTTGACCGGCGGCCGGCACGGCTGGCAGCTGGCCGCGGCCCTGACGGCCGAGGCGGCGCTGGGCGTGCTGTTCTTCACCGCCGCCCTGCTCGCGGCGCACGGCGCCCCGGGCGCGGCCTCGGCCGGCCTGGGCGCGGCCTGCGCGGTCGAGGCGGCCGCGCTGTGCAGCGTGCCTGGCCTCGCGCAGTGCCCGGCCTCGGCCTGCTGCATCGTCCGGTCGCCTACTGGTGGCCGTCGCGGGCCCGGCGGCCGTACCCGCCCTGGCCTGCGCGGCCGCGGCGGTCGGCCTGCTGGTGCAGGCGGTCCGCGTACTGGCCGGTGCGTCGGCGCACCAGGGCCGACGGGGGTGGTGAGGCCGACGACCGAGACGCGCCGCGCACCGGCGGGTGCACCCCACCCGTCCCCGACAACCCCGTTCCACTGACCCAAGGAGCTCCAACCATGACCGCTCAGCCGACCGCCCGTCCGCGCCGCGTACGGGAGGCGACCCGATGAGAGTGCTGCTGCTCGGTGCCGCCGGATATCTCGGGCGTTTCGTCGCCGACCGGCTGCTCGCGGACCCAGCCGTCCAGCTGACGGCACTGGGCCGGGGCGACGACGCCGACGTGCGGTTCGACCTGTCGACCGGTTCGCCCGGTGCCCTCACCCGGTTCCTGGACGCCGTGCACCCCGGCGTGGTGATCAACTGCGCGGGCGCCACCCGCGGCACCGCGCGGGAGCTGACCCGACACAACATCGTGGGCACCGCCACCGTGTGCGAGGCGCTGCGCCGCAGCGGCTGCGGCGCGCGGCTGGTGCACCTCGGGTGTGCCGCCGAGTACGGGCCCTCGCACCCCGGTTCGTCCACCGGCGAGGACGCCATGCCCCGGCCCGGCGGCCCGTACGGGGTGAGCAAGCTGGCCGCCAGCGAACTGGTGCTGGGCTCCGGCCTGGACGGCATCGTGCTGCGGGTCTTCTCGCCCGTCGGCCCGGGGACGCCCGCCGGCTCCCCGCTGGGGCGGCTCGCCGAGGCGATGCGCCGCGCCATGCAGCAGGGGGACAGCGAGCTGAAGCTGCCCGGCCTCGGCGTGCAGCGCGACTTCGTGGACGTGCGGGACGTGGCCCGTGCGGTGCATGCGGCCTCGTTGTCGGCCGCGCAGGGCGCGGTGAACATCGGCAGCGGCCGCGCGGTGCGGCTGCGGGAGGGCCGTCCGGTGCTGGCCCGGGTCGCGGGCTACGCGGGCGCCGTCCACGAGCTGGACGGTCCGGGCGCGCACGGAGTGGCGGCCCCGGCCACCAGCCGCCGTACCCGGACGGCTGCGGCAGCTGGCAGCAGGCCGACGTGCGTACCGCCCGCGACCGTCTCGGCTGGCGTCCGCGGATCGGACTGGAGGAGTCGCTCGCCGACATCTGGATGGAGGCGGCATGCCGCATCTGACCTCTCCGCCCGCCACACGGACGCGGATCGCCTGCCGGTGCCGGACCGGGCGTGGCGGCGCCCGGCGTGGCCCACCCGCTGCTGGCCCCGGGGGAGTGGGCCGAACTGGCCCGGCCCGATGCCCGGGTGCACTGGGCGGTGCTGGACGCGGCCGACGGCTCGGCAGCTCCGGGTCGACCTGCGGTGCCAGGTGGCCGGGGAACGGCTGCAGCGTCCGGCACCGCCGTGCTGGGCCGGCTGGAGATGCTGGGCGGCGGCGCCCGTTCAGCGACCTGGTCATGTCGGCGCACCGGTACCTCGACTGGTACGCGGTGGACGGTTTCTATCTGGCCGGACTGCCCGGTCGGGCCCGAGCGGCTGGACTTCACCCGCCGGGTCGCCTCGACGCTGCGTGCGCTGTGCGAGGGTGACGGCTACCTCGTCGCCGGGCACGGCACGTACCCCGACCCCGCTTACGCCCGGTGCGCGGACCAGTTGGTGACCTTCGCCGGGCACTGGACGGACTACCGCTGGACGCAGGCGCCCGAGTGGACGGCGGACCATCCGCCGGAGCGGTTCTGCCACCTCGTGCACGGCCTGCCGGGCATGCATCTGGAGGAGGCGCTGCGCGTCGCCCGCTGGCTGGGGGCGGGCACCGATCGGCTTCACCGACCGCACGGCGCGCGGCGGCGTGGACCCGTGGGAGACGCTGCCCGGCTACTGGGACGAGTTCGTCTCGCGGCTCGGGACGCGAGTCTCGGAATGAGTCGGCGCATGGCAGTGTTACGGACAGAACAACCGTACGTTCACCGACCACCCCATGCTGAGGTCTCACGTGTCGCTGCCACCGCTGGTAGAGCCGGCTTCCGAGCTCACCGTCGACGAGGTCCGCAGGTACTCCCGTCATCTGATCATCCCGGATGTCGGGATGGAGGGCCAGAAGCGGCTGAAGAACTCCCGGGTGCTGAGTGTGGGCGCCGGCGGGCTCGGCTCGCCGACCCTGATGTACCTGGCCGCCGCCGGGGTCGGCACGCTCGGCATCGTCGAGTTCGACGAGGTCGACGAGTCGAACCTGCAGCGCCAGGTGATCCACAGCCAGTCCGACATCGGCCGTTCCAAGGCCGAGTCGGCACGGGACACCGTGCAGGGCATCAACCCGCATGACGACCGTCATGCTGCACGAGGAGCGCCTGGACTCCTCCAACGTGATGGACATCTTCGCCGGGTACGACCTGATCGTCGACGGCACGGACAACTTCGCCACCCGCTACCTGGTCAACGACGCCTGCGTGCTGCTGAACAAGCCGTACGTGTGGGGTTCGATCTACCGGTTCGACGGTCAGGCGTCGGTGTTCTGGAGCGAGCACGGCCCCTGCTACCGCTGCCTGTACCCGGAGCCGCCGCCGCCCGGCATGGTGCCGAGCTGCGCCGAGGGCGGCGTGCTGGGCGTGCTGTGCGCGTCGATCGGTTCGATCCAGGTCGAACGAGGCCATCAAGCTGCTGGCCGGCATCGGCGACCCGCTCCTCGGGCGACTGATGATCTACGACGCCCTGGAGATGAGCTACCGCCAGGTCAAGGTCCGCAAGGACCCGGACTGCGCGGTGTGCGGCGAGAACCCGACGGTCACCGAGCTGATCGACTACGAGGCGTTCTGCGGCGCTGTATCCGACGAGGCGCAGGCCGCGGCAGCCGACTCGACCATCACCCCGAAGCAGCTCAAGGAGTGGATGGACGTGGGCGAGAACATCGAGGTCATCGACGTCCGGGAGCCGAACGAGTTCGAGATCGTCTCCATCCCGGGCGCGAGGCTGATCCCGAAGAACGAGTTCCTGATGGGCGACGCGCTCGGCGGGCTGCCGCAGGACAAGCGCATCGTGCTGCACTGCAAGACCGGCGTGCGCTCGGCGGAGGTGCTCGCGGTGCTGAAGAACGCGGGCTTCGCCGACGCCGTCCACGTCGGCGGCGGGGTCATCGGCTGGGTCAACCAGATCGAGCCGGAGAAGCCGGTCTACTGAACCGGTCCTCCGGCGGGTGAGACGGCCTGCCGAGGCGGCCGGAGTCCCCTGTGGACCCGGCCGCCTCGATGTGCGTCTCACCTGGCGGACGTGCGTCCCAGCCAGCGGCCGCGCAGTCCGAACAGCACCGCGGCGGCCACGGCGAGCAGCAGCAGCGACAGCGCGGTCGCCCCGGCCGGGTCGGTCTGCAGCAGCAGGTAGACCTGCAACGGCAGCGTCTGGGTGGAGCCGGGCAGGTTTCCCGCGAACGTGATCGTCGCGCCGAACTCGCCCAGCGCCCTGGCCCACGACAAGGCCCCGCCGGCGAGCAGCGACGGCAGCACCATGGGCAGCGTGACGGAGCGGAAGGTGCGCAGCTGGCTCGCGCCCATCGTGGCGGCCGCCTCCTCGTAGCGGGTGGGCACCGCCACCAGCGCCCCCTCCAGGCTGATGACGAGGAACGGCATGGCCACGAACGTCGCCGCGACGACGGCGCCCGCCGTGCTGAACGGCAGCGTGACTCCCAGGGAGGACAGCGCGCCGCCCAGCAGGCCGCGCCGTCCGAATGCCTGGAAGAGCGCCACGCCGGCGACCGTCGGCGGCAGCACCATCGGCAGCAGCACCAGGGAGCGGACGACCGACTTGCCGGGGAACCGGGCCCGGGCCAGCAGCCAGGCGAGCGGCACCCCCAGCAGCAGTGAGACGCCCAGCGCGCACCCGGAGACCACCAGGGAGAGCACCAGCGCCTGCACCACGGCCGACGAGGTGAAGCGCTGCGGCAGTTGCCCCCACGGCGCGTTCGCGACCACGCCCAGCAGCGGCAGCAGCAGGAACAGCGCCCCGCCGGCCGCCGGCAGGGCCAGTGCGGCCGGCGGCCTGTTCCGCACCCGTCGCGGGCGGCGGCTCACGGCTTGAGGAAGCCCTCGTCCGCCAGGAAGGCGAAGCCGGCCGTCGAGGTGAGGTAGCGGGTGAACTCGACGGCGGCCTTCTGGTGCTTGGAGCCCTTCACCACGGCGGCCGGGTAGTGGGCGACGGCGTTCTCTTCGGCGGGGACGTCCACCGTCGAGACCTTCTTGCCGCCGGCGTGCGCGTCGGTGACGTAGACGATGCCGGCGTCCGCCTCGCCCAGTTCGACCTTCGTCAGCACCGAGCGGACGTCGGACTCCAGCGAGACCGGGTGCACGTTCAGGTGCTGCCGGGCCAGGACCTTCTTGCTGTAGGAACCGGCCGGCACCTCGGGCGCGGCGAGGACGACCTTGAGGTGCGGGGCCGTCAGGTCCTTCAGCGAGTGGATGTGCTCGGGGTTTCCGGGCCCGGTGACGATCGTCAGCCGGTTGCTGGCGATCGTGACGGGCTTGTCCACCTGGTCGGCGACACTCTTCATCGTCTCGGTGTTCGCGGTGGCCAGCACGTCGGCGGGGGCGCCCTGCCGCACCTGGGCGGCCAGCGACTGCGACCCGGCGAAGGAGAACCGGACGTGTGTGCCCGGGTTGCGGTCCTCGTACTGCTTGCGGGCGTGCTTGAAGGCGTCGGTGAGGGAGGAGGCCGCCAGCACCGTCAGCGTGGGGCCGTTCTTCTTCCCCTTCGCCGCGGGGTGTTGGACGGCGAGCCGTCGGCCGGCCGTTGCTGCCGCAGGCGGCGAGCGGCAGGCACAGCAGTGTGCCGACGACGGCGGCCAGCACGCGCCGCGGCCGGCGGGAGGTCATGGGGAGGAAGATCGCATCGCTCTCAGAGCCTGTCGATGTGGACGTTGGTGGACTTCACCCGGGCGACCGCCTCGGTGCCGACGGTCAGTCCCAGCTCCTCGACCGCCTCCCGCGTGAGCAGGGAGACCAGGCGGTGCGGGCCGGCCTGGATCTCGACCTGGGCCGCGACGTCGCCGAGGGTGACCTTGGTGACGATGCCGGGGAAGGCGTTGCGGGCGCTGGTGTAGGGCTCCTCGCTCTCACCGGCCGGCTCGGCGGCGAGCTCCATGGCGAAGGCTGCCAGGTCCGGACCGGCGACCTGCCGCTTGCCCGCGTCGTCGCGGTGCGTGGGCAGCCGCCCGGCGTCCGCCCACCGGCGCACGGTGTCGGGGCTCACGCCGAGCAGCCGCCCGGCGCGCCCCATGGAATAGGAAGGCATGTGCGTGACGTTATGGCGTCAAGCTCCGCATCTGCAAGGTGTTCCGGCGGAATCAACCGGCAGCTGCGCACTGACATGGAGGAAATGCCAAGCGCGGGGGAGGCAGTCGCTCAGAGGGCGCCCTTGCGGGTCAGCTGAGTGAACGACAGCCAACCGGGCAGCACGGGCAGCCAGAAGGTCGTCAGCCGGAACAGCAGCACCGCCGGGGTGGCGATCTCCTTCGGCACCCCGAACGCGATCAGACCCGCGATGAGCGCCGCCTCGACCGCACCCAGCCCGCCGGGCGTCGGCGCGGCGGACCCGAGCGCGTTGCCGGCCAGGAAGACGACCGCGACGGTGGCGTAGCTGAGGTCGTCGTAGCCGAAGGCCCGCACCGACGCATCCAGGCACAGCACATACGCCAGCGTCAGCAGCAGCATGCCGCCGAAGCCGGTGATCAGCTTCTGCGGCCGCTGCATCACGTCCAGCATCCGGGGGACGACCCCGGCGAACAGCGACCGCAGCCGGTCGGCGACGAACTTCCGCAGCCCCGGCACGGCCGTGACGATCAGCACCAGCACCGCCGCCGTCAGCAGACCGGCGATCACTGCACGGGAGGGCGAGAGGTTCGGGGTGTGCTGGGTGCCCGTCAGGTAGCCGAAGACCAGCAGCATCAGGACGTGCGCCCCCATGCCGAACAGCTGCGAGGCGCCCACGCTCGCCACCGCGTGCCCCGGCCGCACCCCGGACCGCTGCAGGAACCGGGTGTTCAGCGCGACGCCGCCGACCGCCGCCGGCGCGACCAGTTTCACGAAGTCGCCGGCCACCTGTGCCCACACCGTCCGCACGAAGGACACCTTCTCCGGCACGAACCCCAGCAGCGACATCGCCGCCGCCACGTAGGTCAGCATGGAGAAGCCGAAGGCCAGCGCCACCCACGTCCACTCGGCCTCGCCGACGACCTGGTGGAACTCGACGTGCGTCAGCTGGGTGAGCAGGAAGTACGCCGCCAGCGCACCCGCGATGAAGCTGACCAGGGTGCGCGGCCGGATCCGCTCCAGCCGGGCGGGCTGCACCGGCGCCTGCGGGCGGATCAGCAGCACCTGGCGCCGGATCTGCGCCAGCAGATCCTCCTCGCGGGCGTCCTCCAGCGCCTCGTCCAGCGCCTTCTTCTCCGCATGCCGCTCGGCCCGCTGCTGTTTTCGTCCGGCGCCCGCCGGCGGCCGGGGCCGTCTCGCCCGCGCGCGCCTCCCGGTCGGCGCGGGAGGCCGCGAGAACCGCCTCGCGCTGCCGCTGCGCCCGTTCCTTGGCCAGCCGGCGCAGCGTGTTGCGGGTGCCGCGGTTCAGCGCGATCGGCTGCAGCAGCGGCAGGCAGTCGGCGACCGCGTCGGGGCCCAGCACGGCCACCGCCGCCTCCACCGCCCGCTCGGCGCCGCAGCGCAGCCCGAATGTGGTCAGCAGCTGCGCCACGTCCATGCGCAGCACCAGGTCGCCCGCGGCGATCTCGCCGCCGCGCAGCTCGGTGAGGAACACCTCGCCCGCGTCGTCGACCAGCAGCGCGTCGCCGCTCAGGCCGCGGTGGACGATCCGGCGTGCCTGCAGTGCCGCCACCTCCCGCCAGGCGGCCTCGCATCAGCTCGTCGGTGACCTCACCGTCCGGCAGGGCGTCCAGGGTATGCCCGCCGACATGCTCGTAGACGAGCATCACCGCGTCCGGTCCCAGCTCGGAGGTGGCGATGAGCCGCGGCACGTTCGCACCCGACGCCGAGGCGGCGTAGGCCAGCAGCGCCTCCTGCTCCAGTACCTGCCGCAGTGTCTGCAGGCTGCGCGGCTCGGTCAGGCCGCGCATCGCCAGCCGGCGCCAGGCCCGGTAGAAGTAGCCGTGCGCCTGCTGCTCCCGGTCCACGACGGTGACGTACAGCGGCGGCCCGTCCTCCAGCGTCACCAGGTACCGGCGGCCGCCCTCCCCTTCGGCCGGGTCCTCCTCGCGCCGCGCGCCCGTCGGGTGGAAGCCGACGCGGCGCAGCCCGGCCAGCAGCGTCTGGCCGGTGGGCCGGACGTTGGGGGAGCCGACGGCGTACAGGGTCGCGTAGGCCACGCTCCAGCCGATCAGCACGGTGGCCGCGATCGAGAACGGCGTCGAGTAGCCGGCGATCAGCACCGCGAAGGCGTCCAGCACCAGCACGCACCACAGCACGACCCGCCAGCGCGGTCTGCGCGCCATTCCGACGGCCGTCATGTAGGCGATCACCGGCGCGAGGTAGCTGTGCACGGGTGCGGAGATCACCCCGCCCTCGCCGGGCAGCGACTTGGTGAGGGCTTCCTGGAGGGATTGCGGCGCGGAGTGCGTCACCCACACGTCCATCGCCAGGGACGCGCCGTGCGCCAGCACTGCGGCGAGCACGCCGTCGGCGATCCGCAGCCCGTCCCGTTTGACGAGCCGTTCCACGGCGAAGGCCACCGGCACCAGCAGGACGGCCACGCTGGACGTCAGACCGGTCAGGCTGATCAGCAGCGCCGGCGCCTGGTCCGTGCCCTTGCGTACGTCGTCCTCCAGGCCGGCGGTCGTGCCGTGCGCGAAGGCCGCGATGGTCAGCACCGCGGCCAGGGCGAGCAGGCCCAGCCCCATCCGCAGCAGGTCGGAGGGCCGGTGCACGCGTGCGGGCAGCAGCGGCTCGTCACCCTCGACCCGCCCGCCCTCGGCCCGCGGGTCATCACCTGCCGGACCGGGCACACCTGCCGGGGGATCCGCCTGTCGTGCAGGTCGCTTCCCCCGCCGGCGCCCGGCCGCGCTCTCGTCCTGGTCTCGTATCACTGGTCACCGCCCGCACGATGGTGGCATGACGCGGGGGCATGCGCCGCCCACAGGGCGCATTGCGCGAGATAGGCCACATCGGTCCCGCCGCGTACCGGCCCGCCCGCAGCCCGGTCCCGGGTCCGAACCACCGGCTGCGGGATGGTGCCGTGCACGGACATCTTTCCGCCTTCGGCGTGCGGTGCATTCTGCGCTGTCGCGGCTCGCGGTACGTCCACTCGACCGTTGCCGGCCTGAGCCGGCCCCACCCCCACGGCCCGGCGGCCGGGGGGACACCCCGTGCTCTCGCCCCTTCGCCTTGCGGCCGCGGGGCCTCCCCAGGGCGTTGGCCCGAGGGGACGCACTTGATGCCATTTCGCCCTCCTCCCGGTCCTCCGGGCCGGAGTGGTCTCCCCGGCCCCCGGCTGTCGGTGCCGTGCGGCACCATGGTCCGCATGCAGGGGAGCGAGCTGCCGGAGTACGCGGAACGGGTGCTCGGGGTCGCCGAACAGATACCGCCGGGCCGAGTGATGACCTACGGCGACGTCGCGGCGTGGCTGCACGAGGAGGACAGGCTCGAGCCCGGCACCGCGCGCGCGGCCGGTGCCGGCGGCGGGCCGCGGCAGGTCGGCCGCGTGATGGCCCTGTACGGCGGGGCGGTCCCGTGGTGGCGGGTCGTCCGCTCCGACGGCGTGCTGCTGCCCGGCGAGGAACACCGCGCCCTGCAGCGGTACCGCACGGAGGGCACGCCGCTGCGCGAGTCCTCGCCCGGCGGCGCGGTACGCTCCCCGCGGCTCGACATGCGCCGGGCCCGCTGGGGTCATGCGGGGGCCTGACGACTCGTTCCGGCTGCTCACATCCACCAGCTTCCGTCATCTCGGCCCCGCGCAGGCGGCAGACCGTCCGTCCGGAGTACCGTCTGCATCCCGCACGACCTCCCGAGGCGATCCATGTGAGCTCCTCCCTGCTGACCGGCCGGCATCCGCAAGGGACCGGCACCGGCCCCTACCGGCTGGTGCGGACCGCGGTGGCGCCGGCGGATCTCCCTGCCTTGGACGCGCGACAGCGCGCCGTGGTTGAGCACGGCGACGGGCCGCTGCTGGTGCTGGCCGGCCCCGGTACGGGCAAGACCACGACGTTGGTGGAGGCCGTCACCGAGCGGGTGCGGCGCGGCGGCGACCCCGAGCGGATGCTGGTGCTCACCTTCAGCCGGAAGGCCGCGGTCGAGCTGCGCGACCGGATCGCGGCCCGGATTGACGGCGCGGCGGCCCCGCAGGCCACCACCTTCCACTCCTACTGCTACGCCCTGGTGCGCGCCCACCAGGACACCGAGCTGTTCGCCGAGCCGCTGCGGCTGCTGTCCGGGCCCGAGCAGGACCTGTACATCCGCGAGCTGCTGGCCGGGCAGCAGGAGCTGGCCGCGGGTGGCCGCGGCGCCATCCGGTGGCCCGACGAGCTGCGGGCCTGCCTGACCACCCGCGGTTTCGCCGACGAGGTGCGCGCGGTGCTCGCCCGCAGCCGTGAGCTGGGACTCTCCCCCGGGGAGCTGGCCGCCTTCGCCCGGCGAACCGGCCGCCCCGACTGGGACGCGGCGGCCGGCCTGCTCGCCGAGTACCTGGACGTGCTGGACGCCCAGGGCGTCCTCGACTACGCCGAACTCGTGCACAGAGCGGTGCTGCTGGCCGAACGGCCCGACGTGACCGGCGTCCTGCGCGGCGGCTACGACGCCGTCTACGTGGACGAGTACCAGGACACCGATCCGTCCCAGGTACGGCTGCTGCGCGCCCTGGCCGGCGACGGCCGCACACTGGTCGCCTTCGGTGACCCCGACCAGTCGATCTACGCCTTCCGCGGCGCCGACGTGAACGGCATCCTCGACTTCCCCGGCGCCTTCCCGCATACCGCCGGCACGCCCGCGCCCGTCGAGGTGCTGCGCACCAGCCGCCGCTCCGGCGAACGCCTGCTGGCCGCGACCCGTGAGCTGACGCGGCGCATGCCGATGTCCAGGCTCCCCGCCGACGCCGTGCGCGCCCACCGCGACCTGCGTCACGTTCACCCCGGCGGCCGCCTCGACGTGCTCACCTTTCCCACGCACGGCGCGGAACTCGACAGCGTCGCCGACCTGCTGCGCCGGGCTCATCTGGAGGACGGTGTGCCCTGGCGTGACATGGCCGTGCTGGTCCGGGCCGGCGGGCGCAGCCTCCCGGTGGTGCGCCGCGCGCTGACGTCCGCCGGCGTGCCCCTGGAGATGGACGGCGACGACCTGCCGCTGCGCCATGAACCCGCCGTCGCGCCGCTGCTGACCGCGCTGCGCGCGGTGGCGCGCGCCGCCCTCGCCGACGCCCAGTCCACCGACGGGCAGGACGGCACCCCGCACGGCAGCGCCTGGCTCGACGTGGAAACCGCGCTCGGCCTGCTCGGCTCGCCGCTTGGCGGCATGGACGCCGCCGACCTGCGCCGCCTCGGCCGCGCCCTGCGCGAGGAGGAGCGCGCCGCAGGGGTGGCCGTGCCCCGGCCATCCGACGTGCTGCTGGCCGAGGCACTCGCCGAACCCGAGCGGCTCGTCGTGCACGAGGAGGTCTCGGCCCGCGGCGCCCGCCGGCTCGGCCTGCTGCTGCGCGCAGCCCGTGCCCGGCTCGCCGCCGGCGGCGCCGCCGAGGAGGCGCTGTGGGAGCTGTGGGACGGCACCCCGTGGCCCGACCGGCTGGAGCGCGCCGCGCAGCGCGGCGGCGCGGCCGGCCGCAACGCCGACCGCGACCTGGACGCAGTCTGCGCGCTGTTCGCGGCCGCAGCCCGCGCCGAGGAGCGCACAGGCGGGCGTGGCGCGCTGAACTTCCTCGAGGAGATCGACGCACAGGACATCGCCGCCGACACCGTCGCCCGCCGTGCCCTGCGGACGGACGCCGTGCGGCTGATGACCGCCCACCGCTCCAAGGGCCTGCAGTGGCGGCTCGTCGTCGTCGCCGGAGTGCAGGAGGGCCTGTGGCCGGACCTGCGCCGCCGCGGCTCGCTGCTGGAGGCCGACCGGATCGGCCGGGACGGCCTGGCGCCGCCGCTGTCCCCGGGGGCACTGCTCGCCGAGGAACGCCGGCTGTTCTACGTCGCAGCCACCCGGGCGCGCGAGAGGCTGGTCGTCACCGCCGTGCAGGCCGCCGGCGAGGACGGCGACCAGCCCTCCCGCTTCCTGACCGAGCTCGGCGTGGAGCCCCGCATCGTGCACGGGCGGCCTCGCCGCCCGCTGTCGGTGGCCGCCCTCGTGGCGGAACTGCGCGCCACCACCGTGGACCCACAGGCGTCACCCGCACTGCGCGACGCGGCGGCCCGGCGGCTGTCCCGGCTGGCGGCCCTGCGGGATGACGACGACTATCCGCTGGTGCCCGCCGCCCACCCGCAGCGCTGGTGGGGGCTGGCCGAACCCACCCGGTCCCCGGCGCCCGTCCGTGACCCGGACCGGCCCGTCGCGCTCTCCGGCAGCGCGCTGGAACAGCTGACGGGCGGCTGCCCGCTGCAGTGGTTTCTCGGCCGCGAGGTGCGCGCCGAGCAGCCGTCCGGGCCCGCCCAGGGCTTCGGCAACGTGCTGCACGTTCTCGCCGACGAGGTCGCCTCCGGAGGCACACCGGCCGATCTGGACGCGCTGATGGAACGCCTGGAGAAGGTCTGGGACGGGCTCGCCTTCGACGCGCCGTGGAAGTCGCGGCAGGAGAAGGAGAACGCCCGTGCGGCCCTCGAACGCTTCCTGCGCTGGCACGTGCTGGAGCGCGGCGACGGCACCCGCAAGCCCGTCGGAAGCGAACACCCCTTCGACGTCACGTTCGAGGCGGGCGGCCACGCAGTGCGGGTGCGCGGCCGGATGGACCGGGTCGAGGGCGACGCGGACGACCGCGCCTACGTCGTCGACTTCAAGACCGGCAAGGCCAAGCCCACGGGGGAAGAGGTCGCCGCGCACGCGCAGCTGGCCGTCTATCAGCTGGCCGTGCGCGAAGGGGCCGCCGACGGCCTCTTCGACGGCCGCCGCCCGGAGCCAGGCGGCGCCGAACTCGTCCACCTGCGGCTCGGCGCGCCCAAGCGCGACGGCGGCGAGACGCAGCCGGCCGTCCAGCGGCAGGAGGCGCTCGAAGGCGACTGGGCCGGCGAGCTGCTCGCGACGGCCGCCGGGCGTGTTCTGGACGAGCGGTTCACCCCAGGCCCGGGCAAGCAGTGCGGGACCTGCTCCTTCCGCAGCTCCTGCTCGGCGCTGCCCGAGGGCCGGCACGTCGTCGAATGAGCCCGGCCCGGGGACCGGCCCGGGACGTCCCGTCTGCTGCACTTCCTCGTCGGCCCCGGCGGGCCGGCGAGGCGTGCCCTGCCTGCCGGCGACGCCGTTCCGCCCGCGGGCGACACCACCGCGCACGCGGCGAGGGGCACCGGACCTGTGGGGGTGGATGCGCGAGGTGACAGGCAGGCCCGCCGTCGGCCTGTCGGTGCGCGCGGCTAACGTCGAAGCATGCCCGGTGCACCACTGTCCGATCCCGAGCAGCTCAAGGAGCTGCTCGGGATCCCGTTCACCCCCGAGCAACTGGCGTGCATCACGGCGCCGTCCGCCCCACAGGTGATCGTGGCGGGCGCCGGGTCCGGCAAAACCACGGTCATGGCCGCCCGCGTCGTGTGGCTGGTGGGCACCGGCCAGGTCGCCCCCGAGCGGGTCCTGGGGCTGACGTTCACCAACAAGGCGGCCGGCGAGCTCGCCGAACGCGTCCGTGCTGCCCTCGTCCGGGCCGGCGTCACCGGCACCGATCCGGACCCCGCCGCACAGGAGGAGGCCGTCGGCGAGCCGCGGATCTCCACCTACCACGCCTTCGCCGGCCGGCTGCTGAAGGAGCACGGGCTGCGGCTGGGCATCGAACCGGGGGTCCGGCTGCTGGCCGACGCCACCCGCTTCCAGCTCGCCGCCCGGGTGCTCGCCGCCGCCCAGGGGCCTTTCGAGGGGCTCACCGGCTCGTTGAGCAGCCACGTGAGCGACCTGCTCTCGCTGGACGCCGAACTGGCCGAACACCTGGTCACCCCCGCGCGGCTGCACGCGTTCGACGCGGAGCTGCTGGCCGAACTCGAACAGGCCGAACTCACCAACGCGGAGCTGCGCAGGATCCCGCGGGCCGCGCTGGCCCGCACCGAACTGCTCGGCCTCGTCGAGGACTACCGCCGCCGCAAACACGACCGCGACCTGCTGGATTTCGGCGACCAGATCGCGCTGTCCGCCGCCCTCGCTCGCGACGTCCCCGAGGTCGGCCGCGCACTGCGCGAGGAGTTCGGCGTCGTCCTGCTCGACGAGTACCAGGACACCTCCGTCGCCCAGCGGGTGCTGCTCGCCGGCCTCTTCGGCTCGGGCACCGGGCACCCGGTGACGGCCGTGGGAGACCCGTGCCAGGCCATCTACGGCTGGCGCGGCGCGTCCGTCGCCAACCTTGACGACTTCCCCGCGCACTTCCGGCACTCCGACGGCACCCCGGCCCGCCGCCTGTCGCTGAGCGAGAACCGTCGCAGCGGCGGCCGCCTGCTGCACCTGGCCAACCACCTTGCCGCGCCGCTGCGCGAGCGGCACGAGGGGGTCGAGGCACTGCGGCCCGCGCCCGGTGCCGCGCGCGACGGGCTGGTGCGCTGCGCTCTGCTGGAGACGCACAGCCAGGAGCTCGACTGGCTGGCCGACTCTCTCGCCCACCTCGTGCGCACCGGGACACCGCCCGGCGAGATCGCCGTCCTGTGCCGCACCGCCACCGACTTCGCCGCCATTCAGGCGGCGCTGGTGGCCCGCGAGGTGCCCGTCGAGGTCGTCGGGCTCTCCGGGCTGCTGCACCTGCCCGAGATCGCCGACCTCGTCGCCACCTGTGAGGTGCTGCAGGACCCGACGGCGAACGCCTCGCTGGTGCGGCTGCTGACCGGCCCTCGCTGGCGCATCGGGGCCCGCGACCTCGCGCTGCTCGGCCGGCAGGCCCGACTGCTGGTCGCGCCGGCCCAGGCGGAGGAAGGGGACGCCGACGAGCGGCTGGCGGCCGCCGCGTGGGGCGTGGACCCCGCTGAGACCGTGTCGCTGGCCGATGCCCTGGACACCTTCCTGGAGACCGACGGCGTCGATGACCGGCTGCCTTTCTCGGCGGAGGCCGCGGTCCGATTCGCCCGGCTGGCCGCTGAGATCCGCGACCTGCGCCGAGCGCTGGCCGACCCGCTGATGGACGTCCTGCACCGGGTGCTCGCCGTCACGGGCCTGGAGGTCGAACTGTCCGCCTCGCCGCACGCGCTGGCCGCCCGGCGCCGCGAGACGCTCGGTGCCTTCCTCGACGTGGCGGCCGGATTCGTCGCTCTCGACGGCGAGACGAACCTGCTCGCCTTCCTCGGCTTCCTGCGTACCGCCGTGCAGTACGAGAAGGGGCTCGACAGCTCGCTCCCCGGCGGAGAGAACACCGTCAAGGTACTCACCGCGCACAAGTCCAAGGGGCTGGAGTGGGACGTGGTCGCCGTCCCCGGTCTCGTCGAGAAGCAGTTCCCCAGCACCCGCACCCGGGACAGCTGGCTCACCCGCCCCGGCGTCCTGCCCCACACCCTGCGCGGCGACGCGAAAACGCTGCCGCGCCTCAGGGAGTGGACGGCGAAGGCCCGCAAGGCATACGACACGCAGGTGCGCGACCACCAGGCCACCGAGGAACTGCGACTGGGATACGTCACGTTCACCCGTCCGCGCAGGCTGCTGCTGGGCTCCGGGCATTGGTGGGGTCCCGAGCAGAAGCGGGTGCGCGGCCCCTCCGACTTCCTGCACGCCCTGCGCGCGCACGTCGAGACGGACCCGGCACACGGCGAGGTCGAGGCGTGGGCTGATGCGCCGCAGGAGGAGTCCGGTAACCCCGAACTGGCCGCCCGCCAGGAGGAACGCGCCTGGCCCCTACCCCTCGATCCCGACGCCCTGATCCGCCGCCGTGCGGCGGCGGACCAGGTGCTGACCCACCTCGCCGGCGCGGCCGTCGGCCGCCTCCCGGCGCAGGCCGGGCCGGCAGATGAGCCGGGAGCCGATCGCGGGGCAGGCACACCCGGGGCGGGCGGCGGTCCGCCCTCTCGCGCGGCAGCGGACGGCGGTCCGTCGGCCGCAGAGGCGGCTGCAGAGGAGCATGGCGTCAGCGACGGGCCGGGGCCGGAACGCCGCGCCGCGACGCGTGGCAGCGGCTCCGGCACACTCGCCGGGGCGGCTGGCCGGGACCGCGAACGGGCGGATGCCGGAGGCGGCGCCGACCGGGTGGCCGGGCACGCGCCGGGCGGGGGCGGCGAGCCGCTGACGCCCGAGGAGGCGCGGCTGGCTGCGTCCTGGGACCGGGACCTCGAGGCGCTCGCCGGTGAGCTGCGCCGCAGCCGGCGCGTCGTGCGGGAGGTGCCGCTGCCGACGTCGCTGTCCGCCTCGCAGTTGCTGCGGCTCGCCGCCGACCCGGACGGTCTCGCCCGTGAGTTGGCCCGGCCCTTGCCGCGCCCGCCCGCCCCGGCGGCCGCCCGCCGCGGCACCCGGTTCCACGCCTGGGTGGAGTCCCGCTTCGAGGAGCTGACGCTGCCCCTGCTCGACCCCGACGAGCTGCCCGGCGCCGAATCCGACTCCGTGCCCGGCGGGGGCCGCATCGAGGACGAGGCGGACCTCGCCGCGCTCAAGGAGGCATTCGCCCGCACCCCTTACGCCGACCGCGTCCCCTACCGCGTCGAGGCCCCTTTCCACTTCTCGCTGGCCGGCCGGGTCATCCGCGGCCGCATCGACGCCGTCTACCGCGTCGACGACGCCGGCGGGGTGCGTTACGAGATCGTCGACTGGAAGACCGGCCGTTCGCAGGACGCGGATCCGCTGCAGCTCGCCGTCTACCGGCTGGCCTGGGCCGAGCAGCAGGACATGCCGCTCTCCGCCGTCTCCGCCGCGTTCCTGTACGTGCGCAGCGGCGAGCTGGTACGGCCGCCGGGCCTGCCCGGCCGTGCCGAGCTGGAACGCCTGCTGACCGGCCCCGACGGGACGACCTCCGTGTCCTGGGGTGGTGGCGGCGGCGGATAGGCTCGGGTCCATGAGCACCACCCCGGACAGCGCCGTCCGCGCCTTCGTCGACGACTCCCGTGACGCCTTCCTCGCCGATCTGGTCGAGTGGCTCCGCATCCCCTCCGTCTCCGCCGACCCCGCCCGCTCCGGCGACGTGCGCCGCAGCGCCGAGTGGCTGTCCGGCAAGCTGACGCAGACCGGCTTCCCCACCGTCGAGGTGTGGGAGACCGGCGGGCACCCGGCCGTCTTCGCCCACTGGCCCTCCGAGGACCCGGGGGCGCCGACGGTACTGGTCTACGGCCACCACGACGTGCAGCCCGCCGCCCGCGAGGACGGCTGGCACACCGACCCGTTCGAGCCGGAGCAGCGTGACGGCCGGCTCTACGCCCGCGGCGCGGCCGACGACAAGGGCCAGGTCTTCTTCCACGCCCTCGGCGTGCGCGCTCACCTGGCAGCCACCGGCCGCAGCGCCCCCGCCGTCAACCTCAAGCTGCTCATCGAGGGCGAGGAGGAGTCCGGCTCCCCGCACTTCGGCGAGCTGATCCGGGAGCGGGCCGCCGAGCTGGCCTGCGACACGGTGATCGTCTCGGACACCGGCATGTGGTCGAAGGACACCCCGACGGTGTGCACCGGGATGCGCGGCCTCACCGACTGCCAGATCGACCTGTTCGGGCCCGACCAGGACATCCACTCCGGCTCGTTCGGCGGCGCCGTGCCCAACCCGGCCACCGAGGCCGCCCGGCTCGCCGCCGCCCTGCACGGCGCGGACCGGCGCGTGGCCGTGCCGGGCTTCTACGACGGCGTCGTCGAGCTGACCGAGCAGGAGCGGGAGCTGTTCGCCGAGCTGCCCTTCGACGAGGAGGGCTGGCTGCGCACCGCCCACTCGCACGCGGCGCTCGGCGAGGAGGGCTACTCCACGCTCGAGCGGATCTGGGCCCGTCCGACCGCCGAGGTCAACGGCATCGGCGGCGGCTACCAGGGGCCCGGCGGCAAGACGATCGTGCCGCTGAGCGCCCGGCTGAAGGTCTCCTTCCGCCTGGTGGCCGGCCAGAACGCCGGGAAGATCCAGCAGGCGGTGCGCGACTGGGTTGCCCGCTCGCTGCCGGCCGGCATCCGGCACGAGATCACCTTCTGGGGCGCTGTCCGCCCGTGCCTGACCCCGCTCGACCACCCGGCGCTGGCCGCGGTCGTGCGGGCGATGGGCCGCGCTTTCGGCACGAAGATCCGTTTCACCCGCGAGGGCGGCTCCGGCCCGGCTGCCGACCTGCAGGATGTGCTGGGCGTGCCGGTGCTGTTCCTGGGCATCTCGGTACCCTCCGACGGCTGGCACGCGCCGAACGAGAAGGTCGAGCTGGACCTGCTCACCAAGGGCGTCGAGACGGCCGCCTACCTGTGGGAGGACATGGCGGCCCACTGGCGCCCGGCCTGACCGCACCACACGACACCGACGAGGGGAACCGGGAACCAAGTGACCATTCCGACCGA
Source organism: uncultured Actinomycetota bacterium (assembly GCA_963799685.1). GTDB lineage: Bacteria > Actinomycetota > Actinomycetes > Streptomycetales > Streptomycetaceae > Streptomyces. Next base: position 611,194 of record CAWCXW010000001.1, read on the forward strand.
ACCGGCCGCCGCCGACCGTCCGATCCTCCTCACGGCCACCGGAGGCATCGACCGCGCGGCGAATCACCGGCTGGACGAGGCCTGGCTGGCGGCTGCCTGGAGCCACCCGACCACCCGGGTGTTCGTCGTCTCCGGCGGCCGGGCGCTGGTCGAGGACACCGACGCGGGGCGCACCGAGCTCGTCACCACGCCGTCCTTCGACGCGCCCTTCACCGAGGCGCACCGCTACTTCCTGGGCAGCGACGCCGAGGGCGTGCGCTACTTCGCGGTGCAGAAGGACAGCTTCCCCGGGCGCATGGACGCCGCTGCGCGCCCCGCCGGGCTTCGGGAAGCCGGCGCGCTGCTGGGGGAGCGCGACGCGGAACTGCTGGTGCACGCCGTCGCGCTGGAGAACTGGCAGCGGCTGCACCGCTTCTGCTCCCGCTGTGGCGAGCGCACGGTGATCGCCGCCGCGGGGCACGTGAGGCGCTGCCCGGCCTGCGGGGCCGAGCACTACCCGCGCACCGACCCAGCTGTGATCATGCTGGTGACCGACGAGAAGGACCGGGCGCTGCTGGGACGTCAGGTGCACTGGCCGGAGGGCCGCTTCTCCACCCTGGCCGGATTCGTCGAACCGGGCGAGTCGATCGAGGAGGCCGTCCGCCGCGAGGTGTTCGAGGAGGCCGGCGTGCAGGTCGGCGAGGTCGAGTACATCGCCAGCCAGCCGTGGCCGTTCCCCTCCAGCCTGATGCTCGGTTTCATGGCCCGCGCCGACTCGCCGGAGATCCGGGTCGACGGCGAGGAGATCGAGGAGGCCCGCTGGTTCTCCCGCGACGACCTGCGCGCCGCATTCTCCAGTGGCGAGGTGCTCCCCCCGTCGGGCATCTCGATCGCGGCCCGCCTGGTCGAACTCTGGTACGGCGAACCCCTCCCGAAGCCCTGATTGTTCCTCAGAGGCTCCGCACGAACACCCGCCACGCGTCGGCGGGGATCGCGAGTGCGGAGCCCTCAGGGGCCTTGGAGTCACGCACGGGCACGATGCCGGGCACACCGCCGGCCACCTCGACGCAGTTTCCGCCTGACTCGTTGCTGTAGGACGACTTGCGCCAGTCGGCGGGGACCTCCACGCAGTTGCCCCCGCTCGCCTTCGAGTAGCTGCTGCGTTTCCAGGTGACGGTGTTCAGGTCGTCGGCGCGCATGAGTAGGTGCCCTCCATCATGGTGCTGATCAGGGCCGCTGACGCGTCTGGGGACAGCGCGTTGGCGGTCAACCGATCGTAGACGACGGTATGCCGCACCACGTCGTTCGGATCCTCGCTGAGTGCTCCTGACCGGATGCCTTCCAAGTAGACGGCTCGGGAGCCGTCTGGCGCTGTCAGAAGAGTCATGCTGCCGGACATCGCGGCCGGGTCGACCTGGTTCCTCGGGCACACCCGGAGACATACCCGCTCGTGCTCGGCAGTCTTCAGCAGGTGCGCCAACTGCTCTCGCATGACCCCCTCGTTCCCCACGACGCGGTGCAGAGCGGCTTCATCCAAGATCGCCCAGAGCCACGGTCCAGCGGAAGTTCGTGTGGACCCGCCAGCAGGTGCTGGACTTGCTGGACTCCGTCTCCCGCAACTACCCCATCGGCAGTGTGCTGCTCTGGGAGAGCAGTCAGCACCTCGCCAGCGTGCGGAAGATCGCCGGCCTCCCGGTCGCGGAACCTCGCCGGGGGTACCCGGTGAACTACATCCTGGACGGGCAGCAGCGGCTGGCCAGCATCTGTGGCGCGCTGTACTGGCGGCCGGGCAGCGATCCCGACAGCAAGTGGAACATCGTCTATGACCTGCAGGCTCAGGAGTTCCGGCACGAGACCACTCTCGACGACCCGCCGCCGCACGTCCTCCCGGTGCGGCTGCTCTCCGACCCTTCGGAGTTTTTCGGGAGAGTTGCGGCGATCGACGATCCCGAGCTCACGGACCGGGCGAAGCTGCTCTTCAACCGGTTCACGAACTACCAGGTCGCGGTGGTGACCCTGCGCGGCATGTCGGAGAACGAAGTCGCCAAGGTCTTCGAGCGCATCAACAGCACTCACACGCCGCTCACCGTGGTGGATCTGATGCGCGCGGCCACGTGGACACCCGAGTTCGACCTGCAGGAGGAGATCGAACGTCTCCTCCTGGTCCTGGACCGGAAGAACTACGGACGTGTCGACTCCAAGACCATATTGCGCACTATCGCGGCCTCGGCCGGCTTCGGCTTTGCCCGTGAGGACATGCAGAAGCTTCGTGGCCTGGAGCCCGCAGGGCTCCGCTCGGTGGTCTCCGAGGCGGAGACAGCCGCGAAGCGTGCGGTGGACTTCCTCGCCACGCAGATCGGCACTCCTCGGGCAGACGCCTTGCCCTACATGAACCAGTTCGCCGTCCTGGTCGACATCTTCCGCCAGGTACCCAAGCCGACGACCGGGCAGTACGAAGCCATCGTCCGATGGTTCTGGCTGACGGCGAGTGGCGAGTACTTCAAGGGCTGGAACGCCCGACAGATGGCCGACGACCGCGAGGCGGTGCGGGCCTTCGCAGAAGGTGTTGGTGAGATCGACGTCAACACGGGCCTTCCACGCAGTGCGTTGTGGCGGCGCAGCCAGTTCCGCGCGAACAACGCACCCTCGAAGCTGCTGGGACTCATCCTGGCCGACGCTGCACCACTTGATCTACGGAACGGGCAGCGCATCGACACGGACCGTGCCCTGTCATGGCAGAACGACAAGGAGTTTCACCACTTCTTCCCCAAGGCACTCCTGCGGAGGTACGGCATCAGTTCCTCCCGCGCCAACGTCTGCGGAAACTTGATCATGCTGACGTCCGTGTCCAACATCGCCATCAGCGATCAGGCGCCTTCGGTGTACCTGAGAGACCTGTGTGACACAGACGGCGAGGACGTGATCCGCAAGCGTCTGTCGCGAAGTCTGGTGAACGACGAAGCCTTCAAGGCGGCGCTCCGCGACGACTATGAGGGATTCCTGCGGGCGCGGTCCGAGACGTTGCACGAGCAGCTGATGCAGCTCATCGGGCCCTCCGCCGGGGACACCACGGAGCAGGCCGAGACGATCGACGAGCCCGAGGCGGAAGCCGGGCGGGACGACGAGCCGGTGGACCGGGACTCGGCCGACTGACGTCGTATGTGAACGGGGAACGAAGGCATGCGAGTCAAGGACATGCCCGTCGGTGACCGACCGCGCGAACGACTGCTCGCGCGGGGCGTGGAAGCGCTCGCTGACCGCGAACTGCTTGCCCTGCTGCTCGGCTCTGGGGCACGGGGGCTCGACGCTGTCGAGCTGGCGGGCCGGCTGATCGCTCAGCACGGTGGGTTGAAGCGGCTCGCCCGGGCGACGCCGGACGAACTTGTGGGGTTGCTTGGGGTCGGGCCGGCGAAGGCCGCGCGGGTGGTGGCCGCGTTCCAGCTTGCGAGTCGAGCGGTTTCCGACGAGCGGGTTCAGCCTGCTCGTGTTACCGGGTCGGCCGCCCTTGCGGCCGTCGCGGCCCCGCTACTGCGCGGACTGCGGCACGAGCGCGTGGTGGTTGTGGTCTGCGACGCCTCGGGCGCTGTGGTCCGTGCAGTGCGCCTGACGGACGGTGGTTCGGACCGCAGCCTCGTCCCCGTCCGGGACGTGCTCACCACAGTCCTCTCAGCGGGCGGTTCGTCATTCGGCGTTGCCCACAACCACCCATCGGGCGACGCCACCCCCAGCACGGCGGATCAGCGGGGCACCGTCCGGCTCCAGGAAGCCGCAGCCGCGGTCGGCCTGCGCTTCCTGGACCACGTCGTCCTGACGGACACCGCCTGGCGCCGCGTTATGCCGGCTTCATACCCTCAAAAAGAAGGGATGAGTGAAGGGACGCAAATTTTCGCGCCGCACCATCGGCAATCCTCTTGCTCGTGAGTGCTGCATCGAGCTGTTTTGTAATGCGTCGTTGTTCAGTCAGTTCCGGAAGGGGAATTTCGGTGGAAAGTAGGCGATCGACTCCTACTCGTTGGCGTCGTGCTCCGAGGCCTGTCCCCAGGTCCTTGAGGGCCTCGTGCAGCCCTGGCCACTTCGTGAGGTGAGCCACGTACTCAACGTCTGCAGTTTCGGTGTCGATGGTGAACGTCGGAAACTCGTGGGATACGTGCAGGCCATCGAATTCCGGCGTAACAACAGCAAGTGCTCCTTCCCACCCGAATAGCTTACTGTAGACGAATTGCCGGTCGCGGAGGCGATTCAATCGCTTGTAGTTAGTTTCGTGGCCGTAAATTTTCGGCTTCTCGAAAAGGCCGCGACCGTAACTGTAGATGCCGGCAATCCGGTATTCATTCTCTTCCGACACTGTCGTGAAGTTGCTCGATTCCGTGAGAATGTCGGCCAGCTTAATCATTCGTGGACGGACTGAAGTGGGGGATGAGAGATTTGTGCATCCTCTTTGCAGATCGTCAATATCCTTTTCAATGGATGAGACGAGTAGGGCCGGGGGGGCCGGTCGCAGCTTCTCTGTGGCGTAAGGATTCGGCGGGTACAAATTGTAATTTGCCGACCGAAGTTTTGCTGCGTCCATCCTCCAGGATTGCTCTGATGTCTGACGGTTTAGTCGATGCTGGCCGCCCCACCATGAACGGCAGGATGAAAACTCCTCGAACCGCATGGGCTTTGTCTTTGTGTAGCCGCGGCTTTGTTCAGGCAAAGGGAGGTCGTAAAACCACGTCTCGGCCGTCGGTCCTGTCTTCTCGAAGAAGAGCAGATTGGCTGGAATCGGTGTGTAAGGTGAGAATACTCCTTGGGGTAGGCGCACGACGGTGTGCAGATTGCATTCCTTCAGCAGCTTGGCTTTGGCTCTTTGGGCGATTTGACGTTCGTCACGCATGGAATTTATGGGCATCACGATCGCGCAGCGGCCGCCAGGCTTGAGGCGCTCGATGACAGAGTAGAGGAAGAGCCACGCTGTCTCTTTTGTGCTGTATCCATTGGGGAATCGCTCCGCTACGGAATCTTCCTCCTCCGCGCCGAAGGGCGGGTTCGTGAGGACGACATCGACCCGGTGCCGAGGGCCGGTTTCGTTGCGCATGCGGACCAGCGCGTTGTCCCGGACCACTTCCGGTGTGTCCACACCGTGCAGGAGCAGGTTCATCATGCACAGCAGGTACGGCAGCGGCTTTTTCTCGATGCCTTGAAGGTTCTTGCGCAGTTGCCCCAGCTTCACATGTGTCGTCGCCTGAGGCCGAATCTCTTCGAGTGCTTCGACCAGAAACCCGCCCGTACCGCAGGCCGGGTCCATGACCGATTCCCTCAGATCGAGGAAGGACTGCTCCACCATGAACTTGATGACCGGACGCGGGGTGTAGAACTCTCCGGAATCGCCCGCCGCGTCCCGCATCTCCTTCATGATGGACTCGTAGACGAACGCCATCGTGTGGACGCTTTCGTCTGCCTGGAAGTCGATACGGTCCACGATGTTGACGAGGTCGCGGAGCAGTACCCCGGACAGCATGCGGTTGTTGACTTCCTTGAAAATGGCGGAGATGTAGTTGCGGGGATCGTCCTCCCCCTTCCCTTCCAGACCGCGCAGGTAGGGAAGAAGCTCCGTGTTGACGAAGGTGAGGAAGCCCTCTCCGGTGAAGTTCTCGTCCGCTCCCCACTTGTCCCAGCGGTACCGCTCCTCGATAGCAGGCTCGTAGTCGAGGTCCTCCATCGTACGGAGGCCGTCGACCCGCTCGTGGAACGCGCGGAGGAACAGCAGCCATGACAGCTGCGGGAGCCTGTCGAGGTCGCCGTTGAGGCCGGCGTCCTTGCGCATGATGTCGCGAGCGGACTTGATGGCCGACGAGATCTCAGCGCGTGTCTGGTACTTCTTCCGCTTCTGCTTCGGCAGCTCGATGGCGAGCTGGTCCTGCTGATCCTCGGACTTCGAACGGCGGGGCATGTGGTCAGGTCTCCGATTCGGGGGCGTCGTGCAGCGCCGAGGTCCAGAAGTCGCGCAGCAACGTGAGTGCGGCAGGGAGATCGGGCGCGGTGTCAGTGAGGTTGTGGGCCATGGCTGGGTACTCGGCCTGCCAGCGCGGTGGCGGATCCGGAATGATGCCGGGTAGGGGGTGGGTGGCGCGGACGTCGAAGACGTGCCGGGTCACCTTCACCACCTCGGCGTCTGCCACCAAGCCGTCTTCGATGAGCAGCACAAGGTCGGCAAGGTCCTTCACCCTGGTGTTCGGGCGGTTGCCGTAGTCGCGCGTCAGCGCGTGCAGCTTCTCCGCGAAGTGTTGTTTCCGGTCCACGGTCTCCATCGATCGAGCCGGAATGTCGGCGAAGCTGAGGGTGCCCGGCAGGCGAACCTGTTCCGTGACCGCGAGTTCCTCGCCGCGCGCTGCGACATCCAGCCGGACACCGGTGAACGGCTTGCCCGCCAGCCAGGATTCCACGGAGAACCGCCAGGCCGGTCGGCCGGCACCGTCCACTGCGTGCGCCACCGGCGCCTGGACGCGGAAGGTGAACCAGTCGCCGTCGACGTCCTCGGACAGGGAGTCGATGAGAAGCTCACGCACGGTCGTGCCGTCGATCTCGCCGTTGGTGATGGCGAGATCGAGGTCTTTCGTCGCCCGTGCTCTGTCACGGAGCCTGAACTCGAGGGCGGCGCCGCCTTTGAGGATCCACTGGGCCTCCTCGTCCACCGACAGCCGGACCGTCAACCGGTCGAAGGCGACTCGACGGCGTAGCCGTCCGAGGTCCGTCCCGCGGGCCTCGGATTCCTGTTTGAGCCGGGCTTCCAGGGCGCGGCGCAACGCTGTGGCGTCCTTGTACTTCTTCACGCGGACTCCGCTCGGAGTGCGCGTTCGACCGCGAGCTCAGCCTTCGGTCCACACGCCTGTGCGGCGTACAGGAGTCGGCGCCTGCTCGTTGAGCCTCGCCTGAGCAGATCTTCGATGGCCGAGTCGACGATGTCCTGGTCGACGCCTTGTGCAGCGGTCTCCACCACTGCCCGTACAGGTGTGGTGGTGCGGAACCCTTCGTGCTGCTCGATGTCGTCGGCCGTGAGGTCGGCTCGGTGAAGGATGACGGCGCTGTCCTTCTGCCGAAAGCCCGACGGCACGGTCAGATGCACTTCTGCCGGGTTGGCGATGCCCAGGTCGTGGACCGCGAGTGCCGTGGTGTGGGAGACAACTGCCCTCTCCTTGCTCCACAGGTTCCAGCGCACCAGGTGATCCGTGTCCTGGCTCGGCAGGTCCAGGTACTCGCGGAAGCGGTAGATACCACGGTCGACCCGTGTCCAGTGACCGCGTTGGGTGTGGAAGCGTTGTGCTTGGTACGAGTAGCCGACCGCGAGCGCCTGAGCGGCGGTGAAGTAGCCCCTCTGCCGGCTGGCGAGATGCCAGAGACGGTCCCGCGGGCCTCGGGGATCGGTGAGCATGGCAAGAGCCTAGCAGCGAATACCCTCAATCAAAATTTTAGTTTGATGTACGTTGGCCGCTTGAAACTAAAAATAAGTATGAGTTATGCAGCTACATCGAACAGGCGTTGCCCGAGGGAGTCGATCGCCTGGTGCAGGGCTGACCGCCCACCGAAGTGCTCGGCCAGCTCGAAGATGTTGCCCATGCCCGGGTAGAGCGGCACGCGCAGCGTCTTGACCGTGAGCTCGTCGGACCCGTGCTCGGCGAAGCGATCCAGGAGCGCGTCAAGCACCTGCCGTGCCTGGGGCCCGAAACTCGTCAGGAACTCCTGGTGTTCCCGCCGCACTCGCTGGCTGCGTTCGGTTCGGCTCACCAGCGGCAGCTCCCACGCCGTGTGGATGAGCAGGTCGAGCGGATCGGCCTCGGGGTGGCCGAGCTTCTGCATCAGGTCGTCCATGTCGATGCAGCTGTCCTGTTCCAGCTGCTCGCGCAACGCTTCGCGGGTGTCTGCCACCGCCCACCGGGTGCGCAGGTCTGTCGGCGACAGGTCCAGAGCCAGGACGCGGTCCCGTACGAAGTCTCGGTACTCGACGAGGCGGAGCGTCCGGCCGTCTGACTCCAGCTGGTAGTGAACGTCGTTCCAGACGTAGACCTCCACGCCGTCGACGTAGATCCGCTTCCCGTTCGCCATCACGTCGTCGGCGGTGTCGTCTTCAGCCGTGTTCAGCACCGCCGGATGGCTGTCAGCCGCCGGGAACGTCCCGGCTTCCTCCGGCTGGTACGGCGCCCGAGACTCTGCGACCTCGCCATCCGTTGCCTCTGCGGGTTCCTCCTCCGTTGAGACGACCTTGCCTTCCTCGTCGACTTCGTCCATGACGAGCCGCAGCGGCGGTCCGTCGAAGGCGGGGTCGTTGAAGTGGGTGGTGGCCTCGACGAAGTCGATGATGTCGAACGAGCCCTTCTTGACTTCGTGACACAGGCGTGTGCCGCGACCGATGATCTGCTTGAACAGCGGAGCGGAGCCGATACGCCGGAAGATCACGATGTTCCGGACGGAGGGGAGGTCGACTCCCGTGGTCAGCATCTGGCTGGATACCGCGATCACCGGTTCATCGGAGTCGGCCTTGCCGAATTCGGACAGGTGGGCCTTGCCGGCGTCCCCGTCGGCGTCCGTGATGGTGCAGACGTAGTCCGGGTACCGCTCGACCATGTCGAGGTTGGCCTGGTTGAGGGCCACGCGCATGCGGTGCGCGTGGTCGTTGTTCTCACAGAAGACGATGGTCTTGCCCAGCCGGTTCGTGCTGTGCAGGTACTCCGTCAAGTAGTGCGCCGCAGCCTCGGTGCGTTCCAGTACCGCCAGGACCTTCTCGTACTGCTTCTGCGTGTACAGACCGTCGGGGATCAGGTCGCCTTCGATGTCCCGTTGGCCGGGGGACGGGCGGAAACCGGTCATGTCGATGTTGAGTCGAACCCGGCGCACCCGGTACGGGGCCAGGTATCCGTCCTCGATCCCCTCGCGGAGCGAGTACTCATAGACGGGGTTGCCGAAGTAGCCGTACGTGTCCACGTCTTCCTTGCGGACCGGAGTGGCTGTCAGGCCGACCTGCACGGCGGGGGAGAATTGCTTCAGGATCTGTCGCCACTGGGAGGATGCGCTCGCGCTGCCGCGGTGACACTCGTCGACGATGATGAGGTCGAAGTAGTCGCGCTCGTACTGGCTGAAGAGCGTCTGCTCGTCGCCGCGCTCCAAAGACTGGTAGAGCGCGAAGTACACCTCCCGGCTGCGCTGGGCGTGCCCGTTCGTGATCTTGTGGACCACATCGCCGAAGGCCGGTACGAAGTACTTGTCCTTCGGGTCGTCGACCAGGATTGTGCGGTCGGCCAGGAAGAGCACGCGCGGTTTGCGGCCCTTGACCCAGCTGGACTGGCGGAGCTTGGCGACGAGTTGCAGGGCGACCATGGTCTTGCCGGTGCCCGTCGCGAGCGTGAGAAGGATCCGGCGTTCGCCGCGGGCCAGGGCCTGAAGCGCGCGGTTCACCGCGATCCGCTGGTAGTAGCGCGGACGCTCAGGTTCCAGGTTGTAGTCACGCCTGCTTCGGTCGAAAGGCGCGAGCAACAGCTCGCGCTCCAGCTGAGTGTCCGCCCCCTCGCACTGGCAGAATCTCTCCCACAGCTCCTCGGGGGAGGGGAAATCGACGCGTTCCCGCATCGGACCGCCGATCTCGATCTCCCAGACCGTGCGCCCGTTCGTGGCGTACGCGACTGGGAGCCCGAGCTGCCGCGCGTAGCGCCTGGCCTGCTCGATGCCGGCCGGCGGCTCCTTGCTGGTCCGCTTGGCCTCGACCACGGCGAGTGGCGCGTCTTCCCCGTACTCCAGCACGTAGTCGGCGACGAGCGGGGCGCCACGACGGTGACGCTTGGCGGAGGCCACCATCTTCCCGCCGGTGATCCTGTACTGCTCCCGGATCTGCTCCTTGTGCCAGCCTGCCTGCGCAAGTGCAGGTTCCACCAGCTCCCTGCAGGTTTCCCACTCTGTCGTGCCCCGCCGCATCCCCATGAACGATTCGTACACCACGCCTCAGACGCGCGGCTTGAGAACCGGCCAATCCACAAGGCGTTCGACGCAACAACTTTGCTCCGCACAGGCGTTGATGCGTCCGCTCGCATGGTGGTCCGTGAGGAGAGCCGGTGTGTACAGCGTCGGAGGCAGGTCATGTGAGTGGCCGCCGGCGGCGTTCCGGGTCGGCCAGCACCGCTGCGCTGTAGCCCGCGTCGTCCGGGTTGAGGTCGGTGCCCGGTGCCACGATGCGGTCGACGCGGTCCAGTAGGTCGGGTGCCAAGGTGACGTCCGCGGCCCTCAGCTGGTCGTGCAGATGCCCGGCGGTGCGGGGGCCGATGATCGCCGCGGTGACGGCGGGGTGCGTGGTGACGAAGGCCAGCGCCAGCTGGATGAGCGTCAGGCCCGCCTCGTCGGCGATGCCGGCGAGTGCGGTGGCGGCGTCCAGTTTGGCCTGGTTTGCCGGTATGTCCAGGTCGTAGTGCGAGAGGGTGGTGCGGAAGGGCATCGTCGCGGTGCGGTGGCTGGACCGGTCGGCCGTGTCACGGTGCCAGCGGCCGGACAGCCAGCCCCCGGCCAGTGGGCTCCAGGCGAGTACCCCCATCCGGTACGTCTCGCAGGTGGGCAGCACATCCGCTTCGACGCCACGCGTCAGGAGGGAGTACGGCGGCTGTTCGCAGACGAAGCGCTCGCGCTGTCGTCGCTCCGCGGTCCACTGCGCCCGCACGATCGTCGACGGGGCGAACGTCGAGGATCCCGCATAGCGGATCTTTCCCGAGCGGACGAGATCGGAGAGCGCGCCCAGGGTCTCGTCCAGGTCGGTCGTGGGGTCGGGCCGGTGCACCTGGTACAGGTCGATGTAGTCGGTGCCCAGACGGCGCAGGCTCGCCTCGCAGGCGCGGATGATCCAGCGGCGGGAGGCGCCGCGCTCGTTGCGGCCCTGTCCCATGGGGCTCGACACCTTGGTCGCGAGAACGACGTCGTCGCGTCGTCCGGCGATCGACTTCCCGATGATGCGCTCTGACTCGCCGCCCGAATACACGTCGGCCGTGTCGATGATGTTGACGCCCGCGTCGAGCGCCGTGCGGATGATGCCGATCGAGTCGTCGTGATCGCGGTTCCCCCACGTCCCGAACATCATCGCGCCCAGGCACAGCGAGCTGACCTGGACTCCCGTACTTCCCAGCGTGCGGTACTGCATGGCGTGGGTGGCCCTCCTGCGATTGCGGCGACGTGGGGACGGCTGGTCGCGACCTGTTACCGTTCCGGATAAACGGAGTAGGGTCCGCTTGTCGTCACAGTAAGCGGAGCCGACTCCACATGGCAAGCCGAGAGGAAGAACCGCATGTCTGACCCGTCTGGTCGGCCGATCCGGGCCGACGCGCGGGCCAACGAGGACAAACTGCTCGCCGCGGCCGCCGAAGCCTTCGCCCGCGACGGTGCCGCCGCGACTCTGAAACAGATCGCGAAGGACGCCGGCGTCGGGATCGCCACGCTGTACCGGCGCTTCCCGAGCCGCGAGCAACTCGTCGACGCCACCTACCGCTACGAGACGGCGCGGCTCGCCGCCGGGGCCCCGGAACTCCTGGCCGACCTGCCCGCCGACCGCGCTCTGCGGACGTGGATGTCCCAGGTGCTGGACTACCTGGCCGCCAAGCACGGCATGGCCGACACCCTCAAGGCGCTCCTGCGGGACGACGAGCAACTGAGCTCGCAGACGCGCGACCAGCTCACCGGTGCGGTCGAGGAGTTCCGGCTCGCCGGGGTCGCCCAGGGGGTGCTCCGGGGTGACGTACCCGCACCCGACATCCTGATGTCGCTGGCCGGCGTCACCCTCGCGGCGGGGGCCGTCCACCAGCGCGGGCAGGCCGACCGGCTGCTCGACCTGCTCATGGACGGCATCACCCGTCCGGAACGATGGCGCGGGAGTGCGGATCGCTCCGCGTCCTGATGAGGCACGACCTCCGGCACGATGTGTGAACTATGGGTGGGCCACACGCAGTCGACGTGCACGACGGTGCGGGTTTCGTGGTGGCCGACCTGCGACGGCCTCGGCGGGTGGACTTCCCCGGGCGTCTCCGAAACGCTGCGCAGTCGATCAGATGCACACCACGACGGAGGCTCCATGCAGGCGATGAGGACCGAGACGACAGGCCGCGCCGTGGCCGGCCCTGTACCGGCGCGTGACACCGGACGGGACACCGCACTGCTCGTGCTCCGTGTCGTGCTCGGGCTGACGATGGCCGCTCATGGCGCGCAGAAACTTCTCGGCTGGTTCTCCGGCGGCGGGATCGACGGGACCGCGGCCTACTTCTCCTCGGTGGGCTACCCGTCCGGTCATCTCATGGCGGTGGTGGCCGGCTCGGCAGAGACCCTGGGCGGTCTGGGGCTGGCGGTCGGGCTGCTCACGCCTCTCGCCGGCGCGGCCGTCTTCGGCACCATGCTCAACGTGCTGGCCGTGACGTGGGGTGGTGGCTTCTTCATCCCGACGGGAGTGGAGTACCCGCTGGTGTTGGCCGCCGGCGCCGCGGCGCTGGCCCTCGCCGGCCCGGGTTCCTGGGCCGCTGACCGGTTCGTGCCCGTGCTGCGTTCCCACCGCCTGTCGCACGGGGTGCTTGCGCTGCTGGTGGGCACGCTGCTCGCCGGAGGCGCCCTCCTGGCCCGCCTCCTCGGCTAGGGGCTCTGCGAAAGTCGCGTCGTTCGCACCCGGTCGGGCGCGTCGAGAACCGCGCCGCAGGGGCCCCTTCTCCAGTGCTGTGACCCGAAGGGGTTCGCCGTCTTGCGAACCCGGCACGGCGCCCCGCTGCGTTGTCCCATCGCACGCGTACGGGCAGGTAGCTGCGATCCTCCGCCGTGCGAGGCACCGCACCGGGCGCCGCGGGTTGCCGGCGCGCCTTCCGGGCCTCAGCGCTGGATCGGCGTCACCTTCGACGCGATGCGTTCCAGGGCGGTGAGATCCTCCGGCGTCAGTCGGTCCACGACATGGCGCCGCACCGATGCCACGTGTGCGGGTGCGGCATCCTCCAGCGTGTCCCGGCCGTGTGCGGTGAGGACCAGCAGGCAGCCCCTGCCGTCGTCGGGGTCCGGCGTACGGCGGAGCAGGCCGCGCGTCTGCATGCGGGTGGCGTGCCGGGAGAGCCGGCTGCGCGACCAGTCCATCTTCGCCGCCTGTTCGCGCAGGGTGCTGGTGTGGCCGGCTCGCTCGGAGAGGGTGCTCAGCACCTCGTAGTCGGGTTCGGAGAGGCCGACCGCGGCCAGGTCGCGCGCCGTGCGGCTCCGGACGGCGATCACCATGGCGCGGTAGGCCCGCCACGCGCGTTCCTCCTCCGGGTTCAACCAGTGCACGGCGGTGGCGGCCGACTCATTCGTTGACATGGAAATATTCTATCGGCTATCTTTCGTTTCTATGTCAACGAAAAAGACGCGTGTGCTGGTACTGGTGTGCAGCACCCGGCCCGGCGCCCTTGGTCCCGCAGTCGGAGGCTGGCTGACCGAGACGCTCACGCCTCGCGCATCGGAACTCGACGTCGAGCTCGTGCCGCAGGCGATCGGCGACCTCGGCCTGCCGTTCCTCGACGAGGAGGAACACCCGTCCTCCGGCGACTACCGTCACGAGCACACCCGCCGGTGGAGCGCGATCGCCAACGCGGCGGACGGTTTCCTCGTGGTGACGCCCGAATACAACTACGGCATGCCCGCGACCCTGAAGAACGCCCTGGACTACCTTGGCCGCGAGTGGGCCTGGAAGCCGGTCGGCTTCGTCAGCTACGGCAACACCTCGGCGGGTACGCGAGCCGTCCAGCACGCCAAGCAGGTGGTGAGCACGCTGCGGATGGTGCCCCTGGGCGCCACGGTCGCGATGCGCATCTCCGACGCGACGGAGCAGGGCCGGGTCCGTCCGGACACCGGCCTCGAGGCGGCGGCCGTCGGCGTACTGGACGAGCTGGTGCGGCTCGCCCATGCCCTGCGGCCCATGCGCGAGCGCGCACGCGGGGCGGTCTTGCCGGACCTGATGTTGCCGGGGGCGTACGTGCGGCGGCTGCTGCCCGAGGACGCACCCGAGGTCACCGTGCTGCAGCGCTGCTGCTGGGTGGACGAGGCCCTGATCAACGACTCCCTGGCCATCCCGGCCCTGCACGAGGCGCCGGACGAGGTGCGGGAGTGGCTCGCGGACTGGCACGCGACAGGGCTGTGGCGGGACGGCCGACTGCTGGGCATGGTGCGCACGCGGCGCGTCGGGACCGACTGGCAGATCGGCCGGCTCGGCGTCGCCCCCGATCTGCGCGGGGAGGGTCTGGGCCGCCGGCTCCTGCACGCGGCGGAGGCGGCCGCCGAGCCCGACTGCCGTCGCATCGTGCTGCACACCGGGGCTGCCAGCCGCCACAACATCGCCTTCTACGAGAGCGAGGGATACCGGCCGCTCGCGCTTGAGGCCCCCCAGGGGGCGATCTCGCTGGCCAAGGACATCGGGACGGCGAAGCCCCGACCGCCGGCCGGGGCTTCGGCGCGGGTGCCCGTCAGGCGCTGAGGGCCGCCTTGACCTGGGCCAGGCTCGGGTTCGTCATCACCTTCTCGGTGCTGCCGTCGGCGGAGACGATCAAAACCGTGGGCACCGTCTGGTTTCCCTCGTTGGCCTTCTCCACGAACGCCGCGGACTGCGGGTCGTGCTCGATGTTGACCTCGCTGTAGGCGATGCCCTCCCGGTCCATCTGGCCCTTGAGGCGGCGGCAATAGCCGCACCAGGTCGTGCTGTACATCGTCACGGTTCCCGCCATGGGTGTTCGCGCTCCTTCGTGGGGATCGTCCGTCGCCGGCTGTGTCCGGAAAGGGAACGCGTGACGGGCGCGGACCATTCCCGGCCCGGTCGCACAGTGCTCATACGACAGTCGCACGGGGGCTGTGGACGGCGGGCCCGCGCCGGGGACGGGAGCTGGCAGCATGGCGGGGTGACTGCTGCAGCGGACTCCCTCTTCGACACCACCGGCCTCGCCGGACCCGACGCGTACGCGGCGCCGCCGCAGGACGCGGACGCCGTCCTGGCAGGGCTCGACCCCGAGCAGCGGCAGGTGGCCACCGCGCTCGACGGACCGGTGTGCGTGCTGGCCGGCGCCGGAACCGGCAAAACCCGCGCCATCACGCACCGCATCGCCTACGGTGTGCGGGCCGGCGTGCTGCCGCCCGCCACCGTGCTGGCAGTAACCTTCACCCAGCGCGCCGCGGGCGAGATGCGGGGCCGGCTGCGGCAGCTGGGCGCCGCGGGCGTGCAGGCCCGCACCTTCCACTCCGCGGCGCTGCGGCAGCTGCAGTACTTCTGGCCGCGAGCGATCGGCGGAGAGCTGCCCCGGCTGATGGAGCGCAAGGTTCAGCTGGTCGCCGAGGCCGCAGCGCGCAGCCGGATCCGTCTCGACCGCAACGAGCTGCGGGACGTCACAAGCGAGATCGAGTGGTGCAAGGTCACCCAGACCGCGCCCGACGACTATCCGGCGGTGGTGGCCAAGGCCGGCCGTGACGTGCCGCGCGAGCCCGCCGAGATCACCCGGGTCTACGGGCTCTACGAGCAGCTCAAGAACGAGCGGGGGCTGATGGACTTCGAGGACGTGCTGCTGCTGACCGTCGGCGTGCTGCAGGACCGCCCCGACATCGCGGACACCGTGCGCCGCCAGTACCAGCACTTCGTCGTCGACGAGTACCAGGACGTCAGCCCGCTCCAGCAGCGGCTGCTCGAACTGTGGGTCGGCGACCGGGACAGCCTGTGCGTCGTCGGTGACGCCAGCCAGACCATCTACTCCTTCACCGGCGCCACCCCTGACCACCTGCTGGACTTCCGCACCCGGCATCCGGACGCCACCGTGGTCAAACTCATTCGCGACTACCGCTCCACCCCGCAGGTGGTGCACTTGGCGAACGGGCTGCTGGCCCAGGCCCACGGCCGGGCCGCCGAGAACCGGCTGGAGCTGGTCTCCCAGCGAGAGGCCGGACCGGAGCCCGTCTACACCGAGTACAGCGACGAGCCGGCCGAGGCGGAGGGCACCGCCAAGCGGATCCGTGACCTGGTCGACGCGGGTGTGCGGCCGAGCGGCATCGCCGTCCTCTACCGCACCAACGGCCAGTCGGAGACGTACGAGCAGGCGCTGGCGGATGCCGGGGTGCCCTACCAGCTGCGCGGCGCCGCGCGGTTCTTCGAGCGCCCCGAGGTGCGGGAGGCCGGCGTCGCGCTGCGCGGCGCCGCGCGGGCCGGCGGCAACGACCCGCTGCTGGCGGACGCGGTCGGTCTGGCCTCCCAGGTACGCGCGGTGCTCACCTCGCGCGGCTGGACGGCGGAGCCGCCGGCCGGCTCGGGTGCCGTGCGGGAGCGCTGGGAGTCGCTGGCGGCACTGGTACGGCTCGCGGAAGACTTCGGGCGTGCCCGGCCGGAGGCGGCCCTGGCGGACCTGGTCGACGAGCTGGCCGAACGGGCCGGCGCCCAGCACGCCCCGACCGTTGAGGGCGTCACGCTCGCCTCGCTGCACGCGGCCAAGGGCCTGGAGTGGGACGCGGTCTTCCTGGTCGGCCTGACCGACGGGATGATGCCGATCGCCTACGCCAAGACGGACGCGCAGGTGGAAGAGGAGCGCCGGCTGCTCTACGTCGGCGCCACCCGGGCCCGGGTACATCTGAGCCTGTCGTGGGCGCTCTCCCGTGCGCCGGGCGGACGCGGCGGCCGGCGGCCCAGCCGGTTCCTGAACGGGCTGCGGCCCGGTTCCGCGGCAAAGGGGACGGTCCGCGCCGGAGGGGGCGGCGGCGTCGAGCGCGGCCGGTCCCGGGGGAAGCGGGGCCCGGTCCGCTGCCGGGTGTGCGGGCGCACTCTCACCGACCCGGGCGAGATGAAGCTGATGCGCTGTGAGGGCTGCCCCTCCGATCTGGACGAGGAGTTGTACGAGCGGCTGCGTGAGTGGCGATCTGAGCAGGCCCGCCGGCTCGGCCAGCCGGCCTACTGCGTGTTCACCGACAAGACGCTGATGGCCATCGCCGAGGCGGTGCCCGACGACGAGGGCGCCCTGTCGATGATCTCCGGCGTGGGGGCCCGCAAACTGCAGCGCTTCGGGGCCGACGTGCTGGCGCTGTGCGCCGGCGAGGCACTCGCGGAGGAGACCGGCGCGGAAGCTGTCACAGAACCTGTTACAGAAGAGTCGGAAAAATAGTTTGCGCTGCGCACGCGAAGCCTCATAGCCTTCCTGGCATGGACGAGGGCGGGACTTCTTCCTCCGCTTCTTCCATGCTGTACTTGACCCTGAACACACAGCGAACCGGCCTGCCGGCCGGTTCCCGAGACGCCGAAGGGAGGCGAGACCAGTGAGCGGAATCAACACCACCACGATGAGCGTGACCGATCGTCCGGTCATCGTCTCCTGCCTGCTCGGCTCCCGGCCGTGCGGCACCGGTGTTTCCGGTGTCGTGCCCGGCGGCAGCGAGCGTCTCGGTGGCAACGGCCGACCGACCCAGGCACCCGCGGTAGCGGCGAAGGCACAGGCGTACGCCTATGCCTCCGCGTGCGCGGCCAACGGTGCCGGCGAAGGTCGCCAGAAGAAGCAGCACCTCACGATGTGGGCCTTCCGTGGGCTCGAACCCTGGAGAGATCCAGCCTGATCGGCAGCGATCAGGTCGGCACCCTCCAGGGCCGCGGAACCCATACCGGGATCCGCGGCCCTTCTGTTTGCCCCAGCCGCCCGGCCACAGCCGGACCGAGAAGACGACAGAAACGACAGACGAGGAAACCGACAGTGCACCTCGACACGCACGCTCCCTCGCGCAGCCACCTGATGCCGCCCGATCCCACGGAGGACCACTTGTCCACCCCGCTCTTCTCCCTCAACGAGCTCGACGAGGCCATTGAAAGTCTCGGCGTCGCCGTCCCCTGCCGCTCCTACGACCCCGAGGTCTTCTTCGCCGAGTCCCCGGCGGACGTCGAGTACGCCAAGTCCCTGTGCCAGACCTGCCCGCTGCGTGAGGCATGCCTCTCCGGCGCGAAGGACCGGCGCGAGCCGTGGGGCGTCTGGGGCGGCGAACTGTTCGTCCAGGGCGTCGTGGTGCCGCGAAAGCGGCCGCGCGGCCGTCCCCGCAAGAACCCGGTCACGGCATGAACGTCCAGGGAACGATCGACAACCCCGCGACGCACGATCCGCAGCTGCGTCACCTTCCGAAGCAGGACCCGACGATGGCCTCCACCTCCGACGCCCACAGCCACCGGCGCGCCGCCGCCACCCGCCAGAACAGGAACCGACAGATGCAACTCATGCCAGAATCACTGGCCCGCGCCCATATGGAGACCCGTCTGCTGGAGGCCGAGAGTCATCGCATCGGCACGCGCGTGCTGACCGCCCGCCGACTCCAGCGCAGGGCCGAGCGCGCCACCCAGCGGGCCCGCCGTGCCCTCGCCATGGCCGTCATGCAGTAACCGCCGCGCGGCCGGGGCGCCTGACTCACGCGTGAGAGGGACCGGGGACAGCGTGCTCCGGTCCTTCCGGCGTACCCGGGCTTATCGTCGGACGGTGACCGAGAACCACCCCGACGACGACTGCGTCTCCAAGCCCGCCGAACCGGCCGAGCCCAGGGTCTGCTGCTCCGGATGCGGCGCCGTCGCCACCAGCGACGAGGCCCTCACCTGGCTCTGCTCTGTGGAGAACGGCGGCCGCCGGTACTTCTGCGACGCCTGTTCACGCACACACCTCCGTTCGATCGAGGGCCGTCTGGACTCCGACTGGTGGTGAAACGGCCGGTGACCGGCGCCGCTGTTCGGGCACCCGCCGCTGAGGTGCTGCTCCGCACGGGCACTCCGGATGCGGGGTGAACCCCTCATACCGTGACTGCAGGTGAGGCAGCACCAGCAGTTGCCGACGGCCGGCGAGCTCGGAGTCCGCGCCGTCCAGGAGCGCCAGCGCGTGCGCCGCCACCGCCCCGGCCACCGTGGTCGCCAGGGCCGCGTCACAGGGCGGCACGCCGCTGTGCCGACGTGCCGCCGTGCGGCCCTGCCCCACCATCAGCGGCCAACTCGGTTCCTGCTCCGCGCGCCCGCGCAGCAGACACTCCGCACACGCCGTCGCCCCCGGCAACACCAGCGGGCCCACCACGCCGGTGCCCTCGAGGACACCGGCGTACAGATGCGGCACCCCGGTGCGCAGCAAACCCTCCGCGGTCAGCGGGTCCGGCGCGTAGGCGTCCAGGCCGTCCCGAGGCGCGATCACCACCAGGCTCAGCCCGTCCTGCGGCGGCGCGTGCCGCCCGCGGCCCCTGGCCGGCCAGGGCGAGGCGCGGTGCACGAGCCGACCGGCCGCCTTCTCCCGCCGCTCGCCCGCCTGGTCCGCGGGAATTCCCGCCGGCAGTGTGTCCCACGGCTCGACCACTCCGTCGTCGACCACCTCCACCTGCCCGACTCCCGCCGCGGAGAGCACCGCCGCCAGCGCGGCGCCCACCCGCCCTGCTCCGCGCACCCGCACCCTGGCCGCCCGGCGGCCGGCCAGCCGCCACCTGGCGGCGCCGGGTTCGCCGTGTACGAGCGACAGCGACGACAGGTCGGGCCGCAACCGGTCGTGCACCTCGGCGGCCGCCTCCCGGTGCGCGGTGGCGTCGTCGAGCACGCCCGCCGCGGCCAGTCGTCTCAACAGCTCCGGTACCGTGCCGGGTTCGAGCCCGAGCACCCCTGCGGCCGCCTCCAGCCGGTCCGTGCTCCGGGTACCGTCCATCCGCTCGACCAGCCACGCCGTGGCACCGTCCACCGGCCCCACCAGCACCGCGTGCGCCGGCGACATCCCGTACTGCACCGTCCGCCCGTCCCGCCAGACCCGTCGCAGTCCGGGCTTGACCATCGGATGCATGACGTCCTCCGTTCCTCCTCCGCTGACCCGCTCAGCATGGGGCCGTAGCGCGAACCGTGCGCCGAGTTGTCCACAGGGCGGGGGATATGGTCGGACGAGCAGCAGTCATCCGGCTTGCGACCGGATAGCCTGTCGCGACGACGCAACCGAGACGCGGATGGGGGACGGTCGTCACACATGGCCAGGGAATTCCAACGAGGCCACAAGGCCAAGATCAGTGACCTGACGGCGGGTACGGACCTGTACGTCGGCGTGCACATCGGTGGCCCGGGGCTCACCTTCGACATCAGCTGTTTCGGACTCGACGCCGACGAACGGCTCTCCGACGACCGTTACTTCATCTTCTTCAACCAGCCGAAATCCCCGGAGGAGTCGCTGCAGCTGCTCGGCGCGCAGTCCGGCGACACCGAGTCCTTCCGGGTCACGCTCGATCGCATTCCGGACAGCGTGCGGAAGCTCAGTTTCACCGCGACGATCGACGGTGCGGGCCAGATGTCCCAGGTCGTCCCCGGGTACCTGCGCATCGTCGCCGGCGGTGAGGAGGTTGCCCGCTATCCCTTCACCGGTGCGGAGTTCACCACCGAGCGCGCGGTGATGCTCGGGGACATCTACCTCAAGGACGTCTGGCGTTTCGCCGCAGTCGGGCAGGGATTCGACGGCGGACTCGACGCGCTGCTGCGCAACTTCGGCGGCGAGGTGGCGGAGGAACAGGCCCCTGCGGAGGCCGCTGCGTCCTCCGGTGCGGCGGCGCCGGGCTTCGCCCCGCCCGCAGACGCTCCTGCGGGTCCACCACCTTTCGCCGCCCCGGCCGCGCCCGAGCCGGCCGACTACCCGGTGGCCCCGCCCCGACCCGGCTCCCCCGCCCCGGCCGCCGGCCAGGTCCCGCCGCCGAGCGGTCAGCCGCCGCAGGCGCCCGGTCATCCGGCGCCGGGTGGCGGACAGGCCCCGTCCCCGGGCGTGCCCGCGCCGCAGGCGCCGGGCTACCCGGCACCGGGTAGCGGGCAGACCACGCCCCCCGGCGGGTTTCCGCCCGGCCCGGGCCGACCGCCCCAGCCGGGTGCGGTCCCGCCGCCGGGCGCAGCTCCCGGCGCGCCGCCGCAGCCGGCGGGGTATCCCGCGCCGGGGGGCGGACAGACCCCGCCTGGCGGGGCGCCCATTCCGCAGCAGGCGACGCAGCCGGGGATGCCGTTCCCGCCCGGCGGCCCGTTCGGGGCGCCGGGCGCCCCCGCCGGCGCGCCGGCCCCGCAGACGGCACCGCAGGGTGCGGCAGTGACCCTGGAGAAGTTCCGCGAGGCTCCCACCGGGCAGCGCTGGACCCTGCAGAACGGCCAGCTCGCCCGCGCCGACCTCGGCATCGACGGGCAGCCCGTGCTCGCCCGACAGGGAAGCATGGTGCTCTACCAGGGCAAGGTGGAGTTCAACTACAAGGGCGCCGGCATCCGCGGACGCATCGTCGGCAACGCGACGGGCCAGGAGATGCAGCTGATGCGCTGCACCGGCGGCGGCCAGGTCTTCTTCGCCGACAGCGCCGCCTACCTGCACCCGATCGAGCTGCAGGGCGACGCGATCTGCGTCTCGGCGGACAGCGTGCTGGCATTCGACGAGACGCTGCAGTACGAGGTGCGCCGCATCGAGGGGCACGGCATCCCGGGCGGCGCCCTGTTCACCATGCAGTTCCAGGGCACCGGCACCGTCGTCGTCAAGACGCACGGCACCCCCGTGGTGCTGCCGGTCACCCCGACGACCTTCGCGGACGCGGACGCCGTCGTCGCCTGGTCCGCCGCGTCGCAGGTCATCGTCTCCAGCCAGGTACGGCTGCGCCGGCAGGCGTATCCGGGACACAGCGGTGAGAGCGTGAACCTCCAGTTCCGGGGCGCGCCCGGCAACTTCATCGTCGTCCAGCCCTACGAGGTCTGAAGGAGCCCGTCATGGATCAGCAACTCGTTGCGGGCAACGCCCCGACCCGGCCGACGGCCCGCATGGAGAACCACGGCAGCCACATGCTGAAGGTCGCCATGAGCAGCGGTCAGGACCTGTACGCCAAGTCCGGTTCGATGATCGCCTACGAGGGGTTCGTGCAGTACGAGCCCAACCCGCCGGCCGTCCGGCAGGTGGCCTCCCAGTGGCTCACCGGGGAGGGTGCGCCGCTGATGCGCTGCCACGGCGACGGTCTGCTCTACCTGGCCGACTACGGTGCGGACGTCGTCGTCCTCGGCCTGAACGGTGACAGTCTCTCCGTCAACGGGACGAACATCCTGGCCTTCGACGCCCAGCTCCAGTGGGGAGTGCAGCGCGTCAAGGGCTTGGCGAAGTTCTCCGGCCAGGGCCTGTTCAACGTCGAGATCTCCGGCATCGGCTGGGTGGCGATCACCACCCGCGGTGCGCCCGTCGTCGTCGACTGCGGCCGCGGCGCGGACGAGACGTACGTCGACCCGGATGCCCTCGTGGCCTGGTCGACCGACCTGAAGGTGAAGGGCAAGCGCAGTTTCAAGGCGTCGTCGATGATCGGCCGCGGCAGCGGCGAGGCCTACCAGATGGGCTTCTCCGGGCAGGGCTTCGTCGTCGTCCAGCCCAGCGAGGACAGCACCGACCGCCTGAAGTTCCGGGGCTGAGGGGGAGCGAACAGCACATGCAGAGTCCACTTTTCGCATGCACCGAGGTGCAGACGGCCGACCGATACGCGCTGCAGAACCCCAAACTGCTGCGCGTCGCGCTCAACGGCCAGGAGGACGTGCTGGCACGCAAGGGCAGCATGGTCGCCTACCAGGGCATGCTCGAGTTCGACGGTGAGTACCAGTCACGGCAGCAGCGCCAGGCCCGCGGCATGACGGGCGAGGGCCTGGACCTGATGCGGATGTCCGGGCAGGGCACCGTCTACCTGGCCAACCTCGCCCAGCACGTGCACGTCGTCGAGGTCGACCACCAGGGCCTGACCGTGGACGGCGCCTACGTTCTGGCGCTGGACTCGTTCCTGCACTGGGAGGTCATCTCCGTCGACAGCCAGTACGGTGTCTCCGGCTCGGGGAAGTACAACCTGAACATCTCCGGCCAGGGCAAAGTGGCCCTGATGACCTCGGGCCGGCCGCTCATGATGCAGGTCACTCCCGACACCTACGTCAACGCCGACTCCGACGCCGTCGTCGCCTGGTCGAGCTCGCTGCGTGTGCAGATGCAGGCGCAGACGAGCTCCTCGGGTGTCTGGCGGCGGCGCGGCAACACCGGCGAAGGCTGGGAGCTGAGCTTCATGGGCGACGGCTACGCGCTGGTGCAGCCCAGCGAGCTGCTGCCGCCCCAGAACGCGGTGATCGGCGGCGGGCCGGCCGGCCAGTTCGGCATGGGCGCCCAGGGCTCGCACGGCATGAACCAGGGCAACATCTTCAGCAACTGAGCGACGGCCGCGGGGCCGGGCCCATCGCGCTCAGAGCAGCGCGCGGGCCCGGCTCACCTGCCGCACCACGGACTCGTCGGCGACCGCGGCCACCGCCTCGTAGCCGAACCACCGCAGCTCCAGCGACTCCTCGCTCACCGTCTCGACGGCCTCCGGCGGTGCCAGCGCCACGTACTGGGCGTCCAGGTGCCAGGCGCACGGCGTCAGGTGCCGGTCCAGCCGGCCCGGCCCGCCGCCCAGCAGCGTCAGCCCGGCGATGCCCGACTCCTCCGTCGCCTCGCGCAACGCCGCCGCGGCGAGCGTCCCGTCCTCCGGTTCGCAGTGCCCGCCGGTCTGCAGCCACAGGCGCAGCTTTCGGTGCAGGGTGAGCAGCACCCGCTCCCGCTCCGGGTCGACGATGAGGGCGCTGGCGGTGACGTGCCCGTCGGCGCAGCGCTTCCACATGCCGTCCGGGTGCGCGTCCAGGTGCTGCAGGTAGGACAGCCGCAGCCGCTCCTGCTCGGCGTCCGGCGCGGGCCACTCCTTGAGCACTCGCACCGCGTCCGCGTGCAGCTCCGTGTTCTGCGGGTTCACCGGCCGGCACCCGCGGGGCCGTCGTCGCCTTCCTTGCCGTTCTCGCCCTTCTCGCCGTTGTCGTCTTTCTGCTTCCTGGTATCGCCGCTCAGGAGCGCTGCGCCGCGTCGCCGAGCATCTTGTCCAGCTCGGAGAAGTCCGGCTGCTCGTGGTGCACGAAGCCGTCCGGATCGTCCAGGTCCGCCGCGGTGGGCAGCATGTCCGGGTGGGCCCACAGCCCGTCGCGGCCCTCCATGCCGCGCGCGTCGGCCAGCGACGCCCACAGCCGCGAGGCGTCCCGCAGCCGCCGGGGCCGCAGCTGCAGCCCGATCAGGGTGGCGAACGTCTGCTCGGCCGGACCGCCGGAGGCGCGGCGCCGCCGCAGCGTCTCGCGCAGCGCGTCGGCGGACGGCAGGTGCGGCTTCGCCGCGGCGTGCACGACGGCGTCCACCCAGCCCTCGACGAGAGCCAGCGCCGTCTCGAGCCGTGCCAGGGCAGCCTTCTGCTCGGGGGTGTCCTCCGGCTGGAACATGCCCTGCTGCAGCGCCCGCTGCAGCTCCTCGGGGTTCTGCGGGTCGAACTGGCCGACCACGTCCTCCAGCTTGGCGGTGTCCACCTTGATGCCGCGCGCGTAGCCCTCGACCGCGCCGAACAGGTGCGAGCGCAGCCACGGCACGTGCGCGAACAGCCGCTGGTGGGCGGCCTCGCGCAGCGCCAGGTAGAGCCGCACGTCGGTCAGCGGCACGCCGAGGCCCGTCGCCCAGGAGGGCGATGTTGGACGGCAGCAGCGCCGCCTTGCCGGCCGGGCCGAGCGGCAGCCCGACGTCCGTGGAGCCGACGACCTCGCCGGCCAGCACGCCCAGCGCCTGACCGATCTGGGTGCCGAACATGGCGCCGCCCATGGAGCGCATCATCCCGAGCAGCGGGCCCGGCCATGGCCTGCATCTCCTCGGGCAGCACCTCGCCCATCGCGCCGCCGACCCGCTCGGCGACCGGGTCGACCAGGTCCTTCCAGACCGGAATGGTGGCCTCGACCCACTCCGCACGGCTCCAGGCGACCGCGGAGGTCGCGCCGGAGGGCAGGGAGGTCACGCCGTCGAGCCACAGGTCGGCCAGGCGCACCGCCTCCTCGACCTCGGCACGGTCCTTCGGGCCGACACTGACGTCTTTGCTGACGGGCGGCGTCGCCCTCGCCCTGCGGCAGCCCGGAGGGCGTGCGGCCCTGGGCCACGGTCTGCCGGGCGATGTCCTTGGCCATGTCCCAGTTCACCGGGCCGCCCTCGTAGGAGAGCATCTGGCCCAGCCGCTGGAAGGCCGCCCCCAGGTCGTTCGGGTCGAACGAGCCGCCGGGCCCGCCGCCGAGCGAGCCGAACATCGCGGCCAGCGGGTTGTCGGCACCACCGGCGCCGCCGCCGAACCCGAAAGGATCGGGCGTTGCGGACCGGCCCTCCTCGCTGCCGGACTCGCCCCGCTTCTTCTTCCCCTCGTCCCCGTCCTCGGGCTCCTCCGGAGGTACGCCGAATCCGAATGGGATGTCACTCACGGGTTTCCTCGGCTCTGTGTCGTCGGGCGGATCAGGTTCGCTGCGTTTCGCGGCCTCTTCCCCAAGCCTAGACACTCTGTCAGGCAGGATGGAGTCTGCGCATCTCGTACCAGAAACAACCACTGGAGACGCCCGGTGAGTTCCTCCGAGAACGACGTTCGCGGACCGCGAACCCCCACCGTCGCCGTCACGGGCGCCGCGACGGGGGTCGGTGCGCTGCTGACGGCGCGGCTCGCCGCCTCGCCCGAGGTCGGGCGGGTGCTGGCCCTCGACGAGCGGCGCGGCCCGGACGAGGTCTTCGGTGAAGCCGGAGTCGAGGGCGCCGCCGACGTCGAGTGGCACACCCTGGACGTCCGCGACCCGGCCATCGCCGAGCGGCTGCGCGGCGACGGGCGGCCCGTCGACGTCGTGGTCCACCTCGCCCTCGACCTGGACCTGGAGTCCGACCCGGCCGCCCGCACCGCCTACAACGTGCGCGGCGCCCAGACCGTGCTGACGGCGGCGGCCGCCGCCGGCGTGCACCGCGTCGTGCTGTGTACGTCGGCCATGGTCTACGGCGCCCTGCCCGACAACGACGTTCCGCTGGCCGAGGACGCCGAGCTGCGCGCCACCGCCGAGGCGACGGGCGTCGGCGACCTGCTGGAGATCGAGCACCTCGCCCGGCGCGCTCCGCGCGCCCATCCCGGGCTCACCGTGACCGTCGTGCGCCCCTCGGTCCTGGTCGGCGGCATCGACACCGCGCTGACCAGGTACTTCGAGTCGCCGCGGTTGCTGGTGGTGGCCGGCTCCAGGCCGTGCTGGCAGTTCTGCCATGTCGAGGACCTGGTGAGCGCCCTGGAGTACGCGGCGCTGGAGAAGGCCGAGGGCGAGTTGGCCGTCGGCTGCGAGGGCTGGCTGGAGCAGGAGGAGGTCGAGGAACTGACCGGCATCCGCCGGATGGAGCTGCCGTCCTCCGTGGCGCTGGGCGCCGCCTCCCGGCTGCACCGGCTGGGCCTCACTCCCTCCCCGGCGGGTGATCTCGCGTACACGATGCACCCGTGGGTGGTCAGCGGGAGCCGGCTGCACGCTGCGGGCTGGCGGCCGCGGTGGACGAACGAGGAGGTCCTGGCCGAGCTGCTGGAGGAGGTCGCCGGGCGGCACACCGTCGCCGGACGGAGGCTGGGCCGCAAGGACGCCACCGCGGCCGGCGCGGCCGGTGCCACGGTCGCCCTGCTCGGCACCGCGGCGCTGGTGCGCCGGGCCCGCCGCCGGCGCGGCGTGTGAAGGGAGGGCTCCTCGTGCGGTCCGCACTGCGGGATGCCGTTTCCGTATCGCGGTCCGGTGCGGCAGCATGAACGGCATGGGACCGTTCAACGATCACCCGGGCGAGTACGCGGGGCCCGCCCCGATCCGGCTGCTGGCCATCCGCGACACGCCGCTTTCCCTCGACGAGGTGTTCCGCGCTGTCGGCGACGACTCGGCGGGCGGCACGGCGCTGTTCGTCGGCACGGTGCGCGATCATGACGGGGGAGCCGACGTCACCCGGCTGGGGTACTCGTCGCATCCGACAGCGGAGAGTGAGCTGCGCCGGGTCGCGGAGAAGGTCGTCGCGGATTTTCCGGTGCGGGCGCTGGCGGCGGTACATCGCGTGGGTGACCTGCGGGTCGGTGACGCGGCGGTCGTCGTCGCGGTCTCCTGCGCCCACCGCGCGGAGGCCTTCACGGCCTGCCGCCGCCTCATCGACGACCTCAAGCACGAGGTCCCCCTCTGGAAGCACCAAACCTTCACCGACGGTGCGGAGGAGTGGGTGGGCGTCTAGGGCGAAGCCCTCAGACTCCCATCCACGATCGTGGGGTCTCCCCAGGGCGTCAGCCCGTGGGGACGGGTGGGCGTCTAGGGCGAAGCCCTCAGACTCCCATCCACGATCGTGGGGTCTCCCCAGGGCGTCAGCCCATGGCCGGCGACCAGGCGAAGCCCTGGGAGAGCACCGGCTGCCGCAGGTGTCGCCCCGCGCGCAGCGGCGGGACGCCGGGAAGGCGCCGACCTTCGGTCCCGGGACGTGAGCCCGTGCGGAACCGGGTAAGCCTGCAGGACCGGCGCGTCAGTGCCCGGCGCAGGGGTTGACGCGCCGCGGCCCGTGGCCCTCGCGCGCGAGAGCCGGGGTTGCGTAACCATGGGGCTGGTCCGAGCGTTGACCGTGCCGGGAGTTAATCTGCTCATCGGTTCGATCAGGAGGTCCCGTGGCGGCACTCATCTGGCTGGTGATTCCGCTGGCCGCAGTGATCGGCGCGAGTGTGTGGGGAACCTGGGCGTCCCGTCGCCGCACCGCAACGCCGGACACTGCCGGCGTTGCCGGATACGAGGCGTTCCGCGCCGCCATGGAGCGACCCGGCATGCCGGCCGTGGCCGAGACCGCCGCCCCCGAGCGTCCCGTGGGACGGGTGCCCGCCTCCGCTCCGGAGGGACCGGCCCCCGAGGGCTCGTGAGGAGGCCGTCCCGTACTGTCGGGGCCATGCCTCGCCGAACAGCGACCATGCTCGCCTCGACCGTGCTGCTCATCGCATTGCTGTGCGCGGGGGTGCTCATCAAGGTGCCGTACGCGGAGATGTCGCCGGGGCCGACCTACAACACGCTGGGCAAGGCGCGTGGCGAGCAGGTGCTCAGCTTTCCGACGAAGGACGTCTCCGACAACGCCGTCAGCGGGCACCTCAACATGGTGACGGTGCGGGTGACCGGCTCCGAGTACCGCATGCACCTCGGAGAGGCCCTCTACGGCTGGCTCACGCACGACAACACCGTGGTTCCGCACGCCACGCTCTACCCGCAGAACAAGTCGCCTCAGGAGGTGACGGAGCAGAACGCGGCGGAGTTCGACCAGTCGCTGGAGAGCGCGAAAGTCGCCGCATTGAAGGAGCTGGGCAAGCCGGTCTCCTCCCGGGTCGAGGTGCAGTCCGTGCTCAAGGCCGGGCCATCGCGGGGGCGGCTGCACGCCGGTGACGTGATCAAGGCCGTCGACGGGACGGCCGTGCACGACCCGAAGGACGTCGCGGACCTGGTGACGAAGCACGATCCGGGCGGCAAGGTGGACTTCACCGTCGTGCCCGCCGACAAGGCGAAGGCCGCGGAGAAGGACCACAAGGACCCCTCAGGCCTGCCGGTCGGCCACGTCACGGTGACCACGAAGAAGGCCGAGGACGGCCGCGCCATCGTCGGCATCGTGCCGGGCGCCGATCACACCTTCCCGTTCCCGGTCCGGATACGCCTGGCCGACGTCGGCGGACCCAGCGCGGGCATGATGTTCGCGCTGGGGATCATTGACAAGCTGACGCCCGCGGACCTGACGGGTGGGGAGTTCGTGGCCGGCACGGGCACGATCGACGCCCGGGGCGAGGTCGGCCCGATCGGCGGCGTCGGAATGAAGACCATCGCGGCCCGTGACAAGGGCGCCCGGTACTTCCTCACCCCCGAGCAGAACTGCGCCGAGGCTGCCTCCGACAAGCCCGACGGGCTCAGCCTGGTCAAGGTCGGCACGC
Organism: uncultured Actinomycetota bacterium; assembly: GCA_963799685.1. Taxonomy (GTDB): domain Bacteria; phylum Actinomycetota; class Actinomycetes; order Streptomycetales; family Streptomycetaceae; genus Streptomyces. Next base: position 639,967 of record CAWCXW010000001.1, read on the forward strand.
TCGACGACGCGCTGAGCGCCCTGAAGAAGATCCGCACCGGTCACCAGGACGCCCTGCCGCTCTGCAAGGCGTCCTGACCGGCTGCGGGCCGGCCCAACGGTCAGTCCGCGAAGGTCGCCGCCAGTGCCTCTGCGAGGCCCGGCACCAGGTCCGCTCCCGTGAGCACCTCGGTGGCGGCGTCCTTCTCCCGAAGTCGCAGCGCCGACTCCCGGGCGCCGTCGCGCAGGACGCCCACCGTCATCCGGACCTCCTGCCGCTCCGGGTGCCGGGCGACCCAGCGGGTGAGGCCCTCGTCGTCGAGCCCCTCCGGGATGGACGCCTCGACCGAGTGCGGGAGCATCAGCCGCTCCACGGTCAGCGCGCAGCCGCCGACGGCCTGCGGCCAGCCGATGCCGCCGAGGAACTCGTCCAGGGCCTTGTCGGCGGGTACCTCCTCCTGCTCCACGGGCGTCAGGGTGCCCTCCGTCCCGCCGGAGCCGTCGCCGAGCCGGGCGGCCATCTCCGGCTCCTCGGCGCGCAGCCGTGCCGTGTCCACGAGGGCGAAGAGCCGGGAGGGCTGGTTCCAGCCCAGGCCGGCCGCGTACTCGTCGATCTCCAGCACCGCGCGGGTCAGCGGGGTCGCGGCCATCGGGGTTCCGTCCAGGGGAAGCTCACTCATCCCTCCATCGTGCCGTGACGACCCCCGGGAACGGGAACCGGGTAAGCAACGTTTAAGTTGCCAGGGTGGGTCCCGGCCGGAGGGGCCCGGATCGATCCCTGCGAATCTTCGAGGTGCGCACCTTGGCTTTCCAGATGCCGGACCGGGGCTCCAGCGGTCCCACCGGACCCCGGATCAGAGTCGGCAGGCCGTCCCGGCGCGCCCGGGTGCTGCTGATCACCGCGGGCGTACTCGCGGTCCTGGCCATGCTCTTCGTGATGTTCGCGGGTTTCTGGACCGACTGGCTGTGGTATGGCTCGGTCGACTTCCAGTCGGTCTTCACCACCACCCTGCTGACGAAGATCGGCCTGTTCGCCGTCTTCGGCCTGCTGATGGGCGCGGCCGTCGGTCTGAACGTCTGGCTGGCCCACCGGATGCGGCCGCCGCTGAGCGCGATGTCGGTCGAGCAACAGGGCCTGGACCGTTACCGCATGGGCATCGCGCCCTACAAGAAGTGGGCTCTGCTGGGGATCACGGCACTGATCGGGCTCGTCTCCGGCGCCTCCGCGGCCGGCCAGTGGCGCACCTGGCTGATGTGGGTGAACGGCGTGCCGTTCGGCACGACCGATCCGCAGTTCCACAAGGACATCGCCTTCTACGCGTTCGACCTGCCCTGGTACCGTTTCGTGCTCGGTTTCGGCTTCGCCGCGACCGTGCTCTGCGCTGATCGCCGCCGCGCTCGTGCACTACCTGTACGGCGGCCTGCGTGTCACGAGCCCCAGCGCTCGCGCCACCTCCGCGGCCACCGGGCACCTCTCGGTGCTGCTGGGCGTCTTCGTGGCGCTGAAGGCCGTCGCCTACTGGCTGGACCGGTACGGACTGGCGGTCAAGGGCAGCGACTTCAAGGCCACCGACAACTGGACCGGCCTGAAGTACGTCGACGCCAACGCCTACCTGCCGGCGAAGAACATCCTGTTCATCATCGCGATCATCTGCGCGCTGCTGTTCTTCGCGACGCTGTGGCGCCGCACCTGGCAGCTGCCCGTCATCGGCTTCGGGCTGATGGTGCTCTCGGCCATCCTGATCGGCGGCCTGTACCCGGCCATCGTGCAGAAATTCCAGGTCGAACCGAACGAGCAGGCCAAGGAGACGCCCTACATCCACAAGAACATCGAGGCGACGCGCCACGCCTACGGCATCGACGACGCCACGGTGAAGGACTACTCGGGCAAGAGCAAGGCGAATGACGAGCAGCTGCGCGCCGCGGCGGCCGATGCGGCCAGCATCCGGCTGCTGGACCCGAACGTCGTCTCGCCGACCTTCCAGCAGAAGCAACAGGTCCGCTCCTACTACCAGTTCCCCGCCACCCTCGACGTCGACCGGTACAAGACGAAGGACGGCAAGGAGCAGGACACCGTCGTCGGACTGCGGGAGATCAACACCAAGGGTGCCAAGGAGGGCTGGATCAACCAGCACTTCAAGTACACCCACGGCTTCGGCATGGTCGCCGCCAAGGGGACCGCGGTCGACAAGGACGGCGAGCCGGTCTTCACCGAGAAGAACCTGCCGCCCACCGGGGATCTCGGCGACTACCAGCCGCGGGTCTACTACGGGGAGAAGACCGACGCAGTACTCCATCGTCGGCGGCCCGCAGGAGGAGCTCGACTACGCCACCGACAACGGCGAGAAGACCTACACCTACCAGGGCGACAGCGGTGTGTCTCTGTCGAACCCGGTCAACCGCGCAGCCTACGCGGTGAACTTCAACGAGCCGCGGATCCTGTACTCCGGCGCGATCGGCGACTCCTCGCGTGTCCTGTACAACCGGACGCCCAAGCAGCGCGTCGAGGCCGTCGCGCCGTGGCTGACCATCGACGGCGACCCGTATCCGGCGATCGTCGACGACCACATCAAGTGGATCATCGACGGCTACACCACAACCGACAACTACCCGTACTCCTCGCGCACGACGCTGGGGGACACCACGGCCGACGCGCTCACCGACAACCAGCGTGCCGTCCTCGCCCAGCAGAACCGGGTCAACTACATCCGGAACTCGGTGAAGGCGACGGTCGACGCGTACACGGGCGAGGTGAAGCTGTACCAGTGGGACACCAAGGACCCGGTGCTCAAGACCTGGATGAAGGCGTTCCCGGACACCGTCCAGCCCAAGAGCGCGATCTCCGACGCGCTCAAGGCGCATCTGCGCTATCCGCAGGACCTGTTCAAGGTGCAGCGGCAGTTGCTGACCCGCTACCACGTCACCGACCCGGGCCAGTTCTACAGCGGCAGTGAGCGCTGGCAGATCCCGGACGACCCGACGCACAAGGGCAACGCGGTGCCGCCGTACTACCTGAGCCTGCAGATGCCGGGGCACGAGCAACAGGCGGTTCTCCCTGACCACGACGTTCAACCCGGTGGACCGGCAGACCCTGAGCGCCTTCATGGCCGTCGACGCCGACGCCACCAGTACGGACTACGGGCAGATCGAGATGCTCAAGCTGCCGGCCAACACGCCGGTGGCCGGTCCGCAACAGGTGCAGAGCGACATCAACTCCGACCCGGACATCGCGGACGCGCTCAACATCCTCAAGAAGGGCGACTCCGAGATCGAGTACGGGAACCTGCTCACGGTCCCGCTGAAGGGCGGACTGCTCTACGTCGAACCGGTCTACATCAGAGGCGCCAACACCAACTACCCGCGGATGAAGAAGGTCGTCGCCACCTTCGGGGGCAAGCCCGCCTTCGAGAACACCCTCGGCGAGGCACTCGACAAGGTTTTCGGCGTCGACATGAGTCAGGGCAGCGGCGGCGAGACGCGGTGAACCGGGCAAGCAGCACACGCAGCCGCCCGCCGGCTCCCCCGCGGCCCAGGCGCTGCAGGACGCCCAGGAGGCCTTCCAGCGTGGCGAGAAGGCGATGAAGGACGGCGACTGGCAGGCGTACGGCGAGGCTCAGAAGGATCTCGAGGCCGCGCTGAAGCGGGCCCAGGAGGCCCCGCAGAAGAAGCCCGGCAGCTAGGCCGCGGCGGGCAAGGTTCGCCCCGCTCGCCGCCCTGGTACGCACGCTCTCTCCCTGCCTTCGGCGGGAAGGTATCCCCTGCGTTGCCCGAAGGCCCGGGTAGGACACCTGCATGCGGCGTCCCGGGGCCGTGCGAGAGGCTCGGCATCCGCAGGCGCAACAAGGCCGAGACGGAGTGAGCGAAGCGAACGCAGTGCGCCAGGACGCCTCGGAACCGGGCGAACCTTGCCTGCCGCGGCACCAGGCACTGCTTGCCGGATCCGTGCCTGCTTCGGGCGTGCGCGAGCACCCCGCGCCGTGGTGTAGAGTTCACTTCGTGCTGAGGCACACACGGCGCGGGGTGGAGCAGCTCGGTAGCTCGCTGGGCTCATAACCCAGAGGTCGCAGGTTCAAATCCTGTCCCCGCTACTGAAGAAGACGAATGACCCGGAGTCAACAGACTCCGGGTCATTCGCTTGTGTGGGGGGAGTTGCTCGTTACGGCGTTTGGGGGGTCTCCGTGTCGGGAAGTCGACAAAACGCTGAAGTGACCTCACGGGCTGCGGTATACCAGGTGTACGCGGGTTCCAGGTGGTGCGACGATGGGGCTTATGGGGGACAAGGTCGAAGATGCCGGTCCGGGCGTGGTCGACCACGCAGCCGATCACGGCGGCCGAAAGCGTGCTCGGCGCGCAACTGCTGCGTCGGGGTGACCTGGACGGCGCGGAACCGCATCTGCGTGCGGCGACCGCCGCGGGGGACCGTGCAGCCGCCAACAATCTGGGTGTCCTGCTGCACCAGCGGGGCTACACGGACGAGGCCGCCGACTGGTGGCGGGTCGCCGCGGTGGCCGGGTCGGCGGCCGCGGCGCACGCGCTGGGCCGTCACCACCGCGAGCGTGGTGACGAGCCGGCCGCGTACTACTGGCTGCGGCAGTCCGCCGAGTCGGGTCACGCGCTGGGTGCCTACGCGCTGGCCGAACTGCTGGAGCACCGGGGCGAGGCGGGCGCCGGGGAGTGGTTCCGCGCGGCGGCCGAGCAGGGCCACCGGGAGGCGGCCTACCGGCTGGCCCGGCGCGTCGCGGCCGCCGGTGGCGCACGTGAGGCCGAGCAGTGGTACCGGCAGGCCGCCGCGCGCGGGCACCGCCGCGCCGCACTGCGCCTCGGCACGATCCTGGAGCGGCGCGGCGAGCTGGAGGAGGCAGGCCGCTGGTACCTGACGTCTGCGAAGGACGGCGAGGCGCGTGCCGCCTGCGCGCTCGGCTTCCTGCTGCGCGACGCGGGTGACGAGGAAGCCGCCGCGCAGTGGTGGCGCCGGGCGGCCGAGGATGGCGACGGGAACGCCGCCAACGCGCTGGGCGCGCTGCACGCCGAGCGTGGCGAGCGGCAGGCCGCCGAGCGCTGGTACCGAGTCGCGCTCGACGCCGGGGACGACAACGGCGCTTTCAACCTCGGGCTGCTCAGCTCGGCGCAGGGCCGCACGGCCCAGGCCGAGCAGTGGTACCGCCGCGCCGCCTACGCCGGTCACCAGGAGGCGGCCAACGCGCTCGCCGTCCTGCTGCTGCAGCGCGGCGACGCGGACGGTGCCGAGCCGTGGTTCTCCAAGGCGGCCGAGGGGGGCAGCGTCGACGCGGCCTTCAACCTGGGCATCCTGCACGCCGGGCGCGGGGCGACGGCCTCGGCGCGCGAGTGGTACGAGCGTGCGGCGGCGGCCGGGCACGCCGAGGCGGCGCTGCAGGTCGGCATCGCGCTGGAGCGCGAGGGCGACGCGCACGGCGCCGAGCGGCACCTGCGCTGCGCGGCCGGCGGCGGCAGCGTCGAGGGCGCCTTCCGGCTGGGCGCGCTGCTGGACCGGCGCACGCCGCGTGCGGAGGAGGAGACGGCGAGCCGGCGCGCGGACGGGCCGCCCGAGTACGAGGAGTGGTACGAGCGGGCGGCCCGGCAGGGGCACCGGCGCGCCCAGGTCCGGCTGGGCATGTGCGCGGCCGCGCGCGGCGACGTGGTGGACGCGGCCCGCTGGTACCGGGCGGCGGCCGAGGCGGGCAGCCCGAACGGCGCCTTCAACCTCGGTCTGCTGCTGGCCCGCGAGGGCAGCGAGCCGGAGGCGGCCGTGTGGTGGACCCGTGCGGCCGAGGCGGGGCACGGGCGCGCCGCGCTCCGGCTCGCGCTGATCCACGCGCGCCGCGGCGAGCTGCCGGAGAGCGGGCACTGGTGTGAGCGGGCGGTGCGAGCTCGGGCCGCCCGAGGTGGCGGCGCGTGCCGCCGAGCTGCGGGAGGCGCTGGTGGCCGAGTTGTCGGCCTGAGGTCCGCCCGGAGGACCTTCGCGGTCCCTCCGGGCAAGGCCTGGCGCGACTACCAGGGGAAACGGATTTGGCGCTGCAGCACGCGATCGGGTTAGAGTAAAGGCACACCGACGCGGGGTGGAGCAGCTCGGTAGCTCGCTGGGCTCATAACCCAGAGGTCGCAGGTTCAAATCCTGTCCCCGCTACGAGAAGGCCGAGGGCCCGGATCCGATGGATCCGGGCCCTCGGTCGTGTGTCGTGTCCGCGGTGCGCTCGAGCGCCGAACAACGCCCTGGTGAAGCGGCTCAGGCCGCGGCGCAGGCCGGGCACAGACCCCGGTAGGTCACGCTGGCTTCCGCGACGGTGAAGCCGAACCGTTCGGTCTCGGGCAGGGCGGCCATCAGGTCTCCCTGTGGATGGACGTCACGGATGAGGCCGCACCGCGAGCAGACCAGGTGCTGGTGGGAGTGGCGTGCGTTCGGGTCGTACCGCTTGGCCCGGCCGTCGGTGCTGACCTCGATCACCTCGCCGAGCGACACCAGCTCGCCGAGGGTGTTGTAAACCGTCGCCCGGGCGATCTCCGGGAGCCGTTCGGCGGCCCGCGCGTGGACCTCGTCGGCCGTGTAGTGGACATGGTCGCCGTCGAGCACCTCGGCGACGACGCGCCGCTGGGCGGTCAGTCGCCAGCCGCGACCGCGGAGTCGTTCCAGCAGGTCACTCATGTACCCAGCTTATACGGCTGCGTCTCATATTGGACAATGTCCAGTTCGAGACGGCGGGTCAGCCGGCCACGGCCTCCGCGTGGCGCGGCTCCGGCGGCCCGGTCCTGGACCAGCAGCCGACGATGTCCCGGACGGACACCACGCCGACCGGCTCGTCGTTCTCCAGCACGATCAGGTGCCGGAAGCCGCCGTGTGTCATGGCCTGCGCGGCGTCCCGCAGCGTCCAGCCCGGGGCGGCGAAGACGACGTCGGTCGTGGTGTGCGCCCAGGCGGGCTCCCGGTCGGGGTCCTGCCCGGCGCCGAGTGCGTTGAGGACGTCCCGCTCGGTCAGGATGCCGATCCCTCCGGCGTCCGGATCGAGGACGACGGCGGCGCCGACTCGGCGGGCGGACATCAGCTCGGCGGCCTGGCGCAGCGTGTGTGCCGGGCCGATGGTCAGAACGACGGTGCTCATGGCGTGTCGGACGAGGATGGGCGGCATGGTCGGTGCCCTTCTCGAGGCGGCGATCACGAGACCTGCCGAGCGTCCCCACACGCTGTTGCGCTGGGGAGACTCCGGTAGGCCGCGTGCAGCACTTCACAAAGTCACAAGCGCTCTTTTCTCATGTTCACATGCCTGTCCGCCCACGACAAGACACCCGGACGAGTGAAGGTCAGGCGGTGAGTCGCGCCAGCAGGTCCTCGTGCAGCAGCCCGTTCGAGGCCGCCGCGTTGCCGCTGTGCGGGCCGGGGTGGCCGTCCAGCCCGGTGAAGGTGCCGCCCGCCTCCTGCACGATCACCGAGCACGCCGCCATGTCCCACAGCGACAGCTCCGGCTCCGCGCACATGTCCACCGAGCCCTCGGCGACCATCATGTACGGCCAGAAGTCGCCGTACGCCCGCGTCCGCCAGCAGCTGCGCGTCAGGTCCAGGAAGCTGCCCAGCATCCCGCGTTCCTCCCAGCCGCTCAGCGAGGAGTAAGCGAACGAGGAGTCCTGTACCCGGCCGACCCGCGAGACCTGCAGCCGTGTCGCCTGGGAGAGGCTGCGCCCCGTGTAGGCGCCGGCGCCCTGCATGGCCCACCAGCGCCGGTTCAGGGCCGGCGCCGAGACGAGGCCGACGACCGGCTGGTCGCCGCCCTCGCCCAGCTCGGTCAGCGCGATGAGCGTCGCCCAGACCGGCACGCCCCGCACGTAGTTCTTCGTCCCGTCGATCGGATCGATGATCCACCGGCGCGGGCCGTGGCCCGCCGTGCCGAATTCCTCGCCGAGCACCGCGTCCCGCGGGCGGGTGCGCTGCAGCGAGGTGCGGATCAGCTCCTCGGCCGCCTTGTCGGCCTCACTCACCGGCGTCATGTCCGGCTTGGTCTCGACCTTCAGGTCGAGCGCCTTGAACCGCTCCATGGTCGCGGCGTCGGCCGTGTCGGCCAGCACATGGGCGAGTCGCAGATCATCGTGGTAGTCGGGCATGGCCGAACAGTATCGACCGCCCACCGCGCCGGGCGAGACGACCGTGCCGAAGCCGGGGGTGTCCGCGCGAGCGGGTGACGCCCGCGCCCCGGGGCGCCGAGACGTGACCCGCACCACGTATTGACAGCAACTGTCGGCCCGTCAATTCTTTCCCGAACGTCGGCCGTCGGGACCGTCGGGGTCCGGGACGAAGGAGGCGGAGGACGATGCCGACCGCACGGGAGATCCTGCTCGATGCCGCACACACGGCCGTCGTCGCGCGCCCATGGTCCGAGGTGCGGATGGTCGACGTCTGCGCGCAGGCCGGCGTGTCGCGTCAGACCCTCTACAACGAGTTCGGCAGCAAGGAGGGGCTGGGCACCGCGCTGTTGCGGCGGCGCGTCGAAGTCCTGCTTGACGGCGCCGCACTCGCCGTCGCGGGCCGGGCCCGGGGAGGCGGCGGGCACGGAGAGTGCTGTGTGACGGCTGCCGGACACCTGCTGCGCACCGCCGGCGCGGACCCGCTCGTCCGTGCCGCGCTGACGGGCTGTTGGGGCGCGGTGATGGCGTTCCCGGCCGCCACCGTGCCCTACCGGCCGGGCGAGCTGATCACCGAACTGCGCGAACGGGTGCTGGCCCGGATGCCGCCGCGCATCCCCGCACAGAACCGGATGCCCGCCACGTCGTCCTCGGCTGCTTCGTCCGCGCCGGGACGGGCCTGCGAGGCGGCGCTGCGCCTCGCGCTGTCCTTCGTGGTCGCTGCGCCGCGCCGCCGAACAGGCGGCGCTCGCTGTGATCGAGCAAGCTCGTCGTCGACGTACTCGGCTGACCCCTCAGCGCCCCGAACCGGACAGCTGGAGGCCGACGACGCCGACGATGACCAGCGTGATCGAGACGAGTTTCAGTGTCGAGACCACGTCGCCCAGGAAGACCATCCCGTATACGGCGGTACCCGTCGCCCCGAGTCCGGTCCACACCGCGTAGGCAGGCCCCACGTCCAGCTTGCGCAGCGACAGCGTCAACAGGCCGAAGCTGCCCAGCGCGAACGCGCAGAAGGCCACCGTCGGCCACAGCCGGGTGAAGCCGTGCGAGAGCTTCAGGCACACCGCGAAGCCCGTCTCGAGCAGTCCCGCGACGATGACCAGCAGCCATGCCATCTTCCGGTGCCTTTCCGCCGTGCCGTCGCGTCGCCCGCCCGGGTGGTGCCCGGAGCACGCAGTATGCCGCCCGCCGGTGCGTCCTGCCCGGGTTTCAGTCGCCCTCGCGCCGCTCACGCGTCGCCAGCAGCCTGCGCAGCGAGTGCAGCCGGGACGGTTCGGCGTGTCCGTCGACGACCCACTGGTCCAGGGCGCAGTCCGGCTCGTCGTGGCTGCACGCACGGGGGCAGCCCTCGGTACCCGGCTCGAGGTCGGGGAAGGCGAGGATCACCCGGGAGGGGTCCACGTGGTGCAGGCCGAACGAACGCACGCCCGGCGTGTCGATGACCCAGCCCGCCGACCGGCCCGGCAGCGGGAGCGCGAGGGCCGAGGTCGTGGTGTGCCGGCCGCGGCCCGTCACGGCGTTCACCACGCCGGTGGCCCGCTGCCGGTCCGGGACCAGCGCGTTCACCAGCGTGGTCTTGCCGACGCCACTGTGTCCGACGAAGGCGGTGGTCCGGCCGGTCAGCAGCGTGCGGACCCGTTCGGCCGCATCGCCGTCGGCCAGCTCCCGGCGGCTGGTGACGACGTGCCGCACGCCGAGGGGCGCGTAGGTCTCCAGCAGCGACTCGGGCGAGGAAAGATCCGACTTGGTCAGTACGAGCAGCGGCTCGAGGCCCGCGTCGTAGGCGGCGACCAGGCATCGGTCGATCAGCCGCGGGCGCGGCTCGGGGTCGGCCAGCGCGGTCACGATGGCCAGTTGGTCGGCGTTGGCCACCACGACCCGTTCGAAGGGATCGGTGTCGTCCGCGGTGCGGCGCAGCACCGACTTCGCGCCGTTCCACCCGCACGATGCGTGCGAGGGTGTCCTTGGCGCCCGACAGGTCCCCGACGAGGGCGACCCGGTCCCCGACGACGATGCTCTTGCGGCCCAGTTCGCGCGCCTTCATCGCTGTGACGGTGCGGTCGTCGACCAGGCAGGTGGTCCGGCCGCGGTCCACGGTCAGCACCAGGCCCTCGGCGGCGTCCTCGTGCTTGGGGCGGATGTGCGTGCGGGGACGGCTGCCGTGCCGGCCGGGACGTACCCGGATGTCGTCTTCGTCGGTGTGCTTGCCATAGCGCCGCATGCCGACCCCTCAGCCCTTCGGCCGCAGCATGCCGAGCCACAGCTCGGGGAAGTCCGGCAGCGTCTTGCCGGTGGTGGCGATGTTCTCCACCTGCACGCCCTCGACCGCCAGCCCCAGCACGGCACCCGCGGTGGCCAGCCGGTGGTCGTCGTAGGTGTGGAAGATGCCGCCGTGCAGCGGGCGGGGTCGGATGCGCAGGCCGTCCGCGGTCTCGGCGACGTCGCCGCCCAGGCCGTTGATCTCCTTGGTCAGCGCCGCCAGCCGGTCGGTCTCGTGCAGCCGCAGGTGCGCGATGCCGCGCAGCACCGACTCGGAGTCGGCCAGTGCGGCGACGGCCGCGATGCCGGGGGCGAGTTCGCCGACTTCGCTCAGGTCCACGTCGATGCCGTGGACCCTGCCGCCGCCGGTCATCGTCAGGCCGCGCTCGCCCAGCTCGCACCGGCCGCCCATGCCGGTGAAGATCTCCCGCAGCGCGTCGCCGGGCTGGGTGGTCCGCTCGGGCCAGTCGGGGATGGTGACCCGGCCGCCGGTGACGAGTGCGGCGGCCAGGAACGGCTGCGCGTTGGACAGGTCCGGCTCGACGACGAGGTCGCGACCGAGCAGCGCGCCCGGCGTGATCCGCCACCTGCCCGGCTCTCCGCCGTCCTCGGGGGCATCGACCTGCGCCCCGGCAGCCCGCAGCATGTCGATGGTCATCCGGATGTGCGGAGTGGACGGGAGCCGGTCACCGATGTGCCGCACCTGAACGCCCTGGTTGAAGCGCGGCCCGGACAGCAGCAGGGCGCTGACGAACTGACTGGAGGAAGAGGCGTCGATCTCCACCGGCCGCCGGTCAGCGAACCCGATCCGTGCACCGTCATCGGGAGGGCAGCCGCGCTTGTCGTCGTCGATGCGTGCGCCCAGCGTGCGCAGCGCGTCGATGACACCGTGCAGCGGGCGCTGGTGGGAGCGCGGGTCGCCGTCGAAGCGGACCGGGCCGTCGGCGAGCGCCGCGACCGGGGGCAGGAAACGCATGACGGTGCCGGCGTTGCCGACGTCGACGGCGGCGGGGCCGCGCAGCCCGTCGGGGATGACCTGCCACACCTCGCCGGTGCCGTCCGGGCCGACACCCTCCTCGATCTGCACGCCCATCGCGCGCAGCGCACCGGCCATCAGCAGGGTGTCGCGTGAGCGCAGCGGGCGGCGCAGCCGGCCAGGTTCGGTGGACAACGCGGCCAGCACCAGGCCGCGGTTGGTGACCGATTTGGACCCGGGAACGGTGACGGTCGCCTCGACCGGCCCGGGTGCGGTCGGCGCGGGCCAGAGGGCGGGGTCCGTCAGGAGAGGGCCTGTCTGGTCGGTCATGCGGATCACTTTAGTGTGTTCGGGCCCACCGGCGTTCCTGGTCACAGCCCCAGCAGCCAGGCTGCCGCCGCCCAGCAGCGAGCAGAGCGCCACCGCGTGGAACAGCAGCAGCCACAGCGCCGTCGGGGTTCGGGTCAGGCGGGCCAGCTGGTCGGCGTCCGAGTCCGGTGCCCGGCCCCGGCGGCGTGTGCGGTGCAGCTCGAAGACCGGGCGTATGCCGCCCAGCAGCAGGAACCACACCACGGCGTACGCGAAGGCGGCCTGTATCTGTGCGCCGGTCAGCCAGGAGACGGCCAGGAAGGTGCCGCCCGCCAGCACCACGGTCAGCAGGCCGTAGGCGTTGCGGATCATGACGAGCATCGCCAGCAGCAGCGCCGTCGCGCTCCACAGCAGGGCGGTGATGTGCCCGGCGGCCAGCAGCCACGCGCCGGCCAGGCCGAGCAGCGACGGCGCGGTGTAGCCCGCCGCCGCGGTGAGCACCATGCCCGATTCCGCTGCGGCCTGCCGCGCGAGAGGGTCAGCCCGGAGGTGTCCGAGTGCAGCCGGATCCCGTCAAGCCGGCGGCCCGTGAGCAGGGCGACGAGCCCGTGCCCGCCCTCGTGCGCGATGGTCACCGCGTGCCGTGAGCGGTGCCACATCCCGTGCGGCACCACGGCGGCCAGTGCGGCCACCGCGGTCGCCGGCGCCAGCCACCCCGCCGGATCCGGCTGGGAGCCGACCACTCGGTCCCACACCTCGGCGATGCTCACCGTGTCCATGCCCGCCCGTCCTCCTCGGTCATCTCTCGCTGTCGTCCTGACGTGGCAGTCTGGCACCCATGTGCGGAAGGTATGCGGCCAGCCGGAGCCCCGAGGACCTGGCCGGCGTCTTCGAGGTGGAGAAGTGGCAGGCCGACGAGGAACTGGCCGCCGACTGGAACGTCGCGCCGACCAAGCAGGTCTACGCGGTGCTCGACCGGAAGGAGAGGGGGTCCCAGGACCTCCGGCCGGTCCGGCAGCTGCGGACGCTGACCTGGGGCCTGGTGCCCGGCTGGGCGAAGAGCCCGGACCTCGGCGTGAAGATGATCAACGCGCGGGCCGAGACCGTGCACGAGAAGCCCGCCTACCGCCGGCCCTTCGCCGCCCGCCGCTGTCTGCTGCCCGCAGACGGTTATTTCGAATGGAGTCTCCCCGCTGAAGGCAGGGGACGGAGGACGGCGAAGGGCGACCCGGACCTGGAACAGCAGGGCAGGCGGAAGCGACCCCGGAAGCAGCCCTACTTCGTCACGCCGGCCGACGGGTCGGTGATGGCGATGGCCGGTCTGTACGAGTTCTGGCGTGACCCGACACTGACCGAGGACCACCCGCGCGCATGGTGGACCACGTGCACGGTGGTCACCACCGCCGCCGAGACGGGTCTGCTCGCCGGAGCGACAGGCGAAGCGGATGCCCCGGCCCCGCAGTCGCTCTCCGACATCCACCCCCGCATGCCGCTGGTGCTGCGGCCCGAGCGCTGGGACGCCTGGCTCGACCCGGCCCGTACCGACCCCGGCGACGTGCTGCCGCTGCTCGCTCCGCCGCCGTCGGGCCTGCTGCGCGCCTACCCGGTCTCCACCCAGGTGAGCAACGTCCGCAACAACGGCCCGCAGCTCGTCGAGGAAGTCGAGGCGCCGCAGGAAGGGACACTGTTCTGATGCGGGAGAGCGTCCGCACCCCGGCGGGTGAGGCCCGCATCACCTGGCACCCGGCGGACCGCCCCCGCACGGTGCTGGCCCTCGGGCACGGTGCCGGCGGCGGCGTCGAGGCCCGCGACCTGGCGGCGCTGGCGGCCGCGCTGCCGCGGCAGGGGGTGACCGTCGCCCTGGTCGAGCAGCCCTGGCGGGTCGCCGGACGCAAGGTGGCGCCCCCGCCGAAGACGCTGGACACCGCCTGGCGGTCGCTGTGGCCCGCGCTGGCGGCGCCCGGGCTGCCGGTGGTGGCCGGCGGCCGCAGCGCCGGAGCCCGGGTCGCCTGCCGCACGGCGGCCGACCTCGGCGCGCAGGCGGTGCTCGCGCTGTCCTTCCCGCTGCATCCGCCCGGCAGACCCGAGAAATCCCGCGCCCCGGAGCTGACCGGGGCCGGTCTGCCCACGCGCGTCGTGCAGGGCGGACGCGACCCCTTCGGCCGCCCGGAGGAGTTCCCGGACGCCACGGACGTCGTCGAGGTTCCGCACGGTGACCACGGCTTCGCCGTGCCGAAGCGGGCGCCCCTCACTCAGGAAGAGGCGCTCGGCCTGCTCACCGACGCGGTCCTGGGCTGGCTGAACCGCTGAGCCGCCGCGCCGACGGCAGCGCCCGGGTCCCGGGGAATGTGCCCGGAGGTGCGTGTGTTGTTGCCGGTGTCGTCGACGTACGCGAAGAGAGGAAGCAGCCCCTATGGGTTCCGTCACTTGCCCGCAGCGTCCCCAGGCCGCCGACCTGGACTGGGCCACGCTCGCGCTGGCCGGTGGCTCACCGGTCCGGGCGGCGCGCGGAGCGGATCGTCGTCTATTCTCCGATTCGAGCGGGTCCGGGCTCGGGCCCGTCACATCATCGGAGGAGGTGGGTCCGGTCACCGGGACCGACGACGGCACGCAGAGCACGCCGCAGGAGACCGAGGCGCAGCGCAGCGCGCGCTTCGAACGTGACGCCCTGACCTTCCTCGACCAGATGTACTCCGCCGCGCTCCGCATGACCCGGAACCCCGCGGATGCCGAGGATCTGGTGCAGGAGACCTACGCCAAGGCGTACGCGTCCTTCCACCAGTTCCGTGCGGGCACCAACCTCAAGGCGTGGCTGTACCGCATCCTCACCAACACCTTCATCAACTCCTACCGCAAGAAGCAGCGGGAGCCGCAGCGCAGCGCAGCGGAGGAGATCGAGGACTGGCAGCTGGCCCGCGCCGAGTCGCACATGTCGACCGGGCTGCGCTCCGCCGAGGCCCAGGCGCTGGACCACCTGCCGGACTCCGACGTGAAGGAGGCCCTGCAGAAGGTCCCGGAGGAGTTCCGGATCGCGGTGTACCTCGCGGATGTCGAGGGGTTTGCGTACAAGGAGATCGCGGACATCATGGGGACGCCCATCGGTACCGTGATGTCCCGGCTGCACCGCGGACGCCGTCAACTGCGCGGCATGCTGGAGGACTACGCACGTGACCGCGGGCTCGCGCCCGCGGGAGCTGCCGACGGGGACCAGTCGCACGACGGGAAGGGCTCGGGCTCATGAGCTGCGGGAAGCCGCACGAGACGGACTGCTCGGAGGTCCTGGACCACCTCTACGAGTACCTCGACCGTGAGATGCCGGACAGCGACTGCGCGAAGTTCAAGGAACACTTCGACGAATGCTCGCCCTGCCTGGAGAAGTACGGCCTGGAGCAGGAGGTCAAGAAGCTGGTCAAGCGCTGCTGCGGGCACGACGACGTACCCACCGACCTGCGGTCGAAGGTGATGGGCCGCATCGAGCTCATCCGCGCCGGCGAGCATCCCGCCGACCAGCCCGGCGCGCAGGACCAGGACGAGACGTCGTCCTCCTCGCCGCGCCGCAACCTCGCCTGACAACGTCACGTCCTGCGGTTACGGGCTCACCCCTTCGGGTGAGCCCGTAACCGCAGGAAGCGGGCATTCCGGTCCAGGAGGCCCACGAGAGCCTCTGCCCAGCCTATTCTCCCCAACCTGAGCGGAACGGGGAGGAGGGCTCGGATGCGCCCACGCACCGGCGGACGGCTCGCGCACCGGGCCCTGCCCTGGCGGGCGCGGCTGTGCGTCGCCGCCGTCACGCTCGGGGCCGCCCTCGGCGCGGCCCCCGCCCTGACCCGGGCCACCCGTTCCGAATGGGCCGTCCTGCTGCCGATCGCCGGCTTCCACGCCCTGTTCGAGTGCGCGCCCCGGCTGCCGCTGCTGCGCGGACGGCTCCCGCGCAACACGGCCGCGTGGCTGCCCGTGCTGCTCACCGGGGTCTTCCTGCTGCCGCCGGCCGCCGCCGCGCTCACGCCCGTGGCAGGCGCGCTGTCGGGGCAGGTGGCGGACCGGCACACCGTTGCCCGCCGCCTGTGGCACGCCGGGCGGACCGCCGTCGCGGCCTGGACCGCAGCCCAGGTGCGGCTGCTGCTCGTCGGGCCGTATCTGCCGGGGCCGGCCGGCGGGAGCCTGTCCGACGCCGTCCCGGCGGCCTGCGCGGTGGCCCTCGCATTCGGCGCCGTGCTGGTCCTGCTCGACGGCGTGATGCTCGTCGCGGCCGAGGGCTGCTCGCCGCGCACCGCCTGGCGCGGCCGGGCCGCGGGCGGTGCCGCCGTCCACCTGGTGCACGGTCTGACCGGAGTGATGGCCGCCGTCCTGTGGCGCAGCCCCTACGGACCGGCGGCAGCGGCCCTCCTGCTGCTGCCGCTGTGCGTATGCGACTGGGTCCTGGACCGGTATCACCGTGAGCGCACCGAACACCAGGCGACCATCCGGGCGCTGGTGCAGGCAGTCGATCTCAAGGACCGCTACACCCGCGGCCACAGCGAGCGGGTCGGCCGCGCCTCCGTCCTCATCGCCCGCGAACTCGGCCTGGGGGAGGAGCGGACCGAGCTGCTGCGCTTCGCCGGGATCCTGCACGACGTCGGCAAGCTCGGCGTCCCGACCCGCGTGCTGCGCAAGGAGGGCCCGTTGACGCCGGAGGAACGGCGGGTGATCGAGCTGCACCCCGAGTACGGCCACGAGATGGTCCGCGGCATCGGCTTCCTGGAGGAGGCGCGCGCGGCGATCCTGCATCACCACGAACGGCTCGACGGCAGCGGCTACCCCTACGGCCTGTCCGGCGACCGGATTCCGGAGCCGGCCCGTGTGGTGGCCGTCGCCGATGCCTTCGACGCCATGACCTCCACCCGCAGTTACCGGCGTGCCCGTCCGGTGGCCACCGCGGTCGCCGAGCTGAAGCGGTGCGCCGGTACCCAGTTCGACGCGCGCATGGTCGAGGCGCTGGCCGGAGCGCTGGACCGGGAGGGCTGGTCGCCGGCCTCCACGGCAGACGAGCCCGCCGACGGCGCCCACGGCCGGCTGCCCGCCGCCCGCCGGCTGGCCGCCGATCTCTCGGCGGCCGACCGGGTGGCCCACTCGACGTGGCCGGGACCGCCCGCATGAGCGGGGGCCGCCTCGCGCTGCGCGGCACGGCGGCGGTGCTGCTTGCCGCTGCCGTGGCCGGCACGTTGTGGCACGGTCTGCGACAGCCCGCCGTCGCCGTGACGTTCGGTCTGGTCATCGCCGTGGGGGTCCTCGTGCGCAGTGAACTGCCCGGCCTCGGCACCCGGCTGGGGCCGGTCGGCGCCGCCGGCGCACTGGGCTACGCCCTGTTGGGCGCGGTCGACGGCATACCTGCCCGGCACGACGTGCTACAGGTCGTCGCAGTCGCCGCCGTGGCCGCCACGGTCGGTCTCGCTCCGCACATCGCCCGTGGCAGCGCGCCCGGGCTCGACGAGGCCGCCCGTATGGTGCTCACCGTGGCGTTCGCCGCCGTCTGCGCCCGTCCGCTGCACACCACCGGCGCACTGCACGACCGGATCGGTCAGGGCGCCGGGCAGGTGCTCGGCATGATCGCCGTGCTGCTGATGACGGGCCTGTGCGAGGCGGTGCTCGCGGCCGCCACCGGTGCGGCCCGCACCGGCTGGCCGATCGGCCCGCTGCTGCGTGACCACCTGCGCGCCTCCGCCGCCGTGGCCCCCGCGATCGGCGCCACCGGCGCGGTGCTGGCGCTGGCCGTGGCGGTCGCCGGTCTGTGGGCGCTGCCGGTGGTGTGTGTGCCGCTGCTGCTCACCCAGCTGTCCTTCCGTCGCTACGCGGCGGTGCGTGCCACCCGCCGGGAGACGGTTGCCTCGCTGGCCCGCGCCACCGAGGTCGCCGGCTACACCCCGCACGGGCACGCGCGCCGGGTCGCCGCGCTGGGCCGCGCGATGGGGCGCGCGATGGGCATGGCCGAGCGCGAGCTGACCGTGCTGGAGCACGCCGCCCTGATGCACGACATCGGCCAGCTCTCCCTCGTCGACCCGGTGCCGTGCGGGGCCACGGAACCGCTGCCGGACGAGGAGCGGCGGCGCATCGCGCTGCTGGGGGCCGCCGTGGTACGCCGCACCGGCGCACCAGCCGAAGTGGCCGAAGTCGTCGCGCGCCAGGCGGACCCCTACCGTGAGCAGCCGCAGGCGGCACGGGTCGTCCGGGTCGCCAACGCGTATGAGGACCTGGCCGGGGGGCCGGACGGCGCGTCCGCCCGGCTGGGCGCGCTGGAGCGGCTGCGACTGCATGGGTCCGGCGCCTACGACCCGGCGGTGGTGGAGGCGCTCGCCCGGGTGGTCGCAGGCCGCGGCGCACAGGCCCCGGGCCGACGCGGGTGGTGAGCGGGCCCCTCAGCGGGCATGGTTGGATGCGAAGAGGGGAAATCGAGGAGCACGCCGCGGCGCAGGTTCCGACGAGCAGCGAGCGACAGGTGGGAGTCGGACGGGAATCGTGAGGATCTTCGGCAATGGGCGGCACCGGCCCTCAGCCTCCTGGCGGCAGGCGACGGACCGGGCGTTCAGCCTCATCGGCAGTGGGCGCTACCAGGACGCGGGCGCGCTGCTGACGCGCGCCGCCGACCTGGAGCCCTGGCTGTCGGAGTCGTGGTTCAACCTCGCGTTGCTGCACAAGTTCCGGCACGACTGGGAGCAGGCGCGGGCCGCGGGCCTGCGGGCCGTCGCTCTGCTGGACCGCGACGCCGGAGCCCCCGACTGGTGGAACGTGGGGATCGCCGCGACCGCCCTGCAGGACTGGCCGCTGGCCCGCCGCGCCTGGCAGGCCTATGGGCTGGCCGTGCCGGGCGAGGCGCACGGCGCAGCCGCCGCGACCGAGCCGACCGGCATGGGACTGGGCAGTGCCGCCGTGCGGCTGTCACCGGAGGGCGAGGCCGAGGTCGTCTGGGGCCGCCGGGTGGACCCGGCGCGGGTGGAGGTGCAGAGCATCCCGCTGCCGTCCTCCGGGCGTCGCTGGGGCGAGATGGTGCTGCACGACGGGGTGCCCAACGGCGAGCGGACCACTGCGGCCGGCCCGTCGTACCCGGTCTTCGACGAGATCGAGCTGTGGGCGCCGTCCCCCGTCCCGACCTGGGTGGTGCTGCTGGAGGCCGCGTCGGAGGACGACCGCGACGCGCTCGAACGGCTGGCGGCCGAGGCGGGGTTCGCCGCCGAGGACTGGTCCTCCTCGGTGCGGCTGCTGTGCCGGTCCTGCTCGGAGAGCAGCATGCCCAGCGACGAGGGGGACGGCACCACGCACCTTGATCCGCACGACCACAGCTCGCCCGGCCATCCGGGCCCGCTGGGGCACATGCCGCCGGGCGGCCCGGACGACCTGTGGGTGCCCGAGCGCGAGTGCGGGCTGGCCGCCCCGGCCGCCCTGGTGCGCGGCCTGCTGGACGGCTGGGTCGCCGACAGCCCGGACACCCGCGAGTGGCGTGATCTGGAAGAGGTCTGCTGAGCAGAGCCCCGTACCCTTGAGGCGACGTGCAACGGCTGGACCCGGGTCATCCGGGTGTGAGGAAGGCTTACCTCGGTATGGCGCAGCAGGAACAAACCCGGTCGGAGCCGGTCGACGACTTCGCCGTCGACACGGAGGACTGCGAGGAGCGCGAGCAGGCGTACCGGGAGCGGGGGACCGCCCGCCCGATCACGGTCGTGGGAAACCCGGTGCTGCATCGGGAGTGCCGCGAGGTCACCGAGTTCGACGACGGGCTCGCCCGGCTGGTCGACGACATGTTCGCCAGCCAGCGGGCTGCCGAGGGCGTCGGCCTGGCCGCCAACCAGATCGGCGTCGACCTGAAGGTCTTCGTCTACGACTGTCCCGACGACGAGGGAGTGCGTCACGTCGGCGTGGTGTGCAACCCGGTGATCGAGGAGCTGCCGGCGGCGGAGCGGGTGCTGGACGAGTCGGGCGAGGGCTGCCTGTCCGTGCCCACGGCCTACGCCGCTCTGGCCCGGCCCGACGTCGCGGTCGTGCGCGGCCAGGACGTGGACGGCAAGCCGGTCCGGGTACGCGGCACGGGCTACTTCGCCCGCTGCCTGCAGCACGAGACGGACCACCTGTACGGCTACCTGTACATCGACCGGCTCTCCAAGCGGGAGCGCAAGGACGCGCTGCAGCAGATGGCGGAGAACACGCCGCGCTACGAGACGGTGCCGAACGACTGACGGATGTCACGTGTCCACGTGCCGAGGACGGGCCGTCACCGGTCCGTCCTCCGGCGTTTCGCCGGGTGTGGTTGACGCGCGTGGACCCACGGGTCACTCTCGGAAGCTCCTCATCCTTCGGAATCGGAGGCACCATGATCAGACGCGCGGTGAGACTTCTGCTCAGTGTTGTCATGCTCGTGGCGGCGGCCTTCCTCGGCGCCGTCGCGACCGCCGGCACCGCCCAGGCGGACTCCTGCTACAGCTGGAACCGCACTCTCTCGCAGGGCATGTCCGGCTCCGACGTGACCCAGCTGCAGATCCGGGTCTCCGGATACCCCGGCTACGGCAACGTCCTGGCCCTCGACGGCGACTACGGGCCGGCGACGGCGGCCGCCGTCAAGCGCTTCCAGTCCGCCTACGGGCTGTCGGCCGACGGCGTCGCGGGACCGCAGACCTTCAGCAAGATCTACGCCCTGCAGGACGGTGACTGCACGCCCAAGCACTTCGCCTACAGCGAGCTCAACCACTGCAACTCCTCCTGGGGCGGCGGAGCGGTGAGCGCCGCGACGGCCAAGAGCAACGCCCTGCGCAGCATGTGGAAGCTGGAGGCCATGCGGCACGCGATGGGCGACGATCCCATCACCATCACCAGTGGCTTCCGCAGCTACAGCTGCAACAGCGCCGTGGGCGGCGCGTCGGCCAGCAGGCACCTCTACGGTGACGCCGCCGACATGGTCTCCGGCTCCCACTCGTTCTGCAGCCTGGCCAAGGAGGCCCGCTACCACGGCTTCCGCGGCATCCTCGGCCCCGGCTACCCCGGTCACAGCGACCACGTGCACGTGGACTACCGCTCCAGCCGGTACTGGTCGGCCTCCCAGTGCGGCATCTGACGCCGCGCCGCGCGCGCTGACCCGGTCCGGGGCGCCCCCACGCCCCGGACCGCCTGTTCTCAGAAGCTCTCGTCGAAGGAGACCGAGCCCTCCACGGCGACCTGGTAGGCCGACGCCCGCCGCTCGAAGAAGTTCGTCAGCTCCTGGACGTTCTGCAACTCCATGAAGGAGAACGGGTTGCTCGCCCCGTAGCGGGGCGCGAAGCCCAGCCGCACCAGCCGCTGGTCGGCCACCGTGCGCAGGTACTCCCGCATCGAGGCGGTGTTCATGCCGGGCAGACCGTCGCCGCACAGGTCCCGCGCGAACTGCAGCTCCACCTCCACGGCTTCGTCGAGCATGGCGGTCACCCGGCGCTCCAGTTCCTCGTCGAAGAGGTCCGGCTCCTCCTCGCGCACGGTGTCCACCACGTCGAACGCGAAGGCCATGTGCATGGACTCGTCACGGAAGACCCAGTTGGTGCCCGTCGCCAGTCCGTGCAGCAGGCCCCGTGAACGGAACCAGTAGACGTAGGCGAAGGCCCCGTAGAAGAACA
The DNA here is from genome assembly GCA_963799685.1 of uncultured Actinomycetota bacterium. Taxonomy (GTDB): domain Bacteria; phylum Actinomycetota; class Actinomycetes; order Streptomycetales; family Streptomycetaceae; genus Streptomyces. Next base: position 661,227 of record CAWCXW010000001.1, read on the forward strand.
GCCCCTCGATGCACGCCGCGAAGCAGATCAGGTTCAGCACGAAGCGGCGCCGGTCCGTGCGGGTCTCAAGGCGTGTCACATCCTCGACCGAGTCCATCCAGCGGAAGCAGAACCGGGCCTTCTCCCGGATGGAGGGGATGTTCTCCACCGCGGCGAACGCCTGTGCGCGCTCGTCGGGATCGGGCAGGTAGGTGTCCAGCAGCGTCAGGTAGAACTGCACGTGCACCGCCTCCTCGAACAGCTGCCGCGACAGGTACAGCCGCGCCTCCGGGGAGTTGATGTGCCGGTACAGCGTCAGGACCAGGTTGTTGGCGACGATCGAGTCACCGGTGGCAAAGAAGGCGACCAGCCGCCCGATCAGGTGTTGCTCGCCGGGGGAGAGCTTCGCCAGGTCGGCGACGTCCGAGTGCAGGTCCACCTCCTCGACGGTCCAAGTGTTCTTGATCGCGTCCCGGTAGCGCTCGTAGAACTCCGGATAGCGCATCGGACGCAGGGTCAGTTCGAAGCCCGGATCGAGCAGGTTCTTCTCGGTCACTGGCACGCCTCGCAGGACTCGGGGTTCTCCAGGGAGCAGGCCGCGGACTCGGGGGCCTCGGCGGACTCTGCGGCTTCACCCGAGGACTGCGCGGGCACCGCCGCGGCGCCTGCGGCGCGGCCGATCCGGGTCGCGGGGCGGGACCGCAGGTAGTAGGTGGTCTTGATGCCGCGCCGCCAGGCGTAGGCATACATCGAGCTGAGCTTCCCGATGGTCGGCGCGCTCATGAAGAGGTTCAGCGACTGGCTCTGGTCGAGGTAGGGAGTCCGGTCCGCAGCCATGTCGATCAACGCGCGCTGCGGGATCTCCCACGCGCTCCGGTACAGCCGTCGCAGGTCGTCGGGCACCCAGTCCAGCTCCTGGACCGAACCGCCGGTGGCGCGCAGCGCCTCCCGGGCCCGCTCGTCCCACAGTCCGTGCTCCTTCAGGTCCGCCACCAGGTAGCCGTTGACCTGCAGGAACTCCCCGCTGAGCGTCTCGCGTTTGAACAGGTTGGAGACCTGCGGCTCGATGCACTCGTACACGCCGGCGATGGCGGCGATGGTCGCCGTCGGGGCGATTGCCAGCAGCAGCGCGTTGCGCAGACCCGTGGCGGCGACCCGTTCGCGCAGCGCGGCCCAGCGCTGCGGCCAGTGCGGCCGTGCGTCCGGGTAGTGGTCGGGGTGGAGTACCCCGCGGGCCGTGCGCGTCGCGGACCACCCCGGCAGCGGCCCGTGCCGTTCGGCCAGCGCGGCCGAGGTCTCGTAGGCGGCCAGCATGATCCGCTCCGAGATCCGGGTGGACAGGGCGCGGGCCCCGGGGGAGTCGAAAGGCAGCCGCTGCCGGAAGAGGACGTCCTGCAGGCCCATCAGACCCAGACCGACCGGCCGCCAGCGGGCGTTGGACCGGGCCGCCTGCCCCGTCGGGTAGTAGTTGACGTCCACGACCCGGTCCAGGAACGTCACCGCGGTGCGCACGGTGGCGTCCAGCCGCTCCCAGTCCATCTCGCCGTCGGCGTCCAGGTGCGCGGCGAGGTTGACCGAGCCGAGGTTGCACACCGCCGTCTCCCGGTCGTCGGTCACCTCGAGGATCTCGGTGCACAGATTCGAGGAATGCACCACGTGCCCGGATTCGGCCGTCTGGTTGGCGGTCCGGTTGGCCGTGTCCTTGAACGTCATCCAGCCGTTGCCGGTCTGCGCGAGCGTCCGCATCATGCGGGAGTACAGCTGCCGGGCCGGCACCGTGCGGTCTGCCTTCCCCGCCGCTTCCGCCGCCCGGTAGGCGGCGTCGAACTCCGCACCCCACAACTCGGTCAGCTCGGGAACGTCGGAGGGGGAGAACAGGGACCAGTCCGCGTCCGCCTCGACCCGGCGCATGAACTCGTCGGGAATCCAGTGCGCCAGGTTCAGGTTGTGGGTGCGGCGCGCCTCCTCACCGGTGTTGTCCCGTAGCTCCAGGAACTCCTCCACGTCCGCGTGCCAGGTCTCCAGGTAGACGCAGGCCGCTCCCTTGCGGCGCCCTCCCTGGTTCACGGCCGCCACCGAGGCGTCCAGGGTGCGCAGGAACGGCACGATGCCGCCGGACAGGCCGTTTGTCCCCCGGATCAGCGAACCCCGCGCCCGGATCCGTGAGTAGGACAGGCCGATGCCGCCCGCGTGCTTCGACAGCCGTGCGACCTGGTGGTAGCGGTCGTAGAGGGAGTCCAGGGTGTCCAGTGGCGAGTCCAGCAGGTAGCAGGAGGACATCTGCGGGTGCCGGGTCCCGGAGTTGAACAGCGTGGGGGAGGACGGCAGGTAGGCCAGGGAGCTGGTCAGCCGGTATAGCTCGGCCACCTCGGCGAGGGACTCGGCCGACTCGTCGGCGGCCAGCCCGCAGGCGACCCGCAGCAGGAAGTGCTGCGGCGTCTCGGTTACCCGGCGGGTCTCCGGATGCCGCAGCAGGTAGCGGCTGTGCACGGTGCGCAGACCGAAGTAGCCGAACCGGTCGTCCGCCCCCTCGGTGACGGCGCGTTCGGCCAGGGTGTCCAACGCCCGGTCGTGCGCGGCGACGAAGGAGGCCGTGCGGTCGGCGATCAGCCCGAGCCGGTGCCCGGCCGTCACGGAGGCGGAGAAGGAGTCCGCACCCGAGGCAGCCGCCTCCTCCCGCACGGCGAGGGTCAGCAGGCGGGCGGCCAGCCGAGAGTATGCGGGTTCCTCGCCGATCAGTCCGGCCGCCTCCTCGATCGCCAGCTCCCGCAACTGGGCGCCCCCGGAGCCGGCCTGACGTCCGCGCTGAACGGCGGCCGCGACCCGCTCGGGTGCGGTGGGCGGCAGGTCGGCGGTGAGGGCGGTCAGCAGTCTGCCCAACTCGTCCGCCTCCCGGTCGGTGTCCGTGGACGGTGCGGTGATCACGTCGGTGCTTCTCCCTCGCTCGCTGAGGCTGTCAGGGCAGCGCGGGGCAGCCCGGAAATGCACCGGAAGTCCCCCGCGGCGACAGCGAGGTGAGCATACATCTAGTGGCTTGTTTCGCCAGCGACCCTAGATGTTGTGTTTCTTGGCGTCGGGAGATGTAAGGTCGAGAACGAAGACCCACAACGTCAGGCCGGGAACCGGCTGCCAGTCACGCTGTGGTGCGCGCACGAAACCCAGCCGTGCGTAAAGCCGGTGAGCGGCCTTCATCGCCGGCTGGCTGCACAGCACCATGCGGACCAGTCCGCGGGCCCGTGCCCGGGCCAGGCATGCGCGCACCAGCGCCTCACCCGTGCCGCGTCCGCGTTCATCGGCGCGGACGGCGAGCATCCGGAACTCGCCCTCGCCCGGGCCGGCGAGGTCGGCGAACTCGCCGCCGTCGGGCACGAACGCGACCGCCCCCAGCAGTCGGCCGGACGCCTCCTCGACGGCGGCCAGCACCTCGGCGTGCTCGGCCCGGCGGCGCGCGTCGCGCAGGCGGTGCAGGTACGGGTCGTCCTCGCCGTGGGTCAGCAGCCCGGCGTCCAGGTAGGCCGAGGCGGTCAGTTCCCCGATCTCGTCCAGTTCGGCGGCGTGGGCCGCTCTGATGGTGATGTCCATGGGCCCAGCATGCGACACCCCGCCGACGGCCGGGGCCGTCGGCGGGGTGCGCGGTGTCGGAACGCGGTCGCGCCCTTCGGTCAGGATGCGGCGGTCGGAGCCGGCAGCTCCTCCTGCACGCCCTTGTCGCCCGCCTCCGCGGTGTAGTCCTCCGGGCTGGTCTCGTCCACGCCGTCGGGTGCCTTGGTCGCCCGCAGGATCACCGTCATCACGACGGTCACCAGCGCGTTGATCACGAAGGCCGTCAGACCGATGTAGCCGATCTGCCCGATCAGCGGGATGGTGTCGGTGCTGCCGGCGAAGTGCGCGTGACCCGGCTTGGCGACGTTGTACGCGGCGATCGTGCCGTAGATCATGCCGACCGCCCAGCCGGTCAGCAGTGCCCAGCGGTGGAACCACCGGGTGAACAGTCCGCCCACCAGGGAGGGGAAGGTCTGCGCGATCCAGATGCCGCCCAGCAGCTGGAAGTTCAGCGCCGCCGTCTTGTCCAGGGTCAGCACGAAGAGCAGCGCGCCCAGCTTCACCAGCAGCGACGCGACCTTGGAGACCTTCGTCTCCTGCTCCGGGGTCGCGTTCGGCTTGATGAAGTCCCGGTAGATGTTCCGGGTGAACAGGTTGGCCGCCGCAATCGACATGATCGCCGCCGGCACCAGGGCGCCGATGCCGATGGCGGCGAAGGCCACGCCCGCGAACCAGTCGGGGAACATGTTCTCGAACAGCTGCGGAACGATCAGCTGGCCGTTGTCCACCTTGATGCCGGCCGCGATGCCCATGAAGCCGAGCAGCGCGAGCAGGCCCAGCATCAGCGAGTACAGCGGCAGGATCGTGGTGTTGCGGCGGACGGTGTTGCGGCTGCGGCTGGAGAGCGTGGCCGTCACCGAGTGCGGATACATGAACAGCGCGAGCGCGGAGCCCAGGGCCAGGGTCGCGTACGCCCACTGCGCGTCCGGGCCGGTGACCAGTGCGCCGGTGCCCGTCTGGCTGAACTTGTCCGCCGCGCTGGCGAAGATGTCGTCGAAGCCGCCGAGCTGCGCCGGGATGTAGATGATCGCGACGATGATGACGATGTAGATCAGCGCGTCCTTGACGAACGCGATGAGCGCGGGGGCCCGCAGGCCGGAGGAGTAGGTGTAGGCCGCCAGTACGCCGAAGGCGATGAGCAGCGGCAGGTCCTTCACGAACCAGCTCGCGTCGGCGCCGCCGCCGATGCCCATCACGTCCAGCACGGCCTGGATGCCGACCAGCTGGAGGGCGATGTAGGGCATCGTCGCCAGGATGCCGGTGATCGCGACGGCCAGCGACAGTCCGCGCGAGCCGAAGCGGCCCTTCACGAAGTCGGAGGTCGTCACGTAGCCGTGCCGGTGCGAGACCGACCACAGCCGCGGCAGGAAGGTGAAGATGAGCGGATAGACGATGATCGTGTACGGCACGGCGAAGAACCCGGCCGCACCGGCCGCGTAGATGGCCGCCGGCACCGCGACGAAGGTGTAGGCCGTGTAGAGGTCGCCGCCCAGCAGGAACCAGGTGACCCAGGTACCGAAGGAGCGGCCGCCCAGGCCCCATTCCTCCAGGTTCTCGGCGTTGGCCGCGCGCCGCCAGCGGGCGGCGAGGAAGCCCAGGACCGTGACCAGGACGAAGAAGAAGCTGAAGACGACCAGCGCGACGACGTTGACTCCGTCACCCATCACGCGTCACCTCCGGTGTACGTCTGGCGGCGCGCCTTCTGCTCGCGGCGTACCAGGACGTAGGCGATGCAGGTGAGGATGGTCGCCAGCGGGACCCAGAGCATCTGGTACCAGTAGAAGAAGGGGATGCCGATGAAGGTGGGCTCCACGCTGTCGAAGGAGCCTACCCACAGCGTCGTGACGAACGGGATGAACAGACAGATGCCGGCGATCACGCGCGACGGCGTGACGACGGGAAAGCCGGAATCCTGGGGTGGTGGCATGGTGTGCGACTCCGTCCCTGGTCAGGTGCAGTCCTGGGTGGTGGCCGCAATCTAGTCACCGGAGCGTCCCACGTCACTACCGATCCGCATAACGGACCGGCCACACCGCGGAGATTCGCTGGTCAGCCGACGGGCCGTTGCAGTGTGGCGACGAACTTGTACCGGTCTCCCCGGTAGACCGAGCGCACCCACTCCACCGGCTCGCCGTCGGTGTCCAGCGAGTGCCGCGAGAGCATCAGCATCGGCAGCCCGACGTCGGTGGCCAGCAGCCCGGCCTCCCGCGGGGTGGCCAGCGAGGTCTCGATGGTCTCCTCGGCCTGGGCGAGGTGCACCCCGTAGACCTCGGCGAGCGCGGTGTAGAGCGAGGTGTACTTCACCAGGCTGCGGCGCAGCGCGGGGAAGCGCTTCTGGGACAGGTGGGTGGTCTCGATGGCCATGGGCTCGCCGCTGGCCAGCCGCAGCCGTTCGATGCGCAGCACCCGGCCGCCGGAGCTGATGTCCAGCAGCTCGGCGAGCCGGTCGTCGGCGGTCACGTAGCCGATGTCCAGCAGCTGTGAGGTGGGTTCCAGTCCCTGGGCGCGCATGTCCTCGGTGTAGGAGGTGAGCTGCAGCGCCTGGGAGACCTTCGGCTTGGCGACGAAGGTGCCCTTGCCCTGGATCCGCTCCAGCCGTCCCTCGACGACGAGTTCCTGCAGCGCCTGACGGACGGTGGTGCGCGAGGTGTCGAACTCGCCGGCCAGCGTGCGCTCGGGCGGCACCGGGGTGCCGGGCGGCATCGTCTCCGTCATCTCCAGCAGGTGCCGCTTGAGCCGGTAGTACTTGGGCACGCGCGCGGTCCGCGTGGCCGCGTTGCCGTTGCCGCCCTCCCCTGCGTTCCCCATGGCGTGCCTCTCCGACTCGTGTCCTGCTGCCGTCACCGGCTCCTCCGTGTTGGTCGCGGATCACATCCTGGCACGTACCCGGGCCGGTCGGACTCAGCAGCTCGGATGTCGTTCCGATAACGGAAAGCGCCGCCTGTTCCGGACCCGTTGACACCCCAAAAGGTCTAGGCCAAGCTCTGGGCAACTGGTCTACACCATTTGAGGCCTCGAGGGAGGAACCGGCGTGAAGCGCAAGCTCACAGCGGCGATAGGCATCGCAGCGATGATGTCCGCCGTGGCAGCCTGCGGGTCGGGCAGCGACACCGCGGACGGAAACGGGAAGACGACCCTCGAGGTCTGGGTCATGGACGGCTCGGCGCCCGAGGCATGGGCCAAGGAGCTCAACAAGGACTTCGAGGCGCAGCACCCGGGCGTCACGGTCCACATGGACACCCAGCAGTGGAACGGGATCCAGGAGAAGGTCACCACCGCCCTGTCCGAGGACGACCCGCCGGACGTGCTGGAACTGGGCAACACCCAGACGGCCGGATACGCCGTCACCGGCGGCCTGGCGGACCTGACGGGGATGAAGGAGAAACTGGGCTACGCCGACTGGAACAAGGGGATGCTGCCGTCGGCCGAACTGGACGGCAAGCTCTACGCAGCCCCTTGGTACACGGCCAACCGCGTGGTCGTCTACGACAAGAGCGTCTTCGACAAGGCCGGCGTCACGCCGCCGACCACCCGCCGGGAGTGGGTCGACGGGCTGAAGAAGATCCAGCAGAAGACCGACAAGCAGCCCATCTACCTGCCCGGCCGTAGCTGGTACGTCCTCGCCGGCTTCCTGTGGGACGAGGGCGGCACACTGGCCCGGCAGGACGGCTCGAAGTGGAAGGGCACGCTGGCCTCTCCCGAGGCCGCCGAGGCCATGAACTTCTACAAGAGGCTGCAGTCCTTCTCCACCGCCCCCAGGGACGCGGACGAGGCGACCCCGCAGCAGTCCACCGACGTGGTGCCCAAGGGCGACGTCGCCTCCTGGATCGGGCTCGGCTGGGAGGCCTCCGGCGCCACGGCCGCCATCGAGAAGGCCGGTGGCAAGGCCGACTTCGGTTACTTCCCGATCCCCGGCAAGACCGCCGCCCAGCCGGGGCACGTCTTCTTCGGCGGCTCCAACCTCGCCGTTTCCGAGCGTTCGCCGCACAAGAAGCTGGCCGAGGAGTGGCTGAAGGCGGCGACCTCCGTGACGTGGATGAAGAAGTACGCCGAGGCGACGAAGGGCGGGCTGCTGCCCAACTCGCCCCAAGCACAGATCAAACCGGCGGAGGGCTCCTTCGCGCAGGCCATGGTCGCCTCCTCCGGCGTCGGCCACCTCACCCCCGTCACGCCGGGCTGGGCGAACGTCGAGACCGACCCCAACCCGATCAAGAGCTACATGACCAAGGTGCTCGACGGGACCGACCCGGCGAAAGCCGGCGACGAGGCCGACAAGGTCATCACCGAGCGCATCAACAACAGCTGACGTGACGCGGGCGCCCGGCGCAGACCGCCGCCGGCGCCCGCACTGGAGGAAGAGACGATGACCGTCCACACCGGGGGAGCTCCCCCCGCCGTCGAGGAATCGCCGCCCGTCCCGGTCCGGCGCCGCGGCGGGCACGCCCGTCCGCCCCGCCGCGGACCGTCCGGACTGCTTCCCTACGCGCTGATCGCGCCCGCGGTCCTCTCGCTGCTGCTCTTCCTCGGCTACCCGCTGGTCCGCAACGTGGTCATCTCCTTCCGGCAGGTCGGCCGGACGGAGATGATCTCGAGGCAGACGGTGTGGGCCGGGCTGAAGAACTACGCCGGCCTGCTGTCGGAAGACGCCTTCCTCACCGTCGTCGTCCGCACCTTCGTCTTCACCGCCGTCAACGTGGCCGCGATCATGGTGGTCGGCACGCTGATCGGTCTGCTGTTGAATCGGCTCGGCAAGGCCATGCGCCTGGTCCTCTCGGTGTCTTTGGTGCTGGCCTGGGCGATGCCCGTCGTCGCTTCCGCCACCGTCTTCCGCTGGCTGTTCGACACCCAGTTCGGCGTGGTGAACTGGGTGATGCGCCGCCTCGGCTTCGCCGGCTACGAGCAGCACAACTGGTTCGACACCGGTCTGTCCACCCTGACCATCGCCGCCCTGATGATCGTCTGGATGTCCGTCCCGTTCGTGGCCCTCAACATGTACGCGGGCATGACCACCATCAACAGCGAGCTCTACGAGGCCGCCCGGATGGACGGCGCCTCCGCCACCCGGATCTTCCGCTCCGTCGTCTTTCCGATCATGCGGCCGTTCTTCCTCATCACCACGTTCCTCGAGATCATCTGGGTGTTCAAGGCGTTCGCCCAGATCATGGCGCTCAACGCCGGCGGCCCCGACCGCGCCTCGGAGACTCTCCCGGTCTTCGCCTACATCGAGGGCATGAAGCAGATGCACTTCGGCACCGCCGCCGCGGCCTCGGTGCTGACCATCCTCATCCTGCTGGCCGCCATGTCCTTCTACTTCCGTCTGATCCTCAAGCAGGAGGAGGACGCCCCGTGAACCGCCGGATGCCGAGCAGAACCTGGCCGAACCTCGTCGCCCTCGTCCTCGCGGCGCTGTTCGTCTTCCCCGTCTACTGGATGTTCGCCACCTCGCTCAAACCGAACTCCGAGGTACTCACCAAGGACCCGACGTTCTGGTTCACCCCCACCTTCACGCACTACACCACCGCCACCGGCGTCGACCTGTTCTGGACCTACCTGCGCAACAGCCTCACCGTCACCGTCGGCGCGGTGCTGCTCGCCCTGCTCGTCGCCCTCGCCGCGGCCTTCGCCCTGGTCCGGCTGCGCTTCCGCGGCCGTAAGGTGATGGTGCTGGCCGTGATGGCCGCCCAGATGGCGCCCTGGGAGGTCATGGTCATCGTGATGTACCTGATCGCCCGGGACGCCGCCATGCTCAACAGCATCGGCTTCCTGACCCTGGTCTACTTCGTGATGGTTCTGCCCTTCACGATCTGGACCCTGCGCGGCTTCATCGCCGCGGTGCCCCCCGAACTGGAGGAGGCAGCCCTCATCGACGGCTGCGGCCGCGCCCAGGCGTTCTTCCGGGTGATCTTCCCGCTGCTCGCCCCCGGCCTGATGTCGACGTCCCTGTTCGGTTTCATCACCGCGTGGAACGAGTTCGCCATGGTGCTCGTACTGAACAAGGACGCGCAGGCGTACACGCTGCCGCTGTGGCTCACCCAGTTCCAGACGGCCTTCGGCAGCGACTGGGGCGCCACCATGGCGGCGTCCTCGCTCTTCGCGGTCCCCGTGCTGCTCCTGTTCCTGTTCCTCCAGCGACGCGCCGTCGGCGGGCTCAGCGCCGGCGCGGTGAAGGGATGACACCCCGCTCATGACGACTCTCGCCGGCGACACCGCCACCGTCACCCGCGACGCCCTCACCGTCCTGCAGCCCGGTTTCACCGGCACCACGCCGCCCGACTGGCTGCTGCGCCGCCTGGAGGAGGGGCTCGGCGGCGTGGGCCTCTTCGGCCGCAACGTCGCCTCGGCCGAACAGCTCGCCGCGCTCACCGGGCGGCTGCGCGAGGTCCGCCCCGACGTGCTCGTCGCCATCGACGAGGAGGGCGGCGACGTCACCCGGCTGGAGGCCCGCACCGGGTCCTCCTTCCCCGGCAACCTCGCACTGGGCGCCGTCGACGACCCGGAGCTGACCCACACCGTGGCCCGCGAGCTGGGCCGGCGGCTGGCCGAGTGCGGCGTCACCCTCAACTGGGCGCCCTCCGCCGACGTCAACTCCAACCCGGACAACCCGGTCATCGGCGTGCGCTCCTTCGGCGCCGACCCGGGCCTCGTCGCCCGGCACACCGTCGCCTACGTGCGCGGCCTGCAGTCGGCGGGCGTCGCCGCCTGCGTCAAGCACTTCCCCGGGCACGGCGACACCGCCGTCGACTCCCACCTGGCCCTGCCGCGCATCGACGCCGACCTGCGGCACCCTGCGCGCCCGCGAACTCGTGCCCTTCCGCGCCGCCGTCGAGGCGGGCGCCCGTTGTGTGATGAGCGCGCACATCCTGCTGCCCGCCCTCGACCCCTCGCTGCCCGGCACCCTCAGCCCGGCGGCGCTCGGCGGCCTGCTGCGCGCACCGCGCGACGGAGGGCGGGCTCGGCCACGACGGCCTGATCGTCACCGACGGCATGGAGATGCGGGCCATCTCCGCCGGCTACGGCCTCCAGCGCGGCAGCGTGCTGGCGCTGGCCGCCGGCGCGGACGCCATCTGCGTCGGCGGCGGACTGGCCGACGAGGAGACGGTGCTGGGGCTGCGCGACGCCGTGGTCGACGCCGTACGCACCGGCGAACTGCCCGCCGAACGGCTCGCCGACGCCGCCGCGCGGGTGCGCGCGCTGGCCCGCTGGACCCGCGACCAGGCGGGCCAGGAGCGTCGAGCGGCACGCGCCGGACAGTCGGCCTGGAGGCCGCCCGCCGCGCCTGCTGGTCCAGCGGCGCCGCGGACTTCGTCGCCGCTCACCGAGCCGCCGTTCGTCGCCGCCTTCACCCCGGTCGCCAACATCGCCGTCGGCGACGAGACGCCCTGGGGCGTCGCCGCCGAGACCGCGCGGCTGCTGCCCGGCACCACCACCGCCACCTTCGGGCGCGAGCGACCCGCGGCACGCAGGCGGACGGCCGAGACCGGCTGCTCGCCCAGGTGCTGCGCCGGGCCGGCGGACCGTAGGATCGTCGCCGTCGTGCGCGACGCCCACCGGCATCCGTGGATGGCCGAGGCGTTGGACGCGCTGCTGACCGCCCGGCCCGACACCGTCGTCGTCGAGATGGGCGTGCCGGGCTCGCCGCCCGCCGGGGCGCTGCACATCGCCACCCACGGCGCGGCCCGCGTCTGCGGGCGTGCCGCCGCCGAAGTCGTCGCCGGCCGCCGCTGAACCGCCGCGTGCACGGGACCCGAGCACACCGACCATCCACACCGCCACCTGGAGGCACCCAGCATGACCGCCACGCCACCGTCCGGTCAGAGCCGTACACGCCGGGCCGGCTGATGGCCGGCGAGATGGCCGAACAGCCGGCCGTGCTCCGCCGTCTCCTCGAGGAGGGCGCCCCGGCGATCCGCCGCACCGCCGAGGCCGTCGCGGCCCGCGCCCCGCGCTTCGTGCTGCTCACCGCGCGCGGCACCTCCGACAACGCGGCGCTGTACGCCAAGTACCTGCTGGAGATCATGCTGGGGAAGCCCTGCGGGCTGACCTCGATGTCCACCACCACCGCCTACGAGGCCAAGCCCGACCTCGACCGACTGCCTGGTCATCACCGTCAGCCAGTCCGGCGGCTCGCCCGACCTGGTCGCCTCGACCCGGGCGGCCCGCGAGGCCGGGGCGATCACCCTGGCCGTCACCAACAACTCCGGCTCGCCGCTCGCCGAGGTCAGCGAGTTCCACATCGACGTGCTCGCCGGGCCCGAGGAGGCGCTGCCGGCCACCAAGACCTACACGGCCGAACTGCTGGCGCTGTACCTGTTCGTCGAGGGCATGCGCGGCGGAGACGGCGTCGGCCGGGCCAAGGCGCTGCCGGACCTGGCCGCTGCCGTCCTGGCCCGGGGAGCGGAGGTGCGGGCGCTGGCCGGGCGCTACCGGTTCGCCGAGCGGATGGTCATCACCTCCCGCGGCTACGGCTACCCGACGGCCAAGGAGGCGGCGCTGAAGCTGATGGAGACCAGCTACATCCCCGCCCTTTCCTACTCCGGCGCCGACCTGCTGCACGGCCCGCTGGCCATGGTCGACAACATCTCGCCGGTCATCGCGGTCGTCACCGGCGGGCGGGGCGGCGAGGCCCTGCAGCCGGTGCTGGACCGGCTGCGCGACCGCGGCGCCGATCTGGTCGTCGTCGGGCCGCGCCCGCAGGTGGAGGCGGCCTCGGCCGGCTTCGTCCTGCCCACCGACTCCCTGCCCGAGGAGCTGCAGCCGATCCTGGAGATCCTGCCGCTGCAGATGCTCGCCTACGAGGTCACCCTCGCCCGCGGCCAGGACCCGGACGCGCCGCGCGCGCTCGCGAAGGTCACCCAGACGCGCTGACTGTGCTCAAGAACCGATGACAAATGGCAGTGATGTCCGCCTGCGGTCCGTTCAACCCATGGACAGATGCAAGTGGTCCAGTCCACAATGGGCCACGATGGAGACAGACTTCCGGCCTCCCCGCACAGGAGACCGGAACCGGACCCGCGACGTGCTCTGCCCTGACCGCGCCGGGTCCTGGAGCGAGTAGGCAGAAGGCTGCGTCGTCGCCCAGGGCGGGCTCGAGCGGACTCCTCGTCACGCGGCTGCCGCGGCTGCCGACAGGCTGACGTCCGTCGAGCGCCGCGGCCCGAGGGGCGTAGGCTCGGCTCCGTGCCCTCCATGAACGACCTCGTACGCGAGCACACCACCCTGGGCGACGCCGACCTCGAGTGGCTTCACCTTCTGGTCTCGGAGTGGCAGCTGCTCTCCGACCTCTCCTTCGCCGACCTGGTGCTGTGGGTGCCCACGCTCGACGGCACCCGGTACGTCTCCGTCGCCCAGATGCGGCCCAACACCGGGCCGACCTCCTACCAGGACGACATGGTCGGCCACATGGTGCCGCGCGGCCGCCGCCCGCTGCTGGACGCGGCGGTCGACGAGGGGCGCATCGTGCGCGAGGGCGACCCGGAGTGGCGCGAGGAGGTGCCGGTCCGGGTCGAGTCCATCCCGGTCCGGCGCGAGGGCCGGGTGCTCGCGGTCATCGCCCGCAACACCAATCTGCTCACCGTCCGCACCCCCAGCCGGCTCGAGCTGACCTACCTGCAGAGCGCCTCGGACCTGGCGCAGATGATCGCCGCAGGATCGTTTCCCTTCCCGGGTCGGCAGCCCGACATGGACGTCTCGCCGCGGGTGGGCGACGGACTGATGCGGCTCGACGCCGATGGGGTCGTCCAGTACGCCAGCCCGAACGCGCTCTCCGCGTACCACCGGCTGGGGCTGGCGGCCGATCTGGTGGGCCTGCACCTCGGCCGGGCCACGACCGAACTCGCCCCTTCCCGCGGCCCGGTGGACGAGGCGCTGGTCAAGCTGGCCAGCGGCTGGGCGCCGCGCGCGGCCGAGGTGGAGGGCAACGACTGCGTCGTCCAGCTGCGCGCCATCCCGCTCAGGCCCAAGGGCACCCGCATCGGTTCGCTGGTGCTGCTGCGCGACATCACCGAGGTGCGGCACCGGGAGCGGGAACTGCTCACCAAGGACGCCACCATCCGGGAGATCCACCACCGGGTGAAGAACAACCTGCAGACGGTCGCCGCGCTGCTGCGCCTGCAGGCGCGCCGCATGGACTCCGACCGGGCGCGTGAGGCGCTCGGCGAGGCGGTGCGGCGGGTGGGCTCCATCGCCATCGTCCACGAGACACTCTCGCAGAACCTGGACGAGCGGGTGCAGTTCGACGAGATCGCGGACCGGGTGCTCTCCATGGTCGCCGAGCTCTCACCCGGACGGGTGACGGGCCGGCGTACCGGACGCTTCGGGATCCTGGACGCGGAGGTGGCGACCCCGCTGTCGATGGTGCTCACCGAGGTGCTGCAGAACGCCCTCGAGCACGGCTTCGGGCCGACGTCGCAGGGCTCGGTGGAGGTGGGTGCGGTGCGCAGCGCCGGGCAGCGCGGGCAAGGACGGCCAGACTGTTGGTCACGGTGCAGGACGACGGGCGCGGGCTGCCCGAGGGCTTCGACCCGCGCAGCGCCGGCAACCTCGGGCTGCAGATCGTGCGGACCCTGGTGGAGGGGGAGTTGGGCGGCACATTCGACATGGTGCCGGCGCCGGGGCGCGGGACCCGGGTGGTCTTCGACCTGCCGGTGGCCGCGGAGAAGTCCTGAAACCGGTGGCGTCCGCCACAGCAGTCACAGCACTGAGCCCCGGACCGTGACGTCGGTCCGGGGCTCAGCGCGTGATGCTGATGCGTGCGGTGCTCTCAGCGGCACTGCGGGCTGCGGCTCAAGGGTCAGCAGCTCGGTGGCAGGTGGGGGCTCTCTCAGGCGGTCGCGGCGTTGTTCCGCGCCCGGTTGCGGGCGGCGCGGCGCTTCATCGCGCGGCGCTCATCCTCGCTGAGGCCACCCCAGACACCGGAGTCCTGGCCGGACTCCAGGGCCCACTGCAGGCACTGCTCCATGACGGGGCAGCGGCGGCAGACGGCCTTCGCTTCCTCGATCTGCAGCAGCGCAGGACCGGTGTTGCCGATGGGGAAGAAGAGCTCGGGGTCTTCCTCGCGGCAAACGGCGTTGTGACGCCAGTCCATGACTGCTACCTCTCCTCGTGTGACGGATCATTGCTTGTGAATGTGAACGCTTTCACGAATCCCTCCGCAAGAGGAAGGGAAGCCCGCGAACTGTGATGCGGGTCCCACTGGGCTGAGGAGAAGGATTCGGGCTCTCAAGGGGGCTCGCTGTGGGGCCGTCCCGATCGCCACGAAGAGACTCGCAAACCTCGGCGGCGGATACAACCCCTTCCGAGAAGTTTTTTTTGATTCCTTGGTGTCGCTTGGCTCACAGCCGTACTTCCAGTGGGTGGAAGCGCGCCTAAACGTTCGAGTAGAAGGACTTTCGGTCCTTCCGCTTACACAATCACACGCAGTGCACGGCGTACGCCTGTGAACTGCACGCTGGTACGCAGTCCCAGGTGGTCACCGTCCATCTGGAAGGGCAGCGGCACCTGTGAATGCAAGGTGAAGTCCGTCTGGTCGTGCAGTGACACCGCGTGTCGCCCGCGCGGTCCGCGCTCCGGCGACGAGGTGAGCAGCTGGGTCGCGTAGCGGCCCACGGCGGCCGGGGTCAGGCGGGAGAGTCCGAGCAGGTCGAGGGCGGTGTCGAAGGACGCGGCAGGGGCCGCGTAGACCGGCCGGTTGCCCAGGAAGGTCCACGGCGCGGTGTTGCAGACTATCGACAGCACCAGGTTCGTGTACCGGGTCCGCACCCGGCCGCTCCAGGGTGATCGTGCCCACCGCGCCGGTGCGGCTCGACGAGGAACTGGCGCAGCACCTGCCGCACGTACAGGGCGTGCGTCGACCGCCGCCCGCGCTCGCGCTGCTGTTCGACCCGGCCGACGACGCCGGCGTCGAAGCCGAAGCCGGCGCAGAAGGTGAACCACCGCGGGGGCGCCCCGGCGTCGTCGCTGCCGGGCGGGCCCGAGGCCAGGCCCGAGGCCGACAGTGCGTTCGCTGCCCAGATGCAGCGCGTCGAGCAGCGCGCCCGTCGCCTCCACGGCGTCGTTGGGCAGGCCCAGGGCCCGCGCGAAGACGTTCGTCGAGCCGCCGGGTACCACGGCCAGCCGGGGGAGGCGCTCCGGATCGGGGCCGTGGTGCAGCAGCCCGTTGACCACCTCGTTGACCGTTCCGTCGCCGCCGAGCACGATCACCACGCGAGACCTCGCCTCGGTCGGCGGCCCGCCGCGCCAGCTCGCGAGCGTGCCCGCGACGTTCGGTGAGGACCAGCTCCAGATCGAGGTCGCTGGCCAGGGCGTGGGTGAGGACTTCGCGGGTCCGCGCACTGGTGGTGGTGGCTGCCGGATTGACCACGAGGAGTGCGCGCATGGGGTGCAGCGTACTCACGCGCCCGAGCCCCGCTCCAGTGCGCCGGCCCGTCCCGCTCCGTACCGCCCTGGCGGGCGGTCGCCGCGCTCGGTCCCGCTCATACCCTGCAGGGGTGAGTGAGAAGCGCACCCCCCAGGACCGGCCCGCCCGGATCACGGCCGCCGCCGTGCTCACCGCGTTGGAAGGCGCTGGTGATCGCCGGGTTCGGTGTCTTCTCGCTGGTGCTGCTGTTCGTGGACGAGCCGGACGGGATGATGCAGGCGGCCATGCTCGTGGTGACGTTGCTTCGCCATCGCCGCGCTGCCGCTGGTGGCCGCGCGGGGGCTGTGGCTGCGCCGCCGCTGGAGCCGTGGCCCGTCGATGATCGTGCAGCTGCTGGCGCTGCCGGTGGGCTGGCAGCTCGCTCAGAACGGCGGCGTCTGGATCGCGGGCGGTGCGGCGGCCGGGCTGACCGGCCTCGCGGTGCTGGCCTGCCTGGTCAACCCGACCGCCACCGAGGCGCTGGGCATCGGCCCCCGCGACGCGTAGCGCCGTGAAGCCTGCGCCGGCGGGCCCCGGGGCGTCGCCGGTTCCTACTCCTCGACGAGCAGCCGGTCCCGCAGCTGGGCCAGGGTGCGGGCCAGCAGCCGGGAGACGTGCATCTGGGAGATGCCCACCTCCTGGGCGATCTGCGACTGCGTCATGTTCCCGAAGAAGCGCAGCAGCAGGATCTTCTTCTCCCGCGGCGGCAGCTCCTCCAGCAGCGGCTTGAGCGACTCCCGGTACTCGACGCCCTCGAGCGCGTCGTCCTCGGCGCCGAGGGTGTCGGCGACGGCGGGCGACTCGTCGTCGGTGTCGGGCACGTCCAGCGACAGGGTGCTGTAGGCGTTCGCCGACTCCAGCCCCTCCAGGACCTCCTCCTCGGAGATCGACAGCCGCTCCGCCAGTTCGTGCACCGTCGGGGCGCGGCCGTGCCGCTGGGACAGCTCCGCCGTGGCGGAGGTCAGGGCCAGCCGCAGCTCCTGCAGCCGGCGCGGGACCCGCACCGCCCAGCCCTTGTCGCGGAAGTGCCGCTTGATCTCGCCGACGACGGTGGGCGTGGCGTAGGTGGAGAACTCCACGCCGCGGTCCGGGTCGAAGCGGTCGACCGACTTGATCAGGCCGATCGTCGCGACCTGCGTGAGGTCGTCGAGCGGCTCGCCGCGGTTGCGGAAGCGGCGCGCGAGGTGCTCCACGAGCGGCAGGTGCATCCGCACCAGGTGGTTGCGCAGCTCGGCCCGCTCCGGCGAGTCGTCGGGCAGCGAGCGCAGCTCGACGAACAGGGCACGGGCGGCGCTGCGGTCGTGCGGGTCGAGACTGCGGTGGTGCCGTGCCGCGCCGTCGCCGGACTGCTGCTGCTCCATCCCGTCCGCCCGCTCCGCTCGCCGCTCGGCCGTCGGCTCGGCCGGGTGCGGCCGGGCCTGCTGCTCGGGAATTCCGGGACCGGTCGCCTGGTGCGCCCCGGCCCACGCTTCTCGTGCCTCGTGCTCACTCACGACGGGTCCGGACCCGCGCCGCGCTGTTTGCGCAGACTGATGCTGACGACACGGTCCTCCGAGACCTCGGAGCCGACCTCGCCCGCCAGGGCGGAGAGCACCGTCCAGGCGAAGGTGTCGCGCTCCGGCGCGTGGCCCTCGGTCGTCGGCGCCGAGACGGTCACCCTCAGGGACTCGCCGATCAGCTCGAACACACAGCTGAGGATGGAGCCGGGCTGGGCCTGCTGCAGCAGGATCGCGCACGCCTCGTCGACGGCGATCCGCAGGTCCTCGATCTCGTCGAGGGTGAAGTCCAAACGGGCCGCGAGTCCCGCGGTGGCCGTGCGCAGCACGGACAGGTAGGCGCCCGCAGCGGGCAGCCGGACCTCGACGAAGTCCTTGTCTCCGGGCTCGCCTGCGATCTGGGACACCCTCACCTCCAAGGTGGCGCAAGCTGGTTAAGCTCGTCTGCTGTGACGACTGCGACGCTATCGCGATCAGTGGCGGGCTGTCGCCCGCACCTCATCAGTGCGGAACCGGTCGCGAGCGACGGCCCCCACCGTGAAGCATCACCCATAGTAAACATACTGGGTACTGTCTGTGGCTAGGGGGTGTCGGTCCCCGATCCGTACGCCCGCTGCCGTTTCGTCCCCACCGAGGCTAACCGGTCACGACGGCGGCCACCCTGCTGCCCGGCCGGAAAGGCGCCCTCCTCGGCCAGCGTCGTCAGTCCGTACAGCAGCTTCGCCACGTAGAACCGGTCCAGCGGGGGCAGCCCGTGCCGCTCCGCGAAGTCCAGGGCGAACGCGGTCAGCTCCGGTCCGCCGCGCGCGTACCCGCCCCAGTGGAATCGCTCCTGCACCGACCAGCGTCCCCGGCGCCCGCCGAACGCCGCGTGCTGCAGCCGCTCCACCTCACTGCCCAGAAAACCGCCGCGCAGCACCGCGAACCCCAGCGCCGGGGTTCCGGCGAGCCCCGCCGCCAGGCCGGCCAGCGTGCCGCCGGTGCCGCACGCCACGGCCGCCACGTCCGTCCGGCCGCGCAGCTCCCGGCCGAGTTCCGTGCAGCCGTGTACGGCAGCGGCGTTGCTGCCGCCTTCCGGTATCGGGTGGAAGTCCCCGAGACTGGACCCGCAGTCCGTCCACCCACTCCGGGTCGGTCCGCCTGCGGTAGTCGGACCGGCTCACGAAGTGCAGCCGCATGCCGTCGGCGGCGCAGCCGGCCAGGGACGGGTTCAACGGCCGGTCCGCGAGCTCGTCGCCGCGCACGACGCCGATCGTCGGCAGCCCGAGCAGCCGACCGGCTGCCGCGGTGGCCCGCAGGTGGTTGGAGTAGGCGCCGCCGAAGGTGAGCAGCACGCGCCGCCCGGCCCCGGCCGCATCCCGCAGGTTGGGGGCGAGTTTGCGCCATTTGTTGCCCGGCAGTTCGGGGTGGATGAGGTCGTCGCGCTTGAGCAGCAGCCGCACGCCGCGCCGGGCGAACCGTTCGTCGTCGACCTCCTGCAGCGGCGAGGGCAGCCGCGCCTCCAGCGCGAGCAGCGGGTCGGGGGCTCGCCGGTGAAAGCTCACTCCCCGATTGTCGGCTACTTCGAGTCGTTCGGCGATGCGGGCCCGCATCGCCATCAGCGAGAAGCCCCGCGGGTCGACCTTCTGGCTGGACCACTCCTTGTGGCCGAGTACGGAACCGGCGTTCCAGCCGTGATGGCGGCACAGCGCCGCGGCCGCCCGCTCGACGGCGTCCAGTTGCTCTTTCGGGCCACGGGTCCTCGCCGTCGCCCAGGTTCTCGCACTCGAAGCCGTAGAAGTACCGGTTGCCGTCGACGTCCCGCTCGTTCGGACGGGGCAGCCGGCGTTCCGCCTCGACGGCGCGCAGCACGTCGCCGTCGCCGAGACCGGCGTGGTTGGCCCGCCCGTGGCCCACCAGGTGCACGGTGCCGTCCTTGGCGATCACGCCGTGGCACAGCGGGCCGGGCAGCGCGTGATGGCCGTCGTAGCACATGTCGACGGTGTACGCGGTGCCGCTGGTGACCGAGTGGTGCAGCATGACGCCGCGCACCGGCCCCCAGCGGCCCTGGGCGTTGCGGTTGTGGTCCCGCCAGTGCCGGACCTCCACGACCTCGAAGACCCTCGTCCGCAGTGCGTCCAGCAGGCCGTCCGCGGTGATGGGTGTGGCCATGACCACGCCTCGCCTCCCGGCGCCCCGCTCAGTGCGCCGTTCCACCGTCGCGCAGGAAGCCGTCACCATGCTCCGCGATGTGCTGCTCCAGCGCGACCAGGGCCTTCTGCACGTCCGCGGTGGGGCCCGACTGGCGCTGCTCCGCGTAGTAGGTCCGGCCCAGCCTGCGCAGCAGGTCGTTGCCCGTGCGCTGCGCCTGGACCTCCTCGACCTTCCCGCGCCCCTGGCTGGTAGGCGTTCTGCGCCTGCTCCTTGGCGCGGTCCAGGAACCCTGACATGGTGTGCCTCCTCGTTGTCGGCGGCGGGACGTGCCGCTCACTCAAAGTAAGTGGCGCGGGCCGCTTCACCCGGCAGGGACACGCACCACCTGCCGGGTCATGGCGGTCGGCCGGGCGTGAGAGCTGAACCCGCGTTTTCACCTGCGGCGCGGGCAGCTTCTAGCGTGGCCTCATGACGACCCGCGTACGCCCCTCCACCACGGCCGGTCCGCGCACCGGCCCGCCGGCGCCCGACATCGCCGCCAGCCGCCCGCGGCCGGACGGCTCGGCGGCGTCGGACTCGTGTGCGGCAGTGCGTTCTCCCTCCAGTTCGGTGCCTCGTTGGCCGCTCTGGTCTTCCCGCGCGCGGGCGCGCTGGGCGTCGTCGCGCTGCGGCTGATCTTCTCGGCACTGCTGATGGCGGCCGTCTGCCGTCCCCGGCTGCGCGGCCACTCGCGCACCGACTGGGCCGCCGCCGTCGGCCTCGGCGTGGCGCTGGGCTGCATGAACACGCTGTTCTACCAGGCCATCGACCGGGTGCCGCTCGGCGCCGCCGTCACCCTGGAACTGCTGGGGCCGCTGGCGCTGTCCGTGGTCACCTCCCGGAGGCCGGTCAGTCTGCTGTGGGCCGGACTCGCGCTGGCCGGCGTGTACCTGCTGAGCGGCACCGGGTTGCACGGGCTGGACCCGGCCGGCGTCGGGTTCGCGCTGGCGGCCGGCGCGCTGTGGGCCGGCTACATCGTCTTCAACGCCCGTACCGGCGCCCGCTTCCCCAAGGCGGACGGCCTCGCGATCGCCATGGCCGTCGCGGCGCTCGTCAGCGCGCCGCTGGGCGTGGTCAGCGCGGGCACAGCCCTGCTGGACCCGGTCACCCTGTCCCTGGGCGCGGCCGTCGCCGTGCTCTCCTCCGGTGTCCCCTACACGCTGGAGATGATCGCGCTGCGCCGGCTGCCGAAGGCGACCTTCGCCGTGCTGATGAGTCTGGAGCCGGTGGCCGCCGCCATCGCCGGTTTCGTGGTCCTCGACCAGCGGCCGGCGCCGCTGGAACTGCTGGCGTTCGTCCTGGTGATCGCCGCCAGCATCGGCGCGGTCCGCACCTCTCGCCCGGACGGCGGCGGCGTCCCGGCACCGTAGGCTTTCCGGGTGAACGAACGCCCCGAGGTGCGCTGGACCGAGGACGGTGCCCGGCTGTCCGCCCGCTGGCGATCCGAGAGCGGGGCGAGGCCGCCCGAGCGGATCGCCGTCCTCGACGACCGCGTCACCGCGGCCGCCGCGCACAAGCTCGCCTGCGAGGGCACCGCACTGCTGTGGCGCGGTGACTATCACGGTGCGCGGCAGCTGCTGACGGCGTTGGCCCGCCGGGTGGACCGGCCCGGGCGCGCCGGCCGCGGTGGGAGGGCCACCACGCCCGCCGGGGCCGGCTCCCCGCGCGACGCCTTCCACCGGCACCGGGCGCGTCAGGCGCAGCGCGCCCGCATCCTCGGCATGCTGCTGGTCCCGCTGGACGGCGAGTACCGCGTCCCGTTGCGCCGCGCGCCCGACGTGCGGGCCGCCTGCGAGGAGGCCTACGGGCCGCCGGACGGCGAGCCCACGCTGCTGGCGCTGCGCGAGCTGACCGGTCTGGTCGGTGCCCACGAGTGGCGGCGTGGCGGCGTGCCGGTCCCCGCGCTCGGCGGCGACCGGATCCACCCGTACTACGGCGTCTTCTCGCCGGTGCGCGGCGAGTACGTCGATCTCGTGGCCGAGGAGCCGCTGCCCGCCCACCCCCTGCCGTTGGCCTTCGACGTCGGTACCGGCACCGGCGTGCTGGCCGCCGTGCTGGCCCGGCGCGGCGCGGGCCGCGTCGTCGCCACCGACCAGGACGACCGCGCGCTGGAGTGCGCGCAGGAGAACACCGGGAGGCTCGGCGTCGCCGGCCGCGTCGAGGTGATGCGCGCCGACCTGTTCCCGGACGGCCGTGCACCGCTCGTCGTGTGCAACCCGCCCTGGGTGCCGGCCAGACCCACCGCGCCGGTGGAGTACGCCGTCTACGACCCGGGAAGCCGGATGCTCCGCGGCTTTCTCGACGGCCTCGTCGCGCACCTGACGCCCGGCGGGGAGGGCTGGCTCGTCCTGTCCGACCTGGCCGAGCACCTCGGGCTGCGCAGCCGCGCCGACCTGACGGCCTGGATCGAGGCCGCCGGCCTGACCGTCGCCGGCCGGTCGGAGATCCGCCCCCGTCATCCGCGGGCCGCCGACGCCGCCGATCCGCTGCACGCGGCGCGGGCCGCGGAGGTCACCTCCCTGTGGCGGTTGCGGGCCCACGGCTGACCGGGCCCGCCTCCTGGCACGCGGGAGCGCCCGCCCCGCCGGCCGCGGAACGGGCGCACCCTGTGCGAGCGGTCGGCGGCCGCGGCCACCGACCCGGCGTCACCTCTTGTTGAGGGCGGCCTGCTTGTCCATCGCCGAGATGCCGTTCGCCCACAGCGAGTTCACCGTGGAGCTCTCCCACGAGTCCGGGTAGGCGTTGTAGCAGGAGGTGCCGGGGCCGCCACCCGACATCAGCTCGCTGCACGGACCCGAGTAGTCGTCGGCCAGGCCCAGCACGTGACCGGTCTCGTGCGCCGCGACGCGCACCGAGTAGTACTGCTGGTTCTGCGCGTAGTCCAGGAAGATGTAGCCGCTGCCGTGGCCGTCCGTCGAGGCGTAGGAACCACGGGAGTCGTTGCCCTCGTAGTAGGCGAAGTCGCCGGTGCCGCTGGTCTCCGCGAGCTGCACGTTGTAGACGGAGCCGTTCCATATCGAGGTCGACTGAGCGATCTCCGACTGGAAGCTGGGGGCGTTGGAGTCGTTGTAGTAGACGGTGACGGTCTGGAAGCCGGGCTTGGCGGCCTGGTGCTTCGCCGCGGCCTTCATCACCGCTTTGAAGAACGCCTTGTTGCCGGCGGCGTTCTGCTGCGCGGTGCCGGTGAAGGTGGTCACCGGGCCGGCGGCCTTCGGGGCCTTCGCCACGTGGGGGTGGGCGGGGGCAGCGGTGGCCGGGAGCGCCAGCGCCATGCTGGCGGCCATGCCGAGGCCGATGGCGGCGGAAAGAGCGGTCTTCGATCTCATGGGGGTGCCTCCTCGTCCCGGAATCGGCCCGCCGTACACTGTGGGGTGGCGGACTGTCCGGGTGGACGTCTCGGTCCTGCAGAGTGTCGAACACCTCAGGCCTCGCGCGGATGATGTCAGATCCCGATAGCCCAGCCCTATCTAGGTAGTTGAACGCCAATCAGCATGCGCATGTCTGGTCTGCGCGGCGGGTGCCGCCGTATGCTCCCGGCGTGGAGCTCGAGGTCAGACACCTTCGTGCGCTGTGCGCGATCGCCGATACGGGCAGTGTGCGCAAAGCCGCCCGTCAGCTGGGCATGTCCCAGCCCTCTCTCACCACGCAGCTCCACCGCATCGAACGGGCCGTCGGCGGGCAGCTGTTCAACCGTGAGCGCACCGGCAGCCGGCCGACGTCGCTGGGCCGTGCCGTCCTGAGCCGAGCCAGGCCGATCATCGCCGAGATGAACGCCCTGGTGAACGAGGCGCGGGACGCGATAGCCCTGGCCGGCGGCGCCCGGTTGCGCGTCGGCAGTACCGGCAACCGGGCCGTCGCCGGCTGGCTGCGCAGGCTCCACGAGCGGCTCCCGGAGACCGACACCACCATTCGCATCGACGTATCGCCCAACACGCTGCTGCACATGGTCGCCTCCGACCAGCTGGATGTGGCCTTCGTGCACGAAGTCAGCGGTTGCCCCCTTTATCGGCCGGACGGTGTGCGCTGCCGGGTACTCGTCGCCGACGAACCCCAGTTCATCGCCCTGTCCGCCGACCACCCCGCCGCCGAACGCTCCGAGGTGCGGCTGGCCGACCTGGCCGGAGACCGCTGGATGGTCGACCCCAGCGTCGACGGCGACTGGGCCGGCCTGCGCCGCGTCTTCGCGGCGGCCGGGATCGGCCCGCGCGTCGTGCACGGCGACTACCTGGCCGCCTGCGACCTGATCGTGGCCGGCGAGGTGGTCAGCCCCTGCCAGCCCACCTCCCGCGGCCGGCCCGGCATGGCCATCCGTCCGCTGGTGGGCAACCCGTTGACGGTCCGGCTGCTCGTCGCCACCCGCGAGGACGGCTCCCCGGGCACCGACCTGGACGCCGTCTTCGACGATCTGGAGGAGTCCTACCGCGAGGTGGCCCGGGACACCCCCGCCTACCGACGCTGGCTTCTCCGTCACGACGTCCCCCTCCTGCGCGAGGCGGCCTGAGGGACGCAACGCGCCGACCACCGGGGCCCCGCCGCCCGGCAGGGCGTACAACCGCTGCGGCGAGACGTCGCTCCCACGACCTCGCTGAAGCCCGGCTCTTCCGGGCCGGCTCCGGCCGATGAGTTTCCGGTGCGACGGCAGTCGGTAAGGGTGACGCACCCGGCCGAGAGGAGTCCGACATGACCGCCCCCACCACCCGTCCCGACCTCGCACCCGCAGCCCGGCGGCTGACCGCGCTGCTCGACGGCGTGCGCGACGACCTGCTGGCCGCGCCGACCCCCTGCCCCGAGTACACGGTCGGCGACCTGCTCGACCACCTCGTCGGGCTCGCCGGTGCCTTCCACGACGCGGCCACCAAGACGCCGGGACCGGCCGCCGCGACGGCTCCCCGCCCCTCGGCCGCGGACCTGCCGCCCGACTGGCGGCGCAGCCTGCCCACGCGGCTGGACGCGCTGGCCGCCGCCTGGGCGGACCCGGCCGCCTGGACCGGCACCACCCAGGCAGGCGGGGTCACGATGCCGGCGGAGGCGATGGGCGTCGTCGCCCTGGACGAGCTGGTCCTGCACGGCTGGGACCTGGCGCGGGCGACCGGCCAGGACTACACGTGCGGACCTGCGGAGGCCGAGGCGGTCATCGGCCTGCTCTCGGCCGCACCCGGCGCTGGCGGCATGTTCGGCCCGCCCGTCCCGGTCCCCGACGACGCCCCGCCACTGCACCGCGCACTCGGCCTCGGCGGTCGCGACCCGCAGTGGCGGCCACCCACGTCGTGACGGCGTGACAAGCTCAGGGCATGACCGACGTGATCCGCACCACCCGTGCCGCCTATGACGCCATCGCCTCCGAATACGCCGGTCGTTGGCGCGACGCGCCCGCCTGGGCGGTCGCCGAGGCGGACCGGCTGGCCGCCCTGCTGCCGCCCGGCGCCCGGGTCGCCGACGTCGGCTGCGGTCCCGGCCATCACGTGCGGCTGCTCACCGAGCGCGGGCTGCGGGCCTGCGGCTTCGACCTCTCGCACCGGATGCTGACGGCGGGCGGCGCGGCCGGCGACCTCGCCCAGGCCGACATGCGCGCGCTGCCCGTCGGGGACGTAGCCCTCGACGCGGTGTGGTGCGCCGCCGCGCTGCTGCACCTGCCGCGCGAACAGGCGCCCTCCGCGCTGGCGGAGTTCGCACGGGTCCTGCGGCCCGGCGGCGAGCTGGTCCTGGCCGTCGCGGAGGGCGACGGCGAGGGCTGGGAGGCGTCGCCCTACGCCGCTCCGGGGCACCGCTGGTTCGTCCTGCACCGTCTCGAACCACTGCGCGACCTGCTCGAGGCCGCCGGCTTCACCGTCACCGGGGTCTCCCGCCGCACCTCGCACCGCGACTGGCTGACGCTGCGTGCGCACCGCGCGGAGGCGGGGGCCACTCCGGCGGCCGAACTGACTGCCTCATCCGGCGCAATCGCGCACGTCGGCGTTGCCCCGCGCTCCCGCACGGACGTTGACTGACCACTGCGCACGCAGCGTCAGGAGGTGGCCGTCATTCTTTCCGCGAAGAGCCTGTTCCAGGAGATCGTCGACGACGACGCGACTTTCCGCCTGTTCGCTTCCATCGCCGCGGCGGGTGAGGCTCAGGGCGGCTGGGAGAACGGCCGCATCGCCGCGCTGCTGCCCGAGAGCCTGCGCGACCTCGCGCCCAAAGTCGCCCGGCACGGCGCCGACGAGGACAAGCACGCCCGCATTTTCGGCGGCCTGCTGCGCCGCCGCGGCCTCGCCCCCGTGCCCGTGCCCTGCGAGACGGACTACACCGCACTGCTGGAGGCCCAGGGCATCGGGCTCGCGCACACCCGGCTGCGCCGCGAGGTGCCGCTCACCGAGCAGGACGTCGTCGTCTACCTCGCACACAGCCGCGTCACCGAGCAGCGCGCCGCCGACCAGATGGCCATGCTGTGCCGTCACTTCGGTGACGACCCGCTGCTGGGCAGCGCCGTGCGGCAGATCGCCGAGGACGAGGCGAACCACCTGGCCTACTGCCACGAGGAGCTGCTGCGCCTGTCCGAGGCCGGACACGCGCGGTTCATCCGGGACACCCTCCGCCGTACGGCCCTCGCCGAGCTGGAGACCCACCGGGACGTCAGCCTCGCCGTGATGGACCACATGACCCGTCTGCTGGGCTGGTCGCCGACCCGCGCGGCGCTCGTGCGCGCGGGCATCCACGCCGTCGCCGCGACCGAACGCGCCGGCAGGTGGCGCCGCGCGACGGACCTGACTCCGCCGGAGCGCCGCGACCCCCTCGGCGTCGCCGAGCCCGCCGAGCCGGCGGAGTCGCCCGAACCGGCCTGACCGCGCCCGCGGTGCGCCGCAGTGGGTGCCGGCCGGTCAGTTGTGTCCGCGCCGGCGGCGCAGGGTGAAGCGGAAATGCTCGGGGAGCATCCAGCAGTGACTCAGGTTGAGGGCTTCGCCGGAGCGGGTCAGCGTGAGCTCGTCGAGGCTGATGACCGTGGTTCCGGGCTCCACGTGAAGGCGTCGTGCGAGCGGCCGGTCTGCGGGGAGCGCGGTGACGGTGGCGTCGGAGTACTCCACCTGGAGCTCTTCGTGGGCGAGGAGCACGTCGAGTACGGAGCCGGTGAACTCCTTGCGCAACGTGATGAAGTCGAGGAATCCCTCGAGTACGTAGTCGACGACCCAGGCCACGGGCGTGCCGCGGTGCAGCTTGACGCGGCGGATCACCAGAGCGCGGGTCCCCGGGGGGACCGCCAGTTGGCGGGCCGGTTGCTCGCCGAGCGCGATCTCCTCCATTTCGACGTCACCTGTGCTGAGGGAGTCCTGATCGGCGGCCAGGGAGTCGATCGAGGTGAGCTGGTCGAGTCCGGACGCCAGGATCTGCGGTCGGGGGAGAACGGTGGATCCGAGCCCCTGGCGCACGTCGATGTAGCCCGCGTCCCGCAGACTGCGCAGCGCGGCGCGCACGGTGATGCGGGAGACGTTGTAGCGGGCGCAGATGTCGGCCTCGGTGGGCATCCGTTCGCCGGGTGCCACGGCGCCGTTCAGGATCAGCTCGTTCAGGATCTGGTCGCGCACCGTGTTGCTGAGGCTCGGCCTGCGCCGCGTCGAGGACCGGGATTCCGTGCCCGGCACACTGCGCGATGGTGTCATGGCTGCCCCCTCTGGCTTTCGGCCGTCCAATTTAGCAGTTGTCTGTTCTCCAGTCCTGGGTGGGGTGTCCGGCAGGCGCAGGCCGGACACCCCACCCGAAGCAGCACACGTCAGGCAGGTGTGACGTCCGATGCCGGTGTGACGGCTCCCGTGGCGGGCGGGGCGGTGAAGCGGCGTGCGGTCCCGCTGCGCTGTGGAACCGCTCTGGTCAGCGCGAGGAAGGCCAGCCCGCCCACCGCGATCCCGACGAACCATCCGTAGTCGTACAGCGGCTTCAGGAACGGGATGAGGCCGTGTGCCGGGAACGGTCCGCTGCCCGGGTCGGAGTGGGCGCCGCCGATGGCCAGGAAGGCGCCGACGACCATGGCGGTGACCGCTCGCCAGTTCCAGCCGCGGCCGAACTCGAAGACGCCGCCGCGCTGGTAGAGACCCGGCAGATCCAGGCTGCCGCGCCGGACCACCCAGTAGTCGACGATGAGCACCCCGCAGATGGCGCCGAGCAGGCCGCCGGTGGAGCCCAGCCAGGTGAAGACGTAGGCGTGCGGGTTGTCGAGCAGGCGCCACGGCTGGATCAGGATCGCGATGACGCCGGTGATGGCGCCGCCGGTCTTGAAGCTGATCAGCTTGGGAGCCACGTTGGAGAAGTCGTTCGCCGGACTGACGATGTTGGCGGCGACGTTCACCGACAGTGTGGCCACCGTGAGGGAGACCAGGCCGAAGAGGATCACGATCGGGTTGGAGAACTTGCCCATCAGCTGCACCGGGTCCCAGATCGGTGAACCGAAGACCACGACGCTGGCCGAGGTGATGATGACGGCGAGGAACGGGAAGAGCGTCATGGTCGTCGGCAGGGAGATCGCCTGGCCGACCAGCTGGGAGCGCTGGGAGCCGCCGAAGCGTGTGAAGTCGGGGATGTTCAGGCTGAGGGTCGCGTTGAAGGCGATCATGCCCATCAAGGAGGGGAAGAAGACCTTCCAGAAGCCGGGTCCCCATCCGAGCTTGGAGCCTTCGCTGATCAGCGGGCCCACACCGTGGGCCTGCGTCAGCATCCAGACCAGCAGGAACAGGACGACCACGAGCACCGCCGGCGCCGCCCAGTTCTCGAAACGGCGGACCGCGCCCATGCCGCGCAGAATGATCACGATGTTCAGCGCCCAGAAGATCAGGAAGCTGACCCACTGCGTCCACGGATGGCCGCTGATCTGGGCGGCGTGGGTCCACGAGTCGCCGGCCAGCTGCCCGAGAACGACGTAGATCGCCTCACCGCCGATCCAGGTCTGGATGCCGAACCAGCCGCAGGCGATCAGGCCGCGCAGCACGGCGGGGAGGTTGGCGCCGAGCACGCCGAAGGAGGCGCGGGCGTAGACCGGGAAGGGGATGCCGTACTTGGTGCCGCCGTGGCTGTTGGCCAGGATCGGCAGGAGCACGATCGCGTTCCCGAGGAAGATCGTCAGGATGGCCTGCTGCCATCCCATGCCGAGCGCCACCAGGCTGGCGGCGAGCATGTAGACCGGGATCGAGTGGGCCATTCCGATCCAGAGGGCCGCGAAGTTGTAGGTGGTCCATCGACGCTCCTCGATGGGCACGGGTGCGAGGTCGTCGTTGTAGAGGCTGCTGGAGGCGATGCGTGTTCTGCCCTCGTCGGTGAGGGCGATCCGGCCGTCCGCGTGGTGACTGACGAGCTTCATCCGCGGCTGCTCCCTTCAGGTGGGCGCCGGTGGTGGCGCCAGGGTGATGGAGGGCTTCTCCCGTCGTCTCTGACTAATGGTCTGTTGACAGTTGTCATACAACTACTCTAGTGTCCGATGGGCGTCAAGAGTCGTGACGCAGTCGCCACAGATCTGCGGAGAAACCACGCAGCGGGCCACCAGGAGGCCGGTATGTCGTTGAATGCGAGTTCCACGCTGGTGCGCGGCGGTGACGCCGTCCTCGACGGCACGGTCGCCCGGGTGGACGTGCGCATGGCCGACGGACGGATCGTCGAAGTCGGGGCCGGGCTGGAACCCACGGCGGGCGGTGAGGTGATCGACGCCACCGGGTTGCTGGTGCTTCCCGGCCTGATCGACTGCCACACGCACTTCGGCATCCGGCGCGGGCACATGCACTCACTCGACGACTTCGAGACCGGCTCCGCGTCCGCGGCAGCCGGCGGCGTCACCACCTACCTCAACTTCGCGCCGCAGGACGCGGGGGAGTCCCTGGTGGCGGCCCTGCGACGGCACCGGGAGGAGGGTGACGGGCACACCGTCGTCGACTACGGGGTCCATCTCTCCTTCGGGACGCCCTCGGCGGACTGGGTGCGTGAGCTCCCCGTTCTGGTGAGCGAGGGAGTCACCAGCGTCAAGGTCTACACGACCTACCGGGACAGCGACTACTACACCCGTGACCACCACTGGCTCGCGCTGATGAGCCAGGCCCGCGACCTCGGGATCACGGTGATGGTGCACGCCGAGAACGACGACATCGTCGGCGGCCGTACCCGGCAGCTGCTCGCCGAGGGCAAACGCTCCTTCGCCTGGCACGGCGAGGCGCGGCCCGCCGTCGCCGAGCTCGAGGGCGTCGCCCGCGGCCTGGTCTTCAGCCACGAGACCGGCTGTCCGATCTACTTCGTCCACCTGACCAACCCCGACTCGGTGGCCCTGGTGGACGCGGCCCGCGACGCGGGGCCTGCGCGCCTTCGCGGAGACCTGCCCCCACTACCTGAGCCTCGACGACAGCCGCTATCTCACCGACGACGCCGCACGGTTCGTCATGACCCCGCCGCTGCGCCGCCGCGACCAGGTCGACGAGCTCGCCCGCCGCGCGTGCGCCGGCGGGGTCGACACCGTGGGGTCCGATCACTGCGGTTACACGCTGGAACAGCGCGGCGACTCCAGCGACTTCAGCGCCTCCTCACCGGGGATCCCCGGCGTGGAGACGCTCTGGCCGGTGACGTACACCGAACTGGTGGTGCGTCGCGGGATGCCCCTCGCCCAGGCGGTCGCGCTGGTCACGGCACACCCGGCCCGCATCTTCGGTCTGACGGGCAAGGGGCGGATCGCGCCGCGCATGGATGCGGACCTCGTCCTTTTCGATCCGGGGGCCGAGCACGACCTGGACGAGAGGGAACTCCACTCTGGCTCGGGCTACTCGCCGTGGAACGGGGAGAGGGTCGCGGGCCGGGTGGTACGGACGATCAGCCGCGGCGTCACGGTCCACGACCAGGGCGAGATCGTCGGCAACCCGTCCCACGGCCGGTACCTCCCCCGCACCGCGAGCGGAGCCGGCCGTGCAGGCTGACCTGGTCATCCGCGGCGCGGAGATCGATGACGGCACCGGTGCGCCCTTCGTCGGCGACGTCGCGATCACCGACGGACTGATCGCGGCCGCCGGTCCCTCGTTGCCGGTGGACAGCGCCGGGCAGACGCTGAAAGCCGACGGACTCCTGCTCTGCCCGGGGTTCATCGACATGCACGCGCACTCGGCGCTGCGCCCTCACGCCGATCCGCTGCTGCTGCCCAAGGTCGCGCAGGGGTTCACCACCGAGCTGATCTGCCCCGACGGCCTCGGGCCCGCCCCCGTCCGCCGTACCGCCGCCGACGAACGACGCCGGTACCTCACCGCGCTCGAGGGCCGCGGCCCCGCCGAGTGGGCCTGGGAGTCCTTCGACGCGTTCCTCGGGGAGCTCGCGGGCTGGGGCCCGGCGGGAAACCTGGTCGCCTGCGCCCCGCACTCGGCCGTGAGGGACTGCGTCATGGGCGGGGCCGACCGGGCACCCGACCGGCGTGAACTCGCAGCGATGTGCGCCGAGGTGGACAAGGCCTTCGAGGCCGGAGCCCGGGCCCTGTCGTTCGGCCTGATCTACGCACCCGGCCTGTCCGCGCAGGCTCCGGAACTGCTCGCGCTGGCCGAGGTGGCCGCCCGCTACGGGGCTCCGCTCGTGCCGCACGTGCGCAACGAGTCCACCGGGATCCTGGACGCGATCAACGAGTTCGTCAGAGTCTCGCAGCGCACCGGCGCACCGCTGCACGTCTCCCACCTGAAACTGGTGGGCGCTCCGCACCTGCTCGACGATCTGGTGCACCTGATGGTGGAGGCGGCCGGTCGGATCGACCTCTCCTTCGACCACTACCCCTACGGCGCGGGCAGCACGTTGCTCTCGGCCCTGCTTCCGCCGTGGGCCAACGACGGCGGACCCTCCGCCCTGATGCGCCGGCTGCACGACGACGGGCTGCGGCTTCGGATGATGCGCGAGATGGGCACCGGCCTGCCCGGCTGGGAGAACCTCTACGGTGCGTGCGGCCAGAGGGAATCACGATCACCGATGCGGCGGCCCCGCGGCAGGCGACGCGATAGGGCGCAGCATCGCCGACATGGCGGAGGAAGTCCGGCCTCGACCCCGAGACGGTGGTCCTCGATCTGCTGCGCGACACCGAACTCGGCGTCGGCATGATCGACCACTACGCCGAGCGAGGAGACGGTGCGGATCCCTGTTCTCCGTCCCCCGCGGGACTGGTCGGTTCCGACGGCATCTTCAACCCGCACCCCCACCCGCGTCTGTACGGGACGGCGGCCCGAGTCCTCGGCCGTTACGTGCACGAGGGGCTGGTCTCCCGCGGCGAGGCGATCGCGCGGCTGACCTGGCGGGCGGCCGACCGCCTCGGGCTCGGCGACCGCGGCCGCATCCAGGCCGGCCGCCGAGCCGATCTCGTCCTCCTGGACCACGCCGCGTTCACCGACACCGCGACCTACGACAGGCCGTGCCAGACCCCACCGGGCGTGCGCCGGGTCCTCGTCGCGGGCACCACCGTCATCGAGGACGGCGTCCACACCGGCGCCCGGCCCGGTCATGTGCTGCGCTCCGCCCGCGGCTGCGCCCTTCCGCCCGTGCCCGCTTCCCCGTTCTAGGAGAGTTCGATGGGAACCAAGAGGATCACCGCCAACCCGCTGCACGACCCGTCCCGGGTGCGGCCCGTGCCCTCCGCGTCGCTTGCCTACCACCGCTCCTGGCCGGGCTATGCGCCCACCCCGCTGCGCCAGGCGCCGGCCGCCGCCGCGGCCCTCGGGGTGGCACGGGTCGCGGTGAAGGACGAATCGAGCCGACTGGATCTGCCGTCCTTCAAGATCCTGGGTGCCTCCTGGGCGACGCACGTCTCGCTCTGCCGGCACTACCGGTACGACCCGGCAGAGGTGGCCACGCTCGACGCGTTGCGCGGCCGGCTCCGCGGCGAGCCGCCCGTCGAGCTGGTGGCTGCGACCGACGGCAACCACGGCCGTGCGGTCGCCCGCATGGCGCACCTGCTCGGCCTGAGCTGCCACATCCTCGTCCCGGCCGACATGGTGCCCGCCAGGATCGACGCGCTGCGCGGGGAGGGCGCGCGGGTCACCGTCGTCGAGGGCGGGTACGACGACGCGGTCGCTGCCGGCGCCGAGCTGGCCGACGGCACCCACCTGGTCGTCTCCGACACCTCCTGGCCCGGCTACGCGGAGGTGCCCGGCTGGGTGATCGACGGCTACGGCTCCCTCACCCAGGAGATCGCCGACCAGCTGGCGGCCGGCGGCGGCGCGGAGCCGACCGTGGTGGCCGCCCAGATCGGAGTGGGGGCCTTCGCCGCCGCGATGGCGCGCGCGTTCGCCGGCCGGGCCAGGGTGGTCGGCGTCGAGCCGACCCGCGCCGACTGTCTCACCGCCGCTGTCGAGGCGGGCGAGATCGTGCGCATCGCCGATCCGCAGGACTCCATCATGGCCGGCCTCAACTGCGGCTCAGGTTCCCCGATCGCCTGGCCCGACGTCAGTGCGGGCATCGACACCTTCGTGACCGTCGACGACGCCGATGCCGAGGAGGCCATGCGGCTGCTCGCCGTCGACGGCATCGTCTCCGGCGAGAGCGGAGCCGCCGGTCTCGCCGGACTCCTCGCCTTCCGGGACGAGTTGGCTCTCAGGCCCGGACGACGAGGTGCTCGTCGTCTCCACCGAGGGTGCCACCGACCCGGCCGGCTATGACCGTGTCCTGCGGTCCGCCGCCGTCACCGCCACCCGCCCGGCCCGATGAAGGGGACACCATGACCGCCTTGCACGACGGCACTGCCCGAGCGACGATCAACGGCCAACGGCTCTGGTCCTCCCTCATGCGGCTCGCCGAGATCGGCAGCTACACCGATGAACGCACGGGGCTGCGCGGAGTCAACCGGCTCGCGCTCACCGACGCGGAGGCAGCCGGCCGCCGTCTCGTCGTCGGCTGGATGCGTGAAGCCGGCCTGCAGCTGCGCGTCGACGAGTTCGGCAACGTCTACGGCCGGCGTGCGGGCCGGCTCCACGACGCACCTCCCGTGCTGGTCGGCTCACACATCGACAGTGTGGCCACCGCCGGCGCCTTCGACGGCGTGCTGGGTGTGCTCGGCGGCCTCGAGATGATCCGCGCGCTCAACGAGTCCGGCACCGTCACGGACCACCCGATGGAGATCGCCTTCTTCACCGAGGAGGAAGGCGTCCGGTTCGGAACGGACATGCTCGGCAGCGCCGTCGCCGCCGGCCGCATCCCGCTCGACGAGGCACTGGCGCGCACCGACGTCGACGGAGTGACACTGGGAGCGGAACTGGACCGTCACGGGTTCCGCGGTACGGCACCGGCACGGATCCAGCCGCCGCACGCCTATGTCGAGACGCACATCGAGCAGGGGCCCGTCCTGGCGGACAAGGGACACGATCTCGGCGTGGTGAGCGGCGTCCAGGCCATCAGCTGGCAGGAGATCACCCTGCTCGGCAAGGCGGCCCATGCCGGAACGACGCCTATGCAGTTGCGGCACGACGCCGGCCTGGCGACGGCGATGGTCACCGTGAAGCTGCACGAGATGGTGGCCTCGCAGAAGTACGGCGACCTGCGGGTCACCGTCGGGCGCGCGGACACCTACCCGAACCTGGTCAACATCGTGCCGGCCCAGGTGGTGTGCACGGTGGATCTGCGCAATCCGAGCGAGGCCAACATGGCGGCGGCAGAGCGCGAACTGCGCGACTACTTCGCCTTCGTGACCGCACAGACCGGTGTGACCATCACTGCGCAGCAGACGGCCAAGACGCCGCCTGTCACCTTCCACGACGACGTGGAGGAACTCATCGCTCAGCAGGTCGACGCCGCCGGCCTCAGCCACAGCCGTATCCTTTCCGGCGCCGGACACGACGCCGGAGAGATGGCCGCGATCTGCCCCACCGCGATGATCTTCGTGCCGGGTGAATACGACGGGATCAGCCACAACCCGCGGGAGTACTCGACGCCCAAAGCCTGCAGCGACGGGGTGCAGGCCCTCACGGACGTCGCCGTCGCCCTGAGCCGCACCGGGACGATCGGCCGCTGACGAGGTCCTGCCGGGCGTCCTCCGGTCCGTGCAGCCCACGGATATCCCGTTGTCGGGTGGGGCGTTGCGTGCTAGCTGTCGACCATGGTCGTCAATCCTTCGTGTGGTGGCGGGGCGCCGGGCCGCGGGCTGCTGTTCGGCTCCGCCGCGGAGTCCTACGAGCAGTACCGGCTGGGCTACCCGGGCCGCGTCCTGGACGCGATCGTGGAGTACGCCGCCAGACCGGTGCGCACGGCGCTGGAGGTCGGTGCGGGGACGGGCAAGGCCACCCGGCTCTTCGCGCGACGGGGCATCCACGTCACCGCCCTGGAGCCGGACGCCGCGATGGCCGGCGTGCTGGCACGCGTCACGCAGGGTCTGCCGGTCAGGCCGCTGGCGACCACCTTCGAGGATTTCGCGGAGACCGCCCGCTTCGACGTGGTGTACGCGGCCGCCGCCTGGCACTGGACCGACCCGGCCACCCGCTGGCGCCGGGCGGCCGGACTGCTGGCCCCCGGCGGGGTGCTGGCGCTCTTCGGCAGCCCGGCGGAACTCCTTGACCCAGAACTGCGCGCGAGCGTCGCGGCGATCGAGGACCGGGTCCTGCCCGCCGACGACGGCCCCTCCCTGCCCGCCTGGTCGATGCAGGAGATCACGGCGGCCGAAGGCCTGACCGACGTGCGGGAGCAGTTCCTGCCCGGGACGGCTACGGTCACGGCCGACGCGTTCGTCGGCCGGCTGTCCACCGTCTCCGCCTACCTCCTGCTCCCGCGCGAGGAGCGCGCCGCGGCGCTGCGCGAGATCCGCGCGGCGCTCCCCGCCGAGGTCGCGCTGGACACCACCGTCCGCCTCCGCCTGGCCCGCCGTGCCTGACCGCTTTGCCCCCTCTCTGTTCTCTGACTAAAGTCAGAGAACATGACGGAGCAAGTGGAGCAGGTACGGCGCTTCAGCCGGACGGTCGCCGAGCGGGTGGGCGTGCTGAACGACCACTATCTGGGCGGTGCCCGGCCGTACGGGCAGGCCCGGCTGCTCTGGCAGCTCGGCGCCGGGGGCCCGCAGGACGTCCGCGGGCTACGGGCCCGGCTCGGCCTCGACTCCGGTTACCTGAGCCGCCTCCTGCGGGCACTCGAGCGCGACGGTCTGGTCGTCGTCGAGCCCCATCCCGACGACCGGCGGGTACGCACCGTGCGGCTGACCGAGGCTGGACGGGAGGAGCGCGCGGTGCTCGAAAGCCGCAGCGCCGCACTCGCCGCCTCCCTCCTCGCCCCGCTCGACGCCCGGCAGCGGGACCGGCTGACGGCAGCCATGGCGGAGGTCGAACGACTGCTGACCGCCTCGGTGGTCTCCCTCGAGGTCCTTGACCCGGATCATCCGGACGCCGCGCACTGCCTGCGGGCCTACGCCGCCGAACTGCACGAGCTCTTCGCCGACGGCTTCGACCCCGCGCGCAGCCTGCTGCCCGACCCGGGCGAACTCCGCGCCCCACGCGGCCTCTTCCTCGTCGCCCGGCTGCACGGAGAGCCGGTGGGCTGCGGCGGGCTCAAGCTGCCGGCCGCAGCGCCCGCCGAGATCAAGCGGCTCTGGGTCTCACCAGGAGCCCGGGGGCTGGGCATGGCCCGGCGGCTGCTGTCCGAACTCGAGGCACGCGCCGCCCGGCACGGCAGCGACCGGGTCCGCCTCGACACCAACAAGGCCCTGCAGGCGGCCACTCGCCTGTACCGCGACAGCGGCTACACCGAGGTCCCACCCTTCAACGACGAGCCCTACGCCCACCACTGGTTCGAAAAACCCCTCACCCCCGAAGCCCGCTAGGCGGCCTGACGCGGCACTAGCCTCGCGCCATCCGCAGGTTCGGCAACCGGCCGCGCCAGAGCTCGCGCTCACCCGTGCTCGTGAAGCCTTGACGTCGGTAGAACCGGACCGCGCGGTCGTTGTATTCGGTGACCCACAGACAGATGCGCGCAGCGCCTGCCCAGGCGAGGAAGTCGGTCATCAGGTGGCCACCGAGCCCGTGGCCCTGGACCTCTCTCAGCACATACATCGGCCCGAGGGTCACCACGTCGTCCCGGCGGCCGCAGGGATAGCCGACGATCTCGTTCTCGGATCGCACGACACGGCAGAAGTTCAGGTCGGGCTGCCCCTGAGCCGCCTCGATGAAGTCCCGCCACCGCGTGATGCCTTCCGCGGTGGCGGAGGAACCCCGGTGCTCACAGATCCACGCCTCGTCGATCCCGGCGTCGACGTGGGGATAGGTCTGCAGCCAGACCCGCAACTCCAGGGGCCCCAGCACCTCGGCGTCGCCAGGACGAGCACGGCCGATCACGTAGCCCATGCGCACGATTCTCTTCCGCTGGCCCAGGTTGACGTCAATATCGGCGGGGCGGCGTCGAACGGGTGCGGGTCATCCTGGGGCTACTGCCCAGCAAGTCCTGGCAACTCAACGCCGCCTGGATCCTCGCCGCAGGCATCGCGGTTGACCTCGATGCCTGGACCCGGCTCCTACTGCTGCACGACGAGACAGAACTCGCCGACGCCGAACCGGAGACGATCCGCAGAAAGCTCTACCACCTGCCCGCCCGCCTCACGCGACACGCCCGCCGACGCACCCTCCACCTCGACCACGCCTGGCCATGAGCCACGGCTTTCACCCTTGCATGGAAGCGAGCCCTCCAACTTCCGGCCCACAGCTGAGGGCCGGCCCCGCTCCGACAAGGACCAGGAAGGAGGACACCCCGCACTCCCCGGGCCCGTGGAACCCGGCGCACACCGCAGCAACACGCGACGACCCCGACCACAATCACGTCGAACAAGCCGGGGTGAACCGATCACCCAGCCGAGCAGCGATCACCACAGAAGAATCGAGGTCACACCCTGATGCACGCACTCCTCGCACCCATCCGCAAAAGATCTTCACTCGCAACGCGGTAGATCGGAAACACTCACTGTGGTTCGCGGTCTCGCCGACGGATCTTGCGCGTCATCTCCGGTCCGGTGGCGGAGATGTGTCGTAGGTGCAGATACTTCCTTCTGAGCGCTTGCGAACAGGTCGACCGTGCCACCAACTCAAGATCGTGCGACCCGCTAGAGCCAGCGCAACAGCGCCAGCGACGAGCCGAATGATATTCCAAGTCATTCCGACAGCCGAAACCTGATTATTCACCTCTACAGACAGGCGCATAGAGCTCTCGCAAAAGGCTATAATCGGGACGATCAGACGGAAGCCGAGGCCTTCTATGCCGGGGATTCGTGCCAGGTTGCCAAATAGCCCAATGGGCGCCCCAAGGATGAAAGCTGCTGTTCCCCACACGAGAATCTGAGAGGAAATCCCTTCCCCTGGATTGCCGGGATTCATTCCCATTGAACTGGAGACGGGTTTCGTTGCATCGGGAATGGCCGGACTCATATCCTTAAGTGCGTAGTATGCGACTACGCCTATAGTCAAGCCCAAAGATGCCAGCAAAGCTGACTCAATTTTGGATCGACGGAAGTGGCCCACCAAGAATGCATAGCAGGCCCACGGCCACCCACCGGAAAAAACAGTAGCTATGGCGACGCAAGCAGGATTATCCCACTTCCCGGCGGCGGGCCCCAATAGTCCAAGCAGCAAACCTACCCCGAGAGACACAGTGACCGGCACGGCCCGAGTGCGCAGCAGATACATGATTCCCCTTCCCCGTCCCATGGCTAAGCCCGAGTTCAAAGCAACGCCACTCAGGGTCGGCGTGGAGCCGGTGCCGACCCTGAGTGGCGCATCCGCATGCCGGGGCGCCAGCGAAGGCTAACATTCCTCTGCGTTCTGATGGATTCGCAGCGGCTGGCGTGCAGCCTTTAGTTTGTCCCTCCGACGTGCATGAGGGCCTTCACGTGCGCAGTGAGAGCTCGCCTGATCTTCCATTGCGTATGGAGTGATCGGTGATCGCCGCGACAGGACGACTCGGAGAAGCTGGTTGTTCAGCTCGTGCCGTAGTAGGCGTAGCAGGTGTACGCCAAACCTGCAGTTAGATGCGCGTTGGATGTGTCCCCAGCGTCTGCATAGTTCCGGCCACTGTAACCACCACCGAGTTTCACTTCAACATCGTTTCACGGTTTGGGTTCTGAGTGTCCATCATCGTGTGGCCGGTCTGAGTGGCCCAGGGCTTGATCAAGTTCCGGAGACGTGACGCTGGTCTGGTGGTGACAGGTTGGGGTGCATCGCAGAGCAGGCACGGGCTTCGTGATCATTGCGGTGTCGAAGCTCAACGATCATGAGGTGGCCCGTGCCTGCAGTTGCGTCTTCTCCATCCCCCGGTGCTGCTGAAGCTGGGCCCCTTGGATGATGGCCGAGTCGCTGACCTGCGGTCTTTCCTGGACCTGGTGCCCGACCCGCGTGCAAGACGTGGTCGCTGGTACTCGCTGACCGCGATCCTCCTCGTCTGTGCCTGCGCGGCTGTTTCGGGAGCGAGGAACATCGACGAGATCGCCGAGTGGGCAGGGCGGGCCTCGGACGCCGTGCTGACGAGCATCGGCGTCCGGCGGCACCCCTGAAATGGCGCCGTGCTCCCTCGCGGACCACGATCGGACACGTGCTGGCGGCCGTTGACGGTGATGCTCTGGACCGGGTCATCGGCACCTACCTCGCGGGCCACGCCGCGCGCGGTGACCGATTGCGGAGCAACGACAAATGATCACCGTCGATGGCATGTCGCTGAGAGGATCGGCCCGCCTGTCGGCCGGCCGCAGAGACCTGCTCTCCGCCGTCATCGACACCGTGCTGGGACCTGGCCATGCGAAAGTCGGGGCGACAACGAAGGAGACCGCGCATCCGGAAAACCGCAAGTCAAAAGGATGGATCTGGACGGAGTACTCGTCACCTTCGAGGTCTTCGACCCGGACCATCCGTACGCCGCCGAACTGCACGAGCTCTTCGCCTACGGCTTCGACCCCGCGCGGAGCCTGCTGCCCGATCCGGGTGAACTCCGCGCCCCACGCGGCCTCTTCCTCGTCGCCTGGCTGCACGGAGAGCCGGTGGGCTGCGGCGGGCTCAAGCTGCCGGCCGCAGCGCCCGCCGAGATCAAGCGGCTCTGGGTCTCACCAGGAGCCCGGGGGCTGGGCATGGCCCGGCGCCTGCTGTCCGAACTCGAGGCACGCGCCGTCCGGCACGGCAGCGACCGGGTCCGCCTCGACACCAACAAGGCCCTGCAGGCGGCCACTCGCCTGTACCGCGACAGCGGCTACGCCGAGGTCCCACCCTTCAACGACGAGCCCTACGCCCACCACTGGTTCGAAAAACCCCTCGCCTCCGGAACGCGTTAGGGGGTCTGCACGGAGGTCCGTGAGGGCGATCACCGACAGATGGTCCTGACATGGGTGACGGTCCAGCCGCTAGGAGACCCCCGCCGACCCGCACCGCCTCCAGCCCGTCGATCTGCGGTCGGTGCCACCGGCCTGGGCACGCAGACGGCCCGCGGTGTCGGTGACGCCGCGGGCCGTCTGTGGACGGGAAGAGCCAGTCAGCCCTTCTTCGTCTCCCAGAAGATCTTGTCGATCTGGGCGATGTAGTCCAGCGCCTTCTGGCCGGTGGCCGGGTCGGTGGACCCCTTGGCCGCGCTCAGGGCCTTGAGGGTGTCGTTGACCAGCTGGTGCAGCTCCGGGTACTTCTCGAAGTGCGGCGGCTTGAAGTAGTCGCTCCACAGCACCGACACGTGGTGCTTGGCCAGCTCCGCGCGCTCCTCCTTGATGACGGTGGCGCGGGCCCGGTAGTGCGGGTCCTCGTTGGCCTGGTACTTCTCCTGGACGGCCTTGACGGACTCCGCCTCGATACGGGCCTGCGCGGGGTCGTAGACACCGCAGGGCAGGTCGCAGTGGGCGCTGACCTGCACCTTGGGGGCGAACAGGCGGGAAAGCATGTAGCCGACCTCCTCGTGATCGTCTTCTCAGGTGCGAGATTACTCCGTGAGGGAAGTGTTTTCTCGTGTGCCCCTGGCTGCTTGGGTCAAAAGTCCCAGGCGGACATCGGGCAGGACCGAACGAACGACCGGAGGCGGGCACCATGCCTGAGCAGGCGCAGGAGACCGGAGGCCGCACCGAGGGGCTGCTGCGGCGGGTCGGTCTCGCCGAGGTGTACAACCCGTCGATGCTGCCCACGCTGCGCCCCGGTGACCAGCTGGTGGTGCGCTACGGCGGGACGGTGCGCGCCGGGGACGTGGTGGTGCTGCGGCACCCGTTCCAGCACGACCTGCTCATCGTCAAGCGGGCGGCCGAGCGGCGTCCTGGCGGCTGGTGGATGCTCGGTGACAACCCGGAGGTGCACAACGACAGCCGGGAGTTCGGGGTGGTCCCGGACGAGCTGGTGGTGGCCCGGGCCTGGGTGCGGCTGCGCTCGCCGCGTGGGCTTCAGCCCTCGGCGAGGTCGGTGCTGGGCTGGCTGTTCTCCGCGGTGCGTCCGTTGGTCTCGCCGGCCTCGCGGCGCTTGCGGGCCCGGTAGGCGGCGACGTTCGCGCGGGTCGCGCAGCGGTCCGAGCAGTAGCGGCGAGAGCGGTTCGTCGAGGTGTCCAGGTAGGCGTTCGCGCAGCGGCTCGCCTGGCAGATGCCCAGCCGGTCCACGCCGAGTTCGGTCAGGTGGAAGGCCAGGCCCATGCAGGCGGTGGCCGCGTAGCCGGCCGTGGCGTTCGCCGGGTGGTCGGCCAGGTGCATGTGCCAGTGGTGCCGGCCCTCCTCGGTGAGGTCGCCGTGTCCGGAGATCTGCGGGCTGGCGGGGAACTCCATGAGCAGCGAGTTCAGCAGGTCCACGGCGCGCACCTCGTCGCCCTCGGAGGCCGCGGTGAAGACGGCCCGCAGCCGGGTCCGCACGGCGCGGAGCCGGGCCACGTCGGCGTCGGTGGCACGGCGGGCCAGCTGGCGGCTGGGCCCGAAGAGTTCGCGCACGGCCTCGACGGAGGTGAGGGTGTCCTCGCCGCGCTCGGGCTCCTCGGTGTTCACCAGCCGCACGGCGAAGTCCGAGTAATAGGTGAGTTCCACTTGTGATCCTTACCTGCGACGCTCTATGGTGTCCGTAATGGCCGACCTGGCCACCAGGGTATTACTCGAGGAGGGGCGGCCATGGCGGCGCACACGGTGACGGACTGGCAGGGCTGGCAGGACAGCTGGGACCGCCAGCAGGAGTTCTTCATGCCCGACCGCGAGGAGCGGTTCCGGGTGATGCTCGACATGGTCGAGGCCCTCGTCGGGCCGGAGCCCCGGATCCTGGACCTCGCCTGCGGCACGGGCAGCATCACCGCCCGCGCGCTGCGCCGCTTCCCGGCGGCGCGCACCACCGGCGTCGACCTCGACCCGGCGCTGCTCACCATCGCCCGCGGCACCTTCGCCGGTGACGAGCGCGCCCAGTTCGTCCCGGCGGACCTGCGCGAGGCCGACTGGATCCGAGCGGCTGCCGCACAGCGAGTACGACGCGGTGCTCACCGCGACCGCCCTGCACTGGATGCGCACCGAGCAGCTGGCGAGCTCTACGGGCAGCTCGGCGGCCTCGTGCGGGAGGGCGGCGTCTTCATGAACGCCGATCACATGCCGGACGAGACGACGCCGCGCATCAACCAGGCCGCGCACGCCTACGACCGTGCCCGGCGCGAGCGAGCCAAGCAGGCCGGCGAAGTGGACTGGACGGCCTGGTGGCGCGCCGCGGCGGAGGACGACGCACTCGCCGCCCCGACCGCCGAACGCTTCGCCCTCTTCGGCCGCCCCGAGGACGGCGACCACCCCAGCGAGGAGGTGCAGTCCCCAAACTGGCACGCGACGACGCTCCGCAACGGCGGGTTCGCGGAGGCCCGTGCGGTGTGGGCCGGGCCGCGGGACGCCCTCGTGTTGGCGCTGCGCTGAGCACACGCCGAGAGCCGCCCGAGGGGCGCGGGCCCGACGGCCCGCACCCCTCGGGCGGCGTCCTGAACGTCA
Source organism: uncultured Actinomycetota bacterium (assembly GCA_963799685.1). Lineage (GTDB taxonomy): Bacteria > Actinomycetota > Actinomycetes > Streptomycetales > Streptomycetaceae > Streptomyces. Next base: position 703,738 of record CAWCXW010000001.1, read on the forward strand.
GCGGCGGGCGACGCCCTCGGCGCGGGCCGCCGCGGCGACCGCCGCGGTGACGGCCGGGGCCACCCGCTCGTCGAACGGCGACGGGATGACCTTGTCCGCGCTCAGCTCGTCGGCCACCACGGCCGCCAGCGCCTCGGCGGCCGCCAGCTTCATGCCCTCGGTGATCTCGGACGCCCGCACCTGCAGCGCGCCCGCGAAGATGCCGGGGAAGGCCAGCACGTTGTTGATCTGGTTCGGGTAGTCGCTGCGCCCGGTGGCCACCACGGCCGCGTGCTTGCGTGCGACGTCCGGGTGCACCTCGGGGTTCGGGTTGGCCATGGCGAAGACGAACGCGTCCTCGGCCATCGAGGCCACCGCCTCCTCCGGCACGGTCCCGCCGCTGACGCCGATGAAGACGTTCGCGCCGGCCAGTGCCGAGGCCAGCGAGCCGGTGCGGCCCGCCTTGTTGGTGAAGGAGGCCAGGTGGCGCTTGACGTCGGTGAGGTCCTCGCGGTCCGCGGAGACCACGCCCTTGCGGTCGCAGACCACCACGTCGCCGATGCCTGCCTCCACCAGGATCTTCGCGATGGCCACACCCGCCGCCCCGGCGCCGGAGATGACCGCGTGCAGCTCGCCGAACTTGCGCCCGCGCAACAGGGCGGCGTTGCGCAGCGCGGCCAGGGTGACGACGGCGGTGCCGTGCTGGTCGTCGTGGAAGACCGGGATGTCCAGGCGCTCCTTGAGCCGCCGCTCCACCTCGAAGCAGCGCGGCGCCGAGATGTCCTCCAGGTTGATGCCGCCGAAGGACGGCGCGAGCCGGACGATGGTCTCCACCAGCTCGTCGACGTCCCGGCAGTCCAGCGCGATCGGCACCGCGTCGACGCCGCCGAACTGCTTGAAGAGGATCGCCTTCCCCTCCATCACCGGCAGTGACGCCTCCGGGCCGATGTCGCCCAGGCCCAGCACGGCGCTGCCGTCGGTCACGACGGCCACCACCTGGGACTTCCACGTGTAGTCGTGCACCAGCTCCGGCTGTTCGGCGATGGCGCTGCACACCTTCGCGACGCCGGGCGTGTAGGCGAGGGACAGGTCTTCCCTGTCGCGCACGGGCACGGTCGCCTGCACGGCCATCTTGCCGCCGCGGTGGAGGGCGAAGGCCGGGTCGATCACGTCCTCGCCCAGTTGGTCCTTCGGATTGACGATCTCCGCTGCCACTGTTGTGGACCCCTTGTCCTTTATCTGCTCGAGGGTGGCCGCTCCCGGTGTGAGGAGCGGGCGGGCACCACGTCCGTCACCTGAGGCCGGTGGTTGGGCCGCCGACCGGGCGGTACGGACGCCGGGCGCGCCGCACACGCGCCCAGGTCCCCGGGTGAGGGGTGTAATCGTCCTTTCTACCGGAGACCGGCGGCCGGGCACGAACGCCGAGGCGCCGGTGCGGTGACCCTCACTCGACATACGCCGTGAAACCCTACGATTCTCCGCCGATCGTCCACGAAGTGAGACCCGGGCAGGGGAACTCGGCGGCGGGACTCCGCTCTGTAGCCCGCCCGGTCGTGCCCTGTATGCGGAACGCGTTCTCCGTTATCCGATTTTGACCTCGGCTGCGCCCTGTACCCGCTGGTCCGGATGGCAAGATGCCACGCATCGCATAAGGTCACGCCACCCGATGGAGTGTCTCTCGACCACGGCTACTCCACTCATCCAGCAGGAGGACGCAGTAATGACGGCACGCACCTCTCGTCGCCCGGCCGCCCGTTCCCGGATAGCAGCCCTCGGCGCAGTCGCGGTCGCGGGGACCCTCCTGCTGTCCGGCTGCGGCGACCACACCGACGGTGCACAGTCCGGCGGAAAGACCAAGGGGAGCGCCGCGCCGCTGTTCAGCAAGCTGCCCAAGAAGATCCAGGACAAGGGTTCCATCAACGTCGGTTCGGACATCGCCTACGCGCCGGTCGAGTTCCTTGACGACAGCGGCAAGACCGTCGGCATCGACCCCGATCTTGCGAAGGCGATGAGCAAGCAGCTCGGCGTGGAGTTCAAGTTCCAGAGCGGCACGTTCGACGGTCTGGTCACCGGCATGAACTCCGGCCGCTACGACCTCATCATGTCGGCGATGACGGACACCAAGAACCGGGAACAGGGCCTGGACGACAAGGGCAAGAAGGTCGGATCGGGTGCCGACTTCGTCAACTACTTCCAGGCGGGCTCCACGATCCTGGTGCAGAAGGGCAACCCGAAGCACATCCGCTCGCTCAAGGATCTGTGCGGCACGACGATCGCCCTGCAGCGCGGCACGGCAAACGAGGACCTGGCCAAGGCGCAGAGCAAGAAGTGCGACAAGCCGATCAAGATCCTCGACTTCAAGAAGGACACCGACGCGCTCGTCCAGGTCAGGCAGGGCCGCGCGGTGGCGGACCTCAACGACTTCCCGGTGGCCGCCTACAACGCGAAGACCTCGGGCGGTGGCAAGAACTTCCAGGTCGTCGGGGACCAGATCGACGCTGCCCCGTACGGCATCGCGGTGAGCAAGACGAACACCAAGCTGCGGGACGCCGTCCAGGCCGCGGTGAACGCGATCATGAAGAACGGCGACTACGCGAAGGTCATGAAGAAGTGGAAGGTCACCAACGGCGCCCTGGACAAGGCGACGGTCAACGCCGCAGGAAGCAAGTGAGCCGGCCGGGCCTGATCCACTCGCTGCAAAGGTAGTTCTCCGTGTCCGAACCCCAGGACAGGGCCACAGCCTCGGTGTCCGTCTCCAAGGACGACGCCGGGGCCGGCAGGCCCGACTCCTCTCCTATCCACCGACAAGGTGCAGCCTGAGGCCGTCAAGGCCATTCCGGTCAGGCACTACGGCCGCTGGATCAGCGCCGCCCTGGTGTTGGTGGTGCTCGCGCTGCTCGCCGTCGCGTTCGCCGACGCCAAGATCAACTGGCCTACGGTGCCCCACTACCTGTTCAACGACAGGGTTCTGTCGGGCGCGGGCAACACCCTGCTGATCACGGTGCTGGCGATGATCATCGGCATCGTGGGCGGCACCGTGCTCGCCGTCATGCGGTTGTCGAAGAACCCGGTGATGTCCAGCGTCGCCTGACGGATACATCTGGTTCTTCCGTGGCACGCCGGTGCTGGTCCAGTTGTTCCTGTGGTTCAACCTGGCGCTGATCTTCCCGATCCTGAACCTCGGCTTCTACAAGAACGAGATGAACGACGTCATGACGCCGTTCCTCGCCGCGCTGCTGGGACTGGGTCTGAACGAGGCCGCGTACATGGCGGAAATCAGCCGGGCAGGCATCCAGTCCGTCGACGACGGTCAGACCGAGGCGGCCCACGCCCTTGGCATGACGGGGATGAGGACGATGCGGCGCATCGTCCTTCCCCAGGCGATGCGGGTGATCGTGCCGCCGACGGGCAACGAGTTCATCAACCTGCTCAAGACCTCCTCCTTGGCTTACGCGATCCAGTTCGCCGAACTCCTCAAGGTGGCCACTGACATCTCCTCGAGCAATCTCGCGTCGATGGAAATGCTCATGGTGGCCACCATCTGGTATCTGGTCATGACCACGGTGTTCAGCATCTTCCAGTTCTACATCGAGCGGTACTTCGCGCGTGGCGCGTCGCGGTCCCTGCCCGAAACTCCGCTGCAGCGGGTGAGGAAGAACTTGTTCACGTTCACCCGCGGCACCGGATCGGGGGCGAGGGCCTGATGAATCCCATGGTCAAGGCCGAAGCCGTCCACAAGTCCTTCGGTGCCACGCACGTCCTCAAGGGCATCGACCTGGAGGTGGCTCCGCGCGAGGTGTTCTGCCTCGTCGGTCCGTCCGGCTCCGGCAAGTCGACGTTCCTGCGCTGCATCAACCACCTGGAGAAGATCAACGCCGGCCGGCTCTACGTCGACGGCCGACCTGGTCGGTTACCGGCAGAGCGGCGACAAGCTCTACGAGCTCAAGGAGCGCGAGGTCGCCGCGCAGCGCCGGGACATCGGCATGGTCTTCCAGCGCTTCAACCTCTTCCCTCACATGACCGCGGTCGAGAACGTCATGGAGGCCCCCGTCCAGGTGCGGGGCGAGTCCAAGGCGGCGGCCCGCGAGCGGGCCATGAAGCTGATGGACCGGGTCGGGCTCGGTGACAAGACGCACAACTACCCTTCCCAGCTCTCCGGCGGTCAGCAGCAGCGGGTGGCGATCGCCCGTGCGCTGGCGATGGAGCCGAAGCTGATGCTGTTCGACGAGCCGACCTCCGCGCTGGACCCGGAGCTGGTCGGCGAGGTGCTGGACGTGATGCGCGGCCTCGCCGAGGACGGCATGACGATGATCGTGGTCACGCACGAAATGGGCTTCGCCCGTGAGGTCGGCGACTCGCTGGTCTTCATGGACGACGGCGTGGTCGTCGAGTCCGGCCACCCGCGCGAGGTGCTGAGGAACCCGCAGCACGAGCGCACGAAATCCTTCCTCTCGAAGGTCCTGTGACGCGTTCGCCCACCGCTGCCCGTGCCGACGCAGGTCGGCGCGGGCAGCCGTGCGTCGTCAGGCCTGCAGGGCGCGCTTCATGATCTTGCCCATGTCGTTGCGCGGCAGGGCGTCCAGCACGTGCAGGACCCGCGGGCGTTTGTGCGGGGAGAGCCGCGCGGCGACGTGGTCGGCGAGTTCGTCGAGCGCGGGCGGCATGGCGGCCGAGACCGGCACGATCCACGCGACGATCCGCTCGCCCAGGTCCGGGTCGGGCTCGCCGGTGACCGCGGCCTCCCGCACGCCCGGGTGTTCCAGCAGCGCGTTCTCGATCTCGCCCGCCCCGATCTTGTAACCGCCGCTTTTGATCAGGTCGGTGGAGCGGCGCCCGACGATGCGCACGGCGCCGTCGGCGTCCCGGCTGGCCATGTCCCCGGTGCGGAACCAGTCGCCGTCGAAGGCGGCCGCCGTAGCCTCGGGCCGGTTCAGGTACTCCAGGAACAGGCTGCGTCCGCGCACCTGGATCTCGCCGACGTTCTCCGGCCCGTATGCGGTGATCTCCTCGCCGGTGTCGTCGACGAGCCGCAGTTCCATGCCGGGCAGCGGCACGCCCACCGTGCCCGGCTGCGGCTTCTCGGCGTCCGCCCGGACGCTGGTGTTCATCAGCGTCTCGGTCATGCCGTAGCGCTCGACGACCCGCCGTCCGGTGGCCGCCGTGATCCGCTCGTGGTCGTGCACGGGCAGCGCGGCGGAGCCGGAGACCAGCAGCCTGGCGCCGGCCAGTGCGCCCGCCAACGCGGCGTCGGTCGTCGAGGGCTTCGGCGATGCGGTGGTACATGGTCGGGACGCCGAAGAGCATCGTCCCGCCGTCGGCCAGCGCACGGGCGACGGCGTCGGGGGAGAACCGGTCCAGGTGGTGCAGGGCGCCGCCGCGGCGCAGCGGGCCGAGAACGCCGAGGATCAGGCCGTGCACGTGGAAGAGCGGCAGGGCGTGGACGACGACGTCCTGGGCCGTCCACTGCCAGGCGTCGGCGAGCGCGTCGAGGGTCCCGGCGATCGCGCGGCGCGGGATGACGACGCCCTTGGGCGGCCCGGTCGTCCCGGAGGTGTAGACGATGAGGGCCGGCGTCTCCCCGTCGGGCTCCGGCGGGAGGCCGGCCGGCCCGCGATCGGCCGGACGGCCCGGTGCGGTCTCGACGTCGAGGCGTGGCAGCGTCGCCGGCGCCGGCGGCAGCACGTCGCCGGGTGCGGCCAGTACCAGGGACGGGTCGCCGTCCGCCAGGATGTGCGTCAGCTCGCGGTCGCCGGACCGGGGGTTGAGCGGAACGACCGCCACCCCGGCGAGCAGCGCGGCGACCACGCCGACCGCGGTGTGCAGGGTGGGCGTGGCCCACAGGGCGACCCGGTGGGCGGCGGCGGAGGCCAGCTTCGCGGCCTGCGCGCCTGCCGCGGAGGCGAGTTCGGCGTGGCTGAGCGTCTGGTCCCCGAAGCGCAGGGCGGTGTGGTGGGAGCCTGCGGCCAGTGCCGGGAACAGCGGGGGCATGGGGGGAGCGGACACGTGGGGACACTACAGGTCGGGCGGGGTGCCGCCGGGGGAGCCGCATACCCTGGTGCCGTCATCCGTCCCGATTTTCCAGGCCCCGAGGGAGCCCCCGTGTACTTCACCGACCGCGGCATCGAGGAGCTGGAGCAGCGGCGCGGCGAGGAGGAGGTCAGCCTGGCGTGGCTGGCCGAGCAGCTGCGTGACGTTCGTCGACCTCAACCCGGACTTCGAGGTCCCGGTGGAGCGCCTGGCCACCTGGCTGGCGCGCCTGGACGACGACGAGGACGAGGACGACTGACCGCGGCCGGCGACACTTGCCTCTTCCCGACTCGCGACATATCGTGTTTCTCGAGAGACGCGATATGTCGTCGCACGCCTACTCAGGGGAGGCCGCCGTGCCCGCCGCCAGTTCATGGGAGATCTCCGACTCCCGCACCCTCGACTTCGACACCGTCGACACCCTCGACGTGCGCATCGTGAACGGCACCGTCAACGTCGTCGGTACCGACGACCCCACTGCCCGCATCGAGGTCGACGTGCTGCACGGGCCGGCGCTGCACCGTCACCTTCAAGGGCGGCCGGCTCGTCGTCGCCTACGACGACCTGCCGTGGAAGGGCTTTCTGAAGTGGCTCGACCGCAAGGGCTGGAACCGGGAGGCCGTGGTCACCGCCAGGGTGCCGGCCGGGGCGCGGCTCAGCGTCGGCGTCGTCGGCGCGAGCGCCGTCGTCAGCGGCATCCGCGGGCGCACGGAGCTGCGCGGCGTCTCCGGTCACACGCACACTGGCCGGGCTGACCGGGGAGGTGCGCACGCGGACACCGTCTCCGGCGCCGTCGAGGCGCAGGGGCTGGCCGGGCCGCTGCGGTTCCACTCCGTCTCGGGTGGCCTGACCGTGCTGAGCGGCGCCGGCGGCTCCATCAAGGGCGACACCGTCAGCGGCGACATGATCATCGACGTCGACTCGTGGACCGCCCGCACGGACGTCAACCTCAACACCGTCTCCGGCGAGGTCGCCCTGCGCCTGCCGGCCGGACACCGCACGCGGAAGTCGACCTGAACAGCGCCGGCGGGAAGATCTCCTCCGCCTTCGACGAGCTCGGCCAGTGGGGCAACGGCAGCCGTCCCGCGTTCCACTGGGGCCGCATGAGCGGCACGCTCGGGTCGGGCGGCGGAACGCTGCGGGCCAACACCGTATCCGGAGCCATCGCCCTGCTGCGGCGACCGCCCGGCCACGACGAGAGCGACGACACTCCCGAAGAGACCCCCGCCGCCTCCTTCCGTAAGGACGTCTGACATGCCCCCCGTCTTCGCGCCACGGCCGCCTGCGCCTGTACCTGCTCAAGCTGCTGGAGGAGGCGCCCCGGCACGGCTACGAGGTGATCCGGCTGCTCGAGGAGCGCTTCCAGGGCCTGTACGCGCCCTCCGCCGGCACCGTCTACCCCCGGCTCGCCAAGCTGGAGGCCGAGGGGCTGGTCACCCACTCCACCGAGGGCGGCCGCAAGGTCTACTCCCTCACCGACGCCGGACGGGCCGAACTCGCCGGCCGGCAGGCCGAACTCGCCGAACTCGAGCTGGAGATCAGCGAGTCCCTCGCCTCGCTCGCCGCCGACATCCGCGAGGACGTCAGCGGCTCCGCACACGACCTGCGCACCGAGATGCGCGAGCAGGCGCGCAGCACCCGCGGCGGCCGGCGCCGGGCGGCCTGCCCTGGCAGGGCGGGCCGTGGGACCCCGCGAACTGGGAGGGCGTCGCGCGCGGCGACAAGGAGGCCTGGCGGCAGGCCAAGGAGGAGGTCAAACGCGTCAAGCAGGAGTGGAAGGAGCAGGCCCGGCGCGCCCGCCAGGACGCCGACCAGGCACGTACCCAGGCCCGCAAGGAGCGTGAGGCGCACGAGGAGACCATGGACCACCTGCGGCAGGTCGCGCACCAGGTGCAGGACCAGGTCCGCAGCCAGGCCAGGACGGGCGACTGGGCGGGCGCCGTACAGACCGGGCTGGGGGAGTTCATGCGCGAGATGGGCGACCTGGGCCGGGTCACGGGACACACCTCTGCCTGGCCGTCGAACGTCAAGCCGGATGCGGCAGGCGCAGACGTCCCCGACTGGGCCGACCCCACGCACGCCGAGACCGCGTCACAGGACCCGGCACGTGACCTGGAGCGGCTGCTCGACCGGTTCCGTGACGACGTGCGTGACGCTGCCCGCGACCACGGCGTGGACGCGCCGCAGCTGCGCGACGTGCGCAGGCACCTGGCCACCGCAGCGGCCCACATCGGCGCGACACTGCGCGACGGCGCAGCCGAGTGACGCCGCGCTTCAGCGTGCCGGCTCCCGCCGCGTCGAATACGTCGGCAGGCCGCCCGGCAGCTGGACCTCCGGGTGGGCAGGCAGGCGGGCCGGTCTCGTTGCATCGCCGCAGCAGGGCGGTGCCGACGCCGATGCCCTGCCGGCCGTGTCGACGTCGGCGCGAGGGGGCGCCGAGCTCTCAGACGGTGAGGACGACCTTGCCGAACAGGTCGCCGCCGGCCATCTTCTCGAAGCCCTCCCGTGCCCGGTCAAGAGGCAGGACGGAGTCGACGACCGGCCGCACGCCCTTGGCGGCGCAGAAGCTCAGCAGCGCGGACAGCTCCTCCTTGCTGCCCATCGTCGAACCGACGACCTTCAGCTCCAGGAAGAAGACCCGGTTGAGCTCGGCGGCCTTCGGGTTCGGGCCACTCGTCGCGCCTGAGATGACCAGGGTGCCGCCCGGCTTGAGCGACTTCACCGAGTGTGACCAGGTAGCCGCGCCGACCGTCTCCAGCACGGCGTCCACCCGCTGAGGCAGCCGGGCACCGGTCTCGAACGCGCCCTCGGCGCCCAGATCCTCGGCACGCTTGCGCTTGGCCTCGTCGCGGCTGGTGGCGAACATCCGCAGACCGGCCGCTGCGCCGAGCACGATCGCCGCCGTCGCGACGCCGCCGCCGGCGCCCTGCACCAGCACCGAGTCGCCGGGGCGCACGCCGGAGTTGGTGAACAGCATCCGGTACGCCGTCAGCCAGGCCGTCGGCAGGCAGGCGGCCTCCTCGAAGGACAGCTCCTTCGGCTTCGGGAGCACGTTCCACTGCGGGACGGCGACCCGTTCGGCGAAGGTGCCCTGGTACTTCTCGGTGAGGATCGACCGCGGCTCGCGCGGGCCGACCCCGTGCCCGGTCTGGCCGATGACCGAGTGCAGGACGACCTCGTTGCCGTCGGCGTCGACGCCGGCCGCGTCACAGCCCAGGATCATGGGCAGCACCTCGGCGCTCAGCCCGATCCCGCGCAGCGACCACAGGTCGTGATGGTTGAGCGAGGCGGCTTTGACGTCGACGGTCGTCCAGCCCGGTGGCACCTGGGGTTCGGGGCGTTCCCCCAACTCGAGCCCGTCGAGCGGCCGGTCGGAGTCGAGTCGTGCGGCGTAGGCAGCAAACATGATCACACGCTAACGCCGCGGGGCGGGGGCAACCAGCCCCCGCCCCGCCAAGCGACGCAGATCACCCGGGTGTGCCGCCTTCCCGGCGGCACACCCGGTATGGCGACTACAGGTCGAACACCTCGCCCACCAGCGCCTTCTGCTCCTCCTGGTGCCGCTTGCCGGAGCCGACGGCCGGCGAGGAGGAGGACGGCCGCGAGACGCGACGCAGCCGGTCGGCGTTGTCGGGTGCCGCACCGATGATCAGGTCCAGGTGGTCGACCAGGTTGAGCGCGATGAACGGCCACGCGCCCTGGTTGGCCGGCTCCTCCTGGGCCCAGATGAACTTCTGCGCCTTCGTGAAGGGTGCCAGCGCCTCCTGGATCTCCGCGCCGGGCAGCGGGTAGAGCCGCTCGATGCGGATGAGGGCGACCTCGTTCGCGCCGCGCTTCTTCCGCTCCGCGTCCAGGTCGTAGAAGACCTTGCCGGAGCAGAAGACGACCTTGCGCACCTCCTCCGGGTTCACCGTGTCGTCGGCGATGACCGGACGGAACCGGCCGGAGGTGAACTCGTCGATCTTCGAGGTGGCCGCCTTCAGCCGCAGCATCGACTTCGGGGTGAAGACGATCAGCGGACGGTGGTGCGGGTTGTGCGCCTGCCAGCGCAGCAGGTGGAAGTAGTTCGACGGCAGCGTCGGCATGGCCACCGTCATGTTCTGCTGCGCGCACAACTGCAGGTAACGCTCGATGCGGGCCGAGGAGTGGTCCGGACCCTGGCCCTCGTAGCCGTGCGGCAGCAGCAGGGTCACGCCCGAGGTCTGGCCCCACTTCTGCTCGGCGGAGGAGATGAACTCGTCCACCACGGTCTGGGCGCCGTTGCCGAAGTCGCCGAACTGTGCCTCCCACATCACCAGCGACTCGGGGCGGGCCAGCGAGTAGCCGTACTCGAAGCCCATCGCCGCGTACTCGCTCAGCAGCGAGTCGTAGACGTTGAACCGGGCCTGGTTCTCGGACAGGTACAGCAGCGGGGTGAAGTCCTCGCCGGAGTTCTGGTCGAGGAGCACCGCGTGCCGCTGGCCGAAGGTGCCGCGCCGCGAGTCCTGGCCCGAGAGCCGGACCGGCGTGCCATCCATCAGCAGCGAGCCGAAAGCCAGCGTCTCACCGGTGGCCCAGTCGATCGTGCCTTCTTCGATCTGGGTGACGCGGCGCTGCAGCTGCGGCATGAGCCGCGGGTGCACCTTGATCCGGTCGGGCACGTTGACCTGCGACTCGCCGATCCGCTTGACGACCTCCTGGCTGATGCCGGTGTCCAGCGCGACCGGGAAGTCGGCGGCGGGCTGCTCGGGCACCACCGATTCATGCGGCGCGTTGGCGGCCTCGCGGACGTCGGTGAAGACCTTCTCCAGCTGGCCCTGGAAGTCCTGCAGGGCCTGCTCGGCCTCCTCCATCGTGATGTCGCCCCGGCCGATCAGTGACTCGGTGTACAGCTTGCGCACCGAACGCTTCTTGTCGATCAGGTTGTACATCAGCGGCTGGGTGAAGGACGGGTTGTCCGTCTCGTTGTGGCCGCGCCGGCGGTAGCAGATGAGGTCGATCACGACGTCCTTGTTGAACGCCTGCCGGTACTCGAACGCCAGCCGCGCCACCCGGACGACCGCCTCGGGGTCGTCGCCGTTGACGTGGAAGATCGGCGCCTCGATCATCCGCGCCACGTCGGTGCAGTACATCGAGGACCGTGCCGACTCCGGGGGTGCGGTGAAGCCGACCTGGTTGTTGATCACGATGTGCACGGTGCCGCCGGTGCGGTAGCCGCGCAGCTGCGACATGTTCAGGATCTCGGCCACCACGCCCTGGCCCGCGAAGGCCGCGTCGCCGTGCACCTGGATCGGCAGGACGGTGAAGTCCGTGCCGCCCTTGCCGATGATGTCCTGCTTGGCGCGCGCCACGCCCTCGACGACCGGGTCGACGGCCTCCAGGTGGGAGGGGTTGGCCGTCAGCGACACCTTGATCTGCTCGCCGTCCAGGCCGGTGAAGGTGCCGTCCGCGCCCAGGTGGTACTTCACGTCGCCGGAGCCGTGCATCGACTTCGGGTCGAGGTTGCCCTCGAACTCGCGGAAGATCTGCGCGTAGGACTTGCCGACGATGTTCGCCAGCACGTTCAGCCGGCCGCGGTGGGCCATGCCGATGACGGCCTCGTCCAGCCGCGACTCGGCGGCCGCGTCGATCATCGCGTCCAGCATCGGGATGACGGACTCGCCGCCCTCCAGCGAGAACCGCTTCTGGCCGACGTACTTGGTCTGCAGGAACGTCTCGAACGCCTCGGCGGCGTTGAGGCGCCGCAGGATCCGCAGCTGCTCCTCGCGCTCCGGCGAGGTGTGCGGCCGCTCGACGCGGTCCTGGATCCACTTGCGCTCGGCCGGCGACTGGATGTGCATGTACTCGATGCCGGTGGTGCGGCAGTACGAGTCGCGCAGCACGCCCAGGATGTCGCGCAGCTTCGCCATGGTCCGGCCGGCGAAGCCGCCGACGGCGAACTCGCGCTCCAGGTCCCACAGCGTGAGCCCGTGCTCGGTGATGTCCAGGTCCGGGTGCTTGCGCTGCTTGTACTCCAGCGGGTCGGTGTCGGCCATGACGTGGCCGCGCACCCGGTAGGAGTGGATCAGGTCGAAGACGCGCGCGGCCTTGGTGACGTCGTCGTCATGACTGACGTCGATGTCCCTGAGCCAGCGGACCGGCTCGTAGGGGATGCGCAGCGCCTCGAAGATCTCGTCGTAGAAGCTGTTCTCGCCGAGCACCAGCTGGTGCATGATCCGCAGGAACTCGCCCGAGGCCGCGCCCTGGATCACCCGGTGGTCGTAGGTCGAGGTCAGGGTCATGACCTTCGAGACGCCCAGCCGGTGCAGGGTGTCCTGCGAGGTGCCCTGGAACTCCGCCGGATACTCCATGGCGCCGACGCCGACGATCAGGCCCTGGCCGGGCATCAGCCGCGGCACGGAGTGCACGGTGCCGATGCCGCCGGGGTTCGTCAGCGACGCGGTCACGCCGGTGAAGTCGTCCATCGTCAGCTTGTTGTTCCGGGCCCGGCGCACGATGTCCTCGTAGGCCTGCCAGAACTCGAAGAAGGTGAGGGTCTCGGCCTTCTTGATCGCCGCGACGACCAGCTGGCGGTCGCCGTTCGGCTTCACCAGGTCGATGGCCAGGCCCAGGTTGACGTGGTCGTGCTTGACCAGCGTCGGCTTGCCGTCCTTCTCGGTGAACGACACGTTCATCGAGGGCATCGCCTTCAGCGCCTGCACCATGGCGTAGCCGATCAGGTGCGTGAAGGACACCTTGCCGCCGCGGGCGCGCTTGAGGTGGTTGTTGATGACGATGCGGTTGTCGATCAGCAGCTTCACCGGGATGCGCCCGCACGCTGGTGGCGGTGGGCAGCTCCAGCGAGGCGTTCATGTTCTTGGCGACGGCGGCGGACGGACCGCGCATCGTCACGTACTCCGGGCCCTCCTCGGCCGGCTTGCTCAGCCTTCGGCGCGCTCTTCGGCGCGCTCTTGCGGCTCGGCCTGCTCGGGCGCCTCGGCCGGCTTGGCCGGAGTGCTCGGGGCCTGCTGTGGCGCGGTCGGCCGGCTGTGCACGGAGCCGGGGAACCGGCACGCTGCGCGGCGGCGGCCGCGGCCGCGCCGGCCGACGGGCCCGAACCCGGGGCCTGCGGCGTGCCCGCCGGAGCGGAGGGCGCGGCCGAGGAGCCCGCACCCGGCGGTCGGGGGCGAAGCGGGAGCGCCGCCCCCGGTCTTCGGCTCACCTCCGCCGGGGCTGGGCTTGTAGTCGGCGAAGAAGTCCCACCAGGCTCGGTCTACCGAGTTCGGGTCCTGGAGGTACTGCTGGTAGATCTCGTCGACGAGCCACTCGTTCGCTCCGAACGTGGCGGGCGCGGGGCTCTTCCCGCTCCCGTCCTGCTCGGTCGAGACGCTCGAGGTTTTGGGGGACTGTGACGACACGGCGGCAACCGCCCTCTTCCGCTTCCTAAAGGTGGTGGACAGCGGAAATAAAGGCTACGCCCCCAACGGCCCAGGTTGCAGTCCGGAGGGGGTGGTCGTCGTGTACGTCACACCGGAAACCTGGTTTCGGCGCTGGTTTTGGCGGGAAACACACATTCTTATGGCCGGGATGCGGAACCGCGGCGGGCGCGGAGGCGTCACCAGCCCGGTCGAAGACGACCCTATGTCAACGTCGTGTGAGTGCGCTGCCCCGGGAGAGTGACCTGGATCAGGCAGCCGCGAGCGGATTCGGCCACTCGGATGTTTCCGCCGTGCAGGTCGACCGCCCAGCGCGCGATCGCCAGCCCCAGTCCCGTGCCGCCGTCCTCCCGCCGTGCCCTGGCGCCTGCGCGCGGTTGAAGCGCTCGAAGACACCGAGCCGCTCGGACTCCGGGATGCCGGGCCCCTCGTCCTGCACCTCGATCCGCAGGCTCTGCGGCGTCTCTCCGGCCCGCGCCCGCAGCGTGACCTTGCCGTGCGCGGGGCTGTGCTTGACCGCGTTGTCGATCAGGTTAGCCACCACCTGGTGCAGCCGCTCGGTGTCCGCGTACGCGGTCAGCTCCGGCGGCCAGACGTCCAGGTCCAGGTGGACGTCCGTGCGGGCGTGCCCCTGCTTTTTGCTCATGTTGGCCTCCCGCAGCACGTCGGACAGATACGGCCACACCTCGAAGCGGCGGGCCCGCAGCGGCACGATGCCGCCGTCCAGGCGGGAGAGGTCCAGCAGGGTCGCCACCAGCCGGCCCAGCCGCTCGGTCTGGCGCAGCGCCGTCTGCAGCGTCTCGGAGTCGGCCTCGTACACGCCGTCCACGACGTTCTCCAGCACCGCGCGCAGCGCGGCGATGGGCGTGCGCAGCTCGTGCGAGACGTTGGCGACCAGCTCCTTGCGGTGCCGGTCGACGGCCTCCAGGTCGGCGCCATCCGGTTGAAGGCGTCGGCCAGCTCGCCGTACTCGTTCCGCCGGCGTACCTCGACCCGGCGGCTGTAGTCGCCCCGCGCCATGTCACGGGCGACGGCCGTCATCTCGTCCAGCGGCGCGGTCAGGAACTGCGCCACGAACTGTGTCATCAGCAGCGAGACGATGACCGACAGCACCGTGATCACCCGCAGCTCGGTCGCCGACTCCACGGCGAACAGGGCCAGGAACGTGGTGATCACCACGGAGATGATCACCAGGGCGCCCAGCGCCGCCTTCACCGACCGCCACGGGTCGATCGGTCGCAGGGCCTCCCACACGCGCTCTCCGGTGCGGCGGAGCCAGGACCTCACAAGCCCTCGGGCGCCGCGGCGCCGGCGCCGGCCGCCCCGGCGGTGCTCGGGGTCTCCAGCGCGTAGCCGACGCCGTGCACCGTGCGGATGCGCTCGGCGCCGATCTTCCGGCGCAGCGCCTTGATGTGGCTGTCCACGGTCCGGGTGCCGGACGCGTCCGCCCAGTCCCACACCTCGGCGAGCAGCTGCTCGCGGGAGAGGACGGCGCGCGGCGAGTGGGCCAGGCACACCAGCAGATCGAACTCGGTGGGCGTCAGGTGCACGTCCTCGCCCGTGACCCGGACGCGGCGCTGGGCGTGGTCGATCTCCAGTTCGCCGAGCCGGAGGGTGCCGCTGCGCGGGGTGCCGGCGGCGATCGTGGCCCGCTCCACGCGGCGCAGCAGCACGTGTACGCGGGCGGCCAGCTCCCGCATGGAGAACGGCTTGGTCATGTAGTCGTCCGCGCCGACGCCCAGTCCGACGAGCATGTCGGTCTCGTCGTCCCGCGCGGTCAGCATCAGGACCGGGACGGGCCGCTGCGCCTGAACGCGACGGCACACCTCCAGGCCGTCGAAGCCCGGCAGCATGACGTCCAGCACGAGCAGGTCCGGCTGCCATGCCTCGGC
This sequence comes from uncultured Actinomycetota bacterium, assembly GCA_963799685.1. GTDB lineage: Bacteria > Actinomycetota > Actinomycetes > Streptomycetales > Streptomycetaceae > Streptomyces. Next base: position 719,030 of record CAWCXW010000001.1, read on the forward strand.
CGTCTCGACGGCGGCCGGGCCGTCGCCGGCCGTCTGCACCTGGAAACCCTCGGCGCGCAGCCGACGGGCCAGCGCGTCGACGATCGTCGGGTCGTCCTCGACGACCAGGATGCGGCGCTGCGCGCCCGGAGTGGTGGCAGGCGTGCCGCCGCCGTGTGTCTGTGTGGTGTTCATCAGGATCCATCCGTGCCCCGCCCGTGCCTCGCCCGTGGCTTGTCTGTGATGTGTGCGTGCAGCCAAGAGAGTAAGCGCCGCGTACCGGCCTCGGCTACGCCGGGCGGGTTCCCAAGTGGACGACATCGGGGACGCCGCGGGTGACGGGGATCTCCTCGGTGCGCACCGAGTGGAATCCGGCGTTCCGCAACGCGTCCTCGAAACGGGCCGACGGCTGGGCGGACCAGACGGCCAGCACGCCGCCCGGCGTCAGGATCTCACGGCACTCCGACAGGCCGTCGGGGGAGTACAGCGAGTCGTTGTCGTCGGTCACGGTCCAGTCCGGGCCGTTGTCGACGTCCAGGCACAGCGCGTCGTACCGCTCGCCCGAGGTGCGAAGGTGGCACAGCAGGTCGGCGTGCACGATCTGTGTGCGGGCGTCCTCGCGGGCAGAGGCGGAGAACCGGCTGAGCGGCCCGTCGCGGTGCCAGTCGATGATCGCCTGCTCCCGTTCGACGACGGTGACGCGTCCCCAGCGGGGCTCGCGCGCGGCCTCGTCGAGTGAGAAGGCCACTCCGAGCCCGCCGAGCAGCACTGAAGGCCGCACGCGGCCGTCCAGTGCGTTGAGTGCGGCGCGCACCAGCAGCCGCTCGGAACGGCCGTCGGAGGTGTCCATCAGGAAGCAGCCGTTGGCGATGATCTGCAGCAGTTGGCCCTGGTGCCGGAGCACGACCTCGCCGTGCGGTCCGTCACGGCGGTCCAGGACGGCCGTCTCGTCGGGGAGGGCCGGCGGGTCTGGAATGAGCATGTGCCCCATCCTGCCCTCCGCTTCACCTGCTGGTCATCAGTTCTTCCAGGAGGCGGACGGCGTCCCGCAGCGGCCTGTTGCCGCCCGACAGGTCCGTCACGACCGTCCGGTCGTGATAGCGCAGGCGGTAGTGGAAGCCGTCCCGCAGGTGCGGGTCGATGCTGTGGGACGGCTGTGCGGCCAGGTCGGCGGCCTCGAGCAGGGCGCGTAGCCGCGTCAGCTCCTGCCGTCCGACCCGGGGGCGGGAGCGCGTCTCGTCCCGGTCGCGGACGGTGCAGAAGCCGTCCTCGGCGACGGTGACGCCGCGGTCGACGCCTGCGTAGCCGCCGGAGATGTCCATGGTCACCAGCGTCGGCGTCGGCGGGTCGGCGACGGCCGAGGTGTCACGGGCGCAGCTCACCACGGCTCCGGCAGCGGCAAGGACGGTGGCGCCCAGCGCGCGGCGCGAGAGCGGTGCAGAGGAGTACGACATGACCGGAGTATGGCTGCTCGAGCCGCTCGGATCCGGCGGCGCGCAGTCGAGACCGCTCGATCGGGGTCCTCCTGATCGCTGTGGGCGAACGGCCGCTCCATCCGGGAACATCCGGCCCGTTGGATGCATTGAGTCGGTATCGCTCAACTTGCCTGTCTAGGGAGAGATCATGGCTTCGATGTCCCCACCACTCACCCTGCCCGTGCTGCCGCTCGACGACGAGGTCGTCCTGCCCGGCATGGTCGTGCCGCTCGACCTCTCCGACCGAGAGGTGCGCGCCGCCGTCGAGGCGGCGCAGGCGGCCGCCGGGCGCGGCGACAAGCCGCACGTCCTGCTGGTGCCGCGCGTCGACGGCACCTACGCGGACACCGGTGTGCTCGGCCGGATCGAACAGGTCGGCCGGCTCGCCGACGGCGATCCGGGCGCGCTGATCCGCGGTGTGCACAGAGTCCGCATCGGCGCCGGCACGACCGGACCCGGGGCCGCCCTGTGGGTGGAGGGCGCCGAGATCGACGAGCCCGTGCCCTCGCCGCTGCCCGGTTCCGTCGCCGAGCTGGTCAAGGAGTACAAGGCGCTGGCCACCTCCTGGCTGCGCGAACGCCAGGCCTGGCAGGTCGTCGACCGCATCCAGCAACTGGACGACGTGAGCCAGCTGGCCGACAACGCCGGCTACTCGCCGTTCCTGACCATCGAGCAGAAGTCGACCCTGCTGCGTACCACCGACCCCGTCGAGCGGCTGCGGTTCGCCACCGAGACGCTGCGCGAGCACCTGGCCGAACAGGACGTGGCCGCCTCGATCGCCAAGGACGTGCAGGAGGGCGTCGACAAACAGCAGCGCGAGTTCCTGCTGCGCCGCCAGCTGGACGCCGTCCGCAGGGAACTGGCCGAGCTGAACGGCGATCCGGAGGACGAGGGCGAGGACTACCGCGCCCGCGTCGAGGCCGCCGGGCTGCCTCAGGAGGTGCGCAAGGCCGCGCTGAAGGAGGTCGAGAAGCTGGAGCGGTCCTCCGACGCCTCGCCCGAGGGCGGCTGGATCCGCACCTGGCTGGACACCGTCCTGGAGATGCCGTGGACCGAACGCACCGAGGACGCCTACGACATCGCAGGCGCCCGCGCCGTCCTGGACGCCGACCACGCCGGGCTGGACGACGTCAAGGAGCGCATCACCGAGTACCTGGCGGTTCGCAAGCGCCGCGAGGACCGCGGCCTGGGCGTCGTCGGCGGCCGTCGCGGCGGCGCGGTGCTCGCGCTGGTGGGCCCGCCCGGTGTCGGCAAGACCTCGCTGGGGGAGTCCGTGGCCCGTGCGATGGGCCGGAAGTTCGTCCGCGTCGCGCTCGGCGGCGTCCGTGACGAGGCGGAGATCCGCGGTCACCGGCGGACCTACGTCGGGGCGCTTCCCGGCCGGATCGTGCGGGCGGTCAGCGAGTCCGGTTCGATGAACCCGGTCGTGCTGCTCGACGAGATCGACAAGGTCGGCTCCGACTTCCGGGGCGACCCGGCCGCGGCCCTGCTGGAGGTCCTCGACCCGGCGCAGAACCACACCTTCCGCGACCACTACCTGGAGGTCGAGCTCGACCTGTCCGACGTGGTCTTCCTCGCCACGGCCAACGTGCTGGAGGCGATCCCGGAGGCCCTGCTGGACCGGATGGACGTCGTCCGGCTCGACGGGTACACCGACGACGAGAAGGTCGTCATCGCCCGCGACCACCTGCTGCCCCGGCAGCTCGAGCGTGCCGGGCTGCGCCCGGGCGAGGCGGAGCTTGGGGAGGCGGCGCTGCGGAAACTCGCCGCCGAGTACACCCGCGAGGCGGGCGTGCGGAACCTGGAGCGGGCGCTGTCCCGGGTGCTCCGCAAAGTGGTCGCCGAGCACGAACTGGGCGATCGGGAACTGCCGTACACCGTCGACGTGGACGCGCTGCGCCGGCTGATCGGCCGGCCGCACCACACGCCGGAGTCCGCGCAGGACCCCGCCGAGCGGCGTACGGCGGTGCCCGGCGTGGCCACCGGGCTCGCCGTGACCGGCGCGGGCGGCGACGTGCTGTACGTCGAGGCGTCGCTGGCCGATCCGGAGACCGGCGCCACCGGACTGACCCTCACCGGTCAGCTGGGAGAGGTGATGAAGGAGTCCGCGCACATCGCGCTGTCCTACCTGCGCTCACGCGGCGCCGAACTGGAACTGCCCGTCGGCGACCTGAAGGAACGCGGCATCCATCTGCACGTTCCGGCCGGCGCGGTGCCCAAGGACGGCCCGAGCGCCGGAGTCACCATGACCACCGCCCTGGCGTCGCTGCTCGGCGGCCGTCAGGTGCGGCCCGACGTGGCGATGACGGGTGAGGTCTCGCTGACCGGGCGGGTGCTGCCGGTCGGCGGGGTGAAGCAGAAGCTGCTGGCCGCCCACCGGGCCGGAGTGACCACCGTCGTCATCCCGCGCCGCAACGAGCCGGACCTGGACGACGTGCCGCCGGAAGTGCTCGAGCGGCTGGAGGTCCACCCGGTGTCCGACGTGCGGCAGGTGCTGGAGCTGGCGCTGGCGCCCGCGTCCGCCGACCTGCCGGTGGCCGCCTGACCCGGCATGTACACCGGTGGCCCCTCCCATGTGGTGGGGAGGGGCCACTCGGGTGAGGGGCGGGATCAGCCGTTGGCCAGCGCCTGCAGGCGGTCGTAGGCGCCGTTGAAGACGTCGTGGTCACCCACGATCGGGCCGGTCGAGGTGTACTGCCACATGGTGTAGACGCCCCAGCCGGCCGGCAGGGTGCCCGGCGAGGAGGAGTAGCGGGCGACCCACAGGGGGTCGGTCGTCCCGAAGCCGCCGTTGTTGCCCGTGCACTGGCTCCACCAGTCGGTCGTGGTGTAGATGACCGCGTCGCGACCGGTGCGGGCCCGGTAGGTGTTCACGAAGTCCGCGATCCAGTTGACCATCGCCGACTGGCTCAGCCCGTAGCAGGTCGCGCCGTAGGGGTTGTACTCGATGTCCAGCGCGCCGGGCAGCGTCTTGCCGTCCCGCGACCAGCCGCCGCCGTGGTCCACGAAGTAGTTGGCCTGGGTGGCGCCGCTCGAGCCGTCGGGGATCGCGAAGTGGTAGGCGCCGCGGATCATCCCGACGTTGTAGGAGCCGTTGTACTGCTGGGCGAAGTACGGGTTGGTGTAGTAGGTGCCCTCGGTCGCCTTGCTGTAGGCCCAGCGCACCCCGCTGTTCCACAGGCCGTTCCAGTCAACGTTGCCCTGGTGGCTGGAGACGTCGACGCCTTCTATGGCCGCTTGCAGCGACTGGCCGCCCGGCTGCGACCCGTCGGTGGTGTCGTGCTGCGCGAGGGTCATGCCCATCCAGGCCTGTCCGCGCTTGATGTGGTGGGCGTGGTCGCCGCCCGGTGCCGCCTGCGCCATGCCCGGCAGGGCGAAGACGAGGGCGAGTGCCGCGACGAGCATTCCCGCGGCGGACGCCAGGGGGCGCCAGGGGCGGGCCGTACCGGATCTGTTGCTGGGCATCGCTGCCTCCGAAGACCTCGGTGGGAAGGGTGGGGGGATGGAGCAGCATGCGCACCGATGCGGTGTGCATGACAGTCGGAAGATACGCGCGTAGACCACGACGGCGGAAGGGGTGGCGTTGTGCGCCGTTGGTCTACTCCTGCGAAATGATGGCGGAGCTGCGACGATCGCGGCAGATGGCGGAAACTTTCAGCATCGGAACGAGCCGGAGAGGGCGCTGACGTGCACGACGCCGGGGCGGGCGAGGAGAGTTCGGGTAGCGCGGAGAGTGGTGTGGACCAGACGTCGCCGCCCGGGGCGGGGGATTACGCCAGCGAGTTTCTCGACCTCGAACGCGAACTGGCCGTGTTCCTGCGGCGGGCCCGCGCCTCGTCCGGTGAGATGGCGCGCGAGGTGCACCCCGAACTCGAGTCGTCCGCCTACGGGCTGCTGGTGCGGCTGGAGGACGCCGGGCCGCAGCGGGCAACCGCCCTCGCCGCCTACTTCGGGGTCGGCAAAGCGACGATGAGCCGTCAGCTACGGACGATGGAGGACCTGGGCCTGGTGGCCCGCACCCCGGACCCGGCGGACGGCCGGGCCTGGCTCGTGCACCTGACGGAGGAGGGCCGCGACCCGCTTCGGACGGGTGCGGGGCGCGCGCCGCGAGCGGTACGGGCGGCAGCTCGCGTCGTGGGACCGCACGGAGATCGCCGAACTGGCCCGGCTCCTGAACCGCCTCAACGCGCTGGCCGGAGACGAAGGCACCGCGGGCGCCTGACGGCGCCCGTCCTCCGACGCCCCCGGAGTCCGGCAACGTGGACCCTCGGGCGGTCGCCACGCCGGATGGACGGCCCCCGCCCATGGCGAGGGCACGGAGCCGGGCCCTCCCGGCCGTGCGCCGGCCGCGCTCGAGACGAGCGGGCAGGCGCCGTCGCGACCCCGGCGGCGCCGGGGCGCGCCGCGCCCCGGCGCGCGGGGGCGAATCGGCGGTGGCGGCCGGCCCGGCCCGGTGGACGCAGCCGCCCGGGCCGCCCGGCCGCCGTAAGACGGCGCGTCAGCGCCGGCCGCGGGTCAGCGTGTAGCCGCCGATCGCCGCCAGCGCGCCCAGGACGCCGCCGGCCGCCGTCCACAGCCAGCGGTCGGTCCACCAGCTCGACCAGTCGCCGTCCGGCGCGGTGAGAGTGTTCTTTGACGGTGACGGTGACGGTGAGGGCGACGCCGTGGCAGACGTGGTCGGCACCGGAGCGTCCGGCGACGCCGTCCGGCCCGGCTCGACCGCCGGCAGCAGCGGCGCACCGAGGTCGCCGTCCACGGCCTCGGCCCCGCCGGCGTCCGTCGATTCGGCCCGCACTTCGGCGCGCACCGGCAGGCCCAGATCCTTCTCCGGGACCTCGAGCGTCGTCAGCCGTGCGTAGTACGCGCCGGGCAGCGGCGCGTCGGACCAAGGCTCGGCCCAGGCCCGCACGGTCCGCAGCGTGCAGTACAGCTTGAGGGTGTCCTTGTCCGGGCCGGCGGTCGCCGTCGGCGTGCCCGCCGTGCACGGCTGTCTGCGGCGCAGCCCGTCGTAGACGTCCAGCCGCCAACTGCCCGAACCGTGCCGCACGTCGGCGTCGGGCAGGGTCACCTTCGCTGTGATGGTCGGGGTGCTGTCCGGCCCCCGCGGGGAAGGACCAGTACAGGTAGTCGCCGGTGGAGGCGACCGCGGTGGCCGGCTCACCGGGCGTGAGGCGAGCCGCCGTGCGGAACGTCGTCCCCGCCTCCGTCGGCCCGGCGCTCTTCCCGTCGCCGGCGTCGTCGGCGGCGGCCACGCCCGTGCCGGCGCCGAGCGCCAGCCCGGCCGTCAGCAGTACGGCCGCCATGCGCACACTTCGCATCAGCGGACCCTCCGAAGGGTGAGACGCCACTGGGCCAGCAGGCCCCACACCAGTCCGGCAACCAGCCCGAGGACGGTCAGCAGGACCAGGGGTATCCATCCGCGTGCCAGGCCGAAGGCCGCGACGTCGGCTGCCTGGTCGGGGCCGTCGACGACGTCGACGGACAGCTCCACCGGCAGGCCCGGTTCACGCTGTACGCCGTCCGGCGCGGAGAAGGAGGTGCTGACCTCCAGGCAGATCGTGCGCGCCTGCGGGTCTTGCTTCTCCATGGTCTGATCGGTGCCGTCCTGCTGTGCCGAGCTGTCGTCCGCTTCGGCCGTCGGGTATCGCAGGCCTGTGGAGATCACGTCGGTGCGCCCGGAGCCGGCCTCGCTGCCGCGTACCAGTTCCCGCCCGTCGTGGTCGACCGCGCGCAGCAGCACCCCGTAGTCCGGGTTGACCGCGCGGTCCGCCGCGACGCTCACCGAGGCGCGCAGTTCCTGGCCGGGCGGCACCGCTACGCGGTACCAGCGGTGCTGACCGAAGACCTCGCGGTCGCTGTAGACGCCGGGACGCAACGACGGCGCGTCCTTGCAGTGTTTTCCGCCCTGCAGGGCCGTCGGGTTCTGCACGGGTGTCTGCGCGGAGCGGCGCACCAGCTGCTTGAGACGGTCGGTGAGCTGGCCGGTGTGCTGGACGGCGGTGTAGGTGCCGCCCGTCGAGCGGGCGATGCAGCTGAGTTGCTCGCGGGTGCCGGCGTCCAGGGTCAGGCCGAGGGTGTCGATGACCAGATGCGTGCCGTGTGCGGCCAGTTCACGTGCCACGTCGCACGGGTCGGGCTGTCCGCAGGAGTCCTCGCCGTCGGTGATGAGCACGATGCGGCGGGTGCCGCCGGAGTCGCCGAGGTCCTTGTCGGCCTTGCGCAGGGCGTACCCGATGGGCGTCCAGCCGGTGGGCCGGAGCGTGGCGACGGCGGTCTTGGCCTCGGTGCGGTCCACCGGGCCGATCGGGTAGAGCAGTTCGCTGTCCTTGCAGCCGACGCTCTTGTCGTCGCCGGGATAGGTGGCGCCGAGGGTGCGGATGCCGAGTTGCACCTCGTCGGGCACCGCGTCGATGACCTCATCGAAGGCCTGCTGTGCGGCGGACATCCGGGAGGAGCCGTCGACGTCGCGTGCCCGCATGGAGCCGCTGACGTCGAGGACGAGTTCGACCTTGGGCGGATTCTGGGCGGCCGTCTCGTCGGCGGCGGCGGGGGCGGCGGGCAGCAGAAGGGGCGTGAGGGCGGCCGACAGTACGCACAGCACTGCCGCCACCCGTCTTCCTATGATCATCGGTGGATCCTATTGAGCACCGTGGTCACGACAAAACCACGTTCGCCCACCGACTGCTGCCGCCCCGCCGCCCGGTCACCACTCCACGAGGACGGCCGTCGCGTCGTCGTGGCGTTTCCAGCGGGCGAAGGCGGAGCCGGCCGGGTCGGCCGATTCGGCGGCGCGCACCCGGTCAATGAGCGTCTGCGGCCCTTCCTCGCGCACCAGCGCGAACAGGTCGCCCCAGTCCCCGAAGCCGAAGAGGTCCCGCCAGCGGGTGGCGCCGTCCGTCATCGCGAGCAGCGCCCGCACATCGCGGCGCGGGGTGGTCCCGGTGACGGCGAGCGAGGCCACGTCCGGGTCGGCGGCCGCGGTGTAGAAGCCCTGCCCGCCGGGCACGTTGCGCAGCGCCTCGACGGCTTCGACGTACGCGGCGGCCGCGGCGGAACGTTCGGCGGTGCCGCTCGGCAGGGAGCGGACCCGGCGCCTGAGCGCGTACACCTCCTCGGGCAGCCGGTCCAGCCGGGCGTCCAGCACCGGGTTCACGGTGCCGTCTCCTGCCTGCAGGAGCAGGCTCGCGTCCGAGAGCACCAGATACTCGACGGTCTCCTCGTCCCAGCGCGCCGTCGACACGGTCGCCTGCGGAGTGCGAGGGTGAGAAAGGTCACAGATTGGGGAATGGGCTTCGGCGGTACGCGCGATGGCCTCGGAGAGGCAGCGGGGCAGCGTCATATCCCGCCGCGAAGCGGACAGTTCGAGCAGCGCTCCGCCGAGTCGCGCCGTGTACCAGGGGACGCCGTGCACGCAGCCGTCGTCACCTTCCGGCGGAGTCACGCCGTCCAGCACGACGACCGCGCCGCCCGCCCCGGAAGCAGGAAGAACCACCGATGCGTAGTCCTCGTTGGGCCGTTGCGGGTCGCCGGGGTCGCCTGCCGTCTCGATGCGCATGGTGTCAGTGTGGCCCGAGCCGCCGATCTCTCTCCCGCGCCCGTACGACACGGGACCCACGCCGCTGCCGTGGCCGTCGCGGCCAACGCCCCGCAGACTGCCGTAGATCCGCCGGAATCAGTTGTTCCGCGACAGTGCGGCCGGGCATCCTGCCAGGCCAGCGCCCGGAATTCCACCCCCCAGGCGGACGGGCCCCGCCGCTTCGAGGGGGGTCGGGTTGTAAGCCAACTCCCGAGTGATGTTCACTCCTTCAGGTGGCACGTCCGGGGGATCGACACCCACCCTGAGGCGGCACTGCAAGTGTCGGACGTCGTGCGTCGGGGCGGGGGAGTTTCTCCCGTGCCACACGAGTTGGAGGCCACCACCCGCGCCGACCCAGGCGCGGGGCGGAACAGATTGCGAGCATGGGTGCGGACGAAGCGACTTCGGAAACCTGCCGGTCCTGAGACCGTTCCCGCCACCCGGACCCGGCGCGGAGCGCGGGTACGCAACCGGCTCCTCGCCTCCGTGGCGCTGTGCGCCCTCGCCGTCGTCGGCGCGGGCACGCCCGGCATCGCCGCCTCTTCCGGAGACCTGACGGAGACCCAGGACCTGGTCGACCGCGCGACGGTCAACCAGGACACGATCGCGTTGGCCTACGCCCTCTCCGACGAACGCGACGCCATGGTCGCCTACGTCGCCGGAGGCCGCACGAACACCGGCGCGGACTCCTCTCCGGCCGGGCCGGACGGAGAGTCCGGACGGGCGCAGGTCGACCGGCTCACCGACGAGGTCCTCGCCTCCGGCGCCGTGCCGGGGCCTGTACGGCAGCGGCTGAAGGACCTGCCCGGACTGCGCCGACACGCGCTCTCCGGCTCGGACAGTGCCTACGACGTCTACGTGGCCTACTCCGACACCGTCCAAGCCGTGCAACGCGCCTCACGCAGCGTCGCCTCCGGGTTGCCCGGACGCGCCGAGAACGCCACCGCCGCGGCCCTGCCCTACCTCGGGCACGCCGTCGAACAGGCATCCGCGGTCCGGGGACTGCTGCGTGGCGCCCTCGCCGCGACCGGCCCGCAGAAGAAGCTGACGGCCGAGGCGCAACAGGCCCACGTGCGGGCCCGGTCCGCCGTCGCCGACTTCCAGCAGTCCGCGGGCACGAAGGCCCAGGAGACCTACGACAAAACTGTCACCGGCGCCGACATCGGCACCGCCCAGCGGTACCTGGACAAGCTCACCGACCAGCCCTACCTGGACGCCTCCGACCGCGCGCTGAGCCGCTCCCGCGTCGCCGACACCCTCTCCGCCCGCATCGACCGGATGCGCGGCGTGCACTCCTCGCTCGCCACGGCGGAACTGCACCGCCTGGAGCAGCTGCGCGACGACGACGTCACCTCCCTCGAGATCCACATCGCGATCGTCGGCCTGTGCCTGCTCCTCGCCGTCGGCATCAGCGTGCAGACCGCACGGTCCATGGCCCGCCCGCTGTCGGTCCTGCGGCGCGGCTCCGCCCGCGTCGCAGGCGACCCGCTGGGCGAGGAGCCGGTCCGCTTCTCCGGACGCAACGACGAGTTCGCCGACGTCGTCCGCTCGCTGAACGAACTGCGCGCCACCACCGCCGCGCTGGGGGAGCGGGCGAAGGAGGCCGAGGCCGACAACGCCTACCTGATGACGAGCAAGGACGAACTCGCCGCAGAACGGGAACGGCTGCTCGCCGAGTGCCGGGCCCTGCGCGAACGCGTCGACGCCGGCCCGGCCGCCATGCAGGGCACCTTCCTGCACCTCGCGGTGCGCAGCCTCGGGCTCGTCGAACGCCAACTGAGCGTCATCGAGTCCATGGAGGCCGACGAGTCCGATCCGGACCGCCTCAGCACCCTGTTCACCCTCGACCACCTCGCCACTCGCATGCGCCGGTACGGCGAGAACCTGCTGCTCCTGGCCGGCACCGAGGCAGGCGTGACCGGCCACCCGCATGGCGGCGACGCCTCCCGCGGCCCGGTGCCGCTGCTGGACGTGCTGCGCGCCGCGGTCAGCGAGATCGAGCGCTACGAACGCGTCGGCATCGGCTCCTTGCCGCCGCACGCCCAGCTGTCCGGTCACGCCGCCGAGGACGTCAGTCACCTGGTCGCCGAACTCCTCGACAACGCCACCTCGTTCTCGCCGCCCGACGCAGAGGTGCAGCTGTCCGGCTGGATGCTGGAGAACGGCGAGATCATGCTGTCCGTCCAGGACGAGGGCATCGGCATGACCGGCGAGCGGCTCAACGAGCTGAACAACCGGCTCGGCGCGCCGGACGCGCAGCAGCCGCCCGGTGCCGACACCGGCGACGGCCACGCCGGGCTCGGCAACGGCCTGTACGTCGTCGCTCGGCTTGCCGCCCGGCACGGGCTGCGCGTGCAGCTGCGCAGACAGCGGCAGGGCGGCATCGCCGCGGTCGCCGTGCTGCCGCGCGCGATACTGCCGGACCGCCCGGTCCCCGGCACACCGTCCGGCGCGACGGCCGCAACCACGTCGGCCACCGGCACCCCGAGCATGCCGGGCTCGGTGGCGGAGGCGAACTCCAACACCCTCCCCACCCGTCACGCCCGCCCCCTGCCGGGTGCGGCACCGGCGCCGCCCGAGCCAGGTGATGCCCCGTCGCCCGCACCCGCCCCGGCCGCCGTCGCGCCCGACGATGCTTCACCGGTCGCCCCGGGCGGCTGGGAGCCGCAGGCTCCCGCGTCGTCCGCACCGGTGGCCGGGGCCCCACCGGCCGCGGCCCACGACCGCTTCCCGGCCGGGCCGGCTGCCACGTACGCCGCTGTGCGGCCCGGTGACGTGCCCACGTCTGCGTCGCCGACCGACAGCCCGGAAACCCCGGCTCCGGCAGTGCCGGAAGGCTGGGCGCCGGAGGCTCCCGCCGGACCTGAGGGCGGCGGTCGGCCGGCCGGGCGCGACGACGCGCTGTCGGCCGAGGCGGATCCGGGCTCTGCTGCCCGGCCCGCCGACGCCGGCCAGGGCGTCGCGCCGGTCGCCCCGGGCGGCTGGGGGGCGGAGGCTCCCGCATCGCCCGCGTCCGGCGGCGGGCCGGGGACCGCGCACGGTGACGTGGACGCCGCGTTCGGCGGCCCCGCGCCGCGCGTCACGGACAAGGGGCTGCCCAAGCGCACCCCCCGCCACGTCGAGGCGCAGACGGATGTGCCGCGCCCCCGCAAGGGCGGTGCCAACGCCGACGAGTTGCGCCGCCGGCTCGGCGGCTTCCAACGGGGAGCCCGTGACGGGCTCCGCGACGCGGCGGCGGAGACCGCCGGAACGGACGCGCCGGATGACGAGGAGGCACGGCATTGAACCCTCCCCCAGCGGAAGCACGGGGATTCCTGGCTCACGCTGTCTGCGAGCCGGCGGCTCGACGGGTCTTCCGTGATCAACATCGGCCGGGACGGAACCTGCCCGGTTCGGTACGGCAAAGCTTGGAGATGCATGTGCTGTCCTGGTTCTCGATCAGCACGGTGTACGCGCTTGGTTCTCGCCACGCACAGCCGACAGCTCATCCGTTCGTCGCTCTGCTCCGCAGGTGTCTGATTCCTCCCCGGCGGGCACGCCGGGCCCTCCCCGGAGGTGTGCGGTGAACGCTCCCACTCACACGCCCGGCAGCAACGAGGCGCGCAACCTGCGCTGGCTGCTGTCGAACCTGGTCGACGAGGTACCGGGCGTGCGGTCCGTCGCCGTCGTCTCCTCCGACGGACTGCTGCTGCTCTCCTCGGACCCGGAACCGGCCGGTGCGGCCGCCCTGGCAGCGGCCGACGAGGACACCGCGGCCGGCAGGGAGGGCCCGAAGGGCTCCAGCGCCGACCTGGCCACCATCGTCAGCGGCGTGGCCTCCCTGACCTCGGGCGCGGCCAAGCTGATGAGCGGCGGGGACGTCAAGCAGACCATGGTCGCCATGGACGAGGGCAGCCTCTTCGTGATGTCCATCAGCGACGGATCGCTGCTGGGCGTCCACGCCACACCGGACTGCGACATGAGCGTCGTCGCGTACCACATGGCGCTGTTCGTCGGGCGTGCCGGACACGTCCTGACTCCCGAGCTCCGCACGGAGCTGCGCAAGTCGATGGAGCTGGAGCTGGATCAGTGACGTCCCAACCCTCGTTGCCGCACCGAAGGCCCGCGCGGGTGCGCCCGTACGCGCTCACCGGCGGCCGTACCCGCTTCTCCCACGTTCTGCTCGTCGAGACGTTCGTCGCGGCGATCGAGGCGCCACCGGAGCGGCCCGAGCTGGTCTCGGGCGGCCTGCGGGACCGGGTGATGCCGGAGATGCGGGCGATCGTCGAGCTGTGCCGCAGGATGCGCACGGTCGCCGAGATCGCCGCGCTGCTGAAGATGCCGCTGGGCGTGGTCCGCGTCCTGCTGAGCGACCTCGCGGACCAGGGAAGAATCCGCGTCTACGGCACGGGGCACGGCACCGACCGTCCCGACCGCGCGCTGCTGGAAAGGGTGCTGGGTGGACTTCGCAGGCTCTGACCAGGGTTGGCAGGACGACCTGAGCCGGGCCCCGATATCCACGAAGATCGTGGTGGCGGGCGGCTTCGGCGTCGGCAAGACGACGTTCGTCGGCTCGGTCTCCGAGATCGACCCGCTCACGACCGAGGCCGTGATGACCCAGGCGAGCGAGGAGACCGACGACCTCGGCTCCACCCCGGACAAGACGACGACCACCGTCGCCATGGACTTCGGCCGGATCACGCCTGGACGCCGACCTCGTGCTGTACCTGTTCGGCACGCCGGGCCAGCAGCGGTTCTGGTTCATGTGGGACGACCTGGTGCGCGGCGCGATCGGCGCGATCGTGATGGCCGACACCCGGCGGCTGGAGGACTGTTTCCCGGCGCTGGACTACTTCGAGAGCTGCGGGCTGCCCTACGTGGTGGCCGTCAACCACTTCGAGGGCACCAGAGCCTACGAGGCGGAGGACGTGCGCGAGGCGCTGTCGGTGCCCGGCGCACGTCCCGGTGGTGATCATGGACGCCCGCAAGCGGGACACCGTGGTCGACGCGCTGCTCTCGCTGGTCGGCCACGCACTGGACGTCACGCCCGCCTGACGCCGCAGCCCGGCGTCCCCCGCACCCCACACCGTCATCTCGCACGAAACACCCAGGCAAGCAGGGGAGAACCGCCATGCGGAAGATACTCGTCGTCGGAGCCGGCCAGGCCGGGCTCCAGATCGCACTCGGCCTCCAGTCACAGGGCTACGACGTCACCGTGATGTCCAACCGCACCGCGGACGAGATCCGCGGCGGCCGGGTCATGTCCACGCAGTGCATGTTCGACCGGGCGCTGCAGCACGAGCGCGACCTGGAGCTGAACTTCTGGGAGAACCAGGCCCCGAGGATCCGCGGCCTCGGCGTCTCCGTCGCCGGCCCGGACGGCGGCCGCGTCATCGACTGGCTCGGCAAGCTGGACGGCTACGCCCAGTCCGTCGACCAGCGGGTGAAGATGGCCGGCTGGATGGAGACCTTCGCCCAGCGCGGCGGACAGCTCGTCATCCACGGCGCGGCCGTCTCCGACCTGGACTTCTTCGCGCAGAAGTACGACCTGGTGCTGGTCGCCGCCGGCAAGGGCGAGCTGGTCTCCATGTTCGAGCGGGACGCCTCCCGCTCGCCGTACGACGCGCCGCAGCGCGCGCTGGCCGTCTCCTACGTCAACGGGCTGGGCCCGCGCCCGGAGCACCCGGACACCGAGGCGGTGCGCTGCAACCTGGTCCCGGGCGTCGGCGAGATGTTCGTCATGCCGTGCCTGACCACCTCCGGCCGCTGCGACATCCTGTTCTGGGAGGGCGTCCCCGGCGGCCCGCTGGACGCCTTCCAGGGCGTCAAGGAGCCCGGCGAGCACCTGGCGACGACGCTGGAGCTGATGGAGAAGTTCCTGCCCTGGGAGTACGCGCGCGCCACCAAGGTCGAGCTGACGGACGCGGGCGGCACGCTGGCCGGCCGGTACGCGCCCACCGTGCGCAAGCCCGTGGGCCGGCTGCCCGGCGGGCGGCGCCGTGCTGGGCGTCGCCGACGTGGTCGTCGCCAACGACCCGATCACCGGGCAGGGCTCCAACTCGGCGTCCAAGTGCGCGGCCTCCTACCTCGCCTCCATCCTCGAGCGCGGCGAGGAGCCGTTCGACGAGGCAGTGGATGCGAGCAGACCTTCGACCGCTACTGGAACACGGCGCAGCACGTCACCAAGTGGACGAACGCGATGCTGGCGCCGCCGCCCGAGCACGTGCTGAACCTGATCGGTGCCGCCGGCCAGCTGCAGCCGGTCGCCGACCGGTTCGCCAACGGCTTCAACGACCCCTCCGACTTCGAGAACTGGTTCTTCGACCCCGAGAAGGCCGATGCCTACCTCGGGTCAGTCCGGCCCTCGAGCGGGATCCGGCCTGATCCTGGCAGGACCGTGGGGACCGAGCGGTGCCGACTGCAGCAGGCTCGCGTGCGCGGACGGCCCCCGCAGTCGCTGCCGCTCAGCAGCCTCTCCCGCAACCCGGCACTCCTGCGGCGCTTGCGCCGGTCGGTGAGGCAGCTGCCGCCGCCGCAGCGCCTTGTGGGCCTTGCCGGCCAGCGCGTCACGGCGGCGTTCGGCGGCGGTCAGCCGCTTGACGGCGGCCGTCCTGGTGCTGACCGCGTGCGTCAGCGCGTGGTCCTGCGTGAGGGCGGCCCGTGGACGCCCGGACAGCAGCAGCACCAGCAGCGGCGGCATCCCCGGTACCGTGCCCCCGGTACTGGCTGCGGGCCAGCCGCCCGGCCTCCTCCCGGCCGCCGCGCACCCGGACGGTGGCCGCCGCGAGCTGCGCGTCGAGCTTGTCGCACCTTCGCGCGCTGCGCGGTCAGCTTCCGCTGCGTGGTCGCGTAGGCGTTCCGTCGCCCGTTCGGCCAGCCGGTACCGGACCCGCAGCCGCTCCAGCAGACCGTCGGCGGAGCGGTCGGCCGGCGCGGCGGAGCACCGGAGGGTGCCGCGCCGGTACGGGCGCCGCCTGAGCGAGCCGCCGGGCAGACGCCCTGCGCGGCCAGCACGACGGCCGCCGCCGCTGCCGCGCCGGGCACGCCGAACGGGCGGATGCTGACCCATCGCTGCTCACCTCCGGTGTCCCAGCGATCGTGCACGTCCCGCGCGGCCGGCGCGCGCCGGGAGGGCGAAGAGGGTGACGCCCCTGTCACCCGAACGAGAGGCTGGCGCATGGTCCCGGTCAGCGCCCGAAGAAGTGGCGTCCCGTCAGCTTGCGCGCGGCCTCCGCGCGGACGCCGATCTCGTGCAGATAGGCGTCCGGGAGCCATTGGGCGGCCGGGCGCTCCGCCGTGTCGCCCAGGTCGAGCACGCGGGCCAGTGCGGCCGGCTGCGGCCGGTGCAGCGGGTCGTGGTGCAGGCAGGCGAGCAGCGCCGGGTGCAGCCCCGCGGGTACTCCCGTCAGGTCCGCCCAGTCGCGGACAGCGGGCCGGGGGGCGCCACGGAACGGCAGGTGCCCGGCCGCGGCGAAGACGAGGGCGGACCCCACCGCGAACACGTCCTGAGACATGGCGACGGCCCGCTCCGCCGCACTGCCGCCGCCGGTGAGGTCCGGGCCGAAGCCGTGATCCACGGCCCGGGGCGCGTCCGCCGCCAGCAGCACGTTCCGCGGCCGCAGGTCGCCATGCAGCAGTCCGGCGCCGTGCAGCGCGATCAGCACCCCGCACAGCGCGCCCCCCAGCGCGCGCACCGCCTCCTCCGGCATGGGCCCGTACCGGGAGACCAGTGCCTCAGGGAGAGGCCCGGTACGTACTCGGTGGCCAGCCAGGGCCGTTCGCTGTCCGGTTCGCAGTCCAGCGGTGCGGCGAGGAAGCGGCTGTCCGCCCCGTCCGCGATGATCTGCGACTCCTGGCGCAGCCGCGCGCGCTGCTGGCGGTCGCGCAGCAGCTCGGGACGCAGCCCGCGGACCGCCGCCGTCTGTTTCCGGCCACCGCGACGCGCGGTTCCGCGCCCCAGGTAGACCGTGCCGGTCCCGCCGTTTCCCAGCACCCCATAGAGCCGGAACGGGCCGAGTCGGCGGGGGTCGGAATCGCCGAGCGGGGCAATGACATCCATCACTCTGCGCAGAGTAGAGGCTGTTACCGGCGGTCTACTCCGCTGGCGTCATACCTGCCGAGATTCTTCGCAACTTGCTGACGAGCGAGTTCCGTATCAGGTGCCGCTGGGCGGTCGCCACGGCCAGGCGGGACGTGCGTCGCGCGCGCCGTCCGGGTCGTGCACGTACTTCCAGCCACGCGGCAGCCCGAGCCGTCGGCTGCGCGCCGCCGGCTCAAGCCGGTAGACGAGCACGGTCCCCGGGGCGTCGTCCGTGCCCGGCACGGGTACCCGGTACCACTTCGGCGGCCGGCCCGTCGGGCCGACCAGCACCGGCAGCACCCGCCCGTCCAGCGGCCCGCCCTCGAACACGGTGTCCTCACTGCGCACGGTGCCAGCCTAGTGCCGCATCAGCCAAGGTTCGCTCCGCTCGCCGTCCTGGTACGCACGCTCTCCCCCTGCCTTTGGCGGGAGGTATCCCCTGTGTTGCCCGAAGGCCCGGGTAGGACACTTGCGTGCGGCGTCCGGGCGCCGTGCGAGAGGCTTGGCATCCGCAGGCGCAACAGAGCCGAGACGGAGTGAGCGAAGCGAACGCAGTGCGCCAGGACGCCTCGCTACCGGGCAAACCCTGGCTGATGCGGCACTAGACTGCGGCTCACAGCAGGTGTGAGGCGTCGGCCAGCACCGGCATCAGCCGGCGGATCAGGTCGCCGACCGGGCCGTCCGACCGCTCCAGCTCCAGTGCCGGCGGGCGACGTCGTTCGTCTCCGCGTCGCCGGCGGCGGTCACGGTCAGCAGCGAGACGAAGTGGTCCACCAGCCAGTCGCGCAGCTCGTCCAGCGGTGGCGGCTGCTCCTCGTCGAGCCAGATCAGCGAGGCGCCCTCGACGGCGGCGATCCAGGTGCGCACCATCATCCGCAGCCGCGGGCCCGGGCTCGGCGGCCGCCCAGGTGGACGAAGATCTGCTCGGCGGCGGCCCGCCGCACCCCGTCGACGATCGCCGTGGTGCGCGAGGTCTCCACGACGCTGCCGCCGTGCAGCAGCGCGCTGAAGCCGGCGTCGTGCTCGTCGACGAACGCCAGGTAGCGGTCCAGCGCGCGGGAGAGCCGGACGCTGAGCGGTCCGGTCTGCGGCTCGGCGAAGCAGCGCTTCAGCTCGGCCGCGGCCGAGCGCAGCGCGGCCTCGTACAACTGCTGCTTGCCGCCGGGGAAGTAGCGGTAGACCAGCGGCCGGGAGACCCCGGCCGCGGCCGGCGACGTCGTCGAGCGAGACGTCCTCGGGCGGCGCGGTGCGCGAAGAGGTCCAGCGCGGCGGCGAGAGCTGGCCGCGCCGCTGCTCGACGCTGAGCCTGCGGTACGCGCGGGCGCGGTGCACTGCGGCTGCCGCGGTCATGACGAGCGTAGCGTGTCGCGCGCTCGGACCGGACGGCCGGACCGTCAGGCCAGCAGCCCGAGCTCGCCACAGCCTGCGGCCCACGCCCCGCAGCACGCCGATCTCGTCCAGGAAGTCCGTCAGCCGCTTCGCGCCCGGCTGCATGACCTCGCGGCGGTGGCCGCTGGCCTGCACCTGGGCGAGCGCCTCGCGCTTGTCCAGGCCGACGTCCGCGTAGACCTGCGGGTTGACGAAGGAGACGGAGAAGACCCGGGCCGCCTCGCCGGAGCTGATCCGGGTCAGCTCCGCCTCCCAGCGCGGCGCGGTCGACCATCTGGCGGCGCAGCTCCTCGCGGGCGTACCGCACGTGCCGGGCCTCCTCGACGACGTGGATGCGGGTCACGCCGCGCACCAGCGGCTGTACCCGCTCGTCCGGGAAGGTCAGCCGCTGCATCCAGTCCAGGATCTCCTCGCCGAGCAGCGTGCAGGTGAACGAACCGGGCGTGGTGGAGACGGTCTTGAGCACGCGCGCCAGGTTGTGGTGCAGCCGGCGGACCGGGTACGGCTCGGGCGCCGCCGCTTGCTGATCAGGCGGGCGAACATCATCGAGTGCCGGCACTCGTCGGCGATCTCGGTGAGCGCGTAGCGCACGTGCGCGCTGGTCACCGGCTTGTCGTAGATGTGCCGGACCAGCAGCTGCATCAGGATGATCTCGAACCAGATGCCGAGCGAGGCGAGCGAGGCGGCCTCGTGCCGGGCGAGGTCGATGCTGCTGCTCCTGCGACATCCGCCGCCACAGCGGGGTGTCGTAGAGGGAGACCAGCTCCGGCGGCCAGAACCACTTGCCGTCCTCGAAGGGCGCGTCCCAGTCCAGTTCGGTGTCCGGGTCGAAGGAGTGCTTGCGCGGAGGAGTCGAGCAGGCGCTCGGCGACCTGTTCGCGGTCCTTGAGCAGGCCGAGGGCGTCGCGCAGGACCTCGCGTCGTCCGTCACGGTCGTCATGGCTGGGCGCGCTCGTCATGCTGGGGCTACCTCGCTCGTGGGTTACCGCGCGTGTCACTCTTATGAGACTGCTTGTCAGCAAGCTCGTCAATCCCCTCGTGCGCGACTTATTGACCCGGCGGTAAGCAGCGTGTGAGCCTGCCAACTACCGCCCATGACAAGGCGTTCGGCGAGCCGAGGAGGCGTCCGTGTCGACACGCAGACCTCTACGTGCAGGACCCAGGCGACCGCTCTGGGAGGTCCCGGCCTCCGGCGCGGCCCGCTTCAGCTGGGACTACGACGACGGCCGCGACCGGCTGCTCGCCCTCTACCAGAAGGGCAAGGACAAGCAGTGGGACGGCGCCCGGCGGATCGACTGGGACCTGGAGGTCGACCCGTACGACCCGCTCGGCACCCCGGACGAGGCCATGTCGCTCTACGGCACCCGGTACTGGGACAAGATGACCGAGACGGACCGCGGCGATCTGCGGCGGCACTACGCCTCCTGGCAGTTCAGCCAGTTCCTGCACGGCGAGCAGGGCGCGATGGTGTGCGCGGCCCGGATCGTGGAGTCGGTCCCCGACCTGGACGCGAAGTTCTACTCGGCGACCCAGACCATGGACGAGGCGCGGCACGCCGAGATCTACGGCCGCTTCCTGCACGAGAAGATCGGGATGCTCTACCCGATCAACGACAACCTCCAGGCGCTGCTCGGCGACACCCTGCGCGACTCCCGCTGGGACATGCCGTACCTCGGCATGCAGGTGCTGATCGAGGGCCTGGCGCTGGCCGCGTTCGGCATGATCCGCGACACCACGAACAAGCCGCTGCCCAAGCAGATCCTCGCCTACGTCATGCAGGACGAGGCCCGGCACGTCGCCTTCGGGCGGATGGCGCTGCGCGACTACTACAAGCAGCTGACCGACGCCGAACTGCGCGAGCGCGAGGAGTTCGTCATCGAGGGCTGCTACCTGATGCGCGACCGGCTGCGCGGCGTCGAGGTGCTGGAGAACTTCGGCATCCCGCGCGACGGAGGCCGCGGAGCTCAGCGAGCAGTCCGAGTTCCTGCAGCTGTTCCGCAAGCTGCTGTTCAGCCGCATCGTGCCCTGCGTCAAGGACATCGGCCTGTGGGGCGAGCGGCTGCAGCGCGCCTACGTCGACATGGGCGTCTTCGAGATGGGCGACTCCAACCTCGACCTGCTGATGGCCGCAGGACGAGGAGATCGCCGAGAAGCTGGACGCCGAGCGCTTCGCGGCCGAGGAGGCGGCGCGGACCGCGGAGGTGGCCGACGCCGTCGCCGAAGGCCTTTCCTAGGACGGGGCACCGCGCCTCCAGGCGGCTCGGGCAGCTGGAGGCGCGGTGTGTCCGGTAGATCCGGAAGAACGTCTTCTGTTCTGTTTTGAGGCTAGGCCGGATACTTTGAGTGCGCAACTCCTCGCGCAGGGCGATGGGTGGGTGGGTGGACATCCGCCGGTCCGCCACTACGCAGTCGGCCGTCGTTGCCATCCCGTCCGGGCCGACGGACGTCACCGTGCGCGGCCCCCGGCGCGCGTGGCCGGAGCCCTCCTCTTCGTCGGTATGACGGGCTAGACTTACTCGTCGGTTGTGGAACTGACATTCGATCACATGAGCGAGTGGAAGCGGACGAAGGAGAAGGAGCGGACGATGGCCGAGGCCGCACGCGGGATCAGCCCTCAGGAGCGGGGGCCCGACCGCGTCTCGTCCTTCCAGCGCTACCTCGACCAGGCAGGCACCGGCCCCACCGTGCTGCGGATCGTGCTGGGATCCCAGCTGCGCAGCCTGCGCCAGGGGTGTGACATCAGCCGGGAGGCCGCCGGCAAGGCCATCCGGGGCTCGCACGCGAAGATCAGCCGCATCGAACTCGGCCGCGTCCGCGTCAAGGAGCGGGACCTGTCCGACCTCCTCGACCTGTACGGGGTGCACGCGGACGCCGAACGCGCCGACTACTTCGCCATGGCCCGGCAGGCCATGCAGCCCGGATGGTGGCACCAGTACAGCGACGTGCTCGAGGACTGGTTCGTCCCGCACGTCGGGCTCGAAGAGTCCACCTCGATGATCCGCACCTACGAGGTGCAGTTCCTCCCCGGGCTGCTGCAGACCGAGGACTACGCCCGCGCCGTGATCCGCCTCGGCCACCCGGACGCCTCCGAGGGCCGCGTACAGCGGCTCGTCGACCTGCGGTTGGCCCGCCAGCGGCTGCTGGAGAGGCCCGAGGCGCCCCGGCTGTGGGCCGTCATCGACGAGGCCGCGCTTCGCCGTCCCTTCGGTGGCGCCGACGTCATGCGCGAGCAGCTCGAACACCTGCTGCGCGTCGCGGAGCTCCCGAACGTCACGCTGCAGGTGGCCCGTTTCCGCGTCTCGCACCACGCGGCGGCCGGCACGCCCGTCACCATCCTGCGCTTCCCCGAGCCCGACCTGCCCGACGTCGTCTACCTCGAACAGCTCACCAGCGCCGTCTACCTGGACAAGCAGGACGAGGTCGACCAGTACGCGCTGATCATGGAGCGGCTGTGCACCTCGGCGGACGCGCCGCGCGAGAGCGTCCAGTTCCTCAGGGACCTGCTCGAAGGCCGGGCCTGACCGGATCGCGGGAGATCGTGACTATTCGCCAGGATCCGGGTCAGTCGTGGAGAGAAGACTGACCACAGCGCTCCGGTCGTCGGAGGGAGCGAGTCGTGACGGGCGAGCCACAGGACGTCATCAGCGTGGGTCTGGACGGCTCGGCGGCGAGCCTGTCCGCGGCTCGGTGGGCCGCCGGTGTGGCCTGGCGACGCGGCCTCGCACTCCATCTCGTCCACGTCTGGGAGCCGCCGCCCACCGGCGGCCGGCCCGGCGAACGGGACGAGAGCCCGCGCGCAGCCGCGGCCCGGCAGGTCATGGAGCAGGCGCGTGAGGAGGTCGAGAGACTTCACCTCGACGTCCCCGTCCAGGAGTCCCTGATCGCCGACGACCCCGGCGCGGCGCTGCTCGTCGTCGCGAGGGAGTCATGGGCGCTCGCGCTCGGCACCCACGGCATGCGGCGTCTGCAGAGCTTCTTCCTGGGCGGCACCGGCCTGCACGTCGTCGCCCGGGCGGAGGGCCCGGTGATCCTGGTGCGTGCCGGCGGCGACGGCATGAAGGGCGAAGCCGGAACCGAGGACCCGTCGACCGGGGGCCCGGCGGCCGAGGAGCCGACCGTGGATGGCCCGTCGGCCACGGCGCCGGGGGATCCCGGAGCCGGACCGCGCGGCGCCCACGAATGGGCCCCTCCGCCGGGCGCCGTCATCGTCGGCCTGCCGCTGGACCACTCGGCCGACGGCCTGCTCGAATTCGCCTTCACGGCGGCGGACGGCTCCCACCTCCCGCTGCGCGTCGTCCACGGCGCGAAGTTGCCGCGCCGCGCCTACATGCCGGGCGGACCGGTTATCCCGCATCTCGCAGACGAGTTCCGGCGCAATGTCGAGGCGGAGATGCGCACGGTGGTGGCGTCGTGGGCGGAACGGTTCCCCGACGTGCAGATGAGGGGCAGCCTGCGGCTGCTCAGCCCCGGTCAGGCCCTGATGCGTGAGGCCGAGGGAGCGGCCCTCCTCGTGGTGGGCCGCTCCCGCAAGCGCCGGGTGGGCGCCCACGTCGGCCCGGTGGCCCAGTCCGCGGTCCACCACGCCGCGTGCCCGGTCGCGATCGTTCCGCACGATTAGTGGCGGCGCGTTCGAGTCGCCGGTCAGTGCTGTCCGTGGACGACGGCGTGTCCCTTGCCGCGGCCGATCATCCAGCGGTTGACCGGCGTGGTCAGGGCGAACGCGGCCAGCAGTGAGAAGGCCAGCGAACCCCAGAACAGCACGTCGGACAGCCCGGCGTTCATGACGCCGGGGATTCCGACCATCACGGTGTTGTCGATGATCTCCATGATCAGGATGGAGACGGTGTCCGCGGCCAGCGCTACTCGGACCGCCTTGCGCACCTCCATGCCGGAGCGGAGCACGCCGCTCATGGTCAGCGCGTATCCGAAGGCGAAGGCGAGGACGACGGAGAGCGCCACGGTGCCGGCGTTGTGCAGACCGACCGCACTGCCGATCACCATGCCGAGCACCTCACCCGTGGCACACCCGGTCAGGCAGTGCAGGGTGGCCATGGCGGCCATCCGCCAGCCGGCACCGGCGTGGGTGCCCTGCGCGTGCTGATCGTGCCCGTCCATCGTGAACCTCCGGTGTCGTGTGCCGTCACCCGACACAACACCATACCCCTGGGGGGTATTCCACCGACCGGCAAAGACCCGCCCGGTGCGACGGGGGAGACGCACCGGGCGGGCCGTGTATTGATCTTCCCTCATGCGGCCGATCTACACCAGACTCCTGTGACAGATGTCCCGAAGCGCGCGAATCGGCCCTTGCCGGCAGCACATATGGGCGTCCCGTTCCCAGGGGGAGATCAGGACGGGGGTTCGAACGTGCCGTACGTCGGCTCGCCGGCCGGTTCGTAGACGTTGATCGCGATGCCGCTCTCCGTCCGCTCGCTGTGGGTCGGCCGCAGCGCGGCGGGTCGGCTGACGCCGTCGAAAAGGCGTCGCCCGGCGCCGAGCACCACGGGAAAGGTGAGGAGCCGGTACTCGTCGATCAGTCCGTGCCGGATGAGGGTCTGTGCGAGTTTTCCGCTGCCGTGGACCTGCAACTCCCGGCCGGGCTGCCGCTTCAGCGAGGCGACCATTTCGGGAACGTCGCCGGTGATCAGCTCGGCGCCGGACCAGGACACCTCCGTCAGGGTGTGGGAGGCGACGTACTTCGGCAGGCGGTTCAGCGGTCCGGCGATCGGGTTGGCGGGATCGGTGACCTTCGGCCAGTAGCCGGCGAAGATCTCGTAGGTGCGGCGGCCCAGCAGGAAAGCGTCCGCCTGGCGGAACCACTGGTCGACGGCGTTGCCCATGCCCTCGTCGGCGTAGGGCACGAGCCAGCCGCCCTGCCGGAATCCGTCGCTGGTGTCCTCACTCCGGCCGCCGGGCGCCTGCATGACGCCGTCGAGACTCAGGAACGTGGTCAGTGTCAGTCGCATGATCGGTCCCTCGGCTGTACGGACGTTCTCTTTCCTGCAGACGTTCGGGCCGCCGGGAACTCATCGCCGGTCCAGCCCCGCGTGCAACGGTTGCGCGCAGGATCCCCGCCGGGGGTATCTCAGGCCTCGTCCTGGGTCTGCTCCGTGACGCGACCCGCCGCAGGCGCGCTGCGTGCCTTGACCATCGGGCTGATCAACAGGTCATAGACGAACATCCCGATCACGCCGCCCGCCAGCGGCCCGGCGATCGGGATCCACCAGTAGTTGCTGAACCAGTCGAAGGTGCCTGGCAGGGCGATGGAGCTCCAGCCCTCGAAATAGGTGAACAGCCGCGGCCCGAAATCGCGTGCCGGGTTGATCGCGTAGCCGGCGTTCGTTCCCCAGGCCAAGCCGATCACCACGACGACCAGGCCGATCAGGAACGGGCCCAGGTTGGCCATCGGGGCCGAGTTGCGGGTGTCGGTGAGCGCACAGATCAGCAGGAGGAGCAGGGCGGTGCCGACCATCTGGTCCAGGAACGGGCCCCACCAGGAGTTGCCGAAGTACTCCGCGGGGAAGGTGGCGAAGATGGAGAAGCTGCTCAGGGACTGGTCGCGTGGCGTCCCGGCCTTGGCGTCGAAGGCCTCGATGGCCCACCGGTAGGAGGCGTAGACGAGTGCGGCGGCGACGAAGGCGCCGACCACCTGCGCCAGCCAGTACGGAAGCACCTTCTTCCACGCGAAGGTCCGCCGCACCGCGAACGCCAGGGTGACGGCGGGGTTGATGTGTGCGCCGCTGATGCCGCCGGCCACGTACACGCCGAAGACCACGGCGAGGCCCCAGCCCCACGAGATGATGAGCCAGTCGGCGGGGCCGAAGGGTGAGGCCTGACGGCCGGATCCCGGCAGGCCCGCCACTGCGACGGCTACCGAGCCGACGCCGAACATGATCAGAACGAACGTTCCCAGAAATTCGGCGATCATTTCGCCGGCGAGGCCTTCTTTGTAGCCGCGTCGGCGTGAACCGTGGTCTGTGCCGCTTTCGGGGCTGATCTCGGCCATCGTCCCTCCTCGCTACGAATGCATCGGACCCGTCAGCGTCTCACCGATTACCCGACAGGAAGACTCTTGTGGCCTCAGGTTGACGCTATTTCACCGCAGTGCCCACCGAATGGCCCATCCCGGTCGGCTCCGCGATCCGAACTCAAATGTCCCGGACCGCAATGCTGACGTACGCATTCCGCAGAGCCGAACAGACTGAAAGGACGCTGTGCGCGCCGGCGCACCGGCCGCCGCCCACCGGAAGGTCACCGACGCGTACGGCCTGCACGCCATCGAGAGCGATATCGAGGCAGCCGGCCCGACGGTACGCCGTGGCCCGTACGGTCCGGGTTGAACCACGCCATGGCGACGTAACACACCACGACGGCGACGATCACCAGCGGCATGACCGTGACTCCCGAGGCGCCCAGCAGGAGGGTGGCCAGCAGCACCGACGTCAGCGGGAGCTTGGGCATCGCCGCGCACAGCGCCCCGATGCCCATCGCGAATCCGGCCGTGAGCGGCAGCCCGGGCAGGTGGGAGAGGGCGATCCCGCCCACTGCTCCCACGAACATCGCGGGAAAGACAGGTCCTCCGCGGAACGCGCTCAGGGTCGCACCGTAGGCGAGGGCCTTGCAGGCCATGAGGAGCACCAGGGCTCCTGCCGAGTAGCTCGCTTGGTGCGTCAGGAGCGGGTCGAGGGCGGTCTGGCCCGAGTACATGACCTCGGTGGCCGATTTCCCGGTGCTCTCGGCGTAGGCGATGGCGAGCCCTCCCACGGCGAGGCCGATGAGCACCGTGGCGGCGACTCTCGACTGATTGCGCACCCTTCCCCGCAGGAGGAGTCCCAGCCGTCGGATTCCGGTGCCGGTCAGCGCCGCGGCCAGGCCGATGACGAGTGCCCAGCCGAACTCGGCCAGGTCCGGCCGGTGGGCGGCGGGAACGTGGCTGAGGGCCAACGAGTACGTCCCCAGTCCCGTCCACGCGTTCAGGCCGATGAAGATGAGCGAGCCGAAGCCGGCCGCGAGCATGCCGGGCACGAGCACGACGCCGAGCAGCGGACCGTTCAGCGCGGAAGCCTCCATGAGGAGGAATGCTCCCAGGAGCGGGGAGCCCAGGAGTGTGCTGACGGCGGCGAAGCTGCCCGCGGCACCGATCACGGCCTGGGCGTTCGGGGGGATCGCCCGTCGGGAGAGTCGGACCATCGCCACCGCCAGGCCACCGCCGAGCGCGATGAGCGGGGCTTCGGGCCCGAGAACCGCACCGAGCGCCAGCGACGCCAGCGCCGCGAGGAAGATCCCGGGCAGTTCGGCGGGGGCCGCGACACCGGTGGTCGACATGCCGTCCGCGGGTTCGTGGCCGCCTGTTCCGGGCAGGTGTTTGACGGCTAGTCCGACCAAGAGCCCGGAGACGCCCAGTAGCGGCAGCGGCCACCAAGGGGGCGTCCCGTCGAACCCCAGCGCCTTGGGCAGATCGGTGTAGGTCAGCACCTGAAGTTCGTCGACCGCGGCGAGAAAGCCGTACGCCAGCGCCGAGACCGGCACCCCCAGAGCCGCCGCAGCCAGCAGCAGCCGCAGATAGCCGCGGCTTCGCAGCGTGTCCGAGGGGTCCGAGGGCGTCGTCGCGGGCTTCCCCGCTGTTTCATCGGCAGACAACGGTCATTCCTTCGCATCCCGGCCGTGAGGTGCCGGATTCCCCCGCCCACCTCGGCGCAGGCCGGTCTGGACGGCTCCGAGGATGATTTTCAGCACCACACCGACGAGGAGGAGGTCGCCGAGAATCTGCACCATGGCCATGATTCTCGCCTCCGAAGTCACGGGTACGACATCGCCGTAGCCCACGGTGGCGAAGGTTGTGATCGTGAAATACAGCGCGTCGGTTCGGGTCAGCCCCTGATTGAAGGCGGTCGCATTCCGCTCCATGAGGAAATAAGACGACGCGAAGAGCAGAATGAACAGAGAGAAGACGGTCGTGACCGCCTCCACGGCGCGCGCTTGGGGATACGCGGAACGCGTGATCTGCAGCGTCTGTACTACCAGAAGTCCCACCACGAGGACCAAGCCGCCGACCAGGCCCAAGAGGGTGTTGACGGTGAACGGACGGTCCATTGGGATCAGGTAGTACGCCGCCACCAGGCCCACCCCCGCCAGGACGGCCCGAGTGAGGGCCAACAGCATGCGGAGACGCCGTCGTCGGGGAGAGTTCTCGACGTTCGGCTCGGCCACGGCGCTCCCACCTCTACTGAGCATTCATCAATCGGCGCGATGATGACGACGAACCGCTTGCCTGATCTGTCGCTCCGCGGGGATCGTGGTTTCGGAAGATACCAGCTACGTCTACCTTGCGTGTTCGTGTGCGTACTCTCCGTGCGCGTCCTGTCGCCATCCATCCAGACGGCACCGCCCGCCGGATCCTCGCCCCGGCTCGCCTCCGAGGGCGACCGCGGAACCCGTCGCCCAGACCGTCGCGGGCGCGCGGTGGCCGGTCCGGCGCCCACGGCCGGGGCTCACCGCATCGACTGGGTACCCGGTACGGACGTCCTTCGCGGTGTCTGCCACTGCGCCGCCCGGCACGGCGGCACAGCGGCACGGCGGCGGGGCCCGTGGCCGAGATCTGGACCTGGAGGCTCGGCCACTCCGAGGGACGCGAGTCCGAGGGACACGATCACGAGGAGGAGGTCCGGTGAACGCGATCACGCCCGAGCACGAGGACGACCTCGTCGTCGAGCGACGCAGCGAGGTGGCCGACGGCGTCGTCGCCCTCACTCTCGCGCGGCCCGACGGCGGGCCGCTGCCGCCCTGGGAGCCCGGCGCGCACATCGACCTCTGCCTAGGCCAGGGACTGACCCGGCAGTTCTCGCTGTGCGGCGACCCGGACGACGAGTGCAGGTGGCGGGTGGCCGTCCTGCACGAGGCCGGCGGCGATGGCGACGGCGGCGCCGCACGCGTGCACGAGAACCTGCCCGAAGGCGGCCGCGTGCGGATCCGCGGCCCGCGCAATCACTTCCCGCTGCAGCGGGCCGCCCGGCACCTCTTCGTCGCGGGCGGCATCGGCATCACCCCGATCCTCCCGATGGTCCGCGCGGCCGCCGCGGCCGGCGCCGAGTGGCGGCTGCTGTACGGGGGCCGGTCGCGCCGCTCGATGGCCTTTCTCGATGAACTGGCGAGCCTCGATGAACTGGCGAGCCTCGATGAACCGGCCGGCTGCGGGCCGGGCCGGGTGCGGATCGTGCCCCAGGACGAGGAGGGTCTGCCCGACCTGGCCGGCTTCCTCGCCGAGCCGCGCCCCGGCACCCTCGTGCACTGCTGCGGACCGGAGCCGTTGCTCGCCGCGGTCGAGGAGCAGTGCCGTGCCTGGCCGCCGGGCACGCTGCGCGCCGAACGCTTCCGCCCGCGCCCCGACGTCCCGGACGGCACCGGCAAGCCGTTCGAGGCGGTGCTTCGGCGTTCCGGGAAGACGGTGACCGTGCAGCCGGAGGAGAGCGTGCTCGAGGCGGTGCGGGCGGTCGGCGTCGAGGTGCTGTCCTCATGCGAGGAGGGGACGTGCGGCACGTGTGAGACCGACGTGCTGGAGGGCGTCCCGCTGCACCGCGACTCCGTCCTCACCGAGGAGGAGAAGGCGGCGTGCGACACGATGATGATCTGCGTCTCCCGCTCGTGTTCCCCGCGTCTGGTCCTCGACCTGTGAGGCGCCACGACACATGCCGGTGAACCAGGGCGTAACGGCCGAAGTCACCGGCGGCCAGCCGGCCCCCACATGCCGTGCTGACGGTTCGGCACGTGATCCTCGCCTTCCGCCGGACGTACTCATGAGGACACGCCAGCCGGATATTGTGGACATTTCGTTCGGATGAAACTGACAATGCGGGTATTACAGATGATGCTCTGATCTGAACGGCAGGGGGCAGTCATGCGGGTGTGCGACCGATGCGGTGGGCTCGGCCGGTGAGTACGGCCGAATGGCTGTCGCGGTGTGCCGTGCACGCGGCCGTTCTCACGCTGCTGCTGCGCGCCGGCGCCGCCAAACTCGCCGCCCCGGGGCCGGCCGCCGCCGCGCTGGCCGAACTGCGGCCCGGGCGCGGCGCGGTGCCCGCCGGGGCAGTCCGGGTGTTTGCCGCCGCCGAGCTGCTCGTCGCGCTGGCCACCGTCGTGCCCGCGCTGCGTGCCGCGGCCGCAGCGGCCGTCGCCGCCCTGGGAGTCTGCTTCGCCGCCGCCGGTGCGCTCGGCGCAGCACGCGGCGGCAGCGTGCCGTGCGGCTGCTTCGGCACCGGCGGCAGCCGTCCCCTCGGCGTCACGAGCGGCTGGTTCGGCCTCCTCTTCGCCGCCGCCGGCGCAGCTCAGCTGCTGTTCCCCGGCCAGGCCACGTCGCCCACCCCGACGACGGCAGCGGCCTTGCTGACCGTGACCGCCTCCGCCGGATGGCTGCTGGCCGGCCACCATGCCCACGCCCGACGCGCCCTCGTGGCCGCCCTCGACCGCACGGAGGCGACGGCATGACCGTCCTGATCTCCCTCGCGCTGCTGGCCTTCACCGCCGCGCTCGTCCTGCTCTACGCGATGGTGGGCGACCTCGCCTCCCGCGTCCCCCGGGCGGCCCAGGACGCCGGCGAAGGCGACTTCGTCACCCCGCTGGCCGACCACCGGCCAGGGGCAGTCCCGAAGAGCTGGCCGGCCGAACTGGCCGTGCTGCAGGACGAGGAGCGCGCCGTGCTGCTCGTCCTGAGCCCCGCCTGCAGCTCGTGCAACCGGGTGGCTCGGGAGCTGTCGGCCATGGACGCCACGGAGTTCGGCCTGCCCCTCGGCCTGGTCGTCTCCAGCGTGGACCGGCGGGTCGGCGAGGAGTTCGCCGCCCGGCACGGCCTGCACCGCGTGCCCACTCTCGTCGACGAGCGGGGCCGGTGGGTCACCGGTAACTTCGGCGTCAGGACCTCTCCTGCCGCGCTGGTCCTCACCCGCGGAGTGGCCGCGGAGGCTTACGTGTTCGGCGGGTTCCGCACCGTCCTGGACACGATCGTTCGGACGGCACCGGAAGGAGCGCGGTAGCAATGACAGAGGAACACCGCAAGGACGAATCCCTCGGGCAGCGGGGCGGAATCGGCCGGCGGGGACTGCTGGCCAAGCTGGGAGCGACCGGGCTGGCCGCCACCATCGCCGTGTTCGCCGACCGCACCCCCGCGCGAGCCTCGACCGGCGCCATCCCGGGCGTCGCGTCCGGCGCCATGTGCTGCGACCTGCGCAATTTCCCCGCCAACAGCACGTACGCATACTGCCACCAGCACGCCGACTACATCTGGTATTGCAGCCTCAACAAGTACCTGAGCTGTTCCTGCTGCGAGACCGAGGGGCAGGAGTACTCGGCCGCCGAGTGCCGTACCACTGTCGGGAGCCCGACGTGACGACGTGGATGGCGGTCGCGGCCTTCGCGGCACTGCTGCAGGTGTACAGCCCTTGAGGACAGTCGATGGCCGGGGTCGCCGGCCCGATGCTGCGACGCAGCATGCCCCGAGGAGCCCGCTTCCTGACCGGCCTGCTCGTCGGAGGGCTGCCGGCCTCGCTGCTGCTGGCCTTCGTCGTGGCCTGGCTGGGTGGCGCCGTGACGTCCGTGCTGCCCGACGGTTGGCGGCGGGCGGCCGCAGTGCTGGTGCTGCTCGTGCTCGCGGCAGCCGACCTGGCCGACCGGACACCGCACGTGTGGCGGCAGGTACCGCAGGCACTGGTGCGCAGCCTGCCGCCGGGCCGGCTCGGCCTGGTGTGGGGCTTCGACCTGTCGCTGCTGTTCACCACGCAGAAGAGCACCTCACTGACCTGGGCGGGCCTGGCCGGGACGTTGCTGCTCGCTCCGCAGGCCGCCTGGGGCGTGCTGCCGGCGATGACGCTGACCGAGCTGCTGGCCATCACCGCGCAAAGTGTGCGCTACGCCCGCAACGGGCCCGCCCGGCGCGGCGACCGCGGGAGGCCGTGGCACCGGCACCTGCGCCGGCTGGCCGGCTGCGCCCTGCTCGCTCTGGCCGTCGCGCTGGGCGTGACCATGGGAGTCGGCTGACGTGAACGCTCCACGAGAACGGGTGCACGACCCGCGCGGGCAGTGCGTGCTCACCCGCTTCGTGTGCCCCAGCCTGTACGCGCTGCTCGTCGTGAAACTGCTGCACTACCGGGTGCGGCCGCAGATCCGCCGGGTCGCCCCCGCCTATCTGGGCGGCACGACGATCGTCCACTGGCGCAGCCGCACGCTGCTGAGCCTGTCGCTGTGGCGGGACCTGGACGGCGTCTACGACATGGGCCAGGCCCGGCGGCACGTGCTGGCGGCCCGCGTACCTGGCCGGCTGGGCGTGCGCACCTCGTGCGACGTGTACACGCGGCGCGGCGAGTGGCGGCACGTCATGTTCGGCGTGCCTGTGCAGGATGACCGGGAGGCCGTGCAGGCGTGCCCGGTCAGCCGCGAGAGGGGCCGATGAGAACGACCTCCAGCGTGCGCGGCCCGTGGACGCCCTCGACCCGGTCCAGCTCGATGTCGCTGGTGGCCGACGGCCCGGAGATCCAGGTCAGCGGCCGGCCCGGTTCCAGGCGCAGCAGCGCCTGCGGGAGCCCGGCGACCACCTGATCCGCCCGCACCACGCACACGTGGTGGTCGGGGACGAGGCTCAGCATGCGCCGCCCCTGCCCGGCAGAGGCGTCCAGTACGAGCGTGCCGGTCTCCGCGATCGCCACGGCGCAGCCGGTGACCACGCTGTCGACGGCGTCGAGCGCGGAAGCGGTCAGGTGCGGGCCGTCCGCGAGGTGCTCGACGCCCTCCGCCTCGCGCAGCCACCCGTCGGGCAGTCCGGCCGGCACGGCCACCCTCGGACGGGCTGCTCCGGTTCCGGCTGTCCCGGCGGGCGGTACGGCGCTCCCGTCGCGGCGGGCACGAGCCGCGCCCCGCTGGGCCAGCAGCCGCGCCACCAGCGCCGGAACCTCCGCCTCGTCGTCGACGCGGTGCACGACGGCCCGGTAGTCGTCCAGGTGACGGGCCAGCAGGTCCAGCACGGCCCGGTGGTCGGCGTCGTCGGTGTGGGTGGTCAGGTAGTCGCGGCGGACGGGCGCTTCGGCCGGCCCCTCGGCCTCGGGTACGTCGCGCAGGGCGGCGCGGACCGCACCCAGCACCCGCTCGCGTGCGCTCGCCGGGCTCATCGGTCCTCCTGCGGTCCGCCGGTGCGCCGGTTCTTCCGCCACCAGGCCCGGAAGGACTCCTGGGGCGGGCGCGGCAGGTCTCGGGTGTCGCTCCAGGCCTTGGCCGGGCCGGGCAGCGGCAACCTCCGGGGCTGCAGGTGCCGGGTGCGGGAGGCCAGCCACTCGGCGGCGGCCACGGCCTGCGGCCGGTCCAGCAGCCTGGTCAGCGCCCGTATGCCGGCCCGCTCCACACCGTGTCCCTTCGCCGGCGGTTCGCCCCCGCCGGCGACGACGCGTTCTCGCAGGTGTACGAGGACCTCGGGGATGTCGATGGCGACCGGGCACACCTCGTAGCAGGCCCCGCACAGCGTCGACGCGAACGGCAGCGACGCCTCCAGTTCCCCCTGCACGCCTCGCAGTTGTGGGGTGAGGATGGCGCCGATCGGGCCGGGGTAGACGGATCCGTAGGCGTGCCCGCCGGCCCGCTCGTAGACCGGGCAGACGTTCAGGCAGGCCGAGCAGCGGATGCAGCGCAGCGCCTGCCGGCCGATGGTGTCGGCCAGCGTCGCGCTGCGGCCGTTGTCCAGCAGCACCAAGTGGAACTCGCGTGGCCCGTCGCCGTCGGTGAGGCCCGTCCAGGTCGAGGTGTAGGGGTTCATCCGCTCGGCCGTCGAGGAGCGGGGGAGGAGCTGCAGGAACACCTCCAGATCCCGCCAGGTCGGCACGACCTTCTCGATCCCGACGACGGAGATGAGCGTCTCGGGCAGCGTCAGGCACATCCGGCCGTTGCCCTCGGACTCGACGACGACGAGGGTGCCCGTCTCGGCCACCATGAAGTTGGCGCCGGAGATCCCGACCTTCGCGCGCAGGAACTTCTCCCGCAGGTGCAGCCGGGCGGCCTCGGCGAGTTCGGCCGGGTCGTCGGTCAGTCCGTCCGGTGCGGGGCGGCCCCAGCGGCCCATGGTGCGGGCGAAGATGTCGCGGATCTCGCCGCGGTTGCGGTGGATGGCGGGCACCAGGATGTGCGAGGGGCGGTCCTCGCCCAGCTGCACGATGAGTTCGGCCAGGTCCGTCTCGTAGGCGGTGATGCCGTCGGCGGCCAGCGCCTCGTTGAGGCCGATCTCCTGGGTGGCCATGGACTTGACCTTGACGACCTCGCGTTCGCCGGTCTCGCGCACCAGTGCGCTGACGATCCGGTTGGCCTCGGCCGCGTCCGCCGCCCAGTGCACCGTGCCGCCTGCGGCGGCGACGGCCGCCTCCAGCTGCTCCAGGTAGTGGTCGAGGTGGCGCAGTGTGCGGTCCTTGAGCTGCGCCCCGGCCGTCCGCAGCGCGTCCCAGTCCGCCAGTTCGGCGACGGCCCCGGCCCGTTTGTCGCGGATGGTGTGGGTGGCGCGGGTGAGGTTGCGGCGCAGCTGCGCGTCCTGCGTGGCGACAGCGGCGGCGCGGGGGAAGGCGGGCATGCCCAGGAAGGCGTGGTGCGCGGTCACAGCGGGGCCTCCCGCGTGGAGGCCAGGATCTCGGCGAGGTGCACGGTGCGCACCGGGGAGCGTTGCCGGGTCAGCATCCCGCCCAAGTGCAGCAGGCACGAGGAGTCGCCGCCGCACAGCACCTCGGCGCCGCTGTCGAGGGCGTGCCCTACCTTGTCGGCGCCCATCGCGGCGGAGACAGCCGGGTTCTTGACGGCGAAGGTGCCGCCGAAGCCGCAGCACTCCTCGGCCGCCGGCAGCTCGCGCAACGTCAGCCCGCCACGGCCTCCAGCAACCTGCGCGGCCGGTCGCCCAGCCGCAGCACGCGCAGCCCGTGGCAGGAGGGGTGATAGGTGACGGTGTGCGGGTAGCAGGCGCCGACGTCCGTCACCCCGAGCACGTCGACCAGGAACTCGGTCAGTTCGTACACCTTCGGCGCCAGCGCGGCGGCCGCTTCGGCGAGTTGCCGGCCGCGCCCCTCGGCCGCCGCCCGCTCCCCGATGCGCGGGTGGTTCTCCCGCACCATGGCCGCGCACGAGCCGGACGGCGTGACCACGTGCTCGTAGCCGTCGAAGGCCGCCGCGAGCCGTCGCACCAGCGGTTCCGTCTCACGCCGGTAACCGGTGTTGAACTGCGGCTGGCCACAGCAGGTCTGCGCCGCGGGGAAGTCGACCTCGACGCCGAGCCGCTCCAGCAGCGTGACGACCGCCCGCCCGGTGCGTGGCATGCAGGGCGTCGCCCAGACAGGTGACGAACAGGGCGACCCGCATGCGGGCTCCTCCCGGCGACGGACGGCGCTACGTCGGCTCAGCCTAAGCGCAAGGTCCCCTTCCGAGACAGAGCTCGGAAGGGGACTTGCGTCATGCGGATGTCGGCGGGACGCCGGATGGGTCAGCCGAGGGTCGACAGCGCCTCGTTCAGCGTCTTCGACGGACGCATCACCGCGGACGCCTTCGACCGCGTCGGGCTGGTAGTAGCCGCCGATGTCGGCCGGGCGAGCCCTGCACGGCGATCAGCTCGTCGACGATCGTGCCTGCTCCTGCTCGGCCAGCGTCTCGGCCAGCGCGGCGAAGGCGTCGGCCAGCTCGGCGTCGTCCGTCTGCTGCGCCAGCTCCTGCGCCCAGTACAGCGCCAGGTAGAAGTGCGAGCCGCGGTTGTCGATGCCGCCCAGCTTCCGGCTCGGCGACTTGTTCTCCTCCAGGAAGGAGCCCGTCGCACGGTCCAGGGTGTCCGCGAGGACGCGGGCGCGCGCGTTGCCGGTACCTGTCGCCAGGTGCTCGAAGCTGACGGCCAGCGCGAGGAACTCGCCCAGGCTGTCCCAGCGCAGGTAGTTCTCCTTGACCAGCTGCTGCACGTGCTTGGGCGCCGAGCCGCCGGCGCCCGTCTCGAACAGGCCGCCGCCGTTGATCAGCGGCACGACCGAGAGCATCTTGGCGCTGGTGCCCAGCTCCAGGATCGGGAACAGGTCGGTCAGGTAGTCGCGCAGCACGTTGCCGGTGACGGAGATGGTGTCCTCGCCGCGGCGGATGCGCTCCAGGGAGAACGCGGTCGCCTCGGCCGGCGACATGATCTCGATCCGCAGGCCCTCGGTGTCGTGCTCCGGCAGGTACTGCTTGACCTTGGCGATCAGGTTCGCGTCGTGCGCGCGGCCCTCGTCCAGCCAGAAGACGGCCGGGTCGCCGGTGGCACGGGCGCGGGTGACGGCGAGCTTCACCCAGTCCTGGACCGGGATGTCCTTGGTCTGGCACATGCGGAAGATGTCGCCGGCGCTGACCGTCTGCTCCAGGACGGCCTCGCCCGCGGCCGTCGACGACGCGCACGGTGCCGGTCGTGGGGACCTCGAAGGTCTTGTCGTGGCTGCCGTACTCCTCGGCCTTCTGCGCCATCAGGCCGACGTTGGGCACCGAGCCCATCGTCGACGGGTCGAAGGCGCCGTGCGCGCGGCAGTCGTCGATGACGACCTGGTAGATCGGCGCGTAGCTGCTGTCCGGGATGACGGCCAGCGCGTCCTGCTCGGCGTCGTCCTTGTTCCACATGTGGCCCGAGGTGCGGATCATCGCCGGCATGGACGCGTCGACGATGACGTCGCTGGGCACGTGCAGGTTGGTGATGCCGCGGTGCGAGTCGACCATGGCCAGGTCCGGGCCCTCGGCCAGCTCCGCCTCGAAGGACGCCTTGATCTCGGCGCCGTCCGGCAGCGACTCGATGCCCTTGAGGATGCCGCCCAGGCCGTCGTTCGGGGTCAGGCCGGCGGCGGCCAGCGCCTCGCCGTGGGCGGCGAAGGTCTTCGGGAAGAACGCGCGGACCACGTGGCCGAAGATGATCGGGTCGGAGACCTTCATCATGGTGGCCTTCAGGTGCACGGAGAACAGCACGCCCTCGGCCTTGGCGCGGGCGACCTGCGCGGTCAAGGAACTCCCGCAGCGCGGCGACGCGCATGACGGCCGCGTCCACGATCTCGCCCGCCTGGACCGGCACGGACTCGCGCAGCACCGTGGTGCTGCCGTCGTCGCCCTTCAGCTCGATGCGCAGCGCGCCGTCCTCGGCGATCACCGCGGACTTCTCGGTCGAGCGGAAGTCGTCGCCGTCCATGTGCGCGACGTTCGTCTTCGACTCGGCGGACCAGGCGCCCATGCGGTGCGGGTTCTTGCGGGCGTAGTTCTTCACCGACGCCGGCGCGCGGCGGTCGGAGTTGCCCTCACGCAGCACCGGGTTCACGGCGCTGCCCTTGACCTTGTCGTAGCGGGCGCGGATCTCCCGCTCCTCGTCGGTCTTCGGCTCGTCCGGGTAGTCCGGCAGCGCGTAGCCCTGCTCCTGCAGCTCGGCGACCGCGGCCTTCAGCTGCGGGATGGACGCCGAGATGTTCGGCAGCTTGATGATGTTCGCCTCGGGCCGCTGCGCCAGCTCGCCCAGCTGCGCGAGGACGTCGTCGATCCGCTGCTCCTCGGCCAGCCGCTCCGGGAACTGGGCGATGATCCGGCCCGCGAGGGAGATGTCGCGGCTCTCCACGGCGACCCCGGCCGTCTTGGCGTAGGCCCGCACGACGGGCAGGAACGAGTACGTCGCCAGGGCGGGCGCCTCGTCGGTGTGCGTATAGATGATCGTCGAGTCAGTCACCGGTACTCCGCTCACGTCTTCCGAATCGTCTCGACGTCAAGATATCTCGTGAGTCCGCACAGCCGGAAACCCGCCCGCGTGACGCACACCACGTCTGCCGCGGCCCGGCCGCGGGAAAGTCCCGTACGGGGACTTCACGGCGTGCCGAGCAGCGCATATCTTGCGGAAAGAGCCCGCAAGAAATTGCGCTCATGCCCGGGCGGGCCCGTGCTCGTGTGAAGGCGAAGGAGCCTGCCATGCCCGTGCCCGCCGCGTCCCGTGTCCACCGACGCTCCCTGCCGGGCAGGTTCGCCGCCGTGCTGGCGCTGTGCGCCGGCCTGATCGCTCCCGCCGCCGTCGGCTCGTCCGCGACCGCGGCCCCCGCCCCGGCTGCCTCGGCCACCGGGGCGAGCCTGGGGGCGCACTACACCGACGCCGGAACCGCCATCGACTTCCGGCTCCACTCCTCCAGGGCCACCCGCATCGCCCTGTACCTCTACGCGCAGCCGACCGGCAGCCAGGAGGCCGTCAGCTACCTGCTCACGAAGGACGACACCACGGACGTCTGGTCGGTCAGCGTGTCCGTCGCGACGCTGCAGAACCGGTACGGCATCACCGGCCCGGTCTACTACGGCTACCGGGCCTGGGGCGCCAACTGGCCCTACGTCTCCTCCTGGACGAAGGGATCCTCCGCCGGCTTCGTCTCCGACGTCGACGCGCAGGGCAACCGGTTCGACCCCAACAAACTGCTGACCGACCCCTACGCGCGCGAACTCAGCCACGACCCCCTGCGGCCGGGCGGCCCCGCCCGCACCGTCTACGCCACCGGGCCGCTGCACCGCGCCGAGGATGACGGCACCCAGGCGCCCAAGGGCATCGTGCTGCCCGAGGACACCACCGACACCGGCACCAAGCCCGTACGGGCCCTGAAGGACGACGTGATCTACGAGGTCAACCTGCGCGGCCTCACCATGAACGACCCGTCCGTGCCCGCCGCCTACCGCGGCACCTACCGCGGCGCCGCACTCAAAGCGGGCGCGCTGGCCGACCTGGGCGTCACGGCCGTGGAGTTCCTTCCCGTGCAGGAGATCCAGAACGACGCCAACGACGTCGACCCGACCGGCACCAGCGGGGACGACTACTGGGGCTACTCGACCCTGGACTACTTCGCGCCGGACCGCCGCTACGCCGCGGACCGCAGCGCCGGTGGCCCCACCCGCGAGTTCAAGGCCATGGTCAAGGCCTACCACGACGCAGGGCTCAAGGTGTTCACCGACGTCGTCTACAACCACACGGCCGAAGGCGGCCCCTGGGACCCCTCGGACAAGAACACCTACAGCCTGTTCTCCCTGCGCGGCCTGGACAACCCGGCCTACTACGAGCTGACAGACGACATGCAGAGCCCCTGGGACAACACCGGCGTCGGAGGGAACGTCAACACCTACAACCCGGTCACCCGGAACCTCATCACCGACTCCCTGCGCCACTGGAAGGACGACATGGGCGTCGACGGGTTCCGCTTCGACCTGGCGCCCGTCCTCGGCAACACCTGCCTGCACGGCTGCTTCCACTACAGCCGCACCGATCCGGACACCGCACTCAACCGCATCACCGCGCTCATGCCGCCACGGCCGGCCGCCGGCGGAACCGGCACCGACTGGATCGCGGAGCCCTGGGCGCTGGGCAGCGGCACCTACCAGGTCGGCAACATGCCGGCCGGCTGGTCGGAATGGAACGGCGTCTACCGCGACACGCTCCGCCGCGACCAGAACGCACTCGGCGTCCAGGACGTCACCCCCGCGGACCTCGCCAACCGCTTCGCCGGCTCCTCGGACCTGTACCAGGACGACGGCCGGGCCCCGTACAACTCCATCGACTTCATGGTCGCGCA
The DNA here is from genome assembly GCA_963799685.1 of uncultured Actinomycetota bacterium. Classification (GTDB taxonomy): domain Bacteria; phylum Actinomycetota; class Actinomycetes; order Streptomycetales; family Streptomycetaceae; genus Streptomyces. The sequence continues at coordinate 758,090 of CAWCXW010000001.1, forward strand.
CGACGGGTTCACCCTCGCCGACCTCTACCGCTGCAACACGAAGAACAACGATCAGCCCTGGCCGTACGGGCCCTCGGACGGCGGCTCCGACGGCCAACCTCTCCTGGGACCAGGGCGGGAACGCCGCCGACCAGCGCAAGGCCGCCCGCAACGGCACGGCCTTCCTGATGCTGTCCGCAGGCACCCCGATGATGACCGGCGGCGACGAGTACCTGCGTTCCCTGCGCTGCAACAACAACCCCTACAACCTCGACTCGTCCGCGAACTGGCTGAGCACCGGCCGGACCAGCGAGCAGAGCACCTTCGAGACCTTCACCCGGCGCATGATCGCCTTCCGCAAGGCCCACCCGGCACTGCACCCGGCCGGCTTCTACACCTCGGCCGACCTCAACGGCAACGGCATGGGCCAGCTGGACTGGTTCACCCCGGACGGGAGCACGCCCGACGCCGCCTACTGGTCCGACCCCGGCAACCACGCCCTCGCCTGGCGCATCGACGGCACCGAACTCGGGGACCCCAGCAGCGCGCTGTACGTGGGCTACAACGGCTGGTCCGGCGACGTCACGTTCACGCTGCCCTCACCGGGGCCGGGCAAGCAGTGGTACCGCGTCACCGACACCTCGAACTGGGCCGAGGGACCCGACCAGGTGGCCTCACCGGGAACCGAGTCCCTCCTCGGCGGAGCGGGCACGACGTACGTCCTACACCCCCGCGCGGTGCTGCTGCTCGTCGCCCGCTGACCATCGCGGTGGCCGCCCGCGCCCGCGGCCACGCGTCGGAGCGTGGCGGCCGGGACAGCGGCACAGGGGTCGTTCCATCCCTGCTCAGCGACCCCGTCTTGGTCGGACCGGAAAGCCTCTGGCGGGACGTGCGGCGGGCCCGGGCGGGCATTCCACGGGCAGCGGTTTAGCAGAGTATATTCCGGATATTCAGTGACATGTCGTGTGGGAATGGCCGATCCCTTTCCCTCGATCGAGGAGGACGCCATGCTGGTCAAGAAGCTGCACGAGTCCGGACTCCGCAGCGAGCACGCCTACACCGCGGGCCTGCTCTCCGTCGGAGCATCGTTTCTGGCCTGGTCCGTGTCCCTGAGGGGTGAATCCGCGGGCCTGGACCGCGCGGACCGCTGGGGCATCTTCGTCGGCGAGTGGGCGCCCACCTTCTTCGGACTCGGCCTCGCCCTGTCCACGTACGAGAAGGGCGGGAAGTAGCAGGCTCCCCACACACCGGTGGTCCGCCGGCGCTCCGGCCGCGTGCGGGCCCCGCCTGCGGGGTCGCACGCGGAACCCCGGTGCGCGTGCTCCGTCCCACCTGACGTGCGGGTAAGGTCGTGCCGACCGCCGAGGTACGAAGGGGGACGGTTGAGAACGGGGATCGACGGGCGGCCGGTGGTCCGCTACCGCGCCACGGTGGCCGACAGCGCGCTGTGGGACGGATTCGCCTTCCGCGCGGACGACGTCGTCATCAGCACGCCTCCCAAGTGCGGTACCACGTGGACGCAGATGATCTGCGCGTTGCTCATCTTCGGCACGAGTGACTTCCCCGACGACCTCGGCCGGATGTCCCCGTGGCTCGACTCCACGATGCAGGACCGCGCGGCCGTCCTCGAGCGGCTGGAGGCGCAGCGGCACCGGCGCTTCATCAAGACGCACACTCCACTGGACGGCCTGCCCCACGACGAGCGCGTGACGTACGTGTGCGTCGGCCGCGACCCGCGCGACGTCGGGCTGTCGTGGGGCCACCACACGGCCAACATCGACCGTGGGGCGCACCCTGTCGCCCAGACGGTCGGCGGGGGCCTCCCCGCGCAGACCGCCTCCGAGGCGGAACGATTCCGCGCCTGGGTCCGGGAAGACGGGCCCGTCATCGAGGGCCCGCGCAGCTTGCGGTCGACGCTGCACCATCTGCGCACCTTCTGGGAGGCGAGGGAGACGGGGCAGGTCGTTCTGCTGCACTACGACGACATGCAGGCCGACCTGCCGGCAGCCATGCGCCGGCTCGCCGCGCGCCTCGGGATCGCCGTGGACGAGGAGGCCCTGCCGCGCCTCGCCGAGGCGGCCACGTTCGAGCGGATGCGGGAGCGCGCCGACCACCTCGTGCCCGAGGCGGACCTGAAGATCTGGCAGAACAACCGGGACTTCTTCCGCCGCGGCAGCAGCGGCTACTGGCGCGACGTCCTCGACGCCGACGACCGAGCCGCCTACCGTGCCCGCGTCACCGCCCTGGCCCCCGCGGACCTGTCGGCCTGGCTCCACCGCCCGGTCCCGCTGGACGACCCGCCCCAGCAGCCCTGAAGAAATCGCCTACGAAAGGCTGACGATTCGGGACGCACCCACAACCCTCGCAGGCGGCGCACACCGTCGGGCTCCGCGCCAGAATGTGGAAGACCTGGAGCTGTGGGGGGCACCGGCCAGGGACACAGACTGCGGTATCGGATGCCCCAGATCTTCCGGCACGAGTTGGGCTTCCGCACCCAGGGCCGGGCTCGAGCGGTCCGAAGCGACTGACGAGTCCGGCTGCGCACGCCGCGTCACGCGTCGCGTGGCGGCTCAGAGCAGCCGCTGCACGCCAAACAGCCAGGGTGCGCTGCGTACTCAGCACACCCGGGCCGTCGGGCGGTCGCTTCAGCCGGCGGAGCGGACGAAGTCCACCCACACCTGCGGCGAGACCGTCAGGACAGGCCCGGTCACGTCCTTGGAGTCCCGGACGTGGACAGCAGCCGTCCCCGACGCGACATCGACGCACTGACCACCCTCTGCGCCGCTGTAACGGCTTTTGAACCAGGCCAGTTCACGAGAGGCGACCCAGGCGCTGAGGTTCTTCATAGCTCTCCCAGCAAGGTCTCGATGTAGCGCAGGCTCTTTTTGTGGGTTCAGGGCCTGCGCTCGGATGATCGCATAGCGGGCGGCGGCGCGCTGAGTCTCTTCCCGGTCGATCGGCAGGTTGCTGCGGCCCTGCACCTCCATGTACACGAACTGCTCACCGCCCTTCTTGGTGATGATGGTGAACGGTCCGTCCACACCGGCGTTGTCCTCCTGGAGCATCGGCATCACCTGGATCTCGACGTTGCGCTTGGCACTGACGCGAAGCAGGTGTTGCAGTTGCCCCCCGCAGGAGCGCAAGGCCTCCGAGCGGCCGTCGAAGCACGGACTCCTCGAGTACGAAGCTCAACAAGGAAGCCGGCCGGTGGTCGAAGATCTCCTGTCGGGCCAGTCGAGCGGCGACACGCTGCTCGATGGTCTCCTCATCGAGAAGCGGACGCCGCATACCGAGGAGAGCACGCATGTACTTCTCGGTCTGTAGAAGACCGTTCACCACGTGCGTGTCATAGATCAGCAGCTCCACGGCCTCGCGCTCCAGCCTCGCCGCGTCGCGGAAGAACGGCGGGTACTGGGCACGGGCGACCTCGTCCTTCATGGCCGTCAGGACGCCGCCCGCGTCCACGAACTCGTCGGACTGGTCGATGAACCGGGTGGTGGGATGCGGCGGCCGAGTTCGAAGGACTCGATGCTGGAAACGGAGTAGCCCACCTGTCTGCCCAGGTCGTCGCGCGAGATGCCCGCTCGCGTCCGCAGCAGCTTCAACTGGCGGCCAAAGGCGCGGATCACGCCCTGCCCGGGGTCCTCCGCCGGCCGTTCCCCGTCCTCGCCACCCACCACGGCCGCCGTGGCGTTCCCGTCATCCCTGCCGTTCTCGGTCATTCCGTCTCCCCTTCTCCGCCCGCTTCGCACTCGCCTGCTGGTCTAATTCCGCGCGGCTGCGCCCGGTCACGCCGCACGCCCCGTACAGAGACACCGGCCGTCCGTACAAGCCCCTTGGCCCAACGGGTCGTCACCGCTCGCCGCTTCGCGGCCGTCGCGGGGCGGCCCGCCGGGCGGCGAGGAACTCGGTGAAGCCGGAGCCCTCGACGGGTGGGGGAGCGGGGCCGTCGGAAATCCCTCGCCGCTCGCGGCAGTCGGCGCAATGCTCGTCGTCGTGGCCGGGGCGCGGGCTGAACAGGCGGGGCTGGGTGTGCTGTGTGCAGCACTCCCGCATGCCGCGCAAGCGCGGCGGCTCCGGTTCGGCTGCCGCCGGGAGTGCCGGTGCCGGTTCCGGTGGGGTATCGGGCAGGGCGTGCTCCAGCCGCCAGCGCAGCACCCCCATCGGGTTGCGGGCGTCGGCGAGCCCGTCGGTCAGCAGGCGACGGATGCGCTCTTGTGGCATGCCACCGTCCAACCAGGCCGCTGCCAGCGGCGCCCAGCGCCGCGCCGTTCGCGCGGACATGGCGAGGCGCGGCTCGCCGTAGCCGAGCGAGCGCAGCAGCCGCTCGCCGTCATCCCGGTGCTCCGCCGGAGCCGGCGCCGCAGGCTGCGGTGCCCGCGCCGGCGTGGTGGCTGGTGGGGTGTTCTCTTCGAGGTCTTCCTGTGGTTGACGGGCGTCGTGCCGACCGGTCGGCTGACCGGCGGCCGGTGTAGTGGCCGTCGGTCGTCGGTGGCCGCTCGGCCCCTGCAACCTGGCGCCGCTCGGGACGGGCTGAAGGCCGTCGCGCACCGCGAGCGCCTCTTTCTCACTGAGCGGCTCGTTCGAGACCAGCTGGATGGTCACGCACCGCCCGCTGTCGAGGCGGACGCGCCACTCGTGGAGGTACTTCGTCTCCCGGAGCCGCTGCTTGGCCTTCTGGAACGCGACCTTCTTGATGTCGGCCCTGCGTGCCGTCTCGCTCAGCGACTGCTTCGCGTCGGTGGGCAGCGAGAGCTGCCAGGTGAGCAGTGTCTTGGCGTCGGCCGAAAGCTTCGGGTGCCGCAGGATGGCGTTCGGGATCTGCGCATACGAGTGCGCAGGGGCGATAACATGCCGGAGCATCTTGGGGACTCCTGGTTAGTCCTCCGGGTGTAGGCCCCCGGCTGGTGCTGCTAACACCTCCGGGGGCTGCCTCATGTTCGGTACGAGGTAACCCGTTCCCCCGCAGCGTACCTCCGCAGTGACGGTCTGGCAGGATTCCCTTGCACAGTGTGATGATCTGCTTCATCGTCACACGTGCCCTCCTGCCCGCCGGGCGCGACCCTGGGCTCGCCCGATCTCGTCAACCTGCGGAGTTATCCACATCCCCCACACGTGGCGACCCCTTCTTCGGTCACCGTGTGCCCATGATCGACACGAGCCGGCTCCTCTCTCGCGTGCACGCCTTTGCCCGGCGCCAGCACGACGTCCTCACCGTCGCGCAGAGCCGGCAACTCGGTGTGGACCGTGCCCTGTTGCGCCGTCTACTGCGGCGCGGTGAGTGGCAACCCCTCCACTTCGGCACCTACTGGATCCGCTCTCGGGACGAGCCCGGCCTGCACACCCGGGTGAGCGCCGCCCGGCTGAGCGGCTCCGGGCGCGTGGTCGCCGTGGGACCCACCGCCGCGCGGCTGTGGGGACTGCAGGGAGCCGACGGGCGCGACCCCACCCTCCACCTGGCCTGCCCGGGCTATCGCCAACCGCGCGGGGATCTCGTCTTCCACAAGCTCGGCCGGCGCGAAACCACCGTGCTGCATGGGCTGGAAGTGACCACGCTCCGGCAGACCCTGGCCGACGTGCTGCTCACCGAGCAGCCCATGGTGGCCCTCTCCCTCCTCGACTCGGCTTTGCACCAGCACGTGCTGCTGCCCGCCGACCTTCCGGCCCTGGACACGTTGCTGTGCGGCCACACCGGAGTGGCACGGGCCCGGCAGTTGCTGCACATGGGAGACGGGCGGGCCGAGTCGCCGCTGGAGAGCCGGAACCGGCTGGTGTGCACCGATCACGGCATGCCGCCCGAGGTGCTGCAATGGGTGCTGCCCGACCGGGCGAGCGGGGTGCGCTACCGGCTGGATGCCGGCTATCCCACCCGGTGGGTGGCCATGGAGGCCGACGGGCGCAGTGTGCACGACCAGCCTCGGGCCCTGCACACGGACCGGCAAAGGCAGAACGCCCTGCTCTCCGCCTACCCGGGGCTCGTCATCCTCCGCTTCACCTGGCAGGACTCCCTCCGCCCCGGCCGCTTCCTGGCCTCGCTGCGGCGAGCCCTCGGCAGGTAGCGGTGAGAAGCGGGCGATGTGTGGCCCACGAGATCCCCGGCCGGGTGGGCCAGGGCTCGCCGGGTTCCTCCCGCGAGGGCCGTCCGGCTGACCAGTTGTGGTGTCCGGCACCGGGGGCATCGGGGAGAATGGCCGCGATGCCCGCCACACAGCCGCCGCAGCAACCTGACGCACACGCTCCGTTCGCGCACCTGACCGCCCCGAACGTGGCGCTGTACCGGGCCGTGATGCGGGTGTTCCTGGTCGCCAAGGAGCGGTTCGCCGTGCACCTGCGGCCCGACGACGTGCACGCCGCGCTGCCCGCCGGCGTACGGCCCGCGGAGCCCGAGGCCGTCGTGAGCGCGCTGGACAGCCTGACGACGTGGGGCAACCTGCGGGCCGACCCGGACACCGCGCGCGTCACCGCCGTCGAGGACTTCTACCGCAAGCGGTTCATCTACCAGCTCACCCGGGCCGGCGAGGCCGCCGAAGAGGCCCTGGCCGTCTACGACGAGGCCCTCGGCCGGCGCGGCGCGCTGCAGGCCGTCGCGCTGCACGACATCGTCACCCAGCTGACGGTGCTGCGGCAGCTGGCCGCCGCGCCGGAGCCGGACGCCGCCAAGGTGCACCTGGCCCTGGACGCGCTCGCCAGCCGCTTCACCGCCCTCGCCGACAACGCCCGCGCCTTCATGGGCTCGCTGCAGCGCACCATCGACCTGCACGATGTGGAAGAGGAGGCCTTCCTCGCCTACAAGGACCGCCTCATCCAGTACCTGGAACGCTTCATCCAGGACCTGATCACCCTTGGCGGGCGGATCTCCGCCCTCATCCTCGACCTGGAAGGCGAGGGCGAGGGCCAGGATAAGGCGGACACCGCCGCAGCCGGCCCCGGCATGGTGCCCCTGCTGCGCGCCGCCGCCCGCCGCGAGGCGGCCGACGCCGCACCGGAGGAGGCCGCGGACGCCGAAGACGAGGCGTACCGGCGCTGGGCGGAGCGCTGGGCCGGGCTGGCCGCCTGGTTCCTCAGCCGGAACGGACACCAGGCACAGGCCCGGCTGCTGCGCGGCCGGGCGCTGGGCGCGATCCCGCAACTCCTTGCCGTCGTCCGCGCGCTGAACGAACGCCGCGCCGGACGCTCCGACCGCTCGGCGGACTTCCGCACCTTGGCCCGCTGGTTCGCCCAGGCGCCCGACGACGACGCCCGGCACCGGCTGTGGCGCACCGCCTTCGGCCTCTACCCGGCACGGCACCTGACCGTCGACGCCGGCACCCTCGCCGCCCGCGCCGCCACCCCGGTGCCCGCCGCCACCTCGTGGGCCGACGCCGAGCCGCTGCACATCAGCCCCCAGCTGCGCCGCACCGGCAGCTACGAGCGCCGGGGCAAACCGCGCCGGGTCACCGACCGCGACGCCGAACGACGGCTGCTCGCCGAGACGGCCGCCCGGCAGACCGCCGAGACGGCCGCCGCCCGCCGCCGGCTCACCACGAACGGAACCGTCCGGCTCTCCGGGCTCGGCGCACTCGACCCGATCGCCTTCGGTCTCTTCCTCCAACTGCTCGGTGACGCCCTGGCCACCTGGCGCCCCGGCATGACGAGCACCACCGCGACGAGTAACGACGGGTCCATGGAGATCCGCCTGACCGCCCTGGACGACGGCTCGAGGGCCGAAGTCCGCACCCCCGGCGGCGTCTTCCGGGGCCCCGACCACACCGTCGAGATCATCGACCTGACCGCGGAGGGCGTCCTGACTCCATGAGCACACCCCTCGCCGAGGTGCTGGAAGGCCAGCACGCCGCCGACCTGCGCAAGGCCGCCCGCGCCCTGCTCAAGGAGCCGCTGCTGCTCGCCCACGGCCGGCACGCCGACGCCTACCGGCTCGTCCGCCGCCACAGCGCCGAGCTTCGCGAGTGGTTCGCCCGCAACACCGGCTGGTCGCTGCGCTGCGACGCCGAGTCCGCCCGCCTGCGCAAGACTCCCGGTCTGCTGGCCGACCCCACCCACCCCGCACGCGAGGCCACCCGCTCCTCCGCTCCCTTCACCCGCCGCCGCTACGTGCTGCTGTGTCTCACCCTCGCGGCCCTGGAACGCAGCGAGGCGCAGATCGCCCTGGGCCGCATCGCCGACCAGGTCGTCCTGGAGGCCGCCGACCCGCACCTGGCCGACGCCGGGCATCCGCTTCACCCTCGACCGCCGCGACGAACGGCTCGACCTCGCGGCCGTCGTCCGACTCCTGCTGCACCTGGGAGTGCTGCGACGCGTCGCGGGCGACGAGGACGCCTACGTCAGCGGGGCCGGTGACGTCCTCTACGACGTGGACCGCCGCGTGATGGCCGGGCTCCTGGCCACCCGCCGCGGCCCCTCCACCGTGCAGGCAACCGGTTTCGAGGACCGGCTGGCCGAACTCGTCGCCGAGACCGCCCTGGACAGCGACGACCTCCGCTTCCGCGCCATGCGGCACACGCTGACCCGCCGCCTGCTGGACGACCCGGTGCTGTATTACGACGAGCTCTCCGACGCCGAACGCGCCTACCTCACCCGCCAGCGTGGCTTCCTCACCGCCCGCATCACCGAACTGACCGGCCTGGTCGCCGAGGTGCGGGCCGAAGGCATCGCCATGGTCGACCCCGAGGACTGGCTCACCGACGTCCGGATGCCCGAACAGGGCACCCGCGGGCACGTCACGCTGCTGCTCGCCGAGCATCTCGCGCAGGCCGGCGGCCCCGTCACCACCGGGGACCTCATGCGGCGGCTGCGTGAACTCGTCAGCGAACACGGTGGGTTCTGGGCCAAGTCCGCACGCGACCCCGGCGCCGCCGAGGAACTCGTCGAACAGGCCGTCGTCCGGCTGGCGGCCCTGGGCCTGGTCACCCGGTACGCCGGGCACGTCGCACCTCGCCCCGCACTCGCCCGGTACGCCGTCGACGCCCCCGTGGTCGTGGAGCCGGGCGCGCGCGACAAGCGGCGGACCGGCCCCGCGAAGCTTCTGCCCCAGCAGCGAAAGGCACAGCAGTGACCACCCCGGCCGCCCTCCCCGCCCCGAGCCGCTCCCGCTGGCAGCCGCTGCGCATCGGACTGGTCGACCTCTTCCACTACGACGTGGAGGAGTTCCACTTCCGCGACGGCCGGCTCCTGCTGCGCGGCAACAACGGCACCGGCAAGTCCAAGGTGCTGGCCCTGTCCCTGCCCTTCCTCCTCGACGGCGACCTCAGCGCCCGGCGCGTCGAACCCGACGGCGACCCGGGCAAACGCATGGAGTGGAACCTGCTGCTGGGCGGCGACCACCCGCACTCCGAACGCCTCGGCTACACCTGGATCGAGTTCGGCCGCCTGGAGGAGACCACCGGCCAGGCCCACTTCCGCACCCTGGTCTGCGGCCTGAAGGCGGTCAGCGGCCGGGGCATCGCCCGCCACTGGTTCTCCGTCACCACCCAGCGGATCGACCACCACCCCGACCGCCGGACCGCCGCCGGCACGCTCAGCCTGCTCGACGCCACCGGCACCGCCCTGAGCCGTGACCGGCTCGCGGAGGCCGTCAACGGGCACGGCATGGTCTACGACCAGGCCAAGGTCTACCGCCGGGCCGTCGACGAGGCGCTGTTCACCCTGGGGGAGCAGCGCTACGCCGCCCTGGTCGACCTCCTCATCCAGCTCCGCCAGCCGCAGCTGTCCAAACGCCCCAACGAGGCCGCCCTCTCCCGTGCGCTGACCGAGGCCCTGCCGCCCATGGACCAGGCCGTCGTCGCCGACGCCGCCGAGGCGTTCCGCTCCCTGGACGAGGAGAAGGACACGCTGCGCGCCGCGTCGGAGGCGGAACGCGCCGCGACGGCGTTCCTCGGCCACTACCGGCGCTACGCCGCGATCGCCGCCCGCCGGCGGGCCCGGCTGCCGCGCACCGAGCACTCCCGCTACGAACAACTGCACCGCGACCTCACCCAGGCGCAGGCCGACCGCTCTCGCGCCGAGGAGGAACGCGCCGAGGCCGCCGCCCACCTCACGCGGCTCGAAGAGAGCCGGACCCGGCTGCGCGCGCAGGACGCCGCGTTGCGGGAGAGCCCCGAGATGCGCAGCGCCCGCGACCTCGAACAGGCCGCGCAGACCCGGGAACGCAGTGCACAGGCCCGTGAGCGGGCCCGGGGCGATCGGGACCAGGCCGCACATCAGCTCACCCGGGCACAGGGGCGGCTCGGCGCCGCGGAGAACCGGCTGGAGGCCGCCCGCGCGCGCGGCGAGGCCGCCCACGCGCGTGCCCTGGAGGCCGCGCACCTCGCCCGGATCGACCTTCCCGACCCCGCCACACGCCCGGCCGACGACGCACTGCGCCGCCTCGCCGACCGGGCCGTGGACCGCAGGCGCCGCACCCTCGGCCACCTCGAGGAGCTGCAGACGGCGGCCGGCCAGGCCGAGCAGGACCGTCGCGCGGCCGGCCGGCGCCTCGACGACGCGGAGACGGACCTCGCCCAGGCCGCACAGGCACGCGCCGAGGCCGAACAGGCCGCCGAGACGGCCGGGCATGCACTGCTGGAGACGGTCCGGGCACACGCCGCGTCCTGCGCCGAACTGCCCTTCGCCGACACCGCGGGCCTCCTGGACACCCTCCAGGAGTGGACCCGCACCCTCGACGGGCCGTATCCCGCCCGCACGGCGGCTGCCCTGGCACACCGGGCCCGCACCGCCGAACTGGCCGACGAGGCCGCCCGGCTCGGCGCCCGGCGCACCGGGCTGACGGACCGGACGGCGCAGACCGAGGCGGAATTGTCCGTGCTGCGGGCCGGTGGCACACCGGGGCCGCCCGCGCCGCCCACCCGCACCCCGGGGCTCCGCGAGCGACGGGAGGGGGCCCCGCTGTGGCGGCTGGTGGACTTCCACGACGGGCCCGGCGCGCTCGACGACGCGGCGCGGGCCGGCCTGGAAGCCGCCCTGCAGGCGTCCGGTCTGCTCGACGCCTGGATCACCCCCGACGGCGCGGCCCTCGCCGACACCGAGGCCCACGACATCCTCGTCGCACCGGACGCGGCCCCGGTGACCGGCCCCAGTCTGGCCGACGTGCTGCGACCGGCCGCCGACCACGAAGACCCGCAGGCCGCAGCGGTCACCGAGACGACGGTGATCCGTCTCCTGCACGCCGTCGGACTCGGCGCCGCAGCGGACACCGGCACCTGGGCCGCCCCCGACGGACGCTTCCGCGTCGGGGTACTCACCGGCCGCTGGCACAAACCCGCCGCCGAGTACCTCGGCGAAGGCGCCCGCCAGGAGGCCCGGCGGGCCAGGATCACCGCGCTGGAGTCCGACCTCGCCGTCCTCGCCCAGCAGACGGCGGTTCTCGAGACAGAGACCGCCGCACTGCAGGAGCGGCGCCGCGCTCTGGACGACGAGCTGGCCACCGTCCCCGACGAGGCACCCCTCGCCCGCGCACACGCCCGCCTGTCCGCGGCGTCCGACGCCGCGCGACGCAGCGCCGCACACCGTGAGCAGTGCGGCGCCGACGCGGCGGCAGCCGCCGGCCGCGCCGAGCAGGCGGCGGCCGAACTGGCCAAGACCGCCGACGACCTGGGGCTGCCCGCCGACCATGCTTCTCTCGCCGCGGTCCGCGCCGGACTCGCCGAACTCGACGTCGCCCTCGCCGCGCTGTGGCCGGTGCTCAGCGAGTGCACCGAGGCCGAACGCCAGGCCGCCGAGGATCGCGCGGAAGCCGAGGCGATGGGCGAGCACGCCGCCGAACACGCGCTGCGCGCCGAAGCGGCGGACCATCAGGCCGCGGCCGACGACGAGCGCTACACCACCCTCCGCGCCACCGTCGGCGCCGCCGTCGCGGACCTCGAAGAACGCCTGGCACAGACCGCGGCCGCCCAGCGCGCCTGCGAGGCCGAGGAGCGCACCACCCGTGACGCGCACACCGCCGCCGACCGGCGGGCCAGCCGCGCGGAGGGCCGCATCGACCAACTGGAGGCGGACGTCACGGCCGCCGCCGCCACCCGCGACGAGGCCGTCGCCGCCCTGCAGCGCTTCACCGCCACCGGACTGCTGGCCGTCGCCCTTCCCGACCTGGCCGTGCCCCCGGCCGGCACGGAGCCCTGGGCGGCCACCCCCGGCATCGCCCTCGCGCGCGCCGTCGAAACCGCGCTGACCGCGACCGACGACTCCGACGGCGCGTGGGAACGCACCCAGCGCCGCCTGAGCGAAGAACTCAAAACCCTGCAGGACTCCCTCTCCCGCCACGGGCACACCGCCGCCGCCCGCATGGTGGAGGACGGCATGCTGGTCGACATCGTCTACCAGGGGCGCGAACACGCCGTGCCCGAACTCGCCGAGGCGCTCGTCACCGAGGTCGCCGAACTCACCCGCCTGCTGTCCGCACACGAGCGGGAGATCCTCGAGACCCACCTGATCACCGAAGTTGCCGGCACCCTCCAGGAACTCATCGGCGCCGCCGAACGGCAGGTCCGCGCCATGAACGCGGAACTGGAGGACCGTCCCACCTCCACCGGCATGAAGCTGCGGCTGGTCTGGCGGCCCTCGCGCAAGGCCCCGCCGGGACTCGTGCGGGCCCGGGACCGGCTGCGGCAGTCCGCCGACGTGTGGACACCCGAAGACCGCTCCGCGGTCGGCGAGTTCCTGCAGAACCAGATCGCCCGGCAGCAGACGGACGACGCCGCCGGCAGCTGGCTGGAGCACCTCACCGCCGCGCTCGACTACCGCGCCTGGCACGAGTTCGGCGTCGAACGCCACCAGAGCGGCCGCTGGGTGCCCGCCACCGGACCGGCCTCCGGCGGCGAACGCGTGCTCGCGGTCTCCGTACCGCTTTTCGCCGCCGCGTCCTCCCACTACGCCAGCGCGGGCAGCCCGCACGCACCCCGCCTGGTCACCCTCGACGAGGCGTTCGCCGGCGTCGACGACGACTCGCGCGCCAAGTGCCTCGGTCTGCTGCACGCCTTCGACCTCGACGTGGTGATGACCAGCGAACGCGAATGGGCCTGCTACCCGCAGGTGCCCGGCGTCGCCATCGCCCAGCTCTCCCGCGTCGAGGGCGTCTCCGCAGTCCTGGTCACCCGCTGGGAATGGGACGGCGCCGTCCGTGCCCGCCGCGCCGACCCGGTGCGCGAACGTCCCGCGGACGAGAGCGAAACGGGCCCGGTGGAAGCGTCGCCGGCGTGAGAGGACCGGCGAACAACCCACAGGCCGAGGTCGACGCACCCCGGCTGCGGCGGCTGCTCGGCGAGCCGGACACCGCCTGGCTGGTCACACGGGTGCGCCGCCGGCTGGAACGCGGCCAGGCCCTGACCGGACCCGTCTCGCTCGCAGGCCCCACGCCCGGCCAACGGGCCGCCGCAGAACGCCTGCTGGGCCGCCGGCCCGGCGACGGCAGCTCGCTGACCGTCCGGCTGGACGCGGTCGACGCCCTGCTGCGCCGCTCCGCCGTCAGCCCCGGCGGCCTGGCCGCCGCCGTCATCGCCCTGACCGGGCCCGTCGTGCCGCGCGAAGAAACCCGCCGGGCCGAGGACCGTGCGTGGCGCGAGGCGTTCACCCCGCTCGAGGCCCTGGCCGCCGACCGCCCCGAACTCGCCGGTTGGGCCACCCGGATCTGCTCCGACGGCCTCGTCCGCCGCCTCGCCCGCACGCCCGCCGTGGCCCGGGCGCTCGCCGCACAGACGGCACGCGCCCTGCGGGACCTTCCCGCCGAACCTCCAGTCTCCCTGCCCGCGTTCGCCGCCCGCGTCCTCGGCTCCGCGCATGCCCTCGACGACGGCACCCCGCCGGCCACCCTCACGCTGTCCGGCATCCGCGCGCTGACCGGTCACCCCGACGGCACCGGGGCGGACTGGCGCCGCGCCGCGTGGGCGTCCGCCGGACTGCTGCGCGACGAACTCTCCTCCACCGTCCTCACCCTCAACCTGCGCGGCACCGCCCTCCTGGACGGCATGGCCGACGCGGGCGAACCCTGCGTCCTGACGCTGCGCCACCTCGCACGCCGCCCGCCCCCGCTCACCGCGCGCCTCGTCCACGTCTGCGAGAACCCCGCCGTCCTGGCCGCTGCGGCCGACACCCACGGACCGGGAGCCGAGCCCCTGGTCTGCCTGCAGGGGCAGTCCTCGGCGGCCGCCATCGCACTCCTGGTCGGACTCCACGCCCGCGGCGCCGTTTTGCGCTACCACGGCGACTTCGACTGGGGCGGTCTGCGGATCGCCGGCACTCTGCTGCGCCGCGTCCCGTGGCGGCCCTGGCGCTACACCGCGGCCGACTACCGCGCCGCAGCCGCCCAGGCCGCCCCGGACGCACCGCCGCTGACGGGCAGCCCGGCCGACACCCCCTGGGACCGCGATCTGGGCCCGGCACTGAGCGAACTCGGCGTCCGGATCGAGGAGGAGGCCGTCCTGGACCAGCTCCTGTCCGACCTCGCCCCTGCAGCCGGCCGCTGACCGCCCCGTCGGTTCCCCCCGAATCGTCCGAGACCTGGCCGGGCGCCGGCAGCCGCTCAGCCGCCGGACCGGGCGCCGGTGCGGTGGGCGTGTGCGGCGTCGAGCAGTTCGGCCGCCGAGCGTCGTTCGGTGGCCGCACCATCCGGTAGACGCAGCACATTGCAGCGTGCGAGCAACACCTGACCCGCGCGCGGGCCGACCCCGAGCGCGTCGTCGAGCAGCAGTCTGTCCTTCTCACTCTCCGAGAGCTTCGAGAGATGGGCGGCCAGTTCGGCGCGTCCCACTGTCGCGGGTGCGCTCGGACCGCCCCGTTCCGCCGCAGCGGCGAGCAGCACCGGGTCCACGCAGAGGAAGTCGGCCAACGCCTGCTGCGGGCCCGTCAGCGCGTCCAGCCCGCCGGGAACCGGCGGTTCGTACTCGCGGGCGTACTCCGCTTCGTCGTCGTCCGCCAGTTCCCAGATCTGCAACGCCGCCAGCCACGCCACGTAGAGCCCGCGCAGGTCTCCCGACGCCAACTCGGCGCGCAGACCCACGAAGTCGGACAGGGTGAGCTCGTAGTCCGTCTCGTACTCCGCCGCGTCCTCGGGGTCGAGCGAGAAGTCGAGCAGCGTGTGGCCCTTGCGGGTCCACACCGTCAGGACCTCCTCCAGCGCGTAGGGCGCGGCCGTGCGCGCGCTCAGGACGGCGGACGGCAGGCGCAGGACCAGGCGCCGACTGCCCCAGTTCGCGTAGTACAGGTGGAGGTCGTACAGCCTCTCGACCATCGTGGTCGTGTCACCGTGGAAGTCGCCCCACTCGTACTCGTTGCTGAAGCTCGTGGGGGTGATGTGCGCACGCGTCGACAGAGCACGCATCTCGGCCTGCTCGTCCTTGCTGAGGGGGCGGTCGACCGCCAGAAATTCGTAGTACTGGTACTCGCTCACCGACAGAACGTAACCGACGGCAGGCAGTTCGCGCAGCGCCGCCGGCCGCCGTGCTCCAGGTCGGGTGAACGCGGCGCCGGCAACGACGCCCGGCGGCTACCGGGCCATCGAAGGTCCCTCCCCGCGCTCGGCGTCGCCCGGATCCTGCCCGCCCTCCAGGGCGGCCAGGACGGGCGCGAAGCCGTCCTCGGCGGCGAGGCGGGCCGCCAGGCGGCGGGCGGCGGCGCCGTGGGCGGGATTCGTGACGGCCGCGCGGATCGCCGCCGCCAGGCGGTCGGCGGTCAGCCGCCGGTAGGGCAGCGGCGCGGGCGCCGCGCCCAGCGCGGCCAGGCGCGCGGCCCAGAACCGCTGGTCGAGCAGCACCGGCACCGGCACGGCGGGCACGCCGGCCCGCAGTGCGGCGGCGCTGGTGCCGCCGCCCGCGTGGTGCACGACCGCGGCCGTCTGCGGGAACAGCCAGGCGTGCGGCACGTCGGCGACGGTGAGCACGTCGTCGCCGTCCCGCGCGGCCAGCCCGCTCCAGCCGGCCTGCACCACGCCGCGCACCCCGGCCTGGCGCAGCGCCGTCGTCACCAGGGCGCTCAGCGCCAAGGCGTCGTCAGCGACCATGCTGCCGAAGCCGACGAAGACGGGCGGTGGCCCGGAGGCCAGGAAGTCCACGAGCCGCCTCTCCGGCTGCCAACCGGGGGGCACGGCCGGCCACCAGTACCCGCACACGCGGTGCCCCTCGGGCCAGTCCGGCGGCCGGGGTACGACGTGCGGGCTGTAGCCGTGCAGCACCGTCCGCGCGCGCAGCATCCCGGCGGGCGTGGCCGGGCGGCGGCGCGGCAGGCCCAACTCGCTCCGCAACGCGGCCACGGCCGGCCGGAACGTGCCGTCGGTGGCGGCCAGTAGCGCGTGCGCGGCGAGCCGGTTGCCGTAGCGGCCCAGGGAACGCGACCCGCTGACGACCGGCGGGAAGTGGCGGGTCGGGGTAACGGGTTGGAGGTACACGCCGATGCTCGGCACGCCCAGCGCCTCGGTGAGGGTGGCGCACAGCGGGTCGGTGAGCGTCGCGGACAGCATGACGTCGGCGCCGGCCCGTACCGCCTCCGTCACGCCGGCGGTGAGCCGCGGCATGAAGCTCCGTGCCATGCGCGCCATCCGTGTGACGGCGGCCGGCCCATTCGCAGACCGTGACATCAAGTGGCCCTCGGCTGATATCAGTTCGGCGCGCGGATCGACGGGCAGCGGACGGAAGCCGAGCCCGTGCACGGCCACCGCCTCGCGGAAGACGCCGTGCGTCGCGACGGTCACCTCGTGACCGGCCTGGCGCAGCCGCACGCCCAGCCCGGTGTACGGCGCGACATCCCCCCACGACCCGGCCGTCACGATCAGCACCCGCATGTCCCCACAGTGGCACGTCCGCTCGGCCGCCACACGTAGCGCCTCGTGTGTACCGTGTGGCCTGCTGCGGCTGATCGCGGGCGATCTGCACGTCTCCCTGCCGTCCGTCGGCTACCTGGTAACCGGATACGGGATCACCGTGGCCGTCGTGTCCCTGCCGCTCGCCCACGTGACGCGGGCGCCGCCGCGGCGCCACCTGCTGACGGGCCTGCTCGCCGCGCTGGTGGTGGCCAGTTGGGTCTGCACGATGGGTTCGTCGTACGCGTTGCTGCTTGGCGCGCGGGTCGTCACGGCCGTCGCACAGGCGCTGTTCTGGGCGGTGATGGGGCCGGTCGCGGTGGGCCTGTTCTCACCAGACGTACGCGGGCGGGTGATCGGTGCGCTGTCGTTCGGCGGTTCGGCGTCACGCCGGACCGGCGGCGGTACGGCATCGTGATCGCCACGACGGCGGTCTCCGTCACCGGCGCGTTCGCCGGCTTCACGTACATCGTGGACTTCCTCGACGAGGTGTCGGGCTTCTCGCCGGCCTGGATCGACGGCATGCTGTCCGTCTTCGGCGTCGCCGGGATCGTCGGGGTGACGGTGACCGGGCCGCTGTTGGACAGGTTCCCGCGGGCCACCTTGACCGTGCCGGTGGCCGCGCAGGCGGTGGCGCTGCTGGGGTTGTTGGCCGGCGGAAGGTCGCAGGTCGTCACCGCCGCGATGCTGGCACTGCTGGGGGCGGCCGTCGGGCCGGTGTTCATGGCCACGCAGAACCGGGTGCCGGCCGTCGCACCGCGTGCGCGGCACCCTCCTGATCGGGGGTCTGCTCACCGTGGTGGCGCTGGCCGTCCTGCTGTGCGAGCGGCTGCTGCCGCCCGCAGTTGCCCGGACGACGACGCCCGGCGGCGGTCCGCCCGTCACGGAGGCCGGCGCGCTGGGCGTTTCGTGACGGACGGACCGCGATCCGGACGACGTGCGCCAGTTCTCAGGGCAGGTAGGCGATCGCGCTGAGCACCAGGCCGCGCGCGGTGGCCCAGCGGCCGTGGAAGGTGTGCAGGCGGCGGCCCGCCCGGTCGTGGCCGGTGCGCAGAATCCGGGCGGTGAACGTGCCGGCGTCCGGGTCGAAGACCAACTCGGCATCCTCGAAGCCGAGCCACTCGCCCGTCAGCGGGAACCACGTCTTGTAGACGGACTCCTTGGCGCTGAACAGCAGCCGGTCCCAGTGCACCGACGGGTCATGCCCGGCGAGTTCGGCGAGGTGCGGCCGCTCGCGGGGGCGCGTCACGGTCTCCAGGACGCCGTCGGGCAGCGGCCCGTTCGGTTCGGCGTCGATGCCCAGGGACGTGATGTCGGCGCGGTGTGCGACGGCGGCGGCCCGGTAGCCGTCGCAGTGCGTCATGGAGCCGACCACGTCCGCCGGCCAGCCTGGTGCGCCGCGCAGGCCCGGCACCAGCGGCACGGCGGTGCGGCCAAGGCCCGCGAGCGCGCGGCGCGCGCAGTGCCGCACGGTGGCGAATTCGCGGCGCCGCTTGCCGACCGCCTTGGCGATCGCTGCCTGTTCCTCGGGGAAAAGGAACACCTCGGGCGGGTCCTCGAAGGACTCTGCAGTCTCCACCCCACCGGGCAGCAGCTTGCCCAGCAGCGTCGTGGCGCTCATCGGACGGCCTCCGACAGGTCGATGCGACGCAGTACGCCGTGCGGGTGGCCGTGCCGGCGCCACTCCCTCGGGTATCCCACGGACACCTCGTGGAAGGGCACGCCGTCGTGCACCGTGCGGCGCGGGATGTGCAGGTGCCCGTACAGCACGCAGGCGACGTGGAACCGCCGGTGCCAGTCCTCGGTGCGCCGGGTGCCGCACCACATCGCCAGGTGAGGGAAGCGCAGCACACGGGTCGGCTCGCGCACCAGCGGGTAGTGGTTGACCAGCACCAGCGGCACGTCCGGGTCGTCCGCCGCCGCCAGCCGGCGCTCGGTGGCCGCGACGCGGGCTGCGCACCACGCCTCCCGGCTCGAGTACGGGTCGGAGTGCAGCAGGTACTCGTCGGTGAACGCCAGGCCTGTCTTCTCCGCCACGGCCATGCCGTCGGCCTTCGAGGCGGCACCCTCGGGCAGCCAGCTGTAGTCGTAGAGCAGGAACAGCGGCGCGATGCGCAGCGGCCCGCCCACACCGTGGAAAACGGGGTAGGGGTCCTCGGGCGTGACGACGCCGAGTTCCCGGCAGGTCTCCACCAGGTGCAGGTACCGTTGCTCGCCGCGCAGCGCCACCGCGTCCGAGGGGTGCGTCCACAGCTCGTGGTTGCCGGGTGTCCACACGACCGTGGCGAACCGGTCGGCGAGCATGGCCAGGGTGCGCCGGACGTCGTCGACGGTCTCCGCCACGTCTCCGGCCACGACGAGCCAGTCGTCGGGTCCGGTTGGCCGCAACCCGTCGACGAGTTCCCTGTTTCCCCCTACCGCCGCGTGCAGGTCACTGACCGCGAACAGCTGACCGGGGATTCGCACACCAGTCACAACCGGCATGCTACGCAGATACCTCGATCTTGGGTACAGTCCGGCCCGCGGCCGAGTCGGGGAGGATGACGCGCAGTTCGGATGCACTGGTGGCAAGCGTGGATGCCGCCGCACCGGCTGAGCCGACGCGTCAGTGCTCGAAGCGACTGGAGAATGGGAAGTACGCCTCGAGGAACCGGTGCAGGTCCGCTGCGACGCTTTCCTGCTGGTCGGCAGGCGTGTTGACGTCGTTCAGGCAGAAGAAGTCGTGGCTGCGGGCGCGTGCCAGCTCCGCCATGGCCGCGGCCGCGTCCGGCCGTGCGACGTCGATGTAGCGCAGCTTGTAGGTGCCGGGGACGGCGCGGCCGGTGAGGAAGGCGTGATGGTGATGCAGTGAGGCGGCCATCGCGATGTCCGTCACGTCCCGGAACCGGGAGCGGCTGGTCCGATCGACATCGTCGGCGAACCGCTCCTCGAGTTCGGCCATGACCTCGCGCAACTGCGGGTGTGGTGTGTGTTTGAACTTGTTGACCGTGAAACGGCCGTGGGCGTCCAGTAGGAGGCGGCGAACGTTCTTGCCGGCCGAATTGGGCGCGGGCTCGTCCGGGTGCGGGTCTCCGAGGCCGAGCTGGAAGGGCGAGAACGGCAGCTTCGCGACGCCGTTGCCGTGGAAGAAGTGCTCGGCGGTGACCGGTCGGCCGAGGAAGAAGTCGTCGTTGAAGTACAGGTAGTGGTCGGAAAGACCGGGTATGTGGTGGAGCTGGGTCTCGATCGCGTGCGAGTTGAAGACCGGCAGGGCCGAGGGGTCGTTGAAGATCTCCTTGTGGTCCACGATGTGGATGCCGTCGACCTCGGTGTTCAGCCACTCCGGGCGCTGTCCATCGGTGACGATGTAGACGTCGCGCACGAAGGGTGCGTACATCTCGAGCGACCGCAGGGAGTACTTCAGCTCGTCATGGCTGGTGTAGCGGGAGGCGCCGGTCTCGCGGGCGTGGATGCGCGAGGATGCGCCGTTGTTGCGGTATTCCGCCCGTTTGGTGGCCAGCTCGGGGTCCGATCCGTCGACCCAGGTGTAGACGACGTCCACGGGGAAGTCGACGGTGTCGATGCGAGGCTGCAGGAAATCCTGGAACGTCGGGTGCTCCTGCCCTCCGACGACTCGGGATGCGCTGATCCGGGCGCACTCCGGCAAGGTATCGGTCACGGCGTTGGTGCGCGGGGCGACCAGGGCGTCCTGGAGTACGGCGGTGGGTGCTTGGCTGCGCAGCCCGTCGAGACGTTCCGCGGCCCGCTCGTTCTCGAGCAGCTCGGCACCTTCTCGCCAGAACTCGACGTCGCAGCCGAAGGAGAGGTCGGCCAGGACCTGATCGGCCGGGCCGAGCAGTATCTCCCCGAACCGTATGACGTCCTGTCGCTTCAACGTGGTCGGTAGCGAGCCGTCCGCGTACAGCACCGCCTCGTCCGGCCACGGGTCCGAGCCGGGCTTCATCGCGTAGAGGACGCTGGAGTCGTACTTCTCGCGCAGAGCAGTGAGTATCCGCTTCCGGTCCGCGAAGCGGGCTCCGACGACGTGGCGGGTCCGGGACCGGCCCGGCACGAGGAAGTAGCCGACGCCGGCCTCCCTCAGTGCCTCGGTCACGAGGGTGAGGTTGTGGGCCGAGGCGGATGGTGCAGTGAAACTGCTCACACCGCGCCCGTAGAACGTCCGCCCGGCCACTGTCAGGGTCCGGACGTCGGTGTCCGACTCCAGGACTGCCTGCCGCCGCGTCTCGATGCGCTCGCGTCTTCTGTGCTCGGCGACCGCGGCCTGGGCGGCTTTGCGCTCGTCGGCGAGCGCCTGTCGCTTCCGGGGCGGCAGCAGCCGCTCTCCGAGTGCCTTGAGACGTGACGGCATGTCGTTCCTGTCTGATCTTGCGGGGAGACCTGCGCGGAGGTGGGGGCCGGGCGGCTCGCGGAACTATAGGCGGAACCGCCCGGCCCGCAGAAGGGGGAGAGTCACACCTCAGTCGTGCGCCGCTATCCAGGCAAGGATCTTCTCCGGCACTCCGTCGATGTTCAGCAAGGCGCCGCCGTGTGCGCTGCTGCCCGCCATCGTCTCGACGGTGACTCCGTCGGCTGGCATGTCGTGACGTACTTCCTCGGCGGCTTCCAGGTCCAGGGAGTGCTGGACGGGGATCAGATCGTCTTCGGAATGGATGAGGTACATCGGAGCGTCGTTGGCGCCTGAGGCCCGATTCTTGACGACCATGTCCACCCAGGTGTCCCAACATGACGTGTCGTCGCGGTCCGGGAAGCACCGAGCGAGAATCGTCGCATTGTCACGCACCTTGCGCTCTCTGTCGGTGCTGGTGTCGTGGTTGCCATCGTTCCACGCGCGGTAGGGGGAGGCCACGGGGGACAGACCGACCACACCCTTCACTCGAGCTCCGCCAGAGCCGTATGTGGCCACTGACGTGGCGATATGCCCGCCGGCGGAGGAGCCGAGCACGAAGAGGCGATCAGGATCGACGTCGAACTTCGAGGAGTTCGACTTCACCCAGCCGATTGCGGAGAGTACGTCAGTGCGCTGAGCCGGCCACGCTGCTTCGAAGTCCAGCCGGTAGTCCGCGGTGAAGACGGCGTAGCCCTTGTCGGCGAAATAGCGGGACCACGTGGTCCAGCCGGTGTCGTCGTACCAGTAGCCGCCGTGCACGATGACGATTCCCGGTTGTGCGGACGCGGAGTCGTGCCAGTATGCGTCCAGTGTCTGGTGGGAATGCGAACCGTACGAATAGGTGGTTTCGTTGCGCCCGGCAGCTTGACTTTCATGAGTATCCACGGCGAGCAGACTCGCGATCAGCGCGGCGCATACCGAAACGTATGCAATCAGTCTCTTCATGGGGTTCCCATCCTCGTTCTCCCCGGTCGTCCGGAATGTGAGCAGTCGATCCCCTCGGAGCGAGGAGCGCGAATGGCGGAATTCACCCTGCAGGCACTTCCCTGAGGGGAAATCAGAACATTGTGCTGCGAGTGCGGAGAGGACTATGGGGTCTCACGGCACGTCAAGTCAAGCCTACGCATCATGGTCATATGCGACATGTAGCTGATTACTGCTTGAGGCGCCTTGTGAGGTTCTTGAAGACAGTGCGGGCTCTATGCCCGAACGTTTGACATGGCCACCTTCGTCTCTCTAGATTCCTTGCCGTTTGGCCCATGTGACTTTCAAGTGAAGGTCTGTCGGCCGTTGTTGAGATTTGTGAAGATCGAGAGGGTGGGTGGGCCGGGCATGCGCAGCAGCATGACCAGGACGAGGCTGGGGCTGCTGGCGGCGGCCGTGCTGTGCCTCGCCGGAGGCGTTGTGCCTCTCGGGCAGCAGGCCGAGGCGGCGGGGACATGCGCGGGAGGCACTTCGAGTGACTTCAACGGAGACGGCGTCACCGACACTGTGATCGCAGACCCGCAGGCCACCGTTGACGGAGCCACGCGGGCGGGCCTCGTCAGGGTCGTTCTCGGGGGCGGCAAGGGCGACGTCGAGATCTCACAGGCTTCAGCGGGTGTGGCCGGCACACCGGAACGGGGCGACGAGTTCGGCTTCTCCCAAGCGGTGTACGACGTCGACAAGGATGGCTGCAGCGACCTCGTGATCGGCACGCCGTACGAAGACATTCCCACCAGCGACACCAACGCGCTCGATGCCGGAGGGATCTGGGTCGTACATGGAGCTGCCGTGGGGTTCGGTGCGACCTCGCCGGTCGAGGAATACAACCAGGCGCAACTCGACCCCACCTCGGCCGTCGAGGCGTACGACCGGTTCGGATACGCACTTCAGGCCGGCAGCACATCAGGTGGCGACCCCTACCTGATCGTCGGCGTTCCCGGCGAGAACCTCACCGTTGACGGGACGTCCTATGCCGACGCGGGCGGGGTCGACTACGTGCTGGGCTCGACCGTCACGTCCGTGAACGAGAGCACACCCGGCGTGCCTGGGGTCGTCGAAGCGCACGACCGGTTCGGATATTCCCTCGCCGGCACGGACCGGTACTTCGCGGTCGGGGCACCGGGGGAGAGCATCGGCACTGCCCGGTTCGCCGGTGCGGCAACCGTCTTCAGCCACACCCTCACCAGCGGGAAGCCCACCCCTCTCCTCGGCCTGGACCAAGAAACCGCGGGCGGCGGTGGGCTCAGTGGAACGGCCGAGCCCGGAGACGGACTCGGCACGTCCCTGTCGATGACGAGCTACAGGCCGGGCGGACAGAGCTTTGACTCGGATGCCCTGTTGGCGATCGGCATCCCAGGTGAGGACATCGGTACAACCGCAGACGCCGGCGCCGCCGACGTGGTGCGGGTGCAGCCTGACGGCACTTGTTCCGAGCTCACACCCGTGGACGCCGAGATGACCGATGTCGAGGGAGACCCCACAGCCGGGGACTTCATGGGCCAGCGTGTGACGATCGCGAACACGAGCCCGGGGACGGCCAGCTCCGCCGACACCATCGAACTCGGCGTGGGCATACCAGGCCATGACGTCGGATCGGTGGAGGAAGCCGGAGCAGTGCAGGTCTTCCACCCCCTGGCTGCATCCATCGGCGCAGACGACAAGCTGCTCGTCCGTGGGGGAAGCGACGGGCTGGTGCCCGGCACCGCGACAGATCGCGACTACGTCGGGATCTCCCTGGCCTCCGGATCGAGCGCCCTCTCCGTTGGTGTCCCCTTCAGTAAGTCGAACGGGACGCCGCGCGGAGCGCTCTACGTCATTCCCTGGTCCGACGTCGAGGGTGCGACATCGACAGGCACGACGGTCTACAAACCCGGCGCCGACGGAATCCCGGACGCCGGTACCTCCTTCGGAGTCGTCGGGTGACCGGCGGCCGGAGAAACCAGCGAAGCGAAGGCACTCATTCGGTGAGAGGCACCATGCTCAGCCGCAGGACGACGCTGCGTACCGCCGTCATCGGATCGGCCCTGGCAGGTCTGTTGGCCGCAGGACTCGGAATGCCCGGCCTCAGTGTGCTCGGTGAGCGGCCTGCGGCTGCCGCCGAGCCGGCGACGGCCAACGGCACCCACGATGCGCAGGTCGACGCGGCCAAGTCCGGCAAGAAGGTCGAGGTGTTGGCTCTGCGCGACGAGCGCAGCACCACCTATGCGAACCCGGACGGCACCTTTACCCGCATCGAAAGCGTCCAGCCCGTCCGCACCCGCCGGAACGGTCGATGGACGGACATCGACACGGCCCTCGTCCGGAAGGACAACGGCACCTACGCTCCGAAGGCCGCCGTGACCTCGATGAGCTTCTCCGGGGGTGGCGACAAGACCTTCGCCAGCATCGAGAAGGACGGCCGGTCCATCTCCCTGGACTGGCCGACCCAGCTGCCCGCACCTCGTGTCGACGGTGCGACAGCCAGCTACCCGGACGTGCTGCCCGACGTCGACCTGCAGGTCACGGCGTCAGCCGAGGGCTTCTCCCACGTTCTGGTGGTCAAGAACGCCAAGGCCGCTGCGAACCCCGCACTGGCAGACCTGTCGTTGCCGGTGAGTACCGACGACGTGAAGCTGGCAGAGACCGCGGACGGCGGGCTGACCGCGAAGGACGATGCCCGAGGCGGTGCCGTCTTCGAGGCTCCGCAGCCGAAGATGTGGGACTCGAGCCGTCAGCAGGCCGGTCCCGTCTCGCCCTCGCCCAGTCCCTCGCCCACCGCGGGTGCCGCGACGCAGGACCCGGGCGCGGGAGCGCCGGAGGGGGCGCGGGTCGCGAAGGTCGGTGTCGACGTGTCGGGCGACACGATGACGCTCAAGCCGGACCCCGGCCTGCTCAAGGGGGACGACACCGTCTACCCCGTGTACATCGACCCGGTCGTGAAGACGGCGAACCGCACCGGCTGGACGATGATCTCGTCCTACTACTCGTCGTCCGGCGACTGGAAGTTCGCCGACGACGAGGGCGTGGGTCGCTGCCCCGCTGACGTCTCTGTGCGCTGCGCGAGCAGCAACGACGTGAAGCGCCAGTTCTTCGCCATCCCGACGGCGAACTTCGAGGGCAAGGACATCATCAGCGCCGACTTCGCCATTACTCTGGTCCATACCTATTCGACCGCGGCGCGCGGTGTGGAGATCGGGCGTGTCAACTCCACCGGTGCGAGCGCGATCAACTCCGGGACGGACTGGAACAACCAGCCGTCGTTGAAGGACCACATCACGACCAAATCGCCCACAAACCCCACCGGGTCCTGTACCTCGACGAACCAGAACGTCCGGTTCAACGTGCAGGGGACCGTGCAGAAGGCAGCGGACAGCGGCTGGGACACCACCACCTTCCGGCTGAACGCGAGCGACGAGAGCGCCTACTCCTCATGGAAGCGCTTCTGCGGCAATGCACACCTCGAGGTCACGTACAACCGTCCGCCGCTGCAGCCGGACATGGACGACCTCAAGATGACGCCGGGCGACTCGTGCGAGTACGGCCACGCCGACGAGCACTACGTCTCGGAGCCTCCCAGACTCTCCGCGTTCATCAAGGACTACGACCACGGTGACAACGGCAGCAACACGGAGAAGCTCCAGGCGGAGTTCCACGTGTTCTGGACCTCCGGCGGCACCACCGTCGACCACTACGCCACGACAACTGCGAAGAACACCGTGAACGCGTCGAGCAGCGGTCAGACCGGTGGGGCGGTCTTCTCCTACACCGTCGGAACGGACATCAGCGGAGACGGCGAAGCAGGATTCAGCATCCCGCAGAACGTCACGATCGGCTGGGCAGTCCGCGGCTACGACCAGGCGTCCTGGGGGCCGTGGAGTCTGGGCGGCGCCGCGACGCGCTGTGAGTTCATCTATGACGCCACGGCGCCCGAGGCACCTGCGATCACGTCCACCGAGTATCCCAACGACGACGTGTGGCGTCCCGGTGTGGGTGACTACGGCAGCTTCACCTTCGACTCGCCGTCCACCGACGTCGTGCAGTACAAGTACCGGTTCAAGGGCGGGAACTGGACGACCGTCGACGCGGAGTCGGCCGGCGGCCCGGCCACGGTCACGTGGATGCCACCGGACGAGGGACCGATGTACGTCGAGGCCAAAGCCCTCGACGGCGCCGGGAACGCACAGAAGACCCCGACCTCCTACGTGTTCCTCGTCAGCGACGGCCGGGCCCCGGCAGCCGGCTGGACTCTCGGCGACGCCGCAGGCTCCAGTGCGGCCACCGGAATGAGCGGCGCGCCGGACGCGACCGCCGGGGCGGGGGTGACCTTCGGAGCGCAGGGGCCCCTTGGTGCTGCCGACACCGCAGCGTCACTGGACGGAAGCGCCAACGGATACCTTGACGCCGGCGCTCCCGCCGTCGACACCAGCGGCACCTTCTCCGTAAGCGCCTGGGTGAATCTGCCCGAGCTCCCGACCGACGACATGACCATCGTCAGCCAGGACGGTGTAGCCCAGCCGGGCTTCGAACTCGGCTACGACGTGGACACCCAGTCCTGGACCTTCCGCACGCCCGTCTCGGACATGGAAACCATGGGCACCTGGAAGGTATCCGGAGCGACAGCTGTACCGGGGAGCTGGACGCATCTCATCGGCGTTTACGACTCAGTGACCGGGAAGCTGAGCCTGTTCGTAAACGGCGACCTCATCGAGGAGGACGTCCAGCCCCGCCGAACCGTCTGGAACGCGACCGGTGACCTGCAGATCGGCCGCAAGCTCTCCCTGGACGGATACACCAACCATCTCAAGGGCAGCATCGCCGACGCCAAGGTCTATGACCGGGTGATCCCGGAGGCCGAAGGGCAGCATCTCGGCGGCATCGCAGCCGACCAGCTCGCCTACTGGCAGGTGGACGAATCGACCGCCGGAGTGAGCCCGGAGACCGGAGGCGGTACGGGCCTGACCCTCGGTGGGGGAGCGTCGATCTACCTCCCCGACGACTCGTGTGACCCGCTGGACCCCGACTGTGCGTCACCTGCCGAGCCGCTGTGGGGAGACGGACACCTGGCGCTGAACGGCACCGATGCCTATGCCACCCGTGCGGCCGGCATGCTGGCCAAGGAGGACAGCTTCACCCTCACGGCCAGGGCCCGCCTCGCCACGGCCGGTGCCACGACCGATCAGACCGTCATCTCCCTGGCCGGAACCAACGGCAGCGCGGTCAAGGTCAAGTACTCCGCGTCGGCTGACCGTTGGCAACTCGTGGCGACAGACGGCGACACTGCACCCGCCACCGTCACCACGGCGACGGCGCAAGGAGTACTGCCCAGCAACGAGGGTGACGGAGACCACCTCGCGCTCGTCTACTCGGCTGTCTTCGGTGACGTGCTGCTGTACGTCAACGGCACCCTGGCCGTCCAGGTGCCGTGGGACAACGCCTGGGACTTCACCGCGACCTCCCTCCAGGTCGGCAGGACGTTGACCGGGTCGACCGGTGCTGACTACTTCGCGGGTGCGGTCGACGAACTGCGCGTCTACCGGGGAGCGCTCGACGCGAGCATCGTGCCGACCGTCGCGGTGCTGCCACCGGGATCGAGCATCGAGGGAACCGTGACATGAAGGCATGACAACGGCCGGGGGCGTTTCACGAACGTGCGCAGACGCCCCCGCCCTCCACGACGTCAGTCACTTGCCTCCTGCGAACACCGGAGCCTTCATGCCCTCGCCCTTCAGGTCGCCACTGCGGAAGCCAGTACGCACCCTGGTCGTCACCGTGAGCCTCGCCCTGGGTGTCACCCTGCTTCCCCACTACATCCCTGACGGTTGGTTCGGGGACGACGGGGTGACCCGGCCCGACACCCAGACCTCTCTCGACGCACCCGTCGCAGGCAAGAATCTGGAAGCACACAAGTTCCGCAAGCACGACCAGGCGAAGAAGGCGGCTGTGAAGTCGGCCGCCGACTCCCACTGGCCGAAGGCGGCGCACGACGACGTCCGGCTGTCGGACAAGGGCAAGTCGGTCAAGGCACACGGGCTACCCGTCCGCGTCGCGGCCACAGGGAAGACGAGCCCCGGCGCCGTGTCCGTCGCCGTACTCAGTCACAAGAAGACCCGGACCACCGGCATCGACGGCACGCTCATCACCGTACGGCGAGCCGACGGAGGCGAGAAGCCGGCGCCCGTGAAGGTCTCGCTCGACTACTCGGACGTCGCCCACGCCTACGGCGGCAGCTACGGCTCCCGGCTCCACTTCGTGCAGTACCCCGCGTGTGTCCTCACCCATCCGCACAAGAAGTCCTGTTCCACACCCACGCCGGTGAAGAGCAGCAACGACGCTGCGCACGAGAAGCTGAGGGCGAAGATCGAGGCGACTGCCGACACATCGGGAGCCTCCCCTCAACTGCTCACGGACAAGTCCGGCGCCGGCCAGTCGCCGGCCATGGTTCTCGCCGCCACCGCGAGCAGGTCGGGTGACCAGGGCGACTTCGGCGCCACCTCGCTGAAGCCCTCCTCGCAGTGGAGCGTCTCCAACGCCTCCGGCGTTTTCAACTGGGCCTACCCGATCAGCACACCGCCGGTCCCCGGCGGCCTGGTCCCCAAGGTCAACCTCGGTTACAACTCGCAGTCGATCGACGGTCAGACCGCGACCACCAACAACCAGGGTTCCTGGATAGGCCAGGGGTTCTCCTACGAGCCTGGCTACATCGAGCGACGCTACAAGGCGTGCGCGGACGACGGACACGACGACACCTACGGTGACCAGTGCTGGGACCACGACAACGCCACCATCACCCTGGCCGGCGGTGCCTCCGGGCAGCTGATCAAGGACGACACCACCGGCGAGTGGCGCGTCAGCTCCGACGACTTCAGCAAGGTCGAGAAGCTCACCGGCGCTACCAACGGTGACAACAACGGCGAGTACTGGAAGGTCACGGCCACTGACGGCACCCAGTACTACTTCGGCACGAACCAGCTACCGGGCTACGCCTCCGGCGACGAGGCGACCGACTCGGCCTGGACCGTCCCCGTCTACGGCGACGACTCGGGAGAACCCTGCTACAACTCCACCTTCGCCGACGCCTACTGCACGCAGGCCTGGCGCTGGAACCTGGACTACGTCGTCGACCCCCATGGCGATGTGCTCTCCTACTACTACAACAAGGAGACGAACTACTACACCCAGGGCCTGAAGACCGGCGAGAACGGTAAGTCCTACGACCGCGGCGGGTACCTCACCCGCGTCGACTACGGTCAGCGGGCCGGATCGGTCTACGACACGAAGCCCGCCGCCCGGGTTGTCTTCAGCACCGCCGAACGCTGCATAGGTGACTTGACCGACTGCTCGCCCGGGGCGCTCACCGACTCCACCGCCGCCGACTGGCCGGACGTCCCGTGGGACCGCAACTGCAAGGCGAACACCAAGTGCGCCGGCCAGAACTCCCCGACCTTCTGGACCCGCAAGCAGCTCACGAAGATCACCACCCAGATCCGCAACGGCACCGACTCCTACGAGGACGTCGACTCGTGGAGCCTGGGACACGACTTCACCGACAACGGTGACGGCTCCAAGTCCCTGTGGCTGAACTCGATCGACCACACCGGCAAGGTCGGCACCGACGCCTCCGTTCCCTCGGTGAAGCTCTACGGTGAGCAGCTGCCCAACCGTGTCGACGTCGCAGGCGACAACATCCAGCCGTTCAACCGGTTCCGGATGTCCTCCGTGGAGAGCGAGTCCGGCGGCGTCGTGTCGGTCAATTACGCCGGCCCGCAGTGCAGCGGGACGAACCTGCCTACGCCGGGCAAGTCGACGGTCCGCTGCTACCCGGTCAAGTGGAGTCCCCCCGGTGCCACCGACCCGATCACGGACTGGTTCCACAAGTACGTCGTCTCCTCCGTCGTCCAGACCGACCTCGTCGGCAACAGCCCCGACCAGATCACCTCGTACACCTACCTGGGTGACGCCGGCTGGCGGAAGACCAAGCCCGACGGTCTCAGCAAGACCGACAATCTGACCTGGAGTGACTGGCGCGGCTACGGCAAGGTCCAGGTCGAGACCTCCGACGGCACGAACGACCCGTCCAACACCAAGTCCGTGCACACCTACTTCCAGGGCCTGGACGGGGACGAGGACCCGGACGGCGGCACGAAGTCGTCCACGGTGACCGACTCGAACGGGACGGCATACACCGACTCGGACTGGAAGTCCGGCTTCGAACTCGAAAGCATCACCTACAACGGTGACGAGGTCGTCTCCAAGACGATCAACAACCCGTGGACCAAGGTCACGGCCACCCGGACCGAGGACTGGGGTACGCGCCGCGCCCGCTTCATGAACAACGGACGGACCGACGTGTACACCGCGCTGGCCGTCGGTGGTTGGCGCCACGTGCAGACCATGAGCACCTACGACGACGCGACCGGCCGCCTCGTCCAGGTCGCGGACGCCGGTGAACTCGGCGTCGAGGACAACCAGTGCATCCGCACCGAGTACGCCGACAACTCGGCCGAGCACATGTACAGCTACGTCTCCCGCGTGGAGAAGGTCGGCGTGGACTGTGGCACGACTCCGGACCGCTCGAAGGACGTCATCTCCGACGACCTGACCTTCTACGACGGTGACACCACGCTGGGCAGCGCCCCCAGCCACGGCGACCCCAGCATGGTCAAGCGGGTCGCCTCGCACGACGGCACCACGGCGACCTACCAGAAGGTCACCTCGACCACCTTCGACGACTACGGTCGCCCGCTGACCCTGACGAACGCCAAGGGCAAGACGGCGACCATCGACTACACCGACACCAATGGTCTGGCCACTGCCAAGACCGAGACCAACCCGCTCGGCTGGACCACGAAGACCGAGTTCGCTCCGGAACGCGGCCAGCCTGTCGCGAAGATCGGTGTGAACGGTGAGCGTACTGACCTGAGCTATGACGGTCTCGGCCGACTCACCTCCGTCTGGCTGCCCGACCGGCCTGAAGCGTCGGACTTCTCTCCGTCGATCAAGTACTCCTACGGCATCCGCACCGACGGTCCGAACTACGTGCACACTCAGAAGATCGAGAAAGGGGGAAACACCTACGGCAGCGAATACACGCTGTACGACGGTTTCCTCCGGCCTCGCCAGGTGCAGACGGAGGGGCAGGACGGTGGCCGCATGATCGCGGACACCTACTACGACGGCTCCGGCCGGATCGTCAAGACCAACGACACCTACTACGCGAGCAGTGCACCCGGTTCGACGCTGTTTCAGCCGGTCAACGGTGACATCGACGCGCAGACGGTCACCCAGTACGACGGTGCGGGCCGCACCACGGCGTCGATTTTCAAGGTCGCCGGGGCGGAAAAGCACCGCACGACCTACACCTACGGCGGCGACCGGGTCCACATGGACCCGCCAGCGGGGCAGACGGCCACCACGACGATCACCGACGCGCGGGATCACACCGTCGAACTGCGCCAGTACAAGGGCGACGCTCCGCTGCCTTTCGGTACCCGCGAGGAGTACATCTCCACGAAGTACGCCTACACGCCGGCCGGACAGCTCGCGAAGGTCACCGACGACACGGGCAACGTGTGGACGTACACGTACGACCAGCGGGGCCGCAAGAGAAAGACCGTCGACCCTGACGCCGGGACGTCGACCGTGACGTATGACGACCTCGATCGTCAGACGTCGGTCACGGACCCGCGGGGTAACACCACCAGCACGGTCTACGACGACCTGAACCGCCCGGTCTCCACCTGGCAGGGAGCCCCGACCACCGGGACCAAGCTCTCGCTCACCAAGTACGACACCGTCGCCAAGGGGCAGTTGTACGGGGTATACACCTACAAGAACGGCTCCGTGCTGTCGGCCGTCACCTATCCGACCCTCGATGCGAAGAACGACTACAAGCCGACATCGACGAAGATCTCCCTGTCCACGACGGCGCAGCCGAAGCTCGGCGGCACCTACGAGTTCAACACCCAGTACAACGACGACGGCACCGTCCAGGGGCAGAACTTCCCCGCGGCCGGCGGCCTGCAGGCGGAGGCGATCTCTTACCAGTACGACTCGCTGCAGCGCCCGACGGGCCTCAATACCTCACTGGGTGGTGGCAGCTATGTCTCCGACACCTCCTACTCGCCGACGAACCAGCTCGAGCAGCTCGAGCTGACCACCGGCGGCGCTTCGGACAAGAAGACGTGGCTGACCTACGACTACGAGCAGGGCACGAAGCAGCTCGTCAACTCGCGGGTCGACGTCGAAGGCGCCGCCTCGGTGGCCTACGACGCCGACTACACCTACGACACGGGCGGCAACGTGCTGTCCATCGTCGACAACCCGACCGGCGGCACCCGCGACACCCAGTGCTTCACCTACGACAACCTCCGCCGCATGACGGACGCCTGGACGTCGAACGTGACGCCGAGTGGGGCGACGGGGACCGGCAGCGCGGACGCCGCGTGTGCCTCTGCCCCCTCCGCCACCAACGTCGGTGGAGCAGCTCCCTACTGGCACACCTACGGATACGACACCCTGGGTAATCGGACTGCGGAGACCTCCCACGGCATCGGCGGGTCCGCCACCGCCACCAAGACGTACACGTACGGGGAGAACGGTGCCGGCCCGCACGAGCTGACGAAGGTAGTCAGCGACATCACGGCCACCGACACCACCCCGGCCGTCACCAAGCAGGACACCTACGCCTACGACGCGGCGGGCAACACCCAGACCCGCGTGCTGAACGGCGACACCCAGACGATGAACTGGGGCAAGCAGAACGACCTGACCAAGGTCACCAACGCCGACGGCAGCGAGGCAACGTACGACTACGACGCCTCCGGCAGCCGACTGCTGCGGTCCTCGCCGACGCAGACGACGTTCTACCTGCCCGGGATGGAACTGCACCTGGACAAGTCCTCGGGCACGGTGACGGCCACCCGGTACTACTCCTTCGGCGGCCAGACGATCGCCGTGCGGCAGGACGACGGTGTGAGCTGGCTGTCGGGTGACCATCACGGCACCGCGCAGCTCGCGGTGAACGCGGCCACCGGGGAGACCCAGCGCCGTCGCCTGGACCCGTTCGGTGAGGGGCGCGACGCCGAGTCCTCGGACTCGACGAAGTGGGTCGATGACAAGGGGTTCGTCGGAGGCACGAACGACACCACAGCTGGCCTGACCCGCCTGGGAGCGCGCGACTACGACGCCTCCACCGGGCGGTTCGTCTCGGCCGACCCGGTGATGGTGCTGACGGATCCGCAGCAGATCAACGGTTACGCGTACGCCAACAACAACCCGGTCTCCTTCTCGGACCCGGCCGGCACCTGCGCGGACATCGACTGTCCGACGCGTCCGTGCCCGGTCTGTGAGAACACCACTCCCGGCCACGAGCCCGGTCCGGTGCGGCTGTCTGCGAACGCCAAGGCCGCGGGCATGAAGCTGTCGAAGGTGCTTGGCCACACCTCGACGCACCACCCGAGCAAGGCGGCCAGCCACGCGGCGTCGGCGAAGCGCCGGGCCATCGCGGCGGCCAAGGAACTCGGCAAGATCGTCGCCGACGAGCTGGGCATCACAGATGCGCTGGACTGCTTCACCACGGGAGCACTGGGCGCCTGCGGCTCCACGGCCTTGAACGTCATCACCTCATTCGTCGGTGGCGGGCCGATCACGAAGCTCGCCTTGAAGTACTGGAACAAGCTCGACAAGGCCTATGCCTTGGGCAAGCGCATCGTGAGCCTGGGCAAGAGGCTTTGGGGGGCGTTCAAGGACTGGCGCAAGAGCAGCAAGGCGGCAGAAGAAGCTGCCGACGTCGGCGAGTCCTGCTTGGCCAACAGCTTCGTCCCGAAGACCAGAGTGCTGATGGCCGACGGGTCGACGAAGGCCATCAGGGACGTCGACATAGGCGACAAGGTCATCGCGAGCGATCCGAAAACCGGGAAGACACGGGCCGAGACGGTCACGGCCGAGATCAAGGGCGAGGGCGTCAAGCACCTGGTCAAGGTGACCATCGACCTCGACGGGGACAAGGGCGACAAGACCGCCTCGGTCACCGCGACCGACGGTCACCCCTTCTGGGTCCCCGAACTCGGCGCCTGGATCCGCGCCACCGACCTCCACTCCGGCGAATGGCTCCGCACCAGCGCCGGCACCCACGTCCAGATCACCGCCCTCAAGCGGTGGATCGCTCCCGTCGCCACCGTCCACAACCTCACCGTCGCCGACCTCCACACGTACTATGTGCTGGCGGGGGCCACACCGGTACTCGTTCACAATTGCAACACCACCACCGTGGGTCGATGGATGTCGGAAGACGAGTATCAAGCGATGAGCGACACGGGAAAGGTGCAAGCGGGAAGTGGCGGTACTTCAACGTACGTAGCGCGTCCCGCTAACTCTGATGCCTACCGGAAGCAGGCTGCGCCAGGGTCGATCTACGCGGAGTTCGATGTGCCGTGTTCCTGCCTGAAGCCGGCTGGTGAACCCGGGTGGGCCCAGATACCCGGTCCGCAGCATCCGATTTACTCGAAACTTAATGCCAAGCGTGGCCTTCCGCCGCCGGAAATGCCTTCATTCGAGAACCTCAGGATTGCAGACAGAAAATGAATGAAGCTCTTCCTGGCCTGCTCAGGGCGAGAATCCATGAGTCGGGTCCCCGGCTTGAAGGAGCAGGATTTACGCTTGAGGTGTTCGATGCCGCAGAGCGTACAGGGAAGAAGTCCTTCGGGATCTATGTAGAGAAAGAGGGGAGGGGATTTTACCTGACAGCCTGGAATTCAGGCGAGGTCCAGGTGTCGACTATCGACTATGAGGTCGACTCCTCTCCCTGCGAGAAGCACTTGTCCGACGTGCATGCGGACCAGTTGAGGGCAGAGTTCGAGAAGCTAGTTGATTGGGTCTCTGGGAGCAGTGGCCAGAGCTGAAGCAGTTCGGTCTCGATCACAGCTGAGCATGTGATGGCATACGCGAAGCCCCGCCGGGATCGGCGGGGTGTCAAGCCCCGGGTTTCGTGGACGGTGGGTTAGCTGGTTTTCAGGGCGGGTTCTGGTGCGGTTGATGCGGTGTGGAGGGCTTCGAGTTCGGCGGGTGGGAGGTGTCCGAGCTCCCCGTGGAGGCGTCGCCGGTTGAACCAGTCGATGTACTCCGCGACGGCGATCTCGACGTCGTTGATGCCGGTCCATGGGCCTTTGTTGCGTATGAGTTCGGCTTTGAACAGGCTGTTGAAGGCCTCGGCGAGGGCGTTGTCGTAGGAGTCGCCTTTGGAGCCGACGGAGGCGACGGCGGCGGCTTCTGCGAGGCGTTCGGTGTAGCGGATGGCTCGGTATTGGACTCCGCGGTCGGAGTGATGGACCAACCCGGCCAGGTCCGCGCCGTCGCGGCGGCGGCGCCAGACGGCCATGTCCAGGGCCTCGAGGGCGAGGTCGGTGTAGGGGCTGGTGGCGACCTGCCAGCCGACGACCATGCGGGAGAACACGTCGATGACGAAGGCGGCGTAGACCCAGCCGGAAAAGGTGCGGATATAGGTGATGTCCGCCACCCACAGCTGGTTCGGCGCGCTCGCGGTGAACTGGCGTTTAACCAGGTCGGCTGGCCTGTTCGTTTCGGGGGCGGGGCGGGTGGTGCGCGGTCCCTTGGCCCTGCTCACCCCGCGTCGGCCGGCGGCGCGCATGAGGCGTTCCACGGTGCAGCGGGCCACGTCCCTGCCGGCTCGTCGTAGTGCGGCGTGGATTTTCCGGGCGCCGTAGACGCCGTAGTTGGCGGCGTGGAGCACGCGGATCTCCTCGGTGAGCTGCGCGTCGCGCAGGCTGCGGGTGCTGGGTGGGCGGTTGGTGGCGGCGTAGTAGGTGCTCGGCGCGATCTCGGCGTCGGTCCCCGTCAGGGCGTCGCAGATCGGCTGGACGCCGAACTCCTGTTTGCGCTGGTCGATGTAGGCGACCTTCAGCGCAGTGGGCGGTCCAGCTCCGTGGCGAAGAAACTCGCCGCGGACTTCAAGATCCCGTTCGCCCGCCGGGAGTCGGCCGGAGTCGAAGTGGTCGAGGATCTCGCCGGTCGCGCTGTCCAGATGGGTGCGGTGCCCGGTGAGGCGGATCGGGTGCGCGCACCCGCCG
Source organism: uncultured Actinomycetota bacterium (assembly GCA_963799685.1). GTDB lineage: Bacteria > Actinomycetota > Actinomycetes > Streptomycetales > Streptomycetaceae > Streptomyces. The sequence goes on from CAWCXW010000001.1 coordinate 794,283, forward strand.
AGCGTGCTGATCTGTCGTGCGAGGGGTGCGAGGTGTCCGGCGGCGGCGAGCTTCGCCAGCCTGCCGGTGAGCCTGGCGCGGCGCTCCAGCGCCGACCGCCCCGCCGCCGAAGAGGTGACGTCCGCCGGGCAGGTCGGCGTCGTGAACGCTGGCGACGGACGCGAGGCGGCTGGAGCGGTTGCGGAGTAGGGGAGTTGGAGCTGGGAGGGCATGCGGAAGGGGGCCTTTCGGCGAGAGTGCGGAAGCAGCACGACGTGACGATGGGTAGGCCGAAGTGATCGGCTCACAGGGGAACGGGGCGCCTCGAAGTCGGGCGCGGGGGCCGGACCAGTGGGGGCCTGGTCGGCGGGGCGCGGTGGTGATCACCAGCGGGTGCGTGACGTTAACATCGCCCCACGGGCGCATTCAAGTGCATCCCTCCTCATTCCTTCTGTGGGTGGCAGGACGCGGGTAGTGTGGGGCCGGTTTCCCGGTTTGGACGGGCCGGATATTGCTGGTAGAGGGCGTGGAAAGCGGGTTGGCAGGCGTGGTGGTGGGGCGGCGCGGGCGCAGGCCGGAGGCCGGCGGGGTGCCGTTGACGTTCGAGGTCATCGCCGAGACCCTGCGGGAGCAGATCCGCTCCGGACGCTTGAAGCCGGAGGACGCGCTGCCGACGCAGGCTGCGTTGATGCGGGAGTTCGGGGTGTCGAGCCTGACCGTGCAGAAGGCCATGGCCCTGCTGAAGCAGGACGGCTGGGCGGTCTCCCGCCCCGGCAAGGGCGCCTTCGTCGCCCACCACGACCACGTCGCCGACGACGCTGATGACCTCGACGGCCCGGAGGCGACCGCACCCGTCGGCGGGACGGCGGCCCGCGTCGATGCGCTGGAGCGGGCACTGATCGACGCTGTTCAGCAGATCGCCGACCTTCGTGGCCGCGTCGAGGCCCTGGAGTCAGGCGGCGGCAAGCGGGGCCGCTGACCCGCCGTGCCGGGCAGGCTCGGGGCGCGTTCAGATTTTCTCTACGAGGTTCAAGGCGGGACCCGCCCGCCGGCGCTGGCCGCCGTCGCCGACAAGCCCTCCGTTCGCTCGGGAGGCCAGCCGTGTCGCAGACGGCGAGCTACCTCGGCAACCAGGGCACGAATCCAGGGCTGTGGCAGCGGCAACCGGCCAGCTCGCCGGGCCAACTGGAGTCGGGCTCCTGGCGGAGCAAGTTGTCGCCTACGACCGTCCTACGGCCGGATCGCAGGCAAGGGCCGACCAGGGGACCGAGCCTTCATGACCGTCGCGCAGGCTCACCGAGGGCGGCTGTCTGCCCCGTCCCCGGCGGGGAGCGACGCCCCCGTCGGCAGACCTCTGCCCGCCCGGCCTCCGCGGCGCCGGGCCGGCAAGCGCACCGACCTCGCCCGATACCCGAGGACGGCGTCTCCCGCGAACGAGCCGCCGGGGGAAGCACCGGACAGGGCACCGGTCCAAGACCCTGCCGACCCCGCGATCGGGCACATCAGCGCGGCGGCTGGTTACGGCAGCAGAGTGAATGCCGGGAGGTGACTCGGGCGCACCACGCTGAAGTGGCGGCGGTCCAGGGTGGCGATATTGACCGCGCGGTACTTCTCGGCGACCGCGACGACGAATGCGTCAGCGGTGCCCATGGACAGGCTCGCGTACTGCTCGACCAGGTCAGCGGCGCGGCTGACCTCGGAGGAGGTCACGTGCACCAGTTCGTAGACGTCGTCCGCGACGTCGCGCAGGAAATCGGCCTCTGCCTTGGTCCCGGCACGACTGGCGAGCATGTAACCGATCTCGGTCAGCAGTGGAGCGGGCAGAAGGAGCGGGCCGGGGACGTTCTGGAGCAGGTCGACGCACTGCAGGTGGTAGTCGTCCTTGCGGTTGGCGGCCGCCACCACGGGGCCTGTGTCGATGACGATCACGCGCTCCGGGGCTCCCCACTGGCCCAGGAGTCGCGGACGATCTCCTTGGAGCGGACCGCGAGGTCGGGTTCGCCGTCGAAGACGCCGGTCGTGCGAAACCTGCGGCGGGGGCGCTCGCCGCGCTCCACTTCCGCCCACTGCCGCAGCAGCTCTATGGCGTCGGGCAGCCGGTCCTCGGGCATCGCATCGAGTAGCCGGTGCGCTTCCTCGCGTACGGTCATGCGCTCAGTGTAGGGTCTGCAGCCATCATCGGCCCAGGAGTCGCCAGGCCGCACCCCGCTGCTACGTGGCGGTCTGCACCTTTGACGGCAGCGTTGACGGCAACAACCACTGACACCAGGGCACAGCCACGGACTCCAGCGGAGCACGAAACCCCGATAACCTGCGAAAACGCAGGTAGAGGCGGGGTGCGTAGCACACGTACTATGTCCTTGCGGGCGCTACGCTGGTACTGGTTCATAATTCTGACGGTGCCGCCTGCGATATCACTCGAACGGTCATTACGAGACCGAGAGTGGTAAAGGTAGCATCGTAGGAAAAACTCCAATTAACGGCGATCAGGCGCTGGAGGCCGGAAGCGAATTCCTCGGCCCGGGCTATAAGGAGCTTGGAAAAGGTCGAGGCGTCTTCCGGAGTGCGGATGATCTGCGTCAGTTCCGGATGGATCCTGACTCGCTGGAAGGTGGCCACTGGTCGGATGTGTTGCACGTGCACTTCGATATATTTGGACGAGCGGGCGATAAGAAGTCGATCGTGAACAACCACGTCCCGATTATCGGAGACTAGTGTCTCGTGATTCCGTTAGCGTTACGTGATCTTGTGTGGCAGTGTCTCTTGGTGTGGAGCTCTCCGAGGAACAGGCCGCCCTGCTGCGGGAGTTGGTGAGCAGTCGGGACGTATCCGCCGACATAGCGACGCGGGGTCGGATCGTGCTGTGGTCGAGTGAAGGCCGTCGACGCAAAGACATTGCCGCCCTGCTTGGGGTGTCGCTGCCGACAGTGGACCGCTGGAAGCGGCGTTATGCCGAGGTCGGACTGGCCGGGTTGGAAGGCGACCGGCCCGGCGGAGCCCGGGAACAGGTGCCGGCGTGGGTGCGGGCCCGCGTGATCGCGCTGACACGCATGACGCCGCCGGACGGCACGGGGCTTTCGCACTGGTCCACACGCGAGTTGGCGAAATACCTGAGGCGGACCGAGGGCGTCTCCGTGTCCTGGCACTACATCGCGCGAGTCTGGCGCGAGGAGCATCTCAAGCCGCACCGGCACGGCACCTTCAAGATCTCGAAGGACCCCGCGTTCGCGGAGAAGGTCGCCGACGTGATCGGCCTCTACCTCGCCCCACCCGGCGGTGCGGTGGTCCTCTCGATCGACGAGAAGACGCAGATCCAGGCGCTGGACCGGACCCAGCCGGTGCTTCCGGTTGCCTTCGCGGCGAGCGAGCAACGCACGGCCGACTACGTCCGGCACGGCACCACGAACCTGTTCGCTGCCCTGAACGTGACCACCGGTGAAGTGATCGGCGAGTGCAGGCCGACCAGGAACGGCAGGGACTTCCTGGCCTTCCTCAAGAAGGCGGTGAAACCGCACGCCGGGAAGGACATACACGTGGTCCTGGACAACCTCTCGACGCACACCACCCCGGAAGTCAAGGAGTGGCTGGTCAAGAACCCGCACGTCTACTTCCATTTCACTCCTGTCGGCTCCTCGTGGTTGAACCAGATCGAGATCTGGTTCGGAATCCTGACCCGGCAGTCCATCCGCCGCGGCACGTTCTCCAGCGTCAACGTCCTGATCAAGCAGATCCGCGACTACATCAACTCCTGGAACACGACTGCGAAGCCGTTCACCTGGACAGCGACCACCGGCGAGGTCCTCGCGAAGGTCCGCATCGCAACGATCAATGTGAAGAAACTCGTCAATAACAACTCGAACTGACATGAACAGGATCACGAGACACTAGTCGAATTAGTCGCGCTGAGGTCGCTTCGGATACCTCGGACTGTGTACGAAAGGACGAGGCCAGTTGATCAGGATTGGCGTGCTCGGGAATATTGTCGAAGGTGATGAAGCGGGCAGGTTCGTTTTCGTCAAAGAACTTCTTGATGATCCGCCCAGCTACCTCGTTCTTACGGCCGGAGATGAGAATTTTAAAACCTTGGGGGGACGAGTGGGTTGAGGACTACTCATCCTTGGTAGATTTCTTCAAGGAGGGGGGTGGGTTGTGGAGTGGAGATGAAGGCAGGATTGGGCCTCAGTCGCCGGTGTAGAGGCGGGGAAGGTCGACGAGTTGGAGTGCCGCGTCGTGCTCGGCGAGGCGGCGCAGCTCGTCGGTGAATCCGGCTCCGCTGAAGCACAGCAGGCGTGTGTCGTGGGTGCGCACACTGCTGCGTTCGTGCAAGAAAGCACGGATGTGACGCAGGCGTTCCAGGTGGCCCATGCCCATGGTCTCGTTCCATTTCGCCTCGCCGATGGCGAGTAGGATCTCGCGGCCCTCGTCGTCGCGGCCGAAGACGGCCAGGTCCACCTCGTGGCTGGTCTTGTACTACAGCCTCAGATCTTGGTGATGTGACTGGTTCTGTTCGGGTTGCTGGCGCCATGGACGGAGGCGGGCGGGAAGGGGATCGCAGCGTCTGCGGTGGTGGCTGATGGTGGCGCGGGTCTGATGGAGGGCCCACCAGTGGTGTTGTTGCAGGTGGCGCTCGGGGCGGTGATGGTGGCGTGGATGAGGAAGTAGGCGTACTCGAAGTCGACTCGTCCACCGGCGAGGGGTTTCTTCTCGGTGGAGCGGCGGATGAGCAGGTGGTGGGCCAGGCATCCCGACCCGGACGAGGAGATCAACGGCCAGCCCGCACCCCGGGAGGAGAACCCGGGAAAAGCCCAGGCGTCTGCCGAAGGGAGCACCTGCCGCTGATCCGCCTGACCGTCCCGGCCCTGGCCACCTTGCTCGCCGAGACAGCCCTGACCTGCCACGCGGGTGAGGGTGGCTCCTTCGATCGGAGCGCCGTCGGGCCGGGCGAACACGTAGCCGCTGTCCTGCCAGGCTGCCCCTGCCGCATCGCGCTCCCGACGCTGCCAGGTGCGGTGCTGTTCCAGGGAGCGCAGGCACAGCGTCGGCAGCGCGATGCGTCGTTCGGAGCTCTGGGTCTTGGTCGGGAGTGCGGTCAGGCCACCGGAGAGGGACCGTGCGGTGCGGGGCGCGCCTCGTCGTCACCGCTCGCCGATGACGACGAGGCAGAAGTGGTGCAGAGAATCCTCCGTTCCGTTCCGGTACCGGGAGAACGCCTTGCCCAGCGGGTTCCAGTACTTACCGGCGGGCGTCTCCAAGCCGAAGTCGTGTCCGAACATCCGGCGTGTGGACTCGTCGAAGTCCACCCATCTCGCCGACCCGTGGCGTACGAGTACTTCACCGGTGTACGCCCCGAAGCCGAACAGCGTCTCGGCCACGTTCTCGATCGGTACCCCTTCGTTGCGGATACCCTCGATCACGTCGTCCACGTCTGCCAGGCCGTCCACCGAATAGTCGAGGTCGAGCTGCGAGATCTCCCGAGCGGCCGTCACGATGTCCGCGGCAAAGCGCGGGGCGTTCGCGGCGGTTGCCGGGTATGTCAACGACAGTCGCATGTCAGAACCTCGCTCGGTCCATGGGGAGGGGAAGCTTTTCCATGGCGCCGGCGTCACGCAGCCGTGCGTCGAGGTCGACGACGGCTTCCAGCTCGGCCAGGTCTCCACCGCCGCCGGCAGTGGGGAGGAGCACCGTGCCGCCGTCACCCGTCGCGATCCGCTCCGCAGGGCAGTCGGGCGGAATCAGTGCGCTCCGGCCGGCTGACAGGTAGACCGCGTAGCCACTGATTGGATGTGAGCGGCGTACACCGGAGGACTCCTGTACCGCGGTGCGGGACGCCACGTCCGAGACGTCACCCCAGTCTGGTTCCCACTCCTCCGCCATGGCCACGAGGGTGCGGGAGGCGAACCCGGCGAGGTCCGCCGAGAACGAGGGCGCGGGAGACCGCACCCCGAGGACGACCCGATTTCCCGTGTACTCGGCGACTCCGCCGACGGTGCTCGAGATCTGCAGCTTCAGGCCGTCCGGCCGCCGGGCGTCCAGCACCGTCGTGTACCCGATGTCAGGGGCGTCGCTCTCCTGGTTGTCCTCGAGGAGGTGAGCGGCGATGGCGTCACGTTCCACCGGGAGCGCACCGCCCTCCGCCGTGTACCAGTTGATGGTCTCCCCTCCGATGAGTTCCTGCAGTTTCCGCAGGAAGTTCCACAATCGTTCGGCCGAGCGTGCTGGATCTTCTGACCGGGAACCCCAGAACACCCGAATCGTCATGTTCATGAGGATCTCATCTCCATACCTGCTTCTCCACGCGGACGGCGACGTCAAGGTCCTCGTTGCTGAACATCTCTTCCGCGGCCTTGGCCACGTCCTGTCGTGAGAAGACCCACTCGACCCTTCTGCCGCGGGCCGCACGTATCTGTCGAGTGGCCTGCCTGATCCACTTCTTGCTCTGGACCGAGGCCAGACGTCCGTCCGCGTCGAGCATCTTCCCATAGCCGAGCTTGGCCTCCAGGAAGGTGTCACGACCGGCGTCGTACCCGTCGAACTCGACCGGCTTCTCGCCCGACGCCGGACTTTCCACGATGTATTCGTTTCCGCGCTCGACGCCGGTGACCTGCTCCTGGTAGCGCTGCCATGCCTCGGCGTTCTTACCGACCGGGTTACGCGGCTTCTCGGTCCACCGGCCGGGACCGTTGTCGTCACCGCTCGGCTTCCTCAGCTTGTCCCGCCACGAACCGGACTCGCCACTGCCACCACTGCCCGAGTTCTGGGAGTCCGAGGCGAAGGCGGCGGCGCCCGACAGCGCGACTGCGGAGCCGGTGGCCATCGTTGCAGCACCGAGGACGTTCAGCGGCACGCCCGCGACCGCGCCCACGCCGGTCGCGTCCAGGGCGATGCCCAGACCTTCCTCCGTACCGCCCAAGGCCGTGAGTGCGATACCGCCGGCCGTCACGGCGGCGTCCCTGATCTGGTCGGAGTGGTCGCTGATGAAGTTGCCGACGTCGCTCCAGCCGAAGTGGCCGTCGAACTCCACACGTGAGGTGGGATTTCCACCGGTGAAGGCGTAGCGATTGCCGGTGTAGGGGTCTGCGCCCAGGCCCATGTCGGCGAGGGCGCCGTTGTACATGTCACGGGTGGTGAAGCGGTTCAGGCCGGGGTCGTAGTCGCGGAACCCCATGTCGTAGGTGCCGGACTGGGCGTCCCAGCGTTTGGCGTTGTAGCGGTAGGGGTTGTAGGCCTCCTTGGTGGGGTCGGCCGCGTCGGGCTTGTCGATGCCGGTGAACTCGGAGTCGTCGTCCGAGCCGTAGGCGGTGTAGCCGTAGGTGGCCTTCGTGTCGCCGCTGTCGTCCGTGAGGGTCTCGACGTCGGTGTGGCTGTTGTAGCCGTAGTAGCCGTCCTCCGTCGTGCCGTCGCCGTTGTGCGTGACCTGCGAGAGGCGTTCACCCCACGGGCTGTACTGGAAGGACTTGGTCAGCGTGCCGGCCACCTTCTCGTCCAGGACCCGCTTCGCCAGACCCAGGTACGCGAAGTCCGTGGTCTTGCCGTTGGCGGTCTTGGACGTGGTGCGGTCCAGCGGGTCGAAGGTGTAGGTGGTCGACTTCATCGTTCCGGTGTCGTCCCGCTTCTGGGACTCCACGACGTGGTCGAAACCGTCATACACCTTCCGGCTGATGATCTGTCCGCCCGAGGTGACCGACTGCTGGCGGCCGAACGGGTCGTAGGTGTAGTCGGCCGTCGCGCCGCCGGTGGTGGCGGACAGCAGACGGTTGCGGTCGTAGGTGAAGGTGGTGCTGGTGCCCTTGACCGTCTGGCTGATGACGTTGGCGTTGTCGTCGTGGACGTAGGTCTCGGTGTCCGCGCCGTTGCCGGTCTTGACCGCCTTCGCCAGCCGGTCGGCCGGGTCGTAGGTGTAGTCCGTGGTGGACGACAGGTACGAGGCGTGGTCGTCGGCGTTCATCTTCTTCGCGACGTCCTGCGCCTTGTTCCCGTTGGGGTCGTAGGCGTAAGTGTGCGAGGCGACGAGGGTGCCGTCGGGCTTCTTCTCGGTGGTGGACTTCACCGGACCGTCGAGGAAGTAGGTGTAGTCGACGGTGTTGCCGTTGCCCTTGGTCTGCTGCAGGCGCTGCCCGCGGTCGGTGTAGGTGTAGGACGTCACCTTCGGATCCGGGTCCGATGAACTGTCGCCGACCGAGATCGTCTTGACCAGTTCACGCAGGTCGTAGGTGTACGCGCTGTACTGGTCGGGGTGGTCGACGGTCTTCGGCTTGCCGTCCGCGTCGTAGGTGTACGACGTGGACTTCTTCACCGTCCCGCCCAGCGACTCGGTCACCTTCTGAACCTGGTCGAGGCCGGTGTAGGCGATTCCGTAGTGGTCGACGGCGGCCCCCGAGGAGGCGTCGTCGATCGAGGTGAGGTTGGCGTTCGCGTCGTAGGCGTACGTGAACGTCTTTTGCTCGTTGTCGGTGTCGGCGGAGTTGTCGCGGACGAGTTTCACGCCGTCCGCCGCCACGGTGCCCCCGCTGTTCTCGAACAGCTCCAGCTTGGCGGCGTTGCCCTGCTGGAAGGTGTAGGAGCCGAGCGACACCCAGGTGCCCGACCCGGCGGTCTGGTCGACCGTCTTGTCGGTCGTGGCGCCGTCGTGGGTGAGGGTGTACTTCGCGTCGGTCGCCGCACCCGAGACGTCCGGATACTTCACATAGGCGGCGTAGGTGCCGTCCTCCGGGATGTTCAGCGTCCAGGTGAAGGAGTCCGTCCCCGAACCCGCTGCGTGGGTGAGGTGGTCGTACCCCTGCTGACCGCTGAGGTCGCCGGAGGTCCAGGTACCCATCTTCGAGGTGTTCTGGGTGTCGGAGTCGTCGACCAGGACGACGTCCTTGCCGACCGGCACGCCGTCGTCCGCGCGGGACTTCAGCTTGCCGTCCGGGTAGTAGCCCCATGTCATGGTCCGGTTGGACGAACCGCCGGCCGACGTCAGCGTCCGGGCTGTCTGCTGACCCAGATCGTTGTAGTCATAGGTGGTGGCGATGTCCCACGGATCGGTGGACTTCTTCACCCAGCCGTTGTCGAAATAGGTGTACCGGGTGGTGTTGCGGACGGTCTGCCCCTCGGACGGCGGCAGCGAGGTGGACTTCACCCGGCCGACGGCGTCGTAGCTGGTCTGGGTGTAGACGTCCGGATCGTTGTAGCGGGCGTCGTTCGGGTCGTAGGGCTGGTACTTCTTGACCGGGCGGTTCAGCGCGTCGTAGTCGGTGCGCGCGGTGAAGGCGTCGGTGCTGCCGGCGTCGACGGCCCGCGGTGTGAGCACCTTGGTGACGTTGCCCACCTGGTCGTACTCGTATGTGGTGATGTCGTAATCGATCGGTGAGGTGCCCTTGTGCGGGACCTTCACCTGGCTCTTCTTGCCACGCTCGTCATAGCTGATGAGCGTGGTGTTGTCCTGCGCGTCGGTCGTGGAGACGACCAGGCCGTCCTTGTCGTAGGACTTCGAGGTCGTCTTGCTGGCCGCGTCCGTGACGGTCGTGACCCGGTGGTCCAGGTCGTAGTCCGTCGTGGTGGTGAAGTCGCCGGTGTCAGCTGTCGCGTTCTTCTTCGGGTCCACGACCTTCGTGACGTTGCCGACGTCGTCGTAACCGTAGGACAGGGTGTCCCCGTCGGCGTTCACCACGGAAGTGAGCTGGTTGACCGCGTCGTAGTGGTTGGTGGTGACGTAGTCCGTGGTGTCGGACGTGGTCAGCGTGCCGTCGGGCTCCGTCGTGGTGACGAGATTGCCGACCTTGTCGTAGGTGTAGGCCGTCACCCGGTCGTCGGAGGCGGAGGAGTCCTTGGGCGCCGTGGCCGAGACGAGCTCGTCCGCGTCGTCGTACACCGCCGTGGAGACCGCACCGTTCGGCGCCGTCGAGGTGGTGACGTTGTCGTTGGCGTCGTAGACGGGTGCCGGGGTGGTGATGTATTCACCCGCCGCCTGGTCCTTGGGGACGGTGTTGACCAGCGGACGCCCGTAGACGTCGTAGGTCTGCGTGGTCTTCATGCCCAGCGCGTCGCTCACCTGCGTGACTTGGCCGCGGTCGTCGTAGACGTAGGCCGTGGACTCGTCCAGCGCGTCGGTGATGGTGGCCGGGTAGCCGGTCGGCCCGAAGCCGGCGTACGTCGTCGGGTTGCCGTCCGCGTCGGTTGCCTCGGTCAGTTCGCCGTAGGAGTTGTAGGCATAGGCGGTGGTGTAGTCCCCGGTCGCCGAGGAGGCCACGCCCTTCGGGTCGGTGACCGAGGTCAGGTTGCCGAAGGAGTCGTAACCGAACTGCCACGCGCGGCCCTCGGGTGAGGTCTTGCGGAACAGGTCGGCCGAGTAGCCGTCCGCACGGGTCTGGTACTCGAGCGCCGTGCCGTCGGCCGGGTAGCTGCTCGGGTCGCAGTAGTCCGTCGGGTTGAAGGACGACCAGTTCTTGGTGGTCTCCGCGTCCCACTCACGCAGCGGGTAACCGGTCTTGGGGTCGTAGCAGTATGTCTGCTTGGCGCCGTTGTCCCCCTCGAGATAGGTGACGTTGTTGTCCGCGTCCCAGGACAGTTTCGTGGTCTGGGACTTCGCGTCGGTGGTCTGCACGGGCCGCGCGAAGTCGTCGGTCACGTACTGCGTGACGTGGTTCTCGGCGTTGGTGACCGTGGTGTCGGTGAACGTCGTGTTCGCGGTGTCTGCCGCGTACGCGAAGTCCGTGGTGCCGTTCAGACGGTCGGTGATCGTCTTGGTCCACCAGTGGTAGGCGGGGTCGTCACCGCTCTGCGGGGCGTAGTACGACAGCTGAGTGGCGTGACCGCGGGGGTCGGCCACCTTGACCAGCTTGACGTTCTTGGTGCCCTGGGTCGCGTCGTAGGTGAAGTCGAAGGTCTTCGGCTGGGACGAGCCGTCACCGTCCGTCATCCGCCCGAGCAGGCCCTTGGCGGTGTAGAAGAAGGAGACGGTGCGTCCGGAGATGTCCGTGACGGACTTGACGTGGTCGTAGATCTTGGAGTTGGTCAGGTTCGACCCGGTGACCTGCGTTCCGGTGTCGTCGATGTAGTCGTAGGACGCGTCGCCCTTGCGGTAGTAGTCCACCGACAGCGACCGGCGTCCGGCCGGGTCGGTGACGTACTTGAGGAACTTGACGGGCTTGTTGTGGGACTTGCGCTGCTCGTAGGTGTAGGTCTGGGTGTTGCCGTTCTTGTCGACCACCGACGTCAGGTAGCCGTCGCAGCCGAACAGGAAGCGGGTGCCGTCCGGCCGCAGCAGCGTCCAGGCGTCGGGAACCGGGTCCTTGTCCGGGGTGCAGTCCAGGTTCACCTTGGCCGACAGCCGGTAGTGGACGCCGGCGGGAGCCTTCCACTCGCTGTTCGCCGCGTCCCAGCGGAAGACGTGGGTGGTGCCGTCCCCGTCGGGGAGGCGGACCTCGGTCGGGTTGGGGTTGGGATGGAAGTCCAGCGGGGCGCCGAGCCGGACCGGCCCGGCGAGCTGGGCGGACCAGCCGGGGCCGGAGACCGTGTCGCTGGTGTCGAGGGAGTTGTAGGAGAAGCGCGCGAAGGTCGTCAGACCGCGGCCCGGGTTGGAGAAGGCGTTGTAGGACCAGACGCTGTTACCGGACGCGAGGTTGTCCATCACCGTGGAACCGGCGCCGGTGTTCTTGCCCGTGTAGGAGTAGAACTTCTCCAGGCCCAGCGTGTTCGAGGTGGGGTCCTCCACCGCCACGTTCTGCCGGAGCGGCTGGATCGAGCTGTGGGTGTCCGACAGCCACGAGCCGTCCGAGACCGTGCGGACGTCCCAGCCGAGCACGAAGTCGGTGCGCTTGTTCCCCGCGTCGGAATTGATGGGTGTGGACACCCGGGCCTGAATGGTGGCCGACTGCCCCGGATCCAGCGCGGGGATCGCCGTGGACAGCTGGTTTCCGCCCGTCGTCACGTCTGTGCCGTCGGGCAGTTTCCAGGTGTAGGACAGCTCCCGCTCACCATCCGCCCACGCCGAATCGGTGGTGTTGGTCACCGTGAAGTCCACCGTGTAGGTGGAGTTCGGCGTCATCCGGGACGGGGTTTGCGGCGCGTAGTAGGTGTCCGGAGTGGTGGAGTCGACGTAGATCACCCGCAGCAGCGGGCCGGTCTGGTAGTCGGAGGTCTCCGAGGCCAGGAACAGGGTGCGCTCCTGCGGCCCGCTCGCCGACTCGTCCTGCAGCTTGACCAGCGCTCCGTGGTTGGACGAGGGGGAGCTGACCCACCCCTGGGTGAGCGAGGTCGCGTCCCACCAGTGCCGGCCGACATCCGAGACCGACCCGACGGTGTCGGAGACGGTTCCGGAGAAGTCGCCGCCTGCCGAGTTCCAGGCGGTGCCGGCGGCGGCGTCGTTCCAGGTCGCCGAGGTCTCGTCGAAGTCCTTGTTCAGGCCGTGGAGTTCGTAGATCGCCCCGCTGGAGCTGTATTCGGTGTCCGCGCCCCACATGAACATCCGCGACTCCAGGACGGTGGCCGTCTTCGGGATGTCGCCGGTGTCGAAGTCCAGGGCAGCGCGTGTCCTTCCGTAGGTGGCGGAGTTGTTGCCGACCTCCAGCCAGTTCTGCGGGGTGTAGGAGTCGAGGGTGTCTTCGTTGGTGTCCGGCTGCGCGGAGGACAGCGTGGTGTCCTGCACTCCCGAGGCGCCCTGGACCAGCCGCATGGTGCGGCCGGCCTTCGGTATGCCCACGATGCGGGTGGGCGAGCCCAGCAGCTGACCGTTCTTCGTCTTCACCGCGATCTGGTAGTAGTACGACCGCCCGATCTCTGACGATGAGGAGTCCGGGGTCGGGGACGCGGTGGTGTCCGTGTACGACGTGGCCGACTTGTCGATCGGCGCCACGATGGTGGCAGCGGAGGGGGTGAACGCCTGCTGGGTCGAGCGGTGCAGCTGGTACTCCGCGATGTCCAGGCCCGGGTCGCCGGAGTCGTTCTGGTACGGCTTCCAGCTCAGCTCGGGACCCGTGGAGTGGACCACCGTCGGTGAGTCCAGCGTCGTTCCCACGGTGCCATAGGTGACGGTCAGCCGGGGGATGGTGGTGGTCTCACCCCCGTAGTAGCCGTCACCCGACTCGTACCGCGGCCCGCCCAGCGGACCGTTCACGTCGTCCTGCGCCTTCAGCACGAAGCCGTCGTTGGCCGCCGAGCCGTCGACCCACTGCTGCACGGTGTCGGTGACCGGAAACTTGTTCCACTGGCTGTACTCGCCGACGTTGCGCACGATCCGTGCCGGGTTCACCCAGCGCACCGCGTCCGCGACCACCGCCGTCGAGGCGGAGGCGGGACCGTCACCGAGTACGACCTTGCCCGCGGTTCCCTTGGAGAAGTGGATCTGCGAGCCGCTGTCCAGCGAGGACCACACCCCGCCGGAGCCGGAGGTCTGGTCCACGGTGTACGTGGCGGTCCCGTCCTTCCCGGTCACCGTGTACGGGGTGGCCGTGGAACGGTCCGAGGCCGGTACGTAGTGGACGTCCACCCGGTAGGTCGCCGTCTCGGGCAGCCGGGGCTGCCAGGTGTAGGTGTCCCCTGCGATGTCGTCCTTGTTGTAGTGGTAGTCGGAGCCGACTGCGTACTGGGTCAGCGACGAGGTGGACGCCGGCCAGGTCCCGGAGGCGGCCGTCGTACCCGCGTCACCGTCGTCTGCCTGCACGCTGGTGCCGGAGAGTTCGCCGACGAGTCCGCTGGTGTTGGACCAGGTTGCCGTCGACTGGTCCCACGTGCCCGTCGCCCGGTGCACCTCGACGGGCACGTCGTTGGCGCCCGTGGTGTGGACCTGGTCGTAGTACAGCTCCAGTCTCGCCGCATCGATCTTCGTGCCCGACGGGATCTCGTCCAGCGGGAACTTGATCAGCGACCGTGCCGCTCCGGAACCGGTGCGGCCCACCGACAGCTTCCAGGAGTCGCCGTAGTTGGTGTCGGCGGCCTCCTTGAGGACCATCGCGTCTTGCGCGTCGGTTGGCGACGGCGCGATGGTGAGGGTCGGGTCGATCACCACCGGGTACTGACGGTCCTCCGACGCCAACCACTTCGCGTCAGGGGTCACCGTGACTTTCCAGGACCGGCCGCTGCGGGTCAGCTTCTGTGACACCCGGCGGCTGTGGGTCCGGCCGAACACCGATGCCCCGTCGGTTTTCTTCGCGTCCGTCATGAACGGCGCCGGGATCACCATGACCGGCGTGTGGGGCAACTCGCCGAACAGTGCGATCGAGCCGTCCTTGCGTGACTTCGGCACCAGGCCGTCGGTGTCCAGGATGAAGGTGAACTTCACCCGCTTCTTCGGCCGCTTGGCGAGGGTGATGTCCTCCTTCACCCGGCCCGGCCCCACACGGTAGGCGAGCTCCGCGCCGTGCGCCGCGTCCTCGTACCGGACCGTGGACCCCTTCACGTGCGGTGTGAGCCGCGGACCGGCGCCCTGAAGGCCGAGGGTGACGGCCCGTCCGCCAGGCGACGCGAAGCGCAGCAGCCGATCGGTGTGCGCGCCGAACCAGCTCCGTCCCCGGTTGGTGGTGTTGGCGAAGGAGAACCCCTTCGCCTTCGACGCACGCACCGTGGTGTCGATGGACTTCCAGGAACCGTCCTTCCCGGCCCGGTAGGAGGTCGGCTCGGCCGACAACTCCGCCTGTACGCGGCCGTCCGACAGCTTCCAGAACCGCGCGTTCGACCGTCGTCGGTCCTTCAGCTCCTTCACGCGCTTCGCGGCCGGATCCGTGTGGCCCTTCGGCAGCTTCTGCCGGTCGGCCACCTCCAGTTCGTCGTGCGACGGAGGTGCCGCGAGATCCGGCCCGTCGTCATCGGAGAACCAGCCCTTGACGGTGCCGACGAGGCTCTTGCCGTCACCGGACGCAGGGGACGCATACGCGACCTGGGGCAGCGCGGTCGTCGCCACCGCGGACACCACCAGGCACGCTGCGAACCTGCCCAATCTGGGTTTCACCGCAACCGTTTCCTTACCTCGAACGTCTTTTGACCTGCGGCCGACGGACGCGCGAACCCAGGGCAGGCCGACTCGTCGTGGCGTGGTGGTTCTAGCGCATGTAGATGAGTGCACGTCAAGTACTTTCCCAAGTACGGCATTTCCGGACTGCCCGGGAATGGCCGTCCGGTTCGTCCCCTCGGTGGCCTGCGGCATGCCCCATCGGGTATGACGGTGCGGATTCCGGCCCGACAACCCGGAAGACGCCGCCTGGACCTGCGTGAACTTCTCTTCCGGGGCGGATCCGATGGGGAAGGTGACGTGTGTGAACAGCGAGAAGCACGATGCGGCAGACCTGGACGGTGGGGACCTTTCCACCGGGACGGGGAGTTCCGATGTCTCCGGGGCGGCGGAAGCCGACGCGGACACGCCGGCGGACGCTGCCGGTGCAGCCCCCGGCCGTCGGGGCCGCGTGCACCTGCTGGCCGCCGGAGCCCTGCTGGCCGCCTGCACGGGCCTGCTCCTGTACGGGGTTCTCGGCGACGGCGGGCACGGCGACCGATCCGGCCGCAGCGTCCCCACCGCTTCCGTGACCTACGAGGTCACCGGTAGCGGCACCGCCGATCTCACCTACCAGGCGGGGAGTACGTCCGGAAAGGCCGTCGTCGCCCGTGACACCCGTCTGCCGTGGCACCGGACGGTCCGCGTACCGTTCGGACAGGACCCGGAGATCCACATCGTTCTCGACGGTGATGGAGGCCGTGCCCGCTGCACGCTGGAGATCCGCGGCCGTCACGTGCAGAGCGCCACCGCCGACGGCAGGTTCGGACGTGCCACATGCTCCGGGGTACTGCCGTCCGCCGAGCAGTCGGCGGCCGCTTCTTCAGGCCGTCATTGACTTCTGCTCCCCGCCCGGGCCTCGCGCTTTCACGGGGTGGGCCGTCTGATGAGTGAGCAGGTCGGCAGCAGTTGACGGCAGGATCAGCGAACGGCGTGGGGCAGTTTGGCGCATCACCCGGAGCGTGCCGTCTTGGTGTTCTCCGTGTTGCCGCGCTCCGGTCTCGCGGTTGGGGCCTTGATGCGGGGGAGGACCGCGAGCGTTCCCACACCGCCGGCCCTTGGCCGGGTCGCTCCAGGTCGCCCCATGCACGACGCATCAACGGGTAGCAGAAGGTCGGGAGGGGCTCTCGGCGAGGCGGTAGGCGGAGCGGCGGTGGGGAGGAAGCGGAATGCCGGGGTGCTCCGGTTGCGGGTCGGGTGGGCCGCGTGGAGTGGGGGAGGGGTGGGCCGGGCGCGGTGGTGCGGGCGCTGGGCTGGTTTGCCGGCGGGAACGGGGTGTCGGTGGAGGGGCCGCTGTCGAGGTGCGCAACGCACCGTGGCGGGAGGTTGGGTACAAACGCCCTGGTGGCACGGGTGAACGAAATTTGTGGGTCCTGCACGTACCCGATCGCTTTGCGAAGCAAACTTGGTCAAAACTTGACGGTTTTTAGTCGTGCATGTCAACGAGTGAACGGGCAGCCTGTCGATGCCCAGTCAGACTCCCCCCAAGGAGCATTAGATGCACCTGCGTGCACGGCTCACCAGAATCGGAACCTCCGCTTTGGCGGCGATCCCGCTCGCGCTGTTCGGTTCCGGCGCCCACGCCGCGACGGCTCCCACCCTGCCGTCGGCAGCCACGGCCCACTCATGCCACGCCCCCCGCAACCCCGGGTCGGCGGCGTGTATGGCGGTTGTACGCACGGACGCCGCCTCGCAGAGCAAGCCCGGCCTCAACGCCACGCCGTCCGGCTACGGTCCCGCCGACATCCAGTCAGCCTACAAACTGCCGTCGGCGACGGCCGGTTCGGGCCAGACCGTCGCGATCGTCGACGCCTACGACGACCCGACCGCCGAGTCCGACCTCGCGGTCTACCGCAGCCAGTACGGGCTGCCGCCCTGCACCACGGCCAACGGCTGCTTCAACAAGATCGACCAGAACGGCGGCACCAACTACCCGCGCAGCAACGGCGGCTGGGCCCAGGAGATATCGCTGGACCTCGACATGGTCTCGGCGACCTGCCCCAACTGCAACATCCTGCTGGTGGAGGCCGACTCCAACTCCTTCGCCGACCTGGGCGCCGCGGTGAACCGGGCGGCTGTCACCCCCGGCGTCTCCGCCATCAGCAACAGCTACGGCGGCTCTGACGCCGCCGACTCCACCTACGGGTCGTACTACAACCACCCCGGCATCGCCATCACGGCGAGCACGGGTGACGCCGGCTACGGCGTCGAGTACCCGGCCTCCTCGCACTACGTGACGGCCGTCGGCGGCACGTCCCTGAACACGGCCGGCAACGCACGCGGCTGGACCGAGTCCGCGTGGAGCGGCGCGGGCAGCGGCTGCTCGCAGCTCAACTCCGCCCTGAGCGGCCAGGCCTCGGCCGACACCGGCTGCAGCGGCCGCGCGGTGGCCGATGTGTCCGCTGTCGCCGACCCCTACACGGGCGTCGCTGTGTACGACAGCACCCGCTACCAGGGCCAGTCCGGCTGGATGGTCTTCGGCGGCACCAGCGCCTCTGCGCCCATCATCGCCTCGGTCTACGGGCTGGCCGGCAACCACTCCTCCGTCGACAACAACTACCCCTACAGCCACGCCTCGTCGCTGTTCGACGTGACATCCGGCAGCAACGGCAGCTGCTCCCCGAGCCAGCTGTGCACCGCCCGCACCGGCTGGGACGGCCCGACCGGCCTCGGCACCCCGAACGGCGCTGGAGCGTTCTGACCGTCTGACACCAGAACCACCCCCTGAGGGCCTCGCCGGGACTGCTCCCGGCGAGGCCCTCTCCGCTGCCCGGCCGCCGGGCTGTGCCGCACTCTGAGGCGGCCCGGACAGCCACCGGACTGTGCCTGGCCAGGGCACGGGCTCGTGTGTCGTCACCGGCAGTCGGTTACCCGGCAGGAGGTGACGAACCGACGGCAGGCGCTCAGGACGCGCGCCCGGGAGCGGAGCGGGCGACGTGGTGGCCCACGGGGCAGGCGTTTCTTGCCCGTGCGGGGGAGCCGCGCCGTGGGCCACCGCGTTCCGGACTGCGCCAGGGCCGACTCCCACCGTCCCCCCGGGCGAGCAGTCGGCCGATGGCCGCCGCCCCTCGGCCCGGGCCGGCTCGGCGTGCCGCAGCGACGTGCGGTTCCTTGCCGCCGCGGGGAAGCTGTCCCGCCAACGTCGCCTCCACCGTCGTGCCGTGACGTGGGAAAGCCCCGCCGGCACGGACCGGCGGGGCTCTCCTGCGTGGTGCGCCGTCAGGGCAGCTGGATGCGGACGACCTGGGGGTCGTGGTCGCTCAGCTGGTCGGCGAACTCGCAGTTCACGTGGACGACGTCGTAGCTGTACGGGTCGGCCGCGAGGCCGGACGACAGCAGGATGTGGTCCAGCACCTGGGAGTTGCCCTGGTAGTCGTAGGTGTACCGCTCGGCGACGGGCAGCGTGCGGGGCAGGTCGACCAGCGTCCCGCCCCCGGTGAGGATGTCAGCCGTCTGCGAGAAGTCGTAGTCGTTCAGGTCGCCCATCACGATGACCGACGCGTCAGCGTCCACCGACTGGATCTGGTCGACGAAGTCCTTCACCAGGTTCGCCTGCTGGTGCCGCTTCGTCTCGGACGAGTGCGCGGGCGGCTGGTTGTGGCCGAACAGCGGCTCGTCGCCCCCCTTGGAGTTGAAGTGGTTGGCGACGGCGAAGAACGCCTGGCCCTTCCAGGTGAACTCACCGGCCAGCGGTTTGCGGCTGGAGGACCAGGCGGAGTTGCCCGGCGCGACCCGGCCGGGCGAGTACTTCAGGGACGGCACGCCGCCGTTGTTCACCACGGAGTCCGCGTTCGTCGCCGTGCCGCCGGAGCGGTCCACGAACGACAGACCGCGGTCGGTGCGGAACATGAACACGTTGCGGATGTTGCCGCCGGGCTCGCCGCCGTCCGCGTCGTTGCTCGGGCTGATCTGCCGGTAGGTGTAGGACGGGCCGCCGGCCGCGCTGATCGCGGCGATCAGCTTGTCCATCGTCTGGTCGCAGGCCACGGTGCCGTCGTCCGTGGCGCCGTTGTCGTCCTGGACCTCCTCCAGGGAGACCAGGTCGGGGGACTTCAGGTTGTCGACGATCTCCCCGGCCAGGCCGTCGAACTTCGACTGCGTGTCGGTCGGGTCGAGGTTCTCGACGTTGAAGGTCGCGGTGGCCAGCTGGCTCGCCGTCGGCGTCTGCGTGGTCTCCCGCTGGATGCCGCCGGCGGCCACCGACGGGGTCGCGGTGTTGTAGAACTTGAAGTTGCCGAAGGAGTAGTCGAGCACGCCCACGGTCGTACCGGACAGCGTGTCACCGACGTTCACTGTCGGCGTCGGGGCGAGCACGTCGTCCAGCAGCACGCGCTCGGGGTTGGCGTCGTCGGACTGCATCACGATGCCGCCGCGGTTCGTGCGGACGGTGCTGCCCTGCGGGACGACGGGTATCTCGCCGTACTTGCTGCGCGGGCCGACGACGGCCGCGTCGTTCATCTGGATGCGCATGCCCTCCATCGACTCCCAGAAGTCGATGCCGTCCTGCGACGGGTCGAAGGTGCCCCCTGTCTCCACGTTCCCGTCGGCGTCGTTCTCGATGACCGAGGACGGAGGGACACGGCCGCCGGAGCCCACCAGCGTCGCCGCGGGCAGCGTCACGCCGTTCGACACGACCGTGACCGAGGGGCCGGTGATCTCGGTTGTCGTCAGGTTGGCCGAACTCGCGCCACCGGAGCGGTATTCGCTGACGGTTCCGTCGACGGTCACCGAGTCGCCGGCCTGCACCGTCGGCGCGGTGCTCGTGTAGACGAAGATGCCCTCGCTGGTCGCGGGGTCCGCGTCGGGCTGCGGATCCTGCATCCAGAAGCCGGTGGACGACGCGGCGGTGACCACACCGGCCACGTCGCTGACGCTCTTGCCGTTCATGGGCGAGATGTGCGCCGCGCCCTGGATGTCGTGGATCCGGGAGCCGCCGCCCGTTCCGCCGCCACCGGAGCTGGAGTTGTGGGGCGCGGGGGCGCCCACGGTGAAGTCCGCGGCGTTGTCGTCGGTGTCGGTCGCGCCACCGCCCGCGCGCAGCGCGGCCTCGGTGTTGGAGAGGTTGCCGGTCGGCGCGGCGCCCTCATACGAGCTGGCGCTGTTGCCGTACCCGACGAAGTCCTGCACGCTGCTCTTCGTCGCGCAGCCGGTGCTGCAGGACAGCGCGGTGGCGTCGGTGACCAGAGCCACCTTCCCGGAGGTCGCGCTCATCCGGGTGCTGCCGGAGGAGTCCGGTGCGGGGAGCGCCGAGCCGGCGCCCGCACCGGCCGCCTCCTGGACCAGGTAGTGGTGGCCGGGCGCGATGCTGCCCGACAGCGGTGTCGACGACCACGTGCTGCCGGACGACGAGGCGTACTGCACGGTCCAGCCGGATATGGACAGGGTGCTGCCACCGCGGTTGTACAACTCGACGAAGTCGTTCTGGTAAGGCGCGCCGGAGTTGCCTCCGCCGCCAAAGACCTGGCTGATCACGATGTCCGACGAGGCCGCGTACGCGGTGCCCGTCGCCGGCACGAGCATGCCGCCCACGACGGCTGCCGTTCCGGCAACGGCCGCCAGCCGACGCCTGGTGGTTCTTCCTGGACGCACTGGATTCCTTCCGATCTGCAAGGGGAACAGACGTGTGAAGGATTGCCAGTCCACGGACAAGCTACGCGCGTCACTTCGTCAACATCCGGTGAACAAAAGGCGCGCGCTGCATGTCGGTGGATGCAGGACGAGCCCCGGCCGTGGTCAGTCGTCGCCGGCTACGAGTTCGACCTCGAAACCGTCGGCGTTCTCGAGGTAGGCGGCGTAGTGCTCGTCGCTACCGGAGGGCTGATCATCCATGCCGGTTCGCTGGCACCTGCCTTGCAGGGGGCGCGATGTCGACGCTGTGACGCGATCTCGGCCGGATTTCACGTCACGGCGTCGGCATCGCCACGTGGCGCCGGCCTCTCCGTGGCGAAGAGCTTCGGTTGCAAGTACGTCGAGTTATTCGACATGCCGTCGAGCTCCGTCAGGCTGGTGCTCTACGGCGCGGACTTGCCAAGGACACGCCGTCCGGCATGGAGGCAGGCGCTCACCCAGGCGCACCGCCGCAACCGGTCAGGAATGGAGAAGCACGAGGCTGCCGGTCGCAATAGCCTCATGAGCATGGAAATCACGATTCACACCAGTGTCCTCCCGCACCGGGACCCGGACGCCTCCCTGGCCTTCTATCGCGACGTCCTCGGCTTCGAGGTCCGCAGCGACGTCGGCAAGGGCACGATGCGCTGGATCACGGTCGGCCCCGCCGGCCAGCCGGACACGTGCATCCTGCTGGCGCCGCCGACTGCCGACCCGGGGATCACCGACGACGAGCGCCGCACCATCAGCGAGATGATGGCCAAGGGCACCTATGGCTGGATCATGCTGGCGACGAAAGACCTCGACGGCACCTTCGAGCGGGTGCAGGCCGGCGACGCCGAGGTCGTCCAGGAGCCCACCGAGCAGCCGTACGGGGTCCGCGACTGCGCCTTCCGCGACCCGGCGGGCAACATGGTCCGCATCCAGCAGCTGCGCTGAGCCCTCCCATGCCCCTCGACGCCAGACCGGGTGCACGCCTTCCTTCCTGTGTCCGGCGTCGAGGAGGGGCGGTCTTGCTGCAATCGACATGAAAGGTTAGCCTGCCCTAAGTTGTTTCTTCAGATGAGCTTGGGGGCTTGGGGATGCCGATGGTCGCAGTGCAGTCCGCCACCCGCCCGGGAAACGGCCCGTCCGAACCCGCGCAGGACACGCCCGACGTGCGACTGTCCGACATGCGCCCCGGCACGAGTGGCCATGTGGTCGACATCGACGAGTCGGCCGAGCCGAGTACCGCGCGTCGCTTGTTCGACCTCGGCTTCGCGCCCGGCGCCGAGATCGCCGTCCTGCGAAAGGCGCCGCTCGGCGATCCCGTCGTCTTCCAGCTCATGGACTACGAGGTGGCGCTGCGCAAGGCACAGGCCTCCGCCATCCGGATAAGGCGCGGGGCATGAGCGACCACTGCAGCCCGGTCGCCACCCGGACGGCCACCGGTTCCGCGCGGCTGGCACTGGTCGGCAGCCCCAACTCGGGCAAGAGCACGCTCTTCAACGCCCTCACGGGTCTGCGGACCAAGACCGGCAACTACCCCGGCGTGACCGTCGCGCGCTACGAGGGCATCGCCCGGGTCGGCGACCACGAGGTGGTAGTCGAGGACCTGCCGGGCACCTACAGCCTCGACCCGATCAGCCCCGACGAGCAGGTCGTCACCGACGCGCTCGACCCGGAGAACGCGGACATCGGCACGCCCGAAGCCGTTCTCGTCACGATGGACGCGACGTCGCTGCGCCGTTCCCTCGGCCTGCTGGCCCAGGTCCTGCAGACCGGCCTGCCGGTCTGTGTCGTGCTCACCTTCCGTGACGAGCTTGCCCGCCGCAGTGGCTCCCTCGATGTCCCGGCCCTCCGCCGGGCGCTTGGCGTGCCGGTCGTCGGGGTGACCAGCGGGTCGCGCACCGACCTGGCGCAGTTGCAGTCCATGCTGCTCGACCGGGCCGCATGGGAGCGGCCGGTCCTCCCGCCCCCCACCGACCCCGCGCAGCGGCGGGCCTGGGCGGAGTCGCTGTTGCTCAGCGCCGCCTACGAGGTGCCCGAGGCCGACCACCGCACTCGCCGCATCGACTCCGTGCTGCTGCACCCGCTGTGGGGCACCGTCATCTTCTTCGCGACCATGTTCGCGTTCTTCCAGATCATCTTCACGGTCGCGGCGCCGCTGCAAGATGCCGTGCAGGCCGTCTTCGACTGGCTCGGCACGCTCGTCACGGACTACGTCTCGAACCCGTTGCTCGCCGGTTTCCTCGGCAACGCGCTGATCGGCGGCGTGGGCGGCGTCCTGGTGTTCCTGCCGCAGATCGCCCTGCTTTTCCTGATGATCTCGCTGCTGGAGAGCAGCGGCTACCTCTCCCGTGCCGCGTTCCTGATGGACCGGCTGATGGCCAAAGCCGGTCTGGAGGGCCGGGCGTTCGTCGCCCTGCTCTCCTCCCTCGCCTGCGCGATCCCGGGCATCATGGCCACTCGTTCGCTCCCGTCGGCCAAGGACCGCTTCGCGACCATGATGGGCGCGCCGCTGATGACGTGCTCGGCGCGCCTGACCGTCTACGTGCTGCTGATCGGTCTGCTGGTGAGCCCCGACTCCAAGGTCGGCCCCTTCGGCGCCCAGGGCCTCGTCATGTTCGCCCTGTACCTCGTCGGCGCGCTCTCGGCCATGGCGACGGCCTGGGTCTTCAAACGGTTCAGCAGCCGGAGCGGGCCCGTCCTGCCCTTCTACATGGAGATGCCGTCCTACCGGATGCCGAGGCTTCGTTCGGTGGCCGAGGCCGTCTGGAGTGCCTGCAAGGGCTTCCTGCACAAGGTCGGCCGGATCATCCTGCTGGTCACCGTCTCGCTGTGGCTGCTGCTCAGCCTGCCCATGCACGGCGACGCGCAACTGCGGGACGCCGGGGTCGACCCGGCGCACCAGACGGCGGTCTCCGCGTACGAGGTCGACCACAGCTACGCCGCCGACATCGGCCACGCCATCGAGCCCGTCTTCGCACCGCTCGGCTTCGACTGGCGGATCAACGTCGGCGTGCTCGGCTCGATGTCGGCCCGCGAGGTGTTCGTCGCCACGCTCGGCCAGGTCGCCGCCGCGCAGAACCCGGACCAGCCGGCCGAGACCCTCTCGCACATGACGTACACCGACGGGCCGCATCAGGGCGAGAAGCTGTTCACTCCGGCCACCACGGCCGCGCTGCTGGTCTTCTTCCTTTACGCACTGCAGTGCATGTCGACGATCGCGGTGATGCGCCGGGAGACCGGCTCGTGGCGATGGCCGGCGGTCGCGTTCGGCTACATGTTCGTGCTGGCGTGGACGATGGCCTTCCTCACGCACACCGTCGTGGGGGCGGTGACGTGACGACCGTCGTCCCCATGCACCCGGAGGCCACAGCCGACCCGCAGGCGGTCCGCTGGGTCATCCCCGCGGGCACGCTGCCGGTGGTCGGCGAGATCGCCGAGGCCCCGGCCGCCTTGGGCGACCTACTCCGCTCCGGCGACATCTCCTCCCTCGAGGTCGAAGCACAGGCCGTCCTGATCCGCCTGGCCGACGGCCTTCACTGGTCGGCCGCGGGCGCACGCATCCGCGACGCGCTCGCCGCCGCACTCCAGCACCCGGAGCACTGGACACCGACCGAAACCGTCACCGAGGACGACGTGCTGCGCGCGGCGCTGGAGGACGTCCTGGCCGGCCCGGCCGGGGACTACATCCGCTCGCACGGCGGCGAGGTGACCATCGTCGCCGCCCACGACCGGTGCGCCGAAGTCCGGATGGCCGGCACCTGCTCCCACTGCCCGGCGGCGGGCTTCACCCTCCACTCTCGCCTGGAGTCGGAACTCCGCGCCCGCTTCCCGTCCCTGCGCGAACTCCGCGCGACGGAGTCCCCCACCAAGCAGCGCCGCACCTGGCTCCCCCTCCCCGGCCGCCGCACCGCCTGACCCGCGCCGCCTCAAGCCATGCTCGCGCTGTCGTCATACGCGTATTACGATGTCTTCGTGGCGAGGACACGCATCACGATCAGCTTGGAGCAGGGCCAGGCCGAACGCATCAGGCAGCACGCGGACCGGGCGGGTATCGACGTATCGGCGTATCTCGTGCATGCCGCCACGCGCCAGATGGCCGAGAGCGACGCCATAGAGGAACAGTTCGCCGAGGTGGACGCGCTGATCGCCCGGGTGGAACGAGCAGCGGACGAGCTGCCGGTCGAGCCCACGCCGGATTCGGCCGCGGAGCTGACCGAACAGGAACGCCGCGAGGTCGAGGAGGCCCTGGGTCTCGCTCAGGGCCGGGACCGGCAAGGTCACCGTCCGGGCCATGCCGCGTGAACGCACGGGTGCCGGTCTACGACACCGGCATGCTCATCGCACTTGCTGACCGGAAGACGAAGGCGGTGGCTCTCCACGAGGGATTGCACACGCTTCCGCATCGTGCGCTGGTGCTCGGGCCGGTCCTCGCCCAGGTGTGGCGGCCTCAGCCGGGGCTGGTGCACGCCATGTCCGCTGTCCTGAAGGACTGCACAGTTCCTCAGGCCCGTACGTCCGAGCCGCCCATGCGCGAGACGAAGGCGGGCCGCCCGGGATGCCTGGCCTGCGCGACCGGCCCGGACCTTGCGGACTGGCGCCGTATCGGCGCAGCTCTGGGACAGGCTGCCCTGCCGGCGAAGAAGCGGCCGGACGCGGTGGACGCCTGGGTGGCACTGGCGGCGGCCCGTCACGGCAGCGCGGTCATCTTCACGACCGACCCGGGAGACGTCCACGCCTACCTGGAAGTCCTCGCACCGACGGACGTCCACGTGGTCGCCGTCTGACAGCACCGACTGCCGCGCAGAGGGGGACCTTCCCCTGTAGTGGCCGTGGAGCTACCGGCCTTCCGGGCACATCACGGTCAGGTGGCCTGTCGCCCGGTCGTGGGTCACTGCGCCGCCAGATCGTGGGCGAGCTCGCGGCGCCAGTCCTCGCTGAGCCTGCGGTGCAGGATGGACGCGGCGGCGACCGGCAACGGCAGCTGGAGGAAGCGGCGCAGTGTGTCCGCCGCGTCGGCGCGCAGGTGCCATGCTCGGAAGTCCTCTCGAGTGGCGGGAAACTCCGGTTCATCCCGGTCTCGCTGCCATGCCGGTCGTAGCGCCGGCCGGGCGGCTGCGGCTTCGGCCACGAGCGTGCGCATCCGCAGATCCAGGGCGCTGTCTTCCACGAGCTCGGAGGCCTCGCAACGGTCGACGGCCGACAGGGAGTGTGTCACCTCGGGGAATGCGTCAAGCCCGGTCTCGGCGGCCAGCCGGCGCAGCTGCGCGGCCATCGCCGCACGCAACCTGGGCGCGGGTGTCCGCTCGACGAGAGCGCCCAGATCGAAATGACGTATCTCCGCAACGGGACGGCACGACCACTCGGGTATGTCCGCCAGGATCGCCAGCACGAGGCCACTGAGCAGCGGCTGGTCCAGCGCGCGCCCCACGTCGAAGTCGATGCCGAACCCATCCTGCAGTTCTGCGAGGCAGTCCGCGTATGCGGCGATCGACCCCGGCCAGGGACGTGCACCGACCGTCTTCTCCTGGCCGCCGCCAGGGAGGCGCACATAGTCCTCTCGCGGGGAGGACACCAGGCAGTCCTGTTCTCCCCGGGCATGCGGACGGCCGTTTTCGTACACGGTGACGCGCACGTCCGGGCCCTGCTTGGTCAAGGCCACGAGCCGGGTGCCCCGAGCCAGCCTGCGTAGCACCTCCGGGCGGGTCAGCTGCGCGGCCCCAGCGTTCTGCATCAGGAAGCCCCAGCCTCCGCAGCGGCCCGCGCGCACCAACGGCCGAGATGCCGCCCAGAGATTTGCCGCGGACAGCTCAGCCTGGTCGTGGGTGCGCGAACGGACGGTCTCGCGCTGCACGACCCCCGCACGTAGAAGCAACTCCTCAGGGGCCACGCCCTCGGCGAAAGCCAGATCCGGCTGGCGGGGCTCGGGTTCCCGTGGCTGCCCGAAGCCGATCGTGAAGTACGCCCCGTACTTCGGCGGCGCCGGCTCACGCTGGGCATGTCCCTTCTCCGGCGCCGGCGCGGGTTCGGGGATACGCCCGGCGATCTCCAGCAGCGAGGCCGGCTGCTTCTTGACGGTGGGAGTGGTCTCCTCCCAGATCAGCGCCCCGTCAAAGGCCAGTGGAACCTTGCCTCCGATGGGCAGCCGCCGTTCCAGAGACTCGGCGAAGGCCGAGAGAGCCTCACGCAGCGAGCCCCAGTCGGCGAACGAGGGGGAGTCCTCGTTGAAGTAGCGACCCGTGCGTCCGTACTCGTCCCCCGCGCGGCAGGTGAGGAACAGGCCGTCCTGGGCGTCTCCGCACACACCATCGGTGAGCAGCAGCCACTCGTGGCGCCAGTACGCGTCGAGCTCGCCCCCGCCCTCGTAGTCATCATTGAAGTCCTCACCGAAGCCTCGCAAGAACAGACTGTTGTTCACGATGACGGAGACTCCGGAGAACCGCCCGTTGAGCGCGAAGGCAGGCGCCCCCTCGCCCGGTTCGACACCGTCGTGACAACGGAGCGAGGCCACGAGTTCGGGGTGGAAGGTCAGCCCGAGCCGCCGCTCGGCCTCCGCGATCTCGTCGGGTGCCGCGGGCGGCCGCAACCGCGCCCGACTCACCGGAGCGTGCTCCGCGAGCCAGTCTTCGATGCGTGCCCAGGACTCCTCTACGGTCGGCAGCCGACCGGCTCCGGAAGATGTCGCCGTCATGTCGATCACGCTAGGCGCCCCCTCTGACACTCCTCCCGGCCTGATCCGACTCCGCTGCACGCCCGTTGTGGTGCGGCAGCCCCGCACCCGGCGCCCCGGCTGCATTGTCACGATCAGGTGACTCCTGACGACTTGTTGCAACCACACGACTTCTACGTCAGTCACACACAGGAATTGCACACTTAGGAAGCCGAGGGCCCATGACTGATCAGCTACCTCCGCAGCCCGCCATGCCCCCGAGCGTGCCCTCCCAGGGACTGCCCGCGGAGGAGTACTTCTCTGGAGTTCCTGAGCCGAAGAAGAGGCGCATCAATCCGCTGGGTGCCGGCCTTATCGGCCTGTTCGCCGGTGCGGGCTTGGTCGGTGCAGCCTGGGCCGTAACCGCCATCAGCGACTTGGGCACGCCTGACACCTTCACGTTGAAGGGGAACTTCGCCTTGACGGACGAGGTTTCTCTCGATCCGGACGGAGCGTGCCGCGGCGGCGTTGGCAGCGGGTTTGAAGACATCGCGGAGGGCACCAGCGTCACCGTCTACGGAGCCAAGGGTGACGTCATCGCGACCGGTGACCTCGGCAAGTCCAAGGCTGACGACTCGGGCATGATCTGCACCTTCAAAATCGCAGTACCCCAAGTGCCCACGGGAGAGAAGTTCTACAAGGTGGAGGTCTCCCATCGCGGCACGGTGCAGTTGAGCGCCAAGCAAGCCGAGAACGGAGAACTCGCCGCCAACTTGGGGTGACTGCCCATGTCGCTGGGCATGGGCCAGAGATCTTGGGGCTGCTTCGCGGACGGCGATCGGCCACAACGTACCTCGTGTGTGTTGGTACGCGACTCCCGAGGCGGTTTGTCGTACTGTCCGACTACCCTTCGGCTCATGGGGCTTGGGGACATCACGTACGAAGACGTCATCGCCGCGACCCAGGAGTTCCGCCGTCTGAGTCGGGACAACTTCCTCCACACGTACGGCTTCGGGCGGGCCAGGTCGTATGAGCTGGTTTTGGATGGTTTGCGCGCTGCGACTCGAAGGCCATCGCCGGCGTCGCCCACGGGCACGCCACCGGCACCTTTCTGAGAGCGAGGGATTTCAGCGGTGGCACGGCGACCGTGGCGCGACGCCTGCGCGAGCTCGGCTTCGTCGTGGAGGCCGGGGAGACATCCCGGAACCGTGCGGCTCTGCTGGAGCGCCTCCCGGAGACTCAAGGTATCCCGCGGACCCGGGAGTACAGCACCCAGCCGTCACCAGCCGTTGAGCCTCCTGTGAGCGATGGTGAAGCCCTCGAGCGGCCCCGCATGACTCCCTGGCCACAGTTCCGAGACGAAGTGGGTCCGTTACTGGTCGAGTTCGGTCTCCCCCATGCGAAGGCCACACCGCAGTACCCCTTCTGGCATCTCCGTGGCAGCGGACTGTGGGAGGTCCAGGGCATACCAACCGAGCCGGCCAAGAGAATGCCGAAGGTGAGCATCCTCGACGCGAACCACCCGCAGGCAGGCCTCACAGAAGAGGCCGCCGATCTCCTCCGGAACCCGGTGACCCGCCTCGACGCCATCGCCACGATCTGCGAGACGTACCTAGAGGACGTCGACCGCCAGGCCCTCTTCGAGCGAATAGGACTGGACGGATACACCACAGCCGGCAGCCTGTTGCTCCCGTCGAAGGATGAGAGCGGCGATGCCAGTCTGGATGCGTACGGCCGGGCGACCGGCCCCGCATCACCCTCTCTGACAGTCTCGTTTGACGACGGCGAAGGCTCGCTCGACGGGCGCGCGGAGCTTGGCGTGTGCGGAGTTCGCGCGTTTCTCGTGTCCGTTGTTGCCCTTGCCCTTCGGCCTCTTGACCGGGGTGCGGACCGTCCCGCCGGCGCCTTGGTAGCCGGAGTCGGCGGCAGTCTCCACGTCGGCGTCGGTCACGGCCTCGATGATGCCGTCCAAGCGAGCCGTGATGATGACGGCCAGGGCCGCCACGCTGGCGAACCAGCGGGCGGCTTTGGCGTAAGCGGGATTACGCATCCCTAGTGTCTCGTGATCCTGTTCATGTCAGTTCGAGTTGTTATTGACGAGTTTCTTCACATTGGTCGTTGCGATGCGGACCTTCGCGAGGACCTCGCCGGTGGTCGCTGTCCAGGTGAACGGCTTCGCAGTCGTGTTCCAGGAGTTGATGTAGTCGCGGATCTGCTTGATCAGGACGTTGACGCTGGAGAACGTGCCGCGGCGGATGGACTGCCGGGTCAGGATTCCGAACCAGATCTCGATCTGGTTCAACCACGAGGAGCCGACAGGAGTGAAATGGAAGTAGACGTGCGGGTTCTTGACCAGCCACTCCTTGACTTCCGGGGTGGTGTGCGTCGAGAGGTTGTCCAGGACCACGTGTATGTCCTTCCCGGCGTGCGGTTTCACCGCCTTCTTGAGGAAGGCCAGGAAGTCCCTGCCGTTCCTGGTCGGCCTGCACTCGCCGATCACTTCACCGGTGGTCACGTTCAGGGCAGCGAACAGGTTCGTGGTGCCGTGCCGGACGTAGTCGGCCGTGCGTTGCTCGCTCGCCGCGAAGGCAACCGGAAGCACCGGCTGGGTCCGGTCCAGCGCCTGGATCTGCGTCTTCTCGTCGATCGAGAGGACCACCGCACCGCCGGGTGGGGCGAGGTAGAGGCCGATCACGTCGGCGACCTTCTCCGCGAACGCGGGGTCCTTCGAGATCTTGAAGGTGCCGTGCCGGTGCGGCTTGAGATGCTCCTCGCGCCAGACTCGCGCGATGTAGTGCCAGGACACGGAGACGCCCTCGGTCCGCCTCAGGTATTTCGCCAACTCGCGTGTGGACCAGTGCGAAAGCCCCGTGCCGTCCGGCGGCGTCATGCGTGTCAGCGCGATCACGCGGGCCCGCACCCACGCCGGCACCTGTTCCCGGGCTCCGCCGGGCCGGTCGCCTTCCAACCCGGCCAGTCCGACCTCGGCATAACGCCGCTTCCAGCGGTCCACTGTCGGCAGCGACACCCCAAGCAGGGCGGCAATGTCTTTGCGTCGACGGCCTTCACTCGACCACAGCACGATCCGACCCCGCGTCGCTATGTCGGCGGATACGTCCCGACTGCTCACCAACTCCCGCAGCAGGGCGGCCTGTTCCTCGGAGAGCTCCACACCAAGAGACACTGCCACACAAGATCACATAACGCTAACGGAATCACGAGACACTAGTGTCTCGTGATCCTGTTCATGTCAGTTCGAGTTGTTATTGACGAGTTTCTTCACATTGGTCGTTGACGATGCGGACCTTCGCGAGGACCTCGCCGGTGGTCGCTGTCCAGGTGAACGGCTTCGCAGTCGTGTTCCAGGAGTTGATGTAGTCGCGGATCTGCTTGATCAGGACGTTGACGCTGGAGAACGTGCCGCGGCGGATGGACTGCCGGGTCAGGATTCCGAACCAGATCTCGATCTGGTTCAACCACGAGGAGCCGACAGGAGTGAAATGGAAGTAGACGTGCGGGTTCTTGACCAGCCACTCCTTGACTTCCGGGGTGGTGTGCGTCGAGAGGTTGTCCAGGACCACGTGTATGTCCTTCCCGGCGTGCGGTTTCACCGCCTTCTTGAGGAAGGCCAGGAAGTCCCTGCCGTTCCTGGTCGGCCTGCACTCGCCGATCACTTCACCGGTGGTCACGTTCAGGGCAGCGAACAGGTTCGTGGTGCCGTGCCGGACGTAGTCGGCCGTGCGTTGCTCGCTCGCCGCGAAGGCAACCGGAAGCACCGGCTGGGTCCGGTCCAGCGCCTGGATCTGCGTCTTCTCGTCGATCGAGAGGACCACCGCACCGCCGGGTGGGGCGAGGTAGAGGCCGATCACGTCGGCGACCTTCTCCGCGAACGCGGGGTCCTTCGAGATCTTGAAGGTGCCGTGCCGGTGCGGCTTGAGATGCTCCTCGCGCCAGACTCGCGCGATGTAGTGCCAGGACACGGAGACGCCCTCGGTCCGCCTCAGGTATTTCGCCAACTCGCGTGTGGACCAGTGCGAAAGCCCCGTGCCGTCCGGCGGCGTCATGCGTGTCAGCGCGATCACGCGGGCCCGCACCCACGCCGGCACCTGTTCCCGGGCTCCGCCGGGCCGGTCGCCTTCCAACCCGGCCAGTCCGACCTCGGCATAACGCCGCTTCCAGCGGTCCACTGTCGGCAGCGACACCCCAAGCAGGGCGGCAATGTCTTTGCGTCGACGGCCTTCACTCGACCACAGCACGATCCGACCCCGCGTCGCTATGTCGGCGGATACGTCCCGACTGCTCACCAACTCCCGCAGCAGGGCGGCCTGTTCCTCGGAGAGCTCCACACCAAGAGACACTGCCACACAAGATCACATAACGCTAACGGAATCACGAGACACTAGCATGACCAGCTTCCGTCGTAGTGATCACATTCCCACGTACCATCTGTGAAGCCATCCGTGAAGATCACGCGCTGGAAGTCGTGCATCGATCCCGCAGTCCCCTGCTTCACCTTAATGGTGTGCGTGTAGGCCGCCTCGCGATCCTCACCCCCTCCGGTTTGGATAATTCCCTGGTCCATCTGGATCCACTGGCTTCCCGGCTTTGAGGAGTTGTACCAGACCTCGTATTCGTCGCAGTCTTGGAAGCTGTAACCGATCGATGCCACCGGGGAACTCACGCCGACTGTGATGGGCTGGCCGTTACAGTCCCCTGTAAACGACGTCTTGGGATTGATGTCCTCCCAGGTGACCAACCCTGGCTCAATTGAGTCGTACGGGTAGCTTTGGACGCGGATAAGGGTGGCATAGGGGTCGGGGTAATTATTGATGTTTGCTGGCTTTGCTACACCCCAGCGGCTGTACTGGTACCAGTCGTAAGTGCTGTTGCCGTCAGATGCGAGCTTATTCCGCTTCCAGGTGAAATGGCCTTCACCAACACCCCCAATCCTGATGATGTATTGTCCGCTGCCATCGTTCTCCCAGTCGGCCATCCCCGGTCCGGCGTACTCCGCTCGGTTCACATCCGGGTTGCTTGCCTGGGACTCAAGCGTGACCTTGCCGTCGGAAGTGGCCACGTTGACGAAGTCGATTTTCATATCTTTGGGGACTATGGCTTCGACATCGCCGTCAAGAAGCGAGATCACCTCAACTTCTTCCGTGCGATAGGATTTGCCGTTCTCGGCAGCTTGCCGAGCGAACTTCTGGATTTTCTTGAGGTTCCTCTTCTTCTGGCCACTCTTTGCCCGAGCCTTGCGCGTCTTGGCTCTGGCTTCCTTGAATTCTTGGGCGCTCACCTTCCATCTCTTGTCCGCCTTTCCGAGAGCTGCTCTGACAACCTGGCTGTCAGTCTTGTCAAGGCGCGCCTTGATGGCCTCTCTTCGGGAAGGATTATCCTGACCCTCTGCGGCCTGAGCAGGAATAGTGCCCCCCTAGCAGGATGCCTGACGCTATCAGCGCTGTCACCGTTCGACGCATTGGTGCTTCCCCAAATCAGTTGGTTGCTGACACGCAAGTCAGGTGACCGATTTCCCGATGATCATCTGACTGGCGAGTGGGGACTCTAGCTAGCACGCGAGCCGACAGTCAAGATCACGCCGCCTTCTTGAGCCGAAATAGAAGGGTTTTCTATAACCAAGCCTAAGCATGCGGTGTGTATGGTCGCTACTGCGGTTGAGGGCGGGGTAAGGGCCCGATGGTTCGCGGGCGACGAGATCTACGGCTACCGGGAACTCGGCCGGCAGATCAGGGCTGGGCCTGGGTTATGCGATCGGTGAGTCCCCTTGACCTGCCCAGAGCTCCCCCGCTGCTGCGCGTCCTGGGCCACGCCCTGCCAGCCTGCCGACGGCGCCCATCGCTCGAGGACCGTAAATTTCATCGCGCAGGAGTGCAGCCAAGGACTCGTCTGGTGGCGATTGGACGCTTCGGTCCACTGAACCGCGGCATCAGGGGCCTAGCGCAGGTCTATCGCGAGCCGTGCGATCAATGACGAAGAGCGGGATCCAGTGAGACTGGGTCCCGCCCTTCAGCTTAGGCATCTGCGCTGGTCAACCGCATGATCGTGCTGGTTGAGGCGAAGTGCCCCCGGCAGGATTCGAACCTGCGCACACGGCTCCGGAGGCCGTTGCTCTATCCCCTGAGCTACGGGGGCGCGTCGCGCCTGCTCGGTGCGACGGGTAGAACACTACCAGCATGGACGGGGTGTACCGGAACGGGGTTTGTGGCCGCTACGACGGCTTCGGCCAGACCACGTAGGCGTCCGTGCGCCGGCCCAGGGCGCTCAGCATCGCCGCGCTGTCCGGAGAGCGGGTGGACAGGTGGATGTTGCCCCTCGTCGCGTGCAGGTGGGCCGAGCCGTCCGCGTGGGCCAGGCCCCACGCTGCGACCTCCGCATCCGGGGTGCCGTCCTCGGTTCGGAACTCCTCCACCACCGCGAAGAGGCGCGGGGCAGTTGCCGTCACGAGTTCGTGGACCCCGCGGGTGAAGTGGTCGGAAGGGTTGGTCGGGTCGTAGGCCCGCCCGGCTACCGTGTCCATGCGAAATCTCCTGTGTCGAGCAGATGTTGCCGATGCGGGGTGCTTAGGGTGTGGTGATAGATCTATCCATAGATGGGAGGGATAGCTATCAGACTTCACCCGTGTGAGTGATGCTGAGAGGGGTCGTCGTCGATGCCCACTGGTGCCACACCGACGCTGCGGCAGCGTCGGCTCGGGGCCGAGTTGCGCAAGCTCAGGGAGCGGGCCGGGCTCAGTTCCACGGCTGCCGCCGCGCAGATCGGTGTCCAGCAGGCCAGGGTCAGCATGATCGAGGCCGGGCGCTACGCCGTCAGCGCTGATCGTGTGCGCGCAATGGCCGAGTGCTACGCGTGTGATGACCCGGCGCTGGTGGAGGCCCTTGCGGCCATGACTGGTGGTCGGCACCGCGGGTGGTGGGACGAGTATCGCGAGAGCTTGCCTGCCGCACTGGTCGAGGTGGCGGAGTTCGAGAGTTCAGCTGAGGCCTTGCGGGTCGCCGTGGTCGTCGCGATGCCTGGGCTGCTGCAGACGCGCGACCACGCCAGGGCGTCGTTTGCCCAGAGCGTGCCCCCGCTCCGGGCGGATCTGCTCGAGCAGCGGGTTTCCTTCCGGATCAAGCGGCAGGCCGTTCTGTATGGCGAGCGGCCCGTGCCCTAACACCGCGATCATCCACGAGGCCGCCCTCCGGATGGGCTTTGGAGGCCCCGAGGTCGTCGGGGAGCAGTTGCGCCACCTCCTTGAGGCGGGGGAGCAGGACAACGTCCGGATTCTGGTGATCCCCTTCGGGCGGGCCGACTTTCCGGCGTCCGGGCAGCCGATCACCTACGCGAGCGGTCCGGTGCCGCAACTGGACACCGTCCTGTTGGACTCCGACCATGGGTGCGAATTTCTGGATGCTGACTCCCGGTTGGCCAGGTACCGGTCCGTCATGGACCGCATGGAGCGCTGTGCGCTCCCGCCCGGCAGGAGCCGTGACTTCATCCGGCGGCTGATCAAGGAACTCTGAGGCGGGAAGTGGTCATGGACGCGCTCGTGTGGCAGAAATCCTCCTACAGCACCGAAGGCGCCAACTGTGTAGAGGTGGGCGGTGGGGTCGATGGGTGGATACGGGTGCGGGAGAGTGACGAGCCGGAGGCTGTGCTGCGGGTGAGTCGGCCGGCCATGCGGGGGTTGCTCGGGGCCGTCAAGGGTGGGCTCGCGCGGGAGTGAGCGTGCGGTCGGCCGAGGGGGCGAGGTTTGTTGCGCGGTGCGGCGCGGGGGCGCGACAAACCTCGCCCTCGCGGGCGTGCGGGTCACCCGTGTGGGGGTGGAAAACGGGAAAACCCGGGCGGGGTCGGAGGCGCGAGCCTAGGCTCTGTCGGGTGTCGCCTGTGCCCGGCCGGGTTCTGGTCGTCGACGACAACGAGACCATCCGGCAGCTGATCAAGGTCAACCTCGAGCTGGAGGGATTCGAGGTCGTGACCGCGGAGGACGGTGCCGAGTGTCTGGAGGTCGTGCACCGGGTGCGGCCCGACGTGATCACCCTCGACGTCGTCATGCCGCGCCTCGACGGCCTGCGCACCGCCGCCCGGCTGCGGGAC
This sequence comes from uncultured Actinomycetota bacterium, assembly GCA_963799685.1. Lineage (GTDB taxonomy): Bacteria > Actinomycetota > Actinomycetes > Streptomycetales > Streptomycetaceae > Streptomyces. Next base: position 829,565 of record CAWCXW010000001.1, read on the forward strand.
GACCCGCGCACCCGGCACCTGCCCGTGGCGATCATCAGCGGGTGCGGCCGCGTCAACGTTCCGGAGGGGGCGGGGGAGGACGGGGCCACGGTCGCGCGGGTCGCCGACGCCTTTCTCGCCAAGCCCTTCGAACCGGCCGCGCTCGTGCGCATGGTGCGGCGGCTCGCCGACGGTGCGTGTCCCGCCGGCGACGAAGTCGCCTCGCAGCCTTCCGGGTGACATCGGGCGAGGCTACGACGAAGAACGCCTCCGGTTTTTCGTCGTAGCCTCGCCCAGTCCGGTTGGCTCGTGCCGATCACTCGCGACGTCCAGCAGGTGGGACAGATGGTCTACACCGGTCCGGTGTCCCCTACGCTTGCATCGTGACGCCCGCCCAGCTCTCCCGGACCGTGCGCAGCGCCGTCATGGACGGCACGGCGCCCGGGCATGCCGTCATCGAGTCTCCGCCGCGCCGCGGCGGCGCCGACTACGCCACCGCTGCGGCCCTCCAGTGGGCCGCGCGGCTGGGCCGTGCCCCGCTGGACGTGGCCCGGGAGCTGTGTGAGCGCGTCGCGCGGGAGCCGGGCGTCGACCGCGCCGAGGTCGTCGGGGGCGGGTACGTCCACGTGACGCTGGACGGCTGCGGGAGGACCGCGCTCGTGCGGGCCTTGGCCGCCACCGAGCACGTCGTCGGCGACGACGACCCCGCCACCGACATCGTGCGCTGGGCCGACGTCAGCGGGGAGCGGCCCGAGGCGCTGCTTCGGCGGACGGAGGGCAGTTCGCTGTTCCGCGTGCAGTACGGGCACGCCCGGGCGCGGGCCGTCGTCCGGCAGGCGCGGGATCTGGGCTGCATGCCCGAAGCCGGCGCCGGCGGGTACGCCTACGCGGCGCCCGAGGAGCGGGCGCTGCTCGCCGTTCTCGCCGATACCGACCGGGTCCGGGGGCAGGGCGACGAGGCCCGCCTCGCCCGGCATCTCGACGGTGTCGCCGGCGCACTGACTGACGCCGTCGAGGCCTGCCCGCCTCTCCCGGTCGGCGCTGAGAAACCCGGGGCCGTCCACCGCGCCCGTACGGCCCTCGCCGAGGCCGCCGGAGCGGTGCTGGCCGGCGGCCTGACCCAGCTCGGCGTCACCGCACCCGCACGTCTTTGAGGGGAAACCCACCACAGCCATGAGCCGTTCCGCACACCCCGCCGGGCCCCGGCACGCCGACGTCCTCCCCGAGGGTCACTACGCCGCACCGCCCGCCGACCTCAATCAGCTCGACGACCGCGTCTGGCCGCTCACGGCCGCCCGTACCCCCGAGGGGGTGCTCACCCTCGGGGGCCTGGACGTCCGTCGGCTCACCGAGGAGTTCGGCACCCCCGCCTACTTTCTCGACGAGGCCGACTTCCGCGCCCGCTGCCGCGCCTGGCGGGACGCCTTCGGGCCGGGCGCCGACGTCTTCTACGCCGGCAAGGCCTTCCTGTGCCGCGCCGTCGTGCGCTGGCTGAACGAGGAGGGCCTGAACCTGGACGTGTGCACCGGCGGCGAGCTCACCACCGCGCTGTCGGCCGGCATGCCGGCCGAGCGGATCGCGCTGCACGGCAACAACAAGTCGTCACAGGAGATCCGCCGGGCCGTGGAGGCGGGGATCGGCCGGATCGTGCTGGACTCCTTCCAGGAGATCGCCCGCGTCGCGCACATCGCCCGCGAGCTGGGCCGCCGCCAGCCGGTGCAGGTCCGGGTGACGGTGGGTGTCGAGGCGCACACCCACGAGTTCATCGCCACCGCCCACGAGGACCAGAAGTTCGGCCTGGCGCTCGCCGACGGCCAGGCCGCCGAGGCGGTGCGCCGGGTTCTGCAGCTGGAGGACAGCCTCGAGCTGGTCGGCATCCACTCGCACATCGGCTCGCAGATCTTCGACACCTCCGGCTTCGAGGTCGCCGCACACCGCGTGGTCGGGCTGCTGCGCCAGGTCCGCGACGCGCACGGCGTCGAGCTGCCGGAGATCGACCTGGGCGGCGGCCTGGGCATCGCCTACACCCCGGAGGACGACCCGAGCGAGCCACGCGAGATCGCCAAGTCGCTCGGCGACATCGTCACCGCCGAGTGCCGGGCGGCCGGACTGTCGGTGCCGCGTCTGTCGGTGGAGCCGGGACGCGCGATCGCCGGGCCGTCGGCGTTCACCCTGTACGAGGTCGGCACGGTCAAGGAGTTGGACGGGCTGCGGACCTACGTCAGCGTCGACGGCGGTATGTCCGACAACATCCGCACCGCGCTCTACGACGCCGACTACACCGTGTCGCTCGCCTCCCGCGCCTCGGACGCCGAGCCGATGCTCTCCCGCGTCGTCGGCAAGCACTGCGAGAGCGGCGACATCGTCGTCCGCGACACCTTTCTGCCCGCCGACCTGGCGCCCGGCGACCTGCTGGCCGTCCCGGCGACCGGCGCGTACTGCCGGTCGATGGCCAACAACTACAACCATGTCCCCCGACCGCCGGTCGTCGCGGTCGCCGACGGTCGGGCCCGCACGATCGTCCGCCGCGAGACAGAGGAGGACCTGCTCCGGTTGGATGTCGGGTAGCGAGACGAACGTCCCACATACTGAAATCGGCGTGGAATACGCCGCTCGGTAAGTGAGACTTGGCTCCACCCATGGAGCGACGAGTGAGCGAGGTCGAATGATGCGTACGCGTCCGCTGAAGGTGGCGCTGCTGGGCTGCGGAACGGTGGGCTCCGAGGTCGCACGCATCATGACGACGCACGCCGACGACCTCGCCGCCCGCATCGGCGCCCCGATCGAACTGGCCGGGGTGGCCGTGCGGCGGCCGGACCGGGCGCGGGCCGGTGTCGACCCGGCACTGGTCACCACGGACGCGGCCGCGCTGGCCCGACGCGAGGACGTCGACGTCGTCGTGGAGGTCATCGGCGGCATCGAGCCGGCCCGGCGCCTGATCACCGAGGCCTTCGAGCACGGGGCCAGCGTCGTGACCGCCAACAAGGCGCTGCTCGCCGAGGACGGCTCGACCCTGCACGAGACGGCGGAGAAGTACGGCGTCGACCTGTACTACGAGGCCGCGGTGGCCGGTGCGATCCCGCTGGTGCGGCCGCTGCGCGAGTCGCTGGCAGGCGACAAGGTGAACCGGGTCCTGGGCATCGTCAACGGCACCACCAACTTTATCCTCGACCGGATGGAGTCCGCCGGCAGCGGCTACACCGAGGCCCTGGACGAGGCGACCGCCCTCGGCTATGCCGAGGCCGACCCGAGCGCCGACGTCGAGGGCTTCGACGCCGCCGCCAAGGCCGCGATCCTCGCCGGCATCGCCTTCCACACCCGGGTCCGGCTCGACGACGTGCACCGCGAGGGCCTCACCGAGGTGACCGCCGCCGACATCGCCTCGGCCACCCGCATGGGCTGCACGGTCAAACTGCTGGCCATCTGCGAACGGGCCGCCGACGGCCGCTCGGTCAGCGCCCGAGTCCACCCGGCGATGATTCCGCTCAGCCACCCGCTGGCCTCCGTGCGCGAGGCGTACAACGCGGTGTTCGTCGAGGCGGACGCCGCGGGGCAGCTGATGTTCTACGGCCCCGGCGCCGGCGGCTCGCCCACCGCCTCCGCGGTCGTCGGCGACCTGGTGACCGCGTGCCGCAACAAACTGACCGGCGCCCGCGGGCCCGGCGAGTCCGCCTACGCGCAGCTGCCCGTCGCCCCGATGGGCGACGTCGTCACCCGCTACCACATCAGCCTCGATGTCGCCGACAAGCCCGGCGTACTGGCGCAGGTGGCCACGATCTTCGCCGAGCACGGCGTGTCCATCGACACCGTCCGCCAACAGGGCAAGGACGGTGAGGCCTGGCTGCTGGTCGTCACGCACCGCGCGACGGACGCGGCGCTGACTGCCACAGTCGACGCGTTGCGGCAGCTGGACACCGTGCGCGGAGTAGCGAGCATCATGCGGGTCGAAGGGGAGCAGGCAAACAAGTGACCACGAGGGAAGAGGCATCGGTGCAGGGAGCAGGTGCCGGCAGCGGCGGGGCCGCGAGCCGCCAGTGGCGCGGCGTCATCGAGGAGTACCGTGACCGGCTTCCGGTGTCCGCCGACACCCCTGCCGTGACCCTGCGCGAGGGCGGTACGCCGCTGGTCCCCGCGCAGGTGCTCTCCGAGCGGACGCGCTGTGAGGTCCACCTGAAGGTCGAGGGTGCCAACCCGACCGGCTCCTTCAAGGACCGCGGCATGACGATGGCGATCACGCACGCCAAGGAGCGCGGCGACCAGGCCGTCATCTGTGCCTCTACGGGCAACACCAGCGCGTCGGCAGCCGCCTACGCGGTGCGGGCCGGCATGGTGTGCGCCGTCCTCGTCCCGCAGGGCAAGATCGCGCTGGGCAAGATGGGCCAGGCCCTGGTGCACGGCGCCCAGATCCTGCAGGTCGACGGCAACTTCGACGACTGCCTCAACCTGGCCCGCGCGCTGTCCGAGAAGTATCCGGTCGCGTTGGTCAACTCCGTCAACCCCTCCCGCATCGAGGGACAGAAGACGGCCGCGTTCGAGATCGTCGACATGCTGGGCGACGCGCCCGACGTGCACGTGCTGCCCGTGGGCAACGCCGGGAACATCACGGCCTACTGGAAGGGCTACCGCGAGTACGCCGACCGTGCGGCCGGCGGGCCCGCCACCCGTACGCCGCGCATGTGGGGTTTTCAGGCGTCCGGCGCCGCACCCATCGTGCGCGGCGAGGTGGTCAGGGAACCGAGCACCGTCGCCACCGCCATCCGTATCGGCAACCCCGCGTCCTGGACGTTGGCCGAGCAGGCGCGCGACGAGTCGAGGGGGTTCATCGACGCGGTGACCGATCGACAGATCCTGCGGGCGTACCGGCTGCTGGCCGCTCAGGAGGGTGTCTTCGTCGAGCCCGCCTCGGCCGCCTCCGTCGCCGGGCTGCTGCAGGCGGCCGAACAGGGGAGGGTCGACCCCGGTCAGCGCATCGTCTGCACGGTCACCGGGAACGGCCTGAAGGATCCCGACTGGGCCGTCGCGGGTGCCCCCAGGCCTGTCACCGTGCCCGTCGACGCGGACGCCGCCGCCGAACGGCTCGGTCTCGCCTGAGCGGACCGTGCCTCGTGACCAGGCCGTTCCCGGCACACAGCTGACCGGGGAGCACGGGAGGGTGACGGCACGCATCGTGCGCCTCCCGTGCGCCCTGTGTTGCCGGAGAGCCTTCCTTCGATAGGCTGGGCACGTTCCGCTCCCACGCATGAACGATCGTGCGTCGGGTCTGCGACCGGTCCGGCAGTGTGCCGCGGTCCTGTAGCGGAGTCGCCGTACCACCACAGCAAGGAGTGTCATCGCAAGATGGCCGGTCCCGCGTTCCGCGCCGCCGCCGTCCGGGTACGTGTCCCCGCCACCAGTGCCAATCTCGGTCCGGGCTTCGACGCCCTCGGCCTGGCCTTGGGGCTGTACGACGACGTGGTCGTCCGCGTAGCCGACTCCGGACTGCACGTCGACATCGCGGGCGAGGGCGCCGGCACCCTGCCGCGGGGCGAAGGGCACTTGCTCGTGAGGTCGCTGCGCACCGCCTTCGACCTGCTGGGCGGTCAGCCGCGGGGCCTGGAGGTCGTCTGCGCGAACCGCATCCCGCACGGCAGGGGCCTGGGCTCCTCGTCCGCCGCCATCTGCGCCGGCATCGTCGCGGCCCGCGCGGTGACCACGGGAGCGGAGAGCCGGCTGGACGACGCCGCGCTGCTGGAACTGGCCACCGAGATCGAGGGCCACCCCGACAACGTCGCCGCCTGTCTGCTCGGCGGCTTCACGCTCGCCTGGACCGAGAACGGCGCCGCCCGCGCCCTGCGCATGGATCCGGCGCCCTCGTTGGCGCCCGTCGCCTTCGTACCCGCGAAGCCGCTGCTGACCGAGACTGCTCGCGGCCTGCTGCCCCGCACCGTGCCGCACGTCGACGCCGCGGCGAACGCCGGCCGGGCCGCGCTCCTCGTCGAGGCGCTCACCCGCCGCCCGGACCTGCTGCTGCCCGCCACGGAGGACCGGCTGCACCAGGAATACCGGGCGCCCGCCATGCCGGAGAGCGTGGCGCTGGTTCGCCGGCTGCGTGATGACGGCGTCCCGGCCGTCGTCTCCGGTGCCGGGCCCACCGTGCTGGCGCTGGCCGAACAGGGCGCGGCGGACAAGATCGCGGACCTCGCCGGCGGTGAGTGGACGGCGAACCGGCTGAGCCTGGACGCCGCCGGAGCCAGCCTGCTGCCACTCGCCGGCGGATCCGCACAGTGACACCCGATTGCAGGTCGAAGAGAGGGGGAATACTCCATGGACCGGGTAGTGTTAGTCTCAAGTCAGCACGTGCAGGCTGCAGGGGTCGCATGACGGGCCCGCAGGGTACAGTGCTCGGTGCCCCTGTCAGGGCGCACTCATCTCCCGGAAGCCTCCCGCATCGCCGGGCATCCTGCCCGAGCAGTGCCGTGCACGCTCCGGAGCCGGTGTGATGACGTCCGTCATCATCTCGCACCGGCAGTGAACGATTCCCCCGCCGTGGAAGACAGCGGGACCACCGCCCCGGCCCGGTTCGCAAGTCGAGGAACCGCGCCGGAAAGCACAACCGGTCGCCGAGCCAGACAGGCCGACGCCCGCTCCAGGGAAGGACCCTTTGTGAGCGACACCACCGATCTGATGGGCGTGAAGAACGACAGCGCCGCTGCCGACGCGCCCGCCGCGGACGCTCCTGCCGCCCCGAGGCGGCGGCGCTCCGGCACGGGGCTCGAGGGCATGGTTCTGGCCGAGCTCCAGCAGGTCGCCTCCGCCCTCGGTATCAGGGGTACCGCGCGCATGCGCAAGAGCCAGTTGATCGAGGTCATCAAGGAGAAGCAGGCGGGGGGCGGTGTCACCGTCTCCGGTCCCGAGACCGCGAAGAAGGCGGACGAGACCAAACCCAAGCGCCGCACCACCTCCCGCACCCGCACGGGCGAGGGTGAAGGCCAGGGTACGGACGACGGAGGCAAGCAGGCCGCGGGGCGGCCACAGGTCGAGATCCCCGGCCAGTCCGCCGACGAGTCCCGCGACCGCCCCGCCAAGGCCGACCACAAGGCCGAGGCCGCCGAGGGCAACGGCGCCGCTCAGCAGCAGCACCAGGGCGCCGGCAAGGATGCCAAGGGCGGCGAAGGCCGCCACGATGGCGCCAAGGGCCAGGACGGCGGCGGCAACCGCAACAACAACAACGACGGCGGCGGCCAGCACCAGGGCGGCGGCAAGCAGCAGCAGGGCGACCGGCCCTCCAAGCGCGACCGTCAGCGTGACCGTGACCGTGACCGCGACCGCAACCGCAACAAGAGCAACGACGGCGGTGGCGGCGGCCAGCACCAGGGCGGCGGCGGAGGCAACCGCCGCGACGACGGTTTCGACGACGACGGCAGCGGCCGTCGCGGCCGTCGCGGCCGCTACCGCGACCGGCGAGGCCGGCGCGGCGGCCGTGAAGAGGCCGAGCCGCAGGTCTCCGAGGACGATGTCCTGATCCCGGTCGCCGGCATCCTCGACATCCTCGACAACTACGCGTTCGTGCGGACCTCCGGCTACCTGCCCGGCCCGAACGACGTGTACGTCTCCCTCGCCCAGGTGCGCAAGAACGGCCTGAGAAAGGGTGACCACGTCACCGGTGCCGTCCGGCAGCCGCGCGAGGGCGAGCGGCGCGAGAAGTTCAACGCGCTGGTCCGTCTCGACTCGGTCAACGGCGTAGCGCCGGACGGGGGCGGCGGCAAGGGCCGCGCCGAGTTCCAGAAGCTGACCCCGCTCTACCCGCAGGACCGGCTCCGCCTGGAGACCGACCCGGGCGCGCTGACCACACGGATCATCGACATGGTCTCGCCCATCGGCAAGGGCCAGCGCGGCCTGATCGTGGCTCCGCCCAAGACCGGCAAGACCATGATCATGCAGGCGGTCGCCAACGCGATCACCCGCAACAACCCCGAGTGCCACCTCATGGTCGTCCTCGTCGACGAGCGTCCTGAGGAGGTCACCGACATGCAGCGGTCGGTCAAGGGCGAGGTCATCTCCTCGACCTTCGACCGCCCCGCCGAGGACCACACCACCGTCGCCGAGCTGGCCATCGAGCGGGCCAAGCGGCTGGTGGAGCTCGGTCACGACGTGGTCGTGCTGCTGGACTCCATCACCCGGCTGGGCCGCGCGTACAACCTCGCTGCGCCGACCTCCGGCCGCATCCTGTCCGGTGGTGTGGACTCCACCGCGCTGTACCCGCCGAAGAAGTTCTTCGGCGCCGCGCGGAACATCGAGGACGGCGGCTCGCTGACCATCCTGGCCACCGCGCTGGTCGAGACCGGTTCACGCATGGACGAGGTGATCTTCGAGGAGTTCAAGGGCACCGGCAACATGGAGCTCCGGCTCGACCGCAAGCTCTCCGACAAGCGGATCTTCCCCGCGGTGGACGTGGACGCGTCCAGCACCCGCAAGGAGGAGATCCTGATGGGCGCGGACGAGCTGGGCGTCGTCTGGAAGCTGCGGCGCGTGCTGCACGCCCTGGACCAGCAGCAGGCCATGGAACTGCTGCTGGACAAGATGAAGCAGACCAAGTCGAACGCCGAGTTCCTCCTGCAGATCCAGAAGAACACGCCCACGCCGGGCAACGGCAACGACTGACGCCGACGGCGGAGGCCGCCGCAGCGTGGCGACCGACCGCCCGGTGCCGTGCCGCTGTGCGTGACCCGCGCGGCTTGCCGCCCTTCGTCACTCGGACGGGTCAGCCCGGGAGGGCCGCTCCACCCAATGGGGGAGCGGCCCTCGCCGCGTTTCCGGCGGGTCACCGGTGCAATCCGGCGGCCTCGGACCGCATCCTGTCTTGAGGATGAAATGGTCGAAATGGGGTGAGCCGGGCACATGAAACCCGAATACCGGACCTGGGGCCCGCGCCCCGACGCGGGACGACCTGCCGCCCGGAGCCGCCGCCGGCGGGTCCTGACGGCCCTGGCCTGGACGCTGACCGGCGTCCTCGCCCTCGGTGCCACCGGACTCGGACTGGTCTACCTCAAACTCGACGGCAACATCGCCGGCGTCGACATCAACGGCGCCCTCGGCACGAACCGGCCCGTCGACGTCCCCAACGGCTCTGTCGACATCCTCGTGCTCGGGTCGGACACCCGGGCCGGGAAGAACTCCGAGTACGGGCAGGACTCGGGTGTCGCCCGCTCCGACACCGCGATGATCGTGCACGTCGCAGCTGACCACCGGCGTGCCGAGATCGTCTCCATCCCGCGCGACACCCTGGTGGCCCGGCCGGGCTGCCACAAGGACGGGCAGCCGGTGCCGCCCGACCCGCACGCCATGTTCAACTCCGCCTACGCGGCCGGCGGCCCGATCTGCGCGGTCAAGACCGTCGAGGCCCTCACCGGCGTCCGCATGGACCATTACGTCGAGGTCGACTTCACCGGGTTCAAGCACCTGGTCGACACCCTCGGCGGCGTCCCCATGACGATCCACGAGTCCATCCACGACCAGGAGAGCCACCTGCGGCTGAACGCCGGCAGCCACGTCCTGTCCGGCGAGCAGGCGCTCGCGCTGGTGCGTACCCGGCACGGCGTCGGCAACGGCAGCGACCTGGGCCGGATCAAGCTCCAGCACGCCTTCCTCTCCGCGCTCGTTGCGCGGATCCACGGCGTCGGCCTGATCGGTGACCCGGCGCAGCTGTACGACCTCGCCGACACCGCCACCTCCGCACTGACCACGGACTCCGACCTCGACTCCATCCCGGAGCTGACCGGCCTGGCCGGGAGCATGAAGGACCTGGGAGCCGATGACGTGCAGATGGCGACCATGCCCGTCCGCTACGATCCCCACGACCCGAACAGGGTGCTCCCGCTGCAGCACAAGTGCCGCCGGGTGTGGAAGGCGCTGCGCCGGGACCGGCCCATTCCGCAGTCCGCTCTGCGGCACACCGCCACCTCTGACACCGACATCGGCGACGTGGTCGGTACCAGGGAATAACGGCGACGGCCACCCGGTTTGGGGAGGTGCGGCCAGTAGTGGCAGACTGGTCCGTCGGTCCCGGTTCACGCGCACGCAGTCCGCGTCGCGACCCGGTGCCCTCCCGAACCTAGGAGAGACCTTGAAGCGCGACATCCACCCGGAGTACCAGGAGACCCAGGTCAGCTGCACCTGCGGCGCCTCGTTCACCACCCGTAGCACGATGCCCGGCAGCACCATCCGTGCCGACATCTGCTCCGAGTGCCACCCCTTCTACACCGGCAAGCAGAAGATCCTCGACACCGGTGGCCGCGTGGCCCGCTTCGAGGCCCGCTTCGGCAAGAACGCCGGTTCCGGCAAGAAGTAGCGGCTTCCCCAGCGCCGGTTCTCGGCCGCCCGCAGGGCGGCCGGACCGGCGCTTTGTCGTCGAGAGCCCCACCCCTTCTCCAGACACGGCTCCATCTCTCCAGACAAGGAAGGCCACGATGTTCGAGGCGGTCGAGGAACTGATCGGCGAACACGCCGACCTCGAGAGGCGGCTCGCCGACCCCGCGCTGCACGCGGACCAGGCCGGTGCCCGGCGCGTGAACAAGCGCTACGCCGAGCTCACCCCGATCATCGCCGCCTACCACGCCTGGAAGCAGACCGGCGAGGACATCGAGACCGCTCGCGAGCTGGCCGCCGACGACCCGGACTTCGCCGCCGAGGCGAAGGAACTCACCGCCCGGCGCGAGGAGCTCACCGACAGGCTCCGGGTGCTGCTCGTCCCCAGGGACCCGAACGACGACAAGGACGTCCTGCTGGAGATCAAGGCCGGTGAGGGCGGCGACGAGTCGGCGCTGTTCGCCGGCGACCTGCTGCGCATGTACCTGCGGTACGCGGAGCAGGCCGGCTGGAAGACCGAGGTCATCGAGTCGAACGAGTCGGACCTGGGCGGCTACAAGGACGTCCAGATCGCGGTGAAGGCCAAGTCCGGCGCCGAGGGAGGCCAGGGCGTGTGGGCCCGGCTGAAGTACGAAGGCGGCGTGCACCGTGTGCAGCGGGTGCCCGCCACCGAGTCGGCGGGCCGCATCCACACCTCGGCCGCCGGGGTGCTCGTCCTCCCCGAGGCTGAGGAGGTCGACGTCGAGGTCAACCCGAACGATCTGCGCATCGATGTCTACCGGTCCTCGGGACCGGGCGGCCAGTCGGTCAACACCACTGACTCCGCGGTCCGCATCACCCACGAGCCGACCGGCATCGTCGTCTCCTGCCAGAACGAGAAGAGCCAGCTGCAGAACAAGGAGCAGGCGCTGCGCATCCTGCGCTCGCGGCTGCTGGCCGCCGCGCAGGAGGAGGCCGACAAGGAGGCGTCCGACGCGCGGCGCAGCCAGGTGCGCACCGTGGACCGCTCCGAGCGGATCCGCACCTACAACTTCCCGGAGAACCGCATCTCCGACCATCGAGTGGGCTTCAAGGCGTACAACTTGGACCAGGTGCTCGACGGTGAACTCGACCCGGTGATCCAGGCGTGCGTGGACGCCGACTCCGCTGTCAAGCTCGCAGCGGCCCAGTAAGCGGACGTCGGACAGCGGCGGAGGACCCACAGTGCAACCGATCCCCGGGGGACGCCCCCCGCAGTCCCGCAGTGTGCTGCTCGCCGAGGTGGCCCGCGCCACGCGACGGCTCGCGGACGCCGGCGTGCCCTCGCCGCGTTTCGACGCCGAGGAGCTGGCGGCATTCGTGCACGGGGTGAAGCGGGCCGAGCTCATCCTCGTCGACGACTCCGACTTCGACGCCCGCTACTGGGAGGCCGTGGCCCGCCGTGAGGCACGCGAGCCGCTGCAGCACATCACCGGACGGGCCTTCTTCCGCTACCTGGAACTCCAGGTCGGGCCCGGGGTGTTCGTGCCGCGTCCGGAGACCGAGTCCGTTGTGGGCTGGGCGATAGACGCCGTGCGTGCCATGGACGTCGCCGAACCGCTCATCGTCGACCTGTGCACCGGTTCCGGAGCCATCGCGCTGGCCCTGGCCCAGGAGGTGCCCCGCTCCCGCGTGCACGCGGTGGAGCTGGACGAGGCGGCCCACCAGTGGGCGAGCCGGAACGTCGAGGGCACCCGCGTCGCCCTGCACCGCGGGGACGCGCTGACCGCACTGCCCGAACTCGACGGGCAGGTCGATCTGGTCATCTCCAACCCGCCCTACATTCCGCTCACCGAATGGGAGTATGTGGCACCGGAGGCCCGCGACCACGACCCCGGACTCGCGTTGTTCTCCGGGGAGGACGGCCTGGACACGATCCGCGGCCTGGAGTGCACGGCCCACCGGCTGCTGCGCCCGGGGGGCGTCGTGGTCGTCGAGCACGCGGACACCCAGGGCGGCCAGGTGCCGTGGATCTTCACCGAGGACCGCGGCTGGGCGGACGCCGCCGACCACCCCGACCTGAACAACCGCCCCCGATTCGCCACAGCCCGCAGGGAGGTGCCATAGACATGGCACGGCGTTACGACTGCTCCGACGCGACCGAGCGCAAGACCGGCCTCCGTGAGGCGGCCGCGGCAGTGCGCCGCCGTGAACTCGTCGTGCTGCCGACGGACACGGTGTACGGCGTCGGCGCCGACGCCTTCAGCCGGGAGGCCGTGAGCGAACTGCTGGACGCCAAGGGGCGCGGCCGGAACATGCCCTCGCCCGTGCTGGTCGGTTCGCCGAACACCCTGCACGGGCTGGTCACCGACTTCTCCGAGTCGGCCTGGGAGCTGGTCGACGCCTTCTGGCCGGGGGCGCTGACCCTCGTCGCCCGTCATCAGCCGTCGCTGACCTGGGACCTCGGGGAAACCCGAGGCACCGTGGCGGTGCGGATGCCGCTGCACCCGGTGGCGATTGAACTGCTCGCCGATTTCGGCCCGATGGCGGTCTCCTCGGCCAACCTGACGGGCCGCCCCTCGCCACAGTCCTGTGACGCCGCCCAGGAGATGCTCGGCGACGCGGTGTCCGTGTACCTCGACGGGGGCCCCACCCAGGACGCCGTACCGTCCTCGATTGTCGACGTCACCGGCCGGGTGCCGGTGCTGCTGCGGGCCGGCGCCCTCGGCGCGGAGGAGCTGCGCAAGGTCGTCCCGGACCTCGAGGTGAGCAGTTGACGACCCCGCCTGACGGGCGTGGCATATTCCGGATCCTCCACGTCTCCACCGGCAATGTGTGCCGCTCGCCGATCACCGAGCGGCTCAACCGGTATGCCCTGGCACACCGGCTCGGTGACGCCCGCAGCGGCGGCATCGTCGTGGAGAGCGCCGGCACCTGGGGGCACGTGGGGGCACCGATGGAGGAGCACGCGGCCGCGGTGCTCGCCGAGCACGGCGCCGATCCCGCGGGCTTCGTCGGGCGGGAACTGCTGGACGAGCACGTCATCCTGGCGGACCTGGTGCTGACCGCGACGCGCGACCACCGGGCCCAGGTCATCTCCATGGGTCACTCCGCCGGACTGCGCACCTTCACGCTGAAGGAGTTCACCCGGCTGGTGCGCGCCATAGACCCCGCCACCCTGCCGGCGCCCCGTACCGCCGACGGCGTGGTGGAGCGGGCCCGGGCCCTGGTGCAGGCGGCCGCCGCGCTGCGCGGCTGGCTTATCGCGCCCAGCCCGGACGCCGACGAGATCTACGACCCGTACGGCGCGCCCATCCCGTACTTCCGCAGCGTCGGCGACGACATCAGCCAGGCCCTCGACCCGGTCGTCACGGCGTTGACGGGGGTGCCGGCGCCCACGTGAGAACCGTTCGCGGCCCCGCGGTGTCCTATGGTGTGGGGCGGTACAGCACGCGAGAACCACTGGGGATACGTTGCGTGAATATCTGCTGACGCTGTGCGTCACGGCTGCGGTCACCTACCTGTTGACCGGGCCGGTGCGGAAGTTCGCCATCGCGGCCGGCGCGATGCCTCAGATCCGTGCGCGCGACGTGCACCGCGAACCCACGCCGCGGCTCGGCGGCATCGCGATGTTCGGCGGGCTGTGCGCGGGCCTGCTGGTCGCCGCCCACCTCACCAACATCGGTGAAGTCTTCACGCTGTCCGACGAACCGCGAGCCCTGCTCTCCGGAGCGGCGGTGATCTGGATCCTGGGGGTCCTCGACGACAAGTGGGGCGTGGACGCGCTGGTCAAGCTCGGCGGGCAGATGATCGCCGCCGGCGTCATGGTGTTGCAGGGGCTGACGATCCTGTGGCTGCCGATCCCCGGCGTCGGCAACGTCGCGGTGACTCCCCTGCAGGGCACGCTGCTGACGGTGGCCCTGGTGGTGATCACCATCAACGCGGTCAACTTCGTGGACGGGCTGGACGGGCTGGCCTCCGGCATGGTCTGCATCGCCGCGGTGGCGTTCTTCATGTACGCCTACCGCACTTGGTACGGCTACGGCGTCGAGGGCGCGGCTCCGGCCACCCTGTTCGCCGCGATCCTGATGGGCATGTGCCTGGGCTTCCTGCCGCACAACATGCACCCGGCGCGCATCTTCATGGGCGACTCCGGATCCATGCTGATCGGCCTGGTGCTCGCCGCCGGGGCCGTCTCGATCACCGGCCAGGTCGACCCGGATCTCATGGTCGCGCACGCCGGGTCGGAGAAGTCCGCGGTGCACTCCATGGTTCCGCTGTACATGCCGCTGCTGCTGCCGCTGACCATCATCGCGGTGCCGGTCGCCGACCTGGTGCTGGCGATCGTGCGGCGGACCTGGAAGGGCTACTCCCCGTTCGCCGCGGACCGCGGCCACCTGCACCACCGGCTGCTGGAGATCGGGCACTCGCACAGCCGGGCCGTGCTGATCATGTACTTCTGGTCGGCTCTCATCGCGTTCGGCGCGGTGGCGTTCTCGGTGCGGTCCTCGAGTCTGGTGATCGTGCTGGCTGTGGTGCTGCTGAGCGCGATGGGGCTTGTGGTGCTGCTGTTGCCCCGGTTCACCCCGCACGTGCCGAACTGGGCATACGTCCTGGTGCCGCCGCGCTACCGCCGTCCCGACCCGGACTCGGTCCCCGAGCCGTCGGACGCGGCGGACGCGGCGGACGGCGGACGGCCGGATGCCGCATCCGGGGCAGACGAGGCGGACGGCCCCGTGCGCGAGCCGGCCGTGGCGGGACTGCACGGCGCGACCGCCATCGGGGAGCGGCACCGTTTCGCCCGTCGCCCCTAGTGCCGCATCAGCCAAGGTTCGCCCCGCTACCGGGCGAACCTTGGCTGATGCGGCACTAGCACGCCACTCCGATTCGGCGCACCCGGACGCGCGCGCGATTACACGAACGTGTGATGGGTGGCACACGATGTAGGTAAAGACCTCATCAAATAGTTTGTGATAGCGTTCACGAAAGCCGGGCGAGCCGGAGACCGGAGAACCGGTCTTCCTCCCCGTCCCCAGCCTCTGTTTGACGTGACGCCCCGTGCCGGGGGGTCGTTCGCAAGGCACATGCTTCACCCGCCCCCGACCCACGCCGGAGCTGCCCCCATGCAGTCCAACGATGCCCGGACCCTGAGGCGTGCGGCGCTCGTCGCAGCGCCCGCGGGCCTGGTCGCCACCGTGGTCAGCGCGCTCGTGGCCGGCGAGAAAGGCCTCGTCGGCGCCCTGGTGGCGCTGGCCGTGGTCGCCGTGTTCTTCGGCCTCGGCACAGCCGTCCTGATGCGCCTGACCCGCGACAGACCGCAGGTGGCGATGATGGCCGGCATGACGGTCTACGCGGTGCAGATCCTGCTCATCGGGGTCTTCATCATCGTGTTCAACGGCACGACGATGTTCAACCCCAGGGCCTTCGGACTGACTCTGCTGGTGACCGCCCTGTCGTGGGTGGGCGGCCAGGTGTGGCACAACCTCCGCACCCGGATGCTCTACGTCGACCCCGTGCCGTCCGTGCCTGCGAACCCGGGGTCGCGCGATGGGGCTTGACGGGGTTCGCCAAGGGTGCCGCAGGGGGGGTGATCCCGGTCTGCTATCGTCCGGAATCGCATCCGGCTCGGGTGTGCGCTCGGCCTCTCATCTGATCACGAGGAGGCCGCGCGAGCCCCGGATGCCCGGTCCTCGGACGCCATTCCGAGTGAACTACGGTGGCCCCGCCGCCATACCACGTTCCCCGTGCCGACCAGCGGTCCCACCAGCCGCGCTGACACACAAGGTTGCCATCACTTATGCGTCACGACGAAGGAGTCACGGGTGAGTCCCCAAACGCTGCTCGCTGAGAGCGGATGCCACATCAAGACAGGCTGTGGCTTCGAAGCGCCGGGCCTCCACTCGTTCATCTTCGAGCCGTTCCTGACGGTCGGCGGCGTCGAGTTCACCAAGCCGATGCTCCTCGCGGTCATCTGCATGCTGCTCGTCGTCGGCTTCTTCTGGGCCGCGTTCGCCAAGCCCAAGCTCGTCCCGGGCAAGGTGCAACTGGTGGGCGAGATCGCCTACGACTTCGTCGCACGCGGCATCGCCCTCGAAGTGATCGGCCAGAAGGGGAAGAAGTACATCCCCTTCCTCACGTCGATCTTCTTCTTCGTGTGGATCATGAACATCATGGAGGTCATCCCTCTGGCGATGTTCCCGGCGACCTCCCGTTTCGCCTTCCCGGTCGCGCTGGCACTGCTGGTCTGGGTCACGTACATGTTCCTGACCTTCAAGAACCACGGCTTCCGGGGCGGCGTGAAGAACCTGGTCTGGATCGAGGGTCCGCCCAAGGCCATGCAGCCGCTGATCGTGCTGCTGGAGCTCATCCAGAACGTGATCACCCGGCCGTTCACCCTCGCGGTCCGGCTCTGGGCCAACATGTTCGCCGGCCACATGCTGATCGTGATGTTCAGCGTCGCCAGCTGGTACCTGGTGTCGCCCTCGTTCCTGTCAGTCGTCGCGGGTGGCTCGCTCATCCTCGACATCGTCATGACCGCGTTCGAGCTGCTGATCCAGTTCCTGCAGGCGTACATCTTCACGCTGCTCGCCGCGATCTACATCAGCGGAGCCCTCGAAGAGAGCCACTGACCCCCCGGACAACTCGTCAAGCCCCCGCTGGGACAGTCCCCCAGCGGCCCGCATCACACAGGAAGACAGGAAGATGTCTGCCGAGCTTCTCAACCTCGCCGCCAGCACCGTCAAGATCTCGGGCAACCTGGGTGCCGTGGCCTACGGCCTCGCCGCCATCGGCCCCGGCATCGGTATCGGTGTCGTCTTCGGCCAGTCGATCCAGGCCATGGCCCGCCAGCCCGAGGCCATGGGCATCATCCGCACCAACATGTTCCTCGGCTTCGCCCTCTGTGAGGTTCTCGCCCTCCTCGGCCTGGTCGTCCCCTTCATGTTCCCGGCCCCGGCGTGATCCGGACCCACCGGTAGCCACACTCGATGAAAGGTTCAGACATGATGACCTTCCTGGCTGAAGGGACGAGCCAGAATCCGCTCATCCCCGAGCCGGTCGAACTGATCGTCGGTCTCATCTGCTTCTTCGTCGTCTTCGGCCTCCTCGGAAAGAAGCTCCTTCCGAACATCCAGAAGACCCTGGAAGAGCGGCGGGACGCGATCGAGGGTGGCCTGGAGCGGGCGGCCGAGGCACAGGCCGAGGCCCAGCAGACGCTCGAGCAGTACAAGGCCCAGCTCGCCGAGGCCCGCCACGAAGCGGCCCGGATCACCGAGCAGGCCCGTGAGCAGGGCGCGGCGATCATCGCCGAGATGCGAGAGGAGGGCACGCGGCAGCGCGAGTCCATCATCTCCGCCGGTCACGCCCAGATCGAGGCGGACCGCCGTCAGGTGACGATCGCGCTGCGCCAGGAGGTCGGGCGCATCGCGACCGACCTGGCAGGCCGCGTCGTCGGCGAGTCCCTGGAGGACTCGGCCCTGCAGAGCCGCGTCGTCGACCGGTTCCTCGATGACCTCGAGGAGAAGGCCGAGGCCGCCCGATGAGCGGAGCGAGCCGCGAAGCGCTGGCCACAGCGCGCGAGAGCCTGACCGCCCTGACGGACTCCACGTCCGTCGACGCCACGGTGCTCGCCGACGAGCTTGCCTCCGTCACCGCACTGCTCGACCGTGAGGTCTCTCTGCGTCGGGTCCTCACCGACCCGGCGCAGGCCGGCGAGGCCAAAGCCGAGCTGGTCCGGCGGCTGCTGGACGGGCAGGTCGGCGGAGCGACCCTCGACCTGGTCTCCGGCATGGTCCGCTCCCGCTGGTCCGCCTCGCGGGACCTGGTGGACGCGGTCGAGGAACTGGCGGACACCGCCGACCTCGTCGCCGCCGAGCGGGACGGTTCGCTGGACGACGTGGAGGACGAGATCTTCCGCTTCGGCCGGACCGTGGCCTCCTCCACGGAGCTGCGCTCCGCGTTGACCAGCCGCACCGCGCCGGCCGCGTCCAAGACCGGTCTGCTGCACTCGCTGCTGGGCGGCAAGGCCGAGCCTGCCACCGAGCGGCTGGTCACGCGACTGGTGACCCGTCCGCGAGGACGTAGCCTGGAAGGTGGCCTGGAGGACCTTTCCAAGCTCGCCGCGGGGCGCCGGGACCGTTCGGTCGCGGTCGTCACCACGGCGGTGCCGCTGAGCGACCGGCAGAAGCAGCGTCTGGGCGACGCCCTTGCGAAGCTCTACGGACGCCGTGTGCACCTCAACCTGGACGTGGACCCTGAGGTTCTCGGCGGGGTGACCGTCCGCATCGGTGACGAGGTCATCGACGGCACGGTGGCCGACCGGCTGGACGAGGCACGACGGCGGATGGCCGGCTGAGCCTCGACGGCGGTCGGCGGCACACCAACTCAACAAGCACGATCAGCGGCCCTCCTTGGGCCGAACGCAACTGACTGGGGGTCTCCCCCAGACCCCCGAAACGGGCCCAACAAGGAGAGCAGGGAACCCAGATGGCGGAGCTCACGATCCGGCCGGATGAGATCCGGGACGCGCTGGAGAACTTTGTCCAGTCGTACACGCCGGACGCGGCCTCGCGCGAAGAGGTCGGGACGGTCAGCGTTGCCGGTGACGGCATCGCGAAGGTCGAGGGGCTGCCCTCGGCCATGGCGAACGAACTGCTGAAGTTCGAGGACGGCACCCTCGGCCTCGCCCTCAACCTCGAGGAGCGCGAGGTCGGTGTGGTGGTCCTGGGCGAGTTCAGCGGCATCGAGGAGGGGCAGTCGGTCACCCGCACCGGCGAGGTCCTCTCGGTCCCGGTGGGCGAGGGCTACCTCGGCCGCGTGGTGGACCCGCTGGGCAAGCCGATCGACGGCCTCGGCGACATCGACACCGACGGCCGCCGCGCGCTGGAGCTGCAGGCTCCCACCGTCATGGACCGCAAGTCGGTCCACGAGCCGATGGAGACCGGCTACAAGGCCGTCGACGCCATGACCCCGGTCGGCCGCGGCCAGCGTCAGCTGGTCATCGGTGACCGGCAGACCGGCAAGACAGCCCTCGGCATCGACACGATCATCAACCAGCGCGACAACTGGGCCTCCGGCGACCCGGACAAGCAGGTGCGCTGCATCTACGTCGCAGTCGGCCAGAAGGGCTCCACCATCGCGTCGGTGCGCGGTGCGCTGGAGGAGGCCGGCGCGCTGGAGTACACGACGATCGTCGCCGCCCCGGCTTCCGACCCGGCCGGTTTCAAGTACCTGGCCCCCTACACCGGATCGGCCATCGGCCAGCACTGGATGTACCAGGGCAAGCACGTGCTGATCGTCTTCGACGACCTGTCCAAGCAGGCCGACGCCTACCGAGCCGTCTCCCTCCTGCTACGCCGTCCGCCGGGCCGCGAGGCCTACCCGGGAGACGTCTTCTACCTGCACTCCCGGCTGCTGGAGCGCTGCGCCAAGCTGTCCGACGAGATGGGCAAGGGCTCGATGACCGGCCTGCCGATCGTCGAGACCAAGGCGAACGACGTGTCGGCGTTCATTCCGACCAACGTCATTTCCATCACCGACGGACAGTGCTTCCTGGAGTCCGACCTGTTCAACGCGGGCCAGCGCCCGGCGCTGAACGTCGGCATCTCCGTCTCCCGAGTCGGCGGCTCCGCCCAGCACAAGGCCATGAAGCAGGTCTCCGGACGACTGCGGGTGGACCTCGCCCAGTTCCGTGAGCTCGAAGCGTTCGCCGCCTTCGGCTCCGACCTGGACGACGCCTCCAAGTCGGCCCTGGACCGCGGCCAGCGCATGGTCGAACTGCTCAAGCAGCCGCAGTACGCGCCGTACTCGACCGAGGACCAGGTCGTCTCCATCTGGTCCGGCTCCACCGGCAGGATGGACGACGTCCCCGTCGAGGACATCCGCCGCTTCGAGCGTGAGCTGCTGGAGTTCCTGCACCGCGAGCACGGCGGCCTGATGAACGGCATCCGTGAGGGCGGCAAGATGGGTGACGACACCCTGCAGCAGCTCGGCGACGCAGTGGACGCCTTCAAGAAGCAGTTCACCACCGCGGACGGCAAGCTGCTGGGCGAGGTCTGAGCATGGGTGCCCAGCTGAGGGTCTACAAGCGGCGGATCAAGTCCGTCACTGCGACCAAGAAGATCACCAAGGCGATGGAGATGATCGCCGCCTCGCGCATCGTCAAGGCGCAGCGCCAGGTGGCGGCCTCCACGCCGTACGCCGACGAGCTCACCCACGCGGTGACCGCGGTGGCGACGGGGTCGAACAGCAAGCACCCGCTGACCACCGAGGTCGAGCGCCCGACCCGGGCCGCGCTGCTGGTGATCACCAGCGACCGCGGCCTGGCCGGCGGGTACTCGAGCAACGCCATCAAGGCAGCCGAGCACCTCACCGGTGTGCTGAAGGACGAGGGCAAGGAGGTCGAGACCTACCTGGTGGGTCGTAAGGCCGCCTCGTACTACAGCTTCCGCAAGCGCAGGGTGGGCGACTCCTGGACGGGCTTCTCGGACAGCCCCACCTACGCGCACGCGAAGATGGTGGCCGAACCGCTCATCGAGGCCCTGACCAGGGAGACCTCCGAGGGCGGCGTGGACGAGTTGCACATCGTCTTCACCGAGTTCGTCTCGATGATGACGCAGACGCCCGTCGAGCGGCGGATGCTGCCGCTGAGCCTCGACAACCCGGCGGTGGCGGACGACGTGCAGAGCAAGGCGCCGAAGGTCCGCCCGCTGTACGAGTTCGAGCCGGACGCGGAGGGCGTGCTCGACGCGCTGCTGCCCCGGTACGTCGAGAGCCGCATCTACAACGCCCTGCTGCAGTCGGCTGCCTCCGAGCACGCCGCCCGCCGCCGGGCGATGAAGTCGGCGACCGACAACGCCGAGGATCTCATCAAGTCGCTCACGCGGCTTGCCAACGCGGCCCGACAGGCCGACATCACCCAGGAAATCAGCGAGATCGTCGGTGGCGCGAGCGCCCTGGCCGACGCTAGCGCGGGGAGTGACCGCTAACCATGACCACCACTGTTGAGACGGCTGCCGCGGCGGGCCGCGTCGCGCGGGTCATCGGCCCGGTCGTCGACGTGGAGTTCCCCGTCGACGCGATGCCGGAGATGTACAACGCACTGACCGTCGACGTGGCCGACCCGGCCCAGGACGGCAAGAACAAGACGCTGACGCTCGAGGTCGCCCAGCACCTCGGTGAGGGCCTGGTCCGCGCCATCTCCATGGAGCCGACCGACGGCCTGGTCCGCCAGGCGCAGGTGACCGACACCGGCGAGGGCATCACCGTGCCCGTCGGCGACGTCACCAAGGGCCGGGTGTTCAACACCCTGGGCCGCATCCTGAACGAGCCGGAGGCCGAGTCCGAGGTCACCGAGCGCTGGCCGATCCACCGCAAGGCCCCGGCCTTCGACCAGCTCGAGTCCAAGACCGAGATGTTCGAGACCGGCCTGAAGGTCGTCGACCTGCTGACCCCGTACGTCAAGGGCGGCAAGATCGGTCTGTTCGGTGGCGCGGGTGTGGGCAAGACCGTCCTCATCCAGGAGATGATCATGCGTGTGGCGAAGCTGCACGAGGGCGTCTCCGTGTTCGCCGGCGTCGGCGAGCGCACCCGTGAGGGCAACGACCTGATCGAGGAGATGGCCGAATCCGGCGTTCTCCCGCAGACCGCGCTGGTCTTCGGCCAGATGGACGAGCCGCCGGGGACGCGACTGCGCGTCGCGCTGGCCGGCCTGACCATGGCCGAGTACTTCCGTGACGTCCAGAAGCAGGACGTGCTGTTCTTCATCGACAACATCTTCCGCTTCACCCAGGCCGGCTCCGAGGTCTCCACGCTGCTGGGCCGCATGCCCTCCGCGGTGGGCTACCAGCCGAACCTGGCGGACGAGATGGGTGTGCTGCAGGAGCGCATCACCTCCACCCGCGGTCACTCCATCACCTCCATGCAGGCGATCTACGTGCCCGCGGACGACCTCACCGACCCGGCGCCGGCGACCACCTTCGCGCACCTGGACGCCACCACGGTGCTCTCGCGGCCGATCTCGGAGAAGGGCATCTACCCGGCGGTGGACCCGCTGGACTCCACCTCCCGGATCCTGGACCCCCGCTACATCTCGCAGGAGCACTACGACACGGCCTCCCGTGTCAAGGGGATCCTGCAGAAGTACAAGGACCTCCAGGACATCATCGCCATTCTCGGCATCGACGAGCTCGGCGAGGAGGACAAGCTGGTCGTCCACCGCGCCCGCCGTATCGAGCGCTTCCTGTCGCAGAACACCCACGCGGCGAAGCAGTTCACCGGCCTGGACGGATCGGACGTTCCGCTGGACGAGTCGATCACCGCGTTCAACGCGATCGCGGACGGCGACTACGACCACTTCCCGGAGCAGGCGTTCTTCATGTGCGGTGGCCTCGAGGACCTCAAGGCCAACGCCAAGGAGCTCGGCGTCTCCTGAGCTCGCTGACGCGGACCGCCGGGAGCGGGCCCCTTCGCCCGTTCCCGGCACCGCACCCCGTATTGTTTTCACCACCCCAGTCAAGAGGAGCCCACCGTGGCCGAGCTGCACGTCGAGTTGGTCGCCGCCGACCGCAAGGTCTGGTCGGGCGAGGCCAGGCTGGTCGTCGCGCGTACGCTGTCGGGTGACATCGGCATCATGGCCGGCCACCAGCCGCTGCTCGGTGTGCTGGAGCCCGGCGTGATCAACATCCGCACGGCCGGGGAGAGCGGCCAGGACACGGTGATCGCGGCCGTGCACGGCGGCTTCATCTCCTTCGCCGACAACAAGCTCTCGATCCTCGCCGAGCTGGCGGAGCTGTCCGACGAGATCGACGTGGCCCGCGCCGAGCGGGACCTGGAGAAGGCGAAGGCGGAGCAGGACGCCGAGGCAGGCCGGCGCGCCGAGGTCCGTCTGCACGCGGTGGCGGGTGCTCACTGACGCAGGCAGACACGAGCACGTACCTCAGCCGCGGGCGGCTCCGGGACCTTCCGGAGCGGTCCGCGGCTGAGGCCATACAGATGCGGTGTACCGAGACGATGCGAGGAGGTCGGTGAAGATGGTCCTCGCACTGTTGCTGTGCGGCGTGGTCCTGGCACTGGTACTGCTGGGGCTGTTCGTCTTCGGACTGCGGCGGCGCCTGATCCAGCGCTCCGGTGGGACGTTCGACTGCTCGCTGCGCTGGGACGTTCCCCGCGAGGAGGCCGAGGAGCCCAGCGGCAGAGGCTGGACGTACGGCGTCGCCCGCTACAACGGGGGCCGCGTCGACTGGTTCCGGGTCTTCTCCTACGCGCCGCGGCCACGCCGGCTGCTCGAACGCGGCACCATCGAGGTGCTCCGGCGCCGCGCGCCGCGCGGCGAAGAGGAGCTCGCGCTGCTGTCCGACCAGGTGGTTCTCGCCTGCACGGTCGCCGGCGTGCGGGTGGAACTGGCCATGAGTGACGATGCGCTGACCGGCTTCCTCGCCTGGCTGGAGGCGGCACCGCCCGGCCAGCGAGTGAACGTGGCCTGAGGGGCCTCAGCGCACGCGGCGCAGCCAGCCGTGCTCGTCCTTCGCACGGCCGTACTGGAGGTCCAGCACGTGCTCGCGCAGCGCGGGAGCCGAACCCTGGGCTCCGGTGTGCGCGCGGGCGACCGGGGCCACGGGAGGCGGTCCCGTGCCCCCGGCCGGGTGGTGCGGCGGTGCCCGGCCCGTCAGGCCAGGCCGCTGCTGACCGCGGAGATCAGCTCGCCGTTCGGCGTGTCGCCGCTGAACTCCCAGACGAACGCGCCGCCCAGGTGGTGCTGCTGGACGTAGTCCATCTTGCCCGAGATGCTCTGGGGATCGTCGTAGCTCCACCACTGGTCGCCGCAGTGGGCGTAGGCGGTGCCGGCGATGTGTCCGGTGACCGGGCAGCTGTTCTTGAGGACTTTGTAGTCCTCGATGCCGGCCTCGTAGGTGCCGGGTGCCGCACCGGTCGCGGTGCCGCCGGGAGCGTCCTGGGTGACGCCGGACCAGCCGCGTCCGTAGAAGCCGATGCCCAGCAGCAGCTTGTCCGCCGGGACGCCGAGCGTCTGCAGCTTGGTGAGCGCGGCGTCTGTGTTGAAGCCCTGCTGCGGAATGCCGTCGTAGGAGTACAGCGGGGAATGCGGGGCGGTCGGGCCGTCCGCGTCGAAGGCGCCGAAGAAGTCGTAGGTCATGACGTTGAACCAGTCGACGTACTGGGAGGCGCCGGCGTAGTCCGCCTTCTCCATATTGCCGCCGTCGGAGGCGTCGGCGGTGATGGCCGTCGTCACCAGTTGGTCGCCGAACTTCTGGCGGAAGGCCTTCGTCATGTCACGCAGCGACTCGTAGCCGGCGGTGTTGCAGGACAGGCCGCAGGCGTTGGGGTACTCCCAGTCCAGGTCGATGCCGTCGAACAGGCCTTCCCAGCGTGGGTCGTTGACCAGGTCGTAGCAGGACTGCGCGAAGGCCTGCGGGTTCTGCATCGCCTCGTCGAAGCCGCCGGACCAGGTCCAGCCGCCGAAGGACCACAGGATTTTCAGGTTCGGGTTCTTCTTCTTCAGCTTCAGCAGCTGGTTGAAGTTGCCGCGCAGCGGCTGGTCCCAGTTGTCGGCGACGCCGTCGACGCTCTGATCGGCGGTGAAGGCCTTGTCGATGTCTGCGTAGGAGTCCCCCATCGTGCACGCGCCGTTCGTCACGTTGCCGAACGCGTAGTTGATGTGCGTCAGCTTCGCGGCGGAGTCGCTGGTGACGAGGTCTTTCACCTGGTAGTCGCGG
This sequence comes from uncultured Actinomycetota bacterium, assembly GCA_963799685.1. Taxonomy (GTDB): domain Bacteria; phylum Actinomycetota; class Actinomycetes; order Streptomycetales; family Streptomycetaceae; genus Streptomyces. The sequence goes on from CAWCXW010000001.1 coordinate 854,575, forward strand.
CCGTAGATGCCCCAGTCGGTGAAGTAGCCCATGACGATGTCGTCGGTGTCGGTCGGCGGGTCGCCGCCGCCGTCGCCGGTGGTCGTCGCCGTCACGGTGGTGCTCGCCTGGCTCAGCTGCCCCGCGGAGTCTTCGGCGGTCACCGAGTAGGCGTAGTCGGTGCCGGCATTCAGGCCGGTGTCCCGGTAGGAGGTGCCGGTGACCGCGGCGACTTCGGTGCCGTTGCGGTAGACGTGGTACTTCGCCACGCCGTTGTCGTCACTGGCGGCCGACCAGTTCAGCGTCAGCGTGCTGTCGGTCGCCGAACCCACGCTCAGTCCGCCGGGCGCGCTCGGGGGCTGGTCGCCGGGGTCGGTGGAGCCGGAGCCGTCACACGGCTTGCCGTTGACCGTGCAGTTCGTCGGTTCGCCGCTGCCGGTGCCGTTGAAGCCGATGGTCGCGCTCTTGCCGGGCGCGAGGGAGGCGTTCCAGTCGGCGGGAGTGGCCGTGTAGTGGTTGCCCTCGTGGGTGATCGTGCCGTTCCACGCCGTACCGACGGTAGTGCCGGAGGGGAAGTCCCATTCGAGCTTCCAGGTGTCGATGGTGGCGTCGCCGGAGTTCTGGACGGTCCACTGACCGCCGAACCCGGAGTCCCATTCGGAGGTCTTCACGAAGGTGGCGGTGGCTTGTTCGGCGGCGTGCGCGGGTGCCGCGAGGCCCACGAGCACTCCGACGGGGATGAGCAGCGAGACGGCGGCCGCCGTCAGTTTTCGCCTGAGGCGTCGTACGGTTCCGTGTCTCAAGGGAGCTCCTCGAGTCAGGTCCGGGGGGGTGCTGCCCGGAGGGGGACGGGAAGGGACCCTGCGCCGCCTGCGAGCACGTGTGGGCGCGCCCGCCGCAGTGTCAGGGAGCGTAAAGAGGTCTGGACCACTGGTCAATAGGTATGGACCATCCGTCTTTGACGGGTCCATGTTCCCGCTGGTCAGCCGGGCGGCACGCCCCACTCGCGCGCCAGCACGGCGGCCTGTGTGCGGCTGTGCAGCCCCAACTTGGCCAGCAACCGGCTGACATGGGTCTTCACCGTGCCCTCCGCCGTCGACAGCCGGTGGGCCACCCCGGCGTTGGACAGACCCTCACCCAGCAGCACCAGCACCTCGCGCTCGCGGGGCGTCAACGACGCCAGCGCTGCGGGCGGTTCGCCGCCGGGGGCCGGACCGGGACGGGCGAACTCCGTGATCAGCCGCCGCGTCACTTCCGGCGCGACGACGCCGTCGCCACGGGCCACTGTCCGCACCGCGGTCAGCATCTCCGCCGCGTCGCTCGTCTTGAGCAGGAACCCGGCGGCGCCCGCGCGCAACGCCCCGAAGACGTACGCGTCCAGGTCGAACGTCGTCAGCACCAGGACGTCGGCCAGCCCCTCCGCCACCACCCGCGCCGTCGCCGACACCCCGTCCAGCCGCGGCATCTGCACGTCCATCAGCACCACGTCCGGGCGGAGGCGCCGTGCCAGCGCGACCGCCTCCTCGCCGTCGGAGGCCTCGCCGACCACCTCCATGTCCGGCGCGCCACGCAGGATCAGCACCAGCCCGGCACGGACCGCCTGCTGGTCCTCGGCCACCACCACCCGGATCGTCACGCCGCTCCCTCCGCCACGGGCAGCACCGCCCGCACCTCCCACACCGCCCCGCCGCCCGGGCCCGCTGCCGGACCGGTGTTCAGTGTGCCGCCGAGCAGTTCGACGCGTTCACGCATGCCGATCAGCCCCGCTCCCGAACCCGGCGCGCGAGGCCCGGCGGGCTCCCCCTCGGGCAAGGGGCTGGTGACCGCGACGGCCAAGGCGCCGTCCTCGCGCGCCAGCCGGACGGTCACCAGGCCGGGGGCGCGTGCTTGAGCGCGTTGGTCACCGACTCCTGCACGATCCGGAACGCGGACAGCTCCACCGGCGCGCCCAGCGGCTCCGGGCCGCGCCCGTCGTGCAGACGGAAGACGAAGCCGTCCTGTGCCGCTGCCCCGGCGCGAGCCAGCAGCGCGTCCAGACCGTTCAGCGTGGGGGAGACCGCCTGCCCCGCCCCGTCGGCGGCCTCTTCCGGGTCCCGCAACAGCCCGATCAGCCGCCGCATCTCGGCCAGGCCCTGCACGCTGTTCTCCCGGATCACCCCGAGCGCCTCCCGGGTGGCGGTCGGCGGGGCGGTCGCCGGGTCCAGGGACAGCGCGGCCGTGGCGTGCACGGCGACGGCCGACAGGTGGCCCGCCACCACGTCGTGCAGCTCGCGGGCCATCCGCGCGCGCTCGGCGTGCACCGCCTGACGCCGGTCGGTCTCGGCGAGCAGCGCCGTCTGTTCCGCGCGCAGCCGCTCGGCGGACGCCGTGTCCCGGTGGATGCGCACCACCGCCCGGAGAACGCCGGCACCACGAAGACCAGGCCACCGACCAGGCCGACGGCCAGTGCCTCCGCGCCGCGCGACGCGGCCAGCGCGGCGACGGTGAGTGCGACGGTCGCCAGGACGCTCAGCGGCGGCACCCGACGTGCGGTGCGTGGCGACCCGTACAGCACGGCCGCGTACACGACGTCGGTGAACATCAGCACGGTCGCCAACAGCGAGCCGGCCGCCAGGTCGCCGGCCAGCGCCGCACAGGCGACCAGCAGCGCCCAGGGCTGGGCGACACGCCGCAGCAGCTCCGCGACGCTCATCACGGCGAGCGGCACCAGCACCAGCGCGCTATGGGGCGCCGCCTCGTGGTCACGGCGGTCGACCTCGAAGGCGGTGCCACCCCGGACTGGAAGCACGGCCTGGCCGCCGTCTACATCGGCTTCACCGTCACGCACGGCCACTACATGATCCGCTGGGCCGACGCCCGCTTCGCCCACCGCTTCGCCGACGGCCCGCCGCCGGCGAAGCGCCCGAAGTACGGCCGGGGCCGCACGGTCCACGAGTGGAGGATGTCGGCCCGCGCTGTACTGGGCGCGGCCGTCGCCGCGGGTCTGCTCCAGTGCGCCGCCTGGTACGTCGGCGCCCCCGCCCAGAGCGCGCCCCTGCGGCAGTGGCAGCACCTGATGGGCGCCGTCGCGGTGATCAGCGTGCTGATCGCGCTCAGCTATACCGTGTGGCCGAAGAAGGAACCGGTCGGGCGGTAGGGGAGGAGGGGCCGTGGAGGGCGAGGAGCGGCGCAGGAGGATTCTGGAGCTGGCCCGCCGGGACGGGAATGTGGAGGTGGCGGAGCTCGCGGCGGACCTGGCAGTCGCCAGGGAGACCGTGCGGCGCGACCTGAGCGTGCTGGAGGGGCACGGACTGGTCCGGCGCACCCACGGCGGCGCCTACCCGCTGGAGAGCGCCGGGTTCGAGACGACCCTCGCCTTCCGCACCACGCAACTGGTGCCGGAGAAGACCCGGATCGCCGCCGCGGCCGCGGCGCTCGTCGGGGACGCCGAGACGGTCTTCGTGGACGAGGGGTTCACGCCCAAGCTGGTGGCCGAGGCGCTGCCGGACGACCGGCCGCTGACGGTGGTGACGGCCTCCCTGGCGGTGGCGAGCGCGCTGGCCGGACGGCAGCACGTCACCGTGCTGCTGCTCGGCGGCCGGGTGCGGGGCGGCACGATGGCCACCGTCGACCACTGGGCGGTGCACATGCTCTCCGGTTTCGTTATCGACCTGGCGTACGTCGGGGCGAACGGCATCTCCCGCAGCAGCGGCCTGACCACCCCGGATCCGGCGGTCGGCAACGTCAAGGCGAGCGCCGTGCAGGCCGCCCGGCGACGGATCTTCATCGGCGCTCACCCCAAGTTCGGCGCCACGAGCTTCTGTCGCTTCGCCGAGGTCGCCGACCTGGAAGCCGTCGTCACCGACACCGGGCTGCCGCAGGCCGAGGCCCACCGCTACTCGTTGATGGGCCCCCAGGTCATCAGGGCGTGATCAAGGGATCACCAGGATCTTGCGGCCCTGCCCAGCCGCGAACCGGTCCAGCGCGGCCGGGTACTCCGCAAGCGGCATCCGGTCGCTGATGAACACCTCCGGGTCCAGCACGCCGGCGGCGAAGAGTTCGGCGGCCCGCTCGTAGCTGTGCAGGACGGCCATCGAGCCGGTGATGGTGATCTCCTGGTTGTAGATGCGGTAGGGCTCGATGGTCGCCGTGGTCGCGTAGTCCGCCACACCGAACTGCAGGAACGTGCCGGCCTTGGCGACGCGGCCGAGGCCGTCCTGGATCGCGGCCGCGTTGCCCGTGGCATCCACGACCACGTCCCAGCCCTGCGGCCGGTCCAGTTCCTCCGCGCGCGCGGCGGTCGCGGAAGCGCCCAACCGTCGGGCGGTGGTCAGCCGTTCTGGGTTCAGATCTAGGACGTCCACGCTCGCCGCGCCCGTGCGCTTGGCCAGTTCCAGCATCATCAGGCCCATCGTCCCCGAGCCGTAGATCAGCACGTGTGCGGCGAGCCGGCTGCGGAGCACGTCGAAGCCGCGCACCGCGCAGGAGAGCGGCTCGATGAGCGCCGCGTCCTGAGTGCGCACGTGCTCGGGCAGCGGCACACAGTTGGCCACGGGCGCGAGTGCGTACTGTGCGGCGCCGCCGGCCTTCGTCACACCGATCGCCGCCCAGCGGTCGCACAGGTTGTTGTGCCCGGTGCGGCAGTACCGGCACTCGTAGCAGTACAGCGACGGGTCCACGGCGACCTGGTCGCCGGCCGTCACCTCGGTGACCTCGCTCCCGACGGCGACGACCTCGCCGGCGAACTCGTGGCCCGGCACGACCGGCAGGGTCGGGGCGAACTCGCCCTGCAGGATGTGCAGGTCGGTGCCGCACAGCCCGCAGGCGGCGACTTCCACCACCACCTGACGCGGCCCGGGCGTGGGATCGGGCACCTCGGTCAGTGAGACCTTGCCAGGGGATTCGACCAGGGCTGCTTTCACTTGACGGCTCCTAGCGACAGGCCCTGGACCAGCTTGTCCTGGGCGGCGAATCCGGCGACCAGCACCGGGAGGGAGATGACGAGGGCGGCAGCGGACAATTTCGCCAGGAACAGGCCCTGGCTGGTGACGAAGCCGGTCAGGAAGACCGGCGCCGTCTGGGCTCTGACGCCGGTGAGCACAAGGGCGAACAGCAGCTCGTTCCAGCTGAAGATGAAGCAGATCAGCGCGGTGGCCGCCATGCCCGGGCCGGCCAGCGGCGCCACCACACGACGCAGCACGGTGGGCAGCCGTGCCCCGTCGATCTGCGCCGCCTCGATGACCGAGACGGGGATCTCGGCGAGAAAGGACTGCAGCATCCACAGGGCGATCGGCAGGTTCATCGCGGTGTAGAGCACGATCAGCAGCCACACGTTGTCCAGGAGCCCGGTCTCGCTTGCGAAGAGATAGACGGGCAGCAGCCCGGCGACCAGCGGCAGCATTTTCGTGGACAGGAAGAAGAACATCACGTCCCGCCAGCGGCGCACCGGCTTGATGGACAACGCGTAAGCGGCCGGCAGCGCCAGCAGGAGCACCAGCAGGGTCGAACACACCGAAGCGGTAGCGGAGTTGATCAGCGGCGGCCAGGGTCCCTGGGCGCCGCCCGCGGTGAAGAAGGTCCGGTAGGCGTCCAGAGTCAGCGGCGCCGTCAGGGACGGCGGGTTCGTCGCGGCGTCCGGCTCGGAGTGGAAGGAGGTCAGCACCATCCAGGCGACCGGCAGGAAGAAGCCGATGCCGACCAGCCAGGCCAGCAGCCCCAGCGCGGCGCCGCGCCGGCGGGCCCGGCGCACGGCCGCGGGGACGGTCCGTGTCCGCTCACGCCGGGCTGTGGGGAGGGTGAGGGTGGTCATCCGCGGGACGCCTCCTCGCTGAACAGGGTCGACACCACGCGCAGCGCGAAGGTCGCGATGATGACCGAGCCGATGACGACCAGCACGCCCGCGGCGGACGCGAGGCCGTATTCGTGGGACTTGTAGAACGTCTGGTAGATCGCGTAGGGGAGGTTGGCGGTGTCCAGGCTGCCGCCGGTGATGGTGTAGACGGCGTCGAAGTTCTGCACGATGAACACGGAGCCGAGCAGGCCGCCGAGTTCCAGGTAGCGCCGCAGGTGCGGCAGGGTGATGTACCGGAAGACGTGCCAGTGCCCGGCACCGTCGAGCCGGGCGGCCTCCAGCACGTCCAGCGGACGGCTCTGCAGGCCGGCGAGCAGGATCAGCATCATGAAGGGCGTCCACTGCCACACCAGTGCCGCCTCCACGGCGATGAGCGGCATGCCGGAGACCCACTCCGGTTGTGGCGGGTCGCCGCCGAAGAGTCCGCCCACCGCGTTCAGCACGCCGTTGACCAGGCCGTACTCGGGGTTGAGCAGCATGTGCTTCCACAGCAGGGCCGCCGCGACCGGGACCAGCAGGAAGGGTGCGATGAGCATCGTGCGCACCAGGGCGCGGCCGCGGAAGGAGCGGTCCAGCAGCAGAGCGACGCCCAGACCGAGTGCGAGTGTCACCAGGACGACCGCCGCGGTGAGTACGGCCGTGGTCAGCACCGCCTCGCGCAGGCTGGGGGTGCTCAGCACGGTGCCGAAGTTGTCCAGGCCGGTGAACCCGCGGGCCTCGGGATAGAGCGAGTTCCAATCGAACAGCGAGATCACCAGTGTCGCCGCGAAGGGCAGTTGGGTGACGGCGATCAGGAAGACGAGAGCGGGCAGCAGGGGTGCGCGGGTCGCCCAGTCCCGCAGCCGCCGGGCCCCTCCGGCGGCTGCGGGGGCGTTGCTCGTGGCGACCCCGGTCCGTGGCGCGCTCATCGGTCCCGGTAATCGGCGCCGACCTTCTCGGCCAGCTTCTGGGACTTCTTCAACGCCTGTTCGACCGACTGGTGGCCGGCGATGGCGGCGCTGATCTCCTGCGAGACGCTGGTGCCCAGCGAGGTGAACTCCGGGATGCCGACGAACTGGATCCCCCGGTAGGGGCGGTCCTGCACGCCCGGGTCGCGCGGGTCGGCGTTCTGGATGGCCTGCAGCACCTTGCCGCTGAACGCGCCCGCTGTCTTGGTGTAGTGCGGGTTGGCGTAGGTCGACGCCCGCTTTCCGGCGGGAATCTGTGCCCAGCCGACCTGCCCGCCCGCGAGCTTCTCGTACTGCTTGCCGGTCGCCCAGGAGATGAACTTCCAGGCGTCGTCGGGGTGATCGGAGGCCTTCTGCATGCCGAACGCCCAGGTGTAGAGCCAGCCGGAGTGGTCGGTCTTGCGCACCGGAGCCGGTGCGTAGCCGATCTTGCCCTTGACGGGCGAGCCGTTCCGTTCCAGCTCGCCCGCGCCGGCCGTGGCGTCGTACCACATCGCCGTCTTGCCCTGCGTCATGCTGTTCAGACACTCGGCGAACCCGGCCTGCGCGGCGCCCGCCTCACCGTGCTTGCGCACCAGGTTCACGTAGAACTTCGTGGCTTCGGTGAACGCCGGTGAGTCCAGCCGCGCGTGCCAGTCCTTGTCGAACCAGGTGCCGCCGAAGGTGTTGACGACGGTCGTCAGCGGCGCGATGAGTTCGCCCCAGCCGGGCAGGCCACGCAGGCAGATGCCCTTCATGTCCTTCTTCGCGGCGTCGATCTTCCCCGCCAGGCCGGCCACCTCGCTCCAGGTGGGCCGCTTCGGCATGGTCAGGCCCAGGTCGCCGAAGACGTCCTTGCGGTACATCAGGAACGAGGACTCGCCGTAGAAGGGCTCGGCGTAGGCGTTGCCGTCCTCGCCGCTGAGCGCGAGGCGCATCGGTTTCAGCACGTCCTTCTGGTCGTACTTCGCGTCCTTCTTCACGTAGGGGTCCAGCGGGTAGAGCCAGCCGCGCTTGGCGTAGACGGGTGTCTCGTAGTTGCTGATGGTGGCGACGTCGTACTGTCCGGACTGGCTGGCGAAGTCCTGGCTGATCTTGTCGCGCACCTGGTTCTCGGGCAGCACGGTGAAGTGCACCTTGATGCCGGTCTGCACGGTGAAATGCTTGGCCGTCAGCTTCTGCAGGGCCTTCATCGGCGGGTTGTTGACCATCAGCACGTTGATGGAGTGCTCGGAGGTGCCGCCGCCTCCCGCGCCCGCGCAGGAGGCGAGCAGGGTGCTCGCCGCCGTCACGGCGAGGGCGACCCGCAGGACGTGCCTTCTTCTCGTTCCCATGGAGTGCTCCGGTTCCCTCGGTCGCTGTGGGAAGAGTTCTACTGCGCCCGTATTGGGGTCTCCAGGGGTGCCGACGACCCGATCGTGCCCGTTTCGGACCGCTTCCCGGACGTGGCCCGAGCCACCTGAACAGGCGGGATGCCGTGCAGCCCTTCGCGGGCGCTGCCCGTTCCGGCCGCGCCCGCGCTCCGTTTCCCGCCCGTTCGGGCGGGCGACTGCGCTTCGGACGGCACCGTGACGGCGGCTCTGCGCATCAAAGAACGTACGGCGTATGGCCATTGGCGGCGCTTCCTTGTTCACTATGTGAAGGAGGTGTGGCCGTGGACGCCGAGACGCGCCGCAGACGGATGCTGGAGCTGGCTCGCCGGGCGGGCAGTGTCGACGTCGTCCGGCTGGCGGCCGGGCTGCAGGTCTCCAAGGAGACGGTCCGGCGCGATCTGACCCTGCTGGAGGAGCACGGACTCGTGCGGCGGACCCACGGCGGCGCCTATCCGGTGGAGAGCGCGGGTTTCGAGACCTCCCTCGCCTTCCGCACCACGCACCACGTGCCGGAGAAGTCCCGGATCGCCACCGCGGCCGCCGGGCTGCTGGGCGACGCCGAGACGGTCTTCGTGGACGAGGGCTTCACGCCCAAGCTGGTGGCCGAGGCGCTGCCGGAGGACCGGCCGTTGACCGTGGTCACCGCCTCGGTGGCGGTCGCGTCCACCTTCGCTTCCCGAAGACGGGTGACGGTGATGCTGCTGGGCGGCCGGCTCCGGGGCGGCACGATGGCGACCGTCGACCACTGGGCGGTGCGGATGCTGTCTGCCTTCGTCGTCGACCTGGCCTTCGTGGGTGCCAACGGTGTCTCCTGCGACCACGGCCTGACCACGCCCGACCCGGCGGTCCGCGACGTGAAGGCCGAGGCGATGCGCGTCTCCCGCCGGCGCGTTCTCATCGGGGTGCACACCAAGTTCGGGCTCACCAGCTTCTGCCGGTTCGGGGGCATCGGCGACGTGGAGACCATCGTCACGGACACCGGCCTGACCGCCGAAGGGGCCCAGCGCTACGCGCGACTGGGCCCCCAGGTACTGCGGGTGTGACGTACCGCGGCGTCAGCCGCAGTGCTGTGACTGCTCGGTGGAGGTCATCGCGCGGGTGTGCTGCGTCTTGGTGCTGGGTGCGTCGGCCATCGGCCCGGTGGCCGTGAACGGCACGTACCAGTAGTAGTGGCCGTAGTAGGGCGACCCGAAGTGCATCTCGTAGGTGCCACTGTAGGTCTGCATCTGCGCTTCGCGGGTGATCCAGCCGACCTCGTTGGGCCGCACGTCGATGTTGCTCGTCTGGGACTCGGTGTGCGAGCTGGACCAGGTGTGCTCGTAGCTGGTCTCGATGCTGGCCTTGAACACCTCGGAGAAACCGTACTCCAGGCTCAGCGAGATGCCGACGCTGTTGGTCTCGCCCGTGGTGTCGGACCAGGAGACCGAGGAACGCTGGGTGTCGGGGGTGCAGTTGTAGACGCTGTCACCGACCTGGTGCGACGAGCCCATGAAGACCTGCGGCGGGCCGTCGGGGTGGAACTCGCACACGTCGGTGCCGTTGTCGCACTTCATCAGCAGCTGCCGCGCGGTCGGCTGCTCCTCGGCCTGCGCGCTGACCGGTGCGAGCACGGCGGCGCCGGCGGTGGCCATGGTGGCGGCGAACACGCCGAGACGGACTCCTCTGCGCATGGTGTTCTCCTTCGTGGGGGTGTGGTGGGGGGTGGCCAGGTGCCCGGTCAGCTGAACCCGATGGACTCGGTACGGTCGTTCATGAACGACCCGATGTCCGGGGTGTTCTCCTTGAAGGGGCCGTCCCGGTCGCCGCCGAGGTTCGGTTCCGGGTACAGCCAGATCCAGCAGTCGGCCCAGGGCTGCACGGAGGAGATGGCGTCCTTCCAGCCGTCGGGCAGGTCGTACTGCCAGTTCACCCAGCCGTCCTTGACGCACGGCTCTGGGCCGTAGATCGTCAGCGTCGAGCCGCCGTAGTTCACGTCTGTGAAGAACGTGCCCTGGATGACGCTGCCCTTCAGTGACGCACGGAAGCCGCTGTCGCCGGCGGCGCGGTGTGCCGAGGCCGGGGCATCGGCGACGCGGCCGGCGCTGGCGGTCTCGACGGCCTCGGTGAAGGTGTCGAAGCAGCGCACGGGGCCGCCGGCCAGGTCCGCGATGCAGTGTCGGGCGGCCGCGGTGGTGTGGGAGGCAGGCTCCGCCTGTGCGGCGCCCGCGGCCGGCAGCGTGAGGGCGGTCGCGGCTGCGGCCGCGGCGATGGCGAGCGAGCGGTCTCTGACGGGGTGTCTTCTTGCGCGCACGAGTTCCTCTTCCGTTGTGGGGGCAGGCGCCCCCAAACCCTGCTCGGCACCAACTTGCCGAAACGGGAAGCCCGTTATTGCCCGCAATCCCTGCCCGTCGCCGCAGTTCGCGGTCCCGGCAGCTTCCGGAAATGTGGCCGGCGCCCGTGCGGGGGTCGCACGGGCGCCGGCAGAGGGGAAGAGACGGTCGGAGTCAGTAGCGGCTCCACTCGTGGCGGCAGTACTGCAGGACCATCGGATCCATCAGGGTGCTGGCCCGCACGTCGCGGCGGCGCCGGTCCTTGGGGAAGGTCTGCGCGGCCCGCAGCACCTTCTCGTCCAGGAAGCGCAGCTTGGGCGCGTGCTCCCCCACGCGTAGCCCGGGCGGGCCGGGGCGCGCCTCGGAGGGGGAGCGGGCCAGGACGAACCCCCAGTCGCCGAAGCTCGGCACGTCCACGTGATACGGGGTGGTGGCCAGGCCCGCCTCCTTCATCGATGCCTCGATGGACCAGAAAGTGTTCGGCGCGAAGAAGGGCGAGCCGGACTGCACCACCACTCTGCCGCCGGGAGCCAGCGTCTGCCGGACCATGGAGTAGAACTCGACGGAGTACAGCTTTGCCAGTGCTGCCGTGTCCGGGTCGGGGAAGTCGATGATCACCGTGTCGAACCGCGGGTGGGGGTCCCGCAGCCAGTTGAAGGCGTCGGCGTTGACCACGTGCAGGCGCGGGTCGGCCGTCGCGTCGTGGTTGAGCTCGCGCAGCGGACCGAACGTGGCGGCCAGGTGGGTCATGTGCGAGTCGAGCTCGACGAGCGTCACCGAGCGCACGTCGTCGTAGCGCAGCACCTCGCGGGCGGCCAGCGCGTCACCGCCGCCCAGTATCAGCACCCGGGAGTGGGGGCCGGCCATCGCCGGGTGCACCAGCGACTCGTGGTACCGGTACTCGTCGACAGAGGAGAACTGCAGGTCGCCGTCGAGGAAGAGCCGGACGTCGCCGTTGCCGCTCAGCGTCGGGGCCTCGGTGACGACGATCTGCTGGTAGGGGGTCCGCTCGGCGTGGATCACCGGGTCCTTGTAGAGCTGCTGGCGGGCGGTCACCTGAATGTCGTCCGCCAGCACGTAGGCGCAGCTCAGCACCGCCAGCACCGCGGCCATTCCGGCCATCAGACCGGTCAGCACGATGCGGCGCATCTGCTTGCGGAAGATCCACAACACCACCAGCATCCCGGCGAGCGCGTTGACCGCCCCCACCATCAGCGCCCCCTTGATCTGGCCGAAGGTGGGCAGCAGGAGCAGCGGGAAGCACAGCCCCCCGACCAGCGCTCCGACGTAGTCCGCGGCGAACATGTCGGCGACCGCGCCGCCGGCCTCCTGACGGCGGATCCGCTGCAACAGCGTCATCAACAGCGGGATTTCGGCGCCGATGAGCACGCCGACGACGAACGAGATGACGACGACACCGGGCGTGTACACGCGCAGCCAGGCGAAAGCGACATACAGGATCAGGACCGACAGCCCGCCGATCAGGGCCAGCAGGCCCTCGATCAGCGCGAACGCGCCGGCGGCCCGCCGGCGCAGCGGCTTGGCCGCCAGCGAGCCGACGCCCATGGCGAAGACCATGACGGACAGCACGATCGAGGTCTGCATGACCGAGTTGCCGATGAGGTAACTGCCCAGTGCGGTCAGCGCCAGTTCGTAGACCAGGCCGCAGGCGGCGCACAGGAAGACGGCGAACAGCAGCAGGAAACGCGGCAGCCGCCCGCCGGGGACGGACGGCTGCCTCCCGCTGCCGGCCCGCGTGGGGTCGTCGGTGCGGGTGGAGCCGGACTGTGTGAGGACGGACATCAGGTGAGTGCTGCGCCGATCATGAGTGCCGTGCCGAGGTACATGGCCGCCTGCACCCAGGCGGCCGGGTGCGGCCGGCCGCCGTCGTCCTCGAGCACGGTCGCGCCCATCCTGCCCGGGGTGGCCAGCCCGACCAGTCCGAAGACCAGCAGCATCACGATCACGCCGGCTATCCCGTACACGAGGGTGCTCAACAGGCCGTAGCCCAGGCCCTCCTCGGATTCGCTGGCGCCGATTGCCCCGGCGACGACGTAGCCCAGCCCGAGCATCTGCCCGCCCAGCACCACGGCGGCGCCCTTGTTGCGGTCGGTCCACACCACGGCGCCGAGTCTGCCGGGCGTGACCAGGTCCAGGGTGACGAAGCCGACCCCCATCACGCCGAAGCCCACCAGGCCGTACAGCAGCGCGATGCCGGCCTGCTCGAAGATGTAGCTCACTGGTCGGTTTTCCTTCCGGTCATGGTCGGCTGATCGCGGGTCACTTGCCGGAGCCGGGGCCGCCGCCCCGGAAGCTGCGGCTGCCGGGCGCCGGCCAGCGGTTGCGCACGTGGTAGCCCCAGCGGCGGTATCCGTCGTCGTAGTCACGGACCTGGATGAGGCTGCCCGAGCCGTGCGGGCTGACGGCCACCATGTCCTCGTCGTAGCGCAGGAAGACCATGCCGCCGTCGCTGAGCCGGTCTGCCGCCTCGGTGTGCGCGTCGATCTCGTCGGCGACCTTCCGCGGCGCGTCGCTGCGGTCGAGGTAGGCGCTGTTCATCGTGTCGTAGTGGTACTGCTGCGAGATCCAGTTCGAGGGCACGTCGTTCTCGCCGCACCCCGTGGCCAGGAGGCCGAGGGCCACCACCGCCACCACAGGCCTGATCCGCTTCATAGCCTCTCCATCCGGGTCTGGGTGAGTACGATGTGGCCGGTCTGCGGGTAGGTGTGCCAGGTGCGCCAGCCGACGCCGGGGCCCGCGTCCACCCTCAACGCGGTGACGGCGTCGGGGTCGCCGGGGAAGACGCCGCACAGGGCGCCGTCACGGTTCTCGGTCCGCGCGTGCAGCTTCCGTACGCGGTCCGTCAGTTCGCCCGGCGCACAGGTGTCGACGCGCGCGGTGAACTCGTAGCTCCAGCCGTCGAGTTCCTTACGCACGCGGGGTGGGAGCCGCCGGGACGAGCCGGGCAGACAGGCGACGGTCTCGGATACCGCCCCGGCGAAGACCTGGTGCGAGGCGCCCAGCAGCCGTAGTTCGACGCACACCCCGCCGACCGTCGTCTCGGTGACCGCCAGGGCGTCGTGCCGGGGCAGTCCCAGCGCGAAGCCGAGCTCATCGGCGCCCGTGTCCAGATAGGGGGTGGCCAGCCGTATGCCGCTCACGTGGGCCCGGCCCGGTCCTGTCTGCAGACGACTCCGTCACCCATGGAACGTCCCCCGTCCCCGTAGTTGTGGTCCTGACAACGAGGGGCGAGTATGGCACAGGCACGGGCACGCGGGCCCGGATGGGCTAGCGGTTCTCGCCGGGCACCCACAGCACGTCGCCGACCTCCTTGTTGGCCGTGCGGGCGAGGATGAACAGCAGGTCCGACAGGCGGTTGAGGTAGGTCGCGGTCAGTGGGTTCATCGTCTCGCCGTGCTCCTCCAGCGCCGCCCAGGTGGAGCGCTCGGCGCGGCGGACGACCGTGCAGGCGTGGTGCAGCAGGGCGGCACCCGGGGTGCCGCCGGGGAGGATGAAGCTGCGCAGCTTCTCCAGGCCGGCCAGGTGGCGGTCGCAGTCCTCCTCGAGCTTGTCGACGTAGGACTGTTCGACGCGCAGCGGCGGGAACTCGGGGTTCGCTACGACGGGGGTGGCCAGGTCCGCGCCGACGTCGAACAGATCGTTCTGCACCCGGGTCAATACGGTCTTCAGCTCGTCCGTGAGGCCGCCGGTGGCCAGGGCGACGCCGATCGCCGCGTTGGCCTCGTTCGCGTCGGCGTAGGCGGCGATGCGGGTGTCGGTCTTCGCGGTGCGGCTCATGTCGCCGAGGGCGGTGGTGCCCTTGTCGCCGGTGCGGGTGTAGATCCGGGTGAGGTTGACCATGAGGCGAGCTTAGATGAGTGAGCATGGGGCTTGCCCGGGCCGGGTGGCCAGGTCGCGTAGCGAGTTACGAGCTGGGGGACGGCCCGGACACCGCCCCCACCGCCCGGGCGGGCGGTACGACCGGACGTCGGCCTCACGCATCCGCTCGCGGCGCGTCCGCGGGGGTGACCCGGGCCACGCCGCGAGGGATGGTCAGGCGTCGGCCTTGCGGAACAGGCGGGCGCCCAGGGTCATGGAGACCGCGGCGAGCACCACGGAGACGCCGGCGCCCAGCAGGACCGTGCCGTCGCCGTAGTCGCCGACGAAGGCGTCCCGCACGGCGTCGACGAGGTAGCGGAACGGCACGAAGTGCGAGACCACGTCCAGCCAGTCGGGGGCCAGCGCCATCGGCAGCAGGATGCCGGACAGCAGCATCGCGGGCATGTTGATCGAGTTGATGACCGGGGCGAATTCCTGCGGGGTGTCCACACGCATGGCGAGCGCGTAGGAGAGCGAGGCCAGCGACATGGCCAGCACGCCCACGAACACGAAGCCGAGCACGACGCCGAGGACCGGAGCCCGCAGCCCGAAGGCGACTCCGACGAGCACGAGCAGCAGGGACTGTACGAGGAGCTGCAGGACGTCGCGCAACAGCCGCCCCAGCAGGATGGCGAGCCTGCTCACCGGCGTGACGCGCATGCGCTCCACGACGCCGAACTGCTTCTCCATCAGGATGCCGAAGCCCGCGAAGGCGGAGCTGAACAGGCCGAGCTGAATCAGCAGCCCGGGGACGAGGGTCTGCCAGGCGTCGCCGTTGCCGCCCAGCCTGACCTTCTGGAGCAGCGGACCGAAGAAGGCCAGATAGAGCAGTGGCTGAAGCAGCCCGAAGATGATGCTCTTCCGGGAGCGCAGCGTCTGCCGCAGATAGCGGCCGAAGATGACGTTGGTGTCGGACGCCGTTTGGGACAGGGCGAACGTGGGGGACATGAGGCGGTCTCCTAGACGGCGAGAGGGGTGTTGCCCTGCGGGACGGCGCCGTGTCCCGTGATGGCGATGAAGGTGTCCTGCAGGCTGGCTTCCGGTCCGCCCGCGTACTGCGTCTTGAGGGTCTCGGAGGTGCCTTCGGCGACGATCAGGCCCTTGTCGACGATGACCAGCCGGTCGGCGAGCGCGTCCGCCTCGTCGAGGTAGTGCGTGGTGAGGAAGACGGTCATGTGCTGCTCGGCGCGCAGCCGGCGGATCAGCGCCCACAGGTCGGCCCGGCTGCCCGGATCGAGGCCGGTGGTCGGCTCGTCGAGGAAGAGGATCTCCGGCCGGTGGGTGAGGCCCATGGCGATGTCCAGCCGCCGCCGCTGTCCGCCGGACAGGGAACCGCACCTGCGGTCGAGCAGGTCGGTCAGGTCCAGGTCCTCGGCGAGTGCCGTGCAGCGGTCGGCGGCCTCGGCGCGGGGCAGCTGGTACATCCGCCCCTGAGTGACCAGCTCCTCGCGGACGCTGATGGTCGGGTCGACGCCGCCGGACTGGGCGACGTAGCCGATCTTCCGGCGGACGCCGGCGGCGTCGCGGGCCAGGTCGCAGCCGGCGACGGTGGCCTCGCCGCCGGTGGGTGGCAGCAGCGTGGTCAGCATGCGCAGGGTGGTGGTCTTGCCGGCGCCGTTCGGGCCGAGGAAACCCAGGATCTCGCCGCTGTCGACGGTCAGGTCGATGCCGCGCACGGCCTCGACCGGCCCGGTCTTGGTCTGGAAGGTCCGGGTGAGGGCGGTGGTGCGGATAACGGGAGGCATGCTCACAGAAAAACAGAGTCGGTGAAAAATTGCAACGAATGCAAATTTTCAGTGGCACCAGGTAGGCTGCGAACATGACCGGCCTGAGGGAACGCAAGAAGCAGCAGACGAGGCAGCGCATCTCGGACATCGCCACGGGTCTGTTCCTCGAACGTGGCTTTGATGCGGTGACCGTCGCCGAGATCGCCGAGGCGGCCGAGGTCTCGGTCAACACCGTCTACAACTACTTCCCCTCGAAGGAGGAGCTCTTCTTCGACCGGGAGTCGGAGATGCTGGACCGCTCCTCGCGCGTCGTGCGGGCGCGCCGCCCGGGGGAGTCGGCGGCGCGGGCGCTGCTGCGTGCCGCCCGTGCGGATCTCGAAGCGAGAGAACCCCCGGTCGGGCTGAACGAGGGGATCGTGGACTTCATGCGCTGCGTACGCGAGTCGCACGCGTTGACGGCGCGGGTCTTCGTCATGCAGTTGCGCATCGCCGACCGGCTGGCCGAGACGCTGCGTGAGGAGGCGGGTGCCACCCCCGACGACCAGACGCCTCCCGTGCTGGCCGCCCAGCTGACCAACCTCTCGGATGCGGTCTTCCGGTCCACCTCGCTCGGCTTCGCGCGTGGTGAGCCGGTCGAGACGCTGCGACGGCGGGCGCTCGACAGGATCGACGCCTTCGAGGCGCTGCTCAGCGAGCGTGCGCTCAACTACGCGATCCGGGCCGCCGAATGACCGAGTGTACGACCGTCCGATGATTGAATGGTCATGAAGCCGTACGGACCGGACATCGGCGGTGTGACGTCCGCCATGTGAGACGTGACGCGTGTCTCCACCGCCCCACACCGGCATCACGAGGCGCTAGGGTCCCGCCAACGGCGTCTAAGGAAGGTGCGTGTCGTGGCGAAGAAGCTCGCCGTCATCGGTGCCGGACTCATGGGATCCGGCATCGCGCAGGTCTCCGCCCAGGCGGGCTGGGAGGTCGTCCTCCGTGACGTGACCGACGAGGCGTTGAAGCGCGGCACGGACGGCATCCGCGCCTCCTTCGACAAGTTCGTCGGCAAGGGCAAGCTGGAGGCCGCCGAGGCCGAGGCCGCCCTCGGCCGCATTGCCACGGCCACCGACCTGGACGCGGTGGCCGACGCTGACGTCGTCGTCGAGGCCGTCTTCGAGAAGATCGACGTCAAGCGGGAGATCTTCCGTACCCTGGACGGGCTGGTGAAGGACTCCACGATCCTCGCCTCCAACACCTCGGCGATCCCGATCACCAAGATCGCCGCGGCGACGCGGCGCCCCGAGCGCGTGGTCGGCACCCACTTCTTCTCGCCGGTCCCGATGATGTCGCTGTGTGAACTGGTCCGCGGCCACAAGACCAGCGACGCCACGCTGGCCGCCGCCCGCTCTTTCGCCGAGTCGGTCGGCAAGACCTGCATCGTCGTCAACCGCGACGTCGCCGGCTTCGTCACCACCCGGCTCATCGCAGCCCTCGTGGTGGAGGCGGCCAAGCTGCACGAGTCGGGCGTCGCCTCCGCCGAGGACATCGACACCGCCTGCAAGCTCGGCTTCGGCCACGCCATGGGCCCGCTCGCCACAGCGGACCTCACGGGCGTCGACATCCTGCTGCACGCGGCCGAGAACATCTACACCGAGTCGCAGGATGAGAAGTTCGCCCCGCCGGAGTCCATGCGCCGCATGGTCGACGCGGGTGACATCGGCCGCAAGAGCGGCGAGGGTTTCTACTCGTACTGACCGGCGAGCGGCCGGCCGCCGAGACGGGGAGCGCGGCCGGCCTGATCCCTCCATGGGGTGAATTCCGTATCGGTTCGGCCACAGACGGCAACCTGTTCGCCCGTCAGACAGTCAGTCTTCGTGGGACATTCGGACACTGAGGTAAGGACTCACCGCACACACACGGCATTCCGGGGAGCAACTATGCACATCAGGGGCGACCACGCCGCGCTGGCCGTCGGCGGCCGACTCGACGTGCGCAGCGCCGCCGATGCCCGTGCGGCCCTGCACGCCGCCGTCGACTCCGGACGCGGCGACCTCGTGCTCGACCTGGCCGGCCTCGATTCCTGGGACGCGACCGGGCTGGGCGTCATCATGGGTGCCCACCGCCGGGCCGGCCGCCGCGGGCGGCGGCTCGTCCTGCGGGACGTGCCGCCCCAGATGCAGCGCCTGCTGGTCGCGACCCGGCTCCACCGCATCCTCGCCATCGAAGGCTCCACACCGCAGATCCTCACCTGACCCGGGGCGGCGCGTCCGGGAGATACCGCCCGGATGCCGCGTACTGTGCGACGGGCCGGGCAACACACTGGCGGTGCAGCCCGCGTCCGCGTAGCGTCGTGACCATGATCGAGCTCGAGGGGCTGACCAAGCGCTACGGCCGCAAGCTCGCGGTCGACGACCTCACCTTCGCGGTGCGGCCCGGCCTGGTGACCGGGTTTCTCGGCCCGAACGGTTCGGGCAAGTCGACGACGATGCGGATGATGCTGGGCCTGGACAGCCCGTCCAGCGGCCGGGTGCGCATCGACGGCCACCCCTACCACCAGCTGCGCGAGCCGCTCAACGACATCGGCGCGCTGCTGGAGGCGAAGTCCGTGCACGGTGGGCGCAGCGCCCACAATCACCTGCTGTGTCTCGCACAGAGCAACGGCATCCCCTCCTGGCGGGTGGACGAAGTGCTGGAGCTGGTCGGGCTGAAGGCCGTCGCGAAGAAGCGACCCAAGGGGTTCTCCCTGGGGATGGGCCAGCGGCTCGGCATCGCGGCCGCGCTGCTGGGTGACCCGCGGATCCTGCTGTTCGACGAGCCGGTCAACGGCCTCGACCCCGAGGGCATCCACTGGATCCGCAACCTGATGAAGCAGCTCGCGAGCGAGGGCCGCACGGTCTTCGTCTCCAGTCACCTGATGAGCGAGATGGCGCTGACCGCCGACCACCTGGTGGTCATCGGCCAGGGACGGCTGCTGGCCGACACTTCGATGGCCTCCTTCATCGCGGAGAACTCCCGCGCCTACGTCCGGCTCCGCTCGCCCGAGCAGGAACGGCTGCGCGACGTCCTGCACTCCCGCGGCGTCACCCCGCGCACTGCCGACGACGGCGCACTGGAACTGGAGGGCATCGAGGCCGCCGAAGCCGGCGAGCTCGCCGCCGAGCACCGGATCGTGCTGCACGAACTGAGCCCGCAGAAGGCGTCGTTGGAAGAGGCGTTCATGAAGCTGACGGCGGCGTCCGTGGAATATCACGCGCATCCGGGCATCGCACACGGCGCACCGCCGCCCCCGCCGGCGTCCGGCTGGGGCACTGCGCCGCAGGGCCGAAAGAAGAAGGGGGACCGCTGACCGTGTCGCACTCCTCACGCGTGCTGCGCTCCGAGTGGACGAAGGTGCGCTCCGTGCGGTCCACACCCTGGACGCTGGGCCTCGCCTTCGTGGTCAGCGTCGGTCTGTCCGCGCTGATCTGCGCGTTCATCGACTCCCAGTTCCAGGACATGCCGGCCGGCGAGCGGGCCGGCTTCGATCCGACCCAGAGCAGCTTCGCCGGGATGCATATCGGCCAGCTGGCCATGATCGCCTTCGGTGTGCTGGTCGTCTCCGGCGAGTACAGCACCGGGATGATCCGCAGCTCGCTGGCCGCCGTGCCGCAGCGACGCACGTTCCTGTGGTGCAAGCTGGCCGTGGCCACCACGATGGTGCTGGTGGTCGGCATGGCGACCAGCTTTGTCAGCTTCTTCCTCGGGCAGGCGCTGCTCGGCGACCACGGCACCACCATCGGCGAGCCCCATGTGCTGCGTGCGGTCTTCGGTGCCGGCCTCTACATGACGCTGATCGGCCTGTTCGCCATGGGCATCACCTTCGTGCTGCGCAGCCCGCTGCTGGCGTTCTCCATCCTGATGCCGTTCTTCTTCCTGATCTCGAGCATCCTCAACACCGTCGAGGCCACCCAGAAGTTCGCCCGCTACCTGCCCGACCAGGCCGGATCCCGGATCATGTCGGTGGTCGCCGACGACTCGCTTCCCTACGGGCCGTGGGGCGGGCTCGGGATCATGTTCGCCTGGGTGATGGCGGCGCTGATCGCCGGCGCGGCGGTCCTGGAGTCGCGCGACGCCTAGTGCCGCATCAGGCAAGGTTCGTCCCGCTTGCGGCACTAGCTGCAGAAGATCAGGAAGCAGCTCTCGGACGGTGACGGAGCCGGGCTCCGGCTGGGCGGCGGTGTCGGTGCGGCGCTGGACCGTGTCGGCTCCGGTGCGGGCGGCTGCGTCGGCGTGGGGCCGGCCGTGGTGGCCGGCGCGGGCGCTTCCTCCTGCGCGGGCCCCGACCGTGACGGTGTTGCGGTCGGCTTCTCCGAGGGGTTCGCTGAAGGGGTGTCGGCGCTCGGCGAGACGTCAGAGATGCCCGAACGCGTGCTTTTCGTGGCGTCGTCGGTCGCCGTCCCGATGGGCGGGGTGCCGTGCTCTTCGGAGACGCTGCCGCCGCCCCAGGGCAGGCCGGGACCAGCGAAGGTGCAGACGGTCGCGCCGAGCAGGACGGCACCCAGACACGTGGCCAGGACGAGGATCCGGCGGCGGGGGCGAGTGCGGTGTTCGTGATCGTCTGCCGGGGCGCCGTCGTGGACCGCCTGATGTTCGGCGGTCGCGTCCTGGAACGCGTCCTCCCGGCGAGGCGGTCCGTCGTCGGCGGCGTCGTCAGCCGGAAGTTCCTCGGGGCGCCCTCCGAGCGGGAGTTCCTCGGTCACCGGGTCCCCGGTCACCGGGTCCTCGGGGGCCGCAGGCTCCGGCGTGGGTGACCCGGCGCGGGGTGGCGGCGCCTGGGGAAAAGGCTTCGCCTGGTAGTACCGCTCCTCGGAACGGGGAGCCGGGGCCGACCCGGCCGCCGGGGCGTCGCACTCCGGGCAGTCCCGGGCTTCGTCGAGGTGTCTGCCACACCGGGCGCAGGAATCCATGATGCGCCGCAGGTTACCGGACGCGCGTTCGGTCGGATGGGGCGGATGCCGGCGTCCAGTGCCGAAGCGGTCGACGCGGTGTGCTCGCCCTGCGCGCTGCTGCACAGCGATCCGGGAAGTGGCTTGCTGCGACCCGACCTGTAGCCTCCTGTCTCCAGGCCGCCGAGCCTGGCCGGGGAGACGATCGGGGCGAGGGGAAACAACACGTGATCGAAGCGCAGGGCCTGACCAAGCGCTACGGCGACCGGACGGCCGTCTACAACCTGTCCTTCCAGGTGCGGTCCGGTACCGTCACCGGGTTCCTGGGGCCAAACGGTTCGGGCAAGTCGACGACCATGCGGATGATCCTCGGGCTCGACGAGCCGACCGCAGGTCACGTCACCATCGACGGGCACTCCTACCGCCGACTGCCGAACGCGCCACGCCGCGTCGGCGCGCTGCTCGACGCGAAGGCCGTGCACGGTGGCCGCAGCGCGCGCAACCACCTGCTGTGCCTGGCGCAGCTGTCCGGCATTCCGGCGCGGCGCGTGGACGAGGTGCTGGGCGTCGTCGGCCTGCACGGTGTTGCCGGCCGCCGGTCGAAGGGGTTCTCCCTGGGGATGGGCCAGCGGCTCGGCATCGCGGCCGCGTTGCTGGGTGACCCGCAGGTGCTGCTGTTCGACGAGCCGGTCAACGGCCTCGATCCCGAGGGCATCCTCTGGGTGCGCAACCTGATGAAGCAGCTGGCGTCCGAAGGGCGCACGGTCTTCGTCTCCAGTCACCTGATGAGCGAGATGGCGCTGACCGCCGACCACCTGGTGGTCATCGGCCGCGGCCAGTTGATGGCCGACATGCCGGTGAAGGACTTCATCGCCCACCACTCCGTCGGCTACGCACGGGTGCGCACCCCGGACGACCGGCCCGAGCAGCGCGAGAAGCTGACGGCCGTGCTCACCGAGGCGGGCGCCGAGACACGGGCCGAGGAGGACGGCGCACTGCGCGTCAGCGGCGTCCCGCTGTCCCGCATCAGCGACCTGGCGCACGACGCCGACGTGCGGCTGTGGGAACTCTCCCCGCACCAGGCTTCCCTGGAGGAGGCGTACATGCGGCTGACCCAGGGCGCGGTGGACTACCGGTCCACGGTCGACCAGCGCGTCGGCCTCCAGGTGCCCCCGGGCGGTTGGCCGCCGCCGCAGCCTGGCCAGGCCGCCCCCGGCGGCTACGGGCCGCCGCCCGGGCCGGGAGGCGTCCCGGTCATCCCGGCCCAGCCGGGGCCGATGCCCGCGGGCGCGCCCGTGCCGCCGCAGCAGCAACCCGGCGGATTCGGGCCGCCGCCCATGCCGTCCGCTCCGCCGCCGGTCGCGCCGGCCTCCGCCCCGCCCGCTCCGTCCGACAGCGAGGACGCCCGATGACGACGCCGCACCCCCAGCCCCCGGCCGGAGCCCCCGGCGCCGCGGCACCGCAGCAGGACACCGCCACCCAGCAGATCCGCGCCGTGCCTGGGCAACAACAGCCCCCGTCGCCGTGGGCCGCCGCACCGCAGCAGCCGCAGTCCGCCGTCCCGCCGCAGCAGCCCTGGCAGCACGCCCCCGCCCCCGGCCCGTATGCGCAGCCCGCCCCCGGCGGCCCGCCCGGCACCGTGGGCAAGGCCCACTTCGGGCATGCTCTCGCCTCCGAGTGGACGAAGATCCGGTCGGTGCGCTCGACGATGTGGACGCTCGGCGTGATGTTCGTCCTCGTCGTCGGTATCGGTCTGCTGGTCGCGATCGGGCTGAGCACCTCCGAATACGTCACCGAACCACTGCTGTCGGGCGGCATGTTCGGCTCGCTGCTCGGCGAGATCGCGATCATGACGCTCGGCGTGCTGGCCATCAGCTCCGAGTACGGCACCGGGATGATCCGCACCACCATGACGGCCTGTCCGCAGCGCGGCCGGGTGCTGCTGGCGAAGTCCGTGGTGTTCTTCCTTGTGGCGTTCATCCCGACGACGCTGGCCTGCGGCATCGTCGCCGTGCTGAACTGGGCACTGCTCAAGGACAAGCCGGTGCCGGCCTATCTGGGCCAGTCACCACTGACCGACTCCGTCGTCGACGGCCGGCTGGTCACGAACGCCGGCGAGTGGCTCGGCGCGACGGTCGGAGCCGGCCTGTTCGTCGCCCTGCTCGGCCTGCTCGCCCTCGCCGTCGGCGCGATGATGCGCCACACGGCCGGCGCTGTCACCACGATGCTCGGCGTCGTGCTGCTGCCGATCATCGTCTCGCTGTTCATGTTCGGCGAGAGCACGCGGGCGCTGCGCAAGAACCTGCAGGGCTACTCGCCGCTCAACGGCCTCGCCTCGCTCTACCGCGTCCCGCTGCAGGGCGACGGCCACGGCTGGATGCTGCTCGGTCTGCTCGCCGCGGTCACGGCCGCCGCGCTCATCGCCGCCTACGGACTGATGACCAAGCGCGACGTCTGACGCACCTGCGCGCACTCAGTGGCGCGGCGCGTTACGGGACCGCTGGAGCCGTGCGCCCCGGCGGTCCCGCGCGTTCCAGCAGGGCTTGTGCCAGTGCCGACGGTCCTCGACCCTGCCCGACCGGGCCCAGGCCACCACGTGCGGCACGCCCCGCACGATCTCCTGGTCGCACCCCGGGCAGCGATAACTCTTGTTCTGCGAGCCGCCGACCTGCCGCACGACCCATTCCTCGCCGCGCCAGTCCTCGGCGCGCTCCAAGCCGTACCGGTCCGCGCCGTCCCCGTCCGAGAGGCGACTCGCTGACTTCCCACCGCCACGCGGACGATTACGACGCGGGGACACGGCACACCTCGGGCTTCTCGGACGACACTGCTGCCGGTATCCAGCTTAGTGACCACGCGCTCCGAGCTCATCGAACGATCATCGGTTGAGCCCGTGCCTATGGCACGTGTCAGCCGTTAATGCCTCCAGGTGAGAGTTCTGCCGACGTTCTTCCGTCCGCGAGGAGGCGTGCGATGCGAGTGGGGACCTTCGTACTGGCTGCGCAGTTCCCGGGTCAGGGCCAGGGGGAGGCGCTGCACCGGGCTGTGCGCGCCGCCGAGCGCAGCGAGACCGCCGGGCTGGAGGCGGTGTGGCTCGCCGAACACCATTTCGTGCCCTACGGCGTGTGCCCGTCCGCCGTCACCATGGCCGGCCTGCTGCTCGGCCGCACCCGGCGGATCACCGTCGGCACGGCCGTCAGCGTGCTGCCCACCGCCCATCCCGTCGCGCTCGGCGAACAGGCCGCTCTGCTGCACCTGCTCTCCGGCGGCCGGTTCCAGCTCGGCGTCGGGCGCGGCGGGCCCTGGATCGACCTGACCGTCTTCGGAGCCGGACTTCGAGCCTACGAGCGGGACTTCCCCGAGGCGCTCGACCTGCTGCTGCGCTGGCTGCGCGAACCGCGGGTCGGCGCGGAGGGCGATCGCTACCGCTTCCCCGAGGTCCCCGTCGTCCCGCGCCCCGACCAGGGCGTGGAGACGACGGGGACCTCGGCCGAAGGGCCGCCCGTCGTCGTGGCGTGCACCTCGGAGAACTCGGTTCGGCTCGCCGCGCGGCGAGCGTTGCCGATGCTGCTCGGCATGCACTGCGGCGACCAGGAGAAAGCCCGCCTCGTCGCGCTGTGGCGGCAGGAGGCCGAAGCCGCCGGACACGGGCCGCAGACCGTTGCGGCGGCGGCACGGGAGCACGTGTCCGCGGGTGTGGTGCAGGTCGCCGACACCCGGGCCGAGGCCGTCGAGGCGCTCACCAAGGCGATGCCCGGTTGGCTGCGCGACGGCCTGGGCGCCCAACGGACCGTGGACGGCCGGAAACGCACCATGCGCGACCCGCGTGCCTACACGGAACTGCTGTGCTCCCTGCACCCGGTGGGCTCGCCGCGGCTGTGCGCCGACCGGCTCGAGGCCACCGCACGGGCCACCGGCATCACCCGGTTCGCGCTACTGGCCGAAGGCACCGGCGACCTCGCCGCCACCGAGACGAACATCGCCCGCCTCGGCGACGAGGTGCTGCCGCGACTCGGCTGAGTCACGGCCTGGCTTCAGCAGTCCCGCAGCGTCGGCGACTGATTGAGCAGCTGGCCGCGCACCGACGTGAAGCGGGCCAGCCGCTCGTCCGACGACGTGTCCAGCGGGAAGACCGCCACGCGGTGGCAGTTCTGGAAGGCCAGCCGGACGCCGAAGTGCCGCTCCAGCGAGCCGCGTATCGCGTCACTGGCAAGCGCCCGCAGCAGCTGGCCGCGCGCCTGCTCGTCGGGCGGCGGCGTCTGGTTGTCGGCGAACTCGCCGCCGTCGACCTTCAGTCGCGCCACCAGCGTGCTGATCATCTCCCATGCGAAGGGCAGAGAGGTACGGACGCAGTCGACGAAGTCGGCTTCGTCCACCTTGCCTCGCTCGGCCTGTTCCAGGAGGGCCGGTGAGACGTCGAGCGACATGGGTTCTCCTCTCGCGACCCCGAGGGTTGGTTTCGGGGTCTTACGGACGGGGCAGGGAAATGAGCCGCCTCGGATGACGATCTCGCACGGCGACGTCCCCGACGCTGAGAGTAAGCCCGTATCTGCGGACGCACCAGACGAATGCGTACACAACAAGCCACCTCGCGCCGGGGCGCGTCGCGCGCATGACGCGGCGACCGGTAGCGTGACCGACCATGCGTCTCGTCATCGCCCGTTGCTCCGTCGACTACGCGGGCCGTCTCACCGCCCACCTGCCCCTGGCGCCCCGGCTGATCCTCGTCAAGGCCGACGGTTCGGTCTCCGTCCACGCGGATGACCGGGCGTACAAGCCCCTCAACTGGATGTCGCCCCCCTGCACCCTCAAGGAGACGGAGGAGAACGGCACCGGCGTCTGGACGGTCGTCAACAAGGCGGGCGAGAAGCTCATCATCACGATGGACGAGGTGCTGCACGACTCCTCGCACGAACTCGGCGTGGACCCCGGGCTCATCAAGGACGGCGTGGAAGCGCACCTGCAGGAGCTGCTCGCCGACCGGATGGAGACGCTGGGGGAGGGCTGGACGCTCATCCGGCGCGAGTACCCGACGGCGATCGGGCCCGTCGACATCCTCGGGCGCGACCACGACGGCACGACGGTCGCCGTCGAGATCAAGCGCCGCGGCGAGATCGACGGCGTCGAACAGCTCACCCGCTACCTCGAGTTGCTCAACCGCGATCCTGCGCTGGCGCCCGTGAAGGGCTTGTTCGCGGCCCAGCAGATCAAGCCGCAGGCGCGCGTGCTGGCCACCGACCGCGACATCGCGTGCGTCACCCTCGACTACGATGCGCTGCGCGGCATCGACGACGACAAACTCCGCCTGTTCTGACCGGGCCTCCGGAGCGGCGCCTTTCGTGCTGGTGATCCTGTCAGCGGGCGCTGACATCGGCGGAGCGGCCCTTGATGAACTCAAGCACCGTGAAGGTCTCCTGTTCGCGCCAGTCGTCGGCGATCCACGCGATCCCGTCGCCGACCGGGCGCTGACGGGCGAGGAACTCCTCGAACGCGGCAGCCCGCTTCGGGTCCATGTAGCCCTGGCGGCCGGTGCGCGCGTTGCCCTCCAGCCAGTCAAGCTCGTCCACGGACCGCAACTCGGCCACGATCGCGCGATCCCGGGTGAACGTCATCCGCACCCCGTCGGTGTGTACAAACCGGACGTACGGCCCCTGTCGCTCCGGACCGATGGGCCCCTTCTGCGCCGCTCTCGGTCTGGGTCGCCGACCGCCATGGACCCGTTGCGCGAAATGCTCCAGCTCGGCCAGCTCTGCCGCCGGGAGGAGCACACTCGTCGGTTCGCCGTCGTCGGTGACGCACACCCGCTCGCCAGCCTCCTCAAGACCGCTGATCAGGCGCTCGAAGTCCGCTATGACCTCGCACAGTTCAACGCTGTTCACAGGTCCGAACACTAACGGCAGCACCACAGACCTCAGCGTGACCGCGGAGTTCCCCCTGACGAACCGATCCGGTCGGTGACAGGTTGTGGGCCGGTGGCGGTCAGGTGATGGCCGGTTCGCCGCTCGACGGCCGCGTGCTGCCGCTGGGCGCACTCGCGGTGCTGGGCGCCGTGCCGCTGGCCGTAGTGCTCGGCACGCCATTGGTGCCGCCGCTGTCCGTGCTGCTGGTGCCACCGGGGCTGGACGACGTTGACGGCGTCGAAGTCGGCGAATGGCTCTGGCTCGGACTCCCCGAGGGAGACGTGCTTGGGGATGGCGTCGTGCTGTGCGACGGGTTGCCGCCAGAGCCGCCGGTGGACGAGCCCCCGTCCGTTCCCCCTTCGGTGCCGCCGGAGGCGCCGGGGCGGGTGGAGGGGTGGGCCGAACCGCTCGTGGTGGGGGAGGGGGAGGGGCCCGGGGCACCCGGAGCGTGAGTGTCGGAGGCGGTGGTGGGCGCGGGGGCATCCGAGGCGCCGCCCGTGCCGCCCTGGGCTGCGTCCGTCGGCCGGTCGGCCGACGGGCTGTTGTCGGGCTGCGACGTGGAGGTGTCGGGGCCGACTGTTTCGCCGGACTGGTCGTCACCGTCGGAGGCGTATCCCAGCGTGATGACCGTGCCGAGTACGGCCGCCAGCAGGGCACCGGCCCCGGCCGCGGCCATGTTGCGGCGTGCGCCGCGCGCCGCGAGGCCCCGCGAGAAGCGAGAGGGGTCCTCGTCTGCGGCCGGAACCGTCGTCGGGGATATGACCGTCCCGATCGAGTCGTCGTCGGCGGCCGGCAGTCTGCCGGTGATCGCCTCTTCGCCGAGCAGCGCGTACGGTTCGGGCTCGGCCGGCGGCACGAACGGCGGCGGCGTCGCCTTCTGCAGGCGCGCCGGGGGCGCGGAGGAGGCCTCCGCGACCGCGGCGGCCTCGTCCCCGGTGAGGCCCTGCGCGAACGCCGCGATCGCACCGGACACCTCGGCCATCCGGTCGGAAACCAGCGCGAGCGCCCGGCGTCCGGCGACCGCGCCGCGGCGGTCGGCCAGCGCGCCGCGCAGGCCGATGGAGGCCTCGAGCTCGGCCCGGGCCCGTTCCAGATTCCCGCTGCACAGTGCGAGGACGCCCAACTCGTGGTGGAAGTAGGCCTGCTCGGCGACGTCGCCGGACTGTCGCGCGGACTCCTGCCCGGTGCGCAGCAGCCGCTCCCACACCCCCCACCGTGGGCCCGCGGCCAGCAGCGGCGCCGCGGTGCGTGCCAGCAGGACGGCCGCGCTCGCGTGGCCGGCGCGCTGCGCGCTGTGGACCGAGGCGAGGACGACGTCGGCCTCCTCGCGGACCCGTTCGCCGGTGACCGACGGGTGCCCGGTCCACCAGGAGTAGTGCTGGGCGGCGGCCTCGGCGCGCTCGCCGTCCTCGTCGCCGAGACCGGCGGCGGTCAGCGCGGGTATGACGCCGTCGGCCAGCCGGTGGCGTCCGTCGTCGGCACCGGTCAGCAAGCCCGATTCCTCGAGTTCACCGAGCGCGTCATCGACGTGGGAGTCGTCGGTCAGCGCAGGCAGATGGGACTGGTGCGGCACCTGTCCGCCCAGCGCGACGGCTATTCGCAGCACGGCGCGGGCGCCTTCGCCGAGGGAATCGGCGATGCGCGGGCACAGTCGCCCGGAGATCGCCGTGCTTCCGGTGCCGAGCCCGCCGACGCCGGTCAGGGCCGGCATGCCTGGCCGCGTCGCCGGTCCGTACGCGTCGCGTTGCCGCAGAAGAGTGCCGCCCTGGACGATGGTGCGGACGTGCCCGGAGCAGCCGAGCCACAGGTCTGCCGCCCAGTCGGCCTCCTCGTCGCTCAGGGCGCGGTCGGTGGCGCGTTCGAGGAGTTCGAGGCAGCCGGTGCGGCTGAGTCCGCAGAGGGCGACTTCCTCGACGTGGTTCTCGGGGGAGGGCGGGACGGCGTCGGGGAGGGCCGCGAAGAGGTAGGCGCACTCGGGAGTGGCCTCGAGGAGTTCGTCCAGTCCGGTGCCGCCGAACTCCAGGTCGTCGACGAGAACGACGGCGCCGACAGTGGCGAGGGACTCGTGCAGCAGGGCCCCGGACGGGCGGTGCAGTGGCGCGTCGTGGACGGCTGCGAAGAGCGCGTGCAGCAGGTCGGCGGGCGTGTGCCGGTGGCCTGACAGGCGTATGACGCCGTCGGGTGCGGCCGTGCTGATGCCGGCTGCCACCGCGTGCAGCAGGGCGGTGCGTCCCGAGCCGCGCGGGCCGGTCAGGCGCACGGAACGGCCGCGGGAGAGCAGTCCGGGTGATGCGTTCGCGGTCCTCGTCCCGCTCGAGGAGGACGGGCGCGGAGGCGGCGGCGGGCCGGTCGGCGGACGGGCGCCTGTCGGGCCGTCCGGGGCGTTCGCCGGGCGGACACGGCTCGATCTCGCTGCCGTCGAGCGGGTTGACGGT
The DNA here is from genome assembly GCA_963799685.1 of uncultured Actinomycetota bacterium. Taxonomy (GTDB): domain Bacteria; phylum Actinomycetota; class Actinomycetes; order Streptomycetales; family Streptomycetaceae; genus Streptomyces. The sequence continues at coordinate 883,849 of CAWCXW010000001.1, forward strand.
CACCAGGTAGTCGGAGGCCACCAGGCGCACCGTACGGGCCAGGAAACCGCTGTCCCGGCCGTCCGGATCCCGCTGGGTCCCGTCCCGCCCGGCCGGCGTCTGTTCTCCGTCCGGCTGATCACTCTCGCGCTGAACCATGGCCTCCGCCCTTGAATTCCGTCCCGGCACAGTATCCACGAGGCGCCGGAGCACTCTCCGGGCCCCGGGGTCACGGCTTGGTCACTTTCTGCCCGGCAAGCGTTAGCGCACCGCAGCACGGTGCCCGCGCCGCCACAGGCGGCGCGGGCACGACCGAGGCGTGGTGCGCGTCAGCGGGACTGCTGCGCGGGCACGCCCACCGACTCGCCGTCGCTGTCGTCCTCGCCCGGCTGGCCTGCGGCGGCGACCGCCGCACCGGTCAGCGTGGCCAGCATCTCGCGGACGTTGGTCAGCTGGGCGTTGATGCTGTCGCGGCGGTTGGTCAGCGCGGCCAGCTCACGCTCGGACTCGCTGCGGACACGGTCGGCCTTGGCGTTGGCGTCGGCCACGATGTCCTCGGCCTGCCGCTGCGCCGTCTCGACGGTCTGACGGGCGCGGCGCTCGGCGTCGGTGCGCAGCTTCTCGGCCTCGAGCCGCAGCTGCTCCGCGCGGTGCTCGATCTCCGCGAGGCGCTTCTCGGCCTTGGCCTGACGGGAGGCCAGGTCACGCTCGGACTGGTCGCGGCGCTTGGCCAGGTTCGTCTCGAAGTCCGCGGCGGCCTGCGCGGCCTTGGCGCGGGTGTCCTCGAAGAGGGAGTCGGCCTCCTCGCGCTTGGACTGCGCGTCCTTCTCGGCGTCGGCACGCAGCTGCGAGGCCTCGCCCTTGGCCTTGTCGACGATGCGGGAGCCGTCGTCCTCGGCCTTCGCCTTCCGCTCGGTGGCGAACTGCTCGGCGTCGTTGCGGACCTGCTGGGCGGCGCTCTCGGCCAGCTCGCGGTGCTGCTCGGCGGCCCGACGGGCCTCCTCGCGCAGGTCCTTGGCCTCCTCCTCGGCGAGGCGGAGGATCTTCTCCACGCGGGCACCCAGCCCGGCGTACGACGGCTCGGCGTCGTTGACCTGGGCCTGCGCGTTCTGCGTCTCGAGGTGGAGCTCCTCGATCCGCTTCTCCAGGGAGGTGATGCGGGCGAGGGCGCTGTCACGGTCGGCGACGAGCTTGGTGATGCGGTCGTCCACCTGCCCGCGGTCGTAGCCGCGCCGCACGAGCTCGAAGCCGAAGGGGGAGGAAGTGTCGCTCATGGGGTTCCTGTCGAGTCAGACGGGTTATCAGACGGGGGAGTGATAGGGGGAATCCTAGGGGGCGGGGCGGTGTGTCATCGAGCCGCTGTCCATCTCTCGGCGAGAATGTGCGCTCGTTCGAGTGGTGTAAAGCGGAACGCCGGTAGGCCTGCGGGGAGTTCGTGAATCCTCGGCCCCGGGCGGGACGTCAGCCCTCGGAGGGCTGGTCCTTCTCCCGCGTCGATCCGGCACCCACGCCCGCCGCCACGCCGTTGTTCGAACCGGAACCACCACCGCCCTTCTTGCCGGACTTGCCGCTCTTCGCACCGTTGCCGGCCGGGCTCTGGAAGGACTCCAGCGCCTCCAGCACGTCCTGCACGCGGGAGATCTCCGCGTTGATGTCCTCCTGGCGGCGTTCCAGCACCGCCAGTTCGCGCTTGCCGGCCTCCAGGGTGCTGTCCGCCTCGGCCCGTGCGTCCTCGCGCACCCGGTCGGCCTCGCGCAGCAGGGCCGCCTTCTTCTGCTCGGCCTCCTTCAGCAGGCCCTCGGCCTTCTTCACCGCGGAGATGCGGACCTTGCCGGCCTCGGAGTTGGCCTCGGAGAGCAGCTCCTCGGCCTTCTGCCGGGCCTCGTCGAGCTGCTCCTCGGCGGCCTGCATCAGCTTGTCGCACCGTTCGCCCGCCGACTTCATCGCGTCGGCCGACTCGCGCCGTGCCCGCTCGTGCAGCTCCTCGACCTCGCTCTCGATGCGGTTGCGCAGCTCCTCGGCAGCGCTCCCGGGTGGCGGCCGCGTCGCGCGCGCGCCTCCTCCAGCAGCCGGTCGGCGTCCGTGCGGGAGGCCTCCACCCGCTCGCGGGCCTCCTGCGGGCGTCCGCCACGCAGCCGGTCGGCCTCCGCACGGGCGGCGGTGACCATGCCGTCGGCCTGCTCCTCGGCCTCCGCGGTGGCGCGCCGCGCCTCCTCGGTGGCCCGGTGATCAGCTGGTCGGCCTGCTCGGCGGCCTCGCCGCGCTTCCGGGCGGCCTCCTCGCGGGCCTCGTCCCGCATCCGGTCCGCGTCCGCGCGCGCCTCGTCGCGCATCCGGTCGGAGTCGGTGCGCGCCCGTTCGGACTCGGCGAGAGCCTCCGCGACGGTGGTCTCGGCCAGCGCCTTCGCGGCCTCGGTCTCCTCCCGCGCCTCGCGGTGCAGCACGGCGATCTCCCGCTCGGCCTGCTCGTGCAGCCCGGCCACCGAGTCCCGCACCTGCTGCGCGGTCTCCTCGGCGGCGGAGACCAGTTCCGCCGCACGCCGTTCGGCGTCGGCGACGATGCGCGCCGCCTCGGTCTGCGCCTCGTCGACCCGCTGCCGCGCGGCGGCCAGCAGCTCCTCGCTCTGCTCGCGTGCCGCGGTGCGCTCCTGGTGCGCCTCCTCGCGGGCGTCGGCCAGCAGCTCCTCGGCCTCCCGGCGGCGCCGGGCGGCCTCCTCGCCGGCCGCCGAAAGAGCCTCGGCCGCCTCCGCGTTGGTGCGCTCGGCCGCGGCGTCCGCCTCCGCCCGCACCCGGTCCGCGATCTCCGCGGCCTGGGCGCGCAGCCGGTCGGCCTCGGTGGCCGCGTCGCTGCGCAGCTGCACGGCCACCGACTCACCCTCGGCACGGGACTGCGGCGGCGTCGGACGCCGCCTCGGTGCGCAGCCGTTCGGCCTCCTGCCTCGGCCTGCTGCACCAGGTCGCGCTTGCGCTCGGCGGCTTCGGTGCGCAGCCGTTCGGTCTCCGTGCGCGCCTCGTCCCGCAGGCTGCTCCGGCCTCGCCGCGCGCCTGCCGCAGGGCCTCCTCGGCCTCCGTGACCCTCGCCTCGGCGGCGGTCTGCAGCCGCTCCAGCTCCGCGGTGGCCTCCGCCCGCCGCTCGCGGACCGCCTCCTCGGTCTCCCGGCGGAGGGTCTGCGCGGCCTCCTCGGCCTCGCCGCGGGCGCGTTCGGCCTGTTCCTCGGCGGCGCTGCGCAGCTCCTCGGCCTCGGCGCGGGTACGCTCCAGCAGCTCGTCGGCCTGCCGACGCAGCGTCGTCGCCCGCTCGATGGCCTCGGTGCGCACCCGTTCGCTCTCGGCGGTGGCGTCGTTGCGGGTGTCCTCGGCGTCGGTGCGGGCCTTGGCGAGCAGTTCCTCCGCGCTGCTGCGCGGCCTCCTCGATCTGCTGCACGGCCTCGCGGCGGGCCTCGCCGCGGATCCGCTCGCCCTCCTCGACGGCCTCGGCGCGCAGCTGCTCGGCCTCGCCGCGCAGTCGCCGGGCCTCCTCCTGCAGCTCGACGGTCTTGGCGCGGTAGTCCTTGGTGTCGTCCTTCGCGGCGCCCTTGAGCTGCTCGGCCACGTCGTGCGCCTCGGCGCGCAGCCGGTCGGCCTCCTCCTCGGCCTCCCTGCGCAGCCGTTCGGCCTCCTCGGCCGCGGCGCGGGTGGTGGCCTTGGCCTCCTCCGCCGCCTTGTTGAGCTTCTCCTCGGCGCTGCGCGCCGCCTCGGCCAGCTGGTTGGCCGACTCCTCGGCGGTGCGGCTGCGCGCCTCCTCGCGAGCCTCCGCGACGATCCGCTCGGCCTCCGAGCGGGCGTCCTCGCGCAGCTGCTCGGCCTCCGCCTTGAGCGCCTCGGTCTCCTTGGTGGCCGCGCCGACCATCCGGGCGACCTCGGCCTTGGCGGTGCGGGTGCGCTGCTCGTTGACGGACTCGGCGTCCGCGAGCTGCTTGGCCGCGGCCTCGCGGGCCTCCTCCAGCGGCTCGCTCCGCCTCGGCGCGCGCCTCGCGCAGCGCCGTCTCCGCCTCCTGCGCGCGCTCCTCGGCGCGGCGGACGAGCTCGGCGGCCTCGCGGCGGCCGGTCTCCGACTCCTGGCGGCGGTGCTGCGCAGCTGCTCGGCCTGCTCGGTCGCCTCCTGGGCCTGGGTGCCGGCCTCGCTCAGCATCCGCTCGGCGTCGGCCCGTGCCCGGCGCAGCAGCGCGTCGGCCTCGGCCCGTGCGTGCTCCGCGTCGCCGGTGAGCCGCTGCCGCGACTCCTCGGTCAGCCGCTGCACCTCGGCGTGTGCCCGGCTGAGCGCCTGGTCGGCCTCGGCCCGCGTCTCCTCCATGAGCCGGCGCGCCTGCTGCTCGGTGCGGGAGCGCAGCTGCTCGGCCCAGGCGACGTTCTCGCTGACGTGCGACTCGACGGTCGCGCGGCGCTCGGAGAGCTCCTGGTCCAGCTGCTGGCGGCGGCGCACCGCCTCGGCGTGCAGGTCCGACTCCAGCCGGGACTGCGCCTCGGTCTGCTCCTGGAGCAGCCGCTGCGTCTGCGCCCGCGCCTCGCGCAGCTCCCGCTCGGCGTCCGCGCGCAACTGGTCGGCCTGCAACTGCGCGTTGCGCAGCAGCTGCTCGGCCTGGTGGGAGAGGTTGTCGTACCCGGCGGGACGGGTCGCCAGAGTCCGGCGCGCCTCGTGCAGCTTGGCGCGCAGCACGTCGACCTGGTAGCCGAGATCGTCGGCATGGTCGACGGCCTTCTCCCGCTCCTTCTTCAGCCGCTCCATCTCGGCCTCGAAACGCGAGAGGTGGTCCTCAGCCTCGTAGCGGTCGTAGCCCCGCACTGCGCGGTCCCATCCGTCCCCTGGTCGTCGTCAAGGTGACCTGACCCGTCTCCCGTGACCTGTCTGTGGGAATGGTGTCAGATCGTCGGCGGAACGTGGACCGCCCCCCGGTTCCGGATCTGTTCCGTCGGGGCGGCAGAGCCCCGCTCCCACCTAGCCCCTTTCCGGCGGATCGTCTCGGGCCGCCGGACGGGACCTGCGGTCACTCTACCGGCCGGACGGGCCCGCGTCAGTGGGCCACGGAGTCCCGGGGCCGGTCCGGCACATCCCGTCTGCGGGACGGCGCTATCCGCCGGACGGGCCCCGGGCGCCGGCCGAGGTGACGAGCTCGGTGAGGACTCCGTGGCAGTCCTTCGGGTGCAGGAAGGTGATGCGGGAGTCCATCGAGCCGCGGCGCGGCTCGTCGTAGAGCACGCGGACACCCTTGTCGCGGATCGCGGCGGAGTCGGCGTCGACGTCGGCGGTGCCGAAGGCGATGTGGTGCACGCCCTCGCCGTGCCGCTCGAGCCACTTGGCGACGGTGGAGTCGTCCCGCACCGGCTCGAGAAGCTGCAGGTAGGAGGCGCCGCCGTCCCCAGTGTCGTTGATCTTGAGCATGGCCTCGCGGACGCCCTGCTCCTCGTTGACCTCGGTGTGGAAGACCTCGAAGCCGTACGTGGCACGGTAGAACTCGACGGTCGCGTCCAGGTCGAAGCAGGCGATCCCGATGTGGTCGATACGCGTCAGCATGGTCTCAGTGCAGCGCCTCACGGCCGGTTACGCAACGTGCGCACGGTCACACCGGCCGACCGGTGACCTGAAGGGCTACGCCTCAGTACCGTGGGGATAACCCTCGTTAACATCCGGCGGAAGGAACCTCATGACCGACACGTCCGGCAGCACGTCCGTGATCGTCGCCGGAGCACGCACCCCGATGGGGCGGCTGCTCGGCTCGCTGAAGTCCTTCTCCGGCGCCGACCTGGGCGGCTTCGCCATCAAGGCCGCGATGGACCGGGCGGGAATCGGCGGCGACCAGGTCGAGTACGTGATCATGGGCCAGGTCCTGCAGGCCGGCGCGGGCCAGATCCCGGCCCGCCAGGCCGCGGTCAAGGCAGGCATCCCGATGAACGTCCCGGCGCTGACCGTCAACAAGGTGTGCCTGTCCGGCCTCGACGCCATCGCGCTGGCGGACCAGCTGGTGCGGGCCGGAGAGTTCGACGTCGTCGTCGCCGGCGGCCAGGAGTCCATGACCAACGCTCCGCACCTGCTGCCCAAGTCGCGCGGCGGCTTCAAGTACGGCGCCGTGGAGATGCTCGACGCCATGGCTCACGACGGCCTCACCGACTCCTTCGACGACGTCGCCATGGGCGAGTCCACCGAGCGCCACAACACCCGGCTGGGCATCGGCCGCGCCGAGCAGGACGAGATCGCCGCGGCGTCCCACCAGCGGGCCGCCGCCGCGCAGGAGAAGGGCCTGTTCGACGCCGAGATCACCCCGGTGGAGGTGCCGCAGCGCAAGGGCGAGCCGGTGCTCGTCAGCAAGGACGAGGGTATCCGCGGTGAGACCACCGCCGAGTCGCTGGGCAAGCTGCGACCGGCCTTCGCCAAGGACGGCACCATCACCGCCGGTTCGGCCTCGCAGATCTCCGACGGCGCCGCGGCCGTCGTCGTCATGAGCAAGGCCAAGGCCGAGGAGCTCGGTCTGGAGTGGATCGCAGAGATCGGGGCCCACGGCAACGTGGCGGGCCCGGACAACTCCCTGCAGTCGCAACCGTCCAACGCCATCCAGCACGCGCTGAAGAAGGGCGGGCAGTCCATCGGCGACCTCGACCTGATCGAGATCAACGAGGCGTTCGCCGCCGTCGCCCACCAGTCCATGAAGGACCTGGGAGTAGGCCCCGAAAAGGTGAACGTCAACGGCGGCGCGATCGCGCTCGGTCACCCGATCGGGATGTCGGGTGCCCGTCTCGTGCTGCACCTGGCGCTGGAGCTGAGGCGGCGCGGCGGCGGACTGGGCGCGGCGTCGCTGTGCGGCGGCGGTGGCCAGGGCGACGCGCTCATCCTGCACGTGCCGGGCAAGTGACCCCTGCGCCGACGGACCCGATCGATCGAGGAGCGAGACGAAGATGGTGGACGTCCCCATGCTGGTGACGCAGGCGCGGGAGGGCCGCCCCCGCGCCGTGGCCCGGCTCATCTCCCTGGTGGAGGGGGCGTCGCCCCAGTTGCGTGAGGTGATGGCGCAGCTGGCGCCCAGGTGCGGCAACGCGTACGTCGTCGGGCTGACCGGTTCACCGGGCGTGGGCAAGTCCACCTCCACCTCTGCGCTGGTCAGCGCCTACCGGCGGGCGGGCAAGCGGGTCGGCGTGCTGGCCGTCGATCCCTCCTCGCCGTTCTCCGGTGGCGCCCTGCTGGGTGACCGGGTGCGGATGAGTGAGCACGCCTCCGACCCCGGCGTCTACATCCGCTCGATGGCCACCCGTGGGCACCTGGGCGGTCTGGCCTGGGCCGCCCCGCAGGCCGTGCGGGTGCTGGACGCGGCCGGCTGCGACGTGGTCCTGGTGGAGACGGTCGGCGTCGGCCAGTCCGAGGTGGAGATCGCCGCCCAGGCGGACACCAGCATGGTGCTGCTCGCACCCGGCATGGGGGACGGCATCCAGGCGGCGAAGGCGGGCATCCTGGAGATCGGCGACGTCTACGTGGTCAACAAGGCCGACCGGGACGGCGCCGACGCCACTGCCCGCGAGCTCAACCACATGCTCGGCCTCGGCGAGGCCCGCGGGCCCGGCGACTGGCGGCCGCCGATCGTGAAGACGGTCGCCGCCCGCGGCGAGGGGCTCGACGAGGTCGTGGAGGCCCTGGAGAAGCACCGGGCGTGGATGGAGGAGCACGGTGTGCTCGCCGAGCGCCGGGCCCGCCGGGCTGCCAAGGAGGTCGAGACGATCGCCGTGACGGCGCTGCGCGAGCGGATCGGCGAGCTGAGCGGCGACCGCCGGCTGGGTGCCCTGGCCGAGCGGATCGTCAGCGGTTCGCTGGACCCGTACGCGGCCGCCGACGAACTGATCGCCGGTCTGACCGGCGAGGAGTAGGGCGTGGGTGGGGCGGTCCGGCCGCCCCACCCACGCCTCACGTGTTCCGCAGTAGGCGCAGATGTTCGGCGATCGGGACGAGGGAGGTGTGCAGGGAGGTCAGCGCGTCCGGTGACAGCAGGTCGATGAAGTGCCGCCGCACAGAGCCGACGTGGTGCGGCGCCACCTTCCGCATCGTCTCCCAGCCGTCCTCGGTCAGCACGGCGAACAGGCCTCGCTTGTCCGACGCGCAGCTCTCCCGGCGGACCAGGCCTGCGTTCTCCATGCGGGTGATCTGGTGTGACAGTCGGCTCTTGGACTGCAGAGTACGGGCCGCCAGTTCGCTCATGCGCATCCGGTGCTCGTCCGATTCGGAGAGGTTCACCAGGATCTCGTAGTCGTTCATCGTCAGCCCGAACGGCTGCAGGTCCCGCTCCAGCTGGTACATCAGGAGCCTGCTGACATCGAGATGGGTGCGCCACGCGTTCTGCTCTCCGTCGGAGAGCCAGCGGGTGCCGTTGTCGGTGTCCATGGTCGAAGACCTTACCTACTCGTCCGTACACGCGTGCTCACGTTCCGATGTCCTGTTCGGAATGCGCACGGTCGTTTGCCCGAATCTACCCCCGCCGCCGGTTTTCCCGCCGGTGGCTGTCAGAATGAGGGCGAGCTTGTGCATCCCTTCACAAACGTCAGGATCCCCACCGTGGACATCAAGACCGTCTCCGCCATCCGCCGTCTCCGGCTGGTCTCGGCACCCGAAGCGGTGTCGTTCCTGCTGCTGCTCGTCTGCTCCGTGCTCAAGCGGACCACGGACTTCGACGCGGTGCCGGTGATGGGCATGATCCACGGCATTCTGTTCATCCTCTACGTGCTGTTCTGGCTGGACGCCTGGAACCGGGTGAAGTGGCCGCTGAAGACCGCTGCCGTGTATTTCGTGCTCTCGGTGCTGCCCACCGGCGGGTTCTTCGCGGAGCGCCGCCTGCACCGCGAGGAGGACGCCGGTGTGGCCGCCGTGCGCGCCGCCCGGCAGGAGCAGCAGGCGGCCGCCGCGTGATCGTCGCCTTCTCCGTCACTCCGCTCGGCGTCGGCGCGGACGTGGGGGAGTACGTCGCCGACGCGGTCCGCGTGGTGCGAGAGTCGGGGCTGCCGCACCGCACCGATGCCATGTTCACCTCGCTCGAGGGCGAGTGGGAGGAGTGCATGGACGTGGTCCGGCGCGCCGTCGCCGTCGTCGAGGCCCGCGCGCCGCGCGTCTCTCTGGTGCTCAAGGCGGACATCCGCCCCGGGATCACGGACGGACTCACCGCCAAGGTCGACACCGTCGAGCGCTACCTGTCCTGACCGCCGGACATCGCCGCCGCGTTCCGGAGCGGGCGAAATCGCCTGCCGAAGAGTGAGACGGGGCCGGCCGCCATGTGACCGGCCGGTATGGTCGGCGGCGTGCCGAAGCCGCTCAGCCTGTCCTTCGACCCGATCGCCCGTGCCGACGAACTGTGGACACGGCGATGGGGGTCCGTGCCCTCGATGGCCGCGATCACATCCATCATGCGGGCGCAGCAGATCCTGTTGTCCCGGGTGGACGCCGTCGTCAGGCCGCACGGACTGACGTTCGCGCGCTACGAGGCGCTGGTGCTGCTCACGTTCTCCCGGGCCGGCGAACTGCCGATGTCCAAGATCGGCGAGCGGCTCATGGTGCACCCCACCTCGGTGACCAACACCGTCGACAGGCTGAAGCGCTCAGGTCTGGTCGCCAAGCGGCCCAATCCGGAGGACGGGCGCGGGGTCCTTGCGTCGATCACCGACAAGGGACGCCAGGTGTGCGAGGCGGCCACCCGCGACCTGATAGCCGCGGAGTTCGGGATGGACGCCTACGACGCGGAGGAGTGCGCGGAGATCTTCGCGCTGCTGCGCCCGCTGCGGGTCGCGGCCGAAGACTTCGAAGAGTAGACCTCAGACCTCGACGGGCTCCGGGGTCTGGCCGGCGATCAGCGGCCCGACCTCCCTGGTCACCTTGCGCTCGACGAAGAAGGCGGCCGTCGGAATGGTCCCGGCGACCAGCACCCACAGCAGCTTCCCGAACGACCAGCGGGCCTTCTGCCCCAGCTCGAAGGCGAAGACCAGGTAGATGATGTAGAGGAAGCCGTGCAGCTGGGCCACGGCGAGGGTGACGTTCTCCCCCGTACCGAAGCCGTATTTCATGATCATGCAGCCGCACAGCAGGAGCAGCATGATCGCCGTCGCGTAGGCCATGACGCGGTAGCGGGTCAACACGCTTTTCTTCATGGAACGAGGGTAAGCGCCCGGTACGCGGACTCCGTCCCGCCCCCTGCCGGTCCTGCTCCCACCTGCTGCTCTTGCGCCGGAGGCGGTCGCGCGGCGACACTTAATAGGACGTCCAAGTAATTGTCCGCTCCTGGAACCGCAGGGTGCGGGTCGCAGAGAGGCGGAAGACACCGCAATGGATGCTGAGGCCATCGAGCAGGGGCGCCGGCGCTGGCAGGAGCGTTTCGACGCCGCACGCAAGCGCGACGCCGACTTCACCACGCTCTCGGGCGACCCGGTCGACCCGGTCTACGGGCCGCGCCCGGGCGACGCCTACGAGGGGTTCGAGCGGATCGGCTGGCCCGGCGAGTTTCCGTACACCCGCGGGCTGCACCCCACCGGCTACCGGGGCCGCACCTGGACGATCCGCCAGTTCGCGGGCTTCGGCAACGCCCAGCAGACCAACGAGCGGTACAAGATGATCCTGGAGGCCGGCGGTGGCGGCCTCTCGGTCGCCTTCGACATGCCGACTCTGATGGGCCGCGACTCGGACGAGCCGAAGTCGCTGGGCGAGGTGGGCCACTGCGGCGTCGCCATCGACTCCGCCGCTGACATGGAGGTGCTCTTCGACGGCATCCCGCTCGGCGACGTCACCACCTCGATGACGATCTCCGGGCCGGCCGTGCCGGTCTTCTGCATGTACCTGGTCGCCGCCGAGCGGCAGGGCGTGGATCCGGGCGTGCTCAATGGCACGCTGCAGACGGACATCTTCAAGGAGTACATCGCGCAGAAGGAGTGGCTCTTCCAGCCCGAGCCCCACCTGCGCCTGATCGGCGACCTGATGGAGCACTGCGCGTCCTCCATCCCCGCCTACAAGCCGCTGTCCGTCTCCGGGTACCACATCCGCGAGGCCGGCTCCACGGCCGCGCAGGAGCTCGCCTACACCCTCGCCGACGGCTTCGGGTACGTCGAACTCGGCCTGAGCCGCGGCCTGGACGTGAACACGTTCGCGCCGGGGCTGTCCTTCTTCTTCGACGCGCACCTCGACTTCTTCGAGGAGATCGCCAAGTTCCGCGCGGCCCGCCGGATCTGGGCGCGCTGGATGCGGGACGTGTACGGCGCCACGTCCGAGAAGGCCCAGTGGCTGCGCTTCCACACTCAGACGGCCGGCGTCTCGCTCACCGCCCAGCAGCCGTACAACAACGTCGTACGCACCGCGGCGCAGGCACTCTCGGCGGTCCTCGGCGGCACCAACTCGCTGCACACCAACGCGCTCGACGAGACCCTCGCCCTGCCCAGCGAGCAGGCCGCCGAGATCGCGCTGCGCACCCAGCAGGTGCTGATGGAGGAGACCGGCGTCACCAACGTCGCCGACCCGCTGGGCGGCTCCTGGTACGTCGAGCAGCTCACCGACCGGATCGAAGCGGACGCCGAGAAGATCTTCGAGCAGATCAAGGAGCGCGGCCGTCGCGCCTGTCCGGACGAGCAGCACCCCATCGGCCCGATCACCTCGGGCATCCTGCGCGGCATCGAGGACGGCTGGTTCACCGGCGAGATCGCCGAGGCCGCCTTCCAGTACCAGCAGGCGCTGGAGAAGGACGACAAGCGGGTCGTCGGCGTCAACTGCCACACCGGCTCGGTCACCGGCGACCTGGAGATCCTGCGGGTCAGCCACGAGGTGGAGCGCGAGCAGGTGCGGGTGCTGGCCGACCGCAAGGCGAAGCGAGACGACGCGAGGGTCACGTCCTCGCTGCAGGCGATGCTCACGGCCGCCCGTGACGGCGGCAACATGATCGAGCCGATGCTGGAGGCCGTGCGGGCCGAGGCCACGCTCGGCGAGATCTGCGGCGTCCTGCGCGACGAATGGGGCGTCTACACCGAGCCGGCCGGCTTCTGAGCCCTTGGAACCCCGGTATCAGCCTCCTCGCGCGCCCGTCCCGCTCCGGCGGGGCGGGCGCGCGAGCACGTCGAACGAAACGTTCAGCCGACCTCGCCGAGCCCGCCCAGCAGCAGCGTGGCGAAGGACTCGGCCCAGGCGGCGTCCACCGGTTCCGCGCTGACCAGCGCCCGGTGCACCACGGAACCGGCGATCACGTCGAAGATGAGGTCGGCGGCGCGGTCGGAGTCCGGTCCGTCCGGCGGCAGCTCGCCGCGCTCCTGCGCGCAGCGCCGCCCCTCCTGCACCAGGTGCTTCTGCCGCTCGACGATCGCCGAGCGCACCCTGTCGCGCAGTGCCGGATCCCGGGTGGCCTCCGCGACCAGTGCCATGAGCGCCGTCTTGGCCTCCGGCCGGTCCAGCAGCGCGCCGAAGGAGAGGACGACGCCCTCGACGTCGGCCCGGAGACTGCCGCGGTCGGGCAGTTCGAGCTCGTCGAAGAGCACCGCGACGGCGTCCACGACCAGTTCGCTCTTGCTGCCCCAGCGCCGGTAGAGGGTGGTCTTCGCCACGCCGGCTCGTTCCGCGACGTCGCTCATCGTCAGCCCCGACCAGCCCTGTTCGACCAGTGCGGCCCTGGTGGCGTCGAGGATCGCGCTGTCGGCGGCGGCGCTGCGGGGGCGTGCCATGGCCTCGACTCTACCCAGGCCATGCGTTACGCTACGAGGCGTATCGAAACAGGGGTTTCCGTGCCGATCGTCCGCCGGGCGGGGACCTGGCCGTGAACACCGCGCGGAGGGGGGAGACTGGTCCCATGCAGCCACGCAACATGTCCATGAGCGGAGCGGTCGACCTCGCCGCGGTCAAGGCGGCCGGGGAGGCCAAACAGAAGGCGGAGCAGGCGCGGCAGGCCGAACAGGGCGGGAGCCCGGCGCCGGCCGGCCTGGTGATCGACGTCGACGAGGCGCGGTTCGAGCAGGACGTCCTGCAGCGCTCGGCCGAGGTGCCGGTCGTCATCGACTTCTGGGCCGAGTGGTGCGAGCCGTGCAAGCAGCTCGGCCCCCTGCTGGAGCGGCTGGTCGAGGAGTACGCCGGCCGCCTCCTGCTGGCCAAGATCGACGTCGACAGCAACCAGATGCTGTTCCAGCAGTTCGGGGTGCAGGGCATTCCGGCGGTGTTCGCGGTGGTCGCCGGCCAGGCGCTGCCGCTGTTCCAGGGCGCCGCACCGGAGCAGCAGATCCGGCAGACGCTGGACCAGCTGGTCCAGGTCGCCGAGGAGCGGTTCGGCATCACCGGGCTGCAGAACCTGCCGGAGGAGGACGCCCCCGTTGAGCAGGCCGAGCCCGAGGTGCCGGAGGACCCGGCGCTGGCGGCCGCGCACAGCGCGCTGGACGCCGGCGACCTGAACGGCGCGGTCGCAGGCCTACGAGAACGTGCTCTCCGCCGACCCCGGAAACCTCGAGGCGAAGCTCGGCCTGGCGCAGGCGCAGCTGCTCGGCCGGGTGCAGGGTCTGGATGCCCAGCAGGTGCGCAAGGAGGCGGCGGAGCGGCCCGAGGACGTCGCCGCCCAGCTGCGCGCCGCGGACCTCGACCTCGTCGGCGGTCATGTGGAGGACGCTTTCGGCCGGCTTGTGGAGACCGTGCAACGGTCCGCGGGAGATGACCGGGAGGCGGCGCGGGTGCGGCTGCTGGAGCTGTTCGAGGTGATCGGATCCGAGGATCCGCGGGTTGTCACGGCCCGTAGTGCCCTCGCCCGCGTGCTGTTCTGATTGGCCTGCACCTGCGGTGCAGACATGTCGACCCGGTGACGACGGTTGCTTCGTTTTGCCAAAACTTGGCAATCGGCTTCCGTCGTCACTTGGGTGATCGGCGGAAGTCAATTCTCCGGTTGTGTCCGGATCCGTCACCCGCTTTCGATGCGGTGTCGAACACCCCGCGTAGTACATACTAGACTGACGGGCCGTCTACCGGTTATCGGGGCGTTACTCGCAAGTAATGACACCCCTTGTGCCCACGCTCGGGATGCACCACGATCGGCCACGCTCGGTCTATTCCCTTCGCCTGGTAGCCAACCCGGCGGTCCGTCGGGGGTGGGTCCCCACCGAGCGGGTCGGCGGTAACATCACCGGCTCCGGACAGGGGGGTCTTCGTCGCGGACGGAGCCTGTCCGATCCAGCGGGTTACGCGAGAGCGTGGCCATTGGTTGTCACTCGGGGGTGATCGCCGACAGCACGGACGCACGTCGCACGTACGTTCTTTGATGACGGCGCTCTCCTTCCCGAGGACGTAGCACTTCTCCCATCCCAGGTACGGGTCACGGCCCCTGCCGGAGATGTACGTCCGAGAAGGAGGAAAGTCATGGAGTCCCTGGCTCGTGGCGGCACCAGATGGAAGCGGTTCGCCGTCGTCATGGTGCCCAGCGTCGCCGCCACCGCGGCGATAGGCGTGGCCCTTTCGCAGGGTGCGCTGGCGGCGTCATTCAGCGTGTCCGGCCAGCAGTTCAAGGTGTCGGGCCGACCACATCACCGGCACTGGGTTCACCCAGTACGGCGCCGTCGACAAGACGAAGGCGGGCATCAAGCCCGTCACGGTCGTCGGCATGAATCACGCCACGATCACCAATCTGTGTCAGTCGGTGGTCGTTCCGGTTCCGGGTTTCGGCGACGTGTCGATGAAGCTTGGCGCCGGCGGGGAGGGCGTCGCCCCGGTCGAGGCCAAGACGCTGTACATCGATGCGACCGATCTGTCGACGAACGCGACGTTCACGAACATCGACATCGGCGTGTCGGTGGACGACACCACCAAGGGCCCCGGCCTGCACAAGGGTGACAAGCACTACTCAAGCGGGTTCCTTCGCTCAGCAGGCCGAAAGGTCCGCCACGCTGACCGACGTCAAGCAGACCGCCTGGGCGACCACGGCGGGAACCTTCAAGCTCAGTGGCCTCCACATGTCCGTGAAGCAAGGGCAAGCACGAGTGCTTCTGAGTGACTGACCGCCCGGGCGCGGGGCGGGGCGAACCCGTGCCGCGCCCGGACGGGCTGATGACAACGCACGCTTCGTGCCAGTCCCGAGGAGCTGTACGTATGAGCGCCGACACGCGAGAGCAGCCGATGGACCGTTTCGGCCAGCTGCGCCAGAACTTCCGGGTATGGCGCGGGCAGCGCCCGTTCTGGGGCGGACTGCTGACCATGCTGGCCGGCATTCCGATCGTCTACGTCCCGTATCGAGAATCCGACGCTCGGGTCGCTGACGCATCCGTTTGGCGACGACAGCCGGCGCGGGATCGCTCATCATCGGCGTCCTGCTGGTGGTGCTCGGACTGACCATGTGGTATCAGTCCCAGTCCCGGGTCTTCGCCGGTGTCGCGGCGATCCTGCTCTCGCTGGTCTCGCTGGTCATCTCGAACTTCGGCGGCTTCGTGATCGGCTTCCTGCTGGGGCTCTTCGGCGGCGCGCTGGGCGTCGCGTGGGCGCCGCTCGGCAGCCGGCCGCCGGGGAGCACACCGGGGTGGCGGAGCGGAGCGGCCGCGGAGTCAGCCCCCGTCGAGGCCGCCGCCCCCGCGGGCGCAGCGGGTACCGGCAGCGCTCTGGACGACATGTCAGCCACTGGAACCGCCTCGGTGTTCGACACCGAGGCCGACGCGAACCACGGGAACGGGAGGCGCCGTGCCTGGTGACGAGCTCCACGAGGATGCGGACGGCATGGTGAAAGCCGTGCCGGACGCCGGGTCGTGCCGAGAACCGGTCCGCGCCACGCGGCGCCGAGGAAGTCCCTGCTGACCCGACTGCAGGTGCCCACGGGCAAGGCGATAGCCATCGCCGCGATGCCGTCCGCCGTCCTGATGGGCATGGGGCTGACGCCGCAGCTGGCCAGCGCCAAGGGGCTGCCCAAGAGCCCCTTCCGCGACGGCCCCTGCGTCTCCGCGCCCGACAAGGCGCCGGACGACGCGGACAAGAAGCAGGAGAAGACCGAGCAGGACAAGGCTGCGAAGGACGGTTCCGCGAAGGACTCCCCGGGCAAGGACGAGACAGGCTCCACGGCCGACGAGGCCGAGCCCGAAGCCCTCGCCGTCCCACACCGACTCCGGCAAGGACGACTCCGGTTCAGCGGACTCGGCTCCTCCTCCAAGGACGACGAGCCCGTACCGTCGCCCAGCCCGTCCCAGCAGGACGACGGCGGTGGCGGCGGTCTGCTCGGCGGCGTCGGTGACGCGCTGGGCGGCCTGCTCGGCGGCGGCTCGTCGAAGCCGGACGACACCGCCTCCCAGACGTCGGCCGACAAGCCGGACTCCTCGTCCACGGACGACACGCAGGAATCCGGCCCGGTCAAGAAGACCGTCGACGGGGTCAAGGACGGCGTGAAGGGTGTCACCGACACCGTCGGCGACACCGCGGACAAGGCGAAGGACGCGGCAGACAAGGCCGCGAAGGACGCTGAGGACGCCGCCGGCAAGGCCACCGATGACAAGGCCGCGAAGGACGCGCAGGCGGCCGACGACGGTGGCAAGAAGGCCTTCCCGTGCGTCGAGGAGAAGAAGGTCGCCGGCGACGGCGAGCAGGCCCCCGTCACGCTGCCGAACCAGCCCTGGCACCTGGAGTCCTCGCTGCTGGCGCTGCACGGCCTGCACTACGACGGCGTCGTCAACCTGCGTACGGCGAACGGCAGCACCAAGCAGGCGCTGAAGTTCACCGCGTCGGGCATCGACATCGGCAACCTGCACCAGATCATCGACGGGCCGAACGGCCTGAAGTACCACGTGCAGGCGGCTCCTGGTTCGACGTCCACGATCCGCAACGGCACCGTGACGCTCTACACCGAGAAGCTCAGCGGCAACCTGTTCGGGCTGATCCCGATCACCTTCGACCCGGAGCACCCGCCGCCGCTGCAGACTCCCGAGGTCTTCTTCACCAACGCCAAGGTGACGCAGGCCGGCCAGTTCGGCGGCACCCTGACGGTCCCCGGCCTCCACTCGTACATGACGGGCGCCTGACCGCCCGCCACAGCGCCAAACGCGACGAGGCCCGCACCCCTTGGGGGTGCGGGCCTCGTCGCGTTGGCCTCACAAGCTCCATCATCGGTTTGATCTTCAATGAGGCTGCACAAGATCGGGGGACTGATGCACGGATAGCTGACAGCCTTTCGTGAAGGACTGCCAGACAGCCACCAGATCTGGAACCCAGGACGTGGGGCAGGTCAAGGTGTCACCACACCGTTCATCAGTCCCTTGAAGGAGGGCACGCCGGCGAGTTGGGCGGTGCCCTACGGGGAATAATCCGAGGTCAACAGGCAGGCGGCTCGTAAGCTCAGGAAGATGATCGAACAGGCCGACCAGGGAAACTGACTGATCTCACCTGACGAGTGAAACAGCGGGCGTCGCCGGAACGGAAGACGCCCGCCGCACGTACGGGAAAGAACGGGTTTGATGAGCGGGAACGTGGACGAACGCCATATCGCGTCAGACGAGGTGATGGCAGAGCGCAACGAGACAGCACGGCGAGTTCGTCACGAACTCCAAGCCGCGGGGCTGCCCGCTTACATCGACGGAAGCGAACCTGATGTGCCTGGCGGGGCTGAGGTGAGCGTCGACAACGGTTCGGACAGCTTGGGAGGGGTGACCGTCGAGTGACGTTTTCTCAGTGAGGCTTACTTCCATTGCTGGTTGAGGACGAGTGCGGCACGGGCTATGTCGCCGATCCGGCACGGGCTGAGCGTGACGTGCTTGAGTGCCCGCCAGCGTTCCTTGAGCTCGGCAGCGGCGCCTTCGCCGAGTGCGCGGACGTGCCTGATCAGCACGTTCGTCATCCGGGTGTCGACGTAGAGCGCCTGCTCGGACTTCCCCTTCGGGCGAGGGGCGGGGATGTGGACGCCGATGCCGGCGCCGATGTAGCCCTTGTCCGCCAGCGTCTGCATGCCGTCGGCGGCGGCCTTGTACAGGGCGGGCAGCGCATGGAGGCGGGCGGCGGTGATGTCCGGGGTGGAGCCGGGTTCGACGTCGGAGACCCACAACGGGCTGCCGTCGAGCAGTGATGTCCATCGACTCCCATGGCTGGGGCCGGTGCCGGATGGACAGCTCTACGGGCATACGCATTCGTGAGCCCTGCAGGGGGAGCAGCTACCGCCCGTAGAGCCCGCGTGGCCCAGGGCTTCGCCCTGGGCCACGCGGGTTTCGACCGATCCGGGGACTGCAGGTGGTGGCTATGCGCCCTCGACGCCCAGGTGGTGGACGCGGACCATGTTGGTGGTGCCGGGGACGCCGGGCGGGGAGCCGGCCGTGATGATCATCAGGTCGCCCTCGGCGTAGCGCTGCAGCTTCAGCAGCTCGGCGTCGACCAGTTCGACCATCGCGTCGGTGGTCTCCACGTGCGGGACGACGAAGGTCTCCACGCCCCAGCTCAGCGTGAGCTGGTTGCGGGTGGAGATGTCGGTGGTGAAGGCGAGGATCGGCTGGCAGGTGCGGTAGCGGGACAGCCGGCGGGCGGTGTCCCCGGACTTGGTGAAGGCCACCAGCGACTTGCCGTCGAGGAAGTCGGCCATCTCGCAGGCGGCGCGCGCCACCGATCCGCCCTGGGTGCGCGGCTTCTTGCCGGGGACCAGCGGCTGCAGGCCCTTGCTGAGCAGTTCCTCCTCGGCCGCCTCGACGATCCGCGACATGGTGTTGACGGTCTCGACCGGGTACTGACCGACCGAGGACTCCGCCGAGAGCATCACCGCGTCCGTGCCGTCCAGGATCGCGTTGGCCACGTCGGAGGCCTCGGCGCGGCTGGGACGGGAGTTGGTGATCATCGACTCCATCATCTGCGTCGCCACGATCACCGGCTTGGCGTTGCGGCGGCACATCTCGATGAGCCGCTTCTGCACCATCGGCACCCGCTCCAGCGGGTACTCCACCGCCAGGTCGCCGCGGGCCACCATCACGCCGTCGAAGGCCATGACGACCTCCTGCATGTTCTGCACGGCCTGCGGCTTCTCGACCTTGGCGATCACCGGGACCCGGCGCCCGACCTCGTCCATGACGCGGTGCACGTCGTTCACGTCGGAGGCGCTGCGCACGAAGGAGAGCGCGACCATGTCGCAGCCCATGCGCAGCGCGAACTGCAGGTCCTCGACGTCCTTCTCCGACAGCGCCGGCACGTTGACGGCCGTGCCCGGCAGGTTGATCCCCTTGTGGTCGGAGATCACGCCGCCCTCGATGACGATGCAGCGCACCTGCGGGCCGTTGACCTCGACGACCTGCAGCGCCACGTTGCCGTCGTTGATCAGCACCGGGTCGCCCTTGGCCACGTCGCCGGGGAGTCCCTTGTAGGTGGTGCCGCAGATCGACTTGTCCCCGGCCACGTCCTCCGTGGTGATCGTGAACTCCTCGCCGCGCACCAGCTCCACCGGGCCCTCGGCGAACGTCTCAAGCCGGATCTTCGGGCCCTGCAGGTCGGCCAGGACGCCGACTGCCAGCCCGGTGTCCTCCGCCGCCTTGCGGAGCCGTTCGTAGCGCTCCTCGTGCTCGGCGTGCGTGCCGTGGCTCATGTTGAAGCGGGCCACGTTCATGCCTGCCTCGAGCATGGTCTTCAGCTGCTCGTAGGAGTCGACGGCGGGACCCAGGGTACAGACGATCTTGGAACGGCGCATGAGGACGATCCTATCGTTTTGTTCAGTAGCGGAACCTACGGGGGGTGACGCGGCTCACCTCGTTCACCCGCTGACCAGCGCGTACGTCTGCTCGGCGATCTCCAGCTCCTCGTCGGTCGGCACCACCGCGACCGCGACCCGGGAACCGGCCTGCGAGATCAGCCGTGAGTTCCCGCCCCGTGCCGCGTTCAGCTCCGGATCAACCGCCAGGCCCAGCGGTTCCAGCCCGGCGAGTGCGGCCTCGCGCACGGCGGCGGCGTTCTCGCCCACCCCGGCGGTGAAGGCGACCGCGTCAACCCGCCCGAGGACGGCGCAGTAGGCGCCGACGTACTTCTTCAACCGGTGGACGTAGACGTCGAAGGCCAGTTTCGCGGCCGGGTCGCCCTCGCCGATGCGGCGGGTGATCTCCCGCATGTCGTTGTCACCGCACATCCCGACCAGACCGCTGCGCTTGTTCAGCAGCGTGTCGATCTCGTCCACGGACATCCCGGCCACCCGCGCCAGGTGGAAGACGACCGCCGGGTCCACGTCGCCCGAGCGGGTGCCCATGACCAGGCCCTCCAGCGGCGACAGGCCCATCGAGGTCTCCACGCAGCGGCCGCCGCACACCGCTGAGGCCGAGGCCCCGTTGCCCAGGTGCAGCACGATCACGTTCACCTCGGACGGAGCGCGGCCCAGCAGTTCGGCCGTCTTCCGGGAGACGTAGGCGTGCGAGGTGCCGTGGAAGCCGTACCGCCGCACCCGGTGTGCGTCGGCCGTCTGCCGTGTCGATCGCGTAGCGGGCCGCGTACTCCGGCATCGTGGTGTGGAAGGCGGTGTCGAAGACCGCGACCTGCGGCAGGCCCGGGTTGAGCGCGTGGGCCGTGGCGATGCCGGTCAGGTTGGCCGGATTGTGCAGCGGCGCGAGCGGCACCAGCCGCTCGACCTCGGCCAGGACCGTCTCGTCGATCAGAGTCGGCTCGGTGAACCGGCGGCCGCCATGCACCACGCGGTGCCCGATGGCGGCGAGTTCGGGAGAGTCCAGACCCAGCCCGTCCGCGGTGAGTTCGTGTGCGACGGCATTCAACGCGGCTTCGTGGCCGGCGATCGGCGCCTGCCGCTCGCGTGGCTCACCACCGGTGGTGAGGGGGGTGTGCACCAGCCGCGAGGTCTCTTCGCCGATCCGCTCGACCAGGCCGACGGCCAGCCGGCTGTGGTCGGCCATGTCCAGCAGCTGGTACTTCAGCGACGACGAGCCGCAGTTGAGCACGAGCACGCGGGTGGCGGCAGGGGCGGTCATGGTGCGGGATTCCATTCCTGTGCCTGGACGGCGGTGATCGCCACGGTGTTCACGATGTCCTGGACGAGCGCGCCGCGCGAGAGGTCGTTGACCGGTTTGCGCAGGCCCTGCAGCACTGGTCCGACCGCCACCGCACCGGCCGAGCGCTGCACCGCCTTGTAGGTGTTGTTGCCGGTGTTCAGGTCCGGGAAGACCAGCACGGTCGCCTGGCCCGCCACCGGCGACCCGGGCAGCTTGGTGGCGGCGACCGACGGCTCGACGGCCG
Source organism: uncultured Actinomycetota bacterium (assembly GCA_963799685.1). GTDB lineage: Bacteria > Actinomycetota > Actinomycetes > Streptomycetales > Streptomycetaceae > Streptomyces. The sequence goes on from CAWCXW010000001.1 coordinate 904,999, forward strand.
CGTCGTACTGGATCGGGCCCTCCACCGGCAGGTCCGGGCGCCGCTCCCGCAGCAGTTCGGTGGCCCGCCGTACCTTGTCCACGTCGGCGCCCGCGCCGGAGGTGCCCGTGGAGTAGGACAGCATTGCGATGCGCGGGGTGACACCGAACTGGGCGGCGGTGGCGGCGGACTGGACGGCGATGTCGGCGAGCTGCTCGGCGTCCGGGTCGGGGTTGACGGCGCAGTCGCCGTAGACGAGCACCCGGTCGGCCAGGCACATGAAGAAGACCGAGGAGACGATTGCGGCGTCCGGCTTCGTCCTGATCACCTCGAAGGCCGGCCGGATGGTGGCCGCCGTGGAGTGTGCGGCCCCGGAGACCATGCCGTCGGCCAGGCCCTCGGCCACCATGAGGGTGCCGAAGTAGGAGACATCCGCGACGACGTCGTGCGCCAGTTCGACGGTGACGCCACGGTGGGAGCGCAGCGCGGCGTACCGCTCGGCGAACCGGTCGCGCAGCGGGGAGGTGACCGGGTCGGCGACCCGGGCGCAGGCAGCGGTGGAGACCGGCAGTTCGTCGTCGGACAGCAGATGCAGGTCGATGCCCAGCTCGGCCGCCCGCCGGCGCACCACGGCCGGGTCGCCGAGCAGCGTGAGGTCGCAGATGTTCCGGCGCAGCAGCACCTCGGCCGCCCGCAGCACCCGCTCCTCGCCGCCCTCCGGCAATACCACATGCCGGCGCGCCGTTCGGGAGCGCTCGATCAGTTCGTGCTCGAACATCATCGGAGTGATGCGCTCGCTGCGGTCCACCGAGAGCCGCTCGGTCAGCTGCCGGGTCTCGACACCGGTCTCGAACAGGCCGAGGGCGATTTCCGCCTTGCGCGGGGTGGCGGCCGTCAGCTTGCCCTCGAGTGAGAACAGCTCGGCTGCGGTCGGGAAAGAGCCCTGGGGGACGGCCAGCACGGGCGTGCCGGGCGCCAGGCGTTCGGCCAGCGCCATCGTCTCGTGACCGGGCAGCTCGTCGAGGGTGAGTACGACGCCGGCGATGGGCGGCGAGCCGGCCGAGTGCGCGGCGAGCGCGCCCACGATCAGGTCGGCCCGGTCGCCTGGCGTGATGACCATGCATCCCTCGGTCAGCGCAGGCAGGAAGGTCGGCAGGTGGGCACCGCCGAAGACGAAGTCGCGCACGTCCCTGGCCAGTCCGGCCGGGTCGCCCAGCAGCACCTTCGCGTCCAGCACCTGCCGCACCTGGGCGACGGTGGGGGCGGACAGGGCCGGTTCCTCGGGCAGCACGAAGACCGGCTCCGGGAGATGGCCGGACAGCGTGCGCCCGGCCTCGGCGGCCGTCTCGTCCGGCACCCGGTTGGCGATCGTCGCCAGGATCTCGCAGCCGAGCGAGGCGTAGGCGTGGTGGGCGTTGCGCACCTCGGCGACGACGGACTCGGCGCTCTGCCCGTGCCCGCCGACCACGATCAGCACGGCGGCGCCCAACTCGTTGGCCAGCCGGGCATTGAGGGCCAGTTCGGCGGGCAGGCCGGTGTCCGCGAAGTCGGTGCCGAGCACGAGGACCGCCTCGTAACCGGCGGTGACCGTGTGGAACCGGTCCACGAGCTGTGAGACCAGCTCGTCGGTGCCGCGGTCGGCCTGCAGGGCGGTGGCCTCGTCGTAGCCGAGCCCGACGACGCTCCCGGAGGGCTGGGAGAGACGATAGCGGGCGCGGAGCAGATCCACGATAGGGTCGGCGCCGTCATGGGCGAGCGGTCGGAAGATCCCGACCCGGTCGACCTGGCGGGTCAGCAGCTCCATGACGCCGAGTTCGACGACCTGCCGTCCGTCACCCCGGTCGGTACCGGTCACGTACACGCTCCGGGTCACGGATCCCTCTCCCTCGCCGGCTGAGCGGGCTGCGGCCACTGATCGGCTGCCGCGGTCTCCGTCGAGTGAAATCCGCTCCCGCAGCGGCCGGTATACGACGTCTGATGACTACTCTTGACATTACCTGTGTGACCGGCAGCGCCGCGCGGCGGGACGAGGGCACGCCCCGTCGCCATGAGGCGAACGCACGGGCCACGATGAAGTGGGCTCTGCCTTCAGAACATGAAATAATCGCCTCGGTTCGTCCCCGGACCGAAACCCTCGGCACCCCGACATCAGCAAGCAGGAGAAGCGAACCTCATGCGCATCGGAGTCCTCACCGCGGGCGGCGACTGCCCCGGACTGAACGCCGTGATCCGGTCCGTCGTCCACCGTGCCGTGGCCGACCGGAACGACGAGGTCATCGGATTCGAGGACGGTTTCAAGGGCCTGCTCGAGGGCCGTTACCGTCCGCTGGACATCAACTCCGTCAGCGGCATCCTGGCCCGCGGCGGGACGATCCTCGGCTCTTCCCGGTTGGAGCGCGCCCGGCTCCAGGAGGCCTGCGAGAACTCCGAGGAGCTCGTCGGGCGGCTGGCGCTGGACGCCCTGATCCCGATCGGCGGTGAGGGCACGCTCACGGCGGCCCGGATGCTGGCGGACGCGGGCGTGCCCGTCGTCGGGGTGCCCAAGACGATCGACAACGACATCTCCGCGACCGACCGTACCTTCGGGTTCGACACCGCGGTCACCGTTGCGACCGAGGCCATGGACCGGCTGAAGACCACGGCCGAGTCCCACCAGCGGGTCATGGTCGTGGAGGTCATGGGCCGGCACGCCGGCTGGATCGCGCTGGAGGCCGGCATGGCGGCCGGCGCACACGCCATCTGCGTCCCGGAGCGGAACTTCGAGGTCGACGACCTGGTCAAGATGGTCGAGGAGCGCTTCGCCCGCGACAAGAAGTTCGCCCTCATCTGCGTCGCCGAGGGCGCGCACCCCGCCCAGGGTTCGATGCCGTACGAGAAGGGCGTCATCGACCAGTACGGGCACGAGCGGTTCGCCGGCATCGGCAACCGGCTGTCGGCCGAGCTGGAGCACCGCCTGGGCAAGGAGGCCCGCACGGTCATCCTGGGCCACGTGCAGCGTGGTGGCACGCCCACCGCGTATGACCGGGTACTGGCCACCCGGTTCGGCTGGCACGCCGTGGAGGCCGTGCACCGAGGCGAGTTCGGCATGATGACGGCGCTGCGCGGTACGGACATCGTGATGGTGCCGCTGGCGGACGGCGTCTCGGAGCTCAAGCACGTCCAGCAGGACCGGATGGACGAGACCGAAGCCGTTTTCTGACCGGCGCGCTTCAGCGCCCGCCGCCTTCGCCCGGCTCCCGGAACCGGGCGAGCACATCCGTGAGGTGCTCCGCCGCGGCGGCGTCGAAGGAGGAGCGCGGCACCGGGCCGGGCCACGGTGCGTTCGCCCGAATCCGGCCCGGGGCACGCCGGATGTTCCTCAGACCCGCCAGCGGTAGCAGAACTCGGGGCGTCCCACCTGGCCGTACTGCGGACGCCGGTCGGCCCGTTCGGACAGCACCAGATGCTCCAGGTAGCGCCGCGCGGTGATCCGGTTGACACCGATCCGCTCGGCGGCGGCACTCGCCGTCAGACCGTCCCGTCCGGCCTCCCGCAGCGCCGAGACCACCCGCTCCTGCGTCGAGGCGCTCAGCCCCTTGGGCAGGGTGACGGGCTGCGGCGCCCGAAGCGCGGACATCGCCCGGTCGACCTCCGCCTGGCTGCCCGCCTCGCCGTCACCTGCGGCCGCGGCCGCCCGGAACTGCGCGTAGCGCAGCAGCCGTTCGCGCAGCGTGGGGAAGGTGAACGGTTTGAGCACGTGCTGGACGACGCCGAGGGAGACTCCCTCGCGCACCACCGTCAGGTCCCGTGCCGAGGTCACCGCGAAGACGTCCGCGGTGTGGCCCGCGCTGCGCAGAAAACGCAGCAGCGTCAGCCCGTGGCCGTCGGGCAGATACAGGTCCAGCAGGATCAGGTCGACCGGCTCCCGCTCCAGCAGCCGGACCGCCTCCGCCCGGGAGTGCGCGACCGCGGCCACCTCGAAGCCCGGCACCCGCGACACGTACAGCGCGTGCGCGTCGGCGGCGACGGGGTCGTCCTCGACGACGAGCACCCGCAGCGCGGGAGTCTCCCCGCTCACGCCGGCACGCCCGTGCCGGCCGGTCCGGGCAGCGGCACCCGGACGGTGAAGACCGCCCCGCCCACCGCGGAGCCGCCCAGCTCCACCTCGCCGCCCAGCCGCCGGGCGGCCTGCCGGGCCAGGGCCAGGCCCAGGCCGCGGCCGCCCTCGGCACCGGTGTCCTTCGTCGACCAGCCGCGCCGGAAGACCGCCTCGGCGGCCTGCTCGGTGATGCCCGGCCCGTTGTCGGCGACACGCAGCAGCAGTGTGGCGGGTGCCCTTCCGGTGCCGCTGCCGGCGTCGGCGTCGGAATGCTCCGTGCGCACCGTCACCGTGACGCGCGGCGGCGGGACGGAACGGGGGGCCGCCGCCTCCTGGTCGGTGGGTGCGGCCGCGTCGAGGGCGTTGTCGATGAGGTTTCCCACCACGGTGACCAGCTCACGCGAGGGCAGCCGCGGCGGCAGCAGCGAGTCGTCCAGCCTGCTGTCCGGAGTCAGCACCAGTTCGGCGCCGCGCTCGTTGGCCTGTGCCGCCTTGCCCAGCAGCAGCGCGGCCAGCACCGGCTCGGAGACCGCGGCCACCACCTGGTCCGTGAGCGCCTGTGCCAGCTGCAGCTCCTCGGTGGCGAAGTCGACCGCCTCCGCGACCCGGCCGAGCTCGATCAGCGAGACGACGGTGTGCAGCCGGTTCGCCGCCTCGTGCGCCTGTGAGCGCAGTGCCTCGGCGAAGCCGCGCACCGAGTCCAGCTCCCCGGTCAGCGCCTGCAGCTCGGTGTGGTCCCGCAGCGTCACCACGGTGCCGCGCTGCTCGCCGCCGGAGACCGGCGAGGTGTTGACGACCACGACCCGGTCGGTGGTCAGCTGCACCTCGTCCACCCGCGGCTCCGAGGCGAGGAGCGCACCGGTCAGCGGTGCGGGCAGGTCCAGCTCCGCCACGTTGCGGCCCACGACGTCCGGGCCGTGCAGAGCCAGCAGCTCCCGCGCTCCGTCGTTGATCAGTGCGACGCGCCGCCGGCCGTCCAGCATCAGCAGCCCCTCGCGCACGGCATGCAGCGTCGCCTGGTGGTAGGCGTGCATGCGGCTCAGCTCGGCCGCGTTCATGCCGTGCGTGTGCCGCCGCAGCCGCGTGTTGACGACATAGGTGCCCAGACCGCCCAGCGCCAGCGCGCCGCCGGCGACAAGCAGCAGCACCATCACCTGCTCGCGCACCTGCTCGGTGATGGCCTCGACGGCGATGCCGGCGCTGACCATGCCCACCAGCCGCCCGTGGTCCCGGATCGGGGTGACCGTGCGCACCGACGGGCCGAGGGTGCCGGTGTAGGTCTCGGAGAAGGTGTGCCCGTGCCGTGCCGGGCCGGTGTTGCCGACGAAGACGCCGCCTATCCGCTTCGGGTTCGGATGCGTCCAGCGGATCCCGTGCGGATCCATGATGGTGATGAAGGTCACCCCGGTGTCGTGCCGCACCTTCTCCGCGTACGGCTGCAGGGCCGTGGTCGGATCGTCGGTGCGGACGGCCCGGCGTACCGACGGGGAGTCGGCAACGGACAGCGCGACGGCGCCGGCCCGGTGCGTCGCCGCGTCGCGGGCCTCCTCGCGGTCGTGCAGGAACGCGAACACGGCGCAGCCCAGCACCACGGCAGCCACCAGCACGGCCTGCATCGCGAAGAGCTGGCCTGCCAGGCTGCGGGGACGGGGAAGACGCACGCCCCCAGTCTGCCTGCCACCGGACGAGAACAGCAGAGCAAAGGTTCCGTGCACGTAATGCACGTAAGGGTGACCCCGCTCACGCCCCGGGTGCATAGTCGCCGGGACCTGCCCGCAGCACACCCCCGAGGAGCAGTCGTGTCAGCTCAGACACCACCCCAGCGCAGGCGTGACCGCACGCACTACCTGTATCTCGCCGTCGTCGTCGCCGTCCTGGCCGGCATCCTCGTCGGGTTCGCCGCCCCGGACTTCGCCGTTCAGCTCAAGCCGATCGGCACCGGCTTCGTCAACCTGATCAAGATGATGATCTCCCCGATCATCTTCTGCACCATCGTGCTGGGCGTCGGGTCGGTCCGCAAGGCCGCCAAGGTGGGCGCCGTGGGCGGCATCGCGCTGGGCTACTTCCTGGTGATGTCGACGGTCGCGCTGGCCATCGGCCTGATCGTCGGGAACATCCTCGAGCCGGGCAGTGGCCTGCACCTGACGGGCGAGGTCGCCAAGGCCGGTGAGGCGCAGGCCGGTGGGGACAGCGGGGGCACCACCGGCATGCTCCTCGGCATCATCCCGACCACGCTGATGTCCGCCTTCACCTCGGGCGAGGTGCTGCAGACCCTGCTGATCGCGCTGCTGATCGGCTTCGCGCTGCAGGCCATGGGCAAGGCCGGCGAGCCAGTGCTGCGCGGTATCGGGCACATCCAGCGGCTGGTCTTCAAGGTGCTCATCATGATCATGTGGGTGGCGCCGGTCGGTGCCTTCGGCGCCATGGCGGCCGTGGTCGGGCAGACCGGTGTCGACGCCCTGAAGTCGCTGGCAGTGGTCATGCTCGGCTTCTACACCACCTGCGCCCTGTTCATCTTCGTGGTGCTTGGGCTCGTGCTGCGCCTCGTGGCGGGCGTCAACATCTTCAAGCTGCTGAAGTACCTGGCCCGCGAGTTCCTGCTGATCCTTTCCACCTCCTCCTCCGAGACGGCGCTGCCGCGGCTGATCTCGAAGATGGAGCACCTGGGCGTCAGCCGCCCCGTCGTCGGCATCACCGTGCCGACCGGCTACTCCTTCAACCTGGACGGTACCGCCATCTACCTGACGATGGCCTCGCTGTTCGTGGCGGACGCGATGGACAAGCCGCTGTCGATCGGGCAGCAGATCTCCCTGCTGGTCTTCATGGTCATCGCGTCCAAGGGTGCCGCGGGCGTCACCGGTGCGGGCCTGGCCACCCTGGCCGGCGGCCTGCAGTCCCACCGGCCGGACCTGGTCGACGGCGTCGGCCTGATCGTGGGCATCGACCGTTTCATGAGCGAGTGCCGTGCCCTGACGAACTTCGCGGGCAACGCGGTGGCCACCGTGGTCGTGGGCACGTGGACCAAGGAGATCGACAGGGACCGCGTCGAGGAAGTGCTCTCCGGACGGCTGCCGTTCGACGAGACGACCGTCGATGACGTCCACTCCGGCCCGCAGGAGCCGGAGAACGACCCGTTGGCCGAGCCGGACGCTCCGGCGGCCGCCCCCGTGGCCTGATCGGTACGGGAACGGGCGGGGCCCGGCGCGCGTGGTGGCGCGCGCCGGGCCCCGCTGCCTGACTGGCTGCGGCCTACACGGGCCGCAGCCAGAGCGTGGCCAGCGGCGGCAGCGTCAATGACACCGACCGTTCCCGGCCGTGCGCGGGGACGTCCTCGGTGGCCGCCGGCCGCCCGCCCCGCACCCCACTGCCGCCGTAGGCGACCGCGTCCGTGTTGAGGACCTCCTCCCACACCGTGACGCCGTCCGGCGCCCCCAGCCGGTAGCCCTCACGGACCACCGGCGAGAAGTTCGAGACCGCCATCAGCGGCCGCCCGTCGTGTCCGTACCGCAGGAAGGCGAACACGTTGTCCTGGGCCGCGTCGCTCACGATCCAGGCGAAGCCGCCCGGGTCGGTGTCCCGCTGCCACAGCGCGGGCGTGCGCGCGTACCCGCAGTTCAGGTCCCGCACCAGGTCACGGACACCCCGGTGGTCCGACTGCGCGCCGTAGGAGGGGTCCAGCAGCCACCAGTCCGGTCCGTGCGCCTCCGACCACTCCGCGCCCTGCGCGAACTCCTGTCCCATGTACAGCAGCTGCTTGCCCGGGTGCGCCCACATGAAGCCCAGATAGGCGCGGTGGTTCGCCCGCTGCTGCCACCAGTCGCCCGGCATCTTGGCGACCAGCGCCTGCTTGCCGTGCACCACCTCGTCGTGCGAGATGGGCAGCAGGTAATTCTCCGAGTAGGCGTACACCATGGAGAACGTCATCTCGTCGTGGTGGTACCTGCGGTGTACCGGGTCCTTGGACATGTACACCAGCGAGTCGTGCATCCAGCCCATGTTCCACTTGAACCCGAAGCCGAGGCCGCCGAAACCGTCCGAGCCGACGTGATGGGTGGGCCGGGTCACGCCGTCCCAGGCGGTGGACTCCTCGGCAATGGTGATCACGCCGGGGCAGCGGCGGTAGAGCGTCGCGTTCATCTCCTGCAGGAACGCCACGGCGTCCAGGTTCTCCCGGCCGCCATGCTCGTTCGGCGACCACTGGCCTTCCTCGCGCGAGTAGTCCAGGTAGAGCATCGAGGCCACGGCGTCCACCCGCAGGCCGTCCAGGTGGTACTCCTCGCACCAGTACACGGCGTTGGCAACCAGGAAGTTGCGCACCTCGCGGCGCCCGTAGTCGAACTCCAGCGTGCCCCAGTCGGGGTGTTCGGCGCGGGAGGGGTCGGCGTGCTCGTAGAGCGGGCTGCCGTCGAACCGGGCCAGCGCCCAGTCGTCCTTGGGGAAGTGCGCGGGCACCCAGTCCATGAACACGCCGATGCCGGCCCGGTGCAGCGCGTCCACCAGGAACTTGAAGTCGTCCGGTGGGCCCAGACGCGCGGTGGGGGCGTAGTAGCCGGTGATCTGGTAGCCCCACGAACCGCCGAAGGGATGCTCGGCCGGCGGCATCAGCTCGACGTGGGTGAAGCCGAGGTCCCTGACGTACGCGGGCAGCTGTTCGGCCAGCTCACGGAAGGTCAGCCCTGGCCGCCACGAGGGCAGGTGTACCTCGTAGACGGACATCGGCTCCTCGTGCGGCGTGCACTTCCCGCGGCGGCTCAGCCACTCCGCGTCCCGCCACTCGTGCGTGGAGGAGTGCACGACGGACGCCGTGTCCGGCGGGCACTCGGTGCGGCGGGCCAGCGGGTCCGCGCGCAGCGTGTGACTGCCGTCCGGGCGGGTGATCTCGAACTTGTACAGGGCTGCCTTCGCCGACACCGGGCAGGAAGAGCTCCCACACGCCGCTCGCGCCGAGAGACCGCATCGGGAACGCGGTGCCGTCCCAGAAGGTGAAGTCCCCGGCGAGACGGACGCCGAGGGCGTTCGGCGCCCACACGGTGAACCGGGTGCCAGGCACACCCGCGTGCGTCATGGGCCGGGCGCCCAGGGCGTGCCACAGCTGCTCGTGCCGGCCCTCGGAGATCAGGTGCAGGTCGAGTTCGCCGAGCGCCGGCAGGAAGCTGTACGGGTCCGCGGTGCGGACCTCGTCGGTGCCGTAGTCGATGAGCAGTTCGTAGTCGCAGAGCCTCTCCCACGGCATGGGCAGCAGCGCGCCGAACAGACCGTCTCCCTCGGATCCCAGCTCGGCGCGCAGACCGTCGGCGAGTACCGTGACGGACTTCGCGTACGGCCGCAGCACGCGGACGGTGACGCCGCCGTCGGCCGGATGGGCACCGAGGAGGGCGTGCGGGTCATGGTGTGCGCCGGTCAGCAGCCGCGCCCGGTCCTGCGCGTCGAGTGGCGGGGCGTCCGGCGCACCGCCGCCCCGCGGCCGGGCCGCGGGATGCGGGACGGCGGCTGCCCTGCCGCCACCGTGGCCGCCCTGCCCGAAGTCCGCCCCCGGCGTGCCGTCCGCCGGGCCTGTGGGCCCGGCGCCGGGCCCGGCCGGCTCGGTGGCCTTCGGCGGCCGGCGGTCTGCGTCGAGCGACGTGCCGGCTTCGCCGGACGTGGTGTCCACGCCGGCCTCAGGGGTGCATGCTGCGCCGGGCACGGACGCCGAGGTCGTCTCCGGGATGTCCCCCGTCGCCCGGGCGTCGGCCTGGTCTGCGGAGGCCGCAGCGGGGGAGTCCACCGCTGCGCGCGGCGCGTCGGCTGCGCCCGGCTGCCGGTCTTCGGTGTCGGCGAGGAACGCCGCCGTGCGGCCGGCGCGGGATGCGGCCGCGCCGCTGGCCGCCGGGGGCGGCCAGCCGGGGAAGGCCGGCTGAACCGGGGCGGGCTCGACGGGGGCGCCGGGGGCGCCGGCCCCCGGCACGCCCGCGTGGGTGACGCGTGCCGAGGGCGCGAACGTCGCGGGGACGCCAGGCGGTTGGTCGGGGCGAGCTGACACGGTGCGTCCTCCAGTTGGGGGAAGTGGACCTGTGGTCGTCACATGTCCGCCGTGGCGAGGCGGCGGATGGCGGACATCGGGATGGGAAGCCAGGCGGGCCGGTGCCGTGCCTCGTACAGCACCTCGTAGATCGCCTTGTCCGTCTCGAAGGCACGCAGCAGCGGACCGTCCTCGCGCGGGTCGGTGCCGGTGACCTCGGCGTACCCGGCGCAGTACGCGGACCTGTTGGCGCTCGCCCATTCGCCGCACCAGGTGTGCGACGGACCGTGCTGACAAGAGGCGTAGTCGAAGGAGCGCAGCATGCCGGCCACGTCGCGGACCGTCGGCTGCGGGCGTCTGCGTTCGGCCAGCGGCCGGGCGGGCTCGCCCTCGAAGTCGATGAGGTACCAGCGGCCGTCCGACGGGGTCCGCAGAGCCTGCCCCAGGTGCAGGTCCCCGTGGATGCGCTGGGCGCGCCGGGACCGGCCGTGCCGGGCGAGGTCGGCGACGGCGGCGAACGCACCGCGCAGCCCCGACCGGTACGGCCGCAGTGCGGGGACGACACCCGCGGCCTGATCGAGCCGCTCGGCCATGCCCTCCGCGAGATGTTCGAGCTGGGAGCGCTGCAGCACGGTGCTGGGCAGGCTGTGCGCGAGAGACGCGTGCACCTCGGCGGTGGTGCGGCCCAGTTCGCGGGCGGCTCCGGTGAAGTCGGCACGGGCGCCCAGGGCACGGAGCGCCAGCTGCCAGCCGTCGATGCTGCCCGGCAGGAAGGGCTGCAGCACGCCGAGGGTGAGGGAGGAGCCGGGCGAGCGGCCGGTCGTCTCGAACCAGGCGGTGGGCGCGGGGACACGGCGGCAGCCGTCGCGGGCGAGGGCGAGCGGCAGCTCCAGGTCCGGGTTGAGGCCGGGCCCGACCCGGCGGAACAGCTTGAGGATGTACGCGGACCCGTAGACGACCGAGGAGTTGGACTGCTCCGCCTCCAGCGGCCGGGGCGACAGCCCGGAGGGGATGACACTCCCGGGCGTGCAGGTGAAGTGCAGGGCACCGAGCCGGCCGGGGGAGCGCAGCCGTTCCAGCAGCAGCCCCGTCAGCCGCCGGTCGTGCAGGGCGTCGTAGACGGCGCGGCCGCGCAGCGGTCCCGTCGTGGGGCGCCCGATCGCGGCGGGGGCGAGTTCCGGCGGCAGCACCGTCCGTACACCGAGGAGGAGTTGATAGCAGTCCGAGGCGGCGCCGTGCGCCCCGGCATCGGCCGCCGTGATGGGCTGCCGGGCCCGCAGCAGCAGGTGGATCAGGCCAGGAGCGCCCTCGTCGTGGCCGGTGGGCAGCAGCTCGGTGGCGGTCACCAGGGTGAAACCGGTGATGTGGCGGTCCTTGCCGGCGAACCAGCGTTGCCGGGGCAGCCAGTCGGTCAGCAGGGGGTGAGCGAGTCGAGCAGCGCGACGCCCGTCGACCCGCGGTGGGCGGTGCGGGGCGTGGAGACGTCGGGGAGGGGCAAGGAGCTTTCCGACATGGCGTCCTTTCCCCGGGCACACGAAAGGTACGCAGAGTGTCCCGGATTGCGGCGAGGCCTGTCCGGCGGTGCGGGACGTGTCGAGCGAGGATCCGCCGTGCGGGCTAGAAGTGATCCTGGGTGCACACGCTGTTGCTGAACGTGTGCCCCCGGATGGCCGGGGCCAACCGGCCCCGGGCCGTACGCGGAGGGTTCGGGCATGCCCGGCTCAGGACGGCCGGCGCAGCCGGAACCAGTAGAAGCCGTGGCCGGCGAGGGTGAGCAGGTAGGGCAGCTCGCCCACCGGCGGGAACCGGACGCCGCCGATCAGCTCCACCGGCACGCGGCCGCTGAGGGCCTGCAGTTCCAGTTCGGTGGGCTGCGGGAAGCGGGAGAAGTTGTGCACGCACAGCACCAGGTCGTCTCCCGTGTTCCGCGCAGGAACGCGAGCACCGCCGGGTTGGAGGAGGGCAGTTCGGTGTAGGTGCCGAGCCCGAAGGCCGGGTTCTGCTTGCGGATCTCGATCATCCGCCGGGTCCAGTGCAGCAGTGAGCTCGGCGAGCTCATCGCGGCCTCGACGTTGGTCACCTGGTAGCCGTAGACCGGGTCCATGATCGTCGGCAGGAAGAGCCGGCCGGGGTCGGATGAGGAGAAGCCGGCGTTGCGGTCGGGCGTCCACTGCATGGGGGTGCGCACGGCGTCGCGGTCACCGAGCCAGATGTTGTCGCCCATACCGATCTCGTCGCCGTAGTAGAGGATCGGCGATCCGGGAAGTGACAGCAGCAGCGCGGTGAACAGCTCGATCTGGTTGCGGTCGTTGTCCAGCAGCGGGGCGAGACGCCGGCGGATGCCGATGTTGGCCCGCATCCGCGGGTCCTTGGCGTACTCGGAGTACATGTAGTCGCGCTCTTCGTCGGTGACCATCTCCAGCGTCAACTCGTCGTGATTGCGCAGGAAGATGCCCCACTGGCAGGTCGACGGGATGGCGGGCGTCTTGGCCAGCACCTCCGAGACCGGGTAGCGGGACTCGCGGCGGACGGCCATGAAGATGCGGGGCATGACCGGAAAGTGGAAGGCCATGTGGCACTCGTCGCCGCCGCGGGCGTAGTCGCCGAAGTAGTCGACGACGTCCTCCGGCCACTGGTTGGCCTCGGCCAGCAGCACGGTGTCCGGGTAGTGCGCGTCGATCTCGGCGCGCACCCGCTTGAGGAACGCGTGCGAGGCGGGCAGGTTCTCGCAGTTGGTGCCCTCTTCGGCGTACAGGTAAGGGACGGCGTCCAGCCGGAAGCCGTCGATTCCCAGGTCGAGCCAGAACCGCAGCGCAGAGATCATCTCCTCCTGCACCTGCGGGTTCTCGTAGTTCAGGTCGGGCTGGTGGGAGAAGAACCGGTGCCAGTAGTACTGCTTGCGCACCGGGTCGAAGGTCCAGTTGGACGCCTCGGTGTCGACGAAGATGATCCGCGCGTCCGGGTACTGCTTGTCGTCGTCGGCCCAGACGTAGTAATCGCCGTACGGCCCGTCGGGGTCGGTGCGTGAGGACTGGAACCACGGGTGCTGGTCACTGGTGTGGTTCATGACCATGTCGATGATGACGCGGATGCCGCGCTGGTGGGCGGAGTCCACGAACTCCACGAAGTCCGCCAGGTCACCGAAGTCAGGCAGCACGGCCGTGTAGTCGGCGACGTCGTAACCGCCATCGCGCAATGGGGACTTGAAGAACGGCGGCAGCCAGAGGCAGTCCACGCCCAGCCATTGCAGGTAGTCCAGCTTCGCCGTCAGACCCTTCAGGTCGCCGATGCCGTCGCCGTTGCTGTCCTGGAAGGAGCGGACGAGGACCTCGTAGAAGACGGCCCGTTTGAACCAGTCGGGATCGCGGTCCTTGGCGGGGGTGTCCTCGAAGGTGTCGGGAACGGGCTCGTTGACGGTCATGGTGTGGGTGACCCTCCGGTCGACGGGGACGGTCGCAGGGTGAGCACGTGTGCCGGGGCGGGGCCGCTGCCCGGCTCCAACCGCACGTAGTTGTCCCTGCCCCAGTGATAGGTCTCGCCGGTGAGCTCGTCGCGCACCGGGAACGCCTCCGCAGCGTGTTCGGGCGCCGGGCGCAGGCCGAGTTCCGGCGTGTCCAACGACACCGTCGCCTCGTGGGTGTGGTGCGGGTCGAGGTTGGCCACGACCAGCACGGTGTCGGGGTGCGGGTGGGAGCTCCGCTTGGAGTAGGCGATGACCTGATCGTTGTCGGTGTGGTGGAAGTGCAGATTCCGCAGTTGCTGCAGTGCGGGGTGTCGTCTGCGCAGCCGGTTGAGCGTGGTGATCAGCGGCGCGATGGACTCTCCGGAGCGCTCCGCGGCCGCCCAGTCACGCGGCCGCAGCTGGTACTTCTCCGAGTCCAGGTACTCCTCGCCGCCCTCGTGCGCGGGCGCCGCCTCGCACAGCTCGTAGCCGGCGTACATTCCCCAGCTGGGGGAGAGGGTCGCCGCGAGCACCGCCCGCACCTCGAAGGCGGGCCGGCCGCCCTGCTGCAGGTAGGCGTGCAGGATGTCCGGGGTGTTCACGAAGAAGTTCGGCCGCATGTAGGCGGCGGCGTCTGCCGGACAGCTCCCGCAGGTAGTCGGTCAGCTCCTGCTTGCCGTTGCGCCAGGTGAAGTACGTGTACGACTGCTGGAACCCGACCTTGGCGAGGGCGTGCATCATCGCGGGGCGGGTGAAGGCCTCGGCCAGGAAGATCACGTCCGGGTCGGTGCGGCCGATCTCGCCGATGACCTTCTCCCAGAACGCCACCGGCTTGGTGTGCGGGTTGTCCACCCGGAAGACACGCACTCCGTGGTCCATCCAAAGGTGCAGCACGCGCAGCGTCTCGCGGACCAGGCCGCGGAAGTCGGTGTCGAAGTCCAGGGGGTAGATGTCCTGGTACTTCTTCGGCGGGTTCTCCGCGTAGGCGATCGAGCCGTCGGCACGGGTGTGGAACCACTCCGGATGCTCCTTCACCCACGGATGGTCGGGTGAACACTGCAGCGCGAAGTCGAGCGCGACCTCCATGCGCAGCTCGCGCGCCCGCTGCACGAAGTCGTCGAAGTCCTCGAAGGTGCCCAGGTCCGGGTGGAGCGCGTCGTGACCGCCGGCTGTTGAGCCGATCGCCCAGGGCGAGCCCACGTCGTGCGGCCCGGCGGTCAGGGCGTTGTTCGGGCCCTTGCGGAACGACTCGCCGATCGGGGTGCACGGGCGGCAGGTACACCACGTCGAAGCCCATGGCGGCCAGCGCGGGCAGCCGTTCGGCCGCGGTGCGCAGCGTGCCGGAGAGCGGGCGGGCCGTCCTCGGTGACGACGGCGCCCTCGGAGCGGGGGAACATCTCGTACCAGGAGCCGAACAGCGCCCGTGGCCGTTCGACCTGCAGGGCATGCGGCAGCGAGGCGGAGACCGGTTCGCGCAGCGGGTGCCGCTCCAGAGCCGCCGTCACCTCGGGGGCGAGCGCGGCAGCGAGCCGGGCGGCGTCCGAGAGCGTCACGTCGCGCAGCGCGTCGACGGCGCTGAGGACGACGGGACGGCCCTCGCCCTTGGGGACGCCGGCCGCCGCCTGTTCCAGCAGCGCCGCGCCCTCGGTGAAGACCAGCTCCGTGTCGATGCCGGCCGGGATCTTGATCCGCGCGTGCTGCCGCCAGGTGGCCACGGGGTCGCCCCACGCCTCGACGGTGTAAGTCCAGCGCCCCTCGGCGTCCGGCGTGACCTCGGCGCCCCACCGGTCGGTGCCCGGCGCCAGCTCGCGCAGCGGAGTCCAGGGCCCCACCCGGCCGTTCGGGTCGCGTAGCACCACGTTGGCGCCGACCGCGTCGTGGCCCTCACGGAAGACGGTGGCCGAGACCTGGAACGTCTCGCCCGCCACCGCCTTGGCAGGGCGGCGGCCGCAGTCGACGAGCGGCTGGACGTCCAGGACGGGGATGCGACCGATCATGGGTTCACCTGGGCAGACGGCGGGCGGCGTGCGGGCTGCTGTTCTTTCTATCCGTTCCACTGACCGATCAGGGCGTGCGGACATGGCCCCTCCTGCGCGCGTTCACTCGGCTGGGGGTGCAGGAGGAGAGCCTGCCCACCGAACGGGGCAGCGCAACCCGAACCGGGGCACAACGCACCCTTCGTCCACGCGCCGCCGTTCGGGGCGCGCGCCCCGAGGAGTACGACGCCGGGGCGGCCGTGCGCGCCGGTCGCTGCGCCACCCGGGTGGTCTCGTGGGCGGCGCCCGGGGCCGGGCGTGTCACCGTCCCCGCCCGCCTCGCGCACTGGCCTGTACGGGGCCGCCGACGTCCCCGAAGCGGTCAATCGGTGAGAAGGGAGCATTTCCGGCGGGTACTGTCCCCCTGTGAAGGCCATTCGCCGCTTCTCTGTCCGTCCCGTCCTCCCCGAACCCCTCCGGCCCCTCAGCGACCTGGCGCGCAACCTGCGCTGGTCGTGGCATCCGGAGACCCGCCGACTCTTCCGCGCCGTCGACCTCGAGGGCTGGCAGACCTCCGGCGAGGACCCCGTGCGTCTGCTCGGCTGCGTCCCCGCCCACAGACTGGACGAGCTGGCCGTGGACCGGCGCTTCCGCCGCCGGCTGGCGGCCGCCGACGCCGGTCTGCGCGACTACCTCACCCAGCCGCGCTGGTACCAGAGGCAGGCCGCCGACCTTCCGCGCGCGATCGCCTACTTCTCTCCCGAGTTCGGCATCACCGCCGCGCTCCCGCAGTACTCCGGCGGCCTGGGCATCCTGGCCGGCGACCACCTCAAGGCCGCCAGCGACCTGGGCGTGCCGCTGATCGGCGTCGGACTGCTCTACCGGCACGGCTACTTCCGGCAGAGCCTGTCCCGGGACGGCTGGCAACAGGAGCAGTACCCGGTCTGCGACCCCAACGAGATGCCGCTGGAACTGTTGCGCGAACCGGACGGCCCGCCCGTGCGCATCCAGCTGGTCCTGCCCGCCGGCCGGTCACTGCTCGCCCACGTGTGGCAGGCGGCCGTCGGCCGGGTGCCGCTGCTGCTCCTCGACTCCGACGTGGAGGAGAACGCCCCGGGCGAGCGCGAGGTGACCGACCGGCTCTACGGCGGCGGCAGTGAGCACCGGCTGCTGCAGGAGATGCTGCTGGGCATCGGCGGGGTGCGGGCGGTGCGCGCGTTCTGCCGGGCCACGGGTCATCCGTGGCCCGAGGTCTTCCACACCAACGAGGGCCACGCCGGCTTCCAGGGCCTGGAACGCGTCCGTGAACTGGCAGACGAGGGCGTGGGCTTCGACGCGGCACTGGAGGCGGTGCGCGGCGGCACCGTCTTCACCACGCACACGCCCGTCCCGGCCGGCATCGACCGCTTCGACCGCGAACTGATCCTGCGGCACTTCGCCGACGGCGCGGAGCTGCCCGGCGTCGACGTGGAGCGGGTGCTGCGGCTGGGCCGCGAGACCGGACCGGCCGCAGAGACCGGGCCGTTCAACATGGCGGTGATGGGTCTGCGGCTTGCGCAGCGGGCCAACGGCGTGAGCGCCCTGCACGGAGCGGTCAGCCGGGAGATGTTCGCTGGTCTGTGGCCCGGGTTCGAACCGGCCGAAGTGCCCATCGACGCGATCACCAACGGCGTGCACGCCCCGACGTGGACCTCCTCGCACGTGCCGCGCGAGCCGGCCCGGCTCTCCGATGCCGACCTGTGGCAGCTGCGCCGCACGCTGCGCGAGCAGCTGGTGCACGAGGTGCGGCGGCGGCTGTACGCGTCATGGCGGCAGCGTGGCGCGGCCCAGGCCGAACTGGGCTGGGTCGAGCAGGTGCTGGACCCGGACGTGCTGACCATCGGATTCGCCCGGCGCGTCCCCTCCTACAAGCGGCTCACGCTGATGCTGCGCGACCGGGACCGGCTCCGGGAGCTGCTGCTGCACCCGGCCCGGCCAGTCCAGATCGTGGTGGCCGGCAAGGCGCACCCGGCCGACGACGGTGGCAAGCGCCTCATCCAGGAGCTGGTCCGGTTCGCCGACGACCCGCGGGTGCGGCACCGCATCGTCTTCCTGCCGGACTACGGCATGGCGATGGCGGAAAAGCTCTACCCCGGCTGCGACGTGTGGCTGAACAACCCGCTGCGCCCACTGGAGGCCTGCGGAACCTCCGGCATGAAGGCCGCACTGAACGGCTGCCTGAACCTCTCGGTGCTGGACGGCTGGTGGAACGAGTGGTTCGAGCCGGACTTCGGCTGGGCGGTGCCCACCGCGGACGGCGAGGCCGGCGCGGACGTGAACCGGCGGGACGACCTGGAGGCGGCCGGGCTCTACGACCTGGTGGAGAACCACGTCGCCCCGTGCTTCTACGACCGGGGCGGCACCGGGCGCGGCCTGCCCGAACGGTGGATCTCGATGGTCCGCCAGACACTGCACCGGCTGGCCCCCAAGGTGCCGGCGGACCGCATGGTGCGGGAGTACGTCGGGCGGCTCTACGCACCGGCGGCCGCGGCACACCGCGCGCTGGTCCCGGCGGCTGCCGAGGACCTGGCCCGATACAAGGCCCGGGTGCGGGCGTGCTGGCCCAAGGTGGCCGTCGACCACGTCGAACAGGTCGGCCCCGGAGCCGACGCGCTCGAGCTGGGCGGTGAACTCTCGCTACGGGTCCGGGTCTGCATGGGCGGGCTGCGGTCCGACGAGGTGGAGGTGGAGGCGGTCGCCGGACGGGTGGACGCCTCCGACGCGATCAGGGCGGCGGACGCCGTGCGGGTGGTGCTCAAGCCTGCGGGCGGCCCCGACCTGCAGGGACGGCTGCTCTACGAGGGAGATCTGGCGCTGGACCGGACCGGCCCGTTCGGCTACACGGTGCGGATCCTGCCGTCCCATCCGTTGCTGGCCTCTCCCGCGGAGCTGGGGCTCGTCGCCGCCCCGCCGGACGACGTGACGCAGTCCGGCGAGGCGGCGGGGTTGCTCATGCGCTAGGCGGTCAGAAGGTCAGCTTCCAGCTGTCGATGTAGCCGGTGTCGTAGCTCCACACGTCCTGGACACGGAGCTTCCAGGTGCCGTTCGCCGGTGAGGACGAGGCGTTGACCGTGTAGGTCTTGTCGATGTCGTCGCCCGAGTCGTAGCCCCAGTTCTTGAGGCGGTAGACGGTGCCGTTCGGCGCGACCAGGTCGACGATCAGGTCACCGCGGTAGGTGTGCTTGATGTCGACCGAGACCTTCAGGTTGCTCGGTGCGTTGCCGGACAGCCCCGAGACGGTGACCGGAGAGGTCACGGCCGGGCCGGCGTCGGGGATGCTCACGTTGTCGGTGTTCTCGAACACGCCGTCGCCCGGGTCGCCCGGGTCACCGGGGCGGTCGCCGACGTTGACGGCCGCCCAGGCATTCTCCACCGCCGTGTACTCGGCGCTGGTCTGGCCGTAGAGGTTCGCGGCCGCGGCCAGCGTGGACCGTCGCGCGTCCGCGTAGTCCGTGGTGGAGACCATCTCCTCGGTCAGCGCCTTGTACCAGATCGCCGCCGCCTTGTCGCGGCCGATACCCGTCACGGGCAGACCGTCGTAGGTCGGCGAGTCGTAGTGGACGCCGCCGATGTCCTTCGCGCCGCTGCCCTCGGACAGCAGGTAGAAGAAGTGGTTGGCGATGCCCGAGGAGTAGTGGACGTCCACGTTGCCGGCGCTCGAGGACCAGTAGTCCAGCGACGAGCCGTCCTTGCTGGGCTCATCCATGTAGCGCAGCGGCTCGCCGTTGCCGAAGATGTCGATCTTCTCGCCGATGAGGTAGTCGCCCGGATCGGCCGGGTTGTTCGACCAGAACTCCATGGCGGTGGCCATGATGTCGGAGGTCGCCTCGTTGAGGCCGCCGGACTCGCCGCTGTAGATCAGCCCGGCGGTGTTGGAGGTGACGCCGTGCGTCATCTCGTGGCCCGCGACGTCGAGCGCGGTGAGCGGGGCGCTGTTGCCCTGGCCGTCGCCGTAGGTCATGCAGAAGCAGGAGTCGTCCCAGAAGGCGTTGACGTAGTTGTTTCCGTAGTGCACGCGGGAGTACGCGCCGACGCCGTCGCCGCGGATGCCGGAGCGGCCGAAGACGTCCTGGTAGAAGTCCCAGGTCTCCGCCGCGCCGTAGGCCGCGTCGACACATGCTGTCTGCGGGTCGGACGCGGTGCCGTCGCCCCACTCGTCGTCGGCGTCGGTGCACAGCGAGCCCGTGCCGGACGTGCCGCCGTTCAGGTTGTAGGTCTTGTGTCCGCCGCGCGGGTCGTCCACCAGCTGGTACTGGCCGCCGGACTGTACGGAGTTCAGCGACACGGTCCCGGAGTACTCGCTGTGCCCGGTGCCGCCCTCGACGCCCTGCCACTGGGTGATCTCCGCACCCGTGGTGGCGTCGGTGATGACGTGCATCCGGTTCGGGGTGCCGTCCTTCTGGATCCCGCCGACCACGGTCTCCCAGGCCAGCACGGGCTTGCCGTCACCTGCCCAGACCACCTTGCGCGGGGCCTGGCTGCCCTTCGCCTTGGGAGTGTCGGGCCTGGTGGACTTCAGGGTCCCGGGGGCCGTGTCCACCTTCAGGGCATGACCGTTCGCCTTCGAGACCCGCTTGAGGTCGCCGGACTTCGCGCGATGGACGATCAGGTCGCCGCCCAGGACGGGCAGTCCGTCGTAGGTCCGCTCGTATCGGGTGTGGGTGGTGCCGTCCTTGTCCTTCACGACGCTCTTCACCTTGAGCTTGACCTGCTTGGCCAGGTGTAGGACGTCGGCGGTCCTCTGCTCCTGCGCCCGAGCGTGGTCGACGAGGGCCGCGTACGCCGTGGGGCTCAGGGTGGCGGGCAGCTGGCCCCGGTCGGCCTTGGCGGCCGGTGCGGCGCCGGCGGTGCCGGCCTGCATGCCGAGCGCCACCATCGAGGCGACGGCGACGAGTGCGCTTGCGGTGGCGGTGCGCCGGTGGGCGCGTCCAGAGGTGGTGGGTCTCACGCCTTACTCCTTATCTGCGCGGTCACGCACGTCACGTGACCTGTGGGGCGCCCGGTCGGCGGACCGGACGTGTCGCGACAGAACGGTTGGAGCAGTGGTGCGTGGGGGGACGAACGCGGCCGACGGAGCACGGTGGTGCGCTGTGGGGGGCGCCCCGTCGGCCGGGAGTCAGCCTGGCAGTCGACGGAGCCCCTGTCAGGAGCGCCTCGAGAGGTTGGCCGAATCTTGTTCGTTGTATGCCGTACGCCGTCCGGATATCGGACGGCGAACCGTCCCGCCGGGCGCGAGGTGCTCTCCGCGCCCGGCGAGACGGAGACCGTGACTACTTGTTGTGGCCCTTTCCGTGACCGTTACCGTGCCCGTGCAGGCTCGTTCCGGTGACGTTCACCGCGGACCACGCGGCCTCGACCGCCGAGACCTCGGTGCTGCCGGAGCCGTACAGGTCCGTGGCGGCGGCCACCGTGGAGCGGCGGGCGTCCGCGTAGTCCGTGGTGGAGGTCATCTGCTCGGTGAGCGCCTTGTACCAGATGGCCACGGCCTTGCTGCGGCCTATACCGGTGACCGTGGATCCGTCGTAGGTCGGCGAGTCGTAGTTGACGCCGTTGACCGTCTTCGCGCCGCTGCCCTCGGAGAGCAGGTAGAAGAAGTGGTTGGCGATGCCGGACGAGTAGTGCACGTCGACGTTGCCGGCACTGGAGGACCAGTTGTCCAGCGAGCCGCCGTCCTTGCTGGGCTGGTCCATGTAGCGCAGCGGGCTGCCGTCACCGTTGATGTCGATCTTCTCACCGATGAGGTAGTCGCCCGGGTCGGACGGGTTGTTCGACCAGAACTCCATGGCGGTTGCCATGATGTCGGAGGTGGCCTCGTTCAGGCCGCCCGACTCTCCCTGGTAGATCAGGCCCGCGGTCGCCGCCGTGACGCCGTGCGTCATCTCGTGCCCCGCCACGTCCAGCGAGGTCAGCGGGTGGCTGTTGCCCTGGCCGTCCCCGTAGGTCATGCAGAAGCAGGAGTCGTCCCAGAAGGCGTTGACGTAGTTGTCGCCGTAGTGGACGCGGGAGTAGGCGCCCACACCGTCACCGCGGATGCCGGAGCGGCCGAAGACGTCCTGGTAGAAGTCCCAGGTCTCCGCCACGCCGTAGGCCGCGTCGACGGCGGCGGTCTGCGGGTCGGACGCGGTGCCGTCGCCCCACTTGTCGTCGTCGTCGGTGAACAGCGTGCCCTGGCCGGAGGTGCCGCCGTTGAGGTTGTAGGTGCTGCTGCCGCCCCGGCCGTCGTCGGTCAGCTGGTAGTTGCCGGCCGAGCCCTTGGTGCCCAGGTTCACCGAACCGGAGTACATGCTCTCGCCGGTGCCGGTCTTGACGCCCTGCCAGTGCGCCAGCTTCTTACCGCTTCTGGCGTCGGTCACGACGTGCATGCGGTTCGGGGTGCCGTCCTTCTGGGTGCCGCCGACCACGGTCTCCCAGGCGAGCACCGGCGTGCCGTCGGCCGCCCAGACGACCTTGCGGGCCGCCGCGCTGCCCTTCGCCTTCGGCGTGGCCGGCTTGGTGTCTGCCAGCGTGGCCGGCGAGGCGTCCACCGCGATGTCCGCCTTGGTCGCCTTGGTGACGGCCTTGGTCTTGCCGGACTTCGCCTTGTGCACGATCAGGTCGCCGCCGAGGACGGGCATGCCGTCGAAGCTGCGGGCGTAGTGGATGTGCTCGGTGCCGTCCTTGTCCTTGACGACACTCTTGACGTGCAGCTGCTCCTTCTTGCCGAGGCCGAGCGCCTTGGCGGCGGCCGCGGTGGCCTCGGGGGAGTCGGCCTTCTTGACGAGCTTGGTGTAGGTGCTCGCCGAGATCGGGGCGATCTGTGCGCCCGGGTTCAGGTCGGAGGGCTGCTGGGGAGTCGCCGCACCCGCCGTCGTGGCGGTGACACCCGCCGCGACGAGCGCGGCGGTGGCGGCGAGAGCCGATACGCGGTGCTTCTTGCTGCCGAGGAGATTCACTCGGGCTCCTTCTGCTGTGGGGGTGGGCCGGCCCGCCGGCCGGTCCGTGCAGAACTGATGTCCTGGAACGCACATCCGTGCGTCCCGGCGTGTGGGGAACCCTGCCACGAAAGACGCGTTCATGTCAGTAGGTGTCACCCATGCGACGCGCGTTGACTGTGGTTTTAGGACCGTTCACAGGGTCGTTGTGTTCGTTTTTCGGACGGGCGGTCAGACCACTTGTCTGCTGTGCCCGTTTCACGCCAGGCTGTCCTGCCAGGCGCGATGGAGGTCGGAGAAGCGGCCGGTGCCCGCGATGAGTGCGCCCGGCGGGCCGTCCTCGACGATCCGGCCGTCCTCCATCACCAGCACGCGGTCGGCCACCGCGACGGTGGACAGCCGGTGGGCGATCACCACTGCCGTGCGGCCGTGCAGCACCGTGTCCATCGCGTGCTGCACGGCGCGTTCCCCGGGAATGTCGAGGGAGGACGTGGCCTCGTCCAGCACCAGCACGGCCGGGTCGGCCAGCAGCGCCCTTGCGAAGGAGACCAGTTGGCGCTGTCCGGCGGAGATGCGTCCGCCGCGCCGGCGCACGTCGGTGTCGTAGCCCTCGGGAAGCGCCGTGACGAAGTCGTGCGCGCCGATGCGCCGTGCCGCGTCCTCGATCTCCTGCCGCGTCGCGTCGGGCCGGCCCAGCGCGATGTTCTCGGCCACGGTGCCGGAGAAGAGGAAGGCTTCCTGCGTGACCATCACGACGCCGCCGCGCAGCGTCGGGGAGTCCAGGTCGCGCAGGTCCGTGCCGTCCAGCAGCACCCGGCCCTCGGTCGGGTCGTAGAAGCGGGCCAGCAGTTTTGCCAGGGTGGACTTTCCCGCCCCCGTCGCCCCGACGACGGCGACCGTTTCGCCGGCCCGAAGCGTCAGGTCGAAACGGGGCAGCACCTGACCGCCGGTGCGGTAGGCGAAGTGGACGTCGTCGAAGACCACCTCCCGGCCAGGCAGCCCGTCCTCCCGCAGCGGCAGCGGCTTGGGCTCCGCCGGCTCCGGCACGGACGGCTTCTGCGCCAGCAGTCCGGCGATCTTCTCCAGGGAGGCCGCCGCCGACTGGTAGGAGTTGAGGAACATTCCCAGTCGGTCGATGGGGTCGTACAGCCGTCGCACGTACAGGGCGGCCGCCGCAAGCACCCCGAGTGCCAGCCCGCCGGAGGCGACTCGGTAGGCACCCCACAGCACGATGCCGGCCACCGCCGCGTTGGCTGTCAGCCGCGAGGTGACGACATACCGGGCCATCTCCAGGATGGCGTCGCCGTTCGCCCGCAGATGACGGATGTTGCGCTCCGCGAACTGCCCGTCGTTGGCCCGCTCGCGGCGGAAGGACTGCACCGGGCGGATCCCGTTCATCGTCTCGGTGAACTTCACGATCAGCGACGCGATGGCCGTCGACCGGGTGCGATAGGCCCGCATCGACCGGCGGCGGAAGGACTGCACCAGCAGCGCCAGCGGCACGAAGGACGCCACGGCAGCCGCACCGAGTTGCCAGTCCAGGTACAGCAGCATCGCCAGGATGTAGACCACCGACAGGATGACGCTCAGCAGCTCCTGCAGGCCGTCGTCGAGCAGTTCGCGCAGCGCCTCCACGTCCGTCGTCGAACGCGAGATCAGCCGCCCGGAGGTGTACCGGTCGTGGAAGTCGACGCTGAGCGCCTGCGCGTGCCGGTAGATGCGGCCGCGCAGCACCAGCAGTACCCGCTGGCTGACGCGGGCGGCGGCCACGACGAATGCGTGCTGCAACAGGCCGGAGGCCAGCGCGCAGACCGCGTACCCCAGTCCGACCTCGAGCAGCGGTCCGAAGCCGTGCCCGCCGCGCAGCGCCGGCACGGAGCGGTCGATGGCGATGGCGACCAGCAGCGGCCCCGCCTGCACCGCGGCCTGCTGAAGGAGCAGCAGCACCGCGGCGACGGCGGCCCCCGCCCGGTGGGGGCGCAGCAGCGAGCCGAGCAGCCGGCGCGAGGCGTGCGGCGGTGCGGGCAGCACGTCCCGGTCGAAGACGTCGGTGGGCGGCGGCCCGGCGACCGTGCCGTCCCCGTCTTCGGGGGTCTGCTGCTGGGGGCCGATCGTCGTCGTCACTGTGCCTTCTCCTCGGCTCCGGACATCAGCCAGGCGTACTCCGCGCTCTCGCGCAGCAGTTCGCGGTGGCTGCCGACGGCGGTGATCCGCCCGCGTGAGAGCAGCGCCACCCGGTCGGCGAGCAGTACGGTCGAGGGGCGGTGTGCCACCACCAGTGCCGTCGTCGTCGCCAGAACCTCGCGCAGCGCCGCCTCGACGGCGGCCTCGGTGTGCACGTCGAGGGCGGACAGCGGGTCGTCGAGCACCAGGAACCGCGGCGCGCCGACCACGGCGCGTGCCAGGGCGAGTCGTTGCCGCTGGCCGCCGGACAGGGACAGACCCTGCTCGCCGACCTGGGTGTCCAGCCCGTGCGGCAGCGCGGTGACGAAGCCGTCGGCCTGCGCCACCCGCAGCGCGCGCCGCACCTCCTCCTCCGAGGCGTCCTCCCCGCCCATCAGCACGTTCTCCCGCACGGACGCGGAGAAGAGCGTGGCCTCCTCGAAGGCCACCGCGACGCTCGCGCGCAGTTCCGCACGGGAGAGCGTCGCCACGTCCGTGCCGTCCAGCAGGATCCGGCCGCCGGTCGCCTCGTGCAGCCGGGGGACCAGCGCGGTGAGGGTCGTCTTGCCGCTGCCCGTCGCGCCGACCAGCGCCATGGTCTCGCCCGCCCGCACCTGCAGGTCCACACCGTCGAGCGTGGCCGGTGACGTCCCGGGTGCGTCGGGATAGCGGAAGCACACCCCTTCGAAGCGGAGCCCGCCGCCGTCCGCGGCGGAGGGGCGGGCCGCCGGGCGGAATTGCGGGGCGGGCCGTGCGGGTTCCGGCGGTACGGGCTCGTCCATCACCTCGAAGAACCGGTCGGTCGCGGAGGCGGACTCGTTGCTCATCGCCAGCAGGAACCCGATGGACTCCACCGGCCAGCGCAGGGCGAGGGCGGTGGACAGGAACGCCACGAGGGTGCCTGTCGACAGGCCGCCGTCGGCCACCCGCAGCGTGCCCAGCACCAGTGCGGCGCCGATGGCCAGTTCCGGCAGTGCGGTGATCAGTGCCCAGATCGCGGCGAGGATCCGGGCCTTGCGCAGCTCCGTCTCCAGCAGTCGCCCGGACAGCGTCCGGAACACCCGGGCCTGGCTACGGTGCCTGCCGAAGCCCTTCACGACGCGGATGCCGAGCACGGCCTCCTCCACGACCGTGGTCAGGTCGCCGATCTGGTCCTGCGCCCGGCGCGCCGCGACGAAATAGCGGGCCTCGAAGTAGGCGAGCAGTCCCAGCAGCGGCAGCGCCGGAGTAAGCAGCAAAAGGCCCAGACCCCAGTCCTGGACGAACAGCACTGCGTACCCGACCAGGATTGTGGTGCCGTTGACCAGCAGGAAGGTCATCGGGAAGGTGAGGAACATCCGGACCATCTGCAGGTCCGTCGTCGCGCGGGAAACCAACTGTCCGCTCGCCCAGCGGTCGTGGAAGGCGACGGGCAGCCGCTGCAGCCGCCCGTACAGATCCGCCCGCATGGTCGCCTCGACGCCGGCCAGTGGGCGTGCCACCAGCCAGCGCCGCAGCCCGAACAGCCCCGCCTCCGCGACGCCCACCGCCAGCAGCATCGCCCCGCCCAGCCACACCCCCGCGGTGTCACGGGCGGCGATCGGGCCGTCCACGATCCATTTCAGGACCAGCGGGACGACCAGGCTCATGCAGGACGCGACCACGGCTACCACAGCGGCGCTGAACAGGCGTGCTCTGACCGGCCGCACGTACGGCCACAGGCGAAGCAGCGAGCGGACGGCGGAACGCTCGGCGGCGGGATGGGCGGAGGCAGACATCCCGGTGAGCCTACGGTTCGGCACCGACAGATCACACTCGGTTTTCCGGCCTGCATCCGGTCCTACGCCGTGCGGCCGATGTCAGTGCCGGCTCCTAGGCTGCGGGGCATGAGTACGAACCTGGCAGAGTTGCGTGCCGCGATCAGCACCGCGAGCGACATCGCCTACGGTCTGGATGCCGCGCCCGCACCCGAGCGGGTCGAGGAACTGGCGGACGCGCTGCGCCGGGCGCTGCGCGCGGCGGGCGGACTCGCCCCCGGCGCCGCGGGCGGCGGCACCGGCTGCCGTGAGCATCCGGGCGGACCGGTCGACCCGCTCCACGGGGACGACGAGGACCCGCTGCCGTCCGGCTGGGGCCGGTGTCTGCTGTGCAACGACCGGCGCCGCAGGGCCAATGCGGGCCGGCGGCCGTTCAGGACCTGACCACCCGCATCTCGAACCAGGTCGTCTTGCCCTGCGGCAGCAGGTCGACGCCCCAGCGGTCCGACAGCGCCTCGACGTGGGCGAGTCCGCGGCCGCTGGTGTCAGTCGGCTGCACGGGCAGCAGGCACGGCAGTCCCCGCGAAGGGTCGCGCACCTCGACGCGGAAGCCGTCGCGGCTGCGCTGTATCCGCAGGCCGAAGGCGGGCGCGCCGGTGTGCAGGACGGCGTTGCCCACCAGTTCCGAGACCAGCAGTACCGTGTCGTCGATGAGCGGGCCCGGCAGCGCCCAGCGGAGCTGCAGCACCTCGCGGGCGAGCCGGCGCGCGGCCCGTGCGGACTCGGGCCGGTTGAGCAGCCGGACCTCCGCGATGCCGGAGTCGCCGGCCCCCTCGTCCAGGCGGCCGGCCGGCCGCTCGCAGGAGGGCACGCGCCCGGGTGCGGGCACCCGGGCGGCCGTACTCGACACCTCTGACCGACCTGACATGGCGACCATGATGACCGTTGCGCGGGAACTTCGTGGGCCATCGCCGTGATCGCCGGACGGCGGGAGATTTCCTCCGGGACCGCGCACTCGGCTGACCAGCCACGATTCAGTGATCACCACGTCATGAGCACAGAATGCTTCGCATTCCCCCACACGGCCGGGCGCGGGGCGGCGCCTGCGCGCCACCCCGGGCCACCCGGCGGTCGGCGGACCGCTGGGCAGGCGTCAGCGGAAGACCGCCTTGCCTGGTCCCTCCTCGACGAAGGAGCGCATGCCGGTCTCCCGGTCCTCGGTGGCGAACAGCCCGGCGAACCAGTTGCGCTCGATCGCCAGGCCCGTGTCGATGTCGGTCTCCAGGCCCGCGTCGACGGACTCCTTCGCCGCGCGCAGCGCGATGGCCGGGCCCTTGGCCAGCCGCGCCGCCCACTCGTGCGCCCGGGCGTACACCTCTTCGTCCGGGACGACCCGGTCGACCAGTCCGATGGCCAGCGCCTCGTCGGCCTTCACCTGACGGCCGGTGAAGATCAGGTCCTTGGCCTTCGACGGGCCGACCAGCCGGGACAGCCGCTGCGTGCCGCCGGCGCCCGGGACCAGGCCCAGGAGGATCTCCGGCTGCCCCAGTTTCGCCCGCTCGCCGGCGATCCGGATGTCGGCGCACAGCGCCAGCTCGCAGCCGCCGCCCAGCGCGTAGCCCGTGACCGCCGCGACGACAGGCTTGGGGATGCGGGCGACCGCGGTGAAGGAGTCCTGCAGTGCCTTGGACCGGCGGATCATCGCCGCGTGGTCCATCTTCTGCATCTCCTTGATGTCCGCGCCCGCCGCGAACACCTTCTCGCCCCCGTAGAGCACCACGGCGCGCACATCGTCGCGCCGTGCCGCCTCGTGGGCGAGTTCCAGCAGCCGGTCCTGGGTGGCGATGTCCAGGGCGTTCATCGGGGGACGGTCCAGCCGGATGGTGCCGACGCCGTCCGCGACCTCGAAATTCACAGTCATGGACGGCAGGTTAGCTGGCGTTAACCCTGCGGCGTCCGGTGCCGTCCCTCACACCCCACACTCCGCCGTACGGGTGCGGACTCATCCGGGCACCGGGCGTACGGCGGGTGAAATCGGACACCCATCCGGGGAAGACTCGTCACAAGAGCATGACCGCGAGCCCCGGAGGCTGTCACGTGTCCTTCGCCCCCGAACAACAGCCGCCCCTGCCCGACCGCACTCCCGACCGGCTCGCCGGACACCCGCGCACCATGCTGCCCTCGGCCGGCGGCACCCCCGCCGCGGCGGCCGGCCGACGCGGCTCCCTGCCGCCGGCCGGGGCCGTCTGGCCCGGCAGCCCGCAGCCGCTCGGTGCCCGCTGCCGCACCGGCCCCGACGGAGTGGCCGGCACCAACTTCGCACTGTGGGCCGGCGGGGCGGAGGCCGTCGAACTGTGTCTGTTCGACGAGGACGGCCGCGAGATCCGCCGCCCGCTCACCGAGCTGACCCACGAGATCTGGCACGGATTCCTCCCGGGAGTAGCCCCCGGCACCCGCTACGGTTATCGGGTGCACGGCCGCTGGGACCCGTGGACCGGCGCCCGCTGGAACCCCGCCAAGCTGCTCCTCGACCCCTATGCCCGCGCGGTCGACGGCGACTTCACCCTCCCGCCCGAGGTGTACGGGCACGTACGTGACTGGCCGCAGCAGGACCTGGCCGACACCGTCCGCGACGAGCGGGACTCCGCACCCCACGTGCCCAAGGGCGTCGTCGTCGACGACCGGGACACCTGGGACGATGACCGCCGCCCCAAGACTCCCTGGCCGGACTCCGTCCTCTACGAACTGCACGTACGCGGCTTCACCATGCGGCACCCAGGCATCCCCGAGCCGCTGCGCGGCACCTACGCCGGGCTCGCCCACCCGGCCGCACTCGACCACCTCACCCGGCTCGGCGTGACAGCCGTGGAACTACTGCCCGTGCACCAGTTCGCCCACGAGGACCATCTGCTGCGCCGCGGCCTGCGCAACTACTGGGGATACAACTCCATCGGCTACTTCGCCCCCCACGCCGGCTACGCCGCCGGCGGCACCCGCGGGCAGCAGGTCGGCGAATTCAAGCGCATGGTCCACGCCCTGCACGACGCCGGCATCGAAGTCATCCTGGACGTCGTCTACAACCACACCGCCGAGGCCGGCGAGCGCGGCCCGACGCTCTCGCTGCGCGGCATCGACAACCGCGGCTACTACCGGCTCGCCGGCGACGCCCGCCGCTACGCGGACTACACCGGCTGCGGCAACACCCTGCACGTCGTCCAGCCGCAGGTGCTCCGACTGATCACCGACTCGCTGCGCTACTGGGTGCAGGAGATGGGTGTCGACGGCTTCCGGTTCGACCTGGCCGCTGCGCTGGCGCGTTCCCTGCACGACGTCGACATGCTCTCCCCGTTCCTCGCCGTGATCGCCCAGGACCCGGTACTGCGCCGGGTCAAACTCATCGCCGAACCCTGGGACGTGGGAGACGGCGGCTACCAGGTCGGCGCCTTCCCGCCGCTGTGGACCGAGTGGAACGACCGCTACCGCGACACCGTCCGGGACTTCTGGCGCGGCGCCCTGCCCGACGTCCGCGACCTGGGCTACCGCCTCTCGGGCTCGAGTGACCTGTACGCCTGGGGTGGCCGCCGCCCCTACGCATCCGTCAACTTCATCACCGCACACGACGGGTTCACGCTGCGCGACCTGGTCTCCTACACCGACAAGCGCAACGAGGCCAACGGCGAGGACAACCGCGACGGCACCCACGACAACCGTTCCTGGAACTGCGGCGCCGAAGGCGAGAGCGAGGACCCGGAGGTGAGCGCACTTCGCCGCCGCCAGCTGCGCAACCTGCTCACCACGCTGCTCGTCTCCACCGGAGTCCCGATGCTCGTCGCCGGCGACGAGATGGGCCGCACCCAGGGCGGCAACAACAACGCCTACTGCCAGGACAACCCCATCGGCTGGGTCGACTGGTCGCTGCTTGAGGACCCCGGCTGGCGTTCCGTGACCGACCTCACCGCCCGGCTGCTGCGGCTGCGCCGAACCCACCCCGTGCTGCGCCGCAAGGCGTTCTTCTCCGGCCGTCCCCACGGCCCCGAAGGCCTGCGGGACGTGACGTGGTTCAGCGGCTCGGGCATGGAGATGACCGACGCAGACTGGTTCACGCCGGGCGCCACTTTGGCGATGTTCCTCTCCGGCCGTGAGATCCCGCAGCGGGACGCCAGGGGCGAGCCGGTCAGAGACGACAGCTTTCTGTGCGTCCTGCACGGGGCCGACACCCCCGCGCCCTTCCCGTTGCCCGGCGCCCCCTGGGCCGCCTCCTACGAACTCCTGGTGGACACCTCGCTCGAGGAGCAGAGCCAGGCCCCGAACTCCGGACTGTCAGCCGGAACCCGGATGATGCTGCCCGCGCGCTCCGCGCTGGTGCTGCGCGCCCTCCCCGCATGACCGGGGGACCGACCGGATAGGCACTGGACGCCCGGATCGGTCCACACCACACTGGCCTCTCGTGAGAACCCGCCCGCCCGCGATCACCCGTCCCGCACTCGAGGTACCGCCGGCGCGGCGGCTGTGGTCCCGCGATTTCGCGTTGTTCTTCACCGCCCGCGCTGTAGCCAAACTCGGCGACGCGATGCTGCCCGTCGCACTGTCCGCCGGACTCATCCGCTACGGGTACGGCGCCGGAGCCATCGGCTACGCGATGGCCTCCTTCTCCGTGTGCTTCGCCGGTTTCGTCGTCTTCGGCGGGGTCTTCGCCGACCGCCTGCCCACCCGGGTCCTCATGGTCGGAGCCGACCTGGTGCGGGTGCTCACCCAGGGGCTGGCGGCCGTGCTGTTCCTGGCCGGGCACGTGGTGCTCTGGCAGATCTGCCTGATCGGCGCGGTCAACGGTATAGCCGCCGGCACCTTCCAGCCCGGCGTGGCCAGCACCGTTCCCCGCATCGCCCCCGACGTGCAGGGCGCGAACGGGGCCGTGCGCACCGCCGAGTCGATGGCCATGCTCGGCGGACCCGCTCTGGCCGGCGTGCTGGTCGCCCTCGCCTCACCCGGCGGCGTCTTCGCCGCCCACTCGGCCACGTACGCGGTCAGCGCCTGCTGCCTGCTGCTGCTCCGGCTCGGTGCCGGAGGTCGTCGAGCCGCACCCGACGCGGGCCGTCGGCACAGCACTTTCCGCGCCGACCTCGCCGAGGGCTGGCGGGAGTTCCGTTCCCGAAGCTGGATGTGGGGCGTCATCGTCGTCTGGATGGTGCTGATGATCACGGTGACCGGGCCGCTGGTCCCGCTCACGGCCGGCGTGATCATCCCACACGAGGGCGCGGGCGCCTACGGCCTGGTCAACTCGGCCTTGGGCGCCGGCACCGCGGTCGGCGGGCTGGCCGCCATGCGGGCGCGGCCGGCCAGGCTGCTGCGTGCCGGATCGCTCGGCCTGTTCGGATACGCCCTCTTCCCAGCAGCGGTCGGGCTCCACCTGCCACTGGGCCCGGTGATGGCCTGCACAGCGGTCTCGGGGGCGTCACTCGGCTTCTGGGGCGTCATGTGGGCGACCAGCGTGCAGACACAGGTGCCCGGCCCGATCCTGAATCGCCTGCACGCGTTCGAGGTCGCCGGCTCGCTGTCCATGTTGCCGGCGGGCCAGGCGCTGGCCGGCCCGGCGAGCGCCCTGTTCGGTGCCCGCCCTGTTCTGCTGGCCGGCGGTTTCATGGTCCTCGTGGTCGGCGTTGCGCTGCTCGCCGCCCGGCCGATCCGCGAACTGCCTCGCGCGTGAGCGCCCCGGAGCCGGAGGTCAGCGCAGAATGCCCGCCGCGCCGGCCGCCCGCAACCACTGCGGGAACTCCTCCGTCAGCCGGTCGTAGAGCACCGCGTCGGGCACCGCCGAGGGGTTCTCACCGGCGGGAAAGAACCCGGCGTTGTCCACGGCGCGCTTACGCGGCACCGGCAGGTCGTCCAGCTTGCGCAGAAACCGGAAGCCGTCCGACCCGAACCCGATGAACTGCCAGAAGATCGGCAGCTTCGAACCCCGGCACAGCAGCCGCTCGGCGGCGGACCGCGAACTGGGCCCGCCGTCGGTCTGGAAGACCACCAGCGCGGGCGCCGAGGTGCCGCTCGCCGTGTAGTGGTCGATCACGGCCTGCATGGCCAGGTGGTAGTTGGTGCGCCCCATGTGGCCCAGCGCGTCGTGCAGCGCGCCGACCCGGCCTGCGTAGTCCTCCAGCGACACCTCGGCCACGCCGTCGACCTCGGTGCTGAAGAAGACCAGCGGCACCCGACCGTCGTCGTCGAAGTGCGCGGCCAGGCCCAGGACCTGCTCGGCCAGGCGCTGGACCGAACCGTCCTGGTAGTAGGGCCGCATCGAGCCGGAGCGGTCCAGCACCAGATACACGGCCGCGCGCAGCCCGCCGAGCCCGTTTCTGCGCAGGCTGACCGCGGCCGACTTGTACAGGTTCACCAGGCCGGGCGCCCGGTTCCGCAGCTTCTCCAGACTCACCGCGGGGGCGCGGTCCGCCCCGCCCCCGCCCGGACGCTTCACGTAGTCGATCGCCATCGGTCCCCCTCACCGAGCCGACCGCCGGACGCGGACGGCCGTTGCGGTGAGCCTACGCCGTCGATGCGTCCCAGGGTGAGGTGCGCGCTCAGCGCTGCGCCGAGCGGGCGATGTTGCGGGCCATGCCGCCGAACACCACACCGTGGAAAGGCCACACCGCCCACCAGTACACGTGCCCCGCCAGGCCGTGCGGATGGAAGACCGCCCGCTGCGCGTACACCGTCCGCCCCTCCCGGTCCGCCGCGACCCGCAACTCCAGCCAGGCCAGTCCCGGCAGCCGCATCTCCGCGCGCAGCCGCAACAGCCGGCCCGGCTGGATCTCCTCCACCCGCCAGAAGTCCAGCGAGTCCCCGACCCGTAGCCGTCCCGGGTCCCGGCGCCCGCGCCGCAGCCCCACCCCGCCGACCAGCCGGTCCAGTAGCCCGCGCACCGCCCACGCCAGGCCGAACGAGTACCAGCCGTGCTCCCCGCCGATGCCCTCCACGACCCGCCACAACGCCGCCGGCGAGGCCGCCACCCGGCGCGCCCGCCGGTCGGTGTACAGGCTGCCGCCCGCCCAGTCCGGGTCCGTCGCCAGCGGCGCGCTCGGCGCACCCGGCACGGACGCCGACGACCAGCGGGTCGCCACCTGCGCCTCCCGGATCCGCTGCAGCGCCAGCTCCAGCGACCGGTCGAACCCGGTGGGCCCGCCCGGCGGGTCCGGCACGAACTCAGCGATGTCCCGCTCGCGGCACACCACCTCGTGCCGCAGCGACTCCGTCAGCGGCCGGGCGATGCCGGCCGGCACCGGCGTCACCAGGCCCACCCACAGACTCGACAGTCGCGTCGTCAGAACCGGAACCGGCACGATCATTCGCCTCGGCAGCCCGGCCACCGCTGCGTACCGTTGCATCATCTCCCGGTACGTCAGCACCTGCGGCCCGCCGACGTCGAAGGCGCGGTTCACCGAGGCGGGCAGCCGCGCGCAGCCCACCAGATACCACAGCACGTCCCGCACCGCGATCGGCTGCGTCGGCGTGCGCACCCAGCGCGGCGTGACCATCGCCGGCAACCGCTCCGTCAGATACCGCAGCATCTCGAAGGAGACCGAGCCCGACCCGATGACGACGGCGGCCCGCAACACGGCTGTCGGCACCCCCGAGGCCAGCAGGATCCGCCCCACCTCGGCGCGCGAGCGCAGGTGCGGCGAGAGTTCCTGCTCCGGCACCCCGGAGGGCGTCAGCCCGCCCAGGTACACGATGCGCCGCACCCCGGCCCGGCGCGCCTGCTCGCCGAAGACCTCCGCAGCACGCCGGTCCGTCACCTCGAAGTCCGCGCCGCTGCCGAGCGCGTGCACCAGGTAGTACGCCACGTCCACGTCGCGCATCGCTGCGGCCACGTCGTCCGGTGCGGTGACGTCGCCGCGTACCGTCTCCACGCGTCCGGCCCATGGATGGTCCCGCAGTTTGGCGGGCGTGCGCACCATGCAGCGCACGTCGTGCCCGGCGGCCAGCAGCTCGGGAACCAGCCGCCCGCCGACGTACCCGCTGGCGCCCGTCACCAGGCACCGCAGCCCCCTGCCGTCCTCGTCCGCCGTCGCGTCGGCCACGTGTGCGTCCTCCCTGCTGTCCGCGTCCGTGCGCTCCACGATGCCCGCCGGGTGCCCGCTTCGCAGCCGGGCGACACCGAAAGCCGCCCACCCGGCGTACCCGGGCCGCCTCCCGGGTAGTCGGCTCGCACACGACACCGACAGCGCACACCTGAAGGAAGATCATGGGCACGTCACCCGTCCTCGTCTATGACGGAGACTGCGCCTTCTGCACCTCCTCGGTGCGCGCCATCGAGCGGCACCTGCATCCGCGCTGCACCGCCAGGCCCTGGCAGTTCGCCGACCTGGCCACACTCGGTGTCTCGCGGGAACGCGCCGAGCACGAGGTGCTGTGGGTGACGCCGCACGGCGTCGTCTACGGCGGTGCGCAGGCCGTCGCGAAGATCCTGCTCGCCTCGCGCGGCGCCTGGCGGGTCGCCGGCGCGCTGCTCATGCTCCCGCCGGGCCGCTGGATCGGCCCGCCGCTGTACCGTCTGATGGCCCGCAACCGGCACCGCCTGCCCGGAGGCACGCCTGCGTGCGCCGTCCCCCCGGCCGCCCGGGGGACCGGCGGCCGCCCGCACTGACGCCCGCACCCGACGGGCCGGATTCGACTGGTTCGCCCCCGTGCGTCGCGGGCCGTTCCGCGCGACGATGGTGCGGTGTCCGTCCCAGCTGAACTCCGGCGCCGCAGAGCCACGCTGGAGAACGAGTGGTCGCGCCGCGTGCCGGAGCTGCGCGCCTCCCGGCCTGCCCGGCGGGGACCAGAGGAGCGGTGCTGCCTGCGGTCCGAGGTGACCGAGTCCTGGGCCCGGTCGGTGACCACCGTCGACCCCTCGCTGGACAGCGCGCCCGTCTCGGACACCGGCGCGGTGCGTCCCCGCTGGGACCGCTCCCCGCTGCGCGGCCCCGTGCACGGCCTCGCCGACGAGCTGACCGGCGTCGCCGAGGACGCCGGTTACATCGCCGCCGTCACCGACGATTCCGGCACCATCCTGTGGACCTGCGGCGGCCGCGTCATGCGGCGCCGCGCCGAACAGGTCAACTTCGCGCCCGGCGGCCGCTGGGACGAGCGTGCCATGGGCACCAACGCCCTCTCGCTCGCCCTGCACACCGGGCGGCCCAGCGCCGTCTTCTCCGCCGAGCACCTGGTCGCCGCCCTGCACGGCTGGACGTGCTACTGCGCCCCCATCCATGCCCCCGACGGCCGGATCCTCGGGGTGCTCGATCTGTCGACCACCTGGGACCGTTCGCATCCGCTGGCCATGTCCACCGTGCGCAGCCTGGTCTCGGCCATCGAGACCGGACTGCGCGCGGGCCCGCGGGTCACCGGACCGGCCGGCCCGCTGCGGCTGAGCTGTCTGGGACGGGAGGAAGCCGGGCGCGACGGCGTCCGGCTGCCGCTGCGACCGCGTCAGGTCGAGATCCTGACCCTGCTCGCCCTGGAACCCGACGGCTTCACCCCCGAGCGGCTGCACGACGCTCTCTACGGCGAGCGGTCCGTCAGTGCCTCGACGTTCAAGGCGGAGGTATCCCATCTGCGCCGCGCCCTGGGCGGCGGCATCTCCACCCGCCGCTACGCGCTCACCGTCCCGGTCGCCTGCGACGCCGTCGAGGTACTGGGCGCACTGCGCCGCGGCAACGTCGTCGCAGCACTCGACCACTATCGCGGACCGCTGCTGCCCCATTCCGAGGCGCCTGGAGTGCTGGCCTGGCGTGAGCACCTGGAGGTGGCCGTGCGGGCCGCCGTCCTGGCCTGCGGGTCCGCGGAACAGGCGCTGCGCTACGGCGAACGGACCCCGTTCGATGCGGAGATCCACCGGTACGCGCTGCGACTGCTGACCGCGACCGACCCGCGTCGGGCGCTGGCCGCCGGGCGGCTGAGCACCGCGCTGCGCGACTGACCGTGCGGCCGGTCCGGCGCGCCAACCTTTCGCCAACCTTCCCCCGCCACAGTGGGCCGCGCACGGTGGGTTCCCGGCCGCCGTGCACTCACTCGTCCACCGGAGGGGAGCACCCACCATGGCCTACGCTCAGCCCGGCACCGACGGCTCCGTCGTCTCCTTCACCCCGCGCTACGACAACTTCATCGGCGGCGACTGGGCCGCTCCGGCGAACGGTCGGTACTTCGAGAATCCCTCACCGGTGACCGGCCGGGCCTTCACTCAGGTCGCGCGGTCCACCGCCCCGGACATCGAGGCCGCCCTGGACGCCGCGCACGCGGCCGCGCCGAAGTGGAACCGGACCTCCCCGGCCGAGCGGGCCGGCATCCTGAACCGGATCGCCGACCGCATCGAGGAGAACCTCGAGAAGCTAGCGGTCGCCGAGACGTGGGAGAACGGCAAGCCGGTCCGCGAGTGCCTGGCCGCCGACCTCCCGCTGGCCGTCGACCACTTCCGCTACTTCGCCGGCGTGATCCGCGGCCAGGAGGGCGGCATCTCCCAGATCGACGCCGACACCGTCGCCTACCACTTCCACGAGCCGCTGGGCGTGGTCGGGCAGATCATCCCGTGGAACTTCCCGATCCTGATGGCAACCTGGAAACTCGCGCCGGCTCTGGCCGCCGGAAACTGCGTGGTCATCAAACCGGCCGAGCAGACTCCGGCGAGTCTCCTCGTCATGATGGAGCTGATCGCGGACCTGCTGCCCCCCGGTGTGGTCAACGTCGTCAACGGCTTCGGCGTCGAGGCGGGCAAGCCGCTGGCCTCCAGCAAGCGGGTGGCGAAGGTCGCCTTCACCGGTGAGACCACCACCGGCCGGCTGATCATGCAGTACGCCAGCGAGAACATCATCCCCGTCACGCTGGAACTCGGCGGCAAGAGCCCCAACATCTTCCTGCCCGACATCATGGCCGCCGACGACGACTACCTGGACAAGGCCGTCGAGGGATTCGTGATGTTCGCCCTCAACCAGGGCGAGGTGTGCACCTGCCCCTCTCGCGCACTCGTGCACTCATCGATCTACGACGACTTCATGGCGCGGTGCGTGGCCCGCACCGAGGCCATCGTCAGCGGGGACCCGCTGGATCCGGCGACCATGATCGGCGCCCAGGCGAGCAACGACCAGTACGAGAAGATCATGAGTTACATCGACATCGGGAAGAAGGAGGGCGCCGATCTCCTCACCGGCGGCGGCCCCCGCACCGTCAGTGGCTACGACGACGGCTACTACGTCGAGCCGACGATCTTCCGTGGCACCAACGACATGCGGATCTTCCAGGAGGAGATCTTCGGGCCGGTGCTCGCGGTGACCACGTTCGACTCCGTCGACGAGGCGCTCAAGATCGCCAACGACACGTTGTACGGACTGGGGGCCGGCGTGTGGACCCGGGACGGCAACACGGCCTACCGGATGGGCCGCGAGATCAAGGCCGGGCGGGTGTGGACCAACTGTTACCACGCCTACCCGGCGCACGCCGCCTTCGGCGGCTACAAGAACTCCGGTATCGGCCGCGAGAACCACAAGATGATGCTGGACCACTACCAGCAGACCAAGAACCTGCTGGTCAGCTACTCCGACCAGAAGCTCGGGTTCTTCTGATGGCGGACCGCACCCCGCGCGTGGAGCTGTCACCGGCCGCCGAGGACCTGGTCGGCCGGCTGACGGCGACACACGGGCCGGTGATGTTCCACCAGTCCGGCGGCTGCTGCGACGGCAGCGCCCCCATGTGCTACCCGCGCGGAGAGTTCCGGGTCGGCGGCGTCGACGTCCTCCTCGGGTACGTCGCCGAGGACGTGCCGTTCTGGATGAGTGCCGACCAGTTCACCTACTGGCAGCACACCTTCCTCACCGTCGACGTGGTGCCCGGGCGGGGCAGCGGCTTCTCACTGGAGGCGCCCGACGGTGTGCGGTTCCTCATCCGCTCGCGGCTCCTGACCGAGGAGGAGCTGACCGCCACGAAGGCGGAGCCCCCGCTTCCGACCGGAGCCGACATCACCGGGTGACGGATCGGGCCGACGCGGCCGGTCCACCGCTGTCCCCGACGGCAGACCCGCTGTGCCGACCCGTCCGCCCCTGTGCTGCTTCTTCCCCATTTACCCCCGGAAGACTCCGCAGAACCCGGCTGAACCCTTCCGGACGGTTGACGCGATGCCCCGGCACTCCGGCCTCGATCAGTACGCGGCGGTCGTCCGTGGCCCCTGCTTCGGAGCCGCCGCCCACGTGCGATCCTTGGCGCGCCCACATCAGACCGGACGGGAGAACGAGTCATGCAGCCGAGCAGCCCAACCCCCGTGCGCATAGCGGTCCACGGGGGCACGCTGCACGCCGTCCGGTTCGGCGGCGGACCGCGCATCGTGCTCGCCGCGCACGGCATCACCGGGCAGGGTATGTCCTTCGCCGCGGTGGCCCGGCGTCTGCCGGCCGACGTCAGTCTTGTCGCGCTCGATCTGCGGGGGCGTGGTGCGAGCGCGGACCTGCCCGGACCGTACGGGCTGGACCGGCACGCCGCGGACGTGCGACGGGCGGCCGAACAGCTCGGCGGCGGCGCGAAGGTGACGCTGGCCGGGCACTCCATGGGCGCCTACGTCGCGCTGAAGGCCGCGGCCGCGCAGCCGGAACTCTTCGACCGGGTGCTGCTCGTCGACGGCGGCCTGCCGCTGCCGGCGCCGGCCGGTTTCGACCCGGACGCCGCCCTGGAGGCCACCCTCGGCCCGGCCCTCGCCCGGCTGGGCATGACCTTCCCTGACATCGACGCCTACGTCGACTTCTTCCGCGCCCACCCCTCCTTCGGGCCGTACTGGAACGCCGACCTGGAGGCGTACGTGCGGGCCGACGTGGCGGGCCCGGTCGGTGCGTTGCGGGCCAGGGCCCGCGAGGAGGCGGTCCGCGCCGATGGCCGCGACCTGCTGACCTCGGCGGACGGCCTGGCCCGCGACCTGGACCGCCTTGCGGTTCCCACCCTGCTGCTGCATGCGCCACGCAACCTCGTGGACGAGGAACCGGGTCTGCAGCCGCCCGACGTCGTGGTGCACTGGGAGGCCCGGGCCCCGGCGCTGCGCGCGGAGCTCGTAGCGGACGTGAACCACTACACCGTCCTGCTCGGAGCCGGCGCCGCCCGAGTCGCCGCCCGCATGACCGGCGGCCGGTGAGGCCCGGCTGCGGCTCGATGGGGCGGGCCGTCGGGTTACCGGAACGCGTCAGTCTGCTACCCGCAATACCTGAAACCTGCGCTCCAAGGGGTCCGGCGGATGCTCGCCCAGGGCCAGCTGGGTCGTGGGGCGTGTAGTTGTGGACTCGTCGTGGGTAACGCCATGAGTCGCCGTGGTTCTTCTCCCCCGGCGACCAGCACTTGACGTGGGCCTCGATGGAGGGGAAGCGCACAGTCCCGGACCGCCCAGGGCGGCTCGGGCGCCAGTCGACGCACATCCGGTCCCGGAACTTGCTCTTCGCGACGTCCAGGTTCGCCGCAATGCCCAGCGCCTGCACGAACTGCTCCCCGTAGTCACCTCGGTGACCGGCATCCCCCATGGCGACTGAGGACACCGAGGCCGATGCGAGCGATAAGCCGTGAGGGTATTGGCGGGGAGCATCGCCGACGTCTTCATGGACCATCCTCTGTGGAGTCTCCCCCTGCGGCTTTGAGGCCGCACCGCTGTCACGCGGTTGCCAAGCCTAGCGATCAACATCCCGAACGGGGAAGCCGGAGGCCGCGAAGAACTGGTGCCGCATCAGCCAGGGTTCGCCCCGCTCGCCGCCCTGGCACGCACGCTCTCCCCCTGCCTTTGGCGGGAGGTACCCCCTGCGTCGCCCGAAAGCCCAGGTAGGACAACTACAGCCGGCGTCCGGGCGCCTGACGATCGCACGCGCCAGGACGCCTCGCTACCGGGCGAACCCTGGCTGATGCGGTACTAGGCTGCGCGCATGGAACAGGAGCCCGTGGAACTGGTGATCTTCGACTGCGACGGCGTGCTGGTGGACAGTGAGCGGGTCTACGTCGGGGTGGACATCGAGGTGCTCACCGAACTGGGTTGCTCCTTCAGCCGGGAGGAGGTCGTCGAGCTGTTCGTGGGCTCGTCCACCGAGGTGTGCACGGCACTCGTGGAGGAGCACCTGGGGCGGCGGCTCGAGGAGGACTGGCAGCGGCACTATGCTCACCGGTACGAGGAGGCGCTGCTGGCGCAGGCCGCTGCCGTCGAAGGGATCGAGGACGCGCTCGACGGTCTCGCCGCGCCGTTCTGCGTCGCCTCCAACGGCGGGCACGAGACGATCCGGCGCAGCCTGAAGCTGACCGGCCTGCTCGAACGGTTCGCGGACGGCCGGGTCTTCAGCGCGACGGACGTGGCCCGCGGCAAGCCCGAGCCGGACCTGTTCCTGCACGCCGCGCGCGCCCTCGGCGTCGACCCGGCGCGGTGCGCGGTGATCGAGGACAGCCCGTACGGCGTGCGGGCCGCGCGGGCGGCCGGCATGCGGTCCTTCGGCTACGCCGGCGGCCTCACCCGTCCCGAGCGGCTAGAAGGCCCGAACACCGTCGTCTTCGACGACATGCGTGTTCTCCCCGCTTTGCTGGCGGGGATGTCCGCCGCCTGATCTGACGGGCCGAACGGCCGCAGAGGAACGGGCGCCGTTCGCCTACGGAGGGGACGCGGCACCGGGGTGCCGCACCAGTCTGCGGTCCGGCCCGGTGACGCACCCGTGCCCCTCGGTCACGTCCGGCATGCGAGCGGGGGGCAGCCCACCGCACGCAGGGCCACGCCGCGCACGTGCGTCTGCCAGCCGCCGACTGCTCAGCGCCGCTGACTCCGCGTCACGCGAGGTCAGCGGCGCCCGGGCCGCCCGAGGAGGCCGTGCCCGCCGCGGGTGGCTCCGGTCAGCCTGCGCGGGTGAGCCGGTACTCGGTGGTGGGGAACCCGCCGTTGGCGCTGCACAGACTGCTGCTGCGCGAAGCGGTCCAGTTCCAGCCGACCGGGACCATGCAGGCCCACATGCCCTCGGCCGGTGCGACGACGTTGTAGCTCATGCCGTTCGTCACGCCACAGCCGGCGTCCCAGGTGACCCAGTTGTACGTCATGCCCGGCGGCACGGAGCACTGCCACGCCGCCTGAGCGGGGCCGGCCGTGGCCAGACCGAGACCGCACGCCATCAAGCCGGTCACGGCAGCAGCCGCCAAGGACTTTCGCACCCTACCCATGTTCGCTCTCCCATCCTGCGGTGGCGCCCTTCGCCATCCGGGAGGGCACATCCGAGCAGTGCGACACCCCCGGCACAAGATCTCCCCGAGCGGAACCGCGGCAGGGCACCGGAACTCCACCCACATGGGCAAAACCGCCTGACGACCTCCTCCCTTGTGGCCGATGGCGGTCCGCCCACGGCACCGGCATCCTGGTGGACTCGGCACGGGCCCGGGAGAGGCGGGGGCGATTCGTGCCACGGCCACGCACAGTTGCCCGGCCGCCCCCGTTGTGCTGCGCTGCCCCTCACTCGTAGGAAGCCGTTCCTCCCGAACGGTGCACACCGGGGAGTGAGGGATGGACGACAGAGACTTCTTCGGACGCCTCGCCGCACGGCGGGACGCGACCGCGTTCGCGATACGCGACGCACTGGTCCGGCATGTGCCGTCCTACGGCGCGCAGCCGACGGCACAACGCACCGTCCTGCTGCGGGAGGTGCACGAGACCTGGTCACCGATCCTGCACAGGGCACCGCTGGACGAGCCGCTGAACGCGGAGGACCTGGCGGTCTACCGGGCGCTGGCGCGCACCCGTGCGGTGCACGCCTTCCCCTTCGCGGAGTTCCGGTCCGGGTTCGAGGTCGCACACACCGCGGGGCTGCGCGAGTGCCTCGCTCTCGCCGAGCCGGGAGACGCCGTGCACCCGGTGGCCTTCACCACCTGGGGAGTCCGTGAGCTGCCCAGGGTGCTGGACGCCGTCACCGGAAGCTACCTGGAAGTGTGCGAGCAGAAGGGGAGACGTGCCGCCGCCCGCGAACTGCTGATGGAGGCGCTGCTGGAGGGACGTCTGCCGACGGCTGTCCCTCCGCCCCGTGCCGGCCATCTCGTGCTGCTTGTCCGCCCCCGTCACCGGGACACCGGCCGCAGCGGACGGCAGGAGGCCGTCGAACGGGTCCTGCGGGAGACCGAAGGCCTCGTCTGGCGCGGCGGCCCCGTCGAGGGGGAGTTGCTGGTACTCATGGACGTGGCGGACGAGGTGGCGTCGGTCCGCACGACCGCGGCGGAACTCACCGCGGCACTCGCCGGGGCCTGGCACAGCTCGCGCACGCTGCCGAGGCGTATGCGAGAACCGCCGAGGCGGTGCCCGCGGCCGTCCACGACGCCTGGCGCACCCTGGCGCTGGTCGCCGCCACGCCTGACGCAAGAGACCGTCCCTACCGGGCGGAGGAACTGCTCGTGGAGCTGGCCGTCGCCCGGGACCCGGACGCGCGACTCCGGCTCGCCCGACTGCTCGATCCGCTGCGGGACGGCACGGATCTGCGACGCACACTCGAGGTCCTCTTCGACTGCGACATGGACCGGCGGCGCACCGCACAGGCACTCCATCTGCACCGGCGGTCGCTCACCTACCGCCTGCAGCGCATCCGGCGGCTGAGCGGGTTCGACCCGGCCACGGCACACGGCATCCAGGTGCTGCGGAGCGCGCTGATCGCCGCTCGGCTCACCGGCGGCCGGTGAGCCGGCCCCGACGGACCGGAGTTCGCACCGGAGGATCTCCCTGGCCGCTCCGGTGCTCCCCAGGTCGCCGAGCCGGGGGCGCGGAAACGGGTCGCGCCGGAGGCGTGGGCGCCGCTAACCTCCGCCGGGGCGGGGTGAGGCAGCGGAGACGGCGGAGGCCAGGGCATGAGAACCGATCGCTTGGGCGTGCTGCTCGACCAGTTCGACAAGGCCCGGGAAGCGGCCGAGGTGCGGCTGACCGGGCTCAGCGACGAGGAGTACCTGTGGGAGCCGGCACCCGGCTGCTGGTCGCTGCGGCGCCGGGGCGAGGCGGCCACGCCACGGGCGTTCGGACCGGGCGAGTGGGTGCTCGACCTGGGTGCCCCGGACATCCCGGCGAGCGAGTACGCCGAGGTCGCCCGGCAGGCGGCGGACGGGATGAGTGTCGACAAGATCGCCGAGGACTGGAGCGTGAGCACCGCACGGGTCGAGGAGGTCCTCGCGCACACCGGTGAGCCGGAGCCCGACGTCACGCCGGTCACGACCATCGCGTGGCGGCTGGGGCACCTGCACCACCAGTTCGCGGGCGCGTGGGAGTGGACCTTCGGCGAACGCCGGAAGGACCCCAAGCTGATGGTCGACTTCAGTCCGTCCGCCGCGGTGACGCTGGAGCGGTTCTGGCCGGTGGTCGACCGCTGGCGCGACAGCGTCGCGGGCGTCACCGAGGAGCAGCTCGACAGGGTCGGCTTCTCGCAGTACCCGTACGGCTCGGATCCCGACGACCCGTTCGTCGGCGTGTTGTGCGGGAACAACCTCGAACTCATCCACCACATGGCGGAGATCGCGCTGCTCCGCGACCTCTGGCGCGCCCGCGTGGTCCCTCGACGCTAGGCAGGATGGTACGCATGGCTTTGGGCACCCCGATTTTGCATACCGCTCGCCTGCGACTGCGGCCCGTCG
Organism: uncultured Actinomycetota bacterium; assembly: GCA_963799685.1. Taxonomy (GTDB): domain Bacteria; phylum Actinomycetota; class Actinomycetes; order Streptomycetales; family Streptomycetaceae; genus Streptomyces. The sequence goes on from CAWCXW010000001.1 coordinate 948,934, forward strand.
CCGACGCGGACGCAGCGTCCCTCTTCGCGATGCACAGCAGCAGCCACGTGCTGCGCTACTGGGACTCCCCGCCGTGGAAGGAACGGACCCGCGCCCAGCGCTTCATCTCAGCGAGCCGGAGGATGGCGGACGAAGGCAGCGGGGCGCGGGTGGCCGTCGACCGTGTTTCCGACGGTGCCTTCCTCGGCTGGTGCAGCCTGTCCGGATGGAACCCGGACTATCGCAGCGCGTCGTTGGGCTACTGCTTCGACCATGCGGCGTGGGGTCACGGCTACGCGACGGAGGCCGCTCACGCTGTGCTGCAGTGGGCGTTCGACACCCTGGACCTGAATCGAGTCCAGGCCGAGGCCGACACGCGCAACCTGGCATCTGTCCGGGTCCTGGAGAAGATCGGGTTCGTGCGTGAAGGGATGTTGCGCGAAGACTGCGTCGTGGACGGCGTGGTATCCGACTCCTGGGTGTTCGGGTTGCTCAGGCGGGAGTGGCGGCCGTCGGTCGTCCCGACTCCCGGCCCGGCGGACTGACACGACGACGTTCATGCACACCAACCCCAGCGAGCTCGCCGGTGGCTGATGCGGCACTAGTGGAGGGTGCCGTGCGCGCGCGGACGCGCCGGGGTCAGGGCGCGGACGAGGAGGCCCAGCAGGGTGGCGTTGACCAGGGCTGCCACCGTGAGGCCCGCGTAGAGGAGCCAGCCGTCCATGCCGGGGAGCAGCCACAGTAGCAAGCTGGTCGGCAGGGTCCACATGAACGGCCAGACGCCGGCGAACGAGGCGTCCGGGTGGGACACGACCAGGGTGTCCAGCACGACCCAGACCAGCAGGGCGGCGAACACCAGCAGATAGCCGCGTGAGACCCAGTTGTCGGCGACGGCGGCCAGCGGTAGGTGCCGGCGTGTTCCGGAGCGCGTCATGCCACCCTCCTCTGTGCGGCAACGGGAACACCGTGCATGTTCCCGCTGACGTCCGTCTCGCACCTGAGTACCGGTACTCAGGTGCGAGAAGCAGAGGACGGCTAACTTGATCACACCTCAGGCCGTACCCACGGTGAGGAAATGACTTTGCCGAGACATGGAGTGATCAACTGTGCGTAGGACCCTTGCGTCCATCCTGACCGCATGCGGCATGGCTGCTGCCGCCGTCGCCTTCGCGCCTGCCGCGAGTGCCGCAGACCTCGCCTCCCCGTCCGCCAACGCCGCGGAGAACTACGGTTGCGTCGGCTCTCTCATCGACAGCTACCCAATCGGGAACCAGGGCAGCATCTGGGGCACGACGTACCTGTACTACGACGCCTCCACCGGTGACAACTGCGCCGCCGCGGTGAAGAGCAGCGGCGGGTGGAAGGGTACGGCCACCCTCACCAGAGTGCAGATGGAACGATGCGCATCGTCCACCCCGGGCACGTGCGGGGACACCGACGCGTCCATCGAGGACAGCGGCCAGTACGCCTATTACGCCGGGCCCGTCACGCTGAACGCCGGGGGCAAGTGCATCAACATCACTGCCGAGATCTGGGATCCCTCCCGGACGGAGGTCGCACGCGTCACTCACACGGCCGTGCACTGCGGCTGACGCCAGCGGCCGAGGCGGCCCCGCCGGGGCCGGACCTGCGGGGGTCCGGCGACGACACCTCCGCATGCACGACCGGGGAACGTGACCTTGCCGACCGGGCCACCCGCGTCAGCACTCGATGACGTTCACTGCGAGGCCGCCGCGGGCCGTCTCCTTGTACTTCACCTTCATGTCGGCGCCGGTGTCCTTCATCGTCTTGATCGCCTTGTCCAGCGAGACGTGGTGGCGGCCGTCGCCACGCAGGGACATCCGGGCCGCCGTGACGGCCTTGACCGCCGCCATGCCGTTGCGTTCGATGCACGGGATCTGGACCAGGCCGCCAACCGGGTCACAGGTCAGGCCCAGGTTGTGCTCGATGCCGATCTCGGCGGCGTTCTCCATCTGCTCCGGGGAGGCGCCCAGGATCTCGGCGAGTGCTCCGGCCGCCATCGAGCAGGCGGAGCCGACTTCGCCCTGGCAGCCGACCTCGGCGCCGGAGATGGAGGCGTTCTCCTTGAAGAGCATGCCGATCGCGCCCGCCGCCAGCAGGAAGCGCACAACCGTTTCGTCATCGGTGCCGGGCACGAAGTTCATCGCGTAGTGCAGGACCGCCGGGATGATGCCCGCCGCGCCGTTCGTCGGGGCGGTCACCACGCGCCCGCCGGCCGCGTTCTCCTCGTTGACGGCCATGGCGTAAAGGGTGACCCACTCCATGGTGTGCGACTCGGCGCCGTTCTCGGCACGCAGCTGCCGGGCAGAAGAGGCCGCGCGGCGGCGGACCTTCAGGCCGCCGGGCAGGATGCCCTCCTGCGACATGCCGCGCGCCACACACGCCTGCATGACACGCCAGATCTCCAGCAGCCCGGCCCGGATCTCCTCCTCCGTGCGCCAGGCCTTCTCGTTCTCCAGCATCAGCCCGGCCACCGACAGCCCGGTCTCCCGGGTCAGCCGCAGCAGCTCGTCGCCGGTGCGGAAGGGGTGGCGCAGCGGGGTGTCGTCGAGCTTGATGCGGTCCTCGCCGACCGCGTCCTCGTCCACGACGAAGCCGCCGCCGACCGAGTAGTACGTCTTCTCTGCCAGCGGTGTGCCGTCGGCGTCGTACGCGAAGAGCGTCATGCCGTTGGCGTGGTAGGGCAGGGACCGGCGCCGGTGCAGTATCAGCTGGGTCGACTCGTCGAAGTCGATCTCGTGGGAGTCGCCTATCTCGGTGGCCAGCAGGCGGAGCCGCTTGGTCTCGCGGATGCGCCGCACCCACTCGTCGGCCTGGTCGACGTCGACGGTGGCCGGCGCGTGGCCCTCCAGGCCGAGCAGCACGGCCTTCGGCGTGCCGTGACCATGCCCGGTGGCGCCCAGCGAGCCGAACAGCTCGGCGCGGACGGAGGCGGTGTGTGCCAGGACACCCTCGTTCTTGAGCCGGCCGACGAACATCCGGGCCGCACGCATCGGTCCGACGGTGTGCGAGCTGGACGGGCCGATGCCGATGGAGAACAGGTCGAAGACGGAGATGGCCACGGTGGCGGACTCCCTTGTCCGTTGAGGGTGGCGGGAGGCCCCGCGGGGTGGTGCGGGGCCTCCCGGTGGTGCGGTCCTACTTGTTCAGGCCCGGGTACAGCGGGTGCTGCTCGGCCAGCGCCGAGACGCGCGCGCCCAGGTCCTTGGCCTTGGACTCGTCGAAGCCGGGCTTGAGCGCCTCGGCGATGACGTCGGCGACCTCGCGGAAGTCGTCCTCGCCGAAGCCGCGGGTGGCCAGCGCCGGGGTGCCGATGCGCAGGCCGGAGGTGACCATCGGCGGTCGCGGGTCGTTCGGGACCGCGTTGCGGTTGACGGTGATCCCGACCTCGTGGAGCCGGTCCTCGGCCTGCTGTCCGTCGAGTTCGCTGTTGCGCAGGTCGACGAGCACCAGGTGCACGTCGGTGCCGCCGGAGAGCACGGAGACTCCGGCCTCGACCGCGTCGGTCTGCAGCAGCCGTTCGGCGAGGATGCGGGCGCCGTCCAGGGTGCGCTGCTGGCGCTCCTTGAACTCCTCGCCCGCGGCGATCTTGAACGAGACGGCCTTGGCGGCGATGACGTGCTCGAGTGGGCCGCCCTGCTGGCCGGGGAAGACCGCGGAGTTGATCTTCTTGGCGTATTCCTTCTTGGAAAGGATCACGCCGCCGCGCGGACCGCCGAGCGTCTTGTGCGTCGTGGTGGTGACGACATCGGCGTAGGGCACCGGCGACGGGTGCAGCCCGGCGGCGACCAGACCGGCGAAATGCGCCATGTCGACCATGAGCAGCGCGCCGACTTCGTCGGCGATGCGCCGGAACGCGGCGAAGTCCAAGTGCCGCGGGTAGGCGGACCAGCCGGCGACGATCAGCTGCGGCCGGTGCTCCTTGGCGAGTCGCTCGACCTCGTCCATGTCGACCAGGTTGGTCTTCGCATCGACGTGGTAGGCGACCACGTTGTAGAGCTTGCCGGAGAAGTTGATCTTCATGCCGTGCGTGAGGTGACCGCCGTGGGCCAGGTCCAGGCCCATGATGGTGTCGCCCGGCTTGAGCAGCGCGAACATCGCCGCCGCGTTCGCGGAGGCGCCCGAGTGCGGCTGCACGTTGGCGGCTTCGGCGCCGAACAGCTCCTTGACCCGGTCGCGGGCCAGCCGCTCGACGACGTCGACGTGCTCGCAGCCGCCGTAGTAGCGGCGGCCCGGGTAGCCCTCGGCGTACTTGTTGGTCAGGACGGAGCCCTGGGCCTCCAGTGCCGCGACGGGAGCGAAGTTCTCCGAGGCGATCATCTCGAGGGTGGACTGCTGGCGGTGGAGCTCGGCGTCGACGGCGGCGGCGACGTCCGGGTCCACCTCGTGAAGCGATCCGTTCAGAACAGACATGTGGTCTTCAGGCCTTCCCTATTCGCCGGAGCTGAAGGCGGTGTACTCGTCGGCGGAGAGCAGGTCCTCCGGCTCCGAGGTGATCTTCACCTTGAACAGCCAGCCGCCCTCGAAGGGAGCGGAGTTCACCAGCGCCGGGTCGGAGACGACGTCCTCGTTGGCCTCGGTGACCTCGCCGGTGACCGGGGAGTACAGGTCGCTGACGGACTTGGTCGACTCCAGCTCGCCGCAGGTCTCGCCGGCGGTGACGGTGTCGCCGACCTCCGGCAGCTGGACGTAGACGACGTCGCCGAGCGCGTCGGCGGCGTGCGAGGTGATGCCGACCGTCGAGACGCCGTCCTCGGCGGCCGACAGCCACTCGTGCTCCTTGCTGAAGCGCAGATGCTGGGGGTTGCTCATGGTGCGATTCTCCTGGATGTGCGGTGTGGGGCGGGGGAGGGTCTTGCCTGCTGGGACGTGTCGGGGGCCGCGTCACCGAGGCTACGGGTCCGGACGGTCAGGCCGTCACTTCTCGCGCTTGTAGAAGGGGAGGGCGACGACCTCGTACGGCTCGTGGCTGCCGCGGATGTCCACGGCAACGCCGCCCGTGCCCGGCGCGGCATGGCCGGCGTCCAGGTAGGCGATGGCCACCGGCTTGCCCAGCGTGGGGGAGGGAGCGCCGGAGGTGACCACGCCGATCACGGTGCCGGTCGCGGCCTCGACCACCGGGTAGCCCGCGCGAGGGACGCGGCGGCCCTCGGCGACCAGGCCGACGAGCTTGCGCGGCGGCGCGGACTCGGCCTTCTCGGCGGCGGCCTGCAGCGCCTCGCGCCCGACGAAGCTGCCGTCGTTGGTGGTCTTTTCGAACTTCACAACGCGGCCGAGGCCGGCGTCGAACGGGGTGGTGTCCGTCGTCAGCTCGTGCCCGTACAGCGGCATGCCGGCCTCCAGGCGGAGCGTGTCGCGGCAGCTCAGCCCGCAGGGGGCCAGACCGGCGACCTCGCCGGCCTTGGTCAGAGCCTCCCACACGGCGACGGCGTCGCTGGGGGCGACGAACAGCTCGAAGCCGTCCTCGCCGGTGTAGCCCGTGCGCGCGATGAGCGCCGGGCGCCGGCCACCGTGCCCGGGCAGGCCCGCGTAGTACTTCAGGCCCTCCAGGTCCGCGTCTGTGAGGGTGGCCAGGATGCCGGCCGCCTCAGGGCCCTGGACGGCGATCAGCGCGTAGGCGTCCCGGTCGTCACGCACCACCGCGTCGAATCCGGCCTGCCGCTCGGTGAGCGCGTCGAGCACGACCTGTGCGTTCGAGGCGTTCGCGACGACGATGAACTCCTCTTCGCCGGTCCGGTAGACGATGAGGTCGTCCAGGATGCCGCCGTTCTCGGCGCAGATCATGGTGTAGCGAGCGCGGCCGACCCTGAGCTTGGCCAGGTTGCCGACCAGCGCGTAGTCCAGCAGCTCGGCGGCCTGCGGGCCCGTCAGGGTGATCTCGCCCATGTGGGAGAGGTCGAACAGCCCGGCGCGGGTGCGCACGGCCTGGTGCTCGTCGCGTTCGCTGGCGTAGCGCAGGGGCATGTCCCAGCCCGCGAAGTCGGTCATGGTCGCGCCCAGGCCGCGGTGGACGGCGTCGAGCGCCGTCCGGCGCGGAGCGGCGTTGTCGGTGGTCATGTCAGGCTCCCGGGAAATGGGTGTGACGCGGATGTCCTCCCCATCTGTCATCGGGACCTGAGAGGTTCGCCACGAGAGCCGTGCGGAGCACGGGTGCAGCGGCTTGCACCTTGGGTGGAGCCGCACGGTCAGCGCGGCCCGCTTTTCAGATGTGCCTCGTCCAGCGCGGTATGCGTGCCTGAGAGATTCAAGGGAGGATCTTGCTCCTTCGGCGCCCCGTGCACAGTGCACCGGGGACTCTCCCGCGCGGATTCAAACGGCCGGTATGGAGTTTGCGCGGCCATCATCGCACGAGCGGGGACGGGGGCCCAGGCCTGTCCCCTCGGGCTGCCGCCCTGGGGAGACCCCACTCTCGGGCTGCCGCCCTGGGGAGACCCCACTCTCGGGCTGCCGCCCTGGGGAGACCCCACTCTCGGGCTGCCGCCCTGGGGAGACCCCACTCTCGGGTTCGTCAGGAGCCCGGTGCCCGTCGTCGGTCTGGTGCACCCCGCGGGGCATCACTCGGCGCGCAATCGTCTTGTCCGGCATTACCTTTTGTTGACACTCTCGGAGCGAGGCCGCGAACCGACGGGGCCGGACGGGAGGTCTCCAGGTGCCCAGGCTGCGCAGTGCCTATGCGACGGCAGCGGACGCGCCGGTCGTCGCGCCCACGCCGCTACCGGATCTGCCCGCCCGTGACCTGCGGGGGACGGCGACGCCCATGCCGCTGCGCTTTCCCGCCGGCGACCGCGTGGTGGTCTCCGGGCTGCCCGGGAGCGGTAAGTCGACACTGATCGACCACACCGTCGCGGTGGGTGAACGGGTGCGGCGCATCGACTCCCAAGACACCCGTGAGCGTTGGGAGCGTCGGATGCCGGCCCTCCTGCCCTACGGCCTGTACCGGCCGTTGGTGCGGCTCGCGCACTTCGCCCGGCTGCGCCGCGCGCTGGCCTCCGGCGCCGGGGTGGTCGTGCACGACTGCGGCACGCAGGCCTGGGTGCGCCGCTGGCTGGCGGCCGACGCGCTGCGCCGCGGGCGCCACGTGCACCTGGTGCTGCTGGACGTCCCGCCGGGTGAGGCGTTGGCCGGGCAGCAGATCCGGGGGCGGACCGTGTCGGTCTACGCCTTCCTGCGGCACCGCCGCGCGGTGCGGCGGCTGCTCACGGACGCCCAGGCCGGGCGGCTGCCGGCCGGCTGCGCCTCGGTGGTGCTGCTCGACCGTCGGGCCGCGGCGGCGCTGCGGGGCATCGTCTTCGAGTGACCCGGCCCGCGGGACGGGGCGCGCACCCAGGTGGCCCGCCACCCCGGGAAAGGGGCGGCGGGCCACCTGCGGGCACAGTGCCGCGTCAGCCGACGGGCGCGTCGTTCGCGTCGCCCTGCTGGTTGTAGTCGGGACGCTGGTCCGCGTTCTGCGGGAGCTGGATCTGCGGCAGGCCCGCCATGTCGGGGGCCGGCAGCTGGCCGCCCAGTACGACGCTGGTCATCAGGTTGACGGTGCTCCGCACCAGAGCCTTCGCCTGCCGCTGAACCCTGAGCTGGTGACCGGTGCGGGCGGCCTTGAGCAGCTTGTCGACGTGGCTTTGGACCTGGTCGGCGGCCTTGACCGTCAGCCGCGGCGAGGCGGCCTGGTCTGCGACGTTCTGCCGGGCGGCGTCCTGCTGGAAGGCGTAGTCGGTCTGCTCGTCACGCACGGTGCGGGTGAGGCGGTTCAGCGCCCGATCCACGGCGCGGGCGTGCCGGTCGATCTGCTCCTGGGAGAGCCTGCCGTTCTCCGACTCCAGGACGGCCTGCAGCAGGTCGCTGACCGGCTTCACCGCCTGGTTCGTGCCCTGCAGGATCCGCACCTGCTGCGCGAGCTGCTGCTGAGCGGCCGGGGCCTGGGCCGGTGCCGTGACGACGTGCTGGTCGGGTCCGTCGGCGGCGAGGGCGGCCGTGGCGGTGCCGGCGGCGCCCAGTGTCAGGGCGGCGGCGAGGGCGATGGTGGCCGTCTTGTTGGTACGCATGGGGGGTTTTCCTCCGGTGTGGGGGATATGGGTGGGACGAGTCCCACCCTTGGGCCGGTCGCTGCACTCCGCAACTGGATCATCACCACACGTGAGTGTTCGAGTGAGGAGGCCCCCTGTCCGGACCGCCCCGGTGATCGCGTCATTAGGCTTGGGGCATGACCACGCCACAGCACTGGGGGCCGGGCCACGGCGGCGGCTGGCCCGGCAACGAGCTGGAGGAGACCCTTGCGGCCTCGCTCGGTACACCGCACGCGGCCGGCCGACTCCTGCAAGTGCTGGCGCGCAGCAGCGTGTGGGTCCCGCTCCCGGAGGGCGGCGGCCCCTACAGCCCCTCCCTCGACCTGCCGACGGTGGAACTGGACGGGGCGCCCTACGTGCCGGTCTTCAGTTCCGAGCAGCAGTTCCGGCAGGTGGCCGGCGGACACGTCTCCTTCACGGTCGCCCCGGTACGGGAGTTCGCTCGCGGGCTGCCGCCGCAGGTGGGTGTCGTGGTCAACCCCGAGGGAGCCGTGGGCGTCCCGCTCCCGCCTGAGGCGGTGGCCGAACTGTGCCGCACCACGCCGGGCGAGGGGATACCCGGCGTGGCGAACGGTGCTCGTATCCGGCTCTTCGAACCGGACTGGCAGGACGAACCGGTGGACTTCCTGGCCGCCGCCGCGGGGGAGTTCGCCCTGGTGCCGCCGGTCGGCACGGCCCGGCGTGCGCTCTCCAGCGCCGAGGGCGACGCCCCATGTCTCTTCGTCGGCGTCGAACTTGATCTGCTTGACCCCGGGGCCCGGCAGGCCGCACACGACGCGCTGGCCCGTGCGCTGGGCGTGGCGCCGGTCAAGTGGCCCGTGCAGCTCGTGCTGTTGGACGCCGCCGAGGATCCGCTGGTGGACTGGATGCGGCAGTGCGTGCGGCCGTTCTACGTCCGCACGCCGGCTGTCAGCTGATTCCGTGAGGGCGCGCGGCGGCCCCGGCCTCGTAGGATTGTGGACATGACGGGGCGGGCACGGGTGTCCGGAGCGATTGACCGAGAGAAGGGGCGGCCCACGTGAGCGCGGGTGAGAGCGTCGAGCAGCTGCTGCGGCAGGTGTCGCCCGGCAGGTACGACGTGTACGAGGCGCTGCTGGCCGCGCTCGCCGAGTCGAGGCTGTGGATGCTGCTGTGGCAGGGTCAGGCCGGAGCGCCCGACGCCCAGTACGGAAACCTGATGGTCGACGGTCTCGGCTACACCCCGTGTGTGACCTCCGCTCAGGAGCTCGCAGCCTCCGGCTGGGGCCGGGCCCACGAGGTGGTCACCGGCCGGGAGATCGCGGCAGCGCTCTATCCGGTTCGCTGGGGACTGTGGCTGGACCCGCACGCGCCCGGCGGTGGGGTAGGCATCCCGTGGCTCGACCTGCGCCGTATCGCCTGCGGAATGGACCGGCTGCCGGCCGGTCCACTGCGCATCAGCGAACCCGCCCTGGAGATCCCGCAGTTCTATGCGCTGCTGACGCAGAACGCGCATCGCGCCCCGGTTGTCAGATCATTGCGCCGCGCCTGGGTACAGCCAGCGCTGGGAGTGCCGTTTCTGGCCATCGGCGTGGATCTGTACGAGACGGGTGGTCCGGCCGCCGAGTCCGCACAGCAGATGATGGAACGCTCGGTGGTCGCCGTCCCCGACGGGCTGCCGGTCTCCACGGTGTCGATGGCCGACGACCACGATCCCGTCACGATGTGGCTGCGGGCGCACGGTCGCCCCTTCTTCGACCGCGAGGCGCATGCCGCCGCGGTCCCCGCCGCCCCGGGCGAGGATTTCGGCGCGACACGGCCGTACTGATGGGTACGTCCGAATAGTGGTGCAAACCCACTGCTTGAGCCCCGCTCACGGATCATCTTCGTCCGGATAGCGGAGCAACTTGCACACATCACAGTTGCGCATCCATTCGCCGCCAGGTCTGGCGGGTGATCACCGGCGCGATGAAGACTCCCGAACCAGCGAGGCCACGGCCTCGAGTACGAAAGCTGGAACGAGCCGCTACCGCGGCGGGCGTGGGCCGGTCACCGCCGGCCGAGAGGGGTCCTCACCACGATGACGGCACCAACGAGCGACACGGTCGAGCCGGCCGTGCCCGACGAGACCGCCAGCGGTGTCGACAAAGGCGGATCGATCGAGGGCAGGTCGCTCGGGCGTATCGCCTGGACACGCCTCAAGCGCGACAGGCTGGCACTCGCGGGCGGCGTGGTCGTCGTCCTGCTCATTCTGATCGCGATCTTCGCGCCGCTGATCAGCGACCTGTTCGGCGTCGAGCCGTACAAATACCACGAGAAGCTGATCGACCCGCTGTTCGGCACCCCCCATGGATCCATGGGGGGCATGAGCGGGCAGCACCTGATGGGTGTGGAGCCGGTCAATGGACGTGACGTCTTCAGCCGGATCCTGTACGGCGCCCGCATCTCGCTGCTCGTCGGCTTCCTCGCCGCGGCCGTCGCCGTTCTCCTCGGCACGGTCCTGGGCGTCCTGGCCGGCTATTTCGGCGGCTGGGTGGACGCACTGATCAGCCGGGTGATGGACATGCTGCTGGCGTTCCCGCAGCTGCTCTTCATCATCTCGCTGATCGCCGTGATGCCCGACGAACTGCTCGGGCTCTCGGGCACCGGCGTCCGGCTGTTCGTCATGATCCTGGTGATCGGCTTCTTCGGCTGGCCCTACATCGGCCGTATCGTCCGCGGGCAGACGCTCTCGCTGCGGGAGCGGGAGTACGTGGAGGCGGCGCGCAGTCTGGGAGCCGGCCGGCGCTACATCCTGTTCAAGGAGCTGCTGCCGAACCTGATCGCGCCGATCACCGTCTACACCACCCTCATGATTCCGACGAACATCCTCACCGAGGCCGCTCTGAGCTTCCTCGGAGCCGGCGTGAAGCCGCCGACCGCCTCGTGGGGTCAGATGCTCTCCAAGGCGCTCCACTACTACGACGGCGACCCGATGTTCATGATCGTGCCCGGCGTGGCGATCTTCATCACGGTGCTCGCCTTCAACCTCTTCGGCGACGGCGTGCGGGACGCGCTGGACCCGAAGGGTTCCCGATGACCCCCACATTGCAAGTCCAAGCCCCGGCTCGGCAGACCGTCTGGGCCGTGACCACCACGAAGGATGCGACATCGTGAGATTCCCAGGAACATCGAGGATCCGGAGGGCTGCGGCATCTGCTGTGGCCGTCGCGGCTCTGCTGTCCACGGCGGCCTGCGGCGGGGGCGGCGGCAACGGCGGAGGCGGCGGCGATGCGGCCGGCTACAACGCCGGTGTCGGGAAGGTGGCCAACGCCTCGGACGCCAAGGGCGGCACGCTGAAGTTCATCGGCACCCAGGACGGCGACTCCTGGGACACCACGCGCGGCTACTACGGCTTCGTGTGGAACTTCATGCGCTACTACACGCGCCAGCTGATCACCTACAAGACCGAGCCGGGCCTGAAGGGCACCGAACTGGTCCCCGACCTGGCGAAGGGCCTGGCCGAGGTCAGCGACGACGGCAAGACCTACACGTATCACCTCAAGGACGGCGTGACCTGGGAGGACGGCAAGGCCGTGACCTCCGAGGACATCAAGTACGGCATCGAGCGCCAGTGGGCGCAGGACGTGCTCTCCGGCGGTCCGGTCTACGTGAAGAACGTTCTCGACCCGGACGGCAAGTACAAGGGTCCGTACAAGGACAAGGGCGGCCTCGACGCCATCGCGACCCCGGACGACAAGACCATCGTCTTCCACCTCCCCACGGCCAACAGCGACTTCGAGGAGATGCTGGCGATGCCGTCGGCCTCTCCGGTGCGCCAGGACAAGGACACCAAGTCCAAGTACGGTCAGCACCCGTTCTCGAACGGTCCGTACAAGTTCAAGCGCTACACCCCGAACAAGTCCCTGTCGCTGGTGCGCAACAAGGAGTGGAAGCGTTCCTCGGACACCGTGCGCAAGGCGCTGCCGGACAAGATCACCGTCACGCTGATCAGCAACGCCGACGACATGGACAAGCGCCTGATCAACGGCGACTACGACGTGGACCTGAACGCCACCGGTCTGGGTTCCGCGGGCCGCCGGTCCGCCCTCCAGCAGCACAAGGCCAACGTCGACAACCCGCAGACCGGCTACATCCGCTACGCGGCACTGCCGACGTCGGTCAAGCCGTTCGACAACATCCACTGCCGCAAGGCCGTCCTCTACGGCGCCGACCACAAGTCGCTGCAGACCGCGCGCGGCGGCCCCAAGGCCGGCGGTGACATCGGCACCAACATGCTGCCCCCGGTGGTGCCGGGCTCGGACAAGAGCTACGACCCCTACGGCCTGGCCAAGAACGACGGCGCGGCCAACGCCAAGATGGCCAAGGCGGAGCTGAAGAAGTGCGGTAAGCCCAATGGCTTCTCGACCAAGATCGCGGTGCGCAACAACAAGCCCGTGGAGGTCAGCACCGCCGAGTCGCTGCAGGCCTCGCTGAAGAAGGTCGGCATCAAGGCCGACATCGACGAGTACGACGGCGCGCAGATCTCCGGCATCGTCGGCAGCCCGAGCTACGTCGACAAGCACGACTACGGCATCATCATCATGGGCTGGGGTCCGGACTTCCCGACCGTCCAGGGCTACGGCAAGCCGCTGTGGGACAGCCGCTACATCCTGGACAACGGCAACAACAACCTCGCCGAGATCGACGACCCGAAGATCGACAAGGCGTTCGACAAGTTCCAGGTCACCCTGGACAAGGGCAAGCGCAAGGAGATCTCCTCCAACATCAACCACATGGTGATGGAAGGCGGCTACTACCTCCCGTTCACCTTCGAGAAGATGCTCGAATGGCGCTCGACCCGTCTGACCAACGTCTACTCGACCTACGCGTACAGCGGGCAATACGACTACGCCTCGCTGGGCGTCAAGTAACCGACCGCCGGCACCCGCCACTAGGCACGAAGGGCAGGTGAGGGCCGTAGTCGGCGGCCCGGCGGCTCCCGGGGAACACCTCGGAGTCGCCGGGCCGCGGGCCCGGGCCGAGAGCAGTGCTCGCATACCTCGTCAGGCGGCTCATCGCCGCCGCAGTGATGCTGATCGTCATCATCCTGGCTGTCTTCAGCATCTTCTTTCTGATCCCCAAGTGGACCGGCGTCGACCCGGCCACGATGTACGCCGGCAAGAACACCAGCCCGGAAGCCCTGGACGGCATCCGGGAGAAACTCGGACTCGACGACCCCGTCCTGGTCCAGCTGTTCGAGTTCTTCCGGGGCATAGTCGCCGGCCGCGACTACTCCAGCGGCGGAACCACCCTGCACTGCTCGGCACCGTGCTTCGGCTACTCGTTCAAGACGGAGCAGGCCGTCTGGCCGCTGCTCGAGAACCGTTTCCCGGTCACCTTCCTGCTGGCGGTGGGTGCGGCGATCGTCTGGCTCATCATCGGTGTCGGCGCCGGTGTCCTCTCCGCCCTCAGGCGGGGCACGATCTGGGACCGCACCGCCATGAGTGTCGCCCTGGGCGGCGTCTCCCTGCCTATCTACTTCACCGGCCTGCTGTCACTGGCCATCTTCGTCTACGGACTCGGCTGGGTGGGCAACTACTCAGACCCCGACAACGGGTTCGGCCCCTGGTTCAGCGGCATGGTCCTGCCCTGGATCACCCTCGCCTTTCTCTTCGGCGCGATGTACGCCCGGCTGACCAGAGCCACCATGCTGGAGGTGATGGGCGAGGACTACATCCGCACCGCGCGGGCCAAGGGCCTGCGGGAGCCGGTGGTCATCAGCAAGCACGCCATGCGCTCCACCATGACGCCGATCATCACCATCCTCGGCATCGACCTCGGCATGCTGATGGGCAACGCGATCCTCACCGAGACCACGTTCGGCCTGCCCGGGCTCGGCCAGGCCGCACTGCGGGCCATCGGCCAGCGTGACCTGCCGATCATCCTCGGCGTCACCCTGATCACCGCCTGCGCCGTCGTGTTCGCGAACCTCGTGGTGGACCTGCTGTACGGCGTGATCGACCCCCGAGTGAGGCTCGCATGACGGACCTGAACAAGAGCGGCACGGCCGCACTGAGCGAACCCGAGCCGACAGGCTCAGGGCCTGCCTCCTCCTTCCTGGAGGTGCGGGACCTTCGCGTCCACTTCCCCACCGACGACGGTCTGGTCAAGTCCGTCGACGGGCTCTCCTTCAACCTGGAGAAGGGCAAGACGCTCGGCATCGTGGGCGAGTCCGGCTCCGGCAAGTCCGTCACCTCCCTGGGCATCATGGGCCTGCACACCGTCGGCCAGTACGGTCGGCAGAAGGCGCGGATCTCCGGCGAGATCTGGCTGGACGGCAAGGAACTGCTCTCCGGCGACCCCGACGAGGTGCGCCGGCTGCGCGGCCGCGAGATGGCGATGATCTTCCAGGACCCGCTGTCCGCGCTGCACCCGTACTTCACCGTCGGCAAGCAGATCGTCGAGGCCTACCGCGTCCACCACGACGTGGACAAGAAGAAGGCGCGCCGGCGGGCGATCGAGATGCTCGACCGTGTCGGCATCCCACAGCCCGACCAGCGGGTGGACAGCTACCCGCACGAGTTCTCGGGCGGCATGCGCCAGCGCGCGATGATCGCGATGTCGCTGGTGAACAACCCCGAACTGCTCATCGCGGACGAGCCGACGACCGCCCTGGACGTCACCGTCCAGGCGCAGATCCTCGACCTGATCCGCGACCTGCAGAAGGAGTTCGGCTCCGCGGTCATCATCATTACCCACGACCTGGGTGTCGTCGCCGAACTGGCTGACGACATCCTGGTGATGTACGGCGGCCGCTGCATCGAGCGCGGCACCGCCGAGCAGGTCTTCTACGAGCCGCAGCACCCCTACACCTGGGGGTTGCTCGGTTCCATGCCGCGCATCGACCGTGACGAGACCGAACGCCTCAACCCGGTCAAGGGCTCCCCGCCCAGCCTGATCAACGTGCCCTCCGGCTGCGCCTTCAACCCGCGCTGCCCGTACGCGGACCTCCCCAAGGGCGGTGTCACCCGCACCGAGCGGCCCGACCTGGTGGAGCTGCACGGCGCCGGATCCGACGGGCACTTCTCCGCGTGCCACCTGCCGCGGGAGGACCGGGAGCGGATCTGGACCGAAGAGATTGCCCCGAAGCTGTGAGCGAGGACGAGCACATGACGACCCCCGAACCGGCGGGCGAGACCGCGTCGGCACCGGCCGCCGTGGCCGAGCCCGCCTCCGGTGAGACCCTGCTGCGGGTCTCCGGTCTGACGAAGCACTTCCCGATCACCAAGGGGCTGCTCAAGCGCCAGGCGGGCGCCGTCAGGGCGGTCGACGGCATCGACTTCGACGTGCGCTCGGGGGAGACCCTGGGTGTGGTCGGCGAGTCGGGCTGCGGTAAGTCGACGATGGGCCGCCTGATCACCCGGCTACTCGAACCCACGGCCGGAAAAGTCGAGTTCCAGGGGCAGGACATCACCCACCTTGGTGTGTCCGGCATGCGGCCCCTGCGGCGCGACGTCCAGATGATCTTCCAGGACCCGTACTCGTCGCTGAACCCCCGGCACACCGTGGGCGCCATCGTGAGCGCCCCCTTCAAGCTGCAGGGCATCACGCCGGAGGGCGGGGTGAAGCGGGAGGTCCAGCGGCTGCTCGGCGTCGTCGGTCTCAGCCCCGAGCACTACAACCGCTATCCGCACGAGTTCTCCGGCGGTCAGCGGCAGCGCATCGGCATCGCCCGGGCGCTCGCGCTCAAGCCGAAGCTCGTGGTGGCGGACGAGCCCGTCTCCGCGCTGGATGTGTCGATCCAGGCCCAGGTGGTCAACCTGCTGGACGACCTGCAGGACGAGATGGGCCTCACCTATGTGATCATCGCCCACGACCTGTCGGTCATCCGGCACGTCTCGGACCGCATCGCGGTGATGTACCTCGGCAAGGTCGTGGAGCTGACCGACCGCAAGTCGCTCTACAGCTCCTCGATGCACCCCTACACCCGGGCACTGATGTCCGCGGTGCCGGTGCCCGACCCGCGCCGCCGGGCGTCCGGCGGCGGCGACCGCATCCTGCTCGAGGGCGACGTCCCCTCGCCGATCAAGCCGCCCACCGGCTGCCGCTTCCACACCCGCTGCTGGAAGGCGACGAAGGTGTGCAAGACCCTCGAGCCGCCGCTGCTCGAGCTGCGCACCGGACACCGGGTCGCCTGCCACCACCCGGAGGACGCTCCCGACCAGCACCCGGACGACACCGAGCGGCTCACCCAGGCCGAGAAGGCGGCCGACCAGCTGGTCTCCGAGTCCGCGGGGGAGAAGGCCGCGGACCTGGCGGCCGCCGCCCAGGCGGGCGAGGAGTCGCACAACGTCACCAAGAAGTGACGTCACAGGGCGGCGCGCCGGCACATGCGGGGGTGCCGCCCTGGGCTACCGGTCGGTAATAAGTCGGTGTAGCGTGCCACCATGCCCGATGCCATCACCCAGCAGGCCGCAGCCGGCGAGTTCGACCGTGACACCGCCGTCGCCCGGCGAGCCCCCGGAGTCCACGACGTCGACCTCTCGCCGGGCTGGACCATCGGGCACGCGCTCAACGGCGGCTACCTCCTCGCCGTCCTCGGCCGGGCCCTGGCCGACACCCTGCCGCATCCGGACCCCTTCACCGTCAGCGCGCACTACCTGACGGCGACCGCACCCGGCCCGGCCGTGATCCGCAGCCAGGTGCTGCGCACCGGGCGGACGCTGTCGACCGGCACCGCCTCCCTGCTCCAGCAGGACGACGGCGGCCGGGAGATCGAGCGGATCCGGGTCCTGGCCACCTACGGCGACCTCGACACGCTGCCCCCGGACGTGCGCACCACCGCCAAGCCACCCGCGCTGCCGCCGCTGGAACACTGCCCCGGCGCTGCGGACGCGCCCGCGGACACCTTCGAACAGGCTCCCATCACCGCGCGCCTGGATCTGCGGATCGACCCGGCCACGGCCGGCTGGACGGTCGGCACCCCGTCGGGCAACGGGGAGATGCGGGCCTGGTTCTCACTGGCCGACGGGCGGGAGCCGGACCCGATGGCCTTGCTGCTGGCCGTGGACGCACTGCCTCCCACGGCGTTCGAGATGGGGCTGAGCGGATGGGTGCCCACCGTCGAACTCACCGTCCACGTGCGGGCCAGGCCCGTCCCCGGCCCGCTGCGGGTCTCGGTGACCACCCGCAACCTGGCCGGTGGGTACTTGGAGGAGGACGCCGAGGTGTGGGACGGCGCGGACCGGCTGGTGGCCCAGTCCCGCCAGCTCGCCCGCGCGGTCACAACCTGACCTCCCCGCAGACGCGCGGCGGCCGGCCGGCCGGTCAGCGGCCGGCCGCCGCGGCGGCCGGCCGTGTCGTCGCGATCGTCGCGGAGCCGACGACGCGCGTGCCGTCGTAGAGCACGACCGCCTGGCCCGGCGCGACGCCCCGCACCGGTTCGGCGAAGGACACCCGCAGCTCGTCGCCGGCGAGCTCCGCCGTCACCGCGGTCTCGCCGCCGTGCGCCCGCAGTTGCGCCGTGTAGGCGCCCGGGCCCTGCGGCGCAGTGCCGCACCACCGGGGGCGGACGGCCGTCAGCGCCGCCACGTCCAATGCCTCTGCCGGGCCCACGGTCACCGTGTTGTCGACGGGAGAGATGTCCAGCACATAGCGCGGCTTCCCGTCCGGTGCGGGGTGGCCGATCCGCAGCCCCTTGCGCTGGCCGACGGTGAAGCCGTACGCGCCCTCGTGCGTGCCCAGCTTCTCGCCCGCCTCGTCCACCACGTCGCCTTCGGCGCGGCCCAGCCGGTCGGCGAGGAAACCCTGCGTGTCGCCGTCGGCGATGAAGCAGATGTCGTGGCTGTCCGGCTTCTTGGCCACGGCCAGCCCGCGCCGCTCGGCCTCGGCACGGATCTCGTCCTTGGTGGTGAGGGTGTCGCCGAGCGGGAACATCGCGTGCGCCAACTGGCGTTCGTCGAGCACTCCGAGTACATAGCTCTGGTCCTTGGCCGCGTCCGAGGCGCGGTGCAGTTCGCGGGAGCCGTCCTCGCGCCGTACGACGGTCGCGTAGTGCCCGGTGCACACGGCGTCGAAGCCGAGTGCGAGCGCCTTGTCCAGCAGCGCGGCGAACTTGATCTTCTCGTTGCAGCGCAGGCACGGGTTCGGCGTCCGGCCGGCCCGGTACTCCGCGACGAAGTCCTCCACCACGTCCTCGCGGAAGCGCTCGGCCAGGTCCCACACGTAGAAGGGGATACCGATCACGTCCGCAGCCCGCCGCGCGTCGCGGGAGTCCTCCAGCGTGCAGCAGCCGCGGGCACCCGTACGGAAGGACTGCGGGTTCGCCGACAGAGCGAGGTGGACGCCGGTCACGTCGTGCCCGGATTCCGCGGCGCGGGCGGCGGCGACGGCGGAGTCGACGCCCCCGGACATGGCGGCGAGCACGCGCAGCCGCCGGTGCGGGGTGGTGTGGTCAGCGGAGGTGTCAGCCATAGCCCCTCCAGGGTACGGGCCCACGGCGCCGGCCCCTGCCGCCCGGGTGCGGGAACCGGCGGGCCGCCCGCGGACGTTCTTCCCGCCATGGAGGGGACCATGAAGTCGAGCGAGGCCGCCGGGGGGCGGCGGCCCGGCCGGCGTGCGGTGCTGCTCGGTGGCGCCGCGGTGCTGGCCGGCGGGGGTTACCTGGCGCGGGATGAGCTGATCCACTGGTGGTGGCGACTGCCGGGGAACCGTGTGGAGCGGGTGCCGGGGGCAGTGGACCAGCCGGGCGCCGAGTGGGTGCCCGCCTCGCCGGAGAACTACCTGGAGGCGGACCGTCCCTACGACTTCGCCGTCGACCGGGTGGTGATCCATGTCGTGCAGGGCGGCTACGAGACCGCGCTGCGCGTCTTCCAGGACCCGGACCACGCGGCGGCCGCGCACTACGTGGTGCGCTCGCGGGACGGGCGACTCGCGCAGACGGTCCGGGAGCTGGACGTCGCCTACCACGCCGGGAACTTCCGCTGGAACCTGCGCAGCGTCGGCATCGAGCACGAGGGTTTCGTGGACCGGCCCGAGTACTTCACCGACGCGATGTACCGTTCCTCGGCCCGGCTGACCGCCGGCATCTGCGACCGCTACGACATCCCCGTCGACCGGGAGCACATCGTCGGTCACAGCGAGGTGCCGGGCGCCGACCACACCGACCCCGGCCGGCACTGGGACTGGGACCACTACCTGCGTCTGGTCCAGCGGACGCGGATCGCCAGGTGACGGGTATCTCCCGGCCGCCGGCGTCCAACCTGGGACCGGCGGTGCGATACCGCGCTCCGACGGCTGTGGGCCGCACCCACCGGGCGGTGGTACGGCCCACAGCCGGACTCATCGTGGGGCGGAGCTCATCCCGGTCAGCCGGCCTTCTTCACGAACTCGGTGGTGTAGGTCTTCTTCAGGTCCAGGTCGTAGTTCTTCACGGTCGGGTTGAAGGCCTTCAGCACGCGTTCGACGGTGGCCGGGCCATCGGCCGGCATGACGCCGTCCTCGGTGAACATCGGCAGGGTGTTCTTGATCGACTCGGCGTAGAGCTGCTTCCCGCCCTGCGCGTAGTCGGCGGGCATCTTCGCGGCGATCTCCTCCGGCGAATGCGTGGACATCCACTTCAGCGTCTTCACGAAGGCGTTCGCCAGCTTCTGCACCGTGGGCTTGTGGGAGTTCACCCACTCCGTCTTCATGTAGAGGCTGGACGACGGATACGTTCCGCCCAGGGCCTTACGTGACCCCTCAGGCGTGCGCATGTCGATCATGACCTTGCCCAGATGCCGGTGCAGCACCTGCGCGACGGTCGGGTCCGTCGTCATGCCTCCCTGGATCGATCCCTTCTTCAACGCGGAGATGAAGGTCTGTCCCGCGCCCACGGCGACCGGGGAGAACTCGTTGACCTTCACCCCGTGCTTGACCGCCAGGTACTTGGTGAGGAAGTCGGTCGACGAGCCGAGCCCGGTGACGCCCAGCTTCTTGCCCTTGAAGTCCTGGGGAGAGGAGAGGCTGCCTGCGGCCTCGTTCGAGACCACCTCCACCTCCCCGGGTGCGTGCGAGAGCTGCACCACGGACTCCGTGTGCTTGCCCTTCGCCTGCAGGTCGAGGTTGTGGTCGTAGAAGCCGACGACACCCTGCACCTGGCCGGCGACCAGGGCGGTGGTGGCCTGCACACCCGCGGGTTCGGTCAGCATCTGGACGTCCAGACCCTCTTCCTTGAAGTAGCCGAGCTGCCGGGTCAGCATCGCGGGCAGGTAGATGACCTTGTCGAGACCACCGACCATGATCTTGACCTTGCCGTTCTTCGCGTCATCGGAGGAGGGTTTGCCGCCGCAGCCGGTCAGCATCGTGAGGGTGAGAGCGGCTGCGAGGGCCGCCGCCGGGATCCTGGCGTAGGTGCGCATGGTGTGTCCTTGTCCGAGGTGACTGAGGTGGGAGGGGAAAGAGAGGCCGGGGACCGGTCGCCGGTCGCGGTCAGAAGGCGTCGCCGGGTTCGGCGGGCTTCCAGCGGAAGAGCTTCTTCTCCAGCAGCGTCAGGACGCCCTCTGCGAGGAGCGCCACGACTGCGAGGATCACCATGGCCGCGTACACGCCGGCGGAGTTGAACGTGCCCTGCGAGGCGGCCACCAGCAGGCCGATCCCCTTGGTCGCGCCGATGTACTCGCCGACGATCGCGCCGATGAGGGCGAACCCGAAGCTCACGTGCAGGCTGGTGAAGATCCAGGAGACGGCGGAGGGAATGACCACCTGGAAGGTCACCTGCCGGTCGCTCGCACCGAGGATGCGTGAGTTGTCGACCAAGTGCCGGTCCACCTCCCGGGCCCCCTGGAAGGCGTTGAAGAAGACCGGGAAGAAGACCAGGACGACCGCCGAGGCGACCTTCGAGGCCGGGCCGAGGCCGAACCAGATGAGGAAGATCGGAGCGAGGACGATCCGCGGCAGCGCGTTGAGGATCTTGATGTAGGGGCCGAACACCTCGGCGAGGAAACGAACTCGCCCGAGCGCGATGCCCAGGACCACACCCGCGATCACCCCCAGGACCCAGCCCAGCAGCGCCTCGTAGAGCGTGTACCAGATCTGTTCCAGCAGCGGTCCCTGGGGAGTGCCGTCGAGCGCCCAACTGCTCATCTGGGACCAGATCTTCGACGGCATGGAGAAGTAGAACGGGTCGATGACCTTGGTGCGGGCCAGCAACTCCCACGATCCGACGACTCCGATGAACACCAGCACCCGGCTGACGAGCACCAGGTACCGGTGGTTGCGCGCCGCCCGCGCCCTGGCCTGGGCGGTGCCGGTCGTCTTGGCCACTTCGAAGGACACCGGTCCGGTGGCGGTCTCAGGCGGCATCGGCGGCACCCCTCTCGCGAGTGAGGCGGACCTCTTCGCCGAGCGAGGACCAGATCTCCCGGTAGATCTCGAGGAACCGGGGTTCCAGGCGTATGGACTCGACCTTGCGGGGGCGGGGCAGATCGATCTCGAAGACGGCCTTCACGGTCGCCGGCCCGGCCGTCATGACCACCACCTTGTCGGCGAGGGCGATCGACTCCTCCAGGTCGTGGGTGACGAAGACGACCGAGGCCCCGGTGCCCGACCACAGCTCCAGCAACTCGTCCGACATCAGGGCCCGGGTCTGCACGTCGAGAGCGGAAAAGGGCTCGTCCATGAGCAGGATCTCTGGGTCGTTGACGAACGTCTGCGCCAGGGCGACGCGTTTGCGCTGCCCGCCTGAGAGCTGGTGGGGGTAGCGGTCTTCGAAGGCCTGGAGACCGACCTTGGCCAGCCACATACGGGCCTGCTTCTTCGCCTCGTCTTTCGGCACGCGGCGAAAACGCGGCCCGGCCATCACGTTGGACAGCACGGTCCGCCAGGGGAAGACCGCGTCCTGCTGGAAGACGAACCCGACCCTGCGCTGGATGCCGCGGACCGGCTCACCGGCCACCAGCACCGCGCCTTCGGTCGCCTCCTCCAGCCCGCTCACCAGGGACAGGGTCGTGGACTTGCCACAGCCGGTAGGGCCGACCACGGCGACGAACTCACCGTGCCCGATCGTCAGGTCGAGGTCGTGCACCGCGGTGTGCGGCACGCCGGAGGACGTCCGGAACGCCTTGCTCGTTCCCCGCAGCTCGATGGCGGGGCTCGTCGTGCTGTTCATGGGCCGGGACGCTAGAACGGCCGCAGCGGTCTGTGGTCTTTGTGCTCACAACGCTTCGTTCTGCGCGTTGAAACCGGTTCTGCTCGTTGTGCTCGCCGGTCGGTGACATCTCGGCCACGAGGACTGGGCAACCGCGGCCCCCGGGCATACCGTGCGGTCCGAGCACGGTAACGGAAGGGTCCGGCTTCACGCAGGCGCAGGACCGGAAGGCAGAGGTGAGCCCATGCGGATCCGCTGGCCGCGCCGGGTCTCCGCGCAGGTCCTCCTCGCGCAGCTCGCCATCACCTGCGGCGTGGTGGTGCTTGCCACGGGGCTCTTCCTCGCACCCCTCAGCGCCGAGATCGACGACCAGGCGATGAGCCGGGCCCTGTCCATCGCCCGCCTCACCGCCGCGGAACCGGGCATCGCCCAGGACCTGACCACCACCGAACCGACCCCCGACGGGCCGGTGCAGCACACAGCCGAGCGGATCCGCCGCGCGAGCGGCGCACTCTACATCGTGGTGATGGACACGCGCGGGGTGCGCTGGTCGCACACCACCCCCGGGAGGATCGGCGGCCACGTTTCCACGGACCCCAGCGCCGCACTCACCGGTCACCGGGTCAAGCAGCTGGACACCGGCACGCTGGGGAGGTCGGCACGCGCCAAGATCCCGCTCCGCGACGCCCACGGAAAGATCGTGGGCGCGGTGTCCGTGGGCATCGCCTACGACAGCGTGCACAGACGGCTCGTGCACGCGTTGCCGGATCTCCTGTGTTACGCGGGAGCGGCCCTGGCCGTGGGCGTCCTGGCGGCGGTCGGCCTCTCGCGCAGGCTGCGACGCCGCACGCACGGTGTCGCCTTCACCGATATCTCGGCGTTGCTCGCCGAACGTGAGGCGATGCTGCACGGCATCCGCGAAGGTGTCGTCGCCTGTGACCGCAAGGGCCGCGTCCGCCTGATCAACGACGAGGCGCAGCGACTGCTGTCCCTGGACGAGGCGGCCACCGGTCGCGCGCTCGCCGACGTGCTTCCGCCAGGCCGTACCGCGGACGTTCTGGCCGGACGCGTGGCGGGGTCCGACCAGCTGACGGTCAGCGGCGGCAGGGTGCTGATCGCCAACCGCATGCCGACCCAGGACGGCGGAGCCGTGGTGACCTTGCGCGATCGCACTGAGCTGGAACACCTCGGCCGGGAGCTGGACAACACCCGCGGCCTGCTCGACGCCCTGCGTGCCCAGGACCACGAGCACGCCAATCGGCTCCACACGCTTCTCGGGCTGCTCGAACTGAGCCGGTTCGAGCAGGCCAGGGAGTTCGTCACCGAACTGACCGACACCCCCCGGCTCTCCTCCGAGCAGGTCGCCGAACGCGTCCACGACCCGCATCTGGCGGCCCTCATCGTCGGCAAGGCCGCCATCGCGGCCGAGCGGGGCGTGGCCCTGCGTGTGTCTTCCGCCACGTCCCTGGACGCCGAAGTGGTGGACTCGCGGGACCTGGTCACCGTGCTGGGCAACCTCGTCGACAACGCACTGGACGCCGTCACCTCCCGGCGCGGCAGTCCCCCCACCGCGCCCTTCCTTGAGATCGAACTGCGCGCGGAGGGGAGCGGCACCGTCGTGCTGCGCGTGTCCGACAACGGTCCGGGTGTACCGCCCGCGATGCGCAACCTGATCTTCACCGAGGGCTGGACCACCAAGCCTTCCGCCGGGCGCCCGCACGGAAGGGGCATCGGGCTGGCGCTGGTGCGACGTTTGGCCGAACGGCACGGCGGCACCGCCCGGGCCACCGCTCGCGCGGGGAGGGTCGGTCTTCACCGTCGTCCTCCCCGAAGCGCTCACCCGGGAGGAGACGGCCGCGGACACCGTTGACGACTCTTCGACAGACCGCCGCCCGTTCGTCGTGGCGGGGGTGTCACAGTGATCGACGTCCTCGTCGTCGACGACGACTTCCGGGTCGCGGAGATCAATGCCGCCTACGTGCAGCGGGTCCCAGGCTTTCGCGTCGCCGCACGCGCGCACACCGCAGCCCAGGCGCTGGCCACCCTGGAGAAGACCCGGGCCGACCTCGTGCTCCTCGACCACTACCTGCCCGACGAGACGGGCCTGGCGCTGGTCCGCCGCATGCGACAACGTGGCCACCCGACCGATGTCATCATGGTCACGGCCGCCCGGGACGTCGCGACCGTCCAGGCGGCGATGCGGTACGGAGCACTGCAGTACCTCGTGAAACCCTTCACGTTCTCCGGGCTGCGAGCGAGGCTCAGCGGATACGCGGAGTTGCGCCACACCGTCGACGGGGTCGGGTCCCACGAGGCGGGCCAGGACCAGGTCGACCGGATGTTCGGTGCCTTCCGCGCGTCCGAGTCCCTCCACTCCGAACTGCCCAAGGGGCACTCCGCTCCCACCGTCGCACTGATCCGACGGGCACTGGGAGACGCCGGGCAGCCGCTGTCGGCCCAGGAAGTCGCCGCACGCACCGGCATCGCCCGTTCCACGGCCCAGCGGTACCTGAGGCACATGGAGCAGACAGGCCACATCACCTTGACTCTCAAGTACGGCGACACCGGACGGCCCGAGCATCGCTACGCGTGGACGTCGACGGCGTGACGCCCGCCGCCGCAGGGGGACGTGCAGGACGCCTCGCTACCGGGCAACCTCGGCTGGTGCGGCACTAGCTAGCTGAGACCCGCCGAGCGGGCCCGCGCCACGGCCGGGCCGATGGCGTCCGCCAGCGCCTTCACCTCGGTACGTGTCGAGGTGTGTCCGAGGGAGAACCGCAGTGTGCCGCGGGCCAGCTCCGGGTCGGCGCCCGTGGCCAGCAGCACGTGGCTGGGCTGGGCCACGCCCGCGGTGCACGCGGATCCGGTCGAGCATGCGATGCCCGCCGCGTCCAGCAGGAGCAGCAGCGAGTCGCCCTCACAGCCGGGGAAGGAGAAGTGCGCGTTCGCCGGCAGCCGGCCGGCCGGATCGGGGTCGCCGTTCAAGATCGCGTCGGGCACGGCCGCGTGGACGGCGTCGACCAGCTCGTCCCGCAGCGCGCCGACCCGTTCGGCGAAGTCCGGGCGCTCCTCGGCGGCCAGCTGAGCGGCGGTGGCGAAGGCGGCCACCGCGGGTACGTCGAGGGTTCCGGAGCGCACGTCGCGCTCCTGGCCGCCGCCGTGCAGCAGCGGCACCGGGGCGTACTCGCGGCCCAGGAGCAGTGCTCCGACCCCGTACGGGCCCCCGATCTTGTGGCCGGACAGGGTGAGGGCGGCCAGGCCGGATTCGTCGAAGGGGACGGGCAACTGGCCGACGGCCTGCACCGCGTCCGAGTGCATCGGTACGCCGAACTCGGCGGCCAAGGAGGACAGTTCGGCCACCGGCATCACGGTGCCGGTCTCGTTGTTGGCCCACATCACGCTGATCAGGGCGACGTCGTCCGGGTTGCGGGCCAGTGCCTCGCGCAGCCCTGTGGCCGGCACGCGGCCCACCCGGTCCACGGGCAGCCACTCCACGACGGCGTCCTCGTGATCGGCGAGCCAGTGCACGGTGTCGAGCACCGCGTGGTGTTCGACGGGGCTGACAAGCACGCGCCGCCGGGCCGGGTCGGCGGCGCGCCGGGCCCAGTACAGGCCCTTGACGGCCAGGTTGTCCGCCTCGGTGCCGCCGGAGGTCAGCACCACCTCGCTCGGCCGTGCACCGACGGAGGCCGCGAGCGTCTCGCGGCTCTCCTCGACGATGCGGCGCGCCCGCCGCCCCGCGGCGTGCAGCGAGGAGGCGTTACCGGTGACGCGGAGCTGTTCGCTCATCACCCGCACCGCAGCGGGGTGCATAGGTGTGGTGGCGGCATGATCGAGATAGGCGGAGTCAGCCATGGTGACCGAGTCTACGAGCACCTGGGCCCACTCCGCCCCGGGACTCTCCGCCCCGGGCCTCGGCGCCGGTAGATCAGCCGCCGTTCTCGGCGTAGAACATCCAGTGGTGCTTCTCGAGGTCACCGGTGAGCTGGATGAAGACGTCCTCGGTCACCGGGTCGGCCTCGCCGAGCCCCTTCATGCGCTCGCGCGACTTCCCGATCACCGCGGAGAGCGCGGCGACCATCGTGGCGACGGCGTCGTCGTCCTTGAGCCAGCCTTCCTTGACAGTGCCGATGCTGCTACCTGCCGACACGCTCGAGGCCCGCCCGTCCGGTGAGACGCCCAGCGCGGACGCCCGTTCGGCCACCGTGTCCGAGTATTGCCTGGCGGTCGCCACCACGTCGTCGAGCTGCAGGTGAACGGACCGGAAGCGTGGTCCCACGACGTTCCAGTGCACCTGCTTGGCGACCAGGGAAAGATCCACCAGGTCGACCAGCTCGCCCTGCAGCGCCTCGGCGACGAGCTTGAGGGCCTGCTCCGGGAGTGTGCTCTTCACGGTGTACGTCACGTTCGGATCGCTTTCTGTCGGTATGCGGCTTACATGTCTCGACTCAGGTGCGTGTGCCCACGTGACCTCCTCGTTACACGCATCCCGGCGCACCGAAGTCAACCCCGCGAACGGCGGAAGACGGCCGCACGGTCCGTTGACACCCCGCTGCACCACGTGACGTACTGGGTCCTGTCTGGAGTTTCGTGTCGTCCGCCGGGAGGATGGGCGCCGAGGCGCAGGCGGGAAACACCAGACAGGACCTAACCGTGCCCGCACCCGCCCACCGACGCCCTCGCGGGCCACGACCGGCAACACCGTCTCGACACGGGAGGTTCGGCCATTTCCAGGCGATCCAAGCAGGAATTCGGAGACAACCCGGTGGACGTCCGGGAGACCGGCCACTACCGGGCGGAGTACGTACCGGGCTTCGTCGAGAAGTGGGACTCACTGATCGACTGGAGCCGACGCCGGGACAGCGAGGGCGACTTCTTCATCGATCTGCTGCGCAAACGCGGCGTGAAGAGCGTGCTGGACGTGGCCACCGGCACCGGATTCCACTCGGTGCGGCTGCGCGAGGCCGGTTTCGAGACGGTCAGTGCCGACGGCAGCGCGGCGATGCTTTCGCGGGCCTTCCGGAACGGCGTCGCACACGGCGGACACATCCTGCGCGTCGTGCAGGCGGACTGGCGGTGGCTGAACCGCGACGTGCACGGCGAGTACGACGCCATCGTCTGCCTGGGCAACTCCTTCACCCACCTCTTCGCCGAACGCGACCGCCGCAAGGCTCTCGCCGAGTTCTACGCGATGCTCAAGCACGACGGGGTACTCGTCCTCGACCAGCGCAACTACGACGCGATCCTCGACAGCGGCTTCTCCAGCAAGCACGTGTACTACTACTGCGGTGAGGACGTCGCCGTCGAGCCGGACTACATGGACGACGGGCTGTGCCGGATGCGGTACACCTTTCCCGACCGCTCGGTGTACCACCTCAACATGTATCCGCTGCGCAAGGACTACACTCGCCGGCTGATGACCGAGGTCGGCTTCCAGCGCGTCGAGACCTACGGGGACTTCCAGCACACCTATCGCGACGAGCAGCCCGACTTCTTCGTGCACGTCGCGGAGAAGGAGTACGTGATGCAGGAGACGGGACCGGACGCGCACACCGGCGAGTCGCCGGAGGAGCACACCGCCCGCAGCTACTACAACTCCTCCGACGCGGACGCCTTCTACTCCTCCGTGTGGGGCGGCGAGGACATCCACATCGGCCTCTACGAGCGCCCTGGCGAGCCGATCGCCGACGCCTCGCGGCGCACCGTGCGACGGATGGCCGCCGGCCTGGAACTGTCGGCTCGGAGCACCGTGCTGGACCTGGGCTCCGGATTCGGTGGTTCGGCCCGCCACCTGGCGGCCGAGTACGGCTGCCGGGTGATCGCACTCAACCTCAGCGAGGTGGAGAACGAGCGGCACCGCGCGCGGAACGCCGAGCGCGGTCTCGACTCACTGATCGACGTCGTCGACGGCTCGTTCGAGTCGATCCCGCTGCCGGACGACAGCGTCGACGTCGTCTGGTCGCAGGACGCGTTCCTGCACGGCGGCGACCGGGCCGGCGTGCTGCGGGAGGCAGCCCGGGTGCTGCGCCCCGGCGGCCGGCTCGTCTTCACCGACCCGATGGCCGCCGACGGCTGCCCGCCGGAGCGACTGCAACCCGTCCTGGACCGCATCCACCTGTCCACCATGGGCACGCCCGACTTCTACCGAGGGGAACTGGCCGGGCTCGGCTTCGTCCCTGCAGGCGGGACGAACGGCTTCGAGGAACACCGGGACCAGTTGGTGACCCACTACGCGCGGGTGCTCGAGGAGACCGAACGCCAGGAGGCCGAGGGCCTCACGGACGTGGTCAGCGGCGCGTACCTGACCCGCATGAAGAAGGGGCTGCGCGACTGGGTGCGCGGCGGCCGCGAGGACTGGCTGACGTGGGGGATCTTCAGCTTCCGGCGCTGACGGCGGCGGGGCGGGCTGGATGAGGCCGCCCGTCATGGCCCCGTCGCCGCCTCCCCGGCACGTCTGTGCCCTCTGTTCGGCCGCCGACCTCGAGCCGCTCTGCACCGAGGCGGCTCCGACGTCGGCTGACGAAGGTCGTCGCGGACGGCGTGCAGGGGGCGGGCGCCGCCGCCCTGAAGCCGCTCGGCGCTCAAGGCTCCCGGCGAGGATGCGACGATGAGCGCATGGCAACCCACCTGATCACCGGCGCCGGCTCCGGCATCGGCGCGGCCGTCACCCGTACGCTGCTCGAACGAGGCGACACGCTCTGGCTTCTGGCACGTGACGCGGGGCGCGCGAAGGACCTCGCGGCCGAGTTCCCCGGTGCCCGCACCCTCGTCGGTGACCTGGCGGAGCCGGGACGGCTGTCCTGGGCGCTCGGCCACCAGGACCTGCCCGGGGAACTCGACTCGCTGTTGCACGTCGCCGGCGTCGTGGACCTGGGGCCGGTCGGGGAGCTGACCCCGAAGGTCTGGGATGCCACGCTCGCCGCCAACCTGGTCGCCCCCGCCGAGCTGACCCGGCTGTTGCTGCCGCAGCTGCGGCTGGCCCGCGGTCACGTGCTGTTCGTCAACTCAGGCGCGGGGCTGCGGGCCAACGCCCAGTGGGCCGCGTACGCCGCAAGCAAGCACGGCCTGAAGGCGTTGGCCGACGCCCTCCGGCAGGAGGAGGGGCCCGCGGGGGTGCGCGTGACCACCGTCTACCCGGGACGCACCGCCACCCCGATGCAGGAGAAGGTGCACCGGCAGGAGGGCAAGGAGTACGACGCCGGGCGGTGGGCGCGGCCGGAGTCGGTCGCCACGACCGTGCTGACCGCGCTCGACCTGCCGCGGGACGCCGAGATCACCGACCTGTCCGTCCGTCCGTCCGCATGAGCGCACACGTGTGGGGGAGCGCGGCGGCCACCGGCGTGGGGTCCATGCCCGGCGCCGACGCCCGGGAGGCCGCCAGGGCGGTGACCGGTTCCCTGGAGGCGCTGCCCCACCTGCCGGAGCTGCCGGCCCGTGGACCCGGTGCGGACATGATCGGCCGCACCGCCGGCCTGCTGGCCGAGCTGTACACCCAGCTGGAGCCCAGCGGCTGGCGTATCGCCGACCGGCCGGGCCGGGACACCCGGCGGGCCCGGTCCTGGCTCGGCGAGGACCTGGACGCGCTGGAGGAGTTCACACAGGGCTTCCAGGGCGCCCTGAAGATCTCGGCGGTCGGCCCATGGACGCTGGCCGCC
Organism: uncultured Actinomycetota bacterium; assembly: GCA_963799685.1. Lineage (GTDB taxonomy): Bacteria > Actinomycetota > Actinomycetes > Streptomycetales > Streptomycetaceae > Streptomyces. The sequence goes on from CAWCXW010000001.1 coordinate 978,714, forward strand.
GCCCTTCAGCGGCGTGGCGGGGAGGTCATGCTCGGCGACCCCGGCGCCTGCCGCGACCTGGCGGCCTCCCTCGCGGAGGGGCTGCGCGCACACCGGGCGGATGTCGCGCGCCGGGTGCCGGGCGCCACGCTGGTGCTGCAGCTGGACGAGCCGTCGCTGACCGAGGTGCTGACCGGGCGGGTGCGCACGGCCAGCGGCTACCGGACGCACGCGGCGGTCGACCGCGCGGTGGTCGAAGGGGTGCTGCGGGACCTGGTCTCGGACCACGACGGGCCGGTCGTGGTGCACAGCTGTGCGCCGCGGGTGCCGTTCGCGCTGCTGCGCCGTGCCGGCGTTGCCGGGGTCTCCTTCGACGCCTCCCTGCTCACCGAGGGTGAGGACGAGCTGATCGGCGAGACGGTCGAGGCGGGGGTGGCGCTCCTCGCGGGCGTGGTGCCCGCACACGGCACGGCGACGGAGGCGTTGTCAGACCCGGCCGATAGCGTCATGGGTGTCAGGACGCTGTGGCGCAGGCTGGGGCTGTCGCCTGGTCTGCTCGCACAGGCCGTGGTGGTCAGTCCGTCGTGCGGTCTCGCAGGCGCCTCGCCTGCGTACGCGCGGGCGGCGCTCGCTCACTGCGTCCGGGCCGCGAGATCGCTCGCTGACAACCCTGAGTGACGGGAGGACGAGACGGTGGCGGACGAGGAACCGGCGGTGCCGGTCGAAGAGCGGGAGCGGCACCAGCAGCTGGCGGAACAGGTCGAGGGCCACCGCTTCCGGTACTACGTCAAGGACGCGCCCGTCGTCAGCGACGCCGAGTTCGATCGGATGTTGCGCGAGGTGCAGGAGCTGGAGGAACGTCACCCCTCGCTGCGCACCTCCGACTCTCCGACGCAGAAGGTCGCCGGGCAGTACCAGACGGAGTTCACCGAGGTCGCACACCGTGAGCGGATGCTCTCGCTGGACAACGCCTTCGACGACGAGGAGCTGACCGGCTGGGCCGACCGGGTCGCCCGCGAACTGGAGGGCGTTCAGTCGACGGAACACCACCTGCTGTGTGAGCTGAAGATCGACGGGCTCGCGGTGAACCTCACCTACGAACACGGCAGGCTCACCCGCGCCGCCACCCGCGGCGACGGCCGCACCGGCGAGGACATCACCCCCAACGTGCGGACCATCGCCGACATCCCGGAACGGCTGACCGGAAAGGATCTCCCCGCCCTGGTGGAAGTGCGCGGCGAGGTCTTCTTCCCCATGGAACGGTTCGAGGAGCTCAACGCCCGGCTGGTGGAGGCCGGCGACAAGCCGTTCGCCAACCCGCGCAACGCCGCGGCGGGTTCGCTTCGGCAGAAGGACCCGAAGGTGACGGCGAGCCGCCCGCTGCACATGGTGGTGCACGGCATCGGGGCGCGCGAGGGTTTCGGGGCCGACCGGCTCTCCCGCGCCTACGGCCAGCTCCGCGGCTGGGGCCTGCCCGTCTCGCCGCACGTCCGGGTGGTCGACGGCCTGGACGGCGTCAAGGAGTTCATCGCCGAGTACGGCGAGCGCCGGCACTCGGTGGAACACGAGATCGACGGCGTGGTCGTCAAACTTGACGAGATCCCGCTGCAGGGCCGCCTGGGCTCGACCTCCCGCGCCCCCCGCTGGGCCATCGCCTGGAAGTTCCCGCCCCAGGAGGTCAACACCAAGCTCGTGGATATCCGTGTCGGTGTCGGCCGGACGGGCCGGGTCACCCCGTACGCGGTGGTCGAACCGGTGACGGTTGCCGGCTCGGAGGTCGAGTTCGCCACGCTGCACAACCAGGAGGTCGTCAAGGCCAAGGGCGTCCTCATCGGGGACACGGTGGTGCTGCGCAAGGCCGGCGACGTCATCCCGGAGATCCTCGGCCCGGTCGCCGACCTGCGGGACGGCGGTGAACGCGAGTTCGTGATGCCGTCCGAGTGCCCGGACTGCGGGACGGCACTTCGCCCGATGAAGGAGGGCGACATCGATCTGCGCTGCCCCAACGCCCGGTACTGCCCCGCCCAGCTGCGGGAGCGGGTGTTCTACCTGGCCGGGCGCAAGTGCCTGGACATCGAGCACTTCGGCTACGTCGCGGCCACCGCGCTCACCCAGCCGCTGGAGCCGGCCGAGCCGCCGCTGCGCGACGAGGGTGGCCTGTTCGACCTGAGACTCGAGGAGTTGCTGCCGATCCGCTCCCACGTCCTCGACCAGGACACCGGGCTGCCCAAGCGTGATCCGGAGACCGGCGAGGCGAAGGTCGTCACGTTCTTCGCCAATCAGAAGGGCGAGCCGAAGAAGAACACGCTCGCGCTGCTGGAGAACATCGAGGTGGCCAAGGAACGTCCGCTCGCCCGGATCCTCACCGGCCTGTCCATCCGCCATGTCGGGCCGGTCGCCGCGGAGGCGCTGGCGCGCGAGTTCCGTTCGCTGGACCGGATCGCAGCGGCCGACGAGGAGGAATTGGCCGCGACGTCGGGGGTCGGCCCGACCATCGCGGCCTCCCTCAAGGCATGGTTCGCCGAGGACTGGCACCGCGAGATCGTCGCGCGCTGGCGGGCCGCCGGCGCGCGGATGGCCGAGGAGACCCCGGAGGGCGGCGAACAGCCGCGTCCGCTGCAGGGACTGACCGTCGTGGTGACCGGCACGCTGGAGACCTTCACACGCGACCGGGCGAAGGAGGCACTGGAGATCCGGGGTGCGAAGGTGACCGGCTCGGTGTCGAAGAAGACCTCCTTCGTCGTGGTCGGGGACAACCCTGGCTCGAAATTCGACAAGGCCGTGCAGCTGAAGGTGCCCATTCTCGACGAACAGGGCTTCGCCGTCCTGCTGGAGGAGGGGCCGGACGCCGCATCGGAGGCGGCCCTGACCCCGCCGGAGTAGCGCGCCGTGGCGGCGGCCGGGCCGGCCAGGACGGGCGTCGCCGCCGGTGAGATGGGCCGGGTGCGCCGTGGAACCGAAAGAGCGTCAGAATCGTGTCTCCACTCGAACGGCGCATACCAGAACGATCCGGCTGGGCGGATCGCATTGAGGCAACCACCGTGGATGGCTGCCCCTGACACGCATCCGCGTCCTACTGTGGTGACGTGGGCGTGTCGACGCGGTGTCAGGCGCGGACGGTGGTGAGAGGGACGGCATGCAGCAGATCCGCGGGGCCGACGGAGTGTCACGGCTGCGGCTGCTCGCGTCGCGCAGTGTGCCCGCGCTTCCGGTGGCCGTCGTTGTCTTGGCGGCGGTGGTGCTCATCCTTGCCGTCCGGGGCCGGTCGGCCGCCGGCGGCGCGCTCTTTCCCGAAGGCACGGTCGGCTTGGCGTTCGCAGTGCTGACCGGGATCATCGTCGCCCATCTCGTGGCGCTGGCCCGTGACCTGTGGTGGAGCGGCACCGGATCGGGCGCGGCGCTGACCCTGGCGGTGCTGTTGCTCTACGGCCAGGTAGCGGCCCTGCTGGTCTCCCTGGCCGTCGTGGTGCTGGTCGGCGCGGCCCGGCACACCCGCTGGCGGCACGCCGTACTGCACGGCGCCGTCGACGTCCTGGGCGTGGCGGCGGCCGCGGGACTGCTCGGGCTGCTGGGTGTGCGCGCGAGCGTGGAACGTCCCTGGGGGCCCGCCGACTGGCAGTCGACGGCTGCTCCGCTCATGGTCGCGGCGGCCGGCGTCTACCTGCTCGTCATCCGGCTGCTCGAGTGGACCGTCTTCGCCCGGCAGGTCCCCGCCGTCACGACCCTCGCCCGCACGGCGCTGATGCGTCAGGCGATGGTGGCAGTGGCCCTGCTCGGGATCTCGCCGCTCATCGTCGTCGTCGCCGCAGCGACGCCGGTCCTGCTGCCGCTGTTCGCCGTGCCGTTGATCGGTCTGGACTCCACGCTGCGTATCGCCCGCCGGCGGGCCGAGGAGCAGTTGCGCGACCCACTGACCGGACTGCCCAACCGACAGTGGCTGCTGGAGCGGATCTGGTCGGCGCTGGCGGCGGCAAGCGGTGACGGTTCTCGTTCCGCCCTGGTGTTGATCGACTTGGACCGGTTTCGGTCGGTCAACGACACTTTGGGTCACCTGGCTGGGGACCGGCTGCTGCTGCAGATCGCGGACCGGCTGCGCACCGCACTGCCGCACGGCGCGGAGGCGGCCCGGCTCGGCGGCGACGAGTTCGCCGTCCTGCTGCCGGCCGCAGCCTCGGCGACCAGCGCCCAGCGAGTGGCCCGCACCCTCGTCGCCGCGCTCGGGTCCCCGCTGGACCTGGATGGCATCACGCTGGTACTGGAGGCGAGCGCCGGCGTCGCCGTCTACCCCGACCACGCCCGCGAGGCCGAAGGGCTGCTGCGGCGGGCCGACATCGCCATGTACGAGGCGAAGCGGGACCGCACGGGCGTCGAGGTGTACGAGGTCACCCGGGACGGCAACACCCCCGACCGGCTGGGGCTGCTGGCGGATCTGCGGCGTGCGCTGGACGGCGGGAACGTCGAACTGCACTACCAGCCCAAGGTGTCCTTCGACGGCGCCGTGCGCGGACTCGAGGCGCTGCTGCGCTGGGTGCACCCCGACCGCGGCCGGGTGCCACCGGACGAGTTCATCGCCATCGCTGAGTCCTCCGGGCTGATGCCACGGTTGACCGAGTACGTGCTGGAGACCGCACTGGCCCAGGTGGCGCGGTGGCGCGCGGAGGGGTTGACCGTGCCGGTCGCGGTCAACGTCTCCCCGCGCGACGTGCGCAGTCCCGGCTTCGCGGGCGCGGTCGCCGCGCAGCTCGCCCGGCACCGGGTGCCGCCCGCAGCGCTGCAGCTGGAGATCACCGAGCACGTCCTGCTGGAGGAGCCGCAGCGCGCGGCCGACGCCCTGGCCGGGCTGACCGGACACGGCGTGCGGATGTCCCTGGACGACTTCGGCACCGGCTACTCGTCGCTGGTCCACCTGCGGCGGCTTCCGTTCAGCGAACTGAAGATCGACCGCTCGTTCGTCGCCCGGCTCGCGGTCGACGCCGAGGACGCCGAGATCGTCCGCTGCACCGTGGACCTCGCGCACTCCCTGGGCCTGGTCGTGGTGGCGGAGGGTGTCGAGGACGAGGAGACGTGGGAGCGGTTGCGCGTCCTTGGCTGCGACGCGGTGCAGGGCTGGCTGGTCTCCCCCGCGATGCCGGCACCGGAGATCACCGCCTGGCTGCGTTCGCAGGACCGGGGCGTCGGCCCGTGCCCTGAACTCCCCGCGCTCCCGCCCGGCGCGCCGACCGTGGCAGGGTGACCGTTTCGCGGCAGGGGTGTACGTCGCCATAGGATGTGAGCGAAACCCACCACACTCACCCTGAGGATCGCTGCATGCCTGGCATCACGCGCGAGGAGGTCGCCCACCTCGCCCGGCTGGCGCGTCTGGAGCTCAAGGCGGAGGAGCTCGATCACTTCGCCGCACAGCTCGACGACATCATCGGCGCGGTGGCCACCGTGGCCGACGTCGCCGACGAGGACGTACCGCCGACCTCCCACCCGCTGCCGCTGACCAACGTCATGCGTCCGGACGAGATCCGGCCGAGCCTGACGTCCGAGCAGGCGCTCGCCGGCGCCCCTGCCAAGGAGCAGCAGCGTTTCAAGGTGCCGCAGATCCTGGGAGAGGAGTGACCGGCATGAGCGACATCACCAGGCTCACCGCCGCGCGGACCGCGGAGCGGATCGCCGCCGGCGAGGTCACGGCCGTCGAGGTCACCGAGGCCCACCTGGCCCGCATCGAGGCCGTCGACGAGAAAGTGCACGCCTTCCTGCACGTCGACCGGGAGGGTGCGCTGGCCAAGGCCCGTGCGGTCGACGAGAAGCGCGCCCGCGGCGAGAGGCTCGGCCCGCTGGCCGGCGTGCCGCTCGCACTGAAGGACATCTTCACCACCGAGGGCGTGCCCACCACCGTCGGGTCGAAGATCCTCGAAGGCTGGATCCCGCCCTACGACGCCACCGTGACCCGCCGGCTGAAGGAAGCCGACGTCGTCATCCTCGGCAAGACCAACATGGACGAGTTCGCGATGGGCTCCTCCACGGAGAACAGCGCGTTCGGCCCGACCGGCAATCCGTGGGACCTCACGCGCGTCCCCGGCGGCTCGGGCGGCGGCTCGTCCGCGTCGATCTCCTCCTACCAGGCGGCGTTGGCCATCGGCACCGACACCGGGGGATCCATCCGGCAGCCGGCGGCCGTGACCGGAACGGTGGGAGTCAAGCCGACCTACGGCGGCGTCTCCCGTTACGGGATGGTCGCCTTCTCCTCGTCGCTGGACCAGGGCGGCCCCTGCGCGCGCACGGTGCTGGACGCCGCTCTGCTGCACTCGGTCATCGCCGGGCACGACGAACTGGACTCGACCTCGATCGACCAGCCCGTCCCCGACGTGGTGGCCGCCGCGCGGAACGGCTCGGTGGAGGGCCTGCGGGTCGGCGTGGTCAGCGAGTTCCGCGGCGAGGGATACCAGGCCGGTGTGATGCAGCGCTTCGACGAGTCAGTGGCGATGCTGCGTGAGCTGGGTGCCGAGGTCGTCGAGGTGTCCTGCCCGTCGTTCACCAAGGCGCTGGCCGCCTACTACCTGATCGCGCCCAGCGAGTGCTCCTCGAACCTGGCCCGCTTCGACGCGATGCGCTACGGCCTGCGTATCGGCGACGACGGGACCCGGTCGGCCGAGGACGTCACCGCGCTGACCCGTGAGGCCGGCTTCGGCGACGAGGTCAAGCGTCGCGTCATGCTGGGTACCTACGCGCTCAGCTCCGGCTACTACGACGCGTACTACGGCTCGGCGCAGAAGGTCCGCACCCTGATCACGCGCGACTTCGAGCGGGCCTTCGGGGGGGTCGACGTGCTGGTCTCCCCGACCACGCCGACCACCGCGTTCCCGATCGGCGAGCGCGCCGACGACCCGATGGCGATGTATCTCGCCGATTTGTGCACCATCCCGTCCAACCTGGCCGGCAACGCGGCCATGTCGCTGCCGTGCGGGCTCGCGCCCGAGGACGGGCTTCCGGTGGGGCTGCAGATCATCGCCCCCGCCATGGCCGATGACCGGCTCTACCGTGTCGGTGCGGCTCTCGAGGCCGCGTTCGAGGCACGTTGGGGTCACCCGCTGCTGGAGGAGGCACCGTCGCTGTGAGTGGAAAGCTGCAGAAGGCCAAGGGGTTCAAGAAGTCCCGTACCGGCATGTACCTGTCCATCGGCACCTCGCTGTTCGGTGTGTTCGGCACCGTCAAGCGCGCCAAGGAGGCACGAGCCGAGGGCGACACGCTTCAGCTGATCGACGTGGCGGTCTCCGCCGCCGGCATCGTCACGGGCCTCGCCCTGCTGGTGCGCGAGCTGAGGCGCCTGGACATCGACGACGTCCTCGCGGACGACTGAGAGGCGGGATTTTCCGTGACCGTCACTGAACTGGTGTCGTACGAGGACGCACTGGCCGCCTACGACCCCGTCATGGGCCTCGAGGTCCACGTCGAACTCGGCACCAGGACCAAGATGTTCTGCGGGTGCTCGACCGCGCTGGGCGCGGACGCCAATTCGCAGACGTGCCCCACCTGCCTGGGGCTGCCCGGCGCGCTCCCGGTCGTCAACGCGACCGGTGTCGAATCTGCCGTGCGGATCGGTCTCGCCCTGAACTGCGAGATCGCTGAGTGGTGCCGCTTCGCCCGGAAGAACTACTTCTATCCGGACATGCCGAAGAACTTCCAGACCTCCCAGTACGACGAGCCGATCGCCTTCAACGGCTATCTGGACGTCCAGCTGGAGGACGGCGAGATCTTCCGCGTCGAGATCGAGCGCGCCCACATGGAGGAGGACACCGGCAAGTCCACCCACGTCGGCGGAGCGACCGGCCGCATCCACGGCGCCTTGCACTCGCTGCTCGACTACAACCGGGCCGGCATCCCGCTGATCGAGATCGTCACCAAGCCGATCACCGGGGCCGGCGAGCGCGCGCCCGAGGTGGCCCGCGCCTACGTGGCAGAGCTGCGGGAGCTCATCCGGGCCCTCGGCGTCTCCGACGCCCGCATGGAGATGGGCCAGATGCGCTGCGACGTGAACCTCTCACTGCGGCCGCACGGCAGGGAGACCTTCGGCACCCGCTCGGAGACGAAGAACGTCAACTCGCTGCGCTCCGTGGAGCGCGCGGCGCGCTTCGAGATCCAGCGGCACGCGGCCGTGCTTTCCGCGGGGGAGACGATCCTGCAGGAGACCCGCCACTTCCACGAGGAGGACGGCTCCACCACCTCCGGCCGCATCAAGGAGGAGGCCGAGGACTACCGCTACTTCCCCGAGCCGGACCTGGTGCCCGTAGCTCCGGACCGCGCGTGGGTGGAGAAGCTGCGCGCCGAGCTGCCTGAGCTGCCTCGGTTGCGGCGCAACCGGCTCCGTGAGGAGTGGGGCATCTCCGAGCACGAGATGCAGTCGGTGCTCAACGCCGGCGCCGTCGGCCTCATCGTCGCCACGACCGACGCCGGCGCACCCGCAGACCAGGCGCGCAAGTGGTGGATGGGCGAGCTGGCCCGGCGGTCGAACGAGACCGGTGTCGAGCTGGACGAGCTGCCCATCACCGCCGAGCAGGTGGCTCGGCTGTGCGAGCTCGTCGCCGACGGGTCGCTCAACGACAAGCTGGCCCGCCAGACCATCGAGGGCGTCCTCGCCGGTGAGGGCTCGCCCGACGAGGTCGTGGACAAGCGCGGTCTGAAGGTCGTCTCCGACGAGGGCGCCCTGGGCACCGCCGTCGACGCCGCCATCGAGGCCGCACCCGAGATCGCCGAGAAGATCCGCGGCGGCAAGGTCGCCGCGGCCGGCGCTTTGGTGGGCGCCGTGATGAAGGCCACACGCGGCCAGGCGGACGCCGCCCGCGTCCGCGAGCTGATCCTGGAGCGCCTCGGCGTGCAGGGCTGACCAGCGGCCATAGCGGAGCGCAAGACTCCGGTTCCAGGTCAGGGGCTCGCCGGAATCGCCGGCGGGCCCCTGAGGTGCTTGTGAGGAGGGGCACGAAACCCCCTATCGATCTCCCGGTCCTGTCACAGTGCGCCGAAAGGTCCGAAGCACGGCGCCCGCGACGATCAGGAACACGGTATGGCTGCACTCGCCCGGTGGTGTCTGCGCCGCCGTCTGGTCGTGATGATGCTCTGGGCCGTGGCTCTCCTCGGCGTGGGCACGGCCGCAGCCGTTGCCGGCCCGGCCTACTCGGCCGACTACGGCATCTCCGGCACCGAGTCGGCGAAGGCCGCCGATCTCCTGCACGCCGGTTTCCCACAGCAGAGCTCCGGCGCCGACCGGATCGTCTGGCAGACCGACGGCGCTTCTCCCGGAGTGCGCGCACCCCAGGCCGAACAGCAGATGAACCGCACGCTGCACGCGGTTGCCGCACTGCCCGGCGTCGCCGAGGTCGACAACCCCTACCCGAGCTCCGGGGCCGACCGGATCAGCCCGGACGGCGGCACCGCCTACGCCGTCGTGCACTTCGACCGGCCGTCGGGCTCGGTGAGCCCGCAAGACGTCGACGCCGTCGTGCACACCGCGCTTTCGGCGAACGGGCACGTCGACGGACTACAGGTCGCCGTCGGCGGGCCGGACGTCAAGGACGACGGCGGCGGTTCGGCCCACCTCAGCGAGGCCGTGGGCGTCGCCGTGGCGGCGATCGTGCTCTTCCTCGCCTTCGGCTCGCTCGCGGCCATGACACTGCCGCTGGTCACCGCACTGGTCAGCGTCGGCACCGCCTACCTGGGCATCGGCCTGCTCGGCCACGCCATGACCGTCGCGGACTTCGCCCCGATGCTCGGCAGCCTGATCGGACTGGGCGTCGGCATCGACTACGCGCTGTTCATCGTCACCCGGCACCGGCGCGGCCTGCGGCAGGGCCTGCCGGTGACCGAGGCCGCCCAGCGGGCAGTCGGCTCTGCCGGCCGGGCCGTGGTCTTCGCGGGCGTGACCGTCTGCATCGCGCTCCTCGGCATGCTCGTGCTGCGCCTGGGCTTCCTCAACGGCGTCGCGATCGCTGCCTCCCTTACGGTGATCCTGGCCGTCCTCGCGTCCATCACCCTGCTCCCCGCGCTGCTCGGCGTCATCGGCGACCGGGCGCTGAGCCGGCGGGAGCGCACGAAACTGGCGACGGCCGGACCGGCGGCTGCTGAGGGGGGCCCCGGACCGGCCGCGCGCTGGTCGGCGCTCATCGAGCGCCGGCCCCGGCTGCTGGGCGCCCTGGCGGCCACCGTGATGCTCGTCCTCGCCCTCCCGGTCGCCGGACTGCATCTGGGCAGCTCCGATCAGGGGGCCGGCCCGGCGAAGGCCACCACGCGGCAGGCCTACGACATGCTCTCCCAGGGCTTCGGACCGGGCGTGAACGGCCCGCTCACCCTGGTCGCCGATGTCGATGGCGCGGCCGGAAAACTGGCCTTCGATCAGCTGCCGAAGCAGCTGCGCGACACCCGCGGCGTCGCCCGGGTGAGCGACGCGCGGCTCAACGGCAGCGGCGACACCGGCATCATCACCGTCGTCCCGGACACCGGCCCGCAGGACCCGCAGACCTCCGAGCTGGTGGACCGGCTGCGCGATCGCATCCTGCCCCGGTCCACCGACGACGGCACCCTCCGGGTACACGTGGGGGGCGTGACCGCCGGCCACGACGACTTCGCCGCCGCGATACTCCACAAGCTGCCGCTCTTCCTCGGGGTGGTCGTCGCGCTGGGCTGCGCGCTGCTGCTTCTCGCCTTCCGCAGTGTCGGCATCCCGCTCAAGGCCGCCCTGATGAACGTCCTCGCCGTCTCGGCCTCGTTCGGGATCGTCGTCGCGGTCTTCCAGTGGGGCTGGGGCAGCAGCCTGCTCGGACTGGGCGGGGGCGGGCCGATTGAACCGTTCCTGCCGGTCATCATGATCGCGGTCCTGTTCGGACTGTCCATGGACTACCAGGTCTTCCTCGTCAGCCGGATGTACGAGGAGTGGCAGCTGACCGGGGACAACCGGCGGGCAGTACGCGTCGGCCTGGCCGAGACCGGCCAGGTGATCAACTCGGCGGCGGCGATCATGATCGCCGTCTTCGGGGCCTTCGTGCTCAGCGGCGACCGGATCATCGCCATGTTCGGCATCGGACTGGCCGCGGCCGTCGCGCTGGACGCCTTCGTCCTGCGCACACTGCTGGTGCCCGCCCTGATGCACCTGCTGGGCGGCGCCAACTGGTGGTTGCCAGGCTGGCTGGAGCGCCTGCTGCCCAGGCTGTCCATCGAACCGCCCGCGGTCCCGGTCCCGGCAGACTCCGAGGCCGGCCTACCGCCGACGGCGCTGGTACCTGCTCAGTCCGACCCGCAGCAGCCGGTCTCTGAGGCTCTGCTCACTGCGACTAAGGCACCGTAAGGCCGAAAGACCGGGCAGTCGCCCGATGTGGCCGGCCCCCCTCAGAGACGACAGTGGAACACGTCAACGAGAAGTGAACCACCGTCCCGAGGGGGAACGAAGATGATTGAGTACCGGATGCATGAACTGCGTGCCGAGGACCTGCGTCGCGAGGCCGCTGCCGAGCGGCTGGCCAAGGCGGCCCTCGCCGGCCGGCGGGAGCGGCGCCACGAGGAGACGACGCGCCGCCGGGTGCGCGCCCAGCGGGCCCGGTGGGCGCGGGCCGCGTGAGCGAACCGGCGGGCGCGGCCTCTGCCGCGGCGTCCGCCGCAGATGCTCCAGCCCCTGCCGCGGCGTCCGCCGCAGATGCTCCAGCCCCTGCCGCGGCGTCCGCCGCAGATGACATGCTGGGCGGCGTGGAGAACCGCAGCGCTCTCAGCCCCGTCTTCGTCGGCCGCCGTCAGGAGCTGGCCGGTCTCACCGACGCCTTGGAGCGAGCCTCCGGCGGTGAGCCGCAGGCGCTGCTGGTCGGCGGTGAGGCGGGTGTCGGCAAAACCCGGCTGCTGGAGGAGTTCCTGGCTGCCGCGAGGGCCCGCGGCGCGGTCACCGCGGTGGGAGGTTGCCTGGAATTGGGCGCGGACGGGCTGCCGTTCGCGCCATTTGCCACCGCGCTGCGCAGCCTGCACCGCACGCTGGGCGACGCGGAATTGGCCGCCGCCGTCGCCGGCCACGAGGCCGAACTCGCCCGGCTGCTCCCCGACCTGGCACCGGCCGGCACCACCAAGCAGGCGGACCGGGCACCCGTCGGTGAGAGCGAGGACGGCCGCGCGCGGCTCTTCGAACTCACCGCGCTACTGCTCGAACGGCTCGCGGCCGACCGCACGGTCGTCCTGGCTCTGGAAGACCTGCACTGGGCCGACCGCTCCACCCGTGAACTCCTCGGGTACCTCTTCCGCTCGCTCCAGAGCTCACGGCTGATTCTCCTCTCGACCTATCGCGCCGACGACATCCACCGGCGCCACCCGCTGCGCCCGTTCCTCGCCGAGACCGACCGGCTGCGCACGGTGCACCGCCTGGAGCTCCCGCGGCTGACCCGCACCGAGGTCCGCGCGCAGATCGCCGGCATCCAGGGCGTCACCGACCCCGGACACGAGCTCGTCGAGACGGTCTTCGACCGCACCGACGGTAACCCGTTCTTCGTCGAGGAGCTCACCGAAAACTGTGCGACCTGCGGCATCAGCGACTCGCTGCGCGACCTGCTGCTGGTGCGCGTCGAGGCGTTGCCCGACGCCGCGCAACAGGTCGTCAGGCTGGCCGCGCAGGGCGGCTCGACCGTGGAGCACGCCCTGCTGGCCGCGGTGTGCCCGCTGCCCGAGGCGGAACTGCTCGAAGCGCTGCGAGCCGCCGTCGGGGCGAACGTGCTGCTGCCGACCGAGGACGGCGAAGGCTACAGCTTCCGGCACGCCCTGCTGCGCGAGGCCGTCGACGACGATCTGCTGCCCGGCGAGGGCGCCCGGCTGAGCAGGCGCTACGCCCAGGCGCTGGAGGCCGACCCGGAACTGGTGCGCCGGCCCGAGGTGCGCGCTACCCGGCTCGCGCACTACTGGTACCGGGGGCGGGACGCCGCCAAAGCGCTGCCGGCCGTGCTGACGGCGTCGGTGGAGGCCCGCTTCCGGCACGCCTTCGCCGAGCAGCACCAGCTGCTGGAGCGGGCGCTGGACCTGTGGGACCAGGTTCCGGACGAGGTCCGTGCCGGACTGCGGCCCATCGACCACGCCGACGCGTATCCGCCCTGTGTGGGGGAGACCTCCGGCGGATCGCTGCGGTTCATGGACCTGCTGGCCGAGGCTGTCGTCGCCGCCCGCACCGGCGGCGAACTCGAACGGGCGCTGGTGCTTGCCCGGCGCGCCCTGGGGGTTCTGGACGAGCACGAGGACCCACAGCGCGCGGCCTGGTTCCGCGGTCAGGTCGCCATCCTGCTGGAGGACCTGGGGCGCAGCGGCGGACAACGGGAACTCGACCGGGCGCAGGAACTGCTGCGCGGGCTGCCGCCCACTGCGGTGCAGGCACAGATCCTCGCTCTTGTCGCCGGCTGGGGCATGCTCTACCACCCCGGGTCCAGGGCGCTGGCCACCGCCGAACGGGCCGTGGAACTGGCCCGGATGACCGGCGCGAGAACGGCCGAGCTGCGGGCCCGCGTCGTGCTCGGCGTCCTCACTCTGGAGACCGGCGACACCGAGCGTGGTCTGGAGGAGATGTCCACAGCCCGCGACCAGGCGCTGTCCCTGGGGGAGTACGGTGCCGCCCTGAACGCCGAGATCAATATGGCCGGTGAGCTGGCCGCCGTGGGCCGGGTGACCGACGCGCTGACCGTCGCGGAGAACGCCGCCCGGGTGGCCCTCCAGCACGGCCGCGCCGACCTGTGCGCCTACGCGCTGGCCAACCAGGCCTGGGCGTGGCTGGCGCTGGGAGACTGGGCCCGTGCCGGCCGGCTCATCGACGAGGCGCGCTCGCACGCCAGAGCGGCCGACGCCCGCGGCTGGATCGAGATCCTCACCGGCACCCTCGCCCTGCAACGCGGCGAATTCGACGAGCTGGAGAGAGCTCTGAAGTCCGCCTACGACCTCGTCGGCGGCCACCCCGCACAGCCCAAGCAGCCCCAGCAGGCGATCCCGCTGCACTGGTTGGCCGCAGCCCTGCACGCCGAGCGCGGCGACGTCGCCGCGGCCCGCGCCGAACTGGGCCGTGCCCTGGACGAGGGGTTCCCGCCGGGGCAGCACCGCAACGCCTGGCCGCTGCTGCTCACGGCCGCCGCACACGAGGCACGGGTACGCGGGCTGCCGTCCGCCGACAACGGGCGGGGCGAGATCCTGGCGCGGCTGACCGAGGCGGTCCGGACGACGCCCCGCCCCGCGCCGCTGTGGGAGGCGTACGCGCTGCTGCTGCGCGCTCAGCTGGCTCGGGCCCGCGGCACGGACGACACCGACGCCTGGGCGGAGACCGTCGCCTCGCTGGAGTCGCTGGAGCACCCGTACCTGCTGGCGCGGGCGCGCACCGGCTGGGCTGAGGCGCTGCTCGGCGAGAGCGGCGCGGGACCGGCCGACGGGCGGCGCGAGGCGGGGGAGCTGCTCACCAGGGCGCATGAGACCGCGTGCCGGCTGGGGGCGCGTCCGCTGGCTGCGGAGGCGGAGCAACTGGCGGCACGGGCCGGCGTCACACTCCGCGCAGGCGAGGGGGGTACGGCCGAGCGGGCCGCCGTGCCTGATCCGGCCGAGTCGTTCGGGCTGACGCGCCGCGAACGCGCCGTGCTGGAGCTGGTGGCCGCCGGGCGCAGCAACCGGCAGATCGCCGAGCGCCTCTACATCTCACCGAAGACCGCCAGCGTGCACGTCTCGAACATCCTGGCCAAGCTGGGAGCGACGGGCCGCACCGAGGCCGCCGCGATGGCCCACCGGCTGCGCCTGGTCGCGCCGGCCGGTGCGCCGGCCGGCGGCTGAGCCCACGGTCAGGCCGGGTCCGGTCCCGGCTCGTCGTCCTGTTCCTCGCGTTCCTCCTCGACGCGTGGCTGCTTCGGCAGCACCGCGGGAGGCAGGGCCGCGACGAGCAGCAGTGCTGTACCCGAGTCGAGGTCGATCGGCCCCTGGCCGGGGTCGTGGTGTCCTTCGACGACCCTGGTGTGGTCCAGACGCTGCTTCTCGTTGTCGGTGTGCTGGCCGCCGGGGGCGAACAGCTGTTGCAGGGCGTCGAGCATGTGGACCGGCTCCTCCCCCGACTCGCGGGCGACAGATCAGGTGACCTTCAGTTCCAGGATACGGTCGTCCCCTTTGCCGGGAGTCCCCCTGGAGTCCGTCTCGCTCGTCACCAGCCACAGCCTGCCGCGGCCGGCGTCCAGCACGGTGCGCAGCCGGCCGTACTTCCCGGTCAGGAAGTCCTGCGGCGGTGCGAGGGGTTTCGCGCCCTTCAGCGGGACGCGCCACAGCCGTTCGCCGTGCAGTGCGGCCAGCCACACCGAGCCCCGGGCCACGGCGACGCCGCTGGGGGAGGCCTCGTCCGGCCGCCACTGCTCGACGGGATCGGTGAGGCCCGGCTCGTGCGCCTTGCCCTCGGCCTTCGGCCAGCCGTAGTCGTGACCCGGCTTGATCAGGTTCAGCTCGTCCCAGGTGTCCTGGCCGAACTCCGAGGCCCACAGCCGGCCGTCGGCGTCCCAGGCCAGGCCCTGCACGTTGCGGTGCCCGTAGGAGTAGACGACCGAGTTCGGCCACGGGTCGCCGTGCACCGGCCGGCCGTCCGGCGTCATCCGCAGGATCTTGCCGCCGAAGGACTTCTTGTCCTGCGCCAGGCCGCGCTGCCCGGTCTCGCCGGTCCCGACGTAGAGCATTCCGTCCGGGCCGAAGGCGATCCGGCCGCCGTTGTGCACGGTCCCCTTGGGGATGCCCTTGAAGAGAGTGTCGGGCGCGCCCAGCCGCCGGCCCGCCGGCTTCCGGGGCTGGTAGAGCATCCGCACGACGCGGTTGTCGGAGGCGGTGGTCATGTACGCGTAGATCAGGTGTTCGTCGTGCGGTGCGAGGGCGATGCCCAGCAGGCCGCCCTCACCGCCGGGGTCGACGCCGGGCACGGTGCCCAGCGTCGTCTTCTTCCCGTTTCCCGTGTCCACCCGCAGGATCTGCCCGGTGTCCCGCGAGGAGACCAGCAGGTTGCCGTCGGGCAGCTGCGCCAGGCCCCACGGCGAGTCGAGACCCGTCGTCACGGTGCGCAGCACCTGCACGGATCCCTCGGCGGGGGCGGCCGAGGTGTGTGCGCCGCGGCTCGGGGAGGCGGCACGGGTCCTCGAGCCGGGGGAGGGGCCGCCGTGGCCTCCGCCGGAACACCCGGCGCTCAGCACCACGGCCAGGGCGGTGAGTACGGCCGCGCACATCACCGCGGAACGGCCGCGCAGCATCCGACGGGTCGTCATCCGGCGAGCGTAGTCCCGAAGCGTGGTCAGTCCCAGGATCCGCGGGCGGGCGGGAGGGCGTCGATCTCGGCGAGGTCGGCCGGTGTGAGCGCCAGGCCGGCCGCGCGGGCGTTCTCCACCGCCCAGTGCGCCTTCTTCGTGCCGGGCAGCGGCACCACGTGCGGCCCCCGGGTGAGCAGCCAGGCCAGCGCCACCTGCGCGGGCGTGACGCCCGGGTGCCGAGCGGCGACCCGGCGCAGGCCGGCGACGACCGGCTGGTTGGCGGCCATCATCTCCGCGGTGAAGCGCGGATGGCGGGCGCGCAGGTCCGCCGGTTCGAAACCGCCGCCGGTGGTGAGCGTGCCGGTCAGGAACCCGTTGCCCAGCGGCATCGCGGCCAGGAATCCCACCCCGCGCGAGGAGCACCACGGCAGCAGGGTCTCCAGTGCTTCCCTGGACCACACCGACAGTTCGGCCTCCACGCTGCTGACCGGGAAGACCTGCTGCACCCGCTCCAGCAGCCGCACCGTGCCCTCGTGCATCCCGGTGCCGGCCCGCCGGTCCGCCCGCGCTCCCATCGCGCACCAGCCCAGCGCCCGCACCTTGCCCGCCGCGACCAGCTCGGCCATCGCGCCCCAGGTCTCCTCGACGGGCACCTCGGGGTCGGCACGGTGCAGTTGGTACAGGTCGATGACGTCGGTCTGCAGCCGGCGCAGCGACGCGTCACAGGCCCGCTTGACGTAGCCGGGGCGGCCGTTGGCCACGATGTGCTGCTCGCCGACGAGCAGTCCGCACTTGGTGGAGACGAACGCCTCCTCGCGCCGTTCCTTGAGCAGCCTGCCCAGTAGCAGCTCGTTGGTGAAGGGGCCGTACATGTCGGCGGTGTCCAGCAGGGTCACGCCGTGGTCCAGGGCCGCGTGCAGCGCGCGCAGCGAGCCCTCGCCGTCCTGCTCGGACGTCGAGTACCCCCAGCTCATCGGCATGCAGCCGAGGCCGATCGCCCCCACCCCGAGGGCCGCCGCGCCGATTGTCCTGCACTCCACCTGCACAGCTCCCTCCTGACCGGCCCCCAACCTATCTTCAGCGGCAGAAGCCCGTCGCATAGCCTGAAGCCCATGGCTTCCCCGTCTCCCGTGCAGCCCGCCGACGGCTCCGCCCCCGAGGTCTGGCTGCCCATTCCGCCCGACGAGATCCCCGGACTCCCCGAACAGCTGACATACCGTCACTGGGACGGCGGAGAGTACCCCGCCGATCCGGCCGACTGCGCGTTCTACGTCGTCCCCTACATGAAGGGGCCCGAGGTCGCCGTGCGGCCGCTGGACCGGATGAAGAGCGTCCAGGTCGTGCACACCCTCACGGCGGGCGTGGAGCACGTACTGCCCGCCGTTCCCTCGCTGCCCGCGGGCGCCCGGGTGTGCAACGCGCGCGGAGTGCACGACGCCAGCACGGCGGAACTGGCGCTCGCGCTCACCCTGGCCTCGCTGCGGCGGCTGCCGGACTTCGTCCGTGCCCAGCCCGCCGGGAACTGGCTGCAGGCCGTCTATCCCGCGCTCGCCGACCGGACGGTGCTCATCGTCGGTTACGGGGGCATCGGCCGGGCCGTCGAGGAGCGGCTGCTGCCGTTCGAGGTCGACGAGGTGCTGCGCGTCGCCCGCACGGCGCGCACGACGCCGCGTGGTGACGTGCACGCCATGGACGCGCTGCCGGACCTGCTGCCCCGGGCCGACGTGGTGGTGTTGTGCACGCCGCTGACCGACGAGACGCAAGGGCTGGCCGGCGCCGGCTTCCTGGCCCGGATGAAAGACGGCGCGCTGCTGGTCAACGTGGCCCGCGGGAAGGTGGTGGACACCGACGCGCTGCTCGCGGAGCTGGGCGCCGGGCGGCTGCGCGCGGCGCTCGACGTCACCGACCCCGAGCCGCTGCCTGCCGGTCACCCGCTCTGGCAGGCCCCGGGCACGCTGATCAGCCCGCACGTCGGCGGCGCCTCCACGGCGTTCCTCCCGCGCGCGAAGCGGCTGCTGCGCGCACAGCTCACTCGCTGGACGGCCGGGGAGCCGCTGGAACACGTCGTCGCGGCCGCCGACTGACCGGAGGGATGGACATCACCCCTGGTCGTCACGTTCTGTATCGTGACTATGTCCCTGAGTGACCGATCTGGTGTATCGTCCCGACGAGGGGGCGAAACCGGGACACGAGGGGGGCCGCGGGCGAATGCACGGGCAAGGGACGAACCGCCGCGTCCGTTTCGCGGCGCGCCGGGCGGCGCCGCCGCCCCGGCTGCTGCTCGCGGCGTGCTGCACGGCGTTCCTCGTCGGCAGCGCCGTCGGATGGGGATCACCCACGGTCTCCCTCGTCATGGGCGACTTCGGCCTCGGCGCGGCGGCGCTGCTCGCTGCGGCGTCGTGCCTGCGGCACGCCCGCCGCCGCCGGGGGAGCCGGGCGAGGCCCGCCTGGTTCCTCTTCGGGCTCTCCTCCGCGATGGCCGGGCTGGGCGACCTGGTATGGGGCTGGTACGAGGTGGTGCTCGGCGTCCCGGTGCCCCACCCGTCCCCGGCCGATTTCTGCTTCCTGCTGTTCGCCCCGCCGGCGATCGTGGGCCTGCTGGTACTGGCGAAACGGCCTGTGACGAAGGCGGGATGGATCTGCCTGGGCCTGGACGTGTGGCTGATCGGTGGCTCCCTGCTGACGCTGTCCTGGTCGCTCGCCCTGGCGCACACCGCGGACAGCGAAGCCGGCTCCGTCGGCCTGGCCGCGCTCACCCTCGCCTACCCGCTGCTGGACATCGTGCTGGTCAGCATGATCCTCGCCCTGTACTTCCGGTTCGCTGCCGCCGCCCGGTCGGCCATCCACACCGCGGTCGGGCGCCCTGGCGCTGACCGTCCTGTGCGACGCGCTGTTCACCTCGCCGTTGCTTCGCGAGAGCTACGCCTCCGGACATCTGCTGGACGCCGGCTGGTTCGCCGGTTCGCTGCTGCTGGCCTACGCGCCCTGGAGCGAAGCCGGCGCGGCCACGCGTCCGGGCGTCCGAGCGCGCTGCGGCGCAGCCCGACGAGGAGGTCCGCCGCCGACCAGGCCGGTCGCCGGGTCGCTGGCCGCCCTCACCCCCTATCTGGCCGCGGCGGTGTGCACCCTGGGGATTCTGTCCAACTCGATGGAGGGGCGGGAGATCGATCACCTGGTGCTCTTCGCCGGGGGCACCGTGGTCCTCGCCCTGGTGGTCCGGCAGGGCATCATGCTGTTGGACAACATCACGCTCACCCAGGAGCTGGCCCAGAAGGAGAACCACTTCCGTTCCCTCGTGCAGGGGTCCAGCGACGTCATCATGATCGCCGCGTCCACCGGGGTGCTGCGCTACGTCTCGCCCGCCGCCGCGGGTGTGTACGGCACGCGAGGCCGAGAAGCTGATCGGCTCCGAACTCGCCCACCACATCCACCCCGAGGACCTCGGTCCGGTGCTCCACGAGGTCCGCCGGTTCCTGGCCGCCCCCGCCGCCGGCGAGTCCACCACCCGGATGGAGTGCCGCTTCCGGCACGGCGAGGGGCACTGGCTGAACGTGGAGTCGACCGTCAGCCGCTACCAGGGTGGGCTGCTGTTCAACAGTCGCGACGTGACCGAGCGGGTGCGCCTGCAGGCCCAGCTCCAGCACAACGCCTACGCACGACCCGCTGACGGATCTGCCCAACCGGGCACTGTTCACCGAACGGGTCGGCCAGGTGCTCGGCGGCCGGCGCAGCGGCGACGACCGTGCCGCGGTGCTGTTCATCGACCTCGACGGCTTCAAGGCGGTCAACGACACTGCGGGCCACCAGGCCGGCGACGAACTGCTCGTCCAGGCCGGCCGCCGGCTGCTGGAGTCGGTGCGCGCCGGTGACACCGCGGCCCGGCTCGGCGGCGACGAGTTCGCCGCCCTCCTCGTGGGCGACGCCGGACTGCCCGAGGCGGACGGCGCGGGACGCGAGCGCCGCATCCGGGACGTCGCGGACCGGCTGCGGGCCGCACTGTCCGAGCCGTACACGGTGGACGGCGGAATCCGGGTGCGGGTCGGTGCAAGCGTCGGCGTCGCCTTCGCCGAACCCGGCCTCGCCCCCGCGGAGCTGATGCGCAACGCCGACCTGGCGATGTACCGGGCGAAGCAGACCGGCAAGGGGCGGGTCGAGGTGTACGCCGCCGCAGCTGGCGGCGGGGCCCGCGCGGCGGCCGCTCGCCCATGTCGGACGGCAGCGCAGCGGACCGCGGGAGGGCGAGTTCGTTCTGCTGCACCAGCCGGTCGTCGCCCTGGCGGACGGGCGGGTCGCCGCGGTGGCCGCCCAGCCGCGCTGGCGTTCGCCGCACGGCATCCTCTTCACTCCCGCCGAGCTGCAGCGCAGCGACCGGGCAGTCCGCGCCGGCCGGTACACGCTGCGGCAGGCCCTGCAGGAGGCGGCCGCCCGGCAGCACGCCGGCTGGGAGGTGCCGGTCGCGGTGCGGATGTCCGCCCGCGGCCTGACCGACCGGGGTCCGGGGGCCGCCGGGGTGGCCGCCCTGCTCGAGCGGTACCGGCTGCCGGCCGGCTCCCTCGTGCTGGAGCTGTCGGACAGCGACCCGCGCATGCCGCTGGACGAACTGGAGCTGCGGCTGGCCGAGCTGCGCCGGGCCGGAGTGCTCGTCGCCCTGGACGGCTTCGGCAGCGGCTACGCGGCCATCGCGGCGCTGCGCCGGCTGCCGGTCGACGTGCTCTGCCTGGACCGCGGCCTGGTGGACGGCGTGCTGGAGTCCGCCCGGCTGCGCAAGATCACCGCGGGCCTGCTGCGCATCGCGGCCGACCTCGAGCTGCCCTCCGTCGCCGACGGCGTCGAGCTGCCCGAGCAGGTGGACCTGCTGCGTGGGCTGGGCTGTACCCACGGCATGGGTGCCGCCTTCGCCGGGCCGCTGGACGAGCACCGGCTGCGCCGTGCCCTGGCGCGCGGCAGCCTGCCGGTCGCGGATCGGACGCCGTCCCAGCCGGTGATCGGTCCGCGACCGGGCGTCCCGTGTGGTCGTGAACGGGATCGCTTCCGGTCAGAAAGGGCGGTGCAGCCGGTCCGGATCCGGTCACGCATCCGCCATTGTGCTCACATACCGAGACGCCCGTCCCACCCACTTGACACCCACACCCGGGCCGGAGGAAGGTCAGTGCCATGCGCACCCGAATTCTCGTACTTGGACAGCGCGTCGGCTGACCGGGGCCACGACGACCCCGCGACCACAGCGACGCGCTCCCCTCGCCTGCCTCACGGCACGGGGGGTTTTTTGTTGCACCGGCACCTGAGCGCGAAGCCCCCCGAAGCATCACCAGACCACCCACACCGAGCGTCCGACCTCTCGCCGAGAAGAGACAGCCGATGACCGAACAGGCCACCGGGGCCCCGAAGCCGCAGCCGCGGGCCCGCACCGGAGGACACCATCAGCCCGCCACCGTGGAGCACCTGACGGGTGCCCAGTCGCTCATCCGTTCGCTGGAGGAGGTCGGCGCCGACACGGTGTTCGGCATTCCGGGCGGTGCGATCCTTCCGGCGTACGACCCGATGATGGACTCCTCGCGGCTGCGGCACGTGCTGGTGCGGCACGAGCAGGGTGCGGGGCACGCGGCCACCGGCTACGCGCAGGCGACCGGCCGGGTCGGGGTGTGCATGGCGACCTCGGGCCCGGGTGCGACGAACCTGGTCACCCCGCTGGCGGACGCGCACATGGACTCGGTGCCGATCGTGGCGATCACCGGGCAGGTGGCGTCCCGGTCGATCGGTACGGACGCGTTCCAGGAAGCGGACATCTGCGGGATCTCGATGCCGGTGACCAAGCACAACTACCTGGTCACGACGGCGGAGGACATCCCGCGGGTGATCGCGGAGGCGTTCCACATCGCGTCCACGGGCCGGCCGGGTCCGGTGCTGGTCGATGTCGCGAAGGACGCCCTGCAGGCGCAGACGACGTTCTCCTGGCCGCCGCAGGAGGACCTGCCCGGTTACCGGCCGGTGACCAAGCCGCACGCCAAACAGATCCGGGAGGCGGCCCGGCTGATCACCTCCGCGGCCCGCCCGGTGCTCTACGTCGGCGGCGGGGTGCTCAAGGCCGGCGCCACCGCGGAGCTGCGGGTGCTGGCGGAGCTGACCGGCGCGCCGGTGACCACCACGCTGATGGGCATCGGCGCCTTCCCCGACAGCCACCCGCAGCACCTGGGCATGCCGGGCATGCACGGCACGGTCTCCGCGGTGACCGCGCTGCAGAAGGCGGATCTGATCGTCGCGCTCGGCGCCCGGTTCGACGACCGGGTGACCGGGAAGCTGGACTCGTTCGCCCCGCTGGCGAAGATCGTGCACGCCGACATCGACCCGGCCGAGATCGGGAAGAACCGGGAGGCGGACATCCCCATCGTGGGAGACGCCCGTGAAGTGCTGGCCGACCTGGTGGTCGCGGTGCAGGCCGAGCACGAGGCGGGCCGCACCTGCGAGCTGACCGGCTGGTGGCGGCTGCTGGACCGGTGGCGGGAGACCTATCCGCTGGGATACGACCTGCCCGAGGACGGTTCGCTGTCTCCGCAGCAGGTCATCGAGCGGATCGGGCAACTGGCCCCGCAGGGCACGGTCTTCGCCGCAGGGGTGGGCCAACACCAGATGTGGGCGGCGCACTTCATCAAGTACGACGCGCCGTCGACGTGGCTGAACTCCGGCGGCCTGGGCACGATGGGCTACGCGGTGCCGGCGGCGCTGGGCGCGAAGGTCGGCCGTCCGGAGTCGATGGTGTGGGCGATCGACGGTGACGGCTGTTTCCAGATGACCAACCAGGAGCTGGTCACGGCCGCGATGAACAACGTGCCGATCAAGGTCGCGATCATCAACAACGGCGCGCTGGGCATGGTCCGGCAGTGGCAGACCCTCTTCTACAACGAGCGTTACTCCAACACCAGGCTGCACGTCGGCCCGGAGGGGGACGTCTCCCGGCCGAACAGGGGTACCCGTTGCCCGGACTTCGTGAAGCTGGCCGAGGCGATGGGCTGCGTGGGCATCCGCTGCGAGGATCCCGACCAGCTGGACGCGGTGATCGAGAAGGCCAACGCTATCGACGACCGGCCGGTCGTGGTGGACTTCATCGTCCACGAGGACGCGATGGTCTGGCCGATGGTGGCCGCCGGCACCTCCAACGACGAGGTCATGGCGGCGCGCGGCGTCCGCCCCGACTTCGGCGACGGCGACGGCGACGAGTGAGGATCGGAGCACAGCAGAAGATGTCCAAGCACACCCTCTCCGTTCTGGTGGAGAACACCCCCGGCATCCTGGCCAGGATCGCCTCGCTGTTCTCCCGGCGCGGATTCAACATCGACTCCCTCGCCGTCGGCGTCACCGAGCACCCTGACATCTCCCGCATCACCATCGTGGTGAACGTGGAGGATCTGCCGCTGGAGCAGGTCACCAAGCAGCTCAACAAGCTCGTCAACGTCCTGAAGATCGTCGAACTGGAACCGTCGGCGGCCGTGCACCGTGAACTCGTTCTGGTGAAGGTCCGCGCGGACAACGAGACCCGCAGTCAGGTCGTCGAGATCGTCCAGTTGTTCCGGGCGAAGACCGTCGACGTCGCGCCCGAGGCCGTCACCATTGAGGCGACCGGTGGCAGCGACAAGCTCGAGGCCATGCTCAAGATGCTGGAACCGTACGGCATCAAGGAACTGGTGCAGTCCGGCACGATCGCCGTCGGACGCGGCGCCCGGTCCATCACGGACCGCTCGCTGCGCGCGCTGGACCGTACCGCCTGACCCCGCTCCACGACCCACCACACAAGCGAAGCACCACAGAACCGAGGAGAGACATCCAAGTGGCCGAGCTGTTCTACGACGACGACGCCGACCTCTCGATCATTCAGGGCCGCAAGGTGGCGGTGCTGGGCTACGGCAGCCAGGGCCACGCACACGCGCTGTCCCTGCGCGACTCGGGCGTCGACGTCCGAGTCGGCCTCCACGAGGGCTCGAAGTCCCGCCAGAAGGCCGAGGAACAGGGTCTGAAGGTCACCACGCCGGCCGAGGCCGTCCGCGAGGCGGACGTGGTCATGGTGCTGGTGCCGGACCCGATCCAGGCGAAGATCTACGCGGAGGCCATCGCCCCCAACATGAAGGAGGGCGACGCGCTCTTCTTCGGACACGGCCTCAACATCCGCTACGGCTTCATCAAGCCGCCGGCCGGCGTGGACGTGTGCATGGTCGCCCCCAAGGGGCCGGGGCACCTGGTCCGCCGCCAGTACGAGGAGGGCCGCGGCGTGCCGTGCATCGCGGCCGTCGAGCAGGACGCCTCCGGCAAGGCGTTCGCACTGACGCTGTCCTACGCCAAGGCGATCGGCGGTACTCGCGCCGGCGTCATCAAGACCACCTTCACCGAGGAGACCGAGACCGACCTCTTCGGCGAGCAGGCCGTGCTGTGCGGCGGCACTGCCGCCCTGGTCAAGGCCGGGTTCGAGACTCTTGTCGAGGCGGGCTACCAGCCGGAGATCGCCTACTTCGAGTGCCTGCACGAGCTGAAACTCATCGTGGACCTGATGTACGAGGGCGGCCTGGAGAAGATGCGCTGGTCGGTCTCCGAGACCGCCGAGTGGGGCGACTACACCTCGGGCCCGCGCATCATCAACGACGGCACCAAGGCCGAGATGAAGAAGGTGCTCGCCGAGATCCAGGACGGTTCCTTCGCGACCAACTGGATGAAGGAGTACAACGACGGTCTTCCCAAGTACAACGAGTACAAGAAGGCCGACTCCGACCACCTGCTGGAGACCACCGGGCGCAAGCTCCGCAAACTGATGAGCTGGGTCGACGAGCAGGCCTGACCGACCGGCGCCGGTCCGCAACGGGCCGGCGCCGCCCGTCCGGGTGAGGATCGCGCGAAAGCGACCGGCCCGGGGCCCGCCCCGCGGATACACTTAGCCAGCCACCAGAACGCGTCACAGGCTCACAGCGTCGTGCGTCTTCACGCGGCTGCCACACTCCACGCCTTCGGCCGTCGGGAGCGGCCGTCCGCACCGGACAAGTGAGGACTGAGACCCAGTGAGCAAACCCGTAGTACTCATCGCCGAGGAACTCTCGCCGGCCACCGTCGACGCTCTCGGACCGGACTTCGAGATCCGGCACTGCCGCGGCGCCGACCGCGGCGAACTCCTTGCGGCGATCGCCGACGTGGACGCCGTTCTGGTGCGCAGCGCCACCAAGATCGACGCCGAGGCCGTCGCCGCGGCCCGGAAGCTGAGGATCGTGGCCCGTGCGGGCGTCGGTCTGGACAACGTCGACGTGTCCGGCCGCCACCAAGGCGGGCGTGATGGTCGTCAACGCGCCGACGTCCAACATCGTCACCGCCGCCGAACTGGCCTGCGGCCTGATCATCTCCACGGCCCGCAACATCCCGCAGGCGAACGCCGCCCTCAAGAGCGGCGAGTGGAAGCGCAGCAAGTACACCGGCATCGAGCTGAGCGAGAAGACCCTCGGCGTCGTCGGGCTCGGCCGCATCGGCGTGCTCGTCGCCCAGCGGATGGCCGCCTTCGGCATGAAGGTCGTCGCCTACGACCCGTTCGTGCAGCCGGCCCGGGCGGCGCAGATGGGCGTCAAGCTGATGCCGCTGGACGAGCTGCTCGGTGTGTCCGACTTCGTCACCGTGCACCTGCCCAAGACCCCGGAGACCGTCGGCCTCATCGACGCCGACGCGCTGCGCAAGGTCAAGCCGAACGTCCGCATCGTCAACGCGGCCCGCGGTGGCATCGTCGACGAGGAGGCACTGGCCGCCGCGCTCAAGGAGGGCCGGGTCGCCGGCGCCGGTCTGGACGTCTACTCCAGTGAACCGTGCACGGATTCGCCGCTGTTCGAGTTCGACCAGGTCGTGTGCACCCCGCACCTGGGCGCCTCCACGGGCGAGGCCCAGGAAAAGGCGGGCGTCGCGGTGGCGCGCTCCGTGCGGCTCGCTCTGGCCGGCGAGCTGGTGCCGGACGCGGTGAACGTACAGGGCGGCGTCATCGCCGAGGACGTGCGTCCCGGCCTGCCGCTCGCGGAGAAGCTGGGCCGCATCTTCACCGCGCTGTCCGGCGAGGTCGCCGCCCGGCTCGACGTCGAGGTCTACGGCGAGATCACCCAGCACGACGTGAAGGTGCTCGAGCTCTCCGCCCTCAAGGGCGTCTTCGAGGATGTCGTGGACGACACCGTCTCCTACGTCAACGCGCCGCTGTTCGCGCAGGAGCGCGGCGTCGAGGTGCGGCTGACCACCAGCTCGGAGTCCCCGGACCACCGCAACCTGGTGACCGTGCGCGGCACGCTGACCAGCGGCGAGGAGGTCGCGGTCTCCGGCACACTGGCCGGCCCCAAGCACCTGCAGAAGATCGTGGCCGTCGGTGAGCACGACATCGACCTGGCGCTCGCGGACCACATGGTCTTCCTGCGCTACGGCGACCGGCCGGGCGTCGTGGGCACCGTGGGCCGGGTGCTGGGCGAGGCGGGCATCAACATCGCCGGCATGCAGGTGTCCCGGGCCACGGCGGGCGGCGAGGCACTGGTCGCCCTGACTGTGGACGACACCGTGCCGCAGTCGGTGCTCGCGGAGATGGCCGCCGAGATCGGCGCGACCTCCGCCCGAAACGTCGACCTGGGCGAGTAGCCCGCCGGGCGGCGCGTCAGCCGAGTCTGGCCGCCTTCAGCGCCATGTGGAGCAGCAGCCGGTCCTCGCCGTCGTCGAGGTCGAGGCCGGTCAGCTGCTCCACCCGGGAGAGCCGGTAGTACAGGGTCTGGCGGTGGATGCCCAGTGCGGCCGCCGTCCGGCCCGCCTGGCCCGCGCAGTCGAGGTACACCTCGGCCGTGCGGGCCGATTCGCGATGTGCAGGCTCCAGCAGCCGCCGCACCGACGGATCCGGTGACACGCCGGACGGCAGACCGGTCAGCAGCCGGTAGGCGCCCACAGCCCCCCACACGCCGACGGGCCCGTGCCGCTCCTCGGCTCCCGCGGCCCGCGCGGCGGCCTCCGCTTCGCCCCAGGCGATGCGGAGCTCGCCGGGTCCCCGCAGCCCTCCGCTCACCCCGGCGACGACGCGCGTCCCCGCCCCCTTCCGGTGGCCGCCCGGACGCGTTCCCGGCTGTGCCGCGGAGCGGTCTGTGCTGCGGGCAGGGCGCGAGCGGTCCGGCGGTGCTCCGTAGCGGCCCCGGCTGCCCGGCTGTGGCCCGTCGGTGGGCCGCGGAGCGCCGGGAGGTTTCCCCGCCCCGGGGTCCTTCCAGGGTGAGGTGGGCCTGCCGCCGGGTGGCTCCTCATGCCCGCGCCCCGCGGCGGGAGCGGGGGCTTCGAGGGCCGAGCGGAGCAGGCGCTCGGCGACGGTGCACGCCGGGGCCAGGGCGTCCGGCGCGCGGAGGCGCACCAGTGCCGCCAGCGCCGGCGTTGCGACGTCCGTCGGCTCAGTCTGCACGACGCACTGCGCCGCGGCGTGCGGCAGCGCCGTGGCCGGGCCGCCGGCCAGCCACGGCCGGACTGCCACCAGGGCCAGCGGACCGTCGGCGGTGAGCCGCAGCGCTTCGCTCAGCGCGGCGACGGCCTCCTCGTGCCCGGCGGCCGGCCCCTGCAGGACCGCCTGCAGCAGTTCGCCGGCCCGCGTCCCGGCACGGGACTCCGCGGCCAGCAGTTCACCGATCCGTCCGGCCGCCGCGGCCGCCTGTACCACCCGTGGATCGTCGGAGTCGAGCGCCCCGTCGTCGAGCAGCCACACGTATCCGTGCACGACGCCGCCGTGCCGGGCGGGCAGGCACAGCCGCCCGGTGACGACCCCGGCCGACGGGTCCGGTGGGATGCGGACCGGTCCGGTCGCCCGGGTGATGCCGAAGCTCTCGAACCACGCCCGCACCCCTGCCGTCGAGCGCCGCTGCAGGATGGACCGGGTGCGCACCGGGTCCAGCGGCGGGTCTACCTGGTCGCCGCCGCCCTCGTGCGCCCCGAAGGCGATCAGCTCGAAGTCGCGGTTCTCCAGCGTCGCCGGGGTGCCCAACAGGGTGGAGATCTCGTCGATCAGCGTCTGGTAGTCCTCCCGCATGGCCCCATTCTCATACAGTCGTCTGAGATACGGGCCACGGAAGCGTGACACCTGTCGATGGTCATGACGGTGGAGCGATCCATAGATTGCCGACCGTCGAAACAGTTGCGTCTTTGGAGGTGCCCCGTGCTGGGTCCCGTGCTCCTCGCCGCCGCGCGCAGCGACGGCATCCGCCGCCTGGTGTCGGCCGCGCCGGTCACCCGGCCCGTGGTCGACCGGTTCGTCGCGGGGGAGCGGCTCGAGCAGTCCATGCAGGCGGTGCGCTCCCTGGCCGAGAACGGCCTCGAGGTCACCCTCGACCACCTGGGTGAGGACATCACCGAGCGTAGCGAGGCCCTGCGCAACCGGGACGCCTATCTGGCTGCTCGCGCACGCGCTGGGTGCCGAGGGTCTGGGCGAGCGGGCGGAGATGTCGGTGAAGCTGTCCGCCTTCGGACAGGCGCTCCCCGGCGGCGACGACCTCGCCTACGCCAACGTGCTGCCGGTCGTCGAGGCCGCCGCCCAGGCCGGTACCACCGTTACGCTGGACATGGAGGACCACACCACGGTCGACTCCACGCTCGGCATCCTCACTGAACTGCGCAAGCGCTTCCCCCAGACCGGCGCGGTCGTGCAGTCCTACCTCTTCCGCACGGAGGAGGACTGCCACGTGCTGGCCGGCGAGGGCTCGCGGGTGCGCTTGGTGAAGGGCGC
The DNA here is from genome assembly GCA_963799685.1 of uncultured Actinomycetota bacterium. Lineage (GTDB taxonomy): Bacteria > Actinomycetota > Actinomycetes > Streptomycetales > Streptomycetaceae > Streptomyces. The sequence goes on from CAWCXW010000001.1 coordinate 1,007,664, forward strand.
CTACAAGGAGCCCGCGGAGGTGGCCTTCCAGGACAAGCGTCAGGTCGACCTCGCCTACGTGCGTTGCCTGAAGATCCTGATGGCCGGCAAGGGGCTACCCGATGATCGGGTCGCACGACCCGCGGATGGTCGCCATCGGCCAGGAACTGGCGCGCCGCGCCGGCCGCAAGCCGGACGAGTTCGAGTTCCAGATGCTGTACGGGATCCGCGAGGCCGAGCAGCGCCGTCTGGTGGCGGAGGGTCACCGGATGCGCGTATACATCCCCTACGGAACAGACTGGTACGGCTACTTCATGCGGCGCCTCGCGGAGCGTCCGGCCAACCTGGCCTTCTTCCTCCGTTCCCTGGCCACCCGCGGTTGATTCCCCGAGAGCTGAACACCCCGACAGCGAAGGAGACACGGCAGTAATGGACGCTGTGACCCAGGTCCCCGCCCCGTACAACGAGCCGGTGCACACCTATGCGCCCGGCAGCGCCGAGCGGGCCCGTCTCGAGCAGAAGCTCAAGGAGCTGGCCGAGAGCCCGCGCGACCTTCCCATGACGATCGGCGGGGAGAAGCGGATGGGCGGCGGCGAGCGCGTCGACGTCGTCCAGCCGCACAAGCACAAGGCGGTGCTCGGCAGTTACGCCGGGGCCACCCGTCAGGACGCGCAGGACGCGATCGACGCGGCCCTCGCGGCTGCCCCGGCCTGGCGTGCGATGTCCTTCGACGACCGCGCGGCGATCATCCTCAAGGCCGCCGAGCTGCTGTCCGGGCCCTGGCGCGAGACCATCGCGGCCTCCACCATGCTCGGCCAGTCCAAGACCGCCCAGCAGGCCGAGATCGACGCGCCCTGCGAGCTGATCGACTTCTGGCGCTTCAACGTGCACTTCGCGCGCGAGCTGCTCACCGAGCAGCCGCCGATGCAGCCCAAGGGCGTGTGGAACCGGATGGACCACCGCCCGCTGGAGGGCTTCGTCTACGCGATCACGCCGTTCAACTTCACCGCCATCGCGGGCAACCTGCCCACCGCGCCGGCGCTGATGGGCAACGTCGTGGTGTGGAAGCCGTCCCCCACGCAGACGCACTCCGCCGTGCTGCTCATGGAGCTGCTGGAGGAGGCGGGCATGCCCAAGGGCGTGATCAACCTCGTGACCGGCGACGGCAAGGAGGTCTCCGAGGTCGCGCTGCCGCACCCGGACCTGGCCGGCGTGCACTTCACGGGTTCGACCGCGACCTTCCAGCACCTGTGGAAGTCCGTCGGCGAGAACATCGCCGGGTACAAGGCATACCCGCGGCTGGTCGGCGAGACCGGAGGCAAGGACTTCATCGTCGCGCACTCCAGCGCGGACCCGGCCGTGCTGAAGACCGCGATCACCCGCGGTGCCTTCGAGTACCAGGGCCAGAAGTGCTCTGCGGCGTCCCGCGCCTACCTCCCGCGCTCGCTGTGGGAGGGCGGACTGAAGGAGCAGGTCGTCGCCGAGACCGAGTCCCTGACCATGGGTGACGTCAGCGACCTGTCGCACTTCGTCGGCGCCGTCATCGACGAGCGTGCCTTCGCGAAGAACAAGGCCGCGATCGACCGTGCCGCGTCCGACCCGGCCTGCGAGATCGTGGCGGGCGGCACTTACGACGACTCCGTCGGCTACTTCGTGCGCCCGACGGTCATCGTCTGCTCCGACCCGGAGAACGAGGTCTTCAAGACCGAGTACTTCGGCCCGATCGTCGCCGTCCACGTCTACGAGGACGCCGACTGGGAGACGATGCTGGACCAGATGGAGTCCGCCTCGGCCTACGCGCTGACCGGCGCGGTGCTGGCCAAGGACCGGCAGGTGCTGGCCCAGGCCACCGAGAAGCTGCGCTTCGCGGCCGGCAACTTCTACGTCAACGACCGGCCGACCGGCTCGATCGTCGGTCAGCAGCCGTTCGGCGGCGGCCGTGCCTCGGGCACCAACGACAAGGCGGGCTCGAAGTTCAACCTGCTGCGCTGGTCCTCGCCGCGCGCCATCAAGGAGACCCAGGTCGCCCCGACCGACTACCGCTACCCGCACATGGACTGAGCGGAGCCGCTCCGGGAACGACGGGCCGGGCGGCCGCGGGGAACACCACCGCGGCCGCCCGGCCCTTTTCGCGTCCGGCACGAAAACGCAGGTCAGTGCAGGCGTCGTCTCAGATAGTAGGAAGCCCGACTAAAAAGGGGACAGGCCGGGGCTTTCCGCCGTACGTTGGTGGGCAGCCGATCGTTCCGCTCCATCGAGCGGCGGCGGACGTGGCCCGGTGCCCATACGGCAGGCGACCCCTGCCGCACCGCATGCCCCCGCCCCTTCCGGCGCGTTTTCCCTCACTCCTGTTCTTCAGCTCTGTGCAAGAAGGAGCATCACCATGGATGAGACCGCTCGTCGACGCGTCCGTCACACCGTCTCCCGTTCCGTTCGCGACACCGACCGCCGAAACGCCGCAGCCGCTCTCCAGCGCGCCCTGGACCGCCGGGACAACGGCGGTGCCAGCGGGCACTGAGGCGGGCGCGACCGGCCCCCGTGACACACATGTCCCGGATGGTGGACGTAGGCGTGTCACCCCATGGGACGAGAGTAGGGTCCCGAACATGTCGCGCAGCATGAATCTCGCAGTGATCCCCGGAGACGGCATCGGCCCCGAGGTCGTGGCCCAGGGGCTCAAGGTCCTCGGCGCCGTCCTGTCGGACGGCGCCAAGGTGGAGACCCGGGAGTACGACCTCGGTGCCCGCCGATGGCATGCGACGGGGGAGGCCCTGCCCGACGGGGAACTCGCGTCCCTCGCGGAACACGACGCGATCCTGCTCGGGGCCGTGGGCGATCCGTCGGTGCCCTCCGGGGTGCTGGAGCGCGGTCTGCTGCTCAAGCTGCGCTTCGCGTTCGAGCACTACGTCAACCTCCGGCCCTCCCGGCTGTTGCCCGGTGCGCGGACGCCGCTGGCCGGCAGCCCACAGATCGACTTCGTCGTGGTGCGCGAGGGGACCGAGGGTCCTTACACCGGCAACGGCGGCAGCCTGCGTACGGGCACGCCGGCCGAGGTGGCCACCGAGGTCAGCGTGAACACCGCCTACGGCGTGGAGCGCGTGGTCCGCGATGCCTACGAACGGGCCGCGGCCCGTCCGCGCAAGAAGCTCACCCTCGTGCACAAGAACAACGTCCTTGTGCACGCCGGCCGGCTGTGGAAGAACGTCTTCGACGCCGTCGGTCGGGAGTACCCGCAGGTCACCACCGACTACCTGCACGTCGACGCGGCGACGATCTTCCTGGTCACGGACCCGGAGCGCTTCGACGTCGATCGTCACAGACAACCTCTTCGGCGACATCATCACCGACCTGGCCGCCGCCGTCACCGGCGGCATCGGGCTCGCTGCCTCGGGGAACATCAACCCCACCCGTGCGTACCCGTCCATGTTCGAGCCGGTGCACGGCTCCGCGCCGGACATCGCAGGAACCGGCAAGGCCGATCCCACCGCCACGATCCTCTCCGTGGCGCTCCTGCTGCGGCACCTCGGTCACGAGGCCGAAGCCGTCCGCGTAGAGGATGCCGTCTGGGCCGACCTGGCCGAGCGGTCCGCCCCGCGCAGCACCGAGGAAACCGGCGACGCTCTCGCCGCCCGGGTCGCCGGCTGAGCCCCGGCCGCGGGCCGGCTTCCCGGATCGCTGCGGGCGCCCGCAGCCGTCAGCCCACGCGCTCGCTGCGTTGACCGTAGGCCCGGGTGGAGCAACGACGTGTGGTGTCCGGCCGCCTTGCGATCGTGGGATCCCCCCCGCCCCGGGCCCGGCCGGGGAGACGCGCCAGAGGCCGCGGACTGATCCGGAGCGACCCGGGAAACAGGACCTGGCGCCCTTTCCGGCCGCTGGGCAACGCCGCGGCCCGGTGCCACCATCCACTGCAGGGCCGACACCCCTCCCCACGCGGCGGATCGGCACGCGCGATAATCGAACGCGGGGCCGCCCCGACACCGGAAGCTCGGACGTCCTCGTACCGCCCGGGACGGGAGGTGCGCGGTCCGACACGACACCCTCAGCTAAGGACGCGCTCACATGACGACGCCCCGAATCGACTTCGACCTCAAGCCCTCCGCCCGGCCGCTGCCGGCCGCGGAGCGCGAGGCGGTGCTGGCGGACCCGGGTTTCGGCCGTCACTTCACCGACCACATGGTCACCATCCGGTGGACCGAGGGCCGCGGCTGGCACGACGCGAAGCTGCAGCCCTACGCGCCGTTTCAGCTCGACCCGGCGAACATGACCCTGCACTACGCGCAGACCATCTTCGAGGGCCTGAAGGCCTACCGGCAGCCCGACGGCTCGGTGGCCGCCTTCCGTCCGGAGGCCAACGCGCGCCGCTTCCGGAACTCGGCCCGCCGGCTGGCGATGCCCGAGCTGCCGGTCGAGACCTTCCTCGAGGCATGTGACCTGCTGGTCCAGCACGACATCGACTGGGTGCCGAACCAGGGCGAGCAGTCGCTGTATCTGCGGCCGTTCATGTTCGCCAGGGAGGTCGGGCTGGGTGTGCGGCCGGCGGCCGAGTACCTCTTCGTCGTCATCGCCTCGCCCGCCGGCGCCTACTTCCCGCGCGGTGTGAAGCCGGTCTCGGTGTGGCTGTCCGAGGAGTACGTGCGGGCCGCACCCGGCGGCATGGGCGAGGCGAAGACCGGTGGCAACTACGCCGCCTCGCTGGTGGCGCAGAAGGAGGCCGCCGCGCAGGGCTGTGACCAGGTCGTCTGGCTGGACGCCATCGAGCGCCGCTACATCGAGGAGATGGGCGGCATGAACCTGTACTTCGTCTACGGGTCCGGCGCGGACGCCCGGATCGTCACACCGGAGCTGACCGGCACGCTGCTGCCCGGCATCACCCGTGACTCGCTGCTGTCCATCGCGGCCGGGATGGGCCACGAGTCCCGTGAGGCGAGGATCTCCACGGACGAGGTCCGCGAGGGCTGCGAGAACGGCACACTGACCGAGATCTTCGCCTGCGGCACCGCCGCCGTGATCACTCCGGTCGGCACTGTGAAGTCCGCGCACGGCACGTTCACGGTCGCCGACGGCGAGCCCGGGCGAGCTCACCATGAAGCTCCGCAAGGCGCTGCTCGACCTGCAGACGGGTCAGGCCGCCGGACGAGCACGGCTGGATGCACAAGATCGGCTGACCTCCTCGCCGGCCGCCCGCGGGTCGGCGACGCGCTCACATCGTGAGACCGCCGAGCCCGCGGGCGGGGAGCGTGCCAGACTGTGACCGTGCCCTCGTTCGCCATGATTATCGGCAGCAGGCGCGCCGGTCCGCAGTGAGCGACTGCCCCACGCACCCGAGTGCGGCAGCGACCACCGTGTCCCAGACCCGCGCGCAGACCTCTCGCACCCGCGAGGGGTTTTTTCGTTTTCCGGCCCACCACGCCGGACGGCGACGGCGCCGGGGAAAATGGGGACAAGTGGAGCCGTTCCTCCCGGATCCACGTACACCCGACAGGAGCACTGCCATGACCACGGACGCCCCCAGCGACGCCTTCCACGTCTTCGACACCACCCTGCGCGACGGCGCGCAGCGCGAGGGCATCAACCTCTCCGTCGCGGACAAGCTGACGATCGCCCGGCACCTGGACGAGTTCGGCGTCGGCTTCATCGAGGGCGGTTGGCCGGGCGCCAACCCACGCGACACCGAGTTCTTCGCCCGCGCCCGGCGACGAGATCGACTTCCGCCACGCGCAGCTCGTCGCCTTCGGCGCCACCCGCCGCGCGGGCGCGGTCGCCGCGGACGACCCGCAGGTGGCGGCGCTGGTGGACTCGAGAGCCCCGGTGGTCACGCTGGTGGCGAAGTCCCACGACCGGCACGTGGAGCTGGCGCTGCGCACCACCCTGGAGGAGAACCTGGCGATGGTGCGCGACACCGTCGCCTACCTGCGCTCGCATCGGCCGCCGGGTCTTCGTCGACTGCGAGCACTTCTTCGACGGATATCAGGCGAACCCCGCCTACGCGAAGCAGGTCGTGCATGGCCGCGCACGAAGCGGGCGCGGAGGTCGTCGTGCTCTGCGACACCAACGGCGGCATGCTGCCCGCCCAGGTGGGCGCAGTGGTGCGCACGGTGCTGTCCGACACCGGCGCACGGCTGGGCATGCACGCCCAGGACGACACCGGCTGCGCGGTGGCCAACACCCTCGCCGCGGTGGACGCCGGCGCCACGCACGTGCAGTGCACCGCCAACGGCTACGGCGAGCGGGTCGGCAACGCGAACCTCTTCCCCGTCGCCGCCGCCCTCCAGCTCAAGTACGGCCGACAGGTGCTGCCCGAAGGTGCGCTGGCGGAGATGACGCGGATCTCGCACGCCGTCGCCGAGGTCGTCAACCTCACCCCCTCCACCCACCAGCCGTACGTGGGCAGCTCGGCCTTCGCCCACAAGGCCGGGCTGCACGCCTCCGCCATCAAGGTCGACCCGGACCTGTACCAGCACATCGACCCGGAACTGGTCGGCAACTCGATGCGCATGCTGGTCTCCGACATGGCCGGCCGCGCCTCGGTCGAGCTGAAGGGAAAGGAGCTGGGCTACGACCTGACCGGGAACCGCGAACTGGTCGGGCGGATCGTCGCCCGAGTGAAGGAACAGGAGCTGGCGGGCTACACCTACGAGGCGGCCGACGCCTCCTTCGAACTGCTGCTGCGCACCGAGGTGCACGGCGTCGCTCCCGACTTCTTCCGCATGGAGTCATGGCGCGCCATCGTCGAGGACCGCCCCGACGGCACCCACGCCAACGAGGCCACCGTCCGGCTGCGGGCGAAGGGCGAGCGCGTGGTCGCCACCGGCGAGGGCAACGGACCGGTCAACGCCCTCGACCGCGCGCTGCGGGTTGCTCTGGAGCGGATCTACCCGGAGCTCGCCCGGCTGGAGCTGGTCGACTACAAGGTCCGGATCCTGGAGGGCCGGCACGGCACCGACTCCACGACCCGGGTGCTGGTCTCCACCACGGACGGCGCCGCCGAGTGGTCCACGGTCGGTGTCGCGGACAACGTCATCGCCGCGTCCTGGCGCGCGTTGGAGGACGCATACACCTACGGGCTGCTGCGCGCGGGGGTCCCCTCGGGCGACGCCGGCTGAGTGCGGTGGCGGTAGTGGCTGTGGGAACCCCACAGCCACGGGCCGCGTTCATGGGAGACTTTCACGAGCGATACGCCCGAACGGGCAAGGTTCTGTCCAGCGCGGCCATGAATCTGCCCGGGAGACTGTACGAATCCAACGACGGCGTGGCGGCTTCTGGTTTCGTAGGGTCTTTACATGACCGATCTGTCCCAGGACTCCCGCGGCCGTGTGGCCGAGTTGCACGCCCTTCGTGAGGAGGCGCGTGGTGGCCCGAGTGAGAAGGCGACCGAGGCGCAGCACGCGAAGGGGAAGCTGACCGCGCGTGAGCGGATCGGTCTGCTGCTGGACGGGGACAGTTTCCGCGAGGTGGAGCCACTGCGGCGGCACCGGGCGTCCGGGTTCGGGCTGGAGAGCAAGAAGCCCTACACCGACGGTGTGGTGACCGGCTGGGGGACGGTGCACGGGCGGACGGTCTTCGTCTACGCGGCCGATTTCCGGATCTTCGGCGGTGCACTGGGTGAGGCGCACGCCGCGAAGATCCACAAAATCATGGACATGGCGATCGCGGCGGGTGCGCCGCTGGTGTCGCTGAACGACGGTGCGGGCGCCCGGATCCAGGAGGGCGTCTCGGCGCTGGCCGGCTACGGCGGGATCTTCCAGCGCAACACCCGGGCGTCGGGGGTGATCCCGCAGATCTCGGTGATGCTCGGCCCGTGCGCGGGCGGTGCTGCCTACTCCCCGGCGCTGACGGACTTCGTGTTCATGGTGCGGGAGACCGCGCAGATGTTCATCACCGGACCGGACGTCGTCGAGGCGGTCACCGGCGCGAAGGTGTCGCACAACGGGCTGGGCGGCGCGGACGTGCACGCCGGTACCTCGGGGGTGGCGCACTTCGCCTACGACGACGAGGAGACCTGCCTGGAGGAGGTCCGCTACCTCCTCTCCCTCCTGCCGCAGAACAACCGGGAGAACCCGCCCGTCGAGGAGCCGGTGGACCCGGCGGAGAGGCGCTGCGAGGCCCTGCTGGACCTGGTGCCCGCCGACGGCAACCGCCCCTACGACATGCGCCGGGTCATCGAGGAGCTTGTCGACGACGGCGAATTCCTCGAGGTGCACGAGCGATGGGCCGGCAACATCCTGTGCGTGCTCGCGCGGATGGACGGCCGGGTCGTGGGCATCGTCGCCAACCAGCCGCAGTCCCTGGCCGGTGTGCTGGACATCGAAGCCTCGGAGAAGGCCGCCCGCTTCGTGCAGATGTGCGACGCGTTCAACATCCCGATCCTCACCCTGCTGGACGTCCCCGGCTTTCTGCCTGGCGTCGACCAGGAACACGGCGGCATCATCCGGCACGGCGCCAAGCTGCTGTACGCCTACTGCAACGCCACCGTGCCGCGGATCTCGCTCATCCTTCGCAAGGCATACGGCGGCGCCTACATCGTCATGGACTCCCAGTCCATCGGTGCCGACCTGACCTACGCCTGGCCCACCAACGAGATCGCCGTGATGGGCGCGGAAGGCGCCGCCAACGTCATCTTCCGCCGGCAGATCGCCGCCGCCGACGACCCGGAGGCCATGCGCGCCCGCATGGTCAAGGAGTACAAGGCCGAGCTGATGCACCCCTACTACGCCGCCGAACGCGGCCTGGTCGATGACGTGATCGACCCCGCCGAGACCCGGCAGGTCCTCATCGACTCCCTGGCGATGCTGCGCAACAAGCACGCCGACCTCCCCGCCCGCAAGCACGGCAACCCCCCGCAGTGATGGAGAGCCACGTGACCACCACCGACATCCAGCGTCTCGTCCGCGTCGAGAAGGGCCAGGCCGAGCCCGAGGAACTCGCGGCAGTCACCGCCCTGCTGCTCGCCCGCGCTGCCTCCCGGCCGCAGGAGGGACGGCCCGCCCGCGGCATTCGCCGCGACAAGGCCGGCTGGCGCCGCCTGGAGCGCACCGGCACCTTCCACGCTCCGCACAGCTGGCGCGGCTGACGCCGCTCCGCGCTGTCGAGAGCCCCGCACCCGGTGAGTGTGCGGGGCTCTCGACTCGTCCGGTCACGTTCGGTGTGCAGACGCCGAGCGCAGGCTCGCTGTTCCCAGTCGTGGCGTGACCAATCACACGACGCGTGTGTGAGTTTGGTCACGGAGGAAGCGATGAGTCCGGCATTTCGGACGTCTTTCCTTCGAATCTCGAACCGGCATTTCCTGTCAGAGTAGACATCTTGGACGGCTTGCGTGCTACCGGGGCAGTGCGACCAGCTGGGTCGCTCGTGGCGAAAAGTCCGATATCTCGGGCGGTCGGCTCTACCTCCGGTCACGGGATGTCTGCAGAGCGTCACGCATGTCACAGCTCGATCCACAGCCCTTGTTGGAGATCCGCCACTGTGCTGGAATTCCACAGACCGCCGCAGGAATCAGCCGGCGCGCAGGGGGCGCAGTGAAGCGCCGAGCGGCGGCACGGAGGCGACGCGCCGGTCACCCACGACCGCCCAGGGGGCCCTGGAACCCCCGACGACTCGATACCGTCCCGCCGCCGCGAGCGGAGGGGCGCCTGGTCCAGAGGTTGCGACGCTAGTGCAGGGACGTTTGAAGAGGAATGGCAGCGCTGTGGGGGACCCGGAGCTGCGCGGTGAGAACGACCGCGGCTCCTCACCACAGCGCGCCCAGGAGAGCGGTCTGTCCGCGGCCGACCACGACTCCGACGCCTCGGCGGCGCACAGCGGTGCGACACCGGGTGGCGGCGGGGGCGGGAAGAAGTCCCCGGGGAAGGACAAGAAGGGCCCCAGCGGGCCCGGAACCCGCCTGGCGCTGCGCAACTGGCGCATCAGTACCCGGCTCGTCTCCCTGCTGACCCTGCCGGTCGTCGCCGCGACGACCCTCGGCCTCCTGCGCATCGACGACTCGCTGGCGAACGTGAACCAGCTCGACAAGATGAAGCTCCTCACGCAGATGACGGAGCACGCCACCGAGCTGGCTGCCGCCCTGCAGGAGGAGCGCGACAAGTCCGCGGGCCCGCTGATCAGTACGGGCAACGAGAAGGACGACGCGGTCGTCGCCACCCGTGAGGCCACCGACCTCGAGCGCAAGGCGTTCGTCAAGTCGACGGAGCCGGTCACCGTCGGCGACGACTCCCTGGCCGGCGTGCAGGCCACCGTGGTCAACATCGAGCGGCAGCTCGGCGACCTGAAGAAGATCCGCGAGAACGCCTATGACAGCCCCGAGTACGGCTCGCTGACGGTCGACCGCTACAACCAGTTGATCGAGTCCCTCCTCTCGCTGTCGCAGGACATGGCGCAGGCCACCAGTAACAGCGAGATGATCCAGAGCACCCGCGCTCTGGCCGCCTTCTCCTCGGCCAAGGAGTACGCCTCCATCCAGCGCGCGATCATCAGCGCCGGCCTGGCCCGCAAGGACGGGCCCGAGCTCTCCCAGCAGGACCGGCTCTACGCCAAGTCGGCCATGGAGAACGAGAAGGCCGAACTGGGCAGCTTCCGGCAGATCTACGGCAAGGAGACGGCCGACGACCTGCTCAAGCCGCTGCACGGCGGCATCGTCAACATCACTGCGGCGGACACGTACCGCAAGCGCGTCCTGAGTTCGAAGAGCGGCATCAAGCAGGAGCCGCGCTCGTATCTGGACTGGTACGACCAGGACCGCACCAAGATCGACGAGATGGGCAAGATCGAGCTGTCGCTGCTCTCCCAGATGGAGCAGCAGGCCCGCACCCTGCGTTCCACGGCGCAGTACGAGGCGTATTTCAACCTCGCGGTGATCCTTCTCGTGCTCGGCGTCTCGCTCATCGGCGCCTTCGTCGTGGCCCGTTCCATGGTCCGTTCGCTGCGCCGCCTGCAGGACACCGCACAGGACGTCTCGCGGCGGCGGCTGCCCGAGCTCGTCAAGCAGATGTCCGAGTCCGACCCGCAGGACGTGGACACGTCCGTGGAGTCCGTCGGCGTCCACAGCCGCGACGAGATCGGCCGGGTGGCCGCCGCGTTCGACGACGTGCACCGCGAGGCGGTCCGGCTGGCCGGCGAGCAGGCGCTGCTGCGAGGCAACGTCAACGCGATGTTCACCAACCTCTCGCGACGCAGCCAGGGCCTCATCCAGCGGCAGCTCTCGCTCATCTCGGAGCTGGAGTCCCGCGAGGCCGACCCGGACCAGCTGTCCTCCCTCTTCAAGCTGGACCACCTGGCGACCCGTATGCGCCGTAACGGCGAGAACCTGCTCGTCCTCGCCGGTGAGGAGCCCGGCCGCCGCTGGACGCGTCCGGTGCCCCTGGTCGACGTGCTGCGTGCCGCCGCCTCCGAGGTGGAGCAGTACGAGCGCATCGAGTTGAGCGCCGTGCCGACCACCGAGGTCGCGGGCCGCGTCGTCAACGACCTCGTCCACCTGCTGGCCGAGCTGCTGGAGAACGCCACCTCCTTCTCCTCGCCGCAGACCAAGGTCAAGGTCACCGGTCACGCCCTGCCCGACGGCCGGGTGCTGGTCGAGATCCACGACACCGGCATCGGCCTGTCTCCGGAGGACCTCTCCTCGATCAACGAGCGGCTGGCGAACCCGCCAACGGTCGACGTCTCCGTCTCCCGCCGCATGGGCCTCTTCGTGGTCGGCCGCCTCTCCCTGCGGCACGGCATCCGCATCCAGCTGCGGCCCTCGGACTCCGGCGGGACCACGGCACTCGTCATGCTGCCCGTCGACGTCGCGCAGGGCGGCAAGGGCCGGCCCGGCGCACCGCCGGGCGGCCTCGGTGACAACGGAGTCAAGGGCGGCAACCTCGCCGCTGCGCTGCAGCGGGACAACCGCCCCGCCCAGGGTGCCGGCAGCGCCCCCGGCTCGGCGCTGGACCCGACCGCGGTCAGGTCGGCGGTTCGGCGCCGCGTCCGGCGCTGCCCGGTGCGGGCCCAGCGCCGGTGGGCGGTCGGCCCACTGGCGGTGAGGGCAACGGCCCCGGCGGGCTGCCGACCCGTCCGATGACCCCCGCCCGTGCGGACGAGGGCTCGCGCGGCATCGGCCGTCCGGCTCCGCTGCCCACCCGTGGCACACCGGTCGGGGAACTGCCCGATAGCGGCCCCGGCGACACCCAGCAGTTCGAGCGCCCGGTCTTCGACAGCGGCGCCTTCGACGGTCCGTCGCAGTCCGGCGCGCCCCAGCCGGGTGGGGGAGCGCGTGCCCAGGGTTACCCGGCCGACCAGAGCGGCGAGTACGCCCGGCCCAGCTGGGCGCAGCCCTCGCCGCCCGGGGACGGCCCCCGCAGCCACGAGGAGCCCGAGCCGGTCCGCGGGTCCACCGGCAGCTACTCCGCTCCGGAGGGGCTCGAGCCGCTGCGGTCCCAGGCGCCCGCTGAGGCGGATTACGGTATCCCCGCTGTCCCGCCCGCCGGTGACGACGTGCCCACGCCGATCTTCTCCTCCATGGAGTCGAACTGGTTCAACGGCCGGCGTGCGCAGGGGCGGCCGGTGCAGCACGCCCCCGCACCGACGCCCGCCCCCGGGCCGTCCTCCGGCTTCCCGGGCGGTGCACTGCCGCGGCGTGAGCCGGCGGGTGCCCCGCAGGCTCACGCCGGACCGGCGGCCGTGCGCGGTGAGGAGACCGCGGGCGGCTGGGGAGCCTCGCCGAACGACGAGCGCTGGCGCCGGGCCGAGCAGGTCCGCAAGCCCGCCGCAGGCGGTGTCACCACCTCGGGGCTGCCGCGACGGGTGCCCCGTGCCAACCTTGTCGCGGGAACCGCGCAACAGCAGTCGACGGCCCCGGCCGGTCCGCAGGTCTCCCGAGCACCGGCCGACGTACGCGGCCGCCTCACCAACCTCCGTCGTGGCATCCAGCAGGGACGGCAGGCCGGCAACGGCCCTGCCGATTCCGGCCACGGCGTCGGCCCCACCTACCAGCAGGAGCGTTAGTTGAGTCCGATGAGCCAGGCGGCGCAGAATCTGAACTGGTTGATCACCAACTTCGTGGAGAACACACCTGGTGTGTCGCACACGGTGGTGGTCTCCGCGGACGGCCTCCTTCTGGCCATGTCCGAGGGCTTCCCGCGTGACCGTGCCGACCAGTTGGCGGCGGTCGCCTCCGGGCTGACCTCGCTCACGGCGGGAGCGTCCCGGATCTTCGAGGGCGGCGTGGTGAACCAGACGGTGGTGGAGATGGAGCGGGGTTTCCTGTTCATCATGTCCGTTTCGGACGGTTCTTCGCTGGCCGTCCTCGCGCATCCCGAGGCCGACATCGGTCTCGTGGGCTATGAGATGGCCCTGCTGGTGGACCGCGCCGGCACCGTGCTGACTCCCGACGTACGGGCTGAGCTCCAGGGCAGCATCCTCAACTGACGTAAAAGCTCCCCCCCACATGAGCACCACAGTCCGCATCGACGACAGCATGCTTCGCTCGGAGGAGCCATGACCCCGCCGCCCGTCTCACCAGGTCCGTACGGCTCGTCGAACTATTCGGCGCCGTACGCAGGCGAGGGCGATCAACCGCTGGTGCGGCCGTATGCCATGACGGGTGGCCGGACACGGCCGCGCTACCAGCTCGCCATCGAGGCGCTGGTCAGCACGAGCGCGGATCCGTCCCACCTGCACGGGCTGCTGCCGGAACACCAGCGGATATGCGGCCTGTGCCGTGAGGTGAAGTCGGTGGCAGAGGTCTCCGCACTCCTCGCCATCCCGCTGGGGGTGGCCCGGATCCTCGTCGCCGATCTGGCCGAGGCCGGGATGGTGGCCATCCATCAGCCCGGCGGCAACGCCGAGTCGGGCGGTGCCCCCGATGTGACGCTGCTGGAAAGGGTGCTCAGTGGACTACGCAAGCTCTAGCCCGCACGCGGTGGGCGGATCGGCCGGGTACGGCGCGCCGGCACGTACCACGACCTCCGCGAAGATCGTGGTGGCCGGCGGCTTCGGCGTGGGTAAGACGACCTTCGTCGGCGCGGTCTCGGAGATCAATCCGCTGCGTACCGAGGCCGTCATGACGTCGGCGTCGGCCGGCGTCGACGATCTGACGCACACTGCGGACAAGACCACCACGACGGTGGCGATGGACTTCGGTCGTATCACCCTCGACGACGATCTGATCCTGTATCTGTTCGGTACGCCGGGGCAGGACCGGTTCTGGTTCATGTGGGACGACCTGGTCCGGGGTGCGATCGGTGCGGTGGTGCTGGTGGACACCCGCCGGCTGGCGGACTGTTTCCCGGCGGTGGACTACTTCGAGAACTCAGGTCTGCCGTTCGTGATCGCGCTGAACGGGTTCGAGGGGTACCAGCCCTACGGGCCGGAGGAGGTCCGTGAGGCGTTGCAGATCGGTCCGGACGCGCCGATCATCACCACGGACGCCCGGCACCGGTCGGACGCGAAGAGCGCCCTGATCACCCTGGTCGAACACGCCCTGCTCGCTCGTCTGAGGTAGACACGTACCGGTCAACTGTCCGAGATAGCCTACGAGTTGGCCGGGACATCGTCGTGTGTTCTTTCCCATAATGCTGGACCCCGCCAGTCGTCGGCGGCATGGTTCATAACGTTTCGACAGTGGTTTGGACCGTTGGCGAGCACGCGGGGCGAGTGAGGCGCTGCACTCCGCGCACGAATTGCGCCCCCGATGGTCGTTTTGTAGGTATTTCTCCGATTTTTCTGGTCTGTATGTCATGGCCATGCCCTTTCAAGAGGTGTTTGGCTGCTACCGCCATGACGTGCTGGAATTCGCTGAACTCATCAGTAGTAACGGCAGCCTCCGCCTGCGGAGGGCCGCGCGCCGAGAGGTGAAAAAGTCGAGTGAGGCGTCGCAAAGAGGACACTTTGCCGCGGGGCGGTGGGCAGTCCCGCGGGAACTTCACCCCGCCGTCCCGTGCGGAGGCGCCCACCACCCCCGCAACGGCTCCGGCTCCGGTGGGGGACGGTGGTAGCCGGTTCGCGGTACGCAACTGGCGGGTTCCCACCCGGCTGAACGCCATTCTGCTCATTCCGGTGCTGGTTGCCCTGGTCTTCGGCGGCTTCCGGGTCTCCGACTCGGTCAGCACCTGGAACGAGGCGGAGGACGCCCAGGCCACGGCCCGGTTGGTGAAGGCCGCCGCCGACTACAGCCACGCCCTGATGGAGGAGCGGGACCGCACGGCGGCGCCGCTGCTGGGCGGCGAACGCAACGATCCGACAGTCCAGGCCGCCCGGGAGGCGACCGACCGGGCGAAGCAGGCATTCGACACCTCCGTCGAGGACATGCCGGACACCCCCGGGCTGCGGCGCCGGCTGAAGAACTTCCGGGAGGCCGAGCCGAAGCTGCAGAAGCTGCGCAAGGTCGCCTACACCGGCAAGCTGAGCGGCGTGCAGACCGAGGAGGGGTACGTCGAGGTTCAGCACCCTCTGATGGAGTTCGCCAACGAACTCGGCTTCGGAACCGGCAACGTCACCTCCTACGGTCGTTCGGTCTACGCGATTGCACTGGCCAAGGGTGCAGAATCGCTTCAGCGATCCATCGGCACACATCTGCTGGTCAAGCCCGGGCCCACCGCGAAGGACAAGAAGCTCCAGCTCACCGCGCTCGCCTCCTACCGCTATCTTGAGGGCATTGCGACCGAGGAGTACGTCTCCGGCGGCCGTGCCGAGGAGCGCAGCCTGCTCAAGGGGCAGGTCGCCGAGGCGCAGAGGACCGCGAAGCAGAAGCTGGCCCAGGAAGCGGCACAGGCCAAGGCGCAGCACCGCACCTTCGTCGCACCGCCGGCGATGGACGACATGGTCAGGGCCATCGCCTCCGGCGCGTCCGCCGAGACCTTGAAGACCAAGGGCATCACCCCCGAAAGCTGGTACACGGTCGCCACGGCCCGCTTCGACGCCTACCGGGCGGTGGAGAAGGAACTCACGGACCGGGCCGTGCGGGAGAGCGCGCAGATCGCCTCGGACGCCGAGCGCGAGGCGATCAGCACCGGCCTCATCGTGCTGGTGGCGCTGTTGCTGGCCTTCGCGCTGGCCGGTTTCATGGCCGGCACGATGCGCCGCAGCATGCGCTCGCTGCGCAATGCCGCGTTCGACGTCGCCGAGCAGCGGCTGCCGGCCCTCGTCGACCAGCTCTCCCGTACCGATCCGGGCCGGGTCGACACCCGCGTCGCGGCCATCCCCCTGTCGTCCAGAGATGAGATCGGCGAGGTCGCCCGTGCCTTCGACCAGGTGCACCGGGAGGCGGTGCGGCTCGCGGCCGAGCAGGCGCTGCTGCGGGGAAACGTCAACGCGATCTTCACCAATCTCTCCAAGCGGAACCAGGGCCTCATCGAGCGGCAGTTGGCCCTCATCACCGACCTGGAGAACAACGAGGCGGATCCGGACCAGCTGCAGAACCTCTTCCGGATGGACCACCTGGCCACCCGCATGCGGCGCAACGGCGAGAACCTGCTGGTTCTGGCCGGTCAGGAGACCGGCCGCACCTGGCATCAGCCTGTCCCGCTCGTCGACATCCTGCGGGCCGCCTCCTCCGAGGTGGAGCACTACGAGCGCATCGCCGTCACCGGCGTCCCCGAGAGCGAGATCCACGGGGACGCGGTCACCGACCTGGTCCACCTGCTGGCCGAGCTGCTGGAGAACGCCACGACGTTCTCCTCGCCGCAGACCAGGGTCGAGGTCGCCGCGACCCGGCTGCCGGACGGGCGGGTGATGATCGAGATCCACGACAAGGGCATCGGCCTGACGGCCGAGGACTTCGCCGACATCAACCACAAGCTGGCTGCCCCGCCGGCGGTGGACGCGGCCGTCTCCCGGCGCATGGGCCTGTTCGTGGTCGGACGGCTCGCCGCGCGGCACGGCGTTCGCGTTCAGCTCCGGCCCTCCGGCGAGCAGTCCGGGACCACGTCGCTGGTCATGCTGCCGGACGCCATCACCCACGGCGGCGGGGGCGAGCTGCCCGAGGAGGACTTCCACGTCTCGCGGATCGTCCCCGAGCAGCCGCGTCCGGCTTCCCACTCCCTGGACAGCCGTTCCGCGGCCGAGCTCGGCTTCGACGACTCGCGGTACGAGAAGCCGGAGCCGGTCACCGGCGGGCTCCGGAACGGGGCCGACGACCCCTACGCGGGCCGCTTGTACGCCGGTGCCGAAGCGGAATCGCACACCGGCGTTCCCGACCAGGCGCAGGACCACGTAGGCTTCGATGGTCCGGGCCCCTCTCCGAGCGGTTATCGCTCCGTGACCGGCGCAGGTCTGCCGCGCCGCGACCCGGGACGTGCGCAGCACGAAGAGGGTCCGGCAGTGCAGTTCCGACCCGAACCGGAATCCGGGGAACAGCCGCAGCGGCTCCTGCCGCCGCAGCCGGGCCCCGCGGATCCGGAGCCCCGGTGGAGTTCTCCGAACGACGAGCTCCTGGGACCGGGCCGGCCGGCTGCGCGAACCGCAGGCCGGTGGCGTCACCGAGTCCGGCCTGCCGCGGCGGGTGCCCAGGGCCAACCTGGTCGCCGGCACCGCGGAGCAGACCCGCCAGGGCGGCCCCCAGGTCTCCCGCGCACCCGAGGACGTGCGGGGCAGGCTCAGCAACCTGCACCGCGGCGTACGTCGGGGGCGCAGCGCGTCCGACGCCGACCAGAACGACCGACAGGGCTTCGGCCCCGGCAGCACCTACGATCAGGAGCGTTAGTGTGAGCCCGATGAGCCAGGCGGCGCAGAACCTGAACTGGTTGATCACCAACTTCGTGGACAACACCCCCGGGGTGTCGCACACGGTGGTGGTCTCCGCCGACGGACTTCTCCTCGCGATGTCCGAGGGCTTCCCGCGTGACCGCGCCGACCAGTTGGCGGCGGTCGCCTCCGGGCTGACCTCGCTCACGGCGGGAGCGTCCCGGATCTTCGAGGGGGGTGCGGTGAACCAGACGGTGGTGGAGATGGAGCGGGGATTTCCTGTTCATCATGTCCGTTTCGGACGGTTCTTCGCTGGCCGTCCTCGCGCATCCCGAGGCCGACATCGGTCTCGTCGGGCTACGAGATGGCCCTGCTGGTGGACCGCGCCGGCACGGTCCTGACCCCGGATCTTCGTGCCGAGTTGCAGGGCAGTCTTCTCAACTAGGGCACAACCCACAGGTAGCCCGTGCGCTTCGCGTCGGAGCACCATAGGGTGCCGTGGACGCGGTTGCCACCGAAGAAATCAAGACAGTAACTGGCAGGTGTCGCCCGCACGTTCGTGAGCCGGAGGAGGAAACGTGACAACGCCCCCAGGCGGTCCGTCATACGGCGGTGGTCATGACCACCGGCAACCCGGATCGCCCACCAAGCGGTACAACTTCCCCTCCACGCCCAGCGAACACCTGCGGGCCCGCCCGGCCGGCCCGCCGCCGCAGCGGCGGCCCAGGGAGTACGAGACGCCCGAGCCGCCGCCGCGTCATCGAGCCGGTGCAGCCGCCCAGCCCCTCGCCGGAGCCGGGCGGTGCCGATGGCCGCAGCGACCAGCAGTCCCTGGTGCGGCCGTACGCCATGACGGGTGGCCGGACCCGTCCCCGCTACCAGCTCGCCATCGAGGCGCTGGTGCACACCACGGCGGATCCCGCTCGGCTCCAGGGCCAGCTGCCCGAGCACCAGCGGATCTGCCGGCTGTGCGACGAGATCAAGTCGGTCGCCGAGATCTCCGCACTCCTCACCATCCCCCTCGGCGTCGCCCGGATCCTCGTCGCCGACCTGGCCGAGGCCGGGCTGGTCGCCATCCATCAGCCCGGCGGCGGCGAGTCCTCCGCCGACGGTCAGCCAGACGTGACACTGCTCGAAAGGGTGCTCAGTGGACTTCGGAAGCTCTAGCGGCGGTGCTGCCGCCCGCTCCACCACCTCCGCGAAGATCGTGGTGGCCGGCGGCTTCGGCGTGGGCAAGACGACCTTCGTCGGCGCGGTCTCGGAGATCAATCCGCTGCGTACCGAGGCCGTGATGACGTCGGCGTCGGCCGGCATCGACGACCTGACGCACACTGCGGACAAGACCACCACGACGGTGGCGATGGACTTCGGCCGTATCACCCTCGACCAGGACCTGATCCTGTACCTGTTCGGTACGCCGGGGCAGGACCGGTTCTGGTTCATGTGGGACGACCTGGTCCGCGGCGCGATCGGTGCGGTGGTGCTGGTGGACACCCGCCGGCTGGCGGACTGTTTCCCGGCGGTGGACTACTTCGAGAACTCGGGTCTGCCGTTCGTGATCGCGCTGAACGGGTTCGAGGGGCACCAGCCCTACGGGCCGGAGGAGGTCCGTGAGGCGCTGCAGATCGGTCCGGACGCGCCGATCATCACCACCGACGCCCGGCACCGCGTCGGACGCGAAGAGCGCCCTGATCACCCTGGTCGAACACGCCCTGATGGCCCGCCTGCGCTGACGCCCGCCGCGTGCACGGTCCGGCTCCGGTGGGAGGGGCGGCGACGGCTCCGCACGGCGGCGCGCCGAGTGTGGAATACCCTGGCAGCTGCCCCGCCCACCCCGTCACCGAAGGACCCCCGTGCGCATCGCCAGATTCTCCCTCGAAGGGAACGTCGCCTTCGGCGTGCTCGAAGGTGACGCCCTCGACGTCATCAAGGGCCACCCCTTCGCCGACTTCGAGCGCTCGGGTCAGAAGATCCCGCTGGAGAAGGTGCGCCTGCTCTCGCCCGTGCTCCCCAACAAGGTCGTCGCATCGGCCGCAACTACTCCGAGCACGCCCGGGAGCTGGGCAACACCGTCCCGGACGTGCCGGTGGTCTTCTTCAAGCCCTCGACGTCCGTCGTCGGCCCCGGCGACCCGGTCGTCTACCCCGGCTTCTCCTCCGAGGTGCACCACGAGGCCGAGCTGGCCGTCGTCATCGGCCGGATGTGCAAGGAGGTGCCGCGCGAGCGCGTCCGGGACGTGATCCTCGGCTACACCTGCGCGCAACGACGTCACCGCGCGTGACGTCCAGCGGGCGGAGGAGCAGTGGGCGCGGGCCAAGGGCTTCGACACCTCCTGCCCGCTGGGGCCGTGGGTGGTCACCGACCTGGACCCCGCCGACGTCGCGGTCCAGTGCACGGTCAACGGCGAGCAGCGCCAGCTGGGACGCACCAGCGAGATGGTCCGGTCCGTGGAGGATCTGGTCGTCCACATCAGCGAGGCGATGACGCTGCTGCCCGGCGACGTCATCCTCACGGGCACCCCCGCCGGGGTCGGCCCGCTCAACGTCGGCGACGAGGTCGCCGTCACCATCGAAGGCATCGGCACTCTCACCAACAAGGTGATCAAGCGTGATTGACGCGACACAGCGTCCGCGTACGTTTCTGTCCCTCCCCGACCGGCAATCCGCACGTCGGTCTGGTCCGCACCGCCCTGTTCAACTGGGCGTTCGCCCGCCACCACGGCGGCACCCTCGTCCTGCGCATCGAGGACACCGACGCGGCACGGGACTCCGAGGAGTCCTACCAGGCGCTGCTGGACTCGCTGCGCTGGCTGGGCCTGGACTGGGACGAGGGCCCTGAGGCCGGCGGCCCGCACGCCCCCTACCGGCAGTCCCAGCGGATGGAGATCTACCGCGGACGTCGGCGGACCGGCTGCTGGCGGCCGGCCACGCCTACCGCTGCTACTGCACGACCGAGGAGCTGGAGACCCGCCGCGAGGAGGCCCGCAAGGCCGGCCGGCCCTCCGGGTACGACGGCCGCTGCCGCGACCTGACGCGCCGAGCAGGCCGCCGCCTACGAGGCCGAGGGCCGCACCTCCATCGTGCGCTTCCGGATGCCGGACGAGACGATCACCTTCACCGACCTGGTCCGCGGCGAGCTGACCTTCTCGCCGGAGAACGTCTCCGACTACGGCATCGTGCGGGCCAACGGCGCTCCGCTGTACACCCTGGTCAACCCGGTCGACGACGCCCTGATGGGGATCACGCACGTGCTGCGCGGCGAGGACCTGCTCTCCTCCACTCCGCGGCAGATCGCGCTGTACCGTGCGCTGGGCGAGATCGGCGTCACCGACGTCGGTGCCCCCGCCTTCGGGCATCTGCCGTACGTGATGGGCGAGGGCAACAAGAAGCTCTCCAAGCGCGACCCGCAGTCCTCGCTCAACCTCTACCGCGAGCGCGGCTTCCTGCCGCAGGGCCTGCTCAACTACCTGTCGCTGCTGGGCTGGTCGCTCGCCGAGGACCGGGACATCTTCTCGCTGGACGAGATGGTCGCGGCCTTCGAGATCGGTGACGTCAACGCCAACCCGGCCCGCTTCGACCTGAAGAAGTGCGAGGCGATCAACGCGACGCACCTGCGCGAGCTGCCCGTCGAGGAGTTCACCGCGGCCTGCGCGCCGTGGCTGCGCGCCCCGTACGCGCCGTGGAAGCCGGAGGCCTTCGACCAGGCGGCCTTCGAGGAGCTGGCGCCGCTGGCCCAGACGCGGCTGACGGTGCTCTCCGACATCACCGACAACGTCGACTTCCTCTTCCTCGACGAGCCGGTGTGGGACGAGAAGTCCTGGCAGAAGGCCATGAAGCCGGGCGCCGAGGAAGTGCTGACGACGGCCCGTGCGAAGCTCGCCGACGCGGAGTGGAACGCCGAGGCCCTCAAGGAGGCCGTGCTGGCCGCCGGCGAGGAGCACGGCCTCAAGCTCGGCAAGGCTCAGGCCCCGGTCCGGGTGGCGGTCACCGGCCGTACCGTGGGCCTCCCGCTCTTCGAGTCCCTCGAGGTCCTGGGCCGCGAGCGCACCCTCGCCCGCGTCGACGCGGCCCTCACGAAGCTGACGTCCGTCTGACGGCGCCGCGACCGACGAGGACGGGCCCCGGGCACGGCGCCCGCGGCCCCGACCCGTCGGCCGGGGAACTCGTTTTGGAGCACGCTCCACGATCAGGTAATGTTCTTCCTGTCGCCGACCGGGGCAGGCCGAAAGGCCCAACCGGGAGGCGGACACCCGAACAGAAACCCCCGCAGGGGTTGCGTTTTGGTGGGCTATGGTGTAATTGGCAGCACGACTGATTCTGGTTCAGTTAGTCTAGGTTCGAGTCCTGGTAGCCCAGCGCGATCGCTCACTGATGAGCATGATCGATGCCCCCGTTGTGTAGCGGCCTAGCACGCCGCCCTCTCAAGGCGGTAGCGCCGGTTCGAATCCGGTCGGGGGTACAGGTTCTCTGTCGAGAACCACGATGGAGCCCCCGTTGTGTAGCGGCCTAGCACGCCGCCCTCTCAAGGCGGTAGCGCCGGTTCGAATCCGGTCGGGGGTACTCGATCTTCGAAAACGAAGGCCCTCCCTCCGGGAGGGCCTTTCGCGTGTGTCACGAGCCGCCGTTGCGGCGCAGGGACTCGCTCAGCCGGGCGGCGGCGTCCACGATGGCCTGGGCGTGCATGCGGCCCGGGTGGCGGGTCAGCCGCTCGATCGGCCCGGAGACCGAGACGGCGGCGACCACGCGGTTGGACGGACCGCGTACCGGCGCGGAGACGGAGGCCACGCCCGGCTCGCGCTCGCCGATCGACTGGGCCCAGCCCCGGCGCCGCACGCCGGACAGCGCCGTCGCCGTGAAGCGGGCGCCCTGCAGGCCGCGGTGCAGCCGCTCCGGCTCCTCCCAGGCCATCAGGATCTGGGCGGCCGAGCCGGCCTTCATCGGCAGCGTCGAGCCGACCGGGACGGTGTCCCGCAGCCCGGACAGCCGCTCGGCCGCCGCCACGCAGATCCGCATGTCTCCCTGCCGCCGGTAGAGCTGCGCACTCTCGCCGGTCATGTCGCGCAGGTGCGTGAGCACGGGCCCGGCCGAGGCGAGCAGCCGGTCCTCGCCGGCCGCGGCGGCCAGTTCGCCGAGCCGCGGGCCGAGTATGAAACGCCCCTGCATGTCGCGGGCGACCAGCCGGTGGTGCTCCAGGGCCACCGCGAGCCGGTGTGCCGTGGGCCGGGCGAGGCCGGTCGCGGTGACGAGCCCGGCCAGCGTCGCCGGGCCCGACTCCAGTGCACTCAGCACGACCGCCGCCTTGTCGAGAACGCCCACTCCGCTCGAGGCGCCGCTACTGTTGTCCATGCGTCGATACTCGCGTCTCACACTATGAAACGCAAGTTCACATTTCGCGCGGAAGCCGCCAGTCTGGACGTGACGGCCGCCACCCGGAACCCGGGCCCGGGTCGCGGCGAAGCTGATCGAGACAGGGCCGGCGACGTTGCCGACCGGAGGGAAAGCGATGGGACGGACACTCGCGGAGAAGGTCTGGGACGACCACGTCGTCCGGCGCGCCGATGGCGAGCCCGACCTGCTCTTCATCGACCTGCACCTGCTGCACGAGGTGACCAGCCCGCAGGCTTTCGACGGCCTGCGCAAGAGCGGCCGCAGCGTCCGCCGCACCGATCTCACCCTCGCCACCGAGGACCACAACACCCCCACCCTCGACATCGACAAGCCGATCGCCGACCCGGTCTCGCGCACCCAGCTGGAGACGCTGCGCAAGAACTGCGCCGACTTCGGTGTGCGGCTGCACCCGCTCGGCGACGTCGAGCAGGGCGTCGTCCACGTGGTGGGCCCGCAGCTGGGCCTGACCCAGCCCGGCACGACCGTCGTGTGCGGCGACAGCCACACCTCCACGCACGGCGCGTTCGGCGCGCTGGCCTTCGGCATCGGCACCAGCCAGGTCGAGCACGTCCTGGCGACCCAGACGCTGCCCATGGCGCCGTTCAGGACGATGGCGGTCACGGTCGACGGCGAACTGCCCGAGGGCGTCACCGCCAAGGACCTGATCCTCGCCGTCATCGCGCGGATCGGCACCGGCGGCGGCCAGGGCTACGTCCTGGAGTACCGGGGGGAGGCGATCGAGAAACTGTCGATGGAGGCGCGGATGACCATCTGCAACATGTCCATCGAGGCCGGCGCCCGGGCCGGCATGATCGCCCCCGACCAGACCACGTTCGACTACGTCCAGGGCCGCGCCGCACGCGCCGCAGGGCGCCGACTGGGACGCCGCGGTCGCGTACTGGAAGACGCTGCGCACCGACGAGGACGCCGTCTTCGACCGCGAGGTGGTCATCGAGGCCGGCGAGCTGGCCCCGTTCGTCACCTGGGGCACCAACCCCGGCCAGGGCGCGCCGCTGTCCGCTGCCGTTCCCGACCCGGCCGGCTTCGCCGACGAGGCCGAGCGCTACGCCGCCGAGAAGGCCCTGGAGTACATGGGGCTCACCGCCGGGCAGCCGCTGCGCGAGGTCGCCGTGGACACCGTGTTCGTCGGCTCCTGCACCAACGGGCGTATCGAGGACCTGCGCGCGGCCGCCGACGTGCTCGAGGGACGCACGGTGGCCGACGGCGTACGGATGCTGGTCGTGCCCGGCTCGGTACGGGTCGCGCTGCAGGCCGTCGAGGAGGGACTGGACAAGGTGTTCACCGCGGCCGGGGCCGAATGGCGGCACGCGGGCTGCTCGATGTGCCTGGGCATGAACCCCGACCAGCTGCAGCCGGGTGAACGCGCCGCCTCCACCTCCAACCGCAACTTCGAGGGCCGGCAGGGCAAGGGCGGCCGCACGCACCTGGTCTCGCCGCAGGTCGCCGCCGCCACCGCGGTCGCTGGGCCGGCTCGCCTCGCCCGCCGACCTGTCCGCCGCCCGCTCAGCCCGCAGGAGTCTGACCGATGGAAGCCTTCACCACCCACACCGGACGGGCCGTTCCGCTGCGCCGCAGCAACGTCGACACCGACCAGATCATCCCCGCTCACTGGCTGAAGAAGGTCACGCGCGACGGCTTCGAGGACGGGCTGTTCGAGGCGTGGCGCAAGGACCCGGGCTTCGTGCTCAACCAGCAGCGGCACGCCGGTGGCACCGTGCTGGTGGCCGGCCCCGACTTCGGCACCGGCTCCTCGCGGGAACACGCCGTCTGGGCGCTGCAGAACTACGGCTTCAAGGCCGTGATCTCCTCCCGCTTCGCGGACATCTTCCGGGGCAACTCGCTGAAGAACGGCCTGCTCACCGTGGTGCTGCCGCAGGAGACGGTGCAGGCGCTGTGGGAGCTGTCCGAGTCCGACCCGGACGCCGAGGTGACCGTCGACCTGCGGGCGCGCAAGGTCCTCGCCCGTGGTGTCGAAGCCGAATTCGAGCTGGACGACAACTCCCGCTGGCGACTGCTGGAGGGGCTCGACGACATCAGCATCACCCTGAAGAACGAAGCACGACATCGCGGAGTACGAGGGCGGCCGGCCGGCCTTCAAACCCCGCACGCAGGCTGCCTGAGCGGCTGTTTCCTGCAGGTTTCTCCCCGGCATCCGCACGGCGTCACGCGCCCCGGTCCGCTCGGACCGGGGCGCGTGGGCGTGTTGGGCCGGGGAAGAGGTGACAACTCGCCCCAGATGGCACAATCTGTCCATGGACAGCGACGGCCAA
Source organism: uncultured Actinomycetota bacterium (assembly GCA_963799685.1). Taxonomy (GTDB): domain Bacteria; phylum Actinomycetota; class Actinomycetes; order Streptomycetales; family Streptomycetaceae; genus Streptomyces. The sequence continues at coordinate 1,032,973 of CAWCXW010000001.1, forward strand.
CTCGAGCTCTACGGTCTGCTCGCCGCCCGCCTGAAGGAGGCGCACGCACGCGTGCGCACGCTGGACGTTCCGGAGGAGGTGCGAGTGGCCCTCACCCGGAGGCTGCTCGTCATCACCGCCGCCTCGAAGCACGATCTCGCCGCGGCGGCCCGGCGTCTGGACCGGCTGATGTCCGATCTGGACGAGGGTCGACTCCCGCCGGAGAGCGGGGACCTGGGCCCGCGCTGAACCCGGTGACCGTCGAGTTCGTTGCGGCACAAGGGTGATTCGCCCGTTTCGTGTTTGATTTGCGGTATATATCTGCCTAACGTGCGAAAAAGCTTGGACACATTGGTTCCAGGGGTGTCTCCGAAGGGGAAGACGTGAACAAGGCGCAGCTCGTTGAAGCAATTGCCGACAGGCTCGGCGGACGTCAGCAGGCCGCGGACGCGGTCGACGTCGTCCTGGACGCGATCGTCCGTGCCGTGTGTGCGGGCGACCGGGTCTCGGTCACCGGTTTCGGTTCCTTCGAGAAGGTCGACCGCCCAGCCCGTTACGCCCGCAACCCGCAGACCGGTGAGCGGGTGCGGGTGAAGAAGACCTCGGTGCCGCGCTTCCGCGCCGGCCAGGGGTTCAAGGACCTCGTCAGCGGCACGAAGAAGCTGCCGAAGAACGACGTCGCGGTCAAGAAGGCCCCCAAGGGCAGCCTGTCCGGCGGCACCGCCACCAAGAAGGCCGCGACGAAGAAGGCCGCGGCCAAGAAGTCCACGGCGAAGAAGGCCGCGGCCAAGAAGTCCACGGCGAAGAAGGCCACCGCCAAGAAGACGACGGCGAAGAAGGCCACCGCCAAGAAGGCGACGGCCAAGAAGACGACGGCCAAGAAGACGACGGCCAAGAAGACGGCGAAGAAGGCCACCGCCAAGAAGGCTCCCGCCAAGAAGTCCACCGCGAAGAAGGCGCCGGCCCGCAAGAGCGCCGCGCGCCGTACCACCGCGAAGCGGGCCGGCACCCGCAGGCGCTGACGTCCGCGGCGCACCGCGACGGGCCGGGCTCCCACCGGGGAGCCCGGCCCGCGGTGCTGTCCGACGTCCTCAGAGCGTGACCAGTGTGACCAGCGTGATCCGGCGCGCCTCGCCCTCGCCCTCGCACCTCGATGCGTACCCGCTGGCCCGGACGCAGCAGCCGCAGGCCGCCCGCGTCGAACGCCGCCGCGTCGAACGGCAGCGGCGTGCCGTCGTCGAGCAGCACGCTGCCGGAACGGGTCGCCGGGTCGTAGTCGGAGGAAGTCGCCTGCATGCGCAGCAGCGTACGCGCCACCAGCCGCGCCGTGTGAGGGCCGACCCCGCGGCGCAGGGCCGCTCGCAGGTCGTCGACGGTGTCCACGTCCTGCCGGGCGCTTCCCACGTCCGGGAGGACGAGTTCGGCCGCTCCCGAAGCGCGGTGCCGTTCGCGCGAGCGCTCACCGAAGGCGGGGGCGAGGTCGGCCCTCGGGCCGGCGGACAGCAGCGTGGTGCCCTCGCCCGCGGCGTCGGCCAGGAACGCCCGCCGGTGCGCCGCCGCCGCTGCGAGGACCCGCGCCAGTTCCGCGGACCGCAGCGCCGGCAGGTCGGCGTTCAGCGCCGCCACGGCCGCGTCCGGAAGGCACGTGCGCACCGTCGTCGCCCCGTGCGTCACCGCGGCGTTCAGGCCTGCGCCGGGGGTGTCCGGAATCCGGCGGGCGCCCAGTGCTGTCAGTTCTGCCGCAGCCAGCCTGTCGTCGGTGACGACGGACCACGCCGGCCACTGCGGGGCACTCCAGCGCCGCCGCCACGGTGTCCTGGGCGAAGGCGAGCGCCAGTTCCGGGCGCAGCACCTCGCCCATGCCGTCGGCCAGCCTGCTCTTGGCCCGCACCAGCGGCTTCAACGGCACGACCAGGTGCCATCCGCGGGCCGCAGCACCGCTCTCGTCACGTCCCATCCGTACCATTCTTGCGGCCGCCGCAGCAGCGCATGGCGGGTGGGGTTACGGTGTGCACGACAGCCCCCGCGCGGGCCGTCCCGGACTGGTAAGAGGAGATGGTGTCCCGGTGTCCCGCCGTAGAATCGGCTTCTGGTACCGCTTTGCCGCGGTTTTGGTGAAACCGCCGCTGCTGGCGCTGTTCAAGCGGGACTGGCGCGGAATGGAGCACATGCCGGACGACGGGGGCTTTATCACCGTCGTCAATCACAACTCGGTTCTCGACCCGCTGTCCTACGCGCATTACCAGTACAACACCGGGCGTGTTCCGCGGTTCCTCGCGAAGAACTCCCTGTTCAAGAGCGGCTTCGTCGGCGGCATGATGCGGCGACTCGGGCAGATCCCCGTCTACCGCGAGTCCACCGACGCCGTCGGCGCCTTCCGTGCCGCCGTCGACGCGATCAACCGGGGCGAGTGCGTCGCCTTCTACCCCGAGGGCACCCTGACCCGTGACCCGGCCTGCTGGCCGATGCCGGGAAGACCGGCGCGGCGCGTGTCGCGCTGCTGACCAAGGCGCCCGTCATTCCGGTCGCCCAGTGGGGCGCCAACCTCGTCATGCCGCCGTACGCGAAGAGCAAGCGCGTCCGGCTCTTCCCGCGCAAGACGCTTCGTGGTGCAGGCCGGGCCGCCGGTCGACCTCTCCGAGTTCTACGGTAAGGAGCCGACGGCCGAGGTGCTGCGGGAGGTCACGGACCGCATGATGGCGGCCGTCACCGAACAGCTCGCCGAGATCCGTGGCGAGCGGCCGCCCGCCGAGCGGTACGATCACCGGCGGGTGATCGCCGAGGTCCGGGCCCGGCAGGCAGCGGGAAGCATCGCGAGAAGGGCCGGGCCGCGGCCGAAGAGGGAGAGAACGCGTGACGCGAGCCGCAGTATTCGGCACCGGGTCCTGGGGTACCGCATTCGGCATGATCCTCGCGGACGCGGGCTGCGAGGTGACCCTGTGGGGCCGGCGGCCCGAACTGGTCGACGCCGTGAACACCCGCCACGTCAACCCGGACTATCTGCCCGGCACCGAACTGCCCGCCACGCTGCGCGCGACCACCGACCCCGCCGAGGCGGCACGCGGCGCGGAGTTCACCGTGCTCGCCGTGCCCTCGCAGACGCTGCGCGGCAACCTCAAGGCCTGGGTGCCGCTGCTTCACCCCGACACCGTCCTGGTCTCCCTGATGAAGGGCGTGGAACTCGGCACGACGAAGCGGATGAGCGAGGTCGTCGAGGAGGTCGCCGGGGTGGCCCCCGAGCGGGTCGCGGTGCTCAGCGGGCCCAACCTGGCCCCCGAGATCGCCGCCCGGCAGCCGGCCGCCTCCGTCGTGGCCTGCCGGGAGGAGTCGGTGGCCCGCCGCCTGCAGGCCGCCTGCCACACGCCGTACTTCCGCCCGTACACCAACACCGACGTCGTCGGCTGCGAACTCGGCGGCGCGGTGAAGAACGTCATCGCTCTCGCCGTCGGCATCGCGGACGGCATGGGGCTGGGCGACAACGCGAAGGCGTCCCTCATCACCCGCGGACTGGCCGAGATCACCCGTCTCGGGCTGGCGATGGGCGCCCGATGCGCAGACCTTCGCCGGGCTGGCCGGCATGGGCGACCTCGTCGCCACCTGCTCTTCCCCGCTGTCCCGGAACAACACCTTCGGCACCAACCTCGGCCAGGGCATGACGCTCGAGGAGACGATCGCCGTGACCCGGCAGACCGCCGAAGGGGTCAAGTCCTGTCAGTCCGTACTCGACCTGGCGCAGCGGCCACGGCGTCGACATGCCGATCGCGGAGACCGTCGTCGGGATCGTGCACAACGGCACCCCGCCGCCGGCCGCCCTGAAGGAGCTGATGTCGCGCAGCGCCAAGGCAGAGGGGCACTGAGGATCCGCGAGGCCCCGGGCCGGTACGGTCGCTGACGTGGCCGGAGTCAGACGGTAGGGTCGTCGCGATATGAGCAGCCACCCCTCCTCCCGCAAGCCCCGCGTCGCCGTCGTCTTCGGCGGGACCAGTTCCGAACACGCCATCTCCGTGGTCACCGCAGGTGCGGTCTTGAGCGCGCTCGACCGCGAGAAGTACGAGGTGCTGCCCATCGGCATCACGCAGGACGGCCGCTGGGCGCTCACCGCCGACGCGCCGGAGCGGATGGCGATCACCGACCGGCGGCTGCCGGATGTGGCCGAACTCGCCGAGTCCGACACCGCCGGCGTGCTGCTGCCGATCGACTCCGGCAGCCGGGAGATCACCCTGACGGAGCCCGGCCAGGTGCCCAAGGCGCTCGGTGAGGTCGACGTCGTCTTCCCGGTGCTGCACGGTCCCTTCGGCGAGGACGGCACGCTGCAGGGGCTGCTCGAGCTGTCCGGTGTGCCCTACGTCGGCGCCGGGCGTGCTGGCCTCGGCGGTCGGCATGGACAAGGAGTACATGAAGCGTGTCTTCACCTCCTTCGGCCTGCCCGTCGGCCCGTATCTCACGGTCCGTCCGCGGGAGTGGGACGCGGATCCGGCCGCCGTGCGCAAGAAGATCGTGGACTTCGCCGCCGAACACGGCTTCCCGGTCTTCGTGAAGCCCTCCCGAGCCGGGTCCTCCATGGGCATCAGCAAGGTGAACGGCCTCGGGGACCTCGATGAGGCGATCGAGGAGGCACGGCGGCACGACCCGAAGATCATCGTGGAGTCGCTGCTGAGCGGTCGCGAGATCGAGTGCGGCGTGCTGGAGTTCGAGGACGGTCCGCGGGCGAGCGTCCCCGCGGAGATTCCCCCGGTCACCGCGCACGACTACTACGACTTCGAGGCCAAGTACATCGATTCCGCCGCCGGCCTCGTACCGGCGCCGCTCACCGGGGAGCAGACCGCGCGGGTGCGCGAACTGGCCGTCCGCGCCTTCGAGGCCGTCTCCTGCGAGGGGCTGGTGCGGGCCGACTTCTTCCTCTGCGAGGACGGCGAGTTCGTCATCAACGAGGTCAACACCATGCCCGGGTTCACCCCGATCTCGATGTACCCGCGGATGTGGGAAGAGACGGGCGTGGGCTACCAGGAGCTGGTCGACCGCCTCATCCAGGCCGCCCTGCGCCGCCCCACCGGGCTGCGCTGACCCGCGCGTCCGCCTGCGCCCGGCGCCATGCAACTCCCTTTGGTCCTGGCGGGCCTGGGGAGACCTCACCCCCCGGCGGAAGCGGGGGGCGGCCGGCACGCCGGGACGCCCTGCCCCAGCGCGTCCCATGCCGAAGGGCGACGGAGGAGGGTGTGCCGCCACGCGGAGCCGCTCGCCGGTCCGCGCAAGCGGCGGTCACAGTCGCGACGGCACCGTGGCCTTCACCGGTTTCGCCAGGTCGGCAAGCGGTGCCGTCGGCTGGCCGACGTCCTTCGGCACCCACACCTCGACGTACGCCGTGCGGCCGGTCGTCGTCAGGCGGTACCCGTCGTCCTGCTGTGCGACGAGCCAGGAGACGCCGTCGACCTCCACCGCCGGCTCCGTAGGGTTGTAGTGTTCACTGCCGGGAGTGAGCACGTCGGGGCGCGGCACGCCGCAGCGCAGTACGACGGCGGGATCGCCCCACGCCGCTGTGTACGGCGACTTCTCCTCGAGCGTGATCCGGTGTCCTCCGGCGACGTCGCCGGGCAGCCGGCCGTACAGCGCGCGGCAGTCCGCGGCCGCCGCGCCCGAGGGGCTGGGCACCGCGGGGTGCGCGCCGCCGCCTGCGGGTGAACAGCCCGCGGCGACGGCCGGCGTGGTGCATGCGAGGAGCAGAAGGAGCAACCGGCGGGATGCGCGCGGACGGGCAGAGCGAGGTGCTGAACTCACCGTGCGAGCATACGGGGGTGCTAGAGGTGGACGATCGGGCAGGTCAGAGTGCGCGTGATGCCCTCGACACCCTGCACACGGGCGACCACCAGACGGCCCAGCTCATCGACGGTGTCCGCCTGCGCGCGCACGATCACGTCGTAGGGGCCGGTCACGTCCTCGGCCTGGATCACGCCGGGCACGCCGGCGATCACCTCGGCGACGGTCGACGCCTTGCCGACCTCGGTCTGGATCAGGATGTATGCCTGTACCACGAAACCTCCAGGGCGGCTACGAGGATCATGTGGGAAAAGGGGACGCCACGGTACCGCGTCCTCATCGCCACCGGGGAGACCTGCGCGAGTGCCGTTGGCGGCGGGTCTCCCTGGTTGGCAGAGGGGCCGGGAAGCGACGAAGCGAAGGGTGTAGGTTCCAATGCCGATTTCTCCCGGGGGGCGCCCCCGCACTCCCAGCACCGTCGCCGAGCTGGGGGAGTTCGGACTCATCCGGGAGCTGACCTCCCGTCTCACGACCACGCCCGCCGTGCGGCTCGGGCCGGGTGACGACGCGGCGGTCGTCGCGGCGCCGGACCGTCGCGTCGTGGCGACCACGGACATCCTCCTCGAAGGACGGCACTTCCGCCGCGACTGGTCAACAGCGTATGACGTCGGGCGCAAGGCCGCAGCCCAGAATCTCGCCGACATCGCCGCCATGGGCGCCGAGCCCACGGCGCTGCTGCTGGGCCTGGTGGTGCCCGCCGAACTCGCGGTGAACTGGCCGACCGAGCTGATGGACGGCATCCGAGACGAGGCGCAGGTCGCCGCCGCCGCGGTGGTCGGCGGGGACGTGGTGCGCGGCCAGACCATCTCCGTGGCCATCACCGCCCTCGGCGACCTCGGCGGCCGCGCACCCGTCACACGCTCCGGGGCCCGCCCGGGCGACGTGCTCGCCGTCACAGGCTGGCTGGGCTGGTCGGCGGCCGGACACGCGGTGCTCTCCCGTGGATTCCGGTCACCTCGCGCCTTCGTCGAGGCGCACCGTCGTCCCGAACCGCCGTACCACGCCGGCCCGGCGGCCGCCGACCTCGGCGCCACCGCGATGACCGACGTCAGCGACGGACTGATCGCCGACCTGGGGCACATCGCCGAGGCCAGCCGGGTCCGGATCGACGTGCACTCCACCGCGCTCGACATCCCCGCCCAGATGTCCGACATCGGGCAGGCGGTCGGCGTCGACCCGCTGCAGTGGGTGCTGACTGGCGGCGAGGACCACGCGATCGTCGCGACCTTCCCCGCGGACCGCAAACTCCCCGCCCGCTGGCGCGTCGTCGGGGAGGTGCTGGCGCCTTCCGCGCTGCCCAGGTCACCGTCGACGGCGCCCCGTGGGACAAGGCCGGAGGCTGGGACCACTTCGGGGACGTGCTCGACGGGTAGATTCCGCGGCATGCGCACACCACCACGCGTGCTGACCGTCGCCGGGTCGGATTCCTCGGGCGGCGCCGGCATCCAGGCCGACCTGAAGACCATGCTCGCCCTCGGCACTCACGGAATGAGCGTCGTCACGGCCGTGACCGCCCAGAACTCCCTGGGCGTGCAGGGCACGTGGGACCTGCCCGCCGACGCCGTGCGCGCCCAGTTCCGCAGCGTCGTCGACGACATCGGGGTGCAGGCCGTCAAGACCGGGATGCTCTCCTCCGCCGAACTCGTCGAGACGGTCGCCGGACTGCTCGCCGGACTCGACGGGGTGCCCGTGGTGGTCGACCCCGTCGGCGTGTCCAAGCACGGCGACCCGCTGCTCGCCGACGACGCCTTCGACGCCGTGCGCACCCTGCTGCTGCCCACGGCCACGGTGGCCACGCCCAACCTGGACGAGACGGCCCGGATCACCGGTGTCCGGGTCCGGCGCGAGGAGGACATGCGGGCGGCGGCCGACGCCCTGCTCGCCTACGGGCCGCGCTGGGCGCTGATCAAGGGCGGCCACCTTGCGGGCGACGCCGTGGACCTGCTCACCGACGGCACCGAGGTGCACTGGTTGCGCGCTCCCCGGCACGACAACCGGCACACCCACGGCACCGGCTGCACGCTGGCCAGTGCGGTGGCGGCCCAGCTGGCCAAGGGACAGCCGGTGCCCGAGGCCGTGGCGCCGGCCAAGGAGTACGTCACGGGTGCGCTGGCGGCAGGCTTCCCGCTCGGCGCCGGTCTGGGCCCCGTCGACCACGGCTGGCGGCTGCGCACGCCGCGTGACGCATAGCACGGGCGGACGCGGACATGCGGAAGGCCGGTCCGCCCCGGGGGGCGGACCGGCCTTCCGCGGCGACCGTCTGGCCGCGCCGCGTTACGTCAGCGCGCGACCTTGCCGGCCTTGATGCACGAGGTGCAGGCGTTGAGCCGCTTCGGCGTCCCACCGACCACGGCACGCACGCGCTGGATGTTCGGGTTCCAGCGACGCGGGGTGCGGCGGTGCGAGTGGGAAATGCTGTTGCCGAAGCCCGGCCCCTTGCCGCAGACGTCGCAGTTGGCAGCCACGGGACACTCCAAAGACTTCAGATGCACGTACGGTGAATCCCCGTGACGCCGAGTCCTGCAATGCGGGACGACCGGCGGGGCCGGGGGAACTGCCCGATCCACATCAGGCAACCGGAGCACTATACAACGGTGGACGACACGGAACGAAACCGCCGTCCGCGGACCCGCGCAGTTGCCCTTCGCCGCCCGATTAGCATGGCGCAGCAGGTCCCCGCCGGAGGAGGAGAAACGTGCCGCACCCGCTCGATCCCCCCGCGGTGCACGACTGGTGTGCACGCTTCCGGGACGCTCTCCACGCGGCCCGCGGACGGATCGACGCGATCAACGTCTTCCCCGTCGCCGACGGGGACACCGGGACCAACCTGAGCCGCACCGCGGACGAGGCGTTCGCCGCCGTCGACGGACCGGACTTCGCCACCACCGGCGAGGCGCTGCGCGCCGCCGCCCGCGGCGCCCTGCTCGGCGCCTGCGGAAACTCTGGCACCATTCTCGCCCAACTGCTGCGCGGCATGGCCGAGGCCTACTCCGGGGAGCCGGCCTCCGACGACGCCGAAGCGTTGCGGCGTGCGCTGCGCCGGGCTGCGGACTCCGCGTACACGGCCGTGGCCCACCCCGTCGAGGGCACCATGCTCACCGTCGCCCGCGCCGCCGCCGACGCCGCGGCCGAAGCCGCCGGTGAGGACGGCGCGGCCGTCGCGCGCGCCGCCCACGAGGCCGCACGTGCCGCGCTCGCCGCCACGCCGCACGAGCTGGAGGTTCTGGCACGCGCCGGTGTCGTCGACGCCGGCGGCAGCGGGCTGGTCGCCGTCCTCGAGGCGCTGGCCGGTGCGCTGGGCGGCATCGAGCCGCCGGCCGCGCCCGACAACCAGGCTCCCCCCGCCGCCCCCGCCCCCGCCCCCGCGCCCGCGGTCCGGGCCCGCGGTCTGCGGACCCGCATTCGAGGTCATGTACCTGCTCGACGCCGGCGACACCGCGGTGGCGGGGCTGCGCGGGGAACTGGACGCGCTGGGGGAGTCCCTGGTCGTGGTGGGCGGCGACGGCCTGTGGAACGTGCACGTCCACACCGACGAGGCCGGCGCCGCCGTCGAGGCGGGCCTCGCGGCAGGCCGGCCGCACCGGATCCGCATCACCCACCTTGACGTCGCCTGCGCGATGCCCGCCGACGCCGTGCACGGCACGGCAGCGGCCTCCGGCCACGCGGCGCGGGCGGTGGTGGCCGTCGTGCACGGCGAGGGGCTGGCCGGACTCTGTGCGGAGGCCGGCGCCGTCGTCGTCCGTGCGGGACCGTCGCTGGACCAGGAGACGTTCGACGCGGCGGTGCGCGGCGCCGGCGCCGACGAGGTCGTCGTGCTGCCCAACGACCCCGAGCTGCACGCCGCCGCCTCGCGGGCCGCCGAGGCGGCCCGCGAGGCGGGCCTGCGGGTCGCGGTGATTCCCACCCGCGCCGCCGTGCAGGGCATCGCCGCGCTCGCCGTGCACCAGCCGGACCTGCGCTTCGACGAGGACGTGGTCGCCATGACCTCCGCCGCCGGCGCCACCCGCTACGGCGAGGTGACCTTCGCCGAGCACCGCTCGTGGACCACGGCGGGCATCTGTGAGGCCGGCGACGTGCTCGGCATGGTCGAGGGCGACGTGGCCGTCATCGGCAGGGACCTGACCCGCACCGCGGTCGACGTGCTGGACCGGATGCTCTCGGCAGGCGGCGAGATGGTCACCTTCGTGCTCGGGGCCGACGCACCCGAGGGGCTGGCCGCACACCTCGAGGAGCACGTGCGCCGCCGCCACCTCGCCGTCGACACCGTTGTCTACGCCGGGCGGCGGCAGCCCGAACCGCTGCTCATCGGCGTGGAGTAGGGCGCGGCGTCCGCCGGGCATGTCACCGGCATGGTGTGCAATGGGGGCGTGCCCGCGCTCGACGAACCACTGAAGAAGGTACTCGGCGGCAACACCGCCAAGGTGATGGCCGACCACCTCGACCTGCACACGGTCGGGGACCTGCTCCACCACTATCCGCGCCGCTACGCGGAGCGCGGCGAGCTGACCCGGCTCGCCGACCTGCCGCTGGACGAACACGTCACCGTCGTCGCCCGCGTGGCCGACGCCCGGGTGCACACGTTCAACCGGGGCCGCGGCCGGCGCCTGGAGGTCACCCTCACCGACGGCAGCGGACGACTACAGCTCGTCTTCTTCGGCCGCGGTGTCCACGGCGCCCAGCAGAAGCTGCAGCCGGGCCGCCGCGGCATGTTCGCCGGCAAGGTCGGCGTCTTCAACCGGAAGCTGCAGCTGGCCCACCCCGACTACAAGCTGCTCGACGAGGAGTCGGACGGGAGGCCGTCGACGCGTTCGCCGGCGCGCTGTTGCCGCTGTATCCCGGCCTGCAAACAGCTGGAGACCTGGAACATCGAGCAGGCCGTGCAGCACCGTGCTGACCTCGATGGACGCCACAGAATGGGCCGCGCTCACCGACCCGTTGCCCGACGCTTTGCGCGAAGAGCGCGGCCTGATCGGCCTGCCCGAGGCGTTCACGAAGGTGCACCGGCCGCGAAGCAAGGCCGACATCGAACAGGCCAGGCAACGGCTCAAGTGGGACGAGGCGTTCGTGCTACAGGTCGCGCTCGCCCGCCGGCGGCTCGCCGATGCCCAGCTGCCTGCCGTACCCCGCAGGCGGGTTCCCGGCGGCCTGCTGGAGGCGTTCGACGGGCGGCTGCCCTTCACCCTCACCGAAGGGCAGCAGCGGGTCAGCGAGGAGATCTTCGCCGAGCTGGCCGTCGAACACCCCATGCACCGGCTGCTGCAGGGGGAGGTCGGTTCCGGCAAGACGATGGTCGCGCTGCGTGCGATGCTCGCCGTCGTGGACGCCGGCGGCCAGGCCGCGATGCTCGCGCCGACCGAGGTCCTCGCCCAGCAGCATCACCGCTCGGTCACCGAGATGATGGGGGACCTCGCCGAGGGTGGACTTCTGGGCGGAGCCGAGCAGGGCACGAAGGTGGCGCTGCTGACCGGCTCGATGGGTGCCGCGGCCCGCCGCCAGGCCCTGCTGGACCTGGTCACCGGCGAGGCAGGCATCGTCATCGGCACCCACGCTCTCATCGAGGACAAGGTCGCCTTCCACGACCTGGGCCTGGTCGTCGTCGACGAACAGCACCGCTTCGGCGTCGAACAGCGCGACGCGTTGCGCTCCAAGGGCAGGCAGCCACCGCACCTGCTGGTCATGACGGCGACCCCGATTCCGCGCACCGTCGCCATGACCGTCTTCGGGGATCTGGAGACCTCCGTCCTCGACCAGCTGCCGGCAGGGCGCTCGCCGATCGCCAGCCACGTGGTGCCCGCCGCCGACAAGCCGCACTTCCTGGCCCGCGCCTGGGAGCGGGTCCGTGAGGAGTGCGGGGCCGGCCGGCAGGCCTACGTGGTGTGCCCGCGCATCGGCGACGAGGAGGAGAACCCCGCCAAGCAAGAGGCCGACGGCGACCGGCGGCCGCCGGTCGCCGTCCTTGACCAGCTCGCCGAGCTGCGCCGCGGACCGCTGGCCACGCTCCGCGTGGAGGCGTTGCACGGGCGGATGGCGCCGGACGCCAAGGACGGGGTGATGCGCCGCTTCGCCGCCGGAGAGATCGACGTCCTGGTGGCCACCACCGTGATCGAGGTCGGTGTCAACGTCCCCAACGCCACGGTCATGGTCATCATGGACGCGGACCGGTTCGGTGTCTCGCAGCTCCACCAGCTGCGCGGACGCGTCGGCCGCGGTAGCGCGGCGGGCCTGTGCCTGCTGGTCACCGAGGCGCCCGAAGCCGCTCCCGCCCGGAGCCGGCTGGCATCCGTCGCCGCCACTCTGGACGGCTTCGAGCTGTCCCGGATCGACCTCGAACAGCGCCGGGAGGGCGACGTGCTGGGTCAGGCGCAGTCCGGCGTGCGTTCCTCGCTGCGGATGCTCGCCGTCATCGAGGACGAGGACGTCATCGCCGCTGCCCGCGACGAGGCGACCGCACTGGTCGCGGCTGATCCCGGCCTCGACGGGCATCCGGAACTGCGCACCGCCCTGAACGTCCTGCTGGACGAGGAACGCGAGGGCTACCTCGACAAGGGCTGAGCCGCCCGCACGCCATATCGTGGACACCGGCGGCGAACCCGTCGCCCGCAGTCGAGCACGAAGGGCCCGCCTCCCATGACCCGCGTGATCGCCGGCGCAGCCGGCGGACGACGCCTCGCGGTGCCGCCCGGCACCGGCACCCGGCCGACCTCCGACCGGGCCCGGGAGGGCCTTTTCTCCAGCTGGGAGGCCCAGCTGGGCGGGGCCGCCGGCTGGCGCGGGCTGCGGGTCCTCGACCTCTTCGGCGGCTCCGGAGCGGTCGGTCTGGAAGCCCTCTCGCGTGGCGCCGCCCACGCGCTGCTGGTCGAGACCGACCAGCGCGCGGTGCGGACCCTGCGGGAGAACGTGCGCTCCCTGGGGCTGCCCGGAGCCGAGGTGCGTGCGGCACGCGCCGAGCAGTTCGTGGCCTCGGCCCCGCCCGAGGAGCCCTACGGGCTGGTCTTCCTGGACCCGCCCTATGCCGTCGCCGACGACGCGCTGTGCGAGATCCTGCTCACACTCCGCGCCGGAGGCTGGCTGACGCCGGACGCCCTCGTCACCGTGGAGCGCAGCACCAGGGGCGGCGTTTTCCGCTGGCCCGCCGGGTTCGAGGGCCTGCGCTCCCGCCGGTACGGGGAAGGCACGCTCTGGTACGGTCACGCCGCCGAACAGGAAGTTACTTCCGAGTCATGAGACCGGAGAGCGAGGAATCGCCAGTGCGCCGCGCCGTCTGTCCCGGGTCCTTCGACCCCGTCACCAACGGGCATCTCGACATCATCGGCCGCGCCGCCCACCTCTACGACGAGGTCTGGGTCGCGGTGATGATCAACCAGTCGAAGCAGGGACTCTTCACGGTCGAGGAGCGGATCGAGCTGATCCGCGAGGTCACCGAGGAGTACGGCAACGTACGGGTGGAGTCCTTCCACGGGCTGCTCGTCGACTTCTGCAAACAGCACGACATCCCCGCCATCGTCAAGGGGCTGCGCGCCGTGAGCGACTTCGACTACGAGCTGCAGATGGCGCAGATGAACAACGGCCTCTCCGGTGTCGAGACGCTGTTCGTTCCGACCAACCCGACCTACTCCTTCCTCTCCTCCAGTCTGGTCAAGGAGGTCGCCGCCTGGGGCGGCGACGTCTCCCACCTGGTCCCGGAGCTGGTGTTGTCCGCACTCAACGGCCGTCTCTCGCAAGGCTGACGAGCTCCCGTCGGCTGTCGGTTCCCGCAGTCGGGGACGTACAGTCGGCGCGTGGACGTATCGCAGAAGCTCGACGAGATCGTTGCGGCCGTCGGCGGAGCACGCTCGATGCCCATGTCGGCGTCGTGCGTGGTGAACCGCCAGGAGCTGCTCGCCATGCTCGAGGAGGTCCGTGCGGCCCTGCCCGGTTCGCTGGCCCAGGCCGAGGAGGTGCTCGGCGGGCGCGAGCAGGTCGTAGCCGAGGCGCAGCAGGAGGCGCAGCGCATCATCGACTCGGCCCGGGCCGAACGCGTCAGCCTGGTCTCCGGCACCGAGATCGCCCGGCAGGCGCAGAACGAGGCGGACCGGATCCTGACCGAGACGCGCAGGGAAGCCGAGGAGATCCGCGCCGAGGCCGACGACTATGTCGACAGCAAGCTGGCCAACTTCGAGGTCGTCCTGGGTAAAACCGTCGGGTCGGTCAACCGCGGTCGCGAGAAGCTGCTGGGCGCCGGACCGGGCGCGGAGGAGTGGAACGCGGAGTACGCCGAGGACGCCCCCGAGCGCACCGCCGACCCCGAGGCGCTGCGGCGGCGGGCCGATGAGTACGTGGACGCCCGGCTCGGCTCCGTCTCGGCGGTGCTGGAGAAGACGCTGGCGGCCGTCGGCCGTGGCCGGCAGAAGCTCCTGGGCCACCGCCCGATCGACGAGCTCGCCGCGCACATCGCCGCCCAGGACGGCGTCGAACAGCCGACGCACACCTCCGACGCGGACTACGCGCGTTACCTGGCCGAGCTCGCGCCCGACGGCGCCGGACAGGTTGCGGAGCCGGAGCCGCAGCCGGTACCCGACCAGGTGACCGCCGACCAGTACTACGCCCAGCAGCAGGCGTACGCCGAGCGACTGCAGGCGCAGCAGGGCTACGCGGCGCAGGACCCGTACGGACAGCAGTACGCCCAGCAGGGCTACGAGCCGCAGGGCTACGAAGCGCAGTACGTCGGAGCCTTCGCGCAGCAGGACTACTCCTCGCAGCAGGACGGCTACGGGCAGCAGTACCAGCAGGGCTACGACGGGCAGTATTACCCGCAGACCACGCAGCCGTCCGCGGCGCTCGACGAGACGAGCTTCTTCGACACCGGCATGATCGACTTGAATCAGGTGCACGCCTACGAGCAGGGCTACGAACAGGGCCGTTGATCCGCGCGGTCCCGATTGGGCCGAAGGCGGGCCTCCGGGTATCCTGGGTTCTTCGGTCGCGTCTGTGTCCGCGATGGAGGCTGCCCGCACACCGGCAGTCGTGCACACCCCGTAGAAAGCAGGAAGCCCTGAACCCCCGCCTCGATCCCCGTGACCCTCTCGTGTTCGACACACGCGAGCTGGGGCGTCGGCCTGGCGCGATGAAGCGGCTCTCCCGCGAGGCGAAGGCGCCGACTGACCTGGGTGTCGAGTTCATCGGGGTTCGGCAGGGCGCGCCCGTGCAGCTGGATCTCCGCCTCGAGTCCGTCATGGAGGGGGTGCTCGTCACGGGCACCGCCCGTGCATGGCTGGAGGGGGAGTGCGTAAGGTGTCTGGAGTCGCTGGAGCAGGAATGCGAGGCGGATTTCCAGGAGCTGTTCTCCTACCCCGACGCCGACGACCGGAGCCGCGACGCGGACACCGGCGACGACGCCGAGGATGAGGACACGCTGTTCCTCGAGGGCGACTTCTTCGCCCTCGAGCCCGTGCTGCGGGACGCGGTGGTGCTGTCACTGCCGCTGCAGCCGGTGTGCCGGGAGGACTGCCCCGGGCTGTGCCCCGACTGCGGAGCGCGGCTGGCGGACGATCCGGATCACCGGCACGACGAAGCCGTCGACATCCGTTGGGCGGCACTGCAGGGACTCGCCGGCACCATCCGGGACGGCGAGAAGGACGATCAGAGCGGCGCCGCACCGGACGCCGACGAGAAGCAGGAGTAGTAGCCGTGGCTGTTCCGAAGCGGAAGATGTCGCGCAGCAACACGCGCCACCGCCGGTCGCAGTGGAAGGCTGCGGTCCCGGCCCTGGTGAAGTGCGAGCGCTGCCAGGAGCCCAAGCAGCAGCACATCGCGTGCCCGAACTGCGGCACCTACAACAAGCGTCAGGTCCTCGAGGTCTGATCGGCGGGTGACACGCTTCATGCCAGACGCCACGACGCCCGGAACCCCTCCTCGTCGCAACGGGAGTGAGCCGGCACCGGCGGACCTGGTGGATGCGGCCTCGTCTCCCACGCTCCTGGAAGGGCGGCTCGGCTACCGGCTCGAGTCCGCCCTTCTGGTGCGTGCGCTGACGCACCGCTCGTACGCCTACGAGAACGGCGGGCTGCCCACCAACGAACGACTCGAGTTCCTGGGGGACTCCGTCCTCGGTCTCGTGGTCACCGACACCCTCTTCCGCACCCACCCGGACCTGCCGGAGGGTCAGCTCGCCAAACTGCGTGCGGCCGTGGTCAACTCCCGCGCGCTGGCCGACGTCGCCCGCGAGCTGGACTTGGGCGCCTTCGTACGGCTGGGCCGGGGGGAGGAGGGCACCGGCGGCCGCAACAAGGCCTCGATCCTCGCGGACACCCTGGAGGCCGTGATCGGTGCCGTCTACCTGGGCTGCGGTCTGGACGCCGCCTCGGAGATGGTGCACCGGCTCTTCGACCCGCTGATCGAGCGGTCCGCCGGCCTGGGCGCCGGCCTGGACTGGAAGACCAGCCTGCAGGAGCTCACAGCGGCCGAGGGGCTGGGCGTACCCGAGTACGTGGTCAGCGAGACCGGCCCGGACCACGAGAAGACCTTCACGGCTGCAGCCCGCGTCGGTGGTGTCGCGCACGGCACCGGCACCGGCCGCAGCAAGAAGGAAGCCGAGCAGCAGGCGGCCGAGTCCGCATACCGCACCCTACGGGCCGCCGCGGACGAGAAGGCCGCGCAGGTGTCCTCCGCCTCGGACAGCACGGTCGACGCGTAGGGCGCGCGGACCGGGATGCCCGAACTACCCGAGGTGGAGACGGTACGGCGCGGCCTGGAACGCTGGGCGGCCGGCCGTACCGTCGCCGCCGTGGACGTCCGGCACCCGCGCGCCGTGCGCCGGCACACCGCCGGCGCCGCTGATTTCGCCGCCCGACTGACCGGGCGTCGCCTGACGGCCGTCCGGCGGCGCGGCAAGTACCTGTGGCTGCCGCTGGACGACGCTCACACCGGCGTCCTCGCCCACCTCGGAATGAGCGGCCAGCTGCTCGTACAGCCGCCCGGTAGCCCCGACGAGCGGCACCTGCGGGTGCGGGTCTGCTTCACCGACCCGGACGGCGGCGAGCTGCGCTTCGTCGACCAGCGCACGTTCGGCGGCGTGTCGGTGCACCCACTGACCGCCGACGGCCTTCCCGACGCCATTGCGCACATCGCGCCGGACCCGCTGGAGCCTGCCTTCGACGAGGACGTCTTCCACGCCGCACTGAGCCGGCGGCGTACCACGGTCAAGCGGGCGCTGCTGGACCAGTCGCTGGTCAGTGGGGTGGGAAACATCTACGCCGACGAGGCGCTGTGGCGGGCCCGGCTGCACTTCGACCGTCCCACATCCGCCCTGACCCGGGCCCGTACCGCCGAGCTCGTAGGCCACGTGAGGGACGTGATGCACGCGGCACTCGCCGTGGGCGGCACCAGCTTCGACAGCCTCTACGTCAACGTCAACGGCGAGTCGGGCTACTTCGACCGGTCGCTGGACGCCTACGGCCGGGAGGACGAACCCTGTCGCCGCTGCGGTACCCCGATGCGCCGCTCCCCCTGGATGAACCGCTCCAGCTACTTCTGTCCCCGCTGCCAGCCGCCGGGCTAGTGCCGCGGCAGGCAGGGTTTGCCCGGTGGCGAGGCGTCCTGGCGCACTGTGTTCGCTTCGCTCGCTCCGTCTCGGCTTTGTGCGCCCGCGGGTGCCGAGCCTCTCGCACGGCGCCCGGACGCCGCATGCAGGTGTCCTACCCGGGCTTTCGGGCAACGCAGGGGGCACCTCCCGCCGAAGGCAGGGGGAGAGCGTGCGTACCAGGGCGGCAAGCGGCGAACCTTGGCTGATGCGGCACTAGTAACCGAAGTCCTGCGTCCACCACGGGCCGCCGGAGCCGAAGTGCACTCCGACGCCAAGTTCGGTGAAGTCGCAGTTCAGGATGTTCGCCCGGTGGCCCGGGCTGTGCATCCAGGCGTCCATCACGGCCTGCGCGTCCTGCTGGCCGCGGGCGATGTTCTCCCCGCCGAGCCCGCTTATCCCGGCCGCGTCCGCGCGGTCCCAGGGGTCGCGCCCGTCCGGCGTGGTGTGTGCGAAGAAGCCCTCGTGGGCCATCTCCTCGCTGTAGTCGCCGGCCAGTTCGGCCAGTGCCGGGTCGGTGTCGAGCGGGTGGCATCCTGCCTGGGCACGCTCGTCGTTGACCAGGCTCAGCACCTGTGCCTCGGTCTCGGCGGCCGGGGACGTGTCCTGGTCGCCGCCCGAGGTCCCTGCCGGCGTGGCGGGGGCGGAGTCCGGGGAGCCGGAGGCCGGCTCGGTCGTGCCGGAGTGCGTCGTCGGCGCCTCGGTGGGGGCGCTGCGCTGCGCGGAGCGGCTGGCGCGCGGGGTAACCCGGTGGTTCGGGTCGACGGTGGAGGGGCTCGCCGAGCGGGTGGCCGGAAGCGGGGTAGCGGGCGCCGCGCTGCGGGTGGCCAGGTCACCCGGCTGTCCGGTGACCGGTTCGCCAGCAGGTCCGTCGGCGCTGCCCACCGTGTAGTGGCCGCCCTGCCCGGGTATGAGCCCGCCGGTCACGGCGAACGCACCTATCGTGAGGGCGGCCGACGCCCCCAGCAGTCCGGTCCGCACGGGTGCGTTCGGGTGGACTGCGCGTCGGTGTCTGCCCATCTCCCCGGGTCCTCACATGCTCGGCGTCGCGGACCCGCTCGTACGCGTGTTCCGTCGTCGGGGGACATTACGGCATCCGGCGCGGGCCCGCCGTCCTCCGCCGGAATCCGTCCGTATACCGTGCGGCGCATGACGGCGAGGACGAGTGAGGGGGCGAGCATGGTCGCGGAGGGAACCCGGATGACGGTCTGGGTGCGCGGCCGGGTTCAGGGGGTCGGCTTCCGCTGGTTCACCCGGACGGCGGCACTGCGGATCGGCGGTCTCGAGGGCTTCGCGTCCAATCTCCGCGACGGGCGGGTACAGGTGGTCGCCGAGGGCGCGCAGGCGCGTTGCGCAGAGCTGCTGAACTGGCTGCGCACCGGTGACACGCCCGGGCAGGTGGACGGGGTGACGGAGATCTGGAGTGCCCCGCGCGGTGGGTACGGCGGGTTCGCGATCAGGTGATTCCCTCGTCCGAAGGAGTCGGTTGCCTTTTCGGTCTCGGCGTGTAAGGCTTCCGCCAAGTGATCTCCGCGCTCCCGCGGGAAGGCCGCTCCGGTGCATGTGAAGGCCGTCGAGCCAGGGCCACTCGGGGGTATGGAGCGTGATCGTGTTGACCACTTATCCATTTGGTGAGACGCTGGAAGCCCCGCGCACCTGAGTTGTTTGACCCTGAGCACAACCGCAGAGCAGTCCCAGGTGCGGCCTCTCGACCCAAACGTGCGGCCTCACGGCGTACACCGTGCGGCCGGTCACTCAACGTGGAGGACCATCCATCATGGCAAAGGCGCTTCTCGGTCACGTCGGCGGCTCCGACCCCCGAGTCCTCGCCGAGATGCGGCGGCTTCAGCAGCGCGTCCAGGACCTCGAATCCGAGCTCGTACGGATCCAGGCCCAAAACGACGCGCTGTCGGCTGCCGCCCGGCACGGCGACTCGCTGCTCGACGGCATCGACGTCTCCAAGGCGGAGCCCGCGCTCACCTGACGGTCCTCACCGGACCGCCGGGGTATCGCACAATATTCCGCCCGGAACTTCAAGGGACGCCTCGGCGTCCCTTCGTCGTTGCCGCCGCTCCCGATCCCCGGCGCCGACCTGCACGGCACTGCTTACGTCTGATGTGCCCTGCGCCTTCCCGGGCGAAACCGGCCGCGCGGAGTAAAGTCCGACGGCGTGCACCTGAAGACCCTGACCCTGCGGGGGTTCAAGTCGTTCGCCTCCGCCACGACACTCCGCCTGGAGCCGGGCATCACCTGTGTGGTGGGCCCCAACGGTTCGGGCAAGTCGAACGTCGTGGACGCGCTGTCGTGGGTCATGGGCGAACAGGGTGCCAAGTCGCTGCGCGGCGGCAAGATGGAGGATGTCATCTTCGCCGGCACCACCGGCCGTCCCCCGCTGGGCCGTGCCGAGGTGTCGCTGACGATCGACAACTCCGACGGCGCCCTGCCGATCGAGTACGCCGAAGTCACCATCACGCGGATCATGTTCCGCAACGGCGGCAGCGAGTACCAGATCAACGGCGACACCTGCCGGCTGCTCGACATCCAGGACCTGCTCTCCGACTCCGGCATCGGCCGCGAGATGCACGTGATCGTCGGTCAGGGCCGACTCGACTCCGTGCTGCACGCCGACCCGACCGGCCGCCGCGCGTTCATCGAGGAGGCCGCCGGCGTCCTCAAGCACCGCAAGCGCAAGGAGAAGGCGCTGCGGAAGCTGGACGCCATGCAGGCCAACCTGGCCCGTCTCCAGGACCTCACCGACGAACTGCGCCGCCAGCTCAAGCCGCTGGGGCGGCAGGCGGCCGTCGCCCGTCGTGCCCAGGTCATCCAGGCCGACCTCCGTGACGCCCGGTTGCGGCTGCTCGCCGACGACCTGGTCGTCCTCCGCGACGCGCTGCGCGAGGAGGTCGCCGACGAGGTGGCGCTGCGGGATCGCAAGCAGGGCACCGAGGCCGAACTGCGTGAGGCGCAGCGCCGCGAAACCGATCTCGAACACCAGGTCGGCCTGCTGACGCCCCGTCTGCAGCGCACCCAGCAGCTCTGGCACGAGCTGTCCCAGCTTGCCGAGCGGGTACGCGGCACCGTCAGCCTCGCCGACGCCCGGGTGCGCAGCGCCGACACACGGCCCGAGGAGGAGCGGCACGGCCGCGACCCCGAGCAGCTGGAACGCGAGGCGGCTCGCGTGCGTGAGCAGGAGGCCGAACTCGAGGCCGCGCTGGAGGCGGCGTCGCGCGCGCTGGAGGACACCGTCACCCACCGTGCCGAACTCGAGGAGCGGCTGCACCGGGAAGAGCGCCGGCTCAAGGACCTCGCACGGGCGATCGCCGACCGCCGGGAGGGGCTCGCCCGGCTCGGCGGGCAGGTCAACGCGGCACGTGGCAGGGCCGCTTCGGCCCAGTCCGAGATCGACCGGCTGACCGCGGCTCGCGACGACGCCGAGGAACGGGCCGTGGCGGCACGGCGGGAGTACGACACGCTGCGCACCGAGGTCGAGGGTCTGGACGCCGGCGAGGAGACTCTGCAGCGGCAGCACGAGGAGGCCAAGTCGGCACTGGCGGAGGCCGAGTCGGCCCTCGGGGCGACGCGCGAGTCGGCCACCGCCGCGGAACGGGAACGCGCCGCCACCTCGGCCCGTCACGACGCCCTGGCCCTGGGACTGCGCCGCAAGGACGGCACCGGCGCGCTGCTGGATGCCCGCGACCGGCTCACCGGGCTGCTCGGACCGGCCGCCGAACTTCTCCGCGTCACGCCCGGGCACGAGGTCCCGGTGGCGGCCGCGTTGGGGGCGGCGGCGGACGCCGTCGCCGTCGGCGACACCGCGACCGCCGCGGACGCGCTGCGGCTGCTGCGCAAGCACGACGCCGGACGCGCCGCCCTGCTGGTCGGCGCCGCGCAGGAGGACGCCGGCGACACCGATGCCGGGCCGGCCGACGAGCCGGGCACGCTGTGCGCCGCCTCACTCGTTCAGGGGCCGCCGGCCCTCATGCCGGCGGTGCGGCGGATGCTGCGCGACGTCCGCGTCGTGCCGACTCTTGAGGACGCCCAGGAATTGATCACCGGACGTCCGCGCCTGACGGCCGTCACGGCGGAGGGCGACCTGCTCGGCGCTCACTACGCGCACGGCGGTTCTGCGGGCGCGCCCAGTCTGCTCGAGGTACAGGCTGCCGTGGACGAGGCGGCCGCCGAGCTGGAGGAACTGGCGCAGCGCTGTGCGCAGACCGCCGAGGAGCAGGAGCGGGCGCAGGAAAGCCGCGGGGAGTGCGCCGCCCGGCTCGAGCGGCTGGCCGCGGCGCGCCGTGCGGCAGACCGGGAGAAGTCGCAGGTGGCCGGGCAGCTGGGCCGATTGGGCGGGCAGGCCAGAGCCGCGCGTGAGGAGGCGGAGCGTTCGACCGCCGCCGTCTCCCGCGCGCAGGAGGCGCTCGAGCGTGCGACGGCCGAGGCAGAGGAGCTGGCCGAACGGCTCCTCGTCGCGGAGGAGGCGCAGGAGGAGGACGACGAGCCCGACACCTCCGTGCGCGACCGCCTCGCCGCCGATGGCGCCAACGCCCGGCAGACCGAGATGGAGGCGCGCCTGCAGGTGCGTACGCACGAGGAGCGGGTGAAGGGCCTGGCGGGCCGGGCCGACGGCCTGGACCGCGCCGCCCAGGCCGAACGGGAGGCGCGTGCCCGGGCCCGGCGGCGCCGTGAACGCCTTCGGTACGAGAAGCAGGTCGCCGGCGCGGTGGCCGACGGCGCACGCTGGTTGCTCGCACACGTCGAGGTGTCCCTGGTCCGGGCGAGCGAGGAGCGCGAGGCCGCGGAGCGGGCGAAGACCGGGCGGGAGCAGGACCTGGCCGCCGCGCGCAGCCACGGCCGGGAGCTGAAGGACGAGCTCGACAAGCTGACCGACTCCGTGCACCGCGGCGAGGTGCTGGGTGCGGAGAAGCGGATGCGCATCGAGCAGCTGGAGGGCAGGGCACTGGAGGAGCTCGGCGTCGAGCCGGCGGCCCTGGTCGCGGAATACGGGCCCGGCCAGCCGGTGCCGCCGTCACCGCCGGCGGAGGGCGAGGAACTGCCCGAGGATCCGGAACACCCGCGCAACCAGCCGGTGCTTTTCGTCCGCGCCGAGCAGGAGAAACGGCTCAGGGCCGCCGAGCGCGCCTACCAGAGGCTGGGCAAGGTCAACCCGCTCGCGCTGGAGGAGTTCGCGGCGCTCGAGGAGCGACACCGCTTCCTGAGCGAACAGCTGGAGGATCTGAAGAAGACGCGCACGGATCTCCTTCAGGTTGTGAAGGAAGTGGACGAGCGGGTGGAGCAGGTGTTCACGGCCGCGTACCACGACACGGCTCGGGAGTTCGAGGGCGTCTTCTCCCGGCTGTTCCCCGGCGGCGAGGGGCGCCTGGTGCTCACGGACCCGGACGACATGCTGGCCACCGGTGTGGACGTGGAGGCCCGGCCGCCGGGGAAGAAGGTCAAGCGGCTGTCCCTGCTCTCCGGCGGCGAACGGTCGCTCACGGCCGTGGCGCTGCTCGTCTCGATCTTCAAGGCGCGGCCGAGCCCCTTCTATGTCATGGACGAGGTGGAGGCGGCGCTGGACGACACCAACCTGCAGCGGCTGATCCGCATCATGGCCGAGCTGAAGGACAGTTCCCAGCTGATCGTGATCACCCACCAGAAGCGCACGATGGAGGTCGCGGACGCGCTCTACGGCGTCTCCATGCAGGGGGACGGTGTCTCGAAGGTCATCAGCCAGCGCCTTGCGTAACCGCCGTATTGACTTCGAATATTTAACGAATATTCTCAGTGCCGTCGTCTTTCTCTTCAACTGATGGCGCTCGCACGGAGTGCGGCCACCACGCGAAGGTGACACCCCCGAGCCGGGCACCGTCGCCGGGCACTGCAGGAGATCACGTTGACCAGCACCACCGAGCCGGCGCCGGAAGCCACCGCCGGCCGCCCGCAACATCTCACTTATGTCATCTTCATCGCCGCCGCCGCGGCGATGGGTGGCTTCCTGTTCGGCTACGACAGCTCCGTGATCAACGGCGCGGTCGTGGCCATCAGAAAGCGCTACGACGTGGCCTCCGCGGTGCTGGCCCAGGTGATCGCCGCCGCCCTGATCGGCTCGGCCATCGGCGCGGCCACGGCCGGCCGACTGGCCGACCGGATCGGCCGCATCCGTGTCATGCAGCTCGCCTCCGTGCTGTTCACGATCAGCGCGATCGGCTCCGCGCTGCCCTTCGCGCTGTGGGACCTGGCCATGTGGCGTGTCCTGGGCGGCATCGCCATCGGCATGGCCTCCGTCGTCGCACCCGCCTACATCGCCGAGGTCGCCCCGCCCGCCTACCGCGGCCGGCTGGCCTCCTTCCAGCAGGCGGCCATCGTCCTCGGCATCGCCCTGTCGCAGCTGGTCAACTTCGGCATCCTCACTCTCGCCGACGGCAAACAGCGCGGCGACATCGCCGGCTTCGAGGCCTGGCAGTGGATGCTGGGCATCATGGTGCTGCCCGCCGTGCTCTACGGCGCGTTCACCTTCTTCATCCCGGAGTCCCCGCGCCACCTCGTCTCCACCGGCCGGATCGCCGACGCAAAGGACGTGCTGCGCCGCGTCGAGGGCACGCAGATCGACCTGGAGGCCCGCGCGGAGGAGATCCGGCACGCGCTGCACCGCGAGCGCAAGTCCACCTTCCGTGACCTGCTCGGCGGCCGGGCCGGGCTGCTCCCCATCGTGTGGGTCGGGATCGGGCTGTCGGTCTTCCAGCAGCTCGTCGGCATCAACGTCATCTTCTACTACAGCTCGGCGTTGTGGCAGTCGGTCGGCATCGACCCCACCAGTTCGTTCCTCTACAGCTTCACGACCTCGATCATCAACATCATCGGCACGGTGATTGCGATGATCTTCGTGGACCGCATCGGCCGCAGGCCGCTGGCGCTCGTCGGATCCGTCGGCATGGCGATCTCGCTGGGTCTTGCCGCCTGGGCCTTCTCCTACCGGTCGGGCAACGGCGCCGACGTCACCCTGCCCGACCTGCAGGGCACCGTCGCCCTGGTCGCCGCCCACGCGTTCGTGCTGTTCTTCGCCCTTTCCTGGGGCGTGGTCGTCTGGGTGCTGCTCGGCGAGATGTTCCCCAACCGGATCCGGGCCGCCGCACTGGGCGTCGCCGCCTCGGCGCAGTGGGTCGCCAACTGGGCCATCACGGTCAGCTTCCCGAGCCTGTCGGACTGGGACCTGTCCGGCGCGTACGTGATCTACACGGTCTTCGCCGTGCTCTCGATCCCCTTCATCCTCAAGTGGGTGCCGGAGACCAAGGGCAAGGCGTTGGAGGAGATGGGCTGACAGTCCCCGCCGCCCGTCCCTCGGTACGCGGACGCCGTCCCGGTCACCACTGACCCGGGGCGGCGTCCGGCCTCTGTGATACTGGGGCAGTCGTGACTTCTCCCCCCTCCGGCGGGGGAACCCACACTCGGCCGCCTCCCCGGTGGTTGTGTTCGAAAGGCGCCGATGGACATCGTCATCCTTGCAGTAGTCATCGCCGTGGTGGCGCTCGCAGCCCTCACCGGGCTCGTGGTCAACGGGGCCCGCAGGCGTCGGGCCGTCAAGCCGCCCGAGTCCGCCCCGAAGGTGACACCCACCGGGCCGCATGTCGGCGACGAGGCGTCCACCACGACCCTGGAGCCGCGCCGGACCGTCGAGGAGGTCGGCCCGCCCGAGGCCGGGACCGCCGAGGCGGAGGGCGGCTCAGCCGTCGCCGAGGCCGAGGCACCCCCGGCCGTCGAGGTCCCCGAACCGTCGGCCGGGCGGCTCGTCCGGCTGCGCGCCCGGCTGTCGCGCTCGCAGAACTCGCTGGGCCAGGGTCTGCTGACGCTGCTCTCGCGCGAGCACCTCGACGAGGAGACGTGGGAGGAGGTCGAGGACACCCTGCTGTCGGCCGACGTCGGCGTCACGCCCACGATGGAACTGGTCGAGCGGCTCCGCGACCGGGTGAAGGTGCTGGGCACCCGCAGTCCCGAGGAACTGCGCCGCCTGCTGCGCGAGGAGCTGCTGACCCTGGTCGGCCCCGACATGGACCGCACCGTGCACACCGAGACGCGCGGCGGCGAGGACGTGCCCGGCATCGTGCTGGTCGTCGGCGTCAACGGCACGGGCAAGACCACCACCACCGGCAAGCTCGGACGCGTCCTGGTCGCCGACGGCAAGTCCGTCGTGCTCGGCGCCGCCGACACCTTCCGTGCCGCCGCCGCCGACCAGCTGCAGACCTGGGGCGAGCGGGTCGGCGCCCGCACCGTGCGCGGTCCCCGAGGGCGGCGACCCGGCGTCCGTCGCCTTCGACGCGGTCAAGGAGGGCATCGCTCAGGGCGCCGACGTCGTCCTGATCGACACCGCGGGCCGGCTGCACACGAAGACCGGCCTGATGGACGAGCTGGGCAAGGTCAAGCGCGTCGTGGAGAAGCACGGCCCGGTCGACGAGGTGCTGCTGGTGCTGGACGCCACCACCGGGCAGAACGGGCTGGTGCAGGCCCGGGTCTTCGCCGAGGTCGTGGACATCACCGGCATCGTGCTCACCAAGCTCGACGGCACGGCCAAGGGCGGCATCGTCGTCGCCGTTCAGCGGGAGCTCGGGGTGCCGGTCAAGCTCGTCGGCCTCGGCGAGGGTGCGGACGACCTGGCCCCGTTCGAGCCGGAGGCCTTCGTCGACGCCCTCGTCGACGCCGGCTGACGTTTCCCGGCTCTCCCGCCGCCCTGCGGTCCCCGGCTCAGACCGAGGACCGGTGGGAGAGATAGGCGAGGGTGCCCAGCAGCAGCCGGGCGTGCGGCGGGCGCCCGGCTCGCTCCAGCGTCGGCGGGCGAAGCCAGGTCACCGGGCCGAGCCCGCCCAGATCCGACGGCGGGGCGGTGATGTGGTCGCCCGCGCCCAGGCACCGCAGGTCGAGCTCGGTGTCGTCCCAGCCCATCCGGTACAGCAGCCGGGGCAGCACCTCGGCCGCGCCAGGGGCCACGAAGAACCAGGCCCGCTCGTGCGGAGCCACCGCGACCGGGCCCAGCGGCAGCCCCATCCGCTCCAGGCGCGCCAGCGCCCGGCGCCCCGCGGCCGCCGGCACCTCCAGCACGTCGAACCCGCGGCCGGTCGGCAGCAGCAGGGAAGCGCCCGGCACGCCGCGCCAGGCGGCGACGGCCTCGTCCAGCGTCGCCCCGGCCGGCACCTCCAGCGATGGATCCAGCGGATGCGCCCCGGGGGCCGCGCAGCGTGCGGCGCCGCAGGAGCACTCCACGCGGCCGCCGCTGCCGCGGGATGCACGTGCACCGGGCACCACCGACCAGCCCCACAGGCCGGTGTACTCCGCCACGGCAGTGCACTCGAGGCCGCGGCCGCGCCTGCGTGAGCCGGCCCGCAGCTCTCGAAACTCCCGGATGCCGCCGATGGCGCCGATCGTGAAGCCCATGCTCCCCCCAACGGGTTCCGTGTGCCGATGGTTACGGCGGTGCTGCGCACGGTGACGGGTCCGATGCGTGGTGGAGTCCGGTCGGCCGTTCCGCTGACGTCAAGTCAAGCGCGAGGCGGCGCCGAAAGGTTCATTCGAAGGGGTGGCGAATGGTGGCGTTTTCCCGGATCCTCTCGCGCACCGGTGATCGTGGGATTACTTTCGGTGCATAAGGAGTCGGGGAAGTGTTCGCGTGGCTATGCCAACGGCATGGTCGCGGCGGGGCCCGGATGGGGACGGTGGCAGTGGGCGGCAGAGGCGACGCGGCGGCAGGGGCCGGCGACAAGCGGCCCAACGAGCAGCTCGGCTCGTGGTTCGTGCGCAGCGGTTGGTCGAAGGGCGAGCTCGCCCGCCAGGTCAACCGGCGTGCCCGCCGGATGGGCGCCCACCATGTGAGCACCGACACCTCCCGCGTGCGCCGCTGGCTGGACGGCGAACAGCCGCGCGAACCCATCCCGCGCATCCTCTCCGAGCTGTTCTCCGAGCGCTTCGGCTGCGTCGTCGGCGTCGAGGACCTCGGGCTGCACCGCTCGCGCCCCTCGCCGGCCGCGTCCGGCGTGGACCTGCCCTGGGCTCGCGCCGCAGACCGTGGCCATGATCAGCGACTTCTCCCGCAGCGACCTGATGCTGGGCGGGCGCGGCTTCCTGGGCGCCTCGCTCGCCATGTCCGCGGGCCCGGCGCTGGTCGAGCCGATGCAGCGCTGGCTGGTGCCGGCACACCTCGCCTCGGCCGCCCCGCCCGCCCACGCGCCGGTAGCAGGCGGAGTCGACCACGGACGTCGTGGCCCGGTGCTGTCCGAACCGGAGCTGGAGCTGCTGGAGCAGACGGCCGCCATGTTCCGTCGGTGGGACGCTCAGTGCGGCGGCGGGCTGCGCCGCAAGGCCGTGGTGGGCCAGCTGCACGAGGTGACCGAGCTGCTGCAGGACAGCCATCCGGAGCGCCCATCACCCGCAGGCTGTTCCGGGTGACCGCGGAACTCGCCGAGCTGGCCGGCTGGATGAGCTACGACATCGGCATCCAGCCGACCGCGCAGAAGTACTTCGTCCTCGCGCTGCATGCCGCCAAGGAGGCCGAGGATCCGGCCCTCGGCGCCTACGTGCTCTCGGACATGTCCCGGCAGATGATCCACCTGGGCCGGCCCGACGACGCGCTGGAACTCGTGCACCTCGCCCAGTACGGCAGCCGCGACGGCGCCACCTCCCGGGTCCAGTCGATGCTGCACACCATGGAGGCCCGCGCCCACGCCAACCTGGGCCAGCCGGCGAAGTGCAAGCGCGCGGTGCGCCTCGCCGAGGACGCCTTCTCCGACACCGCGCCCGGCGACGGTGACCCCGACTGGATCGCCTTCTTCTCCGAGGCCGAACTGCACGCCGAGAACGCCCACTCCTACCGTGACCTGGCCTACGCCTCCGGCTGCAGCCCCGTCTACGCCTCGCTCGCCGAGCCGGCGATGGAGAAGGCCGTCGCCCTGTGCGCGGCAGGAGGAGGCCGCCGGAGGTGGCCAGCGGCGCAGCTACGCGCTGAACCTCATCGGCCTGGCCAGCGTGCACCTGCTGCAGCGGCACCCCGAGCGCTGCGTCGAGCGTGCCGGTCGAGGCCATGGGCATGGCCAAGACGCTGCGCTCGGAGCGGGTCAACAACCGGCTGCGCAGGACGTCCGCCAACGCCGTGCGGGAGTTCGGGCACGTCCGGGAGGTCGTCGAGTTCGGCGCGCGTCTGGCGGCCGAGCTGCCCGAGGGCGGTCTCGCCGCGGCCTGACCGCGGGCCGTTCGTTCACCGCGCCGTAACCCCGCCGGGCCGTTCGTCACCTGCCGGTAACAGTGCGGGGCACGGGACGAAACGGCGCGCGGTGAGTCTGGTGCCCCTCGCCGTCCTCCCGAGGAGACACCGCAATGAACGCCGCAGACACCGCGTTCGTCCTGATCAGCGCAGCGCTGGTCATGGTGATGACGCCGGGCCTCGCCTTCTTCTACGGCGGCATGGTCCGGGTCAAGAGCGCACTGAACATGCTCATGATGTCCTTCGTCTCGCTGGGCATCGTCTCCGTGCTGTGGGTGCTCTACGGGTACTCCCTCACCTTCGGCACCGACACCGCCGGCCTCATCGGCGACCTGCACGCCGTCGGCCTCTCCGGCATCGGCCCTGACACCCTGACCGGCGGGGACACCGGCATCCCCGTCTTCGCCTTCGTCCTCTTCCAGCTGACCTTCGCCGTCCTCACCCCCGCCCTGATGAGCGGCGCGCTCGCCGACCGGGTCAAGTTCAGCGGCTGGGCGCTGTTCACCGCCCTGTGGGTCACTCTCGTCTACTTCCCCGTCGCCCACTGGGTGTGGGCCGAGGGCGGCTGGCTGCACGAACTGCACGTCATCGACTTCGCGGGCGGCACCGCCGTGCACATCAACGCCGGCGCCGGCGCGCTGGCAGCCGTCCTCGTCGTCGGCAGGCGCGCCGGCTTCCGCCGCGATCCGATGCGACCGCACAGCCTGCCCCTGGTGATGCTGGGCACAGCGCTGCTGTGGTTCGGCTGGTTCGGTTTCAACGCCGGTTCCGAACTCGCCGCGGACGGCACGGCCGCCACCATGGCGCTGAACACGCAGGTGGCCGCTGGTGCCGCCATGCTCGGCTGGCTCGCCCACGAGCGGATCCGGCATGGTGCCTTCACCACGCTGGGCGCCGCCTCCGGCGCCGTCGCCGGACTCGTGGCCATCACCCCGGCCGGCGCTCACGTGAACGTCTTCGGCGCCCTGCTCATCGGGCTGGTGGCCGGTGCCGTGTGCTGCTGGGCGGTCGGCTGGAAGTACCGGCTCGGCTTCGACGACTCCCTCGACGTCGTCGGCGTCCACCTCGTGGGCGGCGTCATCGGCACCCTGCTCGTCGGCGTCCTCGCGGTGAACGGACTCGGCGGCGCCGTCCAACTTGGCAAGCAGGCCGTCGGCGCCTTCTCCGTGCTCGGCTACTCCTTCGTGGTCTCCTGGCTGCTGGCCAGGCTCGTGCAGGCCACTGTCGGTCTGCGCGCCACCGGGGAGGACGAGGACAGCGGGCTCGACCAGGCCTTCCACGCCGAGACGGCGTACGACTTCACGGCGGTCGCCGGCTCCCTGACCGGCCGCCGCAACCGCACCGCGTCCTCCGGCCCAGCCGCCCGGCGCGAGGAGCGGCCCGCAGGACGCAGCACGAACCGAAGGTGGACAAGTGAAACTCATCACCGCAGTGATCAAGCCGCACCGGCTCGACGAGGTCAAGGAGGCGCTGCACGGTTTCGGCGTTCACGGCCTGACCGTCACCGAGGTCGGCGGGTACGGCCGCCAGCGCGGCCACACCGAGGTCTACCGGGGCGCCGAGTACACCGTCGACCTGGTGCCCAAGATCCGTCTCGAGGTCCTCGCCGAGGACGCGGACGCCGAAAGGCTTCTCGAAGTGATCGTCGAGGCCGCCCGCACCGGCAAGATCGGCGACGGCAAGGTGTGGACCGTCCCGGTGGAGACGGCCGTCCGCGTGCGCACCGGTGAACGCGGCCCGGACGCCCTCTAGATGAGCCGGCTCCGTACACTCAGCCGCCCGGCGCGCCCTGCTGCGGGAACCCGGTACCGCGGGGCCGGAGCGCAGGGCGGGGCTGGCCCGGCTCACCGACGGATGGCTGGCCGGCCTGTTCGGTGCGGGAGCGCCCGGCGTGGCGCTGGTGGCTGTCGGCGGATACGGGCGAGGCGAGCTCTCCCCGCACAGTGATCTCGACCTGTTGCTGCTCCACGACCGTCGGACCGACCCGCAGACCGTGGCCGAACTGGCCGACCGCCTCTGGTATCCGGTGTGGGACGAGGGCCTGGCGCTCGACCACTCCGTGCGCACCTCCGAGGAGGCACTGGACGTCGCCGCCGCGGATCTCCCGGTTCAGCTCGGCCTACTGGACGCCCGGCACCTGGCCGGTGACGCCGCGCTCACCGACGTCCTACGCGACCGGGCCAGGGCTCAGTGGCGCGCGGCCGCGCCCCGGCGGCTGCCCGAACTGCGGGAATCGGCTGCCGCCCGCGCCGAACGCCACGGCGAGCTGCGCTTCCTCCTCGAACCCGACCTGAAGGAGGCACAGGGCGGCTTGCGCGACGCCACCGCGCTGCGCGCCGTCGCCGCCTCCTGGCTGGCCGACCCTCCCCATTCCGTACTGCGGCAGGCCCGCCGGGAACTCCTCGACATCCGGGACGCACTGCACCTGACCGTCGACCGCCGCACAGAACGGCTGCTCCGCCAGGACCAGCCGCAGGTCGCGGCCGCTCTCGGACACCGCGATGCCGACGACCTGCTGCGCCACCTCTACCAGGCGGCCGGCGCTCTCTCCCATGCCGCGGACCTGACCTGGCGGGAGGCCGGCCGGGTGGTGAGCGCCCGCTCTCGCCGGTCGAGGCCGCGCCTCCTGGCAGGCACCCGCCATCCGGTCGCCCACGACCGCACGCCGCTGGCCGACGGGGTCGTCATGCACGACGGCGAGGCCGCGCTCGCCGCCGGGGCACGCCCTGACCTCGCCCCCGCCCTGCCGCTGCGTGCCGCGGCCGCCGCGGCCCGCGCAGGTGTGCCGCTCGCACCCGCCACCGTGCGCCGGCTCGCGCCGGTGGCCCGGCGGTTGCCGGTGCCGTGGCCTGCCGCGGCCCGCGAGGAGTTCGTCACACTGCTGGGTGCGGGCCGCGGCACGGTGCCCGTCTGGGAGGCGCTGGACTACGAGGGACTGATCTCCGACCTGCTGCCCGCCTGGCGGCGGGTGCGCTGCCGTCCGCAGCACAACCCGATTCACCGCTGGACGGTCGACCGGCACCTGGTGGAGACCGCCGTGCGGGCGGCCGCGCTGACCCGCCGCGTCGACCGTCCCGACCTGCTGCTCATCGCCGCCCTGCTGCACGACCTGGGCAAGGGCATGCCCGGAGACCACGCCGTCGCGGGCGCGCCCCTCGCGCGTGAGAGCGCCGTCCGTCTCGGCTTCCGCGCCGCCGACGCGGACACGGTGGCCCTGCTCGTCCGCCACCACCTGCTGCTGCCCGAGACCGCTACGCGTCGCGACCTGGACGATCCGTCCACCCCGCGCGCGGTGGCCGAAGCAGTCGGCGACCGCCGCACCCTGGACCTGCTGTACGCGCTCACCGAAGCCGACGCCCGGGCCACCGGCCCCGCAGCCTGGACGGCGTGGCGCGCCGGGCTCGTCGGCGAACTGGTGCGCCGCACCGCGGCCGTCCTCGGAGGCACGCCGCCCGCTGACGACTGCCGACCGCCTCCCGACGACGCCGAGGGTGATGCGGCCGCGGCCCATGCGCTGCATACCGGCGCGCCCGTCCTCGTCCTGCGGGAGCGGCCGGAGGGTGCGCCCGTTGCTCACGGCGCAGACGGGGGTGAGGAGCCGACCGGCGCGGAACTGCTCCTCGCTCTGCCGGACCGGCCGGGCGTGCTGCCGGCCCTGGCCGGCCTGTCGGTTCTGCACCGGCTCACCGTGCGCAGCGCCGAACTGCGCCGCATCCCCGGGCAGGACGGTTCAGGCGCGGCACTGCTGTCGCGCTGGCGGGTGGCGGCCGCCTATGGGGCGTTGCCCTCCGAGCAGCGGCTGCGGGCCGACCTGCTGCGGGTGCTGGACGGTTCCCTGGACCTGGCCGGCCGGCTCGCGGAGCGGGAGCGGGCCTACCGCGACCGGTCCGGAAGCCCGTCGCACACCCCGCCGGCCGTGGTGCGGGCCGTGCCCGGCGGCTCGTGCTCGGCCACCGTCCTCGAGGTGCGCGCCGCGGACGCGCCCGGACTGCTGTACCGGGTGGGACGGGCCCTGGAACGGGCCGGTGTACGGGTGCGCAGCGCGCACGTGTCCACGCTCGGCGTGGACGCGGTGGACGCCTTCTACGTCACCGGTCCCGACGGCACCCGGCTCCCGCCGCCCGCTGCGGTGGCGCTGGCACGGGAGTTGGCAGCGGAGCTCCCGGCGGGCGAGCCGACCGAGGCCTGACGGCCTCGCGCCGGGCCCACCTCAGGGGGACGGCTGACCGCCGCGCGAAGGGCCGATACCCTTGGGGGTCGACTGCCCGCACCACATCCGACGCGAAGGATCCGCGACCGCCGTGTTCGATACTCTCTCCGATCGCCTCGCAGCGACCTTCAAGAACCTCCGGGGCAAGGGCCGCCTGTCCGAGGCGGACATCGATGCCACGGCCCGTGAGATCCGTGTCGCGCTGCTCGAGGCGGACGTGGCCCTGCCCGTCGTCCGCGCGTTCATCAAGCGGGTCAAGGAACGGGGGCTGGGCGCGGAGGTCTCGCAGGCCCTCAACCCGGCCCAGCAGGTCATCAAGATCGTCAACGAGGAACTCGTCGGCATCCTCGGCGGCGAGACCCGCAGGCTGCGTTTCGCCAAGACCCCGCCGACGGTGATCATGCTTGCCGGCCTGCAGGGCGCCGGTAAGACCACGCTGGCCGGAAAGCTCGGCCTTTGGCTGAAGCAGCAGGGGCACACCCCGATGCTCGTCGCGTGTGACCTGCAGCGGCCGAACGCCGTCAACCAGCTCGCCGTCGTGGCCGAGCGGGCCGGTGTGGCCGTCTTCGCACCCGAGCCGGGCAACGGCGTGGGCGATCCGGTGCAGGTTGCGAAGGACTCCGTCGACCACGCCCGCGACAAGCAGCACGACGTGGTCATCGTCGACACCGCCGGCCGGCTCGGCATCGACCAAGAGCTGATGCAGCAGGCCTCCGACATCCGTGACGCGGTCAGCCCGGACGAGGTGCTCTTCGTCGTCGACGCCATGATCGGTCAGGACGCGGTCAGCACTGCGGAGGCCTTCCGTGACGGCGTCGGCTTCGACGGCGTGGTGCTCTCCAAGCTCGACGGCGACGCGCGCGGCGGTGCCGCGCTGTCGGTGGCGCAGGTCACCGGCAAACAGGTCATGTTCGCCTCCAATGGCGAGAAGCTGGACGACTTCGACGCGTTCCACCCGGACCGCATGGCGTCCCGCATCCTCGGCATGGGCGACGTGCTCACGCTCATCGAGAAGGCCGAGCAGACCTTCAGCCAGCAAGAGGCCGAGAAGATGGCCGCCAAGCTGGCGAAGGGGCCCAAGGAGTTCACGCTCGACGACTTCCTGGCCCAGATGGAGCAGGTCCGAAAGATGGGCTCGCTGTCCAAGCTGCTCGGCATGATGCCCGGAATGGGCCAGATGAAGGAGCAGATCAACAACCTCGACGAGCGGGACGTCGACCGCACGGCCGCCATCATCAAGTCGATGACTCCGCGTGAGCGTGCCGAGCCGACGATCATCAACGGCTCGCGACGGGCCCGGATCGCCAAGGGTTCCGGCGTCGAGGTGAGCGCCGTGAAGAACCTTGTCGAGCGCTTCTTCGACGCCCGGAAGATGATGTCCAAGATGGCCCAGGGCGGCGGCATGCCGGGGATGCCGGGCATGCCCGGGATGCCGGGTGTGAGCGGGGGGAAGAAGAAGGGCAAGCAGCAGAAGAAGGCCAAGGGCAAACGCCAGTCCGGCAACCCGATGAAGCGTAAGCAGGAGGAGCAGGCGGCGGCCCAGCGCCGGGCGGCCGGCCAGGGCGGGGCATTCGGCGTCCCCGGCGGTCAGGAGGCAGAGGACTTCGAGCTTCCGCAGGAGTTCAAGGACATGCTGCCCCCGAAGTAGGAGGCTCCGGATCCGCCCGGTCCGCGGGGGATGATGGGCGCATGCGCGTATACATCCGCCCCCCGCAGCCCGAAGACGCGCGGGTCTACAGCGAGGCCGTCCTGAGGTCGGCCGATCACCTCCGCCCCTGGAATCCGGTGGAACCCGACGGTTTCCCCGACCTCCTGCGGCGGCAGGGGCCGGCCATGCGGTCGTTTCTGATCTTCGACCGGGAGGACGACGGCCTGGTCGGGCGGGTGAACGTCGCGAACATCGTGCGGGCGCGCTTCCGAAACGGCTCCCTGGGCTACGACGGCTACCTGCCCTACGTCGGCACCGGGCGGATGACGGAGGGACTGCGGCTCATCGTCGACCGCTGTTTCCAGAGCGCGCCGGACGGGCTCGGACTGCATCGGCTGGAGATCAACGTTCAGCCGGAGAACGACCGGTCGCTGGCCATGGCGAAGCGGCTGGGCTTCCGGCATGAGGGTTTCTCACCGCGGATGCTGTACCTGAACGACGCCTGGAGGGACCACGAACGCTTCGCCCTGACGTGTGAGGAGTGGCCCGGGGCGTGACCCCGGCCCGGTGCGGGGGTGCGCCGGTCACACCCGGGCGATGACGTAGCGGAGGAGATTGGGCATCCACACGGTGCCGTCCTTGCGCACATGCGGGCGCAGGGCCTCAGTGATTTCCTTGACCACCTGCACGCCGTCGGTGGCCTGCACGGCCGCGTCGTAGAGGCCGGTGGACAGCAGGCCGCGCAGGGCGCTGTCGAGGTCGGCGTAACCGAAGGGACAGGCGACACGACCCGATCCGTCGAGCCGCAGGTCGCACTGGCGGGCCAGGTTCTCCAGGTCGTCGCGGCCGCCGGGCAGCCAGCAGTCGGGAACCGTGCGGGGTTCACCCAGCCGGGCGGCGACGCGCAGGGCGGCGGCGG
Organism: uncultured Actinomycetota bacterium; assembly: GCA_963799685.1. Classification (GTDB taxonomy): domain Bacteria; phylum Actinomycetota; class Actinomycetes; order Streptomycetales; family Streptomycetaceae; genus Streptomyces. The sequence goes on from CAWCXW010000001.1 coordinate 1,068,336, forward strand.
CGCTGCACCGTTCCGGCGGCCCCCACCCGGTGAGCACCACGGGCGTGCCGCGCGGCAATCCGGCCGCCGTGCCGGCCAGACCGGCCGGGTCAGGAAGCGTGTCGAAGGCGGTGACCAGGGTGGGCGGCGGCCCGTCGGGCGGGGCGGTGTCGCCCGGCCGGCGGTGCTCGAGCCGGGCCTCCGCGTCGCCGGATCGGGTGGCATGCTGGGAGATCAGCCGCTCACGGGCGATGGCCAGCCGGGCTGTGTCGGTGTCCAGGCCGGCCACGGTGGCGCCGCGGGAGGCCGCGAGCAGCAGCGCGAGTCCGGATCCGCAGCCCAGACCGAGCAGACGGGTGGTGGAGCCGACCTCCATGCGCTCGTACACGGCCTGGTAGAGCGGCACCAGCATCCGTTCCTGGATCTCGGCCCAGTCGCGGGCCCGTCCCGTGCCGGAGGCCTGCCCGGCGGCGGCCTTCCGGCCTCCCGCGAGCCGCTGCTGCTGTGCGAGCGTGGGTGTCATCTGGGTGCCCCAATCCGCTGCGGATACGGCCGAGGTGTGCCGCCCCGATTGCACGGACACCGCCGTGGCGGGAACCGGCCGGGGCGGCCCGGTGCGCGGACTCATCGTATGCCGGTGCCGCGGCGGCGGCATCCGGACGGAACCGAACCGGCTCTGGTCACGTCTCCTCCCACGGGGGCGGTGCCGGGGCGGTGGACGCGCTGGTGGACAATGGCCCCCATCCACGGCCTGTCGGAACCGTCGTAGCAGCGCATACGGAATCGGCGGTACCGGCCCCTGGCCGGTGGAGTGCCTTACTCCTCCGCAGATCGACGTAGATCGGCCTACCTGTCCGCGTCCGGACCACACCTCATGAACTGACCGGTACGTGCAAAATATTTGCGATGGCCCGGAATCGGAACACCTGGGGCCTCTCGCTCGTTGTTCACGACGTGAGCACGACACCACCTGTACTCGCCGCCGAACTGGCAGCCGCGTGGGCCGACATTCAACGGCACCACCCCGAGCTACCTGATCTGGCCGCGCCGGAATCGCTGATCGGGGAGTCGTCGTCCGCCTGCGGCGCCGAACTCTCCTTCGAACGCCTGTTGCACGAGGCCGTCCACGGGGTCGCCGCTGCGCGCGGCGTCCGGGACACCTCGCGTGCGGGCCGCTACCACAACCGCCGCTTCCTGGGCATCGCCGAGGAGATGGGGCTGGAACACCAGGACGAGCCGCACCCGAGCAGCGGCTTCTCCCTGGTGACCATGACCCCGGTCACCAGAAGGCGTTACCGCCCCACGATCGAACGACTGCAGCGCGCCGTCCAGGCGCACAGTGCGGCCACCACAACGGACACCGGGCGCAGCTTCCGCGGTCCGGCCGCCCGGCACGGCTCCTCCGGAGGAGGAGTCCGGGTCAAGGCGGTGTGCGACTGCGGGCGGAACGTCCGCGTCGTCCCGTCCGTGCTGGCTCAGGCGCCGATCATGTGCGGAGCCTGCGGGAAGCCGTTCCGCATCCCCGACGCCGCCGAGCGACCGGTGGTCGCGGCGGCCCGCTGAGGTCCTCCGGTCCCGCGCACGCCACCGGGCCGGGCCGCGGGGGACGGCCCGGCCCGGCGGTGACCCGCGTCCCCTGCCGGACTCGCGGGTTCCTGCACCGTGACTTCTCTGCCTTGGGCGGCAGGGTGAATCGCCCCGCAGGCCGGGCGGCTCCGGGAAGACACCGGCGCCACGGGCCGCTCCGCGACCGGCCTGATCCGTGAGGCGTCACCTCCGAGTGTCGGCGCCGCCGCACGGTATGGCATCATGGAGGGCTGTACTCGGCAGCCGCACAGGACCCCTCTCTCCTCCGGCTGACGCGTCCATCGGGCACCCGGGTACCACCACCCCACGTGGCAGCCCGCAGTGACCCACCCCGTCAAGACCAGGAGACACCACACCCGTGGCAGTCAAGATCAAGCTGAAGCGACTGGGCAAGATCCGTTCGCCGCACTACCGCATCATCGTCGCCGACTCGCGCACCCGCCGCGACGGCCGGGCCATCGAGGAGATCGGTCTGTACCACCCGGTGCAGAACCCCTCGCGCATCGAGGTCGACTCCGAGCGTGTGCAGTACTGGTTGGGTGTCGGCGCACAGCCGACCGAGCCGGTGCAGGCCATCCTCAAGGTCACCGGCGACTGGCAGAAGTTCAAGGGTCTGCCGGCCCCGGAGCCGATGAAGGTGCCCGAGGCCAAGGCCGACAAGAAGTCCCTCTTCGAGGCCGCCGCCAAGGAGTCGGCGGACGAGCCCAAGGGTGATGCCATCACCAAGAAGGCGAAGAAGGCCGACAAGAAGGCGGACGAGGCCGAGAAGGCCGAGGCCTGAGGATGCTCGAGGAAGCCCTCGAGCATCTGGTGAAGGGCATCGTCGACCATCCCGAGGAAGTGCAGGTTGCCGCCCGCAATCTGCGCCGCGGCCGGGTGCTCGAGGTCCGGGTCCACCCCGACGACCTCGGCAAGGTGATCGGCCGCAACGGCCGCACCGCGCGCAGCCTGCGTACGGTCGTGGGCGCCCTCGGCGGCCGCGGCGTCCGCGTGGACCTCGTCGACGTGGACCAGATCCGCTGAGCGACAGCATGCAGCACCGGCACGGGCCGGGGATGGCGCAGCGCCGTCCCCGGCCCGTCGTCGCGTGCCCGGGCCGGGGGTTTCCCACGCATCATGCCGGGCTCCCTGATCCGGCCCGATCCGTAAGACACCCCCTACGTGACGGAGTGCAACAGTGCAGTTGGTAGTCGCGCGGATCGGCCGCGCCCACGGCATCAAGGGTGAGGTCACCGTCGAGGTGCGCACCGACGAGCCGGAGGATCGGCTGGCTCCTGGAGCTGTCCTGGCCACCGAGCCGGCCGCCGCCGGCCCGCTGCGCATCGCCGCGGGCCGGGTACACAGCGGTCGGCTGCTGCTGCGCTTCGAAGGGCGTGGCCGATCGCACCGCCGCGGAGGCGCTGCGGGACACCCTGCTGATCGCCGAAATCGATCCGGAGGCGACTCCGGAGGACCCCGAGGAGTTCTACGACCACCAGCTCGTCGACCTCGAGGTGGTCACCCGGGACGGCCTGCTCGTCGGCCGCATCGAGGAGATCGCCCACCTGCCCGCGCAGGATCTGCTGGTGGTGCGGCGCGCGGACGGGGGAGAGGCGCTCATCCCGTTCGTGCGGGAGATCGTCCCCGAGATCGACCTGGACGCGCAGCGGGCCGTCGTCGACCCGCCGCCCGGACTCCTGGACGAAGGCGGGCGGCAGTGAGACTCGACATCGTCACGATCTTCCCCGAGTACCTGGAGCCGCTGAACGTCTCCCTGGTCGGCAAGGCCCGCGCCCGCGGGCCTGCTGGACGTCCGGGTCCACGAACTGCGCGCGTGGACCCACGACCGGCACCACACCGTCGACGACACCCCCTACGGGGGCGGTCCGGGCATGGTCATGAAGCCGGATCCCTGGGGTGAGGCTCTGGACGCCGTCCTGGAAACCGCCGAGGGCGACGCCGGGCCCGTGCTGGTGGTGCCCACCCCCAGCGGGCGCCCGTTCACGCAGGAACTGGCGGTCGAGCTGGCCGCGAAGCCGTGGCTGGTCTTCACCCCCGCGCGGTACGAGGGCATCGACCGGCGGGTCGTCCAGGAGTACGGCGCGCGGCTGGACGTGCGTGAGGTGTCCATCGGCGACTACGTCCTGGCCGGCGGCGAGGCGCCTGTCCTGGTCATGGTGGAGGCGATCGCGCGGCTGCTGCCCGGCGTGCTCGGCAACGCCGAGTCCCACCGCGACGACTCCTTCGCGCCCGGCGCCATGGCCGCCCTGCTGGAGGGGCCCGTCTACACCAAGCCGCCCGAATGGCGCGGCCACGGCATCCCCGAGGTGCTGCTCAGCGGCCACCACGGCCGGATCGCCCGCTGGCGCCGCGACCAGGCGCTCGCCCGCACCTCCGCGCACCGCCCCGACCTGATCGCCCGGGCCGACCCGGACTCCTGGGACCGCGCGGACCGCGCCGTTCTGGCGGAACTGGGCTGGTCACCGGGCCCGGACGGTCGATTTGGGCGCGGCGGGCAGGACGTGGAAGAATAGGCCGCTGCCTCACGCCCGGCGCGCGACCCTGCCACAGGGGGACCGACGCCCGCCGGGCGGCGGCGAACCTCTTACGAACACACGATTCCGCTGATGACCTGTGGCATCGGCGAGGAAAGCAGACGGTCATGTCTCACCTTCTCGACAGCGTCGACAACGCGTCGCTGCGCACCGACGTCCCCGCGTTCCGCCCCGGTGACACGGTCAACGTCCACGTGCGCGTGGTCGAGGGCAACCGCTCCCGCGTGCAGCAGTTCAAGGGCGTCGTCATCCGCCGGCAGGGCTCGGGCGTCCGTGAGACGTTCACGGTCCGCAAGGTCAGCTTCAGCGTCGGCGTCGAGCGCACCTTCCCGGTGCACACCCCGATCGTGGAGAAGATCGAGCTGGTGACCCGCGGTGACGTCCGCCGCGCCAAGCTCTACTACCTGCGCGACCTGCGCGGCAAGGCCGCGAAGATCAAGGAGAAGCGCGAGCGCTGATCACCCGTCGGAGGTCCGTCTACGGCCCGATAAGCTCAGGCCCACGATGGACACCGACGAGCAGCCCGCAGACACCACGGAGCGCGACGACTCCTCCCCTGCCCGCGAGGCGCGGTGGAGTCGGTCGCGCTTCGTGCGTCTGGGAGGCGGCGTGGCCGCCGTGCTTCTCGCTCTTGTCCTGGTCAGCCTGTTCGTGGCCCGCCCCTTCACCATCCCCAGCGGTTCGATGGAGCCGACTCTGCGGCCCGGCGACCGGGTGCTGGTGAACGAACTCGCCTACGCCTTCGGCGGCCGCCGCAGCGCGGGGACGTCGTGGTCTTCGACGGCCGCGGTTCGTTCGTTCCGGTGGGCAGTCCGGTGGCTTCCCCGGGCGAGCGATCGGGTACAGCGGCGCCGGCGCGGCCCTGGGACTGGCCGACCCGCTGCCCACCGACTACGTCAAGCGGGTCGTCGGCGTCGGCGGCGACCGGGTGCGGTGCTGCGACGAACGCGGAAGGATCGAAGTGAACGGCGAGCCGTTGCGCGAGCCTTACCTGTATCCGGGGGACGAGGCGTCGTCGGTGCCCTTCGACGTGGTGGTTCCCGCCGGGCGGCTGTGGGTCATGGGTGACCACCGCTCCGACTCCGCGGACTCGCGCGCCCACCTGGGCGACCCGGGCGGCGGGATGGTGCCGCTGGACCGGGTGATCGGGTGCGCCGAGCTGATCAGCTGGCCGCCGGAGCGGTGGCACGTCCTGGAGGGGGCCGGAGGACATGGGTAGCCGCGGACGCCGGGCCGCCGCCGCAGGTGCGGAGGGGGAGAACGCGGAGCAGAACGGACCGCAGACCGGGGGCCGGGCCGAGCGCCGCCGCACGGCGCGGCGGGCCAAGCGGCGCCGCCGGATGTCCACCGCCAAGGAGATACCCATACTCGTCGGCACCGCCGTGCTCATCGCCCTGGTGCTGAAGACCTTCCTGGTGCAGGCCTTCGTCATCCCTTCGGGGTCGATGGAGGAGACCATCCGTATCGGCGACCGGGTGCTCGTCGACAAGTTCACGCCGTGGTTCGGCGCGGAGCCGCAGCGCGGCGAGGTCGTGGTCTTCCACGATCCGGGCGGCTGGCTGGAGGGCGAGCAGGCCCCGCAGCCCCCGGCCGGGGTCAAGCAGGTCAAGGAGGTGCTGTCCTTCATCGGACTGCTGCCTTCAGCTGACGAGCAGGACCTGATCAAGCGGGTGGTCGCCGTGGGCGGCGACACCGTCGCGTGCTGCGACGAGAAGGGCCGTGTCACGGTGAACGGCACCCCGCTGAACGAGCCGTACATTCACCCCGGCAACGTCCCCTCCAAGATCCGGTTCAAGGTCACGGTGCCGATCGGCCGGATCTTCGTGATGGGGGACCACCGGGGCAACTCGGCCGACTCCCGCTACCACATGGACGGGCCGCACCACGGCACGATCTCCACGGACCAGGTCGTGGGCCGGGCGGTGGTCATCGCGCTGGCCGGTGAGCCACTGGCGGCGACTGCAGGAGCCGCCGACCTTCGCGTCCGTCCCCGACGCGCCGGGTGCGCCGTCGGCATCCGGGCCGGGTATGGGTAATCCTGTGAGACGTCTCCCGATGCCTGCGGAACTCCCGCTCGTTATGGGAGTGGTGGGCCTGTCCCGAATGAGGGACAGGCGGCAGCGGAACGTGAGGAGTGGATGTGGGCGACGTGGCCGTCGGCACAGGGTCCGGTTCGGGCGACCCGGGGGACGGGAAGACCGGAGACCGGAAGATCGCGAGCGAGGAGCGCCCGGCGGCGGAGAGGGGAGATGAGGGCGTGCTGAGCGCGGCGGGCGACGGCGGTGCGCGAAGGCGGCGACACCGGCCCGCCGCAGCGACGACGGCAAGGGCGGGCCCGAAGGAGCAGCGCTCGTTCTGGAAGGAACTGCCGCTCCTGATCGGCATCGCCCTGGTCCTCGCCCTGCTGATCAAGACGTTCCTGCTCCAGGCGTTCTTCATCCCGTCCGGATCGATGGAGAACACCCTCAAGATCGGCGACCGGGTGCTCGTCGACAAGCTCACGCCGTGGTTCGGCGCGGAGCCGCAGCGCGGCGAGGTCGTCGTCTTCCACGACCCGGGCGGCTGGCTGCCCGAGGCACCCGTGCAGCCGGAACGCCTTCCAGGAGGCCCTCAGCTTCATCGGTCTGATGCCCTCGGCCGACGAGGAGGACCTGATCAAGCGGGTCATCGCCGTCGGCGGCGACACCGTGGAGTGCAAGCGTGGCGGCAAGGTCAAGGTCAACGGGCACGCGCTGAACGAGCCCTACCTCTACCCGGGCAACACGCCCTGCGACGACCGGCCCTTCGGCCCGGTCACGGTGCCCGACGGCTACATGTGGGTGATGGGCGACCACCGGCAGAACTCGGCCGACTCGCGCTACCACATGAACCTGCACAACGGCATGGTCCCGGTGGACGACGCCGTCGGCCGTGCGGTCGTCGTGGCATGGCCGCTCGACCGGTGGTCGACGCTGCCGGTGCCGGACACCTTCCAGCAGAAGGGGCTCGCCGCCAAGGCCGCGCGGCTCCGCTCCGGCCGCGCTGGGCCTGGCCGGGGCGCTCCCGCTGGTGGTGTGGCGGCGCCGCCGCCGGGGCGTGCCGCGGCGTCGATCAAGGGCTGACGCGCCTCGTACGCCCGGGTAAGGTGCCGCCAGGTTCCCCGTCCGGGGGACGGCGGCACGATCCCGGGAGCACGGATGAGCAGCACGGCACACACGAGCGGGCGACGGGACGGACGGCGGGGCAGGGCTGCTGTCCGGCCTCGCCGTCGCCCTCGGCTGCGTGCTGTTCCTGGGCGGGTTCGGCTGGGGCGTCCTGCTCTACCAGCCCTACACCGTCCCCACCGACTCGATGGACCCGACGATCAAGGCCGGGCGACCGCGTGCTGGCCGAGCGGATCGACGGCAGCGAGGTGCACCGCGGTGACGTGGTGGTCTTCCAGGACCCGGCCTGGGGCGACCTGCCCGAGGTCAAGCGGACCGTGGGCATCGGCGGCGACAAGGTCGCCTGCTGCGACGAGAAGGGCCGGCTCACGGTCAACGGCAAGCCCATCGAGGAACCGTATCTGCTCGGTGACGGTCCGGCGTCCGCCATGCACTTCTCCACCACCGTCCCCAAGGGCTCGCTGTTCCTGATGGGTGACCACCGGCAGGTCTCGCAGGACTCCCGCGTGCGCATCCAGGACGGCCGGCACGGCGGCGTGCCGCGCTCGACGGTGAAGGCGCGGGTGGACGCCACGGTCTGGCCGTTCTCCGGCGCCGCCATGGTCGCCCGCCCGGCCGGCTTCGCCGGCCTGCCCGGTGGCACGTCTCGCAGCCCGGGCCGCTGCCTGGCGATCCTGAGCGCGATCGTCGTCGGCGCCCTGCTGATCTTCGGCGGTGCCGCCTACGGGCCGATCGCGCGACGCGGTGCGCGCCCGCCGCGCGGCCGCCGCGGCTGACGCACAATAGGGGGACGCACGGCAGAAGGGGAACATGCCATGAGCGCGGAGGACCTCGAGAAGTACGAGACCGAGATGGAGCTCAAGCTCTACCGGGAGTACCGGGACGTCGTCGGTCTGTTCAAGTACGTGATCGAGACCGAACGGCGCTTCTACCTCACCAACGACTACGAGATGCAGGTGCACTCGGTACAGGGCGAGGTGTTCTTCGAGGTGTCGATGGCCGACGCCTGGGTGTGGGACATGTACCGGCCCGCGCGTTTCGTGAAGCAGGTGCGGGTGCTCACCTTCAAGGACGTGAACATCGAGGAGCTCAACAAGAGCGAACTCGACCTCCCGGAGGACTCCGGCTTCAAGGGCTGACCGAGTTGTCCCCAGGCCGCCGGCCGTCCACCGCACACCCCCAAGATCATCCGGCGCGCCCGATCTCCGTCACAGTCGGTGACGGAGGTGGTGCGGATGAACGCCCGCGGAGCGCTGGGCCGCTACGGCGAGGACCTGGCAGTGCGCACACTGCGCACGACGGGGATGCAGGTACTGGAGAGGAACTGGCGCTGCGCGCACGGTGAGATCGACATCGTGGCGCACCGACAGGGACGCGCTCGTCGTCTGCGAGGTGAAGACCCGCCGCATCGGTCGGCTACGAGCATCCCGATGGCGGCGGTGCCCCCGGCCAAGGCCGCGCGGCTGCGTCGGCTGGCGTCCCGCTGGCTGACCGAACGCTGGCTGGCCCGGTACGGGCGGCCGCCGGCCGGGGGCGTGCGCATCGACCTGGTCGGCGTGCTGCTCCCGGGGCGGGGCGCGCCGGTCGTGCAGCACGCCAAGGGGGTGGCCTGATGGGATTCGCCCGCACCTGTTCGGTGGCCCTGGTCGGCGTCGAGGGTGTCGTCGTGGAGGTCCAGGCCGACCTCGAAGCCGGGCTCGCCGGATTCACCCTGGTGGGGCTGCCGGACAAGAGCCTCACCGAGAGCCGCGACCGGGTACGCGCCGCCGTGGTGAACTCGGGGGCCGAGTGGCCGCAGAAGAAGCTCACCGTCGGCCTCAGCCCCGCGTCCGTGCCCAAGGGCGGCAGCGGCTTCGACCTGGCGGTGGCCTGCGCCGTGCTGGGCGCGGCCGAGCGGATCGACCCCAGGGCGCTGCCCGGTCTGATGATGATCGGCGAACTGGGCCTGGACGGCCGGGTCCGGCCGGTGCGCGGCGTGCTCCCCGCGGTGCTGGCCGCCGCCGACGCCGGATACCGGCAGGTCGTCGTGCCCGAGCAGGCCGCGCCCGAGGCATCGCTGGTGCCGGACGTCTCCGTGCTCGGCGTGCGCAGCCTGCGGCAGCTCATCGCTCTGCTCGCCGACGAGCCGGTGCCGGACGAGCCGGGCGACGGGGACGGCCGGATGCGGCGCCGCGGCGTGCTGGGAGGCGGTGAGGCGGTGCTCTCCGGCCTGGCGGTGCCCGGCGCCGGCGTCGGAGGCGTCACCGGCCGCGAGGGCAGAACCCTCGACCTGTCCGAGGTCGCCGGCCAGGTCGCCGCCCGCCGCGCCCTGGAGGTGGCCGCCGCCGGCCGCCACCACCTCTTCCTCAAGGGTCCGCCGGGAGCGGGCAAGACGTTGCTCGCCGAGCGGCTGCCGGGACTGCTGCCGCCGCTGGACCGCAAGGAGTCCCTGGAGGTGACGGCGGTCCACTCGGTCGCCGGTGCCCTGCCTCCCGGCCAGCCCCTGGTCACCCGGCCGCCCTTCTGCGCGCCGCACCACTCGGCGACGATGGCGGCACTCATCGGTGGCGGCACCGGCCTGCCGCGGCCCGGAGCGGTCTCCCTGGCTCACCGGGGCGTGCTCTTCCTGGACGAGGCCGCCGAGTGCGGCGCCCGGGTGCTCGACGCGATGCGGCAGCCGCTGGAGTCCGGGTACGTCCTGGTCGCGCGGGCGAACGGCATGATGCGGATGCCCGCCGAGTTCCTCCTGGTACTGGCCGCCAACCCGTGCCCCTGCGGGCGGCACGGCAGCCTCGGCGGGGAGTGCGAGTGCCGCCCCTCCACGGTGCGCCGCTACCGGGCCCGGCTGTCCGGACCGCTGCTGGACCGGGTGGACCTGCGGGTCGGTGTCCAGCCGGTGTCCCGCACGCGAGCTGCTCGCCTACCGCGGCGGGGCGGAGAACACCGAGACCGTGGCGGCCCGCGTGCTCCGGGCACGGGAGCGTGCCGCGGCCCGGTACCGCGACACCCCCTGGACGCACCAACAGCCAGGTACCCGGGCACGAGCTGCGCACCCGCTGGCCTGTCGCCCCGGGCGCCCTGGGCCGAGCCGAGGAGGACATGGAACGCGGGCCTGCTCACCGCCCGCGGCCTGGACCGGGTGCTGCGCGTGGCCTGGACCGTCGCCGACCTGGCCGGCAACGACCGGCCTACCGCGGCGGACGTCGACGCGGCCCTGGAGATGCGTACCGGCGTCCGGCGCGGCGCGGCGGTGGGGAGTTCGGTGTGAGCGGCCACGCCGAGCGCCTGGCCCGGGCGGCACTGACCCGGATCGCCGAGCCCGGCGACGAGACGGTGGGCCGCTGGCTGCGCCGGCACGGCGCTCAGGAGATGCTGGCCGCGCTGCGGGCCGGCGGCCCGCCGCTCGACGAGGCCGGCGCACGGCGCTGGGAGACGTTGCTGCTGCGCACCCCGCACGCCGCTCCCGAGGCGGACCTGGCGGCCGTCGCACGGCTCGGCGGGCGGTTCGTGTGCCCGGGGGACCGGGAGTGGCCCCGTCAGCTGGACGATCTCGGGGACACCCGCCCGATCGGCCTGTGGGTGCGCGGGGCGCCCTCGCTCCGCTTCTGGGCCCTGCGCTCGGTGGCCCTCGTCGGTGCCAGAGCCTGCACCGACTACGGCCTGCACGTGGCCTCGGTGCTGGGCTCCGGCCTGGCCGAACGCGGCTGGACCGTCGTCTCCGGCGCCGCCTACGGCGTCGACGGTGCCGCACACCGCGGCGCGCTCGCCGTCGGCGGTGCCACGGTCGGCGTCCTCGCCTGCGGCGTCGACGTCGCCTACCCGCCCGGCCACCGGGAGCTGATCCGGGCCGTCGGCGAACAGGGGCTGCTGGTCGCCGAGCTGCCGCCGGGCGATCATCCCACCCGCAGCCGCTTCGTGCTGCGCAACCGGGTCATCGCCGCTCTCACCCGCGGGACGGTCGTCGTCGAGGCCGAACTGCGCAGCGGCTCGCTGGTCACCGCCCGGCACGCGCGCGAACTGGGCCGGACGGTGATGGGCGTGCCCGGGCCGGTCACCTCGGGGCTCTCCGCCGGAGTGCACCGCCTGCTGCGCATGGAGGGGCAGCTGGTCACCGACGCGCCGGAGGTCGTCGAACTGGTCGGAGCCATGGGTGAGCTCGCTCCCGAGCCCCGCGCTCCGGCGCTGCCGCGGGACGTGCTCCCCGAGGAGACAGCTCCGCGTGCTGGAGGCGCTGCCCGGCCGCGCCGCGGTGCACGCCGAGTGGCTGGCCGAGCGCTCGGGCATCCCCGTCGACCGCACCCGGGTGCGGCTGCGTGAACTGCGCGCCCTCGGATTCGTCGGGCACCGGGGTGAGCGCTGGTGGCTGACCCAGCTGTCGCGGATCGGCCCGACCGGAGGCACCCCAACGAGTGATGGATCGATCCTTGACCTGCGGCTCCCGGGTGAAAGGGTGAGTCCTGCGCAGCCGGAACCGTTCCGGCCCGGGTGCCGCCTCGGCGTGGCCCCGGCCGCGGGCGTAACCCGGCGGTGCGGTCAGCGGAACGTATCTGCGTATGCAGGACCGGCCGTTCATCGCACAACGCCACCCGATTGTCACGCTACGCTCCCGACGACCCCGCCCTCCTCAGCAGAACGGCTCACGACGACGAATGCCCATGAACGACTCCGGGCCTGACAGAGCGACCCCCGCCGCGGCCGCCGTCCAGCGCGCTGGACGCGCTGTGGCGGTCGTACAAGGGCACGGGCGACGGGCGGCTGCGGGAGCAGCTGATCCTGCACTACTCGCCGCTCGTCAAGTACGTGGCGGGCCGGGTGAGCGTCGGACTGCCGCCCAACGTGGAGCAGGCGGACTTCGTCTCCTCGGGGGTCTTCGGCCTCATCGACGCCATCGAGAAGTTCGACCCGGAGCGGTCGATCAAGTTCGAGACCTATGCCATCACCCGGATCCGCGGCGCCATGATCGACGAACTGCGGGCGATGGACTGGATCCCCCGCTCGGTGCGGCAGAAGGCACGGGCCGTCGAACGGGCCTCCGCCACGCTGGAGGCGTCGCTGCGGCGCAGCCCCTCCGAGGCCGAGATCGCCGCGGAGATGCAGATCCCCCTCGAGGAGCTGCACGGCGTCTTCAGCCAGCTGTCGCTGGCCAACGTCGTCGCGCTGGAGGAGCTGCTGCACGTCGGCGGCGAGGGCGGCGGCGAGCGGCTCAGCCTGATGGACACGCTCGAGGACACCGCTGCGGACGACCCGGTGGAGGTCGCCGAGGACCACGAGCTGCGCCGGCTGCTGGCCCGCGCCATCAACACCCTCCCGGACCGGGAGAAGACGGTGGTGACCCTCTACTACTACGAGGGACTCACCCTGGCCGAGATCGGCCAGGTGCTCGGCGTGACCGAGAGCCGGGTGAGCCAGATCCACACCAAGTCCGTGCTGCAGCTGCGCGGCAAAGCTGGCCGACGCCGGCCGCTGAATCGGTCCTGCCCACCGCGGTGGCCGTGCCGACTACAGTGGTGCCGTGCCCAGGATTCGAGCGGCCTCGGTGGCCGAGCACCGGTCGATGCAGCACGACGCGCTGCTGGAGGCCGCGCGGGAGCTGCTGTCCGAGGGCGGCACGGAGGCGCTCACCTTCCCGGCTCTCGCCCGCCGCACCGGCCTCGCGCGCTCCTCGGTCTACGAGTACTTCCGCTCCCGCGCCGCGGTGGTCGAGGAGCTGTGCGCCGTGGACTTCCCGCGCTGGGCGGCGGAGATCGAGTCGGCGATGGCGGAGGCCGACGGCCCGCAGGCGCGGATCGAGGCGTACGTGCGCCGTCAGCTGACGCTGGTCGGCGACCGGCGGCATCGCGCGGTGGTGGCGATCTCCGCCGGCGAACTCGACCCGGCCGCCCGCGAGCGGATCCGCGCCGCCCACGGCGGGCTGATCGCCATGGTGGTCGAGGCGCTCGCCGAACTCGGGCACGCCGAGCCCAGGCTGACCGCCGTGCTGCTGCAGGGCGTGGTCGACGCGGCCGTCCGCCGCATCGAGCTGGGCGCCGCCGAGGACCCGGAAGCAGTCACCGACGCGCGGTCGCCCTGGCCCTCCACGGCGCCTGCGGCTGAAGCCGGGGGCGCGTCGACCGCAGCCGGCGGGCCGCGTCCACCGAAGCCGGGCCGTGCCGCCCCGGGCCTCCCGTCAGGCCGCCAGCGGCCCGTGCCACCGGGTCGCCTGCTGTCGAGCGGCTCGCCTGACCGCGGTCGCCGCCCGCCGTCGGCCCGGCGGGTCCGCACGGCGGCCGCGCCCAGCAGTACGAGCGCGGCTGCCGCTGCCCCGCCGGTCCGCCCCGCCGGCCGGCTGACGGCTGACACCCGCCGCCGGCGAGGCCCCGCGGCCTGCGGGGACCGGCACGCCGAAGACGGGCAGCAGCCGGGAGGGCCCGCCGCGCGCAGCCGGGCCGGCAGCACGGACAGCGGGTTCAGGTAGCGCTCTCCCGCGCCGCAGCCCCCAGTGCAGACAGCGTGCCGCTGCAGTGGGACCTGCCGGCACGCGATGCGCCCCACGACGTCCCCGGCCCGCACCCGGTCGCCTTGCGTGCACCACCGGCTCGACCGGCTGGTAGGTGGCCCGCAGCGGCGGCCGGCCGGTCCCCGTCAGCGCCACCGTGACCACGCCGCGGCCGCCCACCTGGCCCGCGAAGGAGACCCGTCCGTCGGCGACGGCCCGCACCCGGGTGCCGGCCGGTGCCCGCAGGTCCACTCCGCGGTGCCCGGCGGCCCACCGTCGGGCGGGCGGGTTCCACCCGCGCTCGACCGCCGGCCGCGTGGCCCCGCCGACAGCCGGCACCGGCCACCGCGCGGCCCACCGGCTGCGCCGGTGCGCGCTGGCCCCGGCCGGGCCGACGGACCTGCAGCAGCACCGCCACCGCGAGCAGCGACGACCGGCGTGCCGCAGCCGCCAGCGCCGCGCGCTCCGGTGCCGTCCAGCCATGGGTCGCCATGACCGTCCAAAGCCATGCGTCACACGCGCCTCGCCCTCCGGCGGGGGACACGCGGCCACAACGGTGGACGACCGGCCACTGGGGAAACGCCGTGTCACCCCGCGAGGGAGTGGCATGGCTGCCCCGCGCCGCGGCACCGGCGGCCCCCGCGGTCCCGTACACTTCTGGTGGCGACCCGGGTCACCGGGTCGACTTCGCACGCCCCGCCACCCTCACCCGGTGGCCGCGTCTCTCGGTCCTCGGAGCCCCGCTCACCCGGTGCTCCCGGGCACAGCGCGTCAGGGGCGTCAGGCACGCGGCGTCCACACGGCCGTCGCGAGACAACCGAGATACCCAAGGAGAACGGCCATGGCCGTCGTCACGATGCGGGAGCTGCTGGAGAGCGGCGTCCACTTCGGGCACCAGACCCGCCGCTGGAACCCGAAGATGAAGCGCTTCATCTTCACCGAGCGCAACGGCATCTACATCATCGACCTGCTCCAGTCGCTGTCGTACATCGACCGCGCCTACGAGTTCGTCAAGGAGACCGTCGCGCACGGCGGCTCCATCATGTTCGTCGGCACCAAGAAGCAGGCCCAGGAGGCCATCGCCGAGCAGGCCACCCGCGTGGGCATGCCCTACGTGAACCAGCGCTGGCTCGGCGGCATGCTGACCAACTTCTCGACCGTCTACAAGCGTCTGCAGCGCCTCAAGGAGCTCGAGCAGATCGACTTCGAGGACGTGGCCGCCTCCGGCCTCACCAAGAAGGAGCTGCTCGTCCTCTCCCGCGAGAAGGCGAAGCTGGAGAAGACCCTCGGCGGTATCCGCGAGATGCAGAAGGTGCCCAGCGCCGTCTGGATCGTGGACACCAAGAAGGAGCACATCGCCGTCGGCGAGGCGCGCAAGCTCCACATCCCGGTCGTGGCGATCCTCGACACGAACTGCGACCCGGACGAGGTCGACTACAAGATCCCGGGCAACGACGACGCGATCCGCTCCGTCACCCTGCTCACCCGCGTCATCGCCGACGCCGTCGCGGAGGGCCTGATCGCCCGTTCGTCCGGTGGCGAGGGCAAGGGCGAGAAGGCGGCCGGTGAGCCGCTGGCCGAGTGGGAGCGCGAGCTCCTCGAGGGCGAGAAGGCCAAGGCGGGCGAGTCGAAGGCCGCCGCCGAGCCGAAGGCCGAGGAGCCCAAGGCTGAGGAGCCCAAGGCTGAGGAGCCAAGGCCGAGGAGCCCGGCCGAGGAGCCCAAGGCCGAGGCCGCCGAGGAGCCGAAGGCCGAGGAGCCGGAGGCCGCCGAGCCCAAGGCCGAGGCTGCGGCCGAGCCGAAGGCCGAAGAGCAGGCCTGACGCCCGGCCGTCGCAGACGGGTGCACGGATGAGACGGCGGGGGCCGGGCGCCCCCGCCGTACTCCCGTACACCGACCCCACCTCATCGACTTTCCGAGAAGAGAAGACTCACTGACCATGGCGAACTACACCGCCGCCGACGTCAAGAAGCTGCGCGAGCTCACCGGCGCCGGCATGATGGACTGCAAGAAGGCGCTGGACGAGGCCGAGGGCAACGTCGAAAAGGCCGTCGAGATCCTGCGCGTCAAGGGCCAGAAGGGCGTCGCCAAGCGCGAGTCCCGCACCGCCGAGAACGGCGCCGTGGTGGCCCGCATCGCCGCCGACAACACGGCCGGCGTGCTCGTCGAGCTCAAGTGCGAGACCGACTTCGTCGCCAAGGGCGACAAGTTCCAGGCCGTCGCCGAGGCCATCGCCGCCCACGTCGACGCCTCCAAGCCGGCGGACTCCGCCGCGCTGCTCGCCTCCGAGATCGAGCCGGGCAAGACCGTGCAGGCGTACGTGGACGAGGCCAACGCCACTCTGGGCGAGAAGATCGTGCTGGACCGCTTCGCGCAGTTCAGCGGCGCCTACGTCGGCTCCTACCTGCACCGCACCAGCCCGGACCTGCCGCCGCAGGTCGGCGTGCTCGTGGAGCTGGACAAGGAGAACGCCGAGATCGCCAAGGACGTCGCCCAGCACGTCGCGGCCTTCTCGCCGAAGTACCTCTCCCGTGAGGAGATCCCGGCCGAGACGGTGGAGAACGAGCGCCGCATCGCCGAGGAGACCGCCCGCGAGGAGGGCAAGCCGGAGCAGGCTCTGCCCAAGATCATCGAGGGCCGGGTGAACGGCTTCTTCAAGGAGAACTGTCTCCTGGACCAGCCGTTCGCCAAGGACAACAAGAAGTCGGTCCAGAAGATCCTGGACGATGCCGGTGTCGCGCTGAAGCGCTTCGCCCGCTTCCGGGTCGGCGCCTGACCGGCGCCGCCCACCGCCCGCACCGGCACGCGCGGGGCGGCGACCCGCTAGGGTCGGGCACACGGCAGTTCTGACGAGGAGGCCATTGCCACAGGAGCCGCGAGGATCCCCCGGCGATGGCCTCCTTCGTATGTGCACGAGGAGAACCATGAGCACTGACACCGACAACGACACCGGCCAGGGCACCGGCCCGGGTCGCTTTCTGCTGAAGCTCTCCGGCGAGGCCTTCGCCGGCGGTGGCGGGCTCGGGGTCGATCCCGACGTCGTGCACAACGTCGCGCGCGCGATCGCGTCCGTGGTCCGTGAGGGATACCAGGTCGCGGTCGTCATCGGCGGCGGCAACTTCTTCCGCGGCGCCGAACTGCAGCAGCGCGGCATGGACCGTGCGCGCTCCGACTACATGGGCATGCTCGGCACCGTCATGAACTGCCTTGCTCTCCAGGACTTCCTGGAGAGGGAGGGCATCGACTCGCGCGTACAGACCGCCATCACCATGGGCCAGGTCGCCGAGCCCTACATTCCGCTGCGTGCTGTCCGGCACCTGCAGAAGGGGCGCGTGGTCATCTTCGGCGCGGGCATGGGAATGCCCTACTTCTCCACCGACACCACCGCCGCGCAGCGTGCTCTGGAGATCGACGCCGAGGCGCTGCTCATGGGCAAGAACGGTGTGGACGGCGTCTACGACTCCGACCCGAAGGCCAACCCCGACGCGGTGAAGTTCGATGCGCTGGGGTACGGGGAGGTCATCACCAGGGACCTCAAGGTCGCCGACGCGACGGCGATCACCCTCTGCCGTGACAACAAGCTGCCGATCCTCGTCTTCGAACTGCTCGCCGAGGGCAACATCTCGCGTGCGGTCAAGGGTGAGAAGATCGGGACTCTGGTGAGCAGCCAGGGGACGCGGGACTGACCTGCCGTCACCACCACCCCGTCGGCGGCACACTCACCGGCGGAACCGCCGTGCAACGCACGGCAGAAGGATGGACAACAGCCTGCCGGTCGGACACCGTGCAGGACTACAGGGGCACTGCGGGTGTCCGGGGTTCGCACTTCCCGGAGGCATGCAGTCAGGCGCATCATCGAACCAGGAGCACGTGGTGATCGAAGAGACCCTCCTCGAGGCCGAGGAGAAGATGGAGAAGGCGGTCGTCGTCGCCAAGGAGGACTTCGCCGCGATCCGCACCGGGCGTGCGCACCCGGCGATGTTCAACAAGATCGTGGCCGACTACTACGGCGCGCTGACGCCGATCAACCAGCTTGCGTCGTTCTCCGTACCGGAGGCGCGCATGGCCGTCGTCACGCCGTTCGACAAGAGCGCTCTGCGCAACATCGAGCAGGCCATCCGCGACTCCGACCTCGGGGTCAACCCGTCCAACGACGGCAACGTCATCCGGGTGGTCTTCCCCGAGCTGACCCAGGAGCGCCGCAAGGAGTTCACCAAGGTCGCCAAGCACAAGGCCGAGGACGCGAAGATCTCCATCCGCAGCATCCGCCGCAAGGCCAAGGAGGCCATGGACAAGGCGATCAAGGACGGCGATGTCGGCGAGGACGAGGGCCACCGCGGCGAGAAGGAGCTCGACGACACCACGTCCAAGTACGTCACCCAGGTCGACGAGCTGCTCAAGCACAAGGAAGCCGAGCTGCTCGAGGTCTGAGGCTGCCATCCCGTGAACGAATCGTCGTCCCCTGGGGCTTCGCCACCGCATCGCGCCGGCTTCCGAAGGCCCCCAGATCAGGCAATCGCGTCACCCGGGGGTGCCACTGAGCACCCTGCGGTGGCGGGTCCTCCGGCGCTCGGCCCCGACGCGTCGCAGACTCGGCCCATGCCCATCGTGCCGCCCGACCACAGCACCCCCGCCGGCCACGGCCCCGACCGGGGCGACGGCCGTCCGCCGCCGCCTCCAGGGCCGGGCGGCCGCAAGCGCGGGGGTCGTGACCTGCGAGCCGCCATAGGGGTCGGCGTGGCGCTCGGCGCCGTCATCGTCGTCTCACTGTTCGTCTACAAGCCGGTCTTCGTCGGCGTCATCGTCGTCGCCGTGGTCGTCGGACTGTGGGAGCTGACCTCGCGGCTCGCCGAACGCAAGGAGATCCGGGCCCCGCTGGTCCCGCTCGCCGTCGGCGGCGCCGCCATGGTCATCGCCGGCTACCTGCGCGGCACGGAAGGGGCGTGGGTGGCGATGGCGCTGACCGCCCTCGCCGTGCTGGTGTGGCGGATGACCGAGTCCCCGCACGAGTACCTGCGCGACGTCACCGCAGGCGTCTTCGCGGTCTTCTATGTGCCGTTCCTGGCCACGTTCGTCGCCCTGATGCTGGCCGCCGAGGACGGCGCGATGCGCGTGCTCACCTTCCTGCTGCTGACCGTCGTCAGCGACACCGGCGCGTACGCGGTCGGATACCGGTTCGGCCGCCACAAGCTGGCGCCGCGCATCAGCCCCGGAAAGACCCGCGAGGGACTGGCCGGCGCCGTCGTCTTCGCGATGGTCGCGGGTGCCCTGTGCCTGCAGTTCCTGGTCGACGACGGCCGCTGGTGGCAGGGCCTGGTCGTCGGTGCGGCGGCCGCCGCCAGTGCGACCCTCGGCGACCTGGGGGAGTCCATGATCAAGCGTGATCTGGGCATCAAGGACATGGGCACCCTCCTGCCCGGTCACGGCGGCATCATGGACCGCCTGGACTCCCTGCTCCCCACGGCCCCGGTGGTCTGGCTCCTGCTGACCGCCTTCACCGGCGCCGGCTGACCGGGGCCTTCGCGCCGCGCACACACGAAGAAGGGCCCCACCGTGGGGCCCTTCTTCACGTGCTGACGACTCTCCGGCTCAGAGGCGCCCGGGCACGCTCGGCTTTCCGTTGCTCCAGTCCACCCAGCCGACGTACAGCGTGAAAGCGCTGCGGCGTACGTCGGTGACGTGACCGTTGTAGAAGATCCGCCACGAGTCCGCCGGGAGACCGCGCACGATCTGGGCGTTACCGGTGCCGCAGGTGTCGCCCGGCATCGAGAGCCGGGTCGGGCTCTTGCTCAGCCAGCCGTTCCAGAGGCTGCTGTTCTGCCGGTAGCGGGTGTGGTAGTTGCACGTGCCGTACCACCCGTACGAGGTGAACAGGGTGTAGCGGCCGTTCCGCTCCACCATGCCCGGGTTCTCCTCGATGTACTTGCTCTTCGCGTCGGTGAGCTTGATGCTGCCCCCGCCGGCGTGGACGGGGTTGCCGATGGTCCGGGCCGGGCTGGCCGGGTCCAGCTTCAGCATGCGGGTGGTGGTGTGCCACATCTGTCCGCCGCTGGAGTTCTTGTAGCCGTGCTCGGTCTTGTAGGTCAGTACCAGCTGCGAGCCCACCCAGGCCGGCGTCGGGTCGATCATGCCGAAGTTGCCGCCTTCGGACGTCACGGCGTCGAACGGGTTCGTGCCCGAGCCGGACCAGCAGGCGACCGGCCGGTCGTTGGGGACGAACGGGCCGGTGGAGTTGTCGGCATGTCCGGTACCGATGCACCGGCGACCATCGGTGCCCTTGACCACTCCGGCGTAGTAGACCACGTAGTGGCCGTCACTGGAGCGGACGATGGACGGTGCCCACACGCTGTGATCCGACGTGCTCGACCAGGCCGGCCGTTTGGTCAGCAGGTCCCGGCCGAGGCGGTTCCAGGGACCCTTGGCCTCATCTGAGACCGCGATCCGCCCGCCCGACGACCAGGAGCCGGTAGAGAGCATCACCCACTGCTTGCCGTCGTAGACGACGCCCGGGTTCGCGAAGCTGCCGTGGCCGGCGGGGTAGCTGGTGGTCGCAGGAGAAACCGCGGCCGGTCCGGCGCCCGCCGTCGCCGCCGGGGCGGCGGCCACAGCGGGGCTGCCGAGCCCCAGCCCGAGCCCCATCCCCAGGGCGATGCCGAATACCCGACTGCGAAGTGTCCCGGATCTGAGTGCGCGCATGGGCAAGTCCTTTGCCTGAGGCCGACGAGTCGACGCGGGTGGAGATTCATGACATGTATACGCCCAATCACGGGTGACTGTGACCCACATGCGTCAGCGAACGTGACGCATGTCGTCGGCCCCGCCCTCGCACCCCGAGCAGGATCAGGACACCAGGATCTCGACGTCCTTACAGACGTGCACGCCCGCTCCCGGCCCGGGCGGGTACTGCGGGCTGGTCCGGCCAGGCGAACGCGTAGCGGGGATCGCCCCCGCGGCTCAACCTGACGAAGCGCAGGAGTTCGCGGACGATGCCCGCGTTGCCCATCGCCCAGCCGGTGCTGGGCTCGAGGTCGCTGGGGGTGGCCCGGTGCTCGATGTTGGACCAGCGGGCGCCGTCGGTGTCACGGACGACGTGGGTGGCAAGGTCCGCGACGAGGACCTGGGCGACGTCGAACGCGTCCTCTTGCTCGGCGATCCGGTCGCCGGCCAGGGCGAGGACCCCCGCGGTGCCGCAGCAGCGGCCGTTGTTGTCCCAGAAACCGGGGCGCAGCCGCCGGGGCAGCCCGGAGTGGGTGACGGTGTGCCAGCAGCGGTCGGCGAGCGCGGACCAGACGGGGTCGCCCGTGACATCTCGCAGCAGCCGGAAGACCTGAGCGTCGCCCGCCGGGCCGTGGCACCAGCCGTAGCTGACGGGATCGATCACGCCGGGCCGGTACTGCGGGGTGGAATGCGGGACCTGAAAGCCCTCCGGCCCGGCTTCGTCGCGCGCCACGACGTCCGTGGCACCGGACAGCGCCAGATCGACCAGATCGGTACGGCCGGTGGCCCGGCCGACTCGGGCAAGCGCCAGGACGATGCCGAGTGTGCCGTGCGAGAGGTGGTGCAGCCGGGAGTCGGTGTCCGCACGGTGGGCCCAGTGGACACCCGCCGGGGTCTGCTCCGCAGTGCGCAGATACGGCTCGACGGCGAGAACGGCAAGCTCGGCGTCCTCGGCCAGGAGCGCGCCGAGACCGATGCCCGCGTTACCGCCCATCAGCTCGAACAGCGCGCCCCACCGGGTCCCGTCGAAGCGTGACCGTACGCGTTTCAGCGCCCGATCCGCAGCGGCGCCGGCGGCCGTGTCGCCGAGCTCGTCGTGCACGGCCCGCAGAGCCAGCGCCATGCCGGTGCGGCCGAAGTAGAGGGAGTCGTCCTCGATGCTGTCGACGCCGTCCGCGAGGCTGTGGGCCGCCCGCAGGGCGGTGTCGGCGTAGGAGTCGTCGCCGAAGTGCCGCCACGCCTCCAGAAGCACAGGGATGATCCCGGCCGTGCCGCTGTAGAGCATCGGATTGTGCTCGTCGTCGGAGGGCCGGGTGGTCCAGGCAAGGCCACCGCCGATGGTCTCCCGCCCCGCCGTGGTCAGCCACCGCAGCCCGTCCACCGCAAGCCTCTCGACCTCGTCCACGGTCACAGCCGTGGTTTCCGGTGTCGCCATGGACTCACCCTTCCATGACGGGTGCCGGCGCCGCCTGTGTTCGGCGAACCGGAGCATCGGTCCTGATTCTCGGTGTCGACGCCAGGGCGTGAATTCCGCGCGTATTCGCGTCCTGGCGTCGACATGGATGAAACGGCCGTGGCTCGCCCGCTCGACGAGGCCGTCGAGTCCTCCAGCGCGGGCAGCGGCTCCGGGGGGCTGGGCCTTCGCGGATGATCTGCGACACTGGGAGGGTTATGCCTGCACCCGGAGGACAGAGCGTCTCCGGGCATCAACGGCCCCCTACCAGCGTTTTTCGCGTCGGTCGGGGCCGTCGTTGCAGTGTGGGCCGTGGACGGGCCGTTTTTAGGATCACCTGCGTTGGGTTGCAGCCCACGGGCTGCAGCTTGGCGATGACTTTCAGCGCTTTCGGATCTTGCTTAAGCTTCACGATGCACCGTTCGTTGTTCAGCGTCATCGCATCCAAGACGTGCAGGTCAACGATGTACGTCATCGTCTCAAGAGCGCGTATGGCCCCGCCATCGACAGTCATCGTGTACACGCCAGTCGGCGATTCCACGGACGAGGCCTGGCCCTATGTCCATCTTCCAGATCATCTTCTGCCCCGGGGGCATGGAGGGGATGACGCGGTCAACGAACTTGGCGAGCGCATGTTCCCATTGCCCGCCGAAGCTGCTGCGTACACGGTGGCTCGACCTTGATAGATACATTTCGGGCGAACTGTCGGACCGCTGTTTCGGATGCGTGAAGCAGAGCAGTTGCGACCCTTCGCTGCGCGGCTCGATGCTCGTGATGATGTATGGATCCACAGCCTCCACGCTGAACTGCTTCCCGATGCGCACCTGCCTCACTAGTAACGGCTAGCACACGTGAGTGCGACAGCCTCTTAGCCCGCTGACGACGCCAGCGACGCAAGTCGAGGCGCCGATGATCAGCAAGGGCCGTATTGAGAGTCTCGCTCGATACAAGTACCTCCTCAGATGCTGCGGCACCTAGAGCCTGAGGACTCGGGCCATCAGACGCTAAGAAGAATATCATCTTAAGAGGTGAAGAGCTCATCGAATGGCCTGTTTCGCACGTTCCTTGCTGCTGGGCATCAGATGTGCATACACATGGAACGTCATCGCCGGGTCGGCGTGACCGAGGTACTTGACTCACGGCCCGGACACTCTCGCCCGCGTCCAGGAGGCCGAGGCGTAAAAGTGCCGCAGCGCATGCATTCCATGCCGACGAGCCGAGGCGTGCCGTTACCCCGTCGCGGTGCAGGGATGAAACCGGCCGCAGCGAGAGCCCGCTTCCACGCGTAGGCGTTGAACGTTGCTCCGCCAGACCAGGCCGCCCGCCGTGTTGGTGAAGAGGAGTCGTCGGGTGACGAGCGGCCCGTCGGCTTCTGCCACGGCAGCTCGATGTCCACCGGCGGGAAAGGTCTCCATGTGCTTTCGAAGAGCAGCAGCGACGAGGAAGGGCAGCGGTACGTCCGGTTCCTTGTTGCCCTTGGGCGGAGCGAACACCGCCTTCCCACGGATGAGCTTCACTTGCTGGACGACGTGCAGCGTGTGGGGACCGACGTCGCATCGCCGCCCGGCGTGCCCGAGGATCTCGCCTTGCCGGAGCCGCAGCCGCGTACCGATGTCGACCATGGCCCGGTATCGCTCCGGCAGAGCAGTCCGGACAGCGACGCACCTGCGAGGGAAGCCAGGGCACGACGCGGCCGGCCGACAACGGTCGGCGGCCGGACGGACCGCGCCGCGCACGGATTCCGCGCGAGATACCCGTCGTCGACGGCGGCACGACAGCACGGCCGCGCACGTTGGCGTAGATGGACCGCGCGTAGGTGCCCTCGATCGGCGGCGGCTTCCAGCTCGCCGCACGAACTCGCGGATGTGCACGGGGCGGAACGAGCCGAGGGGACGTGCGCCGAGGTGCGGGAAGGCATGGAGCCGTAGCTGGAGTCTCACGGCGACTCTGGTGTTCGGGTCGGTCGCCTGCGGGACGACCCAGCGCTCGGCGTACTGCTGGAAGGTGATGACGAGCGGACTTGGGGTCGACGTACTGCCCGCGCAGCATGTCGGCTTCCGTCTGAGATAGCCACTGTCTCGGCGTCCCGCTTCTGCCGGTCGGGGAAGGACTTGCTCTTCTCGGTGCCGTCGGGGCCGACGTACCGGGCCCGGTAGCGGAGCCCGGACCCGTGCCGTCGGTCTTCGTCTTGCGCGTCTTGCCGTCCGGGCCCGATCTCGGTCTTGAACCAGCGGTCTTGGATGTGTCCGGCCATCAGGCAGCCTCCTTCCATCTCGGACGTAGACCCAGGACGGTGACGTCGGCTGGGTCGAAGCGGAGGTGCCGGCCGACGCGGAAGCCGCGGGGGCCGGTGTGCTTGCGGCGCCACTGATAGACGGTCTCGACAAAGGGCACGCCCAGGACGTCGAGCCAAGTCGACGGGGGTCAGGTAGCGCTCAGGCAGTGCGACGAGCCATGCTCACCACTCCTCCTGGCCAGGGCGGACAGCTCTCGTAGGGCTTCGCGTGCGGTTTCGCGGTGGATTTGGAGGTCTCGGGCGATGCTGGCGGCGAGGACGGATTCGCCGGGGCTGTGGCCGTGTCCGGCGTACTGCCAGTCGGCGAGGACGAGGACGGTGTCCGGCTCGACGTCGTCGCAGGCCGAGGGCGGCGGCGTTCTCGGCGGCGCGGTAGTCGGCGCGGGCCTGGCGGAGGGCGCCGAGGGTGGTGGAGTAGCGGCGGGACTTGGTGGAGAAGTGGCCGCGGAAGCCGAGCATGTGGGCCCAGGCCCACAGCCGCAGGTCCGGGTAGACGCGGGTCGAGTGTCCTTGCAGGCCCGGATGAGGCGCCGGGCGTGCTCGGGGACCTGGTGCCGGTCGAGCTCGGCGAGTTCGCCGATGCGGCGGTCGAGGGTGCCGGTGGTCTCGGCGGCCTTGGTGGCGTACTTGGCGACGTAGGAGGCGACGGCCTGTTCGGTCAGCTCCGAGCCGTCGCCGAAGGCCTTGACCGGGCGGACGTCGAGCTGGGTGCCCCAGCGCAGGGAGCGGGCGGGGTGCCCGTCGGCGGCGGGGACGGTGACTGGTGGTGTAGGAGTGCGCGGCGGCGGCGCGGATGGCGTCGGTCGAGCAGGTCGACAGTGGCCCAGGACGGCGGCGGGGTGTCCGGGCCGTCCGGGCCGTCGAGGCGGATCACGGCGTGGAAGTGGATGGCGCCGCGCTTCTGGAACTCCGCGACCTTGCCGAAGGAGACGCGGGCAGCCTCTTCGAGTTCCCGCTGGGTGAGCCCGGCGCGCGCGGCGATCTCGCGGCGGAGGCGGTTGGTGAAGCGGTCCCAGGTTGTCCGGCGTGGTTGTTGAAGAGCACCGCGCCCGGCGTAGTCGTAGCGTGTCGGGGTCGAGCGGCGGTGCCGAGCAGTTCGGGTCGTCCGTCGGGGTGGTGAGTGCCGCAGCGGCAGCGGCCGGAGTCGGGGCGGTTGTGCACGGGGCCGAAGCGAGGGGGCGGTGAAGGTGGCGAAGACGCGCGGGTGGTCCGCGCACGGTGGCGGGGATGTCTCGGCGGTCGTCTCCGGCGAGTCCGGCGCGGATGAGGTGGCAGGTGTCTCCGGCGTAGGTGCTGGGCGCAGGAGGGGCAGCGGGAGGCACGGCGGTTGCCGCAGGCGACCCGGAGACGTCCGCCCGGCTCGCTCTCGGTGCGAGTAGTGGTGCAGGGTCTCGCCGGTCGTGCGTGTCCTTGGTGAGCGTCCAGCCGGTCAGGTGGATGGGGTTGGCGCAGCCGCCGGTGCGGCGGATCTGCTCTTGCCAGCGGTCGAAGCCGGGGGACCCGGCCACCCGCAGCGGCGTCTGCGAGGGTGACCGGGTCCAGGCCCGCCGGGGTGGCGGTGTCGGTCATGCGCGCACCTCGGCGGCGACGCGGTGGTGCGAGCGGGGATGGTGCCGGTGCCCGTGGCAGGCCGGGCAGTGCGACGCGGAGCGTGCGGCGGGTGCCGTCGGGGTTGCGGGTGCCGGTGTCGATGGCGACGACGGGGAAGCCGTCGCAGTCGCGGGCAGTCGCGGGACGCGGGCGCGGTGGTGCTGCGGTCATGATGGGTGGTCCCTTCTGATCTGTCGGTTGGTTGGGGGCTGGGCCCTCCGGGGCGGCGGATGCTTGGCGGTATCGAGGCCGCCCCGGAGGGCCGGTCAGCGCGCTTGTGCTGGTCCGTTGAGCAGGGAGCGGAGGACGACGGCGCACGACCGCGAGGGAGGCGGCGGTGACGGCGACGGCCAGGAGCATGGAGACGAGCACGGTGCCGAGGACGAGGACGGCAGCGGTGCCGCCGCCGACGAGGAGCGCCAGGGCGCCGGGCGTGAGCTGAACCGACGGGCCGGGCCGGGGCGGCCGGGGCCGGGTGCGTGCGAGCAGCTGCACGCCGGCGACGCGGGGTGCCGGTATGGTCGATGGCGGTCACGGTCGCACGTGCGGAGGCGATCCGGGCCGGTGGCGCGTGCGTGTTGGGGTACTTGGGTCGCAGCATCGGTCGGTTCTCCCTTCACTTGGAGGTGTCGTTGACGACCTGGACGCCGGTTTCGGTGGCGCCGTCGATGGCGGGGGCGAGGAAGGTGTCGGCGAGGAGGAAGCCGCCCAGGAGCAGGACGACGACGAGCCAGGTCGGCGGGCGCATGAGCTTGATCCCGAAGTAGCCGACGAGGCCGACGACGAGCGATCAGCGGGGAGTTCGACGGTCACGGCGGTCGGTCCTTTCAGTGGGATGCGGCAGCGGTGGGTGCGGGCGGCGAGCTGGGCGGCGGAGCGGGTGCCGTAGTCGGCGGACCAGCCGCAGCCGGACGGGGTGCACACGGCGGCGTGCGAGGTCTGGCCGGTGCGGGGGTTGCGGTGGGTGCCGATCTGCACGGGGCCGATGCGCTGGATGGAGTGGAAGAAGTCGCGGGCGGGCATGGTCAGTTCTCCTTGTCGGTGTCGTTGGTGCGGGGTGGGCTTCCTCGCGCAGCAGGCGGGCGAGGAGGGGGTGTCCGGTGGCGTCCATCTCGCGGGCGGCGTCGCGGAAGTCCTCGGGGGTCGGCTCGGGTGCGGGCATGGTAGGTCGCCTTCCTTGTCAGGTGAGTTGTGCGGCGATGGCCTCAGCCAGCGGTGCCGGGACGCCGAGGCGGGCGCGGAGGGTGTCGGTGTCGATCGGTCGACCGGTCTGCGCGCGGTGGGTGTCGGCGACCTTCCGGGCGTGGGTCGACGAGCGCCGGAGGGACCGGCGGAGCGGCGCGGCCGGGGCCGGTTCGGCCGGCGATTGCGGCTCGGCCGAGGCAGGCGCCGGCGCGTGTCGGCGTCCGGGGTCGGTTCGGGGAGGGCCGGGCGGTCGGGTTCGGGCCGGTCGACATGGACGGCCGGGGCAGCCGCGGGAACGTCGGCGTGCTCCTGGTCCTCGTTGCCTCGGCCGCCGAGGGTGTGGTGTGGGCGAGGAGGGTGCCGCCGAAGAACGCGAGCGGCGGGCCATCCGGCGACGAGGATGCCGCAGCCAGGCGGGCACGTCGTGCAGGTTGAGGAGTCCGGCGGTGGCGACGTTCGCGCCGAGCGAGGCGGCCAGGGCGATGCAGAACCAGCACCAGGCCGACCCGGCCGGGGCGTCGCTGGCCCGCAGGGTGCGGATGCGGTGCCAGGCGGCGACCAGGAGCAGGTCGACGCTGATCGGGTAGGCCCAGGCTTTCCACCCGGCCTGTCCGGCGGCGGCGGCGAGGTCGTGCAGGTGCGCGAAGGACAGGGCACCGGCGATGACGGCCTGGATCAGCACGGCGTCGAGGCGGGTCAGGGAGCGGTCATGGTCGGGCACCTCCTTCCGAGGCGGTCAGGCGGCCTTGGGCACGCGGCAGCGGCACGCGCGGGTGGCGCTGGTGTCGCAGGGCGGGCGCGGACCAGGGGGCGAGTTCGGGAAGGTCTCAGGGGTGAGCGTCGGCGTGCTGCGTTGCAGACGTTCACGGCGTGCCGCAGCGAGATGAGCGGGGTGCGGGTGGTGACCCAGCCGCCGGAGGAGTCACCGGCTATGGCCAGTCCCGGGCCGCTCGGTGGGGATCTGCACCACGGCGGTCATGGCGTCCGGTGAGATGTCGCCGAAGACCATCCGGGCGGAGGCTTCGTCGTTGACCCGGTGCGAGACCCGGCCCGTGAGCTGGGCGCGGAGCAGGGTGATGCCGTTGCCGAGGTCGGAGCCGAAGCGCTGCCCGCAGATCTCCACGTAGATCCCGGCGGCGCGGCCGAGCTGAGCCAGCCGCACGAGGGCGGTGATGATGGCGTCGCGGCGCTTCTCCTCAGCCTTGCCGCCCACGGTCAGCGCCAGTTCGGCGACCTCGTCGACCAGGAGCACGACCGGGGTCGGGCGCAGGTGTTCGGGCAGGCCCCAGATGTCGGCGGTGATCTCCGCATCCGGGACGTCGGAGCTGATGCGCTGTTCGCGCCGGATGACCTGGTAGACGGCCTCCATCCGGTCGACGAGCGCCTCGAGCAGGCCGAGGCGCGTCGTCCGGGTTGTCGGCCAGGGCGGAGAACCGGCGGGCGAGCGGCGCGAGTTCGACGCCGTTCTTGCAGTCGATCCCGACAAGGGCGACCGGCTGAGGAGCCAGCGCAGCGACCAGACCGCGCTGGTAGACGGACTTGCCCGAGCCGGTGGCGCCGATGTTCAGCGCGTGCGGCACCTGCCGGTAGTCGCGGTAGCGAACGGAGCCGTCCTCACACAGCGCGACCGGGACCCGCAGCAGGCCGGCGTCGGTCTTGGCGGGCATCTGGACCCGCTTGAGCACGTCGTAGCCGGTCATCCGCAGCTCGACCACACCCGCCTTGACCTCGCGGGAGGTCACGCCCTGCATGCCGAAGGAGTGCCGCAGGCGGTCGGTCGAGGCGGCGAAGTCGAAGGCGTCCTGACCGGGCCGCAGTCTTGACCCGCAGCACCAGCCCGGAACGGGTGATCCGAAGGCGCCGGATGCGCGGGACCCGGGAGGCCGGGCACCTCGGTCCGCGTGGCCCGGGCCAGCGCGAGGCGGAGCCGGGACGGCGGGACGGTGAGCCCGCAGGCTTCCATGACCGAGGCCCAGCGGAAGCGGAGCCGGACCATGGCGATCAGGGCGCCGAAGGCGAGCCAGTACCAGGCCGGGCGGCGCCACCGAAGCAGCAGCGCCCAGGCCCAGCGACGACCGCAGCAGACGATCAGCAGCGTGTCCATGATCAGGCCGCCTCGGCGTTCGAGCCGGTGGCGGCCAGCGAGGTGACGGCGACGGCGCGGAAGGCGATGCCGTGCCGCTTCTGGCCGTTGAAGTCGTTCTCCCACGGCCGGGCGATCAGGCCGGTGAGCGCCACCGGGGTGCCCATCGATCAGGTCACCGGAGATGCCGGAGGCCGGGACGGTGATGGACAGGATCTCGACGTTGCCGTTGAGGTTGAACATGACGTCGACCGTCATCAGCTTCTCACCGGTCTCGCGGTCGGTGCGGGATCTCGCCGGTCTGACGGTTTGACCTTCTCCTGCGGAGCCTTGGCGGCCATCAAGGTGGCGGCGGAGGTGTCGACGGGGATCTGACGCATGATCTGTCTCCTGTGCGTTGAGGTGTGAAGCCGAATGCTCTGTCGGCACCCTCAGGAGACCGCGCGAAGTGGTGGACGGATCACGGTCCGTATGGACGTTTGGGGACGTCTGAGGTTATCGTCAAAACGTCGCCGAGCGTCCCAGGGGAAGAGACCGCACCATGGCCAACGACCGCCTACGCGCCGCAATCTCAGCCAAGGGCGAGACGATCGAGTCGGTAGCCGCTCACGTCGGATGTGGACCCGAAGAGCGTGGAGCGCTGGATCACGCTCGGCCGCACACCGCACCGCACCCACCGGTGGAAGGCGGCCGACTTCCTGAGCGCTGATGAGGTCTACCTCTGGCCCGTCATGCAAGAAACAGGCCGAGACTGCGAGCAGCGCGGAGCTGGTGACGTTCTACCCGCACCGAGGTGCTGTCCCGGCGCACCTGTGGTCGTCGCTACATCGAGAAGTCGACGCAGAACGTCGAGGTCCTGGTCTACGCGGGACTCTTCCTCTTCGACGGGCACCCGGACCTGGCAGACCAGTTGGCGGAGAAGGCCAAGGCCGGAGCACAGGTGCGGATCATGCTCGGCGACCCCGAGTCGCCCATGATGCGGCAGCGCGGCGACGAGGAAGGCATCGGGGACAAACTCGCAGCCCGGGCACAGCTCAGCACAGCACTACGTCGAACCAGCCACCAGCACGCCCGGCGTGGACCTGCGGCTACACGACACGATCCTCTACAACTCGATCTACCGGTTCGATGACGACATGCTCGTGAACCCGCCACGTGCTACGGCGTCGGCCGCCACAAAACCCGGTCCTGCACTTCCGGTACGTGCCCGGGAGGCCGCACCTTCCGGCACTACATGAAGAGCTTCGACTACGCCTGGGAGACGCGCGAGGCCACGCGTGAGCCAGCTGATCAGGCGATGGCACCCTGGGGGCATGGCTCGCGATCGACTACTTCAACGACCCCCAGGCCCCGAAGGCGAACAGTCTCGTCCCGTCCGTCACGGCCGTCGCGCGCAACGATGGACGGGCCAGGTCCTGCTGATCCACAAGACGGACAACGACCTGTGGGCCCTACCGGGCGGAGGAGCTCGACCTGGGCGAGTCCGCACCGACGACGCAGCCGTACGCGAGACCAAGGAAGAGACCGGCTTCGATGTCCAGGTCACCGGACATCATCGGGCTCTACACCGACCCCGGGACACGTCATGGCCTACGACGACGGCGAGGTCCGGCAGCAGTTCTCCATCTGCTTCCACGCCCGGATCACCGGAGGCGAGCTGCGGACCAGCAGCGAGAGCAAGGAAGTCGCGTTCGTCGACCCCAGCAGGCTGGACGGGCTCACCATCCACCCGTCGATGCGCATGCGGATCGACCACGGCCTGGAGCGACCGCGACGAGCCCTACATCGGCTGATCACCCGAGACGCTCAAGCGTGCGACCCACAGCCTCGCCGAGGTACGGACGCGCAGAACTGATCGCGTTGTGTACTTCGCAGCCGGGCTCATAGCGGACGAGGATCTCGTCAATGCGCTGATCGAAGTCGAAGCGCTGACCGGCAGGGCCGGTGGTCATGTCAGCAAAGATCAACGCATCCAGGACGGGGGAGTCCTCCCGCTCGTAAGCGGCCAGCTCGGCGGACAGCCCGCGTTGCTCAGCTTCGTAGACCGGCACCGGAGTGGTGCGCGACCAGGCACACCAGCCGACGAGGAGCACCGAGACGCTCCAGCTGCCGAGCACCGTCCAGCGGGTGGAAGCCAGTGATGCGCAGCTCGGGCGCGTAGCCGATGTCGTGAAACCAGGCGGCAGCGACGAGAAGGTCTCGATCAGCCGCAGGCACGGCCGGGGACGCTTCACGGGCACGCTCCGCGACAGCCTGCGTGTGCAGCCAGCGATTCCCGAGCGGGGGCAGCAACGACTCGGCCAGCGAGGCGGCGCCCTGCGGGGTGTCCAGTGAAGAGGCCATAGCAGCACGGTAGCCGAGCCCACGACGGAGCATCAGGCCAGAAGGACGATGCGGTGAGACTTTCTCTACTTCATCAAGAGGCTCGCTCCGCTCGCCGCGCGCGCCCCGGCTCGCCGCCGGGCCGACGCTCCTGTCTTCGCCCCGCTCCGGCCCGGCCGCCGGCCGCGCGCGCGAGCGCGAGCCACGAAGCAGAGGGCCGCCATCGTGGCTGGGGCGGTCGGCTCCACGGCTTTAGGCAGCCACCATGGGGCGAGCCTCGAAGATCAGGGGCCCACTTCGGGCTATTGCGGGCAGGCGAGGTGCTGCCCGAGTCGCGGCAAGCTTACGGGCCCCTGATCTCTCGCCCCATGGCAGCTCCAGCCCAAACCCGCTCCACCGACCTCATCAGGCGCTCTCACGCAATCGTCGCAGGAAGCGCTTAAGTGATGTCATCAGCTCTTGAGAATTGTCCGTAACCTCGACTGCAATTCGGTCAACAAATGCAATCCCTGCATCTCTAAGCAGATGATCGCGGGGACGTGTCCATCGCTCGCCGTGTCCGATGGTTTGGCCCGTCAATCTCCAGGACGCCTGCGTGTCCTCGGTAAGATGCAATGAAGAGGTCTGGGTCCCCAGGTGTGTCCTGGAACTCTGCCGTTGGGAAGAGGGAATATGGAGATAGTCTCCTCGGTTGGTAGTTCTTCTCTCCTGTAGGTGCTTCAGCGCCTGGTATACGCGTTGTTCGCCACTATTGGAGAAAGCCGAACGGTCTTGGATGTACTGCGGCTTCTGGGGCATTGTGTGGCGTGCTTGATTTGTCGGCCGGTCGCCGTTCAGCATGCTTTTCAATTGCTCTCGCCAAGCTTCGGCTTCCAATTCGAGGAATGGTTCTTCTTGGCGGAAACCAATCCATTCGACGCCGTAATTTAGGCGAGTAGCTACCCGATGGAAAATCTCCGTGAGGCCTTGTTGTGTTTCTCCTGGTATTTCCGTGTAGCTGCCCGGAGAAAACTCCAGCCACAGGTCATTCGTTTGACTTTGGTCATCGTACTCGATCTCGGAATTGCGCACTTGAAGGAGCAAGTTGACGTATGGTGCGTTGCCACGCTGGAACGCGAGGGCAGCCATGTGCCCCAGTAGCGAGTCGGCCATGGCACGCTTTCGCTCATCTTCGGACAGCCAAGCGTCGTTGATGATGTCATCGTAAGTTTGCGGCTGACCAGCCACGCCCGGCACGCTCTTCTTCGGCTGTTCCGTCACTGCCCCTCCAAACAGTCGCTGTTCTTGGATCAACATACCGACTGTCTCCGACAGTTGGGAGCTTCCAAAGACCGGGGCGAAAGCCGTGCGGCTCCGTGCCAAGCAGTCCGGCGGACGGACGTTGAGCACGTAGGACATTCGTTCCTGGGCCGTCTGTGGGCCGTGCGAGGGTGGCCAAGGGTGACAGACGTCGGCAGGAGGGTGACCGAGGGTGCACCCTGCTGGGCTGGGGCCTTCGCGGATGATCTGCGACACTGGGGGGGTTATGCCTGCACCCGGAGAGCTCACCTTTGTCGCGCCGCGCGGAGCCAAGAAGCCGCCGCGGCATCTTGCCGACCTCGCGCCCGCCGAGCGGCGCGAGGCCGTCGCCGCGCTGGGGGAGAAGCCGTTCCGCGCCAAGCAGCTCTCCCAGCACTACTTCGCACGGTACGCGCACGACCCGGCGCAGTGGACGGACATCCCCGCCGCTGCGCGGGAGCGGTTGGCCGCTGAGCTGCTGCCGGAGCTGATGAGCGTCGTGCGGCACATCAGCTGTGACGAGGACACCACACGCAAGACGCTGTGGCGCCTGCACGACGGCACGCTGGTGGAGTCGGTGCTGATGCGCTACCCGGACCGCGTCACGATGTGCGTCAGCTCGCAGGCCGGCTGTGGCATGAACTGCCCGTTCTGCGCCACCGGCCAGGCCGGCCTGGACCGGAACCTGTCGGCCGCCGAGATCGTGCACCAGATCGTCGACGGCATGCGCGCCCTGCGCGACGGTGAGGTCCCCGGAGGCCCGGCCCGGCTGTCGAACATCGTCTTCATGGGCATGGGCGAGCCGCTCGCCAACTACAACCGGGTCATCGGCGCGATCCGCCGGCTGACCGACCCGGAGCCGGACGGGGTCGGGCTGTCCCAGCGCGGCATCACCGTCTCCACCGTCGGCCTGGTGCCGGCGATCCACCGGTTCGCCGACGAGGGCCTGTCCTGCAGGCTGGCTGTCTCGCTGCACGCGCCGGACGACGAGCTGCGCGACACCCTGGTGCCGGTGAACACCCGCTGGAAGGTCCGCGAGGTCCTCGACGCGGCGTGGGAGTACGCGGCCCGCTCCGGCCGCCGCGTCTCCATCGAGTACGCGCTGATCCGCGACATCAACGACCAGGCCTGGCGGGCGGATCTGCTCGGCCGGCTGCTCAAGGGCAAGCGGGTGCACGTCAACCTCATCCCGCTGAACCCGACGCCGGGCTCGAAGTGGACGGCGTCCCGTCCCGAGGACGAGCGGGAGTTCGTGCGGACGCTCGCCTCGCACGGCGTGCCGGTCACGGTCCGCGACACCCGGGGCCAGGAGATCGACGGAGCCTGCGGGCAGCTGGCCGCTGCCGAGCGCTGATACCCTCGAAGGCGCGTACAGTCAGCCGCACACACATCTGAATCGACAGGGGAGCGCGTACAGCGCTGAGAGTGCGGGGCCACGGGCAGCGACCCATCGGCCAACCGCAGACCCTCGAACCTGATCCGGTTAGCACCGGCGTAGGGAGTCAACCTCGTGAACCGTTCGTTCCGCCGTGCCCTGGGCGCTGCCGTCATCGGCACCCTCGCCGCCTCGACCCTCGCCGCCTGCGGCGCGGACGACGGCAAGAAGTCCGGCCAGGCGTCGGACAAGACCGTCACCCTGGTCACCCACGACTCCTTCGCCGCCTCCAAGGACGTGCTCAAGGAGTTCACCGACCGCACCGGCTACAAGGTGAAGGTCCTCGCCGGCGGAGACGCCGGCTCGGCCGTCAACCAGGCCGTGCTCAACGCCGGCAACCCGCAGGGTGACGTCTTCTTCGGCGTCGACAACACCCTGCTCTCCCGCGCGCTGAAGGCCGGCATCTTCACGCCCTACACCGCGAAGGACCTCGACACGATCCCCGCGCGCTACCGGTTGGACAAGGACAAGCACCGGGTCACGCCCGTCGACACCGGCCAGATCTGCGTCAACTACGACCGCGCGTACTTCGAGAAGAAGCACCTGAAGCCTCCGCAGACCTTCGCCGACCTGACCAGGCCGCAGTACAAGAACCTGCTCGTGACGGAGAACGCCGCCACGTCCTCACCCGGACTCGGCTTCCTGCTCGCCGGCATCCAGACGCAGGGCCAGGACTGGCAGCAGTACTGGAAGAAGCTGAAGGACAACGGCGTCAAGGTCGACGACGGCTGGGAGCAGGCCTACAACGACGACTTCAGCGGCTCCGCGGCCGGCCGCGGCAAGGGCGACCGCCCGCTGGTGGTCTCCTACGCCTCCAGCCCGCCCGCCGAGGTGCTCGGCAAGAAGCCGCTGCCGGACCAGGCGCCCACCGGCGTCGCGAAGGGCACCTGCTTCGAGCAGACCGAGTTCGCCGGCCTGCTCAAGGGCGCGAAGAACACCAAGGGCGGCAAGGCGCTGCTGGACTTCCTGATCAGCAAGACGTTCCAGGAGGACGTCCCGCTGCAGATGTTCGTCAGCCCCGTCCGCGAAGGCGCCGACGTGCCGGAGGTCTTCTCCCGCTACGGCGCGCACATCACCGATCCGGTGACCATGGCTCCGAAGAAGATCGACGAGCACCGGGAGCAGTGGGTGAAGTCATGGACCTCACTCGTTCTCAGGTGACGCAGCGGGACACCGCAGTACCGTGGGGCGTCGGCTGGGAACGGCGCAGGGCCGCGCGCCGTGCGACGGCGCTGCGCCTCGGCCTGATGACGGTGCCGCTCGCCTTCTTCGGGCTGTTCTTCGCCTACCCCATCGCAGCGATCGTCGCCCGGGGCCTGCACCCGGTTGGACACTGGGAGCTGGGCGGCGTCCTCGAGGTCGTCTCCGACCCGGCGGTGCTGCACGTGCTGTGGTTCACCTGCTGGCAGGCGGCGGCCTCCACGGCGCTCACCCTGCTGCTGGCACTCCCGGGCGCGTACGTCTTCGCGCGGCTGGACTTCCCCGGCAAGCAGGTGCTGCGCGCGGTGGTCACCGTGCCGTTCGTGCTGCCGACGGTCGTCGCCGGCTCCGCGTTCCTGGCGCTCCTCGGCCGCGGCGGCCTGCTCGACGAACTGTGGGGGGTGCGGCTGGACACCGGCGTGTGGTCGATCCTGCTGGCCCACGTCTTCTTCAACTACGCCGTCGTCGTGCGCACGGTCGGCGGACTGTGGGGACAGCTGGACCCACGCCAGGAGGAGGCCGCCCGCGTGCTCGGCGCGAGCCGCGCGCGCCGCCTGGCGCCGCGTCACGCTGCCCGCGCTCGCCCCGGCGGTGGCGGCTGCCGCGCTGATGGTCTTCCTGTTCACCTTCACCTCCTTCGGCGTCATCCAGATCCTGGGCGGCCCCCGCTTCGCCACGCTGGAGGTGCTGATCTACCGGGAGACCGCCGCCCTGCTCGACCTGCCCACCGCGGCCGTTCTCACCATGCTGCAGTTCGTCGCCGTCGCCGCGATGCTGGCCGTGCACGCCCGCACCGTGCGCCGCCGCGAGACGGCCCTCGGACTGGTCGACCCGCGCGGCATCGCGCGCCGCCCGCGCGGCCGCGGCCAGTGGGCGCTGCTCGGTTTCGTACTGGCCGTCGTCGCACTGCTGCTGATCACCCCGCTCGCCGTCCTCGTCGAGCGGTCCCTGCACAGCAGCCGGTACGGGTACGGCTTCACCTTTTACCGCGCTCTGTGGTCACAGGACGCGGGAAACACCTTCGCTGTCGCTCCCCGGCAGCGCCATCGGCACCTCGCTGCTGTACGCCGCGGTCGCCACCGGCGTCTCGCTGCTGGTCGGCGGCCTGGCGGCCGCCGCGCTCACCCGGCGGGCCGGTCGCCTGGTGCGCGGGTTCGACGCGCTGCTGATGCTGCCGCTGGGCACCTCCGCGGTCACCGTCGGCTTCGGATTCCTGATCGCGCTGGACGAGCCGCCGCTGGACCTGCGCTCGTCACCGCTGCTGGTGCCGCTCGCACAGGCGCTGGTCGGCATACCGTTCGTGGTGCGCACCATGCTGCCCGTCCTGCGGGCGGTGGACCACCGGCTGCGGGAGGCGGCGGCGGTACTGGGCGCCTCGCCGCTGCGCGCCTGGCGGGAGGTCGACCTGCCCATGGTGCGGCGCGCCCTGCTGGTGGCGGCCGGCTTCGCCTTCGCCATCTCCCTCGGGGAGTTCGGCGCCACCGTCTTCATCGCCCGCGCCGACACCCCGACGCTTCCGGTCGCCGTCGCCCAGCTGCTGGGCCGCGCCGGGGAGCTCAACTACGGGCAGGCGATGGCGCTGAGCACCATCCTCATGCTGCTCTGCGCCGTCACCCTGTTCGTCCTCGAAGGCGTGCGAACCGACCGATCGGGGGAGTTCTAGATGCTGCGCGCGGAAGGCGTGACCGTCCGCTTCGGCGACCATGCCGCCCTGAAGGGGGTGGACGTCGAGGTGGGCGAGGGCGAGACGGTGTGCGTGCTCGGTCCCAGTGGCAGCGGCAAGTCGACGCTGCTGCGCGTCGTCGCCGGGCTGCAACCGCCGGACGCCGGGCGGGTGCTGCTCGCCGGCAGCGACCAGACCGGCGTGCCTGCGCACCGGCGCGGCCTCGGCCTGATGTTCCAGGACCACCAGCTCTTCCCGCAACGCGACGTCGGCGGCAACGTCGCCTTCGGCCTGCGGATGCACCGAGGTGCGCGGCGGGAGACCGAGCGGCGGGTCGCCGAACTGCTGGACGTCGTGGGTTTGCCGGGCGCCGAACGGCGGGCGGTCGCCGCCCTGTCGGGCGGGGAACAGCAACGCGTCGCGCTCGCGCGCGCCCTCGCCCCCAGCCCCCGGCTGTTGATGCTGGATGAGCCGCTGGGTCAGCTGGACCGCAGTCTTCGTGAACGGCTCACCGTCGAACTTCGGCGGATCTTCCGCACCTTGGGCACCAGCGTGCTGGCCGTCACCCACGACCAGGGTGAGGCGTTCGCACTGGCGGACCGGGTCGTCGTCATGCGGGACGGCCGGATCGCGCAGTGCGGCACGCCGCTGGAGGTCTGGCGCCGGCCGGCCTCCGAGTTCGTGGCACGCTTCCTCGGCTTCGACAACATCGTGGCCGCCCGGGTGCACGGCGGGGCAGCAGACACCCCGTGGGGGCAGGTCAAGGTGCCTGCGGGCTCCCCGGACGGGCCCCTGCCTGGCTGCTGGTCCGCCCCGGGCGGGGTGCGGCTGACCGCCCCCGAGGACGGCCTGCCGTGCACGGTGACCGGGCGCACCTTCCGCGGCGGGGTCTCCTCGGCCGTCTCCGTCCTCCTCCAGCCGGAGCAGAACGGGCCACGCCTGGAGGCCGGCTGCCCGCTCGCCTACGCCCCGGAGGCCGACGAGAGGGTCGGTGTCGCCTTCGACCCCGAGGAGGTCGTCGTGCTGCCGAGCGGCTCGTGACGCTCCAGCCGCTTGATCATCCGGCGCAGCAGGAGCAGCGGGATCACGCCGAGAACGCCGAAGGACATGTCGATCAGCTGCCAGAAGAACGGGATGCCGCGCACGGTGCCGCAGATCAGCGCCAGCGGGATGATCCCCGCGCAGGCGATGACGCCGAACTCGATCACCCAGATGTTGCGGACCGGATCGCGGTAGGGGCCGTAGAACGCCACCGCGATCGCCAGATGGGCGAACGCCAGCCAGTCGGTGCCGTACAGCAGGAACGGGTACCGCGCGTCGGTGTTCTGCAGCCCCTCCATGATGCGGTTCAGCCACTGGGCGAGGGCAGGGAAGTGCTCGGGGACGGGCGAGCCGGCCGAGGTGAGCACGTCGTGCACCACCCGCACCTCGGAAACCAGCGGAAAGGCCGTCAGACCGCTCAGCACGAGCCCGACGACGAAGACGATCAGCCATGCGCGGATGCGGCGCTTGAGAGCGCGAACTTCGTCCATGTCGTGAGCGTATGCCCGCGGTTCAGGCAGCGGAGAGCCGGGCCAGCGCCTGCGGAACCTCCTCGACGGAGTCGACCAGCGCGATCCGCGACGCCATCGTCCGCCCCTCGGCCAGCGACCGCAGCAGCGGCCAGGTGGGCAGTGTGTCCGTCCAGTGCTCCTTGTTCACCAGCACCATCGGTGTCGGCTCGCCACGCGACGAGTAGTAGTTGGGCGTGGCGTTGTCGAAGATCTCCTGCACGGTGCCGGCCGCTCCGGGCAGGAAGACCACGCCGGCGGTGGAGCGGGCCAGCAGACCGTCCTCGCGCACCGCGTTGACGAAGTACTTCGCGATGTGCTGCGCGAAGGCGTTGGGCGGCTCGTGCCCGTAGAACCAGGTGGGGATGCCCACGGAGGGCCCGCCGCCGGGCCATGCGCCGCGCACGTCGAACGCGGCTCGATGCCCAGTCTCCGACCGGGTCCGCGCCCGGACCGTCGAACGCCGGGGCAGCGGCGAGCAGTTCGAGGGCCTTGTCCAGCATCGCGTCTTCGAACGGTGCCGCGTACGCGCCGAGGTTGGCCGCCTCCATGGCGCCGGGCCCGCCGCCGGTCGCCACCGTGAGCCCCTCACGGGCCAGGGTGCGGCCCAGCCGGGCCGCGCCGGCGTAGGCCGGGCCGCCGCGGCGCAGTGCGTGGCCGCCCATGACGCCCACCACGCGGGCGCCGGCCAGGAGTTCGTCGAGCGCGTCGGAGACGGAGTCGTCGTGAACGGCCCGCAGCATGGACGCGAAGATGTCGCCGTCCGCCTTGGTGCGCTGGAACCACGCGTAGGACTGCGCGTCCGGGGTGCCCGGGTAGCCCTCGGAAAGACCGCTCGAACAGCTCATCCGGCGTGTACAGGGTGCCGCGGTAGGGGTTGAAAGGCAGTTCGGGAATCGGCGGGAAGACGAGTGCCCCCCGGGACCGCACCGCCGCTGCGGCAGCCTGCCGCATCGGGCAGCCGAGGAAGACCGTGCCGTCGACGCCCGCGCCGATCAGGGCGTCGGTGCGCTCCGTCAGGTCGACGGACTGGATGCGGTGGCCGGCCAGCGAGCCGGTCTCGGCGAAGACCCGGTCGAAGACGTCCAGAGACTCGATCTCCAGGTCCACCCGAGCGCGGCGCGTGTCGTCATGAGGCATCGCACCAGCGTATGCCCGCCCGGTCCTGCCAGGGCACCCCGTCGGCGACCCGCATGCGACGGCCCGCGGGCCGGCCGGCGGGGAAGGACCGGCCGGCCCGCGGGCCGGGTTTTCAGGGGCGGGCCCTCAGCCGCCGGCCCCGCCCAGCGGCAGGGCCGCCATCCGGCCGACCGCCCAGGTCACCGGGCACAGCACCAGCAGCAGCGCGGCGGTGCGCAGCGCCGTCGCGGACCGCAGGAAGGACCGTGAGGCGCCCAGTTGCAGCAGCACCTCCGTCGCGGGGATCCGGTCGGCGCGTGCCTCGACCGCCGCCGTCAGCGCGCTCGCGGTGGCACAGCCCATCACCACGGCGGCACCGAGCGCGGTCATCGGCCCGAAGACGCGGGCTCCGCCCGCCGGCGCGGTGCCGTACAGCTCGGCGGCCGCCAGTGCACCGGAGGCGACGGCGCACAGCACGCCCAGCGGGCGGCCGATCGCGCACCGCCTCGGCCTGCAGCATCCGGCCGGCCAGCAGCCGCATGGCGCCGGGCCGGCCTGAGGCCAGCAGCCGGCCGCACAGGTGCACCAGGCCGGGGCCGGCCAGCACCACGCCGAGGGCGGTGAGCAGCCAGCCGCCGATCAGACCGGCCGGGCTGCTGCCGAGCGCGCCCGGCAGCGGCAGCAGCGCGGGCTGCCGGCCGGCGTCGGCCGCCTTGACGGCGGCGAAGGTCTCCATGGCGAGCCCGATCGCCGTCAGCGCGGCGCCCCACGGCAGCCCGGACGGTGAGGGGAAAGCGGGTGCGGGGGCCGACTCGGATGTGGCGGCGCTGGTTCCCGGCGGCCCCGCCCGTGGCCTGCCGGCGGTGCGCCGCAGCCCGGCCGCCTGTCGCGGGCGGGCGGCCAGCGCGCTCGCGGCGGACGCGGCGGCCGGTGTCACGCACAGCAGCGTCAGGGCGGCCGCCATGGGCAGCCGTCCGGCGGGCTCCGCAGCCAGGTACAGGAAGACCAGCAGTGCCGCTGCGCTGCCGCAGCACACACCAGACGGCGGTGGAGACGGCAGCCAGCAGGGGCCGGCGGCCTGGTCCGACGCCGGCCAGGTCCAGCCCGGAGCCGGGGCGGCCGGCGGGTCCGGTGCGGGCCGCGGCGGCGGCGAACTGCGCCGTACTGGCCGTCGGGACCAGGCACCACAGCAGTCGCACCACGGCGCCGTCGGGCTGGTGCGGGTGGGACAGCGCGAAGCTGAGGGCGTTCAGCAGCAGGTATCCCACACCGCCGGTGGCCGCTGCGACCAGCAGCCAGCGCAGCAGGGCCGGCGCATGCGAGCCCCGGACTAGACGGAGAGCGAGCACGTGGCCTCGCCCTCCGGCTGGGTCGCGGTGGTGGGGCGGACAGGCCGCCCGTCGACGAGCACGAGGCGCCGGTCGGCCAGTCCGGTGCCCGCCGTGCCGGCATCGGAGGTCACGGCCGGGTCGTGCGTGGCCAGTAGCACGGTGATCCGGTGCGAACGGGCGGCGGTCGTCAGCGTGCGCAGCACCTGGGCGCGGTCGGCCTCGTGCAGCGGGGCGGTCGGCTCATCCGCGAAGAGAACGGTGGGGGAGTGGACCAGGGCCCGTGCGATGGCGATCCGCTGCCGCTGCGCCTGGCGTAGGGCGGCGGGCCGCCTGCGGGCGCACTCGCCCACGTCGAGCCGTTCCAGCCATTCGTGTGCCGAGCGGCGGGCCGCCCGGTGCCCGACGCCGCCCAGCAGCAGCGGCAGGGCCGCGTTCTCCCAGGCGGTGAGCTCGGGCACGAGTCGCGGCTCGCTGCCGATCCAGCCGAACCGGTCGCGGCGCAGCCGCTCGCGGGCGGCCGGCGGCAGCGTGTGCACGGGCCTGCTGTTGAACCAGACCTCTCCGCCGTGCGGCAGCAGTCGCCCGGACAGGCAGCTCAGCAGGGTGGTCTTGCCGCTTCCCCGTGGGCCGGCCACGGCGACGATCTCGCCCTCGCGCACCCCCAGTGTCACCCCCTGCAGGGCGGGAGAGCCGTCGTGGGAGTAGTGCAGATCGCGTGCCCACAGCACGTCGTTGTCGGGCGGAGCCTCCATCGGTGGCACCTCCACTCATGCCGGTCCTCTCCCCTGACCAGTTCAACGACGACCAGGGGTTTCGGTCACCGGCACCGTAGGGACACGTTCGGCCCAACAGGCGGCCGACGCGGCGGGTGGGGCCACCAGGTCCCTCCGTATGGGCTCATCGGTTAATCCGTCCGGCGTGCTCCGCCGGCCCCGGGACGGCCGGCCCGCCGCCGGTGTGGAGCCTCCGGTGGTAGGGCCCGTAGGGCCCGCGGCGTCGCGGGCGATGGCCTGCTCCTGGCCACGTTGTCGTCGGTCGCCGCTGCTCTTCCCCCTTAGTCCTCCGGGTATGGGAGGCACCCCTGGGAATCCCCCTCCGCCTTGCCATGCTTTGCCCCTCGCCCCGCTCCTCACTCCCTACCCCGCCGGAGGCTCTAAGCTGGACGTCTCAACCGATGGACAGCTGACAGGAGGGGTGCAAGGTGACCGCCGAGCTGCGTCGACTGCACAACTACATCGACGGTGAGTTCCGGGACGCCGCCGACGGGCGTACCACCCGGGTGATCGACCCGGCGACCGGAGAGGCGTACGCGACCGCTCCGCTGTCCGCAGCCGCGGACGTGGACGCCGCGATGGC
Source organism: uncultured Actinomycetota bacterium (assembly GCA_963799685.1). Taxonomy (GTDB): domain Bacteria; phylum Actinomycetota; class Actinomycetes; order Streptomycetales; family Streptomycetaceae; genus Streptomyces. The sequence continues at coordinate 1,110,608 of CAWCXW010000001.1, forward strand.
CGCCGCCGCTGCCGCGTTCCCGGCCTGGCGCGACGCCACGCCGGGGACCCGCCAGCTCGCCGTCCTCAAGATCGCAGACGCGCTCGAGGCCCGGCAGGACGAGCTGCTCGCCATCGAGTGCGAGAACACCGGCAAGCCGCTGGAGCTGACCCGGCAGGAGGAGCTGCCGATGATGCTCGACCAGATCCGCTTCTTCGCCGGTGCCGCCCGCATGCTCGAGGGGAAGTCGGCCGGCGAGTACATGGAGGGCATGACGTCCTTCGTCCGCCGTGAGCCGGTCGGCGTCTGCGCCCAGGTCGCGCCCTGGAACTACCCGATGATGATGGCGGTCTGGAAGTTCGCTCCCGCGCTCGCCGCCGGCAACACCGTGGTCCTCAAACCGTCGGACACCACGCCGGCCTCCACGGTCTTCCTGGCCGAGGTGATGGGCCAGATCCTGCCGCGCGGCGTCTTCAACGTGGTGTGCGGCGACCGGGACACCGGCCGGCTGATGGTCGAGCACCCGGTGCCGGCCATGGCCTCCATCACCGGATCGGTGCGTGCCGGCACCCAGGTCGCCGGCAGCGCGGCCAAGGACGTCAAGCGCGTTCACCTGGAGCTCGGCGGCAAGGCACCCTGCGTGGTCTTCGACGACGCCGACCTGCCCGCCGCCGTCGAGGGCATCCGGGACGGCGGGTTCTTCAACGCCGGCCAGGACTGCACCGCCGCCACCCGCGTGCTGGTCCACGAGTCCGTCCACGACGAGTTCGTCGCCGAGCTGGCCAAGGCCGCCTCGGAGGTGAAAACCGGCGACCTGAGCGACGAGGACTGTTTCTACGGCCCGCTCAACAACGCCGACCATCTGGCCAAGGTCGCCGGCTTCGTCGACCGTCTCCCGGCGCACGCCAAGGTCGAGGCGGGCGGCGAACGGGTCGGCGAGAAGGGCTACTTCTACGCCCCCACAGTCGTCTCCGGGCTGAATCAGGATGACGAGATCATCCAGAACGAGGTGTTCGGCCCCGTCATCACCGTCCAGTCCTTCGCCGACGAGGCTCAGGCGGTGCGGTGGTCCAACGACGTGGAGTACGCGCTGGCGTCCTCGGTCTGGACGAAGGACCACGGCCGTGCCATGCGGCTGTCCCGTGAGCTCGACTTCGGCTGCGTGTGGATCAACACCCACATCCCGCTGGTCGCGGAGATGCCGCACGGCGGCTTCAAGAAGTCCGGCTACGGAAAGGACCTCTCCGCCTACGGCTTCGAGGACTACACCCGCGTCAAGCACGTGATGACGGCCCTCTGAGCGGACGCCGAAGCGAATGGCGGCGGACCGGGAGGGATCCTGGTCCGCCGCCGTCCTCCGTTCATGCGGGCTGCGGCCACCGGGCAAGGTAGGCGTCGATCTCGGCGCGCAGCCGTGACTTCCCGCCCGCGTCCAGGAACGCCGCGTCCACCGCGTTCTTCGCCAGCCGGGCGACGCCGGCCTCGTCCAGGTCGAGCAGCCGCGCCGCGATGGCGTACTCGGTGTTCAGGTCGGTGCCGAACATCGGCGGGTCGTCGCTGTTGACGGTCACCAGGGCGCCGGCCCGCACCATCTCCCGGATGGGGTGCTGCTCGAGGTCCTTCACCGCGCCGGTGGCCAGGTTGGAGGTCGGGCACACCTCCAGCGGGATGCGCTGTTCGGCCAGGTGCGCCAGCAGCTGCGGGTCCTGCGGCGCGCTGGTGCCGTGGCCGATGCGTTCGGCGCCCAGGTGGTTCAGGGCGTCCCAGACCGTCCCCGAGCCGGTCGTCTCGCCCGCGTGGGGCACGCTGTGCAGTCCCGCCGCCCGCGCGCGGTCGAAGTACGGCTTGAACTGCGGCCTGGGCACGCCGATCTCCGGCCCGCCCAGCCCGAAGCCCACCAGCCCGTCGGCGCCGAGAGAGGAGTCGGTCGCGATGCGGGCGGTCTCCTCCGCGGCATGCAGGCCGGCCTCGCCAGGAATGTCGAAGATCCAGCGCAGTACCACGCCGAGTTCGCGCTCGGCGCGTACCCGGGCGTCCTCGATGGCGGCGATGAAGGACGCGTCGGGTATGCCTCGGCTGGTCGAGCTGAAGGGGGTGACGGTCAGTTCGGCGTAGCGCACGTTCTGCCGCGCCATGTCGCGGGCCACCTCGAAGGTGAGCAGCCGGACGTCCTCCGCGTCACGGATCAGGTCGACCACTGACAGGTAGATCTCGATGAAGTGGGCGAAGTCACGGAAGGTGAAGAACTCGGTGAGCTTCTCGGAGTCCGCGGGCACCGGGGAGTCGGGGTGGCGGGCGGCCAGTTCGGCGACGATGCGCGGTGAGGCCGAACCCACGTGGTGCACGTGCAGTTCGGCCTTCGGCAGGTCGGCGATGAAGGCGGTGAGATCGGACAACGTGGAAGCCTCCGGGTCGGTGGGTCGCCGGTCATCGTAGGCGGGTGTGCCGCAGTGGCGAACGCATAGCATGAACGGGAACGACAGCCGGAGGGGACATGACAGACGATAGAGGGCATCTCGGCCAGAGCGGTCAGGGGGGACCCGGGGAACGGCGCGGGCAGGCGGGGGATCAGCGGGATCCCTGGGCGCCGCCGGAGAGGCTCTCGCTGCGCAAGACGGAACCGTCCGCCGCGGAGGGGCCCACGCTCTCCTCGTCCCCGTACGGCCCGGCGGCTCCGCCGCCGCACATCCAGGTCCCGCCCGCCCACGGGCCCGCCGCCCGGGATCCGTTCGGCCCGCCGGCCGTACCCGCGCCGCACCCGTCAGGGCCGTACGGCCACCCCGGCCCGCCGCAGCCGCCCGGCTACGGCTACGGCTACGGCTATCCGGGCTACGGCGGCGCGGGCATGCCCGGTGCCCCCTGGATGGCCGGCCCGCCGCTGCCCAGCGGCACCTCGACGGCTGCGATGGTGGTCGGCATCATCGGCCTGGTGCTGACGCTGAGCTGCTACGGAAGCCTGCTGGCGGTCTTCGTCGCACCCGTGGCGCTGGGTCTGGGAATATCCGCGCGACGCAAGGTCGCCGCAGGCATCCAGGGGGGATCCGGGCAGGCCAACGCCGGATTCATCATGGGAATCGTCGGCATGGTCCTGTCGGTGTTGATCGCGGCCCTGCTCGTGATCGGCTTGGTCGCCGCCCGCAACGCCGATCCCCACGACCCGTACGGCGGCGACCCGTACAACGTCGACGCGAGCGGACCCGTGCCGACTCTCGTCGTCACCCGCTGATCCGGCGCCGGAGCTGCCCGCGGGCGGTGGCCTCCGTCACCGCCTGCGGCGCGTCCGTGGGCGGATGGCCGGTCGTGCCCGCCTCACCCCGGGGACGGTGTCGGCGTATGTGTCGTACGTCGTGACCACCGGCGCGCAGCCGGACCGTCACGACGGCGGACGGGCCGCTGCGGAGCCCGGACGGCAGTGCAGTGCCGGCCAGCTGAGCATCACCACCACCAGACACCAGCTCGCCAGCACGTCCAGCGGCCAGTGATAGCCGCGCCAGATCAGCCCCATCCCGTTGACGAGGGTCAGCAGGAGCACGGCCGCCGGCAACGGCCACCGGCGGCGCAGGAACGGCAGCAGCAGGAGCGCGGCCGCGCCGAAGGCGACGAGCGTCGTCGCGGCGTGGCCGGATGGGTAGTAGCCGTAGCCGGTACCCGGTACCGGCCCCGGCCGGTCCAGCCAGTCCTTCACCGCCAGCACCACGACGAGCACCGCGACCGCCGCGGCCGCACACCTCGCCGGCTGTGGCAGACGCCTGCCGCGCCAGTACACGTAGGCCATGGCGGCGAGGAGGACCGGCAGCGCGACCTGCGGGTTGCCCAGGTCGGCGCTGAGTTCGGCGAACCGGGCGCCGGGAGAGTGAGCCATCAGCAGGGCACTGAGCCTGCGGTCGGCGGCGAGCAGCGGGCCGTCGACGGCCACCTGCCAGGTGAGAAGCGCGAAGGCGGTGGCGGCGCACAGCGGGAGCAGCAGCGAGGCCGGGGAGGGAAAGAGGATCGGCCGCCCCGGAACAGGGGGGAGTGTTCCGGGGCGGCCGTCACGACCGGAGGGCCGCGCACCCCGGGGGGCGTGGGGCGGGCGGTCATCCGATCGGTGAGGAGTGTGCGCGAGGGCACGGCCGGGCCGGCTTCGAGGAGAAGTCGACTCGTGAGGGAATTCCGAAGTGTCCTTTCGGAGTACCCGGCTTGCTACTGAACCGTACGACAGGACCGCCGCGCCGGACAGGCCGCTCACGGACCCGGCATGGCCCTCCCACAGATTCTTCACCCGCGGTCGATCAGAGCGCGGCCAGCGCGCTCTCGAGGATGTCGAGGCCCTCGTTCAGCAGGTCCTCGCCGATCACCAGGGGCGGCAGGAACCGCATCACGTTGCTGTAGGTGCCGGTCGTCAGGACGAGCAGCCCCTCCTGATGGCAGGCCTTGGCCAGCGCGGCGGTGGCCTCCGGGTTCGGGTCCTTCGAACCGGGCCGCACCAGCTCGATCGCCAGCATCGCACCGCGACCGCGCACCTCGCCGATCACGCCGTGCTGCTCGGCCAACTTCTGCAGTCGCGGCTTCATGACCTCCTCGATCCGCTTGGCGCGGGCGGGCAGATCCTGCTCGCGCATCGTGTGGATCGCACCCAGCGCGGCGGCGCAGGCCACCGGGTTGCCGCCGTAGGTGCCGCCCAGGCCACCCGAGTGCGCCGAGTCCATGATCTCCGCGCGGCCGGTGACGGCGGCCAGCGGCAGCCCGCCGGCGATGCCCTTGGCGGTGGTGATCAGATCCGGGACGATGCCCTCGTCCTCGCAGGCGAACCACTGGCCGGTCCGGCAGAATCCGGACTGAATCTCGTCCGCGACGAAGACGATGCCGTTGTCCTCGGCGAACTGCGCGATGCGCGGCAGGAAGCCCTTGGCCGGCTCGATGAAGCCGCCCTCGCCCAGGACCGGCTCGATCAGGATCGCGGCCACGTTCTCCGCGCCGACCTGCTTGGTGATCTGGTCGATGGCCTGTGCCGCGGCCTCCTCGGCGCAGTGTTCCGGGCCGGTCAGCCAGCGGTAGGGGTAGGCGACCGGAACCCGGTAGATCTCCGGCGCGAACGGGCCGAAGCCCTGCTTGTACGGCATGTTCTTCGACGTCAGCGCCATGGTGAGGTTCGTGCGCCCGTGGTAGCCGTGGTCGAAGACGACGACGGCCTGCCGTCCGGTGTGCACCCGGGCGATCTTGACCGCGTTCTCCACCGCCTCGGCACCCGAGTTGAACAGCGCGGACTTCTTCGCGTGGTCGCCGGGGGTGACCTCGGCCAGCTCCTCGCAGACCTCCACGTAGGGCTCATACGGCGTGACCATCACGCAGGTGTGAGTGAAGCTCTCCAGCTGCGCCGTCGCCCGCCGCACGACCTCCGTGGCGCTGTTGCCCACGGACGTCACGGCGATGCCGGAGCCGAAGTCGATGAACGCGTTGCCGTCGACGTCCTCCAGGATGCCGCCGCCCGCGCGCTTGGCGAACACCGGCATCACCGTGCCGACACCGGCCGCGACCGTGGCCTGTTTGCGGGCCATCAGCTCCTGCGACTTCGGCCCCGGGACGGCGGTGACCAGGCGGCGCTCCTGGGGCAGGGACGGACCCCCGGACAGTTCGGTCATCGTGGTCATTGCGCACTCCTCAGGAGGAACGGGGTGTGGTCGTCCTTCGCAGGCTAGGGCCACCGGCGGGGGCCGGACATGCACCGCTGAGGAGCAGTATGAGCACGATGTTGGCCACCGCGGACATACCCCGGATCCGGCGCGTCGCCGCCGTGACGGAGCAACCGCCCTCTCCAGCCGATAGATTGGGCCGCGAGCAGGTGTGGTGAAGACGTGGACTGATCGGGGATGGAGCACTCCATGGAGGCGGAACCGTCCCGCCGGGGGCGGGGCACGGACGAAGGAGGCGCGGCCGATCGGCCGTCCGCGGGCGCCCCGGCGTGGCACACCACCGGCGCAGGCGTGCCCCCGCAGCCCGCAGGACCGGCCGCGCCGCCCATGCCGCGCAGACCGCCCGAGGCCGTCCCGTCGCTGGCCGCCTGGCTGCGCGTCCCCCGTCCAGAGGCCGAACCCGGAATCTGGCGCCACGGTTTCCGCCCGCGCCCGCCGCTGGACCCGGATCGCACCCCGACACGTCAGCTGCTCAGTGGCGCCGTGGTCTCCTTCCTCATCGGCTGGCTGCTGTGGTCCCTGCTGTTTTTCGACTACCTGGGCACCTACTGGCTCTGGCCGCTCTACGCTCTCACTCCAGACCCCCGGGGCCACGCGACGCTCTTCGCCGCAGCGTGGTACGTCTACAACGCCCTGGTCATCGCCGGTCTGGCCCTCTTCTTTGCTCGTCTCGGGCACTGGGGCGAGGCCGCCCGCCGCGCCCGTGCCCGGCTGCGCCGCCCGCCCGCCGAGCAGGTCGCGCCCCCCGAGCCCGCGCCGGAGGCGGACCCCGCGCTGTGGCCCGGACTGCGGGCCGCCGGCGCGGCGGAGGCCGCCGACCGGCTTGCCGCCGAACTGCGGGCCGGCCGCATGACCGACGTCGACCACGCTCGCCTCGAGCGGGCCTGGGACTCCGTACGCGCCTTCCCTGCCCGCCTGCCCGACTTCACCGACAGCGTCCTGCGCCACGGCGCCGCTGCCTGCGCTCACCCCTCCGGGAACCGTGACCTGCCGCGGCGTGCCGCCCGGCACGACCTGGCCGTCGGTCAGGTCCGCATCGGCACCGCCGCCGACAGCATCCGTAACCCCGACGCCTACCGTGGTGCGGGGCTGGCCCTTGACCCCGGGGTGCTGTCCACCTCCGCTCTCGTCGTCGGCCCGCCCGGTGCCGGGAAGACCACCGGTGTCGTACGGCCCGTCGTGGAGGCCCTGTGCCTGCAGGCGCTCGCCGGCCGGGCCGCCGTCGTCGCCGTCACCGCCGACGGCGACCGGCTCGCGCCTGACGAAGCCTTCGACGTGGTCGTCCGGCCCGGCCGCGCCGAGTCCGACCACGACCTCGACCTCTACGGCGGCACGCACGAGCCGGACGAGGCCGCCGCGATACTCGCCGAGGCCCTGGCCGGCGACTTGACCGAGCCGTCTGGTGACGGCCGCCGTGCCGCCACCTGTCTCGCCCAGCTCATCGGCCCCTTCCGGGCGGCCCGCGGCCGCTTCCCGACCGTCCCGGAACTGCGTGAACTGCTGGACGGCCCCCCGGGCGCGCTGGAGGCACTGCGCGCGACGCTCCGCAGCCGTGGCGAGGCCGCCCAGTTGCGCGAACTCGACGCCCACGCACGCCAGCTCGGCCGGGCGGGCGATGTCACACCGCTGCTCGCCGACCGGGTCGCGCTGCTCGACCGGCCCGCTTTCGCCGGCTTCTTCCAGCCCGAGGGCTCAGCCGGTTCCGACGACCGCCCCTTCTCGGTGCGTGCGCTGGAACATCCGCTGCGCGTCCGCGTCGACCTGCCGGAGCGCGGGCACGCCGAGGCGTCGCGCATCCTGGCCCGGCTGGTGCTCGCCCAGTTCACCGCCTCCGCCGAGACCCGCGAGGACCGGTCGCTGTTCGCCTGCCTCGTCCTCGACGACGCCGCACGCACCGTCACGCCGCACGCACTTCGCGGCCTGCAGCAGCTTCGCTCCTCGCACGCCGGCGTCGTTCTCACCCTGCGCGCGCTCGACGAGGTCCCGCAGCCGCTGCGCGCACCGCTGCTCGGCGCGGTCGGCTGCCGGATGGTGTGCGCGGGCGTCACCCCGTGGGACGCCGAGCACTTCGCCGAGGTGTGGGGCACCGAGTGGGTGCAGACCCGGGACGTCACCAACCGGCAGCTGGTCTCCGACGAGCCCTTCACCCGCCTCATGCACACCGTGCGCCGCCTGGCGACTGGCAAACACGTCACCGCCGAGTCGGTGACCGTCCGCACCGTCCAGCGGCAGCGCTGGTCGGCCTCCGACCTGGCCAACGAGCTGCCGCCCGGTCACGCCGTGCTGTCGCTGACCACCGTCCGCGGCCGCCGCACGCCGCCCCTGCTGGCCCGGCTCGGCGAGTGACCTGACGCAAATGACCGGAATGACCCGGACGCCTGTACGGTGAAGGACGTTATGCCACCGACTCTTGCCAGCCTCGCGAAAAACTCGACACTGCGGCTCACCGTGCTGGCGGGCGAGGGCCGGCTGGACACCCAGGTGCGCTGGGCGCACGCGAGCGAGCTGGCCGACCCCACGCCCTACCTCGAAGGCGGCGAGCTCGTCCTGGTCACGGCGCTGAAACTCGACGCCGAGGACCCGCGGGCCATGCGCGACTACGTGCGGCTGCTCGCCGCCAGCGGCGTCGTCGGGCTCGGCTTCGCCGCCGGGGTCAACTACGAGTCGGTGCCCGAGGCGCTGGTCGAGGCCGCCCGCGAGGCGGACATGCCGCTGTTGGAGGTGCCCAGACGCACCCCCTTCATCGCCATCAGCAAGGTCGTCTCCGCCGCGATCGCGTCCGAGCAGTACCGCGCGGTGACCGCCGGATTCGACGCTCAGCGTGAGATGACCTCCGCCGCCCTGTCCCAGGAGGGCCCAGCCACCCTGCTGGCCCGCCTCGCCGCGCACGTCGGCGGCTGGACCGCTCTGTACGACGCCTCCGGCGCGCTGGTCGCCACCGCACCCGGCTGGGCGGCACGGCGCGCCGCCAGGTTCTGTGCCGACGCCGAACGCCTCCGTGACCGGACGGCGCCGGCCAGCGCGGTCGTCAGCGAGGCCGAGTCGGGCGACGACCGGGTCGAACTGCAGACGGTGGGCACCGGGCGCCGCGCCAAAGCCGTCCTCGCGGTGGGCACCGCCGCAGCCCTCGGCACCGGGGAGCGCTACGCCGTCCATTCCGCGGTCGCGCTGCTCACCCTCGTCTTCGAACGGTCCCGCGCGCTGCAGGAGGCCGAACAGCGCCTCGGCGCCGCCGTACTGCGCATGCTGCTGTCCGGCGAGGCCGACCACGCCCGCGCGGTCGCCGGCCGGCTCTACGGCGGCCTGCTCGACGCACCGATGCGGGTCGTCGTCGCCGAGCCGGCCGCCACCGGCGCCTCCCGCAACCGGGCCGGCGGCGTGCGCGCCGCCGGTGGCCCCGTCGCCATCACGACCTCCGGCGCCCCGGTGGAGGAACTCGTCCCCGACGCCGGCGCCCCGCCCACGCCGGGGAGTACGCTCGACCACCTGACCGACGCGATCGAGACGGGCGCCGCCCGCAACGGCGAGTCCGTGCTCGTGGTGCCCGACGGCGTCCGGCTCGTCGTACTGGCCTCCGACGGCGGTGCCGCAGTCGCCGCCTGCGCCCACTACGCGGCCGCCCGCACCGGCGACGGCGGGGCATCGGGGGAGTCGCGCCCCGACGAGGCGCTCGTCATCGGGGTCTCCGCGCCCGCCGGACTCTCCGCGACGGCCGTAGCCTTCAAACAGGCGGACCAGGCGCTCTCCGTCGCCCGTCGCCGCGGCACGATCCTCGTCGAACACGAGGACGTCGCTGCCGGGTCCGTGCTGTCGCTCCTCGCCGACGACGCCGTCCGGGCCTTCGCCGACGGCCTGTTGCGCAAGCTCCACGAACACGACGCGCACGGTCGCGGCGACCTCGTCGCGTCGCTGCGCGCCTGGCTGTCACGGCACGGCCAGTGGGACGCGGCCGCCGCTGACCTGGGCGTTCACCGGCACACGCTGCGCTACCGCATGCGGCGCGTCGAGGAGATCCTCGGCCGCTCCCTGGACGATCCGGACGTGCGTATGGAGCTGTGGCTGGCGTTGAAGGCGACCAGCTGACTCCTGCCAAAGCGGTGCAGCGGACCTGCTGACTGCGCCGAGTCGGACAATCAACGATCCGGCGCGTGCCCCCTACCGTGGGCACTACAGCACTCTCCACCACTTCGGAAGGGCCGGGATCACTGTGCCAGTCACGAATGCCACTTCCCCGTTCTGGCTCGCCGGCCGGCAGGCCACCGGCGAGGACACCCTCACTGTCACCTCTCCCTGGGACGGCCGGGTCGTCGGCGCGGTGAGCGTGCCCACCGACGAGCAGGTCGAGGAGGCGGTGGCCGCGGCGACGTCCGTCGCCGCCGAGTTCGCCGCCGCCCCGGCGCACGTGCGCGCCGCCGCACTGGATCACGTGTGCGCGCGCGTCGGCGAGCGCGCCGACGAGATCGCGAAGCTGATCTCGGCCGAGAACGGCAAGCCCATGAAGTGGGCGCGCGGCGAGGTGGGCCGGTGCATCTCCGTTTTCCGGCTCGCCGCCGAGGAAGCGCGCCGTTTCAACGGCGGGCGCGCCCAGCGGCTCGACACCGACGCCGGCGGAGCCGGGCGGCTCGCCTACACCCGACGCTTCCCTATCGGTCCCGTGCTGGGCATCGCGCCGTTCAACTTCCCGCTGAACCTGTGCGCCCACAAGGTCGCGCCCGCCATCGCGGTCGGCACCCCGATCATTCTCAAGCCGGCACCGGCCACCCCGCTGTCCGCGATCCTGCTCGGTGAACTGCTCGCCGAGACGGACCTGCCGGCCGGCTCCTGGAGCGTGCTGCCCGTCCCGAACGAGAAGATGCCCTCCCTCGTCCAGGACGAGCGGCTGCCGATCATCTCCTTCACCGGCTCGGCGCCGGTGGGCTGGTCCATCCTGGAGTCCGTGCCACGCAAGCGCGTCACCCTCGAGCTCGGGGGCAACGGTGCCGCGATCGTGCTGGGCGACTACTCCTCCGAGGCCGACCTCGATCACGCGGCCAAGCGCATCGCCACCTTCTCCAACTACCAGGGCGGCCAGTCCTGCATCTCGGTGCAGCGCGTCATCGCCGACGCCTCGGTCCACGACCGCCTCGTCCCGAAGGTCGTCGCGGCCGTCGAGGCGCTGGCCACCGGCGACCCGTCGGACGAGGCGACGGACGTCGGCCCGCTGGTCAGCGAGGACGCGGCCAAGCGTGTCGAGTCCTGGGTCGAGGAGGCCGTCTCGCGAGGCGCGAAGGTGCTGACCGGCGGCAAGCGTGAGGACGCCAGCTATGCGCCGACCGTCCTGGAGGACGTCCCCGCCGACACGCGGATCGGCTGCGAGGAGGTCTTCGGACCGGTCATGTCCTTCGTGAAGGTCGATGGCGAGGAGGCCGCGTTCGCCGCCGCCAACGACTCCAAGTACGGCCTGCAGGCGGGCGTGTTCACCCACGACGTGCAGGCCGCCTTCCGCGCCCACCGGGCGCTGGAGGTCGGCGGCGTGGTCGTCGGCGACGTCCCGTCCTACCGCGCGGACCAGATGCCCTACGGCGGCGTCAAGGAGTCCGGCGTCGGCCGCGAGGGCGTGGAGTTCGCGATGGAGGACTACACCTACGAGCGTGTCATGGTGCTCACCGGCCTCGAGCTCTGACGGACACGGCCGGGGTGCCGCCCGATCGGGCGGCACCCCGGCCGCAGGCGCCTCATGGCCCGGAACCCGCACGTCGCCGCCTTGCTGTGCGCCACACCCGCGGCCACCACCGTCGCCGGCCGGCTGCCGATCGCCGTGCCCGGCTGTCCACCCACTTCCGTGTGGTGGCTGATAGCGATCGCCGATCGCGGGTACATACGCATCGGTAGCACCGGCCGGTAGTGCGAATGTGCGAGGTGATCGAGCGTCATGACCGTGACCGAACGTGAGGCACGAGAGGTCGCCGAGGCGGCGCGTGAACAGGACTGGCGGAAGCCCAGCTTCGCCAAGGAGCTGTTCCTCGGCCGTTTCCGGCTCGACCTGGTCCATCCCTACCCCCAGCCGGACCCGGACGAGATGCGGCGCGGTGAGGACTTCCTCGCCAAGTTGCGCGAGTTCTGCGAGCGGACGATCGACGGCGCGGTCATCGAACGCGAGTCCCGCATCCCCGACGAGGTGATCGCCGGGCTGAAGGACCTGGGTGCGCTGGGCATGAAGGTCGGCACCGAGTACGGCGGCCTCGGCCTGAGTCAGGTCTACTACAACAAGGCGCTGGCCCTGGCCGGCTCGGCCAGCCCCGCCGTCGGCGCCCTGCTCTCGGCCCACCAGTCGATCGGCGTGCCGCAGCCGCTGAAGCTCTTCGGCACCCAGGAGCAGAAGGACGCCTTCCTGCCGCGCTGTGCGCGCACCGACATCTCCGCGTTCCTGCTCACCGAGCCGGACGTCGGCTCCGACCCGGCCCGACTGGCCACCACCGCCGTTCCGGACGGCGACGACTACCTGCTGGACGGCGTCAAGCTGTGGACGACCAACGGAGTGGTCGCCGACCTGCTCGTCGTGATGGCCCGGGTGCCGAAGTCCGAGGGGCACCCCGGCGGTATCAGCGCGTTCGTCGTCGAGGCCGCGTCCGAGGGCGTGACGGTGGAGAACCGCAACGCCTTCATGGGCCTGCGCGGAATCGAGAACGGCGTCACGCGGTTCCACCAGGTCCGGGTCCCGGCGGTCAATCGCATCGGGAAGGAGGGCGCCGGGCTGAAGATCGCCCTGACGACGCTGAACACCGGGCGGCTCTCCCTGCCCGCGACGTGTGTGGGCAGCGGCAAGTGGTGCCTGAAGATCGCCCGGGAGTGGTCCGAGGCCCGCGTCCAGTGGGGCAAGCCGGTCGCCGAGCACGAGGCCGTCGGCGCGAAGATGTCCTTCATCGCGGCGACGACGTTCGCGCTGGAGGCGATGGTCGACCTGTCCTCCCAGATGGCCGACGAGAGCCGCAACGACATCCGCATCGAGGCTGCGCTGGCCAAGCTGTTCGGCAGCGAGATGGGCTGGCGGATGGCCGACGAGCTGGTCCAGATCCGCGGCGGCCGCGGCTACGAGACGGCCGCCTCGCTTCAGGCGCGCGGCGAACGCGGGGTGCCGGCCGAGCAGCTGCTGCGCGACATGCGCATCAACCGCATCTTCGAGGGCTCCACCGAGATCATGCACCTGCTGATCGCGCGGGAGGCGGTGGACGCCCACCTGTCGGTCGCCGGTGACCTGATCGACCCGGAGAAGTCGCTGTCAGACAAGCGCAAGGCGGCGCTCGCCGCCGGCGGCTTCTACGCCCGCTGGCTCCCCGGCCTGGTCGCAGGTCCCGGCCAGCTGCCTCGCTCGTACGCGGAGTTCGGCAACCTGGCCACCCACCTGCGCTACGTCGAACGCACGGCCCGGAAGCTGGCCCGCTCCACCTTCTACGCCATGTCGCGCTGGCAGGGGAAGATGGAGACCAAGCAGGGCTTCCTCGGCCGCATCGTCGACATCGGCGCGGAGCTCTTCGCGATGAGCGCCTCCTGCGTGCGTGCCGCCGGCCTGGGCCGCGACGACGCGCAGGGCCGCGCCGCCCATCAGCTGGCCGACGCCTTCTGCCGACAGTCCCGCATCCGGGTGGACGAGCTGTTCGGCCGGCTGTGGACCAACACCGACGAGCTGGACCGCTCGGTGGTGCGCGGCATCCTCGCCGGCTCCTACCAGTGGCTGGAGGAGGGCGTCATCGACGCCTCGACGGACGGCCCCTGGATCGCCGAGGCGGAGCCGGGTCCGTCCGCGAAGGAGAACGTGCACCGCCCCATCAGCTGACGCGGCCCGGATCAGGTAGGAGCCGACGGACCATGACCGTGTTGTTGCGGCGGATCGCCGGCTCCTCGCCGCCGTGGGAGTGGCCGGGGTCGTCGTGCTCCTCGCTGCGCAGCACCTCCCACGCGTCCGTAGGCAACTCGAGCGCGGCGAGGGTCTCCCGCGGTGTGGGCAGGACGACGTCGGCCGGCGGCCCGTGCGGGCCGGCCTCGGCGTGGCCGACGACCAGCAGCACGCCGCCGGGGGCGACTGCTGCGGCCGCCCGCCGCAGGATCGCCTCGCGGGGCACGTCGCCGCGGGAGTGCAGGAAGAACGCCGAGGCCAGGTCGTAGGAGCCCTCGGGAAACGAGGTGCTCAGGTCGTGGTGCCGGAACTGAGTCCGCTCGGCGACACCCGCCGCCGCGGCGTGTTCGGCCGCGCGGGCGAGTGCGACGCGCGAGATGTCGGTGCCGACCACCTGCCAGCCCTGCTGCGCCAGCCAGATGACGTCGGCCCCCTCGCCGCACCCCAGATCCAGCGCCCGCCCCGGCGTCAGTTCGCTCACCTCCCGGACCAGCGCCGCGTTGGGCCGTCCGCTCCACACCCGCTCGCTCTCGCTGTACCGGGCGTCCCAGGACTCCTCGATGTCTTCGTTCATCGGTGGCTGCTCCTTCGTGCCGGTCGTCCCGGACATGGTGTCAGGCCGCGCCGTCCCGGCAGACGGGCGCGCCTTGACACGATCTATTCTCTCAGAGAATAGTATCGGCCATGTCGACCGCAGCGTACGTCCTGCTCGCCCTGCTCGCCGCAGGGCCGCTCCACGGTTACGACCTGAAGAAGGCGCACGACAAGCGCTTTCCACAGGCCAAGCCGCTCGCCTTCGGGCAGGTGTACGCGACCCTCGGGCGTCTGGAGCGGGACGGGCTCATCGACCAGGCCGGGCAGAGCCGTGAAGGGGGACCGGACCGTACCCGGTACGCACTCACCGAGTCCGGACGCACCGCGCTCGCCGACTGGATGGCGCAGACCGAGTCCCCCGCGCCCTACGTCGCCAGCACACTGCTCGCCAAGGTCGTCGTCGCGCTGCTCGCCGCCGACGCCGGCCAGGCGCACGACTACCTCGTCGCCCAGCGCGCGGCACACACCGCCCGGCTGCGCGAACTCACCGTCGTCAAGACCGACCCCCGCTCCACGCTCGGCGACGTGATCGCCGCGGACTTCGCCATCGTTCACCTCGACGCCGACCTGCGCTGGTTGCAGACCACGCTGGGCCGCGTCGCCGACCTGCACCGGGAGGTGCACGCATGACGCTCCTGCAAGCCCGTGATGTGGCCAGATCCTACGAACGGACGCCCGCCCTGCGCGGTGTGTCCCTGGAGGTGGCCGGGGGAGAGATCCTCGCCGTCACCGGCCCCAGCGGCAGCGGCAAGTCCACGCTGCTGCACTGCCTGTCCGGCATCCTGCGCCCCGAGTCCGGCGAGGTGACCTACGCCGGCCGCCGTATCGACACCCTCGCCGAGACCGAACGCTCCCGGCTGCGCCGCAGCGACTTCGGCGTGCTGTTCCAGTTCGGACAGCTCGTCGGGGAGCTGTCCGCCGCGGAGAACGTGGCGCTGCCCCTGCTGCTCTCCGGGCAGACCCGCCGCGAGGCACACGCCGCCGCCATGGACGAGCTCGGCCGGCTCGGCGTCGCGGACGTCGCCGACGTGCGGCCCGCGGAGACCTCTGGCGGCCAGCAGCAGCGGATCGCCGCCGCACGGGCACTGATCACCCGGCCCAAGGTGCTCTTCGCCGACGAGCCCACCGGCGCGCTGGACGTGCTGAGCGGCGAACACCTCCTCGCCGAGCTGGTGCAGTCGGTGCGCCAGGACGGGATGACGGTCGTGCTCGTCACCCACGAACCGGCCGTCGCCGCCTACGCGGACCGCGAGGTCGTGCTGCGCGACGGCATCGTGGACTCCACCGGGCTCGGCGCCGCCGCCGTGCTCGAGGCCCGCCCGTGACGGCGACTGCGGCGACCTCCGCCGCCCGCACCGGACCCCGGCCGGCGGAACCCGCCTCCGGCATGCGCCCCGGCACACTCATCCGGCTCGCCCGGGCCGGCACCCGCACGGACACCCTGCGCGCGGTGCTCACCGCACTCAGCGCGGCGCTGGCGACGCTCGCCCTGCTGGCGGCCGTCACGGTGCTGGCGATCAGTCACCCGGCGCTCGGCGGCCACGCCCCGCGCTACACCGGCGAACTGCTCAGGGAGCAGGGCCTGCGCCCGGGTGTCGCCGGCACACTGCTGCTGCTGACGATCCCCGTCCTCGCGCTGGCCGGGCAGTGCGCCCGGCTCGGCGGCCCCGCCCGCGACCGCCGGCTGGCCGCCGTCCGCCTGGCCGGCGGCACGCCGCGACAGGTGATCTCCCTCGCGGCGGCCGAGACCGGCACCGCCGCGCTGCTCGGCTCCCTGACGGCCCTCGGCGCCTACTTCGCCGCGCGGGCGGCGCTGGACAACCCGAACCACATCGGTGTGCGCCCCCTGCCGACGGACGTCCTGCCCCCCGTGGTCGTCCTGGCCCTGATCGTCCTCGCGGTCCCCGTCCTGGCGTCGGGCGCCTCCGCGCTGCTGCTGCGCAGCGTCGTCGTCACACCGCTCGGCGTGACCCGCCGCACCCGCCCGCAGCGTGCACCGCGCCCATGGCCGGCCGTGCTGCTGGCTCTCGGATCGGTGGCCTTCGCCGCGTCGGTCGCCCTGGCGCACGCCCAAAGCGGGGCTTACGCCCTCGTGCTGCTCGGGCTCGTAGGCGGTGTGCTGACGGTGGCGATCGGACTCGTGCTGTCCACCGGGTGGTTCTCACAGGCGGCAGGCAGGCTGCTGCACCGCTTCGGCCGCGGACCGGCCACTGTGCTGGCGGCCAGGCGCCTGATGGCCGACCCGTGGCAGGGAAGCCGGGTCTACGCCGCTCTCCTGACGGCCGTGCTGGTCGCCGGCGGATCTGCGGCCTTCCGTTCCCTCTTCGAGGCACGGAAGGCCGCGTACAGGGCAGCCTCGCAGGCCATCGATGCGGCCGGCGGACACCACGGGGTCTACCCGCCGGACACCTTCTACATCGACGCGATGAACCTCGTGGACGCCGCGCTGGTCGTGGCGCTCGTCATCTCCGCTGCCGGGGTGCTCGTCGCCCTCGCCGAGGCCGTCGCCTCCCGCCGCCGCACCCACGCGGCGCTGGTGGCCGCCGGCGTGCCATGCGGCGTCATCGGCAGGTCGTTGCTCTGGCAGACGCTGGCCCCGCTCGTGCCGGCTCTGCTGCTCGCGCTCGCCGTCGGCGCCGCACTGGGACGCTCGTTCAAGACGGAGGTGAGGGTGCCCGGACCGAGCGACCGGGTGGACGGCGGAGCCGTCCACGTCCACGACATCGTGCGCGTCGCGCACGTCCCGTGGGGCGAACTCGCCCTGTACGGCGCCGGCGCGCTCGCCCTCGTGCTGACGGCCGTCGGCGTGAGCGCCCTGCTCCTGCGCCGCAGCGCCTCGCTCGAGGAGTTGCGCGCCGGCTGAGGCCCGAGGGGGAGAAAAGGGGCAAGAGGAACGAGGGGGCCGACGGACGCCGGCCCCCTCCGGCGTTACCGGTTCACGGGCGGGCATGCGCTGAGTAGTCTGTCGGTGACCAACCGCCGAGGATGCCGGCGCGACATCCGGCTCTTTCCGCATGCGCCCGTGGTGCGCCGCGCGGGGCGGTGAAGAACGGGGACGGCTGATTCGGCAGGAGCGCATGGCGGCTGGCGAGTTCGAGGGACAGTACGTCTGGCATCCTGCGGCCGATGACCGTGAGCTGGCACGCGCCTGTGTCGATGTCCGTGCCGGAAGGTATTTCAGCGCTCAACAGATTCTGGTGGCCGCCCGGCAGGACTTCGGATTACGGGCTCACCGCTCTCTCGTTCTGGCCTCGGAATCCGCGGACTCCGACCTGGTCGAGCGCTGGCTCGCGGAGGAACCGAGCCCCGAGTCCACACTCATGTGGGCCCGGGTGGCCGTCCTGCGGGCGCTGCGGGCCGCCGACGCCCGCAACACCTTCGCCGCCGGCCTGGAACGCATCGCGCTGGCCGCCTGCCGCCGCGCTGCCGAGGCCGCCCCCGCCGATCCGACTCCGCATCTGGCCCAGTTGGCGCTCGCCCGGCTGCAGCGCCCCCAGGATCCGGCGCCGCGCGGCCTGCTCACCGCCCCGCCCGGACCGTGGGTGCTGTTCTCCCACATCCTGCGGCTCGACCCGTGGAACCGCGAGGCACATCACCGCTTCCTCACCTTCTTCTTCACCCGGCACGGCGGCTCCGCGAACGAACCCTGGGACGTGGCCGCCTTCCTCGGGCAGCGTGCGCCGGTCACCTCCCCGCTGCGGCTGCTGCCACTGGTCGCGCTCGTCCAGGAGCACAAGCCCGACTCGCCGCTCGCCCACCGCACCTGGGAGCAGCCCCAGTGGAAGGCGACGGCCCTGAGCGCCTATGAGCACTGGCTGCCGCATGTCGCCGGCTACCGGCACACGCCCGTCCTCGACCTCGCTTACCTCGCACACGCCCTGGTCATGGCCAAGTGCGAGTTCGAGGCCCGGCCCGTCCTCCTCGCCATGGGCTGCTACGCCTCACGGATGCCGTGGGCGGCCTGGGGTGATCCCGCCGCACAGCTCACCAAGGCGAGACGTGCCTGCGGGCTCATGGTGCCCGCAGGCACCGACTGACCGCCGCGTTCCCGCACGACCCGACGTCCCACCACTCACGAAAGGTTGCGCTCGTGTCCGGCTCCGCATTCCTCTCCCGCACCAAAACCCGAGAGCGCGGTGCGAATGCCGCTCTCGACGACGACGCGACGCTGCACGCGATGGGTTATCCGCGGAAACTCACCCGTCGATTCCGGGCGTTCGACAACTTCGCCATATCGTTCACCATCATCAACATCATCTCCGGAATCTTCTCGTCCTTCGGATTCGGCATGAACGCCGGCGGACCGCGCATTTTGGTGTTCGGCTGGATAGGCGTCTCGCTGATGGTGCTGCTCGTCGGCGCGGCGATGGCGGAAATCGCCTCCGCGTATCCGACGAGCGGCGCTCTCTACTTCTCGGCCGGAAAACTCGCCAAACGCCACAAGGGCGCCTGGTCCTGGTACACCGGCTGGCTCAACTTCGTCGGGCAGGTGGGCGGCACGGCTGCCACCGGATACGCGGCGGCGACCTTCATCCAGGCCTTCGTCGCCATGCAGTGGCCCTCCTACGAGGTGACGCAGCAGCGCACGGTCCTCATCACCGCCGTCATCCTGGTGCTGCAGGCGCTGGCCAACACCTACACCGTCCACCTCGTCGCCATCCTCAACCGCATCTCGGTGTGGTGGCTGCTCCTCGGCATGGTCGTCATCGTGCTGGCGCTGTCCCTGGGCCACGAGCAGCACCAGTCCGCGTCCTTCGTGGCGCACTTCGCCAACAACACCGGCTTCACCAACGCGGTCTACGGTGGCATGCTCGGACTCCTCGTCACCAGCTGGACGTTCACCGGCTTCGACGGCAGCTTCCACATGTCGGAGGAGACCGTGCAGGCCACCGTCAACGCGCCGCGCGGCATCGTCCGTGCCATCGCCTGGTCCGCGGCCTCCGGCCTGGTGCTGATGCTCGCCCTGGTGTACTCCATCGGCGACTACGCGAAGGAGGCCGGTGCCGACGCGCCGCCCGTGCGGATCCTCATCGACTCCCTGGGCCTGGGCGCCGCCGAGCTGCTGCTGCTCATCGTGATCGGCGCGATGCTCTTCTGCGGCCTGGCCAACATGACCAGCAACACCCGGCAGATCTTCGCCTTCTCCCGCGACGGCGCGATGCCCGGCTCCCGCTGGTGGCACTCGGTCTCCACCCGCACCCGTACTCCCGTGAAAGCCGTGTGGCTCGCGGCCGTCAGCTCGATGGTGCTCGTGGTGCCCGGCTGGTGGTCCCACACCGCCTTCACCGCCATCGTGAGCGTCAACGTGTGCGGCCTCTTCCTCGCCTACGGCGTGCCGATCTTCCTGCGCCTGCGGCTGAACGACTTCCAGGCCGGGCCGTGGAGCCTGGGACGGTTCGGCAAGCCCGTCGGGACGATCGCCGTGGTCTGGATCGTCGTGAGCAACGTGCTGTTCATGCTGCCGCAGGCCTCGCCCATCACCCCGACCTCGTTCAACTACGCGCCCATCGCGCTGGGCGCGGTGCTGCTCGTGGCGACCGTGTGGTGGTTCGCCACCGCCCGGCGCCGCTTCCAGGGGCCCGTCAGCTACGGCAGCCCCGACGAGGTGGCCGCCATGGACCTCATCTGACCTGCAGCACCAGCGCCCTCCGCACGGCAACGACCCTGCACGAAAGGACACCATGACAGGCGAACTCGTCGTCTCCCGCGCCACGCTGGACGACTGGCGGCTGATGGAGGAGTGGGCCGCCGACGAGGGCTGGAACCCGGGCCGCGGGGACACCGACTGCTTCCACCCCACCGACCCGGCGGGGTTCTTCCTCGGCCGTCGGGAGGGCCGGCCCGTCTCCGCGGTCTCCGTCGTGCGCTATTCGGCCCGGTACGCCTTCCTCGGCTACTACCTGGTGCACCCCGAGCACCGCGGGCGCGGGCTCGGCCTGGCCACCTGGCGTCAGGCCGTCCCGCATGCGGGGGAGCGGACCGTCGGGCTGGACGCCGTGCCGGCGCAGGCGGCCACCTACCGGCGGTCCGGATTCGCCGCCGCGCACCGCACCGTCCGCTTCGGCGGGCGACCCGTCCAGGGCCGGGGACGGGTGCCGGCCGGGACGCAGATCATGCCGGTCACGCCCGAGCGCGCCGAGGCGGTCGCCGCCTACGACCGCGAGTGTTTCCCGGCCGACCGGGCCCCCTTCGTCGGCCGCTGGCTGACGGCAGCCGGGCACACCGCCTGCGCGGCCGTCCGTGACGGCCGGCTCACCGGGTACGGCGTGATCCGGGAGGCACGCGAGGGGTACCGCGTCGGTCCGCTGTTCGCCGACACCGCCGAGGACGCCGAGGCGCTCTTCGACGCGCTGGCCGCGCACGCACAAAGCGGCGAGGTGTTCATCGACGTCCCCGAGCACAACGAGGCCGCCCTCTGCCTGGTCGCCGAGCGGAAACTCACCCCGTCGTTCGAGACGGTACGCATGTACACCGGTCCGGTGCCGCCGTCCCGCACCGAGCGGGCGTTCGGCGTGACGAGCCTCGAACTCGGCTGAGGACGCCACCGGCGACACCGCGACCGGACCGGGGTGTCGTCGGCTGTCCACCCCTTGGACACAATGGGGGGATGACGGACTCTCTGGCTGACCCGCATCTGACCTACCGCCCGCGCTCATCCGTCCACGACGGCCTCCGGGACGTGGTGATCCTTGGCTCCACCGGCTCCGTCGGCACCCAGGCGGTCGACGTGGTGCTGAAGAACCCCGACCGATTCCGGGTGACCGCCCTGTCCGCGGCCGGCGGCCGGGTGGAGCTGCTGGCCGGGCAGGCCCACCGGCTGCAGGTGAGGCGGGTGGCCGTCGCCCGTGAGGACAAGGTCTCCGACCTGCGCCAGGCGCTGCGCGCCCAGTACGGCCCCGGTGAGCCGGTGCCCGAGGTGCTGGCCGGGCCGGAGGCGGCGAGCGAGCTGGCGGCCGGCGAGTGCCACACCGTGCTCAACGGCATCACCGGTTCCATCGGGCTCGCCCCCACCCTGGCCGCCCTGGAGGCCGGGCACGTGCTGGCCCTGGCCAACAAGGAGTCACTGATCGTCGGCGGCCCGCTCGTGCGGGCGCTGGCCAAGCCGGGGCAGATCGTGCCCGTCGACTCGGAGCACTCCGCGCTCTTCCAGGCGCTGATGGGCGGCACTCGCCGGGAGGTACGCAAGCTGCTGGTCACCGCCTCGGGCGGCCCGTTCCGGGGGCGCGGCAGGGCGGAGCTGGCCGACGTCACCCCCGCGGACGCGCTGGCACACCCCACCTGGGCCATGGGCCCGGTGATCACCGTGAATTCCGCGACCCTGGTGAACAAGGGGCTCGAGGTCATCGAGGCCCATCTGCTGTACGACATTCCGTTCGAGCGCATCCAGGTGGTCGTCCACCCACAGTCCTACATTCACTCGATGGTGGAATTCCACGACGGTTCCACCCTGGCGCAGTGCGGCCCGCCCGACATGCGGCTGCCCATCGCGCTCGGCCTCGGCTGGCCCGAGCGGGTTCCGGACGCCGGGCCGGTCTTCGACTGGTCCAAGGCCATGAACTGGGAGTTCTTCCCCCTCGACGAGAAGGCCTTCCCGTCCGTGCCGCTGGCCTGTCATGTGGGCGCGCTGGGTGGTACCGCTCCCGCCGTCTTCAACGCCGCCAACGAGGAGTGCGTGGAGGCCTTCCTCGCGAGCAGCCTGCCGTTCAACGGTATTGTCGATACGGTCTCCGCAGTCGTGGAGGAACACGCCGGGCACAGCGGCATGCCCGGAGCAACCGACCTGACCCTGACCGATGTCCTGGAGGCCGAGACCTGGGCGCGGCGACGCGCCCGCGAACTGGCCGCCAAGGCGGTAACGGAGGCCCGTGCATGACGATTCTGATGACCATCCTCGGCATAGTCGTCTTCGCCGTCGGCCTGCTCATCTCCATCGCCTGGCATGAACTCGGCCACCTGTCCACGGCCAAGATGTTCGGTATCCGGGTGCCGCAGTACATGGTTGGTTTCGGGCCGACGGTCTTCTCCCGACGCAAGGGTGAGACGGAATACGGCGTCAAGGCCGTGCCGCTCGGCGGCTACATCCGCATGATCGGCATGTTCCCGCCCGGTGACGACGGCAGGATCCGCAAGCGCTCCACCTCGCCTTTCCGCGGCATGATCGAGGACGCCCGCGCGGCCGCCTACGAGGAGCTGCAGGAGGGCGACGCGGAGCGGCTGTTCTACACCCGCAGGCCGTGGAAGCGCGTCATCGTCATGTTCGCCGGCCCGTTCATGAACCTCGTCCTGGCCGTCGCGCTGTTCCTCACCGTGCTGATGACCTTCGGCATCAACACCACCACGACCACCGTCTCCACCGTCGAGAAGTGTGTGGTCAAGGCCACTCAGCACACCGACACCAGCAAGTGCCCCAAGGGAGCCGACAAGACCCCGGCGAACCTCGCCGGACTCAAGCCCGGTGACACCATCGTCTCCTTCCAGGGGAAGAAGATCACCGAGTGGCGCCAGCTGCAGCAGACCATCCGGAACTCCTCCGGAGACGTGACGTTCACCGTCCGCCGCGACGGGGATCTGCGCACCCTGCACGCGAAGCTGATCAAGCAGAAGGTGCACAAACTCGACGAGCACGGCAACGTGGTCCCCGGTCAGGTCACCACCGGCTTCCTCGGCTTCAGCCCGGCCAGCGGCGTCCAACAGCTGTCGTTCACCGAGGCCACCGACCGGATGGGCCAGATGATGTCCTCCGGCGTCGACGCGCTGATCGCCGTCCCGTCCAAGATCCCCGGGCTGTGGGACGCCGTCTTCGACGGCGGACAGCGCGCCCAGGACTCCCCGATGGGCGTCATCGGCGCGGCCCGGGTCGGCGGTGAGGTCTTCACCCTTGACATCCCGGCCAGCCAGCAGGTCGCGGTCATGCTGTTCATCGTCGCGGGTTTCAACCTGTCGCTGTTCCTGTTCAACATGCTGCCGCTGCTGCCGCTGGACGGCGGACACATCGCCGGCGCGCTCTGGGAGTCGCTGCGCCGCGCGGTCGCCCGCGTCTTCCGGCGGCCCGACCCGGGCCCGTTCGACGTCGCGAAGCTGATGCCGGTCGCCTACCTCGTGGCCAGTGTGTTCATCTGCTTCACGCTGCTCGTCATGGCCGCCGACATCGTCAACCCGGTGCAGCTGACCGGCTGAGTCCTCATCCGAACGAAAGGACGACCGGGCGGTTTGCGCCCGGTCGTCACCTTTTGTGCGACTTCCATGCCGTGGTGTGCCGGGGCGGTGTCCGTGCCGTAATCTCGGGGACGGAGCCCGTCGATCTCGGGACCTTGATCAACGTTGGGGTTGCACGCACGATGACTGCGATTTCGCTCGGAATGCCGGACGTACCGCTCAAGCTGGCCGAACGCCGCGTCAGTCGCCAGATCCAGGTCGGCCCGGTGGCCGTCGGCGGCGACGCACCGGTGTCCGTGCAGTCGATGACCACGACGCAGACCTCCGACATCGGCGCGACCCTGCAGCAGATCGCCGAGCTGACCGCCTCCGGCTGCCAGATCGTCCGCGTCGCCTGCCCCCGTCAGGAGGACGCCGAAGCGCTGAAGACCATCGCGGCCAAGTCGCAGATCCCCGTCATCGCCGACATCCACTTCCAGCCGCGCTACGTCTTCCAGGCCATCGACGCCGGCTGCGCGGCGGTCCGCGTCAACCCGGGCAACATCAGGCAGTTCGACGACAAGGTCAAGGAGATCGCCGCGGCCGCCTCGGCGGCCGGCACCCCCATCCGGATCGGTGTCAACGCCGGTTCCCTGGACAAGCGCCTGCTGGAGAAGTACGGCAAGGCCACCCCCGAGGCGCTCGTCGAATCCGCCCTGTGGGAGTGCTCCCTGTTCGAGGAGCACGGATTCCGCGACATCAAGATCTCCGTCAAGCACAACGACCCCGTCGTGATGGTCAACGCCTACCGGCTGCTCGCACAGAAGTGCGACTATCCGCTGCACCTGGGCGTCACCGAGGCCGGCCCGGCCTTCCAGGGCACCATCAAGTCCGCCGTGGCCTTCGGCGCCCTGCTCGCCGAGGGCATCGGCGACACCATCCGCGTCTCCCTGTCGGCCCCGCCGGCCGAGGAGGTCAAGGTCGGCATCCAGATCCTGGAGTCCCTCGGCCTGCGGCAGCGCCGCCTGGAGATCGTCTCCTGCCCGTCCTGCGGCCGCGCCCAGGTCGACGTGTACAAGCTGGCCGACGAGGTCACCGCCGGTCTGGAGGGCATGGAGGTGCCGCTGCGCGTCGCTGTCATGGGCTGCGTCGTCAACGGGCCCGGCGAGGCCCGCGAGGCCGACTTGGGCGTCGCCTCCGGCAACGGCAAGGGGCAGATCTTCGTCAAGGGCGAGGTCATCAAGACGGTGCCCGAGTCCAAGATCGTCGAGACGCTCATCGAGGAGGCCATGCGGATGGCCGAGCAGATGGAGAAGGACGGCGTACTCTCCGGCGAGCCGTCGGTCTCCGTAGCCGGCTGACGGCCCGGTCTCCACACCGGCGGCGCGTGCTGCCGTGCGCCCGGAGGTAGAGTGCGGGGAAGTCCCGACTTCCGCCCACCGGGCCGCACGGCGAGGCAGCCACGACGTGTTGACCACCAGCTCAGTGCGGGTCCTCGAGCCCGACCGGCTCGACGAGGCCCTCGCGGTCCTGCGCCGCGAACCCGTGCACAACGCCTTCGTCACCTCGCGCGTCCGGATCGCCGGCCTCGACCCGCACCGGCTCGGCGGCGAGATGTGGGGCTGGTACCGCCGCGGCCGCCTGGAGTCCCTGTGCTACGCCGGGGCCAACCTCGTGCCCATGTGCGCGGGTCCGGAAGCCGTGCGTGCCTTCGCCGAGCGCGCCCGGCGGCAGGGCCGCCGCTGTTCCTCGATCGTCGGCTCCGCGGCGCCGACAGCTGCCCTGTGGGAGCACCTCGAGCCGCACTGGGGGCCGGCCCGCGACGTTCGCCCCCACCAGCCGCTGATGGTCACCGACCGGTTGCCCGACGGCATCGGCCCCGACCCGCTGGTCCGGCGTACCCGGAAGGACGAGATGGACCTCGTCATGCCGGCCTGCGTCGCGATGTTCACCGAGGAGGTCGGCGTCTCCCCGCTCGCCGGTGACGGCGGCCTGATCTACCAGTCCCGCGTCGCCGAGCTGATCGGCTCCGGCCGTTCCTTCGCCCGCGTGGAGAACGGCCGGGTCGTCTTCAAGGCCGAGATCGGCGCGGTGACCCCGCAGGCGTGCCAGATCCAGGGCGTGTGGGTCAGCCCCGAACACCGCGGCCGTGGCCTGTCCGTGACGGGCATGGCCGCGGTGCTGCGCTACGCGCTGCGCGAGTTCGCCCCCCTGGTGAGCCTGTACGTCAACGACTACAACACCGCGGCACGCGCCGCCTACCGCCGCGTGGGATTCCGCGAGACCGGCGCCTTCATGAGCGTCCTTTTCTGAACGCGCCCCAGACAGGACCTAGTAGCCTCCCGGGCATGCAGCACACTTCCGGGGGACAGCCGTCGCACGCGTCGGGGGCACAGGTCGGCCCGCTCGATCTGGCGGCTCGGGTGGACGACGCGCTGGCGGTGCAGGCCCTCGCCTTCGGGCTGACCGACGACGAGATGGGCGTACGCAGGCACATCGTGCTGCGTCACCTGCAGCAGCGGGGAACCCGGGCGCTGGGAGCCACCACCCCAGAGGGGCGGCTGGTCGGCTTCATCTACGGCATGCCGAACGACCGCACCCAGTGGTGGTCCACCGTGGTGCACCCCTATCTGCGCCAGGCGGGGCACGCCGACTGGCTCAGCGACTCCTTCGCCGTCACCGAACTGCACGTGCATCCCACCTACCAGAACCGCGGGATCGGGCGTGCCCTGATCACCGCGCTGACCGATGTCGCGAGCGAGCCCCGCTCGATCCTGTCCGCGATCGACGCCGACAGTCCGGCCCGGGCCCTCTACCACTCCCTCGGCTACCGGGACCTGGCCCGCCGCGTCCGCTTCCCTTCGGCGGCGCGGCCGTATGCGGTGATGGGTGCGTGTCTTCCGTTGCGCCGGGGGTGAGCGCCGGACCGGGCGCCGGCCCGCCGCATCGCATTTCCGTCCGGCTGTCGGCAGCGGATAACCTCCTGCTCTGACCGCACCAGATCCGCAGGAGATTCCCATGGCAGCCCGAGTGCAGCGCTTGTCCACGTCGATGCTGAAGACGCTGCGCGACGATCCGGCGGATGCCGAGACGCTCAGCCACAAGCTGCTGGTCCGCGCCGGCTACGTCCGTCGTGCGGCGGCCGGCATCTGGACCTGGCTGCCACTGGGCAAGCAGGTCCTGGAGAACGTCACCCGCGTCGTGCGCGAGGAGATGGATGCGATCGGCGGCCAGGAGGTGCTGCTGCCGGCCTTGCTGCCCAAGGACCCCTACGAGCAGTCCGGCCGCTACGAGGAGTACGGCGACCTGCTGTTCCGGCTCCAGGACCGCAAGGGCGCCGACTACCTGCTCGGGCCGACCCACGAGGAGATCTTCACCCAGGTCGTCAAGGACCAGTGCAGCTCCTACAAGGACCTGCCGGTCATCGTCTACCAGATCCAGACCAAGTACCGGGACGAGGCCCGTCCCCGTTCCGGCATCCTGCGGGGCCGTGAGTTCCAGATGAAGGACTCCTACTCCTTCGACGTGAGCGACGAAGCCCTCGCCGAGTCCTACCGCCTGCACCGCAAGGCCTACCAGCGGATCTTCGAGCGGCTGGGCATGGACTACCGCATCGTCTCCGCCGTCTCCGGCGCGATGGGGGGCTCGGCGTCCGAGGAGTTCCTCGCCCCGGCCGCCGCCGGTGAGGACACCTTCGTCGACTGCCCGAACTGCGACTACGCGGCCAACACCGAGGCCGTCACCACCACGGTTCCGCCCCTCGACGGCACGGAGCACCCGCCCGTCGAGGACCTGGACACGCCCGACACCCCGACCATCGAGACGCTTGCCGAGCAGCTGGGCGTTCCCGCCTCGGCGACGCTGAAGAACCTGCTGGTCAAGGTCGACGGGGAGATCACCGCCGTCGGCGTCCCCGGGAACCGCGAGGTCGACCTGGGCAAGCTCGCCGAGCACCTGGCCCCCGCCGAGGTCGAACTCGTCACCGCCGAGGACTTCGCCGACCGTCCGGACCTGGTGCGCGGATACGTCGGTCCGCAGGGCGGCATGGCCGGCAAGGCGTTCCGCTACCTCGCGGACCCGCGTGTCGCCCCCGGCACCGCCTGGATCACCGGAGCCAACAGGGCCGACACGCACGCGCGCAACGTCGTGTGCGGCCGGGACTTCGAGGTCGACCGGTACCTGGACGTCGTCGTGGTCGAGCCCGGCGACCCCTGCCCGCACTGCGGCGCCGGCATCGAGCTGGACCGTGCCATCGAGATCGGCCACATCTTCCAGCTCGGCCGCAAGTATGCCGACACCTTCGCCCTGGACGTGCTCGGCCAGGACGGCAAGCCGGTCCGCGTCACCATGGGTTCCTACGGTATCGGCGTCTCGCGGGCCGTGGCGGCGCTGGCCGAGCAGACCGCCGACGAGCAGGGCCTGTGCTGGCCCCGCGCCATCGCCCCGGCCGACGTGCACGTCGTCGCGGCCGGCAAGGCGGCGCAGACCGAACTCGCCCTGCAGGTCGCCGAGCAGCTCGGCGAGGCCGGCGTCCGGGTCCTGGTGGACGACCGGTCCGGCGTCTCCCCGGGCGTGAAGTTCACGGACGCCGAGCTGATCGGCGTGCCGACGATCCTGATCGTCGGCCGCGGCGCCAAGGACGGCCGGGTGGAGCTGAAGGACCGCAGGACCGGCGAGCGCGAGGAGCTCCCGGTGGCCGAGGCGGTCTCCCGGCTCGCCGCGCTCTGAGCGGGAGGAATTCGCCGGCGGGCGTGACGGGCCTGCACGTTACGCCCAGCCGGCGAACTCCAGCAGCGCCTCGCCGTCTTGCCGGGCGCCCTGCAGCATCTGCCGCACACCCGAGGCGACAGCCCGGTACACGGTCCAGCCGCGCAGCCGGTCCCGGTCGAGGTCGAGGGAGCCGGCCAGGGAGGTGATGCGGCGGCGCGTGACGGCCGGGGCGCCGGGAGAGGCCATCAGGTCGTGCAGCCGGTCGCGGGCCAGGCGGGCCAGGTCATAGGCCGGTTCGCCCACGAGCGGTTCGGGCCCCACCGCCAGCCACGGTGCCCGCTCCGCATCCGCCGCAAGCACGGCGCCCTGCCGGAAGTCGCCGTGCAGCACCACCTGTTCGACGGGGTCGGCCAGCAGCCCGTCCCGCAGTTCGAGTGCCTCCTCCACCAGCGGACGCACCTCCGGTGGTGCCTCGTCCCGCAGCAGCGTGCTCTCGGCCGCCGTATGGTCGCCGACTGTCGCGAAGCCATGCGTCGCAGGCGGCGCGACCCACAGCCGCCGCAGCGCGGACGCCGACTCCAGCATCGCCTTGGCCTCCGGCAGCGAGCGCAGCGACACCTCGCAGTGCAGCCGCTCGAGCAGCAGAGCGCCGTTCTCCTCGTCGGCGCGTAGCAGCCGCGCCGCGCCCCAGCCGTCCCACAGCGACAGCGCGGCGGCCTCCTGTGCCGCCGGGCGGTGCGGGGCGAGGAGCTTGAGCGCCGCCGGTGTCCCGTCCGGCTGCCGCACCAGGACCACCAGGCCGGTCCGGCCGCCCGGCTCGACGACCCGTTCGGCCGTCAGCTCACAGCGCCGCAGCGTCCTGGCCAGCCGGTCGGACAGGGTCCCGAGCCACTCGGCCGAGGCCGTGTCGGACCGGGTGTGCAGGGATCTCACCAGACGCTGCGGCGGATCGAGAGGCAGGACCGGGGACATGCGTGCGTGCCTTCCGCGTGGTCGGGGCGGGCGTCGGGGCGCGTCGGTTACGTGCCGGGCGTTTCCGTCGGGCGACCCGACGGCGCGGCTGCCGCCGGGACGGCCCGCTCGGCGAGCCCAGGGAAGGCTACGCCGTGGCCTCGCCAGCCCGACGCGCGGAGGGCCGCCTCCCGCAGCGCCGCTGCGGCGTCCTCCCGCCGGCTCCCCGCCGAGGCGCGCACCAGGTCGGCGTAGACACCCGCCACGCGCTGTTCCATTTCTGTCGCCAGCCGCACGGCGGCGTCGCCGTCCGGTACCGGGAACGGCAGCCTGTAGGCGGCCGCGGCGGGATGCGGGGTGCCGCCGAGGTCGCGGATGACGCGGCGCAGGTGGTCGCGGCGGGCCCGGTGTCCGTCGTAGGCGGAGCGCGCCTCATCGCCGCGCTCGTCCCCGATGCGGCCACCTACCACGCCGTAGCCGTACACGGCTGCGTTCTCGGCGGCCAACGCCGCCTGCAGAGCGGTCAGCTCGGGCTTCGTGCTCATGCGGCACGCTCCCTCAGCACCTGGACATGTACGGTGCCGCACGCGGCGACCGAGGCCAGCAGCCGGGCGAGTTCCGGCGGCGCGTGACGCAGTGCCCTGGTGCGGGCGTCGAGGGCGCGGGACTCGGCATCCGCAAGTGCCGTCAGCGCGGCCGTGGCGTCTGGGGGCACGGCCACCCGGCGACTGCGACGCCCGGCGGCGCTCTTATGACTTTTTCCGCGGAAGGCCGCCAGATGCTCGGCCACGTGCTCTCGCAGCGGTTGCAGGTCGGCGGCCAGGCCGGGGTGCGCGGCGGCCGTGCTCGCGTAGCGGACGAGGAGCAGCTCGCTGTCTCTGGCGGCCTTCTCCTCCAGGGTTCGCGTGGTCCGTACTCGCTTGCGGTCCTCCGGCGTCCCCGCCTGGGAGCAGCCGGCGAGCAGCGCCAGGGAGCCGACTGCCCCGGCCGCTCCGACCAGGAGGGACCGTCTGCGGGGGCCCGTGGCGGCCCGCTTCGGGGTGAGCGGCATCGTGCACTCCCTGAGCAGTGGTGCGAACGAGCGGATGGAGGGCGGCGGCGGGGCGCCGCACACGCGCGGAACGGCCGGGGGCCGCGCATGATCACGCCACGTGAGAGTACCCGGACCTGCGGCGGCTGCTCCGCCGGGGCGCTGACGGCGCGCCACCTGGCGCACTCATGCGGCGCAAGCGCCGGTGTGCGGGGGCGCGCGGCGGTGAGTCCGCCACTGTCGTCACCGTCCGGTCGGAACGGCCCGTCGCAGGCGATAGGCTGTGCCACGAGACGCGACCCCCTACAACAGCACACGCGGCCGAGGAGTCACCCGGATGAGCACCACCCAGAGCGAGAGGCTGCGCGGACTGCTGGAACCGCTTGTCGGCGCCAGGGGCCTCGACCTCGAGGAGATCGAGGTCACCCCGGCGGGCAAGCGGCGGGTGCTCCGCATCGTCGTCGACTCCGACGAGGGGGTGCAGCTCGACGCGTGCGCGGAGCTCAGCAGGGCGATGTCCGAGACGCTGGACACCTCCGACGTCATGGGCGGCGCCCCGTACGTGCTGGAGGTGACCTCGCCCGGCACCGACCGCCCGCTGACCGACCACCGGCACTACCGCCGTGCCGTCGGCAGGCTGATCAAGGCCCAGCTGCACGAGGGCGGCGAGCTGGTCGCCCGCATCGTCGCCGCCGACGAGTCCGGTCTGGACCTGGAGGTACCCGGGGTGAAGGGTCGCAAGCCCACCTCGCGACGGGTCGCCTTCGACGAGATCGCCCGGGCCCGTGTCGAGGTCGAGTTCAACCGCAAGGCCGCTGAAAGCCACCAGGAGGCGTAGCCGTGGACATCGACATGAGTGCCCTGCGGGGACTGGTACGGGAGAAGGAGATCTCCTTCGACCTGCTCGTGGAGGCGATCGAGTCCGCGCTGCTCATCGCCTACCACCGCACCGAGGGGAGCCGCCGGGACGCCCGGGTCCGTCTCGACCGCCAGACCGGTCACGTGACCGTGTGGG
Source organism: uncultured Actinomycetota bacterium (assembly GCA_963799685.1). Taxonomy (GTDB): domain Bacteria; phylum Actinomycetota; class Actinomycetes; order Streptomycetales; family Streptomycetaceae; genus Streptomyces. The sequence goes on from CAWCXW010000001.1 coordinate 1,141,567, forward strand.
CCAAGGAGAGCGCCGCCGAGCTGGAGGAGGACGCCGAACCACGCGAGTTCGACGACACTCCCAGCGGCTTCGGGAGGATCGCCGCCACCACTGCCAAGCAGGTCATCCTGCAGCGGCTCCGGGACGCCGAGGAGGAGGTCACCTTCGGTGAGTACGCCGGACGTGAGGGCGACATCGTCACCGGTGTCGTCCAGCAGGGCAAGGACCCGCGCAGCGTCCTGATCGACATCGGCAGGCTGGAGGCGATCCTTCCGCCGCAGGAGCAGGTCCCCGGCGAGGACTACGCGCACGGCACCCGGCTGCGCACCTACGTGGTGCGGGTGGCCAAGGGCGTGCGCGGGCCGTCGGTGACGCTGTCGCGCACCCACCCCAACCTGGTCAAGAAGCTCTTCGAGCTCGAGGTGCCGGAGATCGCCGACGGCTCGGTGGAGATCGCCGCGATCGCCCGCGAGGCCGGTCATCGCACCAAGATCGCCGTCCGTTCGACCCGCAACGGGCTGAACGCCAAGGGCGCGTGCATCGGCCCGATGGGCGGCCGGGTGCGGAACGTGATGGCCGAACTGCACGGCGAGAAGATCGACATCGTCGACTGGTCCGACGACCCGGCCGAGCTGGTCGCCAACGCGCTGTCACCTGCCCGGGTCAGCCAGGTTGACGTCGTCGATCTCGCCGCCCGGTCCGCGCGGGTGACCGTGCCCGACTACCAGCTGTCGCTGGCCATCGGTAAGGAAGGCCAGAACGCCCGCCTCGCCGCCCGGCTGACCGGATGGCGTATCGACATCCGTCCGGACACCGCCCCCGCCGGGGCCGCCGAGGCGACGGAAGCCGGCCGGCCCTAGGGCACCGGTGGCCGACGGAGGCCGAGGACGGACGGCGGCGGCGTGAGAGCGCACCCACACCCCCGTGGACGGGGGACAGGGGCGCGGGGAGGTAGACTGAAGAGGTGTCTGGCCGGACACGCGTTCACGTACGTCCTGAGCGGACCTGCGTGGGATGCCGGGAGCGCGCTGCGAAGACCGACCTGCTGCGTGTGGTGTCGGACGACGGGCGCTGCGTTCCCGATCAACGCGGTACGCTGCCCGGCCGGGGTGCGTATGTGCACCCCGTACAGACCTGTGTCGATCTGGCGGTCCGCCGCCGGGCGTTCCGGCGGGCCCTGCGGGCCCCCGGGCCGCTCGACGTCGCGGAACTGCGCATCACCGTGGGATCGGTACGGGAGTGACCGCAAGACAGCTCGCACGGAACCCCGTGGGAGTTCAGGTACCTCGCGAGTCGGAAGTAGGTCGAGATTGCGATGAGCACTCGATGAGTACGCGATGAGTACGCCCATGCACAAGTAGCGAAGGTCCGGCGGACACCCACCCCGGACCATTGAAGGAGCGATGTGGCTAAGGTCCGGGTATACGAGCTCGCCAAGGAGCTTGGAGTGGAGAGCAAGGTCGTCATGGCCAAGCTCCAAGAACTTGGTGAATTCGTCCGTTCGGCGTCCTCGACGATCGAGGCGCCGGTCGTACGCAAACTGACGGACTCCCTCGAGTCCGGTGGCGCAGGCGGCGCGAAGAAGTCGGCTGCGAAGCCCGCTGCGCCCAAGAAGTCCGCGGCGCCCGCCGCGCCCAAGCCGGGGGAGAGCGCCGTGCCGCGCCCCGGCGCGCCCAAGCCGGTCACCCCGAAGCCGGGACAGGCGACCCCTCGTCCCGCCGCGGAGGCCCCCAAGCCGGGCGGCGGCACCGCGCCCAAGCCGGGACCCAAGCCGCCGGCACCCAAGCCCGCCCCCGCGCAGCCGGCCTCGCCGGCCAAGCCGGAGTTCACCGCGCCGCCCACCCCGGGCCCGCGCCCCGGCCCCAAGCCGGGTGCCCCGAAGCCGGGCCAGGGCGCACGCCCCGGCCCCAAGCCGGGTGCCCGCAGCGGCCCGCGTCCGGGCAACAACCCCTTCACCTCCGGCGGCTCCACCGGCATGGGCCGCCCGCAGAGCCCGCGTCCCGGCGGTCCCCCCAAGCCGGGCGGTGCCCCCAAGCCGGGCGGCGGCCGTCCCGGCGGGCCAGGCCAGGGCCAGGGCGGACCGCGTCCGCAGGCACCGGGTGGCTCTCGTCCCACTCCGGGCAACATGCCGCGCCCGCAGGGCGGCGGTCAGGGCGGTCCGCGCCCCGGCGGCGGCGGTGGCAACCGGCCCAACCCGGGCATGATGCCGCAGCGTCCGGCAGCCGGCCCGCGCAGCGGTCCGGGCCGTGGCGGCCCCGGCGGCGGTGGCCGTCCGGGTGGCGGCGGCGGTCGTCCGGGCTTCGCCGGTCGTCCCGGCGGCGGTGGCGGCGGCGGTCGTCCCGGCTTCGGCGGTCGTCCCGGCGGCGGTGGCCGTCCGGGCTTCGGCGGTCGTCCCGGCGGTCCGGGTGGTCGCGGCGGCACGCAGGGCGCCTTCGGCCGCCCCGGCGGCCCGGCGCGTCGTGGCCGCAAGTCCAAGCGGCAGAGGCGCCAGGAGTACGAGCAGATGTCGGCGCCGTCGGTCGGCGGCGTGATGCTGCCGCGTGGCAAGGGCGAGATGGTCCGGCTCTCGCGCGGTGCCTCGCTCACCGACTTCGCGGAGAAGATCAACGCCAACCCGGCGTCGCTGGTCCAGGTCATGTTCAACCTGGGCGAGATGGTCACCGCCACGCAGTCGGTCACCGACGAGACGCTGCACCTCCTGGGCGAGGAGATGAACTACGTCGTCCAGATCGTCAGCCCGGAGGAGGAGGACCGCGAGCTTCTCGAGTCCTTCGACATCGAGTTCGGCGAGGACGAGGGCGGCGAGCAGGCGCTCATGCCGCGGCCGCCGGTGGTCACCGTCATGGGCCACGTCGACCACGGTAAGACCCGCCTGCTGGACGCGATCCGCAAGACCAACGTCATCGGCGGCGAGGCCGGCGGCATCACCCAGCACATCGGTGCCTACCAGGTCAGCACCGAGGTGAACGACCAGGAGCGTCGTATCACCTTCATCGACACCCCGGGCCACGAGGCGTTCACCGCCATGCGTGCCCGCGGTGCCAAGTCGACCGACATCGCCGTTCTCGTGGTCGCCGCCAACGACGGCGTGATGCCGCAGACGATCGAGGCGCTCAACCACGCCAAGGCCGCCGAGGTGCCGATCGTGGTCGCGGTCAACAAGATCGATGTCGAGGGCGCGGACCCGGCGAAGGTGCGCGGCCAGCTCACCGAGTACGGCCTGGTCGCCGAGGAGTACGGCGGCGACACCATGTTCGTCGACATCTCCGCCAAGCAGGGCGAGAACATCGACGCCGTGCTGGAGGCAGTCGTCCTCACCGCGGACGCCGCGCTCGACCTGCGGGCCAACCCGGAGCAGGGCGCGCAGGGCATCGCCATCGAGGCCCACCTCGACCGCGGCCGCGGTGCCGTGGCCACGGTCCTCGTCCAGCGCGGCACCCTGCGAGTCGGCGACACGATGGTCGTGGGCGACGCCCACGGCCGTGTGCGCGCGCTGCTCGATGACAAGGGCGAGCATGTCAAGGAAGCGAGCCCCGCGACCCCCGTCATGGTGCTCGGCTTGACGAACGTGCCGGGAGCGGGCGACAACTTCCTGGTCGTCGACGAGGACCGCACCGCCCGGCAGATCGCCGAAAAGCGGGCTGCCCGCGAGCGGAACGCGGCCTTCGCCAAGCGCACCCGCCGGGTCTCCCTGGAGGACCTGGACAAGGTGCTCAAGGCCGGCCAGGTCGAGCAGCTCAACCTCATCATCAAGGGCGACGCGTCCGGTTCGGTCGAGGCCCTGGAGTCCTCGCTGCTCCAGCTCGACGTCGGTGAAGAGGTCGACCTGCGCGTCCTGCACCGGGGCGTGGGTGCGGTCACCGAGACCGACATCGACCTGGCGACCGGCTCCGACGCCATCGTCATCGGCTTCAACGTCCGCGCCGAAGGCCGCGCGACGCAGCTGGCCGAGCGCGAGGGCGTGGATGTCCGCTACTACTCGGTGATCTACCAGGTCATCGAGGAGATCGAGGCGGCCCTGAAGGGCATGCTGAAGCCGGAGTACGAAGAGGTCGAGCTCGGCACGGCGGAGATCCGCGAGATCTTCCGTTCCTCCAAGCTCGGCAACATCGCGGGTGTCCTCATCCGCTCCGGCGAGGTCAAGCGGAACACCAAGGCGCGTCTCGTCCGCGACGGCAAGGTCGTGGCGGAGAGCCTCAACATCCAGGGGCTGCGCCGGTTCAAGGACGACGTCACCGAGATCCGGGAAGGCTTCGAGGGCGGCATCAACCTCGGCAGCTACAACGACATCAAGGTCGACGACGTCATCGCCACCTACGAGATGCGGGAGAAGCCGCGCGTCTGACGTGCGGTGGACACGGGCCGGTCGGCGGGGAGAATCCCGTCGACCGGCCCGCCCGTTCCCGCTTAGGATCACCGGGTGTATGTGGGAACTCTTTCCTTCGACCTGCTGCTCGGCGACGTGCGTTCGCTGAAGCAGAAACGCTCCGTGATCCGGCCCATCGTCGCCGAACTCCAGCGCGCCCACTCCGTGAGCGTCGCCGAGGTCGGCGAACAGGACCTGCACCGCAGGGCCCGTATCGGGCTCGCCGCGGTCTCGGGCGACCCCGGGCACGTCACGGACGTGCTGGACCGGTGCGAGCGCATGATCGCCGCCCGGCCCGAAGTGGAACTGCTGTCCGTGCGGCGGCGGTTCCACGGTGAAGAAGACGAATAGCAAGGAGACGGACCAGTGGCCGACAATGCACGGGCGAAGAGGTTGGCAGACCTCATCCGTGAGGTGGTCGCCCAGAAGCTGCAGCGGGGCGTCAAGGACCCCCGGCTCGGCACGCACGTGACGATCACGGACACCCGCGTCACCGGGGACCTTCGGGAGGCAACCGTCTTCTACACGGTGTACGGCGACGACGAGGCGCGCGAAGAGGCGGCAAAGGGATTGCAGAGCGCCAAGGGCGTGCTGCGCTCCGCCGTCGGCCAGGCCGCCGGAGTGAAGTTCACGCCCACGCTGACCTTCGTGCCCGACGCGCTGCCGGAGAACGCCAAGACCATCGACGACCTGCTGGCCCGGGCCAAGCAGTCCGACGAGCAGGTCCGCCAGGCGTCCTCCGGAGCCGCCTACGCCGGCGAGGCCGATCCCTACCGCCGTCCCGGCGAGGAACCCGCCGATCACGCCGACGACGGCGACCAGGACGCGGCTGAGTGAAGGGCGCCACCGCACCCGGCGGGCTCGTCATCGTCGACAAACCCGCCGGTTTCACCTCCCATGACGTCGTCGCCAAGATGCGCGGCATCGCCCGTACCCGACGCGTCGGACACGCCGGCACTCTGGACCCCATGGCCACCGGCGTGCTCGTCCTCGGCGTCGAACGCGCCACCAAACTGCTCGGTCACCTCGCGCTGACGGAGAAGGAATACGTGGGCACGGTCCGTCTCGGACAGGTCACCGTCACCGACGACGCAGAGGGCGACGTCACCGCCACCGCCGATGCCTCGGCCGTCACCCGCGAGGCGATCGACGCCGCCGTCGCCGCCCTGACCGGCGACATCATGCAGGTACCGTCCAAGGTCAGCGCCATCAAGATCGACGGCAAACGTTCCTACAAGCGCGCCCGCGACGGCGAGGACTTCGAGATCCCGGCCCGCCCGGTGACGGTCTCGGCCTTTCAGGTGCACGCCGTGCACGCTCAGCAGGCCGACGACGGCACCCCGGTGCAGGACGTGCTGATCTCCGTGGTCTGTTCCTCCGGCACCTACATCCGGGCCCTGGCCCGCGACATGGGCGCCGGGCTCGGCGTCGGCGGCCACCTCACCGCGCTGCGCAGGACCCGGGTCGGCCCCTACCGACTGGAGGCCGCCCGCACCCTGGAGAAGCTGCAGGCCGAAAGGGACGAGGACGAAGGGCCGTCCGTGCTGCCGCTGGGCGAGGCCGCCGCGGCCGCCTTCCCCCGCTGGGACGTAGACGCCCGCCAGGCCCGGCTGCTCACCAACGGAGTCCGGCTCGCCCTGCCGCCCGGTACCGCAGGGCACAGCGGTCCCCTCGCGGTGTTCGGCCCCGACGGCGCCTTCCTCGCCCTGGTCGAGGAGCACGACGGCAAGGCCAAGAGCCTCGCCGTCTTCGCCTGAGGGCCGCCGAGACCACGGGTCGACGCAGCGGCCACCGGCCCCTCGTGGCACCCTTGGACCGTCACATCCCATTCCGTCGTGGCGAGGAGCAGGCACAGTGCAGCGCTGGCGTGGCTTGGAGGATATCCCGGAGGGCTGGGGGCGCAGCGTCGTCACCATCGGCTCCTATGACGGGGTGCACCGCGGGCACCAGCTCATCATCGGCAAGACGGTCGAGCGTGCCCGCGGCCTCGGCGTCCCCGCCGTCGTCGTCACCTTCGACCCGCACCCCAGCGAGGTCGTGCGTCCCGGCAGCCACCCGCCGCTGCTCGCCCCGCACCACCGGCGCGCCGACCTGATGGCCGGGCTCGGCGTGGACGCCGTCCTCGTCCTGCCCTTCACCGAAGAGTTCTCCCAGCTCTCCCCGGCCGAGTTCGTGGTGAAGGTCCTCGTCGACAAGCTGGGTGCCCGCAGTGTCGTGGAGGGACCCAACTTCCGCTTCGGGCACAAGGCCGCCGGCACCGTGCAGACCCTGACCGAGCTGGGCCGCACCTACGACTTCGACGTGGCCGTCGTCGACCTCTATGAACGCGGCGAGGCCGGCGGCGGCCGGCCGTTCTCCTCCACCCTCACTCGCGGTCTGGTCGCCGACGGCGACGTGCAGGGCGCCGCCGAGGTCCTCGGCCGCCCCCACCGCGTCGAAGGCGTCGTCGTCCGCGGCGCACGCCGCGGCCACGAACTGGGTTTCCCCACCGCCAACGTCGAGACGCTGCCGCACACCGCGATCCCCGCCGACGGCGTCTACGCAGGCTGGCTGACGGCCGGCGGCGAGGCCATGCCCGCGGCGATCTCCGTCGGCACCAACCCGCAGTTCGACGGCGTGGACCGCACCGTCGAGGCCTACGCCATCGACCGCACCGGCCTGGAACTGTACGGGCTGCACGCCGCCGTCGACTTTCTCGCCTACCTGCGCGGCCAGGAGAAGTTCCCCGACCTGGCGGCACTCATGGTGCGTATGCGCGAGGACGTCGACCGTGCCCGCGCCCTGGTCGCCGAAGCGGAACGCGAGCGCAGCACGGCCTGAGGGAAAAGTCGGACACGGACCGTCAAACTGGTTACGAAGTCGAGCTCTTAAGGGTTTCGTCATCTCCGGCACGCCCGTACGCCCGGCGGGCGTCACCTCGGTGAGCGGGAGGGGGAACCGTGCCCGGAGCGCTGCGACTGGCCGGCGGATCGGACCGCGACCGCGCGGTCCGATCCGGACTCGAACAGCACCTGATCCGTGCCCCCGGCAGCCACGACCTGCCGCCCACCGTGCTACTCCTTGGCCCCCGCGGCACCGGCAAGACCAGCCTGCTCGCCCACCTCGCCCGCTGGGCGGCCCGCGCACCCGTCGCCCACCTCGACCTGGCAGCGCTCGGCCGTATCGGCGCCAAGCCGATCGACGTCCTGGCCCGGCTCGTCTTCGATCTCAACGAGAAGAAACCGGACTTCCCCCGGCTGAGCTTCCCGACCTTCGGCATGCTCCTCATCGCCGTGTCCACAGGCGTCGATCTGAGTAGCCGGGAGACGGCCGTACAGCAGATGAAGGAGGCCCTGTCCACCCAGTCCGCCCGCAGCGGCCACGGCTCCTCCCAACTGCAGGGCGTCATCGAGGCGCTGGCCGAGACGGCCGCCACCGTGCTCGGCGCGCCCGACTGGGCCGTGGCGCCCGCCCTACGGCTGCTGCCCGGCTGGGGCGAGGACTGGGCCGGGTTGCGGGTGCGCCGCCGCCTCGCCCGGATCCGGCGCGAGGGCGGCTCCGGGCCGGTCGGCGACGTCGTCGTCTCCCTTAACCGGCTCTACCACGAGAACGAACGGGCCGAGCGCCGGGAGGCCGAGGAGGTCCTCTTCGACGCCTTCCTCGTGGACCTCGAACGGGCCTACGGCACCCGCCGCGGAGACCACGACCGCACCAGCAACTGTCTGCTGCTCCTGGACAACGCCGAGAGCGCACTCGGCGACGACGTCCTCGACCTGCTGCTACGCGCCCGCGACAAGCAGGGCGTCGACGCCCCGCTGCTCACCCTCGCCGCCGCCGGGGCCCGTCCCGAGTCCCTCGTCCGGCGCGAAGCGGGCGGGACCCCGCGCCCCGGCGCCTACCTGACCTGCTGGGAGCAGCCACACCGCTTCCAGCCCGTGCCCGTAGAGGAGACCTTCACCGTCGGACAGCTGCGCGACCTGGAGGTGCGCGAGGTCGGGCGGATCGCCGAGACGGTGCTGCGCACCGTACCGGCCGGGAGCGCGTTGCCAGAGACCGAACGACGCTGCTTTCGCAGCACGCCCCTGGTCAGCGCTGCGGAGGCCAGCCGCCGCCCTGCTGCGGGTAGCCCGGCGGCTGCTGCGGCGGCTGCGGCTGTCCGTACGGCGGTTGCTGCTGCGGGTAGGGCTGTTGCGGGGGCTGCTGCTGCCACCCGCCGCCCTGCTGCGGCGGGTAGCCGGGCTGCTGCCCGTACCCGGGCTGACCGTAACCCGGCTGGCCGGGCATCGGGGGCGCCTGCTGCGGCGGCTGGTTGCCACCCGCGTGCTGCGTCCACAGCCCTTGCTGCTGCTGGGCGCGGGCGAAGTCCTCGGCCACCATGGCCGAAAGATTGAAATACGCCTCCCGCGTCTTGGGCCGCATCATGTCGAGGTCCAGCTCGGCACCGGCCGACAGGTGTTCGTCGAAGGGCACCGTCACCACGCCACGGCAGCGGGTCTCGAAGTGGGAGACGATGTCCTCCACCCGGATCATCTTCCCCGTCTCCCGGACACCCGAGATGACCGTGATGCTGCGCTGTACCAGGTCGCCGTAGCCGTGCGCGGACAGCCAGTCCAGTGTGGTGCTCGCGCTGGAAGCCCCGTCCACGGAGGGCGTGGAGATGATGATGAGCTGGTCGGCCAGATCCAGCACGCCGCGCATCGCGGAGTACAGCAGGCCGGTGCCCGAGTCGGTCAGGATGATCGGGTACTGCTGGCCCAGGACGTCGATGACGCGACGGTAGTCGTCGTCGTTGAAGGTCGTCGAGACCGCCGGGTCGACGTCGTTGGCGAGGATCTCCAGGCCGGAGGCCGACTGCGAGGTGAACCGCCGGATGTCCATGTAGTTGTTCAGGTACGGGATGGCGGTGACCAGGTCGCGGATGGTCGCGCCGGTCTCGCGGCGCACCCGGCGGCCCAGCGTGCCGGCGTCCGGGTTCGCGTCGATCGCGATGACCTTGTCCTGCCGTTCGCTGGCCAGCGTCGAGCCCAGCGCGGTCGTCGTGGTGGTCTTGCCGACACCGCCCTTGAGCGAGATCACGGCGATGCGGTAACAGGAGAGCACCGGTGTGCGGATCAGGTCGAGCTTGCGCTGCCGCTCGGCGTCCTCTTTCTTGCCGCCCAGCCGGAAACCGCCCTTGGCCCGGCCTGGGTTCTGCGACCGCGGCTTCTTCTTACCGCTGACCAGCCGCTCCGAGGACAACTCCACGGCGGCCGTGTAGCCCAGCGGTGAACCTGCGTGACCCTGCCGTCGCGGATCCTGCGCCGCGGCGCCGGCCCCCGGGTCCTGCGGCGGCATGCCGGGCTGGCCCTGCGGCTGTTGCGGCTGGGGTGCCTGGGGTTGTGCGGGCGGTGGCTGGGGGGTGTTCTGCTGCGGGTAGCCGTATCCGCCGGGCGCGGCGGGCGGCATGGCGCCGGGCTGCTGTCCCTGCTGCGGGTAGCCGTAGCCACCCTGCTGCGGAATCCCTGGCTGCGGCTGGGGTGCCTGGGGTTGTGCGGGCGGTGGCTGGGGGGTGTTCTGCTGCGGGTAGCCGTATCCGCCGGGCGCGGCGGGCGGCATGGCGCCGGGCTGCTGTCCCTGCTGCGGGTAGCCGTATCCGCCGGTCCGCGGATCCGGCGTCGCCTGCGGGGCGGCCGGCTGGTACTGCGGAGGCAGCGGCGGGAGCCCCTGCTGCGGCGGCATGCCGGGCTGGCCCTGCGGCTGTTGCGGCTGGGGTGCCTGGGGTTGTGCGGGCGGTGGCTGGGGGGTGTTCTGCTGCGGGTAGCCGTATCCGCCGGGCGCGGCGGGCGGCTGTGTCTGCGGTAGCTGCGGCGCAGCCGGTGACGCGGCCTGCGGCTGCTGCCCGGCGGCGGGCCGGCCGCCGGAGTCCGCACCGGCATCCGTTCCCTGCGTCTGACGCCGCGCGATCTCCTCCTGCAGCGCGGCGGCGGAGAACCGCATGGTGCTGCCGGTGTCGACACCCTCGCCCGAAGTGCCGTCGGGAAGGTGCGTGTCGTCGTCCTCGACGGCGGCCTGCTCCTTGCCGGCGGGGTCTTCCGCGTCGTCTGTCTCGCCTGCGGTCTCCCCGGCGTCATCGGAGGCGCCCCCGCCGCTGTCCTCGGCGATCTCCCGCTGCAGGTCGGCGGCGGAGAACCGCACGGTTCCTGCGTCGGTTCCGCCGGAACCGGAGTCCTCCTCGTCCCTGCCGCCGGCCCCGTCCGCCCCCACGACGTCTTCCGGTTCGTCCGGCGGCGTCACATCCTGGCGGTCCGCGATCTCCTGCCGGAGCGCGGCAGCAGAGAAACGGACGGTGCCGGGATCGTCGGCGCCGTCGGAATCCTCGCCCTCCCGGGCCGGCTCCTGCGGCGCCGGTGCTGCCGGGAAGGCAGCGGGTTCCGGCCCATCGTCCGGCCGCAGCGTCGGAAAGGCGGGCGGTGCCGGGGCGGTCGCGCCGGGCAGCGGGAAGTCCTGCTCGGCGGAAGGCACCTGATGCTGCGGTGCCTGTGGCGCGGCCGCCTCAGACTGTGCTGGCATCGGTGCCTGGGGCGGGGGCGCCTGCGGCGGCTGCCCCTGCCCGTACGCCGGAGGTGCCGACGGCTGTTGCGGCGCCGGCGCCTGCTGTCCGTACGGGCCAGGCTGCCCGTAGGGCCCGGCCTGTACCGCTGTCCCCGAAGGGGGCGTCTGCATCGGCCCGCTCGGATTGGCCCCGACGCCAGGGGTGTTCGGAGCCGACGCGTCATCAGCGTCCTGCGTGTACCAGGCGGGTGGCGTGTAGTCGATCGTGAACATGCCCGTCGACTCGATGTCGTGCTCGTTCTCGGAGTCGGCGTCGTATCGATCGGTCTCGGACGCCGTCGGTCCCCAGCGGATCTCGTCCCGATCGCTGCTCACAATTCCTCCTGCTGCTGTGGTCGCACACCCCGGTTCGCTGCGCGTGACCCAGCCTAATCGTCGCCACGGGCACGGCGTCGTGGCCCTGTAGTGGGTACTCGTTCCGGAGCCACCCCGTCAGCCGCGTCCGATGCGATTCAGGACCAGGCCGGCCCGCAGCCCTGGCCCAGTCTCCGAGCCCACCGTCCGCCGGTCAACTTTCCGCGGACAGGTGGTCTCCCTGAAGAAGAGACCACCCCGGTCAGTCCAGGCGCCGTGCGTTGCCCAGCAGTCCGGACTCGGCCTCGCTCGGTTGCGTCAGCGAGTAGTAGCGGTCCTTGCGCGTGCACCACAGCGTCACGCCGTCGCCGAGCGTCGGGAGCGCCTCGGTCTCCTCGCGCGGCAGCCGCATGGTCCGCGACAGGTGCGCGGCCTCGTCCGGCGAGACCCGCTGGATGCCGACAAGCGAGGAGGTCTGCAGCAACCGCGGCGCAGCCGGGCTCAGATACGGCAGCAGCGTGACCACGGACTGCCACGGAGCCGAGATCACCCGTCCGCGCGGCGGCCTCATGCCGCAGTCGCGGATGATGACGACCGGGCTGCTCACGGACGGCCCCATCGAGGGCACATGCCCCACTTCGTGCAGTGTGATGCACGGCTGGCCGGCACCGGCCGCCTGCACCAGCGGCGTCCACACGTGCGCACGCCCCGTCTCGACGGCGACCCGCGCGCCGGTGCCGGCCGCACGGAGTGCCAGCACCTGCGCGGTCCACAGACCGCCGATCAGCAACACGTCGTAGGCCGTGCGGCGGCTCAGCCCCAGCACGGCGGCCTGCCGCTTGGCGTCCACGCCGATGACCACGCCGTCGTCCCCCAACGGCACACCGAACGCGGCGAGTTCCTCCACGGCGACCGTGTGCCGCAGGTGGCGCGGGCCGCGCAGCCCGAAACCGGGGCGCCGCAACCTGGGCGCGTCCTGCTCGAGATCCTCGGGTCGGCCCAGCACCGGGATCATGCCGGTGTCGCTCGCCGTCGCCACGTGCCGCGGCTGCGCCGGCTCCCCGGCACCCGGGCCACCCTGCGGACGGCCCAGGCCCGCGCCCGGCATACCGGTCTGCGGCTGCATCATCGGAGTCGGCATCAGCTGGCACCTCCCAGCGGCAGGGTGGCGAGTACGCCGGGCACCTGTTCCCGGTCGAGCGGCACGAGCCCGGTCTTGGCACGCGAGGCCGTGCGCTGCAGGTCACGGCGGGCGGCGCTCAGGTCGTTCTCACCGCGGGCGACGATGCGCACGTAGCCGGAGATCGACGCGTTCCGTCCGTCCCCGTGCCCGAGAAAGATGAGCATAAGGAATCACATGGTTCGATCTATTATGAACAGGGAACCCATGTAGTATTGGTCGATGTTGGACATTCCTATAAAGGATTATGTGAAATGGTAAATGGATATTATTTCACTTATGATGAAAAGAATCCGATCCGGTTTAATCCATTTTATATCGGTGAAGGAGAAGTGTTGGATACAGAAAAAAAAGAAAGTATTAAAACCTTGTTGCTGGCTCTTTGGAAAAAAGATGATGAGAATTTTAATCGCAGCGAATATGTTGCGCTTTCCAATGCATTGCAATTATATTATGAACACTTGAAAGGACAAAACCTTATTTCCCTGTTTCAATACCTTTTATGAATTTCTGCAAAGACGAATTTGTCCAGGTATTAAAAGATGATAAAGTAAAGGATAAAGATTTTGATGTATCCAATTTCCTGTATGTCCTGCGTCCATATTATAAAGGCGGCGAGTTTGATTATTTATTGAATGCACCAGAAAATCTTGATTTATTGCAGCAACGGTTTATTGTTTTTGAACTGGATAATATCAAAGACCATCCCATACTTATTTCCTGTTGTAACAATCATCATCATGGAAGTTTTTATTTCCAAGATGCGCAAGATGAAAGGCATTCGTAAAATGATATTGATTGAAGAAGCCTGGAAAGCAATTGCGAAAGAAGGAATGGCAGAATACATTAAATATCTTTTTAAAACTGTTCGAAAATTTTTTGGTGAAGCTATTGTCGTAACGCAGGAAGTGGAAGATATTATTTCTTCACCGGTAGTAAAGCAGGCAATTATCAATAATCAGCGATTGCAAGATTTTACTGGATCAATCCAAATATCAAAACAAGTTTGACCAGATACAGGAACTGCTGGGACTAACAGAAAAAGAAAAAGCATTGGTTCTTTCAATTAATAAAGCGAATGATCCTGCAAAAAAATATAAGGAAGTGTTTATTTCATTGGGCGGAGTGCTATCCAAAGTGTACCGCACAGAAGTTTCTCCGGAAGAATATCTTGCTTATACCACAGAGGAAAGTGAGAAAGTAAAAGTGCAGGCCTATGCGAAAAAATATGGAAGCATGAAAAGAGGGATTGCGGCATTGGCAAATGATTTAAAAATGATGAACAATGAAAATAAATGAATCTATTCTGTTAGTTATTTCTTATGCATCATTTTTTACAGTTGCAATTCTGGAAATAATACAAATTTTATTACCGGGATTTATGTAAGAGAAAGTGAAAAATGAATTCAGCATTGCAAAAGATACCATGTAATTGGCGCTGTTAACCCAAGATACCTATACGATTATTCATAAAGGAAGTTACCAGCGAATTAAAGAAGGTAAATTATTAGCCGTTAAAAGTATAACTGAAAACTGCCGGTAAGCTTATGAAAGAGATAAGGCAAATATTACAGGAATCAAAAATAGGAAGGATCTATTCCTTTGATCCTTCCAAGAGATATGTGTTAGTGGGAAGCAGTCCATATAGAAAAATTAAAATAAAGAAATGAAAAAGATATTTGCGTGTGTATGAGTATTGTATTAATATGGGGCATAACAGTAAATGCCCAGGATCCTATTACTGCTATTATTAAAGAGGGAATTAAAAAAGTAATTGTTGCAGTTGATCTGAAAATTCAAAGATTGCAAACTAAAACAATCTGGCTGCAGAATGCGCAAAAGGTTATGGAAAATACAATGTCCAAATTAAAGTTGGAGCAGATTACAGATTGGGTGCAAAAGCAAAAAGATCTGTATCAGAATTATTTTGATGAACTGTGGAAAGTAAAAAATGTGATTATCTTATTATCACCGCATTAAAGAAATTACGCAACAGGAAATCTCCTTGGTGAAGGAATATCATTCAGCATGGAACGGTGTCAAGCAGGATGGGCATTTTACGACAGATGAACTGCATCTATATCGGGCAGGTATATACCGGTATTCTATCGGATGCAAGTCTGAAGAATCTGGACCAGGTTGCACTTGGTCATTAATTCTTTTACTACGCAAATGACGGATGCTAAAAGACTAGAAATTATTAATCAAGCCGCAGATGGTATGCAACAAAATTATGATGATCTGCGATCATTTAATCAGCAAAATATCCTGCTATCTCTTCAGAGATCGAAGGATGAAAATGATATCAATGTTGTAAAACAATTATACGGATTGCAATGAAAATTATGAAATGTTATTAATGATAATTATTGATTTTTAATTACTTGCACTACTATGCGCAAACCTATGACAGAATGGTTCACGGCAAAAGAAAACACAAATAAAATATTTGACTGAACAGATAGCAGCATTGCAGGTGTATGCTGGCTATGTTGAAAAAGGATATGCAATTGCGAAGAAAGGATTGGATGCCGTCATACATGATATTAAAAAAGGAGATTTCTCAATGCATGAATCAATTATTTTAATTCGTTGAAAAATGTAAATCCTAAAGTTAAAAGCTTATTCGAAAATCGCTGACATCATCGCATTGCAAATTAAGATTGTTCAACAATCCTGCAAGCAGCTAAGATCAATTTATGAAGAAAGCCGATCAGTTTATCAAACAGATGAAATAAGCTATATGCAGGA
Source organism: uncultured Actinomycetota bacterium (assembly GCA_963799685.1). Lineage (GTDB taxonomy): Bacteria > Actinomycetota > Actinomycetes > Streptomycetales > Streptomycetaceae > Streptomyces. Next base: position 1,156,707 of record CAWCXW010000001.1, read on the forward strand.
AGGTATATAACAAATCTATTGGATGGCTGTACCAGATATCATTGATCAACTGACATGATACTGGTAACAGATGGTAAATTACAAATGAAAGATGATGAGCGAATTAAAAGGATAGATAAGTTTATATGATAGATGTAAAGGATAAGTATGAATTTGTCCAGCATTTCAGCAATGAAATAATATCCTTGCTATGCAAAGAATAAAGGATCGAGAATGATGTTCAGGTAAGCAAGGAATTATTGAATATGGATAAGTGATCAGTAATAAATAAAATGTGAAGAATGAAAAAGTGTGTAGTGGATTTTATTATTAGTATTATGTTTTATACAGTCTACGTTATGCGCAAAGCCAGGAAGCAAAGCAATTGCTGCTGGATGTTGAGAAGCTGGCCCAGCTTAAAAAATATTTTAACGGATCTGAAAAAAGGATATGAGATTGTTTCGGGTGGCTACAATGCGATCAAAAATATTTCTGAAGGAAATTTTAATTTGCATGACAGTTTTTCTGAACAGCCTGCTCGAAGTAAGCCCACTGTAAAAAATTATAAACAGATTGCGGATATTGTTGCTACGCAATTAAAGATCGTTTCTGAATATAAAACAGCATTGCGCCAACTCAAAGCAAGCGCAAATTTACAATGGATGAAATCAGCTATATCAGTAATGTCTATTCCAATCTTTTTAATCAATCATTAAAAAATCTGGATGCGCTTGCGACGATTGTCACCGCGAATAAAATGCGCATGTCCGATGATGAGCGATTGATCGCTATAGATGATATACTGGAAGGAAGTAGAAAATCAATTAGGTTTCTGCAGGCATTTCAACAACCAGGCTAAGGTGCTTGCTTTGCAAAGAGCGAAAGAACAAAATGATGTATCAACTATGAATCAACTTATATAATGTGAATCAATAATTATGAAAAAGTGTGTAAGAGTGATCATTTTGATCACAGTGGGCATGATGCCAAAAATAATTTTTGCCCAGGGTGTTATCGGATGAAATCGGTGGACTTCAAAAGGTATTAGACCAGCTCTATAATGAGATGCTTCCGCTTTGCTCCCAATTGATTGGAGTAGGCCGTGGCATTGCAGGTTTTGCAGCCACCTGGTATATTGCTTCCCGTGTATGGGGGCATATATCAAGAGCGGAGCCTATTGATTTTTATCCCTTGTTCCGTCCTTTTGTGATTGGGTTTGCAGTTCTTATTTTTCCTTCAGTCATTGCTATGATCAATGGAGTAATGCAGCCAACGGTTACTGCTACCGGCGCCATGGTAGATAATTCAGATAAGGCCATTGCAGTTCTGTTGAAACAAAAAGAAGAGGCCATTAAACAAACAGATGTATGGCAAATGTATGTTGGGGAAAGCGGAAGTGGTGACCGGGATAAATGGTATAAGTATACACACCCGGATGAAGATCCGGCATGATGAAGGCTGGCTTGAAGGAATAGGAAATGATATCAAATTTGCAATGGCCAAGGCCTCTTATAATTTCCGAAATTCCATTAAGGAATGGATGAGCGAAGTATTGCACCTGTTCTTTATATGGCCGCGGCTCTTTGCATCAATACCATCCGAACTTTTTATTTGATTGTGCTGGCGATATTTAGGGCCACTGGTATTTGGATTGGCTGTTTTTGATGGTCTTGGCCATACACTGATGATATGGGTTGCCCGGTATATCAATATTTTTCTTTGGTTTCCGGTAGCCAATATTTTCGGAAGCATCATTGGCAAGATCCAGGAAAAAATGATCGCTCTTGATATTCAACAAATCAACTCAGTCCGGCGATACATTTTTCTCTTCAACAGATACTGCCTATCTGATTTTCATGATCATTGGTATCATTGGCTATTTCACGGTGCCATCAGTGGCAAATTATATTGTTCATGTGGGTGGCGGAAATACACTTATTGTATAAAGTAAGCAACCTCTGTTTTCGTTCTTCGGCTTCTTCTGCAGTAAAGACCGTTTCTTCAGGTAGCAGGAATGGTAGCTGATTCAATGGGAAGTGCTGCCAACAAAATGAAACAGCATGACCAGCACAGGCGTTTCCGATGGTTATTTCAAAGACAAATTAAATGGTAAATAAATGATATGTTCAGAAGGCAAAAAATATGGATACAGCTTTTAAGCAGGTAAGGCTGTTTTCTATTCTTGTAATCATTTCCTGCATGATGATTTGCTGCTATGTTATTTATAACAGCTATAAGGCTACAGCAGCAATTCAGTCCCGGATTTATATACTGGCTAATGGAAAAGCTTTGGAAGCGTTTGCGGGTGACCGTAAGGAAAATATCCCTGTAGAAGCAAGGGATCATGTAAAGATGTTTCATCATTATTTTTTTTCCCTTGACCCTGATGATAAAGTGATCCAGTCCAATATCAATAAAGCATTGTACCTCGCTGATGGATCAGCAAAGAAAGTATATGAAAGCCTAAAAGAAAATAATTATTACACAGGAGTGATATCCGGGAATGTCAGCCAGGAAATTAATGTGGATAGTGTCTGGTTAAATATGAATCTCTATCCCTATTACTTTAGATGCTTTGCTACCGAGAGGATCATCCGTATAACGACAATCACTACACGAAGTTTAATCACAGAAGGTTACCTGCGCAATGTATCGAGGTCAGATAATAACCCACATGGCTTTTTAATTGAAAAATGGACAACGATTCAAAACAAAGATTTAAAAACAGAGAACCGATGAAACTATTTAAGAATAAAGAATTACATCCTTTTGTTGTAAGGCTGCTGACGCGTCTCAATGAAAGGCTATTACAATGTGCCGGTTTTTTACAACAGAAAAACAAATAGTTATTCCCGGCGCAAACAGAATCATTTTTCTTTTCCTGCTCTGCCTGGTATTTGTTACAGAAAGCACTGTCGTAGTGTTTGATAGCCTGCAAAGAAATGATAACGCTTTTATAACGGTAGCGCCTATACGGTTTATTACTCCGGCACCGTCTAATCATACTGTTTTTCCGGGAAGGGAATACAAAAGAATTGAACAGTTTAAACATTTGCTTGAATAGCAACAAAAATTTCCGTGACAGCATTCTTGAAGTCCGGCCCCACTTAATGGATACACTTAACTTTTTACAAAAAATCTATAAAAAAAATGAAAATGGAAAATAAGAATGTACGTAAACGCAAGGCAATGCTGATCTTGCCATTGTTGGTAGTTCCTTTCTTAACACTTGCTTTTTGGGCCATGGGAGGCGGAAAGGGTGAAAAAGAGAACCAGATCAATTCTTCCGGATTGAACATGCAGCTTCCCAATGCACATCTTAAAGATGACAGAGGGGAAAACAAGCTGAGCTTTTATGATGAAGCGGAAAGAGATTCCGCCAGATTCAGGGAGGAAATCAAGAATGATCCTCTGTTTCAAATGCCTGCTGCTAAAGACACAGGTCTTTCGAATCACAGTAACAAAACTTTCGATTTAAAACCTGATAATTATAAAGATCCCAATGAAGAAAAGGTGTATGCCAAGCTAGCTGAGCTAAATCAGCAATTAAATAATAATGTAAGTACAACAAAGGAGAATCCTGGTCGCCTGGAAACCAGTTCCATAAAGAAAGAAGATGTTGACAGGCTGGAAGGTTTAATGCAACATGTAAATGCTGATTCCGGCAATGACCCTGAAATGGAGCAGTTGAATGGGATGATGGAAAAGATTTTGGATATACAGCATCCGGAAAGGGTTAAGTATGACTAGTCAGAGATGACAATCACAGCAATCAATTGTTGTTTTCTGTGAACCGGCAACCGGTACAGGCTTCATTAAGCCTAATTGATACAATTGCAAAAAAAGATACTTCTATTGGCTTTTATGGATTAGAACCTGAAATCGTTTCAGAAAAGCAAAATGCAATTGAAGCAGTTGTGCATGAAAACCAGGTGCTGGTTTCAGGTTCGGTGATTAAGCTAAGATTGCTGAATGATATAACTATCAATGGTACACATATTCCTAAAGATAATTTTGTTTTTGGCACTAGCCTCTCTAAATGGAGAAAGACTCGAAATTGAAATTCATTCCATCCGGTATGGCAATTCATTATTCCCTGTAAATATGGAAGTCTATGATATGGACGGCTTACCTGGTATTTATATTCCCGGCGCTATCACAAGAGATGTAGTCAAGCAATCATCTGATAATGGTTTGCAAGCAATGGATATGACTTCTCTGGATCCTACGCTTAAAGCACAGGCTGCTGCAGCGGGTATCAATGCCGCTAAAACCTTGCTAAGTAAAAAGGCAAAACTAGTCCGGGTATATGTGAAGGCTGGTTATAAAATTCTTTTAAAAGACAAAAATATTCAACGATAATAATAATATAATCATGAAACAATTTGTAAGCTTTTTATGTGCTCTTGGAATGTTAGTTACTTCTCTTGCACAAAGCCCTTCTCTTTCCATTACCACCGACAAAACAACTTCTTTAATTTTTCCTTTCCCCATAATACATGTGGACAGGGGGACGAAGGATGTGCTTGTTGAACAGGTGAAAGAAGCGGGGAATATCTTACTGGTAAAAGCGGCGTTTGCCAATTTTTCCGAAACCAATTTGAGCGTAATCACAAGTGATGGCAGCGTCTATTCTTTTCCGGTAGGCTATGAAAAAAACCCTTTGACATGGGTATATGCTCTGCCTCCACAAAATTCGGTTACACCAGAACGTTATGCCGATGGTATATTGGATAATCCGCAAACAATGCATGGCATTCGTTATAGAAAATGGGATATGCTGGCGAAGGTATCCGGTATCTATATTCATGAAAATACCATCTATTACCAGTTACAACTCATTAATCAAAGCGCGATTGATTATGACATTGATCTGTTGCGGTTTTATATCCGCGATAAAAGGAAAGCTAAACGTACGGCGATACAGGAAAACGAAATGAAGCCTTTGTATATAGCCGGTAACACGAAGCTCGTAAAAGCAAACACTACTTCAACATTAGTTGTTGCTCTTGAAAAATTTACTATCCCAGATGCGAAGTTCCTTTCTATAGAAGTCATGGAGAAGAATGGCGGCAGGCATCTACTGCTGAAGATACACAACAATAAAATTATCAGGGCTATATCGCTTCCGGATCTGAAATGAACGAAGAGCATATCATATCAGATGAAGTATTGGATAAAATAGCAATCGCTTTAAGCAAGGGCAATAACTGGATGGCTTACAATAACTCTCTTTATTTTATAGATCCGAAGCGATGTATATTTTTTTGACAACAAAGATTCAGCTAATGAATTTGCTGATAACAATGTCAGCGATTCTGACAGGTTTGTAGTGATCCATGCATCATCTGTTGCGGATGTTTTGAGGAAGATACCTTATGGACAATCATTAAACAAAGAAATTACTAATCCGGATGCAAATGGCTTATATAATACTGATGGTAATGCATTCACTGATGCGCTCATAGACCATATTGAACAACAACAATTATCAAACAATAAAAACAAAAATGTTATGAACAACGAAAATTTTGAATACCTAAGCAAACAGGTAAAATTCAGCGGTTTTGGCGAAGATCACCAGACTGAATTAAAAGAAAAGATGCAAAAACAAATGCCTGAATTCACGATTCTTCACCAGGCCGATTTTGGAAAAGATAGTACTGTTGCTTCGCTACACTTTAAAAAATCAAATGAGCATGATATGTATTTTTTTAATAGCTATAACCTATCCTTAAAAAATGGACAACATCCTGATCCTATCAAGCAAGCCTTTTATGTCAGTAGCAAGCAGGACAACATCACTTTGAAGGAAGCCTATAATTTAATGAGCGGTCGTGCCGTTCAAAAAGAACTTACCCCGAAAGAAGGAGAAAAATACAAAGCCTGGTTGCAACTCGATTTTAAAGAAATGGATAAGAATGGAAATTATAAGATGAAACAGTTTCATCAAAACTATGGGTATGACCTGGCAGCAACATTGGCAAAACATCCTATTAAAGAATTAACAGACGGGCAGGACAAATCAAGGTTGTTGGAATCACTCCAAAGAGGGAACCGGCAGTCCGTGACGATTAACATAAACGGACAGGAGAAAAAGGTCTTTATTGAAGCTTCACCACAGTTTAAATCGCTGAACTTTTTTGATAGTAACCAGCAGCGTCTCAAAACAGATAGGTTATATGAAAGTAATCTGCCCCAGCAATCTGTAAAGCAGGAAGTAAAAAAGGAGAATCAGAAACAAGCTGCGGGTGATGCAGGTGAAGGGCCATCGAGGCAAAGCATAAAGAAATCCAGAAGAAATAAACAATCTATCTCCTGACCTGTATGGAAGAAAAGGTACATGTGTTAGTTGATTTTTTTACCGGCATTGAATCGGATTGCCGGATTACGACGGCGCATATCAGCGTTTATGCCTCTTTATGGAAAAAATGGGAGGACATGGAATGTAAGCAATCCTTAATTTTTTTCAGCCATGAAATTATGCCACTATGCAAGATATCCAGTTATTCAACGTATCATAAAATAATAAAACAACTGCATGAATATGGGTATATAAAGTATACGCCGTCGTATAATCATTTTTTGGGAAGCATGGTTGAGTTTATTAACCTTTAAAAACTCATTAGTTAATGATCACTCTACTTATACCGGATGAAAAGGATATCAAGCAATGGATAAAGGAAGCCCTCCGTGAATACTTTGAAGAAACTGCATTTACGCAATCCACCGCAGAACAAAACGGAGAGCCATTGCTGACAAGAAAAGAAATAGCAGAGTTCTTAAAAATTTCTCTTGTGACTTTACATGACTGGATGAAAAAAGGGTTACCGAATCATAAGCAACCTGGGAAAGTATATTTTATCCGCTCCGAAGTCCTGGACTATATAATGAACAATAAATTAAATCCAAAAACTTCTGGTAGTTAGATTTCTTGCCCTATTTACTCCTCGGTTATTTCTTCAATTACTTCCTCAATTTTATGCGGTTTTAAAACCGTCCAAGATCTTAGAAAATTCTTTCTTCTGGCTATCCTCAAAACCACCAAGATAATTTTCTGTCGTTCTTAAACTGGCATGACCTAAAGATTCTTTAATATAATGTGCCGGTAATCCTGAGTTTTTCATAATCGTTGAAGCAGAATGACGGCATTCCATTGTTTTCACCTTTTTGCCGATCTCTGCCTTTACACTCACCTTCGCCATGTTTTTATTAATGAACCTGGTAAAGTTTTGTTTAATCTCAAATTGTCGGATAGGTGTTAAACCCGGCAGAAGAACAGGAAATATATAGTTTTCAGGATTGCGGTCTTTGTTACCCCATTGATTAATAATCCGCCACATATCTTCTGTAATAAAGCAGGAGATAATAATAGGCTCGCCACCTCTTGTCGTCAGCTCTGTTTTAGCCCGCTCAAAAACCAAAAACTCTCCCTTGATATTTTTAAACTTCAGATTGATAATATCTTTTACATTCATACCATTCCCGTAAAAACTGAAGAACCAATAAGCTCTTGCTTTTTCCTGACTTTGCTTTTCGATTTCAGTATAATATAGTTTCGCAATGCTATCCGTAGTGATAGCTTTCTTAATATTTCGACCAGTCGGAATACCATACTTGCGGCGACCAAATGGATACTCTTCCGCGGTTGACAACTTTTGGCTGATCGCTTCGTTAAACACAGCCCTTAAAGCCCGCATGTAGATGCCAACCGTAGTCTTTGAATTATGTGATACATGGATCATCCAGCTTTCGTATTCTTTCAGCAGCTGAGGAGTTATGTGTTTAAACCGGAGGTTTCCTTTAAATGCCTTTAGAGAATTATAACTGGACTGGTAGGAGCCGGCAGTACCTATCCGAGCCTGGCTTAAAAGGCTCCTGATAATCTGGAGATAAATAAGAGAAATACTATCGGGTGCGGGACGCGGTTCTTTAAATATAGAATATTTGCGTTCCCACTCTTCAGGAATTTCACCAGCAGTTTTCGTTTGCTTTGAATCATCCCTGGCTCGTTTATTCTTTTCCCTGAACATTGGATTGTCCCTTACGAAACCAAACTCAAATTTTTCAAAATCAAAGGGACTGATCTTTTCTGCATAAGCAGCGGCAGAACGTACCAGCTCTTTTAACTTCTCCCTTATTTCCATAAAGGTATCACTGACCCTTTTTGCGTCCAGCTTTTTAAATTCATCTTCGGTAAGATCATAAATGGTAGCATAGAAAAACGCTTTACCACCACTGTAAACCCGGAGTTTTACCGGGTATGTTTTTTCTTTTTTTATCCTGCGGGTATCCAGGATAATTGATACTTGCACTGACATAGTTTGTACATTTTCACTTACACAATTCGGTCTTCACTATTTGCACAAAATTTGCACAAAAACGCTCGTTAAACTGGCTTCTAAAAAGCTAAGCAAAGTTATCAAAAACTCCGCAAATAATTACAAATCAATAGTTTGAGTAAGAAACGGTTAGGTTGGATATGTTGAAGTAAGTGCCAGGCTAAAAAAGAGCTAAAACCTGATGAAATCAAAGCATTTCTTATTGTTTTAGCTTTTGGATGTTGCTTCAAATTGCCATCTACCATTCCTCATAAATAATTGACTGTCAATTTTTATGAGAGAGTTTTTGTGTATTGTGTAAGATCGC
>CAWCXW010000002.1:0-5000 GCA_963799685.1 uncultured Actinomycetota bacterium
ACCAGCCGGTGCCCGTCAGCTGGGCCGAGCTGCGCCGCCAGGTCGGCTCGCTGGCCGCCGAACTGCGCCGGCTCGGCGTCCGCCCCGGCGACCGGGTCAGCGGCTACCTGCCCAACATCCCGCAGGCCGTCGTCGCGCTGCTGGCCACCGCCGCGGTCGGCGGCGTGTGGACCTCCTGCGCCCCCGACTTCGGCGCCCGCAGCGTCCTGGACCGCTTCCAGCAGGTCGAACCGGTCGTCCTGTTCGCCGTCGACGGCTACCGCTACGGCGGCAAGGAGCACGACCGCCGCGACGACCGTCGCCGAACTGCGCGCCGAACTGCCCACCCTGCGCGCCGTCGTGCACATCCCGCTGCTCGGCACCCCCGCGCCCGAAGGCGCCCTGGACTGGGACGGACCTGGTCTCCGACGACGCCGAACCCGTCTTCGAGCAGGTCCCGTTCGACCACCCGCTGTGGGTGCTCTACTCCTCCGGCACCACCGGCCTGCCCAAGGCCATCGTCCAGTCCCAGGGCGGCATCCTGCTCGAACACCTCAAGCAGACCGGCCTGCACTGCGACCTCGGCCCCGGCGACCGGTTCTTCTGGTACACCTCCACCGGCTGGATGATGTGGAACTTCCTGGTCTCCGGCCTGCTCGCCGGGCGCCACCGTCGTCCTCTACGACGGCAGCCCCGGCTACCCCGACGACCGGCGCCCAGTGGCGGGTCGCCGAACGGACCCGCGCCACCGTCTTCGGCACCTCCGCCGCCTACGTCATGGCCTGCCGCAAGGCCGGCGTCCACCCCGGCCCGCGACCTCGACCTCTCCGCGCGTGAGCTGCGTCGCCACCACCGGCTCCCCGCTGCCGCCCGACGGCTTCCGCTGGCTGCACGACGAGGTCGGCGCGGACCTGTGGATCGCCTCGGTCAGCGGCGGCACCGACGTGTGCAGCTGCTTCGCCGGCGCCGTCCCCACCCTGCCGGTGCACATCGGCGAACTCCAGGCGCCCTGCCTCGGCACCGACCTGCAGGCCTGGGACCCCGCAGGGCAAGCCGCTCATCGACGAGGTCGGCGAACTGGTCGTCACCAACCCCATGCCGTCCATGCCGATCCGGTTCTGGAACGACCCGGACGGCACCCGCTACCGCGACAGCTACTTCGAGATGTACCCCGGCGTCTGGCGGCACGGCGACTGGATCACCCTCACCTCGCGCGGCACCGTCGTCATCCACGGCCGCTCCGACTCCACCCTCAACCGCCAGGGCGTCCGCATGGGCTCCGCCGACATCTACGAGGCCGTCGAACGGCTCCCGGAGATCCGCGAGTCCCTCGTCATCGGCGTCGAACAGCCCGACGGCGGCTACTGGATGCCGCTGTTCGTCCACCTCGCCGACGGCGCCACCCTCGACGACGCCCTGCGCGACCGGATCAAGCAGCGCCATCCGCGACCGAGCTCTCCCCGCGCCACGTGCCCGACGAGATCATCGAGGTCCCCGGCGTCCCGCACACCCTCACCGGCAAGCGCCTCGAGGTGCCCGTCAAGCGGCTGCTCCAGGGCGCGCCGCTGGACAAGGCGGTGAACCCCGGCTCGGTCGACGACGCTCGAACTGCTGCGCTTCTACGAGCGGCTGGCGCCGCGAACGCGTCCGATCTGAGCCCGCGCGGCCGCCGACGGCCGGCCGCGGAGAGACCGGGCAGTTGTCAGACCCCTCGATTACGGTGAGTGAGCGCGTCGAAGCGGTGCGCACACCGCGCACGCCAGGGGGAGCCATGCCGCACACCACCAGCAGCCGGACAGAGCCGCAGTCCACGCCGAGCGCTGCGCCGCGAGATGCCCGGCACGGTCGCCCTCCTGGCCGACGAGGGGGACTTCGCGGCCATGCGGCCCTACCGCACCTTCGCCTTCGACGACCACCCCGGCTACCTGCGGCAGGTCGAGGGCCTGCTGCGCTCCCTGGCCGGCCGCGGGCTGCACACCCGGCTGGCCGTCTTCGACCCGGACGAGTTCGCGCTGTTCTGCGCGGAGGAGCGGCCTCGAACCGGACTGCGCCGGCAGCCGGACCCGTTACACGGCCGAGGTGGCCGCGCACCGGCGCCGCCGTCACCTACGACGGCCGGCCCCTGAACGGACCTGCTCCCGCAGCTCGCTCGACGGGCACGCCCGCGCCCGGCACCTGGGAGCTGCGCCTGGCACAGCTGTCCCTGCGCCGGGCACCTGCCCGCGCTGCGGCGGCGACATCGGCCAGGCCGCCTTCGAGCGCGCCGTGCAGGCCGTCGAGCAGCTCCTGCAGACCATCGGCGCAGCCGCACGCGAACCACCTGGTCTGCAGCGTCCACGCCCCGGTCCGTCCGCTCGCCGCCTCGGTGACACCTCGCCCCGGGCGACGGCGGCCGCAGCAGCACGAGGCCGCGCCCGGGCTCGCCGTCCTGTGCGGCGTGCTGGCCGTCTCCTTCGCACCGGCGTGCCCCGGCGGCCTGGTACTGCGCACCCTGCCGGCGACTCCGGCCGGCACGGCGCCTGCCGGCACGAGGCAGGTACGCGGCTGGAGGCTGCGCGAGGGCTGGCTGCCGCCGCTGACCGCGGCCGAGGTCTTCGACGCCTACTGCACCGACGCCGCGGACCGGCGAGCCCGTCCCGCCCGAGCCCGGCGTCGACCACCTGCCGGGTCTCGACCTCCGCCACCCGGGAGGCCCGGTGCACTGCTAGCAATGCCGTGGCCGGGAGGCGCGAGCCGAGCCGGTGAACCGTCCCGGCCACAGCGCTGGCACCCGCGGCCGGCACAGGCCGCCGCCCGTCCCGCGGGCCCGTCACTCGCCCGGACAGCACCGCCTGCGCGGCCCGCCGCGCGTCCTCCGCCTTGTCGGCCGCCCGCGCCGCGGCGGCCGCACGCTCGCACTGCGCCAGCGTGTGCTTCGCCAGCGTCGCCCGCACATACGGAATCGACGCCGCGCCCATCGACAGGCTGGTGACGCCCAGACCCGTCAGCACACAGGCCAGCAGCGGATCGGAGGCCGCCTCACCGCACACCCCGCAGCTCTTGCCCTCGGCCTTCGCGGCCTCGGCGGACAGCGCCACCAGGTCGAGCAGCGCGGGCTGCCAGGGGTCCTGCAGCCGGGACACCGCGCCGACCTGCCGGTCCGCCGCGAAGGTGTACTGCGCCAGGTCGTTGGTGCCCAGCGACAGGAACTCGACCTCCTGCAGGATCGACCGCGCCCGCAGCGCCGCCGACGGGATCTCCACCATCGCGCCGAACTTCGCCCGCAGCCCGGCCTCCCGGCAGGCGTCGGCGAACGCCTGGGCGTCCGTGCGGTCCGCCACCATCGGCGCCATGACCTCGAGGTAGACCGGCAGCCCCTCGGCCGCCTCGGCCAGCGCGGGCAGCTGGTCCGCAGCACCTCGGGGTGGTCCAGCAGCGTCCGCAGACCCCGCACGCCCAGCGCCGGGTTCGGCTCGTCGGCCGGGGTGAGGAAGTCCAGCGGCTTGTCGGCACCCGCGTCGAGCACCCGCACCACGACCCGGCCCTCGGGGAACGCCTCCAGCACCTGCCGGTAGGCCGCGACCTGCTGTCTCCTGCGACGGCGCCTTCTCGCGGTCGTCGAGGAACAGGAACTCGGTGCGGAACAGCCCGACGCCCTCCGCGCCGGCCTCGAGCGCCGCCGGCACGTCCGCCGGGCCGCCGACGTTCGCCAGCAGCGGCACCTTGTGCCCGTCGGAGGTGGCCCCGGGCCCGGACGCCGCCGCCAGCGCGGCCTTCCGCTCCTCGGCCGACCCGGCTCAGCGCCGCCCGTTCTCCTCGGCTCGGGTCGACGAAGACCTCACCGGTGCTGCCGTCCACCGCGACGACCGTGCCCTCGGCCAGCTCACCCGCACCCGGCAGCGCCACGACGGCCGGCACGCCCAGCGCCCGCGCCAGGATCGCGCTGTGGCTGGTCGGCCCGCCCTCCTCGGTGACGAAGCCGAGCACCAGCGCGGGTCGAGCAGCGCGGTGTCCGCCGGCGCCAGGTCCCGCGCGATCAGTACGTACGGCTCGTCGCTGTCCGGCACACCCGGCATCGGCACGCCCAGCAGCCGGGCGACGATGCGGTTGCGCACGTCGTCCAGGTCGGCGACCCGGCCCGCCAGGTAGTCGCCGGCGCCGGCCAGCAGCGCCCGGTAGGCGGCGAAGGCGTCGTAGACGGCGCGCTCGGCGGTGCTGCCCACCGCGATCCGCCGCTCGACGTCCGCCATCAGCTCCGGGTCCTGGGCCATCATGGCCTGCGCCTCCAGCACGGCCTGCGCCTCGCCGCCGGCCAGCTTTCCCCGCGCCGTCAGGTCGGCGGCGACCGCCTCCACCGCCTGCCGGGCCCGCTCCTGCTCGCGCGGCGCGTCGTCGGCGGGGATCTGCTTGGCCGGCGGCTCCAGCACCGCGGTGCCCATGTGCCGTACCTCGCCGATCGCCACACCGTGGCTGACACCGACGCCTCGCAGCGTTGTCTCCATCACGTCCATCCGCTCTCAGGTCCAGCTGAACAGGGTTTCGCCCGCGGACGACCGACGTCCGTGTCTCGGCGAGCGTCCGGCCAGACGCGTCCGCCGTGGCCTCCAGCGCGACGACCGGGCACACCGGGGACTTGCCCGCCGCCTCCACCGCGGCCGGGTCCCACCGCACCACCGGCTGCACCGCGCGCGCACGGTGTCGCCCTTGGCGACGAGCAGCTCGAACCCCTCGCCGTTGAGCTGCACGGTGTCGATGCCCAGGTGGGTCAGCACCCCGTGCCCTCGCGTCCACGACGACGAAGGCGTGCGGATGCAGGGAGACGATGATCCCGTCGACGGGCGAGACCGCCACCGAGGCTCGCGCACCGGGTCGACGGCCGTGCCGGGCCCACCATCGCGCCGGAGAAGACCGGGTCGGGCACCGCCGCGAGACCGATGGCCCGTCCGGCGAGCGGGGACGTCACGGTGGTCATGGGAAGCCTCCCGGTGCGTGCGTCGGCCGCGCGTCCGGCCAGCCTAGGTCATCCACCGGTCAGGCGGTCA
>CAWCXW010000002.1:7500-165707 GCA_963799685.1 uncultured Actinomycetota bacterium
AGGCTAAACCGTATGTGTGTGATACCCGGCAGGGGTTGCGCATGCGGGGTCGTGGGATCGTTCTTGATCTGTCTGCCGGCGGTCGGGCGAGTAAGAAACCGTAGGGGTAGGCGAAGGGCATGCGAAAGGCCCGGCGTAGAGGGTAAGACCCCCGTAGCTGAAATTTCTGCGGCTCGTCTTGAGGACACCCAAGTAGCATGGGGCCCGAGAAATCCCGTGTGAATCTGGCGGGACCACCCGTTAAGCCTAAATATTCCCTGGTGACCGATAGCGGATAGTACCGTGAGGGAATGGTGAAAAGTACCGCGGGAGCGGAGTGAAATAGTACCTGAAACCGTGTGCCTACAAGCCGTGGGAGCGTCGCATCGAGTGCTTGCACTTGGTGTCGTGACTGCGTGCCTTTTGAAGAATGAGCCTGCGAGTTTGCGGCATGTTGCGAGGTTAACCCGTGTGGGGGAGCCGTAGCGAAAGCGAGTCCGAAGAGGGCGGTTGAGTAGCGTGTCCTAGACCCGAAGCGGAGTGATCTAGCCATGGGCAGGGTGAAGCGGAGGTAAGACTTCGTGGAGGCCCGAACCCACCAGGGTTGAAAACCTGGGGGATGACCTGTGGTTAGGGGTGAAAGGCCAATCAAACTCCGTGATAGCTGGTTCTCCCCGAAATGCATTTAGGTGCAGCGTCGTGTGTTTCTTGCCGGAGGTAGAGCACTGGATAGGCGATGGGCCCTACCGGGTTACTGACCTTAGCCAAACTCCGAATGCCGGTAAGTGAGAGCACGGCAGTGAGACTGTGGGGGATAAGCTCCATGGTCGAGAGGGAAACAGCCCAGAGCATCGACTAAGGCCCCTAAGCGTGTGCTAAGTGGGAAAGGATGTGGAGTCGCAGAGACAACCAGGAGGTTGGCTTAGAAGCAGCCATCCTTGAAAGAGTGCGTAATAGCTCACTGGTCAAGTGATTCCGCGCCGACAATGTAGCGGGGCTCAAGCACACCGCCGACGTCGTGTCACTCCAGCATGAAGACCTAACGGGGCTGGGGTGGGTAGGGGAGCGTCGTGTGCCGGGTGAAGCAGCCGTGGAAGCGAGTTGTGGACGGTATGCGAGTGAGAATGCAGGCATGAGTAGCGATACACACGTGAGAAACGTGTGCGCCGATTGACTAAGGGTTCCTGGGTCAAGCTGATCTGCCCAGGGTAAGTCGGGACCTAAGGCGAGGCCGACAGGCGTAGTCGATGGATAACCGGTTGATATTCCGGTACCCGCTGTGAAGCGTCAAACATCGAATCTGGTGATGCTAAGCCCGTGAAGCCGCCGGCTGTGTCCTTCGGACAGTGCTGGTGTGAGTGGAGCCGGTGACCCGAGCTGGTAGTAGGTGAGTGATGGGGTGACGCAGGAAGGTAGTCCATCCCGGGCGGTGGTTGTCCCGGGGTAAGGGTGTAGCCCGTTGTGCAGGTAAATCCGCTGCACATGTGGGTGAGACCTGATGCCGAGCCGATTGTGGTGAAGTGGATGATCCTATGCTGTCGAGAAAAGCCTCTAGCGAGTTTCATGGCGGCCCGTACCCTAAACCGACTCAGGTGGTCTGGTAGAGAATACCGAGGCGTTCGGGTGAACTATGGTTAAGGAACTCGGCAAAATGCCCCCGTAACTTCGGGAGAAGGGGGGCCACGCCTGGTGATCACTTTTACAGTGTGAGCTGGGGGTGGCCGCAGAGACCAGCGAGAAGCGACTGTTTACTAAAAACACAGGTCCGTGCGAAGCCGTAAGGCGATGTATACGGACTGACGCCTGCCCGGTGCTGGAACGTTAAGGGGACCGGTTAATCACTCTTCGGGGTGGTGAAGCTGAGAACTTAAGCGCCAGTAAACGGCGGTGGTAACTATAACCATCCTAAGGTAGCGAAATTCCTTGTCGGGTAAGTTCCGACCTGCACGAATGGCGTAACGACTTCTTGACTGTCTCAACCATAGGCCCGGTGAAATTGCACTACGAGTAAAGATGCTCGTTTCGCGCAGCAGGACGGAAAGACCCCGGGACCTTTACTATAGCTTGATATTGGTGTTCGGTTCGGCTTGTGTAGGATAGGTGGGAGACTGTGATCTTCAAGCGCCAGCTTGGGGTGAGTCGTTGTTGAAATACCACTCTGGTCGTGCTGGATGTCTAACCTGGGTCCGTGATCCGGATCGGGGACAGTGTCTGGTGGGTAGTTTAACTGGGGCGGTTGCCTCCTAAAGAGTAACGGAGGCGCCCAAAGGTTCCCTCAGCCTGGTTGGTCATCAGGTGGTGAGTGTAAGTGCACAAGGGAGCTTGACTGTGAGACTGACGGGTCGAGCAGGGACGAAAGTCGGGACTAGTGATCCGGCGGTGGCTTGTGGAAGCGCCGTCGCTCAACGGATAAAAGGTACCCCGGGGATAACAGGCTGATCTTCCCCAAGAGTCCATATCGACGGGATGGTTTGGCACCTCGATGTCGGCTCGTCGCATCCTGGGGCTGGAGTCGGTCCCAAGGGTTGGGCTGTTCGCCCATTAAAGCGGTACGCGAGCTGGGTTTAGAACGTCGTGAGACAGTTCGGTCCCTATCCGCTGCGCGCGTAGGAGTCTTGAGAAGGGCTGTCCCTAGTACGAGAGGACCGGGACGGACGAACCTCTGGTGTGCCAGTTGTTCTGCCAAGGGCATGGCTGGTTGGCTACGTTCGGGAAGGATAACCGCTGAAAGCATCTAAGCGGGAAGCCTGCTTCGAGATGAGGACTCCCACCCCCTTTGAGGGGTTAAGGCTCCCGGGAGATGACCGGGTTGATAGGCCGGATATGGAAGCCCAGTGATGGGTGGAGTTGACCGGTACTAATAGGCCGAGGGCTTGTCCATATTTGCTCGCGTCCACTGTGTAGGTTCTGAGACAACGCAACCAGGTCGAGGCCCCCCTTTTTTGCTGGGGGTTTCCCGGTTTGTTGTGTTTCATAGTGTTTCGGTGGTCATAGCGTGAGGGAAACGCCCGGTCACATTTCGAACCCGGAAGCTAAGCCTTTCTGCGCCGATGGTACTGCGAGGGGGACCTCGTGGGAGAGTAGGACGCCGCCGAACAAACAGTGAGGAGAGGGCCCCGCCGGCCGATGTGCCGGCGGGGCCCTCTGCGTACCCGCACGGCCCCTGTGCCCAAGACCCGGGGCCGGACGGGTATGGTCAGGATGACGACGTCCGAACGGTTGATGTACGGGAGGCCCCGGGTGGAGGTTCAGGAGACGCGTGTCCAGACGGACCGTGTCCTCACCATCCCGAACATCCTCAGCATGGCGCGACTCGTCGGGGTACCGGTCTTCCTCTGGCTGATTCTGTGGCCCGAGTTCGGTGGCCCCGACCGCGACGGCTGGGCGCTGCTCGTCCTCGCCTTCAGCGGAGTGAGCGACTACCTCGACGGGAAACTGGCCCGGCGCTGGAACCAGGTCAGCGGCCTCGGACGCATCCTGGACCCGGCCGCAGACCGGCTGTACATCCTGTCCACCCTGGTCGGGCTGACCTGGCGGGACATCCTGCCGCTCTGGCTCACCCTCGTGCTGCTGTCCCGCGAGGCCCTGCTGCTGGTCATGGTCTGGATACTCGACCGAAACGGCTACGCGCCACCACAGGTCAACTTTCTCGGCAAGGCCGCCACCTTCAACCTCATGTACGCCTTTCCGCTCCTCCTTCTCAGCGACGGAAGCGGGATCATCGCCACGTTGGCCGCTGTTTTCGGATGGGCGTTCGCCGGTTGGGGTACAACGCTCTATTGGTGGGCCGGAATCCTCTACGTGGTCCAGGTCCGCCGACTCGTCGTCACGGCGGGGCCCATGCCCGACTGAGCCACCCGCCTTCTCGCGGAGTGCGGTGATGCGGGAGCCCGATGGTGCTCTTCGCGCCGTTCCCAGGTCCGCCGCCGACGAGTGCCGTCGACACGCCGTCGCTTGTGCGAGGAGGACGCTTCAGAATGAAGGCCGTCGTGATGGCCGGAGGAGAGGGCACCCGCCTTCGTCCGATGACCGCGAGCATGCCCAAGCCGCTCCTGCCCGTGGCGAACCGCCCGATCATGGAGCATGTGCTGCGGCTACTGAAGCAGCACGGACTCAACGAGACCGTCGTCACCGTTCAGTTTCTCGCTTCCCTCGTCCGCAACTACTTCGGTGACGGCGAGGAACTCGGCATGGAACTCACCTATGCCAACGAGGAGAAACCGCTCGGGACGGCCGGCAGCGTCAAGAACGCGGAAGAGGCACTCAGGGACGACGCGTTTCTCGTGATCTCCGGTGACGCGCTCACCGACTTCGACCTGACTGACCTCATCGCTTTTCACCGGGAACGCGGAGCAATGGTGACGGTCTGCCTCACCCGTGTGCCCAATCCGCTGGAATTCGGGATCACCATCGTCGACGAGAACGGCAAGGTCGAGCGTTTTCTGGAGAAGCCCACCTGGGGGCAGGTCTTCTCCGACACAGTGAACACCGGCATCTACGTGATGGAACCCGAGGTGTTCGACTATGTGGACCCGGACGTGCCGGTCGACTGGTCCGGAGACGTCTTCCCCCAGCTGATGAAGGAGGGCAAGCCGATCTACGGCTATGTCGCCGAAGGCTACTGGGAGGACGTCGGCACGCACGAGAGCTATGCGCGGGCACAGGCGGACGTCCTGGAGGGAAAGGTCGACGTCGAGGTCGACGGTTTCGAGATCTCGCCCGGCGTCTGGGTTGCCGAGGGCGCCGAAGTGCACGCGGACGCCGTACTGCGCGGTCCGCTCTACATCGGCGACTACGCCAAGGTCGAGGCCGGGGCGGAGATCCGTGAGCACTCCGTCGTCGGCTCCAACGTGGTGGTCAAGAGCGGCGCGTTCCTGCACAAGGCAGTCGTCCACGACAACGTCTACATCGGCGAGCAGGCCAACCTGCGCGGCTGCGTGATCGGCAAGAACACCGACGTCATGCGCGCCGCCCGGATCGAGGACGGGGCAGTGATCGGTGACGAGTGCCTCGTCGGCGAGGAATCCATCGTCCAGGGCAACGTGCAGGTGTATCCCGTTCAAGACCGTCGAAGCGGGGGCCTTCGTCAACACGTCGGTCATCTGGGAGTCTCGCGGTCAGGCGCACCTGTTCGGCGCCCGCGGGGTCTCCGGCATCCTCAACGTGGAGATCACCCCGGAACTGGCCGTGCGGCTCGCCGGGGCCTACGCCACCACCCTCAAGAAGGGGTCGACGGTCACCACCGCCCGCGATCACTCCCGGGGCGCGCGCGCACTGAAGCGGGCGATGATCTCCGCACTGCAGACCAGCGCCATCGAAGTGCGTGACCTGGAGAACGTGCCGTTGCCCGTCGCACGTCAGCAGACGGCCCGGGGCAGCGCGGGCGGGATCATGATCCGCACCACCCCGGGCGTGCCCGACTCCGTCGACGTCATGTTCTTCGACGAACGCGGCGCTGACCTGTCCCAGGCCAGGCAGCGCAAGCTCGACCGCGTCTACGCCCGGCAGGAGTACCGCCGTGCCTTCCCCGGGGAGATCGGCGACCTGCGCTTCCCCGCCAGCGTCTTCGACTCCTACACCGGGTCACTGCTGCGCTCCGTCGACACCGGCGGCATCGCGGAATCCGGCCTGAAGGTCGTCATCGACGCCTCCAACGGTAGCTCCGGGCTCGTTCTGCCCAGCCTGCTCGGCAGGCTCGGCGTCGACGCCCTCACCATCAACCCGGGCCTGGACGAGACACGCCCCACCGAGTCACCCGAGTCACGGCGCTCCGGGCTCGTCCGGCTCGGTGAGATCGTTTCCTCTGCCCGCGCCGCCTTCGGTGTGCGGTTCGACCCGGTCGGCGAACGGCTGTCCCTGGTGGACGAGCGCGGCAAAATCGTCGAGGACCACCGAGCCCTGCTCGTCATGCTGGACCTGGTGGCCGCCGAGCGACGCAGCGGGCGGGTGGCGCTGCCGGTGACCACCACCCGCATCGCGGAGCAGGTCGCCGCGTATCACGGCACCCGGGTCGAGTGGACGACGACCTCGCCCGACGACCTGACCCGGGTCGGCAGGGAAGACGGCACCGTGTTCGGCGGCGATGGAGGCGGCGGTTTCATCGTGCCCGAGTTCAGCTCCGTCTTCGACGGCTCTGCCGCCTTCGTGCGCCTCCTCGGCCTCGTCGCCCGCACCCAGCTCACCCTCAGCCAGATCGACGCGCGCATCCCGCATGCCCACGTCCAGCGCCGCGACCTGACCACGCCCTGGGCCGTCAAGGGGCAGGTCATGCGCAAGGTCGTGGAGGCCGCCGGCGAGCGGTCGGTGGACACCACTGACGGCGTGCGCATCGTCGAGTCCGACGGGCGCTGGGTGATGGTGCTGCCCGACCCGGCCGAAGCGGTCACTCATCTGTGGGCCGAGGGGCCCGACGACGACTCGGCCGAGGGACTGCTCGACGAGTGGTCCGCTGTCGTCGACAGCGCCGGACGCTGACCTGGAGGTCGTCACCGGCATCGTCCGGTGGCCGTTCAGGCGGCGTACCGATGTCGCCCGAACGGCAACGGTCAGGGCCCGTTCGGCGGTTGTGGCACGGGCATGCGACGATGTGCGGCATGTCGCAGCTGCCCTCCGGTCGGAGTACCGCGCCCCGGGCGGCGCGTCCCGACGCCTCCATGTCGCTGCTGACCAACGCGATGGAACACAGCCTCGACGACGGCTACGCGGAGGCCGCCGCCCGCCGGGGCCTGGAGGGCCGCGCCGGCCTGCCGCGCACCCTGCGCGCGAAGCTCGGTCTCGCCGGGGGACTGCTCCTGGCGGCACTCGTGGTCACGGTCGGTGCCGCCCAGGCCCGGGTGGACGCGCCGACGCTCGCCAAGGAACGTCAGGAACTCATCGACCGGGTGCACAGCCGGACAGCCGACACCGACAAGCTGCAGGAGCAGGTCGACAGCCTCCGCGACACCGTCCACACGATGCAGAACAAGGCGCTCGAGCACGCCGGCGGCGGCGGTCAGGACGCCACCGCGCTGCTCGCGGCGGCCACGCCGGTGCACGGACCGGGTCTGCAGCTCGTCATCAACGACGCGGAGGACACCACGAGAGGTGACGGGGGAGGGCCGCGGGAGAGCACCGACTTCTCCGACACCGGCCGGGTCCGTGACCGTGACATGCAACGGGTGGTCAACGGCCTCTGGGCGTCGGGAGCCGAGGCCGTCTCCATCAACGGCGAACGTCTGACGGCCCTGTCCGCGATCCGGGCGGCGGGCGAGGCGATCCTCGTCGACAACAAGCCTCTGGTCGCCGCCCTACACCGTGCTGGCCATCGGCGACGGCAGCACACTTCGCCGACGCGTTCAAGCGCAGCGTGGACGGCCGCTACCTGGACGTACTCCACGAGAACTACGGCGTTCGCTACACCATCTCAGCCCAGAACGAGGTCAAGCTGCCGGCGGCTTCCGGTCTGCTCATCCGCATCGCACAGCCCGTGAAGACAGGAAAGGGCAGCACATCGTGATCGCCGTACTCGGGCTCATCGTCGGAGTCGTGGTCGGGCTGTTCGTCCAGCCCGTGGTCCCCTCGGTCGTCGAGCCGTATCTCCCCATCGCCGTCGTCGCGGCGCTGGACGCGGTCTTCGGCGGATTCCGCGCCATGCTCGACGGGATATTCGACGACAAGGTGTTCGTCGTCTCGTTCCTGTCCAACGTCGTCGTGGCCGCGCTGATCGTCTTCCTCGGGGACAAACTGGGGGTCGGTGCCCAGCTGTCCACCGGAGTCGTCGTCGTGCTCGGCATCCGCATCTTCTCCAACGCCGCCGCGATCCGGCGGCACGTCTTCCGGGCATGACGCCGATGAACGCACCAGGACCCGCAGCCGGAAGCAGAACCGGGACGAGACCCGCGAAGACGCCGCGGCGGCCCGCAGCGCAGGCTCCGTCCCGCGGCGGCCGCGCCGCGGAGGAGCACAGCCTGCCGAGGGCCGGGGCACCGGCGCCGCTGCCTCGCCGAGCAGGACGAGAAGCCGGTCCCGGCAGGAGGCGCCCGGCCCGGGAGGCGCCGGCACTGCGCCGACCGGGGAAGAGACGGCCCGCCGCACCGGGCCGAGAGCCGTGACGGGACGCCGGCTGCTGCTGGACGCCCTGTGGCCGCCGCGGGTCACCCGTGCCCAGCTGATCGTCGCCGTGCTGCTGTGCTGTCTCGGGCTCGGCCTGGCCCTGCAGGTCCGCTCCACGAACGAGACCAGCCCGCTGCGCGGCGCCCGCCAGGAGGACCTGGTGCGTATCCTCGACGAGGTCAGCGACCGCTCCGAGCGTCTGGAGGCGGAGAAGCACCGGCTCGAGGACCAGCGCAAGGAACTGGAGAACAGCTCCGACCAGGCCGAGGAGGCCCGCAGGCAGACCGAGCAGAAGCGGCGGCAGCTCGGCATCCTGGCCGGCACCGTCGCCGCGCAGGGGCCCGGCCTGCACATAAGGGTCACCGATCCCACCGGCTCGGTGCAGGCGGACGACCTGCTGAATACCATCCAGGAACTGCGGGCCGCGGGTGCGGAGGCGATCGAGGTGAACAACGTGCGCGTCGTCGACCGACACCTACTTCACCGGCAGCGGCGGTGAGGTACGCGTCGACGGGCACCAGGTCAACGCGCCCTACGACTTCGAGGTCATCGGCGAACCGAAGGACCTCGAACCGGCGCTGAACATCCCCGGCGGGGTCGTCCAGTCGCTGGAGAAGGAGCACGCCGAGGTGACGGTGACGAGGTCGCGGAAGATCACCGTGGACGCCTTGCGGTCCGCGCAGCGGCCTGACTACGCTCGGTCGTCTTCCCAGTGAGGTGGTGGCGGGCTCCGGCCGGGCCGCGGGTCCACAAGGGCACCGCCTGAGGGAAACTGTGCCGAGGCCGGGAACGTTGTCATGTCAGGATGTCCGACGTGGCCAGTGAGAGTATCGAGGGTCTGTCCTGCCCCACGGGCGGGTCTGTTTCGTGCGAGGGGAATCGCCCGTGAGTTTCTTCGGGAAGTTGTTCGGCAAGAACCGCCAGGGCGGCGGTACCGGTTCGGCGCGTCACCGTGCCGCGCAGCAGGACGCTGCGGGAACAGGCGGTGAGCAGTCGCAGGAGGCGCGTCCACTCTTCCGTGACGAGGTGATTGCTCCGAGTGGCGACAATATGGGTGGTCGCGGCGCGGGTTCTGTTGACCGGTCCGTGACCGGAAGCATAGATTCCGGAGCACGATCAACCTCAAGTACGGGCGGAGGGCCGGCCTTGCCTGTGTGTTCGAGGTGCGGGACGCCCGCCGCCGAGGCGAGCCGGTTCTGCTCCCACTGCGGTGCCCCGCTACGCGGCGGCGCCCCGATGGGTGAGGCCCCGTCGGAGACGACGTCCACCATCTCGATCTCCGGCCTGGAGGCATACGACGCGGAGGCGACCGGGCAGCACACGCCCTCGCTGTCTCCCGAGGCGCAGGCGGCCGTGGACGCTCTGCCCACGGGCTCCGCCCTGCTCGTCGTCCGGCGTGGACCGAACTCCGGCAGCCGGTTCCTGCTCGACGGTGAACTCACCACCGCAGGCCGGCACCCGGAGGGCGACATCTTCCTTGACGACGTCACCGTCTCCCGGCGCCACGTGGAGTTCCGGCGCGGAGCGGACGGCGGCTTCACCGTCTCCGACGTGGGCAGCCTGAACGGCACCTACGTCAACCGGGAGCGGATCGAGGAGGGTGTGCCGCTGGCCAACGGCGACGAGGTGCAGATCGGCAAGTACCGGCTGGTGTTCTTCGCCAGCCAGCCAGGCATCTGACCCGTCACAGGGAGACCCATGCAGACTCTGTCAGGCGGTGCCGGCGACGGCGCCGCGGCCGAAACCGCCGAGTCACTGAGCGTCGGAGCCGTCGTCGAGGCGCTGCGGCCGGAGTTCCCGGGACTCACGGTCTCCCTGATCCGGTTCCTCGAGTCCGAGGGCCTGGTCGAGGCCCGGCACGAGGCTCCAGGCCGTCGCAGGTTCGGCCCGCAGGACCTGCGGCGAGCTGCGCCGCGTCCTGCGGGCCCGGCAGGAGGACTACCTTCCGCTACGGACCGTGCGCGAGCAGCTCGACGCGGACCCGGGTGACGAGCAGCCGGGCACGGCCGGTCTCGCCGATGCCGGGCCTCCCGGACAGATGCGGGTGGGGCGCGCGCAGCTGCTCGCCGGTGCCGACGCCGCGGAGAGCGACCTCGCGGAGTGGGAGGAGCACGGCCTGCTAGGACCCGTGGGTGACGACGGCTACCGGCAGGACGACGCCGTCCTCGCCCGGATCGTGGCGGACCTGGGCCGGCGCGGGCTGCGGCCCCGGCACTTGCGCGGTGTGAAGGCGGCCGCGGAACGCCACGCGGACCAAGTGCAGCAGGTGGTGGCACCGCTGCGCCGGCATCCGGACGCCCGCACCCGGGCGCGGGCCGAGAGCGATGCCGAGGAGCTGACCGAGCTGTGCGGGCGGCTGCACGGCGCCTACCTGAGGGCCGCGCTGCGTCGCCGGCCCTCCTGAGACGGGACACGCGTGCCCGTGCCGAATGGGTGCCCGACTACCCAAACCGGGGAGCCACGGCCTAGGGTTGCTGTGTGAACGAGCTCGACGTTGTGGGTGTCCGGGTGGAAATGCCCTCCAATCAACCGATCGTGCTTCTGCGTGAAGTGGGGGGCGACCGGTACCTCCCCATCTGGATCGGCCCCGGGGAGGCGACCGCCATCGCCTTCGCCCAGCAGGGGATGACCCCGGCTCGCCCACTGACCCACGACCTTTTCAAGGACGTGCTCGAAGCCGTCGGCCAGGAGCTCACCGCCGTCCGCATCACCGACCTGCGGGAAGGGGTCTTCTACGCCGAGCTGGTCTTCGCCAGTGGAGTGGAGGTCAGCGCCCGCCCTTCGGATGCCATAGCACTCGCGCTGCGCACGGGTACGCCCATCTATGGAAGTGACGGGGTTCTGGACGACGCGGGCATTGCCATCCCCGACGAGCAGGAGGACGAGGTCGAGAAGTTCCGCGAGTTCCTCGACCAGATCTCTCCGGAAGACTTCGGCAGCAGCAACCAGTGAGCGGCCGGGATGCGGTTCCCGCGCAGGCGTCTTCCCAAACCACACTTCGGGTGATTATCACTCGGCGTGGTGAGTGTGGCGATCGTTGACGCGCCCCTGGTGACTCCCTACCTTCAGGTGGGCAGGTTCCAGGGCGACTGCTCCCGGAACGTCGTGAACGGAGGTCGGCGTGAGAAGCACCGGCGGTGACGGCTGGGCGCCGAGCGGGCCTCCATACCCGCGCGGACCCGGACCGCACGCGACGCGACCCGCCCGTACCGACGGCGCGGCCCACACCGACGGCGCGGTCGGCAGCTGACCGCCTCGGTTACCGGGGACCGACGGCCTGCTCGGCTGCGGGCATCACCTACCGGCAGCTCGACTACTGGGCCCGCACCGGCCTGGTCGAGCCGAGTATCCGCCCGGCCTACGGTTCCGGCACACAGCGGCTCTACAGCTTCCGCGACATCGTCGTTCTCAAGATCGTCAAACGACTGCTGGACACGGGGGTCTCCTTGCAGAGCGTGCGTACCGCCGTCGCGCACCTGCGATCCGGCGGTATGAAGGATCTTGCGCAGCTGACCCTGATGAGTGACGGAGCCAGCGTCTACGAATGCTCTTCGCCGGACGACGTCGTCGACCTGCTACAGGGTGGTCAGGGCGTCTTCGGGATCGCTGTCGGCGTCGTCTGGCGGGACGTGCAGGGCGCGCTGTCCCAGTTGCACGCCGAACAGATCGATACCGGTGAGACGGTCGTGCGGCAGCACCCGGAGGACGAGTTGGCCCGGCGGCGCAATCGGGCGGGCTGACCCGGGTTGCTGTCAGTGGCGTGCGGCAGCATCGAGAGAGTGAGAACTGGTCCGACCGTCCTGCATCTCGACATGGACGCGTTCTTCGCCGCCGTCGAGCAGGTGGCGAAGCCGAGCCTGCGGAACAAGCCCGTCGTCGTGGGCGGGCTGGGTCCGCGTGGCGTCGTGGCCACGGCGTCCTACGAAGCCCGGCGGTTCGGCGTCCACTCGGCCATGCCGACGGCGCAGGCGCGGCGCCGTTGCCCGAACGCCGCCTACCTCACCCCGCGCTTCGGCCTCTACCGGGCCGTCAGCGGCATCGTGATGGAGATCCTCGGCCGGCTCTCCCCGCTCGTCGAGCCGCTCAGTCTCGACGAGGCCTTCGTCGACCTGGAGGCCGGCGGTCTCGCTGCGGACGCGACGGCGGCCCGGCGGGTGGGGGAGCGACTTCGCCGGGACATCCGGGCCGCGACGGGCCTCAGCGGTTCCGTGGGGCTGGCCGCCTCGAAGATGCTGGCCAAGATCGCCTCCGAGGACGCCAAACCAGACGGTCTCGTTCTCATCACACCCGGTACCGAGCGGGAGCTGCTGGCACCGCTGACGGCGCGCATCCTGCCCGGCGTCGGCCCGGCCACCGCTGAGTCGCTGCGGCGCGCCGGCATCACCACGGTCGGAGAGATCGCCGAGACGGGTGAGGCCGAGCTGGTGCGGCAGCTCGGCCGTGCGCACGGCACCGCGCTGTACACGATGGCCAGAGGCGTCGACCCCCGCCCGGTGGTCGCCGAGCGGGACGCGAAATCGGTGTCGGTCGAGGACACCTACGACGTGGATCTCACCGACCGGGTGCGGGTCCAGTCGGAGGTCGCCCGGCTCGCGGACCGGTGCGTGCGGCGGCTGCGTGCGGCAGGGCGTTCCGGGCGCACGGTCGTCATCAAGGTCCGCAGCTACGACTTCTCCACGCTGACCCGCTCGGAGACGCTGCGGGGGCCCACCGACGACGCCGGGGTGGTCAAGGAGGCGGCCGCCCGGCTGCTGGACGGTGTGGACACCACGGCCGGCGTCCGGTTGCTGGGGGTCGGGGTGAGCGGTCTGGCCGACTTCACTCAGGAGGACCTGTTCGCCCAGGCGACGGCCGTCGCCGCACCGGACTCGTCGGTGTCCGGCGGACCGCCCGACGATGCCGAGGAGGATCAGGAACCGCTCTCCGGCGGCGCCGCGCGTGCACGGTGCTGGTTCCCGGGGCTGGACGTGCACCACGTCGAGTACGGTCCCGGCTGGGTACAGGGCAGCGGCGTCGGCCGGGTCACCGTCCGTTTCGAACGTCCTGGCTCGGTGCCCGGCCGTGTGCGTACCTTCGCCGTGGACGACCCGGGCCTGTCGCCGGCCGAGCCGCTGTTGCTCGCCCGCTGTCGAGGCCGCTCAGCCATCCGAGCCGGCCACGCGGCCGAACTCACGGTCCGGCGGGGCCGGACCTGGCCGGCACGTCGAGCCCATAGTGGTGGTAGAGCTGCAGCTCCTGGCGCGGTGAGAGGTGGCGCCCCACTCCGAAGTCCGGGGCGTCTCTGATCAGGGAGCGCTCGAAGGGCACCCGAAGCGTTTCGCCCTCCAGTTCGCTCGGCTCCAGCGGGACGAAGGCGTCGCGTCCGAACAACCCGGTGCGCACCGCCGCCCATTCGGGGGTGCCGGTCGCGTCGTCGAGGTAGACCTCGTCGATGGTCCCGATCTTGACGCCGTCGCGGTCGAACGCCTTGCGACCGATGAGGCTTCGCGGATCGATGTCGGTCTGCACGATCCCTCCATCAGGTCGCAAGAAGGACGAAATGCTCCTCTCTACGAAATGCTACTTCTCGGTGGTTTGCCACTCGAGCGGCGCCCGCTCCCGGCGCTGGACGCGCTGGTACGCTCGGAAGCGGCTGCCGACCCCGTGCGGGAGAGTCCTCCGGGCCCACCGGAGGCGCCGAAGGAGCAAACCCTCCCCGGAATCTCTCAGGCACACGTACCGTGCGGGCGAGGTCACTCTGAAAAGCAGGGCGTCCGCGGATCCGCTCCAGGCCGTCCTCACCGACGGTGAAAGCCGGGCCCCGCCGCGGGGTGACCGGTGAAGCTCTCAGGTCCAGATGACAGAGGGGGAGGCCGTTCGGGCGCCGCACGGGCGCCCCTCGCAGGTCGCATGAGACCAGGAGGCCCCCGCAGATGACCCCCAACCGCATCCCGCTCACCGAACTGGAACGCGGCACGCCCTTCGAGCAGCGGCACGTCGGGCCCGGCGCCGGTGCCCAGGCCAAGATGCTCGCCCATGTGGGGTACGGCTCGCTCGACGAGCTGACCGCCGCCGCCGTGCCGGAGCAGATCAAGAGCACCGAGGCGCTGAACCTGCCGGAGGCCCGTACGGAGGCCGAGGTCCTGGAGGAACTGCGTGGCCTGGCCCGACGCAACTCCGTGCTGCAGTCCATGATCGGCCTGGGCTACTACGGCACGTTCACGCCGACGGTCATCCTGCGCAACGTGCTCGAGAGCCCGGCCTGGTACACCGCATACACGCCGTACCAGCCGGAGATCTCGCAGGGCCGGCTGGAGGCACTGCTCAACTTCCAGACGGTCGTGGCGGATCTGACGGGCCTGCCGACCTCCGGGGCCTCCTTGCTCGACGAGGCGACGGCCGCGGCCGAGGCCATGGCGCTCTCCCGCCGTGTCGGCAAGGTCAAGCAGGGCGTGTACCTGGTCGACGCCGACTGCCTGCCGCAGACCGTCGCGGTGCTGCGCACCCGCGCCGAACCGACCGGAGTCGAGATCGTCGAAGCCGACCTGAGCGGCGGAATCCCCGACGAGCGTGGCCGAACGGGGGGTCTTCGGCGTCCTCGCCCAGTACCCGGGTGCCTCGGGTGCCGTCCGCGACCTGCGTCGCGTTGATCGAGCAGGCACACGAGCTCGGGGCCGTCGTCACCGTCGCCGCCGACCTGCTGGCGCTGACGCTGCTCACCTCGCCCGGTGAGCTGGGCGCCGACATCGCGATCGGCTCCAGCCAGCGCTTCGGCGTGCCGATGGGCTTCGGCGGCCCGCACGCCGGATACATGGCGGTACGCGACCGCTTCGCCCGCAGCCTGCCCGGCCGTCTGGTGGGCGTCTCCAAGGACGCCGACGGCGTCCAGGCGTACCGGCTCGCCCTGCAGACCCGTGAACAGCACATCCGCCGGGAGAAGGCCACCAGCAACATCTGTACGGCGCAGGTGCTTCTCGCCGTGATGGCCGGCATGTACGCCGTCTACCACGGGCCCGAGGGTCTGGCGGCCATCGCCCGCCGCACCCACCGCTACGCTGCGCTGCTGGCCGAGGGGCTGCGGGCCGGCGGCGTCGAGGTCGCGCACGAGGCGTTCTTCGACACCCTCACCGTCCGGGTGGCGGGCCGCGCCGCGGACGTCGTGGCACGGGCCCGCGAAGCCGGCGTCAACCTCCGCCTGACCGATGCCGACCACGTCGGCGTCTCCTGCGACGAGACCACCACCCGCGGACACCTGGCGGCCGTGTGGTCAGCCTTCGGCGTCGAAGCGGATCCCGAGCGGCTCGACGCTGCGGTCGCAGACGCGCTGCCCGACGGTCTGCTGCGGACCTCCGACTACCTCACCCACCCCGTCTTCCACCGGCACCGCTCGGAGACGGCGATGCTGCGGTACCTGCGGCGCCTGTCCGACCGCGACTACGCGCTGGACCGCGGCATGATCCCGCTCGGCTCGTGCACCATGAAGCTGAACGCGACGACTGAGATGGAGCCGGTCACCTGGCCCGAGTTCGGCGCGCTGCACCCCTTCGCGCCGGCGGATCAGGCCGAGGGCTTCCTGACCCTCATCGGCGAGCTCGAGGAGCGGCTGGCCGAGGTCACCGGCTACGACAAGGTCTCCATCCAGCCGAACGCCGGCTCGCAGGGTGAGCTGGCCGGCCTGCTCGCCGTGCGCGCCTACCACCGCTCACGCGGCGAGGAGCAGCGCACCGTCTGCCTCATCCCCTCCTCGGCGCACGGCACCAACGCCGCCAGCGCCGTGATGGCTGGCATGAAGGTCGTCATCGTCAAGACCGGCGAGACCGGTGACGTCGACCTCGACGATCTGCGCGCCAAGATCGAGCAGCACGGCGACGAACTGGCCGTCCTCATGGTCACCTACCCCTCCACGCACGGGGTGTTCGAGGAGGAGATCACCGGCATCTGCGCCGCGGTGCACGAGGCGGGCGGTCAGGTCTACGTCGACGGCGCGAACCTCAACGCGCTGCTCGGCCTCGCCAAGCCGGGCGAGTTCGGCGCCGACGTCTCGCACCTCAACCTGCACAAGACCTTCTGCATCCCGCACGGCGGGGGCGGCCCCGGCGTCGGCCCGGTGGGCGTGCGCGCGCACCTGGCGCCGTACCTGCCCAACCACCCGCTGCAGCCGGCCGCGGGGCCGGAGACGGGCATCGGTCCCGTCTCGGCCGCGCCCTACGGCTCGGCGGGCATCCTGCCGATCTCCTGGGCGTACATGCGGCTGATGGGCTCCGAGGGGCTGCGGCGGGCCACCCAGGTCGCCGTGCTGGGCGCCAACTACATCGCCAAGCGCCTCGAGCCGCACTACCCGGTCCTGTACACCGGCCCGGGCGGCCTGGTCGCCCACGAGTGCATCGTGGACGTGCGGCCGCTGACCAAGGCCACCGGCGTGAGCATCGACGACGTCGCCAAGCGGCTCATCGACTACGGCTTCCACGCGCCGACCATGTCCTTCCCCGTCGCCGGCACGCTGATGATCGAGCCGACGGAGAGCGAGGACCTGGCCGAGCTCGACCGGTTCTGCGACGCGATGATCGCCATCCGGGCGGAGATCGAGAAGGTCGCCACGGGCGAGTGGGGCGCCGAGGACAACCCGCTGCGCAACGCCCCGCACACCGCGGCCCAGCTGGCCGGCGAGTGGAACCACCCCTACCGGCGTGAGGAGGCGGCGTTCCCCGCGGGTGTGCAGGCCGCGGACAAGTACTGGCCGCCGGTGCGCCGTATCGACGGCGCCTTCGGCGACCGGAACCTGGTGTGCTCCTGCCCGCCCGATGGAGGCAGTACGACGGCCTGAGGGCCGTGAGCGTCCCGATCCCGCACGGAGGGGCCGGTCCGGACACGCTGTCCGGTCCGGCCCCTCCGCCGTGGTGCGGTCCTCCCGGTCAGACGGCGGCGTGGAAACGCCGTCCGCCCTGCGCGCGGCGCGGCGCGATGATCTTCCCGTCGGGCAGCAGCTCACCGGTGTCCTCGAAGAGGAGAACCCCGTTGCACAGCAGGCTCCAGCCCTGCTCCGGGCAGTAGGCCACGAGGCGGGCCGCCTCGCGGTCGGCGGAGTCTGCGCTGGGACACGGTGGCTGGTGCTGGCACATCGCCGGTGCCTTCCGTTGGATGGATGGACGGACTGTCCCCAGTGTTCTCCTGCGGGGCCGGTTTGCGCAGCAGTTTCGCCGCAGGTTTTCCGCTCAGAGGACACCTGTCACCCCTGCGGGGGGATCCATCTGGTACGACCGCCCGCACGGGTGGTACGGCCGGTGGTGACGGGACTACTCCGCAGGGGGGCGGCCGCGGCCGGCGTCAGCGGCCCGTGGCTCAGAACGCGCCGGCACCAGCCGGCGGGTCAGCAGCGGCAGCAGCGTGTCGGAGCGGTGCGGCTGGTGCGGGGCGATGCCCGGCGGTGCGGGAGCCAGCGGCACCAGCAGGTCGGCGCCGCCCGGGGAGCCGGCCGCGGGATCGGCCTGCGGGTCGTGGTGCAGCCACAGCGTCATCATGTACAGCTCCGGCACCGACAGCAGCCTCGGCTGGTAGGCCACCGGATAGGACTCGGCCTGTCTGAGCGCCCGCCGGGTGGAGGCCAGGTAGGGACCGCCGCAGAAGTGGCCGAACGCCCAGCCGTCCGCGGTCAGCTGGGCCTCCGCGGCCCCGGGCACCGTCTCCTCGGCCGCCCGGTGCCTCGGTGTCGTGCAGCAGGAACCGCCAGCCGGTGAGCCGCGCGTGCGGCGGCCCGTCCTGGCTGTGGACGCGCGCCAGTTCGTGCACCGGCAGCGGCAGCTCGGGCCGTAGCGAAGGCAGCGGAGCCGAGGGCCGCCAGAACACTGCGCAGGGCGGGGGCCGGAGCCGGGGGAACATGCAGGGGCATGGCGGTCGCCTCTCACGTCGGTACGACACGATGCTGATGGGAAGAGGGCGTGGTGCGGCGCTGCGGGTGCGTGCGGGGAACCACGGAGAACAGGCGGGCTTCCACTCCGCGCGCAGGTTCGTCCGTGCGCCGGGAATGTTCGCCTGCGCCGGAGTTTATACGACAGTTGTTCCCCGCGCCTTTCGGCTAACACCTGTCGCCATTCCTCGCAAGGCGATAATCCGTCATCGTTCGGCGCCCCGCGACGTGCTTGCCTGCCGCCTCACACGGGCGACTTCCGCGGTTTGCGCGGAAAAGCGGGTCGGCCGGTTCCGGGCGGCCGCTTTTCGCGCGTCGTGTGCTGGGGGCGGAAGCCCCTGCCGTATGCCGAGGGAATGTGCCCGCACGGTGCCGGCGTGCGGTCAGGATAGCGCGCATGGCCCCTCCGGGAGGCGTTATCGATCACATGACCGGGCATCATCGTCGTTACTGCTGCCGCCTGCGTCGCAGGCGGTCCTGACGAGGAGGGACGCCCCGATGGGTGAGAAGGTCGTGGCCGACAGGTTCGACCTGTCCGACCGGCTGCGGTACCGGCGCAAGCTGCGCCAGTGCCTGGAGGGGCTGGGGCGGCTGCTGGAGGAGAGGCGTTTCGACCGGCCCCGCAATCTCATGGGCCTGGAGATCGAACTGAATCTCGCGGACGCCGACGGCATGCCCCGCATGATGAACGCCGAGGTGCTGCAGCGGATCGCCAGCCGTGATTTCCAGACCGAGCTGGGGCAGTTCAACCTCGAGGTGAATATCGTTCCGCACCGGCTGCAGGGCCGGGTGCTCGATCAGCTCGCCGAGGAGCTGCGCACCGGACTGGCATATGCCGACCGCAAGGCCCGGGAAGTGGACGCCGGGATTGTGATGATCGGAATTCTGCCCACCCTCACCGGCGAGGACCTGGTGTCGGCGAACCTCTCCGACGGTCGACCGGTACACGCTGCTGAACGACCAGATCATGGCCGTCGCGGGGCGAGGACATCGTGCTCGACATCGAGGGCGTGGACCGGCTGCCGCTACGTCTCGCAGTCGATCGCGCCCGAGGCCGCCTGCACCTCGGTGCAGCTGCACCTCCAGGTCACCCCCGGCCGCTTCGGCGACGTGTGGAACGCCGCCCAGGCCGTGGCCGGCGTGCAGATCGCCATCGGGCGCCAACTCGCCCTTCCTCTTCGGGCGCGAGCTGTGGCGCGAGTCGCGCCCGCCGCTGTTCCAGCAGGCCACCGACACCCGGCCGCCGGAGATGGCCGCGCAGGGCGTGCGGCCGCGCACCTGGTTCGGCGAGCGCTGGATCGAGCTCGGCCCACGACCTCTTCGAGGAGAACGTGCGCTATCTTCCCCGCGCTGCTGCCGATGTGCGACGAGGAGGACCCGCTGCAGGTGCTCGGCCTCCGGCGGCGTGCCCGGACTGCACGAACTGGTGCTGCACAACGGCACCGTCTACCGCTGGAACCGGCCCGTCTACGGGGTGGCCGACGGCGTGCCGCACCTGCGGGTGGAGAACCGGGTGCTGCCCGCCGGGCCCACCGTCACCGACGTGCTGGCCAACACCGCCTTCTACTACGGCCTGGTGCGCGCACTCGCCGACGAGCCGCGGCCCGGTGTGGACGCGGATGCCGTTCGAGACCGCCGCCGCCAACTTCGAGGCCGCCTGCCGGCACGGCATCGACGCCGAACTGCACTGGCCGCGGGGCGGACGCGGCAGCCGGTCTGGCCACCGTCCCCGCGGTGCGGCTGGTGCGGGAGGAACTGCTGCCGCTGGCCGCGGCGGGCCTGGACGCCTGGGGCGTGGAGGCCGCCGACCGCGACCACTATCTCGGCGTGATCGAGGAGCGCTGCCGGCGCCGGGTCAACGGCGCGTCCTGGCAGGCCGCCGCCTTCCACCGGGCCGAGGAGTCGGGCCTGGGACGGGAGAAGGCGCTCGCGGCGATGACCCGCCGGTACGCCGAGCTGGTCCGCGCCGGCGAGCCCGTGCACACCTGGCCCGCCCGGCCCGCTGAGCCGGCCGCGCCGGGACGTCGCGCCGAACCGATAGCGTGGGCGGGCGCGCGCGCGGCCGGCGCTCGCGGCGGAGTGGAGGCGATGTGCAGTCCCCGAGCGCGCGAGAGCCGTGCCAGGAGTCGGCGGCTGGCCGGCGCCGCCGCCGACCCGCGCGGCTCCTCGGCCGCGAGACGGTACTCGTCCTCGCGCTGTCCCTCGGCGCGAGCGCGCGTCTCCGCACTGATCAGCTTCCTCGGCTCGGTGACCGCTCCGGGGTCGCTTGCCGACCAGGCAGCTCACCTGAACGTCTCGCACGCCGCCGGACCGGCCGTGGCTGGACCTGGCCTGGCAGCTCTTCGGCATCGCCACCGCCCTGGTGCCGGTCGCCCTCGTGGCCCACCTGCTGGTCCGCGAGGGCGCCGGCGGGCTGCGCGCCGTGGGGCTCGACCTGCGCCGCCCGCGGTTCGACCTCGGCCTGGGGCGCCGTGATCGCCGCCGGTCATCGGCGGCACCGGGCTGCTGCTCTACCTCGGCGCTCGCGCCGCCGGGCTTCAACCTGACCGTCGTGCCCGAGAGTCCTGCCGCGACGTGTGGTGGCGCATCCCGGTGCTGGTGGCCGCCGCGGTGCAGAACGCCGTGCTGGAGGAGGTCGTGGTCGTCGGCTATCTGCTGCGGCGGCTGGACCAGATCGGCTGGACGCCGGCGGCCGCCCTGGCCGCCAGCGCCGTGCTGCGCGGCTCCTACCACCTCTACCAGGGCATCGGCGGACTGGTGGGCAACATGGTGATGGGCGTGATCTTCGTGCTGCTCTACCGGCGCTGGGGCAGGGTCGGCCCGCTGGTGGCCGCGCACGCCCTCATCGACACCGTCGCCTTCGTCGGCTACGTGGTGCTGGCGGGCCGGGTGAGCTGGCTGCCCACGCCGTGACCCCGGCGGCACGGCGGCGGGCCGGAGCCTTCACAGTGCGGCCTGCAGCTCCGCCTCGAAGACGGTGACCGCCCCGCCCGACAGCAGCGTGCGCTCGCCGCGCAGCACCGTCTGACCCGGCCCGTGCGCGGCGAGGCCTGCAGGCCCGTCAGGCGTCTCCCGGCCCAGCCGGGCGGACCACAGCGGAGCCAGTGCGGTGTGCGCGCTGCCCGTCACCGGGTCCTCCGGGATGCCCACGGCGGGCCCGAAGAAGCGCGAGACGAAGTCGTAGCCCCCGGCCGCCGGGTCCTGCGCCGGCGGCCGTGACGATCACGCCGCGGTGCGGGAGCCGGGCGAGGGCCGCCAGGTCGGGGTCCAGGCCGCGGACGGTCTGCTCGTCGGCGACCTCGACCATCAGGTCGCCCACCTGCCGGCCGGTGTCGAAGGCGGCCAGCACCGGCGCGCCCAGCGCGCTGGGACACCCCGTCCGGCACGGGCGAGTTCGGTCAGCGGCGCGGTGGGGAAGTCGAGCGTGATCTGCCCGTCGGCCTCGGGCCGCGCCGTGAGCACACCGCTGCGGGTGCGGAACCGCAGCAGTTCCCCGGCCTCGCCGAGGCCGCGCAGGACGTGCGCGGTGGCGAGCGTGGCATGCCCGCACAGGTCGACCTCGGTGCGCGGGGTGAACCAGCGCAGCGCCCAGTCGGCCTCTGCGTCGCCTCTGCAGCGGGTGGGCGTAGGCGGTCTCGGAGAGGTTCATCTCGGCCGCGAGCCGCTGGAGGCGGTCGTCCGCCGGGAAGGAGCCTCCTCCAGCAGCACGACGGCGGCGGGATTGCCCGCGTACGGCTCGACGGTGAAGGTGTCGACGGTGCGGATCTTCATGTACCGGACCCTAACCGGCGCCGAGCAATGACAGGTGTCTGAGGGGTGACACTCCTGTCGGCGGTTGACATGATGGCGGGATGCACGCCACGTCCCCTCCGCCGCGGAGCACGCCCACCAAGGGGCTCACGCTCGCCCTCGTCTCCGCCTTCGCCTTCGGCGGCTCCGGCCCCGCCGCCAAGCCGCTCATCGAAGCCGGACTCGACGCCGCTGCACGTCACCTGGCTGCGCGTGGCTGGCGCGGCCCTGGTGATGCTGCCCCTGGCCTGGCGCCACCGCGATCTGCTGCGCGAACGTCCCGGCCTGCTCGCGGGGTTCGGGCTGCTGGCGGTCGCCGGCGTACAGGCCTGCTACTTCGCCGCGCTCTCCCGTATCCCGGTCGGGGTCGCCCTGCTGATCGAGTACCTCGCGCCGGCGCTCGTGCTGGGCTGGGTCCGCTTCGTGCAGCGGCGGCCGGTCAGCCGGGCGGCGGCTGCTCGGGCGTCGTTCTGGCGGTCGGCGGACTGGCGTGCGTGGTCGAGGTGTGGTCCGGGCTCGCCTTCGACGCGGTCGGACTGCTGCTGGCGCTGGGCGCGGCGTGCTGCCAGGTCGCTACTTCGTGCTCTCGGACCACGGCAGCGACGGGCGGGACGGCGCGGCGGCCCCCGACCCGATGGGGGTGATCGCCTTCGGTCTGCTGCTCGGCGCGCTGCTCCTCACACGTCATCGCCCGGCCCTGGGAGATGGTCTGGTCGGTGCTGGGCGGTCCGGCGCAGCTGGACGGGACGCGGCTGCCGGCTGCTGTGCTGCTGGCGTGGATCGTGCTGATCGCCACCGTCGCCGCCTACCTGACCGGGCGTCGTCTCGGTGCGGCGGCTGAGCCCGCAGGTGGCCGGGCGTCGTTGCCTGTCTGGAGGCGATGATCGCGACGGTGCTCGCCTGGTTCCTGCTGGGCGAACACCTCTCCGCGCCGCAGCTTGCCGGTGGCGGGGTGGTGCTGGCCGGGGCGCTCATCGCCCAGCGGTCCGCGCCCGCGACGGGCTCGGCCGAACCCGTCGCGGGCAGCGCCTTTGCGGCAGACCGTCAGCGGGCGGTGAGGTAGTCCGGCACGGCCGTACCCGCCCGCAGGTCGTCGGCGGGTACCGGCGTGCCGTGGGCGACGGACACCGGCAGCACGCCCGCCCAGTGCGGCAGGGCGAGGTCCTCCGGCTCGTCGACCGGGCCGCCGGAGCGCACCTTGGCCGAGACCTCGGACAGGTCGATCGCCGAGCACCGCGGTGGCGGCCAGTTCCTTGGCGTCGCCGGGGCGGCAGTCCGCGGCCCGGCCCGGCATCACGTGGTCGACCAGGGCGTCCAGCGCCACCGACCGCTCCTCGGCGTCCAGTACCTGCCGGGCGGTGCCGTGCACCACCACCGAGCGGTAGTTGACGGAGTGGTGGAAGGCCGAGCGGGCCAGCACCAGGGCGTCGACCAGGGTGACCGTCAGGCACACCGGCAGCCCGGCCTCCTCGCCGGCGGCCCGCAGCGGGCGGGAGCCGGTGGAGCCGTGCACGTACAGCCGCTCGCCCACCCGTGCGTACAGGGTGGGCAGCACGACGGGAGCGCCGTCGCGCACGAATCCCAGGTGGCACAGCCGGCCCTCGTCGAGCACGGCGTGCACCAGCTCCCGGTCGTAGACGGCGCGCTCCGCGGCGCGGGTGGGAACGGTCCGTTCGCTCGGCCGGTAGCCGCCGTGGCCGGTCTCGGAGGAGGACATCGGATCTCCTTGCGCCGAATCATTGCACTAGTGCATAATGCATCTTTGTGCTAGGAGAATACAGGTTCGAAGGGCGCCGTGCATCCGAGATCGCGGCCGGCATCGAGCGCGGCATCGGCGCCGGGCGGCTGGTCCCCGGTCAGTCGCTCCCGCCGCTGCGGGAGCTCGCCCGCGAGCTGGGCGTCAACCCCAACACCGTCGCCTCCGCCTATCGCACGCTGCGCGAACGCGGAGTCGTCGAGACCGCGGGCCGCCGCGGGACGCGGGTGCGCGCACGGCCGGCGAGCGCACCGCGCGAGGAGCTGCGGATCGAGCCGCCGCCTGGCGCCCGGGACCTCTCCCAGGGCAACCCCGACCCCGGTCTGCTGCCGGCGCTGGACGAGGCCGTCCGCGAGGCCGCGGCGCGCGCCGCCCGGCACCCCACCCTCTACGGTGCGCCCGCCGTGGTGCGAACAGCTGGCCGATCAGGCGCATGCGGCACTACGGGCGGACGGGGTCCCGGGCGGACCGCTCGCCGTCACCTCCGGCTCGCTGGACGCCGTCGAGCGGGTGCTGGCCGCCCACCTGCGGCCCGGGGACTCCGTCGCGGTGGAGGACCCGGGCTGGGGCAGTCTGCTCGACCTCGTGCCCGCCCTCGGGCTGCGTGCCGAGCCGGTCGCCGTCGACGACGACGGGCCACGGCCCGAGGCGGT
Organism: uncultured Actinomycetota bacterium; assembly: GCA_963799685.1. Lineage (GTDB taxonomy): Bacteria > Actinomycetota > Actinomycetes > Streptomycetales > Streptomycetaceae > Streptomyces. Next base: position 31,652 of record CAWCXW010000002.1, read on the forward strand.
CGAACAGGCGCTGCGCCGCGGTGTGCGCGCGCTGGTCGTCACCGACCGGGCGCAGAACCCCACAGGGGCCGCCGTCTCCGAGGAGCGGGCCGGTGAGCTGCGCACGCTGCTCGCCGCCCACCCCGAGACTCTGCTCATCGAGGACGACCACGGCCACGGCATCGTCGACGTGCCTCTCCGCCCCCTCGCGGGCGGGACCGCGCACTGGGCGCTGGTTCGCTCCGCGGCCAAGGCGCTCGGGCCGGACATGCGCCTGGCCGTCCTGACCGGTGACCAGGTCACCGTCGACCGGGTGCTGGGACGGCAGCGGCTCGGACCCGGCTGGGTCAGCCACCTGCTGCAGCGGACGGTCGCGCACCTGTGGGGGTGTGATGCCGCGGGGCCGGGTGTCCTGGCCGGCTCCTACGGGCGGCGGCGCGACGCACTGATCGCCGAACTGACCCGGCGCGGCGTCCCCGCCAATGGCCGCACCGGCATGAACGTGTGGATCCCGGTGCCCGACGAGACCGGTGCCGTCGCCCGCCTGCTGCACGCCGGGTGGGCCGTGGCCCCCGGGGCCAGGTTCCGGCTCGCCTCCGCGCCGGGCGTGCGCCTGACCGTCTCGCCGCTGACCGACGCGGACATGCCGGCCGTTGCCGACGCCGTCGCCGAAGCCCTGCGACCGTCCCTCTCCCGACGTTTCGACTGAGCGGTTCATGCGCTTGACGGAGCGGACCATTGACTGCGGTCCGGAGCCGACGCGTCATCCACCAGTTTGGCCGAATGCCGTCGGTCGTTCGGACGAACATGATGCGGCGTAAGAACACCGCGTCGAGGCAACTCACGGGCGGCGGACCGCGTCTGAGGACATGCGCAGACGGTGGGACCGGTCCGTTGCGCACGGGCCCGTCCCGGCAGCCGGTCCGCCGTGGATCCCACGATCAGAACAGCGTTATAACCTGGGGAAATGCTTCCCCTCGTGACCGCCACGCGCTACGTGATCCCGTTGCGTGAGGGCGGGTCGCTGCCCGGGCTCCTCGAAGCCGACGACCTGGGTACCTACGTCACCAAGTTCACCGGCGCCGGCCAGGGCCGCAAGACACTGGTCGCCGAGGTGATCTGCGGTCTGCTGGCCGGTCACCTCGGGCTGCGCGTGCCCGATCTCGTCGGTGTGCACCTGGACCCCGTCCTCGCCCCGGCCGAACCCGACGAGGAGGTCCAGGCGCTGCTCAAGTCCAGCGCCGGGCTCAACCTCGGCATGGACTACCTGCCGGGTTCCCTGGGTTTCGACCCGCTGGCCTACGAGGTCGGGGCGCGGGAGGCGGGCCGCATCGTCTGGTTCGACGCGCTCATCGGCAACGTGGACCGGTCATGGCGGAATCCGAACCTGCTGGTGTGGCACGGCCGGATCTGGCTCATCGACCACGGTGCCTCCCTGATCTGGCATCACAACTGGCCCACCGCCGCCAAGGCCGCCGAGCGTGCCTACGACGCCTCCGACCACGTGCTGGCCCGCTTCGGGCCCGACGTGGCGGGCGCTGCGGAAGAACTCGCACCGATGGTGAGTGAGGAGGTCCTCGCCCGGTGCGCGGCACAGGTGCCCGACGAGTGGCTGCGGGACGAACCGGGGTTCGACCACCCGGACCGGCTCCGCGAGGCCTACGTGCGCACCCTGGCCGCGCGGTCCGGCGGCGTGCACGAACGTCTCGTCCTGGGGGAGCCCACTGCGGACCGGCCCTCGCAGGCGCCCGGCTGGCTGACCGGCGCTTCGCGCCGTGCGGCGGGGGAGGCCCGATGAGCCGCGACGTCTTCGAGTACGCCCTGCTGCGTGTGGTCCCCCGGGTGGAGCGTGGCGAGTCCATCAACGCGGGCGTCCTTCTCTACTGTCGTGCCCGGTCCTTCGTGGCAGCCCGCACTCACCTTGATACGGGCAAACTGCAGGCGCTGGACCCGCAGGCCGACGTCGTGGGCGTCCGGGCGGCGCTGCACGCCGTCGAGGAGCTGTGCGCCGGCGGTGAGGCGGCCGGGCAGGCCGCCGGTGACGACGCGGGCCGCAGGTTCCGCTGGCTGGCCGCCCCGCGCAGTACGGTGCTGCAGCCGGGGCCGGTGCACACCGGCCTGACAGCCGACCCGGAGGCGGAGGCCGAGCGGCTGCTCGACCTCCTCGTGCGCTGAATCTCACCGTCGGCGGCAACCGTTGACACGGAGTGCCACGGCTCTTAGCGTCACGTCCACCGAAGGAACTAAGCGGTTGCTCACCACTCAGGCGAGGAGAAGCAGCATGTCCACCACCGAGCAGCGCGTCGCGATCGTGACCGGCGCAGCCCGAGGCATCGGCGCGGCCACCGCCGTCCGACTGGCGGCCGAGGGCCGTGCGGTTGCCGTACTCGACCTCGACGAGGCCTCCTGCGCGGAGACCGTCGAGAAGATCACCTCCACGGGCGGGCATGCCGTCGCCGTCGGCTGCGACGTCGCGGACTCGGCGCAGGTGGAGACCGCGGTGGCCCGGGTCGCCGAGGAACTCGGCGCGCCCACCGTCCTGGTCAACAACGCGGGCGTGCTGCGCGACAACCTGCTGTTCAAGATGAGCGACTCCGACTGGGACACCGTGATGAACGTGCATCTGCGGGGCGCGTTCCTGATGTCCCGAGCCTGCCAGAAGCACATGGTCGACGCCGGTTTCGGCCGGATCGTGAACCTGTCGTCCAGTTCGGCGCTCGGCAACCGCGGCCAGGTCAACTACGCGGCGGCCAAGGCCGGCATGCAGGGCTTCACCAAGACCCTCGCCAAGGAGCTGGGCAAGTTCGGTGTCACCGCCAACGCCGTCGCGCCCGGGTTCATCGTCACCGACATGACCGCGGCGACCGCGGAGCGGGTGGGTATGGGCTTCGAGGACTTCCAGAAGGCCGCTGCGTCTCAGATCCCCGTGCAGCGGGTGGGCCGCCCGGAGGATGTCGCGAACGCCATCGCGTTCTTCACCGGCGACGAGGCCGGATTCGTCTCCGGCCAGGTCATGTACGTGGCCGGCGGACCGCTGAACTGACGGGAGTCGAACGAAGATGGCACAGCAGCAGGACAGCGGACGGGTCGCCCTGGTCACCGGCGGCAGTCGCGGCATCGGATACGGCATCGCCGAGTCGTTCGTCGCCCGCGGCGACCGGGTGTGCATCACCGGTCGCAACGAGGACAGTCTCAAGGAGGCCGTCGAGCGGCTGGGCGCCGACCGCGCCATCGGCGTGGCCGGCAAGGCGCATGACGCCGATCACCGGACGGCCGTCGTCCAGACCGGATCATGGAGACGTGGGGCCGGGTGGACCACCTGGTCAACAACGCGGGTACCAATCCGGTCTTCGGCCCGCTCGCGGACATGGACCTGGGGTGGCCCGCAAGGTCTTCGAGACCAACGTCGTCTCCGCGCTCGGCTTCGCCCAGCTGACCTGGGCGGCCTGGCAGAAGGACCACGGCGGCTCGATCGTGAACGTCGCCTCCGTCGCCGGCCTGTCGGCGTCGCCGTTCGTGGGCGCCTACGGCATGAGCAAGGCGGCGATGGTCAATCTGACCCTCCAGCTGGCGCACGAGTTCGCCCCGGTGGTCCGGGTCAACGCCGTGGCCCCCGCCGTGGTGAAGACGCAGGTTCGCCGCCGCCCTGTACGAGGGCCGGGAGGAGCAGGCCGCCGCCCGTTACCCGATGGGCCGGCTCGGCGTGCCCGAGGACATCGGAGGCGCGGTCGCCTTCCTCAGCTCCGACGCGGCGGGCTGGGTGACCGGTCAGACCCTGGTCCTGGACGGCGGGCTCTTCCTCAACGCGGGCGTCGACTAGCCACTGTCGGCGTCATCCTGGACCGGGGCGGGCGCAGCTCCCCATGTGCGAGCGGCGCCGGGACCCGGTGAGTGAGGGCGGCGAACCGGTTCCGGCGGAATAGTTGATCTGTGCATATTCTCCGGCAGGGGACCTGCGGTATGGTCGTCTCGCCTCCGGCCTGCGGGACCGCGTGTGCACACCGTGTGCGCCACACGGGTGCGAAGAGCGACGCAAGCGAACGGCCGACGGCACCTCCTCCAGCACCGCATCAGCAGTAGTGGCCCCGCCGACTGAGGAGCGCGTACGTGTTCGACCGGAAACGACCTCTCGCCCTGACCGCGGCAGTGGCGATATCCGCACTTCTCGGCGGGTGCAGCACGATCTCCGGAGACGACGGCGGCAGCGGCGACCCCATCGTCGTCGGCACGACGAGCGCTCCGACCGTCCTGGACCCGGCGGGTGCCTGGGACGGTTCCTGGGAGCTGTTCCGGAACATCTACCAGACGCTGATGTACTTCCCGAACTCCTCCAGTTCTCCCAAGCCCGACGCCGCCGAGCACTGCTCCTTCAGCGACAGCGCGAGCACGGTCTACAGCTGCACCCTCCGCAAGGGGCTGACCTTCTCCAACGGCCATCCGCTGACCTCGAAGTCCGTGAAGTTCTCCATCAACCGGATCTTCACCATCGACGCCAAGGCGGGCCCGGCCGGCCTGCTGGGCAGCCTGGACCACATCGAGACGCCGAACTCCCGCACCGTCGTCTTCCACCTGAAGAGGTCCGACGCCACCTTCCCCTTCGTGCTCGCCACTCCGGCGACCGCGATCGTCGACCCGAAGGTCTACCCCGGTGACTCGCTGCTCAAGGGTGACAAGATCGCCGGCTCGGGTCCCTACGGGCTCGCCGACTACCAGGACCGCGAGAAGGCGGTTCTGGAGAAGAACGGCCACTACACGGGGCCCGCCGAGATCAAGAACGACGGCGTCACCATCCGGTACTTCCACAAGCTCCGACGCCATGGTGAAGGCGCTCAAGCACAAGGACATCGACGTCATCTACCGCGGTCTGACGCCGGGCGAGATCACCGGCTTCCAGAAGGCCGGCGCGGAGGGCTCCGACGCGATCGAGCTGAACGAGATGGTCGGCACCGAGATCCGCTACCTCGTGTTCAATCCGAAGTACAAGTGGGCCGGCAACAAGGCGGTCCGCAAGGCGATCGCCCAGCTCATCGACCGCAAGGCACTGGTGCGCAACGTCTACCACCACACCGCCGACGCGCTCTACTCGATGGTGCCGGCCACCATCACCGGCCACACCACCGCCTTCTACGACGTCTACGGCGACCCCAGCCAGGCGAAGGCGCAGTCCATCCTGCGCGACGCCGGCATCGATCAAGAAGATCCCGCTGACCCTCTGGTACACCACGGACCGCTACGGCACGACGATGAAGAGCCGAGTTCCAGGAGCTGCAGCGCCAGCTCAACGGGTCCGGGCTCTTCGACGTGACGATCAAGGGCAGGCCGTGGAAGGAGTTCTCCAAGGCATACGGCCAGGGCCGCTACCCGGTCTTCGGCCGCGGCTGGTTCCCCGACTTCCCGGACCCGGACAACTACATCTCGCCCTTCGTCGGCGAGAAGAACGCGCTGGGCACCCCGTACGAGAATGCCAAGCTCACCGACGACCTGCTGCCGGCCTCCCGCAAGCAGGCCGACCGGGCCAAGACCGCCGACGACTTCGCCCAGGCGCAGCACGTCATCGCCGAGGACGCCCGGCTGCTGCCGCTGTGGCAGGGCAAGGTCTACGTCGCCGCCCGCAAGGACATCGCCGGCGTCGAGGGCTGCCTGGACCCGTCCACGATCATGATGATGTGGAAGTTCCACCGGATGACCAGCTGGTAAGGCGGCCGGGCGGCTCGGCTGTCGGTGCCTGACGGTACCTTCGGTGCGTCAACTGCGGTCACACACACCACCGGAGGACCACCGAGTGATCGACACGCTGCCCGCGTCCTGGCAGGACGTGCTGGGCGAGGAGCTGCACAAGCCGTACTTCAAGGAGCTTGCCGCCTTCGTCGCGGAGGAACGGGCCCGCGGCCCGGTCCACCCGCCACGCGGAGCAGGTCTTCGCCGCGCTCGAGGCGACGCCGTTCGCTGACGTGCGGGTCCTGGTGCTCGGCCAGGACCCGTACCACGGCGAGGGCCAGGGACACGGCCTGTGCTTCTCGGTACGCCCCGATGTGCGCACGCCGCCCTCGCTGCGCAACATCTACAAGGAGCTCCGGGACGACCTGGGCCATCCCGTGCCCGACAACGGCTACCTGCTGCCCTGGGCCCGGCAGGGCGTGCTGCTGCTGAACGCTGTGCTCACGGTGCGCGGCGGCGAGGCCAACTCCCACAAGGGGCGCGGCTGGGAGACGTTCACCGACGCGGTCATCGCCTCGGTGGCCGCCCGGGAGAAGCCGGTCGTCTTCGTGCTGTGGGGCGCCTACGCCCGCAAGAAGCTGCGCCTGATCGACACCGAGCGGCACACCGTGGTCCAGGGCGCGCACCCCTCGCCGCTCTCGGCGAAGAAGTTCTTCGGCTCCCGGCCCTTCTCGCAGATCGACGCGGCGCTGGCGGCACAGGGCCACCCGGCGATCGACTGGCGGATCCCCGACCTGGCCGGCTGAGGCCGCTCGCCGCGGGGCGGCCGCAACTCACCTGCCGTAGGCCTCCGCGCAGATCCGTGCCGCCTGGCCGCCGTCCTTCCAGCGCCCGTAGCGGTGGCCCAGGTCGCACACGCCGGTGCCGCTCGGCAGGTGCGGCAGGGGCGGCGGCGCCACGACGGGGCGGGCACGGCGCCGCCCGGTGTTCGTGCGGCGCGGGGCCGGGCTCTGCCGGCTGGGCGCCGGCCGGAGTGCCCCACGGCGGATCCTGCGGAGGGTACGGTGGGGAGGGCCGGACGAGCGTGCCGGTGCGCGCCGTCCGCGGAGGGGCAGCGGATCGGAGATCATCTCCCGTGCGGACGGCCGCACGAACTGCGGGTGTTCCGCGCCCGGCGCACCCGGCGTGGAGGCGGCGGGGGATGCGGGGCCCGACCGGGCCGCCCGGGGAAGCGCCGGCCGACACACACCCGGTCGCCGCGCTGCCGGCGAGACCCGCCAGCACCACCATTTTCGTCACACGTCGCATTCTGCTCACTCTGCTGTCTGCGGGCCGCCCTCGCCAGTACCCGCAGGAGTGATCATCGAGGCGCCGTGCTGCCGTCGCGGCGTCAGCCGCCCAGCATGCCGCGCAGCAGTTCCCGGTACGACGGCGATTCGGTGTGGTGGGGCCCGGACCCGGACGTACAGGTGAGCCGCATCCCCTCGCACCAGGTGACCGCCGCGCGTGCGGCCGGCCTGCGTCGGTCAGCCCAGCAGCGCAGCTCTGGTGCGCGCACATCTTCCCCTGCCTTGGCGGGAGACCTCAGCCCTGCATCGTCGTGCCGGGGGGACGCGGCCGCGTCCGGGCGGGATCCTGAGCCGGCGCAATGCGCACGGCATCCGACGGCACATGCGCGGTCGCACCGGAGGCCGAGAGCCCCTCGAGGGACTTCTGCGGCTCTGCGGCGCGGCCTAGGGTCTGCCGCCGCCGGTACAGGTGGCGTGGGCGGGCCGGTCCTCCGCAGCCCGGCCTCGGGCGGCCGGCCCCCGGCGCGCCGGCGAGGGCACCGTGACCCGCATGCGCACGGCCGGCTCCGCCGCGGGCGGCGTGGCCGGCCTGGTCGCGGGCTGCGCGCCGCCGCGGACCACCAGCACCATCAGCCCGTACACGGCCACCGCCGCGGCGGCCAGGGCCGTCACGGCGCCCGCCGGCCCGTACCGGAAGCCCTCGCCCAGCAGCGCGATGCCCACTGCGGCGGCCACCGCGGGGTTGACCACCGTCGCCGTCGCCAGCGGGGCGGCGAGGCCACCGCCGCGGTAGGAAGCCTGCGAGGTGCCCATCCCAGCCGCCGCGAATCCGGCGATGAGCGCGGCCACCGGTGCGCCCGCCACCGGAGCCTGAAGAATCCAGTCGTCCGCGAGCGCTTTGACGCCCACCGACGCGGTGCCGAAGGAAACCCCTGCCGCCGTGGCCAGCGCCACGCTGCGCACCGGTGCTCGTCCCCGCACCGCCGTCGCGGCGCCGAGCAACAAGGCCACCGTGACCGTGGAGGCGCCCGCGACCTCGTAGAAGGCGCGGGGATCCAGACTCCGGTCGCCGGGTGAGCCCGTCAGGAGCAGCATCACGGCCAGCCCCGCGGAGACCAGCCCGATTCCCCGCCAGGCGGCGGCCTGGACCGGCCGCCTCACCAACAGCGCGGCCATCGGCGCCACCAGGACGATGGTCAGCACGCCCAGCGGCTGCACGACGGTCAGTGGCCCCAGCGCCAGCGCCGCCACGTGCAGCAGCGCGCCCGTCCCGTTCAGTGCGACGGACCCCCACCACGGCCCGTTCCGCAGCAGCGTGTACCTGCCGGGTGCCGTCGTGGCGGCGACCCGCTGCTGCACGATCGCCGCCCCCGCGTAGCAGATCGCGGACACCAGCGAGAGCAGGACCGACGCCGACAGCGGATTCATGGCCGCACCCGGCGGCGGTGACAAGCGGTCCCGTTCATGTCTCCAGGATGGTCCCGTCGGCGGCTCGCCGCGTCCTGCGCCGGGCGCGTCCGGCCGTCCGCCCTGAGGACTACCGCCTCAGGTGATCTACGCCTGGGAGCGGATGCGTGAGTGACGGCCTTCCCTCCTACGGCTCACCCGGCTTTCGCTTCACCCGCACCCGCCACACGCTGCGAAGAGGGACCGTGGCGGACTCAGGGAGCGGCGATGGGAATGCGTGGACGCACGGCGGCGGCCGTGCTGCTGGTGGGAGCGCTGACGGCCTGTTCGGCGCAGACCGCCACCAGTCCCGACGACGAGGCCTCGGCCGCCGACGGCGCCGCGGAGCATCCCTTCACCCTGGTGGCCACCGGTGACGTCATCCCCTACCCGTCGATCATGGAGCAGGCCCATCGTGACGCTGGTGGCGACGGATACGACTTCCGCGCGATCCTCGCCGGGGCCGCACCGGTGGTATCCGCCGCGGACCTGGCGCTGTGCCACCTGGAGATCCCCCTCGGCGACGAGGACGGCCCCTTCACCGGCTACCCGCTCTTCCGAGCACCGCCGCAACTCGCCTCCTCGCTGCGCGAGACCGGCTACGACGGCTGCTCGACCGCCTCCAACCACACGCTGGACGGCGGTTGGGCGGATCTGCGCGGCACCCTGGACGCCATGGACTCGGCCGGCCTGCGCCACGCCGGGTCCGCGCGCTCGGCGAAGGAGCGGGACACCCCGGTGCTGCTGCACGCCGGCGGGGCCGTCGTCGCCCACCTGTCCTACACCTACGGGACCAACGGCATCCCGCTGCCGGCCGGCAAGCCCTGGGCGGTCAACCTCCTGGACCCCGACCTGATGATCGCCGACGCACGGGCCGCCCGCCGTGCCGGAGCCGACGTCGTGGTCGTCAGCGTCCACTGGGGTACCGAGTGGCGGCAGGCCCCGGACGAGCAGCAGCTCGCCGTGGCCAATACGCTGACCGCGGCGCGGTCGCACGGCCGGCGCGACATCGACCTGGTGATCGGCACCCATAACCACCTCCCGCAGGCATACGAGAAGGTCAACGGCACCTGGGTCGTCTACGGACTGGGTGACCAGGTCGCCAGTTTCATCCCGTCGATGTACCGGGGCAACGAGGGTTCCACGGCCCGCTTCCTCTTCGCGCCGCCGGAGCGGGCCGGAGGGGCCTGGAGCGTGCGGAAGGCGGAGTTCCTGGTCAGCCACTCCGACACCGGCCCGCCCTTCCGGGTGGTGCGCGCGACCGCGAGGAGGTTTCCCGAGGTGCACGCACGGGTGCGAGCGGCGGTGCTCAGCCGCGGCGCCGCGCAGGACGGCCTGGCCGAGGCCCGCTGACGGAGCTCTGCCGGACGGACCTCAGGCGCGCTGCCCCGCCCCGGCAGGCACCCGCACCTCGGCGTGGGCCGCGGGTTCCGCCCTCGGGTTCTTCCGGGCGCAGCGCGCGGCCCGCAGCGAGGCGGCGGCCCGCCGCAGCCCAGAGCGCTTGCGCCAGGCCATCACCGCGCCGAAGGCGGCGGAGAGCACGACGAACGCGAAGGAGATCAGGAAGGCGGGTGACGTGGGTGAGGTCGCGGTGCCGCCGGCCACCACGTAGGCGGCGGTGTTGGGCAGCGAGCCCAGCGTGGTGCCCGCCAGAAAGCCCGGCCATCCCATCCGGGAGACCGAGGCCGCGTAGTTCGATGGTGAGAAGGGGATGCCGGGAAGCAACCGCATCATCAGCATCGACCGGAACCCGTGCCGGCTCAGCTGGCCGTCTGCGGCCTCCAGCCAGCGCCCGCGCACCAGGGTACGCAGTGCGTCCTGCCCCAGAAGCCGGCCCAGCCCGAAGGAGATCGCGGCGCCGGCGGCGGTGCCGGCCAGCGCGGCGACGGTGCCCAAAGGGGCACCGAAGAGGGCACCGGCGGCGATGTTGAGGATGGGGCGGGGGACGAACGCCATGGTGCACAGTCCGTAAGCCGCGGCATACAGCACGACGCCGGCGCCGCCCGCCAGGCCGGCCGGCAGGCCGTGCGTGAGCAGTTGCTGCGGTTCGTAGACGAGAACCGAGGAGGCGGCCCCCGCGAGCAGCAGAGCCAGCAGGCAGAGCCGGGCCCACGGGGCGAACAACGTCTGTGCGAGGCGGGTGGGGAGACCCGCGGGCGTTGCGGGAGGGGACATCTGGCGAGCGTAACCGACAGCTGGTGGGTCCCGTCGTCTCAGCGCGGCCCGCGCGGTGGAGTGCTGCCGGCGGGTGACGGCACAATGGAGGCGTGGACGAGCCCGTACCCGTGACCCGTGAAGCAACGGGCAGAACGCTGCGCCTGCTGCCTGACCTCGACCGGGACGGCGCGCTGCTGCTCACAGTGAACGGTGCGCCGCAGTCGTACGTGGATCCGGCGGACCCCACGCACCTCGAGTTCGAGTACGTCCGCCGTCTCGCCCATGCCCTGGACCTGGTCGAGCCCGCCGGTCGGATGGACATACTCCACCTGGGCGGCGGGGCGCTCACCCTGCCCCGCTATCTGGCCGCGTCCCGCCCCGGGTGCCGGCAGCAGGTCGCCGAACCCGACGACGCGCTGCGCGCCCTGGTGGCCGAGTACCTGCCCCTGCCACCCGGCGCCGGGATCCGGGTGGCGGCACGGGATGCCCGTGCCCTGGTCGAGGATGCACCCGCCGCCTCCGCCGACGCCGTGGTCGCCGACGTCTTCGACGGCGACCGGGTCCCGGCGCACCTGACCACACTCGGGTATGCCCGGGCCGTCGCGCGTGTCCTGCGCCCCGGCGGACTGTACGCCGCGAACCTGGCCGACGCCGCGCCCTTCCGCTTCCTCGCCTCCCAACTGGCTACCTGGGCCGTGGTGGCCGAGCACCTGTGCGTCCTCGCCGAGCCGGCGGTGCTACGCGGCCGCCGGTACGGCAACGTGGTGCTGCTGGCCTCGCGAACGCCACTGCCACTGGCGGGTCTGACCCGTCGGCTGGCCGGGGACCCGTTTCCCGCTCGTGTCGCGCACGGCGAGTGGACGGCAGCTCTGACCGCGGGCGTGCCGCCGGTTCAGGACGGCGCCGCGGTCCCCTCGCCCCGGCCGCCCGACGGGGCCTTCGCACTCGGCTGATCCGGAGCGGCCGGGAGCACGGTCGCGGGACCGGCTGCGTCCCGGCGGACCAGCCGCCGCACGTCCGGGACGCACAGCACCACCGCGGTCAGGAGCACGATCAGTGCGGAGCAGCCCCACAGCGCCACCGGCCGCCCGGTCGCTTCCTCCACCGGTCCGGCGAGTGCGACGGCGAGGGGCACCATGGCAACCGAGCCGAACCAGTCGTAGGAGGAGACCCGGGAGAACTTCTCCTCGGGCACCTCCTGGTGCAGCGCCGTCATCCAGGTGACGGCGAAGACCTCCACCGACACCCCAGTCACGAACATCACCGCGGTCAGTGGACCGCCCGTCAGCGGTACGGCCAGCGCGGCCGAGGGCATTGCCAGCGGGAAGACGCACAGCGCACCGGTCATCAGGATGCGCCGCGGACGCCACCTTGTCATCAGCAGGGCGCCGCCGACGGTGCCCGCCCCGAACGCCGCCAGCGCGGCGCCCCACGGCCCGGCCCCGCCCAGCGACGCCTCGGCGACCTGGGGCCCGTACACCGCCTCCGCGGCGGCCACCACGGCGTTCACCACGGCGAACTGGACGACCACCGACCACAGCCAGGGCCGCCCGACGACCTCGCGCCAACCGTCACGCAGGTCACCCAGCAGCCCGCCGCCCGGAGCACGCTCCGGCGCGCCGCTCAGGTCGAGGAAGGCGCGCAGACCCGCCGCGCCCGCGAATGCGGCCGCGTCGGCCGCCAGCACCCAGCCGGGACCGGCCGTGGCCACCAGTGCGCCCCCGAGCGCGGCCCCGCCGATGCCCGCTCCGTTCACGCCCATGCGGAAGACAGCGAAAGCCCGGCCCGCCTGTGTGCCGCTCACCGAGGAGAGCACCATGCCCTCCGAGGCCGGGGCGAAGAAGGCCTGGCCGGCGCCGCCGAACGCCGAGAGCAGCATCATCTGCCACAGTGTGGCCTCCCCGCTGAGCACGGCCAGCGCGAACAGGCCCTGCGAGAGGCAGTTGAGCAGGTTCGCCGCCACCATCACTCTGTGCCGCGGCAGCCGGTCGGCCACCGCCCCGCCGACCAGCAGGAAGACCACCAGCGGCACCGTGCGGGAGGCGGCCACAAGGCCGACGTCGGTGCCGTCGCCGCCGGTGGCCAGTACGGCGAACGCCGCGGCGATCAGCGCCCCCGAGTTGCCCAGGCCGCAGACGACGGCGGAGGCCGTCAGCAGCGTGTAGTTGCGGCCGGCCCACCTCGGCAGGCGGGGGCGGAGAAGGCGGTGCGGGCCGGGCGTGGTCACCAGCGGACTATGACGGCCCGGGGCAGTGAAGGACAAGCCGATTAAGTTACCGAGTGGTAATGTGCGGTGCATGTCCAAGGACCCCACGCCCTCGATAGGCGAGATGATGACGGCCGCCGTGCCGATGACGCGCACCCTGGGCCTGCGCTTCACCGAGTGCGGCCCCGAGCAGGCGGTCGTCGAACTGCCCGACGACAGCGCGTACCACAACCATGTCGGCGGGCCGCACGCCGGCGCGATGTTCACGCTGGCCGAGTCCGCCAGCGGCGCTGTCGTCATGGCGGCTTTCGGCGGACAGCTCGGTCGCGCCGTGCCGCTCGCGGTGCGCGCCGAGATCGCCTACCGGAAGCTGGCCATGGGACCAGTGACCGCCACCGCACGGCTGGGACGTCCGGCGTCCGAGGCCGTCGCAGAACTCGACGCGGGAGAGCGCCCGGAGTTCCCGGTCCACGTGGACATCACCCGCGAGGACGGTGCGGTCACCGGAGAGATGACGGTCGTGTGGACGCTGCGTCCGAACGGCTGAGCACGTACGGTTTCTGACGGTGCTACCGGTCCACGAAGGAGGAACCATGACGCATCGGCCCTTGGTCACCGGCGTGGGGGGCAAGGAGCCCCAGGTGCACCCGGAGGCGTTCGCCGCGCCCACGTCGGTCGTGGTCGGTGACGTCACTCTCGCCGCCGGCGCCGGTGTCTGGTACCACACCGTGCTGCGCGCGGACTGCGGTCCGATCGTGCTCGGCGCCGACAGCAACGTGCAGGACAACTGCACCGTGCACGTCGATCCCGGATTCCCGGTCACCGTCGGCGAGCGGGTCTCGGTCGGCCACAACGCCGTGCTGCACGGATGCACCGTCGAGGACGAGGTCCTGGTCGGGATGGGCGCCACCGTGCTCAACGGCGCCCACATCGGCAGCGGTTCGCTGATCGCGGCGCAGGCCCTCATCCCGCAGGGCATGCGCGTCCCGCCGGGCTCGCTCGTCGCCGGTGTCCCGGCCAAGGTCAAGCGGCAGCTCACCGACGAGGAACGGGAGGGCATCCTGCTCAACGCCCGGGTGTACCTCGACCTCGCCCGGGAGCACCGGCAGACCGCCGAACGGCCGGAAGCGGACTGACTCGGACGGGCCGGTCCCGGCCCACGCGCGGCCGGTGGCCGTCCGTGCAGCCAGTGTCTGGCCGGCGCCGAGGGAAGAGTCGAGGGAAAGATCACACGGAGGTGGCGGGACCACAGGGGAGGCTCGCCGCTACCGTGATCGCGTGTTCTCGGTCAGGAAGACGTGGAACGGGCTGACGTCCCGTGCCGTGCACGCGCTGTGGCGCCGCGTGCAGCAGGCGGGAGCCGTCACCGCGCGACGGCCCGGACCGTACTGCTTCCGCGCCATCGGTACCGGCACCCGCCTCGCCTTTCCGCAGGGCACCGTCTTCGGCGCGCCCTGGATCGAGATCGGCGACCACTGTGTGATCGGACAGCACGTCACCCTGACCGCGGGCATGATGCCGGGCCTGGACCTTGGCTCGCGGACGGTGCTGCGGCTGGGGAGCGGCGTGGTCCTGGGCCGTGGCAGCCACGTCGTCGCTGACATGACGGTGACCGTCGAAGACGACGTCTTCTGCGGGCCGTACGTCTACATCACCTCCACCAACCACAGCTACGACGACCCCGAACAGCCCGTCGGCCGGCAGTGGCCCCGTTCCGCGCCGGTCTCGATCGGGCGCGGCAGCTGGCTCGGTGCCGGGGCGGTGATCCTTCCCGGCGCCCGGCTGGGCCGCAACGTCGTCGTCGCCGCCGAATCCGTGGTGCGCGGCGAGGTGCCCGACCACGCGGTGGTGGCCGGTGCCCCGGCCCGTGTGGTGCGGCGCTGGAACGCGGAGGACGGCTGGCAGCCGCCGCTGCGCACCCCGCCGCCCGTCCCCGTCCCCGACGAAGCCCTGACACCGCCTCGAGAGGCACACTCTGGAGGGGAGGGGCACGGTACGGCGCCCGGGACCGCGGGAGGCAGCCGATGAGCGATCGCACGTTGCGGATCCTGCTGGCCGTCGCAGTGAGCCTGCAGGGACTGGCCCTGCTCTGCTATCTGCTGCAGCGCCTGTGACTCAGCCGGTGGCCAGCAGCACGGTGCCCACCAGTGCGAGTCCCGCGCCCGCGGTCTGCACCGCGCGCAGTCGCTCGTGCAGCACCGTGCGGGCGGCCAGGGCCGTGACGACCGGGTAGAGCGAGGCGAGCACCGCGGCGACGGTGACCGGACCGTGCTGGGCGGCCAGTACGTAGGTGCCGTTCGCGGCCACGTCCGCCAGCCCGACGAACGCCAGCGCCGGCAGCCCGCGCGCCACGACACGCGGGCCCCCCTCGGGCAGCGCCGGGCCGCCGCGCCGCACCTGCACGTACAGGGCTGCGCCGCCCACCGCCACGTTGCACAGCCGTTGGACGAACAGCGCCAGGAACAGGCCGGCGGAACTGAAGGAGGCGTGCTCGATGAGCGCCATCACCGCGCCGAAGCCGAACGCGGAGACCAGTGTCAGCAGCAGCGTCTGCCGCTGCACCGGGGCGCCGCGCACTTCCGGACCACCGGCGAGTATCACGCCGGCCACCGCCACCAGGATGCCGGCGATCTGCAGCCCTCCCGGCCGGGCCCCCAGCAGCAGGCCCGCCGTCACCGGCACGACGACCGCCAGCGACGCGAGCGGCGAGACCACCCCCATCGGCCCCTGGGCGAGCGCCCGGTAGAAGGCCAGCATCGCGACCGGTCCCACCACGCCCGCCGCCACCGCGAACCACAGTTGCGGTCCCCACTGCGGCCGCCCGCCGGTGACCACGACGAGTCCGCCGAGTACCAGCGCGGCCAGCGTCTGCGAGACGACGACCACGGTCAGCGCCGGCATCCGCCGGGTGAGCAGCCCGCCCCCGAAGTCGGCCAGCCCCCACAGCAGGCTGGTGGCCAGGGCCAGGGCTGCGGTCATGAGGACACCTCGCAGTACAGTGTGGTGAACGATGTAGTGCAGCCCACCGTAGTTCATTTAACTGAACTATTTCATCCAGCATATTGGACGGTGTAGTCGTCACGTGACGGATCTCGACCACCTCACCCAGTCCCTCGCGCGCAACCTCAGGCGCTGGCGGCAGGAACGCGGCTTCACCCTGGACGCGCTGGCGGCGCGAGCCGGCGTGAGCCGCGGCATGCTCATCCAGATCGAGCAGGCGCGGACCAACCCCAGCGTCGGCACCGTCGTGAAGGTCGCCGACGCCCTGGGGGTGTCGCTCACCACCCTGCTTGACTTCGACACCGAGCCGCAGGTGCGCATCGTCCCGCCCGGGCAGGCCGTGCGGCTGTGGTCCACAGACGCCGGCAGCCACAGCACCCTCCTCGCCGGCGTGGAGGCGCCCGGCCCGCTGGAGCTGTGGGCGTGGCGGCTGATGCCGGGGGAGTCCAGCACCTCCGACGCGCACCCGCAGGGCGCCACCGAACTCGTGCACGTCACCGCCGGAGTGCTCACCCTGGTCGCCGACGGCACCCCGTACGAGATCGCCGCGGGTTCCTCGGCGTCCTTCGAGTCCCATGTGCCGCACGGCTACGGCAACGACGGCGACGTTCCGGTGGAGATGACCATGGCCGTCGCTGTGCCGCCGCCGTGCTGACCCGCTGCGGGCCGCCGCTCAGCCCAGCCGCGGGATCTCGATGGCCGGGCAGCGGTCCATCACCATGTCCAGGCCGGCCCTCCGGGTCCGTCCGCAGGCCGCCTCGTCGATCACTCCGAGCTGGAACCAGACGGCCTTCGCGCCGATCCGCACCGCCTCGTCTGCCACCGGACCAGCCAGCGAGGAGTCGACGAAGACATCGACCACGTCCACCGGAAAGGGAACGTCCCCGAGCCTCGCGTAGCCCTGCTCCCCGTGCACCGTCTCCGCCTTCGGATGCACCGGGACGATCCGCTTGCCGTAGCGCTGCAGTACCTTCGCCACACCGTGTGCCGCCCGTCGTTCGTTGTTCGACAGCCCGACCACCGCCCAGGTGTCGCCGGTCTCGGTGAGGATCCTGCGGATCGTCTCTGCGTCTGCGTACATGCCCGGCACAACCGCGAGGCCGCCCTCCGGCATTCCCCCGGGAACGGCATAGGCTGCCGACATGCAGGAGGAGTACGAAACGGTCGCCCGCGAAGGCGAGCACGAGACCGAGGTCAAAGGGTCGCGGTTCCTGTGCCTGCTCGCCCCCGCCGCCGACGAGGCCCGGGCACGGCAGGTGATCGCCGGCGTGCGTGCCGCGCACCCCTCCGCCAACCACCACTGCTGGGCTTACGTGCTCGGCGCCGACAGCGCCGTCCAGCGCAGCAGCGACGACGGGGAGCCCGGCGGAACCGCCGGGCTCCCGATGCTCCAGATGCTCAGCCGGCGCGGAGTGCGGTGCGCCGTCGCCGTCGTCACCCGCTACTTCGGCGGCACCAGACTGGGCGCCGGCGGTCTCGCCCGTGCCTATGGCGGAGCGGTCGGCGAGGCGCTGGACGTGCTCGGCACGGTCACCCGGCAGCGGCTGCGCCTGATACGGGTGACCACGGACCATCAGCGGGCCGGCCGGCTGGAGAACGACCTGCGGGCGGCCGGCCGTGACGTGCGCGAGGTCCGCTACGGCAACGAGGTCGACATCGAAGTGGCCCTCCCCGCAAGGGATGTGGACTCCTTCGGGGCCTGGCTCGCCGACGTCACGTCCGGCACGGCCGTCCTCGTCCTCGGCGAGGACACCTACGGCACGGCCGCGGGCGGCTGACCCTCGCCGGATCTGAGGGGCACCCGCCCCGCACCCCGTCCAGCGCCCGTGTGACAGTGGGGGAGGCAGCGAAGGCACGAAGGGAGCCGCGCATGGAGAGCCGTACGGCGTTGGTCGAGGACCTGATGGGGCGCTTCCCGCACGTGCCGCGGGAGGCGGTCATCAAGGAGGACCTGCTGCGCGGTGGGATCGCCTTCGACGACTCCGCGCTCAGCGGCAACGAGGACGGCGACGTCAAGCCGAAGTCCTACTTCATCTTCTCCTTCGACCACCGCACCCTCCCCGAACTCGGCGAGGCCGCACTGCGCCGCCCGCCGGAGGAGATCGTGCTCACCGGCGGGCCGTACGGGATGCGCCGCACCGTTGTCTCGGTGCGGGTCAACCCGTCCTCCCCCTACCGCGTGAAGCCGGGTGAGTCCGGGGTGCTGGGCCTCTACCTGGAGGGCCGGCACATCGCCGACGTCGGTCTCCCCCCGATGCCGGAGTACTACCGGCACACCCTGGCGGGCGGGAAGTCCGTGATGGAGGTCGCCCCGACCATCCAGTGGGGCTACCTGATCTACCTGACGGTCTTCCGGGTCTGCCAGTATTTCGGTGCCAAGGAGGAGTGCCAGTACTGCGACATCAACCACAACTGGCGCCAGCACAAGGCAGCCGGGCGCCCCTACACCGGCGTCAAGCCGGTCGAGGAGGTGCTCGAGGCACTGGAGATCATCGACAGGCACGACACCGCCGGGGCGTCGACCGCCTACACCCTCACCGGAGGCGCCGTCACCTCGAAGGTGGCCGGCAAGGACGAGGCCGATTTCTACGGCCAGTACGCTCGCGCCATCGAGGAACGCTTCCCCGGCCGCTGGATCGGCAAGGTCGTCGCCCAGGCTCTGCCCAAGGCCGACGTCCAGCGCTTCCACGACTACGGCGTGCGCATTTACCACCCCAACTACGAGGTGTGGGACAGGCGGCTGTTCGAGCTGTACTGCCCCGGCAAGGAGCGGTACGTCGGCCGCGACGAGTGGCACCGGCGCATCCTGGACTCCGCCGAGGTCTTCGGCCCGCGCAACGTCATCCCCAACTTCGTGGCGGGCGTGGAGATGGCCGAGCCTTTCGGTTTCACCACGGTGAATGAGGCGATCGACTCCACCGGAGAGGGCCTGCACTACTTCATGTCCCGGGGCATCACCCCCCGCTTCACCACCTGGTGCCCGGAGCCCACCACGCCTCTGGGCAAGTCCAACCCGAACGGGGCGCCGCTGGAGTACCACATCCGGCTGCTGGACACCTACCGTGCGACCCTGCAGGAGTACGGCCTCACCTCACCTCCCGGTTACGGCCCGCCCGGTCCCGGGCGTGCGGTCTTCTCCGTCAGTTCCTTCATGGACAGTCTGCCGCTGGAGGACGCACCGGCGGTCACCCCGGCTCCCTGAGCCGCCGGACGGACTGTCAGAGGCGGCTGGTACACCTGCTCCCGTGAGACTCCTGCACACCTCCGACTGGCATCTGGGCCGGAACTTCCACCGGGTCAGCCTCCTCGACGACCAGCGCGCGTTCCTCGACCACCTCGTGCAGGCGGCCGGGGAACACCGCGTCGACGCGGTCCTCGTGGCCGGCGACGTCTACGACCGGGCCGTCCCGCCGTTGGCGGCCGTCCGGCTCTTCGACGACGCCCTGCACCGGCTCGCGGCCATCGGCGTTCCGGTGGTGATGACCTCCGGAAACCACGACTCCGCGCCCCGGCTCGGGGTCGGCGCCGGCCTGCTGAGCCGGGCCGGCGTCCACCTGCGCACCGACCCGGCCGAGTGCGGCACTCCGGTGCTGCTGACGGACCCGCACGGCCAGGTCGCCGTCTACGGCCTGCCCTATCTCGAGCCGGTGCTGACCGGAGAGACACTGGGCGCCGAACGGCGCAGCCACACCGCAGTCCTGACCGCCGCCATGGACCGGGTGCGGGCCGACCTGGCCGCGCGTCCGGCCGGCACCCGTGCCGTGGTTCTGGCGCATGCGTTCGTCACCGGCGGCCGGGCATCCGACAGCGAACGCGACATCAGTGTCGGCGGCGTCGCCGCTGTGCCTCCCGCCGTCTTCGACGGCGTCCACTACACCGCGCTCGGACACCTGCACGGCTGCCAGACCCTCAGCCCGCGCGTGCGCTACTCCGGCTCCCCGCTCGCCTACTCCTTCTCCGAGGCGGCTCACCGCAAGTCGATGTGGCTGGTCGACCTCGACGGCGCCGGCGACATCGCGGCCGAACGCCTCGACTGCCCCGTTCCGCGCCCGCTGGCCCGGCTGCGCGGCACGCTCGGGCAGCTCCTGGAGGAGCCCGGGTACGAGCGGCACCACGCGTCGTGGGTGGAGGCCACCCTCACCGACCCGGTCCGGCCCGCCGAGCCGATGGCCCGCCTCGCCGAACGCTTCCCGCACATCCTGCACCTGACCTTCGAACCCGAGGGATCCGAGACCGCCACGGTCGGCGGCTACGCGCAGCGGATGCGAGGCCGCAGCGAACAGCAGATCGCCGAGGACTTCGTGGCACACGTGCGCGCCGGCCGGGAAGCCGACCCTGCCGAACAGCGTCTTCTGCACGAGGCGTTCGACTCCGTCCGGACCGCGGAAACCGTCGGGGAGGGCGTCAGGTGAGACTCCACAGGCTGACCCTCACGGCCTTCGGGCCCTTCGCCGCCACCCAGCGCGTCGACTTCGACGCCCTGGCCTCCGCCGGACTGTTCCTGCTGCAGGGTGCGACCGGCGCCGGCAAGACCTCCGTGCTCGATGCCGTGTGCTTCGCCCTGTACGGCAGGGTACCCGGGGCCCGTCAGCAGCCCGGTGGGGTCCTGCGCAGCCACCACGCCGCCCTCGGCGTCCGCACCGAGGTAACCCTCGACTTCACCCTCGGCGGGCGACGCCTGGAGGTCACCCGCAGCCCGGAACAACTGCGTCCCAAGGCCCGGGGGAGCGGCCTGACCAGGGAACGTGCCCACTCCACGCTGCGCGAATGGGACCCGGTCGCCGCGCGGTGGAAGGCGCTGAGCGGTTCGCACCAGGAGATCGGCCTGGAGATCGAGCAACTGCTCGGCATGACGTGCGGTCAGTTCTGTCAGGTGGTCCTCCTCCCGCAGGGCGACTTCCACCGCTTCCTGCGCGCCGGCGCCGAGGAACGGGCGGCCCTCCTCGGGCGGCTCTTCGGCACCGAGCGTTTCGCCGGCGTGGAGGACGAACTCGCCCGGATGCGCCGCGCCGCCCACGAAGACGTGCGCGCCGGAGAGCAGCGGCTGCTGGGACTGACCCATCGCATCCGGCAGGCGTCCGGCCAGGAGGATTCCGGCGCCGCGGCGCTGCCTGACCAGCGCGGCGGCGAGGACTCCGATCCGGCGCCGTCGGCCGACGAGGTCCTCGCCCATGCCGCACGGGCCCGCAGCGCCGCGCGGGAACGCCGGGACATCGCCGCGATCGCGCTGCGCGCGGCCGAGGAGCGGCATGACGGCGACCGGCGCCGGCACGACGAACAGCGGGAACTGCACCGCCTCCAGCAGCGGTACGCCGAGATCCGCAGCCGGCTGGACGCCCTGGCCGCCGGCCGCGGCGCCCATGAGGAGGATGTGCGACGGCTGGACCGGGCCCACTCCGCCGCCGCCGTGGCTCCCGCGGCGCGCCTGCACGCCGCCGCACGAGCCGACCGCAGGCGCGCCGAGGCCGCCGAGGCCGGCGCTCGTGACCTGCTCACCGCCGATGACGCTTGCGCCGCCATGGACGAGCTCACCGCACGGGAGCGCGCCGCGCGTCAGGAACTCGGCGCCCTCGCCCCGGCCCGGCGCGCCGAGGCACGCCGCACCCGGATCGACCACGAACTCGCCGTGCTGGCGCGGGAGTCGCACGTCGACGAGGAGACGCTCCGGGAGGCCGCCGACTGGCTGTCGGGCTGGGAGGACCTGCGCGCCGCCGGGCTCGGACGTCTCGCCCGCGCCCAGGAGGCCGCCGCTCGCGCCGAGCGGCTGGCCGGGCAGCTTGAACCGGCCGGGCGGCGGCTGACCGCAGCCCGTACCCGGGACCGGCTCCAGCGGCAGCTGCGGGACGCGGAGGCCGGCGCGGAGCAGGCACGCGACCGCGCCGCCGCCGTCCGGGAGAGCTGGCTCGGCCTGCGGGAACGGCGCCTGGAGGGGCTGGCAGCGGAACTCGCCGCAGAACTGTGCGAGGGCCGTCCCTGCGCCGTGTGCGGAGCGAAGGACCATCCGGCGCCGGCCCGGCCCAGGCATGGCCACGTCACCCGCCAGGCGGAGGACGACGCGCTGCGTGCCCACCAGGACGCACAGCAGCGCCGCGAGCGGGCCGCCGGCCTGCTGGAACAGCTGCGGCAGTCACTGACTGCCGCTCGCGCGGACGCCGGCGACGATGCGGCCGAGGACCTGGCCGCAGCCCTCGGGGAACAGGAGGCCGAGCTCGCCCGGGCTCGTGCACGGGCAGCGGACGCCCACGCCGCGCAGGTCGATCACGCGCAGGCCGAGCGCGAGCACGACCGGCGCCTGGCGGCCTGCCAGGAAGCCGAGAACCACCTCGCGGCCCACACCTCGCGCCGCGAGACGCTGCTGAGCGAGCGGGCCGCCCTGGACAAGGAGGTGGCCGCCGTCCGCTGCGGCGCCGCCGGTGTCGCCGAGCGCGCCGTGTTCCTCGAGCGGCGGGCCGCCAGGCTGGCCTCGGCGGCCGGCGCGGCCCGCACCGCAGCCGACGCCGGCGAGCGGCTGGCCGCCGCGGCCCGGGAACACGAGGAGGCCGCCCGGGAGGCAGGTTTCGACTCGCCCGAGGCAGCCGGCGCCGCAGCCCTGGATGCTCACGGGCAACAGGCGCTGCGGCAGCGCGTCGAGCGGTGGCATGCCGAGGAGAGCGCCCTGCGGGCCGAGGCAGCCGAGCCGGAACTGCTGAACGCCGCACAGCGGCAGCCCGCCGGACCGGAGGCGGCCCGGCGCCGGCTGGAGGCCGCCGCAGCCCGGCTGCGTGCCGCCGGGTCGGCGCTGGACGCCGCCCGCGAGACCTGTGGCGCCCTCGACCGGCTCGGGAAAGCGGCCGCCGATGCCGTGCGCGAGGGCGCTCCGCTGCGCGAGGCGTACCGGCGGCTCGCCGCCCTGGCCTCCCTCACGGCCGGCACCTCCACGGACAACGCCCACCGGATGAGGCTGGAGACCTACGTGCTGGCCGCACGCCTGGAACAGATCGCCGCGGCGGCCGGCGTCCGGCTGGCCCGCATGTCCGCCGGCCGCTACACCCTGACCCATTCCGACCGGCGAGCCTCCGGGCGCGGCAGGTCCGGACTCGGCCTGCACGTCGTCGACTCCTGGACGGGGCAGGAGCGCGACACCGCGACTCTCTCTGGCGGCGAGACCTTCTTCGCCTCCCTCGCCCTGGCCCTAGGCCTCGCCGACGTGGTCACCGACGAGGCCGGCGGAACCCGGCTGCAGACCCTCTTCATCGACGAGGGTTTCGGCACGCTCGACGAACAGTCCCTCGACGAGGTCCTCGACGTGCTCGATTCGCTGCGCGAGCGGGAACGCAGCGTGGGCATCGTCTCGCACGTCGCGGACCTGCGCCGCCGCATCCCGGTGCAGCTGGAGGTCGTCAAGGAGCGGGACGGCTCCCGGCTGCGGCACCGTGGTGTGCTCGCAGCCGGGTGACGCCCCGTCCGTGCTCACAGTGCGGAGAGCTCGGCCTCCAGGTCGTCCAGCCCCAGGGACCCCTGGGACAACGCGGCCATGTGCCACTTCTTCGCGTCGAAAGCGTCGCCGTGCGCGGCCTGCGCCGCCGTCCGGCCGCGCAGCCAGGCACGCTCGCCCAGTTTGTAGCCGATGGCCTGCCCGGGCATGCCCAGATACCGGACGAGTTCACTCTCCACGAAGTCGGCCGGCCGGCCGCTGTGCATCCCGAAGAATTCCTGGGCAAGTTCGGGCGTCCACCTCTCGCCCGGGTGGAAGGGCGAGTCACCCGGAATGGCCAGGCCCAGGTGCATGCCGATGTCGACGATGACCCGCACCGACCGCATCATCTGCGCGTCCAGGTAGCCCAGCCGCTGTTCGGCGTCGGTGAGGAAGCCCAGCTCGTCCATCAGCCGCTCGGCGTACAGTGCCCAGCCCTCGGCGTTGGCGGAGACCATGCCCACCGTGGTCTGGTAGCGGGAGAGGTGCTCAGCCACGTGCGCCCACTGAGCCAGCTGCAGGTGATGGCCCGGTACCCCCTCGTGGTACCAGGTGCTGACCAGGTCGTAGACGGGGAACCGGGTCTCGCCCATCGTGGGCAGCCAGGTCCGCCCGGGGCGGGAGAAGTCCAGCGACGGCTGGGTGTAGTACGGGGCGGCGGCGCTGCCGGGCGGTGCGATCATCGACTCGACACGCTTGACTCGCTCGGCCAGTTCGAAGTGCGTGCCGTCCAGCTTCTCGATGGCCTCGTCCATCAGGGACTGCAGCCAGTCCCGAGCGGCCTCCACGCCGTCGACGGCCGTGCCGTGGTCGTCGAGGTGCCGCAGCGCCTCCCACGGGGTGGCCGCGCCGGGCAGTACCTTTTCGGCCTCGGTGCGCATCTCGGCCAGGATCCGGTGGAACTCCGACCAGCCGTAGGCGTAGGCCTCTTCCAGGTCCAGATCGGTGCCGTTCCAGTAGCGCGCCCAGCGCGCATACCGCTCGCGGCCCACCGTCTCCGGGGCCCCCTCGACCCCGGGCGCGTACACGTCGCGCAGCCAGTCCCGCAGCTCCCGCACCGCCC
The DNA here is from genome assembly GCA_963799685.1 of uncultured Actinomycetota bacterium. Lineage (GTDB taxonomy): Bacteria > Actinomycetota > Actinomycetes > Streptomycetales > Streptomycetaceae > Streptomyces. The sequence goes on from CAWCXW010000002.1 coordinate 55,903, forward strand.
CGGTGGCGGTGGCGGCCGCCTCGTCCAGCTCGTCACGCAGCGCCGGCGAGCCGCCGGCGACGAAGGTGGCGAACCAGCTGCCGTCGGTGCCCTCGGCGTCCCCGGTCCACTCGTCCAGTTGCCCGACGACCGTGGCCACCTGGCGCGGACCGGCAGGGAGCCGTTTGGCCAGCCCCGCTTCCAGGGAGGTGCGATAGCCCTCCAGTGCCTCGGGCACCGCCCGCAGCCGGCTCGCGATCGCGGCCCAGTCGTCCTCGGTCTCGGCCGGAGTGACCGGAAGGATGCCGCGGACCTCGTGCAGGGGGGAGCTGAGGTTGCTCACCGCCCGAAGCCCCTCGTCGGCCTCGTGCATGGCGAGTTCGGCGGTGAGCCGTTCACGGAGCAGCCGGGCGCAGCGGCGCTCCTGTTCCGCCTCGGCGCCCGGGTGCTTCTCGGCCTCGGCCAGATCGCTCAGAGTGCGTCGGTTCAGCTCGGCGAGGGCACGCTGTCCTGCGGGTGAGAAGTCCGGCAGCTTCCCGTGGCTGGCGGGGACACCGAGGTAGGTGCCGGTGATCGGGTCGAGTTCGACGAGTGCGTCGACGTAGGCGTCGGCGACCCCGCGGGGCAGGGACGCGCTGTTGAGTGCATCGGACATGCACCCATCCTTATCTGCCCACGTGCTCCGCGTCACGTGGGTGGCATAAGTGGCCCGCACGACCACTGCTGGAAGATCAGCCGGGTCTCCACCCGCGCCACCTCGCGGTGGGAGGTGAACTCGTCCAGCACCAGCCGTTGCAGATCCGCCGTGTCGGTCACGGCCACGTGCACCAGGTAATCATCCGGACCGGTGAGGTGGAACAGCGCGCGGGACTCCGGCAGCGCACGGATCCGTTCCACGAACGGGCCGATCAGCTCCCGGCGGTGGGGCCGCACCTGTACGGAGAGCAGGGCCTCGAGGGCACGGCCGAGCCGTGCGGGGTCCAGACGCAACTCGTGCCCCAGGATCACTCCGCTGCGGCGCAGCCGACCCACCCGGTCCAGACAGGTCGACGGCGCAACGCCCACGGCGGCGGCCAAGTCCCGGTTAGTCATCCGGGCGTCGTTCTGCAGGAGCCGCAGAATGTCCAGGTCCACCGGATCCAGTGCGACGGAATCGACCATGTGCCGAACGTAACACGGGCCGTAAACCGTAGGTTCCGGTGGTCGTTCAGCATCCTGACCATGGAGATGACTTCCGCGACCACCCGCTCGCTGGCCACCGAGGCCGTGCACGCCGGCCGTGAGGACCTCGCGGCCATGGGCCTGCACGCCGCACCCCTGGACCTGTCCACCACTTACCCCTCCCACGACAGCCGTGCCGAGGCCGCCCGGATCGACGAGTTCGCCGCGACCGGCGCCCGCCCGGCCGGACCACCGGTCTATTCCCGGCTGGACAACCCCACCGTCGCCCGCTTCGAGGACGCGCTCGCCCGGCTGGAGGGCACCGAGTCGGCCGTCGCCTTCGCCAGCGGCATGGCGGCCCTGACCGCCGCTGTGCTGGTGCGCTCCGCGGCCGGCCTGAGGCACGTCGTCGCCGTCCGGCCGCTGTACGGCTGCAGCGACCATCTGCTCAGCAGCGGCCTGCTCGGCACCGAGGTCACCTGGACCGACCCGGGCGGCATCGCCGAGGCCATCCGCCCCGACACCGGACTGGTCATGGTGGAGACGCCCGCCAACCCCACATTGGCCGAACTCGACCTGCGCGCGGTCGCCGACTCCTGCGGCGAGGTGCCGCTGCTGGCCGACAACACCTTCGCCACCCCCGTGCTGCAGCGCCCGCACGAACAGGGCGCGCGACTGGTGCTGCACAGCGCCACCAAGTACCTGGGCGGGCACGGCGACGTGCTCGGCGGGGTCATCGCCTGTGACGAGTCCTTCGCCCGGCAGCTGCGCCAGATCCGCTTCGCCACCGGCGGTGTCCTGCACCCGCTGGCCGGCTATCTGCTGCTGCGCGGCCTGTCCACGCTTCCGGTAAGGGTGCGTGCCCAGTCGGCGACGGCCGCCGAACTGGCCCGCCGGCTGGCGGAGGACCCCCGCGTGAGGACTGTGCACTACCCGCGCATCGGCGGCGCGATGGTCGCCTTCGAGGTGGCCGGTGACCCGCACGAGGTGATCTCCGGCGTCGGCCTGATCACCCCGGCGGTCAGCCTGGGCAGCGTGGACACCCTCATCCAGCACCCCGGCTCCATCAGCCACCGCATCGTCGACGAGAACGACCGGCGCACCGGCGGCATCAGCGACAAGTTGTTGCGCATGTCGGTCGGCCTGGAGGACGTCGAGGACCTGTGGAACGACCTCGACGCCGCGCTCAGCGGACGCCCGCCACGCGAGACGGCGACCGGTGGAACGGACCGGGAGGCGGCCACGCGCTGACGACGACGGCGTCCGTCTCCCGCCGTACGCTGACCGGCACCCCGAGCGAGCGCATCACGGCTGCCGCAGCACCGGGGGTGCCCGGCGGCGTCACCGCGTACAGCCGGACGTGGCCGCAGGTGGTGGCCAACGCGGCCAGTCGGCGCAGCAGGGCCGAGCCGACACCCCGGCGCTGCCAGTCGTCCGGTACCAGAAGGCGACCTCGGCCTCCTCCGGTTCGTCCCACAACAGGTGCCCCAGCCCGATCAGCGCACCCTCCCGGGCTCGGGCGGCCAGCGTGTGCCCGTGGCGTGGGGCGAGCAGGTGGGGCAGATGCCCGTCGGCCTGGCCGGGCGGACCGAAGTACCGACTGGCCAGGGTGCGTTCCGAGCACCGTCGGTGCAGCGCGCGGGCCTCTTTCAGGCCGTCGGGGCCCAGGGGGCTCGGCGCGAATGCGGGATCGGCGGTTAACGGACCGGTCCGCCCGGGTGCGGCAGTCATCCGGTCCTCACTCCCGCACCAGCCGGCGCAGCACCGCGCCGCAGCGTCGGGCGTAGGACCGCTGCATCAGCGGCACGACGGGCCCGGCCAGCCGTGTCCACCACACGGCAGGCCGACTGAAGGCGATCACGGTCAGCCAGACGCTGTCGTCGTCCTCCAGGTCGACCAGGAAGGCCTCCTCGCCGGACTCAGGGTGACCGGCCAGCGTCCCGTAGACGAAGCCGCGCCGCCGTTCCCCGGCCAGGTCGGCGATCACCCGGCACGGTGCGTGCAGCCGCAGCGGCCCCGCGCCGAGCCCGACGACCACCCGGGCTCCCGGCTCCGCGCGCGGCGCCTCGGCGTCCATGACGACACCCATGGCCCGGTGCATCCGCCACTCGCTCACCGCACGGGCCGCCGCGTCGAAGACTGCCGCCCCGTCGCCGATCCGGGTGCGTATCCGCAGCCCCCGGAATCCGGCGGGCGGCGGGCCCGCCTCCAGCACGGTGCCCACCTCGATGTACGTGAAGTCCCCATCCACACCGGCAGTATTGCGCAACCCCGTGGCGCCGGACGAGGCGGCCCGGCTCAGCCCCGCGGCGATCGGTTTGCGCCGGGTGACTGACCGGCTCACAGGCCGCCGGCCACCCGCAGTACCGCGCCGGTGGTGTAGGACGCCTCGGCGGAGAGCAGCCAGGCCACCGCCCCGGCGATCTCCTGCGGCTCGCCGGGCCGCCGCAGCGGGGTGACCTCCGCCTTCCGCCACGCCCGGTCCGGGTCGCCCATCGTGGCGTGTATGTCGGTGAGCACCGAACCCGGCTGGACCGCGTTCACCCGCACGCCCTCGGGGCCGAGCTCCTTGGCCAGACCGACGGTCATCGCGTCGACCGCTGCCTTGGACGCCGCGTAGTGCACGTACTCGCCCGGGCTGCCCAGCGTCGCCGCGCCCGAGGAGATGCTCACGATGGCGCCGCCCCGGCCGCCGTGCCTCCTGGACATCTCCAGCGCGGCCCGCCGCGCACACAGCAGGGTCCCGGTCACGTTCACCTCCACCACCCGGCGCATCACCTCCGCGGGCGTCTCGGTGAAGGCGCCCAGCGGGCCGGTCACTCCGGCGTTGGCGACGAGTCCGGTCACCGGGCCCAGCTGGTCCCGGACGGTGCCGAACAGCGCGTCGACCTGCCCTTCCGAGCTGGTGTCCAGCTGCACGACCACCGCGTCCACGCCCGCCGCCCGCACGGCCTCCGCCGTCGCCTCAGCAGCCTCCCGTGCCCGCTCGTAGCCGATGCCGATACTGTGCCCGTCGCGCGCCAGCCGCAGCGCCGTCGCCGCGCCGATGCCGCGGCTCCCGCCCGTGACGATCGTGACCGGGCGCTCCGGGTGGTCCGCCATGCCCTTCTCCCTCTGATTGGTCTTGACCAACGGGCGCCCTCACCCTACTGTCGCAGGCATACGCAACAACCTTTCATAAATACCCCCTCGCCCAACTGCGAGGGTGCGGCCACGCGGAGGCAAGGGTGGGGACGACGCAGCTCCAGACGGCGCCGGAGCCGAAGTACTGGCATCTGAAGACCGTGCTCTCCGAGGCACTGGAGACCGAGTTCACGGTCGGCCAGATCCTGCCCAACGAACGGGCGCTGGCGGCCCGGTTCGGTGTGGCCCGCGCGACGCTCCGTCAGGCTCTCGAACAGCTGGAGCTGGAGGGCAGGCTGCAGCGCCGGCGCGGGGTGGGCACCACCGTCGCCCCGCCCCGGGTCGGGGTCGACCTGGAGCCGCGGCGGAACAGCTGGCCGGGCTCCCCGGACGACGTCTGGCGCACCGAGACCTGCGAGGACGGCGAACCGCCCGCCGCCGTCCGTCGGCTGCTGGCTGTGGACGAGGGGCAGCAGGTGCACGTGCTGCGCCGGAGCCGCAACACCCACGGACAGGCGGTCGCCACCGAACTGCTCTACGTGCCCGCGGCCTCCGTGCCCGACCTGCCGGCTGAAGCGGACCCGGACGCCGAGGCGTTGGCCGGCCGTGTACTGCACGCCCTGCACCGGCTGACTCTGCAGGGGCAGGACCGTGCCGTCGAACTGGGCTCCGCCCGCGCAGACGACGCCCGTTTGCTGGACCGGCTGCCCGGAGCCCCGGTTCTGGTGGTCACCACCCGGTACGCCGCCGAGGGGCGCACCGCGGCCGTCGCCGTGGCCACCTACCGCGCCGACACCTGCCGTCTCACCTTCTCCGACGCCCCCGAGCTCTCGCTCCCGGCTGCCTGACCTGCGGCCGGCAGGTCAGGCGGGGGAGGAACCGAGAGGCTCCAGGGCGAACAGCTCCTCCTCGGCCCGGTCCAGCGCCAGCCGCAACGCCCCGGTGGCCACTGCCGCCTCGCCCAGCGCGGAGAGCACCACCTGCGGTGGCCGCAGGCAGTAGCGTGACAGCTCGCCGCGCAGCGGCTCCAGCAGGCCGTCCAGGCCCGACGCCCAGCCGCCGATCACCACCAACTCCGGATCCAGCGCCAGTACCAGCGCGGCGACGTCGTGCACCAGCCGCTGCACGAACCGTTCCACGGCGAGCCGCGCGCCCGGGTCGCCGGTCCTGGCAAGGGCGAACACCCGCGCCACCGCCGACTCGTCCAGCGGGTGCAGCGGCTCTCCGGTGGTGGACAGCAGATGTTCCGGCGTCGCCTCACGACCCAGCAGATGCAGAGCGCCGATCTCCCCGGCCGCCCCGCCGAAACCGCGGTGCAGCCGCCCCCCGATCAGCGACCCTGCACCGGGGCTGAGCCCGGCCAGCACGAACACCACGTCCGCGGAGTCGACCGCCGCGCCCCGCCAGTGCTCGGCGACCGCGGCCGCGTTCGCGTCGTTCTCCACCAGTACGGGGCAGTGGAACGAACGCCGAAGTCGCTCACCCAGTTCCAGCCCGGTCCAGTCCGGCAACGCCGTGCCCAGCCGCACGGTGCCGCCGGCCTCGACGATTCCGGGGCTGCCCACACCGACCGCGCGGAGGCTGTCGCGGGGGACGCCGCAGCGTCGCAGCGACTCGGTGACCAGGGACCGGACCCGCTCCAGGCGCTCTTCCGCGCCCGCGTCCTCCTTGACGTCCCTGGCCAGCGCGCCCAGCTGCCGCCCCGACAGGTCCGCCACGACGGCCGAGACCCGGTGCGCGCCGATCTCCATACCCAGCAGGTGCCCGGCCTCCGCGCGGAACTTGAACCGCCGGGCCGGTCTGCCGCGGCGGGTGTCCGCCGCGCCCGCGGTCGCCTCGGTGGCCAGACCGGCCCCGGCCAGCCCCTCCACGACGCCTTCCACTGTGGGCCGCGACAGTCCGGTCTTCCGCACCAGGTCGGTGAGGGTCAGCGCGGCCGGCTCCCCGGTCCCGCGCAGGGCGCGCAGTACGACAGCGGAGTTGATCCGTCGCAGCAGGGACGGATCCCCGCCGCTCAGCCTGGCCAACGTCCCCTCCTGACCCCGTACCCGTGCGCCCCGTGGCGTGGGCAGATCCTAGTGCGGCGGTCCGGCGTTCGTCTTGCTCGTCTGCTTCAGGCGGCCGAACTCCTCAGCCATCCCCTGCAGGGTCCAGTGTGCGTTCAGGCCGCTCGGGTTCGGCAGCACCCAGATCAGGGTGCCGCCGATGGCGGCCTCCTGTGGTCCCACCGCAGCACGGCGGTCGCCGAAAGCCTCCCGGTACGCGGTCACTCCGACCACCGCCAGCCAGCGCGGCCGCCGCCGCTGCACCTTGGCCCGCAGAAGTTCGCCGCCGGCCTCGTACTCCTCCCGCGTCAGCTCGTCCGCACGGGCGCTGGCCCGTGCCACCACGTTGGTGATGCCGAGTCCCAGCGTCAGCAGTTCGCCTTCCTCCCACGGCCGCAGCAGGCGGGGGGTGAAGCCGCATGCGTGCAGTACGGGCCAGAACCGGTTGCCCGGACGGGCGAAGTGGTGTCCGGTCGCCGCCGAGTAGAGGCCCGGATTGATGCCGCAGAACAGCACATCGAGCCGGTCCGCGACGACGTCGGGCACCAGCAGGTCGCGGGCGGCTTCCAGTTCGGCGCGGGACGGCCGCTTCAGAGGATCGACCCCGGGGTGTACCCGGCCGCCTGCGGGTGCTCCTTGGCGATCTCCTCGATCCGGGCCACCACAGTCGCGACCTGGCCGGCGGCGTCGCCGGTGAAGGAGAGCCGGTCCGCCATCAGGACGTCCAGCCCCGCCCGGTCCAGCGGGATCCGCTCGTCGGCGGCCAGGCGGTCCAGCAGTTCGTTGCGCTCGGCGCCCTCTCGCAGAGCCAGCGCGGAGGCGACCGCGTGCGCCTTGATCGCCTCGTGTGCCGTCTCCCGGCCGACCCCGGCCCGTACGGACGCCATCAGCACCTTCGTCGTGGCCAGGAACGGGAGGTACCTGTCCAGTTCGCGGGCGACGACGGCCGGGAAGGCGCCGAACTCCTCCAGCACGGTCAGGAAAGTCTCCAGCAGCCCGTCGAAGGCGAAGAACGCGTCCGGCAGCGCCACCCGGCGTACCACCGAGCAGGAGACGTCGCCCTCGTTCCACTGGTCGCCGGCCAGCTCGCCTGCCATCGAGGCGTAGCCCCGCAGCACCACCGCCAGCCCGTTCACCCGCTCGCAGGAGCGGGTGTTCATCTTGTGCGGCATCGCGGAGGAGCCGACCTGGCCCTCCCTGAACCCCTCGGTGACCAGTTCCTGCCCGGCCATCAGCCGGATGGTCCTCGCCATGGAGGCGGGCGCGGCGGCCAGCTGCACCAGCGTGGTGACGACCTCGTAGTCCAGCGAGCGGGGGTAGACCTGGCCGACCGAGGTCAGCGCGCGGGAGAAGCCCAGGTGCGCGGCGATCCGAGACTCCAGCTCCGCCAGCTGCGCGGTATCGCCGCCCATCAGGTCGAGCATGTCCTGCGAGGTGCCCACCGGGCCCTTGATCCCGCGCAGCGGGTAGCGCTCCAGCAGCGCGGTCAGCCGGTCGTAACCGGCCAGCAGCTCGTCGGCCGCCGTAGCGAATCGCTTGCCCAAGGTGGTCGCCTGCGCTGCGACGTTGTGCGACCGGCCGGTCATCACCAGCTCCGCGTGCCGGGCGGCCAGTGAGCCGAGATGGGTCAACAGCGCGACCGTGCGGTCCCGGACGATCTCCAGCGACAGCCGGATCTGCAGCTGCTCCACGTTCTCCGTCAGGTCGCGGGAAGTCATGCCCTTGTGGATCTGCTCGTGTCCGGCCAGGGCGTTGAACTCCTCGATGCGGGCCTTCACGTCGTGCCGCGTGACCTTCTCGCGCTCCGCGATGGAGGCCAGGTCTACCCGCTCGAGCACCCGCTCGTAGTCCGCGAGCGCCTGCTCGGGCACCTGCACGCCCAGATCCCGCTGCGCGGCCAGCACGGCCAGCCACAGCCGCCGCTCCAGGACGACCTTGTTCTCGGGGGACCACACGGCGGTCAGCTCCGCCGAGGCATAGCGGCCGGCCAGGACGTTCGGGATGCGCGGCTTGTCTGTCACACCGGGAATTCTACGGGGTGTCCTGGCCGGTCAGCGGGGTCAGGTCCGGCCGTTTGGGCACCAGCCCGTCCCCGGAGGAGCGGCCGGTCAGCCTGCGTCCGATCCACGGCACCAGATGTTCTCGCGTGAAACGCAGATCCGCAGCGCGCCGCGCGGTCCAGGGCAGGGGAGCCCCTGGCGGCAGCGGCGTGTTCCATTCGGCCGCCGCGGTCCGGCCGAGTCGCTGCCACACCGCCTCGGCCACCCTGCGGTGCCCCTCCGCGGTCAGGTGCAGCCGGTCGTCCGCCCACATCCGCTGATCCCCCAGCGCCTCGGAGGAGAACAGGTCGACCACGAGCGCACCGTGCCGCTCGGCCAGAGCGTCGATGAAGTCGAACAGCTCCTCCATCCGCGGCCGCACCCGCTCCAGCACCGGTCCGCGCCGGCCCGGACTGCGCATCAGCACGACCTGCCTGCAGTGCGGGGTCAGCTCGGTGACCGACTGCTCCAGGAGTTCGCACACCGCCGCCACGTCGCACTTCGGACGCAGCACGTCGTTCAGGCCACCGACCAGGGTGACCAGATCCGGGGCCATTGCGCAGGCCGCCGCCACCTGCTCGTCGGCGATCTGCCGGATCAGCTTGCCCCGTACCGCGAGGTTGGCGTAGCGGAAGCCGTCCTCCCCCTCGCTCAGCCGGGCGGCCAGCAGGTCCGCCCAGCCGCGGTAGGCGCCGTTCGGCAGCAGGTCCGACATGCCCTCGGTGAAGGAGTCGCCCAGTGCGACGAAGCTGCTGATGCGGGAGGCGGGAGAAGCGGTGTCCATGGCTACCACAGACTACCGGTTGCCCCGGTCAACCAGTCTTCAGCCCCAGGAGTTCGCGCAGCAGGTCCTCCATCGTCACCAGGCTTTGCGCCCGGCCGCCGCCGTCCAGCACCGCCGCCAGATGGGTGCGGCTGGAGCGCATTGCGGACAGGACGTCGTCCAGCGGCATCGACGAGCGCACCAGTGCGATTCGCCGCATCGCGGACATCGGGAACGGTTCGCCGCGCGGCATGGCGTCCAGCGCGTCCTTGACGTGCAGGTATCCCAGTGCGTGGCCGTCGCCGTCCACCACCGGGAACCGGGAGAAGCCCGAGCTCGCCGACAGCTGCTCCAGCTCCTCCGGCGTGACTCCCAGCCGCGCCGCGACCACCCGCTCCAGCGGGCGTGCCACCTCCGCGACCGGGCGGCGGCCCAGCTCCAGGGTCTCCCGCAGCCGACCGGTCGACCGGTCGTCCAGCAGGCCCGCCGCGCCGGCGTCGGCGACCATCCGGGACAGCTCGTCGTCGGAGAAGGTCGACTCCACCTCGCTGCGTGGTTCCACCCGGATCAGCCTCAACAGGCCGTTCGCGAGGGAGTTCACCGCGAAGATGACCGGGCGCAGCGCCCGGGACATGGCCACCAGAGGCGGCCCGAACACCAGGGCGGTACGTTCAGGCGCTGCCAGCGCGACGTTCTTGGGCACCATCTCGCCGAACAGCATGTGCAGATACGTGGCCAGGGTCAGCGAGATCACGAACGAGACGGGGCGCGCGACGCCGTCGGAGACCCCTGCCGCGTGGAAGGCCGGACGCAGTAGATGCGTGATCGCCGGCTCGGCGACCACGCCGAGGACCAGGGTGCACAGCGTGATTCCCAGTTGCGCCGCGGCGAGCAGTGCCGCGACGTGCTCCAGGCCCCACAGCACGCTCCGGGCCCGGCGCTCGCCCGCCTCGGCGCGCGGTTCGATCTGGCTGCGCCGCACCGCGATCAGTGAGAACTCGCCGCCGACGAAGAACGCGTTGCCGACCAGCGTCAGCAGGCCGATGAGCAGCTGCAGCGCGGTCACCGCCGGCCTTCCTCTCCGTGCTCCGCACTCCCGCCGGGCGGTGCCACCAGGCGCACCCGGGCGGCCCGGTGCCCGGTGGCGTCCCTCACCTCGATACGCCAGCCGGACACCTCACAGGCGTCTGCGACCCGTGGGATGCGTCCCAGCTCGGTGGCCACCAGGCCGGCCAGCGTCTCGTAAGGTCCCTCGGGGGCCCGCAGACCGATCTGTTCGAGCTGGTCGGTGCGTGCCGCCCCGTCCGCGTCGAAGACCGCGCGGCCCTCGTGAGTCCTCTCCGGCCGGTGCCAGGTCGGGCAGCTCCTGGGGGTCGTGCTCGTCGCGCACCTCGCCGACGACCTCCTCGAGGATGTCCTCCAGGGTGACCACGCCTGCCGTACCCCCGTACTCGTCGATCACCACGGCGATGCTGCGCTCGCCGCCGGGCATCCGGTCCAGCAGCCGGTCCACCGTCAGCGACTCCGGCACAAGCAGTGGCTCGCGCATCAGCTCGGTGACCGGCAGGTGCGGTCGCCGGTCCGCGGAAACCGGCAGCACGTCCTTGATCCGGACGATGCCGACCACCGAGTCCAGGTTGCCCCGGTAGACGGGGAAGCGGGACAGGCCGGTCCCGCGGGTGGCGTTGGCGACGTCCTCCGCGGTGGCGCGCGCGTCCAGTGCCATCACCTGCACGCGCGGCGTCATGACGTTCTCGGCCGTCAGCTCGAGCGAGCTGCAGAGTGCGCACGAACATCTCCGCCGTGTCCGGTTCCAGCGCGCCCTTCTTGGCCGAGTGCCGGGCCAGCGCCACCAGCTCCCGCGGCGAACGCGCCGAGGCCAGCTCCTCCGTCGGCTCCATGCCCAGCAGCCGCAGGACGCGGTTGGCCGTCTCGTTCAGATGCCGGATCAGCGGCCTGAAGGCGGCGGAGAAGGCGCGCTGGGGTGTGGCCACCCGGCGGGCGATGGCCAGCGGCCGGGCGATGGCCCAGTTCTTCGGCACCAGCTCGCCGATCACCATCATCACGACAGTGGACAGCACGGTCCCGATCACCAGGGCAGCCGTCGGCGCCGCCGCCGAGGAGATCCCCGCCGAGCGCAGCGGCCCGGACAGCAGCCGCGCGACGGACGGCTCGGAAAGCATGCCTACCACCAGGTTGGTGACGGTGATGCCGAGCTGGGCACCGGAGAGCTGAAACGTCAGCGACGAGACGGCCTTCAGCGCGCTGTCCGCACCGCGATCACCACCCTCGGCCGACCGTTCGAGCTCATTTCGCTCGACGGTCGTCAGCGAGAATTCCGCCGCGACGAAGGCGCCGCACGCCACGGCCAGCACGAGGGCGACGACCAGCAGCAGCACTTCGGTCATCGGGTCACCTCCGTCCCATGATCGGACAGCGGGCGGGGAGCCGCGCGGCAGGCGCTGCCGGGAGAGTCGTCCATTGGGTGGCGCTCACACCTTTCCACGATGTCCCGGACGGCAGTTATGGTAAAGGAAACGCAAAGAAGCGCCGGCGAAGGGGTCCGCGCTTCGGGCTCTTGCGAAACTGGTGCCGCGCCGCAGAAGGTCGTGTTGCCGGGACGGAGCTGAACGTCCGGATGGACGAGACGACCGCTGACACCGCCGGAGAGCGGGCCCGCATCGGGGGTCAGCGTGAACCGCTGCATCGATGAGCTCGTCCAGCGGGACACCGGCGAGGTGGGGCAGACCTTCGTCGACGCCGCCGCGGAACCTCACCGGAGCAGATCGGTGACCTGACCAGGCTGGTCAAGGACGGTACCGCCGAGACACAGACCGCCGGGGAGCTGCGTTGCCGGAGTCTCCGGTGCCTCCGCCTGCTCACGTAGGCAGGCGGGCGGAGCCCAGCACGTGAAAGGAGGTGGGCAGCGGCGGCCCGCCCTCCGGCACCCGCATCCGGCGGCAGGCGACCAGCTCGAAACCCGTCTCCTCGATCAGCGACACCGGGTCGCGCCCGGTGTGGCACCCGCCGCACAGCAGCGGCCACACCGTGCGGTCCAGTGCCGACTGCACGTACCGCATGGCGCGCCCGCCGCCCCGGCCGTGCTCGTAGAACCGCAGCTCGCCACCCGGACGCAGTACCCGTGCCACCTCCGCCAGGGCCTTCGGTGCGTCCCGTACCGAGCACAGCACCAGCGACAGCACAGCCGCGTCGAACGACGCGTCGGGCAGCGGAAGGGCTTCAGCCCGCCCCGGCAGCACGTCGATACGGGCCGGCGCCGCCAGTGCGGCCTCAACGGCGAACTGCCGAAGCCGCCGCTCCGGTTCGAGGGCCACCACCTCGGTGACCTCCTGCGGATATCGGGTGAAGTTCAGCCCGTTGCCCGCCCCGACCTCGACGACCCGTCCGGTCAGCCCGGCCAGTAGCTCGCGACGGTGTTCACCGACGCCCGCGCGGGCGTCGACACGTGGGCTGAAGCGGGCGTAGGCACGAGCGAACAGCGGATGGTGAACGCCGTCCTGCGGCGACGGGGAGGTGCGGGGAACAGGCATGCCGGGTTCCTTCCCGGCCTCCCGAGGGGCTACGCGTCGGGCACGGCGCCGCGCCAGCGGCCGCCGAACCCCGGAGCCAGCCAGCCGGGTGCGGCCGCCCGGAATTCCTCGGGCGCCAGGGAACCCGACCCCGCGGGCACCCTCCCCACCAGTGCGACGCCTGTGGCGGCGGGCATGTCCCCCAGGTTGCAGCGGGCCGCCAGATCCGGCTCGGCGGGCCAGCTGCCGATGACGACGCCCGCGCACGTCAGTTTGCGTGCCCCGAGCGCCTCCACCGTCAGCGCCGTCGCGTTGAGCGTGCCCAGACCGGCCTGGGCGACGATGACCACGGGCGCCTCCAGCCCGGCCGCGACGTCGGCGAGGGTTCCGCCCTCCTCGTCGAACCGCACCAGCAGGCCGCCCGCACCCTCGACCAGCACCAGGTCGTGGTCTTCGGCCAGATCCCGGGCCGCCTCGGCGGCCCGGTGCGGCCGAACCGGCGCCATGCCGGCCCGGCGGGCTGCGGTACCGGGGGCCAGCGGCTCCGGATAGCGGGCCAGTTCCGCGCCGGTGACCCGTTCGCCGGCCAGCCGCACCACCTCGGCCACGTCGCCCGGCTCGCCCGGTGCGACTCCGGTCTGCGCCGGCTTGAGCACCGCGACCGTCCGGCCCGAACCGACCGCCGTGGCCGCGATCGCCGCGGTCACCACGGTCTTGCCCACTTCGGTGCCCGTCCCGGTCACCACCTGGATCTCGCCCATGTTTCTCAGCCCTCCCGAGCCGCCGAGCACACCGCGGCGCACACCCGTGCCACGTCCTTGTCACCGGTGACGTACGGCGGCATCGTGTACACCATGTCGCGGAACGGGCGCAGCCACACGCCCTCCCGCACGGCAGCCCTGGTCGCCGCGGCCATGTCGATCTCGTGGTCCAGCTGCACGACGCCGATCGCGCCGAGCACCCGTACCTCCCGTACACCGGGCAGCGCCCTCGCAGGCTCGAGCCCGCCGCGCAGCCCGGCCTCGATGCGCCGCACCTCGCAAGCCCAGTCCTGCCCCAGGAGCAGGTCCACCGACGCGTTCGCCACGGCCGCCGCGAGTGGGTTGCCCATGAAGGTGGGGCCGTGCGCGAGCACCGGGACCTCGCCGCGGGAGATGCCGTCGGCCACCCGCGAGGTGCACAGTGTCGCGGCCAGCGTCAGATAGCCGCCGGTCAGTGCCTTGCCCACGCACATCACGTCGGGGCTGACTCCGGCGTGCTCCGCCGCGAACAGCCTGCCCGTCCGTCCGAAACCGGTGGCGATCTCGTCGAAGACCAGCAGCACGTCGTGTTCGTCACACGCCTCCCGCAGTACCCGCAGATACCCGGGGGAGTGGAACCGCATGCCGCCGGCGCCCTGTACCACCGGCTCGACGATCACGGCCGCCAGCTCCTCGGCGTGCCGTGCCACGGTCTCCCGCAGCAGCGTGGCGTAGCCGGGGTCCACCTCCGCGTCGAAGCCGGCGGGCGGCGCGTCGACGAACACCTGACGGGGCAGCACCCCGGACCACAGGTGGTGCATCCCGCCGTCCGGGTCGCACACCGACATCGGCTGCCAGGTGTCCCCGTGGTAGCCGCCGCGCCAGGTCATCAGCCGCTGCTTGGCCGGCCTGCCGATCGAACGCCAGTACTGCAGACACATCTTGACGGCGACCTCGACCGAGACCGACCCGGAGTCGGCCAGGAAGACGTGCTCCAGCCCGTCCGGCATGATCTCCACCAGCCGGCGGGAGAGCCGGACGGCGGGCTCGTGCGTGAGCCCGCCGAACATCACGTGGCTCATCCGGCCGAGCTGCGCGGTCGCCGCCTCGTTGAGCACCGGGTGGTTGTAGCCGTGCACGGCCGACCACCACGACGACATGCCGTCGACCAGTTCACGGTGCCCGCCGGCCGGCTCGGCCAGCCGCAGCCGCACGCCGCTCGCCGACTCCACGGCCAGCGGCGCCTCCCGGCCCGGCATCGGCCCGTAGGGATGCCATACGTGCCGCCGGTCCAGCTCCAGCAGTTCGGCGGTCGTCGCCGGAGGCCGCGCCTCAGGCATTGGGCGGCAGCTCCGTCCCGGCGCCGCGGCGGCGCACCGCCACCAGGTCTTCCACACGGTGTTCGGGCAGGGTGGTCTCCTCGGCGCCCTCCACGACGAAGCCGGCGTCCGCGATCATCTCCAGGTCCGCCTTGCCGGCCTGGCCCTCGCTGGTCAGGTAGTCGCCCAGGAAAATGGAGTTGACCAGGTGCAGCGCCAGTGGCTGCAGGGACCGCAGCTGGACCTCACGCCCGCCGGCCAGCCGCACCTCCGCATCGGGGCACACGAACCGGACCATCGCCAGGATGCGCAGGCACCGCTGCGGAGTGAGGTTCCACTCCTCGCCCAGCGGGGTGCCCTCGAACGGGATGAGGAAGTTCACCGGTACCGAGTCCGGGTCCAGCTCGCGCAGCGCGAAGACCACGTCGACCAGGTCCTCGTCCGCCTCGCCCATCCCCGCGATCAGCCCGGAACACGGGGACAGACCGGAATCCTTGGCCTGGCGGACCGTCTCCACCCGGTCGGAGAAGTCGTGGGTGGTGCAGATGTCGCCGTAGGTGGCCTCGGAGGTGTTGAGGTTGTGGTTGTAGGCGTCGGCTCCGGCCTCCTTCAGCCGTGCGGCCTGCCCCTCGGACAGCAGACCGAGGCAGGCACAGATCTCCACCCCGCCGTGCTCCTCCTTGATGGCGGAGATGGTGTCGGAGACCCGTTCCACGTCCCGGTCCGTCGGGCCGCGTCCGCTGGCGACCAGGCACACCCGCTTGGCGCCCCCCGCCAGGCCGGCCTCCGCGGCGGTGGCGGCCTCGTCCGGCTTGAGCCAGGTGTACTTGAGGATCTCCGCCTTGGAGCCCAGGCGCTGCGAGCAGTAGGAGCAGTCCTCCGGGCACAGCCCGGACTTGAGGTTGACCAGGTAGTTCAGCTTGACCCGGCGCCCGTACCAGTGCCGTCGCACCCGCCCGGCCGCGGCCACCACATCGAGCAGTTCGTCGTCAGAGGTCGTGAGGACGGCAAGCGCCTCCTCGCGCGTCGGCAGTTCGCGCCGCAGCCCCTTGTCCACCAGCGTGTTCAGCAGATCCATGGCGCAGATCCTTGCCTACCGGGCCCGCTCCGGCCAAGGACGGATCCCACAAGATCGCGCGAAACCGGTGTGGGTATCGCCACACCGGTCACGCCGCCCGAGGCGGCTAGCGTGCTTCTCGAGCGCGGCACGGGCAACCGGCCCGTCCCCCGGCGGCTGCGAGGAGCCCGATGCCTGAGGACCGTCACGACCCGTTCGGCTGGCTGGAGCCGGTGCGCGCGTCGCGCCGGCAGGCCGGCCTGGTGCGCACGCTGCGGCCGCGTCCGGCCCGGGACTCGCTGCTGGACCTGTCCGGCAACGATTACCTGGGGCTGGCCCGCGACCCGCGGGTCATCGAGGCCGGTGCCTCGGCCGCCCGCCGGTGGGGCGCCGGAGCCACCGGATCCCGTCTGGTCAGCGGCACCACCGTCCTGCACGCCGAACTGGAGGAGGAACTGGCCCGGTTCTGCGGCTTCGAGGCCGCCCTGGTCTTCTCCTCCGGCTACGCGGCCAACCTCGCGGCCGTGACCGCGCTCGCGCCGCACGGTTCGCTGCTGGTCTCCGACGCCGGCAACCACGCTTCCCTCATCGACGGCTGCCGGCTCGCCCGCGGGACCACCGCGGTGGTCCCGCACGCCGACCCCGACGCCGTCGGCAAGGCGCTGGCCGGTCACCGGGGTCCCGCCCTCGTCGTCAGCGACTCGGTGTTCTCCGTTGACGGGGACGCGGCCCCGATGGGCGGCCTGGCCGCCGCCTGCCGCGCCCACGGCGCGGGTCTGCTGCTGGACGACGCGCACGGGCTGGGCGTCCTGGGTGCACAGGGTCGAGGGGCGCCGCACGCCCACGGGCTCGCCGGCGCACCCGACATGGTGGCCACCGTCACCCTGTCCAAGTCCCTGGGCAGTCAGGGGGGCGCGGTGCTGGGCCCGGAAGCCGTCATCGAGCACCTGGTGAACGCCGCACGCACCTTCATCTTCGACACCGGCCTTGCGCCCTCGGCCGTCGGGGCGGCCCTGGCTGCCCTCCGGCTGCTGCCCGGGGCGGAGGACCGCCCCGGGCGGGTGCGGGCCGCCGCGCGCCGTCTCCACCAGGACCTGTGCGCGGCCGGTCTGGACGCGACCCGGCCGGACGCCGCGGTCGTCTCCGTGCGCGCGCCCTCCCCCGAAGACGCGCTGGCCTGGGCCGGCGCCTGCCGCGAACGCGGCGTGGCGGTGGGCTGCTTCCGGCCGCCGTCCGTGCCCGACGGCGTATCCCGGCTCCGGCTGACCGCCCGCGCCGACCTGGACGCCGCCGATCTCGACCGGGCGCTGCAGCAGGTCGTCGCGGCCGCGCCCGCAACCGCCTTCAGCGCTCCGGCGGCCGCTCGTCGAGGGCGAGACCGCGGCTCCAGGCCGCGCCGCAGTGTCAGCGGAAGCAGCGCCCACGTCCCGGCGCACACCGCGAGCGTGACGGCCGCGACCACCACGCCCACCAGCCGTCCGAGTACCACGTCCACGACCAGCAGCACCGCGCCCGTAAGCGCCAGCGCGAGGATGCCCATCCCGAACGCGGCCATCCGGGCCGAGACCTGCACGATGAGCCGCTTGACGCCGCGCCGGAAGAGCGCGCGGTGCAGCGCCGCCGGCGTCGTGAACACCACAGCCGCGAGGACCGACAGCAGCAGCGTGGCGATGTAGGTGCCGCGCTGGAATCCGTCCAGTTCGTGGAAGCGCTGGGTGAACGCGAGAGTGAGCAGGAACGCGAAGAGGATCTGCACGCCGGTGAGGACGACCCGCAGCTCCTGCAGCAGCTCGATGAAGTTGCGGTCGTAGCGTTCCTCCGGGGTCTCGTTACGCAGGCTCATACCCGTAACGATTGCCCCGTCCGCCCGGCTCACTCCCCATGAGTCCACGGGCGGCTCAGCGGTGCGGCGTCCGGGGCAGCCCGAGCCGGGCCGCCCGCTGCTCTCCGTCCAGGACCCGCAGCGCGCGGGTGAGCGTCGCTGCGTGCAGTTCGCTCTCACCCCGCTCGTGCATGGCCGTGAGTGCATCTCGCAGCTGAGTCGACCGGGTCACCAGGGCCTGAGCGGCGCGCAGCGCGCTGTAGGTGTCCCGGCCGCGCGCCGGGTTGACGCGCCCGAGCAGGTCGAGCGCGGCGAGGTAGCGGTCGAGCAGTGCACCCTCCGCACGGGTGAGCGAGGGAAGCGGCGGCAGGCCTTCGGGCGGCACCGCGCTCACCGGCCGGCCGGCTTGCGGCGCGAGACGGTAAGCCGGTCGACCAGGCCGTAGGCCACCGCAGCCTCGGCGTCCAGGATGCAGTCACGCTCGAGGTCGACGCGGATCCGCTCGATCGGCTGGCGGGTGTGGCGCACGTACATCTCCTCCATCAGCTCCCGGGTGCGCAGCATCTCCCTCGCCTGGATCCACAGGTCGTCGGCCTGCCCCTGCACCGGTTCGGCGAAGGCCGGCTGGTGGAGGAGGATCCGGGCCCCGGGGAGGGCCAGCCGCTTGCCGGGAGTGCCGGCGGCCAGTAGCAGCGACGCGGCGGAGGCGGCCTGTCCCAGGCAGATCGTCTCGACGTCGCAGGAGACGAACCGCATCGCGTCGTAGACGGCGGTCATGGCGGTGAAGGACCCGCCGGGGGAGTTGATGTAGAGCGACAGGTCCTGTTCGGGTGCGGCGTGCTCGAGGTGCATCAGCTGGGCGATGACGTCGTTCGCGGCGGTGTCGTCGATCGGCGTGCCCAGGAAGATGATCCGCTCCTGCAGCAGCTTCGCGTACGGGTCCAGCGTCCTGGTCCCGGCGCTGGTGCGCTCGGTGAACTCCGGCAGTACGTATCGGGCGGTCGGCCGGTGGATCTGCATGGTCTCGCCTCTCTGCGCAGCGGCGCGTTCCGTCAAAAATGTACAGGACGTACATGACGTTATGCTGGGGAGCATGGCCTACGAGATCCCGGTGACGCAAGCGCGCGCAGAGCTGGCCGAGCTGATCAACCGCGTCGTCTACGGTGGCGAGCAGGTGGTGCTGACGCGGCACGGCAGGCCGCTGGTGGCCCTGGTCTCGGCCGCTGACCTGCAGCGGCTCGAGGAGATCCGGGCGGCGGAGCGGGAAGGTGTGATCAGCACCGTTTCCACGGTGGGCGGCACGTCGTCCGCTGCGGGCGAACGCCGTCGCTTCGGCATCGCCGCAGAACACCGCGGTCCTCAGGAGGGCCGACGGCACGGAGAGAACTAGGTCCTGTGTGGAGTTTCGCGTCGTTCGTCCGGAGGGCGGGCGGCGCGGCCCCTGGCGCGGTCGTCTTGCCCTGCCTTCGGCGGGCGGTGTTCCCCTCGGCGCTTGCGGGCCGGGGGAGGGGAGGCCCCGGCCCTGCGTCGTCGTATTTCGCGCGAGCACGGACGAGTGCGAACTGCGATTCCCCGCCCTGCAGTGCGTCCGGCATCCGAAGGGACGAAGGCGGCGTCGCGCTCAGACGCCGCGCCCGTCCCGGGGGGATTTGCGCGGCGAGGCACCAGCGGCTTCGGGGCAGCCGCTGGCCTGGGATGTCAGCCGCGCTGCGTCGCGAACACCCCGGCCGTGACCAGCGCGAGTACCACCCAGGCGAACCACAGCCAGCCGCTGCCGCCCAGCGCCACCGTGTACGCGGTCACCAGCACCAGGGCGACCACCGTGCACACCGTCATCGCCTTCGTCGATCCCGGCATCCGACACACCTCCTCAGGAGGACCACGGCACGAGGTCCCGGTCAGGCGCCCGGTCGCGCGGCGCGGTCACCATCCTGACCTGCGCGCGCGGCGAACGCTACCGTCCGCGGGCCTGCAGCGAGGCCAGGTATGCGTTGTAGGCCTCCAGTTCGCGGTCGCCGTCCCGGTCGGCCGCGCGGTCACTGCGACGCGCCTGCCGCTGCTCGGAGAGGTACCACTGGAAGACCAGGGCGATCAGCACCAGCACCGAGGGGACTTCGCTGAAGGCCCAGGCGATGCCGCCCGCCGTGTTCTGGTCGCCCAGCGCCGTCACGCCCAGCGACGCCGGCGGGTGCGCGAAGGTGCCGACCAGCGCAGTGGTGGCCATCATCAGCGCGATACCGAAGAACGCGTGGAAGGGCATGCCGACGAACAGTTCCAGCATCCGCATGACGTAGCCCGGGCGGTGCGGTCCCGGGTCGACGCCCATGATCGGCCAGAAGAAGACCAGCCCGACGGCCAGGAAGTGCACCATCATCGGCGAGGTGCCCGGCCATCGACTCCATCAGGAGGTCGAACAGCGGCGTGAAGTACAGCCCGTACAGGCTGGCGATGAACAGCGGGATGGTGAACAGCGGATGCGAGATCATCCGCGTGTACCGGCTGTGCAGCAGCGCCACCAGCAGCTCCCGCGGCCCCCTGCGGCCGCGACCGGCCGACGGCAGGGCCCGCAGCGCCAGCGTCACCGGCGCGCCCAGGAGCAGCAGGATCGGCGAAAGCATGCTGATCACCATGTGCTGGACCATGTGCACGCTGAAGAGCACCATGCCGTAGTCGTTGAGCCCCGTGCACATCGTCAGCGCGACGGTGAGCACGCCCAGGACGAAGCCGATCGACCCGCCCGACCGGCCAGCGGTCGCCTCGGCGCAGCAGCCGGGCCACCCCCCAGCCGTACAGGGCCAGCGCCAGCACGCATCCCACCAGGAAGAACGGGTCGCCGCCGAAGGCGAGCCCGCGGCCCGAGCGTGAACGGCGGCAGATCCATCATCATGCCGTGTCCGCCGTGATCCATCCGCAACTCTCCCGGTTCGCGCCGATCCGCCCGGACCAGAGTAGAACCGGCCCCGGCGGGCCGTTGCCACCGGGGCCGGTCAGTCACGGCTCAGGCCGGCTGGGTGGCGGCCGCGATCCGCTCGGCGCGCAGCGCCTCGTACCAGCGGTCGTCGACCGGCGGCAGCGCGTTCACGTCCAGCGCGAGCTTGAGCATCAGGTCCGCGATCAGCGGGTTGCGGGCGAGGACCGGCCCGTGCATGTAGGTGCCGAAGACCGTGTCGTTCCAGGCCCCCTCGGTGCCGTCCCCGGTGCCGTTGCCCTTGCCCAGCCGCACCCGGGCCAACGGACGGGCGGTGGGGCCCAGGTGCGTGACGCCCTGGTGGTTCTCGAAACCGGTCAGCTCCGGCAGCCCGAGCCGGTCGTCGATGTCCGCCAGCACGTCGCCGACGCAGCGCTCGGCCTCGCCGCGGGTGCTGGTGACGTCCAGCAGGCCCAGGCCCGGCTCGCGCTCGCCCAGGTCGTTGACGAACTCGTGGCCGAGGATCTGGTAGCCGGCGCACACCGAGAAGACGATCGCGCCGTTGTCGACGGCTCGGTTCAGCCCGCCGTCCCTGAGCAGCCGGCCGGCGGCCAGCCGCTGCGGCCGGTCCTCGCCGCCGCCGATCAGGTAGATGTCGCCGGAGGTGGGTACCGGCTGGTCGGAGCGGACGTCCACCCGCTGGACCGCCAGCCCGCGCTGCTGCGCGCGGCGCTCCACCACCAGTGCGTTGCCCTGGTCACCGTAGGTGCTCAGCAGGTCCGGGTAGATCCACACCAGACGCAGGCTCGTGTCACTCATGCTTCGTCGTCCTCCCGGGTCAGTTGCCCACGACGCGGCGCAGGTCCTGGAACGCGGTGTAGTTGGCGATCGCCTCGATACGGCCGGGCGCGCACGCCCGCACCGCCTCCTGCGCGGTGTCGAAGACCTGGAAGTCCACACCGGCGACCTCCAGCCGCACCGCCAGGTCGAGCCTGCGGTCGCCGATCACGCAGATCGGGTGCCCGGCCAGCCGCGAGTAGTCCACGTCCCACAGCCAGGAGGTGTCCGTGCCGTCGGCGCCGCGCGCGTTCACCGAGAGGATGACCGGAGCCGGGGGAGGGTCGATCAGCGAAAACGTCTCCAGCCAGCCTGCCGGGTTCTTCGCCAGCAGCAGCCGGACCTCGCGGCCCAGGTAGGAGATCACGTCGTATCGGCCGGCCACTGCGGTCACCTGGTGCATACGGTCCAGTGCCACCTGCGGCGCCACGCCGAAGACGGCCGCGACGGCGGCGGAGGTGGCCGCGTTGGCCTTGTTCGCCCGTCCGGGCAGCTGCAGCCGGATGGGCCACGCCGAGCCGTGCGGGTCCAGGAGGTGGTCCTCCGACAGCGCCCAGGTCGGCGTCGGGCGCCGGAAGCCGCACTCGCCGCACAGCCACTCGTCCCCCGGCCGCTGCAGCACACCGCCGCAGGACGGGCACGACCAGGCGTCGTCCTTCCACTCCTGTCCGGCGGCCACCCACACCACGTTCGGGGAGGAGGACGCGGCCCACACCACCAGCGGATCGTCGGCGTTGGCGATGATCACCGCCTTCGAGCCGGACAGGCCCTCCCGCCAGCGCTCCGCGAGCATCCGGGTCTCCGCGGCGCGGTCGAGCTGGTCGCGGGAGAGGTTCAGCAGGGCGATCGCCTTGGGCGTCACGTCGCGCGCCACCCCGGCCAGGTACTTCTCGTCGACCTCGATCACGCCGTACTGCGCGTCCGAGCCGCCGGCCAGCGCGGAGGTGATCCCCGCGGGCATGTTGGCGCCCAGCGCGTTGGAGACCACCCCGCCGCTCGCGCGCAGCGCCTCGGCGATGAGCCGGGTCGTGGTCGTCTTGCCGTTCGTGGCCGAGACCAGGATGACGTCCAGATGCCGGGCCAGGCTCGCCAGCAGTTCCGGCTCCAGCCTGAGCGCGACCTTGCCGCCGATCACCGACCCGCTGCCGCGGCCCGCCGCCCGCGACACCGCCGCTGCGGCCCTGCCCGCCGTCACGGCCAGTCTGGCGCGCGGCGACAGCGGCTCCGTGTTGCCTGGCATCGTCCTCGATCCTCCTTGACCACTCGGTGAGCGGCCAGCCTATCGAGATCCGCCGCCGGTACCGAACCGCGGCACCCGGGGAGCGCGAGGCCGCCCGTAGGGTGGCGAGCATGCCACGTCCCCCCATCCCGGGTAGCGGCGGATCGCCGCGCCCGCTGCGGCTGTTCGGCGACCCGGTGCTGCACACGCCGTGCCGGGCGGTCACTCCTGCGGACGGGCCGCTCGAGGAGCTGGTGGAGAACCTGTTCGCCACGATGTACGCGGCCCGCGGCGTGGGGCTGGCCGCCAACCAGATCGGCGTGCCGCTGCGGGTGTTCGTCTTCGACTGTCCCGATGAGGACGACCGGAACCGCCGCGGCCACGTGATCAATCCACGGCTGGTGGAGACCGGCGGTCCGACGGTGCGCGGCCCGGAGGGCTGCCTGTCATTGCCCGGCTTCGAAGCCGGAACGCCGCGGGCCGACCGGGCGGTCGTCGCCGGAGAGGACCTGCGGGGCCGGCCGGTCCGGGTGACGGCCGACGGGTTCCAGGCCCGCTGTCTGCAGCACGAGTGCGACCACCTCGAGGGCCGGGTCTGCACCGAGCTCCTGCGTGGCGTGAGCCGGCTGCGCGCCAGGCGGGCGGCCGGCCGTCTCGGCCGTTCCTGATCGCCTCCGGAGGTCGGGAACAGCCCCCGGGTTCAGAACGCGGGCGCCCCGGCCCGTTCGCCGGTGGAGGCCAGCCGGCCCCAGAGCAGGTCCGTGAGATGGCCGACCAGCTGCGCCCGGGGGAAGGGGCGCTCGTGAAGCCACCAGTCGCCGGCCGCGTGCATCATGCCGACGATGCCGTGCCCCCAGGCCCGTGCCTGCGCGATGCCCTCCGGGCCCAGGTCGACCCGTTCCTCGATCACCTTGGCCAGTTCCTCGCCGAGCCGGCGCAACAGCGGCGCGGTGTGCCGGCCGATGTCGAAGCCGCCGGAGCCGCCGTCCTCGGCCGGGTGCATCAGGAACCGGTAGACCTGTGGCCTGGCCTCGATGGCCGAGAGGTAGGTGTCCAGGGTGTTCTCCACCCGGCGGCGCCGGTCGGCCGGCGCGTCCAGTGCGGCCCGGAGGGCGTCCAGCAGTGCGTCGGTGTGCCGAGCGGCGAGCGCCCGGTACAGCCCGCCCTTGTCCCCGAAGTGTCGGTACAGGATCGGTTTGGTGATGCCCGCCTCCGCGGCGATGGCATTCATGGAGGCGCTTGGCCCCTCCCGCAGCACCACCCGGTCGGCTGCCTCCAGCAACTCGGTCCGCCGCCGGGCCGAACTGGTGTGGCCTGCGCCGTCTCTGGTCGCCATCGTCTGGTACACCTCCGCAGGTTGACATGGTCTACCGGTCGGTAACACACTTCGGGTTACCGATAGTAACAACCTTGGGAAGGGGCCCGGGATGCCGGAGTTCGCAATCGACCTCAACGACGACCAGAAGGCCGTGCGTGACTGGATCCACGGGTTTGCCGCCGATGTGATGCGCCCGGCCGCCGCCGAATGGGACGAGCGCGAGGAGACGCCCTGGCCCATCATCCAGGAGGCCGCCAAGATCGGCCTGTACTCCCTGGACTTCTACGCCCAGCAGTTCTTCGACCCGACCGGTCTTGGCATCGCCATGACGATGGAGGAGCTGTTCTGGGGAGACGCCGGCATCGGACTGTCGATCGTCGGCACCGGCCTGGCGGCCGTCGGCGTGCTCGCCAACGGAACCGAGGAGCAGATCGGCACCTGGGTCCCCCAGATGTACGGCGACGCGAACGACGTGAAGGTCGCCGCCTTCTGCTCCTCCGAACCCGACGCCGGCTCCGACGTCGCCGCCATGCGCACCCGCGCCGTCTACGATGAGACAAAGGACGAGTGGGTGCTCAACGGCACCAAGACCTGGGCGACCAACGGCGGCATCGCGAACGTCCACGTCGTCGTCGCCGTCGTCGATCCCGGGCTGGGCTCCAAGGGCCACGCCTCCTTCATCGTGCCGCCCGACGCCTCCGGCCTCTCCCAGGGCCAGAAGTTCAAGAAGCACGGCATCCGAGCCTCGCACACCGCCGAGGTCGTCCTCGACGACGTCCGGGTGCCCGGCCACTGTCTCCTGGGCGGCAAGGACAAGCTGGACGAGCGCCTCGCCCGCGCCCGCGAGCGGGCACAGAAGGGCGGCGAGAGGGTCAAGAACGCGGCGATGGCCACCTTCGAGGCCTCCCGCCCCGCCGTCGGCGCCCAGGCCGTCGGCATCGCCCGCGCCGCCTACGAGGTGGCCCTGGACTACGCCAAGACCCGTGTGCAGTTCGGCCGCCCCATCATCGACAACCAGGGCGTGGCCTTCCAGCTCGCCGACATGCGCACCCGCGTCGACGCCGCCCGGCTGCTGGTGTGGCGGGCCTCCTGGATGGCCGCGGCGGGCAAGCCGTTCGAGGCCGCAGAGGGCTCGATGTCCAAGCTGTTCGCCGGCGAGACGGCCAAGAGCGTCACGGCTCAGGCCATGCAGATCCTGGGCGGCAACGGCTTCACACGCGAGTACCCGGTGGAGCGCATGCACCGCGATGCCGCGATCTACACGGTCTTCGAAGGCACCAGCGAGATCCAGCGCCTGGTCATCGCCCGCACCCTTGCGGGTATGCCCATCCGCTGACTTTTCCTGGGTCCGTCCGGGTGAATCCCGCTCTGAGGGCACAACCAAAACGGCTCTTGCTCGGAATACAGGGCGGCGGACGGAAAGCGTCCGCCGCGGACCCACGCCGGGTCCGCACGCCTCATGAGTAAGGACTTCCCAGATGGCACGTCTCCTCAAGACCGCCGCCCTCACGGCCGGCGCCGGCGCGATGCTCGTCGCGGGTGCCGGTGTGGCCGCGGCCGACGCCGGCGCCCAGGGTGCCGCCGTCGGTTCGCCCGGCGTCGTCTCGGGCAACTCCGTTCAGGTTCCGGTTCACATTCCGGTCAACGTGTGCGGCAACTCCGTCAACATCCTGGGCGGCGTGCTGAACCCCACGTTCGGCAACGTCTGCGTCAACGCCTCGGGCGACCACGCGGACCACAGGAAGAAGCACCACCACGGCTGGTGACACCGGCTCCCGTTCATCGGGGCCGTCGCCCCGGGACGCCACGCGTCCCGGGGCGCCGTCGTGTCGGCTCCGGCCGCCGCCGATCGGGTGGCGCAGGCCGCCCCACCGCGAGCCGGGCACGCCCACGTGGAAGGCAGCAACCGTGAAACTCGCCACCAGAGCCCGCCACGTCGCGCCCCGTCTCGCCACCGGGACCTTCATCCTCAACTCCGGGCTGAGTAAGCGGGACAGGCTCGATGACGACCAGACCGCCGCGGGCCTGCACAGCATGGCCCGCGGCGCCTATCCGTTCCTCGACCAGTTGCCACCCCGCACCTTTCTGAGGCTGCTCTGCGGGGCCGAGATCGCCCTCGGCGGCGCACTCCTTGCCCTGCCGCTCGTCCCCACGGTGCTCGCCGGGGCCGGTCTCACCGCCTTCTCCGGTTCGCTGATCGGCGTCTACCTGCGAACCCCTGGCATGCGACGCGAAGGATCCCTCGTCCCCACGGATACCGGCCTGCTGCTGGCCAAGGACGTGTGGATGCTCGGTATCGGGCTCGGATTCCTCACCGACGCCGTGGTCACCCGGCTGACCCGCCGCTGACCGTCCCGGCGCGTACGCTCCCGGCATGAGCAGCGACCACGACGAGTCGGTCCGTGCGGCCATCGAGGCAGAACTCCGCCTGCTGGAGCCGGCGGTGCGGGCCGATCCGGACAGCTGGGAGGCCCTGCTGGACCCGGAGTTCACCGAGATCGGTTCCTCCGGACGGTGCTGGGACCGCACATCGGTCCAGCATCTGATGGCGGCCTCCGCGCAATGCCCGGGACCACCCTGTGACGGTCATCGGCATGGCCGGCGTGCTGCTGGCACCCGGGATCGTCCACCTCAGCTACCTGTCCGAGGCCGGCGACCGGTGGGTGCGGCGCAGCTCGGTGTGGCGGCATCACCCCACCGGTTGGCGGATGTTCTTCCACCAGGGCACCCCCACCCAGGAAGAACCGCCCACGGCACTCGGGTGACCTGGCGGCCGCGCCGCCCGCGGCCCCCGGCATGCGGGGCCGATGATCGACACCGGCCACACCGGTGCCGCCCGTGTGCCGGGTGGCACGGAGGTGACCCGAGGTGCGCATCCTGCTCGTCGCAACGGCCTTCAACAGCCTGACCCAGCGTGTCTTCGCCGAACTCGGCGACCGCGGACACCAGGTCGGCGTCGAACTGGCGCTCTCCCCCCAGGCGCTGCGCGAGGCCGTCGACCGTGACGCCCCCGACCTGGTCGTCGCACCCATGCTCAGGACGGCCGTGCCACGGGAGATCTTCTCCGCACACACCTGCCTCATCGTCCACCCCGGCCCGCCCGGCGACCGCGGGCCCTCCTCCCTCGACCGGGCCGTGCTGGACGGGGAGAACCGGTGGGGCGTCACCGTCCTGCAGGCGGAGGAGGAGATGGACGCCGGACCAGTGTGGGCGTGGGCGCCCTGCGACCTGCCGCCCGCGGGCAAGAGCGACCTGTACCGTGGCGAGATCGCCGACGCTGCGCTGGAGGCCGTGACCTCTGGCCGTCGAGCGCTACGCGTCCGGCGGTTGGACCCCCACACCGCAGTCCGCCCCGGACATCCGGTCCCGGGTGCGCACCCGGCCCCCCGTGCGGCAGCCGGAGCGCCGCATCGACTGGACCGCGGACGGCACCGAGACGGTGCTGCGCAAGCTGTACGCCGCCGACTCCCAGCCCGGCGTACTCGACGAACTCCTCGGCGCGCACTGGTTCCTGCACGGCGGTCACCGCGAAGACCGGCTGCGCGGCGACCCGGGACAGCTGTTGGCGACCCACGCCGAGGCGGTCTGCCGGGCCACCACCGACGGTGCCGTGTGGATCCCGCAGCTGCGCCGCCGCCGCACTTCCGGCGGGCCGCCCACCTGGGCCCTGCCGGCCGCCCTCGCCCTGGGGGCCGACCTGCCGCCGCTCCCCGATCTGCCCGGCGTCACCGGGCCCGAACAGCAGCCCGCCACGTCGTGGAGCGACATCGTCTACCGCGAGAACGGGCCCGTGGGGTACCTGCGTTTCTCCTTCGCCGGGGGAGCGATGAGCACCGGTCGCTGCCGCCGGCTGCTGGCCGCCTACCGCGCCGCGTGCACCCGGCCCACCTCGCTGCTCGTCCTCGGCGGCACCCGCGACTTCTTCTCGAACGGGATCCATCTCGGCGTCATCGAATCGTCCGCAGACCCGGCGACCGAGTCCTGGGAGAACCTGCTCGCCATGGACGATCTCGTCGAGGCGGTCCTGACCACCACCGACCGGCTGGTCGTCGCCGCCCTCGCCGGGAACGCCGCCGCGGGCGGCGCGATGCTCGCCCTGGCCGCCGACGAGGTGTGGTGCCGGCACGGTGCCGTCCTCAACCCGCACTACCGGCTCATGGGCCTGTACGGCTCGGAGTACTGGACACACACCCTGCCACGCCGGGCGGGCGCACGGACCGCCGAACGTCTCGTCAGGCAGGCCCTGCCCGTCAGCGCCGGCACTGCGCACCGCATGGGCCTGGTCGATCAGGTCGTGCGGTGCGGCCCCGGCGACTTCGCAGGCCACGTGACCCGGCTGGCCAACCGCACGGCGAGCGCCGCGCACACCGCGGCGCGGATCGCCGGGAAGAAGGCCGCCCTCGAACAACAGCAGGAGCGCCGGCCCCTGTCCGTCTTCCGCGAGGACGAACTCGCACGCATGCACCGCACCTTCTTCGATCCCGACCACCCCTACCACGCACTGCGTGCGGCGTTCGTGCACAAGAGCCCGTCCGACCGTACCCCCGAGCACCTGCGCGGTCTGCTGCGGGAACGGCTGTGAGCGGCACGCCGGCCGACGGCTCGCCGCCGCGGCGCACCCTCATCGCCGGCATCGGCAACGTCTTCCTCGGTGACGACGGTTTCGGCGTCGAGGTGGTGCGCCGCCTCGCAGGCCGGCCGCTGCCGGCCGGGGCCGAGACGGCGGACATCGGCGTGCGCGGTGTCCACCTCGCCTACCAGTTGCTCGACGGCTACGACACCGCCGTGCTGGTGGACACGACCCGGCGCGGTGGGCCACCCGGCACCGTCTACCTCATCGACGCCGGACAGACCGAACATGTCGAGCCGGGGCAGGCCCTGCTCGACGGTCACCGGATGGCACCCGACGCCGTCCTCGCGCTGCTGGACACCCTCAGCGCCGGGACCGGCGGCGGCCGGCCCAGGACCGTCTGGGTCGTCGGATGCGAGCCGGCCGCACTGGAGGAGCACATGGGGCTGAGCGAGCCGGTAGCAGCCGCCGTCGAGGAGGCCGTCCGGCTGGTGCTGCGGACAGTGGCCGCCGAGCCGGCTGTCACACCCGACGCCGCACCACCCGTCACCTGACCGCACCGGCGTGCCCGCCGCCCGCAGCCCGAACGGCCCACGCCCAGGCTCGCGCTGCGGCGTGGCGGAACCCCAGGGGGCGCGGACCGCCCTGTAATGGAGCCGTCCGGAACGGGCCGTCGCCGCAGACCGGGAGGTGAACGGTGCACGAGATGTCCCTCGCCATGGCCGTAATCGACCAGGTGGAACACGCGGCCGCCGAGAACGGGGCCACTGCGGTGAGCGCCGTGCGTGTCCAGGTCGGCGAACTCGCCGGAGTCGTGGGCGACGCTCTCCGGTTCAGCTTCTCCCTCGCCTGCGCCGGCACCGTCCTGGAGGGCGCCGAACTGCTCACCGAGGACGTGCCCGGCCGGGCACGGTGCGCACCCTGCGCGACCGGATGGGACACCGGCATGCCCCCGAAGCTGTGCTGCCCGGCCTGCGGCGGAGCCGCCGAACTGCTCTCGGGCCGGGAGTTGCAGATCACCGGCGTTCAGTGGGACGCCAATGCCGTCCGAGAACCCGTCACCGAAGGGAGCTGACCCGCACATGTGCCGTGTCACGGATCTGCAGCAGGCGGTACTGGCGCACAACGACGACCATGCGCGGATGCTGCGCGCCGAACTCACCGCGAAGGGCACCGCGGTGATCAACATGCTCTCCAGCCCCGGCAGCGGCAAGACCGCGCTTCTCGAGGCGGAACTGCGCCTCGCTCGGCAGCGGGACCTGGCGGTGGCCGCCCTTACCGCCGACCTGGCCACCGAGAACGACGCAAGGCGGCTCGCCCGCGCCGGAGCGCCCGTCAAACAGGTGCTCACCGACGGGCTGTGTCACCTGGAGGCCGACATGCTGCGCGGCCACCTGGACGGCTGGCTGCCCACCGGGACCCGGCTGCTGTTCGTCGAGAACGTCGGCAACCTGGTCTGCCCCGCCGCATACGACCTGGGAGAGTCGCTGCGCGTGGTCCTCGCCTCCGTCACCGAGGGCGAGGACAAGCCGCTGAAGTACCCCACCGCCTTCGGTCTCGCCCAACTCGTCGTCGTCACCAAGGAGGACATCGCCGAGGCGGCGGGCTTCGACCGGGACGTCTTCCTCGCCGCCGTCCAGCAAGTCAACCCCGGCGTCGAGGTCGTCTTCACCTCCGCGCGCAGCGAGAAGGGCCTGGGGACCCTGCTGGACCGGGCACTGGCCGTCCAGCAGGGCACGCCGCCGCACCGGCCGGCGATGTCCGGGGCGGCCGTCGCACACCACCGCGGCCACGCACACGACCACGCCGAGAGCCCGACGGCACCGGCTTCCGCCCGCCCGTGACCGAGCAGCAGACTGCGCCCGGCGGTCCCCCCGCGACCGCAGCCGGTGCCACGGCCACCGCGGCGGCCCGGGTCACCGTGCACGGCGTGGTGCAGGGTGTCGGCTTCCGCCCGTTCGTCTACACCCTGGCCACCGAACTCGGCCTCGCCGGATTCGTCGCGAACACCGGCGAAGGGGTCGTCACCGAGGCGGAGGGCGACCCGGACGCGCTCGACGCCTTCTGCGCCCGCATCGGCAGCGACGCTCCGCCGCTCGCCGTCGTGGAGTCCGTCACCCGGCGCCGGAAACCGCCGGCCGGCCGCAGCGGCTTCACCATCGACACCTCCCACGCCACGGCCGGCGGCCGCACCCTCGTCTCACCCGACACCGCTACCTGCGCCCCCTGCCTCGCCGAACTTCGCGACCCGGCAGACCGGCGACACCGGCACCCCTTCGTCACCTGCACCCACTGCGGACCACGGTTCACCATCGTCACCGGCCTGCCCTACGACCGGGCCCGGACCACCATGGCGGCCTTCCCGCTGTGTCCCCGCTGCGCACGGGAGTACGACGATCCCGCGGACCGGCGCTTCCACGCGCAGCCCGTCGCCTGCCACGACTGCGGCCCCCGGCTGCGTCTCGTCGCAGACGGCGCCGAGGGCCGGCAACCGCTCGTGGAGGCGCGGCGCCTGCTGGCCGCCGGGCGGATCGTCGCGGTCAAGGGACTGGGCGGCTACCACCTGGCCTGCGATGCCGAGAACGACACCGCCGTGCAGCTGCTGCGCCGGCGCAAGGCCCGCGGCGGCAAACCTTTCGCCCTCATGGCCCGCGACCTGGCCGACGTCGCAGCGCTGGCCCGCGTCACCGAAGCCGAACGTGTACTGCTGACCGGAGAGCGCCGCCCCATCGTGCTGCTGCGCCGCCACCTCGGCAGTCCGCCGCCGGCCGGGGCGCCCGCGCTCTCCGCCGCCGTTGCCCCCGGCAGCGCCGACCTGGGCGTGATGCTGCCCTACACACCCCTGCACCACCTGCTGCTCGGCCTGCCCGGTGACCCGCCCGGGCCCCGCCTGCTCGTGATGACCAGCGCCAACATGGGCGGCGAACCGATCGTCACCGACGACGACGAGGCGCTGCGCCGGCTGCGCGGGCTCGCGGACGCCTGGCTACTGCACGACCGGCCCATTCAGGTGCCCTGCGACGACTCCGTCGTCCGCGTGCTGGACGGCGAGGAGCTGCCGCTGCGCCGTTCTCGCGGCTACGCGCCCTTCCCGCTCACCCTGCCCTTCCCCGTCACCCCGACCCTCGCCGTCGGCGGCGACCTCAAGAACACCTGCTGCCTGGGCGAGGACCGTCACGCCTGGCTGTCGGCCCACATCGGTGACATGGACGACCTTGCCACCCTCACCGCCTTCGACAACGCACGCAGCCACCTCGAGGAGCTCACCGGGGTGCGCCCCCTCGCTCTGGCCGCCGACCGGCACCCGGGCTACCGCTCGGCGCACTGGGCCCGACGTCACGCCGAGGGCCGCCCGCTCCACCACGTCCAGCACCATCACGCCCACATCGCCTCAGCCATGGCAGAGAACGGCCTCGGCGCCGAGCGCGCCGTCATCGGCGTCGCCTTCGACGGCACCGGCTACGGAGACGACCAGGCCGTGTGGGGCGGCGAGTTCCTCATCGCCGGCTATCACGGGTACCACCGGTTCGCTCACTTGCGCTACACACCGCTGCCCGGCGGCGACACCACCGTGCGCCGCCCCTACCGGATGGCGCTGGCCCATCTGCACGCCGCCGCGCTGCCCTGGGACGCCGACCTGCCCAGTGTGGCCGCCTGTCCGCCCGACGAACAGGTGGTTCTGGCCCGGCAGCTGGCGGGCGGCCTGGGCTGCGCCGACACCTCCAGCGCCGGCCGGCTCTTCGACGCGGTCGCCTCGCTGGCCGGCGTGTGCCACCGCTCCGGATACGAGGCACAGGCCGCCCTCGAACTCGAGGCGGCGGCGGTCGCCGCCTCGGTGCTGCCGGCCGGCGGCTACTGCTTCGCGCTGCGGCGGAGCGGGACCGGCGCGTTGACCGCCGACCCGGCGCCGGTGCTCTCCGGCGTCGTCGCCGACCTGCGGCGCGGCGTGCCGCGAGAGCTGATCGCGGCACGGTTCCACCGGTCCCTGGTCACCCTCGTGCGCCGCCTTTGCGCCGCCGCACGGCAGCAGCACGGACTCGACACGGTCGCGCTGAGTGGGGGCGTCTTCGCCAACGCTCTGCTCGCCACCGAGTCCGCCGACGGACTGCGCCGTGACGGCTTCACCGTTCTGCGGCACCGCCAGGTGCCGCCCGGGGACGGGGGACTGGCCCTGGGCCAGCTGGTGATCGCCGCCCGGCAGACCAGGCCGGCCCGCTGACCGCACCCACGAGACGAGGAGAGACCCATGTGTTTGGCGGTACCCGGCAAGGTGGTGTCCGTCGAGGAACGCGACGGGACCCGGATGGCCTCTGTCGACTTCGGCGGCGTGCTCAAGGACGTGTGCCTGGAATACCTCCCCGACCTGCAGGTCGGGGAGTACGCCATCGTCCACGTCGGCTTCGCGCTTCAGCGCCTGGATGAGGAGTCCGCACGGCAGACCCTCGAACTCTTCGCCGAACTCGGCTACCTCGATGAGGAGTTCGGCGACCAGTGGGAGCTGGCGGCCCGCGAGCGGGACCAAGCCGGCACGCCGGACCCGGCAGCGACCGCACCGCTCACCCAGGAGGCACCGCAGTGAAGTTCGTCGACGAGTTCCAGGACCCCGGGCTGGCCCGGCGGCTGCTGGACGACATCCACGCCACCGTCACCCGCCCGTGGGCACTGATGGAGGTGTGCGGCGGGCAGACTCACTCCATCATCCGGCACGGACTCGACCAGCTGCTGCCCGAGAAGGTCGAGCTGATCCACGGCCCCGGCTGCCCGGTCTGCGTCACCCCGCTCGAGGTCATCGACAAAGCGCTGGCCATCGCCTCCCGGACCGGGGTGATCTTCTGCTCCTTCGGTGACATGCTGCGCGTCCCCGGCACCGGGCGTGACCTGTTCCAGGTGCGCGGCGAGGGCGGGGACGTCCGCGTCGTCTACTCCCCGCTCGACGCGCTGCAGATCGCCCGGGAGAATCCCGACCGGGAGGTCGTCTTCTTCGGCATCGGGTTCGAGACGACCGCGCCGCCCAACGCCATGACGGTCTACCAGGCCCGCAAACTGGGCATCCGCAACTTCAGCCTGCTGGTCTCCCACGTCCGCGTCCCCCCGGCCATCGAGGCCATCATGACCTCGCCGGACTGCCGCGTACAGGGCTTCCTCGCGGCCGGGCACGTGTGCAGTGTCATGGGCGTCGACGAGTACCCCGCCCTCGCCGACCGGTTCGGCGTCCCCATCGTGGTGACCGGCTTCGAACCGCTGGACATCCTCGAAGGCGTGCGGCGCACCGTGCACCAGCTGGAGCAGGGCGAGCACACCGTCGACAACGCCTACGCCCGCGCGGTGCGTCCCGAGGGAAACCCCGCCGCCCGCGCCATGCTCGACGACGTCTTCGAGGTCACCGACCGCGCGTGGCGCGGCATCGGCGTCATCCCAGGCAGCGGCTGGCGGCTTTCGTCCCGCTACCGTGACTTCGACGCCGAGCACCGCTTCGAAGCGACCGGCATCACCACCGAGGAACCGGCCGAGTGCCGCAGCGGCGAGGTCCTGCAGGGGCTGATCAAACCGCACGAGTGCTCCGCCTTCGGGAAGCTGTGCACTCCCCGCACCCCGCTGGGCGCGACCATGGTCTCCTCCGAGGGCGCCTGCGCCGCCTACTACCTCTACCGCCGGCTCGACCCCGCGACCGCCCCGAAGGAGACGACCACCGTTGTCTGAGACCACCCGAATGTCGCAGCACGCGCCGGACTTCTCCGGCTGGACGTGTCCGGCCCCGCTGCGTGAGACGCCCCGGATCGTGATGGGGCACGGCGGCGGCGGAACCCTGTCCGGCGAACTCGTGAAGCACATCTTCGCGCCCGCATTCGGCGGCCCCGCCCTGGACGCACTGCCGGACTCCGCCGTCCTCACCCTCGGTGGGATCCGCCTCGCCTTCTCCACCGACTCCTTCGTGGTGAGGCCGCTGTTCTTCCCCGGCGGCAGCATCGGCGACCTGGCCGTCAACGGCACCGTCAACGACCTGGCGATGAGCGGGGCCCGCGCCCTCTACCTCTCCTGCGCCTTCATCCTGGAAGAGGGCGTGGAGACGCAGCTGGTCGGGCGGGTCGCCGACGCCCTGGGTGCCGCAGCGCGCACCGCCGGGGTCGAGGTGGTCACCGGCGACACCAAAGTCGTTGAGCCGGGCCACGGCGACGGGATCTACCTCAACACCGCCGGTATCGGGCTGGTGCCCGACGGCGTCGACATCCGGCCCACTCGGGCGGAGCCCGGCGACGTCATCCTGGTCAGCGGCGCCATCGGCGAACACGGCGTGGCCGTGCTCAGCAAGCGCGAGGGCATCGAGTTCGGCACCGGCGTCCGCAGCGACTGCGCAGCGCTCGGCGGCCTGGTCGAGGCGATGCTGGCCGTCACCCCCGACATCCACGTGCTGCGCGACCCCACCCGCGGCGGCCTGGCCGCCGCGCTCAACGAGATCGCGCAGGTCGCCGAGGTCGGCGTCACGATCGAGGAACGCCGCGTCCCCGTCCCCGAAGC
Source organism: uncultured Actinomycetota bacterium (assembly GCA_963799685.1). Taxonomy (GTDB): domain Bacteria; phylum Actinomycetota; class Actinomycetes; order Streptomycetales; family Streptomycetaceae; genus Streptomyces. Next base: position 90,849 of record CAWCXW010000002.1, read on the forward strand.
GGTCGGGAACGCCTGCTCGATGCTCGGCCTGGACCCGATGTACGTCGCAAACGAGGGAAAACTGGTCGCCTTCGTGCCCCGCGCCCACGCCGACGCGGTACTGGACGCCATGCGCGCACACCCGCTGGGCGCGGCCGCCGCCGTCATCGGCGAATGCGTCGAGGAGCACGCGGGCATGGTCGTCGCCCGCACCGGATTCGGCGGCACCCGCGTCGTGGACCTTCCTCTGGGTGAACAGCTGCCCCGCATCTGCTGACCGGCCGAGAACACCGTCCCATCGTGGAACGATGCCGAAACCCACCGCGGTCGCGAACCCTCTCGAGCAGTGCACCGAGGCGGAGTTGCGGCGCCGTGGCGGGCTGAAGTGGAGCGCGTTCCCGCCGGACGTGCTGCCGATGTGGGTCGCCGAGATGGATGTCTCGCTCCCCGACGGCGTCGCCGCGGCGCTGCACCGGGCCGTCGAGCGGGGCGACACCGGCTACTACGGGGACGGCGAGGACTACGCCGCCGCCATGGCCGTCTTCGCCCGCGACCGCTGGGTCTGGGCTCTGCCGGCTGGGCGCGCGACCCCGGTACCCGACGTCATGCGCGGGGTGCTCGCCGTCCTGGGAGCCGTCACCGCACCCGGCGACGGCGTCGTGGTCAGCCCACCCGTCTACCCGCCCTTCACCCGGTTTCCCGCGCTCGCCGGGCGCCGGATCGTGTATGCGCCGCTCGGCCCCGCGCACCGGCTCGACAGCCGGGCGCTGGAAGCGGCCCTCGGCGACGCCACCCGGAACGGACGGCGTGCCGCCTACCTGCTGTGCAATCCGCACAACCCGACGGGCACCGTGCACTCCGCCGCGGAACTCACCGAACTGGCCGCCCTCGCTCGCGCGCACCGGGTGACCGTCGTGGCCGACGAGATCCACGCACCGCTCGTGCTACCCGGCGCGCGGCACGTGCCCTACCTCTCGCTGCCGGGCACCGAAGACCACTTCGGGCTGCTGTCCGCCGCCAAGGCGTGGAACGTCTCCGGGCTCGGCGCGGCCCTGCTGGTACGCGGCGAGGAGAGTGCCGTGCTGCCGCCCGAGGTGGAGCACGGCACCGGCAGGCTCGGCGTCCTCGCCCAGACCGTCGCCCTGCGGTCCGGTGGCGACTGGCTCGACGCCCTCCTGCGTGGCCTGGACGCGAACCGCCGACTGCTCGCCGGACTGGTGGCCCGGCGGCTGCCTGCCGTGCGGCACCGTGCACCGCAGGGCGGATATCTCGCATGGCTCGACTGCCGGGAGACCGGGCTGGGCGACGACCCGGCCGCGGTTTTCCTCGACCGGGCCCGGGTCGCCCTCACCTCCGGCCCGCCGTTCGGGCCCGGCGGCGTCGGTCACCTCCGGTTCAACTTCGCCGCCTCCGCACGGAACCTGACCCGCGCGGTCGACGCGATGGCCCGCGTCGCCGGGTCGGTCTGAGCCGGGCCCCGCACTTCGCGACGTGCCCGGTGGCCCGGGCGGAGGCTGCGGCGGTGCGGGATCGGGCCCGGGCGCCGGGGGCGGCTTCGGAGGAATCGGATCCGTCGGCTGCGGAGGCGGCTCCGGCCGGGCCGGGTCCGGCGGCTGCGGTGCGGGAGCCGGACCAGGCACGGGACCGGGCTCGGGGCCGCCGGGCTGTGGAGGCGGGGTCGGTGCGGGAGGTACCGGGTCGGGGGGACCGGTCATCGTGACTCTCCTCGTCTCGTGGACGGTCACGGCACCGGGTGCCCGCCGTCGGGTCGTTCACCATGCGCCGTGCGAAGAACTCACGGGCCGGGGTGGACGGACCTTACCGACAGCAACAGTATGTCCGGATTCGAGCACCCCGTGAAACCTTCCAGGGGCAGGAACAGGGCCTGTGTCCGGTTCGGCGGGTACACCCGCAGCCCCTCGGCGGCGGCCGGGGCGCAGCGCTCCTGCGGATAGTTCTCCGCCCTGGCCACCCGCAGGTCTGCCCGGGCGCTGTGACCCGATGCCAGCACCAGGGCCGTTCCCCCGGAGCCGGTACGGGAGGCCGGAGCGCCGAGCTGCCGGCCTTCCGGGCCCACCAGCGCGACCCCGGGGAAGCCGTGCAGCGTGCACGTCCCGGTCCCGGTGTTGGTGAACAGCAGCGGCAGTTGCACCGAGCCCGCCGCCCCGTCACCGCGGCCCGCGGTCAGCTTCAGCTGTGCGCTCGCGCAGGGGGAGACGGGAGGCTTCCGCGTGTCCGGCGGGGGAGGGGCGGCCGGGGTCTTCACCGTGTCTGCGGGGGTGCCGGGGTTGTGGGGCGACGGCGTCGTCGGCTGGGCGGCGTCGGCCGTCCCGGAGGGGGCCGGTTCCGCGCTGGGTTCGTGCCGCCGTGCCGGCGTACGGCTCGGGGCGTGCGGCGAACCGGCCACGTCACGGGTTCGCACCACCTCGTCGCGGGACTGCGTCGAGACCGATCCGAGCACGCCGGCCGCGGCGCAGCACGCGACGATCGCCACGACCGCCAGCCCCCGCCGCCTGCGGCGGCCGGCGGCCTGGCGGCGCAGTGTCTCGTAGGTGCCCTCGGGGGGCTCCAGCCGGCGCGGCACCGGATGGAAGGCCTCGGCTACCTCCGAGGGCACGTCCTCGTCGTGGTGCCCGTCCGGCTCATGTGGTGACTTCATGGAGTTCCCTCAGTGAGGCCCGCAGCCGCTCGCGGGCTTTGTGCAGATCGCTCTTGACCGTCCCCTCACGGCGGTGCAGCGTCTGCGCGATCTCGGCCACGGGCAGGTCGGCGTAGTAGCGCAGCAGCACCGGCACCCGCAGCCGCTCCGGAAGAGCCGCCACCAGGTCACGGATGTCGGCTCCCTGATCGGCCGGCGGAACGTCCTGGACCGGGGAGGAACCGATCAGTTGCATGGCCCGGCGTTCCCGCTCCCGGCTGCGCCAGTGGTTCTTCACGATGTTCGCGGCGGCCGTGTACAGGTACGGCCGTGGCTCCTCGACCGACGACCACCGTGACCACAGCCGGGTGAACGCCTCCGAGGCGACCTCGTGCGCAAGGGCGTCGCTGTCCACGAGGCCGCGGCACCAGCCGGCCAGCCGCGGGTAGAACGCCTCGAAGAGTTCGGCGGCCTCCGCGTCACCGCTCACACCGTGCCCCTCGCGTCGCCCGACGGGTTGCCGGGGCATGAATCCGTCGTGTCCCGGCGCCCGCGGCGCCGGGACACGCGGCCCCCCACCCGACTGGCTTCCGGTGGTCGGCCGGTCACGCAGCGGGGTGTCCGTGCCCATACCACAAGACACCCCGTCGCGTGGACGGGTTGTCAAGCAACGGCAAAATCCAGCCCGTTGCCGGACACGCTCAGCTGGCCGGCCGCCGTTCAGTGCTCGTCGCGACCGGGCAGGCATGCGGTGGACTCCGCGGGCTTCTGCTTCACACCGCGCCGGGAGGTGCCCGCCTCGTCCGGGTCGCGATCCCGGCGTCGCACCTCGAACTCCAGCACCACGGCCCGGTCGCAGGTCGGCGCCTCCTCCCAGGCGCTGCCCACCCTCCGGGCCTGTCGCAGCAGGCGACCTGCCACCTCACCCGGGGTTTCGGCTGCCTTCGGCGGAGGGGACCGCGATGCCCGCCGGCGCGTCGCTGCGCCCGTAATGATGGGTGGTGAACATGTAGAGCAGGCCGGTGGCCAGCGACGATGCCGCCGCACAGCAGCACGATGTAGTTGTCGTACCAGGGCGGCCTCGGGGGTGCGCGCCCAGCAGATGTTGATGATCGCGAAGAGTCCGTAGGCCAGCGCCGCAGCGTTGACCAGCAGCCCCCAGCGGCCGAGCCGGTACTCGCCTGCCGGCTTCCAGCCCTTCAGCCGGGCTCGCAGCGCGGCGAGGACGACCATCTGGAAGGAGGCGTAGATGCCCAGGATGGCGAACGAGACGATCTTGGTCAGCGCGTTCGTGGAGATCAGCGAGCCGAAGGCGATCAGCGTCGGCACCACGGCGGCCACCAGCAGCGCGTAGACGGGCACCGCGCGGGTGCGGGAGAAGCGGCGCAGCAGCTTGTGCCCGATGATCATCTCGTCACGGCCGTAGGAGTAGATCAGCCGGCCCGCGGCGGCCTGCAGGCTGATCGTGCAGGAGAGGAAGGAGATGAGCACGACGGCCATCACCAGCCGGGCTCCGACCTCGCCCAGGGCGCCGAAGAGCGTGGCGACCACCGGGTCCGCGACCTCGCCCGTTGATAACCGCCCGGTAGTCGGTGACGGACAGCAGCAGGCTCAGGCAGGTGAAGGTGGCCGCCGCGCCGCCGACGTAGATGGTGCGGCGCATAGCCCGGGGAATCACCAGGCCCGGGTGTGCGACCTCTTCGGCGGTGTCGCCGCAGGCCTCGAAGCCGTAGTACTGGTAGAAGCCGATGATGGCAGCGCGCCAGGAAGACCGGGGCGTACGGCCCGTCACCACCGGCGCCGAAGGTGTCGACGATGACGCCGATCCCGTGGAAGCGGTGGGTGGACAGCAGGTAGACGCCGACGACGAGTGCGCCGATCAGCTCCGCGCTGAACCCGATGATCGCCGCGTGCGAAAGCCCTTGGTGCCCGCGTAGTTGATGAGGACCGCGATCACGATGAGGACGATCGTGCACAGCACCGTCGTGTGCACCGTGGGCGTGAAGCCCAGCAGGATCGCGATGTAGGGCCCGGCGCCGTAGGCCACGGAGGTGATGGTGACCAGCAGCGCCCACATGTAGATCCAGCCGGTCATCCACGCCCAGCGCCTGCCCCACAGCCGCCGCGCCCACGGATAGACGCCGCCCGCGATCGGGTACTGCGCCACGACCTCGCCGAAGACCAGGGCCACCAGGAACTGGCCGGCCCCGGCCAGCAGGAACGCCCAGATCATCGGCGGCCCGCCTGTCTGCCAGCGCCGTGCCGAAGAGGGTGTAGGTGCTGACGACGGGGGAGAGGTAGGTGAAGCCGAGGGCGAAGTTCGCCCAGGGACCCATGTCCTTGCGGAACTCCGACGTGCCCTCCTGCCCGACCGGTGCGGGCCCGCGCCGCCGTCCCCGCTCACGACCCGTCCTCCGCACCGGGGCCGGCCCGGCCCGTGATCAGGTCGGCGGCGCGTTCGGCCACCAGCAGCACGGTGACCATGGGGTTGACGGTCGGCATGGTGGGGAAGACCGAGGCGTCCACCACCCGGATCCCCTCGACTCCGCGGAGCCGCAGCTCCGGGTCGAGCACTGCCAGTCGAGTCTCCGGCCGCCCCCATCCGGCAGGTGCCCGCCGGGTGGTAGACGGTGTGCGGCGGCCCGGCGCCCGTACGCCGAGAGCTCCTCGTCGTGAGGTCACGCCGAGGTCCTGGAGCCACCTCGCGGCGCAGCCACGACGCTCAGCGGCTCGGCGGCCGCCACCTCGCGGGCGATCCGCAGACCGTCGACGAGCGTCCGCTCGTCGTAGCCGTCGGGGTCGGTGAAGTACCGGAAGTCCAGGGCCGGGTTGTCCTCCGGGTCGGCGCTGCGCAGCCAGATACGGCCCACCGACCGGGCCTTGGGCACATTCGGCGTCATGCACACGCCGTGCTCGGGGACCGGGTAGCCCAGGCGCTCGGTGTTGACCGTGAAGGGCACCTGGTAGAAGTGGTACATCAGGTCCGGCCGCTCCTGCGAGGCGTCGCGGCGCAGGAAGAGGCCGGCGTCGGAGTCCATCGCCGAGTTCGGCGGCAGCGGGACCGTTCGTCTCCCAGACGATGACCGACTCCGGATGGTCCAGCAGGTTCTCGCCCACTCCCGGCAGGTCCGCCGCGCACGTCGATGCCGAGCCTCGCGCAGTGCGGCGGCAGGGCCGATGCCGGAGAGCATCAGCAGCCGCGGCGTGTCGACCGCGCCCGCGCACAGCAGCAGTTCCCGCGCTGCGCGCACCCGGACCGGGTGCCGTCCGCAGCCGTCGGCGTACACGCACCCGCACGCGCGTGAGCCGCCCGGCTCGTCGGGTTCAGCAGCCGGTACGCCCAGTCTCCAGCAGCAGTGTCAGGTTCGGCCGGTCCATCACCGGGTGCAGGTAGGCCACCGACGCCGACGAGCGGTGGCCGGTGTCCGGGTCGTAGGCGAGCGGAGAAGAAGCCCGCTCCGTCGGTGAAGGGCCGGGCGTTGAAGTCCTCGACGACCGGCACGCCCAGCGCGTCGGCGGCCGAGGTCACGAAGTCCCGTGCGATCGGGTTCCGGTCCGCCTCGGCGACGGGGACGATGTGGTTGCGCAGCCGTCTCCGGTAGGGGAGCACCGTCTGCGGGTCCCAGCCGGCGCAGCCCGCAGTTCCACCCATTCCCGCAGGTCCTGCGGGCAGCGGCAGGAAGCTGATCAGCGTGTTGTGCGAGGAGCAGCCGCCCAGCACCCGGGCGCGTGAATGCAGGATGTGCGAGTTGCCCCGGGGCTGTTCGACCGTCGGGTAGCGCGTAGTCGAATTCGGAGTCGAGCAGGTTGATCCAGTTGCGCAGCCGCAGGATCCGCTCGTCGCCGACGTCGCTCGGCCCGCCTTCGACGACGCACACCCGGCAGTCCGGGTCCTCGGTCAGCCGCGCGGCCAGCACCGAACCGGCCGTGCCGCCGCCCACGATCACGTAGTCGAATTCTCCGTTGCGTCTCCATCGGTTCAGCCCTTGAACCAGCCGGAGGGCGCCGGCGCGCAGATTCTGGTAGATGTGCTGTGCCTCCTGGTACTCCCGCAGTCCCGAGGGACCGAGCTCGCGTCCCACGCCGGACTGCCCGAAACCGCCCCATTCCGCCTGTGGCACATAGGGATGGAAGTCGTTGATCCACACCGTGCCGTGGCGCAGCCGGCGGGCCACCCGCTGGGCCCGGCCCGCATCCGAGCGTCCACACCCCGCCCGCGAGGCCGTAGCGGGTGTCGTTGGCGAGCCGACCGCGTCGTCCTCCGTGGCGAAGCGCTCCACCGTCACCACCGGCCCGAACACCTCCTCCTGCACGATGCGCATGGACCGGTCGCAGTCGGCGAAGACGGTGGGGAGCAGGAAGAAGCCGCGGGCTGAGCGCGGGGTCCTCGGGACGCGCGGCCGCCCGTGGCCAGCCGGGCGCCCTCTGCCCGGCCCACCCGATGTACTCCTCGACCTTCTCGCGGTGCTCGGCCGAGCTGAGCGGGCCGCTCTCGGTGCCCTCCGCCATCCCGTCCCCGAGCCGGATCTGCTCCGCGCGGGCGGCCAATGTCGTCGAGGAAACGGTCGTGCAGCCCGTCCTGCACCATCAGCCGCGAACCCGCTGAGCACACCTGCCCCGAGTGGAGGAACGCCGCGTCCAGCGCGTAGTCCACCGCCGCCTCGAAGTCGGCGTCCTCGAAGACCACGTTCGGATTCTTGCCGCCCAGCTCCAGGGCCACCTTCTTCACGTCCGGCGCGGCGGCCGCCATGATGCGGCGTCCGGTCGCCAGACCGCCGGTGAAGGACACCAGGTCGACCTGCGGGTGGCGCACCAGCGCCTCGCCCACCGACCCGTCACCGAGCACCAGGTTCGCCACTCCCGGCGGCGCGCCCGCCTCCTCGATCAGCTGCACCATCTTGATCGTGGAAAGCGGGGTCGTCTCGCTGGGCTTCAGGACGAAGGTGTCGCCCGCCGCGAGGGCAGGCGCCACTTTCCATGAAGCCTGCAGCAGCGGATAGTTCCAGGGCGCGATCAGCACGCACACCCCGGCGGCCCGGTACTCGACCCGGCTGAGGACGTCCGGACCCAGATCCACGACACGGCCGCCGTCCTTGTCGGCGATCTCGGCGAAGTACCGAAAGGCGTCCGCCACGTCCTGCACGTCGATGCGGGCCTCGGCCAGCGTCTTCCCGGTGTCCGCGGTCTCGGTCCGCGCGATCTCCTCCATGTCCCGCAGCAGCAGCTCGCACACCCGGTGCAGCACGTCCGCCCGTCGTCGTACGGAGCCACCGGACCACTCGCCCGTGTCGAACGCCCGTCGGGCGGCCAGCACGGCCCGTTCCACGTCCTCGTGGCCCGCTTCGTCGACTTCGGCGATCCGCGATGCGTCGAACGGGTTGAGTACCTGACGCGTCGTACCGGCGGCCGCGGCCGTCCACTCACCGCCGATGTAGAGCTGTGCCACTCGGTCCTCCTGCCCGGGCCGAACGGAATCGGTGTACGACAATCAGCCAAGCTGTCCGAGTGTCGAGCGGCCATCCGACGCGCCGCCGGATCCGCCGACAGGGCACGCCGCACGACCAGATGGCCCAGAGCGGTCGCCCTTCCGGACCGGAATCCGTGACGGATCGGTGCCGGACCGGCCACCCTGGACGGCAGACGCCCCCGCGCTGGCGGCGTCCACCCAGCCGACCGGAGACCCACCATGAGCCTCACCCTCGGCGGCGGCCCGCTCGCCGCCCGGCCGCCCGCCACCGCCAACTACACCGTCGAGGGCCCGGCACACCGGCTGCTGTGGCATCCCTTCCCGCGGCGGATCCGTGCGCTCTTCGGCGAAGCGACCGTGCTGGACACCGACCGGGCCGCGCTGCTGCACGAGACCGGGCTGCTGCCACAGCTCTACGTGCCGACCGACGACGTCGACGAGGGACTGCTGCAGCCCACGGACCACCGCACCCACTGCCCCTTCAAGGGCGACGCCCGCTACGCCTCCGTCCGGGCGGGGGAGCGGATCGCCGAGAACGCCGTGTGGAGCTACCCGGCCCCCCTGGGACCGGCACGCTGGCTCGCCGGACACCTGGCGCTGTACTGGGACGCCGTGGACGCCTGGTTCGACGAGGACGAGGAGGTCTTCGGCCACATCCGTGACCCCTACCACCGTGTCGACGTCCGCCCCACCAGCCGCCGGGTCCGCGTCACCGCCGCCGACACCGAGGTCGCCGACACCCGCGGCGCTCTGCTGCTGTCCGAGACGGGGCTGCCCAACCGCTACTATCTGCCGGCCCGCGACGTGCGCACCGAACTGCTGGCCCCCAGCGCCACGCACACCGTCTGCCCCTACAAGGGACAGGCCTCCTACCGGACCCTCCTCGCGGGGGAGACACGGGTGGCGGACGTCGCCTGGCACTACCCGCAGCCGCTGGAGGACGCGCGGCGCATCGCCGGTTACTACTGCTTCCACGCCGAAGGGGTGCAGACCGTGGTCGACGGCAGACAGGTCGACTGAGCGGCCCGGTCAAAGGGGCGGGTTTGGCCGGATGACACCGGTGGTACGGCTCGTGCCGACTCTCTCCTGCTGACCGGAGTACACGACATGCGAGTGATGCTGGTCCATCCGAGCGCCCTGATGTACTCGGAGATCTTCCTGCGACTCGAGCCGCTGGGCCTGGAACGCGTGGCCGCGGCCGCCCGCGACGCGGGCCACGAGGTGCGGGTGGTGGACCTGCAGGTTCTCTCGCGACGGGTGCTCGACCGCGAGATGCGCGAGTTCGCCCCCGAAGCGCTGGGCATCTCGCTGAACTACCTGGCCAACGTCCCCGAGGCCATCGAACTCGCCCGGCAGGCCAAGGAGTTCTCGCCGGGATGCTTTGTCTTCTTCGGCGGCCACAGCGTCTCCTTCATCGCTGAGCACGTCCTCGAGCAGGCAGGCGGAGCACTCGACGTGATCGTGCGCGGCGAGGGCGAGCCCCCCGTCGAACCCCTGCTGCAGGCCGTCCGCGACGGCGGCCTGCATGACATTCCCGGAGTCGTCACCCGGGACGGCCGGGGCCCGGCCCCCCGCCTGCTGGAGAGCATCGACGGCCCGCAACCGGCCAGGGACCTGATGCGCCGGCGAAACAAGTACTTCATCGGCGAACTCGACCCGTGCGCTTCCATCGAGTTCACCCGCGGCTGTCCCTGGGACTGCTCCTTCTGCTCCGCCTGGACCTTCTACGGCCGCAGCTACCGCAAGGCCTCGCCGCAGGCCGCCGCGGACGAGATGGCCTCCATCCGCGAACCCAACGTCTTCATCGTCGACGATGTCGCCTTCATCAAGGCCGAGCACGGCAACGGCATCGCCGCGGAACTCGAGCGGCGCCGTATCCGCAAGAACTACTACCTCGAGACCCGAGCAGACGTGCTGCTGCGCAACGAGGAGGTCTTCCAGCGCTGGGCCCGGCTCGGACTGCGCTACATGTTCCTCGGCATGGAGGCCCTCGACTCCGAGGGGCTGGACCTGTACCGCAAACGCATCAGCCCGGACGACAACTTCCGCGCCCTGGAGAAGGCCCGCGGCATGGGCATCAGCGTGGCGATCAACCTCATCGTCGACCCGGCCTGGGACGAGGAACGGTTCCGCCTGGTGCGCGAGTTCGCCCTGTCGGTGCCCGAGATCGTTCACCTCACGGTCATGACCCCCTACCCGGGCACCGAGGTCTGGCACACCGAGGCCCGTCAGCTGACCACGCGCGACTACCGGCTCTTCGACATCCAGCACGCAGTCGTGCCCACCACCCTGCCCCTTGACGTCTTCTACCGCGAACTCGTGCGCACCCAGGCCGTCATCAACCGCAAGCACCTCGGACTGCGTACCGCCGTCGGCGCGCTCGGCGTGCTGGGGCGCAACCTGGCGCACGGCCAGACCAATTTCGCCCGCATGCTGTGGAAGTTCAGCCGTGTCTACAACCCGAAGCGGCAACTGAGCGACCACGCCCGCCCCGTCGAGTTCGAACTGCCCATGCCGGTGCGTCGCGAGGAGGTCCCCGGGCGCAGGGAGCTCTACATCCACTCCCGGTGACGTCATCGATTGGTCACGGGTCACACCGCCGGAATCCCGCTCCGCCCCCTTAGCGTCGAGCCCGAAGGACAACGCGGTGAAGGGACACGACGGGCATGAGCACGCGGTATGAGCCGACCGGGGACGAACGGCGCCCACGATGGCAGCCACCGGGCCCCGCACGTCCGGAGTTCTGGCGCAGCCCGCTGCGCGGGCCGTGGCTCACCTCGGTCCTCGGCGCCGTCCTGCTGGTCGGGCTCACCGCGGTCACGGTCACCGGCATGCTGTCCTACGCCGCCTACAACCCCGATCTGGCCGCGGTCAACGACAAGACTCCCGACAAGGGATGGCTCGGCTTCTACCTGTTCGCCTGGCCCACCGACCCGCCGTGGCTCTACCGCCTCACCCAGGGCGTTCACGTCACACTCGGTCTCGTTCTGGTACCGGTGGTGCTCGCCAAGCTGTGGTCGGTCATCCCCCGGCTGTTCGCATGGCCGCCGCTGCGCTCGGTGCGCCACGCCCTGGACCGGCTCTCGGTGCTGCTGCTCGTCGGCAGCGTGCTGTTCGAGATCGTCACCGGGGTGCTGAACATCCAGCTCTACTACGTCTTTCCCGGCTCCTTCTACACCCTGCACTTCTACGGCGCATGGATCTTCCTCGGTGCCTTCGTCGTCCACGTCGCCGTGCGCTTCCCCCGCATGATGCGTGCTCTGCGCAGCCGCAGCCTGCGCGCCGAACTGCGCACGCGCACCGCGCAGACCAGGCCCGAACCGCCGGACGAGACCGGCCTGGTCGCCCCCCGCCCGGCACCGCCCACGCTCTCCCGCCGCGGTGCGCTGGGCACGGTGGCCCTCGGCTCGCTCGCGGTACTCGTCGTCACCGCCGGGCAGAGCATCGGCGGTCCGCTGCGGTCCACCGCGCTGCTGGCTCCGCGCGGCACGCGATCCGGGCGCCGGGCCGAACGGCTTCCAGATCAACAAGACCGCTCAGGCTGCGTGGCATCCGCCGCCGCGACGTCGGCTCCGGACTGGCGGCTGACCGTCACCGGGCCACGCGGCCGGCTTCAGCTTCACCCGCGAAGATCTGCTGGCACTGCCGCAGCACACCGCCGCGCCTTCCCATCGCCTGCGTGGAGGGCTGGTCGACCTCCGACCAGCTGTGGAGCGGGGTGCGCCTGGCCGACCTGGCCGCACTCGCGGGCTGCGCGCAGCACCCGCCCGGCGTGTTCGTCGAGTCCGTGCAGCGTGGCGGCTCCTTCCGCGCCGCGGCCCTGCGCGACAACCAGGTCCGTGACCCGCGCTCACTGCTCGCACTGCGCGTCAACGGAGCCGACCTGTCCCTGGACCACGGCTACCCGGCCCGTACGATCGTCCCCGCCAACCCCGGGGTGCACAACACCAAGTGGGTCTCCCGGCTCTCCTTCGGAGAGCTGTCATGAGGCGCCGCGCCGGGCAGGACCCGGGCCCGCTGGGCGTGCTGCTCATGCTCGCCTCCTTCGCACTCACCGCCTACGCCGGCATCCGCCTGCTGCAGGTCCGACGTGCTCGGCGTCGTGGTGTGGTTCGTGGCGGCCGCTGTCCTGCACGACCTGGTGCTGCTGCCCCTGTACTCCCTGGCGGACCGGGTGGCCCAGACGATGCCGGGCAGCGGGCCGGACCGCTCCGGCCCGGCAGGCGGCCCGCCGCCCTGGATCAACCACCTGAGGCTCCCCGCCCTGCTCAGCGGGCTGCTCCTGCTGCTCTTCTTCCCGCTGATCCTCGAGCTGGTCAGCCACTACCACTCCTACAGCGCACTGCCCGCCGACGTCTTCTGGGAACACTGGCTGCTGCTGACGGCCGGCTTCTTCGCCGCCTCCGCCGCTACTCTTCGCACTGCGCAGCCTGCGGCACCGCCGCCCGCACTAGCCCGAAGCGTCCGGAAAGAGCGCCGTGAAGGCGCCCGCCGGATCCGACAGCCCGCGGGCGAACGGCGAGTCGAAGTGCCAGACCAGGAAGAGCAGGAAGACCATCAGTGCGCTGAAGAACCCCGACAGCAGCAGTTCCCGGGCCGAGCGGCGGATCTGGAGGGCGAAGAGCATGCCCAGCGTCAGCCCGGCGCCGCCCAGCAGCCCCAGCCACACCACGCCGGGCATCGTCGAGCCCGAGCCAGATCGCCGCGCTGGATGCGCGCGGCGTCGGCGGCGGCCGCCTGCCCGGTGACCGACTGATACATCTGAGACTCCCGCGGTCCCTGCGGATCGAGGTCGCGCACGTCCTGCCGCAGACTCGTCATCAAGGCGTCGCCGCGGCCGGTCAGCTCACCGGAATCCGCCATGCGCGGCCACTCCCGCTGGACGGTGTAGCGCACGTATCTGCGCACGTCGGTGCGCACCCGGTCGCCGGACGGACCGGAGAAGGACGTGCGTCCCCTCCTGCACCTCGTGCAGCGCCAGCGCCTCACTCTGCACCACGTCGTCGGCCGCGTTGCGTGCCTCCCACACCCCGGCGATGGCCAGGCCGAGAACGATCGCGTACACCACGCCGATCATCATCGTCATGTACTCGATGACGTCCGGGCGTCTCGGAACTGTCGTCGTCCTCTCCGACGCGGCGCTGGCGGGCCACCACCAGACCCGCCACCACCGCGCAGGTCAGGACGACCGCGCACACCAGAACCAGCCACTGCGACATCACAGGACTCCTTGGGCTATCGGGACCGGGAAGAACGGGGCCGCAGAGCCGCCGCTGCGAGGACGGCGGGCGCGATGATCAGCAGTGTCCTGGTCACCATCGACATCCCCCGTGCGGGGGAACGGCGCGGCATGATCGCAGCGGGCGCAGCCACCGGCCGGGGCGAGACACGAGTGGGTGACGGGGTGGGCGCCTGGCGCGGCGACCGGGACGGCGCGGTCGTCGCGCGAGCCGGCGACGGGGCGACAGCCTTGGTGGGCGTGGGCGTGGGCGACGGGGTCGGCGGGGCGGGAGGCGAGGGGGGCCAGGTCGGGCAGCGCCGCCCGGACACCGCCACCCGGGTGCCGGACCGGGTGCCCACGGACACCGAGCCGCCAGGACCGGTGCAGTGCGGTCCGGAACCGTGCCCGCGCGGCGGGGGGCCGACCGGCACCCGGCCGTGCGGCGTGCGCACCTCCACCCGTACACCGCCGCCGGATTCGTGCTCCACCCGGATCCGCGGCCCACGCCGGACCGGGGGAGGGAAGCGGTGTGCTCCGAGCCCCGTGCCGGGTGGCAGGCGTGGCTGCGGCCCGTGCGCGTGCCCGTGCGGGCCGCCGGGCGGGACTGCGAACTGCGGGAACGCCGGAGGAAACGGGCGAGGGGCCGCGGCGGCGGGAACACAACCGAGCGTGAACGCCACGCCCGCCCACAACCCTGCCGCCAGGCGCCGCCATCGAGGGAAAGCCGTCACGGCGACGATCATCCGGACGTCTGCCACCGGACGGGAGAGCGCGCACGTGATGATCGCCCGATCTGCTGAACTTTACGGTTCACCGGCATAGCGGCCGTTCTTCGGCGTACCCGGTCGCGTAGCCCGCGGGCCGACCTGCCACGGGGCGTTCTTGAAAGGCGCGTCCGCAGGGGTTTAGGTGGACCGAGGAACCCGCGAGGGGAGAGCCCATGCCCGGCATACGCGACACGGACAGTGAACGGCTCCTCGGTGAGGACGAGGCAGCGACTCACGTCTACGGCATCTGCTTCAAGACCGGCCCGCCGCGGCAGATCGGCGTCGAGCTCGAGTGGCTCGTGCACGACCTGACCGAGCCGCCGCTGCACCACCCCGACCCCCACCCCCTGCTTCCTCCCGCCCGGCTGGAGCCGGCCCTCGCCGACCTGCGAGATCTGCCGCTCCACTCGGCGCTCACCCTCGAGCCGGGCGGCCAGGTGGAGCTCAGCTCCCAGCCGGCCCGCTCGCTGACCGAATGCGTCGAGACGATGACGGAGGACCTGGCCGCTGTCCGCGGCAGGCTGGCAGCACACGGACTGGGCCTGGCCGGATACGGACTCGACCCGGCCCGCCCGCCGCGCCGTCTCCTGCGGCTGCCGCGCTACCTCGCCATGGAGTCCTACTTCGACCGGCTGGGACCGGCCGGACGGGCGATGATGTGCACCTCGGCCTCCGTCCAGGTCTGCGTGGACGCCGGGACCGAGGAGCCCGGCCTCTTCGGTCACGCCCGACGGTGGACTCTGGCCCATCGCCTGGGCGCCGTCCTCGTCGCCGCCTTCGCCGCCTCCCCCTGCTCGCCGGCTTCCCGACCGGCTGGCGGTCCACCCGCCAGGGCGTGTGGACCGCGCTCGACGGCGGACGCATCCTCGCCCCGTCCGCCGCCAGGGCACCCAGGGACGCCTGGGCCGAACACGCCCTGGACGCCGCCGTCCTGTGCGTGCGCAGCGAGGCCGGCCCGTGGGCACTGCCGCAGCCTCCGGTCAGCTTCCGGCAGTGGACCCGCAGCCATCACCCCAGGCCGCCCACGGTCTCAGACCTGGAGTTCCACCTGAGTACCCTCTTCCCACCTGTGCGCCCGCAGGGCCATCTCGAGCTGCGCATGATCGACGCACAGCCCGGCCCGGACGGCTGGCTGGTTCCGCTGGCCGTCACCGCGGCGCTCTTCGACGACCCGGCCGCCACCGAGACCGCCTACCGGGCGGTCAAACCGCTCGCCGACCTGACCGGCGGCCTGCCCGCCCCCCGTAACCCGCTGTGGCGCCGGGCCGCACGCCACGGACTGACCGACCCCGAACTGCACACGGCCGCGCTCGCCTGCTTCGCCGCGGCCGCCGAGGCGCTGCCACGGCTCGGCGCCGGCACGCGCGTGCAGTCCGCCGTGGCCGAGTTCACCGATCGCTACGTCGCACGCGGGCGCTGCCCGGCCGACGACCTGCTGGCCGGCCACGCCGGCCGTCCCACCGATGAGGACGCAGGGAAGGACCCGACGTCATGAGCGTCACCGAAGTGGACGCCGAGAAGCTCCGCACCCGAGCCCTGACCGCGCTGACCACGGCCCGCGACCGCACGGTCGCGCTGACCGGCTGCATCGACGACCACGGCCTGACCGTCCAGCACTCCCCGCTGATGTCCCCGCTGGTGTGGGATCTCGCCCACATCGGCAACCAGGAGGAGCAGTGGCTGCTGCGGGCAGCCGGCGGCCGCGAGGCGCTCCGGCCGGAGATCGACGGGCTCTACGACGCCTTCGAACACCCCCGTGCCACCCGGCCCTCCCTGCCGCTGCTGCCGCCCGAGGAGGCACGCGGCTATGCCGCCGACGTACGTGGGATGGCGCTCGAGGTCCTCGAACACGCCGAACTGCGCGGCGATCGGCTGCTCGAGGCGGGTTTCGCCTTCGGCATGATCGCCCAGCACGAACAGCAGCACGACGAGACGATGCTCATCACCCACCAGCTGCGCCGCGGCCCCGCCGTGCTGACGGCTCCGTCGCCCCCGGCAGCCCCGGCCGAGGCCGCCCGCCTCCCGGCCGACGTTCTCGTCCCCGGCGGAGAGTTCACCATGGGCACCGACACCGAGCCATGGGCGCTGGACAACGAACGCCCCGCTCACCGGCGTCACGTGCCGCCCTTCCGCATCGACACCGTCCCCGTCACCTGCGGCGCCTACCTGGGATTCATCGACGCCGGTGGTTACCGCGACCCGCGCTGGTGGCACCCCCGCGGCTGGGACACGGTGCGCCGCAACGAGCTGCGCGCCCCGCTCTTCTGGCACGACGAGGGCGATGCGTGGTTCACCCGCCGATTCGGCGCCGTCGAACCTGTACGGCCTGAGGAACCGGTTGTGCACGTGAGCTGGTTCGAAGCGGACGCCTACGCCCGCTGGGCCGGGCGCCGTCTGCCCACCGAGGCCGAATGGGAGAAGGCGGCCCGCCACGACCCGGCCTCCGCCCGCTCACGCCGCCACCCCTGGGGGATACCGACCCGGGACCCGGGCACGCCAACCTGAACCAGCGCCATCTGCGCCCCGCCCCGGCCGGCAGCTACCCGGCCGGCGCCTCTCCGCTGGGGGTGCGCCAGCTCATGGGCGACGTGTGGGAGTGGACAGCCTCCGACTTCACGCCCTACCCGGGGTTCGTCCCCTTCCCCTACCGGGAGTACTCCGAGGTCTTCTTCGGCGGTGACTACAAGGTGCTGCGTGGCGGCTCCTTCGCCGTCGGCCACGTCGCCTGCCGCGGCACGTTCCGCAACTGGGACCGCCCGATGCGCCGGCAGATCTTCGCCGGTTTCCGCACCGCGTGTGACGCCGCGCCACGCCAGGAGGGCTGAATGTGCCGGCATCTCGCACACCTGGGCCCGCCCCGGCCGCTCGCCCGCACCCTGACCGAGCCGCCCCACTCCCTGTACCGCCAGTCCTGGGCGCCGCGCAGGCAGCAGCACGGCACGGTCAACGCGGACGGCTTCGGCGTGGGCTGGTACGCCGGGGACGACCCCGTGCCCGCGCGCTACCGGCGGGCGCGTCCGGTCTGGGCCGACCCCTCGTTCGCCGACCTGGCCCGCGTGGTGCACACCGGCGCCTTGCTGGCCGCCGTCCGTGACATCACCGAGGGCTGCGCCGCCGAGGAGTCGGCCACCGCGCCCTTCGCGGCCGGGCCTCACCTGTTCAGCCACAACGGCGCCCTGACCGGCTGGCCGGACATCGCCGCGGACGTGGCCGGCCGGCTGTCCACCTCCGATCTGCTGTCGGTGGAGTCCCGCTGCGACTCCGCGCTGGTATGGGCCGCCGTGCAAGGTGCCCTGCGCGAGGGAGCCGGGCAGGGCCCGGCCCTCGCCCGCACCACGGTCCGCTTCGCCCGTTCCGCGCCCGGCTCACGGCTGAACCTCTTGCTCACCGACGGTAGCGAGATCGCCGCGACTGCTTGCGGCGACACCCTGTGGTACCTGCACGACCCCGGCCGGAGCCTGACCGTCGCCTCCGAGCCGCATGACGACGATCCCCGCTGGCGCGAGGTTCCCGACCGCCACGTGCTGACCGGCACCCGCACCTCCGTCCACCTCGCCGCCCTTGAGGAGCCCCGGCAATGAGCCCTTTCACCCTCACCCGCAGCCTCCCGGCCGACGCCACCGCCGAGGCCCTGCGCACCGATGTCCGTGACGGCCTGACCCGCCGCCCCAAGCAGCTGCCTCCCAAGTGGTTCTACGACGCCCGCGGCAGCGAGCTCTTCGAGGAGATCACCCGGTTGCCCGCCTACTACCCCACCCGAGCCGAACGGGAGATCCTCACCGATCGTGCCGGCGACATCGCCCGCCATACCGGCACCCGCACCTTGGTCGAACTCGGTTCCGGCTCGGCGGAGAAGGCCGCGCTGTTGCTGGACGCACTGCACGGCCCGCTGCACTACGTGCCCGTCGACGTCAGCGAATCCGCTCTGCGCGGAGCGGCCGGCGCCCTGCTCGCCGACCGCCCGGAGCTGTCCGTCCACGCGCACGTCGCCGACTTCCTCGGACCGATAGCCCTGCCCGTCACGCCCGGCCCGCGGCTCTTCGCCTTCCTGGGCGGCACCATCGGCAACCTGCTGCCCGGCGAACGTGCCCGCTTCCTCGCCGAACTCGGCACGCTGCTCGACCGTGAGGACTCGCTGCTGCTGGGAACCGACCTGGTGAAGGAGCCGGCGACGCTGCTGGCTGCCTACGACGACCCACAGGGCGTCACCGGAGCCTTCAACAAGAACGTGCTCACCGTCATCGACCGGGAACTGGGTGCCGACTTCGACCCGGAGGACTTCGCACACGTTGCCCACTGGGACGAAGAACAGGAGTGGATCGAGATGCGGCTGAGGGCCCGCAGACCGCTCACCGCCAAGATTCCGGCCCTCGACCTGACCGTGGACTTCGCCGAGGGGGAGGAACTGCGCACCGAGGTGTCCGCGAAGTTCCGCGAGGAGCGCGTCCGCGCCGAACTGGCCGAGGCGGGTCTCACACTGCGCCGCTTCTGGACGGACGACGCAGGCCGCTTCGCCCTGTCACTGTCCTCCCCGGCGGCCTGAGGGAACGCCGGGGAGGACGGGGGAACGGCGCGGTGTCGTTCAGGCGGGGGCGTGCGGGCGTGCGGGCGCCGGGCCCGGCCGGTGCTCCCACTCCGCGTCGACCTCCTGGTGGATGCGCCTGCAGGTGCGGCTGAGCAGTCTGGAGACGTGCATCTGCGAGATGCCCAGCTGCTCGGCGATGCTGGACTGTGTCATGTCGCAGAAGAACCGCAGGTACAGGATGCGGCGTTCCCGCTCCGGCAGCCGGCGCAGCCGCGGCTTGACCGCCTCCCGGTACAGCACGTGGTCGTAGCCGGGCTCCGGGCCGCCCAGGGTGTCCATGAGCGCGTAGCCGTCGTCCGCGGTGGGCAGCTCGGCGTCCAGGGAGAGGGTGCTGTAGCTCTCCAGTGCCTCCATGCCGACGAGTACGTCCTCCTCCGACAGCCCGCTGTGCTCGGCGATCTGCGCCACGGTGGGGGAGCGGTCCCCGAGCTCGGTGGACAACTCGCGGCAGCTCAGCCGCACCCGGTTGCGCAGCTCCTGGATACGGCGGGGAACGTGCAGGTCCCACATGTGGTCGCGGAAGTGCCGCTTGACCTCGCCGACGATGGTGGGCACCGCGAAGCTCTCGAAGGCCGTGCCGCGTGAGGGGTCGTAGCGTGCCACGGCCTTGACCAGCCCGAGTGCCGCCACCTGCTCCAGGTCCTCCAGCGTCTCCCCGCGGTTGCGGAAGCGCCTGGCCAGCCGCTTGGACATCGGTATCCACGCCCGGACGACCTCCTGCCGCAGCGCGTCCTTGGCAGGGCCGTCGGGCATCGTGGAGATCCGCTCGAAGTCCGCAGCCGTGTCGGGGGCGTCGTCGTGGGGGTGGCGGGCTCGTTTGGCCCGGGGGCGAACGGTGTCCATGGCGTCGCTCTCTCCTCTGCACGGTCGATCGGTTCGAGCGTTCACCGCGGAGGCGGCCGCGCTGGTACAGCGAGGCGGCCGCGTTCCACGGGTGTGCCTGCTGGGCGAAGCACGGGCGGAGCGATGTCTGTTTTGTCCGGTTCATTCTCCATGCTGCCCGATCCGGGACGGCCCGCAAGCCGGGAGATCCGACGGTGCCCGGCGCAGAGGGGTCGCACACGGAGAGGTTCGGCCACGTCCGAGGCGTTCGCGTGGCCATGTCCCGCGGACGGCTGCGCAGCGCGGCCGTCCCGAGCTGCGCGGCCGCCCATGGGGCGAAGTCTGGAACGCCGCTGTCCCACGCCCGGCCGACGTCACGGAGACATTCCGAATCGTGAGAATGTACACGTCATACAGGGGGTAGTGAGTGGGAGTCCGCAGCCGGTGATCACCGCGTATCCGGCCCATCAAGGAGATCCCATGAACCTTCGCAGAATCGCGGCGGTGGCCGCCGCCACCGCGCTTCCGCTCCTGGCGCTACCGGCCACCGCCCACGCCACCGTCGTCCCCGAGCACGCCGTGATCGTGTGCCAGAGCGCCTCCTTTTACGCCAACTACGACAGCTCCTCCGGACCCTCCGGCCTCAAACGCACCCTCGCCTACGGCAACAAGGTCGGGCACACGCCCGGATCCCACCCGGTCTACAACGGCTGGGCCGCCACCTTCGACTTCGGGCCCAACGACTGGGGCTACGTCCGCATCGAGTGCATCGGGGGGTACAACTCGTGGTGACCACCGTCCGCCGCATCACCCGCACCGCCGCCGTGACCGCCGTGGCCGCCGCAGCTCTCACCACCGTTCTCTCGGCGCCCGCCTCCGCCGCCGACGGCACGGTGGGACAGCGCCAGACCGTCTGCGCCGACAGCCTGTCCGTGCGCACCCAGCCAGGCGGCGCCTGGATGGGAACACTCACCTACCCGCAGACCTTCGACGTCGAGAGGATCTCGGGCGGCTGGGTCTACGGCTTCGCCTACGGTCACATCAACCGGCACGGCTGGGTGCAGGACGGCTGGTTCTGCTGAGGCGCCTCCGGTTAACCCCGTCACGGCGCGGGTACCGACGGGTCGGGAGGTTGGACATGAGTAATCACGTGTACCGGGTGACCGAGATCGTCGGCACCTCGCCGGACGGGGTGGACGCGGCCATCAAGACCGGCCTGGACCGGGCGGCCGCCACACTGCGCAACGTCGACTGGTTCGAGGTGACCCAGATCCGCGGCTACGTCACCGACGGCAGCGTCGACCACTACCAGGTGGGACTCAAGGTGGGGTTCCGCATCGAGGACGCCGGCTGAAGCCGACGCGCCACGCCCCCGCTCAGCCCTCACCGGCCGGCCGCTTCGGACGGGAGTCCGAACGGCCGGCCTGGTCCAGCAGCAGTCCGGCCGAATCGGCCCGGAAGGCGGACCTGCCCGCGGCCAGCGCCCGCTCCCGTGCCGGACCCGTCCCGACCAGTGCTTTCAGCGCCGCCAAGAGTCCGCGGTCGCCGTGTGCATACGAGGAGAACCCCGCCGCAGCCATTTCCCGCACTCCCTCCGCTCCGTGACCGGGAATCGGGCGGTAGCCGACCACGGGCAGACCGGCGGCCAGCGCCTGGACGGCCGTCTGCCCGGCCGCGTTGTCCACCAGCGCGCCGGCGGCCTCCATGAGCGCCGGCAGATCTTCCAGCCAGCCGCAGGCCAGGATGCCCGGCAGCGCCGAGGCCCGGCGCAGCAACTCCTCGTTGCGCCCGCACAGCAGCACCGGCAGATACCCGGCCCTTGCCAGCAGCCGTCCGGTGGCCTCGAAGCGTGACCCCACACCCCAGGCGCCGGCCGAGACCACCACGGTCGGTCGGCCCGGCGCCTGCGCCGCGAACCGTGCTGCCCACCGCGCCACGTCGCTCGCGTGGGCCGCACCGAAGTCCGGCGGCACCACCGGGCCCGCCACCCGCGCCGCACGGCCCGTCACGGCGGCGGCCCGCTCCGCACCGGACGGCGTCACGCACACGTACAGATCATTGCCGGCGTGCAGCCACTGCCGGTGCACAGCGAAATCCGTCACCACCACACTGCTGGGCACGTTCAGGACGCCCTTCGCCCGCAGCCGCCCGGTCAGCTGCGCCGCCAGATGAAACGTGGAGACCACGGCGTCCGGCCGCCGGAGGGCCACCGCCGTGCGGAACTCCCGCGACGCCAGCGACGCCAGCGGCGCACTGCCGGGCCGCGGAACCCGGCCGGTGCCGAAGAAGACCGGGTACAGCGCCTGGTACGCCCAGGGGAATCGGCGCAGCGTCGCGTGGTAGGAGCGGACCAGCGTCTGTCCGGTGCCCCCGGGCAGCAGCTCGAGGACGTCCATCCGGTCCACGTGCTGGCCGCGGGAGACCAGCCGCCGCGTCAACTCCGCCGCCACTGCGTCGTGTCCCGCGCCCATCCTGGCGCTGAGAATCAGAAAACGGTACTCCACAGCATTCCGAAAGTACCCCGCCCGCGTTCTTCCAAAGGTGCCGACACCCCGCGCCCACGACTCCGGTGCCCTCCTGGAGGCGGCGATCGGCGGTGACTGATTGAAGACGGGTACCCGAGGGATACAGATGAAGCCGATGACGGTCCAGGACACCTCCGGCGGAGCGGGGCGCAGATGATCCAGCTGTCGGTGGCGCTGGCCCTGCTCGCCGCCATGGGCAACGCGGCGGCCTCCGTACTGCAACGCCGCGCCGCCGCCGCGGCCCCCTCCGTCGGGGGACGCCGGCTGTCCTGGCTGGCGGGGGTCGTTCACCGCAGCGGCTGGCTCTGGGGCGCCGCGCTGCTCGTCCTGTCCGGTCTGGCGCAGGCCGGTGCGCTGGCCACCGGCCCGCTGGCCGTAGTCCAGCCCGTCATGACCACCGAATTGCTGTTCACCCTCGCGTTGGGCAGCATCGCCTTCCGCCGCCCTCCCGGACCGAGCGTGTGGATCGCCTTCCTCGGCATGGCCGCCGGACTCGCCGCCTTCCTGCAGATCGCCGCGCCCGGCGGCGGCCTGCAGTCCGTACCGCCCGACCGGTGGATCCTGCGCGCGGTTCCGGTCGCCCTGGTCATGCTCGTCCTCGCCCTGGCCGGTATGGCCCTGCACGGCTCCCCGCGCGCCGCGGTACTGGGCACGGTGACCGCCATCGGCTTCTCCTTCACCGCGGCCCTGATGAAGGACACCGTCTCGATGCTGCCCTACGGACTGGGTGTCACCGTGCGAGCCTGGCAGCTCTACGCGGCCGCCGCCGTGGCGTTGCTCAGCTTCTTCCTGCTCCAGCTCACCCTGCGCGCAGGCTCCCTGGCCGCCTCACAGCCCGCCCTCACCCTCGGCGACTCCCTGCTCAGCGTGATCCTGGGCGTCACTCTTTTCGACGAGGACATCACCCTGGGATGGCGGGTACTCCCGGAAGCGGCGGCACTCGGCGTGATCGTGCTCTCCAGCGTGCACCTGGCCCGGTCCCCGCTGGTATCCGGACACGAGGAGGAACGATGGTGAAGGCGCTCGTCAGACACACCCCCCTGGCCGCGGTCTGCGCGGTGGCCGCCGCCGCGGCCTGGCACATCGGCCCGGCCGCCACCTGGCTGCCGGCCGTCCGCCGCACATGGGCCCCCGGCATCGACGGCCGCGGCCGCACCGGCCACATCGCGCTCACCTTCGACGACGGACCCGACCCGGCCTCCACCCCGCACTTCCTGCGGATGCTGGAGGAGTTGTCCGTTCACGCCACCTTCTTCATGATCGGCAGCTCCGTGGTGCGTCATCCGGAGACCGCCCGCGCGGTCGCCGCGGCGGGACACGAGGTCGCCGTGCACGGCTGGGACCACGACAGACCGTGGCTGCCGGGCCGGCGCCGTGAGGCCCGCGGGGTGGCGCGGACTGCGGCTGCCGTGCACCGCGTCTGCGGCAGCCGGCCACGCTGGTACCGGCCGCCGTACGGCATCCTCACCGCAGCACGGTGGCGCGCGGCACGCCGCTGCGGCCTGCGCCCCGTACTGTGGTCGGCCTGGGGAAGAGACTGGACGGCCGGGGCCACCGGCCCCTCCGTCTTCGCCGCACTCGACCCGGGCCTGCGGGGCGGCGCCACCCTCCTGCTGCACGACGCGGACGGCTGGAGCGCCCCGGGCGCCTGGCACGCCGCCCTCGATGCCCTGCCCCACGTCGTCGCCGAATGCCGGCGCCGGGATCTGACCGTGGGTCCGCTCGCCGACCACGGTGTGGCCGGCGAGCCGCTGACTAGAGCTGTTTCATCTTGATGTAGCGCACCGCGTCGGGTCCGTTGGCCACCAGCGAGGCCACGAAGGCGGCGGCCAGCGCGCTCACCGCGATCCGTACCACCAGGGCCGGGATGTGAATGCCGTTCCTCATCTGCTCTCAGCTCCTTGCCGACATCGGTTCCTCATGCGCGGCCCGGCCCGGTGCCGAGCAGCGCGGTGACGGTCCGTTCCCAGCTCTCCAGGCCGTGCCGGGACCGGTAGGCGCTCAGCGCCGCATAGGTCTCCCGCGGCAGACGCAGCCACGCGCTGTCGCCGTGGTAGCGGGCCACGAGGTCGTGCCACAGCGTCGCCGGCATCGTGCACGAGGCGTCCTTCGACCAGGAGATCTGTGCCGTGCGCAGCCGTCCCTCGTCGTCGCTGTGGAAGACCGTGCCGCTGAAGAGGAGGTCCAGCGGGATCTCGCCGGTGCGGACCGCCTCGAAGTAGCCGGTCACCGCCAGTTCGTGCTCCTGGCCGCACGGCACCGCCAAGTCCAGCTCGGTCGTGGTGTCGAAGGGCGGGACGACAGTGGTCAGCCGCGCCCACGTCAGCGGGCGCATGCTGGTCGCCCACTGCTCGGGCTGGCCGAACAGCCGGGCCAGAGCCGCCGGTTCCACGTCGTCGTACCGACGGCGTGTCACGTCGATCCGCACTGCGGTGTTCAGCGTGACCGAGCGCACCGCGCCGCCTCCCGTGCGAGCGGCGGCCAGCCGGAATGCCAGCGTGGGAACGGCCGCGTGCTCCAGCGCACGCACCCCAAGGACGGTGAAGTCCAGGTCTGCGATGTCGGTGCGGACCGCGGGCGTACCCGCGGTCCGCGTCCGTGCGGCGCCCATCAGGCGGGGGAGAGGTTCGGCATCTCGGGGAGGATCGCGTTCCTGCGCCCCGGGCGAGATGCCTGTGGAACGCCGCGACGTGGAGGTGTCGTCTTCGCGGTGCCCCGGCTGCGCGCTCGTAGGAGCCCTCGCTGTTGCCCTGCCGTACCCCCGGGACGTGCGCGAGGGCATCCGGACACACATCTGTCTTGCCGACCTTGATCTTGGCCATCGCTTCTCCTCGTCAGTCCTGTGCGGGTGCGGACAGTCCGGTGAAGAATTCCCCGATGCGGTCCCACACCTCCGGGCCGCCCGCCAGACCCTTCCAATGGGTCCGCACGATCGCGACCAGCCGGTAACAGTCGTCGAGCGGAACGACCCAGTACTCCCGGGCGTTCCCCGCGCGGTGCACCAGCAACGCCTCGACGTCTTCGGCAAGCTCCTGCAGCTCCCGGCGGCCGCGTGCCACGTCCTCCCAGGTCTGCGGCCGCACGACCGCGCGCGTCGCGCCCAGGGGGCTCGGGTACCCGACGGTGACCTCGCCAGACCCGGAGTCGCGGACGAAGAACGCCAGGCCGACCGGCACCCCCAGGGAGGCCCACAGCGCGTCATCGAGGGTCGAAACCGTCCAGCCGCAGCCGCCGCTCGGGAAGCAGCCGGTAGTGCCGCCCGCCGGCCGACTCCCGGTCGAAGAGCAGCACGCACGAGCGGCACGCGCACAGCACGTCGTCGCCCGAGACGTCCCGCAGGTGCCGGTGCCGCGCAGGCACCGGCGACGCGCACAGGTCGCACTGTTCAGGCGTGTCCCGCCGTGCGGGGAGAGGGGAGCGCGCCAGCTCCCGCAGCCGGGAGGCGGGCATCGGCGTTCACCCGCCCTGCGCGGGGGCGCCGGCGAACAACGCGTCCACCGGGATCAGCGTCTGACGGCGATGCGGCCAGCGCCTCCACCCGCTCGATCTCGGGCGCCGCCCACAGCACCGCGTCCCGTGCCGCGTCCTCGCGCGCCTGCCCCGTGGAGCCGCAGCCGGAGGGCGCCAGCCGAAGGCGCGCCACCGGCCCGTCGATCTCGGCCAGATCCGACTCCCTGCAGGTCGGCCAGCGCCCGCTCCACCCGGGTACGCACCGGATCCGGGTGCAGGTCGTGCACCAGCAGCAGCTGGCCCACCAGCTCGTCGGCGGCCAGGGTCCCGGACAGCGCGTCGTCCGCATGCGTCATCACCCGGGCCAGGCACTCCCCGTACAGCGCGGTCATGGCCTGCAGCGTCTGCACAGCCTGCGCGCGCGCCGCGTTGTCCGGCAGTTCCTCGATCCGGGCGAGCAACGCCTCCGTGCGGGCGACGTGCTCACGGGCCTCCTCGTCTTTCCACGGCATCGCCCGGCCGCCTTAGGCCAGCGCGCCGAAGGTGGGCGAGTGGCTCTGGCGCACAGTGCGGCCGCCGCCCAGGTACATGTGCACGCCGCACGGCAGGCAGGGGTCGAAGCTGCGGACGGTCCGCATGATGTCGATGCCCTTGAAGTTCTCCCGCCTGTTCTCCTCGAAGAGCGGCATGCCCTGGACCGCGTCCTCGTACGGGCCCGGCGTGCCGTAGTGGTCGCGAGGGCTGGCGTTCCACGGGGTCGGCGGGTAGGGGTGGTAGTTCGCGATCTTGCCGTCCCGGATGACGAGGTGGTGGGAGAGCACCCCGCGCACCGCCTCGTGGAAGCCGACAGCCGATGGCGTTCTCGGGCACCTTGAAGTCCTCGAAGACCTTGGTGCGGCCCGGCACGGACCTCGGCCAGCGCCCGGTCGCACGAAGTACAGGGCCATGCCCGCGGCGTAGGCGACGAAGTACATGCGCGCCCGGTTGCGTTCGATGGTGTTGGGGAACGGCGGCGGGGTCCACTCCAGCCGCGTCTCCGGCGTCGCCGGGGTCTTGGGCAGGTCGATCTGCACGCTGTGCCCGGTGGAACGCACGTACGGGGTGTTCACCTTGCCGGCCAGCGCGGTCGCCCACAGCCGGGCGATCGGGCCGCCGCCGGTGTCCAGCGCGAGATGGTCGTCCGGTGCGCTTGTCGTACCAGCGGGGGCTCATCACCCAGCTGTAGTTGCCGCCGTCCAGGTCCCGCTTCTGCGGGGCGGGCACGGTGGTCTGGTTCCAGGGGTGGCGCCGGTCGACGGGGTTGCCCAGCGGGTCCCTCTCGACGTAGGTCTCCTCGCCGGTCCAGTCCTCGTAGTAGGAACTGCCCAGCAGGATGCGCATCCCGAGGTTGATGTCGACCAGGTCGGTGGTGACCAGTTCGTTGTCGACGACGATGCCGGGGGTGACGAACATGGCGTTGCCCCACTCGTTCATCGTCCGGTAGTCGTAGTCGACGACGTCGGGGTCCTGGAAGGAGCCCCAGCAGCCCAGCATGGTGCGGCGGCGGCCGACCTCCTCGTAGCCGGGCAGCGCCTCGTAGAAGAAGTCGAAGACGTCGTCGTTCATGGCGACCGCGCGCTTGACGAAGTCCAGGCAGCGCATCAGGCGCACCAGGTAGTCGGTGAACAGCTGAGGGGTGGCCACCGTGCCGACGCCGCCCGGGTACAGCGTCGAGGGGTGCACGTGCCGGCCCTCCATCAGGCAGCACATCTCCCGGGTCAGCCGGCTCATCTTCAGCGCCTACTTGTACGTCTCGCCCTCGAACGGGTTGAAGGAGCGCATGATGTCGGCGATCGTCTTGTACCCGTGCTGGTCGCCGCGGGGCGCCGGGGTGCGCTCGGCCCGCTCCAGGACGCCCGGGTTGGTCTCGCGGACCATGCGTTCGCAGTAGTCGACGAAGACCAGGTTGTCCTGGAAGATCGTGTGGTCGAACATGTACTCGGCGGCCTCGCCGAGGTTGATGATCCAGTCGGCCAGCGGCGGCGGCTTGACCCCGTAGGCCATGTTCTGGGCGTAGATCGAGCAGATGGCGTGGTTGTCGCCGCAGATGCCGCAGATCCGGCTGGTGATGAAGTGCGAGTCCCGGGGGTCCTTGCCCTTCATGAACACGCTGTAGCCGCGGAAGATGGACGAGGTGCTCGGCACTCGACGACCTCGCGTCCCGGGAAGTCGATCTTGGTGTAGATGCCGAGGTTGCCGACGATCCGGGTGATCGGGTCGAAGGCCACATCGGTCAGCTCGCGCTGCTTGGAGCGGGTCTGCTCGGCGGTCGCCACTGGTGGTTCCTCTCGCGGAGTCGTTCGCGGTGCTTACTTGCGCCCGGTCCAGCGCGGCTGGTAGCCGGTGGTCAGTTCGGCGCCGTTGTGCCGCCACCTGGGCTCTTCGTTGGCGGACTTGTTGGTGATCGAGCGCAGGCTGCGGATGAACGGCCCGTACACGCCCATGAGCGCGGAGGAGAGGGTGCCGCCCGGGGGCTCGTCCATGAAGGGCATGAACTTGTCGGGGAAGCCGGGCATGGTGCAGCCGATGCAGATGCCGCCCACGTTGGGGCAGCCGCCGACGCCGTCCATCCAGCCGCGCTTGGTGACGTTGCAGTTGACCACCGGTCCCCAGCAGCCGATCTTCACCTGGCATTTGGGCGAGTTGTAGTCCTGGGCGAAGTCGCCCTGCTCGTAGTACGCGGCGCGGTCGCAGCCCTCGTGGACCGTCTTGCCGAACAGCCAGGTCGGGCGCAGCTTGTCGTCCAGCGGGATGGTCGGCGCCAGCCCGGCGGCCTGGTGCAGCACCCACAGCAGGGTCTCCATGAAGTTGTCCGGCTGCACCGGGCAGCCGGGCACGTTGACGATGGGCAGCCCGGCGGCCGAACGGAAGTCCCAGCCCAGGTAGTCGGCCAGCCCCATGCATCCCGTCGGGTTGCCGGCCATCGCGTGGATGCCGCCGTAGGTGGCGCAGGTGCCGATCGCCACCACCGCGTACGCCTTGTGCGCCAGCCGGTCCAGCCAGGTGTTCAGCGTGATGGGCTCCCCGGTGAGCGGGTCGTTGCCCATCGAGGTCCAGTAGCCGTCGCCGTTGATGTTCTCGTTCGGGATCGAGCCCTCCACGACGAGCACGAACGGCCCGAGTTCGTCGCGCTCTGCCTTGCGGAACGCCTCCAGGAAGTCGTCTCCGGTCTCGTAGGCGAGCACCTTGTTGTGCAGATGCACCTTGGGCAGTCCGGGCACCGCGCCCAGGACGACGTCCTCGATGCTCGGCAGGGAGGCGTTCGTGATGGAGACGGTGTCGCCGTCGCAGCTCATGCCCTCCGAGGTCCACAGGATGTGCAGTTCGTCGACGGCGGCCGTCGTCGGCTCGGTACTCATGGACGCCTTCCCTTCCGCGGCCGATCGCGGACAACCGGCGGGCTACTGGCCTACTCTCGCAAAATCTCGCATAAGGATCCAATACGGACAATTGCAGCGGGTCTGTCAGCGGGCCGCTCGGGTGACGGACCTGCTCCGGGCTCCCCGTCCGCCCGCCGGAATCACCTGCCCGGCCCACCACCCGTCCGGAGTAGTGGCCGCAGGCGCCCGCATCGGCCCGCCCCGCCTGCCGTGACGCAGGAGCCGGGCCGGTTACCGTGGCCGGACGCGTGCACCCGCGCGGGACGGCCCGACGAGGTGAGGAACGGTGTGAGCAAGGGGAACCCGCTCAAACGCGCGACCGTGCTCGTCGCCGGCGTCGCCCTCCTCCTTGTCGGGATCGCCCTGCTCGTCCTCCCCGGCCCCGGCCTGCTCCTCGTGCTCGCGGGGCTGCTCGTCCTCTCCAGCGAATTCCCGGCCGTCGCCCGCTACGTCAACCCGGTCCGGGTGCGGGCAATGCGCGCCGCCGAGGAGTCCGTCTCCTCGCCCCTGCGCATCGCCGCATCCGCGCTGGCCGCAGCGGGCCTCGTCGCGGCGGGCATCGTCTGGGGCCTTACCCCGGACCTTCCTTTCGGCGGCTGGGCCACCGGCTCCGGCATCATCCTGTCCGGCATCGTCCTGGCCGCGCTCCTGGTGTGGAGCCATCAGCGGGTGGGCGGCCGCCGCACGGCGGCCCACTGACGCCCCTTCCGCCGTCGCCCAGCCGCACACGTGGAACCCGCCCCGCTCTCTTCCCGTCCAGGAGGGCACGTGAAGTTCGGAACCTCCACCTTCCTCACCGATCAGGGCATCGGCCCACCGGCGCTGGCCCTCGCCCTGGAGGAGCGCGGCTTCGGCTCGCTCTTCATCGCCGAGCAGATCGACCAGGTCCGCTCCCGTGCCGGGCGCGACGTGCCAGTCAGTGTCTACGGCGTCCCGGGAAAACCCGGCGTCATCGATGGCTACGCCGGCCCCGACGTCGAACGGCTCCTGCCGTACCTGCCGACCCTGCCCGAGCGTGAGACGCTCGCGCACCTGGACGACCTGGCGGAAGTCGCCGCCCGGCAGCGCTGACCACCCGGTGCTCCGGTGCCCCGCCTCACCGCACGCCAGGCCCGCGAACGGTTCCGGCACGCCCACGTCGCCCGTCTCGCCACACTCACCCCCGGCGGCCGGCCGCACCAGGTGCCGGTCGTCTACGCCCCCGTCGGCGAGACCCTCGTCCTCGCCGTGGACCACAAACCCAAGAGCACGAGTCGCCTGCAGCGGCTCGTCAACATCACGGTCCACCCGCAGGTGTGCCTGCTCGCCGACGGCTGGCATGAGGACTGGGACCGGCTGTGGTGGGTCCGCGCCGACGGCACGGCGACCATCCTGCCGCCCGCCGCGGAGTCCGCCGCCTCCGCTGACCTGCTCACCCGCCTCGTGCGCCGATACTCCCGGCACTACACCGGACGGCCGCCGCAGGGGCCGCTCATCATCGTCGCCGTCCAGCGCTGGACCGCCTGGCGCGCCGGCTGA
Source organism: uncultured Actinomycetota bacterium (assembly GCA_963799685.1). Lineage (GTDB taxonomy): Bacteria > Actinomycetota > Actinomycetes > Streptomycetales > Streptomycetaceae > Streptomyces. The sequence continues at coordinate 121,240 of CAWCXW010000002.1, forward strand.
ACCCGATCAGGGCTCCGGTCGTACCGTCTGCTCCGTCCAGATTGTCTTGCCCCGCCGTGTGTACCGGTTGCCCCACCGCTTCGTCAGTTGGGCGACCAGGTACAGCCCCCGTCCCCCTTCGTCGGTCACCGCCGCCCGGCGCATCTTCGGATGTGTGTTGCTCGGGTCCGACACCTCACACGTCAGCAGTGTGTCCGTCCGGATGAGCCGCAGTTCCACCGGTCCGCCCGCATGCCGGATCGCGTTCGTGACCAGCTCGCTCGCCACCAGCTCCGTGGTGAAGGCGAGCTCCTCCAGCCCCCACTCCTCCAGCTGCCGCGCCACCCGCTCCCGGGCGGTGGCGACCATCGCGGGATCCGCTTCGAGCGCCCACAGCACCGTGTCGCCGGCCGGCACGGCACGGGTGCGGGCCAGCAACAGCGTGACGTCGTCCGGCAGGCGTCCCGGCGGAAGCCCCGTCACCAGCCCGTTCCCCACATCACCCAACGGCGAGCGCAGCACGTCCGCCTGCGACAGCCGCGACCGCAGTTCCTGCATCCCCTCGTCGATGTCCCCGACGCCCCGCTCCACCAGCCCATCGGTGTACAGCGCCAGCACGCTGCCCGGCGCCACCCGCATCTCGGCCGGTTCGAAGGGCAGCCCGCTCACGCCCAGCGGGGGGCCCGGACTGAGCTCGGCGAAACGCACGTCTCCGTCCGGGGCGGTCACCGCGGGCGGCGGATGACCAGCGCTCGACATCACACACAGCTCCGTGACCGGGTCGTACACCGCATACAGGCACGTCGCCCCCACCGTGTCCGGAGCAGCCCCCAGATCACCGCCGCCGCGGACGCTGTCCGCCTCGCCCGCGAGCTGCACCACGAGATCGTTCAGGTGTGTCAGCAACTCCTCCGGCTCCAGGTCGAGATCCGAGAGTGTCCGCACGGCGGTGCGCAGCCGTCCCATCGTCGCCGTCGCCTGCAGTCCGTGCCCGACCACGTCCCCCACCACCAGGGCCACGCGGGCCGACGACAGGGGAATGACGTCGAACCAGTCGCCGCTGACTCCGCCCGCCGCATCCGCCGGCAGGTACACGCTCGCCGTCTCCACCGCGGTCGAGTCCGTCGTCGCCGGCGGCAGCAGGCTCCGCTGCAGACTCACCGCCGCCCGGTGCTCACGCGCGTAGCGCCGTGCGTTGTCCACCGCCATCGCCGAGCGCGCCGCGATCTCCTCCAGCAGGGTGAGGTCGTCACCGCTGAACGGGGCCGGGTCGGTCATCCGCCACAGCGTCAGCCGGCCCAGCGACGCGCCCCGGGCGCACAACAGCGCGCTCATCCCCGCCCGTGTCCCCGGAACCTGCACCACCCAGTCCGGCGGTTCCTCACCGCCTCGCCCTGCCCCCGACCGTACCGGGAATCGCACCCCGTGCTCTGTCGACGGCTCACCTGGTGCCGAACCGTCCGTCACCGCGACCATCCGCGCCCCCGCGCGCAGGCCGGTTTCTTCCGGACCCGCCACTGCGGCCCGCCGCAGGGACAGCGCTCGGTAGCGCTGCGGAACCGGCTCGCTGCCGACGAAGACCTCCTCCGCCAGATCCACCGCCGCCGCGTCCGCCAGCGCCGGCACCAGTGCCTCCGTGAGCGCCTGCCCGATCCGGTGTACCGACAACGAGCCGCCCAGCGCCACCGTCGCCTCGTGCAGCAGATCCAGCCGGTCACGCGCCCGGTGATGCTCGGTGGCGTCGATGAACGCCGCCGCCACACCCATCAGCCGGCCGCTCGGCTCGTGCAGCCGGAACGCCGAGACAGTCAGTACCCGTCCGCCCCTGGAGTCCTCCAGCGTCCGGGCCAGTGCCGTGTGGTTCACCAGCGGATGCCCCGTCCGCAACACCTCCCGCAACCGCTCCTCCAGCGCACCGGCGTCCTCCGCCCACAGGAAGTCCGCCAGCCGCATCCCCCGCGCGTCCGCCGGCAGACCCGCGTACGGCAGAAGATGGGTGTTCGTGCGCACCAGCCGCAGCCGGGTGTCGAAGACGGCCAGCCCGATCCGGCTCTGGTCGAACAGCTCCTGGGTGAACGCGTGATCCTGCTGCCACCGTGCGATCAGCGCCGACGACGTCCCCAGCACCAGATACCTCGGTGCACCTCCCTCGTCACCGACGAACGGCAGCACCCGGAATCCGACGTTCATGGTTCGCCCCGAGCCGTGCCGCAGCTCGGCGCGGCCCTCCCACGCCGGGCCGGTACGCTGGCGCAGGACCTGCAGCCACCCGGCGGGATTCGCCAGCAGCTCCCCCACGGGCCTGCCGCACACCTCACGCGCGTCCCGGCCCAGCAGTACCTCGGCGGCCGCGGTCCATGCCACGACGTTCCCCGCACGGTCGAGCAGGGCCGCAGCCGTGTTGCCGATGGCGAAGGGGTAGTCGTGCTTGCTCTTCGCACTGCGCATTCGGACACATCCCGTTCTGCCCCGGGTGCCACCATGATCCCGTGCCGCACCGCATCGCGCACGCCACCACGCCGCCCCGCCCGGCCGGTGCCCCCGGCCAGGCCTGCGACGTGCGTAGCCTACGCCGCACCGGGGCACCCGGCCGGGCAGGAGACGACCCGAGGAGAGCGCCGTGCCCATCGCCACCGTCAACCCGGCCACGGGGGAGACCCTGCGCATCTTCGACGCCCTCACCGAGGACGAGACCGAGCAACGCCTGCAGCGGGCGGCGGAGGCCTTCGGCAGGTACCGCACCACCTCCTTCGCCCGCCGGGCGGAACTCCTGCGCACCGCCGCAGACCTGCTCGAGGCGGATCAGGACGACATCGCCCGCACCGTCACCCTGGAGATGGGCAAGACCTACGCCGCCGCGCGTGCGGAGGCCGCCAAGTGCGTCAAGGCCATGCGCTGGTACGCCGAGCACGCGGAGCGGCTCCTGGCGGACGAGTATCCCGCGCAGGGCGACGTCGAGGACTCCGGTGCCGCGAAGGTGACCGTCCGATACCGTCCGCTCGGGCCCGTCCTCGCCGTGATGCCGTGGAACCTGCCGCTTTGGCAGGTGGTCCGCTTCGCCGCGCCGGCTCTGATGGCCGGCAACGTGGGACTGCTCAAACACGCCTCCAACGTGCCGCAGTGCGCCCTGTACCTGGAGGACCTCTTCCGGCGCGCCGGCTACCTCGAAGGCTGCTTCCAGACTCTCCTGATCGGCTCGAAGGCCGTCGAGGGAGTCCTGCGCGACCACCGTGTCGTCGCCGCCACCCTCACCGGCAGTGAGGGCGCCGGCCGCTCGGTGGCAGCTACCGCCGGCGATGAGATCAAGAAGACCGTGCTCGAACTCGGTGGCAGCGACCCCTATCTCGTGCTGCCCTCCGCCGACGTCGAGGCGGCCGCACGCACGGCGATCACCGCACGTATTCAGCACAACGGCCAGTCCTGCATCGCCGCCAAACGCTTCATCGTGCATGCCGAGGTCTACGACGAGTTCGTCGACCGCTTCGTCGCGCGCATGTCCGCGCTCGCCGTCGGCGACCCCATGGACGAGGCCACCGACGTCGGACCGCTCTCGAGCGCCTCCGGGCGCGACGACCTGGCGGCACTCGTCGACGACGCCCGCGGGCGGGGAGCCCGCGTCCTGTGTGGAGGCGGGCGACCCGAGCACCCGGCCGACGGCTGGTATTACCTGCCCACCGTGCTCGCCGACGTCGACGCCGGCATGCGCATTCACCACGAGGAGGCCTTCGGGCCCGTCGCTGCCGTCTACCGGGTCGAGAACCTGGACGAGGCGCTGCGGGTGGCCAACGACACCGTCTTCGGGCTCAGCTCCAACGTGTGGACGCGGGACCCGGACGAGCAGGAACGCTGTGCCCGTGACCTGGAGGCCGGCGGGGTCTACATCAACGGGATGACGGCCTCCCACCCCGCGATGCCGTTCGGCGGCACGAAGCGCTCCGGCTACGGCCGGGAACTGTCCGGGCACGGCATCAAAGAGTTCTGCAACATCACCACCGTCTGGTGTGCGGCCGCGGCCGGCAACGGGTGAACGGCGACGGCAGGTCAGAACACCGGGACAGCCGCACGGGTGAGCCGCCAGTCGGCACTGAAGAACTGCGCCGGGTCGATCACCTCGTGCTCCCGCACCCAGTCGATCAGCAGCTGCCGGATCTCGCCGGCACTGGCGTACACCACGGGTGCCTGCGCGACATGCGGAAAACCACCTCCGCCGGACGCCCGGTAGTTGTTGAACGCCACCACGAACTCCTGCGCCGGGTCGACCGGCTCGCCCTGGAGCGTCAGGTTCCCGATCCGTGTGCCGGCCGGCTTCGCCACGTCGATGTCGTAGCCCAGGCCCCACACCACGTCGTAGTTGTAGTCGGGGGTGCCACCGGCGTTCGTCAGCGCGTCGGGATCCACCGGAGCGCTGGGTGCGAGCTGGTTGAAGTACTTCGCCGAGTACTCCAGGTACTCCTTGAGCTGGGCTCCCGTCAGCCGCCGTGCCTCCAGGGTGTTGTCGAAGATGTACAGCCCGGCCACGTCACGGATGGAGACCTCGCCCGCCGGGATCGCCGCGGTCCGGCTGAAGGGTGCGTTGACCGACAGGACCGGCAGCGCGGCGTCCGCACCACTCAGCGCGTCCGTGACGGTCGCCGCCTGCACGAAGTTGACGAAGTCGAGGATCGCGGTGTCCTTCAGCCGTGACTCGGCCGCCGACATGGCCTCCACCGCCCGGCCGATCGGCGTGTTCACATAGGCGACGACCTTCTCGTGCTCCTCGCGCAGCATCGCCGCGATGACGGCGTCCTCCTGCGCATCGCTGGAGCGCAGCACCTTCGACCGCACCGAGGACACGTGCCAGTCGCCGCGCCTGCGCTCGACCTCGAAGTCGAAGACCGTCAGCCGCTCGCCCCATTTCAGCGGCTCGGAGAGCACCACCGGCCGGCCGGTGTCCTTGTTGTGGACGATGCGTTCCGGTATCTCCACGTGCGCGTGCCCCACCAGGATCGCGTCGATGCCGGGCACCTGCTCGGCGACCTGTGTCGCGGCGTTCTCCACCCACGGCAGCGCGTCGCCGTAGGAGGAGGAGCCGTCCGCTCCCGAGTGCGCCGCGACGACCACGACGTCGGCGCCCGCCGCCCGCAGCCGTGGCACGTACTTCTTCGCCTGCCGCACGAGCCCGGGAAAGACCATCTTCCCCTGCACGTTGGCCTTGTCCCAGATCGCGATGCCCGGGTTGGTCAGCCCCAGGATCCCCACCCGCAGGTCGGGGCCGTGCGGCACCCGCATGCGGCGGATCACGTACGGCGGGAAGGCCGGCCGCTCGGTCGACGCGTCCAGCGCGTTGGCCCCGAGCAGCGGGAAGTCGCACTGCTCCTCGAACGTGCGCAGCAGCGGGATGCCGTAGTTGAACTCGTGGTTGCCCAGCGCCGCCGCGTCGTATCCGATCCGGTTCATTGCCTGTGCCATGGGGTGCACGGGGCCCGGCTCGCCCTCTTTGCCGGTGATCGGCTCGATGCGCGCGAAGTAGTAGGCCAGCTGGGTGCCCTGGATGGTGTCGCCGGCGTCGATCATCAGCGTCCGCCCGGGGCCCTTCTCCCGCCGGACGTCCTCCACCAGCGTGGCGATCTTCGCCAGCCCGACGTCGTTGTGCTGCGCGTCGTCGAACTCCGCGTCGGTGTAGTAGTCCCAATTGAAGACGTGACCGTGCAGGTCCGTGGTCCCCAGCACGGAGAAGGAGAAGGAGAACGTGTGACCAGACCGCCCGATGCTTCTGCGTAGTTCCTCGCCCGCGTGGGCGGGGTCGGCACCGGCCGCCCCGGCGACGGCCGTACCGGCTCCGGCCAGCGCGGACCGGTAGACGAACTCCCTGCGGTTGAGGGGCATGTCGGCTCTTCTCCTCGGAAAGTCGGACGACGCGCGTAGATTCTGACGCACAGTCGCCCGCCCCGGTAGTCCACGAGCGGCAGAAAAAGGCTGCCCCGGTCCGAGAGAACCGGGGCAGCGGGCGATGTCCACGCCATCAGCGGGGCGGTGTTCAGGAGGAGGCGGCCGCCTCCGGGGTGTCCTCCGCCACCGATTCGGCGCGTGCCTCGGCCCGCAGCGCCTCGGTCCGTTCGGGGGTGGAGGCCATGTGGTCGACGGCGCTGCGCACGCCCCACCAGTAGACGGCCAGCGCGACCACCGCCACGGCGGCGCTGTCCCAGGGCGCCGGTATCATCCCGGACCCGCCGAAGGTTCCCACGGCGGAGAGGACGTACAGCGCGGCCAGGTAGACGATCAGCCACACCCCGGCGCGGGTGTCGCCGACGCTGCTGCGGTCACGGAAATAGTTCAGGCCGTACACCACCAGGCCCACACCCACGATCGGTATCGTCTTGACCAGGGTGTCCCACGGTACCCAGAAGATGACCAGCGAGGAGATCACGAAAGCGCCCGGCGCGATCAGGTTCATGCCCGGAATCCGGGCGGCGGTGGTGCCGATGCCGTGGCGGCGGAAGGCGATGACCGTCACCGAACCGATGGCGAAGGTGAAGGCGGCGAGCGTGCCGGTCACCCCGATGATCGCGTGCCAGCTGGGAAGCGGCAGCAGGAACACCAGACCCACCACGAAATTGATCATCAGTGCGCGTGCCGGAATGCCCCAGCGGGGATTGACCTTCGCCGACCAGCGGGGGAAGAAGTTGTTCTTCGCAAGCCCGAAGGTGTTGCGGGCGTTCGACGCCGTGAAGATGATCGCCGACCCGGACGGTGAGACGGTGGAATCGGCCAGCAGGATCCAGGACAGCCAGGTCAGGTTCAGCATCAGCGCCAGATCGGCGAAGGGCGAGTCGAGGTTGACGCCGTGCCAGCCGTCGCCCAGCAGGCTGTCGGGCACCGCGCCCAGGAACGCCAGTTGAAGCCCGAGGTAGAGGACGATGGTGACCACGATCGTCGCCACCAGCGCGGCCGGGACGGTGCGCCGCGGATTGCGCGCCTCACCGGAGAGTTCCACGACGTTGCGGAACCCGGTGTACGCGAAGACCATCCCGGCCGTCGCGATGGTCGACAGGGCGGTGGTCCATCCGAACGGCGCCAGTCCGCCGTGTTCCTCGCCGAAGTTCGAGCTGTCGAAGCCCGAGGCGATCAGCAGCACCACCGTCGCGACGGGCACCAGGATCTTGATGGCGGTGACGATGTTGTTGGTCCGGGCGAACACGGCGACGCCGAAGTAGTTGACGACGACGAAGATCACCATCAGCACGACGGCCAGCGCGATTCCCAGGCCGGTCAGTTCTTTCCCGTCGTACACGCCCGGCAGCCATGCGCTGGCGTACTGCACCGCGCCGGCAGCCTCAGTCGGGGGATTCCCGACATAGCATACCCACATGGACCAGCCGACGATGCCGGCGGCGAACCGCCCGTTGGAGTACATCGGGTAGCGCACCAGGCCCCCGGACTCCGGCTTGACCATGCCCAGTTCGGCCACCACCAGCGCGATCAGCAGCATGACGACACCGCCGATCACCCAGGCGAGCATCGATGCCGGCCCCGCCGCCTGCGCCGCGTACATCGACGCCAGCAGCCAGCCGGAGCCGACCACACTGCCCAGCCCGGTGGCCAGCAACGACCAGAATCCGAGCCGTTTGTGCAGCAGATCATCCTCTCGGCCTGGCCGGGTCCCGGTTGCTTCGCTTGTCATGGCGCTCTCGCCTTCGTCGGCCCCGGCCGTGGAGGCAGGGAGACTTGCAGGTGAGGCGCATGGTGGCATCCACGCATTTTCATGACAAGCCGATGATCGCAAACCGTCACCGGTTCCGACAGCAAACTCCACCGTCTCCGGTGGCGGCCGTCAACCCTGCTTCGGCCGGGCCAGGCTGAATCACCGCGAAGACGGCGCCCTGCGGATCCGTGAGGATGGCCATCCGTCCGGCGATCATGTCGAACGGCTCCCGCAACGCCCTTCCCCCGGCCGCGGTCACCCTGTGTGCGGTCTCGTCGGCGTCGGCGACCGCGAAGTAGCACAGCCAGTGCGGCGGAGTCCCCTCGGGCGCCTGCGCGGGAACCGGCTGCATGCCGCCCACCGGGCGCCCGTCCACCTGGAGCGAGAAGTAGTCCTCTGCGCCCTCCATGGGGGCGCTCTCGATGCCGAGCACTCGGCGGTAGAAGTCGCTGATGGCGGACGGATGCGTCGTGTTGAGCTCGTTCCACACCAGCGCGCCGTTCTCGTTGACGACGCCCGCGCCGGGAAAGTCGACCGGCTGCCACAGCCCGAACACGGCTCCGGAGGGGTCGGCGGCGATGCACATCCGTCCGAGAGTCATCACGTCCGTGGGCGGCATCATGACCGTGCCGCCGGCCTCGCCCACCGCTCGCGCCGCCGCCTCCACGTCGGATGTGGTCAGATACGTCGTCCACACCGTCGGCGGCGCCGGCTGGTCCCCCATTGGCACCGCAGCCATGATCCCGGCGACCGGCTTGCCGCGCAGTTCGCACACCGCGTAGCCGCCGGTCTCCTTCGGGCCGATTTCGCCGGTCCACCCGAAGACGCCTGAGTAGAAGTCGATGGCGGCCTGCTGGTCGGGAGCGGCCAGATCGATCCAGCAGGGTGTTCCGGGCCGATAGGGGGAGGTGACGTCAGGCACGGTGGGCTCCTTGCGGTGAATTCGTTATAAAAGGAGCATATCGGATATAGTGTCACGGTGCGTACTTGCACGCTTTCGAGGGGTGCTCAACGGGGTGGAAGCCGGATATCCGAAGGACCCGGGCCGTTCCGATGGCATGCTGCCGACGCGAGCTCACCCGAGCGAGTGTGAGAACGATTGCCGCGGACAGTGAGCCCCTTCCGGTCCAGTCCCCTGCCCTATCCGGTGCCGGCGACCGAGGCGGCCGTCGTGGCCACCATGACGGCCATCATGGCAGCCTGCGCCTGATCGATGGCCCGCCGCACGGCCGGCTGCACCCACTGTCCGTCAGCGATCTCCGCCATGCGCGCCTCGATCTGTTTCCGTCCTTCACGCTGCGGGAAAGCGAGGCCCCGCAGCCGCGCGCCGTGCAGCAGGGCGACGAGAGCGGCGGTCCGCTCGTCGGGGTCCGCACCCTCCATGACCACCTGGTTCAGGCGGCCCCTGACCTCGTCCTCACCGGTGCCGTCCACTTCCGGATAGCGGCGGGTCGGGAACAGGCCGAGGATTCGCTTCTTCTCCTCGCGCAGCAGCCCCCTGTCGACCAGTGCCTGGGTGGCACCGCCCGCTGCGTCCTTCGCGGCGGCGTGCAGGCTGTCCTTCACCTTCCACGGCCGACCGTGCTCGACGATGCGGGCGAGCTGTTCGTCCAGATAGGGCACGCCGGTCGGCTCCGCATCCCGCACGGTGACCTTGTCGTCCCCGATGTCGACGCGGCCGGAGAGCGTCAGCTCCACCAGCACACCGCCCCCCGCGGCCCAGCCGACGTTCGCCTGTTCCCTCGCGGCGCCGCTGTCGTCGTCGAGGGACAGCAACATCACTTCTTCGCTCAAAGTCAGTGTGGTCACTGGGGCCGCCTACCCGATGCCGCCCCTGCCGCAAACAAGGGTCCACCGGCAGCCCGGGCACAGGCCTTGCGACCCGGGAGGGCAGTGCCGCGAAGCCGCAGGAGAACCGGGACGAACCGGCCGAGCTCAGAGCCGGACACACACCTTCAGCGCGGAGCGGTCGTGCATCGCCCGGTAGCCTTCGGGGACGCCGTTCAGCTCGACGGTGCTGTCGAAGACCGGGGACGGGTCGATCACGCCGTTGAGTACGTCGGAGAGCAGCTCGGGTATGTATGCCCGAGCGGGCGCGACGCCCCCGCGGAGCGAGACGTTGCCGGCGAACATCCGCGGCAGGTCCACCCCGGCGCTGCCACCGTGGGGCACGCCCACGAAGCCCACCCCGCCGCCGTCCCGGGCCGCACCCAGCGCGGTGGTCATCGCCTCCGCGGTGCCCACGGCCTCCAGGACCGCGTGGGCGCCCTGCCCGCCGGTCAGTTCCCGGACCGCCTCGACGGCTTCCGCACCGCGCTGCGCGACGACGTCGGTGGCCCCGAAGCGACGCGCGAGGTCGGTGCGGTCGCGATGACGGCCCATCGCGATGATGCGTTCGGCTCCCAGGCGCCGCGCGGCCAGCACCCCGCACAGCCCCACGGCGCCGTCGCCGACGACGGCGACCGTCGTCCCCGGACGCACTCCGGCGGCCAGCGCCGCGTGGTGGCCGGTGCTCATGACGTCCGAGAGCGCCAGCAGCGCCTTGAGCAGCCGGTCGTCGAAGGCGGCGTCTGCTGGCAGCCGCACCAGCGTCCCGTCGGCGTAGGGCACCCGGACGGCCTCGCCCTGGCCGCCGTCCGACCCCGGCTCGCCCCAGAATCCGCCGTGCGGGCAGGAGGTGTGCAGCCCGTCACGGCAGAAGTCGCACACCCCGTCGGACCACACGAACGGTGCGACCACCAGGTCTCCGGGACGTATCTCCGTCACCTGTGAGCCGGTCTCCTCGACCACACCGAGGAACTCGTGCCCGATGCGCTGCCCCGCCTCGCGGGCGGCCACGCCCCGGTAGGCCCACAGGTCACTGCCGCAGACGCAGGCGTAGGTGACCCGGACTACGGCATCGGTGGGACGGCGCAGGACGGCGTCGGGGACTTCTTCGACCCGGACGTCCTCGGGTCCGTGGATGACGGTGGCGCGCATGGTGGGGGCGTTCCTGTTCGTGAGAGAAAAGCAGCGAGGCCACTGTGCCCGCGCTGTTCTCCCCAGTCCAGCTACATCTACTACAGTCACATTTAAGCTGGCCTCATGTTGGAGATCCGCCGGCTCGTGCTGCTGCGCGACCTCGCCGAGTACGGCACCGTCACCGGAGTCGCCGAGATCCACCACGTCACCGCCTCGGCGGTCTCCCAGCAGCTCAGGCAGCTGGAACAAGAGACCGCCACCGTCCTACTGCACCGCGAGGGCCGCCGGATCCGCCTCACGGCTGCCGGAAAGGCCCTGGCCGAGGACGCCGCTGCCGTCATCACGGCACTCGACCGTGCCGAGGCCAACCTCCGACGGCGCACGGAATCGGTGAGCGGACCGCTGCACGTCTCATGTTTCACCAGCGCCCTCGTACCACTGGCCGCACCGCTCCTCACCCTGGCCCGGAACCGTTTCCCGGAACTGGCCCTGCAGGTGGCGGAGGCCGAACCCGAAGAGAGCCTCCCGCGCCTGCGACGACACCGCACCGACCTGGCGATCGTCCACGACTACCCCTACCTGCAGCGCCCGCCCGCAGCCGGTGTGCAGACCACGGAGCTGATCACCGAACCGCTGCTCGTCGCCCTGCCCCACGATCACCCATCGGCCACACGTCCGGCCCGGGACGTCGCGCTGGAAGAACTGGCCGACCTGCCATGGGTGGTGGGAGCACCGGGCAGCGACTGCCGGGAGACCGTGCTCCACGCGTGCCGCATCGCGGGCTTCACCCCGCACATCGCCGCGGAGTGCGCGGACTTCACCTCGGCGCTCGCGGTGGCCTCCGCCGCCCGGGCCGCCGTCCTGGTGCCCCGTATGGCCATGCCGCTCACGCCGGCCGGCGTGACTCGGCTCCGAGTGACCGCACCGCACCTGGTCCGAACCGTTTCCGTGGCAACCCGCAAGGGCACCGAGGCGGACCCGCGGATCCGGGCGGTGCTGGGGCTCGCGGCGGCCCTCACTGAGGGCCACCCCTGCGCCGGCAGCGAGGATCGGTGAGAGCCGGGCGACGCGGCGGCCGGCCGTGATGTCGCGCCGGGCCGGCCGCCGGCCGGTGCGCGACGCATTCGTCCAGCCCTGCGATCGTGTGCCGGCCGGCGTCGGCTGCGACCTGCAGGTTCTGCACCGTCTGATCCCGGTCCCGGTCGGCTCCCCGCAAGTCGGAAACGTCGCGCCGGGTGATCGGAACGTCAGCTGGGGTGATATCACCTGGGATGCTTCAGTGTGCTGGCCGGCTCGCCGCCAGGGCAACGACCGGACGGGAAGTGCGGTGGGGAGTGTTGGTCAGGCTGACCAGCCGACGGAGGAGACGTAGGAGTAGGAGTCGTAGTCGCTGCCGAGATCGTGGATGATCTCGTCCCAGATCGCGTCGAGTCCCTCGTCGTCGTCGGTGAGCCAGGCGTCGACGGCCGTGCCCCAGTGGCGGGGGCGGACGGTCAGCCGCCGCACGGCGATGTCGCGGCGGTGGCGGGGTGCGACAGCGGTCTGGTCCACGGGGTCGATCTCGATGCGGGTGCCGCCGCGGGTCGCCAGGCGGCGTTTGAGGTCGGCGGCGACGTTGTGCCGGCGCAGGTCCCAGTACGCCGCATCCAATCGCGCCCGGTTGGCGGGGCTGGGGGAGCGTTCCTCGGCCAGCCACGCGTACAGCGTCCGTCGCGTGACGGTGATGCCGGCGTACTCCATCGCCGCGTACCCGGCCGGGGAAGCGGTGAGGTAGCGCAGCCGGGCGGCGACACCCCGATCCGAATCAGGTGAGGACGAGATACCGGTGACCATGTGTTCAATCCCGGCGCCCAGGGCCTGCCCGCCGGGAACACCGTGGGCGTTGTACTGCCCGAAGTCGTGCCAGCGGCCGGCCATCAGCGGCCTCCGGCGGTGGTGACGGTGTAGACGACGGGAGCCCCGTCACGGCCGGTTTTGACCTTCATCTCAGCCAGGCCCCGTCCCTCGTCCCACACCTGCCGCCAGTCCCCGCCCGCGACGTGCAACTCATCGGTCCCCAACGCGGAGATGACGTTGAGCCCGGCCTGGTGCGCCTTGTACGCCCGCGACCACAGGTTCGCGAACGCCTGAGACCTGATCAGGTGCATCCAGTCCGGGCGGGCGATCTCCCGGTTGTGCGAGGACTCGCCCAGCGTGGAGACGAACTTGGCGTACATCGCCTTCACATACCCGGCGGTCACCTCATCGCCCTGCTCCAGTGCATCGGCGCGCACCCCCGCCAGCAACTGCCGCAGACTGTCCAGAAACGTCTCCGTCGCGGAGGAGGTCCACGACTCGTGGATGACCGGCGCGTCCATCAGCCGGTGCTTCGGACCGGTCAGGCGCAGCAGCAGCCGCAGTGTCGGTTCCGTGACCCACACCGGGCCCGCCTCCTCACGGTCCCCCATGGGAGAGGGCAGGTGCGGGTGTTCCCACACGGCCGGGGTGACCAGGTGGACTCCGGCCCGCTTGCGGTCGTGCTCGCCGCAGGCGGTGTGGGTGAGCTTCCCGATGGGCAGCCACGTCTTGAGCGCGGAGAGGTAGGCGGCGTTCACATCCAGCGCCGTCGCCTGCAGCTCCCCGTCCGGGTGGCTCCGGTAGTCGGGATGCCGCCAGGACGGCCGAGCCTCCCAGATCAGATCCGGATCGTTCTTCGAGGGCTTGCGCAGGATGTCGGGCAGCGCCGGGTAGGCGGTGTACTCATACCGCGCCTGCGCCCGCGTCCGCGCGAACAGGCCCATCACGTCCGGGATGGCCCGCTTGGCCAACGCGGCCGCCGCCGCATCCGCATCCCCCCCGGCCTTGGTCAGCTCCTGCTCCACCGCGACGGCGATCGTCTCCCGCAGCTGCTCCCGCACCTGATCCGCCGAACTGGTGCGGCGCCGCAACTGCTGCCGGGCGTGCCCGGCCCGCGCCTCCCGCGCGATCGGCGACTCCACCTGCCGCTCCTCCCGGCCCGGCGGCGCGACCGGGCGCTCATCAGCCGGCTGCGCGACCGTGGGGGCGGGGCGGATGGTTTCTGCCTGCGCGGGCGCGGGGTGAATCTGCGCCAGACCCTCGAGCAGTCGCAGGTACTTTCCCCGCGAGGTGGAAGCCGGCATGCCGCCGGCCTCCCAGTTCGCCACCGATTGCCGGCCCACGCCGACGGCCCGGGCCACCTGCCCCAGCGACAGCCCCGCCGCCTTCCGCAGCCGCGCCCGCTCAGCGGGGTCGTCGAACCGCGCCGCCAGTTGCGCCTCCGCCAGCAGCGCCGCGACGCCGTCGCCCTCGTCTTCGCTGTTCATGAGCCCCAGGATACCTCAAACTAGCCTTTGGATAGACATAAATTGCCTCAGAATTAGCTACTGGAGATCCTGGAACTGACTGACCGTGGACCCACCCCGGCGTAGCCGCGGAGCGGGTTCCGCGCTCATCCGAGCACTTCAGGCACGCGCGCGAGAGGCAAAAGATGTAGAGGTGACCGTGCCGACCCGGAGGGCCGCCGGCTGCCACCGACGCCTGGAGTTCCAGAAGACCGCCGCATACCTCAAGTGGGGCCAATACTGACTGTGAAAGCTCAGCGGAGCTTCCCTCGGTCCCGTCTTGCCACGGCGCCCCCCGCACACGGACAGAGCGGATCGCCGCCGACGGAGCTTGAGCTCTCGAAAGGAGAGGACGCGCCGCTCGGGTGTGCGGTCTGGGGGTCTGGCAGTCCCGCCGATTGACCGCGCCCGGTAGTGCTGGCACGCGTCGAACGCCGTCGGTGAGGCCTGGACGCGGGCTGCCCGAGCGGAGCTCGCGTGGATGAGCCTCCGGTGTCTGATCCTCTCGTCCGCGCCGTGTGGCCGGTGAGACTTCCCAGGCCCCGGCCGGGCGGGCGGATCAGCGTAGTCCGGCGAAGAGATCGTTCTCGGGAACGGCCGCGCCGGTGGCGTCTTTGACGCGTACGAAGGTTTCCATGCCCATCAACTCGGCGAATCTCGCCTTGCCCATTTTCAGGAAGAAGATGTTCTCGCCTTGACTGGCGTGTGCGGCCAGTGCATCGAATTTCTGACCGCTGAATGCGGTGGTGTCCACCCATGTGGTGATCTCATCGTCAGGGAGGCCGATCTCGGCCATTGCGGCGTCCTCGGCAGGATCCGGCTCCGGCATGTCCTCGTGAAACTCGCGCATGGTCTCCTCGAACCGCTGCATCATCGAGCGCGGCATCGTCGTCCAGTACACCTTCGGTGTCAGCACAGTCGTCTTCAGCGCCGCCATCGTGATGCGGTGAGTCTGGATGTGGTCGGGGTGGCCGTAGAAGCCGTTCTCGTCGTAGGTGACGACCACATCGGGTTGGTAGTGCTCCATGAGTTCCGCAAGTCGGGCGGCGCCTTCCTCCACGGGGGTCTGCCAGAAGGAATCGGGGGCGTCGTTGTCCGGCCAGCCCGTCATCCCGGAGTCGGCATAGTCCAGCATCTCCAGACTGGTGACCTTCAAGACGTCACAGCTCGTCTCGAGTTCGTGCCGGCGCATCAACGTCACGGCCGCCCGATCGTGTCCTGGATCACCTGGTTTGACGCCCCCGGGTCCGTCACCGCAACCGCCGTCGGTACACGTCACCAGGACCGTGCGGATGCCTTCCGCCGCGTATCGAGCGAGGACCCCTCCCGTTCCGGTGGCCTCGTCGTCGGGGTGGGCGTGTACTGCCATGAGTGTCAACGGTCGGGCAGTCATGAAACATTCCTCCTGCAGAAATGCGGTCTCGGTCCGTGCGCGGTGGCCGTACTGCGATCCTCGTCGGGCGGACGGCCTTGCGGTCTCTTCATTCTCCGCCCGTGCGGCGACGGTTCCTCGGTCAAGGAAACGTTGCCGACCAGACCGGCTGTTCCCCGCGCGGCCGCCTAGCCTTCCAGGCGTCGGAGTTCCAACGCGAACGAGGTACAGACGTGACCTGCGCGTCTCAGCCCCACGTCGCCAGCGTTCTCTGCTCGTGAAACATCAAGGGCAGGGCGTTAATCGCACGCTATGCAACCAGGGGCGACAAACTCTCACGATCCGTTACCACCGGATGTGCGACAGGGCCGTTCGTTGGCCCGACGCTTCGCCCCCACATGCGGGAAGGGCACGATGGCGGTGTGAGGCGAAGACCGGCGTTCTCCATACTTACGGTCATGTCGATGAACGGCACTGCCGCCTACCGCCTGCACACCGGGCCGCTGCCCCAGCTCGCCGAGCGTGCCCTCGTCTCCGCCCAGCGCCACGGATTCGACTACTCCTGCCGCCCCGAGCAGGGCAGACTGCTCCACGTATTTGCTGGCGGCGCCCGACAGCGGATCGCTGACCTGGCTTGCTGAGAGGCGGCCTGGAAGGATGTTGCAGTGCCCAAGCCGTATCCGAAGGAGTTCCGCGAGGACGTTGTGCGGGTCGCGCGCAACCGCGAGCCCGGCGTCACGCTGGAACAGATCGCCGCTGACTTCGGCGTCCACCCGATCACGCTGTCGAAGTGGCTGTGCCGCGCTGATAACCACGAGGGCGCTGAGCCCCGGGCGACGCCGGGCGAGGGGGCCGAGCTGCGCGAGGCCCGCAAACGGATCCGGCTGCTGGAGCAGGAGAACGAGGTGCTGCGGAGGGCTGCGGCGTATCTGTCGCAGGCGAACCTTCCGGGAAAATGATGTACCCGCTCGTTCGTGAGCTGGCCGCCGCCGAAGCCCCCACCGGGTGCCGGTGGCGGTGACGTGCCGGGTGCTCGGGCTGGCCCGCCAGCCCTACTATCGGTGGCTGGCCAGGCCCGTCACCGACGCCGAACTGGCCGAGGCATACCGGGCCAACGGCCTGTTCGACGCGCACCGCGACGATCCCGAGTTCGGTCACCGGTTCCTCCTCGATGAGGCCCACGCTGCCGTGAGCCGATGGCCGAGCGGACCGCCTGGCGGATCTGCCGGGACAACGGCTGGTGGAGCGCCTTTGGAGCGCCTTCGGCAAGCGAAGAGGCCGCGGCAAGAAAACCAAAGCCGGGCCACCCGTCCACGATGACCGGGTGCGGCGCAACTTCACCGCCGGCGGGCCAAACCGGCTCTGGCTCACGGACATCACCAAGTGGCTTCGTTCACTTCTTTCGACAGCGTTTGTTTGCGAGTTCTGACGGCATCGTCCGGTCGAGGACTTCGCAGATCGTCACGAGTTTTGAAGGCACCTGCTGACTGACACGGCAGTTGTAGTTCTGGTCAGGGGCGGTCGTGCAGTGTGTGTCGGTGCTGGTGGCAGGCTCGTGCGGAGGCTTGATGGCGGCGGCGCCAGGCGGTCCAGTGGAGGACGTGCGGGATGTCGTGTGCTGGTGGTGTGAGGACGAACGCTCGCAGGAGCCGTACGAGTTCGGGACAGGTCAGCGGAACGAGGCGGATCGGTGGGGCCGAAACGCTGGTGGCCGCGGCCGTGGCTGCGGCAGTCAGGGCGAGGACGGCTGAGGCGATCATCGAGAACAGTGACCAGCGCATCCAGGAGTTCCAGCAGGTGACCTGTCCCTGGTCGAGGCCGGTGAAGGTCTTGCCGAGTTGGAAGGTCTCCTCGATCCGCCAGCGGCGGCAGATCACCTCCACCAGCTGGGCGAGGCTGACGTGGTGCGGCGACCAGCAGCGGTAGTAGGAGATCTTCCCGGTGTAGCGGTGCCGGCGGGCCACGAGCATGCTCAGGCCGTTGTCATCGTGCTCCTTGGGGGTGTCGTCGGCGCGGACGTCGAGCCAGGCCCAGTCGTACTCGCGGGTGCCCTTCGTCCCGTGTCCGGTGCGCATCCGCATCCACTGGCCGGGCTTCACCTTGTTGATCATCTGGTGGGCCTTCCACCTGACGCCCGCGCCGTCGGTGACCGTGTGCGTGCGAGCCACCCCGACCGCGTAGCCGAGCCCCATCTGCCGTAGGTCCCTGCGCAGGTCAACGCCCGAGTAGACCTCGTCACCGGCGAACCAGCGTGCGCTCACGCCCAGCTCGAGGGCGTGCTTGACCATGGCAGCGGTCTGCTGCAGCTTCGTGGCGAACATGACGTCCTCCGGGACGCCGGCCGCCTCGCGGCGTTCCTCGTCCGCGGCCCAGTCCTTCGGCAGATACAACGCCCGGTCGATGAGCACCCGCACTGTGTCGGTGACGGCGGCCAGGTGCACAGCGACCTGACACAGCCCTATCCCCTTGATCGCGCCGGAGTACTGGCGGCCGGCACCCACGCACCCGGCCGAGGACTTCGCGTCCCCGGTCTCATCCGCGACCAGCACCACCTCCTGACCGGACAGTTCACCCGCGACCATGCGGGCGATCGCTTCCCTGGCCCTGTCGTGGTCGAACCTCGCCCGAGAGAGCAGGTGCTGCAGCCGGTACGGGCTGCGATGTCCCAGCCCCTGAGCCAGCGTCCAGCAGTTGCGCGTGCCCACCTGCGACAACAGCCCGGTGACCATCTGCGCAGCCGTCGCACGCGCCTCACGGCGAGCGAAGCAGTCCGCGATCGCATCCATCGCCCCCGCGAACACCTTGTCCCAGGAAGCCTGAGCTATCGTGGCCTCCACGGCCACCGTCTCTTGATGACTCGTCACAAAGCATCATGATCACGGTGGCCGTACCCATGCCCTCACCCGCCACCCGGCCAAGCCTCCCACCAGCACAGACCCCCGAACTACAACTGCCGGTGTGCCACGAACGCGGAGAGGAGCGTCATGTAGGAAGTGCTTCTTGAAGCGATGCTGTGCGAGAGATGAGGGTATGGCCCCTCGGAGCCGCCCTGCGGGGGGAGGTTCCAAACCACCGCATGCTGCGTTGGCTGAAGACCGTCGTGGTGAGCGATGCGGAGAAGGCGCCCGAGAGGCGTCAGGTAGGGATCGCGAAGACGATCGCTGTTGACGTGTCGAAATGTAGTCAGACGACGTCGAAACCCGGGTGATCGGCAGTGCCTGGGGACAAGCCCGGCGGGAGCCCGCCGATTGGCCGGGCGGCGTCCGGCACCAAGGCGACGTGAGCGCGGTCTGCCGCTCTCGTATGGAACGTGGGAAGGCGTGTCCGGCATGGCCGCGGTCAGCGTGCGGCCAGCGGGAGAGCCCGAGTCGGGAGTGCCCCGTAGGGACTTCGAGTACCGCTGCCGGACACGCCGGCGGACCGGCCCGTAGTAGTGACGAAGCCTCTGTAACGGGGGTGGAGCGAAGGAGCCGGGTCGTTCGTGGCTGTTGTTCGTTCGGTCAACCAGAGCTCTGGGAGGAGCCCGATGGACCAGCTGAAAGTATCCGACAAGCCGTTCGACATCTCCAAACAGGAGGTGTGGGACGCCTGGATCAAGGTGAAGGGCAATCAGGGAGCGCCCGGTGTGGACGGGCAGTCCATCGAGGAGTTCGAGGAAGGTCTGCGGGGTAACCTGTACAAGATCTGGAACCGGATGTCCTCGGGGACCTACTTCCCGCCACCGGTCAAGGCGGTGGAGATCCCCAAGGCGCACGGTGCCGCAGGCATGCGTGTGCTTGGAGTCCCCACCGTCGCAGATCGGGTGGCCCAGACGGTCGTGGCCGCGCACCTGGAGAACCGGGTAGAGAAGATCTTCCACCCCGATTCCTACGGGTACCGGCCGCGCCGCTCGGCCCTGGACGCGGTCGGGACCTGCCGTAAGCGCTGTTGGAAGTACGACTGGGTGATCGACCTGGACATCCGGAAGTTCTTCGACAGCGTCCGGTGGGACCTCGTGCTCAAGGCCGTGGAGACACACACCGACGCCCGCTGGGTGAGGCTGTATGTGACGCGGTGGCTGGCCGCCCCACTGCAGCACCCCAACGGCATCCTGCAGCAGCGCGACCGCGGAACCCCACAGGGCTCGGCGGTCTCGCCCGTCCTGGCGAACCTGTTCATGCACTACGCGTTCGACACGTGGCTGACCCGGCAGTTCCCGGCGGCCGCCTTCGAACGCTACGCGGACGACGCAGTGATCCACTGCGCGACCCAAGGACAAGCCAGGACCGTTCTGGCCGCCCTGCGTGAGCGGATGGCCCAGGTCGGGCTGGAGCTGCACCCCGACAAGACGCACATCGTGTACTGCAAGGACAGCAACCGGCGCGGGAGCTTCCCGCAGACCGCGTTCACGTTCTTGGGGTTCACGTTTCGTCCCAGGGAGGCTCGGCGGAAGGACGCGGTGAAGTTCACCGGGTTCCTCCCGGCGGTCAGCAGGGACGCCCTGAAGAAGATGAATGCCGTGGTGCGGTCCTGGCGACTGCACCGCCGCACCGGCAGTACCGAGGCGGACCTTGCACGACTGGTCAACCCGGTGGTGCGGGGCTGGATGGCCTACTACGGGGCCTTCGGCCGCACGGCGCTGTCGCCCGTGCTCCATCGCATCAACACCTACCTGCTGCGGTGGATCATGAACAAGTACAAGAGGCTGCGGAACTGGAAGAAGGCCCGTAAGGCGATGCGCGCAGCGATCGCCCGACAACCTCGGTACTTCGCACACTGGATCTGGGCCAAACCGGTCACCGGATGACCAGAACGACAAGAGCCGTATGACGGGAGACCGTCACGTACGGATCTGTGGGAGCCCGAGGGTGCGATCCCCTCGGGCTACCCGACTGACTGAGGTCGGGCGGGTCGGCGGGTGGCGACAGGGCTGTCACAAGCTTCGAAGATCGCTTGACCTTGCCCCAGGGGGAGGGACGACAGTGACTCCGTCGATCACATGAGCGGGCGGGTCTGTGCTCGCTCGTCAAGGACGAAGAGGGGGAGTTCACGTGACCGCTACCTGCGTCATTCTCGACATCGGCGGCGTGCTGGAGATCACGCCGGAAACCGGAAGGGTGCAACGGTGGGAAGAGCGGCTGGAGCTGCCACTGGGCACTGTCCACGAGCGGATGCGCGACGTGTGGCGTGCGGGGAGCGTCGGGAGCATCAGCGAGTGCGAGGTCCACGAGCAGGTGGCACTCCGGCTGGGTCTCGACGCCGCCCACTGCGAAGCCTTCATGGCCGATCTCTGGGCGGAGTATCTGGGGACACCGAACGAGGACCTCATCGACTATGTGCGGGGACTGCAGGGACGCTGCAGGCTGGGCATCCTGAGCAACAGCTTCGTCGGCGCCCGGGAGCGGGAGACGGCGCTGTATCACTTCGACGAACTGGTGGAGCAGATCGTCTACTCCCACGAAATCGGCATCGAGAAGCCCGATCTGCGCGCCTTTGAGGCAGTATGCGCCAACTTGAACGTGTGGCCGGAGAATTGCCTGTTCATCGACGATGTTGCAGTCAACGTCGAGGCCGCCCAGGCGGCGGGCATGCAAGCGCACCTGTTCGAGGACAACGCCCGGACCATCATGCGCATCGCGGCTCATTTGGACGCCGGGCACTTGGTCCCAGGGCGTGGCTCGCTCGGGTGACGTCGGCCTGGCCGCCCTAGTACTCCAGCCGTAGATCGTGATCTTGCTGGTCGGGGGCCGGTTCGGGCACGCGTACGGCCACCAGTGATCATCGGTGTGTGAAGACAAACGAACAGCTGGTGGCCGCAGGTCACAGCATAGAACCTGCCCGCTGGCAGGACACCTTCGAGGTCCTGATGGGACGGATCGCCTCCCGGTTCGCCCGGGTCGAACCACGCAAGCACGCCCAGGAGTTCGTGACCGGCCTGCTCGCGGGCCTGCCGCGGAAGAACTGCTGGACGCTGGCCGAGCACGCCGGCCACTCCACGCCGGACAACCTGCAACACCTGCTCACCCGGGCGAAGTGGGACGCCGACGCTGTCCGTGACGACCTGCGCGACTTCGTCGTCGACCACCTCGGCACCAACGACGTGGTCCTGGTCGTCGATGAGACCGGCGACCTGAAGAAGGGCACCCACACCGTCGGTGTCCAGCGCCAGTACACCGGCACCGCCGGACGCATCGAGAACAGCCAAGTCGCCGTCTACCTCGCCTACGCCACCGCGCAAGGCCACGCCGCGATCGACCGGGGGCTCTACCTCCCCCGCTCCTGGACCCAGAACCCCCAGCGCTGCCGGGCAGCAGGCATCCCCGATACGGTCGACTTCGCCACGAAACCCCAGCTGGCCGCCCGCATGATCCACCGCGCACTGGACGCCGGGATCCGCGCCTCGTGGGTGACCGGCGACGAGGTCTACGGCGGCAACCCACAGTTGCGCACGACCCTCGAGGAACGCGGGATCGGCTACGTCATGGCCGTCGCCTGCAGCGACCAGATCACCACCGGTGCGGGCCGCATCCGCGCCGACACACTCGCGGCGAAGCTGCCCAAACGGGCCTGGCAGAAGCTCTCCGCCGGCACCGGCGCCAAAGGACACCGCTACTACGACTGGGCCCTGGCCGACATCACCAACCACCGCCCCGGCCACCGCCACCTGCTCATCCGCCGCAACCGACACACCGGCGAACTCGCCTTCTACCGCACCTACTCGCCCAGCGACGTCACACTCGCCACCCTCGTCCACGTCGCCGGACGCCGCTGGACCGTCGAGGAAACCTTCCAAACCGCGAAGGGACTCGCCGGACTCGACGAACACCAGGTCAGACGCTGGACCTCCTGGCACCGCTGGGTCACCCTCGCCATGCTCGCCCACGCCTTCCTCGCCGCCGTCAAGGCCGCCGAACGCGTCCAGAGACCGACACCAGACAGCCTGATCCCGCTGACCTGCAACGAGATCCAGTACCTGTTCACCACACTCACCCAGACAACCCGCACCACCGCACACCGACTCCACTGGTCCACCTGGCGCCGACGCCACCAAACCCGAGCCCGCACCTGCCACTACCGGCAACGAGCAACCCAACCGACATGAAGATCACGATCTACGGCTGGAGTACTAGGGCGTGTGGGAAGTTGTGATCAAGTGGCGGGGCGGAGGCTGCGGAGCCAGATGAGGGCGCCGCGTAGCTCGAGCCCCGCCATGTAGCTGTCGGGGCGCTTGTCGCAGCGCATCGCGATGCCGCGCCAGGCGCGCATCCGGTTGACGCAGCGTTCGACGGTGTTGCGCTCCTTGTACAAGTCGGCGTGGTGACTCACCGGCCGTCCGCCGGCGCTGCCCTTCTTCTTCCGGTTCGCGGCCTGGTCCTTCTTCTCCGGGATGACCGCTTTGATGCCGCGTTTGCGCAGGTAGCGGCGGTTGCCACGAGAGGAGTACGCCTTGTCGGCGGCGACAGCCCCGGGCCGGGTGCGCGGTCGTCCGACTGGCCCCCGGACCCGTACTTTCGCCAGCACGGCCGCGAACCGGGGGCTGTCGGCGGCCTGGCCGGGCGTCATCACGAACGACAGCGGGCGGCACTTGCGGTCGGCTGAGAGGTGAACCTTGCAGGTGAGCCCGCCGCGGGAGCGCCCGAGGTCGGCCGCCTTCAGGCGGGCTCGACGCTGGCGCCGTAACCGGCGCCGTTCTTCACGTCCCGGATCGTTCTCCTCGTCGGCCGAGGTCACATCGGCGGCTTCACCTTGCGGCTTTTGTGATCTTCGCGCGCCCCCTTTTCGGACCCGGCGGCGTCCTGGAGAGCATCCAGGACGTGCTCGTCGACGACCATCCCCACTGCGTCATGATGGGCCCGCGATGTCGCAGAATCCACGCTGACCAGCGACAAATCCGCGTCACCACGCCGGGCGGCCTCCGCGATCAGCCCCTCCATCACGGCCTGGAACACTCCCGCGTCCCGCCACCGGGTAAACCGGTCATAGATCGTCGACCAGTCACCGAACTCCTCAGGCACGTCCCGCCACGGGCTACCGGTCCGAAAGCGCCAGATGACACCTTCGAGCTGGTCACGCAGTCGTTCGGGGTACGGCCCGAACGACCCGATCGGCAGATACGGACCTACCAACGCCCAGTCCTCATCACTCAGAGGCTGTTGTCCTATCGATCTTGAGTGCGGTGTGATCGAAAACGGGGTTCGGGCCGGGTGAATTCACCGTGGTGGCGCATGAAGACAGGGCCTCTGGTGCAGCTCGGGGTTGTCGAAGCCAACTCGTGCGCCAGGAGGCCCTGTTGTCCCTGTTGTACGCGGCCGCGCCGTCGGAGTCCAACTCGGCCGCCGGTCGTGTGATTGTCTCGCTCACCGGTTCGGGAACGCAGCCGACCAGCCCGACCGGGTACGGCTTATGCCACGGACATGACGGACGCGGAGTGGGCGGGTCCGTGAGGCGCTGCCGGTGCCGGCCTGGCTGGAGGGCCGGGGCGGGCAGCCGGAGGGCTACTGCCACCGCGTGATGCTCGACGCGGTCTTCTACGTCGTGGACAACGGCATCAAGTGGCGGGCGATGCCGGCCGACTTCCCCGCCTGGGACCGGGTCTACCGCTTCTACCGCCGCTGGCGCGAGACCGGACTGATCGACGAACTCCACGACCGGCTGCGCGGGAAGGTCCGCGAGGCGGCGGGGCGGGAGCCGGAGCCGACCGCTGCGGTCATCGACTCGCAGTCGGTCAAGGCGGACGCGGTGGTCGGCGCCGGCAGCCGGGGCTACGACGGCGGCAAGAAGATCAATGGCAGGCGCCGGCACCTGATCTGCGACACGATCGGCCTGCTGCTGGCGATCCACGTGAGCGCCGCGGCGGTCACCGACCGGCAGGCCGCCGCCGACATGCTGCCCGCCCTGCGCGAGCGATTCCCCACGATCACGAAGCTGTGGGCCGACGGCGGCTACACCGGCCTCCTGATCACCTGGGCGCTGGCCGTGCTGCACCTGGTCGTCACCGTCATCAAGCGCAGCGATGACATCTCCGGTTTCCGCGTGCTGCCGCGCCGGTGGGTGGTGGAGCGCAGTTTCGGCTGGCTGATGCGCTCCCGCCGCCTGGCC
Source organism: uncultured Actinomycetota bacterium (assembly GCA_963799685.1). Lineage (GTDB taxonomy): Bacteria > Actinomycetota > Actinomycetes > Streptomycetales > Streptomycetaceae > Streptomyces. The sequence goes on from CAWCXW010000002.1 coordinate 145,652, forward strand.
CGCGACTACGAGCGGCGGCCCGACACCTGCGAGGCGATGATCCGGTGGTCGATGACGATGCTCATGACCCGCCGCCTCGCACGCCCGGGGCGAGCGTGAACCGCGCCCGAGGGCTCCTTGACCAGCCACCCTCGCCGCACCAGCCGGTTCGCCTTGGACCGCACGCCCTCCACCTTCGCCGCCACCCGCTCCACCCCGAGCCCGGCAGCAAGGTCCTTGCAGATCAGCGCCCGTCCGCGGCGGCCAGCACCGCCACGATCCGCTGATACTCCGGCGACAGCACCGACACTCCCTGCCCTCCCTCCAGGCGGGCACCACCGACCCCGGCACCGCCCCACCCACGGCACGGCCGGCGACGGCGTCGGCGCGGTGTCCTCGATGACCGGGACGGCGACCTCGCCGGCGTCGGCAGGCCCATCCCAGCCGGCGAGAACCTCGACCACCGCTTCCCGGGCGGTCACGAACCGTTCCCAGCACCGCTCCGCATCCCGCAACTCGGCCAGGACCCGGTCCGCTTCCTGGCGCAGGGTCTCCACCCGCTGAGCCAGCGTCCCGCTCCCGCTCCTCCAGCAGCCCGATCACCGACGGCATTCGGCACCTCCACGACCGCACCAACACGACGCGTTCTGGCTGCCACGGAATCGCAGCACCATGCCTGACCAGCGAAAACTCAGCGATCAAGTCCGGAAAGACAACAGCCTCTCAGTTCACGTCGCGCCACGCTCACGTTCTACCAGCCGTTCACTGGACAGGGAGCCCCAACCAGCGAACGGCTGATCACAACTTCCCACACGCCCCAGTGCCGGTGTCCGGTCGGTTCAGGCGGCGCTCGGTTCGTCGCCCGCACCCCACCATCATGCCCTCCCCAGTGATGCGCGTTGCGCACAGTTGCGTTGACCGTCCCGCGCCCGCCAGCCTTAGTCAAGACCCGATCGGGCCGTCCCGAAGACCCATTGAGCGCACCACGGTGCGGAGCAACGGGAGCTACGACCTGAGCCGAGGCCGCCTCGACGGCGGCCGGCATTCGGCACACTGAACGGCCGAGAACTACTTCCGGCTGCAGTCGCGGGCGAGGTCGTCAGCGCGAGGGACTACTTGTTGCCTCGGCACCGTTGTCAGACCCATCCCCTACTTTCTGCGATGAACCGTCACGTTGGGTGGCGCTTGTGGTGAGGAGAGACCCGTGGCTGACGCCGTGGCGTCCGAAGCGAACCTGCAAGACCTGGTGCACCGCATCCCTGGGTGGGCGAGGGAGCGTGAGCTCGTCCCGCTGGCTGCCGTCCCAGAGCCGTGCGAGCCCTTCGTCCAGGTAGAGGACGCGACCACCGCTGAGGAGTTCCTTGATCTCGCACGGGCAGGCCGCGCTCGGTTCCTCTACTACACCGGCAGAGAGTTCGACGCGGACGAGTTCGACCGCCTGGACTCCGACGAGGACGAGGACGAGGACGAGGACGAGGACGAGGACATGGGCATCGTCCCGGCGCCAGAGCTGGAGGAGATGCTGGGCAATGTCTCGCGACAGCTCAGTCGGGACGCGCAGGCACACCACGGGGAAGTCTGCGCGGCAGGAATGTGCTTCGTCACCGCCGGCGTCTCCCACTACTGGCTCCTGCAGGCCCCCTGGTACCTCGAGCTGAAGGCCCAGCAGGAGGAACCGAAGCCTGAACCGGCCCGGCGGGAGTGTGCGGATCAGGCCGCCTCCTCGGCGGGGAGGAGGCGTTCCCACGAGTTCAGGAGACGCCTCCGGTGAGGGGGGCTCGCTCGGCCGTGACAGCCGGTCGACCGGGCCCACCCACCCGCTGACCGGGCGGAGCCCGTGCAGCGCGTCGACCGGCCGCACCTCCTGCTCGTAGAAGTCGTGCACGCAGGCTCTTCCGCGGCGCACGACGACTCCGCGCGCGAGGGCCGAGTCGACGAGGAGCGCCCGTGCGACGCCCGGCAGGTGCGCTTCGGCATCGGACAGCACCAAGTCGTCGCCTTCCCACCACATCAGGCTCGCGGTGCACGATTCGGCGGCCTCGCCGTCCCCGGCGGTCAGCAGGGCGTCGTCCGCGCCCCGGGACTGACGGTGGATCAACTCCCTGCGGAGGCACGTTATTGCCGACGGGCGAACCCGCAGGTCAAGCGGCTTTCGATGCGAGCTGGAGGATGGCGACGCACGCCATGTGGCGGGTACCGGCCCATCCTCATCCCCGTGTGGTCGTCACCCCGGCACGGTGCGCGGTGTCGTCACCGGGTTCCGCGGCCAGGTGCACGCGTACCTGGTCAACAGCGTCCAGATGGCTCTCCCGGACGACGTAGCGCGTGATGCCCCAGCGCCGTTCGTGGTCGGCCAGCGCGGCACCGATCTCGTCCACCGTGCCGATCCACGCGTAGGGCGATGCGAGCACGTCGGCCGTGTCGCAGTTCATGCGCCGGGCGATCTCGCGTGCGGCGCCCTCGGCGTCGTCGGTGATGTCCACCAACTGCACCAGCGCTTCGCGTTCCGGGGCGGCGGCTCGCCCGCCGGCGCCCTGCTCGACGAGCTCGACCTGGCGGTCGATGTCCGCGCCGTTCCAGCGCACTTCGTGGGTGTGACCGTCGGGCAAGGTGCGTCCCAGCCCGCTCAGCCCCACGACGTCCGCGTGCGCGCCGGCCCAGCGAAGCAGAGCGGTGTTGCCGCCTCCGAAGGTGAAGGGCACGCGCTCTTGGACCGGGCGGGGGTGGGCGAGCCGCGCCTCGCGAGTGTGCAGCTCGGGACCGTCGAGGGTGACCGTCTCCCCCGCGAGGAGCGCGCGGCAGGTCTCGGCGACGGCCAGGAAACGGCGAACGCGCCCGGCGACGTCGGGCCGTTCCACGCCCAGCATGCTCCATTCGGCCGGGGTGTGACCTGCTCCCAGTGCCAGGCGCGCACGGCCGGCGGAGACCAGGTCCAGGGTGGCGACGTCCGAGGCGAGCAGCAGCGGTTCGCGTACCCCCGCGTGCGAGACGTAGGTGCCGACGCCGAGGCGCCGGGTGACGGCAGCCGCCGCGGCCAGCGCGACGAAGGGGGAGGCGGTGGAGCCCGGGTGGTCCGCCGCGAGCAGCGCGTCGTATCCAGCTGCTTCGGCGCGCCGGGCCAAGGCGGTCCATGTAGCGGCGTCCCGCGGTCGGGCCTGGACGGAGAGGATCGGTGACGGCATGGCAGGATCGTACGGCCGCGGCTCGGCCCGGCGAAGGAGACCGGGCCGACGACGGAGCGGCGGCGGTCACGACGCCGCGGCGGATTCCTTCGGCACGGGCACCTCCGTCCCAGCGGGTCGGGTGAGGCCTCGCAGTGCGCGGTTCATCAGGACGTAGCAGATGAGCAGGACGTACAGTCCGCCGAAGATCGCCAGAGTGGTGTGCAGGCCGATGGTCTGCACGAGCCAGCCCGTGAGGAAGATGCCCACCGGCGCCGCGGCGAAGGCCATGGCCATCACCGCTCCCCAGATCCGGCCCAGCATGTCCGGCGGAGTGGATCGCTCGACGACGCCGGTCACGAGGGGATTGATCGGCCCGCTGGCCAGTCCGATGGCGAAGGCGACCACCAGCATGATCCACAGCCCGGGTCCGGCCACCATGGCCAGCCGGGCGGCGCAGATCAGCGCGAAGCAGCCGACGAAGGTGGCCCAGCGGTTGGACAGCAGCCGTCGGCTCGCCGGGGCGTACGCGAACGACCCGACCACCGCGCCGATGCCGTTGGCCGCCAGCAGGAGGCCCACCGTCTCTCCCCCGCCCAGCAGTTCCCGGCTGTAGACGGGCAGTACCACGGGGGTCAGCGCGTCGTCCAGGAAGTTGGTGCACACCACCACGCTGATGATGGCGGCCAGGACGGGTGTGCGCAGGATGTACCGCACGCCTTCCGTGACCTCCCGCAGCAGGCCCGGACGGGTGGCGGAGTCAGGCTGGTTCGCCGGCGCGCCGGTCTCGGCTTCCCGGGCCCGCGGCGCGGAGGCCCCGTCCGGCACCGTGGTGACGAGCAGAGCCGAGGCGAGGAACGTGGCCGCATCGACGTACAACACGGCGGTCGGTCCGGTGAGGCCCGCCATCAGTGCCGCCGCGGGCGGGCCCACGACGAACGCCACGCGCTGGGCCGAGGAGAAGAGCGAGTTGGCGGTCTCCGGCCGGACCTGTCCCCGTGCGGTCACCCGGGGGAGCAGCGCCAGCCGGGCCGCCGAGCCCGGGGCGTCGGCGAGGGTACGCACGAACAGCAGCACCATCAGAACCGGCAGGGCGAGACCGACCGAGCCCTGCAGCAACGGCACCGCGGCCATGCAGGCCCCGGCGGCGAGGTCGGCGACGACGCTGGTGCGCCGCGGACCGACCCGGTCGGCGATCACCCCGCCCGCGAGCCCCGCCACGATCATGGGCAGCGCGTTCGCGAACCCGGCCGCCCCCGCCTCGGTCGCGCTGCCCGAGATCTGGAGCACGTAGAGCGGCACCGCGACCAGGGTCATGGTGTTGCCGATCCAGGACAGGTAGTTGGCCGTCACCAACGCCGTCAGGGGCCGCCTGTCGCGGTCGGTTGCCGATGTCATGCGGACCGGCTCTCCTTCTCTCGGGTGAGTTCCGCGAGCATGCGGTTCACTTCCTGCAGGGACATTCCCTCCGTGGAGGGCCGCTGTGAACCGTGCTGCCGAGCGAGTCGGGTGAACTCCTCCGCCGCGGCCGCGGCCGCGGACTGCACAGCCGCCTCGTCGACCGCGTCGGGATTGTACTTCCAGGTGAACACCGCCTCATCGCCGTCGAGTTCGACCAGGACGGCGACGGCGTGGTGGCGCTCGGCCTCGGCGTTTCCCGTGGGCCCGATCTGCTCGCGGACGGTGAACAGCGGGCTGTCGCCGGCGCTGGGGCCGTCGTCGCCCAGGAGGGTGCCCAGGTAGTTGAAGGACAGTTCGGCCCTCCCCCACCCGGCGGCGGCGCGGCGCACCTCCGGATCGGCGGACCACCGCAGCGCGAGGTAGCCGGTGCCGCCTTCCGGTACGTCGTTCAGGGCCCGGCCGACCTGTCCGAGGTGGCGGCCGGGATCGTCGGCGAGGGCCAGCCGGACCGGGTGCGTCGTGGCGTAGAAGCCCACGGCGCGTGCCGGGTCCCAGTCGTCCGCGAGGGACAGTTCGCGCCCCGAGCCGATCAGGTCGAGCACGACGTCTCCGCCATCGAACCAGGGCCGGGTGGCGCGGGCGACCGCCGTCAGCGCCTCGGTCGACCAGTCCGCCGCCCCGGAGCCCGCCGGTGTCGCCGCCCTGACCCGGTGCGAGGTCTCTCCGCCGATCCGGTCGGCTCGCCCGGTGCGGCAGCCGAGAGGTGCGACTCCCTCCAGTTGGCGCCGCCAGTGGTCTCGCCCGCCCAGCTCGTCGTGCTCGCGCCGCGCCGCCGCGTACACCGAGAAGTGCCTGGCCTCGGCGACCGGGCGGGCGCCGTGGTATGCGCCGTCGAGGTCGCCCACCAGGATGTGCCAGGAAAGACCGTCCACCACGAGGTGGTGCGCGGTCAGGACGACACGGTCCGGCTCGCCGGGGATCAGGGACGCCGCGAACAGGGGGCCGTCGCCGAGGTCGAAGCCGGCACGGTGGGCGGCGACGACTGCGGCGGGATCGGCGCCCGGTTCCGCCACGCTCCACGTCCACCTGTCCGTGGCCTCCGTCCGCCAGCCGGTGTCGGTGTGCCGGAACGCCGAGGTCAGGCCCGGGTGAGCGGTCACCACTCGTTTGACGACGACCCTCAGCCACTCCGGGTCCAGGCGGCGGTCCGCGGCGAGGACGAGGCTGTGCGTCCACAGTTCGGTGCGTGGCAGCCCGCCCTCCAGGAGATCCTCCTGCTCGGGGCTGACTGCGCCGACGGTCCGCGACGCCCCGGCGGGGGAGGCGCCGTGCTCGGGCCGGGCGAGGGCGAACTGCCCGCGCATGGTGGGGGCACGGAAGAGCTGGCGGGCACTGAGGGCGAACCCGGCGCGGCGCAACGCGTGGGTCAGCCGGATGGCCGTCAGGGACGTTCCGCCGCTGGCGAAGAAATCGTCGTCGGGCCCGGGTTCGGTGCCCAGCACCTCCCGCCAGGCGTCCGCGATCCGCCGCAGTTCGGCCGGCGGCGGGTCGACTGGGGCGGGCACCGGTTCCGTGAGGGCCGGGGCCCGGACGGGGGCCGCCGGCCCGCGGGCGCGCAGGGGTTCGTCAGGCCGCTCCACGAAGACCCGGACCAGCTCCAGCAGGCGGTGCACGAGTCGGTCCACGGTGGCGGCGGTGAAGAGCTCGGTGCGGTACTCGAACCGGCCGTACATCCGGTCACCGGCCCGCCACCAGCCGACGGTGACGTCCATGGGCGAGACGCCGTCCTCGACCTCGATGCCGGAGACCTCCGCGCCTGGTACCCGGAGCACGGTGTCGTCGAAGTCCAGGACGAGGTGCATGGTCTGCAGCAGCGGATAGCGGTCGAGACTCCGTTCCGGCGACACCGCCTCGACGATCTCACTGAAGGGGACTTCGCGGTGGTCGGCGACGGCCGCCGAGGACTCGCGCACCGCTCGCTGGATCTGCGCCGGGGTGGGGTCGCTGGGCAGCCGGGCGCGCAGCGGCACGTTGGTGAGTAGGAAGCCGATCAGGTTCCGCGTCTCGGGCCGGCCGCGGGTGGCGCTCGGCAGGCCGACGACGATGTCGTGCAGACCGGTCTCCTCGTGCAGCAGGCCGACGTAGACGGCCAGCAGCGCGTCGGACAGGGTCAGGTGAAGATTCCGGCACATCGCCAGGAAAGCCGCGCTCAACTCGTCGTCGAGCCGGAAATAGTGGTGTCTTCCTTCGTGACCGGCGCCCTGGACAGGCGCGTCGTAGGGCAGGGGCAGGTGCTCGGGGACACCGTCCAGGTAGGACCGCCAGAAGCGGCGTTGCGCCTCCCGGTGGGCACCGGTGAAGCGGTCGCGCTGCCAGGTGGCGAAATCTCCGTACTGTACGGGGAGTTCGGGGACCCGTGCGGGGCGGTTCTCGCGGGCCGCGGTGTAGTGCTCCAGGAGTTCCCTGCCCAGACGCACGAACGACCACTGGTCGGTCACCGAGTGGTGCATCGTCTCGATCACCTGGTACTCGTCGTCCGCGGTCCGCAGCACGACGATCCGCAGCAGACCGCCCGCGGCGAGGTCGAACGGCCGGCGCACGAGGGAGCGGACGGTCTCCTCGGCGCTGTCCGGGTCGGCCCGCAGGTCGAGGACTTCGAGGGGCACCTCGAAGTCCTCTCTGACCCGGAGCACCGGCAGTCCGTCCTGCACTTCGATGTGTGAGCGGAGCAGTTCGTGGCGGCGGACCACCGCCGCCACGGCCTCGCGGAACGCCTCCTGATCGAGGGCACCCTCGAACCGCATGCCGGAACTGATGTTGTACGTGGGGCGGTTGGGATCGAGCTGGTCGAGGATCCAGAGACGTTCCTGGTCCAGGCCGAGGGCGGAGCGGCCGCGGTCGCCGGTGCGCCGGGTGAGTTCCGGTTCCGTGGACCGGCCTTCCTCCCGCTGTTTCAGCCTGCGCTGCAGGGCCGCCCGTTGCCGGGGGGTGAGCCGGGCGAGCCGGTCTGCGACGCTCTGCGGTCGGGTCATGGTCACCGGCTCCTGTCGCCGTGGGCGGGGCGTGAGGCGGGCAGCAGGGTCGCGAGCTGCGGGAGTCCGTCCAGTACGTCCTGGGCGGGCAGCCCGAAGTCGACGAGGCAGCCGACCTCGTCGGCGCCGGCCTCGGTGAGCTTGGCCAGTACCGACCGGGCCTTGGCACGTGTGCCCAGCAGGGAGGGGCCCGACAGGTAGTCCTGGAAGGCGGCCTCCAGGAGCACCTGTTCGTCGCCGCCGCCGGTCTGCGCCCGGTAGGAGGAGAGATAGCCGTGGAGTGCGGGCCGCAGCCGCTCCTCCAGGCCGGGGTCGTCGCTGACGTGGGCGTGCGTCATGACGACGACGTCGCCCCGGCCATCGTGCCCGGCGTCCTGCCGGGCGGCCCTGTACCGGTCCACGTTCTCGTGCAGCTGCCGCAGGGTCTGGCCGAGCAGCGCGGTCATCACGCCGTACCCGGCCGCGCCCGCCGCGCGGAAGGTCTCCGGGTTTCCGGCAGCGGTGATCCACACCGGGAGGACCGGCTGCACGGGGCGCGGCTGGGCGACCACGTGGGAGTCCTCGCCCGCGGTGTTCGGGAACGTGAGCCGCTCGCCCGCCCACAGACGCCGGACCTGTTCGGCGGTGCGCATCAGGGTCTTCTTGCGCTCGTCGTGGGGTTCGCGGGCCAGGACGAAGTCGTCCGGGTGCCATCCGCTGGCGAAGGAGATCCCGACCCGGCCGCCGGAGAGGTTGTCCACGACCGCCCATTCCTCGGCGATACGCACCGGGTGGTGCAGGGGAGCGGCGACGCTGCCGGCCCTGAGTTTCAGCCGCCCGGTCCTGGCGGCGACCGCCGCGGCGAGGACGGAGGGATTGGGGTGCGAGCCGCCGAAGTCCACGAAGTGCCGTTCCGGGAGCCACGCGGCGTGGAAGCCCCGCTCGTCGGCGAACTCGCAGGCACGCAGCATCATGGAGTAGTAGTCGGGGGCCGCGAGGGCGCGGGCCTGGGGGAAGAAGTAGAGACTCAGCCTGACCGGTGGCGCCGGGTCCTGCGGTCCGGATTCCGGGGCCAGCCGCGCGCGTTCCCGCAGACGGAGCCTGAGTGTCTCGCGCTGCTCGGGGGTCAGCTGTCCGAGTCGGTCGTCGATGCCGCTCACACCTCGCCTCCTTCCTCGCCTTGTGTCTCGATCTCGGCCAGTAGTTCCAGCAGTTGGGCGTCGTCCCGCTCGTCGAGCAGGTCGCCCACGCGCGCCGCGAAGTCACGGAACGTGGAGTACTCGTACAGGTCCTGCAGGCGTACTTCGACCAGGAGTTGATCGTTGACGACCGAGATGAGCTGCGCCGCCTGGAGCGAGGTGCCGCCCAGTTCGAAGAAGTTGTCCCGCGCCCCGATGGCAGGTCCTCCGAACGACTCCTGCCACAGGGCGGCCAGCAGGGCCTGTGTCTGCTCCGGCTCGGGCCCGGCAGCGGCCGGCTCGGACACCGCCGGCTCGGCGGCGCCGCCGTCCGGCTCGGTGGCCGGCCAGTAGCGGGTGTCGGCGAAGGCGTAGCCGGGGACACGCGTCCCGCCGGACGGTGGTGCGACGAGGTCGCCGGTCGAACAGCCGGCCGCCCAGGCGGAGCCGAGAGCGGCGAGGTGGACCGTGGCCTCGTCGCGGGTGCCGTCGCCGAGCAGTTCGGCGATGACGGGGCGGTCCTGTGCGCCCCTGGTGGCGCGGCGCAGTTGGGACGCGAAGGTCCGCCCCGGGCCCACTTCAAGGATGAGGTGGGGGTTCTCCCGCAGAAGTGTGTCCACGGCGTCGGCGAAGCGGACGGTGCTGCGCAGTTGCCGCCCCCAGTAGGCGGGGTCGGTGGCCTGGTCCGCCCGGAGCTGCGCTCCCGTGACGTTGGACAGCACCGTCTCGCGGGGCTCGTCGAGGGTGAGGGTGCCCACCATGGCGGTGAACGCCTCTGCGGCCTCGTCCATGGCCGCTGAGTGGAAGGCGTGCGCGGTGCCCAGCCGACGCGTGCGCACACCGCGGTCCCGGCAGCGGCGTTCGACGTCCGTGATGTGCTCCTCCTCCCCGCCCAGGACCACGGTGTCGGCGGCGTTCACGGCACAGACGTCGACCGGCAGCCCCACCGCCAGGTCCCGCGCCGTGTCCTGGCCGGTCAGGACCGCGGTCATGGCGCCGGCCGGGGCTCGGCTCATCAGCCGGCCGCGTGCGACCACCGCCGCTGCCCCGTCCGCCTCGGAGAAGACCCCCGCCCAGGTGGCCGCGACCAGCTCGCCGACGCTGTGGCCGAGGAGGACCGACGGCGTGACTCCTCGGCGCCGGAGTCCGTGCAGCAGGGCCAATTCCACGCTGAACAGCAGGGGCTGGACGATGTCCGTGCACAGCCAGCGCGGGTCGTCGGAGGGCCAGGTCCAGCAGCCCGCCAGGTCCGGGCCGCCGCAGGCGCGCACGAGGTCACGGGTGGCACTCCACTCCCGGGCGAACTCGGCGTCCGCGGCGAGCAATCCGCCTCCGGTCCCGGCCAGGGCAACTCCCTGACCGGGCAGGACCACCGCGACGGACGGGTCGGGCACGGCCCGCCCGACGGTCGTCGCCATGCCCAGCGCATCCGCGAGCGCGCTGCGCGCCGATGCCTCGTCGCCTGCCTCGATCGGGTGAACCCAGCGGTGGGACAGGCGGCGCCGACCGTGCCACAGGGTGCCGAGGATCTCGCCGACCGGCCGCGTTTCGTCGCGCACGGCCGCGGCGAGCCGAGCCGCGGTGCGCTCCAGCGCCTCCGGCCCCGCGGCGGAGAGCACCGCGAGCCCGCGCCCGGACCAGGCCGCCGGCGGCGTCGCCGGCTCGGGGGCCTCGGTCAGGACGACGTGGGCGTTGGTTCCGCCGAGCCCGAGGGAGCTGACCGCCGCGCACCGAGGGCGCCCTTCCGGCCACGGCGTCGCCTCGCGCGGGAGGTGGAACCGGTCCGCGCCGAGGGGTGTGTCGGGGCCGTCCCCGGGCTGCGCGGGAACCGGGGGGATGACCGCGTGCTGGACGGCGAGCACCGCCTTGATCAGCCCGACCACGCCTGACGCGGTGTCGGTGTGCCCGATGCCGGCCTTCACCGCTCCGAGTGCACACGGTTCGGCCGCGTCGCCGTAGGCCTGCGCGAGGGCCGACAGTTCGACCTGGTCACCGAGCTTCGTCGCGGTGCCGTGCGTCTCGATGAAGCTGATGTCCCCTGGTTTGCGGCCGGCGACCGCCAGCGCCTCCTCCAGCACCGCCGCCTGGCCGCGCGGACTGGGGGCGGCCAGGTTCATCCGGTCGGCGCCGTCGTTGTTGACCGCGCTGCCGAGGAGCACCGCACGGGCGCTGTGTCCGGCCTCCTCGGCCCGGCGCAGCACGACGACTCCGGCGCCGCTGGAGGGCACGGTGCCGTTGCTGCCCTCCGTGAAGGGACGGCACCGGCCGTCGGGAGAGAGCACATCGCCCTCGTGAAAGGTGTATCCCGCGCCAGGAGGCAACTGGACGGTGACACCGCCCGCGACGGCGATGTCGCACTCGTAGGTGAGCAGACTGCGGATGGCGACGTGCACGGCGACCAGGGACGTGGAACAGGCGGTCTGCACCGTGAGGGCGGGGCCGGTGAACCCCAGCCGGAAGGCGAGGGAGGTCGCGAGGAAGTCCTTGTCGTTGCCCAACGAGATCTGCTGGGAGCCCGCGGAGCGGCTGAGCACCGGGTCGGCGTCCACGTACCGCTGCCGGTAGCCGCTGTCGCCGCAGCCGAGGAAGACACCGACCCTTCCGGGGTCGCGCTCGGTGTCGACGCCGGCGTCCTCCAAAGCCTGCCAGGCGACTTCGGTGACGACGCGCTGCTGGGGGTCGGTCACCGCCGCCTGGGTGGGGCTCAGCCCGAACAGTTCCGCGTCGAAGCGGTCGGGCCGGTCGATGCGGCCGGCACCCGGCGTGCCGTCGTCGAGGAGTCCCGGCAGCATCACCTGCCCGCGCAGCACGTTGTCCCAGAAGGTGTCCGGGTCCGCGCCTCCGGGCACGCGCAGGGCTGCTCCGATCACCGCCACCGCGTTGTCGGCTGTCTGCATCTGCGTCTGCCTCATTTCCTGATACCGGGGGTTGATGAGGGCCGGTCAGTCCGCCGGCCGGCCTGCCAGCCGCTCAGGGCGCGGGAGCGGTCCCGGCCCCTGGCGGTTTCCGACGCCGCGGGGGCGCCGGGTGCGGCGGCGCCGTCGAGGTGCGCTGCGAGGGAGCGCGCGGTGGTGTGGCGGAAGAGGTCGGCGACCGTGAGGCCGGGACGGCCGGTGCGCAGCGCCGCGAGGACGCGCAGCAGTCCGTGCGAGGTTCCGCCGAGTTGGAAGAAGGTCGTGTCGTGGTCCGGGACGGGCCGGCCGAGGACCTTCTCCCACACCTGGCACACGCGTTCCACGGTCGATCCGGTCACCGGGGGCGGCCCTGCGGGAACCTCGGACCCGTGGTCGGTCGCCCACCTGGCCAGCGTGTTCCGGTCGAGTTTGCCGTTCGGCAGCTGCGGCAGCGCGGGGACGCGGAGCCAGACCGAGGGGACCGCCGCCGGGGGCAGCCAAGCCCGCGCGTGGGTGAGCAGTTTCCGCGGCGGGTCGAGGGCGAGCGGGCGCACAGGTCGGCCGGGGCCCGGCGGCGGTCCCTCCGTGTGAGGACCGTCCGTCACGAAAGCCACCAGGTGTGTGGAGTCGGCGTTCGGGGCGACGGCGACCGCCGAGGCGCCGTCCGAGCCCAGGACCGCCTCCACCTCTTCCCGTTCGATCCGCTGCCCGAGGATCTTGCACTGCCCGTCCCGTCGGCCGAGGAAACGGAGCCCGTCCGGTCCGTCGAGCAGGACGCGGTCGCCGGTGTCGTATCCGTGTGCCCCGCTCCCGTCGAGCGGCACGAAGCGCTCGCCGGTCGGTTCCGGCCGGTGCCAGTACCCCTCGGTGACGCCGGAGCCACCGATGACCAGGCGGCCGGGGCATCCCGGGGGAAGCCGCCGGCCGAGCGCGTCCAGCACGTGGCACGACTCGCCCGGCAGCGGGAGCCCGATCCGGACGGGCGCGTGGGGCGCGACCTGCCAGGTGGTGGACCAGACGGTGGTCTCCGTGGGGCCGTAGCAGTTGACGACGGGGCCGGGGACTGTGTCGGCCAGCGCCTGCGCCAGGTCGGGCGCGAGGGGCTCGCCGCCCACCAGCAGGGCCCCCAGCCGGCCCAGCAGAGCGCGGCCCGCCGTATCGGAGAGCAGGAGTCGGGCGACGGTCGGCGTGCATTGGTGGAGCGAGCCGACCGGGACGTTCTCCTCGGCCGCCTGACGGTGCCCGGTCAGGAGAACGGTGCGCCCGCGGGTGAGCGGCCACAGGAGTTCCAAAACGCTGATGTCGAAGGAGAGGCTGGTGCCCGCGACCATCACCGGAGCACCGGGCAGAGCCTGGTCGCAGGCGTCGAAGAGCGCGGTGAGCTGGGCGTGGCCTACGACGACGCCCTTGGGCGCTCCGGTGGAGCCGGACGTGTGGATGACGTAGGCGCGCCCCGTGGGTTCGGCCAGGCCGGGGCGGGGCTCGTCGCTCTCCCGGTCCGGGCGCGGGGTTTCGGGCGGCTCGGCGAGGAGGGCGCCGATGTCCAGGGCATGGAGGGCGGGCGCCCCGCGGAGCCCGGAGGGTGGGTGCCGGTCGACCAGGACGGCGGCGGGCGCCGTGTCCTCCACGACGAAACGCAGCCGGCCCGCCGGGTACTCCGGGTCCAGCGGCACGTACACCGCGCCGGCCTGCCACACCGCGAGTACCGCCACCACCAGGTCCGTCCTGCGCGGCAGACAGATGCCCACCCGGTCGCCGGGCGCGACTCCGTGGTCCTTCAGCGCGCGGGCCACCGTGCGCGCCCGGTGCTCCAGAGCGGCGTAGTCGAGTGCGCGGTCGTCGGCGGTCACGGCGGTGACGTGAGGAGTGGTGCGGGCGTGGCGGAAGACGAGTTCGTGGACGGGGCGCGGGTCGGGCGGGAGGACGCCCCCGTCGAGCACGGAGAGTTCGGCCTTCTCCGCCTCGCTCAGAAGTTCGACGGCGGCGAGCGGGCGCACCGGGTCCTCGGTCAGTCGTTCCAGCAGACCGGCGACGTGGCCCACGGTGTTCCGGGCCCGCTCCGGCGGCAGAGTGCCGGCACGGTACGCCAGTTCCAGTCGCATCCGTCCGTCCGGCAGGTGCCCCAGCGCCAGGCAGCAGTCGTACTCCGCCTCCCCGGTGTCGGTCTCCCGCAGCGTCCAGCGCAGCCCGCCCGCTTCGACCGGCGGCACCGTCGTGGTCTCGGTGCACAAAATCTGGGCGAGCGGCTTACGACCGGGCTCCCGGACGGCCCCCTTGTCGACCAGGATCTCCTCGAAGGGCAGGTCCGCGTGGTCGAGCGCGTCGAAGAGCGCGTCCACCGTCCGGTCCACCAGCGTCGAGGTGTCCGCGCCGGCCAGGCCGACGCGTACGGGGACGGTGTTCTGCAGGCAACCGATGCGCTGGGGGCCGTTGCTCCTCCGGCCGCTGACCGGGACAGCGAGGACGATGTCGTCACGATCCAGGTACCAGGCGGCCACGGCACTCACGGCGCCGAGGAACTGGGCGAAGGGGCCGGCGCCGGTGGATCGTGTGCGTGCCCGGACACGGGCGCAGACCTCGGGTGACAACTCCAGGGAGCTGGTCTGTTTGCGGTGGCCGTGCGCCGGCCGTGTCCACGGCAGTTCGGTGCGCGTCGGGCAGTCGGCCAGGTACCGCCGCCAGAAGCCGCGCAGCCGCTCCCGGTCCACGCCCGCGGCCGGAGCGTCGTCCTCCGTCTCCGTGGCGGGCGGGCCGGCGGGGGCCGGGCGGGCGTAGGCGTCGGTGAGCGCCGACAGCAGGATGGCCGTGGAGTCGTCGTCGAAGACCGCGTGGTGCACGGCGATCAGACAGTGTGTGCGGTCCGGGCCGACCAGCGCCCGGATCCGGCACAGCGGCCCGCGACCGTGCTCGAAGGGCACCGCGAGTGCGGCGGACTCCGCGTCCAGCTGGGCGTCGGGGGCGGCAATCTCGCGGATCACCGTCTCGACGGCTTCCGGCTCATGCACCTGCTGGAGGAGCTCGTCGCCCTCGAGGTGGAGCGAGGTGCGCAGCGCCGGATGGGCCGTCACGACTTCGCGCAGGGCGCGGCGCAGCCGTTCGGGGTCCACCGCGCCGTCGACCGTGACGTGCTTGACGAGGGTGCGAGCGGCGCCGCCGTCCTGCCCGTCCAGCATGAAGAAGCGCAGTTGGCCGGGGGCGGCTGGGCGGCGGCTCATCCGGCGTTCTCCGGGCGCGGCGCGGTGCGGGAGCGGAGCAGTTCCGTCATGGCCACCGGGGTGGCGTTGCGGATGATCTCCTTGAGGGCCAGTTCCGGCAGTCCGGCGTCGCGCAGCCCGGTCTTGAGGCGCAGTGCGAGCAGGGAGGTACCCCCGAGCTGGAAGAAGTCGTCGTCCGGGGCCACGGGCACCGCCAGCACGTCGCGCCAGACGGCGACGACCCGGTCGAGGTCGTCGCCCGCTGTGCCGGAGGTGTCGTGGGAGGCGGCATCGGTGGGTTCCTCCGGGCCGGGGGGCGGCAGGAGGGCGGTGTCGAGCTTTCCGTTGGCGGTCAGCGGAAGGGCGGGGAGCACGGTGACCGTTTGCGGGACCATGTGCTCCGGGAGGCGGGCCGCCGCGTGCTGGAGGAGGCCGGCGGTGGTCTCTCCCGGCGCGAGCACCACATAGGCGTCGAGGCGTGCTTCGGCCGTGCCGGCACTGTGGACGACGACAGCGGCGAAATCCACGGCGGGGTCCCGGAGCAGGGTGTCGCGAACCTCGCCGAGTTCGATGCGAAAGCCGCGTACCTTGACCTGCGCGTCCAGCCGGCCAAGGCATTCCAGGTCCCCGCTCGGCAGGTAGCGACCGCGGTCGCCGCTCCGGTAGAGGCGGGCCCCCGGTACGTCGGGGTGGCGGTCGGTGGTGAAGCGCTCGGCGGTCAGCTCGGGGCGGTTGAGGTAGCCGAGCGCGACTCCCGCGCCGCCCACGTGGATCTCTCCCGCGACACCGGGAGCCACCGGACGGCCGTGTGCGTCCAGGACATGGACCTCCCAGCCGGGCAGCGGGCGGCCGACCGTGTTGTTGCCGGCGCGTGCGTCCTCGGGGGTGACCGTGTGGCTGGTGCTGTGCACGGTCGTCTCGGTGATGCCGTACATGTTCTCCACACGGGTGCCGGGATACCGCTCCCACCAGGGCAGCAGGGTGCGGGCGTCCAGCGGCTCACCCCCGAAGACGACCAGGCGTACGGCGAGGCGGGCGCGTGCGAGGCGGTCGGTGCCCAGCAGCAGTTGGAAGGCGGTCGGCGTCTGGTTGAGGACGGTCACCTCCTCGTCCTCCAGCAGCCGGTGGAACTCCTCGGGGTTCGATCGCGGCCACGGTCTCGGCGAGTGCCGCGGTGTCGGGTGCCGTTCCGCTCACCGAGGCCACGTTGGCGGCCCCGCCGATGCGCCAGTCGACGGGCGCGCCCGGCTCGGCCAGCAGGACCACCCGGTCCACGTGGGGCAGGCGTCGCAGGCCGCGCAGGTCGTGCACGGCCTTGACCCGGCGCGCGCCCACGGGGGGCACGATCAGGTAGTAGAAGGTGGCCGGGCCGCGGCCGACCGGGTCGGGGGTGGTGTACGCGCGGCCGAGTGCCGCCCTGACCGCGAGGTCGCCCGGCACGGAGTTGCCGGAGCGCACACCGAGGTCGTCGACCCAGGCCCCCAGTCGGCCGTTGACCTCGATGACGCGGGGGCCGTCGGGGGTCAGCTTGATCTCGACGTCGGCCACCCCGTGGACGCCGAGGGCGCCCACCGCCCGGCACGCCAGGTCGGCCACCTCCCGCACGACGTCGTCCGGCACCACGGAGTGCCCGCCGTACGCGCCGCGTTCCCGGAAGGGTTCGGCGAGGGCGAACTTGCTACTGACGAAGATCGGACGGACGTCCTTCCCGCGGGCGATGCAGTCCACCGCCATGTAGTCGCCCCAGGGCGCGTCGACCGGCCGGCCGACCAGCAGTTCCTCCAGGATGACCGAGGTTTCCGCCGGCCCGCCGATGCCGCCGAGCGCTGCTGCGACGACGGCACGGCACTCGTCCGCACCCGTGACGGCGGTCGTGTTGCGGCTCGACGCGCCGACGACCGGCTTGACGATCGCCGGGAGTCCGACCCGCGCGATGGCCTCGTCCACCTGCTCGACGGAGCTGATGGCACGGAACCCGACCGTGTCGAGGCCGACTTCGGCGAAGTGTCGGCGCTGACGGTCCTTGTCGGTGACGGCTGCCACGAGGGACGGATCGTGGTAGGGCAGCCCGAGCGCGGCGGCAAGCCGGGCGGTGTCGGCGATGCGGAATTCGCTGAAGGTGATGATCCCCGCGGGCCGGAGGCGGTGCAGTTCGTCGAGCACCGACGCCTCGGTCCGCCCGGCGGTGTTCACCACACGCCCCAGCTTCTTCAGCACCGGGATCATCTGCTGCGCGTGTTCCGTGTCGGCCGTCACGAAGGCGACGGCACAGCCGTTGCTCCGCGCTATGGATGAGAGGCGGGTCGGGGCGAGGCTTCCGACATCGTAGACAACAAGAAGTATCGGCATGTCGCTCAAGCGGTCAATCCTTCCCCGGTGATTGCCGATTCCTCCGCTCATAAGGCGAGGAGAGCGTACGCATAAACGAGCGGCGAGGCGAGCTTAGTCGTTGATCCCACATACGGCAATCGTCTATTTTCAGCCATCCTGCCGCCCGGTGATTTATTGGGTGAGGTGCATCATATTTGGCTTCCTTGTGTTTGACTGACCGCTCCGCAGACGAGTCTCATGAAGGTTGTCGTCCCGCCCAGACTGACGGCGCCCGGCGGTCTCAAAATCGTTCCACGTGGAAAGAGTTGAGGATTTCAGATGGCCCAGAATTCCGATCCGGCAAGCACAGGAGATCGCATCTCGGCTATGTGGGCAGAAGTCCTCGGAGCAGGCGCCGATCCCAGCCTGGGGTTCCTGGAAAATGGCGGCGACTCCTTTCGCGCCCTGACTCTCGCGGATAAGATTTTTCAAGAGACGGGCATCGAGATCGATTTTCTCGACATCCTGGAAAGCAAGGGCGTCGATTCGATGCAGAATCTTCTGCGGTCAGCGGACGAAGCGCGCTGAAACACGCTCCGGCCAGGCCCTTGAGCAACACAGATCCGTGATCGGAGGAATCCACGTGCCCTCTCCATACGTCGAGGCAGGAGCACCGTCCCCCGCCCCGGACGCTCTACGGAGGCCCGTGCGGATGATGTGCGTCCCCTACGCCGGGGCGGGCGCCGGCGTGTACCGGGCGTGGCAGCGGTCGGTCGGCATCGCGCTCGAAGCGGTACCGATTCAACTACCGGGACGCGAGGAGGAGTTCACCGCCCCTTTCCACCGCACGGTCCGGGAGGCGGCCGAGGACGTGGCCGGCAGGATCGTCAGCGCCTCCGACTCGCGGCCCTTCGTCGTGTTCGGTCACAGCCTCGGCGCGGTGCTCGCCTACGAGGCGACGCGGCACCTGCACGAGAGCGGAGGCCCGCTGCCCCGGCACCTGATCGTCAGCGGCTCGGTCAGTCCTCGCCGTCGCCGCCCCCCGGGCCTGCCCGCCGACACCGGACGTGCCGTCTCCCGACTGCGCGAGATGACCGGGCAGCCGATGGAGGCCTTCGCGGATCCGGAGCTCCGCGACATCCTGCTGCCCGCCCTGCGCGCCGACATGGCCATGCTCGACAGGTACCGTCCGGCGCCACGGCAGCCGCTGCCAGTCCCGCTCACGGCGATTCGCGGCACCAGCGACACCCATGTACCGGTCGCCGACTGGCGGGACTGGGAGACCTTCACGTCGGCGGGCTTCCAGACCGTCGAGATGTCCGGCGGTCACATGTATCTCATCGATTCCTGGCCGGCCGTCCTGCGCACCGCCGAAGAGCTGGTGTGAAGGCCGCCGCGACGCAACGAAAGGAACCCCTCGTGGCCGCGGCCGCTCCCTCGACACTCGACGAGCTGTTCACCTCGTCCGCCGTACGCCACCCGCACCGGACCGCCCTGGAGGTCGGAGACCAGACCCTTTCCTACGCGGAACTGGACCGGCTGGCGAGCCGGCTGGCTGGTGAGATTCTGCGCGCCACGGGCCGCCGCCCGGCCCGGGTGGGGCTGCTGGCCGCACACAGCCTCACGGCCTACGCGGGTTACCTGGCCGCATTGCGTCTCGGCGCCGCTGCGGTTCCGATGAACCCCGCGTACCCGCCCGCCCGGCACCTGGCCGTCGTGAAGGACGGGGCGCTCGACATGGTCGTCGGCGACTCCTCACGTCGCCGGGGTGCTCTGACGGCGTCACCGGATCTCGGGATACCGGCTCTCCTCGTCGACGACGCCCTGGTGGCACGGCTGACCGGCAGCACCGAGGACACGGAAGACGGCGACGGCGACGCGGACGACGGAGGCATCGGGCACACCGCCCCGGAGCCGGATGACCTCGCCTACATCCTGTACACCTCCGGCTCCACCGGCGCACCGCGCGGCGTTCCCATCCGGCACGCCAACATCGTCTCCTTCATCAACTGGGCGGTCGACGCCTGCGGTTTCGGCCCGGCGGACCGGACATCGCAGAACGTCGAGTTGTCCTTCGACGTGGCCGTCTACGAGATGTTCGTGACCTGGGCGGCCGGGGCACTCTGGTCGTGCCCCGTCCCAACGACATCGTGCGGCCCTCCCAGTTCGTCAACGACCGGCGGATCACCCATTGGTGGTGCGTCCCGTCGCTCGGCAGTCTGGCCGCGCGCGCGGGCGGGCTCGCGCCCGGTTCGATGCCGACCCTCACCAAGGTCATGCTGGGCGGGGAACGACTCACCGCCGAGCAGGCCCGGCAGTGGGCCGAAGCCGCGCCCCACGCCGAACTGCACAACATGTACGGACCCACCGAGATGAGCGTGGTGTGCGTGCACAAGAACCTGGGCGGGAAGGGACGGCTCGTCGCGGCGGGAGCCAACGGCACCATGCCGATCGGCGACGTGCTGCCGCATCTGGAGAGTCTCGTTCTCGGAGCGGACGGGCAGCCCGCCGAGTCCGGCGAACTGTGTCTTCGGGGCCCCCAGCGGTTCGCCGGGTATCTCGCCCCGGCCACCCACGGGTCCCGCTTCCTGCGCCGGCCGCCGGGCGAGGCCGCCGCGGTCCTGCCGCCCGGAGAGCCGGTGCGCGACACCGACTGGTACCGGACGGGCGACCTGGTCCGCCCGGAAGAGAACGGCCTGGTCTTCCTGGGCCGACTGGACGACCAGGTCAAGGTGCACGGCCACCGCATCGAGGTGGGCGAGGTCGAGGCACAACTGACCGGCCATCCCGGAGTCCACGAGGCGGTCGTGGTCGCCCACGGGACCGGCGTGGAGGCGATGCTGGTGGCGCACTACACCGGTGTCGACACCCCGTCCGCCGACCTCACCGCGTATCTGCGCGACCGGCTCCCGCCCTACATGCTGCCGA
>CAWCXW010000003.1:0-1083927 GCA_963799685.1 uncultured Actinomycetota bacterium
GCACCGCCTGCGGCCACTTGGACCACCGCCGACCTCGACCGCGCCTTCGATGCGCCCGCCGGCGACCCCTACCGCGAGGCACTCGTCTCCGCGCTGCTCTCCGGCCCGATGGCGGCCTACGCCACCGGCGCGCGCGGCGACAAGGACGCCTTCGTGCCGCTGGAGAACGGCCTGTCCGTCATCTCCCGGCATGCGCAGTCTCTCGGCTACGACGGCATCGTGCTGTTCCTCGACGAGCTGATCCTGTGGCTGCAGGCCCACATGGGCGAGCAGGACTTCGTGCGCGGCCAGGTGCAGAAACTCGTCAAGCTGATCGAGTCCGGGGACAGCGACCGGCCGGTCCCCATCGTCTCCTTCATCTCCCGGCAGCGCGACCTGTCCCAGCTCATCGGCTCCGACGTTGCCGGTGCCGAGGTGCAGAACCTGGAGCAGCAGGTCGAGTACCTGGCCGGCCGGATCGACGTCGTCGACCTCGAGGACAGCAACCTCGTCGAGATCATCAAGCACCGCGTCCTGGCGCCGAAGCCCGGGATGGAGGAGGCGCGCGAGTCCGCGTTCCAGACGGTGGAGTCCTCCCGCGACGAGGTGCGGCAGGTGCTGCTGGACGCGCACGGCCGCACCGGCTCCGGCTGGGACGACTTCCGCGCCGTCTACCCGCTCTCCCCGGCCTTCCTCAACGTCCTGGTGGAACTCGCCGGCGCCCTCCAGCGCGAGCGTCCGGCCCGAAACTGGTGCAGGAGACGCTGCGCCGGCGGCGCGACGACCTGAAGCTGGGCGAGCTGATCCCGCTCGGCGACCCGTGGGACGTCATCGTCGACGGTACCGGCGAGGCCTTCACCGCCCGGCTACGGCGGGACGCGGAGACCGCGAAGCGGTTCCACGACCGGTGCGCGCCCACCTGCTGGCCAAGTACGGCAGCGGGGACGACGCCCGGTTCGTCGGTGACGACCGGCTGATCAAGACCCTCTTGCTGGCCGCGCTCGCGCCGAATGTCCCGGCCCTCGCCCGGCTCACCGGTGAGCGGCTCGCCGCGCTGAACCACGGCTCGATCAAGGTGCGGCTCGGCTCGGCCGGTGCCGGCCGTCAAGCGGCTGCGGGAACTGCAGGGCGAGTTCGGTGAACTGCGCAGCGAAGGTGATGCCGACCCGGTCTTCCACCTGCACCTGTCCGACCGGCGGCAAGGCGAAATGGAGCGGGCTCGGGTTCGAGTTCGCCTCCTCGCACGAGCTGACGCGCGCGATGCGCGAGGTGCTGCTGGGGGCCGACCCGCCGGTGAAGCTCACGCAGCGGGCGAGCGACTGCCTGGCCGAGGCGCGCGAAGCGCTGGCGGAGACCGTCTACCCGGGCGGTACCGTCATCGCCCGCACACCGACCTACCTGCGCTGGTGGACGTGGGCCGGTCACC
Source organism: uncultured Actinomycetota bacterium (assembly GCA_963799685.1). GTDB lineage: Bacteria > Actinomycetota > Actinomycetes > Streptomycetales > Streptomycetaceae > Streptomyces. The sequence continues at coordinate 1,406 of CAWCXW010000003.1, forward strand.
GGGCCAACGCCACCCTCGCGGCCACCCTCGAAGGGGTCGCCGTCCCCGCCCAGCGTGCCAACGACTGCTGGCTGCGGCTGCGCGAAGACCTCACGCCGCAGGCGTGGAAACAGGCAACGGACGGTCTTCAGGAGCGCCTGTGCCTACCGGATGTCGACGAGCGTGCCGTCAGAGGGCTGAAGTTCGGCGACGCACTACCGCCGCGACTCGCACAGGCCACCCTGGCGGCTCGGCTCGCCGATCTGGAGGGCGCCGAGCGGGTGTTGGGGGAGCCTGTCAGGTTCGCCTCGATGCTCGGCATGTGATCGTCGCGGCGGCCGCCGCCCGGAGACGACCGGGCGGCGCGGCCGGGCGAGGGCGTGCGTCAGTCCTCCCTGCCGGTCAGCGGCGCGTTGCTCGGCGGGATGAGGCGGGCGGTCAGGTCCGGGGTGGCGATGTCCGGGTCGAAGGGGTAGGTCGGCCGGTGGATGCGGTGGTGGCCGAGCCGGACGAGGTCCTGGTCGACGCCGCCCGGGGTGAGGGCGAGTTTCCAGTCGGCGGCCATGTCGAACAACTCGGGCTCGAGGTAGCCGATCTTGACGACGACGAGGTCGGCCGACCGCGGGTCCAGCGACAGCGCGGTGAAGTCGTGTTCGTGGTGGCAGGGCTTGCGCAGCCCGGTGAGGATCACGTACACGCCGCCGACCCGCAGCACCACCTCGGTCTGCGCGTCACGGTCGCCGTGCCGTACCGCGTGCACCACGCCGGTCATGGTCAGCGGTCCGGCGTGCCGGTCGTCGACCTCCGCGCCGGCGGTGACGGTGACGGTCGCGCCGACGCCGGCCGCGCGCCGCGGCCTCGACGGCCGCCGGCCCCGGCAGCGAGGCGTAGAGGACCATCGGGCCGTCCGGCGTGGCGAACTCCGGCCGGGCGAGGATGCGGTGCAGACTGCTGATCACCGCCGGACTGCTCGACGTCACGTCCGTGGTCATCGGCGGCGGACTCACCCGCGCCTGGCACCTGCTGGAACCACCGATCCACGCCGCGCTGCGGGCGGAACCGCCGGTGAGCGGACAGCACATCAGGGTGGCGCGAGCCCGGCTGGGTGACGACGCGGCCGCCATCGGCGCCGCCGCCCTGGCCCGCACACACCTCGGACTCACCGGCGCCCGCGTCCGCTCGCCGGCGGGCTGCGGCAGCCGGCGAGCGGACGGGACCTGACGGCCCGCCGCCGCGCCACTCCGGTCCCCGGTTCGACGAACGCCGAGTGCCGCCCTTCTGGAAGCCGATAGCGTGCGCTTGACGCTGTACGGCACCACAGAACTGGCGAGACCCATGCGCATGTCGTTCGAACCTGACGAGGACGAGGCTTACCGGGCGGGGGCGGCGCTGCTCCTCGACCGGTTGCGGCGCTGGTCCGCCGACCAGGGCGCCTCGGTCGATCCTTTCGCCGTGGAGTGTCTGCTCGACTACCGGCACGGGGCGACCCGGGACGGCAGGCTGGGTCTGTGGGAGCCGCGTCACGTCGAGGAGGTGCTGCTGGAGTGGATGCCACGTACCGTGACTCTGGTTCCCGGCCGGGAGAGCGATGCCCCGGGAAGCCTGCGGATTCTCCTGCGCTATCTCGACGCCGTCGAACTCGCCGATCCGCGGAGCGCGCCACTTGCGGAGACCCTCGCGGCCGTCGATGCGGCGGCTCTGCGGCACGCCGAGGCGATGGCCGACTCGTCCCGCTGGGGACTGGCGAAGTTCTGGACCATGGCGGCCGTGGAGCACGGAGTCGACGTGCAGGACCCGGCGGCCGTGCAGGAGTTCGTGGAGCGGGCCCGGACCGGTGAAGTGGACTACGACCGAGCCGCACTCGAGGTGGTTGTCGGGAACCACTTCACCAGCAGCCCGGTCGAACGTGCGGACCCCCAGCTGCCCGTCAGGCTGCCCGACGAGGCGGCATTGCGCAACCAGGCGGCTCGGACGGAGCTGCTGGACCAGCTGCAGGGACTGGTGAGCTGGGCGGGCCGCGAAGGCCGGGTGGTGACCTCGAAGGGCAGGTTGCGTCTGGCCGACGCGAGGCAACTCGTGGCGGAGCTGGGAACCGGCGACGAGACCGAGGGCGTGCGCTCGTCCGCCGAACTGCCGCGGCTGGGCCTGCTCGTGGAGTGGGCGAAGGCCGCCCGGCTGGTCCGGGTGGTGAAGGACAGGCTGTGCTCGGTCGCCAAGGCGCGGCCGGTCATGCGGGATCCGCTCGCGCTGTGGGAGCGGCTCTTCGACACGCTCTTCACCCTGCGCACTCCCCTGATCGGTGCCCGTGACGGTGGGTATGTGCCCTCCGTCCTGTGGGAGACCTACCACGTCGTCCTGCCCGACCTGATGGCCACGCTGTATGCCTTGCCGTGTCCGATGCCGTGGCCGCAGCTGCGGGAGTCGGTGCGCCTCAGCTACCGGGACGACTCTCCCCTGGGCGGTCTGATCACCACCTACCGCGACGTCGAGGACGCCGACCGGGACCTGCGGCGGGTGCTGCAGGTGCTGGACGACCTGGGTGCGCTCACCCGGCACCGCGGCAGGGCCGACCCGCTGTTCCTTGAGCTGCCGATGCCCGCCGGGCCGGAGGCCGGCAGTTCCGGCTCCGACGATGGCTCCCGTACGCTCCACACGGAACTGGCCTCCGGACCGGTGGAGTTGATGTCGCTGACCGATCTCGGCACGTACGCGATGCGACGCCGTCTGCTGGCCGAGGGCCGCGACGTCCCCGTGGTCGGCGAGTTGGTGGACGCCGACGCCGCTGGTCTGCTCGGGGTGCTGGCCCAGTCGTACGATCCCGACTCGGCCCGCGCCGAACTGGCCGACTGGACGGCGGCGCACGGCGGGAAGGAGGTCGCGGTCGAGCAGCTGACGGCGGCCGTGGCCCGGACCCCGTTCCGCATCCGTGCCTCCGCCCTGCTGGACACCCTCGTCACCGCGCTGCCCGGAGAGGAGGGCGAGCACCTGCTGCACACCCTGCGCACGGACTCGCGGCTGAGCCCGTCCGCACTGAGTGTGCTGGCGCATCGGGAGGTGCTCGACCCGTCCTCGCTGACGCGGGAGGAGAGCGCCGTGATGGTCGCCGAGAGCCTCCTGCAACTGCTGGAGACGGCCGGCCCGGACGGCGCGGCGGACGCGCTGCGGGCTCAGCCCGAGGAGGCCGAGGGCGCGTTGGCGGCGGCCCTCGCCTCGCCTCACCCGGACCGCGACGGCCTGGCGGAGCTGGCCGCACTGCGGAATTCCGTGGCACCTGGCTGAGGCGACGCCCATGGCCGAGCGCGCTTGGTGTCTGGGGACGGCAACGTGATTGCCCTCCCCAGGCACGAACCTCGCCCCACACCCAGCCATGCCTGTTCGCCCCGCGGCCCCGGCCACGACGAGGACAGCTGCCCCGAGTGCCGCGTTGAGCGGCAGGCGCCGTCCGTGGTGCGGGCGGCGTGCAGGCCACCCGGAGTGCGTGCGTCCACTCAGTCGCCTTCCATGAAGGCGGCCAGGCGTTCGGCGGCGGTCATGATGTGACCCTTGATCAAGTCACTGGCGCGTTCGGGGTCACGTTGTGTCAGGGCGTCGACGATCTCACGGTGTTCGGCCTGTGCCTGGTCCAGGTAGCCGGGGAGGCGGTGGACGGTCTGATGGTGCAGGGCGCGTTCCATGAGGGAGACGGTCATGCTCTTCAGCCGCGGGTGGGGGGCCGGCGCGATCACGGCGGTGTGGAGTTCGAGGTTGCGGCGCGGGAAGTCCTCGACGGCGTCGTCCATCTGGTGCAGCAGGTCGGAGAGCGCCGCGAGGCTGGTGGCGTCGTGGTGCGGGACGGCGGCCCGGACCGCGCCGGTTTCCAGCGCGCTGCGGATCAGGGCGGTCTCGCGGATCTCGTCCGGTGTGATGAGCGGCAGCACGGGTCCGGCGTGGGGTCGCGACTCCAGCCAGCCCTCGCCGGTGAGGCGGGTGATCGCCTCGCGCACCGGGACCTTGCTCACGCCCAGTCGTTCGGCGATCTGGTCCACCACGAGGCGTGATCCCGGTGCGGGGCGTCCCGCGAGGATCTCGCCGCGCAGGTGCTCGTAGATCAACTCGGCTTTGGTGCGGTAGCGGAGAGTGCTGTCCTGGCTCAGTGGGGCTCCTTGTCGTGCTCGCCAACGTCACCGTAGATGGTATCCGATCCCTCTTGACGCGTGGCGCGAACCGTGAAAGGGATTTCGTATCCGATCGACGGTCCTGAGAGGGAGACGTGAACACCGCCCCCCCTGTACATCCATGTCGACGGCGCACTTGGTCCCCGCCGCAGAGGCCAAGGTCTCCGTCTTCGACGCCGGGTTCCAGTCCGGCGACGCGGTCTGGGAAGGCCTGCGCAGCCCTCGGTCGCGCAGGACGACGGCGGCGATGCCGTCAGGCCCGGCCGAAAAGTGGCCGCAGAGTGTACACTTCTCGCATGTCGATGACGCACACGGTGACTGAAGGCCGTAATCGTTTCGGGCAACTCGTGCGCCGTGCCTCCCACAGCCGCGAGCGCATCACGATCACGGACCACGGACAGCCCGCAGCTGTCCTGATCAATGCAGAGGAGCTCGCGGACCTCGAGGAGGCCAACGCCGTCCTCGAGTACAAGCTGCGCCGCGCTTTGGGACAGACCGGCGAGGGCGTCCCGAGTGACGAGGCTCGGCGGCTCGTTTTCGGCTCCGACGCGTGATCGTGGCGTGGGAGCCGAAGGCCCTCACGGCTGCACAGCTCTTCGCCAAAGAGGACCGCGAGGGCGTGCTGGCCGTCTTTGACGCTACGGATGCCCTCGCCGCCGATCCCCGGCCATCTGGCTCTGTGTCGTACGGAGAGAACTTGCATCGACTCCGCATCGGCCGCTACCGGGTCTGGTACGAGATCAAGGACGCCGAGGTGGAGATTGCGGTATTCCACCTCGGTCGGAGCGGCGCTTGATCTTTCGTGCCGTTTCACGCTGCGTGGCGCCAAGCTGCTGTGACGGACGCAGATCCCGAGGTGCGCGGTAGTGGGGCCCGGAAAACGGAGTGGACGGACGCCTTGATCCCGACGAAGCGGTGGCTTTCGCAGAACTCGATGCGGCGTCTGCATCCGCCGGGCCGGCAGGATAGGCGGCGCGTGACCTTCGACGTGGGCGCAGGGGGGAGGGGCGGGGAGATGGACGTCGTGACGTGGGTGTCCGCCGGAGTGGCGCTGGCCGGCGCCGGGGTGACGGCCGTGCTCGGGTACTGGCAGCAGAAGCGGCTGCGGACCATGGACAAGCGCAACCTGATGGCGAGCTACGGCGCTTCGCTCGCCTGGGCCGCCTACGACCTGCAGACACGGTTGTACAACGTGCTCAACGGTTACCGGCTGGACAACTCACCGGGCCCCGGCCGTGGTTTCCTCACCGTCTGCCTGACCCACGGCACCGCGCATGAGGCCGAGTACGTGCGGCGCAGCACCGTGTTCGTGCTCGCCGAGTACCTCGGCTGGGTGGAGATCCTCCGCCGCGACGTGCAGTTCCTGGACCTGGGCCGGTCGCGCACCAACCGAGAGGTGATGACGAAGATCTCCGAGATCGGCCACGCGATCAGCCGCATGTCGGACGAGAGCAACGCGTTGCGTCTCTTCCGCACCCACCAGCGGGCGGTCGGTGAGCTGTTGGTGCATCCGGACGGCGAGCCGGGCCGGCGCCGTTGCCTGGGGTACGCGGAGTTCTGCCAGCGGCTGGAGACCGACGAGGTCTACCACGGGTGGTTCCGGCGGCTCCTGGCGGATGTCGACGCGCTGGCCGCGGACGCCGGACCGTCCGTGCCGCGGCTGGAGGCCGTGCAGAAGCTGCTCATCGAGCTCATCGACCTGTTGGACCCGAAGGCCGAACGCTTCCCGCAATTCCGGGAGGCGTACGCCGACGAACAAGTGCGGCGGCAGGCACAGTCGGGCTGCGTCGCGCCGGCAGCGGCCGGCTGACCGGAGCCGGCGCGGGCACGTGGCGAGGCGGGCCGCATGGCGCGTGCGGCCCGCCTCAGGGCCTACCGCAGCGAGATGTTCAGCCGCTCCCCGACCACTCGGTAGCCCACCCGCGCGTACATGCGCTGGATGCCGGCGTCACCCGGCTCGAGCCAGACGGTGCGCAGGCCCCGGGCCAGCGCCCGCTGCGTCGCCCAGGCGGCGACCGCCGCGCCGACCCCGCGCCGCCGGGCCGTCTCGAGCACGGCAAGGCCGCCGAGTTCGGTCAGGCCGTCCACCGGGGTGGAGCAGGCCGCCGCGCCCGCGTCCGTGCCGTCGGCGAAGGTGGCCAGCACCACCGTGCCGCCCGACTCGGCCATGCGGCGCAGGCCGTCACCGGCTCCGGGGCCGGGCGAGCCGGGTTCACCGAAGCCGGCGTGCTGGACGGCGGCCGCCCGCAGGAAGGCCGCGTCGTCGGCGGGTTCGGCGAGCGTCAGCCCGTCGACCTGGGCCGGGGTGATCACGTCGCCCAGGCCGCACGCCATCAGCGGCGGCCGGTTCTCCTCGGTGAACCCGGCGGCCAGCAGCGCCGGTTCGACCTGCGGCGCGCAACGCGGCAGGTACTCCAGGCGTGGCTGCCGGTCACGGGCACGGAAGGCGTCGATGAGTGCGGCAACGTCGTCGGCGGACGGCGCTGCCCCGTCGTCGGGGATGGCGTAGTTGGCGAACGGGCTTGACCAGTCGGCGTGGTAACGCGCGACGAACGGGCCGACGCGCAGGTGGTTCTCGGACTGCAGCGCGAGGGTGCGCGCGTGGTGCTGGACGTCGAAGTCCACGGTGGGGTGTTCCTTCCGGAGGCATGCTGAATGAGGTCATGCCGCCACCCGGTGCACCGGACGCTTGTCCGGATTGGTGCGCGGGGGTGCAGCTCAGGCGCGGCGGCTCGCGTGGGTGAAGTCGCCCGCAGCCATAGGTCCTCAGCTCCAGAGGTCGTGGTGACGCGTGTGCGGTCGAGCCTCGCACCCCAGGGGTGCGAGGCTCAACCGGTTTTCCGCATCGCAGGGGCGCCCGCGACGCGGACCGCTCCTGGGCCGAGTGCTCAGCTCAGAGGCTGCGTGCCACCACGGCTTCGACGAAACGGCCCACTTCCCTGTCGGGAAGGTTGCGGCCGAGGTCGGCTTCGCTGATCATGCCGACCAGTCGCTTGTCCCCGTCGACGATGGGCAGTCGGCGGATCTGGTGTTCCTCCATCGTGTTCATCACGTCTTTGATGTCGGTGTCCGTCGTCGCCGTGTGCGGCCGGCCCTTCGCCAGCTCGGCGGCGGTCATCTTCCCCGGGTCCTTGCCGGCGGCCAGGCAGAGCACCACTATGTCCCGGTCGGTGATGATGCCGTGCAGCTTGTCGTCGTCACCACAGACCGGCAGCGCCCCCACGTCGAGGTCGCGCATCCGGCGCGCCGCGGTGTCGAGCGTCTCGTGCTCTGCGATGCACTCGGCTCCTGTGTGCATGATGTCTTGTGCACTGGTCATTGCAAACATCCTCACGACTGGTGCGGATCTGCTCGGCACCTCGAAGCGGCCGCGGCAGCAGGCCGAGGGGTCGTGCTTCGTGATCGCCCGTAGGTGTCCTGAGCCCGTTCGTCTCCATGCTCACGCGGTCGGGTCTCCCTCGCATCCCGGGTGCTCACCTCTCGGCGCATCCCCGTCCTGAAGCCGCTAACGGCCGGTGTGCGGGACGGTGAGGACCGGGCAGCGCGCGGAGTGCAGGACGCCCTGGCTGACGGAACCGAGCATCATGCCGGTGAAACCGCCGTGCCCTCGGGTGCCCACGACCAGGCCGAGGGCGTGTTCGGACGCCTCCGTCAGGACGCTCACCGGATGTCCCCGTACGACCTCGTGGCGCAGTTCCACCTCCGGATGTCCGGCGGTGCGCCCGGCGACGGTCTCCGCCAGCAGGCGTCGGCACTCCTGCACGGCCGCGTGCTCGTCCAGCACACCCAGCCGCGGCGGATGCCACACGTACAGGGCCTGCAGGACGGCTCCGCGCAAGGCGGCCTCCTCGAAGGCGAAGTCGACGGCCGCCGCGGAACGCGGGCTGCCGTCGACGCCGACGACGAAGTACGGCGGCTCATGGGTGAGGTGCTCCGACTCGGTCACGACCACCACGGGGCAAGGCGCGTCGGCGACGACCGGCAGCGCGACGGCGGCCGAGGCGAACCGTTCCCTCAGAGTGCTCAGGTGCCACGAGCCGAGCACCACGATGGCAGCCTCCTGCGCCTGCTGCCGCAGCACCCACACCGGGTGCCCCTCTGCCAGCAGTCCGGACACCGGCATGCCCGGGTGCCGGGACTCGACCATGGCCACCGACTCCCGCAGGACGCGTTCTCCCGACTCGTGCAGGGCCGCGTCCCACTCCTCCCACGACGGCCGGCCGCCCGTCGGCCGGTAGCCGGGGCTCGGCAGGTACTGGGCGAGGACAAGCTTCAGCGGAAGTCGTCGCCGGTCCGCCTCGTCGGCGGCCCAGGCGAGCGCCGCGCGCCTGTCCGGATCGGGGTCGACGCCGACCACGATCGGTGCGCGTCCTCGTGTCTGCGCCATCGGTTGCTCCTGTGCTCGTTCGTGCCCCGTCAGGTGACCGGCCGCAGGATGAGTGCGCGGATGTCGTGCGGCAGTTGCTCCACTGCCGATTCCAGGTGCCCGGGCGAGACATGCTCACGGACGGCTTGCGCGACCGCGGGGGCGATCCGGGGCACGTCGCGGACGGAGACCCTGGCCTCGTGCGCGAAGCGGTCGAGATAGCCCTCCCGGTCGTATTTGAGCGGGACGACGCTGGGATTCCAGCCGTCGAAGTAGATGCCGCGCAGCAGCTCGGGGAGCTGGGCGGCGAAGTGGGCGGCGACATCGACGGTGACCCGGTCACGGAGGGTGTGCAGCCAGGTGCGCAGCACCCGGTGGGCGAGGTGGCGGTCCTCGGTGCCCAGGGCTTCCGCGACCGCTTTCAGCCAGATGTTCGCGGTCTGGACGGCATGGTCGAAGTCGGCGTGGTGGGTGGTGGCGGCCATGGCCGTTTCCCTTCCATTCTGTGCTTCCCCGCAACCCGCACAGCGCAGCGCGCAGTGCGTCCCGCCGCCCGGCTGCGAGCGGCGGCCTTCACATGGGCCACGGGTTCCACGGGAAGGCGGACGGAACCGCCCGCCGGCCGTCTCGTGCAGCACACCGGTGGACGGCCTCACCGACTCGGCGGGCAGGGACGATCGACGTTGAGCCTCGCACCGCGGGGTGCGAGGCTCAACGGTTGGCGGCTCCGGCGGGCCGGCCGCCTCAGTCGGCCAGCGGCAGTACCGCCCGGTGGCCGAGGTCCGGCAGGGCGCCCTCGACGGGCGTGCCCGTCTCGTCGTCCAGCACGGTGACGCGGACGGCCGGGGTGCCCGCCGTGTCCAGGGTCGCCGCCGCGTCGAGGGCGAAGAGCACCGAGACGCGGCGGGGTGCCCCCTCGGCCGGCCGCTCACCGGAGTACAGCAGGAACCGCCAGCCGTCCGCCTCCCAGTGGTCCAGCAGTCCGGAACGGATCAGCGGGGAGGCGGCTTCCCACGCCAGGGAGCGCTCCAGCAGTTCGACCGTGCCGTCGAGCGGGACCTGGCGGCCGTCCGCCGGCAGCGGATGGCCGAAGAGCCGGATCCGCAGCCGCCGCAGCCGCAGCATCGCCCGTCGGTGCAGGCCGGTGAACAGCACGGCGGCTGCCGCCGCGTAGACCGCCAGGACGGCGAGCGACGCAGTCGGCCGGTCGGCCGCCGCCCGCCACCACGGCGCGGCGGTGACAGCGGCGACGCCGCCGGCCACGACCAGGACCGCCCGCGTGAACGCCTTCAGCCCGACGGGCTCTTCCTGCGCGGCAGAGCAGCCGCACGAGGACTCGGGAGCGGCCACCTTGGCGTACGTGAGGTACGCCAGGAAGCCCGTTCCCAGGCAGCAGGCCGCCGCCGCGGACGGCCAGGTGCCGGGCGCGGCCAGCAGCCCGGCGGCCACCAGCAACTCGACGGAGCCGACCGCGCGCAGCGCCAGGATGGCACGGTCCAGGTCGTCGAAGTAGCGTTCCAACGCCGTTCCGGCGGCCTGGCGCCGGGCACCGCGCCCGAAGAGCTTGGCCGCTCCCGACCAGGCGAGCAGGGCACCGAGCGCGAGCGGTGCAAGAGTCGTGACCAGCGACATCATCGACGGTTGCCTCCTTCAGTGCCCGACGGCGACGCGGACGACGTCGACGGAGTCGTCGCTGGGCCGCCACGCGCCAAGGATCTGTGCGTGCTGTCCGATGCGCAGCTTCGACAGGTCGGTGGTGAGCGCACCGCCCGCGTAGGACGCCGCCGTGGTGTCCTTGACGACCCGTCCGACCAGCGCGCGGTCGTGGTCGCCGTGGGCGAGGTGCAGCCGGTCACGCCCGATGCCGCGGATGGTGACCGGCAGGTTCACGATGTTCACCCACACCGCGTCGGCGGCGATGCTGCCGTCCGGCATCCGCACGCCACGCGCGTAGAGCCCGTCGCCGGCGTCGATGTCGTCGATGGTGACCGGCCGTACCTTCCAGATGCTGGTGGCGTTGGTGATCTGGATGCGGTGCGCCTCGCCGTGCGAACCGGCCACCTCCAGCATGCTGCGGTTGCGTCCGGCGACCCGCCCCTCGGCGAACACGCTCTCCTTGACGGCCGGGTCGAGCGGTTTCTGTGGTTCGGCGAAGGCGGCCTCCGCGTCGAGGGCGCCGAGCGCCGAGGCGCCGACGATCGTGGCGCCGGCGAGCGCCGCGTTGGTGAGGAGGCGGCGCCGGTCCACGCCCGGTGTTCCCTGGTGATCTGTCATGTCGAGGCTCCTCCTCACTCGTAGATCCAGACGGGCAGCATGCCGGAGCTGAGGCTGCCGATGGCCGAGAAGGCCGCGGGGGTCAGGTCGAGGACGCGGTTGATGCGGCAGGTGCCGCCGCAGCACGTCGTCTCGCCGCAGAAGCTCTTGGTGCGCGGGCCGCAGTCGGCGATGGAGATGCACACGGTCGCGCCGGTGCACTGGTGTTTGACGTTCATTGTCGATCCGCAGCCTCTTCGCGGGATGTTCTCCCCGCACAGGTCGGGCCGGGTGATGTCGTAGCAGGCGCTGGAGGCGTTGGGCCACGCGCCTTGGTGGGATGAGGAGTTGCAGGTGCCGCAGGCGCCGCCGCCGGCGCTGCCGCACGGCCCCCAGGCGTTGCCGCAGCAGAACCAGGTGGTCTCGCCGCGCCAGAGATAGGTGGAACCGCATGCCATGGTGAAGTCGCTCCCTTCAACGCGCGACAAATGGCGCGCGCATGACAATTCAGCGTGTACTGAACCCCGGTCGAGCCCCGTCAGTGGGGGGAGGGCCGGAGAACGGGACCGGCGCGACGCACCACCTGCGTGAGGAACCGCGCAGGCGGGAGCGCCGTGCCGGATGTGCGAAGGTGCGGTGGAGCACCGACATGATGCCGTGGTCTACGCCTGTCCGCCAGGGGTCGTGCGCCGACGGCTCGTCAGGCACCCTCCGGATCGAGGTGCGGAAGGAGCCGATCCAGCCACCGCGGCGCCCACCACGCGGCCCTCCCCAGAAGGGTCATCACCGCAGGTACGAGCAGCAGCCGCACCACCGTCGCGTCGACCAGCACGCTGACGGCCAGTCCCAGACCGAGCATCTTCACCACGATGTTCTGGCTGATCAGAAAGGCCGCGAACACGCTGACCATGATGAGCGCCGCGCTGGAGATGACCCGGGCGGTGATCTCCAGCGCGTGCGCGACGCTGTCGTGGCTGTCGCCGGTGCACAGCCACGCCTCCCGGACCCGGGCCAGCAGGAAGATCTCGTAGTCCATGCTCAGGCCGAAGACGATGGCGAACATCATCATCGGCACGTAGCTCTCGATCGGCACCTTCCCGTGCACGCCCAGTTCCGGACCGCCCCACCCCCACTGGAAGACCGCCACCACCACCCCGTAGGAGGCCGCGATGGACAGCAGGTTGAGCACCGCGGCCTTCACCGCGACCAGCAGCCCGCGGAAGACGGCCAGCACGATGACGAACGCCAGCCCCACCACGGTGGCGATGATGAGCGGGAGCCGGCTGGTGAGGATGTCGCTGAAGTCGACCTGGGCCGCGGTCGTACCCGTCACGTACGCCCGCGCCGGTGTGCCGGCCACCACCTGCGGGAGGGTGTCGGACTTCAGGTGTTTCACCAGCGTGGTGGTGCCCGCGTCCTGCGGCGACCCCTTCGGGATCGCTGTGGCGACCAGCACGTCACCGTCACCCGTCGGCTGTGGCGGCGTCACCCGTGCCGCACCCGGCACGCCGGTCAGCGCCTTCGACGCCTGGGTGGCGAGCGCGGCACGCTGCGCCTGCGGAACGTCCGTCTGGTCGACGACCACCGTCAGGGGTCCGTTCTGCCCCGGTCCGAAACCCTCGGAGAGCAGATCGAACGCGCGGCGGTCGGTGAAGGACGTCGGGTCCGCGCCGTCGTCGATGTGCCCCAGGCGGATGAACAGCAGCGGGATCGCCAGCACCGCGATCACCACCACGCCGCCCGCCAGGAACCACCACGGCCGCCGCTCCACCCGCAGCGCGTAACGGTGCCACCCGCGCGGACCCGAATCCTGCGTCTCCGCCGTCGACGGGGCTTCCGCGACCGGGGTACGCACGTGGTACCGGTCGATGCGTCGGCCGGCCAGGCCGAGGAGCGCGGGGGCCAGCGTCAGCGCTGCCAGACACGCGGTGATCACCGTGACGGCCGCAGCCGCGCCGAGCGTGCCGATGAAGCCGACCCCCGAGACGGTCAGCCCACTCAGCGCGATGACGACCGTGCAGGCGGAAACCAGCACCGCGCGGCCGCTGGTGGACACCGCCCGGCCGGCCGCCTCCGCCGGCGGCACACCGTCCAGTACGAGCTGCCGGTGCCGGGTCAGCAGGAACAGCGCGTAGTCGATGCCGACTCCCAGCCCGATCATGGTGGCCAGCGTCGGCGCGACACTGGCGAAGGTGAACACCGAGGCCAGCATGTGCAGGCAGGCCAGCCCGAACAGCACCGCGATCAGCGAGACGACCAGGGGCGCGAGTGCCGCGATGACGCTGCCGAACGCCAGCAGCAGCACCACGATCGCCACCCCGAAACCGATGCCTTCGCTCGCCAGGTCGTTGGCCGCGGGCCGCGCCAGCTCGCCCAGCGGACCCCCGTACTCGACCTGCGCCCCTGCCTCCCGCAGCGGCCGCACCGCGTCGTCGACGCCGGGGAGGTAGGAGTCTCCGTAGGAGGTGGGGTTGGCCCGGAAGCGCACGGTGATGTACCCGATGTGCCCGTTATGTGAGACGGCGCCGGTGGGCGGTGCTCCGGGGCCCGCCGGCAGCGGGTTCTGCACGGTCAGCACGTGCGGCAGCGCCGTCAGTTTCTTCACCGCGGTGTTCATCGCACCGGCGACGTCGGTGAGCGGCCGGTCGGCGGTGTGCACGACGACGGTGGAGCTGACGCCGCCGGAGGCCGGGGCGTGTGCGCGCAACACGTCCCGGCCCTGTTGGGAGGGAGTGCCGGGCAGGTTGAAGTCGTCGGAGTAGGTGCCGCCGAAGGAGTGTTGGGCGAGCTGTGCACCGGCCAGCGCCGCCAGCCACAGCACCAGCACCAGCACGCAGTGCCGGCCGCACCAGCCGCCGAGCGCCCGCAGGCGTCCCGGTGGGTGGGCGCCCGTAGGCTCGGGTCGGTATCGACTCGACGGCATGGGCACTCCTTCGGGCCTGCGGCCCGCGGGCCGGGTGGCACCGCCGGGCAGCGGTCGTCTCCACCTCCAGTCAACGGCTGCCGGACAGCCCCCCGAGTGGTACGACACGCCGGGGGGGAGGACCGCCCTGCGCCGTCCGGGTGGTGCCGATCCGCCGTCAGGAGCCGTGCAGCACCCCGGGAGCCAGCTCTCCGGGGGAGCGGTGGCCGGACAGGCCCAGCGTCAGGTCCAGGTCGGCGAGCAGGCTGCGCAGCACGTGCCGCACACCCTCCTCGCCGCCGTGCGCCAGCCCATAGGCGAACGGGCGGCCCACCAGTACCGCCTTCGCGCCCAGTGCCAGCGCCTTCAACACGTCGGCACCGGTGCGCACTCCCGAGTCGAAGAGCACCTCGAGCCGGTCACCGACCGCCTCGGCGACCGCCGGCAGCATGTCCAGCGAGGCGACCGCGCCGTCCACCTGCCGGCCGCCGTGGTTGGAGACGACGACGCCGTCCATGCCGGCGTCGGCGGCGCGCCGCGCGTCGTCGGCGTGCTGGATTCCCTTCAGCACGATGGGCCCGTCCCAGTGTTCGCGCAGGAACGGCAGCCGGTCCCAGGTGTGGTCGGTACCGGTGAACATCGCCACCCAGCGCAGTACCGCCGAGATCAGGTCCTCCTCCGGCGACTTCTCCAGACCGGCCAGGAACGCCGGGTCGGAGAAGGGGATGGCCGTGCCCACTCCGCGGATGAACGGCAGGTAGGCCTGGTCCAGGTCGTGCGGCCGCCAGGCCAGGGTCCAGGTGTCCAGGGTGACGACGAGCGTGCGGTACCCCGCCGCGCGGGCGCGGGCCAGGATGCTCGCGCACACCTCGTCGTCGTTCGGCCAGTAGAGCTGGAACCAGCGCGGTCCGTCCCCGTTCGCCTCCGCGACGTCCTCCAGTGTGTGCGAGGAGGCCGTCGAGAGGACCATCGGCACGCCGAGCGCGGCGGCGGCCCGTGCGGTGGCCAGTTCACCATCCGGGTGCACGATCGACTGCACGCCGACGGGTGCCAGGAGCACCGGCGCCGGCATCGCCGTGCCCAGCACCGTGGTGGCCAGGTCGCGGTCGGTGGCGCCGGTGAGCATCCGCGGCACGAGCCGACGCCTCTCGAACGCCGCCCGGTTGGCGCGTGCCGTGGACCCCGACCCGGCCGCCCCGGCCACGTACCAGAACGGGCCCGGTTCCAGCCGTTCCCGCGCCGCCGCCTCGAGGGCGGACAGGTCCGTGGTGAAGGGCGGGCGCCTCTCCTCCAACCCGTGCAGGTAGATCTCGCTCTGGTAGTCGCCGAAGCGGGGCTCGCCCATCGGGTCCCTCCACGGGGTGCGTCGTCGTCAGCCGATACGGGTCGCCGCGCCGGAGACGTGGACACGCCGGTCGCCGGGGCGCAGCTCGACCGTGAGGAGGCTGGGCCTCCCCATGTCGTCCCCCTGGTGCACGGTGAGAGTAGCGCCCTGCCCCGCCAGCCCCAGCTCCCGGGCGTAGCCGCCGAATGCGGCGGCGGCCGCGCCGGTCGCCGCGTCCTCGACGACGCCACCGACGGGGAAGGGGTCCCGGGCATGGAAGACCGAAGCGGACTCCCGCCACACCAGGTGCACGGTCGTCAGGCCGAGGCGCAGCATCAGCGCCTTGAGCGCCTCGAAGTCGTAGTCGAGTTCGGCCAGCCGCCGGCGGGTGGCTGCGCCGAGCACCAGGTGGTCGTTGCCGGCGAAGGCGATGCGCGGCGGCATCGCCGGGTCCAGGTCGGACCGCCGCCAGCCGAGGGCGGACAGCGCCTCGGCGAGGTCGGCCGGATGCACCGGGGAGGAGTGCGGTTCGACGCTGGTGAGGGTGGCGCGCAGCAGGCCGTCCTGCTCGGCGACGATCACCGGGATGGGTCCGGCCGGCGAGGCGAAGTGCAGCGGCCCGGCGCCCAGCCGTTCGCCCAGGGCAACGGAAGTTGCCACCGTGGCGTGCCCGCAGAAGGCCACCTCCGCCTCGGGACTGAAGTAGCGGACGGTGAATGCCCGCTCCGGCGCGAGACCGGCGGGCACCTCGGCGGCCGGGGTGAGGAACGCGGTCTCCGAGTAGCCGACCTCGGCGGCGACGGCGCGCATCTCCTCGTCGCCGAGCCCCGACGCGTCCGGTACGACACCGGCTCGGTTGCCGCCGGCCGGGTCGGTGCTGAAGGCCGTGTACCGGAGTACCTGCATGCCCTGAGTCGTCGTCATGCCGGGAACAACCCGGCGGGGTGCGGATCTGTTCCGGACGGCATCCGGGCGACTCCTCCGCCGCCGGCAGGCGATTCCGGCCGGGGTGGGTGCGCGAGGCCGGGAGGGAGAACCACGTCGAGCCGGGCGGCGGCGTACAGGTCGGCTGCGCGTTCGATCGAGGTGGACGTCGACCGTCCCACATCGCGAACGAACCGGTGTGGAGTTGGTCACCGGCTTCGCCGCCGGCGGCGGGGGCGGCGCAGCGCGGCCCGGGGACCGGAAGACGATGCCGTATGCCGGAGCCGCACGGGAGATTTGACGGCGGGCTGCGCGGATACGTCCTGGTCACGCTGGATCGCGAGCGGCTGCGGGTGGGCTGCCGCACTCTCTCGCGGGCCTCTTCGCCCGGCGGCACGTTCCCCGCAGCGGCCTCCTTGGTGACCCGCGCGGGCCGCCTCGGGCTGCGCTGAGCGTGACCTGAACACGGAAAGCGGTAAGGCGCGGGCACAGCTCCTGGGAGAATGTTCGGGCAATTGACAATCTCCTGGAGAGGTGCATGACCGAGCCCGGCCCCACCGCACCGGCCGCCCCGCCCGAGACGACCCGCCATCCGACGTACCCGCCCCCAACCGACGGGCCGCAGCTCACCCCGCGAACCCGGCCCGCCCTGCTGGTCACCCTGATCCTCGGCAGTCTCACCGCGCTTCCCGCGCTGTCGATGGACATGTACCTTCCCTCGCTCCCGGCCGTCGCCGGCGCGCTGCACAGCCCGGCGGCCACCGTGCAGCTCACGCTGACCGCGTGCCTGCTCGGCCTGGCTGTCGGGCAGCTCGTGGTCGGCCCGCTCAGCGACCGGTTCGGCCGTCGCCGGCCGCTGCTCGTCGGCATGGGCGGCTACGTGCTGGCCAGCGCCGCGTGTGCCGTCGCGCCCACCATCGGCACGCTCACCGTCTGCCGGCTGGCGCAGGGGCTGGCCGGGTCGGCCGGCATCGTCATCGCCCGGGCCGTCGTCCGTGACCTGTATGACGGGCTGGCCATGGCCCGCTTCTTCTCCACCCTCATGCTCATCTCCGGTGCCGCGCCGATCCTGGCGCCGGTCCTGGGCGGCCAGATCCTCCGCGTCACCGACTGGCGCGGCGTCTTCCTGGTGCTCACCGGGGTGGGCACGCTGCTGGTCGCCGTGCTGCTGCGAAAGCTGCCCGAGACGCTGCCGGCCGAGCGGCGGCACCGCGGCGGCCTGCCTGACGCACTGCGTACCATGCGCGGCCTGCTCGCCGACCGGGTGTTCACCGGCTACCTGCTGGCCTGCAGCTTCTCCTTCGCCGGGCTGTTCGCCTATGTGTCCGCCTCGCCGTTCGTCATGCAGGAGATCTACGGCGCCTCCCCGCAGACCTTCAGCCTGCTGTTCATGGCCAACTCCATCGGGCTCGTCAGCATGGGTCAGGTCAACGGAAAGATCCTGGTCGGGCGGGTGTCGCTGGACAAGGTGATGGGCTTCGGTCTGACCGTCGTGCTGCTGTCCGCGACGGGACTGCTGGCGATGACCTCCGGCGTCTTCGGCCCCGTCGGGCTGGTTCCCGTGGCGGCCGGGCTGTTCGTGCTGATGTCCGCCATGGCGCTGATCATGCCGAACGCCAACTCGCAGGCGCTGATGCGCACCCCGCACGCCGCCGGGTCGGCCTCCGCACTGCTGGGCACCTCCCAGTTCCTCGTCGGAGCGGTCGCCTCGCCACTCGTGGGCGTCGCCGGGGAGCACACCGCCGTCCCGATGGCGCTCGTGCAGGTGGGCGCGGTACTGGTCGCAGGCGGGTGTTTCCTGGGTATGTGCAGACCGTGGCGATCCCGCGACTGAGACCCGCTCCGTTCCCCGAACGCGCCGGGCTGCGCTCCGGCGAGCTGGCCGCGCTGGCCGGCGAGGTCGACGCGCTGCCCGGCACCTGGTCCGCCGCGGCCGTGGTGCTGGCCGGCCGCGGCCGGTGGATCGCACTCGAACACGCCGCCGGGACGGCCGTCCGGTACGCGGCCTGGGACCCGGAGCGCGGATGCGGCGTCGAACTCCCCGCCGCCGGACAGGTTCCCGCCCGCACCGGCACCGTCTTCGACCTGGCATCCCTGACCAAGCTGTTCACCGCGATCGCCGTGCTGCAGCAGACCGAGCGCGGTATCGTCGCGCTCGACGACGAGATCAGCCGCCACGCCCCCGCGCCGCCGGTGCCCGAGCACGGCATCACCGTGCGGCACCTGCTCACCCACACCTCGGGGCTGCGGCCCGAACTTCCGCTGTACGACCTGCCGCCCGACCGGCGGCCGGGCGCGGTGTGGGCGGAGCAGCCGCTGACCGGGCCCGGCAGCTCGTACCGCTACTCCGACCTCAACCTGCTGCTGGCCCAGCAGGTGCTCACCGCGGTCACCGGACGGCCGCTGGACGTGCTCGTCCGGGACGGGATCACCGGACCGCTGGGCATGCGGCGCACCCGGTTCCGGCCACCGCCCGCCTGGCGGCCGCACATCGCGGCCACGGAGGACCAGCGCAGGCCGTGGGCGAAGGCCGACCGGGGCATGCTGCACGGCAGCGTCCACGACGAGAACGCGCACGCGCTGGGCGGCGTCGCCGGGCATGCCGGGCTGTTCTCCACCGCCCGCGACCTGGCGGTGCTGTGCCGGACCCTGCTGTGCGGCGGCGTGTACGGGACGGCGCGCATCCTTTCGGCGGAGTCCGTGGACCGGCTGCTGACGCCGCCCGGCCTGGGCTTCGCCGTGGACCAGCCCGGGTTCATGGGCGAGCTGGCCGGCCCAGCCTCGGCGGGCCGGGCGGCGGGCCACACCGGATTCACCGGCACCAGCCTGGTGCTCGACCCCGCGACGGACACCTTCCTGGTCCTGCTGGCCAACACCGTCCACCCGGTCCGCCGCGCTGCCGACTCCGGCCCCCGGGCCCGGGCGGCCACCCGGCTGTTCCGCGCCCTCCTGTGACCGCGGGCCGTGCGGCCCGCGGTCACCGTGTCCGGCAGCCGGACTGTGTCCCGGGACCGCCGCCGCCCCGCGAGCCTCACGGTTCGGGACCTTCCCGGGCAGCCACGTCGTGGAGACGCCGCATCGCGGGCGGCCCGCCTCCCGCCTCCCGGCTGCCGATGTCGACGTCGGGTACGGACGAGGCACGCCACTACGATGGCGGTGTGCTCGACGCCCCCCAGACCTCCGTCTCCGCGCAGCTGCGCTCCGCCCTCGCCGCGCTCGTCGACGGGCTGCCGCCCCGGCAGGCGACAGGTGCCGTCGAGCGGCTGATCGCCACCTACCGGGGGAGCACCCCGACCGCGGCTCCGGTGCTGCGCGACCGCGCCGACGCGGTGGCCTATGCCGCCTACCGGATGCCGGCCACCTTCGAGGCCGTCTGCTCCGCGCTCGGCGCGCTGGCGGACCGGTTGCCGGACTGGTTCCCGGCCGCTCACCTCGACGTGGGAGGCGGCACCGGCGCCGCCACCTGGGCGGCGGCGGAGGTGTGGGAGGACGCCGGGGACCGGGACACGACCGTGCTGGACTGGGCGGAGCCCGCGCTCGCCCTCGGCCGCGAACTGGCCGCCGGCGCCGGCTCTCCTGCACTGCGCGCGGCGGCCTGGCAACGCCGGCGGATCGGAGCTGACGACCTGCCCGCGGCCGACCTGGTCACCCTCTCCTACGTGCTCGGCGAGCTGACCGAGGCCGACCGCCGGGGAGTCGTGGACGCCGCCGCCCGCGCCGGGCAGGCCGTGGTGTGCGTCGAACCGGGCACCCCGGACGGCTATCTGCGGATCATCGCGGCCCGCGACCGGCTGCTCGCGGCCGGACTGACCGTGCTGGCGCCCTGCCCGCACAGCGGCAGCTGCCCGATCGTGCCCGGCGAGGACTGGTGCCACTTCGCGGCACGGGTCAGCCGCTCCTCGTTGCACCGCCGGGTCAAGGGCGGCTCGCTGCCCTACGAGGACGAGAAGTACAGCTATGTCGCCGCTGTCGCGCCCGCGCCGGCCGGCAGGGCGGTCCCCGGCGGATCGCGGATCGTCCGCAAGCCGCAGTTGCGCAAGGGCCAGGTGCTGCTGGAGCTGTGTACGGCGGACGACGGACTGCGCCGGGCCACCGTGACCAAGCGGCACGGAACCGCCTACCGCGCGGGCCGTGACGCGGCCTGGGGCGATGACTGGCCATATCCGGCATGACATTCGTCATGGAATTTCGCGCTCCGGCGTAGTCTCTGTTTGCCCGTGAATGGGCGCGGGCATGATCCGCTGTTTTCGGGAGGCGGAATTGGCGGGCCAAATGCTCGATAAAGGTGCTTTCGCTGCCATGGCGCCAGTGTTTGGTGGCGCGTTTCCCCTGTGATCATTCTGTGAAGCTGCCGGCATCTCGCCTTGCGCAGTGCATTGACGCCCCCAAACCGTACTGATAGAAACTCACAGGCAAACGCGGGTAGACCAACCTGGTTTCGCGCCAAGCGAGTTGGGTTCTCCATGCGAGGGGTTCATGAAGACGCTCGATGAGACGGCATTCGGATCGATAAGACCGAGGCTGCGGAACGACGTGGTTTTCCTCCGCGTCGAGACCGGAATATATCTGCGCAGTGCGGAAACCGCGTGCGTTCTCAAAGGCGCCGGCGCCTACCAGTGGATGTCGGCACTCGGGCCCCGCATGAACGGCGATCACACCGTCGACGACCTGTGCGAAAGCCTCGACAGTGCACGGCGGGAGACCGCCCACGGACTGATCCGCACCCTGCTGGCCCGCGGTTTCGCCCGGCACGCCCCCGAACCCGACGGCGAGGTCCTGCCGCCGGAGGTCCTGGCGGCCTTCGATCCGCAGACGCAGTTCGTCGAACACTTCATGCACGCCGGCGACCGCACTCCGCAGGAGCTCTTCGCCCGCTTCCGCGCCTCCCGCGTCCTGCTCGCCGGTACCGCGAACCCCGTCTCCGCCGCGGCGATGCGCGGGCTGCTGCGCAACGGCCTCGCCGAGGTCACCGTCGAGGACCCGGCCTGGAAGGACGCAGCCGAGCCCGAACTCGCCAGGCTGGAGGCGGCCGGCACCCCCGCATCCGTGGCGACCCTCTCCGCCGCGGCGCAGCAGCCCGAACACTTCGACGTCGTGCTGTACGCGGCGGACCTCGGCGACACCCGCCCCCTGCTGCGGATGACCGAACGCGTCATGGCAGCAGGCGCCCCGACGCGGATCCTGCCCGTCCTGACCGGCGGCGGACGCGCCGTCATCGGCCCCTTCAGCGGCGACGCCGAACAGCCCTGCTGGCTCTGCGCGCAGCTGCGCATCGCAGCGGCCACCGAACCGGCCCTGGCCGCCGACCTGTGGCGCGGCCTCGCCGGAGCGGCCGCCCCCGGCGGCGGTGCGGTGAGCACCGTCGCCCAGGAGATGCTCGGCAACACCCTCGCCTTCGACGCCTTCCGGCTGCGTACCGGGCAGCTGCAGGCTGACGATGAACGGCACGCCGTCGTCCAGGACCTCACCACGCTGGAGTCCGGCCGTGACCGGGTGCTGCCGCATCCCAGTTGTCCTCTCCCGCACCGCCGGGCCACACCGCTGGACGCGGCGTCACAGCCCGCACCGCCGGAGGAGGACACCGACGCCTACGGCCGGATCTCCGCTCTGGTCCACCCCACACTCGGCATCCTGACCCGGTGGACGGATGAGGAGATCCGGCAGATCCCGCTGAAGACCGGCCGGGCCGTGCTGGCGCCCTCGGCCAGCATGACCGACGCGGTGCGGCACATCAGCGCCTACGACCTGGAGACGATCCTCACCGCACGTACCCGCGCCGCGCAGGCCGCGCTCGGCGTCTACGTGGGCCGGCTAGGCGCCCGCCGCGGCCCCGACGCCCCGGCCGGCGACGCCCGGTGCGCGGCGGCCGCCTCCCTGGAGCTGCACACCGGAGTGCCGCACAGCGGCGAACGGCACCTGCCCGCAGTCGATCTGCACGACGGCTCCGCCTGGCAGGTCCCCGCCGCCGCGGTCCACCCGCACTCCCCGGACAACGACCACCGCGCCTTCGAACCCACGGCCGCCGGAAGCGCCGTCGGCTGGACCGGCCAGGAGGTGCGCGAGCGGGGCCTGACCTCCGCGCTCGCCCTCCGCGGGCTGCTGCGCGCCCTGCGCGGCACCGACGGCGCCCGCGAGTTCGCCCCCGAGACGCTCCGTACGGACGAGGACCTCGCCTTCGCGCTGCGCAGCCTGCAGCACATCGGCGCATCCGCCCGCGTCCACGCGCTCCCCGGCGCGGCCCCCGCCCACGCCGTCCTCGCCGTCGTGGAGAACCCCGGTGACGCCCTGCCGGACTGGGCGGTCGGCCACGGACTCGACGCACGGGAAGCGGTCCGCACCGCCGTGCGGGACGCCGCCGGCCTCGCCGTCTCCCGTCACACCGACGGGGCCGCCGCCGACCCCGGGGACCGGCTGCTGGCCGACTTCGACCCCCGCACGCTGCAGCCCGTCGCCGCGGAGACGGCTCTGCCCGATCAGGCACCCGTCTCGCCTGAGCAGGTGCTCGCCGCCCTCGCCGAGGAGGGCACGCGCGCCCTGTTCACCGAGACCACCCCTCTCGACCTGGCCGCCCTGCACGGACTGGTCACCGGCACCGTCCTGCTCGCCGCCACCTAGCGGATGCGCCGAGGCACCGCCCGGCGCCCCAGACTCCCGGGACAGTCCCGTCCCGGGTGCACCCCGATCCCTTGGAAGGGAGGTTCGCGATGTCTGTCGAGCTGAAAGACGAGCTGAGCGCACTGGAGAGCGCGACGTTCGAGATCGAGGAGATGACCGACGAGTCCGTCGAGTTGGCCGCCTCGAGCTCCAGCTGCTCCTGCTCCAGCTGCTGCTCCTGCTCCACCAGCAGCTGCTGCTCCTGCTCCACCAGCACCAGCTGATCGCGGCGACGGCCGCCGATCCCGGGTCGGCGGCCGTCGCTCACAGCGTCGACCACGACGCCACTACTCGTTCAGGAGAACGCATGACGTCGATGACGGAGACGGCGGCACACGGCACCAGCGCCGGCCCGCCGTCGCGCGCGGTCGACACCGTACGCGGCCGGCTGGCCGCCCACTGTGCCGACGGAGTCGAACTCGACGTCGGCGTGCTCGGTATGCCGCCGGCGGACGCACCTCGTCCGCCGCAGACCGGTGGGCTGCGGTACACGGTGCGGCTGGTGCCCGGCGCGCTGCTGCTCGGACCGCTGTACCGGGCGGACGGCGCAGGCCGGCCCTGCGCTCGCTGCCTGGACCGCCGGTGGATCGCCCTCCGCCCGGTCGAGGAGCGCCGCGCCCTGGAGGACGGGGCCGACGCCACGGCCGTCGGTGACGACCCGGCGCTCAGCCCCTTCCTGCTGGATCAGGCGGCGCGCGTGGTGGCCGCCGAGACGACCGGCCGCCCGCCGACCACAGGGGAGCCGGCGGTCGCCGACGTCATCGAACTGAGCACCGGCGACCTCACCCTGACCCGGCACCGGCTGCTCGCCGACTCGGAGTGCGAACTGTGCGCGGCGCCGCGTGAGGACACCTCCGAAGCCGCCCGACTGCCGCTGGACCGACGGCCCAAGACGACGCCCACCAGCTACCGCGGTGCCTCGGCCCTCGACCTGGAGCTGCCCGCCGACGCCTACGTCAACCCCGTGTGCGGCGCACTCGCCTCCCACACCCGCAAGGTCTACAAGTGCAGCGCCACGCTTCCCGTCAGCGGCTACTTCCGGGTGCGCAGCAAGTACGACTACCACGAGATGTGGTGGAGCGGGCAGTCGCAGTCCTCGGCAAGCAGCGAACGCCACGGCGTCCTGGAGGGGCTGGAGCGCTACGCGGGCCAGTTCCCGCGCTCCCGGCGCCGAAGCGTCGAGGGCTCCTACGACGAGCTGGCCGAACACGCCCTGGACCCACGTTCGATGGGCTCCTACGGCGAGGACTTCTACGCACGGCACACCGAGACCTACCGCCCCTTCGACCCCGCCACGCCGATGCCGTGGGTGTGGGGCTGGTCCTACGGCGAACAGCGCCCTGTCCTGGTGCCCGAGCAGCTCGTCTTCTACCTCGACCGCAGCCCGGACAAGAAGTTCGTCCAGGAGTGCTCCAACGGCTGCGCCAGCGGCACCTCCACGGAGGAGGCGCTGCTGCACGGCATGCTGGAACTCCTCGAACGCGACGCCTTCCTGCTCAACTGGTACAGCGGGGCGCGCCTTCCCGAGATCGACCCGGCCGGCTGCGCCGACGAGGAGATCCAGTTCGTGCTCGACCGGGTGGACCGGCTCGGCTACCGCATGCGGCTGTTCGACATGCGGGTCGACACGGGGATCCCGGTGGTGATGTCGGTGGCCGAACGGCTCGACGGCGGCCTGGGGCGGCTGTGCTTCGCCGCCGGCGCCGGCATGGACCCGCTGGAGGCGGTGCGCGCCGCGATCGCCGAGACCGCGTCGTACATCCCCGGCATGGACGAACGCGTCCAGGCGCGGCTGTCCGAACTGAAGCCCGTGGTCGAGGATTACAGCCGGCTGCACGAACTGACCCAGCACGCGCTGCTGTACGGCCTGCCGGAGATGGCTCCCTTCGCCGACTTCCTGCTGGCCGACCCCGACCCGCGGCCGATGGAAGAGCTGTACGCCGACTGGCTCGCCGAACGCCCGGCCACCCTCGACCTCGCCGACGACGTCCGGCACCTGACCGCGTGCCTGCGCGGCCTGGGCAGCGATGTGATAGCCGTCGACCAGACGTGCCCCGAACAGGGCGGTACCGCCATCCGCACGCTGTGCGTCATTGCGCCGGGGCTGATCCCCATCGACTTCGGGTGGGAACGCCAGCGTGTACTGAGCCACCCCCGGCTGCACGCCTACCTTGCCGGTGAGCTGCCCCCCGTCCATCCCGCCGGCCGCGGCTACGGGCCCACCGGGCTCAACCCCCGCCCGCACCCGTTCCCGTGAGGAGTGACCGCTGATGCCCGACGACACCACGGCGGAGGCCGTCCGCCCCGCGGCGGATCCCGCCACCGAGGCGGTGCGCTCCTACGCCGAGGCCGTCTTCCGGCGGGGCCGGGAGCCCATGGAACCCGTCGGCTTCACCCCGGACTGGGCGGACCAGCCGTCCCGCTACAAGACCTACCTCGGCGTCGAGCGCCTCCCGCTGCCGCCCGGCACCTCCCTGGACGCACCCGCCGCCGACGTGCTGCTCACCCAGGGCGCGGCCCGGCCGGCCGCCGAGGGCGGCTGGACGCTGGAGGACCTGGCCACACTGCTGCGCATGTCCTACGGTCTGCTGGACCGGCGGCTGCGCGTCACCTGGAACCAGGACACCCACGTGCGGGTGCTCTACCCGGAGGCGCTGTGGGGCCGGGCCACCGCCTCCGGCGGCGGCATGTACCCGCTGGAGATCTACTGGGTCACCTCCGCCGGCGACGGCCCGGCGCCGGGCGTCTACCACTACTCCACCGCCCACCACGCCTTCGAACGGCTGGCCACCGGCCGGTTCACCGACCAGGTCCGCGCCGCCTGCCCCTCCGCCGGCTCCGCCGACGGATACCTGCTGGCCACCGTCCGGTTCTGGAAGAACTCCTTCAAGTACAACAGCTTCTGCTACCACGTCGTCACCCAGGACTGCGGCGCCCTGCTCGGCAGCTGGGAGATGTCCGCCCGCGCCATGGGACGGACGCTGCGCAGCTCCCTGTGGTTCGACGAGCGGCGGCTGGACGCCCTGCTCGGCCTCGACACCGAGCAGGAGACGGTCCTCGCCGTCGTCCCCGTGCCCGCCGGCCCGGCCCGGGACACGGACGCGGACCCGTCCGCGTCCGAGATCCCCGCACACCCGCTCACCGCACGCCCTGTCTTCGAACGCTCCCGGCACATCCGCACCTTCGAGCAGATCAGGGACGTCCACCGTGCGGTGCTCGCCGACCGGCGCCCGCTGCCCGACGGCGACGCCGTCCGGGCGCTGGCCCCGGTGCCGCCCCCGGCACCGGAGATCACCACCCTCCCCGCCCCCCGCACCGTGCCGGCGCAGGTGAGCATCGGCGACGTGCTCCGCGAACGCCACACCAGCTTCGGCTCGTTCACCGGCGTCCCGCGGCTCGACGTCGCCGAACTCGGCACGGTCCTCGCCGGAACCCTGTCCGCCCAGGACCACGCCGCCGACGCCGTCCCCGCCGACGTCGGACTGACCGGCCTGTACGTGCTCGCCAACCGCGTCGACGGGCTGGCCTCGGGTACCTACCGCTACGACCGGGGCGGCCACGCGCTGCACACCATCGCCGAACGCGACCTGTCGATGTACCTGCAGCGCAGCTACTTCCTGAGCAACTACAACCTGGAACAGGTCGGCGCCGTCCTGGCGATCTCCGCCCGCTGGGACAGCACGCTGCGCACCTGCGGCAGCCGGGGTTACCGGATGCTCAACGCCGAGGTGGGCGCCGTGGCCCAGACCGCTTACGCCGCCGCCGGCGCGGCCGGCGTCGGCTGCGGCGCGGTGCTCGGCTTCGACAACATCGCCATCGACGAGGCCCTGGGCCTGGATGACGGCGACGAGCGCACCTTCTTGTTCGTGCTGCTCGGCCACGAGCGGGCGGACCGCGCGGACTTCGCATTCAGGCTGCACTGAGAGGACGGTTCCGTATGCCCAGCGCCCTGCTGCCCGAGCAGCGCGTCGCCGAGCAGGCCACGTGGCACCTGGTGCCGCGCTTCATGCTCCGCGTCGGCGGCCTGCCCTTCGAGACCGCCGACCGCCTCACCGCGCCGCGCAGCGCGGCGTGGGCGGATGAGGTACTCGACGGTGAGGCGCGGCTGCGCGCGGACGGTGCGCGGCTCTCCGACCTGCTGGAGGCCCGCGTCGCGGGCCACCTGGAGGACCCCAAGGCCCGCCGGCTGCTCATCAACCTGCGCCGCGACGTCTTCAACGGCCGTGCGCCGCGGGGCCTGGACCGCGCCGCCGAGCTGCTGCCGGCGGACGAGGCGGCCGCGCTGAGCGAGTGGGTGACGGCCCGTGCGGCGCACGAGGAGCTGTTGCGCGCCGGGACGCAGGTTCTCGCCGAGGAGACTGCCGCCTGCCGGGAGGAGCTGCGGCGGATCACCGCCTCCACCGACCTGCGGCTGGGCGTCCAGCTCTCCTCGCCCACCCTGGACGAGCACCTCGACGCCTACCTGGGGCGCGCGGCGGAACGGCGGCTGAGCAAGCGGGAACGCCGCATGGAACGCTCCCTGTTGGAGTACCTGTACCGCACCGCCTGCAAGACGAGCCCGTTCTCCACCCTCACCTCCGTGTGCGTCGGCACTCTCACCGACGGCGGCGAGGCCGCCGGAGCCGCCCTCGAGGTGGAAGCGGAGAGCTGGGACAAGCGCAGCACGACACGGCTGAACGTGGCCGTGCTCTCGCGGCTGTCCGTCCTGATGGCCGACACACCCGCCGCGCGTGGCGACCTGCCGGTCCGCGCCACCGGCGGGCTCGAGGTGCACCGCGACCGGGTGCGCTACCTGCGCCGGCTGCGGGAGAGCGGCGACGAGGACGCCGCCGTCACCCTGGACACCGTCCATGAAAACCTGTTCTACCTGCCCACCGGCGACCTGCTGGCCGACGTGCTCGCCCTGCTGGCGGACGGCGCCACACTGCGCTTCGACGACCTGGTGGAAGGGCTGTGCGACCGGCGGGAGGGCCGGCCGGCCGACGAGGTGGCCGAGTACGTGGCCGCGCTGCTGCGGCTGGGTCTGCTGGTCGTGCCCGGGCTGCGGCTGGACATCCATGACCCGGACCCCGTGGCCAGCTACCGGCGCGGCCTGGCCGCCCTGCAGGCCGGCTGGGCCGACCGGGTGGGCGAGACCGTCGGCCGGCTCGGCGACCTGGTGGCCGAGTTCGCCGGTGCCGGAGCGGACCGGCGACGTGACCTGCTCGCCGCGATCGCCGACGGCGTTCGCGAGGCGCACGGAGTGCTGGGGCGGGACGACCTGCCGGTGCTGCGCACGCTGGTCTACGAGGACACCACGCTGCCGGCCGCACGCGTCACCGCCGACCGTGGCAGGTGGGAGGGCGACCTGCTGCCGGACCTGCGGCGGCTGGCGCCGCTCATGCCGGCCTTCGACGCCAACGAGGTGCGGCGCCTGGTCACCCGGGGCTTCTTCGCCATCCGGTACGGAGCCGGGGGCCGCTGCGAGGACGTGCTGAGCTTCGCTCACGAGTTCCAGCAGGACTTCTACGACAACTACAACCAGCGCCTCATGAGGCACCAGCGTTTCGACGGGCGGGAGCCGCAGACCTACGACAACTGGTTCCGGCAGCCGGAGATCACCGGCGTCGACGCGGCCCGCGCCCAGGCGGCGGCCGAGATCGCCCGCCGCATGGCGGAGCGGACCGCCGCCGGCACGGGCCCCGAGGCCGAACTGGAGCTGGACGACTCCTTCCTGGACGCCGTCGCCGCCCACCTGCCGCAACACGACCCGTCGCTGCGGTCCCTGTCCTTCTTCCTGCAGATCGCCGAGAACGGCCGCACGCCCCGGGCTGTCGTCAACCGGGTCTACTCCGGCCTGACGCTGCTGTTCTCCCGCTTCGCGCACCTCTTCGACGCCGCGCTGCCCGACGCGCTGCGCGACGCGCTGGACCGGCAGGTCCCCGACGGCGCGGTGTTCGCCGAACTGCGTGGCGGCTACGACGCGACCAACCTCAACCTGCACCCCGTCGTCACTCCGTACGAGCTGGTGTGCCCTGGCGAGACCAGCTTCCGCCCCGAGGACGAGCAGATCCCCGTCGAGGACCTGGTCATCGAACACGACCCGGGCGAAGACCGGTTGCTGCTGCGCTCCCGCAGGCTGGGCGTCGAGGTCATTCCCGTCTACCTGGGCTTCCTGCTGCCCATGGCGCTGCCCGAGGTCCAGCAGGTGCTGCTGAACTTCTCACCGACCACCATGGTCCAGCTCGACCTGTGGTCGGGCACCGGCCTCGCCGGCGAGGCCGCCGCCACACTGCCCCGCGTGACGCTCGGCAACCTCGTGCTGCAGCGCCGCACCTGGCGCGTCCCGGCCGAGGAGCTGCCCGAGCACGCCACCGGAGCGGACGACGCGGAGCGCCTGCTGACCTGGCGGCGCTGGCAGCGCGCACACGGACTGCCGCGACGGGTGTTCGTCGCGCTGGGCGGTGAACACAAACCGCAGTACGTCGACTTCGACTCCCAGATGTGCGTGAACCTGCTGGAGACCGCCGCCCGCGGCACCACCTCCACCGTCGTGTTCTCCGAGATGCTGCCAGGCCCCGGCGAACAGGCCGTCCAGGGCGACGGACAGTCACGCGTCAGTGAACTCACCGTGGAGCTCGGCGCAGCGGCTCCGCGGACCCCCCAGCGAACGGAGCGGTGATGGCGGACGACAACGAGTGGATCGCCCTGCACGTCTTCTACGCGGCCAACGCCAACCCGGTACTCGTCAACTGCGTGGGTCCGCTCACCGCCGAACTGCGGGAGAAGGGGCTGCTCGCCAAGTGGTTCTTCATCCGCTACTGGCTCGAGGGCCCGCACGTGCGGATCCGTTTGCTGCCCAGCGCACCCGAACACGCCGAGACCGTCCGCAGGACGGCCGAGGACCGGCTGTCCGCCTACCTGCGGCGGCGCCCCGCCCTCTACGAGGAGGACCGGGACGCCAACGCCGACCTGTACAAGAACATGTACCTGGCCGAGTACACCCAGGAGATGTGGGACGCCGACTACGGGCCGGACAGCGCCATGCCCTTCCGTGACAACAACAGCGTCCACCTGATGTCCTACGACCGCGAGTACTCCCGCTACGGCGGTCCCGTGGCGATGGAACTGGCCGAGTCGCACTTCCAGACCTCCAGCGAACACGTCCTGACGCTGCTGGAGACCACCAACGTGCACATGCGCACCGCCCTGCTGGGCCAGTCCGCGCAGCTCATGCTCGCCCTGTGCCTGGCCTTCCTCCCCGACGAGGAGGCCGTCGCGACCTTCCTCACCCGCTACCGCACCATGTGGGAGACCTCCTACCAGGAGTCCAGCGAAGGGCAGCACGAGAAGTTCGACGCCTCCTACGCCCGGATGCGCGAGCGGTTGGTCCAACGGGCCCGTCAGGTCCGCGCCGGCGTGCGGGGCCTGCCCGGCGCGGCGCCCACCGCGCAGGAGCGCGCCTGGATCGAGCACGCCGGCGAACTGCGCGACGCCGTGCTGGAGCTGGCCCGCAGCGGTAAGATCACCTTCCGCGACGGCAGAACGCCCGACGACCCGCAGGACGCGCTCGCCGTCGTCCTCAGCTCCTACGTCCACATGACCAACAACCGGCTCGGAGTGAGCATTCTGGACGAGATCTACCTCTCCTACGTGCTACGCAAGGCGCTGCTGGAGGCCGCCGACACCGAGGTGGCGGCGTGACGACCGTCGTGCCGCGGCCCCGGCTGCGGCAAGACGTCACCTTCGGCCCCGGGCTGCGCTGCGGCCCGCGCACCGTCCACCGGGTCAAGGACCGCCGCACGGGCTGCTCCTACCGGGTCGGTCCGCGTGAGCAGTTCGTGATGCGGCTCATGGACGGCCAGCACACCATGGATGACATCGCCACCGCCTATGCGGACACCTTCGGGAAGGTCCTCGGCCCGGACAGCAGACGGCAGATCTTCGCCATGCTGGGCCGGTACCAACTGCTCGACGGATACGTTGACGAAGCCGTCGTCGAACGGCTGCGTGCCGAACGGCTGGCGCGGGAAGAGCAGCGCGGCCGGCGCTGGGTGCTGGCACGGCCCGACCGGCTGTGCGGCGCGCTCGCCCGCCTGCTGACGTTCGCCTTCCACCCGGCCGCGTTCGCCGTGGGGCTTGCACTCGCCGTCGCGGCACAGGCCGTCGTCTGGAGCCGGCACGGCACGCTCGTGGACGACGCCGCCCACCACGCGCCGTGGCCCGTCGCCGTCCCCGTGACCCTGCTGCTCGTCTGGGCGCTGGTCGCCGTCCACGAACTGGCGCACGGCGTGGCCTGCCGGCACTTCGGCGGCGAGGTGACGGAGATCGGGATCCGGCTGCGGCTTCCACTGCTCGTCGTCCCCTACTGCCGTACCGACGACATGGTGCTCTTTCCCCGCCGAACCGCCCGCGTCGGCACCGCCTTCGCCGGCTGCTACACCGTGCTGCTCCTCATGGCGCCCCTCACCCTGTGCTGGGCCCTGGCCCCGCACGGCAGCGGCCTGCGTGCGACCTGCGCACTGCTGCTGCTCGCCGGCAGCGGCGGCTCCCTGGCCGGCCTGCTGCCCTTCCTCCGCCTCGACGGCCAGCTGATGCTCGAACACGCGCTGGACCGTACCGAACTCGGCGGGCAGACCTGGCGGTTCTGGACCGCACGCCCGCGCCCCGCAGGTTACCGGCGCGGCGACATCGTCCTGCACACGCTCTACGGAGCCGCCTCGCTGCTGGCCGGCGGCGCGGGCTACGTCCTGCTGATGCGCCTGTGGTACGACAGCCTCTCGCACTGGACGGGCCACACCGTCGCCGTCGTGGTCCTGGCCGCGGAGAACGCCGCGGTCGTGGCCGCCGTGGTGCTCCTCGTCCGCCACCGCACGCGCACGACACGAAAGGCAACAGATGCACGATGACGAGTGGGCGATCCGCACTCGGGGACTGACCAAGGCATACGGTCCCGACACCGGCGTCTTCGGACTCGACCTGCGCGTCAGACGTGGCGAGGTCTACGGCTTCCTCGGCCCCAACGGCTCCGGCAAGACCACCACGATGCGGATGCTCGTCGGACTGATCAGGCCCACCTCGGGCGAAGCGGTCGTGGCCGGTCACTCGCCCGGCAGCCGGGCCGGCCTGGCCCGGCTCGGTGCGCTCATCGAATCGCCCGCTCTCTACCCGCACCTCACCGGCCGCGACAATCTCCGTCTGCTGGCCCGCTACGCCGGTGTGCCGGCCGCCCGGGTGGACGAGGTGCTCGCCGAGGTCGAGATGACCGACCGCGCCGACCGCGCCTTCCGCTCCTACTCGCTCGGCATGCGGCAGCGCACCGCAGTCGCCGCCGCGCTGCTGAAGGACCCCGACCTGCTCATCCTTGACGAGCCCACCAACGGCCTCGACCCGGCCGGCGTCGTCGGGATGCGCGACCTCGTCGGGCGGCTGCGCAGCGCCCACCGCACGGTGCTGCTCTCCAGCCACGTGCTCGCCGAGGTCGAGCAGCTGTGCGACAGGGTCGGGATGATCCGGCACGGCCGGCTGGTCGCCGAGGGCACCGTGCAGGAGTTGCGGGACCGCACGGCGGGCGGCGGACTGGAGATCGACGCCGCCGACCCCGCGCGGGCCGAGGAGGTGCTGCGCACCCTGCCCGAGGTCCGCGACGTCACCTGCGGCGAGCACGGCCTGCTGCGTGTTGCCGCCGACCCGCAGGCCTCCGCGGCGGTGAACCGCGCCCTGGTGGAACAGGGCGTCGAGGTGGCCGAACTGCGTCGGGTGCGCGTGTCGTTGGAGGACGCCTTCTTCGAACTCACCGCGGACCCGGCCCAGGCGCCAGAAGCGCACGAACTGAACGAGGTGACGGCGTGAGCCTGTTGCACGCGGAACTCCTGGCCACCCGCAAGCGGCCCGGCCTGTGGGTCGTCGGCGGCGCCTGGGCGGCGCTGGCGGCCGTCTTCGGCATGGTCGTCCCCTACATCGTCTACCTCTCCCTGCGGGGCAAGCCCGTGACGGACGCCGGCAGCGACCCCCGGCAGATCCTCGCCGGCGTGCTGCCCGACCGGTTCGTCTCCGGGACGGTCAGCCTGTACCCGATGTTCGGCAGCGCCATGATGCTCATCCTCGGCGCCGTCCTCTTCGGCGGCGAGTACCGGTGGGGCACCTGGAACACGCTGCTGGTGCAGCGGCCGGGCCGGGTGGCCACGGTGCTCGGCAAGTTCGCGGCGACGGGCGTGGCACTGCTCGCCGTCACCCTCGCGGTGACGGCGGTCACCGCCGCGGCCAGCGCCCTCATCGCGCTGGCCGCCGGCCGTGCCCTGCACTGGCCCGGCCCGCTCACCGTCCTCGAAGGCGTCGGCGCCGGCTGGCTGGTGTCGATGGCTGCCGCCGCACTGGGCGCCTTCCTCGCCGTCCTCTTCCGCGCTCCCGGCGCCGCCATCGGCGTCGGGCTCGTCTGGCTGCTGGCGGTGGAGAACCTGGTCTCCGGCATCGTCGGAATGGTCCCGGGACTGAAGGTGCTGCAGCGCTTCCTCATCGGCCCCAACGGAGGTTCGCTGGCCACCGCGCTCGCGCCGCACGGCGCGAGCCCCGGCAACGTCCCGGGCGTGGTCTCGGTGAGCGGTCCGGGGGCGGCGACGCTCGTCCTGCTCGCCTACGTCCTGGTCTTCGGCGCGGCCACTTCCTTGCTGATCCGACGCCGCGACGGCGCGTAGCGGCGGAAGCGGCGAAAGGCGTGCGGCGCGCAGGCCGTCCGCAGCGGACGGCGCGACCGATCCGCTGAGCCCCGTGCCGGTGCGCTTCGCGCACACCGTGACGGACGGCGGGACAGCTGCGGGGGACGACGCCGCCCTGTGTCCGCGGGTGCGTCCGACGACGGGCACGCCGTTGAGCGGCCCGTAGGGCGAAGACGCCGGCGCTGGAGAGCATCCGGGTGTGCGGGACGACGCCCGAGGCGGTGTGCGCCGGGAGGCCAGCGCCCACCGAAGACGCCAACGGGGCACCCGCGGGCCGGCGAGGGCCTGAGGCACGCCGGCCGGTTCTGGCCTCCGGTGCCGTCCGCTGGGACACCACCGCCGCCCGGTCCACCTACGTCCGCGCCGAGCTGCGCCGGTCCGGCGCCGGCGGGGGCGCTGCGGGTCTTCCGGGGCCGACGGCGGCCATGACCAACCCGGTCCGGCTCGCCCGCCGTCGCTGAGCCGCCCCGCAATGCGAACACTGCACGCCGAACAGCTCGGCGGTGAGAGGCATCTCACGGGGGGCGGCGCCCTCTGGTGAGGTAAGCCTCAGATAGGTTAGGTTCACCTAAGTCCGATCCTGCCTATCCGAGGAGCCTCCTGATGCGTGCCGTCCGACCAGCCTGCGCCGTCGCCGTACTTGCGACGCTTGGCGCCGCCGTCACGGGATGCGCGCAGAAGAGCGAGGCCGCAGGCGACGACGCGATCCAGGTGACCGCCTCCGACACGGCCTGCAAGGTCTCCGACACGGAGTTCCCCGCCGGCCACGTCAAGCTGGCCGTGAAGAACACCGGCTCGAAGGCCACCGAGGTCTACGTCTACGGCACGGGCGACCGCATCGTCACCGAGCGGGAGAACATCGGACCCGGCACCTCCGCGACCATCACTGCCCAGGTCAAGCCCGGCACGTACGAGATCGCCTGCAAGCCCGGCATGAAGGGCCACGGCATCCGGCAGCAGGTCACCGCGACCGGCGACGGCGCCGCCGCGAAGACCGACCCGCGCCTGGACGAGGCGGTCGCCGCCTACCGCACCTACGTGCAGCAGCAGGCCGACGCGACGCTGCCGAAGACGGAGAAGTTCGCCGACGCCGTCAAGGCCGGCGACGTCGAGGCCGCCAAGGCCGCCTACGCACCCTCCCGCATCGGCTGGGAGCGCACCGAGCCGGTCGCCGAGTCCTTCGGCGACATCGACCCCGAGGTCGACGTCCGCGAGGACGGCCTGGGCGAGGGGCAGAAATGGACCGGCTGGCACCGCCTGGAGAAGGCGCTGTGGAAGCAGGGCGAGATCGGCGCCGACGAGAAGAAGCTCGCGGACCGGCTCATCACCGACCTGAAAGACTGGCAGCAGCGGGTCGACAAGGCCGACATCACTCCGACCAGCATGGCCAACGGGGCCAAGGAATTGCTGGACGAGGTCGCCACCGGAAAGGTCACCGGTGAGGAGGAGCGCTACAGCCACACCGACCTGGTCGACTTCCAGGCGAACGTGGAGGGGGCGCAGAAGGCCTACGACCTGCTGCGCCCGGTGGCGAAGGAGAACGACCCGAAGCTGGCCGAGGAACTCGACGAACGCTTCCCGACCCTGTTCGACCTGCTCGGGCAGTATCGCGATGGTGACGCCTTCGTCTCTTACGACACGGTGAAGCAGGACGATCGTAAAAAGCTGTCGGACGCGGTCAACTCCCTCGCCGAGCCGCTGTCGCAGCTGGCCGCCGCCGTCGCCCCGAAGGGCTGATCCGCCGTGACCGAGACCGCACCGCAGCAACCGCAGCAGGAGAACGCCCCCGCCGGCCCGTCGCGCCGCAGGCTCATCGGCTGGGGCGGCGCCGGACTCGCCCTGGGCGCCGCCGCGGCCGGCGGCACGGCCGCAGCCGTGCAGGCCACCGACGACGCGCCCTCGCACGACACAGGCCCGGCCGTCCCCTTCCACGGGGCCCACCAGGCCGGCATCGCCACCGCCGTCCAGGACCGCATGCACTTCGCCGCGTTCGACGTGACGACCGACGATCGCGAGGCGCTCGTCGACATGCTCAAGGAGTGGACGCGGGCCGCCGAGCACATGAGCGCCGGCCGCCCCGTCGGCGACGGTGCGGTGGGCGGGCCGCTCGCCGCACCGCCGGACGACACCGGCGAGGCGCTCGGGCTCCAGCCCTCCCGGCTCACTCTCACCTTCGGCGTCGGACCCTCCCTGTTCGACGACCGGTTCGGCCTGTCCGGCCGCCGGCCCGAGGCCCTCGTCGAGCTGCCCGCCTTTCCCGGCGACCGGCTGGAGGAGGACCGCAGTCACGGCGACCTGTGCGTGCAGGCCTGCGCGGACGACCCGCAGGTCGCCGTGCACGCCATCCGCAACCTCGCTCGCATCGGGATGGGCACCGTGGCCATGCGGTGGTCGCAGCTCGGCTTCGGCAAGACGTCCTCGACCACCCCGAAGGCGCAGACCCCGCGCAATCTGATGGGTTTCAAGGACGGCACCTTCAACATCTCCGGCGACGACGAGCAGGCGCTCTCCGAGCACGTGTGGGTGGGCCGCAAGGACGGACCCGGCTGGATGACCGGCGGTTCCTACCTGGTGGCCCGCCGCATCCGCATGCACATCGAGACCTGGGACCGCAGCCCGCTGCGCGAGCAGCAGCAGGTCTTCGGGCGCACCAAGGCCGAGGGCGCGCCGCTGGGCAAGGACGGCGAGCGGGACCCGATCGACCTGAAGGCGCTGCCGCCCACCTCGCACGTCTTCCTCGCCCATCCGAAGAACAACCACGGTGCCCGCATCCTGCGCCGCGGCTACTCCTTCACCGACGGCAGCGACAAGCTGGGCCGGCTCGAGGCGGGCTTGTTCTTCCTCGCCTACCAGCGGGACATCCGCGACGGTTTCCTCCCGCTGCAGCAGTCGCTGTCCCGGCACGACGCGCTGAACGAGTACATCCAGCACGTCTCCTCAGCGCTCTTCGCGATCCCGCCTGGCGTGCGCGACGGCCACGACTGGTGGGGCAGGGAACTCTTCGAGAAAGGCGCGGCCTGATGTTCGCCAATTACCTGATCGGCCTGCGGGAGGGCCTGGAGGCCTCTCTCGTCGTCTGCATCCTGATCGCCTATCTGGTCAAGACTGGCCGCCGGGACGCGCTGCGGCCCGTCTGGCTGGGCGTCGGTGCCGCGGTCCTGGTCAGTCTCGCCTTCGGCGCGCTGCTCCAGTTCGGCTCCAGCACTCTCACCTTCAAGGCCCGGGAGGGGCTGGGCGGCAGCCTGTCCATCGTCGCCGTCGGCCTGGTCACCTGGATGGTGTTCTGGATGCGCCGCACCGCGCGGCACCTGAAGAAGGAGCTGCACGGCAAGCTCGACCAGGCACTGGCCCTCGGTGTCGGTGCCCTCGTCCTGACGGCGTTCCTCGCCGTGGGCCGTGAGGGCCTGGAGACGGCGCTGTTCATCTGGAGCGCGGTCTCCGCCACCGGAGACGGCATGCAGCCGCTGGCCGGCGCCCTGCTCGGCATGCTGACGGCCGTCTTTCTGGGCTGGCTGTTCTACCGCGGCGCGCTGCGCATCAACCTGGCGAAGTTCTTCACCTGGACCGGCGGCGCTCTCGTCGTCGTCGCCGCCGGCGTGCTCTCCTATGGCTTCCACGACCTGCAGGAAGCCGGGGCGCTGCCGGGCCTGCACAGCCTCGCCTTCGACGTCAGCACACAGATCCCGCCGGACAGCTGGTACGGGACGCTGCTGAAGGGCACGGTCAACTTCCAGCCCGACCCGACGGTCCTTCAGGTCGTCGTCTGGCTGCTGTACCTCATCCCCACGCTCGTGGTGTTCTTCGCACCGGTAAGGTTTCGAACCACGCAAGCCCGTGCGGGGAGGACGCAGAATGAAAGCCCGGTTCCTGACGGCGGCGACGGCCGCGGCCGTGTTGGCGACGACGCTGTCGGGGTGCATGACGGTGCACGGGGAGACGGCGATCGTGCCGGCGATCGGCAAGGCCGAGGCGCGTAAGGTCCTCAAGACGTTCGAGACCAAGAACAACGAGGCCAACAAGACGTACAGCGTCGGGGTCAACCGCACGATCGAGGCGGGGGCTCTCGGCGCCATCGACCAGGCCGGCCTCAAGGCCCGCCACGCCGTCTACGGTGACCAGGCGAAGGACTTCGCCCCCCTCGCGCTGAGCGACCCGCGCTTCCTCATACCCGAGCAGGCCGGCTGGCCCAAATCCTTCGTCGTCGACGTCGAGGCGGCGCGCGCCGGCGAACAGAGGCAGGACGGCCGCTGGCTGCTGGTCTTCCGGCGCGGCTCGATCGACGAGACGTGGAAGGCCGTGTATCTGGCGGTGGTCTCCCCGGACGAGATGCCGCAGTTCGCGACGGACGGAGACGGGCACGTCCAGGACATCCCGGTGGGCACGGGCCGCAAGGGGCTCACGATCGCCCCCGGCAGACTCAGCAAGGCCTACACCACCTACCTCGGCAGGCGGGCGGGGGAGAAGTTCGCCGAAGGCGACGCCACGAGTGGGCTGCTGGGGCAGCGCGCGAAGGACCAGCAGCAGCAGAACGTGCGGACCGAGTACGCCGACCTGCCCGCCGAACCATCGCAATACCCCCCGTTCGCACTGCGCACCGAGGACGGCGGAGCGGTGGTCTTCTTCACCTCCCACCACCAGACGAAGCGCACCCTGCCGCGCAACTACACCGTCGAGGTGTCGAACCCGCTGATCAAGGCGCTCATGTCGGGGACGCCCGAGCATTCAGTCACCTACGTGCGCATCGCGCAGGACACGGTGAAGGTGCCCTCGGCGAAGCAGGGCGGCCAGGTCACCTTCCTCGACCAGATCAAGGACCTGACCCGGGCGGAGGGATCCTGACCCCGGCGCCTGCGGGCCGCAGGTGGTGTGCCTGCCC
The DNA here is from genome assembly GCA_963799685.1 of uncultured Actinomycetota bacterium. Lineage (GTDB taxonomy): Bacteria > Actinomycetota > Actinomycetes > Streptomycetales > Streptomycetaceae > Streptomyces. The sequence goes on from CAWCXW010000003.1 coordinate 39,532, forward strand.
TCAGCGGACCGGCCAGGGGGTGCCCGTCTCCTGGTCCGGCGCCTGGCCCGCGTAGACCGCGCAGGCGTCGGTCAGCGCCTCCAGCATCGTCAGCGGCTCGGGCAACTCCGTGCCCGGCACCGGCGGCCGCAGCCACCGCACCACAGCCTGCGGACCATCGCCCGGCAGGACCGACGGCGGCACAAGCACGTAGCTGCCCCGGCAGTGCCAGCGCAGTCCCGGGTGCTCGTCCATCGTCTCCGGGTGGCAGTCCAGCTCGCACGGCCACCACTCGTCCTCGTCGTCCGGTGTGCCGCGGGAGGCCGTGAAGAACAGCATCCGGTCGCCGCCGGACAGCGCCACGGGACCGGTCGGGACGTCCGTGGCGTTCAGCCGCTCCAGCGCCGCCCGCCCGGCAGACTCCGGTACGTCCAGCACGTCGTGACTGCGGCCCGTCGCGGTGACGAAGTTGGCCTGCGGGTGCTCCTGCGCCCAGCGGGTGATCTTCGCCGGGGCAGTGGTGGCCTGTGTCTGCCAGGCGAAGGAGACGGGGTGGCGTCCCGGCGTGGGACAGCCGATGCGCACGCACGAACAGCCGTAGTCCTCCGGGAAAGCGGCGGGGGCCAGCGGAAAGCCGGCGCCGGCGGCGGCCAGCAGCAGATCCTCGCGGGCGGCGGCGTCACGCGCGGCGGCATCCCCGCCTGCGCGTCCCAGGCGTCGCCGCCACCGGAAGAACCTGCTCTCGCGTTCCATCTATCGCCTCACTCGCGACCGGGCCACCACTGCCGTGCTCCGGGGCCGGACTCCCGCACGGCCACCGGACTCACCACGAGGGTAAGACGGGTAAGAGCCATGCCGAGCCGGAATCCACAGATCGCCCCAGGTGCCTGTCATCCTCCTCCCCCGCAGTACCACCGGCGTGCCCGGGGGCGGCGCAGGACGCGCGCACAGGGGCGCGCAGTCACCCGTCCGCCGTTTTCACCGCCGTTTGCGGGGGTTGGTACGGGTGGTCGGAGCGGGCCGAGAAGGTGACAATGGCCAGCGGTGCGCACCCGGATATCGGTACACCCGGGTCTGCGGGCGCACCATGGGCCCAGCAGTGCGCATCGACCCCACAAGGAGACTTCGTTGTACGCAGCCCGCCGTTACCTGATGTGCCCTCCTGCCCATTTCCGGGTCACCTACTCGATCAATCCCTGGATGGACCCGGCCAAGCCCGTCGACCTACGGCTGGCCGTCACGCAGTGGGAGGAGCTGCGGGACCGCTACCGGGCGCTGGGGCACACCGTCGAGGTACTGGAGCCGCACCGCGACCTCCCGGACATGGTCTATGCCGCCAACGGCGCGACCGTCGTCGACGGCCGGGTATTGGGTGCACGCTTCGCACACCCCGAGCGGATGGGCGAGGCGGCCGCACACCTGGAGTGGTACCGGGCGCACGGCTACACCGAGGTGCGGGAGCCGGAGCACATCAACGAGGGCGAGGGCGACTTCGCCGTCACCGCCTCCTGGCTGCTCGCCGGCAGAGGCTTCCGGTCCAGCCCGCTCTCGCACGGCGAGGTGCAGGAGTTCTTCGGCCGGCCCGTGCTCGGGCTCGACCTCGTCGACCCGCGTTACTACCACCTGGACACCGCGCTGTGCGTGCTCGACGACAGCGTGGACGGCGAGATCATGTACTACCCGGACGCTTTCTCGCCCGGCAGCCGGGCGGTCCTCGAGCGGCTCTTCCCGAACGCGCTGATCGCGACGGAGGACGACGCGTCCGCCTTCGGCATGAATTCCGTCAGCGACGGCCACCACGTGCTCGTCCCGCAGGCGGCCGTCGGTCTGTTCGAACCACTGCGCGAGCGCGGCTACGAGCCGATCGCTGTCGATCTGAGCGAACTCCTCAAGGGCGGCGGCAGCGTCAAGTGCTGCACAGCCGAGCTGCGCGCCTAGCTCCCACCCGGGGCGTAACCCCCGGGTGCCCCGGCAGCCCCCGGAGCGGCGCTTCCGCGCCGCTTCGGCCGCCGGCCGCCGGCGGCCGGCGCCCTTCCGTCCGCCGGTCCGGGCGACCGGGTGATCGCGGGTGTCGGAGCGGCGGCCGCGGCGACGGGCGCGGGAACCTCGCACGCCTCCGTGCGCGTTGGGGCGGTGACAGGTCCTCACGACAGGAGGCGCGCATGAGGTCGGCAGCTCCGCGTACCGAAGGCGGCGAGAGGTCGCCGGCCGGCCTGCGGCGCCGGGCCAGGGCGGCCGGGGTCGATTTCGCGCTGACCGGGCTGTTGCCCGCCGCGCTCGCCGTCGGCGCGGCGCGGCTGCGGTCCGACGGCCGGGACGTCGGCCGGTACTTCCGCGACCCGCGCACGGCGGACCTGGCGCAGTGCGCCGTCACCGTGCTCCCCGCCGCCCTGTGGTGGGGAGCCTGGGAGGCGGTGGGCCGGCGGCACGCCACGCCGGGCAAGCGCCTCTACGGCCTCACCGTCCAGGACGGTCGCGGGGCACCGCCCTCCCGGCGGCGGATCGCGGCTCGGACCGCGGTGAAGCTGCTGCCGTGGCAGCTCGCGCATCTGGCCGTGAACCGTCTGGCCCGCGGGAACGGCACGGACCCGGGCTCTGCCGTCACGGCGAGCCTGACCGCATCGCTGGTCCTGCCCGCCGTCTCCGCGGGGCTGGCGGCCGTCCGCCGGGACGGCGCCGCGCTGCACGATCTGCTGGCCGGTACCCGGGTGACCCGCAGTCAGGACTCGTAGGACTCCGTCAGGCGAGGCCGACCAGCCGCAGCAGCGCCGTCGTCGCCGCGGCGGCCAGGCACGACGAGGGCGAACGGCGCGCGGCGCCAGGCCAGCACGCCCCCGACCAGCACGCCGGCCGGGCGCGGCCCAGCCCGCGAAACCCTGCCCCTCCATGAGCGCGGAGGTGGCGACCAGCGTCACCAGCAGCACCGCCGCGCCCGGTGGTCAGCAGCGTGCTGTGTCCGCTCCGAGAGCCGGACCCGCCCGTGCAGCAGTGGACCCGCCAGCCGGAAGGCATACGTGCCCACGCGCCAGCGCCAGGATCGCGGCGATCGTCATGCCGTCCGCCCTCCATCGTCGCTCCGTGGGACATGCCGCGCGGCGAACAGTCCGAGCAGGGCGAGCAGGATCGGGGCGCCGGCCGGCAGGAACGGGGTGGTGAGCACCGCGATCGCCGAGCCCAGCACCGCCGCGTCCCGCGTCGGCTTCTCCCGCAGCGCCGGCATGACCAGCGCCAACAGGACGGCCGGGAAGGCGGCGTCCAGGCCGAAGGCGTCCGTGTCGCCGACGGCCTGACCGAGCAGCGCACCGGCCAGGGTGCAGGAGTTCCACACCAGGTAGAGCCCGATGCCCGACGCCCAGAACGCCCGCCGTCGCGCGGCCGGGTCCGAGTGGGCGAGCGCGAAGGCGGCCGTCTCGTCGGTGATCAGGTGTGCGCCGATCAGCTGCGTCAGCCGTCGGCTGCCCAGTACGTCGGCCACGGCGAGCGAGAACGGCACGGTGCGGGTGTTCAGCAGCAGTCCCGTGGTGACGGCGGCCAGCGGTCCGCCACCGGCCAGCGCGACACCGACCGCGCTGAACTGCGCCGCCCCGGCGAAGACGGCCAGCGACATCGCCACCGGCACCCACCAGGGCAGCCCGCCGGCCACGGTGACGGCCCCGAACGAGGCCCCGATGACGCCGTCGGCCAGACACACCAGGCCGACGTCGCGCAGCACGACGCGGTCGGTTGTTCGGAGAAGCGAACGCATGTTTCCTACCATGGACAGCAAGGGAAGGGTTCGTCAAGGCGAACGATCGGTAGTCTGGAGAGAACGATGGCATCGCAGATCCCGGCGGGACCGCCGCTGGACCGGATCGCCGCCGCGCTGCGCCGCGAGCGCGTGCGAGTGGGGATCTCGTTGTCGGAGCTGGCCAAGCGGGCGGGCGTGGCCAAGTCGACCGTTTCGCAGCTGGAGGCGGCCACCGGGAACCCGAGCGTCGAGACGCTGTGGGCGCTCGCGGTCGCTCTGGACGTGCCCTTCAGCACGCTGGTCGACCCGCCGCGCCCGGCGGTTCAGGTGATCCGCGCCGGCGATGGCCCGGCCGTCTACTCCGAACGCGCGGACTACGTCGCCATCCTGCTGTCCGCCAGCCCGCCGGGAGCACGCCGCGACATCTACGCGGTGCACGTCGAGCCCGGCCCAGGTCGGGAGTCCGACCCGCACATGCCCGGCACCGTCGAGCACTTCGTCGTCTGCACAGGCCGCGTCCTGATCGGTCCGGAAGACGAACGTGTGGAGCTCGCCCCGGGGGACTACCTGTCCTATCCGGGCGACGTCCGGCACGTCTGCCAGGCCCTGGAACCGGGGACGACCGGCCTGTTGGTCTCGCAGCACGTCTAGCCCGTCGGGCCCGCTGCGGCGCGGTGAGCGGCCGCTACCTTCGTAGTGAAGGCCGCGTACCGAGGGCGGAAGAACGAGGGCGGAAGAAGGCGCGCTCATGACTGCCTACGCCTCTTGGAGCCGTGGGGCACCGGACGCACTGCGGAAAGCGATGGCGGGCGACGTGCTGGTGCCCGGGGACGCCGAGTACGACGAGGCGCGTGCGGTGTTCAACGCGATGATCGACCGCGCTCCGTCCGTCATCGCCCAGTGCCGGACCGCCGAGGACGTCGCCGCCGCACTGCGCTACGCGCGCGAGGCAGACCTGGAGATCGCGGTGCGCGGCGGTGGCCACAGCGTGGCCGGCATGTCGACCACCGACGGCGGCCTCGTTGTCGACCTGCGCCGGATGCGCGGCACGCGCACCGACCCGCAGCGGCGCACCGTCCGCGTCGAGGGCGGCGCCACGATGAGCGACCTGGACCGGGCCACCGCGCCGCACGGACTGGCCACCACCGGCGGACGGGTCTCCTCCACGGGCGTCGGCGGCTTCACGCTCGGCGGCGGATCGGGCTGGCTGGAGCGGAAGTTCGGGCTGGCCTGCGACAACCTCGAGTCAGTCGAACTGGTCACGGCGGACGGCGTCCGGCTGCGGGCGAGCGAGTCCGAGCACGGCGACTTGTTCTGGGCGCTGCATGGCGGCGGAGGCAACTTCGGGGTGGCGACCGCGCTGACCTTCCGGCTGCATCCGCTCCCGGTCCTCACGGCGGCGCTGCTGATCTGGCGGCCGGAGGCGGGCCGTGAAGTACTGCCTGCCTACCGCGACTTCATGCAGGAAGCGCCGGACGAGGTCGGTGGCGGCGTCCTCTACTTCACCGCGCCCGAGGAGCCGTTCGTGCCCGACCACCTGGTGGGGCGCCTCGCCTGCGCGGTGCTCGTCACCTACACCGGGCCCGAGGCCGAGGCGCGAGCGGTGGCGCAGCCGTTGCTGGGCCTGCTGCCGGAGGGCGAGCTGATCGCCGAAATGCCGTACGCGGACCTGCAGTGCATGCTCGACGACCCACCGGGGCTGCGGAACTACTGGTCGGCGGAGTACCTGCACTCCTTCCCCGACGAGGCCGTCGAGCGCTTCCGTGCCCGCGCCGAGGGCATGGTCGTCCCCTCGGCCACTCAGCACGTCGCCTTCCCGCAGGGCGGCGCGGTCGCCCGGGGCCCGGCGCGGTACCCGGTGCCGTGGCGTCGCGCGGCCTGGACCGTCCACCCCTTCGCCCTGTGGGAGAACCCGGAGGATGACGGGCGCGCCGTGCAGTGGGCCCGCGACGTCCGGGCCGACATGCAGCCGTGGGCGATGGGCGCGGTCAACCTGAACTTCATCGGCCGGGAAGGCCGCGACCGGGTCATCCGCGCGCTGGGCGCCGAGAACCAGGAGCGTCTCGAGGCGGTGAAGACCCGCTACGACCCGGACAACGTCTTCCACCTCAACCACAACATCCGCCCGTCCCATCCCGTCGCCGCCGCTTGACCGGGCCTGGGGCAGGCATGCCGGCAGGCCATACGGCCTGGTTCCGCCCCTGTCGCCGGTGAGAACCGGCCGGGACGGGCAGAGGTCTTGCGCTCATCGTCAGCCATGTACATGCTCTTTATGGGCGGTCTACTCGCATAGACCGCCGGCTCCATCCTGAGCGCCACCCCACGACCACCGAGCCGCCGACCGGGCGGCTCACGCCTCCAGGAGGAACCCCGTGAAGAGACCCACCCCCACCCGTGGCGCCACCGCGCTGGTCGCCTGCGCCGCCGCCGTGGCCATGCTGCAGGGCACCGCCGCCGCCGCGCCGTCCGCAGCATCCGGCGTGCCGGCCGCCCGGCATGCCACCACGGTCGGCGACGTCGAACAGTCCGTGGCCCGTCACCTGGCCGCCTCCCTCGACGACCCGGCCTGGGGCGACGCGGTCGACGCCGCCGCACTCGACGGCGACGACGTCGACCTGGCCGCGCTGACTGCGCACGCCGACGCCCACGCCGGGCGCGGGCTGCACGCGGCCGTCACCCGCGCCGACGGCCGCATCGCCTCGCTCAAGGGCCTCGACGCCGATGTCGGCTCTCTGCTGCGGCTGCGCCTGGGCACCGACGGGATGCGCGCTGCCGTCGCCGACGGCACGACACCCTGGGTGGTCGCGGCCAGCGCCGGCGACGCCGAGAAGACCGTCACCGCCTACGACAGCAGTGGCCGCACCCATGCCCTCAGCACCGCCGCCGCACCCGAACACCCCGTCTACGTCGTGGACATCGACGGCACCAAGGCGACCGCCGCCGGCCTGCGGGTCGTCCGCGAGGTGCTGGCCGAGCGGGGCGTGCACGCGCCGGCCACATCGGGGGAGCGGGCCCAGGCCACCGCCGGGTTCCCCGCCACGAAGGTCGACTCGGTCCGTCTGAACGACGACGAGGAGCCCTGGATCGAGGGCGACGCCGAGATCTTCTCACTCGTCAGCGGATTCGGCGCCGACGGCAAGGTGGCCGTCGACTCCGTCGACATGCCCTACCTCGACAACGACGGCACCACCTACTACCCGAACCAGATCCTGGTCAACTGGTCCCACTTCAAGTACGACGCGGCCGATGTCGTGATGATGGAGGACGACGGCGACGCCAACTACCGTGCCCTGGCCAAGGCGGTCGCCGACGCCCTGCTGACCATCACCGACCAGGGCGTCTACACCCCGCTGGTGAATGCCGTCCTGGACGCCATCCCGGACTCCTGGTACACCAACGACCCCGACTACGTGGACTCCTGGTACACCCTGACCACCGGTTCCTCGGGCACGCTCAACGGTGCCCGCGGCAACGGCACCATCAGCGTCTCCCCGTACTGGGTCAACGGCCTGTAAGTCCGCTTCACCGGTCGCCTTCAGGGCCCGGGTTCCCGCGTCACGGCTCCAGCAGCCGCCGGGGGCCCGGGCCCTGCTCGGCGAGCACGTCGTCCGGATTGACCAGCGCGCACAGGTCGAAGGACAGGCAGCCGCAGCCGATGCACTCGGTGAAGCGGTCGCGCATCCGCTCCATCCGGGCGATGCGCTCGTCGATCTCCTGCCGCCAGCACTCCGACGCGCGGACCCACACCTCGCGGGTGATGTGCGCGTCCGGCCCCAGGAGGGCCAGCACCTCACCGATGACGGACAGCGGGATGCCGACGGTCTGCGAGGCGCGGATGAACGCGACCCGGCGCAGCGCGCGGCGGTGGAAACGGCGCTGGTTGCCGGTCGTCCTGCGGCTGCTGATGAGTCCCTGCCGCTCGTAGAAGCGGAGGGCGGAGGTCGACACGCCACTGCGTGCGGCCAGCTCGCCGACCGTCAACTCCTGTGGGACCTGCCCGTCGGGTGTCATGGGGCGAGTCTCGCTTGACTTCACCCTTGGTTCAAGTTGAACGGTTGTCTGCATCCCGACCTCCTGGAAGGACACGCAGTCATGCCGACCACCACCCCCCTCGCCGAGCCCCTGCGGCTCGCCGTCCTCGTCGGAAGCGTCCGCGGCGGCCGCCTCGGCCCCACCGTTGCCCGCTGGGCGTCCGCCGGCGCGGCGGCGCGCGGCGACACGACGGTCGACGTGCTCGACCTGGCCGACGTCGACCTGCCGCTGGCCATGCCCGCGTTCGGCGCCGCGCCCCCGCCCGCGGCCTCGGCCGCCCTCGCGCAGCTCAGCCCGCGCCTGGCGGCGGCAGACGCGTTTCTCGTCGTCACCCCCGAGTACAACCACAGTTACCCGGCGGCGCTGAAGAACGCCATCGACTGGCACCGCGCGGAGTGGCAGGCGAAGCCCGTCGGCTTCGTCTCCTACGGCGGCCTCTCGGGCGGCCTGCGCGCGGTCGAACACCTGCGGACCGTCTTCGCCGAACTCCACGCCGTCACCATCCGCGACACCGTCAGTTTCCACGGCGCGGGCGCCTGCTTCGACACCGAGGGCAACCCTCTCGACCCCCAGTCCTGCGACGCCGCGCTGAAGACCCTGCTCGATCACCTCACCTGGTGGGCCCACGCCCTCCGCGACGCCAGGTCCCGCCGACCGTACGGAAGCTAGAGCGGCGCAGTTTCGGCCAAGTTGGCCAGGTTCTGCAGGTTGCGTTTCGCCTGACGGCAACTGATGCCGCACGACAGCTTGTGTCCTGGCCTGCTCATTCGGATTGGCTCACGCCGTGGGCAACCCAGGCTGACGGTACAGACCCGTCGGCCGACTACATCAACCGTACTGACCCCACAGGACTGTTCGATCTTGCCGCCACGATCGTGACTGCTGGAGCGTCCGCTGCTGCCACCGTCGCTGTCTCGCTCGTGGAGGGCCGATTGCGGGCGCGGCAGTCGGCGGATGTGTCGCGGCGAATGGCTTCCCGGCGGCGTGACCGGCGTGGTGATCTTCACCGCCGCGATCTGACAGTTGTCATCGTGACAGCGTACGAGCGGTGGAAGAACAAGGATGAAACCCGCTCCGAGATGCGCTGCGCTCCCCGTCCGCTGAAGTAAGACCATCGTCCGCTACCGGGCAACGGCGTTTGACGAGCTTGCGGTGCTCTCGGGTGAGTCGAATGCCTCACCTGGGTCCGCTGTAGATGGCAGGATCCACCGCAGGGAAGCCGAAGCGTTGGGGGCTGGCATGACGGTGCAGCAAGCGGTTGTGAGAAGCGAGACGTTCGCCGAGGCGTTGCGGCGGTTACGGGGCGCGCAGAAGAGCGGGAAGGGGGTGTCTCTCTACTCGCGGTACGTCAACCGGCCCGTCGGGCGGGTGCTGGCCGCCGGTGCGTACCGGGCCGGACTGACGCCGAATCAGGTGACGATGCTCAGCGCCGCGTTCAGCTTCGCCGGGGTGGCGGCCGTCGCACTCGTCGTGCCCGGCTGGCCGCTGGCTGTATGCGTGTACCTGGCGTTGGCCGTCGGTTTCGCCTTCGACTCCGCCGACGGGCAGCTGGCCCGGCTTCGCCGGGAGAGCAGTGCGGCGGGGGAGTGGCTGGACCACGTCGTCGACTGCGCGAAGATCACCGCGCTGCACGCTGCCGTGCTGATCTCCTTCTACCGGTTCTTCGACCTGCCGGGCGACGGCTGGCTGTTGCTGCCGCTGGCCTTCCAGTGCAGCGCCGTACTCATCTTCTTCGGCGGGGTGCTGACGGAGAAGTTGTTGCCGAAGCCCGCGGCCAAGGAGGTCGGCACGGCGCCGTCACGCGTGCGGGCCGTGGCGCTGCTGCCCGTGGACTACGGCGTCTTCTGTGCCGTCTTCCTGCTGCTCGGCGACCCGCGCCTGTTCCTGGCCGGTTACGCGATGCTTTTCGCGGCCTCCGCCCTGTTCCTCGTCGCTTTCCTGGTCAAGTGGTTCCGTGCGCTGTCAGCGGTGCGGCCGGACTGAGCGACGGGGCGAGCACGTCGAGTGCACGACGGAGCTGGGTGCTCGACGTGTGCATGGTGTAGGGGAAGTAGACGACCTTCGCTCCGACGGATCGACAGTCCTCCTCGAGCTTCCTGCCGCGGGCGGTGCCCCGCCAGTCGTCGCCTTTGAACATGATGTCGAAGCGCACGTGCTCCCAGGCCACTCGGCGGTCGTCGGGTTCGGTCTCGACCACGGCGGCGTCCACGTAACGCACACTTCGAATGATCTCCAGTCGCTCGACGAGCGGCACCACAGGCGGGTAGCCCTTGCGTGAGACCGTCTCGTCCGAGGTGACCCCGGCGACCAGGTAGTCGCACTGTGCCCGGGCCTGTCTCAGGATGTTGAGATGCCCGATGTGGAACAGGTCGTAGACGCCGGGCGCGTAGCCGACCACGTGTGACATGTAACCCCCCACAGGCTTCAGCGATGGCGCCGATACAACCACAGCCGCCAGGGATTCGTGGCAAGTTGGGTAGATGGTGTGCGGAGTCCGGCTAGGGTGCGGATGATCAGAGCTGAGAGGCTCCGGGGGGTTCGAGGGGGAGGGGAACACATGTCCGCATCCAGGGTGTGCCGACTGTTGCTCGTGTCCACCAACTACGCGCCCGAACATGCCGGCATCGGCCCGTACGCCACGCAGACGGCCGAGCACTGGGCTGAGGAGCTGGCCTGTGAAGTGCACGTGCTCACCGGGCTGCCGCACTACCCGGCCTGGCGCACCGACCCCGGCTACCGGGGCGTGTGGCGTGTCACCGAGCAGCGCGGCGGCGTCCGCGTGCACCGCAGACGGCACACCGTCCCGTCCCGGCAGACGGCGGCACGGCGCGCGCTGTACGAGTTGTCGATACTCGCGCACGGCGCCCTGGCCCCGCCCCGGATGGCGCCGCCGCACGCGGTGGTCGCCCAACTGCCCAGCCTCGCCGGGGGCGTGCTTGCCGCCCGGTTGGCGCGGCGACACCGGGTGCCGTTCGTACCCGTCGTGCAGGACCTGATGGGCGCGGCGGCCGCGCAGAGCGGTATCCGCGGCGGTGACCGCGCCGCACGTGTTGCGGCGGCCGTCGAGTCCCGCATCCTGCGCAGTGCCGCGCTCGTGGGCGTCATCCACGAGAGCTTCGTGGCCAAAGTGGCGGCGATGGGCGTGCCGCGCAGCCGGATACGCCTGGTGCCGAACTGGTCCCACGTCGCTCGCCCGCAGCGCCCGCGCGAGGAGACGCGGCGCCGGCTCGGCTGGGACGACAGCCGCACCGTCGTCCTGCACTCCGGCAACATGGGTCTCAAGCAGGGCCTGGAGGTGCTGATCGAGACCGCCCGTCTCGATCCGGCCCTGCGGATCGTGCTGATGGGCGACGGCAACCAGCGCGCGCACCTGGCCCGGCTCGCCGCCGGCCTGTCCAACGTCGACTTCCGGCCGCCCGCCGGCACCGAGGACTTCCCCGAGGTGCTGGCCGCCGCCGACGTGCTGGCCGTCACCCAGCGGGCATCGGTGCTGGACATGAGCGTGCCCTCCAAGCTCACCTCCTACTTCGCTGCCGGACGGCCGGTCCTGGCCTCCGTCGCCGACGCCGGCGGCACCGCGCAGGAGGTCCGCCGCTCCGGCGCGGGCGCCCTCGTCCGTCCGGAGGACCCGGCCGCGTTCGCCGCCGCCGTGCACGCACTCGAGCGGGAACCGGAGCGCGCCGCACGGCTGGCCGCCGCCGGACCGGCGTACGTCGAGGCGGAACTGAGCAGTACCGCCGGCCTGGCACGCGTCGACGCCCTCGTGGGGGAAGCACTCGGGCGCTCTCCCGCGCTCGCGACGACGCCTGTCGCCGAGGGGGCCCGGTCATGAGCACCGGCTGGCCACGCGAGGAGCCCCGCGGCTACCACCCGCACGAGGAACCCGACCTGCTCCGCGACCAGTTCCGTCAGTTGCTGCGGTACCGCCTGCTCCTCACCACCGGTCTTCTCATCGGCCTGCTCGCCGGCGGCTGGCTGGGCGTCGCCGGCGGCGCCTCCTACACCGCTGCCACCGAGGTCACCCTGCGCGCCCCCTCCACGGACCCCTTGACGGCCAGCACACCCAGCGGCGACATCAGCATGGGTTCGCAGCGCCGCACGGCGCTCAGCAAGGTCATCGCGCAGCAGGCGGGCAGGAAGATCGGCTGGAAGGGCGACCCCAGGAAGCTCGCCAAGGACCTGCAGGTCACCAACCCGCCCAACACCGTGGTTCTGCGCTTCACCTACACGGCGGACGACGCGCGGACCGCCGCCCGGCGGGCCAACGCCTTCGCCGACGCGTACCTCGACAACCGGAAGCACGACACGGACCAGCTCATCGGTCACATGATCAAGGCGTACAAGCGGCAGCTGGAGCCACTGATCACCGAACGGGACCGGCTGGCGGACGACATCGACTCCCTCCCGGAGGGCCGCGGGCTGGATTCCGCCCTGTCGGCACGCACCTCCATCGTCAGCCAGATCGCCCAGATCGACAGCGACATGAACAAGCTGCAGGCACTGGACAGCACCCCGGGCCAGGTCGTCTCGCAGGCGACGCCGCCGGACAGCCCCTCAGGCCCCGGCCTCCCGCTGCTGCTCGGTCTCGGCGCCGCGGTGGGCGTCGGACTCGGCATGCTCGCCGCCTGGATCCGCCTGGTCTTCGACCCGACAGTGCGTTCGTCCGGTGACGTCGTACGTGCCCTGCGGGCCCCCGTGCTCGGCACCCTCCCACGGACCCGGCGGGGCGAGGACGAAGGACTGCTCGCCGAGGGGCGGCTCGCCGAGGAGTACCGCTCCGTCGCCTTCCGGCTCGCCTATGACGAGAACTTCGCGCAACGCCGCCGCCTCCTCGTCGTCGCACCGCGCGGCGGTATCCTCACCACGGTCGCCGCAGCGGTGAACCTGTCCGCGGCCTTCGCCGAGATGGGCAAGGACGTGCTCCTGGTCGAGGCGGATCTGCGGACCCCGACGTTGACCGAGCAACTGCATCACGCGGACGGCGTCCGTCCCGGCTGGGCGCGCACGCCGCAGCGAGGGCCGGCAGGTTGGCCCACGGGGCGTCGTGTCCCCATCGACGCCGGAGAGTCCGGCATCTTCGACCTCGTGCCGGGCCACCGGGTGCGCAACGTGCCCCGTGCCCTGACCTCACCGGCCGCCACCCAGCTCATCGCGCACTCCGACGAACGCAACGCGGTCGTGGTGGTGTTGGCACCCGCCGTCCTCTCCTATGCCGACGCGATCGCGTTGACCGACCGCGTCGACGGGGTGCTGGTGGTCTGTGATCCGCGTGAGGTGCGACGCGACGACCTGGCCCGGGTCCGGGAACTCGTCGTCGGGGCGGGCGGTGTGCTGCTCGGCGCTGTCCTGCACTCGCAGGGAGCGGGGGAGGCGGAGCCCAAGGGCGCCCGGCGCGCCGCCGCCAAGGAGCGGCGTGGTGGCGACACCGCGACGCGGCGAACGGGCGGCTCCGGGTACGACGTGCCGGACGAGGTGCCGAACCGGGAGGTGGGCGTGGACACGGTCGGTCTGCGGATAGTGGACCCGTCGGATCTCGAAGAGCACTCCCCGCACAGGTGAGCGAGTCGGCGCGGGCCGGGCGTCCGATCGGCACCCGGTCCGCCGTCCTGTGTGCGGTTGCGGACCAGGGTGTGGCCGCGCTGACGAACATCGCGGTGCTCGTCGTCGCGGCGCGGCAGTCCTCCGCACCAGCCTTCGCGGCCTTCTCCGTGGTGTACACGGTCTTCACCGTCGTGCTGGGCCTGTCCACGGCCTTCGTCGGACAGGCCCTGGTGCTCGAACGCGGCGAGGCCCGGTCGGTACGGACGGCGTGCCGCTCCGCGCTGGCCTTCACCTGCGGGGCGTCCCTGCTCCTGGGGGCACTGACCGTCGTCGCCCTGACGGCCGCCCCCGGGCCACCGCCGCGGCTCACCGCCGCACTGACCGCGCTCGGTGCGGTGCTGCCGGTTCTGCTGACCCACGAATGCCTGCGCTACGTCTTCTCCACGCTGCGCCGCAGCGACCACGCGCTGACGGCGGACGTGGTGCGCCTGCTGGTGGCTGTGCCCGCGTTGGCGCTGCAGCCGGAGGGAACGGGCCCGGCCCGGCTGATCGTCGTGTGGGGACTGTCCGGGTTGCCCGCCCTGCTCGCCGGGCTGGGGCTCGCCCGGCCCCGGTTGCGCCAGGGTGAGACCGATCCGCTGCGGTACCTGCGCACCGGGCATCTAGGCCGGCGCTTCGCCGTCGAGTTCGGAGTCGGCAACGCCGGCACCCAACTGGCCGTCGTCGGCCTGGGACTGCTCGCCACGCCACTGGCCGTCGGGGCCCTGCGCGGCGCGACGACGCTGTTCGGGCCGCTGAACGTGCTGTTCAACGCGGTCACCGGGTTCGGTCCGCCGCTCCTGGGCCGGCTGGGCGGGGCGCGGCGCACCGCACGTGTTGCAGTCGGCATCGGCGCGCTGCTCGCCGCCGCGGCCGGCTGCTGGGCGGTGGTGCTCGGCGTGCTCCCGGACGGCGCCGGGCGTGCGCTGCTCGGCGACACCTGGCCCGCGGCCGTGCACCTGCTGCCCGCCACCGGCAGTCAGTACGCGGCCATGGCCCTGGGCACGTGTGGCCTGCTGGCCCTTCGTGTGCTGCGTCCGAGGGCCACGATGCCGCTCCAGGTCGCCTTCTCGCTCACCTCCGTGTGCTGCCTTTTGCTGGGCTTCCTGTGGGGCGGCGTCCTCGGTGCGGCGTGGGGCCTGTGCCTGGGGTCCGCGGGGAAGGCGACCGCCGGTTGGCTGCGCGTCACGCGCCTGCCCGCCGTCGCGAAGCTCCCGGGAGCTCCGGTCAGCGGAGCTCCTTCCACGGCCGGTCCCGGAACGTCGTGACCAGCGCCACGCACAGCACGGCGATGGCGACGCGCCCCGCTGCCTGCAACAGCGGTCCGCGCAGCAGGATGAAGCTGTAGCCGGCCACCAGCGGCACGACGACGGCCAGCACGTTGCCGGGCCTGCCGTCGTCGAGCGTGCGGCGCACGTAGGCGCGATCGGCACGGTCGCACGCGTACCCCACCAGGACGAAACCGAGCAGCATCCCGAACGGGCCGAAGTCGAGCCACAGTTCCGCCCACAAAGGCGAGGACAGGTTCGTGTTCCGCATCCCCATCCACTCGCCGACCCGCACCCCGGAGTCGACCGGCTTGCCGTGCCAGACGGAGCGCGGCACGAAGAACAGCAGGGTTCCGGACAGTTGCCGGCCGTAGGTGTGCCCTTCGCCGGCGTCTGCGAAGGAGATGGTGTTCGCGAACATGCCGATCTGGTCGTAGTCCTTCAACGTGAGCGGCACGAGCAGCGACCCGGAGTCGGCGCCTCGGTCACCGGAGTCCTCGTAGCGGAAGCGGTCTGCGAACGGGAAGACCACCAAGGCGATCACCACGCCCAGGGCCAGCGCGCCCCGGTACATCACCGGGCTCCGGGGGAAGGCGGTGAAGAGCAGTGCGAAGAGGACCGTGAGGAACCAGTAGCGCGGGTTGGAGATCGGGTTGTTCACGACCGCGTTCAGTGCGAACAGCGCACACCACAGGAGCAGGACACCCGGTCTGCGTCGGGCGCCGCGCGAGGTGACCAGCCAGCGCGTGACGAACAGCAGCGCCAGCACCGCCGGGACCGTACCGAAGCCGCGCAGCAGTGCCGAGCCGGCCTGCGAGGAGGAGGTAGCCCCGATCTGCCCGCCGGTCGCGGCGCCGATGCTCTCGCTGATGGCCTGCCGGCTGTTGAAGAACACCTCGAGGCCGCCCAGCCGGACGATCATCAGGCCGCTGCACAGGAAGGCGAGCGCCGCCAGGAGGTAGAGCCGCGGCCGGTGTACGGTCGCCGGCCGCCGGGGGCTCCGACGCGCACGCGGGGGATGCCGGGCCAGCAGCACCCCGACGTCGAAGGCCACGACACCGCCGAGCACGAGCGCCACGGCGAGCACCGTGTCCCCCCGCGGGCCGACCACGGGTGTCGGGGTGCGGGCGAGAACCACCTGCGCCAGCGGGGCCACACCCATCGCGATGTAGACGAACAGCCAGAACGACCCCTGGACGAGTCTGCGCCGGGCGGTCAGGACCATGGCGCACAGCCGGGATCCCGCGTAGCAGCACAGGGCGAGCTGCAGCCAGAAGACGGTGTCGTGCACTCCGGGGCCGGGTCGGCTCGCGACCAGCACCGGCAGCACACCCACCACACCGATCACCATCGGCACCGTCAGGGCCCGGGACAGCGCGGCCCGTGGCGTGCCGGTGCGCACCGAGGCCGGACGGACGGCCGTGTGAACGGTCATGTCTCCACCCCCTGCGGGAGTTTAGCCATCAGGGCCCGTTTTGGGGGGCCATATCGGTAGGCTCACGAATGCGTCAGGGGAGACGCAAAGGGAGGGGAATTCACCCATGAGAGTGCTGCACGCCGTCACGTTGCACACGCCGACACACGACTTCGGCGGGCCCACCCGCGTCGCACTGAACCTCTCCCGGGGCCTGCGTTCCCGAGGGGTGTGCGCCGCGGTGGTCGCTCTCGGAGACGGGTTTCCCGGGTCGCTGCCCCGCGAAGTCGACGGTGTGCCCACCCGGTTGTTCCAGGCGCGGCACGTGCTGCCCCGGTTCGAGGTCAGCGGCATCACCTCCCCGGCGCTGCTCGCCCGTGCGCGGAGGCTGGTGCGCTCGGCCGACGTGGTCCACGTGCACCTGATGCGCGACCTGGTGACTCTCCCCGTGGCGCTGGCGGCCGTGCAGTGCCGTCGCCCGCTCGTGTTGCAGACACACGGGATGATCGACCCGACGGACAAGGCTGCGGCCAAAGTGGTCGACGTTCTGGGGCTGCGCCGGGTGCTGCGACGGGCCGACGCCGTGCTGCACCTGACCGAGCAGGAGCGTCGTGACACCGCCGCGGTCGTGGCTCCCCGGGCCATGGGTCCCGCGTACCGGCTGGTCAACGGCGTCGCCGCGCAGGAGTGTCGTGCCACAGCACAGGCGGGGCATCCGCCGACCGTGCTGTACGTGGCACGGGTGCAGGAGCGCAAACGGCCACAGGACTTCGTGCGGGCGGCACCGGTCGTGCTGGCGAAACATCCGGACGCGCGGTTCGTACTCGCCGGACCGGACACCGGCGCCATGGCGGCGGACATGCTGAGGCTGGCCCGGGAGCTCGGCGTGGGCCATGCGGTCGAGTACGTCGGAGCGCTGGGGCACGAGCAGGTCCTGGAGCGACTGAGAGCGGCCGACGTCTACGTGCTGCCGTCGGTCGTCGAGCCGTTCGCCGTCTCCGTACTGGAGGCGATGTCCGTCGGGCTGCCCGTGGTCGTGGCACGGACCGGCGGACTGTCTCCTGACGTCGCCGCGGCAGGCGCCGGGCGGGTGGTGGACAGCCGGGCGGATGCCGACAACGGTGACGTGGTCGGTCGCGCCGTGCTGGAACTGCTGGATCCGGCCGCCAACGCCGCCGCGTCCGAGGCGGCGTGGCGGCTGGTCCAGGAGCGCTTCACCATCGACACGGTGGTGGACAGCCTGCTGGAGGTCTACGGCCGGGTCACCGCTGGTCCTTCCCGCCGTTGACCTGGCGCAGTTCCCTGGCCTTGAGCCCGATCTGCCAGCGGTAGAAGCTCATGGCCAGGGCGTAGTCCAGGCCCGCCCTGCCGTCGAGGAACCCGCGCTTGTAGACGTAGGCGTAGGCGAAGGACACCAGGGGTTTGAGCGGCGCGCGGTGGAACAGCTGCCCCTGCCGGGTCTTGGCCCTGCGGATCTGCTCGCGCACCCGCGGATGCTCTTCCAGCCACGCCTCCCAGTCCGAGTAGCGGTTGTGCCGCTCGAACCAGGTGCGCACCGGGTCCAGGTCGCGGTGCTCGAGGGGCGCGCGGAGGGTGGCCACGCACTGGGCGAGCGGCTGGTAGTGGCCCTCCTGCTCACCCATCCCGGGCGCCGGCAGGTCGTCCGGCATGGGGAAACGGCATCGGGTGCGGTCCAGCAGCGCCCGCTTGACGATGGTGTGGCCGTGGCGCAACCGGCGTCCGGCGAACCAGTAGCCGAGCGGGATGTCGAAGGCGGCAGGCCCGACCGGGGACTGTGCGAAGACACGGCCCAGTTCGGTGAGCAGCGGGTCGCCGACCGTCTCGTCGCCGTCGAGGAAGAGCACCCAGTCCACGTCGGTGCGGACGTTGTCCAGGCACCACTGCTTCTTTTTCGGATAGCGGCCGTTCCAGACGTAGGGCACGACCTCGGCGCCCTCCTTCCCGGCCAGCGCCCGGGTCTCGTCCGTGCTGTCGGAGTCCACCACGACGACGGCGGTGAAGCGGCCGATCACGGAGCGGACGGCCGCCTGGATGTTCTCGGCCTCGTTCTTCGTCGGTATCACGACGACCACGGGAAGCGTGTTCACGCGGAATCTCCTAGTCGGTCAGTCCGGCGTCCCGCAGCAACGGCCGGAACGTCGGGCACAGGTGCTCGACGGCAGGCTGAGCGTTGCGGATCTCACCGCTCTTCAAGGCACTGACCGCGGCCTCGCGGTCCAGACCGGCGGTCGACTTGATGCGGCTGCACGTCTCCTGGCCCGCCTGCAGGACAGCGGCGGGGTCGGTGCCCTTCGGGACCCGGCCGAGTAGATACTCCTTCTGCTTCGCGGTGAAAGTGCCGGTGGCCGGGGTGAGTTCCGACTTCGGCACCGTGGGCTCGTTCTCGGCCCGGTCCTTGCCCTCCGGCTTCCGGTGAGCCGGCTTGGAGGAGTCAGCAGGCGCCGACGGCTTCCCCCCGGACTTCGCCGGCGCCTCGTCCGACGCCGATGCCGACGCGGTCACGGACGGTGCGGCGGCTGCTCGCGGACGCTCCTCGTGCGACCCACCACCGCAGCCGGCCGCGAGGACCGCGGTGGCGGCCACCAGGGCGGCCACCGCGGTGCTGCGAGCGCGCGCGCCGATCACCGGGCCTCGAAGGTCAGCGTGAGCCGCGGTACCCCGGAGCCGCCGGACTCGCCGGCCAGCAACCACAGACTGTCGGTTCCCTCGCTGGTCAGGGCGATGTCGTAGCTGTCGTCCAGGGAGTCGGCGAGGGCGTCGGCGTCCAGCGTCACCGAGTAGTCCGTCTGCGTCTCCGGTGCCTTGTCCAGGGTGCCGAGCACCGTGGAGGACAGCGAGGGCCTCGTGGTGTAGGTGACCGACGACTCCGACCAGCCGCCGGTGACCGGACGGGCCTGCACGGCGTCACCCGAGCCGGCGAAGGAGTCGCCGCTGGTGTGCACGGTGAGCCGGGCGCCGGTCAGCTTCATGCCGGAGGGCGCAGGAGGAAGGTCGAAGCGCAGGTACGTCTCGTAGGCGGAGCTGCCGCGCACGGCGACCTTGTGGTCTTCGCCGTAGTTCGCCGACCTGGCGGAACCGTTGACGTAGGTGTCCGCCGACGGCTCCACCACCTTCGTCGACTCGCTCGGGACGCCCCCTGTGGTGGCGGAGGCCGCGTCCGAAGCGTTCGAGGTGTTCGCGTCTCCGGCGTCGCTCGCGGTGATCCGGTAGCTGTAGGTGTTTCCGGATTCCACGGTGTCGTCGGTGAAGCTGATCGTCGGCCGGTTCCAGAAGGTGGAGTCGGCGGTCGTGGTGTAGACCGGCTCGTCGTCGCCGTTGCGGTAGACCCGGTAGGTCAGGGTGCGGTCGTCGCGGTCCCAGCCGGCCCGCCAGCTGACCTCGACGTCGTTGCTCCGGGTGCGTTCCGCCTTTACCTGGTCCGGGACGTACGGCTTGTGCACGTCGGCACCGGTGGAGAACCGCACCAGGCCCTGCTGCGGCCGGATGCCGTCGCTGGTCATGCGGGTGAACTCACCGCCGACCCAGAGGTAGTCGGTGTCGCCCGCGGGGGAGACCACCATGGTGCGCGGGCCGATCTGCTCGGTGCTCGACGGGCCGTCGTCGGTGTCCGGGAACCAGCTGAGCAGCGCCGGCTGGTCGACCCGTTCGGCGAGCAGGTGCTGCCGTTCGTGGAGTTCGCCGAACTCGCCCATACTGCCGCAGTTGTGCGCGTGCGAGGAGCTGTAGAGCACCGAGTGGTACACCAGCACGTCCTGGGTGGCGCCCAGGCAGGTGTCGCGCCAGCGCTGCCCGAAGCCGTCCAGGTCGAAGGCGGTGCGGCCGTCGAAGACGCCGGTGCCGGTGCCCTCGCTGCCCGTGTAGAAGCCGGTCGCGTCCGTCGCCACTCCCTTGACCACGGAGGTCTTGGAGTAGAAGCCGAGCGGGTAACGCTTCTCCAGCTCTCCGGTGGTGGCGTCGACGACCGCCAGTGCGTGCGAGTCCAGGCCCCGGACGGTGAAGAAGTCGCCGCCGAGGACGACGCTCTTGCCATCGGGCGTCACCGTCAGCGTGCGGCCCGGCCGGTCGGCGTCGGCCTGCCACGACTCCAGCTCACCCGAGGTGTTCACGGCGGCGAAGTACCTGCGCTGCTTGTTCTGCACGCTGGTGAAGTCGCCACCCAGATACACCGTGTCCGCGGTGGCGTCGAGCGTGCGGACGGTGGCCGAGACGCCGACGTGGAAGCCGGAGTCCACCGTGCAGTCCGGCAGGTTGATCGCTGCGAGGTTGCTGACGGGCACGCCGTTGACGCCGCCGAACCGGCCGCCCGCGTACAACGTCTTGCCGTCGGGGGAGACCGCCAGCGCCCGCACGGTGGCCGTGCCGCTGCCGACGCTGAAGGACAGGTCGCAGTCGCCGGTCGGCTCGCCCGTCGCAGCGTCGAACGCGGCGAAGTTCAGTGCCTGCTGTTCCTGCTCACCCGCCGCCGCGCCGGGCGGCCGGACGGCGGAGAACGTGCCGCCGGCGTAGACGACGCCGTCCTGCTGGGCCAGCGCCCAGACCACGCCGTTGGTCTGCCAGGTCGGCAGGTCGTCAGCCGTCATCGTCACCGGCGGCGTCAGCGCGTGTGCCGCCTGCCCGCCGCCGGTGACCTGGGCGCCCGTCCAGGACCCCATCGTCAGCGCCAGCGCCACGGCGACCAGTGTCGTGCGCCGCCGGCCCAACTCTCTACCGCTCATCTCGCCCCACCTGTCCGATCCTCAGATCCGCTGCCGAACACCGGTCTCACCGGTCGATCCGTACCGTCGCGCCGCTCAGTTCCGCGTCCAGGGCGCTGATGTCCGCCTCGACCATGATCCGGGCCAACTCCGCCCACCGGACCCGCGGTTTCCAGCCGAGCGCTGTCTCCGCCTTTCCGGCGTCACCTATCAAAGCGTCCACTTCGCTCGGCCGCTCGTACTTCGCGTCAAAACGCACGTGTTCGTGCCAGTCGAGCCCGGCCGCGCCGAACGCGGCGCCGAGGAAGTCCCGCACGGTGGCCGCCTCACCGGTCGCCACCGCGTAGTCGTCCGGTTCGTCGTGCTGCAGCATCCGCCACATCGCCTCGACGTACTCCGGCGCGTAGCCCCAGTCGCGCACCGCGTCCAGGTTGCCCAGGTACAGCTTGTTCTGGAGGCCGGCCCGGATGCGGGCCGCCGCCCGGGTGATCTTGCGGGTCACGAACGTCTCGCCGCGGCGCGGCGACTCGTGGTTGAACAGGATCCCGTTGACCGCGAACAGGTCATACGCCTCTCGGTAGTTGACCGTCGCCCAGTAGCCGAAGACCTTCGCGCAGCCGTAGGGGGACCGCGGGTGGAACGGGGTGCGCTCGTTCTGCGGCGGCGGTGCCGCGCCGAACATCTCCGAGGAGGACGCCTGGTAGATGCGGGTGTCGATGCCGCTGGCCCGGATCGCCTCCAGCAGCCGCAGCGTGCCCATGCCCGTCACGTCACCGGTGTACAGCGGCGAGTCGAAGGACACGCGCACGTGCGACTGGGCGCCCAGGTTGTACACCTCGTCGGGGGTGAGGTCCCGCAGAAGGTTGACCAGCGCCACGCCGTCGGTCATGTCCGCGTGATGCAGGATCAGCGAACGGTTGCGCTCGTGCGGGTCCTGGTAGACGTGGTCCAGGCGGCCGGTGTTGAAGGACGAGGAGCGTCGCACCAGGCCGTGCACCGTGTACCCCTTGTCCAGGAGCAGTTCGGCCAGATAGGAACCGTCCTGGCCGGTGATGCCGGTGATCAGTGCGCTCTTGCCCATGTGGTGCCCCCAGTGGTCTGTCTGGTCGAACGCCCGCGGCGCCGGGCGGCGCGCTGGCAGAATGTGCTGACATGACACGATCGATACCGTTGTTGCCGCCGTCCGCCCTGGTGTTCGTGGCCGGGCACCGCGGGCTGGTCGGCTCCGCAGTGGCCCGGCAGCTGACCGCCGAGGGGCACCGGGTGCTCACCCGGGGCCGTGCCGACCTCGACCTGCGGGACGCGGAGGCCACCGGGCGGTGGCTGCGCGAGAGCCGCCCGGACGCCGTGGTGCTGGCCGCCGCCAAGGTCGGCGGAATCCTTGCCAACCGCGACCAGCCGGTGCCCTTCCTCGAGGACAACCTGCGCATCCAGCTCAGCGTCATCGCCGGCGCGCACGCCGCCGGCGTGCCGCGGCTGCTGTTCCTGGGCTCCTCGTGCATCTACCCCAAGCACGCCGCGCAGCCCATCACCGAGGACGCGCTGCTCACTGGGCCGCTGGAGCCGACCAACGAGCCCTACGCACTGGCGAAGATCGCCGGCATCACCCAGGTACGCGGTTACCGACGCCAGTTCGGCGCCGCCTACATCTCGGCCATGCCGACGAACCTGTACGGGCCCGGGGACAACTTCGACCTGGCCACCTCGCACGTGCTGCCCGCCCTCATCCGCCGGTTCCACGAGGCGCGGCGGGACGGACTGGAGGAGGTCGTGCTGTGGGGAAGCGGCACGCCGCGCCGCGAGTTCCTGCACGTGGACGACCTGGCCCGGGCCTGCACCCTGCTGCTGCGGGACTACGACGGCGACGACCCGGTCAACGTGGGTTGCGGCGAGGACCTGACGATCCGGGAGCTGGCCGAGACCGTGCGGGACGTGGTCGGCCACCCCGGACGCATCGCCTTCGACACCTCGCGTCCGGACGGCACGCCACGCAAGCTGCTCGACGTCTCCCGGCTGCGCGCGCTCGGCTTCACACCGCGGATCGCCCTGGCCGACGGGGTCCGGGAGACCTACCGGTGGTGGTGCGAGGCCGGCGCTCCCGCAGAGCGTGTGACGAGGCATCAGTAGGCACCCCGGCCGTCGACCACGGCCCGCATCGTGCGGGCCAGCACGTCCAGGTCACCGGTCAGGGACCAGTTGTCGGTGTAGCGCAGGTCGATGGCAAGGCTCTCGTCCCAGGACAGCTCCGAGCGTCCGCCCACCTGCCACGGCCCCGTCATGCCGGGCCGCACGTCCAGCCGCCGGATGGCGACCGCGTCGTAGGCGGCCACCTCCTCCGGCAGCGGTGGGCGTGGCCCGACCAGCGACATCCGGCCGCACAGCACGTTGACCAGCTGCGGCAGTTCGTCCAGCGAGGTGCGGCGAAGCAGGGCGCCGAGCCGGGTGACCCGCGGGTCGCGGCGGATCTTGAACATCGGCCCGTCCTGTTCGTCGGCCGCCTCGAGCTCCGCGCGCAGCAGGTCGGCGTCCGGCACCATCGAGCGGAACTTCCACAGGGTGAACGGGACGCCGCGCCGCCCGATCCGGGTCTGCCGGTACAGGGCCGGTCCGGGGGAGTCCAGCCGGACGGCGACCGCCAGCAGCGCGAAGACCGGTGCCAGCAGGACGAGTCCTGCGGCCGCGCCCAGCCGGTCCAGCACGGACTTCAGCACAGCCTGGGCGCCGCGCCGCAGTGGGGGCGTCACGTGCAGCAGGTTCAGCCCGGCCGCCGTGGCCACCCGCAGCCGGCGCAGGGCGACGTCGGTGAGCCCGGAGGCCACCGCAAGGGGGAGACCCGCATCCTGCACGGCCCACGACAGCCGCCGCAGCCGCTCCCCGGTGAGCGCCGAGCCGGGCACGACCAGTACCGTCTCGGCGCCGAACCGGCGGGCGGCGGACAGCACGAGCCCCCCGTCATCCACCGGTTCGACGGTCAGGCGCTCGGCGCAGGGGGCGCCGCAGCGCAGCTCGCCGGCGCCGACGGGTACTGCCCCGGTGACGACGTAGGCGTGGTCGGTCCTGGCGGCCAGCTGCTCCACGACGTGGTCGAGCGGCCCGGGCTCGCCCACCACCAGCGCCCGCTGGACGGTTTGTGCGGCCCGGTGCTGCAGGGTCAGGTGCCGGTGCGTCAGGGCACGGCACAGGCCGGTCAGCACCGGGACCGGGGCAAGCGCCAGCAGGGCCACGCCGGGGGAGGAGTCCTCGCCGGTGGCGACGCGCAGCAGGGCCAGCAGGCCGAGCAGGGTGAGCCAGTCGTGCAGCGTGGAGAGCAGGCCGCGCGACTCGCCCAGCGAGTGCAGGCCGTAGCGCCGGTGGCCGGCCTGTACGGCGAGCCACCCGGCGGTGGCCGTAACGGCGGCTGCTGCCGGGCGCGGCTGCCCGGTGGCAGCGAAGGTGACGAGGACCGCCGTCGCCGTCCCCGCCGCGTCGGCCGCCAGGGCCGCCGGCAGGTACCAGGCCGGCTTGTCGGGCCCGTGCGGCGGGACCGCCGGTCTGTGCCGGGTCCGCTGCGCCACGGGCGGTGCCGCCGTGGTTGCTCCGGCCGCGACCTGGCCGGTCAGAGCGGTCGTGTAGCGCCGCATGTACCCCCCTGGGCACTGGAAGCCGGGACAGCGCGCCGCTCTCTCCCCTGACGCGACGCGCTGTGAACGGTTGCGACCCTAAGTCATATCAATGTGGATTCGCCGCTGTTTGGTCAAATTCCTCGATGATGGCCAAGATCGTGCGGTCCTGTTCGTTCAGCCCGAGTCGGGATGATCGGTGATCAGTTGCGGAGGGTGCGCCTTTTGGCCATGCGGGGCCGGTGGGGAGCGGCGCGGGCAACGCGGTGACCAGCGTGTATGTCGGAGCAGGGGTGGGGCGGGTGCGATGCGCCGCCCGGCGCCACGCCGGCGCCGGTCCACGGCGAGGAGCTGCTCGACCGCACCGCCCGCCACGGTGCCGTCTCCAGCAGCGGCGAGTCCAGGACGGTGAGCGGCGGAACGGCGGTCATCGGACGGCCCATTCCGGCGGTGGTGCGCACGGCGGCCGCAGCGAAGCCCGGCGCCGAGGCCGGGTGCGGCCGGCGGCCATGTGCGTGACGCTGGAGGTGCCGGCCGCCTCGCGGGCGACGGGCCGGTCAGTGCGAACGGCCCGATGGAGGGCAGCGGCCCGCCGGGCCGCTCCGCGCATTCTTCGGCGCCTTTTGACGGCGGCAGGAATCCACGCGAAGATAGGAGGCTTCTGCAGACATGAAAAAAGGCCCCAATTCGGGGCTTCTTGTGGAAGACTCTAGCGTGCGAGGAGCGCAATTGTCAAACCATCCGAGCGAGGAACTCCGCGCCGAGCGGGAATTCGTCGCAGGGCTCTACGCAAGAGTCGACGCATTGCGTGCGGCGGCCGAGCAGTCGGTGCGCACCGCGCTCGCGGACGGCTCGACGGGACAGCAGGCCCGGCTCGAGCGGGACGTGCGCGCCCACGAGCAGTCCGGGCAGCTCGCCGCGCTCGACGCCGTCGACTCCGGACTGTGCTTCGGCCGCATCGACTTCGCCGCCGGCGGCCACCACCACATCGGCCGGACCGGTCTGCGCGAGGACGACGACGCGTACACGCCGCTCCTCATCGACTGGCGCGCCCCCGTCGCCCGCCCCTTCTACCTGGCCACCGGCCACACGCCCATGGGCCTGCGCCGCCGCCGGCACCTGGCCACCTCCGGGCGTGAGGTCACCGGCCTGCACGACGAGATCCTCGACCTGGACGACGCCGAGCGCACCGGGCACGAGTCACACGACGCGGACGCCGTGCTGCTCGCCGCGCTGGACGCCGCCCGCACCGGCCGGATGCACGACATCGTGCAGACCATCCAGGCCGAACAGGACGCGATCATCCGCGCCCCGCACCGCGGCGTCCGGGTCGTCGAGGGCGGGCCGGGCACCGGCAAGACAGCCGTCGCGCTGCACCGCGCCGCGTTCCTGCTCTACGAGTACCGCGAGCTGCTGGCCCGGCGCGCCGTGCTCGTCGTCGGTCCGAACCCGGCCTTCCTGGGCTACATCGGCGAGGTGCTGCCTTCACTGGGCGAGACGGGGGTGCTGCTCGCCACCGTCGGCGAGCTCTTCCCCGGCGTCACCGCCACTGGCACCGACACCGAGGAGGCCGCCCTGGTCAAGGGCGACCCGCGGATGGCCGGGATCGTCGCCCAGGCCGTGCGTGACCGCCAGGCGCTGCCCACGCAGTCCCTGGAGGTCGACCACGACGGGGACATGCTGGTCCTGGACCGGGAGGCCGTGCGCGTCGCCCGCGACAAGGCCCGCGCCACCGGTCTGCCGCACAACCTCGCCCGCGAGCACTTCGCCGGCGAGTTGCTCAACGCCCTGACCGGCCGGCTCGCCGAGCGCATCGGTGCCGACCCCTACGGCGGCCCCGACCTGCTGGACGCCGGCGACGTCGCCCAGCTGCGCGACGAACTGGGCGCCGCGCCCGGCTACCGTGCCGCACTGCAGACGCTGTGGCCGTTGCTCACGCCGCAACGGCTGGTCGCCGATCTGCTCGCCGCCCCCTATGGGTTCGGCCTGTCGGAGGCCGAAGCCGACGCGGTCCGCCGCGAGACCGCGCTCACTCCGTGGACGCCGGCGGACGTCCCGCTGCTCGACGAGGCCGCCGAGCTGCTCGGCGAGGACGACCGGGCCGCCCGTGCCGCCGCCGAGGCCGAGCGCCGTGAGCGAATCGCCTACGCCCAGGGCGTGCTCGACGTCGCCTACGCCTCCCGCACCTACGAGTTCGAGGACATCGACGAGGAGGACGCCGAGATCCTCGGCGTGCAGGACGTCCTGGACGCCGAGTCGATGGCCGAGCGGCAGGAGGAGGCCGACCACCGCACCGCGGCCGAGCGGGCCGCCGCCGACCGGACCTGGGCGTTCGGGCACATCGTCGTCGACGAGGCGCAGGAGCTGTCCCCGATGGCCTGGCGGATGCTGATGCGCCGCTCGCCGACCCGCTCCATGACGCTCGTCGGCGACCCGGCGCAGAGCTCGGCGGGCATGCGCTCCTGGGACGAGATCCTCGCCCCCTACGTCGGCGGCCGCTACGAGCACATCCGGCTCGGCCTCAACTACCGCACCCCGGCGGAGATCATGGAGTACGCGGCCGAGGCGCGCCGCGTCGACGGCGAAACGGACTTCACACCGCCGCGATCGGTGCGTTCCACGGGCGTCCCGCCGTGGGAGCGGCAGGTCACACCGGGCGAGCTGGACCGTGCCGTGGCCGAGGCGGTGGCCCGCGAACTGCCGGACGAGGGCAGGCTCGCGGTGATCGCGCCGCCCGTGCTGCACCCCGGACTCGCCGCCGCGCTGCCGGACGCCTCCACCGGGCCCGAGCCGGACCTGACCCGGCCGGTGGTGCTGCTGGACGCGCGGCAGTCGAAGGGCCTGGAGTTCGACACCGTGCTGGCTGTCGCCCCTGACCGGATGTCGCAGGGCGACCGCTACGTGGCGCTGACCCGCGCCACCCAGCGGCTGGGGGTGTTCACACTGCGGGCGGACTGAACGCGCCGCGCGCCGCGTGGCGGGCGGACGTGCCGGTCAGGGAAGAGTCAGCACGTCGGCACCCGTGTCGGTCACCACGAGCGTGTGCTCGAACTGGGCGGTGCGCCGGCGGTCCTTCGTGACGACCGTCCAGCCGTCCTCCCACATGTCCCACTCGTGGGTGCCCAGGGTGAGCATCGGCTCGATGGTGAACGTCATGCCGGGCTTCAGCACGGTCGTCGCCCGCGGGTCGTCGAAGTGCGGAACGACCAGGCCCGAGTGGAACGAGGTGTTGATGCCGTGCCCGGTGAAGTCCCGCACCACGCCGTAGCCGAAGCGGCGGGCGTAGGACTCGATGACGCGGCCGATGACGTTGAGCTGCCGGCCGGGCCGTACCGCCTTGATCGCCCGGTTCAGCGACTCCCGCGTGCGGTCGACCAGTTGCCTGGACCCCTCGTCCACCTCGCCGCACAGGTAGGTGGCGTTGGTGTCGCCGTGCACGCCGCCGACGTACGCCGTCACGTCCAGGTTCACGATGTCGCCGTCGCGCAGCACCGTGGAGTCGGGGATGCCGTGGCAGATCACCTCGTTGACCGAGGTGCACAGTGACTTGGGGAAGCGGCGGTAGCCCAGCGTCGAGGGGTAGGCGCCGTGGTCGCACATGTAGTCGTGGGCGACGGCGTCCAGCGTGTCGGTGGTGACACCGGGTGCGATGTGCTTCGCGGCCTCCTCCATCGCCTGCGCGGCGATACGGCCGGCGGCGCGCATCCTCTCGACCGTCTCGGCGTCCTGTACCTCGGGCCCGGTGTACGGGCTCGGGGCCTGCCTGCCCACGTACTCGGGGCGCGCGATCGAGGACGGTACGGTCCGCTGCGGGGAGAGCGTGCCGGGGACGAGGACTGACTGGTCGGACATGGCTGCGAGTCTAACCTTGGTGACGCGGCGCGCGGTGGGGCAGCATTGCGGTATGGCACTCTTCAAACGCGCGACCGTGGGCAAACCCGGTGAATGGTTCTACTGCCTCAAGCACCAGACGGTGGAGGAGGGGCCGCAGTGCCCTTCGAAGAACCGTTTCGGGCCGTACGCCAGCCGCGAGGAGGCGTCCCGCGCCATGGAGATCGCGCACGAGCGCAACGTGGAGTGGGAGACGGATCCGCGCTGGAACGACACCTCCTCGCGGGGCACTCCCGACGACGGCTCCTGACGGCGTGGCCAGGAAGGACCAGCGATGGAGCGCGCTGCTGGAGATGCTCGCGGGCGCCGGCCGGGTCGAGGTGGAGGACGCGGCCGCGGCCCTGGGCGTCTCGGCTGCCACCGTGCGGCGTGACCTGGACGAACTGGCCGCCCAGCAGATGCTGGTGCGCACCCGTGGTGGCGCGGTGGCGCACGGTGTCTCCTACCAGTTGCCGCTGCGCTACAAGTCCGCGCGCAACGCTCCGGAGAAGCAGCGCATCGCCCGCGCCGCGGCGGACCTGGTCTCCACCGGCGACGTCGTGGGACTCAACGGCGGCACCACGACCACCGAGGTGGCGCGGGCCCTGGCCCTGCGCCACAGCGAGGCGCCCACGCGCGGTGAGCCGGCGCCACCCGCCGGCGCGCCCGCGCTGACCGTGGTCACCAACGCGCTCAACATCGCCGGAGAGCTGGCCGTGCGCCCGCAGATCAAGATCGTGGCGACGGGCGGTGTGGCGCGGCCGCAGAGCTACGAACTGGTCGGCCCGCTGACGATCGGTGTCCTGGACGAGGTGGCGCTCGACGTCGTGGTCCTGGGCGTGGACGGCATCGACCCCGCGCGGGGGCTGATGGCCAACCACGAGGAGGAGGCACTGATCAGCCGGCTGCTGGCCGAACGTGCCCAGCGCGTCGTGGTGGCCGCCGACGCCACGAAGGTGGGACGGCGTGCCTTCGCCCGCATCTGCCCGCTGCAGAAGGTCGACGTCCTGGTCACCGATTGCTCCCTCGCCGCCTCGGCGCGCGAGCGCATCGCCGAGGCCGGCGTCACCGTCCACACCGTCTGAGCACTACTCAGGCCGGTGAGCCCGCCTTGGAACCGGCCGCCGTGCGCGCGGTGCGGACGGCGGCGGCGTGCTCGCTGGTCCGCTCGTCGTAGGCCATCAGCTTCGGCAGCACCAGGGCCAGCAGCCCCACCGCAGCCACGCAGGCGACGCCGCCGCTCCACACCGAGGTGCGCACCGAGGTCCAAGCGGCCACCGCGCCGGACCGGGTCTGGCCCAGCTGTGGGCCGGCCGAGAACGACAGCAGTTCGATGCCCGCCAGCCGCCCGCGCAGTTCGTCGGGGATCGTCTGGTTCCACAGCGTCGAGCGGAAGATGCCGCTGACCATGTCGAAGCCGCCGGCCACCGCGAGGAAAAGCAGCACCAGCCACACGTGGTGCACCCAGCCGGCCATCGCCATGGCAGCGCCCCAGCACATCGCCGCGAGGGCGACCATCCGGCCGTGCCGGTGGATCCGCCTGGTCCAGCCGCTGGTCGCGCTGACGATCGCCGACCCGAACGGCAGCGCCGCGTACATCAGGCCGAGCGACCAGGTGGCGTCCAGCTGGTCGGCGAGGAAGGGGAAGAGGGCGAGCGGGAAGGCGAACAGCATCGCGGCGATGTCCACCACGTACGTGCCCAGCAGCTCCGTGCGGTTCCACGCGTAGCGCGCGCCCTCCCAGATCCGCCGCAGGGAGGGCCGCGGCGCCTCGTGCGCGGCCGGGGAGGGGCGCAGCCGCAGGTCGAGGGCCACCGAGGCGACGA
The DNA here is from genome assembly GCA_963799685.1 of uncultured Actinomycetota bacterium. Classification (GTDB taxonomy): domain Bacteria; phylum Actinomycetota; class Actinomycetes; order Streptomycetales; family Streptomycetaceae; genus Streptomyces. The sequence goes on from CAWCXW010000003.1 coordinate 69,542, forward strand.
AGGTGAGCGGCGTCGATGGTGTACGCGGTCTCCAGTCCGGCGAAGGCGATGATCAGTCCGGCCGCCGCCGGGCCGGCGACGCCGCCGATCTGCCAGCGCAGTGCGTTCAGGGCCGCGGCGGCGGACAGCTGCTCGTGCGGCACGATGCGCGGGATGATCGCGTCCAGCGCGGGCCGCTGGATGCCGGTCAGTGCGCTGGAGATGCCGCCCGCCGCGTACAGCGGCCACGTCCAGGGGTGCGGCAGCAGCTGAGTTCGCCAGCAGCCCGAGAGTGACCAGACCCAGCGCCGTCTCGCTGACGATCACCAGCGTGCGGCGGTCCGCGGAGTCGGCGAGTGCTCCGCCGTACAGCCCGAAGACGATCAGCGGCACGAGCTCCACGACGCCCAGCGCACCCACGGCCACCGGGGAGCCGGTCAGCTCCTTGAGCTGGAAGGGCAGCGCCACCACGGTCAGGAAGCTGCCGAACATGGTGATCACGCCGGCGCACCACAGGATGCGGAAGTCGCGGGAGGAGCGCCACGGGGCGAGGTCGGGCAGCACCGCCCGCAGAGCTTGCGTCACGAACGGCGATGCTCTCCCGCCCGCCTGTTCGCGGGCAACCGGATTGCGGGCCGGGCGCTACCAGCGCGGCGGCGGGGGCGCGGTCAGCTGGTCGGCGAGTCGGGAGAGCCGGTCACGGAACCTGCGCCGGTGCCGGCCGGAGGGCTGCCGCTCCGGACCTGGAAGCGCGCCGGCCGGCCCGTCGCCCGGGTTCTCCCCGGCGGCCGCGCTGACCAGGTGCTGCAGGGTGTCCAGGTCCAGCTCGTCGGGGTCGGCCACCAGCGCGTCGTGGGCGATGCCGAGCAGTTCGGAGCGTTCGCCGGGGGTGCCGCCGTCCAGCGCCAACACGGTGGAGCCGGCCCGCCGGGCGTCCTGGACCCGCTCCAGCAGCTGCGGGCCCGGTGGCTGCGGCGTCACCACCAGCAGCGTCTCGTGCCGCCCGGCGGCCTCCAGCCGGCCCAGGCCGACGGCCAGGTGCGCCGGTGCGGAGTGCGGCACCCGGTGGCGCACCAGGGTGGGCGACAGCTCGGGCAGGCCCGACCACGCGGCCTCGTCGTCGAGGTGGGCGGCCAGGTGCCAGGGCTCGTACTCGTCGGTTCCCACCAGCAGCAGCCCGCCGCGGCGCGGCGCGACGCAAGCGCGCAGCCCGCCCGCGAACCGGCGGGTGGCCGGCATCCACTCGGTTCCGGCGAGGACCTCGCGCAGCAGCGCGACCCGTACGGCGTCCATGCCGCGCATCCTGCTGCAGTGGCCGGCAGCGCACCGGTGATCCCGCTCCCCTCTCACCCGAACGTGCGAATCCGGGGTCGTTTCCGACCGGTTCTCCGCGGGAAGTGATCACGCTCACTACTGGCCAGTAGGGCGGGGCGGCGCCGGTGCTGGCAGGATCGGGACATGACTTCTCCCGCTGCACCCAAGAAGGACCCCTGGGACCTCCCGGACGTGGCCGGTCTCACCGTCGGCGTGCTCGGCGGCACCGGCGACCAGGGCCGCGGCCTCGCCTACCGGCTGGCCCGCTCCGGCCAGCAGGTGATCGTCGGCTCCCGCGCGGCCGAGCGCGCCCGGCAGGCGGCCGGGGAACTGCAGCTGGGCGTCGAGGGCGCCGACAACGCCGAGTGCGCGCGCCGCTCCGACGTCGTCGTTGTCGCGGTGCCCTGGGAGGGACACCGGCCCACCCTCGAGGCGCTGCGCGAGGAACTGCGCGGCAAGCTCGTCGTCGACTGCGTCAACCCGCTGGGCTTCGACAAGAAGGGCGCCTACGCCCTGACCCCCGAGGAGGGCAGTGCCGCCGAGCAGGCCGCCGCCCTGCTGCCGGACTCCCGCGTCACGGCCGCCTTCCACCACCTGTCGGCCGTGCTGCTCTCCGACGAGACGATCGAGGAGATCCCCACGGACGTGATGGTCCTGGGCGAGGTCCGCGCCGACTGCGAGATCGTGCAGGCGCTGGCGAACCGGATCCCGGGCATGCGCGGTGTCTTCGCGGGCCGGCTGCGCAACGCACACCAGGTGGAGTCGCTGGTGGCCAACCTCGTCTCGGTGAACCGCCGCTACAAGGCGCACGCGGGTGTGCGGCTCACCGACATCTGACCGCGGGGCGGGCGTCCGTGGGCGGCGGGGCGTGGGGGAGAATGGCGGACGCATCCGTTCCCGCCGCCATTGGAGCCGAACCCCCCATGTCCGCCCCGACCTCGCCTCGGCCGTCCCGCCTCCCGCGCGGCCTCTTCCTGTACAGCGTGCTCGTGTGCGTGCTGGCCGTCGCCGCAGCCGTGGTCTCGTTCGTCAACGGCAGCTGGCTGGGCGTGGTGTGGATCCTGCTGGCCGCCCTGGCCTCCAACATGGCCTGGTACTACGCCCGCCGGACTCGCGCCGGTCGGAGGCCCGCCGGCTCCTGAGGTGCGCCGGAGCGCGGCCCCTGACGGGCAGACGGTCACGAACCGAGCGGGAACCAGCCCGAAGCCGGTCCTGCCGGCTCGCCCTCCCAGAACCGGAAGTACTGCTGCCCGGAGAACGTCTCCCCGGCCGAGACGCCCAGCGCCCGCATCACCGCGTCGATCCAGTCCCAGAAGACCGCGTTGACCTCCGGGATCCACAGGATGCCGAAGACGATCAGCATGCCGAACGGCGCGAACGGCGCCGCCTGGCGCCGCACCTCGGGGGACAGCCACGGCTCCAGCACCCCGTAGCCGTCCAGGCCCGGCACCGGCAGGGAGTTCAAGATCGCCGCCGTGACCTGCAGCAGCGCCAGGAACGCGACCGCGCAGCGGAACGCCACCGGCATCCCGTCGGCCACCTCCAGCCACCACGGCGCGGTCAGCAGCAGCGCCAGCACCAGGTTCGTCAGCGGTCCGGCCGCCGAGACCATGCTGTGCCGCCAGCGCCCCCGGATCCGCCCCCGGTCCACGTACACCGCACCGCCCGGCAGCCCGATCCCGCCCATGATGACGAAGAGCACCGGCAGCACCACGCTCAGCAGCGCGTGCGTGTACTTCAGCGGGTTCAGCGACAGGTAGCCCCGCGCCTCGACCGACAGGTCGCCGCTGTGCAGTGCGCTGCGCGCGTGCGCGTACTCGTGCAGACACAGCGAGACGATCCAGCCCGCGACGACGAACAGGAACACGGCCGGGCCGGTGACCCCGGAGAACCCCGACCACGCGGCCCATCCCGAGACGGTCGTCACCGCCAGCAGACCCAGGAAGACGGGGCTGACCCGGCGGAGCTCACGGTGCGCGGCGGCGGCTGACGTCATGGCCGAGACCGTACTCGGCTCCGCGCCGCCCGCGCGACCTGGCACGATGAACAGGTGCGCTACCGCTACCGCGTTCTGGGGACCACGCAAGCACTCGCTGAGGACGGCGCCCCCGCGCCCGTCTCCGGGGCCCGGCTGAGGGCGCTGCTGACCGCCCTCGCCCTGCACGCCGGGCACACCGTGCGGCCCGGCGAGCTGGCCGCCCAGGTGTGGGACGGCGATCCGCCCGCCGACGAGACCGCCGCCGTCCAGGCACTGGTCGGACGGCTGCGGCGGGCGCTCGGCCACCACGCGGTGGCCTCCGCCGAAGGCGGCTACCGGCTGGCCGCCGACCGGGACGACGTCGATCTGCATCGTTTCGAGCGGCTGACCGGCGAGGGCGCCCGCGCCCTCGCGGACGGCGACCCCGACAGGGCCGCCGCGCTGCTCGACGAGGCGCTCGCCCTGTGGCGCGGCCCGGCCCTCGCCGACCTGCCCGACGCCGGCGGCGCACGGGCCGTCCGCGCCGAGGTACGTCACCTCGACGCCCGCCGCACCCGGCTCGCCGCCGACGTGGCGCTCGGCCGCGCCGACGGCGCGCTGCCCGCGCTCGGCGAACTCGCTGCCGAACACCCCCTCGACGAGCCGCTGCAGGCCCTGCGACTGCGTGCCCTGCGCGACGCCGGGCGGGCAGCCGAAGCCCTTGCCGGATACGAGGAGGTGCGTGCCGCCCTCGCCGACACTCTGGGCGCCGACCCAGGACCGGAACTGCGCACGCTGCAGGCCGAACTGCTGCGCGGCGAGGCCCCCGGGCCCGCAGCGGCGCGTACGCCGGAGGCGTCACCTGGGCCGGCACCGGGTGCGGCTGCGCCGCCCCGCAGCAACCTGCCCGCCCGGCTGACCTCCTTCGTCGGCCGCGAATCCGACCTGCGGCTGCTGCGCCGCGACCTCGCCGACGCCCGGCTGGTCACCCTGCTCGGCCCGGGTGGCTCCGGCAAGACCCGGCTGTCACTGGAGGCCGCCGAGGCGGCCGCCGCACACTGGCCGGACGGCGTGTGGGTGGCCGAGCTGGCGCCCGTCCGCGATCCGGCGACCGTCGCCGAGGCCGTGCTCACTGCCGTCGGCGCCCGCCAGACCGTGCTGCGCGGCACGGCGGCCGAGGGCTTGCGAGCCGCCGCCGACATCCCGTGCGACGCACTCGAGCAGTTGACCGAGCACTGCGGGAACCGCCGCATGCTGCTCGTCCTGGACAACTGCGAGCACCTCGTGGCCGCGGCGGCCGATCTGGCCGAGGCGCTGCTCGTGCAGTGCCCGCACGTGACCGTGCTGGCCACCAGCCGCGAGAGGCTCGGCGTCCCCGGCGAACGGCTGCGCCCCGTCGAACCGCTGCCCGGCCCCACTGCCCTGCGGCTGCTCGCCGACCGCGGCGGCTCCGCCCGTCCTGGCTTCGACGTCGATGAAGACGCGGCCGCCTGCGCGGAGATCTGCCGCCGCCTCGACGGTCTCCCGCTGGCCATCGAACTCGCCGCTGCCCGGCTGCGCGCCCTGTCGCCGCGCGCCCTGGCCGACCGGCTCGACGACCGCTTCCGGCTGCTGACCGGCGGCAGCCGCACGGTGCTGCCCCGCCAGCAGACGCTGCGCGCCGTCGTCGACTGGTCCTGGGACCTGCTGACGCCGGCCGAGCGCGCGGTGCTGCGCCGCCTGTCGGTCTTCTCCGGCGGCTGCGGCCTGGAGGAGGCCGAAACGGTGTGCGCGGACACCGGCGGGTACCAGGTCCCCGGCGTCCCGCTCTCACCGGCCGGTGCCCCGGCCGTACCGCTCCGCCACGGCGCAGACACGTCGTCGGCCGGCGGCGCCCCTGTTCAGGAGAGGAGGCCCGATGCCCGGGGTCTCCCCGCAGGCAGGCGGGGGTGGTCTCTCGCCGAAGGGAGGGGGAAGGGCGCCGTGGCCGGCGCCGCGGGCCCGGGAGGAACCGAATGGGCTGCGCCGGAGCACGAAGTGGACGTCCGGCCCGCGCCCGGCGTCGTCCGCACGCCGCGCGTCGGTGCCGCGGACGTCGCGGCCGTGCTGGCCGCGCTCGTCGACAAGTCGCTCGTGCTCGCCGCGCCCGACCCGGCCGGCGACGGGCGGATGCGGTACCGGCTGCTGGAGACCGTCGCCGAGTACGCCGCCGAACGTCTCGCCGAGGCGGAAGAGACGCAGTCCGTCGCCCGCCGGCACCTGCTCGCCTACCGGGAACTCGCCCGCACGACCGACGACCTGCTGCACGGCCCCGACCAGGTCCGACACCTGGACCGGCTGGAGAGTGACCACGACAACATCCGCACTGCCCTGCGCCGCGCGATCCGCACCGGGGACGAGCACGAGGCGCTGTGCCTGGTGCACGCCATGGGCTGGTTCTGGCAGATCCGCAACCACCGCGCCGACGCCCGCAACTGGGCTCGGGAGACCGCCGTGCTCGGCCCCGACCCGTTCGTCCCGCCCGTCGCCCCCGCCCCGCCGATACCACGCCGCTGCACGGACGCGCCGCCCCCGATGGACGACGAACTGCTGCAGGAGGCGCGGCGCGGGGTGCGGCTGATGGTGCTCGCCGACGAGGAGAGCGGCTGGGCCCGGGACCACCGCGACCCGGCGATGCAGCAACAGCTGGAAGGCGTCATGGCCGCTTACACCGCCGAGCCCGGACTGCCGCAGACCTGCCGGCTGCCCGGCCTGATGTGGTTCCTGGCGCCCATGATGCTCGGCCGGTTCGACGTCCTGACGGACGTGATCGACGCGACCGTGGAGGCCTGCCGGGCCCGCGGTTACGACTGGGAACTGGGCATGGCCCTCCAACTCCGCGGCAAACTCGGAAACGACGTCGGCGAGGCCTTGGGCCGAGCGGCAGCCGACGCCGACGAGGCACTGGAGGTCTTCACCCGGCTCGGGGACGCCTGGGGCATCGCCGAGGCGCTGGCCGGGCGCGGCGAGGCACGCGAGCTGCGCGGCGCCTACGCCGAGGCCGCCGAGGACTACCGCCGGGCCGTCGACTACGCGCTCGGGCTGCGGGCCCACAGCCAGGTCCCCGTCCTCAAGGCGCGGCTGGGCAGCGCCCTGCTCGAGACCGGTGACGCCGCCGACGAGGCCGAGGGCGACCGGCTGCTGCGCGAGGCGGTGCGGGAGTCCGACGAAGGGGGCGACCGGCCGAATTTCGCCACGCTGCAGTATGCGCTGCGGCTGGGCCGGAGCGGCCGCGTCGAGGAGGCGCGGGACGCTGCTCCGGCCCATGGCCGACGAGTTCGCCGACCGCGCCCCGCAGCTCTTCGGGGCAATGGTGCAGAGCCTGCTGGCCTGGCTGCACATCGAGGACGGCTCCTACCGGACCGGGCTCGAGGCGCTGCGTGCCGCGCTGCCCGAGCTGGCCGACCCGATGGCGAAGATGGTCTCGCCCACGCTGCTGTACGGCCAGTTCCTCACCGCCGCGTGGGCGTCGGCCGGGCTGGGACGGGCGGCGGACGCCGTCCGGCTGGTGGGCGCCTTCGACGCGGCGGTGCGCACCCGGATGCCCAGCGGTCACGTCCCCAACGCCATGGAACGGCACCTGCGCGAGCGCAGCATGGCGGCGGTGCAGGCCGCCGGGCTGCCGGCCGAAGAGTACGAGCGGGCCTACGCCGAGGGCGGCGGCCTCTCCGTGGAGGAGGCCACCGCCCTGGTGGGACGCGACACCGTCTGAACACGGCGGCGTGGCGTCAGGTCTTGCTGCGGAACTTGGCGATGGCCAGCGGCGCGGTGACCGCCGTCAGGCCCACCGACCACACCAGCGTCCAGAACACCGGTGAGGCGACGGCGCCCTCGCCGTTCATCAGCCCGCGGGCCGCGTCCGCGACGTGGGTGAGCGGGTTGACGTGGGTGAAGGCCTCCAGCCAGCCCGGCATCGTCGTCGGGCGGGACGAAGACCGAGGAGCCGAACTGCAGCGGCATCATCACCAGGAAGGAGACGCCCTGCACGGCCTGCGCGGTCTTCATGGTCAGCCCCAGCAGCATGAAGATCCACACCAGCGAGGCGCCGAACAGCGCCGTGCAGCCCGACGGCGGCCAGCAGGCCGGCCCAGCTGCCGGTGAGGTCGTAGCCGACGCAGAAAGCCGACGATCAGCAGCACCGTGATGGCGACCAGCATCCGGCCGATCTCGACGACGATCTTCGCGATCAGCACCGAGGAACGGGCGATCGGCATGGAGCGGAAGCGGTCCATCACGCCCTTGCGGAAGTCCTCGTTGATGCCGGTGCCCACCGCCATGGCGATGTTCATGCCCATCATGGCCATCATGCCGGGCACCAGGACGTTGGTGTACGGCCTGCCGCGCGGCGCCCCCACCGGCACCGCCGATCGCGCCGCCGAAGACGTAGACGAACAGCAGCGTGAAGATGATGGGCATCAGCAGCGCGTCGATCATCGACTCGGGGTCCTGCTTGATCTGCAGGGCGTTGCGGCGCACCAGCGCGCCGATGTGCCGCAGATTGGCCCGCAGGCCGATGCGGCCCTCGTCGGCCACCGGCGCGGGCTTGGACTGCGGAGCGGTGGCGGTCGTCACGCCGGGACCTCCTCGAGTTCGGGCTGCTCCTCGTCGCTGTGGGTGGCCTTCTGGCCGGTGATGGCCAGGAACACCTCGTCCAGCGAGGGCAGGTGGGTGGCGATGTCGGCGATCGCGAAGCCGCGCTCGCCCAGCAGGGCGACGACCGAGGTCAGTTGCTCGTCGCTGACGATCGGCACGGAGACGACGCCCCGCTCCTCGTCGGCGCTCGCGCTCGCCGAGACCGTCCAGGCCGGCCTGGGCCAGCGCGCCGACCATGCGGTGCAGTTCGTCCCGGCTCGGCCGGCCGGACCTCCAGGGTACGGCCGCCGACCTTCGCCTTCAGCTCGGAGACCCGGCCCTCGGCGACGACCTTGCCCCTGGTCGATGACGGCCAGCTCCTCGGCGAGCTGCTCCGCCTCCTCCATGTACTGGGTGGTCAGCAGCACGGTGTTGCCCTCGCGGACGATGTTCTGCACCTCGGTCCACACCTCGTTGCGGGTGCGCGGGTCCAGGCCGGTCGTCGGCTCGTCCAGGAACAGCACCCGCGGGTGGCCGATCATGGACGCTGCCAGGTCGAGCCGGCGGCGCATGCCGCCGGAGTACTTCGCGGCCGGGCGCTTGGCGGCGTCCGTCAGCGAGAACCGCTCCAGCATCTCGTCCGCACGGCGGCGGGCGTCCGGCCTGGACAGGTCGAGCAGCCGGCCGATCATGTACAGGTTCTCCCAGCCGGACAGCTTCTCGTCGACCGAGGCGTACTGCCCGGTCAGGCCGATGGTGCGGCGCAGCTGCCGCGGCTGCCGCACCACGTCGTAGCCGGCGACGGTCGCCCGCCCGGCGTCGGGCAGCAGCAGGGTGGAGAGCATGCGCACGAGCGTCGTCTTGCCCGCGCCGTTCGGTCCGAGGACACCCATCACGGTGCCCTCACGCACGTCGAGGTCGATGCCGTCCACGGCCTTGGTCGTGCCGTAGTGCTTCACCAGGCCACGGACTTCCACGGCGTTGGTGCCGTGGCCCCCGGGGGTCGGTGCGGTCTGTCGTGTCATGGCACACACTTTGGCAGCGGGCACCGACAGACGGCCGACAGCCCGCCTACACCGAGGTGCAGGCGGGCTGTCGGCGGGGCAGGGAGACCGCTCGCGGGCCGCTCAGCCGAAGCTGTGCTCCTGCTGCGGGAACCCGCCGCCCACCACGTCCTGCGCGAACGCCTGCGCCGCGTCACCAAGGGTCTGCCGCAGCTGGGCGTACTGCTTGACGAACCGCGGCAGCCTGCCGTCGGTCAGCCCCGCCATGTCCGTCCACACCAGCACCTGCGCATCGCAGGACGCCCCGGCACCGATGCCGACGACCGGGATGTGCAGCGACCGCGTCACCTCGGCGGCCAGCTCAGCCGGCACCATCTCCAGCACGACGGCGAACGCACCGGCCTCCTGCGCCGCCTTCGCGTCGCGCAGCAGGTCGTGGGCGTCCTTCTCCGCACGGCCCTGCACGCGGTAGCCCATCGCGTTGACCGACTGCGGGGTCAGGCCCAGATGCGCCATCACGGGGATGCCGGCGGAGACGATCAACTCCGTCTGCGGCAGCGACCGCTCGCCGCCCTCGAGCTTCACCGCCCCGACGCCCGACTCCTTCACCAGGCGTGTCGCGTTCCGCAGCGCCTGCACCGCACCCTCCTGGTACGAGCCGAACGGCAGGTCGGCCACCACCAGGGAACGCTTCGAGCCGCGCACCACGGCGGCGGACAGGATCGCGATCTCGTCCATCGTGACAGGCACCGTCGTGTCGTAGCCGAGGTGGCAGTTGCCCATCGAGTCGCCCACGAGCAGCACCGGGATGCCGGCGGAGTCGAAGACGGAGGCGGTCATCGCGTCGTAGGCCGTCAGCATCGGCCACTTCTCGCCGCGTTCCTTCGCGGCCGAGAGATCACGGACGGTGATGCGGCGGTTCTGCTTCCCGCCGTACAGCGCCGGAGCGGAGGAGGGATTCTGGGCAGGCGTCATCGCACATGCTCCCGTGTCGTCGTCTCGAGGCGCCCTCACGGCGTCCCCGGATTCCGTCCTCCATGCTGGCACGCCCCCGGCGGCCCTGGGAAGGGGGCCGGACGGCGACCGGAGGGCCCGGATGTGCGGATTCCGTCACAGCCCGGCATGATCGAGACCGACCAGGAACTGTGGGCGCGCGGCCACTCGTCCTGTACCTGCGTAACGGTCTCACGGGGCGGTGGCGAAGCGAGGGAGAGGCATGGCACGGGCGGACATGACGGAGGCCGAGGCGGACGCGGACGGCCGCCACGGACTCCGCGCCCGTCTGCGGGAGCACGGGCCGCGAGGGGGACTGCGGGAGGCGATCCGCCGCCGCGGCCCCGGCATGTGGCGGCGCGGCCTGCTGCTCGCCGCCGTGGCGCTCGCCCTCGGCACGGCGCTCGCCCTGCACGCCGAGGTGCCCAACGCCGTCGGCAACCTCGGCTCCCTGTGGGAGACGTTCCTGCCCTGGAGCGGCCTGCTCATCGTGCTGCTGCTGCTCGTGTCCCTGCTGCGCCGCTCCGCCGCCGCGCTGGTCGCCCTGCTGCTGCCCTCACTGATCTGGCTGAACCTGTTCGGCGGGTTGTTCGCCGACAAGACCGGCAGCGGCGGCGACCTGACGGTGGTCACCCACAACGTCTCCGCCGGCAACCCCGATCCGGCGGCGACCGCCGCCGGGCTGGCCGGCAGCGGAGCCGACGTCGTCGCCCTCGAGGAGGTGTCCCCCAAGCAGGCCGACGCCTACCGCAAGGGCCTCGCCGCCGCCTACCCCTACCACGACATCGAGGGCACGGTCGGCCTGTGGAGCCGCTACCCGCTCTCCGGTTCCCGGTCGGTGGACATCGACATCGGCTGGAAACGCGCCCTGCGCTCCACCGTCAGCACGCCGCAGGGCGAGGTGGCCGTCTACGTCGCCCACCTGCCGTCGGTGCGGGTGCAGTTCCGGGCCGGGTTCACCGCCGGACAGCGCGACCAGAGCGCCCGGCTTCTCGGGCGGGCCGTCGCCGCCGAGCCCATCGACGACGTCGTGCTGCTCGGCGACCTCAACGGCACGATGAACGACCGCGCGCTGGCACCCGTCACCGCGCAGCTGCGCTCCACACAGGGGGCGGCGGGCGACGGCTTCGGGTTCAGCTGGCCGGCGGCCTTCCCGATGGCCCGGATCGACCAGATCATGGTCAGGGGCCTGGAGCCCGTCTCGTCGTGGACGCTTCCGGCGACCGGCAGTGACCACCTGCCGATCGCCGCGTCCGTCGACTTCTCCGACCGGTAGCCGGCCGGAGACCGGTCAGCCGTCCTCGCGCCAGCGGTTGGTGATCGGCAGCCGCCGGTCCTTGCCGAAGCCCTTCGCGGAGATCTTCGTGCCCGGCGGGTACTGGCGGCGCTTGTACTCGGCCGTGTCCGTCATGGCGAGCACCCGCGTCACGGTTTCGGCGTCGAAGCCGGCCGCGAGGATCTCCTCGCGGCCCTGATCCCGGTCGACGTACCGCTCCAGGACCGGGTCCAGCATGTCGTAGTCCGGCAGCGAGTCGGTGTCGACCTGGCCGGGCCGCAGCTCGGCGCTCGGCGGCTTGGTGATCGAGTTCTCCGGGATCGGCGGCGTCTCACCCCGCGCCCCGGCATCCCGGTTCCGCCACCTGGCCAGCGCGAACACCGTCGATTTGTACACGTCCTTGATCGGGCCGTAGGCACCGACCGAGTCGCCGTACAGCGTCGAGTAGCCGACCGCCAGCTCCGACTTGTTGCCCGGCGCCAGGACGATGTGGCCCTCCTGGTTGGACAGCGCCATCAGCGTCGTGCCACGCAGCCGTGACTGCAGGTTCTCTTCGGCCAGGCCCGTCAGACCCAGCGACTCCATGTAGGCATCGAACATCGGGCCGATGGGCACGGTGCGGAAGTTCAGGCCGGTGCGTCGGGCCAGCTCGGCCGCGTCGCCCTCGGAGTGCTCCGAGGAGTAACGCGAGGGCATCGCGACGCCGTACACGTTCTCCGCGCCGATCGCGTCGCAGGCGAGCGCGGCCGTCAGCGCCGAGTCGATACCGCCGGAGAGACCGATCAGCACCGAACGGAAGCCGTTCTTGCGCACGTAGGCCCGCAATCCGACCACCAGCGCCGTGTACACCTCCTCGTCGTCCGCCATGTGCGGCGCCCGACCGCCGACGACCAGCGGCTCGTAGGGTGCGAGCGGCTCCGCGGAGAGCGTGCGGTGCTCGACGCGCAGGCCGTCGTCGACCGTGCCGCCCGCCGGCACCGGGCCTGCCTCGGGCAGCTCCAGGTCGAGGACGACGCAGCCCTCCTCGAACTGCGGCGCCCTGGCCAGCACCTCGCCCTGCTGGTCGACGACGATGGTGTCCCCGTCGAAGACCAATTCGTCCTGGCCACCGGTCATCGCCAGATACGCCGTTGTGCAGCCGGCCTCCTGCGCCCGCTTGCGGACCAGCTCAAGGCGGGTGTCGTCCTTCTCCCGCTCGTACGGCGAGGCGTTGACGGACAGCAGCAGCCCGGCTCCGGCGCTGCGCGCGGCCGGCACCCGGCCGCCGTCCTGCCACAGGTCCTCGCAGATCGCCAGCGCCACGTCGACGCCGTGCACCCGGATCACCGGAAGCGTCTCGCCGGGTACGAAGTAGCGGAACTCGTCGAAGACCCCGTAGTTCGGCAGGTGATGCTTGGCGAACGACAGCACGACCTTCCCGTCGTGCAGCACGGCCGCCGCGTTCTGCGGCGCGCCGGCCGGCTGGCCGTAGCGCGGCTTCGCCTGCTCGCACCGGTCCAGGTACCCCACCACGACGGGCACGCCGCCCAGCCCCTCGTCGCGCAGCCGCACCGCCAGCTCCCGCAGCGCGGAGCGGCTGGCCTCCACGAACGAGGACCGCAGCGCCAGGTCCTCCACCGGATAGCCGGTGAGCATCATCTCTGGGAACGCGACCAGGTGCGCCCCCTGCTCGGTGGAATGCCGCGTCCATCGCAGGACGACGTCGGCGTTGCCGGCGATGTCGCCCACGGTGGAGTCGACCTGGTTCAGCGCGAGACGTAGGAGAGCCACAGGCCCACTCTAATCGTCCAACTGACGTTATGCGGTGGGCGGGCCCGCCGGATGCCGCAGGAAGAAGCCGGCCGCCTCTACGGCGACTCGCGATCGGACACCCGCGCCCTGCGCCATGAACGGGAAGAAGTCCCCGTGCCGGACCTCGTGCCCCGCCGAAAGCCCCGCCGCACCTGGTATCCCCTCCAGATAGGGCCGGGTGTCCGACGCGAACGGCGCGATCGTGTCGGCGCCGCCCCAGCGGATCTCCACTCACGCATGTGCCGCATGCTATCTAGGTGCGACGGTGGGTGGGGGCTCAGTCCCGGCCGTAGAGCGCGGCCAGCTCCACGAGTCGCACATCCGGTGAGGTCGCCGCGGCTTCACGGGCCTTGCCGTTGAACCCCGCGCCGCTGAAGCACAGCAGACGGGTGTCGCTGGTGTCATAGCGCCCGGTGCGTGAGATCAGGTCGCGAAGGTGCCGAAGGCGGTCGATGTGGGCGATGCCCATCGTGTCGTTCCACCTCGCCTCGCCGATGGCGAGCAGCGGCGTCCTGCGGCCGTCGGCGACGCCGATGACCGCCACGTCGACTTCGTGTCCGGTGCGGGCGGACTGGTCGCGCACGACGCCGTGCCCGACACGGGCGGGCAGGCCCCCGAACAGCTCGGGGTCCGCGTGGTGCAGAGCCCACTCCCGGCAGACCTGCTCGAAGTGTGGCCCGAGCACGTTGCTCGCGAAACGGCGGTGTGCCCCCTGCCACACGCGGGCGGCGCTGCCCGGCCGCTCCAGCTGGTCCCACACCGGGCGCATGATCGCGTGGTAGAAGCGGATCAGGGGTTCGGCGATGCGGTAGGTCGGCCGGTTCTCCCGGAAGGCGTCGGCGTCCCGGTACAGCAGACCGGCATCCTCCAGGACAGTGATCGGATGAGCGATGTCGACCGCTTTGCGTTCGAGGTACCCGGCCACGCCGCCGCGCGTCGCGTTCCCGTCGGCGACGGCTGCGAGCACCGACAGATACAGCGCGGTGTCCCGCAGATCCGGTTCTTCCGCCAGCAGGTATCGGGCCTCACGGAAGAGCGGCGTCTCCGGGTTGAGGACGGTTCGGACGACCCAGTCGTCGAAGTCATCGGGGCCGGCGGGGGAGTCGCCGCGCGCGAACTCACGGCGATAGGCGGGAGTTCCGCCGACCACGGCGTTGACCTGCAGAGCGAGTCGCGGGTCCTCGATGCCCCAGAACTCTGCTGCGAGCACGTGGTCCAGGGGCCGCACGAGCAACTCCAGCCCGGATCGTCCGCGCAGCGGCGCGTTGCCGGACAGCAGCCTGCCCATGAAGGACAACGCCGACCCGCAGAGAAGGAGTCGGGTGCGTGACGCGGTGCGCTGGTCGCGCAGCGGTCGGAAGGCCTCCTGGAGGAGGGACGGGAGTTCGGGATTCGCCTTGGCGAGGTAGGGGAATTCATCGATCACCACCGGCACCGGATGGTCGGCTCCGAGCGAGAGCAGGACGTCGACGGCTTCGGACCAGCCGGCGAAGTGATAGGGGCTGGCCGGCTTCACGTGCGCCGTCAACGCCGTCCCGATCCGCCGGAGGGACTCGGCGTCGGTCGCCTCGGTGGCCCCGAAGTAGAACCCGCCCGCCGCTCGGCATGCTGCGTCGAGCAGGAAAGTCTTTCCCTGACGTCGCCGCCCGGAGACCACTCCGAGTGTCGCGCCCGGCTGCGGATCGTTGATGAACCGGCTCAGCGCGCCCCACTCGTGATCCCGGTCGAACATCGCAGCCGGCTTCTCCATGAAGGACCATCTCCGCTCGCTCAATAAACAAGGGGTGTATTTTTATAAAGTGTATCCCCTCTTTCTGCGACCTGCGGTCGAGCGAGCGCGGTCAACGAGGCGCGGTGTCATGCCGCCGCCCGCGGGAACGCCATCGTCGGTGGCCACCGTCCCGGCCGGTGATCAGTCCTCGCGGCGGCGGCGTGGCAGGCGCAGGCGGCGGGGAAGGAGACGGGTCAGGATGTGACGGGGGCCGCCTTCCTCGTAGCGGCTGAGCTCCTCGATCAGCCGTTCCGACCGTTTCTGGACGTCCAGCTCGTCCAGGACGCGGTCCACCTCCGCGAGCAGCGCCCCGTAGAGCTGCCACTTGCGGGGCAGTTCCTGGACGTGGCCGAGTAGCAGGTGGGCCACCCGGTCCCGGGCCTCGCGGCCCGCCTCCAGGCTGGTGGACAGCCGCTCCTCGGCCGCTGCCGCCTGCTCGCTGGCGCCGGTGGTGACCAGCAGCGCGAAGCTGTGCACGATCTCGCCCAGGCGGTGCAGCAGTTCCTCGACGGCCGGTGCGGTGTCGGCCGGGAAGAGCGGCTCGTCGCGGCGGTCCCTCGCCAGATCGGTCAGCGTGCGGGAGACCGAGCGGATGACGACCGTGACGATCTCCAGGGTGTCCAGTCCGGTGCGCAGCACGATCCGCGACAGCAGGCCCTCCTTCGCGCGCGGGTTGAACCGCAGGCTCTCCTCGGCACGGACGAGGGACTCGTCCACCTGGGCGATGTCGTTGTCCAGGCGGCGGGCCGCGTGCAGATTCTCGGCCGCCTGATGAACCGGCGTGTGCGTCTCGAGTTCCGTTCCGACGTGCATGAGCAGGAACCGCATGCGCCGGGCCATGTCGACCAGCGCGTCCTCCGCCGGCTGTACCCACACCGGGGGCGCGAACAGCAGGTTGAACAGCAGCCCGACGCCCGCACCGATCAGCGTGTCGATGATGCGCTGGTAGGCGAGCGACTCGTGCCGGGTCACTCCCAGCACCAGCATCGCGCTGATCGCCACCTCGGGGACGAACTGGTGGGCGCGCACCAGGTGGCCGACAGTCAGCGCGATGAGGATGAGCACGCTCAGGCTCCACCAGCTGAGCCCGGCCAGGCTGCTGAACGCCACGGCCACCGCCACGCCCGCCACCACGGCGTTCACCCGGCGCACGCCACTGGTCAGCGTCTCGTAGAGGGTGACCTGGACCACGAGCAGCGCCGTCAGCGGGGCGAGCAGCGGCGCGCGGTAGCCGGTGAGGACGACCGCGACCACGTAGGCGAGCGTGGCGGCGGCCCAGGACCGCAGCGTCTGGGTCAGCGCCGGCTCCCGGCGCAGCCTGGTCAGTTCCTCGCGCAGCCGTGCGGGGCCGGCCATGCGGGCGGGTAGGGCGGGCACGGTCTCCGCCGTTCCCCCGTCACCCCGGCGCAGACATGCTGTCGTTCTCCCGTGACCCGTTCGGTCGCACGAACAAGACCACTACCGGCCAATCCCCGCCGCTCCGGGGTGCTCGCGCCGTGAGGTGCGAGCGGGGGGAGCGAGAGAAGGAATGCGGACACGTCGCTTGAACCGCTCCCTTTCGGTCGGGTTCGATGCGCTGAATGTTCGTGGATTGTTCCTCGCGTGACCGGAATCCGATTGGGCTTGTTCGCATCTCGATCAGGCTTGATCGGTCGCCATAGCCTCCCCAAGCGGCAGGAGGAGAGGCCTCCTGCCTCTGTCTCGGGAGGTCCCCCCCATGCGTACCCCCTTCCGCATATCCCCTCGCCTGGTGAGCCGACTGCTGGGCACCGCCGCGGTCGCCGGTGCACTGGCTTTCACCCCGCTGTCCGCTCCCCACGGTGACACCGCGACGGCGTCGGCGAGATCCGACGCACCGCAGGGCCGGCTCTGTGACGGCCCGATCGCCGACGCCCCCGCCTCGGCCCGCGTGATGCGCCCGCACGGGCACCAGGGTGCCGCGCACGAGCCGAACGCCGTCAGCCAGAAGCAGGCCGCGCGGATGAACGCCGACCTGCAGAACAAGCTCGACGACCTGCGCCGTACAGGCGGGCTGGGCGGCCACGGCCAGCTGTCCGCCACCGTGACCGTCCCGGTCTACTTCCATGTCATCCACGACGGTTCCCAGGGCAACCTCGGCTCCGCACAGATCAACGACCAGATCGACGTCCTCAACGCGGCCTACGGCGGGCAGGGCAGCGGCAACGCCGCCACTCGCTACCACTTCTCGCTCGTGGGGACGACGTACACCGACAACGCGTCCTGGTACCACGGCATCACACCGGGTTCCGCCGCCGAGTCGCAGATGAAGAGCGCGCTGCGGCAGGGCGGCAGCAACGCGCTCAACCTGTACACCGCCAACCTGGGGCAGAGCCTGCTGGGCTGGTCCACCTTCCCCAGCGACTACAGCGGCAACCCGCTTGACGACGGAGTGGTGATGCTGGACGCCTCGCTGCCCGGCGGCTCCGCGACCAACTACAACGAAGGCGACACCGCCACCCACGAGGTCGGCCACTGGATGGGTCTCTACCACACCTTCCAGGGCGGTTGCGGCGGCCAGGGCGACTACGTCGACGACACGCCGGCGGAGTCCTCGCCGGCCTACGCGTGCCCGACGGGCCGTGACACCTGCTCCGCGGCGGGCACCGACCCGATCCACAACTTCATGGACTACACCTACGACTCGTGCATGTACCGGTTCACCTCCGGTCAGGTGAGCCGCATGGACGCCAACTGGGATGCCTACCGGGGCTGACCCCTCAGGGCACTGCCGACATGACGGCCGGATGGGCCGCACTCCGCATCGGAGTGCGGCCCATTCTCACGCCGGGCGGTCGTAGACGAGAAGGCCGTCGGGCCTGAGCCGGGCGCCCGGAGTGGGCTCATGGCCGGTCAGCCGGCCGTCGTGCGCCAGGTGCCGTACGGGCCGACCGCGCGCCAGCACCGCGAAGTCCGCGATGAGCCGCCGGTGGCAGCGCCACCACAGCGACTCGCTGCACATCACGGTGGTAAGCCTTGCGGCCGACTCCTCCAGCAGCTCCTCCATCGCCGCCAGGAAGTCCGGGCTGCGGGTGTGCCCGGCGTAGCCGCGGAACGACGCGTTGTGCCAGAAGGTGTCCGGAGCGTCGGGAGCGGCGCGTCGGAATCCGCCCAGCCGCTTGTCCCAGCGGTAGCCCACGCCGGCCTCGGGAAGCCACTCGCTCATCGCGTCCCGCCCCATGTCCGGGTTGCGTCGACTGCCAGGGGCCGTGCGGATGTCCACCACGGCCGCCACCCCGGCGCCGTGCAGCAGCGCCGTGAGCCGGTCGCGGTCGGCGGTGCCGTGTCCGAGAGTGAGCAGCGGCGATGCGGGCATCCCGAACCTCCTCTTCCGCGCCCACCTCCCAGTCTGGCACCGCTCGCTCTCCACCGGTCGGCGCGGTGGGCCACCATGGGCGGTACGGGACGCGGCCGTGTGGTGGGATGGTGCACGGGCGAGCGACCAGCAAGGATGGTGGACATGGACAAACAGCAGGAATTCGTGCTCCGGACGCTCGAGGAGCGGGACATCCGTTTCGTGCGTCTGTGGTTCACCGACGTCCTGGGGTTCCTGAAGTCCGTCGCCGTCGCACCCGCCGAGCTCGAGCAGGCGTTCGACGAGGGAATGGGTTTCGACGGTTCGGCGATCGAGGGCTTCGCCCGGGTCTACGAGTCGGACATGATCGCCCAGCCCGACCCGGGAACCTTCCAGATCCTGCCCTGGCGCGCCGAGGCGCCCGGCACCGCGCGGATGTTCTGCGACATCCTGATGCCCGACGGGTCCCCCTCCTACGCCGACCCGCGCTACGTCCTCAAGCGGACCCTCGCCAAGGCCTCCGACCTGGGCTTCACCTTCTACACCCACCCCGAAATCGAGTTCTTCCTGCTGAAGGACAAGCCGGTCGACGGCACCCGGCCCACCCCGGCGGACTCCTCCGGCTACTTCGACCACACCCCGCAGCACGTCGGCCAGGACTTCCGCCGCCAGGCCATCACCATGCTGGAGTCGATGGGCATCTCGGTGGAGTTCTCCCACCACGAGGGCGCCCCCGGCCAGCAGGAGATCGACCTGCGCTACGCCGACGCGCTGTCGACGGCCGACAACATCATGACGTTCCGGCTCGTGATGAAGCAGGTGGCGCTGGAGCAGGGCGTGCAGGCCACGTTCATGCCCAAGCCGTTCTCGGAGTACCCGGGCTCCGGCATGCACACCCACCTCTCCCTCTTCGAGGGCGACCGCAACGCGTTCTACGAGTCCGGCGCCGAGTACCAGCTGTCGAAGGTGGGCCGCTCCTTCATCGCCGGCCTGCTGCGGCACGCCGACGAGATCTCCGCCGTGACCAACCAGTGGGTGAACTCCTACAAGCGGATCTGGGGCGGCTCCCAGCGGACCGCCGGCGAAGGCGGCGAGTCGCCGTCCTACATCTGCTGGGGACACAACAACCGCTCCGCGCTGATCCGGGTGCCCATGTACAAGCCGGGCAAGACCGGTTCGACCCGCATCGAGATGCGCTCCCTGGACTCCGGTGCCAACCCCTACCTGGCCTACGCGGTGCTGCTCGCCGCCGGCCTGAAGGGCATCGAGGAGGGCTACGAGCTGCCCGCCGGCGCCGACGACGACGTGTGGGCGCTCTCGGACGCCGAGCGCCGCGCGCTGGGCATCGAACCGCTGCCGCAGAACCTGGGGGAGGCGATCTCGCTGATGGAACGCAGCGAACTGCTCGCCGAGACCCTCGGCGAGCACGTCTTCGACTTCTTCCTGCGCAACAAGAAGCAGGAGTGGGAGGAATACCGCTCCGAGGTCTCCGCATTCGAACTGCGCAAGTCCCTGCCCGTGCTCTGAAGGAGCAGCAGGCGGGAAGCGGGAGCAGACGACACACAGGGAGCAGCACGGTGGCGCAGGGCGGACGGCGGGACAGCACCTACGGACGGCTGCTGCGGCGCGGCTTCACCGACCCGGCGAGCGCCGAGCGGCTGCTGCGGACACCCGGGCTGGGGGCCATAGCGCCGGACATCCAGTTCCTCGACGCCCTGGCCGCCACCGCCGACCCCGACCTGGCCCTGCTCGGGCTGGTCCGCCTCGTCGAGGCCGCCGAGGAGCACGAGGGTGACGAGGCGGCCCGCGCCCTCACCGACA
Organism: uncultured Actinomycetota bacterium; assembly: GCA_963799685.1. Taxonomy (GTDB): domain Bacteria; phylum Actinomycetota; class Actinomycetes; order Streptomycetales; family Streptomycetaceae; genus Streptomyces. The sequence continues at coordinate 89,351 of CAWCXW010000003.1, forward strand.
CGCTGCTCACCGCCAAGCCGCTGCGCGACCGGCTACTGGGAGTCCTCGGCGCCTCCGAGGCGCTCGCCGACCACCTGGCCCGCCACCCCGGCGACTGGCAGTCGCTGGCCACGTACGAGAGCGCCGACCTGCACCCCGGACTCGAGGAGTTCACCGCCGCGCTCGCTGACGCAGACGGACCGGACGCGCTGCGAGTCGCTTATCGGCGCTGCCTGCTGTCCATCGCCGCCCGCGACGTGTGCGGGACGACCGGGTTCGCGCAGAGCGCCGCCGAGCTGTCCGACCTGGCCACCGCCACCGTGCGGGCCGCCCTTGCGCTGGCCGCCGCCGAGGCGCCCGAAGACGACGCGGTCTGCCGGCTCGCCGTCATCGGCATGGGCAAGTGCGGCGGCCGCGAGCTGAACTACGTCTCCGACGTGGACGTCGTCTACGTCGCCGAGCCGACCGGGGACACCGGAGAGGACAAGGCGCTGCAGGCCGCGATCAGGCTCGCCTCCCGCATGATGCGGATCTGTTCCGACACCACCGCCGAAGGCACCATCTGGCCCGTCGACGCCAACCTGCGGCCCGAGGGCCGCAACGGACCGCTGGTGCGCACCCTGTACAGCCACCTGGCCTACTACGAACGATGGGCGAAGACCTGGGAGTTCCAGGCGCTGCTCAAGGCCCGCCCGCTCGCCGGCGACGAGGAACTGGGTGCCGCCTACTGCGAGGCCGTCACACCGCTGGTGTGGCAGGTCGCCGAACGGGAGAACTTCGTCCCCGACGTGCAGGAGATGCGGCGCCGTGTCGTGGAGAACATCCCCGCCGCCCAGCTCGACCGCGAACTGAAACTCGGCCCCGGCGGGCTCCGCGACGTCGAGTTCGCCGTCCAGCTGCTGCAGCTCGTCCACGGCCGCACCGACACCACACTGCGCAGCGCCACGACGCTCGACGCCCTCGAGGCGCTGGCCGCCGGCGGCTACGTCGGCCGGCAGGACGCCGCCGCCCTCGACGTCTCCTACCGCTTCCTGCGCACCCTCGAACACCGCATCCAGCTCTACAAGCTGCGCCGCACCCACCTCATGCCCCAGGACGAGGCCGACCGGCGACGGCTCGGCCGCTCCCTCGGCTTCCACACCGACCCCGTCGCCGAACTGCACACCAGCTGGAAGCGGCACGCCGGCAGCGTCCGTCGGCTGCACGAAAAACTCTTCTACCGCCCGCTGCTCGACGCCGTCGCGCAACTCGCCCCAGGCGAAGCACGGCTGTCCGCGAAGGCCGCCACCCAGCGGCTGCAGGCCCTCGGCTACGCCGATCCCGCCGCCGCGCTGCGGCACCTGGAGGCGCTGGCCAGCGGTGTCACCCGAAGGTCCGCGATCCAGCGCACCCTGCTGCCCGTGCTGCTCGGCTGGTTCGCGGACTCCGCCGACCCCGACGCCGGGCTCCTCGGCTTCCGCAAGGTCTCCGAAGCGCTCGGCAAGACGCCCTGGTACCTGCGGCTGCTGCGTGACGAGGGGGCCGCCGCCGAGAACCTGGCCCGCGTACTGTCCGCCGGCCGGCTCGCCCCGGACCTGCTGATGCGCGCCCCCGAGGCCGTCGCACTGCTCGGCTCGCAGCGCGAACTGCGGCCCCGCTCCCGCAAAGCACTCACCCAGGAGGTGCTCGCCGCCGTCGGCCGTGCGGAGGACCCCGAACAGGGCGTCGCCGTCGCACGCGGAGTGCGGCGGCGCGAGATGTTCCGCACCGCTGCCGCCGACCTGATCGGCGCCTACGGCACCGAGGACACCCCCGAACCCGAGGACCCGGCCGCGGCTCTCGACCGCGTCGGCACCGCGCTCTCCGACCTGAACGCCGCGACGCTGGCGGGCGCCCTGCGCGCCGCCGTGCGCGGACGCTGGGGCGACGAACTGCCCACCCGGTTCGCCGTCATCGGCATGGGCCGCTTCGGCGGCCGCGAACTGAGCTACGGCTCCGACGCCGACGTGCTGTTCGTGTACGAGCCGCGCGAGGGCGTCGACGAGGAGGAAGCCCGCAAAGCCGCCTCCGACGTGGCAGGCGAGATGCGACGCTTGCTGCAATTGCCCACCGCCGACCCGCCGCTGCTCATCGATGCCGACCTGCGCCCGGAGGGCAAGACAGGGCCGCTGGTGCGCTCCCTGTCCTCCTATGCGGCCTACTACGCGCGCTGGGCGCAGCCCTGGGAGAGTCAGGCCCTGCTGCGCGCCGAGCCGGTGGCCGGAGACGCAGAACTGGGCGCGCAGTTCGTGGAACTGATCGACCCGCTGCGCTATCCGGCCGACGGTCTCACCGACGACGCGCTGCGCGAGATCCGGCGGCTCAAAGCCCGCATGGAGGCCGAACGCCTGCCGCGCGGTGCCGACCCCACGACGCACGCCAAGCTGGGCCGCGGCGGCCTGTCCGACGTGGAATGGACGGTGCAGCTGCTGCAGTTGCAGCACGCGCACGAGGCACCGGACCTGCGCACCACCCGCAGCCGCGCCGCCCTGGCTGCCGCCCGCGAGGCGGACCTGCTGGCCGAGGAGGACGCGGCGACCCTCGACGAGGCGTGGGTGCTGGCCTCCAGGGTCCGCAACGCATCGATGCTGGTGCGCGGCAGGCCGGGCGACACCTTCCCCTCGGAGGCCCGCGAACTGGGCGCGGTGGGCCGCTACCTGGGCTACGAGGCCGGGCACGTCGGCGAGATGCTGGAGGACTACCGCCGCACCACCCGCCGCGCCCGCGCGGTGATGGAACGCCTCTTCTACGGCTACGACGAGTAGCGACACCGCGGTGTGGGCCGGGGCCCACGTCTGTCCGGCGCACGTTCGGGCCTGGGGAGGGCCATCACGTTGCCCTCCCCAGGCCCGAACCGTGCGCTGTGCTTCCCCTGTCGGTCGTCCCGAGACGAGGGGAGGCCCGAGGTGCCGGATGTGAACTGCTGTGGTTCACCGAACTCGGTCCAGCTCAGAGGACGGCAAGGGGCCCGCCCACAGCCTGGCCCAGGTCGACACCACGGTCCCGGACGACGCCACGCTGAACACCACCAATACCTACACCTATGACGCCGCAGGCAACGTCGCAACTCGTACCACTCGCGCCGGCACGGACACTTTCACCTTCGGCACCGAGGGCAAGCTGGCCAAGCTGGCTTCCACTGGGACGAGCGGCACGACGACGTATCTGTATGACGCCGACGGCAACCTCCTCATCCGCCGCGGGCCTGACGCGGCCACTCTCTACACCGGCGACGAGGAAGTCACTCTCAAGAACGGCGCCGGCACACCGGACGCGGTGCGCTACATCTCGATCGCCGGGCAGACGGTGGCCACACACTCGTCCGACGGACATGTGAAATACCTCATCTCCGACAGGCAAGGCACGGGTAGCCTGCAGATCGACGCACAGACACAGGCCGTTGTCCGTCGCCAATACAAGCCATTCGGCGAAGCGAGAGACCACACCGGAACGTGGACCGGTCAGCAGGGCTATGTCGGTGGGACTCAAGACGACAACACCGGACTGACCAATCTCGGTGCGCGAGAATACGACTCGACGGTAGGTCGTTTCCTCAGCCCCGACCCACTCTTCGATCCCGGGGACCCCCAGTCCTGGAACGCCTATTCCTATGCAGACGACAACCCCACCTCGAACTCTGACCCGACGGGTTTGCGTTGCCTCTACGGTGCTCCCGGCGGAGGCGCCGACGGAATCTGTGAGGGCGTGCCGGGCGACCACGACGGAGATAAGCCGAACAGCTCTATTAAGCAGGGGGACTGCAACACCGGAAACAGTTCATACTGCAACAGTATCCCGCATGGGTATGGCGACTATTCGACCGGCCAGAAACGCACCGTCAGGGGGGCTACGAAAAAGCAGCTTTCTGATGCCGCTGCAGCCGAACGTGCCAAAGCGACTGCTGACGCCACACTCGCGGCAGCCAAAAAGCAGAAGCAGGGTCTCATTCACCAAGTGCTGAACCTGGTTGGCGACCTGATCGGCATCAACGATGCGGTCAACTGTTTCACCAAGGGCGATGCCTGGGGCTGTATCAGCACGGCCCTCAACTTCGTTCCCTGGGGAAAGGTCTTCAAGGCCATCAAGGTCGGTTACGAGGCGTACAAAGTCTGGCGGGCACTGGACAAGGCCTACACCGCGGTCAAGGACGCCGAAGACGCCGTCCGTGTGGCGAACAAGGCGGTGAAAGCCGAGCACGCGGCTCTCGACGCGGACCGCGGAGGAGCTGAGGCCGCGGCATCCTGTTCGGTCCACAGTTTCACGGCAACGACGCCAGTCCGCCTGGCCGACGGCGGCTCCAAACCCATCGATCACGTCAGAGCGGGCGATACCGTCCTGGCCACTGACCCGCAGACGGGCGTCACCGCGCCGGAGAAGGTGCAACGTCTCATCGTCACCACCACAGACAGCGACTTCACCACGCTGACGGTGGACACGGCGCTCACAAGGGGCCCACCGGCCCACACGGCGAAGATCACTACTACCTGGCACCACCCCTTCTGGGACGCTACCCGGCACCGCTGGACCGACGCCCACGACCTCAAGCCAGGAACACGACTGCGCAGGGAAGACGGCACCACCGTCACCCTTCTGGGCGTCCGCAACAATCGGGAAGATTTATCGGATTCCTTGAATGGTGACGGATAAATGACACGTGATGAAATTCTCGATGCGCTAGCTGTGCAAGTCGGTGGGCTTATCGAGATTTACGTGCTCGAGACCAGCTACGATGACTGGTTTCGGGTGTTGGTTGGGCTGAACACGTTCGGGTATGAAGTCACGTTGAGGGATGCTGTTACTGAGATGCCGACAAGTTTGAATCGGCAAATGTTCGAGACGGAAGGCGATGCTGTATATCAGCTCAGCATTTCTATGGGAAGGCAAATCTGGACTTCAAGCCTCGCTTCTCTTTGCGCAATCGATCTTCAAGGGGATCCGAGGGACGTAAGAACGCGTAGCGACTTGGACGACGTATTCCGGCTGTTGCAGCTACTCAACAAGATCACCGGGAAGCGAGCAATTCTAGTCCCGGAGACTTTGGAGCCAACGATGGTTGCGCCGTATCTAACGGTTCCAGTGAGCGAATCTCATCGTGACTAGTTCGGGGGACGGAGCGTCCTGTGACGTGATGAAGCTCCTCAACGTTGCAAGGAATGTCAACAACCCATCAGCGCAAGGTGGGCAGCCCCGGGTTTGATGGAGACATCGAAAGCCCGGAGGGATGCATCGTTGGCGCGGGCGCAGGAGCGGCAGGACGGAGCGGAAAATGGGCATCAGCCGTCCCCTTCGGCTGCGAACTGCCCTGCCGGCACCTGTGGTGCCAGACTCGGGCCTGCGGCTTCTACGGCATTTGGATGGTGGACGGTGGGACCGAAGGATGTTGCCATGGAGGCCATGCGGCGCTTCGCGGGGGACGGCGTCGTCCCGCCCGAGGTCGGCCGGTTGGAGGAAAGCGTCCGGGGCCGTCTCTCGCCGGCCGTCGTGATCATGTTCGCCTACGCGGTGTGGGTCTTTGAGACGACGTCCGGTCAGCCGGAGGGCGACGGTGTTCTTGAGGAGACGGTCTGCGGGCTGTTGACCGATGTCGGCGAAGCCGGTCGTTTCCGCGGTTCTCCCGCGCACGGGGTGCTCGTCACCCGTGCGTTGATGGGTGACATTGGCGCCATGGCCGAGTTGGTGGCGGGGGGTCTCGGCAGCGTGGACGACGTCATGGGCTTGTTGCATGCGGCGTGGCTACGTGACGGGCTGTCGGACGGAGAACTGGATGACCTGCTGGCACAGGGAGAAGCCGCGTTCAACGAGAGCCTGGCCGCAGGGGAACTGCTCGTCCCGCAGGTGCGCGACGGTGAGGTCGGACCGTGGGACGCTGAGCAGGAAGTGCCCGAGTGGCCGGGTGGGCGGATCGATCTGGGCGCGCTGAAGCTGCCGGTGCTTCCGGGGATGCGGATTCACCCGGAAGCAGCCGAGGACGGCGAAGTCTTCGGCGTCACGGTCAAGTTGGGCCCGCTCTTCCTGCAGTTGCAGGCATTCACAGCGTCGGGGCCTGTATGGGACCGGGCCCGCGGCGAGATGGTTGCAGAGATCATCGCCCAAGGAGGGCAGGCCCGGGAGGGAGACGGACCGCTCGGGCCTGACATCAGGGGGACGATCCTCAGGAGCAGACCGGGGCCTGTCCCAGTCCGCTACGTCGGCTGTGAGGGGCCCGGCTGGTTGCTCCGCGGGGTGCTGACGGGTCCGTACGCGGATGCGGAGGCTGTCGCTGAGCCGTTGCGGACGATGTTCGTCGGAACCGTGGTCGACCTTCGTGAGACCAGGGCGGAGCCCGACGCGCCTGTCCCGCTGAAATGGCCGCCACTCTCCGGGTGGAACGAGGCCAAGGTTCCGTTGTTCGACACCTTCCTGGTGTCGGGTGAAGTGTTCGTTCCGCAGGTGCGGGACGGTGCGGTCGGGCCTTGGGACGTGTCCGACGAAACGGTCCCTGACATGCAGCGGATCGACATGGGGGCGTTGAAACTTCCTGTCATCCCAGGCATGCGGATCCGGCCGGATCAAGATGACGGCCTGGTGTGCGGTGTGGCCGTGAGGGTGGGCGCCGATACCCTCATGCTGCGCGTCTTCCACGAACCGGACGGAGCTGCGTGGGATCGGGTGCGCGAGGGAATTTTGCACCAACTCGCAGACGCAGACGTCCAGGGTTACGAGGGCATGGGGCAACTCGGGCCCGATGTCAGGGTGGTCGAGGTCTTGAACGCCGACGGCCTGGAGCAGGAACAGCAGTCCGGCCGGTTCGTCGGTTGTGATGGACCGGACTGGCTGCTCCGGGGTGCACTGACGGGGCCCAGTGCTGACGCCGACCTGATCGTTGAGCAGTTGCGGCAGGTGTTCATCGGGTCGGTGGTGGACCTTGAAGACGCAGAGCCGCTGGCCCATGGTTGCGTACCGCTTCAGTGGCCGCCTCGGAGTGGGTGGAACGAAGCAGAGGTACCGCTCATCGACTGATTCCCTGAACGCCCCGTGATCAGGCGTCTCTCGCGAAGAAGTGTGGTCAGTGTGGTGGCCGGCGAACGCACCGGTCGGGCCGACCGCAAGGTGAGGACGACAGCCAGGCCGCCGGCGGCCAGCCTCTCCGTGCGGGTGCCGACGAGCACCAGGTCGCATCGTTGCAGTAGGACGGCGCCGGAGGCGGATCTCAGCTGACACCGGGCCCCCGCCTTTCGCAGATCGGCGGAGGCGTCAGGTGCGCCCACACCACCTTCCCGGGGCCGTTTCGACGGCTGGCTCCCCACGCGTCGGCCAGCGCGCTCACCAGTGTCAGTCCGCGGCCGTCGCAGGCGTCCGGAGGTGCCGGACGACGCTCGGGCTGATCAGAAGACGCGTCGTGGACTTCGATCCGCAGGCCGCCGGAGGCCGGCGCCCAGCGGGTCTCGACCTCCCGCCCGGGCGAAACCCGGGCATGGCGCACGGCGTTGGTGAGCAGTTCCGAGAGGACGAGCGTCGCAGTGTCCTCCAAGGAGTTCAGTCCCCACTCGGCCAGCGCCTTGCGGAGCGCGCACCTCGCGCGCCCGATGTTCTCCGGTTGTCGGCTCCAGCGCAGGACCACGGGGGCGGCATTGCCGCCGGGGCAGTCGAGGTTCATGTCGGCGATCTCCTGGTGGTGTCGCTCGTTCGCACCCTTCTGTGACGAACACCTCACAGCGTGTGGCTTGCGTCGCTAGGCTTCCAGGGGTTCGGGGCTGACAGTCCGTGTTTCAAGTGGGGAGTTGATCGCATGGCTCAGGCAGCCGCTCCACGGACGCCTCGGCAGAAGTACGGGGAGGAACTCAGGCTCCGCCGACTGGCGGCAGGCATGACCCAAGAAGCCCTGGGTGAGCTCTTGGTCTGTTCGCCCACGCTGATCAGCCACTTCGAGGCGGGGCGCCGGCTGCCGAGCCCTGAGGACGCGCAGCGTCTGGACCTGGTGCTCAAGACTGACGGCTTCTTCGCTCGCTGGCTGAAGGACCTCGACTCCAGGTACGCCGACCACTTCGCGGCTGTCGCTGAACTGGAACGTCAGGCCACCGAGATCCGCCTGTTCGCTCTGTCACTGGTCCCCGGGCTGCTGCAGACGGAGGCCTACGCGCGTGCCTTGTTCCGTGCCTACAGCCCCAATCACCGGTCGGAGGAGGTTGACCGACGCGTCGTCAACCGTATGGAGCGCGCTCGCATCCTCGATGAGGCGCCGGGGCCCGTAATGTGGACGATGCTGGATGAGGCGGTGATCCGGCGACCGGTTGCCGGGCCGCTCGCCATGGCTGATCAGCTCCACAAGATCGTGCAGTTGGCCGAGGCAGGACGGATCCGTCTGCATGTGCTGCCGTTCGGGGTGGGAGCACACCCGCTGCTGGAGAGCCTGCTCACCCTGATGAGCTTTGAGGATGCGGCGCCGGTCGCCTACGTCGAGGGTCTGCGAACAGGCAACTTGATGGACGACCCGGCACTGGTAAGCGCCTGTCAGTCGGCTTACGATCTCGCTTTGGGCGATTCACTGTCACATCAGGAGTCACTGGGCCTGGTCAGGGCCGTAGCGGAGGATTTTGGGCATGGGCGGCAGTAGGGACCACGTGATCGCCGAAGCGTCGTCGCTTCGCGGGTGGCGCAAGTCCAGTCACAGCGGCGGCGGCAACGGGGAGTGCCTGGAGGTCGCCGACGGGCACGGCTCCGTGCCGGTACGGGATTCCAAGGTTCCGCACGGGCCGGCGCTGGTCTTCGCCGCCGACGGCTGGTCGTCGTTCGTCGACGCCGTGAAGCGCGGCAGGCTCGCTGCCTGAACGCGTCGGTCGCCGTCTGCGACGTCAGGCGGGGGCGGCGGCGGTGGAGCCGCGGACGACGAGTTCCGGGAGGAAGACGAACTCGCCGTGGGGGGCCGGGGTTCCGGCGATCTCCTCCAGGAGGGCGCGGACGGCCGCCTGCCCCATCGCCGTGACCGGCTGGCGGATCGTGGTCAGCGGCGGGTCGGTGAACGCGATCAGCGGCGAGTCGTCGAAGCCGATCACGGAGACCTCGCGCGGCACCGCGACCGCCCACGCTCGCGTGCCGCGCGGATCGCGCCGAGTGCCATCATGTCGCTCGCGCACACCACCGCCGTGCAGTCCCGCTCCAGGAGCGCCGAGGCGGCGGCCTGACCGCCCTCCAGCGTGAACAGCGAGTGCTGGACCAGCTCGGCTGCCGCATTCTTCGGGCAGGCTCAACTGGTCCTGCATCGCGCGCAGGAACCCCTCGATCTTCCGGACCACCGGCACGAACCGTCTTGGCCCGACGGCCAGCCCGATCCGCCGGTGGCCCAGCGAGCCTAGGTGGGTGACAGCGAGCCGCATCGCGGCCCGGTCGTCGGGGGAGACGAACGCGGCCCGCACGGCGTCCGAGTAGCCGTTGATGAGGACGAAGGGGACGCCCTGCCCGCGCAGCCGCTCGTAGCGGCCCGGATCGGCCGTGGTGTCCGCGTGCAGCCCGGAGACGTACAGGATCCCGGCGACCCCCCGGTCCACCAGCATCTCGGTCAGCTCGTCCTCCGTCGATCCGCCGGGCGTCTGGGTGGCCAGCACCGGCGTGTAGCCCTGCCGGGTCAGGTCCTGCGCGATGACCTGCGCGAAGGCCGGGAAGATCGGGTTCTCCAGCTCGGGCGTGATCAGCCCGACGAGGCCGGCGCTGCGGCGGCGCAGCCGCACCGGCCGCTCGTACCCCAGGACGTCGAGTGCGGCGAGGACGGATTCGCGGGTGGCCGCGGAGACGCCCGGCTTGCCGTTGAGCACCCGGCTGACCGTCGCTTCGCTCACCCCCGCCTGGGCTGCGATGTCAGCGAGGCGTGCGGTCACGCCTGGACTGTACCTGCCGCTTGACGTGGCGCGCACCGGGTCACCGTGCGTGGACGGTCTGTGCGTGTCCGCGCTGCGCAGCGTCCCGGAGCCGCCAGGGAACCCGATGAGGACTGGTATCCCTGACGGGGGGGGGAACAGGCTCCTGCGTGCGTGGCGGCTCGCCCCGGCTCTCCTGCGCGGACCCGCGAGCCCCATGGCCGCGACCTGCAAGGCACGAGCGTCGAAGCGACGCGTGAAACGGTGGTGCGTGAATCGATGAGCGCTGATCATACGCCCCGGCCCCGGCCGGACGGGACGCCGAGAGGCCGCCCACAGCGGTCCGGGGACGGCCACCACTGGCGGCGTGAGGAGATCACCGTCACCGATCCGACCCAGGTGCGGCGGGTGGTCGCCGGTACGGCCATCGGCAACTTCACCGAGTGGTACGACTTCGGCGTCTTCGGGTTTCTGGCCACCCATCGCGAAGGTGTTCTTCCCCGGCGGCAGCGGGAGCGCCGTCGGTCTGCTCGCCACGTTCGCGACGCTGGCGGCGGCGTTCATCGTGCGCCCGCTGGGCGGGGTGGTCTTCGGTCCGCTGGGTGACCGTATCGGCCGTAAGCGGGTGCTGGCCCTCACGATCACTGATGGCGGCGGGCACCACTGCCACCGGCGTGCTGCCCAGCTACGGATCGGCCGGGATCTGGGCCGTCGTCCTGCTGCTGGTCACCCGGATGGTGCAGGGCTTCTCCACCGGCGGCGAGTACGCCGGGGCCATGATCTTCATCGGTGAGCACTCGCCCGACCGGAGCCGTGGTTCGCTGTCGGGCTGGTTGCCCTTCGGCACCCTGTGCGGCTACATCGCCGGTGCCGGCCTGGTCACCGCGCTGACCGCCGGGCTCTCCGACAGCGCCATGACCAGCTGGGGGTGGCGCATCCCCTTCCTGGCCGGGGCGCCGCTCGCGGTGATCGGGCTGTACATGCGGCTGCGGCTGGAGGAGACCCCGTCCTACGAGCGCCTGGCCGAGAGCGAGCGCGCAGGCTCCGAGGGCGGGCTACGGCAGTTCCGCGCCACCATCGTCGAACAGTGGCGGCCGCTGCTGATGTGCGCGGGTCTGGTGCTGACCTTCAACGTCACCAACTACATGCTGACCGGTTATGTGCCCACCTACCTGCAGTCCGTCGCCGGCGTGGACAAGACCTCGGCCCTGCTGACCGTGGTGATCGTCCTGGCGGTTCTGCTGGTGACGGTGACCGGCGTGGCGTGGCTGTCCGACCGGATCGGGCGGAAGCCGATCATGTGGACGGGCTGCGCACTCCTGCTGGCCGGATCGGTTCCAGCGGCAGCGGGTTCGCCGTCATGTTCTTCGGAGTGCTGCTGGTCGGACTCATGCTGCTGTGCTTCAACAGCACTGAGCCCTCCACGCTGCCGGCCCTCTTTCCGACGCACATTCGCTACGGGGCCCTGGCGATCGGCTTCAACGTCTCCGTGTCGGCCTTCGGCGGCACCACACCGCTGGTGGCCGAAGCACTGGTGTCCGGCACGGGCAACAACCTGATGCCGGCCTATTACCTGATGCTGGCCGGAGCGGTCGGAGTGGCCACCGTGGTGTTTCTCCGTGAGCCCGCCGGCAAGCCGCTGCCGGGGTCCGCGCCCGCAGCCGCCAGCGAGCAGGAAGCCGACGAACTGGCCAAGCAGTCCGAGCAGACGAAGAGCTGACTGGGTCCCGCCTCCGGTGGCGTCGGTGCCGGCGCCACCCCGGAGGCGGAACCATACGTGCCGTTCGCACACCCGTATGACAGGCCCATCACGACTTGCAGAAACTTGCCGCAAACTCTTTCCATGCCGTCCGGGCGCTGTTACGTTCCTCGACAGCCGGGCGCCCCACAGGGCGCAGGCCTTCATCACTCGGGAGGAAACGGACATGCGGCGTGGCATAGCGACCACCGCGTTGGTGGCGTCGCTCGTGCTGGCGGCGACCGCTTGCGGTGGCGGCAAGGACGGCGGAAGCGGTGGCGGCAAGAGCGCGGGCGGCGAGATCTCCGGCACCGTGACCTACTGGGACACCTCGAACGACACGGAGAAGGTCGTCTACAAGAAGATCGCCGAGGACTTCCAGAAGAAGTACCCGAAGGTCCACGTGAAGTACGTGCACGTGAACTTCGGCGACGCCAACGCGAAGTTCAAGAACGCCGCGGGCTCCGGCGGCTCCGGCGCCCCCGACGTGATGCGCACCGAGGTCTCCTGGGTCTCCGACTTCGCGTCCCTGGGTTACCTGGCGCCGCTGGACGGCACCCCGGCGGTCAAGGACGCGTCCGACTACCTTCCGGCCCCGGCCTCCTCCACGAAGTTCAAGGGCAAGACCTACGCCGTCCCGCAGGTCACCGACACCCTCGCGCTCTTCTACAACAAGAAGCTGCTGCAGAAGGCCGGCGTGAAGGTGCCCACCAGCTTCAAGGAGCTGAAGGCCGAGGGCAAGAAGATCAAGTCCAAGACCGGCGCCGACGGGCCTCTACCTGCGCGGCGACGACCCGTACTGGTTCCTGCCCTACCTCTACGGCGAGGGCGGCGACCTGGTCGACGCGAAGACACAAGAAGATCACCGTGGACGACGGTCCCGGCGCGAAGGCGTTCGCCGAGATGAAGGACCTGCTCGACTCGGGCGCGGCGGTCAGCGACGCCAACAACGGCCAGGAGAACGGCCTCAAGGCGTTCAAGGACGGCGACGTCGCCATGATCATCGACGGTCCGTGGGACATCGCCGGCGCCATGGAGGGCAAGCAGTTCAAGGACGCGTCGAACCTCGGCGTCGCGGCCGTCCCGGCCGGCAGCACCGCGCAGGGCGCCCCGCAGGGCGGCTGGAACCTGTCGGTCTACGCCGGGTCCAAGAACCTCGACGCCTCCTACGCCTTCGCCCGCTACATGAGCTCGCCCGAGGTGCAGAAGCGCACCACGAAGGAGCTCAGCCTGCTGCCCACCCGCAAGTCCGTGTACCAGGACGACGTGGTGAAGAACAACAAGATGGTCCAGTTCTTCAAGCCCGCCGTCGACAAGGCGCACCAGCGGGCCTGGATCCCGCAGGGCAACTCCCTCTTCGAGCCGGTCCGCGTGCAGATGAACGCCGTGCTCTTCGGTGACACCAGCCCGAAGGCGGCCGCCGACAAGGTCGGCGACGGCCTACACGCAAGCTGCTCAAGGACTACAAGTAGGGGCTGAGAAGACCCATGGCTGTGGACACCGGCCGGTCTGCGGCGCCGGCCGCGGGCGGAGCAACACGCTCCGCCCGCGGCCGCGGCCGCGCGGCCACCTCGAACGACAAGGCCCCCGGGACGCTGCGCCGCGCCGTCGACCGGCACTGGTACGCGTGGACGATGGTTGCCCCGGTCGTCCTCGTCATCGGCGTCATCATCGGCTACCCGCTGGCCCGCGGCGTCTACCTGTCGCTGACGAACGCGACCGAGGCCAACGTCGCCCGCGACATCGGCGTCAACCACATCCCGGCCACCTACGACTTCATCGGCCTGGACAACTACGCCGCGATCCTCACCGACGAGCGTCTTCTGGGACCGGCTGGTGTGGACGCTGGTGTGGACCGTGTGCTGCGTCGGCGTCACCTTCACCCTCGGCCTGACGCTGGCCGTCATGCTGAACCGGCAGATGAAGGGCCGCTCCTTCTACCGCATCGCGATGATCGTGCCCTGGGGCGTGCCCGCGTTCGTCTCGGTCTTCGCCTGGCGGATGCTCTTCAACGAGAAGTACGGCATCCTCAACAAGATCCTCGACGGCGGCGGCATCGACGCCGTCCCCTGGCTGAGCGACCCGACCTGGGCCAAGACCGCGGTCATCGCCGTCAACGTGTGGCTCGGCGTGCCCTTCATGATCGTGGCGATGCTCGGCGCCCTGCAGGCCATCCCCGACGAGCTGTACGAGGCCGCCGAGATGGACGGCGCGGGCCCCTGGCAGCGTTTCACGCAACATCACGCTGCCCGGCGTCCGGGCGGTGAGCACCACCGTGATCCTGCTGAGCACCATCTGGACGTTCAACATGTTCCCCGTCATCTACCTGCTGACCAGCGGCGGCCCGGGGGACAGCACCGAGATCCTGGTGACCTACGCCTACCGGCTGTCCTTCGCGATCAGCCCCCGCGACTTCGCCACGTCCGCCGCCTGGGGCGTGCTCATCCTCGTGCTGCTGTCGCTGTTCACTCTGGTCTACCGACGCGCACTGAGGAAGCAGGGAGAGGTGTGGTGACGATGCGCTCGCACAACAGAAGCCAACTGGCCTCCGTCGGCCTGCACGCCGGGATGCTGCTCGGCACCGTGGTCGCCCTGTTCCCGCCGCTGTGGCTGCTGGTGACCTCGTTCAAGCCGAAGGACGAGGCGTTCACCACGGGCATCGTGCGGGACTTCACCTTCGGCAACTACGACCACGTCCTGGGCGACACCTACTTCCTGACCTGGTTCGGCAACTCGCTGCTCGTGGTGCTCGGCACCACCGTCATCGGCGTGCTGATCGCCTCCACCACCGGGTACGCGCTCAGCCGTTTCCGCTTCCCCGGCATGCGGCCGCTGCTGTGGGTCCTGCTGATCACCCAGATGTTCCCGATGGCGGTGCTCATCGTGCCGCTGTACAACACGCTGGGACGGCTCGGGCTGCTCAACCAGCCCGTCGGCCTGGTCATCACCTACCTGACCATCGCCGTGCCGTTCTGCGCCTGGATGATGAAGGGCTTCTTCGACACCGTCCCCGTCTCCATCGACGAGTCGGGCCGCGTCGACGGTCTCAGCCCGTTCGGCACCTTCTGGCGGCTCATCATGCCGCTGGCCAAGCCGGGCCTGGCCGTCACCGGCTTCTACACCTTCGTGACCGCCTGGGCCGAAGTCGCCTACGCCACCGCGTTCATGACCGGCGAGCAGAACATGACGCTGGCCGGCGGCCTGCAGACCTTCGTCAACCGCTACGGAGCCGACTGGGGGTCGATGACGGCCGCCGCCGTCATCATCGCCGTGCCCGCCGCCGCGGTCTTCGGCTTCGCCCAGCGCTACCTCGTCTCCGGAATGACGGCGGGCGCCGTCAAGTCCTGACCCGTCCGCCCCCGTCCGACACCACAGGGATGACATGACCCAGCAGCACCTCGCCGCACCCGCCACCGGCACCGCGTCCGCCGCCGAGGGCACCACCGCGCACCGCAGTGCGCAGTGGTGGCGCGACGCCGTCATCTACCAGGTCTACCCGCGCTCCTTCGCCGACGCCGACGGGGACGGCATGGGTGACCTGGCCGGCGTCCGCTCCCGGCTGCCCTACCTGGCCGAACTGGGCGTCGACGCCGTGTGGCTGAGCCCCTTCTACGCCTCCCCGCAGGCCGACGCCGGCTACGACGTCGCCGACTACCGCGCCATCGACCCGATGTTCGGCGACCTGCACGACGCCGACGCCCTCATCCGCGACGCCCACGCCCTGGGGCTGCGCGATCATCGTCGACCTGGTGCCCAACCACTCCTCCGACCAGCACGAATGGTTCCAGCGCGCGCTGCGCGAGGGCCCCGGCTCACCGTTGCGCGAGCGCTATCACTTCCGGCCCGGCAAGGGCATGAACGGCGACGAGCCGCCCAACGACTGGGAGTCCATCTTCGGCGGTCCGGCCTGGACCCGCACGAAGAACCCCGACGGCACACCCGGCGACTGGTACCTGCACCTGTTCGCCCCGCAGCAGCCCGACTTCGACTGGGACAACGCCGCCGTCCGCGACGAGTTCCGCTCCGTGCTGCGCTTCTGGCTCGACATGGGCATCGACGGCTTCCGCATCGACGTCGCCCACGGCCTGGTCAAGGCCGACGGCCTGCCCGACGCCGGCGCCGGCCAGCTGCGGCTGCTCGGCGGCGAGCCGCTGCCGTTCTTCGACCAGGACGGCGTCCACGAGATCTACCGCTCCTGGCGCCGCATCCTCGCCGAGTACGGCGAGGAGCGCATCGGCGTCGCCGAGGCCTGGACGCCCAGCCGCGACCGCACCGCGCTCTACCTGCGCCCCGACGAGCTGCACCAGGCGTTCAACTTCCCCTACCTGAAGACCGGCTGGGACGCCGCCGAGCTGCGCGAGGTCATCGAGGAGTCGTTGGACTCACTGCGCCCGGTCGGCGCCGCCCGCCACCTGGGTGCTCTCCAACCACGACGTCGTCCGCCACCTGACGCGGTTCGGCGGCAGCGCGCAGCGAGCCCGCGCCGCGACGCTGCTGATGCTGGCGCTGCCCGGCTCCGCCTACGTCTACCAGGGCGAGGAACTCGGCCTGCCCGGAGGTGCTCGACCTGCCCGACGAGGCCCGCCAGGACCCGTCGTTCTTCAAGGACGACGGGCAGGAGGGCCTGCGCGACGGCTGCCGCGTGCCGCTGCCGTGGACCACCGACGGCGCGTCCTTCGGCTTCGGTGACGGCGGCAGCTGGCTGCCGCAGCCGGAGGGCTGGGGGCGGCTCAGCGTCGCAGGCGCAGACCGGCGACCCCGCCTCGACCCTCGAGCTGTACCGCCGTGCCCTGCACCTGCGCCGCGACCACCCGGACCTCGGCGCCGGCGACGCCGTCGAGTGGCTGCCGGCGCCCGAGGGCGTGCTCGCCTTCCGCCGCGGCGACTTCGTCTGCACGGCCAACACCACGCCCGTCGCCGTCGAACTGCCCGCCCTGCCGGGGCGGGTGCTGCTCGCCGGCGGCCCGCACGACGGCGGCGCGGTGCTGCCCGGCGACACCACCGTGTGGTGGTCCGTCGCATGACGACGCTGCCGACCGCCCGCCTCGCGGACATCGCCGCGCACGCGGCCGTCAGCGAGGCGACGGTCAGCCGGGTGCTCAACGGCCGCCCGGGTGTCGCGCCCGGCACCCGGCGCAAGGTGCTTGCCGCGCTGGACATGCTCGGCTACGAGCGCCCGGTACGGCTGCGGCGGCGCAGCGCCGGACTGGTCGGGTTGGTCATCCCCGAGCTGACCAACCCGATCTTCCCCGCCTTCGCCCAGGTCATCGAGCAGGCGCTGAGCGGCTACGGGTACACCCCGGTGCTGGGCACCCAGATGCCGGGCGGTGCGACGGAGGACGAACTGGTCGACCAGCTCGTCGAACGCGGCGTGAGCGGCATCGTGTTCCTGTCCGGGCTGCACGCCGACCTGTCGGCCGACCCGGGCCGCTACGCGCGGCTCGCGGGGCGCGGCGTGCCCTTCGTCCTCGTCAACGGCTTCAACGAGCACGTCGCCGCCCCGTTCGTCTCGCCCGACGACCGGGCGGCAGCCGCCATCGCGGTGCGTCATCTGGCTGACCTGGGGCATCGCAGGATCGGACTGGCGGTGGGGCCGCTGCGGTTCGTGCCGTCGCGGCGCAAGGCGGAGGGGTTCGCCGAGGCGGTGGCGGCGGCCGGGGCGGAGGGTCGTCGTGCAGCACACCCTGTTCACCGTCGAGGGCGGGCACGCGGCGGCGGGTGCGCTGCTGGAGCAGGGCTGCACGGGCGTGGTGTGCGGCAGCGACCTGATGGCGCTGGGCGTGGCGCGGGCCGCGCGGCAGCGCGGCCTTGCGGTGCCGGGCCGGCTGTCGGTCGTCGGCTACGACGACTCCGAGCTCAACGCCTTCACCGACCCGCCGCTGACCACGGTGCGTCAGCCGGTACGCGCCATGGCCGAGACGGCGGTCGCACACGCTGCTGGAGGAGATCGCCGGCAGCCCGGTGCCGCACACCGAGTTCGTCTTCGCCCCGGAACTCGTGGTGCGCGGATCGACCGCACAGGCGCCCGCCTGACGGGCCGTCCACTCCTGCGCAAAGTCTTCCGCAACTTTCTGCAAGCTGTTACTTTCAGCCCGTTCGGGCCCGGACGCCCCCACACCGTCGCTTCTCCCCAGGAGGCATCGTGGTCAGCAGAAGGCTCGCCGCCGCCCTCGCACTCGTCGCGGGCGCCGCCGGCGCACTCGTCACCGCACCCCCCGTCCAGGCGTCGCCGCCAGGTGGAAAGGACGTCACGGCCGTCCTCTTCGAGTGGAACTTCGACTCGATCGCCAAGGAGTGCACGAACACCCTCGGTCCGGCTGGCTACGGGTTCGTGCAGGTCTCCCCGCCGCAGGAGCACATCCAGGGCAGCCAGTGGTGGACGTCGTACCAGCCCGTCAGCTACAAGATCGCCGGACGGCTCGGCAACCGTTCCCAGTTCCAGAACATGGTGAACACCTGCCACTCCGCCGGGGTCAAGGTTGTCGTCGACTCGGTCATCAACCACATGACCGCCGGCTCCGGCACCGGCACCGGCGGCTCCACCTACACGCACTACGACTACCCCGGCGTGTACTCCGCCGCGGACATGGACGACTGCACCCGCGACATCAGCGACTACCAGGACGCCTGGGAGGTGCAGCACTGCGAACTGCTGGGCCTGGCCGACCTGGACACCGGCGAGGACTATGTGCGCGGCCGCATCGCCGGCTACCTCAACGACCTGCTGTCCATGGGCGCCGACGGATTCCGCATCGACGCGGCCAAGCACATCCCGCCAGCCGACCTGGCCGCCATCAAGGCCCGGCTGACCGAACCGAACACCTACGTCAAGCAGGAGGTCATCCGCTCGGCCGGGGAACCCATCCAGCCCGAGCAGTACACCGGCGTCGGCGACGTGCAGGAGTTCCAGTACGCCTACGACCTCAAGCGGGTCTTCACCAGCGAGAAGCTTGCCTACCTCAGCAACTTCGGTGAAGCCTGGGGGTACCTGCCCAGCGGCCAGGCGGGCGTCTTCGTCGCCAACCACGACACCGAACGCAACGGCGCCACCCTCAACTACAAGGACGGCGCGACCTACACACTCGCCAACGTCTTCATGCTCGCCTGGCCCTACGGCGCGCCCGACATCAACTCCGGCTACGAGTGGAGCGACTCGGATGCCGGGCCGCCCAACGGGGGCAGGGTCGACGCGTGCTGGACCGATGGCTGGAAGTGCCAGCACAAGTGGCCGGAGATCATCTCGATGGTCGCCTTCCGCAACGACACCAGCGGGCAGCCCGTCACCGACTGGTGGGACGACGGCGACAACCTGATCGCCTTCGGCCGCGGCGACAAGGGCTACGTGGTGATCAACCACGAGGCCTCCTCCGTGAGCCGCTCCTTCCAGACCTCGCTGCCGCAGGGCACCTACTGCGACGTGCAGAGCAAGCAGACCGTGACCGTCAACTCCGACGGCTGGTTCACCGCGACGATCAGCGCGAACACCGCGCTCGCGCTGCACACCGGCGCGCGCACCTGCTGAGACCCGGCGTCCCCGACCCGGTCCGCCCGGCGACCCTCCCGCCCGCCGGGCGGGCCGCACCCCGACGACCTCACAGAAGAGAGCGACCGTGAGACGTTTCCCTCTGCGCGGCCTCACCGCCGGCCTGGCCTCCGCCATGCTGGCCGCGCTCGTCACCGCTCTGCCGGCCGCGGCCGCACCTGCCGACGCGCCTGCGCCCGACCTCACGCACGCCCGCGCGCAGTGGATCGACCGCGACACCGTCGCCTGGAACATCAACGCGCCCGCCGCGGCGGCCCAGCAGCTTCTCTACTCCCAGGACGGCGGCGTCGCCGTCGAGGACGGGCGACTTACCGGCGACGCGCACACGCTGCGCCTGCACCCCGTGCCCGGCGGGCTCACCGCCGAGCAGCGGCAGGCGTTCCCGCAGCTGAGCGACTACGCCGCCTTCACGATCGACCCGGCCGACCGTGACGAAGTCCGGTCCGCCCTGCGCGGCCAGCTCGTCGCCGCCGAAACCTCCGCCGACGGCGGCCTGCTGGCCGCCACCGGCGTGCAGATCCCCGGCGTCCTGGACGATCTGTACGGCCGCCACGCCAAGGACGCCCGCCTCGGTCCCGTCTTCGACGGCCACGGACGCCCCACCCTCTCGGTGTGGGCGCCCACCGCCCGACAGGTCGCCCTCCGGCTGGACGGCCACACCGTCCGCATGCACCGCAACGGCGCCTCCGGAGTGTGGAGCGTGCGCGGCCGACGCGACTGGGCCGGCAAGCCCTACCGGTACGCCGTCACCGTCTGGGCGCCGACAGTGCAGCGCACCGTGACGAACCTGGTCACGGACCCCTACTCCACCGCGCTCACCGCGAATTCCGCGCGCAGCCTGGTCGTCGACCTGTCTGACTCCGGCTTGCAGCCGGACGGCTGGCGGCGCCTGCGCAAGCCGAAGGCCGTGCCACTGCGCGACGCGCAAATCCAGGAACTGCACGTCCGCGACTTCTCGGTCGCCGACGACACCAACGCGCACCCCGGCACCTATCTGGCGTTCACCGACGCCGACTCCGACGGCATGCGCCACCTGCGCGCACTCACCCGAGCCGGAATCACGCACGTGCACCTGCTGCCCACCTTCGACTTCTCCTCCGCACCCGAACGCCGCGCCGACCAGGCGGTGCCGGCCTGCGACCTGCCCTCCCTGCCGGCCGACTCCGCGCAGCAGCAGGAGTGCGTGGGCGAGGTCCGCACCCGCGACGGCTACAACTGGGGCTACGACCCGCTGCATTACACCGTCCCCGAAGGTTCCTACGCCACCGACCCCGACGGGCCGCGGCGCACCCTGGAGTACCGCGAGATGGTGCAGGGACTCAATGACGCCGGGCTGCGGGTCGTCCTCGACGTCGTCTACAACCACACCTCCGCCTCCGGCCAGGACCCCAAGTCCGTGCTCGACCGGATCGTGCCCGGCTACTACCACCGGCTGCTCGACGACGGCTCCGTGGCGAACTCCACCTGCTGCGCGAACACCGCGCCCGAACACACGATGATGGGCAAGCTGGTCGTCGACTCCGTGGTCACCTGGGCCAGGCAGTACAAGGTCGACGGCTTCCGCTTCGACCTGATGGGCCACCACCCCAAGGCGAACATCCTGGCGGTGCGCCGCGCGCTGGACCGGCTCACCCCCGCCAAGGACGGTGTCGACGGCAAGAGCATCATCATGTACGGCGAGGGCTGGAACTTCGGCGAGGTCGCGAACGACGCCCGGTTCATGCAGGCCACCCAGCAGAACATGGCGGGCACCGGCATCGCCACCTTCTCCGACCGCGCCCGCGACGCCGTACGCGGCGGCGGCCCCTTCGACGCCGACCCGCGCGTCCAGGGCTTCGCCAGCGGCCTGTACACCGACTCCAACGCCTCGCCCGCCAACGGCACCCCCGACCGGCAGAAGCAACGCCTGCTGCACGACCAGGACCTGCTGAAGGTCGGACTCACCGGAAACCTCGCCGGCTACGCCTTCACCGACTCCTCCGGCCGAAGCGTCACCGGCGCCCAGGTCGACTACAACGGCTCGCCCGCCGGCTATGCGCAGGACCCCGGCGACGCCCTCGCCTACGTGGACGCGCACGACAACGAGGCGCTCTACGACGCCCTCGCCTACAAGCTCCCCACCGGCACTTCCGCGAACGGCCGCGCCCGCATGCAGGTGCTCGCCGAAGCCACCGCCCTGCTCTCCCAGGGACCCGCCCTCGGCCAGGCCGGCAGCGACCTGCTGCGCTCGAAGTCCCTGGACCGCAACTCCTACGACTCCGGCGACTGGTTCAACGCGATCCACTGGAACTGCCGCGACGGCAACGGCTTCGGCCGCGGCCTGCCGCCGGCCCAGGACAACCAGAGCAAGTGGCAGTACGCCAAGCCGCTGCTGACGCTGCCGCAGCTCGCCCCCGGCTGCGCGCAGATTCGCTCGGCGTCCGCCGCCTACCGCGACCTGCTGACCATCAGCCGCACCGAGCCCGCCTTCGCCATGAAGACCGGCGAGCAGGTGCAGCGGGAGCTGTCTTTCCCGCTGTCCGGCACCGAGGGGCAGGTGCCCGGGGTGGTGCTGATGCGGGCCGGTGACCTCGTCGTCGTCTTCAACGCCACGCCCGAGCGGCAACGCCTGGCCGTGCCGGCCCTGGCCGGCGGGGGCTTTCGGCTCCACCCCGTGCAGGCTTCCGGCTCCGACGAGGTGGTCAAGTCCGCGGACTACCGCGCCGGCACCGGCACCTTCGAGGCGCCGGGACGCACGGTGGCGGTGTTCGCCCCCCGCTCCTGAGCCCTTCCCCGAGCCCCGCCCCGGCCCCGGTCAGCCGGCCGGGCTCGGGGCGAGCGCGGCGAGCCGTTTCATCAGCTCCGCGGCGAGGCCGTCCGGCCGCTCCGTGGCCAGCACCGTCTCCAGGACACCGGCCGTCTCCGCGTCGGCGACCGCCGTGACGGCGGTCAGCGCCAGGAAGTCGTGCACGAGCTTGACCTCCAGCTCCCCGCGCGGCACGGCGCGTCCCTCCAGCCAGGCCAGTGCGGTGGTCTCCGCGAGCCCCACCCACGACCGGAGTACGAGCGAGAGCCGCGGGCCCGGCTCAGGCACCCGGAGGTGGACCAGCAGCTGGTCGTAGGCGGCCTGCCGCACCTCGTCGATCACCGCCGCCGAGCGGGACGACCCTGCCGCCGAACCGCCGCGCAGCAGGGCGGTGAAGCCCGGCCCGTGCTGCTCGACGAAGTCGAAGTAGCGGTGCATGACGCGCAGCAGCCGCTCACTCATCGGCCCCTGCGCCGACTCGGTGAAGCGGGCGGCCAGCTCGTCGGCCGCCCGCCGCACCGCGGCCTCGTACAGGCTGTGCTTGCCGGGGAAGTAGTGGTACAACAGCGGCCGCGATATCCCCGCCGCCGTCGCGATGTCGTCGATGGACACCTCGTCGGGCGACCGGTGGCTGAAAAGATCCAGTGCGACCGTGATCAGCTGCTCCCGCCGCTCCTCGACTCCCATCCGGCGCCGCACGCCGGCCGGTGCTGTGGTCATACCGGAAGCTTAGTCCGCACCCTGTGCCGCCCAATGCAAGATCGCCCAAGGTGGACGGCGATCGAGGCTACCGCTTCCCGGCGTCGGAGCCGAGCGCCGGTAGCGTGCGGCCGTCCGAGAGCTTCGCGCGCAGGTCCGCCCGCGTGCCCTGCTTGGTGGGCAGCGCCAGCGTCCGGCCCCGCGCGGTGCCCGTGACGCCGCCGGAGGCCGTGACGGAGGTGACGTCCTTGCTGCCGGCGGCCAGCAGGTACCAGTTTCCGGCCTGCGACTTCCACAGCACGCCGCTCAGCGCCCGCGCCGACCGTGCGCCGCACGCCGGGCCGTCCTCGGCCTGCGCCGCGACCGCGCCGGGCTCCGTGGGCGTCGTGCCCGGTTTCTGGAACTGCGCCAGCACCCGGGCGCCCGCACCCCGCCACGTCTCGCCGCGGGTACACACCCAGCGGGCGGTGCCGTCCCCTTCGGGGAGCTGCTGCGTCGCGAACGTCCAGGAGTTGACTGTCTTGACGCCGGCGCCGCGCAGACCCGCCAGCATGCACGCAGTCCGCGCCAGGCTCGCCCGGGACGCGGCATTGACCGGGCTGCGTGGCGCGGCTGTCGGTAGCCCGTCGGTCAACCGGGCCGGCGTCAGCTCGCCCAGATCCGTGTACACGTACGGTGAGCGCCGCCCCTGCACGTTCAGCTCCAGGGCCGGTGAGCGCGTGCATGAGGTGTCCTTGGCACGCACCCCCGTCACCGGGGCGGTCACGCCGCGCTTGTCGACCTTCAGTGCGCGGCCGTCGTCCTGCGGTTTCAGCAGATCGGTGACGGAGGCCACGCCTACCCACGGCGCCGTCAGGTAGCGGACGTTGGTGTCGCTTCGCGCGAGTACGACCGCGCTCGCCGCGGCGGCGTCCGCGCCGTCGGTGCGGGCGAGATCCAGGACCACGGCGCCACCGTCGGCACCCGCCTGCTCGGCGTACCGCACGATCCGCCGCCCGTCGTGCAGCAGTACCACCGACTTGCCGTCTACCGTGCCCGCGAACAGCAGCTGAGGTGGACCCGACGGCGGACCGGTCTGCGTGCCGACGGTGGCGGAGACCGTCACCTGGGAGCCGGGGCGCGCCCAGACGGCCAGGGCACGCCGCAGCAGTTCCCTGTCGTGCAGCAGGTCGCCGCGGGCCGGCCACACCGAGAAGTCCACGCGGGACGCCTGCTCCCACGCGCTCGCCGACGGGTGCGTCAACTGCGCCGGGTCCAGCGCGGCCTGAGCGGCAGCGTTCTCCGTGTACGGGGGGGCCGCGGCACCGTCCGGGCCCCAGGAGTCGCCCGGCAGGCCGAGCAGCGCCCCGCACACCACTGTGGCTGCGACCGCGGCGAGGGCCGCTCGTCCGTGCTGGCGGCGCCGCATCAGGTCGGTGGGACGTGCCTGGAGCGCGCACGGGTCGAACTCGGCGGAGCTCAGCAGTGTCCCGTCCAGGCTGCCCGACGGGCCGACGACGGACTCGGCCTCCGCCAGTGCCGCCTGCGGATCCGGCACACCGGCCGCCTCCAGGGTTCTGCACACCGCCTCGTCCGGCAGACCCTCCAGGCCGCGCAGCGCGTACGCCGCCCTGGCCGCCCCCGACACACCGGACAGCGCCTGGTCCAGTGCCAGTTCGTCGGCGCCACCCGAGCGCGGGAACAGCCGCAGCCCCAGCACCTGCGGGAGCACAGGCGGCAGCTGCGCCAGCCTGCGGTGCAGCCGACCGGCCGCGCCCGGCCGCTCTCCGCGCAGCGCGCGGCGCAGTACCCGCAGCCGTACGCACGCGTAGCCGCGGTCCGCCGACGGCGCTCCCGGCATGTCGTCGGCCTCCGCCGCACCGTCACGCGGCGTGTGAAGAGGCACTTCGTCCGCCGGAGGGCGCGAGCGGGGCAGGGCCCGCTGCGCCAGCGCGTGTGCGGTCAGCACCCTGCGGTGCCGGCTCAGCGACGGTGGGAGCACCAGGTAGCCGAGCCGCACCAGCCGCGGATAGTGCTCCACGAGGGCGGCCTCGGCCGCTTCCACGTCGAGCCGTTCGTCCGGTGTCTGCGGGGGAGTCAGGTCCTTGAGTGCCACGTTCATCTGAACGAGCGAATGGTCAGATGGTCACTCGCTGGAGCGATCACGCGGTGTGTGCCTGGTGAGCCGGTCCGCGAACTGCACAGTCACCCATGCTCCGCTGCCGCCGTTCGCCGCCCTCATGAACAGCCCGGCGTCGAGCCGGGACGCCGCACCGGGCGGCGTGACCGTGACGACGGCCCGTCACGTCTTCCCCGGCGTCCTGCGAGAGAGCCGGTGCCCGCGCGCCGCCCGCCCTGCGGGTGAGCCGCAGCACGACCGGCGCGCGCACGTCCGTGATCCGCCGCCAGGTGTCCACTGGCCCCGACGCCGAGAGGTCGTTGCGCACTGCGCTCCCGGCGTTCCTGAGGCGCGGGTTGCGCCCCCGCAGAAAGGCGGCTCTTCGTGCCGGTCACCCCACGAGCGGCAGCCGGGGCCGGGCACCGGTCAGCGGTCGAGGTAGGCGAGGACCGCCAGCACCCGCCGGTTGTCGTCGTCCGAGGGCGGCAGGCCGAGCTTGCCGAAGATGTTCGAGGTGTGCTTGGCCACCGCCCTTTCGGTGACGATCAGTTGCGTCGCGATCGCCGCGTTCGAGCGGCCCTGCGCCATCAGCTCCAT
The DNA here is from genome assembly GCA_963799685.1 of uncultured Actinomycetota bacterium. Lineage (GTDB taxonomy): Bacteria > Actinomycetota > Actinomycetes > Streptomycetales > Streptomycetaceae > Streptomyces. The sequence continues at coordinate 114,638 of CAWCXW010000003.1, forward strand.
CACGTCCCGCTCGCGGGGCGTCAGGGTCGCGATCGGCGCGTCCCGCTCGTGCCGGCTCAGCAGCTGCTGGATGACCTGCGGGTCCATCGCCGTGCCGCCTGCCGCGACCCGGCGCACCGCGTCGACGAACTGGTCCGCGTCGAAGACCCGGTCCTTGAGCAGGTAGCCGACGCCGCCGCTGCCGTCCGCCAGCAGCTCGCGTGCGTACAGCTGCTCGACGTGCTGGGAGAGCACCAGCACCGGCAGCCCGGGCCTGACGCGGCGGCCCTGCAGCGCGCACTGCAGACCCTCGTCCGTGAACGACGGCGGCAGCCGCACGTCGACGACCGCCACGTCCGGCTCCAGTTCCTCCAGCGCGCGGCTGAGTGCCGGGCCGTTGTCGACGGCGGCGGCGATCTCGCAGCCGTACGCCTCCAGCATGCGGACCAGGCCGTCCCGCAACAGGAACAGGTCTTCCGCGAGCACCACCCGCACTACCGGCCACCCCCTCGCTCGCAAAGCCGTTGCCAATCTACCGGCCGCCCCACACGGGGTCGTCGGCGGCCGCAGACGGCCGATCGGTCGTCGAGTGGAGAGCGGGACATGGGACGAGTGGCCATCGTCAACGGTGGTGCGCGGAAGGGCGACTGAGAGGATCCGCAGCCGGCGTGGGCGGTACCGGCGGTACGGGCGCGCAGGGGATTTCCAAGGTCACCAGGGTCGGCCCGCCCGCCGGGCTGGTGACGGCCAGCACGCCGTCGAAGGCGCCGAGCCGGCGCTGCAGCCCGGTCAGCCCGCCGCCGTCCAGGTGAGCGCCGCCGCGTCCGTCGTCGGTGACGGCGATGCGCAGCATCCCGCCGGCCGGCTCGCTGTAGTGCAGGTCCACCCAGACGCGGGACGCCTCCGCGTGCTTGGCCGCGTTCGTGAGCACCTCGCTGACCGCGAAGTAGGCCGCCGCCTCGACCGGTTCGCCGAACCGGCCCGGCAGGTCGACCGCGACCTCCACCGGCAGGTGCATGCGCAGCGCCAGCGCGCGCGTCGCATCGCCCAGGCCGCGCTCGGCCAGCACCGGCGGGTGGATGCCGCGCACCAGATCGCGCAACTCGCCCAAAGCTTCCGCCGAGTCGGCCCGGGCCCGGGCCAGCATCTGTTTGGCCCGTGCCGGGTCCGACTCCACCAGCGACTCGATCGCGCCCAGGCTCATGCCCATGGCCACCAGTCGGGCCTGCGCGCCGTCGTGCAGGTCCCGCTCGATGCGGCGCAGCTGTGCGGCGGAGGAATCGACGGCGTCGTGCCGGGTGCGGTCCAGGTGGGCGACGCGGCGGGCCAGCCGGGCTCCCTCCGTCGGTGCCAGGAAGACCCCGGTCAACAGGAAGTGGCCGCGCAGCGTGGGCGCGTTGACGAAGACAGCGGTGGCGAGCAGCGCCGTGCCGAGCGTCGCGCACAGCACGGCGCTCCCGGCGCCGGTGACCGGAATGAACGCGTACCAGTAGGCGCCGCTGACGGCCTGCCACACGCCGGCCAGCAGCACGTACCCCCACACGCCGTAGGCGAGCAGTGCGGGCGGCACGAGCGCCGTGATGAACCCGGCGACCGCGTCGACGAGCAGCCACAGCAGGTCTCGCCACGTCGCCGGGTCCTTCAGCAGGTGCGTGCAGCGTTCCACCACACCCGTCACGCCCGGCCGCAGGTCGTCGGGGAGCGGACGGTAGGGGACGTCGACCGGCAGTCCGGCCCAGCTCGCGGACAGCGCCCGCCGCAGGTTCGCGTGCGCGCGGACCGTGGCGAGCACCCACGGGGTGGTGAAGACACCGGCGCCCAGCAGGATGAAGGCCAGCGACAGCACGCTCACGATGAACAGGGCGAGCGAGCCGCCGAGCGAGAGCAGCGCCAGTGCGAAACCGCGCACCGCCGCGAGCGGCGCGGCGCGGACGCCACCGCTGCCTGCCGTGTTCCCGACGGTGCTCACCGCTGCCTCCCGCTGCCCTGCGCGGGCCCCGCCGGCCCGCCCGTCACCGGCCAGTCTCCCTGCCACCGGCCGGCGGCGGCAGGGGAGCAGCACCCCGGCCAGGGGTGTGGCAAGCACCACCCGCCGGCCGCCGAACCGGGCGGGACTGCTGCCCCGGTCCGACGGGGCGTGTCAGTCCGGCGGCTCCTGCACCGCGGACGCGGCGAGCGCCTCGCGGACGGCGTCCTCGGAGCGGGCCACGACGGCGGAGCCGTCGTCGGCGGTGATGATCGGCCGCTGGATCAGCTTGGGGTGCCGCGCCAGTGCCGTGATCCACCGGTCCCGTGCCGCCGCCTCGCGCGGCCAGTCGCGCAGGCCCAGTTCCTTCGCGGCGTCCTCCTGGGCGCGGGTGATGTCCCACGGCTCCAGGCCGAGCCGCCCCAGCACCGCCCGCAGCTCGTCCTCGCTCGGCACGTCCTCCAGGTAGCGGCGCACGGTGTACTCGGCGCCCTCCTCTTCCAGCAGTTTCACCGCACTGCGGCACTTCGAGCAGGCGGGATTGACCCAGATCTCCATGGAGGTCACGCTAGCCGCCCGTGACAGGATCGGGGGCATGCCCCGGGACGACGGCCACCACGAATACCTGCTGGACAACCGGCAGCGGGAAGCGGGTGCGCGCTTCGATGCGCTCGCCGAGCTCTTCGACGACTCCACCTTCCGCCACTTCGACGCCATCGGCGTCGGCGAAGGGTGCCGCTGCTGGGAGGTGGGCGCCGGCGGGCCGAGCGTGCCGCGCCGCCTAGCGGAGCGCGTCGGGCCGACCGGCCGGGTCCTGGCCACCGACATCGACACCTCCTGGACGGCCGGGGCACTCGACGGCACGATCGAAGTGCGTCGGCACGACGTCGCGGCAGACGACCCGCCCGAGGGGCCGTTCGACCTCGTCCACGCCCGGCTCGTCCTCGTCCACCTCGCCGACCGGGACCGCGCGCTGCGCGCGATGGTCTCCGCGCTGCGGCCCGGGGGCGCACTGCTGCTCGAGGACGCCGATCCGGCGTTGCAGCCGTTGATCTGCCCCGACGAGCACGGCCCGGCCGAGGTTCTGGCCAACCGGCTGCGCCACGGTTTCCGCGAGCTGCTGAAGGAGCGCGGCGCCGAACTCGGCTACGGCCGCAGGCTGCCGCGGCTGCTGCGCGAAGTGGGCCTGGCCGAGGTCCGCTCCGATGCGTATTTCCCCATCGCCTCGCCGGCCTGCTCCGCCCTGGAGGCGTCCACCGTCCGCCAGATCCGCGACCGGCTGGTGTCCGCTCGGCTGGCCACCGACGCCGAGATCGACGAGCACCTGGCGAACGTCGCGACCGGCCGGCTGGACCTGGCGACCTCGCCGATGATCTCGGCCTGGGGCCGCCGCCCGCGCTGAGCGGTGCCCGCCGTCGTACCGGTGCCGACCGGCGCGGCGCACCCGGTCCGCGCTGCGGCCGACGTATGTTCCGACCCGCACGACGACCCGGACACCGTCCGGACCCACGGGGGCGGGTCGGTGAACTCCTCCGGCGGCCGTCGCGGACGAAGAGATCGGTGAGGGCCTGGACCCGGCCGGGCGCCTCGCCGGTGACGATCTGGAACTCCCACCGGGACAGCGGTGCCGCCCGGGCCCGGGCATGGGCCGGGCGACAGGGGGAAGGATGGACCCCGTGAGTAACGAACCCATTGCCCTCGGCAAGGCCCTGGCCTCCTTCGACGCCCTGTGGAGCCCTCGCATCGTCACGCGCGTCAACGACTACGACGTCCGCGTCGCCAAGGTCGACGGCGAACACGTCTGGCACGCCCACGATGACACCGACGAGTTCTTTCTGGTGCTCGACGGCGAACTGCACATCTCACTCCGCGAGCCCGCAGGGGAGCGCACGGTCGTGCTCGCCCAGGGCGCGGTCTTCACCGTCCCCCGAGGGACGGAGCACAAGCCCTGCGCCCCGTTCGGCGCCGCGATCCTCATGTTCGAGCCCGCAGGCACACCGACGGTCGGCGATCGTCACGATGAGATCCCCGATCATGTGGACATCACGACAGGGCATGCGCTGGCCGCCGAGGCCGACCCTCGAGCCACCTGAGAAGAGCCCTCAGTCGCGCTGCGGGGTGTTCGCCGGGAGAGACGGGGGCAGCCCGAACCGCGCGAACAGCGAGACGTCCAGGAACGCCGTGACGTGGCTGACCGTGTCGCCGTCCAGCTCCACCACGTGCAACTGGAACGGCAGGAAGTCCTGCCCGGGTTCGGCGCGCAGGTACATCGCGAAGGACGGCTGCCCGTTCAAGGCCGCCGGTATCAGCCGCATCCCGCCCGGGTCGCCCGGACAGTGCGTCTTGACCAGCAGCCCGATGTCCTCGGGCCCCTGGAACCAGCCGGTGAAGGGCGGCATCTCCCACACCGCGTCCTGCGTGAACAACGACACGATGGCCTGCACGTCCTTCGCCTCGAACGCCGCCATGTAGCGGTCGAGCAGCTCCCGTTGCGCCGCGGTCTCCGGTTCGGACACCGACCCCTCGCTCGGCGCCAGGCGGGCCAGCTGCGCGCGGGCGCGCTGCAGCGCGCTGTTCACCGAGGCCACGCTCGTGCCCAGCAGCTCCGCGACCTCCGCCGCCCGCCACCGGAGCACCTCGCGCAGCAGCAACACGGCACGCTGCCGCGGCGGCAGGTGCTGCAGCGCCGCGACGAAGGCGAGCCGCACGCTCTCCCGTGCGGTCACCACCGAGGCCGGATCGGCCCCCTCGGCGGCGTCAGCACCGACCAGGTCGTCCGCGACCGGCTCCAGCCACGGCACCTCGGCGCGCTCGTCCAGTACCCCGAGTGGATCGGCGTTCGCTGCGCCGAGTCCCGTCGGCAGCGGCCGCCGGCTGCGGCTCTCCAGCGCGTCCAGACAGGTGTTGGTGGCGATCCGGTGCAGCCACGTCCGCATCGAGGACCGGCCCTCGAACGAGTCGTACGCCCGCCAGGCGCGCAGATACGTCTCCTGCACCTGGTCCTCGGCGTCGTGCACCGATCCGAGCATCCGGTAGCAGTGCGCGAGCAGCTCGCGACGGAACGGGTCGGCCAGCCGGGGAAAGTCCTCGACGGCGGTCTTCTCTGCGCCCATGGTCGGCTCTCTTCTCCCGGATGTCCCGATGCGTCCCATCCTGGCAGCCGGCACCGACATCCGGCACCGCCGAGCCGCTCCCTTCGGGTGCGGGGCAGTCCTTGCGCGCGGAATGCGACCGTCTACGGCAACATCGGCGCCACCGGCGCCTACCACTCCGGTACGCCCCAGCCCACCCAGCTGCTGGGCAGCGTCCCGCCCGGCGCGCAGGTCGACATCCGCTACGTCGCGGGCAGCGACCAGTGGGTGATGGCCACGTGGCACGGGCAGCGGTTCGCCGGCGGCACCGCCCGGGCGTTCTTCCCCCGCGGCTGCCTCGCCTGAGCGCGTCGTCCGCGTCTCGCGTCAGTCCGTGCCTGCGGGCCCGCCCCGGTCAGCAGGGCACGGACCGTTTCTGCGGCGTCCGCGCCCCGGAAGGCCGTCAGAAGCGGCTGACGCCCGTCAGTGGTGGCGGCGCAGGTGGGCGCAGCGGGCGAGGAGGGGTGCGAGGGCGGCGGCCTCGCCGTCCGTGAGCCGCACCGGTCGCTGCCAGCGCCGCACCGACTGCTCGGCCCGGAAACGCAGTCGGGTGTCCGGGTCGTCCAGCAGGGCCGCCGCAACACGCAGTTGGTCGATGCCGCCGCGGGCGTCGAGGAGTCGGAACGCGGCGTGCCGCGTATGGAGCGGGCGGCCGGGGGCCAGCAGGTCGGTCAGCCGGTCCGCGGGCAGCCGGCGGGCGTACGGGACCAGGGCGCGAGCCGTCTCGCGTGCCACGGCTGGGGCGTCGTCCACCAGCAGCGGCCGCAGCCGCTCGGTGTCCACCGCCTCCAGCAGCCGCAGCCCGGCCACCGCCTGGGCCCGCACCCCCGGTACCGGGTGGCCGAGCAACGGCCACAGCAGCCCCGCGTCCTCCCGGCCGCCGCACTCGGCGAGCCCGACCGGCGCCCCTGCCGGCACCGCGGCGTTCCGCGGGTCCGCGCACCACGCCCGGTAGCGCGGCAGCGGGTCGATGCTGGACTGTCGCAGGACGTAGCGGGCGCAGGCCCGTACCGTCGCGGACCGGTCGGCCAGGAACGGCTCCGCCCGCTCGGGACGTTCGGCACGGCGCAGCGCCGTGACACCGGCCGACCGGGTGTCCGCGCTGCGTGCGGCGAGCAGCGGCCCCAGCACGTCCTCGCCGGTCCCCGGACCCACCTGCCCGATCACGGCGTCGGCGCACAGTCGTCGCACGACGGTGTCGCTCTCCTGCGTCGCGCTCCTGGCCAGTTCGACGGCGGAGAACATCCCGCGTTCCAGCGCGGAGCGCCAGGCCAGACGGCGCACGGCATGGGCAGGTGCGTCGAGCAGCAGCCGCATGTCGTTCTTCGGCAGGAGCTGGAGTGCCTCCCTCAGCAGACTCTGGCCGGCGTCGCCCCGGTGGCGGCGCCCGAGTCGCGCCAGCAGCGGTGCGAGTGCCGCGAGGCATGACGGCCCCAGTCCCGGAATGGCCTCTCGCAGCAGGTCACGGGCCCGCCTGCGCACCGGCTCGGCCCAGTCCGCGCAGCGCACGACGACAAGCGGCAGCAACGCCGCCGCGCCCGTGGTCTGTTCCAGGGCCGCCGCCCGCACCCGGCCGTCCGGGTGGCACAGGGCGAGCGCCAGCCTCGACCTGCCGAGCGGCTCCGCCGGGCCCGGCCGCCGCAGCGGCCGGCGCACGGGCCGCCCCTCGACCTCGGCGAGCGACGGCAGCGCGTTGCGCAGGCGGGGGTAGGGGGTTCGCACCGCCTCGTCCAAGGATGTCCAGGCCGCCGGGTCGGCGGAGTCGAGCACGTCGTGCAGCGCTGCCCCCTCGACCAGTCGCACCACAGCCTGCTCCGCCTGCCACATGGCTGCACCCCTCTTCTTGTTCACCGACCCGATGAGCGTAGAACGGCGGCGGCCGCACGGCACCGGAGTAATAACCGCGTGCGTTGGCCACGGCGCAGCCGCATACTCGACGGGCCGTCGGACGAAGGGGGATGAGATCGCATGAAGCTCGGTGAAGCACTGGCCGAACGGGCCGACGCCGCGCGGCGCGTGGAGCAGTTGCGTGCCCGGGTCGTGAGCAACGCCCGGTACCAGGAGGGTGAGACGCCCGCCGAAGACGCCTCCCGGCTGCTCGCGGAGGCCGGCGAGGTGCTCGACCGCCTCGAGGCGCTGATCCGCCGCATCAACCGCACCAACGCCGCGACCACCATGGGCGAGGAGGGCACGATCAGCGACGCACTCGCCCGGCGGGACGTCCTGCGGGCCCGGCACGCCGTCCTCACCGCGTCGGCCGACGCCGCCGTGGGCAAGGACCGGGGTGGGTACGTCCGCCAGATGCGCTCTGAGCTGCGGATGCTCTCGGCCCTGGACGTGGCGGCCGTGCGTGCGCAGACTGACGAACTGGCGCGGGAGATCCGGCGCCTGGACATCCGGATCCAGCAGACCAACTGGGAGGTCGACCTTCTGGACTGAGCCCGGCGAGGGATGCGGGAACAGCAGGTAGCCGTGTCGGAAGCGTGCACACACCGCGGGTCGGCGGTTCGTACCGGCCCTCTCCTGGCACGCGGAGAGCAGCGTGGGGGTTCAATTCCCCTGTGACAGCGAAGCTCAGCACCGCGTACAGGTGACCGTGCACCGCGCACAGTTCATCACCGCCGTGCAGATCCGACGCGGTGAGGGCGGGGAAGGGGCACCCCGCATCCTTCGTCGCCCGTTCCACGGGCCGGCCCCTCCGAGCCCTCTTGATCGGGCCGCAGACGGCTACGAACATGCGGGGGCGGCTGACGGCAGCCCTGCTGCAGTCGTGTGGCAGGCTCGCCACATGTCACACGAGCACGCAGGCGGAACGCTCAGCGTCGGGCACCAGGACGCCGAACTCAGCGAGCGGCTGGAGAAGGGCCTGGACGAGGTCAACTTCCCGGCCACCGGTACCACGGCCGCCGACCAGGGCACGCTCTCGGTGAAGGCAGTCGACGACGCCGGTGAGCTCGTGGGCGGTCTCACCGCCTGGACGTGGAGCGGGCTCCTCGGGATCGAGATGCTCTGGGTCCGTCAGGACTGCCGCCGTGACGGCTGGGGCAGCCGCCTCCTCCTCGTCGCCGAGGAGGAGGCCCGCGGCCGCGGCTGCGACCGGGCCTGTGTCTCCTCCTTCACCTTCCAGGCCCCCGGGTTCTACCAGCGCCACGGCTACGAGGAGACGGGCCGCACCCTGGGCATCCCGGGCGGCGCGGAGGACGTCCACCTGTTCAAGAAGCTCGCCTGACAGGCGAGAGCGAGGTTCGTAGCGCTGCACCCGGCGTGTCGCGCTACGAACCTCGCCCCCGTCGTCGCGGGCAGGGGCGTCCGTCCTCACCGGCCCCGCCGGTCAGGCCGCCGGGACACAGTGGCAGGCTGGCGGCTGAGAACGGCTGCCCCGACGACGGACGGAGTGGGACTCCCTCATGCGCCTGCTGCTCATCCGCCACGGACAGACCCCGTCCAACGTGGCGCACCTGCTGGACACCGCCGTGCCCGGGCCCGGGCTGACGCCGCTGGGTGAACAGCAGGCCGCCGCGCTGCCGCCGGCGTTGGAGCACCAGCAGATCGACGCGCTGTATGCCTCGACACAGCTGCGCGCGCAGCTCACCGCCGCGCCGCTGGCAGAGCGGCGCGGGCTGGACATCGCGGTGCGTGACGGGATCCGGGAGCTGTCCGCCGGCGACCTGGAGATGCGCGGCGACCACGAGGCGATCGAGACTTACCTGACCACGATTCTGGCCTGGTCCGACGGCGACACGAGCCTGCGGATGCCGGGCGGCGAGAACGGCGTGGAGGCGCTGGGACGCTTCGACGCCGTCGTCGCCGAGGCGGCGGACACCGGGGCGGACGCCGTGGCCATGGTCAGCCACGGCGCCGCCATCCGGACATGGGTGGCAGCCCGGGCGCAGAACGTCGAGGTGGACTTCGCCGCCGGCCACGCGCTGCGCAACACCGGTGTCGTCGTCCTGTCGGGTGCCCCCGAAGAAGGATGGCAGCTCCTTCGGTGGGAGGGCCGCCCGCACGGCCCGGCCGACAGCCGCCCCGAGGCGACCGGCCCGGCAGGGGAGTCCTTCGACGCCGCCGAGGACCGTCCATGACGCCCAGCCCCGGGCCGTCTGCGCGACGAAGTCGCCCTGTGCGTCTCCTCGATCGCCATCATGCCCGGCCGCCTTCCGATGTGCCCGCATTCAACTGACACATCGTCATTTGCGGTTGCGGGAGATGCCCACCGTACGTACCCGTACGCTGACGCAACGCACGAGTGCGCCCCCGCTGGGCCGGGACGGGAGACCCGCGCACAATGGACGGGTGGACTACGACGTGTTGCTCCGGCAGGCCATGGTGGCGGCGGAACGGGTGTCCGGGCGCGGTGCGCCGGCCGACTACATTCCCGCGCTGGCGTGCGCCGACCCCGGCGACTTCGGCATGGCACTGGCCACAGTGGACGGCGAGGTGCACGGCGTGGGTGAGTGGCGCAGGCCGTTCTCCGTGCAGAGTGTGTCGAAGCTGTTCGTGCTCGCGCTGGCGCTCGCGCACGGCGGAGAGTCGCTGTGGCGGCGGGTGGGACGTGAGCCGTCGGGGAACCCGTTCAACTCGCTCATCCAGCTGGAGACGGAGCAGGGTATCCCGCGCAACCCGTTCATCAACGCCGGGGCTCTCGTCGTCACCGATGCGCTGCTGAGTCTCACCGGCGACGCAGGCGGGGCCGTCGTGGACTTCCTGCGGGCCGAGTCGGGGAATCCGCACCTGACCGTCGACGCGGAGGTGGCCGCCTCCGAGGCCGGACACGGGCACCGGAACGCCGCGCTCGCGCACTTCATGGCGTCGTTCGGCAACCTGCACAACCCGGTGGACGACGTGCTGGAGCACTACTTCGCGCACTGCTCCATCGCGGCCGACTGCCGTGACCTGGCCCTGGCCGGCACGTTCCTGGCCCGGCGCGGGGTGCGGGCGGACGGCAGCCGACTGCTGAGCCGCAGCGACGCAAAGCGGATCAACGCGGTGCTGCTGACCTGCGGTACCTACGACGCCGCCGGCGAGTTCGCCTACCGGGTCGGACTGCCGGGCAAGAGCGGGGTGGGCGGCGGCATCCTGGCAGTCGTCCCGGGCCGGGGCGCGGTGTGCGCGTGGAGCCCGGGCCTGGACTCCGTCGGCAACTCGGTGGGCGCCATGGCCGCGCTGGAGGACTTCACCGAGCGCTCCGACTGGTCGGTCTTCTGACCTCGGCGCGCCGCGGCGTCGGCGCCGGTGTCAGCGGGCGCTGCTAGCTTCCGGGCACGCGGACGACTCTTCCCGGAGGGCGCACAACATGGACATCATCCTGGTTCACGGGCTCTGGCTTAACGGCTCCTCGTGGGACGCCGTCACGCCGGTCCTCGAGAAGGCGGGGCACCGGGTGCGTGCGCTGACCCTTCCCGGCATGCAGGGCAAGGACGCCGACCGCTCCGGCGTCACCGTGCAGGACCACATCGGCGCCGTCGTCGCGGCGATCGACGCGGCCGACGCGCCCGTCCTGCTCGTCGCGCACTCCGCGGGCGGCGACATCGGCCACGCCGCCGTCGACGCCCGGCCCGGCAAGGTCGCCCGGGCCGTGTACGTCGGCGGCTTCCCCGGGCCGGACGGGAGCGTGCTCCTGGAGGGGCTGCCGGCCGAGAACGGCGAGGTCGGCATGCCGGACTGGAAGGAGATGGGGGAGGAGGCCAACGTCGTCGACTTCGACGAGGAGTCGCTGGCCCGCCTCTACGCCGACGCCGTCCCCGTGCCGGAGAAGGTCCTCACGACGCCGGTCCGGCTCGGTGACGAGCGCCGCCACGACGTGCCCGTCACCGCCGTCTGCCCCGAATACCGGGCCGCCGACCTGCGCGGCTGGGTCGAAGACGGGTCGCTGCCCGAGCTGGCCCGGATCCGGGACGTCGAGTACGTGGACCTGCCCGGCGGCCACTGGCCGCAGTTCACCCAGCCGGAGGCGCTGGCCCGGATCATCCTGGAAGCGGCGGCCGCCCGCGGCTGACATCGGGCGGCGGTGCGCCGGCCTGCACCGTCGTGTCGCCGTCGCAACGTCGCCCGATGTTCCGTGCGGCGGTCCCGAGGGACGCGTCAGCCCGGCCGGCCGCTGACGTTGACCATCCACTGGATGCCGAACCTGTCCGTGCACATGCCGAAGACGTCGCCCCACATCTGCTTCTCGAAGGGAACGGACACCGTGCCGCCGTCGGACAGCCTCTTCCAGTAGCCGCGCAGTTCGTCCCCGTCGTCGCCGCTCAGGCTCACTGAGATGCTGCTGCCGCGACCCTCGTCCTGCCCGGGCGGGCTGTCGGCGCCCATCAGGGTGAAGCCGCTGCGAGTCTCGAGCATGCCGTGCATGATCTTTTCGGCGTAACCCGGGGGCGTCTGGTCACTGATGTCGCCGTAGGTGTTGAGGGCAAGGTCGCCACCGAAGACGGTCCGGTAGTACTCCATGGCCTGCCGGGCGTCGCCGGCGAAGCTGATGTACGGGTTGAGGCGTGAAGCCACGGTCTGTCCCTTCATGGGGGGCTGGTCGGTGGGGGCAGGCTATGCGCGGCCGGGGGAAGCCGGACGATCGACACTCGTGGTCGCCCCCGTCCGGCTGCCAGGTGACGGCAGTGTCGCGCGTGCCCTCGGCGAACCGGCGCCGGCCCCGGGCTCCTCGCGCACGAGCCCATGTTGCGCAGCACCGCCAGGTGCTCGGAGGCATTCCCCGACGCGTCGGGGAGGTGCTGCGAGCTCAGCGGGCGGCGGCGTCGGTGAGGACGGCCTCCAAGCGGGCGAGGCACTCCGCGACGAAGGCGGGATACGTACGCCAGTAGTAAGAGACACCGCTGACCCCGACCGCGATCGCCCATGCACGGGCCCGGGCCCACGTCAGGTCGTCGAGGTCCAGAGCGTTCCGGTAGGCATCCCGGGCTTGCGGCGGCAGGTCCCAGATCGTGGAGTGCTCGGCGTCGGGAGCGCCGACCGACAGGCAGCCGAAGTCGATGACCGAGTGGAGCCTCCCGTCACGAACCAGAAGGTTGCTGGGCTTGAGATCGCCGTGGAGCCAGACGTCGCATCCGGACGGCGCGGTCAGGGCGAGCGCCGCTCGCCACAATTGTTCCAGCGCCCCGACGTCGAGCTGCACACCGGCCTTCGCCCGGCAGTCGTCGAGGCACCTGGTGATCCACTCGTCGCACTCCTGCAGGCTGCCGCCCCGGTACCAGCTCAGGTCACCGGTGCGCGCGGCGCCCATCAGGTCCGCGGCGTGCAACTCGCGGACGGCGGCCGCCAGGTCGTGGCCGAATGCGCACCAGTCCCGGACGGTCTCCGGGCCGGCCTCCGCGCCGCTGATCCAGCGATAGACCGACCAGGGCAGCGGGTAGTCCTGGGCGGGCACCCCGGCGTGGACCGGCTCGGGAACGGAGCACGTGAGAAGCGGGGCAAGACGCGGAAGCCACTCCTGCTCCTTCCGCACGGAGCGCGCGGCGTCGGCGGTACGCGGAAGCCGCACCAGCAGCTCGTCGCCGAGCCGGTACATCGTGTTGTCCGTGCCCGCGCCGGCACGCGTCAAAGGCAGCCCGGCCCATTCCGGACGCTGCGCCGCCAGCAGCATCCTGATCAGCGATTTGTCGACCTCGATCTCGTCCTTATGAAGCGCCACCACGGAACCCTCCCACCGATCAGGCCGGGAGGCGATCGATTTGAGGGCGGCTCCAGGCGTGCAGCCAGAAGCTGCGCGTCGAACCGGCCGGTTCTGTCATGGTGCGCCGGGCGGTGGAGGGCCTGAAGGAAGGCCCTCGGAGCTGCCGCTCTCGCCCTGTGACCGGGACCCCAGCGGGCTGGCGAGCGGCCGTCCACTAGCGTGCGTATCCACATGTACCAAGCAGTAGCTGGCCCGGAATCGTGCATCAGAACTCCGTGGCGAGGGTGGAGGTGGCTGTGAGCGACGAGGCCGGGGAAGTGCGGCGCTTCTCGGGTCGGCTCGGGCTGCCCGGGCTGATCGACGTGCACACGCACTTCATGCCCGAGCGCGTCCTGCACAAGGTCTGGGAGTACTTCGACGCCGGTGGGCCGCTGATCGGCGGGCTGGAGTGGCCGATCAGGTATCGGAAGGAGGAGGCGGAGAGGGCGGCGCTGCTGCGGGACTTCGGTGTCCGCGCGTTCACGTCGATGGTCTATCCCCACAAGCCCGGCATGGCCGGGTGGCTGAACGGGTGGGCCGCCGACTTCGCCCGCCGCACCCCCGACTGCCTGCACACCGCGACCCTCTACCCCGAACCGGGCGTGGAGACCTGTGTCCGGGAGGCCATCGACGCGGGGGCGCGCGTGTTCAAGGCGCACGTGCAGGTGGGGGACTACGACCCGGACGACAAGCGTCTCCGGCAGGCGTGGGGGATGCTGGCCGAGGCACGGATCCCTGTGGTGATGCACTGCGGTTCCGGGCCCGCGCCCGGCACGCACACGGGGCCCGAGCCCGTCGCGCAGGTGCTGGCGCGGCACCCGAAACTGCGGCTGATCATCGCGCACATGGGCATGCCCGAGTACGAGGAGTTCCTCGGCCTCGCCGAGCGCTACGACCAGGTGCGGCTGGACACGACGATGACGTTCACCGACTTCGCCGAGGGTTTCATGCCCTTCCCCCGCCGGGCGCTGCCCCGGCTCGCCGCACTCGGCGGCCGCATTCTGCTCGGCACCGACTTTCCCAACATCCCCTACCCCTACCTGCACCAACTGCACGCGCTGGAACGCCTGGGCCTCGGTCAGAATTGGCTGCGGGCCGTCTGCCACGACAACGCGGCCGACCTGTTCGGCCTGTAGGCGTCTCAGATGACCGGGGGTCGGCCCAGCCGCGTCATGCGGGCGACCGTGCGCCAACGCATCGGCCGCCGCCGCCCGCAGGGCTCGAGCGGTGCAAGCAGGGGCTGGAAGTGCCGCGTCTCGTTGGTCTTGGACCCAACCTCAGCCTGAGCGAGGGTGACCGGGCAGCCGTGGGTGACGGCGGACAGCAGGTGCCGGCGGGGCTCCTCCAGGCGGGCCGAGCCCCGCAGTGCCTTGTCGTCCACGGCAATCACCGGTCGCCTGCCCGGGGCCGCGGCGGTATGCGGCCTTGGGACTGGTAAGTCCGCATGTTGAGGTGTCGCGTATTCAGCGACTGGGGCCGACCTTGATGACTGGCTGTCGCCACTGGCGGTGGTCCAGCGCGGGTCAATGTGGCCCAGCCATGCGTCTTGGTCGTCCGCCAGTGGTTGCTCCAGAGGGAGGGGGAGGAAGCGGCAGGTGAAGATAAGGCCAGCGTCATCTCCGTCGCCCTTTACGTGGTGGTTCCACGCATCGCGGGTTTCTGCTGATGCCTGCAGATAGAGGGACCGCTCCAGCTCCGGCCTCGTCGGCTCCTCAGCGAACGTTCCGTACGCCTCGGCCTGCTCATCACTCAGAAATTCCACCGGCAGGACCGGACCGTAGCCAGCAACCGAGCCTGTCCGGAAGAGATTCACCGAACCTCAGCGACGACTTGGATCATCGTGTCAGTCGACCATGATCGTTCTCATCGATAGCCGCTGTACCGATGTTCCCCGAGGCCGGCATGGCGGTGAGCCGGCCAGACTCCCACGGCCGCATCGAGTGCGTCGGTGTCGAGGCGCTCGAGAACCTTCCCCATCGCCGATTGCCGAAGAGGATGAGGAGAAGGTCAGTTTCGACGCCCCGGACGACACCGACGACCTATGAGGTGGGTCTCCATCACAGTCGGCGGCTCTCGCTGGCGAGGGCGTTGAGGATGTGGGGCCAGGCTTGCCGGCCGAGCAGGGCATCTGCTTCGGGCGTGCCGCCGTAGTCGAAGTGCGGGGAGGGTGGCGCCGGGCGTTCGCCTGGGAGGCGTGGCCGGTGGCCGGCGTCGGGGTGGGAGACGAGGCGTACGGGCTTGCCGACCGAGCGACGGCGCAAGGTCAGTTGCTCGGCGTACGGGAGCGACGGCCACATCGCGTCGCCGCCGCCTGCTATCAAGAGCAGGTCCGCTCGGGCCTTGCCGGCGGCGATGGCCGCCGCCGGAAGCCAGTGAGCGAAGGTCCGCTCACTCTGTTCGTACCAGCCCCGGATGGCGACGGGACCGCAGTTCGGCTCGTCGGGCGTCCAGTCGTCGTCCATCGGGACGAACGGCAGTGGCCGCCCCCGCCAGGTCCAGGACGAGCGGTACGGCCGCTGTGCTCCGTCCTGGCCCGGCCCCACGTTGCACCAGACGCTCGACGGGGGTGACTGTGCGATGACCACGCCCACGCGCGGATCGCGCACCGCCGTGAGAAGCGCGGCCTCAGCGCCCTTGGATGTGCCCAGGATGCCGACACGTCGGGTTCCGGCCCGATGGAGGAGGTCGACGGCGGCGGTGAAGGTCTCCAGGGGCACTTCGCAGATGCCCGGCGGCTGCCGAGCTCCGCCGAACCAACGGATCGCCAGCGCGGCGAAACCCTGCCATGCGAGGAGCCGCGCTCGTTCACGTTCCACACGTCCGCTGGATCCGGCCAGGACCAGAACGCCGACCTCGCTTCCACCGGCAGGCTCGACCAGCACGCCCTCCCACGGGCTGGTCAACTCTCGTTCGCTGAGCTCCAAGTGTCCCTCCGGAGCTGGGCGATCTGGGCTCCCTCATCGCTCCGTTGCAACTCGTTTTGGGACAGACTACGACGGGCACCACCGGCTCGACGCCCACGGATTTCCCACACGTGGGTCTTGTGGCTCAAGCAGGCGTAGGGGTCCGGGAGGGTCATGGGCGTACCCGCGATCTCCAGTGCTTGCCCGCGGAAGCGGGGCCCCCGGCGTGTAGTGGCGGGCACGGGCGTCCTACGGGGACGAGGATCTCAGCCGTGGTGAGGTCGCGGAGGTCGCGTTGGGCCTGTTGGACACTGAGTCCTTCTGCGTGCTCGTACCGGGAGCGTCGGACGCGTCCCGACGTGACCGCGTCGTGCAGGGCCGCGACTGTGCGTTCGTCCAGCCGGTTCTGCTCGGCGAAGGCGATGAGCACCTCCCATACCCTGCGGTCTCGGTCGAGCCGTCCGCGCACGGTCTGCGTCTGCTGGTGGTAGGCGGTGAGGTTGAAGACGACCCAGCCGGAAACATTCTGATTGGCGCGGACACGCTCCCATACGCTGGCCGTCTCATCCAACGCGCCGCGACAAGGATCAGCCCATGCGCAGCAGCACCAGGATCCGCCTGATCGAAGTCAGCGACGCCGTCTCGATCGCCGCGCATCGGGTGCGGGATATCGAGGCTTTCCGGAAGTGGGAACCGGCCAGGCCGGCCGAGTTCTTCACCCCGGAGGGTCAGGCGGCACGGATCGACAGGCTGCTGGCCGGATGCCGAGCCGGGGCGGTCTGGCCGGGCGTGGTGGTCGCCGACGGCCAGGTGATCGGGGAGGTCACCGTCGGAGGCATCCTGCCGCAACCGCACCTGCGCCGCTGTTCCGTCGGATACTGGATAGCCGGCGTCGCCCAGAACCAAGGGCACGCCGGGCGCGCGGTCGGGCTTGCACTCCGGGTGATGACGGACGACCTCGGGTTGCACCGCGCCGAGGCGTCGACCCATCTGGTGAATCTGCCGTCGCAGCGGGTGCTGCGCCGCAACGGGTTCATCCCGTACGGCGTCGCGCACTCCTCGATCTTCCTCGACGGGAGCTGGCGGGACGGGCTGTTGTGGGAACGGGTCCTCGGCGACTAAGGGATCGCAGAAAATTAACGTGTCGGGGGGCGCTCCTCGTCCCCGTCCCGCTGCGGCTGAGGCGCCCCTCGCTGACGGGCCGGATGCCTGGCGTCGCCGCCTGCCTTTTGTCCCGGCCGGTGAACCGGCCGAAGCCGTATGCCCGTCAGAGGGCCTGGATGCGGCGGAAGGGGCGTTCGGCTTCCAGCTCGAAGGCGACCTCCAGGAGCTTGCGCTCGTCCCCCGGGCGGCCGGAGAACATCACGCCGATGGGCAGCCCGTCCTCCGTTGCCGTAGACGAGGGAAGGGAGAGGGATGGAGCGCCAACGGTGTTGTGCAGGGGGGTGAAGGCGACGTAGTCGAGAAGTCGCTGTGTCAACGTGTCGTAGGGCAGGCCTGGGCCGAGGTGGCCGAGCCGCGGAGTGGTGTGGGCGACCACCGGCGTGAGCATGAGGTCGAGCCCACGAAACGCCGTGGCGTATGCCACCCGGGACTTCTTTAGCCTGCGCAGAACACCCGGCGTGCGGTACATGGACTTCATGTAGGACGCCCGCAGGCCCCGGCTGAGCCCCTCCATGCGGCGGCGGTCGAAAGCCGCGCCCAGCTTCCTGCCTGTGACGCCGAGCAGAAACGACAGCATCCCCCAGTACGTCAGGAAGTCCTCGGTGAAACGGTCGTCGATCGTCAGGCGCACGGGTAGCACGGTGTGTCCGAGCTTCTCCAGCATGGCCGCTGTGCCGGAGACGGCCGCCCTGGTGGCGGGGTCCGTCCGGATTCCAGTCGGTGAGTCCAGCAACAGGCCGATGCGCAGCCGTTGCTTCGCCGGACCCTCGACAAGGCCTATCGGCTGCAGTCTCCGGTTGCGCCAGTGGGTTTCGGCGGCGGCCAAGAAGGCGGCGGTGTCGCGCACCGAACGGCTCAGGACGCCGTCGGTGACGATGTCGATCGGAAGTTGACGGCTCTGGGCGTTCGCCACGACCCGTCCGCGTGTCGGCTTCAGACCGACCAGCCCGCAGCAGGCGGCCGGAATGCGGACCGAGCCGCCTCCGTCATTGGCGTGTGCGATCGGCACCGCACCGGCCGCCACGAGTGCGGCGCTGCCACCGGACGACCCGCCTGCGGAATAGGCCGTGTTCCACGGATTGCGCACCGGCTCGGCGTGTTCGTACTCCGTCGTCGCGTTGAACCCGAACTCCGGCAGCCGGGTCTTGCCCAGCACCGTGACGCCCGTGCTCAGGAACTGCCTGACGAACGGCGCGTGCCGACGCGCGGGATTCGGCGCGAACGCGGCGCTGCCGTGCCCGGTCGGCAGCCCCTGGTAGTCGACGTTGTCCTTGATGAAGGTGGGCACACCGGCGAAGGTGCCGCCCGTCGCAGACCCGGGTACCGGCTCGTCCACGGGGATCTGGACCGCGTTGAGTTCCCCTGCCGCCCGCACCCGGGCCGCCGCGTCGCGTGTGACCTCGGCCGGGCCGACCTCGCCGCGCCGGAGCAACTCGGCGAGCCCCACGGCGTCGTGCTCGCCGAGTGCGTCGTCACCGAAGGTGTGCGTCGTGAACCGCCTGTCGGACGTGGTCACTTCCGGCTCCGTCTCTCGTCGCATGAGTGGTCGGACGACATCGTCTCTTACTCGCTGGTAATAAGCGAGGGATGCCCGGGCGGTCTGGCAAGGCGGTGGATACGTGGAGCATGCCGGGCTCAAGCCAGGCCCGACGAGCGCATCGACGGCCACGAAGTGGTCTACGCGCTGCTCCCTCGCGCCCGGGGGCGCGGCCTGGCCACGAGGTCGCCGAGGCGGTCACCGAGCACGGGTTCGCTGTTCTGGGGCTCTGGTGGTACCCCCTGCGTTGCCCGAAGGCCCGGGTAGGACAACTGCATGCGGCCTCCGGGCGCCGTGCGAGAGGCTCGGCATCCGGAGGGCGCAACAAAGCCGAGGCGGAGTGAGCGAAGCGAACGCAGTGCGCCAGGACGCCTCGCTACCGGGCAAACCCTGGCTGATGCGGCACTAGGGCGTCCGTGCGACCGCCGATCCGGACAACGCACGCTCGCCGGCGCTGCCACGACGACCCGGCTACCGGGTCTATTCGCAGTGCACCGGGCTTCAGCCCGGTGGTGAAGCGAATCTTTGGCCTGTTCTGACCGGGGCTGTGTGCACGGATCTACGCTGTTCACCTCAGCTCAGGTCAGGGCGGCCGGTTCTGCTGCTCGATGTGCTGCTTGACGATGCTGAGCGGCGCACCGCCGACGGAACCGGCGAAGTACGAGCCGGACCAGAGTCGTTGTGCCCGCCAGTAGTGGCGGACGAGGTCGGGGAACTCCTGACGCAGCCGCCGGGAAGAGACGCCCTTGAGGCTGTTGACCAGCTTGGACACGGCGGCCTTCGGCGGGAAGTTCACCAGCAGGTGGACGTGGTTGTTCTCGCCGTTGAACTCGACCAGCTCGGCCTCGAAGTCCTCACACACGGCGCGCATGATCTCCTCGCACCGCGTCAGGTGCCGGTCGGATCGGCTGCGGCCGGCGTCGACTCTCGGCTGGCCGTCAAGCCATCCTGGTGCCGGCGCATCGGCGGAATGGAACGACATATGCCCAGATCGCGGCAGGTTTCCGGATCGGTACGAGTACCGCCTGCCGCAACATCCGCGAAGCGATCGACCTGCTGGCCCAACTGGGACGGACCCTCGCCGATGCGATGAAGACCGCCTCGAGCAAGGCGTTCGTGCTCCTGGACGGCACGTTGCTGCCCATCCGACCGCGTCGCCGCCGACCGGCCCGTAGGGCCGCAGGCTACGGCGGAGCCGAGTGATCGCGTAAGACCAGCCGGTCCGCACACAGTCCACTGGACACCCGATCCTTACCGTCGCGGCGTCATCGCCAGCAATCGGTGGAATACCAGGTCAGCGATCTGCAGCAAGCAACGCCACAGATCGCCGACCCGACCGATTGCTGGGGGAGGAAAGCCGCCGTACACAGAGTGGGTACCAGCCAGCGAGGGCCGCTACCCCGATCCGTGGAGTGGCGGCCCTCGGTGCTGTCTCTGACGCTGGCTGAGCGCATCGGCCGAGTGGTGCACACTCGGTGCACAAGAGGGCGGAAAGCCCCCAGGTCGCCCGGCAATAGCTCTCAGATGTCGAAGTAGAGCTCGAACTCGTGGGGGTGCGGGCGCAGCTGCATCGGGGCGATCTCGTTCGTGCGCTTGTAGTCGATCCAGGTCTCGATGAGGTCCGCGGTGAAGACGCCGCCGGCCTGCAGGTATTCGTTGTCCGCCTCCAGGGCGTCCAGGACGGCCGGGAGCGAGGTGGGGACCTGGGCCACGTCCGCGTGCTCCTCGGGGGCGAGCTCGTAGAGGTCCTTGTCGATCGGCTCGGCCGGCTCGATCTTGTTCTTCACGCCGTCCAGGCCGGCCATCAGCAGTGCCGAGAAGGCCAGGTAGGGGTTGGACGACGGGTCCGGGGCGCGGAACTCGACGCGCTTGGCCTTCGGATTGGCGCCGGTGATCGGGATGCGCATGGCGGCGGAGCGGTTGCGCTGCGAGTAGACCAGGTTGACCGGGGCCTCGAAGCCCGGCACCAGGCGGTGGTAGGAGTTCATCGTCGGGTTGGTGAACGCCAGCAGCGACGGCGCGTGCTTCAGGATGCCGCCGATGTAGTAGCGGGCGGTGTCCGAGAGGCCCGCGTAGCCCTGCTCGTCGTAGAAGAGCGGGTCGCCGCCGGCCCACAGGGACTGGTGGACGTGCATGCCGGAGCCGTTGTCGCCGAAGATCGGCTTCGGCATGAAGGTCGCGGTCTTGCCGTTGCGCCAGGCGACGTTCTTCACGACGTACTTGAAGAGCATCAGGTCGTCGGCGGCGGCCAGCAGCGTGTTGAACTTGTAGTTGATCTCCGCCTGGCCGGCGGTGCCGACCTCGTGGTGCTGGCGCTCGACCTGCAGGCCGTTGCGGTCCAGCTCCAGGGAGATCTCGGCGCGCAGGTCGGCGAAATGGTCGACCGGCGGGGCCGGGAAGTAGCCGCCCTTGTAGCGGACCTTGTACCCGCGGTTGCCGCCGTCCTCGATGGCGCCGGTGTTCCAGGCGCCGGCCTCGGAGTCGATGTGGTAGTAGCCCGCGTTGGCCTTGGTCTCGAAGCGGACGTCGTCGAAGACGTAGAACTCGGCCTCCGGGCCGAAGAACGCGGTGTCGGCGATGCCGGAGGAGGCGAGGTAGGCCTCGGCCTTCTTCGCCACGTTCCGCGGGTCACGGCTGTACTGCTCGCCGGTGATCGGGTCGTGGATGAAGAAGTTGACGTTGAGCGTCTTGTCCTTGCGGAACGCGTCCAGCCGGGCCGTGGACAGGTCCGCGACCAGCGCCATGTCGGACTCGTGGATGGCCTGGAACCCGCGGATGGACGAGCCGTCGAACATCAGGTTCTCGGACGGGTCGAACGTCGCCGCCGGGATCGTGAAGTGCTGCATGATGCCGGGCAGGTCGCAGAAGCGGACGTCGACGAACTTCACGTCGTTCTCCGCGATGAACGTCTTGGCCTCGTCGGCGTTCTGGAACATCCCACTCCTCCTGGTCCCGGCCCCGAGGGGGCGGGCTTGCTGCCATCGGCGCGCGGTCCGGTTCAGGACCGCATCGCCCTCGACCATAGGCAGAGGGCATGTCGAGAGCGTGACCCGTTTGTTTCGCCGATGTTAACCGGCGGGTTGTTCTCTTAGCGCGTTGAAGCCCCGACGTCAAGGTCGTCTTTTCCCACGATACCGTTGGCCTGTGGACAACAGGGAAGCAATCGGATCGTGGCTCTCCGGGCCCCGCGCCGCGGCCGAGAACATGGGGGCTGACTTCGGGTACCGGGGAGAGCGGCTGGGCCTGCCGGCGGATGGACCGGGTTCCGTCGCCACCACCGGGCGGCGCTTCGGGGCGATCTTCATCGACTGGGGGATCGCCGTGCTGATCTCCTGGGCACTGCTCGCCCATGGCGACGTGCAGGCGGCGAACCGGTGGACGCTCATCGTCTTCCTGGTGATGCGCCTGCTCACCGTCGGCACCGTCGGCACCAGCCCCGGCAAGCGGCTGCTGGGCCTGCGCGTCGTCGCGGTGAACGGGCTGGGGCGCCTGCCGCTGTGGCGGGCGCTGGTGCGCACCGTGCTGCTGGGACTCGCCGTCCCGGCCCTGGTGTGGGACCGCGACGGCCGCGGGCTGCACGACCGTTTCGCCGGCGCCGTCCAGGTGCGGATCTGACACGTGTGAGGGGCGGCGGTCCGGATCGGACCGCCGCCCCTCACACGTGTCGTGTGTGGTCGTTCAGCGCCGGCCGTTTCCACCGCCGCGCGGCGTGCGCATGCCCTTGGGCATCGGCCCCTTCGGAATCGGCATGTTCGACATCAGGTCGCCCATCGCCCGCAGCCGGTCGTTCGTCTGCGTGACCTGGGTGCCGGTGAGCACCCGCGGCAGCTTCAGCATCCTGGTGCGCAGCTTCTTCAGCGGCACCTGGCCCTCGTCGTCACCGACGATGAAGTCATGTACCGGCACGTCGGCCGCCACACGCGCCATCTTCTTCTTCTCCGAGGCGAGCAGCGACCGCAGCCGGTTCGGGTTGCCCTCGGCCACCAGCACGACGCCGGGCTTGCCGACGGCGCGGTGCACGATGTCCTGGCTGCGGTTCATCGCCACCGCCGGAGTGATGTTCCAACCGCGCCCGACGTTCTCCAGCACGGCGGCCGCCGCACCCGGCTGGCCCTCCATCTGGCCGAAAGCGGCCTTCTCGGCACGGCGGCCGAAGATGATCGCCGCTGCCAGGAACGCCAGGAGGAAGCCGAGGACGCCCAGGTAGATCGGGTGTCCGACGGCGAAGCCGGCACCGAGCAGCACGCCGAAGACGACGATGACGACGCCGCCCAGGATCCAGCCGATCTTCGGGTCCGACCGCCGGGTCATGGTGTATGTCAGGGCGATCTGTTTGAGCCGCCCCGGATTCTCGGATGATGCCTTCGCCATGGGGAGAAGTCTACGTGGCCCCTCAGGCAACCTTCCCGGCGCGGGCCTCCATCGCCTGCTTGTACAGGCGGCCCGCCCGGTAGGAGGAACGGACCAGCGGACCGGACATCACACCGGCGAAACCGATCTCGCCGGCTTCCTGCTCCAGCTCCACGAACTCCTCCGGCTTCACCCAGCGCTCCACGGGGTGGTGCCGCGGCGAGGGCCGCAGGTACTGGGTGATGGTGATCAGCTCACAGCCTGCCTCGTGCAGGTCGCGCAGCGCCTGGCTGACCTCCTCGCGGGTCTCGCCCATGCCGAGGATCAGGTTGGACTTGGTGACCAGCCCGTCCTCGCGTGCCTTGGTGATGACCTCCAGCGACCGCTCGTAGCGGAAGGCCGGCCGGATCCGCTTGAAGATCCGCGGGACGGTCTCGACGTTGTGACCCAGCACCTCCGGGCGCGAGGAGAAGACCTCGGCCAGCTGCTCGGGCACCGCGTTGAAGTCGGGGATCAGCAGCTCCACGCCGGTTTCCGGCATGGTCGCGTGGATCTGCCGCACCGTCTCCGCGTACAGCCAGGCGCCGCCGTCCTCCAGGTCGTCGCGGGCGACGCCGGTGATCGTCGCGTACCGCAGTTCCATCTGCTGGACGGACTCCGCGACGCGGCGCGGCTCGTCCCGGTCCAGCTCGGCCGGCTTGCCGGTGTCGATCTGGCAGAAGTCGCAGCGCCGGGTGCACTGCTCGCCGCCGATCAGGAACGTGGCCTCACGGTCCTCCCAGCATTCGAAGATGTTGGGGCAGCCGGCCTCCTGGCAGACGGTGTGCAGGCCCTCGCGCTTGACCAGGCTCTGGAGCGCGTTGTACTCCGGGCCCATCGTGGCCCGGGTCTTGATCCACTCGGGCTTGCGCTCGATGGGGGTCTGGCTGTTCCGGACCTCCAGACGGAGCATCTTGCGACCGTCGGGTGCGACAGCGGACACGTCCGGGCTCCTCAAACTTTCGATTCTTCGGCGGGTACCAGCGTACGCCCATCGATTGTGCGATCGATCGGTGGTGCCGGGGGCTGCTTCACACCTCGCGGGGCATCGGTTCGGTGGACTCCCACACGGCGCGCAGGTTCTTCTCCACCACGGGAAGCACTTCCCGCACCGGAACATTCCGGCCCAGCTCCCCGGAGAGGGAGGCGACGCCCGCGTCCCGGATGCCACACGGCACAATCCGGTCGAAGGAGGTGTTGTCGGGGTTGCAGTTCAGGGCGAAGCCGTGCATCGTCACGCCCTTGGCGACCCGGATGCCGATGGCGGCGAGCTTGCGGTCCTCGCGGCGCTGGCCGGCGTTGGACGGGGCGTACATCGGGCCGCTCAGTCGCGGGTCGAACTCCTCGTCGTGCAGGCGCGGGTCGAAGTCCAGATCGAGGCCGCCGAGGGGCCCGCGGCGTTCGTCGTCGGCGGCGTCACCCAGCACCCACACGCCGCTGCGGCCCTCCACCCGGGTGGTCTCCAGGCCGAACTCGGCGCAGGCCCGGATCAGCGCCTCCTCGAGGCGGCGCACGTGCGCCACCACGTCGACCGGGCGGGGCAGCTTCAGGATGGGGTAGCCGACCAGCTGGCCGGGGCCGTGCCAGGTGATCTTGCCGCCGCGGTCGACGTCGATCACCGGGGTGCCGTCCAGGGGGCGTTCGCTGTCCTCGGTGCGCCGGCCGGCCGTGTAGACGGCCTGGTGCTCCAGCAGCAGACAGGTGTCGCCGACCTCGTCGGCGAAGCGGGCCGCGTGCACCCGGCGCTGCTCCTGCCACGCCTTGTCGTACTCGACGGCCTCGTCGCCGAAGCCCAGGTGCACGAAGCGCAGCTCGTCCGTCCCGCTGCCGGGCCGGCCCTGCGTGGCCGCTGGCCCCATTGGCTGCTCCTCACATCCGACGTACCCGGCGCCGCCCGAGTCCACCCAACTCTACGGCGGCCCCGGGGCGCACCGGCAGGCGGCCGCCCGGTGCCGCGCCGTACAGGTCTTGCCGGGGGGCGGTGCGTCCCGGGGCACGGGGCGGTACGCGTGGCGCAATCTGTCCGATGCGGCGCTGGTCACACGGAGGGGTGAATACCGGGTGAAAGGGCCCGGCAGGGCGCGCGGGGCCGTTAAATTCGCGCCGTTCGTGCAGGGCGCTCCGGCGTCCGCCGCAAGCCTGCCAGGCGGGAGAACATCGCACAGATGACCATGGATACAGCTGCCGGCACTACCGCGCAGCGCACCCCCAACCGTCGGCTCGCCGCGCTGATCGCCGAGGCCGGCTTCTCCAACGCCGGTCTGGCCCGGCGGGTGGACCAGCTGGGCCTGGAGCACGGGCTGGATCTGCGTTACGACAAGACGTCCGTGACGCGCTGGCTGCGGGGGCAGCAACCGCGGGGCACCACGCCCGCTCTGATCGCCGAGGTCTTCACCCGCAGGCTGGGACGGCGCCTGTCCGCCCAGGACCTGGGACTGGACGCGTGCGCGCCCGTCTACGCGGGCCTGGAGTTCGCCGCGACGCCGGCCGAGGCCGTCGACATCGTCAGCGGCCTGTGGCGCAAGGACACGGGCAGCTCGGCCGAGTTGCGCAAGATCGCCTTCACCCCGGCTGGGCTGGTGGTCCCCAGCCGCGACTGGCTGATCGGCCGCCCGGACGAGCGGGTGGCGCGGCTGCCCGAGCCGCCCGCGCGGCGCCAGGCGGAGGCGCTGCGGGTGCCCGCACAGCTGCGCGGCGGCGGTGCCGCTCCGGCGGTGCGTGCGCGGCCGTCCCGGGGACAGGCGGCGTCGGTGGTCGGCGGGCCGTTGCCGCGGGCGGCCGTACACGAGGGTCTGGAGCGGGCGCCGGGCCAGCAGGTCACCGAGGCGGACGTGGAGGCGCTGCGTGCGGTGTGTGAGCTGTTCCGCTCCCTCGACCACGCCTACGGCGGCGGCCACGCCCGGCAGGCCCTCGTGCGCTATCTGGAGCACGAGACGGAGCCGATGCTGCGCGGCCGGTACGGCGAGCAGGCCGGCAGGCGGCTGTTCGGCGCGGCGGCGGACCTGACACGGCTGGCCGGCTGGACGTCCTATGACGTGGCGGCCCACGGACTGGCGCAGCGCTACTTCGTCCAGGCGCTGCGCCTGTCGCAGGCGGCCGGGGACCGGGCCTACGGCAGCTACGTGCTGGTGACGATGAGCCGCCAGGCCATCCACCTGGGGCACGGCCGGGAGGCGGTGCAACTGGCGAGGGTGGCGCAGCAGGGTGTCGGCACAGCGGCGTCGCCCACGGTGCAGGCGTTGCTGCACGCGGTGGAGGCGCGGGGGCACGGCGTGCTGGGGGAGGTGCGAGCCTGCACGACGTCGCTGGCGCGGGCGGAGCGGGCTCTGGAGTCGGCGCGGCCGGGGGAGGAGGTGCCGGCCTGGGCGCGGTTCTTCGACGAGGCGCAGCTCGCGGACGAGTTCGGGCACTGCCACCGTGACCTGCAGCAGTACCGGGCCGCGGCGCTGCATGCCGAGCGGTCCCTCCAGCTGCGCGGCCCCGGGTACGTGCGCAGCCGGCTGTTCTGCCGGGTGGTGTTGGCGACGGCCCGGCTGGCGCTGGGCGAGGTCGAGCAGGCGTGCGCACTCGGAGCGGAGGCCGCGCAGCAGGCGGCGCGGCTGCGCTCCGCCCGGGCACACGAGTACGTGCGGGACTTCGAGCGCCGGCTGGAGCCCTACCGCGACGCCGCCCCGGTGCGGATCTACCGCGAACGGGTGGCGGAGCTGCTGTAGTGTCCCGGGCGTGCGGGGGCGGCCGCCGGTACGGCGGCCGCCCCCGCAGGTCAGCGCGCGGTGGGAAGCAGCGACCGCACCACGCGGCACGTCGCGTTCGAGGGGCGGTGTACGCCGACGCGGGCGGCCACCCGCCGTATCCGGACGTTGGGGGCCTGGCGGGGGGCGTACGCGCCGGCGTCGAGCAGTGCGATCGCCAGCCGCATTGCCTTCAGGCGGCGGTTGTGCGTCTCGTACCACTCGCGCGGCCGGCCGGCGGGCAGCGGGACCTTCTTCAGGGGCGCGGTACCTGTGGTCGGGGCAGGGGACTTCGGCATCGGTCGGACAACGGGCATGGGCGGCCTCCGGTGTGTCGGAACCCTCGCGAACTCCCTCCATGATACGAAGCCGCACTGACATCGACTGCAGGTCAGAGACGATTTTCGGTCATGCGTTCGGCTTGCGCCGCGGTGGCTGAGCAGTGGTCAGGCCGCCGCCCGGAGCGGGCCGGCCTCCGCGGGTCCGGCATCCAGTCCGAAGTCCCGCAGGATCTCGGCGGCGGCCCGGCGTGCCGAACTCAGCGCGCCCCGCGGCCCGGAGATCTCCCGGTGCTCGCCGCACACGTACAGCCCGCACAGCACCCGCACCAGCCGGTGCGGATCGTGCGGCGCGGGCATGGCCGGCACGGCACGGGCGTCGTGGTGTGCGGCCAGCAGCTCCCAGCGATCCGTGGACGTCCCGTACAGGCCGGCCAGTTGCAGCCTGGCCGCCTTCTCCAGCACGGCCGGTGGGTCGGCGGCCGCGGGCCCCAGGACGACGGAGCTGACCAGGGCGCGGCCGGCCGGAGCCCGAGCCGGGTCCACCGCGGAGCCGTTCCAGGTGTGCGAGACGGGGCCGCGCCGGTCGCCGTCGATGAGCAGGGAGGAGAGCGCCGGCGGCGGCTCGGGAGCCGCGTGGTGCAGGACGGTCACCGGGTGGAAGCCCGGTATGCGCAGCCCGGGCAGCAGCTCGGCGGCCCGGTGGGCCCCGGTGGCGATGAGTACCGCGCGGCAGCCGAACACCCCGTGTTCGCGGGTGCGTACGGCGTTGGCCGCGACGGCTTCGGCGCGCACGCCGGTGCGCACCGTGCCGGCGGGCAGTGCGGCGGTGAGGGCGCCGGGTACCGCGCAGGCGCCGCCGGCCGGCAGGGCCAGGCCGTGGCGTGCGAAGTCGCGCAGGGCGAGGTCGGCGACGCGGCTGGAGGTCGTCAGGTCCGGGTCGGACAACAGCGCCGACAGCAGCGGCTGGACCAGGCCCGAGCGAGTGCGGATGGGCAGGCCGCGGGCCGAAAGGGCCTGTGCGGCCGGAAGTTCGGGCCGGGCGCGCAGCCGTTCGGGAGGGGTGCCGGCCAACCGGCCCAGTCCGGAGCGCAGCCGGGCGTGGTCCATGGCGTCGGCGACCGTCACCCGGGCCCGTGCCCGGGTGAGGGCGCGCGCCGCGCCGAGCGGGCCACGGTGAGCGCGTGCCGCGGTCCGCAGGTCCCCGACCCTGATCAGCCGACCGCCCGTTCGCACCAGTGCGCCCGGTGCGAACGGACGCAGCGCCGGGCCGGGTTCGGGCTCCTGGACGGCCGGAGCCGCCCCCGGTGGCCGGTCGGACGGCAGCAGGCCGGCACTGCGGTCCAGCCGGAAGCCGTCGACGACGTCGGTGCTGAACCGTCCACCGGGCCGCTGCCCGGCCTCCAGCACCAGGACCCGCAGGCCGGCGCGGGTCAGCCGGTGTGCTGCGGCGAGTCCTGCCACCGAGGCGCCGACGACGAGCACGTCGGCTGCCTCCGCCTCGTCCGTACGGCCCGTGCGTGTGCTGCTGTTGGGCACGTCCCCTCCCCAAGGCTCGGCATGCGACGGCCGGGTGTCGTCGGCGGCGAGCCGGCCGGCAGGCCTGACCTGACGCGGCAGTAGGTTCCCGCTGTCCTCATGCCCATGACGGAGTGAGGAAATACCCGAATCCGGCCCGACTCTATGCACGGGCCGATCCCGACTGCCGCCGCGCACGGCACGGGCACGGGCGCACGACGGGGCGTACGGCGGGGGCGCACGCCCCGCGCTTGCGGGGCCGGTTCAGCCTGCCGCGGCCCGCACCGCGTCGTCGATCCGCGGGAAGGCGAACCGGAAGCCGGACGCCAGTAGCCGGGCGGGCACCACGCGCTGGCTGCTCAGCACGTCCTCAGCGAACTCGCCCAGCGCCACCCGCAGCGCCCATGCCGGCACCGGAAGCGCCGTCGGCCGGTGGAGCACCCGCCCCATCGCGGCCGTCACCTCACGATTGGTCACGGGCTCCGGCGCGGTCAGGTTGACCGGTCCGGACAGCTCCTCGTGAGCCAGCAGGTGTCGCAGGGCTGCGATGTGGTCGTGCAGCGCGATGTGACTCCAGTACTGGCGGCCGTCGCCGAGCCGCCCGCCCAGGCCGGCGCGGAAGACGGGGAAGAGCCGGCCCCACGCTCCGCCCTGGCGGGAGACGACGAGACCGGTGCGGGCGAACACCGTGCGCACACCCGCCTCCTGAGCCGGTGCTGCCGCGTGCTCCCACTCCTCGCACAGTCCTGCCAGGAATCCCGCCCCGGCCGGCGCGGTCTCGTCGGTGACCCGGTCACCGGTGTCGCCGTAGTAGCCGATCGCGGTGCCCACCAGCAGCGTGCGCGGCGGGGTGTCCAGCGCGGCGACCGCCTCGGCGATCGCCGTCGTACCCAGCACCCGGCTGTCCCGCAGCGTGCGCTTGTACTTCTCCGTCCACCGGTGATCGCCCACTCCGGCGCCGGCCAGGTGCACCACGGAGTCGCAGCCGGCCAACCCGGCCGTGTCCACGTACTGCCGTACCGGATCCCAC
Source organism: uncultured Actinomycetota bacterium (assembly GCA_963799685.1). Classification (GTDB taxonomy): domain Bacteria; phylum Actinomycetota; class Actinomycetes; order Streptomycetales; family Streptomycetaceae; genus Streptomyces. The sequence goes on from CAWCXW010000003.1 coordinate 143,924, forward strand.
TCGACCTCGTCCGGGCCCCGGGCCGGGCGGCGCACCAGGCGGACCACCTGGTGCCCGTCGCGATGCAGGGAGTCGCTCAGGGCCGTGCCGATGAGACCGGAGGAGCCGGTGATGGCGATGCGCATGGGCCCCATCGTGCTGGACGGCCGGGCGGAAGGCGAGGCAGAGTGGCGGGCATGTCCGTCCTGCAGCCCGCCGGGCGCCCTTCCGGCTCCGCCACCCGCCTGGTCATCCGTCCCGCCGTACCGGACGACGGGACGGCCCTGGCCGCGCTCGACGACCGGATCTGGTCCCCGCGGCACTCGGTGCAGGCCGCGCCGCGCGGCACGGACGGCGGTGCCTTCTTCGACGAGCGGCACCCGCCTGAGGACTGCCTGGTCGCCGAGCTGCCTGGCAGGGAGGGCGACGGGCCTGTCGGCTACGTCTGGCTGGTCGAGAACCTGGGTCTCTCCGCCCACGCGCACGTGCGGACGATCAACGGGCTCGGAGTGGACGAGGCCGCGCGTGGCGCCGGGGTCGGGCGCGCGCTGGTGACGGCCGCCCTCGACCGGGCCCGGGCGCAGGGCGCGCTGCGGGTCACGTTGCGTGTTCTGGGGCACAACGCGGCGGCGCGGCGGCTGTACGAGTCGCTGGGCTTCGCCGTGGAGGGCGTCCTGCCGGGGGAGTTCCTGCTGGACGGCGAGCCGGTCGACGACGTGCTGATGGGGCGCCGCGTCGACTGACGCACGTCATCAGGCGGTGCGGTGACGGGCCCACAGCCGGGGCAGCCGCTCGGCCAGCACCTCGTCGTCCTCCAGGTCCAGTGGCTCACCGGCCGGATCTGTCGGTGCCTCGGGCAGCTCCAGGTCCGGCAGTTCGAGACCGGTCAGCTGCTCGTAGGCCTCGTCTGCCGCGTAGCTGAGGTCCTCCGCCTCGCCGTCCAGCTCCGGATCGAAGGTCTCGAGCAGCTCGGCGAGCGCGTCCGCGTCGTGTGCGGCGCCCTCGAAGATCTGGCGGCCCTGGCCGATGAGCCAGCAGCGGAAGGCATCGAAGACGTCGTCGCTTGCGCCGTCCAGCAGAATCCAGGCGGCGGCCCACAGGTCCCAGGTGTAGGAGCGGCGCAGCCGGGCCTCGAAGTGCCGGGCGAAGACGGTCACGGCATCCGGGTCCAGGCGGGTCAGTCGTTCGATGAGGACATCGGCCTGCTCCTCGGGGTCGCCCTCGGCGTCCTCGCGGGCGCCGTCGATGTGCTCCCAGAATTCCGTCTCGTCCATCACGGGTCCAGCATCGGCCCTGGGGCCGCCCCTTGCACGCGGACATGCGGGGAACGACCCCAGGTGGTCGACCCGACCGGCCTCCGGCCTCAGGCCAGGCCGTACTTCTCCGCCGCCTGGCGGACGGCATCCCGCTTGACCTCGCCGCGGCGGGCCAGCTGGGCCAGCGCGCCCACGACGACGGACTGGACGTCCACACCGAAGTGGCGGCGGGCGGCCTCCCGGGTGTCGGACAGTCCGTAGCCGTCGGTGCCCAGCGACATCCAGTCCTGCTCGACCCACTGGCTGATCTGGTCCGGAACGGCGCGCATCCAGTCGCTGACCGCCAGCACCGGGCCGGGAGCGTCCTTCAGCGCACGGGTGACGTAGGGGATCCGGTCCTCGCCGCGCAGCTGCGCCGCGTCGCAGGCCATGGCGTCCCGCCGCAGCTCGCTCCAGGACGGTGCGGACCACACGTCGGCGGTCACACCCCAGTCGTCGGCGAGGATCTGCTGGGCCTGCAGGATCCAGTGGATCGCGGTGCCGGAGGCCAGCAGCTGGATGCGGGGGGCGTCCGGGGCCGGCGCGGTGCCCTCGCGGAACCGGTACAGGCCCTTGACGATGCCCTCTTCGACGCCCTCCGGCATGGCCGGCTGGACCTTCGGCTCGTTGTAGACCGTCAGGTAGTAGAAGACGTCCTCGGAGTCCGGCCCGAACATCCGGCGCAGGCCGTCCCGCACGATGACGCCGACCTCGTAGGCGAACGCCGGGTCGTAGGTGAGGGCCGACGGGTTCGTCGAGGCGATCAGCGGGGACTGCCCGTCCGCGTGCTGCAGGCCCTCGCCGGTCATCGTGGTGCGCCCGGCGGTGGCGCCGACCAGGAAGCCGCGGCCGAGCTGGTCGCCCAGCGCCCACAGCTGGTCGGCGGTGCGCTGCCAGCCGAACATCGAGTAGAAGATGTAGAAGGGGATCATCGGCTCGCCGTGCGTGGCGTACGCCGTCGCCGCGGCGGTGAAGTCCGCCACCGAACCCGCCTCGGTGATCCCCTCGTTGAGGATCTGACCGTTCTTCGCCTCCTTGTAGTACAGGAGCTGGTCACGGTCGACCGGGTCGTAGGTCTGGCCGAGCGGCGAGTAGATGCCTGCGGAGGGGAAGAGCGACTCCATGCCGAAGGTGCGCGCCTCGTCGGGGACGATCGGCACCCAGCGCTTCCCGCTCTCCTTGTCCTTCATCAGGTCCTTGACCAGGCGGACGAACGCCATCGTGGTGGCGATCTCCTGGTTGCCGGAACCCTTGGCCAGCGCCTGGAAGGGCTTGTCGGCCGGCTCGGGCAGCACGACCGGGTGGACGCGGCGGGCCGGCGCCGGACCACCGAGAGCGGCGCGGCGCTCCTGCAGGTACCTCACCTCGGGCGAGTCGGGGCCCGGGTGCACGTAGGGCACCAGGTCCTCGCCCAGCTTCGCATCCGGGATCGGCAGCTCGAGCAGATCGCGCATGGCGCGGAACTGTTCGCCGTCGAGCTTCTTCATCTGGTGGTTGGCGTTCCGGGACTCGAAGCCCGGGCCCAGCGTCCAGCCCTTGACGGTCTGGGCGAGGATCACCGTCGGCGCGCCCTTGTGCTCCACGGCGGCTCGGTAGGCGGCGTACACCTTGCGGGGCTCGTGACCGCCGCGGGAGGTGTGGAAGCACTCGAGGATCTTGGCGTCGGTGAGCACCTTGGCCAGTTCGACGAGCGCCGGGTCGGCGCCGAAGAAGTGCTCGCGGATGTAGGCGACGTCGCGGGTGGCGTAGGTCTGGAACTGGGCGTCGGGCACCTCGCGGATCCGCCGCAGCAGGGCGCCGGCGGTGTCGAGCTGGAACAGCTCGTCCCACGCGGTGCCCCACAGGGACTTGACCACGTTCCAGCCGGCGGCGCGGAACTGCGCCTCCAGCTCCTGCACGATCTTGAAGTTCGCGCGGACCGGGCCGTCCAGACGCTGCAGGTTGCAGTTGATGACGAAGGTGAGGTTGTCCAGGCCCTCGCGGCCGGCCAGCGCCAGTGCGGTGGTCGACTCCGGCTCGTCCATCTCACCGTCGCCCAGGAAGGCCCACACGTGCGAGCCCGTCGCGTCCTTGACGCCGCGGGAGGTCAGGTAGCGGTTGAAGCGCGCCTGGTAGATCGCCGCGAGCGGGCCGAGGCCCATGGAGACCGTGGGGAACTCCCACAGCCAGGGCAGCCGGCGCGGGTGCGGGTAGGAGGGCAGGCCCTGGCCGCCGGCCTCCTGGCGGAAGCGGTCCAGGTGGGCCTCGGTGAGCCGGCCGTCGAGGAAGGCACGGGCGTAGATGCCGGGAGAGGCGTGGCCCTGGATGTAGAGCTGGTCGCCGGAGCCGCCGGTGCCCTGGTCCTCCTTGCCGCGGAAGAAGTGCTGGAAGCCCGTCTCGTAGAGCCAGGCTGCGGAGGCGAACGTGGCTATGTGACCGCCGAGACCCTGCCGGCTGCCACGGGTGACCATGGCGGCGGCGTTCCAGCGGTTCCACGCGGTGATGCGCGCCTCCATCGCCTCGTCGCCCGGGAAGTCGGGCTCGGCTGCGGTGGGGATGGTGTTGACGTAGTCCGTCTCGAGCAGCTTGGGCAGTGCCAGGCCCTGGTGCTCGGCGTGCTCGAGGGTGCGCCGCATCAGGTAGGCGGCACGGTGCCCGCCCGCGTGTTCGGCGACCGCGTCCAGCGACTGCCGCCACTCGGCGGTCTCCTGCGGGTCGCGGTCCGGGAGCTGGTCGAGCTCGCTCGGCTGGTTGCGTACGGGATCGGGCATGGGGCCACCTCACCTCGCGGACGGACAGTTGTTGCTGTGGGAAGGGTTCGTCCCTGAAGGGCAGGCAGGACAGGGGATCGCCCCAGCAGGCCGATGTTATGCCCGCGATCGATGATCGATCAAAGGATCACCCGAAATTGGCATCCCGTGCCTTCAAAGTCGGCACGCAGTGCCTACCTTGGTTTCTGGGGTCGCGGGCCAGCTTACGCCTGCGGAGCGCAGCCCAGGACATGGGACTTCACCAGGCCCGCGATGTCCGGGTCCGCTCTGCGGAACGCGTCGACGACGGCCTGGTGCTCCTCGGCGTAGGACTGCTGCACCGTGCCCAGCCAGCGGATGGACAACGCCGTCCACACCTCGATGCCCAGCGACTCCCAGGTGTGCAGCAGCACGCTGTTCCCCGAGGCCCGCACCAGCTCGCGGTGGAAGGCCACCGTGTGCCGCACCTGGGCCTCGCCGTCCCCCGCCCGGTCGGCCTCGTACAGGGCCGCAACGTGCGGCTCCAGCACCGAGACGTCCTCACTCAGCGCCGGGGCGGCCAGCTCCGCGGCGATCTGCTCCAGCCCGGCGCGCACCGGGTAGATCTCCTCCAGGTCGGCCGCTGACAGCTCTCGCACCCGCACGCCCTTGTTGGGCGCGGACTCGATCAGCCGCAGCGTCTCCAGTTCGCGCAGCGCCTCCCGCACCGGCGTCTGGCTGACCCGCAGTTCCACCGCGATCCGCCGCTCCACGATCCGCTCGCCCGGTTGCCAGCGCCCGCTGACGATCCCCTCCACGATGTGCTCGCGGATCTGCTCGCGCAGCGAGTGGACGACGGGCGGCGTCATGGGCGTGCTCCTCATGGCGGTAGGTGACGAATCGACCATACGGTGTGACGATACGGCGGCGCCCCGCCCGGATCGCTCCGGGCGGGGCGCCGCCTGCTCGTCGGGGAGGCCCTAGGTCACAGACCCAGTTCGCCCTCGAACTCGCCGGCTTCCAGCCGCGCCTTGACGTCCGCGAGGTAGCGGGCCGCGTCGGCGCCGTCGACCAGCTGGTGGTCGTACGACAGCGTCAGGTAGACCATGTCGCGGATCGCGATGGTCTCGCCCAGCTCCGGGTGGTCCACGACGACCGGACGGCGCACCGTGGCGCCGATGCCCAGCTCCGCGACCTGTGGGTAGTTCACGATGATCGTGTCGAACAGCGCACCGCGCGAACCGGTGTTGCTGATCGTGAACGTGCCGCCGGACATGTCGTCCGGACCCAGCCCGCCGCCGCGGACCTTGCCGGCCAGCTCGGCGGTCTTGCGGGCGACGCCCGCCAGGTTCAGGTCCCCGGCCTCCTTGATGACCGGGACCATCAAACCCTTCTCCGAGTCCACCGCGATCCCGATGTTCTCAACGTCGAAGTAGGTGATCGTGCCGTCGTCGTTGATCCTGGCGTTGACGGCCGGGTGGGCCTTCAGCGCCTCGGCGGCGGCCTTCACGAAGAACGGCATCGGGGACAGTTTGACGCCCTCGCGGGCCTGGAAGGTCTCCTTGGCACGCGCACGAAGCTTCATGATCCGGGTCACGTCGACCTCGACCACGGTGGACAGCTGCGCCTGGCTGTGCAGTGCCTTCATCATGTTGTCCGCGATGACCTTGCGGATCCGCGGCATCTTCACCGTCTGACCGCGCAGCGGTGAGGCCTGGAGCGGCTTCGGCGCGGACGGTGTGGCCGCCTGCGGCGCCGGGGCGGCCTGCTTGGCGGCCTCGGCGGCGGCCAGCACGTCCTGCTTACGGATCCGGCCGCCGACGCCCGTGCCCTTGACGGCCGCCAGGTTGACGCCCTGCTCCGAGGCGAGCTTGCGCACCAGCGGTGTGACGTAGGCTCCGTCTGCCTCGGCCTGCTGGGCCGGGGCGGCGGGGGCCTGCGGCTGAGCCGGTGCGGAGGCCGTCGCCTGGGCCTGCGGCCGGGCCGGGGCCTGCTGCGGCTGCTCTGCCGGTGCGGGGGCCTGCTCCTGCCGGGCCGGCTGCTCAGCCTGTGCCGGGGCGGGCTGGGACGGCTCCTGCTGTGCGGCCGGAGCCGCGCCCTTCTCACCGATGACGGCGAGCTTCCCGCCGACCTCGGCCGTGCTGTCCTCCTCGACCACGATCTCCAGCAGCGTGCCGGAGACCGGAGCGGGGATCTCGGTGTCGACCTTGTCGGTGGAGACCTCGAGCAGCGGCTCGTCGGCCTCGACCTGGTCGCCCACCGACTTGAGCCAGCGGGTGACGGTGCCCTCGGTCACCGACTCGCCCAGCGCGGGCAGCGTGACGTCGGTGCCCTGCGCCGAGTCGCCGCCGGAGGCGGCGGGCTGCTCGGCCGGTGCAGCAGCCGGCTCGGGGGCCTGCTCCTGTGCGGGCTGCTCCTGCTGCGGGGCCTGCTGCTCGCCGCCGCTGCCCTCCTCTGGCTGCGCCGGGGAGGCTCCATCTTCGATGGTGGCCAGTTCGGCGCCGACTTCGACCGTCTCGTCCTCGGCCACCTTGATGGAGGCCAGGGTGCCGGCGGCCGGAGCGGGGATCTCGGTGTCGACCTTGTCGGTGGAGACCTCGAGCAGCGGCTCGTCGGCCTCGACGTGTTCACCCTCGGCCTTCAGCCAGCGGGTGACGGTGCCCTCGGTGACGCTCTCTCCGAGCGCCGGGAGGGTTACGGAAACCGCCATGGTTTTCGGTTGCTCCTAACGGAATGTGCGGGTGTGTTCGCGCCCGGATATGTCAGTCGTGGGAGTGCAGCGGCTTGCCGGCCAGCGCCAGGTGGGCCTCGCCCATCGCTTCGTTCTGCGTCGGGTGGGCGTGGATGAGTTGCGCGACCTCGGCCGGCAGGGCCTCCCAGTTGTAGATCAGCTGGGCCTCGCCGACCTGCTCGCCCATGCGGTCGCCCACCATGTGGACGCCGACCACGGCGCCGTCGCGGACCTGGACGAGCTTGATCTCGCCCGCGGTCTTGAGGATCTTGCTGCGGCCGTTGCCCGCCAGGTTGTACTTCAGCGTGACGACCTTGTCGGCGCCGTAGATCTCCTTGGCCTTCTCCTCGGATGACGCCGACGGAGGCGACCTCGGGGTGGCAGTAGGTCACGCGCGGCACGCCGTCGTAGTCGACGGGCACCGGGTTCAGGCCGGCCAGCCGCTCCGCGACGAGGATGCCCTCGGCGAAGCCGACATGCGCCAGCTGCAGCGTCGGGATGAGGTCACCGACGGCGGAGACAGTCGGCACGTTCGTGCGGCAGTACTCGTCGGCCAGGACGAAGCCGCGGTCCATGGCGACCCCGGCCTCCTCGTAGCCCAGGTTCTGCGAGACCGGGCCGCGGCCGATGGCCACCAGCAGCACCTCGGCCTCGTAGGTCTTGCCGTTGGCCAGCGAGACCTTCACACCGTTGTCGGTGTACTCGGCCTTCTCGAAGAACGAGCCCAGCGAGAAATTGATGCCGCGCTTGCGGAACGCGCGCTCCAGCAGCTTCGAGCTGTTCTCGTCCTCGGCCGGCACCAGGTGCGGCAGGCCCTCGACGATCGTGACGTCGGTGCCGAAGGACTTCCACGCCGAGGCGAACTCGACGCCGATCACGCCGCCGCCCAGGATCACCGCTGACTCGGGCACCCGGTCCAGCACCAGGGCGTGGTCCGAGGAGATGATCCGGTCGCCGTCGATCTCCAGGCCCGGCAGCGACTTCGGCACCGAGCCGGTCGCCAGCAGGATGTGCCGGCCCTCGTAGCGCTTGCCGTTCACGTCGACGGAGGTGGGGGAGGACAGCCGGCCCTCGCCCTCGACGTAGGTCACCTTGCGGGAGGCGACCAGGCCCTGCAGGCCCTTGTAGAGGCCGGAGACCACGCCGTCCTTGTACTTGTGCACCCCGGCCATGTCGATGCCCTCGAGGGTGGTCTTCACGCCGAACTCGGCGCCCTCGCGAGCCTGGTCGGCCAGCTCCCCGGCGTGCAGCAGCGCCTTGGTGGGGATGCAGCCACGGTGCAGACAGGTGCCGCCGAGCTTGTCCTTCTCGATCAGGGCGACGTCCAGACCCAGCTGCGCCCCGCGCAGGGCAGCGGCATAGCCGCCGCTGCCGCCTCCGAGGATCACTAGGTCGAAAACGGTGCTGGCGTCGTTCGCCACGTCACGTCCTCCATGCATGGTGCGCCGGGACCGGTCCTTTGCCGGCCGGGCGGCTGTATGTGCGGCCGCTGTGTGTCGGCCCTGGGAATGACTTCACTGGGCCCTGTCCTGCCGAAGACCCATCTTGTCACTTGTCGGCCCCGTTCGGGACGCCGGGCCGTTCCTAGGTTCGTTTCCGCCCCCCCGCGCGGGACGGCGGAAACGGGACCTCACGCATACGGCCCCGGTCGCCGGGAGCGAACGGGGCCGTACGGTGTGCACGTCAGGCCAGGTCGCCGGCCGCGCCGCGCTCGGCGAGCCGCAGCAGGGTGCGCACAGCGACGCCGGTGCCGCCCTTGGGGGTGTAGCCGAACGGCGCCGACTCGTTGAACGCCGGGCCCGCGATGTCCAGGTGGCCCCAGGTGGTGCCCTCGGTGACGAACTCGCTCAGGAACAGGCCGGCGAACAGGCCGCCGCCCATCCGGCCGCCCACGTTCTGCAGGTCGGCGATCGGGGACTCCATGTCCTTGCGCAGGTGGCCCGGGATCGGCATCGGCCACGACGCCTCGCCGGCCTCCTCTGCGACCTCCTGCAGCGTGCTGCGGAAGGCGTCGTCGTTGGAGAGCACGCCGAAGGTGCGGGTGCCCAGGGCGACGACCATCGCGCCGGTCAGCGTCGCGACGTCGACGACGGCGTCCGGCGACTCCTCGCAGGCGCGGGCCAGCGCGTCCGCCAGCACCAGCCGGCCCTCGGCGTCGGTGTTGAGCACCTCGACCGTCTTGCCGCTGTACATCCGCAGCACGTCACCCGGGCGGGTAGCGCGGCCGCCGGGCATGTTCTCGGCCAGCGCCAGCCAGCCGGTGACGTTGACGCGCAGACCGAGCCGGGCGGCGGCCACGACGGTGGCGAGCACGGCGGCGGCGCCGCTCATGTCGCACTTCATCGTCTCGTTGTGACCGGCCGGCTTCAGCGAGATGCCGCCCGAGTCGTAGGTGATGCCCTTGCCGACCAGGGCGATCGTCCGGTCCGCCTTGGGGTGGGTGTGCGCGACGCGGACCAGCCGCGGCGGGGTCGCCGAGCCCTGGCCGACGCCCATGATGCCGCCGTAGCCGCCCTTGAGCAGCGCCTTCTCGTCGAGCACCTCGACCTTGAGGCCGTGCTCCTTGCCGGCGGCCTGGGCGTGCGCGGCGAAGGCCTTCGGGTCCAGGTCGTTGGACGGGATGTTGATCAGGTCGCGGGCGCGGTGCACCTCGGAGGCCAGCACCTGGGCGCGCTCGGCGGCGGCCTTGAAGGCGGCCTCGCCGGTCTCGGCGCCGATCAGGACGATCTCGGCCGGCGGCGCGGAACGGTCCTTCTCGGCCTTGGCCTTGGTCTTCGACTTGGCGGCCTTCTTCTCCTCGCCCGCGGTAGGAGGTGAAGGCGTAGGCGCCCAGCAGGGCGCCCTCGGCGACGGCGGCCAGCGCCTCGGCGTCCGGGACCGGCAGGGCGATGCCGGCCTTCTCGGATGCCGGCCAGGGTGCGGGCGGCCACGCCCGCGGCACGGCGGAGCGCCTCGTGGTCGAAGCGCTCGTCCTGCTCGGGGGCCTCGCCGAGCCCCACGGCGAGGACGACGGGGGCCTCAAGGCCGGAGGGCGGCGCGGGCAGCTTGGTGACCTCACCCTCGGCGCCACTCGCGTCGAGGGTCTCCAGGGTGGCGGCCAGCTTCCCGCCGAACGCCTCGTCGACCGCCTCGGCGCCCGGCGCCAGGACGGGACCCGTGGCGCCCTTCGTGACGCCGACGACGACGGCGTCCGCGCGCAGCGTCGCGGCGGACGAGGAACTGAGAGTGAGAGCAGACACGGTGGAAGGGACCTTCTTCCGGTTGAGAGAGCCGTCGGGGATCGTGCACGGCTTCGGGCACATCGCGCATCGTATGCCGAGTGTGCCGAATCGCACCCGGCCCCCCGGCTTCACCCGGCCCTCGCCTTCGGGTCGCAGCCGGGGAACGCCCCTGTACGGCCCCGGGCGGCCACGGACGGGCCGAACACCACCCGGCCCCCGGGCGGGGCGGGGCTGCCGGTCCGCCTGGCGCCCGGCAGGCTGGTTTCTGCCCTGCCTTCCGCGTCCGGCGGCGTGGGAGGAGATGCGGTCAGGTCAGGGTGAGGAGGATCAGGGACGTCGTCGTCGTGGTCTCGCGAGATGGCGCCGAAGACGTCGCCGGTCACGCCGCCGAAGCGGCGCCGGCAGCGGCGCAGCAGGGCTTCGGCAGCGCACGCGGCGAGGGCCGACGACGCGGCGACGCGGATCGCACCGGCGACACCGCCTGCGAGGAGGCCGCAGGCGGCGGCCGCAGCCAGCGTCACGGCCGTCACGGCCGCCGCCGTGCCGCGGGGCACCGAGCCGGCCACCGCCGCGCCGAGGCCCTCCGGACGGGCGGAGGCACGCCGGCGCGGCAGGCGAGGGTCAGGGCCGCCCGGGAAACCAGGCCCGCCAACACGGCGGCCGCCGCGCCCCAGGCCCAGCCGCGGGCGAACAGCCCGGCCAGCGCGGCGACCTGACCCAGCAGCACCAGTACGAGCGTGACCACCCCGAAGGGGCCGATGTCGGACTGCTTCATGATCCGCAGCGCCTCGTCGGCGCGGCCTCCCGCTGCCCAGCCCGTCGGCGACGTCCGCCAGCCCGTCCAGATGCAGTCCGCGGGTGAGCGCCGCGGGCACCGCCGTCGCCGCCACCGCCGCGAGCAGCGGTGGCGCGCCGAGAAGCAGCATCGCCGTGCCCCCCGCGGCGGCCGCCAGCCCCACCACGCCCCCGGCCAGCGGAGCCCAGGTCATGCCCCGCCGGGCCGCCGCCGCGTCCCAGCGCGCCACGCGCACTCGCAGCACGGTCAGGGTGCCGAAGGCGAACCGGACGCCCTCGGTGAATGTCGCCCTCTCCATGGCCGGCTCAGGTCGCCTCGAGCGCCGCCGCGCCGGAGTCCACGTCCAGGTCGCCGTCCGTCGCCGGTTCCCGCTCCGGCAGTTCGGCCGCCAGGGCCGCGGCGGCCTGCACCAGGGGGAGCGCCAGCAGTGCGCCGGTGCCCTCGCCGACACAGATCCCGTGGTTCAGCAGCGGCTCGAGCGACATCCTGTCCAGCGCCTTGGTCTGCGCCGGTTCCTCGCCGCTCTGCCCGGCCAGCCACCAGTCCGGCGCGCGGAAGGCGATTCGCTGGCCGACCAGCGCGCAGGCGGCCGAGACGACGCCGTCGAGGACGACCGGGGTGCGCCGGGCTGCGGACTGCAGCAGGAACCCGGTGATCGCGGTGAGGTCGGCGCCGCCGACCGCGGCGAGCAGCTTCAGCGGTTCGCCGACGACGGGACGGGCCCGGCGCAACGCGTCCCGGATGGCGGCGCACTTGCGCATCCAGGCCAGGTCGTCGATGCCGGCGCCGCCGCGGCCGGTCACCGTCGAGGCGTCCGTGCCGCACAACGCCGCGACGAGGACGCCCGCGGCCGTCGTGCCGCCCACGGACACGTCACCGACGACAATCAGGTCCGTGCCGCCGTCAGCCTCCTCGTCGGCCACGGCCATCCCGGCCCGGAAGGCACGCTCGGCCTCCTCCAGGGTGAGCGCGTCCTCTACGTCCAGCCGGCCGCTTGAGCGCCGCACCCTGTGCCGGGTGATCTCGCCGGGCAGCTCCTCGGGCGGGCAGTCCACCGACATGTCGACCACCCGCACCGGTACGCCGAAGCGGCGCGCCAGCACCGCGCCCGGGCTCTCGCCGTCCAGCACCGCCCGTACCAGCCGGTGCGCGGTGCCGGCTGGGCGGCCGGAGACGTTCAGCTCCGAGACACCGTGGTCGCCGGCGAACAGCACCAGCCGCGGCCGGTCGACCGTCGCGACCGGCACTCGCGCCTGGGCGGCGGCCAGCCACTGCCCCAGCTCGTCGAGCCGGCCCAGCGCGCCGGACGGCAGCCCGGTGCGCGCCCGGCGCTCTTCGGCGTCCCGGCGGAGCCCGCCGTGCGGGCGCTCGATGCGCTCGGAGAAGTCGTCAAGATCCAGGCTGCCCTCACTCATGCGCCGAAGCGTACGCACCCCGCGCGGGAACGGCGCAACTCCCCGTCACCGCCCGCGCGGGGAAGGGGTCAGGCCTGTTCGGCGTGCAGGCTCATCGGGCCGTAGACCTTGTTGCCGTCCTCCAGCAGGGTGACCTGGTCCGCGCCCCCCTCCAGCAGCTCGTGCCACACTTCTCCGATCCACGACTCGGCGTCGCCCTGTGTGGTGAACTCCTCGGGCTCGACCGCCGGAGCCGTCTCGCCGCCGTCGGACTTCTCAAACCGCCACGTCCACGCCATGTCGCCTCCCGGATCGCCTGTGACCGACCGCCCTGCGGGGGCGGACGACGCTACTTTCGCAACAAGCCCCCCGCAGCGTAATGCCCCCTTCGCGCCCGCCGGGCCGGCACGAGACGATCAGGGGGTGGAACTCACTCTCCTCGGCACCGGATCCCCCGACGGACTGCCCGTGCCCGGCTGCCCCTGCGCCGTGTGTGCGGCGGCCGTCGGCACCGAGGCGCGGGCCGCCACGGCGCTGCTCGTGGACGGCACCCTGCTCCTGGACCTCACGCCCGGCGCCGCCCTGGCCGCGGCCCGCGCCGGCCGTTCCCTGCACGGCGTGCGGCAGGTCCTGCTGAGTCATCCGCACGACGGACCCGCGCTGGAGCCGCCCGCGGGACTGCCCGCGCCGGTGCGGGTCCCCGACGGCGAGGACCGGGAGCTGATCAGCGGCCACCGGGTGCGGGCGGTGGCCGTGGACACGCCCGGCACCGGCTATCTCGTCACCGGCCCGGAGGGCGAACGCCTGCTGTACCTGCCGCCGGGCGGCGCGCCCGCCGGGCTCGACGAGCCCCAGCAGCCCTTCGCCATGGTGGTCCTGGACGTCACCCGGCGCCCGGACGCGCTCGCCCGGCTGCGGGCGGCCGGCGCCCTGACGCCCACCACCGACGTGGTCGCCGTGCACCTCGGACACGAGCAGCCCCCCGGCCCGGAGCTGCGCCGGCGGCTGGCCGCCGCGGGGGCACGCACCGGCCCCGACGGCAGCACGCTGACCGTCGGTGACTACCAGCAGGTCCCGGACGTGCCAGGGCGCACCCTCGTGCTCGGCGGGGCCAGGTCGGGTAAGTCGGTGGAGGCGGAGCGCCGGCTGACCGCGTTCGCGGACGTGGTCTACGTCGCCACGGGCGGTGCGCGGCAGGACGACCCGGACTGGGCGGCCCGCGTCTTCGCACACCGCGAACGCCGCCCGGCCGGATGGCGCACGGTCGAGACCTGCGACCTGCTGCCGCTCCTCGCCGAGGACGACGGCCCGCCGCTGCTGATCGACTGCCTTGCGCTGTGGCTCACGGACGCCATGGACGCGGCCGGGGCGTGGGACGAGGAGCGCTGGTCCGACGGCGGCGCACGGGAGCTGGCCGGGCGGACGGCCGCGCTCGCGGCGGCGTTCCGTACCACGCGCCGACAGGTCGTCGCCGTGAGCAACGAGGTGGGCTCGGGTGTGCATCCCGGCGACGCCGGCCGGGCGCCGCTTCCGTGACGAACTCGGACGGCTGAACGCCGCGGTGGCCGCGGAGTGCGAGCACGTCCTGCTGGTGACGGCCGGCATCGCCCAGGTGCTGCGCAGCTGACCGTGGCCCGGCCGCCTGCCGGGCCACGGTCAGCTGCCGGGAGCCGGGCGGTGCCCGCACACGTGCAGCAGCGCCGCCACCGCCCGGTAGGGGTCGGTACGACCGGCCCGCTCCTCGGCGGCGAGCAGCTGCTCGCCGCCGGGCCCGTGAGCCGCGGTGCCGAAGACCTCCACCCCGTACCAGGTGTGCAGCGGTGCGCCCAGCCGCGCCATGACGGGCGTGAGGGCCTCCAGCCGGAAGGCCCGCTCGGGGAAGTCGAACGCGGACAGTGCCGCGCTCCAGTCCCCGCTGCGGGCCGGATGCATCGCGAGGGCCGCGTCGTTGCGGACCAGCAGCGAGAGCACGCCGCCCGGCGCCAGGACGCGGGCGAGTCCGGCGAGCGTCGCGCCCGGGTCGCGGGCGGCCATCAGTGAGCCGTGGCACAGCACCAGCTCGAACGCCCCGGGCAGGAAGTGTCCACCGGTGTCCCGCCCGTCGCCGTCCACGATCCGCAGCCGGCCGCGCACCGACGCAGGCTCGGCCGCCAGCGTCTCGCGCAGCAGCGGCAGCACCGCGGGGTCGGGCTCCAGCACGGTGACCCGGTGTCCGGCGCGGGCCAGCCGCAGGCCGTGGCCGCCGTGGCCGGGCCCGGTCTCGAGCACGTGCAGGGAGCAGCCGCCGGGGAAGTGCTCCGCCAGCTGTGCGTCGAGCTGCCGGGCGACGAGCTCGTGCCGGATCAGGGCCGTTCGCCGCGGGCGACCTGCGGCTTGGGCAGGCGCATCTTGCGCATCTGGAGGGTGCGCATCAGGGCGTAGAGCACCGCGCCCCGGCGGTTCTCGTCCGGGAAGCGGCGGATCAGCGCGGAGCGCAGGGCGACCCCCTTGAACAGCGAGTCCACCAGGATCAGCACGATGACGACGATCCACAGCAGCAGCGACAGGCTCTTCAGACCGACGTCGCCCACGATGCTCAGCAGCAGGATGACCACCGCGAGCGGAAGGAAGAACTCCGCAACCGACCAGCGGGAGTCCACGTAGTCGCGGGCGAAGCGCCGCACCGGGCCCTTGTCACGCCCGGGCAGGAAACGCTCGTCTCCACTCGCCATCGCCTCGCGCTGGCGCGTCGCATCGACGCGCCGGGCCTCGCGGACGCGTTTCGCGGCCTCCTTGCGGTTGGCCGGCGCCTTGGCCAGCGTGCGCCGCTGGGACTGCGCCTCGCTGCGCTTGGGGGTCGGACGGCCCTTGGGCGCCTCGGCGTCGCGGCGCCCGGAGGTCTCTTCGGTCTGCGGGGAGGCCGCGGCCTGCCCGTCCTTCGTACGGCTTCGGAACACACCTCCAGGGTACGGGTCCCGCTCGGGTGCGCCCCACCCCCGGTGGGCACGATCACGCAACGTCTGCGGGTTTCGCTACTCCCTGCGCCGGAGAGTCGGAGCGCGCGATCGTCCCTGAGGAGGAGCCGATCGGTACCCGGACAGTGCGCTAATGGATGCAGGCCCCGTAGGCTGGGTCTGTAGAGGTGCCGAGGTTCGAGTCCGTCACGAAGGGGGCGCGCGAAGCCCATGAGCGGTGTCATGAAGCGTATGGGGATGATCTTCCGCGCGAAGGCCAATACGGCCCTGGACCGGGCCGAGGACCCGCGGGAGACGCTGGATTACTCGTACCAGAAGCAGTTGGAGCTGCTGCAGAAGGTGCGCCGTGGCGTCGCCGACGTGGCGACCTCCCGCAAGCGCCTGGAGTTGCAGCTGAACAAGCTGAACGGCGAGTCCTCCAAGCTGCAGGAGCAAGGCCGTAAGGCGCTGGCGCTGGGCCGCGAGGACCTGGCCCGCGAGGCGCTGACCCGGCGAGCCGCGCTCCAGCAGCAGGTCACCGACCTGGAGGGTCAGCACCAGACCCTGCAGGGCGAGGAGGAGAAGCTGACGCTGGCCGCGCAGCGGCTGCAGGCCAAGGTGGACGCCTTCCGCACCAAGAAGGAGACCATCAAGGCCACCTACACCGCGGCCCAGGCGCAGACCCGGATCGGCGAGGCGTTCTCCGGTATCTCCGAGGAGATGGGCGACGTCGGCATGGCCGTTCAGCGTGCCGAGGACAAGACGCAGCAGCTGCAGGCCCGCTCGGGCGCGATCGACGAGCTGCTGGCCTCCGGAGCCCTGGACGACCCGACGGGCACCGCGAAGGACGACATCACGGCGGAGCTGGACCGGCTATCCGGTGGCACCGACGTGGAGCTGGAGCTGCAGCGGATGAAGTCCGAGCTGACCGGCGGCCCCTCCGGCGACCGGCAGGCCATCGAGGGCGGAGCGCAGGAAGAGGGAACGCAGCAGGACTCACAGCAGCAGCACCGTTTCGACAAGCAGTGATCCCGGCTCGCCGCAGGAGGAGCACACGATGATCGTCCGGATCATGGGGGAAGGCCAGGTGTCGCTGGAGGAGGAGCAGGTCGAAGAGCTGAACAAGCTCGACGACGAGCTGCTCCGGCGCGTCGAGGCGGGCGACGAGGCCGGCTTCCGGCTCACCCTCGGGGCGCTGCTGGAGGCGGTGCGCTCGCTGGGCGCGCCGCTGGCCGACGACTCACTGGAGCCGTCCGAGGCGGTGCTTCCGGCGTCCGACGCGACGCTCGAGGAGGTCCGCGGGATGCTGCGCGAGGACGGGCTGATTCCGGGCACCCCGACGGCCTGAGCGCATTCGGCACCGTTCTGAGGGCGGAGCACGGCACCTGTGCCGTGCTCCGCCCTCAGGCGTGTGGCGTGCGGCGGGGGCCGCCGCTCAACGAAAGACCTGGTCTGCCGCCCGTCCGGGACTTCCGCCGTGTGCGCGAGCCTGGCCTCATTGCCGAAGACAGCCCGGACCCGCTCGACGATGCTGACGACGGAGGTCAGGCTGCGTCATCTGCGGCCGTACCTCGTTCGCACACGCCGGAGCACCGCGGTCGGGGCAGAGAGGCCAGCATGTCGACAAGCAACCCGTCGTCCACGGACACGCGGCAGGACGCACTGTTCGATCCGCAGGACGAAACCTTCGTCGCCTGCCCGTACGCCGCCTATGCCACCGCCCGCACGACCCGGCCCGTGGCGCACCAGTCGGCCCTGAACGAGTGGATCGTGACGGGACGGGCGGAGATCGAGACGATCCAGAAGGATCACGAGCGCTTCACCAGCCGCTACAACCTGGACGGCTCCTTCCCGTTCGGCCCGGAGGCGAAGGCGGTCCTCGACGACTCGCTGTTCTTCCGGGTCGCCCTCTACAACGTGGCGCCTCCCGCGCACACCCGCTTCCGTTCGCTCATCAGCGAGCATTTCTCCCCGCGCCGGCTGCGGACGATCGAACCCGCGGCGCGGGACATCGCGGACCGGCTCGTCGCGGGCTTCCGGGAGACCGGCCGGGCCGACCTGCTCCAGGACTTCGCCTATCCGTTGCCGATGACGGTGATCTGCGACATCATCGGCATTCCGCCCGAGGACCGGGCGCAGGTCAAGGCGTGGAACAACGAGTGGCTCGCCCTGCAGGTCGTGCCGATGCCGCCGGAGGCGCAGCTGCAGTGCGCCCGCAGCGTGGTCGCCTACGAGAAGTACGTCCTCGACCTGCTCGAGGCCCGCCGCCGGGAGCCGGCCGACGACCTGCTCACCGTCCTGGTGCGGGCCGCGGCCGAGGACGACCCGGTGTGCGAGGTCGAGGACGTGGTGGTGGCGCTGCGCGTGATGATCGCCGCCGGCCACGAGACCACGACGAACCTCATCGGCAACACGATGTGGCACCTGCTGGAGGAACCCGCGCTGTGGCGGCGTCTGGTCGACGAGCCCGCACTGGCCTCCGCCGCCGTCGAGGAGGGGCTGCGCTTCGACTCCTCGGTGCAGGGCGCCCCGCGCGTCGCCACGGAGCCCGTCCGGCTCGGGGGTGTGGATCTGCCCGAGGGCGCGCAGGTCCGGGTGATGTTCGCAGCCGTCGGACGCGACCCGGAGGCCGCCAAGGACCCGGACGTCTTCCGGCTGGACCGTCAGGGCCCGCCACGCCACCTCGGCTTCGGGCACGGCATCCACTTCTGCGTCGGCGCGCCGTTGGCGCGTCTGGAGGCCCGCATCGCCCTCGAGACGCTGGCACGCGAGCTGCCGGGACTCCGGCTCGCCGACGGCTTCACGCCCCGCCACCTGCCGGGCGGCCTCGTCTTCCGCGGTCTCGAGTCCCTCCCGGTCAGGTGGTCCTGACCCGCTTCACGCCCGGTCCGCCGAACGCTCCTGAGGGAGAACACCATGGCTACTGTCCACGCCGCCGCACAGTCGGTGCCGCCGATGCCCGGCAAGCTGCCGCTGGCCGGCCACGCCCTGCAGATGTTCCGCAACCCGCTGAAGTTCTTCCAGTCCGTGAGCGACCAGGGCGGCCTGGTCCGGATCTGGCTGGGCACCAAGCAGGCGTATGTCGTGAGCGATCACGAGATGCTCTACGACATCCTGGTCCGCAAGGCGAAGTCGTTCGAGAAGGGCATGCAGTTCGACCAGGCGAGGCCGCTGCTGGGAAACGGCATCCTGCTGTCCGAGGGGGACTTCCACCGGCGGCAGCGCCTGCTGATGCAGCCCGCCTTCCACCACACGCGGATCGCCTCGTACGTGGAGGTCATGCGGGAGTCGGCGACCGAGGTCTTCGACACCTGGCGCGACGGGCGGCAGGTCACGATGTACGACATGTTCTACGAGCTGGCGGTGCGCATCGTCATCAAGGCGCTGTTCTCGACCGACATGATCGAGAAGGACGTCGCCGAGGTGTACCGGTCCATGCCGATCGTGATATCGGGCGTGGAGAAGCGCGCCGCCATCCCGCCGGCCCTGCTGGACCGGCTGCCCACCCGCTCCAGCCGTGAGTTCCACAGCGCCATCGCCCGCCTGTACGCCATGGGCCGGCGCATCATCGCGGACTACCGCGGACGTGGCAGCGCCGACAACGACGACCTGATGACCCTCCTCTTCACGGCGAAGGACGAGGGCAACACGTCCATGACGGACAAACAGATCCAGGACGAGTTCATGACGCTGCTCACCGCGGGCTCCGAGACCACGCCCAGCGCCATGTCCTGGACGGCGATGCTCCTGGGGCGGCACCCGGAGGTGCAGCGCCGGATGCAGGACGAGGTCGACCAGGTGTGCTCGGACCGGCCGGTCGAGGCCGACGACCTGCGCAAGCTGGACTACACCCGCAGGGTCATCCAGGAGGCGCTGCGCCTGTACCCGCCGGTGTGGGCGCTGGGACGCAAGTGTGTCCAGGACGTCGAGCTCGGCGGTCACCACATCCCCGCCGGCACCGAGGTGCTCTACTCCATCTACGCCGTCCACCACGACCCGAAGATCTACGACAACCCCGAGGCGTTCGACCCGGACCGCTGGCTGCCGGAACGCTCCAAGGACCGGCCGCGCAGCGCGTTCATGCCCTTCGGCGCGGGCGTACGCAACTGCATCGGCGAGTCCTTCTCGTGGTTCGAGACGCAGACGGTGCTGGCCACCCTCATGCAGCGGTGGTCCGTGGAGCCGGTCTCCGCGGAGCCGGTCAAGCCGGTGGCGATGGGCGCCCTCGTCCCCGGGCCGCTGCCGATGAAGGTCGTGAGGCGCGCCAAGTGAGCGTCGTCGACGAAGCGACCGACAGTCAGGCGGAACTACGGGCCCGCATCGACGACTTCCTCGACGCCTGGCTGCGCGAGCGTATCGACCGTGAGGCGCAGCCCCAGGTGCGGGAGGCACTGCGCTTCGTCCACGCCTTCACCATGCGTGGAGGCAAGCGGGTCCGGCCGCTGTTCTGCTACTGGGGCTGGCGCGGGGCGGGCGGCGCGCCGGCGGACCCGGACGTCGTGGCTGCCGCGGCGGCCCTGGAGCTGTTCCACACCGCGGCGTTGATACACGACGACCTCGTCGACGCCAGCGACCTGCGGCGCGGCCGGCCCAGCATGCACGTCGCCATGAGCCGGTGGCACGCGGAGGGGGCGTGGCGGGGGGAGAGCGCGCACTTCGGAAGGTCCGGCGCGCTGCTGGCCGGAAACGCCTGCCTGGTGTGGTCCGAGGAGATCTTCCACGGACTGCGGGCGGTCGTCGCCAACCCCGCCGCACGGGAGGCGTTCGCCCTGCTGCGCACCTCGGCGGTCTACGGCGAGTTCCTCGACCTGCTCGGCGAGGCCCGGGGCAGCACGATCGAAGGGGCGTTGAGCATCGTGCGCCACAAGACGGCCGGCTACACGGTCCGTTACCCGCTGCAGATCGGTGCCGCCCTGGCCGGTGCGGAGGACGACCTGAAAAAGGCCTACAGCGTCTTCGGGCTCCGCATCGGCGAGGCCTTCCAGCTGCGCGACGACCTGATCGGAACCCTCGGCTCCGCCGAGGTCACCGGCAAGGCGGTCGCCGACGACGCCCGTCAGGGCAAGCCCACCGTGCTCGTCGCCGCCGCCCGGGAGCTCGCCGACGCGACGCAGCGCGCCCGCCTCGACCGGCTCTACGGGGCACCGGACCTGCGGAGCGAGCAGCTCGCCGAGATCCGGCGGCTCATCAAGGACACCGGCGCACCCGGTGTCGTGGAGCAGATGATCGCGGACCGGCACCGGGAGGCGCTGGAGGCGCTGCGCGCGGCGCCCGTCCATCCGACCGCCCGGCAGGCGCTGGAGCTGCTGGCGGCGGCCTCCCTGCACCGCGACCACTGAGGACCAGGAGCACACATGTCGAACATTCCTGCCCCGTTCGTGTCCGGGACCCGGATCTACCTCCCGGAGTTCCCCTATCTCCTCCCGGCACACCGTCACCCGCAGACGGAGGACATCCGGCGCGAGTCGGACGCGTGGGTCGTGGAGAACATGGGTTTCGCCCTGCAGGGCGAGAGGGAGATGGAGCTGCTGCTCGAGGAGGCCGCCTCCCTGTGGACGTGCCATGTCCTGCCCACCGCGATGCCCGACCGGCTACGGACCATGTGCAAGTACACCGAGTACCTCTCGGTGTTCGACAACGCCATGGTCGACAGGGAGAAGATCGGCAAGGACCCCAAGGCGGCCGAGGAGCTCTTCGCGCGGGTCGCGAACATCCTCGGCGACCAGGCGGAGGGCGCCGACTTCGCCTGGGGCAGTGCCCTGCAGGGCCTGTGGAAGGACATGCGTGCCGGCTGTTCGCCGCAGCTGTGGCAGCGCTTCATGGCGGAGGTCGAGAGGTTCCTGGCCGGCTGCGTCGACGAGATCACCTCGCGCAGCGACGACCGGGTCTTCGACTGGGACACCTACCTGCGCATCCGCCGCGACAGCGTGGGCATGGGGATGTACTTCGTCCTCGGCGAGTACGGCCTGGGCATCGACCTGACCGACGACCTGCGGCGCAGCGGCGCCCTTCGCGAGATCATCGACACGGCGCTGGTCCACATCATGCTGACCAACGACCTGTTCTCCTTCCGCGCCGAGGCCGTCATGGACGACTACGTCAACGGCATCTCGGTGCTGCGGCTGAGCGAGGGGCTGGGGCTCCAGCAGGCGGTCGACCGGCTGTTCGGCGTGATCGACGGCCTGCGGGCGGACTTCATGGCGCAGCGGCGGGCGATCGAGGCCGGTGAGCTGGGCCGGGACGAGGACATCCGGGCCTACCTCGACGCGCTGTGGCACATGATGGCCGGCAACCTGCAGTGGTCCTACCTGACCTCGCGGTACAACGGTCCGGGGCACGTGTGGCAGGGGGCACGCTCCGGCGTGCTCACGCTGTACACCGACCGGACCGAGTTCAGCGACCGCGCCTACTGGACCCTGCCGGACGACACGGCGGCTCCCGCGGCCGGACGGGGGGTGGCGGTCGCATGAGCACGACCTACGTCACGGCGCCCGGGCGGCTGCCCGGGGTGGGGCACGCGGTGTCGCTGATGCGCAGCCCGCTGGGCTTCCTGCAGTCGCTGCGGCGTCACGGTGACCTGGTGCGCGTGGACCTGGGGCCCATGCCGTCGCTCTTCGTCACCGAGCCCGAGCTGATCCACCGGCTGCTCACCGACCGCCGGGACCTGCTCGACAAGGGCCGCTTCTACGACAAGGTGCGCCCCCTGACGGGCAACGGCGTCATCCACGCCTACGGCGACGAGCACCGCCGCCAGCAGGCGATGATCAAGCCGTCGTTCCACCGGGAGCAGATCGCCCGGTACGCCGAGGTGATGCGCGACGTCACCGAGGAGAAGACCGGCCGGTGGCGCCCCGGGCAGGTCGTGCAGGTCGACAAGGCGATGCGGGACATCACCTTCAACATCCTGGCCGCCACCATGTTCGGCTCGGCGGTGGGCAGGTCCGCCCACGAGGAGCTGGCCGGCCTGCTTCCGGTGGTCCTCGAGGCGATCATGTGGCGCACCGTCTCGCCGGGTGACCTGCTCGAGCGGCTCCCGCTGCCGATGAACCGGAGGTTCGACCGGGCCTTCGCGGAGCTGCGGCGGGCGATAAGCCGCGTCATGCTGGCCTACCGGGAGCGGGGGACCGACGGCGATCACGCCGACATGCTCTCGATGCTTCTGGAGGCACGCGACGAGGAGACCGGGCTGCCCATGACGGACGACGAGATATGCAATCAGATCGTCTCCGTCACCATGGCCGGCTCGGAGACGGCAGCCACCGCGATGGCCTGGATGTTCTACGAGCTCGCCCGCCACCCGGAGATCGAGGAGCGGGTACGGGAGGAGGTTGCCGAGGTGCTGGGCGACCGGCCCTTCGAGATGGCCGACGCGAGCCGGCTGCCGTACTGCCGCACCGTGCTGCAGGAGGTGATGCGGGTCCGTCAGCCGATCCTGGTGATCTCCCGGCGCGCCGTCCGCGACTTTCCGCTGGGCGGCGGCACGGTGCGGGCCGGCACCGAACTCTTCTACAGCCCCTATGCCGTGCACCGTGACCCCGAGCTGTTCCCGGACCCGTTGCGCTTCGACCCGGACCGGTGGGTGGAACGGCCGATCGCCCAACAGCCCAAGGGCGCCTACACGCCGTTCGGCGCGGGGCCGCGGCACTGCATCGGGGAGCAGTTCGCGTGGGCGATGATGCACGCGGTGCTCGCCATCGTCGTCCGGCGCTGGCGGCTGGTCGCCGAGCCGGACCTGCGGGTGCGGGAGATGGCCTGGGCCACCGTCAACCCGGACCGGATGCCGATGACGGCCGTGCCGTGCGGCGGACAGGGCGGCGGATGAGGATCCGGATCGACCGCGAACGGTGCTGCGGTTCGGGCATGTGCGCCCTGACCGCACCGGAGGTCTTCGACCAGGACGCGTACGGGACGGTGGTTCTGCTCGACGCCCGGCCCCCTGCGGAGATGGAGAAGTCACTACACGACGCGGAGGCCAACTGCCCTTGTGAAGTCATCACGTTGGTGGAATGACGATGCCGCGGACAATCCTCTTGTGCCGTCCCGATCGGCTCGCTAGCCTGACGTCGATATCCGGCTGTTCGCCGGATGGAACGGGGAAGCGGTAGCGTCGAAATCCGGCGTTCCGGATGGTGTGTCGATGCTGCATTCCCGCGTTTCCCGACACGAGGATTGTGGGGGTACGGCACCCGTGGCACCTTCTCCGGGAACTCCGGTCAGAGTCATCGTCTGCGACGGTCATCCGCACGCCAGGTACGGCATCCGGATGATTCTGGAGAGGGACGCCGCGGTCTCGGTCGTGGCCGAGTCGGGCGGCGAGCAGGAGACGCTGCGTCAGGTTGTCGCCCACCACGTCGACGTCGTGGTCCTGGAAGCACGCTCACTGTCGCTAATCCGTGCCTTGTGCCGGGTGCCCGGGCGTCGGCCCGCCGCCGTCGTCTACGGCGTGTCCGGCGACGCGCACCAGCTGGTCGGCCTCGTGCGCGCCGACGTCGCCAGCGTGGTGCACGAGGACGCACCGCACGACGATCTGCGCCGGGCCGTGCACGCGGCGGCGAACGGCGACGGCTTCGCCTCCTCGGCCCTGACCGGCGCGTTGCTGCGCGCCGTCCGCAACCGTTCACGCACCGTCCTGCGACTGCCGCGTGACGTGCAATTCACGCAGCGAGAGCGGGACGTGCTGCGCCATCTGCTGCGGGGACAGGCGAACAAGGACATCGCCGCGGCGTTGTCCGTCAGCGAGAAGACCGTCAAGTTCCACGTCTCCAACGTGCTGGCCAAGGCCGGGCTGACCAGCCGCGCACAGCTCATCGCGTCGCTGGCCGCGCCCGCTCCGCTCGAGGAGCCGGCACGCACCTGGGCGAGCTCGGCGTGACGCGGGGACCTTGGACCGACGGCCAGGATCCGAGGCCCGGACCTTTGCCGGAAGACGGCATGCGCCGCAGGCGGAATACTGCAGGTCGAGCAGCTAATTCCTTTCCGGAAGGCGCGCATGTCCCTGCAACGTCACCTGGCTCCCAGCGAGGCGTATCACGCATTCGTCGACTGGTCGGGTTCGTATTCCCTCGCATTCGAGGGCCGGATCGATGTGGAACTTCTCCAGCGTGCCTTTGCGATGCTGTGCAAAGCGCGCCCGTTGTTGCGCGGACGACTTTCCCGCGAACGTTCCGGTTTCACATTCCACGTGGACGCGCAGCACCTACCGCAGCTCGTGGTGCGGGAAGGTGGCGAGGAGGTGTACGAGGAGGAGATGGGCCGGCCGCTGGACTCCGCCGCCGCCCTGAGCCGCCTCGTCCTGGTCCACGAAGCGGACCGGGGACACCTTCTGCTGGTGCTGCACCACAGCATGATCGACGGCCGCGGCGGGATCACGCTGCTGGAGCAGCTGCTGCGGAACCTGCGGGCACTGCAGCGGGGCGGGGAACCCTCCGCCGTCCGGCCGCTGCCCTTCCCCGAGCCGGCCGAGGAACTGCTGCGCAGGCGCGAAGCGGTGAGCGTGCGCGCGGCCGAGGTGGACCGTGCGGCGCTGTGCGCGGCGCTGGCGGGAACCCCGTCGCCCGACCACCTGGTCGTGCGCCCGGACCGCATCCGTCTCAGCGAGCCGGAGACGGACGCCCTGCTCGGCCGGCTGCGCGGGGAGGGCCTCTCGGTACACGCCTTCGTCTCGGGCGCCGCCACCGTCGCCCTGCACGACGCCGCGGACGACGACGGGGACCGCCAGATGGTGTGCGGCTGCCCCGTCGACCTGCGCGAGCGCGTCGACCCGCCGGTGACGGTGTGGGAGTCCACGAACTTCGTCAGCGGCGTGGAGGCCGGGGTGCGCGTCGGACGGAACGCCGACCCGCGGACCGTCGGCGGGGCCATCAAGAAACGGCTGGACGCCGCGGTGACGGACGGCGAGGCCGAGCGGGGCATTCTCGAGGCCCAGCAGTTCGCGGCGTCCGAACCCGTGGCAGTGGACCTGGTGGTGACCAATCTCGGCCGCATCCCCGGCTTCACCGAACCCGACGGCCTGCGGGTCACCGACTTCCGCGGCTACACCACCACCACGATGCCCGCACTGTTCCTGTTCGTCGTCACCTCCTACGCGGGGCGGCTCAGCATGGAGATGACCTCCCCCGCCGGCCACCTCTCCGAGCGGACACGCGCCGAACTGCGGCGCCGCGTCACCGACTTCCTGTGCCCCGCGCCGGCCCCCGCCGGGTAGCGCGCGGCCCCGCGTGCATCGCACCGCCCCCACTGCCCCGTCCGTACACCTCAGGAGGCTCACCCATGGCCGTCGCCCCGCCGCCCCGGATACCCACCGAGCGGGACACCGTCCTCGACCCGCCGCCCGCGTTGTCCGCCATGCGCCGGGAGTGCCCGCTGGCGCCGCTGACCTACGCCGACGGGCACGAGGGCTGGATCGTCACCAGCCACAGTCTGGCGCGGGCCGTCCTCTCCGACCGGCGTTTCAGCTCCCGCCCGGAACTCCGCCACTCGGCGGTACACGAGGTGCTCGGAGACGGGCAGCCGCCCGAGGAGGACGTGCCCGGGATGTTCGTCGGCATGGACCCGCCGGACCACACCCGCTACCGCCGGCTGCTC
This sequence comes from uncultured Actinomycetota bacterium, assembly GCA_963799685.1. Taxonomy (GTDB): domain Bacteria; phylum Actinomycetota; class Actinomycetes; order Streptomycetales; family Streptomycetaceae; genus Streptomyces. The sequence goes on from CAWCXW010000003.1 coordinate 169,565, forward strand.
ACCGGCGAGCTGAGCGTGCGCAGGATGCGGCAGCTCGAGACGAAGATCGCGGCGACGGCGCACGAACTCGTGGACCGTATGACGAAGGCCGCCGCCGACGGAGCGGCGGACCTGGTCACCTCCTTCGCCATCCCGCTGCCCTCACGGGTCATCTGCGAGCTGCTCGGCATCCCCTACCGGGAATGGGAGCGTATCCAGCCGGTCTCCGATCGCATGCTGCGCATCGACTCGACGGCAGCGGAGGTGAAGGAGTGCTACGCCGTCATCTTCGAGTTCCTCGGGGAGGTCGTTGCCCGCAAGCAGCGTGAGCCCACCGACGACCTGCTTGGCGGACTGGTCGGGACGGCCGAGCTGAGCAGCGCCGAACTCACCAGCGTCGCCTTCCAGCTCTTCACGGCGGGACACGAGACCACGGCCAACATGCTGTCGCTGGGCACCTACGCGCTGCTGACGCACCCGGAGCAGCTCGCCGCGCTGCGTGCGGACCGCAGCCTGTTGGACCGCGCCGTGGAGGAGCTGCTGCGTTACCTGACGGTCATCCAGTTCGGCATCTCGCGCGGTGCGTCGGAGGACGTGGAGCTGGAGGGGCAGCTGATCCGCAAAGGTCAGACCGTCACGGTCTCGCTGCCCGCCGCGAACCGTGACCCGGAGCGGTTCGACGACCCCGACACCCTGGACGTCACCCGGGCGCCGACGGGCAACCTGGCCTTCGGGTTCGGCGTCCACCAGTGCGTCGCCCAGCAGCTCGCCCGCACCGAGATGCGCATCGGCTACGGCGTGCTCCTCGACCGGCTCCCGGGGCTGCGCATCGCGGTGCCGGACAAGGACGTGCCGATGCGGGACGGCGCCATCGTCTACGGCGTGCAGAGCCTGCCCGTCGCGTGGTGACCCGCACGGGCCGTGACCCGAGCCGCTCCTGCCGGTCAGCGGGCGGGCATCCGCAGGGCGCCGTCCAGCCGGACGGTCTCGCCGTTGAACATGCGGTTCCCGACGATGTGCGCCACGAGGTCGGCGTACTCCTCGGGGCGGCCCCAGCGGCGCGGGTGCGGCACGTGGGCGGCCAGCGTGCTCCTGGTCTCCTCGGGCAGCCCGGCCAGCGGCGGAGTGTCGAACAAGCCGGGTGCGACCGTCACCACCCGCACCAGCAGCGGGGCCAGGTCCCGGGCCAGCGGCAGTGTCATGCCCGCGATCCCCGCCTTCGCCGCCGCGTAGGCGGCCTGGCCCGTCTGGCCGTCGAAGGCGGCTATGGAAGAGGTGTTGACGACGACGCCCCGCTCGCCGTCCTCCGGCTCCAGCCGGGACATCCTCTCCGCCGCGAGCCGGATGACGTTGAAGGTGCCGACCAGGTTCGAGGAGAGGACGTCGACGAAGGCCCCGAGCGCGTGCGGTCCTTTTCGGCTCACCACGCGTGCGGCGTGCGCGGTGCCGGCGCAGTTGACCACCACGCGCAGCGCCCCCCGGTCTCCCGCGGCGTCCAGCGCGGCGCCGACGTCGGCGGCGTCGGTCACGTCGCCGGGCACGAACACCGTGTCGCCGCCGAGCAGTTCCTGCGCCCACAGTCCCCGCTCCTTCGAACGGCCGAACAGGACGGGGACCGTGCCGGAGCGCATCAGCCGGCGCGCGGCCGCCAGCCCCAGTCCGGAGGTCCCTCCGGTGATCAGAGCGACGGTGGGGGAGTGAGCCATGCCGAGCCTTTCGCCGAGCGATCCGGTATGTAACTGTCCTCACGATTCTATCTGTTGATACCGAAGAATCGTCTATAAGAAGGAATGAGCCATGTCGTTGACCGCGCATGCGCCACGTGACGTCGCCATCCGGGCGGTGGGACGGTGCGTTCCGGATGTCGAGGTGTCCAACGCCGACCTGGTCGGGCGCTTCGAGACCAGCGAGGAGTGGATACGCGAGAAGCTCGGGATCCACACCCGGCGGGTGGCCGGCCCCGGGCAGTGGACCTCCGACCTCGCCGTGGGCGCGTTCCTCGATGCCTGCTCCAGGTCCGGGACGGATCCTGCGTCCGTGGATCTGCTGATCTGCTGCACGGGCACGCCGGACCACATGCTGCCCGCGACGGCCGCCGCCGTGCTCCGCAAGGCGGACCTGCGGCACATCCGCGGCTTCGACGTCAACGCGGGCGGCTGCGCGGGAGGCGTCTTCGCGCTGGACGTCGGGGTGAAGTACCTGCAGTCGGGCGAGTACCGGCGGGTGGCGGTCGTGATCGCCGACACCGTCGCCCAGTGCCTCGACCCCGACGACCGCACCTCGCACGCCATCTTCGGTGACGGCGCGGGATGTTACCTGCTGGAGGCCGCGACGTCGGGCCCCGGGGTCGGGCCCACGCTCCTGCGTACCCGGCCTGACCTCTACTGGACCGCCTACACCGAGCGTCAGGTGCCGTCGGGCGGCAGTCCCAACCGGTTCAGCGGTCCCAACTACATGCGCATGGACTCCCGCGGGGTCCGGGACTTCGCACTCGACGTCCTCCCGGGGTTCGTGCAGGAGGTGGTGAAGGCCGCCGACACGACCCTCGACGACGTCGACCTGATCGTCTCCCACCAGGCCAACCCCCAGCTGCTGCGGAAGCTGATGGACGTGCTCGGCCAGCCGCACGAGAAGGCGGTGGTGGTCGCCGACCGGATCGGGAACTCCAGCGGCTCCAGCATGGTGCTGGCGCTGGCGGAGGCACTGGACGCCGGCCGGCTGCACGAGGGCGACCACGTCCTGCTGCTCGCCTTCGGCGCGGGGATGAGCTTCGGCGGCACCGTCGTGCGCTGGACGGGCGCGGCCCCTGATCATGAGGCCCGCACGCACGGCGCGGTGCCCGGGGCCGACACGAAGGCGCACCCGTGACCGGCGGCGCCCTCCCCGCGCCCGTCGCCCTGGTCACCGGCTCCTCCCGCGGCATCGGCAGGGCGGTCGCCCTGACCCTGGCACGGCGGGGTGCGCGTGTCGTCGTCAACTATCGCCGGGACGCCGAGGGGGCGGCGCGGACGCTCGCCGACGTGGAGCGGGCGGGCGGCAGCGGTCTGGTGTGCCGGGCGGACATGGAGAGCCCCGCCGACATCGATGCCCTCTTCGCCACCGTCCGCGACGCCTGCGGACGTCTGGACTTCCTCGTGGCCAACGCGGCGGCGGGCCCGGCCAAGGGCGTGCGAGAGCTCCGGCCGCGGCACCTGCAGCGGTCGCACGCCATGAACTCGCAGGCGTTCGTGACGTGCGCCCAGCACGCCTGCCGGCTCATGCCGGACGGCGGACGCATCGTCGCGCTCTCGTCCCTCGCCGCCGTCCGGGCCTTTCCCGGCTACGCGGCGATCGGGGCGGAGAAGGCGGCCCTGGAGTCGTGGGTGCGCTATTTCGCGCACGAGACGGCCGCCCAGGGCATCACCGTGAACGCCGTCACCGGCGGGATGATCGAGACCACGGCGCTGGAACACTACCTGCGGGCGACCGGAATGGCGCCGGAGGACGTCGTCGCGCACATCCCGCAGGGCAGGCCGGGAACGCCGCAGGAGGTGGCGGACGCCGTCGACTTCCTGCTCTCCCCTCGGGCCGCCTACATCACCGGCCAGAACCTGGTCGTGGACGGTGGGCTGAGCATCACGGCGCCGCTCGCCGGGGGCGGACCCGGATGAGGAGTCCGCGCCCGGTGGCGCCGCGGCCCGTTCAGGGGAGCGCCAGCATCCGTTCCAGTGCGAGCTTGGCGTACTTCTCCGTCTCCTTCTCGACCAGGATGCGGTTGACGACCCGGCCCTCCACCAGTGACTCCAGCGCCCACACCAGGTGCGGCAGGTCGATGCGGTTCATCGTCGAGCAGAAGCAGACCGTCCGGTCCAGGAAGACGATCTCCTTGTCCTGGTCCGCGTAGCGGTTCGCCAGCCTGCGGACCAGGTTCAGCTCCGTGCCGATCGCCCACTTCGAGCCCGAGGGGGCCGCGTCGAGGGTCTTGATGATGAACTCCGTGGAGCCGACGAGGTCCGCGGCCTGCACCACCTCGTGCCGGCACTCGGGGTGCACCAGAACGTTCACCCCGGGGATCCGTTCCCGTACCTCGCGCACGCTCTGCAGCGAGAAGCGGCCGTGCACGGAGCAGTGCCCGCGCCACAGGATCATCTTCGCGTCCCGCAGCTGCTCGGCGGTCAGCCCGCCGTTCGGCTTGTGCGGGTTGTAGACGACGCAGTCCTCCAGCGACATCCCCATGTCACGCACGGCGGTGTTGCGCCCGAGGTGCTGGTCGGGCAGGAAGAGAACCTTGCCCTGCCCGACGTCACGCTGCCCGAAGGCCCAGTCCAGCGCGCGGCGGGCGTTGGAGGAGGTGCAGATGGTGCCGCCGTGCCGGCCGGTGAAGGCCTTGATGTCGGCGGAGGAGTTCATGTATGAAACGGGCACCGTGGCGTCGGCGACCCCGGCCTCTGTCAGCACGTCCCAGCACTCGGCGACCTGCTCGGCATTCGCCATGTCAGCCATCGAGCAGCCGGCGGCCAGGTCGGGCAGTACGACCTGCTGGACGTCGGAGGTGAGGATGTCGGCGGACTCGGCCATGAAGTGGACGCCGCAGAAGACGACGTACTCCGCCTCCGGGCGGGCGGCCGCCTCGCGGGCCAGCTTGAAGGAGTCACCTGTGACATCGGCGAACTGGATGACCTCGTCACGCTGGTAGTGGTGGCCGAGCACGAAGACCTTGTCTCCGAGCTGCTCCCTGGCCGCCCGTGCACGCTGCACGAGGTCCGGGTCAGACGGCTCAGGCAGGTCGCCCGGGCACTCCACGCCGCGCTCGCTCTCGGTGTCGGCCTCTCGGCCGAGCAGCAGCAGGGCGAGCGGGCTCGGCTGCACGTCCAGGGGTTGGGCGGTGGACACGTCACACACCCTTTCTCTTCATGATCACAAGCACTTATCGTCTCTCTGACGCTATCCATGATAGCTGCTTCGCGTCAGCTTGACGATGGCGATCGTCCTGATGTGACGCAGCCCGCGCCGGGCGCCACGACGGCCGCGCCCGATGACCACTTCCCGCGGGGTGTGCGAGCATGGCAGGGCAAGGAATCGACGTGCGCACCTGGAATGAATCCGGGGCCCTGCCGGTTGCAGCCGGTGGCAGAGCAGTCCGACCAACCCGGGAGTAAAGCAGATGTCCGTATCGGACGAGACCAAGGTGAGCGAAGGCATCATCGTGTCCGACGCCGCCGCCGCGAAGGTCAAGAGCCTGCTCGAGCAGGAGGGCCGCGACGATCTTGCGCTGCGCGTGGCCGTCCAGCCCGGTGGCTGCTCCGGCCTGCGTTACCAGCTGTTCTTCGACGAGCGTTCGCTCGACGGCGACGTCGTCAAGGACTTCGACGGCGTGAAGGTCGTCACCGACCGGATGAGCGCCCCGTACCTGGGCGGCGCGTCCATCGACTTCGTCGACACCATCGAGAAGCAGGGCTTCACGATCGACAACCCGAACGCGACGGGCTCCTGCGCGTGCGGTGACTCTTTCAGCTGAGTCACCGCCCCGAACGGGCCACACGAGGGCGGCCGGTCCGGCGCGGACCGGCCGCCCTCGTGTGTGCGGTCAGCTTCCGGCCTGCGCGGGGACCGGTTCGTGGTCCCGCGCGTCCACCACGGTGCGGCCTTCCAGCGGCTCGTCCAGCGTGACCTGGACGGTCTGCCGCTTGGCGATCGTGATGCAGGGCTGCTTCGAGTCCCGGCCGGACGGCTTGACGGAGACGGTCACCCGCGTGTCCGTCTCCTGCGCGGTCCCGCGGTAGTCGCTGCACACCCCGCCCCAGAAGGTCAGCGTCAGGGTGCGTCCGTCGGCCGTGTAGGACGTCGGCGCCTTCACCGGCCGGTCGCCGCGGGGCGCCGACGGCCGGGGTGAGGGCTTCTGCGGGGCAGCCGGCAGCTTGAGCAGCGACGGTTTCACCGCCGGGTAGCCGACCGTGAACGTGTCCTTGCCGCTCTTGCGTTGCACGGTGAACGACCAGGAGGGCACCAGCAGCGGATCGCCGTGCGAGAAGTGGGTCTCCAGGCCGAACCGGGCATCCGTCACCGCAGCCGTGTCGTGCCCGCCGGACGGGTCAGGCTCGCCCGGTGCCACCTCGTGCGTGCCCTCGTCGCGGGATCCGTTGAGCTGTGCGAGCGTCTGCTGGGCGCTCAGCACCGGGTACGTCGCTCCCTTGACGACGTCGCCGAGCCGGCCGTGCCCGCGCACCAGCGTGCCGTCAGGACCCACCGTGAAGGTGCTCGACCAGCCCAGCGTCGGCAGACCGTCCACCACCGGATTCGCCGTGACCAGCCGCTTTGCCCCCTCGGTGCCGGCCGCGCTGAGCCTCGCGTGCTCCAGCCCCAGCGGTTCGAGCACTTTGCGCACCGCCTGTTCGGCCCGCTGCTCGGGCACCGGATCGCCCTTCGCGACCCCGCCGTGTGCCGGTGCCTGGCTGGGGCAGCTCGGCTTCGGACGCTCTGACCGTGGCGCCCCCGTCTCGGGCAGCGGCTGCATGCAACCCGGTGCACCGGGACCGTTCCGGGAGAACGACCAGTCGCGGCCGCCGTCCTCGCCGCCCGCCCGCAGCACCGGGCCGGTGCCGTCCTGGTCGCCACCGACCCGCCAGCGGCCGTCGTCCCGCCGGGGCGCGGCGGACATCCCCAGCGCCTCGGCCAGGTCGGCCACCTGCGCCTTGGTCACCTCGCCGCCGCGGTACACCGCGGCGGTCCCTGGTCCGTCCGGCAGGTCGCCGGCCGCCCGGTACCGGGTGCCGTACGGGTTCGGCTCGCCCGGCGCGATGCCGGTCACGTCGCCGCGGCCCGCGGACGGGGAACCCAGGTCGTCCAGCGTCAGTTGGGGAGGTGCGCCCTCGTCGCTCGCGGCCGGCGCGGCCTCGCCGCCGTTCGAAGCCGCCGAGGCCCAGTAGGCCCCGCCGCCGGCGGCCACCAGCACGGCGGCCGCCACGGACACGACCGGGAGACGCCGCCTGCGCCGCCGGGCCGTTTCTTCGGTCTCCTCAGTGCTCACCGCAACGCTCCTTCCCTGAGCCGGCGCACCGTCGCTACCGGCGCCCCCCGAGCGGGGACACCGCTTCGACGGAGCCCGGCGCCACCTGGTTCCCGCTCCGGTGCTCACCCGTCCGGAAGAGGGGGTTTTCAGCCGGTTGTGCCGTGTTCGATGACACGTGCCGGGCGGGTAGCGTGGTCGGGCCCGCCGTCCGCCTCCGCAGCAGGAGCAGAATTCGCCGTGCGTATCGCAGTCACCGGCTCCATCGCCACCGACCACCTGATGACTTTCCCCGGCCGCTTCGCCGACCAGCTGGTCGCCGACCGGCTGCACACGGTCTCCCTCTCCTTCCTCGTGGACGCCCTCGACGTGCGCCGCGGGGGTGTCGGTGCCAACATCTGTTTCGGCATGGGCCAGTTGGGCGCGCGGCCGGTCCTCGTCGGCGCGGCCGGCGAGGACTTCGACGAGTACCGCTCCTGGCTGGAACGGCACGGCGTGGACACCGACTCCGTGCGCATCTCCGAGACCGCTCACACCGCGCGGTTCGTGTGCACGACCGACGCCGACCACAACCAGATCGGCTCCTTCTACACCGGCGCGATGAGCGAGGCCCGGCTCATCGAACTGCACGCGGTCGCCGAGCGCGCCGGCGGGCTGGACCTGGTCAGCATCGGCGCCGACGACCCCGAGGCGATGCTCCGGCACACCGAGGAGTGCCGTTCGCGCGGTATCCCCTTCGCCGCCGACTTCTCCCAGCAGATCGCCCGCATGGAGGGCGAGGACATCCGGATACTGACTGAGGGCGCGGCCTACCTGTTCACCAACGAGTACGAGAAGGGTCTGGTCGAGACCAAGACGGGCTGGAGCGACGCAGAGATCCTCGACCGCGTCGGCACCCGCGTCACCACGCTGGGCGCGCGCGGCGTCCGGATCGATCGCAAGGGTGAGGAGCCGATCGTCGTCGGCTGCCCCGAGGAGGAGGCCAAGGTCGACCCGACCGGCGTCGGCGACGCCTTCCGGGCCGGTTTCCTGGCCGGCCTCGGCTGGGGAGTCGGCCTGGAGCGTTCCGCGCAGACCGGCTGCATGCTGGCCACCCTCGTCATCGAGACGCTGGGCACTCAGGAGTACACGCTGCGCCGCGGGCACTTCATGGAGCGGTTCACCAAGGCCTACGGCGAGGAGGCCGCGGCCGAGGTGCGCGAACACCTCGCGTGACGCGGCACTAGGAGACGCGGCGCACCCGGAAGGCCGTCGGGTCCTCCGGGTCGGTGCCCAGGTACTCCTGGCCGCGCATCTCGCACCACGCGGGGATGTCCAGCCGGGCGGCCGTGTCATCAGAGAGCACCATGACGACGCCGCCGACCGGCACGTCCCCGATCACCTTCGCCAGTTCGATCACCGGAATCGGGCACCGCTTGCCCCGCGCGTCGACCCGCAGACCGGACTCGGCGCCGCCGGCCCCGGCGTCGCGCGAACCGGCAGGCGCGCCGAGCGTCTCGCGCACGGAGCGCACCGCGCCCGGCAGCGCGGCGAGGAACGCCTCCACATCCTCGGAGGCGGTGCCGGGCGGCAGTGACACCCGCACGTTCCCCTCCGAGAGCACCCCCATCGCCTTCAGTACGTGGCTCGGCGTCAGCGTGCTCGAGGTGCACGAGGAGCCGGAGGAGACGGAGAAACCGGCCCGGTCCAGCGCGTGCAGCAGTGCTTCACCGTCCACGTACAGGCAGGAAAAGGTGACCACGTGCGGCAGGCGCCGCTGAGGATCGCCGGCCACCTCCACGTCCGAAACCAGCTCCGGGACGCTGGTCCGGATCTGCCTGACCAGGGCCCGTAGCCGCCGGTCCTCCGACTCGGCCTCCTGCCGCACGGCACGCAGTGACGCCGCCGCGGCGACGATCGCGGGCACGTTCTCGAAGCCGGGTGCGCGCCCCGACTCCCGTTCGTCCGAGGGGCGCTGCGGCGCGAAGCGCACGCCCTTCCGCACCGCCAGCAGTCCGACGCCGGCCGGTCCGCCCCACTTGTGGGCGCTCCCGGTCAGCGCCGACCAGGGACCCGGCACCGCCGACCAGGCCAGCGACTGGGCGGCATCCACCAGCAGGGGGACCTCGGCCTCCCGGCACAGCCGGGCCACCTCCTCGACGGGCTGCTCGGTACCCACCTCGTGGTTGGCGCTCTGCAGGCAGGCCAGCGCGACACCGCCGCCCGCAAGCGCCGCCGCGTAGTCGTCGGCCTCAGCCCGGCCGGAGCGGGCGACCGGCACCGTGAGGACGGTGCCGCCGTGCTCCTCGTGCGCCTCGGCCGCGTGGAGGACGCAGGAGTGCTCGACGGCGGAGACCACCATCCCGGTGCCGGCCCGGCGCCGTCCGGCCAGCACGCCGGCGACCGCCGTGTGCACGGCACGGGTGCCGGAAGAGGTGAAGGCCAGCTCGTCGGGTCGGCAGCCCACCGCCTCGGCGGCCGTCTCCCGCGCGGCGTCCAGCAGGATCCGGGCCCTGCGGCCCTCACGGTGCAGCCGGGCGGGATCGGCCCATCCCTCGTCGAGCGCGGCCAGCAGGGCCTGCCGGGCGACGGGGTGCAGCGGGGCGGAGGAGGCGGCATCGAAGTACGGCACGTCTGCACGCTAGCGCGTCGGGCGCGGGCCGGCACCGCACCGGACCGCTCTTGTCTCCCGCCCCGGGGCCTGGGGGCCGCGCGACGGGGCGTCAGCCCCGCGCACTCCTGGAGAGGCAGGACCTGCGCCACTCCATCGTGGCGTTCCGCGGCGCGTTAACCACCCTCCCCGCGCCGTCGGAAATCGTGTCCAGTAGGGTTTGGTCCGCATAAACATCAAACCCTGCCCGCGCCAGGGTCGGGGCCCGACCACCACAACGGCCGTGCCCGGCTGAGCGGGCGAGACTCTCGGGAAGGCGCTACGTGAGTCCCAACGGCTCCGACCTCCCCCACCGCCCTCCGGGCGTGGGCGGTTCCCCCTCGTCGCGGCGCCCGATGCGGCGGATTCTGCCGCAGGCGCTGGCCGCGGGCATGGTCCTGGCGACCGCCACCGGTTGCACATCGAAGGACTTTCCTCGCCTCGGTTTTCCTACGCCCGTAACGGACCAGGGACCGCGGATCCTCTCCCTGTGGCAGGGCTCATGGGCAGCGGCCATCGCTGTGGGCGTGCTGGTCTGGGGCCTCATCCTGTGGAGCGTCGTCTTCCACCGGCGCTCGCGGACCAAGGTCGAGATTCCTCCGCAGACGCGGTACAACATGCCCATCGAGGCGCTGTACACCGTGGTTCCGATCATCATCGTGGCAGTGTTGTTCTACTTCACCGCGCGTGACGAGTCGAAGCTCCTGGAGACCTCCAAGAAGCCGGACCACGTCGTCAACGTGGTGGCTTTCCAGTGGGGCTGGGGCTTCAACTACATCGAGAACGTGGACGGTGACAAGGCCACCGACCGCACCGGCGAGAGCGAACTCGACGCGATCCCCGACCGGATGCGCTCGACGTTCCCCAAGGGTGCCGAGGGCACCTACACCGTCGGCACCGCCGCGACGCGGAACCCGCAGACCGGCAACCCCGGCCCGACACTGTGGCTGCCCAAGGGCGAGAGCGTTCAGTTCATCCTGACCTCCCGCGACGTCATCCACGACTTCTGGGTACTGCCGTTCCTCTTCAAGGAGGACGTCGTCCCGGGCCACCCCAACCGGTTCCAGGTGACCCCCAACCACTACGGCACCTACCGCGGCAAGTGTGCGGAACTGTGCGGTGTGGACCACTCCCGGATGCTCTTCAACGTCAAGATCGTCTCTCCCGAGCGCTACCACAAGCACTTGGAGGATCTGGTGAAGAAGGGCCAGAAGGGCTACATCCCGTCGGGCGTCAAGACCTACGGTGACGCCAAGAATGCGGAGACGAACATCTCGTGAGCATCCTCAACGAACCCCAGGGTGCCGCCGCAGCCGACGCCTCACGTGAGACCGGGCTGCCCGTGCGCCGTAAAGAGCCCGGCAACGTGGTCGTCAAGTGGATGACCACGACCGACCACAAGACGATCGGTACGCTGTACCTGTCGACCTCGTTCCTGTTCTTCCTGCTCGGCGGCATCATGGCGCTCTTCATGCGCGCAGAGCTCGCCCGCCCGGGCGAGCAGATCATGTCGAACGAGCAGTTCAACCAGGCGTTCACCATGCATGGCACGATCATGCTGCTGATGTTCGCCACCCCGCTCTTCGCGGGATTCACCAACTGGATCATGCCGCTGCAGATCGGTGCACCCGACGTGGCGTTCCCGCGGCTGAACATGTTCGCCTACTGGCTCTACCTGTTCGGCTCGATCATCGCGGTGGCCGGCTTCCTGACACCGGGCGGTGCCGCCGACTTCGGCTGGTTCGCCTACTCGCCGCTGTCCTCGGTGCAGCACTCGCCGAGCATCGGCGCGGACATGTGGATCATGGGTCTGGCCTTCTCCGGCTTCGGCACGATCCTCGGTTCGGTCAACTTCGTCACCACGATCATCTGCATGCGGGCTCCCGGCATGACGATGTTCCGGATGCCGATCTTCACCTGGAACGTGCTGCTGACCGGTGTGCTGGTCCTGCTGGCCTTCCCGATCCTGGCCGCCGCGCTCCTGGCGCTGGAGGCGGACCGCAAGTTCGGCGCACACGTCTTCGACGCGGGCAACGGTGGAGCGTTGTTGTGGCAGCACCTCTTCTGGTTCTTCGGCCATCCGGAGGTGTACATCATCGCGTTGCCGTTCTTCGGCATCATCTCGGACATCATTCCGGTCTTCAGCCGCAAGCCGATGTTCGGCTACATCAGCCTCATCGGCGCGACCATCGCCATCGCGGGTCTGTCCGTGACGGTGTGGGCGCACCACATGTACGTCACCGGCGGCGTCCTGCTGCCGTTCTTCTCCTTCATGACGTTCCTGATCGCGGTCCCGACGGGTGTGAAGTTCTTCAACTGGCTGGGCACGATGTGGAAGGGCTCACTGTCCTTCGAGACACCGATGCTGTGGACCGTGGGTTTCCTGGTCACCTTCCTCTTCGGCGGCCTGACGGGCATCATCCTCGCCTCGCCCCCGATGGACTTCCACGTCTCGGACTCCTACTTCGTGGTGGCGCACTTCCACTACGTGGTCTTCGGCACCGTGGTGTTCGCGATGTTCGCCGGCTTCCACTTCTGGTGGCCCAAGTTCACCGGCAAGATGCTGGACGAGCGACTCGGCAAGATCACCTTCTGGACGCTCTTCATCGGCTTCCACGGCACCTTCCTCGTCCAGCACTGGCTGGGCGCCGAGGGCATGCCGCGCCGGTACGCGGACTACCTGCACGCCGACGGCTTCACCACGCTGAACACCATCTCCACGATCAGCTCGTTCCTGCTCGGTCTGTCGATACTGCCGTTCGTGTACAACGTCTGGAAGACCGCCAAGTACGGCAAGATGGTCGAGGTCGACGACCCCTGGGGCTACGGCCGCTCGCTGGAGTGGGCCACCTCGTGCCCGCCCCCGCGGCACAACTTCACCACGCTGCCCAGGATCCGTTCCGAATCCCCGGCCTTCGACCTGCATCACCCGGACATCGTCGCGCTGGAGCAGCTCGGTGCGCACGGTCAGAGCGAGAAGACGCTCGCCGGCGGGAAGGGGGAGAGCAAGTGAAGATCCAGGGCAAGATGTTCATCTGGCTGGCCGTCTTCATCCTGATCATGACCGTCGTCTACGGCGGCTGGTCGAAGGAACCGACCGGCACCACGGCCCTCTTCCTGGCCTTCTGCCTGTCCATCATGATCGGCTACTACCTGGCATTCACGGCCCGACGGGTGGATGCCGGTCCGCAGGACAACAAGGAGGCCGAGGTCTCCGACGACGCGGGCGAGGTCGGCTTCTTCAGCCCCTACAGCTGGCAGCCGCTCTCCCTCGCCATCGGCGGAGCCTTCGCCTTCATGGGCGTGATCTTCGGGTGGTGGCTGCTGTACTTCGCCTTTCCGCTGGTCGTCGTGGGCCTGTGCGGATGGGTCTTCGAGTACTACCACGGTGAGAGCCAGAACCAGTAGGACCCGAACCAGGCAAGCAGTACGCCCGGCCCCCGACCTCGCGTCGGGGGCCGGGCCGTTTCCGTGGGCACCCGTCACCCGATCGGCGCAGCAATAGCCGCACGAAAGCCACAACTCCCCATATTTTGGGGCTATGAGGCAGACGAGGACGTGCTGGACAGCACTCAGCGGCGCCCTGATATGCGCGCCCCTGGCGGTGGGGCTCACCGCCTGCAGCAGCGACTCTCATCCACTCGCTGCGGCCCCCTACGACGCCTCGGCCCAGCTGACGGCGAGCGTGGAGGACGGCAGCCGAACCGTCGCCTACGACCAGCCCCTCCAGGTGTCCGTCAAGGACGGCGAGGGACGCATCACCGACGTCGTGGCGACCGAGGGCTCCGGCCGCTGGATCGGCGGCAGCCTCTCCGAGGACGGCACCCGCTGGCGCAGCACCGACCCGCTCGCGGCCGGGGTGAAGTACACCGTCCGCATCCGCACCGAGAACAGCGACGGGGCGCCCGGCCGCCGCGTCCTGCACTTCCGGACCAAGTCCACGCACTCGAAGCGGCTGACCGTCGCCTTTGGTCCCGAGGGCGGCACCTACGGCGTGGGGCAGCCGCTTGTGGCCACCCTCAGTCACGCCGTGAAGAACCTCCGGCAGCGCGCGGTGATCGAACGCGGTCTGAAGGTGGAGTCCACTCCCGCGGTCACCGGTGACTGGCGCTGGGCCGACGACAAGACCCTGCATTACCGGCCCAGGGAGTACTGGCCGGCGCACGCGACCGTCACCGCCCGCTCCACGCTCGCCGGAGTGCGAATACGCGACGGCCTGCGCGGCGGAGACTCCGACCCGCTGCACATACGCATCGGCGACCGGGTGGTCTCGGTCGTCGACCTGGGGGCACACACCATGAGCGTCACCGAGAACGGCCGGACGCTGCGCGAGATACCCATCAGTGCGGGCAAGCCGGGCTTCCGCACTCGCAACGGAACAAAGGTCGTACTGGGCAAGAGTTCACTGGTGCGGATGACCAGCGGCAGCATCGGCATCGCGGCCGGAAGCTCGGAGTCCTACGACCTGCAGGTGCGCTGGGCCACCCGGCTCACCCAGAGCGGGGAGTTCGTACACGCGGCGCCGTGGTCGGCGGGTGCACAGGGGGTGGCCAACACCAGCCACGGCTGCACGGGGATGAGTACCGAGAACGCCCAGTGGTTCTTCGATCTCGCCCACAAGGGCGACGTCGTCAAGTACGTCAACGGTGACGGCGACCGGATGCCGGTCTTCGGCAACGGCTACGGCGACTGGAACATGACCTGGGCGGCCTGGGACAGCGGGGGTTCGAAGACCGGCCGTTCCCATCCTGCCGAGAACACCGTCCAGGCGGCGCGCCTGCGTCCCCGCCTGTGACTCTCACCGGGAGCGGGAGTACGCCGCGGGCCGCCTGGAGCGACTTCAGGCGGCCCCGGCGCGGTGTGCTCCGTGCCCGTCGCGTTCACGCAGCAGGCCGGCCAGCCCGTCGGCCAGGGCGGCCGGGTCCACCGGGTGCGAGACGGCCGCGTCGGCGCGGCTCCAGGTCGCCAGCCAGGCGTCCTGCGGACGGCCGATGAGCAGCAGGACCGGCGGGCAGCGGAAGATCTCGTCCTTGATCTGCCGGCACACGCCCATGCCGCCCGCCGGAGCCGACTCGCCGTCGAGCACGCACACGTCGATGTAGCTCTCCTCCAGGGTGGACAGGACCGCCGGAAGAGTGGCGCACTCGACATAGTTCACGGGCGGCACGTCCGCGGCGGGACGCCGCCCGGCGGCGAGCCGCACCTGGGCGCGGGTGTCGGCGTTGTCGCTGTAGACCAGCACCGTGGCGGTCGGCTGCTGCATCGTTCCTCCGGATGGGATCGTGTGTGCATGGAGCCCTGCGCGGATGCTACTCCCGAACGGCCCGCCGGGGGACCGGTTCGCCCGCTCGGGGCGGTACCGCTCTGAGCAGGTGCGGCGCGCCTGACACACCGAACGGGACCCCCCGGAGTGAACCCGGGATAAGCGACCGACATAATGTCGGTCGTGGCGACAGCAACAGCAGTAGAAACCGGGCACGCGCACCCGTCGGTCAGCCGGCCGAACCTCACCAGCGTCGGAACCATCATCTGGCTGAGTTCCGAGCTGATGTTCTTCGCGGGCCTGTTCGCGATGTACTTCACCCTGCGATCCGTGACGGGTCCCGACTTCTGGAAGGATCACGCCGAGGCGCTGAACGTTCCGTTCGCGGCGACCAACACGACGATCCTGGTGCTTTCCTCCCTCACCTGCCAGCTCGGCGTGTTCGCCGCCGAGCGCGGTGACGTGCGGAAGCTCCGCAGCTGGTTCATCGTGACCTTCATCATGGGTGCGATCTTCATCGGCGGCCAGATCTTCGAATACACGGGACTGGTCAGGGACGACGGCATCTCGCTGTCCTCCGGCCCCTACGGATCGGTGTTCTATCTGACCACCGGTTTCCACGGGCTTCACGTGCTCGGCGGGCTGATGGCCTTCCTCTTCTTCCTGGGCCGGACGTACGTGGCCAAGAGGTTCACCCACCAGCAGGCCACTGCCGCCATCGTCGTGTCCTACTACTGGCACTTCGTCGATGTCGTCTGGATCGGCCTCTTCTCCACCATTTACCTGATCCAGTGATCCGGGCCGCCGAGTCCTCCGCGCACCCGGCAGCCTCAAGCATCGACGTAGCAGACCTGACTTCGGGGTAATCCGTGAAAAAGCTCTCCGCACGACGGCGCCATCCGCTGGCTGCGCTCGTCGTCCTACTCTTCGCGCTGGCGGCCACCGGGGGGCTGTACGCCGCATTCGCTCCTGCGGGTGAGGCCAAGGCCGACCAGTCGTCGTCCAAGTCCCTTGCCATCGAAGAGGGCAAGAAGCTCTACGACGTCGGCTGCTCCAGCTGTCACGGCAAGGGCGGACAGGGCACCAGTGACGGCCCGAGCCTGGTGGGCATCGGTTCCGCCGCCGTCGACTTCCAGGTCGGAACCGGACGGATGCCGGCTCAGCAGCCCGGCGCGCAGATTCCCAAGAAGCCGCAGACGTACAGCCAGAAGGAGATCGACCAGCTCGCGGGGTACGTCGCCTCGCTGGGCGGCGGTCCCGCCGTCCCCGCCAAGGACGCCTACTCCGCATCCGGCGCGGACATCGCGCACGGCGGCGAGCTGTTCCGCACCAACTGCGCGCAGTGCCACAACTTCACCGGCCGGGGCGGTGCCCTGACACACGGGAAATACGCGCCGAACCTGAGCGACGTCTCCCGCAAGCACATGTACGAGGCCATGTCGACCGGCCCGCAGAACATGCCGTCCTTCCCGGACACGGTGGTGCCCCAGAAGGACAAGAAGGATGTCATCGCCTACCTGAAGACGGTGAACAGCTCCGAGTCGGTGAGCCCGGGCGGCTTCGAACTCGGCGGCCTGGGCCCGGTGCCCGAGGGCCTGTTCGGCTGGATCGCCGGTCTCGGCGCGATGGTCGCCATCGCGGTCTGGGTGGCCGCACGGACCGCAAAGGCCAAGAAGTCATGAGCAGCGAGAGCGAATCCCACGAGAACGTGTCAGACGACTCCAACCTCCCCAGCGAGCGGGACCGGGTGCACGGCGAGGCCGCCCAGCGGGCGGAGAACCCCTTCGCCGACCCGGGCCTGCCGCCGCACGAGCACCGCAAGCAGGACGTCGACGAGCGGGCGGCGAAGCGTTCCGAACGCACCGTGGCCCTGCTCTTCACGGTCTCGATGCTGGCGACCATCGGCTTCATGGCCGCCTATGTGGCCATCCCGATCGACAAGATCATCTACGTGTGGCCGTTCGGGCACATCAGTGCCATGAACTTCACGCTCGGCCTCACGCTGGGTCTCGCCCTCTTCTGCATCGGCGCGGGTGCCGTCCACTGGGCGCGCACCCTGATGTCCGACGTGGAGGTCACCGACGAGCGCCACCCGATCGAGGCGGAGCCCGAGGTCCGCGCCAAGGTGATGGCGGACTTCCGGCTGGGCGCCAAGGAGTCGGCGTTCGGCCGCCGCAAGCTGATGCGGAACACGATGTTCGGCGCGCTGGCGATCATGCCGCTCTCCGCGCTGTTCCTGCTGAAGGACCTCGGCCCGGCGCCGGGGACGAAGCTGCGGCACACCATCTGGTCCAAGGGCAGACTGCTCGTCAGCCAGAACACCGGCGAGCCGCTCAAGCCCGAGGACATCACGGTCGGCTCGCTGACCTTCGCCAAGCCCGAGGGCCTGGAGGAGACCGACGAGGACTACACGGTCCAGATCGCCAAGGCGGCCCTGATGCTGGTCCGTATCGAGCCGAAGGACATCAAGGACAAGCGGACACGGGACTGGGGTTTCGAGGGCGTCCTCGCCTACTCCAAGATCTGCACCCACGTCGGTTGCCCGGTCAGCCTGTACGAGCAGCAGACGCACCACGTGCTCTGCCCCTGCCACCAGTCGACCTTCGACCTCGCGGACGGCGCGCGCGTGCTGTTCGGCCCGGCCGGACACCCGCTGCCGCAGCTGCAGATCACCGTCAACAAGGACGGCTACCTCGAGGCTGCCGACGGCTTCACCGTCCCGGTCGGCCCGGCCTTCTGGGAGCGCGGAGATGCGGAGGCCAAGCGGTCATGAGCACTGAGACGACGAGCGTCCCGCCGCAGCGGAAGGCGCCGGCAGGCGAGCGGGTCGCCGACTGGGCGGACGGCCGGCTGGGCATCTACAGCCTGGCCAAGGCCAACCTGCGCAAGATCTTCCCGGACCACTGGTCCTTCATGCTGGGCGAGGTCTGCCTCTACAGCTTCATCATCATCATCCTGACCGGCGTCTACCTGACGCTGTTCTTCCACCCCAGCATGCAGGAGGTGGAGTACCACGGGTCCTACGTGCCGATGCAGGGCATCAGGATGACCGAGGCCTTCGCCTCGACGCTGGACATCAGCTTCGACGTCCGCGGCGGTCTGCTCATGCGGCAGATCCACCACTGGGGCGCGCTGATCTTCCTCGCGGCGATGTTCCTGCACATGATGCGGGTGTTCTTCACCGGCGCGTTCCGCAAGCCGCGTGAGGTCAACTGGCTGTTCGGCTTCCTGCTGTTCGTCCTGGGCATGTTCACCGGCTTTACCGGCTACTCGCTCCCGGACGACCTGCTCTCCGGCACCGGCGTCCGCTTCATGGAGGGCGCGATCCTGTCGATGCCGGTGGTCGGCACCTACGCGTCGATGTTCCTGTTCGGCGGCGAGTTCCCCGGACACGACGTCATCGCGCGGTTCTACTCGATCCACATCCTGCTGCTGCCCGGCATCATGCTGGGTCTGCTGGTGGCGCACCTGATCCTGGTCTTCTACCACAAGCACACCCAGTTCGCCGGTCCCGGCCGGACGAACAAGAACGTGGTGGGCATGCCGCTGATGCCGGTGTACATGGCGAAGGCCGGCGGGTTCTTCTTCCTGGTCACCGGGGTCATCGCGGCCATCTCCGCGACGGTGACGATCAACCCGATCTGGGCGATCGGCCCGTACGTGCCCGACCAGGTCTCCACCGGCGCGCAGCCCGACTGGTACATGGGCTTCTCCGAGGGGCTGATCCGCTTCATGCCGGGCTGGGAGGTCGACTTCCTCGGCCACACCCTCGTCCTGGGTGTGTTCATCCCACTGATGATCTTCCCGCTGGTGCTGGTGGCGATCGCGGTGTACCCGTTCATCGAGTCCTGGATCACCGGGGACAAGAGCGAGCACCACATCCTGGACCGGCCACGTAACGCACCCTCGCGCACCGCGTTCGGCGCGGCGTGGATCGCCTGGTACTTCGTGCTGCTCGTCGGCGGCGGCAACGACATCTGGGCGACGCACTTCGACCTGTCGATCAACGCGATCACCTGGTTCGTGCGCATCGGCTTCTTCGTGGTTCCGGTCGCGATCTACGTCGTGACCAAGCGGATCTGTCTGGGACTGCAGCGCCACGACAGGGAGAAGGTGCTGCACGGACGCGAGTCCGGCATCATCAAGCGGCTGCCGCACGGTGAGTTCATCGAGATCCACGAGCCGCTCTCCCAGGAGCAGCTGCACACCCTCACCGCGCACAGCCAGTACGAGCCGCTCGAAGTCGGCCCGGAGGTCGACGAGAACGGCGTGCGCCGCAAGGTCGGCCGGGGCAAGAAGCTGCGCGCCAAGCTCTCCAGGAGCTACTTCGGCGAGGAGGCGCAGATCTCCAAGCCGACCGTCGAGGAGTACAAGGAGATCACCAGCAGCCACGGCCACCACTGACCGGCTGCCGGATCACCCGACCGGTGCCCCGGCCTCCCGCATGGGAGGCCGGGGCACCGGCGCGTCCGCACCGCGGCTGTGCGCCGCCTGCGGCGCACGGCGCGGATAGGCTGGCGGCCGGCCGCGTCGACCGGGTGCGGCCCCGTTTCCGTACGAGCCCTGGAGTGACCATGAGCGCTGTGCCCCCCGCAGGAGGCGACACCGCGGCGGCCCGCTCGTGGCCGGACGTGCTGAGCAGCCTGATCGCCCGTGAAGACCTGACCGCGGACGCCACCGCCTGGGCGATGGACCGCATCATGCGGGGGGAGGCCACCGACGTGCAGATCGCCGGTTTCGCGGTCGCGCTCCGCGCCAAGGGCGAGACGATCGAGGAGATCACCGGTCTGGTCCGCGCGATGTACGAGCACGCGAAGACCATCGACGTGCCCGGCCCCACGGTCGACATCGTCGGCACCGGCGGCGACCGCGCCCGTACCGTGAACATCTCCACGATGTCCGCGATCGTGGTGGCCGGCACCGGCGCCACCGTCGTCAAGCACGGCAACCGGGCCGCGTCCTCGGCGAGCGGCGCCTCCGACGTGCTGGAGAAACTCGGCGTCAACCTGGAACTGACGCCCCGGCGGGTGGCGGAGGTCGCCTCCGAGGCGGGAATCACCTTCTGCTTCGCCGCCAGGTTCCACCCCGCGCTGCGGCACGTGGCGAACGCGCGCCGCGAGCTGGGCGTGCCCACACCGTTCAACTTCCTGGGCCCGCTCACCAACCCGGCGCGGGTCCGCGCCCAGGCAACGGGTGTCGCCGATGCCCGGATGGCGCCGCTGATGGCCGGGGTGCTCGCCGAACGCGGATCCTCCGCCCTGGTCTTCCGCGGCGACGACGGGCTGGACGAGCTGACGACGACGGCCACCTCCACGGTGTGGCTGGTGCGGGACGGATCCGTGCGCCGGCAGAGCTTCGACCCGCGAGACGTGGGCCTGGACCTGGTCCCCGTCGAGGCGCTGCGCGGCGCGGACGCCGCCCACAACGCCGACGTGGCCAGGCGTCTGCTCGAAGGGGAGAGCGGGCCGGTGCGGGACGCGGTCCTGCTCAACTCCGCCGCAGCGCTGGCCGCCCTCGAGCCGGCCGACGAGCCGCTCACCGACCGGATCGCAGCCGGCATGTCGAGGGCCGCCTCCGCTCTCGACAGCGGCGCGGCGAAGACCGTGCTCGACCGGTGGGTCGCCGCCAGCAACTCCTGACGGTGCACCGGCCCGTACTTGCGCCCACGGTGCCGGTGCGGGCCTTATGGCATACTCCCGGACAGGTCACGAGTGACAGCGACGAAGGCCCCGGCCCGCTGTCCGGCAACCCTCCGTCCGTGGCGGGGTGCCCCGGGTGATGACCGGGCCGCAGTCGACACGGACTGCGGCAAGCGCGGATCCCTCACGCCAGGGGTCCCTGGTCGACGAGGGAGTCCTCCGCCATGTCTGCTCCGGCAACCGCTTCTCCGGCAACCGTCGCGCCCGATGCCCTACCGGGCGACGCAACGCTGCCCGTCCTGGGACGTGACGTGCGCGTCCCACTCGCCGGCGGCGGCGAAGTGCCCTACGCCGCCCTCGACTACGCGGCCGGCACACCGGTGCTGCAGCAAGTCTGGGACGACGTCGCCGCCTACGCGCCGTACTACGGCAGCGTCCACCGCGGCGCAGGTCACCTCTCCCAGCTGTCCACCGGCCGGTACGAGCGCGCCCGCGCCACCGTCGCCGGCTTCCTCGGCTGCCGGCCGGACGACCAGGTGTTCTTCACCCGGTCCACCACCGACTCCCTGAACCTGCTGGCGGCGGCCCTCCCGCCGGGCACTCGGGTGTTCGTCTTCGAGACCGAGCACCACGCCGCGCTGCTGCCCTGGCGCGGCCGCGGCACCACCGTGCTGCCCGCACCCGAGACCCCGCAGGCCGCCGTGTCACTGCTTCAGGATGCGCTGCACGCCGCCCCGAAGGGGCCGAAGCTGGTGTGCGTGACCGGCGCCTCCAACGTGACCGGGGAGATCTGGCCGGTCGCCGCGCTGGCCCGCGCCGCACACCGGTACGGCGCCCGCATCGTGCTGGACGCGGCCCAGCTCGCTCCGCATCGGCCCGTCGACGTCGCCGCGCTCGACGTGGACTGGGTGGCGTTCTCCGGGCACAAGCTCTACGCGCCCTTCGGCGCGGGGGTGTTGGCCGGACGCGGTGACTGGCCCGCGCAGGCCGAGCCCTACCTGGCGGGCGGCGGAGCGAGCCGCAGCGTCGTGCGCGAGGACGACGGCTCCGTGCGTGCGGACTGGCACACCGGCACCGCACGCCACGAGGCCGGCTCGCCCAACGTCGTCGGGGCCTTGGCGATCGCCTCGGCCTGCCGCGCCCTGCAGGAGGCCGGCTTCGACCGGCTGGTGGCCCGCGAGGAGGCGCTGCTGGAACGGCTGCGGGCCGGGCTGCGCGCCATCCCGCGCGCCCGTGAGCTGTCCCTGTTCGGCCAGGTGTCCGAGCGGGTCGGCGTGCTGTCCTTCGTCGTCGACGGCTGGGACAGCTCCCGGCTGGCGGCCGCCCTGTCGGTCGAGTACGGGATCGGCGTGCGCGACGGCCTGTTCTGCGCCCACCCGCTGCTGCGCCGCCTGCGCGGCGCCGCAGCGCAGGCGCCCGCCGAGTGCGGCGGGCCGGCGGCCGCCGGCCCGCCGCCGGGAGCAGTGCGGGTCAGCTTCGGCGCCGGCACCGAGGACGAGCACGTCGAGCGCCTGCTGCGCGCCGTCTCCGAACTCGCGGTCCGTCTTCCCGCACGGTAGGCCATGTGGCAGGAAGGGCGGTCAGGCGTCCAGACCGATGGCGAACGCCGTCTCCAGGTCGTGCTGCGAGTAGGTGCGGAACGCGATGTGCGTCTCTGTGGCCAGCACGCCGGGCACCTTGCTGATGCGGCCGGGGATGACGTCGGCGAGGTCGTCGTGCTCGGCCACCCGGACCATGGCGATCAGGTCGTGAGCCCCGGTCACCGAGTACACCTCGCTGACACCCTCGAGCGCCGCGATCTGCTCGGCGATCTCGGGGATACGGTCGGTGCTGGTCCGGATGAGCACGATCGAGGTGATCACGGTGACGTCCCTTCGTCGGAGGCACGGAGCCCGTCCCCCGGGATGCTGCGACGCCCACCGGACTCGGTGGGCGGCACCACTCTAGGGCGCGCTGTGCAAGTCCCGCCTGCGGGACGGTATGCACGCGTCCCCTCGGGCTGGGGCCCTGGGGAGACCCCACCCTCGGGCTGGGGCCCTGGGGAGACCCCACCCTCGGGCTGGGGCCCTGGGGAGACCCCACCCTCGGGCTGGGGCCCTGGGGAGGGCCCACTCTCGGGCTGGGGCCCTGGGGAGACCCCACCCTCGGGCTGGGGCCCTGGGGAGACCCCACCCTCGGGCTGGGGCCCTGGGGAGGGCCCACTCTCGGGCTGGCGTCCTGGGGAGGGCCCACTCTCGGGCTGGCGTCCTGGGGAGGGCCCACTCTCGGGCTGGCGTCCTGGGGAGGGCCCACTCTCGGGCTGGCGTCCTGGGGAGGGCCCACTCTCGGGCTGACGTCCTGGGGAGGGCCCACTCTCGGGCTGGCGTCCTGGGGAGGGCCCACTCTCGGGCTGGCGTCCTGGGGAGACCCCACCCTCGGGCTGGCGCCCTGGGGAGACCCCACCCTCGGGCTGGCGTCCTGGGGAGGGCCCGGCCTCGTGAGGTCTTCCAGGTTCGCGGAGGGGTGCCTCCCGGCGAGGCCAGGGGAGAGCGAGGGAACGCACCTCACGCCGTCCCGCCCTCCTCCTCGACCCTTGGAGCCCGGGAGGAGTCCCCTTGCTCCGGCGGGTGTAGCCCCAGCTCGCCGTGGGGTGGCAACGCTGCTTGCGCAGCACGCCCTGTGCGGCGGAAACGGAGCCAGGCGTAGAGGAAGCCGAGCAGGAAGCCGACGATGTGGGCCAGGTACGCCACACCCGGGCCGTCGGTGTCGCCGCGCGTGGCGACCCACTGCAGGGTCAGCCAGAACAGCAGCACCATCCATGCGGGGAAGCGCAGCGGAAGGAAGAACAGAAAAGGGAAGAGGCTGGTGACCCGGGCCTTGGGGAACAGGTACAGGAACGCCCCCAGTACCCCCGCGATGGCTCCCGAGGCACCTACCAGGGTCTCGGAGGAGTGGGGGTGCGCGGCCGCGTAGCAGAGCATGGCCGCGTAGCCGGCGCACAGGTAGAACACCAGGAACTGCAGCGGCCGCATGCGGCGCTCCACCAGCTCGCCGAACACGTACAGGAACAGCATGTTCCCCAGCAGATGCAGCCAGTTGCCGTGCAGGAACAGTGCGGTCAGCGGCGTGAGAAACGGGCGGGCCGCGCCGCTGAACAGGGTGCGCGGCAGCACTCCCCAGGTCTGGAAGAAGTCGGCCTCCTCCCGGTACAGGCCCCCGCCCGTGCCGTACCCCGGCAGGAAGCCCGAGGCCGGGCTCAGCAGGAAGATCAGGCAGCAGGCGGCGATCAGCAGATGGGTGACGCGCGGCCGCGTGCGGCCGCGGAGCCGGGCCGCGCGGCGCAGGAGGCGGATTCCGGTGCCGGACATGGGGTGGATGATGACGGGTCGGCTACGGCGGCGCCGCCGCGACACACGCGGACGTGCCCACGTCGTAGGGTGACGGCACGGTGTGCCGCGGCGCGCCGGTACGGCGCCGATGCGGTGCGGTGCGTCCATCCGGATGCCGGGGCGCGCCGAGGAGGGCGGTCCGCGTCGTCCACGGTGAGATCATCGAGACGGTGCGTGGGAACGGACAGGTGCGAACGGTGTCGGACGAGTCAGGCGACGAGCGGGAGGCGACGGGTGAGCCGTCGGACGAGTCGCTCGACCGCCCGTTGCCCGAAAAGGTGCGACACCGGGTCGTCGCGCTGACCGGTGACGCCCTCGGCGGACTCACCGTCGCGGAACTTCCCGCGCCGTTGCGCCAGTACGCCCGGTTCACCCCACAGCGCCGCACCAGGTTCGGCGGCAACGCGATGGCCGCCGCCCTCGCCTCCGACGCGGTCTTCCGGCAGCGGGTCGCCGCCAGACTGCGCGAACAGCTGCCGGAGCTGGTCACCGCCGTCGAGCAGGGTGCGCCGCCCGCGGCGGCCGACCCGGTGGAGGTGGCGGCCGTCGCCTACGTGCTGCGTCCGGACGGCTGGGCGGTTCTGGTCACCGCCGCCGGTGAGGAGGCGCACCGGGCACAGGCCGAACGGGCGGGCGAGGAGGCGCAGCGCGAACTGGCCTCGCTGCGTGAGCAGCTCGCCCGGACCCGTGGGGCGTGTCGCGCCGACACCGACCGCGCGCGCTCCGAACTGGATGCGGTGCGCCGGGAGCTGGACGGGGCACAGCGCAGGCTGCGCAGCGCGCAGAGCGACATGCGGCGCGGCGAGGCGGCCCAGCGCAAGCTGCGTGCCGAACTGGAGTCGTTGCGGGCGGCCGCCGCTGCGGAGAAGGCAGCAGCGGACGGCGAGTCCCGCCGGCTGCGGTCCCGGCTGGCCGAGGCGGAGTCGGCGCTGGAGTCGGCGCGCCGGGCGGCCCGCGAGGGGCGCAGCGTGGAGGACATGCGAGTTCGGCTGCTGCTCGACACGGTGCTGGACGCCGCCCAGGGACTGCGCCGCGAGCTGGCGTTGCCGCCCGCCGAGGGCCGCCCCGCGGACACCGTCGACGCCGTGGAGCCGGGCCGGCTGAGTCCGAAGGACGTGGCGGCACGGGCGCTGTCGGCGGACGACCCGGCGCTGCTGGACCAGTTGCTGTCGCTGCCGCAGGCACACCTGGTCGTCGACGGCTACAACGTCACCAAGACGGGCTACCCGACGCTGCCCTTGGAGAAGCAGCGGCTGCGGCTGCTCGGCTCACTGGCCGGGCTGGCCGCTCAGACGGGCGCCGAGATGACGTGCGTCTTCGACGGAGCCGAGCTCGCCGCGCCCGTGCTGCTGGCGCCGCCGCGAGGCGTGCGGGTGCTCTTCAGCAGGCCGGGGCAGACGGCGGACGAGCTGATCCGCCGGCTGGTGCGTGCCGAACCGGCGGGCCGTCCGGTGGTGGTGGTCTCCTCGGACCGTGAGGTGGCGGACGGGTGCGCGGCGGCCGGGGCCCGCCCGGTCTCCTCCGCGCTGCTCGTCAGACGGCTGGCCCGCAGCTGACCCGACGGGGCCCCACGAGGCGTGAAGGGTCTCGCAGGAGGAATGACCGGCTCGTCCGTATTGTTCCTACGGTGTGTCAAGTGGTCGTTGCTACGGGTGGGATGAGAGTAAAGAATTCGGTTCTGCCCGAGATTTTTCGGACAGAGATTTGATCCGCTCGTTTTCGCGTGGCTAATGTCTGGGCTCGAACCTTCGCGCGGTCGACCACTCAACCGGGGTGGCCGCGGAGGTACCGCCTAGTCCCGCGGAGCCGCGTACGGCGTGGGGTCGGGTGACCTACCGGCAGGCGGCTGAGGAAGAAGGAGCTCGCCCCAGTGGCGTCCCACCGTCGTCCCAAGCAGCCGAGCCGCACCCGCGTGACCGTGCTCACCGCGACCGCCGCAGCTGCCGTCGCTCTGACCTCCCAGACCGCTCAGGCGGCCCCGTCCAAGCCGTCCGTGGACGAGGTGAAGGCGAAGGTCGACAAGCTCCACCAGGACGCCGAGCGCGCCACGGAGAAGTTCGACGGCGCCAAGGAGCAGCAGGAGAAGCTGCAGAAGCAGGTCAGTGCCCTGCAGGACAGCGTCGCCCGCGAACAGGGCGAGCTGAACGACATGCGGGACGGCCTCGGCTCGATGGCCACCGCGCAGTACCGCAACGGCGGCGTCGACCCGTCGCTGCAGCTGTTCCTCTCCTCCGACCCGGACCACTACCTCGACAAGGCCTCCACGCTCGACCAGTTGAGCACGCGGCAGGCCGAGGCACTGCAGCAAGATCCAGGGCAAGCAGCGGTCGCTGCAGCAGCAGCGCGTGGAGGCCAAGGACAAGCTGGCGGACCTCGCCGACGCCCGCAAGGAACTCGGCGCGCAGAAGAAGAAGGTCCAGGGCAAGCTCTCCGAGGCCCGCAGGCTGCTCAACACCCTCACCGCCAAGCAGCGGGCCGAGATGCGCGCCAAGGAGGCGCGCGCGAACCGCAGCGCCGGCGTCCCGCGTCGACCTCGGCAGCGCCGTCCCCGCCTCGCAGCGCGCGTCGGCCGCGCTGCACGCCGCGCAGAGCAAGATCGGCTCGCCCTACGTGTGGGGCGCCACCGGCCCCAGCTCCTTCGACTGCTCCGGCCTCACCTCCTGGGCGTACGCCCAGGCCGGCGTCTCCATACCCCGCACCTCGCAGGCCCAGGCCAACGCCGGCCCGCACATCGGCCGAGGCGCCCTCAAGCCCGGCGACCTCGTGCTGTTCTACGGCGACCTGCACCACATCGGTCTGTACGCGGGCAACGGCATGATCCTGCACGCTCCGCACTCCGGCGCGAGCGTCCGCTACGAGTCGATCAACAACATGCCGTTCATGTTCGGCGTGCGCATCGGCTGAGCCCGGCCTTCGTTCTTACGGGTGATTCCCCCGCGGGTGCCACGTACCCGCCCGCCCCGCCGCTGACCTGCGTCATCGGCGGGGCGCCGTTCTGCGCGGCGCCTTCCCGGTCCGGCGCACGGTCCTTGGCTCAGTGTGACCACACGGCTACATTCTGCGGGCGCAGTTCGCCTAGCGGAAGGAGCGCGGCCCCGTGGTCTCGCACCGCCTTCACCGAGGTACCGCCCAGCGCCGCACGTGCTGGGCCGCCCGCGCCGCCGTCCTGACGGTCGCCGGAGCCGCCGTCGCCCTGTCGCCGCCGCCCGCGGAGGCCCGGCCGGGCGGACGAATCGCCGGCTCAGGTCGCCGCGCACGTCGACCGGCTCTACACCCAGGCCGAGCAGGCAACCGAGACGTACGACGCCGCCTCCGAGAAGGTGCGTGAGCTCCAGCGGCGAGGTCGATCAGGTACGGGACCGGGCCGCGCGTGGTCAGCACGAGGTCAACTCAGCTGCGCGACGCCCTGGGCGCGCTGGCCGGCGCCCAGTACCGCTCCGGCGGCATGGACCCGACGGTCGCGCTGCTGCTTTCCGGCGAACCCGAGAACTACCTGGCGAAGGCCTCCACACTGGACCGCATCAGCCTTCGGCAGCATGACGAGCTGCATCGCCTGCTGGACGCCGAGCGCGAGCTGCGCCAGCAGCAGGCCGAGGTCTCCCGCACCCTGGGCAGGCTGCAGCAGCAGCGCGAACGGCTGCGGCACAGCAAGGCCGCCGTCCAGCGAAGACTCCGCGCCGCCCGGCGGCTCCTCGACGACCTCACTCCCCGGCAGCAGGCCGAGCGGGAGCGCAGCTCCCGCAGCAGCGGACGGGCCCCCGCCGTGGCCGGCGCCGCCGCTTCCTCCGGCCGGGCAGCGGCAGCCGTCGCCGCCGTCCGCTCCGCGATCGGCTCCCCCTACGTGTGGGGCGCGGACGGCCCGCACGCCTTCGACTGCTCCGGCCTCACGCAGTGGGCCTACCGGCGGGCCGGCGTCGCCCTTCCGCGCACCGCCCAGGGGCAGCGCGACGCCGGACGCCGGGTGTCGCTTCTCCCAGATCCGGCCCGGCGACCTGGTCGTGTACCGCAACGACGCCAGCCACGTCGCCATGTACGTCGGCGGCGGCAAGGTCGTGCACGCGCCCTACCCGGGCGCCTCCGTCCGCTACGACCCGGTCGGCATGATGCCGGTCACCGCCGTGACCCGACCCTGACCGATCTACGATCGCCCTGTGGGCGGTTACGACGGCAGGAAGACATCGACGGTTCTCGTCATGCTCGTCGTGCTGCTCACCGCGCTGATCGGCTGCAACGGCTCCCGGCCCGACACCTCCCAGGCCCGTGCCGCCGTGCAGGAGGTGCTCGACCCGGCAGTCCGCCGCTGTCGTGGACGGCGACCGCGACCGGTACCTCGCCGCCGTCGACCCGCAGGCCGACCGCTACCGGGTGCGGCAGCGCCAGGTGATCACCACCCTCGCGAAGCTGCCGGTCGGCCGCTGGTCGCAACACGTCACCGCCCTGCAGGTGAACGGCGGGACCGCCGAGGCGCAGGTCACTCTCAGCTACCGGTTCCGCGGCTACGACCGGTCCGCTGTGACCGCCTCGGAGGACCTGAGGCTCCACCGGCGCAACGGGCGCTGGTACGTCTCCGGGGAGCTTCCCGGCAGCAGCGCCGAACTGTGGGAGCAGGGCCCCGTCACCGTCGTGCACGGCGAGCGCAGCCTGGTGCTGGGCACCGGGTCCGCCGGCGCCCGGCTGCACGAGGTCGCCCGCGAGGCCGACGCCGCTGTACCCGACGTATCCCGCGCCTGGCCGCGCACGTGGTCCCACCGCGTCGTCGTGCTCGTCCCGGACAGTCTGCACGACATGGGGGCGCTGCTGGACAGCCCCGGCTCCACCTACCAGGGCATCGCCGCAGTGACCACCGGGGAGGTGGGCTCCTCGCAACAGGCCGCCGCCGAGCGCATCGTGGTCAACCCCCGCTCCTACGCGGTCCTCAGCGAACTCGGCCGGCAGGTGGTCACCACCCACGAGACCACGCACGTGGCCACCCGGCGCTGGACCACCTCGGCCACCCCGTTGTGGCTGTCCGAAGGCTTCGCGGACTGGGTCGCCTACCGTGACGCCGGACGCGCCCCTCAGCAGGTCGCCCCCGAACTCGCCGACGCGGTCCTTGCCGGCGACCTTCCCGACACCCTCCCGCGGGACACCGACTTCCGCTTCGACAACGGGGCCGACGCCCTCTCCCGGGCCTACGAGGGCGGCTGGCTCGCCTGCCGAATGGTCGCCGACCGCTGGGGCGACCACGCGCTGACCTCGCTCTACACCGCGGTCGGTGCCAGCCGGACGACCGGCAGCGATGCCGTCGACGACGCCCTGCACAAGGTGCTGCACATGAGCACCGGTCGAGTTCACAGCCCAGTGGCAGGTGTATGTGCGGGATCAACTGGACTGACCTGGTGCCCGTCTGCCCGCGGCCCGGGCAGCACGGCGGCGCGGCCCGGTCACCGTCGACCGCCACAGCCGGGCCGCAGCCAGCAGCGACGCGGCCACCAGCAGCCCGTCGCGCGCGGCGATCAACGTCAGCCCCAGGCTGTCACTCGCCACCACGTGGTCGAACCAGACGGGGAATTCCAGCAGGGTCAGCCCGGTCGCGGCCAGCACCAGCACCGCCGGCGCCGTCATGCGGCCGGCGCGCAGCCCGACGCACACGGCGCCCAGCCCGAGCAGCCACACCATGTACTGCGGGCTGATCACCCGGCTGGTGGTGACGAACAGCAGCACCGCGGTGAACGCCGCGTCCGCCGGCGTCGTCGCCGTCCATGCCACCGCCCGCCACCGCCACAGCAGCAGCCACCCGAAGGCCGCCGCCGTCAGCACCAGCGCCGCGTCGCTGACCTGCGGCACCCCGGGTCCCAGAAACTCGATCGAGCCGTAGTGCAGCGCCACCTGCCCCTGCCAGCCGAACTGCCGTGCCACGTGGAAGACCAGGCCGCCCAGCGACTCCACCTCGGTGCCCCGGTCCCGCTGCGCGGTGACGAAACCGAACGCGCCCGGCATCGACACGGTGAACGCCAGCGCGAGCAGGCCGCCCACCACCGCGGCCCAGCCCCACATCGCCCGGGACCCGCGGCCCCGCTCCGCCCCGAGCAGCAGCAGCGCGGGCCAGCCCTTCAGCATGCGCGCCCAGACCCGTCAGCGCACCCGCTGCCGACGGCCGCCGCGCCGCCGTCAGCGCGGCCGCGGCCGCCACGGCCGTGACCATCACGTCGTATCTGGCGTACGCGGTCGGCCCCAGCAGCGGCAGCCCCACCACCCAGAACCAGACGCCGGCCGCCCGCCGCTCCGGACGCCGCCCCGCCCACAGCAGCAGGGCGAAGGTCACCGCGTCCGCGACGCAGGCCAGCACGAAGAAGGCCGCGGCGTAATCCAGGGAGGGCAGCAGCTCCGGCGAGAGCACCGTCAGCGCGGCTCCTGGCGGGTACTGCCAGGTGACGTCTCCGACGGGGAACGCGCCGCCGCTCAGCACCCGGTCCCAGCCGTGGTAGATCACCGAGACGTCGCTGGTCACGTCCGGGCCGCGCACCGGAATCACCTTGAAGACGGTCAGCAGCAGCATCGTGCGTGTCACCGCCCACACCGCCGTCGCCGCCACGTTCGGCCACGGGCCGCCCCCCGTCCGCCCGCTGTGCGCCATGCTTGCCCCTTCAGCCGCCCTGTCGCCCGACATCATGCCTGCTCGCGTGCGCGGGGCGTACCGGTGGCCCGGTACTGTCGGGCGCACCATGCACAAGACGCTCCTCGTCACCAACGACTTCCCGCCGCGCCCCGGCGGCATCCAGACGTTCCTGCACAGCATGGCGCTCCGCCTGGACCCGGACCGCCTCGTCGTCTACGCCTCCACCTGGCGGCACAGCCGGGAGGCCCGCGAGGCGACCGCCTGCTTCGACGCGGCGCAGCCCTTCACCGTCGTCCGTGACCGGTCCACCATGCTGCTGCCCACCCCGCGAGTGACCCACCGCGCCGCCGCCCTGCTGCGTGCGCACGACTGCCGCGCCGTGTGGTTCGGCGCCGCCGCACCGCTCGGCCTGATGGCGCCCGCGCTGCGCCGGGCCGGCGCGGAACGCCTGGTGGCCACCACGCACGGCCACGAGGCCGCGTGGGCCCAGCTGCCCGCCTCCCGGCAGCTGCTGCGCCGCATCGGTGAGGTCACCGACACCCTCACCTACCTCGGTGAATACACCCGCGCCCGCATCGCCGGCGCGCTGACCGGCGCGGCCGCCGCCCGGATGACGCATCTGCCGCCCGGCGTCGACGAGGAGACGTTCCACCCCGGTTCCGGCGGCGAGAAGGTGCGGGCCCGGCTCGGACTGACGGACCGTCCCGTCGTCGTGTGCGTCTCGCGGCTCGTCCCCCGCAAGGGCCAGGACACCCTGATCGCCGCCATGCCGCGCATCCTGGCGGGCGTGCCCGACGCGGTGCTGCTCGTCGTCGGCGACGGTCCCCATCGCTCGCGGCTGGAACGGCTGGCCGCCGAAACGGGCGTGGCCGACGCCGTCCACTTCACCGGCCCGGTGCCCTGGGAGGAACTGCCCGCCCACTACGGCGCCGGCGACGTGTTCGCCATGCCGTGCCGCACCCGGCGCGGCGGCCTCGACGTCGAGGGGCTGGGCATCGTCTACCTCGAGGCCTCGGCCACCGGACTGCCCGTCGTCGCCGGCGACTCCGGCGGCGCTCCCGACGCGGTGCTGCACGGTGAGACCGGATGGGTGGTCTCCGGCCGCGCCCCCGAGGAGGCCGCCGACCGCATCGTCACCCTGCTGCGGGACCCCTGCCTGCGCCGGCGCATGGGAGAGCGCGGCCGCACCTGGATCGAACAGACCTGGCGCCGCGATCTGCTGGCACGACGCCTCGAAGCGCTGCTGTGAGTTCCGGGCGTGTACGCGCAGCGTGCGCGTTGCACACTTCGTCTCCGACCTGCTGCGTCAGCTGTCGTCCAGGCCCCGCTCGATGGCGTAGCGCACCAGCTCGACGCGGTTGTGCAGCTGCAGTTTGCCCAGCGTGTTCTGGACGTGGTTCTGCACCGTGCGGTGCGAAATGAACAGCCGCTGGGCGATCTGCTTGTAGCTCAGGCCCTTGGCCACCAGGCGCAGCACCTCCGTCTCCCGCTCCGTCAGATGCGGGACGTCCGCGGCCGCGCCGCCGGACGTGGCGGGCGCCGGACCGGTGGCCAGCCGCCGGTACTCGCCCAGCACCAGACCGGCCAGCCCCGGCGTGAACACCGGGTCACCGACCGCGGTGCGCCGCACCGCGTCGAGGAGTTCGTCGGCGCCGGCCGACTTCACCAGATAGCCCGTGGCGCCCGACTTCACCGCCTCCAGCACGTCGGCGTGCTCGCCGCTCGCCGAGAGCACCAGTACCCGCGTCCCCGGTCCATCGCCTGCTTCGGCGGGGGAGCCGGCCACCTGTCGGCACACCTCGACGCCGGGCAGCCGGGGCAGGTTGAGGTCCAGCACCAGCACGTCGGGCAGGGTGGCGCGCGCCCGGCGGACAGCCTGCTCGCCGTCGCCGGCGGTCGCCACGACCTCGCAGCCGGCCGCCGCCAGGTCCCGTGCCACCGCGTCCCGCCACATCGGGTGGTCGTCGACGACCATCACCCGCAGCGGCCTTTCCTCGCTCACCGTCCGCTCGCTGTCCTCAGCTCGCACCGCCGCTCCCTATCGTCTTCGGCACCCGCAGTTCCACCTCGGTGCCTTGCCCAGGCGCCGACACCAGCCGGGCGGTACCGCCCAGTTCACGCAGTCTGCCGCGTATGGACAGCGCCACCCCCAGCCGGCCCTCCGCCTCGGCCCGCGCCAGCCGGCCCTCTTCGATGCCCGGCCCGTCGTCGCGGATGGTGACCAGCACCGCGTCGGGTTCGTCCTCCAGCAGGATCCACGCCCGGGCCGCCTCGCCCGCGTGCCGCCGCACGTTGTCCAGTGCGGCGCCGACTGCGGCGGCCACCTCCCCGGCCTCGACGGCCGCCAGCCACACCGGCGCGCCCGGGCCCGAGAACGTCACCGCGGCCCCGGCCAGGGCGCCCAGCGCCGCCGTCAGATCCTGTGCCGCCCCGGCGGAGACGGCACCGTCCTGCCCCGCCGCGCCGACCGAGACCGCCGCCTGCTGCGGCACCCGCACGGCGGTCCCGGCCACCAGCGAACGCAGCGCCACCTCCTGCTCGCCCGCCAGCCGGCCCAGCTCCGCTGCCTGGCCGCCCAGCGTCGCGCCACGCCGCTGCACCATGGCCAGGACCTGCAGCACACCGTCGTGGATGTCGCGGGCCAGCCGTTCCCGCTCCCGGGTAGCCGCCTCGATCTGCAGGGCACGCGCCAGCGTCCGCTCGCTCGCCCTGGCCACCTCCACCACGTAGCCGATGCCGATGCTCGCCACGCACACCAGCAGCACGTTGTGCACAGTGTCGTGCGACGGGCCACCCCGTTCGACCAGGTTGGCCGCCCCGACCACCACGGACGCGCCGGCACCCCACCGCCAGCCGCCCTTGATGGCGAAGCCCAGCACCGCGCCCGCCGTCCAGATGGACGGCAGCGTGTTCACACCCTGCTCGATCCGGGCGGCCGTCTCCACCCACCGGGTCAGCAGGATCCCGGCCAGTGCCACCAGCAGGTCCAAGGTCAGGAACAGCCGGGTGCACCGGGCGGCCGACAGCGTCCGGCCACCCGTGGTCACGGTCCAGGCCGTCAGCAGCGCCAGGTAGCAGATCGCGGGGACCGGATGCGCGTAGGCGTCGCGGTCCCAGGCGTAGAGCACGATCGCGTAGACCATGGTGAGGAACCGGTAGCCCGTCAGCGCACGCCACAGGGGCTGCTCGACCGATATCCCGCTGTTCATCGTCCCCCGTCCGGTCTCCGGCTAGTCGGCGTCCTTCGGACTGTCCTCGCCCTCGCCGCTCTCCCGGGCCGCCCGCTCCGCTTCACGTGCGGCCCGCTCCGCCTCCTCGATCTGCCGCTTGGCAGCCGTGGCGTAGATGTCGACGTACTCCTGGCCGGACAGCTTCATGATCTCGTACATGACCTCGTCGGTCACCGAGCGCTGGATGAAGCGGTCGTGGTCCATGCCCTGGTAGCGGCTGAAGTCCAGCGGCCTGCCGATCCGGATGCCCGGCCGCATCAGCTTCGGCACGAGCTTGCCCGGCGGCTGGATCTTCTCGGTGTCGATCATCGCCACCGGGAGCACCGGCGCCCCGGACCGTATCGCGACGCGGGAGAGCCCGCCCGGCTTGCCGCGGTAGAGCCGGCCGTCCGGCGACCGCGTCCCCTCCGGGTAGATGCCGAACAGCTCACCACGTGAAAGCACCTCCAGCCCGCTGCGGATCGCGGCCTCACCCGCGCCGCGGGCACCCGAGCGGTCCACGGGGAGTTGCCCCACGCCCTTGAAGAACGCGGCCGTCAGCTTCCCCTTCACCCCGGGCGAGGTGAAGTACTCGGCCTTCGCGATGAAGGTGATCTTCCGGTGCAGTACCGAGGGGAGGAAGAAGGAGTCAGAGAAAGAGAGGTGATTGCTCGCCAGGATCGCCGGCCCCTCGTCCGGTACGTTCTCCAGTCCCTCGACCCAGGGACGGAAGGCCAGCTTGAGCGAGTTGCCGACCGACATCTTCATTACGCCGTAGAACAACCGAGACCTCCTGCTTGGAACGGAGGAGAGCCTATCCCGCCCGGCGGGTCCCATGCCCGGCGGAGCTACCCGGCGGACCCGGACCCGACTAGGCTGGGCGGCACTCCCGGACACCGCCCCGTCACGGAACGGAGACCACCGTGCCGCTCATGCCCGGAGCAGAACCCGTCCACCACGACGGCTCGTCCGTGGGCATACTGCTCTGCCACGGCTTCACCGGCTCCCCGCAGTCGCTGCGCCCCTGGGCGGCGCACCTGGCCGAGCGGGGACACACCGTCGCGCTGCCGCTGCTGCCCGGGCACGGCACCCGCTGGCAGGACCTGCAGGTCACCGGCTGGCAGGACTGGTACGCCACGGTCGACCGCGAGCTGCTCGTGCTCCGCGAACGGTGCGAGAGGGTCGTCGTGTGCGGGTTGTCCATGGGCGGTGCGCTTGCGCTGCGGCTGGCGGCCCGGCACGGTGACGCGGTCAGCGGGGTCGCGGTCGTCAACCCGGCGGTGACCTTCCCGCGCCTGCAGGGGTACCTGCTGCCGGTGCTGCGTCACCTGCTGCCCAGCACCCGGGGACTCACCGACGACATCGCCAAGGAGGGGACGCACGAACTCGGCTATCCCCGCGTCCCGCTGCACGCCGCCCACTCCCTCGTGCAGCTCTTCGACCGGGTGCGGACCGAACTGCCGCAGGTCACCCAGCCGCTGCTGGTCATGCACAGCCGCACCGACCACGTGGTGCCGCCCGGTGACTCGGCGTACGTGCTCTCCCGCGTCTCCTCGCACGACGTGACGGAGACCTGGCTCGAGCACAGCTACCACGTGGCGACCCTCGACCACGACGCGGAGCGGATCTTCACCGGCACCGACGCGTTCGTCGCCCGGCTCACCGCGCGAGGGGCCGCTCATGGCGGAGCGTGACGCCGAGCCCGATCCGGAGCGGGATGACGGCGAGCGGGACCTGCCGCCCCTGGACGAGGAGGCCGCCTGGGCCCAGATCGTCGCGGGCTACGGCGAAGAGCCGGACGTGCAGGAGACTCGGCCGGACACCGAGGACGAGCCGGCGCCGCCGGTGCGTACCTACACCGTCTACGCCGCGGGCACCGGGCCCCGGGACCGGCAGATGCCGGCGGAGCCGGAGGACGACGAGCATTTCGTGCCGCCCGACCCGCCGCCGCTGCCCGAGACCGACACCACCACGAAATTCGGCTGGCTCGGCGCGCTCGGTGGCCCGCTGCTGCTGCTCGGCGCCGTCCTCTTCCGCGTCGACTTCACCTGGTGGCTGCTCGCCCTCGGCGGGGGCGGCTTCGTCGGCGGGTGCCTCACCCTGGCGACCCGGCTGCGCCCCGACGACGAGGACGACTGGGGCGACCCGGGCGGCGGCGCCGTCGTGTGACCTCCGTACCGTCGCCCGCCTGAGGCAGCGACCGGGCAGCGAAGGCGCCGCGGTCGCTGCCCGTATCGGGCAATGCACCGCGGCGCGCGGTGCGCGACCATGGCGGGGCATCACCGACTGCTTGAGAGGGGGAGGAGACGTGCTGACCCTGCTGTTCGTCTTCAGCGCCGTCACGCTGCTCACCGGCTGGCTCGTCTCGGTCGAGCTGCGCCGCGACCGCGCGCGCCGCGGGGCCGCCTGACCCGGCCGGTTCAGCCGGCCGCGGGCACGCGCAGCGCCGCCAGGACCGGCAGATGGTCCGTTGCCGCACGCAGGTCACCGGGCGTCACGCCCGGCAGTCCGTGGGGCACCCCGCAGCCCAGCACCCGTACGCCCGGCGACGCGAGTACCGCGTCGATCCGCTGGTGCGGCCCGGCCGCCGGGGAGGTCAGCTCGCCGCCCCACGGCCGCACCGCCCAGCCGTCCTGCAGGGTGTCCGTCAGCAGGCGGAAAGCCCTGCCGCCGGGCCGCTCGTTCAGATCGCCCGCGGCCACCGTGTGCGGCACGCCCAGCGCGCCGAGCCGGTCCAACAGCGCCCCGGCCTGTTGCCGCCGCTCGGCCGCCTGCAGACTGAGGTGACAGCTGACCACCCCGAGCCGCGCCGCGTCCCCGAAGCGCAGCACCGCCGTGGCGAAGCCGCGCCGGTGCAGGCCCGGCGTGCGGGGAAGCAGCACATCCTCGGTGTGTTCCACGAACGGCCGCAGGGTCGACAGGATCATCGGCCCGGTTGCCGGAGCGCCGCCGGTCACGTAGGACAGGCCGGTGGCCTGCGCCAGCCGTGCCGCGTGTGTGCGCCAGCGGAAGAACCGCGGGGCCTCCTGCACGCACACCACGTCGGGCACGCAGGCCCGGATCACCCGGGCCAGCGCCTCCCGGTCGTCCCGCAGGGAACGGACGTTGTAGCTCAGCAGCCGCACCACGGCGGAGCCGTCGGCCTCCGTCCTCGAACCGGGAAGATCCTCGGGGGTCATGGATGAAGGCTACGACAGTCCTCCAGATGCCCGCTCAGCCTTGACGTGCCAGGTCGGCGGCGCCCACCAGCCCGGCCTTGCCGCCGAGTTGGGCGGCCAGCACCTGGGCGTGCGGGCGCCACCTGCCACCCACCAGCCAGCGGCGGAAGGACTTGCGGATCGGGTCGAGCACCAGGTCGCCCTCGTCCGAGACGCCGCCGCCCACGATGAAGGCGGACGGGTCGAACAGCGAGGCCAGGTCGGCGAGGCCGGCGCCGGCCCAACGGGCCAGTTCGCGGAACGCGTCGACGGCGACCGGGTCGCCGGCGCGTGCGGCCTGGCTGACGTGTCGGCCCTCGACGCCGTTCGGGGTGCCGTCGCCCAGACCCAGAAGCGTCTCGGCGTTCTCCGGCGTGGCGGCGGCACGCTGCTGCGCGTAGCGCACCAGTGCGCGTCCGGAGGCGTACTGCTCCCAGCAGCCCTGGCTGCCGCAGCCGCACAGCAGCCCGTCGGGCACCACCCGGATGTGGCCGAATTCCGCGGCGACGCCGAACCGGCCGCGGTGCAGCCGGCCGCCGATCACGATGCCGCCGCCCAGGCCGGTACCCAGCGTGATGCACACGACGTCGTCGTGGCCCTGGCCCGCGCCGAACCGGTACTCGCCCCAGGCGGCCGCGTTGGCGTCGTTCTCGACCACGACGGGCAGGCCGACCCGCTGTTCTACCTTGTCCTTGAGCGCCTCGTGCCGCCAGGCGATGTTGGGGGCGAACAGCACCGTCGCACGTTTGTCGTCCACATATCCGGCGGCGCCGATGCCGACGGCCTCCACCGGATGCCGGCCGCTGACCGTGCGCACGGCGTCCGCGATGGCGTCGACGACGCCTTCCGCGGTGGGCGGGGTCGGCACCTTGCAGGTCTCGAGGATCGTGCCCTCTTCGTCGACCACGCCGGCCGCGATCTTGGTACCGCCGATGTCGACGCCGATGGTGAGTCCCATGTGTCCCTCAGTTATCCTCTCGATCCCCGCCGTGCACGACCTTACCGGAGCGCCCGGCGGCGGTCGTGAGCCGCGCGGCTCAGCCCAAGTCGGTGCCCTTGTCGTGGTGTTCCGTGTCCGCGCCCGGCCGGGGCCGCACCGCCGAGCGGTAGGCGGCCAGCAGTTCCCCGCCGGCGGCGCTCAGGTGGTCCAGCACGTCCGGATGGCGTTCCAGCGCGGGCCGCACCGCCGCGCCGGCCTGGGCGATCAGCTGCTCCGCCACGCTTCGTGCGGCCGTCTCGCCGGCCGGGCCGCCCAGCGGCCTGCCCAGTGCCCCCGCGGTGCGCACCACGGCATCGGCGAGTCTGCGCAGTTCCCGTCCCGCATCGATGGGCGGCGGCCCGTACCTGGACTCGTGACGTTCCCGTTCGGCGGCGAGATCCTCCTCGCAGGCGGCGGCCCAGGCGTCGGGTTCGGCGGCATCGCTCATGACGGGCTCCGTAGGGCGGCGGCTTTGTATTCGACGTTACCCGACCGGGCGGTCACCCGGGGCCTGCCCGGAGCCGGACTCCACGCGGCGCTTGAGGCCGTCAAGTGCGCGGTCGATGATGACCTTCTCGGCCTTGCGCTTGATCATCCCCAGCATGGGGATCTTCACGTCCACCGTGAGCCGGTAGGTCACCTCGGTGCGTGCGCCGCCGGCCGCCGAGGCCAGGGTGTAGACGCCCTCCAGGGAACGCAGCATCTGCGAGCGCACCAGGGACCATCGGACCTCGCGGTTGCCGTCCCAGCGGTAGGCCAGCGTGTGCTCGTCCTTGATCGCGCCGGTGTCCAGCAGCAGCCGCACCTTCTCGGCCCGGCCGTCGGGGCCAGTGCCCAGCACCTCGGCCTCCTTCACCTCACCCGTCCAGTCCGGGTAGCGGGCGAAGTCGGCGATCACCCCCATGACCTGGGCGGGTGCCGCCTCGATCGTGATGCTCGAGCTGGTGTGTTCCACCATCGCCGTGGCTCCTCCGCTCACCCGCTGTCCCGTCTGCCGAGGAAGGCTACCGCGCGGTCCGCCGGGGCTCGTCACCACGTCAGGGGCCACGGGGTACCCGTCGCGTTGAAGTGCCCCACATTGACGCACTCGGTGACGCCGATCCGCATCCGCCGGGCCAGCGGCTGGTGGACGTGTCCGAACAGGTGGTACCGCGGCCGGAGCGTGCGGACCGCCTCCAGCAGCGCGGCGCTGCCCCGTTCGAACCGGCGGGCGACCGTGTCATAGCACAGGTCCGGCACATCCGGCGGGATGTGGGAGCACAGCACGTCGACCTCGCCCAGCGCGGCGATCTTGGTGGCGTAGGTCTCCTCGTCGACCTCGTAGGGCGTGCGCATCGGGCTGGGCAGCCCCCCGCCGACGAAGCCGAACCGGAGCCCGCCGATGTCGGTCGTCTGGCCGTCCAGCACCGTGGTGCCCGCAGCGGCGTACTCAGCCCACAGCGGCGGCACGTCGACATTGCCGTAGGTCGCGTACGTCGGAGTGGGGAACGCCGCGAACAGCTCGGCGTACTGCCGGCGTACCGCCTCCTCGGTGGCCGCGCGCCGGTCCACGCCCTCCCACAGCCGGGCCGAGAGGGTGCGGGCCTCCTCGAACCGGCGGGCGGTGCGCAGTTCGACGATCCGGTGGGCGTTCTCCACGCCGAACAGG
Source organism: uncultured Actinomycetota bacterium (assembly GCA_963799685.1). Classification (GTDB taxonomy): domain Bacteria; phylum Actinomycetota; class Actinomycetes; order Streptomycetales; family Streptomycetaceae; genus Streptomyces. The sequence goes on from CAWCXW010000003.1 coordinate 209,059, forward strand.
TCGGGGAAGATGCCGCGCGAGTGGTCCGCGTAGTCGAGGAAGAGCACCAGGTCACCCAGGCACACGAGCGCGTCCGCGCCGTCACCGGCCCGCGCCAGGTCACGGCTGTTGCCGTGTACGTCGCTCACCACGTGGACTCGCATGACGCCACCCTAGTGCCGCATCAGGCAAGGTTCGCTGGTTGCAGTCCTGGTACGCACGCTCTCCCCCTGCCTTTGGCGGGAGGTGCCCCCTGCGTTGCCCGAAGGCCCGGGTAGGACACCTGCATGCGGTGTCCGGGCGCCGTGCGAGAGGCTCGGCATCCGCAGGCGCAACAAGGCCGAGACGGAGTGAGCGAAGCGAACGCAGTGCGCCAGGACGCCTCGCTACCGGGCAAACCTTGGCTGATGCGGCACTGGGTGAGGGGGTTCGGATCTCCCGCCTGTGGAACGGCAGGAGATCCGGACCCCTCAGCTGGATCAGTTAACCTGCGCCCAGGGAAGCGGCCTTCTGTGACGCACGGAACATGTGGGCGCTACCCCTGTACCCGGACTCTTACCAGTGGGTAACGTCCGGGTCGTTCATTTCTCAAGAAGCGGCCACGGTGTGTTCACCTCGCCCGGCGCCGACGAGGAGCAGCAGTCTTGCGTGAGTTCAGCCTTCCGGCCCTGTACGAGGTCCCCGCGGACGGGAATCTGACTGATCTCGTCCACCGCAACGCGGACCGGCATCCGGAAGTGCCCGTGATCGCCCGCAAGCGCAACGGCTCCTGGGAGGACGTCACCGCGAGTGCGTTCCTCGCTGAGGTGTACACCGCGGCCAAGGGGCTGATCGCCGCCGGCGTGCAGCCGGGCGACCGGGTCGCTCTGATGTCGCGCACCCGCTGGGAGTGGACGCTGTTCGACTTCGCGATCTGGACGGCGGGCGCCGTGACGGTCCCCGTCTACGAGACCAGCTCGCCCGAGCAGATCGCCTGGATCCTCGGCGACTCGGGAGCGGTGGCCTGCCTGACGGAGACGGCCGTGCACAGCACGGCCGTCGAGTCGGTGCGCGAGGGACTGCCGTCACTCGACCACGTGTGGCAGATCGACGCCGCGGGCGACGGCTCCGGAGCGCTGGCCCAGCTCGCCGCGTCCGGGGCGGCCGTCACGGACGCCACCGTGGACCAGCGCAGTTCGGCCGCGCACGCCGACTCGCCGGCCACCATCGTCTACACCTCCGGCACCACCGGCCGTCCCAAGGGCTGCGTGCTCACCCACCGCAGCTTTTTCGCGGAGTGCGGCAACGTCGTCGCCCGGCTGCGGCCGCTGTTCAGCACCGGCGACTCCTCAGTGCTGCTCTTCCTGCCGCTCGCGCACGTGCTGGGCCGGCTGGTCCAGGTCGCCGCGATGATGGCGCCGATCCGGTTGGGCCACGCCCCGGACGTGAAGACTCTCACCGAGGAACTGCAGTCCTTCCGGCCCACCCAGCTGCTCGGCGTGCCGCGGGTCTTCGAGAAGGTCTACAACGCCGCCCGCGCGGAGGCGCGCGCCGCCGGCAAAGGGAAGGTCTTCGACCGGGCGGCGGACTGCGCCATCGCCTACAGCCGGGCCCTCGAACAGTCGTCAGGCGGCCCCACGTTCGGGCTGCGGCTGCGGCACCGGTTCTTCGACCGGTTCGTTTTCGGCAGGCTGCGCACGGTGCTGGGCGGCCGCGCCACCCACGCCATCTCCGGCGGTGCGCCGCTGGGTGAGCGGCTGGGCCATTTCTACCGGGGCATCGGGCTGACCGTGCTGGAGGGGTACGGCCTGACCGAGTCCTGCGCGGCGACCGCCTTCAACCCTGCGGACCGCCAGAAGATCGGCACCGTCGGCCAGCCGCTGCCCGGCTCGGTGGTGCGGATAGCGGACGACGGCGAGATCATGCTGCACGGCGAGCACCTGTTCACCGGCTACTGGAACAACGAGCAGGCCACGGCCGAGGCGCTGGGCGACGGCTGGTTCCACACCGGTGACATCGGCACCCTGGACGCCGACGGCTACCTGACGATCACCGGCCGGAAGAAGGAGATCCTGGTCACCGCGGGCGGCAAGAACGTGGCCCCGGCCGTACTGGAGGACCGCATCCGTGCGCACGCGCTGATCGCGGAGTGCATGGTGGTCGGCGACGGCCGTCCCTTCGTCGGCGCGCTGCTCACGCTGGACGAGGAGTTCCTGCCCCGCTGGGCGGCGGAGCACGGCAAGAATGGCCGGCCGACCCGTGAACTGCTCGCGGACGCCGACCTGCTGGCCGAACTGCAGACCGCGGTCGAGTACGGCAACGCGGCCGTCTCCAAGGCCGAGTCGGTACGCCGGTTCCGGGTACTGCCCACGCAGTTCACCGAGGAGACCGGGCATCTCACCCCCTCGCTGAAGCTCAAGCGGAGCGTGGTGGCGAAGGACTTCGCCGACGAGATCGAGGTCCTCTACGCCGAGTGAGCGAGCGCCGCAGGCCGCCGACGGCCGCGACGCGCCGTCTCACACCTCGGGCGAGGCACGGGTCGGCCGCTCGGAGCCCTTAACCTTGTGGGGTGACCGTGAACGCCATTACCGACGCCGGTGCCCGTACCTGGCGAGACCTGCCCGCGGCGCAGCAGCCCGACTATCCGGACCGGTCGGCTCTGCATGAGGTGACCGCCGAGCTGGAGTCCTATCCGCCGCTGGTCTTCGCCGGCGAGTGCGACGTGCTCAAGGACCGGCTGGCCGCCGTGGCCGGGGGTGAGGCGTTCTTGCTGCAGGGCGGTGACTGTGCGGAGGCGTTCGACGCGGTCTCTGCCGAGCAGATCCGCAACAAGCTCAAGACGCTGCTGCAGATGGGTGCGGTGCTGACCTATGCCGGTTCTGTGCCGGTGGTCAAGGTCGGGCGGATCGCCGGGCAGTACAGCAAGCCGCGCTCGAAGCCGGTGGAGACCCGGGACGGGGTGACGCTGCCCACCTACCGCGGCGACTCGGTGAACGGTTTCGAGTTCACCGAGGCCGCGCGGGTGCCCGATCCGGAGCGGCTGAAGCGGATGTACCACGCCTCGGCGGCGACGCTGAACCTGGTGCGTGCCTTCACCACCGGCGGCTACGCGGACCTGCGACAGGTGCACGCCTGGAACCGGGACTTCGTGCGGCGTTCCCCGTCCGGACAGCGCTATGAGGTGCTGGCGAGGGAGATCGACCAGGCGCTGAAGTTCATGCACGCCTGCGGCACCGATCCCGAGGAGTTGAAGACCGTCGAGTGCTACGCCTCGCACGAGGCGCTGCTGCTCGACTACGAGGACGCTCTGACCCGGACGGACTCGCGCAGCGGGAAGCTGTACGACACCTCCGGGCACATGATCTGGATCGGGGAGCGCACCAGGCAGCTGGACGGGGCGCACGTGGAGTTCGCCTCACGGGTGCGTAACCCGGTCGGGGTGAAGCTGGGGCCGACCACGTCGCCGGAGGACGCGCTGGCACTGATCGAGAAGCTGGACCCGGAGCGGGAGCCGGGCCGGCTGACCTTCATCACCCGGATGGGTGCGGACACCGTTCGTGACCGTCTGCCCACGCTGGTGGAGAAGGTCACGGCGTCCGGCGCGCAGGTGGCCTGGGTGTGCGACCCGATGCACGGCAACACCTTCGAGGCCGCCAGTGGGCACAAGACCCGCCGGTTCGACGACGTGCTGGATGAGGTCAAGGGCTTCTTCGAGGTCCACAAGGCGCTGGGCACCCACCCGGGCGGCATCCACACCGAGCTGACCGGCGACGACGTGACCGAGTGCGTGGGCGGCGGAGACGAGATCTTCGTCGACGATCTCCACCAGCGCTACGAGACGGCGTGCGACCCGCGGCTCAACCGCAGCCAGTCCCTCGACCTCGCCTTCCTGGTCGCCGAGATGTACCGGGGGCAGTAGTCCTGCGCCCCTCCATGCCGCCTGTGGGGCCCGCATCGGTGTGATGCGGGCCCCATGTGCACGTCTGGACGTATTCCCGGAGGTAAGGTTAGGGTTACCTCACTGATGGGAGACGGCCCCGAACGGAGGTGACCGCGTGTACGTCTGCTCATGCTTCGGCATCACCGAGGAGCAGGTGCGTGCGCACGCGGAAGCCGGTGCGTGTACTCCGCGGCGGATCGCCGGTGTCAGCAAGGCCGGCACCGACTGCGGCTCGTGTGTCCGCCGGATCCAGGGTCTGCTGGGCCGGGGCGCCTGCCCGCCCCGCGCCGCCCTCGAGGCCGGTGCCCCCGCCGTCGCCGAGCGGCAGCCGGTCGGCGCGGTGGTTCCGGAGGACCGCCCCCTCGCCGCCTGAGCGCCGGCGGCCCCCACCCGTCAGGAGGCGCTGGGCTGCTCGATCTGCTGGGCCAGGTACAGGGCCTCACCCAGCTTCTCGATCAGGTCCAGCTGCGTGTCCAGGTAGTCGATGTGGTGTTCCTCGTCGGCCAGGATGTCCTCGAAGACGTTCGCCGAGGTCACGTCCCCCTTGGAGCGCATCAACTCGATGCCGCGCCGCAGCCGGTCGATGGCCTCGACCTCTACCTGGCGGTCCGAACGGAACATCTCCGTGACCGTCTGCCCCACCTGCACGTGGAAGAGCCGCTGGTAGTTGGGCAGACCGTCGAGCAGCAGGATCCGGTCGGTGAGCAGCTCGGCGTGCCGCATCTCGTCGAAGGACTCCGAGCGGGTGGCGGACGCCAGCTTCGTCCAGCCGAAGTTCTCCTGCATCTTCGCGTGCAGGAAGTACTGGTTGATCGCGGTCAGCTCCGCGGTCAGCTGCTCGTTGAGGAATTCGATGACCTCGGGGTCGCCCTGCATGGCAGCGGCTCCTTCCGTTGCGGGAGGGGGAGGAGGCGTCATCCTCGCACCGGGCGGCACAGGGATCCTGTATGCGTCAGCGTACCGCTTCATCGGTATTCGTCCTCTTGTGCGCGTCCGGGCGGGTGGTCCGGGGGCGCGGTCTGCGCGCAATGCGGTGTCTGTCACCATGGAGCCATGGGTCAGCCGGAGAGCCGCGCAGCGGAGCCTGAGCTTCCGCCGGGACAGCGGCTCCAGCGGGGCTGGCCCGTCACCCACTACGGACCGGTTCCCAAGTTCCGCCCCGAGCGCTGGGAGTTCCGCGTCTTCGGCGCCACCGCCGACGGGGGGAAGCACTGCTGGTCGCACGAGCAGTTCTGCGCGCTGCCGTACGAGACCGTGGTCGCCGACCTGCACTGCGTGACGAAGTACAGCATCGTCGGCGCCGAGTGGGGCGGGGTGCGCACCGCCACCGTCCTGAAGCTGGCGCCGCCGGCCGACGACGTCACCCACGTCATGGTGTGGGCCGAGTACGGCTTCAGCGCCAACCTGCGCCTCGCGGACTTTGCCGCGGAGGGCTCAGTTTTCGCCACCCACCGGGCCGGCGAACTGCTCACCGCCGAGCACGGTTTCCCCGTCCGGCTCGTGGTCCCGCACCTGTACGCGTGGAAGGGCCCCAAGTGGGTGCGCGGCGTGGAGTACATGACGGCGGACCGCCGCGGTTTCTGGGAGGAGCGCGGCTACCACAACGTCGGCGACCCCTGGAGCGAACAGCGCTACTCCTATCAGGAGGAGCCGGGGGAGGGCCCCGAACTCTGAGGCCTTCCGGGAGAAGCCGGCGGCGGCCGGCCCCCGAGGGGGGACCGGCCGCCGCGGGGGTCGCGCGCTCGTGCCTGGGTGGCTCAGTAGGCCGAGTTGACGTTGTCCATCGAACCGTAGCGGTCCGCGGCGTAGTTGCAGGCGGCCACGATGTTGGCGACCGGGTCGGTCAGGTTCCAGGAGGTGCCCGCGACGTGGTACGTCTTGAACGTGGGCTGGATCACCTGCAGCAGGCCCTTGGAGGGAATGCCGTTCTGGGCGTTGATGTCCCAGTCGTTCACGGCGTTCGGATCACCGCCGGACTCCCGGATGATGTTGCGGTGGATGCCCTCGTAGGTGCCGGGTATGCCGTTCTTGTGCATGATGTCCAGCGACTGACGGATCCAGCCGTCCAGGTTGTCCGGGTAGCTGGGCTGCGGCGCCGGCTTGGGCGCCGGCTTGGGCGCCGGCTTCGCGGCCGGCGCGGGCGCGCGGTCGGCGGACCGGCCGGCGGCCTCGTCGCTGCTGTGCTGCTTCGCGGCGACATCCTTGTGGGCCGTGGTCTTCTGCTTGGCGGTGTCGTCGCCCGACTTGGTCGCGGCCTTCGTGTCCTTCGCCTGCTGGGCCGCGCTCTGCAGCTGCGTGCCGAAGCTCTGCTTCGTGGCCTTCGTCTGCGCGTTGGACTGCCCGGTGAAGGCGACAGGCTGTGCCGACGCCTTCGGCGCCGCGTTCTGTGAGTGGTCACCGGCGTCGGCGCTGCCGGGTACCAGGGTGACGGCCATGGCGGCCGCGCCGGCGGTGACGATGCCGTAGGTGGCGTACTGCTTGGCCTTCATCTTGGGCAGGCGGGCGTGGCGGGGGATGCGGAGCATGGGGGCGGAACTGTCCTCTCCATCGCGTGCGTCGCAGAGGCCTGGGAAGGGCGGGTACGCCGAGTCAGATCTCCCGGCGCGGTGCGACCGAGAGCAATTCTTAGGGCCTGAAAAACGGCAAATCAAAGGTGTGACCTACTATCCGGAGTCGTGGACGGAACGTCCCTCTCCGGGGCATCAGGTCGTGATACGTCCGATTTTCCCGTCTCGGACCGGTGTGGGGCCCACTATCGTTTCTCGTAAGTGACGCACGTCCTATGGGCGGCCTCACAGGGCGGGCGCTTCCGCGTCACCGAGGGTCGATCGAATCTGCCCCGGGGTGAATGGGATGTCGGCGCAGCCGGAGCGCTGATCCAGTGCCGCATCAGGCAGGGTTTGCCCGGTGGCGAGGCGTCCTGGCGCACTGCGTTCGCTTCGCTCGCTCCGTCTCGGCTTTGTTGCGCCTGCGGATGCCGAGCCTCTCGCACGGCGCCCGGACGCCGCATGCAGGTGTCCTACCCGGGCCTTCGGGCAACGCGGGGGGCACCTCCCGCCAAAGGCAGGGGGAGAGCGTGCGTACCAGGGCGGCGAGCGGGGCCAACCTTGGCTGATGCGGCACTAGCGCACCCAGATGGTGACGGTCGAGCCCTTCGGCGCCGGACCGGCGCCCGGGGACTGGTGGAAAACGGTGTCGCCGAAGAACAACCGGTGCACGGTCACCTCGAAGCCGGCGTCCTCAAGGGCTTTGCGGGCGTCGTCCTCGCCGATTCCGTCCACGTCCGGCACCTTCACCGTCTCGGGGCCCTTGGACACGGTCAGGGTCACCGTGTCGCCCCGTGCGGCCACGTCGCCGGATCCGGGAGACTGCTCGGCGACCGTGCCCCTCTCCTGCTGGGAGAACACCCGGTCATGCGAGACGCGGATCCGCAGGCCCGACTCCTGCAGCACCTCGCGGGCGTCGTTCACGTCCTGCCCGGTCACATCGGGCACCCGGACCTTCGCGCCCTTGGAGACGACCAGGGCGACGGCGGAACCCGGCCGCCGCTTCGTGCCGCTCCCCGGAGAGGTGCGCACCACCGAGCCCTGGGTGACGTCCTCGTCGAACGCCCGCGTCACCCGGCCGGGCTCCAGCCCGGCGTCCCGCAGCGCCTGCCGGGCGTCGCCGAGGGAGGAGCCGGTCACATCCGGCACCGCCACCACCTTCGGGCCCCGCGAGACCACGATCGTGACGGTCCCGGTGTCCCGGATCCGGCCGCCCGGCTCCGGGGCGCTGGAGATGATGTGACCGCGCTTGACCTGGGTGCTGTAGTCGTGCCGTACCCGTACGTCCAGACCTGCGTGGTGCAGCGTGTCGCGGGCCTTTCCTTCGGTCATCGCCAGCACCGCGGGGGTGTGGGTGAACTGCCCGGCGCCCACGTACCACACGCCCGCGCCCAGCAGCACCAGCACGACGACCGCCAGCGCGACCAGCGCGGTGCGGCCGCGCAGGAGAGCCGCCCCGAGAGCCGCGCGGCCCCGCCGCCCGCCGGTCCTGCCGGGTGCCCCCGGCAGCCGTGTGGTGCGGTCCTCCGCACCGGTGTGCGCGGAGGCCAGACTGACCGGCCTGGTCAGGGCGCGAGTGCGGGCCGGGCAGTCGCCGCTTCCGGGTTGCGTCGTCGCCAGCGGAGGCAACGCATCCAGTTCGGCGTCGGACATGCCGGCGCGTGCCGCTCGCACCTCGGCGAGCAGCGCTGCAGCGTCGGACGGGCGCCCCCGGGGCGCGCGGGCGGCGGCCCGGGCCACCAGGTCGTCCAGCACGCCGGCCAGGCCCGGCACCGAGGCCGACGGGGCAGGCACGTCCCGCTCCAGGTGCTGATAGATGATCTGGGCCGGAGTGTCGCCGTCATGCGGCTTGCCACCGGTGAGCATCTCGTACAGCAGCACGCCGCACGCGTACAGGTCGGTTCGCGCGTCGGCCACGCCGTGTTCGATCTGCTCCGGTGCGAGGTAGGAGACGGTGCCCAGCACGGTGTCGGAGCCGGCCGAGGTCTGGGTTCCCACCGTCCGGACCAGGCCGAAGTCGGCGACCTTGACGCTTCCGCCGTCCCCTATCAGGACGTTCTCCGGCTTCATGTCTCGGTGGACCAGCCCGGCGCGGTGTGCCGCGCCCAGCGCGGCCAGCATCGGCTCCAGCACGTCGAGCGCGGCCCGGGGCTGCAGGGCCCCGCGCTCGCGCAGCACGTCGCGCAGAGTGCACCCGGCGACGTACTCCATGGCCAGGTAGACGTAACCGTCGTCCGCGCCCTGGTCGAAGACGCCCACCACGTTCGGGTGGGTGAGGGCGGCCACCGCCTTCGCCTCGCGGATGAACCGTTCCACGAAGACCCGGTCGGCGGCCAGCGACGGGTGCATCACCTTCAGCGCGAGCACCCGGTCCAGCCGGGTGTCGGTGGCCCGGTAGACCGTGGCCATCCCACCGACGGCGATTCGCGCGTCCACGCGGTACCGCCCGTCGAGCACCCGCCCGACCAGCTCTGAGTCCATGGTCGTGTCCACGGACGGGAGTCTAGTGCCGCGCAGACGGGGGTTTCGGCCGGTGGCGAGGCGTCCCGGTTCGTGCGATCACAAGGCGGCGGGAAGCCACTCGTAGTCGTTCCACCGGGGTTTTCCGCCAACGCGGGGGTGCCTCCCGGCGGAGACAAGGGGGGAGAGTGCGCGGGCCAGGGGCGGCGAGCAGGCCGGATTCCGACCGGCGCGGCGCCGGGAAAGGAACAGACGGCTCCGGCGCCCCGTGTCACCCGGGTGGCGGACCCGAACCGAACGGTGGCCGTCCTCTCAGCGGAAAGCGGGACGTTCCGGATCGAGGTGGGCGACTCCCTCCGCCGGTGAGGACGCCTGGGCGAAGTGGCGCGGTGGGATGCGGCCGGCCCGGTGAGCCAGTCGCCCGGCCTCCACCGCGTGCCGCATCGCCTCGGCCATCAGCACCGGCTCCTGCGCCCGCGTCACTGCCGACGCCAGCATCACCCCCGCGCAGCCCAGTTCCATGGCCAGTGCCGCGTCCGAGGCGGTGCCCGCACCGGCGTCCAGGATGACGGGCACTCCGGCGGCCTCGGTGATCAGCCGGAAGTTGTGCGGGTTGCGGATGCCCAGCCCGGATCCGATGGGCGAGCCCAGCGGCATCACGGCGGCGCAGCCCGCCTCCTCCAGGCGCCGCGCGAGGACCGGGTCGTCGTTGGTGTAGGGGAGCACGGTGAATCCGTCGTCCACGAGAGCCTCGGCGGCGTCCAGCAGCTCCACCGGGTCGGGCAGCAGCGTCCGCTCGTCCGCGACCACCTCCAACTTCACCCAGTCGGTCTCCAGCGCCTCCCGGGCCAGCCGTGCGGTGAGCAGCGCCTCACCGGCCGTACGGCACCCCGCCGTGTTCGGCAGCACCCGGATGCCGTGCCGCCGCAGTACGGACAGCACCGAGCCCTGCACGGTCGGGTCCAGTCGGCGCATCGCCACCGTCGTCAGCTCCGTGCCGGAAGCCAGCAGCGATTGCTCCAGCACCTCGAGGCTGGGCGCCCCGCCGGTCCCCATGATCAGCCGCGAGGCGAAGGCGGTCCCGCCCAGCCGGAAGGGGTCGTCGGACATAGCGGTCAGCCTCCCTGTACGGCGGTGAGGATCTCGACGCGGTCGCCGTCGGCCAGCGCGGTGCCCGACCAGCGGCTCGCGCGGTACCACCGCCTCGTTGACGGCGGCGGCGATTCCGGACCGCGCGGTGGCCAGCGAGGCGACGACCGTGTCGAGGGTGGTTCCCTCAGCGACCTTCCGGCGCTCTCCGTTGACGGTGACCCTCACGCGTGCGCCTCCTGTCCGTGCGCGGCCTCGGCGAATCGGTCCGGGGCGAAGGGCGCCAGCAACTCGGGCGTCCGCCCGGTGGCCAGCAGGTCGGCCATGGTCTCGCCGGTCACCGGAGTGAGCAGCACCCCGTTGCGGTGGTGGCCGGTGGCGGTGAACAGGCCGGGCAGCGCCGTCGCCCCGAGCAGCGGCGCGTTGTCCGGAGAGGCGGGGCGCAGCCCCGCGCCCGTCTCGACCAGCGGCAGCTCGGTGAGCCCGGGCACCAGCTCGTGGGCGTCACGCAGCAGCTCGTAGACGCCGCCGGCCGTGACCGTGGTGTCCCAGCCCATCTCCTCACTGGTCGCGCCCACCACCAGCTCGCCGTCCGCGCGCGGCACCAGGTAGACGTGCGAGCCGCGCACCACGGCCCGCACGGTGCGGGAGAGGAAGGGGGAGTAGGTGCTGGGGATCCGCAGCCGCAGCAGCTGGCCCTTGACCGGCCGTATCGGCGGCAGCACCCGCTCGGGCACCCCGGCCAGCCGGCCGCTGAAGGAGCCGGCCGCCAGCACCGTGCGGTCCGCGAGCGCCTCGCGCCCCGTCGTCCAGCGCCGCACCCGTCGCCCGGTCGCCGGCGGTCACCAGCCGTACGGCCGAGGCGCGCCGGAAGGTCACCCCGGCGCGCTCGCAGGCCGCGAGCAGGGCGGCCGTCAGCCGCCGCGGGTCGACCTGGTGGTCGCCGTCCACCCGCAGTCCGCCGCGCACCGACGGCGCCAGCATCGGCTCCAGCCGGCGGCACTCACGGCCCGTCAGCCAGGCCGACGACAGGCCGCAGCGCTCCTGGAAGGCGTGCAGCTCCCGCAGGTGGGCACGGTCGTCGGTGTCCAGCGCGACGGCGAGGGTGCCGCACTCGCGGTAGCCGGTCTCCCGGCCGGAGGCCTCCTCCAGCTCCCGCACGAACGCCGGATAGCGCCCGGCCGAGGCCAGATTGAGGGCGAGGAGTTCCTGCTCGCCGTAGTGCAGCTCGGTGACGGCCGCAAGCATGCCGGCCGCCACCCGTGCCGCTCCGCCGCCCGGCGCCGGATCGACGACCGTGACCTGCGCTCCGCGCTGCGCGGAGCGCCAGGCGATGACCAGGCCGATGACGCCGCCGCCCAGGACCAGGATGTCCGACCGGCCCCCGGGCGTGGGGGACGTGTGGATGGGCGCATGAGTGCGCTGCTCCTCCCTTCGCCGGAATGACCCGGATCAGGTTCGTACGGTCGGAGGCCGGCAGCCTCCCTCTCAGCCCGGTGCGCCGGGCTCCCGCGTGTGCCGTGCCGCTCACCCTACTGCCGCGCCGGAAGGGCCGGTAGGCCGGGCGGGCGCAGGCGGCGGCGGGCATACAGTGGCCGGGTGAGCACGAGTCAGGGACAGCCGGACCACGACCGGGAGGTCGTGATCGTCGGCGCCGGGATGGCCGGGGTGCAGACGGCCGTGCAGCTGCGGGAGCAGGGCTGGACCGGGAGAGTGCGGCTGGTGGGCGCCGAACCGCACCCGCCCTACGACCGGCCGCCGCTGTCCAAGGCCGTGCTGCTGGGCACCGCGGAGGACTCCGCCTTCGACGTCGACTTCGCCGCTCTGCGACATCACCCTGGACCTCGGCCGCCGGGTGACCGAGGCTCCGCCCGGAGGACCGGTCGCTCCGGACGGCGGACGGGCACGATCAGCTACGACGAACTGGTGATCGCCACCGGCGCCGAACCCGTCACCCTGCCCGGCAGCGCCGGCGTGCCCGGAGTGCACCTGCTGCGTACCAAGGACGACGCCGCGCGGTTGCGGCCGGTGCTGGCCGCCCGCAGCACCGTGGTGGTCGTGGGAGCAGGCTGGATCGGCGCGGAGTTCGCCACCGCCGCACGGGAGGCCGGTTGCCGGGTCACCGTCGTCGAGGCCGCCGGCCGTCCGCTGGCCGGCGCGCTGCCCGGCGGAGGTCACCGAGCCCATGCGCGCCTGGTACGCCGACAGCGGCGTGGAGCTGCGTACGAACACGGCGGTGCGCGCCGTGGAGGAGGGGGCCGTGCTGCTCGCCGACGGTGAGCGGCTGCCCGCCGACGCCGTGCTGGTGGGGATCGGCGCCCGGCCCGCCACCGGCTGGCTGGCCGGCTCCGGCGTGCCGCTGTGCCCGGACGGCTCGGTACGGGCCGACGACCGGCTCCGGGCAGGCGTGCCGCACGTGCACGCCGTGGGCGACTGCGCGTCCTTCCCCTCCGCCCGCTACGGGCGCCGACTGCTGGTGCACCACTGGGACAACGCGCTGCAGGGGCCGCGTGTCGTCGCCGCCGACCTCGTCGCCCAGGCGACCGGCGGCGCCGGCAGCGACGCGGTCCGCTACGACCCGGTGCCCTACTTCTGGTCCGAGCAGTTCGGCCGCTTCGTGCAGTATCTCGGCCGGCACTCGGACGACGACGATATGGTGCGCCGCGGCGACCCGAACGGCCCCGCGTGGTCGGTGTGCTGGCTGCGCGACGGGCGGCTCACCGCGCTGCTGGCCGTAGGCCGCCCCCGTGACCTGGCCCAGGGACGCAGACTCGTGACGGCCGGCGCCCGGCTGGACCGCACGCTGCTCGCCGACGCCTCGGTCGCGCTGAAGAAGGCGGTCGGGTAGTGGCTGTCGGCGGCGGATGGCAGGCTTGTGCCTGTGACCGAGATCAACGCGAAGACCGAAGCGCTCGTCCCCGCCTGGCTCACCCTGCCCGACATCGCCGAACAGTTCGGCGTCGAGGTGACCAGGGTCCGGCAGCTGGTCAAGGAAGGCCAGCTCATCGCGGTGCGCCGCGGGGAGAACCGGGCGCTGCAGGTGCCCGCCGACTTCATCGCCGGTGACCGGGTCGTCAAGGGCCTGATCGGCACCATCACGCTGCTGAGGGACGACGGCTTCACCGACGAGGAGATGCTGGAGTGGCTCTTCACTCCGGACGACACCCTGCCCGGCACGCCGGCGCAGGCGCTGCGGGAGAACCGCGGCACCGAGGTCAAGCGGCGCGCCCAGGCGCTGGCCGTCTGACCTCAGGCCGAGCCGGCAAACCGCCGAAGACCACACCGACGGGTGCGTGCGCCCACTCCGGCAGCGGAGGAGGGCCGCGCACCCCTGCCGCAGGGGAGAGGCATGTCCCGCACCGCCCGTGAGCGCCTGGCCGACGCCCGGCTGTACCTGTGCACCGGCGCCCGTCGGGAGCAGGGCGACCTGCCCGATTTCCTGGACGCCGTCCTCAGCGCCGGAGTCGACGTCGTCCAGCTGCGCGAGAAGGGGTTGGAGGCCGCAGAGGAGCTGGAGCACCTCGCCGTCTTCGCCGAGGCGTGCCGGCGGCACGGGAGACTGCTGGCGGTCAACGACCGCGCCGACGTGGCGCACGCGGCCGGCGCTGACGTGCTGCACCTGGGCCAGGGCGACCTTCCGGTGCCCGCAGCGCGCGCCATCCTCGGCCCGGCCGACGAGAACGTGCTGATCGGCCGGTCCACGCACGCCGAGTCCGAGGTCGACGCGGCGATCTCCCAGGTGGGTGTCGACTACTTCTGCGTCGGCCCGTGCTGGCCCACGCCCACCAAGCCCGGCCGGCACGCGCCGGGACTGCCGCTGGTGCGCTACGCGGCGTCGCTGGTGCCCGTGCGGCCCTGGTTCGCGATCGGCGGCATCGACGCGCGGAACCTGGAGCAGGTGCTGGACGCCGGGGCGCGCCGCGTCGTGGTGGTGCGCGCCGTCACCGAGGCGCGCGACCCGGGGGCGGCCGCCGCCGACCTCGCGGAACGGCTGCGCGAGCGTCCATTCCGTGGACGGTAGCCGGTCGTCACGCTCTGCCGGTTAGCCTGCACACATGGCCCTTGGAACCCCGTCCACCCGCACCGACCACGCGCCGACGGTCCGGGAGCTCATGGCGTCCGGCGAGAGGTCTTACTCGTTCGAGTTCTTCGCGCCGCGCTCGGAGAAGGGCGAGCGGTCGTTCTGGAACGCGCTGCGGCGCATCGAGGCCTACGCGCCGACCTTCGTGTCGGTGACCTACGGTGCGGGCGGCTCCTCGCGTGAGGGCACGGTCCGCTCCACCGAGCGGATCGCCACCGAGACCACGCTCACGCCCGTCGCCCACCTGACCGCCGTCGGCCACTCGCGCGCCGAGCTGCGCCGCGTCGTCGGTCAGTACGCCGACGCGGGCATCCGCAACATGCTGGCGCTGCGCGGCGACCCGCCGGGCGACCCCATGGGGGAGTGGGTGCGGCACCCCGAGGGTCTCGGATACGCCGCCGAGCTGGTCGAACTGATCAAGGAGGCGGGCGACTTCTGCGTCGGTGTCGCCGCGTTCCCCGAGATGCACCCGCGGTCCACCGACTGGGACACCGACGTGCGGCACTTCGTGGACAAGTGCCGGGCCGGCGCCGACTACGCGATCACCCAGATGTTCTTCCGCGCGGAGGACTACCTGCGGCTGCGGGACAGCGTGCGCGGCCGCCGGTTGCGACACTCCGATCATCCCCGAGATCATGCCGGTCACGAACGTGCGGCAGATCGAGAGGTTCGCGCAGCTGAGCAACGCGACCTTCCCGCCGGACCTCGCCGAGCGCATCCTGGCGGTGCGGGAGGACCCGGCCGCTGTACGCTCGGTCGGAATCGAGTACGCCACGGAGCTGTGCGAGAGGCTGATGGCCGAGGACGTCCCCGGACTCCACTTCATCACTCTCAACCACTCCACGGCGACGCTGGAGATCCACGAGAACCTGGGACTGCACCGACGGTCCCGGAAGCTGAAGGACAGCCGGGGAGAGGGGCGTACATGGGCTGGACGGTCCTCTACATCGCGTTCGGAGTCGTCGCGCTGTGGCTGCTCGGCGAGGTGCTGCTGCAGTACAAGGCGCGGCTGCGCTGGCGGCTGCTGGCCTTCTTCGGCTTCCTCACGGTCGTCGCCGGCGTCGAGCTGCTGGGCTCGGTCGTCGTCATCGGGGTGGGCGCCGTGGCGTTCGCCGTCGGCCAGACCCTCGTGACGCTCTCCTACCGCAGGGGGTTCGTGGCCGGCTGGGCGCTGGACGGCCTGCCCGGGCTGCCGGATCTGCCAGGCCAGTCGCGCCGACCGCGGCGCCGAGGACGCAGGGGAGTACGAGAGACCGCGCGGACGACGCGGAGCGCGCCGGCCGGACGCCGGACCTCTCCCCGGAGGTCTCCGGGCTGCGCGGAGACACGCCTACGGAGAGCCGGAGGACGAGTCGGCCGCGTACGCGCCGCAGCCCCTGCCCGAGGAGACCGGCGGAGTACGGCGTCTACGAGCGGGAGGAGGACGTCTTCGCCGGCCAGGACGCCGTACCAGGAACAGCAGGCCTACCGGCGCAGCCCGGCTACCAGGAGCCACGGCCCGTCTACCAGGAACAGCAGGGCGGCTACGGGCAGCAGCAGGAGGCCTACGCCGCCTACTCCGACCCGTACAGCGGCTATGGGGCCGGCCGGGCAGCAGCCGGCCGCGGCCGGCTACGACGGCGGCATACAGCGACGGGAGCTACGCCGGGTACAGCCAGGACGCCGGATACGGCGGGGGCTACCCGGCCGGCCAGGACGCCTCCTACCAGACGCAGCTGCAACGACCCCTACGTGGCGGCCGGCTACTCCGGTCAGGGGTACGACCAGCAGGCCGGCTACCTCGGGCAGGGGTACGACCAGCAGGCCGGCTACGCGCAGAGCGGCTATCCGCAGGGCGGGTACGACGACGGCAGCGGCTACGGCGGCTTACCGCCGCCTACGGCGGTCGGCATACGGCCAGGACTTCTACGCCGGCACAGTCCGGGTACGACGTCGGCATGGCCCAACAGGCCACGCCCGCCGAGGGCGTCTGGGTCCCGCAGCCCCGCGAGGGCGACGACCCGTACCAGGCACCAGAGCGCCCAGGGCTACTACCCCTACCGGGACGGCTACGGCTACTACACCGACCAGCGCGGCGGGTACTGACCGGCCGCCGGCGGCTACCGCGAGCCGCGCCAGGCGTCGCCCTCTGTCACGAGACCGGCGGCCAGCGCCCCCGACATGCCGGCGTGCGCCAGCCCGCCGCCCGGGTGCGCCCAGCCGCCCGCCCGGTACAGGCCGGGCAGCGTGCCGCGGTTGGGCGCCCGCAGGAAGGCGCCCGTCTGGCGCCGGCCAGGGCCGGCGGCGGTACCAGCCCGCCGGGCGACAGGGTGTCCGCCTCGTCGTCCTGCGGGGTGCGCACGACCCGCCACAGGAGCCGGTCGGCCAGGCCCAGGCCGGCTGCGTCGGCCGCCGAGAGCAACTCGTCGGCGAGGGCGTCCGGGATCGTCCGGGCGGCCCGGGCTACGGCGGTGGACAGCACGGCCGACTCGTGCCCGTCGTCGGGCCGCAGCAGCGGATCGTCGGGCCGCAGCACGGTGACCAGGTGACGACCGGTGTGCACGAAGGTGCGGTGCGGCACGCCGTCGGGCCGGGCACCGCGCAGCGCGAGCAGCACCGTCAGCCGTGCCTGGCCGGCCGCACGCTCCGGTCGGCGCTCTGCCCGGGCAGCGGCGCGCCGGCCACCACGACGTCGGCCTCCACCGCACGGCCGTCCGCGAGTTCGAGGCCGGTGGCGCGGCCGTCGGCCTCCGTCACCGCTCGCGACCCGGGCTCCGAAGCGGAACTCCACGCCGCGGGCCAGGCACCGCTCGTACAGGGCGCGCGCCAGCGCCCGCATGCCCGCCGCGCACGTACCAGGTGCCGAACGTCTGCTCCAGGTACGGGAGTACGGCGGCCCCGGCCGGTGCCTGCTGCGGGTCGAGGCCGTAGACGCGCGCGTAGCTCTCCAGCAGCGCCACCAGCCGCGGGTCGCGCAACTCGGCGCGTGCGACGGCCGACAGCGTCGCGGGGCGGCGGCGCAGCAGGCCTCGCCGGGCGGCCGGGTAGGGGTCCTCGGTGAGGGCGGGGCCGTCCGGCAGCAGCGGCTCCTCCAGCAGCGGCCGCCGCGTCGCCTCCCAGACCGTGCGCCCGCGGTCCAGGACCGCGCACCACCGCTCGCCGGAGCCGGGGCCCAGGGCGTCGTCGAGCGCGGCGATGATGCCGCCGCGGGAGACGGCCGGCAGGGTGACGACCGTGCCGTCGGCGAAGTGGTGGCGGGCGGCCGGGTCGACCTGGCGCAGCGCGACACACTCCTCCAGCGGCTGCTTGCCGGTCTTGACGAACAGGTCGCGGTAGACGGCGGGCAGGCGCAGCAGCCCGGGACCGGTGTCGAAGGCGAATCCGTCGCGCCTGTACCGCCGCACCGCGCCGCCGTAGGTGGTCGGACTGCTCGCAGACCGTCACCCGGTTCCCCGCGACAGCCAGCCGCGCGGCAGCCGCCATGGCGCCCATCCCGGCGCCGATCACCGCAATCCGTGCCATGAGCGGGGACTCTATCGCGGGGCCGGGCCCACGTCTGAGTACGGGTACCTAGCCGCACGGTTGAGTACCCGCACGGATGGGCGGCGCACCGGCGGAGACGGCAGAGTGAGGATCACCGGAGAACGCGGCCCGCACCGCCGGCACGGGGCGGCGGAGCGGCGGCGTTCCACGGCAGGGGGCACCGGGGGACGGGGGAAGACCCGGGGGTTACGGGGGACGGGGGAACGCGGGGCGGGTGCGGGCTACGGCGCGCACCCGCCGACGCGTCCCTGCAGCAGCAGCGACAGCGCGCCGTGCACGTCCTCCAGGGAGCGCTCCGGCTGGAACGCCTGCCAGTCCAGCGCGGCCACCAGCACCATGCCTACCAGGGCGGCGGCGGTCAGCGGGATGTCGATCTCGCCGCTCAGCTCGCCGTCCGTCACCCCCCGGCGCAGCACCTCCTCCACGACGGCGACGGCCTGGCTGCGCACGACGGTCAGCGTGCCGCGCCAGGCGCGGTTGGTACGCCACAGCTCGGCGACGTAGAGCTGGGTGAAGGCCGGGTAGCGGTCGATGAAGACCAGCCCCGCGCGGATCATGGCGTCCAGGGCGTCGACCTGGGAGCCGCCGCGTCGCCACCGCGCGCTCGGCGGCCTGCCGCAGGTCCCCGGTGAGCAGTTCGACGCCGTGCCGCAGCAGCTCCTCGAACAACTCGGTCTTGCTGGAGAAGTTGTAGTACACGGTGCCCTTGGCGACACCGGCGCGCTCGGCGATCTCCTCCACCGTCGTGGAGGAGAAGCCCTGTTCGGCGATGAGGGTGACGGCGGCCTCGTAGAGCTTCTGACGTGTCGTGTCGCGCCGCGCGCTGCTGGTGCTCATGGCGGAGATTCTCACAGACCGATCTCGGGGTGAAGGCGGTTGATCGTCCACATCTGAGACCGGCGCGCGGTGTGCGCGGTGAGCGCGAGGGCGCACGCGGCGAAGGCCGCCAGCACAGCGCATGCCCGCCACACCGGGCCGAGCCCGCCGCCGGTGATCAGGTGCCGCAGCCCCTCGACGACGTAGCTCATCGGCAGCCAGGGGTGCAGGGCGTTGAAGAAGCCGGGGCTGGTCTGCACCGGGTAGGTGCCGCCCGCCGAGGTCAGCTGCAGCATCAGGAGCGCCAGCACGATGATCCGTCCGGCGGGCCCGAACCGTGCGGTGAAGAACTGCACGATTGCGGTGAAGGATGCCGTGACGACCAGCAGGAACCCGGCCGTGCCCAGGCTGCGGGCCATCTGCAGACCCAGCCCCCAGTGCAGCACGCTCATCAGCGCCGCGGCCTGCACGGCGCCGACCGCCGCGACCGGCAGCCAGCCGGCCAGCGCCACTCGCCAGGCCGGTGCGCCGGCCGCCAGCGCCCGCCTGTTGAGGGCCGGCAGCAGCATGTAGGCGACCATCGCGCCCACCCACAGCGACAGCGGAATGAAGTACGGGGCGAAGCCGGTGCCGTAGTTCGGGGCGGCGTGCGTCTTGGCGGTGGCCAGCGCGACCGGGTCGGACATCACGCCGGTGCGGGCGTCGCGTTCCGCCTCGTCGTAGTCCGGGATCTTCGCTGCTCCTGCCTGCAGACCGTCCGCGAGGCGGGAGGAGCCGTCGGCGAGCTTGTACATGCCGCCGCTGAGGGTCCCGGCTCCGGTGGACAGTCGCCCGACGCCGGTGTCCAGTTCGGCGGCGCCCGAGTGCGCGGCGGTCAGCCCGTCGTGGAGCCGGGCCGCGCCGGTGGCGACCTGGTGGGCACCGGCGTCGAGCCGGTGGATCCTCGCCACGGCCGCGTCCAGGTCCTCGTCCAGGTGCGGGGCCTCGGCAGCCAGGCCGAGGGCGGCATCGTGCAGCCGGTCCAGGTGCCTGTCCAGGGCGTCGAGTCTCTCGTGGTCCTGCACGAGGCCGTCCACGTTTGCGGCGGCATCGGCGGCCTCGCCGGCCGCGTGGGCGGCTTCCCCGAGCCGGGCGCAGGTGCCGGGCGGCGGCGCGGTGAGGCGATCGTTCTCGGATGCGGCGGTACACAGTTCTTCGTGGGCGGCCCGCACACCGTCCGCGGCACGACGTGCGGCGTCATCGGCCGTCCGCGCCGCCGCCGGCAGCTGAGCCAGGTGCCTCTTGAGGGCGGCGCTCGCCCTGGCCACGTCGCGGGCGGCCGTGCCGATCTCGTCGCCGTGCGCGGCCAGGAAGGGCCGCACCTGACCTGTCGCGGCGTCGACCCGTGCGGTGAGCTCATGGGTGCCCTCGGCCACCTGCTGCGCGCCGGAGGCGAGCTTTCCGGCACCCCTCTGGAGCCGTCCCGTGCCGTCCTTGAGCTGTTCGGAGCCGTCGGCCGCCCGGTCCAGGCCATCGGCGAGGTCGTGGGCGCCCTGCTGCGCGCGGCCGATGCCCTCGTTGAGCTTCCCGGCGCCGTCCGCAGCCTGCCGGGTGCGGTCGTGCAGGGTGGAGAAGGCCAGGTAGATGTGGTCGTAGAACCGGCGCGAGGCCTTGCTCGAGGCGGCCGCGCGCACCTCGGAGAAGACGGTGCGCGAGATCTGGCCGACGAGGTAGTTGTCGGCGTCGTCGGTGCGCACCTGCAGCGCGGCTCTCTGCGGATCGTCGCCGGCGCTTGAGGCGATCCGCTCGCTGAAGTGCTTCGGCACGGTCAGGGACAGGAAGTACCGGCCGTCCGCCACGCCCTTGCCCGCGTCGGCGGCGTCGGTCTCCCGCCAGTCGAAGGTGTCGCTGCGCCGCAGCTCCTCGACGAGCGAGTCGCCCGCGCGCAACGGGTCGCCGTGCACGTGGGCGCCCCGGTCCTCGTTCACCAGGGCGACCGGGATCCGGTCGAGCCGGTCGTAGGGGTTCCAGAACGACCACAGGTACAGGGCGCCGTAGAGCAGTGGCAGCAGCAGCATCGCGGCCATCGCGGCGCGGGGCAGCCGGCCCCGGCCGAACCTGCGCAGTTCCATGGCGGCGAGCCGGGAAGCGCGCATCACACGTCCTCCTTCGCCGGGTTGCCGGGGGCGAAGACGGGGGGTGCGGTGTGGACGGTCAGCGCCTCGACGTCGTCGGGCGGCTCACCGACGGCGAGCACCGTGACGCCCCGGTCGGCCAGTGACCGCAGCAGCGCCCAGGCGGCGGCGTGTTCGCCGGCGGTGAGCTTGTGGCCCACGTCGTCCACCGCCAGCAGCCGCGGCGCGGCCGTCAACGCCAGGGCGACGCCGAGCCGGAAGACGTCGAGCTGCTCGAGGTCGCGCACCCGGGTCCGTGGACCCTCGGTGAGTGCGGCGGGCTCCAGTCCGGCCGCCGCCAGAGCCTCCTGCGCCCTGGCGCGGGCCGCGGCGCGCTCGCGCAGCGGGTGCAGCACGCCTGTGGGGGCGGTGGCGAAGCGCCGCTCCAGCAGAGTGCGCTCGCGCAGGTGCTCGGCGACGCTGAGAGCCGGCTCAGGGTCGGTGACCGAGGCGACCGGGCCCAGCGCGCTGATCCGGCGGACGGCGGCCGCCCGCCGGGGCAGCCGGTGCCCGTCGATTTCGGCCCGTCCCGTGCTCGGCCGCATCCGGCCGGTGAGGGTGAGCAGCAGACAGGTGCGGCCGGAACCGGACGGGCCCCGCACCGCGATCAGGGAGCCGGGAGGGGCATCCAGCGTGACATCCCCGAACACCGGGCCGCGCGGCCCGTCCATGCCGAGTCCCTCGGCGGTCACTGCCGCCCCCCGCGTCGCGTTCCCGTCCACCGTCTCTCCTTTTTTGTACTGACCGGTCAGTTCAAAAGTATGCACGAGGCGGCCCCTTACGTCGACCACGCGGGTGAGGCGGACGGATTGTCAGTGGCGCGCGCAACCATGTGGACACAGGGCCGAACCCGGAAGGCCACGGCAACGGAACCTGCCGCAGCGAAGTCAGGAGGTACGCCATGCACGGACCCCCGAGCGACGTCCATCCCGTACTCCGTCGATCCACCGCTCCGCCCGCCGCGCTCGACCTGCTCGCGCAGGCGCAGCACGGTCTGGACGAGGCGGCCGCCCTCCAGACGCCCAACGAGCGCTTCGTCGCCGCCCACCTCGCCGCACTGCGCAGCGCCGCGGCGGTGCTTGCCGTGCGCGGGCGCCCCGAGAACACTCCGCGCGCCCGCCGTTCCATCCGCAGCGCCTGGGAGGTGCTGCCGCAGGTCGCGCCCGAGCTCACCGAGTGGAGCGCGCTGTTCGCCTCGGGGGCGCCACGCCGCGCCCGCGCCGAGGCCGGCATCGCCGGGGCGGCCACGTGGCGCGATGCGGACGACCTCGTGCGGGCCGCGGAAATGTTCCTGCGGCTGGTGGAACGCACACTGGTCACCCAGCCCGCCTTTCCACAGCCGCGCGTCGCCTCGGAGGACCCGCCCCCGCCTCGGGCCCGCGCGGGCTGACGCGGCACTGGGCCTGGCCCTGTCTGGAGCTTCCCGCCTGCGCCGCGGCGCCCTCCCCCTCGGCCCTGCGGGCCTGGGAGGTGCCCCCTCTCCGGACGGACGACACGAAACTCCAGACAGGACCTAGGCTGGTGCCGCCCGCATCTGAGCCGCCGAGGAGCACCGCATGTCCCGCCCCAGCGCAACCCTTCGTACCGCCGTGGTCTGGGAGGTGCTGCGGGATGCGCTGGAACGACGGGCCAGGACGGCCGGCCGTGACTGCCTGGATGTGCTGGACGCAGGTGGCGGCACCGGCAACTTCGCCGTTCCCGTGGGCCGGCTTGGTCACCGGGTCACTGTCGTCGACCCCAGCCCCGACGCGTTGTTCGCCCTCGAACGCCGTGCCGCCGAGTCGGAGGTCGCCGACCGGGTGCGCGGCGTGCAGGGTGACGCCCACGGACTCTTCGACGTCGTCGAGCCCGGTGGCTACGACGTGGTGCTGTGCCACGGAGTCCTGGAGTATGTGGACGACCCCGCCGGGGGACTGCGCAACGCCGTCGGCGCGCTGCGTCCCGCCGGCGGCACGCTCAGCCTGCTGGCCGCCGGGCTGGGCGGCGCGGTGCTCGCCCGTGCGCTCGCCGGCCATTTCACCGAGGCACGGCACGCGCTCAGTGACCCCGACGGCAGCTGGGGTGAAGGCGACCCCATGCCGCGGCGCTTCACGGGCGAACACCTGAGGGGGCTCGTCGCCGAAACCGGTCTGGACGTCGTCGCGGTGCACGGGGTGCGGGTCTTCGCCGACCTGGTGCCGGGCGCCCTCGTCGACGCCGAACCGGACGCGCTGGAGGCCCTGACGAAGCTGGAGACCGCCGCCGCCGCGCAGCCCGCCTTCCAGTCGGTGGCCACCCAGCTCCACGTTCTGGCCGAGACCCCCGGACCCGCCTGAGCCCCGCGCAGGGCTACCGGCCCGGTGCCGCGCTGGGTCGCCGGCCGGTCGCTCATCGGCACATCCCGCCCTTTCCGTGGCCTGGCGCCGTATGATCGAGGAACACCGTCCGGCATGGCGGGAAGGCGGTGAGGGAATGCAGGGACAGCGGAGGACGAACTCGGCGTCACCTCCGAGGGGCACCCCGGCGCCGGTCCAAGCGAATGGTAACGAGGGCGGGTTTCTCGGGGGCGAATCCCTGCTTATCCTTGAGACGTCGGATCCCGGTCGCCCCCGCGACCGACGAGTAGGAGGACTCCGTGCCGCTCTCTGACCACGAGCAGCGAATGCTCGAGCAGATGGAGCGAGCGCTGTACGCCGAAGACCCGAAGTTCGCGACAGTGCTCGAGGGTAGTGAGCTGCGCAAGTACACCCGCCGCCGGGTGTACCAGGCGGCTGCGGGCTTCGCCGTCGGTATCGCGCTCCTCATGGCCGGAATGGTCGCGCAGGCGGTCTGGGTCAGTGTCGCGGGTTTCCTCGTCATGCTCGGCTGCGCCGTGCTCGGCGTGACCAGCTGGCGCAGGGCTCCCCGCGCCGGCGAGGAGGCTCCGGCAGCCGAGCCGCACGAGGCACGCGGGCAAGGACGTGCCCATCGTCCGCGCCGCTCGGTCATGGACCGCATAGAGGAACGCTGGCAGCGCCGACGGGACGAGCACGGATAGCCCGTCCGCCACGGACTTCGCACCGGGCCGCCCGAGAGGGCGGCCCTTCCCATGTCCGCCGGCCCGCATGCTCAGCGGGCAGCGCCGTCCGCCCCGCGTCCCGTCGCGGCCGGCCTGCTCAGCCGGGCCCGCCACCGGTGGGCGGCCGCCTGCCGCCGTGCGGCGACGGACCACAGCATGCGTACGGCCGAACGCGGCCACAGCGTCGCCCTCAGCCGCGTACCCCGGGAGACCCCGGCCCGCAGCGCGGTCCGCACCCGCAGTACGTCCTGGGCGAGCCCGTCCGAGTGCTGCGGGCCGGGTGCGTACAGCTCCCGCTCCACGGCCAGCGCCACCCGGTGCGCGGCCGCCTGGGGCTCCTCGCCGAACGATCCGGCGGCCGTCAGCTGCCCGGCCACCCTTCGGGGCGTCGCCGACGGGTCGGGTACCACCCCGTGATCCCAGCCGGTGTCCAGCAGTTCCTGCCACACGGCCGCCGGGCCGGCACCGGGTCGCAGCCGCCGGCGGCGCGTGCGCACCCGCCACAGCCAGGGCAGCAGCGGAAGGCACAGCAGGAGGGTTCCCGCCAGCGTGAGGGCGACGACCGCGCCGAGCGGAGTTCCCCGGCCGACCGGGTCCGCGGTCTGCGTGACCCGCTTCGCCCCACAGGTGGGATCCAGCCGCTTGACGGCCACCGGGCAGTCCGCGGACGGGGACGCCCCCGGCGCCGGCCGGGAGCCGGCCCCGTGCTTCGGCGGCAGCGCCGTGTCGTCGTCACCGCCTGTTCCCGTGGCCTCGGGCATCGCGTATGAAGGCGTGCTGCCGCGGGTCGGAGTCGGCTCGAAGCGGGTCCAGCCGACTCCCGCGAAGTACAACTCGGGCCAGGCGTGCGCGTCCTGCAGTCCCACTTTCATCACGCCGCTCGGAGACTGGGTGCCGGGCGTGAAACCGACCGCGACCCGAGCCGGGATGCCCAGCGTGCGGGCCATGGCAGCCATGCTGAAGGCGAAGTGGACGCAGAAGCCCTCCTTCTCCTTCAGGAACCGTGCGATCGCCGTCGTGCCGGTGCCCGCCTTGACGTGCGTGTCGTAGGTGAAGCCGCCGTCCACCGCGAAGTAGTCCTGCAGCTTCACCGCGCGCTCGTAGTCGTCGTCGGCGCCTCGGGTGACCCTCAGGGCCAGTTCGTGCACCACCTGCGGCAGCGACGGCGGGACGCGGGTGTACTCCTTGACCAGTTTCGCGTCCGGTTCCGGCGCGCCGGCCAACTGCTCGCGGGTGGGCTCCACCAACAGGCTCTCCACCGTGTAGCGGGCTCCACGGGTGGTCTGACCCCGATCGCCGACCAGGGTCCGGCCCACCGGCTCGAACCGCCACCGCCCGTCGATCCGCACGCGGGACGCCGGGTACGGCATGGGCAGCCAGTTCTGCGCGTACCAGTCCGCGGCCGAGACGCTGGTGCGGATCTTCTCGGTGGGCACGTCGGGCGACAGGCCCGGCGGCGGCGGCAGCTGGTCGGGAACCTCGGCGATGCGGCGGCGTGACGGCTTCCATGACGAGCCGTCGAACTCGTCGAGCGCCACGATGCGCAGGTACATCCCCTGGGTGGAGTCCGCCGAGGTGCGGTAGGTCAGAACCGTGCGGTTGTCGGGCTGGTTGAGGCTGTCCTGCAGGGCCACCAGCGGATTGACCGCCGTGATGGTGTTCCCGTCGCTGGACGTCCCGCTCCCCGGGCTGCCCAGTGTGTCGAGCAGTCCGCCGTCAAGGGTGGGCAGCACGGCCGGCACCGTCAGGGCGATGCCCAGGGTCACCGCGCCGATCCGCCGTCCGGCGCGCACCGGGGCACGGGCGGCACCCGCGCCGGCCGTGCCCGCCGCCCCCTCCCGGCCGCCCGGCCCGCGCCCGGAGGTGAACAGGCGGCCCCAGCCGGAGAGCCGGTCACGCCCCTCCGCCAGCAGGAGCAGCAGGTATCCCGCGGCGGCGAGAAGGAACCACAGCCAGCGTGCGCCGCCGTCCGACAGGCCGGCCGCGACCGAGTACAGGGCGAGCAGCGGCAGCCCGGCCGGTGCCGCGCTGCGGTAGGTCACGGCGATGGCGTCCACGAGCAGTGCGATGACCAGCACCCCGCCGATCAGCATCAGCCGTATCCCGGGCGTCACCGGCGCGGGTATCGCGTAACGGCTCACGTCCTGGCCGCCCTGGGCGAGCAGCGCGCCGAAGCCCTCGAAGGCGCCGGGCCCGGGGACGATCCCGCCCAGTGCGTCGCCCCGGACGAAGAACAGCGTCATCAGCAGCAGGGAGACCAGCGCCTGCGTGCCTACAGTAAGCGGCCGGGCCAGCGGGACGCGGCGGGTCGCCGTGCCCACGGTGCTCTGCACCGCGACGAGCAGGGACGCCGCCATCAGCCAGGTGGGAGAGGCGACCAGGGGCAACAGCGCGCAGGCCGACGCCAGCGCGGCGAGCGCCGCACACACCGTGAGCCGTCCCCGGCCGCTCACCACGCCGGGCCTTTCGCCGTGACCTGGTCGGCCTCCTGCCACAGCGCGGACAACGCCTGGCCCGGACCGCCCGCCAGCACCGTCCAGCCCGCCTCGTGCAGCGCCGACGTCGACGGATCGTCCTGCTGTCCGTGGTGGGTGGTGAAGGCCACGGCGCGGCGCGCCCGGTGCCGGATGCGGGACATCAGCGCGGCCTGGCCGTCGTCGAGCCGGCCGGTGAAGGCGACCAGCAGTCCCTCGCCGCCCTGGCTGTCGCCGCGCAGCGCGTCCAGGGCGCCGGAGAGCGCGGTGCCCGCGGAGTGCCCGAGCACTGCCAGCGCGTCCAGCATGAGCCCCGCTGCGTCCGTCGCGTCGCCGGGCGGGGTCTCCCCGTCCGGGCCGGTTCCCAGCGGGCCCTCGTCGGTGACCAGCCGCACCGCGAAGCCCCGCTCGATCAGGTGCACGCACACCGACGCGGCACCGGAGACAGCCCACTCGAACGCCGAGTCGGGGCCCGAGCCGCGGTAGGCGGCCCGCCGGGTGTCCAGCAGCACCGTGCACCGGGCGCGCTGCGGCTGCTCCTCCCGGCGCACCATCAGCTCTCCGTAGCGGGCGGTCGAGCGCCAGTGGACCCGACGGACGTCGTCGCCGTACCGGTAGCTGCGCGGGATGACGTCGTCCTCGCCGGCCGGTGACAGCGTCCGCTGCCGGCCTTCGCCGTAGCCGCCGGCCTGCCCGGTCAGTCGCACCGGCGGCAGTGACTCGGTCGGCGGCACCACGGTGAGCGTGTCGTGGTCGCTGAAGGACCGGATCAGCTCGCACATGCCGAACGGATCCGTCAACCGAAGCTGCAGTGGCCCGAGCCGGTACCTGCCGCGCAGGTCGGAACGCACCCGGTAGGAGACCTCGCGGCGCCCGCCCGGCTCGAGGCGGTCCAGCACGAAACGCGGGCGCGGCCCGAGCACGTACGGCACCCGGTCCTGCAGCATCAGCAGGCCGGTGGGCAGCCGGGAGACGTTTCGCACGCACAGCAGCACCCGGGACTCCTGCCTGGCCGGCACCCGGATGGGCACCAGGCGACGGGTGCCGGCCACCCGGTGCCGAGTGCGGTACAGCACCACGACGCACACCATGGGCAGCGCCGCCAGCAGCAGCCCCACCCGGAGCAGATCGGCCTGGCCCAGCACGTAGGCGCAGGCGGCGGCGGCGATTCCGGCGGCCAGGAACGACCGGCCGCGGGTGGTCAGCCCGCTCAGCGCGGCCCGCAGCGATTCCGGGTCCTGCTCGGGGTCCCGTCCGGGGCGACGCCCGGCACCGGACGGGCCCGCCCGGGAGAGGTCCCGGGTACCGGAGTCGCCGGACATCACAAGCCCCGTGGCCGGCGCCGGCCGAAGCCGGAGGCGCCCAGGGGCGGTGCGGGCGGCGCGCTGCGGGGCACCACGGAGGGCACCTCGGTGTGCTGCACGATCTCGCCGACGACCTGGTCTGCGGTGCGCCGGTTCAGCTGGGCCTGTGCGGTGGGCAGCAGCCGGTGCGCCAGCACGGGGACCGCAAGCTGCTGGACGTCGTCCGGCAGCGCGTACTCGCGGCCGGCCATCGCGGCCGACGCCTTCGAGGCCCGCAGCAGGTGCAGCGTCGCCCGCGGGGAGGCGCCCAGCCGCAGGTCCGGGTGGTTGCGGGTGGCGGAGACCAGATCCACCGCGTACCGGCGGACCGTCTCCGCGACGTGCACCCCGCGTACCGTCTCCAGGAGATTCACCACGTCGACGGCCCGCGCCACCGGCTGCAGTTTCTCCAGTGGCGAGACGCCGCCGTGGACGTCCAGCATCTCCAGCTCGGCGTCCGGGCTGGGATAGCCGATGGACAGCCGTGCCATGAACCGGTCTCGCTGGGCTTCGGGCAGCGGGTAGGTGCCCTCCATCTCCACCGGGTTCTGGGTGGCGACCACCATGAACGGCCGTGGCAGCGGACAGGTCTGGCCGTCGATGGTGACCTGACGCTCCTCCATGGACTCCAGCAGGGCCGACTGGGTCTTGGGGGAGGCCCGGTTGATCTCGTCGCCGATCACGATCTGTGCGAAGACCGCGCCCGGCTTGAACTCGAACTCGGCCCGCCGCTGGTCGTAGACACTCACACCGGTGATGTCGGAGGGCAGCAGGTCGGGGGTGAACTGGATACGTCGCACCGTACAGTCGATCGACCGTGCCAGTGCCTTGGCGAGCATCGTCTTGCCCACGCCCGGCACGTCCTCGATCAGCAGATGCCCCTCGGCGAGCAGCACCGTGAGCGAGAGCCGCACCGCCTCCGGCTTGCCCTCGATCACCTCCTCGACCGAGCGCCGCACCAGATCCGCGGTGGCGGTCAGCTCGCCGAGGTCCACGTGTTCGTCATACGTCGTCACTTTGCCCATTCTTCACGTCGGGGGCGGTGACGTCACCGCCCGGGAGGGTTCGGGCACTCGACCTCGCGCAGTTCGCCGGTCCGCACGTCCAGCACGAACCCGCGCACGTCGTCGCGGTGGGGCAGGAACGGGGAGGTCCGCACCCGCTGCACCGACTGGCGGACGTCCGCCTCCAGGTCCTTGAACCCCTCGACGGCCCACATCGGGCGCTGGCCGGTCTCGTCCTCCAGCGTCGTGCGGAAGTCCTCCGAGAGGCCGATCATGCCGCACTCGCTGTGATGGACGACAAGTACCGAGCGGGTGCCCAGCTCCCGCTGGCTGACCGTCAGCGAGCGGATCACGTCGTCCGTGACCACGCCGCCTGCGTTGCGGAGGGTGTGAAAGTCGCCGATGGTCAGGCCGAGCGCCCCGGGCAGGTCGAGCCGGGCGTCCATGCAGGCGACCACGGCGACCTGCTTCATCGGCGGTGCTGTCAGGCCGGTGTCGGAGAACTCTGCGGCGTAACGTGTGTTGGCTTCCAGGAGCCGGTCGATCACCGACTCTTCACGTGGCGTGGAGGACATGCGTACGACAGTAGACGTCCACCGGCCTCGGCGCTCCCCGTGAGACCGGGCAAAGCCGCACATCGCCCCTGGCTGTGATCCACTCCACAGCGGGCGGTCCGCCCCGCTGAGGACGCGCCTGACCAGTTGGTTGACCGGGGGAGGGAGTGGACTAAAGTGACGCGAAGTGGGAGGGGTGACACTCCCTCGGGGCCCGAAGTCCCCGCACACGTGGCCGCGTCCGTGCGGCGGGGCCGCCGCTTCCCCTTCCAAGGCGGGCGGGGCCGGGAAGCAGGGGCGTCCGGCATGCTGCCCGCGGACATCGAGAGGGCACATGAGTACGAACGAGCGCCACGTCCCCGTCATGCTCCGACGATGCCTGGACCTTCTCGCGCCCGCCCTCGCCGAACCGGGGGCCACCGTCCTCGACTGCACCCTCGGCATGGGCGGGCATAGTGAGGCGCTGCTGCGCACCTTCCCGGCGGTCCGGCTGATCGGCCTGGACCGGGACACCGAAGCGTTGCGGCTGGCCGGCGAACGGCTGGTCTCGTACGGCGATCGGGTGAGTCTCGAACACGCCGTCTACGACGAGATCCCCGATGTGCTGCGCCGTCTCGGCGTCCCCCGGGTGCAGGGCGTCCTCTTCGACCTCGGCGTCTCCTCACTGCAGCTCGACGAGGTCGCTCGCGGCTTCGCCTACGCCCAGGACGCTCCGCTGGACATGCGGATGGACCAGACCCGCGGCATCGGTGCCGCCGAGGTCCTCAACACTTATCCGCCCGGCGATCTGGTACGCATCCTGCGCGCCTACGGCGAGGAGAAGCAGGCACGGCGCATCGTGGAGGCCGTGGTCAGGGAACGCGAGAAGGAACCGTTCACCAGCAGCGCCCGGCTGGTGGACGTCATTCGTGAGGCGCTGCCGCAGGCGGCCAAGCGCACCGGCGGCAATCCCGCCAAGCGCACCTTCCAGGCGCTGCGCATCGAGGTGAACGCGGAGCTGTCCGTGCTGGAACGGGCAGTCCCGGCCGCCGTCGATGCCCTCGCCGTCGGAGGGCGCATCGCCGTGTTGTCCTACCACTCCCTCGAGGACCGGCTCGTGAAGCAGGTGCTGGCCGCGGGAGCGCGCAGCACCGCACCTCCAGGCCTGCCCGTCGTTCCCGAGCAGTACCAGCCGCGCCTGGCCCTGCTCACCCGGGGCGCCGAGCGGGCCGACGAGGAGGAGATCGCCGGGAACCGCCGCGCCGCGCCCGCCCGGCTGCGCGGCGCCCAGCGCATCCGGGAGGCATCCACGTGAGTGATCGGCAGCGGTCGGTACGACTGGCCCGCCTGGTGCCGGGCGGCAGGACCACCGCCGCGCGCACTCCCTTCGTCCTGCTGGTCGTCGTCCTCCTCGGCTCCGGCCTGCTGTCGCTACTGCTGCTCAACGCCTCCCTCAACAAGGGCTCCTTCCGGCTGTCCAGACTGGAGCAGCAGACCAAGGAGCTCACCGACGAGCAGCAGGCCCTGCAGCAGCGGGTCGACGCATACTCCGACCCCGCCGAGCTGGCCGACCGGGCCCACGGGATGGGCATGGTCCCCGGGGGCGTCCCCGTCTTCCTCGGCGCCGACGGCACCGTGCGCGGCAGCCCCTCGCCGGCCCCGGCCCCGACCGACGCCCCGGCCCCGACTCGCACGCCGGACGCCACGCTCTCCGGCGAGCCCGCCCCGGGCCCGTCACCGAACCTCTCCGCGCAGCCCGAACAGGAGGAGCGGTGAGCGAACGCTCCCGGACCCCGCGCCGGCTTCCCGCCCCCGCCCGCGGCCGCACCGCACCCCGACGGACCGGCGCCGCAGTCCGATTGGCGAGCCACCGCCCGCGGCTGCGGATGGTCGGCCTCGTCCTCACCCTGGTCGTCACGGTGTTCGCGGCCCGCCTCCTGCAGGTCCAGGCGGTCGACGCGAGCGCCTACGCCGAGAAGGCGGCCGTCAACCGCTACATCACCGTCCCCCTCGCCGCCGAACGCGGTGCCATCACCGCCCGCGACGGCAACCCGCTGGCCACCACCGTCGACGCCTACGACATCACCGCCGACCCGTACCTGTTCACCAAGGACATCACCGGCGTCGGCGACGCCCCGCGGCAGGCCGCCCGGCTGCTGGCCCCCATCCTCGACGTCGACGCGAACGGTCTCGCCGACAAGCTCTCCCGCCACGACACCCGCTACGTGCTGCTCGCCCGCAAGCGCACTCCGCAGGCGTGGCGGCAGATCAAGGACCTGAAGGCCACCCTGGCCGGAAAGGCCGCCGACGGCGACGGCGCGAACGTCCTCGCCGGGGTGTACGCCCAGGAACACGCCAAACGCGTCTACCCCGACCACGCACTCGCCGCCGGGGTGCTCGGCTTCGTCAACGCCGCCGGGGAGGGCAGCGGAGGCCTCGAGGCGAAGTACGACGACAAGCTGGCCGGGCAGGACGGCAAGATCACCTATGCCCAGTCCGGCGGTCACCAGGTGCCCACGGCCGGGGTGCAGGAGAACCCCGCGGTCCCCGGCACCGACGTCCAGCTCACCCTCGACCGCGACATCCAGTGGACCGCCCAGCGCGCCATCAGCCGGCAGGTGAAGGAGTCGCAGGCAGACGGCGGCTACGTCGTCGTGCAGGACCCCGGTACCGGCGAGGTCCTCGCCATGGCGAGTGCCCCGGGCTACGACCCCAACCACATCGGCCGTGCCGACGCCGACGCCCTGGGCGAAGCCGCTGTCCAGGACGCCTACGAGCCCGGATCCACCGCCAAGGTGATGTCCATGGCGGCTGTCATCAACGAGGGCGCCGCCACCCCGCGCACCCACGTCACCGTGCCGAACCGGCTGCCGCGCGCCGACCGCTCATTCGCCGACGACATCGACCACCCCACCTGGCACCTCACGCTCACCGGCGTGCTCGCCAAGTCCAGCAACATCGGCACCATCCTCGCGACCGGGCAGCTCGGCGACACGCGCGAGGAGATCAACAAGACTCTCTGGGGCTACCTGCACAAGTTCGGCATCGGCCGCCGCTCGGGGCTCGGCTTTCCTGGCGAGACACCCGGCCTGCTGGCTAAGCCGGAGGACTGGAAGGGGTCCCGGCAGTACACCATCCCCTTCGGGCAAGGCCTCTCCCTGACCGCGCTGCAGGCGGCCTCGATCTACTCCACCATCGCCGACGGCGGCGTGCGCGTCGAGCCCAGCCTGGTACGCGGCACCACCGGTCCCGACGGGAAGTTCACCGCGGCGCCCACCCCCCACCGGCGCCGCGTGGTAAGCGGGAAGACCGCGCACGAGGTGGCGATGATGCTCGAACGCGTGGTCTCCAGCGACATCGGCACCGGCCAGGTCGCGAAGATCCCCGGCTATCTCGTCGCCGGGAAGACCGGTACCGCCAACCGGGTGGATCCCGAGACCGGCATCTACCACGGCTACACCTCGTCCTTCGCCGGCTTCGCTCCGGCAGACAATCCGCAGGTCACCGTCTACTGTGCGGTACAGAACCCGCGCAAGGGGAGCTACTTCGGATCCGACGTGTGCGGTCCCGTCTTCCGACACGTCATGGAGTTCTCCCTCAAGACCCTCCAGGTTCCGCCCACCGGCGCCCACTCCCCGCACATCCCGGTCTCCTTCAAGCCGGGCCACTGACCGGAGCAGCACGTGAGTACCATCACCGACGGCGAGGAGAACCGCCCCGCCACCCCGCGGCGGCCCCGCCCCTCGCTTGGCGGTGGACACCGCCCGACGGGTACGCTCACCGCCGTGCCACACGCTGATCAGAACCCCTCCGCACCACCCCGCCCGGAGCAGGTGCGCCCCGTGCCGCTCGCCGAGCTCGCCGCGCACCTGGGCGTGGACGCCCATGCCGGTGACGCCGCCACCGGCATCACGCACGACTCCCGCGCGGTGCGGCCGGGCGACGTCTACGCCGCCCTGCCCGGCGCCCGCTTCCACGGCGCCGACTTCGCGACCCAGGCCGCCAGCCTCGGCGCCGTCGCCGTCCTCACCGACCCGGGCGGCACCGAGCGTGCCGCCGCGACCGGTCTGCCGGTGCTGACGGTGTCGGACCCGCGTGCCCGGATGGGGGCGCTCGCCGCGGCCCTGTACGGCCATCCGGGTGAGGACCTGCTGCAGATCGGCATCACCGGCACCTCCGGCAAGACCACCACCGCCTACCTCGTCGAGGGTGGACTGCGGCAGGCCGCCCTCAAGGACGGCTCGCTGACCGGACTCATCGGCACCGTCGAGTCCCGCATCGGCGACGACCGGGTCAAGTCCGAGCGCACCACCCCGGAGGCCACCGACCTGCAGGCGCTCTTCGCCGTGATGCGCGAGCGCGGCGTCTCCTCGGTTGCCATGGAGGTCTCCAGCCACGCCCTGGTCCTGGGCCGGGTCGACGGCTGCGTGTTCGACATCGGCGTCTTCTTGAACCTCAGCCCGGAACACCTGGACTTCCACCCGGACATGGAGGACTACTTCCAGGCCAAGGCACAGCTGTTCACCCGGGCCCGTTCCCGGGCCGGCGTGATCAACTTCGACGACGAGTACGGCTTCCGCCTCATCGAGGAGTCCGAGGTCCCGGTGACCACGTTCTCCGCCGAGGGACACCCGGACGCCGACTGGCGGGCCGACGACGTGCTGATCGGCCCGCTGGGCTCCACCTTCACCGCACTCGGCCCGAACGGGGAGAGCGTAAGGGCCTCGGTGCCCCTGCCCGGCCCGTTCAACGTCGCCAACGCGCTCGCCGCGATCACCGCGTTGACCGCGGCAGGCGTCGACCCGCAGACCGCCGCGGACGGCATCGCGGCCGTCCCAGGCGTGCCCGGCCGGCTGGAGCGTGTGGACGCCGGTCAGGCGTACCTGGCCATGGTCGACTACGCGCACAAACCCGACGCCGTCGAGTCCGTTCTCTACGCCGTCCGCAAGGTCACCGAGGGCAAGGTGCACACCGTCCTCGGCTGTGGCGGCGACCGCGACCCGCACAAGCGCACCGCCATGGGCGCCGCGCTCGCCCGGCTCTCCGACACCGCGGTGCTCACCTCCGACAACCCGCGCTCGGAGGACCCGCTGGCCATCCTCGCGACCATGCTGGGCGGCGCGGCCACGGTTCCCTCCTACGAACGCGGCACCGTGCTGCTCGAGGAGGACCGGGCCTCCGCCATCGCCGTCGCCGTCGCCCACGCGCAGCCCGGCGACACCGTCCTGATCCTCGGCAAGGGCCACGAGGTGGGCCAGGACATCGCCGGCGTGATCCGGCCCTTCGACGACCGTGAGGTGCTGCGGGAGGCCATCGAGCAGGTGGCGGCCGTCTCCGCGGGCCGTACCGGACAGGCACCACCAGACCACCCGACCCCGACCCGCAAGACCACCGCGACCGACCGGACCCACGACCAGGACCGATGATCCCCCTCTCCCTCGCAGAGATCGCCACTGTCGTCTCGGGACAGCTGCGCGACATACCGGACCCGCAGGCCACCGTCACCGGGCCAGTCGTCAAGGACTCCCGTGACGTGACGCCCGGCGCCCTTTTCGTCGCCTTCGTCGGCGCCCGCGTCGACGGCCACGACTTCGCCCGTCAGGTCGTCGACGACGGGGCGGCGGCCGTGCTCGCCCAGCGTCCCGTGGGCGTGCCCGCGGTCGTCGTCGACGACGTCACCAGAGCACTGGGCGCGCTGGCCCGCCACGTCATCGCCCGGCTGGGCACCCAGGTCACCGCGCTCACCGGCTCCGTAGGCAAGACCAGCACCAAGGACCTCATCGCCCAGCTGCTGCAGCGACTGGGCCCCACCGTGTGGACTCCGGGTTCCCTCAACAACGAGATCGGCCTCCCCCTGACCGCCCTGAGCAGCGCGTCCGACACCCGGCACCTGGTGCTGGAGATGGGCGCCCGCGGAGTCGGCCACATCAGCTACCTCGCCGGGCTCACCCCGCCGCGCGTCGGCGTCGTCCTCAACGTCGGCACCGCGCACGTGGGGGAGTTCGGAAGCAGGGAGAAGATCGCACAGGCCAAGGGCGAACTCGTCGAGGCGCTGCCGCCGGCCGAGGAGGGCGGCATCGCCGATGCTCAACGCCGACGACCCGCTGGTGCGCGCCATGGCCGCCCGCACCACGGCCCGCGTCGTGTACTTCGGGGAGTCCGCCGAGGCGCACGTCCGTGCCGAGAACGTCCGCCTCAGCGACGACGGACGGCCCTCGTTCACGCTGCACACACCCTCCGGGTGCGGCGATGTGACCATGCGGTTGTACGGTGAGCACCACGTGTCGAACGCGCTCGCCGCGGCGGCCGTCGCCTTTGAGTCGGGCATGCCCGCCGAGGGAATCGCCGAAGCGCTCTCCGCTGCGGACACCCTCTCGTCGTGGCGGATGGAGGTACGGGAACGCGCGGACGGGGTCACGATCGTCAACGACGCCTACAACGCGAACCCCGAGTCCATGCGGGCAGCTTTGCGCGCACTCGTCGCGATCGGCCGCGGGCGCCGCACCTGGGCGGTGCTCGGCGAGATGGCCGAGCTCGGTGACGAGTCGCTCACCGAGCACGACGCGGTCGGACGGCTCGCCGTCCGGCTCAACGTCAGCAAGCTCGTGGCGGTGGGCGGCCGGGAGGCCGGCTGGCTGGACATGGGCGCCAAGAACGAGGGTTCGTGGGGTGAGGAGTCGGTGCACGTATCCGACGCTCAGGCGGCGGTCGACCTGTTGCGCAGTCAGCTGCGCCCGGGTGACGTGGTCCTGGTGAAGGCTTCCCGATCGGTCGGCCTGGAGCGCGTCGCGCTCGGCCTGCTCGAGGGCGAGGTCCAGGCCGGATGAGGCAGATCCTCTTCTCTGGAGTCATCGGACTCTTCCTGTCCCTGGTGGGCACGCCGCTGCTCATCAAGCTGCTCGCCTCCCGCGGATACGGCCAGTTCATCCGTGACGACGGCCCGCAGAACCACCACAGCAAGCGCGGCACCCCCACCATGGGCGGCATCGCCTTCATCCTTGCGACGCTCATCGCCTACGCGCTGACCAAGCTGGTCACCGGCAGCGAACCCAGCTTCTCCGGCGTGCTGGTGCTCTTCCTGTTCGCCGGGATGGGTCTGGTCGGTTTCCTCGACGACTACATCAAGATCGTCAAGCAGCGAAGCCTCGGCCTGCGCGCCAAGGCAAAGATGGCCGGACAGCTCATCGTCGGCGTCGCCTTCGCCGTCCTGGCCCTCAACTTCGCCGACGCCCGTGGCCTGACGCCCGCCTCCACCCGGCTGTCCTTCACCGAGGACTTCGGCTGGTCCATCGGGCCGGTGCTGTTCGTCGTCTGGGCGTTGTTCATGACTCTGGCCATGTCCAACGGCGTGAACCTGACGGACGGTCTGGACGGCCTGGCCACGGGCGCCTCCGTGATGGTCTTCGGCGCCTACACCTTCATCGGGGTGTGGGAGTACCAGGAGTCCTGCGCGCACTTCGCCACCGCCGGCTCCGCCTGCTACGAGGTGCGCAACCCGCTCGACCTCGCCGTCGTCGCCGCTGCCCTGATGGGCGCCTGCTTCGGTTTCCTGTGGTGGAACACCTCGCCTGCCAAGATCTTCATGGGCGACACCGGATCGCTCGCGCTGGGCGGCGCGCTGGCCGGCCTGGCCATCTGCTCCCGCACCGAGCTGCTGCTTGCCGTGCTCGGTGGCCTGTTCGTGCTCATCACCATGTCCGTGGTCATCCAGGTGGGCTCCTTCCGGCTCACCGGGAAACGTGTCTTCAAGATGGCGCCGCTGCAGCACCACTTCGAACTCCAGGGGTGGTCCGAGGTCCTCGTGGTGGTCCGGTTCTGGATCATCCAGGGCATGTGCGCCATCGTCGGCATCGGTCTGTTCTACGCGGCCTGGGCGGCCAGCAAGTGAGCGGCGCCGAGGGCCTCACCGGCCGCCGGGTCGCCGTCGCCGGGCTCGGGGTGAGCGGCGTCAGCGCCGCCCGCGCCCTGGCCGGCCTCGGAGCACACGTCACCGTCGTCGACGGCGGCGACGGTGACGTACAGCGAAAGCGCGCCGCCGAACTGGAGGCCGCGCCCGGTGACCTGACCGTGCGGCTCGGCGACGGCGACGCCCTCCCCGAGGGAACCGACGTCGTCGTCACCTCGCCCGGCTGGCGGCCGGACAGCCCGCTGTTCGCCGCGGCCGCCGCGGCGGACGTCCCGGTGTGGGGCGACGTCGAGGTGGCCTGGCGGCTGCGCGGCCCCGACGCGCCGGACTGGCTCGCCGTCACCGGCACCAACGGCAAGACCACGACCGTGCGCATGCTTGCCGCCATGCTGGAGGCGGCCGGGCTGCGCACCGCCGCCGTGGGCAACATCGGCACACCGATCGTCGACGTGGTGCTGTCCGAGGACCGCTACGACGTGCTGGCCGTCGAGCTGTCCAGCTACCAGCTGCACTGGGCGCCCAGCCTGCGCGTGCACTCCGCCGCCGTCCTCAATCTCGCGCCGGACCACCTGGACTGGCACGGGTCCATGGCTGCCTACGCCGCCGACAAGGGCCGGATCTACGAGGGCAACCGGGTCGCATGCGTCTACAACGCGGCAGACCCCGCCACCGAGGCGCTCGTGCGCGAAGCCGACGTGGTCGAGGGCTGCCGGGCTGTCGGCTTCACGCTCGGCACCCCGGGGCCCTCGCAGCTCGGCGTCGTCGAGGACCTGCTCGTCGACCGGGCGTTCGTGCCCGACCGGCAGAAACAGGCCCAGGAGCTGGCCGCGGTCGGCGACGTCACGCCATCGGCGCCGCACAACATCGCCAACGCACTGGCCGCTGCCGCGCTGGCCCGCGCCTACGGGGTGCCGCCGAGCGCCGTCCGCGACGGGCTGAAGGCCTTCCGTCCCGATCCGCACCGCATCGAACGGGTCGCCGAGGTGGCGCGGGTTGCCTACGTCGACGACTCCAAGGCCACCAACACGCATGCGACGGCCGCCTCGCTGGCCGCCTACGGGTCCGTGGTGTGGATCGCCGGCGGCCTCGCCAAGGGCGCCACCTTCGACGAACTCGTCGGCGACGCGGCCGGCCGGCTGCGCGCTGCCGTCCTCATCGGCCGCGACCGGCACCTCATCGCCGAAGCGCTCAGGCGACACGCCCCGGATGTCCCGGTCGTCGACGTCGACCGGACCGACACTGGGGCCATGGCGGCGGCGGTCGCCGAAGCCGCCCGCCTCGCCCGGCCCGGAGACACCGTGCTCATGGCGCCGGCCTGCGCGTCGATGGACATGTTCACCGACTACCACGCGCGAGGCGAGGCGTTCGCCGAGGCGGTCCGCGCACTGGAGCCCGGGCCGGCCGCCGAGCAGCTCTAGGCCCGCCGGCCCTCCGTACGCCGGTGCGGCGAGAAGGAGGGGACGGACATGACGACCGGACACGCCGGCACCCCCACGGCGCCCCCGCGCGGGCGCCGGCGCGTTGCTGTGCCGCCGCCGGGCCCGCCCCGCCGCGGCGCAGGCGGGCTGCGGGACGCCTACCGTCGTGCCCGCCGTGCCTGGGACCGGCCGCTGACCGCCTATTACGTCGTGATCGGCAGCAGCCTGCTCCTGACCGCCCTCGGTCTGGTGATGGTCTTCTCCGCCTCCCAGATCGAGGCGCTCAACAACGGGCTGCCCTCCACGTACTACTTCAACAAGCAGCTGCTTGCCGCCGGGCTCGGCGGAGCGCTGTATCTCGTCGCTGCCCGCACCTCCGTCACCCTGCACCGCAGACTCGCCTATCCGCTGCTCGCGCTCTCTGTCGTGCTGATGGCCCTGGTGCAGGTGCCCGGCATCGGCATGGCCGTCAACGGCAATCGCAACTGGATCGGTCTGGGCGGTTCCTTCCAGTTCCAGCCCAGCGAACTGGGCAAGCTGGCTCTCGTGCTGTGGGGGGCCGACCTGCTCGCCCGAAAGGGCGAGAAGCGTCTGCTGGGCCAGTGGAAGCACATGCTCGTCCCGCTCGTCCCCGTCGGCCTCCTGCTGCTCGGACTCATCATGCTCGGCGGCGACATGGGTACCGCGATGATCCTCACCGGCATCCTCTTCGGCCTGCTGTGGCTGGCCGGCGCCCCCACCCGGCTGTTCGCCGGCGTACTCGCCTCCGCCGCTGCGATCGGCACATTCTTCCTCACCTCCAGCCCCAACCGGATGTCGCGGCTTGCCTGCCTGGGTGCCACGGACCCCGGCCCGAACGACCAGTGCTGGCAGGCGCTGCACGGTATCTACGCCCTGGCGTCCGGGGGATGGTTCGGCTCCGGCCTCGGGGCGAGTGTGGAGAAATGGGGACAACTGCCTGAACCACACACCGACTTCATCTTCGCCGTGACGGGGGAGGAACTCGGACTTGCGGGGACGCTGTCGGTGCTCGCCCTGTACGCCGCTCTAGGCTATGCGGGTATCCGCGTGGCCGGACGCACGGAGGACCCCTTCGTGAGGTACGCCGCGGGAGGCGTGACCACCTGGATCACGGTGCAGGCCGTGATCAACATCGGTGCGGTGCTCGGTCTGCTGCCGATCGCCGGTGTCCCGCTCCCGCTGTTCTCCTACGGAGGGTCGGCTCTGCTGCCGACGATGGCCGCGGTCGGGCTGCTCGTCGCCTTCGCGCGCAGCGACCCGGCCGCCCGTGCGGCCCTGGCGGCGCGGCAGCCGGTCCTCGGCGGGTTCGCCCGCGTGAAGGCCGGCGTGAGACGGATGACGATGAGGCGGCGGCCCGGTGGGCCTCCGTCCGGAGAGCGGTGAATTTCGGTGCATGTCGTACTCGCCGGTGGGGGGACCGCCGGCCATATCGAGCCCGCGCTCGCCCTCGCGGACGCCCTGCGCAGGCAGGACCCGACCGTGGGCATCACGGCCCTCGGCACGGAGCGCGGACTCGAGACCCGGCTGGTCCCGGAGCGCGGCTACGAACTCGGCCTGATCCCGGCCGTGCCGCTGCCGCGCAAACCCACCCCTGAGCTGATCACCGTCCCCGGGCGGCTGCGGGGCACCATCAAGGCCGCCGAGCAGATCCTGGAGCGCACCAAGGCGGACTGCGTCGTCGGCTTCGGCGGCTACGTGGCATTGCCCGGCTACCTGGCAGCCAAGCGGCTCGGCGTGCCGATCGTCGTGCACGAGGCCAACGCGCGTCCCGGCCTGGCCAACAAGATCGGCTCCCGTTACACGGAGCACGTCGCCGTCTCGACCCCGCAGAGCAAGCTGCGGCATGCCCGCTACATCGGCATCCCGCTGCGCCGCGCCATCGCGACCCTCGACCGGTCGGCGGCCCGCTCCGAGGCCCGTGCCGCGTTCGGTCTCGACCTGAACCTGCCGACCCTGCTGGTCTCCGGCGGTTCACAGGGCGCGCGGCGGCTCAACGAAGCCGTGCAGACCGTCGTTCCCGTGCTGCAGCGCTCCGGCGTCCAGGTGCTGCACGCCGTCGGGCCGAAGAACGAACTGCCGCAGATCGACAACATGCCCGGAATGCCGCCCTATGTACCGGTACCGTATGTGGACCGGATGGACCTCGCCTACGCCGCGGCCGACATGATGCTCTGCCGGGCCGGGGCGATGACCGTTGCGGAGCTGTCCGCTGTCGGGCTGCCGGCTGCCTACGTGCCGCTGCCCGTCGGCAACGGTGAACAGCGGCTCAACGCACAGCCGGTGGTGGCCGCGGGCGGCGGACTGCTCGTCGACGACGCCGAGCTGACGCCCGAGTGGATCCAGGGAAACGTGCTGCCGGTGCTCACCGATCCGCACCGGCTGCACACCATGGCGCGGGCAGCGGCCGAGTTCGGCCGCCCCGACGCGGACGAGCTGCTGGTCTCCATGGTGTACGAAGCGATGCGAGCACGCCGGCGCGCCTGAGCGCACGCTGACAGGGCGTGAGAAGGCAGGGTAAGCGTGGCCGGACGGTCCAGGACCGCAGACCGGAACACAGGCGAAGGGGCGCTCGCCGCCGCCCGGACGTCGCGCGGGGCGCCTGCCGTCGGCGACGGCCCGGGCGGGCGGCCGCCCCGGGCGGTTCGCCTGCCCCGGCCGCGCCGGCGGACCGTCGTGCTGACGGCCGTCGGCCTGCTGCTCGCCGGATCCTTCGGCGTGTGGGCGCTGTTCTTCTCGCACTGGCTGCGCGTCGACCATGTCTCCGTGCACGGGCAGGACGTGCTCACGGCCGAGCGGATCCGTCAGGCCGCGGGCATTCCGCTC
The DNA here is from genome assembly GCA_963799685.1 of uncultured Actinomycetota bacterium. Classification (GTDB taxonomy): domain Bacteria; phylum Actinomycetota; class Actinomycetes; order Streptomycetales; family Streptomycetaceae; genus Streptomyces. The sequence goes on from CAWCXW010000003.1 coordinate 250,183, forward strand.
GGCACTCCGCTCGCCTCCGTCGACGAGGACGCGGTGCGCGCCCGCCTGCTCACCCAGCTGCGCCGGCTGGACGACGTCGATGTCGTGCGCGCCTGGCCGCACGGCATCGGGCTGAAGGTGACCGAGCGCCGGCCGGTGCTGCTCATGCGGAAGTCCGGACGGTACGTCGAGGTCGACGACGAGGGCGTGCGGTTCGCGGTCGTGCGGACGGCTTTGAAGCACGTTCCCCTTCTGGATCTGCGGACGAGCGGAGCGCCGACGCTGAAGTACTTCGGCCGTGACCGGCTGCGCCGCGAGGCTGTGGACATCGCGGCAGCGCTGCCGGCGGCCGTGGCGCGCGACACGCGCGTCGTCGAAGTGCGTTCATATGATGCGATCACGCTGCGGCTCACGGGCGGGCGCACGGTGATGTGGGGAAGCGGCGAACAGCCCCAGGCCAAGGCGAAGTCGCTGCGTGCCCTGCTGCAGGCTGCGGAGCACGCCACCCACTTCGACGTCAGCGTCCCCACCTCCCCGGCGGCCTCCTGACGCCGTGCCAGTGGCGCGCCGTTCGCGGGGTTGACGCACGTTCGTGCTGGTCGGCACCCTGGTTGGTCACCGTTCGCCTTGATCACATAGGGTGAAAAGAAAAACGGGAGGCTCGGCGTGTTCGTTGAACAGGCAGCACGTGTCGACTTAGTGTCCTTTGCGAAGACTCAAGGAAGTACAGGCACTGGTAACCCTAAACTTCACGGTTAGGGTTCGGGTCGGCGTCCGAACCGCCCCACAGGGATACGTAACTCGAGGCGAGAGGCCTTCGACGTGGCAGCACCGCAGAACTACCTCGCAGTCATCAAGGTCGTCGGCATCGGCGGCGGTGGCGTCAACGCCATCAACCGGATGATCGAGGTCGGTCTCAAGGGCGTCGAGTTCATCGCGATCAACACCGATGCGCAAGCCCTGTTGATGAGCGATGCCGACGTGAAGCTCGACGTCGGCCGCGAACTCACCCGCGGACTCGGCGCGGGTGCCAACCCCGACGTCGGCCAGAAGGCAGCCGAGGACCACCGCGAGGAGATCGAGGAGGTCCTCAAGGGGGCCGACATGGTCTTCGTGACCGCCGGCGAGGGTGGCGGCACCGGCACCGGCGGCGCTCCGGTAGTGGCGAACATCGCGCGCTCGCTCGGCGCGCTCACCATCGGCGTGGTCACCCGGCCCTTCACCTTCGAGGGCCGCCGCCGTGCCAATCAGGCGGAGGACGGCATCGCCGGTCTGCGGGACGAGGTCGACACCCTCATCGTGATTCCGAACGACCGGCTGCTGTCCATCTCCGACCGCCAGGTGAGCGTCCTGGACGCGTTCAAGTCCGCGGACCAGGTGCTGCTCTCCGGTGTGCAGGGCATCACCGACCTCATCACCACGCCCGGCTTGATCAACCTGGACTTCGCGGACGTGAAGTCCGTCATGTCCGAGGCCGGCTCCGCGCTGATGGGCATCGGATCCGCCCGCGGCGACGACCGGGCGGTGGCGGCCGCCGAGATGGCGATCTCCTCGCCGCTGCTGGAGGCCTCCATCGACGGGGCCCGCGGCGTGCTGCTGTCGATCTCCGGCGGGTCGGACCTCGGCCTGTTCGAGATCAACGAGGCCGCGCAGTTGGTCAGCGAGGCCGCGCACCCCGAGGCGAACATCATCTTCGGCGCCGTCATCGACGACGCGCTCGGCGACGAGGTGCGGGTGACTGTGATCGCCGCCGGGTTCGACGGCGGCCAGCCGCCGTCGAAGAACCGCGACAAGGTCCTGGGCTCCTACGCCAGCAAGGACGAGAACACCGCCTCGTCTCGCGGTTCGTCCGACGAAGCCGACCGCGACCGCCCGTCGCTCGGCCTGCTCGCCCCGCGCGCGGACGAGGCGCCGGCCGCCGAGCCCGCCCGGAGCGCGGAGGTCCCGCCGCCGGCCTCGCCCCAGGTGCCCTCGGCCCGGCCCTACCAGGACAGCCCGGCCGAGGAACTGGATGTGCCGGACTTCCTGAAGTGATAGGACAGCACGACTCCGCCGGCGGCGCGCACTTCGCCTTCACCGACAGGTGGGGCGGGGTGAGCGCCGCTCCGCGTGACACACTCAACCTCGGCGGCTCGGTTGGCGACGACCCCGCCGCGGTGTTGCGCAACCGTGAACTCGCGGCGCGTTCCCTGGGGATCGACCCGGGGCGGGTGGTCTGGATGAACCAGGTGCACGGCCGCGGGATCGCCGTCGTCGACGGCCCGTGGCGCGGAGAGGCGCCCTGCGTGGACGCCGTCATCACCGCCCGGCGCGGACTGCCGCTGGCGGTCCTCACCGCCGACTGTACTCCCGTGCTCCTCGCCGATCCGGTTGCGGAAGTGGCCGCCGCGGCGCACGCCGGGCGGCCCGGTCTGGTGGCCGGTGTGGTGCCGGCGGCGCTGGAGGCGATGGTCCGGCTCGGGGCCGAACCCGCACGTGTCCGGGCGCGGATCGGCCCGGCGGTGTGCGGCCGGTGCTACGAGGTGCCGGAGGCGATGCGGGACGAGGTGTCCGCCGTGGTACCCGAAGCACATGCGACCACCTCATGGGGCACGCCGTCGGTCGACGTGCCGGCCGGTGTCCGGGCCCAACTGGCCGCCGGCGGCGTTCTCGTGCCCGAGACCGCGTCGGTGTGCACCCTGGAGTCGGAGGACCACTTCTCCTACCGGCGTGACAAGGAGACGGGACGACTGGCCGGCTATGTGTGGCTGGAGCCGGCCGATGCCGGCGCGGCAGAAAACGGAACGAGCGGGGCATGACGGACGGCGGTACGCAGCGCGAGGCGGAACTCGCGGCCAACCTCGCCCGGGTGGAGGAGCGCATCGCGCACGCCTGCGGCGCATCGGGGCGCGAGCGGGACGAAGTCACGCTGATCGTCGTCACCAAGACCTACCCCGCCGAGGACGTCCGGCTGCTCGCGGGTCTCGGAGTGCGGCACGTGGCGGAGAACCGTGACCAGGAGGCCGCGCCGAAGGCCGCGGCCTGCGCGGACCTCCCCCTGGACTGGCACTTCGTGGGGCAGCTGCAGACCAACAAGGCACGCTTCGTGACCGGTTATGCCCACCACGTGCATTCCGTGGACCGGTTGCGGCTGGTGGGCGCCCTCGGCCGCGCCGCCCGGCAGTCCGGCCGTGAGGTGGGCGCCGCGGTGCAGGTCGGGCTGGACGCCGTCGCGGGAAGGGCCGGCGGGCGCGGCGGAGCGGACCCGGAGCAGGTGGCCGAACTGGCCGACGCGGTGGCCGCGGAGGAGGGGCTCCGGCTGGAGGGACTGATGACGGTGGCGCCGTTGCGGGGCCCCTATGCGGGACGGCCGCGGGAAGCCTTCGCACGGCTGGCGGAAATGTCAAGGTGCCTGCGCGCCCGGCACCCTGCTGCCACGATGGTCTCGGCAGGGATGAGCGGCGATCTGGAGGAGGCAGTGGCCGCCGGAGCGACACATCTCCGCGTCGGAAGCGCGGTACTCGGCGTGCGTCCACGACTCCGGTAACGTCGCGAAGCAAGTCGGACCACAGTAGAAAATATGGTCATTTCCGTCTGATCGGACAGGCGGAGCTGCCCCACAGAGCGGAGGACGCAGAGCATGGCCGGCGCGATGCGCAAGATGGCGGTCTACCTCGGCCTCGTGGAGGACGACGGCTACGACGGCCCGGGGTTCGACCCCGACGACGAGTTCGAGCCCGAGCCGGAGCCTGACCCCGACCGTCGTCGGCTTCAAGAGCCCCCTCAGTCACATTCCCTGCCGCGGACCGAGCCCGAGGAGCAGGTGCGGATGGCGCATCCGCCCGCCCAGCGGGAGCGGGAACGTCCCTCGGTGGCCTCCCCGGCGGCTTCCGCACCGGAAAGCGGACGAGGCGGGAGGATTGCTCCCGTGTCATCCATCACACCTGACCGTTATAACCAGGAGAAGGGCGCACCGGTGATCATGCCCAAGGTGGTGTCCGAACGCGAGCCGTACCGGATCACGACGCTGCACCCCCGGACCTACAACGAAGCCCGTACCATCGGGGAACACTTCCGCGAGGGCACTCCGGTGATCATGAATCTGACCGAGATGGACGACACCGACGCGAAGCGACTTGTCGACTTCGCGGCCGGTCTCGTCTTCGGTCTGCACGGCAGCATCGAGCGGGTGACGCAGAAGGTCTTCCTGCTGTCTCCTGCTAACGTCGATGTAACGGCGGAGGACAAGGCCCGCATCGCTGAGGGTGGGTTCTTCAACCAGAGCTGAACGCAGGACCGAGGAAACGTGCCGCGAGGGCGCACAGAGTCAGGGGAGAGGGACGCGTAGATGGGTACCGCACTGGAAGTGGTGTACATCGCGCTGTACTGCTTCATGATCGTGCTGATCTTCCGGCTGGTGATGGACTACGTCTTCCAGTTCGCCCGGTCCTGGCACCCCGGCAGGGCGATGGTGGTCGTTCTGGAGGCCGCCTACACTGTCACCGATCCGCCACTGAAGCTGCTGCGGCGGTTCATCCCACCGCTGCGCTTCGGGGGCGTGGCGCTCGACCTGTCCTTCTTCGTTCTGTTGATCATCGTCTACATTCTCCTGTCCATCGTTCGTGGCCTGGGGTAGACGAGGCGGGCCTGTCGATATGCCGATGACTACGTTGAGGTGAAGAGATGCCACTGACCCCCGAGGACGTGCGGAACAAGCAGTTCACGACCGTCCGCCTTCGAGAAGGCTATGACGAAGACGAGGTCGATGCCTTCCTCGACGAGGTCGAGGCCGAGCTGACCCGTCTGCTGCGCGAGAACGAGGACCTGCGGGCGAAGCTCGCCGCAGCGACCCGTGCGGCCGCGCAGAACCAGCAACAGCAGGGCATGCGCAAACCGCCGCCCGATCAGCAGGGCCAGGAGCGCCCAGGCGGCGCCCCTGTGCCCGCCGCCATATCCGGACCGCAGCCGGTCGGCCCGCCGCAGGGGATGGGGGGACCTCCCCAGCTGCCCGGCGGCCAGCCGCAGCTGCCGGCCGGTCCCGGTGGTCCGCAGGGCGGACCCCAGGGCGGCCCGATGGGCCCGGGCGGACCGGGCCACGGCCCGATGGGCCACGGCCCCGGTGGTCCGGGTGGCCACGGTCCCGGTGGTCCGGGTGGTCCCGGCCACGGCGGGCCGCAGCTTCCGGGCATCCCCGGCGGGCAGAACAACGACAGCGCCGCCCGGGTGCTCTCGCTGGCCCAGCAGACCGCCGACCAGGCGATCGCCGAGGCGCGCTCCGAGGCCAACAAGATCGTCGGCGAGGCCCGCAGCCGTGCCGAGGGTCTGGAGCGGGACGCCCGTGCCAAGGCGGACGCCCTCGAGCGGGACGCGCAGGAGAAGCACCGTGTGGCCATGGGCTCCCTGGAGTCCGCGCGCGCCACGCTGGAGCGGAAGGTCGAGGACCTGCGCGGCTTCGAGCGCGAGTACCGCACACGCCTGAAGTCGTACCTGGAGAGCCAGCTGCGTCAGCTGGAGAACCAGTCCGACGATTCGTTGGCGCCTCCGCGCACGCCGGCGGCCGCGTCGCTGCCGCCGTCCCCCTCGATGGCGTCGGCCGGTGCCCCCTCCGGCGGCGGCACCATGGGCGGCCACCAGTCGATGGGCGCCAACAGCCAGAACATGGGCGGTCACGGCGGTCCGGGCGGTCATGGTGGCGGACACACGCAGGGCGGCGGCCAGCACTACGGCGGCCCCCAGCAGCAGATGTCGCCGGCGATGACGCAGCCCATGGCGCCCGTGCGACCGCAGGGCGGCCACCAGCAGGCGCCGTCCCCGATGCGCGGTTTCCTCATCGACGAGGACGACAGCTGACGCAGGCAAGGACAGGCATATCGACACGGCGGTGGGCCGGGTCCCGGGCAACGCTCGGGACCCGGCCCACCGCCGTGTCGTGGCGCCTACGCCCTGCGCAGACGGAACGTCAGGCCCAGCCCTTCGTCGCTGAACGGCTCCCCGTAGGTGTCGTCCGCGTCGCCGGACGCGAAGTCCGTCGCGAGCACCTCCTCCGAGATCAGTCCGGCGTGCTCCTCCAGCGCACGCCCGACCTCGTCGTCGGAGGACGACCACCGCAGCGCGATACGGTCCGCCACGTCCAGGCCGGAGTTCTTGCGCGCCTCCTGGATCAACCGGATCGCGTCGCGGGCCAGACCCGCGCGCCGCAGCTCCGGGCTGATCTCCAGGTCCAGGGCCACCGTGGCGCCCGAGTCGGACGCCACCGACCAGCCCTCTCGGGGGGTCTCGGTGATGATGACCTCCTCCGGCGACAGCGCGAGGGTCTCGCCGTCCACTTCGACCGCAGCCGTGCCCTGGCGCAGCGCCTCGGACAGTGCGGCGGCGTTCGCCTCGGCGATCGCCTTGGCCACCGCCGGGGTGCGCTTGCCGAAGCGGGCTCCCAGCGCGCGGAAGTTGGCCTTGGCGCCGGTGTCCACCAGTGAGCCGCCCACGTCGGACAGCGAGGCCAGCTCGCTGACGTTGAGCTCCTCGGTGATCTGGGCCCGCAGGTCCGTCGACAGGTGCGTGAAGCCCTGCGCGGCGATCAGCGCCCGAGACAGTGGCTGCCGCGTCTTCATGCCCGACTCGGCCCGGCCGGCCCGCCCAAGCTCCACCAGCCGCCGCACCAGAAGCATGTCCACGGACAGCTCCGGGTCCACGGCCTTCTCGTCGGCGGCCGGCCAGTCGGCCAGGTGCACCGATTCCGGGGCGCCCGGCGTCACCGGCACGACCAGGTCCTGCCAGACCCGCTCGGTGATGAAGGGCACCAGCGGCGCCATCAGCCGCGTGACACTCTCCACCGTGTCGTGCAGCGTACGCAGCGCCGCCGGATCACCCTGCCAGAAGCGGCGGCGCGAGCGCCGTACGTACCAGTTCGACAGGTCGTCGACGAAGGTGGAGAGCAGCTTCCCGGCTCGCTGGGTGTCGTAATTGTCCATCGCCGTGGTCACCTGGGCGACCAGCGCGTGCAGTTCGCTGAGCAGCCAGCGGTCCAGCAGCGGCCGGTCGGCCGGCGCGGGGTCGCTCTCCGACGGCGCCCAGCCCGAAGTGCGGGCGTACAGCGCCTGAAAGGCGACGGTGTTCCAGTAGGTGAGCAGCGTCTTGCGCACGACCTCCTGGATGGTGCCGTGGCCGACCCGCCGGGCCGCCCACGGCGAGCCGCCGGCCGCCATGAACCAGCGCACCGCGTCCGCGCCGTGCTCGTCCATCAGCGCGATGGGCTCGAGGATGTTGCCCAGGTGCTTGGACATCTTCCGGCCGTCCTCGGCCAGGATGTGTCCGAGGCAGACCACGTTCTCGTAGGCGGAGCGGTCGAAGACCAGTGTGCCGATCGCCATCAGCGTGTAGAACCAGCCGCGGGTCTGGTCGATCGCCTCGGAGATGAACTGCGCCGGGTAGCGCTTGTCGAACAGTTCCTCGTTCCGGTACGGGTAGCCCCACTGTGCGAAGGGCATCGAGCCGGAGTCGTACCAGGCGTCGATGACCTCGGGTACCCGGGTCGCAGTGCCCGAGCAGGTCGGGCAGGCGAAGGTGATCTCGTCGATGTAGGGGCGGTGCGGGTCGAGGGCGGAGCAGTCGGTGCCGGTCAGTTCACCCAGCTCGGTCAGCGACCCGACGCACGTGAGGTGGTCCTCTGCGCAGCGCCACACCGGCAGCGGGGTGCCCCAGTAGCGGTTGCGGGACAGCGCCCAGTCGATGTTGTTGTTCAGCCAGTCCCCGAACCGGCCGTGCTTGACCGACTCCGGGAACCAGTTGGTGCGCTCGTTCTCCCGCAGCAGGGCGTCCTTGACCTGTGTGGTGCGGATGTACCAGGACGGCTGCGCGTAGTACAGCAGGGCGGTGTGGCAGCGCCAGCAGTGCGGGTAGCTGTGCTCGTAGGCCACGTGTCGGAAGAGGACGCCGCGCGCGTCCAGGTCGGCGACGAGCGCCTCGTCGGCCTTCTTGAAGAACTGCCCACCGACCAGGCCGACGTCCTCGGCGAAGGTGCCGTCCGGACGGACCGGGTTGAGCACCGGCAGCCCGTAGGCGCGGCACGTCCTCAGGTCGTCCTCGCCGAAGGCCGGTGCCTGGTGCACCAGGCCGGTGCCATCCTCGGTCGTGACGTACTCGGCGTTGACGACGAAGTTCGCCTCCGCGAGTTCCAGCAGTTCGAAGGGCCGCTGATAGGTCCAGCGCTCCATCTCGGCACCGGTGAAGGACCGGCCGGTCGCCGTCCAGCCCTCGCCGAGGGCCTTGGCCAGCAGTGGCTCGGCGACCACGAGCCTCTCCTGCCCGTCGGTCGCCTCGAGGTAGGTCACCGCCGGGTGGGCGGCCACAGCGGTGTTCGACACCAGCGTCCACGGTGTGGTCGTCCACACCAGCAGCGACGCCTCGTCGGCCAACGGGCCCGAGGTGAGCGGGAGACGGACGAAGACCGAGGGGTCGACGACCGTCTCGTACCCCTGGGCCAGCTCGTGGTCCGACAGGCCGGTGCCGCAGCGCGGGCACCACGGGGCCACCCGGTGGTCCTGCACCAGCAGGCCCTTGTCGAAGATCTGCTTCAGCGACCACCAGACGGACTCCACGTACTCCGGGTCCATGGTCCGGTACGCGGAGTCCATGTCCACCCAGTAGCCCATCCGGGTGGTCAGGGCGGCGAACGCGTCGGTGTGCCGGGTCACCGACTCCCGGCACTTGGCATTGAACTCCGCGATGCCGTAGGCCTCGATGTCCTTCTTGCCGTTGAAGCCGAGTTCCTTCTCCACGGCCAGCTCCACCGGCAGGCCGTGACAGTCCCATCCGGCCTTGCGGGCCACGTGGTAACCGCGCATGGTGCGGAACCGCGGGAAGACGTCCTTGAAGACGCGCGCCTCGATGTGATGGGCGCCCGGCATCCCGTTGGCGGTGGGCGGGCCCTCGTAGAACACCCATTCGGGATGTCCCTCGGACTGCTCGAGTGTGCGCGCGAAGACCTTCTGCTCGTTCCAGAACTCCAGCACGGCGTGCTCGAGCGCGGGCAGGTCGACCTGGGCGGGCACCTGGCGGTACTGCGGCTGCGGACTCATCGGGGGTCGTCTTCCTCCGGCGGGCGTGGACGCTTCCGTCGGAGGGACGAGAGCACCCGCCATGCGGCGGCCTCTCCCGCGGTACCACCCTCCTTGGCGGCGGTGACCCGCCGCCCCCTCGTTGGGGTCGCGCTGCCGGTTCTACCGACCGCACCCACGCCGGGCACGGTTTTCCTCCGGCGGCTCCGGGGTGATCTTCACGCCGCGCTCGCCCCCGGGCTCACACCGTCCCCGGGTCGCTCTGGGCTGCGTACGGACGCTACTCGTCCCCATCCACGCCTCTCGCGTCGCACACCAGTGTACGGGCCGCAGACGGCGCGCGCGGACCGGTTTTCACCCGGCCCGGGCGGGCACAACGCCTTCGATCGGACCGGCGTGCCCCGTTGCCGCAGGCGAGGAGTCGATTTATCGTTCCGGTCACGATTCGCGATCAAGATCACACTATGTGAAGGGGCCGCGGCCATGGTGGCGAAGAAGAAGCCGGCGACGTCGGCGGCCACGACGAAGAAGGCGGCGGCCGGGAAGACGACAGCCCCGAAGAAGGCGGCCGTGAAGAAGACCGCTCCGGCGAAGAAGGCGGCCGTGAAGAAGACCGCGTCGGCCCGGAAGGCCCCCACGAACAAGACCGCCGCCAAGAAGACCGCGGCGAAGAAGACGGCGACCAAGAAGGCCGCTGCCAAGAAGACCGCGGCGAAGAAGACCGCGGCCAAGAGGACGGGAGCTCGCACGGTGACTCCGAAGAAGACCCAGGCGGCCGAGGCCGCCCCGGTGCCCACCGCGCGCGTCGCGGAAGCGCACGAGCTGCCCGTGCGGCCCGGGGAGGACCCCTGGACGGCCGAGGAGGTCGAGGAGGCCCGCACCGGGCTGCATGCCTCGGCCGCCGAGCTGCGGGACGAGATCACCGCCGCCGACCAGACGCTCACCGGCCTGATGCGTGACTCCGCGGACGGGGCGGGCGAGGACGACGCCGACACCGGCAGCCGCAACATCACCCGCGAGCACGAGCTGTCGCTGGCGGCCAACGCCCGCGAGATGCTCCACCAGACCGAGCGCGCCCTGGAACGGCTCGACACCGGCACCTACGGCCGGTGCGAGAACTGCGGCGAGGCCATCGGAAAAGCCCGCATGCAGGCGTTCCCCCGGGCCATCCTGTGCGTCGAGTGCAAGCAGCGCCAGGAGCGCCGTTGACCGTACGGGCGCAAGCGTGTCGTACCCTCAACACGTGACAGAGGTGGAGCGGGCCATCGAGACGCAGGGCGAGAACGAGGCTGCCGGCGCACGCGAGTCGGCACCGGGGCGGCAGACCGAGCAGCGCGGGCGGCGCCGGATCGCGGTGCTGGCCGGCGTCGCGGCCTTCGCCTATCTCCTCGACCTGGCCAGCAAGGTGGTCGTGGTCGCCGAACTCGAGCACCAGGGCACGGTCCAGGTGCTCGGCAGCTACCTGCAGCTGGAGGTCATCCGTAACCCCGGTGCCGCCTTCGGCTTCGGCCAGGCGCTCACCGTGGTGTTCGCGGCCATCGCCATCGTCGTCATCGTCGTGATCATGCGGCTCGCCCGCAAGCTGTACAGCACGTGGTGGGCGATCGCGCTCGGCCTGCTGCTGGGCGGAGCGTTCGGCAACCTCACCGACCGGCTGTTCCGCTCGCCGGGCGTCTTCCGCGGCGAGGTCGTGGACTTCGTCGCCCCCACCCACTTCGCGGTCTTCAACCTGGCCGACTCCGCGATCGTGTGCGGCGGCATCCTGATCGTGCTGCTGTCCTTCCGCGGCCTCGACCCGGACGGCACCGTGCACCAGGGCCGAGACGACCGGGACTGACCTCACGAGCTTCCGGGCCACCCCGGCGGCACCGTGACCCGGATCCGGTAGCGTCCGGCATCCTCACCGACGACTCCCACCCGCACCCCGCCGGCGAAGGTCTGCGTCTCACCGGGAGTCAACGGGGCGTCGCCGAGCTCGGCCAGCTCCGCCGGGGAGCGTGCGGAGCAGGCTGCTCCGCCTCGGCTCCCGGGGTGCGCGTCCACCACCCGCACCGGCCCGCGGCCCGTGGGTACCGAGGAGTCCACCCGGTACAGCAGCACCCCCTCCGCGCAGATGCCGGCGTCCAGGCCGGTCTTCGTACGGGCCTCGGCGACCAGCGCGCTGTGCGGGCCGGTGCGTACCACGGCGATGTCCGCGCCGTCCGGTGATCCGATCGGCTGAAGCCAGTGGCTGCTCGTCCCGGGCGTGTACACGCAGTCCACCTGGCGGCGGGAGAGCCAGCCCAGCTTCCACTTGTGCCAGCCCAGCAGGTCCGAGATCCCGGCCATGCTCATCGTGTCCCAGCCGCCCGCGTACTGCACGGACGCGCCGTGTTCCACGTCGTACAGGTCCGGCAGCCCGTACAGGTGGTTGGCCTCGTGCACGAAGTTTCCCCGCTGCCAGGGGGCCGAGTCCTGCTTCCGGCCGAAGATCAGCGCGGCACCGCGCAGCCGATGCGATCCGGCAGACAGCCCCTCGAAGGTGTTCGCCTGCGACACGGTCGGCGGCGCAGGCACGTCGTCGTCCGCGACCACGTACACGAAGTCCGCGCCGCCGAAATCCGTGCCCTGGGCGCGGGCCGCGTCCACCGCGTCCTGCACGTAAGCCCGCATCGCGTCCGAGCCGATGCCGCGCCGGATGCCGTAGGCCGACCACGGCTTCGGCATCCGCACCCAGCTGTCGCTCGGCAGCAGCCGCAGTGTGTACCTGCCGTAGGAAGCCCGCCGCAGGTAGCGGTCGTTGTACGCGGAGAAGAACGCGGCCCGGTCCTTGGCCCGTCCCTGTGCCGGGATGTCGGAGAAGTCGACCATGATCATGATGGCCTTGTGGTGGCCGTGGGGCCGCAGGAACTCCGCTCCGGTGGGCCCCTCGCCGAAGCCGTCGCCGCCGCCGATCGCGCAGGGGCCCGCCATGCGTGACGCCACGGCGCCGCCCTCGTCCGGCACGAGCGACATCCCGGCCGTCGCCAGCGCCGTCACCGTGGCGACGACGAGCATGCGGTGCCCCGGTATGTGCCGCAGACCGGAGAAGGCCGGCATGGGAGCTCCCTCCGAGCGCCTCGCTGTCCGTAGTCATACGGTCACGCGGGCGTCCGGCGAGTCGCATGCGGAGCTGCGCCGATGGGGTGGCGGCGGCGTGGAACGGGTCCGGCATACTCGGTCAGGTGAGAACTTCCGAGGTCCGAACCCTGCCCGTGCCCGACGGCCTGGAGGGCGAGCGTGTCGACGCCGCCCTCGCCCGCCTGTTCGGCTTCTCGCGGACGAAGGCCGCCGAACTGGCCGCGAACGGCAAGGTCCTCCTCGACGGAGCCACGGCGGGGAAGTCCGACCGGGTGCACGGCGGCGCCTGGATCGAGGTGGAGATGCCGGAGCCCCCCGCGCCGGTACGCGTCGTCGCCCAGCCCGTCGAGGGCATGGAGATCGTCCACGACGACGCCGACATCGTCGTCATCGTCAAGCCGGTCGGCGTCGCCGCCCACCCCAGCCCGGGCTGGAACGGGCCGACCGTCATCGGTGGCCTGGCCGCCGCCGGCTACACCATCACCACCTCCGGCGCCGCCGAACGGCAGGGCATCGTGCACCGCCTGGACGTCGGCACCTCCGGCCTGATGGTCGTCGCCAAATCCGAGCGGGCCTACACGCTGCTCAAGCAGCAGTTCCGCGAGCGGACCGTCGACAAGCGCTACCACGCCCTCGTCCAGGGTCACCCCGACCCGCTCAGCGGCACCATCGACGCCCCCGTCGGCCGCCACCCGCAGCACGACTACAAGTGGGCGGTCGTCGCCGACGGCAAGCCCTCCGTCACCCACTACGACCTCGTCGAGGCGTTCCGCGCCGCCAGCCTCCTCGACATCAAGCTCGAGACCGGCCGCACCCACCAGATCCGCGTCCACATGTCCGCGCACCGCCACCCGTGCGCCGGCGATCTCACCTATGGAGCCGACCCCACCCTCGCCAAACGGCTCGGCCTCACCCGGCAGTGGCTGCACGCCGTCCAGCTCGGCTTCGACCATCCCGCGGACGGCCGCCGCGTGGAGTACACCAGCCGCTATCCGGACGACCTCCAGCGTGCCCTGGACACCGTGCGGTACGAGAGCTCCTGAGTGGACCAGATCGCGCTGCTCTTCGCTCTGCTGTTCGCAGCAGTGGTGATGGTGCCGCTCGCGGACCGCCTCGGCCTGCCCTCACCCGTCCTGATGACCCTGCTGGGCATCGTGCTGGCCCTGCTGCCCTTCGTGCCGGAGATCCAGGTACCGCCGCAGTTCATCCTGCCCCTGGTGTTGCCGCCGCTGCTCTACGCGGCGGCCCAGCGCACCCACTGGCGGCAGTTCGCCGCCAACAGACGGCCGATCTTCCTGCTCGCCGTCGCGCTGGTCTTCGTCACGACCGCGGCCGTCGCCTTCGCCGCCCGCACCGTCGTGCCGGGGCTGTCGCTGGCCGCCGCGGTGGCCCTGGGAGCGCTCGTCGCGCCGCCCGACCCGGTCGCCGCCACCGCCGTGGCCGGCCGCATCGGCCTGCCCAGGCGGCTGGTGTCCATCCTGGAGGGCGAGGGGCTCTTCAACGACGTCACCGCGATCACCCTCTACCACGTGGCGATCGCCGCCGTGGTCACCGGCAGCTTCTCGTGGGGTGGCGCGGCCGCCAGCCTTCTGCTGTCCGCGGTCGTCGCCGTCGCCGTCGGCCTGCTCCTCGGCTGGGGTGCGAACAAGCTGATGACGTTCCTGGACGACGTCACCCTGCAGACCGGCCTCAGCCTGCTGGTGCCCTTCGCCGCCTGGGTGCTCGCGGAGGAGCTGCACGGCTCCGGGGTGCTGGCCGTTCTGATCACCGCCCTCTACCTCGCCTCCGACCGCGCGGTGGACGCCGACGACGTCAGCGGTCGACTGGCCGGGCAGTCCTTCTGGTCCGTCATCGACACGCTGGTGACCGGTGTCGCCTTCGGTCTGATCGGACTCGAACTGCAGCCCGTCATCTCCTCCGTGGGCGACCGGTGGCGCGAACTGTTGCCCGCTGCCGCCGCCGTGGTCGCCGTCGTGATCGTCCTGCGCCTGGTGTGGCTGCTGCCCACCGCATGGCTGGCCCGCAGACTGCACCGCAAGAAGGACCTCGACGAGGAGATCCCCGGCAGCTGGCAGGAAACCGTCATCGTGTGGTGGTCCGGCATGCGCGGCGTCGCCTCCGTGGCCCTGGCCCTCGCTGTCCCCTTCTCCCTCGAGAACGGCACGCCCTTCCCCGAGCGCGACGCCATCCTGTTCATCGCCTTCGCCGTCGTGCTGGCCACACTGCTCTGCCAGGGCCTCACCCTGCCGTGGCTCGCCGGCCGGCTGGACGTGCGTACCGACAGCGCCGTCGAACGGGAACTGGAGCGGCAGCTCGCCGTCCGATGCACAAGGGCCGCCCGCCGCCGGCTCAAAGAGATCGAGGACTTCGAGGACCTGCCCGAGGACATCACCGAGGCTCTCGCCCGCCGTGCCTCCGACATCGGCGTGCGCATCTCACCCGACGTACTCGACGAGGAACGGCACGAGGGGCACGCCCGGCGTGTGCGGCGGCTCAAGCGCATCCATCACCTGCAGAGCGAGCTGCTCTCCGCCGCCCGGCACGAGGTGCTCGCCGCCCGCAACGAGCCCGGCGTCGACCCGGAGGTCGTCGACCGCGTCCTGCGCCATCTCGACGCCCGCAGCTTCCGCGGCTGAAGGGCTATCCGCTGTGCTCCGCCCGCTGTTGGGGCAGGGGTGCGGTAGCCGCCGGCGCGGTCGCCACCCGGGGCAGCGCGTACGGGTGCTCCTGCTGCAGCCAGGTGATCAGGTCCTCGCGCACCGCGCAGCGCAGTGTCCACACGTCGTCCGCGTTCTTCGCCGTCATGGCCGCCCGGACCTCGATCGTCGTCGGCGTGGTGTCGGTGACGACCAGACTCCAGTCGCGGCCGTCCCAGTCCTTGCGGCCCTCCAGCAGCTGCAGCAGCCGCCCGCGCAGCTCCTGGAGCGGCGCCGAGTGGTCCAGGTGCACAAAGACCGTGCCGGTGAGCTGTGTCCCACCGCGCGACCAGTTCTCGTATGGCTGGTTGTTGAAGTAGGACACCGGCATCGTCAGCCGCCGGTCGTCCCAGATCCGCACGGTGAGGAATGCCAGCGAGATCTCCTCCACGGTGCCCCACTCGCCCTCGACCACCACGATGTCGCCGATCTTCACCGAGGACCCGAACGCGATCTGCAGCCCCGCGAACAGGTTCCCCAGCATCGACTGCGCCGCGACACCGGCCACGATGCCGATCACGCCGGCCGACGCCAGCATCGAGGCGCCAAGCGCCCTCAGGTGGGGGAACAGCACGAGGATCGCCACCGCGGCCGCGATCGTCGCCAGCACGAACGTCACCACACGTTGCACCAGCGTCAACTGGGTGCGGAACCGACGCACCCGCCGGGGGTCGTGCGTGGTCGCCGCGAACCGCGCCAGCGACGTCTCCGCCACCGCTCCTGCGATCCGCATCAGCAGCCACACCAGGGACGCCAGCGTGAGCAGGCCCACCAGCCGAAGGATCAGACGGTCGGTGTGATGGGCGAAGTCGAACCCCGCCCAGTAGTAGGACTGGTGGAACACGCCGGAGGCCACCACGAGCTGGAGCGGCAGCCGACAGCGCCGCAGCTGCTCCCACAGTGGCGTCTCCGGATGCCGGGAGTCCGCCGCCTGCAGACTGCGGTCGATCAGCCAGCCGATCACCACGGCCAGCAGCACGGTGCCGCCCAGAGCGATCAGCGGGCGCAGCACGTCCTCCATGGGATTCCACTCCTCTCCAGGGGAACGTCTCCCCGTGACGCTAGCTGGCAGGATGGTCGGGTAGGAAACCTCCGCCGTGTGAGAAGAGACAAGTCCCTTGGCCACCATCGCCCTGTTCCACTCCGCCTACGGCCTGCGTCCCGCCGTCCACGAGGCGGCCGACCGGCTGCGCCGCGCCGGCCACGAGGTGCACGTCCCCGACCTGTACGAGGGCCGGACCGCGGACACCGTCGAGGGCGGCAGCGAGATCAAGGACTCCATCGGCCGCGACGAGCTGCTCAAGCGGGCGGTCGCCGCCACCGCGCCACTGTCCGAGAGCGGGCTGGTCTACGCCGGCCTCTCCCTGGGCGGCGCCATCGCGCAGAACCTCGCCCTCGGCGACACCCGGGCCCGCGGCCTGCTGCTCCTGCACGGCACCTCGGACATCGCCGACGACGCCGTGGTCGACGACCTGCCCGTCCAGCTGCATGTCGCCGACCCCGACCCCTTCGAGCCGCACGACTGGCTCTCGGCCTGGTACCTGCGCATGCGGCGGGCCGGAGCCGACGTCGAGGTCTACCGCTACCGCGGCGCCGGGCATCTCTACACCGACCCCGGCCTGCCCGACCACGACGCAGAGGCCGCCGAGACGACCTGGCGCACCGCGCTGGGCTTTCTCGACAGCCTCTGACACCGGCCGCGGCGGCGCCTCAGCCGAGCGGACCGTCCGTCCGCTCCACGCCTGGGCGGCCCGCCGCGGTCCGGTAGGACCGCAGGTGCCGGACCGTCGCCCGTGGGTCCCGCTTGTCGGACAGCGCGAAGTAGTCCATCTGCACACGGTCCGCGGTCACGTCCAGCACTCCGTAGCCGTGTGCGTCCATGTCGACCCACCGCACGTGCCGGTTGGTGCCGCGCACCGCGGTCTCCGCGACGGTCGAGACGGTCCCCGGCGGCACCCGCAGAATGTCGTCCACGTTGTCCGAGGTGACCGAGGTCACCACGAACTCGGAGGCCACCGCCGGATCGTGTGGATACGTCGCGGCCCGCAGCGGCACGTCGTTCGCCCAGTGCATGTGGATGTCACCCGTGAGGAACACCGTGTCGCCCACGCCGCCGTCCCGCAGGTGCCGTAGCAGCTCGTCACGGTCGTCGGTGTAGCCGTCCCACTGGTCCGCGTTCACCGCGAGCCCGCCCTCGGGGATGTTGAGCACCTGCGCCAGCGGACCCAGCAGGTAGGCGGGGACCGAACCGAACGCCACAGGGGAGATCATCACCGAGTTGCCCACCAGACGCCATGCCGCCTGCGAGGACGACAGCCCGGCCTTCAGCCAGTCCAGCTGCCGGCGGCCGGTGATGGTGCGGTCGGGGTCGTCGACCTCGTCGCCGTGCCCGAGGTCGGGCTGCTCGTCACGGAAGGACCGCAGGTCCAGCAGGAACAGATCTGCCAGCGACCCGAACCGCAGCCGCCGGTAGGTGGTGCCCTCGGTGGCGGGACGCACCGGCATCCACTCGAAGTACGCCTGCTTGGCCGCGCCTGCCCGGTCCGACCAGGAGCCCTCCGCGCCTGGCGTGTGATTCTGCGCCCCGCCCGACCAGGCGTCGTTGGCGAACTCGTGGTCGTCCCAGATCGCCACCATCGGCAGAGCCTGGTGCAACGCCTGCAGGTCCGGATCCGTCTTCGCCTGCCCGTGCCGGCTCCGGTAGTCGGCCAGCGTGAGGGTTTCGTGCGTCGGCTGCACCGTGCGCACCGGTTCGCGAGCCATCGGGTACTCGCCCGACCCGTACTCGTAGACGTAGTCGCCCAGGTGCAGCACCGCGTCCAGGTCGCGGCGGGCGGCCAGGTGCCGGTAGGAGGCGAAGAATCCGCTCTCCCAGTGTGCGCACGAGATGACGCCGAACCGCAGGTTCGGCGTCATCGCTCCCGCCGCCGGAGCCGTGCGCGTCCGGCCGATGCCGGAGGCCGCGCCGGCCGCGGTGAACCGGAAGAAGTAGTCCGTCGCCGGGGACAGGCCCCGCACGTCCGCCTTCACCGTGTGGTCCGAGGCGGCCGATGCCGTCACCGAGCCCGAGGCGGTCACCGTCGCGAAGTCCGCGTCCGTCGCCACCTCCCAGGCCACCGCCACCGGGCCGCCGGCTCCCGAGCCCGGCACCGCTTCCGGCGAGGGGGTCACCCGTGTCCACAACAGCACGCCGTCCGGCAGCGGATCGCCGGAGGCCACGCCGTGCCCGAACACCGGGCCGTCCGCGGCGCGCGCGGCCGGCACCACGCCGGCCAACGGCAGCAGCGCGGCCGACGCCGCGCCGGCCGCGACCACCGTCCGCCGCGCCGGGCCGGTCCGCGGCGCCGCGGCCCCTTCGGAAGAATCGACAGGTCTGCGAGAGGTACCCCGAGTCTCAGTCACGCTCGCAGATGCTACCTGTCGGTACGGTGAACGGGCAGGTCCCCGATGGGGGTTCACCTGCCCGTCCGTCGCACCGGCACCGGCCGGAACGCGGCCGCTACTGCGCCGCGGCCTTCCCGCCGCCCTTCTTGATCTGCGCGTCCACCAACTGGTTGAACTGCTGCGGAGTCATGGGCGGGGTGCCCGACGCGTCGGCCTTCAGATGCACGCCGTCCATCTTCACCGTCGGGGTGCCCGACACGTCCTTCGCCGCGCGGAACTGGGCCGACATGCCCATCGCCCACGCGTCGTACGTGCCGTCCTTCACCGCCTGCTGGAACTTCTTGTTGTTCTTCAGCGCGGGAACCTGCTGGGCCACGTCGATCAGCTTGCTGTCCTTGGCGAACTCGTCCTTCGTCTCCTCCGGGTGGTTCTTCTTCGAGTACAGCGCGTACTTGTAGTCCACGAACGCCTGCGGGCTGACGTCCAGGGCCGCACCCAGCGCGCTCAGCGCGTTTTTCGAGCCCGTGCCGCGCGAACCGAGACCGTCCTTGGTGTCGCCGTCCAGGAACGTGCCGAAGACGAACTTGACCTTGTACTTGCCGTCCTTGATGTCCTTCTGGATCGTCTCGCCCACGTTCTGCTCGAACTGCGAGCAGATCGGGCAGCGCATGTCCTCGTACAGGGTGAGGGTGTGCTTGGCGTTCTTGTCGCCGACGGCGATGTCCAGACCCTTCTTGCCCGAGGTGTGGGCCGGGGCGTGGTAAGCCACCGTCTTGCCGTCGAACTTCATCGAGCTGCCGGCGCCCTTGTCGGCCACCTGCGCGGCGACCGCCCACGGTCCGTCCGGGCCGCCCATCTTCGAGACTGCGACGCCGATGCCGGCGGCCACCGCCAGCACGGCGACGATCGAGCCGCCGACGATCGCCTGGCGGCGCACCTTCTCCCGCTTGGCCTGCTTCTCGCGCTCGACACGCAGCCGCTCGCGGGCGGCGCGCTTGGCTTCCTGGCTGTTGCGCTTGCTCATGGATGTGTCCTCTTCCGTGCGAATGCGTCAGGGGGTACCGGGGTCAGGCCGAAGCCCACGCCCCCGGCGGCCCGCGACGCAGCACGGAATGTGTCAACAGCGGCGGCCGGTGCAGCACACCGGACGACAGCACGGCGGCGGAGCCGGTCACCGGCTCCGGTCGCGGCCCCAGCCACCGCAGGACCAGCAGCAGCGGACGGAAAGCCGTCACGGCGGCTGCCCGCAGCAGGCGCGCGACGGCGGCCTCGCCACGGCGCAGCCACGCCGCCGCGCACAGCCCCACCGCGACGTGCAGCGCCAGCAGCAGCCACGGCGCGTCCGCCGGCGGCACACCCTGCAGTCCGGGGGACGACAGGGGAGCCGCCCCGGAGGCCACACGGGACAGCGGCGTCCCCACGTCACCGCCGGCGCACAGCAGATCGATGCCCACCGAACGCAGCGGACCCGTCACCGGGCCGCCGGCCTGCCCATAGCAGGCGTGCTGTCCCGAGGTGAACACCGCGTCCGCGCAGAGTTCCAGCGGGACCAGCAGCGCCGCGATACGGGCGTAGCCGCGCTCCCGGTCCGCGAACGCGAACGTGAGCACGAACACCGAGGCCGTGATCAGCAGTAGCGGCACCAGCGGCAGCGGCACACCCGACAGCAGCACGTGGCCGCCCGCGGACAGCGTGACGCACAGCGCGGTGAAGACTCCCGCCCGCGCCGTCCGGATCCCTGCCGCTGCCATGTTCATCGCTGCCCGAGTGTGCCATGCGGGCGCATAAGAAGCTCCTAAGCGACCGCGGTCCGTCACCGAAGACGGCCCGCCCGGCACGGTCTGCAGACGGGCGCGGGCGGGCCTGTGCTCACAGTCCCGGGATCCGTCCGTTGCGGAACAGATCCACGAAGATCCGGTGGTCACGGCGGGCGACGGCGCCATAGTCGTGCGCGAAGTCGACCAGCATCCGCGGGAAGCCGTCCTCGTCCGCGGCGATCGCCGCGTCAATCGCGCGTTCCGTGGAGAACGGCACCAAAGAGTGACCGCTCTCGTCGTCCGCCGCCGCGTGCATCGTCGCCGTCGCCCGGCCCAGGTCCGCCACCACCTGACCGATCTCCTCCGGATCGTCCAGCTCCGACCAGTCCAGGTCCACGGCGTACGGCGAGACCTCTGCCACCAGCTGCCCGGCGCCGTCCAGCTCCGTCCAGCCCAGCCACGGGTCCGCGTGCGCCTGCAGCGCGCGCTGGGAGATCACCGTGCGGTGCCCCTCGTGCCGGAAGTAGTCCCTGATCCGCTCATCGGTCACATGAGCGGAGACGGCCGGCGTCTGCGCCTGCTTCATGTAGATGACCAGATCGTTCTCCAGGGCGTCGCTGTGTCCTTCCAGCAGGATGTTGTACGAGGGCAGTCCGGCGCTGCCGATCCCCACCCCGCGGCGGCCCACGACATCCTTCACCCGGTAGGCGTCCGGCCGGAACCGGGTGGCCCCCGGCAGTGTCTCCAGGTAGGCGTCGAAGGCGTCCAGCACCTTGTACCGCGTCGCCGAGTCCAGGTCGACCGTGCCGCCACCCGGGGTGAACCGGCGCTCGAACTCCCGGATCTCCGTCATCGTCTCCAGCAGGGAGAACCGCGTGTTCATCCGGGCCGCCCGCAGTGCTCCCAGCACCGGGCCGTCGGCGGAGTCCAGGTTCAGGGTGGACACCCCGTCGTCCTTCTCGCCGGTGGCCAGCGCGTGGATCCGGTCCCGGTAGGCGGCCGCGTAGGTGCGTACCAGCGCGCTGATCTGCTCGTCGCTGAGCGCCTTGCTGTACCCCAGCAGCGCCACCGATGCGGCGAAGCGCTTCGCGTCCCAGGTGAACGGTCCGACGTAGGCCTCGTCGAAGTCGTTGACGTTGAAGGTCAGCCGGCCGTTCGCATCCATGTAGGTGCCGAAGTTCTCGGCGTGCAGATCGCCGTGCATCCACACGCGCGAGGTCCGCTCGTCCAGGAACGGGCCGCCGTTCTTCTCGCCTTCCAGGTCCGTGTAGAACAGGCAGGCGGTTCCCCGGTAGAAGGCGAACGCCGAGGCGGCCATCTTGCGGAACTTCACCTGGAAGGCGGCGGGGTCCGCGGCCAGCAGTTCGCCGAACGCGGCCTCGATGACCTTCAGGATCCGCTCACCACGCTCCTCCACGGAGCCGGCCTGTTCGAGATTCATGACGCTTGCCCTTCGTGATGACGTTCGTCCCTGTCTGCCAACGCGCGAGGCTACGCCGGAAGTGCCTGCCTGCACCCCGCAGGGTGCCCGGCCGGTGTCAGTGCCCGGTCCTGGCCTTGGATCGATGCCGAAGCCGTGGCGTCCGGAATGTCCGTGTCGGACGAGGCTCCCCGATCGGCACCCCGCAAGCTCGCCGGGGATAGGGTGGAGCCTCGCCCGCGACCTCCGAAAGGTGCCTGCCCGGTGACGGATTCCTTTGTTCACCTGCACAATCACACCGAATACTCGATGCTGGACGGGGCGCAGAAGCTCAAGCCGATGTTCGCGGAGGTCGAGCGTCAGCGCATGCCCGCGATCGCCATGAGCGACCACGGAAACATGTTCGGTGCCTACGAGTTCCAGCAGGTGGCCAAGGGACACGAGAGCGTCAAACCCATCGTCGGCATTGAGGCTTACGTCGCCCCCTCCTCGCGCTTCAACCGCAAACAGGAGTTCTGGGGACCGGGCGGCCGCCGGGCGATGTCCGACGACGGTGAGGGCTCCAAGGACGTCTCCGGCGGCGGCCGCTTCACCCACATGACGATGTGGGCCCGTAACGTCGAGGGTCTGCGCAATCTGTTCTGGCTCTCCACACAGGCCTCCTACGAGGGGCAGTTCCCCTCCGGGAAGCCCCGCATGGACCGCGAACTGATCGCCGCCCGGCCTGGCGGCATCATCGCCACGACCGGCTGCCCGTCCGGGGAGATCCAGACCCGGATCCGGCTGGGCCAGTATGACGAGGCCGTCGCTGCCGCGTCCTCCTACCAGGACATCTTCGGCAGGGAGAACTACTTCCTGGAGCTGATGGACCACGGCCTGGACATCGAGCGGACGGTGCGGGAGGGGCTGCTGCGGCTGGCCAGGCAGCTCGACATCCCGCTGCTGGCCACCAACGACGCCCACTACGTCACGCAGGACCAGGCCGACGCGCACGACAACCTGCTGTGCATCGGCGTCGGGAAGAACAAGGACGACCCCAAACGCTTCCGCTTCAACGGTTCCGGCTACTACCTCAAGACCGCCGCGGAGATGCGTGCGCTGTTCTCCGAACTGCCCGAGGCCTGTGACAACACCCTGCTCGTCGCCGAGCGCATCGAGTCCTACGACGAGGTCTTCGACTACGTCGACGAGATGCCGCAGTTCCCGGACGTGCCCGAGGGCGAGACCCAGGAGTCCTGGCTGCGCAAGGAGGTCCTCAAGGGTCTCGTGATGCGCTACGGCGACCCGATCCCCGCCGAGGTGATGGAGCGCTTCGAGACCGAGATGACGGTCATCGGGCCGATGGGCTTCTCCAGTTACTTCCTCGTGGTCGCCGACATCTGCCGACACGCCCGCGAAACAGGTATCCCCGTCGGTCCCGGCCGCGGTTCGGCGACCGGATCGATCGTCGCCTACGCCACTCGCATCACCGAACTGTGCCCGCTGGAGCACCAGTTGCTCTTCGAGCGCTTCCTCAACCCCGAGCGGCTGAACCCGCCGGACGTCGACCTCGACTTCGACGACCGCCAGCGCGACCAGATGGTCCGCTACGTCACCGACAAGTACGGCGACGAGTTCACGGCCATGGTGAACACCTTCGGCAAGATCAAGGCAAAGAACGCGATCAAGGACAGCTCGCGCATCCTGGGCTACCCCTTCGCGCACGGCGAGCGCATCACCAAGGCGCTCCCGCCGGACGTGATGGGCAAGTCCATCCCCATCTCCGGCGTCTTCAACTCCGAACACCCCCGCTACGGCGAGGCCGGTGAGATCCGGCAGCTCTACGAGACCGAAGCAGACGTCAAGCGGGTCATCGACACCGCCAAGGGCATCGAAGGGCTGATGCGCGGCACCGGCGTGCACGCGGCTGCGGTCATCCTGTCCAAGACGCGGCTCACCGACCGCATCCCCCTGCACATGCGCGCCTCGGACCAGGTCAAGATCACCGGCTTCGACTACCCGTCGTGTGAGTCCATGGGCCTGATCAAGATGGACTTCCTGGGACTGCGGAACCTGGGCGTCATCGACCACGCCATCAAGAACGTGCGCAGCAACCGCGGTGTGGACCTCACCACGGAGAACATCCCGCTCGAGGACACCAAGACCTTCGAACTCCTTGCCGGCGGCGACACCTTCGGCGTCTTCCAGCTCGACGGCGGCGGTATGCGCACGCTGCTGAAGCTGATGGAGCCCACCCGGTTCGAGGACATCGCGGCGGCCCTCGCCCTGTACCGCCCCGGCCCGATGGCGGCCAACGCGCACACCAACTACGCGCACCGCAAGAACGGCCGCCAGAAGATCGAGCCGATTCACCCGGAACTGGAGAGCGCCCTCGAGCCCATCCTCGGCACCACCTTCCACCTGCTCATCTACCAGGAGCAGATCATGGCCATCGCCCGGGAACTCGCCGGATACACCCTGGGCGGCGCCGACCTGCTCCGCCGGGCCATGGGCAAGAAGAAGCCCGAGGTGCTGGCCGCCGAGTGGGAGAAGTTCCACGCGGGCATGCAGGGCAACGGCTACTCCGAGGAGTCCATCAAGGCCCTCTGGGACGTCATGCTGCCTTTCTCCGGGTACGCGTTCAACAAGTCCCACACCGCCGGCTACGGGCTCGTCTCCTATTGGACCGCCTATCTCAAGGCCAACTACCCGGCCGAGTACATGGCTGCGCTGCTCACCTCCGTCGGGGACGACAAGGACAAGGCCGCCGTCTACCTCGCCGACGCACGCAAGATGGGCGTGCGCGTGCTGCCCCCGGACGTGAACGAGTCCCTCGCCGAGTTCACGGCCGTCGGCGAGGACGTGCGCTTCGGCCTGAAGTCGGTGCGCAACGTCGGTGACGGCGTCATCGAAGCCCTCATCAAGGGGCGCAAGTCGAAGGGCAAGTACACCGCCTTCTCCGACTTCCTCGACAAGGCCGACATCGCCGCGCTCAACAAGCGGGCCGTCGAATCACTCATCAAGGCGGGAGCCTTCGACTCACTGGGCCACACCCGCAAGGGGCTCACCGACGTCCACGAGGACGCCGTCGACGCCGTCATCCCGGTGAAGAAGGCGGCCTCCTACGGCCAGGACGACCTGTTCGCCGGCCTGGGCGGTGAGAGCGACGACGCGCCCTCGTTCGGCCTGGACTTCCCGATCGGCGAGACGGAGTGGCCGCGCAAGCAGCTGCTGGCCACCGAGCGGGAGATGCTCGGCCTCTACGTCTCCGCGCACCCGCTGGACGGCGCGGAGCACATTCTCAGCGCCAACCGCGAGGCCTCCATCGCGGAGCTCCTCGCCTCCGGCCGCACCACCGGTGACGTGAAACTCGCCGGCCTCATCACCGGTGTCACCCGCAAGGTGACCAAGCAGGGCAACGCCTGGGCGATCATCAACTTCGCCGACCGGGACGGTTCGCTGGAGGTGCTGTTCTTCCCGGCCGTCTACCAGCTCGTGCAGCACGCGCTGATCGAGGACAGCGTCATCGTGGTGAAGGGCAAGATCGAGGACCGGGACGGCACCATCAACATCTTCGGCCGCGAACTGGAGGTGCTCGACATCTCCTCCGCCGAGCACGGCGGCCGGCCGCCCGTGCAGCTGAACTTCCCGCTCCACAAGGTCACCTCGCCGGCGCTGACCGAGCTGAAGCGGATCGTGCGGGCGCATCCCGGCGACACCCCGGTGCACGTACGGGTCACCGGTCCGCGAAAGACGGCGCTCTACGCCCTTCCCGACCAGGTCAACGCGGACGCCATAGCGTCAGACATCAAGGGCAGCTTCGGCCCCGACACCTGGGCCGGAGTGTCCTAGTGCCGCATCAGGCAAGGTTCGCTGGTTGCCGCCCTGGTACGCACGCTCTCCCCCTGCCTTTGGCGGGAGGTGCCCCCTGCGTTGCCCGAAGGCCCGGGTAGGACACCTGCATGCGGCGTCCGGGCGCCGTGCGAGAGGCTCGGCATCCGCAGGCGCAACAGAGCCGAGACGGAGTGAGCGAAGCGAACGCAGTGCGCCAGGACGCCTCGCCACCGGGCAAACCTCGGCTGCCGCGGCACTAGCCGGGCCGGCCGGCCGGCGCCACGGGAGGCGCACCCCACAGGGGTGCGCCTCCCGGCGTTCGGCACTGGACGGGCATTGCGGATCAGTTGTGGCCGAAGTTGGCCTTCTTCGACTTCCGCGCCATGTCGGCAGGAGAGGTGGGGCGCTGCCCGGCGCTGTCCTGCTGCTCCGGTTCGCGGGGTTCGGTGCGGCGTTCCTGCTGCGGCTGCTTGCGGTTCTTGTTCTTGGCCATGATCGCCCTCCTGGTGATCTCAGAACGCTAAGCCGAGATCAGCCTGGCACGTATGGAACAAAGGTGCATATCGGACAATCACCGTGAGTGAGGTTTTCTCCGGTGGTCGCCACGCCGGGGCCGCCTCGCTGCGGATTTCACCCGTACAGTCGGGGAGACTGCCCCTCGTACTCGGGGGTGAGCGCTGTTGAGAGAAGGTGGAACGTGGACCGCTGCGTCGTCCTGGTGGACGCCGGGTACCTGCTGGGCGCCGCTGCGAGCCTGCTCGCCGGGGACGCCTCGCGGACGAGGATCGCCGTTGACCACACCGCGCTGATCCAGGGGCTGAGGGAGCGCGCCGAGGCCGACACCGAACGTGAGCTACTGCGCATCTACTGGTTCGACGGCGCCCCCGACCGCGTCCCCCAGCCGGAACATCGGCGGCTGCGCGTCATGCCCCGGGTCACTGTGCGGCTCGGAGCCCTGACCCGCAGTGACGGACGCTGGGCCCAGAAGGGCGTCGACGCGGCGATGCACGCCGAGCTGACCGAACTGGCGCGCAACCACGCCTGCTCCGACATCGTGCTGGTCACCGGTGACGGTGACCTGCTGCCCGGCCTCACCTCCGCCAAGGAACACGGCGTCGCCGTCCACCTGTGGGCCGTCCAGGCGGCCGACGGCGACTACAACCAGTCCGAGGACCTGGTTGCCGAGGCCGACGAGCGCCGGGTGCTGGACCGCACCTGGATCACCCGGGCCGTGCGCGCCCGCGATCTGAGCGGCGGCTGTCCGCCGCAGCACGAGTCGCGGCCCGAGATCGCCGCCATCCTCGCCGCGCCGCTGCCCGAGTCCGCCAAGAACGGCGCGACCGCGAACCCGGCCGGCCCGGACCGGCCGGCAGCCGGGCAGCCCGCAGGGGACGCGGCGGTCCGGGACGCCGCGCCGGCGGACGCCGCCGCGACCGAGGCGCCGCACAAGGACGAGGGGCCGGCCGTCCCCACGCCCAAGGACCTGGCCGGCCTGGGACGGCCCCCGGCCCCGCACGGCGCGCCGCCGAACGCGACACTGCGCTGGTCATCCGACAAGGGCTGGATCGAGCGTGGCACCGGCGAAGCGCCCGAGGCGGCAGCCCTTCCCACGCTGGCCCAGGTCACCACCGCCGAGCAGCGTTGGGCAGACCGCGAGGAGGACATCACCACCGTCAGCGGCGACCCCGCCGAGGTGGGCGAGGTCTTCGCGCGCCGCTGGATGCAGCGGCTGGCCACGCCCGTCCATCTGGAACACCTGTCGGAGGAGTACCCCCGCATCCCGCACCGCATCGACGGCGAACTGCTCCGCTACGCGGCCCGGTTCGGGCTGCTGGCCCACAAGGACGACCAGATCGACGAGCAGGACCGTTACGCCATCCGCGCCGGCTTCTGGCGCGAGGTCGGCGGCCGTCACCCGGTTGCCGAGCGGCCGCCGGGCGAGCGTCCCGCGGGCGCCTGAGCTGCGGCGCGCCCGGCGGATCCTGCCGGCCGGGGCACCCCGCCACGGGTGGGCTCGGGCGGCCTCCGCATGGGCGCGTACCCTCGTTGTTCGTGGGAAAGGGCACTGGGCAGGCGACGCAGGACACGGGCGCGGCACATCACGCTGTGCGGATGCGCGACCTGGTCAAGACCTACCCCGCGGCCCGCGCGCGGCGCGGGCGGCCCGGCACCCCTCAGGTGCGGGCCAGCGACGGGGTCACCTTCGATGTGGGGCGCGGCGAGATCTTCGGACTGCTCGGCCCGAACGGGGCCGGCAAGTCGACCGTCGTGCGCCAGCTGACCGGACTGCTGCGGCCGGACGCAGGCGACGTCGAGGTGCTCGGACACGACATCGTCCGGCACCCGGAGCGCGCCGCCCGGCTGCTGGCCTACCTCGGGCAGGAGTCCACCGCGCTGGACGAGCTGACCGTCGCCCTGGCGATCGAGACCACGGCTCGGCTGCGCGGGCTGGACGTCACCCGTGCGCGACGTGAACGGGACGCCCTGCTGGCCGAGCTGGCGCTCGAGCCACTGGCCGGGTGGCCGCTGGCGAAGCTGTCCGGCGGGCAGCGGCGGCTGGCCTGCGTGGCCGCGGCGCTGGCCGCCGACCGTCCGCTGTTGGTGCTGGACGAGCCGACCACCGGCATGGACCCCGTCGCCCGCCGCGCGGTGTGGGCGGCGGTGGACCGGCGCCGCGAGGAGCAGGGGAGCACCGTGGTGCTCGTCACGCACAACGTGATCGAGGCCGAGACGGTGCTGGACCGGGTCGCCGTCATCGACGCCGGCCGCGTCATCGCCTGTGACACGCCCGGCGGCCTGAAGGCCATGGTCGGCGACGACGTGCGGCTGGAACTCGTATGGCGCGACCAGGCGCCGCTGGACGTATCCGAGGTGGCGGCCCTGGGCCGGCACGCGGCTGTGGCCGGGCGTCGCTGGACGCTGCGGCTGCCGCCGGACGCAGCCCGCGAGGCGGTGGCCGCGGTGACCGGCGGCGCGGCCTTCGCCGCCCTGGACGACTTCACGCTTGCCACCCCTTCGCTGGAGGACGTGTACCTCGCGCTGGGCGGCCGGATGGAAGGACTGGTGAAGGCATGAGCGCGCCCGCGACTTCTCGTGGTGCCCGCGTCGTGGGGCCGAGGCAGGGCGGCGACCGCCCGGGCCGCACCCGTGGGGAGGGCGCCGGCTCCGCCGCGACGCTGGCGCCGCGCGCCCGCATGTGGCCGGCGCTGGGCGCGGTCTACCGTGCGCAGCTCTCCCGGGCCCGGGTGGCCCGCATCCCGCTGCTGTTCGTGGCGACGTTCCAGTCCCTGGGCATCATGATGCTCATGCGCGGCGTGGTCGACGACGCCACGGAGGCGCGTGCCGTCGTCGCCGGTTCCAGCGTGCTCGTCGTCGCGTTCGTCGCGCTGAACCTGCTCGCGCAGTACTTCGGGCAGCTGCGGGCCCGCGGCGGTCTCGACCACTACGCCACGCTGCCGGTGCCGGCGGCGGCCGTCGTGCTGGGTGCGGCCGGCGCCTACGCCTCCTTCACCGTGCCGGGCGTGCTCGTCACGGCGTTGGCCGGCGGGTTGCTCTTCTCCCTGCCGCTGGGCGGGCTGTGGGTGCTGGCCGCGGTGATCCCGCTCGCCGGCGCGGCGCTGGCCGGCCTCGGTGCGGCGCTCGGGCTGCTGGCTCCGCGCGCCGAGCTGGCGACGGTGTGCGGACAGCTGGGCATGTCGGCGGCCCTGCTGCTCGGCGTGCTGCCGGCCGGCCGTATGCCGGAACCCGTGCGGTGGGTGCGGGACCTGCTGCCCTCGACCTACGGGGTCGACGCGCTGTCGGACGCCTTCCGCGCGCACCCGCTGTGGGGGCATGTCGGCGCCGACCTCGGCGTGTGCGCCGCTGTCGGCGTGCTGTCACTGGTCCTGGCCACCTGGGCCTACCGGCGTGCCGCCGTGCGCTGACGGGCGCTGATCAGCGCTGACGCGCCGCGACGGATGCCCGGCGGCCGGTCCGGCGGACGGACCTGGCACGATGGCACGGTGATCACACCGACTCCCTCCTCTCCCGACGGCGACCGGTCCGAGCAGCGTCACGAAGAGAGCCTCCCGGCTCCGCCGCCCGCGGGAGGCGCCACGCTGTACGAGGAGGAGGGCGCCCCCTCCGGGGGGACCGCGCTGCCGGTGCGGCAGGAGGCGCGGGACGCGCTGGTCGTGACACTGGCCGGCATCGTGCTCGGCGTCGTCCTGGGGCTGCTGTGGCTGTGGCTGGCACCGCGCATTCCGCTGTACACGGATGGCAAGGCCGTCTACCTCAAGCATCCTGAGGGCGAGGAGGCCGTCGGCGCGGACGGAACGTTCGTGCTGCTGGGGCTCGCGGTCGGCGCGGTGCTGGGTGCGGCGGTCTTCCTCGCGCGGCGGCGCGGCGGTGTCGGTCTGGTCGCCGGGCTCGCGGTGGGCGGTGTGCTCGGCTCACTGCTGGCATGGCGGCTGGGGGTATGGCTCGGCCCCACCTCGGACCTGGTCGCGCATGCCAGGGCGGTCGGCAAGGGCGCGGTGTTCGACGGCCCGCTGGAGCTGCGGGCGAAGGGCGCACTGCTGGCCTGGCCCTTCGCGGCGCTGCTGCTGCATCTGGCCCTGACGGCCCTCTTCGGCCGCCGCGACGAACACCCCGAGCAGGCGCTGTCCCTTTAGGTCCCGTCAGGAGTTCCCGCCTGCGCCGCGTCGCCCGCCCTCCGGGCGGACGGCGCGAAACTCCGGACACGACCTAGGACCCAGGAGGGGTTCGGCGTCCGGTGCGGGCGATCGGGGCCGTCGTGGCACGGGTGAGCTCGGCGAGGTCGGTGGGGGACAGTTCGATCTCCAGGCCCCGGCGCCCCGCTGAGACGCATACCGTCGCGTGGCGCACGGCCGAGTCGTCCAGCACCGTGGGCAGCGCCCTGCGCTGCCCGAGCGGCGAGATGCCGCCCCGTACGTAGCCGGTGGTGCGTTCGGCGACCACCGGGTCGGCCATCACGGCGCGCTTCCCGCCGACGGCCGCTGCCAGCGCTTTCAGGTCGAGCGAGGCGGAGACGGGGACGACGGTGACGGTGAGCTGCCCGTCGACCTCGGCGACCAGCGTTTTGAAGACCTGCTCGGGCGGTATCCCCATGGCGCGGGCGGCCTCCTCGCCGTAGGAGGCGACGGCCGGGTCGTGGTCGTAGGCGTGGGTGGCGAAGTGGATGCCGGCGCGGGCCGCGGCCAGGGTCGCCGGTGTCGCGGACTGCTGCCTGTGCTGCTGTTTCTTCGCCACCGGCGGACGCCTTCAGTTCGGACTGGTCGGCTGACGGGTCAGTTCCGTGGCCGGGAGCGAGGGGAGCTTACCGATCATCGAGGTCTCCCGTCGAAGGATGGCCAGCTCCTCGGCCAGCCGGGTCGCGGTGTCCGGGGCCTGCAGCAGCCGCTGCTTGGCCGGGGTGTCCAAGATGGTGGCGGCGGCGACCAGGTAGGAGACGACGGACGGCTCGTCCGGCAGTTCCTGACCGGCCGCCAGCGTCCGCTCCCGCGCGGCGGCCAGCCGTTTCTGGTAGGCGCGGAAGGCCCGCAGCACCCCGGAGGCCAGCGCGCCGGCGCCGTCACCGGGCTCCTCCTCCAGCTCCTCCACCTCGCCCATCAGATAAGGGCCGGAGGTGTCGACCGACAGCAGCCGGAACCGGGTGGTGCCGGTGGCCAGGACCTCGTAGCCGGCGCTGTCGTCGGCCTCGGTCTCCTGGCCGACGTCGGCGTCCGCGTCCGTCTCCGGGTCGCGGTCGCGGCCGGCGCGGGGACGGATGGTGGAGGCGTCCGCGATGCAGCCGGTCGTGTGGAACGACCGCATCGGCTCCGGCCCGAACCCGGCCGTCGGATCGGCGCCCCGGTTGCCGGGGGCGGCCTCCGGCATGCCGACGGAGGTCTGCGCGACCTCCCGCCCGTCGCGGATCGCGACCACGCCGAACCGGCGTGGCGCGTCCTCCGGAAGGGCGAGCAGGTCCCTGATCAGCGCGCGGTACCGCTGCTCGAAGACGTTCAGCGGCAGCACCAGCCCCGGGAACAGCACCGAGTTGAGCGGAAAGAGCGGAAGCGCGGTCGTCACGTCGCGCAAGCCTAGTGCTTCGCCGGGCAAGTCCTGCCGGGGCGGGCGCGGCGTCGGGTGCGACTCCGCCCGCCGGGCGCACTGCGTCTCCGCTCCGCCTTCGGCCTCCGGATGGCGAGCGCACCGCAGGGCGGAGAATCGAAGCTCGTAGGCGGCCGCACTCACGCGGGACGGCAAAGCGGGGCCGGGGCCCCTCTCCGGCAGGCAGGGGAAGACGGCGGGGCCGGCCGACACCCGCGCCGTGGCGCGGCCCGGCTACTGCCTGCGCAGCAGGCGTGTCGCTCCGGCGGCGACCGTCGTGGCCAGGACCCAGCCCAGTATGGTCAGCACCGCGGCCAGCCACTGAAAGGGGCCGTGCGGGTTCCACGCGGTGTCCTGGCCGAAGGAGATCACCGGCAGCAGCAGGTCCAGGGTGTACAGGACGGGGTTCCAGTCCGGCGCCTCGCTCGCCTTGAGCGGCTCCGGCGGATGCCCGGAGAACAGCAGCGCACCGGACACCCACAGGACGGCCATCCACAGCGCCGCCTGCCCGGGCCGGTAGCCGTAGGCGACCGTCCAGTCCTGCACGTAGCCCCACAGCTTCCCGGCGAGCGGCAGCGTCTCGCGGCGCCGCCGCTGCTTGGTGAGCAGCACGGTACGGGCGTACAGGTCTTCCCCGCTGTTGCGGTAGACGGACGCCAGCTGCTCGTAGGGCTCGGGCGCGTACTCGGGTGTGGCGGCCGCCAGCCACTGCAGCCGCTGCTGGACGGAGAAGTGGCCCCGGTGGATGAGCCGCTGGTAGCTGAAGCCGGCCAGCCAGGTGCGTTCGTCGCGCGGCCAGCTGCCGACCCGGTCCACCAGGTTCTCCACGGTCGCGCCGGAGAGGACGACCAGGCCGCGCTCGGGAGCCCGTGAGGTGAAGCACAGCTCCGGCGTGCTGATGCGGCGCAGCGAGAGCTCCTGGTCGCGGGCCAGTTCGAAGCGGACGTTGTCCAGCACGAGCGAGCCGCCGAACCGCCCGTCGTCCAGCTTCACCCCTCCGGTGCACCCGAAGTGCTGCAGGCGAGGGCGGGGCAGGCCACCGCCGGGAGAGAACGGCGCCGGGACGCCGTCAGGCGGGGTCTGGCCCCGGATGAGACGGGCGCGTTCGGGCTCGGCATCGGCGAAGTGAGCGTGGTGCCCGACGGTCAGCTGCGGGGCGTGCAGCGCGTAGGGCCCGTGCGGATTGCGCAGCACGCTGCCGTACATGAACAGCGAGCCGCCGACGGTGGCACCGCGCATCGACACCTCGCCGGTGACCTGCATCAGGCTGGCCTGCAGCTCCTGGGAGACGGTCAGCCCGTCGGCGGTGATCGCCCGGTGCTGCCGGCCGCCGCTGCCGATCCGGGCCTGGTTGAGCAGCAGATCGGTGCCGATGGAGGCGTCGGTGAGCCGGACACCGCCCCGGATGCGGCAGCGCGGCAGGTGCAGGTCCCCTTCGATGTGCACCCGCGCGGCCTCCAGCCGGGGGATCGCGCAGTTGATGAGCCGGGCCGTGGTCATCCGGGCCTCCGGCAGCATGACCTCGTCGGCGAAACGGCAGTCTCGAAGCTCGAAGTACGGCTCGATGACGCCTCCCGACAGCTCCAGCGCCCCGGTGACGTGGGCGCCGGTCAGGTGCAGCGAGGCGACGCGGCCCAGCAGCGGGGCCGGGCCGCCGCCCAGCAGCAGCGTCGCGATCACTCGTGCGCGCACCGTCCGTCCCGGGCCCCAGGCGTGTTCGCCGTGCGGATCGTCCCGTTCCGGCTCCCCGCTGCGCAGGTCGAGTTCGCTGCCGTTGCGGAACGCCTGCCACATCCACAGCTCGGCGCTGGTCAACGCGAGTGACTCGGGCGGGTCGCCGGTCAGCGGCTCGCTCATGTGGTCGATTCCTTCCCCCTGCTCCTCTGCTTCCTGAGAGGCGGCACACGCAGAGCCCGTGGCGCCGCGGTCCGATGGCCGTCGCCTGGACCCGCTCCTCGATCCACGCTCCCTACCTGTGCGCCCCCTACCCGCTCGGTGACCGGCTGAACGCGTACGGCGGTCGCGGATGCGACACAGTGTGTATCACCCCGTGATACGAGCGAGGGGCGCCCGGTCGCGGTCTGCGACAATGAGGACGTGATCTCCCGAATCGATCTGCGCGGTTCCGCCTTCCCCGAAGCCGGGGACGGAATCGACCGCGACCTGCTGCCCCGCGCCGAGCTCGACGTCGAGGCCGCCCTGGAGAAGGTGCGGCCGATCTGCGAGGACGTGCGTCATCGGGGTACCGCTGCGCTGATCGACTACGCGGCACGATTCGACGGCTGCACGCTGGACCGTGTCCGGGTGCCGGCTGAGGCGCTCAGCCGTGCCCTGGACGAGCTGGACCCGGCCGTGCGCGAGGCGCTCGAGGAATCGGTCCGGCGGGCCCGCGTGGTGCACCACGAGCAGCGGCGCGCCGAGAACGCCGTACGGGTGGTGCCGGGCGGCACTGTCACCGAGCGGTGGGTGCCGGTGGAGCGCGTCGGGCTGTACGTGCCCGGCGGGCAGGCCGTCTACCCGTCCTCCGTCGTGATGAACGTGGTGCCCGCGCAGGAGGCCGGCGTCGGTTCGCTGGCGGTCTCCTCGCCCCCGCAGAAGACGCACGGCGGCCTGCCGCACCCCACCATCCTGGCCGCCTGCGCGCTGCTCGGCGTCGACGAGGTGTACGCGGCGGGCGGCGCCCAGGCGGTGGCGATGTTCGCCTACGGCACCCAGGAGTGCCGCCCCGCCCAGCTGGTCACCGGCCCCGGCAACATCTGGGTGGCCGCCGCCAAGCGTCTGCTCAAGGGCCGGATCGGCATCGACGCCGAGGCCGGCCCGACCGAGATCGCCATCCTCGCCGACGACACCGCCGACCCGCAGCACGTCGCCTCCGACCTGATCAGCCAGGCCGAACACGACACGCTGGCCGCCGCCGTGCTCGTCACCCCGTCCGAGATGCTCGCCGAGTCCGTCGCCGACGCCCTCAAGGCGCAGGTCGCCGGCACGAAGCACCGTGAGCGGGTCACCGCTGCCCTGACCGGCCGCCAGTCCGGCATCGTGCTGGTCGACGACCTGGAGCACGGCCTGGCCGTCGTCGACGCCTACGCCGCCGAGCACCTGGAGATCCAGACCGCCGACGCCTCCGCCGTCGCCGCCAGGGTCCGCAATGCCGGCGCGGTCTTCGTCGGTCCGTGGACACCGGTCTCGCTGGGCGACTACTGCGCCGGTTCCAATCACGTGCTGCCCACCGGCGGCTGTGCCTGCCACTCCTCCGGCCTGTCCGTGCAGTCCTTCCTGCGCGGCATCCACGTCGTGGACTACAGCCGTGACGCGCTCGCCGAGGTCGCCCACCACGTGGTCACCCTCGCCGAGGCCGAGGACCTGCCCGCGCACGGCGCCGCCCTGAAGGCCCGGTTCGACTGGAAGGTGCCGCGCTAAGTGACCGGCCTGGAAGACCTCCCGCTCCGGGACGAACTGCGCGGCAAGTCGCCCTACGGTGCGCCGCAGCTCGACGTCCCGGTCCGGCTGAACACCAACGAGAACCCCTACCCGCTGCCCGACGAGCTGGTCCGGCGCATCACCGAACGGGTCGCCGAGGCGGCGCGCACCCTGAACCGCTACCCCGACCGGGACGCGGTGCTGCTGCGCACCGAGCTGGCCGGCTACCTGACCCGCACCGGCGGCCACCACGTCGGCCCGTCCCAGGTGTGGGCGGCCAACGGCTCGAACGAGGTGCTGCAGCAGGTGCTGCAGGCGTTCGGCGGACCCGGCCGCACGGCGCTCGGCTTCGACCCGTCCTACTCGATGCACGCGCTGCTCGCCCGCGGCACCGGCACCGGCTGGGTCTCCGGGCCGCGCACCGAAGACTTCCGCATCGACGTCGAGGCCGCGGTCCGCACCATCGCCGAGGTGCGGCCCGAGGTGGTGTTCGTCTGCTCGCCCAACAACCCCACCGGCACCGCGGTCGACGCCGCGACGGTGACCGCACTCTACGACGCCGCGCAGGCGGCCCGGCCCAGCGTCGTCGTCGTCGACGAGGCCTACGTCGAGTTCAGCCACCGCCCCTCGCTGCTGCCGCTCATCGAGGACCGGCCGCACCTGCTGATCTCACGCACCATGTCGAAGGCCTTCGGCGCGGCCGGGCTGCGCCTGGGCTACCTGGCCGCCGCCCCCGCCGTCGTCGACGCGCTGCAGCTGGTGCGGCTGCCCTACCACCTGTCGGCTGTCACCCAGGCCACCGCGCTGGCCGCGCTGGAGCACACCGATACGCTGCTGGCCTACGTCGAGCAGCTCAAGACCGAGCGGGACCGGCTGGTGGCCGGGCTGCGCGAAGACCGGCTGCGAGGTGACCGAATCGGACGCCAACTTCATCCAGTTCGGCCGCTTCGAGGACGCGCACGAGGCCTGGCGGCGGCTCCTCGACCAGGGGGTGCTGGTCCGCGACAACGGCGTGCCCGGCAGGCTGCGGGTGACGGCCGGCACCCCGGCGGAGAACGACGCGTTCCTGGACGCGGTAGCGAAGCTGACGCAAGGAGAGAACCGATGAGCCGCGTAGGGCGCGCGGAGCGCACCACGAAGGAGACCTCGGTCGTCGTCGAGATGGACCTCGACGGCACCGGGCGCGCCGACATCGCCACCGGTGTCGGCTTCTACGACCACATGCTGGACCAGCTGGCCCGGCACGGCCTGTTCGACCTGACGGTCAAGACCCAGGGCGACCTGCACATCGACAGCCACCACACCATCGAGGACACCTCCCTCGCGCTGGGCGCCGCCTTCCGGCAGGCACTCGGCGACAAGAAGGGCATCACCCGCTTCGCACACGCCGCCGTCCCGCTGGACGAGTCGCTCGCGCAGGTGACCGTCGACCTGTCCGGGCGCCCCTACCTGGTGCACACCGAACCGGAGGGCATGGCCCCGATGATCGGGCCGGAGTACGACACCACGATGACCCGGCACATCCTGGAGTCCTTCGTCGCCCAGGCCCGGATCGCCCTGCACGTGCACGTGCCCTACGGGCGCAACGCCCACCACATCGTGGAGTGCCAGTTCAAGGCGCTGGCCCGCGCGCTGCGGCTGGCCGCCGAGCTCGACCCGCGGCAACCCGGCGTCCCCTCGACCAAGGGGGCTCTGTAGCGGTGAACGGGCTGTCGACCGTCCTGATCTTCCTCGGCCTGTTCCTGCTCGGCGGGGCCTACTCCTTCCATCGGCAGAGACTGCCGCGCGGCGTGGTCCTGGTCCTGGGCATCGGCGCCGTCATGGCGATCTTCGCCGGTGTGCTGCGGCTGGAGGTGTGGGCGTGACAGCGAAGCGCGTCGTCGTCTTCGACTACGGTTTCGGCAACGTGCGGTCCGCGCAGCGCGCGCTGGAGCGCGCCGGCGCCGAGGTCGAGATCACCCGCGACTACGAGAAGGCCATGGCCGCCGACGGGCTGCTCGTCCCCGGCGTCGGCGCCTTCGCCGCCTGCATCGCCGGGCTGCGCGAGGCCCGCGGCGACTGGGTCATCGGCCGCCGGCTGTCCGGCGGCCGCCCTGTGCTGGGCATCTGCGTCGGCATGCAGATCCTCTTCACCCGCGGAGTCGAGAACGGCGTCCGGCCGACGGCCTGGACGAGTGGCCCGGCACCGTCGGGCCGCTGCAGGCCGACGTCGTCCCGCACATGGGCTGGAACACCGTGCGGCCCGCACAGGGTTCGCGGCTCTTCGCGAACCTCCCCGAGGACGCCCGGTACTACTTCGTGCACTCCTACGCCGTGCACGACTGGGAACTGGAAGCCCACCACGCGGCCATGGCCGCCCCCAGGGTGACCTGGGCCGAGCACGGCCGGCCGTTCGTCGCCGCCGTGGAGAACGGGCCGCTGTGGGCCACCCAGTTCCACCCCGAGAAGTCCGGCGACGCCGGAGCCCAGCTGCTGTCCAACTGGATCGAGACTCTGTGATGCCCAAGCTCGAACTCCTCCCCGCCGTCGACGTCCGCGACGGGCAGGCCGTCCGCCTGGTGCACGGCGAGTCCGGCTCGGAGACCTCCTACGGCGACCCACTGGAGGCGGCGCTGGCCTGGCAGCGGGCCGGCGCCGAGTGGCTGCACCTCGTCGACCTTGATGCCGCGTTCGGCACCGGCGACAACCGGGACCGCATCGCCGAGGTCGCCGGCGCCATGGACATCAAGGTCGAGCTGTCCGGCGGCATCCGCGACGACGACACCCTCGCCGCCGCGCTCGCCACCGGCTGCGCCCGCGTCAACCTGGGCACCGCGGCCCTGGAGGCCCCCGAGTGGGTCGCCAAGATCATCGCCGAGCACGGCGAGAAGATCGCCGTCGGTCTCGACGTGCGCGGCACCACTCTGCGCGGCCGCGGCTGGACCCGCGACGGCGGCGACCTGTTCGAGACCCTGAACCGGCTGAACTCCGAGGGCTGCGCCCGATACGTCGTCACCGACATCAACAAGGACGGCACCCTCAAGGGCCCCAACCTGCAACTGCTGCGCGAGGTGTGCGCCGCCACTGACCGTCCCGTCGTCGCCTCCGGCGGCGTCTCCTGTCTTGACGACCTGCGCGCGCTGGCCACTCTGGTATCGGAGGGTGTGGAGGGCGCCATCGTCGGAAAGGCCCTCTACGCAGAGGCGTTCACCCTGGAAGAGGCCCTGGAGGCGGTATCCCGATGACCCGCATCGAGCGCGTGCACTCCGACAGCCCCTGGGAGGAGACCTTCGGCTTCGCACGAGCCGTCTCGGCCGGCGACCGGGTGCTGGTCTCCGGCACCATGCCCGTCTCCGACGGCGTGCTGGTGGGCGAGGGCGACCCCTACGCGCAGGCGAACGCCGCCTTCGGGAACGCTCTCGCGGCGCTGAAGGAGTTCGGCCTGGGCACCGCCTCGGTCGTGCGCACCCGCATGTATCTGACCCACAACCGCGACGTGGACGAGGTCGGTCGCGCCCATCGCGAACTGTTCGGGGCGACGCGGCCGGCCGCCACCCTGATCGTCGTCTCCGGGTTCGTCGACTCCCGCGTCCTGGTGGAGGTCGAACTCGAGGCGTACCGAGAACCAGGAGCATAGGAGCACCCTGAGCATGACACTGGCCGTACGCGTCATCCCGTGCCTGGACGTCGACGCCGGACGGGTCGTCAAGGGCGTCAACTTCCGTGACCTGCGGGACGCGGGCGACCCGGTCGAGATGGCGAAGATCTACGACGCCGAGGGCGCCGACGAACTGACCTTCCTGGACATCACCGCCTCCTCCGGCGACCGGGAGACCACGTACGACGTGGTGCGCCGCACCGCCGAGCAGGTCTTCATCCCGCTGACGGTGGGCGGCGGCGTGCGCAGCGCCGAGGACGTGGACCGGCTGCTGCGGGCCGGCGCCGACAAGGTGGGCGTCAACACCGCCGCCGTTGCCCGGCCCGAGCTGATCCGGGAGATCGCGGAGCGCTTCGGCAGTCAGGTCCTGGTGCTCTCGGTCGACGCCCGCCGCGCGGGACCGGACGGTCCGTCCACCTCCTCCGGGTTCGAGGTCACCACACACGGCGGTCGCCGCGGCACCGGCCTCGACGCCGTGGAATGGGCATGCCGCGCCGCCGCGTCGGGGGCGGGGGAGATCCTGCTCAACTCGATGGACGCCGACGGCACCAAGAACGGCTACGACACCGAGATGCTCGCCGCCGTGCGCAGGCACGTGACGTATCCCGGTGATCGCCAGCGGCGGCGCCGGCCGGGTCGGGGACTTCGCGCCCGCGGTCGACGTCGGCGCGGACGCGGTGCTGGCCGCGTCCGTCTTCCACTTCGGCGACCTGCGCATCGCCCAGGTCAAGTCCGCGCTGCGCGACGCCGGGCACCCGGTGCGCTGACATGCCGCCGCCGAAGCCGGTCAAGGGCGTCGACGCCGACGGCTGCCTGACGCGGGAGGGCTCCCCGGACCGGGTGCCTGGGGCGTTCCGGCCGGTCGTGGCGGCCGCTCGGGAACGCATCACGGAACTGTTCGGGCCGCAGCGGCTGCACTCGGCATACCTGTACGGCAGCATCCCGCGCGGCACGCCCGTCCCCGGCCGCTCGGACCTGGATCTGCTGCTGGCTCTGCACCGCGAACCCGACGATGCCGACCGGGCCGACGCCCGGAGGCTGGAGGCCGGGCTCGACGCGCGCTTCGCGCACATCGACGGCGTCGGCGCACTGTTGTTCAGCGCGGGCCGGCTGCTGAGCGACGCCGAACACCATGACCTGGGCTGGTTCCTGGCCTGCCTGTGCACGCCGCTGTCCGGCCCGGATCTGGCCGAGCGGATCCCGCGCCACCGCCCCACCTCGGTGCTGGCACGCGAGTCCAACGGCGACCTTGGGCCCTTCCTGGAGCGGATGCGTGGCCGCCGCGCGGCGGCCGGCACGGACACCGAGTCGACCCGGGTGTGCCGAGTGGCGGCGCGCAAGATCGTGCGGTGCGGGATGAGCCTGGTGATGCCGCGCTGGGGCGGCTGGACGAGCGACCTGGCCGAGTCCGCCGAGGTCTTCGGCGCCTACTACCCGGACCGGGCCGGCGCGATGCGGACAGCGGCCGAGGCCGCCCGGCAGCCGACATTCGCACCCCAGGTGCTCGATCTGCTGCTGGACGGTCTCGGACCGTGGCTGGCCGCCGAATACACCGCTGTGCACGGCGAGAAGACCTCGCCGGCCTGACGCTGCGGCAGGGCGGGTTCCCGACGGCTCAGAAGATGGAGAACCCGCCGAGCAGGCCGTCGAGCAGGTTTCCGACGTAGCTGAGCACGTGGTTTGTGATCTGCAGACCGTATGCTCTGGTCGGACAGCGTGCCCCAGTGGTGGGTGTGCGAGTGGTAGGTGATCCAGTGGACGTCGGAGAGGGACGACGCCTCGGCGACTCCCGTGGTCAGGAACCCGGCGACGACGAGACCGGTGACCAGGACGGCGATGCGACGGAGCATGGCTTCTCCTCGTGGGTTGCTGCTAGGTGGCCCCGACTGTCTGTCACATAGCAGACAAACCGACATCCGACAGTCCGATGAGACCTCGAAAGGACCAGTAGCATCACCGGATCGACCTAATGATCGGACCGGTCCGGTTCGTTCTTCCCCCGCCCGGCCCCCTCCGGCTGGTGCTGCTCATGGAACAGTCGGACAATCCCCGGCCGTTCCGGCATGCGACGGCCCCCGTCCCGCGTCGCGGGACCGGGGGCCGCGGCAGCTCGTGCCGCGGCAGGCAACGTTTGCCCCGCTCGCCGCCCTGGCACGCACGCTCGCTGCGTTGCCCGAAAACCCAGGTAGAACAACTACATGCGGCTTCCGGCCGCCTTGCGATCGCAGGCGCCAGGACGCCTCGCTACCGGGCAAACCTTGCCTGCCGCGGTACTAGGTCGGCAGGCCGAGGTGGGAGTCATGGGCGCGGGCGATGGCGGACTTGTCACCGTCCACCTCGACGCGCGAGGCGTCCTGACGGCCGAAGGCGTACAGCAGCAGTTCGGCCGGCTCGCCGGTGACGGTGACCACCGGAGTGCCCTTGCGGGCCACCACCGTCTGGCCGTCCGGGCGGCGCAGCACCAGCCCCACCGGGCAGCGGCGGCACAGCACGCGGGTCATCCGCTCCAGGCGCTTCCACAGCACGTCGCCGAAGACCGAGTCGATCTGTCGCGCCGTCCAGTCCGGCTGGGCGCGGCGCACGTCCTCGGAGTGCACGTAGAACTCGACGGTGTTGGCCGCCTCGTCGAGCTGCTTGAGGGCGAAGGGCGACATCCGCGGCGGGCCGGTGCGGATGAGCTGGATCAGCTCCTCGTACGGCAGCGTGGCGAACTCGGCGCGGACCCGCTCGAGGCGATCGGCGAGCGCCTTGATGAACTGGCCGCCCGCCGCGTCCGCGCGGCGCTCGCGCACGACGACGTGGACCGCCAGGTCCCGCGTCTTCCAGCCCTCGCACAGCGTCGCCGCGTCGGGCCCGCAGCTCTCCAAGAGGTCGGCGAGGAGCAGGCGTTCACGCTTGGCATGCGTCGACATGCCGCAAGCCTACGCCGATCGGGCCCGCAGGGGCCGGGAGCGGCACGCGGTTTTCCCTGCCCTGCCCCGGCGCGGCAGAATGGGGTCATGACCGGCGCTTCTCCCCTCGA
Organism: uncultured Actinomycetota bacterium; assembly: GCA_963799685.1. Taxonomy (GTDB): domain Bacteria; phylum Actinomycetota; class Actinomycetes; order Streptomycetales; family Streptomycetaceae; genus Streptomyces. The sequence continues at coordinate 291,532 of CAWCXW010000003.1, forward strand.
CCCCGCCCTCGCGTCCCGCCTGAAGCGGAACGCCGACGGACTCGTCGCCGCCGTCGCCCAGCAGTACGACACCGGTGAGGTGCTCATGCTCGGCTGGATGGACGACGAGGCACTGCACCGCACCCTGACCACCGGCCGCTGCACCTACTGGTCGCGCAGCAGGCAGGAGTACTGGGTCAAGGGCGACACTTCCGGCCACGTGCAGCACGTCAAGGACGTCGCCCTCGACTGCGACGGCGACACCCTCCTCGTCAAGGTCGACCAGACCGGCGGCGCCTGTCACACCGGTGACCGCACCTGCTTCGACGCCGGACGCATCCCGCTCGACCCCGCCGCCGGACAGTAAGGTCACGCCCCATGACGACTCCGGACCTCGAGACCTTCCGCACGCTCGCGAAGGACCGCCGGGTCATCCCGGTCACCCGCCGCCTGCTCGCCGACGGCGACACTCCCGTCGGCCTGTACCGCAAACTCGCCGCCGAGCGCCCCGGCACCTTCCTGCTGGAGTCGGCGGAGAACGGCCGCACCTGGTCGCGGTACTCCTTCGTCGGCGTGCGCTGCTCCGCCACGCTCACTGCCCGCGACGGGCAGGCGCACTGGCTGGGCGTACCCCCCGTCGGCGTCCCCGTCTCCGGCGACCCGCTGCAGGCGCTGCGCGCGACCGTCGAGACGCTGCACACCCCCCGCGACCTGCACCACGCCGGGGACTTGCCGCCCTTCACCGGCGGCATGGTCGGCTACCTGGGCTACGACGTGGTCCGCCGCCTGGAGCGGATCGGCGAGAGCACCCGCGACGACCTGCGCATCCCCGAGCTGACCATGCTGCTGGCCTCGGATCTGGCCGTCCTCGACCACCGCGACGGCACGGTGCTGCTCATCGCCAACGCCATCAACCACAACGACCTGGACACCGGCGTCGACGAGGCCTACCACGGCGCCGTCGCCCGGCTCGACGCCATGGCGGCGGACCTCACCCGCCCCGCGCCCACGTCCGCCGCCGCGCTGCCGCCCTCCGAGCTGCCCGCGGCCACTGCCCGCTGGGGCGGCGCCGCGTTCCAGGCCGCCGTCGAGGACGTCAAGGAGCGCATCCGGGCCGGTGAGGCATTCCAGGTCGTGCCCTCGCAGCGGTTCGAGACGCCCTGCGCCGCCGGAGCCCTGGACGTCTACCGCGCGCTGCGCGCCACCAACCCCAGCCCGTACATGTACCTCTTCCGCTTCGCCGGGCCCGACGGCGGCGCCGACGGCGGCTTCGACGTCGTCGGGTCCAGCCCGGAGGCGCTGGTGAAGGTGGAGGAGGGCCGCGCGCTGCTGCACCCCATCGCCGGCACCCGACCGCGTGGCGCCACCCCGCAGCAGGACGCCGCCCTCGCCGAAGAGCTGCTCGCCGACCCCAAGGAGCGTGCCGAACACCTGATGCTCGTCGACCTGGGCCGCAACGACCTGGGCCGGGTCTGCGAGCCGGGCAGCGTCGAAGTCGTCAACTTCATGTCGATCGAGCGGTACAGCCACGTGATGCACATCGTCTCCACCGTCACCGGCCGACTGGCCGGCGACCGCACCGCCTTCGACGCCCTGACCGCCTGCTTCCCCGCCGGCACGCTCTCCGGCGCCCCGAAGCCGCGCGCTCTGCAGATCATCGAGGAGCTGGAGCCGACCCGGCGCGGCGTCTACGGCGGCTGCGTCGGCTATCTCGACTTCGCGGGGGACGCGGACACCGCCATCGCCATCCGCACCGCCCTGCTGCGTGAGGGCACCGCCTACGTGCAGGCGGGCGCCGGTGTCGTCGCCGACTCCGACCCGGTCGCCGAGGACACCGAGTGCCGCAACAAGGCGGCCGCCGTGCTGAGGGCGGTCCGGAGCGCCGAGCGGCTCGGCGGTAGCGTAGGGGCGTGAGCTCGGTATCCCCCTCCGGCGCGTCCGACGCGCCGCGTGCCCCCCGTCGTGCCCTGGCGCTCGCGCTGGCCTCCGGCGCGGTCGGCGCGGCACTGGCACTGGTCTCCGCCGGTCAGGTCTGGAGCGAGAGCACCGCGCCGTTCGCCGGCAAGTCCCTGCCGGTGACCGCGACCGGCGGCGACATCACCGGGCTGCCCAGCGCACTGGCGCTGGTGGGCCTGGCCGCGCTCGTCGCCGTCTTCGCGGTGCGCCGCGCCGCCCGCCTCGTCGTCGCCGTCCTGTTGACGCTGTGCGGGGCGGGGACCGTGGCCGGCGCATTGCTGGGCGTCCGGGACACCGGCGCGCTGCAGGACGCCGCCGCGCAGGCCAGCGGGCTGACCCACAGCGGCATCGGCGACGTCTCGATGTCTGCCTGGCCCTACGTCTCCGCTCTCGGCGGTCTCCTGCTGCTGGTCGCCGGCGTGCTGGCGATGTGGTTCGGCGCCCGCTGGCCGTCGATGGCCTCCGGCGGCAGCCGCTACGAACGTCCCACCCGGGCCGCCCGGCGGTCCGCCCGCCCTCTGGACCCCGACCGGCCCGAGGATCTGTGGCAGGCCCTCGACCGAGGCGAGGACCCCACTCGCGGGACCCCCTGAGGCCCCGCCCCTCCGCCTCGGGGAGAATGACCTGGCGGGCCGTGCCCGAACGCGACGTTTCAGCAACGAGGAGCAGTCAATGGCAGACCACGGACACACCCCGGCAGCGTGGACCGGTGTCATCATCGTCTTCATCGGGTTCTGTGTGGCCGGTGCCTTCATCGTCCTGGACGCAGCCGACCGGGTTCTGGGTCGGGATGGGCCTGATCGCCGTGGGCGGCCTCGTCGGCTGGGGCATGAAGCTGGCGGGCATGGGCCAGCGGCAGACCCGCACGGACCTGCGTGCCTGACCGGAGGCGCCCGGAGGGATTCCGGCCCGTCCGCACGGCGGACGGGCCGTCCGCGTATCCGCGGGGGCGGTTGCCGGGCAGCCGCCTCGCGGGGAGGCTGGGGCTCATGACCGACGCCCGCGCCGTGCCCGGCCACCCGCCCGTCGCGGCAGCTCCGCCCGTCGCGGCGGCCCCACGCGCCGGCGGGCGCCTGCTGCGCGTTGCCGCGCCGCTGGCGACGCTTGCCGCCGTCGGCGCCGCATTCGGCTACGTAGGCGCCGTCGACCCCAACCAGCCGGGCCACTACCCGGTCTGCCCGCTGTTCCATTTCACCGGCCTGTACGGCCCCGGCTGCGGCGGCCTGCGCGCCGCGCACGCCGTGGCGCACGGCGACCTGGCGGCGGCACTCGGCGCGAACGCGCTCGCACTCCTGGGCTTCGCCGCCTTCGCCTGCGGCTGGACCGTGTGGCTGACCGTCGCCGTCCGCGGCCGCCCGCCGCGCCCGCCGATGCCCGCCCGCAGTTGGCCGTGGTGGACGCTCGGCGCCGTGCTCATCATCTTCACCGTTGTCCGGAACCTGCCGTTCGGCGCTGCGCTCGCCCCCTGAAAATCATCCCTTCCGCCCGGGCTTTTGTCCGCAATGTGGGATTTCGCGGCCCCGGATGCGAGCCTGACCGGCCTGGCCGGATACCATCGCAGTGCTCGACCACATCATTCCCTCAGCCACGAAGGGGGCCGCTCGCGTGAGTGTGCTCGATGAGATCATCGAAGGCGTCCGCGAAGACCTCGCCGAACGGCAGGCGCGCGTCAGCCTCGACGAACTCAAGCAGCGCGCCGCGGCGGCCCGACCGCCCCGTGACGGCGTCGCGGCCCTCAGGGGGGACGGGATCAAGGTCATCTGCGAGGTCAAGCGATCCAGCCCCTCCAAGGGCGCGCTGGCCGCCATCGCCGATCCCGCCGGGCTCGCAGCCGACTACGAGCAGGGCGGCGCCGCGGTCATCTCCGTGCTCACCGAACAGCGGCGCTTCGGCGGCTCACTCGCCGACCTCGAGGCGGTCCGCGCCAAGGTCGACGTCCCGGTGCTCCGCAAGGACTTCGTCGTGACCTCCTACCAGCTGTGGGAGGCCCGCGCCTACGGCGCCGACATCGTGCTGCTCATCGTCGCCGCCCTCGAACAGGAGGCACTCGTCTCGCTCATCGAGCGCGCCGAGTCCATCGGACTCTCCCCGCTGGTCGAGGTGCACGACGAGGAGGAGGCCGAACGCGCGGTTGACGCCGGCGCGAAGATCGTCGGTGTCAACGCGCGCAACCTCAGGACCCTCGAGGTGGACCGCGGCAACTTCGCGCGCGTCGCACCCGGGATCCCCGACCACGTCGTCAAGGTCGCCGAATCCGGCGTGCGCGGCCCGCACGACCTGATCGCCTACGCCAACGACGGCGCCGACGCCGTGCTCGTCGGCGAGTCCCTGGTCACCGGCAAGAACCCCTCGGAGGCCGTCTCCGACCTGGTCGCCGCCGGCGCCCACCCCGCCCTCCGGCACGGCAGGAGCTGACCGCCGTGACCCGCGCCGCGGATCTCGCGAGCCGCCGACCCGTACGCGGCGCTGCGCCGCGGCTGCCGCCCGCGCGGCTGCCGGGCACCGGCCCGCAGGGTGCACGGGCGCCGGGTCCGCTACCACATCGGCTGCGAACCGGGCCAGATCAACGGCCGCCGATGGCGGCCCGCCCAGGCCTGACCTCTGTCACGAGCGTGCGCGGCTGCGACCCGTGTCACAGCGCGTGACGAGCGCGGTCAGGGCCGGTGGCAGGCGCTGCCACGCAGCAGGCGGGGCGCGCCGATCAGCGGCGCCCGGACCGGCCCCCGAGCCGGCCCGCGGCAGGCCGCACGGCCGGACACGCACCAGCACACACCACAGCCTTCCGTGCCGTCCCCCGCCGTCCGGCGGGAGGACGGCCATCCACGCACACACCAGGAGTCACACCCGATGTCCGACTTCTTCGTTCCAGATCCGGAGGCCCGGATCCCCACGCCCGAGGGGTACTTCGGGCGCTTCGGCGGCAGGTTCATCCCCGAGGCCCTCGTCGCCGCCGTCGACGAGGTGGCGGCCGAGTACGCCAAGGCCAAGGAGGATCCCGCCTTCGCGGCGGAGCTGGAGGACCTGCTCGTCCACTACACCGGACGGCCCAGCCCGCTCACCGAGGTGCCGCGCTTCGCCGCGCAGGCGGGCGGCGCCCGCGTGTTCCTCAAGCGCGAGGACCTCAACCACACCGGCTCGCACAAGATCAACAACGTGCTGGGCCAGGCACTGCTCACCCGGCGGATGGGCAAGACCCGGGTGATCGCCGAGACCGGCGCCGGCCAGCACGGCGTGGCCACCGCGACCGCCTGCGCGCTGTTCGGCCTGGACTGCACGATCTACATGGGGGAGATCGACACCGAGCGGCAGGCGCTGAACGTCGCCCGCATGCGGATGCTCGGCGCCGAGGTCGTGCCCGTCGCCTCCGGCAGCCGCACGCTGAAGGACGCCATCAACGAGGCGTTCCGCGACTGGGTGGCCAACGTCGACCGCACCCACTACCTGTTCGGCACGGTCGCCGGCCCGCACCCCTTCCCGGCCATGGTGCGCGACTTCCACCGGGTGATCGGCGTCGAGGCCCGCCGACAGATCCTGGAGCGTGCCGGACGACTGCCGGACGCCGTCGCCGCGTGCGTCGGCGGCGGGTCGAACGCCATCGGCCTCTTCCACGCCTTCATCCCGGACGACGGACGTCCGCCTGGTCGGCCTGGAGGCAGCCGGGCACGGAGTCGGCTCGGGCGAACACGCCGCCACTCTCACCGCCGGTGAGCCGGGCATCCTGCACGGCTCGCGCAGCTACGTGTTGCAGGACGAGGAGGGCCAGATCACCGAGCCCTACTCGATCTCGGCCGGCCTGGACTACCCCGGCATCGGCCCCGAGCACTCCCACCTCAAGGACAGCGGCCGCGGCGAGTACCGCCCAGTAACCGACGACGACGCGATGCAGGCGCTGCGCCTGCTCTCCGAGACCGAGGGCATCATCCCCGCGATCGAGAGCGCACACGCGCTCGCCGGAGCACTCGACCTGGGCAGGGAGCTCGGGCTCGGACGGGCTGATCCTCGTCAACCTCTCCGGCCGCGGCGACAAGGACATGGACACCGCCGCCCGCTACTTCGGGCTCTACGACGAGGAGGCCGGCAAGTGAGCGGCAGCATCGACAAGCTCTCCGCCGTGCTGGAGGCGGCACGCCGAGGAGAACCGCGCGGCACTGGTCGGCTACCTGCCGGCGGGCTTCCCCACCGTGGAAGGCGGCATCCGGGCCTGCACGGCGCTGCTGGAGAGCGGCTGCGACGTCGTCGAGGTCGGCCTCCCGCACAGCGACCCGGTGCTGGACGGCCCCGTCATCCAGACCGCCGACGACATCGCCCTGCGCGGCGGCGTGCGGATCGCCGACGTGGTCCGCACCGTCCGTGAGGCGCACGCGGCGACCGGCGCGCCCGTGCTGTGCATGACCTACTGGAACCCGGTGGACCGGTACGGCCCGGAACGGTTCGCCGCCGAGCTGGCCGAGGCCGGCGGCGCCGGATGCATCCTGCCCGACCTGCCGGTCGAGGAGTCCGAGGCGTGGCGGAAGGCCGCCGAGGCGCACGGCCTGGCCACCGTCTTCGTCGTGGCCCCCTCCAGCCGGACGGAACGGCTGGCGCGGATCACGGCCGCCGGCAGCGGCTTCGTGTACGCGGCCTCGCTGATGGGCGTCACCGGGACCCGCGAGTCCGTCGGCGACCAGGCGCAGGAGCTGGTCGGCCCGCACCCGTTCGGTTTCGGACCTGCCGGTGTGCGTCGGGCTGGGCGTCTCGAACGCCGCGCAGGCGGCCGAGGTCGCCGCGTTCGCCGACGGGGTCATCGTCGGCTCGGCGTTCGTCAAGCGGTTGCTGGCCGAGCCGGACGACCTCGAGGCCGGGCTCGCGGGTCTCCGCGCGCTGGCCGCCGAGCTGGCCGGGGGCGTGCGACGCAGGGGCTAGCCCCGATCGCGAGAGAACGAACGCCAGGCCACACTTGCGAGTGGATTGCGAACCCGGGAGGCGCAGGCCAGCCTCCCGGTTCGTTCGCCAGGAGTGATGAGCCAGAGCAATCCGGGCGGTCCGCGCAGCGCACGCGAGCGCCTGCAGGACCAGCGCAAGCAGGAGAACGCATCGGCGAAGCGGCTGCGCCGGCTGAAGATCGGCGGCGTGCTGATCTTCGTCGCCGGCGTGGGGGCCCTTGTCGGAGTGAACATCGGCGTCGGGAACGAACCCCGGAGAAGACCGCGAGGCCGGTCAGCACCGGCGCGGGAGACGCGCCGGTCACGATGACCGTCTGGGAGGACTTCCGCTGCCCCGCCTGTGGCCAGTTCGAGAAGACCTTCCGCGACACGGTCAACACTCTCCGCAAGGAGGGCAGGCTCAACGTCGACTATCAGCTGGTCACCGTCATCGACGGCAACATGGGCGGGACCGGTTCGAAGGAGGCGGCCGGCGCCGCCCTGTGTGCCCACAAGGAGGACCACTTCGTCGGGTATCACGACGTGCTGTACGAGAACCAGCCGCCGGAGGACGAGGACAGGTTCGCCGACAAGGGATACCTGATCAAGCTCGCCGGGAAGAGTCCCCGCGCTGGACAGCGTCGACTTCGAGAAGTGCGTGCGGTCCAGCGAGGAGGCCGGCCGGGTCGAGAAGATGGTCAAGGGCTTTCAGAACAGCGGCTACGACTCGACCCCGACAGTGCTGCTGGACGGCAAGAAGATCTACCCGGCGCGGAACGGCAGGCAGCTCACGCCGCAGCGGCTCCGGCAGATGGTGGAGAGCAGGCAGTGACACAAGTGACGGAAGCGACCGCTGTTACCGACCCGTTGCGCCGGGCTGAGTGCCGCCTGGGTCCTCCGGCACTGTAGCGTCGGATCCGACATGAACACCCTTGCCTTCATTCCCAGCCCTCCGGCCAGCGAGATCTATCTCGGGCCGATCCCGCTGCGGGGATACGCGTTCTGCATCATCATCGGTGTCTTCCTGGCCGTGTGGCTGGGCGGGAGGCGCTGGGTCGCCCGGGGCGGCCGGGTCGGCACGGTCGCCGACATCGCCGTCTGGGCGGTGCCCTTCGGCCTGGTCGGCGGCCGTCTCTACCACGTGATCACCGACTACGAGCTCTACTTCGGCGAGGGCCGGAACTGGGTCGACGCCTTCAAGGTCTGGCAGGGCGGTCTCGGCATCTGGGGCGCCGTCGCGCTGGGCGCCGTCGGCGCCTGGATCGGCTGCCGCCGCCGGGGCATCCCGCTGCCCGCCTACGCCGACGCCATCGCCCCCGGCGTGGTCTTCGCGCAGGCCATCGGCCGCTGGGGCAATTGGTTCAACCAGGAGCTCTACGGGACGGGCCACCGACCTGCCCTGGGCGGTGAAGATCGACCCGCAGCACCGGCCGATCGACTCCCCGGGCATCGCCACCTATCAGCCCGACGTTCCTCTACGAGTGCCTGTGGGACATCGGCGTCGGCTTCCTGGTGCTCTGGGCCGACAAGCGATTCCGCCTGGGACACGGACGCGTCCTGGCCCTGTACATGGCCGCCTACACCGCGGGCCGCTTCTGGGTGGAGTACCTGCGCATCGACGACGCCCACCACATCCTCGGGCTGCGCCTGAACGACTGGACGAGCATCCTCGTCTTCCTGGCAGCGGTCACCTTCTTCGTGGTCTCTGCCAAGCTGCATCCGGGCCGCGAGGAGATCGTGGAACCCGCGGACGGCGCGGACGGCGCGGACGGCGACAAGAGTGCTGACAAGCCCGGCGAGGGTGTCTCGTCGCCCACCGCCGACGGCGAGTCGAAATCCGCCGCCCCCGGCAGGAAGACAGCCGAGGACGGCGGAGACACCGAGTCGTCTTCGGTGAGCGCCGCAGCCGACCGGGCCGAGGGCGGCAGCCAACCCTGAGGCGCGCCACGTCCCCAGGCCACCTCCCGGGGCGTCGGCACGCCGGCGGCCCGGCGCTGAGCCCCACCCCCTGGTCCCGCGAAGCGAGAGTCGCGCGGCGCAGCCGGTGGGGTCGGCAGGGGCACTCACGGCCGGAACCCGCGGCGGGCGCGGTGCGTTTCGGGGGCCATGTGCGCGCGCCGGTGAAGAAACCGCAGGTCAGAGAGGTTAGTACGGCCTGCCTTGCTGGCGGCGCCCCACGCTTCATGCGTACCTTCGAACCAGTGACACGCCCACCGGGGCGGAGGGAGCGCGAGAGATCATGACCACTGCCGTTGAGACCGAACCGCAGGCGGAAGCCCACCACAGCCACCGCGACGTGAACGGCGGCTGGCTGCGACCCGCCGTGTTCGGCGCCATGGACGGCCTGGTTTCCAACCTCGGCCTCATCTCCGGCGTGGCCGGCAGCTCCGCCTCGTCCCAGACGATCGCGGTCGCCGGTCTGGCCGGCCTGGCCGCCGGCGCGTTCTCGATGGCCGCCGGCGAGTACACCTCCGTCGCCTCCCAGCGCGAACTCGTCCAGGCCGAGCTGGAGATCGAGCGCCGGGAACTGCGCCGCAACCCCAAGGACGAGCAGGCTGAGCTGGCTGCCCTCTACGTCTCCCGCGGCGTCGAGCCGCAGCTGGCCCGGCAGGTCGCCGAGCAGCTCTCCCGCGACCCGGAGCAGGCCCTGGAGATCCACGCCCGTGAGGAGCTCGGCGTCGACCCGGCCGACCTGCCCTCGCCGACGGTCGCGGCCGTGTCCTCCTTCGGCTCGTTCGCGCTGGGCGCCGTGCTGCCGCTGTTGCCCTACCTGCTCGGCGCCACCGCCCTGTGGCCCGCCGTCCTCCTCGCCCTGGCGGGCCTGTTCGCCTGCGGCGCGGTCGTCTCGAAGGTCACCGCCCGCCCCTGGTGGTTCAGCGGCCTGCGGCAGCTCGGCCTGGGCGCCGCCGCTGCCGGCGTCACCTATGCACTGGGCAACCTGTTCGGCAGCGCCTTCGGCTGATGGTTACCGGCGGGTTTCAAACGGAGTCGAGCCCGGGCAGAAGCCCCTCCAGCCCGCGAGCAAAGATGCCCGCGGCACGCTGCCTGATCTCGCAGACCAGGCCCGTCACCGGCGGTTTCCCGGCTGACGCGGCGAGCGGACCAGCCGTCCGCATGGTGAAACGGCGTATCCACTGGTTGGGAGATGCGCCATCCTGAGACCTGCACGAAACTTTGTTCACGAGGGCCGACGTCGTCCCTCGGCGCCTGTAAATGCCCACGACGACGACGGGAGAGCCGATGCGTGCAGCATCCCTCACGGCCCACCCTGCCAAGCAGGGGATGTATGACCCCCGGTACGAGCACGACGCCTGCGGAGTGGGTTTCGTCGCCACCCTCACCGGAGAGGCCAGCCACGACCTCGTCGAGCAGGCGCTCACCGTCCTGAAGAACCTTGAACACCGCGGCGCCACCGGCTCCGACCCGGACACCGGCGACGGCGCCGGCATCCTCGTACAGGTCCCCGACGCCTTCCTGCGCGCGAACGTCCCCTTCGAGCTGCCCGAGACCGGCGCCTACGCCGTCGGCATCGCCTTCCTGCCGGCCGACCCCGCCGAAGCCGACGCCGCCGCCACCCGCATCGAGGTGATGGCGGCCGAAGAGGGCCTGACCGTCCTGGGCTGGCGTGAGGTACCCGTCGCCCCGCAGCTGCTCGGCTCCGGAGCCCGCGAAGTCATGCCCGCCTTCCGTCAGCTGTTCGTCTCCGACGCCGGCGGCCGGCGCACCGGCGTCGCCCTGGACCGGATCGCCTTCGTGCTGCGCAAGCGCGCCGAACGGGAGGCCGCCACCTACTTCCCTTCCTTCTCCTCCCGCACCCTCGTCTACAAGGGGATGCTCACCACCGGGCAGCTCGAGCCGTTCTTCCCCGACCTGTCCGACCGGGGCTTCGCCACCGCCATCGCGCTGGTCCACTCCCGCTTCTCCACCAACACCTTCCCCAGCTGGCCCCTGGCCCACCCCTACCGCTTCGTCGCCCACAACGGTGAGATCAACACCGTGCAGGGCAACCGCAACTGGATGCGGGCCCGCGAGTCCCAGCTGGCCAGCGCGCTGTTCGCCTCCGACCACGGCACCCGCTCCGACCTGGAGCGGATCTTCCCCGTGTGCACCGACGGCGCCTCCGACTCGGCGACCTTCGACGAGGTCCTCGAACTGCTCCACCTGGGCGGTCGCTCCCTGCCGCACTCGGTGCTGATGATGGTCCCCGAGGCCTGGGAGAACCACGATTCCATGGACGCCGCGCAGCGGGCGTTCTACCAGTACCACTCCACGATGATGGAACCCTGGGACGGCCCCGCCTGCGTCACCTTCACCGACGGCACCCAGGTCGGCGCGGTCCTCGACCGCAACGGCCTGCGCCCCGGCCGCTACTGGGTCACCGACGACGGCCTCGTCGTGCTGTCCTCCGAGGTCGGTGTCCTCGACATCGACCCCGACCGCGTCGTGCGCAAGGGCCGGCTGCGGCCCGGCCGGATGTTCCTCGTCGACACCGCCGAACACCGCATCATCGAGGATGACGAGATCAAGTCCACCCTCGCCGCCGAGCAGCCCTACGCCGAGTGGCTCGAGGCCGGGCTCATCGAACTGGCCGACCTGCCCGAGCGTGAACACATCGTGCACACCCACCGCTCGGTCACCCGCCGCCAGCAGACCTTCGGCTACACCGAGGAGGAACTGCGCGTCCTGCTCGCCCCCATGGCCAAGGCCGGCGCCGAGCCGATCGGCTCGATGGGCACCGACTCACCCATCGCCGCACTCTCCGCACGCCCCCGGCTGATCTTCGACTACTTCACCCAGCTGTTCGCACAGGTCACCAACCCGCCGCTGGACGCGATCCGCGAGGAGCTCGTCACCTCCCTGCACTCCTCCCTCGGCCCGCAGGGCAACCTGCTCGAGCCGAACGCCGCGTCCTGCCGCAGCGTCACTCTGCCCTTCCCCGTCATCGACAACGACGAGCTCGCCAAGCTCATCCACGTCAACGCCGACGGCGACATGCCCGGCTTCCGCGCCACCACCCTCTCCGGCCTCTACCGGGTCCACGACGGCGGCCGGGGACTGGCCGAGCGCATCAAGGAGATCTGTGACGAGGCCGACGCCGCGATCGCCGCCGGCGCCCGCCTCATCGTGCTCTCCGACCGGCACTCCGACGCCGAGCACGCCCCCATCCCGTCGCTGCTGCTCACCTCCGCCGTCCACCACCACCTCATCCGCACCAAACAGCGCACCCAGGTCGGCCTGCTCGTCGAGGCCGGTGACGTGCGCGAAGTCCACCACGTCGCGCTGCTCATCGGCTACGGCGCCGCCGCCGTCAACCCCTACCTGGCCATGGAGTCGGTGGAGGACCTGGTGCGCGCCGGCACCTTCCTGCCCGCCGACACCGACAGCGAAGCCGCTATCCGAAACCTCATCAAGGCACTCGGCAAGGGCGTGCTGAAGGTGATGTCGAAGATGGGTATCTCCACCGTCGCCTCCTACCGCGGCGCTCAGGTCTTCGAAGCCGTCGGCCTCGACGACTCCTTCGTCGACACCTACTTCCACGGCACCACCACCAAGATCGGCGGCGCAGACCTCGACGTCATCGCCCGCGAGGTCGCCGCCCGGCACGCCAAGGCCTACCCCGCCACCGGCATCTCCCCGGCCCACCGCGACCTGGAGATCGGCGGCGAGTACCAGTGGCGGCGCGAGGGCGAACCCCACCTGTTCGACCCCGACACCGTCTTCCGGCTGCAGCACGCCACCCGCGCACGCCGCTACGACGTCTTCAAGCAGTACACCGGCCGCGTCGACACCCAGTCCGAACGGCTGATGACGCTGCGCGGCCTGTTCCGCTTCAAAGACGGCGAGCGACAGCCCGTCCCGATCGACGAGGTCGAGCCGGCCTCCGAGATCGTCAAGCGGTTCTCCACCGGCGCGATGAGCTACGGCTCCATCTCCCAGGAGGCCCACGAGACCCTCGCCATCGCCATGAACCGGCTGGGCGGCAAATCCAACACCGGCGAAGGCGGCGAGGACGCCGCACGCCTCCACGACCCCGAGCGCCGCTCCGCGATCAAGCAGGTCGCCTCCGGCCGGTTCGGCGTCACCAGCGAATACCTCGTCAACTCCGACGACATCCAGATCAAGATGGCCCAGGGCGCCAAGCCCGGCGAGGGCGGCCAGCTGCCCGGCCACAAGGTCTACCCGTGGATCGCCACCACCCGGCACTCCACGCCCGGCGTCGGCCTCATCTCACCGCCTCCGCACCACGACATCTACTCCATCGAGGACCTCGCCCAGCTCATCCACGACCTGAAGAACGCCAATCCGACCGCCCGCATCCACGTGAAGCTGGTCTCCGAGGTCGGCGTGGGCACCGTCGCCGCCGGCGTGTCCAAGGCGCACGCCGACGTCGTCCTGGTCTCCGGCCACGACGGCGGCACCGGCGCCTCTCCGCTGACCTCACTGAAACACGCCGGTGGCCCCTGGGAGCTGGGTCTGGCCGAAACCCAGCAGACCCTGCTGCTCAACAGCCTGCGCGACCGGATCGTCGTGCAGACCGACGGCCAGCTCAAGACCGGCCGCGACGTCGTCGTCGCCGCTCTGCTCGGCGCCGAGGAGTACGGCTTCGCCACCGCGCCGCTCGTCGTCTCCGGCTGCGTCATGATGCGCGTGTGCCACCTGGACACCTGCCCGGTCGGCATCGCCACCCAGAACCCGGTGCTGCGCGAACGCTTCAACGGCAAGGCCGATTTCGTGGTGAACTTCTTCGAATTCATCGCCGAAGAGGTCCGGGAGATCCTCGCCGAACTCGGCTTCCGCACCCTCGAGGAAGCCGTCGGCCACGCCGAACTGCTCGACACCACCCGCGCCGTCGACCACTGGAAGGCGCAGGGACTGGACCTGGCGCCGCTGCTGCACGTCCCCGAACTGCCCGGGGACACCGCCCGCCACCAGACCGTCCCCCAGGACCACGGCCTGGCCAAGGCGCTCGACAACGAGCTCATCAAGCTGGCCGGCGACGCCCTCAACGCCCAGACCGCCGCCGACGCGCAGCCCGTGCGCGGACAACTGCTCATCCGAAACATCAACCGCACCGTCGGCACCATGCTCGGCCACGAGGTCACCAAGCGGTTCGGCGGCGCGGGCCTGCCCGACGACACCATCGACCTCACCTTCACCGGCTCCGCCGGCCAGTCCTTCGGCGCCTTCCTGCCGCCCGGCATCACCCTGCGCCTCGAAGGCGACGCCAACGACTACGTCGGCAAGGGCCTCTCCGGCGGCCGCATCGTCGTCCGCCCCGACCGGGGCGCCGGCCACCTGGCCGAGTACTCCACCATCGCAGGCAACACCCTCGCCTACGGCGCCACCGCCGGAGAGATGTTCCTGCGCGGCCGCGTCGGCGAACGCTTCTGTGTCCGCAACTCCGGAGCCACCGTCGTCTGTGAAGGCGCCGGCGACCACGGCTGCGAATACATGACCGGCGGCACCGCCGTAGTCCTCGGCTCCACCGGACGTAACTTCGGCGCCGGCATGTCCGGCGGCACCGCCTACGTCATCGACCTCGACCCCGCTCTGGTCAACACCGGCCTGCGCGGCGCGATCGAGGACATCGACAGCGACGACGCCGCATGGCTGCACGACGTGGTGCAACGCCACCACGACGAGACCGGCTCCACCGTCGCCGAGGCCCTCCTTGCCGACTGGGAAACCGCCGTCACCCGCTTCACCAAGATCCTTCCCCCCACCTTCAAGGCCGTGCTCGCCGCCAAGGACGCCGCCGAGCGAGAAGGACTGAGCGAGACCGAGACCCACGAGAAGATGATGGAGGCGGCGACCCATGGCTGACCCCAAGGGCTTCCTGAGCACCGACCGCGAGGGCGCACAGACCCGCCCCGTCGACGAGCGCGTCAAGGACTGGAACGAGGTCTACGTTCCCGGTTCGCTGCTCCCGGTCATCTCCAAGCAGGCCGGACGCTGCATGGACTGCGGCATCCCGTTCTGCCACCAGGGCTGCCCGCTGGGCAACCTGATCCCCGAGTGGAACGACTACGCCTACCGCGACGACTGGACCGCCGCCAGTGAGCGGCTGCACGCCACGAACAACTTCCCCGAGTTCACCGGACGGCTGTGCCCGGCGCCCTGCGAGTCCGCCTGCGTGCTGGCCATCAACCAGCAGCCCGTCACCATCAAGAACGTCGAGGTGACCATCGTCGACAAGGCATGGGACGCCGGGATCGTCACCCCGCAGCCGCCGGAGCGGCTCACCGGCAAGACCGTCGCCGTCATCGGCTCCGGGCCCGCCGGACTCGCCGCCGCCCAGCAGCTCACCCGCGCCGGGCACACCGTCGCCGTCTATGAGCGCGCCGACCGTGTCGGCGGGCTGCTGCGGTACGGCATCCCCGAGTTCAAGATGGAGAAGCGGCACATCAACCGGCGCATCGAGCAGATGCGCGCCGAGGGCACCAAGTTCCGCACCGAGACAGAGATCGGCGTCGATATCGACGCGAAGAAACTCCGCAAGCGCTACGACGCCGTCGTCATCGCCGCCGGCGCCACCACCGCGCGGGACCTGCCCGTTCCCGGCCGGGAACTGGGCGGCATCCACCAGGCCATGGAGTACCTGCCGTTGTCCAACAAGGTGCAGGAGGGCGATCTGACGATCTCCCCGATCTCCGCTGAAGGCAAGCACGTCATCGTCATCGGCGGCGGTGACACCGGCGCCGACTGTGTCGGCACCGCCCACCGGCAGGGGGCCGCCTCCGTCACCCAGTTGGAGATCATGCCCAGGCCCGGCGAGGAACGCCGCCCCGACCAGCCGTGGCCGACCTTCCCCATGCTCTACAAGGTCACCACCGCGCACGAAGAGGGTGGCGAGAGGTTCTACTCCGTCAACACCACCCACTTCGAGGGCGACGCCGACGGCAACGTGCAGTGGCTGCACCTGGTCGAGGTCGAGATGACCGGCGGGAAACCCGAGCCGAAGCCCGGCACCGAGAAGAAGATCCCCGCCCAGCTCGTCACCCTCGCCATGGGTTTCACCGGCACCGACCGCGTCAACGGCCTCGTCCAGCAACTCGGCCTGGCCCTCGACCAGCGGGGCAACATCGGCCGCGACGCCGACTACGCCACCAACGTCGACGGCGTGTTCGTGGCCGGAGACGCCGGGCGCGGCCAGTCCCTCATCGTGTGGGCCATCGCCGAGGGCCGCTCCGCCGCCCGCGGTGTCGACCGCTACCTGGCGGGCAACAGCACCCTGCCCGCCCCGGTCCGCCCCACCGACCGGTCCCTGACCGTCTGACACCGCAACACCCCCGCCGCCCGCCACCCGATCCCGGGCGGCGGGCGGCGCCTCTTCACCGCGTCCACCACAGTGCGAGCACCGCCGCCGCGACACAACCGCACCCCAGCACCAGACCCGTGACCGTGAACCGGCGCAACGGCACCCGCACCCCGTACCGGCGGCACCGCTCGAACCAGAGCAACGTCGCCAGCGAAGCCCACGGTGTCACCACCGACCCCACGTTCGTGCCGACCAGCAACGCCAACAGCTGATCGTCGTTCCCCCGCGGCACCGCCGCCTCACCCGCCAGATACACCGGCAGGTTGTTCAACACGTTCGACAACCCGGCACCCACCCCCGCCGTACGCAGCAGCCCCGGCAGCGAACCGCCCTCACCCACCGCCGAACGCAGCAGCTCGTGCAGACCGTGCACGTTCACCGTCTCCACCACCAGGAACATTCCCGGCACCAGCACCAGCAGCCGCCACGGCACCAAAGACCCCCGCAGCACCGCACGGCGCCGCACAGCGAAGACCCCCACCACCACCAGCGCAGCCACCCCCGACGCCGCCCACAGCGCCACATCCGCCAGCAGCGCCACCAGAAAACCCGCACACGCCGCAGCACAGACCCCGAACAGCACCCGGTCCCCGGGCCGCAACCGCTCCGGCGTCACATACACCGCCACCCCACGCCGCCCGCGCCGCCAGTAGAACCCCCACAGACACGCCGCCGTCACCACCACCGCCGCCAGCTGCGGCGCCCACATCCGCGCCGCCAGCTGCGTCGGAGACAACGCCACCCGGTCCGCCGCCAGCAGATTCGTCAGATTCGACACCGGCAACAGCACACTCGCCGTGTTCGCCAGCCACACCGTCGTCATCGCCAGCGGCACCGCCGCGATGCCCACCCGCCCCGCCAGCGCCAGCATCACCGGCGTCAACAGCACCGCCGTGGTGTCCAGATTCAACGTGATCGTCGTGACCGAGGCGAAGACCACGCACAACCCGAACAGCGCCGCATAACTGCCCCGTCCCCACCGCGCCACCGCCGTCGCCACCGCGTCGAAGACCTGCGCCTCGCCTGTCAGCTCCGCCAGCACGATCACCGCCGCCAAGAACGCCAGCAACGGTGCCACCCGTAGCATCGCCTCCCGCGCCGGAGCTGCCGGCAACAGCCCCGTCGCCACACACAGCAGCCCGCACACCAGCAGCCCGGCCGCCAGCCAGTCCAGCCGATGCAGCCGGCTTACGAACCTCACCGCCCGCCGCGACTCAATCCCGTGCCAGGCGCGCCGGGAAACCCCCGGTCGCCACCGGGCCCCACCGCCGCGGCGTCACCCGGATCAGCGACTTGCCCTGCCGCCGCATCGCCTCCCGGTACTCGTCCCAGTCCGGGTGTTCACCCGAGACACTGCGGAAGTACTCCACCAGCGGCTCCACGGCCTCCGGCACGTCCAGCACCTCCGCCGACCCGTCGACCTGCACCCACGGGCCGTCCCACTCCTCCGAGAGCACCAGCACACTCACCGCCGGGTCACGCCGCGCGTTGCGCGCCTTCGCCCGCTCCGGATACGTCGACACCACGATGCGGCCCCAGGCGTCCACCCCGCACGTCACCGGCGACCCCTGCGGAGAGCCGTCCGCCCGGCGCGTCAACAGCACCGCACGATGCCGCAGCCGCAGGAACTCCACCAGCTCCTCGCGGCCGACCTGCGTGTTCGTCGCAACAGAAGGACTCATGGACGCGACCCTACGTCTCACAGTCCAGCACCGCGCCGCACACACCGCACCGCGCCCGA
This sequence comes from uncultured Actinomycetota bacterium, assembly GCA_963799685.1. GTDB lineage: Bacteria > Actinomycetota > Actinomycetes > Streptomycetales > Streptomycetaceae > Streptomyces. The sequence goes on from CAWCXW010000003.1 coordinate 309,428, forward strand.
ACCCTGCCCCGCACCGGCACCCGGATGCGCTGCAGACACCGCGGACACGCGAACGCCACCCGCAGTGGCTCACCCGGCACGAACGCGAAACCGTCCCCCTCCGCCCCGCCGGCACCGCCGCCCACCCCGTACAGCTCAGCCCGCCGCCGCTCCCGCGCATACCGGCGCCGCCCCGCCCACCCCGCCCCCGCCAACGGGGGCCGGCTCCCGTCCCGCCGTGCCCGCGCCGCACCCACCTCATACGCCTCGAACGCCTGCGGAGAGGTGAACCAGATCCGCGGATCCTCCCCGAACACCTCCGCCCGCTTCGCCAGCACATACCCGAACTCCTCAGGCGTCAGATAGCCCAGCTTCTGCGACGAAACCGCGTCCTGCCGGAACGCGTCCAGCAGCAGCCAGCCCGCCCCCAGATAGACACTCACCGTGTCCGTGAGGATCTCGTTGTCCCGCGTCCCCGGAAACGACAGCCCCAGCCGGTGCAGATACACATGCGTCACCTCGTGCGCCAGCGCCGCACCCACATCCCGCCGATGCTCCTTGAAGCGCGCATTCAACTCCACGAAGTACTCCGGCCCCGCCTCCAGCTCCACGTTCGCCGCAAACCGCATGTCACGGAAACTCACGATCACCCGCGCATCCGGCAGCCGGAAATGCCCCACCACCGCACGCGCCACCCGCTGCGCCCCCGCGAACACCTCCTCACCGTCGGAGAACGCCACCTCCACCGGCGTCACACTCGCCCCGAACAGCCGCACCGTGTCCCACGACAGTCGCCGCCACAGCGCCGTCACCGCCGCCCGCACCGTCGCCAGGTGCGGAAACCCCCGCTCGACCGGACCGTCGTCGCTCATGGGTTCATCATCTCGCCGTCACGCCAGACCGAACGAGGTGAATGCCGAACGCCGCGGCAGCGCGAACCAGTCCTTACCTGTCACCGCGTTCAGGATCGTCGCGCTGCGATGCGCCGCCAGCCCCAGATCGGGCGCCCCCACCCCGTGCGTGTGCCGCTCCGCGTTCTGCACGAACAAACCGCCCGGAACAGCACCGTCCAGCTCGACCCGGAAATCCTCGGCCACCCGCAACCGGCCCGAACCGTCCCGCCGAACCAACCCGCCCAACGGCGCCAGCAACCCGTCCGACGGCCGCTCCCGGTACCCCGTCGCCAACACCACCGCATCCACCGCCAGCCGCCGGGACGCACCCTGCTCCGCATGCGACAGATCCAGCTCCACACCACCCGAGGCCAGACTCCGCGCCCCCCGGACCGCCACCCCCGGCGTCAGCACCACATCCGGCCACCGCTCCGCCGCCGCCCGCCGGTACAACTCCTCGTGCACCGCCCCCAGCGTCCCCGCATCCACGGCCTTGTACAACTGCCACTGCCGCGGCACCAGCCCGTCCCGCACCTCCTCCGGCAAAGCATGAAAATACCGCGCGTAATCCGGCGTGAAATGCTCCAAACCCAGCTTGCTGTACTCCATCGGCGCGAACGCCGGCGACCGCGTCAGCCAGTACAGACCCTCCCGGCCCACCTCACGCCGCCGCAACAGATCCAGGAACACCTCCGCACCCGACTGGCCCGACCCCACCACCGCCACCCGAGCCGCCGCCGACAGCCGCTCCCGCTCCGCCACATACCGCGCCGCATGCACCACCGGCACCGCCTGGTCATCAGCCAGCGGCCGCAACACCTGAGGCACATGCGGCGCCGTACCCACCCCCAGCACCACGTTCCGCGCCCACACCCGCTCCCGGCCCAGACCGCCACCACCGGCCCGGACCACGTCCAGCACGAAAAGTTCCCGCCCCGCATCCCACGACACCGACTCCACCCGACGCCCGAAATGCAGCCCCGGATCCCACACGTCACCCCCGCACGCCGACAGCCCCGCACACACCCACCGGCAGTACGCGTCGTACTCCACCCGGTCGATGTGAAAACGCTCCGCGAAATAGAAAGGGAAAAGCCGCTCTCGCGCCCGCAGGAAACTCAGAAACGACCACGGACTGGACGGATCCACCAACGTCACCAAATCCGCCAGAAACGGCACCTGCAGAGTCGCCCCCTCAATCAGCAGACCCGGATGCCACGAAAACCCCGCCCGCTCCTCGAAGAACCCCGCCCGCACCTCCGGCAGCCCCGACGCCAACGCCGCCAACGACAGATTGAACGGGCCCACCCCCACACCCGCCACATCCAACGTCACACCCGGCACAACGCCGCCTCCTCCGCCACCGCGCCCGGCACCGCTGCACCCACCCGCTCCAACAGCACCCGAAGATCCGACACCGAAACCCACGGATTCAGCAGCGTCGCCTTCAACCACAACCGGCCGTCCAACTCCGCCCGGCCCAACACCACGCCGCCCTCCGCCAACAGCCGCCGACGCACCCCCGCCAGCACCCCCTCCGAAACCCCCACCGGCCGGAACACCACCGTCGAGATCACCGGATCCGACCGCAACTCCAACCCGTCGTCCGCCGCCACCAGCCGCGCCAGCTCCCGCGCCGCCCCACACGTACGCTCCACCAACTCACCCATGCCCCGACGACCCAACGCCCGCAATGACACCGCCATCTTCAGCACATCCGGACGCCGCGTCGTCCGCAACGACCGCCCCAGCAGATCCGGCAACCCCGCCTCCGTGTCGTCATCCGCATTCAGATAGTCCGCACGGTGATCCAGCACCCCCAGCACCGAGGCCTCAGGCACCACGAACAACCCCGCCGCCACCGGCTGCCACCCCAGCTTGTGCAGATCCAACGTCACCGAATCCGCCCGCTCCAGCCCCGCCACCAGCGACCTGAGGCCCGCACTGAACACCAACGGACCCCCATACGCCGCATCCACGTGCAGGTGCGCACCATGCCGCGCCACCACATCGGCCACCCGCGGCAGCGGATCGATCTCACCTGCGTCCGTCGTCCCCGCAGTCGCCACCACCACCGCGGGCCGCCCCGCCAATGACGCCAACCCCGCATCCAAGGCCACCGGATCCAGCACCCCACCCGGCGCCGGCACCACCAACGGCGCCTCCAAACCCAACAACCACGCCGCCCGATGCACACTGTGATGCGCGTTCGCACCACACACCACCCGCACCCCAGGCCCCCACGACTCCCGAGCCACCAGCACACCCAGCCGGTTCGACTCCGTACCCCCCGTCGTCACCAGCGCATCCGCATCCGCCGCCCCAGGGAACACCTCCCGGGCCAACGCCCGGCACGTCAACGCCTCCATCTCCGAAGCAGCCGGCGCCTGATCCCACGAATCCATCGACGGATTCACCGCCGACGCCGCCAACTCCGCCGCCACCCCCACCGCCAACGGCGGACAGTGCAGATGCGCCGCACACAACGGATCCGCCGGATCCGCCGCCCCCTCCGCCACCACCCGCACCAGCGTCCGCAGCGCCTCCCGGGCCCCCAGACCCTCTTCAGGCACCACCGAACCCACCGCGGCCCGCACCCGCGCCGCCACCGCATCCGGCCCACCCCGCGGCAACGGCCCACCACGCGCCGCCGCACCCTCGCCCAACGCCTCCAACACCGCCGCAACCAACGGCCGCAACGCCCCCGGACCGCCCACACCCCCCGCCAACAAACCGGACTCGTGCACAGCAGACGACACAGCAGGCGCAGACGCGGGGGCAGGAACAGACATCGACAACGACACCTCAACGACTCGGACCGTAGGTTAGGCGCGCCTAACCTACGGTCCGAGTCCTCACCACGAAGCCGATCTCCACCCCCGTTCCCTCGAAGGAGGGATCACACGATCAACCACGCACATGCAACGCACGCCGCAGATCATCCAACTGGTCCGCCCACGCACGCGCCAACGCCGGCAGCACCTCCTCAGCCGCCAACGCCCGAGCACACTGCTCCGCCACCGAGTCCTCCACCACCGACGGGAAACCCCAACGCCCCACCGTCGACCCGATCGACGCACCACGCCGCGCTGCCACCTTCCGTGCCGCCTCGAAACACCGAGTCACGAACGGAGACAGCACCTCCTCCTGCTCCGGCTGCCAAAACCCCTCTACCGTCGCCGTGAACAAATGATTCGACAACGCGTCCTCCGGGCCGAACAGCGCCTCCCAGGCCGCCTCCTTCGCCCCCGCATCCGGCAGCGCCGCACGACACCGCGCCGCGCCCTCCTCACCGGCTGCACTCGGATCCGCAGCCAACGCCGCCGCGATGGACTCCTCACCGACCGCACCCAACACCGCCAGCCGCGCGAGCAATCGCCAGTCCAACTCCGCATCCAGCACCGGACCACCCGGCACCGAACCCGCCGCACGCCACGCCAGCAACTCCGCCGGATCGGTCGCCGCATCCACCAGCGCCCGCACCGCCGTCAACCGCACACCAGGCGCGCGAACCGTCAGCCGTTCGTGCCAGCAGCGTCACGGCAGGCCTCCGAAACGGCTTCCAGCGCAGCCGTCCGCTCACCGCTCGCCAGATACCGGTCCGCGACCTGCCGCCGCGCGAACGCCAGCACCGCCTGTACGACCGCCGTATCCGACTCCTCCGGCAGGTGTGCGCGCACCGTCTCCACATACGCCGACGGCTCCAGGTCCCCGTCCCGCACCATGTCCCGAAGCGCGTTCCAGATCACCGCGCGCGACAACGCATCCGGCACACCCGACAACGACCGCAGAACCGTCTCCAGCGAGCGGTCGTCAAGCCGTACCTTCGCGTACGTCAGATCCCCGTCGTTCACCAGCGCCAACGCCGGAACGGAACCCTCCCGCCGCACCGACTGCGACCCCGGCGCGACATCCATCTCGAACCGCTCCCGCATCACCAGGCCGCCGTCGGCGCGGTCGTACACGCCCACGCCCACCCGATGCGGCCGCGACCCGCCGTTCGACACCGACAACTCCCAGCCGCCGTCGGCCGACGAGACCTCCGACGACAGCGTGTCCACCCCCGTCGTCCGAAGCCACCGCTCCGCCCACGCCCGCACGTCCCGCTCCTTCGACGCACCCGCCAGCGACTCGATGAAGTCCGCCAACGTCGCATTACCGAACCGGTGACGCGCGAAATGCGTGTTGATGCCCGCCAGGAATGATCTCCTCACCCAGCCACGCCACCAACTGCTGCAGTGCACTCGCGCCCTTCGCATAACTGATCCCGTCGAAGTTCAGCCGCGCCGCCGCCGTGTCCACCACGGTCCCCGGATCCGGCGCCACCGGATGCGTCGACGACCGCTGATCCGCGTCGTACCCCCACGACTTCCGCGCCACCGCGAAATCCGTCCACGTTGCGCCGAACTCCGTCGCCTCTGCCAGCGTCTGATACCCCATGTACTCGGCGAACGACTCGTTCAGCCAGATGTCGTCCCACCACTGAAGCGTCACCAGGTCCCCGAACCACATGTGCGCCATCTCGTGCGCGATCACCATGCCGCGTGTCTGCCGCTGCGCGTCCGTCACCGCCGACCGGAACACGAACTCGTCCCGGAACGTCACCAGCCCCGGATTCTCCATCGCCCCCGCGTTGAATTCCGGCACGAACGCCTGGTCATAGGAGTCGAACGGATACGGCTCGTCGAACTTCTCGTGATACCGCTCGAAGCAGCGCCGCGTGATGTCGAACAGCTCCTCCGCGTCCCGGTCCAGGTGCTTCGCGAGCGACTGCCGCACATGCAGCCCGAACGGAAGACCCCGATGCTCGGACCGCACCGAGTGATACGGCCCGGCCACCACGGCCATCAGGTAGGTACTGATCGGCGGCGTCTGCGCACACACCCACCGGCCACCGCCGACGTGCTCGGCAACCCCGTTGCTCAGCACCGTCCAGTCCTCTGGCGCCGTCACCGACACATCAATGGTGGCCTTCAGATCCGGCTGATCGAAACAGGCGAACACCTGCGGTGCTTCGGACATGCAGTTCTGCGTGTACAGGTACGTCTCACCGTCCGCCGGATCCACGAACCGGTGCATGCCCTCGCCCACCCGGGAGTACCGCATGTCCGCCTCGATCCGCAGTACATGTGCGCCGCGCGCCAGGTCACGCAGCGGAAGCCGCCCGTCCACCACCGAGGTGACGTCCAGCGCCACCCCGTCCAGCGCGGCCCGCCCCACCCCGGCGGCCCGTACCTCCACAAACGTGTCCGCGCCGTCCTCCAGCACCTCGAACGACACGGTCGAGACGGACCCGAACACCTCCTCCCCACGCGTCAGGTCCAGGTCGACCTCATACCGCCGGACATCGAGAAGCCGTGCACGGATCTGCGCCTCGTCGCGCGTCAAGTCAGACATGCCGCCATCCTGCCCCACCCCGCCGACGGACCGCATCGGCCTGCCGGAGCATGCTCAGCTCCGCCCCGCATGCGGGCACTCCGGCGCCGACGGGTCCACCCGGAAACGGTCCAGCGCCGCCGCCCGGTCCTGGTAAGCCAGCCGCGACAACTTCCCCGCCAGCCCCCACATCGCCCGCTCCTCAGCCAACTCCGCCGGCAGCACCAGCCCCAGCGACCGCGCCAACGGCATACGGCCCACATTCACCAGCGCCCGCACGGCCGCCGACCACTCATCCGTCGCCGCCACCGCCGCCCGGTACCAGACCGGCACGAGCCCCGACAGCACCACCGCCGTCACCCCTGGAACCAGCCGCGAGCTCTCACCCGCACACACCACTGCCACTGCCGCAGCCGCCACCGCCACATGCCCGTAGGACAGCGCCACGAAGAAGTCCACGTGCGCCCGCGCCATCCCCACCTGACGCACCGCCGCCACCGGCGCAGTCGCCGTCAACTCGTTCCAGAACACCTGCGTGTCCAGCCGGAACCGATCCCACCCGTACTCCTCGAACCGGCGGATCGCGTTCCCCAGCCGCGTCGGCGCCACCTGCGCCTCATCCACCGGATAGCGCGCCAGCCGCTCCCGCAACACACCTCGCTGCACGGCACTCAGCCGCGCATCCTGCCGCACCAGCGACAGCCGCGCCTCCAGTGCAGACTTCGTCCGCCGATTCCGCGCACAGCCCCAGGCATACACACGCCCCGGCCACAGGAAATACCCCTCCAGGACCCGGTAGAGCGGATTCTGCAACGCGCTCAGCACCAGTCCGACCATCACCGACACCAACAGCAATGCCAGCGGTCCTCCGCCGACCGGCACCCCCGGCCAGGCCCGCCGCACCACCTCCACGTCCCGAAGCGCAGGTACGACGGCGAACGCAAGAACACCCACGTTCAACGCCGCCGGCAGCACCCACCCGACCACCAGCGTCCAGGCCCCACCCAGCACACCCTTGGCGATGTCACCCACGCCGGCTCACCACTCGTCGTCGTCCCCGCTGAGCGGCGGCCCCGGCGGTGTATGCCCGTCCCAACCCCACCCGCCAGGCAACTGCCCATCACCCGCGGCCGGGCCAGAGTGCTGCGGGTACCCGTACCCTCCCGGCCGGGCAGACGGCATCGGCGGTGAAACGGGCCCCGACGCCACGTCCTGCGGCTCCGGTATGACCACGGGCTCCGCCTCGATCGCCGAAACCAACCGCCCCAGCACATCCCCGGACAGGTGCATCAGCGCACCCCGGAAGCGCTCCTCCCAACTGAGCCGCACCGACTCCGCGGCCTTCATATACGCCGATCGCCGCGCCGGCTCCAGCAACAGCCAATGCGCGAAGTCGAGATGCCGCGACCACACCAGGTACCACTCGGGGTCGCCGCCTGCCAGCCACGCCGCCAGCTGTGCGCGGTAGACGGATGCCTGCGCCGTCCTCGCCGCCCGCACCACGGCGGCGCCGGCCCGGACGGCAACATCCCCCGACTCGGTGACGCTCACGTAAGCCTCCCCTCTCACCGGTTCGTTGCCACCGTAGCCGTCAGTACTTGGGGCCGACGTGCTCGTCGATGAGGGCGACGGAGAAGTTGAACGGGTCGCAGCCGCGCGCCGGCGTCGTCCATTCGACGCCGACGGCATCGAGCGTGTCGGTCAGGATCCGCCGGACGTCGTCCGACTTGTTGGTGAAGAAGTACCGCGGGTACTCGTATGGCTTCCGCTTCCCGGCGATTGTGCGCGTCGTCCAGTTCGAGATCCGGCACCCGTCGGAGTGGATGAGCCCACGGATCAACGCCCAGGGGTGCACGTCGACGATGTCCTGTTGCCACGGCTCCAGCGCAATTCGCCGCACGTGCTTGCGCCCGGGACCGTGCTGCGGGAACAGGCACGGCCAGTGGTTGCTCCAGGCCGTGACCATGACGCAGCCGGGGCTGTCCGTGAAGGACACGCGGTTGCCCGGCCGGGTTGCACGCATTGCGGCTGCGCACTCCTCGATGAGGCCGGGCCACGTGGCGCAACACGCGATGCGCAACGAGTACGTTCGGCCCAGACGGCTGACGCACCCCTCGCCGCGGTGGAGTTGCCGACGCGGACCAGTTCAACGGCTTGCGTGCGGACCTCGAAGCTGGGCATGGCACGAGCGTGCGCTTCGCCGATCGACATTGTGTGCGATCGAGGGTGTAGTCACCCAATCGGGTGGCGAACCTTCTCATCGAAGGAAAAGTGCCCCGGGTGGGACTCGAACCCACACTGTATGGATTTTGAAGCCATTGCCTCATGCCGATTGGGCTACCGGGGCTTGGTAAATCGAAGGTTCGGCTACCCGTCGTACCTTCACCTTACAGGATCCGGGTAACCTCGGGGGTCCCACCTGTGCGGAAACGAGGAGCCCAGTGAGCACCGCGGACGTCCCCGAGCCGAGCGACGACCAGACCCCGAGCGACGTGACCGCCCATGTGCCGCCGGCCACGACGCGGGTTGTGATCGCCGAGGACGAGGCGCTCATCCGGATGGATCTCAAGGAGATGCTCGAGGAGGAGGGCTACACCGTCGTCGGTGAGGCCGGCGACGGTCAGGCGGCCGTCGACCTGACGCGCGAGCACCGCCCGGACCTGTGCATCTTCGACGTGAAGATGCCCGTCCTGGACGGCATCTCGGCCGCCGAGAAAGTGGCCGAGGAGTCCATTGCCCCGGTCCTGATGCTGACGGCCTTCTCGCAGCGCGAGCTGGTCGAGCGGGCGCGCGACGCCGGCGCGATGGCGTACCTCGTGAAGCCGTTCAGCAAGTCGGACGTCGTCCCGGCCATCGAGATGGCCGTCTCGCGGTTCACCGAACTGCGCGCACTGGAGGCGGAGGTCGCCGACCTCTCGCAGCGGCTGGAGACGCGCAAGCTCGTCGACCGCGCGAAGTCGGTCCTGCAGACCGAGTACGGCCTGCCCGAGCCGGCGGCGTTCCGGTGGATCCAGAAGACGTCGATGGACCGGCGGATGTCGATGCAGCAGGTCGCGGAGGCCGTGCTGCAGGACGCCGAGGAGAAGCAGCGGCAGAAGTGACCGCCGTCGACGCTGGGTGATCTTTCCGGTTCGTCCGGTCACCGGTCACCTGAATCCGGCGCATGGCCCAGGTCACATCCGGATCACATTGCCTGCGCTTGGCTTTCTGACCTGCCCTCGTGGCCATAGATTCCTGGCCATACCGCACGGATGTGCGGTGTGCGGCCCCGGCTCTTCGCGGTGGTCGTTCACGTTGCGAGGGGGCTCCACAGTGCTGTTCCACAGGAAGATCGTCAGACTTACCGTGCCCGTGTTGGCGGGCACGATGCTGCTGACCGGGTGCGGGGGCGGTGACGACTCTGCGAACGGCGACACGCTGAAGATCGCCTTTCAGGGTCCGCTCTCCGGTGACAACGTCCAGTTGGGCGTGAACATGGCCGACGGCATCAAGCTGGCCATCGAGCAGGCGAACGCCAAGGGCGACCTGGGCTTCAAGCTGGAGTACAAGGCGGTCGACGACCAGGGCCTGCCGGAGAAGGCGACGGCCGCGGCGCAGAAGGCTATCGACGACCAGAGCGTCCTCGCGGTGGTCGGCCCGGCGTTCTCGGGTGCGACGGACTCGGCGTCCCCGCTGTACTCGGAGGCCGGCCTGGTGACGGTGTCGCCGTCGGCGACTCGACCGGACCTGACGACCAAGGGCTACAAGAGCCTGCTGCGTGCGGTGCCGAACGACTCTTCGCAGGGCAAGGGCATGGCGGCGTTCTTCGACAAGAAGACCGACGCCAAGGAGGTCATGGTCGTCGACGACAAGACGGACTACGGCGTGGGGCTGGCCGATGTGGCGGTCAAGGAGCTGAAGGCGCGCGGCATCAAGGTCGGACCGCACCAGCGCCCAGCAGAAGACGCCGGATTACAGCGCCACCGCGCAGAAGATCGTGAACTCGGGTGCGGACGGTCTGATCTACGCGGGTTACTACCAGGACGCGGGACCTTTTGCGAAGAAGGTGAAGGAGGCCGGCTTCAAGGGCGTCATGATGTCGGACGACGGCGTGAAGGACGCGCAGTTCGTCAAGCTTGCGGGTGACGCCTCGGAGGGCTGGTACATGACCTGCCCCTGCACGGACCCGACGGCCAACGCGAAGACGAAGAAGTTCGCGGCGGACTACCAGAAGAAGTTCAACCAGTCGCCGGGTACGTACTCGGCGGAGTCGTTCGACGTCACGAACATGATCATCGACCAGTTGGGGAAGCTGGGCAAGGACACCAGCCGCGAGAAGCTGCGGGACGCGCTGGCGAAGACCTCGTACCAGGGTCTGACGAAGGAGTTCTCCTTCGACGGTCAGGGCAACCTGAAGAAGCAGGCGATCTTCCTCTACCAGGTGAAGGGCGGAAAGATCGACTACCTGGGCGGCGTAGACGAGCTGACGGCGGGCTGAGCCCGCAGCCCGGTTCCGCGCTCGCCTCCCCGCCCGGTGGCGAGCGCGGAACCGGGGTCTTCTGTCTTTCCCGTTCGTCCAGAAAGTCGGTTCGATGTCCCTCAGTGAGTTCTGGGACTTTCTCGTCCTGGGGGTGGTGCTCGGCTCGCTCTACGCCGTCATCGCCATCGGTTACACCCTGGTTTACGGGGTGCTGCAGCTGCTGAACTTCGCGCACAGCGAGGTGTTCATGTTCGGCGGCTACGGTGGTCTGATCATCTTGACGGCGTGGGCGCCGGTCGAGAACCCGTCGGGCATGCAGTCGGTGCTGTATGTCGTGGTGGGTATGTGTGCGGGTGCCGCGTTCGGTGCGTTGACGGCGTACGGCCTGGAGAAGGTGGCCTACCGGCCGTTGCGTCGGCGGCGTGCGCCTCGGCTGGTGTTTCTGATCACGGCGATCGGTGCGTCGTTCTTTCTGTACAACCTGGCGGGCAAGCTGTTCGGGCGGAACGCGCTTCCCATGCCGACCATGTACGACAACCACAACCTGTTCTCGATTTTCGGTGCGCACATCAACGTCACGCAGGCGTTGATCGTGGCGTCGGCAGTCCTGATGATGGTGGGTCTGGACTTCGTGGTGAACCGGACGAAGCTTGGTTCGGGTATCCGTGCGGTTGCGCAGGATCCCGAGGTGGCTTCCTTGATGGGCGTCGACATCGACAGAGTGGTGTCGCAGACTTTCGTGATCGGTGGTGTGCTGGGTGGTGCGGCGGGCTTCCTCTACGGCGCGAACCAGCAGGTGTGGTACACGATGGGTTTTCTGCCCGGGATCACGGCGTTCGCGGCGGCGGTGCTGGGCGGTATCGGTAATGTGCGCGGGGCGATGCTGGGCGGAATGCTGCTGGGCATAGTGGAGAACCTGACGGTGGGGTTCTTCGGCGACGGATGGCGTTATGTGGGTGCGTTCACGGTGCTGGTGCTGGTGTTGATGTTCAGGCCGACGGGAATTCTCGGTGAGCGACTGGGGAGGACGGCGTGAGCACAAAGACGGCGGTGAAGTCGCCGGCGCCGCGCTCGGCGCTCATGGCGCGGTTGCGGGGTGTGCGCTGGTATCAGCGTCCTCGGTACAGGCGATTGGCGGCGATGGTGGCGCTGGCGCTGGTGCTGACGATGATGACGGGGGAGCAGGGCACCACGACGGATCTGTTTCTGGCGTTGCGCGAGGACTTCTCTTCGGTGGCGCCGCTGGTGTTCCTGGTGATCTGTCTGGGTGTCTGGACGGTGCGCGAGTTCTGGGGTGAGCGGGTCGCCGCCGCCTCCTCGGCGTCGCGCGGGTTCGTCGCGGGTCCGGTGGAACGGGTGCGGGGGCTGTGGCGGACGGATCGGCGGCTGCGGGCGCTGGTGCTGCTGGGCGTGGTGGCGGCGGTGGCGTTGGTGCCGTTGTCGCTGGCGCGGTACTGGCATCAGGTACTGGTGGATCAGATCGCGATCTACGCGCTGCTGGCGATCGGCTTGAACGTGGTGATCGGCTGGGCCGGCATGCTGGACCTGGGGTTCGTGGCGTTCTTCGCGATCGGTGCGTACAGCGCGGCGTTCTGGACGGGTGCGCTGCCGGTGAAGCCGCCGGTGGAGTTGAACAACTTCCTGGTGATTCCGATCGCGGTGGTGACGTGTCTGGTGGCGGGTCTGATTCTGGGGACGCCGACGTTGCGGCTGCGTGGCGACTATCTGGCGATCGTGACGCTGGGGTTCCACGAGATCGTGTATATGACGGCGAAGAACGTGGAGGGTGTCACGGGCGGTGCGCGCGGCGTGTCGGGGGTGGACCACTTCTCGGTCGACCTGGGGTTCTTCAGCTACGGCTGGAGTCTGGATCCGTTGCCGTACTACTGGCTGCTGCTGGGTTTCATCGTGTTGCTGGTGTTCTTGTTCCTGCGGCTGGAGCATTCGCGGGTGGGCCGGGCATGGACGGCGGTGCGTGAGGACGAGGTGGCGGCCGCGGCGTCGGGGGTGAACACGGTGCGGTTCAAACTGATGGCGTTCGCGATCGGCGCGTCGACGTCGGGTATCGCAGGTGTGGCGTACGCGAGCAAGGTGGGGTATTTCAACCCGGAGAATTTTCCGATTCTTGCGTCGGTGCTGGTGCTGTCGTACGTGATTTTCGGCGGGATGGGGTCGGTTCCGGGTGTGCTGGTGGGTGCGGCGGTGCTGGTGTGGCTGCCGGAGGTGTTGCGTGACTATGTGGATGCGCGGGACCGGTACATGTATCTGGGTGCGTTGCTCGTGGTGATGATGATCTACCGGCCGCAGGGTGTGTGGCCGTCACGGCGGCGGGTGCGGGAGATGCGTTTGGCGCAGGAGGGTGTCTCGGATGCGGACGGCACGAGCGCTCCGGCGGGAGGTGCGGTGTCGTGAGGCGGTGGCGGGAGGGGGCGCGCAGGTGAGGACCTGGTACTGCGCACCGAGGGTGTGACGCTGCGGTTCGGTGGTGTGACGTCGTTGGACTCGGTGGATCTGCGGATGCGCCGGGGCGAGGTGCTGGCGGTGATCGGGCCGAACGGCGCGGGGAAGACGTCGCTGTTCAACTCGCTCACCGGTGCGTACACGCCGCAGGAGGGCCGGATCGTCTTCCGCAGCGCGGAGGGGGGCGAGTACGGACTGCTGGGCTGCAAGCCGCATGTGGTGAACCGGCTGGGGCTGGCGCGGACGTTCCAGAACATCCGCTTGTTCGGGGCGTTGACGGCGCTGGAGAACGTGAAGATCGCGGTGGAGTCGCGGCTGAAGGCGGGCCCGGTGTCGGTGATGCTGGGCTTGCCGCGGGCGCGGCGTGCGGAGCGGGTCGCGGATGAGCGTGCGCAGGAGATGTTGTCGTTCGTGGGGCTGGCTTCGAAGCTGAACGAGCTGGCGGGTGGGCTCAGTTACGGCGATCAGCGTCGGTTGGAGATCGCGCGGGCGTTGGCGACGGGTCCGCAGGTGTTGTTGCTGGACGAGCCGGCGGCGGGCACGAATCCGACGGAGAAGCGGGAGCTGGAGGAGCTGATCCGGCGGATCAACGCGGAGCTGGGTGTGAGTGTGCTGTTGATCGAGCACGACATGCGGCTGGTGATGTCGGTGGCGGACCGGGTGATGGTGCTGAACTTCGGCCGGAAGATCGCCGAGGGTGTGCCGGAGGTGGTGCAGCGGGATCCGGCGGTGGTGGAGGCGTATCTGGGTGCGCCGGCGGCCGAGGAGGCCGCCGCGGTGGCGGATGCCGGGGAGGCGGGCGCGTGACGACGGCGAAGCTGGTGAAGGGCGCGGAGGGTGCGCCGTCGGCGGGGCCGGGTGTGCCGCTGCTGGAGTTGCGTGACCTGCGGGTGTTCTACGGTGCGATCGAGGCGCTGAAGAGGGTGAGTCTGCGGGTCGAGGAGGGCGAGGTGGTGGCTCTGCTCGGTGCGAACGGTGCGGGCAAGTCGACGACGTTGCGGGCGGCGTCGGGGATGCTGGCGCCGCGTGGCGGTCAGGTGCTGCTGCGGGGAGAGCGGGTCGACGGGGTGAAGTCGCACGATCTCGTGCGTTTCGGTGTGGGGCATGTGCCGGAGGGCCGACGGGTGTTCCCGCGGATGTCGGTGCGGGAGAACCTGGAGATGGGGGCGTACCGGTTCCGGTCGCCTGATGGTGCGGACCTGGACCGGGTGTACACGTTGTTTCCGCGGCTGGCGGAGCGGCGTGGCCAGTTGGGCGGGACGCTGTCGGGTGGCGAGCAGCAGATGCTGGCGATCGGGCGGGCGTTGATGGGCCGGCCGGAGTTGTTGCTGCTGGACGAGCCGTCGATGGGTCTGGCGCCGTTGGTGGTGCAGCAGATCTTCACGATTCTGCGGGAGATCAACGAGCAGGGCACGACGGTTCTGGTGGTGGAGCAGAACGCGTCGCAGGCGTTGCAGCTGGCGGATCGCGGTTATGTGCTGGAGACGGGCGCGGTGACGATGGAGGACGAGGCATCGGCGCTGTTGGCGGAACCGCGGGTCCGTGCGGCGTACCTGGGGGAGGGCGCGGCGTAGGTCCGTGTGTGGCCGGTGAAGGGCCGGCGCTGTCGTGCGACGGCGGCCCCCTGTCGTTGTCGGCTCAGCTTTGGTGGGCGCCGTCGGCGTCGCGAAGCAGGCAGGTCAGGCGGGCGGAGCAGACGCGTTTGCCGGCTTCGTCGGCGACGACGGTCTCGTAGGTGGCGGTGGTGCGGCCGCGGTGGAGGGGCGTGGCGGTTCCGGTGACGAGGCCGGAGCGGACGCCGCGGTGGTGAGTGCAGTTGAGGTCGACGCCGACGGCGACCTTGTGGGGGCCGCCGTGCAGCATGGCGCCGACGGAGCTGAGGGTTTCGGCGAGGACGGCGGAGGCGCCGCCGTGGAGGAGGCCGTAGGGCTGGGTGTTGCCCTCGACCGGGAGGGTGCCGACGATCTCCTCGGGTGCGGCGCGCAGGATGTGCAGACCCATGCGTTCGCCGAGGTGTCCGGCGGAGAAGAGGTCCTGGAGGTCGATGCCGAGCCCGTTCCACTGGTCGAGGATCTCTGGGGGAACTGGGTGGTGGTGTGCTCGCCCATGCCTGTGCCGGCTCCGTTCGTGTGTGTGCCGTCCGCGGTGGCGGTTCGGCTCCTGCGTGCTGTCGTCGTTCCTATCACCGGTCCGTCCACCGCTGTGCACGGCGGTGGGTGCTGTTCGGTGCGGTACCGGGAGGTGCCGCCGCGGCTGTGGGCGCGGGTCTTCGCGGCGGGGCGGGCCCCAAGATCGGCCGGGTTCGCCCTGGGGGCTGTCGCGGGGCCGTTGGCGCGGTGGTGGCTGTCGGGTGCGTTGGCCGCGGCGGCTGTTGTGGATGCCGCCGCCGTCGCCGGTTTCGCGGTGCTCAGGCGTCGGCGGCGGGACTGAGGCGGATGACGATGGATTTGCCCGCGGGGGTGCCCGAGGTGTCGGCGGTGTGGTCGAGCGGCAGGAGGACGTTGGCCTCGGGGAAGTAGGCGGCGGCGCAGCCGCGGGCGGTGGGGTAGTGCACGACGCGGAAGCCGTGGGCGGTGCGTTCGCTGCCGTCGTGTCCATTCGCTGGTCAGGTCGGCGTAGGAACCGTCGGGCAGGCCGGCGGCGGTGGCGTCGTCGGGGTGGACGAGGACGACGCGGCGGCCGTTCTTGATGCCGCGGTAGCGGTCGTCCAGGCCGTAGATCGTGGTGTTGTACTGGTCGTGGGAGCGCAGTGTCTGCAGCAGCAGGCGGCCTTCGGGCACGCGGGGCCAGGTGACGGGCTCCGCGGTGAAGTGGGCTTTGCCGGTCGCGGTGGGGAAGCGCCGTTCGTCGCGCGGGGCGTGGGGGAGGGCGAAGCCGCCGGGCCGGGCCACGCGGTCGTTGAAGTCGTGGAAGCCGGGGATGACACGGGCGATGCGGTCGCGGACACGGCTGTAGTCGGCGGCGAGGTCCGTCCAGGGGACGCGGCTGCCGTCACCCAGCACCCGGTGGGCGAGGCGGGCGATGATGGCCGGTTCGGACAGCAGCTTCGGGCTTGCGGGGGTGAGGCGTCCTCGGGAGGCGTGCACCATGCCCATGGAGTCCTCGACGGTGACGAACTGCTCGCCGCCGGCCTGCCGGTCGCGTTCGGTGCGGCCCAGGGTGGGGAGGATGAGTGCGCGCGCGCCGGTGACGCAGTGGGACCGGTTGAGCTTGGTGGAGACGTGGACGGTCAGCCGGGCGCGCCGCATGGCGTCCTCAGTGACGGCGGTGTCGGGGGTGGCGGCGACGAAGTTGCCGCCCATGGCGAAGAAGACCTTGGCGTCTCCGTCGCGCAGGGCACGGATGGCGCGGACGACGTCGAGGCCGTGTTCGCGGGGCGGTTCGAAGCCGAATTCGTCGCGCAGGGCGTCCAGGAGGGCGGCCGGGGGGCGTTCGAAGATGCCCATGGTGCGGTCGCCCTGGACGTTGCTGTGGCCGCGGACGGGGCAGACGCCGGAGCCGGGGCGGCCGATGTCGCCCCGCAGCAGCAGGAGGTTGACGACGTCCTTGATGGTGGGGACGGCGTGCTTGTGCTGGGTCAGTCCCATGGCCCAGCACACGATGGTGCGCTTCGAGGCGAGCACCAGTCGGGCGGCTTGTCCGATCTCGGCGTGGTCCAGTCCGGTGGCCTCGAGGGTGGTGTCCCAGTCGGCGGCGCGGGCGGCGGTGGCGAATTCTTCAAAGCCCTGGGTGTGTTCGGCGATGAACCCCTCATCGATGCCGTCGGCCTCGAGGACGAGTTTGGCGAGCATGCGGAAGAGGGCCTGGTCGCCGCCGAGACGGATCTGCAGGAACAGGTCGGTCAGCTGGGTGCCGCGGCCGGTGAGGCCGCGGGCGGTCTGCGGGTTGTGGAACCGGTTCAGGCCGGCTTCGGGCAGCGGGTTGACCGTGATGATCTTCGCGCCGCCGGCCTTGGCCTTCTCCAGGGCGGAGAGCATGCGCGGGTGGTTGGTGCCAGGGTTCTGCCCGGCGACGATGATCAGTTCGGCCTGGTGCAGGTCCTCCAGGTGGACGCTGCCCTTGCCGACTCCGAGGGTCTCGCCGAGTGCGGAGCCGGAGGACTCGTGGCACATGTTGGAGCAGTCGGGCAGGTTGTTGGTGCCGTACTCGCGGGCGAAGAGCTGGTAGAGGAAGGCGGCTTCGTTGCTGGTGCGGCCAGAGGTGTAGAAGACGGCCTCGTCGGGGCTTTCGAGGGCGGTGAGTTCCTCGGCGACGATGTCGAAGGCCCGCTCCCAGCTGACGGGCTCGTAGGCCCGGGCACCTTCGGCCAGGTACATCGGCTGGGTGAGGCGGCCCTGCTGGCCGAGCCAGTAGCCGGAGCGGTTCGCGAGGTCGGCGACGGGGTGCTCGGCGAAGAAGGCAGGGGTGACGCGGCGCAGCGTGGCCTCTTCGGCGACTGCTTTGGCGCCGTTCTCGCAGAATTCGGCGGTGTGCGGCTTGTCCGGTTCGGGCCAGGCGCAGCCGGGGCAGTCGAACCCGTCGTTCTGGTTGACACGCAGCAGGGTCAGTGCGGTGCGGCGCACCCCCATCTGCGCGGTGGCGGTGCGCAGGCTCTCGGCGACGGCCGGCAAGCCGGCGGCCGACCGGCGGGGCGGGGTGATCCCGGGGGTGTCCTGGACCGGGTCGTGTGCGGGCGGCTGTCGCGTCATGCCGCGATCGTCGCATGGGTGCGCTGCGGCGGCACGGGTCGCGGGGCGTGGTGATGTCGGTGGCGCGTGACAGTATCGGGGCGTGGCACAGACAGCATCGAACGAGACCGGTCCGCGCCTGCTCCTCTTGGACGGGCATTCCCTCGCCTACCGGGCGTTCTTCGCGTTGCCCGCGGAGAATTTCTCCACGACGACGGGGCAGCCGACGAACGCGGTCTACGGTTTCGCGTCGATGCTGGCGAACACGCTGCGCGACGAGGCGCCCACGCATCTTGCGGTGGCGTTCGACGTGTCGCGCAAGACGTGGCGTGCTGCGGAGTTCGCCGAGTACAAGGCGAACCGGTCGAAGACCCCGGACGAGTTCAAGGGCCAGGTGGAGTGGATCGGGCAGCTGCTGGATGCGATGAGTGTCAAGCGGTACGCCGTGGAGGGCTTCGAGGCGGACGACGTGATCGCCACGCTGGCGACGCAGGCGGAGGCCGACGGGTTCCGGGTCTCCGTCGTCACCGGTGACCGGGACTGCTTTCAGCTGGTCAGCGACAACGTGACGGTCCTGTATCCGACGAAGGGCGTTTCGGAGCTGACGCGGTTCACGCCGGAGAAGGTGCGGGAGAAGTACGGACTGTCGCCGGAGCAGTACCCGGATTTCGCGGCGCTGCGCGGTGACCCGTCGGACAACCTGCCTGGCATCCCCGGGGTGGGGGAGAAGACGGCCACGAAGTGGATCACCCAGTTCGGTTCGTTCGCGCAGCTGGTGGAGCGTGTGGACGAGGTGACGGGCAAGGCGGGCCAGAATCTGCGGGACCATCTGGAGTCGGTGAAGCTGAACCGGCGGCTGACGGAGATGGTGCGGGACGTGGAGCTGGGTGAGGGCCCGGCCGACCTGGAGCGCACGGCCTATGACCGGGAGGCGCTGGGCCGGGTCCTGGAGGCACTGGAGTTCCGGCATGCGAACTTCCGCGAACGGCTGTTCGCGGTGGATCCGGGGGCGCAGGAGGAGGCCGGGGAGGAGCCGGCGGCCGGTATCGAGGTGGACGGGAACGTGCTGGGTGCCGGGGAGCTGGGCCCCTGGCTGGCCGAGCACGGCGCGGGCCCGCTGGGCGTGACGACGGTGGACGTGTGGAAGCTGGGCGCGGGCAGCGTCAGCGAGGTGGCACTGGCGGCGGCCGGCGGGCCGGCGGCCTGGTTCGACCCGGCGCAGCTGGACGAGGCGGACGAGCGCGCTTTCGCGGCGTGGACGGCCGATGCGGACCGGCCGAAGGTGCTGCATGACGCGAAGGGTGTGATGCGGGTCTTCGCCGAGCACGGCTGGGGGGTCGGCGGCGTCACGATGGACACGGCGCTGGCCGCCTACCTGGTCAAGCCGGGCCGGCGTTCCTTCGCGCTGGACGTGCTGTCGGTGGAGTACCTGGGCCGTGAGCTGGAGCCGGAGGTGGCGACCGGCGGCGGGCAGCTCGCCTTCGGCGCGGACGAGCAGGACGAGGCGCAGATGTTGATGCGCAATGCCCGTGTGGTCCTCGACCTGGGCGAGGTGTTCGAGGAGCGGCTGGAGGAGGTCGGTGCGGCCCGGCTGCTGCGCGAGCTGGAGCTGCCCACCTCGGCGATGCTGGCGCGGCTGGAGCGGGCCGGCATCGCCGCGGACCGCGAGTGGCTGTCCGGCATGGAGCAGCGGTTCGACGACGCGGTGCAGCAGGCGGTGCGGGAGGCGCACGCCTCGGTGGGGCACGAGTTCAATCTGGGTTCTCCCAAGCAGCTGCAGGAGGTGCTGTTCGGGGAGCTGGGACTGCCCAGGACGAAGAAGACGAAGACGGGCTGGACGACGGACGCGGACGCGCTGGCGTGGCTGGCCGCGCAGACCGAGCACGAACTGCCGGTGCAGATGCTGCGCTACCGCGAGCAGCAGAAACTGCGCTCCACGGTCGAGGGCCTGATCAAGACGATCGGTGCGGACGGGCGTATCCACACCACGTTCAACCAGCGGGTCGCCGCGACGGGCCGGCTCTCCTCCACCGACCCGAATCTGCAGAACATCCCGGTGCGCACGGACGAGGGCCGGGCGATCCGGCGCGGCTTCACCGTCGGTGAGAAGTTCGAGTCGCTGATGACGGCGGACTACAGCCAGATCGAACTGCGCGTCATGGCGCACCTCTCGGAGGACGCCGGCCTCATCGAGGCGTTCACCTCCGGTGAGGACTTGCACGACACAGTCGCCTCGCAGGTCTTCCGGGTGGACCGCGACGCCGTGGACCCGGAGATGCGGCGCAAGATCAAGGCCATGTCCTACGGGCTGGCCTACGGCCTGTCGGCGTTCGGCCTCTCGCAGCAGCTGGGGGTCCCCGCGGAGGAGGCGCGGGCGCTGATGGACACCTACTTCGAGCGGTTCGGCGGAGTGCGGGACTACCTGCGGCGCGTGGTGGAGGAGGCCCGCACGACCGGCTACACGCAGACGGTGATGGGCCGCCGCCGCTACCTGCCGGACCTGACCAGCGACAACCGGCAGCGCCGCGAGATGGCCGAGCGCATGGCGCTGAACGCCCCGATCCAGGGCACGGCGGCCGACATCGTGAAGGTGGCGATGCTGCGGGTCGACGAGGCCCTGCGGGCCGGAGAGTTCGCCTCCCGGATGCTGCTGCAGGTGCACGACGAGATCGTGCTGGAGATCGCGCCGGGGGAGCGGGAGCCCGTCGAGGAGCTGGTGCGCCGCGAGATGACCGGCGCGGTGCGGCTGCGTGCTCCGCTGGACGTGTCGGTGGGTGTCGGCACGGACTGGGAGTCGGCGGCGCACTGAAGCGGCCGGCCGTCGCTGTTTGCCGGGGGACCCCTGACGTAAGGCCAGGACGTGTCGTAGGGTCACCCAGACCGAGTTGGTGTCGTCCCGTAAGGGGAGAGGGCGGGTCTGTCAATGACGCGATACCGCGGCAGGCACACGGCGGTGTGGCTCGCGAACGCGCAGGGCCCGGCGGGCCGGAAGGTGACGCCGGTGCATCCCAGAGTGCGCCGCGGTATGGGTGCGACGGCGGTGGCCGCCCTGGCGATGGCCGCGCTGACCGCGTCCCAGGCCCCGGGGATGCCCGCGCCGCAACCTGCTGCGGACGAGGATGCCCCTGCCGGGGCGTCACAGCCCGACGGGACGCCGGGCGACGGCGCTTACCACACGGAGCTGCCGCCGCTGGACTCTCCGACGCCGGCCGCCCCGTCGGCAACGCCCCGGCATTCCCGGGAGGGTGAGGGCGCCTCGGGCATCCCGGCCACCGTGCTGGCCGCCTACCGCAAGGCGGAGAGCGCGATAGGCAAGGGCGACCCGGGGTGCGGGCTGCCGTGGGAACTGCTGGCCGCCATCGGCAAGGTCGAGTCCGGTCAGGCCCGCGGCGGTGCGGTCGACGCGAACGGCACGACGCTCAAGCCGATCCTGGGCCCGGTCCTCAACGGCTCCGGGTTCGCGGACATCACCGACACCGACCAGGGCGTCTTCGACGGCGACACCGTCCACGACCGTGCCGTCGGCCCGATGCAGTTCATTCCCGGCACCTGGAACAAGTGGGGATCCGACGGCAACGGCGACGGCCGCCGGGACCCCAACAACGTCTACGACGCGGCGCTGGCGGCCGGCCACTACCTGTGCGCCGGTCCGCGGGATCTGAGGGTCAAGGCCGGCCTGGACGCCGCGATCCTCAGCTACAACCACTCCGACGACTATCTGCGCACCGTGCTGTCCTGGCTGGAGTTCTACCGCAAGGGCGTGCACCAGGTTCCGGACGGGCACGGCGTGCTGCCCACCTCGCCTGGTGCCGGCGGTGCCGGCGAGCACGACGGCGGCAGTTCTTCGCGGCATTCGAAGCCCCCCCAGAGCCACACCGACCACGAGCACGGCACCGAGCCCAGCGAGCACCCCTCCGATTCGCCGTCTCCGGACCCGACACAGACCGGCCCCACATCGGACCCGACGCAGACCGGCCCCACATCGGACCCGCCGCAGACCACCCCGCCGGCGGTCGTCCCGCAGACACTGGCACGCGTCGGCAACGAGGCACTGACCGCGCAGCAGGGCAAGGAGTTCACCGAGCCGCCGGTCCGCGTGGTCCTCACCGGGGATGACGACAAGGTCATGGCGGGCCGGAACGTCACCTTCACTCTCGGCGGCGACACCGGCAGCACCTTCGCCGGCGGGAAGACGACCGTCACCGCCGCCACCGACGAGCAGGGCGTCGCGACCGCGCCCACCCTGCACGCCGGGGGCACCAGCGGCGTCCTCACCGTCCACGCCGCGGTCGAGGGCCACCCGAAGGTGGCCACCGACGTCACCGCGAAGGTCGTCGACCCCAGGGCGGACAAGCTCGTCCGCGCCGACGACGACGCCGAGTACACGGCGCAGGCAGGCCAGGCGTTCGCCTCCCAGGTCAAGGTCAAGGCCACCTGGCAGGGCACCGTCGCCGAGGGCGTGCAGGTCACCGTGACGATCCTCGACGCGGAGGGTGAGCCGGTCACGGAGCACGGGCCGTGCTTCCCCGCAGCGCAGGACACGACGGCCCCGCGCTACAGCCTGACCGCCGTCACCGGCGAGGACGGCGTGCTGACCCTGCCGGAGCTGACCGCGGGCGACACCGCCGGCACCTACACCGTCCGGCTGACCACGGCGGACACCGGGGACACCCCGGTGGACATCCCGCTGACCGTCACCCCGCCCGACGGAGCGACGGGCACCCCGGCCCCGTAGGGGGCGGACCTACCCGCGGCGGGCGTTGGTGCGGCGGGTGGCCTGTGCGGCCGCTGGGTCCTGCGGCCAGGGGTGGCGCGGGTAGCGGCCGCGCAGTTCCGCACGCACCGAGTGGTAGCCCTCGTCCCAGAACGAGGCCAGGTCGGCGGTGACGGCCGCCGGGCGGCCCGCGGGGGAGAGCAGGTGCACCAGCAGCGGCACCCGCCCGCCGGCCAGCCGCGGAGTGTCCGTCCAGCCGAACAGCTCCTGCAGTTTCACGGCCAGCACCGGCTGGTCCCCTGAGTAGTCGACGCGTATCCGGGAGCCGGAGGGCACCTCGATCCGCTCCGGCGCCAGCTCCTCGAGCCGGGCGGCCTCGCCGCCCGCCCACGGCAGCAGCCCGCGCAAGAGCTGCCCGGTGTCGATGCGCGTGAGGTCGGCGCGGCACCGGGCGTCGCCCAGCCAGTCGGTGCTGCGGGCCAGCAACGCGGCGTCGGAGACGTCCGGCCACGGCGCGCCGAGCGCCCGGTGCAGGAACGCCAGCCGGGTGCGCAGCGCGCTTGTCTCGCGCGGCCAGCGCAGCAGGCCCGGGCCTTCGCGGGCGAGTCCGTCCCGCACGGCGGCGCGCAGCGCTTCCGCAGGCGGGGAGCCGAGGGGGCGGGCCCCGAGTTCGATCGCGCCCAGCGTCTCCACCTCCCGGGCGACGACGTCGCCGCGGCCGGCGTCCCAGCGCACCTCCTCGCGCAGCTCGTGCAGTCCGGCGGCCGCGGCCCGCGCGGTGTCCTCGTCCACGGCGGCGGCCGCCCGCACCCGCGCCGAGGCGGAGCCGGCCGGACGGTCGGCGGCGGCCACCGCCAGCCAGGCCGCGCCGCGCAGCGGCGAACCGCCGCCCAGCTCGGCGCGCGTCCCCGACGCCATGACGTACACGCCCGCTGCCCGCTCCCGGGCGATCCGCTCCGGATAGGCGAGCGCGGACACGACGCCGACGGCGCGTGCGTCGTCCACCGTGGAGGGCGGCACGCCGGTGTCGCGCGCGGCGGCGCCCGCAGCCGCGGCCCGCAGCCGTCGCCCCTCCGCGCGCCAGCGCCCGGCGTAGGCGTCCCGGCCGCGCCGGGCGGTGCGCAGAGCGGCGGCCAGGTCGTCCCCGTACTCGCGGGGCGGCTCCTCGCTGAGCAGGGCGACGGCGTCGGCGGCCGCATCCGCTCCGAGCAGTTCGCTGCCGTCCAGCAGCGCCCGTGCCAGGCGCGGGTGCACGCCGGCGCGGACCAGCCGCGCGCCGCGGCGGGTCGCCAGCCCGTCGCCGTCCAGGGCGCCGACGGCCCGCAGCGTCTCGTGCGCGGCAGCCATCGCCCCGGCCGGCGGCCGGTCGGGCAGCGACAGGCCCACGGCCCCCGGCGCGCCCCAGCACGCGGCCTGCAACGCGAACGCGGTCAGGTCGGCGACGGCGATCTCGGGGGAGGGGCGGCGTGGCCGGGCCGCGGCCTCGCCGGCCGCCCAGCAGCGGAAGACCACTCCGGGAGCCTCCCGCCCGGCGCGCCCCGCCCGCTGCTCCGCCGCGGCCTGCGAGACGCTCACCGTCGCAAGGGAGCCGAGTCCGCGCGCGTGGTCGGTGCGCGGCTCCCGCGCCAGCCCGGCGTCCACCACGATCCGCACGCCCGGCACCGTCAGGCTCGACTCGGCCACCGACGTGGAGAGGATCACCCGGCGCGGCCCGCCGGCCTCGCGGCCCTGCAGCACCGCCTCCTGAACGGCGGCCGGGGCGCGCCCGTGCAGTTGCAGCACCTCGGCGCCTCCGGCCGCGCCGTCGCCGAGCAGCCCGGCGACGCGGGAGATCTCGCCGGTGCCCGGCAGGAAGCACAGCAGGTCGCCGTCGGGCACACACCGCAGCGCCTCCCGGACGGTGGCCGCGACGTGCCGCAGCAGCGCCGGGTCGACCCGGGTGCCGTGCGCGGGGCGGATCCCGCGCGGCGGCGGGGCGTGCCGCACCTCGACGGGGTGCGCCTGGCTCTCGCTGCGCACGACGGGAACCGGCACGCCGCCCTCGGGGCCGGTCAGCAGGTGGGCCCAGGCGTCGCTGTCCTGGGTGGCGGAGGCGGCCACCAGCCGCAGGTCGGGGCGCAGCGTGGCGCGCACGTCCAGCAGGAAGGCGAGGGCGGTGTCGGCGTCCAGGTGCCGCTCGTGGCACTCGTCGAGCAGCACCGCGTCGACGCCGGGCAGCTCCTGGTCGCGCTGGAGGCGCTGCAGCAGCACGCCGGTGGTGACGACCTCGACGCGGGTGCCGGGGCCGGTGCGATGCTCGCCGCGCACCGTGAAGCCGACGCGGTGGC
This sequence comes from uncultured Actinomycetota bacterium, assembly GCA_963799685.1. Classification (GTDB taxonomy): domain Bacteria; phylum Actinomycetota; class Actinomycetes; order Streptomycetales; family Streptomycetaceae; genus Streptomyces. The sequence goes on from CAWCXW010000003.1 coordinate 334,303, forward strand.
CGACGCCCTCGCCGAGCAGCCAGGCCATGCGTCGTGCGGCGGAGCGGGCGGCCATCCGGCGCGGTTCGGCGACCAGCACCCGCCGCGGCGGGCTCTCGGTGTCGAGCAGGCCGGCCAGCGCGAGCGGCACGAGGGTGGTTTTGCCGGTGCCGGGCGGCGCGCTCAGCACGGCTGCGCCACGGGCCTCCAGCGCCTCCGACAGCGCGGGCAGCGCGGTGCGTACGGGCAGCGCGGCGAGTGCGTCGGCTGGTCTCACGCGCGGCCGTCCGCGTCGCAGACGAAGATCGCGGTGCCCGGCAGCAGGCGGCCGCGCAGCGGGGACCAGCCGCCCCACTCCTGCCGGTTCCAGTCGGGCCACTCCGGCTCGACCAGGTCGGTGAGGCGGAAGCCGGCCGTCACCACGTCCCGCACCCGGTCGCCGAGGGTGCGGTGGTGTTCGACGTAGACGGCGCGGCCGTCGTCGTCCTGCTCGACGTAGGGGGTGCGGTCGAAGTAGGACGCCGTCGACCGTGAGCCCTTCCGGGCCGGGCTCGTCCGGCAGCGTCCAGCGCACCGGGTGGGTCACGGAGAAGACGAACCGGCCGTGCGGGCGCAGCACCCGCCGCACTTCGCCGCAGCACCCGCGCCGGGTCGGCGACGAAGGGCAGCGCGCCGTAGGCGGAGCAGGCCAGGTCGAAGGAGGCGTCGCGGAAGGGCAGGGTCCCGGCGTCCGCCTCGACCAGCGGGAAGCCCCCGCCGATGCGCACGGGCGTGCTGCAGCTGCCGGTGGGCGAGGTCGAGGGCGACCGGCCGTGCGCCCTGGCCGCGCAGCCAGCGGGAGCACTGTGCGGCGCCCGGCGCCGATCTCCAGTACCCGCGCGCCGGCCAGCGCGTGCGCTGGTCCGAGCAGCCGGGCGCCCTCCTCGTCCAGGCCCTCCGGGCCCCACACGAAGCGGTCGTCGCCGAGGAAGGCGCCGTGCTCGCTCTGGTAGTCGTCCGCGTTGCGGTCCCACCAGCCGCGGTTGGCCCGGCTGCTCTCGTCGGCGCCGGCCGCGCGGCGGGTCGCCTCCGGCTCGTCCTCTTGGATCATCTCGCCCGTCGTCTACTCTGCGGAACAGTCACCGGCGCCCCGGCGGGCCGGCCGATGCGGCCGATCGCGTCGGGAATGCGAGGTTCGTCACCGGTGTGCTCGTTCGCGCATTGACCGGGCCCGGCCGCCCCCGTATGCTACAAGTTGCGCTGCGGGCCTGCGCGCCTCAGACGGAGCAGGCCGCGCTCGCATCTGTTGTACGTCCCCTCGGGTATCGAGTCTCACGAGGCTTCTTTCCGGCTGACTTGCATGCGGTGCGACACGGGCTCACGGCGTAGCAGTACCTACGACTTCAATGTCCGTACCGGAGCCCTTTCACACATGACGAGCAGCACCGAGACCACCGTGACCACCCCGCAGGTTGCGGTTAACGACATCGGTTCCGAGGAAGACTTCCTCGCCGCGATCGACGAGACGATCAAGTACTTCAACGACGGCGACATCGTCGACGGCGTCATCGTGAAGGTCGACCGGGACGAGGTCCTGCTCGACATCGGTTACAAGACCGAGGGCGTCATCCCCTCCCGTGAGCTGTCGATCAAGCACGACGTCGACCCGAACGAGGTCGTGGCCGTCGGCGACGAGATCGAGGCCCTGGTTCTCCAGAAGGAGGACAAGGAGGGGCGCCTGATCCTCTCGAAGAAGCGTGCCCAGTACGAGCGTGCCTGGGGCACCATCGAGAAGATCAAGGACGAGGACGGCATCGTCACCGGTACCGTCATCGAGGTCGTCAAGGGCGGCCTCATCCTCGACATCGGCCTTCGCGGCTTCCTGCCGGCCTCCCTGGTCGAGATGCGCCGCGTGCGCGACCTGCAGCCCTACGTGGGCAAGGAGCTCGAGGCCAAGATCATCGAGCTGGACAAGAACCGCAACAACGTGGTCCTGTCCCGCCGTGCCTGGCTGGAGCAGACCCAGAGCGAGGTCCGCCAGACCTTCCTCACCACCCTGCAGAAGGGCCAGGTGCGCTCCGGCGTCGTCTCCTCCATCGTCAACTTCGGTGCGTTCGTGGACCTCGGCGGCGTCGACGGTCTGGTGCACGTCTCCGAGCTGTCCTGGAAGCACATCGACCACCCCTCCGAGGTCGTCGAGGTCGGCCAGGAGGTCACGGTCGAGGTCCTGGACGTCGACATGGACCGCGAGCGCGTCTCCCTGTCGCTCAAGGCGACCCAGGAAGACCCGTGGCAGCAGTTCGCCCGCACCCACCAGATCGGCCAGGTCGTGCCCGGCAAGGTCACCAAGCTGGTGCCCTTCGGTGCGTTCGTCCGCGTCGACGAGGGCATCGAGGGTCTGGTCCACATCTCCGAGCTGGCCGAGCGCCACGTGGAGATCCCGGAGCAGGTCGTCCAGGTCAACGACGAGATCTTCGTCAAGGTCATCGACATCGACCTCGAGCGCCGCCGCATCAGCCTCTCGCTGAAGCAGGCCAACGAGGCATTCGGCGGCGACCCGACCGCGGTCGAGTTCGACCCGACCCTGTACGGCATGGCCGCGTCCTACGACGACCAGGGCAACTACATCTACCCCGAGGGCTTCGACCCGGAGGCCAACGACTGGCTCGAGGGCTACGAGAAGCAGCGCGAGGAGTGGGAGCGTCAGTACGCCGACGCGCAGACCCGCTTCGAGCAGCACCAGGCGCAGGTCATCAAGTCCCGCGAGGCCGACGAGCAGGCGGCGGCCGAGGGCGCCGGCGAGCCGCGGCCGCCCCGCAGGGCGGCGGCGGCCAGGGTGGCGGCGGCGGCTCCTACTCGTCGGAGTCCTCCGACGACTCGGGCGCGCTCGCCTCGGACGAGGCGCTCGCCGCGCTCCGCGAGAAGCTGGCCGGCGGCCAGAGCTGACCGTCAGCAGGCTCACGGAAGGCCCGCACCCCACAGGGGTGCGGGCCTTCCCGCGTCCGCGCCGACCGCCGGCGGCGCGCAGTCGCGGGAATGCGTGGGGCGGGCGGTACGTTGACCCCTGAAGTAGCCGAGAAGGAGCTGAGCGTGCTGGAACCGAAGGGCCTGTACGAGTGGGAGCCGAGCGGGCTCCGCGGCCGTGGACGAGATCATCGGCGAGAGCGGCGCCGCCGGGCTGACCCTGCTCTACCACTTCGAGGGCTTCCTCGACGCGGGTGAGACCGGCGGGCAGATCGTCGAGCGGCTGCTCGACGACCAGCCGCACCAGACCGTCGCCCGCTTCGACGCCGACCGGCTCACCGACTACCGTTCCCGCCGGCCGATGATGACCTTCCGCAGCAACCAGTGGGTCTCCTACGACGAGCCCCGCCTGGAGGTGCAGCTGGTGCGCGACGCGACCCGCGCGCCCTTCCTGCTGCTGTCCGGCCCGGAGCCCGACGTGGAGTGGGAGCGCTTCGCCGCGGCGGTCCGCGAGATCGTCCGGCGGCTCGGCGTGCGGCTGGCCGTCGGCTTCCACGGCATCCCGATGGGCGTCCCGCACACCCGCCCGGTCGGCCTGACCCCGCACGGCAACCGGCCCGACCTGATGCCCGAGCACGACACCTTCTTCGACGAGGCGCAGGTCCCCGGCAGCGCCGCCGCGCTGATCGAGCTGCGGCTGGCCGAGTCCGGGCACGACGTGCTGGGCTTCGCCGCGCACGTCCCGCACTACCTGGCCCGCTCCCCGTACCCGGACGCCGCCCTCGTCGTGCTGGAGGCGCTCACCGCGGCCACCGGGCTGGTCCTGCCGGACATCGCGCACGCCCTGCGCGGCGAGGCGCTCTCCGCGCAGAACGAGATCGAGCGGCAGCTGGCCGAGGGTGACGAGGAGCTCGTCTCGCGTCGTCCGCGGCCTGGAGCAGCAGTACGACGCGGTGGCCGGCGCCGCAGAGCCGCGGCAACCTGGTCGCCGAGCCGGCCGAACTGCCCTCCGCCGACGAACTCGGCGAGGTCTTCGAACGCTTCCTCGCCGAGCACGACGCCAGCGGCGAGGTCCCCGCCGGAGACGGACGGCGCAGGGCCCCGGCGCGAGGGCGGCGTGCACCGTATAGCGTGGCCGCATGCTGAAGGTGGGACTGACCGGCGGGATCGGTGCGGGCAAGAGCGAGGTCGCGCGGCGGCTCGCCGAGTGGGGGCCGTGGTCGTCGACGCGGACAAGATCGCCCGCGAGGTCGTGGAGCCGGGCACGGACGGGCTGCAGGCCGTCGTCGCCGAGTTCGGCGCGGAGATCCTCGGCCGCGACGGGGCGCTGGACCGGCCGGCGCTCGGTGCGGTGGTCTTCGCGGACCCGGAGCGGCTGGCCGCACTGAACGCCATCGTGCACCCGCCTGGTGGCTGCCCGCTCGGCCGAACTGGAGGCGGCTGCCGGACCGGACGCCGGTCGTCGTCCACGACGTGCCGCTGCTCGCGGAGAACGGACTCGCACCGCTGTACGACCGGGTGCTGGTCGTGGACGCGTGCGACGGACCGTCGGCTGGACCGGCTGACCCGGCTGCGCGGCATGCCGGAGGCGGACGCCCGCGCCCGCATCGCGGCGCAGGCGGCACGAGAGGAACGGCTGGCGGTCGCCGACGTCGTCATCGACAACGACGGCCCACTGGAGGCTCTGGAGGCGCAGATCCGCCGGGTCTGGGACGAGTTGACCCAGCAGGCCCGGTAGCCGGCCCGGTCTGTCAGGAGCCGGCCGGGAGCCGTCGCCTGGGTCGGCGGGGGCCGCGATGTCCTTCGGCGAGTGCCGCTCGGCGTGCACGGCCGGGAACACCGCGACCGGCCCCGGCCGCGCACCTGAGCCCGGCGCCGATGCACGACGCGAGGGTCGTGCCGCCCGGCCCGCGGTGTCCCGACGGGCGTCAGTGCCGGGCGCCGTTCAGGCGGCAGGTGTTGATCAGGCCGGCGGGGGCTGTGTCGCCGGGCCGTGGCACGGTGTGGCTGCGCGGCGGCGTGCCGCGGTGGTCCAGCCAGCCTTCCAGCGCCGTGAAGGACGACTGGAAGCAGGGCGCCAGCGGACGCAGGCGCTCGGGGAAGACGTCGAAGAGCCCATCGACGTGCGTGCCGTCCTCGATGCGGTAGTAGCGGTACATGCCGGCGCGGCCGGCGTTGCGGACCATGCGGGCATAGACGTCGGAGTCGGTGCTGATGGGCAGCAGCACGTCGAGGGTGCCCTGCAGGGTGATCAGCGGTTTCCCGATGCGGCCGGTCAGGCCGATGGAGGACACGGCGTCGTGGACGGCCTGCGGGCGTGCGGCGTAGTCGTAGTCGGCGTCGCAGTGCGGGCTGCCGGGTGTGCAGTAGGGCGTGCCGGCCTCGGTGGTGCCGTCGTAGCCCGGGTCGATCTCCTCACGGTAGATCCGCTGGGTCACGTCCCAGTAGTGCTGGTAGTGGTAGGGCCACAGGAACTCCGAGCCGGCCGGGAAGCCCGCTGCCAGCATCTCGCGGTGCGCAGCGGCGGCGTACGGGCCGCCGTCGGCGAAACGGGGATAGGCGCGCAGCGCGGCCGGCAGGTAGGTGAACAGGTTCGGGCCCTCACCGTTCTTCCGCCACAGGGTGCCTTCCCAGTCCACGCCGCCGTCGTAGAGCCCGGGGTGGTTCTCCAGCTGCCAGCGCACCAGGTAGCCGCCGTTGGACACGCCTGCGGCCAGGGTGCGGCTCGGCGGCCGGTGGTAGCGCTGGGCGACGGCGGCACGGGCGGCGCGGGTCAGCTGGGTCACCCGATGGTTCCACTCGGCGATCGCCTGGCCGGGTGCCTGGCCGTCGCGGTAGAAGGTGCCGCCGGTGTTGCCCTTGTCGGTGGCGGCGAAGGCGTAGCCCTGGGCGAGGACGAAGTCGGCGATCGCGTGGTCGTCGGCGTACTGGGCGCGGACGCCGGGGGAGCCGGTGACGACGAGCCCGCCGTTCCAGTGGTCGGGCAGCCGTAGCACGAACTGGGAGTCGTGATTCCAGCCGTGGTGGGTGTTGGTGGTGGAGCTGTCGGGGAAGTAGCCGTCGATCTGGATGCCGGGGACGCCGGTGGGGGTCTTCAGCCCGGCGGGAGTGAGGCCGGCCCAGTCGGCGGGGTCGGTGTGGCCGGTCGCCACGGTGCCGGCCGTCGTCAGTTCGCCGAGGCAGTCGGCCTGTTGGCGGGCCGCACCGGGTACGTGCAGCCGGTCGATACGGGTGCAGTGGCGGTGGTGGTCGGGCAGGGCGGGGAAGGCCTGGGCGGCGGGCGCGGTGAGGGTGCCGCCCAGCAGGAGCCCGGCGAGTGCGGCGAGCGCGGCGTGTCTGCGGCGGGCGGATGCCGGAGCCGGAGCGGGTGAGGCGGGCAGCGGCATGATGGCCTCCTGGTGTGGCGTACAGGGCGCAGCCACCGTAGGGACGTGGCGGGGGCGGGGTAATGGCGCCGGGCACCACATCCGGCGGCGCGGCGGTGGTGCCGGGCCCCGGCGGCGGGGCGTCACTGAAGGGTTTTCACCGGCTCTACCAGTGGCGATAACGAATGCGCAAATCAAGCGATGCCCATGTCAACTCTATGGCGGATGTGGGGAGTTCACTCTTAGCGTGTTCGCCGCCTGTACCCCACCGAAGGTGACAGCAGGACGAGAGGAAGATCCGCCGTGTTCCCATCGCGCGCCCCCCGCTCTCCTCGCACCACCCCCGGCAGGACACTGCCGGCAGCGGCCTGCGCCCGTGCGCCGTCCGGCTGGTCGCCGCCGCCGCACTGGCGGCGCCCGCGCTGCTGGCGAGTACCGCCGGCAACGCCGCGGCCGGCCAGGCCAGACCGGTCTCCCACGACCACGCCATGGGCTCGACCATCGCCGCCCACGAGGGCACCGGAGCCCCGTCGTTGGCCCCGTCGCTGGCCCCGTCCGGCCCCAAGGGCATCGACGTCAGCCACTGGCAGGGCACCATCAACTGGAACAACGCCTACGGCGCGGGCATCCGGTTCGCCTACATCAAGGCCACCGAGGGCACCGGGTACACCGACCCGAAGTTCGACTCGAACTACACCCACTCCTACAACCAGGGCGTGATCCGCGGGGCCTACCACTTCGCCCGGCCCGACCAGTCCTCCGGCTACACACAGGCCAACTTCTTCGTGAACAACGGTGGTGGCTGGTCCGGCGACGGCAAGACCATGCCGCCGCTGCTCGACATCGAGTACAACCCGTCCGGCGGCACCTGCTACGGCAAGTCCGACGCCGGGATGGTCGACTGGATCCGCTCCTTCAGCAACCGCGTCAAGACCCGCACCGGCCGCTACCCGGTCATCTACACCACCACCGACTGGTGGAAGACCTGCACCGGCAACTCCGGAGCGTTCAAGAACACCAACCCCCTCTTCATCGCCCGGTACCAGTCAAGCCCCGGTGCCGCTGCCCAACTTCCCGACCTGGACGCTGTGGCAGTACACCTCCACCGGCAGCGTCAGCGGCGTCAGCGGCAACGTCGACCGTGACGTCTTCAACGGCTCGCTCAGCCGGCTGAAGGCCTTCGCCCGCTGCACGGCGGAGAACCCCTGCTGAGGCTGTCTCTCGGCCGACAGCCGCCGGGCCGGTGGGCCCGGCGGCTGTCGTTCGTCTTCCCCCCACCGCCTCGAGGAGTCACAGCACCATGCCGCGTTCCCGCCCCCGGACCTTCTCTTCCGCCTCGGCTCTCGCGCTGACGCTGATCGCGCTCCCGGCCGTCACCCAGTGCGCGCCGGGCCCGAACGGGACGTCCTCACCGTCGGCTTCACACAGCGCGACAGTTGCTGCCTCCCCCAGTCCTTCGGCTGCTCCCACCTGCGCGGAGAGCACGCTGGACTCGGATGAGCCTGCCCCAGCAGGTCGGCCAACTCCTCGTCTCCGGCGTGGACGCCGACAAGCCGACGCGAAGCAACTGCGGCAGGTCACCGACTACCACCTGGGCGGCGTCATACTCACCGGCGGCAGCAGCGCGGGCGTCACGGCCACCGCCGAGGTCAGTGAGAACGTCCGTGACCGCGCCACCGACTCCGCGGGCGTCGGCCCGTGGATCTCGGCGGACCAGGAGGGCGGCTACGTCCAGCACCTGCAGGGGCCGGGCTTCTCCGACATGCCCACGGCACTCACCCAGGGCGGCTGGCCGGCGCAGAAGCTGACCGACCGGGCGGAGAACTGGGGCGGTCAGCTGAAGCGGGCGGGAATCAACCTGGACCTCGCCCCGATCCTGGACACCGTTCCCGCCGACCTGGGACGGGACAACAAGCCGATCGGCTACTACTACCGGGAGTTCGGCCACACGCCCGCGAAGGCCGCCGAGCACGGCATGGCAGTCGCCGACGGCCTGGCTGCGGCCGGCGTGCAGACCTCCGGCAAGCACTTTCCGGGACTGGGCCGCGTCCTGGGCAACACGGACACCACCGACGACGTGGTCGACGACGTCACCACCCGGCACGACCCCTACCTGGAGCCGTTCCAGGAGGCGGTGGACCACCACCTCCCCGTGATCATGGTGTCCACCGCCCGCTACGACAAGATCGACGACGAGCACCTGGCCGCCTTCTCCCCGACGGTCATGCAGGACATGTTGCGCGGCGACCTCGGTTTCACCGGCGTCATCATGTCCGACGACCTGGGAATCGCCAAGGCCGTGCAGGACATCCCCGCCGGCACGCGTGCGGTGCGCTTCCTCGAGCGTGGCGGCACCGTTGTCCTCACCGTCGACCCCGGCACCCTGCCGGCGATGTACAACGCCGTCCTGGACCGGCGCAGAACGCGTCGGCCTTCCGCGACGAAGGTTCACGACGCGGCGCTGCACGTGCTGCGGGCCAAGCAGGACGGCGGGCCTGCTGACCTGCGACGGCGAGCCTCGACGTCGACCGCGGGCGGGAGGGCGAGCCGGGGCGTCGATGTCAGTGGCGTGCGGCAGCATGGACGGCATGGAGCACCATCCCGTGCCGCGCCGAACGGCGCCGAGCCGGGCGGGCCGGCCGGGCAGCCGGTCTACAGCTCGGAGTCGCCCCAGGCGTCGACGGTCACCTCGTCGCCGACCGACAGCTTGCCCGGTCCGCAGCACGGCGAACTTCGTGCCGAACGCGACACCGCCGGTGGTCGCACTGCGATAGCCGGCGAGGGTGCGCAGCGGTTCCGGCCCGCCTTGACGCCCGTCACCTGGTCGACGGTCGTCACGGCGCAGCGGACGGCGAGCTTGGCGTAGCCCAGCCGAGCGTCGCCGACGGTCATCCTGCCGGGCGCGGTCCTCGGCATGCGGTTCGCCGTCCCAGCCGTCGACCACGATGTTGGGCCGGAACCGGTCGATCGGCAACCGGTCGTGGCCCTGCGCGGCCAGCCGTTCGTTCAGCGCGTCCTGAGTCGGCCGGGAGAGCATCAGCAGCGCGTGCCCGTCGGCGTACCCGGCGGTGCCCGGCGTGCGGCCGTCGGTGACTCTGTCGTGCTCCGGCGGCACCCGGACCAGCCGGCTCGGTCGCCCGAGGATCCCGGTGAGCCAGCCGGCTGCCTCCTCGCCCTGGTCGATCCCCGTGTAGGGCCGGGTGAACATCGTGATGCCGCGGCGCGGTCCGCAGGTGTCGACCTCGACGTCGACCCCTTACAGCCGGGCGCCCGCAGCGTGATCCGCGCGCCGCCGTCCGTCACTTCGGGCCGTACCGGGCCAGCCGCGGTTCGCCGCGCTGCGAGCGGAAGACACCGTCAGTGTCGACGATCATGAAGCAGCGGTCGTGCGCGAGACCGGCCTCGGTCAGCGCGTGCCTCCTGCGCCGCCACCCCGGCGCACCCCTTGACGGGGTAGTACGTCAGCTCCGCGATCCTCACCATGCGCCGAGGATACGGCGAACGGGCGTCCGGCGGGCAGGCGCGGCGGGATGAGTGCGCGCCCTGGCGCGCTGCGCCGCAGTCTTCCTGCCGGCGAACCCGCCGCGGGCGGGCCGCGTGGCTTTCTGGCGCCCGGACGGCGGCGGCCGCCGGGGGGCACGGGGACGGCCGAGCAGCTGACCGTGCTGAAGGGGCACGGCGAGGGTGTGCGCGAACAGGCCGTGCCCGCCCTCGTGCTCCCACTCGCCGCCGCCGTGCCGCTGCTGGTGCGTGCCCGGCGCGAACCAGACGCCCACCCGGCCGCCGCGTGCTGGGGCGCCGCGGCGCTGCACGGCCTGCAGCTCGTCGCGCGCGGCCGGCTGCTGCCCGGGCTCGCCGAGGACGACACCGCCGTGTGGCGGGCCGGGCCCCTGGACGGTGAGGACGTCGCACACCTGCGCGCCGTGGCCGCCGCGATGCCCGCCGAGGCACACGCGGTACCCGTCGCCGGTGCGCACGGTACGCGCGGTCCGGGTACCCGGCACCGGAGCCGCTGGTGCGGGCCTTCCTCGACGCGCTCGCCGACACCCTGCCCCGCACCGCGGCCGCCGGGCGCGCGGCCGGCGAGGCCTTCGGCGGCCACAGCCCACAGCGACTCCCGCACGCCCGCCGGTGGGCGGCCGAAGTCGCCGTCGACGCGGATGCCGGGGTCCGCGTCTCGCTGCGGCTGGACCTGGCCGCGCGGGACCTGTTCGACCCACGTGAGAGAAACGGCGAGACCGACGAGAGCCGACGACGAGTCCGACGACGCGGCCGGCAGCGCGGACGACACGCCCGGCCCGCGCGGCCGCCGTCGTACAGGTACACAGCCTGGCCGACAACGCCCTGGTCGCCGACGCCGCCCGGCTGTGGTCCGACGCCGAGGAGACGGCCGCGTTCGGGCCGCGTCCCACGTCGACACCGTCCTCGTGCTGCGCGCCTCCGCCCGCGCGTGGCCGCCGCTGTCCCGGCTGCTGGACCAGCAGGTGCCCGACGTGCTGCCGCTGACCGTCGCGGAGCTGGACGATCTGCTCGGCCGGGGCGGGAGCCGGCTGCGCGAAGCCGACGTCGACGTGCACTGGCCGCGCAGCCTCGCCCGCGAGCTGACGGCGACAGCGGTCGTGCGCAGCCGGGCGCCCGGCACGGCCGCCGACGGCTTCGGCTTCTTCGCCGCCGGCAGCCTCCTGGAGTTCCGCTGGCAGCTCGCGGTGGGCGGCGAACCGCTCACCGAGGGAGAGATGGACGCGCTCGCCGAGTCCCACCGTCCGCTGGTGCGGCTGCGGGACGAGTGGGTGCTCGTCGACCCGGAGCTCGTCCGCAAGGCGCGCAAACGGCACCTCGGTCTGCTCGACCCGGCCGACGCCCTCGCCATGGTGCTGGCCCGCGAGACCGAGGTGGACGGCGAAGACGTCGAGGTCGTGCCCGAAGGGGCGCTGGCCCGGCTGCGCGACCGGGTCACCGCCGACCTCGCCCCCGCAGACCCGCCTCCCGGCCTTCAGGCGACGCTGCGCGACTACCAACTGCGCGGCCTGGCGTGGCTGGAGACCATGACGGCGCTCGGTCTGGGCGGCTGCCTCGCCGACGACATGGGGCTGGGCAAGACCGTCACCCTCATCGCCCTCCATCTGCGCCGTGCAGACCCCCGTCCCACCCTCGTGGTCTGCCCGGCGTCCCTGCTCGGCAACTGGCAGCGCGAGGTCGAACGCTTCGCCCCGGGCACGCCGGTGCGGCGCTTCCACGGTCCGCAGCGCGACCTGGAGGAGCGGGGCCGGCATCGTGCTGACCACCTACGGCACGATGCGCAGGCGCGCCGCGGAACTCGCCGACCGGGACTGGGGGATGGTCGTCGCAGACGAGGCGCAGCACGTGAAGAACCCCCACTCGGCCACGGCCAGGGCGCTGCGGACCCTGCGCGCAGCGGCCCGCGTCGCGCTGACCGGTACCCCGGTGGAGAACAACCTCTCCGAGCTGTGGGCGGTCCTCGACTGGACGACGCCCGGTCTGCTCGGGCCGCTGGCCACCTTCCGCGCCCGCCACGCCCGCGCCGTCGAGCGCGGCATGGACACCGAGGCGACCGAGCGGCTCGCCCGCCTGGTGCGGCCGTTCGTGCTGCGCCGCAAGAAGTCCGACCCGGGCATCGCCCCCGAGCTGCCGCCCAAGACGGTCACCGACCACCCGGTCCCGCTCAGCCGCGAACAGGCCGCCCTGTACGAGGCGGTGGTCCGCGAGACCCTCGCCCGCATCGAGTCCGCCGAGGGCATGGCACGCCGGGGGCTGGTGATGAAGCTGCTGACCTCGCTCAAGCAGATCTGCAACCATCCCGCGCAGTACCTGAAGGAGTCAGCGCCCGGGCCGACGTCCCGGTCCGGGAAGCTCGCGCTGCTCGACGAATTGCTGGACACCATCGTCGCGGAGGGCGGCTCCGCCTTGGTCTTCACCCAGTACGTCAGCATGGCCCGGCTGCTCGAGCACCACCTCGCGACGCGCGGCGTTGCGTCCCTGCTGCTGCACGGCGGGACGCCGGTGGCCGGCCGGGAGGAGATGGTCGACCGCTTCCAGTCCGGCGGGGTGCCCGTCTTCCTGCTCTCCCTGAAGGCGGCCGGGACCGGCCTGAATTTGACGCGTGCCTCGCACGTCGTGCACTTCGACCGGTGGTGGAACCCGGCCGTGGAGGAGCAGGCCACCGACCGTGCCTACCGCATCGGACAGACGCAGCCCGTGCAGGTGCACCGGCTGATCGCGGAGGGCAGCGTCGAGGACCGGATCGCCGAACTGCTCGAGGCCAAGCGGGAACTGGCCGACGCCGTCCTCGGCGGCGGCGGGGCGGCGCTGACCGAGCTCACCGACGCCGAACTGGCGGACCTGGTCTCCCTGCGGAGGCCCGCGTGATCCCGGCCGGCCGGTACACCGACCGGTCCCGCACCCTCGATCCGGCGCCGTCGCCGTCCGGCGCCGGCGCGCCCGGCCGGACGTGGCGTGGCCGGGAATGGCTTCGGATCTGGGAAGGCGTCGCTGCGGACGAGGCCCGGCTCGCCCGCGGGCGGGCCTACGCGGAGGGTGGTTCCGTCGGCGCTGTCACGATCGCCCCGGGACGGGCCGTCGCCTACGTGCGCGACAGCCGTCCCCGTCCGTACCGGGTGACCCTGCACCTGCGCGAACTGACCGGGAAGGAGTGGGCGACCTTCCTCGGTGCCGTGGTGGCCGAGCCCGCCCATGTCGCCGCCGTCCTGGACGGCGACCTGCCCCGTGCACCGGTCGTCGCCGCGGCGGCCGACGGCGTCGACCTGCTGCCGGCCCGGGGCGAACTCGACCCGTCCTGCTCCTGTCCCGACACCGGCCGGCCGTGCAAGCACGCCGCGGCCCTGTGCTACGAGATGTCTCGCCACCTGGACGCGGACCCGTTCGTGTTGTTTCTGCTGCGCGGCCGTGGCGAGAGCCGGCTGCTGGACGACCTGGCGCGGCGCACCGCCGCACGGACCGCCGCCGGCCGGCCGCAGGCGACCGGCCTGCCCACCGTCCCGGCTCACCTGGTGTGGGCCGAGCCGGCCAGGCCGCCGCTGCCGGGCCCGCCGCCCGTCCCCGCGGAGCCGGGCTGCGCCAGGCCCTTCCCGCCCGGCGCCGAACCGGACCCGTCGGCCCCTCGCGTCGCCCGCCCGCAGCACCGTGCCGTCCGTCGGCCCGCGGGGCCCACCGACCCCGACGGCCTGGATTTCCTCGTCATCGACGCCGCGGCACGTGCCCACGCGCACCTCGCGGGCACCGCGCCGGCCCTGACGGCTGACCTGAGCGTCCGGCAGGACGCCGTCCGGCTCGCTGCCACGCACCCCCGGCTGGCCGGACGCGGCACGTTCTCCGCCGAGTTCGCACGCCTCGCCGAGGCTGCCGGCTTCACCGTCACCGAACTGACCCGGGCGGCAGCCGCCTGGCGGCACGGCGGGCCGGCGGGCCTCGAGGTCCTGGAGACCGCGTGGGATCCGCCGGCCGGTGACTTCGACCGGGCGCGCAGCACGCTGAGCGCCACCGGCTTCCCCCGTACCACCATCGACCGCAACCGCCTGACCGCGCCTGGCGTCCAGCTCCGCTACGGGCGCGACGGCCGCTGGTACCCGTACCGGGAGGAGCCGCGCGGCGGCGACTTCTGGCCCGCCGGCACCCCCGACGCCGATCCGGTCGGTGCCCTGCACACCGCGTTGCGCGGCTGAGCTGTGAAACCCAGCGGAGGCGGCACCGCGAGGGCTCGGAGCCTGTGACGTGGGCGACGGTCCGGGGCGCCGGGAGGAGAGGCCATGCGCACCGGTACCGGCGCCCCGCCGGGTCACCTCACGGGTAGGAGACCACGGTGGAGGGGACGGTGTCCGAACCGGAGGTGGGTGCCCCGGTGTCGTTGATGACGTGGTCGTACTGCCCCTTGCCGCCCAGCGAGATCACCAGCGCGTCGTGGAACTTGACGCCCGCCGTGACCGGCGCCTTGAACCCCCGCCCCTGATGGATCGAGGGGTCGGCGGTGTAGTTGCAGTAACTGCCCAGCCCCCACGCCTCGTGGACCCCGACGGAGTCGTCGACCCGGTAGGCGGCGTAACCGCGGACGCCGTCGTGGTCGATGGCGGCCTGGTTCGGGGCGTCGTAGGCCTTCTCGTTCTGGAAGAAGATCGTCTTTCCCCGCTCGCCGTACCACTGCACGTCGTACTTGTTGAAGTGCTCGACGAACAGGCCGGTGGCGAGCACGTCGTCGCCGTTGACGCGTACCCCGTAGTCCGCGCGGTTGGTGTCCCAGCCGACGCCCGCGCCGTGGTCGGCGCGCCAGGCCCAGGTGTGGTCGATGATCGTGTCGTCGTTGTTGACCACCAGGCTGGTGGTCGCCTTTCCGGGACCGGCGCCGCCGATGCGGAAGTAGACGTCCTGCACGGTGGTCGGGTCGTCGGAGTGGTCGGCCGACGCCCCGGAGGGTCCGACCTCGAGCAGCGCCTGGGAGTTGACCTGGCCGGCGTCGATGAGGAAGCCGGCCAGCCGCACCCCGTCCACGTCGGCGACGCGCATCGCCGTCACGCCGTTGTCCGGGACGATCGTGGCCAGGCCCAGCCCGAGCACCACCGTGTCGGGACGGTCGACCTGGATCGTCTGGTCCACGTGGTAGACGCCGGGGGTGAACAGCAGGTTCAGGCCCTGGTCCAGCGCGGTGTTGATGGTGGCCGCGGTGGCGCCGGGCTTGACGACGTAGAACCGGTCCAGCGGCAGTGACGTGCCCGGCGTCCCGGCGCCGTCCCAGCTGACGCCGCGTGCGTTCGTCCGCTTGGACGGTACGAACACCTTGTACTCGCCGCCGTCCAGGTAGAGGTACGGCTTCTCGCGGGAGACCGGCGTGTTCTGCAGCGTGGTGTAGGGCGGGTCGGGGAAGCCTTGCGCCGGCGCGCCCTCGACGCCGGAGAAGACCATGTTCCACACGCCGTTGCTCCAGCCGCCCACCGAGCTGTCGCGGGTGTACCACTGCTGCTGCGAGTAGGGGCTGACGGTGCCGTCGACCATGCTGTCCGCGATGTAGCCGCCGCTGGCCCAGCCGTAGCCGGAGGGCGCCAGGTTCATCCCGCCCAGCACGTGCATGCGGCGGAAGGGTGCCGCCTGCGCGACGGCCCACCGGTCGGTCGCCGTTCACGGGCCGGACCGCGAGGTTCTCGGCCGAACGCCAGAAGTTCTGGGTGGCGTTGCCGTCGAACCAGCCGGCGTCGACGGTGATGTCGCCGTTGACGGTGGTGTCGTCGGGGTTGCGGCCGAGGCCGGCGACCTGGGTGTAGAAGCCGAGCTGGGCGTTCAGCCCGTTGTAGGTGCCGGGCTTGAACAGCAGCGCGTAGCGGCCGTCGCCGAACTGCGCGGTCTCCTGCTGGGCGAAGACGGAGTCCAGGTCCGACTGGATGGCCGACGCGGACATCGACGGGTCGTAGACGTGCACGTTCGGGCCCAGGTCGCCGCCGCCCTGCACGGGGGACCCGCTGTCGTCGCCGGTGCGTTCCGTAGACCTGGAACTCCCACAGGGAGTAGCCGTACTGCGTGGCGCGGGCGGTCCCGTACATCCGTACGTAACGTGCCGAGCCGGACAGGTTCACGGTCTCCGTCCCGCCGGCGCCGGCGCTGGTGGAGTAGGCCGTGGACCAGTGCGTGCCGTCACCGGAGAACTCGATCCGGTAGCCGGTGGCGTAGGCGGCCTCCCAGCTCAGCTCGACGCGGCTGACCGACGCGGTGGCTCCCAGGTCGACCTGCAGCCACTGCGGATCGGACCAGGCACTGGACCACCGGGTCCCGCCGTCACCGTCGACGGCGGCCGACGCGGGTGTCCCGGCGTTCTCCTGACTGGACGCGGTCGCCGGCCGGCCCTGCGAGAGCAACACGGGTGCGGCGTGCGCGCGTTGCGCGGGTGCGACGAGCAACAGCGCCGCGACGAGGGCGGCGACGAGCCCGGCTACGGCGGTGCGCCGTCGCACGGCGGACGGTCTGACGGGCGGCAGCAGGCTGCCGGGAGGAGCAGACATGGGGGGTTTCTCCTCGGTCATCGAGAAAAGGACGAGAGAGCGCTCTCCACGACGGGATGCTGACTGCCTGATGCGAACGCGTCAATAGTCTGGACCAGCTTGCCCGTTCGGGCATGCCCCGCCCGGTCTGCCCCCGGCAGGGACACGGCGCCCGACAGGCGGAGTCTCCGTCTGGAAATGGGGTCAGCCCGGCCGTCACGGAGGTGCTCCGGCTCATCCGGCGGCTGTGGCGGGGGAGCCCCGACGGGTGAAGGACAGACCTGAGAAGGTGTGTCCCTGCAGAACCGGGCCGTACTGGCGCCCGCCGCTGACGTGGTTCAGGACTGCCCCTGCGGGCGTAACGAATGTCCGCGGCGCTGCTGCAGATGTGAGCATACCGGGGTGCCGGTACCGTCGTCGGTTGGCAGAGACCTGCTCCAGACTCCTCAGCGCCTCGACGCGAGCTGGGCCGTGCCCGACGTCTGCACCGCTTGCGGCGACGGCCGTCAGCGTGCCTACTTGGCCGCGAGCCGGCGGAGCGCTTCCGCCGTGGTCGAGTCGGCCGGCAGGAAGGCCTCGATGCTCAGCTCGGCGAGGGTGACGTCCACCGCGGTGCCGAAGGTGGTGACCGTGCTGAAGAAGGCCAGTTCGTCGTCGATCTGCGGGCGCAGCGGCACGGCCAGCGCGTTGTCCTGGGCGGGCTCGGTGCCGCCGGGGTAGTCGAGGAGTTCGCGGTGCAGCGCGGCGAGGTCGCCGTCGGCGGTGACGGCGACCTCCCGGGCCAGTCGGTGCAGGATGTGGCCGCGCCACTGCGCAGGTTGCGGATGGCGGGCGCCACGCCGCGCGGGTGCAGGCTGAGCCGCAGCATGTGACGGGCGGCTCCAACAGGTCGGAGTCGGCGCTGCTGGTGAGCAGGGACAGGCTGGAGTTGGCGGCGACGAGGTTCCAGCCGCGGTCGACGACGAGCGCCGGGTAGGGCCGGTAGCCGTCCAGGATCTTCCCGAGCGCGTCGCGGACCGGTGCCATCTCCTCGTCCTCGAGGGTGCGCATCGGGTACGCGGGCGCATAGCCGGCGGACAGCAACAGCACGTTGCGTTCCCTTAGCGGGACGTCGAGTTGTTCGGCCAGCCGCAACACCATGTCCCTGCTGGGTCGGGACCGACCGGTCTCCACGAAGCTGACGTGCCGGGCGGACGCCCCGGTTTCGAGTGCCAGGTCGAGCTGGCTGGTCCGGCGGCGTTCCCGCCACTGACGCAGCGGCGTCCCGAACGCAGGTTGCGTCACCGGTGCAGTCACAGCGGCGATGGTAGCCGCGACGCCTCTGCGGCTGCGCCTACCTGCGAGGTAATCGACGGCAAGCGTCGTCAACGGCAAGCTCCTGGAGCCGGATCACCACAGCCCGCCGGGCGACGGAGAGGAAGCTCTGATGAACAACTTCGATGACCTGGCGCAGCGCTACATCGCCAGCTGGAACGAGACCGACCCGATCGTCTGCCGCCGGCTCGTCGACGAGTTGTACGCGGAGGACGCCCGCTACGTCGACCCGCTCGCGGTGGCCGAGGGCCGCGAGGCCATCGCGGCCACCATCGCGGCGGTGCAGAAGCAGTTCCCCGGCTTCCGGTTCCGCCTCGCCGGCCCGGTCGACGCACACCAGGACCAGGCGCGGTTCGGCTGGGAGCTCGGCCCCGAGGGTGCTGACGCCCCGATCGTCGGCTTCGACGTCGTGGTCGCCGACTGCAGTGGCCGGCTGCAGAGCGTTCTGGGTTTCCTCGGCAGGGTCCCGACGTCCTGACCAGGCCGGCGCAGGTGCGGAAGGCGGCGAACGCCGCCTTCCGCACCTGCGGGCCTGAGCGCCGCCACCACCTCGCCGGGCCGGTCCCGTAGGACAGCGCAGACTTCCCGTGTGCTTGCGGCATTGTGATTGCCGCAAGCACACGGGAGGTCGCCCCGGGCCGGGAGCGGCGCCCGGGCGAAACCGCCCGGACCTGACGGGCTATCGTCGGGGCATGGCTGCCGATCTGATCCGTATCGTCTCCCGGTCGTCCCCCATGGCTCTGGCGCAGGTGGAGCGGGTGCGCACGGAGCTGGCCAGGTTGCATCCGGGCGTCGTCACGGAGGTCGTGCCGGTCACGACGTCGGGGGATCGGTGGATGGGCGACCTGTCCGTGCTGGGCGGGAAGGGCGCGTTCACCAAGGAGGTCGACGCGGCGCTGCTCGCCGGGATCGCCGACCTCGCCGTGCACTGCATGAAGGACATCCCCGCGGACCGGCCGCTGCCCGAAGGCACGGTTTTTGCGGGGTACATGGAGCGGGACGACGTGCGGGACGCCGTCATCCACCCCACGGGGCTGACGCTCGCACAGATGCCGGAGGGCGCCCGCGTCGGCACCTCGTCGGTGCGCCGCGTCGCGCAGCTCGCTATCTCGCATCCGCACCTGGAGTGCGTCCCGATGCGGGGCAACGCCAACCGGCGGCTGGAGAAGATGCACGCCGGCGACGCGGACGCCCTCGTGCTGGCGCTGTCCGGCCTGGAGCGGATCGAGCGCACCGACGTCGTCACCGAGGTGCTGCCCGTCGAGACGATGTGTCCGCCGATCGGCGCCGGGGTGCTCGGACTGCAGTGCCGGGAGGGCGACACCGACGTCATCGACGCCGTCTCCGACCTCGGTCACGCCCCGACGTGGCGGGAGACCACTGCGGAGCGGATGTTCCTGCACGTGCTGCAGGGCCACTGCAACTCACCCATCGCCGGCTTCGCGAGCACCGGCCTGGACGGTGAACTGACGTTGCGTGGCCGGGTCTTCTCGCCGGACGGCAAGAAGGTGCTGGAGGCCACCGAGGAGGCCGGCTGCCTGGACCCGGCCACGCTGGGCATGTCGGTGGCCGTCGCACTGCTGCGCCAGGGCGCACGCGAGCTGATCGACACCATCCCGCACTGACCCACGACATGACGGGATTCGTGGGGCGCTGGGAACTGAGCGCCGTAGGACACGGGAACGTGCCCCGGGACGAGGCACTTCTCGACGGGAAGTGCGCCGCCGCGGTGAGCGGACTCCTCCTGCCGCAGGCGGAGTTCAACCGTCGCTGGCTCGCGGGCGACACCTTCGGTCACGCCTCGCCCGTGGCGCCGCTGACCGGACTCGTCCTCACGGTCGCACCGGACCTGGCCTTCACGGAGGCCGGTGACGCCCACGTCGACTGGTTCACCGACGAGGGCGTCCTGGAGCCGGAGGCCGAGCCGTTCGACGGTCGGATCCTCACCACTTCGGCAGGGAGCTTCCTGCTGCTGCACGAGGCCGTCGCCTGGGCGGCGCCGTACAACGAGACGGACGAGGTCCGGCTGCGCCTGAACGACGGCGACACCGCGATCACCGACATGGTCGCGTTGCAGGGCGACCGGTTGCGGCGCACAGTGTCCGTGGTCACCGACGGCCTGTACGAGGAAAGGCTGTTGTACGACTACACCCGTTGCCGCACGACGCACGGCTGGTGAGTCTGCCGCGCGTGCCGCCGGGCGGTACGCCAGGGTGCCCACGGTCGTGCCCACGTCCAGCGGCACCATGGGGCAGTCGCCGAGCGGGTGGGTCGACGGTTGTGAGTTCCGGGGGAACGTACAAGTTGCGTGGTCCGCGCAAGATGCGTGAACCGCGCAATAGGCGGGTCCGGTGAAGGGGCCGGGGCGGGGCGGGGCTGTGCCCGGCGCGGCGGGTGAGGGATGATGTGCGAGCACCCGCTCCGGTTCTGCTGGAACACGACACGGCGGGTCCGGGGTGAACGGGGCCTTACCGGGGGACACATGGGACCACGGGGGAGCGGGGCGGCCGGCTGCCGGGCTCGTGCGACGAGGTAACACGATGACCCAGCCTCCAGGCCCTCCGCCGCAGGGCGGCTTCGGCCCTCCGCCGCCGAACGGCCCCCCGCCGGGCGGGCAGTGGCAGCCGCCCGCCGGCCCGCCGGCGCAGGGCTCCTACGGGTACCCGCAGTCTCCGGAGCAGCCGACGCTGATACCCGGTCAGCAGGCTCCCTACGGGCAGCAGCCCTACGGCGCCCCTGGCGGCTACCCGCCCCCGCCGCCCGGCGGGCCGAGCTCCGGTTCGGGCGGGAAGATCGCCGTGATCATCGCGGGGGCGGTGGCGCTGCTCGCGCTGCTCGCGGGCGGCGTCTACCTGGCGGTGGGCGGCCACGACGGGAAGAACCCCGTCGTCGCCGAGCCCTCGGCAAGCGCCGACCCGACGGCCGGCACGGACACCGGCGGCAGCTCCGGCGGAACCACGCAGCCCACCGACGATCCGGCCGCCGACCCCACGAGCGATCCGTTCGACACCAGCGGCGGCGGCAGCGGCGACGCACCGGCCGGCGACGACTTCCGCGGGCAGTGGACCTCCGACGGCAAGGTCCTCACCATCGGCGACAAGCTCGAGTTCGGCGAGCACGCCGGCAAGTTCAACCTCAACTGGATCGAACTCGGCGGCGGCAAGGGCCTCTGCCTCGGCTACGGCGAGATGCAGGGACACGACCTGCACCTGACCGTGACCTGCGATGGCAAGGACGTCAGCGCCACCGCGCGCAAGATCTCGTCCGGGCAGGGCGTCACGCTGTCCTGGGACGACGGCGCCACGGACGACCTGACATACGAGGGGACCATCGGCTGACGCACCGTGAACGGCCGGGTGGCACGGGCCGGTTCGCCCGTGCCACCCGCGCCTGTGCCGGGTGCGCCCGGTCGTCGGCGTCCCGATAGGCTGCGGCGCACCACCACGAACCTGCCGGAGAACGGGCGGTCGGGTGGCCTGAACCGACACGAGGGGACATCGCTGACATGGCCGTGCGCAAAGCGACGATGAAGCAACAACTGATGGAAGCCGTGTCGCAGGCGAATCCCGCCGACCGGGTGCACGGAACCGTCGTCAGCATTACGGGCCCCTCGCCCTGGCTCATCGGGCTGCTGGGACTGTTCGGCCAGCTGATCATCAAGTACTACTTCGTCACGGTCACGGACCAGGCCGTGCTGTTCCATGGGATGAACCGCATGACCGGACGTCCGAAGGAGATCGTGCACGCCATTCCGCGCGCGCAGTTCCCCGGCGTGCACGACGTTCAGCTGAACCCGCTGTGGAGCTGGTTCCGCACGGTGCTGCCCGGTGAGGCGGCACCGACCCGCTTGAACGTGCACAGGCAGTGGAAGTCCGAGCTGGAGCAGCTGCTTCCGCTGCTCGGCGCAGCCGCTCAGCAGCAGCCGTACCCGCAGCAGCAGGCCTACGCACCGCCCCAGCAGCACCCGCACGCTCAGCAGGCCGCTGCCGGGGCTCCGGCGGTGCCTGCCGGCGCACCGCAGCAGCCCCCGGCGCCGCAGTACGCACCGCCGCAGCCGGTTCAGCAGCAGCCGTCCACCCCGCAGCAGTTCCCGCAGCAGCAGCCGGGCCCCTACACTCCGGCGCCCCAGCAGTACGGCTCACCACAGCAGGGCAACCCGTACGCCAACTGAGTGGACACGCAAGCCCGCCGCGGACCAGGCCCCGTCACGCTTCGCGTGGCGGGGCCGTCGTGCCGCGGACGACGAGCTTCGGGTCGAGGACGGCCTCCCGCGCCGGGGCGGCCAGGTCGGCCAGGCGGTCGACCGCGAATCGGACCGCGTGCTCCGCGAGGAGCACCGCGTCCTGCCGGACAGTGGTGAGGCCGAGCGGCATCAGGTGCGAGAGGTGGCTGTCGTCGTAGCCGACCACCGATACACGGCCCGGCACGTCGACACCTGCCCGCACGAAGCCCATCAGCAGTCCCATCGCGCTGCGGTCGTTTCCGGCGACGACGGCCGTCGGCAGCCGGTCCTCCGCCAGCAGCCGGTGCGCCGCGGCCTGGCCGGCCTCCTCGTCGTGGGCGCCGGGCAGCACCCGGACGTGGTCGGTCAACCCGTGCCGCCGCATCGCCGCGCGGTAGGCGCGGCGGCGCTCGGTGGAGCCGGACGCCCGCCCGCCGTCGACGTGCACGATGTGCCGGTGCCCCAGCCCGACCAGGTGGTCCATCGCCTGCCGCACCCCCTTGGCGTCTGCCGAGCGGACGGCGTCCACCCGCGCGCCCGGAACCCGCCGGCCCACACACACCGTGGCCGTGCGTCTCCCCAGTGCCTCGAGGGCCTCCCGGTCGGCCGACGGGCCGAGCAGGATCAGCGCCTCGCAGCGGTGACCGAGCAGCGCCTCGGTCGCCCGGTGTTCGTCGCGTCCGGGAGCCTTCGCGCTGAGCAGCACCTCGTAGCCGAGGCGCTCGGCCTCCGGGTAGACCGCCTCGACCAGGTCCGCCTCGAATGGCTGATGCACGGTGAGCAACACGCCCAGGGTGCGGCTGCGGCCGCGGGCGAGCAGCCGGGCCGCCGTGTCGGGGCGGTAGCCGAGTTCGTCGGCGGCGCGCAGCACCCTCTCGCGGGTGCGCGGTCCCGCGCCGGGCTGCTGGCGCAGCACGAGGGAGACCAGGGCCCGTGACACGCCGGCCCGGGCGGCGACGTCCGCCATGGTGGGGCGGCGGCTGGCTGCTGTGTCCACCGGTTCGGGGTCCTTCCCGTCGCGTGCCTCTTGACGCCGCGTTCGCGTGGCCGCCACCGTAGCGATGACTAGAGCGCGCTAGTAGAGCGCGACAGTCCCCGGTACGCGCCGGAACCCGGACCGAGAACACCGCGGCACTTCGTGGCATAAAGGGATGTGACGGACAGGAAAGGGGCATCGTGCTGCCTGAACTCGTGACCCGGCTCGTGGACACCCGGGTGAAGGACCCCTTCGCCTTCGCCACGGCCGCTGCCCGGCGCCTCCGCGCCGCATCCCCTTGGGCGAACACGGGCGCGCCATGATCATCGCGGCCGACCATCCGGCGCGCGGCGCCACCGCGGTCGGCGCCGACCCGTCCGCCATGGCCGACCGTTTCGAACTCCTCGACCGGCTGTGCACGGCATTGGAACGGCCCGGCGTCACCGGTGTGCTGGGCACCGCCGACATACTGGAGGACCTGCTGCTCCTCGGCGCGCTGGACGGCAAGAGCGTCTTCGGCTCGATGAACCGCGCGGGGCTCGCCGGTTCGTCCTTCGAGATCGAGGACCGGTTCACCGGCTACGACGCCGAGGCGATCGCGGCCATGGGCTTCGACGGCGGCAAGATGCTCACCCGCATCGCCCTGGACGACCCGGCCACCGCCTCCGCCCTGCAGCGCACCGCCCACGCCGTCGACGCGCTCGGCGAGCGGGGGCTGATCGCGCTGGTCGAGCCCTTTCTCTCCAGCTGGCACGACGGCCGGATCCGCAACGAGCTGAGTGCCGAGGCCGTCGTCACCGCCGTCGGAATCGCCTCCGGGCTGGGCCGCAGCAGCGCCCGCACGTGGCTCAAGCTGCCCGTCGTCGAGGACGGCATGGAGCGCGTGCTGGCCGCCTCCACGCTGCCGGCCCTGCTGCTCGGCGGGGAGGTGGACGACCCGGAGTCCGCCTTCGCCGCCTGGCGGCGCGCGCTGCGCCTGCCCACGGTGCGCGGTCTGGTCGTCGGCCGCTCCCTGCTCTATCCCGCCGACGGCGACGTCGCCGGCGCCGTGGACCGGGCGGTGAGCCTGCTGTGAGCACCCGCAGCGAACTGCACCTGCCGGCCCGCTCCACCGCCCGCGGTGCCCTCCGGCTCGACATCACTCCCGAGACGGCCGGCTGGCGCCACTGCGGCCTGCACGTGCTGGAACTGCCGCCCGGCGGAACGCACACCTTCGGCACCGATGCGAGCGAGTACCTCGTGCTGCCTCTGGCCGGCTCCTGCACCGTCACCGCCGCCGGCTACACCTTCAAACTCGCCGGTCGCCCGGGGCCGTTCGCCACGGCCACCGACTTCGCCTATCTTCCGCGCGACACCGGGGCCCGGATCGTCAGCGAGCACGGCGGCCGCTTCGCGCTGCCCTCGGCCCGCTGCGAGCGGGCTCTGCCGCCCGGGTACGGGCCGCGCGACGGCGTCCCCGTCGAGCTGCGCGGCGCCGGCGTGTGCTCCCGGCAGGTCCACAACTACTGCCTGCCGCACACCTTCGAGGCCGACCGGCTGCTGGTCTGCGAAGTGCTCACGCCGGGCGGCAACTGGTCGTCCTACCCGCCGCACAAACACGACGAGGAACGGCCCGGGCAGGAGAGTGAACTCGAGGAGATCTACTACTTCGAGATCGCCGGCAGGAGAGCAGGGCCTCGCCTATCAGCGGGTCTACGGCACCGCGCACCGTCCCCTCGACGTGCTGGCCGAGGTCCGCTCCGGTGACACCGTGCTGGTTCCGCACGGTTGGCACGGCCCCTCGATCGCCGCGCCCGGGCACGACCTGTACTACCTCAACGTCATGGCCGGCCCCGGACCGGAACGGGCCTGGCGGATCTGCGACGACCCGGCGCACTCCTGGGTACGCGGCTCCTGGAAGCACCAGGAGACCGACCCGCGCCTCCCGTTCGGCGGCGCCTGCGCGAACCGATCTGCGAAAGGACGCTGACATGCAGACCATCGAGCACTGGATCGACGGGCGTGCCGTCGCCGGGACCTCCGGTCGGACCGCGCCCGTCTTCGACCCGGCCACCGGGCGGGAGCAGTCCCGGGTGACACTGGGCACCCCGGCCGACGTCGACTGCGCCGTGCGGATCGCGGCCGCGCGCCTTCGACGACTGGTCCGACTCCTCGCTCAGCCGCCGCACCCGCGTGCTGTTCGCCTTCCGCGACCTGCTGGTGCGGCACGAGGACGAACTCGCCCGCCTCATCTGCTCCGAACACGGCAAGACCGTCGAGGACGCGCGCGGCGAGGTGGTGCGAGGCCGCGAGGTCGTCGAGTTCGCCTGCGGAATCGGCGACGTGCTCAAGGGCGGCTACTCCGACCAGGTCTCCGGCGGCGTGGACGTGCACGACTTCCGGCAGCCGCTCGGCGTCGTCGCCGGCATCACCCCGTTCAACTTCCCCGCCATGGTGCCGATGTGGATGCACCCCATCGCGCTCGCCTGCGGAAACACCTTCGTGCTCAAGCCGAGCGAACGCGACCCGTCCGCGGCGAACCTGGTGGCGCGGCTGTACGCCGAGGCGGGGCTGCCGGACGGCGCCTTCAACGTGGTCCACGGCGACCGGACCACCGTCGGAGGCGGTACTGGATCACCCGGGCATCGAGGCGGTCTCCTTCGTGGGCTCCACACCGGTCGCCCGCCACATCCACGAGCGGGCCTCCGCCGCCGGCAAGCGTGTCCAGGCACTGGGCGGCGCCAAGAACCACGCCGTCGTGCTGCCTGACGCCGACCCGTCCTACGCCGCGCAGCAGATCGCCTCCGGCGCCTACGGCTCTGCCGGTGAACGCTGCATGGCGGTCTCGGTCGCGGTGGCCGTCGGCGAGGCCGGCGACGCGCTGGTGGCGGAACTCGAACGCGCCGCCCGCGCGGTGAAGGTCGGTCCCGGGGACGACGAGGGCACCGAAATGGGGCCGCTGGTCACCGACGCCGCCCGGCAGCGTGTCGAGGCCGCGGTGGGCACCGCCGCCGCGCAGGGCGCCACGGTGGTGGTCGACGGGCGCGGGCTGAAGGTCGCCGGCCACGAGGACGGCTTCTTCACCGGGCCGACGCTGCTGGACCGCGTCGAGGTGGACAGCGATGCCTATCGGGAGGAGATCTTCGGCCCTGTGCTGTCCGTGGTCCGCGTCGAGACCCTCGAGGCGGCCGTCGAACTCGTCAACGCCAACCCCTACGGCAACGGGGTCTCCCTGTTCACCGACAGCGGCTCCGCCGCCCGCGCCTTCGGGCGCCGCGTGCGGGCCGGCATGGTCGGCGTCAACGTGCCCGTGCCCGTGCCCATGTCGTACTACTCCTTCGGTGGCTGGAAGGACTCCCTGATCGGCGACAGCCCGGTGCACGGCCGGGAGGGAGTCCGCTTCTACACCCGGCCCAAGGTCGTCACCACCCGCTGGCCGCGCCCGGCCGGCAGCCACGCCGGCCCGGCGTTCTCCTTCCCCACCGCCGACTGAGCAGGAGTCAGGAGTCCGAATGGCCATCGCCCCGTCCGCCCTGCCTACCGTCGCCGGCAACCTCTGCCTCGGCTCCGCGCCCGACTCGTGGGGCGTGTGGTTCCCGCAGGACGCACACCAGGCGCCCTGGAACCGGTTCCTCGACGAACTGGTGCAGGCCGGTTACCGGTGGCTGGAGCTCGGCCCGTTCGGCTACCTGCCGACCGACCCCGAGGTGCTGGGCCGGGAACTGCGGCAGCGCGGTCTGCAGGTCTCCGGCGGCACCGCCTTCGCCGCCCTGCACCGGCCCGAGGCCTGGGAGGGCACCCTAGCCCACCTGCGGCGCATCGCCGCACTGACCGCCGCCTGCGGCGCACATCACCTGGTGCTCATCCCGACCATGTACCGGGACGAGAAGACAGGGGAGTTCACCGAGGACCCGCAGCTGACACCGCAGCAGTGGGCCGGTTTCGGGTCGGCCGCCGACCGGCTGGGCCGCATCCTCCTCGACGACTACGACGTGCATCTGGTCCTCCACCCGCACGCCGACAGCCACGTGCAGACGCAGCCCGAGATCGAGCGGCTGCTCAACGAGAGCGACAGTCGCTGGACCAACCTGTGCCTGGACACCGGGCACGTGGCGTACGGCGGCGGCGACGCCCTCGACCTGATCCGCCGCTACGGTGAACGCGTCGGGTACGTGCACATCAAGCAGATGGACCCCGGCGTGCTGGCCCAGGTGGCCGCGGAACAGCTGTCGTTCGGCGAGGCCGTCAAGCGCGGCGTGTGCGTCACGCCGCCGGCCGGGGTGCCCGAGCCGCGCTCGGTCGTCGCGGCGCTGGCACGGCTGGAGGCCGAGCTGTTCGTCGTCGTCGAGCAGGACCTCTACCCGTGCGACGCCGAGGTGCCGCTGCCCATCGCCCGCAGCACCCGCGAGTTCCTCGCCGCCTGCGGCCTGACGGGCACCCGCCGCCCGTCACGCCGCGACCCCGCCGCATAGCCGGTGGAGTCCACCGGAGACCGCAGGTGACGGGGAATGCCGCACATACGCCCGGTCGGCGCGCTGCCGCCCGCGACAGCCGGCGCCGCTCGCAAGGCGAGCCGACCGCGAGGACACCCGGGGGAACGAGTTCACTGCGCCCGTGGACATCCACGGGCGCACGTGAACCGGTCCGTCTCCGGCATGCCGGGAGGCGGTGAACCCCGCCCCCGGGCCCTTCGACGGAGGACTCCGGCGGCTGCGGCCCCTCCCGCACAGCGCAGTCACGGAGCTGCCCCCACGGGGTCAGTGAGCCGGTGGCGCAGCGTGGGTCTCGCTGGGCCGGACGATCACGAAGCCCTCGCCTTCCAGCTTGAGCTGAACCGCCTCACCGGAACCGCCGCGGATCATCGACCCTATGCTCTGCGAACGGTGCAACGCGGTGTGCAGCTGGGCGCTCCAGCCCACCACCGCGTCCGTGTCGACGAAGACCGGAGCCTGCGCCGAGACAGGAATGACGATCGGGTCGCCCTCACAGATCAGCCCGAGCCTGCCCTGGCCGCTGAACACGCAGTTGAACAGACCGCCGCCGACCATGCCGGCGCCCTTGACCATCTGGATGTCGTAGTTGAGGGACGCGTCGAAGACCAGCACGTTCCGCCCGTTGACGGTCAGCGAGTCGCCGGCGGCGAAGTCGACGAGGAAGCAGTTGGCCGCCTCGTGCGCGAACCAGGCCTCGCCCTGCCCGCGCACCGCCATCAGGGCCAGCCCCTCACCGGTGACGGACCGTTTGATGAAGTTCCCGACGCCCTGGCCCTTCTTCTCGAACTGGAGGTTCCCCCGGAAGGCGACCATCGCGCCCTGCCGGGCCAGGCACTCGCCGTTGACCGCGTACTTGACCGACTTGGAGTTCTGAAGCGTCATCCCGGCGGCGGACGCCGGCTGGGCCATGTTCTTGGACGCGAAAAGGTCACTCTGCATGCCCGAATACTCCCCCGGAATCCGTTCCTCCGCCACAATGTGAGCCGCGGCTCACGGACAGCGCCTCGGTGACGACGTCCTCCAGCCCCCGCGCGTGCGCGCCCCGCCAGTACACCCGGCCGCAGCTGCGGCAGCGGGCGAACGTGTCATGGGTGCGCCGTGTCCCCGGCTGCAGCAGGTGCGCCACGTCGGCCTTCGCCACCGGGGTCAACTCGCCGTTGCAGACGGTGCAGCGACTCCACGGCATCAGCGGCGGCGCGAACCGTTCCAGTACGTCGGCCAGTTGCCCGCCGGCCCGGTTGCCGCGGACGTAGGCGCCCAGCCACAGCGCCCGGTGTCGCAGCAGCCCTCGGTCCTGCGTGAGCAGAATCCGGTGCTCGGTCTCGGCCTGCTCGATGAGTTCGGGGTCCGTGGCGTCGTTGCGGTAGGCGGCGTCCAGCCCCACCAGCCGCATCCGCCGGGCGAGCGTCCCCAGATGGACGTCCAGCACGAACCGCGGCACACCGCAGCCCGCCACCGGCTGCGGTCTGCCGACGGAGGCGACCCGCACCTGCTCACCACCCCGCGGCCGGTACCGGGCCGGCGCCGGCGAGCCGTCCACGATCAGCGTGCCCACCTCGGTCAGCGGCACCCCCGCGGACTCCACGACGTGGCCGAGCGACGACGTGCCGTCGGGCGTCACCGTGACCTGTCCGGCGCGGTGCCGGACCGGCAGGAAGAAGCACAGTTCGGCGGCGAAGTACAACAGCACCGGCGGTGCGCCGGCGGCCGGGCCCGTGCCGTTCACGCGCCGGCGGCCGGGGTGGGACGTACCTCGAAGGCGGTGCAGCCCGGCGGCTCCTCCTCGCTGACCCGCACCCCGGCCACCCGGGCCGCCGGCGGCCCGTGGCGCACCCAGGCGACCAGTGCGTCGACGTCTTCGGGCCGGCCCTCGAAGAGGGCCTCCACCGACCGGTCCGGCAGGTTGCGGACCCAGCCGCGCAGCCCGTGCCGCACGGCCGTCTCCCGGCAGCCGTCCCGGAAGTACACGCCCTGCACCCGCCCGGTGACGACGGCACGCTTGCAGGCCATCGGCGCTCCATGTTCTCCCGAGAACCGGCCCCCGCTCGAAAGCCCCTCCGCTCTCAGGTTACGACGGTCACCGCGCCACCTCGACTCGGCCCGCGGCGTGCGCCACATCGGCGAACCGGGCGGCCACCCGGCGCCAGACCGACTCCGAGGCCGCCTCCTCGCGCCGCGCGGTGCGCAGCAGCTCCTCCTGGTCGAACCCCTGCGTGCGCAGCCGTTCCGGATCCCAGCGGGCGACGTTCTCGGCGGTGGCTTCGGGGTGGAACTGCACGCCCCACGCCCGCTCGCCGCAGCGGAACGCCTGGTAGGGGCAGCGCTCGCTCTCGATCAGCCACCGGGCGCCCGGCGGCAGTTCGGTGATCGCGTCGACGTGGTGCTCGATGGCGCGCACCTGTTGCGGCAGCCCGCCGAACAGCGGGTCGCCGTCCGCTTCCGGGCGCAGGCTGAGCGCGGTGCTGCCGGCCTCGGGGGCGCCGTGTTCGCCGCGTACGGTGCCGCCGGCCACCTGGGCGAGCAACTGCCCGCCCAGGCAGACGCCGAGCACGGGCGTGCCGCCGTCGAGCGCCTCCCGCACCAGGGCCCGGGTGCGGGGCAGCCACGGTGCCTGGGCGTCCGCGTCGGGCAGGTAGCCGCCACCGAGCACGAGCAGTGCCCGTCCCCCGAGCCGTTCGGGCAGCACGTCCCCCTCGAACGGCCGGGCGACCCGCATCGTGAGTCCGTTCTCCTCGAGCCAGGCGCCGAAGCGTCCCGGACCGCCTCCGGGTATGTGCTGTACGGCCAGCACCTCGGTCATCGGCGGGCCTCCCTCTCACCGGACCTGTGGGCCGCGCAGCAGGTCCTCGGTCAGTTCGTCGACGGCCGTCGCGGTCAGCCGCGGTGTGGCCACGATACGGGCCCGGTCCCCGTCGAGCGCGAGACCCCACTTGCGGCACACCCAGCCCGGCGGCCGGGTGAAGCTCACGGCGACGGACGCCGGGTGGCGGCGTGGCCGGCGCTGTACGGCGGCCAGCCGCCGCTGGACGTACGAGGCGGTCTCCAGGCACCGGCCGACGCGCTGCACCAGCCCGTCCAGGCCGAGCCTGCTCAGCGCCTCCCACAGCAGCACGGCGGTGTCCTCGGCGCCGGGATCGACGGCGGCCCGGCACTCCGTGCGGTGTGCGGCCGCGTCGGTGCCGCCCAGCAGGGCCATGCCCCAGGGCGCCGGCACACCCAGGATTCTGCGGCCGCTGAGGGCGACCGAGTCGGCGCCGTCGGCGAGCCCGAAGGCGGGCCGGCCCGGCGCGGCGGCCGCGACGATGCCGCCGGAGGTGCCGTCGACGTGGACATGCACGGCGCCGGCCAGCCGCGCTGCCTCTCGCAGAGCGGGAACGTCGTCGACGGCACCGGTCATGGGCGTGCCCGCCGTGGCGACCACCACGGCGGCCCGCCCGTCGTCGCGCAGGCAGGACCGGGCCAGCGCCGCGGGATCCATGCTGCCGTCGGCCCGGCAGGGCACACGGACGGCGGGCAGGGTGAGCCGGTCTGCGAGCGCCGGGATCGTGGGGTGGGCGTGGGCGCTGTGGTACAGCGTGGCGTGCGGCAGCCGGATCCGGGCGGCCCGCAGGGCATGGGCGTTGCTCGCGGCGGGGGAGGCAGCCACCCGCCCGACGGTCTGCGGGTCGCCGTCCACCAGGAGGCCGAGGAGGGCGACCGCCTCCCGGGCGCTCGCGGCGGGGTCGGGCGGGCCGCACACCGCGGGAGGCGCCACCGGATCGAACGTGCCTGGCGTGAACATTCGTGACCCCCCGTGTCCGGTGACGTGCCGCAAGCCGTGCCGTGGCCGGTGTGGAATTCGCCGGGGCGCCGCCGTGCACGGCGGCGCCCCTCCCCCGAGTGGCGGAGCGCGGTCCCCCATGACCTCGCTCCTCCGGACCGAGTCCGCACAGGGAGATCGAGTGCGTCCTCGGCGTCCTGACGTCCGCGGCGTTCAGTGCCCCATGCCGCCGCCGCCGTCGACGG
Organism: uncultured Actinomycetota bacterium; assembly: GCA_963799685.1. Lineage (GTDB taxonomy): Bacteria > Actinomycetota > Actinomycetes > Streptomycetales > Streptomycetaceae > Streptomyces. The sequence continues at coordinate 365,577 of CAWCXW010000003.1, forward strand.
GAAGCACTGCCCCGGTGATGTAGGCGGCCTCCGGTGAGGCCAGGAAGCGGACGGCGGCGGCGACCTCCTCGGGGCGGGCCAGCCGGCCTGCCGGGATCTGCCGCACCATCTCGGCGCGCTGCTCGTCGCTCAGTGCGTCGCTCATCGCGGTCTCGGTCAGGCCGGGAGCGACGACGTTGACGGTGATGTTGCGCGACCCCAGTTCCCGGGCCAGGGAGCGGGCGAAGCCGACCAGGCCCGCCTTGGAGGCCGCATAGTTGGCCTGCCCGGCCTCGCCACGCAGCCCGACGGCCGAGGAGATCAGCACGATGCGTCCGGTCCGGGCCCTGAGCATGCCGCGCACCGCGCGCTTGACCACCCGGAAGGTGCCGGTGAGGTTGGTGTCCAGGACGGAGGTGAAGTCCTCCTCGGACATGCGCAGCAGCAACTGGTCGCGCGTGACGCCGGCGTTGGCCACCAGCACCTCGACCCGGCCCTGCCGCTCCTCGACCTCGTTGTAGGCCTGCTCCACCTGCTCCGGATCGGTGATGTCGCACTTCACGGCGAACAGCCCGGACGGTGCCCGGGTGGAGCGGTAGGTGACGGCGACGTCGTCCCCGGCGTCGGCGAAGGCGCGGGCGGTCGCCAGACCGATTCCGCGGGCGCCTCCGGTGACGAGAACGGAACGGCTCATGACGAGGAATCTCCCTGCCCGTGTGGGGGTTCGGCGGTCGGCTCGGAGACGATACTGACGGGCCTCGGCGTTCTTTTGCAGGGGGCTGTTTTTCCAGGTAATACAACGTGCCGTAATTGGCTGTACTCGCGGTGCAATACTGTGTACTCATGGATGGTCACAACCGTCCGAGGGAGGGATCGCGGTGCCGGGAGCACTGGAGAGGACACACCTGCTGCAACGGCTGCTCACCGACCGCAGGTCCCGCATAGACCCCACGGACGTCGGGCTCGCCCGGCCGACGGGCAAGGGCCGCCGCGCGAAGGGGCTGTCCCAGGCGCAGTTGGACTACCTGCTCGGGCGCCCGGGAACCGGCACCTACGCGCGGCTCGAACGCGGCGAGATAGAACGTCCCGAGGAGTGGCTGCTGCGCGCGGTGGCTACCGAACTGGGGTTCAGCGAACACGAGTGGCAGGCTCTGTGGGCCTACGCCCGCGAGGAGTTCCCGCCCCACCCCCTGGACCCGCGGGCCGACCGCAGCATCATCGACAGTTGGCAGCTCACCCTGGACTCCTGCTCCTCGCCTGCCTACATCACTGGCTATGACTGGAACCTGCTGGCCTGCAACAGCCCCTTCCTGGAGTTCTTCGAGTCCGGCGAACCCCCGGCGAACACCATGGACTTCATGATGCTCACCAAGGAGGGCCGCAGGCGGCTCACCGACTGGGAGAACAGCTGGGCGCCCACGGTCCTCGCGCAGCTGCGTGCCGCCGCCGCGACCCACCCCGACGACCCCACGCTCCGCCGGCTGGTGGACGCGGTGCGAGGCGACCCGGAGGCCGGGCCCATCTTCGAAGGCGACGTGCGTGCGCTCAGCCATCCCGACGGCGACACCCGGCCGTTCCTGCATCCGCTGCGCGGGCCGGGCCGGGTGGCGATGAACGCGGCCCTTCTCGGCGGGGCGCCGGAGGCCAGGCTGATCTTCGTGCACTTCCTGCCCGACGCCGGCTGACCGCGCTCCGCCGATGTGGGCCTGATCACAGGGGTGTCGCCGTCGTGCGCGGAGTCGTCATCATGGCCTGCATGAAACGATCCCCTTCCGAGCTGATCCGCCTGGCCGACGGTGTGCACGTGTGGGCGCCCGACGGCAGTAACACCTGGGGCTGGGCGAACTGCGTCCTGTTCAGCTCGGGGAGCGACGCGGTCCTCGTCGACACCCCGTACACGGCGGAACTGACGCGTGCTCTGCAGGCGGCGGCCGGCCGGGTTCTCCCCGAGGGCTCCGCGATCCGCACCGTGGTCAACACCCATGCCAACGGCGATCACTCCTTCGGAAACTGCCTGTTCCCCGACGCCGAGGTCGTCAGCACGGCCGCCAATCTGGCGCATGCCGCGGTGGAGCCGGCACCGCCGGAGATGGAGGCCCTGGTGGTGGGCACCGACCCGGTCACACCACTGGGCTGGTACATGCGGCAGCACTTCCCGCACGACTACTCGGGCGTGTCCCTGCGGCTGCCGGACCGCACCTTCAGCGGCCGGGAGACACTCCGCGCGGGCGAGCTGACCCTCGAGCTCATCGAGGCGGGGCCGGCGCACACCCAGGGCGACTTGATCGTGCACGTTCCGGAGCGGCGGCTGGTCTGCGCGGGCGACGTCGTCTTCCTCGGCGATCACCCCACCCACTGGGCGGGGCCGCTGGACGGCGTCATCGACGCCTGCACCCTGATGCTGGACCTGGACCCGGAGATCGTGGTGCCCGGGCACGGGCCGGTCACCGATCAGGCCGGTCTGCGGGCGCACCGGGACTACCTGCGCCACGTGCGGGACCGGATCCACGCCCGGCACGCCGTCGGCTGGAGTGCGGAGAGGACCGCCGCCGAACTGGTCGCGGACAACCGGCACCCCGAACTCGGCCTGCCGGAGCGCCAGGCGATCCTGACCGCCGTCGAGTACTGGCACCTGGAGGGCAACACCGGACAGGCCGACGTGCTGTACCTGGTGCAGGGGATGGCCCGGCTGGCCTACGACCGCCACCGGCGCACGGGCCTCCCGGCCCCGAGCGGCAGTTGGGTCAGCCGGCCTGAAGGAAGACCCACGTCATGAGCGTGACCACGACGGCCGTGACGAGCAGCGGAAGCGCCACCACCGGAGCCACGGCGAGACCCTCGCGGAAGGTCTCGCCGGTCTCGTCGGTATCAGGAGGCTCGGAAGTCTTCTCGTTCATGCCGTGCGAGTGGGCACGGCGGGCACACACAAACCTCGATCACTCGCACAGCGTAGTGGTGCGATCACAGCCAGCCCCGTTCCCCGGCGATGCGAGCGGCGTCGAAACGGTTGCGGCCTTCCAGCTTCCTGATGGCGGTCGACGCCAGGTTCCGCACGGTCCCCGCGGCCAGATACAGCTCCTTGGCGATCTCCTTGATCGAGGCGCCCGTCGCCGTGAGCTGCAGTATCTCGACCTCGCGGTCGCTCAGTGTCCGGTCATCGGGTCTTCGTGGGCACAGCAGCCGCCGGTCGATGCTCACGCACCCGGCGGCGACGGTGCGTATCGCGCCGATGAGGTGGGGCAGCTTGGCGTGCTTGGGGACGACGCTGCGCACCCCGGCGGCCACCGCGCGGTCGACCTGCGCCTTCGTGGGGTTCACGGCGATCACCGCGACGCCGCAGGACGGGAGGCGGCGGCCCAGCTCGGCGGCCTGGCGTAGCCAGTCCGGGCCGGCGGTGCCCAGCAGGGCGACGGCGGGCGACGCGCGGAGTGCGGTCGGAAGGATCTCCTTGCTGTCGCCGGCGATGCCGACGACGTCGAAGTCCTGCACCTGGTTGAGGGTTTCCGCGAGCGCCTCCATGAACAGGAGGTGATCGTCGGCGACCATGATGCGAATGCTCATGCGTGATATCCCTGCTGTGTCCGGCAAGGTAGGAGGGGGTGGCCCGATGGGGGCGGGCCGATCTGTGGCACGGGTTCCGCCGGGGAGAGGGACCCGTCGACGCCGCCGGCCGGTCAGACTTGGGCGGTCGCGGGGCCGTCGGCCCGGTGCGGGCGCGCTACTCCAGGGGAGAGGGGATGAGGATGAAAGCGCCGTGCACGCCACACCCGTGGCGCAGAGAAGACGAAGGCAGAGAAGTAGGACAAAGCGGGCAGGTCGCGCCCGGTCGATGTCGTTCGGTCTTCAAGGAGTAGCCGCACAAGAAATCCTCCCCCGAGGGTCAGTCCGACGGCGACGGCCTCGCCGTCCGCCCCATCCTTCGCCGAGAAACTGCACCGTGTGAAGCACTTCTGAGTGAAGGAAGGAGGAACGGTTCGGTCGATTCCACGGGCTGCATCGTACCGTCAGATACGCATTACAGTTAGGTACTTGGTGCGTTGAAAAGTTGAATGCACGCTGACCTGCACCGCCGACTCCCGCAGTGCGCTGCCCTCCCACCCCCTGCCCCAGGGGAAGTCCGGCACACTCGCCGTTTTCGGGCAGGGGTGAACGCAGCGCGGCGGGGTGGGGGTGGAGCGGCGCCGCTCCACCCCCACCCCGCCGGATGAGTGCGCCCGACTCAGCCGGGAAGCAGCCCCACTCCGGGGGAGGCGACCGGGAGTTCGGCCAGCGAATCACCGCCGGTGACCGGTGCGGTCAGCCCGGAGGTGTTCACCGGCTTGAAGTCGCCCACCTGGGTGCCCACCCCGTTGTCCAGCGGGTCGACGCCGGTGCCGGCCAGTGGGTCGAGGCTCAGGTTCTTCGCCGGGCTCAGCGCGCCGGCCAGACCGTGCTGCACGCCCCCGGCCGCGTTTTCCAGTCCGGTTCCCGGCTCCTGCTGCCCGAGCTGCGAGGTGACGGATTCCAGCGGGGAGGCGGGGTGTTCGGTGGCGCTCGCACCGGCCATGCCGCCGGTGCCGAGCACGGCTCCGGCGGCGGTGGCGACGATCCCGCCCCGCATCAGGGCGCGGCGCGCGGCGGAGGTCGGTGAGGTGCGGGGGCGTGCGTGGGAGGCCATGACCACCTGTCAGGATCGACGAAGCATGACTGCGCAAAGTACGCGCATGAGAGCGCAGGGTAGCGGACGGGCTGCGATCGACGCCACTTGTCACTCGCGCGGGGCACTGCCTGCTGATGTGCGTGAAGTCTGGAGGCGGACCGCATGTCAGTCGCCGCTGCGGACAACGCTGTTGAGTAGGCTGCACGGGCCGTCGTCGGTCGCGGCCAGAGCCGACGCGATGAGGAGGCCCGATGAGCCAGGAGGACGCCGTCGCCGGCGAGCAGCTCCCGCCATTGGAGCGGATGCCGGAGGACTGGGGGCGGGCGCTGGCCGTGGTGGCCCACCCCGACGACATGGAGTACGGGGCTGCGGCAGCCGTCGCGGAGTGGACCGCCTCGGGGCGGCGGATCGACTACCTGCTGGTGACCCGCGGTGAGGCCGGGATCGACGGTATGGAACCGGCCGAGTCCGCCCGGGTGCGGGAGGCCGAGCAGCGCGCAAGCGCCCGTGTGGTGGGTGTGGAGGACGTGGAGTTCCTCGACCACCGCGACGGCGTGATCGAGGAGGGGCTCGCCCTGCGCCGCGACATCGCACTGGCCGTGCGGCGCCGGCGGCCCGAACTGGTGATCACCTTGAACCACCAGGACACCTGGGGCGGCACCGCCTGGAACACGCCAGACCACCGCGTCGTCGGACGGGCCGTCCTGGACGCCGTCGGAGACGCGGGCAACCGGTGGATCTTCCCCGGCGGGCCGGGCCGGGGAGCGCCCGAGCCGTGGGACGGCGTGCGGTGGGTCGCTGTGGCGGGCTCCCCGGAGCCCACGCACGCGGCTGTGGTGAGCCCGGCGTCCGTGGACCTCGCGGTGGCGTCCCTGGCGGAGCACCGGGCCTACATCGCGGCGCTGAGCGAGGTGCCGCCGGACCAGTACGCCCGCTCGTTCCTCGAAGGGATCACGGGAGCCCTCGCACCGCGTCTCGGCGGCTGCGACGGTGTGGCGTTCCAGGTCTTTCCACGCTGAGACCGCCGTCACAGAATCCAGGTGGGCCCGGTCACAGAAAGGGCGTGGGCCCCGTCACATGAAAGGCGGCATTCTGTGTGCCGCCGGTGAAGTGGCGCACAGATCCATTCCGTCTACGACGCGCGATAGGAAATGTCCCGGGACTTTGGTCCCGGACCTCGGTGCCGTGCGCGATCGGTCGCGCGGCGCGGGCCGCGCGAGCCGCTGAGCGGCGAAAGTGCAGGTGGGGAGTGTGCCTCGGCCACGCGTGCGGCAGGACGGTGACAAGGGTCCCGTGTGCGCCTCCGCATGAGGTGCCAGGAGATTCCGGCGCCTCCGCCCGCTATACGGCATCGGGTAGTAGCAGGGGTGTTTTGGGGGATTAGCTCCCTCCGTTTACCAATGACGTGGCCCGGCGGTAGCCAGGCTTTCTCACTGACTTACGGAGGAAGTACCCCCATGCGTGAATTCCCGAAGCTTCCGGACTTCAAGAACCTCTCCGTCGACGACGCCAAGAAGGCCGCACGCAAGCACCTGCGCACCCGGCGGGGTCTGCTGTCGGCCGGTCTCGCCGCCTCGCTCCTCGTCGGCGGCGGCGGTGCCGCGGTCGCCGCCACGCTCGACGGAGGCCAGGACGCCGCCACCACCGCGTCCGCCCAGTCTGCGGACAGCGGCGCTAAACAGACGCCCGACAAGGGCGCCGAGAAGACCCACAAGTCCGACCAGGCCAAAGCCGCAGCCGGAGAAGACCCAGCAGGCCAAGCCGCAGCCGCAGCCGGAGAAGACCCAGCAGGCCAAGCCGCAGCCCAAGCCGGCCCCGGCCAAGCCCGCAGCCCAAGCCGGCCCCGGCCAAGCCGAGCCCCTCGGACTGGACGCTTCCCGTCCACAAGCCGTACACGCTCACCGCGGGCTTCGGTAAGGCCGGCGACCGCTGGTCCCACGATCACTCCGGTCAGGACTTCGCCGTCAACACGGGCACCGAGGTCGACACCGTGCACACCGGCACCGTGGTGAAGGCCGGCTGGGGCGGCGCGTACGGCAACCGCATCGTCATCGAGCACGCCCCGGGCCAGTACAGCGAGTACGCCCACCTGTCCAAGATCGACGTCAGCGTCGGCCAGCACCTGACCACCGGCCAGGAGATCGCTCTGTCCGGCGCCACCGGAAACGTCACCGGCCCGCACCTGCACTTCGAGATCCGCACCACGCCGGACTACGGCTCCGGCATCGACCCGATGCCGTTTCTGCAGGCCCACGGCCTGAACCCCTGATCGCCGGGTCAGAACAGCGGCTCGGGGAGCACCCCCTCCAAGGCGAGCAGTGCACGCTTCGTCTCGAGGCCGCCCCCGAAGCCGCCGATGCCGCCGTCGCTCGCCACGATCCGGTGGCACGGCACGACGACCGGCAGCGGATTCGCCCCCATGGCCACGCCGACCGCCCTGGCCGCACCGGGCTCCCCGACCCGGTCGGCCAGATCCTGGTACCCGGCGGTCACGCCGTACGGGACGCTCTCGGCCAGCTCGTGCAGCACCCGGGCGTGGAATCCGCCGGTCAGCGACCAGTCCAGCGCGACGGTGAAGACCCGAAGCCGCCCGGTGAAATAGGCCGCCAGCTCCGCGCGGGCATGCTCCAGATGCGCCCGCGCCGCCCCTGCGGCCGGACCGCCGGGATCCTCGGGGCCGCCGCGCTGCTCCGCACCGAAGCGGGCCCGCAGTCGCTCCAGGGCGCGCTCGGCCTCGGTGCCGCCCTCCGGGGCGTGGAAGGCGACCAGGGCCAGCCCCTCGTCGGTGGCTGCCAGCAGCAGCGGGCCGACGGGGGTGCCGACGCAGGCCCGTGCCCAGAGCCGTGAGTAGTCCTGCACGTCCCTCACTCTAGGACCGGCCGCCGACAACTCCCCCGCGGCCGGCTCAGCCGGTCATCGCGTCCCGCACGACGTCGGGGTAGTTGGAGATGACGCCGTCCACCCCGTCGCCGGCCGCCTCGCGGGCGGTGGCGGTGTCGTTGACCACCCAGGTGTACACCTGCAGCGGACGGCCGTGTGGTCCCTGCTGTGCGTGGACGGCGTCGACGTAGTCGGCGGTGACCTCGGTGTGCGGCGGGTTGATCTCGTCGCAGTAGGTCGCGTAGTCGGCCAGATCGCCGGTGGCCGGGGCGCCCAGGAGCCCGGTCGCCACCTGAGGTGCCAGTTCGTGCACGGTGCGGATCGCGCCGGCGTCGAAGCTCTGGACGACCAGCTTCCCGCGCACGTGCCCGGCGTCCAGCCAGCCGTCGTTGCCCAGTTCCTTCAGCGTCTGGTTCTCCACCCCCGGGTAGCGTGCGGGAGCCTTCAGCTCCAGCAGCAGCTTCTGGTGGCCGTCCTCGACCTTGCGCAGCCACTGCGCGAGAGTCGGCACGTGCGCTCCGGCGAATGGCTTGCCGTACCAGCTGCCCGCGTCCAGCCGGGCGATCTCGGCCGCGGTGAAGTCCCCGACCTTCCACGGGGAGCGGTCGGGGTAGAGCTGTTCGACGTTCGTCGTGCGGTTCAGGGTGGTGTCGTGGACGACCACCAGTTCGCCGTCCCCGGTCCGCTGCACGTCGGTCTCGACCCAGTCGATGCCCAGCGCGTGGGCCTTGTCCACGGCGGCGAGCGTGTTCTCGGGCGCGTAACCGGACGCGCCGCGGTGGGCGACGACCCCGGGGGATCCGGAGTCGTCGAGGCGGGTGACGTGCTGCCGTTCCCCGGCGCGCGCGGGGGAGCCGAGGACGAGAAAGAGACTCAGCAGCGCGAAGGCCGCCGAGGCGGCCGAGCGGAATGCGAGTACTGACGAGACTGACGAACGCATCAACACCGGACTCCTTGCGTCGACGGTGGAACCGACAGCGAGGAGGTTCCCCGTTGCGGGGGCACTACAGGCAGGCGGCTCGGGCAGGTGCTTTCCGTGAACATGCGATCACTCACGGAGACATGGTCTCGCGTGGTTGTCAGTGGCGCGTCGTACGGTGGTTCTCATGCGGCCCGTATCCGAGATCGAACGCAAGGTGGCGCCCTTCGAGGTCGTCAGCCCGTACCAGCCCAGCGGCGACCAGCCGGCGGCGATCGACGATCTGGCGCGGCGGGTGAACGGCGGGGAGAAGGACGTCGTCCTGCTGGGCGCGACGGGCACCGGCAAATCGGCGACCACTGCCTGGATGATCGAGAAGCTCCAGCGGCCGACGCTCGTCATGGCGCCCAACAAGACGTTGGCCGCCCAGCTCGCCAACGAGTTCCGCGAGCTGCTGCCCAACAATGCCGTCGAGTACTTCGTCTCGTACTACGATTATTACCAGCCTGAGGCCTACGTCCCGCAGACGGACACCTACATCGAGAAGGACTCCTCCATCAACGAGGAGGTCGAGCGGCTGCGGCACAGCTCCACCAACTCGCTGATCACCCGCCGGGACGTGGTGGTGGTCGCCTCCGTCTCCTGCATCTACGGCCTGGGCACGCCGCAGGAGTACGTGGACCGGATGGTGTCGCTCAAGGTCGGTGAGGAGACGGACCGGGACGCGCTGCTGCGCAGGTTCGTCGACATTCAGTACACCCGCAACGACCTGTCCTTCACCCGCGGCACGTTCCGGGTGCGCGGAGACACCATCGAGATCTTCCCGGTGTACGAGGAGCTGGCCGTCCGCATCGAGATGTTCGGCGACGAGATCGAGGCGCTCTCCACCCTGCATCCGATCACCGGCGAGGTCATCTCCGACGACCGGGAGCTGTACGTCTTCCCCGCCACCCACTACGTGGCCGGGCCGGAGCGGATGGAACGCGCCATCGCCGGCATCGAGAAGGAGCTCGAGGAGCACCTTGCGTCGCTGGAGCAGCAGAACAAGCTGCTGGAGGCGCAGCGGCTGCGCATGCGCACCACCTACGACATCGAGATGATGCGTCAGATCGGCACCTGCTCCGGCATCGAGAACTACTCCCGGCACATCGACGGGCGTGACCCCGGCACCGCGCCGCACACCCTGCTGGACTTCTTCCCCGAGGACTTCCTGCTCGTCATCGACGAGTCGCACGTGACCGTGCCGCAGATCGGCGCGATGTACGAGGGCGACGCGGCCCGCAAGCGCACGCTGGTCGAGCACGGGTTCCGGCTGCCGTCGGCGATCGACAACCGGCCGCTGAAGTGGGAGGAGTTCCTCGGGCGCATCGGGCAGACCGTCTACCTGTCGGCGACGCCCGGGCCCTACGAACTCTCCCGCGGCGACGGCGTGGTGGAGCAGATCATCCGGCCGACCGGTCTGGTCGACCCGGAGGTCGTCGTCAAGCCCACCGAGGGCCAGATCGACGATCTGGTGCACGAGATCCGTACGCGCACCGACAAGAACGAGCGTGTGCTGGTCACCACCCTGACGAAGAAGATGGCCGAGGATCTCACCGACTACTTTCTCGAGCTGGGAATCCAGGTCCGTTACCTGCACAGTGACGTGGACACCCTGCGACGGATCGAACTGCTGCGGGAGCTGCGCGCGGGCGAGTACGACGTCCTGGTGGGCATCAACCTCCTCCGGGAGGGCCTGGACCTGCCCGAGGTCTCGCTGGTGGCCATCCTGGACGCCGACAAGGAGGGCTTCCTGCGCTCGGGGACGTCGCTGATCCAGACCATCGGCCGTGCGGCGCGCAACGTCTCCGGCCAGGTTCACATGTACGCCGACAAGATCACGCCGGCGATGGCGAAGGCGATCGACGAGACGAACCGGCGCCGGGAGAAGCAGATCGCCTACAACACCGAGCACGGTATCGACCCGCAGCCGCTGCGCAAGCGCATCGGTGACATCGTGGCCGACATCGCGCGGGAGGACGTCGACACCGAGGAGCTGCTCGGCACCGGCTACCGCAAGGCGGGGAGGGGCGGGGAGAAGACCTCGGTGCCGGACCTCGGCGGCAAGACGAAGGCGGCCGCGAAGAAGTCCGCGGGGGCCGGCGAGCTCACTGACCGCCCGGCCGGCGAGCTGGCCGAATTGATCGAGGAGATGACGCAGCGGATGCGTGCCGCGGCCGCCGAGTTGCAGTTCGAGGTGGCGGCCCGGCTGCGGGACGAGGTCGGGGAACTGAAGAAGGAGCTGCGGCAGATGCGCGAGGCCGGGCTGAAGTAGCTCTGCCTCGTCTAGGCTCCCGGTACGGCCTGTCGGGGTGCCCGGCGGGCGGAGACGCGTCGAGAGGGGAACGTGCGTGAGCGTCAACTTGTCCAAGGGGCAGGCGGTCAGTCTGCAGAAGGCCGACGGGGGCGCCCTGAGCAGGGTGCGGATGGGCCTGGGCTGGCAGGCCGCCCGGCGCCGGGGACTGTTCGGCATGCGCACCCGCGAGATCGACTTGGACGCCTCGGCCGTCCTCTTCGCCGACCGTGAGCCGAAGGACGTCGTCTTCTTCCGGCACCTGGTCAGCGACGACGGGTCGGTCACGCACAGCGGTGACAACCTGGTCGGCGGCGCGGGGCACGGAGCCGACGACGAGTCCATCCGTGTCGACCTGCAACGGATCCCGCCGGAGGTCGATCAGATCGTCTTCACGGTGAACTCCTTCACCGGTCAGACCTTCGCGGAGGTGGAGAACGCCTTCTGCCGGCTGGTCGACGAGTCGACCGAGGACGAGCTGGCCCGCTACACCCTCACCGGCGGGGGGAGCCACACCGCGCAGATCATGGCTAAGGTGCGCCGTCAGGGGAGTGGCTGGCAGATGACAGCCATCGGCGAGCCGGCCCAGGGCCGCACTTTCCAGGACCTCATGCCGGCCATCCAGCCGCACCTCTGAGCGCGGAGGATCGTCGGTCGAAGTGGCGCTTTGCCTTTTCTTGGCGTTCCTTTACGCTTTGTTGTAGCGGAGGGGAGTATTCCCGTCGTCGCGGCGACCCCGTCATTACGGGTGGAACCTGACCGGCCCCGGGGCGTCGGTCGGCATGCGCGTCAGCGTGTGCGGACGGAAGAGACCTCCGGCATGCTGGGCCGGAGGTGCACCAACCGATGGACGTCTCTCTGACCACCTGGGGCCTGACCATCGCCGGTCTGTGCGCGCTGATCGCCGTCGACTTCTTCGTCGGCGGCCGCAAGCCGCACGAGGTCTCGCTGCGCGAGGCCGGCGCCTGGACGGCCGTGTGGGTCGCCCTGGCCGGCCTCTTCGGCGTCGGCCTGTACGCCGTAGCCGGCGGAGAGCCCTCCGGGGAGTTCTTCGCCGGCTATCTCACCGAGAAGTCGCTCAGCGTCGACAACCTCTTCGTCTTCGTGCTGATCATGGCGAAGTTCGCCGTCCCGACCGTCTACCAGCAGCGAGTGCTGCTGGTCGGCGTGCTCATCGCACTGGTGCTGCGCACCGTGTTCATCGCGGCCGGCGCCGCCCTCATCTCCTCCTTCTCCTGGATCTTCTTCGTCTTCGGCGCGTTCTTGATCTGGACCGCATGGAAGCTGATCAAGGACACCCGCGAGGGCGGCTCCACTGAGGACGAGGGATACGAGGAGAACCGGCTGCTGAAGCTGATCGAGCGGCGCTTCCCCTCCACCGACCGGTACCACGGCACCCGGCTGTTCGTCCGCGAGAACGGCCGTCGGCTGATGACACCGATGCTGGTCGTCATGCTGGCCATCGGCACCACCGACGTACTGTTCGCGCTGGACTCGATCCCCGCGATCTTCGGACTCACCCAGGACCCGTACATCGTCTTCACCGCCAACGCCTTCGCGCTGATGGGTCTGCGCCAGCTCTACTTCCTCATCGGCGGCCTGCTGAAGAGACTGGTGCACCTGTCCTACGGCCTGTCCGTGATCCTCGGCTTCATCGGCGTGAAGCTCGTGCTGCACGCCCTGCACGAGACCGGGGTGCACGTCCCGGAGATCGGTATCCCGGTCTCGCTGGGCGTCATCGGCGGCGTCCTCGCCGTCACGACGGCCACCAGCCTCTACGCCTCCGGCAAGCGGGACCGCAAGGAGGCCGCACAGGAGGTGACCGCCGGACGCGGCGGGAAGGACCGCTGATGCCGTGTGCGGCACTAGCCGATCGTCACCCGCCGCTGCGTCCGTTCACCGTTCACCAGCACGCTGAGCGTGACGGTGCCCCGGTGCAGCCCGGTCAGAGTGCCGGTGACCGGATCGTAGGCGGCGTCGCAGCCGTGCCCTCTCGGGCGCCGGTGCGTGACGCACAGGTCGCGCGAGCCGGACCAGTCGGCGCTCAGCGGCCAGGCCACCGGCACCTTGCGCGCGTCGGAGCCCTGCCCCTGTGTCACGGTGGCCGCCGCTTCTGCGGTGTCGCCGACCGCCAGGTGGGCCGGCACGTCCAGGGCCAGGGCATCGACGTGCGCCCTGCTCTGCACGGCGAAGGCGCCCTCGCCCGGCCCGTGCCCGTGCGGGTGCCGGTCCACGCCCACCAGGGACCAGCCGGTGAACCCGCCGTCCGCGGGCGAGGCCGACGGCGTCTTCCCGGAGTTGCCGTTGATCAGGTACGGCACGCCGTCCACCCGTGAGGCGTGGAAGACCCCCACATGCCCGCCGACGAACAGCAGGCTCTTGCCCGACCGCGCGTGGAAGTCGCCCAGCCAGTCCTCCAGCAGGTCCGCCTCCAGCCGGTCGGTGAGCCTGCTGGCCCTCGCCGGCGTCGGATCCCGCGGCGGCACGTGCTCGATGACGGCCACCGAGCGCACGTCCGGGTCCTTCGCCGCCGCCCGCAGCTGGTCGTGCAGGAGGTGGAACTGGTCGAAGCCACCGCCCCGCAGCGTCAGCGACGAGGTGTCGAAGGTGAGGAATCGGGTGCCCTTGTGGTCGAAGACCCGGTGGGCCGCCCCGAACTCCGCGACGAAGTTCGTGATCTTCCCGCCCATCACCTCGTGGTTGCCGGGCACGTAGTACCAGGGCAGCGCGTCGCCCAGCTCCTCGCGCAGCATCGAGTGCGCGAACGCCAGGTCCTGCGGCGATCCCTCGTCGACCAGGTCGCCGTCGATGACGAGGAAGTCCGGTTTCGCCGCCCTGATCTCGCGCAGCGTGCGCTGCGCCTGCCGCGCGTTGGCGCTGTCCGGATCCCGCGCGACGAACTGGGCGTCGGACATGACCGCGAACCGCCAGTCGCGTCCCGCCACGTCCTTCGCCGTGCGGATCAGCGGGTCGCGGACCGCCGGTGCCGGCGGCACGTCCACGTCCGGCGGGGTACGTGCGCTCAGCGAGTCGATGACGATCGAGCTGCTGTACCGCTGGTCCGGCCGGATCTCGGCCAGGTAGAAGCGGTGCACCCGCAGCGGGTAGGCGACGCCCTCCGGCACGGTGAACGTCACCTGCCGCCAGCCCTCCCAGGTGAGGTAGGGGCCGCGCAGCACCTGGCTGGTCCCGTTCGCGTCCAGCAGGTGCAGCGACGGCCAGGCGCCGCGGCCGTCCCCCTTGAGCCACAGGGTGAACGCCTGCGGCTGGCCGGGCACGGCGACGTCCTGCGGCGGGGTCGCGTAGGCGGCCCGGGTGGCGGTGGACTGCGTGAAGTCGTAGGACATCCGCAGCCCCGGCCCGTCGTGGCCGTCCGGTTCGGCGCTCAGCGACCCGTCGGCGCGGGCGGCGCTGAAGCTCCAGTCGCCCGCGCCGGAGAAGTCCGCGACGCCCTGGTCGCGGAGCCCGATGGTCACGCCCAGCACGGTGTGGTGACCGTGTACGGTCGCGGTGACCAGGGCGGATCCGGAGTCCGCGCCGCGCGCCCGGACGCGGAACCCGCCGGTGGCCGGATCGGCGGTGACCGCGAGCAGCGCGTGGTCGTAGTCCAGGCGCACGTCCGCCGGCTCGATCGGTGCGCTGGTGCCCTGTGCGTCGAAGCCCACGAAACCGAAGGACGCCTCGTCGTCCGGCCCGGCCAGCCCCACCCGGTCCTGCGTGGGCCGCACCCGCGCCAGGTCGCCGGCTACCCGCAGCGTCGTCGCGCCGCGCGCCCGCCCGTCGCGCGCGGTCACCTCGGCCGTGCCGGAGCGCCGGGCATGGAAGGTGCCGCCGGACCCGACGGTTCCGACTCCGGGCCGGCTCGACCGCCAGCGCGGGGTGCCGTGCGCCGGGCCGTACGTCTCGTCGTATCCGGTGGCCGTCAACTGCCTTGTCAGGCCCGGGAAGACGCGGTCCGGGTGCCCGCCGGGAACCGTGTCCGCGCCCGGTGCGCCGGGCGGGTCGGCGGCCGTCGTGACCCGGAAGCCCTGCAACTGGCCGCTGCCGTCCGGTGCGGTGACGGCCAGTGCCTCGGGCACCTCGCGCGCGGCGCCGTCGGACGGCGCGTTCGCCAGGCGCAGCGTGTCCGAACCGGCTTCGCGCGTCAGCAGCGTCGAGGAGCCGCCGCCGTCCAGGTTCAGCGCGTTGTAGGCGCCGAGGCCGGCCATCATGCGGGCCAGTTCGGTGAGCGTGACGCCACCGGAGGCGGCCTGCCGGCCGTCGACAGTCAGGACGTGCATCACCGAGCCGTCCTTGGAGAAGCCGACGGCGGTGCGCGGTGCCGCCGTGTTGTTCGGCCGGCCCTCCCAGTCCTGTGGCACGCCGTTCTCCACCAGGACGCCGCGGCCGCCGACGGCGGTGCGCGGTACGGCTGATCCGTCGTCGGTGCGCACGTGGTACTCCACGGACACCGGGTCGCCCGCCTGCAGTTGCTGCAGCTTCTTCGCTCCCGTACCGCGGCCCACCAGCACGGTGGTGCCGGCGGGTATCGCCCCGTCGCCGGGCTTCGCCGACACCGAGGTCACCGCGCCGTCCCGCACGGCCACCTCCGCGGTGAGCGTGGCGTCGTCCGTGGTCAGGGCGCGGTCGGCGCTGCCCCACTGGCTGTTGTAGAGGCCGATGGTGTCCGCGGGCACGTCGGGGGCGTTGTAGCCGGACAGCTGCTCCGTGCCGTCCGGCAGGGTGACCGTCCCGTCGAAGTACAGCTGGAGTATCCGCCCGGCGCTGTGCGGGCCGAAGGCGGCCGCCGTGTACGGGCCGGCGGGGGAGTGGACGAGCGCGCCCTCCCGCAGGCCCGGGCCGATCGGTGCCTCGGTGGCGTTGATGTCGAAGAAGTCGCCGTTGAACGCGGCGACGGTACGCCTATCCTTCCCGGGGTCGTGCGCGGCGGCGAGTTCGCCGACGGTCTTCCGCTCGGAGACCTTCTTCGGTGCCAGGTAGTCGACGCGGGCGGAGCCGTCCAGGTCGATGCTCAGCGCGTCCGCCCGCAGCCACTTGCCGGGCTCCAGCCGGGAGAAGGAGGTCACTGTCGCCCCGGGGGCCACCGGCCGGGTGGCGTGGGTCAGTTCGAACCCGGCGTCGTCCGCCGCGGCCGAGGTCTGTGCGGCGGCAAGCACGGCCGCGGACGGCACGGCCGCCGCCGGCTGTGCGGCGGCGGCAGGCGTGGGCGTGAACCCGACTGTGAGCGCGGAAACGGCCGCTGCGGAGAGCAGCGACCGTGCCAGTGGTTGTCTGCGTGCGTGGATCCGTCTCACGAGCACCCTCATCTCACGCTGTCCTGAGTGCACTTTCTGTGCACCCAGCCGCACAGCGTGCCAACGCCCGACCGGTCTACACCAGAGGGCGGAAGCGAATTCCGCGTCCCGGAAAGGGGTGGGTCAGGTGAACTCCTCGATGAAGTAGTCCAGGCGCGCTTGCGCGTGGTCGGGGCGCAGGCGTCCGCTGTTGTTGAGGGTGATGAGGCCGTGCAGGGACGCCCAGGTCACCTCGGCCAGTACGTCGGGGTCACGTCCGTCGGCGATCTCGGCCAGTGCGCTGCGCAACTCCTGGAACGCCTCGATGAGCTCGGCCGGTGTCTCCTCTTTACCGAAGAACAGGTTGGACGGGCGAACGAACATCGCCTCGTAGAGCCGTGGATGGGTGGCGGCGAACGTGTGGTAGGCGCGCAGCAGCCGTTCGACGCGCTCCCGGCTGGTGACGGCTTCGGCCCGGGCCGCCCGCAGCGTAGCGGTGAGTTCGGTGAAGCCCTGCAGGGACACCGCGCTGATGATCTCGTCCCGATTGGTGAAGTGGGTGTAGAGCACGGGCTGGCTGTACTCGATGGTCTCCGCGAGCTTCCGGGTGGTGACCGCGTCCCAGCCCTCGGCCTCGGCCATCTCCCGGGCTGCGGTGACGATCAGCTCCTGCCGGCGGGCCAGTTCTCGTTGGCGTCGATCTCGGATGGACATGTGTCCGAGCTTAGCAACCATTGCTATTGCCGACACTGGACATGTCAGCGATAGATCTCTTAACGTTGACAGTGATGTCGGGAGTGGCGGCCGTCTCATGCCGCGGACCGGGTGGCCGACGTGTTTACGGACGCATCGTGCGCCGAACGATGATCACAGCGTGGTAAAGGGGAGACGATGGACACACGCAAGTTGGGCGCTCACGGACCGGAGGTTCCGGAGCAGGGTCTCGGGTGCATGGGTATGACCTTCGCCTATACGCCTGGACCGAGCGAGGACGAGGCGGTGCGCACCATCTGCCGGGCTGTCGAGCTGGGAGTCAACTTCCTTGACACGGCGGATATGTACGGTCCGTTCACGAACGAGCAGCTGATCGCGCGGGCGATCGCCGGGCGCCGTCACGAAGTCGTGCTGGCCTCCAAGGTGGGCAACGAGATCGACGCGCAGGGCGCGCTGACCTGGCACCTGAACGGGCGCCCCGAGTATATCCGCGCCGGAATCGAAGGCACCCTGCAGCGACTTGGGACCGACCACGTCGATCTCTACTACCTGCACCGGGTCGACCCGGACGTCCCCGTCGAGGAGAGCGTCGGCGCGATGGGCGAGCTGGTGGCCGAGGGCAAGGTGAGGGCCATCGGTCTGTCCGAGGCGTCGGCCGCGACGATACGCCGGGCACAGGCGGTGCACCCGCTGGGTGCGGTGCAGACCGAGTACTCGCTCCTCACCCGCGACGTCGAGACGAACGGTGTACTGGAAACCGTTCGCGAGCTGGGGATCGGGTTCGTCGCCTACAGTCCGCTGTGCCGTGGCATGCTGACCGGCGGCATCCGGGAGACCGAATCGTTGGGCGAATGGGATTTCCGGCGCATCGCGCCGCGGTTCCAGGGCGAGAACCTGCAGCGTAACCTCGGCCTCGTCGACCGGGTGGCGGCTCTGGCGGCCCGCATGGGAGTGACGACTTCTCAGGTCGCGCTGGCGTGGGTCCTCGCGCAAAGCGGAGTGGTCGCGCTGCCCGGGACCAAGCGCCGAACCCGTCTGGAGGAGAACGTCGCCGCCTCACAGATCCGGCTCACCGCGGAGGACCTGGCGGAGCTGGACAGCATCGCACCGCCCGGAGCGGCCGCCGGCGACCGGTACCCGGCCGGGGCCATGGCGCAGCTGGAACGCTGAGGACGGGCCTGCCGAGCGCAGGCGAATCCAGGGAAGGGTCCACACCCACGCAGCGGTGTGGACCCTTTGCCATGCCGCCATGCGTGTACGGCCACCGCGCGGACCGGTCCGGGTCCGCGCGCTGACATTTTTCTTCAAGACCACCGCCCAGAGGTGTGGGCGATGGTCGGTGGTGAGCGGCGGCCGACCCGCCCGGCGGCCGCCGCACCGGCACCCCGTGGCGTGACGTGGTGCACCGCGATTGGAGAAGAGGTCGGGTATGGACCGCGAAGAGATACACCAGTACGTGACGGAAGGCGTCGTGCGCATCGTCCCGGACACCACCGGGCCCGTAGGCGAGACGGCCGCGTTCGAAGCCGACCTGGGCATGGACTCCATCCACATGATCGAGCTCGTCTCCCACCTCGAGAAGACGCTCGGCATCAGCATCCCGGACAGCGACGCGGATGCCGTCGGCACCGTGTCCGAGCTCGTTGCCCTGGTCGGCGAGTGTCTCGTGCCGGCCCGGCAGCCGGCTGGACGAGCCGCAGACTGAGGGGTCGTCGATGAGGACACGTCCGCGCTCTGAGGGCGCCCGGATCCTCTCCTTCGGTGACCATCGTCCGGAGAGGATCCTCACCAACGCCGAACTCGCCCGCATGGTGGACACCAGCGACGGGTGGATCAGCTCCCGGGTCGGCATCCTGGAGCGCCGTGTCGCGGCCGAGGACGAGACACCGGTGGATCTTGCCGTCAAAGCCGGCGGGAAGGCCCTGGCAGGAAGCGGTGTGCAGCCCTCGGAGATCGACCTGGTCATCGTCGCCACCTGCAGCATGGAGAGCAGCATTCCGCAGGCGGCGTCCCAGGTCGCCCACCGGCTTGGCATCGACAGCCCGGGAGCCTTCGACGTCAATGCCGCGTGCGCGGGTTTCTGCTACGCGCTGGCGGTGGCCGGCGACGCGGTCCGCTGTGGCTCCGCCCGCCGGGTGCTGGTGGTGGGAAGCGAGAAGATGACCCAGTGGATCGACTGGAGCGACCGTTCCACCTGCGTGCTCTTCGCCGACGGCGCCGGAGCGGCCGTTGTCGGCCCGTCGGACCGATCCGGCATCGGCCCGGTCGTGTGGGGGAGCGCCGGCGGGAAAGCAGATGCTCTGGGCATACCGGACCGTCATTCCTTCCTCCGGCAGAACGGCAAAGAGGTCTACCTGTGGGCCTCTTCACTGGCAAACGTGGCCGTACAGGCCTGTGAGCAGGCCGGTGTCCCGCTGCGGGACCTGGACGCCTTCGTTCCTCACCAGGCGAACGTGCGCATCATCGACGCCATGGCACGGCACCTCGGCCTGGACGACCGGGTCGTCGTGCGGGACGTCGTCACGTCAGGCAACACCTCCGGGGCCTCCACCCCGTTGGCCCTCTCCCGGCTCATCGGACGCGGCGAGGTCCCCTCCGGTGGGCACGCTCTGCTCTTCGGATTCGGTGCGGGTCTGTCCTACGCCGCCCAGGTCGTCGAGATCCCGTGACCGGGCCCGGACGGACCGCGCAAGACAGCGATGAAAGGAGCACGACGTGGACACTGCCTGGGCTGCCCGCGAGTTCGCCGCGGCAGAACTGATCGGTGCGGAGGAGCACCTGGACGCACTCGCTCCCGCACCGTTGCCGTTGTACCGCCGTTTCCCGGACACCGGACTGGCGAACTGGTGGCTGCGCAAGGAGGACGGTGGGCGGGGCATCGGGCTGGAAGAGGGCACCGGGATCGTGTCCGAACTGGCCTACGGGGACGCGGGCGCCGCCTTCACGCTGTTCATCTCCGTCCTCGGCACCACCCTGGTCTCGCTTTTCGGGACGGACGCTCTCCGGGAGCGCTATCTGAGACCGATGGCCGAGCACGGAACGTTCTGCGCCACGCTGGGCAGCGAACACGCGGCCGGCAGCGAACTGGCGCGTACGGCGACCGAGGTCGCCGTCGACGGCGACGAGCTGGTGCTCTCCGGGGAGAAGGCGTTCTCCACCAACGCCGACTTCGCCGACTTCCTCGTGGTTCTGGCACGTGAGGCGGACAACCCCGGTCGGCACGTCGTGGTGGTTGTTCCGAGAGAGGCCCCCGGCGTGCACATCGACAAGCGGTGGCCGATGAACGGCCTGCGCTCCTCTGCCACCTACCAGGTCGTCTTCGACCGCTGCCGGGTACCCGCCGACCACCTGCTGTCCGGATCGGGCCTGCGGCTGCTGGAAGTCGGCCTGAACGCCAGCCGCATCCTGATGGCGGCAAGCGCGGTCGGCGTGGCGCGACGGGTACGGGACCTGTGCATGGACTACGGCGGCAGCAAGACGGTCAAAGGGGCCCCGCTGCGGGACAACGCCGTGTTCGCCTCCCGGCTGGGGCAGTGGGAGTCCCGGATCGAGGTGATGAAGAACCAGTGCCGCACGGCGGCACAGGGACTTCGACCTCCTGATGGAATCCGACGACCCGGCAGCGCGCTTCTTCCGTCAGGGCACCCTCAAATCCGCCCTGACGGCCAAGATGTTCTGCGGCCAGGCGGGCTGGGAGATCGCCGCTGCGGCTTCCGAGATGTTCGGCGGGCATGGGTACACCGCCGAGGTCCTCATCGGAAAGCTGCTGCGCGACATCCGCTATGTGTCCATCGTCGAAGGCGGCGACGACGTGCTGCGCGAAACGGTCTACCGCAGGTATGTGATCCCTGCGGCCAAGCGTGCGTGAAGAAACCACGACAACGACAGGAGGCCGAGATGGCCAGGGCATCCGTGCAACGGGCCGTCATCGCCGGCGGCGGCATCGGCGGACTCGCCGCGGCGCTGGCGCTGCAGCAGCTGGGAGTCGACACCGTCGTGCTGGAGAGCGCTCCGCGCCTGCGCGACGGCGGCGCCGGGCTGCACCTGTGGAGCAACGGCATGCTGGCGCTCGCCGAACTCGGTGTTGCCGACCGCATTCTGCGCACGGCGCCGGTGCAGCGGGTATGCGAGTTCCGGACCTCGAAGGGCCAGGTCCTGGGGGCCTGGCCGGTTGCCGACTTCGACCAGCGGTTCGGCGCGCCCACGGTCGCGGTCTCCCGTTCCGTGCTGCACGCCGCTTTGGACGAGGCGCTCAAACCGGGCACCGTCCGCACCCGGGCGAAGGTCGTCTCCTGCCGCCGCAGTGCGGACTCCGTCCAGGCGGTACTGGACGACGGCTCTGTCGAAGAGGGAGACGTCCTGGTGGGAGCTGACGGTCTTCACTCGGCCGTTCGCCGCGCTCTGCACGGCCGGCAAGCCCCCCGCTTCAACGGGTACATCGCCTGGCGCGGCCACGCTCACATGCACCCGAAGGTGGTGCCGCCGGGAACGTTCCGCGCCTTCTTCGGGCCAGGCGTCCGCTTCACCTATTACGACATCGCACCGGGTGTCGTCCATTGGATGAGTGTCGCCGGCGGGACGCCCGGCGGCCGCGACACGGCGGATGTGCGCGAGATGCTCCTCGACCGCCACCGCGGGTGGATGGAGCCCGTGGAGGAGATCCTGCGGGCCACCGACCAGGAGACGGTGATCAGGAGCGACGTCAACGACCGGCGGCCCGACAGGCGGTGGGGCACGGGCCGGGCCACCCTGCTCGGAGACGCCGCGCACCCCATCACCTTCAACGTCGGCCAGGGTGCCTGCCAGGCGCTCGAGGACGCTCTGTCGCTCGCCCGCCACCTGACGTCCCCCCGGGACGTGCCGAGCGCCCTGCGCAGTTACGAGGCGGAGCGACGGGCGCGGACGGCCCCTCTGCAGCGGCTCGCCTGGGCGATCGGGCGCATGGGCGCGTGGCGTGGGCCCCTCATGTGCCGCGCACGCGAGGAACTCATGCGGGCGTCCTGGGACCGGGTCGCCCGCACCGGGACCGAGAAGGACATCGAGTACATGCAGCGGTGGCTGGAGACAGCCGACCGGACACAGCTCGCTTGAAGGAGCGGACATGCCCGAAGGAACACGAGAACCGACGCAGGACACCTCCTTCTTCGGCGACTACGCCGAGAGCTGGTGGGACGCAGACTCGAAGATGAACCCGCTCAAGTCCTTCAACCCCCTGCGCTTCGCCTACTTCGACGACTTCGTCGACGGCTGGCAGGGCAGGCGGGTGCTGGACGTGGGCTGCGGCGGAGGCTTCACCACGGAGTTCCTGCACGACCGTGGAGCGGACGTCTGCGGTATCGACACGTCCGACCGCCTGATCTCGGCTGCCGAAGGGCACGCACGGGATACCGGCCGCGGCATCGACTACCGCAGGGGGGAAGCCGAACGGCTGCCGTACGACGACGGCTCCTTCGACATCGTCACCTGCGTGGACGTACTGGAGCACGTCCAGAGCCCGGCGGCCGCAGTTCAGGAGATCCACCGGGTTCTCTCTCCGGGAGGAGTCTTCCTCTATGACACGATCAACCGGACGCTGCGCTCGCGGGTCAACATGATCTGGATACCCGAGCGCCTCCTGGGCATCGTGCCGCGGGGAGCCCACGCCCATGCGGACTTCATCACTCCCCGCGAGATGCTCACGCACCTTGCGGCGGCCGGCTTCTCACCGCAGGGCAGGATGCGCGGCATCGCCATTCGCGGACAGAACAAGGACGGCAGTTTGAAGGCGAAGCTGACCGACAGCCTGGCCGCTCTGTACATGGGGGTGGCCAGGCGCTGACGCAGACCGTGCAACTCCTGTGAGGGCCGGTGAGCAAACGTGCTCACCGGCCCTCACACGGTTGCGTGCCGTGGGCGGGCCCCGGTCAGCGGCCGTCAAGGTTCCGTCAAGCCCACGGCCCAGACCGGACGGCCACGCTGTACCTCCATCCGGTTCAGCGGACCGTCCGGCACCGCACGGGCAGCCGGCAACGTTTCGGGAGGAGCCCCCAACCATGACGATGACCGCGTCCGAGGCGGCGAACAAGGCGACGATCCGGCGCGTATTCGACGAGTTCGTCAACCGCGGCGACTTCTCCGTCGTCGACGAGATCTACCGGCCGGACATGATCGACCACCAGCCGCTGCCCGGTGCCCCCGAGGGTACCGACGGCGTGCGGTACACCATCGCAGGCCTCCGCAGCGGATTCCCGGACCTGCACGTCACCATCGAGGACATGAGCGCGCACGGCGACCACGTCGTCGTGCACAACACCTGGCGCGGCACCCACCTCGGAGACTTCCTCGGACTGGCTCCCACCGGCAAGCCGGTGGAGTTCACCGGTGTCGTGGTCTGGCGGCTGGCCGGCGGACTGATCGCCGAGCGCTGGGGAATCGGCGTGGAGAGCACCCTCGTGGCGGACTTCGGTATGCCCCGGATGCTGCAGAGTGCCCGCCCCGGCCGGTACCGAAGAGCCGATGCCGAGACGGTCCTGCAGGCCCTGCCGCTCGCACCCGAGCGCATGCAGGACTGGCGCATGCTGCACGGGGAACTCGCCGCCGGGAGACGGCTGGAGTACGACGGCTCACGGCGACGGCTGGGCATCGTGCGCGAGTCGTTCTCGCTGCAGCAGGCCGGTGACGACCCGGTGGTGGTCCACCTGCTCGAGGCGCGCAGCCCGCGGGCCGCCGCCCGGCGCGCGGCCACGTCCGCTGACGGGTTCGACTCCTGGTTGCGGGAGACGGCCCGCGCGCTGCACGGCTTCGACCCGTGGGCCGCGATCGCTGCCGGAGACGGCGGGGAACAGGGCGCGGACTGGAAGGTCGCCGTCGACCTGTCGGCTGCCGTCTCCGCGGCCGGGGGAGGGGCGGCGCGAGCATGAACACCACCGCGCAGACAGCCGGTCCGCTGGCCGTCTTCCCCGGCCAGGGCTCGCAGCGCCCGGGAATGGCCGAGCACCTCGTGAGTCGGCACCCGGAGATCGTCGACCCGTTGTTCGCCCGTGCCGAGGCCGTCGTCGACCTCCCGTTGAGGGAACTGTGCGTACGCGGATCGGCCCGGGAGCTGGCCCGTACCGAGATCACCCAGCCCGCGGTCCTTGTGACAGATCTGGCCGTGTGGGAGGTACTGCGCCGAGCCGGCCGCCTCGTGCCCGCCGCGTTCGCAGGGCACAGCCTGGGCGAGTACGCCGCACTGGTGGCGGCGGGCGTGCTGCGCTTCGAGTCGGCGCTGCTCCTGGTCCGCCGTCGGGGTCTGTTGATGGCCGCCGCAGCCGAGACCGTTCCCGGCACGATGGCGGCGATCACGGGCCTGGACGCCCGCTGCGTCGAGCAGCTGTGCCGGCGGGGCAGCGCGTGCGGCGTGGTCGAGGCAGCCAACTACAACGGGCCCGGCCAGACCGTCGTGTCAGGCGAGGCGTCCGCCGTCGAGGAGGTGGTCCGGCTGGCCGGCCGCGCCGGCGCGCGGCAGGCCGTGACCCTGAAAGTGAGCGCGCCCTTTCACAGTTCGCTGATGAAGGCCGTCGAGGACGACTTCACAGCAGAGCTGTCGCGTCACGAGTTCCTGCCGCCTCGCATCCCGGTGCTCAGTTCGGTGACCGGCGAGCGCGTGGCCGGCGCCGAGGACGCCCGTGCCCTGCTCCGCCGTCAGCTGTCGTCGCCGGTGCGGTGGACGCGGGTCCTGCAGGCCGGAGCCGGCTGTTCCGCTCAAGTGGAGGTCGGCCCCGGCCGGGTGCTCAGCGGGTTCGCCAAGGCCTTCGGTGCGGACCGTCCGGTGCTGAGCACCCACGATGCCCGGCGGCTTGCCACCCTGCTGGCACCGGGGACCTCGCCGGTTCCGGCGGCCTGAGGTCCGGGCGCGCGCCCGATGCCGTACGGCACGCAACGGCCCGGACCCCCTCCGGGCCCGCAGACCCATCCGAAGAGAGGGACACCCATGACACAGAGCGCCACCGAGTATCTGTCCATCGTTCAGCGGGCCGCCGCGGAGGGGCTGGGCCTCGAGCTGGAGGAGGTGACCTCCGACGCCACCCTCCTGGGTGATCTGGGCGCGGAGTCCATCGACCTCCTCGACGTGCTCTTCCGTGTCGAGCGGGAGTCCGGCGTCAAGATCACCGCGGACGATATCGCCGACCGGCTGCAGGGCGGCATCGACGACGACGTGTTCAGCGACGAGGACGACGTCATCCAGGACGCGGGGCTCACCCACCTGGAGACGGTGCTGCCGCAGTTCGACCGGGCAGACCTGACCGGTCCCCTGACCGCGGAGGACGTGCTGACGCTGTTCACCGTGCAGAACCTGGCCGATCTGCTGGGCGAGCGGAGCAGGGCCGCCGATGTCATCGTCTGAGAACGCAGCGGGTGCGGGGGGCTTCGACACCGCCCGCACCACCGGTCTCGTCACGTCTTCGGGCATCGACCTGGTGCCGGTGCAGGACCTAGCCGTGCGCATGAGCGCTCAGCCGGACCTCGAGGCGCGGATCTTCACCCGGCGCGAGATCTCCTACTGCCGCAGCCGGCCGCGTCGTTCCGGCGAGCACTTCGCGGCGCGTTTCGCCGCTAAGGAAGCCGTGCTGAAGGCGCTGGAAGCCGATCCCGGGCATCGGATCGCCTGGACGGACATCGAGGTCGCCAAACGCGTCGACGGCCGGCCCTACATCCGCCTGCACGGGGCCGCAGAGCAGCATGCCCGCAGCCGGCGGGTCCGTGCCATCTCCGTGTCCCTCTCGCACGCCGGCGGCCTCTCCATCGCCTCCGCCCTCGTGACGTGCGGTCTCGACGAAGCGGCTCCGGCCGGCGATACGGACGCGCAACCGGAGGTGCAACGATGAAACTGGAACAACAAGTCGCCCTGGTCACCGGAGCGTCGCGCGGCATCGGCCGGGCAGTGGCTCTCGCCCTCGCGGCACAGGGCGCGGCAGTCGCCGTGAACTACCGGCACAACCGTGCCGCGGCCGACGATGCCGTCGCACACATCGAGAAGGAGGGCGGCCGCGCCGTGGCGCTGGGCGGCGACGTCTCCGACCCCGACGCGGCACGTGACCTGGTCGAACGGACGCGGTCGGCCCTCGGCGGCCTGCACGTCCTGGTGAACAACGCGGGCATCTCCGAGGACTCCCTCCTGTTCGAGATGACGGACACGGCCTGGCGGCGCGTGATGGAGGTCAACTTCGGCGGCGTCTTCAACTGCACCCGCGCCGTCATGGAGCATTTCATGCGCGAGCGTGCCGGCGTCATCGTGAACATGTCCTCGGGAATGGGAGACCGGGGCTGGGTCGGCCAGTCGAACTACGCCGCATCCAAGGCGGCGGTCAACGCGTTCACCCGGTGCAGTGCCCTGGAACTTGCGCGCTTCGGGGTCCGCGTCAACGCCATGACCCCCGGTTTCGCCACCACGGACATGGTGGACGAACTGCTGGAGCAGGAGGGCCATCGCATCCGTCCGCAGGTGCCGCTCGGCCACTTCGGCAGTGTTGAACAGATCGCTTCGGTCGCGGTCTTCCTCGCCTCGCCGGAGTCCAGCTACATCACCGGGCAGACCATTGCCGTCGACGGCGGAACCACGGCACAACTCGCATTCGGCCGGCTCCTCCCCGCCGCACGCGGCGGCCGCCGGGAGCGGGGGCAGCGATGAGACGCGTGGTCATCACCGGCATGGGCGCGGTCACGCCCCTGGGGAACGACGTGGAGACGACCTGGCGGAACCTGGTGGCGGGACACAGCGGGGTCGGTCCGCTCACCGGATTCGACGTCAGCGGCTTCCCCGTCCGTATCGGGGCGGAGGTCCGCGGTTTCCGCCTCGCGGACCACGTCCCGCACCTGCCCGAACACCGCTTTCTGTGGCGTGCGGGCGAGTTCGGCGTGGCAGCCGCCGAGGAGGCGCTGCGACGGTCTGCCGTGGCTCCGGGTGACTATCCCCAGGACGACTGCGGACTGGCCATGGGGCACAGCGTGGGCCGGCCGCCGCTGCGTCACCTTGCCGACATAGGGCACCTGCGCGCGACGACGGGACGTGCGGACGCGTTCTGCAGGCAGTCGCCGGCCGACGTTCTGCGGGCCAACCCGAACATCCCGATGAACATCATGGCCCGGCGGATCGGCGGCACCGGACCCATGATCTCGGTGAGCACCGCCTGCTCCGGGTCGGGGCACGCGATCGGCGAGGCCTACCGTGCCGTGCAGGAAGGCGACGCCGAACTCATGCTCGTCGGTGGATACGACTCACTGACCACCTGGCTGGACCTGCTCGGCTTCGGCCTGCTGGGTGCGCTGACCGATCAGTACAACGACGCGCCCGAACGTGCGTCCAGACCCTTCGACGACCGGCGCAGCGGCTTCGTCATCGGCGAGGGCGGGGTCTGCTTCGTTCTGGAGGAGCTGGAGAGCGCGCGGCGGCGCGGTGCGCCGATCCTCGCCGAGGTGCTGGGGTATGGCAGCACCCTCAACGCCTGGCGGGTCACCGACTCGCCGCCGGACGGTTCCGGGGCGGTGGAGGTCATGCAGGCCGCGGTCGCCGAGTCCGGCCTGCGGGCGGAGGAATTCGGTCTGGTCGTCGCCCACGGAACCGCGACGCCGGGCAACGACCGGTCCGAGACGACCGCGATCCGCAAGGCGTTCGGTGCCCACGCAGACGAACTCGCGGTCACAGCACCGAAATCGGCGCTCGGCCACCTGACCTCGGCCAGCGCCGCGCTGGGCGTGCTGGTGGCCGTCGAGTCCATCCGCCACGGCATCGTGCCGCCCACGCTCAACCTCGAGTACCCGGACCGTGCCTGCGACCTCGACTACGTGCCCGGCCGGGCACGGCCGGCCAGGGTCCGCGCGGCGGTCGTGAACGCCTTCGCCTTCGGCGGCACCAACACCGGCCTCGCCATAGGGGCCTTCGAGGAGGCCCCATGAGCTCGCACGCCGGAACCGACCGCCGCGTCGTGGTCACCGGTATCGGCCTGCTGACCGCGCTGGGCGAGGGAGCAGCCGCCACCTGGGACGGACTGACGGCGGGCCGCTGCGGGGTCCGGACCATCGATTCCTACGACCCCTCGCCCCTGGAGACCCGGCTGGGAGCGACCATGCCCGGCTTCGACCCCTCCCGGTATCTGAGCCGCCGCGAACTGCGAACCCTGACCCGCGAGGACCAGTTCGCCGTGGCGGCCACCTCGCTCGCACTGACCGACGCGGGGATCGACACCGGCCACCCGATGGGAGAGCGCGCCGGCCTGTACCTCGGCGGCGACAAGGAGATCGCCCGTATGGACGACTTCATCGCCGGCCTGTACGCCTCCCGCCGCGCGGACGGGGAGATCGACATGCGTCGGTTGGGCAGCACCGCCTCCTCCACGTTCCGCCCACTGTTCTACGTCGAGGGACTGCAGCCGGCGGCGGTCTTCCACGTGTCGAGGAAATTCGGGATCCGTGGCAGCAACGCCTACCTGCACGGCAGTGCGGACAGCGGAGCGATGGCCGTCGGCCGCGCCTACCGGGCGGTACGGCGCGGCGACGCCGACACCGTGGTGGCCGGTGGGTTCAGCGAGGCGACTTCCTGGTGGTTCATGGCCAAGACAGACGTCTTCGGCCTGATGACCACACGCAACGAGCTGGGCGACCGCGCGTGCAGACCCTTCGACGTGGAACGGACCGGGTCGGTCCTGGGCGAGGGGGCAGCGCTGTTGGTCCTGGAGGAGCGGGAGCACGCACTGGCCCGCGGCGCGCGCGTCTACGCCGAGATCACCGGCCTGGGCGGCGGCAACGACTGTGCCCGCGCCCCGGCCCCCGACCCGCGGGGCCGTGGCGTGGTCCGTGCCGTCCGCCGCGCTTTGGGCGAGGCCGGCGTCACGCACCCCGACTACATCGCCGCGCACGGTTCCGGTACCACGCAGGGAGACGCGAGTGAGACGCGCGCCCTGCACGAGGCCCTGGGCGACCGCGCAGGCATCCCCGCGGTCAGCAGCGTCAAACCCCAGACCGGGCACCTCAGCGCGGGAGCCGGGGCTCTGAACTCGGCCGTCTGCGCGCTTTCCCTGCACTCCGGCCACGTTCCGGCGACCCGCAACCTGGACAAGCCCGCGCCGGAGTGCGATCTGAACCTGGTGCGGAGCGGGGCCCGCCGGACGGAACCCCGTACGGCCATGGCGCTCGCCCGTGGTGTCGAGGGCCAGGCAGTCGCGCTGCTCCTCACCCGGGACTCCGGTTGATCCGAACGCCGGCTCACCGCCCCCAACGCCCACGAGGAGGAACGAACATGCGACAGTCCGCCGATGACACCGAGGCCGACACTTCGGGCAGCACGGGTGTGGTGGTGGCCGGAACGGGTGCTGTCACCGCCTTCGGAACGGGTGTCGACGCGCTGTGGAAGGGAGTGCTCTCCGGCGAGACCGCCATCGGACCGGTGACCGGCTGGAACATGACGGGCCTGTGCACCGGGATCGGTGGACAGGTGCCGGAGCACGCACGCGTCGGACGCTACGCGTCGGAGGAGCCCGCGCTGGAGTACCTGCTGACCGCCGCCGCGGAGGCGATGTCGGCGGCCGGGCTCGACGTCGTGGCCGGGGAGGATTGCCGCGACGGGGGCGCGCGGCCCGGCATAGCGGCCGATCGGTGGGGCGTCGTGATCGGCAGTTGCAACGGGGGAATGCAGAGGGCCGAGCGTGCGCTGCGCGACGGCGACCGGAGCGGACTGACCGGCCTGTCGCCGCAGGTGCTTGCGGAGACGCTCGGTGCGGAGTACGGCATCACCGGTCCGGTGCTGTCCGTCAACACCGCGTGTGCCTCCAGCGCGCATGCCCTCGCGCACAGCGTGGAACTGATACGTTCCGGCCGCACGGACGCCGTCCTGGTGGGCGGGACGGACGCGTTCAGCACCACTGCGTTCGCCGGCTTCCACCGGCTGGGCGCGCTCTCGGCCCGCCCGGCGGCACCCTATTCGCAGGGGCGGGACGGGCTCTCCCTCGGCGAGGGCAGCGGAGTGCTCGTCCTCGTGGCCGCGTCGCTGCTGCCCGACACGAGCGCGACCGTGCCGGCCCATCTGCTGGGTTATGGACTCTCGGCGGACGGCTACCATGCCACCGCCCCGCACCCGGACGGAGAAGGGGCCGCCCGCGCCGTCCGGGCGGCACTCGACCACGCCGGCCTCCGGCCCCAGGACGTCCGGTACGTCAACGGTCACGGCACGGGGACCCGCAAGAACGACCCCGCCGAGAGCAACGCGGTACGCGCCGCGATGGGCGAAGCCGCCGGCAACGTCTCGCTGAGCAGCACGAAGTCGATGGTCGGGCATCTGCTCGGTGCGGCAGGAGCGGTCGAGGCCATCGTCACGGTACGAGCCCTTCTGGAACAGCAGCTGCCGCCCACGGCCAACCTGACCGCCCTGGACCCCAAGTGCGGGCTGGACCCGGTCAGGGCCGCCGTCCCTGCCGACTTCGACGCGGCCCTGTCCAACAACTTCGCCTTCGGAGGGGCCAACGCCACGGTCGCCTTCGGCCGGCAGGCGCCCCTGCGGCCGGAACGGCGCCGGCACCCCGACGAACCGCTCGTGATCACAGGCATCGGCCTGCTCACTCCGGCAGGGGCCACCGGCACGGCACTGTGGGACGCCTTCTCGGCGCCTTCGGAAGGGTCCCGTCATGCGGCGGCACGGGAGGGGATGCAGGTCCGCCGGGTGGACTTCCAGCCGGACGCGTACGTCACCCGCCGGGAGCAGCGGCGCACCGACCGTCTGGGGCTGCTCGCCGTCGCCGCTGCGCGGTCTGCACTGGAGAACGCCGCAGCCGCGGCCGACGACCGCACCGGCGTGGTGCTGGGGACCGGTCTCGGACCGGTCGACAGCATGGCGCGGTTCACGCTCCCGGTGCTGGCGGACGGGCCTGATGCGGGCAGCCCTGCGGTCTTTCCCAACACCGTCTACAACGCGGCCGCCGGCCAGGTCGCCCAACTGCTGGGCGCCCGTGGGGCCACCTCGACGCTGACCGCCGACCACGCGGCCGGCGCGACCGCGCTGTGTGTCGCCGCCGAACTGCTCCGGGCCGGCCAGGCCGACTCGGTGATCGCCTTGGGCACCGACCTGGTTCCGCAGATGGCAGAGGACGTCTACCGCTCGGTCCCGCTCTTCGGGGGCCGCGCGGGCCGGCACTACCGTCTCAGCGAGGCCGGTATCGCCGTCTTCCTGGAGCGGGCGTCCGCAGCCCGTCGCCGGGGGGCCCGGGTGCTGGGGGTACTCGGGGGATACGGCATGGCCTCCGACGCCCGTGGTCCGGGGCGCTGGTGCGCGGACGGCAGTGGTGTCGAACGGGCGATGCGGTCCTGCCTCGACGAAGGCGGATGTGCGACGCCGGAGACGGTGTGGCTCAACGCGGCCGGTCTGTCTGCCGTCGACCGCCCGGAACGGGCCGCCGTCGAACGGCTGTGGCCCGCTTCGCGGGACTGCCCGCGGCTGCTCGCCCCCAAGCGCGTGCTCGGAGACCCCGTCGGCGCCGGTGCGCAGCTGCTCACCGCATTGGCGCTGCTCTCCTTCGAGCGGAACGCGGCGAGGGGCCCCGCACTCGTCAACAGCTCGTCCTTCGGCGGCACGCACGTGTCGCTTCTTCTGCGACCTGGAACGGAGCGCTGAGATGTCCCAACGACCGCCGCGCCACGCTCGGATCCTGAGCACGGGCGCGTGCCTGCCGGGCCCGCCGCTGACCAACACGGATCTGGAGAAGTACGCCGGACCGCTGCCCGAAGAGGTGCTCGAGGGAATCGAGGTGCGCACCCGGCACTGGATCGTCGATCCTGCGACCGGTGAACACCACACCGGTACCAGCGGGATGGCGGCAGCGGCCGCACAGCAGGCACTGCAGCGCGCCGGACTGTGCCCTGACGACATCGACCTGTTGGTGATGTCCACCGCGAGTCCCGAGTACCTGCTGCCGGCAGCAGGAACCTACGTACAGGACCGGCTCGGGCTGGAACGCTGCGCGGTGGTCGAGGTCCGTGCCGGATGTGTCGGGGCGGTGCAGGCCCTGGACCTGGCCCGGCGGTACCTGAGCGAGGGCACCTGCCGGCGGGCACTGGTCATCGGCAGCGAGTCGATCTCCCCCGTCCTGGTTCCGATGTATCTGGGGGAGGATCCGCAGCGGGTGCGCATGCGGGACCGGCTGAGCCTGTACACCTTCGGTGACGGCGCGGGAGCGGTCGTGCTGGAGTCCGTGGACGGTGAGCGCGTCCCGGGAGACGACGTGTTCGCCACGGAGTGTCTGGGAGGCGGACGCAAGCCGGGCATGCGCATCGTGGGCGGGGGCACCGACGCGCCGCTCACGGTGCAGCGGCAGCGGCGTCGGCTGATGGACCTGCAGCTGGACGTCCGGGGCACCGCGGAGACGGGCCCGCGGGTTTTCACCGCTGGGCTGCGGGCCATGCTGGACCGCTCGGGGATGCGGCTGGCAGCCTTCGACGCCTGCGTGCTGCCCGAGGGCAACGCCGAGTACTTCAGCTCCGAGATGGCCGCGGCCGGGCTGACGCGCGAGGACTACGCACTGCTGCAGAGCCGCATCGTGGAGAATCTCGGCGCCGTGGGCGCCACCGGGTCCGCGGCCGTGCCCCTGGCGCTGGACGAGGGGTGGACTTCGGGGCGCATCCTTCCCGGGCACCGGGTGATGCTGATGGCGATCGAGGCGAGCCGGTACCTGTACGCAGGACTTACCCTGACCTGGCGTGCATCCACGCCGATTCTCTCCGCCGGCCCCGCCGGAGAATGAGAGACAACTGACCATGAAACACATCACCGTCATCGGTGGGGGCCTGGCAGGTCTCACCGCCGCGATCGCATGTGCGGAGCTCGGAGTAAGGGCCGAGGTCCATGAGGCGCACGAGACGCTGGGCGGGCGCGCGCGTACGCTCGAGGGACCGTACGCGGCCAACGACGGCACGCACACGTTCTACTGCGACGGGCCCGCGTGGCGCTGGCTGGAGGATCGTGACCTTGCACGTCCGTTCGTCCGTCTCCAGGTGCTCGACACCATGCGGCTGCGCTTCCGGCGGAACGGCACACTGCGATCCATGGTGCCGCCCGCCTACCTGTGGATGGTCACGGCAGGCCGGCGGCTGACTCCGCCCGTCGACCGTTCCTTCCGTGACTGGGCGGGGGAGCGCTTCGGCCAGGAGTCGGCCCGGGACGCGGCGGGTTTCCTGGGGCCGGTCCTCTATGACGCGGACCCGGGCCGACTGTCCGCTGCCTTCGTCTTCGAGCGGTTGCTGCGCGTGGGCCGCCCCCGCTTCCCGCTGCCCACGCGGTACCCGATCGGGGGCTGGGCGACGGTCATCGCCAACTTGGCCGAGCGCTGCCGGGAGATGGGCGTGCGCATCCACACCGGCTCCCGGGTCACCGAGATCCCGCAGGACGGGCCGGTCATCGTGGCGACGGCGCTGGACTCCGCACGCGTGCTCCTCGGCGACGAGAGCCTGCGCTGGGAGAGCGGCATCGCGGCCACGCTCGACCTGGGCCTGACCCACTCCTCCCGTGACCGGCACATCGTCTTCGACATGGACGAGGGTGCCTTCGCCGCCCAGTACAGCGACCGTGATCCGGCGCTCGCCGCCGGGGGCACGTCCCTCTACCAGGGGCAGATCCCGCTGCGGCCGAAGGAGTCGAAGCGGGACGCCGTGGGACGGCTGGAGGGCTTCTACGATCTGGTCGCCCCGGGTTGGCGGGACCGCGTCACCTGGCGGCGCAGCTCCGTCTCGCGGGGCCGTACCGGAGCGCTGGACCTGCCGGGTCACACCTGGCGTGACCGCCCGTCACCCGACCGAGGAGGAGACGTCTTTCTGGCCGGCGACTCGGTCGCGGCGCCCGGCCTCCTCGCCGAGGTCTCCGTCAACAGTGCTCTGGCCGCGGCGGAGGCGGCCGTGCGCCGGCTGAAACGCAGGCCGGCGGCGCGGTGAGCCAGGGACGGTTGCCGGCCCACGGACCGGGCGGGCAGGTGTGCCGAGGCGCGTGGCAGGGAATCGAAGAGCCGAACAGGACCGAGACAACGGAGGAAGTACATCGTGGAGACCGTCACACTCGTGCTGTTGCTGATCGCTGTCCTCTCCAGTGGAGCGGTCTACGGCACGGACTTCTTCTGTGCGCTGGTGCAGCGATCCGCGATGTCGCGTGTCGACGACCGGACACTTGGTCTCACGATGGGCTTCGTGCACTTCTACGGCGACAAGCGGATGCCGGTCGTCGGAGCGGTCGCGACGGCCGCCACGGTGCTCTCCGGCGTCGCCGCGGCGATCGCCGGCAGTTACGCCTCCACGGCCCTGGTGGCCTCGGCGTTCCTCGCGGCGATCGCGTGGCTGGTCGTCTTCGGCAGGATCAGTGCACCGCTGAACAAGGTGCTGACCGCCGCCGCCGTGGCCGACGAGACACCCGACGACGTCCGGGGACTGCAGGAGCGCTGGGACGGCGTCATCAACCTGCGTGCCCTGCTCCAGGGTTACGTGGTGCTGGCCCTGTGCCTGGCGATCGCACTGCTGTGACGGCGCCGCCCGCCCCGTAGGACGCCTCAGCTCTCCGGGGGGCGGTAGGTGATCCCGACGAGCGCCGCCACCTCGGTGAGCATGTCCTCGAAAAACGGTTCCGGATCGGCGAAGGCGAACCGGAAGTGGCCGAAGGCCTCCAGGCTGACGCTGCCTTGGAGCCGCTCCCAGCACCTGACGACCGTCAGCAGCAGTCCCAGCGGCAACTCGCTCCCGATGCTCCGCCGGTAGCCCTCGAGCTGTTCCCGCAGCCGGCCGGGGATGTCCGCCGCTTCCCGTACGGGGAAGCGGCGCTCCTGCCACAGCTCCACGAACTGCTCCAGGAAGACCGCGCCGAACCGACGGCCCGCATCGGCCGTCGTGTCGTCCTGGAAGACGTCGACGCCCTCGATGGGCGTTCCGAAGATCAACGCGTACTCACGCTCGTTCTCCAGCGCCCAGGCGCGGAACTCCCGCGCGGTGCCGAGTATCCGCCGGTCCAGGTCGGGCTGCACGCCGGCTGCCGTCCTCAGTCGTGCCGTGGCTTCGTCGTAGATGCCGCCCACGACATGGCGGAGCAGGTCCTCGAGGCTGTCGAAGTACCGGTACAGGGCGGGGGCCGTCGTGCCCATCTCCCGGGCGATGGCCCGCAGCGTGACGGCGTCGGTCCCGCCTGCCGCCAGCAGGCGGCGTGCCGTCAGGAGGATCTCCCGTGAGGTGGCCGCATGGAGTCGCTCCCTGCGTGTCGACACCTGCTTCTCCTTCACTTCTCGCGCGCTGTCGCACAACTCTAGCTGACGGGGTACGCTTGACATGGTAAACGGTGTATGCAAAATTAACAGCATTTACTGAATGCGTGTGATCGTGAGGAGGGAAAGACATGCTGGATCGTTGGGGCCGGTTCACTCACCGGCATCGGTGGCGGATTCTGATCGTGTCGCTGGTCGCGATCACCGCGGCCGGGATCTTCGGGCCCGCCGTCTTCGGGGCGGTGAACAGCGCGGGCGGTTTCCAGGTGCCCGGAAGCGAGAGTGACCGCGCGGCGACCGTTCTGGAGCACGACCTGCCCGGAGTGCGGGCCGACGTCGTGGTCCTGTACACCGCCGAGAACATGACGGTGGACGATCCCGCGTACCGGGACGCGGTGACGCAGTCGCTGGACGGCCTCCCCGCCGATTCGGTGGCCGGGTCCGTCGACTACTGGACGATGCGTGAGCAAGCCGCGGCAGCCGCCGGCGGGCAGTCCTCCGGGGAGGACCCTGCGGCCGGTCTCCTCAGCCACGACCGGCGCTCGACCTACGCCGCCGTGGAGATCGTCGGCGACGACGAGCAGGCGCGGGTCGACGCGTTCGAGGCGATCGAGGACGAGCTGCACGACGTACGTGGTGTGACCGCCCAAGTGGGCGGGCCCGTCGCCACCCAGTCCGCCACGGCGAAGCAGACCCAGGAGGACGTCTCACTCGCCGAGTCGCTGTCCATGCCGCTGCTGCTGGTGCTGCTGCTGATCGTCTTCACCACCCTCGCCGCGGCGCTCGTCCCGCTCGTGGTGGCGGGCATGGCCACGCTGGGCTCGTTCGCGGTGCTGTACCTGGTCACTCTGGGCACCGATGTCTCGATCTTCGCGATCACCATCACCACCATCCTGTCGATGATCCTCGCCGTCGACTACGGCCTGTTCCTGGTCTCCCGGTACCGGGAGGAGCTGAGCGCGGGCCGTTCCGGAGCGGACGCCCTCGGCGCGACCATGGCGACAGCCGGCCGGACGGTGGCGGTCTCGGGGGTGATCCTGATGGTCTCCCTCGCCGGGCTTCTGCTCTTCCCGCAGATGTTCCTGCGCTCCATGGGCCTGGGCGGCATCGCGACCGTCCTGGTCGCCCTGGTGGGCGCCCTGGTGGTGCTGCCTGCCCTGCTCGCCGTCCTCGGTCCGCGCGTCGACTCGCTTCGCGTGCTGCCCCGCCGCCGTCTCCGTGAGGCGGGCGCGAAGCCGGGGGCGTGGCGCCGGCTGGCGAACGGCGTGATGCGTCGGCCCGTGGCGTTCCTGGCCGGCCCACTGGTCGTGCTGCTGGCGCTGTCGGTGCCCGTGCTCGACCTCGTGGCGGGCGGCGTCGACGAGCGGGTGCTCGCAGAGGGCGCGCAGACGCGACAGGTGGCCGAGCAACTGACCGAGGAGTTCCCGGCGAACGTGACCGCTCCCATCGACGTCGTCGTCTCGGGCGCGTCGGCCACCGAGACGGGCGGCTACATCGACGACCTCGCGAAGGTGCCCGGCGCCACCGGAGCGCAGCTCGTGGGAAGTTCGGGGGAGACCGTCCACATCACCGTGGGCTACTCGCTGGACTGGCAGAGCTCCGAGGCCCGGGAACTGGTGGCGGACGTGCGTGCCGTACCCCCTCCGGACGGCGCCGAGGTCCTCGTGGGCGGGCGGACCGCGGACCTGGCGGACCAGTTCGAGGCGCTGACCGACGCACTGCCCTGGGCGGGCCTGCTGCTGTTCGCCGTCACCTTCGTGATGCTCTTCGTCTCCTTCGGCTCGGTGGTGCTGCCGGTCAAGGCCATCGTGATGAACCTGCTCTCGGTGGCGACGTCCTTCGGCGTCCTCGTGTGGATCTTCCAGGACGGGCACCTCTCCGACCTGCTCGGGTTCACGCCGACCGGGACACTCGATCCCTCGTCGCTGGTGCTGATCCTCGTGCTGCTCTTCGGACTGTCCATGGACTACGAGGTGTTCCTGCTTTCCAGGGTCCGCGAACAGTACGAGGCGGGTGGTGACACCGCCGAGGCGGTGGGCCACGGGTTGCAGCGAACGGGCGGCATCATCACCGCGGCGGCGTTGCTTCTGCTGGTCGTTGTCGGTGCGTTCTCCTTCTCCGGGATCACCTTCATCAAGATGATCGGGATCGGGATGCTCGTGGCGATCACCGTCGACGTACTGGTCATCCGGCTGCTGATGGTGCCGGCGGCGCTGAAGCTGCTCGGTCCTGCGGCCTGGTGGTCCCCGCGGGTGCTCGCCCGTCTCCACCACCGCTTCCGGATGCGGGAGGCGGAGCCGCCGACCGTGCCCGTCGCCGCGGCCGGGGATGAAGCGGCCGGAGGCACGGTGCAGCGTCCCGCGGCCCGGACCCCGCAACCGGCAGGCCGCGGGCGCGGCACAGGCGCCGACTGAGCATGCCGGAGAGCGGTTCCTCTCATCGCGGCGGGGCGCCCGGCTCGAGGACGGCCCGGGGCCCTGCCGCCAGGCGGCGCGCGTAGAGCCGGTGCAGCGGCCCCAGCCGATAACTCCCCTGCAGGCCGGCCCCGGGGTCGGCCTGCAGGAAGTGCACGTCGGCCAGCCGCTCCAGACAGTCCTCGACCAGGGCGCCGTCGTTAGGGCTCGTGAGCCGCGTGGCCTGTTCGGCATCGAAGGCGTTCTCGCCGAACAGCGACCCCAGCGAGCGGAACAGCCCCGCTGTCGTCGAGTCGAGAGTCCGGAAGGTCTCGGTGAGCACATGAGGTACGTCGACGGAGCCACAGCGCAGCTCCTCCAGACGGCTGGACTCGTCCGCGAGCCGGTCCACCAGCCGCTGCAGCCGCCAATGCGGACGGGTGGCCAGCCGCGCGGCCGCCGCGTGCAGGGCCAGGGGCATACCGCCGCACATCGTCACCAGTGCCTCCGTCGCAGCCGGCTCCGCGGCCGTGCGGTCCTGTCCGATCACCTGCTCCAGCATCGCCACGGAGCCGGCGCGGTCGAGTTGCCCGACCTCGACCACCGTGCCGCCCGGTATGAACACCCGCGACCGGCTCGTGACCAGCAGTCCGCAGGACTCGCCGCCTGGCAGCAGCAGGTCCGTGCGGTGGTGGCCGGTCATCTGGTCGACCACGACCAGGACCCGCTTTCCGGAGAGCCGGGTGCGGTAGAGCATGGCCCGGGCTTCCGCCGACTTCGGGATCGACTGCTCCCCGAGTGCCCGCAACAGATGCCGCAACATTTCGGAGGAGGACTCGACGTGGCCGTCCGCGCAGCCGGC
The DNA here is from genome assembly GCA_963799685.1 of uncultured Actinomycetota bacterium. Lineage (GTDB taxonomy): Bacteria > Actinomycetota > Actinomycetes > Streptomycetales > Streptomycetaceae > Streptomyces. The sequence continues at coordinate 403,801 of CAWCXW010000003.1, forward strand.
GCTCACGAACAGCCGGCCGTCCGGGAACTGTTCGTTGAGCAGGTGCGCCACTCGCACGGCGAGGGCAGTCTTCCCCATCCCGCCGCCGCCGGTGACCACCGCCGTCGGTGGTGTCGTCCGGTCCGGTCGGCTGAAGAGACCGACCAGTCGACTGATTTCCCTCTCCCGTCCGCTGAAGCCCACCACGTCCCGGGGGAGACTGTGGTGGCCCGTCGCAGCAGGCCGGGGGGAAGGAGGGCACGGCGGGGACGTGAACTCGTCGGACTCGCCACGCAGGATGCTGCTGTGCAACTGCTGGAGGCGGCCTCCCGGATCGACGCCGAGCTCGTCGGCGAGCATCCGCCGCATGTCTTCGTAGTGCTTCAGCGCCCGGGCTCGCTGGCCGTCCAGGTGAAGGGCGCGGATCAGGCGCTCATGGAGCTGCTCGGTCAGCGGAGACTCCATCAGCTCCCAGGTGAGACGCTCGATGACGCGGGAAGTTCGGCCGAGCGGCAGCGCGCTGTCCGCCCAGGCGCACAACAGTTCGTACTTCAACGGCTGCTGGCTCACCCGGAAACGATCCGCCCAGCAGCTGTCCAGACCGGCGAGCGGATCGCCCTGCCACAGGGTGAGCGCGTCCTGCAACTGATCGCACCTTCGGACCGGGTCCGGTTCGGCGTGCGCCCTGCCCATCAGGGCGCGCGAGCGATGGAGGTCGACCTGCGTGGGATCAGCCGTGATCCAGTAGCCTCGCGACGCCTTGTTGAGCTCGACGTCCGATCCCCACTCGGCCATCACCCGCCTGAGCCGGGTGATGTACGTGTAGACCGCGCTGCGCACAGCCGGTGGCGGTTTCTCCCCCCACACCCGTTCGATCAGGGTATCGACGGGCACCGGCCTTCCGGCGTCGACGAGCAGCGCCGCCAGCATGCTGCGCTGCCGTGCCGGGCCGAGGGGCACACTGGCGCCTCCCACCCGTGCCTCGACAGAGCCGAGCAGCTGGAACTCCATGGTTAATGTGGTCAGCTTCGGTGTCTGAGCTGATCTACCCGCGTCAAATCCTGTTGAGATTCGCATCAACGTCCTCAGTGACAGTCAGGTGGTGCGCCGGAATGGGTTTTCCGTTGTGCAACACGTGCGTCGCGGCCCGGGGGCCGCGAGAGGTAGCGCCTGAGCGGGAGGGTGTCCTGGGGCCGTCAGTTGCGGCTCACGACAGAGGCGTACCGGGCGAGCCGGCGGAGCCTGTGGACGGTGCCGGAACGCCGTGCAACGACGCCGGGTGGCAGGACCGTGGCCGAGGTCCCGGATCCCGCGTGGTCTCGCGGGGCCGTCGATGTGACCTTCGGTGCATGTGAACCCCCGTTCCCTCTGCGTTCGGTGACCGGGCTCAGTCCGTGCCGGCTGCCGTCCCTCCATGCCGTCGTCCTGAGCTCGTCAAGCCCGGGCCGAGGCTCGGCAGCCTCCCGGTCCCCAAAGTTCCTGTCGGTGAACTTGGTTCTAGCCATGACAGGTTATCGTTGATAAGTTCGCTGTCAATGGATCTGATGAGGGGAGAACCGTGCACTCGCTCAGCTACATCCTCGCAATCATCGCCGTGCTCGGAAACGCCGTTACCTACGGCACGGACACTTTCGCTTCGGTGGTCTGGCGTTCGTCGCTGCGCCACTTCGACGACCGCTCCCTCACACGTCTCGTGGGATACGTGCACCACTACGGGGATCGCAGGCTGCCGATCCCCGGAGCCGTGGGAGCCGCCGCCGCGGTCCTCAGTCTCCTCGCGGCGGTTCTCGCCGGCCGAGCCGGTGCCGGCGTCGCCACGGGGATCGCGGTGGCGGCGATCTGCGGCTGGCTGCTGATCTACGTCCGGATCGCGAAGCCGATCAACGAGCAGTTCAGCAAGGCGGCACTGGCCGGATCGGTCCTCGCTGACGCCGCCGCACTGCAGGCCGGCTGGGACCGGGTCATCAACCTTCGTGTCGGGCTGCAGATGGCGGCGATAGCGGCACTGTGCACCAGTCTCGCCCTGCCCTGACCCCGCCGTCCCGGAAGGCCGAACATGCTTGACAGCATCGACCACGGGCCCGGCACCGGCACAGCGGACCCGCGCCGCTGGCGGTTGCTGGCGTTCGTCGCCCTGGCCCAGTTCATCGTGCTGCTCGACACCACGGTGGTGAACCTCGCCCTGCCGGTGATCCAGCGGGATACCGGGTCGAGCGCCACCACCGTCGAGTGGGTGCTCACCGGCTACGTCCTCACCTTCGGCGGCATGATGCTCCTGGGCGGGCGCATCGCCGACCGTTGGGGCCGCCGTCGCACCTTCTTCCTGGGCACGGTCGTGTTCACCGGCGCGTCCCTCGCCTGCGGGCTCTCACCGGACGCCGGTGCCCTCATCGTGGGGCGTGTGGTGCAGGGGTGCGGTGCCGCCCTGCTTTCACCGTCCGCGATGTCCCTGGTCACCACCACCTTCCCGGCGGGACGGGAGCGCAACACGGCGCTCGCGGTCTGGGCGGCTCTGGCCGGTCTCGGCGCGACGCTGGGCGTCGTCGTGGGCGGCCTGGTGACGGAGAGCCTCAGCTGGCGGTGGATCTTCCACATCAACGTTCCCGTCGGCCTTCTGGCCGTCGCCGGCGTTGCCGTGCTGACCGACCCGCAGGCGCCCCGCACCAGCGGGAACCGGCCTGATGTTCTGGGTGCTCTCACCGTGACCGGCGGCATGACCGGTCTCGTCTACGCGATCGTGAAGGCGCAGAGCGACGGGTGGCACGCCACGGCCGTGCTGCTCCCGGGAGCGTGCGCGGTCGTTCTGCTGGCGGCGTTCGCACTCGTCGAACACCGTGCCTCCGACCCGCTCGTGCCGTTCGCCCTGCTGCGTACCCGCTCTCTGCTGACATCCGTCATCGCCAGGATCCTCACCAGTGCGGTCCAAGTCGCCGTGCTCTTCCTCAGCAGCTACTTCCTGCAACGAAGCCTCGGATACGGCCCACTCGAAGCCGGGTTCGCCTTCCTGCCGATCGGGATCGCCGCGATCGTCAGCACCGCTCCGGCCACCCGCCTCCTGCACAGGAGCGGCCCTCGCCCGGTGTACCTGGCGGGAAGCCTCGGATCGCTCGCAGCGCTCGTGTGGCTCGCCCGGGTACCGCCGGACGCGTCCTACGCCCTTGGCCTGCTGCCGTCGTTCGTGCTGTTGGGTGCTGCCATGCAGTGGTGCACCATCCCGGTCAATATCCACGGGCTCTCCGAAATCCCCGAGCACCGGCAGGGGCTGGTGTCCGCGATGCTCACGTCGGCCTTTCAGGTCGGTGCCTCTCTCGGACTCGCCACCATCGCGACCAGGGCGGTGGCACGCGCCGAGGAGGCCGTGCACGCCGGGAGCGGGGCGGGCACGCCATGGGCGGAGGGGGCACACGTGGGCTTCTGGCTGGCCGCGGTGGTGGCGGTTGCCAACCTGCTGAACGCCTGGGCCGGGTTCGAGAAGCGCCCGCTGCCCTCTGCAGTGCGTACGGACTGACCGGCGACATTCACCGACGAAAGGATTTCGTCATGGCGCGCATCGGCGACCGGCTGTACATGGGCGACGACCTGCTGACCTTCCGCAAGACCGCTGCCGAGACCGCCGGGGAATACGTGGAGGTCGAATGCGAGTACGCGACCACCGTGGTCAAACCTCCGGTTCACCACCACCCGCGCCAGGAGGAGGCGATGCAGGTCGCCGGCGGTACGCTGCGGGCCTCCCTGAACGGGCACACGAAGGACTACCGAGCGGGGCAGTCACTGGTCATCCCGCCGGGGGTGCGGCACTCGATCTGGAATCCGGACGGTGAACGGACCCGGTTCACCTGGCGCACGGCTCCCGCGCTCCGCACGGAACAGGTCTTCGAGACGCTCTGGGGCCTGAGCAACGAGGGACGGATCACGCCTGACGGCACTCCCCGGCTGCAGGCCGCGCTGGTGGCACTGGCCTTCCGTAACGAGTACCGGGTGCGGACCGGGCTTCCCTTTCCGCTGGACCTGACACTGTGTGCCCTCATCGCGCCCATCGCCCTGGCACGCGGCTACCGCTTCACCTATCGCCCCGGCACGCGGCGCTGACGGTTCGCGAAAACCCGTCCGCTTCAAGGTATCTGCAAGAAACCGCCCAGTGTCCCTCGTCACGCTGGTCTCCTGCTGGCGCAGCATACGGACGCCACGCGTCCATCCGTTGCCGAGTGATTTCGGAGACCTGCTGTGATTCTGGACATCGCACGCCGCGAAGCCCGAATGTGGAGAACGGCTGCCGGCCTCGCCCGCGCAGCGTACCGACGTGAGTTCGGTGCGGACGTCGAGCCGACGCCCGACACCTTCATGCTCCTGACCGAGGAAGACCCCAACCGGTGGCACGGCCGGCTCTCGGGGGCCGTGGCAGGCCTCTCCTTCGCCGACCAGTCGCCGCTGTTCAGCGAGTACTACCTCGACGTTCCCATCGAAGAGGGCCTCGCCCGTATCCGTGGTGGACGACTCGAGCGTTCGCAGATCCTCGAGGTCGGCCCGCTGGCCTCCACCTCACCGGGCGCCGGCAGGCAGCTTATCGACATCATGCCGGCGATGTGCTGGTGCCAGGGCGCCAAGGTCGCCGTGTTCACGGTCACCAGGCCGCTGCGGGCCATGCTGCAACGGCAGGGGATCCGCACCACGGTCCTGTGCGCCGCCGAGGAGACGAGGCTGCCCGCGGATATGCGCGGCATCTGGGGGAGCTACTACCGTTCCGCCCCGGTCACGGTTTGTGTGGACCTTGCCGCGCACATCGGACAGGCGCTGCCGCTCCTGTCCGGCCAGAGCACAACGGCCGAGACCCTCGTGGAGCCGCTGGCGTGAAAAGCGTGGAGAGTGCACTGGCGCGTCCCGCATGGCAGCACCGCACGCTGGTGGAAGTCGTGGACCCGGACGACGGCGGAGTCATGCGCTGCCTGACATACCGACAAGTCCGCGAAGCGCGTGATCGGCTGGCGGAGCGGCTGCGCGGCCTGCTTCCGGCGGGTGCCGTGGTCGGCCTGGTCGCGGGAAACACCCCGGAATGGGTTCTCGCCGACCTGGCGCTGCTCGCCATCGACGCAGTCGAAGTGCCCGTACCGCTGGCCTTCTCCGCGGAGCAGGCCGCCTCCCTGCTCACCTCGCCCGTCTGTCTCGTGGACGCGCAGGGAGAGCGGCGGCTGCGTCACTGGGGGCTGCACCGGGACCGGACGGTCGTCCGCATCGACGCACAAGCCGTCCTGCCGCCGCTCACTGCGGAGCAGCGCGCCGCTTGCGTGCCCGCATGGCGCAGCGATCCCGACGTCGTCAAGGTCATCCACACGTCCGGCACGACCGGGGCGCCCAAGGGCGTGCTGATCCGCCGCCACGGCGTGGAGAACCTCCTCCGCTCACTCACCGGGATGCTCCCGGACGGTGCACTGAACGGGTACCTGTCGATGGTGCCGCTCAGCCTGCTCATCGAGCAGGTCGCAGCCGTCTACCTGACGGTCTCCGCCGGCGGCACCCTGCGTCTGCTGCCTGCGGACGCGGCGCTGCTCGGCACGGCGGGCTCGAGTGCCGAACACGCCCTGCGCTGGCTTCGCACCCTCCGGCCGACGGCGGCGGTGCTGCCGCCGGCGGTGGTTTCCGCGCTGGCCAAGGCGGCCGCCGACAGCCGGGTACGCGGCACCGACCCCGTGCACGACCTCTTCGGGACCAGCTGTCCCCCCTTGCTGATGGCAGGCGGAGCCCCTGTCGGCCGTGAGGCCCTCTTGACGTTGGCACAGGACGGGATCGAGGTCCTGGAAGGATACGGACTCAGCGAGAACACCTCGGTCGTCACCTGGAACCGGCCCGGCGACAGCCGGCCCGGCACGGTGGGCAGACCGCTTTCCCACTGCCGGGTCCGGATCGGTCCGGACAGCGAGCTGCTCGTCAAGTCCGGCTCGCTCTTCGCCGGCTACGCCACCGAAGACCCCACGAGCCGCGCCGTCGACGACGACGGGTGGCTGCACACCGGGGACCGGGCCTCGATCGACGAGGACGGACGGGTGGCCATCCTCGGACGTCTCAAAAACATGATCATCACCAGTCACGGCCGTAACGTCTCGCCGGAGTGGGTCGAGGGGCAGCTGCGCGCGCACACCCTGATCCGCGAGTGCGTCGTCTTCGGTGACGGCCTCGAGCATCTGGTGGCCCTCGTGCTCACCGACGGCACCGCACCGCCCGCGCACGTCGAGCAGACCGTCAAGGACTACTGCGCCGGACATCTGGCCGAGACCGACCGTCCCGAGCGCGTGGTGGTACTCACCGACGATCCGGCCGTTCGTGAGAGGTACTTCACCGTCACCGGCAGGCCTCGTCGGGGTCTCCTCTACCGCGAACAGGTTTCTCCGGCCCTGCAGTCGCACGTCTGACTTCGGAAAGGACACCGTCATGCCCAACAGTTCCACGCTGCTCGGCCGTACCCCGCTCGGCGAGGGGACCGGCGTGTGCGTCACCTCGGCCGTCCCCGAGGGGACCCTCCTCGAAATGGCCCCCTACCTGCTCGACGAGCTCACCGAAGCGGGTCACCTGCTGCTGAGAGGATTCGCCCCCGCCGTCGAGGACTTCAACGCCCTGGTGAGCGCGTGCAGCTCCAAGGTCACCCTCGACCCGGCTCGCCGGTTCCACGGCGATGTCGCCCAACTCGTCGACTCGGGTTCGGATGCCATCGGCCTCCACATCGAGAACGGCGCCACCCCCTACCCTCCCGACCTGCTGTGGTTTCACTGCGTCAAAGCCGCGGACTCGGGTTCGCAGACCACCGTGTGCGACGGGCGCCGTGTGTGGGAGCGGCTGGACGAGCCCACGCGGGAACTCTTCCGCACCGACCCGGTCGTCTTCTCACGGTCTGTGGGCGAGGACCAGTGGCGGCGGTTCACAGCGTTCTCCCTCGGGGACGGAAGATCACCGCAGGAGATCGGCATTGAGGACCTGCGTCGCCTGGCCGCAGGCGGCGACACCCGGATCGAGCTGCTGCCGGATGGATCGGTGCGCTACACCTTCGAGACCTGGGCGGCGCACGAGGGCCGCTGGTCCGAGAAGATCGCCTGGGCGAACAGCATCTTCGGCCCCTCGTACAACTACGAGGCACCGGTGATCCGCTTCCGGGACGGTGGTCCCCTTCCCGAGGCGCTGCTGGCGCGACTGCGGACGATCACCGAGGAGGTGACGGAGGAGATCGACTGGCAGGACGGAGACGTCGTGCTGATCGACAACTCCCGGGTGATGCACGGACGGCGGGCCATCAGCGACACGGCACGCACCATCGTGAACGCGCAGAGCTTTGCGGCATGACCACCGTCGCGAGCACAGGCGCCGAGGCGGTGGCCGACGGCACGGCCGAACTGGCCGCCCTCCGGGAAAGGGCACGCCGGGGCCCGAGCCGGAAGGCGACCGACGCGCAGCACGCCAAGGGCAAGCTGACCGCACGGGAACGGATCGCCCTCCTCATGGACGAGGGATCCTTCCACGAGGTGGGACAGTTGCGGCGGCACCGGGCGACGGGATTCGGCCTGGAGGCGAACCGTCCCCACACCGACGGGGTCGTCACCGGCTGGGGACTGGTGGACGGGCGCACTGTGTTCGTCTACGCGGCCGACTTCCGCATCTTCGGCGGCGCGTTGGGCGAGGCGCACGCCGCGAAGATCCACAAGGTCATGGACCTGGCCCTTGCCGCGGGTGCGCCGCTGGTGTCCCTGAACGACGGAGCGGGAGCCCGCATTCAGGAGGGTGTCTCGGCGCTGGCCGGTTACGGCGGCATCTTCCGGCGCAACACCCAGGCCTCCGGTGTGATCCCGCAGATCTCGGTGATGCTCGGCCCGTGCGCCGGCGGCGCGGCCTACTCGCCCGCGTTGACGGACTTCGTGTTCATGGTCCGCGACGCCGCGCAGATGTTCATCACCGGTCCCGATGTCGTTCAGGCCGTGACGGGGGCGGAGGTCTCCCGCGATGGGCTGGGCGGCGCGAACGTGCACGCGAGCACATCCGGAGTGTGCCACTTCCTGCACGACGACGAGGAGTCGTGCCTGGCGGACGTGCGGTATCTGCTCTCCTTCCTGCCGCGGAACAACCGGGAGGCCGCGCCGACGGCACATGGCGCAGACCGGCGAGACCGTCGCACGCCACAGCTGTCCGGCCTCGTACCGCAGGACGGCAGGAAGCCCTATGACGTACGGCGCGTGATCGAGGAGATCGTCGATGACGGTGAACTGCTCGAGGTGCACGAGCGCTGGGCGGGCAACATCGTGTGCGCGCTGGCCCGGCTCGATGGCCGGGCCGTCGGCATGGTCGCGAACCAGCCGCAGGTCTCGGCCGGTGTGCTGGACATCGGGGCCTCCGAGAAGGCGGCGCGGTTCGTGCAGACGTGTGACGCTTTCAACATCCCGTTGGTCACGCTGCTTGACGTGCCAGGCTTCCTGCCGGGCGTGGGCCAGGAGCACGGCGGGATCATCCGGCACGGAGCGAAGCTGCTGTACGCGTACTGCAACGCCACCGTCCCCCGCGTCTCGGTCGTGCTCCGCAAGGCCTACGGCGGGGCCTACATCGTGATGGACTCGCAGTCTGTCGGCGCCGACGTGACCTACGCATGGCCCACGAACGAGATCGCGGTGATGGGGGCGGAGGCGGCGGCCAACGTGATCTTCCGCCGGCAGATCGCCGAGGCCGACGACTCCGGCGGGGTGCGCGACCGGCTGGTCAAGGAATACCGGCAGGAGCTGATGCACCCCTATCACGCCGCCGAACGCGGTCTCGTCGACGACGTCATCGACCCCGCGGAGACCCGCCCGGTCCTCATCGACACGCTGACGATGCTCCGTACCAAACACGCCGACCTGCCGGCCCGCAAACACGGGAATCCTCCGCAATGAGCAGCGCGGAGACGGCGGAGGGGAGTGACATGGGAACACAGGAACGGCCCGTCATCCGAGTGGAGAAGGGACAGGCCGACGCGGAGGAACTGGCCGCGGTCACAGTCGTGTTGCTCGCGTGCCTGGCCGGCCGCGCCGCGGCGGTCGGACGAGCCGACGACGCCACGAACGAGCCGGAGCAGCGGCCGCTGGGGAGCTGCTTCCGCTTTCCCGGCCCCGACAGCTGGCAGAGCCGCCTCCCCGGGCGGCCGACCGACGCGGTCGGCCCCGCCCGCTGACGTGTACCGGGTGTGGGGTGCGACGTGGCGTACGGGTCGGCTGCCCGCGCCGCCGTTCGGCGCGCGGGCAGCCCCGGCCGCGCTGGAAGAGTCCGTGCCTGCGGGCATCGTCGTGGGAGAGCTGCTCTTCGGCATCCGGCTCGGCTCGGGGGAGACCCACCTGTTCGGCTCCGCCTTCGTCGACGGCACCGGCGGGCCCAGCCGCGAGTTCGTGCGGGCCTTCCCCTTCGGCAGCGGGCAGTACGTGCCGGAGGTCCGCTTCGAGGAGTCGGCGCTGCCCGTGCACGCCACCGCTGCGTCCGCGCGGCCACCGGCGGACGCAGCACGCGGCGGCACGAACCCACTCCGACGGGCTGCCCCCCGCGGCGTGCACCTGGTGGAGCAGGCGCAACGCCCGGGCATCGTCGGCATCGACCGGGAAGGGGACTGACCGGCCTGCCCGTCGAGACGCCCGCCTCAGGCCTTCGGGCCGGCCAGCAGCTTGCCGTCCTGCACCCGCACCGGCACCTTCGGCAACGGGCTGCTCGCCGGACCCTGCACGACCTTGCCGGTGCTCACGTCGAACCTGCTGCCGTGGCAGGGGCAGCTGCCCTCCTCCTTGTGCACCTCGTCCAGCACGCAGCCGGCGTGCGTGCACACCGCGCTGAACGCCGCGAAGTCGCCCTTCGACGGCTGGGAGACCACCAGGCGCTGGTCCGGGTACAGCTTCGCGCCGCCCACCGGGACGTCGCCGGCGCTGCCCAGTTCGACGGGCGCCGTGGGGGTGGGGGAGGCCTGGTCGCCGCCGTCCCCCGTGCAGGCGACGGCGGTCAGGCCGAGGCCAGCCACTGCCCCCGCGCACAGGACGGACCGCCGGCTGCTGTGGTGCTGGTCGCTCTCGCTCACGCCCGCAGCCTACGATCACCCCGTCCGCTCACCGCGCCCGGGCTCCGCTCTTCGCCGTGGCCTTCTTGGCGGCCGTCTTCTTCCCCGACGCCTTGCGCGCCGGCGGCACCCCCGCGTCGCTGACCCGGTCACCGAGCAGATCCCGCAGGAACTTGCCCGTGTGGCTCGTCGGGACCGCCGCGACTTCCTCCGGGGTGCCCTCCGCGACGACCAGGCCACCGCCGTAGCCGCCCTCCGGGCCCATGTCGACCAGCCAGTCCGCCGTCTTGATCACGTCGAGGTTGTGCTCGATGACGATCACCGTGTTGCCCTTCTCGACCAGTCCGGACAGCACCCCGAGCAGCTTGCGGATGTCCTCGAAGTGCAGACCGGTCGTCGGCTCGTCGAGCACGTACACCGTCCGGCCCGTGCTGCGCTTCTGCAGCTCGCTGGAAAGCTTCACGCGCTGCGCCTCGCCGCCGGACAGCGTCGGAGCCGGCTGGCCGAGCCGGACATAACCCAGCCCCACCTCGTTCAGCGTCCGCAGGTGCCGGGCGATGCTGGGCACCGCCTCGAAGAAGCCCAGTGCCTCCTCGATCGGCATGTCCAGCACCTCGGCGATGGACTTGCCCTTGTAGTGCACCTCCAGCGTCTCGCGGTTGTACCGCGCGCCGTGGCACACCTCACACGGGACGTAGACGTCCGGCAGGAAGTTCATCTCGATCTTGATCGTGCCGTCGCCGGAGCAGTTCTCGCAGCGCCCGCCCTTGACGTTGAAGGAGAACCGGCCCGGCAGATAGCCGCGGACCTTCGCCTCCGTGGTCTCGGCGAACAGCTGCCGCACCTTGTCGAAGACACCGGTGTAGGTGGCCGGGTTGGAGCGCGGGGTGCGGCCGATGGGGGACTGGTCGACATGCACGACCTTGTCCACCAGGTCGTCCCCACTGACCTTCTTGTGCCGGCCGGGAACGGACTTCGCGCCGTTCAGCTCGCGTGCCAGGTGCGTGTACAGGATGTCGTTGACCAGCGTCGACTTGCCCGATCCGGACACGCCGGTGACCGCTGTGAGCACGCCCAGCGGGAAGCTCACGTCGATGTCCTGCAGGTTGTTCTCGCGGGCGCCGTGCACGGTCAGCCGGCGCTGGCGGTCCACCGGGCGCCGGGTGTCCGGAGTCGGGATCTTCCGCTTGCCGACCAGGTACTGGCCGGTCACCGACTCCTCGGTGGCCAGCAGCTCCTTCAGCGGGCCGCTGTGTACGACGCGGCCGCCGTGCTCGCCGGCGCCGGGGCCGATGTCCACGACCCAGTCGGCGGCGTTGATGGTGTCCTCGTCGTGCTCCACGACGATGAGGGTGTTGCCCAGGTTGCGCAGCCGCACCAGCGTCTCGATCAGCCGGTGGTTGTCCCGTTGGTGCAGGCCGATCGACGGCTCGTCCAGCACATACAGCACACCGACCAGGCCCGAGCCGATCTGGGTGGCCAGCCGGATACGCTGCGCCTCGCCGCCCGAGAGACTGCCGGCCGCGCGGTTGAGTGAGAGGTAGTGCAGGCCGACGTCGACCAGGAACCGCAGCCGCTCGTTGACCTCCTTCAGCACGCGTTCGGCGATGGTGCGCTCGCGGTCGTTGAGCGTCATCTCCCGCAGGAAGTCCGCGCACTCGCTGATCGACATCGCCGAGACCTCGGCGATCGACCTTCCCTGCACCGTGACGGCCAGCACGATCGGCTTGAGCCGGGTGCCCTCGCAGGAGGGGCAGGGCACCTCGCGCATGTAGCCCTCGAAGCGCTCCCGGCTGCTGTCGGTCTCCGCCTCGCTGTGCCGCCTGCGCACGAAGGGCACCGCGCCCTCGAAGGCTGTGGTGTACGCGCGCTCCCGGCCGTAGCGGTTGCGGTAGCGGACCTCGATCTGCGTGCGGTGCCCGTGCAGCAGCGCCTTGCGGGCGCGCTGCGGAAGCCCGGCCCACGCCACGTCCGTGCGGAAGCCGAGGGCGTCGGCCAGCGCGCTGGTCAGCCGGCCGAAGTACTCCTTGGTGTGCCCGTGCGACCAGGGGTGGATGGCGCCCTCGTCGATCGACTTGTCCTCGTCGGGGATGATCAGCTCCGGGTCCACCTCCATCCGGGTGCCGATGCCAGTGCATTCCGGGCAGGCACCGAAGGGCGAGTTGAAGGAGAACGACCGCGGCTCGAGTTCCTCGAAGGACAGGTCGTCGTAAGGGCAGTACAGGTGCTCGGAGTACATCCGCTCACGCTGTGGGTCGCCCGGGTCCAGGTCGACGAAGTCGAGGATGACCATGCCGCCGGACAGCCCGAGCGCCGTCTCCACCGAGTCGGTCAGCCGCCGCTTGGCGCTGTCCTTCACCGTGAGACGGTCGACGACCACCTCGATGGTGTGCTTCTCCTGTTTCTTCAGCTTCGGCGGGTTCGACAGCTGGACGGTCTCCCCGTCGACCCGTGCCCGGCTGTAGCCCTTGGTCTGCAGGTCGTTGAACAGGTCGACGAACTCGCCCTTGCGCTCGCGCACCAGCGGCGAGAGCACCTGGAAGCGGCTGCCCGGCTCCAGGGCGAGCACCTTGTCCACGATCGCCTGCGGTGACTGCCGGGCGATCGGGCGGCCGCACTGCGGGCAGTGCGGCCTGCCGATGCGGGCGAAGAGCAGCCGCAGGTAGTCGTAGACCTCGGTGATGGTGCCGACCGTCGAGCGCGGGTTGCGCGAGGTCGACTTCTGGTCGATGGACACCGCCGGGGACAGGCCCTCGATGAAGTCCACGTCGGGCTTGTCCATCTGCCCGAGGAACTGCCGTGCGTAGGAGGACAGCGACTCCACGTAGCGGCGCTGTCCCTCGGCGAAGATGGTGTCGAAGGCCAGCGAGGACTTCCCCGACCCGGACAGGCCGGTGAAGACGATCAGGGAGTCCCGCGGAAGGTCGATGGAGACGTTCTTGAGGTTGTGCTCTCGAGCGCCACGGACGAAGAGACGGTCGGCCACGCCGGTTGGCACCTTTCCTGTGAAGCGAAGGGGGCGGTGCCCCCTGCCCCAGGGTATGGGGAGCGCCGCGGTGATGTGTTTCGGTTGCCGGACAGTGAGCCTATAGCACGTACATTCGATTTGCGGCCTTCTCCGGCCACCTTCACCCGAACGTGTGGCGCGACTACGTTGGAGATCATGACGAATGCCGCGCTCGACACCGCCGCCGTACGGGATGCCACCGACAGACTCCTCACAGCCGTCTCCGACCTCGATGACAAGGCCGTCTTCGAACCCTCCCGGCTGCCCGGATGGAGCCGGGGCCACGTCCTCGCTCACATCGCCCGCAACGCCGACGCACTGGTCAACGTGCTCCACGGCCGGCCCATGTACACCAGCGCCGAGAGCCGCGACGCCGACATCGACGCCGGTGCCCCCCGGCCGCTCGCCGCCCAGCTCGACGACCTGCGCTCCAGCGCCGCCCGCCTCGCGGACCTCTTCGACGCGCACAGCGAGACCGACTGGCAGCGGACCGTCGAACTGCGCAACGGCGTCAACGACACCGCGGCCAACATCCCCTTCCGCCGCTGGATCGAAGTCGACCTCCACCACGTCGACCTCGGCATCGGCTACCTCCTCGAAGACCTACCCGGCACTTTCGTCGACCGGGAACTGTCCAACATGGCCAAGCGCTTCTCCGGCCACGCCGACGTCCCGCAGTCCGTCGAACTGCGCGCCGAGGACGGAAGCAGCTGGCACACCGGCTCCTCCGGCGGCGAACACGTCGTCGTGGTCGGCAACCCGGTCGCCCTCGTCGGCTGGCTCACCGGCCGTACGACGGGCAGCGGCCTCTCCTCCGGCACGCCGCTCCCGGCACTCCCCAAGCTGTAGATCACCGGCGTACGGTTGTGCCATGGCTTACAGCGGATCGGTGCACGTCGGCGGCCCCGCCGACGTGCACGAGCTGACCGACCTGATGATCTCCAAGGTCGCCGTCGGCCCCATGGACAACAACGCCTACCTGCTGCGCTGCCGCGCCACCGATGAGCAACTGCTCATCGACGCGGCGAACGAGCCGGAGACGCTGCTCCGGCTCGTCGGCGCGGACGGCCTGGCCGCCGTCGTCACCACGCACCGGCACGGCGACCACTGGCAGGCCCTGCAGGCAGTCGTGGACGCCACCGGCGCCCGCACCGTCGCCGGCCGGCACGACGCCGACGGCATCCCCGTCGCCACCGACGTGGCCGTGGACGACGGCGACACGATCCGTGTCGGCCGCGTCGAGCTCACCGCCCGCCACCTGGTCGGCCACACGCCGGGCTCGATCGCCCTCGTCTACGACGACCCGCACGGCCACCCGCACGTCTTCACCGGCGACTGCCTCTTCCCGGGCGGTGTGGGAAACACCCACAACGACCCGAAGGCCTTCCAGCGCCTCCTGCACGACGTGCGCACCCGCCTCTTCGACACCCTTCCGGATGAGACGTGGGTCTACCCGGGCCACGGCAAGGACACCACGCTGGGCGACGAACGCCCCCACCTCGAGCAGTGGGCCGAGCGCGGCTGGTGAACCCCCGGCCCCGCGGGAGCCGAAAGCATCCCGGTGCTGTGCGTGTGATGATGCGGGGCCTTCCGGATTCTCAACAGGCCGCGTATGCCCGCCAGTTGGTTGGCGCAAAGTCATCCCGGTCCCGGAAGCGCCAGGCTAAGATCCACCGCGACCCCCCGCGAACGATGGCGGCGTGTACGGAGCACTCTCCCTTCAGAAGGAAGACACGCGGTGACATCAGACTTGACGACCGTCGGTACTCGGCTCTGCGACCTGACGGAGTCCCGCTCCGTGGCCTGGGAGCAGGATGCGATCGACCGGTTCACCCGGCGCATGCTCGATCAAGAGCGCCTTTTCCCCTGCGTGTTCGGTGTGGACGCGGTGCGGCGCGGAACCTTACGCTGCGCCTTCATACCCAACGGCCAGGGCATCCGCCCCCTCGCCGAAGCGGTGACGGAGTTCGTTTCGCTCGCTCCGGCTCTGGGGAAGCGCACCTCGCTGGTCACCTTCTTCGAACCCGGTGGCACGGAGGCGACGCTCCAGGACTACCAGGAACGCTTCTGGCAGATCCTGCAGGATCTGCACGCGGTCGACTCCGAACCGTGGCCGCAGGGCATATCCACCGACACCGACAACCCCTTGTGGGAGTTCTGCTTCGCCGGCATGCCGATGTTCGTCGTGGCCAACACCCCCTCGCACCAGCGCCGAGTGAGCCGTTACTTCGAGAGCCTGGCGATCACCTTCCAGCCGCGATTCGTCTTCGACGACCTCGCGGAGGACTCACCGCAGGGGCGGAACGCCCGGAAGATCATCCGCGCGCGTCTGCGCACCTATGACGAGCTCTCACCCACGCCCACGTTGGGGAGCTTCGGCGCGGCGGGAAACCGTGAGTGGGTGCAGTACTTCCTCGACGACGACAACGCCCCGCAGCCCTCGGACAGCCGCTGCCCGTTCCACCACTCGAAGGGGGAAAAATGAGCCCTCGGTTCACGACGCTTCCTGTTCCCGCGGCAGGCGGGCTGGCCGAGCTGCTGCCCGAGCAAGGCAGTTTCGAGCTGCAGCGGGACCAGGCCGGCAAGACCCACAACTGGCACCACCACAGCCTGGATGAGGAACTGTTCATCCTGACCGGGGCGGCTCTGCTGTTCTGGACGGATGAGGACAAGCGCTACCACGAACAACGCTGCGACGCCGGAACCTGGATCACGCTGCCCGCCGGTACGCGGCACGGCTCGGTGGCCGGGCCCGAGGGAGCGGTCTACATGATCCGCCCGGAGGGCGGGCAGACGGCCCGCACGACGTTCCTCGACCCCACGGAACACCCGCACCCTGCCCCATCGTTCCCGATGGAAGGCTCATGACCGAAGGCGCCGACACCGCCGCAGCGGCCCCCTCGGAGCACACCGAGGGGGCCCGCCTGCGCGGTCACCTGAAACTCCCCGGAGCCATCGCCCTGGCCATCACGATCGTCGTCGGCAGCGGGGCGCTGGTGCTGCCGGGCATCGCCTACCACCAGGCCGGCACCGCGGCGCTCTACTCCTGGGGACTGGCGGTCGTCGTCACCATCCCGCTGCTCGTGGTCTTCGCCCGGCTCGGCGCCACCTACCCGGGGGCGGGCGGGATCGCCGGCTTCGTCCAGGCCGCGTTCGGACGGCATCCGGCCGCCGGGGTGGAGTTGCTCACCATCGGCACCTTCGGCCTGGGCATGCCCGCCATCGCGCTGACCGGGGCGGGATATCTGACGGTGCTGCCCGGCTTCAGCGCACTGTCCCTGCCTGCCGCGGCCGCCCTCCTGGTGTGCGTGGCGGCAGGCGTGGTCTTCAGCGGGGTCCGCCTCTCCACGGGCGTGCAGATCGTGCTGGCCACCGTGCTGACCCTCGGTCTGCTGACTGTGGGCGTGCTCTCCCTCACCCACGCCTCTCCGGTGCATCATCTGCCGGCCGCCACCTCGTCGGCGGTCCTCGGCGGGGCCGAGGCCGTCGGGGTGGTGTTCTTCGCCTTCACCGGCTGGGAAATGCTCTCCTTCACCACGGAGGAGTACGCCCACCCCAAGCGGGACTTCCCGCTGGCCGTCGTCCTGAGTTTTCTGATCGTCACCGTCATGTACGTCCTGCTCGCGCTGGGCGTGCAGAGTCTGCTGCCGCGCGATGCCGCCACCACGGCCACCGCACCCGTCCAGGCGATCGTCGCGGAAACCGCCTCGCCGACCGCCGGACGGCTGGTCGCCGTACTCGGTGTGGCGATCATCCTGGCCAACCTGGTGGGCGCGCTCTGGGGGGCCTCCCGGCTGGTGATGTCCAGCGCCCGGGAAGGTCTGCTGCCGCGCCCGCTGGCACGACTGCACCGGCAGGAGAACCCGCGCAGAGCCGTCATCGCCTGCGCGGCCACCTTCCTCGTCGTGATCGGGACCAACGCGCTCGGCTGGTCGTCGCTGGGCGGGCTGCTGACCGTGGCCGGGAAGAACTTCTTCCTGCTCTACCTGCTGTGCGCCGTGGCCTACGCCAAGTTGTTCCGCGCCGGTCACCGGGTCCTGGGCGTCACCATCTCCGTCGCGCTGACCGTCCTCGCCGGCACGCTCTTCGGCGTCGCCCAACTGGTGTACGCGGTGGTTCTGTTCACTGCCGGGACCGTCCTCTCCTCACTAAGGGGACGGCGGTCGGGCGTCGCTCCCGAGAGCGGACGCGAAGCCCCGCAGGCCGCCACGTCGTCGTCGCCGGAACCGCGCTGAATCCGGTGGAGAATGAGAGATGACGACCCCTCACCTCTCAGGAAGGTTCCCGTGCGACTCCTCGTCTCCCAGGAAGCCCGCGCACTCGGGCTGTTGTACCCGCGTGCGTGGCGGCTCAGCTCCGAACGACCGCTACTCGACGGCGAAGGCCTCACCGACGCACAGGTGACGGCCGCCTACGACGCCGACGCACCGCTGCCCGCCGGCTACCGCAAGCTGCTGGCGGAACTGGGCTATCCGGACCTCACCCCGGCCGGTGAGCGGTTGCGCGACGTGCTGCGCACCCGGGGCTGGAAGAGCCACGGAGCCGTCGTCGACGCGGTCAGCGCCGCCACGCTGCGGCACGGAGCAGGTATCGGACTGCACCACGTCTCGTCCGGTGACGACAGCCGCGATCTCGTCGTCACCCGGGCAGGCGGAGGCGAACGGATCACCCCCGCCTTCTCCTCGAAGTCCCGTCCGATCCCGGCCGGAGACCTCGTCTACGGGCTCGTCCGGACAGAAGGGGGTCCGGGGCCCGAGCCGTTCGCGTGGCTGGGGCGTCGCGACTGCGACTCGGCGGAGCGACAGCTCACCGAGGAGAGCCGCGAGGCGCTGCTGGTGGTCCTGGGCTGTCCCGGTGAGGACGCGGCACACAGCGAGGCGATCGGCGCCACGGTCAGGCAGGTCCTGGCCGCCCTGCGGAACGACGTGACGTTCACGGAGATCCCGGTCGCGACGGACCGGACCACCGAGCGACCCGGCTGAGGCCCGCCGCCTCGTCCTCGGAGCCGGCCACCGCCTCTTCGCGTGCGACGGCCACCGCCTCTTCGCGTGCGACGGCCACCTGGCGAGGCTGCGGCTCGTCCTGCACGCCGACCACCTCCGGCGTGCTCCTCGCGACCTACCGTCCCGGCGAAAACGCGTAGTCGTCCTTCCTCCGGCCGAGTACGGTGTCGCCGTGTCCGAACTGGAGCAGCTGCGTGCCGAGCACGCGCCGGCGGTCCTCGCCTTCGAGCGGGCGAACCGCGCCTACTTCGCCGCCGCGGTCTCCGACCGGGGAGACGCGTACTTCGACCGGTTCGCCGAGGGGTACCGTGCGCTGCTGGCCGAGCAGGAAGCAGGTGTCTGCGCGTTCTACGTGCTCATCGCCGAGGACGGCTCGGTGCTGGGCAGGTTCAACCTGTACGACCTCGAGGACGGCGCCGCCGACGTCGGCTACCGGGTGGCGGAGCACGTCACCGGCCGGGGCGTGGCGACGGCCACCGTGCGGGACCTGTGCCGGCTGGCTGTGACGCGGCACGGCTTGCACACGCTGCGGGCCGCCGCCGCCCACGCCAACGCCGCCTCCCAAGCCGTCCTGGTCAACGCCGGGTTCACCCCCCTCGGCCCCGCAGACCCGTCCCGCATCGGCGGCAAGCCGGGCACCCGGTACCAGCGCGACCTGGCGCCGCGGTGACCGTCGTCGCGCGGCGCGTGCCGACAACGGGCCGTGGCCGGTCGATCAGCTGAAGGAGAGGTCGACCTCCTTCTCGAGGCAGAGTCGAACGACCACCAGCAACTGCTGCACGTCATCGATGTGTCGCTGGAGCAGTGGGTCGCGTTCCCTCCTTCGGCCGGCGACGGAGTGGGCCTCCAGGTCAACGGCCTCCACCTGGTCCTGCCCGCAGGCGAGTTCGTCCTGTCCTCGACGGAAAGTGTGATGCACAGGTGTGATGACTGGCGACGCCGTATCCGGATGGGGTGGGCCGCAGGAGTCCACGGACGTATTCCTGCGGCCCGCGCGTTGGGCTGTCGAGGACCTGTGCCAGCGAACGGGCGCCGACGGTCAGCCCGCGGTGGCAGGGCTGCTGGTGTCGGGTGCCTTCATCCGGCCCGGGGGAGCGTCATTCGTCGGAGGTGCCCGCGGTCTCCCAGCGCAGCAGGTCGCCCGGCTGGCACGTGAGCACCTCGCAGAGCGCGGCGAGGGTGGCGAAGCGCACCGCCTTGGCGCGGCCGTTTTTGAGTACGGCCAGGTTGGCGGGCGTGATTCCCACCCGGTCCGCGAGTTCGCCCACGGACATTTTCCGCTTGGCCGGCATCACGTCGATGTCGACGGTGATCGGCATCAGATCACCTCGTTCAACTCGGCCTGCATCTGTGCCGCTTCGCTGTCGCGTGCGACGGCCTGGGCGAGCAGCATCCGCAGCACGAGCACGATCAGCGCGACCCCGAGAATGGCCAGGCCGATCCCGCCCATGATGACGGTGACGCCCGGGTCGGCCCGCTGGCCGGGTGCGTTGATGGCCGTGACCGCGAACCACAACAGGGAAGCCGACACGATGGTGCCGATCACGACGTCCACGTACCGGAATGCGGCGTGGGAGAACACGGTGCCGCTTCGCACCATCGAAACCAGCCGCCATACGCAGACCAGGGCGACCTGGGCCGAGATCATGCCCAGGAGCGTGATCACGCGCATCGCGGTCAGCGGGAGCGACCCGTCCTCCGGGTCGCTCCCGCTGACCAACACCCACACCATCCCCGCCTGTACGCACACGGCGCCGGCGAGTATCACCACAAGCACGGCGCGCAGCGCACGCACTGTCAGTTTTCCCATGACCCATCCTTCGATCGATTAGCGGGCGCTGGGCGCGAAGCCGACACGGGAACTCACCCAAGCACTCAACGAAGTGCTGGAGGCGGACGACTTCCTGATCGACCTCTGGCCGTACGTCTACCGCGAGGCGTTCCCCGACTGGTCGCAGAAGTTCATGGAGCTGTCCGCTCGGGCCACCCGCATTCACGAGTACGCCGCCCACGTCGTGCCAGGTCTGCTGCAGACCGAGGAGTACGCGAGGTCGGTCCTGCGAGTTGGTCAGTCGCTCCAGAGTGATGAACATCTGCAGGAACGTGTTGCTGTCCGTATGCAGCGGCAGGAACGGCTCGCTGGTGCTGAACGTCCGGAGCTCTGGGTCGTGCTGGACGAAGCTGTTTTGTGCCGGCCGATCGGTGGCACGGCCGTCATGCGGCAGCAATTGATGCGGCTGCTCAATGAGGCGGACCACCCGAACACCACCATCCAGGTTCTCCCGTTCCGGCAGGGTTCACACGACTCCATGGGCGGCTCCATGACGCTGCTGACCATGAGCGGCGGCGACGAAGTGGCTTACCTGGAAGGCTCCAACTACGGGCGGCTCTTCGAGGAACCGACCGACGTCAAGGAACAGATGCTCATCTACGATCGGCTCCGGGCAGCAGCCCTGCCCCCGGTCCTGTCACTCGACATGATCCGAGCCGCGATGGAGGGCAACTACCGTGGAGCGAGCGTCCCGACACGACCTGAACGGCGTCGCCTGGCGCAAAAGCAGCTACAGCAACCAGGAGGGCGGCAACTGCGTGGAGGTCGCCGACGGATTCCTGGGACTGGTTCCCGTTCGTGACAGCAAGGCGCCGCACGGGCCGGCGCTCGTCCTGGCGGACGAAGCCTGGTCGGCCTTCGTGCGAGACCTCAAGGTCACCCGCTGAGGGCAAGCAGCCGGAAGGGGAGGCCGACGGAGTCAGCCTCCCCTTCCGTGCACCACCAACCTCATTTCGCCGCCGGTGCCTACTCCGAGGCGCGAGTCTCCATCTGGCGGATCACCAGGTCGACGGCCTGGCGCTCCTCCTCCGGCGGGTAGTCGAACTTCGCCAGAACCCGGCGGATGCGCGTGCGCAACTTGGCGCGGACCGGCTCACGGGAGAGCCAGTCGACGGACAGGTTCTTGCGGATGTCCGCCACCAGTGCTCGTGCGATCTTCGCCAGCGTGTTGTCGCCGCCCGCGATGAGCTTGGCCATGTCGCGGTGGCCCACTGCGTCGTAGAAGCGCGCCGGAGACTACGCGGATCGGCGCCAGTGGGAGGCGTGGTATCCGAAGTCGATCAAAGAGGCCGATGCGAGGACGAGGGCATACCTTGAAGCTCTGCAGAAGGACTCTGCAGAGGGAGAGGGACCGATGACGGATCGCGAACGGCTCGGCACCATGGACGATCTCGAAGCCGGCCTCAGCGCCGACGACCGGGTGCGCATCGATGCCATCAAGGGGGAGATGCTCGATGCGGAGAGCGGCTTTGAGCTGGCATCCCTCAGTGAGGCGCAGGACTGACACAGGCGCGCCGCGCGCAGGTCATGGGTCACTTCAGGCGAGTGGGCCAGATCGAACGGGTCAGACACGCCTCGACACCTCCACCAGGGCGGCGTACCTGGACGCCATCGGTGGCACGTTGCCGACAATGGCCACTGTCGGCAACGTGTCCGTCCGTCTGTGAGTTCTGGGGCGTCGGCGTCCATCACGTGAGGCGTCGGGTCCGGGTGCGGTAAATCGGTGTCACCGGGGGCCGGAGGTCTCTACTGTGCCGGGGCATGGATGACACCAGCGCTCCGCCGCGGCTGACCCGGCTCACCTTTCACGGTCCGCTCTCCGAGGAGCGGGCCACCCGGATGGTCGCCCGGCTCACCGACCGGGCTCATGCCCGCCCCCCGGCCACCGTGCTCGACATCGGGTGCGGGTGGGGCGAGCTCATGCTTCGCGTCCTCGAGGCGGCGCCCGGTGCGACCGGGGTCGGCATCGACCTCAACGAGGACGACCTCACCCGCGGCCGCGCCAACGCCACGGCGCGCGGGCTGTCCGAGCGGGTCCGCCTCATGCGGGAGTCCGGGGTCGAGTCGGCTCAGGGCCCCGCTGACGTCGTGCTGTGTCTGGGCGCGAGCCATGCGCTCAGTGATGCGCCGCCGCCGGAGACCACCGCAGCCGCACTGCGCGCTCTGCGCCGCCTCGTGACGCCCGGTGGGGCCGTCGTGCTCGGTGAGGGCTTCTGGCAGCGGCCCCCGACCCCCGGCGACCTGTCGGGGATGTGGCCGGACACCTCGGCCGCCGAGTTCCACGACCTGGCCGGTCTTGTCGACCTGGCCGTCGACGCGGGCTTCCGGCCCGTGTGGATCGAGAGCGCGAGCCAGGACGAGTGGGAGCAGTTCGAGTCCGCCTACCAGGCGGACGTCGAGGAGTGGCTTGCCGCCCACCCCGATCACCCCTCGGCCAAGGAGACCCGCGAGCGGGTGGACTCCCACCGCAGCACGTGGCTGCGTGGCTACCGCGGCGTCCTGGGCCTGGCCTACCTGACGCTCGTCCCGGTGGCCGCGTGACCGGGTGACCTATCGCCCGGCCTGGCCGGTGGGCGCGGACAGCCGGGCGAACTCCCACGGGTCGTGCGCGCTGAAGACGGTCACCTCGTCGGCGTGGTCGCGGTGGAGGGCCCGCAGACGTTCGCGGGTGGCCACCCGCGCGGCGGCGTCGGTCTGCGCGCCCTGCTGGACCGGCTCGAAGAAGGGGTGGGTCAGAGGCGGCGTCTCGGTGAGCTCGCTGTGCAGCGAGTATGCGTCGCCTGCATGCAGCAGCCACCTCCCGCCCCCGTCGCGCACGGCCACGCCCGAGTGCCCCGCAGAATGGCCGGGCAGCGGAACCAGCAGCACATCGCACGCCTGCCCCAACGGCCGTACCACGCCGGAGAAGCCGAACCACTCTTCCTGCTCCGCACCGACTGCGGGTGTCAGCAGCGGGCCGTGCGCCCGGTGTGCCGGCATGTAACGCTCGATGCTGTGCCGGTGATGAGCCGCTGCAGGGTCGGTGACGACCCGGTACTCGTCCGGGTGCACGTGCACCCGGGCGTGCGGAAAGTCCGGCAGCCCGCCCGTGTGGTCGCGGTGCAGGTGCGTGAGCACGATGTGCCGCACGTCGTCTGCCGTGTACCCCAGGCGGACGAGCTGGTCCAGTGCGGTCTCGTCGCGGTCACGCACAGGCTGGGCGTGGGCCGACCACCGCGCACCGAGTGCTGCTTCACCCCGTGCCACGTCGTCGGTGCCGAGGCCGGTGTCGACCAGTACCAAGCCGTGGGTGTCGGTCTCGAGGAGCAGGCAGTGGCAGACGACGGAGAGCGGCTCGGAATTCTCCTGGAGGGGCGGAATCTTCCGTAGCGAGCCGCAGTTGAGGTGGTGGATGCGCATGAGGCCCTCTTCAGGTGTGGGTGGGCTGTTCGCGACGGACGTTAGGAGAGGTGTGCGTGACTCACCAAACGGTTGGACACCTCTTCGAGGGCCGGCCGGACGGTCCGCTGGCGGACTGCCCGACCAGCGCCCTCGTCCCGCCCGGCCGCGAGCCGCAGTGCCCCGTCGACATCACGCTCGCCGCGTTGAGCGGCCGGTGGACGATGCTGCTGCTCCGTGAGTTCCTGCGCCGCGGCGAGGCCACCTACTCCGAACTCTCGGAGGCCTTGCCCTCCCTCTCGGACAAGGTTCTCTCCGACCGGCTGTCCCAGTTGACCGAGGCGGGTGTCATCGAGCGTCACCGCACTCCGGGTTGGCCTCCCCGGGTTCGGTACTCGCTGACCGGCCCTGGCCGGTCCCTGGAACCGGTGATGCGCAGCATGTGGGAGCGGGGCACGGCACGACGCTCCCCGGCACGAACCTGAAGGAGCGCGGCGGTACCGCACCGCAGCCTCATCCGGGCGATGGTCCGCCGTGCGCGCCGATGCTGGCGAAGGACGTGAGGCTGCAGTGCGTCACAGATCGTCGGGCAACAGCCTGAACGACGTGTGCGTACTCAACGGGGTGATCGCCCGGAAGTCCCTGCGGTCGAGCGTGAGAATCGCATCCGTGTCGTAGTCGCGGGCGATCACGACGTTCACCGCGTCGGTCAGGTCGAGGTTCAGCGCCCCGTAGTGGGCGCGCACCATCTGGGCCTGTTCCACGGTGGACACGGATACGGTGGCCAGTTCGGCCCTGCCGACCCGTATGCGCCGGCACAGGTCATCGACTGCCGTGACTGCAGCACCCCGGCCGAACTCGCGCGTCGCCAGGTGATCGAGTTCGCTGAGGATGACCGGTGACACGATGAGGCTGCTCGCACGGTCGAGAGTCTCGCGTGCTCCCGGCCCACAGGGGTGCTCGGCATCGAGGGAGGCCAGCAGGCCGGAGGTGTCCGCGACGACGACGATCACGCAGCTTCGCCTTTGCCTGCGCGGTACTGCCGGGCCTTCTCCTCCCACATCTCATCGAGGGAGCGTTCCGGGTCGCTCGCCTCGCCGGACGCCGTGGTGTAGGTCCGGCTGAAGAAGGGTTCGTCCCACTGCCGGCGGGACATCGCAGCGCGGTGGACGGCGTTGCGGATGATCTCTGCTTCCGAGACCTCCTCCCGTGCCGCAGCCGCTTTGATCACGGCGAGGTCATCGGCATCGATGTACACCGTGGTGCGCTTCAGGGCCATGTGCATATGGTACTGCATATGGCGTCGTCGTCATCGAGGTTGCGGGGATCCTGGCCTCCCGGGGCGCCGGAGCGGCCTGTGCCCCGGTCGGCGTGATCGCACGCGTGGTTGTTCCGCGACTGCCTGCGACGTATTAGTCGTGCTCATATCGAGCGGTGGCTGAAGCGCGCGAGCCGTGCGGGAATGGCTCAATGAATCTTCGCAACAGTGACCGCGAGAGGCATTTGCATGTGATCGCAGGTCTGGAGCGAGTACAGGAAGTCGGCCCCGTGCTGCACCGGCCCATCGTCGGCGCTGTCGAGGGCAGCCGGTATCGGAACATGAGGGAACTGCGGCCGAGCAGCGGCTGTTCGGTCAGCATCGACTCTTGTTCGCCTTCGACTCCGGCCGTCGAGCGATCTTTCTCGTCGTCGGCGACAAGGTGGAACGGGGTGCGCATCGACGCCATCAAGGTGGAGATGCTCGATGCGGAGCGCGGTCATGAGCTGTCCTCCCTCCGTAAGGCGCAGGGCCTGACGCAGGCACGCGTCGCGCAGGTCATGGGCGTCACCCAGGGGCGGGTCAGCCAGATCGAGCGGGGCCAGACGCGCCTCGACACCTCCACGATGGCGGTTACCTGAATGCCGTCGGTGGCGAGTTGACGATAATGGCCAACGTCGGCGACGTGTCCGCCCGTCTGTAGCTCCGGGGTGTCGGAGTTCGGCGGGTGCCGCCGGCTGAGGGCGAGCCGACGCCGGGAGACCGATTCCGTCGGCCTCCCGGCGTCCACCGGAAGCGAGAGGTCGCCCCCAGGTTCAGCAGTGATAGAACGAGCCGCCGTCATCGAGATCGGCGTCCGAGACCCACCCCTCGATGTTGGTGCCCGCGATCCGTAGGTGCGTCCATGTGTTGCCGTAGGCGTTCGTCACGTAGCAGTGGTAGTACAGCGTGACGCTGCTGCTGGGCTGGGCGATGGCCCCGCACTCACCGTAGGGACCGAGATGGAGCCAGTGCGAGCCGACCATGTGGCCGCTGCCGGGATCCGGGTTCGTGTGGTGCCAGGAACAGTCGTGGCTCGCGGCTGGTGTCACCTGTTCCGCCGCCTGGCTCGGAGCTGCCCCGATAAGCATGCCTGCGGCAAGCAGCAACCCTGCACCGGTTGCAGCGGCCTTGCCGCCCGGGCGTCTGACAGCGGACTCGTGCTTTCGCAACACAGCGGTCTCCTTTCTTCTTACCCCGCGACCGGCAAGTCGCTGGGGACTTCGAAGTGTTGACCCGTCGCCGTGTGGCGGCAATGCAGTTCGGTAAAGGCCGAAAATCGCAGGCAGGGCCCTTGGGAAGCGACCGCCAGGCAGGGGAACGGCTAGCGGAGCTGCGCCGGCGGGGCAGGACTTTCGCCGTGGAGCAGGGCGCACCCCAGGGGGGAGAGGGAGTGCAGGACATGCGCCCCGGCACGGGTGCTGCACGCCAGGCCGGCTTCGCGCAGGGAGCGGACGTGGGTGCTGGCCGAGGCCGCGGAGATGGTGAGGCGGCCGGCGAGTTCTCCGGTGGTGGTCCCGTTCTCCAGTGTCTGCAGCACGCGCGCCCTGGTGCGCCCGAGCAGGGCGCCGAGCGCCTGCGGATGAGAGCTGCGGCCGACGGCGGCCAGAGCCGGTGCGTGGTCGACGGGAAAGAGCAGCACCGGTGGCAGTGCCGGGTCTGCCAGCGCGATGGGGGAGGCCCAGCAGAAGAAGGACGGCACCAGACGCAGTCCGCGGCCCTCCAGCCGGATCTCCTTGGCGACCGGGTAGGACACGGACAGCACCGGCGGCTCCCAGTGCAGGAAGGGCCGCAGGGAGCGAAGGAGTCCTTCGACGCCGCCGTCGCACAGAGCGCGCGCCCGAACAATCCGGTCGGCGTCGAACAGTGCGTCGACACCGGTCCACGCCGGGGCGATGACGGTGCCGTGCAACGCCCGCAGCACCTTGGTCAGCTCGGTTCGCCTGTCCGGATCGCCGGCGGCCAGGCCACGGGCCCAGGAGGGCAGGGGGGAGAGCCCGGCCATCCGGGACAGCTCTGTGTGCAGTTGTGGCCGGGGGACGCCCGCTACGGCCCTCAGGCCCTCCTCCAGTCCGTCCCCCGCGGCCGCGGGGGTGAGAAAGTCCGGGAAATAGGGCTTGTCCGACGGGGCGATGCCCGCCAGTAGCCGAGCCGCCCCGACGAGGTGCCTCTCCCGCAGGACGTCGCGGGCCCGGCGGCGCCACCTGCGGAAGACGACGCTGCGATACCGGCTGGATGCGGGTGCAGTCAGCTGTTGCATGCCCAGCACCAGCTCCCACAGTGGGTCCGGCCTCTCGGCCAGCCGCACGCGCGACAGATCCTCGTCAGTGAAATGGATACGTAACATCCCGGTCACGCACAGTCCCCCTCCGCCTGCGTCGACGCACAAGCCCCCCTGGCGGGTCGTCGACAGGGTGACGATAGCGAAGACGCGGCCGGAAACGGATTTTTCCCACGCGATCTTTGATACATCTCCACAAGATGGGCATGCGCCCTGGGCTGCGGCCGGGAGGCAGTACCGTGTCACCGCGCGGTCGTAGGGTGTGAGCATGGCCGACCCCTCCACCTATCGACCCAAGCCGGGAGAAATCCCCGACTCCCCGGGGGTGTACCGCTTCCGTGACGCGCACCGCCGGGTGATCTACGTCGGGAAGGCGAAGAGCCTGCGGCAGCGGCTCGCGAACTACTTCCAGGACCTGGCCGGCCTGCACCCCCGCACGCGCACCATGGTCACCACCGCGGCCTCCGTGGAGTGGACGGTGGTCGGCACCGAGGTCGAGGCGCTGCAGCTCGAGTACTCCTGGATCAAGGAGTTCGACCCCCGGTTCAACGTCAAGTACCGCGACGACAAGAGCTACCCCTCGCTCGCCGTGACGCTCAACGAGAAGTACCCGCGCGTGCAGGTGCTGCGCGGGCCGAAGCGGAAGGGCGTGCGGTACTTCGGCCCCTACGCGCACGCCTGGGCCATCCGGGAGACCGTCGATCTGCTGCTGCGCGTCTTCCCCGTGCGCACCTGCTCCGCCGGAGTCTTCAAGCGGTCCGAGCAGATCGGGCGGCCGTGCCTGCTCGGCTACATCGGCAAGTGCTCAGCCCCCTGCGTCGGCCGCGTCAGCCCCGAGGAACACCGCGAGCTGGCCGAGGAGTTCTGTGACTTCATGGCCGGACGCACCGGCACCTACGTGCGCCGCCTGGAGAAGGAGATGCAGACGGCCGCCGAGGACATGGAGTACGAGCGTGCCGCCCGGCTGCGGGACGACATCGGGGCGCTGCGCAAGGCCATGGAGAAGAACGCCGTCGTCTTCGCCGACGCCACCGACGCCGACGTGTTCGCCGTCGCCGAGGACGAACTCGAGGCGTCCGTACAGATCTTCCACGTGCGCGGCGGCAGGATCCGCGGTCAGCGCGGTTGGGTGACCGACCGCGTCGAGGAGATCGGCACCGCCGAGCTCGTCGAGCACGCGCTGCAGCAGCTGTACGGCGAGGAGCAGGGGGATGCCGTGCCCAAGGAGGTGCTGGTCCCCGCGCTGCCCGACCCCGCCGAGCCGATAGCGCAGTGGCTCGCCGAGCGCCGGGGCGCGGCGGTGAGTCTGCGCGTCCCGCAGCGCGGGGACAAGCGTGCGCTGATGGAGACCGTCGACCGCAACGCCAAGCAGGCACTGGCTCTCCACAAGACCAAGCGGGCCTCCGATCTGACCACCCGCTCCCGCGCCCTGGAGGAGATCACCGAGGCACTCGGCCTGGACTCCGCGCCGCTGCGCGTGGAGTGCTACGACGTCTCCCACCTGCAGGGCGACGACGTGGTGGCGTCCATGGTCGTCTTCGAGGACGGCCTGGCCCGCAAGAGCGAGTACCGGCGCTTCCAGATCAGGTCCTTCGCCGGCCAGGACGACGTCCGCGCCATGCACGAGGTCGTCTCCCGCCGCTTCAGCCGTTATCTCAAGGAGCGGCAGAAGACCGGCGAGTGGCCGGAGGGGGAGGAAGAGGCCACCCAAGCAGCGGCGCACGGACCGCGGGACGAGGACGGGCGGCCGCGGAGGTTCGCCTACCCGCCGCAGCTGCTCGTCGTCGACGGCGGCCGCCCGCAGGTCGCTGCCGCCCGCCGCGCGCTGGACGAACTGGGCATCGACGACGTCGCCGTGTGCGGCCTGGCCAAGCGGCTGGAGGAGGTGTGGCTGCCCGACGAGGACGACCCGGTCGTGCTGCCGCGCACCAGCGAGGGCCTGTACCTGCTGCAGCGCATCCGCGACGAGGCGCACCGCTTCGCGATCACCTACCAGCGCAGCAAGCGGTCCAAAGTGTTGCGCGCCGGCCCGCTGGACGCCGTCCCCGGCCTGGGCGAGAGCCGCAAACAGGCGCTGATCAAGCACTTCGGCTCCGTCAAGCGGCTCCGCGCCGCCACCGTCGAGCAGATGTGCGAGGTTCCGGGGGTCGGGCGGAAGACGGCCGAGACGGTCGTGGCCGCGCTCGCCTCCGCCACGCCGGGCGGTCCCGCCGTGAACACGGCCACAGGTGAGATCGTGGAAGACGAATGACCCACGCACCAGGCACGGACCGGGGGAGAGGCGATGAACACCGACGGCGAAGAGCGCAGAGACGGAGCACAGGTGAGTACGGGTACGACGGCGGAGCGACCTGAGGGCGCACTGCCGGAGCTGGTGATCATCTCCGGGATGTCGGGAGCGGGCCGCAGCACCGCCGCGAAATGCCTCGAGGACCTGGGCTGGTTCGTCGTGGACAACCTGCCGCCCGCCCTCATCCCCACCATGGTCGACCTCGGTGCGCGTTCCCAGGGCAACGTCGCCCGCATCGCCGTCGTGGTCGACGTGCGCGGCCGCCGTTTCTTCGACACGCTCAGGCAGGCGACGGCCGACCTGGACGCCCAGCGCGTCACCCGGCGCGTGGTGTACCTGGAGGCGTCCGACGAGGCGCTCGTGCGCCGTTTCGAATCCGTGCGCCGTCCCCACCCGCTGCAGGGCGACGGCCGCATCGTCGACGGCATCGACGCCGAGCGCGACCTGCTGCGCGAACTGCGCGGTGACGCCGACCTGGTGATCGACACCTCCAGCCTCAACGTGCACGAACTGCGCGCCAAGCTCGACGCCCAGTTCGCCGGCGACGAGGAGCCCGAGCTGCGGGCCACGGTGATGTCCTTCGGCTACAAGTACGGCCTCCCGGTGGACGCAGACCTCGTCGTGGACTGCCGCTTCCTGCCCAATCCGCACTGGGTGCCCGAACTGCGGCCCTTCACCGGCCTCAACGAGGAGGTCTCCGGCTACGTCTTCAACCAGCCCGGCGCCAAGGAGTTCCTCGACCGCTACACCGAGTTGCTGCAGCTCATCGCCGCGGGCTACCGCCGCGAAGGCAAGCGCTACGTCACCGTCGCCGTCGGCTGCACCGGCGGCAAGCACCGCTCGGTGGCCATGTCCGAGCGGCTCGCCCGGCGGCTGTCGGCCGAAGGCGTGGAGACCGTCGTCGTCCACCGGGACATGGGGCGTGAGTGATGCCGCGCAGAACGCTGCGGCTCCCGGGCTCCGCCGGCCGCCGGCTCACCCGCGGCGGCACGCCCAAGGTCGTCGCACTCGGCGGCGGCCACGGCCTGTCGGCTTCCCTGACCGCGCTGCGCCGGATCACCGGTGACCTGACCGCCGTCGTCACCGTCGCCGACGACGGCGGTTCCAGCGGGCGACTGCGCGACGAACTGGGCGTGCTGCCGCCCGGCGACCTGCGCAAGGCGCTGGCCGCGCTGTGTGGCGACGACGACTGGGGCCGCACCTGGGCGGAGGTCGTGCAGCACCGTTTCGTCAGCCAGGGGGAGCTGCACGGACACGCCGTGGGCAACCTGCTGATCGTCGCGCTGTGGGAGCAGCTCGGCGACCACGTGCAGGCCCTCGATCTGGTCGGCAAGCTGCTCGGCGCGCACGGGCGGGTGCTGCCCATGTCGGCCGTGCCGCTGGAGCTGCAGGCGCTGGTGCGTGGCCACGACCCGGCCGAGCCCGAGGGCGCTGTCGACGGTGCGTGGGCAGGCCACCGTCGCCCTCACACCCGGCGAGGTGCGGCAGGTGCGGCTCGTGCCGCCCGACCCGCCGGCCGTGCCGGAGGCGGTGGCCGCCGTTCTGGACGCGGACTGGGTGGTGGTCGGCCCGGGCTCCTGGTTCTCCTCCGTCATCCCGCACCTGCTGGTGCCCGAGCTGCTGCAGGCGCTGCAGGAGACCCGGGCACGCCGGGTCCTCTCGCTCAACCTCGCACCGCAGCCGGGCGAGACCAGCGGCTTCTCTCCGCAGCGTCATGTGGAGGTTTTGGCCCGACACGCCCCTAAACTCACCTTTGACGTGGTGCTGGCCGACCAGGATGCCGTACCGGACGCCGACAGCCTGCGGGACGCTGCGGAACGGCTCGGGGCGACGGTCGAACTCGCGCCCGTCGCGGCGCCGGACCACACACCCCGGCACGACCCGGAACTGCTGGCCGCCGCGTACGACCGTATTTTTCGGATGCACGGAAGGATCGGCCCATGGCGATGACGGCAGCGGTGAAGGACGAGATCTCCCGGCTACCGGTCACCCGCACCTGCTGCCGGAAGTCCGAGGTGTCCTCGCTCCTGCGGTTCGCCGGCGGGCTGCACCTGGTCAGCGGGCGCATCGTGATCGAAGCCGAGCTGGACACCGGGATCGCCGCGCGGCGGCTGCGCAAGGACATCATGGAGATCTTCGGGCACGCCTCCGACCTGGTCGTGATGGCACCGGGCGGACTGCGGCGCGGCTCACGCTACGTCGTGCGGGTGGTGGCCGGAGGTGACCAGCTGGCCCGGCAGACCGGCCTGGTAGACAGCCGCGGCCGTCCGATCCGGGGGCTGCCTCCGCAGGTGGTCTCGGGGGCTACCTGTGACGCCGAGGCGGCCTGGCGCGGCGCGTTCCTGGCCCATGGCTCGCTGACCGAGCCGGGGCGCTCGTCGTCCCTGGAGGTCACCTCCCCCGGCCCGGAGGCCGCCCTGGCCCTGGTGGGCGCTGCACGTCGGCTGCAGATCCCGGCCAAGGCGCGGGAGGTGCGCGGCGTGGACCGCGTCGTCGTCCGTGACGGTGACGGCATCGGCGCGCTGTTGACGCGGCTCGGCGCGCACGAGTCGGTGCTGGCGTGGGAGGAGCGCCGGATGCGGCGCGAGGTGCGGGCCACGGCCAACCGGCTCGCCAATTTCGACG
The DNA here is from genome assembly GCA_963799685.1 of uncultured Actinomycetota bacterium. Taxonomy (GTDB): domain Bacteria; phylum Actinomycetota; class Actinomycetes; order Streptomycetales; family Streptomycetaceae; genus Streptomyces. The sequence goes on from CAWCXW010000003.1 coordinate 435,534, forward strand.
ACGCGAATCTGCGGCGCTCGGCGCGCGCCGCCGTGGCGGCCGGCGCGCGGGTGAACCGGGCCCTGGAGATCCTCGGCGAGGAGGTCCCCGAGCATCTGGCGGCCGCCGGCCGGCTGCGTATGGAGCACAAGCAGGCATCCCTGGAGGAGCTGGGCGCGCTGGCCGACCCGCCGCTGACCAAGGACGCGGTCGCCGGCCGGATCCGCCGACTGCTGGCGATGGCCGACAAGCGCGCGCAGGATCTGGGCATGGCCGGTACGGATACGAACCTGACCGAGGAGATGGTCGGCTGACGGCCGGCCGACGGCGGTGCGCCCGGCTCTGCGGGCCCCGCGCCGGCCCCGCGGCCTGTATCCGCGCCCACCGCCCGTGACAGGCGGCGGCCGTTCGCCCGGGCGGTGCGGACGCCTGCGTCGGTGGGTGGCGCGGCGGTCCGCGGGTGTGGTCCGGCCGCGCGGATGGGCGCAAACCGTCGGCCCCTCGCGCCGTGAGGCGCCTGCGCGCGGTAGGGTCGGAAATGGTCAGGGCATCTCATACAGCTCTCGCCGGTGCGTGCACCGGCGTACCAACGAGGAGATCGGTTCGTGACGATCCGCGTAGGCATCAACGGCTTCGGCCGCATCGGCCGTAACTACTTCCGCGCCCTGATCGAGCAGGGGGCGGACATCGAGATCGTCGGTGTCAACGACCTGACCGACAACGCCACTCTGGTCCACCTGCTGAAGTACGACAGTATCCTCGGCCGCCTGAAGCAGCCCGTCAGCCACACCGACGACACCATCACGGTCGGCAACCAGACCTTCAAGACCATGGCCGAGCGCGACCCGGCGCAGCTGCCGTGGGGCGAGTTGGGCGCCGACATCGTCGTCGAGTCCACCGGCATCTTCACCAAGCGCGAGGACGCGGCCAAGCACCTCGCTGCCGGCGCCAAGAAGGTGCTGATCTCGGCTCCCGCCAAGCAGGAGGACATCACCGTCGTCATGGGCGTCAACGAGGACGCCTACGACCCCGCGCAGCACGATGTGGTCTCCAACGCCTCCTGCACCACCAACTGCGTCGCGCCGATGGCGAAGGTGATGGACGAGAACTTCGGCATCGTCAAGGGCATGATGACGACGGTTCACGCCTACACCAACGACCAGAGCATCCTGGACTTCCCGCACAAGGACCTGCGCCGCGCCCGCGCCGCAGCGCAGAACATCATCCCGACGTCCACCGGCGCCGCGAAGGCCACGGCCCTGGTGCTGCCGCAGCTCCAGGGCAAGCTGGACGGCATCGCGATGCGCGTCCCGGTCCCGACCGGCTCGGTCACCGACCTGGTGCTCGAGGTCGAGCGCGAGGTTACCCGGGACGAGGTCAACAACGCCTTCCAGAAGGCAGCCGAGGGCCAGCTCAAGGGCATCGTTGACTACACCGAGGACGCCATCGTCTCCTCGGACATCGTCAACTGGCCTGCCTCCTGCACCTTCGACTCGTCGCTGACGATGGTCCAGGGCAAGCAGGTGAAGATCGTCGGCTGGTACGACAACGAGTGGGGTTACTCCAACCGCCTGGTGGACCTGACCGTCTTCGTCGGCGAGCGGCTCTGACCGTTTCGCGTCCGCGCACCGCAACGTGACCCGCCGGGACCCGTGGGGCGCCCACTCGCGCACCACGGGTCCCGGCCCGTGCATATCTGGGAGCTCAAAGGAAGCATGAAGACGATCGACGACCTCCAGGTCGCTGGCAAGCGGGTTTTCGTCCGCGCCGACCTGAACGTTCCGCTGGACGGGACGACCATCACCGACGACGGCCGGATCCGCGCCGCCGTACCGACGATCACCCGGCTCGCGAAGGCCGGTGCCCGGGTCGTCGTCGCCTCTCACCTGGGCCGTCCCAAGGGCGCACCGGAGGAGAGGTTCTCCCTCGCCCCGGTCGCGAAGCGGCTGGGCGAGCTGCTGGGCGACGCCGCGCGCGGCGGCGTCACCTTCGCCACCGACACCGTGGGCGACAGCGCGAAGGCCACCGTCGGCGAGCTTGCCGACGGCGGGGTCACGCTCCTGGAGAACCTGCGGTTCAACTCCGGCGAGACGTCCAAGGACGACGCCGAGCGCGGCGCGTTCGCCGACGAACTCGCCGGCCTGGCCGACCTCTATGTGGGCGACGGCTTCGGCGCCGTGCACCGCAGGCACGCCTCCGTCTACGACCTGCCCGCGCGGCTGCCGCACGCGGCCGGCGGCCTCATCGCCACCGAGGTCGGCGTGCTCAAGCAGCTCACCGAGGACGTCAAGCGGCCCTACGCGGTCGTCCTCGGAGGTGCCAAGGTCTCGGACAAGCTCGGCGTCATCGAGCACCTGCTGGAGAAGGCCGACCGCATCCTCATCGGCGGCGGCATGGCCTACACCTTCCTCAAGGCACAGGGCCACGAGGTCGGAAACTCGCTGCTGCAGGAGGACCAGGTGCCTGCGGTGCGCGGCTACCTGGAGCGGGCGCAAGAACTGGGCGTGGAGTTCGTCCTCCCGGTGGACGTGGTGGCCGGCGCCGGCTTCCCCGACCTGCAGACTAAGGAGCCGACCCACCCCGTCGTCGTGCCGGCCGACGCCATCCCCGCCGACCTGGAGGGCCTGGACATCGGCCCTGACAGCCGCAAGCTGTATGCGGGCAGGCTCGCCGACGCGGCCACGGTCTTCTGGAACGGTCCGATGGGCGTCTTCGAGCACCCGGACTATGCCGAGGGCACCCGAGCCGTCGCGCAGGCGCTGCTCGACAGCCCCGCCTTCACCGTCGTCGGTGGCGGCGACAGCGCCGCCGCCGTGCGTATGCTCGGCTTCGACGAGAACAGCGTTCGGGCACATCTCGACCGGAGGCGGCGCCAGCCTCGAGTACCTCGAGGGCAAGACCCTGCCCGGCCTCGCCGCACTGGAGGACTGACTCGTGAGCCACGCGCGCACGGCCGCCGGGCCGCAGACACACATGATCGCCGTACCGCTGCGCCGCGCGGGCGGAGAAGCGAACAAGGAGACAGTGCAGTGAGCAGCCGCACGCCCATCATGGCGGGCAACTGGAAGATGAACCTCAACCACCTCGAGGCCATCGCCCACATCCAGAAGCTCGCCTTCGCCCTGTCCGACAAGGATCACGACGCCGTCGAGGTCGTCGCCCTGGCGCCGTTCACCGACCTGCGCTCCGTACAGACCCTGGTCGACGGGGACAAGCTGAAGATCCGCTACGGCGCCCAGGACGTCTCCGCGCACGACTCGGGCGCCTACACCGGCGAGGTCTCCGGGCCGATGCTGGCCAAGCTGAAGTGCAGCTACGTGATCGTCGGCCACAGTGAGCGACGGCAGCACCACGGCGAGGACGAGGAGTCCTGCAACGCCAAGGTCAAGGCCGTCTACCGGCACGAGCTGACCCCGATCCTGTGCGTCGGGGAGGGCCTGGAGGTCCGCAAGGCCGGCGGCCAGGTCGCTCACACTCTGGCCCAGGTGGACGGCGCCCTGAAGGACGTCCCGGCCGAGGACGCCGCGTCCGTCGTGATCGCCTACGAGCCGGTGTGGGCCATCGGAACCGGCGAGGTGGCGACCCCGGAGGACGCCCAGGAGGTCTGCGGCGCGATCCGTGGCCGGCTGGCCGAGCTGTACGGCCAGGAGCTTGCCGACGGCGTGCGCATCCAGTACGGCGGCTCGGTCAAGTCCGGCAACGTCGCCTCGATCATGGCGCAGCCCGACGTGGACGGCGCCCTGGTCGGCGGCGCCTCGCTGGACGCGGACGAGTTCGTGAAGATCGTCCGTTTCCGCGATCAGTGACGCCTCAGGCGGTGATCCGTCACACGAGGTGACGGGTGACGTCGGAGGCGACCTCGTCTACCCTTGCGGGGGCCGGTCCGGTGCGTCCGGCCCCCACCCGAAGAAACTTCCCGATCCAGTCCGAGAGAGTTGGTCCCGCCGTGGTCCTGGGGTTCTCCATCGCCCTCATCGTCTTCAGCCTGCTGCTGTTGCTGCTGGTCCTCATGCACAAGGGCAAGGGCGGCGGCCTCTCCGACATGTTCGGCGGCGGCATGCAGTCCTCCGTCGGCGGCTCGTCGGTCGCCGAACGCAACCTGGACCGGATGACGGTCGTCGTGGCCCTCATGTGGTTCGCCTGCATCGTGGTGCTGGGCTTCCTGATGAAGATCAACAGCTGACGGGCGGCGCTGCCTTCTTCCCTTCCGCGTACCCCGGCCTATCATGAGGTCTTGTCCCGCGGCACGCGGTCCGACGCGGCAACGCGAGGTCGTTGGGCGAGTGTTGGGTGCTGCTTACACTGGGCGCCCGCAGTGGAGCCGTACGTCGACGCTCCGCGGCACCGTGAGGCAGGGAGTGACGACCGTGGCAGGTGGCAACGCGATCCGGGGAAGCCGGGTCGGGGCGGGCCCGATGGGCGAGGCCGAGCGCGGCGAGTCCGCGCCCCGGCTGCGCATCTCCTTCTGGTGTGCGAACGGGCACGAGACGCAGCCCAGTTTCGCCGGCGACGCGCAGGTCCCTGACGTCTGGGACTGCCCGCGCTGCGGCTTCCCCGCCGGCAAGGACCGGGAGACCCCGCCCGACCCGCCGCGCACCGAGCCGTACAAGACGCACCTGGCCTATGTCCGCGAACGGCGCAGCGACGCCGACGGCGAGGCCATTCTCGCCGAGGCGCTGGCCAAGCTGCGCGGCGAGATCTAGTGCCGCGGCAGGCAGGGTTTGCCCGGTAGCTGAGGCGTCCTGGTGCACTGCGTTCGCTTCGCTCGCTCCGTCTCGGCTTTGTTGCGCCTGCGGGTGCCGAGCCTCTCGCACGGCGCCCGGACGCCGCATGCAGGTGTCCTACCCGGGCTTTCGGGCAACGCAGGGGGGACCTCCCGCCGAAGGCAGGGGGAGAGCGTGCGTGCCAGGGCGGCGAGCGGGGCGAACCTTGGCTGATGCGGCACTAGCCGGCGCAGCGCTCGGCACGGCAGCTCTCCCGCTGTCTGCGGCGGCAGGCCGCAAGCACCCCGCCGGACCGGACCGAGGCGGCGAAGCACCTGCACCCGCCGGGTCCTTGTGCCCGGCGGCCGCTCACCCCGGTCTTCGGCCCGCACGGTGAGCGCCTTCGTGCGCGGGAAGAGGTCCGCACGCAGCGCCCGGTGCGCCGTCGGTCTCCCTTGGCGGGTGCGCCGCGACTCCCCGCCGGGAGCTCCGCCGTCGCGTGGCTTGGCGGGGAGCCCCATCCCTTAGGTTGGACTACGGCGGGGCCAAGCACGAGAGACGAATGGGCTGATGGCGGACATGACGCAGCATCACGCAGACGGCCGCACTCCACTGGACGAACTGCCTCAGTGGCGGGAGCTCGCCGAGCACCGGGAGGCGCTCGGCGAGGTGCACCTGCGGGACCTCTTCGCCGCGGACGAGTCGCGGGCGAAGCGGCTGACCGTCCAGGCGGGTGACCTGTACCTGGACTACTCCAAGCAGCTCGTCACCGACGAGACGCTGCGGCTGCTGCATGCGCTCGCCGAGGCCGCCGGCGTGGCCGGTCTGCGGGAGGCGATGTTCCGCGGTGAGAAGATCAACGTCACCGAGGACCGCGCCGTGCTGCACACCGCGCTGCGCGCGCCCCGTGACGCCGTGGTCGAGGTCGACGGGCGGAACGTCGTCCCCGAGGTGCACGCGGTTCTGGACAAGATGAGCGACTTCGCGAACCGGGTACGCGGCGGGGAGTGGACCGGGTACACCGGTCGGCGCATCCGCACCGTCGTCAACATCGGCATCGGCGGCTCAGACCTGGGACCGGCGATGGCCTACGACGCGCTGCGCGCCTACAGCGACCGGCAGCTGGACTTCCACTTCGTCTCCAACGTCGACGGTGCCGACCTGCACGAGGCGCTGCGCGGACTCGACCCGGCCGAGACGCTGTTCGTCGTCGCCTCGAAGACCTTCACCACCATCGAGACGATCACCAACGCCACGGCCGCCAAGAGGTGGCTCTTGGACGGCCTGGACGCCGACGAGACCGCCGTCGCCTCCCACTTCGTCGCCCTGTCCACGAACACCGCAGAGGTGGAGAAGTTCGGCATCGACACTGCCCAGATGTTCGAGTTCTGGGACTGGGTCGGCGGCCGCTACTCCTACGACTCGGCGATCGGGCTCTCCCTGATGATCGCCATCGGACCCGACCACTTCCGGGAGATGCTCGATGGCTTCCACACCGTCGACGAGCATTTCCGCACGGCGCCGCCGGAGAACAACGCTCCGCTGCTGCTGGGCCTGCTGGGCGTGTGGTATGGCGGCTTCTTCGACGCCCAGTCACACGCCGTCCTGCCGTACTCCCACTACCTGTCGAAGTTCACCGCGTACCTCCAGCAGCTCGACATGGAGTCCGACGGCAAGTCGACCGACCGCGAGGGCCGCCCGGTGCGCTGGCAGACCGGCCCCGTGGTCTGGGGGACGCCCGGCACCAACGGGCAACACGCCTACTACCAGCTGCTGCACCAGGGCACCAGGCTGATCCCCGCCGACCTGGTCGGCTTCTCACGCCCGCTGCCCGCCCTCGGCGAACTCGCCGGTCAGCACGACCTGCTCATGGCCAACCTGTTCGCCCAGGGGCAGGCCCTCGCCTTCGGCAAGACGGCCGAGGAGGTCCGCGCCGAAGGGGTCCCCGAGGAGCAGGTCCCGCACCGCACCTTCGCCGGTGACCGCCCCACCACCACCGTCCTCGCCCCGGAGCTGACTCCCTCGGTGCTGGGCCAGCTCGTCGCGCTGTACGAGCACAAGGTCTTCGTGCAGGGTGCGATCTGGAACATCGACAGCTTCGACCAGTGGGGCGTCGAACTGGGCAAGGTGCTCGCCAAGCGCATCGAGCCGGCGCTGAGCCACGGCGAGCAGGCCGAGGGACTGGACGCCTCCACCTCCGCGCTCGTGGCCAGGTACCGGGAGCAGCGCGGCCGCTGAGACGCCTGCCGGCCGGTGAAGCGGGAACCCGTCACGCGCATCGTCCGCTCCCGGAAAGGACGGCGCATGCCGACGAGGACCGACGCGGTCGACATCGAGGCGGCCTTCCGCCCGCACGTGCTGCGCGATTACGCGCTGCTGGCCGACGGTGAGCGGGGCGCGCTGATCGGCCCGCACGGCGACATCGTGTGGATGTGCGCACCGCGCTGGGACTCCGGCGGGGTGTTCTCCCAGCTGATCGGCGGCGGCGGGGTCTACTCCGTCACTCCGGCCGACCCGCGCCACGTGTGGGGCGGCTACTACGAGCAGGGCAGTCTGATCTGGCGCAGCCGCTGGATCACCGGCGACGGCCCGGTCGAATGCCGGGAGGCGCTGGCCTTCCCCGGGGAACCGGGGAGGGCCGTCGTGCTGCGCCGCATCACCGCCCCCCAGAAGAGGGCGCACCTGACGGTGCTGTTGTCGCCGCAGGCCGGCTTCGGCGAGGCCGGCGCCGGCGGCATGAGGCGGCACGACGGTGTGTGGACCGGTACGAGCGGGGGACTGCGCTGGCGCTGGACGGGCGGTGCCGACGCCCGGACCCGTCCGCTTGCCGACGGCTCCGGGGACGTGCTCGTACTGGACGTCAGTGTCCCGGCCGGCGGCCACCACGACCTGGTCCTGGAGCTGTCCGAGGACGAACTCCCCCAGAACCCCGTCACGCCGGGCACGGCCTGGGAGGCGACCGAGGCGGCGTGGCGGCGCGCCCGCTCCGGCGTGGACGTCACCATCGCCTGGCGCGACGCACGGCACGCCTACGCGGTGCTGCGAGGCCTGACGAGCAGCGGTGGCGGAATGGTCGCCGCGGGCACCATGAGCCTGCCCGAACGGGCGGGCAGCGGCCGCAACTACGACTACCGCTACGCGTGGATCCGCGACCAGTCCTACGCCGGCATCTCCGCTGCCCGTGTGGGCGCCACAGATCTGCTGGACGACGCCGTCGGTTTCGTCACCGCGCGGCTCCTCGAGGACGGGCCACGACTGCGCCCGGCGTACACCGTCACCGGCTGCCCGGTGCCCTCCGAGCAGACGCTGGACCTGGCCGGCTACCCGGGAGGTACCGACAAGTCGGGCAACTGGGTGAACCGGCAGTTCCAGCTCGACGCCTTCGGCGAGGCGATGCAGTTGCTGGCCACGGCTGCCCGGCAGGACCGGCTCGACGCCGACGGCTGGCGCGCGCTCGTCGTCGCCGTCTCCGCCGTCGGCGCACGTTGGCGGGACCCCGAGGCCGGGATCTGGGAGCTCGACGACAGAAGGTGGACGCATTCCCGGCTCACCTGCGTCGCCGGACTCCGTCAGGCCGCCGCGCTGCCCGCCGCAGAGGTCACCGCGTGGACGCAGCTGGCCGACACGATCCTCGCCGGGACGGCGAAGACCAGCCTGCACGCGGACGGGTACTGGCAGCGCAGCCCGGCTGACCCCCTTCCCGACGCCTCCCTGCTGCTGCCGCCGGTACGCGGCGCCCTGCCCGCCGACGACCCGCGCACCGTCGCCACCGTGCGGGCGATCCGTGAACGGCTGGCCCGGGAGCACTACGTCTACCGGTTCCGCCACGACGAGCGGGACCTCGGCGACGCGGAGGGTGCCTTCCTGCTCTGCGGTTTCATGATGGCCCTGGCCGAACACCAGCAGGGCCGGAACCTGTCGGCCATGCGGTACTTCGAACGCAACCGTGCCGCCTGCGGCCCGGCCGGGCTGTTCTCCGAGGAGTACGACATCGGCCGGCGCCAGTTGCGGGGCAACCTTCCACAGGCCTTCGTGCACGCCCTCCTCCTGGAGTGCGCCGGTACGCTGACCGACGACCCGCTCTGACAGCGGGGCCGGGGGGCAGCCGAAGCGGGCCTGCTCCGGAGCCGGCGGGGGCGCAACCGGGGGGATGCATGGGGACGACGGAATCCGCCGCTGTACCGAAGGGCCGGGCCTGGCGGCCCTGGGCGGCCGCCGTCGTGCCCCTGACCGTGGTCTCCGGTGCGATGCTGGGCGCCCGCATCGCCTTCGACGGCGACACCTTCCAGCACTGTGACTACCTCGGCCCCTCGACGCGCATGTGGGTCACCGCCTGGGCGGGTCCCTCCCTTGCGGTGGTGGCACTGCTGTTGCTCGCCGTGGCGGTGCGTCTCGCGCGCACTGCCGGCGACCGGGTGACCCGTCACGCTCCGGGCAACCTCGCCGTGGTGGCGGCCTGCGTCCTTCCCGTGCTGCTGCTCGTGCAGGGCGCCCTGCTGTACTGGACGCTCGACCTGCCCGCGCACGGGCCGGGCTGCGAGGGGCTGGCCGTCCTGCCGGGCGGCTGACGCCAGGATGCGGCCGGGCGTGTCGGACGGGGGTGGTCCGACACGCCCGGGGCGCTCGCTGCTCAGCGCAGGCCGGGTCCCTCGTCGGTCGGCCCCGGCCAGTAGGCCGGCACCGCCTCCGCCGGGTGCCACTCGGTCTCGCGGCCGACGCCGTCCAGCGCGTCCACCGCCGTGGTCACGCCGCTCGGCGGCGGGGTGGATGTGACGAGTTCAAGAGCCGGCTCCGGCTGCTCCGGGGCCTGCGCGGCGGCGAACAGGTCCCGGAAGGCCACGACGTCTCCGTAGTCGCGCACGAGCCGTTCGGCGTTCTCCCGTGCGTAGTGGACCGCAGCCTCGCGCATCGAGGTCCTGGTCTCGTCGGCCCGGCCCATCAGGCCCCGCACCAGCGGGCGGATCTGTTCCGACAGCCGGGTGCAGGCGCCGGTCGGGCTGACCACCTCGCCGAGGATCACCCACCAGGCTCCGGCGGCGGCGCCGGTGTTGGCGATGAAGTCCGGGACCACCGTGACCCCGCGCGCCAGCAGTCGCTGCTCGGCCTCTGGCGTGGTCGGCACGTTCGCCGCCTCCACGATGAGCCGCCCGCGCACCTGGTCGCAGTTGTCGGCGGTGATCGTGTAGGAGACGGCGGCCGGCACCAGCACGTCGACGTCCTGACTCAGCCAGGCGTCGCCGGGCAGCTCCCGGTCGTCCTCGCGCAGTGCCGAGCGGTCGATGACGCCGGACGGGCTGCGCGCTTCCAGCATCCGGTCCACGTCGAGGCCGCGGGAGGTGTTGAGGATGAGCCCCTGGGAGTCGGTGATCCCGACGATCCTGACGCCGGCACGGGCCAGGTAGCGGGCGGTGGATCCGCCCATGGCACCGAAGCCCTGCAGGACAGCGCTCGCCTCGGCGGCCGGGATCCGCCGGTGCTCCAGGGCCGCCAGCGCCGCCTCGGCGACGCCGTAGCCGCCGATGAGCTCGGCCAGCTTCAGTCCTTCGGTACGGGCCTCGGATGCCTGGTGGATGCGTGCGCGCACCTCGCTCTCGTCCCCGGCCCGGACGACCGCGGCGTGGAAGGAGGTCTCACCGAGCCCGATCCGGGCGAAGGACCGGTCGAGCCGGTCCTGCTGCGTTCCCAGGTCGCCGGCAGTCACCCAGAAGCGCTCGAGGAGCGGCCGGGCCGCCCGCAGGAAGCGGTCCCGCACCTCCTCCGCCCGCGGGTCCGCGGGGTCGAAGTCGATGCCGCCCTTCGCGCCGCCGACGTGGATGCCGAACGCAGCCATCTTCAGCGTCATCTCCCGGGCGAGTTCCTGCACTTCGTGCAGCGTGCAGCCCGGCCTCATGCGCAGTCCGCCGGTGGCGATGCCCGTGACCAGCTGGTCGATGACGATGTACCCGTGCGCGGAGGTCTCCGTGTCCCGCCAGGTGACCTGCAGATAGGGCTCATGCTCGAGGACCTGCAACGGCGTCTCGACGGCAATTCGCGTCATGTGGCACTCACCCTTTCAGTCACTGATAGACACGTGCTCGCGCGCACCTGATTCCGCTCGCCGACGGCATGCCGACAAGGGACGGGGGTTTCTTGGAAACGCGCTTTTCGCCGGTTAGAGCCCGGTGGACTTCCGGGGGGCCGGCCGGGATGTAGGCAGGTCCTCGCCGCCGTCGAAACCTGATGTGAGCTGGCACGACGACGAGGCGAGGTAACTTCGGAGGTGGTGGATGAGGTCCTGTGATGACCTCTCCGTAGCGCCCACTGTGAGGTCGTAGGTGAGGCCGTGTCAAGCGGTCCCGAGATTCTGTTCACCCAGTCGGGTTTCCGCCCCTTCACCGGGGCATTCGAAGCGGAATTCGAACGCATGAGGACGCCCGGCCCGACGGCTGCCGGACGCCCTCATGGATGCTGTATTCAGCAGTTTCCGAAGCCCTTCCACACCCCCACTGTCCGGTGGTGCCGGGCCTTCGCCGCCGGCCCGCCACTTGGCCTGCCGGGTGCGTCCCTCGAGTGAGACCCGGTCGCCGCCGGTGTCGACGGTGTCCGCGTCCCACGCGGCCACCGTGCAGCCGTCGCCCGGGTCGCCGCCGTCGTCACCGCCGCCCGGCGTGCTGCTGCCGGTGAAGGGGCGAAGACGCGGGCGAAGTCCCAGGTGCCCTGGTCGATGCCCGAGCAGCCGTCCTGCGCGCCGCCGCCCGGGCGTCCCTCAGGACGACGTGGGCGGGTACAGGTCGCGCGGCAGCTCGGCCGCCGCAGCCGCGTCGAGGAGCCACAGCGTGCGGGAACGCCCGCGGGCGCCGGCCGCCGGGGCCTGCAGTTCCCCGGCGCCGGACAGCGCGATCGCCGCAGCCCGCGCCTTGTCCTCGCCGGCGGCCAGCAGCCACACCTCACGCGCGGAACGGATCGCCGGAAGCGTGAGCGAGACGCGCGTCGGCGGCGGCTTGGGGGAGCCGTGCACCCCCACGACCGTACGCTCTGTCTCCCGCACTCCCGGGTGCTCGGGAAAGAGCGACGCGACGTGCGTGTCGGGGCCCAGCCCCAGCAGCAGGACGTCGAACGCCGGCACTCCGCCGTGGTCCTCCGCACCGGACGCCGCGGCGAGCTCGGTGGCGTAGGCCTCGGCGGCGGCCTCCACGTCGCCGGCGCACGGCCCGTCGGAGGCAGGCATCACGTGCACCCGCGCCGGGTCCAGCGGGACCCCGTCGAGCAGCGCGTGACGGGCCTGGGTGACGTTGCGGTCCGGGTCGCCGTCGGGCAGGAACCGCTCGTCGCCCCACCACAGCTCCAGCCGGGACCAGTCGACGCTGTCACGGGCAGGCGACTCGCCCAGCGCGGCCAGCAGCGCGTTGCCGTTCCGGCCGCCGGTCAGCACGACCGAGGCCATGCCGCGGTCGGCCTGCGCCTCGACGACGCGGGTGATCAGCCGCGCGGCGGCGAGCCGGGCCAGCTCCTGTGCGTCGTGGTGCACCACGACCTGCGGAGTCGCCGTCACCGGGCGCTCCCCTTGCGCGAAGCGGGTTTCCTCGCAGCGGCCTTCTTGCCGGAGCCGGAGCCGGAGCCGGACGGCCGGAGCCGGACTCGGCGCCTCGCGCTCGCCGGGTCCCCGCCGCCGAGCCGTCCTCCGCCGCGGCCCCCGGGTTCGTGCCCGGGGCCGACGCGGCCAGGTTCCGCACGCCGAACCGCACCGCGGACTCGTAGGCCTCGTCCGGGTCGAGCCGCCGCAGCTCCTCCGCGATCAGCTCCGCCGTCGACCGCCGGTTCAGCGCGACGTGCCGGTCGGGCTGCCCGGGAACCGCCAGCTCGGCGAGCGAGCCGTCGGCCCGGTCCAGGCAGATCTCCCCGGCCTCCGTGGCGAGCCGGACGGCCGTGATGCCAGGGCCCTCGGAGACGACCCGCTCCACCGGCACGCCCAGCCGGTCGGCGAGCCACAGGCCGAGCAGCTCGGTCGAGGGGTTGTACTCCTCGCCCTCCACCTGGGCGCCGGTCACCTTCGTGACCCTCTGGTCCAGCGCCGGCCGCCATGACGCTGCGCCACGGGGTGGTGCGCGTCCAGGACAGGTCGGTGTCGCCGGGCGCGTAGGTCGTCGGCGCGCAGATCCAGCGTGGCCACCGGGTCCTCGGTCTGCGACGCGTCGGTGATGCGCCGCTGCGCCAGAGTGCCCAGCAGGTCCTCGGACGGCTTCCTCGGCGCGTCCTCGGGCCACCAGACCACCACCGGGGCGTCCGGCAGCAGCAGCGGCAGCACCACGCTGTAGGAGTGCGAGGCCAGTTCGCCGTGCAGCCGCAGCAGCACCGTCTCGCCGGCGCCGGCCTCGCTGCCCATCCGCACCTCGGCGTCCAGCCGCGCCTTCGCCCGGTCCCGCGGGGACCGGCCGGGGCGCCGCACGACGACCAGGATGCGCGAGGGGTGTTCCTTCGACGCCTCCGTCGCGGCCTTCAGCGCGTCGTAGTGGTTGCCCTCGTCGGTGACGATGACCAGCGTGAGCACCATCCCCACCGCGGGGGTGCCGCTGGCCCGGCGGGCCTTGACCAGCGACGCGTTGATCTGGCTCGACGTGGTGTCCGTGAGATCGATGTTCATGGCCGCCGCCAGCTCCGTCCGTCTCGCGCGAGCATCTCGTCCGCCGCCGTCGGCCCCCAGGTGCCGGCCGGGTACTGCTCGGGCACGCCGCCGCTGTTCCAGAACTCCTCGACCGGGTCGAGGATCTCCCAGGACCGCTCCACCTCCTGGTGACGCGGGAAGAGGTTGGCGTCGCCGAGCAGTACGTCCAGGATGAGCCGCTCGTAGGCCTCGGGGCTGGACTCGGTGAAGGACTCGCCGTAGGCGAAGTCCATCGTCACGTCCCGGATCTCCATCTGGGTGCCGGGTACCTTCGAGCCGAACCGGATCGTGATGCCCTCGTCCGGCTGCACCCGGATGACCAGCGCGTTCTGCCCCAGCTCCTGGGTGTCGGTCGTGCCGAACGGCGAGTGCGGGGCGCGCTGGAAGACGACGGCGATCTCGGTGACCCGCCGGCCCAGCCGCTTGCCGGTGCGCAGGTAGAAGGGCACGCCGGCCCAGCGGCGGTTGTCGATCCGCAGCCGCAGCGCCGCGTAGGTGTCGGTCGTCGACTTCGGCGTCGATGCCCTCCTCGTCGAGGTAGCCGGGCACCTTCCTCCCGCCCTGCCAGCCGGCCGCGTACTGGCCGCGCACGGTGTGCCGGCCCAGGTCCCGCGGCAGCCGCACCGCGTTGAGGACCTTCAGCTTCTCGGTCACCAGCGCCTTCGCGTCGAAGGACGCCGGCTCCTCCATCGCGGTCAGCGCGAGCAGCTGCAGCAGGTGGTTCTGGATGACGTCACGGGCCGAGCCGATGCCGTCGTAGTAGCCGGCCCGGCCGCCGATGCCGATGTCCTCGGCCATCGTGATCTGCACGTGGTCGACGTAGCTGCGGTTCCACAGCGGCTCGAACATCGTGTTGGCGAACCGCAGGGCCAGGATGTTCTGGACGGTCTCCTTGCCCAGGTAGTGGTCGATCCGGAAGACCTCGCTGGGCCGGAAGACCTGGTGCACGACCGCGTTCAGCTCGCGGGCGCTCTTCAGGTCGTGCCCGAAGGGCTTCTCGACCACGGCGCGCCGCCAGGAGTCCTCGCCGCCGTCGTTGAGCCCGTGCTTCTTGAGCTGGGAGAGCACGGTGGGGAAGAACTTCGGCGGCACGGACAGGTAGAAGGCGAAGTTGCCGCCGGTGCCGCGGGAGGCGTCCAGCTCCTCGATGGTCGACTTCAGCCGCTTGAACGCCTCGTCGTCGTCGAAGACGCCCGGCACGAACCGCATGCCCTCGGCCAGCTGCTGCCAGACCTCCTCGCGGAACGGGGTGCGGGCGTGCTCCTTGACGGCGTCGTGCACGATCTGCGCGAAGTCCTCGTGCTCCCAGTCGCGGCGGGCGAAGCCCACCAGGGAGAAACCCGGCGGCAGCAGGCCGCGGTTGGCCAGGTCGTAGACCGCCGGCATCAGCTTCTTGCGAGACAGGTCGCCGGTGACGCCGAAGATGACCAGGCCCGACGGCCCCGCGATGCGCGGGAGCCGTCGGTCCTGGGCGTCACGCAGCGGGTTGGCCACGCTGCTCACAGGTGATTACGCCTCCTTCGTGAGGCGCTCGAGCTCCGCCTCGGGTGGAATCCAGCAGGTCACGCCAGGACTTCTCGAACTTCTCCACGCCCTCGTCCTCGAGCACCTGGACGACGTCGTCGTAGTCGACGCCCACGCGTGCCGAGCGCGTCCAGGTCCTTGCGGGCCTGCTCGTAGGTGCCGTGCACGGTGTCGCCGGTCGATCGTCGCCGTGGTCGGCGACGGCCTCCAGCGTGGCCTCCGGCATGGTGTTCACGGTGTCGGCCGCGACCAGGTCCGTCACGTACATCGTGTCCCGGTAGCTCGGGGTTCTTCACGCCGGTGGACGCCCACAGCGGACGCTGCACGTGCGCACCCGCGCGCTCCAGCGCCGTCCAGCGGTCGGAGGCCGAGCACCTCCTCGTAGGCCTGGTAGGCGAGGCGGGCGTTGGCGACCGCCGCCTTGCCCTTGCAGTGCCTTCGCCTCGCTCGGTGCCGATGCCGTCGAGCCGCTTGTCGATCTCGGTGTCGACGCGGGAGACGAAGAACGACGCCACCGAGTGGATGCCGGACAGGTCGATGCCCAGTGACCTTGGCCTTCTCCAGGCCCTGCCAGGTAGGCGTCCATGACCTCCCGGTAGCGGTCCAGGGAGAAGATCAGCGTGACGTTGACGCTGATGCCCTTCGCGATGGTCTCGGTGATGGCGGGGAGGCCCGCGCGGGTCGCCGGGATCTTGATGAAGGTGTTGGGCCGGTCCACCAGCCAGGCCAGCTGCTTGGCCTCGGCGATGGTGGCCTTCGTGTTGTGGGCGAGGAAGCGGGTCCACCTCGATGGAGACCCGGCCGTCCTTGCCGCCGGTGGCGTCGTGGACCGGGCGCAGCACGTCGGCCGCGTCCCGCACGTCCGCCGTGGTGATCATGCGGACGGCCTCCTCGACGGTGACCTTCCGCGCGGCGAGGTCGGCGACCTGCTGCTCGTAGCCCTCGCCCGAGGAGATCGCCTTCTGGAAGATCGTCGGGTTACTGGTGACGCCCACCAGGTGCTTGTCGTCGATGAGCTCGGCGAGGTCGCCGGAACCGATCCGCCGGCGCGACAGGTCGTCCAGCCAGATCGCGACGCCCTCGTCGGAGAGGCGCTTCAGTGCGTCTGTCATGGGAAATGCATCTCCTACTGGTCGTGTTCGTGCGTCAGCGTGCCGCGGCCTGCAGCGACTCCCGGGCGGCCTGGGCGACCGCCTCGGGGGTGAGGCCGAACTCGCGGTAGAGGGTCTGGTAGTCGGCGGAGGCGCCGAAGTGCTCCAGAGACACCACGCGGCCCGCGCCGCCCACGTACGGGTACCAGGTCAGCGCCACCCCGGCCTCGACGGCGACCCGGGCCCTGACCCGCGGCGGCAGCACGCTGTCCCGGTAGGCCTGGTCCTGCTCCTGGAACCACTCCGCGCACGGCATGGAGACGACCCGGGTGGGCACGCCCTCGCTCTGCAGCTGCTCCCGCGCGGCGACGGCGAGCTGCAGCTCGGAGCCGGTGCCGATGAGGATGCAGCTCCGGCGCGCCGCCCTCCGCCTCGGCGAAGACGTATCCGCCGCGTGCGGCGTCCTCGTTCGCCGCGTAGGTGGGCACGTTCTGCCGGGTCAGCGCCAGGCCGTGCGGGGCAGGTTTCGTCGAGTGCCGCCGCAGGATCTCCGCCCAGCACGAGCACCGTCTCGTTGGCGTCGGCGGGACGCACCATGTTCAGGCCCGGGATGGCGCGCAGCGCCGCCAGGTGCTCGATCGGCTGGTGGGTGGGGCCGTCCTCGCCCAGACCGATGGAGTCGTGCGTCCACACGTAGGTGACCGGCGCCTGCCATCAGCGCGGCCAGCCGCACGGCCGGGACGCATGTAGTCGGAGAAGGTGAGGAAGGTGCCGCCGTAGACCCGGGTGTTGCCGTGCAGCGCGATGCCGTTCATGGCCGAGCCCATGGCGTGCTCGCGGATGCCGAAGTGCACGGTGCGGCCGTACGGGTCGGCTCCCTCGGCCTCGTTGCCCTTCGGGAGGAACGAGCTGTCGTCGAAGGTCGTGTTGTTCGAGCCGGCCAGGTCGGCGGAACCGCCCCACAGCTCGGGGATCACCGGGCCGAGCGCCTTCAGCACGGCGCCGGACGCCTTGCGGGTGGCCATGTCCTTGCCCGTCTCGAAGGACGGCAGCGACTGCTCCCAGTCCTTGGGCAGCTCACCGGCGCGGATCCGCTCGTACTCGGCGGCCCGCTCGGGGTTGCTCTTCCCGCCATTGCGCGAGCCGGCTGTTCCACTTCTCGTGTGCCTCGCGGCCGCGCTCGACCGCCTTGCGCACGTGGTCGAGGACCTCGTCCTCGACGTGGAAGGTCTTCTCCGGGTCGAAGCCGAGCAGCTTCTTGGTGGCGGCGACCTCCTCCGTCGCCCAGCGCGGCGCCGTGCGCGGCGCCGGTGTTCTGCGCGTTCGGGGCCGGCCAGGCGATGATCGAGCGCACCGCGATGAAGGAGGGCCGCTCGGTCTCCTGCCGGGCGGCCTTGCATCGCCTCGTGGAGCGCCCCCGGGTCCAGGTCGCCGTTCTCCTTGGGTTCGACGCGCTGCACGTGCCAGCCGTAGGCCTCGTACCGCGCGGCGGTGTCCTCGGAGATCGCGACCTGCGTGTCGCCCTCGATGGAGATGTGGTTGTCGTCCCACAGCACCACCAGGTTGCCCAGCTTCTGGTGCCCGGCCAGCGAGGACGCCTCCGAGGAGATGCCCTCCTCCAGGTCGCCGTCGCTGGCGAAGCACCAGATGGTGTGGTCGAACGGGGAGCTGCCCGCGGGGGCGTCCGGGTCGTACAGGCCGCGCTCGTAGCGGGCGGCCATGGCCATGCCCACGGCGTTGCCGAAGCCCTGGCCGAGCGGGCCGGTCGTGGTCTCCACGCCGACGGTGTGCCCGTGCTCCGGGTGACCCGGCGTGCGGCTGCCCCAGGTGCGGAAGGACTTCAGGTCGTCCATCTCCAGGCCGTAGCCCGCCAGGTAGAGCTGGATGTACAGCGTCAGGCTGGAGTGGCCCACGGACAGGACGAAGCGGTCACGGCCCGCCCAGTCCGGGCGAGTTCGGGTCGTGCCGCATCAGCTTCTGGAAGACCAGGTAGGCGGCCGGCGCCAGGCTCATGGCCGTGCCGGGGTGGCCGTTGCCGACCTTCTGCACGGCGTCCATGGCCAGGACGCGGACGGTGTCGACGGCCCGCTGGTCCAGTTCGGTCCACTCGAGGTCTGTGGTGGTCGGCTTTGTGCTCACCCTGCGTCAGGGCTCCTCTCCACATGTCGATAACCGGTGACGGACGGTGCACCGGGCGAGTCCGAGCCTACCCGTGACCTTCCGCCCGCCCATTCGAATGCCCGCAGTGTGGTCACGCCGCCTCCCGGGCAACGGGTGACCCCGGTGGCATTCCGGACCGTGAGCGCCGGCCACGGGCACCTGTCCAGGCGGCCCGTCGGTCCGCGTCGGGCGCCGGCGTCGGACGGGCGCCTGCGGGTGCCGGCCGTCCCGGCCGGCACCGACGTACCCCGGGGACGGCGCACTATGGCCAACGTCTAAAGTGGCGTGGTAAGCGCGAGCCGACGGGCCTGTCACGACCACGGCTGTCGGCTCGCTTTGTACTTCACGTGATCAGGGGTGTTCGTGACGGCCGTCGAATCCCGTCCTGCGGGGGTGCGTGAGACGAGGGCACCGGTCCCGGCGACGCCCGTCCCCGGCCGTTCGGTGCCCGCGTCATGGCGTTCGTCGCCCTGACGAAGCCGCGCATCATCGAGCTGCTGCTGATCACCACCGTCCCGGTGATGTTCCTCGCCGCACAGGGCGTTCCCGACCCGCTCGCTGGTGGTGATCACGTGCGTCGGCGGCTACCTCTCCGCGGGCGGCGCCAACGCGCTGAACATGTACATCGACCGCGACATCGACGCGCTGATGCACCGCACCGAGCAGCGGCCGCTGGTCACCGGCATGGTCTCGCCCCGCGAGTGCCTGGCCTTCGGACTGGGCCTGGCCGTCTTCTCCACCCTGTGGTTCGGACTGCTGGTGAACTGGCTGTCCGCGGCGCTCTCGCTCGGCGCCCTGCTCTTCTACGTCGTCGTCTACACGATGATCCTCAAGCGCCGCACCTCGCAGAACATCGTGTGGGGCGGCATCGCCGGCTGCATGCCGGTCTTCATCGGCTGGTCCGTCGGTGACGAACGACGCTGAGCTGGGCCGCCGTCGTGCTCTTCCTGGTGATCTTCTTCTGGACGCCGCCGCATTACTGGCCGCTGTCGATGAAGGTCAAGGAGGACTACGCGCGGGTCGGCGTGCCGATGCTTCCCGTCATCGCGGCGAACACCGTCGTGGCGCGGCAGATCGTGATCTACAGCTGGGTGATGGTCGCCGTCTCGCTGGCTCTGTGGCCGCTGGGCTACGTCGGCTGGTTCTACCCGCTGGTCGCCGTGCCGGCCGGCGGCTGGTGGCTCAAGGAGGCGCACGGCCTGCGGGCCCGCGCCAAGGCCGGCGTGACGGGCGCCAAGCTCAAGGAGATGCGGCTCTTCCACTGGTCGATCACCTACGTCTCGGTGCTCTTCCTCGCCGTCGCGATCGACCCGTTCCTGCGCTGACGCCCTGCGGGACGCGCCCGGCAGCCGGATCCGTTCTCGTCCCGGCCCGCGCACCTCGCGCGGCCGCACGCCTGGGTCCGCCGAGTCGAGGCGTCACGCGCACCGGGTGCGGCCGCCCGTTCCGATCAGCGCGCGGCCGGCCGTCGGGTCCGGGACAGCGACAGGGCCCGGACCGCCACCACGGTCCGGGCCCTGGTTCGCGGGGCGCCGATGGATCAGCGGCCGGCCTCGCCGCCGCCGAGCTGGATGCCCGCCATGCGGGACCACTCGTAGCGACCGGTGCGCATCTTCCCGCCAGCTCGCCCTCGAGGGACTCGTGCACGGTGATGCCGGCCCGTTCGGCGGCCTGCTCGGCGATCGGACGGGAGGTGGCCACCAGGTCGCCCCAGGCCCCGTCCCCGGCGACCAGGACGATGCGCGCGCCGCGCTGGCCCAGGTAGGCGATCTGCCCCTCGGCGCTCCCGCCGTGCGCCCGCGCGAACGCGCCGATGTGCTTGGCGAGCCGCGCCACCTGGCGCCTCTGCTGCCGGTGCCGGCCGGTGACGCCTCGACGGCGTCCTCTGTGTCTGCCATGCCGCATGCACCGGCGGGACGCGGTCGACGGCCGGAGACGCACGCCACACCGATCCGCCGCGGCATCGCAGGCGGCAGCGCCCGGCGCCGGCCCGTCCGGGAGGTGCGCCCGGCGCGATCCATTCGCGGCGACGTGCGCCCGGCGTACTCGTCGGCCGGGACGGACTCCGCCGCGGCGGGCGCCCGGGACCCGGCCGCCGTGCTGCGGGTGCGGGGCGGCCGCCGCGGCGGCGCGACCGCCGGCGGGCCTGCCGCGGCGTCGGGCCGGCGGCCGCGCCGCTGTGGCGGCAGGCCGCGCTCGCGCAGCGAGAGCAGCACCCGCAGCACCGCGACCCACACCAGGGACGCGCCGAGCATGTGGATGCCGACCAGGACCTCCGGCACGTCGGTGAAGTACTGCACGTAGCCGATCACGCCCTGGGCGAGGAGCACGATCACCAGTTCGCGGGTGCGGGCCTGCGGCCCGGCGGGGGCGTCCACGGCCCGCAGTACCAGCCAGACGGCCAGCGACAGCGCGACCACGGCCCAGGCCAGGTCGGCGTGCAGCTGGGCGATCGGTCTGCCAGTCGACCGGCATCCGCGGGACGTGACTGCTGTCGCCGGGATGCGACCCGGCGCCGGTCACGACGGTGCCGACCGCGACGAGCGCGCCGGTCGCCGCCACCAGCAGCTGTCCCAGCTGCCGCACGGGCTTGCCCACCAGCGGACGCGGCGCGGCGTCGCCCTCACGGGAGCGCTGCCAGGTGAGGAGGGCCACGGTCAGCAGCCCGATCGCGGCCAGGAAGTGCCCGGCGACCACGTAGGGGTTCAGCTTGACCAGGACGGAGATCGCCGCCGAGGACGGCGTTGCTCATCACCAGCCAGAACTGCGCCCAGGCCAGCCGCGCGGTCTGCCGGCGGACCGGCTTCGCGGACCGCACGGCGATGATTGCCCAGCCCACCGCGGCGCACAGCACCCAGGTCAGCATGCGGTTGTAGAACTCGATCTTGCCGTGGATGCCCATCTCCGCGGTGACGACGAGGCTGTCGGGACTGCACTTGGGGAACGTGCTGCACCCCAGCCCCGAGCCCGTCAGCCGCACGGCGCCACCCGTCACGATGATGACGACCGCCATCACCAGCGCGGACAGCGTGGCGCGCTGCACGGTGCGCTGGCTCGGCGTCCAGCGGGCGGCGATGTACGCGATGGGGTTTCGTGCGAGGTTCAGCAGGTTGGGCACCGGACCATCGTAGGACGGCGCTTGTGCGCGCTTTCACGAGGGAGCGCGCTTCACGCGCTGTGGCCGTTACTCCCACTTGAAGAAGCGCGCCGCGGCGGCGAGGCCGACCACGGCCCAGCCCGCCAGCAGACCCAGCTGTCCCCACGGCAGGGCGGCGCCGTGCTGCAGGACGTCCCGCAGCCCGCCGGAGAGTGCGGCGATCGGGCAGCACCTCGAGCACCTGCCGGACGCCGTCGGGGAACTTCGACAGCGGCACGACGACGCCGCCGCCGACCAGCAGCAGCAGGAAGACGAGGTTCGCGGCCGCCAGGGTGGCCTCCGCCTTCAGCGTGCCGGCCATCAGCAGCCCGAAGCCGGAGAAGGCCGCCGTGCCGGCCACCAGCAGCGCGAGCACCGCGAGCGGGTCGCCGTGCGGGGACCAGCCCAGCGCGAAGGCCACGCAGACCAGCAGGACCACCTGCAGGATCTCCGTGACCAGGACCGCGCAGGTCTTGGCGGTCATCAGCCCCCAGCGTGGCAGGGGAGAGGCGCCCAGCCGCTTGAGGACGCCGTAGCGGCGTTCGAAGCCGGTGGCGATGGCCTGCCCGGTGAAGGCGGTGGACAGCACCGCCAGCGCCAGGATGCCGGGGGCGAGGAAGTCCACCCGGCCGCCGGTCCGCTCCCGGTGCCGGTCGGCAGGGAGATGACGTCGACGGCGCTGAAGAGCACCAGCAGCAGCGTCGGAATGATGATCGTCAGCAGCAGCTGCTCGCCGTTGCGCAGCAGCATCCGGGTCTCCAGCCCGGCCTGCGCGGCGATCATGCGCGGCAGCGGCGCGGCGCCCGGCTTCGGCGTGAACGTCCCGGTACTCATCGCAGCTCCTTGCCGGTCATCTCCAGGAAGACGTCCTCCAGCGAGCGCCGCTCGACCGCTATCCGGTCGGGCAGGACGCCGTGCTGTGCGCACCAGGACGTCACCGTGGCCAGCATGTCGGCGTCCACGGCGCCGGTCAGGCGGTACGAGCCGGGTGTCTGCTCGGTCGCCGTCGTCTGCGGCGGCAGCGCCTTGCAGCAGCGAGCCGAGGTCCAGTCCCGGGACGTCCGCCGAAACGCAGCGAGTTCTCCGCGCCGCCGCGGCACAGCTCCTCCGGGGTGCCCTCGGCGATCACCCGGCCGCCGTCGACGATCGCGACCTGGTCCGAGAGCTCCTCGGCCTCGTCCATGTGGTGGGTGGTGAGCACGACGGTGACGCCGTCGGCGCGCAGTTCGCGCACCAGGTCCCAGGTGGCGCGGCGGGCCTGCGGGTCGAGGCCGGCGGTCGGCTCGTCGAGGAAGACCAGTTCGGGCCGCCCCACGACGGCCATGGCCAGGACGAGCCGCTGCTGCTGGCCGCCGGAGAGCCGCCGGTAGGCGGTGCGGCCGCAGGCGGCCAGCCCGAGGCGTTCGGTGAGCAGGCCGACGTCCAGCGGGTGCGCGTACAGGGAGGCGGTGTGGCGCAGCATCTCGTCGGCGCGGACGCTCGGATAGATGCCGCCGCTCTGCAGCATCACGCCGATGCGGGGCCGCAGCGCGGTCGGCGTCGGCGACCGGGTCCAGACCCAGGACGCGCACGGTGCCCGCGTCCGGCCGCCGGTAGCCCTCGCAGGTCTCGACGGTGGTGGTCTTGCCCGCGCCGTTGGGGCCGAGCACCGCGGTGACGGTGCCCCGGCCCGACGGTCAGGTCCGAGCCCGTCGACCGCGGCCTTGCCGCCGTAGCGCTTGACCAGCCCGGCGATCTCGACAGCCGCTGCATCGTGCATGGCAGGCGAGTCTAGGAAGGCCGCTCGATGTGGCCGCAGGCGCGGGGCGCGGTTGCCGCGCCTGGTTAGGTTCGCCTTACGTGACACACACCATCCGTGCAGGTCAGGGCACGGGTTGCCGCTCGCCGATGAATTACGCAACAATGGCGTTGTGAAAAGCCAGGGCGATCGACAGGAGACGCGGACGACGGCCGGCACGGCCGCCGTCGGCCTGCCTGCGCCCGCCGACCCTGGACGAGCAGCACGGCACCCGGAACAAGGTCGCCCGCTCCATCCTGGACCACGGCCCCTCCACCGCGGCCGAGCTCGCGCTGCGGCTCGAGCTCACCCAGGCGGCGGTCCGCCGTCACCTGGACGCGCTGGTCGCCGAGGGCGTCGTCGAAGCCCGGGCCAAGCGGGTCTACGGCTCGCGCGGCCGCGGCCGGCCGGCCAAGGTCTTCGCGCTCACCGACTGCGGCCGGGACGCCTTCGACCAGGCCTACGACGAGCTCGCCGCCGACGCGATGCGCTGGATCGCGCAGAGCGCGGGCGGCGGGGAGCGCGGCGAGGCGGCCGTGGCGGACTTCGCCCGCGCCCGCATCGCCGCCCAGGCGGAGCGTTACCGCGAGGCGCTGGAGTCGGTACCGCCGCAGGAGCGGCCCCGCGTCGCTGGCCGCAGGCCCTGACCGCCGACGGGTACGCTGCCACTGCGCGCAGCGCACCGTGCGGCCGGCGGCGAGCAGCTCTGCCAGCACCACTGCCCGGTGGCGCACGCGGCCGAGGAGTTCCCCCAGCTGTGCGAGGCGGAGACCGAGGTCTTCTCCCGGCTGCTCGGCACCCACGTGCAACGTCTGGCCACCATCGCCCACGGCGACGGGGTGTGCACGACGTTCATCCCCAAGACGTCAACCGGTTCACGCACCACCACGCACACGATCGAACACGGCCGGGAGGAACCCCGCATGACTCTCCCCACGGAGACCGCTCACCCGGAGCTCGAGGGCCTGGGCAGGTACGAGTACGGCTGGGCCGACTCGGACGCCGCCGGTGCCTCCGCCAAGCGCGGACTCTCCGAGGACGTCGTCCGCGACATCTCGGGGAAGAAGAACGAGCCGGAGTGGATGCTCAAGCTCCGCCTGAAGGGCCACAGGCTCTTCGGGAAGAAGCCCATGCCGAACTGGGGCGCCGACCTGAGCGGCATCGACTTCGACAACATCAAGTACTTCGTGCGGTCCACGGAGAAGCAGGCCGCCTCCTGGGAGGACCTGCCCGAGGACATCAAGAACACCTACGACAAGCTCGGCATCCCCGAGGCGGAGAAGCAGCGCCTGGTCGCCGGCGTCGCCGCGCAGTACGAGTCGGAGGTCGTCTACCACCAGATCCGTGAGGACCTGGAGGAGCAGGGCGTCCTGTTCCTGGACACCGACACCGCGCTGCGCGAGCACCCGGAGATCTTCAAGGAGCACTTCGGCACGGTGATCCCGGCCGGCGACAACAAGTTCGCCGCGCTGAACACCGCCGTGTGGTCCGGCGGCTCCTTCATCTACGTGCCGCCGGGCGTCCACGTCGACATCCCGCTGCAGGCCTACTTCCGGATCAACACCGAGAACATGGGCCAGTTCGAGCGGACGCTGATCATCGTCGACGAGAACGCCTACGTGCACTACGTCGAGGGCTGCACCGCGCCGATCTACAACTCGGACTCGCTGCACTCGGCCGTCGTGGAGATCATCGTGAAGAAGGGCGGCCGCTGCCGCTACACGACGATCCAGAACTGGTCGAACAACGTCTACAACCTGGTGACCAAGCGCGCCGTGGCCTACGAGGGCGCCACCATGGAGTGGGTCGACGGCAACCTCGGCTCCAAGGTCACCATGAAGTACCCGGCCGTCTACCTGATGGGCGAGCACGCCAAGGGCGAGACGCTGTCCGTCGCCTTCGCCGGCGAGGGCCAGCACCAGGACGCCGGCGCCAAGATGGTGCACATGGCGCCCCGCACGTCCTCCAACATCGTCTCCAAGTCGGTGGCCCGCGGCGGCGGCCGCACCTCCTACCGCGGTCTGATCGAGATCGGCGAGGGCGCCGAGGGCTCGAAGTCCAACGTGCTGTGCGACGCGCTGCTGGTGGACACCATCTCCCGCTCCGACACCTACCCCTACGTCGACGTCCGCGAGGACGACGTGACGATGGGGCACGAGGCGACCGTCTCCAAGGTCAGCGACGACCAGCTCTTCTACCTGATGAGCCGCGGCCTGTCCGAGGACGAGGCGATGGCGATGATCGTGCGCGGCTTCGTCGAGCCGATCGCCAAGGAGCTGCCGATGGAGTACGCGCTGGAGCTCAACCGGCTCATCGAGCTGCAGATGGAGGGCGCGGTCGGCTGACGCCCGCACCGCCCGGCCCGGGCGTGCCGCGGCCACCCGCCGCGGCACGCCGCCCACGACCACGGACCCGACGTCCCGAGAAAGAGAGCAGCACGAACAGCCATGGCCCAGGCTCAGAACATCCCGGCGGGATCCTCCGCCTCCGGCGGCATCGCGGTGGCCGCGGAGTCGACCGTCGCCACGCGGATGAGCGCACCGCCCTCGTTCGACGTGGCGGACTTCCCGCGTGCCGCACGGCCGCGAGGAGGAGTGGCGCTTCACACCGCTGGAGCGGCTGCGCGGCCTGCACGACGGCTCCGCGCAGGCGTCCGGCTCGCTGAAGACCGACGTCTCCGCGCCCGACGGCGTGACCGTCGAGACGGTCGCGCGTGACGACGCCCGCCTCGGCCGCGCCGGCACGCCCGTCGACCGGGTCGCCGCGCAGGCGTTCAGCGCGTTCGAGAAGGCCGCGGTCATCACCGTGCCCAAGGACACGCAGCTGACCGAGCCGATCCGGGTCGGTCTGCACGGCGAGGGCGGCGTCAGCTACGGACACACCGTCTTCGAGCTCGGCGCCTTCGCCGAGGCCGTCGTCGTCATCGACCACACCGGTGACGCCGTACGCGCGGCCAACGTCGAGTTCGTCCTCGGCGACGGCGCCAAGCTCACCGTCGTCTCCGTGCAGGACTGGGACGACACCGCCGTGCACTGCTCCCAGCACAACGCGCTGATCGGCCGGGACGCCTCCTTCAAGTCCGTCGTCGTCACCTTCGGCGGCGACGTGGTGCGGCTGAACCCGTACGTGAGTTACGCCGGCCCCGGCGGCGAGGCCGAGCTGTACGGCCTCTACTTCACCGACAACGGCCAGCACCAGGAGCACCGGCTCTTCGTCGACCACGACAGCCCGCACTGCCGCAGCAACGTCGCCTACAAGGGCGCGCTGCAGGGCGAGGCGGCGCACGCCGTGTGGATCGGCGACGTGCTGATCCGCAAGGCCGCCGAGGGCACCGACACCTACGAGCTGAACCGGAACCTCGTTCTCACCGACGGCGCCCGGGTCGACTCCGTGCCGAACCTGGAGATCGAGACCGGCGAGATCGTCGGCGCCGGGCACGCCTCGGCCACCGGCCGCTTCGACGACGAGCAGCTGTTCTACCTGATGTCGCGCGGCGTCCCGGAGCAGGAGGCCCGCCGCCTGGTGGTGCGCGGCTTCTTCTCCGAGCTGGTCCAGAAGATCGGCCTGCCCGACCTGGAGGAGCGGCTCATCGCGAAGATCGACGCCGAGCTGGAGGCGTCCGTCGCATGAGCACACGAGGGATTCGTCCGCGTCGCCACGCTCGGCGAGCTGGAGGAGGACACGCCCAAGCGGGTCGAGATCGACGGCATGCCCGTCTCGCTCGTCCGCACCGAGGGCGAGGTCTTCGCGATCAACGACATCTGCTCGCACGCCAACGTCTCGCTCTCCGAGGGCGAGGTGGAGGACTGCCAGATCGAGTGCTGGCTGCACGGCTCCAGCTTCGACCTGCGCACCGGCAAGCCCTCCGGCCTGCCCGCCACCCGCCCCGTCCCCGTATACCCCGTCACGATCGAAGGAGACGGCCCCGACGCGGCTGTGCTCGTCTCCGTCACCCAGGAGTCCTGAGTTCCCCATGGCAACGCTTGAGATCAACGACCTGCACGTCTCCGTCGACACCGAGAACGGTGCCCGCGAGATCCTCCGTGGCGTCGACCTGACCGTGAAGCAGGGCGAGACGCACGCCATCATGGGCCCGAACGGCTCCGGCAAGTCCACCCTCGCCTACTCGCTGGCCGGCCACCCCAAGTACACGATCACCAGTGGCTCGGTGACGCTCGACGGCGAGGACGTCCTGGCGATGTCCGTCGACGAGCGCGCCCGCGCCGGCCTCTTCCTGGCCATGCAGTACCCGGTCGAGGTGCCCGGCGTCTCCGTCTCCAACTTCCTGCGCACCTCGGCCACCGCCATCCGCGGCGAGGCGCCCAAGCTGCGCACCTGGGTCAAGGAGGTCAAGGAGGCCATGGAGCGCCTGTCCATCGACCCCGCCTTCGCCGAGCGCAACGTCAACGAGGGCTTCTCCGGCGGTGAGAAGAAGCGGCACGAGATCCTCCAGCTGGAGCTGCTCAAGCCGAAGATGGCCGTGCTGGACGAGACCGACTCCGGCCTGGACGTCGACGCGCTGCGCGTCGTCTCCGAGGGCGTCAACCGCGTCCGGGAGTCCGGCGAGGTCGGCACCCTGCTCATCACCCACTACACGCGCATCCTGCGCTACATCAAGCCCGACCACGTCCACGTCTTCGCCAAGGGCCGGATCGCCGAGTCCGGCGGCCCGGAGCTGGCCGACAAGCTGGAGGAGGAGGGCTACGAGGCCTACGTGAAGGGAGGCGCTCCCGCGTGACATCCTCCCGCCACGGGCTGCCGGGCCTGCTCGACACCGAGGCGATCCGCAAGGACTTCCCGATCCTGGAGCCGCACGGTCCACGACGGCTCACCGCTCGTGTACCTGGACAACGCGGCGACCTCGCAGAAGCCGCGCCAGGTGCTCGACGCGATGAGCCGACTACAACGAGCGGCACAACGCCAACGTGCACCGCGGCGTCCACGTCCTCGCCGAGGAGGCCACGGCGCTGTACGAGGGCGCGCGCGACAAGGTCGCCGCGTTCATCAACGCCCCCAGCCGCGACGAGGTGGTCTTCACCAAGAACGCCTCGGAGTCGCTCAACCTGGTGGCGAACATGCTCGGCTGGGCCGACGAGCCGTACCGCGTCGAGCACGACACCGAGATCGTCATCACCGAGATGGAGCACCACTCCAACATCGTGCCGTGGCAGCTGCTCTCGCAGCGCACCGGCGCGAAGCTGAAGTGGTTCGGGCTGGACGAGGACGGCCGGCTCGACCTGTCCCGGATCGACGAGATCATCACCGAGAAGACCAAGGTCGTCTCGTTCGTCCTGGTCTCCAACATCCTGGGCACCCTCAACCCGGTCGAGCCGATCGTGCGTCGCGCCCAGGAGGTCGGCGCGCTCGTCGTCGTCGACGCCTCGCAGGCCGCCCCGCACATGCCGCTGGACGTGCAGGCCCTGCAGGCCGACTTCGTGGCCTTCACCGGCCACAAGATGTGCGGCCCGACCGGCATCGGCGTGCTGTGGGGCCGGCAGGGGCTGCTGGACGACCTGCCGCCGTTCCTCGGCGGCGGCGAGATGATCGAGACCGTCTCGATGCACTCCTCCACCTACGCGCCCGCGCCGCACAAGTTCGAGGCGGGCACGCCCCCGATCGCGCAGGCCGTCGGGCTCGGCGCGGCCGTCGACTATCTCAGCCGCATCGGTATGGACCGCATCGCCGCCCACGAGCACGCCCTGACCGGCTACGCCGTGCGAGCGGCTCGCGCAGGTCCCCGGCCTGCGGTTCATCGGCCCCGCCACGGCCGAGGACCGGGGAGCGGCGATCTCCTTCACGCTCGGCGACATCCACCCCCACGACGTGGGCCAGGTGCTCGACGAACAGGGCATCGCCGTCCGGGTCGGCCACCACTGTGCCCGGCCCGTCTGCCTCCGCTACGGAATTCCTGCGACCACCAGGGCGTCGTTCTACCTGTACTCCACTCCGGCCGAGGTCGACGCGCTCGTGGACGGCCTGGAGTACGTGCGGAACTTCTTCGGATAAGAAGCCCTGAGGACGACGGACGGGACGGACTCGTGAAGCTGGACTCCATGTACCAGGAAGTGATCCTGGACCACTACAAGAACCCGCACGGGCGGGGGCTGCGCGACGGCGACGCCGAGGTGCACCACACCAACCCGACCTGCGGCGACGAGATCACCCTCCGGGTGCGCTACGACGGCGACAAGGTCGCCGACATCAGCTACGAGGGGCAGGGCTGCTCCATCAGCCAGGCCAGCGCCTCCGTGCTGAACGAGCTACTGGTCGGCAAGGAGCTGTCCGAGGCGCGCCACATCCAGGAGACGTTCCTGGAGCTCATGCAGTCCAGGGGGCAGCTGGAGCCGGACGAGGCGATGGAAGACGTCATCGAGGACGCCGTGGCGTTCGCGGGCGTCTCGAAGTACCCGGCGCGCGTGAAGTGCGCACTGCTGAGCTGGATGGCGTGGAAGGACGCCACCGCCCAGGCACTGGGCGGCCGCGAGCCCGTTGAGGAGAAGACCGCATGAGCGACACCGAGACCACCACCAAGCCGGCGAGCGCGGACGAGGTCCGCGAGGCCATGATGGACGTCGTCGACCCCGAGCTGGGGATCGACGTGGTCAATCTCGGCCTGATCTACGGCGTCCACGTCGACGACGACAACGTCGCCACCATCGACATGACGCTCACCTCGGCGGCCTGCCCGCTGACCGACGTCATCGAGGACCAGTCCCACTCCGCGACCGAGGGCATCGTCAAGGAGCTGAAGATCAACTGGGTCTGGATGCCGCCGTGGGGCCCGGACAAGATCACCGACGACGGCCGCGACCAGCTGCGCGCCCTCGGCTTCAACGTCTGAGCCCATCCCGTCGTCGAGGCTCCGAGTGTGAGTGCTGTGCACCCGGGGCCTCGGTTTGACGTGTGTAGTCCCTTGGGCGTCATGGGAGCCGCACGGTGCTGAGAGGGCTCACTGCCGAGCAGGCGACCAGCAGAGTTCGTCGGCATCCCATACCCGCGATACCTGGCCCTCGGACTCCGCGTACCAGTGTCCGTCGCGGGCCCCCGCGGGGTGCCAGAACACCGATGCCCGGATCTGTCGGGTTCCGTTATCCGTCATCTTGAGCAGGTGGACGACGGCTTCTGCGGGAAGGTCATCAGTCAGGAGCACACGGACACCGGCGTCCTCCTCGGCGAGCGCCACTGTGATCCGCATCGGAAGCGGCGGATTGGAGGGGAGGCTCTCCGGCCGCCGCGCTCGGTGCAACAGGCGCCGCACGGGCGCCGGTGTCGATGTCGCCGGCGAGCCTGGTCCCCAGACCTGCGGCGACCGCCTGGAGAAAGGGAGTGAGCGCCAGGGTGACGGCCACTGCCATGTAGGTGCTCGCGCCAGTCTGACGATGCGTGATCTTGACCCGGGCAGGCGGCAGGGGAACTTCCTCCCCTGACATATCGGATTGTTCCGACATCATCCCCCGTGTCCCCACACGGCACTGCTCCGGCAGTGCCTGAGTGAACTGCGGCTCGGGTCCAGGCACTGATGGCCGCGAAAGTTTCTCACGTCTGCCGACGCGCGCCCACCCGGCGATAAAGCCCTCGGTCACACCCGGGTGCCGTCATGGGTCCGGGGTCGCGGTGACGACGGAGATGTCGCGCTGCACTCGCGCAGGATGCGGGTCAGGTCGGCGGGGGCGGCCGCGAGGCGGACTGGTGCGCCCGCGTCGTCGAGTTCGGCGATGTGCCAGTTCTGCGGGACGTCCTCGCCGTCGCCGCCGCGGGGCCGGCGTACCTCCCGTACAGCCAGCCGCTGCACCGGGATCAGCTTGGCCGCGAACCGGCCCGGTCCGCCGTGCGGCACCACTGCCGGCGGCTCGCCACCGCCCAGCACGACGTGGGTGCCGAAGTTGCCGAACGGGTTGTAGTCGGTCGCGTCCAGGAAGCGGGCGGGGACGAAGACCTCTGCGTCCTCCCGGGCGACCGCGGCTGACGAGAACGGCGACACCGCGTCCTTCCCGGGCCGGCGGATGCGGGTGGCGTGCCAGGCCCAGGCGAACAGGGCCAGAGTGACCAGTGACCCGGTGGCCGCCCAGGTGAGGCCGCCCGTCGAGGCCGGCGGGGCAGTGGGGTACCGGTGGCACAGCGGCAGCAGCCAGCAGCCCGTGACGACCAGCACGACCCCGAACGGCAACACCGAGGGAAGCACGTCGTCGTCGGGCAGCCCGCGCCCGCGCACGCGCAGCACCACCACAGCGGCTGGGAAGCCCGCCAGCACGAGCAGGCCGCCTGCGATGAGCGCCGCGTCCGCGGCCGCGGGCACGTGCTCGTTCCACACGTAGTGGTTGTTGCCCACCCGCATCACCTCGCCGCGCCAGAGGGTCAACGTGACCTCGTCGCCGGGCTCGAAGGCGCGGGCGGCGCCCTCGGACACCGAGACCTTCTTCACGAGGGGGGCGCCGCCGGCGAAGTACAGCCAACTCTTCTTCCTGGGCTGGTGGGCCTCGGCCCGGGCGATCACTGCCGGCACGAGGTAGCGGCAGTCATCCAGCTCGGCTGCGGGCGTCTCGGGTGCGCAGAAGTCGGCCGACCTCCAGGCCTGTGCGTACGAGGCGGTGCCCGGCACCGACCAGAAGGCCAGGCCCGCGCCCGCGAGGAACAACGCCAGCAGGGTCGCGGGCACCAGCACGCTGCGCCCCGCGGTGCGGTGGGAGACCACGTGGAGGTGGTCCGAGGCCGGCGCTCCGTACCGGCGGTGCAGCGTCCGCAGCGCGTCCAGTCGTGCGTCGAAATCCGGGTCGGCTCCCCAGGCCGACGGCGTCGGCAGGAGCAGCGCGCGTCCGTCGCGCAGAATCAGGCGAACGCGTCGCACGTCGCCGCCACGGGCCCGCTGCACCTGCACGCGGATGTCGGCCACCTCGGACCACGGCACGCTCCGGCGGCGCAGCCAGGTCCGCACCCGCAGACCGTACGCGTCCGCCCGCACCCGGGCGACGAGCACGCCGAGCGAGAGCATCCCCGCCAGACCGAGCACCAGGCAGACGCCCTGCCACACCCCGGGCCCCCGGTATGCCAGGCCCACCGAGGCCGCCACCACGCCGGCCGCACCCAAGCCGACCGACACCCACCCCGTGCGTCGCCGGCCGGCACGGCAGACGACCTCCCCCTCATCAGCCATGCCCGGCATACTGCCACCGTTCGGGCGGGGTGTCCCGCGATGTGTACGAGCGTACACCGCGATGTGTACGCTCGTACGCATGGTCTATGTGACGCTCCTGGGCGCGATCCTCGCCGAAGTCCTCGGCACGACTTCGATGAAGTTCAGCGACGGCTTCACCCGGCTGTGGCCCTCCCTGGGCACCGCCGTCGGGTACCTCATCGCCTTCTTCCTCCTCGCACAGACCCTGAAGAGCATGCCAGTGGGCACCGCCTATGCGATCTGGGCCGGGCTGGGCACCGCCGTCATCGCCGTCATCGGTATGGCCTTCCTCGGCGAGGCCGCCAACGCGGCCCGCATGGGGGGCATCGTGCTCGTCATCGCGGGCGTCGTCCTGCTGAACCTCGGCGGGGCGCACTGATGCCGCCGCGCAGCGGGCCCCGGCCCCGTCGGCGCGACCCCGACCGGCGCGAACGGCTCGTCGACGCCGCCGTCCGCGTGCTCGCCGAGCGCGGCATCGCCGGGCTCAGCCACCGGGCCGTCGCCGCCGAGGCGGACGTCCCGCTCGGCTCCACGACGTATCACTTCGCCTCCCGCGACGACCTGCTGCTGGCCGCCCTGCGCCGGATCAGCGAGCAATGGCTCGTCGCCGTCGAGCGCTGGGAGGCCGGCATCGACCCGGCCGCTCCGCTGTCGGCGGAGATCACCCGGCTCGTGCAGGAGACTCTCTCCGGCGACCGCGCCCGCGCACGCCTGGAGTACGAGCTGTACCTGGCCGCCCTGCGGCACCCGGTGCTGCGCCCGCTGGCCGCCGAGTGCCTCGACGCCTTCACGGCGATCCTGCGCCGTCGCACCGGCGACGAGGCCACCGCCCGCGCGCTGACGGCCCTGGTCGACGGCCTGACCATGCAGCTGTTGCTGGCCGGACCGCCCCGCCTCCGAGGACGAGATCCGGCCGCTGGTCGAACGGCTCACCGGCCGTCCGTGAACCCGTTCCGGTGCTGCGGCGAACAACGGGTGTGCAGACCATGCAGGCAACCCGGGGGGAGTCCATGACCGATCCGCCGCCGATGAGCGACGCGGCCGTCATCGACGAGTCGTACGACAGACCGGAGTTCTTCGCGCAGCTCTACGACCGGCACGCCGCGGAGATCCACCGCTACGCCGCCCGGCGGCTCGGCGACGGCGCGGCAGAAGACATCACCGCCGACACGTTCCTGGCCGCGTTCCGCACCCGCGGACGCGTTCGACACCGACCGGTCCAGCGCCCGCCCGTGGCTGTACGGCATCGCTGCCAACCTCATCGGCCGGTACCGACGTGCCGAGGTGCGCGGACTGCGGGCCCTGGCACGCACCGGCGTCGACCCGATCGCCGAGACCTGGTCCGACCGGGTCGAGGACCGGGTGACCGCGCAGGCGGCCCGCGCCCCGCTGGCCGCCGCGCTGGCCGACCTCTCGGTGCGCGACCGGCACGTGCTGCTGCTGGTCGCCTGGGCGGATCTCAGCTACCTCGAGGTCGCTGAGGCCCTCGACATCCCCGTCGGCACGGTCCGCTCCCGGCTGAACCGCGCCCGCAAGAAGCTCCGCAGCGTTCTCGGGACGAACCCGATGGTCGCCGGCGATCCCGCGGAGGTGGCCTGACATGGACGAATTCACACAGCGTACGTGAGTTCCGCGCAGACGCTCCGGTGCCCGACCGGGCACGGCTGGCCGCCGCACGGCGCCGGCTCACCGGCGCCGCCGAACGCGGCGCCGCGCGCCGCCGCCCGCACACCGACTGGCGCCTGACGGCCGTCGGCGCCGCGGCCGCCGTCGCGGCCGCGGCCCTGATCGGCGGCCAGTTGCTGCCCGGCGGTACGGAAGACCCCGGGCCGGGTGCGCAGACGGTTCAGGTGCATCGTGACCTTCACGACGTCGACGCGTTGCTCGAGGCCGCTGCCCGGCATGCCGAGGCGCAGCCCGACCCGCACCCGCACACCGGCCAGTGGGTCTACACGAAGAGCATGCGCGGCCACGAATCCCAGCAGCTGAACGGGCCGGCGGTGCAGGAACACTGGTACAAGTACGCCGACCCGGCCTTCGAGAACGGGAAGGAGGGCGACGACCACTCGCCCCGCGAGCGTTACCGGTTCCTGGTGAAGCTGCCGCATGACGACCCGGCCGAGGTGCTCCAGGCGGGCCCGCGCCTTCTACCCGGCGCCTTCGGGCACGACCCGGGCACAACACGACTTCAGCGCGGTAAGCGTCGTGCTGGACGCCTATCCGGCCGATCCCGACGGCATGGCCATCGTCTTCCGCGCCCTGAAGACGGTGGACGGGGTCGCCGCACTCGACCACCTGGTGACCGATGCACAAGGCGACAAGGTCATCGCCGTCCACGGGATGCGGGGGAAGGAACAGCGCACCGAAAATCAGCTGCTGTTCGACCCGCGGACCATGGACTGCATCGGGAGCCGGACCGTGGTGCTGCGGGACTTCACCCTGGGCGGGCCCGGCGATGAGCCGGAGAACGCGCCGCCGCT
Organism: uncultured Actinomycetota bacterium; assembly: GCA_963799685.1. Classification (GTDB taxonomy): domain Bacteria; phylum Actinomycetota; class Actinomycetes; order Streptomycetales; family Streptomycetaceae; genus Streptomyces. The sequence goes on from CAWCXW010000003.1 coordinate 470,197, forward strand.
CCCTGCGATGAAGAAGGGCCAGGTCATGATCAACGGGTTCACCCTGAAGCAGGCGCTCGTCGCGCACAAGGGCGACAGGCCCTGAGCTGCGGCGTGTCCGGCCCGGCAGCGGGCGGGCCGGACACGCCGCGCGGTGTCCCACACCGCGGGTCCGGTTCGCGGGCGGCCGCCGCGTCCGGTTAGGTTCGGCGTATGACCGATGCAGCCACCACCAGCACTCCGCGCACCACCGGCGCCGTCGCCGCCGGGCTCGCCACCGTCACCGACGAGGGCGCCGTTCTCGACACCTGGTTTCCCGCCCCCGAGCTGTCCGAGGCGCCCGGCCCGGCCGGCACCGAGCGGCTGAGCGCCGAACGTGCCGCCGAACTGCTCGGCGCGGCCGCCCCGCGCGCGCTGGGCCGCGACGCGCGGCGCGGCGTCGAGGTGATCGCCGTGCGCACGGTCGTCGCCTCCCTGGAGGACAAGCCACTCGACGCGCACGAGGTCTACCTGCGGCTGCACCTGCTCAGCCAGCGGCTGGTCCGCCCGCACGGCCAGAATCTGGACGGCATGTTCGGCCTGCTGGCCAACGTGGCCTGGACGAGCCTCGGCCCGGTCGCCGTGGACCGTCTCGAGGAGGTCCGGCTCGCGGCCCGCGCCGAGGGCCTGCACCTCACGGTCAACAGTGTCGACAAGTTCCCCCGGATGACCGACTACGTGATGCCCCGAGGCGTCCGCATCGGCGACGCGTCCCGTGTCCGGCTCGGCGCCCACCTCGCCGAGGGCACCACCGTCATGCACGAGGGTTTCTGCAACTTCAACGCCGGCACGCTGGGCACCTCCATGGTCGAGGGCCGCATCAGCGCCGGCGTCGTGGTCGGGAACGGCTCCGACGTGGGCGGTGGCGCCTCGATCATGGGCACCCTGTCCGGCGGCGGCAAGCAGACGATCTCCATCGGTGAGCGCTGCCTGCTGGGCGCCGAGGCCGGCGTCGGCATCTCGCTCGGCGACGACTGCATCGTCGAGGCCGGCCTGTACGTCACTGCCGGCACCCGCATCACGCTGCCCGACGGCAAGGTCGTCAAGGCGGTCGAACTCTCTGGCGCGGCCAACCTCCTCTTCCGCCGGAATTCCACGACCGGCGCCGTCGAGGCCCTGCAGCGCAGCGGCTCCTGGGGCGGCCTCAACGCCGCCCTGCACAGCCACAACTGACCCTCCGGGCCACGCGCGGAACCCGTATCGCCACACCGGTACGGGTTTTCGCGTCTCCAGGCACGGCGACGCGGGGCCGGAAGCATCCCTCGGGGAGCCGCACTTCTCGCCGCGGTAGGCGGGTGCCGCCCCAGAGCGATCCTGCGAGAGGTGGGCTCCGCCCGGTCAGTAGGCTCTGCCGGTATGGGTGAACTCATGGCGGGGATGCGGTTCCTGGGGCGCGGGCAGCGCTGGGTGTTCGGGCACGGGCGGTGGTTCGGGTTCGGGCTGCTGCCCGCGCTGCTCGCGTTCGTGCTGTACGCGGCGGCGTTGACCGCCCTCGGCTTCTACGCCGATGACATCGCCACCTGGGCCACGCCGTTCGCCGACCACTGGGCGGAGGGCTGGCGCACCGCCCTGCGTGTGCTGTTCGCCGTGCTGCTGTGGGCGGCGGTGTTCGGTCTGGCTGTGCTGACCTTCACGGCCGTCACCCTGCTGATCGGCGACCCGTTCTACGAGAAGCTCTCCGAGGCGGTGGAGACCTCCGAGGGAGGCTGCCCGCCCGGCCCCGGGCACGGGCTGTGGCAGCAGCTGGTCCTCGCGGTCGGTGACAGCGCGTACGTGCTGTGGCGGGCACTGTTGTGGGCCGTGCCGCTGTTCTTCCTCGGATTCGTGCCCGTCCTGGGACAGACGGTGGTGCCGGTGGTGGGCTTCGGCGTCTCCGGGTTCTTCCTCGCGGTCGAGCTGACCTCGGTGGCCCTGCAGCGCCGTGGCGTGCCCGTCAAGGACCGGCTGCGGCTGCTGCGCGGGCACAAGCGGATGGCGTGGGGCTTCGGGGTGCCGCTGGCCCTGGCGTTCGTGGTGCCGTTCGTGGCGGTGGTGCTGATGCCGGGCGCGGTGGCGGGCGCGGCGCTGCTCGTGCGGCACCTCACCGGCGGGACCGCGGCCGAGCCGGCCGGTACGCAGACGGGCGCGGTGCCCGGACACTGACCGTCCGGGCACCGCGCCCACGCCGCGTGCTCAGGGGCGGAAACGCAGCACCTGCGGGTCGTGGTCGCTCGTCTGGTCGGAGAACTCCGCGTTGACGTGCACGATGTCGTAGTCGAAGCGGCGGATGCCGCGGGAGACCAGGGTCTGGTCCAGCACCTGCGAGTTGCCCTCGTAGACGTAGGTGTAGCGCTCGTCGGCGGGCAGGCTGTGCACGGCGTCACGCAGCAGGCCGTCGCGCATGAGGATCTGGGCGGTGCGGGAGAACGCGTAGTCGTTCAGGTCGCCCAGCACCACGACGTTCGCCTTCTTCTGTTTGTCCAGCAGGTCGTCGACGAAGTCGTGCACCTCGTGGGCCTGCAGGTTGCGCTGCAGCTCCGAGGAGCGGTTCGGGGGCTGGAAACGCGAGTGCAGTGACTGGTCGCCGCCTTTGGAACAGAAGTGGTTGGCGATGACGATGACCGGCTTGCCGCGGAAGCGGAACTCGCCGGCCAGCGGCTTGCGGCTGTCCTCCCACGCCGGGGAGTTCGGCGCGATGCGGCCGGGAGAGACACTCAGCGCGGCCTTTCCATGGCGCCGCACGGCCTTGACGGACGTGGTGGCGTCGCCGCCGGCCCGGTCCACGAAGGAGACCCGGTCGGGATTGAACAGGAAGACGTTGCGGATGTTGCCGCCCGGCTGTCCGCCGTCCCGGTCGTTCTGCGGGGCGATGCTCCGCCACGCGTAACGTGGGCCGCCGGCCGCGACGACGGCGTCGACCAGCTTCTGCAGCGTCTCGTCGGCGGCGACGGTGCCGTCGTCGGTCGGCCCGCTGTTGTCCTGGACCTCCTCCAGGGCCAGGATGTCGGGTGCGGCCAGGTTCTTCACCACGCCCTGTGCCAGGGAGGTGAACTTCTCCTGGTCGTCGCCCGGGTCGAGGTTCTCCACGTTGTAGGTGGCCACGGCCAGTTCGCGGTGCCGCTGCTTGCGGGTGCTCTCTCGCTCGAGTCCGCCGGAGACGGCATCGCCCATGGTGCGGGCGGCGATGTCGTAGCCGCCGTACTGGTCGTAGTCCAGCGGCCCGGCGGTGGCGCCTGCCAGGTGGTCGCCGACCTGCACGGTGGGGAAGGGCTGCTGCGCCAGCGGTACCAGCGACTCGACCTTGAGCCTGCCGGAGTTCTGGTCCTGGTAGGAGCGGTAGATCGTGCCGCCGCGGGCGGAGGTGTTCTGCTCCGGCTCGGCGGTGACCCACAGCTCGGCGTACGGGGTCGTGGCGCCGACGACGCGGGCGTCGTCCACCCGGACGTTCATGCCCTCCAGTGCCTCGTACAGGTCGAGTGCGTAGTGGTCCGGACGCAGGGTCAGCCCCTCGATGCCGCCCCCGTCCGCCGGGTCGCCCTGCGGCGTGTAGGCGTCCGGCACGGAGGCGCCGTCGAGGACGAAGGGAGCCGGGAGCGGATTGCCCGAGGAGACGACCGTCACCTCGGGCGACGAGATCTCCGTCAGCGACTGGTTGCCGGAGTTCTTGCCGCCGGGGTAGTACTCGCTGACTCTGCCGCTCACCCGTATCCCGTCGCCGACCCGCACCGTCGGGGTGGAGCCGGTGTAGACGAAGACGCCCTCGCTGGTGGCGGCGTCACCGTCCGGATCGGGGTCCTGGAACCAGAAGCCGCGGGAGCCGTAGGTGCGCACGCCCGTGACGACGCCCGGCACGTCCGTGACCTGCTTCCCGCTCAGGGGCGAGACGCGGGTGGTGCCCTGGATGTCGTGGATACGGGTCCCGGCGGGAGCGTCGGCGGCCGCGGCCGGGGCGGCCAGCAGGGTGGACGTCAGTGCGGCGACGGTGAGTGCACCCAGCGCGGCGATGTGACGAGTGGTCAAGGATCCCTCCGAAGATGAGGAAGAAACGTGAAACGCGAGACTCCTGACGGAATCACCGGGTCTTCTACGCGCGTAAAACTCCCTGAGCCGTCCGATGTTGTCAAGGGATGACGCCCGGCGGCGCCTTGCGCCGGAAAGCGGACATGCAGGCCTTACCCTGAGACGTCTTCACCTACTGCGCTCGACGAGGAGCCACGCCCCCGATGACCGGTGACGCTCGCCCCGCCATGCCGCCCGTACAGCTGCCCTCCGAGGCCGAACTGGCCCGGGACGCTCTGGCCGCACCGCTGTTCTCCCGCGCCGTTGCGCTCGCCCGCTGGGCCGGCGACCGGCTGCGGGTCGGAGCCGGCGGCGAACTGCTGGGCGCACAGCTGAAGGAGGCCGCCGGCACGCTGGACCTGGTGCCGGACGAGACCGGCACCGCGGCCGCAGCCGACGCCTGGAACATCGCCGTGGACATCGGTCTCCTGGACGTCGAGGACGACGAGACGGACGGCGACGGCGCGACCGACGACGAGTCGGTCGCCACGGCCACACCCGGCGACGACCTGCGGCTGTTCACCGGGAGCGGCAGCCCCGCCGACGTGCTGGAGCTGTGGACGGGCGGCCTCGCAGTCGTCATGGCCGAAGCAGCCACTCCCAGCCTGGAGGACCTGCTCGGCGACCTCGACGGCGCCGTCGGCGAGGACGGCACGCTCGACCCGGACGCCGTCGACCTCGACGCGCTGGACTGGGATCCGGAGGAGGAGAGCGCGTTCCTTCAGACCGCACTCGGTCACCTCTACCTGCTCACCGCATCCGAGACCGCCGCCGTCGCCCTGCCGGAGGAGGGCGGTGCCGACGGCATGGTGCCGCTCCCGGTGCTGGCCGCGTCCATGCTGGTGCCCGACGAGACCGACGAGCCGACCGACGAGATGCTCGAGGAGATCTCTGCCGCGATGATGCGGCTCGACGTGCAGTTCCGCCTGCTCGAACCCACCGGGCTGATCGCCTACCGGCCCGTGGACGAGGCCCTCACTCGGGAGTTCGACGGCGAAATGCCCGAAGACCTCGATGACGAGGACGTCTCCCGGTACGGGCTGGTGCGGCTCACCCCGCTCGGCAGGTACGGGGTGCGGGAACAACTGCGCGAGGCCGGGTTCGAGGCTCCGGCCGTCGGGGACCTCGCCGGGGAGGACGCCACCGCGCTGCTCGCCGCCGTGGCCGGCTACCCCGACGGGGCGGCCCGCGCCGAGACCGCGCAGTGGCTGGCCGGACGCGCCCCGCTGGCGGCCGCCGGGCAGCTGCTGGCCGCCGCCCGTGGCGACGACGCGGACGCCCCCGCCCGCCGGCTGATCTGCCAGCAGGCGCTCTCACTCACCGGGGCCGAGGCCGAACCCGCGCTGCGCGAGGTGCTGACAGACCGGGAACTCGGCGGCCTCGCCCGGGTCTGGCTTGCCGAGCACGGCGCAGCCGACGTCCCGCCGCCGGACGAGGACATGGTCTTCTGGTTGACGGTCGACACCCTGGCCGCCCAGCTGGCCACAGCCGGCGAACCCGAGGAACTGCAGGCCCTCGTCGAGGGACTGGTCGAGCAGCACACCGGCTTCTTCGACAAAGTCTGGCACGTCGACCACCCGGCGACCAGCGACGTCCTGGAGGCGATGGGCCGGGTCCACCCGGACCGCAAACTCGCCAAGGACGCCCGCAAGGCTGCCTTCAAGGCGCGTTCACGCCGCGGCTGAAGCCGTCCTCGGCGTGTGTTCACCACGCGACGCGCGCCCGGTACCCGCACGTCGCGTGGAGTTGACAGGCGTGTGCTTCTCGGCGAACGGCAGGACGCCCTACGCCGACATCCAGACCCCGGGATCACATCGGCCATCACCGGCTCCCGGGCGCCGCTAATCTCCGCCGTCGTCGAACGAGCCGTGCCGGCCGGCGCCTGCCGCGAACGCGGTGGCGCCGGCCATGGCCTCGCCCAGCACGGCGCTGCCGCGCCGCAGTTCCCCGGCCATCGCCTCGTCCTCGGGCAGCCCCTGCTGCTCGCGCAGCGATGCGAGGTCGCTGCGCAGACACGCCTGCGGGAACCGGGCCAGCTGCGCTGCCAGTTCCTCGGCCGCCCCGCGTGCCCGGCCGTGCGGGACAAGCCGGTTCACCAGCCCCATCTCGTGGGCCTCACCGGCCGGCACGGCACGGCCGGTGAGGATCAGGTCCGCGGCCCGGCCCGCGCCGATCAGCCGGGGCAGCCGCACTGTGCCGCCGTCGATGAGTGGTACGCCCCAGCGCCGGCAGAACACGCCGAAGACGGCGTCCTCGTCGGCCACCCGCAGATCACACCACAGGGCCAGTTCGAGTCCGCCGGCCACCGCGTGGCCGCCGACGGCCGCGATGACCGGTTTGGACAGCCGCAGCCGGGTCGGACCCATGGGCCCGTCCCCGTCCGGCGCGACGCGGTTGCCGTGCCCGGCGCCGAAGCCCTTCAGGTCGGCGCCCGCGCAGAACGTGCCGCCCGCGCCCCACAGCACGGCCGCGCGGACCGCCTCGTCCGCCTCGACGTCGCGGAAGGCGTCGGCCAGCGCCCGTGCCGTCGGGCGGTCCACCGCGTTGCGCACCTCGGGCCGCGACAGCACCACCGTCGCGACGGCGCCAGCTCGTTCGACGCGGACACTCACCGCCGGCTCACAGCGCCGACGCGCCGGGCTTGACCATGCCGCGCACGGTGCGGGAGTCGACGAAGTCACCCAGCGCCGTCATGTCCCACTCACCCGAGTGCTGCCGGATCAGCTTCGCCATCAGCACCCCGGTGCGGCGCTCGGAGTGCGTCAGATCAAAGCGGACCAGCTCCTCGCCCGTGCGGGCGTCCAGCAGCCGGCAGTACGCCTTCGCCACGTCGGTGAACTTCTGCCCGGAGAAGGAGTTGACCGTGAACACCAAGCCGGTCACCTCCGGTGGCAGGTCGCCCAGATGCACGGTGATGGCCTCGTCGTCCCCGGCGCCCTCACCGGTGAGGTTGTCCCCCGAGTGCTGGACGACGCCGCCCAGGATCATCAGCTTGCCGAAGTAGCATGCGTCGATCTTTCGCCGGTTCGCGTCGTAGGCGACGACTGACGCGTCCAGGTCGACACTCTTGCCCCGGGAGGCCGGTTCCCAGCCCAGACCCATCCGCACTGACGACAGCAGCGGCTGCCCGCCCTTGACCAGCGAGACCGTCTGGTTCTTCTGCAGGCTGACCCTGCCCTTGTCCAAGTTGATCTTGCCCGGGCCGGCGGCCGGCGGTTGCTGCGGCGCGCCGGGCGTCGGGGCCGAGGGCATGGACGGGGCCTCGGGCATCGAGGGAGCCGAAGGCATGGACGGCGCTTCGGGCATCGAAGGGGCCTCGGGCATCGAGGGAGCCGAGGGCATGGACGGGGCCTCGGGCATCGTCGGCGGCGGTGGCACGTTCGGAGCCGACGGCATCGAGGGGGGCGGCGGCATGTCCGGAGCCGGCGGCATGGACGTGGGCGGCTGCGGGGCGCCGCCGGACGGCGGCTGCCCGACCGGCTCCTCGACCGTCACTCCGAAGTCGGTGGCGATCCCGGCCAGGCCGTCGGCATAGCCCTGCCCCACCGCACGCACCTTCCAGGTGTTGTTCCTGCGGTAGATCTCGACGACGACCAGTGCCGTCTCGGTGCCCAGCCGGGGCGGAGTGAACGTGGCGAGGACGGCGCCGGCGTCCGTGTCCCGCACGGTGGCGGTCGGCTCGGTGCCGGCGAAGGTCGCCCCCGGGGCGTCCAGGCTGGCCGTGACGACGACCTTGTCGATGTCCTGCGGGACGGCCGCCGTCTCGACGGTGATGGTGTCGGCGGCGCCCCCGCTGTGCGTCACCCCCGGTCCGTTCGGCTGGTTGTAGAAGACGAAGTCGTCGTCGGAGCGGACCTTGCCGTCGGCGGCCAGCAGCAGCCCGGAGACGTCCAGCCGCACGGGAGCCGTGACCTCCACGGCCACACGGGCGGCCGATACCGGGAGGTTCGAGCCAGGGGTCATCGCAGTCATACCCGGAACAACGACGCACGGCCGTTTGCGGTTCCTTTGCCGGCGCCCGTCCGGCGGTCAGTGTCGCTCGCGGGAGTTACCGAAGAAGATGCGGTAGAGGATCAGCAGGACCAGTGCGCCCGCCACCGCCGCCACCCACAGCCTCGGGTCCACGACGTTGTGGCTGATCGGCCGGTCGAAGAACCTGGCCGACAGCCATCCTCCGAGGAACGCGCCGATGATGCCGATGAGTATCGTGCCGAAAATTCCGCCCGGGTCGCGCCCGGGCAGCAGGATCTTGGCGACTGTCCCCACGATCAGTCCCAGGACGATCCAGCTGAGGACGCCGGAGTCGGTGAGGTCACTCAGGACGGACTCGGCGTCGGCGGCCATCAGCATTTCGGAGCCTCTCCCTGTCGCGGTGTGCTGCGCCCATCATGCCCGTTCGTGTGCTCGAGCGACACCCACGACGGTTCGTCAGCAGCCGAACGCGGCCGAGAACATGTCTCCGCCACCGGCGCGGTGACCCGCTGGAGGAAGAACGCGCGATGCCGTGACCGGGGTTCCGTGCGGTGCCGATTCTCGGCAGACGTTCATTCTTCCCCGGCCGCCGCGCTCTGCCGACGTGCGCAGGGGCGGGACCGCCGCACGCGGTCCCGCCCTTGGGTGGCCTGTTCGCGTTTTCGCGTCCTACTTCACCGGGGTGAAGTTGCGGGCGCCGATGAACTCCGGCCGGCGCACCGGTGCCGCGAAGGGCTCGACCGCCTCGTTCTCCACGCTGTTGAAGACGATGAAGACGTTGCTGCGCGGGTAGGGAGTGATGTTGTCACCGCTGCCGTGCATGCAGTTGCAGTCGAACCAGGTCGCCGAACCGGCGGCGCCGGTGAACAGGTGGATGCCGTGCGCGTCGGCGAACTTCGTCAGCGACTCGGCGGACGGAGTACCGGCGTCCTGCATCTGCAGCGACTTCTTGTAGTTGTTCTTCGGCGTCTTGCCCGAGCAGCCGAGGAACGTCTTGTGCGACCCCGGCATGATCATCAGGCCGCCGTTGGTGTCGTGGTTCTCGGTCAGGGCGATCGAGACCGAGACGGTCCGCATGTTGGGCAGACCGTCCTCCGCATGCCAGGTCTCGAAGTCGGAGTGCCAGTAGAACCCCGTCGCGCCGAAGCCGGGTTTGACGTTGATCCGCGACTGATGGACGTAGACGTCCGAGCCGAGGATCTGCCGGGCCCGGCCCACTACACGCGGGTCCCGCACGAGCCGTGCGAAGACCTCGCTGATCTTGTGCACCTCGAACACGGTCCGGATGTCCTGCGACGTGGGTTCGACGATCGAGCGCGCGTCTGCGCGCATGTCCGGATCCGAGGTGAGCCGTTCCAGTTCCCGGTTGTAGACCTCGACCTCATCGGGGGTGATGAGCTGGTCGATCGCAAGGAACCCGTCCCGCTCGAAGGCCGCCAGATCCGTCTCCTCGACTGGCCCGGGAGCGTCCGGCCGGGACCACAGGACGGGGTCCATCCGGGGGATGGCCACCTCGGTGGTCCCGCGAGTCGGGTACAGGTCGGCGATGCGCTCGGGTGCGATGGTCATGGTAGTGCCTTCCTCTCCTCTCGTACGGCCTTCTTCCTTGTGGGCGAGCCGGCCGCGGTCGCGGCCGGCGTAGTGGCTCAGGCCTCTTCGGGCTCGGTGAGCAGCGGGTAGACGCCGTTCTCGTCGTGGTCCTCGCGGCCGGTCACCGGCGGGTTGAAGACGCAGATGCAGCGGAAGTCGGTCTTCGGGCGCATCGTGTGCTTCTCGTGCCCGTCGAGCAGGTACATCGTGCCCGGGGTGATCAGGTGCTTTTCACCGGTCTCGTCGTTGGTGAGCTCGGCCTCGCCCTCCACGCAGACGACGGCCTCGATGTGGTTCGCGTACCACATGGACGTCTCGCTGCCCGCGTACAGGACGGTCTCGTGAAGCGAGAAGCCGACGCGCTCCTTCGCCAGCACGATCCGCGTGCTCTCCCAGGTTCCGGAGGCGGACTTGACGTGGCGGTCGGTGCCTTCGAACTCCTTGAAGGAACGAATGATCACGTTGGTTGTGCCTTTCTCTCTCAGTGTCACCGGAGGGGCGGCTGCCGTCCACCGGAAGAATGTGCGGCGGCCAAGGGGGCGGCCCGCCCCGCGCGGGCGGGGCGGGCCGTCGTCGGGCTGACGCCCTGGCCTGAGGCGATTATCAGGCGGTCTCGCGCACGGCGCGGGCCAGGATGCGCAGACCCTCGTCGAGTTCCTCGGGCGTGATGGTCAGCGAGGGCAGCAGCTTGACGACCTCGCTCTCCGGACCGGAAGTCTCGATCAGCATGCCGAGCTCGAAGCAGCGCTTGGCGACGGCGCCGGCCCGGGGCTTGTCGTGGAACTCCATGCCCCAGACCAGGCCACGGCCGCGGAAGTCGGCAATGTCCTCGGCGTGTTCGGTCGCGATCGCGCGGAGCGCGGCCTCGACCTGTTCGCCGCGGGCCATGGTCTGCTTCTCCATCTGGCCGTCGTTCCAGTAGGTCTCCAGCGCGGCGGTGGCCGTCACGAAGGCCGGGTTGTTGCCGCGGAAGGTGCCGTTGTGCTCGCCCGGCTCCCACACGTCCAGCTCCGGCTTGATCAGGGTGAGGGCCAGCGGCATGCCGTAGCCGCCGATGGACTTGGACAGCGTGATGATGTCCGGCTCGATGCCCGCCTCCTCGAAGGAGAAGAACCCGCCGGTGCGGCCGCATCCCATCTGGATGTCGTCCAGGATGAGCAGCATGTCGTGCCGCTTGCACAGCTCGGACAGCGCCCGCAGCCACTTGGCGCTGGCGACGTTGATGCCGCCCTCGCCCTGCACGGACTCCACGATGACGGCGGCCGGCTTGTTCAGGCCGGAGCCGGAGTCCTGCAGCAGGCGCTCGAACCAGATGAAGTCGGGTGTCTGGCCGTCCAGGTAGCTGTCGAACGGCATCGGGGTGCCGTGCACCAGCGGGATGCCGGCACCGGCACGCTTGAAGGCGTTGCCGGTCACGGCCAGCGAGCCCAGCGACATGCCGTGGAAGGCGTTGGTGAAGGACACGATCGACTCGCGGCCCTTGACCTTGCGGGCCAGCTTCAGCGCGGCCTCGACGGCGTTGGTGCCGGTCGGGCCGGGGAACATGACCTTGTGGTCCATGCCGCGCGGCTTGAGGATCGTCTCGCGGAACGCCTCGAGGAAGGCGCGCTTGGCCGTGGTGGACATGTCCAGGCCGTGCGTGACGCCGTCGCGCTCGATGTAGTCGAGCAGCGCGCGTTTGAGGACCGGGTTGTTGTGGCCGTAGTTGAGAGTGCCCGCACCGGCGAAGAAGTCGAGGTAGGTGTGGCCGTCCTCGTCGTACATGTGCGAGCCCTGTGCGCGGTCGAACACGGTGGGCCAGCCACGGCAGTAGCTGCGTACCTCCGACTCGACGGTCTCGAAGACGCTCAGATCGGGCTGGGTGATGGTCACAGCATGCTCCTGGGAGTGAGGATCGCGAGGGAAGAGAAAGTCTGTTTCGGGTGGACGTGGCCGGCTCGGTGCCGGGGGTCCGGTCTCAGCGTCCGGCGGCCGGGTCCAGCGCCTGGAGGGCGGGGACCGGCCCTATGCGGTGCAGGACCTCGGGCTCATGGCCGCCGTCGGGGAAGGCTTCGGCATCGAAGAGCACCTCCTTCTCGAGCGCGGCGCCGTGACGCTCGGCGTAGCGCGAGAAGAGTCGGTTGGAGGCGGTGTTGTCCGGGGAGACCGTGGTCTCGATGCCGTCCAGACCCCGTTCGGCCGCGACGTGGGCGCTCAGCCCGTCGAGCATGGCCGCGGCCAGTCCGCGTCCGCGCTGTGACTCGTCGACGGCGACCTGCCACACCACGAGGGTCCGCGGGCGCCGCGGGCGGACATAGCCGGTGATGAAGCCGACCGGTTCGCCGGCGGAGTCCCGGGCCACCACCGTGGTGTCGGCGAAGTCGCGGCACCACAGCAGGTAGCTGTAGGAGGAGTTGAGGTCGAGCGTCCGGGAGTCGCGGGCGATGCGCCAGATCGCGGCTCCGTCCTCCAGTCGTGGAGTGTCGAGCTTCAGTCCTTCCGGCATTTCCTTGAAATGTCTGTCGGCACCTGCGTGGTCTGCTTGCGCGGCGGTCATGGGTATTAAATTTACCGAGTGGAATCCGAAATTGCATCGTCGGGCGGGGTTACGTTCGGGGCGGATGTGTGTTATCGCAACCGGTGGTGAACGTGCGCTGCGTAACAGCGTTTCGCCTGGTGATGTGCCGATTTCTGGGGGCGAATCGGTCACGCTGTGGAGTCTGTCACAGTGGCATAACGACTGGGGCCCGACGTCCCCCAGGCGCCGCTCTCGGCCCACTTCCGGTGGTCTGGGAGGAAGAGTGTTTGAAAATGGGAAAAGCGGGCAGAAGAATTACGCAGGGTGTGCGGAACTCTCATTCTGTGTTCTCCACGGAAGTGAATACTGCCACATGCCGCGGTGGGTGCGGCGGTTTCCATGGAAGGAATTCTCTCGGTACGCCGGGCCGGACGCACGGCACAGCGGGGCACCGGGCGCTCCGGTCCGGCTCGTACAGTGCGGGGCATGAGCGACGGCGGACTTCTGCACATCAGGGGCCGGGTGCTGACCGGCCCCGACGACATACGCGACGACCTGTGGGTCGTGGACGGCCGGATCACCTTCGAGCGGCCTCCCGCGGCGGCGGGGGAGCCGGACGGTCCTCGAGGGCTGGGTGCTGCCCGGTCTCGTCGACGCCCACTGCCACGTCGGTCTGGATCCGCACGGCCCGGTGGACGACGCCACCAGCGAGAAGCAGGCGCTCACCGACCGGGAGGCCGGCACGCTGCTGATCCGGGACGCCGGGTCGCCTTCGGACACCCGCTGGATCGACGACCGGGAGGATCTGCCGCGCATCATCCGGGCGGGACGGCACATCGCCCGCACCCGCCGCTACATCCGCAACTACGCCCACGAGATCGAGCCCGGCGACCTGGCCGCCTACGTGCGACGTGAGGCGCGGCGCGGCGACGGCTGGGTCAAGATCGTCGGCGACTGGATCGACCGCGAGCAGGGCGACCTGACCGCCTGCTGGCCTCGCTGGGCGATCGAGGAGGCCGTCGCCGCCGCCCACGAGGAGGGCGCCCGGATGACGGCGCACTGCTTCGCCGAGGACTCGCTGCGCGACCTGGTCGAGGCCGGGATCGACTGCGTCGAGCACGCCACCGGGCTCACCGAGGAGACCATCCCGCTCTTCGCCGAGCGCGGCGTGGCGATCGTGCCGACCCTGGTCAACATCGCGACGTTCCCGCGGCTGGCGGCGGGCGGCGAGGAGAAGTACCCGCGCTGGTCGGACCACATGCGGCGGCTGCACGAGCGCCGGTACGCCACGGTGGGGGCCGCGCTACGACGCGGGCATCCCGGTCTTCGTCGGCACGGACGCGGGCGGCTCGCTCGCGCACGGCCTGGTGGCCCAGGAGGTCGCCGAGCTGGTCACGGCCGGGCTGCCCGGCCCGAGACGCGCTCTCCGCCGCCTCCTGGGGGGCCAGGAGCTGGCTGGGGCGGCCGGGCATCGAGGAGGGCGCCTCGGCTGACCTGGTCGTCTACGAGGCGGACCCGCGCGCGGACGTGCGGGTGCTGGCCGCGCCGCGGCACGTGGTGCTCAGGGGACGCGTCGTGCAGTAGGGGCGCACGGGACGGCAGCGGCGTGAGATTCGAACACGTGAACAGAAACGCCTCCTGAGAGTGAATCCGGTGCGGGTTGCTGGCCGCATATGCACGGTGCGTCAACGATGAGTCTGGTCTCCGTCACCGGAACGAGTGGTGTCCTTCGGTGTCCCCATACGCCCGTTCCGGTGACACCAGTTCGTCGTGGGGGTTCCACACCGTGAACAAGACCGTCGTCAGCCTGCTCGCCGCCGCCGCGCTGGTGGGGGCCGGCGCCCTCCCCGCCCAGGCCGCGGGGAAGGCCGACCCGGGCGAGGCGAGCGCGTCCGTACTGCGCACCGACCTGGAGGTCGGCCTGCTGAACAAGACCGTGGACGTGCCGCTCGCCACCTCGCTCAACGAGGTGCGGGCGCCGCAGGGCTGACGCACACCGCGCCGGAGAGACCGAGCTGACCGCCGAACTCGACGGCGTCGAGCACGGCCGGCCGCTTCAGCGTGCTGACGGCGCAGGTCGCCGACGCCCGCGCCGCAGGCCACCGAGCACGCCACGTCCGCGCACGTGACACTGGCGCACGCCCGGCTGCACGTGCCCGGCCTGCCCGTGCTGCCGCTGCTCGAACTCGAGAAGGTCACCTCGTCCGTCGAGTGCCCGGTGGGCGAGAACGCCGACCGCGCAGGCGAACGTGCTGGGCACCGTGGCCGTCCTCGGCAAGCGGGTGCGGCTCACCGCCGGCGGCCCGACCACCGTGGACGTGCCCGAGGTCGGCAAGGTCAGCCTGGAGCTGTCCGGCAGGCAGATCACCGGCGACACCGCCGCCGCCTCGGCGCTGAAGCTGGCCGTGCACGTCGACCCGCTCGACCTCGGCGTCGCCGCAGGTCGACGGCTCCGTCACCGTTGCCGGCGTCTCCTGCCGGACGCCGGATCCGGCCGACGACGAGGACGGCGTCACGCCGGCAGACGGCGCAGACGCCGCAGCCGAAGCCGGAGCAGCCGGCCGCCGGACCACACACCGGCTGCCGAGGCCGCCGGGACCGAACTCGCCGAGACCGGCGGCAGCCCCGGCCCTGCCCTACCTGGCGGGCGGTGCCGCGCTGCTCCTGGGCGCCGGCGGGGCGCTGTCGTTCGCCCGCCGCTCCGGGCGGGGGCGCGCCGGCGGCCGCGACTGACGCTCCCGGCGGTCGGCGGTCAGTCGACTCCGGCCGCCGCCAGGGCCGCGGCCAGCCGGTCCGTCGTGCCGCGGTCGCGGACGGCGGCACGCAGCCACTGCGGGCCCAGGCCGGGGAAGGTGTCGCCGCGACGGAGTGCGAAGCCCAGCTTCCGCAGCCGCTCGCGTACCGCGGCGGCCTGCGGATGTCGCAGCAGCACGAACGGGCCCGCCGCCGGTTCGACGGCGCGCAGCGCGCCGAACTCCGCCAGCCGCGCCAGCAGATGGGCCCGGTCGTCGGCGAAGCGCACGGCCGCCCCCTCGGCCTCGGCCAGCGCCTCCGGTGTGCTGCACGCCTGCGCCGCGACCAGCGCCGGGCCGGAGACCGGCCACAGCGGCTGCCGCCGTGCCAAGGAGGCCACGGTCTGCGGGTCGGACAGCACGTAGCCGATCCGCAGACCGGCCAGCCCCCACGTCTTGGTGAGGCTGCGCAGTACCAGCACCCGGCCCGGCAGCGAGGTCACCCGCGGTGCCAGCGAATCCCGTTCACCGGGCACCGCGTCCATGAACGCCTCGTCGACCACCAGCGTCCGCCCCGGCCGTGCCAGGGCCGCGAGCGAACCGGCCGGGTGCAGCACCGACGTCGGGTTCGTCGGATTGCCCACGACGACCAGGTCGGTCGACGAGGGCACCGCGCCGGGCGGGAGCCGGAAGCCGTCCTCCTCCCGCAGCAGCATCCGGCGCACGGGTCGTCCCGCCTCGCGCAGCGCCGCCTCCGGCTCGGTGAACTGCGGGTGAACCACAAGCGGTTCCTCGCCGGGGACGGCCCGCGCGACCAGCACGAACGCCTCGGCGGCGCCCGCCGTCAGCAGCACACAGTCCGTCGGCAGGCCGTGCCGGTCCGCCACGGCGCGCCGGGCGGCCCGGCCGTCCGGGTAGGCCGCCAGGTCGGTCAGGGAGGCCGCCAGCCGGGCTGTCAGCCAGGACGGCGGGGTGCCCGGCCGCACGTTCACTGCCAGGTTCGTCAGCCCCCGGCCGGCCGGGCCGCGCACCTCGTCGTCCCCGTGGTGCCGAAGATCGGGCCCGGTCGGCGGGAGACTCGCCGGCACCTCCCGCTCAGTGGGAGTGGGCATGACCGCCGTGCGTGTGGTCGTGGTCCTCGTCGTCCGGGTGGAAGTGCGGCCGCTGCGGCAGCCCCACCTTGTCCTCGAAACCCGGCAGCGCCACCCGGTACACGCACGCGTCGCAGTTCATCCGGACATCGCCCTCGGCCGCCTCCGCGTAGCGTTCCCAGACGAGCTCCGCCAGTTCGTCCGTCGGCCCGATGACGTCGGCCGAGACGACCTCGGTCTCGGAATGCACCGCCGACCAGCCGTCGGTCTGCATGCGCACCCGGTCCGGCAGCACGCCGGTGAACAGGAAGTACGGGAGGACCACGATCCGCTTCGCGCCCAACTTGAGGCAGCGGTCCAGACCCGACGTCACGTCGGGGGCCGCCAGCGACACGAACGCCGTCTCCACGCTCGCGTAGCCGCGGCCCTCCCACAGCAGGCGGGCGGCCTTGTGCACGTCGGCGTTCGCGTCGGGGTCGGTCGAACCGCGTCCCACCAGCAGCACGGTGGTCGCCGCCCGGTCCGACGGGGTGCGGCCCGCCCCGCCCAGGGCCTCGTCCAGCCGCCGCTCCAGCACCTGCAGCAGCGATGGGTGCGGGCCCAGCGGCCGGCCATAGGTGTAGGTCAGCCCCGGATGCCGCTTCTTCTCCCTGGCAAGCGCCGCCGGGACGTCGCCTTTGGCGTGCCCGGCGGACACCAGCATCAGCGGCACTGCGGCGACGCGCGTGTGCCCGTCGGCGACCAGGTGGGCCACCGCGTCGGCCAGCGCCGGCGGCGACAGCTCGATGAAGCCGCCCGCGACCGGGACTTCGGGCTTGCGCTCGCCCAGCTCGCCGACGAACGAGCGGAAGGCTTCCGCTCCCGCTTCGTCACGGGTGCCGTGGCCGACCAGGAGCAGCGCGGGCGGGGTAGTCACGAGTTCTCCTTGATGGGGACTGTACGGATCTGTGATCCCTGACGTTACTGAGGGCGTTCCGCCCGGTCACCTGCAGGGGTTGTTCCTGCGTCACCGGTCCTGACGGGCCGCGGAGATGACGATTGCCACCGGTAGCCGCGCGGGGTGACCATCCGGCCTGCGACGCGACGCGTCGCGGTGTTACCGACGGTCACCACGGTCATCATGTCGACCGTGGCGGAGTCCAGTTCGTGCAGCGTCGTCAGGCGGACCCGTTCACCTGGACGGCTCGCGTTGCGGACGACCCCGACCGGAGTGGCCGGCCCGCGGCGGTCGGCCAGGATCTCCAGGGCAGCGGGCAGTTGCCAGTCGCGGCCTCGCGAGCGCGGGTTGTAGAAGGTCACCACCAGATCCGACTCCGCGGCCGCCCGTACCCGCCGCTCGATCACCTCCCACGGCGTGTGCAGGTCCGACAGGCTGATCGAGGCGTGGTCGTGACCCAGCGGCGCGCCCAGCAGCGCTGCGGCGGCCAGCGCCGCGGTCACGCCCGGCACACCGACCACGTCGAGGTCCTCGCTCGCCTCCGCCAGCGCGGGCGAGGCCATCGCGTAGACGCCGGCGTCTCCGCTGCCGATCAGCGCCACCGCGTGCCCGGCACGTGCCTCCGCCACGGCACGGCGGGCGCGTTCCTCCTCCGCCCCCAGCCCCGACTCGGCGATCCGGGTGCCCGGCCTCAGCAGGTCGCGGATCTGGTCGACGTACTGGTCCAGGCCGACGATGACCGAGGCCCGCCGCAGTTCGTCGCGGGCCCGTGGCGTCAGCAGATCGCGGGCGCCAGGACCGAGTCCCACCACCGCGAGCCGGCCGCGCGGCCGGCGCCTCGCCACTGCGGCGGTGGCCCTCGCGGCCCGTCCGTCCTGCGGCGGCACAGACCGCGTCTTCGGCACCAGCAGGCCGTCCACCTGCGCCCCGAGCAGTGCGGCCGCCTCGGCCACCGACGGCGTGCCGACGGCTTGTTCCGGCGCGCGGGAGGGGTGGGGCACCTCCACGGCGGCGAGCGCCCCGGCCGGATATGTCCACAGCGGCACGCCCAGTCGCTCCGCCGCCGCCAGCAGGCCCGGTTCTTCTGCCTTCGCCTCGACGGTCGCCAGCGCGGCGACGGACTGCGGCGACAGCCGCGCCTCCTCCAGTACCCGCCGTACGAGTCCGAGCACCTCCTCGGCGGTCACCGCACGGCTCGCGCCCACGCCCACGACGAGCGACGGCGGCCGCAGCACGGCCGTCTTGCCGTCGCCCGCCACAATCCGGTCGGTGACGAGGAGCCGATACCCCGCAACGGCCTGCGCAGCCTCGCCGTGTGGGTCCGTACCGGGCCCGGCAAGCGTGTCCCCGCTACCGCCCGACCGTGCCGGGTGCGGCTCAGGAGCGGGCCGGCGGGTCGTTGACCCGGGTCCGACGGAACCACCCCGAAGGGCTGCGCCTCCGCCGGGAGAGGAGACGCCTGCGCCGCCCGAGCGGCATGCCGGACCGACGGAGCCGGCCGGCTCGCGCCGTCGTGGCGGGCCGTCCACACAGGAGAGGTTCTCAGGGAGGGCCGGCAACGGCCACACCGCGTCCGCCCGCAGCGCCACCGACATGCCGTCCAGCATCGCGCGGGAGACCGCCGCCACGGCGCCTTCCACGGGCCACCCGAGGGTGTCCAGGCCGGGTACGTCCTTCGCGTCGGTCGCCGTGGTGATCACCGGCGCGCAGCCGGGCAGCGTTGTCGCCACAGCCGCCGCGAGCGCGTTGGCGCCGCCGCCGTGGCCGCCCAGCAGCGCCACGGCATACCGCTGGGCCTCGTCGACACACACCACGCCCGGGTCCGCGTCCTTTCCGGACAGCAGCGGGGCGAGAAGCCGCACCGTGGCGCCGGTGGCGAGAAAGCACACCAGCCGGTCGCACTCGGCGAATGCCCGCGCCACCGCGTCTCCGACGTCTTCCCCACCGCCGTAGACGCGGGTCTCGCCCGGCAAAGCGGCGGCGAGCCGCGCGCACCCGGCGGCCCCGGCCGCGGTGACGGACAACAGACCGATCACGTATTCCTCCTCGATCGCGCACGAGCGCGTTCTCGCCGTAGCGGCGCCGGTCCGGCCGCGCCGGCCCGCCTCGGCACGCAGCCGGTCACGGCACTAGGCACGGTCGGCTCCTTGCGCCGCTTCGCGGCGTCGGCGCAACTCCCGTCGCGCCGACGGGTCGGCGCGGCGGAACCCGTGGAAGTGGCCCGGGTGGTACAGGTGTGAGCGGGTGCCCGCGGCGGACAGCGCCGGGCCGACCAGGAACAGCGTGTGCTTCCACAGCCGGTGCGCCTTGACGGTCTCCTCCAGCGTGCCCACCGTGCACCGCACGATCAGCTCCTGAGGCCACGTCGCCTGGTAGGCGACGAGCACCGGGGTGTCCGTCGGGTAGCCTCCCTCCAGCAGCTCCACCGCCAACTGCCCGGACCGGGCGGCGGAGAGGAACACCGCCATCGTCGTGCCGTGCCGCGCGAACTCGCGGACCTCCTCGCCCGGCGGCATCGGCGTCTTCCCGCCGCCCAGCCGCGTGAGCACCACCGACTGTGCCACCTCGGGAATCGTCAACTCACGGCCGGCGAGCGCCGCGGCCGCCGAGAACGACGACACGCCCGGCACGATCTCCACCGAAAGGCCCAGCTCCGCGCACCGGTCGACCTGCTCCTGCGTGCCGCCCCACAGCGCCGGATCGCCCGAGTGGATCCGTGCCACGCGCAGTCCCGCGCGGGCCGCCCGCCCGTACACGGCGAGCACGTCCTCCAGGGACATCGACGCCGAGTCCAGGACCTCCGCGTCGTCTCGCGCGTGCTCCAGCACCTCCTCCTGGACGAGGCTGGCCGCCCAGATCACCACGTCCGCCTCGGAGATGGCCCGGGCGGCCCTGAAGGTCAGCAGGTCCGCAGCCCCCGGCCCGGCCCCTACGATCGTCACCGCGCCGCTCACAGCTTTCCTCCTCGGGTGGCGCGCCGCGCCGGTGCGATCAGGGTGGACAGATACGGCAGCGGCCCGTCGGCGGGCTCCCCCGCCGCACGGATGGCTTCCTCGGCCAGACCCAGCGACGAGCCCCACACCGCCCCTTGGGTGCGGTGCGTGCGCCGCAGCAGCCCGGCCACCTCGGCGGCGCGCCGCCCGAACTTGTAGGCCACGACCGTCCCGGGCCCTTCCAGCGCCGCGTGCAGCGTCTCCTGCCCGGCGGTGACCGGCACCAGTGTCAACGGCTCGGTGCCCTCGGCCAGCACGGTTCCGCTGCGCGCGGCCAGGTCCTGCATGGCGGTGATGCCCGGCACCGTCTCGACCACCACGCCCTCGACCAGTTCCCGCACGGTCTGCGCCAGGTAGGTGAACGTCGAGTACACGTTGGGGTCGCCGAGGGTCGCGAACGCCACCGTGCGGAAGCCGGTGAGCAGGTCCGCGACCCGCCGGCCCGCCGCGTCCCACGCCGCCTCCCGGCGGGAGCGGTCGCTGCGCTCGTTCAGCGCGAAGATGATCCGCACGACCTTCGTCGCCTCCACGTGGTGCAGCACGCTGGCCTCTGCGCGGCCTGTGCCGCCGTCTTCCATGACCGGCACCACGACGACGTCCGCGCCGCGCAGCGCTGAGAGGCCCTTCATCGTCAACAGCTCCGGATCGCCGGGGCCCATCCCGACACCGACCAGCCGACTTCTCATGCCGCAGCCCTTTCTGTGAACCGGCGGGCCAGCTCCGGCGCGGCAGCCCAGTGCACGTGCAGATAGGAGGCGTGGATCCGCCCGGTCGCGAAGCCCTCGGTGCGGCGCTCCGGCCGCACCACCCCCCAGGCGGGGGTCGGTCCCGCCCCGGGGTCGAGCGCGGTGCGGTGGAACTCGTGTCCTCGCACCCGGGTGCCTGCCGTGGCCAGCACGCTGTCGCCGACGGCCACCGCCTCCCGGTAGCCCAGCGTCAGCCGGTCGGTCATCCGCGCCGACGCGTCCAGCAGGCCGCACATCGGCTGCCCCTCCAGCTCCCTTGCCAGGTACAGCAGTCCGGCGCACTCGGCGGCCACCGGGCCCTCGAACGCGGCGACGGACGCCCGGAGCGGGGAGTTGCGTGCGAGGTCCGGCGCGTACACCTCGGGGAAGCCGCCCCCGACGATCACAGCGCGCGCGCCCTCGGGCAGCGCCTCGTCACGCAGCGGATCGAACGGAACGACGTCCGCGCCGGCGGCGCCCAGCAGTTCGGCGTGCTCGGTATAGCCGAAGGTGAACGCCGGCCCGCCCGCCACCGCGACGACCGGCGCGGGACCGGCGACCGGTCCACCGACCTCCGCCGCGGCGTCCCATGGCTCGCAGGGCAGGGGCGGCGCGCTGCGGGCCAGGGCGAGAACCGTGTCCAGGTCGACGCCGTCGCGCACCTGCTGCTCCAGCGCGTTCACCGACTCGACGGCCTCCGCCCGCCGTTCCGCCACGGGCACCAGCCCCAGATGCCGGCTGGGGGCCGCGACCTGTGCCGACCGCCGCAGGACTCCCAGCACCGGCACCCCCGAGGCGTCCAGCGCCTCGCGCAGCAGTTCCTCGTGCCGGTCGGAGGCGACCTTGTTCAGCACGACCCCTCCGACGCGGAGCTGCGGGTCCCAGGACGCGAAGCCGTGCACCAGCGCCGCCACCGACCGGGACTGGGCGGAGGCGTCCACGACGAGGACGACCGGCGCCCGCAGCAGTTTCGCCACGTGCGCGGTCGACGCCAGCTCTTGCGCACCGCCGGCCCCGTCGTACAGGCCCATCACGCCCTCCACGACAGCGAGTTCCGCTCCGGCCGCGCCGTGCGCGAACAGCGGCGCTATCCGCTCCGGCCCGCACAGGAAGGCGTCCAGATTGCGCCCCGGACGGCCGGTGGCCAGCGCGTGGAAGCCGGGATCGATGTAGTCCGGGCCCACCTTGTGACCGGAGACGGCCAGGCCGCGCCGCGCGAACGCGGCCATCAGCCCGGTCGCCAGGGCCGTCTTGCCGCTGCCCGAGGCGGGCGCGGCCACGACGATCCGGGGAACGTTCACCATGTCGCCACGCTCACCACTCGATTCCCCGCTGGCCCTTCTGGCCCGCGTCCATCGGATGTCTGACCTTCGTCATCTCCGTGACGAGGTCGGCCGCCTCCAGCAGTGGCTGCGGGGCGTAGCGCCCGGTGATGACGACATGCTGATTTCCGGGCCGCTCGCGCAGCACCGTCAGCACCTCCTCGGTGTCCACCCAGCCCCAGTGCAGCGGGTAGGTGAACTCGTCGAGCACACAGAGCCGGTAGGTCTGGGCGGCCAGGTCCCGTTTGACCTGTTCCCAGCCCTCGCGGGCGGCTTCCTCGCTGCTCAGCTCGGCGTCCCGTCTGATCCACGACCAGCCCTCGCCCATCTTGTGCCAGGCGACCGTGCCGCCCTCGCCGGAGTCGCCCAGGACGCGCAGTGCCCGCTCCTCACCGACCCGCCACCTGGCGGACTTCACGAACTGGAACACCCCGATCGGCCAGCCCTGGTTCCAGGCGCGCAGCGCCAGCCCGAACGCGGCCGTCGACTTGCCCTTGCCGGTGCCGGTGTGCACGGCCAGCAACGGCCGGTTGCGGCGCTGGCGGGTGGTGAGCCCGTCGTCTGGGACGACGGGCGGCTGCCCCTTCGGCATTACGCGGCCCTCCTCGGGGCGGGCGGATTCTGCAGGGAGCGGACGAGCCCCGTCACGCGGTCGGCGCGGAGCTCGTCCAGCGCGACGGCCGATCCGCCGAGCCCGGCGGCCAGTTCACCGGCCAGGCCGAGCCGCACCGGTCCCGATTCGCAGTCCACGACGACGGACGCCACGCCGTCTGCGGCCAGCAGACACGCGGCGTGCCGGGCGCGGGCGACGGGATCCGGTCCGCCCGTGGCCCGGCCGTCGGTGACGGTCACCAGCAGCGGGCGGCGCGCCGGGTCGCGCAGCCGTTCCACGCGCAGCACCTCGCGGGCCCGCAGCAGCCCGGCGGCCAGCGGGGTGCGGCCGCCGGTCGGCAGCGACTCGAGCCGTGCGGCGGCCACGTCGACGGACGAGGTGGGCGGCAGCGCCACCTCCGCGTCCGCGCGGCGGAAGGTGACCAGGCCGACCTTGTCGCGGCGCTGGTAGGCGTCCATGAGCAGGGACAGCACCGCGCCCTTCACGGCGCTCATCCGCTGCCGCGCGGCCATCGAGCCGGAGGCGTCCACCACGAACAGCACCAGGTTCGACTCACGGCCCTCGCGTACCGCCTCGCGCAGGTCGTCGCGGCGCAGCACCAGCCCGCGGCCCGGACCTGTCCGGCCGCGGCCCCGCTGGTACGGCGCGGCAGCCTGCACGGTGGCGGTCAGGTGCAGCCGGCCCAGCGCACCCCGTGGGCGGCGGGCACCGGTGGTGCGACCCTGGGCGGTGCGGGCGCGGGATCGGCGTCCGGCGGCGCCTTCGCCGACGCCCGGAACGGTCAGCACCCGTGCACGGAACGGCTCGGCGGCGGAGGCCGCCGGCTTCTCCGGAGCCTGCCCGGCGCCGTCGCCCTGCGCCGGCTCGGGTGACTCGCCCGACGCCTCGGAACGCTGCTCCGGAACGGGCGCGGCCTCGCCGTCGCCCCGCTGCGGGGGCTGCCCGCCGCCCTCGGGGCCGTCCGGGTCCGGGTCGTCGTCCTCGCCGGAGTTCTCCCGCAGGGTCTGCTCGAGCTTGTCCTCGTCCAGGCCGGGGCTGTCGAACGGGTTGCGGCGCCGGCGATGGGGGAGGGCCAGCAGCGCGGCCTGCCGGACGTCCTCGGCCAGCACCTCGGTACGGCCGGCCCAGGCGGCCAGGGTGGACGCCGTGCGCGCCATGACGATGTCGGCGCGCATGCCGTCCACCTCGAACGCACTGCACGTGGCGGCGATCTGCCGCAGCGCGGCGTCGCCGAGGCTCACCTTGGGCAGGAGGTCACGGGCGGCGACGATGCGGTTGCGGACCGTTTCCTCTTCCTGTGCCCAGCGGTGGGCGAACGCGCTGGGGTCCGCGTCGAAGGCGAGGCGCCGGCGGACGACCTCGACCCGCTCGTCGGTCTCCCGCGAGGCGGACACCTCGACGGTCAGCCCGAACCGGTCCAGCAACTGCGGGCGCAGCTCGCCCTCCTCGGGATTCATGGTGCCCACCAGCAGGAACCGCGCGGCGTGCCGGACCGAGACGCCCTCGCGCTCGACGTAGGAGGCGCCCATGGCGGCGGCGTCGAGCAGCAGGTCGACCAGGTGGTCGTGCAGCAGGTTCACCTCGTCGACGTAGAGCACTCCCCGGTGCGCCTGGGCCAGCAGGCCGGGCTCGAAGGTCCGGATGCCCTCGGACAGCGCCCGCTCGATGTCCAGTGCGCCGACAAGCCGGTCCTCGGACGCGCCGACGGGCAACTCGACCATCCGGGCGGCCCGTTCCTCGCCGAGGCCCGGCGGGTGCGGCCCGTCGGGGCAGCGGGGATCGGGTGAACCGGGCTCGCAGGAGAACCGGCAGCCGGTGACGACCTCCACCTCCGGCAGCAGCGCGGCCAGTGCTCGCACGGCCGTCGACTTGGCGGTCCCCTTCTCCCCCCGCACCAGCACCCCGCCGATGGCCGGGTCGACGGCGTTCAGCAGCAGCCCCAGCTGCAGGTCGTCCATGCCCACGACCGCGGTGAACGGATAGGTGGTCGTCATGCGTCCTCGCCTTCCAGATCGCCTTCGAGTTCCAAATAGGTCTGCCGGAGCCGGTCCAGGGTCTGCCGGTCCGGCTCCGCCCACAGGCCGCGGTCGGCGGCCTCCAGCATCCGTTCGGTCATACCCCGCAGGGCCCAGGGATTGGACTTCTGCAGGAAGTCCCGGTTCTCCGGGTCGAAGACGTACTCCGACGCCAACTTCTCGTACATCCAGTCGTCGACGACGCCCGCTGTCGCGTCGTAGCCGAACAGGTAGTCCACGGTGGCGGCCATCTCGAACGCGCCCTTGTAGCCGTGACGCCGCATCGCCGCCATCCAACGGGGGTTGACCACCCGGGCACGGAAGACCCGGTGCGTCTCCTCGCCCAGGGTGCGGGTCTTGACCTGGTCCGGGACGGCGCTGTCGCCGATGTAGGCCTCCGGCGAGTCGCCCGTCAGGTGGCGGACCATGGCCACCATGCCGCCGTGGTACTGGAAGTAGTCGTCGGCGTCCGCGATGTCGTGCTCACGGGTGTCGACGTTCTTCGCCGCCACCTGGATACGGCGGAACGCCGATTCCATGTCGCCGCGCGCCTCACGCCCGTCCAGGCCGCGGCCGTAGGCGTAGCCGCCCCACACCGCGTAGACCTCGGCGAGGTCCGCGTCGCTGCGCCAGTTACGGGCGTCGATCAGCGGCAGCAGGCCGGCGCCGTACGCGCCCGGCTTCGAGCCGAAGATGCGGGAGGTGGCCCGCCTCCGGTCACCGTGCTGGGCCGTGTCCTGATCGACGTGCGCCCGCACGTGGTTGGACTCGGCCGGCTCGTCCAGTTCCGCGACCGCCCGCACCGCGTCGTCGATCAGCCCCACCACGTGTGGGAACGCGTCGCGGAAGAACCCGGAGATCCGCACCGTCACGTCGATGCGCGGGCGGCCCAGCTCCTGGGGGGCGATCACCTCGAAACCGGTGACCCGCCGCGAGGCGTCGTCCCACACCGGGCGGCAGCCCAGCAGCGCGAGGATCTCCGCGATGTCGTCGCCCTGCGTGCGCATGCACGCCGTGCCCCACACCGTGAGGCCCACCGAGCGCGGGTACGTGCCCTGTTCGTCCAGATGGCGCTGCAGCAGCGACTCCGCCAGTGTCCGCCCGACGTCCCACGACAGCCGGGACGGGATCGCCTTGGGGTCGACGGAGTAGAAGTTGCGGCCCGTCGGCAGCACGTTGACCAGTCCGCGCGTCGGCGAGCCGGACGGCCCGGCCGGGACGTAGCCGCCGTTCAGCGCGTGCAGCACGTTCCCGATTTCGTCGGTGGTCCGTGCCAGCCGGGGCACGACCTCCTCCGCCGCGAACCGCAACACGCCGACCGCGTCCGCGACCTCGGCCCCCAGCACCTCGCGCACCACGGGCGCGGCCGCGTCCGCCGCCCAGCCACGTGCTTCCATCGCCTCCGCGAGCCGCCGGGCCAGCGCCTCCAGCAGGTCCACGGCGTCGGATGCCGTCCGCGCCGGGCCGTCCGCGAGCGCCCTCAGTGCCAGGGGAACCTCGAGCCGGGCCCCCGGTTCGGCCAGCAATTCCGCTTCCACGAGACCGAAATGCGCGGCCAGCGACGCCCGCAGCCCTGGGAATGCTCCTGAGACGCCGCCCCACACCTGCGCCGAACGCAGCACCGCCAGCAGCAGGTTGACCCGTGGCTCGCCGACCGGGCCGCCGCCCAGCACGTGCAGGCCGTCACGGATCTGCACGTCCTTGATCTCACACAGCCAGCCGTCGACGTGCAGCACGAAGTCGTCGAAGGAGTCCTCGTCCGGCTGTTGGGCCACGCGCAGGTCGTGATGCAGCTCGGCGGCCCGCACCAGCGTCCAGATCTGGCTGCGCACCGCGGGCGCCTTCGCCGGGTCGAGGTCGCACACCAGGGCGTATTCGTCCAGTAGCTGTTCGAGCTTCGCCAGGTCGCCATAGGAGTCCGCGCGGGCCATCGGCGGCACCAGGTGGTCCACCACCGTGGCGTGCCCGCGCCGCTTGGCCTGCGTTCCCTCACCCGGGTCATTGACGATGAACGGGTAGACCAGGGGCAGGTCGCCGAGTACGGCGTCCGGCGCACATGCGGCGGACAGGCCCAGGCCCTTGCCGGGCAGCCACTCCATCGTGCCGTGCTTGCCCATGTGGACCACCGCGTCGGCGCCGAAGGTGTGCTCCAGCCAGCGGTAGGCGGCCAGGTAATGGTGCGAGGGCGGCATGTCCGGGTCGTGGTAGATCGCGATCGGGTTCTCCCCGAAGCCCCGCGGTGGCTGGATCATCACCACGACGTTCCCGAACTGCAGGGACGCCAGCACGATTTCTCCGTCGGCGCCGCCATCGACGTAGAGCGAACCGGGCGGCTCTCCCCAGTGCCGGTTCATCGCCTCCCGCAGTTCCGGGTCGAGTCGCTCGAACCACTCCAGGTAGTCCTTCAGCGGAACCCGGGCCGGCGCGGCGGCCAGCTGTTCCTCGGTCAGCCACTCCACGTCGTGCCCGCCGGCCGCGATCAGCCGGTGGATCAGCTCGTCCCCCTCCTGCGGGTGGCCCTCGACCCGGTACCCGGCATCCCGCAGAGCGTTGAGCAGTCCGACCGCCGAGGCGGGGGTGTCCAGGCCCACGGCGTTGCCGACCCGGGAGTGCTTGGTCGGGTAGGCGGTGAAGACGAGCCCCAGCCGCTTGCGCACGTTCGGCAGCTTCCGCAGCCGCGCGTGCCGCACCGCGACGCCCGCCACCCGGCCCGCCCGCTCTGCGTCCGCCACGTAGACGGGGACGCCGTCCGGCCCGTCCTCCTTGAAGGAGAACGGCACGGTCACCAGCCGCCCGTCGAACTCGGGGATCGCCACCTGCATGGCCGCGTCCATCGGCGACAGCGCGGCGTCCGAGGCCTCCCAGGCCGCGCGGGAAGTGGTCAGACACAGGCCCTGCACGATCGGCACGTCGAGTCCGGCGAGCGCCCCGATGTCCCAGGCCTCCTCGTCGCCGCCGGCCGACGCGTCCGAGGCCCGGGTGCCGCCCGCGGCCAGTACCGTGGTCACCAGCACATCCGCCCGGCCCAGCAGCGCGAACAGCTCCGGGTCGGCGTCACGCAGCGAACCGCAGTACACCGGCATCGCGTTGCCGCCGCGCGCCTCTACCGCCTCGCACAGCGTGTCGACGAACGCGGTGTTCCCCGACAACTCGTGCGCCCGGTAGAACAGCACGCCCACCGTTGGCCGTCCCGGCTCCTGCGTCCGGTCCCCGCGCACGCCGAACGTGGGCATGCTCCGCGGCGGTGCGAAGCCCTCACCGCTCATCAGGACCGTGTCCGACAGGAAACGGGCCAGCTCCGTCAGGTTGCCGGGCCCGCCCTCCACCAGGTAGCGCAGCGCCTCCGCGACGACACCGGCCGGAACGGTGGACTCCGCCATCAGTTCGGCGTCCGGCACCGACTCGCCGCCCAGCAGCACCGTCGGCACGCCCGACGCACGCAGTGCGTCCAGGCCGTCCTCCCAGGCCCGCCTGCCACCCAGCAGCCGCACCACGGCCACGGCGGCCCCCTCCAGCAGGCGGGGCAGTTCCCCGGGTACGTCCACCCGGTTCGGATTGGCGATGCGGTAGCCGGCGCCGCAGGCACGGGCGGCCAGCAGGTCCGTGTCGGCGGTGGACAACAGCAGCACGGTGCTCATGCGGCTCCCCTGAGTGGTGTGTGCTTCGGTCACGGCGCCCCCGGTGGGAGGAACGGCAGCCCGGTCGGTGCGCCGCCCTCGATGAGGCGCAGCAGGGCGCCGGTGTCGGCGTGTTCCTCGATCAGGTCTCCGAGCCGGTCCAGCTGCTCCTCGCGCAGCGCGGCGAAGGAGGTGTCCGGCGCGGGGACGAAGGCGCGCCCGGCGTCGGCCGCGATCCGGCGCAGGAAGGCGCGCCGGAACGCGTCGCTCTCCAGCGAGCCGTGCCAGTGCGTGCCCCAGACCCCGCCGAGGCGGCAGCCGTCCAGGAACGGTCGGCCGCCGTGGACTTCGGCGATGCCGTGGTGGATCTCGTAGCCCTCCACGGGCTCGCCCAGCGCGTGGCCCGACGGGCGCGCCAGCGTCTTCTCCACGGCGAACCGCACCCGCACCGGCAGCAGGCCCAGACCGGGGACCATGCCCGCCCGGGACTCCACATCGTCCTCGATGCGCTCGCCCAGCAGCTGGAATCCGCCGCAGATCCCCAGCACCGGACGGCCCTCGGCGGCCCGCCGGGCCAGCGCCCCGGCGAACCCGCGCTCGCGCAGCCAGGCCAGCGCCTGGACGGTGGCGCGGGTGCCGGGCACGACCACCAGGTCCGCGTCCGCCAGCTCCTGCGGGCGGTCGGTGAAGCGGACGACGACGCCCGGCTCGGCGGCCAGCGCGTCCACGTCGGTGAAGTTCGACATCAATGGCACCGGCAGCACCGCAACCCGCAGCACATCCTGGCCGTGCGGCGGCGCGACCGGCCTCTCGCGCACCGTCCCGCGCAGGGAGATTCGCAGCCCGTCCTCCTCGTCGATGCCCAGGCCGTGCGCGAACGGCAGTACGCCCAGCGTCGGGCGGCCCGTCAGGTCACGCAGCATGTCCAGGCCCGGTTCGAGGAGCGTCACATCGCCGCGGAACTTGTTGACCAGGTAGCCGGCCACCAGCGCCTGGTCCTGGGGTGCGAGCAGTGCGGTGGTGCCGAAGAACGACGCGAACACGCCGCCGCGGTCGATGTCGCCGACCACCACGGCCGGCAGCCCGGCGGCCCGCGCCAGGCCCATGTTGACGATGTCGGTGCGGCGCAGGTTGATCTCCGCCGGGCTCCCGGCGCCCTCGCAGATCACCGCGTCGTGCGTGGCGCGCAGATCCGCCAGACAGTCCGTCACGGTCTGCAGCAGCTGCCGCTGCCGGCCCTCGTGGTAGCCGCGGGCGCTCAGCTCCCCGGCCGGCCGGCCCAGCAGCACGATCTGGCTGGTGCGGTCGCCGCCCGGCTTGAGCAGCACGGGGTTCATGGCCGCAGCCGGTTCGACGCGGGCGGCGGCCGCCTGCATCGCCTGCGCGCGGCCGATCTCCGCGCCCTCGCGGGTCACGAAGGAGTTGAGCGACATGTTCTGCGCCTTGAACGGCGCGACCTTCACACCCTTGCGGGCCAGCCACCGGCAGATGCCGGCCGTGACCACGCTCTTGCCTGCGTCCGAGGTGGTCCCCGCAACCAGCAGCCCGCCGCCCGTCTTCCGCTCTGTCATCTTGCTCCCCTCTCCAGACCGGCCCGCTCGAACGCCGCGCGTCCCGCGAGAGTCACGGCGAGAGACAGCGCGCACACCCGGCGGGAGAGCCGGACGGCGCGTGCGATGTCGGAGGGCTCCGGTGCCCGGCCCGCCGGGTTCAGGACCGGGCGGTGCTCGACGCGGCCCGCGTAGGAAAGGGTGCCGCCCAGTCGCAGGCCCAGCGCGCCGGCGAACGACGCCTCGACGGGGCCCGCGTTCGGGCTGGGATGGGCGGCCGCGTCGGCTCGCCAGGCTGTCAGTGCCCCGCGCGGAGCCGGGCCGGCGACGGCGGCCAGCAGCGCGGTGAGCCGGGCGCCCGGCCGGCCCGCCACGTCGTCCAGCCGGGCGGCCGCCCAGCCGAACCGGGCGTAGCGGGGGGAGCGGTGACCCACCATCGCGTCGAGGGTGTTGACAGCGCGGAAGGCCGCCATGCCGGGTGCGCCGGCGACCGCGCCCCACACCAGGGCGCCCACGACGGCGTCGGAGGTGTTCTCCGCAACGGACTCCACCACGGCGCGCGCCAGGCCCGCCGCGTCCAGGGCCTGCGGGTCCCGGCCGCACAGGCGCGGCAGCAGCCGCCGGGCGCCGTCCAGGTCGTCCTCCTCGAGCGCCTGCGCGACGGCGCGGGCCTCCCGCGCGAGCGAGGTGCCGCCCAGCACCGACCAGGTCACGACCGTGCTGAGCGCGCACTGGGCCCGGAAGGCGTCCTCGCGCAGACCGGTCGACCACACACTCCCCACGGCACCTGCGCCGGTGTGCGTGCGGGCCGGCAGCCGTCGCGCGGCACATGAGAGTGCCGCGACGGCAGCCGCCGTCGCGGTCACGCACAGCGCGGTGTGGACCGTGCCCGCAGCGCGGTGGTCACGCCACATCGGCCGCTCCAGTGCCGCCGCCGCTCGGCCGAACGCAGCCACGGGGTGGCCGTGTTCGGGGTCTCCGGTCAGGAGGTCGGCGGTGAAGCCCGCAGCGGTGCCGAGAGCGTGGGCGACGAAGCCCCGCATGCGTCAGCCGGCCGTCAGGTCCAGGCGGAACGGGCACGCGGTACGCGCGCGGATGTCGGGGGGCGCACAGAAGCGGCCAGTCATGGCGATGTCCTCACTCAGGGTCCTCGCCCTGGCTCGACGTGACCGGCGACGAGAGTCTCCTGGCTCCCGGATCGGCGCGTCCCCCGGCCTTCCAGCCCGACGCGGGCCGTGACATGGGTGTAGGGGCGTGCTCCCCGGTGACAGTGGCGGGACCGCGCCGGATTCGCACCGGCTTCCTCCCTTGCCGCCGTTGGGCGAGGAAAGTCCACCACGCCCTGTCAGTGAGCGTCAACTCCGCGATGACCTGCGACGCAGTACTGTGAGCAGCCCCACGCGCGAGGGCCGGTCCCGGGACACCTCCCGGGACCGGCCCTCGCGCGTGGAATGAGCGGGCTATGCGGCGATCAGGTAGATGCCGTACGCGACCACCGCCGCGCACGCGGTGTAGCAGAGGTAGGCGCCGGTGCGCGCCAGCGCGGTCGGACCGCCCTGGGGCCGGTTACCGGAGGACCCCATGATGCCCGCCGTGAACAGGCCGACCAGCGCCACCGTCACCACCAGGCTGACGCCGAACACCTCGCCGAGAGCTGACCAGTTGATGTCCATGTTGGGTGCGTCCTTCAGGAGAGCGTCGAAGCGGGGCGGGAGGACGGCCCCGGGGCGGAGGGCTGCTCCGCCTGCTGGGCACGGGAGCCGCCCACGGGCGGCGGCGCCACGGTCTGCAGGGCCTGCGTGACCACGCCCGCGGGTTCCGGCTGGAGCCGGTTGCCCACCGGCGGCACGTCGTTGACGTTGGTGTGGTTCACCCTGCGGCGGCGCGAGACCAGCCAGATGGCGAGGCACACCGCGGCGGTGACGACGGCCACCGTCGTCACGCCCCAGTCACCCTCCTCGGCGACCAGCGCGGCGGCGCCGGCGACCAGTGCCGCGGCCGGCAGGGTCAGCGCCCAGCCGACGACCATGCGGCCCGCGGTCGACCACCGCACGATGCCGCCCTTGCGGCCGAGACCGGCGCCCATCACGGAACCCGAACACACGTGCGTGGTGGACAGGGAGAAGCCCAGGTGCGAGGAGGCCAGGATCGTGACCGCCGCGCCGGTCTGGGCGGCGAAGCCCTGCGGCGGCTGGATGTCGGTGATGCCGCGGCCCATGGTCCGGATGATCCGCCAGCCGCCCAGGTAGGTGCCCAGCGCGATCGCCAGGCCGGCGGAGACGATGACCCACAGCGGCGGGGACGCGTTGGCGCCGAGCGCGCCACCGGAGATCAACGCCAGCGTGATGACGCCCATCGTCTTCTGCGCGTCGTTCGTGCCGTGCGCCAGGGAGACCAGTGCGGCCGAAGTGATCTGCCCGGCGCGGTAGCCGCGGGCGGTGCGGGTCTCGTCCGCGTCACGCGTGATGCGGTACGTCAGCCGGGTGGAGAGCAGCGAGGCCAGCCCGGCCACCACCGGGGCGGCCAGGGCGGGGATCAGCACCTTCATGATCACCACGTCGCCGTTCACCGCGCCCAGGCCGGCTGAGGCCACGGCCGCGCCCAGCAGACCGCCCATCAGGGCGTGCGAGGAGCTGGACGGCAGGCCGGCCAGCCAGGTCAGCATGTTCCAGATGATGGCACCGACCAGCCCCGCGAAGATCACTTCGGGCTGGATTCCGGAGCTCTCGTCGAGCAGACCGGAGGAGATGGTCTTGGCCACCTCGACCGAGATGAACGCGCCGACGAGGTTGAGGGCCGCCGACATCGCCACTGCCGTTCTCGGGCCGAGGGCCCCGGTGGAGATGGTGGTGGCCATGGCGTTGGCCGTGTCGTGGAAGCCGTTCGTAAAGTCGAACACCAAGGCCGTGACGATCACGATCCCGATGAGAAGCGTGATGTGTTCCATTCACCCAGGCAATCCGTTGGAAGGTCAGTGACACCTTGAACGTAGGGACGGTGAGTGAACGGAAGGTGAACTGGGACGGGCTTCCCGGTGTCGCTTGCGGCCGCTCGCTGTGAGTGCGCGTACACACCGTGCGGCCAGGCGGTTCGCCCGGGACGGGAGCGGCCCGGCGATAGGCTGCCTCACCGGAGGTGCGTATGCGGCAGGAGTGGCTTGTCCCCTGGCGGGAACTGGTGGCCGTCGCACGGCGCACCGTCGCCGACGGACTCGTCGTCGGCACCTCGGGCAACGTGTCGGTCCGGGTCGGGGACGCCGTCCTGGTCACCCCCAGCGGTGTGCCCTACGACCGGCTCGGCCCGGCCGACGTGTGCGCGGTCGACACCGGCGGCCGGCCCCTGGCGGGCGTCCGCACACCGACCAGCGAACTGCCCATGCACCTGGCCGTCTACGCCGCCTCCGACGCCCGGGCTGTCGTCCACACCCACGCCGTGCACGCCACTGCCGTCTCGACCCTCGTCGACGAACTGCCGGCCGTCCACTACATGACCGCCGCCCTCGGCGGTCCGGTCCGCGTGGCGCCGTACGCCACCTACGGCAGCGAGGCGCTGGCCGCACACGCCGTCGCCGCGCTGCGCGACCGCAGCGGCTGCCTCCTGCGCAACCACGGCGCCCTCACACACGGCCGCACCCTCGACCAGGCCTACGACCGCACAGCCCAGCTGGAGTGGATGTGCCGGGTGTGGCTCGCCGCGGCCTCCGTGCCCGGCCGCACCCCCGCCCTGCTGCCTCGCGACGAACTGGACCGCGTCGCCGCCGTGCTGCGCGGCTACGGTCAGACCTCCCAGAGGTGACGGGCGTCCCCACTCTGCTGTGTTTACCGAGGGTCGACGACGCCCACACGGTAGGCATGCGCCAGCTGACACGCGCGGCAGCGGCCGCCACCACTGTGCTCGGCGCTGGAGCGGCCGCGGTCGCGGCCGGCCGGCGT
The DNA here is from genome assembly GCA_963799685.1 of uncultured Actinomycetota bacterium. Taxonomy (GTDB): domain Bacteria; phylum Actinomycetota; class Actinomycetes; order Streptomycetales; family Streptomycetaceae; genus Streptomyces. The sequence continues at coordinate 503,839 of CAWCXW010000003.1, forward strand.
GCCGCCGGAGCCACCCTGCGGCCCCACCGCTCCGGCAGCGGCGGCGTGCCCGTTCCCGCCGGCTTCCACGGTGCCACCCTGACGGTCCATTCGGCCGGTGCCGGACACATCGTGCTGTCCCGGGCGCAGGCGTCGCTGCTCCCGGGGCGATACGCGCTGACCGGACGCGGCTTCCGCGCCCTGATCGGGCCGGTGCTGCCCGAGGCGACCGAAAAGGCCGGGGCCGACACCGTCGTGCGGCGCCTGGACCGGGTCGTCTCCGGCGACCCCGTCTGCGGCGCCCGGGTCCGGCTCACCCCCGAACTGTACGAAGGCAATCCGCGCGAGGCGCTCGGGCTGGACTGCGAGGACCTGAAGATCGCCGGTGAGCTCGGGCCGTTGCCCGCCTGGTACCTGCCCGGGGACCGCACCACCTGGACCCTCACGGTGCACGGCCTGGGCACCACACGGGCCCAGCCGCTGGCCCTCTTCCCCTTCTTCGCGCGACACCGGCTGCCCGTGCTCGACATGGGCTACCGCGGCGACCGGGCCGCCCCCGCAACGCCCGACGGGTTCGGTCACCTGGGCGACGCCGAGTGGCCCGACCTGGACGCCGCCCTGCGCCACGCCCTGGATCACGGTGCCCGGCAGGTCATCCTCTACGGCTGGTCCACCGGCGCCACGATGGCACTGCACACCCTGACCCGCTCCGAGCACCGGGACCGGATCGGCGGCCTGGTGCTCGACTCGCCCGTCCTGGACCGCCGTGCCACGTTCCGCGCCCTGGCCGCCGCGCGCCACGTGCCGCGCGCCGTGCTGCCGCTGGCCGAACGGGCCGCGAGCGTCCGGGCCGGTCTGCCCTCGGAGCGGCCGGCCGTGCTTGAGGATCCGCAGGTCCTCAAGGTTCCCACCCTGCTCTTCCACGGCCCGGCGGACACCGTGGCGCCCTGTGGCGCCTCGCACCGCTTCGCGCGGCTGCATCCCGACCTCGTCACCTTCCAGGAGGTGCCGGACGCGCCGCACGCCGCCATGTGGAACGCTGCTCCTGACGCCTACGAGGAGTCGCTGCGGCGCTTCATGGTGTCGCTCATGTGAGCCCGTCTCCGGTACGTCCCCAAGTGCGGCAGACGTACCCGCGTTTGGGTTTTCCCGGCACAGCGGGAACACTGCTCCTGTGACGTCCGGTACACCGCGAGACACCCGCCTGCGCCTCGTTCCCCGACGGCCTGTCGCCGCTGCCCGCCGCACCGTCGCGGCAGGCCGCGCCCGTGCCTGGCCCGGGAGAGGGGCCTCCGCTCCCAGACCCCCGGCCGGCACGCCGCCGCTCACCGTTCTGGCGCGGCAGGCCAGATCCGGGCTCAGCGGGCCGGTGCGCATGGCCCGCTGGACCGCCCAGGAACCGCCCGGCGCCGGCGTTCCCACCGAGGAGGCCTTCGCCCGGGCCGCGCAGGAGCTGGGTGGCACAGCACGGCAGGTACGGGCCGACTGGGACCGCGCCCGGCTGGCGGGACTCGTCGAACTCCACGGCGAGTCGGCCCGCCCCGGCTGGCGGCTGCGCGCCTGGGAGCGCGACGACAGCGCCGTGCTGCGCGGCTGGGTCGCCCTCTTCGACGCCTGGTCGCTGGCGCATTCCGCACCGGCCGACGTCGCCGACCCGGTACTGGCCGGCGAGGTCGTCGTCGCCGCGCCGCAGCTGCTGAGCTTCCTGCACCTGTCCGACGGCGCGGTCACCGTCGACGTGCTGCTGGACCTGCTCGGCCGCCGTATCGCCGAGCTGCGCGCCGAACGCGCCGTCGCCCCCGACCTGTCGGCCGAACTGCTCCCCGACCTGCTCGAGTGGGCGCTGGACGGGCTCGCCTCCGTCGGCGCACTCATCCGCTGCCGGGACGAGACGCACGCCGACTCCGCCATGCTGACCCCGCTCGGGCACTGGGCCGTGTGGACGAAGATCGAGCAGATCTGTGTCGCCGCCCAGAGCCCGGCCGGGAACATCGAGCAGTCCGCCGAGGACATGCTGCGCGGCTGCGCGCGGCTCACGCCCGGACCGGCGCGGGCCGAATACCGCGCCTGGCTCGCCGCCCGGCACACCGGACTCGCCGTCACCGAACTCCTCGGCGCCGCACGGGGCGACGACGCGCTGCTGCGCGGCCTCGCCTTCGAGGCGCTGCGCGTGGTGGGCGCGCCCGCCGAACCGGAGGTGCGGGCCGTCGCCGAGGAGCAGGTGCTGCGGCCCTACGCACTGCTGTGGCTCGCCGAGATCGACGGCGCCGACCCGGAGGAACTGGCCGGCGGTGCGCCCGGCGTTCTCACCCGCGAGGAGGCCACCTGGCTGTGGGTGGACACCGCCGCGGCCGTCGCCGACCACGGCGCGGGGCGGCTGCTGGTCGACCACCTGGAGACCGCCGTGCAGGGCACCGTGCCGGACCTGCTGGCCGACCTGCGTGCCGTCGGTCACCCGCGGACCGTGCAGGTCCTCGTCGCGCTCGCCGCCGCGCACCCCGACCCCGTGCTGGCAAAGGTCGTGCGCCGCGCTGCCTTCCAGGTGCACACCGGCGGGGCATGACGCCGCGGGCCAGGCAGGGCCTTATCCGGTTGCGCCGTCCCGGTAGACTGAGCCGCATGGTTTCTCTCCTCGTGCATTAGACGTCCGTACGTCTTCGCAGTCCTCGTCCACGTACGCACGTCCGTCACACCTGCCCTGGAGACCCCTGTGATCACCGCCTCCGGCCTCGAGCTGCGCGCCGGCGCCCGCATCCTCGTCGAGTCCGCGACCTTCCGCATCGCCAAGGGCGACCGCATCGGCCTCGTCGGCCGCAACGGCGCCGGCAAGACCACGCTGACCAAGTGCCTGGCCGGCGAGGGCCGGCCCGCCTCCGGCAGCGTCGCCTGCGGCGGCGAGGTCGGCTACCTGCCGCAGGACCCGCGCACCGGCGACCTGGATGTGCTGGCCCGCGACCGGGTGCTTTCCGCGCGCGGCCTGGACACCGTCATCCGGCGGATGCGGGAGAACGAGGACCGGATGGCGAACGGCAAGGGCGCCACCCGCGAGCGGGCCATGAAGAAGTACGAGCGGCTCGAGACCGAGTTCCTCACCAAGGGCGGGTACGCCGCCGAGGCGGAGGCCGCCACCATCGCGGCCAGTCTCGGCCTGCCCGACCGAGTGCTCGGCCAGCCGCTGCACACCCTCTCCGGTGGTCAGCGCCGGCGCGTCGAACTCGCCCGCATCCTGTTCTCCGACGCCGACACACTGCTGCTCGACGAGCCCACCAACCACCTCGACGCCGACTCGGTCGTGTGGCTGCGGGACTTCCTGAAGACCTACCGCGGCGGACTCGTGGTCATCTCCCACGACATCGCGCTGGTCGAGACCGTCGTCAACAAGGTCTTCTACCTCGATGCCAACCGTGCGCAGATCGACCAGTACAACATGGGCTGGAAGCAGTACCTGACGCAGCGGGAGGCCGACGAGAAGCGGCGCAGGCGGGAGCGGGCCAACGCCGAGAAGAAGGCCGCCGCGCTGAACTCCCAGGCCGACAAGATGAGAGCCAAGGCCACCAAGGCCACCGCCGCGCAGAACATGGCGCGCCGCGCGGAGAAGCTGCTCTCGGGGCTCGAGGACGATCCGGCAGGCCGACAAGGTCGCCAAACTGCGCTTCCCCGACCCTGCGCCCTGCGGCCGCACGCCGCTGACGGCGGAGGGCCTGTCCAAGTCCTACGGCTCGCTGGAGATCTTCACCGATGTCGACCTGGCCGTCGACCGCGGCAGCCGGGTCGTCATCCTCGGGCTCAACGGCGCCGGCAAGACCACCCTGCTGCGGCTGCTCGCCGGCGTCGAGCAGCCCGACACCGGGGGCGTCGTCGCCGGCCACGGGCTGAAGCTCGGCTACTACGCGCAGGAGCACGAGACGCTCGACCCGGACCGCACGGTGCTGGAGAACATGCGCTCCGCGGCGCCCGACATGGACCTGGTCGCGCTGCGCAAGACGCTCGGCTCGTTCCTGTTCTCCGGCGACGACGTGGACAAGCCGGCCGGCGTGCTCTCCGGCGGCGAGAAGACCCGTCTCGCGCTGGCCACGCTCGTCGTCTCCTCCGCGAACGTGCTCCTGCTCGACGAGCCGACCAACAACCTGGACCCGGCCAGCCGTGAGGAGATCCTGGGTGCCCTGCGCACCTTCTCCGGCGCGGTAGTGCTGGTCAGCCACGACGAGGGCGCCGTCGAGGCACTGCAGCCGGAGCGGATCATCCTGCTGCCCGACGGCGTCGAGGATCTGTGGGGCGAGACATACGCGGACCTGGTGGCGCTCGCCTGATCCGCCGTGATCACCGGCTGATGGATCATTCGGCCGATCTTCGCGTCCGTCATCTGAGTGAGAGTGCCTTGGTACAGCGGCGCGCCTCACCCGGGCGGCCCCGTCCGGCCGAAGATTCCCGCGGTCCGCTCGATGCCACCGCCCTGACCTGCCCGTTCCTGCGTGAAGCGGCCGGATCCGGGCCCGTCGGCCCCGCGGTAGCAGCTGGATCCGGCGGCGATGCCCCGCGCCGAGAGCACGGTCAGTTCCAGCGACCTTGCCGAATGGGTGGCCAGAAATCTTCGGAGGGGTGATCATGAGAGGTACAGAGCGCACTTCCCATTGAGGAGGCACGGGTGGCCGAGACTCTGAAGAAGGGCAGCCGGGTAACCGGCGCCGCGCGCGAGAAGCTCGCGGCAGACCTCAAGAAGAAGTACGAGTCCGGAGTGAGCATTCGGGCGCTCGCGGAGGAGACGGGGCGTTCCTACGGGTTCGTGCACCGCATGCTCAGCGAGTCCGGCGTGGCCCTGCGGGGCCGCGGCGGAGCCACGCGCGGAAAGAAGGCGTCCTCGGCCTGACGGCTTCCGGGCGCCGCGGGCCCTACCGGGCGCGCGAACCGGTGGTTACTCTTCGGTAGACAACGCTGGGAGCGACCACCGGAGGATCCTCGATGCCCGAAAGCCTGCTGGACAAGGACGGCGTACGACTCGTCACGGACGGCCCGGTCGGCACCGTCACGCTGTGCGTGCCCGAGAAGCGGAACGCACAGTCGCCCGCCATGTGGCGGGCGCTGACGGAGGCCGGCCGGCTGCTCCCCGGCGACGTGCGCGTCGTCGTGCTGCGCGCGGAGGGCAGTTCCTTCTCCGCGGGGCTCGACCGGCAGGCCTTCACCCCCGAGGGCTTCGACGGCGAGCCGTCCTTCCTCGATCTGGCGCGCGGCGAGCGACGAGGCGCTGGACGCGGAGATCGCCGCGTACCAGGAGGCCTTCACCTGGTGGCGCCGCAACGACGTGGTCAGCGTGGCGGCCGTGCAGGGGCACGCCATCGGGGCGGGCTTCCAGCTCGCCCTGGCGCTGTGACCTGCGGGTGTGCGCCGACGACGTGCAGTTCGCCATGCGCGAGACCAGCCTCGGCCTGGTGCCCGACCTGGCCGGCACCCACCCGCTGGTGCACCTGGTGGGCTACGCCCGCGCCCTGGAGATCTGCGCCACCGGCCGGTTCGTGCGTGCCGAGGAAGCGCGAGCGGTGCGGCCTGGCCAACCTCGTCGTGCCGGCCGCGCGAGCTGGACGGCGCGGTCACCGACCTGGCCGCGGCGCTGCTCGCCGCGCCCGCGCGACGCCGTCGTGGAGACCAAGGCGCTGCTGCCGGCGCCGTCTCGCGCGGGTACGAGGAGCAGCGTGTCGCGGAACGCGCGGCGCAGGGCCGCCGGCTGCGCGACCTGGCCGGGCTCGCCGAGTGAGCTCCGGGTCCAGGTCAGGGCGTTCGACGGCGGTGACGACGGCCGCGACGGTCACCGGCCCGCCGGTGCGTCCCCTCCACGGCGGCTGTGCACGGCCGCACGGACGGTGCGTGCCACGTCCAGCACCCGTAGGTTTTCGGCCACGGCGATCTCCACCTGCACGTGGTGGCCGTGCGGCGTCTCTCGAACACGGCCGGCAGCGCGCCGCCGAGCACCGGGGCGAGCCCGAGCACCCCGGGCACCGAGACGGCGGCCCGCGCCGCGCAGGCCGGCCGGCCCCGCCGCGCCGGAGCCCGGGCGGCGCCGCGAGCGCCGGCGCTGCCGGAGCCGGGCGCGAGCCCGGCCGCGGCCGGCGCCCTCGTCCAGCAGCCGCGTCACATGCAGGTCCACGGCCTCGACGAGCAGCCCGAGCCGTCCGGAGGCCGCGCCCGTCAGCGCGCTCCGCAGCTCGGCGGCCGCCGCCGGGAGGGCCGCCTCCGGCCGCAAGCGCGCACCGCGCCTCGAGCCGGACCGGCCCGTGCGGCAGCGCGCTGGGCGGTGCGGGCACCGGGCCGGGGCTGCGGCCGCCGTGGCCGCGCCGGCGATCCGCAGACTCCTCCACCCGCAGCCCGGCCACTGGGCCGTCGGCGCGGCGCAGCACGTCGGCGGCGGCCTGCTCGGCGATCCAGGTGCCGTCCTCCGCCGGTCCGAGCGGCAGCAGCCGCCCGATGCCCAGCCGCTGCCGTACGGCCTGCGTCAACCGGTCGGTGGCCATCGTGCGCACTCCGATCGAAGTCCGTCGGGGTGCTCGCCCGTCCGGCTGCGTGTGTACGAGACGTGAGCGTCCGTGCCCGCCTAGTGTGGACCGTGACACGGAGTGGCACGGCGCTCCGACTCTCGGAAAGGGGTGCATGACATGACCGACGCGGCCCAGCGCAGGGGTTCGGACTCCGTTGCGGAGGCGCCCGGAGTGAGCAAGCCCAAGACGCTCGGTTCCCGCTCCGGCGGCGAGGCACCCGGCAGCAGGGGGCGCACCACGATCGCGGACGGCGTCGTGGCGAAGATCGCCGGACTCGCCGCACGCGATGTGATCGGCGTACACGCCATGGGCAGCGGCATCGCCCGTACCTTCGGCGCGATGCGCGACCGGGTGCCCGGCGGGAGCAAGTCCGCCACGCGCGGCGTGAAGGCGGAGGTCGGGGAGGTGCAGACGGCCCTCGACCTGGAGATCGTCGTCGAGTACGGCGTCTCGATCGCCGACGTGGCGCGTGCGGTGCGGGAGAATGTGATCTCCGCGGTGGAGCGGATGACCAGCCTCGAGGTCGTCGAGGTCAACATCGCGGTCAGCGACGTGAAGCTGCCCGACGAGCCGGACGAGGACGAAGAGGAGCCGGACCGGCCCCGACTGCAGTAGCCGGCGCCAATTGAGCGCCCGGTCCGACGAGCGGAGGAGCACACGATGAGCATGGCCGCGCTCGGCCTGATCGCCGGAATGGCGCTGGGCTTCGCCGGATACTTCGGAGGGTTCGCCGCCTTCGTTTTGGTGGCCGCCCTGGGCGCCGTCGGTTACGTGGCGGGCCGCTTCCTGGAGGGTGACTTCGAGGCCGGCGACTTCTTCCGGCCGCGCGGTGGTTCCCGGCGCGACGACCGGCGGGGGATGCGCTGACCGTGTCCGCTGCCAGACCATCACCGGTGGGACCGCCGGTGCCGGCGGGTGGGCGGGGCGCCACGCACATCGCCGATCGGGTCGTCGCCAAGATCGCCGCGCAGGCGGCGTACGAGGCATTGCACACCGGGACCGAGGCGCACACCGTGCCGCACGGCCGAAAGACCGTGCCGCATGCCGCCGTCTCGGTGCGGGCCGGTTCGGCGCGCACCGGGCAGGCCGGGTGAGGCCCGGATCCGGATCGCCCTCGAACTCGGTTACCCCTCCGACATCGGGGCCCAGTGCGGCGCCGTGCGACGGCAGGTGGTCTTGCGCGTACGGCAGCTGGCCGGTATGGAAGTTCCGGGCGTGGCTGTCGAGGTGGAGCGGCTGCACTCCGAACAGCTCGACGGCGACGGCCCGGGGAGGGCGCAGTGAGTCAGGAGGATCCCGAGGGAACCCCCACGCAGCGGCTGACTTTGCACAAGGAGACGCCGGCGGGTGAGGATCCCCCGGCGCCGCCCGGTGGGGCGACCGACGCGGAGGGCCCTACCGTCCGGGCGGGCCGCTTCTGGTCGGCGCGGCGGGCGCCCGCCGGGATCGTGTCGCTTCTCGCGTTCGCCGGGACCGGCCTGCTGCTCTACGACATCGCGTCCGTGCGCGCCGGACGAGCGGCGATGGCCTGGCGCCGCACGCTCGCCGACGAGTTGGCGACCCGTCCGCTGGACGACGTGTGGATCCGGATCGGTGCGGCCGTCGCGGCCGTTCTCGGTCTGTGCCTGATCGTTGTGGCCGTGACACCCGGGATGCGGGGGCTGTTGCCGATGCGGCGCCCCGACGAACGGGTCCGCGCCGGGCTGGACCGCAGCGCCGCCGCACTCGTACTGCGCGACCGGACCATGGAGGTATCCGGTGTGCGCTCGGCACGGGTGAAGGTCAAACGGCGCAAGGTCACCGCCCGCACCGAGGCGCACTTCCGCGAACTGGAGGAGGTCCGCACGGACATCGACGCGGCGCTGAGCGAGGGCATCGGCCGGCTCGGACTCGCGCGCAGGCCGCGACTGTCGGTGCGCGTGCGCCGGCAGCCGAAGAAGTGAGACGAGGGAACTCGATGCTGCGGACGGTGAACCGCGTCCTGCTGGGCCTGGCGGGGCTGATGCTCCTGGCCCTGGGCCTGGCCGTGCTCGCCGGCGGTGCGGACCTCCAACACCGCTGGGGCTATGACCTGGGCTCTGGATGGCCCTGGAACGGTCCGCAGGACGTGCTGCTGACCGACGCGCGGCGTACCGCCTTCCGGGCCGAGGGCTGGTGGTGGCCCACGCTGATCGCCGGCCTCGCCGTGCTGCTGCTGCTCATGCTGTGGTGGCTGCTCGCCCAGTTGCGGCGCCGCCGGCTGGGCGCCCTGCTGGTGGACAGCGGGGACGGCGAGGGCGCGCTGCTGCGCGGACGTGCGCTGGAGAACGTGCTGGCGGCCGAGGCCGAGCAGGTGGACGGCGTCGAACGGGTCAGGGTCCGGTTGGAGGGCCGCCGCACGGCCCCACGGGCCCGGGTGACGCTGAGCCTGGCTCCGCACGCGGACCCGGGGCCGGCCGTGGACCAGTTTCGTACGGAGGCGCTGGAGCACGCGCGGGCCTCGGCCGGACTGGATTCGCTGCCCGCCCAGGTGCGGCTCCGGGCGGTGCGCCACCGTGCGGAACGCGTCGTCTGACGGTGGGCGAGCGGCTCAGAAGCCGTGCCGGGCCCCGCCGTCGACGGGAAGCATCACGCCGGTGAGGAACGAGGCCGCGGGGGAGAGCACGAACGCGGCCGTCCGGCCGAACTCCTCCGGCCGCCCGTAGCGGCGCAGCGGGATCGCGGCGGCACTGCGCGCCCGGGCGGCCTCCGGGTCCTCGGCGAGGCCGTCGAGTTCGCGTACCCGGTCGGTGTCGATGCGTCCGGGCAGCAGACCCAGCACGCGCACGCCCCGCGGGCCCAGTTCGTTCGCCAGGGTCTTGGCGAACCCGGCCAGCCCCGGGCGGAGTCCGTTGGAGGCCGTGAGCCCGGGGATCGGCTCGTGCACCGATCCGGAGAGCACGAAGCCGATCACGCCGCCGTCCGTCAGGTGCTGCGCGGCGGTACGGGCCAGGCGGACCGCACCGAGGAAGACCGACTCGAAAGCGGAGTGCCACTGCTCGTCCGTGATCGATGCGGCGGTACCGGCCGGCGGGCCGCCCACACTGATCAGCACCCCGTCGAACCCGCCGAAGCGGGAGCGGGCCGCGGCCACCAGCCGTTCGGCGGTCTCCGGATCGGCGTTGTCCGCGACGACGCCCTCAGCCCGCTCCGGGCCGAGCCGGCCGACAGCGGCCGTCACCGACTCCCCGCTGCGGCCGCTGACCACCACCCGGGCACCCTCGGCCACCAGTTGCTGCGCGGTGGCGAAGCCGAGTCCCCGGGTGGCACCGGTGATGACGTAGACGCGGTCCTGCAAGCCCAGATCCATGGGCACAGTCTGCCCCGCCGGACGCCGCGTCTGCGCGGCGGGTCCGGCCGGACCCGCCTCAGTCGCCGGCCGACGACGTTGCGGCGGCGGAGGTCTGCTCCTCGTCCGCCCCGCCGTCCTGTGGCTCCGGCTCCGTTTCGGACGTCTCCTGCCGCCGGTCGGCCGCGGCGAGGTCGCGGGCCTCGCGGCGCACGAGCATCACCCAGCCGACGGGCACCCCGGCGGCGAAGATCCACCACTGCACCGTGTAGGCGATGTGGCGGCCGATGCTCGAGTGGTCCGGCTCCGGGACCCGTTGGGGGTGGACCTTCGGGGTGGGGGAGGAGCCCGTCAGCTGGACGTACCCGCCCAGCACCGGCTCGTGCAGCGTTTTCGCCCGCTTGTGGCTGTTGATCAGCATGACCTGGCGCGGCGGCAGGCCCTGCTTGTCCCTGATGCCGCTGGCCTCGGTGGTCTCGTCGATCATCATGCGGCCGGTGACCGTGACGTGGCCGCCGGGCGCCGGCGGGACGTCCGGGAACCTCGTCAGGTCGTTGCCGGCCGGGATCCAGCCCCGGTTGACCAGCACCGCCGTGCCGTCGTCCCGGACGAGCGGGGTGAGGACGAAGTAGCCGATGGACTGCTCGTCGGCCGCGGTCCGCTGCCGGACGACGACCTCGTGACCGGTGTCGTAGGTCCCGCTCGCCCGCACCGCGCGGAACTGGTTGTCTCTCGCCGGTTCCCGGCCCACACCGGTGAGCCGCCCGACCGGGACCGGATCCGCCCTGAGGCTGTGCACGATCAGGTCGTTCTGCGCCGCCTTCTGCTCGTGCCGGTGCAGCTGCCAGATGCCCAGCTCGATCATCACCGGGATGAGTACGAGACCGAGGAGGGTGAGGATCACCCACTGCCGGGTCCACAGGAAGCGGTACACGTTCACCGACGGTACCCCGCCGCGCTCAGTCTCCCGGCGCGGGGGCCACGTCCTGGAGCAGCTGGCTGAACGCCGCCTCGTCGATCACGGGTGTGCCGTGGACGGCGGCCTTCACCAGCTTGGACGTGGCCGAGTCGGGGTCGTTGGTCACCACCAGGCTGGTGAGCCGGGACACGCTGGTCGCGATGTGCAGGCCGGCCTCGACGGCCCGGTCCTCCAGCAGCTCGCGGTCCACGGTGGTGTCTCCGGAGATCGCCACCCGCATGCCCTGCACCAGCCGGGTGCCCGGCCGGTACCGGCCAGGGTTGGGGTAGGGGCAGACGGGGCGGCTGCGCGAGCGGCGCCAGGTCCCTCCGTAGGCCCGCCCGCCGAAGCCGGCGGAGCGGGACCGGGAGGCGGGGGCCTCGGACCACTCGGTGAGCGGCCGGCAGGCCAGCAGCGGCAGCCGGGCCCCGGTGCGCGCGGCCAGCGCCAGGCTGGGCCGGAAGGCCTCGGCGAGCACCCGCGCGTCGTCCAGCGCGTGGTGGGCGTTGCGCTGTTCGACGCCGTAATGGGCGGCGAGCGTCTCCAGTTTGTGGTTGGGCAGCGGCAGACCGAGTTCCTTCGACAGCGCTATCGTGCACAGCCGCTGCTCGACGGGCGCGGTCAGTCCGGCACGCGCGTACTCCCGGGCGATCATGGACCAGTCGAACAGCGCGTTGTGCGCCACCAGGACCCGGCCGTCCAGCCGACCGGCGAACTCCTCGGCCACCTCGGGGAAGAGCGGGGCCCGGGTCAGCACGTCTCTGGTCAGCCCGTGGATCCAGGTGGGCCCCGGGTCGCGCTGCGGGTTCACCGTCGTGTACCAGTGGTCCTCGACCCCGCCCCGTGCGTCCAGCCGGTAGACGGCCGCGGAGATGATCCGGTCGTCACGCGAGAGCCCGGTGGTCTCCACGTCGACCACCGCGTACCCCTTCGGGTACCCCGACGGCCAGTCGCTCTCCGCGGTCTGCTGGGCGGGAACGCGGGGCGCCGTCGCCGTGCCGTCCGTGTGTGCCGTGGCGTCTTCGAGCATGGTCACAGAGAATACGGGTCGGTACTGACAGCGTATGAAGCGACGTCACCGTGGCGCCGCCTTCCGGCGAAACCGGCGGAATGGTCGGGAACTGACATCCGGTCACCTCGCAACCGTGTTCTCACCGGCTGACCGGCGGGCCGTCCGCCGCCGCTTCCCACCCGGTGGTGCCGGTGCGAGGTCCTGCTTCGACGAAATACTGAATGTCGGGGCCGTCGCGTACCCTGCGAGAGCAAGGAATGGCCGAGCGTGGAGGGCCGACGGCATGCTTCTCGACACCTATGGGCGGGTCGCCACCGACCTGCGCGTCTCGCTCACCGACCGCTGCAACCTGCGCTGCACCTACTGCATGCCCGAAGAGGGGCTGCAGTGGCTCGCGAAGCCGTCGCTGCTGACCGACGAGGAGATCGTGCGGCTGGTGCGCATCGCCGTGACCCGACTCGGCGTCCGCGAGGTCCGCTTCACCGGCGGTGAGCCCATGCTGCGGCCCGGGCTCACCTCGATCGTGCGGGACTGCGCGGCCCTCGAGCCCCGCCCGCAGCTCTCGCTGACCACCAACGGCATCGGCCTCGAACGCACGGCCGGCGTACTGCGCGAGGCCGGGCTGGACCGGGTGAACGTCTCCCTGGACACCTTGCGCCCCGAGGTCTTCCAGCGCATGACCCGCCGTAAGCGGCACGCCGACGTGCTGCGCGGCCTGGCGGCTGCCCGCACCGCCGGCCTGACCCCGGTGAAGGTCAACGCCGTCCTCATGCCGGGCCTCAACGACGACGAGGCACCCGACCTGCTGGCCTGGGCGCTCGAGAACGACTACGAGCTGCGCTTCATCGAGCAGATGCCGCTGGACGCCCAGCACGGCTGGCAGCGCGAGGGCATGATCACCGCAGGGGACATCCTGGCCGCGCTGCGCACCCGCTTCACCCTCACCCCCGAGGAGGCGGACGAGCGGGGCTCCGCCCCGGCCGAACGCTGGACCGTCGACGGCGGACCGCACCGCGTCGGCGTCATCGCCTCGGTGACCCGCCCGTTCTGCCGCGCCTGCGACCGCACCCGGCTCACCGCCGACGGACAGGTCCGCACTTGTCTGTTCGCGCGCGAGGAGTCCGACCTGCGCGGTGCCCTGCGCTCCGGCGCCGACGACGAGGGCGTCGCCGAGCTGTGGCGGCAGGCCATGTGGGGCAAGAAGGCCGGCTCCGGGCTCGACGACCCCTCGTTCCTGCAGCCTGAGCGGCCGATGTCTGCCATCGGCGGCTGAGGCCCGGACTCACGCCTGCTCCGGGTCCTCCCAGTCCGCGAGCGGGACCACGTCCTTGAGGAAGCCGCGTGCGCCCAGGAAGGCCGACAGGTGCTCGCGGTGCTCTTCGCACGCCAGCCACGTCTTGCGGCGCTCGGGAGTGTGCAGCTTCGGGTTGTTCCAGGCCAGCACCCACACGGCTGCGGCACGGCAGGCCTTGGCGGAACAGATGGGCGACTCGGGGTTCTGCGCGGGTATCACGCCCCCATCCAACACCCACGGCTGCGCGCAAGGCGACGCCGGGCAGCCACGGGGGGAGCCGCCCGGCGTCGGTCCGTCGCTCCGACGGGGGATGCGGAGCGCATGGGAATTATGGCACGCGGGCACCTGGACCGGCACCGGAACCGCATGATTGGTCTGAGGTTCTTCTGAGGTTACGCGCCGTCGGCCAACGCTCAACCGCGGCCGTACGGCGGGGCGGTGGGCCGAGCGTCGCCGTCCTCGGAGGAGTCCCGGCCCCGCTGCCCGCCGTCCGCTTCCTCGTTCCACCCGGGGTCCAGTTCGCGCCGCGAGTTCTCGTGCAGGTACGACGACGGCATATCCCGGGGGTTCTCCCGCCCGGCGTTGGCGATCACGACTGCCACGTAGGGCAGCACCAGACCGAGGATCAGGGTGATGATGGCCAGCGGACGCTCCACGTTCCACAGCACCACGGTGAGGATCACCGCGAGGGTGCGGACCAGCATCGAGATCACATAACGTCGCTGCCGCCCGCGCACGTCCTCGTCCAGGCTCTGCCGTGCGCCGGTGATCCGGAAGACCTCGGAGTCCTTCTGCTTCCGCTTCACCCTCCACCACCCGTTCCAGGCCGGTCGCCACACGCTACGGACACCTCCACGGTACGCCGCCGGAGGTCACCCATCGAGAGGAGGTCCGGGTGGCATACCCGCACCCTCCGCCCGAGACTGGGAGACATGAACTGGCTGTGGGCGATCATCGTGGGACTGGTACTGGGCGTCATCGCCCGGGCCATCCTCCCGGGCAAGCAGCACATTCCGCTCTGGCTGACCGTGGTCTTCGGGATCATCGGCGGCCTGATCGGCAACGCCGTGGCCCGATGGGCCGGAGTGGGCTACACCAGCGGCATCGACTGGATCCGGCACGGCCTGCAGATCGGCGGCGCCGTGCTGATCGTTGCGCTGGGCACCCCGCTGTACGAGCAACTGCGGGGACGGCGCGGACGCAGGCAACCCCACGACCGCGCCCATCCCTGACTTCACACGCCGCGCAGCGCGGCGAGCTTGCGGCCGGCCTTGAGGTACACGGAGCCGGTCGCCGCCTGCTCGCCGAGCTTGTCCGCGACGACCTCGGCCAGGGGGCGCAGCGCGTCGGCCTCCGGCAGCACGACGGTCTCCTGCCCCGCGTCGGTCTCCACCACCAGCCGCAGCGCGTTCTGCTTCGCCAGCCGGCGCGCCGCCGAAGCGCTCGGCGCGAACTCCAGCACCTTGCTCAGCACGACGGTGACGGCCTCCCCACCGTGTTCCGCGATCTCCACGACCGGCAGGTCGCCGACGTCGGCGAAGGACTTCTTCGAGAAGTGCGCGGTGAACCCGGCCCGGGCCGCCATCGCCGCCTTCACACCGTGCAGCACCGTGACGACCTCGCCCGCCAGCACCTTCTTCAGGTCCATCGGGTGCAGGGTGCGCTGCTCCACCCGGGCGAGTGCGCCCTCGACCTCGGCGTCGGTCCACTCCGTCCAGGCCCGCAGGTAGGGGCCCATCAGGCGGTCCGGGATGGACATGATCTTGCCGAAGACGTCGTCGGCGGGCGCGCTCAGCGCGATGTAGTTGCCCTTCGACTTCGACATCTTCGCGCCCGACCCGTCGGTGCCCTCGATCAGCGGCATCGCGGCGATCAGCTGCGGCTTGAGCCCGTAGATCTCCATGACCCGGCGGCCCATCTGCATGTTCAGCAGCTGGTCCACACCGCCCAGCTCGATCCCGGCCTCGATCTCGGCCGAGTCGATGGCCATCGCCACCGGGTAGATCAGCTCCGACATGGTGATGCCCGAGCCGGCCGCCAGCCGGTTGCGGAAGTCCTCGCGCTGCAGGAGCGCGGAGGCCGGCACCTGGGAGAGCACGCCGATCAGCCGGGGAAGCGCGATGCCGGCCAGCCACTCGCTGTTGTGCCGGAAGGAGACCTTCTCGAAGTCGAAGAACGGCCGCACCTGCTCGCGGTAGGTCGCCAGGTTCGCCGCGATGTCCTCGTCGGTGAGCGGGGGACGCTCCGCGGTGCGGCCCGACGGGTCGCCGATCTTGGCGGTGATGTCGCCGATGATCAGCGTCACGTCGTGGCCCATGCGCTGGAACCGGCTCAGCACGATGATCGGCACGGCGTGCCCGAGGTGCACGTCGGTGGCCGTCGGGTCGATGCCCAGCTTCACGTGCAGGCCGCGGCCCTCGGCCCGCTTCGTCTCGATTTCCTCGGCCAGCCGCTCCTCGCCCGGCAGCAGCTCCACCGCACGCCCGGCGATCAGCGCCGCCTGCTCCTTGGCCGACAGGTCGCTCAGATCCATTGAGCGCCGCGCATACGTCTCCTCCAGCAGCCGTTCGACGGTGGAGTCGTCAGAGAGGTCCTGTGCCAGCAGTTCGCCGGCACGCTGCACGGAGTCGCCGAGGCGTGTCACGTCTGTCGTCCTGTGGAGTAGAGGTGCGTTGATGGGATGCGCTGCCGAGTCTATGCGGGCGCACGCAGGTCACCGGCCATGGCCGGACCGTCGGCTACGCGACGCCGTCGCTGCTGCGCACGCCGGCCACGAACGCGGCCCACGGGCCCACGCCGAACCCGAGCTGCGGCCCGGACCTGTCCTTGGAGTCCCGCACGTGCACGACACCAGGGCACTCGGCGACCTCGACGCAGTTCCCGCCGTGGCTGTCGCTGTAGCTGCTCTTGTGCCAGGTTGCCGCGCTCGAGTCCTGGCCGGAGTACTCGGTGATCATGTGGCTCCCAGCACCTTCTCGATCAGCTTCAGCGACTCCCGGGGACTGAGAGCCTGCGCCCGCAGGATTCCATACCGCTCCTTGATGCGGTACACCTTTGTCCGGTCGGTGATCACGCCGCCCTCGCCCTGTACCTCGGCGTAGGCGACGAGCTGTTGCCCCTTCGGCTCCAGCAGCAGGAACGGCCCACCGGTACCCGCGTGGTCCTCCCGGTCGGTCGGCATCACCTGGATCTCGACGTTCCGCCTCGCACCGATCTCCAGCAGCCGCTCAAGCTGCCCACGCAGCACGTCCCGGCCGCCGTACGGATAGTGGAGCACCGCCTCCTGCAGAACGAACCCCATGAGCGGCTCGGGCTGCTGCTCGAAGATCGCCTTGCGTGCCATCCGGGCCGCGACCTGACGTTCGATGGTGTCCGGGCTCAGCGGCGGGCGCAGCATCCCGAGCACGGCCCTGGCGTACTCCTCGGTCTGCAGCACCCCGCTCACCACCTGCGTCTCGAACGAGTGGTAGGCGATCGCCGTCTCCTCCAGGCTCGCGACGTCGCGGAACCGCTTGGGGAAACTCGCCTTCAGCACCTCGTCCTTGGCCGCCTTGAGCAAGCCGCCGGCGTCGAGCGCCACGTCCGTGCTGTCGAGGAACTCCGGCTGCGGCGCCCGGCGGCCCAGCTCCACCGAGGCGATCAGGTCCGGACCGTAGCCGATGCGCTTTCCCAACTCGGCCCGGCTCAACTGCGCCCGCTGCCGCAGGATCTTCACCTGCCGACCGACGCACTTGAGGATGTCCGCGCCGCCGTCCCCACCTTCGTCCACGCTCTCGTCCGTGGCGGGCGCTTCGCGCGCTTCCGGCCCCGTCATCTCTCCACCGCCCCTCGTCCCGTGGCAGCACAATTCCGTCCCCCCACGGAGACGAACAGGTGCTGCTCCCCATGCCCACACTGGTCAGCGGCGACGCTAGGTGACGTACATCATGGTTTCAGGTGTGAATGCGAACAATCACCCGAACGAGCGTCCTGGCATATGGCGAACTGACGCCCCATCACTATCTAGGCGACCGCGAATCCGCCGCGGCCTGGGGAGCGGCGAGCCGTGAAAACGACGGGCTTGCATACCGCTGTGCTGACTGGCCAGGCAGGCTTCCAGGCCTGTGATCTGCAGTTATCCTCCCCCGCCCCCTGCTGTCGCAGCCGTTCGCACCTGCAGCTGTAGGCGCCTCGAGGGCACGCAACTTGGGGGCTTGGCCGAGGTGTGGAAGTTTCGGCTGGCGTACCAACAAGTATGACGACTTTGCCGTCACCTGGTTGAACGGGCTGATCATGTGATGTTCATTTAGCGACCGTGAAGTGCTCGTGAAGAGTGCAACGGCTTGTTCCGGAAATTGGGGTTGAATCGGGTGGGGAGACGTACGTGGCGTGGGGCTGCCTTGATCTGCAGTGCCGGTGCTCTGGTGATGGGCCTTGTCTCCCCGTTGCCCTCGGCGCTGGCCTCGGGGGGTCAGCCGCACCTGACGCCTGGCCAGCAGGCGCTGGCCCAGGCAGCGTCGACCGGTCAGCAGGTCGAGGTGACCAGTGAGCGGTCGGAGTACTCGACCGTCTACGCGAACCCCGACGGCGATACGTTCACCCTCGAGCAGGCCGCTGCTCCGGTCCGTGTGGCGCAGAAGGGCGGTGGCTGGGCGGATCCGGATCCGACGGTGGTGCAGCGCTCCGACGGCACGGTGGGTCCGAAGTCCGCGGTGGCGCGGATGGACTTCTCTCCGGGAGGGTCGGACGTCCTGGCGACGATCTCCGAGCAGGGCCGGTCGCTGTCGTTGCACTGGCCGGAGGGCGACTTGCCCAAGCCGACGTTGTCCGGCGACACGGCCACCTACCCGAATGTCATCCCGGACGTGGACCTGAAGGTCACTGCCACCGTCGAGGGGTTCCACCAGGTCCTGGTGGTGAAGACGCCGCAGGCGGCGGCCAGTGACCAGCTCAAGCAGCTGAACTTCGCGTTGGACACTCACCAGTTGACCGTCAAGGAGACGGCCGGGGGCGGGTTGACGGCAAAGGGGCCGAACGGCAAGCAGGTCTTCTCCGCGCCCGCGGCCTACATGTGGGATTCCGCGAGTAGCGGCACGTCCGCCCCGCAGAGCCTGAAGTCCACCCAGACAGTGACTGCGGACACTTCGGGCGCCAGTGACGGTACGGACGGCCCCCAGCCGGGCGACACCGTCGCCGACATCGACGTGAACGTCTCGGGCGGGAAGCTGTCCGTGACCCCGGATGCCGGCATGCTCGCGGACACGCCTGTCGCCGACTTTCCGCTCTACATCGACCCGAGCATCGGCTGGGGCGAGTCGGAGCGCACCTTGCTGCGTTCCGACGGCTACGAGGACTACGCCTGGACCGGTGACGAGGGCGTGGGCGTGTGCGGCACCTACGCCGGCTACTACTGCGGACCGGGCTACAGACAGCACCTCTACTTCGAGTTCTCGCCGTCGAAGCTGCGGGGCAAGAAGGTGCTGGATGCGACCTTCCGGGTGACGGAGGACTGGTCGTTCACCTGCAATCCGAGCTTCGTGCAGTTGTGGCGGACCGGCAACATCAGCAGTTCCACCAAATGGCCCGGTCCGTCGAAGATCGACATGATGGGGGACCGGAACGTCTCCGCCGGTCGCGGTACGGCCTGCGATCCGTCTCAGCCGGCGGCGCCGATCGAGTTCAACGACAACCCGGCCGAGTCGAACGAGGACCTCACCCCTACTGTCGAGAACTTCGCGCAGGGAGAATTCTCCCGCTTCACGCTCATGCTCAAGGAAGCGGACGAGACAACGACCGCCGACTGGAAGCGGTTCAAGAACGACGCGGTCCTGGACGTGAAGTATGTCGGTCTGCCTGCTCGCCCAACGAATGTCGGCTTGTCCGTGGGCAGCAGCTCGGTGTGTGAGCACGACGCCAACAACCCGCAGGTCTCCACCGACCCGACGCCAAAGCTGACCTCGACGGTGCAGACCGCATCCGGTGGCGAGTCGGGAGCCAATCTCAAGGCGTATTTCGACATCGACGTGCAGAACAGCGATGGCACCTGGTCGGACTCCACGGTCGGCAGTGGCGGGTCGCTGCGCCCGGCTTCCGGCTATGTGGGGGACGGCACCCCCTTGTCCATGGACTGGTCGCCAGAACTCGCCGAGGGGCCGTTGTACCGGTACCGGACCTGGGTCCGTTCCTACTACGACACCACGAGCGGCAAGTACCTGGCCGGCGGCTCGAACGCCACAGGAGAGGGCTGGCCTCGATTCTTCTGTGATCTGATCGGTCTGGGTGGCCTGACGGTTTGCCCTGCTTGTTCCGCTGGTCGGTGCGGGGGGCCTTCGCGTGACGCTGCGGTGCGTCGGGTTCCACGGGCCGGAGTGGTGCGGGTTCGCTCCTTCCTGGTCTTGGTCGGGGTGATGGCCGGCCGTCAGGTGAGGGCCGGAAGAGTGGTGGCGCGGTGCCAGGCGGTGGTGAACGCCGGCGCCCAGGGCCAGGACGGTCGAGGTGGAGGGTGCGGCGTCGGGCGTGGGCGGTGAGGCGGGCGGGCAGGTGGTAGAGCTTCATGCGGATTGTCTCTGCTCGGCCTTGGCCAACTCGGGTTCGTCGTGCAGGAGGAGGAGTCGGGTCCAGGCTCGAGGTCGGTGGCGATGGTGGCGGCCAGGACCCAGGCGGCGTTGATCTGCCAGGACTTGCTGGGCAGCCTGCGAGACCGACACGCTTGATCGCTTTGACCGGTCCTCGACCTCGGCGTGATCACGGTAGAGGGCATCGACGAACCACACCTGCCCGGAGCCGGAGACCCTGGAGAGTCCTGGTGGGCGGGGATGTTGGTGGCGATGATCTGGTAGCGCCAGCCGGTGCGCTTCTCGAAGGCGGTCAGCTTCTTCACATCCGCCGTGAGGGCTTGACCCGGCGCACGATCAGCCGCATCCCGGCGGCCAGCCGGTCAGGTCACGCAGGCTGGTGATCTCGGCGACCTGGTAGGAGACAGGTCGCCGTCGGGACCGTTGATCTCGTGGATCTCGCCGTCCTGCCGCAGCGCGTGCGCCCACACGCTCTCGGGTAGCAGGGCGATCGCGCTCGTCGGTGGGGTTGATGGCCCAGCCGGTCACCCAGCGCACCCGACGCCGGCTGGTGGTCAGCGCCTGGAGGTGATCGAGGAGGGCGTGGGTGAAGGCGGCGCCGTCGATCCGGATCAGCAGTTTCGACCACAGCGGCAGCGGAGCTGCCGAAACGCTGAGGCCAGGACAGTCTTGTGGTCGGCGACATCGTTGGGCGGCGCGTTGCCGGACCGGAGCAGCATGGCCACACACTCGCGGGTGTTGGCCACCCACGCCCCAGCGGCATGTGGCCGAAGCTGCCCTTGAAGGTGCCGGCCGCGCCTCCTTGCGGCTGGTGCAGGTGACGATGGTCGCGTCCAGGTCCAGGACGTACCAGCCGGTAGCTCCGGCCGCACACCGGGATCCAGGGGAAGCCGCGGACGCAGGGCCAGCAGGGTCCACACCACGCGGCGTATCGCGGCGCGGGCGCGCTCGACCCGCGCCGCGACCGGGCCGTCGATCGCCTCCAGCGTGCGGCGCAGGGTGCTGTCCGAGACCGGCCGGGGGAACAAACCGCCAGTGGTGCTGGAGTTGCTCGGCCTCCAGGACGTTGTCGCGCCGAGCACGATCGCGCAGGCGAGCTGGACCAGCGCCACGCCCGATCCGCCAGCCCGGCCGACGCCCTGGGCAGCGCGCGGTCAGAGCGGGTCAGCCCGACCGGTCGGCGACCTTCCGCAGCAGCACCACCCGCGTGCCACAGTTCTGCTCGGCCCGCACGGCAGCCGCGTGTCCAGCCGGTAACCTGCACCTGTTGGGTGTCTCTTCCCGCGACGTTTTGATCTAGGCAGTCAGATCATCGCAGGTGAGAGGCACCTTCTGCTGTCAGGGCATCAGTAGGATCGTGAAAGAGGCTGGTGCTATTTCGTCGTGGACAAGAGCGCTCCACAGGCTCCGGCGGTGAGCGTGAGTGACCCGTATTCGGAGTGTCTGCCGAACGCGTGTGCAGCGGGCGGTGGGCCGGGTACGGCCGCGCACCTGACGGTGACAGCAGCCGCCGGAGATACGGACATCGCCTCTTTCAAGTGGCGTGTGGCTGGTGACACGGACTGGGCGTCGGTGCAGGCCGACAGCAGCGGTGCGGCGGCCATCGACTTCACGCCTCAGGCATCGGGGACCAAAGAGCTGCAGGTCTACGGCATCGACATCAACGACCGGGTGGGCGCGCAGAGCGTGCTGGATTTCCGGGTCTTCGAAGTTAACCTCGATTCGTCGTGTGTCCCGAACGTGGAGGGATGTCTGATGTAGGCAGACTTGCCTGAAGTGGTGCTGCGTGGGAGATGAAGGTTGGCCCTTCGGAGTCGCCCTGCGGGGGGAGGCTTCAAACCGCCTCATGCTGCGTTGGCTGAAGACCGTCGTGGTGAGCGATGAGGAAAAGGCGTCCGTTGAGGCGTCAGGTGGGGATCAGGAAGACGAGCGCAAGCGAATCGCTGATGAAGTGTCGAAACGAAGACAGGTGGCATCGAAACCGGGGCGTGATGATGTGCCCCGGGATGAGCCTGGCGGGTGCCCGCTGACTGGCCAGGCGGTGCCCGGCATGGAGGCGACGTGAGCCTGATCTGCGGCTTCCGCGTGGAACGGGAGAAGGCGTGTCCCGATACTGCTGCCCGTGTGCAGGTCGGGCGAGAGGGAGTGTCCCGAGCGGCGGAAACCGCGAGGGATCGAGTACCGATGCGGGGCGCGCTGGCGGACCGGCCCGTAGTAGTGATGAAGCCCCTGTAATGGGGGTGGAGCGAAGGGGCCGGGTCATCCGTGGCTGTGTTCGTTCGATCAACCGGCGATGTTCTCGGGAGGAGCCGGTGGACAAGCTGAAGTCGTCAGGCAAGCCGTTCGATATCTCGAAGTGGGAGGTCTGGGAGGCATTCGAGAAGGTCAAGGCGCAATCAAGGGTGCGCCGGGGGTGGACGGGCAGTCGCATCGAGGAGTTCGAGAAGGATCTGCAGGAGCAATCTGTACAAGATCTGGAATCGGATGTCGTCGGGGACGTACTTTCCGCCGCCGGTGACGGCGGTGGAGATCCCGAAGCCGCACGGCGGCGGTACGAGGATGCTGGGCGTGCCGACGGTCGCGTGACAGAGTCGCGCAGACCGTGGTGGCCCGGCACGGCTGGAAGGCGGGTGGAACCGGTCTTCCATCCGGACTCCTACGGCTACCGGCCGGGGCGGTCGGCGCTGGACGCGGTGGAGCGGTGCCGGCGAACGGTGCTGGAGGTACGGACTGGGTGATCGATCTCGACATCCGGAAGTTCTTCGACAGCGTGCCGTGGGACCTGATCGTCAAAGCGGTGGAGGCCACACCGATGCCCCGTGGGTGGTGCTGTATGTGAAGCGGTGGCTCGCCGCGCCGCTGCAGCTGCCCGACGGGACCTTGCAGGCGAGGGACCGGGGGACCCCGCAGGGGTCTGCGGTCTCGCCTGTGCTGGCGAACCTGTTCATGCACTACGCGTTCGATCTGTGGCTGGCCCGGGAGTTCCCGGCCGTCGCGTTCGAGCGCTACGTGGACGACGCGGTGGTGCACTGCGCGCAGCCGAGCGCCAGGCCACGACGGTGCTGGACGGCGATCGGCGAACAGGATGGCAGAGGTCGGGCTGCAGCTGCATCCCGACAAGACCAGGATCGTGTACTGCAAGGACAGCGAAGCGGCGTGGCTCGTATCGAGCACACGTCGTTCACGTTCCTCGGCTACACCTTCCGGGGCGCGACGCGCGAAATCGGCACACCGGGCAGAGGTTCACCTCGTTTACGCCGGCGATCAGCAAGGACGCCCTGAAGAAGATGAGCGAGACGGTCCGCTCGTGGCGGCTGCACTCGTGGGTCAACCTCACCTTGGAGGACCTCGCACGGCGGATCAATCCGGTCGTCGCGGGCTGGATGCAGTACTACGGCCGGTTCTACCGGTCCGCGCTGTATCCCCTCCTGCAGCGCATCAACGCCTACCTGGTGCGCTGGATCCGCAACAAGTACAGACGGCTGCGAGGATTGAAGAAGGCGCTCGCGTCCCTCCGAGGGGCCGCTCAGCGGTTCCCTCGGTTGTTCGCGCACTGGAAATGGGTGCCGGAAGCCTCGCCGACCTGGTGATCAGGGTGACAAGAGCCGTGTAACGGGAGACTGTTACGCACGGTTCTGTGGGAGCCGGAGGGTGAGACTCCCTCCGGCTACCCGACAGCTGGGTTCGGTCGCTGATCGGTTCGGCGCTTCGCCCGTAATGTCCTCCGCCGTGTGAGGGTGGGCCTTCGCGTGTCGCTGCGGTGTGCGCCGGGTTCCACTTGCCCGGGGACTGCCTGTTCTCCTCCTTCCTGGTCCTCGTCGGTGCGGCGCGGGGCGGTCAGGTGACGGCCGGGAGATCGGTGAGGCGCTGCCAGCAGGTGGTGAAGGCGGTGGCCCAGGGCCAGGTAGCGGCGATCCGCATTCGTCGCTTTCGGGCGTGGGCCGCGAGGCGGGCGGGCAGGTGGTAGAGGCGGAAACGCATGGTTTGCGGCTCGGCGTCGGTGAGGCCGTCGATGTCGTGCAGGCCGAGGAGCCGTAGCCAGGCGTCGAGATCGCAGGCGAGGTTCGCGGCGAGCATCCAGCCTCGGTTGACTTCCCAGGCCGAGCTGGGCAGGTTGTCCAGGCCCATCGCCTTGTTGGTGCGGACCCGGTCCTCGACTCCCGCGTGGGAGCGGTGCAGGACGTCGAGGAACTGGGCATGCCGGGTCCCGGCGATGCCCCACATGTGGCGGATGTTCGTGGCGGTGATCTGGTAGCGCCAGCCCGTTTTGTGCTCGAAGGCGGTGAGTTTCTTCAGGTGCCGCCGCGAGGGGCGGACCCGGCGGACGATCAGCCGCATCCCCGGTGGCCAGCCGGCCCGGGTGTTCAGCCCGGTCAACTCGGCGATGAAGTAGCCGTCCTGGACGGTGCCGTCCTGGTTGACCGAGGTTTCCCACGCGCTCTCGGGCAGCCTGGCGATCGCGGTCTCGTCCTCGGGTGTGATCTTCCAGCCGACGGTGTATCGCACCGTGCGCCGGGCGGTGTTCAACGCCTCGAGATGCTCCAGAAGGCCGTGGGTGGCACCCGCGCCGTCGACTCGGATGAGGATCTTTGCTCGGGAGGATCCGGGGATCTGAGCGAGCGCGTCAGTGAGCACACGGATGTGGTCGGCCACGGTGTTCGCTCCGGCATTGCCGGGTCTTCGAAGTTAAGCGGTGCGGAGGTGTCCGCGAGCCCGTCGGGTGGTGACGCAGCGTGTTCGTAGTCGTTGGCTCTCGGCATTGCGGAAGCCGAACGCGTTGCGGGCGACGAGTTTGATCACGCGGTTGATGCCCTCGCTCTTGGCGTTGCTGTGACCGGTGTCGATGAATGCTTCGATCTCGGGCCACCAGCGGTCGACGGTGGTGGCGAGGGTGCGGACCTCGGGGATCTCGGAGTCCGCGCACCAGGTCAGGAACTTCCAGCGGGCATGACCGACTTGGTGCCGGTCGGCACCGGTGCGGGCCAGGGCGAGGAGGCTTCGCAGGCTCTCTTTGGCGATCCACGCGGTCAGCAGGGTCTGTCCTATCTTCCCTTCGTCGAGCAGAGGGTTCCACATCGTGGCGAACTGTTTGGCGGTGAGGTCTTCCCGGTTGCGCAGTAGCCTGCGCCTGGCCTTCCACTCCGGATCGATGGCCCGTCCGCGCCGGCCCCGGATCTCGGCGGTGGTGCGGCGCCGCACCATGGAGAGCATCTTGTTGGCCAGCTGGACGACGTGGAAGTGATCGACGATCACGATGGCGTCGGGCAGGCCGGTGCGGATCGCGGCCCGGTAGGTGGCTGACATGTCGATGGCGACATAGCGGATGCTCTTGCGCCAGGTCAGGGGCGTGGTGGTCAGCCAGGCCAGGACGTCGGCGACGGTGCGACCCTCGACCTGGCCGAGCAGCCCTCCGGTGCCGAGGGCGTCGACGAACCCGGTGTGCCACCGGTCCCGGGTCAGCTGCCACTTCCCGGTCTCGGGGTTGGGCTCCCAGCGGGTGCGGCCGCGCCGGGTCTCGTCGATGCCCAGGACCTTCACCTCGGGCAGTGGTGCCTCGATCACGGCCGTGGCGGTGGCGCGGAAGGCATCCATCACCACCGGCCAGGACATGCCGAGGTCGCGGGCGGCCTGCACCACGGTCGAGCCGGCGTCACGGACCCGGCGTCCGGCCGAGCACCGCAACCGTTCAGTCAGCCGGGCCCCGGCCGGTATCTGTGGGATCTGCTCGGTGAACGACCGGCGTGGGCAGTCCGGCTCGCGGCACCACCAGCGACGCTTGTGCCAGCGGAACTCCAGTCCGCACTCGCCGTACGGCAGGTCACGGGGCCGTGTCGTCGCGGAGCCTTTCACTCGGGACGCGAACACCCCGCACACCGGACATGCCCGTGCCGTCTCGTCGGCCGTGGCCAGATGGACTCGGCGCGTACCGTCCTCAAGCCGCTCGACCCGTATGACGGACACCCCGTCGAGGTCGAGCAGCAGCGTCGTATCGTTGACCAAGCCCGTGGCCCCCCGGTGATCCTTCTGCGTAGAGAACAGAAATGATCACCCAGGACCACGGGCGTCCTGCATCCAGGGGTGACAACCACCCCACCCAGCACAGAACGTGACGTCCAGTCAGTCACGCACAGACACACACCGCTCAACTTCGAAGACCCGACATGGCACGCCCCTGGATATTGCTAGGCAGGAAGGTAGACAAGGGAAGATCCATGAGAAGAGAAAATTCTTCGGCCTATGCGTCGCGGATCTGGCGGCCGCCGTTGTGGGAACGCATCGCAGGCGTCGGCGTCTCTGTGGCCTTTCTAGTCTTCACGGTAGCTATCCTTGATTCCGGCACCGTAAGACAGAATCCGGAATTTATAGGATTGTGCCTGTTTTTCGTCGTGAGCAGTGCACTCTTTGGCCTCTATTCCTTTGCCACATCGCTGACCATGAAAAAGGATGCGCTAATCGTGCGCAATCTTGGTCGTCAACGCCGCACCAGTCTTGGTGAAGTGAAAGCCCTATATTCGGGTTACTACGGAACGGAGATTCGCCTCAACAGCGGAAAGTGGCTTTTTGCACTCGCGGTGCAAAAACCTCGTATCTCCGAATTTTTGCATTTTAAGACCCGGGCGGATGAGGTAGAGACCATCGTCATGGATGCCGTGCATCGCGCTCAGGGGTTTCAGCTCTGAGTCTGTCCGCTTCGTCTCGCTGGGAGGATACTTAGCCGGCGAGGCAACCTCAATGCCGAGCATCGGCCAACTGCGGCTCGGCCGGTTGACTCCCATCGAGTTCGAGACCACCATGAAACCCGCCGCGACCCTCGCGGCATGAAACCCGACTGTCACCTATCCGTGCATCAGTCCCCCCAGCACCACATCCGCGACCGCACCTTCGCCGAAGACGCCTCCACCGTCCACGCCGGCCACGCACCATGGCCATCTTCCGCAACCTCGCGATCGGAGCCCTCAAAGCCCTGGGAGCGGCCAACATCGCGAAGACCACCTAAGCCATCCGCGACCAACCAGAGCGAGCCCTCCCCATCCTGGGCATCACCAACAACCCAGACCTCAACGAAACTTGATCAAGCCTTGTTCCTCGGCAAGACCGCCGACGCCGGCACGGGCCTGACGCACATCGGCGTCCGCGAATGCGACCCGACCACCGCCACGTTCCTGTCCGTCGACCCGCTCCTGCAGACGGACAAGCCGCAAACCCTCAACGGCTACAGTTACGGCGCACAAAACCCCTACACCTACGCCGATCCCACCGGGACCCAGATCTACGACCCGGTCACCGGTCTCGGTATGGGCAACTCCACGGTGCTGCACAACTACTACCACGAGCACCACTGGATCAATAAGCACGGCCACTACACGTCGACCTTCTACCACAGCACCACCTACAAATCCTGGCACCACGAATCCACCTGGCTCGCCCACCACTGGCACAGCCTCCCCAGCAGCAACCCCAGCCATGTCAACCACGACTCGGGGAAATCGAGCAAAGATCATGCGGAGAAGAGCTCCTTCTGGCACAGCCTCTCTCACCGTTTCCATGATGCAGTCGACACTTGGACGAATAATCTGACCAGCCTGGATTGGTGGAAGCATAAGGGGGTCGATGTCGGCATTGGTTTTGTGGCGGCGTTCGGAACTGCAGCTTGTATCGCCTCGGTTGTTTGCGGGGCGGGACTATTTGTTGTTGGTGCAGGCGCTCTGTTTGCCGCAGGACTGGGAGCCCACATGGCTATCGCTACACCGAAAGAGCGTCGTCGCGGCGCAGGGCAATACATAAAGGAAACGGCCAAGGCGGAAGGCAAGGGAATTATATCAGGCGCTCTTTGCGGCAGAGGGCCAGCCGGTTGTTTTGCCTTTGGTCCGAAAGCTGGATTTCCGCTGGAAGGAGTGGCTCGGAAGCAGCTGCTTGGTGAATCCGTGCGCGTCGTAAAGGGTGTTCTAAATGACTACATGGGAGTTGAGTGACTGCTCGCAGATTCGCAGCGCGAGAATGTTCCTTCTGGCGCTTTGTGCAAGCTTCCCTTATCTGGATGAATTTGGCCGGGTGGAAGAAATTTTGGATTACAGTGGGATCGGCACTTGTCTTCGCGAATTTTCCTGGAAGGCGCTGAGACCTTCGGGCGATTCAGGTGATGCGCTGCATATTGGTCCCCGGGGTGTAGGTGTTCTGGATGAGCGGTGTCAATGCGCCGGCCCCGTCCTTTAGTTCGGGAGGGTGATTTGGTGGGTTCTTGGTTGGCTCGCAGAAAAATGCGGAGCAAGTACCCTTCTCTGATGCGAGTGCAAGAAGTTGACGATACGCAATGGATATCCCAATATGATGCGGCAAAAATTCTCGAGGTGGGAATATTCCGCATTGGTGTGCTAATTTCTTGCGACCACCTGAAACCTGCAGTGAATTCTAGTGGGATAGGTGGCGTTGTGCGTGAAAGTGTCGAAACCGAAAAGCGATGGAGGGATGACGCTTCGTTGGCAAAAAAGATTTCTCGGCTTTTTATCGATTCTCTGAAGTGGTTCTGATAGGGTCTACCTCGATTGGTCAGCGGGGTTTGCCTCGATTTTTCTGCAGTCCGACCGCGTGGGGTGTTCCGGCGGTTTGCCCCGGTTCGTCTCGCCGGTGTGGACGTGGGGCCGTCGCATGCGCTGCGGTGACGTCCAGCAAGCCGAGTACAGAAAACTGCAAAACGGAAAAATTGCCATAAAAGTGGGTGGCGTCAAGACCTCATGGCGCCGGGTACGCAGACTCTGTCGTGAGTCCAACTTGTCGTTTTTGGCTTCAGCACTTGGCTTGGACATTGCTGCTCTTGTTATGAATTCTCAGCATCCGCAGACCAATCCACCGATGCGGGTCTACATCTTGCCTTTCATTACGCTCGTGACAGCCGGGATAGCCGTGTACGGCTGTTCACGCGCCTGGAAAATGGTCCGCGCCGCACAACAAAACCCCGGCGTTGAATTGCGTTACACACTGCTCCACAGCTATCTGTCGGGCATGCCATGGCTTGTCTTTTTCGAGGAATATGGCAGCGACGAGGCCGAGCCGATTGGCATGTTGCCTCTGCGGTATGGCCCCCAGCGCGACTATTATCGTGACTTGCCCACTCCGCTCGGTAAAGCGAGGCTTATGGGGTCCATGCAAACAGGGTCGGCGGTTGTGCCACGGATCGATGGGTTTCCGTTGTGGCCCAGAGGTGCATTCATCGAGGTGGATCTCGGCGATGCAGAACAGCGTAGGAGAATCAGTGAGATGGTGCGCCCGGAGTGATGCTTATCATTGCTCAGGGTTGTCGCGAACATATGGAATGACGTCTAAGGCGCAGCCGATTTCTTTCCACAGCGATTAAGGCGGGGTTTTGGTGCAATCGATAAAATTCATGGGATTCAACGGCAGTGCATATGTATATGGAGATAGAGTTGAGCTGAAAAAGCGATTGGGGCAAAGGGTCGGCGGTGCGATCGATGCAGTGGTGAGATTTGAGGAAATGCTGACGCCGATTTCTAAGCACCCCACGCTTTTGCTGAATGGTTGGGTATATCTACCCACAAATTCCGACCCAGAACACCTTGCATATTGGTCGGATCCGCCAAAGACGAAGATCGGAAAAAATCCCCAAATCATCTTGTTTACATGGGGGCAGCGCAAGACTCAAGAGGAGTTTATTGCCGCCGTGAACGAGGGGTTGGAAAATTTCGAGTCTTGACGTAGTGCCCTTTTCCATACCGTGGTGCTGGTCGTCTGCGCCCTCATGCCGCCGCTGCGTCCTGGGCAACGCTCACTACGTCCTGCTGCGCATCGCGCTCATGGGCGTCGGCCCTGAGCACCGACATGAGCGTAACCGTGCCGACTCGCCCGGACAATGTTCACCAGGTCGGGCGATCTCCATGCCAAGCATGGCGACCTCCTGCCCCGACTCGCCGCCGCCTGCCCCCCATGTGACATGGACCGAGTGTGCTGCAGGGGCCGTGGGGTCAGACGCCGCGGCTGACGCTGGACATGTTGAAGTCCGGGACGCGCAGCGGCGGCATGGCGGTGCGGGTGAAGTAGTCGGACCACTCACGCGGCAGGGTGCGCTCGGTGCGGCCCGCCTCGCTGGCGCGGTCCAGCAGGGAGACCGGCGACTCGTTGAAGCGGAAGTTGTTCACCGCGCCCGTCACCTCGCCGTTCTCCACCAGGTACACCCCGTCGCGCGTCAGGCCCGTCAGCAGCAGCGTTGCCGGGTCGACCTCGCGGATGTACCACAGGCAGGTCAGCAGCAGGCCCCGCTCGGTGCGGGAGACCATGTCCTCCAGCGAGGCGTCGCCGCCGCCGTCGAGGATCAGGTTGTCCACCGGCGGCGCGACCGGCAGGCCGGTCAGAGCCGCGCTGTGCCGGGTGGTGAGCAGCCGGTTCAGCGAGCCGTCACGGATCCAGTCCGTGGCGTGCAGGGGAAGACCGTTGTCGAAGACGGAGCTGTCGTCACCCGAGGAGTGCGCGAGCACGAACGGCGACGACTCCAGGCCGGGGGCAGACGGGTCGCTGCGCAGCGTCAGCGGGAGCGAGGACAGCCGGTCGCCGACCCGGGTGGCGCCGCCCGGCTTGGAGAAGACGGTGCGGCCCTCGGCCGCGTCCCGCGCGCCGGAGGACCACAGTTGGTAGATCAGCAGGTCGGCGACGGCCGTGGGCGGCAGCAGCGTCTCGTACCGGCCGGCCGGCAGGTCCACGTGCCGCTCGGCCCAGCCCAGCCGCTGCGCCAGTTCGGCGTCCAGGGCCAGCGGGTCCACGTCGGAGAAGTCCCGGGTGGGACGGCCCGCCCACGCCGAGCGCGTGTGGTCGGCGGACTTGGCGTTCATCTCCAGCGTGCCCGTGGGCTGGTCGTGCCGCAGCCGCAGCCCGCTGGAGGTGCCCAGGTAGCTGGAGGTGACCTCGTGGCTGGCGAAGCCGTACAGCTCGCGGCCTGCCGCCTGCGCGCGGCCGAACGCCTCGCCCAGCGCGGGCGCGAACGCCGCGAAGACGTCGGAGGAGGTCTCCACCGGAGCGTCGGTGAAAGCGGGGGAGGCCGGCACGTCCGCCACGAGCGGCTGCGCGTCCTCGGCCGGGCCGGCCGCCCGCGCCGCCTCCTCGGCCGCGCGCACCAGGCCCTCCAGCTCGTCCGCGGTCACCGCCGACCGGGAGACGACGCCGGAGGCGGTGCCCTGCGCGCCGTCGACGGTCGCGATCACGGTCAGGGTGCGGCCCCGCGTCACGCCGTTCGTCGTCAGCGCGTTGCCCGCCCAGCGCAGGTTCGCGCTCGAGTGCTCGTCGGCCAGCACCACCATGCCGTCGGCGCGCGACAGCTCCAGCGCCCGCTCGACGATCTCGTGCGGCCTGCTGCTCGTACCGGCGCCGCTCATCGGCCCGCCTCCTGGGTGGTGTTGAGGATGTTCACGCCGCGGAACAGCGCCGAGGGGCAGCCGTGGGAGACGGCCGCGATCTGGCCCGGCTGCGCCTTGCCGCAGTTGAACGCGCCGCCCAGCACGTAGGTCTGCGGGCCGCCCACCGCCTCCATCGAGCCCCAGAAGTCGGTGGTCGTCGCCTGGTAGGCCACATCCCGCAGCTGCCCGGCCAGCCGGCCGTTCTCGATGCGGAAGAACCGCTGACCGGTGAACTGGAAGTTGTAGCGCTGCATGTCGATGGACCAGGACCGGTTGCCGACGACGTAGATGCCGCGCTCCACGCCGCCGATCAGCTCCTCGGTGCTCGGCCCGCCCGCAGCCGGCTGCAGCGAGACGTTCGCCATTCGCTGCACCGGCACGTGGCCGGGGGAGTCGGCGAACGCACAGCCGTTGGACCGGCCCAGGCCGGTCAGCTTCGCGATCCGCCGGTCCAGCTGGTAGCCGACGAGGGTGCCCTCGCGCACCAGGTCCCAGGACTGCGCGGCCACGCCCTCGTCGTCGAAGCCGATCGTGGACAGGCCGTGTTCGGCGGTGCGGTCCCCGGTCACGTTCATCACGGGCGAGCCGTAGCGCAGCGTCCCCAGCTGGTCGAAGGTGGCGAACGAGGTGCCCGCATAGGCGGCCTCGTAGCCCAGCGCCCGGTCCAGTTCGGTGGCGTGTCCGATCGACTCGTGGATCGTCAGCCACAGGTTCGACGGGTCGACGACCAGGTCGTAGCTGCCCGCCTCGACGCTCGGCGCCCGCATCTTCTCCGCCAGCAGCCCGGGGATCTGCGCCAGCTCCGACTCCCACTCCCAGCCGGTGCCGCGCAGGTACTCCCAGCCGCGTCCGACCGGCGGCGCCAGGGTGCGCATCGAGTCGAACTCGCCGGAGTCCGTCACCGCCACGGCGGTCAGCTCCGGATGCAGCCGCACCCGCTGCTGGGTGGTGACCGTGCCGGCGGTGTCGGCGTAGAACTTGTTCTCCTGGACGGTCATCAAGCTCGCGTCGACGTGGCTGACGCCGTCCGCCGCCAGCAGCTGCCGGCTCCACTCGGCCAGCAGCCCGGTCTTCTCGCCGTTCGGCACCTCGAACGGGTTGACCTCGTAGGCGGAGATCCAGCTCTGCTCGCCGTGCGACGGCTCGTCCGCGAGCTCGACGGTCTCCGACGAACCGGCCGCGGCGATGACCCGGGCGGAGAGTTTCGCCATCTCCACGGCGCGCGAGGCGACCCGGGCCGCGGCGTCCGGGCTCAGGTCCACGCCGGAGGCGAAGCCCCAGGCCCCGCCGTGCACGACCCGCACCGCGTACCCGGTGTCCGTGCTGTCCGACGACCCGGCCACCCGGCCGTCGCGCAGCCGCCAGGAGGCGTCCCGGATCCGCTCGCAGCGGAAGTCGGCGTGCGCGGCACCCAGCGAACGGGCCCGTGCCAGCGCCGCGTCGGCGAGCGCGCGCAGCGGCAACGCGAGGAACGACGGATCCATCTGCTGTGCGTGCGCCACGGCGCCCTCTCCTTCTCCCGGCGTCTGCGCAGTGAATCATGGACCACCGACAGTCGCCCCCACCATGGGAAAACCGGACGGGTCGCTGTAGGGATCCCACAGGACGCGCCGCGGGGTGCTGTCCGGGCCCGAGTCGGCCCGGGGCGGTCCGGGCAGATAGTTTTCTCAGGTCAGGACAACGACCAGTCGACCGCAACGAAGGGTGGTACCGCCTTGAGCCGCTCGGTACTCGTCACCGGAGGCAACCGGGGGATCGGCCTCGCCATCGCCCGCGCCTTCGCCGACTCGGGTGACCAGGTCGCCGTCACCTTCCGTTCGGGGGAGCCGCCCGAGGAACTCCGAGAGCGGGGCATCCTCGCCGTGCGGTGCGACATCACCGAGCCCGAGCAGGTGGAGCAGGCCTACAAGGAGATCGAGGAGCGGCACGGCGCGGTCGAGGTGCTGGTGGCCAACGCCGGCGTCACCCGCGACCAGCTGCTGCTGCGCATGAGCGAGCAGGACTTCACCTCCGTGCTGGAGACCAACCTGACCGGCACCTTCCGGGTCGTGAAGCGGGCCACCCGCGGCATGCTGCGCGCCCGCAAGGGCCGGGTCGTCCTCATCTCCTCGGTCGTCGGCCTGCTCGGGTCGGCGGGGCAGGCCAACTACGCTGCCTCCAAGGCCGGACTGATCGGTTTCGCCCGCTCCCTCGCACGTGAGCTGGGCTCCCGCAACATCACCTGCAACGTCGTGGCCCCCGGTTTCGTCGACACCGACATGACCCGGGCACTCACCGACGAGCAGCGTGCCGGCATCGTCGCGCAGGTGCCGCTGGGCCGCTACGCCCGGCCCGAGGAGATCGCCTCCTCGGTGCGCTTCCTGGCGTCCGACGAGGCCGCGTACATCACTGGAGCCGTCGTTCCCGTCGACGGCGGATTGGGCATGGGGCACTGAACATGAGCGGACTTCTCGCCGGAAAGCGCATCCTGGTCACCGGCGTCCTCACCGACGCCTCGATCGCCTTCCACGTCGCGAAGCTGGCCCAGGAGGAGGGTGCCGAGGTCGTCCTCACCGGGTTCGGCCGGCTCTCCCTGGTCCAGCGCATCGCCAAGCGGCTCCCCAAGGAGGCGCCGGTGATCGAGCTGGACGTGCAGAACACCGAGCAGCTGGAGGGCCTGGCCGGCCAGGTCGCCGAACACTTCGGCGACGACGCGTCGCTGGACGGCGTCGTGCACTCGATCGGCTTCGCGCCGCAGGACGCCCTGGGCGGCAACTTCCTCAACACCGGCTGGGAGTCGGTCGCCACGGCCGTCGAGGTCTCGGCGTACTCGCTGAAGTCGCTGACCATGGCGCTGCTGCCGCTGCTGGAGAAGCGCGGCGGTTCGGTCGTCGGCATGACCTTCGACGCGCGGGTCGCCTGGCCGAAGTACGACTGGATGGGTGTGGCGAAGGCGGCGCTGGAGTCCACCTCCCGCTACCTGGCCCGCGACCTGGGGCACAAGAACATCCGCTGCAACCTGGTCTCCGCCGGCCCCATCAAGTCGATGGCCGCGAAGTCCATCCCGGGCTTCGAGGACCTCGCGGACGTCTGGAAGACCCGCGCCCCCATCGGCTGGGAACTCACCGACCCCGAGCCGGCCGCACGAGGCGTCGTCGCGCTGCTGTCGGACTGGTTCCCCAAGACCACCGGTGAGATGGTGCACGTCGACGGCGGCGTGCACATGATGGGCGCCTGAGCCTGAGCCTTTCCGCGGCGGCCGGGCTCGTGCCCGGCCGCCGCGGCCGCGTACGGGACCCCCTCCGGAAGGAGAACGCTCCATGCAGATCGGTCTCATCGGCACCGGGCGCATCGGCGCCCTGCACGCGCAGACGCTGTGCGCGCAGGCCGGAGTCGACGACGTGCTCGTGGCGGACGCCGCACCGGAGCGGGCCGACGCCCTGGCGCGCACCCTCGACGTCACGGCCGTGCCCGACGTGGACGCGTTGTTCGCGCGCAAGCCCGACGCGGTGGTGATCGCCGCCGCAACCAGTGCGCACGCGGAGCTGCTGCACCGCGCGCTGGACGCCGGTATTCCGGCCTTCTGCGAGAAACCCGTCGCCCCCGACGTGGCCGGAACCCGTGAGGCCGTCGCCCACGCGCGCGCCACCGGCGTCCCGGTGCAGGTCGGCTTCCAGCGCCGCTTCGACGCCGGCTACCGCGCCGCACGCCGTGCCCTGCAGGACGGCGAACTCGGCCGGCTGCACACCCTGCGGGCCGTCACCGCCGACCAGGCCCCGCCGCACGCCTCTTACATCCCCACCTCCGGCGGGCTGTTCCGCGACTGCAGCATCCACGACTTCGACGTGCTGCACTGGCTGACGGGACGTCGGGTCGTCGAGGTGTACGCGATGGGCGCCAACCGGGGAGAGGCGTTCTTCCGCGAGGGCGACGACGTCGACACCTGCGCGGCCGTCCTGCGCTTCGACGACGACGTGCTGGCCACCGTCACCGCGACCCGCTACCACGGCGCCGGGCACGACGTGCGGCTGGAGGTGTGCGGCTCGGCCGACACCCGTGTCGTCGGGCTGGACGCCCGTTCGCCGCTGCCCTCGGCGGAGCAGGACGCGCCCGGTCCGCCCGCCGCGCCCTACACCTCGTTCATGGAACGCTTCCAGGCTGCCTACGTCGCCGAACTGGAGGCGTTCGCCGACGTCGCAGCGGGAAGCGCCCCCAGCCCGTGCACGCCCGAGGAGGCGCTGGAGGCCCTCTACGTCGCGGAGGCGTGCGACCTGTCGCGCCGCACCGGGCGGCCCGTCCGCCTGTCGGAGATCACGGGGTAGCGCGCGCCGCGCGCGCGCCGCAGCGCCACTCGCTGGTGTAGGAGGCGGCCTCCCGCGCGGCCGCCTCGGCGTCGCCGTCGCGTACGGCCGCCACCATGCGGGCATGGTCCAGGTGGTCTTCCGGGCGCAGCCGCTCGCCCACGTCGCCGCGCAGGAAGTCCCGCATCACGTCGCCCAGGTCGGCGTAGACGGCGGTGAGCACCTCGTTGTGCGACGCGGCCACCACCGCCAGGTGCAGGTTCGCGTCCGCCTGTACGAAGGCCTCGACGTCCCCGGAGTCCCAGGCCTCCTCGCGCCGTAGCAGCAGCGCCTCCAGCTGGGCCACGTCCTGCTCGGTGCGGCGCAGCGCGGCCAGCCGGGCGCCCGAGGCCTCGAGCGTGGCGCGCAGTTCGGCGACGTGCCGCGGGTCGGCCTCCGCGAAGCGCCGGTGCATGACGCCGGCCAGCTCGCTGGTCGCGACGACGTAGGTGCCCGAACCCTGCCGGATGTCGAGCAGGCCGTTGTGGGCCAGGGCGCGTACCGCCTCCCGCACGGTGTTGCGGGCGACTCCGAGCTGCTCGACCAGTTCCGGCTCGGTCGGGATGCGGCTGCCCACGGGCCACTCGCCGGTGGTGATCTGTGCGCGCAGCGCGGCGATCACCTGGTCGGCGAGCGCGGAACGGTGCGGCGAGGACAGTGGCATGGCTCTCCCGGAACACGTTGGCCGTCATTCGTCCCATGATTCTATGATGGGTGCATGGCCAGCACGCACGATGACCTCACGACCCGACCCACGCGTACCCCCGCATCCGGCGAGTCCACCGGGCGAACCGCGCCCGCCGCGGGGCGGGTCTGGACGGTTCGGCTGGTCGTGATCGGCATGGTCCTGGCGGCGCTGAACCTGCGCCCTGCGATCTCCGGGCTCGGCCCGCTGCTGGAGGAGGTGCGCCGCGGGCTCGGCATGAGCGGCACCGTCGCCGGGATGCTGACCTCCATGCCCTCGCTGTGCTTCGCCGTGTTCGGTGGTCTGGCCCCGCGCCTGGCCCGCCGATGGGGACCGGCGGTGGTGGTGCTGGCCGGCATGGTCGCCGTCACCGCGGGGCTGGCGGTCCGCTCCTTCGCTCACGAGACGGGGCTCTTCCTGGCGGCCAGCGCCCTCGCTCTGGCGGGCATCGCGGTCTCGAACGTGCTCATGCCGGTCGTCGTCAAGCACTGGTTCCCCGACCGTGTCGGGTCCATGACCGGCCTGTACTCGATGGCTCTCGCGGTCGGCACGGCCGGCGCCGCCGCGGTCACCGTTCCGATGGCCGAAGCGCTGGGCGGCAGCTGGCGGGTCGGCATCGGCGCCTGGGCGGTGCTCGGCATCTTCGGCGTCCTGCCCTGGGCGGCCGTCGCCGCCCGGCCCCGCGACGAGGCCGCACCTGCGGACGCCGGCCGCCCGGGCTCCGGGGACGGCACGTCGCCGCGAGTGCGCATCACCGCGTCGACGACGGCCTGGGCCCTGGCCTGCTTCTTCGGCCTGCAGGCGTCGGCCGCCTACGTCACCATGGGCTGGCTGCCGCAGATCTTCCGCGATGCGGGACTCTCGGCGTCCACCGCCGGCCTGCTGCTGGCCTGCACCATGGGCATGGGCATACCGCTGTCCTTCGTCGTGCCGCGCGTCGCCGCCCGCATGCGGCACCAGGGGCCGCTGGTCGCCCTGCTCGGGGTGTGCGGTCTGCTCGGCTATGCGGGGCTGTGGTGGGCTCCGGCCGGCGGCGCCTGGGTGTGGGCCCTGCTCCTGGGCTTCTCCAACTGCGCCTTTCCCGTCGCGCTCACGATGATCGGCATGCGGTCCCGCACCGGTGGGGGCGTGGTGAAGCTCTCCGCTTTCGCCCAGAGCACCGGCTACCTGATCTCGGTGCCCGGCCCGCTCCTCGTCGGCGCGCTGCGCGGGAGCAGCGGCGGCTGGCACCTGCCACTGATCCTGATGGCCGCTCTCATGACCGTGCAGATCGCCGTGGGGGTGCTTGCCGGGCGGGACCGCTGCGTGGAGGACGGGAGCCGGGTGCGACACTGACGGACATGCCAGTGCTCGACCCCAATCCCCAGGACGGGCAGAAGAAGCTCCTGCGCATCTTCGCCCTCATCTTCGCCATCCTCATTGTGATCGGCGTCATCGCCACCCTCGCCTCTCCGTGACGCAGGGGGTGGGGACAACCCCACCACCCCTTAGGGGG
This sequence comes from uncultured Actinomycetota bacterium, assembly GCA_963799685.1. Classification (GTDB taxonomy): domain Bacteria; phylum Actinomycetota; class Actinomycetes; order Streptomycetales; family Streptomycetaceae; genus Streptomyces. The sequence continues at coordinate 541,368 of CAWCXW010000003.1, forward strand.
ACGGGGTCAGGGTGATCTGGGTGGATCACCGGATGGGCCCGGCCCTCGCGCCGCCGTAGCGTCGTCACCGACGCCGGACGTGCGTCCCAGGGAGGCGAGTCCCGTGACGGCCCGAGCCCACCGCACCGCCCGCCCCCGGCCGGCCGTGCCGCGCGAGGCCGGAAGCCGGCTGCCCTGGTGGTCGCTCGTCCTGCCGGCCGCGGCCTTCGCCGCGCTGCTCGCCCTGACGCTCTCCGGCGGGGGTACGTCCTCGGCCGGCGCCGCTCAGCCGGTCGCCCGGCTGCTGGCTCGGATCGCCGGGCTGCTGCCCGGCTGACGGCCGGGCGGGACCGGGCCGTCGTGCGGGTCAGCGGTTCCCGAGGCTGCGGATGTGTCGCCGAAGGCCCCCTCGGGGCCGTCCCGGTTGCGCAGGATCCGGGCCGGAACCTCGGGCGTGAACGACTTCGTCGGTGAATCCGCAGCACGGGAGTCCGGCCGCGCTCCGGCGGCCCACGAAGGACTGGACCAATGCGCAAAAGCCTTGCCATTCGTTGACCTGGGCCTGTCTGGCGGCGCGAATCGTGGGAAGGTGGGATGCATGAGCGCCGAAGTGCCCCGCAGCATCGTCCTTCTCCGCCATGCCAAGGCCGACTGGCCCGATGTCGCCGATCACGAACGTCCCCTCGCCGAGCAGGGCCGCCGGGACGCCCCCGCCGTCGGCGAGTGGCTCACCGCCCAGGGGCATGCCCCGCAACTCGCCCTGTGCTCGACGGCCACCCGTACCCGTGAGACCTGGAAGCTCGTCGCGCACCACCTTCCGCACCGCCCACGCACCGTCTACGAGGAGCGGATCTACGAGGCCTCGCCGGGCGAAATCATCGCGATGCTCGGCGAGGTCGACGACGAGGTGCACGACGTGCTGGTCGTCGGCCACAACCCCGGGATGGAGAACCTCGCCGGCACCCTGGCCGGGGAGTCCGACGGAGAGGCGCTGGCCGGCCTGTCCCGCAGCGGCTTTCCGACCGCCGGAGTCGCCGTCCTGCGCTTCACCGGCTCCTGGAAGTCCGTCGAACCGGGAACGGGCACCCTCACCGACTTCTGGGCGCCCCGGCACTGAGGCCCCGGGCGTCCGGCCTCAGTCGATGAGGCCGGCTGCCTCGACCTCCTCGCGCGTGATGCCCAGCAGGTAGAGCACCGCGTCGAGGAAGGGGACATTGACGGCGGTGTGTGCGGCCTCGCGGACCACCGGCTTGGCGTTGAACGCGACCCCCAGACCGGCCGTGTTCAGCATGTCCAGGTCGTTCGCCCCGTCACCGATCGCCACGGTCTGCGCCAGCGGCACCCCGGCCTCGGCAGCGAACCGGCGCAGGTGCCGCGCCTTTCCCGGGCGGTCGACGATCTCCCCCGTCACCCGGCCGGTCAGCACGCCGTCGAGGATCTCCAACTCGTTGGCGGCGGCGAAGTCCAGTCCCAGTTCCTCCCGCAGGGCGTCGGTGACCTGCGTGAAGCCGCCGGAGACCACGCCGACCTGGAATCCCAGCCGCTTCAGCGTGCGTACCAGGGTGCGGGCTCCGGGCGTCAGCCGGACCTCCTGACGCACCTTGTCCACCACGGAGACGTCCAGGCCCGCCAGCAGTGCGACGCGCGCGTGCAGGGACTGCTCGAAATCCAGCTCGCCGCGCATGGCACGGGCCGTGACCTCGGCGACCTGCTCCTCACAGCCTGCATGGGAGGCGAACAACTCGATCACCTCGTCCTGGATGAGCGTGGAGTCGACGTCCATCACCACCAGCCGCTGCGCACGGCGCTGCAGGCCCGACGCCACGACGGCCACGTCCACCCCGTGCCGCGAGGCCTCCAGCGCCAGGGCGGTGCGCAGGGCGTGCGTGTCGGCGCCCGAGACGTCGAACTCCACAGCCGTGACGGGGTACTTGGCCAGCCGGAAGATCCGGTCGATGTTGCCGCCTGTGCCGGTGATCGTGGAGGTGACGGCGGCGGTGGACTCCGCCGTGAGCGGGCTGCCCAGCATCGTCACGTGCGAACGGCCTGTCCCGCGCGGGCGGTTGTCGCCGGTGCCGGAGATGATCTCCGCCTCCATGTGCACCGACTCCGCCCAGCTGTGCACGGTCGCGCGCAGCTCGCCCTCCACCGCGCCGCGACCCGGGGAGGTCACCAGGGCGCAGAGCGTTATCCGGCCCCGGGTGACCAGTTGCTCGATGTCGATGACGTGGACGTCGTACTCGGCGAGCCTGTCGAACAGCCCGGCAGTGATGCCCGGCCGGTCCTTGCCGAAGATCTTCACCAGCAGTGTCGGCTCGTGGGACGCGGGAGCGGGAGTGGCCTGCGATGGGGTCATGGTGCCTTCACCGTATCGCCGACCCCCTGTGTCACGCGGCGGCATCTCGCTCCGTGATCGTCAGGGCCGGGTTTCTCCGGAGAGGCCGGGCCTGGAATAGTGCCTCCGGACGTTCGCCATCCCATGGGCTCCCCTCGTCGCGGGGGGCCGCTCGGGGGAAAGACATGTGGGGCATGGAGTGACGGAACTCGTACTCGAACTGCACGGCCGTACCTGGACGCTCGACGCGTCCCGTACCTACCGGCTCGGCCGTGATCCGCAGAGTGACATCCCGGTCGACGACGCGCGGGTCTCCTGGCGGCACGCGACGCTGCGGTGGGCCGGCGGCTGGCTCCTGGAGGACCCGGGGAGCACCAACGGAACCTACCTGCAGGGCGCCCGGGTGGAACAGCAGCAGCTGACGCCGGGCACGACGCTGCTCCTGGGCAACGCGGCGGACGGTGTCCGCCTCACCTTCTCCTCCGCCGGCCCGATACCCATCGGCCGCGACGGCGTCATGCCCGGCGGCGGCGCCGCAGCCGGCGTGACGCCGGGCCTCGCCTACTCGCCGGCCGGGACCCCGCAGGGCACGCCGGCCCACCCGCCGCACGGCGGGCAGCCGGCGATGCCACCCGGCGGGGCGCCGCAACCCGCCGGAGAACCCGCCGCGGCTGCGGCTGCGCAGGGCACGCCGCCGCACGCGGGTGACCGGATGGTCGGCGATCCGGCCCAGGCCGACGGCCGACGGAACCCCTTCCCCGCCGCGCAGGCGTCTGCGCCGGCCGGCGCGGCGCCCGGGTTCGCGCCGCCGCAGGGCGGCACGGCCCGGCAGGGCGTGCCGTCACAGGGCAGCCACCCGGCCCAGCCCGCCGGGGCCGTGGCCGAGCACGGCCACGGCCGGCAGCCGGGGGCGCCGCCGCAGACGGGTGTGCGGGGTGGGGAGCGGCCCACCACCTTTCATCAGCTTGCGCTGGGCAGAGTCATGCGCATCGGCCGTGCCCTGGAGAACGAACTCGTCGTCTCCGACCTCCAGGTCTCGCGGCACCACGCCGAGTTCCGCGCCTCGCCCGACGGCAGGCTGGAGATCCGCGACCTGGGAAGCCACAACGGCACCTACGTCAACGGCCAGCCGCTCCCCAAATCCGGCTCGGCTCTTCTCACCCCGCAGGACACCGTGGGCGTCGGCCACTCCACCTACCGCGTCGTCGGCGACCGGCTCGAGGAGTTCGTCGACACCGGGGAGGTGTCCTTCTCCGCCCGCCACCTCACGGTGAAGGTCGACGGTGGCAAGGTCATCCTCAACGACGTGACCTTCGGCGTCCCGGAGAAGTCGCTCGTCGCCGTGATCGGCCCGTCAGGATCCGGCAAGTCGACGCTGCTGCGGGCCCTGACCGGCTACCGGCCAGCCGAAGTCGGCGAGGTGCTGTACGACCACCGCAACCTGTACACGCAGTTCGCCGAGCTGCGCCAGCGCATCGGCCTGGTCCCGCAGGACGACATCCTGCACAAGGAGCTGACCGTGCGTACCGCCCTGCGGTACGCCGCCCGTCTCCGTTTCCCCGGGGACGTCGCCGATGCCGAGCGCAACGCCCGGATCGAGGAGGTTCTGGCCGAGCTCAAGCTCGACATCCACGCGACGAAGAAGATCACCGCGTTGTCCGGCGGCCAGCGCAAGCGCGTGTCCGTGGCGCTGGAGCTGCTCACCAAGCCGTCCCTGATCTTCCTGGACGAGCCGACGTCCGGCCTCGACCCCGGCATGGACCGCGACGTCATGCAGTTGCTGCGCGGCCTGGCCGATGACGGCCGTACCGTCCTCGTCGTCACCCACTCCGTCGCCGAACTGCGGCTGTGCGACAAGCTCCTGGTCATGGCGCCGGGCGGCGGAGTGGCCTACTTCGGTCCGCCCGGAGAGGCCCTGAACTTCTTCGGCTACGAGAGCTGGGCGGATGTCTTCTCCGCCTTCGAGAACTACCGCGACTACGACTGGATGGGCCGCTGGCAGGGCTCGCAGCATTACCAGATGTACGCCGCGGACGCCGCCGGCGGTGCCGTTGCGCAGCCTGCGCTCCACGCGCCCCAGGTGCCCGGACGGCTGCAGAAGCCGCAGAGTTGGGGGTCGCAGCTGTGGACCCTGGTCCGCCGCTACGTGTCGGTGATCGCCTCCGACAGGGGTTTCATGGCGTTGATGCTGATTCTGCCGGCCATCCTCGGTGTGGTCAGCGTCGTCATCCCCTCCGACTACGGTCTCGGCAGACCGGAGCCGGGACATTTCAATCAGGACGCCGGGATCATCATGATGATCCTCGCGGTCGGCATGTGTTTCTCCGGCGCGGCGAACTCGGTCCGTGAGCTGATCAAGGAACGGGTGATCTACGAGCGGGAACGGGCCACCGGCCTGTCCCGGTCGGCCTACCTGATGTCGAAGGTGATCGTTCTCGGCCTCATCACCGCGCTGCAGGGCGTGATCCTCTGTGTGATCGGCTTCTCCACCCGCACGCTGCCGGACGAGGGCCTGATCATGCCGCCCGCCGTCGAGCTCTGCGTCGCCGTCATCGCGCTCGGCTTCACCTCGATGATGTTCGGGCTGGTCATCTCCTCGCTGGTGAAGACGGCCGAGAAGACGATGCCGCTGCTGGTGATGTTCGCCATCGTGCAGGTCGTCTTCACCGGCGTGCTGTTCAGGCTGTTCGGCTCGCCCGGCGTGTCCCAGGTCGCCTGGCTGATGCCGTCGCGCTGGGCCATGGGCGCGGCCGGCGCCACCTTGGACCTGTCACACCTGATGGCCCCCTGGGACCACGACCACCCCACCGACCTCGACCCGCTGTGGGAGCACAGCGTCGGCATCTGGTCCCTGGACATGGCGGTGCTCATCTCCCTCGGGCTCGTCTGCACCTTCGTCGTGGCCCGCCTGCTGCGCCGCCACGAGCCGGAGGTCATGCGGAAGTAGCCGCCCGCGGCGACCCGCACCGGGCCGGAGGACCTAGGTCCTCCGGCCCGGGCCTCCTCCGGCCCGGCGCCGGATGCCCGCCGGACCGGGGCGCCGGTAGCGTGACCTGCATGGTCCCCCGATCCGGGCTGGCCGCCGTCAGCGCCGCCATCCTCGCCATGAACCGCCGGCTGGAGGTCCGCGACGTCCTTCAGACGATCGTCCGCTCCGCGCAGGAACTCCTCGGCGCCCGCTACGCGGCTCTCGGCGTGCCGGACGACCAGGGGGGCTTCGCGCAGTTCGTCGTGGCGGGCGTGAGCGAGGAGGAGTGGAAGGCCATCGGGCCGCTGCCTCGCCAGCACGGGATCCTCGCCGCGATGCTGCACGAGGCGACCCCGCAGCGCCTGGCCGACGTGCGCCGCGACCCCCGCTTCCAGGGCTGGCCGTCTGCGCACCCGGAGATGTCCGACTTCCTCGGCATGCCGGTCTCCGACGACGGCGAGGTGTTCGGCGCGCTGTTCCTGGCGAACAAGATCTGCCCGGAAGACGCCGGAGACCCGGACGAGCCGCCCGCCGGCGGATGCCGGTTCACGGCCCAGGACGAGGAACTGCTGCGCCTCCTCGCCCAGCACGCCGCCATCGCCCTCACCAACGCCCGGCTCTACGAGCGCAGCCGCGAACTGACCATCGCGGGCGAGCGCGCCCGTATCGCCCATGACCTGCACGACGCGGTCGCGCAGAAGCTGTTCTCCCTGCGGCTGACCGCGCAGGCGTCCGCGGCGCTCGTCGACCGGGACCCGCAGCGGGCCAAGGGCGAGCTGCACGAGGTGGCCCGGCTGGCGGCCGAGTCAGCCGACGAACTGCGTGCCGCGGTGGTCGAGCTGCGCCCCGCCGCACTCGAGGACGACGGTCTGATCGCCACGCTGCGCACCCAGGCGCAGGTGCTGGACCGGGCGCACTCCGCGCACGTCACCTTCACCGAGTACGGCGTACGGGCTCTGCCCTCCGCGCACGAGGAGGCGCTGCTGCGCGTCGCGCAGGAGGCGCTGCACAACGCGCTGCGGCACGCCGCGGCGGCCACCGTGCGGATCGGGCTGTGGCGCAGCGGACCTGCGACGGTGCTGGAGGTGAGCGACGACGGGCGCGGTTTCAATCCGTCCGCGGTCCGCCGGGCCGGCCGGCACCTCGGTCTGGTCTCGATGCGGGACCGCGCCGCCGCCGTGGGCGGCACGCTCACCGTGCGGTCCGAGCCCGGGAAGGGTGCCACGATCACGATGGAGGTGTCCGGTGGCTGACGGCCGGGCGATCAGGGTGCTGCTGGTCGACGACCACCAGGTCGTCCGCCGCGGTCTGCGCACCTTCCTCGAGGTACAGGAGGACATCGAGGTCGTCGGGGAGGCATCCGACGGGGATGAGGGGGTCACCGCGGCGGAGGAGCTGCGGCCCGATGTCGTGCTCATGGACGTCAAGATGCCGGGTACCGATGGTGTCGAGGCGCTGCGCAGACTGCGCGAACTGCAGAACTCCGCCCGGGTGCTGGTCGTCACCAGCTTCACCGAGCAGCGCACCGTCGTGCCGGCGCTGCGGGCCGGCGCCGCCGGATACGTGTACAAGGACATCGATCCGGACGCGTTGGCCGGGGCGATCCGCTCGGTGCACGCGGGGCACGTGCTGCTCCAGTCCGAGGTGGCCGGCGCGCTGCTCGCCGGCGGGGATCCGGTGGGCGGCGGACGCGGCCCGGCCCTCACCGAGCGGGAGCGTGAGGTGCTGGGGCTGATCGCCGACGGGCGGTCGAACCGGGAGATCGCCCGTGCGCTGGTGCTCTCGGAGAAGACCGTCAAGACGCACGTCTCGAACATCCTGATGAAGCTCGATCTCGCGGACCGTACCCAGGCCGCCCTGTGGGCCGTGCGCCACGATCTCGCCTGATCACCCGAAAGGCCGAGTCTGCCGGTCCCTTTGCCGGGCAGGATTCATTCCCTCGTGTGCATGTGACCTCCAGGGCGCATCCTGATCGCCCGTTCCCCGTTCTCCAGTGCGTGCTGCGGCGGTCGGCCGCAGCCTCGCTAGGAGGGTCGAGAAGTGAAGAAGCTGAAGCAGGCCACCGTCATGACCATCGCGGTCGGCGGACTCGTCGCCGCCGGCGCCGGCGTGGCCGCTGCGGACGCGGGTGCCGAGGGTGCGGCGGTCGGGTCCCCCGGTGTCGTCTCCGGCAACAACATCCAGGTGCCGGTGCACATCCCGGTGAACCTCTGCGGCAACACCGTGAACGGGCTCAGCGCCCTGAACCCGACGTTCGGGAACGTCTGCGTCAACAAGTGACTTCGCTCTGCGGCTCGCTGCGGTGAGCGCTTTCCCCCGGCTCGCGACGCGGGGGAACGGCGCCGTCCGCGACCGCGGACGGCATGCGGCTCCGTGCGGAGCCGTGTAACACACAGGAGGAACTCCCCATGAAGACCATGAAGAAGGCCGCCCTGGTCATCGCGGCCGCCGGTGTCGCCGCCGGTGCTTCGGCCGGTGTCGCCGCCGCCGACGCGGGTGCCGAGGGCGCAGCCGTCGGTTCGCCGGGCGTCGTCTCGGGCAATAACGCCCAGGTGCCGGTGCACATCCCGGTGAACCTCTGCGCGAACAGCGTGAACCTCGTCGTCGGCATCCTGAACCCGACGTTCGGGAACGTCTGCGCGAACGACTGACGTCCGTGCGCTTCTCGGCGCACCGACACGCCGTCCCCCGGCACTCGTAGAGCGCCGGGGGACGGTTTCGTTGCATCGAAAGAATCATCCTGTGCCGCTATGAGCATGCATTAAGCCCCGTATTGGTTTCCTTTCCGTTCATGCCGGGCAACGCCGTGTGAGTCTGCGTCTGAAAACGCACCATATGGGAGGAAATGCATATGAAGAGTATGAAGAAGGCGGCCGTCGTCCTCGCCGCCACCGGCATGGCACTGGGCGCATCGACCGGTGCCGCGTTCGCCGGCGGCCACCACAAGGAGCACCGGGACGGCGGCCACGGCGCCGTCGCGCAGGGTGCGGCCATCGGTTCCCCGGGCGTCCTCTCCGGGAACAACGTCCAGATCCCGATCTACATCCCGATCAACGTCTGCGGCAACAGCGTGAACGGGCTCAGCGCCCTGAATCCGACGTTCGGGAACGTCTGCGTCAACCGCTGACGTCACGGTCGGAACCGGACGCATCACGGACGGCGCGGTGCCACGCCTCAGGGACGCGGCACCGCGCCGTCCGTGCGTCGGCGCCTACGGGCGCTTCCGCTCCCACTCCTCGACCGCCGCGTTGTACGCCGCCACCTGCGCCCGCCGCGCAGTCCGCTCCACCGGCCGCAGCGCCTCGGCCCGTGCCGCGATCTGCGATGCGCTCACCGCTGCTCCGTGGGCGCGCCCGTCGCCGCCGTCACCGGACGCGATCGCGATCAAAGCCCCGACCCGCTGCGCGAGTTCCAGCACCCGTACCGCCCGCGACGGATAGCCGGGCGCCAGCAGCCGCCGTCCGGCCTCCGCGCGCGCACGGTAGGCCTCCAACGCGGCGTCCGCCGCCGGCCCCGAACCGGCCACGTCCAGCCGGCTGAGCACCTCGGTGGTCTCCTGCAGCGCCTCCGCGAGCTCGCGTTCCGCCTCGCCGAGCGAGGGCACGTCGGCGGGCACCGCCTGCCGCACCGGCAGGCAGTGCCACACGACCTCGACGTGCCGGCCGTTTCCCCGGCCGGCGCCCGCCGGACCCGCGCCGTGCACCTGGGGCACCAGACCCAGACCGGCGGCCGGGGCCGACACCGCTTCCCCGGCTTCCAGCGCCCGCGCGTTGAACTCCGCAGGACCGCACAGCCCCAGCGGATGCCCCGGCGCGGGCAGCGCCAGCAGCAGCCCCGGGACCGGCCCGGCGCGCAGCCTCCCCAGCGCCAGCGACAGCCCCACCGGCGCTTCCTCCGAGCCCGGCAGGCCCAGCACCCGGTGCACATCGTCGTCGGCGACGATCCGCTCGACGGCCTCGTCCGGCGAGACCAATCCGGCAAACAGTGCGTTTCCCCAGGCGGTGAACCGCCCCGACCGTGGTTCCTCGAGCATGGCGACTAGCCTAAATAACCTGCTTCCGGTCCGGTGGCGTAGGTTTCCCCCCGGGGGACGCTAGTCCGGGGGCACCGCAAACGGCGATTTTCAATGGGAGACGACGCGCTCATGAGCGATGTGCTGGAGCTGGTGGACGTATCGGTGGTCCGCGAGGGCCGAGCTCTGGTCGACGGAGTCTCCTGGTCGGTGAATGAGGGAGAGCGCTGGGTCATCGTCGGGCCCAACGGCGCCGGCAAGACCACGCTGCTCAACGTGGCCGGAAGTTATCTCTTCCCGAGCAAGGGCACCGTCAGCGTGCTGGGCGAGCGGCTCGGCGCGGTCGACGTCTTCGAACTGCGTCCCCGCATCGGTGTGGCCGGTGCTGCGATGGCCGAGAAGCTGCCGCGCGGTCAGACCGTGCTCGAGACCGTCCTCACCGCCGCGTACGGCATGACCGCCCACTGGCGCGAGAGCTACGAGCAGGTCGACGAGGACCGTGCCCTGGCCTTCCTCGACAGACTCGGCATGAACGACTACCTCGACCGGAAGTTCGGCACCCTCTCCGAGGGAGAGCGTAAGCGCACCCTGATCGCCAGGGCGATGATGACGGATCCCGAACTGCTGCTCCTCGACGAGCCGGCCGCCGGTCTCGACCTGGGCGGGCGCGAGGATCTCGTCCGGCGGCTCGGCAGGCTCGCCCGCGATCCCTACGCGCCCTCGATGGTCATGGTGACCCACCATGTCGAGGAGATCGCCCCCGGATTCACGCACGTGCTGATGATCCGTCAAGGTGAGGTGCTCGCCGCCGGTCCCATCGAGACCGAGTTGACCTCGCGGAACCTCTCGCGCTGCTTCGGGCTTCCCCTCGTCGTCGCGGAGAAGGACGGCCGCTGGACGGCACAGGGACTGCCGCTGAAGTGACCACGGCCCTATCATGAGCGACGTGGACGCATGGGTGTGGTGGCTGATCGCCGCCGTAGGGCTCGGAATTCCGCTCGTACTCACCGCCATGCCCGAGTTCGGCATGTTCGCGGTCGGAGGCGCCGCCGCGGCGCTCACCGCCTGGCTGGGCGGGGGAATCGTGGCGCAGGTCCTCGTCTTCGCGCTCGTCTCGACGGCGCTCATCGCCGCGGTACGCCCGCTGGCCAGACGCGCCCGCAGCGACCGGGCTCCCGGCCAAGCGACCGGGATAGACGCGCTACGGGGGCGGGAGGCGATCGTCCTCGAGCGTGTCGACGGTCAGACCGGTCGCATCAAATTGGCCGGCGAGGTGTGGTCGGCCCGCGCGCTCGACACCGAGAGCCGCCACGAGGTGGGCAGCCGTGTCGACGTGGTGGAGATCGACGGCGCCACCGCCGTCGTGATGTGATGTCACCTTCGGACAACTCGAACAGGGGGACGAGGCGATGAACGCCGTCATCATTGTCCTGATCATCCTGGTGGTGCTGGTCTTCATCGCACTCATCAAGACGATCCAGGTCATCCCGCAGGCCAGCGCAGCCATCGTCGAACGCTTCGGCCGATACACCCGTACCCTCAGCGCCGGCCTCAATATCGTGGTGCCCTTCATCGACACCATCCGCAACCGGGTGGACTTGCGCGAACAGGTCGTTCCCTTCCCGCCGCAGCCCGTCATCACCCAGGACAACCTGGTCGTCAACATCGACACCGTCATCTATTACCAGGTGACCGACGCCCGGGCCGCCACCTACGAGGTCGCCAGCTATATCCAGGCCATCGAGCAGCTCACCGTCACCACGCTGCGCAACATCATCGGCGGCATGGACCTGGAGCGCACCCTCACCTCCCGCGAGGAGATCAACGCCGCGCTGCGCGGCGTGCTGGACGAGGCCACCGGCAAGTGGGGCATCCGTGTCAACCGCGTCGAGTTGAAGGCCATCGAACCTCCCACCTCCATCCAGGACTCGATGGAGAAGCAGATGCGCGCCGACCGGGACAAGCGCGCCGCCATCCTGCAGGCCGAGGGCGTTCGCCAGTCGGCCATTCTCACCGCCGAGGGCGAGAAGCAGTCCTCGATCCTCCGCGCCGAGGGCGAGTCGCGCTCCGCCGCGCTGCGCGCCGAAGGCGAAGCGCAGGCCATCCGCACCGTCTTCGAGTCGATCCACGCCGGCGACGCCGACCAGAAGCTGCTGTCCTACCAGTACCTGCAGATGCTGCCGAAGATCGCCGAAGGCGACGCGAACAAGCTCTGGATCGTCCCCAGCGAGCTCGGCGAGGCCCTCAAGGGCCTCGGTGGCGCCCTCGGCGGACTCGGTGCGAACGGCGCTGGCAGCGCGGACGGGCACAGCGGCGGCATGACCAAGCCGCCCCGCCAGCAGCCCCCCGTCGACTGAAATCTCTGCCGGCCGGGAAACGGAGCGCGCGTCCGCATGGTGACCCGGTCGCGCGCCACACACGCCCCTCGTGCATGATCGGTGCACAGGACATCGATCATGTAAGTGCGAGGGGTGTTGCCGCGTGGGCATCTGGGAGGCAGCTGCCGTCTGCGTGGCGGGCATATGTGCGGGAGCCATCAACACCATCGTGGGATCCGGCACGCTCATCACGTTCCCCGTACTGCTCGCCGTCGGCGTTCCGCCCATCACGGCCAACGTCTCCAACGCCCTGGGCCTGGTGCCGGGATCCGTCAGCGGCGCCATCGGCTACCGCCGTGAGCTGCGGGGTCAGCGGGAGCGCGTCCTGCGGCTGGGCGGCGTGGCACTGGCCGGCGGCGTGGCCGGGGCGGCACTGCTACTCGAACTGCCCGCCGAGGCGTTCGCCAAGATCGTGCCCGCGCTGATCGCCGTCGCGCTGCTGCTGGTCGTCCTGCAGCCCATGCTCTCCCGGCGGGTGCAGAAACGGCGTGAACGCTCCGGCGACGCCGGCCACCCGCACGGCGGGCCGATCCTGCTGGGAGGCCTCGGGCTGGCCAGCATGTACGGCGGCTACTTCGGCGCGGCCCAGGGGGTCATCTACATGGCGCTGATGGGCCTGTTCCTCAAGGACGACCTGCAGCGCATCAACGCGGTAAAGAACGTGCTCGGTGCCATCGTCAATGGCGCGGCCGCCGTCTTCTTCCTCTTCGTTGCCGACTTCGACTGGTGGGCCGTCGTGCTCATCGCCGTGGGCTCCGCGGTCGGCGGCCAACTCGGCGCCCGCATCGGACGCCGGCTGCCGCCGACCGTGCTGCGCGCCGTCATCGTGATCGTGGGCATCGCGGCCATCGTGAAGCTGCTGCTCGGCTTAGGGCGCTTCAGGCGGCCACGGCCGGCGACCGTCAGCCATTCCGGCAGCCGGTCACCGTCGCGCAGGCCGAGGGCCAGCAGCAGCGCATCCGCAGGCGTCGGCTCGAACGGCTTCGCCAGCATCCGCATGTCCGCCTCGGCCGGCGTGCGGTTCGCCTTCCGGTGATTGTCGCCCGCGCAGGCCGCCACCGTGTTCAGCCACGTGTCGCCGCCGCCCCGCGAACGGGGTACGACGTGGTCGACCGTCGTCGCCCTCCGGCCGCAGTACGCGCACCGGTGCCGGTCCCGCACCAGTACCCCCCGGCGTGACCACGGTGCCCGTTGCCGGAACGGCACCCGCACGTATCTGCGCAGCCGCACCACCTGCGGTACCGGCACCTCGAGTCCGGTGGACCGGATGCGCAGCCCCGGGTGCGCCTGCTCCACAACGGCCTTGTCCTGCATGACCAGCACCACCGCACGGCGCAGCGACACCGTCGACAGCGGCTCGAAGCTCGCGTTGAGGACCAGCGTCTCGCGCATCCCCGCCACCTCTCGTCCCTTACCCGCCCCCTGGCGGGCAGCACCACTGTGCCGCCGCGCGTGAGCACGTACAACGCAATAAAAGGGGGCCGGAGTGGGACTGGCCACCGGACACCAGGCGGTGCCGTGCCGGAGGGACCTTTCGCACGAGCTCGGGAGCCGGCCGACGGCTCTGCCCGCCATGCCGAGCGGTCAGGACGCCGGTCAGGCGCGGGCGAGCAGCCCGTCGATCACCGCTTCGAGGCCGGCAGGGTGGGTGTCACAGCTGGTCAGCTCGGCCCGCTGGCCGGCGACGGACGTGAGTCGCGGGTACGCGGTCACCGAAGGTTCGGCGAGGGCCCGGTCCCGGTACGAGGGCCGGTCGGTTTCGGCCTGGCGACGCTCGCGCATCAGCCGGATCATCAACTCGCCCACGGTGTCCGGTGTACTTCGGTCCGGGGTGCATCGGTCCATCTTCCTCAACGGCTCGGCGGAGCCGGGGTGGGGGTGACAACCGAGTGTCTCCGATAGCCCGTATTCATAGTGGATATTTGCGGACATGGCAGGTACCTGCCCGTGAGGAAAGCATGGAATGCGGCCGGCCGAGAACGCACGACCGCGGAACCTGCCCGGTCGGCCACCGGCGCACACGGCCCCGCGCTGTCCGTCCTTCGACGAGTGTTCAGTCCTCCGAGGGCGTCGCGTGCAGGCCGATCAACTGCGCGCGCCCGACCGCCTTGAAACGCAGGTTGAAGCCGACCACCGCGGGCGACGCCTCCGGCGGCACGCCCAGCTTCTCCTCGTCCACCGCGTAAACGGTGAAGACGTACCGGTGCGGGCCGTCGCCCGGCGGCGGAGCGGCACCGCACGAAGTCCCGGGTGCCGTTGTCGTTGCGCACGTGGACTGCGCCCTGCGGCAGCCCCTTCATGTCACCGCCGGCCGCCCCGGCGGGCAGCTCGGTGACGTCGGCTGGGATGTCGAAGAGCGACCAGTGCCAGAAGCCGCTGCCCGTCGGGGCGTCCGGATCGAAGCAGGTGACGGCGAAGCTCCTGGTCCCGGCCGGGAACCCCTCCCAGCGCAGGTGGGGAGAGGCGTCGCCGCCGTCCTTCACCTGATCGGCCTTCAGCGGCCGGCCCTCGGAGACGTCGTCGCTGACGACCGTGAACGACGCCACCGGCGGGTGGAAGTCGTGGGGGAGCGGGCGGCGGAACTGCTCGGACACGTCGGAACCTCCTCGTCGAGCTGATCACTGCTTCGGCCAGCCTAACGAGCCGAGAGCCCTCCGGCTGACAGCATGGCGGCGTTCTCCGCAAGACCCCGACCCGCACAACGGTGGTGCGATCGTGACCAGCCCACTGGAACTGCCCGAGCTGCCCGAGGGCGGTCTGGCCGGGATCCTCGACGGCACAGTGCCCCCGGGCGTCTACCGGATGCCGTCGGTGGGCCCGGAGGTCCTGCTGCAGGCGCAGGTGGCCGGCTGGCAGGCGGGAGTGCTCGACCTCGGCCGGGGTGAACGGGAAGGCAGACGTTCCTCGACGCCTGCGCGGTGGGCCTGGAGCTGCCCGACGGCATCGACGGCGACTGGGACGCGCTCACGGACCGGCTCACCGACCTGTCCTGGTGGGGCGAGGCCCGCGGCTATCTGATCCTCGCCAGCGGATGGGAGTCCTTCGCCCGTGCCGCCGCCGAGGATGCCGGAACGGCGGCCGGCAGTCCTCACGGCCGCCGTCGGCTTCTGGTCCGTCAGACGGACGCCGCTGGCCGCGGTGCTCGGCTGACGGACGCAGCACCGGCCCGCGATCTCCGGGCTCAGAACCAGTTGCGCTTGCCGCCCACCTCGGACAGCCACTGGTTCAGGTAGGCCGCCCAGTCGGTCTGCTGGAAGTCCGTCATGACCGACCTGGAACGAGCGGTAGGAGTCGCTGCCCTCGGTGAACAGGCCCGGCTTCTTGTCCATCTCCAGGACGACGTCCATCTCCCGGTCGTCCGCCACGAAGCTGCAGCTCGACCTGGTTCAGACCCCGGTACTGCTCGCGGCGCGAAGAACTCGATCTCCTGGTAGAAGGGCAGCCGCTGCCGGGTGCCGCGGATGTGGCCGCGCTCCAGGTCGGCGTGTCTTGAAACGGAATCCGAGCGCGCCGAAGGCGTCCAGCATCGCCTGCTGCGCCGGCAGCGGGTGGACGTTCACCGGGTCGAGGTCGCCGGAGTCGATGGCCCGGGCGATCTGCAGCTCGGTCGTCACACCGACGTTCATCCCGGTCAGCTGCTGCCCCATGAACATGGTGATCGGCGTCTCCCAGGGGATCTCCATCCCGAACTGCACCGCGTGTACCGCGCCCGGCTGCACCTCGAAGGCGCCGCCGAGCTGCTGCCGGTGGAACTCGACGTTCTGCTTGTACTCGCCGTCGTCGGTCTCCACCTCGACGCGGGCCTGCAGGCCGACGCTGACAGTCCCTCGATCTGCTGGGCGACCGAGCCGCCCTGGATCCGTGATCTCGCCCTGCACGACACCGCCGGGCACGACGTTCGGCTCGCTCAGCACCGTCTCGACCGACGCGCCCCCGGCGCCCATGCTCGCCAGCAGCTTCTTGAAGCCCATGCTCTATCCCTTCCGTGGACTCGGCGGTCTCTCCCCGCGATCCGGTGAGTGCGTCGCCGTGTCAGTGTGACGTCTCGCTCAGAACCAACGCGGCCGGCGCGACGGGTGGTTCCGCGGTCTCCAGCTACCCTCCGACGCATGACCGCTGGCCGAGACCGTACGCGACGCACGCCGGGGAACCGCACACCCCTGCCGCGGACCTTCTTCGACCGTCCCGTCCTGGAGGTCGCTCCCGACCTGCTCGGCCGCACTCTCGTCCGCACGACGCCGAGTACGGGCGCGATGCAGCTGCGCATCACCGAGGTGGAGGCGTACGCGGGTGAGATCGACCCGGGCTCGCACGCCTACCGCGGACGCACCGCGCGCAACGCGTCCATGTTCGGCCCGCCGGGGCACGCGTACGTCTACTTCATCTACGGGATGTGGTGGAGCCTGAACCTCGTCTGCGGCCCGATCGGACACGCGAGCGGGGTGCTGCTGCGGGCCGGCGAGGTCCTGGAGGGTGAGGAGCAGGCCTGGAAACGCCGGCCCAAGGCACGCACGACCGTGCGGAACTCGCCAAGGGCCCGGCCCGGCTCGGCACGGCCCTCGACATCGACCGGACGCTCGACGGCACCGACCTGTGCAGCCCGGAAGAGGAGGCGCCGCTGCGCATCCTGCGGGGCCGACCGCCCGGGACGGACGCGATCCGGAGCGGACCGCGCACCGGCGTCGGCGGCGACGGCGCCACCCACCCGTGGCGCTTCTGGATCGACGGCGACCCCACGGTGAGCCCCTACCGGGCCCACCAGCCGCGCCGACGCAGGAAACGCCCCGTGGCCTTGACTCGGGTGGCCGTGACCTCTAACGTGGAACGAGTCGCTGAAGGCGGATGTCCGTCAAACGACCGGTCGGAAGACCGTTCGGAGGGCACTCCGGAGCGGCCACACCACTACCTACGATTCCCTCCGGGGATCGTTTTCGGCATCCCGAAAATCGCATCCGGAGCCCGATTTTGAGCGGGCACGGGAAATCCGCTAAAGTAGTGGACACAGCGAAGGGAACGCCCGGAGGAGCCTGGAAGGGTTTCGAAGGAAGCGTCCGTTCCTTGAGAACTCAACAGCGTGCCAAAAGTCAACGCCAGATATGTTGATACCCCGTCCATCCGTTGGATGGTCGAGGTTCCTTTGAAGTCCTTCTCTTCGGAGAGGGCACACAACAGCGAGGACGCTGTGGCTGGTCGGATTATTCCTCCGGCTGGTCCCGCTCTCGTGATGTGTGCTCTGTATAGAGCGGAAGCATTCACGGAGAGTTTGATCCTGGCTCAGGACGAACGCTGGCGGCGTGCTTAACACATGCAAGTCGAACGATGAAGCCGCTTCGGTGGTGGATTAGTGGCGAACGGGTGAGTAACACGTGGGCAATCTGCCCTGCACTCTGGGACAAGCCCTGGAAACGGGGTCTAATACCGGATATGACCACTGACCGCATGGTCTGGTGGTGGAAAGCTCCGGCGGTGCAGGATGAGCCCGCGGCCTATCAGCTTGTTGGTGGGGTGATGGCCTACCAAGGCGACGACGGGTAGCCGGCCTGAGAGGGCGACCGGCCACACTGGGACTGAGACACGGCCCAGACTCCTACGGGAGGCAGCAGTGGGGAATATTGCACAATGGGCGAAAGCCTGATGCAGCGACGCCGCGTGAGGGATGACGGCCTTCGGGTTGTAAACCTCTTTCAGCAGGGAAGAAGCTTGCGGGTGACGGTACCTGCAGAAGAAGCACCGGCTAACTACGTGCCAGCAGCCGCGGTAATACGTAGGGTGCGAGCGTTGTCCGGAATTATTGGGCGTAAAGAGCTCGTAGGCGGTCTGTCGCGTCGGATGTGAAAGCCCGGGGCTTAACCCCGGGTCTGCATTCGATACGGGCAGACTAGAGTTCGGTAGGGGAGATCGGAATTCCTGGTGTAGCGGTGAAATGCGCAGATATCAGGAGGAACACCGGTGGCGAAGGCGGATCTCTGGGCCGATACTGACGCTGAGGAGCGAAAGCGTGGGGAGCGAACAGGATTAGATACCCTGGTAGTCCACGCCGTAAACGTTGGGAACTAGGTGTGGGCGACATTCCACGTCGTCCGTGCCGCAGCTAACGCATTAAGTTCCCCGCCTGGGGAGTACGGCCGCAAGGCTAAAACTCAAAGGAATTGACGGGGGCCCGCACAAGCGGCGGAGCATGTGGCTTAATTCGACGCAACGCGAAGAACCTTACCAAGGCTTGACATACACCGGAAAACCCAGAGATAGGGTCCCCCTTGTGGTCGGTGTACAGGTGGTGCATGGCTGTCGTCAGCTCGTGTCGTGAGATGTTGGGTTAAGTCCCGCAACGAGCGCAACCCTTATCCTGTGTTGCCAGCGTGCCCTTCGGGGTGACGGGGACTCACGGGAGACTGCCGGGGTCAACTCGGAGGAAGGTGGGGACGACGTCAAGTCATCATGCCCCTTATGTCTTGGGCTGCACACGTGCTACAATGGCCGGTACAATGAGCTGCGATGCCGTGAGGTGGAGCGAATCTCAAAAAGCCGGTCTCAGTTCGGATTGGGGTCTGCAACTCGACCCCATGAAGTCGGAGTCGCTAGTAATCGCAGATCAGCATTGCTGCGGTGAATACGTTCCCGGGCCTTGTACACACCGCCCGTCACGTCACGAAAGTCGGTAACACCCGAAGCCGGTGGCCCAACCCCTTGTGGGAGGGAGTCGTCGAAGGTGGGACTGGCGATTGGGACGAAGTCGTAACAAGGTAGCCGTACCGGAAGGTGCGGCTGGATCACCTCCTTTCTAAGGAGCACCTGGCCGCTGTCATGGCGGCCCAGGGCCATTTCGCCGGCGCGTGTCCGGCGGTGGTCTGCTCATGGGTGGAACGTTGACTATTCGGCACTGCGAGATGGGGATCTGTTAGTACTGCTTCGGCGTGGAACACGGGATTCTGGTCTGGTGGTGTCGGGCACGCTGTTGGGTGTCTGAGGGTGCGGCCGCATGGCGGTGCGTGTCTTCGGTTGCCGGTCCCGGTGAACTCGCCTTCGGGTGGGGTGATGGGTGGCTGGTTGTTGTTTGAGAACTGCACAGTGGACGCGAGCATCTGTGGCCAAGTTTTTAAGGGCGCACGGTGGATGCCTTGGCACCAGGAACCGATGAAGGACGTGGGAGGCCGCGATAGGCCCCGGGGAGCTGTCAACCGAGCTGTGATCCGGGGGTGTCCGAATGGGGAAACCCGGCAGTCGTCATGGGCTGTCACCCGCACCTGAATGTATAGGGTGTGTGGAGGGAACGCGGGGAAGTGAAACATCTCAGTACCCGTAGGAAGAGAAAACAACCGTGATTCCGGGAGTAGTGGCGAGCGAAACCGGATGAGGCTAAACCGTATGTGTGTGATACCCGGCAGGGGTTGCGCATGCGGGGTCGTGGGACCGTACTTCGATCGTCTGCCGGCGGTCGGGCAAGTAAGAAACCGTAGGGGTAGGCGAAGGGCATGCGAAAGGCCCGGCGTAGAGGGTAAGACCCCCGTAGCTGAAATTTCTGCGGCTTGTCTGTGCGGCACCCAAGTAGCATGGGGCCCGAGAAATCCTGTGTGAATCTGGCGGGACCACCCGTCAAGCCTAAATATTCCCTGGTGACCGATAGCGGATAGTACCGTGAGGGAATGGTGAAAAGTACCGCGGGAGCGGAGTGAAATAGTACCTGAAACCGTGTGCCTACAAGCCGTGGGAGCGTCGCGCAGCAAGCTTGCTTGTTGCGTCGTGACTGCGTGCCTTTTGAAGAATGAGCCTGCGAGTTTGCGGCATGTTGCGAGGTTAACCCGTGTGGGGGAGCCGTAGCGAAAGCGAGTCCTAAGAGGGCGGTTGAGTAGCGTGTCCTAGACCCGAAGCGGAGTGATCTAGCCATGGGCAGGGTGAAGCGGAGGTAAGACTTCGTGGAGGCCCGAACCCACCAGGGTTGAAAACCTGGGGGATGACCTGTGGTTAGGGGTGAAAGGCCAATCAAACTCCGTGATAGCTGGTTCTCCCCGAAATGCATTTAGGTGCAGCGTCGTGTGTTTCTTGCCGGAGGTAGAGCACTGGATAGGCGATGGGCCCTACCGGGTTACTGACCTTAGCCAAACTCCGAATGCCGGTAAGTGAGAGCACGGCAGTGAGACTGTGGGGGATAAGCTCCATGGTCGAGAGGGAAACAGCCCAGAGCATCGACTAAGGCCCCTAAGCGTGTGCTAAGTGGGAAAGGATGTGGAGTCGCAGAGACAACCAGGAGGTTGGCTTAGAAGCAGCCATCCTTGAAAGAGTGCGTAATAGCTCACTGGTCAAGTGATTCCGCGCCGACAATGTAGCGGGGCTCAAGCACACCGCCGACGTCGTGTCACTCCAGCATGTACCTCTAACGAGGGCTGGGGTGGGTAGGGGAGCGTCGTGTGCCGGGTGAAGCAGCCGTGGAAGCGAGTTGTGGACGGTATGCGAGTGAGAATGCAGGCATGAGTAGCGATACGCACGTGAGAAACGTGCGCGCCGATTGACTAAGGGTTCCTGGGTCAAGCTGATCTGCCCAGGGTAAGTCGGGACCTAAGGCGAGGCCGACAGGCGTAGTCGATGGATAACCGGTTGATATTCCGGTACCCGCTGTGAAGCGTCAAACATCGAATCTGGTGATGCTAAGCCCGTGAAGCCGCCGGCGGAGTCTTCGGACAATGCTGGTGTGAGTGGAGCCGGTGACCCGAGCTGGTAGTAGGTGAGTGATGGGGTGACGCAGGAAGGTAGTCCATCCCGGGCGGTGGTTGTCCCGGGGTAAGGGTGTAGCCCGTGGTGCAGGTAAATCCGTGCAACATGTGGGTGAGACCTGATGCCGAGCCGATTGTGGTGAAGTGGATGATCCTATGCTGTCGAGAAAAGCCTCTAGCGAGTTTCATGGCGGCCCGTACCCTAAACCGACTCAGGTGGTCTGGTAGAGAATACCGAGGCGTTCGGGTGAACTATGGTTAAGGAACTCGGCAAAATGCCCCCGTAACTTCGGGAGAAGGGGGGCCACGCCTGGTGATCACTTTTTCAGTGTGAGCTGGGGGTGGCCGCAGAGACCAGCGAGAAGCGACTGTTTACTAAAAACACAGGTCCGTGCGAAGCCGTAAGGCGATGTATACGGACTGACGCCTGCCCGGTGCTGGAACGTTAAGGGGACCGGTTAATCACTCTTCGGGGTGGTGAAGCTGAGAACTTAAGCGCCAGTAAACGGCGGTGGTAACTATAACCATCCTAAGGTAGCGAAATTCCTTGTCGGGTAAGTTCCGACCTGCACGAATGGCGTAACGACTTCTTGACTGTCTCAACCATAGGCCCGGTGAAATTGCACTACGAGTAAAGATGCTCGTTTCGCGCAGCAGGACGGAAAGACCCCGGGACCTTTACTATAGCTTGATATTGGTGTTCGGTTCGGCTTGTGTAGGATAGGTGGGAGACTGTGATCTTCAAGCGCCAGCTTGGGGTGAGTCGTTGTTGAAATACCACTCTGGTCGTGCTGGATGTCTAACCTGGGTCCGTGATCCGGATCGGGGACAGTGTCTGGTGGGTAGTTTAACTGGGGCGGTTGCCTCCTAAAGAGTAACGGAGGCGCCCAAAGGTTCCCTCAGCCTGGTTGGTCATCAGGTGGTGAGTGTAAGTGCACAAGGGAGCTTGACTGTGAGACTGACGGGTCGAGCAGGGACGAAAGTCGGGACTAGTGATCCGGCGGTGGCTTGTGGAAGCGCCGTCGCTCAACGGATAAAAGGTACCCCGGGGATAACAGGCTGATCTTCCCCAAGAGTCCATATCGACGGGATGGTTTGGCACCTCGATGTCGGCTCGTCGCATCCTGGGGCTGGAGTCGGTCCCAAGGGTTGGGCTGTTCGCCCATTAAAGCGGTACGCGAGCTGGGTTTAGAACGTCGTGAGACAGTTCGGTCCCTATCCGCTGCGCGCGTAGGAGTCTTGAGAAGGGCTGTCCCTAGTACGAGAGGACCGGGACGGACGAACCTCTGGTGTGCCAGTTGTTCTGCCAAGGGCATGGCTGGTTGGCTACGTTCGGGAAGGATAACCGCTGAAAGCATCTAAGCGGGAAGCCTGCTTCGAGATGAGGACTCCCACCCCCTTTGAGGGGTTAAGGCTCCCGGGAGATGACCGGGTTGATAGGCCGGATATGGAAGCCCAGTGATGGGTGGAGTTGACCGGTACTAATAGGCCGAGGGCTTGTCCATAGTTGCTCGCGTCCACTGTGTAGGTTCTGAGACAACAACCGTCTTCGAATCAATTGAAGAGTGTGCTTGTTCGCTAAGACTCTGGATCTCTCGAGATCCGAACAGAGTTTCGGTGGTCATAGCGTGAGGGAAACGCCCGGTCACATTTCGAACCCGGAAGCTAAGCCTTTCTGCGCCGATGGTACTGCGAGGGGGACCTCGTGGGAGAGTAGGACGCCGCCGAACAATCATTGAGGCCGTGGGCCCAGCGTGCATGCACGCTGGGCCCACGGTTTTTTTGTGATCACGCGGAGTATGTTCCGCAGACAGGAGTCCCCCATGCCTTCCGACGACCCCCGACCGAACGACGGGACGCCCGCCGGGCGCGGTGAACGACGGGACGGGCAGCGCCCGCAGCGTCGGGATGACCGGCGCGGTGGCGGTCGTGGTGAGCGGCCGGCGTTCCGCCGGGACGATCGCCGCGATGACCGTGGTGGGTTCCGCGGGGGCGAGCGTCGTGATGACCGTGGTGGGTTCCGTCGGGATGATCGGCGTGGTGGTCCTCGCACTGACCGTGGTGATGACCGGGGTGGGTTCCGCCGTGACGACCGGCGCGATGACCGGCCGGGTGGCCCGCGTCCCGAGCGTCGTGACGACCGTGGTGGGTTCCGTGGCGGCGACCGGCGTGATGACCGTGGTGGGTTCCGTCGGGATGACGGCGTGGTGGTCCGTCGCGACTGACCGTGGTGATGACCGGCGGTGGGTTCCGCCGTGACGACCGGCGCGATGACCGGCCGGGTGGCCCGCGTCCCGAGCGTCGTGACGACCGTGGTGGGTTCCGTGGCGGTGACCGGCGTGATGACCGTGGTGGGTTCCGCGGGGGCGAGCGTCGTGATGACCGTGGTGGGTTCCGTCGGGATGATCGGCGTGGTGGTCCTCGCACTGACCGTGGTGATGACCGGGGTGGGTTCCGCCGTGACGACCGGCGCGATGACCGGCCGGGTGGCCCGCGTCCCGAGCGTCGTGACGACCGTGGTGGGTTCCGTGGCGGTGACCGGCGTGATGACCGTGGTGGGTTCCGCGGGGGCGAGCGGCGTGATGACCGTGGTGGGTTCCGTCGGGATGATCGGCGTGGTGGTCCTCGCACTGACCGCGTGATGACCGGGGTGGGTTCCGCCGTGACGACCGGCGCGATGACCGTCGCCAGGGCGGCGTCGGGTTCCGTCGCGAGGACGGGCGGCGTGAGCGCGAGCCGCTGAGGCGGCTGCCCATCGACGAGGACGTCACCGGCGAGGAGGTCGGCAAGGAGGTGCGGCAGGAGCTGATGAGCCTGCCCAAGACCCTCGCCGAGGACGTCTCGAAGAACCTGGTGATGGTGGGCCGGCTGCTGGACGAGGACCCGGACCGTGCCTACCGCTACGCCAAGATCGCGCTTCGTCTCGCGTCTCGTGTCCCCGCCGTTCGGGAGGCGTGCCGGCTTCGCCGCCTACGGCGTCGGCAAGTACGCCGAGGCGCTGTCGGAATTCCGCGCCGCCCGCCGGATGACCGGCGGCGTGCACCTGTGGCCGGTGATGGCCGACTGCGAGCGCGGCATGGGCCGCCCCGAGCGGGCGCTGGACATGGCCGGTGAGCCGGAGGTGCAGAAGCTGGACAAGGCGGGCCAGGTCGAGATGCGCATCGTCGCCGCCGGCGCCCGGCGGGACATGGGCCAGACGGAGGCCGCCGTCGTCACCCTGCAGAGCCCCGAGCTCGCGTCCAGCGCGATCCATCCGTGGACCGCCCGCCTTCGCTACGCGTATGCGGACGTCCTGCTCGCCGTGGGCCGGGAGGACGAGGCGCGGGAGTGGTTCTCCAAGGCGCTCGACGCCGACCGTGACGGCACCACGGATGCCTCTGACCGGCTTGCGGAACTCGACGGCGTGGAATTCCTCGACGCGCTCGACGAGGACGACGAGACGGAGTACGAGACCGAGACCGAGTCCGGCGCGGAATCACCGAAGGCGGACGACGGGGGCGGCGACGCGCGTTCCTGACCTGCGACGCCGCGAAGGGGCGCCCCGCCACCCGGCGGGGCGCCCCTTCGCCGTGTGCGCTCAGAGGTGGCGCGCCAGCGGGTTGTCCAGAGTGCCGACGAGCTGCAGCGCCCCCGCCGGGTCCTGCAGATCGACCATCTGCTGATTGTTGCGCAGTTACAGCCGGTTCAGGCAGGACAGTGCGAACCGTTCCGTGCGCAGGTCGTAGCGCGCGAAGCGGTCGGCCAGCTGCGGCACCGAGCGCTGGTAGTCGCGGACGCAGTCGGCGACCGTCGCCCAGAACGCCTCCTCCTCCAGCACCCCCGCCGTCTCCAGGGTGTCTGCCAGGAAGCGGAAGAAGCCAGTCGTTGATCGCCGGCGTGGCTTCCATGTACGCGGTGAACAGACCGCGCACGAAGCCCATGTTGAGCACGGACAGGGCCGTCTTGACGTAGTGCCGCTCGGGCCGGGAGGTATTGAAGAACGTGCGGATCGACTGCTGTGCCAGGTGTGCGTCGTCCCCGTGTCCGAGACAGACCAGCCGGCGCTGTGCCACGTCGGAGGCGAAGGTCACCGACAGCTTGTTCCACCACTGCCAGGGGTGGACGGGCAACAGCAGGTAGTCCGCCGGGCCCAGGCCCTGGCGCTTGAGGGCGTCGGCGAAGCGGTCGCGGGTCGGCTCGTCCAGCTCGGCGGTCTGTCCAGATCGACGGAGTCGACCAGCGGTCGGAGCTCGTCCGGGGTGATACCGGTGAACGGCCGTTCGGCGGCGGCCATCTGCTCCGCGACGCGCCGGACGCCGTCGGTGACGGCGACCCGGTACCGGTCCGCCGTTGCGCCGCTCAGCAGTTGGGCGGCAGCCGTGCGGAGCGGGCCGCACTCCGCCGGCGGCTTCCGCCTGATCGACGGCTCGTGGGCCGACGGGGCGAGGAAAACTCATGTCCGAGCGGTGTGCTGCCGTGGTGTCAGACGTCTTCCTCCCAGAGGCTGCGCATCACCAGTCCGGTGGCGGGCTTCGGCCCGAACGAGGTGGACTTGCGCGGCATGGTGACGCCCATGCCGGCCAGTTCGCGCACGGTCTTCTCCGGCGTCGCCCGCAGCAGAACGGCGGTGCCCCCGTGCCGGTGCGCCTGGTCCACGGCTGCCTCAGCCGAGTGCAGGTAGCCGATGTCGGACGGCCGGTCCGGCACCCGCCACACCGCGTCCAGCAGTGTGGCGTGCAGCACCGTCGCGTCCAGCCGGCGCCACCCCTGCGGGCGGTCCGTGCGGATGGTCCGTTCCAGCAGATCCTCGTCGGGCGTGTGCAGCAGGTGGAACACCTCCGGGCCGGACGAGAGCAGGAATGCCGCGCCCGGCGTGGTGCCGAGCTCCTCCAGCGCACGGGGGAGCGGACCTTCGACCGGCCGGTGCCGGAACGCCCCCTCCGCACCGGCCAGCGCCTCCGTCAGCGGCAGCCGGGGCAGCAGGCGGTGGATGGCCCGCACCCGGAGCGGGTAGCGGGCGGAGTCGACGAGCAGGACCAGACCGTGTGACCAGGCCGGGTCGCCGGGATGCTCGGCGGCCAGCCGCTGATACGTCGCCCAGCGGTGGTGCCCGTCGGCGATGAGGGCGTCCCGCCGCGCCAGGTCGGTGGCGACCGCCGCCAGTTCAGCGCGGTCGGCCACCGCCCACAGCCGGTGAGCGAAACCGTCCTCGGTCGTCGTGGACAGCAATGGCGGGCCCGCGATCGCCCGTTCGATCACCGCGGTCGCGCCCGTGGCCGTCCCGCCGCCGCGGTAGGCCAGCAGCAGCGGCTCCAGCTGCGCCCCTGCCTCCCGCATCAGCGCCGCACGGTCCTCGACGACCTCGTCGATGACACCCTCGTGGGGCAGCACCGGATCGTCCAGTCGCAGCGCCCCGATCAAGCCGCGCTGCAGCACGTCGCCGCTGCGCTGCTCGTAGACGTAGAGCGCGGGCCGGTCGTCGAAGCCGAGGATTCCCTCGGCCAGCCAGCGTTGCAGGGTGCCGGCCGCCTGCCGGTGCCCCACGGCCGGATCGGCGGCGTGCGGCAGGATCAGCCGCACGATGTTGTACGGGTCGGCGGTCTCCAGGTGGTGCACCCCGTCGGGCCGCACCACCACGTCGTAGGGGGGAGAGGTGACGGCGGCGAGTGAGCTGACCCGTTCCTGGACGTAGCGCAGCCCGCGGAAGGGGTGCAGGTGGAGACCGTGGGTAGGCATCCGCGCATGCTATGCCGCCTCGCTGCCGCGGCGCGCCTCGGGTTGCGAGAGGATCGGGGTGTCGGGTGGGACGGGAAGAGAACGTGAGGAGCGGGAACCGGCGATGCTGCGAGCTTGCGACCAGGCGCTGAACGAGGCGTATGACACCGCGCTGCTGGACCTGGACGGTGTGGTCTACGCCGGTGGCGAGGCGGTGGCGCACGCGGTCGACGCCTTGAGCCGGGCCCGGCGGGCGGGCATGCACCTGGCCTACGTGACCAACAACGCCGCCCGCACCCCGCAGGCCGTGGCCGCGCACCTGTCGGACCTGGGAGTCCCCGCCGGCGCCGAGGACATCGTCACCTCCGCGCAGGCCGTCGCGCGCCTGGTCGCCGCCGACCTGCCGGCCGGCGCGCGCGTGCTGTGCGTCGGCGCGGAGGGACTGCGGGAGGCGCTGCGCGAGCGCGGTCTGACCCCCGTGGAGTCCGCCGACGACGACCCGCAGGCCGTCGTTCAAGGCTACGGCGGGCCGCAGATGGCGTGGGGGCGGCTGGCCGAGGCGGCACTCGCCGTCGGACGCGGACTGCCTTGGTACGCCTCCAACACCGACCTGACGTTGCCCGGGCGGCGCGGCATCACCCCGGGCAACGGCGCCGCGGTCGAGGCGGTGCGCATCGCGACCCGCTGGATGCGGCACCCGCCCGAGCCGACGGTGGCCGGAAAGCCGCAGCCGCCCATGCACCGGGAGACGATCCTGCGCACCGGAGCCGCGCGCCCGCTGGTGGTGGGCGACCGGCTCGACACGGACATCGAGGGCGCCCACACAGGCGGCGTCGACTCGCTGTTGGTGCTGACAGGCGTCACCGACGCCGCGCAACTCGTCGCGGCCGTGCCCGAGTACCGGCCCGGCTACCTGGCGGCGGATCTGCGCGGCCTGCTCACGCCGCACCCGGCGGTGGACGGGTACGCCGAGGAGGGGTTCCGCTGCGGAGGCTGGAGCGCACGGGCAGCCGCGGAGACGATTGAACTCGACGGCGAAGGCGACCCGTTGGACGGCCTGCGCGCCTTGTGCGCGGCCGCGTGGAATGCGGGCGGCGAGGCGGCCTGCCGGCTGGACGCCGCCAAGGCGCTGGACCGTCTGGCGCTGTAGTGCCTGCCGCCGCCCGTCAGGCGACCTTCTTCGCGTCGCGCACGGACGTCGCGATGTCCCCGATCAGCGGCGCGCAGCCCGCATAGGAAAAGCGCGGCTCGCTCGCCCAGGGGAGGACCTGGTCCGCCTTGACGGCGGGCAGCGCGCGCCAGGCGGGCTTGTCCGTCAGGGCGTCTTGTGGGCGAGATGGTCCGCAGCTGAGACATGAGGGTTCTTACGCTCCTTTGTCCGGGGCACGTCGTCCGTTTGTGAGGTTAGGCTAACCTAAATAATGTTGCCGACTCGCGGTCGAGGCGCCCCGCGGCGCCCCGGCCAGCACCGGAGCCGTACGTGTCCCTTACCAAGTCCCGCCAGGCGTTGCCGGGTTCAGCCGCCGCTCCGGCCCGCACCGGTGACCGGCGAGCCCGCGGTCACCCCGCCGCTCGCTCGGCCGGCCTGCTCGCCGCACTCGCCCTGCTGGCCTTCGTCCTCGTGTTGAGTCTCGCGGTCGGCGCCAGAGCGCTGACCCTGACCGCGGCGTGGCACGGACTGGTCGACGCCGGATCGCCGGCGTACACCGTCGTGCACGAGATGCGGCTGCCCCGCACCCTGATCGGCCTGATCGCCGGCGTCGCGCTCGGCCTGGCCGGCGGTGTCATGCAGGCCCTTACCCGCAACCCGCTCGCCGATCCCGGTCTGTTGGGCATCAACGCGGGCGCGGCGGCCGCCGTCGTGACCGCCCTGACCTTCCTGGGTCTGCAGGGTTTCACCCACTACATCTGGTTCGCGTTCGCCGGCGCGGCAGCAGCCTCCGTCCTGGTCTACGCCGTCGGCGGCGGACGCGGTGCCACTCCCGCCAGGCTCGCCCTGGCCGGTGCCGCCCTCAACGCGGCCCTGTACAGCTACGTCTACGCCAGCCAGCTCCTGAACACCGCCTCCCTGGACGCCATGCGCTTCTGGACGGTCGGCTCGCTGGTGGGCACCCACACCGAGAGCATCGAACGCGTCCTGCCGTTCGTACTGGCCGGCGCCGTCCTCGCGCTCACCCTGGCCCGCCCGCTCAACGCCATGGCCCTGGGCGACGACTCGGCCCGCGCGCTGGGCGCCCGCCCCGGGCTCACCCGGGCCGGCGCCATGCTCGCCGTGACGCTGCTGTGCGGGGCGGCCACCGCGGTCTGCGGCCCCATCGTGTTCGTCGGTCTGATAGTGCCGCACCTGGTGCGGGCGCTGACCGGCCCCGACCAGCGCTGGATGCTGCCCTACTGCGCCGTGCTGGCCCCCGTGCTGCTGCTCGCCGCCGACGTGCTCGGCCGTGTCGTCGCCCGGCCCTCCGAGATACAGGTCGGCATCGTCACCGCCGTGCTCGGCGGCCCGCTGTTCCTCTCCCTCGTCTCCCAGCGCAAGGTGGCCCGCACATGAGCGTCCTCCCCCTGCCAGGCGGCCGGTCCCTCACCTACCGGCCGCATGCCCTGGCCGCCGGAACGGGCTGCGTCCTGGTCGCCCTGGCTGTCGGGCTGGTCACCCTCGCCCACGGCAGCGGCGACTACCCCATGACTCTCGGTCAGGTGCTGCGCACCCTCGGCGGGACCGGCACGCCTGCCGACGACTTCATCGTCCAGGACCTGCGCTTGCCGCGCGTGGTGACGGCTCTGCTGGTCGGCGCGGCGCTCGCGCTGGGCGGCGCCGTCTTCCAGTGCGTGGTGCGCAACCCGCTCGGCAGCCCCGACGTCCTCGGCTTCACCAGCGGCGCCGCCACCGGCGCCCTCACCGCGATCGTCGTCGCGGGCGGCGGCGCGGTGGCCGTGGCCGGCGGCGCGGTGGCCGGCGGGCTGCTCACCGGCCTGCTCGTCTACCTGCTCTCCTGGCGCCAGGGCGTCCACGGCTGCCGGCTGGTGCTCGTCGGCATCGGCGTGACTGCGATCCTGACCGGCGTCAACGGATACCTGCTCACCCGTGCCCAGCTCGTGGACGCCGCCCGCGCGGTCCTGTGGCTGACCGGCAGCCTCAACGGGCGCGGCTGGGACGACGCGTTGCCGCTGCTCGGCGCGCTGGCCGTTCTGCTGCCGGTGGCCCTGGCCGGGTGCGGTCGGGCACTCCACCTGATCGAGATGGGTGACGACCCGGCCGGCGCGCTGGGCGTCCGGGTCGAACGGGTCCGGCTGACCGCACTGACCGCCGCCGTCCTGCTCGTCTCCGTCGGCGCGGCCGCCGCCGGCCCCGTCGCGTTCGTCGCGCTGACCGCGCCGCAGCTCGCACGCCGGCTGACCCGGTCTCCCGGGCCCAACCTGGGCGCCTCGGCCTGCCTGGGCTCCGCGCTGCTGGTCAGCGCAGACCTCGCCGCCCAACTGGCCTTCCCCGGCCACCAGCTGCCGGTCGGCGTCGTCACCGGCGTGCTGGGCGGGGGCTACCTGGTGTGGCTGCTGGCGACCGAACGGAAGGCGGGCCGGCTGTGAGCGCGACCCGAGAAGACGACAGGAGAGGACCCTCCGGCATGACCTCCTCCGGCGCCGACCCGCGTCTGCACGGTGACGGGCTGACCCTCGCCTACGACCGCCGCACCATCGCCGATCACCTCACCGTCGCTGTGCCCGACCAGTCCTTCACCGTCGTCGTCGGGCCGAACGCGTGCGGCAAGTCCACCCTGCTGCGCGCCCTGTCCCGCATGCTCAAGCCGGCGCGCGGGTCCGTGCTCCTCGACGGCGCCGACATTCGCGGGCTGCCGCCCAAACGGGTCGCCCGCACCCTCGGCCTGCTGCCGCAGAGCTCCGTCGCGCCGGACGGCATCACCGTCGCCGACCTCGTCGCCCGCGGCCGCTACCCGCACCAGGGCCTGCTGCGGCAGTGGTCCCGCCAGGACGAGCGGGCGGTGCGCGAGTCGATGGCCGCCACCCGCGTCGACGACCTCGCCGACCGCTTCGTCGACGAGCTCTCCGGCGGGCAGCGGCAGCGGGTGTGGATCGCCATGGCACTGGCGCAGCAGACGCCGCTCCTGCTGCTCGACGAGCCGACCACATACCTCGACATCGCGCACCAGATCGAGGTACTGGACCTGTGCGCACAGCTCCACGAGAACGGACGCACCGTGGTCGCCGTGCTGCACGACCTCAACCACGCCGCCCGCTACGCCACGCACCTGATCGCCATGCGCGACGGGCAGATCGTGTCCGAGGGGCCGCCGGGCGAGGTGGTCACGGCGGAACTGGTGGAGAGAGTCTTCGGTCTGCCGTGCCGCGTCATCGACGACCCGGAGACGGGTACCCCGCTCGTCGTCCCGGCTGCCCGTCGCCCCGCAGGGCCGCGCGCGGAGTCCGACGGCGAGTAGCCCGCCTCCGCCCGGGCCCGTTCGGCGGCGCGGCACCGGCCCGGCGTGGGCCGGATCTGCGTCCTGCGCCGGGGCGCAACCGGTAGCGTCGGGGACATGGACGAGCAGGGACAGGCCCGGCCCCGGACGGGGGCGTCGCATGGCGACGTGGCGGACGGGGCGGACGGGGCGCGGAGCGCCCACGTTCCGGCCGGGCCGGATGCGCACGGCGCGAAGCCGCCGGACACGGCTGAGGGCTCCGGGCCCGGTGAGACCCCGGCGGAGCCGGACCCGCACGACGCAGAAGAGGACGCCACGGAGGCCGAGGGGCCGCGGCCCCTCGGGGTCGAAGTGGAGCTCACCGGGCACGAACCGGTCGACGCGCAACTGCGCCGGCTCGAGGACGCGGACCACCTCGCCGTCTCCGGACATCTCGAGGTGTACGAAGATGTGCACCGCGGTCTGCGCGACACGCTGACCGCTCTCGACCGGCACGAGCAGTAGGAGCTGACCCCGACGTGGCTGTGACCCGCCCGGACCGCAGGCGCCTCGACGCGGAACTGGTGCGCCGCAAGCTGGCCCGCTCCCGCGACCACGCCGCCCGGCTGATCGCCGCCGGGCGGGTGACCGTCGGCGGTGCCACCGCCACGAAGGCCGCCACCCAGGTGGCCACCAGCGCCGCCGTCGTGGTCCGCGAGGACACCGAAGCGGCCCCCGAGTACGTCTCCCGCGGCGGCCACAAGCTCGCCGGCGCGCTGGAGGCGTTCACGCCGCGGGGGCTGCGCGTCGAGGGCCGGCGGGCACTGGACGCCGGCGCCTCGACCGGCGGCTTCACCGACGTGCTGCTGCGGGCCGGCGCCGGGCACGTCGTCGCCGTCGACGTCGGCTACGGCCAGCTCGCCTGGTCCCTGCAGAGTGACGACCGGGTCACCGTCAAGGACCGGACCAACGTGCGGGAGCTGACGCCGGCGGACCTGGACGGCCGCCCCGCCGACCTCGTCGTCGGTGACCTGTCCTTCATTCCGCTCGGCCTCGTACTGCCCGCCCTGGTGCGCTGTTCGGCGCCCGACGCCGACCTGGTGCTCATGGTGAAGCCGCAGTTCGAGGTCGGCCGGGAACGCCTCGGCTCCGGCGGCGTCGTGCGGTCCACGCGGCTGCGCGCCGAGTCCGTCCTCGCTGTGGCCGGCCAGGCAGCCGGACACGGGCTCGGCGCACTGGGCGTGACGGCCAGCCCGCTGCCCGGCCCGTCGGGTAACGTCGAGTACTTCCTGTGGCTTCGCGCCGGGGCACCGGAGCTCGCCCCCGCGGACGTCGAGCGAGCAGTGGCGGAGGGCCCGAAGTGACCACACCCGGCGGCACCGGCGAGAGCGCCCGCACCGTCTTCCTCCTCGCGCACACCGGCCGGCCCGCCGCGGTGCGCAGCGCGGAACTCGTCGTGCAGGGGCTGCTGGGCCACGGCATCGGCGTGCGGGTGCTGGGCGACGAGGCCAGCGACATGCCGCTGCCCGACGCAGTGCAGACCGTCGACGCCGACCCGAGTTCCGTCGAGGGCTGCGAGCTGCTCGTCGTGCTCGGCGGCGACGGCACCCTGCTGCGCGGCGCCGAGATCGCCCGCGCCTCCGGCGTGCCGATGCTGGGCGTCAACCTGGGCCGGGTCGGGTTCCTCGCAGAAGCCGAGCGGGACGACCTGGACAAGGTCGTGGACCGGGTCGTCACCCGTGCCTACGAGGTCGAACAGCGCATGACGCTGGATGTGTTGGTGCGCAATGACGGACGCGTCGTGCACACCGACTGGGCGCTGAACGAGGCCTCGGTGGAGAAGGCGGCCCGCGAGCGGATGCTCGAGGTCGTCATCGAGGTCGACGGGCGTCCGGTCTCCCGCTTCGGGTGCGACGGCGTCGTCTGCGCGACGCCCACCGGGTCGACGGCCTACGCGTTCTCCGCCGGCGGGCCGGTGGTCTGGCCCGAGGTCGAGGCGCTGCTCATGGTGCCGATCAGCGCGCACGCGCTGTTCGCCAAGCCGCTGGTGACCGCGCCCGACTCGGTGCTCGCCGTGGAGGCGCAGCCCGAGACGCCCGGCGGCGTGCTGTGGTGCGACGGGCGGCGAACCGTCGAACTGCCCGCCGGGGCGCGGGTCGAGGTCCGGCGCGGCGCGGTCCCGGTGCGGCTGGCCCGGCTGCACCACGCGTCTTTCACCGACCGTCTGGTCGCGAAGTTCGCCCTCCCCGTCGCGGGCTGGCGCGGCGCCCCGCAGTAGCGCGCTTCTCCCGCGTTCCTCCGCCGATCCCGGACCTGCCGGGCACAGGGGACCGGACCCCTCGGCCGTGCCCTGCCTTGGCCGATGCCGCTCCGCCCCGCCGTCAGCCCTGCCGGGTCGGGCCGCGGATGCGCTGAACGCGCCCCCCTCCGGCCGGCGGCGAACTGTCCGTCCGGTGTCGGGGAAGCCGGCTGCGTCGAGCCGAGTGCCGCCTGCCCTCGAACCGTCGCCGACGGCTCATCACCCCGGCCCGGCCGGTGGCGTCGGTGGGTCCACGTGTGCGGCACCGCCGAGGACGGCGACGACACCCGTTGCTCCGAGGCGCCGGGGCCCGCCGCCTGCCGCCGGGCGGGCAGCGGGACGTCGACCGGCCACCGCCTCCGGTGCGCGTGGTGGGACTCGCCTCGGTGTGGCTGAGCGCACGTCGATGTCCGCCTCCGGCCCGCACCTCATGTGCGCGACCGGGCGGGTGGGCGACACGCCGCAGCTCCGAGGGGCTGCGGCCCGGTGTGACCCGGCGCGCCGGGCCACACGGGCGCCAACAGAGCGCCGTGCAGCAGCCGGTCCCGGCCGCGTGACAGCTCGCACTCGTGTGCGGCGGATACCGCCGCAGGACCGGCCCCGGAGGGCCCCGCAGACCGTGGGGTAGGGGCCGGCCCCGAGACCTCGTATGGTCGTACCCGTGTTGGAGGAGATGCGGATCCAGGCCCTCGGCGTGATCGACGACGCCGCCTTCGAGCTGTCCCCGGGGTTCACCGCGGTGACCGGCGAGACCGGCGCGGGCAAGACCATGGTCGTCACCAGCCTCGGACTGCTGCTCGGCGGGCGAGCGGACGCCGCCCTGGTGCGGGTGGGCGCCAAGGCCGCCGTCGTGGAGGGCAGGGTCGCGCTCGCGCCGGACGCGCCCGCCGCGCTGCGCGCCCAGGACGCGGGTGCCGAGCTGGACGAGGGAGCGCTGCTGCTCTCGCGCACGGTCTCCGCCGAAGGGCGCTCCCGCGCGCACGTCGGGGGCCGCTCGGCGCCCATAGCGCTGCTCGCCGAGCTCGGCGAGGACCTGGTCGCCGTCCACGGCCAGACCGACCAGCAGGGCCTGCTGCGGCCCGCCCGCCAGCGCCAGGCGCTCGACCGGTATGCGGGCGACGCCGTCGCCGCGCCGCTCGGCGCCTACGCGGAGGTCTACCGGCGGCTGCGCGAGGTCGCCGCGCGCCTGGAGGAGCTGACCACCCGCGCCCGCGAGCGCGCCCAGGAGGCCGACCTGCTGCGCTTCGGCCTGCAGGAGATCGAGGCCGCCGCGCCCCAGGCGGGAGAGGACACCGACCTTGATGCCGAGGCCGAGCGCCTCGGCCACGCCGAGGCCCTGGCCTCGGCCGCCACCACCGCGCACGGCGCGCTCGCCGGCGATCCGGCGGACCCGGAGAGCGTCGACGCCACCACCCTCGTCGGCGCGGCGCACCGCGCCCTGGAGGCGGTGCGCGCCCACGACCCCACCCTGGCCGCGCTCGCGGACCGGGTGGGCGAGGTCGCCATCGTGCTGGGCGACGTGGCCGGCGAACTCGCCGGGTACGCCGACGACCTGGACGCCGATCCGCTGCGGCTGGCCGCCGTTGAGGAACGGCGCGCCGAGCTGTCCCGTCTGATCCGCAAGTACGGCGACGGCGGCACCGAAGGGGAGGCGGGCGCGGCAGCCGTGCTCGCCTGGGCGGAGGACGGCGCCGCCCGGCTCGCCGAACTCGACGGCGATGACGACTCCGTCGGCGACCTCACCGCCGAATGCGACACGCTGCGCGGCGAACTCGCCGGTCTGGCCGAGAAGCTGACCCGGGCCCGGGAGGAGGCGGCGCAACGATTCGCCGACGCCGTCACCGCCGAACTGGGCGAACTGGCCATGCCCGACGCCCGGGTCTCCTTCGCGCTGCGGCAGACCGAGGACGCCGAAGGACTGGAGGTCGACGGCCGCACCCTCGCCTACGGGCCGCACGGCACCGACGAGGTCGAACTGCTGCTGGCCCCGCACCCCGGCGCGCCGCCGCGCCCCATCGCCAAGGGTGCCTCGGGCGGTGAACTCTCCCGCGTCATGCTGGCGGTCGAGGTCGTCTTCGCCGGGACGGCGCCCGTCCCGACCTACCTCTTCGACGAGGTGGACGCCGGCGTCGGCGGCAAGGCGGCCGTCGAGGTCGGCCGCCGCCTGGCCCGGCTGGCGCGCACCGCGCAGGTCGTGGTCGTCACCCACCTCCCGCAGGTCGCGGCGTTCGCCGACCGGCACCTGGTGGTGGAGAAGACCAGCGACGGCTCGGTGACCCGCAGCGGTGTGCAGGCGATGGCGGGCGAGGACCGGGTGCGGGAGCTGTCCCGCATGCTGGCGGGCCAGGAGGACTCCGAACTGGCCCGCGCCCACGCGGAGGAACTCCTGAAGTCAGCCCAGGACGACGCCTGACGCGACGGCGGTGCGTCGTCGTCAGTGCCCGGATGCGGACTCGAGCGCGTGAGCGGTGCGGGCCATCTCGGCGACGAACGCGTGGACGGCCGGGGTCTCCGTCGCGGGTGTCGTGGCCACGGCCAGTGTCCGGGTCACGGTGGGCCTGCACGGAAGGAGACGGACGCCCGGATGCTCGGCGGGAATGGCCATCTGCGGGATCAGTGCCGTGGTGACACCGGCGGCCACCAGCTGCAGCTGCGTGGCGTAGTCGGAGACGCAGAAGCGGATCCGGGCGCCCGTCGTGCCGTGTGCACGCAGGAGTTGGAGTAGGGACCGGTGCGCGTCACTGCCTGTGGGGCAGCTGGCCCATACCTGGCCGTGCAGTGTGTCGAGCGCTACTTCCCCCTGGTGAGCACTGGGGTGGTTCTCGGGCAGGGCGAGCAGCGCCTGCTCGTGGGTGAGAGTGGTGGTGTGTGCTCCTGGCGGGATGTGGGTGGGCGCGTGGATCCAGCTCTCCATCACGACGGCATCCAGCCGACCGGTGCGCAACTCAGGCAGCATGTGAGCTGCTTCCCCGTCGCTGACGCTGAGTTCGAGGCGTGGGTGAGCGCTTGTGAGCGCGACCAGGGTCTGCGGCACGAGCGCGCGAAGAGCGGAGGCCACGGCGCCCACCCGCAGCGGGCCGGCGATCAGTCCACTGATGCCGGCGATGTCCCGCTGCGCGCGGGTGGCGGTGACCACCATGGCGTGCGCCGACGCGGACAGCACTCGTCCCGCATGCGTGAGGCGGATGCCGCGCCCGTCCGATTCGACGAGCTTGCAGCCGGCTTCTCTCTCCAGCCGGCGGACGTGTTGCGAGACGGCTGAACCCGTCACATGCAGTTCCTCGGCTGCCGCCCGCACCGACCCGAGCCGGGCCACGGCTTCGAAGACCCTGAGCCTCTCCCATGTCCACACCTAAGCCACACTACCGGTTACCGTGTACAAACAATAAGTAGTGTTTCGGAGTCCGGAGTGCCACGCTGAGGTGTGTGGACGCCGCATCGCACACGACCCGCGCAGCCGTACCGGATGTATCTTCGGACACGGACAACGGCAGTCAGACCGCCGCCGTAGCACTGATCATCAGCGGTGCCGCCTGCCTGTCGGCATCCGCGATGTTCGTCAAGCTCGCTGACATCAACGCAGGCAGTGCGGCCTTTCTGCGCTGCGCGGTCGCGTTGGTGCCGCTGATCCCCCTGTTGGTTCACGAAACCAGACGGCGGGGGGCGCTACCGCGTCCGCTGAGGCGGCACGCGGTCGTGGCGGGGCTGTTCCTCGGCGCGGACTACGTCATGTGGACGACCAGCGTGCTGGACGTCGGCGCGGCGATTGCGACCGTACTGATCAACGTGCAGGTGATCGTCTTTCCCCTGCTGGCCCGCCTCTTCAGCGGCACGAGAATCCCGCGCCGCTTCCTGTACAGCTGCCCCGTGATGCTGGTGGGCATCGCCCTGGCCGGTGGTGTGCTGCGTTCAGGTCAGGGGGCCGATCACCCGGTGCGCGGAGCCGTCCTCGGAATCGCCGCGGGCATCGCGTACGCGGTCTACCTGTACCTGACGCGTCTGTCCGGTCGGCATTCACCAGGGCACGTCGTCAGCCCGGTCGCCGTCTCCACCGCCTCGGCTGCCGCGGCGGCCGGCCTGATCAGCCTGCTCACCACCGGATTGCCTCTGGCCATCCCGGCCGCGTCGTGGGGCTGGATCACCGCCTTGGCCCTGCTCGGTCAGGTTGCGGCCTGGATTCTGATCAGCAAGGGCAGCCCGCGTCTTTCACCCAACACCTCTGCCGCACTGCTGCTGCTGCAACCCGTCATGGCCATCGGCTTCGGCTTGGTCGTTCTCGGGGAGAAGCCGGCGGCCGCTCAACTGTGCGGCTGCGTCCTGGTCATCGGTGCGGTCTGGATCGCCCACCGCAACCCTGCTCCGGCGACGTCCTGACTTCCACGTGCATTCACCGCGAGGGCACCCAACCCCCATCGTGACCGGGCAACTTCCTGATGCAGCAACGCACCTGCCGACCCGAGGGGAGACACCATGGAGGATTCCGTCACCGCCGACTACGGACTGATCGCGCCTCTGAGCCTGCCGAGTGATGGACGACCGCCAGGCGAGGTGAGCGGGCCGGCCGAGTACGCCACCTTCTTCCAGGACCACGAGGAGCCCAACGTCGTGACCTGGGTCTACCCCTGGCGCAGCAAAGAGGATCACCTCAGCCTGCTGAAGACCGAGGAGCCGCTCGTGCAGCCGCTCATCGAGAAGTACTGCACCCGGCCGAGGATCACCCGCTACGCCTCCGAACTGCCCGTGGAGGTCGAGCATGACGACCACCACTGACGGCTTCACCGCCGGGGGCGGCGACTGGAGTCCGCAGGAACTGGAGGACAATGGACGTCTGCTGCTCGCGCGGTTGCGTGAACACTTCGAGACGCTGCGAGAGCTTCCTGTCACCACCAGCGCCTCGGCACGCGAGATACGAGCGCTCTTCGACGAGCCGGTACCGGCACAGCCTGAGTCGTTCCCGGCGATACTGGAGGAGACCTGGGAGAAGGTCCGCCCTCACCTGACGCTGTGGAACCATCCGCGGTTCCATGCCTACTTCTCCAACAGCTCCAGTGGCCCCGCCATGCTCGCCGAGCTCGCTGCCTCGGCCCTGAACGTGAACGTGATGCTGTGGGATGCCGCTCCCGCCGCAGCGGCGGTGGAGACCAACGTGCTCGGCTGGCTCGCCGAGATGCTCGGTTATCCGGACGACGGCGATGCGGTCCTGGTCGACGGAGCCTCCCTGGCGACGCTGTACGCCCTGGCTGCCGCCCGCGAACACCTTGATGGTCTCGATGTGCGCAGCAGCGGTCTGTCCGGTTCGCAGAGGCTGCGGATCTACACCTCGGACCAGTCGCACAGCAGTGTCGACAAGGCAGCCATCACCCTCGGCGTCGGCCTGGACAACCTGGTGCGGATCCCCGCGGCGAAGGACGGCACGCTGGAGCCGGCGGCGCTGGAAGCCCGGATTTGTGCTGACCTCCAGGCCGGCTACCGACCCATGGCCGTCGTTGCCACCATCGGCACCACATCGAGCGGAGCGATCGACCCGTTGGAGGGCATCGCACGGGTATGTGCGGAGCATCAGGTGTGGCTGCACGCCGATGCCGCGTACGGCGGCTTCTGGCGGCTCGTCGACGACATCCGGCCTCGGATACCCGATCTCGCCGTCGCCGACTCCGTGGTGGCCAACCCGCACAAGGTGCTGTTGTGCCCCATGGAAGCGAGCGCGCTGTTCTGCCGCCACCCTGACGCTCTGACCAACACCTTCCGCCTCGTCCCCGAGTACCTCACGACGCGTGGCGAGGACGGCAGCGTCGACTTCATGAACTACTCGCTGCAGCTGGGTAGGCAGTTCCGGGCCTTGAAGTTGTGGTGGATCATCAAGTCGTTCGGCCTTCAGGGCATCGCGGACCGGCTGACCGCGGCCGCCGGTCTGCGCCGGCACACTTCGCAGGACGGCAGAGGAGACGCCGGGATGGCGGGTGGAGAACCCCGACACGCCCTTTCCGCTGGTGTGCCTGCGGTACGCGCCTGCCGGTCGCTCGCCCGATGACGCCGACGGCCTGACCCGCCGCATCCACCAGCGGGTCAACGCGGGGGGCCGGGTCTGTGTGTCCCACACGGTCACAGCAGAGACGGGATACGTCATCCGTGTCTCGATCGGCAACATCCACACCCGCCCCGAGGACATCGATGTGCTGTGGCATGAGCTGACCGGAGCGGCAGCCGCAGAAGAAGAAGGGCAGGAAGCGTGACCACCACAGCGGTAACCCCCGATCCCGACACCTTCGCCGACCGCCTGCGCCGCTTCTACGCTGTCGGGCGCTGGTCCGCCGTCAACGACGACAGGCCATGGTCACCTGCGCCGCGCTCCGTGCCGTGCATGTGGCGTTACGCGAACCTGCGTCCCTTCGTCCTGGAGGCGGCCGAATTCGTCAAAGGCGACGCGGCCGCGCTGCGGGTGCTCACCCACCTCAACCCCGCCCATCCGGAATACGAAGCCGCCTGCGGCCACCTTTACTCCGGGCTGCAGGCTCTCAAACCGGCTGAGTCGATGACATGCCACCGGCACGCAGCCTCTGCCATCCGCTTCGTCCACGAAGGCAACGGTGGATGGACCGCCGTGGGCGGTGACCGCATCTCCGTCGGGCCGGGCGACGTCGTCGTCACACCCAGCCGGGTCTGGCACGAACACGGCAACAACGACGACAACGCGCTCGTCGTGTGGCAGGACATCACCAACGATCCGCTGGTGAACACCCTCGGGGCGAACTTCTTCGAACTCCACCCCGAAGGAAGTCACCTGCCCTCCACGCCGCCCACCGACTCCCTTGCGCAATGGGGAGCCGGGTTGCTCCTGCCCGACACCCGAAGGAGCCAGACAGCGTTCCCCTTGCACGCGTACCCCTGGGAGAAGTGCCTGGAGGCTCTCCACGCCGCAGCCGCCTCGGGCCACGACTCCCCGTACGGCGGAGTGAGCATGGACTACGCCAACCCGGCAACGGGGGGACCGATCACCCCGACCACCGGTTGCCGCTTGCAGCTCCTGCGCGGCGGGGAGCACACCCGTGCCGGACGCCACACGGGATCCGTCGTCTACGTCGCCGCCCAAGGCCGCGGGACGACCGTCATCGAGGGGACGGACTTCGAGTGGTCGGCCGGGGACACCATCTGCGTGCCGTCTTGGGCGTGGCATGCGCACCGGAACACCAGCACCTCCCAAAATGCGGTGCTCTTCTCCACCAACGAGTTTCCCCTGCTGAAGACGCTCGGCCTCCACGTCGAGGAAACCGCTGACTGACAGCAGCCGGCGACTCGCACACAGCCGGGGGTCAGGCAGCCGGTCGGCCGGCCTCCGGCCCCACCTCAACGACAAAGGAGAGCCTCATGTTGCGCATCGCGATCGTGCTGTCCGCCTCGACTCGCATGTCCCTCACCGACGGCGCCACTCGCGCCATCGGATTCTGGCCCGAGGAACTCGTCGAACCTGTCCGTGCCTTCGCCGCCGCTGGTGCCGAGATCACCATGGCGACGCCCGCAGGACGGCCCGCCGTGCCCGACCCCGCCGGTCTGAGTCCCGAAGGAACCGGCCTCACCCCGGAACGCTGCGCCGAACTGGGCCACGCTGTTGCCTCTCTGCAGGACCGCCTCCATGCCCCCCAGGCACTGAACCGGATCGAGGCATCGGACTTCGACGCGGTCTTCGTCCCAGGCGGCTACGCACCGATGGCCGACCTGTGGGCCGATCCGTCCTGCGGCACGTTCCTCACCGGCTTCCACCAAGGGCACAAACCCATCGCAGCGGTCTGTCACGGGCCCGCCGCTCTGCTCGGCTGCATGACATCCGTCGGCGACTGGCCCTTCACCGGTTACCGCATGACCGCCTTCACCGATGCCGAAGAGCGCGACGTCGCCCTCCTGGACACCCTGCCCTGGACCGCGCAGCAGGCGCTGGAAAAGCGCGGCGCCCGCTTCTCGGCACAATCCCCCTGGAGCGAGCACGTCGTCACCGACCGGCACCTGTTGACCGGGCAGAACCCGGCATCTGCGGCGCCGCTCGCCCATCGCCTGCTTGAGGCACTCGGGGATGCCCCCCGCACCTGGAACGCCGACTGGCCGCCCCGGTAAGGAGAAGGAGACGCCATGTCCCACACTCTCGACAGCACTTCCGTCGCATCGGCCCTCTGCACCGGGCCGGTCGGCAAGCACTGTCCCTCGTGCGGCGCCGACAGACCACAGGGGCCCCGCGTGGTCTCCTACCACACGACGTCGTCGGGCATCCTGGTATGGCTGCGCTGCCCATGCGGTGCCCTGCAAGCCTGCATCGTCGGTCTCGACGGCTACCGCCGGGTCACGTACGGCAGACCGTGATCTCACGTGCCCGCCGCGTGGTTCCGTCGCACGGCGCTGCCTCTCCCGTCGGCGGGGCCTGGCCTCGTGGTTCGCCCAGTGGGCGGAGATCGAGCAGGAGGCGATCACTCTCTACGCCTACGAGTGCCGCATCGTGCCGGGGCTGCTGCAGACCGAGGCGTATGCGCGGGCCGCCTTCCAGAGCAGCCTGCCTCCGCTCGACGACGATCAGGTCGAACAGCAGGCGGCCGCCCGTATGCAACGGCAGTCGCTCCTGACCGAGAAGCCCCACGTGGACTTTGGGTTCATCGTCGAACAGTCGCTCATTGAGCGGTGCACGGGCGGAGCCGGCGTGACATGTGGGTTGATCGTCCGTCTGCTCGCGTGCTCGCGACTGCGGAATGTGGAGCTGCAGATCATGCCGACCCGGCAGGAGTGGCACGCCGGGCTCGACGGGCCGCACTACCTCGCAGAGAACGCCCGACACCAGTGGATGGCCTACTACGAAGGTCAGCGCAGTAGTCAGCTCATCACCACTCCGGAAGACGCCAGTGTGCTCCTGCAGCGCTATGGGAGGATGCGTGCGCAGGCTCTGTGTCCGAAGGATTCCGCGAGCCTGCTCGAGCGACTACGAGGAGAGCTATGAGCGACAGCAACCTGGCATGGCGCAAGAGCAGCTACAGCGGCACCGAAGGTGACAACTGCGTCGAGGTGGCGGTTTCTTCGCAAGACGCCGCCGGGACGGTTCACGTCCGGGACTCCAAGGACGTGGCGTTGCCGCATCTCAGTGCTTCGCCGGAGGCGTGGACGTCCTTCTTGGGCCAGGTGGCCTGCTGATCATACGATCACACACGGTCGTCATATCGTCACTGCTGAGTGTACTCTGCCCGCAAGTGGGTTGCCTCGTGCCGGAAACGAGGCGGCCTCCGATCGGTGCACCAACACCGCCCGGAGGCCTACACCCCGAGGACTTCAGAGGAGTCCCGGAATGCTTCGGCATGTTATCGCGCCTGCGCGCTCCTTCGCGCAGATCCCCAACGAGTTGCTACGTCACCCGCGGCTGTCCTCGCACGCCGTTCACCTGCTGACCTGGCAGCTCTCACTGCCACCTGACGCTCGCGAATCGCTCAGCGACACCGCGCGGCGTGCGCGGATCAAGAAGACCGCCTTCCAGCGCGCCAAGCGGGAGCTGATCAAGGAGAAGTACCTGCACGAGTGGCGGGTCACGATCGGCGGCGGGCACTGGGCGACCGTTCAGCTCGTCTCCAACACCCCGCTCAGCGCCACGGAAGCCGCCGCCGTCCGGGACGGAAAACTCCCTCCGCACGGCGGCGCGCGGCTGCTCACCGAACCGGAAGAGACGGCTGACACACCGGCAAAGCCGCAGGTGGCGCCGAGTAACTCCTGCCCGGCGGTCGGTCAGCCGACAGGTCGGCACAGCGGCCGTCAACCAAGAAAGAACACCGAAGGGAACACCTCCCACCAACCCGCCGTGCGCATGGCCCAGGCGGAGGCGCTGCTGCGCAGCCTCGCCGTCGTCGACCCACGGCTGGCGGTGCCTGCGCGCACCGCACGGGACTGGGCACCGCTGGCCGCTCGGTGGCTGGAAAAGGGGCTGCCGCCCGACCGGATTCGCCGCACCCTCACTCAGGGGATGGGCGATGCCAGGTCCCCGCTCGGCGCTCTGCGCTGGCGCCTGGAACACGCCATGCCCGACGCGCCGCCTCCCGAGCCGACCCCGCAACCCCGGCCGGAGCCCCGTGTCGCCCGCATGCGGGAGTGCGCGGGGGAGCACATCCAGGCACGCCTGTTCCTCCCGCCGCCCGGTTCCGGGGAGACGCGTTGCGAAGACTGCCGCACGGGCGCCGCCGCTGGAGCGGCGCCTCTGGGGCCTGCCCGTGCCAGTGGTTTCGAGGTCTTCCGTGCGGCACGCAGGGCGAACGGCCTTGCGGGCCCGCCTCGCTGAGAGGCGTCTGCGTCAGTCGGACGGGGTGCCCGGGGACCAGATGCCGAGCCACTGCTCGGCGTCCCATGCCCAGAACCGCTCCACCTCGGTGAACCCCAGCTTCGCCGCGAGGCGCATCGAGCCGAGGTTGGCGGTCTGGGTGGCGAGCACCACCGGCTCGCCGGGATGCTCCTCGGTGAACCAGCCGAGCGCCGCCGCGCACGCCTCAAAGGCGTACCCGAACCCCCATGCTCGCGGCAGAAACAGGTAGCCGAGATCGGCCTTCCCCTCGGCAGCCGGGCGGTGTTGCTCCGTTGCCCTCCTGAGCAGGATCTGGCCGATCATCGCCCCGTCGAGTTCCACGACGAAGCTCCCGGGCCACTGCTCGGGTACCGCGGGCATCTCGCGCTCAAGCTCATCCCTCGGGCGGGGGCCGCCGAGGTAGGTGTGCACCTCTGGCGACGCCAGCAGCTCGATAAACGTCGCACGGTCCGGCGCTTCGGACTGACGGAGCACGAGCCGCTCGGTCTTGATCGGGGCCGGCGGCCAGGTCACGGAGGCGAGTTCCATCATGGCGCGCAACTTATCGTGAGCGGTTCCGGGAGACCCACCGACCGGCCGTCAGGCCGGTCGGTGTGGCGTGGATTACGGTTCGGCTGCGCGCGGCTGGCATGCTGGAGGCGCGCGACCCCGCCCCATGCGACCCCAGGAGCCCGACTCACCGTGACGCCGACCTCCCACCCCGACGCGTCGCTGAGGGGACCGAGCCGGGTGCATGCCGTGCAGGTGCTGGACGACGGTGACGCCGGCGCCGCCCTGCACGTGCGGTCGCTGGCCGAGGGGCTCGGGGCGCGCGGGTTGCGCGTCACCGTCTGCGCCCCACCGGCGGCCTACCCGGCCGGGCGGCAGACCGAGGTGGGTGGAGCGCAGACCGTCGTCCTGCCGGTGCCCGGGCCCCGCACCGAGGCCGAGACGGTGGTCGCCCTGCGCAGGGTCTGCGACGGCGCGGACATCGTGCACGCACACGGCGTGCGCGCCGGTCTGCTCGCCGCGCTTGCGCTGCGCGGGCGCAGGCAGCGCGCACCGCTCGTCCTCACCTGGCACGCCCGTGACGCCGCGCCACTGCTGCGGCTGCTGGAGCGGCGGGCGTTCCGGGCCGCGTCCGTGGTGCTGGGCGCGACCACTGCGCTGGTGGACGCCGCCCGGCGACACGGCGCACGGGACGCGCGGCTCTCCCCCGTCGGCCTGCCCCGGCCGCTCACCGCGGCCGCCGACGAGGGAACATCGCCCAAGCTGCGTGCCGAGATCGGCGCGGTGGACCGGCCACTGCTGCTGGCCGTCGGCCCGCTGCGCGGCGGGCACGGGTACCGCACCGCGCTCACGGCCGCCCGTGGCTGGCGCAGCCTCGGTCCGCCGCCGCTGCTGGCGATCGCGGGGGAGGGGCCGCTGCGGCGCGAGCTGCAGGCGCGTATCGACGCCGAAGACCTGCCCGTCCGGCTGCTCGGGCGCCGCGACGACGTGGCGGCACTGCTCGCCGAGGCCGACGTGGCGCTGGCGTGCGGGCGCCGGGAGCCGCGGTC
This sequence comes from uncultured Actinomycetota bacterium, assembly GCA_963799685.1. Classification (GTDB taxonomy): domain Bacteria; phylum Actinomycetota; class Actinomycetes; order Streptomycetales; family Streptomycetaceae; genus Streptomyces. Next base: position 586,003 of record CAWCXW010000003.1, read on the forward strand.
TTTGTTCGCCGAAGAAGCGCTGCACGCCGGAACGCCGCTGGTTGCAGTTGCCGGCACCCCGGCCGCGGAAGTCGCCGGGGCCGGCGCCCTCACGGTGCCTCCCCGCGACGCGGACTCCCTGGCGGCGGCCGTCACCTGTTTGCTGGTGGACCCGGCCCGCCGCGCGGCCCTCGCAGCGGCCGGCGCTGTCATGGCCGCGTCCCGTCCGACGGAGACGACCACACTGACCCACGTCCTCAGCGTCTACGACGAACTGACGGCCGCGAGACGCTGATTCCTTCCGCACCGGCGCCCCAAGCGAACACGCCGAACCGCGGGCGAAGCTGCCCACACGGCAGGCGCCCTGAGCCCGGCACTCCGCGTTCTACGGGCTCGTCGGTGAAACCGTCGCCGAGCAGGTGGCCCGGCCGTAGGAGCCGAAGGCGCTGGAGGTCTGCCGGTGTGTGCCCCGGACGGCGACTGAGCAGGCGGCTCTGCCGCCGTCCTTACCGAGGATGATGGACACGCGGGGCGTGTCCTTGCCCGGCATGACGCGCGCCTTCCGCGTCCAGGGCAGTTCGACGTCGGCCACTCGCTGCGCCGATGCGCCACCGTCGCTGTAGGTGATGGTCACGGGACCCGTGCCGGTGACTTCGTAGGTGACGCCCACAGCACCGGGCGGCCCGTCCCGCCCGTCATCGCCTGACGGGACAACAGCGAACACCACGCCGGCGATGACAGCGGCCAGTACGACCGCGGCGCTTCCGACGAGCCACCGTTTCCGTCTTCTTGCCGCCGGAATGTCCGCATCGATGGAATCCGCGAGGCCCTTGTCCATTGAGGCATCGCTCGAAACCTCCTCGGTGCCGGCTCCTGTGTCGCTATCGGCCATGAGAGGGGCTCCGCATTCTGCGTCGACGGCATGGGTCGGAGTGGGTATACACCCTCGCTCCCCTCTGCCGCACCCCCGCGGACAAACCGGGCAACGGGTATCCGTCATGCAGATGTTGGTCCGTCAATGTGAAGCGCATCGCCGACTGGTTGACGCGCACTCAGGGTTGTGAGTAAAACTCCGTCTGCCACATCGGAGGTGTCGCTGAGGGGCGACGTCTTCCTTGGCGGACCCCCTGGCCAGGGGGTCCGCCTGGGGACGCGTCGCAGCGTTTCCGTATCCGTCGCCGAGGGCGTGGCTTTCGCCCGCCCAGCTCGCTCGGCTTGTGCCGAGCGGCGAATTCGGCATGCCATCCGGCGCGCGCGTTGCGTGTGTGCGGAAATCGGTGCCGGGAGAGCAGTGGATATGAAGGTCCGGTACGGCAAAGTCGTCTCCAGCCTGGTGATGTCGGCGATGCTGACGGCATTGCTTCCGCAGGTCGCCCACGCCGCTCCCGCCTCGGGCGGCGACGACGGCGAGGGCATCGTCGACACCGTCAAGGGCTGGTTCGGTGACGACGATGACGACAGAGCTGCTGATCCTCCGACGGACGACGCGCAGACGGTGCGGGCTCGCGAGAAGCTGCCGGAGGGCGAGAAGGCGCCGAAGGCGAAGCGGGTCAAGGAGCTGAAGTCCAGGCGGACGTCCAACGCCCGCTTCTGGAAGCTGTCCGACGGCCGTGTGCAGGCGGATCTCTCGGCGGTGCCGACCGCATACCGGGACGGGAAGTCCTGGAAGTCGATCGACACGACGGTTCGCGCCTCGAAGCGCAAGGGCTTTGACTTCGCCAACACCACCAACCGCGGACGCAGCTACTTCGGCTCTGAGCCCGGCCACCTGCTGCGCTACGAGGTCGGCGACGGCCTCTCGGTCTCCCTGGGGCTGCTGAAGGCCGGCTCGGAACAGCTGAAGCCGCAGGTGAAGGGCGACACGGTCACCTACCGGAACGCCTCCCACGGTGCTGATCTCGCCTACCGGGTCGGTCCGGACCGGGTGAAGGAGAACATCACCCTGACCGAGCGGCCCTCCGGCCCGGTCTCGTTCACCTACACCCTCGACACCGAGGGTCTGCGCCCCGAGGCCCGCAAGGACGGGTCGATCGCGTTCTTCGGTGAGGGGCCGCATCCGGTGCTGCGGATTCCTGCGCCGTTCATGACGGACGCAAAGACGTCCGACTCGTCCCCGTATGGCCACGTCTACAGCACCGACGTCGCGCAGAAGCTCACCCGACACGGCGATGCGTGGCGGCTGACGGTGACTCCCGAAGCGCAGTGGCTGGCCTCACCGAAGCGTGAGTACCCGGTGGTGATCGACCCGACGATCTCGATCGCTCCGACGCCCGGCGAGTCGCAGGATGTCATGGTCCTCTCCGACCAGTCGTCGGTGAACTTCGCTCCCTCGTGGAACCTGTCGGTCGGTAGGACGGACGTCGGTGTCGCCCGGTCGCTGTTGAAGTTCCCGCTGGACCAGGTCCCTGCCGGCGCGAAGATCGACAGTGCGCATCTGCAGGTGTACTTCGACCAGTCGCACACGACGAACGCCAACGACGTGACGATCGAGGCGCATCGGGCGACCGGGGCCTGGACCGAGACGAAAGCGAACTGGTCCAACACCAGTTCGCTGGTGGGCGAGGAGTCACAGACCAGCGTCCCGGTCGACGACGGTGACGCCGCGACGGCGGCGAACGGTTCCTGGCCGGCCTCCGGCTCGTCCCTGACGCAGTACGCAGTACGCAGTGGGCAACGACTACCACTACAACAAGGACAGCTCGTCGGGTGACACCTATACCTGGCAGCCGAAGATCACCGAGACCGGCACCTACCGTGTCGAGACCCACTACGTCCCGGCGACCGACCGGGCCACCGACGCCCCCTACACCGTCACCGACGGCAAGGGCACCGACCACTCCTACACCGTGGACCAGTCGGCTGGTTCCGGTGGTGTGTGGAAGCAGCTGGGCAGCAGCCAGCTCCCGTTCTACCGGGGCGCCACGGGCAAGGTCGTGCTGGGTGACGACCCGGCGTCGTCGTCGACTGCGGTGCTGGCGGACGCGGTGCGGCTGGTCAACCCGGGGCAGATCGTCAAGAACACCGGCGAGTACAACCAGTGGCACAAGTTCCCCGTCGCGGACACCGTGCAGAAGTGGGTCGACGGCAGTGCGCCGAACAACGGGTTCGTGCTGAAGGCGAGTGACGAGTCGGCGAGCGGTCCGCTGGGCGGTCCGCGCTACGAGGCGGCGGACGGCCAATACGGGGGTGAGACCTCGACGTATCCGCGGCTGACGGTGACCTGGGGCAAGGTGGGCACGGCGCTGGACTCCCCGACCGTGGTGCACGGGACGGGGCCGGAGCTGCACTGGGACGCGTACGACAACATCACCGGCGACTCGGACGACGACATCGTCGAGTACCAGATCCACCGCAGCACGCAGCAGAGCTTCACGCCGTCGGCCGCGACGCTGGTCGCGCCGGTGGACAAGGACCTCACGGACTTCACCGACACCACGGCGACCCCCACGCCGGCCGATGACCCGGACGAGATCGGCACGTCGTACTACTGCCAGATCGTCGTGCGGACGAAGAGCGGTGAACTGCTGGCATCGCCGTCCCGGCTGGTGGGCATACCCAAGGCCGGCCGGACCATGAGACTGATCCAGTCCGGTCAGACGGACACGACGCTCTCCTCCGCGAACCCCGGGACGAACTACGACGCGTTGCCCTCGTGGGGTGTGGGCCAGTCGTGGCTGGAGGTGGGCAACGACTCCGGCACGTACGGCACGACCCGTGCTGTCCTGGACTTCCCCACCAGCGAGATCCCGGCGACGGCCACCGTGCTGGAATCCAAGCTCTACATGTGGTCGTCGCAGACGACCACCGGCAGCGACGGAGCGGTCTACGAACTACGGCCGCTGAACCGGTCTTTCGACGAGAAGACCGCGACCTGGAACAACGCCGACAGCACCACCGCCTGGTCGCGGCCGGGCGGTGACTACGGGTCGGTCGTCTCGGACACGACCCCGCAGTTCTCGACCGACGTGGGGCGCCACTACTGGGATGCCACCTCGATGACCCAGGGTTGGATCAGCGACCCGTCGTCCAACCACGGCACGATGATGAAGCTCGCGGACGAGTCGTCTTCCGGCCCGCAGGAGCGCTCGCTGTTCCTGTCGTCGGAGGCCGCCGACCCGCAGCTCACCCCGTACCTGCGGGTGATCTACGTCGACTCCACCACCGAGGACACCTATTTCGCGCCGCAGAACCCGGCGCGGATGATCCCCGGTGACACCCAGACCGTCGACGTGACGGTCACCAACACCACCGGCGCGAAGTGGACAGCCGCCGGGCAGGAGCTGTCCTACCGCTGGGCGCTGCCGGACGGAACGGACGCGACGACGGGCGGGAACCAGATCACCACGGCGCTGCCGCACGACCTGCTGCCCGGCGAGTCCGTGACGGTGCCGGCGCAGGTGAAGTCGCCGATCAACTCCGGTTCGGGTAACAAGCGCACTGACTACGTCCTGACGTGGGAGGTGCGTAACACGGCGGACGGCAGCTGGGTCTCCGATACGGCGAACATCCCCGGCCTGGCGCAGAACGTCGCGGTGGAGGATCCGACGTCCGACCAGCTGGGGCTGGAGAAGTTCTACTCCTACGCGGGGAAGAACACCGGCGCGGGTTCGACGGCGATGACGAACCTGGATGCGGGCAACACCGTGTGGTCGTACAACGCCTTCTCCAATCCGGGCCGCGGCCTGTCCACCTTCGCCCGGTTCACCTACAACTCGCTGGACACCTCCGACACGGTACTGGGGGATGGCTGGTCGGCGCAGTTCGCGTCGCCGCTGCGGCAGGGTGCGTCGCTGGACTTCCATCCGAACCCGAACCCGACGACGGTGACGCTGCCGGACGGCGACGGCACCTCGCACACCTTCACGTGGGACGAGACGGCCGGGGTGTGGAAGGCGCCGGCGGGGGTGCACTACCTGCTGGAGCAGAAGCCGAACGTGGACTGCAAGCCGTCCGCGGACGGTGATCCGCAGGCGTGGTCGATGACGCGGCCGGACCGCACGAGGTTCTTCTTCGACTGCGACGGCTACCTGACGTCGATCGTCGATAAGAACGGCAACACGCAGACGTACACCTACGCCGAGCGGAAGTCGCACAACAAGCCGGTCAAGTTCCTGCAGTACATCACCGACCCGGCGGGCCGGAGCTCGCTGAGGGTGGACTACTACGCCAAGGGCGAGGACTACACCTACATCGACGATGCGGGCGCCGAGCAGTCCGACACCAAGCTGACCAACCCGAAGATCATCGACCACGTCAAGTCGCTGACGGACATCTCCGGGCGCACGGTCTCCTTCGTCTACACCGAGAAGGGCCTGCTGGCGAAGCTGACGGACGGAACGGACGCTGACCAGCCGAAGGTGTTCCGCTTCACCTACGACGCCACGCAGGGCAACAAGAACGTCAAGCTGGTCAAGGTCACCGACCCGCGCGGGCACGACACCTCCTTCGCCTACTACTACCCGAAGGAGGGTGACGACCCGCGCTTCCACTGGGCGACGCAGACCATCACCGACCGGCTCGGCTACGACACGTCGTTCGCCTACTCCGACCCGGACGGCACCTCGGGCTCGTTCATCGACACGGACGTGACCGACGCGGAGAGTCACACCACGCACTACACGCAGGACGGCTTCGGCCGCCCCACCCAGATCACGAACGCCACGTCGCAGACGACGAAGCTGACGTGGGATGCGGACAACAACGTCACGCGGCTCGAGGAACCGAACGGCGCTGCCACCACCTACACCTTCGATCCGAAGACGGGCTACCCGACGGAGACGAAGAGCGCCGAGGCCAACAAGAACGGCACAGCGGGCACGACGCTTCAGTACGCCACGTCGATGAACGGCTACGTCGCGGACCTGTGGCAGAAGACGTCACCGGAGGGCCGCGTCTGGCAGTTCGCCTACGACGGCTTCGGGAACCTGAAAACGGTCACCGACCCGAAGGGCGTCGCGTCCGCTACTGCGGACGACTACACGACGACGTATGACTACAACTCCTACGGCCAGCTGACGAAGGCCACGGACGCGAACGGCCACGCGACGACGAACAGCGACTTCGGCCCGACCGGCTACCCGGCCACGATCACCGACGCGCTGGGCCACGATTCGACGTTCACCTACGACGAGCGCGGCAACGTGCTGACGGCTGTCGACGCACTGGACGCGAAGACGACCCAGACCTACGACGCCTTCGGCCGTCCGCTGGTGTCTACGGTGCCGAAGGACCAGGACGCGGGCGACCTCATCACCACGCCCGCACCGGTCTATGACGCGAACGACAACGTCGTTGAGGCGACGGCGCCGAACGGTGCTGTGTCCACGGCCGTCTACGACGACGCGGACCAGATCACCGCGGCTACGGCGCCGAAGGACACTCCGACGTCCGGCGAGCGCAAGTCGACGTACACGTACGACAAGGTCGGCAACCTGCTCACGACGGTGGAGCCGAAGGGCAATCTGACCACCGAAGCGGGCGACTTCACGACCACCAATGTCTACGACGCGATCTACCAGCTGACGGCGCTTCCCCCCGAGTGGTGGACACCTAATCGCGCCCCCTGCTGAGGAGCAGCAGAAGGTGATTGATTATGGTGATGAAGGTCTATTCGCCTGAGTTCAAGGTGGATGCCGTCGCGCTGTCACGATCGACCGCTACGAGGTGCACCGCGACCTGGCACAGTCCCACACCGCCGAGCGCGCCCGAGTACTGGCGGCCTGCCCCGACACAGCTTGTGGACGACTTCGTGTCCCCGGTCTCGTCCGCGACCAGCACCACGTCCTGGCCGGCGAGTTCACCGGTCACCAGGCGGGCGACCCCCTCACGGGCCCGCTCGTGATCGAACCGGGCACGGGAGAGCAGGTGCTGGAGCCGGTGCGGACCACGATGTCCCAGTGCTTCGGCCAAGGTCCAGCAGTTCCTCGTGTCCAGCTCCAGCAGCGGGCCCGCGATCAACTCCGCGGCCGTGCCGCGGGCTTCACGCCGCGCGAAGCAGCTTCCAATCGCTGCCATCGCCGCCCCGAAAATCCGGCCCCACGCCTGCTCGGCTACTGTGGCCTCCACGGCCACCGTCTCTTGAAACGTCGTCACAAACGTTCATGATCACGGTGGCCGTACCCATGCCACGAACCACCCCTCCGCACCCGGCCTGAACTGCGCAAACACCAGAACTACAACTGCCGTGGCTGTTCGTGTTCCCCACGGCCTTGTGTTCACCTTGGCCGCTCCGGACCGCCGCGCGGCCCTCGCCGCGGCCGGCGCCGCCGCAGCCGCCGGTCGCCCCACGGAGGCGACGACCCTGGCGCACGTGCTGAGCGTCTACGACGAGTTGACGACCTCGCCCCGCCCGGCCGCCGCTGGGCGCTGACCCGTCGCCGAGACGTCGGCCCCCGCCGCACCCGACCGGCGCCAGGACGCCGCGGGAGCACCACGGTCCCACGGCCGGATGAGGGCCGGTCGGGGCCCGTCCGCCGGGTGGGAGCGCCTCCAGTCCGGGCCGGATCCCGGCTGATCGCCGGCCGGCAGGACCACGCATCGGGCGGGAGGCTCGCAGCACCCCCGGCCCGTGGAGGCCGAAGCTGCACGCGACGACACGCGACCCACCGCCCTGACCAGCAGTGATCACACCAAGGAGCGAGCCGTCGGCAACCGGATACCTCAGCCGGAGGGGTTCATCGCGGCATGCGCACGCGATGAACCGAGACTAAGGTGCAGAAAGGGGATGAATACGGCGAGCCGGTTTATTGCGGCCATCTCGCGTAAACTTCACGAGAGGGGATCTTTGCCGTGGCCACAGTGCTTTTCATCGTGAGCGGAGCCACCTACTGGGTGTTGAAAGACGGCACGAGGTACGCGACGGGCTACTGGGCCGAGGAGTTCGCGAACCCGTACAGGATTTTGACGGACGCCGGCCACGAGGTCGTCGTCGCGACGCCGAACGGTGTGACCCCGAACGTCGACATGATGAGTCTGCGCCCCGAGTTGGTCGGCGGAAATGAGAGCGCCCTCGAGTTGGAGGCCATCATCCGTTCCGCGGAGGTGATGCGTCGGCCGCTGCAACTGTCGGACGTCCGCCTGGAGGACTACGACGCGGTGTACGTGCCGGGCGGCCACGGTCCGATGTCGGACCTGGCATGGGACGCCGATGCCGGACGGTTGCTGACACACCAGCTGACCTCGGGCAACCCGCTGTTCATCGTCTGTCACGGGCCCGCCTCGATGCTGGCCACCAGGATCCACGGCGAGTCGCCGTTCAAGGGATTCGACGTCACCTGCTTCACCAACGAGGAGGAGGAGGGCGTCGGACTGGCCCCCAGGGCGCCGTGGCTGCTGGAGACCGATGTGCGGGAGAAAGTCGGGGTCAACTTCACCCGCGGCCCGATCTGGGAGCCGTACATGGTCGAGGATCGCAACCTGGTCACCGGGCAGAATCCGGCCTCGGCAGCGGTCCTGGGCAACCGGATGCTGGAAGTCCTCGGGTGACACCGTCCTCGAGCGATCCGACGACGGGCGCGGACACCGCCCAGAAGGTCGCGATCATCACCGGTGCCGACGGGGGCATCGGCTCCGCCCTCGTCACCGCCTACCGCGGGCTCGGGCACGCGGTCGTGGCCACCAGCCGTACCATGCCGGAATCCGAGGACCCGAACGTGCTCGCCTTCAGCGGTGATCTGGTGGAGCCGGGTGTGGGCGAGCGGATCGTGAGGGCGGCGATGGATCGGTTCTCTCGGATCGACACCGTCGTCAACAGTGCCGGTGTCTACATCGGCAAGCCGTTCACCGACTACACGGACGAGGACTTCGATCTCATGGTCGGCGTGAACCTGCGCGGATTCTTCAACGTCGCGCGTAGCGCCATCGGCGAGATGCTCACCCGCGGTGAAGGCGGCGGTCACCTGGTCAACATCTCCACCTCCCTGGTCGACCAGCCGAATGCACAGGTACCCTGCGCGCTCGCCTCGCTCACCAAGGGCGGGCTGAACGCGGTCACCAAGGAGTTGGCGATCGAATTTGCGGGGCACGGCATCCGCGTGAACACCGTTTCACTCGGCGTCGTCCGTACACCCAGGAATCCGGAGACGACGCCCGAGCTCGCGGCTCGCCATCCACTCGGGCGGATGCAGGAGGTCGACGACGTCGTCCAGGCCATCGTGTACCTCGAGCGGGCGTCCTTCGTCACCGGCGAGGTCCTGCATGTGGACGGCGGCCAGAATGCCGGCCACTGAAAGAATGTGCTCGGGTGAAGATCGCCGGTGGGAGGAGAACGCGGGATCTGGGATCCTACACGGCGTCAGCCGGCGTAGGCGCCGGAGGCGGTCAGGCGGAGGGCCGTGTCGATCATCGATACGTGGCTGAAGGCCTGCGGGAAGTTGCCCACCTGACGCTGCCGCTTGGTGTCCCACTCCTCGGCGAGCAGCCCCAGGTCGTTGCGGAGTGACAGCAGCTTCTCGAACAGCTTCTGCGCCTCTTCGACGCGCCCTATCATCGCCAGGTCGTCGGCCAGCCAGAAGCTGCACGCCAGGAACGCGCCTTCGTCGCCCTCCAGGCCGTCGACGCCCTGGTCGGCACCGACGGTCGGGTAGCGCAGTACGAAGCCGTCCTCGGTGGACAGTTCGCGCTGCACCGCCTCGATGGTGCCTATGACCCGCTTGTCGTCCGGGGGCAGGAAGCCCATCTGCGGGATGAGCAGCAAGGAGGCGTCCAGCTCCTTGGACCCGTAGGACTGGGTGAAGGTGTTGCGTTCGGCGTCGTAGCCCTTCTCGCACACGTCGCGGTGGATGGTCTCGCGCAGCTCCCGCCACCGCTCCAGCGGTCCGTCGGCCTCGCCGGACTCGAGGAGCTTGACCGTCCGGTCGACGGCGACCCACGCCATCACCTTCGAGTGCACGAAGTGGCGGCGCGGCCCGCGGACCTCCCAGATGCCCTCGTCGGGCTCGTCCCAGTGGTCCTCGAGGTAGCGGATGAGTTTGAGCTGGAGCAGCGAGGCGTAGTCGTTGCGGGCCAGACCCGTCATCAGGGCCAGGTGCAGCGCCTCGGTGACCTCGCCGTAGACGTCGAGCTGGAGCTGTCCGGCGGCCTGGTTGCCGATGCGGACGGGCTGGGAGCCCTCGTAGCCGGTCAGCCAGGTCAGGTTCCGCTCGCCCAGGTCGCGTTCCCCGGCGATGCCGTACATGATCTGCAGGTGTTCGGGGTCGCCGGCCACCGCGCGCAGCAGCCACTCGCGCCAGGCGCGCGCCTCCTCGTAGTAGCCGGTGCGCAGCAGCGACGACAGGGTGATCGCGGCGTCGCGGAGCCAGGTGAAGCGGTAGTCCCAGTTGCGGGAACCGCCCAGGTCCTCCGGCAGTGAGGTGGTCGGCGCGGCGACGATGCCGCCGGTCGGCTCGTAGGTGAGCGCCTTGAGCGTGATGAGCGAACGGATGACCGCCTCGCGGTAGGGCCCGTGATACGTGCACTGCTCGACCCAGTCGAGCCAGAACCGCTCGGTGGCCTCCAGCGCGGCTTCCGGATCGGGCACCGGCGGGGCCGGCCGGTGTGAGGCCTGCCAGCTGATGGTCATCGCGATCCGTTCACCGGGGGAGACGGTGAAGTCGGAGAAGGTGGTGAGCTCCTCGCCGTGCGTCTCGACGTCGGTGTCCAGCCACACCGAGTCGGGGCCGGCCACGGCGACGGTGCGCCCGTCCCGCTTGTGCACCCAGGGCACGACCCAGCCGTAGGAGAAACGCATCCGCAGACTGGAGCGCATCGGCACCCGCCCGCTGACGCCCTCGACAATCCGGACCAGCTGCGGGGTGCCGGTACCGCGCTGCGGCATGAAATCCGTCACACGGACCGTGCCGCGGTGCGTGTCCCACTCGGATTCGAGGATGAGGGTGTCCTCGCGGTAGCGCCGGCGCGTCGCGGGCGGCGGGGTGCCGTCCCCGGACGCGTGGGAGGGGCCGAGCCGCCAGAAACCGTTCTCCTCGGTCCCCAGCAGGCCGGCGAAGATCGCCTCGGAGTCGAACCTCGGCAGACACAGCCAGCCGGCCGTGCCGTCGCGGCCGATCAGGGCTGCGGTCTGCATGTCCCCGATAAGCGCGTAGTCCTCGATGCGCCCTGCCACGTGGTTCTCCAGTCAGACTGCGGTCCGCCCCCGGCGGGGACGTGCGGAAATACGTCCTGCCATTCGAGTGTCCGAGCAGGATACGACGTCTCGACGTGCCCGGCGGGACGCCGTACGCACCCGTTCTCGTCCGACCGGGTGAGGCGTTCGGCGCACGGTCACCGAGCTCTCACCGAACGTCCTGCGGTACGCCGGCGTCCGTCGCTGATACCCTGGTAGCCCGTGGACCGGCGGGCACGCGTCCTCGACACGACGGCCCCCCAGACCGCAGCGACGGCACCCCGACAGTGTGCAGGGGGCCGGTGCGCACTCCAAAACGCGACCACGGGAGCCCCCTCTTGGCCATGCCGTCCAAAGCCTCGACGACCAAGCACCTCTTCGTCACGGGGGGCGTCGCCTCCTCGCTCGGCAAGGGACTCACGGCCTCCAGCCTGGGCGCCCTGCTCAAGGCGCGGGGACTGCGGGTCACGATGCAGAAGCTCGACCCCTACCTGAACGTCGACCCCGGCACGATGAACCCCTTCCAGCACGGTGAGGTGTTCGTCACCAACGACGGCGCCGAGACCGATCTGGACATCGGCCACTACGAGCGCTTCCTCGACGTCGACCTCGACGGCAGCGCCAACGTGACCACCGGCCAGGTGTACTCCACGGTGATCGCCAAGGAGCGCCGTGGCGAGTACCTCGGCGACACCGTCCAGGTCATCCCGCACATCACCAACGAGATCAAGCACCGCATCCGCCGGATGGCGACCGACGACGTCGACGTGGTGATCACCGAGGTCGGCGGGACCGTCGGCGACATCGAGTCGTTGCCGTTCCTGGAGGCCGTCCGCCAGGTGCGGCACGAGGTGGGCCGCGAGAACGTCTTCGTGGTGCACATCTCGCTGCTGCCCTACATCGGCCCGTCCGGTGAGCTGAAGACCAAGCCGACCCAGCACTCGGTCGCCGCGCTGCGCAACATCGGTATCCAGCCCGACGCGATCGTGCTGCGCGCCGACCGCGAGGTGCCCGTGTCCATCAAGCGCAAGGTCGCGCTGATGTGTGACGTGGACGACGCCGCGGTGGTCGCCGCGATCGACGCCAAGTCGATCTACGACATCCCCAAGGTGCTGCACGGCGAGGGCCTGGACGCCTACGTGGTGCGCCGCCTGGACCTGCCCTTCCGCGACGTGGACTGGACGCAGTGGGACGACCTGCTGCGCCGCGTCCACCAGCCCGACCACGAGGTGACCGTTGCCCTGGTCGGCAAATACATCGACCTGCCCGACGCCTACCTGTCGGTCACGGAGGCGATCCGGGCCGGCGGCTTCGCCAACCGCGCCCGCGTGAAGATCAAGTGGGTGACCTCCGACGACTGCCGCACCGCGGCCGGCGCCCGTGAGCAGCTGCACGACGTGGACGCGGTCTGCATCCCCGGCGGGTTCGGCGAACGCGGCGTGGACGGCAAGGTCTCCACGATCACCTACGCGCGGGAGAACGGCGTCCCGCTGCTCGGGCTGTGCCTCGGCCTGCAGTGCATCGTCATCGAGGCCGCCCGCAACCTCGCGGGTATCCAGGGCGCCAACTCCACCGAGTTCGACCAGGCCGCGCCCGAACCGGTCATCTCCACCATGGAGGAGCAGCTGGACATCGTCGCCGGGGAGGGCGACCTGGGCGGCACCATGCGGCTGGGCCTCTACCCGGCCAAGCTGGCGGAGGGCTCCATCGTGCGCGAGGTCTACGGCGGCGAGCCCTACGTCGAGGAGCGGCACCGGCACCGCTACGAGGTCAACAACGCCTACCGCTCCGAACTGGAGAAGAAGGCCGGGCTGGTCTTCTGCGGCACCTCGCCGGACAACAAGCTCGTCGAGTACGTGGAGTACCCGCGCGAGAGCCACCCCTACCTGGTCGCCACGCAGGCACACCCCGAGCTGCGCTCCCGGCCGACCCGCCCGCACCCGCTGTTCGCCGGGCTGGTCAAGGCGGCCGTCGAGCGGCAGCAGGGCGCCGCGGCCACCAAGGAGGCGTGAGCGTGACCGAGCGCGTCGTCGACGTCCCGCAGGAGTGGGAGGTCACCGAAACCAGCACTCCGTTCCGGGGCAACAAGACCAGCGTCCGCACCGACCAGGTGGTGATGCCCGACGGGTCCGTCGTCAGCCGCGACTACCAGGTCCACCCGGGCTCGGTGGCCGTCCTCGCTCTCGACGAGGACGACAACGTGCTGGTCATCGCCCAGTACCGGCACCCGGTGCGGGAGAAGCTGTGGGAGATCCCTGCCGGGCTGCTCGACGTGCCCGGCGAGGACCCACTGGCCGCCGCACAGCGTGAGCTGTACGAGGAGGCCCACGTCAAGGCGGACGACTGGCGGGTGCTGGCCGACGTCTACACCACGCCCGGCGGCTGTGACGAGGCGGTGCGGATCTTCCTCGCGCGTGGCGTGAGCGCCGCGGAGGGCGAACGCTTCGAGGTCTCCGAGGAGGAGGCCGAGATGGAGCAGGCCCGGGTGCCGCTACCCGACCTGGTGCGCGGCGTCCTGGCCGGCGAGCTGCACAACAACTGCCTGGTCGTGGGCGTTTTCGCACTGAGCGCCGCGCTGGCGGGCGACGGCGTCGACGCGCTGCGCCCGGCCGACGCACCCTGGCCGGCCCGGCCCTTCTGAACCGAGCGGGCGCACGCGCCTCGCACGCCCTGCCGCGCGCCGGTGATCCGATGCGGTGATCTTCGACGATCGCCGCGGCGGACACCCGCCGCGCGGTGCGGTGTGTGGCGGGCCCCGCCCATTAGGCTCGGTCTGTCGAGGCAGCGGTGGACGGGAGCGTGGCCCGTGACGGAACAGGCGGTGCAGGCCGACGGCCGTGCGGCAGCCGCTGCGCACCACGCTCTCCTCGGGCGCCGCCGCGAACTGGCCCAGCTGCGCGCCGACGTCGAACGCGCCGGGCTGGACACCCTCTCCGGCCGTCCCTCCCCGAACGGCCGGGTGCTGCTGGTCGCCGGCTCTCCCGGCTCCGGGCGCACCGTGTTGGCCGGCGAGTGCGTCCGGCAGCTGGCTGCGAACTATCCGGACGGGGTGGTCCGGGCCCGGCTGACCGCGGCGGGCGGCGAGCCCGTCCCCACCGAGCACACCGTGCGCACCCTGCTGTGCGGGCTGGGGGCCGCGGCGCCCCCACCGGGCGCCGACGACGACGAGCTGACCGAGGCACTGCGCACCGAACTCGGCGGCCGCCGGGTGCTCCTGCTGCTCGACGACGTCGCACGGGCCGAGCAGGTGCTCGACCTCCTGCCCGACAACCGGCGCTGCCTCCTGGTCGCGGTGGCCGTCGGACCGCTCACCGGAGTGCCGTCGGTGCGCCCCTGCGCGGTGGGCGGCCTGGACCGCGCCTCGTCCGTCGCCCTTCTCGCCCGGCACGCCGGTTCCGATGTCCGTCTCACGGTCGACCCCCGGCGTGCCGAGGAACTGGCCGAGGCGTGCGGGGACCTGCCGGCCGCGCTGCGGCTCGTCGGTGGGTGGCTGGCCACCCGGCCCGGCCTGTCGGTCGCGGACGCCGCAGCCCGGCTCGCGGACGTGACCGGGCCCCCCGACGAGCGGAAACCGGACCATCTGGCCCGCGCTTTCCGGCTCGTGCACGACTCGCTGCCCGACCGCAGCGCACACCTGCTGCGGCTGCTCGCCCTGGCACCCGGCGGCCACGTCGACCCCCACATCGCCGCCGCGCTGGCCGGCTGGGCAGTGCCGGACGCCGAGGGTGTGCTTTCGGACCTGGTCCGCCTCGGGCTGCTGCACAACGACGCGCCAGGCAGGCACCGCGTTCCGGGCTGCCTGGACCCGTTGGTCCGGGCGCAGCTGGCGGAACGCGAACGCCCGGGCGACGTGCTGCTGGCGCGGGCCCGGATGCTGGAACGGCTGGTGCGCAGACTGCAGAGCTGCCACGGTGTGGCCGTTCCGCCCGGCTCACCGGGCCGCGCACTGCACCGGGAACTGCCGGCCGCGCTGCGTTTCCGCGACGCGGGCGAGGCGGGCCGGTGGCTGCGAGCGTGCCGGGCGGCGCTGGCTGCTGCGGCGCGGCTGGCGGTGGAGGCGGACGGCGGTGCGCTGGACACGCTCGCCCGGCGCCTGGTCTCCGCGCTCGCCCGGGCCCTGGACACGCACTGCTCGCCCCAGGAGGCCGCACCCGAGCTGTACCGCCTGCACGAACTGGTGCTGCGCGTCGCGGAACGGGCCGGCCCGCCGCGGGACCGGGCCGCGGCGCTGCTGAACCTGGCGGACCTCGACGCCGGGACCGGACGGTTCTCCCGTGCGCTGGGCCGCTACCGCTCCGCCCTGGACGCGGCGCGCGAAGCCGCTGACACGCGTGCCACCGCCCGCGCGCTGGAGTGCCTGGGCGGCACCTACGCCGAGCTGGCCGACTGGGACCGGGCCGCCGACTGGTACGCGCGCGCCCTGTCCGCGCGGCAGGCCGGCGGGGACGACCGGGCCGCGGCCCGCCTGTACGGCAGGCTCGGTGCCGTTCACGAGCGTGCGGCCCGATGGGAGGAGGCGCTGCGCGCGTGGCGGGCCTGCGTGGCGCTGTACCGCAGGACGGGTGACCGGGCAGGTCTGGAGCGGTCCCGGCGCGAGCTGGCCCGGGCAAGACACCGGAACCTGCGAAATCAATAGTGGTCTGAGAAAGAATTGACTCTTTGCAAGGCTGGACAGCGCGGGATCCTTCATTAAACTGGCCGTGCTGCGGCGATCCCGCCTGCGCCCGTCATGCGCCTTCTGTATCGATGTGCGGGGATGCGTCCGGCGTCATCTGCATCCTCTCCCAGGCAAGGACCGTGATCGACGTGAAGGTGGGCATCCCCCGCGAGGTCAAGAACAACGAGTTCCGGGTGGCCATCACCCCGGCCGGCGTGCACGAACTCGTGCGCAACGGGCACCAGGTGTACGTCGAGCAGGGCGCCGGCAACGGCTCCTCCATTCCCGACGCGGAGTACGTCACGGCGGGTGGCACGATCCTGCCGAGTGCCGACGAGGTGTGGGCGATCGCCGACCTCCTGCTGAAGGTCAAGGAGCCGATCGCCGAGGAGTACCACCGCCTCCGCAAGGACCAGACCCTCTTCACCTACCTGCACCTGGCCGCCTCCCGCGAGTGCACCGACGCGCTGCTGGACTCCGGCACCACCGCCATCGCCTACGAGACCGTCGAGACGGCGCAGCGCGCGCTGCCGCTGCTGGCCCCGATGTCCGAGGTCGCCGGCCGGATCGCCCCGCAGGTCGGTGCCTACCACCTGATGCGCTCGGCCGGCGGCCGCGGCGTGCTCCCCGGTGGCGTTCCCGGTACCGGCGCGGCCCGCGCCGTGGTGATCGGCGGCGGTGTCTCCGGCTGGAACGCCACGCAGATCGCCGTGGGCATGGGCTTCAACGTCACCCTGCTCGACAAGGACGTGAACAAGCTCCGTGAGGCCGACCGCATCTTCGGCACCTCCGTGCGGACCGTCACCTCCAACGCCTTCGAGCTGGAGAAGGCGGTGCTCGAGGCCGACCTGGTCGTCGGTGCCGTGCTCATCCCGGGTGCGAAGGCCCCCAAGCTGGTCACCAACGAGCTGGTCTCCCGCATGAAGGCCGGGAGTGTCCTTGTCGACATCGCCATCGACCAGGGCGGCTGCTTCGAGGACTCTCGTCCCACCACGCACGCCGAGCCGATCTTCCAGGTGCACGACTCGGTCTTCTACTGCGTGGCCAACATGCCCGGCGCCGTGCCGAACACCTCCACCTACGCGCTGACCAACGCCACGCTGCCCTACATCGTGGAGCTGGCCAACCGCGGCTGGCGCGACGCCGTGCGCCGGGACGCCGCGCTGGCCAGGGGACTCAACACCCATGACGGCGAGGTCGTGTACGGCCCGGTCGCCGAGGCCCACGGGCTGCGCACCCGCGAACTCGAGTCGCTCCTCGGCTGATTCATCCCCTTCGGAGAGGCCCGTCAACGCACATCGTCAACCTTCCCGTTCGCACATCACCGGCCGGTTTCCCATTCGGGGATCCGGCCGGTGGCGTGCCGTGCGGACGGCCGGCTTCCCACGGCCCCAGGGCGGATGACGCCGGGGCCGCCCGGCGCTCGTGCCGGTTCCAGAGTGCGCCCGCTTGCGCCCCTGCGCGGACCGCGTCGCTGCGCAAGGCCGGCACGCCGGCGAGCTTCAGCGCCCGGACGGCCCGCAGGCTCCACGTCAGCCGCGCAGGTTTCCCCGCAGGAAATTGCCCGCAGGGCTGCTTGCCCGTCTCCATTGCTCTCTCACCGTGCCGACACGTCCTTCATCGGAGACGCGAACGCGTCTGGCTTCATCCAGTACCCCGACTCCCCGCAATTGAATGAAGCAACCTTGGTGGCTGAAGTGCCCGAGTCTCGTGCCACGCCGACGACGCGGTGTTTCTGCGTGAGGGTGTCACGACAGAGGCCGGTCTCCCGGCGGACGGGAGAGGCCGAGCTGTCGGTCCTCACGCTGAGGCGGAGGGAGAGCAGTGCGCGAGAGGCGTCCTCCGGGAGCTCGTCCATCGCCTCGAGAAGGGCTGCCGGCTCTTCAAGTTCGGCGTCTCCCCAGTCGGTTCCAACGGATGCAACGTTGGCAGGTGCTGCGGTAGCGTGCGTGTTCAACGCGGTGCTAGTCAGCATGTCGACAAGGGTACCGTTCTTGACAACGTGAGACGCCAAGGAGGTACGACGACTTGTGAATGAGTCGACACATGCCCCGTGGGTGGTCGAGCGGGATTCTCCCCGCACCCCGGCGACTCACCCATCCGCAGCGCAGACCCGAGCTTGGACGGCCACCACGTGAACGCCACGGCCGGCGACTCGACGGGCGGTCAGCCCGCCGACGGCATCGCCGCGTATGATCCCCGCCACGGCGACCCCGCCTACCACGAGATGTCCGAGGGGCACTTCTACGACCCGGACGCGGAATACGAACCCGACCCCGAGTACGCGGCCACTCTCGCGCCGGACGCCGCCCGTCAGCGCCGTGAACGCGTCGGGCCCACCGGCCGCCCGCTGCCGTACTTCCCGATCCCGGGACCCGTCAACGAGCACGGCCCCGCCAAGATCATCGCGATGTGCAACCAGAAGGGCGGGGTCGGGAAGACCACCTCGACCATCAACCTGGGTGCCGCACTCGCCGAGTACGGACGCCGGGTGCTGCTCGTCGACTTCGACCCGCAGGGAGCCCTGTCGGTCGGACTCGGCGTCAACCCGATGGAACTCGACCTGACGGTCTACAACCTGCTCATGGAGCGGGGTATGTCGTCCGACGAGGTGCTGTTGAAGACCGCCGTCGCCGGCATGGACCTGCTCCCGAGCAACATCGACCTGTCGGCGGCCGAGGTGCAGCTGGTGAGCGAGGTGGCGCGGGAGTCCACCCTCCAGCGTGCCCTGACACCCTTGTTGCCCGACTACGACTTCATCGTCATCGACTGCCAGCCCTCGCTGGGTCTGCTGACGGTCAACGCGCTCACCGCCGCCCACAAGGTGATCGTCCCGCTCGAGTGCGAGTTCTTCGCGCTGCGCGGTGTGGCCCTGCTGACCGAGACCATCGAGAAGGTGCAGGAGCGACTCAACCCGGAGCTCTCGCTCGACGGGATCCTCGCCACCATGTACGACTCGCGGACGGTCCACAGCCGGGAGGTGCTGGCTCGCGTCGTCGAGGCGTTCGACGCGAACGTCTACCACACCGTCATCGGCCGGACCGTGCGATTCCCGGAGACGACGGTGGCGGGCGAACCCATCACCACCTACGCCTCCAACTCCGTCGGTGCCGCAGCCTACCGCCAGCTCGCCAGGGAGGTGCTCGCCCGGTGCCACGCCGAGTGAGTCTGCCGGCAGCCGACGAACTGTTCCGAACGACCGGGGGGAGCGCCGTCCAACCCTCCGCCCCGCAGGGCGAACAGGCCGCGCCGACCGATGGGGCCCGAGCGCCGTCACCGGGATCCGGCGCGGACCGTGAGGCCGCGCAGGAGCATCCGCAGGGTGACGCGGCGAGCGGCGGTGCAGCCCGCTCGGCTCCGCCCGCCGGACGCGGGCGCGGTGCCGTGCCGGGACAGAACACCGGCCCCGAGGCGGCGGAGCGCCGCCGCGGAGCGGTCCCGCAGGTTCCACAGGCCGCGCGTCCGCCCTCGGGGGCGGGGGGTGCCCGCGTCCAGGCGCCCTCCCGGCGCAGCCGGGCGGCGAACCGCCGCCCCAGCGGCCGGGAACGCCACGACGAGAAGATCACCGTGTACGTCTCCGCCGAGGAGCTGATGGACCTCGAGCACGCGCGACTCGTGCTGCGGGGCGAACACGGGCTGGCCGTCGACCGCGGCCGCATCGTCCGGGAGGCCGTGGCCGTGGTCCTGGCCGACCTGGAGTCGCGCGGCGACGCGAGCATCCTCGTCCGTCGCCTCCGCGGCCGCTGACGCCGGCTTCGCCGGATGCCGGCACCGCCCTTCCCCTCGGGCCGGCGCCCTGGAGGAGTCCCCGTACGCGGGCCGGACGGTTTGGGAATGACGCGTTTGTCACGCCGTGCCCTTTCTGCTTCGGAGCCGCATGCTCGGTACGCTGCCTGCTGCGATGCCATCCGACGACCGCGCCGTGCCCCCGCCCCGCCGCCGCCCCCTGGGCCGCGGCGGGGCGGGGGCCGCCTCCGGCAGCACCCCCACGACCCCGCCTGACCGCGGCACGGTCCACGACCCGGACGGGCTCGCCACGGCACCCCGAGCGCCAGGGGGCGCGGACAAGGCTCGGCGCGCACCGGGCCCCGCGACCTCGGAGCAGCGGCTGCCCAAGCCTCCGGAACAGGCGGTGCCGGCGGCTGTCGAGACCGCGCACGGCCCTCAACGGATTCAGCCGCGGGCGACCGAGCGGCCGGAGCCAGGCCTGGCCGTGAACCTGACGGCCGGTTCATCTGCGCCGGCCGGTCCTCCGCCCGTCGGGCCCGCCGTCGCCGAGCCGGTCACCGGAGAACCGGGTACTGCGCCTGCGGAGCAGGAACCCGCTGCCGCGCAGCCGGGTGGCGCGGACGCGGGCAGCGCCGCAGAGGGGGAAGGCGCTCCCGGCGGGACACCTTCGGTCGTCGTGCCGGCGGCGCGAGCCACTGCCGAGGCGGCTGCGGTGAGGGAAACGGCGGACGGCGCCGAGGAGGAACCCGGCGCCGAGGACGGCCGATTCACCGTGGTGCTCGACAACTTCGAGGGGCCCTTCGACCTCCTGCTGCAGCTCATCTCCAAGCACAAGATGGACGTGACCGAAGTGGCGCTCTCCCGCGTCACCGACGAGTTCATGGCGCACATCCGCGCCAAGGGCCCGGCCTGGGACCTGGACCAGACCACCGAGTTCCTGGTCGTCGCCGCGACCCTGCTCGACCTGAAGGCGGCACGGCTGCTGCCGGCCGCCGAGGTCGAGGACGAAGCCGACCTCGCGCTGCTGGAGGCCCGCGACCTGCTGTTCGCCCGGCTCTTGCAGTACCGGGCGTACAAGCAGGTCGCGGACGTCTTCGCCGACCGGCTCGCCGCCGAGAGCCACCGCCACCCCCGCACGGTCGGACTCGAACCGCACCATGCCGAGCTGCTGCCGGAGGTCATCCTCAGCATCGGCCCGGAGGGCTTCGCAAAGCTCGCCGTCAAGGCGATGCAGGCCAAGCC
Source organism: uncultured Actinomycetota bacterium (assembly GCA_963799685.1). GTDB lineage: Bacteria > Actinomycetota > Actinomycetes > Streptomycetales > Streptomycetaceae > Streptomyces. The sequence goes on from CAWCXW010000003.1 coordinate 606,711, forward strand.
GAAACCTCAGGTCTACATCGACCACATCCACGCGCCGCTGGTCAGCGTCCGCGAGCAGGCGGAGATCGTCGTGAAATGGCTGCGCACCCTCGGAGAGGCGGACTTCGCCGCGCTGACCGAGGACGCCGCCGACACACTCACCGTCGTCGCGCGCTTCCTCGCACTGCTGGAGCTCTACCGCGAGCGTGCCGTCACCCTCGACCAGCAGGAGCCGCTCGGCACGCTGACGGTCCGCTGGTGCGGGGGCAACGAGGACGGAGCCGACCCGGTGGTCACCGACGAGTTCGACCAGGAGAGCGCACCGGCGCAGCCGGAGGAAGGGGCACCCCGATGAGCGACACGAGTACGCGGACGCCCGAGGAGGAGCTGCCGGCAGATGCCGACGGTGCGGCGGAGCTCGAGCTGGCACCGGCCCTGGAAGCCGTGCTGATGGTCGTCGATGAGCCGGTCACCGAGGAGCACCTCGCCAAGGTGCTGCAGCGCCCGCGCCGCGCCGTGAGCGACGCGTTGCGCGAGTTGTGCGACGACTACGCCCGGCAGCGCCGCGGCTTCGAGTTGCGCTTCGTCGCCGGCGGCTGGCGGTTCTACACCCGCCCCGAGTACTCCGCGGCCGTCGAGCGCTTCGTGCTGGACGGCCAGCAGGCCCGTCTCACCCAGGCCGCTCTGGAGACGTTGGCCGTCGTGGCCTACCGCCAGCCGGTCAGCCGCTCGCGCGTTTCCGCGGTGCGTGGAGTCAACTGCGACGGCGTCATGCGGACCCTGCTGCAGCGCGGGCTGCTGGAGGAGGCGGGCACGGAACCCGAGACAGGTGCGATCCTGTACAGGACGACGCACTACTTCCTGGAGCGGATGGGCCTGCGCGGCCTGGACGAGCTTCCGGAACTCGCGCCCTTCCTCCCGGAGGCGGACGCGGTCGAGGGGGAGAGCCAGGAGGGGCTGCCGTCGTTCGATCCAGACGAGAGCGCCGACAACCAGACGACGGAAATTTGATGCGAAGCAGCGGCAGGAACAGCGGTGGCGACCGGAAGCCCCGGAACGCGGGCGGCAAGGACGCGCCCTCCGGAGGCGCCGGACGGCGGGGCGGCGGGCAGCAGCGGTCGGGCCGTCCCCGTCCCGAGGAGCGCCGCTACGACGCCGGCGGCAAGCCGGCCGGCCGTGGGAACGCGGGGAAGAGCGGCGCGGGGAAGAGCGGCGCGGGGAAGGGCGGCGCGGGGAAGGGCAAGGACTCGTCCCGCTCCGTGACCGGCAGCGGCGCGCCCAAGGCCCGCAACCGCCGTGCCTCGGCACCCGCGCGGCCCCGTGAGTACGAGGCGCAGGTCGAGGAGCGCAACCGAGCCCGGCACAGCAAGCCGCAGGTCAAGCTGCCCAAGACTTTCGGCGAGCAGGAGGGCGAGCGGTTGCAGAAGGTGCTGGCACGGGCCGGCATGGGCTCCCGCCGCGCCTGCGAGGACCTGATCGAGCAGGCCCGCGTCGAGGTCAACGGCGAAGATCGTCCTGGAGCAGGGCCTGCGGGTCGACCCGGCGAAGGACGAGATCAAGGTCGACGGCCTGACGGTAGCGACCCAGTCGTACCTGTTCTTCGCACTGAACAAGCCGGTCGGCGTGGTCGTCCGCCATGGAGGACCCGGACGGCCGCCAGTGCCTCGGCGACTACGTGCAGAACCGGGAGACCCGGCTCTTCCACGTGGGCCGGCTCGACACCGAGACCGAGGGCCTGATCCTGCTCACCAACCACGGCGAGCTGGCCCATCGCCTCACCCACCCGCGGTACGGCGTGAAGAAGACCTACCTGGCCGCCATCCAGGGCCCGCTGCCCCGCGATCTGGGCAAGCGGCTCAAAGACGGCATCCGGCTCGAGGACGGCTTCGCGCGTGCCGACCACTTCCGGGTGGTGGAGAACATCGGCAAGAACTACCTCGTCGAGGTGTCGCTGCACGAGGGCCGCAAGCACATCGTGCGCCGGATGCTCGCCGAGGCCGGATTCCCGGTGGAGAAGCTGGTCCGGACCCGGTTCGGCCCCATCGCCCTGGGCGACCAGAAGTCCGGCTGGCTGCGCCGGATGACCAACACCGAGGTCGGCATGCTGATGGACGAGGTCGGCCTCTGAGTCTGTTCCGCCGCACGCCGCCCGTCTCAGTGACCGGGCGGCGCACGGCGGCGACCGGATGTCATGCCTAGGCTGGTCGACGGGCCGCCGGGCAGGGCGGCCGGCCGGCGCGAGAAGGGAAACGACAGGTGGCGGTACGAGCGGTGCGCGGAGCGGTCCAGCTGGAGCGGGACGAGGCCGCACACATGCAGGAACAGGTCTGTGAGCTGCTCACCGAGGTGCTGCGGCGCAACAGGCTTACCTCCGAGGACCTGATCGGCGATCTGGTTCACGGCCACGCCCGACCTGCACAGTGACTTCCCGGCCGCTGCGGCCCGCAAACTGGGCATCGTGGACGTGCCGCTGATCTGCGCGCAGGAGCTGGACGTCGAGGGGGCCATGCCGCGCGTCGTGCGCATCCTCGCCCACATCGAGACGGACCTGCCCAGGACCGGCATCACCCACGTCTATCTCGGTGCCGCCGCAGCCCTCCGCAAGGACATCGCCCAGTAAGGAACGCCCAGCTAAGGAGGGCGAACCGCCCATGCGCACCGCCCTGGTGATCGGCACCGGACTCATCGGCACCTCTGCCGCCCTCGCGCTCGCCGCCCGCGGCGTGCGGGTGCACCTTCGCGACCACGACCCGGAGCAGGCGCGGGTCGCCGCGTCGATCGGCGCAGGCACCGAGGAGCGGCCCGAGGCCCCGGTGGACCTGGCCGTCGTCGCGGTGCCGCCCGCCCACCTGGCCGCCACGGTCGCCGCCGTGCAGGCGCTGGGGGAGGCCCGCGGCGTCATCGACGTGGGCAGCGTCAAGGGGGCGCCGCGCCGCGAGCTCGCCGCTCTGCGGCGGCGACCCGGCCACCTACCTGGGCACCCACCCATGTCGGGCCGGGAGAAGTCCGGTCCGCTCGCCGCCACCGCCGACCTGTTCGAGGGACGGCCCTGGGTGCTGACGCCGGGCCCGCAGACGGACACCGAGGTGCTCAACCTGGCGCTGGAACTGATCGCGCTGTGCCGGGCCGTTCCCGTGGTGATGGACGCCGACGCCCACGACCGCGCCGTCGCACTCGTCTCGCACACCCCGCAGCTGCTCTCCAGCATGGTGGCGGCACGGCTGGAGACCGCCGACGAGACCGCCGTGCGGCTGTGCGGCCAGGGCATCCGGGACGTGACCCGCATCGCGGCCTCGCAGCCGGCGATGTGGCTGGACATCCTCTCCGCCAACCCCGGGCCGGTCGCGGACGTTCTCGCCGACGTCGCCGTCGACCTGGCGGAGACCGTGCGGGCGCTGCGCGTGCTGGACTCGGCCGACGAGGCCGACCGGGGCGCCGGGGCGAAAGGCATCGAGGACGTGCTGCTCCGCGGCAATGCCGGCCGCGCCAGGGTGCCCGGCAAGCACGGGCAGGCTCCGGCACCGTACGAGACCGTCGCGGTGCTGATCGGTGACCGGCCCGGCGAGCTCGCGCGGATCTTCGCCGACGCCGGCGCCGCGGGCGTCAACATCGAGGACGTGCGCATCGAGCACGCGACCGGGCAGCAGGCCGGCCACGTGCAGCTCATGGTGGATCCGGCGGCCGCCGCGGTCCTCACCACCGCGCTGCGCGAGCGCGGCTGGGCGCTGCGCCAGGAGTGAGGCGGTCCGGCACGGTCCGGCGGTCGGGCGTGTCACCGGCAGCCGGTAGCCTTGGGGAAGCCCGTTCGGCCCAGTCCTCCTGCCCGCGAGAAAGGTCCCCCTCACCGTGCACACCGCCTCGGCACCCGTCATCGTCGCCATCGACGGCCCCTCCGGTACGGGCAAGTCCAGCACGTCCAGGGCCGTGGCCGCCAAGCTGGGCCTCAGCTACCTGGACACGGGTGCCCAGTACCGCGCGGTCACGTGGTGGATGCTCGGCAACGACATCGACCTCTCGGACCCGGCCGCGATCGCGTCGGCGGCGGGCAAGCCCGTGATCGTCTCCGGCACCGATCCGTCAGCGCCCACCATCACCGTCGACGGCGGGGACGCCTCCGGCCCGATCCGCACCCAGCAGGTCACCGCGGCGGTCAGCGCCGTCAGCGCCGTGCCGCAGGTGCGGTCCCGGATCACCGAGCTGCAGCGTTCCATCGCGGCGGAGGCCGCCCGCGGCATCGTGGTCGAGGGCCGGGACATCGGCACGACCGTCCTGCCGGACGCCGACCTGAAGGTGTTCCTGACGGCCTCGCCCGAGACCCGCGCCGCCCGGCGCAGTGGGGAGCTGACCGGCAGAGAGGCAGCGAACCTCGCCGCGACGCGGGAGGCGCTCGCCAAGCGGGACGCCGCCGATTCCGGCCGCCGCACCTCACCGCTGAAGAAGGCCGGCGACGCCGTCGAGGTGGACACCACCGAACTGACGCTGGACCAGGTCATCGAGTGCGTCGTCACCCTCATCGAAGAGAAGCAGCAGGCCAGGTGAACGAGCCCGTCCCCAGCGCGCGCGGTGCCGCCGCCGGGCGCCGCATCGCCATCGGCCTGACCGGGGCCGTCTACCGGGTGCGAGCCCTGGGCACCTGGCGGGTGCCGGCGAGCGGGCCGGTCATCCTGGCCGTCAACCACTCGCACTACGTCGACGGACCGCTGCTGATGGGCACGGCGCCCCGGCCGGTGCACTTCCTGATCAAGCAGGAGGCGTTCGTCGGACCGCTTGCCCCGTTCCTGCGCGGCATCGGCCAGCTGCGGGTGGACCGGACGGCCGTCGACCGCGCCGCAGTCGCCGGCGCACTCGACGTGCTCCGGCGGGGCGGGGTGCTCGGGATCTTCCCGGAGGGCACCCGCGGAGCGGGCGACTTCGCGTCGCTGCGGTCCGGGCTCGCCTACTTCGCGGTGCGCTCGGGGGCGCCGATCGTGCCGGTCGCCGTGCTGGGCAGCAGCGGGCGGCGCAGCCGCGTCATCCCGGCGCTGCCCCCGCTGCGCAGCCACGTCGACGTCGTCTTCGGCGACCCGTTCACGGCCGGAGACGGCAGCGGACGCCGCACGCGCAGCGCGCTGGACGAGGCGACCGTGCGGATACGCGAGCGGCTCACCCGGCACCTTGCCGACGCCCACGTGCTCACCGGCCGCTGATCCGGCCACTCGAGAAGACCACCGACGAAGGACAGACACTTCATGAACGACGACATCCAGCCCGGCGACGGCCACGAGCACGGTGAGCTCGGCGACGCCGAGTACACGGAGTTCATGGAGCTCGCCGCGGAAGAGGGATTCGACCTGGCGGAGGTCGAGGGTGCGCTCGACGAGGCCGGGCACGGCCCGCTGCCGGTGCTCGCCGTGGTGGGCCGCCCGAATGTCGGCAAGTCGACGCTGGTGAACCGCATCATCGGCCGCCGCGAGGCCGTCGTCGAGGACAAGCCGGGCGTGACCCGTGACCGTGTGACCTACGAGGCCGAGTGGTCGGGGCGTCGGTTCAAGGTCGTGGACACCGGCGGCTGGGAACAGGACGTGCTCGGTATCGACGCGTCGGTGGCCGCGCAGGCCGAGTTCGCCGTCGAGGCGGCCGACGCCGTCGTCTTCGTCGTGGACGCGCAGGTGGGCGCCACCGACACGGACGAGGCCGTGGTGAAGTTGCTGCGACGGGCCGGGAAGCCGGTGGTGCTGTGCGCCAACAAGGTCGACGGCCCCTCCGGTGAGGCGGACGCCGCCTACCTGTGGTCCCTGGGCCTGGGCGAGCCCTTCCCCGTCTCGGCGCTGCACGGCCGCGGCACCGGCGACATGCTCGACGAGGTGCTCGGCGCCCTGCCGGAGGCTCCCGCGCAGACCTTCGGTGCGGCCGTCGGAGGGCCACGCCGAGTCGCCCTGATCGGCCGCCCCAACGTCGGGAAGTCCTCGCTGCTGAACAAAGTCGCCGGCGAGGACCGCGTCGTGGTGAACGAGCTCGCCGGCACTACCCGCGATCCCGTCGACGAGCTGATCGAACTGGGCGGCAGGACCTGGAAGTTCGTGGACACCGCCGGTATCCGGCGCCGCATCCACCTGCAGGAGGGCGCGGACTACTACGCCTCGCTGCGCACGGCAGCCGCGCTGGAGAAGGCGGAGGTCGCCGTCGTGCTGGTGGACGTGTCCGAGTCGGTCAGCGTGCAGGATCTGCGGATCATCACCATGGCGGTCGAGGCCGGACGCGCACTCGTGCTGGCCTACAACAAGTGGGACACCCTGGATGAGGAGCGCCGCTTCTACCTGGAGCGAGAGATCGAGCGCGACCTGGTCCAGGTGCGGTGGGCGCCGCGAGTCAACGTCTCGGCACGCACCGGCCGGCACATGGAGAAGCTGGTGCCGGCCATCGAGACCGCGCTGGCGGGCTGGGAGACCCGGGTGCCGACAGGGCGGCTGAACGCCTTCCTCGGCGAGATCGTCGCCTCCCACCCGCACCCGGTGCGCGGCGGCAAGCAGCCGCGGATCCTCTTCGGAACCCAGGCGGGCACCCGCCCGCCGCGATTCGTGCTGTTCGCCTCCGGCTTCCTCGAGGCGGGCTACCGCCGCTTCGTGGAGCGGCGGCTGCGCGAGGAGTTCGGCTTCGAGGGCACACCGATCCACATGTCGGTGCGCGTCCGCGAGAAGCGCGGCCGCAAGAAGTAGCCGGTGCCCGCCGAGCGTCGAGGGGGTCTGATGTGGATCAGGCCGGATCAGGGAGTGAGGTCTGGTGCCGGCGCCTCCCTCGGGCGGAACCCGGCAGCGCAGTTCTGGGGCCCTCCCGCCGCAGGCAGGGGATGTACCAGGGCGGTGAACGGAGCGAACCTCGGCAGACGCCGCACTACGCTCCGTGCCCGCCGGCGTCGCGCGGTGCGGGGGGCAGCGCCGCCGGAAGAGCGGGACGCCGCTGCCGGGCCGTGGCCTCCCAGTAGCCCTCCCACCGGCCGCTGGACGCGCCCATCCGCCGGTAGGGGGAGCCGAAGCCCTCGAAGCGGAGGTCCTCCTCCCCGGAGCGGTCGCCGGGCAGCGCCCGGAACAGCCGCCGGTACTCGGCGTAGAGGGCGTCGTAGATCGGCGTGGCCGAGGCGGCCGCCGGCGACGGGCTCGGCCGGCCGCATGCCGGGGATCCGGCCGTGATTCAGGTACGGGCTCCGGTCACGGGAAGAGTCGTATGGCTGCACGCCGGGAACAACGAGACCGCCGCCCGGTGGATGCGGCACCGGGCGGCGGATGACCTGATCGTGAACGGTCCCGGAGACCTCAGGCCCCGGCCAGCGGCATGGCCGCGGCGACCAGGAGGCCGGACGACGCGGCCTTCTCCATCGCCTCGCGCATCAGGTCCTCGCGCGGCTGCTGGCCGATGGTGCCGGCGGGCGCGCAGTAGACCAGCACGGTCTGCGTCTTGTTCACGGCGGCGCGCCATCCGTCGGTGACGGCCAGCGGCTGGTGCGCCTGCCACCAGGCGCTCGGCCGGTTGCCGCCGCTCTGCGCCGGCTGCAGGATCGCGTGCAGCCTGCCGGTCGCCAGCAGCACCGACCAGCCCTGCAGCGCCTGCGGGGCGCGGGCCACGTCCAGCACCGGCGCGAAGCCGTGTTCGCCGAGGAGCGTGAGGAACTCGTCGTCGGGACCCTCGTTTCCGGGCCGGACGATCGGGCCGGTCGGCTCGACGACGAGCGCCGGGTACAGCGTGTCGTCGACGAGGATCTGCCCGCAGGTGATCCCCAGCACGGCCTGCCGGTCCACCGGGACAGCGGGGGTGCCGGGCGCGGCGGGCATGATCGGGGCCTCGGCGTCGGCCGGCCCGGGCGATCCGGGCTTGCGGCGCCACGCTTTCCGCGTCCCCGGTGATGGTGCGCACCGCGCCCTGCAGTTGCTCCTCGGAGACCGTCACCACCTGAGAGGGCACGCAGCCGGCGTGTGCGAAGGCGAGCACGGCCGTCTCGCCGCCGACGAACAGGACGGTGCTGGTCCGCTCCGTGTCCGTGTCGCCGGGGGTCCGGCAGGAGGTGCAGTCGTAGGTGCCCGGGGCGTTCTCCCCGGCGAGCAGCCGTTCGGCTTCTTCTTCACCGATCTCGGCACGTACGGCGTCGCTGACGTCGAGCATGGGTGGCACGGGGAACTCCTGCTTCTCGCGGGGCCGTCGGCCCGTTCGGCACGTGGACATTGCGTCTTTCGTCAATGCCCAACGGCGCTGACGTGGTCCCGGTCACGCGTTCCCGGCGTCCGAATCGGGCAGCGGCCTCGGCTCCCTGACGGAACAGGGGGGTCGGAGGTTCCATATCGGCTCTCACGATTCCCGCACTCTTCGGACACAACTTGGCGGACCCGGCCAACCCGCCGCGTCTGTACGGCGTCACACAGGGTGTCAGGCGGCGCCCGGGGGAGCGTCCGCGTCTTCGTGTGGAACCAGGACGATGCATACCTTGCTTCACCATGACGGTGGGCCCGGGAACGGGAGACCGGCGCCGGCGGCACCGCCGAGGCGCCCGCGGGCCGACTGCGTCGCGGACAGCGCGGGCGGGCTGACCTTCGACGTGACCACGACGGACGGCCGGGAGGACTGGGGGTCCGCGCTGCTGCTGCGGCGCCGGTACGGCCCCGGGCCGGGTGGTTCGGTGCGCCTGCCGCTGGTCCCCTCGGGAAGCGGGCGGCTCCGCGCCGCGCTGCCCAGCACCATGGTGCTGGCAGAGGGCCGATGGGACGCCTTCCTGGCGCTGCCGGGCGCGGAGCCGCAGCGCCTGCGGCCGGGCGACTGCGATCTCGGCCCGCTGGTCGAACGGGTTCCCGGCGTGCACCGCACCTGGCTGGGAGTGCGGATCCCCTACGCCACGCGGCAGGACAACCTCACCGTGCGGGCGTGGCTGCGCTGGCCGCACGCGGAGATGGACCGGATCACGGGCGCCGGAGACGGGCTCGTCGTGCGGGGCCGGCTCTACGGCGCCTCCATCGGCCGCGGGGCGCGGCTGGAGGCCCGGACCGCACAGCAGGGCGGTGGACCCGTCCACGCCGCCGTGCGTCCCGTCGCCGGGGAGGAGCCGGCGTTCGACTGCGAGCTGACCTGCGGGGCGCTGGCCGGACCGGGGTTGTGGCACCTGTGGCTGCGCGCGTCGGAGGCAGCCGAGCCCGTCCGCCTGGCCCGGCTGCTGGACGACCTGCCGGACAAGCGGCGGCTGACCCCGTGCCCGCCGCTCGCGTTCGACGGCCTGAGCGTGACAGCCTGTTTCACCGCGGCCAACGACCTCGCCCTGCGGGTGGAGAGAACGGCGTTACCTCTCGAGTGACGCACTCCACGGTCCGCCCCGGTATATCGCAGACCCGCTCTCTCCGGCGTTTTCCGAATGGAGCGAAGCCGCCGCACGCAGGGAAAGGAGAAGGTTTTTTCGAGGGGTGAATTCGTCGCTCGATTGCGCGGATCATTGTGACAGAGGTGTGACGCGGCGGGGACGAAAACCGGACTTCCGGACGGGTGACCCACGCCGTACGGTGGCCCGCATGGCACCCGAATCCATCGTCCCGGACGCACCGCAGGACGACCCCGCACGCTATGTGGGCCTGCCCGCCGCCGCGGCGGAGCGGCAGGCCAGGGAGCGTGGCTGGGACACCGTTCGTTCGCTGCCGCCCGACGCGATCATCACCATGGAGTTCCTGTCCGGCCGGCTGAACTTCACCGTCCGGAACGGCACCGTCGAGCGTTGCTGGCCGGGCTGACCCGCACCCGCAGTGCCCCGAAGGGGGCCGACCGGGCTCAGCCGGCCCGGTGGCCGCCCTGGCCGGCAGGCTGCCGTCCGCTCCGCGCGACGTGGGGATGCCCCATGTGGTGGCCGAGAGTCGACGCCTTCGCGGCGGCTCCCGGGCGGGTGAGGGCCGGCCCGTGGGCCGTCTCCGCCGCGGTGGTCGCGGCCACCGCGGCCGGGAACGGACGCGCGACGCCGGGCACCGGGAACGGGCGCCAGCGTCGCCAGCCGTGGGAAAGCAGCCGCTCACGATAGGCGAAGATCACCGCTTCGACGCGTCCGAGGAACGGCTCGCACCAGGGCAGGCCGAGCATGATCAGCAGGCCGGCCACCCAGCCCAACAGCACGTCGCTGACCCAGTGCGTCCCGAGGTAGACCGTGGTGGCGCCCACGCCCAGTGCGAAGACGGAGGCGACGAGGGACAGTACCCGTCGGGCGCGGGGCGTCGTGGCGAGATAGGCGAGGATGCCCCAGGTCACGACCGCGTTCGCGGTGTGCCCCGAGGGGAATATGTCGCCACCGGAGAACAGTTCGGAGGAGCCGACCGTCGTCGCGTAGTGGGGGCCGAGCCTGCCCAGTCCGATCTTCACCGCGCCGACCGACGCGTTGAGGAGCAGCAACGCCGCACCGAGCACCAGCAGTGGCCGCAGCGTGCGCTGCCGCCAGGACCGCCAGCCGAGCCAGGCCGCGACCAGCACCGCGGTGGGCCCGCGCTGCCCGAGGACCACGAAGTAGTCCAGAAAGGCGTGGAACTCCGGCCACTGCTTGTAGGGACGGAACAGCATCACCTGCCAGTCCACGCGTACCAGCGGCGTCGTCAGCATGACTGCTGCGACGATCACCGCGTAGACACCCGTGGTGCAGCCGAACAGCAGCTTCCTGGTTCGGCTCATCCGCGGGGCCGCGCGGCTGCTCGGTCGCGCCGGCTCCTGTTCGAGCCGCGCGAGGATTCGGTCGGTACGCACCCAATCGACGGTACAACGAGTACCTGAGCGGAACGGGCGTGTCATGGCCCTTTGTGATGACGATGTGATGTGGGAAACCCCCGGCACTCCCGATTCGCCGCGCTATCCGAAGAACGCTTAAGCGGGTCTTACCTCCAGCATTCCGGGTATTCCGAACCGGTGCCGTGCCATCACGGCGACACTTTTCGGTTCGCCGCGCGGAAATGGCAAATCGTCCGCGGCGCCGCCCAGTCCGGGGTCGGCTCGGTGTCCCGTTCCACCCCACTGTGATGTGATACGCGCCACTCGCTCCCCGGCCGTCCTCGCGTACGCTGTCGCCCACCCGCCCCTGACGGACCGGGCCCGGGCGTGCTGCCGCCCAGGGTGTTTCCCCACGATCCGCCGCACAAGAGGGCGCAGGAGGAAGGTGCCACATGTCCCGGACGGCCGCGACGAAGTCGATCACGAACCGATGGACCGTCCTCGTCGTCCTGTGCGCCAGCCTGCTCCTGGTGGCCGTCGACGCCACCGTGCTGCACGTGGCGGTGCCCGCCGTCTCGGAGGACCTGCGCCCCGGCCCGACCCAGCTGCTGTGGATCGTCGACGCCTATCCCCTCGTGTGCGCCTCGCTGCTCATCCTCTTCGGCACACTCGGCGACCGCACCGGCCGCCGCCGGGTGCTGCTGACGGGTTACGGCCTCTTCGCGCTCGCCTCCGCGGTCGCGGCGGCCGCGCACTCCGTCGGTCTGCTGATCGGCGCCCGTGCCCTGCTCGGTGTCGGGGGCGCGATGATCATGCCCGCGACGCTGTCCATTCTGCGGCACGTCTTCCCCGACCGGCGCGAACGCGCGATGGCCATAGGCGTGTGGAGCGCGGTCGCCGCCGTCGGGGCGGCTCTCGGCCCGCTGGTGGGAGGCCTGCTGCTCGAGCACTTCTGGTGGGGCTCCGTCTTCCTGATCAACATTCCGCTGATGGCGGTGAGCATCCCCGTCGGGCTGAGGCTGCTTCCTGAGTCCACCGGCGACCGGCAGGGTCCGTGGGACGTGCTGGGCGCCGCCATGGCCGCCGCCGGGGTGTTCGGCGTCGTCGTCGGAGTCAAGCGGGCAGGCGACGGAGAGCCGTTCACTGCGGCCACTGTCGCGGCGCTGGCCGCGGGTGTGACGCTCCTGGTGCTCTTCGTGCGCAGGCAGCGCAGCCGCTCCCACCCACTCATCGACATCGGCGCGCTGCGCCGTCCCGCCTTCGGCACGGCACTGGGCTGCATCGTGCTGACGGTGCTGGCGCTCGTCGGCCTGGCGCTGGTGGCCGCCCAGTACCTGCAGCTCGTGCTCGGTCTCTCCCCCTTGCAGGCCGGCCTGCGGCTGTTGCCGCTGTCCGTGGCGGCCGTCGGGGCCGGTCTGTGCGGCTCCCGGCTGCTGCACCTGCTCGGCCCCCGGCTGATGGTGGCCCTGGGCTTTCTGCTCACCGCCGTCGCGGTCCTCACCTTGACCGGCGTGGGTGGTGCGGACCGGCCGGCACTGCTCACCGTCGGGTTCCTGCTGCTCGGTTTCGGTCTGGAGACGACGTTGTTCGGCTGTTACGAGTCGATGCTCAGCGACGCGCCGGAGGACCGGGCGGGTGGTGCCGCCGCGGTGGGGGAGACCGCCTACCAGCTCGGCGCCGGCATGGGGATCGCCCTGCTGGGGAGCGTGATGAACGCCGCCTACGCCCCGGGCGTCCGCTCGGTGCCCGGCGTATCCCACGGCGCCGCGGTGGACGCCGGGCACTCCCTCGGCGAGGCATACGACGTCGCCTCCAACCTCGCGGGTCCGGCAGCCGGGCACCTCCTCGCCGCCGCCCGGTCCTCCTTCGTCCACGGCCTGCACGTGACGTTGCTGGTCAGTGCCGGTCTGCTGCTGCTCGGCGCCGTGGCCGCACTCAGGCTGCCCAAGTCGATCGACGCTCAGTGCCAGGCCCAGCGGCCCCACATCCCGACGCAGTCGGGGAAACGGCAGGGCCCGACGCAGTCGGGGGAGCCGCAGGCCGCGACGGCCGGGAGCCTCTTGTCCAGCGGTATTACCCGACCGTAACCTCGGCTGGACCGTTCCCGACCGTCCGGAGGACCGATGCCCGCTCTGCCGCCCTTCGACCCCGCCGACCCGATCGGCCTCGACGACCTCCTGGAGCCGGAGGACGTCGCGGTTCGGGAGACCCTGCGGTCCTGGGCCGCCGACCGGATCCTGCCGCACGTCGCGGACTGGTACGAACGCGGCGAACTGCCCGGCGTGCGGGAACTGGCCAGGGAGCTCGGTTCGATCGGGGCCCTGGGGATGTCGTTGAGCGGGTACGGATGCGCCGGGGCGAGCGCCGTGCAGTACGGCCTGGCCTGCCTGGAGCTGGAGGCCGCCGACTCCGGCATCCGCTCCCTGGTGTCCGTGCAGGGGTCGCTGGCCATGTACGCGATCCACCGCTTCGGCAGCGAGGAGCAGAAGCAGCAGTGGCTGCCGCGAATGGCCGCCGGAGAGGTGATCGGCTGCTTCGGCCTCACCGAGCCGGATCACGGCTCGGACCCGGCCGGCATGCGCACACATGCGAAGCGGGACGGCACGGACTGGGTCCTGAGCGGGCGCAAGATGTGGATCACCAACGGTTCGATCGCCGGTGTCGCCGTGGTGTGGGCCCGTACCGACGACGGGGTGCGCGGCTTCGTGGTGCCCACCGACACCCCGGGCTTCTCCGCCCCCGAGATCCACCACAAGTGGTCGCTGCGTGCCTCGGTGACCAGCGAGCTGGTGCTGGACGACGTCCGGCTCCCCGCCGACGCCGTGCTGCCTGAGGTCACCGGCCTGCGCGGACCGCTCGGCTGCCTGAGCCACGCCCGCTACGGCATCGTGTGGGGCTCGATGGGGGCGGCGCGCGCGTGCCTGGAGTCGGCGCTGGACTACGCCACCACCCGCGAACAGTTCGGCAAGCCGATCGGCGGCTTCCAGCTCACCCAGGCCAAGCTGGCCGACATGGCGGTCGAACTGCACAAGGGTGTGCTGCTGGCGCACCACCTGGGACGGCGGATGGACGCCGGCCGGCTGCGGCCGGAGCAGGTGAGCTTCGGCAAGCTGAACAACGTGCGCGAGGCCATCGAGATCTGCAGGACCGCGCGCACGATCCTGGGTGCGAACGGCATCTCCCTGGAGTATCCCGTCATGCGGCACGCCACGAACCTGGAGTCGGTGCTCACCTACGAGGGGACCGTGGAGATGCATCAGCTCGTGCTGGGTAAGGCGCTCACCGGGATCGACGCCTTCCGCTGACGGGGACCGCGGACCGGCCGGCGTCAGCTCTGGTTGAAGAAGCCGTCCTGGTCGCTGCGATGGTCGTCGCCGCCGACGATCCTGCAGTCGGCGGGCGTCAACAGGAACACCCGGTTGGCAACCCGCTCGATGCCGCCGCGCAGGCCGAAGGTGAGACCGGCGGCGAAGTCCACCACGCGCTTGGCGTCCGTGGCGTCCATCGCGGTCAGGTTCACGATGACGGGAACTCCGTCGCGGAAGAGCTCACCGATGCCGCGCGCGTCGCGGAACCCGTCGGGGGTGACCGAGGCGATCCGGGTCCCGTTGTCCTGCGCGGCCTCGGCGGTCACCCGCACTCGCGGGTCCGTCACCCACGGCTCGGGAGCAGCGTCGGAGGGCTCCGGACCCTCGGGGGCACCTTCGGCGTAGTCGTCGTAGTAACGCATCTCGTTGTCGTCGACGAGGCCCAGCCAGGCACTCGCCTTGCGCACCGATCCCATGGACGCCTCCTCTCCTCTGCGCGCGGTTGTACACCGTCCGCAGTCCTATCGTCGTCCATGATGTTCGGAATCCGCCAAGTGGATTGCCGACGTGGACGTGATTCGTGACGGTTCTGGTGCAGAGCATATGGCGGTTTATCAAGGAAGTTGCCCCGTACGGCCGGTGACGGAGTGCAAGATCACAATATCCGCCCGTACGGGTGGCATCGGTGTTCGGACGGGTGAGCGAAGGTCCGTCGGCAGCCGTGGGCCACGACGCCAGGTCCTGTCTGGAGTTTCGCGTCGTCCGCCCGGAGGGCGGGCGCCGGCGCAGGCGGGAAACTCCAGACAGGACCTAGGGCCGCGTCAGGCAGGGTTTGCCCGGGAGCGAGGCGTCCTGGCGCGTGCGATCGTCAGGCGCCCGGAAGCTGCATGTAGTTGTCCTACCTGGGCTTTCGGGCAACGCAGCGAGCGTGCGTGCCAGGGCGGCGAGCGGGGCAAACGTTGCCTGGTGCGGCACTAGGATCGCCGTCGTCGGATACGTCACGGCAGCGGACTTCGGGGGAGCTGTGTTCGGAATCATCAGGCCATGCCGTCATCGGCTGGGCGAACGGCTGGGCGCGTCCTGGACGGCGCACCTGTGCGGACTCTGCCTCGCCCTGCGGGCCGACCACGGTCAGCTGGCCCGGGTGGCCACCAACTACGACGGCCTGATCGTGTCGGTGCTCACCGAGGCGCAGACTGCAGCCGGCCGGCCGGCGGGGCGCCGCACCGCGGGGCCGTGCCCGTTGCGTGGCATGCGTACCGCGTCCGTCGCCCGCGGTGAGGGTGCACGGCTCGCCGCGGCCGTCTCGCTCGTGCTCGCCTCGGCCAAGGTACGTGATCACGTCGCCGACCGGGACGGGCTCTTCGCCCGGCGCCCGGTCGCCGTGGCCGCCCGTCGGCTGGCCGCCGGCTGGGACCGCGGCGGTGTTCGCGCCGGCGCCGCGCTCGGATTCGGAGTGGACGTGCTGCTCGACGCCGTGCACCGGCAGCAGGAGATCGAGGCGCTGACCGTTCACGGCGCGTCGCTGTTCGCCGTGACCGAGCCGACCGAGACGGCGACGGCCGCCGCGTTCGCGCACACCGCGGTGCTCGCCGGCCGTCCGGACAACGAGGAGCCGCTCGCGGAGGCGGGCGGGCTCTTCGGCCGGCTCGCCCACCTGCTCGACGCCGTGGAGGACCTCGAGGAGGACGCGCGGACCGGGGCCTGGAACCCGATCGCCGTCACCGCCACGCCGCTGCCCGAGGTCCGGCGACTGTGCGACGACGCCGTGCACGGGGTGCGCCTGGCACTGCGCGAGGTGGACTTCGGCGACGGCGCGCTGGCCCACGCGCTGCTCGTGCACGAACTGCCGCGCGCGGTGGACCACGCCTTCGGCACCGTGTGCGCGCACGTGCCGCGCGGGGCTCCACCGCAGCCGCCTTTCCAGCCGCAGGGCGGCCGGGAGCGCAGCCTGATACCCGGCTGTGCGGTATGGGCGGGCCTGTGCTGTACCTGCCAGGTCTGCTGCCGCGAGCACTACCCGGATCCGTGGTCGGGGAAGCAGCGCGAGGGCTGCTGCGGGGACGGCGACTGCTGTGACGTGTGCGACCCGACGAACTGCTGTGACCCCTGCGACTGCTGCAGCAATTGCGACTGCGGAGACGGAGGGTGCTGTGACTGCGACTGCGGGTGCGACTGCTGAACAAGCCGGGCCCTCCGGCCTGCGCAGCGCTACCCTGAAACCGTAGGTTTCGGGACATACCGGTGCGAATGGGGGTCGGTGACTGTGATCATTGGGATCGTCGCCTTCATTATCGTGGTGGCCTTGCTCGTCGTCTCCGCCTCCAGGGTGGTGCGGCAGTACGAGCGCGCTCTGGTCTTCCGGCTGGGCAAGCTGCAGCCTCAACTGCGGGAGCCGGGGTTCACCATGATCATTCCCGGAGTCGACCGCCTGCAGAAGGTCAGCCTGCAGGTCATCACGCTGCCCGTGCCCGCGCAGGAGGGCATCACCCGGGACAACGTCACGGTCCGGGTGGACGCCGTCGTCTACTTCAAGGTCGTCGCCCCGGCGGACGCCATCATCCGCGTCGAGGACTACCGCTTCGCCGTCTCACAGATGGCGCAGACGGCATTGCGCTCCATCATCGGCAAGAGCGAACTGGACGATCTGCTCTCCAACCGCGAGAAGCTGAACCAGGGTCTTGAGCTGATGATCGACAGCCCTGCCGTCGAGTGGGGCGTGACGATCGACCGCGTCGAGATCAAGGACGTCTCCCTGCCGGAGACCATGAAGCGCTCCATGGCCCGGCAGGCCGAGGCCCAGCGGGACCGCCGGGCGCGGGTGATTAACGCCGACGCAGAGTTCGAGGCGTCCAAGAAGCTGGCGCAGGCGGCGCAGGCGATGTCGAAGACGCCGACCGCGCTGCAACTGCGGCTGCTGCAGACGATCACCTCGGTCGCCACCGAGAAGAACTCGACGCTGGTGCTCCCCTTCCCCGTCGAGTTGCTGCGGTTCCTCGACCGCGGCCACCGCGCTCCTGGCGATGTCGCCGCCGAGGCGGGTGCCTCGGTCGACGAGGAGATCGCGGGAACCGATGAGGCGGAGGCGGTGGAGCGGGCCGGTTCCGTGCCACCTGAGCTCGCCGATCCGACGGTGGACACGCCGGAGCCGGCCACCGAGCCGCGCCTGAGTGCGGAGGGGGCCGTTCAGGACGACGGCGCGCGGGATCCGGATCGCTCCGGTCGGTCCGAGAAGGACGAGTGACGGTCCTACGGCCGGTTTGTGTGCGTCTTCTGCAGCTTCTTGTGTCTCTTTCCGAGTGCGGGGCAGGATCGGTCGCGCATTGACATGAGCGTGCCTTATCGGGCGGTTGTGTCCTTGCTCGTACCCGAAACCTCCGGGCTGCGCCACACGTCCCGGAGCGCAGCCCTCCCCCACAGGAGGACTTCAGTTGAGGCACAAGCGACGCATAACCAAGCCGAAGGCGGTTCTGGCCGGGGTGAGCGCCGCGGCGCTCGTCGCCGGCGCACTCACCTTCGCCAGCGCCAACGCGGCGGAGACGCCCGCACCGGTCGCGAAGACGTTCTCGAACGTCGAGGCCGGGCAGCTCGCGCACAAGCTCACGGCCGGCATCAGCGGTGACGCCGGCGCCTACTACGACGTGGGCAGCAAGAAGCTCGTCGTCAATGTGGTGAACGAGGCGGCGAAGCAGCGGGTCGAGAAGACCGGTGCGACCGCCAGAATCGTGCAGCACACCATGGCCCGGCTCAGGGCGGTGAAGCACACCCTCACCGAGAAGAGCATGCCCGGGACCTCCCGCGCCGTGGACCCGCGCACCGACAAGGTCGTCGTCACCGCCGACAGGACGGTCAAGGGCGCCGACCTGGCCAAGCTGAAGAAGCAGGTCGCGGCGCAGGACGGCAAGGCCGTCCTCAAGCAGGTGCCCGGGAAGTTCTCCACCCGCATCGCCGGCGGCGACGCGATCTGGGGCCCGGGTGCGCGCTGCTCTCTCGGCTTCAACGTGACGGTCGGCGGGCAGCCCGGCTTCCTGACCGCCGGCCACTGCACGAACGCCATCTCCAGCTGGTCCGACAGTCAGGGCGGCGCGACGATCGCCGAGACCCGGGACGGCAGTTTCCCCGGGAACGACTACGGCCTGGTGATGTACACCGCCGACGTCCCGCACCCGAGTGCGGTCGACCTGTACGACGGCGGCTCGCAGAAGATCACCCGGGCGGGTACCTCCACGGTGGGCCAGACCGTCACGCGCAGCGGCAGCACGACCCACGTCCACCAGGGCACCGTGCAGGCCCTGAACGCGTCGGTCACCTACCAGGAGGGCACGGTCGACGGCCTCATCCAGACCGACGTGTGCGCGGAGCCGGGAGACAGCGGCGGCGCGCTCTTCGCCGGCGGCACGGCACTGGGCACGACCTCCGGCGGCAGCGGTGACTGCACCTCCGGCGGCCAGACCTTCTTCCAGCCGGTCACCGAGGCCCTGCAGGCCTTCGGCGCGCAGATCGGCTGACGTCTCCAGGCGACGAGGAGGATTCCCCGCCCACGGCGCGGGCCCCGGACCTGGAGACTCCGGTCCGGGGCCCGCGCCGTGTCCGCGGGTGCCTGCGGCGTCAGCCGTGCTCGGCTGCCACCAGTTCGGCGATCTGCACCGCGTTCAGCGCGGCGCCCTTGCGCAGGTTGTCGTTCGCGACGAACAGCGACAGGCCGTGCTCGACCGTCTCGTCGGTGCGGATGCGGCCCACGTAGCTCGCGTCACGGCCGGCGGCCTGCAGCGGGGTCGGGATGTCCGAGAGCGCCACGCCCGGCGCGTCGGCGAGGATCTCCCGGGCCCGCTGCGGGGCGAGCGGACGCTCGAAGCGCGCGTTGATCTGCAGCGAGTGCCCGGTGAAGACGGGCACGCGCACGCAGGTGCCGGCCACCTTCAGCTCCGGGACGTCGAGGATCTTGCGGCTCTCGTTGCGGAGCTTCTGCTCCTCGTCGGTCTCCTCGCGGCCGTCCTCCACGATCGAGCCGGCCATCGGCAGCACGTTGAAGGCGATCGGCCGCACGTACTTGTCCGGCGCAGGGAAGTCCACCGCGCGCCCGTCGCGAGACCAGCTGGGTCGCGTCCGACTCGACGGCCTTGCGGGCCTGCTCGTCCAGCTCGGAGACGCCGGCCAGGCCGCTGCCGGAGACCGCCTGGTAGGTGGCGACGACCAGCGCCTGCAGCCCGGCCTCCGCGTGCAGCGGGCGCAGCACCGGCATGGCGGCCATGGTGGTGCAGTTCGGGTTGGCGATGATGCCCTTCGGGCGCTGCCGGGCGGCCTCCGGGTTCACCTCGGAGACGACCAGCGGCACCTCCGGGTCCATCCGCCAGGCCGAGGAGTTGTCGATCACGACGGGGCCCTGCGAGGCGACCTTCTCCGCGAGGGCCTTGGACGTGGCGCCGCCGGCCGAGAACAGGACGATGTCCAGGCCGGTGAAGTCGGCCGTGGCCGCGTCCTCCACCGTGACCTCCGTGCCCTGCCACGGCAGGGTCCGGCCGGCGCTCCGGGCCGAGGCGAACAGCCGCAGCTCGTCGACCGGGAAGTTCCGCTCGGCCAGAATCTCGCGCATCACGCCGCCGACCTGACCAGTGGCTCCGACGATCCCGATCCTCATGGGGCTCCTTCTCGATTGGTGCGTACGTCCAGCTGTGCGGCGTGGCTCCTACCCCGCGTCGCGGAATCCGTGCGCCCGGATGTGTTGACCTTCGTCACATCCGCAGAGCCTCCAGAGTACTCAGCGCCGCGCGAGCGGCGACTTCTGTCGTGGACACGAAAATTTACCGTCCCGAGACTACCCACCGGTGTTACCCGTCCGTACGTTGACAGGCATTCAACAGCGATCCTCAAGCCGCGAGGAGACCCCACATGACGCTGTACTGGAAACGACTCCGCAGATCGGCTGCCGTCACGGCGGCCGCGCTGACCTTCGCCGCCCTGCCCACCGTGGCCGCCGCCGCCCCACAGACCGCCGCCCCGAGCAGCGGGTGGAACGACTACTCCTGCCGGCCCTCGAGCGCCCACCCCCGGGCCGTCGTGCTCGTGCACGGCACGTTCGGGAACTCGGTCGACAACTGGCTCGGCATGGCGCCGTACCTGGAGAACCGCGGGTACTGCGTGTTCTCGCTCGACTACGGGCAGCTCGACGGCGTGCCCCTCTTCCACGGACTCGGCCCGGTGGAGAAGTCCGCGCAGCAGCTGTCCGACTTCGTCGACGGCGTGCTGCGGGCGACCGGTACCGGCGAGGTCGACGTCGTCGGGCACTCGCAGGGCGGCATGATGCCGCGCTACTACCTGAAGTTCCTCGGCGGTGCGGCCAAGGTGCACACGCTGGTCGGCATCGCACCGTCCAACCACGGCACCACGCTCGACGGCCTCACCAAGCTCTTCGACTACTTTCCCGGCGCCGAGGACGCCATCGGCGGCGTCGCACCGGCACTGACCGACCAGGTCGCCGGGTCGGACCTGCTGCGCAGGCTCAACGCCGGCGGCGACACCGTGCCCGGCGTGGACTACACGGTCATCGCCACCCGGTACGACGAGGTGGTCACGCCCTACACCTCGCAGTTCCTGCACGGGCCGCACGTGCACAACGTGCTGATCCAGGACAAGTGCGCGATCGACATCTCCGAGCACGTGGCGATCGGGACCGTGGACCGGGCGGCGATGCACGAGACCGTCAACGCACTCGACCCCGCGCACGCCACCGCCACGACGTGTCTGTCGTAGGGCTCGACGATCAGTCGTAGAGGTGCTCGGCGTACCGCGCGCCGTAGTGCTCCTCGAGCACCTCGATCGGGTCGTTCCTGCGCTCCAGCGCCTTGGAGAGCCGGGCACGCGGCGGCAGCGCGTCCGGCCGCCAGGTGTCCGGATCCCAGGCCCTGGAGCGCAGGAACGACTTTGAGCAGTGGAAGAAGATCTGTTCGATCTCCACGAGCAGTGCGAGCTTCGGCTGGGGCAGGCGTGCCGACCAGCGCACGCAGTTCCGCCTCGTCGGTGATCTCCACGAACCCCGTCTCGGTCGTCATGACGCGATCCTGTGCGCACGGGCGTGCGCGGCGATCGGCCGCGAAAAATGTCCATGATGTCGGATATGGCGCTAGCGTCGACGTATGGACACCGCTGTGCAGTCCACGACCCGGCGGCACCTGCTGGCACCGGTGCTGGCCCTCCTCGCCGTCCTCGTGGCGCTGGTGGCCGTCACCTCGACGGGCGCGCAGGCCGCGAGCGGTGTCGACCAGGCGGCGAACGCGCTGCGGCACGGGCCCGTCTACGTCGACCCGCGCGCCTCGGACCAACTCCCCGGCGGAGCGGCCGACGACCTGCGGGGCACCGTCAAGGGCGCCGACAAGCCGGTCTTCGTCGCCGTGCTGCCGAACAACTCCGACTTCCACCCGGACACCCTCTTCCAGGATCTGCGCACCGAGGTCGGCATCAGCGGCGTCTACGCCGTCGCACTCGGCGACCGGTTCGACGCCCGCGCCGACTCCTCGGTGATGTCGCACGACGCCGTCACGCACCTCGTCGGCGCGGTGCAGCGCGGCCACCCCGGGAACGTGCAGGCCATGGTCACCGACTTCGTCGACCACGCCGTCCAGCAGGCACACGGCGACGCCCCCGCGTCCTGGAGCGGCGGACCCGTGAACGGCAGCGGCGCATCCCACACCGGCACGCTGACCGGCTTCGGGGTGATTCTGGGGTTCCTGGCGCTGGCGGTCGGCGGCGCGCTGTTCGTCGGGCGCCGCCGCAACCGGCGGCTCGCGGATCAGGAGCGTCGGCAGCTGGAGGTCCTGCGGCCGGTGGTGGACGAGGACATCACCGCCTACGGGGAGAAACTCGACCGCCTCGAGTTCTCCCCGTCCGACCCCGAAGCCGACGACGCCATGCGGGCCGACTACGCTCACGCGCTCGACGGCTATGACCAGGCCAAGGAGGCCATGGCCACCGCCCGGCACCCACGGGACGTGCAGGCGGTCACCAGAGCGCTGGAGGACGGCCGGTTCGCCCTCGCCACCCTGGAGGCCCGCCGGTCCGGCGAGCCGCTGCCCGAACGGCGCCCGCCGTGCTTCTTCGACCCGCGCCACGGCCCCTCCGCCACCGACGTGCAGTGGGCGCCGCCCGGCGGCGCCGCCCGCACCGTGCCGGTGTGTGCGGCCGACGCCACCAGGCTCGCCGACGGCATGGAACCCATGTCCCGCGAGGTGGACACCGCGCAGGGCCGCCGGCCGTACTGGGACGCCGGGCCGATGTACGGACCGTGGGCGTACGGCTACTTCGGCGGCGGCATGCTGCCCGGGCTGCTGACGGGCACCCTGCTCGGCAGCATGATGGCCGGCCCGTACGGCTGGGGCGGCTACGGGTACGGCGGCTTCGACGCCGGGGACTCCACCGGAGGTGACTTCGGAGGGGGGTTCGGCGACGGCGGGTTCGGCGGCGGCGACTTCGGAGGGGGGTTCGGCGGCGGTTGAGCCCCCACCGTGCCCGGAGCCGGTGCACGGTGTCGGCGGCCGCTGACCGGTTCCGACAGGACGGCGGATCGGGGCGCGGTCGGCGCCGAGTGGCACGATCTCCCCATGGCGACCCAACATCCCATGGCGATCGTCCGGCCGCCGCCGGAACCGTCCACCCCCCTGACCTGCACCAGGCGGGTGATGCCGTCGCGTAGCGGCGGGACGGTTCAGTGGCGCCGTGCCGCTGCCGCGGGCTGATGGGAGTTCAGCCGGCCGCCGGCTCTGTCAGGACCTTCCAGCAGCGCCACTCGTCGGCGGCGACCGTGTAGCCCAGGCGACGGTTGACCGCCAGCATCGGCGCGTTCTCCAGGTCGTTGCCGGTGAAGGCGTGGGTGAGTCCGGCTGCCCGGGCGCGGCGCAGCGAGTCGGCCTTGGCCAGCGTGGCCAGGCCGCGACTGCGGAAGGCGCGCCGCGTGCCTGTCATGCCCGACCAGTAGCGGCTCACCCCGTCGGTGTGCGCCTCGCTGTAGGCGGCCACCTCACCGTCCACCACGGCCACGGACGAAAGCTGTGGATCGAAGTCGGGCCGCCGCCAGTTGAGCCGGATCCAGTCCTGCAACGGCATCCGCCCGGCCGAGACGTCGCCGGGCTCGTCCTCCGCGCACTCGGTGTCCGCCTCGTACAGCGGCCGCACGTCGTCGCGGAAGTCCGCGGCCGTGCGCAACTCGACGCCGGCGGGCAGCCGGGCGGGCCCGGGCGGCAGCGATGCCGTGCGCAGGTCCAGTCCCAGGAAGCCGGCTCGGCGGCTGCGCGTGTAGCCCAGATGCTCGGCCACCTGCAGCGAACGGCCGTCCTGCGCTGCCCAGCTGTGCACGCGCAGCGCGCCGATGCCGGCCAGGTACCCCTCGGCGGCGGCCACCAGTGCACGGGCCGCACCCCGGCGCCGCGCCCCAGGGCGCACCGCCGTGTGCTGGAAGGCCTGGCCCGGCTCGGGGCTCTCGTACCTCAGTCCGGTATCCACGCACCCCACGACGTCTCCGTGCCCGTCCTCGGCGACGAACAACCGGCCGCGCACGGCCTCCGGCGCGGAGTGTGCCGCGTGCAGGATGCTCGCGGCCGTGCAGACCATGTACGGGACGGCGCTGCGGCGGACCCGGGCCACGGCTTCGGCGTCCTCCGGGCGGAACGCGCGGACGGTGGGTGTCATGGTCGGCAACCGTAGGCGGCACCGCTCGGGCGGCGCACCGGGTTTTGCCGGTCCTGAGGGAGAATCGCCCGCAGAGACGTACCCAACCGACCCCTGTGAGAGGACCGGAGGTCCCGTGCAGCTGACCCTGGCCATCGACCCGGACCTGGACGACCCGCCCTATGAGCAGTTGCGCGCCCAGATCGCCGCGCAGGTCCGTGCAGGCACGCTGCCCGTCGGACACCGGCTGCCGACGGTGCGTGGGCTTGCCCAGGAGCTGGGCCTGGCGGTGAACACCGTGGCGAAGGCGTACCGGGCGCTGGAGGAGGACGGCGTGGTCGTCACCCGCGGGCGCAACGGCACGCTCGTCGCACCAGCCGGCGACGCGGCGGCCCGGGAAGCCGCAGAGGCCGCACAGACGTACGCGCGGCGTGTGCGTCGCCTCGGCCTGGACCGGGACTCCGCACACGCCGCTGTGGTGGAAGCGCTGCGCGCGCTGTATGACTGAGACTTACCAGGTCAGCTTGTTGACCGCGGTCTTCATGGTCTTGTCGAACGCGCGGACCGGGGAGTGCTCCGAGGTGCCGATGTCCGACCAGCCGACCAGAGTGACGACCTTGCCGGCCCGGCCGACGCCGAACAGCTGGACGCTGGGCAGCACGTCCTGGGAGGCGGTCTCCACGCCGTAGACCTGGGCGCCGTCCTCGGCCTTGACCGAGTCCAGCTTCTTCCAGGTGGCGTTCCCGCCGCCGTTCTCCTCGAGCCAGTTCGCGGCGCACGCGGCGAGGTCGTCGCGGAGCTCGATGGCGATGTCCGTCGCGGCGTCCGCGCTCTTCGCGGTGACCGTCACCTGGAAGCCCTTGGTGACGTCGTCCGTGTAGTACTCGCGGTTGTAGGCGACGGCGTCGTCCGGAACGACGTCCGACTTGACGCACATGGGCGCCGGGTCCGGCAGCCCCTGGCGGACCTCGCCGGCCCACCACGGAGTGGTGGCCTGCGGCATCTCCTCCGGCAGGAGGAAGACGGGTGCCTGGGCGGTGTCCTTCTTCGGCTCCTGTGCCACACCCTGACCAGCGGTGGTCAGGCTCAGTCCAGCAACGGCGATGGCGGTGACCGTACCGGCTACGGCGGTACGGATCGTGTGAGTACGCATGATCAGGGCTGTTCCCGGTCCTGGCTCGTTCTGTCACCACACCACTCGTACAGGCCCCTGCGATGCACCCGCCCGGCCGATGCCTCGTCAGCTCCGCCCGGCCGCCGGCCGGTCCCGTACCTCCATCAGCGCGAACCCGAGCAGGTCGTTCCCGCGTCACCGAGCCGGATCCCCGGCCCGCTCGTCGTCGGCGGCGAGCCCGATGTGCCGGGCCCGGTCCAGCGGACTCGCCTCCACCAGCACCCGGTCCCGGGTGGCGAGCAGAACGGCACGCAGTTCACCGTGGGTGCGGAACTCGTGCAGCCCGCCGTCGACCGACGATGCCGTAGCGGTGCGTGCGGCGGACGGCCTCGTCGAAGCCGCGGTCTGCCCCCGGCGGCCTTCGCGGCGCGCGGATGCCGCGCGGCCGGCGCCCGTTCCTCGGCCGCCGCGTCGGCGAAGAGCCGGGCCTTGGGCGCCATCATCGGGTGTTCGGCGGTGCGATACCGCAGGCCGTCCACGGGGAATGCGGGCCGGCCCCACCGCCGGCTCAGCAGCCGGGCCCGGGCTGCCGTCACGCAGTGGGCGGCGACGGGTCGGTCAAGCGGCGGTGACCGGGCGTCGGCGCGCCGGGCCGGACGCGGTTCTGCCGCCTCCTCCGCGACGGGGTCTGTTCGCGTCGCGTTCGTCAACCCCCTTGCCGGGGAAGGTGAATGGGGTGGCCGGGATACCTCAGTGTCGGTGCCGGGCGTTAGGGTTAGTCTGCCCGGGCCGGGTGCCCTCGTACGGGTGGGGAGAGTCATGGAGCAGATAACAGTGCGCAGCAGGGCGCGCGTACCCGCGATCAGCTGCGGTACGGGCGCGAGCAGTTCGCGGCTCGACCGCCATCTGTCGGTGCTCGCAGGCCCCGCCGTCCCGCCCAAGCAGGCGGCGGAGGCGACGACGCTGGTGCGTGAGATCACCAGACGCGACGCCCCCCGCGGGCACGCCGCGGCCCGCGGTGCGCGTGTGTCCCTCTTCGCTCCGCTGCGCAGGCTGCGGCGCTCGCTGTTCGGAGGGCGCGGGTAGCCGTACGCCGGAGGCTAGTCCTCCGGCGTGGCCTCCACCGTCACCGAGAAGGAGAAGCGGTCACCGCGGTAGTGGATGCGCACCACGTCCACGACACGGCCGTCCTCGTCGTAGGTCACCCCGGTGTAGTGCAGGATCGGGCTCAGCAGCGGCACGTCGAGGAGCCGCGCCGACTCCGGCTCCGCGAGCCTGGCCTCCACGGTGTCCGTGATCCGGCTGATCCGCACCCCCGCGCCGTCGCGCAGCACCTTGGTCATCGGCCAGCCCCGCTCCAGGCTGCCGGGGTCGATGTGCCGCGCCACATCGGGGCGGATCAGGTTCTCCGCCCAGTTCGTCGGCTCGCCGCTGTGCGGGTCGCGGCGCAGCCGCCGGAAGGCCACCGCCTCGTCGACGCCGGGGAAGTGCTCGGCCAGTTCGGCCGGCACCGGGTGCGGCCCGTGGGAGAGCAGCGTGGTCTCCTCGCCGGACTGCTGGGCCACGATCGCGTCGACCGAGCCCAGCAACCGTACCGGCCGGCCCCGGCGGGCCTGCGGCTCGATGAACGTGCCGCGCCGCCGGTGGCGGCTGATCAGCCCCTCGGCCTCCAGCTCCTTGAGCGCCTGCCGCATGGTGAGCACGCTGACGCCGTAGTGCTCGGCCAGCCGGTCCTCGGGCGGCAGGCGGAGCGGGGCGTCCGGCGTACGGCCGAGTATCGAGGCGCGCAGCGACTGCGAGACCTGATACCACAGCGGCAGCTTGCGGTTCAGCTCCAGGGAGTCGGGAGCGAACAGGTTCACGGGATCGTCTCCGGCGGATTGCTCGGGCGCGACAACGGGCGTCAGCAGGAGCGGAAGTGGCGCTGAAGACCCTGCCACACCTCGTCGTAGCCCTGCTGCAGGTGGTCGGCGTCCAGGGCCTGCGGGGTGGCGGTGACGGGCCAGCGGGTCTCGAACATGAAAGCCAGGCCGTCGTCGATCTTCTGCGGCTTCAGCTCGGCCGAGCTCGCCTTGTCGAAGGTCTGCCGGTCCGGTCCGTGCGCGGACATCATGTTGTGCAGGGAGCCGCCGCCGGGGACGAAGCCCTCCGCCTTGGCGTCGTAGGCGCCCTCGATCAGGCCCATGTACTCGCTCATCACGTTGCGGTGGAAGTACGGCGGCCGGAAGGTGTCCTCACCGACCAGCCAGCGGGGGGCGAAGACGACGAAGTCGACGCCGGCCTGCCCCGGGGTGTCCGACGGCGAGGTGAGGACGGTATAGATCGAGGGATCCGGGTGGTCGTAGCTGACGCTGCCCATGACGTTGAATCGCCGCAGGTCGTAGACGTAGGGCACGTGGTTGCCGTGCCAGGCGACCACGTCCAGCGGCGAGTGGTCGTAGGTGGCCTTCCACAGCCGGCCGCAGAACTTGTTCAGCACCTCGACGGGGCGGTCCTCGTCCTCGTAGGCCGCGACCGGGGTGCGGAAGTCCCGCGCGTTGGCCAGCCCGTTGGCGCCGATCGGGCCGAGGTCGGGCAGAGCGAAGGGCTGTCCGTGGTTCTCGCACACGTAGCCGCGGGCGGCCGAGTCCAGCAGCTCGACACGGAACCGGACGCCGCGCGGGACC
Organism: uncultured Actinomycetota bacterium; assembly: GCA_963799685.1. Classification (GTDB taxonomy): domain Bacteria; phylum Actinomycetota; class Actinomycetes; order Streptomycetales; family Streptomycetaceae; genus Streptomyces. The sequence continues at coordinate 634,124 of CAWCXW010000003.1, forward strand.
AGCGCGACGTGCCCCGGTTCGGCGCGCAGCAGCCCGAACTCGGTGCGCAGCAGCAACCCGCCGCGCTCGGGGACGATCAGCAGCTCGCCGTCCGCGTCGCTGAATACCCGGTCGGTCATCGAGGTGTTCGCCGCGTACAGGTGGACCGCCATGCCGGAGCGCCGGGCCACGTCGCCGTTGCCGCCCAGCGTCCACAGCCCGGTCACGAAGTCGGTGCCGGCAGCGGGGTCGGGCAGCGGGTTCCAGCGCAGCCGGTTCGGGTCGGCCACCGCCTCGGTGAACGGAGCCGAGCACAGCGCCGGGTTCTCGGTGTCGGCCCGCACGAAGCGCGGGTGAGCGGCCGAGGGGCGGATGCGGTAGAGCCAGGAGCGCCGGTTGTGGGCGCGGGGCTCGGTGAAGGCGCTGCCGCTCAGCTGCTCCGCGTAGAGCCCGAGCGGCGCCCGTTGCGGCGCGTTCCGGCCGATCGGCAGCGCACCGGGAACGGCCTCGCTGCTGTGCTCGTTCCCGAAGCCGGAGAGGTAGGTCAGACTCTCCGCCGTCTTGCGTGCCTGCTCGCTGCTGCTCATGGGCTCCTGCTCCCGCCGTTCCATGGATTCCTGTGCTAGACCATAGGAATCGCAACGCGGCGCGTCAATGATCCATCCGGACGTCTGTGGGTACGCGGGCGTGGTGAGCCAGGGCACTTGACGGGCTGCTGACAGCCCGAACCAGCGTCGCTAGTTTGGGTCCATGCAGGCTCATGACGGCATGTACGTCGACGGTGACTGGCGCGCTCCCGCCGGCCCGGAGACCATCGAGGTGCTCAACCCTGCAGACGAGACGGTCCTGGGAGCCGTTCCCGCGGGCACCGTCCAGGACGTGGACGCCGCGGTGCGCGCCGCCCGTGCCGCGCTTCCGGGCTGGTCGTCGGTCGTGCCGGGGGAGCGGGCGGCCCGGCTTGAGGCGCTGACGGCAGCCCTGGCCGCCCGGCGCGAGGAGATCGCGCGCACGGTCACCTCGGAACTCGGCTCACCGCTGGCGTTTTCCCAGGCCGTGCACGCCGCCGTGCCGCTCGCGGTGGCCGGAGGTTACGCCGAACTCGCCGCCGAGTATGCCTTCGAGGAGCGGATCGGCAACTCCCGTGTCTTCCACGAGCCGGTCGGGGTCGTCGCGGCGATCACCCCGTGGAACTACCCGCTGCACCAGATCGTGGCCAAGGTGGCCCCCGCGCTCGCGGCCGGCTGCAGCGTCGTGCTCAAGCCGGCCGAGGACACCCCGCTGGTGGCGCAGTTGTTCGCCGAGGCGGTGCACGAGGCCGGCCTGCCGGCGGGGGTGTTCAACCTGGTCACCGGTCGGGGGCCGGTGGCCGGTCAGGCGCTGGCCGAGCATGCGGACGTCGACCTGGTCTCCTTCACCGGGTCCACCGCCGTGGGCCGACGTATCGGAGCGGCGGCCGGCGGTGCCGTCAAGCGGGTGGCACTGGAGCTGGGCGGGAAGTCCGCCAACGTGATCCTTCCCGGTGCCGGACTGACGCGTGCGGTGAAGGTGGGCGTCGCCAATGTGATGGCCAACTCCGGTCAGACCTGCAGTGCCTGGACCAGGATGCTGGTGGACGCCGACCGGTACGAGGAGGCCGTGGAGCTGGTGGCCGCCGCGGCCGCCAAGTACGTTCCCGGCGATCCGCTGGCGGAGGCCACGCGACTCGGCCCGGTCGTCAGCGCCCGGCAACGAGAGCGGGTCGCCGGCTACATCGCCGCCGGCGAGAAGGAGGGCGCCCGCCTGGTGACCGGAGGTGCGGGCGCTCCCGAGGGCGTCACGCGCGGCTTCTACGTCCGCCCCACCGTGTTCGCCGACGTGACGCCGCAGATGACCATCGCCCAGGAGGAGATCTTCGGTCCGGTGCTGTCGGTCATGAGGTACCAGGACGCCGACGACGCGCTGCGCATCGCCGACAGCACCGTCTACGGCCTGGCCGGCGCCGTCTGGTCGGACGACGAGGACGAGGCCGTCGCCTTCGCCCGCCGGATGCGCACCGGTCAGGTCGACGTCAACGGCGGCCGGTTCAACCCGCGGGCGCCGTTCGGCGGCTACAAGCAGTCCGGCGTCGGCCGCGAACTGGGTACCCACGGCCTGTCCGAGTACCTGCAGACCCAGTCCCTCCAGTTGTGAAGGAGCCGCCTTCCATGGTCCGCGCCGCCGTCCTGTCCGCCGTCGGGGAGCCGCTCGCCGTCACCGACATCGACCTGCCCGTGCCCGGTCCCGGTCAGGCAAGGGTGCGGCTCGCCGCCGCGGGCGTGTGTCACTCCGACCTGTCCCTGTCCAACGGCACCCTGCGCCAGCCGGTCCCCGCCGTCCTCGGACACGAGGGCGCCGGAACCGTGGTGGCTGTCGGGGAGGGGGTTACCTCGGTCGCGCCGGGCGCCCAGGTGGTGCTCAACTGGGCGCCGTCCTGCGGAAGCTGCCGGTTCTGTGCCGAACTGGCCGAGCCGTGGCTGTGCCAGAACGCCAACGCCGCCACCACCGTCCCCTACGCCCGTACCGGCGGTGGCGAGGCTCTCTACCCCGGGCTGAGCACCGCCGCCTTCGCCGAGGAGACCGTCGTCCCCGCACACGCCGTGCTGCCGCTGCCCGGCGGCGTGCCGGTCGCCGATGCCGCGCTGCTGGGCTGCGCCATGCTCACCGGGTACGGCGCTGTGCACCACAGCGCCCGGGTGCGGGTCGGGGAGTCGGTAGCCGTCTTCGGCGTCGGCGGTGTCGGCCTGGCCACCCTGCAGTCCGCACGCATCGCCGGGGCCTCCCGGATCGTCGCGGTCGACGTCTCGCCGCAGAAGGAGGAGCTGGCGCGTACCGCGGGGGCGACCGACTACGTCGTGGCGTCGGAGAAGACGGCGAAGGACGTCCGTGCACTGACCGGCGGGTACGGCGCCGACGTGGCGATCGAGTGCGTGGGCCGGGCGGAGACGATCCGCGCGGCCTGGAACGCCACCCGCCGCGGCGGGCGGGTGACCGTGGTGGGCATCGGCGGCAAGGAGCAGCAGGTGACCTTCTCCGCCCTGGAGATCTTCCACTTCGCGCGCACCCTGACCGGCTGTGTGTACGGGAACACCGACCCGTCCCGCGACCTGCCGGTCCTGGCGGACCACGTGCGGGAGGGCCGGCTTGACCTGGGTGCGCTGGTCACCGACCGGATCGGCCTGGACGGCATCCCGGACGCCTTCGCGGCGATGCGGGCCGGCCGCGGCGGCCGCGCGCTGGTCGTCTTCTAGGTCCTGTCCGGAGTTTCGCGTCGTTCGCCCGGAGGGGGAGCGCCTCGACGTCCGGCGAGGGCCTTCGGCGCCGTCGGCGAGCGGCGCCTCGTGCGGCCGGTCGTTCTCCGCCGGGCGCACCGCGGCCGCCCGCCACCCGCTGCTTGTTCCCGGGCCGTTCGCTAAGCGCGTGCTCAGCGCACCATGTATGGTGTTCGCCCGGTCGGGAGAGCGGACAGGAGCGGGGCGAGCGAGATGGCCGACGCGGCGGACGAGGCGACCCACGAGTCGTTCGGTGACGTGACCCCCCAGGCGGCCCGGCGGCTGCTGCTGGGCGCGGTCGAGGCGTTCGCCGAACGTGGCTTCCACGCCACCACGACCCGTGACATCGCAGGCCGGGCCGGCATGAGCCCGGCTGCGCTCTACATCCACTACAAGACCAAGGAAGAGCTGCTCTACCAGATCAGCCGGGTCGGACACGAGCGTTCGGTGCGCATCCTGACCGAGGCGGCCGAAGGCGGCGGCGGCCACACGGACCGGCTGGAGGCGGCCGTGCGCGCTTTCGTGTGCTGGCATGCCGAGCACCACACGACCGCGCGCGTGGTGCAGTACGAGCTGTCCGCGCTGGAGCCCGGGCACTACCAGGAGATCGTCGCGCTGCGTCGGCGCACGGAGGAGATCCTGCGCGGCATCCTCGCCGACGGTGTGGCCGCCGGCGAGTTCGCCGTCGCGGACCTGCGCGGCACGGCGCTCGCCGTGCTGTCGCTGTGCATCGACGTCGCCCGCTGGTTCCGGACCGGAGGCCGGCGCAGCCCCGAGGAGATCGGTGCGCTCTACGCCGGTCTGGCACTGCGCATGGTCGGGGCCTCTACCAGAAGTAGCGGCTGACGCTCTCCGCCACGCACACCGGCTTGTCTCCGCCCTCCCGTTCGACGGTGACCCTGGCGACGATCTGCACGCCGCCGCCCGCCTCGGTGACCTCCGCCAGCTGCACGCGCCCGCGCAGCCGCGATCCGACCGGTACCGGGGCGGGAAAGCGCACCTTGTTGACGCCGTAGTTGATGCCCATCCGCACGCCCTCGACCCGCAGCACCTGTGGGACCAGCGCGGGCAGCAGGGACAGCGTGAGGTAGCCGTGCGCGATCGTCGTGCCGAACGGCCCGTCCTTCGCCCGCTCGGGGTCCACGTGGATCCACTGGTGATCGCCGGTGGCGTCCGCGAACAGGTCGATGCGCTTCTGGTCGACCTCCAGCCACGCGCTGACGCCCAGCTCCTCGCCGGCCGCCGCCCGCAGTTCCTCGGCCGAGGTGAACACCCGGGGCTCCGCCATCCCTGCAACCTTCCGCATCCACGACATGGGTACGCCCTGCGTCACGCACGCAGTGCACTAAGCGCTTGCTCAGCATGCGGGGGTGTCACCGGCCTGTCAACGTTCCCCCGGTCGGCAGGCCGATCGCCGGCGCCGGTCAGCCGCGGCTTCCCGCCATCGGCTCGCTCTCCGGAGCGGCCGCGTTCTCCATCGCGCCGATGAGCCGGCGCAGCACCGCGGCGAGCGGGGTGTCCGGCGGTGCGGTGGGGTCCTTCGTGCACGGCAGCAGGGACCGCCCACCCCAGGTCTCCCCATGCCATTCGTCCACCGGAGTCGGCTGTCTGATGCCGTCGTGCTTCTCGCGCCTGCGGCGCTCGGCGACCTCCTCCTCGTACGCGAGCCACACCGCCCGCGCCTCCTCCAGTTCGTCCAGGGCGGCCACCAGCCGTCTCGGGTCCGGTTCGCGGTCCTCCGGATCGACGCCGGCGCGTTCGCACAGATGGTGCCAGGTCGCCCGGTGTCCGTACGGGGCGAAGCGTTCCAGGCACTTGCGGAGCGCCTGCCGCCGCTGGGACGGTTCTCTTCGTGGATCACGGACCTGTTCCGCGAGTGCTCTGAAACCGGCCAATCTTCCCACCTCCGACGGGGGAGTTTCCGTCTCTCCCCGTTCGACGTACGGGCCGGTCCCCAGGATCCCGTCTGGACGAACTCTTTACCTTCCTGCCGCACCTTCCCCACGACATACCGACCGGTTAGTCTGTGCGTGGCGCCGGAGCGCCCGGCGCGCAGCGGACGAGGGGCGATCGTGGAGAGCTTGTCAGACGCGGGGGTCGTGGTCACCGGAGGCGGCGGCGGAATCGGCGCCGCCTTCGCACGCCGGTTCGCCCGTCTGGGTGCTCGTGTGGTGGTCAACGACGTGGACGCCGGCAGGGCGGCGGCGGTCGCCGAGGAGATCGACGGCATCGCGCTGCCAGGCGACGCCTCCCGGTGCGTGCGGCACGCTCGCGAGGCACTGGGCGGCGACATCGACGTGTTCTGCGCCAATGCCGGCATCGCGCCGGAAGGCGGGCCCGAGGCACCCGAGGAATTGTGGGAGCACGCCTGGGACGTGAACGTCATGGCACACGTGCGGGCCGCCCGCGAACTGCTGCCCGACTGGCTCGGCCGCGGCCGCGGCCGCTTCGTCGCCACGGTCTCGGCCGCAGGCCTGCTGACCATGGTCGGCTCCGCTCCCTACAGCGTCTCCAAGCACGCCGCGCTCGCCTTCGCCGAGTGGCTCGCGGTCACCTACCGCCACCGCGGCGTCGCGGTGCACGCGGTGTGCCCGCAGGGCGTGCGGACCGACATGCTGCGCGGTACCGGCAGCGCCGGCGACCTGGTGCTCGCCCCGACGGCCATCGAACCGGAGGAGGTGGCCGACGCGCTGGTCGAGGCGATGGCGCAGGACCGGTTCCTCGTCCTCCCGCACGCCGAGACCGCCGGACACTACGCGGCCCGGGCCACCGACAACGAGCGCTGGCTCGGCGGAATGAACCACCTGCAGCAGAAACTGGAGGCCACCCTGGCCGTACAGGACGCCGCCACCGCCGCCGCACAGGAAAGCGCGCGATGACTCGCTCCGGACAGCAGCCCGTCCCGCAGCGGCTGCTCGCGGCGGCCACCAGGCTGTTCGCCGAGCGCGGCTACGACCGTACCTCCGTCCAGGACATCGTCGAGGCGGCCGGCGTCACCAAGGGCGCCCTGTACCACTACTTCGGCTCGAAGGACGACCTGCTGCACGAGATCTACGGCCGGCTGCTGCGGCTGCAGCAGGAGCGGCTGGACGCCTGTGCCGGGACCGGGGCTCCCGTCGAGCAGCGGCTGCGCGACGCGGCCGCCGACGTCGTCGTCACCACGATCGAGAACCTCGACGACGCGATGATCTTCTTTCGCTCCATGCACAGCCTCAGCGACGAGAAGCAGAAGCAGGTGCGCACCGAACGCCGCCGTTACCACGAACGCTTCCGGGCGCTGGTGGAGGAGGGCCGGCGCAGCGGGGTGTTCTCCACCGCCACCCCAGCGGACCTGGTCGTCGACTACCACTTCGGCTCCGTACACCATCTCGGCAGCTGGTACCGGCCCGACGGGCCGCTGACCCCCCGCGAGGTGGCCGACCACCTGGCGGACCTGCTCATGCGCGCCCTGCGCCCGTAGTGCTCCGCCACGGCAGAACCTGCTCGGCGGAGCAGGAGGGACCCCTCTCTCGAGAAATCCGTCCACGAGATGCTGCCCCAAGCGCGCGCGGGCTGCGCTGCCGGCGCTCGGCGCAGCCCTCACGGCCCCAGCACTAGAGTTCGCCCACACCCGCACCAGACCCCACACACCACAGACTCGGAGGCCCCGCAGTGAAGGCATGGCGCGTCCACAGCAACGGCGAACCGCGCGACGTGATGCGGCTGGAGGAGGTGCCCGAACCAGAACCCGGACCCGGACAACTGCTGGTCCGGGTCCGCGCGGCGAACGTCAACTTCCCCGACGCGCTGATGTGCCGCGGCGAGTACCAGGTCCGTCCCGAATTCCCGTTCACCCCCGGGGTCGAGGTGTGCGGCGAGGTGCTCGCGGCCGGCGAGGGCGCCGAGGCCGAGACCGGCAGCCGCGTCATCGCCCCGCCGGTGCTGCCCGCAGGCGGCTTCGCCGAGCTCACCCTCGTGGAGGCGGCGGCCGTCCGCACCGCACCCGACGGGCTGGACGACGCCGAAGCGGCCGCGCTGCACATCGGCTACCAGACCGGCTGGTTCGCGCTGCACCGGCGCGCCCGCATCCAGTCCGGCGAGACCCTGCTGGTGCACGCCGCCGCCGGGGGAGTGGGCAGCGCCGCCGTCCAGCTGGGCCGGGCGGCCGGCGCCCGGGTGATCGGCGTGGTCGGCGGCGAGGCCAAGGCCCGCACCGCGCGGGAGCTCGGCTGCGAGCTCGTGATCGACCGGCGCGAGGACGACCTGGTCGCCGCGGTGAAGGAGGCCACCGACGGGCGCGGTGCCGACGTCGTCTTCGACCCCGTCGGCGGAGAGGCCTATGCCCGGTCGGTCAAGTGCATCGCCTTCGAGGGCCGGATCGTGATCGTCGGCTTCGCCGGCGGCGCCATCCCCACGCCTGGCCTCAACCACGTGCTGATCAAGAACTACAGCATCATGGGCCTGCACTGGGGCCTGTACGCGGCCAAGGACCCGGCGGCCGTCGAGGCGTGCCACCGGGAGCTGACCGAGCTCGCCGCCAAGGGTGCGATCCGTCCGCTGGTCAGCGAACGCGTCCCGCTGGACGCCGCCGGCGACGCCGTGCAGCGGGTCTTCGACGGCATCACCACCGGGCGGGTCGTCGTCCAGCCCTGATGCGGACTCCCGTGCGGGGAAGGAGGCGCCGCCTGCCCCTTCCCCGCACGCGTCTCAGGCGTACCGCTTCAACTCCCGCCGCGCCAGCGAGCGCTGGTGCACCTCGTCCGGGCCGTCGGCCAGTTGCAGCGTGCGCGCCGCCGCCCACAGTTCGGCCAGCGGAAAGTCCTGACTGACGCCGCCGGCGCCGTGCAGCTGCACCGCGCGGTCCAGAATCCCCACCACGGCACGCGGCGTGGCGATCTTGATCGCCTGGATCTCGGTGTGCGCTCCGCGGTTGCCCACGGTGTCCATCAGCCAGGCGGTCTTCAGCACCAGCAGCCGCAACTGCTCGATCTGCACCCGCGCGTCGGCGATCCACTCTCGCACCACGCCCTGCGCGGCGAGCGGCCGGCCGAACGCGGTGCGGTCCACGGCCCGTCGGCACATCAGCTCCACCGCCCGCTCGGCCATCCCGATCAGCCGCATGCAGTGGTGGACGCGGCCCGGGCCCAGCCGGGCCTGTGCGATGGCGAAGCCGCCGCCCTCCTCGCCGATCAGGTTCTCCGCCGGCACCCGTGCCCCGTCGAAGACCACCTCGGCGTGGCCGCCGTGGTAGTGGTCCTCGTACCCGTAGACGGTCATCGCCCGGCGAACCTCCACGCCCGGGGTGTCCCGGGGGACCAGCAGCATGGACTGCTGGCGGCGCACATCGGCGTCCGGGTCGGTCTTGCCCATCACGATGAAGATCCGGCAGTCCGGGTTCATCGCGCCGGAGATGAACCACTTGCGCCCGGTGACGACGTATTCGTCGCCCTCGCGCCTGATCCGGGTGCAGATGTTCGTCGCGTCCGAGGAGGCCACCTCCGGCTCGGTCATGGCGAACGCCGACCGCATCGTCCCCGCGAGCAGCGGCTCCAGCCACCTGCGCCGCTGCTCAGCGTCGCCGAACTGCGGCCAGCACCTCCATGTTCCCGGTGTCCGGCGCGGCGCAGTTCAGTGCGGTCGGTGCCAGCTGCGGGCTCCGTCCGGTGATCTCGGCCAGCGGCGCGTACTGCAGGTTGGTCAGCCCGCCTCCGTAGGTGGCGTCGGGCAGGAAGAGATTCCACAGCCCCTGCCTGCGCGCCGCCTCCTTGAGCTCATCCATGATCGCCGGCGTCTGCCAGGGCGAGTCCAGCTCCGCGCGCTGGGCGCGCGCCACCGGCTCCGCCGGGTAGATCCGGGTGTCCATGAAGTCCTGGAGCTGGGCGTGCAGTTCCTCGGTGCGGCGGTCGAATGCGAAGTCCATCGCCGGTCAGTCCTCCTCAAGGGTGGTCAGTCCGCCGTCGACGAAGACGGGGACGAGGTCGCCGATGCGGTCGAAGCCCTCGCCGACCGTCTGTCCGAGCGTGAAGCGGTAGTGGATGCCCTCGAGGATCACCGCGAGCTTGAAATAGGCGAACGCGGTGTACCAGCCCACGCGGGTCACGTCGAGGCCCGAGCCGGCCGCGTACCGCTCGATCAGCTCGCGCGGTGCGGGGTGACCGGTGGCCTCCCGCGTCGTGCTGATCGGGGAGCCGGTCACGGTCGGCTGCCTGCTGTACATCACCAGCAGGCCCAGGTCGGTCAGCGGGTCGCCCAGCGTGGACATCTCCCAGTCCAGGACGGCGGTGATCCGGCCGTCGGAGTCCGCCAGCACGTTGTCCAGCCGGAAGTCGCCGTGCACGACCGCCGGAGCGGGGGAGTGCGGGACGCTGCTGCGCCAGCCGCTCGTGCAGCTGCGTCGATGCCGGGCAGGTCCCGGCTGCGGGAGGCCTCGAGCTGCTTGCCCCAGCGGCGCAGCTGCCGGTCCAGGAAGCCCTCGGGGCGGCCGAAGTCGCCGAGGCCGACGGCTCGCCGGATCCACCGCGTGCAGGGCGACGAGCGTGTCGGGCAGCGCCAGCGACCAGCTCCCGGGTGCGTTCCGGGCCCAGTCGGGCCAGCTGCCCGGCCGTACGGTACGGGGTGCCCGCCACGTGCTCCATCACGTAGAACGGCGCGCCCGATCACGTCGGGGTCCTCGCACAGCAGCAGCGTGCCGCGGGACCGGCACGTCCGTCGTCGTGCAGAGCGCTGATCACCCGGTGCTCGCGGCGCCATGTCGTGCGCGGTGGCCAGCACGTGGCCCAGCGGCGGGCCGGCGCACCACCCAGGTGCTCGGCCCGTCGGTCACCCGGTAGGTCAGGTTCGACCGGCCGCCCTGGATCACCTCGGCCCGTCAGCGGTCCCGCGAGCAGCCCCGGCCGCTCGCGGTGCCAGGTGCGCGGCGAGCCGCCCGAGATCGAGCCCCGGCGGATTGTCGTCACTCATGCTGCGCGCTCCTCACCGGACGGGGAGGACGGACCGTCCGCCTCCGATCATGCCGACTGGTCGGTATGTCGTCCAGGGGCGCGGCACGAGAAGGACGCCACACCGCCCCTCCGCGCGTGTCGGCCCGGGCGCTCAGGCCGTCGCGCGGGCCGCCGCCCGGCCCGCCGCGCGCCCGGAGAACAGGCAGCCGCCCAGGAACGTGCCCTCCAGCGAGCGGTAGCCGTGCATGCCGCCGCCGCCGAAGCCGGCCGCCTCGCCCGCCGCGTACACGCCCGGCAGCGCCTCGCCGTCCTCGGCCAGCACCCGCGCGTCCAGGTCGGTCTCCAGCCCGCCGAGCGTCTTGCGGGTGAGGATGTTCAGCCGCACGGCGATCAGCGGGCCGGCCTTCGGGTCGAGCAGCCGGTGCGGCGTCGCGACGCGGATCAGCCGGTCGCCGAGGTAGCTGCGCGCCCCGCGCAGTCGCGGCGACCTGCAGGTCCTTGGTGAAGCGGGTTGGCGATCTCCCGGTCGCGGGCCACCACCTCCCCGCGCACCGTCTCCGCGTCGAGCAGCCCCTGCCCGGTCAGCTCGTTCATCCGGGCGACCAGGGTGTCCAGGTCGCGCTCCACCACGAAGTCCGCGCCGCGCTCCATGAACGCCCGCACCGGCCCCGGGACGCGCCCGCCGCTGCGGCGGCCCAGCACGCCGCGGACGCTGCGCCCGGTCAGGTCCGGGTTCTGCTCGGAGCCGGAGAGCGCGAACTCCTTCTCGATGATCTTCTTGGTCAGCACGAACCAGGTGTGGTCGTGGCCGGTGCGCATGATGTGTTCCAGCGTGCCCAGGGTGTCGAAGCCGGGGTAGAGCGGCACCGGCAGCCGCCGGCCCGTCGCGTCCAGCCACAGCGACGAGGGGCCGGGCAGGATGCGGATGCCGTGCCGCGCCCAGACCGGGTTCCAGTTGTCGATGCCCTCGGTGTAGTGCCACATGCGGTCCCGGTTGATCAGCCGGGCGCCCGCGCCCTCCGCGACGGCCAGCATCTCGCCGTCCACGTGTGCCGGCACGCCGGAGAGCATCCGCTCGCGGCGGAGTGCCCAGCCGCTCGGGCCAGTTGGCCCGCACCAGGTCGTGGTTGCCCGCCGATGCCGCCGGAGGTGACGATCACCGCCTGCGCCCGCAACTCGAAGGTGCCGGTCGCCGTCCGGCTGCTGGCGGTGCCGCGTTCTGCGCCGCACGGTTCGAGGATCTCGCCGCTGACGGTGTCGACCGACCCCGCGCTGCGCGACAGGCCGGTCACCCGGTGGCGGAAGCGCAGGTCGACCAGCCCGCGGGCCGCCCCGGCCCGCACCCGGCGCGCGAACGGCTCGACGATGCCGGGGCCGGTGCCCCAGGTGATGTGGAACCGCGGCACCGAGTTGCCGTGCCCGACCGCCCCGTAGCCGCCGCGCTCGGCCCAGCCCACCACGGGGAACAGCTTCAGCCCCTGCTGCCGCAGCCAGGACCGCTTCTCGCCGGCCGCGAAGTCGACGTAGGCCTCCGCCCAGCGGCGCGGCCAGTGGTCCTCGTTCCGGTCGAAGCCGGCGGTGCCCAGCCAGTCCTGCCAGGCCAGTTCACGGCTGTCGCGGACCCGCAGCCGGCGCTGCTCGGGGGAGTCGACGAGGAACAGCCCGCCGAAGGACCAGTGCGCCTGGCCGCCCAGGGACTGCTCCGGCTCCTGGTCCAGCAGGATCACCTTCCGGCCGGCGTCGGCCAGTTCGGCCGTCGCGACCAGCCCCGCCAGGCCCGCACCGATCACGATCACGTCGGCGTCGTACGCCATGCCCGCACCGTCCCTCACTCGCGTCCCATGTCGGCGACTGGAGAGTAACCTCCGGGGTGCCCGGCACGGCACCCGCCGTCGGCTGATTGGATGGCTGCATGAGCGACGAACCGCGCGACGCCGACGAACTGCTGGACATCGTGGACGCCGAGGACCGGATCGTGGGCCGGGCACCGCGTGGCGAAGCCACCGCGCGGCGGCTGCGCCACCGCTCGGTCTCCGTGCAGGTACGTGACCTGGGGGGCCGGCTGTTCGTCCACCGCCGCACGCCGAACAAGCTCGTCTTCCCCTCGATGTACGACGTCGTGGTCGGCGGTGTGGTGGGAGCCGGCGAGAGCTACGACGAGGCCGCGCTGCGCGAGGCCGAGGAGGAGCTCGGCGTCACCGGGCTGCCCCGTCCCGAGCGGCGCCTGCACTTCCTGTACGAGTCACCCGTGCACACCTGGTTCCTGCAGGTCTACGAGGTCGTCTGCCCGCTGCCGGTCAACCCACAGCCCGAGGAGGTCGCCTGGCATGCCTTCCTCACCGACGCGGAGGTCGAGGCGCACCTGCCGCAGTGGGACGTCGTCCCCGACGGGCTGGAGTGCCACCACCGCCTGCAGGCATGGCACCGCGGCCACGCCGGATCCTGACCCGCGGCGAGCGGTGACGTTGCGTAGGCTCGGAGGATGATCCACCGGTTCCTGGCGGCCGCCCGGCTGTGGTTCGCACCGCAGCGAGTCCGGGCCGAGGGCAGCACCCCCGACTACCGCTTCTCGCTGGCCAACGAGCGCACCTTCCTCGCCTGGATCCGCACGGCGCTGGCACTGGTCGCCGGCGGCATCGCCGTCGACCAGTTCCTGACCGGCTTCACCTGGGGGGTGCGCACGGCCATCGCCCTGTCGCTGCTGGCCGGCGGCGGCCTGTGCGCCGTGCGCGCCGTCAACCACTGGGTCCGCTGCGAGCGGGCCATGCGGCGGGGCGAAGACCTGCCCGCCTCCCGGTTCCCGGCCCTGCTGGCCGTGGCGACCGCGCTGGCCGCGGTGCTGGTCTTGGTGGCCGTCCTGCTCGGCCGGGTCCGCGGATGACTCGTGAGCCCGGCGCCCAGCCCGAGCGGACCCGGCTGGCCTGGCGGCGCACCACGCTGTCCTTCGCCGTCGCTGCCGCACTGGCCGTCCGCAGCGTCCTCGCCCGCGACGCGGGCCCCGCCGCCTACGTGGCAGCGGCCCTGGGCGTCCTGGGCTGGCTCGCCCTGCTGCGCCTGGCCCACCACCGCATCCGGGCCCTCTCCGGCCCGGCAGCCGCCGGCAGCGACGGCCGCCCGCTGCTGGCCGCCGCCCTGTGCACCCTCGTCATGACGGCGCTGGGCTTGGTGCTGCTGTGGACCGCGCACCCCTGAGGTCCTGTTTCCCGGATGCCTGCGGGCCCGCCGGGTTCTCCCTGCGCGCTGCGCGCGGCGAGACCCCGGTGGGCGATCCACAGCGATCCGGGAGACAGGACCTGGGCTGGCGAACGCCGACCGACCAGCCCGCCGTGAGCTGTACGGGGAGCACCACGATGTCCGAGGACCAGGCCCGCCCGCAGTGCCGAAACCTCTCGTCGCCCTGATGGGTGTCTCCGGCTCGGGCAAGACGACCGTCGGCACGATGCTCACCGACCGCCTTGGCGTCCCCACGCGCGGCGCCGGCGACCTCGCCGCCGTACGCACCTGACACCGCCCCGCCCGCGCGAGGGGGCGGACGACGCTGCTTCGGACTCACTCATCTAGGCTCCAGCGGTGCCGCACCCCCCGCGTGCGGCACCGCCGACGGAGCAGAGGAGACCGCACATGCCCGGACGACTCGGAAGGTGGGACCGCAGCGCCTTCCACGCCGTCGCGGCCCGCCACTGGCCGCGCGGCGAGCAGGTGTTGCCGCGGCTGAGCCACAGCGCGGACCGCGGTCGGCTGTGGATGGGTATCGCGGGCGGCATGGTGCTGTCCGGCGTCGGCGGCACCCGGGCCCGCCGCGGCGCCGTCCGGGGCCTCGTCTCACTCGCCGCCGCCTCCACCGTGGTGAACACGGTCGCGAAGTGGTCAGTACGGCGCGAGCGGCCGATACTCGACGCAGTCCCGGTGATCCGGCGCCTGCAGCGGCAGCCCACCACGCCCTCCTTCCCCTCCGGACACTCCGCGTCCGCCGCCGCGTTCGCCACCGGCGTCGCACTGGAGTCGGGCGGCTGGGGGATGCTGTTGCTCCCGGTGGCCGCCGCAGTGGGCTTCTCCCGCGTCTACACCGGCGCGCACTACCCCAGCGACGTGCTCGCCGGCATGGTGATCGGCGCAGGCACCGCGTACGCGGTGCGGTCCGTGTTCGAGGCGCGGCCGCGCACCGCGCCGGCCCAGCCCCTGGTGCCCGCCCCCGCGCTGCCCGAGGGACGGGGGCTGTCCGTCGTGGTCAACCCGGGCTCCGGGTCGGCCTCCTTCGCGGACCAGGTCCGCCGCGCGCTGCCCGAAGCGGAGACGACCGTGTGGGACGCCGAAGCCGGGCCGTTGCCCGAGGCCCTGGAGAAGGCCGCCGAACGGGCCGCCGAGCAGGGCGGCGCCCTCGGCGTGTACGGCGGGGACGGATCCGTCGGACTGGCAGCCGCCATCGCCGTGCGGCACGGCGTACCGCTCGCCGTCCTGCCCGGCGGGACCTGCAACCACCTCGCGCAGGACCTGGACATCGGCGGGGTCGCCGACACCTGCCGGGCGCTGGCCGAGGGCGAGGCCATAGCGGTGGACCTCGCCCGGTTCTCGCCCGGTCCGGACGACGGCAGCGGCCGCGGCGCCGGACCGGGTCACTTCGTCAACACCTTCAGCCTCGGCGCCTACGGCGAACTCGTCGACGTGCGCGACCGCTGGACGCGCCGGATCGGCCCGTGGGCGGCGGGCCTGGTCGCCGCGGTGTACGTGCTGCGCACCGCCAAGCCGGTCGGGCTGACCGTCAACGGACGCCGGCGGTCGGTGTGGCTGCTGTTCATCGGCAACTGCGCCTACAGCGGCATAGGAGCCGGCGGCGCGCGCCGCCACAACCTGGCGGACGGACAGCTCGACATCCACCTCGTGCACGCCGGACACTGGGCCCGCACCCGGCTGCTCGCCGCCGCGGTGGCCGGTCTGCTGCACCGCTCACCCGTGCACGCCGCCGCCCGCGGGCGCCGGATCCGGATCACCGGCATCACCCCCGGGACCGTGTGCGCCTACGACGGCGAGACGGGGCCCGCGCCCGGCTCGCTCCTGCTCGACAAGTCCCCCACGCCGTTGACCGTCTACCGGCCGCTGCCGCACTGGATGGCCCGCGAACAGCAGGCGCCCCCGTCCCGATGAAGGACGAGGGCGCCCGGAGAGGCGGCGCCCGTGGTCAGCAGCGCTTGGAGCTCGCAGCCTGCCCGGCCAGCGGGTCACCGGAAGCACGCAGCGAGCCGACGGCCGCCGTGCACTGGTCGACGGTGTCGCCACCGTTGGACCAGAACTCCTGGACACGGGTGTTCGCCCATGACTTCTCGCCCACGACCTGGTCGTGCTGGTAGGTGTATACACCGACGCTGACGTCGTAGTCGTTGCCCGTGGAGTTGTGGTAGGAGTCCCAGACCCACAGGTAGCCGTAGTTGCGGTTGCAGTCCGGCGAGTAGAACTGCTTCACCGAGGCGATCTTCGCTCCGGCGCGGTAGATGTATCCGGTGCTGCCGATCTGGTAGGCGTCCGGAGCACACCCCGGCAGCCTGCGCCCGCGTGCTGAGCGGGTTGCCGGACGCCGAGGGCGCGGTGGAACGCTCCGAGAGCGATGGCCTCGGGCCCGGCCCGGGCCCGCTGCCCGCGACGGCGCTGCCCGCCGGGACCAGTGCGAAGGCACAGGCCAGGGCGGCCAGCGCGAGCGGACGCCTGAACGTGAAGGATCGCATGGAAGTCTCCCCCTTCGTTGCGGTCTGACGACCTGTCGGTGCGTCGGCTCGAGCCTTCTCGCGCCGTGCGCCGCGGTCACTGAGTCAGACACCGCAGCACTGCGTCTGGTTGTCGGCCGTTCGGGTGAATTCCGGCCATTTGCGCCGCCACTGCTGTGGACTGACGCCCGCTCAGCCCATCCGAACGGGGCCGTCCTCGAGGCCGGAGTCCCGCTCGTGCTTCCACGTCGTGGACACCGGCGGCCCCGCACCCGGTCGTGGTCCCGCCTCTGCGGGTGCGCCATCAGCCGGCCGGCGCGCGCAGCGCGGGCACGAAAAAACCGCAGCTCGTCGGTACTGACAACCGTCATCAATGCAGGCTTTGCCAAGCCGGGCGCGAAGCGTTTGACTTCCAGTGAGGACGCGAGAGCAGAGAGAGCGGAGACCATGACGCGGAACCACAGAGACGGCGGACACGGCGGACACGGCGGCCACGACCACGGCGTGTCCGCGGACGCAGACCGCCGCTGGCTCACTCTGGCCCTGGCGCTGATCGGCTGCTTCATGGCCGTCGAGGTGGTCGTCGGCCTGCTCTCCGGCTCCCTCGCGCTGCTCGCCGACGCCGCCCACATGCTCACCGACGCCGGCGCCCTCGCGCTGGTCCTGGTCACCATGCGGCTGGCCGCACGCCCCGCCCGCGGCGACTACACCTACGGACTCAAACGCGCCGAGATCCTCTCCGCCCAGGCCAACGGGCTGACGCTGCTGCTGCTGGCGGTGTGGCTGTGCTACGGCGCCGTGACGCGTCTGCTGTCACCGCCGGACGTCGATGGCCCCTCCATGGTCTATACCGCGCTGGCCGGCGTCGCGGTGAACATCGGGGCCACCTGGTGCATCGCGCGGGCCGACCGCAACTCGCTGAACGTCCAGGGTGCCTTCCAGCACATCCTCAACGACCTCTACGCCTTCGTCGGCACGGCGGTCGCCGGAGCAGTGGTGTGGACGACCGGCTTCGCGCGGGCGGACGCGCTGGCCACCCTCGTCGTGGTGCTCCTGATGCTCCGCGCCGGATACGGCCTGCTGCGCGCCTCCGGCCGGATCGTCCTGGAGGCCGCGCCCGCCGGCACGGACCCGGACGCGGTGGGCGACCGGATGGCAGCCCAGCCGTGCGTCGCGGAGATTCACGACCTGCACTTGTGGGAGATCACCTCCGGTCAGCCGGCCCTGTCCGCGCACATCCTGGTCGACCCGGCCAGCGACTGCCACCACATCCGGCGTGAACTGGAGGACCTGCTGCGCGAGGGCTACGGCATCACCCACACCACGCTGCAGGTCGACCACCTGGGCGAGGACCACGACGGGAGGCTGCTGCAGATCACCGGCCCGTACGAGACCGGCGGGGGCGCGCGCCCCGGCAGGGAGGACACCCACGGCCCGGTGCACCGCCCCGGCCCGCACGCGCACTGAGCGCGCTCGCGCCCCTGCGGGGCCAGTCCCGGCGCGTACCTGGATGCGGCCTCGTGCACCCGATCTCGTAGGACGGCTGCGGCGTGGACGCCCCTCCGCGCACCACATGCCCGCCCCTCGGCAGACGCCACGGCGTCTGCCGCCTGGTCGGCCGCGACAGGTCGACCGAGGTACGGGCTCGCTTCCTCTCCCGCCTGCCATGCGGGCGGGAGAGCGGTACCGGTGTGCCCCGTGCCGGTCGGCGCCCTCGGGCACGGAGGCGGCCGAGCAGGACATCGTGCGCGGCACGGGCCCGGTCGCCGGTGGCGAATGGTCCCGGAAAACGGGACCGGAAGGCCCTGGCCGGACAGTACTGAGTTGCAGAGTCTGAACCACGGGGGCGCCGGGCAGGAAGGGGCGCGAGGATGCTGACGAGGACGGGTCTGATGTGGGAGATCCCGCCAGGCCATCGAGAGCGCCTGGCCGCGCTGGGTACGCCCAGGGCGTTCGACTCCGGTGAGCGGATCTTCGAGGAGGGGCAGCCGGCGGACCGCTTCTGGATCATCCGCACCGGAACGGTCGCCTTGGACCTCACCGGCCGTGGCGGGCGGCGTGTGTCGGTCGAGATACTCGGGGCCGGTGACCTTCTCGGATGGTCCTGGATGGTGCCGACGCGAAGGTGGCATCTCGGCGCCGAGTGCACCAGCGCTGTGCGCACGTTCGAGTTCGACGCCGAGCAGGTGCGGCGGGTGTGCGCGGAGGACCGCGATCTGGACTGTGCGCTGTGTCACTACGTGGCGGGAGTGATCGCCCACCGCCTGCGCAGCGCCCGCATGCGTCTGCTCGAGGTGTGAGGACGACGGTGCGGGCAACGACGTGGGCAGCATGAGGAGGGACTTCGGCCGGCTCCTGTCCCGGGCCGGTCGACTTCCCGGACGGGAGGCGAACGCGATGGCGCAGGCTACCGGAGCCGGGGCGATGCCGGCGCGCATGGTGATGACAGACGGCAGCACGGTCGAAGTCCGGCCGTCCCGCCCCTCGGACCTGGCGGCGGTCCGCCACGTGTTCGACGCCCCGTCGGAGGGTGACCGCGGGCTCCGCGTCACCGGCCGCGGACGGGAAATGCGACGGCAAGCCGCTGACCGTCTCTGTTCACCCGGCCGCGGTTCTTTCGCCGTGCTCGCACTGCGTGGTGAACGCGTGATCGGCACCGCCGTGTTCGGCATCGGTCACGATCCCACCGTGGCGGGGATCGAACTCGCGGTCGTGGACGAGTTCTCCGGGCGGGGCGTCGAGGGCCTTCTTCTGGAACATCTGTCGCGCGTGGCACGTGGAGAGGGCGTCGCGGCGTTCACCGCGCACACGGCTGCCGGCGACGACGTCATGCCCGACGTCTTCTCCCGGCTCGGCCTGCCCGCCGAACGCCGCCAGGAAGCCGAAGGTGTCGGTTGGCGCGTGCGACTGGACACGGCGGAACGCTACCGGGGGGCGACGGAACTGGGTGACCGCCCCTCCGCCGTGGCCGGGCTCGGGCCGCTGCTGAAGCCCCGGTCGGTGGTGGTCGTAGGTGCAGGACGCTCGCCCGGCTCGGTGGGACGTGCCGTCCTGCGCAATCTGCGTCGATCGGGATTCCCCGGGAAACTGTACGCAGTCGATCCAGGTGCTCACGCCGTCGAACGGGCGCCGTGTTACCCGGCTGTCGCCGCGCTGCCTCACGTTCCCGACCTGGCGGTGCTCACCGTCCCCGCGCAGGCCGTCCCGGAAGCCGGACGCCAATGCGGTGAGGCCGGAGTGCGTGCCCTTGTCGTTCTCACCGCGGGCCTCGAGGCGGCGCAGGCCGAGGAGCTGCTCGCCCAATGCCGCCGGCATGGCATGCGCCTGCTGGGGCCGAGCTCTCTTGGGCTCGCCGACACCGAGGAAGGCGTCGATCTGGCCGCCACTGTGGTCGAGCGGCCGCCGCTTCCCGGGCACGTGGGCGTGGCGGTTCAGTCGGACGGCGTCGGCATCGCGCTCCTGGGAGGCCTCGCCCGGCTGAGCATCGGGGTGTCCAGTTTCGTCTCGCTCGGCGACGCGTACGACGTGAGCGTGAACGACGTGCTGCAGTGGTGGGAGGAAGACGATCGCACCGAACTCGTGCTCCTCCACCTGGAGTCCTTCGGTGACCCGCGCAACTTCTCCCGCACGGCCCGCAGGGCGGCCCGGCGCATGCCGGTGCTCACCGTGGACGCCGGCCGCTCCGTGCTGGGACGGCGGGCGGCGGCGACGCACACGACTGCGGCGGCGAGCACGCCGGTGACGCGTCAGGCGCTCTTCGAGCAGGCAGGAGTCGTCGCGACCCGCTCCATCGCGGATCTGCTGGGTACGGCCGCACTCCTGCGCAGCCAGCCGATGCCTGCGGGCAACGCGGTCGCGGTCGTGTCCAACACCGGCGGTACCGGCGTTCTGGCGGCCGACGCGTGCAGCGAGGCGGGACTCCGTGTGCCGCAGCTGCCGACGGACCTGGCGGAGCTTCTCCGCGGCCTGCTGCCGACCGGTGCGACCCTGTCGAATCCGGTCGACACCACGACCGCCGTCGGTGAGCCGGCCCTGGCCCGATGCATCGACATACTCGCGAGCCGGGCGGAGGTCGACGCGGTACTCGTGCTGCTCGTGCCCACCGAGACGGCAGCCGCCGGCGGAAACGACCCTGTCCAGTCGTTGATCGCCCCGGGCGAAGCAAGCCGCACCGGCACCGTCGTCGCCGTACTGCCGGACCAGGCGGAGCGCGTACGGCTTCTCGACCGCCCCGAGGGTGCCCCGGTGCCTTCCTATGCGGACCCGCAGGATGCCGCCCGCGCACTGGCCTACGCAGCCCGCCG
Source organism: uncultured Actinomycetota bacterium (assembly GCA_963799685.1). Classification (GTDB taxonomy): domain Bacteria; phylum Actinomycetota; class Actinomycetes; order Streptomycetales; family Streptomycetaceae; genus Streptomyces. The sequence goes on from CAWCXW010000003.1 coordinate 654,310, forward strand.
GGCACGCTGGCTGGCGCAGGCCGCCGGGAGAGATTCCCGAGCGGTTCCAGGTCGACAAGGCCGCCGCGCTCGCGCGGGTGGAGTCGTTTTTGTTCCGGCACCCGGACGGCGGCTGGCTCGACCCGCCGGCGTGCAGGGATCTGCTCGACCACTACGGCATACCCCGCGCCCGCGAATCGTGGGCGACCGACGAGGAGTCCGCCGTCCGGCAGGCTGCCGACATCGCGCCCGCCGGCACGCGCGTCGCCCTCAAAGGCTACTCACCGGGCCTGCTCCACAAACGGCGCCGTGGCGCCGTACACCTGGACCTGGACGGAGCAGACCAGGTACGCGCCGCCTATCGCGAGACGGTTCGGCAGCTCGGCGAGCACATGACCGGTGTCGTCGTGCAGCGCATGGCGCCGCCGGGGAGTGGACCTTGTCGCGGGCGTCGTCCAGGACAAGGTCTTCGGCCCCCTCGTGCTGTTCGGGCTCGGCGGCACCGCCGCCGACGTACTCGCCGACGACGCGGCCCGCCTCGCGCCGCTCACCGACGAGGATGCTCGCGAGCTCCTGCAGTCGCCTCGCTGCGCCCCGTTGCTCAACGGTGAGACCGGCGGCGAACCGTTGGACAGGGTGGGGCTGGAAAAGATCCTGCTGCGGCTGTCCCAGCTTGTCGAAGATGTGCCCGAACTCGTGGAAGCGGAACTGAATCCGCTGCTGGCGCGTCCCGACGGGGTCGCTGCAGTCGACTGCCGTATGAGGCTGGCTCCGCTGCGACCGGCGGGGTCGGCCGCGGAGGGCGCCCATCGACGTTGACTGCGCCCGAACCGTGTCACGCCAGTGACAGGAAGAGCTTCTCGAGGCGCGCGCGCAGGCGATCCCGGTCGCCGGCCTGCTGCGTCTCCTCTGTCAGGCAGTGCTGCAGACCGGTGGCGATGATGGCGAAGCCGGCTCTGTCCAGGGCCCGGGATACCGCCGCCAGCTGGGTGACCACGGCCTCACAGTCCCGTCCTTCCTCGATCATCTTGATGACACCCGCGAGCTGTCCCTGAGCACGCCGGAGCCGGTTCAGCGCAGCCTTCAGCTCGTCCGCGGCCATGTCCAGTTCCACAATGCCTCCTCCGCACATACCCCTATGGGTATTGTACCGTCTCCTGTGAAACCACAGTCGGCTCATGAAAAGGATCGCTCATGCCCACCGCCACCGAGGTCCATCCCGCCCAGGCGGCCTCACGCCTGGACGGCTACACCGTCATCGACGTGCGCACACCTGGCGAATACGCCTCCGGTCACCTGCCGGGAGCCTTCAACATCCCCCTCGACCGTCTGTCGTCCGCACTGCCGGCGCTGCGAAGCGCCGCAGGACGTGGTGACCTGCTGATGGTGTGCGCGTCCGGCGCCCGTTCCGGGCGGGCCTGCGCCGCGCTCGCCGAACACGGCGTCGCCGCCGCCACTCTCGCCGGTGGAACCCAGGCGTGGGCGGAGGGCGGTCGCGAGGTACAGCGCCCTGCGGCCGCTCGCACCGGCTGGGGCATGGAACGCCAGGTCCGACTGACGGCCGGCCTTGTGGTGCTCGCCGGACTCCTGCTCGCCTTGCTGGTTCATCCGGCCTTCCAGTTGCTGTCCGCAGCCGTCGCCGCCGGCCTGGTCTTCTCGGCGGTGACGGACACCTGTGGCATGGCGGCGGTGCTGGCCAAGCTGCCTCACAACCGTCCTCGCGCCTCCGACTTCCGTGCCACCCTCGACGCTCTGAACCGAAGGCGCGCCGCCGGGTCCCACGGCGGGGCCGGCGGGTGGGCCTGCGCCCGTGGTGCATCCGGTCGGCGGAAAAAATACCCCCCAGGGTATGGTCGGTCCGAGTGGACCGCATGAGGGGTCGGTGTCGCCCGGCTTACCGTAGGCGCTCACCACGCCCCAAAAATACCCCCCGGGGCATAGGTCGATGAAGGAGAAGTGCAGTGACTGAATCAGCGAGCGGCCAGAAGCAGGGGCCTGTCGGGCGGACTGACGGTGTCGGCCGTGGCGACCTCGTCGCTCGGGGACCGCAGCTATCTCGCGACCGACGGTGAGGTGGCGGTGGTGATCGACCCGCAGCGGGACGTGGACAGGTTGATCGCGGAGGCCGGTCGGCTCGGCGTGCGGATCACCGCTGTGCTGGAGACCCACGTGCACAACGACTACGTCTCCGGGGGACTGGAGCTCTCCCGGCTGACCGGCGCCGATACGGGATGGCCGAAGCCGACCAGGTGCCCTTCCCGCACCGACCGCTGAAGGACGGCGACGTGCTCGAACTCTCCGCTCGCCTGCGCGTGCGCGTGATCGCCACCCCGGGACACACCTTCCACCACCTGTCCTACGTGCTGGAGGGCAACTCCGGCCCGGTGGGCGTCTTCACCGGCGGCTCACTGCTGCTGGGACGACCGGCCGCACCGACCTGGTCGGCCCCGAGCACAGCCGGGAGCTGGCGAGCCACCAGCATGCCTCCGCCCGCAAGCTCGCCGACCTGCTGCCGGCAGGCGCGCAGGTGTGGCCCACCCACGGCTTCGGCAGCTTCTGCTCGGCCACCCAGGCGGCCGGAGGCGCGGCGGACATCGGCGAACAGCGCCGGATCAATCCCGCGTTGACGCTGGCCGAGGAGGAGTTCGTCGAGCAGACGCTCTCCGGGCTGGACGCCTACCCCGCCTACTACGCACACATGGGCGTGCGGAACGCGAGGGGCCCGCCCCGCTGGACCTGCGGGCCCCGGCAGACCGCCACACCCCGGGAGCTGCGCAGGCGGCTGGACGAACGGGGAGTGGGTGGTGGACCTGCGCAGCCGCAAGGCCTATGCCGCCTCCCACCTCGCCGGCATCGTCAGTCTCGGGCTGGACGGTCCGATGGCCACCTGGCTCGGCTGGATGATCGAATGGGGCGCGCCGGTGACCCTGGTCGGCGAGAGCGGAGAGCAGGTCGCCCAAGCGCAGCGGGAACTGGCCCGCATCGGTATCGACGCGCCGGCCGCGGCGGCCAGCGGGCAGCCCCACGAACTCGTCACGGAGCCAGGCCTGCTGCGCGGACCCGCACCGCCTCCTTCACCGACCTCGCCGAGGCGCTGCGGGGCCGTCCCGGCACGCTGCCGGCCCCGGACGCGGTGCTGGATGTGCGCACGGACAACGAATACCGCTCCTCGCACATCGAAGGCGCGGTCCACATCCCGCTGTACGCACTCGCAGACCGGCTCGGCGAGCTTCCCGAGGGCGGCCTCTGGGTGCACTGCGGCAGCGGCTACCGTGCCGCGGCGGCCGCCTCGGTCCTGGAACGGGCCGGCCGTGCAGCCGTCATGGTCGACGGGCACTTCGACACCGCCGAAGCCGCCGGTGTCCCCCTGGCCGCCGGCTGACCCTCCCGCCGTCCCCGCCGCCGCCGTCGGCCGGGAAGACCGGCGTGCTTTCCGGCCGACTGCGCGGCGGCATCTGCCGCGAGAGCCAAGTAAACGCCACCGACACGAGGTGATCGCCATCCTTGCCCTGCTCTTCGGAGCCGTCATCGGACTCGTCCTCGGCCTGCTCGGCGCCGGCGGGTCGATTCTGGCGGTTCCCGCCCTCGTCTACGGGGTGGGGCAGCCGCTGAGCGCCGCCATCCCCGCGTCGCTCGCAGTGGTGGCCGTTTCCTCCCTCGGCGGCATCGTTCCCCGCGAACGGCGGCAGGCGGTTCAATGGCGCATCGCCGGTGTCTTCGGAGTCGCGGGTATCCCGGCCGCCTTCGCCGGCACCGCGCTGGGCCGCCTGCTGCCGCAACGCTGGCTGTTTCTCGCCTTCGCCGCCCTCATGGTCGTGGTTGCGGTGCAGATGCTGCGGGGAAGCGACGAGCCCACCGGAGCGTGCCGTACCCGGGAAGGAGGCATCGACTGGCGCAGCTGTCTGCCCAAGTCGCTGCTGGCCGGGCTCGGTGTCGGCCTCCTGACCGGCCTGTTCGGGGTCGGCGGCGGATTCGTCATCGTTCCCGCGCTCAGTCTCCTGCTCGGTCTGGGTGCTCAGCAGGCGGTCGCCACGTCTTTGGCCGTGGTCTTCCTCAACTCCGTCGCGGGTTTCACCGCGCACGCGAGTGCCGTGGGCGGCATCGACTACACCGTGCTGATCCTGTTCGCCCTGTCCGCCCTGGCCGTATCCCTTGCGGCGGCCCGTCTCGCCCCTCGCCTGCCGACTGCGACCGTGCGTCGCTGGTTCGCCTACACCGTCATCGTCGTCGCAGCTGCCGTGGCGACCACCGCGATTGCCGTCCCCTCAGTCCTCACCGGGTGACGGCGACTGAGGAGTGAGCCCGTTTCAGGGCCGGCTCGCAGAGGACCAGCGCGACGTCGTCGGAGGTGGCGGCTCCGGTGTGCCTGTCCATCCGGGCCAGGAGGGTGTCGAGCACCTCGTCGAGTGAGAGGCCGGTGGGCAGGGTTGCCGCCTGGCCGCGGATGTCGAACATCCGGCCCGTCCGGTCGCGGGCCTCGGCCATTCCGTCCGTGTAGAGAAGGAGCCGCTCACCGGGCCGCAAGGGAACGTCGAGCCGGGGCGGACTGCTGCCGAGGCCGAGTGGCAGGTCCGGCTCCGGCGGATACAGCGCCCGTGGCCGGTCGCCGATCAGGAGCGGCGGATGGTGGCCGCTGTTCACCACGGAAACCTCTCCCGGGTGGAATTCCGCCGCCGCGGCGGTCACGAAGTCCTCGGGTGTGGCGAGGGAAGCGAGCGTGCGGTCCAGATGCCGCATCAGGGCCCGCAGGTCCCCTTCGGTGTAAGCCGCATTGCGGAAGGTACGGACGGTGGCCGCGGCAGTGAGCGTCGCGTTGAGGCCTTTGCCGCGTACGTCGGCTATCAGGACACGGACGCCGTACTCGGTGTTGGCCACGTCGAAGAGGTCCCCGCCGACCAGGACGTCACGGTCGGCACAGCGGTAGCGCGTCGTGACGTACACGGTCCCGACCTGTGCGGGCGGTGGCAGCAGGATGGCCTCCTGCGCGATACGGGCCACCGACGTCAGCCACCTCTCCCGGGCCGTACGGCTGATGGACACGTACAGGGCCAGCCCGGACCCGATGGACAGGACCGTCAGACGGATGAAGTAGTCGGTTGAGTCGAAGATCTGGTCGATCGGCCCCAGTGCGGCGGCCAGCGCGAGTGCGTACCCGCCGACGAGCGCCGTCCACACGGGGAGTCAGACGGGCGCACGCCCGGAGCGGTCCGAGCACCAGCAGGCCGACCAGGACCGCCTCTGGGGTGAAGAAGACATCAGCGACGGCGACCAGACTCGTGACGGCGAGGGAGGAAGCCAGCCACCACCTGGTGTCCGGGACTGCGTCGGCAGCCCGCCTGCGGATCGGGTGCGGCACTGCCGGAACGACGTCGGGGACCCACAGTTCACTCGTGCGGGACGACGGCGACCGGGCACGCCGCGTGATGCAGCATGCCGTGGGTCACCGGCCCGATGCGGGTCGGGAACGGGTGCCCGCGTACGCGACGGCCCACCACGACCAGCGCGGCATCCGTGCCGGCTTTCAGCAGATGGGGGATGATGGCCATCGAGCCGGTGGAGATCTCGGTGCGCACGTCCGGATACCGCTTCTGCCACGGCGCCAGGAGTTCGTGCGAGCGCTTGCTCGCCTCCGCGTCGGCTGTCCATGACCGAGTCCACGTCGGGAAGGGCGGAAGGGTAGCCGTACATCCGGGTGATGCTCCAGGTGTGGACGGTGCGCACGGCCCACCCCCGGCGGGCGGCGACGCGCGAAGCCGAACTCCAGCAACGGCTCGCAGTTCTGCTGGAAGTCGACGCCGACGGCGACGGTGTCTCCCCTGCGACGCCTGCCCGCGCACGGTCACGACAGGGGTCTGCGCGTGCGCGATGACCGAAAGGCTGACGGAGCCCACGACGAAGCCCGCCAGTGAGCCGAGACCGCGCGACCCGAGGACGAGGACCGCGGCCTCGTCGGCCGCCTCCATCAGGGCCTTGGCCGGCGGTTCGGAGGTGATCTTCTCCGTGACCGGTAGCTCCGGCAGGATCGCGGCGACGCGGCGGCGGGCCGTGGCGAGGAACTCGGCCGCGGTCTCCTCCTGGCGCGCCGGCGGGGGTGAGCGGGCCTTCGAACCGGTGGCCGGCCGCGCATACCAGCAGCAGTGCCGCGCCACGCGCATCCGCCTCCCGAGCCCCCCAATCCGCCGCTGCCATGCTCTCGTCGGACCCGTCGATGCCGACGGCCACTGCATCGGTCATCAGGTGCCTCCCTGCGTCGTTCACATCAGTGCGTGATCGGTTGCCGTCCGAACAGTCCGGTGCGGGCTCGCGGTGCCCAGGTCGGCGTGGTGACCCTCCGGCACGACCACGACCGGGCACGCGGCCCGATGCAGGACCGCGTGATTGACCGGGCCGAGCTGCATCCCGACGGCGCCGTGACGCCGGCGGGCACCCAGCACCAGCAGTTCCGCGCTGCGGGCCGCCTCGACGAGCACGGGCTGCGGCCGGCTCTCCACCGGAATGCTGCGCACCGGTACGCTGCGGGTGTGCGGCCACCGACGGTGCCAGGGCATCCTCGAGCCAGCGCTCGGCCCTTTGCTCCGGGCCAGTCGCGCTTCGTCGAACTGTCCGGTGCGCTGCGTCGCCGTCTCGCGGTGGGGGCACATCCACGCGTGCACCGCCTCCACGCCCCAGCCGTGGAGTTCCGCTTCCGCGAAGGCGTACTCGACGGCGACCGTGGACGTCCCCTCCCCGCCGAGCGCCAATACCACCCAACGGTCCTTTGCGCGTACGGCTGCGCGATGACGTACGACGACGACGGGAGACTCCGCCTGCCCCGCGACCTGCACGCTGACCGAGCCGAGCATCAGGCCCGCGACGCCGCCCAGCCCGCGGCTTCCCACCACCACGGCTGCGGCGTGCCGGCTCTCCTCGATCAGCGCCACGACCGGGTCGTCCGCAGGCACGTCCGCGGACACGGCCAGCCGCGGCTGCAGGATCCGCGCCCGCTCCACAGCCGAGGCGGCCATGTGCTCGGCGGTCACGCTGCGTTCCGAGAGCTCGGGTGCCGGCCAGGTTCGGTGTGAGTCCGTCGTAACGGGACCAGCGGGAGGCATGGACGACGCGGAGCGGAGTGACTCTCGCCTCGCGGCCTCGTCGGCCGCCCAGTCGACCGCTTTCAACGCCCCGTCCGACCCGTCGGTTCCCACGACGAGAGGCAGAACCATTCCACTCACCCACCGACGACTCAGGGTGTGGCTTTCGGCACCATGGCTCCCGGCTGCGGTGGACCCTGCGCAGGGGCGAGGGTCCCGGTTCCGGGGGCCGTTCGGTCCCCGCCCGCCACGATCAGGCGTCCGCGTCGTGCGTGCGGTGACCGAGATGCCGGATGTGGGCGTCGGGCCCGGGGAAGACGAGGGTCTCGTGGCCGGAATCCGACCACCTCACGTCGTAGGGCGGAGTGCCGTCCGGCGTGGTGGATCCCGATGATCTCCCCGTCCCGGCGCGGCCCTCCGATGGTCTGGCTCTCGACGATGATCTGGTCGCCGACATCTGCGTGCATGATCGCCACCTGCTCTCCCTCTTTGGCTTCCGTCACGATGACGGGCCGCGGAAACGGGCTCCCCGCCGGGTACTGCCGGGTCTCTCCCGCCCGACACGCCGGGTGACGGGGCGGCCCGGGACCTTCGGCCCCCGGTGTGAGGGAACATCGGCCCACCGCCGTCGGCACGTCCGGGCGTTTCATGGGAGGTGGCACCGAGGGCTGAGATCGGACACGGAGAAGCGGTGGAACACGAGCCGCGCACCGTGTGATCAGGGTCCGCGAGAAGCGGACGGCCCCCGGTGTCGCCGTCATCGCGTCTTCCGCGCGCGCTTCGTGGTCCTTCTTCGGGACGACCGCCACCGGCAGGTCGGCGTGGTGCATGGCCGCCTGGGTCGCGGCGCCGATGCGCATCGCCGAGTCGGGAGCGCCGGGCGCGCCGGCCCACGACCAGCAGCGACCCGCCTGCCGAAGCCTCGACGAGTCCGCGCGCGGGCGGCCCGACCAGGACGTGACACTCGACCTGCACGGACGGGTACCGCTCACGCCACGGCGTGCAGGAGACGGTTCAGCGCGTCCGTCTTCTCGTCGGTAATGCCCTCCGGCAGCGGAGGTGCGGTGGCCGCAGGCCGCGCTCGTCAGGGCCGGCGGCATGTTCCATCCGTGTACCGCGCGCACGGACACCGAACGCCGTGCCGCGTCCTCGAAGGCGAAGGTGATCGCTTCCTCTGCCGGGGACTCCAGCTTTACTCCGACCACGACCGGCCCGCCGGACCGGACCACCCCATGCGGTCGGCTCGTCCCCTTTCGCGCCGGCCCGCACCAGCACCACCGGGGACTGGGCATGAGCGACGATCGGCAGGGCCACGGAGCCGACGAGGAACCCCAGCGCCTTGCCGAACCCGCGGGAACCGAGGGCCAGCAGGGACGATTCTTCGGCGATCTCGGTGAGTACCGTCGCCGGCCGTCCGGCAACCTGCTCCCTGGTCGTCTTCAGGCCCGGGTAGCGCAGGGAGAGTTCGGAGAGCAGTCGACCGGGTCTCGCGCTCGCTCCACTCCTTCTCGACCTCGTCGTCGAGGATCGGCGAGTACGGGTAGGGGCCGATCTCGCGCACGTGCACGATCTTGAGCGTGGCATCACGACGGAGCGCTTCGCGCGCGGCCCAGTCGACGGCGGCGTGGCTTTCCCGCGAGCCGTCCAGTCCCACGGAGACGAGGGCTGTCATGTCCGTCCTCCAGAGGTGTCGAGATCCAGCGCATACGCGCTGCCGGGCGGAACATGGCACTGTCCGGTCGCCGACGGAGACGGGGACCGGGCGCTGTGCGGAAGGCGGTACGCCGATGTGCAGGCGTCCGCCCTGCGACCGCAGGTGCACACCCCAGTGACCCCGGAATCGCAGGGAGAGGTCGAAGCGAGGCAGTTGTGCCAGGGGCATGGGCGCCAGCCGTAGGGCCTCACCGTCCGCCTCCAGGCCGGTCAGCCCACGCTGCACCAGGTCCAGCGTTCCGGCCATCGCGCCCAGGTGAACACCTTCCGGTGTGGTGCCGCCCTGGATGTCGGCTACGTCGCTGAGCAGCGCCTCCCGGCAGTACGCCCATCCCTCGGCGCGGTGGGCGCGGACCAGGACCCAGCCGTGTACGAGGCTGCTGAGCGTCGATCCGTGGCTCGTGCGTGCCAGGTAGTAGTCGGTGGTGGCCTGCCAGGTCTCGTCGTCGAGGCGGTGGCCGAGCCGGGTGAACAGGGCTGCCAGCCGACGGGCGGGAAAGAGGTAGCCGAGCATCAGCGTGTCGGCCTGTTTGGACGCCTGGTATCGGGAGACGTCGTCGCCTTCGGCTTCGAGGATCGCGGTCGAGGCGGCGGATGTCACCGTAGCGCGCACGGTAGGCGTCCCAGTCGAGTTCCCGCAGGTCGCCGTAGCCGTCGAACTGGCTGATCACGCCGCGGTGCCAGGGCACGTACAGCCGTCGGGAGACCTCCTCCCACCGGTCCGTCTCTTCGGCCTGCAGGCCCAGGTGATCGAGCAGTTCGTGGCGCCGCGGGTTCGGAAGGTCGGCCAGCAGTTCGAGAGCCCGGCACAGGACCCATGCGGCGGTGATGTTGGTGTAGGTGTTGTCGTCGATCCCGGGACGGTCGGCTTCCGGGTAGCGGTCGTGGTATTCATCGGGTCCCATGACACCCCGGATGCGGTATCGCTCCCGGTCACGGTCCCATGTGGCGCTGTCGGCCCAGAATCGGGCGATCTGCAGCAGCATCTCCGCTCCGGGACCGTGCAGAAAGTCGGTGTCGCCGGTGACCTGGGCGTACTCCCACACGTTGTATGCCACTGCGGAGTCGACATGGTGCTGCAGATGTGAGTGGTCCTGCAGCCAGCGCCCCGAGCGTGGGTTGAGGTGCCAGGTCTGTGTCTCCTCCCTGCCGTCGCTGCCGCTCTGCCACGGAAACAAGGCGCCGCGCCGGCCCGTCGCCGCGGCCGACTGCACGGCCCGCTGCAGACGGCGGTGCCGGTAGGACAGCAGCGAACGGGACACCTCGGGCAGGTGCAGGTTCAAATAAGGCAGAACGAACAACTCGTCCCAGAAGACGTGCCCCCGATAAGCCTCGCCGTGCAGGCCCCGGGCCGGCACGCCGACGTCGAGCCCCGCCGTGTGCGGTGAGAGCGTCTGCAGGACGTGGAACAGGTGAAGCCGCAGGACGCGGCCTGCCTCTCCCGGCACCTCCAGCCGCGCGCGCCGCCACAGGTGCCGCCAGGCGGTGGCGTGGGACACGAGCAGCTCGGTGAACGGCGGAGCGTGCCGGACCCGGTCGAGAGCAGCGTGCAGCGGATCGCCGATGGCGCGGTCCCGGGAGGTGTGCAGGGCCACCGTCTTGTCCAGCGTCACCGTGGCTCCCTGCCGGACCGGGGCCTGCAGGAACTCGTTGACCGAACGTTCCCCGCAGTTCTGCCGCGTCACCGACCACGGGCCCGTGGCCCGGCACGCCAGCGCGACCTGCACGCGCGAGCTGCTGGTCGCGCATTCCAGCCAGAGACGGTCTCCGGTTGCGCTGCCCGTCCGCCAGTCCGTCAGGTGGCGTCCCGGCAGGGTCCGGTACCGCTCCACCCCGGCGTTGCGCACGTCGCCGTCCAGCGCTGACTGGACCTCGGCGACTCCGGACCAGTTCTCCGGGGTGATCGCTGTCCGCAGCACGGCGAGGTGTGGATCGCCCATGTGCACCAGGCGGGTCTGCGCGATGGACGTCACCCGCCCGAAGTGGTCCCGTAGTCGCATCCGTCGGTCGAGTGTTCCTGCGTGCATGTTCAGCGTCAGCCGGTAGCGCTCCACCTGACAGCAGTCAGGTGACAGCCAGGAACCCGGCTGTGACCGGTCGTCGTACAGGGTGCGGACCCGCAGCGGCAGCCAGTTGGGAAGGTTGACCAGGTCCTCGTTCTCCACGTCACGTCCTGCCACGTGTGAGGCGAGACGGTTGTAACAGCCGGCCACGTACGTCCCGGGGTAGTGCGCCGGGGACGCCCCCCATGCCTCAGGTGCGGCTCCGCGCGTGGCCATGTACCCGTTCCCCACGGTGCACAGCGCCTCACGCAGCCCCTCCCGGCCGTGTTCGTACCCCTCGTAGCGCCAGGTCCAGGAATCCCCTGTGCTCTGGTCGACGGTGCCTGTCTCCCCCGTCACGGGCCCTCACACTCCGTGGCACTCACGAGATCGCGCAGGTCACGGACGACGAGGTCGGCGCCGTGTGTGCGGAGATCCGCTTCGTGCCCCGCCTGCGTGCCGTGGTCGACCCCGATGACCAGCCGGAAGCCGCCGGCACGACCGGCCTCGACACCCGCGAGCGCATCCTCGACGACCGCGCTGCGGGCTGCGGCGACGCCGAGCCGGTGGCAGGCCTCGAGGAAGAGCGCTGGAGAGGGTTTGCTCCGTAGGTGCATCCGCGCGGCGTCGTCCCCGGTCACGAGGGTGGCGAACATGCCGTTGACGCCCGCTCGCTCGAGCAGCTTCGGAGCGTGACGGGAGGAGGAAACGGCAGCCAACACGGTTCCGCGCGCCCTCAGCACCCGTGCCAGAGGCGGGAAACCCGGACACACCGGGGCCGGCTGCTCGGCAAGTCGCCGGAGGAAGGCACGTTCCTTGCCGGCCGCGACGGCATGCACGGTCGTCGTTCCCGGCCGGTCTGAGGGGTCTCCCAGCGGCAGCCGCAGGCCGCGCGAGGCCAGGAGGTCTGCTGCCCCGTCGACGCGCGACTTTCCGTCCACCCACCGCAGGTACTCAGCCGTGGCGTCGAACGGAGGCTGTCCTGCCGCTGCCAGGCACGGGTCGAAGGCCTCCTGCCAGGCACCGGAGTGCAGGGCCGTCGAGTCGACGATCACGCCGTCCGTGTCGAAGACCACCGCCTGTACCGACCGAAGCGGCGGTGTCAGGAGAGGGGGAGCAGCCGCAGCGGCGTGCACCGTGCGGACCACCGGGTCGCGTCCTGCCATGCCCTCAGCTCCTTCGACGGCCGGAACGCCGAGTCCCCGCTCAGTCTTCACCTTCCGGCCTCGGGCAGTTCGCGGACAGGTCCGAAAAGCCTCCGTCCGAGGGCCCAACGTCCCTCCGACGGTCCCTGACAGGCCCTCCCGGACGAAGCGGGATGCCGGAGACTCTGGGTGCCGAAGGCCGCACACCCCACAGGGACGGAGGAGACACTCATGAGCGCGAAAATCGAACGGCGGCAGAACTGGCCGATGCTTCCTGATCTCTTCGACTGGCTGGAGTCGGGCTTCCCCGCGATGCCGGGGCTACGCACCTCCGGCGGTTCGCACACGTTGCGCATCGAGGAACGGATGGAGGACGACGACTACCTGCTGAGCGTCGAACTGCCCGGTGTCGACCCGGACAAGGACGTCGAGATCAGCATCGAGGGCGATGTGCTCACCGTCCGTGCCGAGCGCGGCGAACGCAGCGGCGACAAGCACCGCACCGAGTTCCACTACGGCTCGCTCACCCGGTCCGTCACGCTGCCTCCGGGAGCCAGGGGCGAGGACGCCGAGGCCGGATACGGCCAAGGGGTCCTCACCGTGCGCGTGCCGATCGAGCAGGCCCGCAGTACCGCACGGAAGATCCCCGTGACCCATGACGGGGATGGCGAGTAGCCGATGGCCGGGCATGACCGGTCTCGGGTGGGCCCGGCACACCCAGACGAGAGGGGAGCAGGATGGCTCAGGCGGTTCCACCCCCGGACCACTCGGCGCACTCGCTGCTCACGGACGGCCGGACGGTGCAGATCCGTCCGGCCCGTCCCTCGGACCGCGCCCGGGTGACGGAGATGTACCAGGCCATGTCCGAGGCGAACCGCAGGCTGCGGTTCTTCGGACTCGGGAGGGGACAGGGCGTGCAGACGGCGCGTCGCATCTGCGGCCCGAACCGCCCGGGCTTCCTGGCGCTGCTCGCGCTGCACGACGATCGGGTGGTGGGCACCGCCGAGTACGAGAGCGGGACCGCCGGCTCGGCGGACGTCGCCCTCGCGGTGGCCGACGACTTCCACGGCTGCGGTGTCGGCACGCTCCTGCTGGAACACCTCGTGCACGCTGCACGAGCCGAGGGCGTCAGCGTGTTCACCGCCGACACCCTCGCGGAGAACAGTGCCGTGCTGGAGGTCTTCGCCGAGCTGGGCCTGCCCACCGAACGCCGCTACGAAGAGGGCGAGGTCAGGTGGCTGATCCGCCTCGATGCGGGGGAGCGGTACCTCAGGGCCGTCGAGGCGCGCGAGTGCAAGGCGGACGTCGTCAGTATGGAACCGTTGCTGCGGCCACGGTCGCTGGTCGTGGTCGGCGCCGGAAGGGCAGCCGGGTCGGTGGGGCGTGCGGTACTGCGCAACCTGCGCCGCTCGGGCTTCCCCGGGAAGATGTTCGCGGTCAATCCGCACGCGCACGCCATCGAGCGCGCACCCTGCTACCCGGCCGTCTCGTCGCTGCCGCTGGTGCCCGACCTGGCCGTCGTCACCGTGCCGGCCTCCGCTGTCCCCGACGTCGCCCGCCAGTGCGGTCAGGCCGGCATACGGGCGTTGACCGTTCTCAGCTCCGGTCTCGGGTCCGGCCAGGCCGAGGAGCTGATCGCTCACTGCCGGCAGCACGACATGCGGCTCGTCGGACCGAACTGCCTCGGCATCGCCAACACCGAGGAAGGCGTCGCCATGGACGCCACCTTCGCAGCCGGCCTGCCCACCGCCGGTCCGGTGGGTCTGGCCGTGCAGTCCGGCGGCGTCGGCATCGCCCTCCTCGGCGGGCTCGCGCGCCTGGGCATGGGTGTGTCCACCTTCGTCTCGCTCGGGGACAAGTACGACGTGAGCGGCAACGACATGCTGCACTGGTGGGAAGAGGACGGCCGGACCGAACTGGCGCTGCTCCATCTGGAATCCTTCGGCAACCCGCGGGCGTTCTCCCGCACCGCCCGTCGCATCGCCCGCCGGATGCCCGTGCTCACCGTCGACGCCGGGCGCTCCGAGGCCGGCCGCCGGGCGGCGGCCGGTCACACCGCCGCCGCGGCCACCCCGACGATGACCCGGCAGGCGCTCTTCCGGCAGGCGGGAGTCGTGGCCACCCACTCCCTCGGTGACCTGCTGGGTGCCGCGGCTCTCCTGCACAGCCGGCCACTGCCGACCGGCCCCTCGGTGGCGATCGTCTCCAACGCCGGCGGCACCGGCGTGCTGGCGGCTGACACCTGTACCGAGGCCGGGCTGCGGCTGCCGTCCCTCCCACCGGCGGTGACCGAACAGCTGCGCGAGGTTCTCCCGCCCGGGGCGGCCGTCTCCAACCCGCTCGACACGACGGCCGCGGTCGGGGAGGGCGCCCTCGCCGAATGTGTCGACCTGCTGGCCGGCTGGCCGGGGGCGGACGTGGTACTGGTCCTGCTGGTACCCCTCGAGACGGCGGCCGCCGGTGGCGACGACCCGGTGCGGGCGCTCCTCGCCCCCTCCACGGCGAGCCGGGCGAGCACGATCGTGGCCGTGCTGCCCGACCAGGCCGAGCGGGTCCGTCTGCTGGACTGCGCCGACGGCCAGATCCTGCCCTCCTACGCCGATCCACAGGATGCCGCACAGGCGCTGGCATACGCCGCCGACCGGGCCCGCTGGCTCGCCAGGAGCCCCGGCACCTTCCCCGAACGTCTTCCCGTGGACGTCGACGCGGTACGGCGGACCGTTCGTGCCTTCCTCACCGAGCACCCGGACGGCGGCTGGCTCGACCCGCCGGCCCGTGGTGAGCTGCTCGATCTCTTCGGCATACCGCGGGCTCCCGAAGCGTGGTCGACCGGCGAGGACACCGCAGTGCGTGCGGCGGCCGCGCTCGGCCCTCCCGGTACCCGGGTGGCGCTCAAGGGCCAAGCGCCCGGCCTGCTGCACAAGAGCCGGGTCGGGGCCGTCCACCTCGACCTGAACGGTCCGGAGGAGGTGCGCGAGGCCTACCGCAGCACGACTCGGCACCTGGGGCCGCGGATGACGGGGGCGGTCCTTCAGCCCATGGTCGCCCGAGGCGTGGAACTCGTCGCCGGCGTCGTCCAGGACGAAGTGTTCGGTCCGCTGGTCCTTTTCGGACTCGGCGGCACCGCGACGGATGTCCTGGCCGACCACGCCGCCCGGCTGGCCCCCCTCACGGACACGGACGTGGACGACCTTCTTGACGCCCCCCGGTGCGCGGCGCTGCTCTCCGGCGAGGTGGAAGGAGGGCCGGTGGACCGCGGGGCTCTCGAGCAGGTGGTGCTGCGCCTGTCGCAGTTGGCCGACGAGGTTCCCGAACTGGCGGAGGCCGAGCTCAACCCGCTGGTGGCCCGCCCCGACGGTGTCACGGCCGTGGACGGCCGGATCAAGCTGGTCCCCGCCTACTCGCCGCGGCCCGGCGAGTACGAAGGGGTCCGGCGGCTCCGCTGAACGACGGGAGCGAACCACGGACGACATGCGGCCTCCGCGGGTGCTTGTGGCGTACGGCTCCACGGCGGAACTCGCCGGCTGGATGGCCGGCGGGCTGCGTGAGGTACACCTGTCCGCAGACGTCGTGAACGCGGCCGACATGACGCGGGTGTCCGGGTATGACGCCGTGATCCTGGGCGGGACCCTCTACGCGGGGACGCCGGCAGCGTGAGAGCCGGGCACAGCACTGAGACCGGGACCGTCAGGCCCGTGTCCGGGACGTGTGGGCTCCTCACATACGGCGGACCAGGCGGCACGATGACCGAAGAGACTCCGGACGAGGAAGGGCGCCGAGATGGGAACGACCTACAGCAAGGCGACGCTGCCCTTCCCCGGCGGCGAGCGGCTCATGCCGCTGTCGGCCGCGGTGTCCTTCGCGCCGGGCACCCGCATCTTCCGGCAGGGACGTCAGGCAGACTGCTTCTGGGTGATCACCCGCGGGACGGTTCAGCTCGAACTTCGGGTACCGGGGCACGGCCCTGAGGTGGTCGAGACGCTGCACAGTGGTGAACTTCTCGGCTGGGGCTGGTTGTTCCCTCCCCATGCCTGGCAGTTCACGGCGGTCGCCGCCACCACAGTGGGGGCCCTTCAGTTCGACGCCGTCGCCGTGCGAGAGCTGATCGCGGAGGACGCCGCGACCGGACTCGCCGTGACGCGTTACGTTGCGGACACCGTCGTGCGGCGGCTGCGCAACGCCCACGCGCGGCTGATCGCCCTCTACCTGACCGACAGGACGACGTCGTCTGTGGAGGCACCCGAATGACCGAGGAATCACCACGCTCCGTAAGCGATGTGATGACGCACACCGTCGTTGCTCTGGGACCGGACGCGCCGTTCAAGAAGATCGTCGAGACCATGGGGGAGTGGCGGGTGAGCGCCCTTCCGGTGCTGGAGGGCGACGGTCGGGTCGTGGGGGTGGTCTCAGAAGCCGACCTGCTCGCCAAGGAGGAGTTCCGCGACGACTCCGACTCCCTCATCGAGCAGTACCGCCGTCTCGACGAGCTCGCCAAGGCGGGCGCGGTCACCGCACGGGAACTGATGACCGCACCGGCGGAGTGCCTCCAGGCGAACGCGACGCTCGCCCAGGCAGCGCGGATCATGGCACGCAAGAAGGTCAAGCGACTGCCGGTCGTCGACGGTGAAGGACGTCTGGCCGGCATCGTCAGCCGCAGTGACCTGCTGAAGGTGTTCCTGCGTGCGGACGAGCAGCTCGCACAGGAGGTGCGACGCCAGGTGGTCGAGCCGCTGTTCCCGCACGGTGAGTCCACGCTCCGTGTTGCGGTGAACGACGGCGTCGTGCACTACACGGGGCGCCTGCGGGACGCCACGCTGGTACCCGTCGCCGCGCGCATGACGCGTTCGGTCGAGGGTGTGGTCGACGTCGAGTTCGACCTGAGCGGAACGCAGGCCGCGCAGAGCGCGGGAAACGCGGCATCGGGTGCGACCACGCCATGAACGGGCTGTACCGCAGCGCGTGAGCACGGCACGACAGGAGGTGTGCCATGACAGCGCCGACACTGAACGCGGCCACGCTCGAGAGCCTCATCTCCGCCGCAGTCGCCGCGCCGTCGATCCACAACACGCAGCCGTGGCGTTACCGGCTCGATCCCGACGAGGGGACGCTGCAGGTGCGTGCGGTGCCGGAGCGTTCCCTGCGCTACACGGATCCCCGAGGCCGTGGCCTGCACGTCTCGGTGGGAGCCGCCCTGTTCAACCTGCGTGTCGCTGTACGCCACGCCGGGTGGGAACCGCAAGTGGAGTTGCTGCCGCAGCCCGGTCCTCACCCGGACCTGCTCGCCGTGGTCCGGCTGTGCCGGGGCCGCCCTCCCTCGCAGGCCGACACGGATCTCCACGACGCCGTGTGGCGTCGGCACAGCAGCCGCCGCCCCTTCACCGACGTCCCGCTCCCGGAAGAGGTCGTCACGCGCTTGCAGGACGCCGCACTCGCCGAGGGGGCCCATCTGCGGTTCGCGAAGGGGGGTGTGAGCGAACGGCTGCTGCAGCTGACGGCCGAGGCCGAGCGCCGCAACGAGGAGGATCCAGAGCGGCGGGCGGAGAGCCGGCGCTGGGTCCGGGACGCGGGGAAGGACGGGATCACCTTTCCCGCCCTCGGCCCACAGGACACTGAGCACGTGCTGCCGATGCGGGCCTTCTCCGGACCGGGGCCCGGGGGCCGTCCGGCCCCGGCTCGTTTCGAGCGGGAGCCCTCTGTCGCCGTCCTGAGCACCCGGCACGATCGCCGGCTGGACTGGCTGCAGGCGGGACAGGCCCTCGAACACGTTCTGCTCGAGGCGACCGTCCACTGGGTGCGTGCCTCTCTGCTCCACCAGGCCGTCGAGTGGCCCGACCTGCGTGCGGCGGTGCTGCCGTCGCCGGCCGATCCGGAACAGCCGCAGACGCTGATCCGGTTCGGCTACGGGCCCGAGGGGCCCGCCACCCCGCGTCGCCGGGTGTCCGAGGTGCTGGAGGCACCGAACGGTCACTGATCCGCAGGTTCCGCCAGTGGAGCCCACCACACGAGCCGGGTCCCACCCGATGCGGGCCGCTCGAGCCCGCATCCGCCGCCCAGCCGTGCCGCCCTGTCGGCCAGGTTCTGCAGGCCGCTGCGCCGACCACGGGGCGGCGTGCCGACGCCGTCGTCCTGCACCGTCAGCATGACGCGTCCGTCGCCCACCTGCAGCGACACGTCGGCAGATCGCGCGTGCGCATGGCGTGCGACGTTGGTGAGTGCTTCGCTCAGTACGGCCACCACCTGGTCGCTCACCACAGCCGGCACGTCGGTGTCCACCAGCCCCTGCGTGCGCAGCGCCGGTGTGAACCCGAGCGCCTGCACGGCCTCCTCCACTTCTTCGGCCACCCGCACACGCAGACCGTGGCGACGGCTGTCCTCCTCGTGACGCCGCAGCCCGAAGATGGTCGAGCGGATGATGCGGGTGGTCTCGTCCAGGTCGTCCACGGCCCGCAGCAGCCGCTCCCGTGCCTTGTCGTGTGTGACGAATCGGGTCGCGCTCTGCAGCGTGATGCCCGTGGCGAAGAGCCGCTGGATGGCGAGGTCGTGCAGGTCGCGTGCGATGCGGTCGCGTTCCTCCAGGAGGGCGAGTTGCTCGGCGTCGCGGCGGCGCTCGGCCAGCTCCAGGGCGACGGCCGCCTGCCCCGCGTAGGCGAGCAGCGGTTCGGTCTGGTCCTGGCTGAAAGTGGCGAGGCGGTCGGAGCGGGCGAGCAGCAGTACTCCGCGGACGCCTTCTCGGGTGTTCATGGGCACCGCGACCGCGGGGCCGAGGTTCTGCCAGCGGGGCGGTCCGGCGGTGATGCGCCTGTCGCGTGCGATGTCCATGCTCGTGATCGGCCCGGCGGCATCCGCCGCAGCCCCCACGAAAGAGCCCGCTCGCGGCAGCAGCAGACCGCGGTGCCGCTCGGCGTCCAGCCCGGCGGCGACTGCGACGCGCAGCGTCCCGCCGTTCTCCAGCGGCAGTGCGAGCGCCCCGAGATCGGCGTGCAGAATGCGCTGGGCGTGCTCCACGATGAGCTCGGTCACGGTGTGCCCGTCTGCTCCTGACAACAGGCTCGCGATGACGTCGGCGTTCGCTTCCAGCCAGCGCTGCCGGTACTGGGCCTGCTCGTACAGGCGGGCGTTCTGCACCGCGATGCCGGCCGCGACGGCCAGGGTCGACAGCAGACTCTCGTCCTCGGCGCCGAATTCACCGCCGCCCCGTTTCTCGGTCAGATACAGGTTGCCGTAGACCTCGTCGCGAATGCGGACGGGAACGCCCAGGAAGGAGCGCATCGGCGGGTGCCGTGGCGGGAAACCGCACGAGGCCGGATGCTTGGTCAGGTCCGTCAGACGCAGCGGCAGCGGGTGCCGGATAAGCTCGCCGAGCAGGCCGTGACCGGTGGGCAGAGGCCCCACCGCCTCGATCTGCTCCGCGGTGAACCCCACCGGGACGAACTGCACCAGTGAGCCGTCCTCTCCGATCACCCCGAGGGCGCCGTAGCGCGCATCGACGAGGTCAGTGGCGGCTTCCACGATCCTGCGCAGCACCTGGGCGAGGCCGAGCTCGCTGCCTACCGAGAGCACCGCTTCCAGGAGGCTGTGCAGGCGGTCCTGCCGCTGTCGAGCGGAGTCCAGCCGCAGTTGCAGCTCGTCCAGGAGCTCGTCGAGCCGGAGTTGTGGATGGTGTTCCGACCGCCCGCGATGCTCCCTGCTCACCGGAACCTCCTCGGCCGGTCCGCACCGCCTGTAGACCTCGCCTCCTCATCACCGTAGCGAGCATCAGCCGCCCCGGCCTCTCGGCGTCACCCGTCCGCCAGGTGTGAGGGTCCGGAGCCGACACCCTCCAGGTCCTGGTCCGCCGTGCGCATGAGTGTGTGCCCCAGGTCGCTCAGGGCGCGGCTCACCGCCACCTCGTCGCCGATCTCCGGCACCTCGATGTCCGCCGGATTTCGCCGTGCACGGCCGTTTCCCGTGATGACGTTCTCACCCGTGTCCAGCACCGCCTTGACCTTGGTGGTGCCTTCCTCTTCGAAGACGTGCACGTGCACGTCCCAGTCCTTGGTGTGCGCGGTCATGGCCTTCCTCCTTCTCACACGAGCCTGCCGGCGTAACGACCGGTGGGGACAGCCTCCGCAGTGAGCCTGGCCCTGACCCGGTGCGTCAGGGACGTCAGCTCATCGGAGATCACCGGAACCGGGGGTTCCGGGTCGTGGATGCGCAGTGCGGAGTCGGGAAGAGCACTCACGTCGAGGCGGAAGCGCGTGCGACCCTCCGTCGCGGAGAGACCGGTGCGCAGGCTCGTGCCGTGCCGTGCCGCCGGCTCGAGCAGCGCCAGGCCGCCGGGCGGCGGTTCCTCGTCCCGCAGCGCGATCACGTCAGCTCCATCGCGGCTGCGGAAGACCTGCTTGCGTCCGGGAGAGGTGATCTTCGCGGTGGACAGTTTCATCACGGGGTGCCCGTCGTACTCGACGAGCTTGTACGCCGAGTCCAGATAGGGCGCGTCCGCGGAGACACCGACCTTCGTGCCGACCGCGAAGGTGTCGATGGGCGCCTCGGAGCGCACCAGCTCGTGTATGGCGTGTTCGTCCAGCGAGCCACTGGCCACGATGCGCACCTGCGGCAGGTTCCAGCCGTCGAGTATGTGGCGGGCCCGCTTGGCCAGCGCCCCCAGGTCCCCGCTGTCCAGGCGGATCGCCGAGCCGTTTCCCAGGCCGGAGTCGCGCAGGACCCGCGCAGCGGTGTTGACGCCCTTCTCCGTGTCGTAGGTGTCCACCAGCAGGGTGGCCGGTCCCGGGTGAGTGCGGATGAAGGCGCGGAACGCCTCCTCCTCGTAGTCGAAGGCCTGTACGTACGAGTGGGCCATCGTTCCTACGGCGGGCACACCCAACGCGGCGGCTGCCGCGACGTTGCTGGTGCCGGAGAAGCCGACGAGGGCGCCGGTGCGGGCCGACTGGTAGGCGGCTTCCGCTCCGTGAGTCCGTCGCAGCGAGAAGTCCACGACCGGGCGGCCCGCGGCAGCCAGTACGCAGCGCGCCGCTTTCGAAGCCACCGCTGTCTGGTGACTCACCTGGTTCAGCAGGTAGCTCTCCACGAGCTGGGCGACGGGAAGCGGAGCGGTCACCTCGAGCAGCGGCTCGCCGGCGAAGACGATCCGCCCCTCGGGCACGGCCCACACCTCGCCGGTGAACTGCAGACCCTCCAGAAGCGGCCGTCTCCTCGGCGGCCGGCCGAGCACCTGAGCGAAGACCCGGCAGTCCTCTGCGGTGACGCGGAAGTCGGACAAGTGGTCGAGGACCGACTCGAGGCCCGCCGCCACCAGAAAACCGCGGCCCGCGGGCAGGTTGCGCACGAACAGACTGAAGGTCGCCGGGGCCGTCATCCCCTCCCGCAGGTACGACATCGCCATGGTGACTTCGTAGAGGTCCGTGACCGTCGCGTCGGTCATCTGTCCTCCCACCCCGCGGGGTCAACCCTTCTCGTTGTTCTACCATTCCGACACCCCGTCGCCAGTTCGTAGGGGACCAACGGCCCGCAAGGCGGGCTGGTGGTCCCCTACGAACCCGTCATGCCGTGCTCGTCTCGACGGTCTGGGACGCGCCGCTCCACAGCGATCCGGACAACAGGACCCAGTGCCTGCCGCGGCACTAGCCGAGCGCGCCGCCGATGCGGCGTTGCAGACGCATCGCGATGTAACCGAAAGCCGACAGCACGCAGGCGATCACCAGCTCGGCCGGGGACAGCGGGTCCGTCCCCAGCAGCGTGCGCAACGGGGGCAGATACACTCCCGCCGCCTGCAGCCCCAGCGCCGCGGTCACCGCGACCAGGAGGAAGGGATTGGCCAAGGTGCCCGGCCGGGCCCGGGACCCCAGCGCGACTCCGAGCTGGCTGACGCCCAGGACCAGGAAGACCACCGACTGCCACGGGCGCCCGCTGTCCCGCGCCCAGACACCCGCCAGCAGCGTGAGGGTGGTCAGGAGAACTCCCATGGCCAGCAGCCGGGGCCACAGACCGGCGGCCAGCACGCTCTGTTCGGGTGGACGCGGCGGTTGCCGCATGACGTGTGGGTTCACCGGCTCCGCTCCGAGCGCGACACCGGGCAGACCGTGCGTGAGGAGGTTGATCCACAGGATCTGAGCGGGGAGGAGTGGCAGGCTCATGCCCAGCAACGGGCCGACCAGCATCACCAGGATCTCGGCCGTACCGCCGGCGAGGGCGTAGAGCAGGAAGCGGCGTACGTTCGCGTAGACCCGGCGGCCCTCCTCGACGGCAGCCACCACGGTGCTCAGGTCGTCGTCGGCCAGGACGAGGTCGGCCGCCTGCCGCGCAACCTCGGTACCGCGCCCGCCCATGGCGACGCCGATGTCCGCCTCGTGCAGGGCGGGACCGTCGTTGACACCGTCGCCGGTCATCGCGACCACGTGGCCGCGGCTCTGCCACGCCTGCACGATGTCGACCTTCTGCTCGGGACTGGTCCTGGCGTACACCCGCGATCCGGTCAGGTCCCCGGCGTCACCGCTGCGGATATCGTCTCCGGTGGTCACCTGCCCGGGCCCGGCCGTGATGCCCAGGCGCCGGGCCACGGCCTCCGCGGTGAGCGGATGGTCGCCGGTGGCGACCAGGGGAGTGATGCCGGCCCGGCGGCAGGCCTCCACCGTGCGGCCCGCAGCCGTGCTGGGCGGGTCCATGATGCCGATCAGGCCGAGCAGATGCAGGCCCTGTTCCCAGGTGTCCCGGTCACCGGCGTCCCTCCCGGGACGAACAGCCCCGGCCACCGCGAGCACCCGGTAGCCGTCCGCCGCCATCGCCCGCGTCCGGGCGGCGGCCCGCTGCAGAAGGGGAGGTTCGTCGGCGAGGACCCGCGGCGACAGCAGGACCTCGGGCGCGCCCTTGCAGGCGATCGTCACCCCGCCGCCGGGTGCTGCCCTCCGGTGCACGGTCGTCATCCGTCGCCGGGCGCCGTCGAAGGGAATCTCGCCGGCTCGGGGCGCCTCTTCCTCGAGGGCGGTCTTGTCCAGCCCCAGCCTGGCCCCGGCGGTCAGCAGCGCCGCCTCCGTAGGATCGCCCACCGTCGTCCACGGCCCGCCCTCGTTGGCGGGCGGCTGCAGCGCGGCGTCGTTGCAGAGCATCGCCGCGCGCATCAGCTCCGTCAGGTCCGGTGCGCTGCCGGCATCGACGTCGTGACCGTTTCGGTGGACCCGTCCCGTGGGCGCGTAGCCGTCGCCTTGGGCCGTCGCCTCTCCCGACGGCGTCCACAGCCGTTCGGCGGTCATCCTCCCTTCGGTCAGGGTTCCCGTCTTGTCGCTGGCGATCACCGTGACCGAACCCAGCGTCTCGACGGCCGGCAGTCTGCGGACGATCGCGTTCCGGTCGGCCATCCGCCGCGCGCCCAGTGCGAGAGCCAGCGTCACCACTGCCGGCAGCGACTCCGGGACCGCGGCCACCGCCAGGCTGATCGCCGTCACCGCCATCAGCTCCAGCGGCTGTCCGCGCAGGAGGCCGGTGGCCAGCACCACGGCGCACAGCACGACGGTCACGGCTGCCAGCACTCGCCCGAAATCGACCAGGCGCCGCTGCAGCGGGGTCAGCCCGGTGGAGGTGGTCAGCAATGCGGCGATACGCCCCAGCGCGCTGTCGGCCCCGGTGGCCGTCACGGTGAACCGCGCCCGTCCGCGCAGCACCACGGTCCCGGCGGACACCTCCTGACGGGCCCCCTCGGCTCCGGCCGTCTTGTCGACGGGCACGGACTCACCGGTCAGCGACGATTCGTCGACCAGCAGCAACGCCGCCTCCCGCACTCGTCCGTCCGCCGGGATCACGTCGCCCTCGGCGAGGACCACGAGATCGCCCACGACCAGTTCACTTGCCGGTACCGACCGGACCCGGTCCTCGCGCACCACCGCCGCCGACGGTGCGCTCATCGCGGACAGCGCGGCCACCGCCCGCTCCGCGCGCAGTTCCTGCGCGACGCCCACCGCGGTGTTCACCACGATGACGAAGGTGATGACCACCGTGTCGGAGTAGTCGCCCGTCGCCACGGTCAGCGCGGCCGCCACCAGCAGTACCACGATCAGCGGATCCCGCAGTTGCTGGAACACCCGGCGCGACCACGGTGTGACCGGTGTGCCCGGACCGCGTTGGGCCCGTCCGCGGCCAGCCGCCGTGCGGCCTCCGCCTCCGTGAGACTCACAGGCCGTCGGGTTGCTTCCTCGGCTCCACCGGCCGGCACGGGCGACTCCTCGAAGTTCGGGCTCGCTGCCTGTGCCGCCCACGCTAGAAGGTGCTGGTGTCCGGCGCGCGGCGGCCACTCGCGGCACGATGGGTGTCCGCCGAAGGAGGAGAGTCGGATGAGTGCTTCCCCACCGATCGTGGTCGTCGGTGTCGGCAGCGTCTGCCGTGCCGACGACGGCGTCGGCGCCGCCGTGCTGGAAGACCTGTGCCGCCTCCTGCCCGACAGGCCCACGGACCTGCGCATGACGGTGTGTCCCGGCGATGCGGCCGGACTGATCGGCCTGTGGGAGGACGCGTGGCTGGCCGTCGTCATCGATGCCTGCCTCACCCGGCCGGGGCAGGAGGGTGCGATCACCCGGAGGGAGCTCACTGAGGGAAGGAGTCTGTTCGTTTCGCCGGGGGCGCGCCACAGCACCCACGGTCTGGGGCTGAGTGAGGCGTTGGAGCTGTCTGGGCTGCTGGACCGGCGCCCGGAGCGACTGGTGCTCTACACCGTCGGGGTGACGGACGTCAGCCGTTGCCACGGGCTCACCCCGCCTGTCGCCGCCGCTGTGCCGCAGGTCGCCGAACGAGTCGCCCGGGAGGTTCGGGATGCAGGACGGACCGCCATGTGATGCCGTATCGGAGAACGTCCGAGATGAGGAGCGCAGATGACCCGCTCGTCGCAGAGTGCCGGGCAGCAGCCCGCGGACACGGCCGTGCTGGACCGCGAGGGTGTCGGCGAGCTGGTCCGTGTGCTGCGGGTGCGCGGGCGCACCGTCGTGGGGCCCACGATCCGGGACGGGGCCGTGCAGCTCGCGCCGCTGGAATCGGCAGACGAGCTGCCGTGGGGCTGGGGTGTCGAGGCGGAGGCGGGACGCTATCGGCTGCACCGCCGAGGCGATGCGGCGGCCTTTGCACACAGCGCGGGCCCGCAATCGTGGAAGTCCTTCCTCCACCCGCAGCGAGTCCGGCAGTGGACCGCCGACCGCGCCGAGGGCGGCGGCCTCACGGTTCGGGAGGACCCGCCACACGTGCCCGACTACGCCTTCCTCGGTGTGCGTCCCTGCGATCTGAAGGCCATCGCCATCCAGGACCGGGTGCTCACTGGCGGCCCGCACCGCGACGACGGCTACGGGCGTCGGCGCGCAGCGGCCTTCCTCGTCGTCGTCGAGTGTGCCGAGCCGGGCGCCACCTGCTTCTGTGTCTCGATGGGCGCGGGTCCCTCGGTGGGGGAGGAGGCCCGCTACGACCTGGCGCTCAACGAGATCCTGGACACCGACGGGCACCGGTTTCTCGTCCGGGCAGGCAGCGCCGAGGGCGCGCAGGTACTTGCCGCGCTGCCTCGCCGGGCTGCGGATCCGGCGAGCTGGGCGGCCGCTCACCGGGACGTCACCGCGGCCCGGGACAAGATGGGCCGCAACATGCCGCCGGTCGACCTGCGTGACCTGCTGCGGGGCTCGCTCACCGCCGACCGCTGGAACGACGTCGCCGACCGCTGCCTCACCTGCGGGAACTGCACGATGGTGTGCCCGACGTGCTTCTGCACCACCGCTGAGGACGTCACCGACCTCAGCGGAGAGCACGCCGAGCGGTGGCGTCGCTGGGAGTCCTGCTTCGACCTGGAGTTCTCACACCTGCCCGACGGCCCCGTTCGCCGCAGTCGGAGCAGCCGGTACCGGCAGTGGCTGACCCACAAGCTCGGCACGTGGCACGACCAGTTCGGCACCTCGGGCTGCGTGGGCTGCGGTCGTTGCATCGTGTGGTGCCCCACCGGTATCGACATCACAGAGGAGGCCCACGCGCTGCACCGGGAAACCCAGGCCGCCGGTGGCACGTCGTGACGGCGGCTGGACCACCGGGTGCGGCATCACCGGCAGAAGGAGACAGCGGGCTGCTGGACCGGCTCCCCGCAGAGGGGAGGCGGGCTTTGCTGGCGCTGGCCCGGGAGGTCCACCACTGCGACGGGCGGCGGCTGTTCACCGAGTCACAGCCCGCCGACCGGTTCTGGGTGCTGCGCACCGGATCGGTTGCCCTGGATCTGTACGTGCCGGGCTGCGGCCCGGTTGTGACCGAGACCATCGGTCCCGGTGAGTTGCTGGGCTGGTCGTGGTTGTGCCCGCCGCACGAGTGGCACCTGGGCGCCGTCGCCGTCGGTGACGTCGCAGCCTGGGAGTTTCCCGCCGTGGAAGTGCGTGCCCTGTGTGCCCGTGACCCGGTGCTCGGCCGCGAACTGGCGACAGCGGTCGCTTCGGTGATCGGCCGTCGTCTGAGGGCGGCCCGCACCCGGCTGCTCGACCTGTACGGGCCGCAGGCCAGGCAGCCGGCTCCGTGAACGCGCCCGTTCCCTATCGCGTGATCCGGCGCCACGTGGAGAACGCGGACACCGCGACGCTGCAGCTCGAACCCGCCGGCGCAGCACTGCCCGCCTTCCGGCCCGGCCAGTTCGCCATGGTCTACGCGTTCGGCGTAGGTGACATCCCATTGTCCGTCGCGGACTTCGACGGCCGCCGTCTCACACACACGGTCCGCGCCGTGGGAGCGGTCTCCCGCGCGGTGCACGACGCCCGGCCAGGAGACACCCTCGGAGTGCGGGGCCCCTTCGGCACGTCCTGGGGGCTGCCCGATGCCACCGGTCACGACCTGGTCGTACTGGCCGGCGGCATCGGCCTGGCACCGCTGCGCCCGCTGGTCAAAGCCGCCCTCGCAGCGCCCGCACGCTACGGTCGTCTCAACCTGCTGGCCGGTGCCCGTACGCCGTCCGACGTCCTGTACCGCGACGAGCTCGCCGTCTGGCCCACTACCCGTACCGGTGTCATCGTCGACCAGCCGGCCCCCGGCTGGAACGGGCCGGTCGGTGTCGTCACGTCGCTGCTCGACCACGCCGAGTTCGACCCGAAACGGACGACGGCCTTCGTGTGCGGACCCGAGGTGATGATCCGTGCCGCAGCCCGCGAACTGCTGCACCGCGGTGTCCCGCTCGCGCGCGTGCGGGTCTCCCTCGAACGCACCATGCACTGCGGAACGGGCCATTGCGGCCACTGCCAGCTCGGCCCCCTCCTGCTGTGCCGCGACGGCCCCGTCGTCCACGCCGAGCAGGTCCAGCCGCTGTTGACCGTCGCGGAGTTGTGACATGACCACACCTTCCCCGTCCCCCGACACCAGACCGACGCTCGGCGTGTTCAAGTTCGCCTCCTGCGACGGCTGCCAGCTCACCCTGCTCGACTGCGAGGACGACCTCCTGCCGCTCGCCGCCAAGCTACGGATCACCCACTTCGTCGAAGCCAGCAGCACCACCATCGACGGGCCCTACGACCTGGCACTCGTCGAGGGATCCATCAGCACACCCGACCACCTCGCACGCATCCGCGAGATCCGTGCCACCTCGCGGCACCTGGTCACCATCGGTGCCTGCGCCACCGCAGGAGGCGTCCAGGCCCTGCGCAACTACGCCGACTCCGAGACCTTCCGGCAGGCGGTCTATGCCCGCCCCGACTACGTCGAGACGCTCGCGACTTCGACGCCCGTCTCCGCCCACGTCCCCGTCGATTTCGAACTGCAGGGCTGTCCCATCGACCGGAGACAGCTGCTGGAGGTGATCACCGCCTTCCTGCACGGGCGGCGTCCCGACATTCCCGCCCACAGCGTGTGCTTCACCTGTAAACGCCGTGGCAACGTCTGCGTCACCGTGGCCCGCGGCGTCCCCTGCCTCGGTCCCGTCACCCACGACGGCTGCGGCGCGCTCTGCCCCGCCTACGGACGGGGTTGCTACGGCTGCTTCGGCCCGTCGGACTCCACCGACCTGCCGGCCCTGATCCCCGTCCTGCGCCGCGACGGCATGAGCGGCGAGGACGTACGCCGTGTCCTGCACACCTTCAACGTCACCCCGTTCACCGCCGTGGAGAAGGAGGGCGGAGCGCCATGAGCGGCGACGGCTTCCGGAAACTGACAGTGAGCTCCGTCGCCCGTGTCGAGGGCGAAGGCGCGGTCGAACTGCAACTGCAGGGGCCACGTGTCGCCCGGGCACGGCTGCGCATCTACGAACCGCCGCGCTTCTTCGAGGCGTTCCTCGTAGGGCGCGACTACCGCGAACCTCCCGACCTCACCTCGCGGGTGTGCGGGATCTGCCCGGTCGCCTACCAGCTGACCGCGTGCCAGGCTCTCGAAGCCGCTTGTGGCCTCGAGGTAGGCGGCCAACTCGCCGCCCTACGGCGCCTGCTGTACTGCGGCGAGTGGATCGAGAGCCAGTCCCTGCACATCTACCTGTTGCACGCCCCGGACTTCCTCGGCTGCGCCGACATGATCGAGCTGGCCCGCTCCCACCGCGGTGCAGCCGAACGCGGTCTGCGCCTCAAACAGGCGGGCAACGCGATCATCGAGAAACTCGGCGGCCGCGCGATCCACCCGGTGAGCGTCCGGCTCGGCGGCTTCCACCGGGTGCCCACCCGCGATGAGATGCGCCCACTCGCAGAGACTCTGCAGGCCGCGCTCGACGATGCCTGGGCAACGGTGCGCTGGGTGGCGGGTTTCGACTTTCCCGACGCCCACTGCGACGCCGACTTCCTCGCCCTCACCACACCCGGCACCTATGCGATCGAGTGCGGCCGCCCCACCGCACTGCGCACCGACGAGACCCGGGTGCGACACATCCCGCTGCCGCGGTTCACCGACCACGTCGTCGAGGAGCAGGTGCCGCACTCCACCGCGCTGCACTCCCGCCTGGACGGTCGGCGGCACCTCACCGGTTCCCTCGCCCGGTACGCCCTCAGTGGGCACCTGCTCTCACCGGCTGCCCGTCAGGCTGCCAGTGAGGCCACACTTCCCGAACCGGCTCCGCCGGGTACCGCAGCCGTCTGCCGCAATCCCTACCGCAGCATCCTGGTCCGCGCCGTCGAGGTCTTCTACGCGATCGAGGAGGCGCTGCGTCTGATCGGGTCCTACGAGCCCCCTTCTCTTCCGTCCCTGCCCGTCGGCCCGCGAGAGGGCGAGGGGCACGCGGCGACCGAGGCGCCGCGCGGGCTCCTCTACCACCGCTATCTGCTGGACGGGTCCGGCCGGGTCCGGGAGGCGGACCTGGTGCCGCCGACCGCGCAGAACCAGGGAGCTATCGAAGAGGACCTGCGCCGCGAGGTGCAGGACGCCTGCGCGGCGGGCGAGGCGACCGACGCCCAGCTGACGGCGCTGGCCGAACGCGTCATCCGTAACCACGACCCCTGCATCTCCTGCTCGGCCCACTTCCTCCGTATGGCGGTGGTCCGGTCGTGATCGACGCATCGGGCGCCTGCCCGGATTCGCGACGGCCCAGAGTGGTACCGGACAACGGCGGTTCCGGGAGGTGAGACGCATGAGCGGAGCGGTCATCGCCGGGGTGGACGGCTCCCCGTCCAGCATGGCCGCCGCCGAGGCGGCGGCCGAGGAGGCCCGGCTGCGCGAACTGCCACTGCGGCTGGTGCACGCCTACCACTGGCCCACGGCCCCCGTCGGCGGGGCACGTCTGGTCTACGAGCCGGACGTCGACGCCCTGCGCGGCATGGCCGAACGGTTCATGGCGGATGCGGCATCCCGGGCGCGGTCGATCGCCCCCGAGGCCGAGATCACCACCGATCTGCTGTGGGGGGAGGCACTCAAGGTCCTGGTCAGGCTCTCCCACCAGGCCACGCTGATCGTGGTCGGCAGCCGTGGTCTGGGAAGTTTCACCGGACTCCTCGTCGGCTCCGTCGGCATCCACCTGGCCGCTCACACCCACTGTCCCGTCCAGGTGGTGCGCGGCCGTCCCTACCCGTCCGGTGACGTGCTGCTCGGCGTCGACGGGTCGCCCGCCGCCCAGCCGTCCGTGGACTTCGCCATGGACGAGGCGGCCCTGCGCGGCTGCGGAGTGACAGCGGTGCACGCGTGGTCGGACTGGAGCACGCCGGTACAGCCGCCCCCAAACGCGTCGATGCCGTACGCCTACGAACCGGGGATGTTGCGCGACGACGAGGAACGGCTGCTGGCCGAGGCGCTGGCCGGGAGCCGGGAGCGTCACCCCGAGGTCCCGGTGGAACAGCGCACGGCGCAGGGGCGGCCCCGCGAGACTCTCATCGAGGGTTCGAAGAGGGCGCGGCTGCTCGTCGTCGGCGCACGGGGCCGCGGCGGGTTCGCCGGCCTGCTGCTCGGTTCGGTCAGTCAGGCGGCCCTGCATCACGCCCGGTGCCCCGTGGTGGTCGTCCCTTACGGCAGGTGACGGTCAGCCGCCGGCAGAGGGGCTCACCGCGGGCAGCCAGAGGCGGAAGCGGGTCCGTCCGGGGCGGCTGGTCACCTCCACCGTGCCGCCGTGCGCGCTCACCACGGCCTCCACGATGGCCAGTCCCAGTCCCGACCCTCCGCCCGCGCGCGAACGTCCCGGATCGGCGCGGGTGAACCGGTGGAAGATCTCGGGCAACAGCTCCGCCGGGATGCCGGGTCCGTCGTCGGTCACCGTGAGCTGCACACCGCCCTCGATCCTGGTGAGGCTCGTGGTGACGGCGGTGCCGGCCGGTGTGTGGCTTCGGGCGTTGGCGAGCAGGTTCGCCACGACCTGGTGCAGCCTGTCCGGGTCGCCCCGCGCCACCAGCGGCTCCTCGGGCAGGTTCAGTTGCCAGCGGTGGTCTTTGGAGACCGTGCGGGCGTCGTCGACCGCGTCCAGCACCAGCCGGCTCAGGTCGACCTCTTCGGCGGCCAGCGGCCGGCCGGCATCGAGCCGGGCGAGGAGCAGCAGTTCGTCCACGAGGACGCTCATGCGCTGCGACTCGGCCGCGATGCGCTCCACCGCGTGCCGCACCTCGCCGGGAACCGGTCCGCGGTGCCGCATGGCCTGTTCGGCGTGTGCGCGCACGGTGGCCACCGGAGTGCGCAGTTCATGGCCGGCGTCCGCGGCGAAATGCCGCAGTCTTTCCTCGCTCGCCTGCCTGCGGGCCAGTGCGTCGCCCACGTGTCCCATCATCCGGTTCAGCGCGGAGGCCACCTGGCCGACCTCCGAGCCCGGGTCGTCCTCAGGCAGCGGGCCAGGCATCGCCACCTCGCCGCTTGCCAGCGGCATGCGGGTCACCGCGGTCGCCGTGGACGACACGCGCCGCAGCGGCCGCAGCGTGACGCGCACCCACAGCGCCGCGGCGACGGCCGTCACCACGAGAGCGCCGCCGAATACCAGGGACTCCACGATGATCAGCCGGCCCACCGTCTCGTTCACCGGATGCAGGGGAAGACCTGTGATCAGCACATCCCGGTCGTCCCCGCGCACGGCGACCAGCCGGTAGTCGCCCAGGGGAGCCAGGTCCACGCTGCGGGCCGTCCCGCCGGCGGGCAACTGCCTCAGCTTCCGCAGGTCCGCGGGCCCCAGCGCCACCGGGTGCTCGTCCTCGTGGCCCACCACGGCCGCGCGCACCGGCAGCCCGCCGTGGGGCAGACGCGCCGCGAAGGTGCCCACTGCCTGCCCGCGGGTGTCGGGCCGGTTGTCCGCGTCCGGCCGCTCGCCGTGCTCCAGGCTGCTCGCGAAGCGTCCGTCCGAGGCGGTCAGCTGGTCGTCCAGCCGTTTCACCAGGAAGCCGTGCAGCGCCAGTACGGTCGTCACCCCGACCACGGCGCAGGCCAGCGCGAGCAGCGTGACCAGCCCCGCGGTGAGCCGGGCCCGCAGCGAGACCGGAACCAGGCGCCGGGTCACTGTGGCGCTTCTTTGAGCACGTATCCCACACCGCGTACCGTGTGGATCAACGGGGGACGGCCGGCGTCCAGCTTCTTGCGCAGGTAGCTGACGTACAACTCGACCACGTGCGCCCGGCCTCCGAAGTCGTAGGACCACACCCGGTCCAGGATCTGGTCCTTCGACAGCACCCGCCGCGGATTGCGCATCAGGAAGCGCAGCAGTTCGAACTCGGTGCGCGAGAGTTCCACCGGCTCCCCGGCCCGGCTGACCTCCCGGGCGTCCTCGTCCATCACCAGGTCCGCGAACACCAGTCGGTCCTCCCCGCCCTCCCGGGTCATTCCGGCCCGGCGCAGCAACCCTCGCAGGCGGGCCAGGACCTCCTCCAGGCTGAACGGTTTGGTGACGTAGTCGTCGCCGCCGGCGGTGATCCCCGCGATGCGGTCCTCCACCGCGTCCCGGGCAGTGAGGAACAGCACGCACACCCCGGGCGAGCGTTCGCGAAGCGCGCGCAGCACCTGCAGGCCGTCCGTGTCCGGCAACATCCAGTCCAGGATCACCGCGTCGGGCAGGAAGCCGTCACTCGTGCGCAGCGCCTGCGCACCGTCGGCGGCGGTCTCGGCGGAGAAGCCCTCGGAGCGCAGGGCGGCGGCCAGCACGTCGGTCAGGTCGTCCTCGTCGTCGACGACGAGGACGCGTACCGGCCCGCCGTCGGGACGCTGCAGGGCGAGAGGGCTGTGTGGAGTGCGCATGGTCCCCCAGCATCCCCCCGGTCCGGAGGCCGCGGGTGCAGCCGAACCTCTGAGTTCCCTATGAATGGCGCGGGAAGTCACCCGTTCAGAGGGTTCTCATAGCGGTCTCGGTCACGCTCGAACGCACACCGTGGCCTCATGAAGGGAGCCTCCCATGGCCGGCAGCACCGCGGTCAACGCCGTGGCCCCCACGGGCCGCAGGCGACCACCCGGGCGGATCCGTCCCCGCTGGGCGCCGCTCGTCGCCCAGCTGGCCGTCTGGGGCGGCGCGGCCGCTGTCCTCGCCCTGTGGTGGGCCGACACCCCCGCTGTCGCCGGGGCCGCCGGCTGGCTCACCGGCGCCGGCCGTATCACCGGACTGCTCGCCGGCTACGGCTGCGCGGTGCTCCTCGCCCTCATGGCCCGGGTCCCCGTCGTCGACCATGCGCTGGGCACCGACCGGCTGGCGCGCTGGCACGCGGCCGGCGGCCGCTACACCATCGGGCTGGTTCTCGCCCACACACTCACCATCATCTGGGGCTACTCCCTGACCGGCGGCACCGGCTTCGTCGACCAGAGCGCCGACCTGGTCCTGCACTACCCCGACATGCTCAAGGCCACCGCGGCCTTCGTCCTCTTCCTGGTCACCGCCGGTCTCTCCGCGCGGGCCGCACGCCGGCGGATGAGCTACGAGACGTGGCACTACCTGCACTTCGCCACCTACGCCGCCGTCTTCCTCGCCTTCGGCCACCAACTGGCGAACGGAGCCGACTTCGCCCACAACCCCGTCGCGCGGGCCTGCTGGTATGCGCTGTACGTCGGGGTGGCGGCCCTGCTGGTCTGGTATCGGTTCGTCACTCCGGTGCGCTCCGCACTGCGGCACCGGCTGCGCGTCGCCGGAGTGCGGTCCGAGGCACCCGGGGTGGTCTCGGTCTATCTGAAGGGGCGACGGGCTGCCGAACTCGCACCGCAAGCCGGCCAGTTCTTCCGCTGGCGCTTCCTCGCCCGCGGCCTGTGGTGGACGGCGCTGCCCTACTCGCTGTCCGCCCCCGCGCGCGGGGACACCCTCCGGATCACCGTCAAGGCGGTGGGCGGGCACAGCGCCGCGATCGCCCGGCTGCGGCCCGGCACCCGAGTGTGGGCCGAGGGACCCTATGGTGGTCTGACGCCGGCCCGTGCCCGTACGGGGCACTCCCTGCTGCTGGCCGGCGGGGTCGGCATCACCCCGCTGCGGGCGCTGTTCGAGGAGCTGCCCGGCGACACCGTGCTGATCTACTGGGCCCGCACCCCGCGCGATCTTGCACTGCGCGGGGAACTCGACGCGGTCGCGGCCGCCCGCGGCACGCGCGTGCACTACGCCGTCGAGGAACCGCGTGAGCACTCCGTTGCGTTGACCGGACGCGCCCTGAGCAGGATCGTCCCCGACGTCGCCGCCCGCGACGTCTACCTGTGCGGCCCACCCGGCATGATGCGCGCCGCCCACAAGGCGCTGCGGGCCGCGGGCGTGCCGCGCGGACACGTCCATCACGAGACATTCGCCTTCTGACCGTGGAGTCATCCGTGCGCCGCACCCTCCTCACCGTCTTCGCGACGCTTGCCGGGCTGGTCCTGCTGCTGTCGCTCAAACCGCACCACGCCGCCCCGCCCGCCGCCGTCGCACCTCAGCACACCGGGAAGCCGCCCGCGCCCACCCGTTCCGGCGGGACCCGCAACGGCACCGTCACCGGTCAGGTGGTGCACACCAAGTACGGTCCGGTGCAGGTCGCCGCCGTTCTCACCGACGGTCGGCTGACCGGCGTGAAGGTGGTGCAGACCCCGTCCGGCAATCCCCGTGACCGGCAGATCGCCGCGCACGCCGTCCCGCAGCTCACGAAGGAGGCGCTGGCCGCACACAGCGCGCACATCGACGCCGTCTCCGGCGCGAGCTACACCAGCCAGGGCTATGCGCAGTCGCTGCAGAGCGCACTGGACGCCGCCCATGGCTGACCAAGAAGCCCAGCGCATCCGGCACGTCGAACACGCCATGGGCACCGTCTTCTCCTTCGACGTGCGGGCGGCGTCCCGGGCCCCGGTACAGGACGCGCTCGCGCAGGCCGTCGCGCTGCTGCACCACGTCGACCGGCTGTTCTCCACCTACCGGACCGAGAGCGCGGTCTCCCGACTGCGACGTGGCGAAGCCGACCTCCACGCCCTGCCGCCGGAGGTCACCGAGGTCCTGCAGCTGTGCGCGGAGGCCGAAGCGCGCACGGGCGGCGCCTTCAGCAGCCGGCCAGACGGCCTGCCCGACCCCACGGGGCTGGTCAAGGGATGGGCCGTGGAACGGGCCGCCGCGCTGCTCATGGACGCCGGCGCGGCCGGCTGCTGCGTCAACGGCGCCGGGGACATCCGGCTGCGGGGAGAGTCCGCACCGGGGCAGCCGTGGCGGGTGGGGATCGCCGATCCCAGGAGCCAGGGCCGGGTGCTGACCGTCGTCGCCGGCTTCGACCTGGCGGTCGCCACGTCCGGGATCACCGAACGCGGCACGCACATCACCGATCCGCGGGACGGCTCACGCCCCACGCACCTGCTCGCCGCGACGGTCACCGGCCCGAGCCTGGCCTGGGCGGACGCCTACGCCACCGCCGCCGTCGTGCTCGGACCCGCCGCGAAGGGATGGATCGACGAGGTGGACGGCTACGAGCTGTTGACCGTCGGGCCCGGAGGCGCGACGGCCAACACCGCTCGTTTCCCGGTGGCGGAATGACGGTGTCACCCCTCGTCGTCTCCGTCGTCTCCGTGCCTGTGGTGCACCGCTGTCTTGGAATATCCGTCATGCCAGGCGGCCTTCGCCCCCGACTCGCCGATCCGGTAGACGTCCACGACGGCACCGACGGCGACGGCGACCGCCAGCACTGCGACCACCGCGCGCACCGGTGTCTTCGACCAGCCCGATACCGAGGAGCCGGCGGCACCGTCCGCCTCCTGCGCGTCGGCCGCCCGGCGACGGGCGGCCCACCACACCACGAGGGCCAGCACGCACAGTCCTATGGCCCATGGCAGCAGCCCGTCACCCAGTTCGGCGTGGCGCTGCACCAGAGGATCCCGTTCCGTGTGTGCCTCCAGCCATTCACCTGCGTGCGTGGTCAGCGGCACCGAGGCCAGCGTCAGTATGCCGAGCACGGCCACGAGTGTGCCCAGGCGGGCCGCGGCCGCCGGCCACAGTGCGCACAGCACCAGCAGCAGCGCCGTCAGGGGTACGAGGACCACGACGGCATGGACGAGGAGCACATGGGCGGGCAGCCCGTCGATCACGGTCAGACTCACTGGGGATCTCCAGCATGGTGGGGGGACGGCCGCCGGCCGGCGGCCCGGCGCAGCCTCCCCCAAGTTCCTCTGAAAATCCTCTGATCAAGGTCGCCGACCGGCTCACCGGCAGCGGCTCATCGGACCCGCAGGACCTCGTCGACCGGTCGGCGCGGTGTGGCACGACCGCCAGGACCGTAGCCGAGCCTTAGCACCATGTGCACGACGCCCATACCGGACAGTGGATCGCGTGCCAGGCGCCGCAGGTCGTGCCACTCCAGCGCGTGCGACGTCAAGGAGGTCGCGAGCCCGTCGAGAGTGGCCAGCAGCAGGACCCGTTCCAGCGCCTGACCGCCGCGCAGCCAGTCGGCGGGGCCGTCGCGCCAGGTGCCCAGCAGCGCCAGATGCGGCCGTCGCTCGAAGACTGCCGACTCCCGGCCGGGGACGCTCGCGCCGGCCGGCGAAATCGCGTACGGGTGCCTTGCCGTCCCGCTTGCCGGGCCGAACGCGGCGGCGGGAATTCCGTCCGCGGTCCGGTCGGGTTCCTCGATCCGCGTCCACCGGGCCACGTCACTGAACGCCCCCGGATCCAGGGTGTCCCGCCCTTCGGCGTCGTGGACCAGGTTCAGGAGCAGGTCGGCGTGCCAGGAATCCGGGAAGGTGAGTATCGCGCCTTCGTCCCGGGCGGCATCGGCCAGTCCCGCCAGGATGATCTGCGGGATATCCCGTTCGCTGAAGGGATGGCGACTGGTGTGCCGACGGCGGATGGCCGGGTAGAGCGCGGAGAGGCCCGGGTTCGAGGGTTGCGCCTCCGGCAGGCGGACGGTGGCGAGCAGGGACGGGATCCGCGTCGTCGGGCAGTAGCTGCACGTCGGGCCTGCCGGCCGGCGTGAGCCGCCGATACCCGGAGGTTGAACAGCGCGGCGCCGCAGCCCAGGTGCAGCGCACGCAGGTCCGGATCGGTCCGCGGCATGGACCTGTCCATGTCCGCGTACAGACGCACCGTCTCGTCAGCGGTGTCGAAGGTGAAACGCCACGGCTGCGCGTTGTGCATCGAAGGGGCCCGCACGGCGTCGGCGACGAGGTCGGTCACCGTCTGCGGTGGCCAGGGACTCCGCACCTGCATCGTGCCCTCCCCTCGGAAGCGCTGTTCTTCCACGATATGCCCGGAATCGCACGGCGACGAGACGTGCGGCCGCGCCCGGCGATGAGCAGGGACGCTGGTCCCTCGACAGGGGCCGGGCGGCCCCTGGCGAGGGCGGGGTGACGAGGGGCACGCTGGGAGCGCTGTGCCCGCCGAGGGTGCGCCCCGACGGGCTGCCGGTCACCGCGAGGAGGACACGACGATGAAGGCGTACGTCTTTCACGGCCCCGGCAAGGCCGGGTGGCAGGACGTGCCGGACCCGGACGTCGAGGACCCCGCCGACGTGATCGTCCGCGTCGACGCCGCCACCATCTGCGGTACGGACCTGCACATCCTGCAGGGCGACGTGCCGGATGTGGCCCCTGGCACCGTCCTGGGCCACGAGGCGGTCGGCGAGGTCGTGGAGGCAGGGCAGGCCGTCCGGTCGGTCCGTCCCGGAGACCGGGTCCTCATCTCCTGCATCAGCGCCTGCGGACGCTGCTCCTACTGCCGCGCGGCAGCCTACGGCCAGTGCCGCGGCGGGGGCGGCTGGATTCTGGGCCACCGCATCGACGGCACCCAGGCCGAGTACGTCCGGGTCCCCTTCGCCGACCACTCGGTTCACCCGCTGCCCAGCGGCGTCTCGGCACGCGAGGCGGTGCTGCTGGCCGACGTCTTTCCCACCGCCTACGAGGTGGGTGTGCTCAACGGCACGGTGCGGCCGGGGGACGCCGTGGTGATCGTGGGCGCCGGCCCCATCGGACTGGCCGCCGTCGTCACGGCACGGCTGTTCTCTCCGCGGCGGATCGTGGCGGTCGACCTGGCGCCGTCCCGCCTCGAGGCCGCCGCCCGGCTGGGAGCCGACGCCCACGTGCTGGCCGGGGACGAGCCCGGACGGCTCGTGGACGACCTCACCGACGGGCATGGCGCCGATGTGGCCATCGAGGCCGTCGGCGTGCCCGAGACCTTCGAGCTGTGCACCCGCATGGTCCGCCCGGGCGGTCACGTCGCCAACGTCGGCGTGCACGGCAGGCCGGCGACGCTCCATCTGGAGGAGCTCTGGATCCGGAACCTCACGGTGACGACCGGCCTGGTCGACACCTCCTCGACGCCCGTGCTGCTCGAGCATGCTCACCGCAGGACGGCTTCCCGCCGCCGACCTGATGACGCACGACTTCGGCCTGCACGACATGGAGGAGGCATACGACGTCTTCTCCCGTCCGGCCGAGACCGGCGCGCTGAAGGTCGCCCTCCTCCGTGAGCCGCACTGAGCGTCGTCGGCCTCCGGCGCACGGCGACACCGCGCAGGTGTCGGCCGCTGCTCCGGAGGCGGACCAAGTCGACCCCCGTGAGCCGCTCACCCGGCTGCGCAGGGACCTGGCCACCGGTCCGCAGGGTCTGTCCGGCCGGGAGGCGGCCCGCCGGCTGGCCGCGCACGGGCCGAACGAGGTCCGACGGGAAGACACGCGGTGGGCTCGGGCGGGAACTCGTGCGCCAGGTCGTGCACCCGCTGGCGCTGTCTGCTGTGGGGCGCGGCAGGCCTCGCCCTGGTCGCGGGGACGCCCGCGCTGAGCGGCGCGATCCTGGCCGTCATCGTGCTGAACGCCGGCTTCGCGCTGCTGCAGGAACGGCAGGCCGAACGCGCCGTCGAAGCGCTGGCAAGCTACCTGCCGGACCGCACCACCGTGATCCGGGACGGCACCAGAGCAGACCGTCGACGCCCGCGACCTCGTGCCCGGCGACCTGCTCGTCCTGGACGAGGGCGACAAGGTCCCCGCCGACGCAGGCTCACCGACGGCGCGCTGGAAGTGGACCTCTCGATGCTGACGGGAGAGTCCGCGCCCGTCGAACGCGCGGCCGGTGGAGGTGCCGTCGACCTGCCCGTCATGCGGGAGCCGAACCTCGTCTTCAGCGGCACCGCATGCGTGGGCGGACAGGCACAGGCCGTCGTCTTCGCCACCGGGCGGCACACCGAACTGGGACGCATCGCCGCGCTGAGCCAGCGCACGAAGCGGGAGGAGAGCCCCCTCGAGCACCAGGTCAAGCGGGTCGCCTGGCTGATCGCGGGCGTGGCCGTCGGCCTGGGCGCGGTCTTCCTCGTCGTCGGCGTGGCCGCCGGCCTGCCGATCACGGACGCGGTCGTCTTCGCCGTGGGCCTGCTGGTGGCCAACGTCCCCGAGGGACTGCTGCCCACCATCACCCTCGCGCTCGCACTCGGCGTACGGCTGCTGGCCCGGCAGGGCGCGGTGGTCAAAAGGCTCAGCGCCGTCGAGACGCTCGGCTCCACTCACGTGATCTGCACCGACAAGACCGGCACACTCACGTGCAACCGCATGCGGCTGCAGGGCTGGTGGACGCCGGCGGGAGGGGCGCGCGAGGGAGCGGACGCCGTGTCGCTGGCCCGGGCGATGGCCGAGTGCACCACCGTCGCCGAGCAGCCGGGGACCGGACGGCGGCGAGCAGCCGTCCCTGCGGGGCGATCCCGACCGAGGTGGCCCTCGATCGAAGGCGCCGGACGTCTCGGGTACGTCCCGGACCTCGCCGGCCGGGACGCCCGCCGCCGTGCCCTCTTCCGTTTCGATCCCCGGCTGCGGCTGATGTCCACCGTCGCCGAGCGTGACGGCCGGCTCGTCGTGGACGTCAAGGGCGCGCCCGAGGCCGTGCTGCGCCGACTGGCCGACCAGGACCTGCGGCCGGCCGCGCTGGACGCCGTCCAGGATCTGGCCCGCACGGGTCTGCGGGTCCTCGCTGTGGCGACGCGGGAACTGCCCGAGGCAGCGCAGGTGCCATCGCGTCGCGAGGACGCCGAGCACGACCTCGACGCTCCTGGGCCTGGTCGGTCTCTACGACCCCCCGCGGCCTCAGGTGCACGACGCCGTGCACCGCTGTCACGCGGCAGGACTGCGTGTCCACGTCGTCACGGGGGACAACGGCGTCACCGCGGCCGCGGTCGCCCGGGAGGTCGGCATCGGCGTGCCCCGGCTGCAGCGTCGTCGAGGATGCCGAATCGGTTCGTGACCACGAACTGGACGAGCTGCTCACCAGCGACGCCGAGATCGTCTTCGCGCGGTCCTCGCCCGAGACGAAGCTGCACATCGCGGATGCCCTGCGCGCACACGGGCAGATCGTCGCCATGACCGGCGACGGCGTCAACGACGCGCCCGCCCTGCACCGCGCCCACATCGGCGTCGCCATGGGACGCTCCGGCACGGACGTCGCCCGCGAGGCATCCACCATGGTCCTCACCGACGACGACTTCGCGACCATCGTCACCGCGGTCGAGTCCGGCCGACGTGTCTACGACAACGTCCGCAAGTTCATCCTCTACATCTTCGCCCACGCCGTACCGGAGATCGTCCCGTTCCTGTTCTTCGCTCTGAGCGCCGGGGCCATCCCGCTGCCGCTGACGGTCCTGCAGATCCTGGCCATCGACCTCGGGCACCGAGACGCTGCCTGCCCTCGCGCTCGGCCGGGAACCCGCGGAACCCGGGCTGATGAACAGGCCGCCGCGGCGCACCGGGCAGAGCGTCGTCACCAAGGAGATGCTCTGGCGGGCATGGGGCTTTCTCGGGCTGATCTCCGCCGTGCTCGTCATGGCAGCCTTCTTCTACGCCCTGTGGCGGGCAGGCTGGCATCCCGGCGATCCCACCGGAGAGGGAGCCGCCCTGCACCACGCCTACCTGACGGCCACCACCGCCACCTTCGCCGGCATCGTCATGTGCCAGGTCGGCACCGCCGTGGCCGCGCGCACGGATCGCGCCTCTCTCCGGCGGGTCGGCTTCTTCAGCAACCCCCTGCTGCTGGCCGGCATCGCCTTCGAACTGGTCTTCACCGCGGTCCTCATCTGGGTACCGCCGCTCCAGGGCGTCTTCGGCACGGCGCCACTGCCGGCCGACGTGCTCGGCGTCATCGCCGTCTTCCCGCTGGCCGTCTGGGGTAGCGACGAACTCCGCCGGCACGCGATCCGCCGCCGGACGGCCCGGCGCCCGACGGCGTCGCCGAAGCGGTCGTGATCCAGGGCCGTTCGGATGCCGACACGGTGCCGCTCGGCCCTCCGAACGGTCGGCCGCCTCGGTTTGACTGGGCTCGGTACATCGCAGGAGGTTGCCGGTGCGGGCGACGATCTGGATCGGACGAATGGCCGGTGTGCGCGTCGGCGTGCACTGGAGCGTGCTGCTGATCTTCGGGTTGATCACTCTCGGTCTCGCGGAAGGCAGGCTTCCCGCTGCCTACCCGGGCCGCTCGCCCGCGCTGTACTGGGCGGCGGGCCTGGCCACAGCCGTGGTCTTCTTCGGCTCCCTGCTCGCGCACGAACTCGCGCACGCTGTGGTCGCCCGCCGTAACGGCGTCAAGGTCGCGGACGTCGTCCTGTGGCTGCTCGGCGGGGCGGCCCGGCTGAAGGGCGAGGCGGACACGCCCGGCGCCGAGGCGCGCATCGCCGGTGTCGGGCCGCTGGTCAGCCTGGCACTCGGCGGGTTGTTCGCCCTGGCTGCGTGGCTCCTCGACGCCGGGGCCGCCGCACGGCTGCTGGTCGAGTCGGTGGGGTGGCTGGCGGTCATCAACGTGCTGCTGGCCGTCTTCAACTCCATCCCCGCGGCGCCGCTGGACGGGGGACGGCTGCTGCGAGCGTTCCTGTGGTGGCGCACCGGGGACCGATTGCGCGCCACCGTCGGCGCCGCGACGGCCGGCCGTGTCTTCGGCTGGCTCCTCGTCGGGCTCGGCGTGTGGCTGTTCTTCACCCGGAGCTCCTTCGGCAGTCTGTGGTTCGCCCTGATCGGCTGGTTCCTGATCGGCGCCGCCACCGCGGAGAGCAGGCAGGCGCGGGTGCGGTCCGTGCTGGCCGACGTTCCGGTGCGACGGGCCATGACGCCGGATCCCGCGACCGTTCGCGCGGGCACCCCCGTCGCCGACGTGGTCGCCGACCCCCACCTCCGTCACTCCACGACTCCTGTCACCGATGAAAGCGGTGCACCGCTCGGTCTGCTCACCCTGGCCGCCGCCCGCACCGTGCCGACCGGGGAGCGGCACAGCACGACCGTCGAGCACAAGATGGTCCCCGCCTCCGAGATTCTCCTGGCGGGGCCGGACGATCCGCTGGGCGACCTGGTGACCCGCATGGCGCCGCGGGGGTCGCACGACGTGGTCGTCGTGGCGGAGGGCCGCGTCGTGGGGCTACTGACCGTAGCGGACGTCGAGCGCATGGTCGCTCAGCTCACGGCGGGTGCTCCGCAGGGCCGCTGAGACGGTCCGGACTCCTGGCGGACGGCTGCGGGGACGCTGGTCCCTGTGCAGGGGCCGCATGGCCCCTGCACCGGTGCCCGGGCGCTCGCACAGGCTGGGACGGGCGGCCGCCGAAACCCGCCGCTCGACGTTCCTCCGGCACTGGACGACCCGACGACGGGAGTCTCCATGACCGCCACCGTGGCCACCGACCGGCCAGCCCTGACAGACGATGAACTGTACTCCCTGGACGCGCACTGGCGCGCCGCCAACTACCTGTCGGTCGGCCAGATATACCTCACCGGCAACCCCCTGCTGACCGAGCCGCTCAGCCCCGAACACGTCAAGGCACGGCTGCTCGGACACTGGGGGACGACGCCCGGCCTGAATCTCGTCTACACCCACCTGAACCGGGTGGTCTCCGCCCGCGAGCAGGACATGCTGGCCGTCTGGGGTCCGGGGCACGGCGGACCGGCCGTCCTGGCCGGCTCCTGGCTCGACGGCTCCTATACCCAGACCTACCCCGACGTCACACGGGACGGCGACGGCATGGCGCGCCTGTTCCGGCAGTTCTCCTTCCCCGGCGGGGTCCCCAGTCACGTCGCGCCCGAGACGCCCGGTTCCGTCCACGAAGGCGGCGAACTGGGCTACTCCCTCTCCCACGCCTACGGCGCGGCCCTGGACAACCCCGGTCTCGTGGTGTGCTGCGTCATCGGCGACGGCGAGGCGGAGACCGGACCACTGGCCGCCTCCTGGCACTCCCACACCTTCCTGGACCCCGTCCACGACGGAGCCGTGCTGCCCGTCCTGCACCTGAACGGCTACAAGATCGCCAATCCGACGGTGCTCTCCCGGATGCCCGAGGAGCAGCTCGACATGCTGCTGCGCGGCCTGGGCCACGAGCCGATCCATGTCGCCGGGCACGAACCGGCCGCCGTCCACCGCGCGCTCGCCGCCGCCATGGACACGGCGCTCGACCGTGTGGCGGCGATCCAGCGTGCCGCCCGGCACGGCGGCACCCCGCAGACGGAGACGGCCTGGCCCATGATCGTGTTGCGCACACCGAAGGGCTGGACCGGGCCCGCGGAGGTGGACGGAACACCGGTGGAGGGCACCTGGCGCGCCCACCAGGTTCCGCTCGCCGGCGTCCGGGAGAACCCGGACCACCTGCGGCAACTCGAGGAGTGGATGCGCTCCTACCGGCCCGCCGAGCTCTTCGACGAGGACGGTGCTCCCGCGGCGCAGGTGCTGAGGCTGGTGCCGCACGGCGACCGGCGGCTGGGCGCCACACCCCGCGCCAACGGCGGACTGCTGCTGCGCTCCCTGCCGCTGCCTCCGCTGGACCGGCACGCCGTCCCCGTCGAGCGGCCCGGCGCCACACTCCACGAACCCACCCGGGTGCTCGGCGGCCTGCTCGCCGACGTCTTCGCCGCCACCAGGGATCGGCGGGACTTCCGGCTCGTCGGCCCCGACGAGACCGCCTCGAACCGGCTCCAAGCGGTCTACCGCGCCACCGGCAAGGCATGGCAGGCGCGGCAACTGCCGACCGACGAGAACCTCGACCCGCACGGTCGTGTGATGGAGCTGCTCTCCGAACACACCTGCCAGGGCTGGCTGGAGGGCTACCTCCTCACCGGACGTCACGGGATGTTCTCCTGCTACGAGGCCTTCATCCACATCGTCGACTCGATGGTCAACCAGCACGTCAAGTGGCTCCGCGTCAGCCGCTCCCTGCCCTGGCGCCGGCCGATCGCCTCACTCAACTACCTGCTGACCTCCCACGTGTGGCGGCAGGACCACAACGGCTTCTCGCACCAGGACCCCGGCTTCATCGACCACGTGCTGAACAAGGCGCCGGAGGTGGTCCGCGTCTATCTGCCGCCCGACACCAACACCCTGCTTTCCGTGACGGACCACGCCCTGCGCAGCCGTGACTACGTCAACGTCATCGTCGCCGGCAAGCAGCCCTGCTTCGACTGGCTCGACATGGAAGACGCCCGGGCGCACTGCGCGCGCGGTGCGAGCGTGTGGACCTGGGCCGGCACGGAGCGGGGAACCGGCGAGCCCGACGTCGTGCTCGCCTGCGCCGGTGACGTACCCACTCTGGAGACGCTGGCCGCGGCCTCCCTGCTGCGCAGCCGTCTGCCTCACCTGGCGGTCCGTGTCGTCAACGTCGTCGACCTGGCCCGACTGCTGCCGCGCGAGGAGCACCCGCACGGCATGTCCGGCCACGACTTCGACGCGCTGTTCACCCGCGACAAGCCGGTCGTCTTCGCCTACCACGGCTACCCGTGGCTCATCCACCGCCTCGCCTACCGCCGTGCCGGCCATGCCAACCTGCACGTGCGCGGCTACAA
This sequence comes from uncultured Actinomycetota bacterium, assembly GCA_963799685.1. Taxonomy (GTDB): domain Bacteria; phylum Actinomycetota; class Actinomycetes; order Streptomycetales; family Streptomycetaceae; genus Streptomyces. Next base: position 698,812 of record CAWCXW010000003.1, read on the forward strand.
GGAGGTCGGCAGCACGACCACGCCGTTCGACATGGTCGTGCGCAACGATCTCGACCGCTACCGGCTCGTCATGGACGTCATCGACCGCGTCCCCGGCCTCGCCGTACGCGCCACGGACGTGCGCCAGCAGATGGACGGCGCACGTCTGCGCCACGCGAGCTGGATTCGCGAACACGGCACCGACCTCCCCGAAGTCGCCGACTGGGCATGGCGGGACTGACACGGCGGGCACCGAGCGCCTGCCTGAGGTCCGGTGGGGCGGTCCGGGATTGCGGCGCGGTGCCTCGCCGCCCTGCGACTCCGCCTTCGGTGACCGGCGTTGCCCGGGCATCCCGGCAGGGCGGAGGCCGCCGAGCCACCGGGTGCCCGTCATGGAGGCGCCCGGAGATCGAGGTCGGCGCCCGCCGCCGGACACAGGCTGTCTATAGTGGCCCGACCCCGCACCTGTTGACGGCCCCGAAGTGGCGGTTCCGGAGGAGCACCATGCACGCAGAACCACCACCGACGGGATTCACCAGGTCCACGTCCGCCCGAACCGCGGTGGAGCGGGACCCCGTGCCCGCTCCCCGACGGGACGTGACCGTCCCCGAAGGGGAAGGAGTCGCGGATCTGGCGGAGGCCAGGGATTTCCTTCGCCGGTTCTACATCGAGCACCCTGATCAGCCAGTGACGTTCGCCCGCCGTCTGTACCAGGTGGCGGCGGAGATCGAGAACACCGCGACCTACGCCCACACCTCCGACGAACTGGCATTCGGCGCGCGTGTCGCCTGGCGCAACTCGGCTCGCTGCATCGGCCGGCTGTACTGGAACAGCCTCCAGGTGCGCGATCTCAGACACGTCACCGCGCCCGAGGAGATCTTCCGCGAACTGTGCGAACATCTGCGCCTCGCAGCCAACGGCGGGCGGGTGCGACCGGTGATCTCGGTCTTCGCACCGGATGCGCCGGGCCGCCCGGGTCCGCGGGTGTGGAACGACCAGCTTGTCAGGTATGCGGGACACCGCAGCCGGGACGGCGGAGTCGTCGGCGACCCGGGCTATGTCGAGTTCACCGAACAACTGCGTCGCATGGGCTGGCAGCCGCCGGGCACCGCGCACGACGTGCTGCCACTGGTGATCGAGCCTCCGGACGACAAGCCGCAACTGTTCGAGGTACCCCGCGAGGTGATACTCGAGATACCGCTGTCGCATCCGGACCACCCGTGGTTCGCCGAGTTGGGCCTGCGCTGGTATGCCGTGCCCGCCATCTCGCACATGCGCCTGCGGATCGGTGGCGTCGACTACGGGCTCGCCCCGTTCAACGGCTGGTACATGGGCACCGAGATCGGCGCCCGAAATCTCGTCGACGGCGACCGCTACGACCTGTTGCCGGTGATCGCCGACCGGCTGGGGCTGGAGACCCGCAAAGATTCGACACTGTGGCGGGACCGGGCGCTGGTCGAGATCAACCTGGCCGTCCTGCACTCCTTCGAGAAGGCGGGAGTGAAGATCACCGACCACCACACGGAGTCGCAGCGCTTCCTCACCCACCTGGACAGGGAAGAGCAGCAGGGGCGCATGGTGCCCACGGACTGGAGCTGGATCGTCCCCCCGCTCTCCGGGGGCATCACGCCCGTCTTCCACCGCTACTACGACGAGGCGGATCTGCGTCCGAACTTCTACCTGGACGACGCCGCGCGGGCCCGCAGCGCAGGACGGTGCCCGTTTGGCCACTGAAGCCTTTCGGAAGACCGAACGGGAGACAACCCGTGCACGTGTATCGCGCGGACCCGGCAGCACTCGCCGGGGCGCGGGCACGAGTGGTTCGCGCTTGGCCACCGGTGGTCGAACCGCGGCCCGTCATGGGGATGTGCGCCGACCGGACCGGTGCAGGAGGGCCAGGGCGGTCGCGGCGAGAGCGGCCACCACGATGCTGAAGGCGATACCCGCCGTACGCAGTCCGACCAACTCGGCGGCCAGACCCTCGCCGACGACGGGCAGTGACAGGGCGATGTAGAGGACGACGAAGTACGTCGAGGCGACGGTCCCGCGCTGCGCGGCCGGGGTCTGCGCGTTCACCGCCGCCAGCCCCGCACGGAAACTGACGCCCTGACCGAGCCCGGCCACCACCGCCGCAGTCAGCAGCAGCGCCAGGGACTCGATCGCCAGACTCGCCGCGAGCAGCACCATGCCGGCGATCAGCGTGCGGCAGCCCACCCGAAGCGACGCGGAACCCAGCCTGGGGACGAGTGCCGCCTGGCCGATCGTCGAGGCCGCGAAGACGGTGAAGACCACCGCTCCTGAGACTGCCAGGTCGTGGACCCCCAGCACGGCGCCGAGGAAGGACGGTGCGACCGCGGTGAAGAGGCCGAGCACCGCGAAGCCGGCGAAACCCGCCACCGCCGAGCGTACGAACGTGCCACGCACCTGCTGCGGAACGGTCGGCCGCAGCACCCGGATCCGCCACCGCGGACGCCCGGCGAGCCGGACCGGTTCGGGCATGGTCCACACTCCGACGGCCGCCACCACCAGCAAGCCGAGGTGGACCACGTACGGCAGCCGCTGCGGCCACGGCCCGAACTCGGCGATCACTCCGGCGAGCAGCGGCCCGGCGCCGAGCCCGCCCATGTTCGCCGCCGTCGCCACCAGGTCTGCGCGCTCGCGCATCTCCTCGCGTGCCAGATCGACCAGTGCGGCTGTCGCGGTTCCGGTGAAGATTCCCGCCGAGAGGCCGGAGAACACCCGGCCCGCGAACAGCAGGGTGAGTCCGTGTGCCGCCAAGAACGCCACCGCGCTCAGTACGGCACACGCCAGGCCCGGCAAGAGCGCGCGGCGGCGCCCGATCTCGTCGGACAAGCGCCCGAAGAACAGCAGCGCGGCCAGGACACCGAGCGCGTAGACGGCGTAGATCACCGTCACCATGAACGTGGCGAAGCCCAGGGAGTGTTCGTAGAGCACATACAGCGGTGTCGGCAGCGTCGTGCCCAGCATCGTCACGGCGAAGGCGAGCGCCACCAGCCAGAAGGCCACCTCGCGGGAGGCCGTACGGCGGCCGCCGCCTCGAGTCGTCAACAGTGCTCCCTCCTCACCCCGGAGACCGGTCTCCGGGCACGGTGGTAGCCGGTGCGGTGGGTGTCGCCGGCAGCCTGGTCGGGGCCCGCCGCCGGCGTGCGGGTCACAGGCGCCAGCCGCGAAGGTGGTCGGCCACCTCGTAGACGGTGACCTTGCGGGCCTGTATGTCGCGCACGAGTTCCACCAGAGCCCCGTAGGGAGGATCGATGCCTTCGCCGCTGGAGCGCAGGTAGGCGGCGGCGGCCTGGCACGCGTAGAGGCTGTTTCGGTGCGGGAGCGGCTCGAGGCGGACCAGGGTGTGCAGGAGGGCCGCGGCGCGCCAGGCGGCGTCGGGATCGGCGGCGTCGGGATGCGGGATGCGGGTCTTGTGGCGGGCGATGGCTGCGACGAGGCCGGAGTAGTCGGCGACGGAGAGGTCCTCGTGGACGGCTTTCTCCTGGACGTCGAGGAGCCAGGCGACGTCGATGTAGAGGATGGGGCCCATCAGGCGGCTGCGGCTCCCCGGCGGTGAGACGGGGGAATCTCGTCGGGGAAGGCGTCGTCGAACTCTGCGCGGTGCTCGACGCCCCAGGTCAGGGCGTACGTGACGAACTGGCGACGCTGCTTCTCCCGCAGTGGCAGGTCGTGCACGAACTGTTTCAGACTCTTGCCCTCGGCGGACGCGGCGGCGCGGACCGCTTCGAGCTCTTCCTCGGTGAAGGTCACGTTCAAGGACGGCATGCCATAATGGTACCTAGTAGGTACCGCACGTGCCAGCGGCCACGCGGAAACGGTCGCCGACCTGTCGCCGAGCGGCGCGCGATGTGGGCGGGCAGTCGGTCGCCGGCACGGCGATCGAAACCGCTGATCCGGATCGACGGCGCTGCCTTCTCCCATCCCTCCTCGATCACCTGTCCGCGCTGATCACCAGCCGTCGCCGGGTGCGCTGGGTGAACGGCTGGGCCATCCGCCCCCGCCCGACGGAGCCGCGATCGCCCGGCTGCCCGAAAGCGTATGGGCGGGCACACTGCGGCAGGACGGGGAGACTCCAGGAAGGAGCGAACCCGCAGGACTCCGGCCCGTGGAAGCCGGCGCAGCCGCAGCGTCATCGCGAAAACCTCTCGCACCGACCAGCGGAACAAGTCGCGGCAAACCGTCGAGCCGGCCGGACCGCTCGGACCACAGACGAATTGAGGTCAATGCCCCTGATCGATCACGAACGCGAGTACCGAGCCCGTCTCGCCCGTGGGACTGGCCGCGTTGGAGGGCCTCCGCGATCCGAGAGGATCGACGCCGCCACTCGTATTCGGCTGACGCAGCGAGGCCGGCGCTGGCTGGCTCCGGCCGCGTTACGTATGTTTGTGCGACAAGTGGGCTCGATCGTGCGCCAGCGGCGCGTGAGTGTCCAGGGCTTCGACAGGCGATCGAGGGACATGACTGCGGATCGGGACGGGTGCTCATCGTGAACGAAGCGGCTCCCGCCGGTGCGGGTGTACGACAGCTGCTGCTCGCGCTCGGCGAGCCGGTCATCGACCTGGTTGCCGTGCCCACCGGGCTGGATGCCGAGATCAGCGACGTGGCGATCCTGGACGCCGACGAGGAGCCGGAGACCTACCACGCGGACCTGGTCCTGCTCATCGGAGCCCGGGGGCGCAGGGCGCTGCGCCTGGCCAGGGTCGCGGCTCACCGGGGCGCGGCGGCGGTGGCGGTCAAGGTGGATCCCGGCGATGACGGCCAGGACCTGAGGGACCTCGCCGAGGAGGTGGGCGTCGTTGTCCTCGGGATCCGCCCCGATATCCGCTGGGGGCGCCTGAATTCCCTGGTCAGGGGCGTGGTCGCGGACGCCCGTGCGGCCGGGGCGGCGCCGAAGACCGGTCAGCCGGCTGATCTGTTCGCCCTCGCGGAGACCGTCGCCGCCCTCACCGGCGGCATCGTCAGCATCGAGGACAGCTCCAACCGCGTCCTGGCCTACTCACGTTCCGACGACGAGTGCGACGAGCTGCGGCGGCGTTCGATCCTGGGCAGGGAGGGCCCCTCCCACTTCCTTGCGCTGCTGCGCCAGTGGGGAGTGTACGAGCGGCTGCGGGCCGGTGACGAGGTGGTGTACGTCGAGGAACGGCCGGAGCGAGGCATCAGACGACGGTTGGCGATCGGCATCCGGGTCGACGAGCAGATGCTCGGTTCGATCTGGGTCCAGGAAGGCCGGGACAAGCTGTCGGACACTGCGGAGGGCGCGTTGATCGGTGCGGCCCGGACCGCGGCCCTACTGCTCGCACGGCACCGCACAGACGCGTCCCTGGACCTCCGGCTGGAGGACGCGCTGCTCAGCCGGATGCTCGAAGGGCACATCGACCCGCGCAGGCTCGCGGCCCGCATCGGGGCCGACCCGGCGAAGCCTGCCGCGGTGGTGGGATTCGCGCTGCTGAACGCCGCGACCGGCGGTGACGCCGACCGCCCCGCCTTCGAACTGCGCCGGGCGGCCGTGACCAGCCTGGTCTCCGTATACGCGGCCGCGTTCCGGCGCCGCGCCCTGGTGGCCGGCAGCGGCGCCCGGATGTACCTGCTGCTGCCGGGACTGCCGGACCGGTCCGGCGAGAGCCTCGTCGCGGGGCTGGCGCAGGACATCGTGCGGGCGGCCGGGCAGCGTCTGCAGCTCGAGGTGTGCGCGGCCGTCGGATCGGTGGTGGGGATGGACTCGGTCGCTGAGTCGAAGGCGGAGGCCGATCGGGTGCTCGACGTCGTCGCCCACGGGGGCGAGCGGCGCGTCGCCACCATCGACGACGTGCGCTCGGAGGTCCTCGTCGGCGGCATCCTCGCGCTGCTGGAGCAGAGCCCGAGCCTGCGGGATCCCCGGATCACCGCACTCCGGGCCTACGATGCGGAGCACGGCACTCCTCTCGTACCGTCCGTGCTCGCGTACTTCGCGGAGCAGTGCAACATGCGGGCAGCGGCCCGGCTGCTGCATGTGCACACGAACACCCTCCGTTACCGGCTGAGGAGGGCGGAGACGATCAGCGGGATCGACCTCACCGATCCGCACCAGTGTCTGTTCTCGCATCTCCAGTTGTTGCTGGAGACAGGCTCAATGCCCGTGCCGCATGTGCGGCACGGGCATTGAGCCGATGCGTACGCCGCGTTACTCGACCTCCTCCACGGCCGGCACCGGCTGCTCCTGCTTCGGTCCCAGGTCGCCGGAGCGCAACGCCGTGTGGAAGCGGGCGAGTTCCTGCTTGACGAACGGGGCGAGGAGGTAGAGGCCCACGATGTTGACCAGCGCCAGCAGGAAAAGCACCGCGTCGGTGAAGTCGAGCACGCTGCTGAAGGTGAGCACCGCACCGGTCACGATGAACAGGCAGAAGACCAGCTGGTAGATGCGCTCGCTGGTCTTCGTCTTGCCGAACAGGTGGATCCATGCCTTCTGGCCGTAGTACGACCAAGTGATCATTGTCGAGACGGCGAAGAGGACGACGGCCACGGTGAGCAGTTTCGGGAACCACGGGAGCACGGTCTCGAAGGCGGAGGAGGTGACCGTGACGCCATCCGCCTTGGTGCCGTCCGCGGCGTACTGGGCCTTGGCGTGGTTCCAGAATCCGCTGTCGGCGATGACGATCGTCAGCGCGGTCATGGTGCACACGACGACCGTGTCGATGAACGGTCCGACCATCGCGACCAGGCCCTCGGTCACCGGGTAGCGGGTCTTCACGGCGGAGTGCGCGATGGGCGAGGAGCCCAGACCGGCCTCGTTGGAGAAGGCAGCACGGGTGAACCCGACGATCAGCGCGCCGACGACACCTCCGACGACTCCCGTACCGCTGAATGCCTCGTGGAAGATCGACCCGAAGGCCGCCGGAACCGCCGTGATGTTTGACAGGATGACGATCAGGCAGGCGCCGACGTACATGATGGCCATGCCGGGTACCAGACGGCCGGCCACCTTGCCGATCGACTTGATGCCGCCGAGGATCACGGCACCGACGACGACGGCCAGGACGATCCCCATTATCAGTGCCGTTCCGCTGCCGCCGAGTGCTCCGTTGTCGCCGCCCGTGACGTTGCGGATCTGGGTGACGGTCTGGTTGGCCTGGAACATGTTGCCGCCGCCGACGCCGAACAGAAGGATCATGACAGCGGCGAGGACAGCCATGGCCTTGCCGAGGATCCGGCCGCCCGATCCGGGCAGTCGCTCCGCGATTCCCTTGCTCAGGTACTTCATCGGACCGCCGGAGAAGGATCCGTCCGCGTGCTGTTCGCGGTAGCGCACGCCGAGCGTGCACTCCACGAACTTCGACGCCATGCCGAGCAGCCCGCACAGCACCATCCAGAACGTGGCGCCGGCCCCACCGATGGTGACCGCCACGCCGACGCCCGCGATGTTGCCGAGGCCGACGGTGCCCGACAGCGCCGAGGACAGAGCCTGGAAGTGGGTGATCTCGCCTGGGTCGTCCTCTCTGCTGTAGTGGCCCCGCAGCAGGTTCAGGGACAGCTTGATGCTGCGGAACTGAACGAACCCGAAATAGAGGGTGAAGACCGCACCGGCGACCACCAGCCAGGCGACGATCCATGGGAATGTGATCCCGAAGACGGTGACGTCGGCGAACACGAAGTTGCCGAGGCCCTTGGCGAGCGGCTCGAACAGAGAGTTGATCTTGTCTTCTGTCTGCCCGAGGATGCCCTCTTTCGAGCTCTGCGCTTGGAAGTGCAAGCTTCCGAGGGTGTGCTGCAGCGCTTGAAGCTGAGCCATGGGGTGATCCTTTCCGCCGACGCGCCGACCTGACGACGCACCGGTGCCGACCGGGCCCGAACGGAGGGACTGTGCTGCCGGGAACCCGTATGTGAAACCCGTTTGCGAAAAACCCGTTGGGTTTCGGCAAACCGTAGGGGGCACCTGTCGGTGCGGCGGTGGTAACAAGCGAACAAAGAACCGGGCGGCATGCCGTCAATGTGACACCCGGGCGGGTACGCCGGGGTCCCGAAGACGCCCGCATCGACGGAGACGCACGGCAGTGGGCGGTGGGGGCACGCGCACGGTCACCAGTGGGACCCCGAAGCCGTCCGATCGGGTCGCCCGTCAAGCCCCGGCAGCCCGCCGCGAAGGCGGCCGGGTGACCGCTGCGCTACGCCAACACCCGTCGGGAGTGGGAGCGCCGCAGGCAGGGCGAGGGCGCCAAAGGGCAGCGCTGCTGCGACTGGACCTGGTTCGTGGACCTGACCGGCCAGGCCTGGGGCTCCGTCCCGCTGGGGTACGTCGTCGTGTCCGAGGCGAAAAACCCCTGGTCAATCCGGATCTTGGTTGCTGTCGGGAGGGGGACTTGGTGGTCTCGGCCTGATGGAGTGAGTGACGTCTGGGGCGCTTGCTGCCTCTGCGGCAGCCGGACCCACCACGGCCCGCCGCGTCGGCTCGGCGCCCCTTGGTGCCGACGAAAGTCTGGGGCGTCTTCTGCGGGAGGTCAGTGGTGGGCGGGGCGAGCGGGTTGCGCTTCCTGCGGATCGTGGGGGCCGCCCGGGGAGAGGTCGGCGGCGGTGCCGGGAGGCCCGTCGGGGGCGGGGGAAGGCGGCTGGGAGCCGCGGGTGCGCAGGGCGTGCCGGACGGTGCCCCACAGGCCGCGCCGGAACAGCAGCACCACGATGATGAACAGTCCGCCGGTGACCAGTTCGGTCGCCTCGAATCCCGAGGTGGACAACCAGTCCTCGAGCCGGACGACGATGCCGGCGCCGAGGAGGCTGCCCCACAGGGTGCCGATGCCGCCGAGGACCGTCATGACGACGACCTTGCCGGAGGTGGTCCAGTAGACGTCCTGCAGGGAGGCGAAGCCGTGGTTGATCGCGTACAGCCCGCCGGCCAGCCCGGACAGGAACGCGGAGATGGTGAAGACGATGAGCTTGCCGCGGGCGGCGGAGTAGCCCAGGGCCCGCACCCGGGCGGTGTTCTCCCGCACGCCGGCGATCACCCGTCCGAACGGCGAGTTCACGATCCGCCAGGCGGCGAGGAGGCCGAGCAGCACGAAGGGCAGGGCGGCGTAGTAGTAGACGAAGGAATCGGACAGGTCGATGCCCGGCATGGTCCGCGGAATGCCCTGCAGACCGTTCTCGCCGCCGGTCACGCTCCCCCACTGGTTGACTGCGAAGTACACCATCTGTGCGAAGGCCAGGGTGACCATGGCGAAGTAGATGCCGGTACAGCGGACCGCGAGGTAGCCGATCGGCAGGGCGAGCAGTCCGGCGGCCACCGCTCCGCCGAGGACGGCGATGAAGAAGGGCGCCCCGCTGTGGACGGCGATCAGGCCGGTGGCGTAGGCGGAGGTGCCCCAGAAAGCGGCGTGCCCGAAGGACAGCAAGCCGGCATGGCCGAGGAGCAGGTCGAAGGCGACCGCGAACAGGCCCCAGCACAGGATGTCGGTGGCCACCGGCGGATACAGCGTCCAGGGCAGGCCGAAGGCGACCAGCAGCCCGACGGCGAGCAGACTCCAGCGGACCCAGGACGGGTGCCGCTCCAGTTTGCCGAGGAGGGCGAGGATCATGCTGTTTCCTCCTTACCGAACAGACCCGCTGGACGGACCAGCAGGACGACGGCCATCAGCAGGTAGACCAGAGTCTGGGAGAGGGCGGGCACATAGAGACTGCCGAGGGCCTGGAGCATGCCGATGAGGAAACCGGCCAGCACCGACCCGAACACGGAGCCGAGGCCGCCGATCACCACGACGGCGAACACGGCGACGATCAGATCGGCACCCATGCCGGAGTTGACCGCTCGCATGGGTGTGGCGAGCACTCCGGCCAGGCCGGCCAGGCCCACCCCGAAGCCGAACACGGGGGTGACCCAGCGGCCGGTGTCGATGCCGAACGCACGGGTCAGCTCGGGGCGCTCCGTGGAGGCCCGGACGATGGTGCCGATCCGAGTGCGGGTCAGCAGTAGCCACACCCCCACGCAGACGGCAACCGATACAGCCAGCGCGAAGACCTGGTAGGTGGGGAAGTCGAACAGCCCGAGGTCGAGGCTTCCGGTGAACGGCGGGAAGGCGTAGGGCTGGGAGTGCGATCCGTAGCGCATGCGCAGCAGGTCCTGGCAGACCAGGGCGATGCCGAAGGTCAGCAGGAAGTTGTACAGCGGATCCAGCGCCATCAGGCGGTGGATGAGCAGGCGCTCCATCAGCGACCCGACGATGACGAGGGCGAGGGGGACCAGGAGCAGCGCCCACCAGAAGCCGAGCCCGGTGGTGTCGGCGAGGATGATCGCTCCGAAGGCGCCGAGTGTGTAGATCGCCCCGTGGGCGAAGTTCACCACCCGCAGCATCCCGAAGATCACGGACAGACCGAGTGCGAGCAGGGCGTAGAAGCTGCCGCTGACCAGACCGTTGAAGATCTGTTGCAGGAACGACGTCATGGATGGTCTTTCGTCGAACGGCGGCCCACCGCCGTGGCGGGGCAGCGGACCGCCTGGCCGGCGGTCGGGGTCAGTGCATCTTGCAGTCGGGCGAGGGCTTGCTCTTGAAGGCCTCGGCCGCCGGGATGGTGTCGATGAGGGTGGTGAAGTCCTCTGCCTCCGAAGCCTTCTCGGGGGCCTTGACCTTGGCGAGGTAGGCGTCGTGCACGACCCGGTGGTCCTCGGCACGAACCTTGCCGTGGTGGGCGAACATGTCCTCGAACTTCATGCCGTCCAGTATCTTCGAGACGTCCTCGGCCTTGTCGGTGCCCGACTTCTGCACGGCCTCCAGGTAGTTCGTTGCAGCCGAGTAGTCGGCGGCCTGGACGAAGGTGGGGCGCGACCCCGTGCGCTTCTTGAACCGGCCCGACCAGGTACGGGAAGCGTCGTCGAGGTTCCAGAACCAGGCGGTGGTGAACATCGTGCCGGCGAGCTTGTCTGCACCGATGGACTTGATGTCGCTGTCGAAGAGCAGCCCGACCGCGAGTTCGACGTTCTTGTCCGCCAGCTTGAACTGGTTGTACTGCTTGACGACGTTGACCAGGTCACCACCGGCCTGGAGGGCCCCGAGGACGTCCGGCTTCGGCTTCAGGTGCGGCGCCTTGAGGAGGAAGGTCGAGTAGTTGTCGTTGGGGAAGGGCGTCGGGTCCTTCGCGACGACGTGCCCGCCCGCGGACCCGATGGCCGTCTGGAACTTCGCCTGCAGGTCCTGGCCGAAGGCGTAGTCCGGATACATCAGGTACCAGTTCTTGCCACCCTGTTCGGTGACCGCGGTCCCGGTGCCGTTGGCCAGCATGTAGGTGTTGTAGGCCCATGAGTAGGTGTACGCGTTGCAGTTGGCGCCGGTGAGTTCGGTGGTGGCGGCGCCGGTGTTGAAGTAGAGCTTCTTCGACTTCTCGGCGACGGTGGCCACCGCGAGTGCCGCGGACGAGGTCGGCACGTCGAACAGGGCGTCGGCGCCCTTGCGGTCGTACATCTCCCGGGCCAGCGTGTTGGCCAGTTCCGGCTTGTTCTGGTGATCTGCCTTGATGACCTCGATGTTCTGGGTGACGGCGTCATCTCCGTGCTTCTTCTTGAAGTCCTCGACGGCCATCTTGACGGCCTCGACGGAGTTCGGTCCGGCCAGATCGGCGTAGACCCCGGACATGTCGGTGAGTACGCCGAGCGTGATCTTGTCGTCGCTGATCTTTCCGCCGCCGGAGCTGGGTCCGCCGCCGCCGCAGGCGGCGAGCAGGGCCCCCGCCGAGACCATCGCCGCACTCATTGCCCATCTGCGATTCATCTGTGGTGCCTTCCGGATCGGGTACATCGAAGTGAGAAACCGGCCCCCGCCGTGTCAGAGCCCGAGGTGGGCGAGAAGCTCCTCCTCCCGCTCCTGGACGGCCGCATTGTCCAGGGACAGCGCGATACGGCCCTGGGCGAGGAGGTAGTGGCGGTCGGCGACCGTGGTGGCGAATCGCAGGTTCTGCTCGACGAGCAGCACCGCGACCCCGAGGCTCTTGGCCACTCGGAGGATCTCCGCGATGCGCTGGACCACGACCGGTGCGAGTCCCTCGGTGGGCTCGTCGCACAGCAGGACACGTGCCCCGGTACGCAGCACCCGGGCGAGGGCCAGCATCTGCTGCTCCCCGCCGGAGAGTTTGCCGCCCGGGGCGCGACGCCGCTCCGCGAGGACGGGGAAGGTCTCGTAGACCCGGCTGAGCGGCCAGTCCGAGTCGCCCGTGACCGGGGGAAGCGTGAGGTTCTCCTCGACGGTCAGTCCCGCGTACATCCCGCGGTCGTCGGGTACGTATCCCATGCCGAGTCGTGCCCGGCGGTACGGCGGCGTCTGGGTGATGTCCGTGCCGTCCAGTCGCACGCTGCCCGTCATACGCGGGTGCAGGCCCATGGCGCAGCGCAGCAGGGTGGTCTTGCCGGCGCCGTTGCGGCCGACCAGCGTGACCACCTCGCCCGCGCCGGCCTGCAGGGAGACGCCCTCCAGTACCCGGGCCTCGCCGTATTGCGCGGTGACGTTCTCCAGCTCAAGCAACGTCTGCTCCCAAGTACGCCTCGATGACTTGCGGGTCTGCCTTGACCTGCTCGTACGGGCCCTCCACCAGGACCTCGCCGCCCTGCAGCACGGTGACGGTGTCGGCGAGCGACCCGACGACGGTCATGTTGTGTTCGACCATCACCACGGTCCGGCCCGCGCGGACGCGGCCGATGAGGGCGGCGGTACGGTCGACGTCCTCCAGGCCCATGCCGGCCGTGGGCTCGTCCAGTAGCAGCAGCTTCGGGTCGAGCGCCAGGGCCAGGGCGAGCTCCAGGGCGCGCTTCTGTCCGTACGGCAGGTTTCCGGCCGGGCGTTCGGCCAGCGCGGCCAGCCCCACCTCGTCCAGGAGGGCGAGGGCACGGTCGGAGAAGCGGTGCATCAGGACGGCGCTGCGCCAGAAGCAGCGGCCCAGCCCGGTACGGGACTGCAGCGCCAGCTCCACGTGTTCACGGGCGGTCATCTCCGGGAAGAGGCTGGTGACCTGGAAGGACCGTGCGACTCCGAGCCGGGCGATGTGCTCCGGCGACCGTCCGGTGACGTCGCGTCCGGCGAAGAGGACGCGCCCTCCGGAGGGCTTCAGGAATCCGGTGAGGACGTTGAAGAGCGTGGTCTTGCCGGCTCCGTTGGGGCCGACCAAGGCGTGCACCGAGCCCTCGGCGACGTTCAGGTTCACCGCGTTCACCGCGCGAAAGCCCTGGAACTCCTTGGTCAGGCCCTGCGTGCGCAGGATGGGGTGCGGTTGCTTCATGACTGCCTCGACTGGCGAAATCGTTCCGCCGGCCGGGCGCCGACGTGGGGAGAGGCTATTTTCAGCCTCGGGCGGCAGCTACAGCGTGGGCCTCCACAATCCGCCCGTCTTTATGGTGGAAATCACCATGACCGGCGTCCCGGGCCGGTGGCCGGAGGGCTTCGGGCATGCCGGGGCTGCGGCAAGGCCGCAGATTTGTCCGCTGAGAAGACGTGGTTGGTCGACCAGCGATCCTGGGAAGCCCTTTCCCCAACGGATCCGGCCTTGGCCTGACCGGGTGAGTAGCACGAAGTGCCCCTCGACACATGCGGAACGCCGGGCCCGGCTACACCGCGGTACGGTTCGCCGACACGGGAAGTTTCCGCTCCACGTTCATCACCGCCACCAGGGCGATCATCACGTTTCCGGCGACCAGCAGGCTGATGTACACGGCCGGCTGGTGCAGACCGAGGAGCAGGCCGGCCAGCACCGGGCCCAGCACGGTCGCCGCTTGGTTCGCGGTCCGGCTGAGCGCGTTGTAGCGGCCGCGCAGGTCGTCCGGTGCGAGGTCGTTGACGATCGCCGGCAAGGTCGGCTGGATGAACGTCTCGCCGAGTGCGAACACCGCCATGAAGGTGATGAGCAGGGCGACCGCCGGCCACGAACCGTGCGCGATCCCCGAGCCGCCCAGCAACAGCCACGCCGCCGCCCAGATCACGCCCGCGGCGGCAAGGACGCGCGTCCGTCTGCGCCGCTCGATCCGCCCCACGACGAAGGTCTGCAGGAGCACGATCACGGCGGTATTCGCGGCGAACGCGAAACCCAGCGTGCCGGCCGGGGCATCGCTGACCGACCCGACGAAGGCGGGCAGCCCGCTGGTGAGCTGTCCGTAGCCGATGATCACCGCGCCGAACTCCAGCAGCGTCAGGGCGAGCACTGCCGGCCTGCGCAGCACGGCCAGGTAGCCCGGCCCGGGCCCGGATCTGCCGGCGGCAGGCTCAGCCGGAGCCGCTCGCGGTCCGCCGACCTGCCGGAGCGGCAGCGCAAGAACGGCCAGTGTGGGCAGGAAGGCGGCCGCGTCCACCAGGAAGATCGTCTGGAACGTCCCGGGGTGGCTGGTGCTCACGAACAGTCCGCCGACTGCGCCACCGAGCCCGATGCCGAGGTTGAACAGCAGGAAGTACGCGGCGAAGTACCGCGGGCGGAGTCCCGAAGGGACGATCGTCGAAATCAGGCTCTGCCCAGCCGGCTGCAGCACGCCCAGCCCCGCGCCGGTCAGCACCAGGCCGACCACCGCCCCCGGCAGGTTCCGCACCAGGGCCAGTGAGACATCGCCCAGCAGGAACACGGCCAGCGCCACCATGAGGACCCGGCGCGCGCCCAGCCGGTCGATCAACGTTCCGGACGGCAGGACGGCGAACACCCCGGACAGCGCCTGCACGGCGATCAGCAGTCCGGCGGCACCGACCCCGATCCTCAGCACGTCGTGCAGATAGACGAAGGTGAACGGCAACACCAGCCCGCTGCCGAAACTGTCCAGCACGATGACCGACAGCAGCAGCCGGCCCTCGCGGGGCAACCGGTGCCAAAACAGGCGTGTCGTCAGAGCGGCTGCCGAATCCTGGGAAAGCACACTCACTCCGAGTGCTCCAGGCGTTGTTCCTCCGCCGCCAGCCGGTCGAGGTTGGCGTCCACCTTCTTGAACGCCTCGACGTACTCGCCGATCACGGCCTTGTCCTCCGGCCAGTTGTTGAAGGTGGGCAACGAAAGCGCGTCCGCCGCGACGGCGGCCGCGACGGGCTGTCCGGCCGGGTCGTTGCACACGGAGGTGAGCGACGGGAACAACGGGTGCTGCGCCTGGCGGTAGAGCGGCTGGGTGGAGAGTTGCGGGCCGGACGGCACCCCGACTTCGACGTTCTCGGCACGCAGTGCCCGGATGACGAGATCGCGGGTAACGCCGTCCGGCAACGACCGCAGGCGCGGCTTGTACCCGTACCAGGCGCCCATGGTGGCCTCGGGACGGATGGCCACCGGCTCGAGGAAGGACACCTCCCGGAGACCGGCGCTGAGGTGCTTGAGGCAGGCGTGCCGCTGTTGCGAACGCTCCGGGAAGGCCGCCAGCGAGTTCCGAGCCACGATCGCGTTGAACGGCGACATGCGCAGTTTGAGACCGAAGCCGGTGACCCAGTACTGGCGCAACTGCGGGTCGATGACCTGATCGCGGGAACGGTCCCGGTAGTGCCCCAGCAGCACCGCGCGGTCGTGCACCTGCTCGTCCGAGGTGACCATGATCCCGCCCTCACCGGCGAACACGGCCTTGTTCGCCTGCAGGGAGAAGACCGCGGCGTCGCCGAACGTGCCAACCGGCCGCCCCCGCCACGTGCTGCCGTGCGCGTGCGAGCAGTCCTCCAGCAACCGGAATCCGTGCCGGTCGCGCAGTTCGAGTAGCGCGTCCATATCGCAGGGGTGGCCCCACTGGTGGACCGCGGTCACCACTCGCGTCCGCTCGGTGATCCGCTCGGCGACGCTCGCCGGATCGATGCACCGCGTCTCGCCGTCGATATCGGCCACCCGGACCGAAGCGCCGAGTCCGAACGCCGGGCTGAGCGCCGCGTGGTAGGTAAGGTCGGGGCCGACCACCTCGGCCGACGGCTCCACGCCCAGGGCGAAGTAGGCGGCGAGCAGTGCGCTGGTACCGGAGTTGAACGTGAGGGCGTACGCGGCCCCATCGCCGAGGAAGGCGAGGAACTCCCGCTCCAGCTCTCCCGTCGGTCCGTCGTTGCCGCGGATGGAGATGTCCGTGCGCCGCTGCTCGGCGAGCTGCACCAGTTCGTCCTCGCTCGGCTGGGGCGGCCACACCTCGTGCGGTCGCGGCGCCGAGACGGCCGGCGTTCCGCCGAACAGGGCCAGCGCTGAGAGCTCCATGGTCAAAGATCCTCCGTCATAGTTGTCGAGAACCGAAGAAAGTCGTCGCCAGCTCGTGCAGCTTCGAATTGGCGGACAACACCCCGTCGCCGTTCCACAGGGTTCCGCCGTCCAGCGCCGTGCACCGGCCGCCGGCCGCCCGGACGACTGCGGCCGGCGCCATGATGTCCCACGGGCTGACCACCGGCTCCGCCGCGATGTCCAGCACCCCTTCCGCAACGAGGCAGTGAGACCAGAAATCGCCGAACGCCCGGTCGTGGTAGACCTTTGAAGCCAGTTCGAGGTATCCGGGCCCGGAGTCGAACCGGCCCCAGGTCGACAGCTCCGTCGTCGACAGGTACGCGTCGTCGAGCCCGGCCACATCGGACACACACAGCGCACGTGTCCGGCCCATGCACTCGACGCGGGCACCGATACCCGGTACGCCCCACCACCGTCGGCCGAGAGCGGGCGCGCTCACGACGCCGAGTGCGGGCTCACCGTCCACCGCCAGACTGATCAGCGTGGCCCAGACCGGTACGCCCCGCAGGAAGTTCTTGGTCCCGTCGATCGGATCGAGGACCCAGACTCGTCCGTCCGGGCCGCTCCGCCCGCCGCGCTCCTCGCCCAGCACACCGTCCTGCGGCCGCCGCTCGGCCAGGATCGTCCTCAGCAGCTCTTCGGCGGCGAGGTCGGCCTCGGTCACCGGGGTGCGATCGGGTTTCTGCCGCACGACGAGGTCGTCCCGGCCGAAGTGATCCCTGGTGACCGCGTCCACCCGGTCAGCCAGGTACAAGGCCAATTCCATGTCCGAGTTCATTGGTCTCACTCCGCCTGGTTCTGCGCTTCGTGGGCGTCCCATTCCGTTCGCAACATCCCCATCACGACGTCGTCGTGCCGCCGGCCACCGTGAAAAACGCGCTCGCGCAACCGCCCCTCCTCCACGAATCCCAGCGACGAGTACAAACCGATGGCTCGGGTGTTGAACGAGAAGACGTGCACCTCCACCCGGTGCAGGTCCAACCGGGAAAACGCCACGGTCAGCAACTCGGTCATGGCCGGGCGGCCCAGCCCCTGCCCCTGGTGCTCTGGACCGAGCATGATCGCGAGCTCACCGGTGTGGCTGGGCGGCCGGAAACCGAAGACGGCGACGTAGCCGGCCAACGACCCGCCCGCCTCCACCGCCAAAGCGAAGGAGTCGCCTGCCGGATCGTTGCTCCCCCAGCCCCGGAAGATGTCCTTGAGGACCTCCGGCGGCCGGGGCGCCGGCCAGTCCGACTGCACGTCCCGGACATCGTCGTGCAGCCACCAGTCCGCCAGGACACCCAGATCGTTCTCGTGGAAGGCGCGGAGCCTGACCTGACGTTCCACCTGATCTCCCGTCACGACAGCGCGCTCCGCGGAACACCGAACGAACGGCCCGCGAAGAGGACCCGGCCGCCGGCCACGACGTACAGCCGCAGGCGTTTGGTGTGCTGATTTGCCGGAGAGTTCATGCGAAAACTTCCTTTGACGGTGACGGTCTCTCCCGGCCGAGCGTGCAGTTCGGCGTCCGCCAGCCCGACTTCCAGGCCATCCAGCACACCGTGGGTGAACGCGCCGCCGATGACCCCGTCGATCGCCCTCGCGCTGTCGTTGCTCAACTCCAGCGAAAACGGAACGTCTGCCTCGGGCAACAATTCCGTCTTGCAGTCGACAAAGAAACTCACGTCCGGATCATCGACGTCCTGATTGGCCCCGCATACCGGGCACGAGTCGAGAAACCTGAGCATGTCCGGGTCGTGGAGCGTCCGGCACTCGTACCGCAGCACCACCTCTCCGCAGTACGGACAGGGGCCCGGCGCGATCCGCGCCACGGTCTGCACGGTGTCGCGGTAACCCTCGACGAAGTGGAACTCGCTCCGCCGGGTCGTCTTCAGCAGCCGGTTCAGCACCAGCGAGTCGCTCTCGCGCAGGTCAGCGAGGATCGACTGCCGCCGCTTGTCGAAGGAGGCGAACAGCCCCAGATCCAGGCGCGCCTTGGCTTCGAGCCTGACCAGCGTCGGCAGCGACTGCGCCGCGCCACGCAGTGCTCCTTTGTGCCCGTCCGCGTAGACACCGAGGAAGCGCAGCCGGTCCACGGACCTGATCGAATCCGCGAGGTACCTGGTCGTCGCCGAGTGCTGGGCTTCCCGGAGCACGATCGACACGTCGCTGCGGACCCGGCGCCCGGGATCCAGCGGCAGGAGCAGCACGCCTTCACCGACCGGAAGCCGGCCCCGGAACCAGAACAGCGACTCTCCCACGTCCCCGGACACGATCTCGGGCACGAGCTTGTGCTCCCGCCCGGCATCGAGCTCCACGAAGCCGGCCGGCGCGGCGCCGGCCGGCACCCGCAGGTGCACGTCCCGCCCGTCGTTCCACCCGTCCACCCGCGGCCAGTCCTGGCTCGCCCGCGGAGCGGCCAGCCGGAGTTCCGGATCACCCCAGAGAACAACGCTCGGCGAATCGATCCCGGTCTGGCGCATGTGATCGTTCACCGCTCGCGCGCACTCGCCCATCGTCGCGCCGCTGTCGACCAAGGCGTGGAACAACAGGTTCTCGCCGAGGGTGCTCTCCTTCAGCAACGGGCTCGCGAAGAGCGCGGCGGCCCAGCCGTCGAGAAACGCCTGTCCGACCGAGAACTCGTTGAGCCCACCGAACAGGGACACCGATCCCTTGGCGGACAAGCAGGTGTTCAGCAGCACCGCGCGCGCCCGGACGTCCTGCGGGCGCAGCAGCTCGTCGCCGGCGAACGCACACGTGCCGTCCGCGACGCAGGCGGGTGCCGTAGCGGTCACGCCGAGGTGCGCGATGGCCGGTTCCCGGGCCGGTTCCAGTGCCGGCCCGCGCTTACCGCAGAACTTCTGCTGCGGACCGGCGATCACGTAGTCCTCGTTGCCGTGCGCGCACACGCTCAGCGCACGGAGCGGCTCGCGCAACCGCGCCACCGGTGCCGGCACGCCGTCCGGGCACACGGTGAGCGACGTCGACGCGATGGCCTCACCGCCGGCGATCAGCGGCGCGATGCAGATGTCGGTGCCGCCGACGACCTGCGAGTAGATGAGCGTTTTGACGACCAGGAAGCTCAGTTCCTCCGTGCTCCGCGTGGCCATCACTCCGACGGCGGTGCGCGGGCACCGTTCCATCAGCCGGAAGACCCGTTCGAGGGGGACGTCCGCCTCGCGTCCCATCAGGATGACGGTCTCCGCCGACGTAACGTCCTCGTCGGCCAGTTCCCCGGCACGTGCCCAGGATGCCTGCTTGCAGCGCGCGAAATAGCGGGACACATCCTCGTAATCGCCACCGGAGCAGTCGACGACCCATGCCGTCTCGCGGGGTGGCGCCGCCCCGCCGGCCGCAGCCGCCTGATCGGCCCGCACCGCCGGGCCCGCGAACGCCGCCAGTATCCGCTGCAGGGTCTCGGACGGACCGCCCAGCAGGGCGAGTCCGCTGACCTGCCGAAGATCGCGTGCTTCCGCCACCGTCCGGATCGTCATATCTGGGCATCCTCGTTCGTGGAAGACAGGTACAGGGCCATCAGCACCGCCGACGGGATGTGGTCGCCGTAACCCAGCCGCAGGTTGTCGGCCAGCCGGACGTCGGTGTGGTCCACCCACGCGCCTTCGGTGAACCTTCTTTCCTCGAGCCGGAGATCCTCGTCTCCCATATCCAGCCGCACCCAGCACAGACACTCGTGCGCCGTGTCGTCCTGCAGTCGAACCAGCCGGCAGGAGAACCAGTTGACGGCGAGTTCGCTCGCGATCCCCGTCTCCTCCCGAACCTCCCGCACCAGCGCCTCCGTCGGGCTCTCACCCGGCTCGACCTTGCCGCCGACGATGTCCCACCCGTCGGGGAAGACCGGCCTGTCCGGGCTGCGCCGCTGAACGTAGGCGCGGCCGTTCGCGTTCACCAGCACCGCGCCGACCAAGTGGCTCGGGCTGTCGACCGCGGTCATCGAATGGCTCATGGGTTTGCCTCGCCGATCAAGGCTTCACCCTGGTCCAGGGCGCGCCACCGATGGTGCGTCGACTCGTGGTAAATGAGTTCGCACAGCCGGACGTTGGCGACGTGTCTTCTCAAATGGTCCCGCCACTCGTCCGGCCGGCCGATCAGTTTCAGGGCCTCCGAGAGCACGCCTTCACCGATGGCCTGCTTGTCGGCGGTGAACCGGCTGACCTCCTGGTTCACCGTGCCGTGCCGGGTGACGGTGACGACGGCGTTCCGCGGATCGATCCGCACCATCCCACCCTTGCAGTGCACTTCGAAGCTCTCGTGCTTGCGATCGGAGTGCCGCAGGACGTGCAGGTTGCCGGTGCAGTCGCCCTCGGTCAGGATGAGCCGGACATTGGCGATGTCCTCCAGGATCTCGTCCTGGCTCGACGTATAGACGTAGTGCATGTCGCCGGTCGCCTCGAATGCCTCACCGAACCACATGGTGAGCACGTCGAGGGCGTGGTAGCCCATGTCGAGCAGAACTCCGCCGGCTGCGAACTCACGCTGCGCCCTCCAGCCGGAGGTTGATGACGGGATATTCGCGTGGTACTCGTAGCAGAACCACACCGGCTCGCCCAGCGCAGCCAGGCTCCGCTGGGCGAAGAGGAAATCGGAACGAAATGCCCGCTGGGTGAGCGTGATGACCGGAGTGCCGGTCCGCTCGGAAGTCCTCAACAGCACTCTCGCATCGAGCTCATTCATCGCGAGCGGTTTCTCCTTGAGAACCGGTACGCGCCCTTCCAGGAGCTTCTTGGCGATATCCACGTGCAGGTAGTGGGGTACGGCCACGAAACAGGCATCCATCGCGCAGCCGCTCAGGAGTTCCTCGGTGGAGTCGAACACCGGGAACCCGTACTCGGCGGCAACGCTTTCGGCGTCGGCCGAGCTGTCGACGCCACCGCACACCGTGATGCCGTCCATCCTGTGTAACGTGGCCAGGTGCTCTTGTCCCTGCTTTCCGGCAAAACCGATCATGCCGACGTTCATGGTCATGCTTCCCCCTCACGGCGCCGGCGTCATCATTTTTCCAGCCACCAATCCCCTATCGCGAGGCCATCGAGACCGGTCGAGTAGAAGGTCCTGATGGCGTCCCGCGGGGTCAGCACGACCGGTTCGGAATCGTCGTTGAAGCTGGTGTTCAGCACGACCCCCACGCCGTTCGCCGCCTCCATGTGGTGGATCAGCTCGACGTACCGCGGATGCGTTTCGGGGACGACGATCTGTGCCCGTGTGGTCCCGTCCACGTGGTTCACTGCGGGAAGTCTGTCCCGCTGCTCCTCGGAAAGGGTGGCCGCCGTGAGCATGAAGGGCGATCCCGGCCCTTCCAGCAGATACGCGGCGGTTTCGGCGGTCATGCTCGGCGCCAGCGGGCGCCACATCTCGCGCCCCTTGATCCGGTTGACCCTCTCGAGCATCTCTTTCCTGGTGGGGTCGGCCACGATCGACCGGTGCCCCAGGGCGCGCGGGCCGAGTTCGGCTCTCCCCTGGAACCAGCCGACCACCTTCCCCGAGCCGATCGCCTCAGCGGTGCGCTCGGCGATCGCCGGGACGTGCCGTGCGCTCAGCCCGGCGGTGTCGATGGCGAGCTTGATCTCCTCGGAGGAGAACCCCGGGCCGAAGTAGGCGTGCCCGATCGGGCCGCGGACCGACTCGCCGGCCGACTTGGCGGCCCACAGCGCCGCACCCGCGGCCGTACCGCCATCGCCCGACGCCGGGAACGCGTAGAAGTCGCTGACGCACGGCAGCCGGCTGAGCTGCCCGTTCGCCGAGCAGTTGAGTCCGCACCCGCCACCGATCACGAGGTTTCCCGAGCCGGTCCGGCGTACCGCCAGCTCGGCCAGGTGCCGCAGCGTCGCCTGGAGCTCCGACTGGGCGCTGGCCGCGATGTCGGCGTACTGCATGATCTCCGGGCCGCGGATCCGCGCGCGGGCTCGCGGATGGTCGAACACCAGCTCACGCTCCGGTGTGACGGAGAGCTCGTTCCCGAGCCAGTCCATCCAGCCGTGCACCACGTCCGAAGAGCGGCGGTCGTACGGCCCGGTCGGCCTCGGCAGGCCGACCTCGTACCCCTCGGCGGTCATGGTGAGCGGGAACTGCACGGTCGGCCTGCCGTAGGCGGCAAGCCCCATGGTCTTGCCCTCGCTGCCGAAGCGGAACCCGATGAACCTGGTGACGGCTTCGTACATGTGCCCCAGGGAGTCCTCGATACCCATCCGGCCGAGTTCGCGCAGTTCGCCGTCGGTGAGGTGGTAGAGCGTCGTGGACGCCTGCTCGCCCTGTCCGTCGACGACGAGAACCGCCGCCTCGTCGAACCCGGACCCGATGCAGGCCGCGTAGGCGTGCGCCACATGGTGGGCGACCGGCTGCAGCGGCGGCAGCTTCTGGCCCTCGAAGAACTCGTGGCCCATCAACTGCGCGGTGTATCCGGCGATGTAGTCGGACTCCGGCGCCAGCTCGCCATCCCAGCCGGTGGCGATGAGGTCGACATCGCCGAGCCGGACCTTGGCCTCGCTGAGGCAGTAAGCGATGGCATTGATGGGCATTTCGCCCTCGGCCTGCTTCTTGCGCAGGAACCGCTCTTCTTCCGCAGACGCGACGAGTTTTCCATCAACGACGATGGCGGCTGCGGGGTCATGGCTTAAGCCGCCACTGACGCCAAGGACAATCATCATTCTCCCCTGTCGTTCGCCACTAACGTGCCCGGTTTGCGAGATAGCGCCCGTACGCTCGTATTGTTTGCGAACCTGCCCCAGTTGTACGCGCTCCCGTATGCGACCTCTTCTCCGGACGGCCCTGAAGGCTGCCCACGACCAGCTCAAAGTCCTCAACGGCTACCGCAGAGCAGCCGGTGCCCCTTGGGCCGGGAAATCGCCTGCTCCTTCTGACGCTTGATCGAACGTACAGTGATTGGTTACGTGCGTCTAGTACAGGGCTTGATCAAGTACCGCTGAGGTCCGGGTTGTTGGTGATGCCCAGGATGGGGAGTGCCGTTCGGGTTGGTCGCGGATTACTCGGGTGGTTTCGGCGATATTGTCGGCTGCGAGGGTTTTCGGTACGCCGATGGCGATTTTTCGGGGAGCTTCCATGGCATGCCGGCGCCGCTGTGCTGCCGCCGTGATCGAGTCACGCCCGCGGATGTCATCGCACAGACGTCCAGGGTCCAAGAGGAGGGAGAGCCGGTAGCGCACGCCGCTGGCTCCGCGTGGATCTTTGAGCGTAGCGAACTCCATGATCCACAGGGGCCGTGTTCGCCTGCTGCCGGGGCCCGCCACCAACGTCAACGACCCGAGCTCGGGTGAGCCGGGCAATCGCCGGGGCCCTGTCTGCAATTCTCCGTTGGTCACGCGGTTGGTCGACCAGTGACCCGGACATGAGAAAACCCCTGGTCGTCAGGGGTCTCTGCTGGTGTCGGGAGGGGGACTTGAACCCCCACGCCCTGTAAAGGGCACTAGCACCTCAAGCTAGCGCGTCTGCCATTCCGCCACCCCGACCGGGTGCGGCCGCCTGTGGCGGCCGTCGCTGCCGCGGCTCAACTTTAACATCGCGCGCGGATGTGCTCGTCTCCCCGGTGTTCTTGGGTCGTCGGCTCCGCAGGCGGGAAGATGGAGCCTCCGCGAGACGAGGAGGCAGCGTGAGCGAGTCGAGCCCGACGCAGGACCGCACGCGGCGAGGACGAGGTCGTCGACCTGTGCCGTGATCTCATCCGGATCGACACCAGCAACTACGGGGGCAACGAGTCCGTGGGCGAGCGGGCTGCCGCGGAGTACGTCGCGGAGAAGCTCGCCGAGGTGGGGCTGGAGCCGCAGATGCTCGAGTCCGAGCCGGGCCGGGCCTCGACCGTCGCGCGGATCGCCGGGCGAGGACCCCTCGCGGCCCGCGCTGCTGATCCACGGGCACCCGACGTCGTGCCGGCCAACGCCGACGACTGGACGCACCACCCGTTCTCCGGCGAGATCGCCGACGGCTGCGTCTGGGGGCGCGGCGCCGTCGACATGAAGGACATGGACGCCATGACGCTGGCCGTCGTGCGCGACCGGCTGCGCTCCGGGCCGCAGGCCGCCGCGCGACGTGGTGCTGGCCTTCCTGGCCGACGAGGAGGCCGGCGGCGTCTACGGCGCCCGGTACCTCGTCGACAACCACCGCGACCTCTTCGAGGGCGTCACCGAGGCCATCGGCGAGGTCGGCGGGTTCTCCTTCACGGTCAACGAGAACCTGCGGCTGTACCTGATCGAGACGGCCCAGAAGGGCATGCACTGGATGCGGCTGACCGTGGACGGCACCGCGGGCCACGGCTCGATGACCAACCACGACAACGCCATCACCGAGCTGTGCGAGGCCGTCGGCCGGCTCGGCCGGCACCGGTTCCCGGTGCGGGTGACCAAGACGGTGCGCTCCTTCCTCGACGAGCTGTCCGACGCGCTCGGCGTGCCGAGCTGGACCCGGAGGACATGGACGAGACGCTCGCCAGGCTCGGCGGCATCGCCAAGATCATCGGCGCGACGCTGCAGAACACCGCCGCGCCCACCCAGCTCGGCGCCGGCTACAAGGTCAACGTGATCCCGGGGCAGGCGACCGCGCACGTCGACGGCCGTTTCCTGCCCGGGCACGAGGAGGAGTTCCTGGCCGACCTGGACCGCGTCCTCGGGCCGCGCGTCCGCCGCGAGGACGTGCACGCCGACAAGGCCCTGGAGACCAGCTTCGACGGGCGCCTGGTCGAGGCCATGCAGTCCTCGCTGCAGGCGGAGGACCCGGTGGCCCGCGCGGTGCCGTACATGCTCTCCGGCGGCACCGACGCCAAGTCCTTCGACGACCTGGGCATCCGCTGCTTCGGCTTCGCGCCGCTGAAGCTGCCGCCGGAGCTGGACTTCGCCGGCATGTTCCACGGTGTGGACGAGCGGGTGCCGGTCGACGGCCTGAAGTTCGGCGTGCGGGTGCTGGACCGCTTCTTGGACCAGTGCTGACCGGTCGCTGCGACCGCCCGACCTCCGATGCGTACGCCAGTTCGCTCGACTCACCCTGCCGAGTGAATGAACTGGTGGACGCGTAGCCGCAGTGGTGCCTCCTCGTTACAGGTGGTGCGGTCCGCGGCTGGGACCGCGTACCAACTAGGAGGAACAATGATCAAGAAGGTCGTCGCTGCCGCGGCTGCCACCAGCGGTCTGGTGCTCGCGGGCGCGGGTATGGCCGTTGCCGACGCCGGCGCACAGGGCGCTGCCGTGCACTCGCCCGGCGTGCTCTCCGGCAACAACGTCCAGGTTCCGGTTCACGTGCCGGTGAACGTCTGCGGCAACACCGTGAACGCGCTCGGGCGTGCTGAACCCGACGTTCGGCAACACGTGCGTCAACAAGTGACGTTGCGGCTCGTCCCGTGAGCAGACGAGCTCCGGGCGGCCCCGGTGGAGCGCACGGCGCCCCGGGGTCGCTCGGCCTCTTGGACGGCAGGTGTGACGGCATGCGTGCCAGGCCCTCCGTCTCATACAGCAAGAAGTGAAGGCAGGGGAAGAACCATGCGACAGGTCACCAGAAAGGGCCTGATCACCGTGGCCGCAGCCGGCGGTGTGCTGGCGCTGGCCGGCAGCGGTGTGGCCTACGCCGACGCCGGTGCCCAGGGCGCCGCGGCGGGCTCGCCCGGCGTGCTGTCCGGCAACAACGTCCAGGTTCCGGTGCACGTGCCGGTGAACGTCTGCGGCAACACCGTGAACGTCGTCGGGCTGCTGAACCCGGCGTTCGGCAACAACTGCGCCAACGGCGGCTCGCACGCCGACAGGCACGGCCACAGGAAGGGCCACACGACCGCCGGCGGCGAAGGCGGCTCGAGCGCCCAGGGCGCTGCGAGGGCTCGCCGGGCGTCGGCTCCGGCAACAACGTCCAGGTTCCGGTCGACGTGCCGGTGAACGCGTGCGGCAACACGCGTCAACGTGGTCTCCGCGCTCAACCCGACGTTCGGGAACCAGCTGCGGGAACCACGTCAACCCGGCACCGCCCGGGCAAGCCGCACCACCCCGGCCAGCCGGCACCCCCGAGGTGCCGATCACGCCGGACAAGCCCGTCGACCACAAGACGCCGGAGCAGCCGAACACCCCCACGACGCAGACGGTCGCGCACCCGCAGCTGGCCGAGACCGGCGCTGACGTCTCGGAGCTGGGTGTCGGCGTGCCGCGCTGAGCGCCGGGCTGATGCTCGGCGGCGTCGTGCTCTACCGCCGCGGCCGCGCGGTCCGGCAGCGCTGATCCGGTCATCCCACGGATCGGACGCCGCGCAGGGCGGCATACCACGGAGCGGGCCCCGCGTACGCGGGGCCCGCTCCGTGCTGCCGCACGCCGGCGCGTCACCAGGTGGCGCGCAGCTGGCGGATGATCCGGCGGCGCAGCCGCACCCTGCGGCTGCCGTCGGGGTACAGCCGCAGCCGGTCCAGTTCCCAGTGCCCGTACTCGGCGTGCTCGGTCAGCAGCCGCGTGGCGGCCTTCCGGGAGACCCCCCGCGGGACGTACACATCGCGAAATTCGTATTCCGGCATCGCATCTATTGTGCGGGCAGGGGCCCGCTACGGATAGCGTCTGCACTATGTCTGATGCTGCGCAGCCCTCCGCTGCCGACGTACGTGCCGCCGCCGAGGCGGTCAAGAGCCGCGCTGGACCGGCACCTGGAGGCGGTCGAGCGCCGCGAGGCAGCCGGGACGGATGACCCGGCGCGGGTCGCTGCCGACGACGCGGCGGTCTACGCGGCCTTCGACGAACTGGCCGCGGCCGGCGAGGCGTACGACGAACTGCTGTACGAGACGTACGACGAGGTCACGCCCTTCGAGATCCCCGGCGGCGACGCCATGCCCGGCTACACGGGCCCGGACGAGCCCACGGGCGCTGAGCGTGCTGATCCGCCGCGACTACACCGTCGCCGAGCCGCAGCGGCTGCTCGCCCAGGCCCGGCGCGTCACCGATCTGGACCCGGACTCGGCCGAGGGGCCGGAGGAGACCGGCACCGGGGCCGGTCGGGCCGGACACAGCGTGCACGCGGCGCTCGGCGTGCTCTTCGGGGAGTACGAGCCCGACGAGATCGCGACCCGCTACAAGGAGTTCGGTCTGGACGAGGGCGACTCCACCCTGTGGGTCTCCGCCGAGGACGAGTCCGCCGAGCCGGGGGAGTGGCTCTCCGCACCGTTCGACCAGGCCGACCCGGAACGCATCATCTGCCGCTTCGACGTCAGCGCGGTCTTCGACGACGGACCGGACGACTGATCGGACGACGAGGACGGCTGGACCGGGCGGCGCTCAGGGCTCCGCCGGCGCCGGCGCCAGTCCCGGCTCGCGTCCAGCCGCGGCGTGCCGTCCGCTGAGCCCGCTGCCGCGCCGGTGCAGCCGGCCGCGCCGGGCGACGCTCGCGGCACCGGCACCGCCGGGCAGCGCCTCCTCCGCGCCCTGCACCACCGACAGGTGGCGCTCGCCCCGGCCGAAGGCCGTGTAGACCCAGTCGCGGGTGAGGGCGCCGGCGGCGTCGCCCGGCACCACCACGACAGCCGCCGGCCAGCGCATGCCCGCCGCCTGGTGCGCCGTGACCGCCCAGCCGTGCCGTACCGTCGCCGGCCACCCGGTCCGGACGGCACCAGCACCGGCTGCCCGCGCACTCCAGGTGCAGGCCCTCCTCGTCGCGCGGAGACCACGGTGCCGACCGCGCGTGCGTCCCGGGAGCGGGGGAGTGGGCGACCCGGTCGCCCGGGTCGAAACCGCCGAACCGGCCCGGGCCCGGGATTCAGCCGTGCCTTGAGCGCGGCGTTCAGCGCCCCGGTGCCCGCCGCCGCCGCCGTGCCCGGCGGTGATGACCTGAGTGTCTGCCCGGACGGCACGCCGATCGCGCGCGGCACCGAGTCCGCGACCAGCTGCACCGTGCGGTGCACCGCCTCGCCGGCGTCCCGCACCGGGACGATCACGACCTCCTTGCCGGGCGCCGTCGACCTGCAGCAGCTCGCCCGACCCCGATGCCGGAGACCAGCTCGCCGATCGGGCCGGGGTCGGGCGTGCGCGAGACGATCTGCGGGCAGGCGCGCGGCGGCCAGCAGGTCGGCGAAGACCGCGCCGGCGCCCGCCGAGCCGAGCACTGCCGGATCGCCGCTGAGCACCAGCCGCGCGCCGTCGGGAGCGGACTCGACCAGCGCGGCGCGCCGTCTCGGCGTCCAGTTGCGGGGCGTCCAGCACGACCAGCAGGTCGAGCGGCGAGGTGCCCTCCGCGTCCCGGCCCGGTCCTTCGGTGCCGGCCGAGCAGCCCGGCGACGGTGACGGCCGACTCCGGCGTCCGGCCGTCGGTCTCCGCGCCGGTCCTCGGCCAGGCCGGCGAACGCCGGAGCCGCCTCCGCGATCAGACCGGGACCCGCTGCCGCTCCGTCGCGCTGTGCGTCGCCGCGCAGGCGCGCAGCCCCAGCGCGCGGGCGGCGGCGACCAGCGCCGCGGGCTCGGCGCGGGCGGTCTCGCCGCCGGTGTGCGTCACCAGGCCGTGTCCGGCGGCGGCGCGGATCAGCTCGCCGGCGGACGGGGAGTGGCGCCGCCGCGGCGGCCCGTCGCTCCCAGCCAGGCCCGCTGCCGGCTGGCGCCGCGCCGGAGGCGAAGGTGGCGGCCAGCCGGGCGAGGCCGTCGGCGAGGCTCTCCTCGGCCAGCGCGTAGCGGTCCAGGCCGAGCAGCACCCGCACCGGGCGCTCCGGCTCCTCCTCGCCGTCGTTCGGACCGCGGCGGGCCTCTGCGGCGGCCGGGGCGTCGAGCGCGTCCTCGAAGACGAGCACCGCGCCCGCCTCGATCGCCGTGCGCACCGCCTCGTCCGGGTCCGGCACCGCGTGCTGGACCAGGCCCTTGGCGAGCGCGGCCGGCTCCAGGGCGGTGTGCCCCGCGACGTGCCGCGCGCTCCAGCAGCCGGCCGACCAGCGCCTGCGCGCGGCGCTCGTCGCCCGGGCCGCACTCGTCGCCCAGCAGCGCGCGGGCGAAGCCGTCGGCCTGCTCGGGCCGCACGCCCGGGCACGGCCAGCAGCTGCCACGGGTCGTCGCGCAGCACCTCGGCCGGCCTGCTCGCCGAGCGCCTCGAGCGACCGCCGGCGCCAGCGCCTCGGGCGCCCCGCCCTCGGCCAGCACCGCGCGCAGCTCCCCGGTGGACCTCCGCGGGCCGGCCCTGCGGCGCCGGCTGCCCGTCCGGCGCGCCGGGGCGCGGCCGTGCCGGCGCGGCCGGCGGCCGCGCGCGGCCGGCTGCGGCCGGCGCGGGCTCGGTGAAGAACGAGGCGGCGGACCGCTCGCCGCTCTCGACGGCCTTCACCGCCGCGAGGAGTTCGGCTGCCTTGTCCTGGCTGGTCACAGCTCGCTCCAGTCCTGGTCGGGATAGCGGTGCACGGGCGCCGAGACATCGTCGAGCGCCCGGCGAGATCTCGTCGGGAAGCCTAAGGCTCTCCACTGACAGCGCGTCGGTGAGCTGCTGCGACGTGCGCGCGCCGACGATCGGCGGCGGCGACGCCCGGCCGGTCCCGCACCCAGGCCAGCGCCACCTGCAGCGGGGTGACGGCCAGGCCGTCGGCCGCGGTGGCGACGGCGTCCACGATGCGTCCGGCCGTCGTCGTCCAGGTAGGGCGCGACGAAGGGGGCCAGCTGCGAGGAGGCGCCCCGCGAGTCCGGCGGGGTGCCGTGCCGGTACTTGCCGGTGAGCACGCCGCGGCCGAGCGGGGAGGACGGGCAGCAGGCCCATGCCGAGGTCGAGCGCGGCGGGCAGCACCTCGCGCTCCACGCCGCGCTGCAGCAGCGAGTACTCCATCTGGGTGCTCGCCAGGCGGGTGCGGACCCCGGGGGCCGCGAGCTGCCAGGTGGCGGCCTTGGCGAGCTGCCAGCCGCAGAAGTTGGACAGGCCGACGTAGCGCGCCCGGCCGCTCGCGACGGCCATGTCCAGTGCCTGCAGGGTCTCCTCCAGCGGTGTGCCGCGGGTCGAAGGCGTGCAGCTGCCACAGGTCCACGTAGTCGGTGCCCAGCCGCTCCAGCGAGTCGTCCAGGGCGGCCAGCAGGTGCCCGCGGGAGGCGTCGAAGCGGCGGTCGGGGTCGGGCACGCTGCCCGCCTTCGTGGCGATGACGAGGTCGCGGCGCGGCACCAGCGTCCTCCAGCAGCCGGCCCAGCAGGTACTCCGCGCCGCCGTCCGCGTAGACGTCGGCCGTGTCGACCAGGGTGCCGCCCGCCTCCCAGAACGCCTTGAGCTGAGCCGCCGCCTCCTGCTCGCCGGTGTCCCGGGCCCAGCCCGAGCGTGCCGAGACCGATCCGCGATACGCGCAGGCCGGTGCGCCCCAGGTGCCTCGCTCCATGGGCGTTGAGCGTACTTGCGGCGGCACGCTAGAGTCCCGGTGACAGAGACGTTACTGATCAGTAAGGGGGCCGGTATGCGGCTCGGGATCAACCTCGGCTACTGGGGCGCCGGGATGGACGCGGACAACCTCGCGGTCGCCCAGGAGGCGGACCGGCTCGGCTACTCGGTGTGCTGGGCGGCCGAGGCCTACGGCTCGGACGCCCCCACCGTGCTGTCCTGGGTGGCGGCGCAGACCGAGCGCATCGACATCGGCTCCGGCATCTTCCAGATCCCGGCCCGCACGCCGGCGATGACGGCGATGACCGCCGCCACCCTCGACTCGCTCTCCGGCGGCCGGTTCCGGCTCGGCCTCGGCGTCTCGGGCCCGCAGGTCTCCGAGGGGTGGTACGGCGTCAGTTCGACAAGCCGCTGGCCCGCACCCGCGAGTACGTGGAGATCGTCCGCAAGGCGATGACCCGCGAGCGGCTGACCCACGAGGGCGAGCACTGGACGCTGCCGCTGCCCGACGGCCCGGGCAAGCCCATCAAGCTCACCGTGCACCCGGTGCGCGAGCACATCCCGCTCTACATCGCCGCGATCGGCCCGAAGAACCTGGAGCAGACCGGCGAGATCGCCGAGGGCGCGCTGCTGGTCTTCTTCTCGCCCGAGCACGCCGAGGAGACCACGCTGGGGCCGGTCCGCGCCGGCCGGCGAGAAGGCCGGCAAGGAGCTGGAGGGCTTCGACGTCGTGCCCGACCGTGCCGATGGCCGTCGGCGACGACGTCGACGCCCTGGCCGACCTCTTCCGCCCCTACACCGCGCTGTACGTGGGCGGCATGGGCAGCCGCAAGCAGAACTTCTACAACCGGCTCGCCAGCGCATGGGCTACGAGAAGGAGGCGGCCGAGATCCAGGACACAGTACCTGGCGGGCGAAAAGGACGAGCGCAGCGGCGGCCGTCCCGCAGGAGCTGATCGACTCCACCACCCTGCTCGGCGGCGTCGACCGGATCGCCGACCGGATGCGGGCCTACGCCGAGGCCGGGGTCACCACGCTGTCCCTGGCGCCGGCCGGCTTCACCCTCGAGGAGCGGATCGCCTCGCTGCGGGCCGGGGTGGAGGCGCTGGAGCGCGCCGGACTGGCCTGAGCTCCGGGCGGAAGCTGCCACGGCCGTGGTGGGGGCTCGGGGGTCTTCCCCGCCACGGCCGTCACCCCTCACAACGCGGCGTGCCAGGGTTACGCCCGCGCGGCGTTACGGCCGTGGCGCCCGGGCGGTCACAGCCAGCCGCGCCGCGGAAGAAGCGGTACAGCCCGACGCACACGCTCGCCATCACCGCGATGACGACCGGGTAGCCCCAGCGCTGGTGCAGCTCCGGCATGTGACCGGAAGTTCATGCCGTAGATGCCGGCGATCATCGTGGGGATCGCGAACATCGCCGCCCAGGCGGAGATCTTGCGCATGTCGTCGTTCTGCCGGACGCCCATCTGCGCCAGATAGGCGGACAGGATGTCCGACAGCAGCCGGTCCAGCCCGTCGACCGCCTCCGTCGCGCGGGTCAGGTGGTCGCTGACGTCACGGAAGAACGGCTGCGAGCGCTCGGGCACGAACGGCACGCCCGGCACCGGCAAGCCGCGCCATCGGCTCGCCCAGCGGCCCGGTCGGCCCGGCGGAACTCCAGCACCTGCCGCTTGAAGCGCGTAGATGCGGCTCGCGACGTCTCCCGGTGTCCAGGCCGGCGGGCGCGAACACCTCCTCCTCGAGCTCGTCGAGATCCACGTGCAGTTCGGCGGCCACGTCCATGTAGTGGTCGACCACCGCGTCGCTGACCGCGTACATCACCGCGGTCGGCCCGTGCTGCAGCACCTCCGGCTCCTCCTCCAGCCGCTGCCGCACCGCGGCCAGCGGGTTGGTGCCCCCGTGCCGCACGGTCACCACGAAGGAGTCGCCGACGAACAGCATCAGCTCGTCGGCGGTGACCGTGTCCCGCGCGTCGTCGTAGGAGACCGGCTTGAGTACCAGGAACAGCGAGTCGTCGTAGACCTCCAGCTTGGGCCGCTGGTGTGCGCGCAGCGCGTCCTCGACGGCCAGCGGGTGCAGCCCGAAGTCCTGCGTCACCTGAGCCGAACTCCTCCTCCGTCGGCTCGTGCAGCCCGACCCACAAGAAGGCGCCGGCGTCCGCGCGCGCTCGGGTCAGCGCGTCGGAGAGACGTCCGGGGCCCTCGACGCGGCGGCCTTCGCGGTAGATGGCGCAGTCGACGATCACGCTGGACATTCTTCCTGGATCGGCGCGGAACACAACCCGTCGCCCCGCCGCAGGACCGCCTCGCCTACCCTGGCTGCCATGCCCACGGTCATCCTGGTACGGCACGGCCGTTCCACCGCCAACACCGACGGGATCCTCGCCGGACGCACTCCCGGCGTGGCCCTGGACGCCGAGGGCGCCGCGCAGGCGGCGGCGCTGCCGCGGCCGGCTGGCCGGGGCTGCCGCTGGCCGCGCTCGTCTCCAGCCCGCTGCAGCGCTGCCGGGAGACCTTGGCGCCCCTGGCAGGCGAGCGCCCGCAGGCTGCCGCTGCACGCCGAGGAGCGTGTCTCGGAGTGCGCACTACGGCGACTGGACCGGGCGCAAGCTGGCCGAACTCGCCGACGAGCCGCTGATGCGCGACGGTGCAGCAGCACCCCTCGGCGGCGGTCTTCCCCGGCGGCGAGTCGATGCGCGGGATGCAGCACGCGAGCCGTCGAGGCCGTGCGGGACTGGAACGCCCGGATCGCGCCGAGAACACGGCGCGGGCGGCCTGCTTCGTGGTGTGCTCGCACGGCGACATCATCAAGTCGGTGCTCGCGGACGCCCTCGGCATGCACCTGGACCTCTTCCAGCGGATCGCCGTGGGCCCCTGCTCGGTGACCGTGATCCGCTACACGCCGCTGCGGCCCTTCGTGCTGCGGCTCGGCGAGACCGGCGAACTGGGCTCCGTCGTCCCGGCCGATGACGGCCCGGCACCCGGCACGCTCCGGCGGGCCCGGTCGCCGGACGGGCGCCGACGGCGACGCGGCGGTGGGCGGCGGTGCGTGAGCGGACGGACGCCGTGCCGCCCGGTGATCGGCGGGCGCAGTAGGGTGCTGGGGTAACCACTCCTTACGTCGACTCAACGGAGCAGGACGTGTCCCGTCAGGTGTTCCTCTACGACCCGCCGGACCGGTTCGTGGCCGGTACGGTCGGTCTGCCTGGTCGCCGAACCTTCTTCCTCCAGGCGTCCGCCGCGGGCCGCATCACCAGCGTCGCGCTGGAGAAGGCACAGGTGGAGGCGCTCGCCGAGCGGATCGAGGAACTCCTCGACGAGGTCGTGCGGCGCTCCGGCGGCAACGCGCCGGTGCCGGCCGTCGCCCCGGCCGAGGTCGACGACACCGCGCCGCTGGACACGCCGGTGGACGAGGAGTTCCGGGTCGGCACGATGGCGCTGGCCTGGGACGGCGACGGCGAGCGGATGCTCGTCGAGGCGCAGGCGCTGGTCGAGCTGGAGGCCGAGTCCGAGGAGGACCTGGCGGAGGCCGAGGAGCGGCTGCTGCAGGACGACGAGAACGGTCCGCCCATGCTGCGGGTCCGGCTCAGCGGCGCGCAGGCCCGCGCGTTCGCCAAGCGCGCGCTGGAGGTCGTCAACGCCGGACGTCCGCCGTGCCCGCTGTGCAGCCTGCCGCTCGACCCGGAGGGACACGTATGTCCGCGCCAGAACGGGTACCGCCGCGGCGAGTGACCCGGCAGCTCGACCCGTCGAGGTGCTCGCCCGCGGCGTCGACTCGACGGTGCGCGGACCGGATTCCGCACGCCTCGAACGCCGTGCTCTTCGGTGTCGCGGCACTCGACGGCCGTCGACGTGCCCTGCGTGTACAAGCCGGTCGCCGGCGAGCGGCCGCTGTGGGACTTCCCCGACGGCACGCTGGCGCAGCGCGAGGTCGCCGCGTACGAGGTCTCCGAGGCCGCCGGCTGGGGCCTGGTGCCCGTCACGGTGCTGCGTGACGGGCCGTACGGCGAGGGCATGTGCCAGGAGTGGATCGGCCCCCTTCCGGAGACGGACGAGCCGGAGGCGGGCGACCCCGAGGAGGCGGCGCAGAACGCCGGGGCGGAGCCGCAGACGGACGACCGGCGGACTGCTGGCCATCGTCGCCGGGCGAGGAGCCCGGACCCGGCTGGAAGGCCGTCGGCTCCGTGCAGACGCGAGGACGACGCTGCCCGCGCTGCTCGTGCACGCGGACGACGAGCGGCTGCGCCGGCTGGCCGTCCTCGACGCGGTGATCAACAACGCCGACCGCAAGGGCGGCCACCTGCTGCCCACGCCCGGGGGCCGGCTGTACGCCATCGACCACGGGGTGACCTTCCACGTCGAGGACAAGCTGCGCACCCTGCTGTGGGGCTGGGCCGGCGAGCCGCTGCCCGCACGAGGCCCGCACCGCGCTGCGCGGACTGTCCGCCGCTCTGGCCGAGGGCACCCCGCTCGCCGAGCGGCTCGCCGGGCTGCTGACCGCCCGGAGACCGAGGCGCTGCGCAAGCGAGTCGAGGCGCTGCTGGCCACCGGCCGGCACCCGCTGCCCGGCGGCGACTGGCCGGCCATCCCGTGGCCGCCCGTGTGACCTGCGTGACGCGAGCGTCCCTTCCGACCGGGTACCCCGGACGGGCGGCCCGGCCGTCCGGTTAGGCTCATGTCATGCATGCCTGGCCCGCTTCCGAGGTCCCCGCCCTGCCTGGTCAGGGTCGCGACCTGAGCATCCACGACACCGCGACCGGAGGGCGGGTGACCCTCACCCCCGGTCCCGTCGCCCGCCTCTACGTCTGCGGAATCACCCCGTACGACGCGACCCACCTGGGGCACGCGGCGACCTACAACGCGTTCGATCTCGTCCAGCGCGTTTGGCTGGACACCAAGCGGCAGGTTCACTACGTACAGAACGTCACCGACGTCGACGACCCGCTGCTGGAGCGGGCGCTGGCGACCGGTGAGGACTGGACGGCGCTGGCCGAGCGGGAGACCGCCCTCTTCCGCGAGGACATGACCGCGCTGCGGATGCTGCCGCCGCGGCACTTCGTCGGCGCGGTCGAGTCGATCCCGCTCATCGTTCCGCTGGTGGAACGGCTGCGCGACGCGGGCGCCGCCTACGAACTCGACGGCGACGTCTACTTCTCCGTCGACGCCGACCCGCACTTCGGCGAGGTCTCCCGCCTCGACGCCGCCACGATGCGCGCGCTGTCCGCCGAGCGCGGCGGCGACCCGGAACGGCCCGGCAAGAAGAACCCGCTCGACCCGATGCTGTGGTCCGCGGCCCGCGAGGGCGAGCCCTGCTGGGACGGCGCCTCGCTCGGCCGCGGCCGGCCCGGCTGGCACATCGAGTGCGTGGCCATCGCCCTGGAACACCTCGGCATGGGCTTCGACGTCCAGGGCGGCGGATCCGACCTGGCCTTCCCGCACCACGAGATGGGCGCCTCGCACGCCCAGTCCCTCACCGGCGAGCACCCCTTCGCCCGCACCTACGTGCACGCCGGCATGGTCGCCCTGGACGGCGAGAAGATGTCGAAGTCCAAGGGGAACCTGGTCTTCGTCTCCGGGCTGCGGCGCGAGGGCGTCGACCCGTCCGCGATCCGGCTGGTGCTGCTGGACCACCACTACCGCGCCGACTGGGAGTACACCGCGGCCGACCTGGACGACGGCGCGTCGCCCGGCTGGCGCGCTGGCGCGCCGCGGTCTCCCGGCCGGACGGCCCGCCGGCCGACGGCGCTCGTGGAGGAGATCCGCGAGGCGCTGGCCGACGACCTGGACGCCCCCGCCGCGCTGCGGGCCGTGGACCGCTGGGCCGCCGCCCAGCACGAGCGGGGCGGCGACGGACACCGGGGCGCCCGGACTGGTCTCCCGCGCCGTCGACGCGCTGCTCGGCGTGGCGCTCTAGTGCCGCATCAGCCAGGGTTTGCCCGGTAGCGAGGCGTCCTGACGCAGCGGGGTACCTCCCGCCGAAGGCAGGGGGAGAGCGTGCGTGCCAGGGCGGCGAGCGGGGCGACACCTTGGCTGACGCGGCACTAGGTCGATACACCTCAGGTCCGGCACTCCGCAGGTCAGCCCTTCGGCTCGTCCCCGTCGCCGTCCTCGTCGGCCGAGGGCGGCGACGGAGGGCCGGCGGACGGGCTCGGTCCGGTGTCCTTCGGCGGGGCGCCGGTCGCGCCGCTCTCCGTGGCGTGACCGGCCGACGGGCCGCCGTCCCGCCGCCGCAGATAGCGCTCGAACTCCTTGGCGATCGCCTCTCCGGACGCCTCCGGCAGGTCCGCGGTGTCCCGCGCCTCCTCCAGCGACTGGACGTACTCGGCGACCTCGCTGTCCTCGGCCGCCAGCTGGTCGACACCCAGCTGCCAGGCACGCGCGTCCTCGGGCAGCTCGCCCAGCGGGATGCGCAGCCCGAGCAGGTCCTCCAGCCGGTTCAGCAGCGCCATCGTGGCCTTCGGGTTCGGCGGCTGGGAGACGTAGTGCGGGACCGACGCCCACAGGCTGACGGCCGGGACCCCGGCGTGCGTGCACGCCTCCTGAAGGATGCCGACGATGCCCGTCGGGCCCTCGTACCGGGACTCGTCCAGGTGGAGGGTGCGCGCCAGGTCCGGGTCGGAGGTCACCCCGGTGACCGGGACCGGCCGGGTGTGCGGGGTGTCGCCCAGCAGCGCACCCATCACCACGACCATCTCCACGCCGAGTTCGTGGGCGAAGCCGAGGATCTCGTTGCAGAAGGAACGCCAGCGCATGCTGGGCTCGATGCCGCGGACCAGCACCAGGTCACGCGGCCTGCCGTGCCCGTCGGAGTCGGCGACCCGTACCACCGAGAGCCGGGTGGTCGGCCAGGTGATCTTGCGCACATCCGCCGTCCAGCCACACCTGCGGTCTGTTGACCTGGAAGTCGTAGTAGTCCTCGGCGTCGAGGGCGGCGAAGACCTCGCCCTTCCACTCCCGTTCCAGATGGCCGACCGCGGTGGAGGCGGCGTCGCCGGCGTCGTTCCAGCCCTCGAACGCGGCCACCATGACCGGGTCGACCAGCTCGGGAACATCCTCGAGCTCGATCACCCAGCGCCTCCTTCCGGCCGGTGCGTGGTACCCGCCGCACACCGGCTGCCGTTCTCCGTCGTCTGCGGACCAGCCTACGGTGTGCAGCGGGTACCGCCCCAGCTGTGAGGTGGCGCCAGCTGTCAGTCCGGGCGTGCGGCCAGCACCGCGGCCACCTTCGCCCGCACCTCGTCCGTGTCCAGGCCGCGGACCGTCAGCGTGGTGCGGCGGCGCAGCACGTCGTCGACCGTCTCGCGCCCACTCGTGGTCCCGGGCGTAGACGACCTGCGCCCAGATCTCCGGGGCGTCCGGGTGGATCCGCTCGCCCAGCGCCGGGTCCTCGTTGGCCAGCCGGGCGATGTCGAAGGACAGCGAACCGTAGTGCGTGGCCAGGTGGCGGCGCGTGTCAGCGGATCCATCCGCGTGCCCGGGCGCCGCGGTCGACCAGGAGCCGGTGCGCGACGGCGTTCGGGTTGGCGACGCCCGGCAGCGGCGTCCTGCTGCGGCAGCGACCGAGACCGGCTCCATGTCCTCGGCGAGCGGGCTGCGCCCGGCAGCGACGCCAGCTTGTTCATGACCGTGCGGCCGATGTGGCGGTAGGTCGTCCACTTGCCGCCGGCGACCGACAGCATGCCGCCGCGGCCCTCGGTGACGACCGTCTCCCGCTTGGCCGACTCGACGCCGCCGGGGCCGCCGGGCAGCACCCGCAGGCCGGCGAACGCGTAGGTGATCAGGTCGCGGTCGAGGTGCTGGTCGCGGACGGAGAAGGCGGCCTCGTCGAGGATCTGGCGGATGTCGGCCTCGGTGACCGCGCACGTCGCGCCGGGTCGCCCTCGTACGCCTCGTCGGTGGTGCCCAGCAGCAGCATGGTCCTCCCAGGGCAGGGCGAAGGTGATGCGGTACTTGTCGATCGGGGTGGCCAGCGCGGCCCGCCAGGGCGCCGTGCGCCTGCAGCACCAGGTGCGCGCCCTTGGACAGCCGGATGCAGGGCGCCGCGTTCGGGTCCTCCATCCGGCGCAGGTGGTCCACCCACGGGCCGGTCGCGTTGAGCACCAGCCGGGCGTCGCACGCCGAACTCGGTCGCCGTCGAGGCGGTCGCGCAGCTCGGCGCCGGTGACCCGGCCCGCGGGTGAAGCGCAGCCCGGTGACCTCGGCGTGGTTGAGCACCACGGCGCCGGACTCGACGGCCGCGCGGACCGTCATCACGCGCCATCCGGGAGTCGTTCATCTGGTGGTCGCCGTAGACGGCGACGGCCTTGAGGTTCTCGGTGCGCAGCTCCGGGTACGTCCGCGGCGGCCCTGGCCGGGGAGATCAGCACGTGGCCGACGCCGTCACCGAAGGCGGACAGCGCCGAGTAGGCGAAGACGCCCGCGCCGAGCTTGGCCGCGCCGTGCGGGCCGCCCTTGTAGACGGGCAGGTGGAAGGTGAGCGGGTTGACCAGGTGCGGGGCCACGTCCTGGCGAGCACCCGCGCGCTCGCGGTGGTTCTCCGCGACCAGCTTGACCGCGCCGGTCTGCAGGTAGCGCAGACCGCCGTGGACCAGCTTGGAGGAGGCGGAGGAGGTGGCGCCGGCGAAGTCGCCGGCGTCCACCATCGCCACCCGCAGCCCCGACTGCGCGGCGTGCCAGGCGACGGAGGTGCCCAGGATGCCGCCGCCGATCACCAGCAGGTCGTAGGTGGCCGTGGCGAGCAGCTCCCGGGTCTCGGCGCGGCCGGGCGCTCGCGTGACGCGGGACCGGTCGGGTGCGTCCCGAGGGCGGGGACGCTCTGCAGGGTGGTCATGGTCATGCTGATCAGTTCTCCTCTTCGATCCAGCCCATGGTCCGCTGCACGGCCTTGAGCCAGCTCTTGTACTCACGGTCGCGGTTGGCCGCGTCCATCCGGGGGGTCCACTCGGCGGCCCGCTTCCAGTTGGCGCGCAGCGCGTCGGTGTCGGGCCAGAAGCCGACGGCGAGGCCGGCCGCGTAGGCGGCGCCGAGGCAGGTGGTCTCGGCGACCATCGGCCGCACCACGGGCGCGTCCAGGAAGTCGGAGAGGGTCTGCATCAGCAGGTTGTTGGAGGTCATGCCGCCGTCGACCTTCAGCGCGGTCAGCTCGACCCGGAGTCCTTCGTCATCGCGTCGACGATCTCCCGGGTCTGCCAGGCGGTCGCCTCCAGCACGGCGCGGGCGAGGTGGCGCCTTGGTCACGTACCGGGTGAGGCCGGCGATGACGCCGCGCGCGTCGGAGCGCCAGTAGGGCGCGAACAGCCCGGAGAAGGCCGGCACGAAGTAGGCGCCGCCGTTGTCCTCGACCGAGCTGGCCAGCGTCTCGATCTCGGCGGCGCTGTTGATCATGCCCATCTGGTCGCGCATCCACTGCACCAGCGAGCCGGTGACGGCGATGGAGCCCTCCAGCGCGTAGACCGGCCGGCTGGTCGCCGATCCGGTACCCGACGGTGGTGAGCAGTCCGTGGTAGGAGTTGACTGGCCTCGTCGCCGGTGTTCATCAGCAGGAAGGTGCCCGTGCCGTAGGTGGACTTGGCCTCGCCCCGGTCGAAGCAGGTCTGGCCGAACAGCGCGGCCTGCTGGTCGCCGAGCGCGGAGGCGACCGGGACGCCCGCGAGCGTGCCGCCTGCCGCCGTCGCCGTAGACCTCGGAGGAGGAGCGGATCTCGGGCAGCAGCGCCATCGGAACGCCCATGGAGCGGCAGATCTTCGCGTCCCACTCCATGGTGTGCAGGTTCATCAGCATGGTGCGGGAGGCGTTGGTGACGTCGGTGACGTGCACGCCGCCGTCGGTCCCGCCGGTCAGGTTCCAGATGACCCAGGAGTCCATGGTGCCGAAGAGGATCTCGCCCGCGCTCGGCACGCTCGCGCAGGCCCTCGACGTTGTCCAGCAGCCAGCGGATCTTCGGGCCGGCGAAGTAGGACGCCAGCGGCAGGCCGGTCTCCCGGCGGAACCGGTCCTGGCCGACGTTGCGGCCGAGTTCCTTGCACAGCGCGTCGGTGCGGGTGTCCTGCCAGACGATGGCGTTGTGCACCGGCTCGCCGGTGGCCTTGTCCCACAGCAGCGGTGGTCTCGCGCTGGTTGGTGATGCCGAGCGCCAGCACGTCGGACCGGGTGATCCCGGCCTTCTCCACGGCGCCGGCGACGACCTCCTGGACGTTCGTCCAGATCTCCGCGGCGTCGTGCTCGACCCAGCCCGGCTTCGGGCAGGATCTGCTCGTGTTCCTTCTGGTCGACGGCGACGATGCGGCCGTCGACGTCGAAGACGATGCAGCGGCTGGAGGTGGTGCCCTGGTCGATGGCTGCGATGTACGCGGCCGGAGGAGGCCGTGGACTGGGTGTCGCTCATGGTGTGCTCCGATGCTGTCGGGTCGTGAGCAAAGGACGGACGGTTCGGGTCAGCTGAAGGCGAGGAGGTAGACACCGCCGGCGAGGGCGCCGCCCACCAGCGGGCCGACCACCGGTATCCAGGCGTAACTCCAGTCCGAGCCGCCCTTGTTCGGGAGCGGGAGCAGGGCGTGGACGATGCGCGGGCCGAGGTCGCGGGCCGGGTTGATGGCGTATCCGGTGGGACCGCCGAGCGAGAGGCCGATGCCGACCACGACCAGCGCGGTGATCAGCACGCCGAGCGCGCCCAGGCCGTCGCCGCCCTGGTTCAGACCCTGGGTCAGGATGGCGATCACCAGCACGAAGGTCGCGATCACCTCGGTCAGCAGGTTCTGCACGGTGTTGCCGGATCTCGGGGGCGGTGGAGAAGATGCCGAGCACCGGCCCCGGCCCCGGCGTGGCTGTCGGGGACTGCTTGCGGTCGGCCGCGACGGTGGCCTCCGCACCCGGGCCGCCGAGCACGTCGTGTCCGGTCAGGTGGGCCGCGAACTGTCCGTAGTAGGCCAGCCAGACCAGCACGGCGCCCAGCATCGCCCCGGTCAGTTCCGAGAGCAGGTAGAGCGGCACGTCGCTCCAGGCGGTGCCGCCCTGTATGGCCAGGCCGATCGTCACGGCCGGATTCAGGTGGGCGCCGGAGACGCCGGCGGAGATGTAGGCGCCGGTCAGCACTGCCATGCCCCAGCCGAGTGAGATCGCCACCCAGCCGGCGTCGAAGGCCTTGGAGCGCTTGAAGGTCACGGCGGCGCAGACGCCGCCGCCGAGGAGGATCAGCATGGCGGTGCCGAGCACCTCGCCGATGATGATGTCGGAGCTGGCCACCGGTGACTCCCTTGTTGACTCGTCGGAGGGCGGACCGGTTTACGTCCGGTGTTCGACATTGTCGACCGCCGTGCGGCAGTTTTCTCCTCGGCGTGAGCCCCGTCAAGGGGGTGTGACGCAGGATCTCCGCAACGTCCGATTCTTCTAGAAACGCCCCGCTCCGAGGTCGCGCGACACGGCCCGCGCACAGTCACGGACCGCGGCGACGAGCCGCGGATGCAGTTCTCCCTCGCCCTGGCAGACCCGTTCCACCGCTCCTGTGATACCCACCGCGCCGACCGGGAAGCGATGCCGGTCGTGAATCGGGGCGGCGATGGAGGCGAGCCCCTCCCAGGTCTCCTCCACGTCGCAGGCCCAGCCGCGTGCGCGGGTGGCCTCGAGAATCCCCTCGAACTGCGGCAGTGCGGTGACGGTCCGGTCGGTGAAGGACTCGCGCCCACCCTCGGCGGCATCCCTGTGCGCCACCGGGTCCCAGGCGCACAGCACCTTGCCCAGCGCCGTGCTGTGCAGCGGCTGCATCGCGCCGACCTCGAGGACCTGCCGGCTGTCGTCGGGCCGGAAGACGTGGTGCACGATCAGCACGCCCTGCTGGTGCAGTACGCCCAGATGGACGCTCTCCCCGCTGGAGCGGGCCAGGTCGTCAGTCCACACCAGGGCACGGGCGCGCAGTTCGTGCACGTCCAGGTAGCTGTTGCCGAGCCGGAGCAGCTCGGCCCCCAGCTGGTATTTGCCGGTGGCGGGGTCCTGCTCGACGAACCCCTCCTGCTGCAGGGTGCGGATCAGCCCGTGGGCGGTGCCCTTGGCCAGGTCGAGGGCCGAGGCGATGTCGGACAGGCCGAGCCGCCGCTCGCCACCCGCCAGCAGCCGCAGCACGGCTGCCGCGCGTTCCAGTGACTGGATGGTCCGGGCCATCGCGCAACCTTCCTGGCCTGGTCGGCGCCGGGGTCCGGCCCCCGCCGAGTGTGGTTCGACGATGTCGAACGGTATCGCCTGATGTCGAGGGACGGAAAG
Organism: uncultured Actinomycetota bacterium; assembly: GCA_963799685.1. Lineage (GTDB taxonomy): Bacteria > Actinomycetota > Actinomycetes > Streptomycetales > Streptomycetaceae > Streptomyces. The sequence goes on from CAWCXW010000003.1 coordinate 741,499, forward strand.
GCGACACCCGTCTCGCGGGGTGTCCGCCACTCGGAATGCTTCGGGGCACATCCGGCCGCTACCGATACGCTGGCCGGGTGCGCGGTTCCACACGGACCGGTGCGAAGCCGACAGCCGTCGCACCCAGGGAGCACTTCCATGGCCTCGCCCGTCACCCCGTCCGCAACCCCCACTTCCGCAGCCGGGACACTCCGCGAGGCGCTCGCCTCCCGGGTCGTCGTCGCCGACGGCGCCATGGGAACGATGCTCCAGGACGCGCACCCGACGCTGGAGGACTTCCAGCAGCTCGAGGGCTGCAGCGAGATCCTGAACGTCTCACGGCCCGACATCGTGCGGTCGGTCCACGAGGCGTACTTCGCCGCCGGCGTCGACTGCGTGGGCACGAACACCTTCGGCGCGAACCTGTCGGCGCTGGGGGAGTACGACATCGCCGACCGCATCGTCGAGCTTTCCGAGGCCGGCGCGCGGATCGCCCGCGAGGTCGCCGACGCCTTCGCGGCCGAGGACGGGCGTCCGCGCTGGGTGCTCGGTTCGATGGGCCCGGGAACCAAGCTGCCCACTCTCGGACACGTCTCCTACCCTCAGCTGCGCGACGCCTACCAGCGCAACGCGGAGGGTCTGGTCGCCGGAGGCGCGGACGCCCTGCTGGTGGAGACCAGCCAGGACCTGCTGCAGACCAAGGCCGCCGTGCTCGGTGCCCGACGCGCCCTGACGGAGACACGGCGCCGACCTGCCGCTGATCTGCTCGGTGACAGTGGAGACGACCGGCACGATGCTGCTCGGCTCGGAGATCGGCGCGGCACTGACAGCCCTGGAACCGCTGGGCATCGACGTGATCGGCCTGAACTGCGCGACCGGTCCGGCGGAGATGAGCGAGCACCTGCGCCACCTCTCGCGCCACGCCCGGGTCCCCCTGTCCTGCATGCCGAACGCCGGCCTGCCGGTGCTGGGCAAGGACGGTGCTCACTACCCGCTGACCCCCGGCGAACTCGCCGACGCGCAGGACACCTTCATCGACGACTACGGTCTGTCACTGGTCGGCGGGTGCTGCGGCACCACGCCCGAACACCTGCGACAGCTCGTCGAGCGGGTGCACGGCCGCGCCCCCGCGCGCGCGCTCGCCGCGCCCGGAGCCGGGCGCCGCGTCGCTGTACCAGGCTGTGCCCTTCCGCCAGGACACCTCCTATCTCGCCATCGGCGAGCGGACCAACGCAAACGGCTCGAAGAAGTTCCGCACCGCCCTGCTGGACGGCCGGTGGGAGGACTGCGTGGAGATGGCGCGCGATCAGATCCGGGAGGGCGCGCACCTGCTGGACCTGTGCGTCGACTACGTGGGCCGGGACGGGGTCGCCGACATGCACGAGCTGGCCGGCCGGTTCGCCACCGCCTCCACCCTGCCGGTCGTGCTGGACTCCACCGAGCCGCCCGTCCTGCAGGCCGGACTGGAGAAGCTCGGCGGCCGCGCCGTGCTCAACTCCGTCAACTACGAGGACGGCGACGGACCGGACTCGCGGTTCGCGAAGATCACCGCGCTGGCCGCCGAACACGGTGCCGCGCTCATCGCGCTGACCATCGACGAGGAGGGGCAGGCTCGCACACCCGAGCACAAGGTGGCGGTCGCCGAGCGGCTCATCGCCGACCTGACCGGCAACTGGGGCATCGACGGAGTCCGACATCCTCATCGACTGCCTGACCTTCACCATCTGCACCGGACAGGAGGAGTCCCGCAAGGACGGCGTCGCCACGATCGAGGCGATCCGCGAGCTGAAGCGCCGTCACCCGCAGGTGCAGACCACTCTGGGCCTGTCCAACATCTCCTTCGGCCTGAATCCGGCCGCCCGTCAGGTGCTCAACTCCGTCTTCCTCGACGAGTGCGTGAAGGCCGGCCTGGACTCGGCCATCGTGCACGCCTCCAAGATCCTGCCCATCGCCCGGATGGAGGAGGAGCAGGTCACCACGGCCCTGGACCTGATCTACGACCGGCGCCGCGAGGGCTACGACCCGCTGTCGAAGCTGCTGGAGCTCTTCGAGGGCGTCGACGCCACGTCGCTGAAGGCCGGCCGGGCCGAGGAGCTGGCGGCGCTGCCGCTGGAGGAGCGGCTGCAGCGGCGCATCATCGACGGCGAGCGCAACGGTCTGGAGGAGGACCTGGACGCCGCACTGGCCGAGCGGCCGGCCCTGGACATCGTCAACGAGACGCTGCTGGCCGGGATGAAGGTCGTCGGCGAGCTGTTCGGCTCTGGGCAGATGCAGCTGCCGTTCGTGCTGCAGTCCGCCGAGGTGATGAAGACCGCCGTCGCCCACCTCGAGCCGCACATGGAGAAGACCGACGAGGAAGGCGAGGGCAAGGGCACCATCGTGCTGGCCACCGTCCGCGGCGACGTCCACGACATCGGCAAGAACCTGGTGGACATCATCCTGTCCAACAACGGCTACAACGTGGTCAACCTCGGCATCAAGCAGCCGGTCGCCGCCATCCTGGACGCGGCAGAGGAACACAAGGCCGACGTGATCGGCATGTCGGGGCTGCTGGTGAAGTCGACGGTCGTCATGAAGGAGAATCTGGAGGAGCTGAACCAGCGGCGGATGGCCGCCGACTTCCCGGTGATTCTCGGCGGCGCCGCCTTGACCCGCGCCTACGTCGAGCAGGACCTGCACGAGATCTACGAGGGAGAGGTCCGCTACGCACGGGACGCCTTCGAGGGCCTGCGGCTGATGGACGCGCTGGTCGCCGTCAAGCGCGGGGTCCCGGGCGCGACGCTGCCCGAGCTGAAGAAGCGCAGGGTGCCGAAGCGTGACTCCGTCGTCCCCGAGCAGGCCCCGAACGACGGCTCGGTGCGCTCCGACGTGGCCACCGACAACCCGGTGCCCGAACCACCCTTCTGGGGCACCCGCGTGGTCAAGGGCATCCAGCTCGCCGACTACGCCTCCTGGCTGGACGAGGGTGCCCTGTTCAAGGGCCAGTGGGGTCTGAAGGAGGCCCGCACCGGCGACGGCCCCTCCTACCGGGAGCTGGTGGAGACGGAGGGCCGCCCGCGGCTGCGCGGCTGGCTGGACCGGCTCCAGCGTGACCACGTGCTGGAAGCCGCGGTCGTCTACGGCTACTTCCCCTGCGTCTCGAAGGGCGACGACCTGATCCTGCTGCACGAGGACGGCACGGAGCGCACCCGCTTCACCTTCCCTCGGCAGCGTCGCGGCCGACGGCTGTGCCTCGCGGACTTCTTCCGCTCCGAGGACTCCGGCGAGCGGGACGTCGTCGGCCTGCAGGTCGTCACCGTCGGGTCGCGGATCGGGCAGGTCGCCGCCGGCCTCTTCGCCGCCGACTCCTACCGGGACTACCTCGAACTGCACGGACTGTCCGTCCAGCTCGCCGAGGCGCTGGCCGAGTACTGGCACGCCCGGGTCCGTGGAGAGCTCGGCTTCGCCGGAGAGGACCCGGGGGCCATCGAGGACATGTTCGACCTGAAGTACCGGGGCGCCCGTTTCTCCCTGGGCTACGGTGCGTGCCCCGATCTGGAGGACCGGGCCAAGATCGCCGAGCTGCTGCAGCCCGGCCGGATCGGCGTCGAGCTGTCGGAGGAGTTCCAGCTGCACCCGGAGCAGTCCACCGACGCCATCGTCCTCCATCACCCGGAGGCCAAGTACTTCAACGCTCGGTAGCCGCACCGCGCGACGTTTCCGGCCGGCCGTCGTAGAATTGTCGGTCCGGTACAGGCCGGTCGTCCGTTCCCCGCGAACGGGCGGCCGGCCTTCGCGTCCCTTGTGAGGAGGTGCGTGCGTATGACGAGTTCCCTTCCCGTCACCGCCACCCGAACGGCCGACGGCGCCGATCTGCAGGCCGTCCTGCTCGACATGGACGGCACGCTGATCGACACCGAGGGCTTCTGGTGGGACGCCGAGGTCGAGGTCTTCGCCGATCTCGGACACGTCCTCGACGACTCCTGGCGGCATGTCGTGGTCGGCGGGCCGATGGCCCGCAGCGCGGGCTTCCTGCTGGAGGCGACCGCGGCCGACATCTCCCTGGACGAACTGACCGTCCTGCTCAACGCCACGTTCACCGAACGCCTGGAGCACGGCATCCCGCTGATGCCCGGTGCCCGGCGACTGCTGACCGAGCTGGCCGCCCACCAGGTGCCCACGGCGCTGGTCTCCGCCTCCCACCGCACCGTCATCGACCGCGTGCTGCGTTCGCTCGGCTCGGAGAACTTCCACCTCAGCGTCGCCGGAGACGAACTGGAGCGCACCAAGCCGCATCCGGACCCCTACCTGACGGCCGCCGGGCGGCTGAACGCCGATCCCGCGCGCTGCGTCGTCCTGGAGGACACCGCGACCGGGGTGGCCGCGGCGGAGGCAGCCGGTTGCCAGGTCGTCGCTGTGCCCTCCGTCGCGCCGATCGAGCCCGCGGCCCGGAGAACGGTCGTGGCCTCGCTGCTGGAAGTCGACCTGCAATTCCTGCGCTCTCTGATCATGGTCGCGCACTGAGTGTGTACACTCGCGGCGCGAGTGACTTCCCGTGAATAACCGAGGAATCACGAACACACCCAGGGCGTCGGTCCGTTTATTGTGCGTGACCTACGCAATGGCCGAATTCCTTTGCCGGACGGGAAAGTTGACTTCGTGATGTTTGTCACCCGTCCGATGGTCGACAGGGTGGCGATCATGTGCGCACGGGAGTGGCCTGCGGTCGCCTGGGCGGTTGCTATGCCCCGTTGTGCGGAGGGATGTCGGTGATCGCAGGTCGTTCGTATAGCGAACAACTGCGCAGGGTTATCGGTGCGCGATTGTCCGTTCACCCGTCCCTGCGGAGGGAAACGCTCCGCAGACTACTAATCTCTTCACCCCGGCCACCCCCGCAACAACCCCTGGCCGGACGAGGGAGACCGTCGACAATGAACCGCAAAGCACTGGTGCTACCTGCTCTGGCAGGGCTCCTCATCCCCACCCTCGCCGCCTGTGGCGGCAGTGCGGGAGGTGACTCCGGTGGAGACGCCATCGTGGTGGGCACGACGGACCAGTACACGGTCACCGACGAGATGCCGGCTCCCTTCGACCCGGCCGCCGGCTACGAGATCGGCCTGTGGAACGTGCAGCGCAGCATCTTCCAGACGCTGTTGCGTCCGCCGCGGTCGGGTACCGAGCCGGTCCCCGAGGCAGCCACAGGGTGCGAGTTCGCCGACCACCACGACGAGCAGTACCGCTGCACCCTCCGCAGAGGTCTGACGTTCTCGAACGGGCACAAGCTCACCGCGAAAGACGTGGTCTTCTCGGTCAAGCGCATGCTGGCGATCGGTGGCGACCTCGGACCGGCGTCGCTGCTCAGCGGGATCGACCGGGTCGAGGCGACCAGCGGTACCGAGGTCGTCTTCCACCTGAAGAAGCCCGACGCGACCTTCCCGTTCAAGCTGGCCACTCCCGCGGCGGCGATCCTCGACAGCCAGACCTACCCGGCGGGTCACTTCCTCAAGGGCTTCGAAGCCATCGGCTCCGGGCCCTACGTACTGGACTCCTACGACAAGGGCAAGCACGAGGCAGTCCTGGTCAGGAATCCGGATTACAAGGGCACTCTCGACGTCAAGAACGCGAAGATCGTCCTGCGGTCCTTCGACGACTCGAAGAAGATGGAAAAGGCCCTCGAGACCGGTGGCATCGACGTGATGAACCGGAGCATCTCGCCGAATCAGGTCAACGAGCTGGACCAGGCCACCTCCGACAAGATCAACCTGATCGAGTCGCCCGGCCAGGAGATCCGCTACCTGGTGTTCCAGACCGACGGCCCGCACGCCGGGAAACTGGCCGTGCGCCGCGCCATGGCACAGATCATCGACCGCAAGGCGCTGGTACGCGACGTGTACAAGCGGACGGCCGACCCGCTGTACTCGCTCGTTCCCAGCGGCCTGCCCGGGCACACGAACTCGTTCTTCAACGAGTACGGCGATCCGGACGTGGACGCGGCCCGCCGCACCCTGTCGCAGGCCGGCATCGACACGCCCGTGCGGATGACCCTGCACTACACGACGGACCACTACGGCGCCGTGACGGCCAAGGAGTTCGAGGTGCTGAAGAAGCAGCTCAACTCCACCGGCCTGTTCGACGTGGACGTCAAGGGCACGCCGTGGAAGGACTATCGGCCCGCGCAGCGTGAAGGGCAAGTACGAGGTCTACGGCTTCGGCTGGTTCCCGGACTTCCTGGACCCGGACAATTTCCTGGCCCCGTTCTTCGCCAAGGACAACTTCCTCAAGACGCCGTACGTCAACGACGAGATCCGGAACGAGATCATCCCCGAGGAGCGCCGGGAGACCAACCGGGCGTCCGCGACCGACGAGCTTCGAGCGGGCGCAGGACATCATCGCCAAGGAGGTGCCGGTCCTCCCGCTGTGGCAGGGCAAGCAGTACATCGCCGCACGGGACGACATCACCGGCGTGGAGTGGGCGCTCAACTCGGCCTCCGTACTGCAGCTGTGGGAGCTGAAGCGAGGAGTGAAGGGCTAGATGCCAGGGCAGATGCCGGGCCGCCGCATGACTGGTGCTGCCCGTCGGGCTGACGGTGCTTGCCGCCGGCCTGCTCACCGGATGCGGCGCGAGCGACAAGCCGGCCGCCGGCAAGGGCGAGCCGGTCGTGATGGGGATGAGCGACGAGGTGCTGGCCACCGACCCGGCATCCGGCTACGACCCGGGTTCCTGGCTGGTCTTCAACAACGTCTTCCAGTCGCTGTTGAGCTTTCCACGGGGCGGCACCACCCCCCAGCCGGAGGCAGCCAAGGAATGCCACTTCACCGACGACCAGAGTAAGGTCTACTCCTGCACCCTGCGCGACGGGCTGACCTTCAGCAACGGTCACAAGCTGACCTCGAAGGACGTCAAGTTCTCCTTCGAGCGCGCCCTGAAGATCAACGACCCGAACGGCCCGGCGGTCACTGCTGGAGTCCATCGTCGACATCGAGACGCCCAGTCTCCCGCACCGTGGTCTTCCACCTGAAGCGGCCGGACGCGACCTTCCCGCAGAAGGTCGCCTCCGGCGCCGGCTCGATCGTCGACCACCGCGTCTATCCGGCGGACCACCTGCGCAGGGACCACAAGGCGATCGGCAGCGGCGTCTACACCATGAAGTCCTTCTCCAAGAAGGAAGCGGTCTTCGAGGTCAACTCCGACTACAAGGGCCCGGCCCGGGTACAGAACTCGGGCATGACCATGAAGTTCTTCCACGGTCACCAGGCGCGTCTGAAGAGGGCCGTCCAGCACGGGGACATCGACCTGGCCTACCGCGGTCTGTCCACCGACGCGATCGCCTCCCTGGAGAAGAGCACCGCGGCGACGACCAGAGCATCAAGGTCGTCGAGGGCACCAGCGCCGAGGTCCAGCACCTGGTCTTCAACATCGACGACCCGGTCGCCGGGAAGCTCGGCGTGCGCAGGGCCATCGCCTATCTGACGGACCGCCACGTCCCTGGTCCGCGACGTCTACCAGCGGACCGCCGAGCCGCTGTACTCCGTCGTCCCCGCCGGCATCACCGGCCACAACACGGCCTACTTCGACCGCTACGGCCAGCACCCGCAGCCCGACAAGGCGAAGTCGGCACTGCGAGCGGAGGGCATCACCGAGCCCGGTCGACCTCACGCTGTGGGCCACGCCCGTGCGGTACGGGCCCGACACGGTCGCCGGGTTCAAGGAGATCGCCCGACAGCTCAACGACAGCGGCCTGTTCGACGCCACCGTGAAGAGCGTCCCGATCGAGACGTACGAGAAGGGCGTCGACGCCGGGAGGTACGGCGCCTACGTCAAAGGCTGGGTCCCGGACTACCCCGACCCGGACAACTTCACCGCCCCCTTCTTCGGCAAAGGCAACGTGCTGGAGAACCACTACGACGCCGGACCCATCACCGACGCCTACATCCCGAAGACGTCGGAACAGAGCAACCGGGCCGACACCGTGAAGACCTACGAGAAGATCCAGGACCTCGTCGCCGAGCAGCTGCCGGTGCTGCCGTTGTGGCAGGGCAAGCAGTACGCCGTCGCCCGGAGAACGTCACGGTCTGCGAGTGGTCGCTGGACGCCTCGACGGTCTTCCGGTTCTGGGAGATCAGCAAGGGCGTCCCTGCCTGAGGGCGCGCGCCCGCCGTCGGGCGGCCGGTGCACGCTCACCGGTCGCCGGGACGCACCAGCCCGCTCTCGTAGGCGTACACCGCCGCCTGCACCCGGTCGCGCAGCCCCAGCTTCGTCAGCACGTGCCCGACGTGCGTCTTGACGGTCGTCTCGCTGACGAACAGGTCCGCGGCGATCTCCGCGTTCGACAGGCCGCGGGCCACCAGCTTCAGCACCTCGACCTCGCGCTCGGTCAGCGTGTGCAGCGGCGTCCGGCACCGGCTCCTCGCCCGAGGGCAGCCGGCCCGCGTACTTGTCGAGCAGCCGCCGGGTGATGCTCGGGCGCGAGCATCGCCTCGCCGCGCCGCCACCACCCGGATCGCCTGCACCAGCTCGCCGGCCGGGCGCGTCCTTGAGCAGGAAGCCGCTGGCTCCCGCCCGCAGCGCCTCCACCACGTACTCGTCCAGGTCGAAGGTGGTGAGCACCAGCACCTTCGCCGGGCCGTCCTGTCCGGGCCCGGTGATCTGCCGGGTCGCCTCGACGCCGTCCATCCGGGGCATCCGGATGTCCATCAGCACCACGTCCGGCTGCAGCGCCCGCACCTGGTCGAGCGCCTGCAGACCGTCCCCGGCCTCGCCGACCACGGCGAGGTCCTGCTCCGCCTCCAGGATCATCCGGAAGCCGGTGCGCAGCAGCGGCTGGTCGTCGACCAGCAGGACGCGGATCGGCCACGAAGGTCTCCCTCGCGAAGGTCAGGCGCGATCGTCACCCATTCGTCGCCCAGCCTCTGCCCGGCGCCCGCTCCGGGTGCCCCGGCCGCGGCTCGGGCAGTCTCGGCTGGATCGGTCAGCGGGTAGGGCGGGGGAGTGCCGCCGAACTCCGGGCAGACGCGCCTGGTGGTCGCACCAGTCGCACAGCTTGCTGCGGCCGCGGCCGCCAGTCGCCGGTCTCCGTGGCCCGCTGGATCGCCTCCCACAGGGCCAGCAGCTTGCGCTCCACCGCGCGCAGGTCCGCCTCCGTGCGGGTCGTAGCGTCAGCACGTCCCCGCTGCCCAGGTAGACCAGCTGCAGCCGGCGCGGCACCACCCCGCGCAGCCGCCACAGCACGAGCGCGTAGAACTTCATCTGGAACAGCGCGCTCGGCCGCGTACTGCGGCGCGCGGCGCCTTGCCCGTCTTGTAGTCGACGACCCGCACCTCGCCGGTCGGGCGCCACGTCGACCCGGTCGACGATGCCGCGCAGCCGCAGCCCGGAGTCCAGCCGGTCTCCACGAACAGCTCCCGCTCGGCCGGCTCCAGCCGGGTCGGGTCCTCCAGCGAGAACCAGCGCTCCACCAGGTCCTCGGCCTCCGCCAGCCAGCGCGCCAGCTCCTCCTCGTCCAGCGCGGCGCCCGGCTCGCCCCGCGGCGAACAGCTCCGCCAGCTCCGGCTGCTCCGCCAGCAGCCGCTCCCACTCCCGGCGACCAGGCGCCCGCGCCCGCGCGACGTGTCCGCTCCGCGGCCGGTGCGTCGAAGAGCCGCTCCAGCACCGCGTGCACCACCGTGCCGCGGGTCGCGGCCGCGCTGCGGCTTCTCCGGCAGCTTGTCGATCACCCGGAAGCGGTACAGCAGCGGGCACTGCATGAAGTCGCCGGCCCGCGACGGCGACAGCGACGACGGTGGGCCGTGGCGCGAGGTCTGACGCCGGCAGTCGATCCCATGAACCGACGACCCTACGGCTCCATCGCTGACAATGGTAGATCCGCGCACGACCTACGATCGGACATCCGCATCGGCACGACGGGGACACCTCGTGGCGCGACTCGCGAGAACGGCGCGGCGGCCCGACGAGGGGCACCGTGGCGAGAGCGGCCAGACGCGAACCGGCACCCGGCGCAGCGGAGGCCGGCGGCGAGCCGCAGCGCCGTCGCGAGCCGGCGGCGGCATCCTGATGGGGCGGCCCTTCGGCGTGCCCGTCTACGTCGCCCCCAGCTGGTTCCTGGTCGCCGCGCTGATCACCTGGGTCTTCGGCGGCCAGCTCGACCGGGTGCTGCCCGGACTGGGCGGCCTGCGCTACCTCGTCTCGCTCTTCTTCGCCGTGGCCTTCTACGCCTCCGTGCTCGTCCACGAACTCGCGCACACCGTCGCCGCCCTCCGCTTCAAGCTGCCGGTACGCCGCATCCAGCTGCAGTTCTTCGGCGGCGTCTCCGAGATCGAGAAGGAGTCCGAGACGCCGGGCCGGGAGTTCGTCCTCGCCTTCGTCGGCCCGCTGCTCTCGCTGGTCCTGGCCGGCGCTCTTCTACGGCGCCATGCAGGTCGTCGAGCCCGGCACCGTCCCGGGCGTGCTGCTGGCCGGCCTGATGATCTCCAACCTGATCGTCGCGGTCTTCAACCTGCTGCCCGGGCTGCCGCTGGACGGCGGCCGGATGCTGCGCGCCGTGGTCTGGAAGCTCAGCGGCCGGCCATGACCGGCACCGTCGCCGCCGCCTGGGCCGGCCGCGCGCTGGCCGTCGCCGTCCTGATCGGCTTCCCGCTGCTGCCGGCTACCTCGGCGGCTACGCGGCGGACGGCCTCGGCGGCACCGACTCCCTCACCGACGCCCTGCTCGCCGCGATCCTGGCGGCCATCATCTGGACCGGCGCCGGCAACAGCCTGCGCATGGCCCGGCTCCGCGAGCACCTCCCCGACCTGCGCGCCCGCGTCCTGACCCGCCGTGCCGTGCCCGGTCGACCGCCGACACCCCGCTGTCCGAGGCGCTGCGCCGGGCCAACGAGGCGGGCGCCCGCGGCCTGGTGGTGGTCGACGGCCTCGGCGACCCGGTCGTCCCTGGTCCGCGAGGCCGCCATCGCCTCCGTGCCCCGAGCACCGCCGTCCCTGGGTCGCCGTCAGCGGCCTCGCCCAGGAGCTCGCGACGGGCATGCGCGTCTCCGGCGGACCTGGCCGGCGAGGAGCTCCTGGACCACCTGCGCGCCGACCCCGGCCACCGAGTACCTGGTGGTCGAGGAGACCGGCGAGATCTACGGCGTGCTGTCCACCGCGCGACGTCGAGCGCGCCTTCGTCGCGGCCATGGCGCAAGCCCTCGGCGCCTGAGCAGCCCCGGCGGACCCGTTAGGCTGGCCACATGTCCGAACCGACCGGTGCCGCCCGCCGTCGCGGGCCCTTCAAGGTCGGGGACCAGGTCCAGCTCACCGACCCCAAGGGACGCCACTACACGTTCACGCTCGAAGCCGGGAAGAGCTTCCACACCCACAAGGGTGCCTTCCCGCACGACGAGCTGATCGGTGCTCCCGAGGGCAGTGTCGTCCGTACCACCGGAAACGTCGCCTACCTCGCGCTGCGCCCCCTGCTCCCCGACTACGTCCTGTCCATGCCACGCGGCGCCGCCGTCGTCTACCCCAAGGACGCGGGGCAGATCCTGGCGATGGCCGACATCTTCCCCGGCGCCCGGGTCGTCGAGGCCGGCGTCGGCTCGGGTTCGCTCAGCAGCTTCCTGCTGCGCGCCGTCGGCGACCAGGGCATGCTGCACTCCTACGAGCGCCGCGCCGACTTCGCCGACATCGCCCGACAGAACGTCGAGCGCTACTTCGGCGGCCCGCACCCCGCCTGGACGCTCACCGTCGGCGACCTGCAGGACAACCTCTCCGACACCGACGTCGACCGGGTCATCCTCGACATGCTCGCCCCCTGGGAGTGCCTGGACGCCGTCTCCAAGGCGCTGGTGCCCGGCGGCATCCTCTGCGCCTACGTGGCCACCACGACGCAGCTGGCCCGCACCGTCGAGTCGATCCGCGAGCACGGCACCTTCAACGAGCCGACGGCCTGGGAGACCATGGTCCGCAACTGGCACGTCGAGGGCCTCGCCGTCCGCCCCGACCACCGGATGATCGGCCACACCGGCTTCCTGCTCACCGCCCGCCGGCTCGCCGACGGCGTCGAACCCCCGCTGCGCCGCCGCCGCCCCGCCAAGGGCGCCTACGGCGAGGACTACACGCGGCCCCGGGCGCGCAGGCGGCTCCGGCCGCTGACCGGACCCGACTCCTCCTGCCAGCTCCACACCCCGCCGCCGGTTCCGCCCCGGGAGTCGGCGGCGTCGCTGGCACCCGGTGCTCGGCCGACGCCCAGCCGCCGACCCGGCGTTCCGCCGGTGTGACGTGTGGCACCATGCTGGCCACCCCCCGGCTCGTCCCAGGAGACGCCCCGTGCAGCCCTCCGCAGGCCCGGACCTCCGCACACCCGCGCCCGCCCGTGCACTGGATCGGGACGTCCGCGGCCCTCGCGCGCCGTCCTGGGGCTGTCCGTCCTGGTGCAGCCCTCCGCCGGCGCCGCCGCACGCGCACGGACCGCGGTGCCGCGGCCGCCGGCCCGGCGCCGGACCCGGCTCGCGCCCACTACCCCATGGACTGCGCACCGCCGCTGCCCGGGCGAAGCCGTCGACGTGCTCGCCCGGGGCTCGGCCGACTTCGACGGCGACGGGCACGCCGAGACCGTCGCCGTGGTGCGCTGCCACGCCGGGATGGGCACGCCGCCCAGCGGCGTATTCGTCCTCGCTCCGCCCGCCGGCGGCCCCCGCGCGCGCCCGCAGGTCGTCGAGACACTCCTGCCGCCCGGCGAGGGCATCGAGCGTCAGCCGACTTCCGCGTCGGCGCGCACCGGGTCACCGCGACCCTGCTCGGCTACTCCTCCGACCAGGTGCCGCGCTGCTGCCCGGACCAGAAGCGCAAGGTCACCTGGGACTGGCGGACGGCATCCGTTTCGTGCTGACGGCCGGCGCCGGTCGCGCAGCGCAGCGTCTGAGCGACGGCGGCCGTTTCACTCCGGCGTCGGGGCCGTGGACCTCGACGCCGTCGGCCGCGCGCCGCACGTGGATGCAGTCCCCGGGGCACTCCTTCGCCGAGTCGACCACGTCGGTCAGCAGCGGCAGCGGGACCGGTGTGGTCGCGCCGGGCTCCTGCAGCAACTCGTCGTCGGCGGCCTTGACGTAGGCGAGCCCGTCGATGTCGAGCTCGAAGACCTCGGGCGCGTACTGCGCGCAGATGCCGTCGCCGGTGCACAGATCCTGGTCGATCCAGACCTCGAGTGCCTCGCTGCCGGTGCTCATCGCTCCGGCCTCTCCTGCCGTTCGTGCTGTGCTGGCGAAACAATCCGCCCCTGACGGGTGTTGACGTGTCTCGACGATACAACCGGTCGCTTTTCCGACAGTCCGCTGCGGGGTATTCACCTCACGTGAGGGAGTGCGCAAGGGTGAAGATCGGACACACCCCGACCGTCTTTGTGATCTAGGGGTTTCAACCCGTACTGGCCCAGGTAGGGTCAGGAAGCGTCCAGCTCCCCATGGAGGAGGTGAGGACCGTGGCAGCCCACGACGACGACATGAACCGCGGCATCCGGCCCGGTCGGGGTTCCGACGACCCCGCCGGGCCAGGTCGCCTATCTCGAGCAGGAGATCGCCGTCCTGCGCCGCAAGCTCGCCGACTCTCCGCGGCACACTAGGATTCTCGAGGAGCGGATCGTCGAGCTGCAGACCAATCTGGCCGGCGTCTCCGCCCAGAACGAACGCCTCTCCAACACACTGCGTGAGGCGCGTGACCAGATCGTGGCCCTCAAGGAGGAAGTCGACCGGCTCGCGCAGCCGCCGGCCGGCTTCGGCGTCTTCCTGCAGGCCAACGAGGACGGCACGGCGGACATCTTCACCGGCGGCCGCAAGCTCCGGGTGAACGTCAGCCCCGACGTCGAACTCGGAGAAGCTCCGGCGCGGCCAGGAGCTGATGCTCAACGAGGCGCTCAACGTGGTCGAGGCCATGGAGTACGAGCGCGCCGGCGACATCGTCACCCTCAAGGAGGTCCTCGAGGACGGCGAACGCGCCCTGGTCGTCGGGCACACCGACGAGGAGCGCGTGGTCCGGCTCGCCGAGCCCCTGCTCGACGCACCACGCTGCGTGCGGGCGACGCGCTGCTGCTGGAGCCTCGCTCCGGCTACGTCTACGAGGTGGTCCCCAAGAGCGAGGTCGAGGAACTCGTCCTCGAAGAGGTCCCCGACATCGACTACGACCGCATCGGCGGTCTCGGCGGTCAGATCGAGTCCATCCGGGACGCGGTGGAACTGCCCTACCTCTACCCGGACCTCTTCAAGGAGCACGAGCTGCGCCCGCCCAAGGGCGTGCTGCTCTACGGCCCGCCCGGCTGCGGCAAGACGCTCATCGCCAAGGCGGTCGCCAACTCTCTGGCCAAGAAGGTCGCCGAGGTCACGGGCAAGCCGCAGGGCAAGAGCTACTTCCTCAACATCAAGGGCCCGGAGCTGCTGAACAAGTACGTCGGCGAGACCGAGCGGCACATCCGGCTGGTCTTCCAGCGCGCCCGCGAGAAGGCCAGCGAGGGCACGCCGGTCATCGTCTTCTTCGACGAGATGGACTCCCTCTTCCGCACCCGCGGCTCGGGCGTCAGCTCGGACGTGGAGAACACCATCGTCCCGCAGCTGCTCTCCGAGATCGACGGCGTGGAGGGCCTGGAGAACGTCATCGTCATCGGCGCCTCGAACCGCGAGGACATGATCGACCCGGCGATCCTGCGCCCCGGCCGCCTCGACGTGAAGATCAAGATCGAGCGGCCGGACGCGGAGGCGGCCAAGGACATCTTCTCCAAGTACCTGACGCCGACCCTGCCGCTGCACGACGACGACCTCGCCGAGCACAGCAAGGACCCAGAGGCCACCGTCGCCGGCATGATCCAGTCCGTCGTCGAGCAGATGTACGCTGAATCGGAGGAGAACCGCTTCCTCGAGGTCACGTACGCCAACGGTGACAAGGAGGTCCTGTACTTCAAGGACTTCAACTCCGGCGCGATGATCCAGAACATCGTGGACCGGGCCAAGAAGATGGCCATCAAGGCCTTCCTCGACCAGAACCAGCGGGGCCTGCGCGTCTCCCATCTGCTCGCCGCCTGCGTCGACGAGTTCAAGGAGAACGAGGACCTGCCCAACACCACCAACCCGGACGACTGGGCCCGCATCTCCGGCAAGAAGGGCGAGCGGATCGTGTTCATCCGCACGCTCGTCACCGGTAAGCAGGGAGCGGACACCGGGCGGTCCATCGACACCGTGGCCAACACCGGTCAATACCTGTAGGGCACACGACGGACCGGCTGCGGGCACCCGGCTGCGGGCGCCCGCAGCCGGACATGTTTCCCGCCGGTCCGTTGCGGGCCGTCGCCGGGCAAGGAGGGCCGCATGACCGTACGGCGAGTGATGGGGATCGAGACGGAGTACGGCATCTCCGTCCCGGGTCACCCGAACGCCAATGCCATGCTCACCTCGTCCCAGGTCGTCAACGCCTACGCGGCCGCGATGCACCGGGCACGCCGGGCCCGCTGGGACTTCGAGGAGGAGAACCCGCTGCGGGACGCCCGGGGTTTCGACCTGGCCCGCGAGTCCGCCGACTCCACCCAGCTGACCGACGAGGACATCGGCCTGGCCAACGTCATCCTCACCAACGGTGCGCGGCTCTACGTCGACCACGCCCATCCGGAGTACAGCGCCCCCGAGGTCACCAACCCGCGGGACGCCGTGCTGTGGGACAAGGCCGGCGAGCGGATCATGGCCGAGGCGGCCCGGCGCGCGGCCGCAGTGCCCGGGACGCAGCCGATCCACCTCTACAAGAACAACACCGACAACAAGGGCGCCTCCTACGGGACGCACGAGAACTACCTGATGAAGCGGGCGACGCCGTTCTGCGGACATCGTCCGCCACCTGACGCCGTTCTTCGTCTCCCGCCAGGTCGTGTGCGGCGCCGGCCGGGTCGGGCGTCGGGCAGGACGGCGGCGAGCACGGCTTCCAGATCAGCCAGCGCGCCGACTACTTCGAGGTCGAGGTCGGACTGGAGACGACACTCAAACGGCCCATCATCAACACCCGCGACGAACCGCACGCGGACGCCGAGAAGTACCGCCGGCTGCACGTCATCATCGGCGACGCGAACCTCTCGGAGATCTCGACCTACCTCAAGCTGGGCACCACTGCGCTGGTGCTGTCCATGATCGAGGACGGCTTCATCGCTGTTGACCTGGCCGTCGACCAGCCGGTCCGTACCCTGCACGAGGTCTCGCACGACCCCGCCCTGCAGCAGCTCGTCACGCTCCGCAACGGCCGGACGCTCACCGCCGTCCAGCTGCAGATGGAGTACTGCGAGCTGGCCCGCAAGTACGTCGAGGACCGCTTCGGCGCCGACGCCGACGAGCAGACCACGGACGTGCTCACCCGCTGGGAGGACGTGCTCAACCGCCTGGAGCGGGATCCGATGAGCCTGTCCGGCGAGCTGGACTGGGTGGCGAAGAAGGAGCTCATGGAGGGCTACCGGCGCCGCGACGGGCTGGACTGGGACGCCGCCCGGCTGCAGCTGGTGGACCTGCAGTACGCCGACGTGCGCCCCGACAAGGGGCTGTACAACCGGCTGGCGGCCCGCGGCTCGCATGGAGCGGCTGCTGGACGAGGACGACGTGCGGCGGGCCGTGAGCAAGCCTCCGGAGGACACCAGGGCCTACTTCCGCGGCCGCTGCCTGGAGCAGTACGCCGACCACGTGGCGGCCGCCTCGTGGGATTCGGTCATCTTCGACCTTCCCGGCCGTGACTCGCTGCAACGCGTCCCCACGCTGGAGCCGCTGCGCGGGACCAAGGCGCACGTGAAGGACTCCTGGACCGCTGCCGTACCGCCGACGAGCTGGTGAAACTCCTGTCCGGCACCGCCGGCGAGGGGTGACGGGGCCCCGGGCCGGGAATCAAACGGGTGAGTCCGGGACGTTGACAGAAGTGACGGGCCGATGTCGGCCCCGGCTAGTAGGGTCTGATCTTGTACGTCCGGCGTACAACCGAACCGAGCGGGGTGAGGGAAATGGCGACCAAGGACACCGGCGGCGGCCAGCAGAAGGCGACCCGGCAGAACGAGGAAGTCGAGGAGCAGGCAGAGGACACCCAGGCTTCCGACGACCTCAAGGAGCGCCAGGAGGCGCTGTCGGACGACGTGGACTCCGTCCTGGACGAGATCGACGACGTCCTCGAGGAGAACGCCGAGGACTTCGTGCGGAGTTTCGTCCAGAAGGGCGGAGAGTAAGGACAGGGGCGTCCGTCCCGCACCCCGACCGGGGTGCGGGACGGATGACTCGCGGGGGCGCGGGTAGGTTCCTCGCAGCACGTGATGATCACGACCTGACGATCTGGTGGAAGGAAACGCGTGGAAGCCAACTCTCGTGACACGGGGCGGCTGCCGGCCGCCTTCCTGACGCCCGGCTCCTCCTCGTTCATGGATTTCCTCTCGCGACCACGCACCGGAGCTGCTGCCGGGCAGCCGCCCGCTGCCGCCGGTGGAAGGGGCGGTGCAGGCCCCGCACGGCACGACGATCGTGGCGACCACGTTCCCCGGCGGTGTGGTACTGGCCGGCGACCGCCGGGCGACGATGGGCAACGTCATCGCCCAGCGCGACATCGAGAAGGTCTTCCCCGCCGACGAGTACTCCGCGGTCGGCATCGCCGGCACGGCCGGGCTGGCCGTGGAGATGGTGAAGCTCTTCCAGCTGGAACTCGAGCACTTCGAGAAGGTCGAGGGCGTCACAGCTCTCCCTGGAGGGCAAGGCCAACCGGCTCTCCACGATGATCCGCGGCAACCTGGGCATGGCCCTGCAGGGCCTGGCCGTCGTGCCGCTGTTCGCCGGGTTCGACGTGGACCGTGAACGTGGCCGCATCTTCTCCTACGACGTCACGGGCGGCCGTTCGCGAGGAGGTCGGCTTCGCCGCCGTCGGCTCCGGCTCGGTCTTCGCCCGCGGCGCCCTGAAGAAGCTCTACCGCGAGGACCTGACGGAGCAGCAGGCCGCCACCGCCGTCGTGCAGGCGCTCTACGACGCCGCCGACGACGACTCGGCGACCGGCGGCCCCGACCTGGCCCGGCGGATCTACCCGATCGTCACGGTGATCACCGAGGACGGCTTCCGCAGGCTCACCGAGGCCGAGGTCTCCGGAATCGCCCAGACGGTGCACGAGGGCCGTCTTCGAGCACCCCAACGGGCCGCAGGCCCCGGTCCTCCGTAGCCGCCGTCACGCACGACAGAAAGGGACGCCCAGCCGGTGTCGACGCCGTTCTACGTCTCACCCCAGCAGGCCATGGCGGACCGCGCCGAGTACGCCCGCAAGGGCATCGCGCGCGGACGCAGCGTGGTCGTGCTGCAGTACACCGACGGCATCCTGTTCGTCGCGGAGAACCCGTCACGTGCGCTGCACAAGGTCAGCGAGATCTACGACCGGATCGCGTTCGCCGCGGTCGGCAAGTACAACGAGTTCGAGAACCTGCGGATCGGCGGCGTGCGCTACGCCGACCTGCGCGGGTACACCTACGACCGCGCCGATGTGACGGCCCGCGGCCTCGCCAACGTCTACGCGCAGACGCTGGGGACGATCTTCTCCAGCGCGGCGGAGAAGCCCTACGAGGTCGAGCTGATCGTCGCGGAGGTGGGCGCCGCCCCGGAGGACGACCAGATCTACCGGCTGCCGCACGACGGCTCGATCGTGGACGAGCACGGCTCCGTCGCGGTCGGCGGCAACGCCGACCAGATCAGCAGCTACCTGGAGCAGCGGCACCGGGACGGCATGTCGCTGGCCGAGGCGCTGCAGCTCGCCGTCGGCTCGCTCTCGCGTGACAACAACGGCGGTGAGCGGGGACTGACGGCCGAGCAGCTGGAGGTCGCGGTCCTGGACCGCACCCGCCCGCAGCAGCGGAAGTTCAAGCGGGTGCTGGGCCGCCGGCTCGAGCGGCTGATGGAGGAGGGCGGTTCCGCAGCCCCGTCCTCGGCATCTTCGTCCACGCCGGCCGCGTCCACCGACGAGGAGACCGGCACGGACGAGGAGGAGTAGCGGCCCCCGCCCCGGTCAGGTGGGCGGCGGGGCCGTGGAGGTGCGGTCGACCAGGGTGACGGGCAGGATGTGCGGCCCGGGCGGCAGACCGTCCAGCACGGCCAGCAGCGCGCGCATGCCCGCCTCGCCCACCGCCTCCGCGGGCAGTCGCACGGTGGTCAGCTCTGGTTCCACGGCGCTGGCCAGCGCCAGGTCGTCGAAGCCGGTCACCGACACGTCCTGCGGCACCCGCAGACCCTGCCGCCGAGCCGCCTTGCATGCGCCGGCGGCCAGCAGGTCGTCGTCGCAGACGAGTGCCGACGGACGGTCCGGGCCCGTCAGCAGCCGGCCGGCCGCCCGCAGCCCGTCCGCCACTCCCAGTGGCGACCGCTCGGTGCGCACCACCGTCGCGCCGCCGGCCGTCAGCGCCTCGCGGAGCGCCTGCGCCCGCGACCCGGAACGTCCAGGAGTCCACCGCGGCCGCCAGGTGCCCGATCCGGCGGTGCCCCAGGGCCGAGCAGGTGTCCGGCCACCAGCCGCATGCCCCCGGCGACGTCGAGCGTTGACCGTGCCGGCCGCTCCGCCCAGCGGATCGCTGTCCAGCATCACCAGCGGCAGCCCGCCGCCGCCGCATGGCCGCCAGCGCCTCCGGCGCCATCGAGGACGCGATGACCCCGTCCAGCGCGGCCCGTGCCGGATCGAACGGGTCGGGGGCCCGGCCGACGCCCTCCGGGGACGGGATACAGCACCAGGCCGAATCCGTGTCTCCGCGGCCACTGTCGCGGCGCCGGCGTAGACACGCGCGAAGAAGTCGCTGGTGAGCGCCGGCACGACCAGCATCGCGGTGCGGGTACGCCCCAGCCGCAGGCTGCGTGCCGCGAGGTTCGGCCGGTAGCCGAGCTCCCGTGCGGCGGCCCGCACCGCCTCCGCCCGCGGCGCCGAGACCCGGCCCCGCCACTTCCCGCCCATCACCAGCGAGACGGTCGCCTGGGAGACCCCCGCGCGGCGGGCCACGTCACGGCTGGTGGGGGCGGCCGACCGGTCGGGTTCGCCTCTGACACGTCACTCCGTTCCGACTGGACCGTGCTGAGCGGTCATGGTACGTATGACCCCGAAGTTATACGTATGACGGACCGGGGAGGGCGGCACTCATGGCAGCGTCGACCGGGTACGCCGACCTGCTGCGCGCCAAGCACGCGATGCGGCTGCTGTCCGGCACGCTGCTCGGGCAGGCTGCCCAACGCCACCGGCGCACTGGCCATCGTTCTGTTCGTGCGGGCCGAGGGCGGCGGCTACACGCTCGCAGGCGTGCTGTCGGCCGTCTACGGGCTGGCCACGGCCGTCGGCCAGCCCGCGCTGGGACGCGCCGTCGACCTGTACGGGCAGCCGCGGGTGATGCTGCCCGCCGCGCTGCTCTCGGCGCTCGGCATGGTGCTGTTCGCGCTGTCCGGCTCCGGTGCGGAACCGGCTTTCGCCGGCCCGGCCTTCCGGTCGCCGCCGCCGCGTGCGGTGCTGGTGGCCGGCCTGTTCACCCCGCCGCTGGAGGGCGGGCTGCGGGCGCTGTGGCCCAGCGTGCTGGGGCGCCCAGGACCGGGTGCACGCGGCCTACGCACTGGACGCCGTCGCGCAGGAGGTGATGTTCGCCGTCGGCCCGCTGCTGGTCACCCTGCTGGTCGCGGTGCGTGACGAGGCCGCCGCGCTGCTGGTGATCAACGTGATGGGTGTCCTCGGCGCGCTGTCAGTCGTCGCTCTCACCGCCGTCGCGCCGCTGGCGCTCCGGCCCCCGGGAGTCCCACTGGCTCGGCGCCCTGCGCTCCGCAGGCCTGCTCGCGCTGCTGGGTGCCTTCTTCTTCGTCGGTCTCGCGCTCGGCTCCATCGCGGTGGCCGCCGTCGCCTACGCCGACGGCCACGGTGACAGTCTGATCTCCAGTTACCTGCTCTCCGCCCTGGGCGCTGGCGCGCTGGTCGGCGGACTGCTGTACGGCGCGCGGCAGTGGCCGGGCACGCCGGAGGGCCGGCTGCGCGTGCTGGTGGCCGCCCTGGCGGCCGGCTACCTGCCGCTGACGCTGGTGCCCGGCGTGGCGGCGATGACGGCGCTTGCGGGTCTGTCGCGGGCTCTTCCTGGCGCCCGCGCTGGCCTGCGCCTTCGTCGTCGTCGACCGGCAGGCGCCGGCCGGCACGGTCACGGAGGCCTTCTCCTGGCTGGTGACCACCTTCGGGGTCGGCGCAGCCGCGGGCACCGCCGTGGTGGGGCCGGTGATCGAGTGGGGGAGTCCGTCGGCGGGTTTCGCGGTCGCGGGCGTCTCCGGCGTGGCCGGCCTGCTCGTGCTGCTGGGCACCCGGCGTGTCCTGGCAGCTCCGGCACGCTCCTCCCAGTGGGCGGCCAATCCCGTCACCTCGGAGGAAAATGATCGAAACGGTCAGGGCGAACCGAGTTTCAGAAGCCGCTCTCAGGCGTAATGTTCAGTCATGGACCGCCGAATCTTCGGGCTGGAGAACGAGTACGGCGTCACATGTACGTTCCGGGGACAGCGACGGCTGTCCCCCGACGAGGTGGCGCGGTACCTCTTCCGCCGTGTCGTGTCATGGGGCCGCAGCAGCAACGTCTTCCTGCGGAACGGAGCGCGGCTGTATCTGGACGTGGGCTCGCACCCGGAGTACGCGACGCCCGAGTGCGACAACGTGACCGAACTGGTCACCCACGACAAGGCCGGCGAGCGCATCCTGGAGGGCCTGCTCGTCGACGCCGAACGCCGGCTGCACGAGGAGGGCATCGCCGGCGACGTCTACCTGTTCAAGAACAACACAGACTCCGCCGGCAATTCCTACGGCTGCCACGAGAACTATCTCGTCGCGCGGCACGGCGAATTCTCGCGACTGGCCGACGTCCTGATCCCCTTCCTCGTCACCCGGCAGCTGATCTGCGGCGCGGGCAAGGTGCTTCAGACGCCGCGCGGAGCGGTGTACTGCGTGAGCCAGCGCGCGGAGCACATCTGGGAGGGCGTCAGCTCCGCGACCACCCGCTCGCGGCCCATCATCAACACCCGGGACGAGCCGCACGCGGACGCCGAGCGTTACCGGCGCCTGCACGTCATCGTCGGCGACTCGAACATGTCCGAGACGACGATGCTGCTCAAGGTCGGCGCCACCGACCTCGTGCTGCGGATGATCGAGGCCGGAACCGTCATGCGCGACCTCACCCTGGAGAACCCGATCCGGGCCATCCGCGAGGTCAGCCACGACATCACCGGCAGGCGCAAGGTCCGGCTCGCCAGCGGGAGGGAGGCCTCCGCGCTGGAGATTCAGCAGGAGTACTTCGACAAGGCCGTGGACTTCTGCGACCGGCGCGGCATCAGCACCGGCACGGTCGGCCGGGTACTGGAACTGTGGGGCCGCACTCTGGAGTCCGTCCGCAACGAGGAGCTGGACAAGGTCGGCACTGAGATCGACTGGGTGATGAAGTACCAGCTCATCGACAGCTACCGCGCGAAGCACGACATTTCCATGTCGCACCCGCGGATCGCCCAGATAGATCTCGCCTACCACGACATCCACCGGCGCCGCGGGCTCTACTACCTGCTGGAGCGCAAGGGCCAGGCGGCGCGGATCTGCAACGACCTGAAGATCTTCGAGGGCAAGTCCGTCCCGCCGCAGACGACCCGGGCCCGGCTGCGCGGCGACTTCATCCGGCGCGCCCAGGAGCAGCGTCGTGACTTCACCGTCGACTGGGTGCACCTGAAGCTCAACGACCAGGCCCAACGCACCGTGCTGTGCAAGGACCCCTTCCGGTCGGTGGACGAAAGGGTGGAGAAGCTCATCGCCGGAATGTGACGTCCGGGGGCGGACCGGTGACCTCACCGGGTCCGGATCCCTCGGTTCCGGCCCGCCCCGGCTTCGGCCGGGGCGTCGGCACACGTCGGTACGACCCGGTGTGAGCTGTCTGACGCCGCTCCGCCGCGCGGGAGCTCGGTCCTGCGGCCGGAGAGGAGACGGCATCCCCTGCCCGTGTGCCGAGGGCCCTCGAAGCTCGCCCGGGCCGGGCTTCCTGCTCCGCCGCGGAGACCGCGGCCGAGAAGGCGTCCGGTCCAGCGGCCCGTCTCCCGCCCTCGGCAGGGGCGCTGCGGCCTCGGCGAGCCGCAGCACGGCGTCGCGCGTCGCGCGGCCGGATGCGCACTGCGGTTCCCGCGCTGTGTCGGTCGCCGCACCGGCCGCCGCGCCGACCTCGGCGGGACAAACGCACCGAAGTACTAGGCTGTGCGCCACTGGCCGGACACACCGTCCCCGAGACCCCACAAGAGGGACCATGACTCTGAGCACGACCGCCCGCCGCCTCGCCGCGGTCCTGGCCGTCCCGCTGTTCGTCGTCTCCGCAGCGGCCTGCGGCTCGAGCGCCGACGACGGCAAGTCAGGCGCGGCGCCCGCCGTCTCGGGTGAGGACGGCAAGATGCCGAAGATCGCCGACGGCGTGGGCTCCCCGCCCAACCATCTCCAGACGAAGGTGCTGGAGAAGGGCAAGGGCCCGACCGTCCACAAGAATGACTTCCTCATCGCCCACTACGCGGGCCAGACGTGGGGCGGCAAGGCGTTCGACGACAGCTACAAGCGCAAGAAGCCGAGCGGTTTCATGATCGGGAACGGCTCGGTTGTCAAGGGCTGGGACAAGGGTCTGGTCGGCAAGAAGGTCGGCAGCAGGGTCGAACTGGTCATCCCGCCGGACATGGCCTATGGCGACACTCCGCCGCAGGGCAGCGGCATCAAGAAGGGCGACACGCTCGTCTTCGTCATCGAGATCAAGGACTCTGTGTCCACCCTTCCGAAGGGTGACAAGGTCCCGCAGAAGGACGACTCGTTGCCCAAGGCCGGCACGAACGCCGACCACAAGTCCCCCAAGCTCACCGTCCCCAAGGGCGCTGACGCCCCCAAGGAGGAGACCAGCCACACGGTCATCCAGGGCAACGGGAAGACCGTCGGCAAGGACGACACCGTCCTCGCCGAGTACCGGGCCGTCCCCTGGGAGAAGCCCGAGCAGTCGGTGGTGGACACCTGGGCCGGCAACCCGCAGGCCGGAACGCCGGCCAAGCCGCAGGAATCCCCGCTCAAGGCCGTCCTCGGCTGGGACAAGGGCCTGGTGGGCAAGAAGGTGGGCAGCCGGGTGCTGCTCGTCATCCCCAAGAGCGAGTTCCCCAAGGCCAACCGGAAGCAGGCCTTCGATGTCGTGATGGTCGTGGACATCCTCCGGGCCGTGAAGGGCTGATCGTCTGCGAGACTGGTGCGGTTGTCCGCTGCAGACGTTCGTAGGAGCAATTTCGTGAGCATCGACAAGCCCGAGGTCGACTTCCCCGGCGGTGAGCCGCCGGCCGACCTGGAGATCAAGGAGATCTGGGAGGGCGACGGACCGGTCGCGAAGGCCGGCGACACCGTCGCCGTCCACTACGTCGGCGTCTCCTTCAGCACGGGCGAGGAGTTCGACGCCAGCTGGAACCGCGGCACGCCGCTGCGCTTCCAGGTCGGCGTCGGGCAGGTCATCCCCGGTTGGGACAAGGGCGTGCTCGGCATGAAGGTCGGCGGGCGCCGCCAGCTGACCATTCCGCCGCACCTCGCCTACGGCGACGCGGGCGCCGGAGGTGGCCTCATCAAGCCGGGCGAGACGCTCATCTTCGTCTGCGACCTGGTCGCCGTCTGACCGGCGCGCCACACGCCGGGCAGGGCCTCGCCGAACGGCGGGGTCCTGCCCGTTTTCCGCCTGCCCCCACCTGCCGCGCCGCGCGGTTTCCGCGTGCGTGCGCGAGGCGGTACGGTCAACCGTTGAGGGTCATTCGAGCAGAGGGCGGGGTTCCATGGCGATCGCCAAGGCGGAACGGCTGATGAACCTGGCGCTGTGCCTGCTCGGCGCCCGGCGCCCGCTCACCAAGCGCGAGCTGCGCGGCTCCCTCGAGGCATACCTCGAAGCCGGCAGCGATGACGCCTTCAACCGCATGTTCGAGCGGGACAAGGACGACCTGCGGGAGCTCGGCCTCGTCATCGACACGGTCGACAACCTGGACGGCGAGGCCGGATACCTCGCCCGCCGTGACAGCAACCGGCTGCCGCCCATCACCCTGGACGCCGCCGAGGCCACCGCACTGGGCCTGGCCGCCCGGGTGTGGCAGCAGGCCCGCCTCGCCGGTGCGGCCAGCGGCGCCCTGCACAAGCTCCGCGCCGCCGGCGGGATGCCGCAGGCCGAGGAGGCGGCCTCCTACGAGCAGCTGCACCCGATGAGCACGCTGGAACCGCGCATCCCGGCCCGGGAGGCCGCTTTCGAACCGCTGATGCTGGCCTGCCGCGACCGGCGGCTGGTCCTCTTCGACTACCGCCGTGCCAACGCACCGAGCGCCGAGCGCCGCCAGGTGGAGCCCTGGACGCTCGAGTGCTGGCGCGGCCACTGGTACCTCGCAGGTTTCGACCGTGCCCGGCAGGACGAGCGGGTCTTCCGCCTCTCGCGGATCACCGGCGCCGTCCGCTCCCGCGCGGCCGGGTTCACCGCCGCGGTGCCCGACCAGGTCACCGTCCGCGAGACCGTCGAGCGCTGGGCCGGGGAGAGCGCTTCACGCACCGCCCGCATCCGGCTGCGCACCGGCTGCGGCTACCCGCTGCGAGCCAGGGCCAGCGCCGTCCGTGCGGCGGGGGAGGGCTGGGACGAGCTCGAGGTCCCCTACGGTCACGGGCTGGACGCCTGGCTGGCCGAGTTCGGGCCGGACGTGGTGGTGCTGGCCCCGGACGAGCTGCGGGCCGATGTCGTCGACCGGTTGCGCGCCGTCGCCAAGAACTGAGGAGAAGGAAGAGCCGTGGCGCCGAACGCCATCGACCAGACCCGGCGGATGCTGTCCCTGGTCACCTATCTGCGGGACCGGCCCGGGGCCCGCATCGAGGATGTCGCGCGCGCCTTCGGCATCACGCCGGACGAGCTGATCGCCGACCTGGACGTACTGCCGATGTGCGGCACCAGTTTCCGCGGCGGGGACCTGCTGGAGATCGACACCGACGGCGAGCACATCTGGTGGCGCAACGCTGACGACGTCGCCGAGCCGCTGAACATCGCCACGGACGAGGCGACCGCGCTGCTGGTCGCCGCCCGCGCCGTGGCGACCCTGCCGGGCCTGCGGGAGAGCGACCGGGACGCCCTGCAGCGTGCCACCGCCAAACTTGAGGAGGCCGCCGGCGAGACGGCCGGGGCCAGCGCCCGCGTCTCGGTCACCTTCGAGTCCGAGGGCGGCGTGTTCGCCGAGGTCGACCGGGCCATCTCCGAACGGCGCCGCCTGTGGCTGCGCTACTACTCGCCGGCCCGCGACGAGGTCACCGAGCGGGAGATCGACCCGATCCGGCTGTTCTCTGTCGGCCACACCTACGTCGAGGCCTGGTGCCGCCGCTCCGAGGCGCGCCGCACCTTCCGCCTCGACCGGGTCGCGGAGATCCGGCTCCTCGACGAGCCGTCCGACCCGCCGCCCGTCGAGCTGCGCGACCTGTCCGAGGGCCTGGTCCAGCCCGCGCCGGACGATCCGGAGGTCGTCGTCGAGGTGGGACCCGGCGGCCGCTGGGTCGCCGAGTACTACCCACACGACAGCGCCGAGGAGCTGATGGACGGCGGTCTGCGCATCACTCTGCGCACCCCCGACCCGGCCTCGCTGCGCCGGCTCGCCCTGCGGCTCGGCCGGGACGGCCGCATCGCCTCACCGCCCGAGCCGGCCGAGAGCGCCCGCGAGGCGGCCCGCCAGGCCCTGTCGGCCTATGGCGAGTGACCAACCGCCTTCGGCGGCGAGTGACGTCACCACGCTGCCGTAGTCGGCTGCCGGGCCCCGGCGGTGCGTCGCCCCGCAGCCGGGAAGCGGGGGTGTGCTCCACTAAACTGCGCGCATGTTCTGGCCGATGGTCTTCCTTACGCTCGCCTTCTGCGGGACCGCTGTGCTCGGCGTCTTCGCCGTCCGCGTCGGGCTGGAGGTGCGGCGTTTCTCCGGGGCCGTCGCCGACGGGGCCGAACGGATCACCCGCGCCACTGAGGACCTGGAGCGCGCGACCGTGCCGCTGGCCCGCTCGGCCGCCGATTCCGCACGTCGCTGACGCCCTCTCCTCCCGCGCGGCCACGGGCGGTAAGCTGCCTGATGCCGGACGGTACGCACGGGGGTGGCCACAGTCTCCCTCCCAAGCGTTACGATCGCTCTCGGCAAGGCAATGGCCGGACTCCGGCCCCAAGCGACACCAGCCCCCGCCGTCTGATGGTGAGGAAGGTAAGCACATGTTCGGAAGGCTCGGCGCTCCCGAGATCATTCTCATCCTCGTCGTCATCGTCCTGCTCTTCGGTGCGAAGAAGCTCCCGGATATGGCCCGGTCGCTGGGCAAGTCCGCCCGCATCCTCAAGAGCGAGGCGAAGGCCATGAAGAAGGACCACAGCGGCGGTGACGGCGGAGAGGGCGACGGCGACGGCGGTGACGACAAGCAGTCCTCGCAGCGCACCATCCAGGCCGCCCCGGGGGACGTCTCCAGCTCCCGCCCGGTGAACGAGCCGAGCCACGAGACCAGGACGCACGGCTGACCAGAGCTGCCGCCTGCCGCACGAGATGAGGACGTGGGTTGCTCAAGTCTGCCCCCAGGATGAAGAGGGAGTCAGATCCCGAAGGCCGCATGCCGCTGGTGGATCACCTCCGTGAGCTGCGCAACCGCCTCGCCAAGGCGGTGCTGGCGATCGTCGTCGTGGCCATACTGGCCGGCTACTTCTATGCCGACATCATCGAGTGGTTCACCGCGCCGGTCCTGAAGGCGGTCGGCTGCCACCATTCACTGAGCGACCTCGTCCAGCAGAACGTGCAGCAGGCACAGCAGGACGGCGGCGCCCCGCGCACCTGCGCGCACATCACCCTCAACGGCCTCCTCTCGCCGTTCACCCTCGCGCTGAGGGTGTCCCTGACCGCCGGCGTGGTGCTCTCCTCGCCCATCTGGCTCTACCAGCTGTGGGCCTTCGTGGCCCCGGGGCTGCACCGCAACGAGAAGAAGTACGCGCTGGGCTTCGTCGCGGCAGGTTTCCCGCTGTTCCTGGCCGGTGCCTTCTTCGCCTACAAGGTCCTCCCCACGACCGCCAGGGTGCTCATCGCCTTCACTCCGTTCGGGGTGAACAACCTGCTGCCGCTGGACGACCTGATCGGCCTGGTCACCCGCATGGTGGTCGTCTTCGGCCTCTCCTTCGAGATGCCGCTGCTGCTGGTCATGCTCAACTTCGGCGGCGTTCTCAGCGGCGCCCGGATGCGCGGCTGGTGGCGCGGCATGATCCTCGGCATCACCGTGTTCGCCGCCATCGCCACCCCCAGCACCGACCCGGTCAGCATGCTCGGGCTCGCCGCCCCGATCTGGGTGCTCTATTTCGCCGCGACGGGGATCGCGCTGCTCAACGACCGCCGCCGCGAGGCGCGGCTCGCCGCCGGCCCCTCGGACGACGAGGCGTCCGAGCTGGACCTGAGCCCCGAGGAGATCGACGAGGTCGAGTCGGTGCCCGCCCCGCGGTCCATGCCCGGGGGCGAGGGCGCCGCCCGCGGCGGCTACGACGACGTTACCTGACCCGCGCGGAGACCGGCCCGCGACAAACATCGTGAGTTGTGTCGGTGGCGACCGGTAGGCTCGTAGTCACGATGACCGAGGACCTGTCCCCCGCGGAGCGGTACACGGCGGCGCGCGAGCGTGCGGCCGAACAGCGCACCGCTCTCGCCCCGTTCCGTGACATGTACGACTTCGAGCTGGACGACTTCCAGCTCCGGTCCTGCCGGGCTTTGGAGGCCGGCAGCGGCGTGCTGGTCGCAGCGCCCACCGGATCCGGTAAGACCATCGTCGGCGAGTTCGCCGTCCACCTGGCCCTCACCACGGGCCGCAAGTGCTTCTACACCACGCCGATCAAGGCCCTGTCGAACCAGAAGTACAACGACCTGGTGAAGCGGTACGGCGCCGACCGGGTCGGCCTGCTGACCGGAGACAACAGCGTCAACGGCGACGCACCGGTGATCGTCATGACCACCGAGGTGCTGCGCAACATGCTCTACGCGGGCTCGCAGGCGCTGCTCGGCCTCGGCTACGTGGTGATGGACGAGGTGCACTACCTCTCCGACCGCTTCCGCGGCGCCGTGTGGGAAGAGGTGATCATTCACCTGCCCGCTTCCGTCACCCTGGTCTCCCTGTCGGCGACAGTCTCCAATGCCGAGGAGTTCGGCGACTGGCTGGACACCGTGCGCGGCGACACCAAGGTGATCGTCTCCGAGCACCGTCCCGTCCCGCTGTGGCAGCACGTGCTGGCCGGGCGCCGCATGTACGACCTCTTCGAGGAGAAGAAGGACCGCAAGGAGGTCAACCCCGACCTGGTGCGCATGGCGCGCGCGGAGAACACCCGGGTCGCGCCGCGCGACCGGCGCCGCGGGCGACCGGCCCGGGAGGCCGACCGGGAACGGGAGCGCCGCAGCCGCTCCCGCGTGTGGACGCCCAGCCGCGCGGAGGTCATCGACCGGCTGGACTCCGAAGGCCTGCTCCCCGCCATCACCTTCATCTTCAGCCGCGCCGGCTGCCAGGCCGCCGTCCAGCAGTGCCTGTA
Source organism: uncultured Actinomycetota bacterium (assembly GCA_963799685.1). Taxonomy (GTDB): domain Bacteria; phylum Actinomycetota; class Actinomycetes; order Streptomycetales; family Streptomycetaceae; genus Streptomyces. The sequence continues at coordinate 771,027 of CAWCXW010000003.1, forward strand.
CGCGGGTCTGCGGCTGAACGACAACGCCGAGCGTGCCCGGGTGCGGCAGATCGTCGAGGCACGCACCGCCGACATCCCCGACGAGGACCTGCACGTCCTGGGCTACTTCGAGTGGCTGGAGGGCCTCGAACGCGGCGTCGCCGCGCACCACGCAGGCATGCTGCCGACCTTCAAGGAGGTCGTCGAGGAGCTGTTCGTTCAGGGTCTGGTCAAGGCGGTATTCGCCACCGAGACCCTCGCGCTCGGCATCAACATGCCGGCCCGCTCGGTCGTCCTGGAGAAGCTCGTCAAGTGGAACGGCGAGCAGCACGCCGATATCACCCCCGGTGAGTTCACCCAGCTCACCGGCCGGGCCGGCCGCCGAGGCATCGACATCGAGGGGCACGCCGTCGTGCTGTGGCACCGCGGCATGGACCCGGGCGGCGTCGCCGGCCTGGCCGGCGCGCGCACCTACCCGCTGCGCTCTTCCTTCAAGCCCTCCTACAACATGGCCGTCAACCTGGTCTCCCAGTTCGGCCGGCACCGCTCCCGCGAACTGCTGGAGACCTCCTTCGCCCAGTTCCAGGCCGACCGGTCCGTGGTCGGCATCTCCCGCCAGGTGCAGCGCAACGAGGAAGGGCTGGCCGGCTACCACGAGTCGATGACCTGCCACCTGGGTGACTTCGAGGAGTACTCGCGGTTGCGGCGCGACCTGAAGGACAGGGAGACCGAGCTCGCCAAGCAGGGCGCCGCCCAGCGCCGGGCGGCGGCCGCTGTGGCGCTGGAGAAGCTCCGCCCCGGTGACGTCATCCACGTGCCCACCGGCAAGTTCGCCGGGCTGGCGCTCGTCCTGGATTCGGGAACCGCAGCCGGGCGCAGCCCGGGCCGTCGCGGCTTCGAGCACACCGACGGTCCCCGCCCGCTGGTACTCACCGCGCAGCGGCAGGTCAAGCGGCTCGCCCCGATCGACTTCCCCGTCCCCGTCGAACCGCTCGAGCGGATGCGGGTACCGAAGTCCTTCAACCCGCGCAGCCCGCAGTCCCGGCGCGACCTGGCCTCCGCACTGCGCACCAAGGCCGGGCACCACGTCCCGCACCGGCACCGCAAGCCGCGCTCGGCGGCCGCGGACGACGCTGAGATCACCCGGCTGCGCGCGGAGCTTCGCCAGCACCCCTGCCACGGCTGCGCCGACCGGGAGGACCACGCCCGCTGGGCCGAGCGCTACCACCGGCTGCGCCGGGACACCCGCCAGCTGGAACGGCGCATCGAGGGACGTACGAACACCATCGCCCGTACCTTCGATCGGGTCTACGCACTGCTGTCCGAGCTGGGCTACCTCAAGGGCGACCAGGTCACCGAGGACGGCCGGCGCCTGGGGAGGCTGTACGGCGAGCTGGACCTGCTGGCGTCGGAATGCCTGCGCGAGGGCGTCTGGGAGGAGCTGCCGCCCGCCGAGCTCGCCGCCTGCGTCTCTGCGCTGGTCTACGAGGCCCGCTCGGCCGACGATGCCCTGCCGGCCCGGTTGCCGGGCGGCCGGGCGCGGAACGCGCTGGCGCGAGATCGTACGCATCTGGGGGCGGTTGGATGCCCTGGAGGAGGAGCACGGCGTCAGCGCTACCGAGGGCGTCGGCCAGCGCGAGCCGGACCTCGGCTTCGCCTGGGCAGCCTACCGCTGGGCCGACGGGGCCGGGACTGGACGCCGTGCTGCGCGAGGAGGAGATGCCGGCCGGTGACTTCGTGCGCTGGTGCAAGCAGATCATCGACGTGCTCGGCCAGCTCTCCGCAGCAGCCCCGGAGGAGGGCACGGTGGCGAAGCACGCCCGGAAGGCGATCGACGCGATGCGCCGCGGCGTGGTGGCCTACAGCTCGGTCGGCTGAGGCGCCCGCGACTGCAGGTCTGAGAGTGGGGCGGCCCCGGGCCGCCCCACTCTCAGACCTGCAGGGCCGACAGCACTCGGCCCAGCGACCCGCCCAGGCCCCAGCGCTCGTCGAGCACGCGGAGGCGTTCGCCGTCGCACGGCTCGTCCGGCAACGCGGCGTCGAACGCGGGCAGCTGCACGTCCCGCGCCACCTGCACGACCTGCGGCGCCACCGCCAGGTAGGGGGCTGCCTCCTGCAGCCGGCGCCGCTGCGCGGGCGTGATGCCGGACCTCGGGTCGGCGGCGGCCGCGATGACGCCCGCCAGGTCGCCGTGTGCGGACAGCAGCTTCGCGGCCGTCTTCTCCCCGATACCCGGCACCCCCGGCAGCCCGTCGCTGGGGTCGCCGCGCAGCAGCGCCAGATCCGCGTAGCCGGGACCGTCCACGCCGTACTTCGCGCGCAGCGCCGCCTCGTCGAAGGCGGCCAGGTTGCCCATGCCCTTGACCGGATACAGCACGCGCACCCGCCGCGCGTCGTCGATCAGCTGGAACAGGTCACGGTCCCCGGTGACGATGTCGACCGGCCGTTCGGCGCGGGTGGCGAGCGTCCCGATGACGTCGTCGGCCTCGTACCCGGCTGCGCCGACCCGGGCGATGCCCAGTGCGTCGAGCACCTCCTCGATCACCGGGACCTGCGGCGACAGCGTGTCCGGTACCTCCTCGGTGTCCGGGGCGCCCTCGGCCTCCTCGGCCACCCGGTGCGCCTTGTAGGACGGGATCAGCTCGACGCGCCACTGCGGCCGCCAGTCGAAGTCCATGCAGGCGACCAGTTCGGCCGGCCGGTGGTCCTGCACCAGCCGCGCGATGAAGTCCAGCAGCCCGCGCACCGCGTTGACCGGTGTCCCGTCCGGCGCCCGCACCGAGTCGGGCACCCCGAAGTAGGCGCGGAAATACAAGGACGCGGCGTCCAGCAGAAGACACTTGTCGGTTCGGGTCATACAGACATCATGGCCGAGGTGTCGGACAGCCGGTGGCGCAGCGCGGGCCGTCCGGTTCTCACTGTCTTTTCATCTGTACCCGCGCCGTGGCGCGGACCGGCCGCCGGCCGGATGGTTCTGGAGCCGACGGCGCGGGCACCGCCGATGGCGACTGCGAGCGGGTCGAAAGGGGTTTTCGCCGTCCGGGTGACGTTCCGGCCGGCGTGCGGACCGGCGTGCACTGGAACGTGCTTCTGATCGCGTTCGGGCTCGCCGTGGGGGAGGCTCCCGGCCGCTTGTCCGGGGCACGCCCCGGCGGGCCCGACGCCGCCCCGCGACGACACCGGGGAGTCGCCCGTTCGCCAGGCCCTAACCTGTGATGATGAGCCACCCCCGTCCCACGCGGCGCGTCGTCAGTCTCGTGCCGTCACTGACCGAGGCCGTCGCCGTCACCGCGCCGGAGATCCTCGTCGGGGCGACGGACTGGTGCACGCACCCGGCCGACTTGCACGTGACCCGGGTGCGCGGAACCAAGAACCCCGACCTCGCGCAGATCGCGGCGCTGGAGCCGGACCTCGTCGTCGCCAACGAGGAGGAGAATCGTCCCCAGGACCTGGCCGCGCTGCGTGCGCGGGGACTCGAGGTGCTCGTCACCGAGGTCCGTTCGCTGCCGCAGGCGTTCGACGAGTTGGCGCGGGTCCTCGTGGCCGGGTGCGGCCTGCCCCGGCCCGGCTGGCTGGAGGAGGCGGAGAGCGCCTGGGCGGCGGTGCGCGCCGAGTTCGACACCACCGCCGTCGTGCCCGTCTGGCGCCGCCCCTGGATGGTGCTCGGGCGGGACACCTTCGCCGGCGGCGTCCTGGCGCACCTCGGGGTGCGCAACGCCTACGCCACGCACCCCGAACGCTATCCGCGCGTCCCGCTGCCCGAGCTGAACGAAACGGCTCGCGCCGGCCTCGTCGTGCTGCCCGACGAGCCCTACCGCTTCACCGCCGACGACGGCCCCGAGGCGTTCCCCGGCCTGCCCGCCGTGCTGGTCAGCGGGCGCGACCTGACGTGGTACGGCCCCTCGCTGAGCGATGCGCCCGTCGCGCTGGGCGCGGCGCTGCGCGCAGCCCTGCGCTGACGCGCGGACGAGACGGCCGGTGACCTGGCGTGCCGGCGGCGCTCGTGCGGACCGGGGTGGCCGACCTCACACCTGCGCGCCGCGCAGCTCCCCGTGCCGGCAGCCCTGCGAGGCAGCGTCCGTCAACGCCCGCATCACCCGCACGTCGTCGCCTGCCTCCGGGTGCCACTGCACACCCAGCGTCCACCCCGCGGCCCCCGGCGCCTCGACGGCCTCGACGACGCCGTCCTGCGACCAGGCGCAGGCGACCAGCCCTTCGCCGAGCCGCTCCACGGCCTGGTGATGGAACGTCGGAACCCGTACCGCCTCCGGGAGGACGCGGCCCAGCTCGGTGCCCGGCACTGGAGTGACCGGATGCCCGCCGAAGACGCCCGGCTCACCGGTGTGCCCCTCCATGTGCTGGCGCAGCGTCCCGCCGAAGACGACGTTCAGCAGCTGCATGCCCCGGCAGATACCCAGCACCGGCATCCCGGTCTCCAGCGCCGCCTCGAGCAGCGCCAGCTCCCAGGCGTCGCGCTCGGGCGAGGGCGGACCGCACCTCTCGTCCCGCTCGGCCCCGTATCGGGCCGGGTCGACGTCCGGGCCTCCCGCGATGACCAGCGCGTCCAGCCGCGCCACCACCCGGGCAGCCGCGCTCGGGTCCCGGTCCGGCGGCAGCATGACCGCCAGCCCCCCGGCCTGCTGCACCAGCTGCGGATACCCGACGGGCAGCACCGCCGCCCGCATCCGCCATGCGCCCCACCGCGTGTCGTCCTCCAGATAGGTGCTGATGCCGACCAGCGGGGCCGGTGCCGGCTCGGTGCCGGGCATGGCGCCTCCTTCCCAACAGATGATCAACCTGCTTACCGTAAGACCCCCACTGTTACAGGGAGGCCCTCCGTGACGCAGCACACGCCCCCGCTCTCCCTCGACGAGCTGCGGTGGCTCGTCGACGAGGGGGAGATCGACACCGTCGTCCTGGCCTTCACCGACATGCAGGGCAGACTGCAGGGCAAACGGCTTCGCCGCCCGGTACTTCCTGGAGGAGGTCCTCGAGCACGGCACCGAGGGCTGCAACTACCTGCTCGCCGTCGACGTGGAGATGAACACCGTCGACGGCTACGAGATGTCGTCCTGGGAGCGCGGCTACGGCGACTTCGCCCTGCACGGCGACACTTCCACCCTGCGCCGCGTCCCGTGGAACGAGGGAACGGCGCTGGTCACCGCCGACCTGGCCTGGCATGACGGGACGCCGGTGGCCGCCTCGCCCCGCCAGGTGCTGCGCCACCAGCTCGACCGGCTCACCGAGCGCGGCTGGACGGCGTACGCCGGCACCGAGCTGGAGTTCATCGTCTTCGACGACTCCTACGAGGACGCGTGGGACCGCGGGTACCGCGGACTGACTCCGGCCAATCGCTACAACGTCGACTACTCCGTGCTGGGCACCGGCCGCGTCGAACCGCTGCTGCGCCGCATCCGCAACGAGATGGCCGGTGCCGGCATGGTCGTGGAGTCCGCGAAGGGGGAGTGCAACCTCGGGCAGCACGAGATCGCCTTTCGCTACGCGGACGCACTCACCACCTGCGACCAGCACGTCGTCTACAAGACCGGTGCGAAGGAGATCGCCGCACAGCAAGGCAGGTCGCTCACGTTCATGGCCAAGTACGACGAACGTGAGGGCAACTCCTGCCACATCCACCTGTCGTTGCGCGACGCCGACGGACGGCCGCTGTTTGCCGACGAGGCCGGGCCGCTCGGCATGTCCCCGCTGATGCGGCATTTCCTCGCCGGACAGCTGACGGCCCTGCGCGAGTTCACCCTCATGTACGCCCCGGGCATCAACTCCTACAAGCGCTTCCAGCCCGGCTCCTTCGCACCCACCGCGTGCGCGTGGGGCCCGGACAACCGCACGTGCGCCTACCGCGTCGTCGGTCACGGACGCGGTCACCGCATGGAGAACCGGGTGCCCGGCGGTGACGTCAACCCCTACCTGGCCGTCGCCGCGATGATCGCCGCCGGTCTGCACGGCGTCGACGAGCAGCTCGAACTGCCCGAACCCTGCCCGGGGAACGCCTACGCCGATTCCTCGGCCGACCGGGTCCCGGCCACCCTGCGCGAAGCGGAGACGCTCTGGCGGGACAGCGCCCTGGCCCGCGCCGCCTTCGGCGACGAGGTCGTGCGGCACTACGCCCACATGGCCCACGTCGAACAGCGGGCCTACGACGCGGCCGTGACCGACTGGGAGCGCTACCGCTCCTTCGAACGCATGTGAGGACTGACAGCGTGCACGAACTGCAGGTACTCGACCCGGCGACCGAAGAGGTCGTCGCGACCGTCCCGTCCACGCCGCCACAGGACGTGGACGCCGCCGTGGTGCGGGCCGCCGCCGCGCAGACCCGGTGGGCCGCGCTCGACCCCGCCGACCGGGCGCGGCTGCTGCGCCGCTTCGCCGCCGCGGTCGACGAACACCGCGAGGAACTGGCCGAACTGGAGGTCCGCGAGGCCGGTCACCCCATCGGCAACGCCCGCTGGGAGGCGGGCAATGTCCGCGACCTGCTCGACTACGCCGCGGGCGGAGTAGAGCGTCTCAACGGCGCCCAGATCCCGGTGCCCGGCGGCGTGAACGTCACGTTCGCGGAGCCGCTCGGCGTCGTCGCCGTCATCGCGCCGTGGAACTTCCCGATGCCGATCGCGGCCTGGGGCACCGCCCCCGCACTGGCCGCAGGCAACGCCGTCCTGCTCAAACCGGCCGAGACGACGCCGCTGACCGCGCTGCGACTGGCCGGACTCGCCTTGGACGCGGGCCTGCCGGAGCACCTGTTCCAGGTACTGCCCGGCGAGGGGCCGGTCACCGGCGCCGCGCTGGTCGACCACCCGCGGGTGGCGAAGGTCGTCTTCACCGGCTCGACGGCCGTCGGCAAGGAGATCATGGCTGCCTGCGCCGAGAACGTGAAGCGGGTGACTCTCGAACTCGGCGGCAAGAACCCCAACATCGTCTTCGCCGACGCCGACCTGGCCCGCGCCGCCGCCGAGGCGCCGGCTTCCTTCCTCGACAACACCGGCCAGGACTGCTGCGCCCGCAGCCGCATCCTCGTCGAGCGCAGCGTCCACGAGGAGTTCCTCGGACTTCTCGAACCCGCCGTGCTGGACTTCACCGCCGGCGACCCGTCCGACCCGGCCACCCGCATGGGCCCGCTGATCTCCGCCCGGCAACGCGACCGGGTTCGCGCCTACGTGCCCGACGACGCGCCCGTCCTCATCCGCGGCCGCGTGCCGTCCGGGCCCGGCTTCTGGTATCCGGCCACCGTCCTGGAAGCCGCCCCCGGTGAACCGGCGGCCGTGGAGGAGATCTTCGGGCCAGTCGCCGTGGTGCTGCCCTTCGACGACGAGGCCGACGCGATCCGGCTCGCCAACGACACCGACTACGGCCTGTCCGGCTCGCTGTGGACCCGCGACATGGGACGCGCCCTGCGCGTCTCGCGCGCCGTGTCGGCCGGAAACCTGTCCGTGAACTCCCACAGCAGCGTGCGCTACGCGACCCCGTTCGGCGGCTACCGTCAGTCGGGCCTCGGCCGTGAACTCGGCCCGGACGCGCTGCGCGCCTTCACCGAGACCAAGAACGTCTACTTCGACCAGAACTGAACGCACCACTTCAGGGAGTCAGCGTTGAGCACAGCAGTCACCGACGGAGCCGTCTGCCGACGGCTGGTGGGACGCACCGCGGTGGTCACCGGTGCCGGGAGCGGCATCGGCCTGGCCATCCGCACGCCGCCTCGCCTCCGAGGGAGCGCACGTGGTGTGCGCCGACGTCGACACCGAACGCGGCAGCGGCCGCCGCCGAGGAGACCGGCGGACTGTTCGTCGAGACGGACGTCACCGACGCCGGCCAGGTGGCGGCCCTCTTCCGAGCCGCGCACGATACTTACGGCTCGATCGACGTCTCCTTCCACAACGCCGGCATCTCGCCGCCCGACGACGACTCCATCCTGACCACAGAACCCGACGCCTGGCTGCGCGTGCAGCAGACCAACCTCACCTCCGTATACCTGTGCTGCCGCGAGGTGCTGCCCTACATGCGGCGCCAGGGCAGGGGGTCGGTCATCAACACCGCCTCGTTCGTGGCGGTGATGGGTGCCGCCACCTCCCAGATCAGCTACACCGCCTCCAAGGGCGGGGTGCTGGCCATGTCCCGTGAACTGGGGGTGCAGTTCGCCCGCGAAGGCATCCGTGTCAACGCACTGTGCCCCGGTCCGGTCAACACCCCACTGCTGCGTGAGTTGTTCGCCAAGGACCCCGAGCGGGCCGGGCGCCGTCTGGTGCACGTCCCCGGCGGCAGGTTCGCCGAGGCCGAGGAGATCGCCGCCGCTGTCGCGTTCCTCGCCAGCGACGACTCCTCGTTCGTCAACGCCGCCGACTTCATGGTCGACGGCGGCATCTCCGGCGCGTACGTGACGCCACTGTGAGCACCTTGTCCCGTGGCGTCGGCGCGCCGGGGAGGCCCCGGCATCGTCGTGAGTGTCCAGGGCTCCGCCCTGGACACTCACGACTCGCACACGTGCCCTAGGGTGCAGACGTGACGACGAGCACCCCTCCCGGCTGGTATCCGGACCCCGGGCACGCAGGAGCCGCGCCCCGCCCCCGAACGCTGGTGGGACGGTGAGCGCTGGAGCGAGCACACCCGTGGCACCGGGCTCGCCCCGGTCCCTGCGCCGCCCATGCCGCCACCGTCCCGGTCCTCTAAGGCCCCGCTCATAGCCGGGGTCAGTGCTGCGGTCGTGATCGTCGCGGCGCTGGCAGTCGGCGGCGTAATGATCGCCGGAGGCGGCTCGTCCGACGAAGCCTGCGGCGACAGCGCGGCGTCCTCGTGCCTGCCGCCGAGCCCGCAGCCCAGCCCCAGCCCGAGTCACAGTGACTCCCCGGCACCGCAGGGTCCCGACGGCCCGGACTCCGGCGACGCCGGAAAACCAGCCCAGGGCGTGGTACTGCCCGTTCCCCACGGCTGGCAGCGCAACAGCAGCCAGATCGTCACCGGCCCCTACAAGTGCCCCAAGGACACGTCCCTGCAGTGCCTGCGTGGCGGCGCGTCCATCATGGTGGCCGCCCAGCCCGACGCTGACGACCCGGAGGCCGTGGCCGAGGACGACGTCAAGTGGTATGCCCGCGGCTCCTACGACGAGAAGGCATACGGCGGCATCACCGGCCACGAGGTGGTCAAATCCGGCCCCGTCGAGGTCGCCGGACAGCACGGCTACCGGGTCCGCTGGAAGATCGAGAACGCCGTGGGCCCCGACGCCTACGTGGAGTCCGTCGCCTTCCCGCACCCCGACGGATCCGGCCGGATGCTCGTGGCGAACATCAGCATCGACATCGCCGACGACGCGCCGCCGCAGTCTGTGATGGACGACATCGTTGCCGGGATCGAGGAGGGCGACCCGCCCGCCGCCGACGACGGCAGCAGCAAGTCCGTGTGAGGTACCCGGAGTCGCTCCGCGGGGCCGCGCTCCGCGGGGCGTGCGCTCACAGGAACGTGTGGCCCTCGCCGCGGTACGTCGGCACCGTCGCCCGTCACCCTGGTCGCCCTCGCACCAGGTGCAACACCGCGAAGCGCTCGCACAGTTCACCCGGCCTTCGCGTGCCGGAACCACACCTGGTCGCCGATCAGCAGATCGTCCGCGGCCGCGCCCAGCAGCGGCGTCTGCACTTCGCCCGGCCCCTCCTGCGGGTCGTAGCGCAGGCCCTGCGGCAGATACGGCTGCGGCAGCCGGTCGCGGCCCGGCGCGCCCGACGCCGGGTAGCCGCCGCCCAGCACCGTCACCACTCCGACGCCCGGCCGGCGCACCACCGGCTGCGCGAACAGCGCCGCCGGACGCCCCGTGAACGAGCGTGTAGTGGTCGAACAGCCGCGGCACGAACAGCCCGGACCCCGCCGCGATCTCGGTCACCGCCCGCTCCCTGGCGGTGTGCTGCACGCTGCCCGTGCCGCCGCCGTTGACGAACTCCAGGTCCGGGACCACGGCGCGCACCGCCCGCACCGCTGCCGCGCGCCGTTCCGCCAGCTCCCGCGTGCCCGGCGCTGCATCAGCCGCACGCGTCTGCGACCGCAACGGCTGCCCCTGCACCGCGTCGCCCACGCCGGCCACATGGCCCTCGTACGCCATCAGCCCCACCAGCCGGAACCCCGGCCGGCGGGCCACCGACCGGGCCAGCGCCGCCAGCTGAGCCGGCCCGTGCAGCGGAGAGCGCCGGGCGCCGACCCGCACGCGGCCGCCCAGCATCCGCAGCGAGGTGTCCAGCTCCAGGCAGACCCGGATCTCCGCGCGCGCCGCCCGGCCCGCGCCGCGTCGATCAGGTCCAGCTGCGCCACGTCGTCGACCACACGGTCACCGCACGCGCCAGCTTCGGGTCCGCCGCCAACTCCGCGAAACCGCCCCGGTCCGCCGACGGGTACGCCAGCAGCACGTCCCGGACTCCGCAGCGCGCCAGCCACAGCGACTCCGCCAGCGTGAAGCACATGACCCCGCCGAAGCCGTCCAGCGCCAGCACGCGTTCCAGCAGGGCCCGGCAGCGCACCGACTTGCTCGCCACCCGCACCGGCTTCCCGCCGGCCCGCCGCAGCAGATCGCCTCGCGTTCGCGTCGAACGCGTCGAGATCGACGATCGCCAGCGGCGCGTCCAGATGGGCGGTCGCCCGGTCGTAGCGGTCCCGGTCAGCCGAGGTCTCCTCCATTCCCGCAGCTTGCCACGCCCCGGCACGCCATAGAAGTCCGCCATCCGCACGACCCCTCCACGCCGGGCGGGTTGCCCGGGCCACCGGGACGCACCGTAGAGTGACCGCGTACGCCTGCGACCTGCCACCGCGTGCGAGAGAACGACCAACCAGCCTGCCTGCGAGGGGACTCCACCCGCCGGGCGGCCCTGCGCGGAGGGAAGCAGATGGGCGCTGAGGCCGACCGCGGCAGGACGGTCCCGGCGGTCGGCCGCCTCCCGCTGCCGCCCGTCGCGCCCCCGCGCCCCACCGTGCCGCCCCGGCCCACCGCGCCTCCGCCTCCCCCGGGCCCGCCCGCCGCACCGTCCGTCCTCGGGCCCGTATATGACGGTGGCGGTATCGCCGGGCCGCCCACCGTGCGGCTCCGGCCTGTCACCGACGAGGACGGCTCACGCCGGAATCCGCTCGTCCTGCGCCCGGGGCCGCGCACCGCGGTGGCCGCGGCCTGCCTCGTCCTGGGCGTCGGCCTGCTCGGCGGAGCGGCAGCCGGCTCGCTGCTCGGCGACGACGCGGCCGGCGCCGCCGCCGTCGTCCGCTTCGACCACGCCCGCGAGCTGTGGCACACCCTGCCCGTGGACTCCCTCTTCCCCCGCACCCTCACCGGGGAGAACGCCGGGCCGGGCGGCGCCGACCGCAAGTGGATACGGGTCGGGGTGGCCCCCGACAGCGGCTGCAAGGACGCTTTCGACCCGCTGCTCGCCAAGGCCCTCTCCCCGGCCGGCTGCGCCCGTCTGGTCAGGGGGCACCTACGCCGACGAGACCTCGACCAGCGTGACGACCGTGGGCATCGTCTTCACCCAGGCCGACCCCCGGGCCATGAAAGACCTGCACAGGCGCTTCGCGCACGAGCACCTGGCCACGCGTCACGACATGATGCCCCGCACCTTCGCCGTCCGGGGCACCGTGGCCGCAGACTTCTCCGACGCGCAGCGCGCGAGCTGGAGCGTCCGGGTCCTCACCGACGTCCCGGCCGTCGTCTACTCGGTGACCGGCTTCGCCGACGGGCGCCCCGTCAGCGATCCGCAGTCCGCAGCCGAGGCGGTCCGCAAGGGACAGAAGTCCACCGCCGCGCAGGCCGGCCTCGGCGATGACGCGGCCGGCATCGCCGACCTGCACACAGAAGGCGCTGCACGACGGGGCCGTGCGCGAGGAGAAGGAGAACGCGCAGTGACCCACCGACCGGCTGCCCGGACCCTGCGCAGGGCGGCCGCCCTGCTGCTCGCCGCCGTCGTCACCGCCCTGGCCCTGCGGCGGCGGGACCGCCCACGCTGCGGGGGAGGGCATCCGGGACAAGCAGTGGGGTCTTGCGACCGTGCACGCACGCGACGCCTGGCAGACGACGAAGGGCGCGGGCATCATCGTCGCCGTCCTGGACACCGGGGTCGACGCCACTCACCCGGACCTCGCCGGCTCCGTCATGCCAGGCAAGGATCTCGTCGGCTTCGGCGCCTCACGCGGAGCCGCGACCTGGGCCCGCCACGGCACCGCCATGGGCGGAATCATCGCCGGACACGGCCACGGGCCGGGCGGCAAGGACGGTGTCGTGGGCGTGGCACCCGAGGCGAAGATCCTTCCGGTGCGCGTCCTGCTCGAGGAGGACGACCCGCAGCGGGACAAGGCCCGCCGCGCACGCGGCGGAGCACTCGCCGACGGCATCCGGTGGGCCGCTGACCACGGTGCCGACGTGATCAACCTGTCATTGGGCGACGACAGCGACTCCGCGCACCCCGATGCCGCGCAGGACGCCGCCGTCCGCTACGCCCTGGGCAAGGGCGTCGTCGTGGTCGCCTCTGCGGGCAACGACGGCGCACACGGCGACCACGTGTCCTACCCGGCCGCCTACCCTGGCGTGATCGCCGTGACCGCCGTCGACCGCGACGGCAAGCGTGCCGCCTTCTCCACCCGGCACTGGTACGCCACCCTCAGCGCGCCCGGCAAGGACGTCATCATCACCGAGCCGGACCGCCGCTACTACAAGGGCTGGGGGACCAGCGCCGCCGCCGCGTTCGTCTCCGGCGCGGCCGCCCTGGTCCGCTCCGCCTACCCGGAACTGACCCCGGCGCAGATCAAGAAGCTGCTCGCCGAGACCGCGAGCGACACCCCGGCCGGTGGCCGCAGCAACGCCCTGGGTACCGGCGTCGTCGACCCGGCTGCCGCCCTCGAGACAGGCGCGAACCTGCAACCGCACAAGCTCCGCCCGGCCGGTCTCCCCTACAAGAGGGAGTACTTCGGCGCCGGGCCCTCCTCATCCGGCGACGGCACCGGCTGGCTGGTGCCGCTGTGCAGCGTCGGGGGGTTGCTACTCGTCGCCGTCGCGTTCGCACTGCACCGCGGCACGCTGCGCCTGCCCGCCGGGCCGCGCCGCCCGGACCGTGGCCCGCTGCCCCAGGCGGATACGCTCGGTCCGTGGCAGTGAAGAACATCCCCGACTCCGGTTTCTCCGACGACGACGGCTCCGCCGACCCGGCCCTGGCCCGAGCGCTCGCTGCGTGGCAGCAGGGCACGGGTAGCGAGGCCGAGGTGCTGTCCGCGCTGGCCGGAGCCCGGCTCCTGGTGCCCGTTGCGGCCGTGCTCGGTGAGGCCGAGACCGGGGAGGACGGCCTGCACCGGGAGAAGTCCTCGGACATGGCGGTGCCGACTCTGACCGCGCCCGACGGGCGGCGCGCCCTCCCCGCCTTCACCTCGACCCGCAACCTGGCCGCCTGGCAGGCCGACGCCCGGCCCGTCGCCGTGCCGCTGCGGCAGGCGCTGAGCGCCGCCGCGCAGGAGAGGGCGGACACGCTGCTGCTCGACCTGGCCGGTCCGGTTCCCTACGAGCTGACCGGACCCGCGCTGCGAGCGCTGGCCGAGGGCCGTGACCCGGCCGGCCCCGGCATCGCGGCGGATCCGCGGCTGACCGACGCCCTGCGCGCCGTCCTCACGGCCGAGCCGGGCGTCGCGGGCGCCCACCTGGCGCCGGGCGGCGCGGACGCCGACGGGATCCTGGCGCTCGCGCTGGCGCCGGGAGCAGACCCGCAGGCCGTCGCGGGCCGGGTCGCCCGGGCGCTGGCCGACGACGAGACCCTGCGTGCCCGGCTGGTACGCGGCCTGAACCTGGCCCTGCTGCCGGCCGGCAGCCGCATCCCGGCGGACGCCTTCCACCGCCCGGCCTGAGCTCCACTCCTTTGGCAGCGCTGGGAGTGCGCCGCGCGGCACCCGACCGGACACTCAGGTGAACGGTGAAGATCCCCGAACCTGCGGGAGGGTGCCATGTTGACCCGGGAGCAGCAGCGGCCGCTGCTGGCCGAGAGCGTCGGATCGGCGCTGCTGGTCTTCTTCGCGGTCGGATCGGTGGTGCTGGCGGGACAGTACATCGGCACGGTCGGGATCGCGTTCGCCTTCGGGCTGACGATTCTCGCGCTGTCCTACGCCCTTGGCCCGGTCTCCGGGGCACACGTGAACCCGGCGGTCACCCTGGGCATGCTCATCGACCGGCGGATCGACGTGTCCACGGCGGTCGGCTACTGGATCGCGCAACTGGTCGGCGCCATCGTGGGCGCGTGCTTCCTGTACCTGGTCGCGCACCAGGTCCCGGGGCTGGACACCAGCGGCACGTTCGGCACCAACGGCTTCGGGGACCGCTCCGCGGTCCAGATCAACACCGGCGGGGCGTTCCTCGTCGAGATCCTGCTGACGTTCTTCCTGGTCTACGTCTGGCTGGCCGTCGTCCCCAAGGTGAGGGCGGTGCGCCTGGGGCTGCCGCTGGGCATGGTGGTCCTCGTGGTGCACCTGGTGGGCATTCCGCTGACCGGCGCGTCGGCCAACCCGGCGCGCAGCATCGCCCCCGCGCTGTTCGCAGGCGGCGACGCGCTCACCCAGATCTGGCTGTTCATCGTCGCGCCGCTGGTCGGCGGGGCGCTCGCCGCGCTGGCGTACGGTGCGATGCATCCGGTCGCCGAACGCGAGCCGGAGCCGGAGCCCGCCGCCGGGTGATCCGTGCCTGGGCGCTGCGGTCAGCCGATGACCGGTCCGGTGAATTTCTCGCCCGGCCCCTGCCCCGGCTCGTCGGGGGCGGGGGAGGCCTCACGGAAGGCCAGCTGCAGCGACTTCAGGCCGTCCCGCAGCGGCGCCGCGTGGTAGGAGCCGATCTCGGTGGCCGAGGCGGTGACCAGTCCGGCCAGCGCGTGGATCAGCTTCCGCGCCTCGTCCAGGTCCTTGTGCCCCTCGCCCTCCTCGGCCAGACCGCACTTGACCGCGGCGGAACTCATCAGGTGCACCGCGACAGTGGTGATCACCTCGACGGCGGGCACGTCCGCGATGTCGCGGGTCAGGTGGTCGAAGTCCGGGGTCCCGGCGGAGTCGCTCATGGCCCCAACCCTAGGCCGAACCGCCCGCCGCCCCCGTGCGGCCCGGCCCGGCGGGCGCACTGCCGGGCTCCTGCTATGCTGGGCGGTGACCGGCCGGACGTGTGAGATTCCTCCGACACTCGGAGAGTCTCCGCACCGGCCCGCAAGTGGAGGCTCCGCACTCCCACCCAGTGGTCCTCACGGACCGCGGGTCAGAAGGTCAGGCTGCGCCCCGCGATGTCCGTGGCGGTGCTCCCGGTCCGTGGAGCCCCGCATGTGATCCGTCCGGGGCGTTTTGTTCATCTCGGTGCGGTGGTCAGCATCTGCAGACTCATGCGCGGCCGTCCGCCAGACCGTCGCGCGGTGGACCCGAGGAGGCCCCATCAGCGCCGAGCAGCCCCGCATCAACGACCGGATTCGCGTCCCAGAGGTGCGACTCGTCGGTCCCAGTGGCGAGCAGGTCGGCATCGTGCCACTTGCCAAGGCCCTGGAGCTCGCAACGGAGTACGACCTCGACCTCGTCGAGGTGGCGGCGAACGCCCGCCCCCCGGTGTGCAAGCTCATGGACTACGGAAAGTTCAAGTACGAGTCGGCCATGAAGGCCCGTGAAGCGCGCAAGAACCAGGCGCACACGGTCATCAAGGAGATGAAACTCCGGCCGAAGATCGATCCGCACGACTATGACACCAAGAAGGGTCATGTCGTCCGGTTCCTCAAGCAGGGCGACAAGGTCAAGATCACGATCATGTTCCGTGGTCGTGAGCAGTCCCGCCCCGAGCTGGGTTTCCGACTGTTGCAGCGGCTGGCGGACGACGTTCAGGACCTGGGCTTCATCGAGTCGAATCCGAAGCAGGACGGCAGGAACATGATCATGGTCCTGGGTCCGCACAAGAAGAAGACCGAGGCGATGGCCGAGGCCCGCGAGGCGAAGGAAGCCCGCAAGGCCGGCCGGCAGCCGGGCGAAGCCGCCGCGGAGGAGCCCGCTGAGGAGCCCGCAGAGGCCTGACCCGCCCGCCGAGGACGCCTCGCGTCCCCGTTTGGTCCCAACCGAAACGAAGGACGCTCTCGCCTGCCCCGAAACGGGCATCCGGGGGCGCCATGACGAGGAGAGTACGGCGACATGCCGAAGAACAAGACGCACAGTGGTGCGAGCAAGCGCTTCAAGATCACCGGCTCCGGCAAGGTGATGCGCCAGCGTGCCGGCCGCCGCCACTACCTCGAGCACAAGCCGTCCACGCTGACGCGCCGCCTTGCCGGCACGAACGAGATGGCCCCGGGTGACGCCAAGAAGATCAAGAAGCTTCTCGGCAAGTAAGACCCGCTCGACCGGGCCCCATTCGATTCGGACCGTGTGACCACCACCCACGGCCCACGCTGACAAGGAGTACACACGTGGCACGCGTCAAGCGGGCGGTCAACGCCCACAAGAAGCGCCGGGCGATCCTCGAGCAGGCCAGCGGCTACCGCGGCCAGCGCTCGCGCCTGTACCGCAAGGCGAAGGAGCAGGTCACCCACTCGTTCGTCTACAACTACAACGACCGCAAGCGGCGCAAGGGCGACTTCCGCCAGCTGTGGATCCAGCGCATCAACGCCGGGGCCCGCGCCAACGGCATGACCTACAACCGCTTCATCCAGGGTCTGAAGGCCGCCAACGTCGAGGTGGACCGCAAGATCCTCGCCGACCTGGCCGTCAACGACGCGAACGCCTTCGCCGCCCTCGTCGAGGTCGCCCAGAAGGCGCTTCCCGGCGACGTCAACGCGCCGAAGGCCGCCTGACCGACCAGGTGCAGCCGTCGTGAAAGGGGACCCGCAGACCCGTCGGTCTGCGGGTCCCGGCACGTTTTGAGAGTTGCACCGCCTCAGAGCCGCATCTCCTGAAAGAAGGGGCCCGCACGTGATCCCCCCGTCCGCCGCACGTGTCGCCGCCGCGCGCCGGCTCCTCAAGCGCTCCTTCCGCGGCAAGGAGCGCCGTTTCCTCGCCGAGGGGCCGCAGACCGTGCGGGAGGCCGCCGCATGCACCGCCGAGGGCACCCCCGCGCTCACCGAACTGTTCGCCACCGCAGAGGCCGCTGAACGCCACCCGGACGTTCTCACTCTCGCCCGGGAAGCCGGGGTCAGGGTCCACCTGGCCACGGCCGAGATCATCGCCGGCCTGTCGCAGACGGTGACCCCGCAGGGCCTGGTCGGAGTGTGCGGCTTCCTGGACCGCCCGCTGCCGGAGCTGCTCGCGGCCCGGCCCCGGCTCGTCGCTGTGCTCGCCCACGTCCGCGACCCCGGTAACGCCGGCACCGTCCTGCGCTGTGCCGACGCGGCCGGTGCCGACGCGGTCGTCCTGACCGACGGCTCCGTCGACCTGTACAACCCCAAGGCCGTCCGTGCCTCGGCCGGCTCCCTCTTCCACCTGCCGGTCGCCCTCGGCGTCCCGGTGGCCGAGGCCGTGCGGGAGCTGCGGGCGGGTGGCGCCCGGGTACTGGCCGCCGACGGAGCCGGAGAGAGCGACCTGGACGCCGAACTGGACGCGGGACGGCTGGGCGCACCCACCGCCTGGCTCTTCGGCAACGAGGCCTGGGGGCTGCCGGAGGAGACCCGGTCCCTGACCGACGCCGTGGTCCGGGTGCCGATCCACGGCCGCGCCGAGTCGTTGAACCTGGCCACCGCCGCCGCCGTCTGCCTGTACGCCTCCGCCCGCGCCCAGCGTGCTGACGGAGGGTGCCGCGACGTCACACCGAGCGAGTAGGGTGGTTCCTCCAGGGCCGGACGGCACGGAGGGGGTGCGCCGCGGATGGAGGGGCTGTGCCCGGACGACCTGCCCGACGGGCTGGTCGTCGCCGACCGCGCTGGGCGGGTAGCGTGCTGGAACGCCGCCGCGGCCCGCATCTGCGGCGTGGAGGCGGCCGACGCGCTGGGCCGCCCGCTGACCGACGCCCTGCCGCTGGTCGACCTCGACGGCCGGCGCTGGTGGGAGCTGACCGATCCCTACCGCGGTCTGGCCGTCCGCACCGGGCAGCCCGAGCGTAACCTGCTGCTGGGCGGACGCGAACTGCTGGTCTCCGCCCGTTACGTGCGCCGCGTCCCCACCGGACCGCTGGAACATCTGGTGGTGACGGTACGCGGCACCGAGGCACGGCGTCGCACCGAGCGCAACCATGCCGAGCTGATCGCCATCGTCGCCCACGAGCTGCGCTCCCCGCTGACGTCGGTCAAGGGGTTCACCGCGACCCTGCTGGCCAAGTGGGAGCGGTTCACAGACGACCAGAAGCGGCTGATGCTCGAGACCGTCGATGCCGACGCGGACCGGGTCTCCCGGCTGATCACCGAGCTGCTCGACATCTCCCGCATCGACTCCGGGCGGCTGGAGGTGCGTCGTCAGCCGGTCGACATCGCCGCCGCCGTGCGGCGGCACATCGAGGCGCACACCGCCTCCGGGCAGCCGGCCGACCGCTTCGTCACCCGCGTGAGCCGGCCGCTGCCCGACCTGTGGGCCGACCCCGACAAGATCGACCAGGTGCTGGCCAACCTGCTGGAAAACGCCGTGCGCCACGGCGAGGGAACCGTCACCATAGAGGTGGCACCAGCCCCGCACCGCGATCAGGACACCGGAACGGCGGTCACCGTGAGCGACGAAGGCCCCGGCATTCCCGAGGAGTCGATGGGCCGCGTCTTCACCCGCTTCTGGCGGGGCAGCAAGCGTGGCGGGACCGGGCTGGGCCTCTACATCGTCAAGGGCATCGTCGAGGCGCACAGCGGGGACATCACCGTCTCCCGCGCGGCCGGAGGCGGTGCCCGGTTCCGATTTACCCTGCCCGTGGGCACCCCGGCCTTCATGTTGTAGGTCTCCCACGGGCTTCATCGTCGTCACAACCCCCGCCGGGCACGCCGTAGACTCGGTCGACGGCACGCACGCGCAGCCACGCCAATCGGAAACACGGGAAGAGATGTCGGCACCCAACAAGTCATACGACCCTGTCGAGGTCGAGGCACTGAAACCGGAACGGATCGAGCAGGCCCGCGACGAGGCGATCGAGGCGGTCACCGCCGCCGAGGACCTCGACGCGCTGCGCGCGGTCAAGGCCGCCCACGCCGGTGACCGCTCGCCGCTGGCCCTGGCCAACCGGGAGATCGGCGCCCTGCCACCGCACGCGAAGGCCGACGCCGGCAAGCGCGTCGGTCAGGCCCGCGGCGCGGTGAACAAGGCACTGGCGGAACGCCAGGAGCAGCTGGAGGCCGACCGCGACGAGCGGGTCCTGGTCGAGGAAGCCGTGGACGTCACCCTCCCCCACGACCGGGTGGCTTCCGGTGCCCGTCACCCGCTGACCACGCTCTCGGAGCGCATCGAGGACATCTTCGTGGCCATGGGCTACGAGGTGGCCGAGGGCCCCGAGCTCGAGGCCGAGTGGTTCAACTTCGATGCGCTGAACATCTCCCCGGACCACCCGGCGCGCACTGAGCAGGACACCTTCTTCGTGCAGCACCCCGCGGGTGCCCAGGCGGACGCCGACGGCTCCGAGATCGTGCTGCGCACCCACACCTCGCCGGTGCAGATCCGCTCGCTGCTGCAGCGCGAGCTGCCGGTGTACGTCATCTGCCCGGGCCGGGTCTTCCGCACTGACGAGCTGGATGCCACCCACACCCCCGTCTTCACCCAGGTCGAGCTGCTCGCCGTGGACCAGGGCCTGACCATGGCCGACCTGAAGGGCACCCTGGACCACATGGTCCAGTCGCTCTTCGGCGCCGACATGAAGACGCGGCTGCGGCCCGACTACTTTCCGTTCACCGAGCCGTCCGCCGAGATGGACATGGTGTGCTACGTCTGTCACGGCGCTTCCGTCGGCGACCCGGACCGGCCCTGCCGCACCTGCTCCTCCGAAGGCTGGATCGAGCTGGGCGGCTGCGGCATGGTCAACCCGCGGGTGCTCACGGCCTGCGGCATCGACCCGCAGAAGTACAGCGGCTTCGCCTTCGGCTTCGGCGTCGAGCGACTGCTGATGTTCCGCCACAACGTCGAGGACATGCGAGACATGGTCGAAGGTGACGTGCGCTTCACCCGGCCGTTCGGGATGGAGATCTGATGCGCGCCCCGCTTTCCTGGCTGCGGGAGTACGTCGACCTGCCGGCCGACGTCACCGGCCGCGACGTCGCGGCGAAGCTGATCCGGGCCGGCCTGGAGGTCGAGACCGTCGAGCGGCTCGGCGCCGGCCTCGAGGGCCCGCTGGTCGTGGGCCGGGTGCTGGCCGTCGAGGAGCTGACCGAGTTCAAGAAGCCCATCCGCTGGTGCCAGGTGGACGTGGGGGCGGCCAACGGCACCGGCGAACCGCAGAACCTGATCTGCGGCGCCCGGAACTTCGCCGTGGGTGACAAGGTCGTCGTGGTGCTGCCCGGTGCCGTGCTGCCCGGCGGGTTCAAGATCAGTGCCCGCAAGACCTACGGCAAGGTCTCCGAGGGAATGATCTGCTCGGCCGCCGAACTGGGCATGGGCGAGGACCACTCCGGCATCATTGTGCTGCCGCCCGAGCACGAGGTGGGCACCGACGCGATCGAGCTGCTCGAACTGGTCGACGAGGTGCTGGACATCTCCGTCAACCCCGACCGCGGCTACTGCCTGTCGCTGCGCGGCCTGGCCCGTGAGACCGCCACCGCCTTCGGCCTGCCGCTGCGTGACCCGGCTCTCATCGACGTGCCCGCGCCCAACGCGCACGGCCCGCAGGTCGAGATCGCCGATCCGGCCGCCTGCGACCGGTTCACCGCCCGCGCGGTCACCGGTGTGCGCCCTGAGACGCGGTCGCCGATCTGGATGCGGCGCCGCCTGCAGAAGGCCGGCATGCGGCCCGTCTCGCTCGCCGTCGACGTCACCAACTACGTGATGCTCGAACTGGGCCAGCCGCTGCACGCCTATGACCGCTCCCGCATCGCGGGCGCGATCGGCGTGCGGCGCGCCCGCGACGGCGAGAAGCTCACCACCCTCGACGGCGTCGAGCGCGTCCTCGACCCGGCCGACCTGGTCATCACCGACGACGACGGCCCGATCGGCCTGGCCGGGGTGATGGGCGGTGCCCACACCGAGATCGCCGACGTCATCGAGGGCGAGGGCGGCAGCACCGAGATCGTGATCGAGGCCGCGCACTTCGACCCGGTCGGCGTCGCCCGCACCGCGCGGCGGCACCGGCTGACCTCGGAGGCGTCCCGCCGTTTCGAGCGCGGCGTCGACCCACTCGCCGCCCCGGCGGCCGCCCAGCGCACCGTCGATCTGCTGGTCCTCCTCGCCGGCGGCTCAGCCGAAGCCGGTGTCACCGAGATCGTCGCTTCGGGCGGAGGACCGCGCACCGTCCACGTCACCGCGGACCATCCGGACCGCGTCGCCGGCGTCCGTTACGGTCGGGAGACCGTCGTACGCCGCCTGCAGCAGATCGGCTGCGACGTCCAGGGGCAGGACGAGCTGTCCGTCACCGTCCCCTCCTGGCGCTCCGACTTGGTCGACCCCAACGACCTGGCAGAGGAGGTCATCCGGCTTGAGGGCTACGAGAACCTGCCCTCCACGCTGCCCCGGCCCCCGGCCGGCCGCGGCCTGACCGAGCGGCAGCGCCTGCACCGCCGCGTGGGCCGCTGCCTGGCCGGTGCAGGTTACGTCGAGGCGCTGAACTATCCCTTCATCGGCGAGGGCGTCTTCGACGAACTGGGCCTGGACACCGAGGACACCTGCCGGCGCACGGTCCGTCTGGTCAACCCGCTCTCCGACGAGGAACCGGTGCTGCGCACCGCGCTGTTGCCCGGACTGCTCGCCGCGCTGCGCCGCAACGACGGGCGCGGCAGTGCCGGCAGCCAGGCCGGTCTCGCCCTGTTCGAGACGGGACTGGTCTTCCGGCCCACCGGCGAGGAGCGGGTACCGCCGCGGCTGCCGGTGACCTCGCGGCCGACGGCCGCGGATGTCGCCGCGCTGGATGCCGCCCTGCCGTCTCAGCCGCGGCACGCGGCCGTGGTGCTGGCCGGCCCCCGCGAGCACGCCGGCTGGTGGGGCGGTGGCCGGCCCGCCGACTGGGCCGACGCCATCGAGGCGGCGCGTCTGGTTGCCCGCGAGGCCGGTGTCGAACTGACCCTCACCGCCGACCGGTACGCCCCGTGGCATCCCGGCCGCTGTGCGCGCCTGTCGGTGACGCGGGAGGGCGAGGAACACACCGTCGGGTTCGCCGGCGAACTGCACCCCCGAGTCGTCAAGGCCATGGGTCTGCCGACCCGCAGCTGCGCCATGGAGCTGGACCTCGACGCGCTGGGGGAAGCCGGTGACGGGAACCTGCGGGCGCCGCAGGTCTCCACCTACCCGGTGGCCACCCAGGATGTGGCGTTGGTCGTCGACGAGACAGTGCCGGCGGCCGACGTCGAGGCCGCGCTGCGCGACGGCGCGGGCGGACTGCTGGAGTCGCTGCGGCTGTTCGACGTCTTCACCGGAGCACAGGTGGGCGAGGGTAAGAAGTCCCTGGCCTACGCGCTGCGTTTCCGTGCCCAGGACCGCACGCTGAAGGCGGAGGAGGCCACCGCGGCGCGCGACGCCGCCGTCTCGGCCGCCGTCTCCCGCACCGGTGCCACGCTGCGGGGCGCATAGCCGAAGCCACGTGTGGTAGCGGCTACGTGACGTGCCGTCACCGAGGGTGTCCCGGTCCGCCCGGGGCACCCTCGGGGCGTTTTCGACGGTTTCGGAGAAATCCCATGCGGCGAGTCCGTGCCGAAACTGCAGATCGTGTAAAAGTCCCACGGATGCCCGTGACTCGGCTGGCGGTACGTGGCCTGAACGTGATCTCATCCCGGAACGGCCTTGGGTCGCTCGGAGAATTCCGAATTCGGACTTCGGGTGACACATGCCGCTCCGGCGTAGGCTTTTCACTGCCTTGTCGGAATTTCCCCCCGATACGCAGTATGCAATGAAGGGAACGCAGTTCATGCGCAAGGACATCGAGACCCGCGAGATCGCCGACGCCGACCTGGACAACGTCGCCGGTGGCGCCACGGGCCTCTCCGTGCAGGGTGGCGCCGGCCCCGTCGCCGGTGGTGCGCAGATCGGCGTCGACGGCCTCGGCCTGAACGGCCTCGGCCTGGACACCGTGACCTCGGCCCTGCCGCAGGTCGGCGGCGTCACTGACACCGTCTCCGGCGTGACCGGCCTGGCTGGCCTGTGACGGTGGCTCACCACCACCTGAGGTGAACCCCTCACGCGGAAGCGCCTATCTCCCGCGCGAGGGGAGTTCCGCCCGGCGGCGGCTCACGGTTCGCGAGACCGTGGGCCGCCGCTTTGCGTGTGTCGTCAGTTGCTGAAGGCTTCTCTCTCGCTCACACGGCCTGTTCGAAGCCGCTCGCGCACCGGATGGGTCCTGGCGGCGGTCTTCACAGCATCTCGACAGCTGGACGCAGTCGGCTGTTCGTCCCGTCCGCCGGCGGCCGACGACGGGTCTGGATGCACGCTGCCTGCGGCAGAGAGTGGCGACGGGTTATCAACGCCGCGACGAATGCGGACGTATGCGACGCGGATTGGTCGCTGGGGGTAACGATTCCCGGATGATTCACCCGGTGATGTGAAGATGCGACGACCATGACCTCCCCAACTGGCGTGCCACTGCGGTCACATGTTCTGATCATCCGGCAGGCGGACGGAGGGTGTCCTTCCGTATCCGGATCGGCTGTTCTTCCGTCCGTTTTGCCGATCGGCCTGGCCGACTCGGGGATCCCCCCTCTTGAATGTGATGTAACGAAGGGAAGGCGCGTTATGCGTAAGGACCAGATCGAGACCGCTGAGATCTCGGACGCCGAGCTTGACAACGTCGCCGGTGGTGTCCTCGGTGACGCCATGGGCGAGGTCGGCGGCGTGATGTCCTCCGTCGGCGGCGTGATGACCGACGTCGGCGGCAACGTCGGCGGTGTCGGCGTCGGCAACGGCAGCGGCAACGTCGACCTGGGCGGCGTGAGCCTGGGTGGCGTCTCCGGCATGCTCGGCAACATCTGAGCTGACGAGTGCGGACGGGCCCTGAGGTCCGTCATCGCCTGACATGGGCCCCGGAACTGCGTTCCGGGGCCCATGTGTTAGTTTCGAAATTCGTCCGGCAGGTCGTTCCGTCGGGTAAGCCCGAAATGCCGTGCAGTGAAGGAATAGTGGCATGGAATTCCGGCAAAAAGCGCTATCCAAGCTGCAGTCGCCAGAAGAGCTCGACATGCCCGTGCGGTTCGCGCGACCGCAGGGCTGGCTCGTCCTGGCCGTCACCCTCGTGGTGATGGCGGCGGCCGCCGTGTGGGCGGTGACCGGCACGGTGACCTCCAAGCTGGAGACACCCGGCGTCCTCACCCATGGCCAGGGCAGTTACCTCCTGCAGAGCCCCTTCCCCGGCCAGGTCACCGCGGTCCTCGCGAAAGAGGGCGAGCAGGTCGCCGCGGACCAGCCACTGGTGAAGGTGCGTACCCAGCAGGGCGAGCGGGCGGTCCGCAGCCTGGCCGCGGGCCGCGTCACCACCCTGGCCGCGGGCATCGGATCCGTCGTCGCCACCGGCTCGGACGTCGCCCGCATCGAACGCGTCACGGGCCGGGACGAACCGCTGCTCGCCACGCTCTACGTCTCCGGAGACGACGCCGCCGACGTCGCCGTCGGCGCGGCCGTCGACCTGACCGTGCAGGCCGTCTCCAGCCAGCGGTACGGCGTGCTTCGCGGGCACGTCAAGGCGGTCGGCGACGCCCCGCGCAGCCCGCAGCAGATCGCCGGATTCCTCGGCGACCCGCAGCTGGCGAAGACCTTCACCGCCCACGGCCAGTCCGTCGCCGTCACCGTCGCCCTGGAGAAGTCCCCGGCGACGAAGTCCGGTTACGCCTGGTCCACCACCGACGGGCCGCCCCACAGGCTGCAGTCCATGACCACCGTCAGCGGGTCCGTCCACCTCAAGGCGCAGCACCCGGCGGATTGGCTCCTCCCTTGACCACACCACCCCAGGGCGGCCGGCGGCGCGCCGCCCCCGCGCCCGCTCCCGGCCGCCGCCGCAGGCCCACCCGCGCCAAGCCGTCGCCGCCGCCCGCCCGCAGGCGGCAGCGGACCGTGCGTACCCGCTCCGTCCTGCAGATGGAGGCCGTGGAGTGCGGCGCGGCCGCCCTGGCCATGGTGCTCGGGCACTACGCCCGGCATGTGCCGCTGGAGGAACTGCGGATCGCCTGCGGCGTCTCGCGTGACGGCTCCCGCGCCAGCAATCTCCTCAAGGCCGCCCGGTCCTACGGCCTGACCGCCAAGGGCATGCAGATGGAACCGGCCGCCCTCGCCGACGTGCGGGCACCGGCCATCCTGTTCTGGGAGTTCAACCACTACGTCGTCTTCGACGGCCTCACCCGCCGCTTCGGCCGTCTCGGTGTGCGCATCAACGACCCGGCCCGAGGTCGCCGCTTCGTGACGATGGAGGAGTTCGACACCAGCTTCACCGGCGTTGTCCTCACCTTCGAGCCCTCCGACGGCTTCCGGCGCGGCGGCCGCAAACCCAGCGTCATGGGCGCCCTTCCCGCCCGGCTGCGCGGCACCACCGGAACCCTGCTGGCCGCGCTGCTGGCCAGCCTGCTCCTCGTCGTGGTCGGCGCCGCAGTCCCCGCACTCAGCCGCACCTACATCGACATGTTCCTCTTCGGCGGCCAGACCTCGCTGCTGGGCGTGCTCTTCGGTGCCATGGGCGCCGCCGTCGTCCTCACCGCCGTGCTGACCGCGCTGCAGCAGGCCAACCTGCTCCGCGGCCGCATCATCTCCTCCACCCTCTCCAGCGCCCGCTTCCTGCGGCACCTGCTCAGACTCCCCGTCACCTTCTTCGCCCAGCGCAACCCCGCCGACCTCGTCCAGCGACTGCAGTCCAACGACTCCGTCGCCGAGACCCTCGCCCGCGACCTGGCGTCCGCCGGCGTCGACGCCGTCGTCGTCGTGCTGTACGCGGTGCTGCTGTGGACCTACGACCCGCAGCTGACCCTCGTCGGCATCGGTATCGCCCTGTTCAACGTGCTGGCGATGCGCATCGTGATCCGGCTGCGTGCCACCGGCACCCAGAAGCTGCGTGCCGACTCCGCCAAGCTCACCAACACCTCCTACAGTGGCCTGCAGCTCATCGAGACGATGAAGGCCACCGGCGGCGAGAGCGGCTACTTCCGCCGCTGGTCCGGACAGCACGCCACCACCCTGGAGACCCAGCAGAAGCTCGGCGTGCCCACTGCCGTGCTCGCCGTCGTCGCCCCCACCCTGGCCGCGCTGAACAGCGCCGTCATCCTGCTGGTCGGCGGACTGCGCGCCGTGGACGGCGTGATCACCGTCGGCCTGCTCGTCGCATTCCAGTCACTGGTGACCAGCTTCACCGCACCCATCACCCGGCTCAACGGCGTCGTCGGCCGCGTCCAGGACTTCGCCGCCGACGTCGCCCGGCTCAAGGACGTCGAGGCCTTCCCCGTCGACCGCCTCTACTCCCGCCGCGAACCCGAGGCGAGCACCCGCCGCCTCAGAGGCCACGTGACGCTGGAGAACATCACCTTCGGCTACAGCCCGCTGGACGCGCCGCTGCTCACCGAGTTCAACCTCACCGTCGGCCCCGGACAGCAGGTCGCCCTCGTCGGCGGCTCCGGCAGCGGCAAGTCCACCGTCTCCCGCCTCATCTCCGGCCTCT
This sequence comes from uncultured Actinomycetota bacterium, assembly GCA_963799685.1. Taxonomy (GTDB): domain Bacteria; phylum Actinomycetota; class Actinomycetes; order Streptomycetales; family Streptomycetaceae; genus Streptomyces. The sequence goes on from CAWCXW010000003.1 coordinate 797,683, forward strand.
ACTCGCCATGGCAGGGCGTCATCCGCATCGACGGACAGCATCTGGAGGACATCCCGCGCGGCGCGCTCGCCGCCTCCGTCTCCTTCGTCGACCAGGACGTCTTCCTCTTCGAGGGCACCGTCCGCGACAACGTCGCCCTGTGGGACCCCTCCATACCCGACGACGAGGTCGACGCCGCCCTGAGGGATGCCGCGCTGCACGACGTCGTCACGCGCCGCCCCGGCGGCATCCACAGCCGCGTCGAACAGGACGGCCGTAACTTCTCCGGCGGCCAGCGGCAGCGCCTGGAGATCGCCCGCGCCCTGGTGCGCCGTCCCAGCGTCCTCGTCCTCGACGAGGTCACCAGCGCCCTCGACGCCGAGACCGAACACGTGATCATCGACAACCTGCGGCGGCGCGGCTGCGCCTGCGTTGTCATCGCTCACCGGCTGAGCACCGTCCGCGACAGCGACGAGATCGTCGTCCTGGACCGCGGACGGATCGTCGAACGCGGCCGCCACGACGCCCTCGTCGCCGCCGGCGGTGCCTACGCCGAACTGGTCAGGGAGCACTGAGGTGACCTACGCCAACGAGTGGGCCGCGACCGGCACCCCCGCTCCCGCCGACGGGCACCAGGACGTCGTCACCGGCGCCCTGGGCGCCCTCGGCGACCCCGTCGACGTCGGCACCGCGCGCAGCCTGTCCCTGGAGGGCCCGCACGTACTGTGGCTGGTCGTCGCCGGCGCCATGGACGTCTTCGCCGTCGACGCCGAAGAAATGGGCCACTGGCACTTCCTGGGCCGCCTCGAACCCGGCACCCTGCTCCTGGGCCCCGTCGAAGGTCCCCGCCACACCCTGGCCGGCCGGCCCCTGCAGGACTGCGCCCTGCGCCGCATCCCGCTGCGCGAGCTCTTCCCCCCAGAACAGGGCGGCCCGGCGGACCCCTACGCCGCGCAGTACACCGCCGACCCCTATGCCGGCCAGTACACCAACCCCTGGGGATACCCGGCCCTCCAGCAGCAGCTCGGTCCGCTCGAGGACGCCTTCGCACGCGGCGTCGGCCGCGGCCTGCGCGTGCTGTTCGAGGGCCCGCTCGACGGCCGCCCCGGCCAGGGCGCCGCCCCCGACGACGCCGACGAGGACATTCTGTGGATGTCCGTCGCCCCCGGCAGCGTGCAGTACGGTGCCGCCTACGACGCCGGCGCCACCGACCTCCTTATCGGCGGTGCCATGTGGCAGCACATGGTCAACCAGCAGTCCCGCATGCTCTTCTCCCTGGACCGCTGGATCGCCCGCCTGGAGCGCGCCCACGAGGACCGCACCGCCGCCGGCATCGACGCGGGCGAGGCCGCGCAGGCCGACGCAGACCAGACGCTGCTGGCCTCCATCAACAAGCCCGGCCGGCCCGGCAGATCCGGCCGGCCCGTGCCGAACGCCACCGCCGCCCGTGACCGCGACGACGCCACCCTCGCCGTGTGCCGCCTGGTCGCCCGTGCCGCCGGCACCCCGCTGCCCGAGACCGTCCACACCGGCCCCGGCGACGACCGTCTCGCCCCCGTCGAACGCATCGCGAGCGGCGCCCGCCTGCGTACCCGCGTCGTCCGCCTCGCAGACGGCTGGTGGAAACAGGACTGCGGTCCGCTCGTCGGGCACCGCACCGGTAGCAGCGCGCCAGTCGCCCTGCTGTGGCGGCGCGGCCGCTATGAGGCTCACGACCCCGCCACCGGCGAACGCCGCCGCGTCGGCTCGGCCAACCAGGTCCGCTTCGAACGCCGCGCCGTGATGTTCTACCGGCCGCTGCCCGAGGAGCCCGTGCGTCCCCGCCGACTGCTGCGCTTCGCCCTGTTCGGCACCGGCAAGGACATGCGCCACCTGGTCCTCGCCTCCCTCGTCGCCGTCGGCCTCGGCGCGCTCGTCCCCCTGGCCACCGGCCAGGTCCTCGGCGTGTACGTGCCGAACGCCGAGAACAGCCTCATCGTGCAGGCCTCCGTCGCCGTCATGGCCGCGACGCTGGTTTCCGCTGCGTTCCTGCTGCTGCAGAACACCTCCATCCTGCGCCTGGAGGGCCGGCTGGAGGCCACGCTGCAACCCGCCGTGTGGGACAGACTGCTGCGCCTGCCCACCCGCTTCTTCTCCGACCGCTCCACCGGTGAACTGGCCAGCGCCGCCATGGGCGTCAGCCACATCCGCCGCGTCATCTCCGGCATCGCACCCGTCGTCGTGCACGCCGTCACCCTCGGCCTGGTCAACCTGGTGCTCCTGCTGTGCTTCAGCGTGACGATGGCGCTCGTCGCCGTGGGCATGCTGGTGCTCATCACGGCCGTCTTCCTCGGCACTGGCCTGTGGCAGCTGCGCTGGCAGCGCCGCCTCGTCAAGCTGCACAACAAGCTCAACAACCAGGCGTTCCAGACCCTGCGCGGCCTGCCCAAGCTGCGCGTCGCGGCCGCCGAGTCCTTCGCCTACGCCGCCTGGGCCGGCGAGTTCGCCCGCAGCCGCGAGATGCAGCGCAAGGCCGGCGGCATCCGCAACATGAGCATCGTCTTCAGCTCGGTCTACCTGCCACTGAGCATGCTGCTGCTGTTCATGCTGCTGGCCGGACCCGCCCGCGGCAGCCTCTCGCCGGCCGGTTTCCTCACCTTCACCTCCGCCGTGACGATGCTGCTCACCTCCGTCACCCAGCTGACCGGCGCGCTGGTCTCCGCCGCCTCGGTCCTGCCGATGTTCGAGCAGCTCGAGCCGATCCTGTCCGAACGCCCCGAGGTACGCGGCGGCAGCGCGCAGCCCGGCGCGCTGACCGGCGCCGTCGAGGCACGGGACCTGACCTTCCGCTACACCGACGACGGGCCGCTGGTGCTGGACGGGGTCTCCTTCCAGGTCCGGGCCGGGCGAGTTCGTCGCGATCGTCGGAGCCAGCGGCTGCGGCAAGTCGACGCTGCTGCGCCTGCTCATCGGCTTCGACAGGCCCACCTCCGGCGAGGTCCGCTACGACGGACAGGACCTGTCCGCCCTCGACCAGTCGGCCGTCCGCCGCCAGTGCGGGGTCGTGCTGCAGAACTCCCAGCCCTTCACCGGGTCCATCCTGGAGTGCATCTGCGGCGCTGAGACGTACTCGCTGGAGGAGGCCTGGGAGGCGGCCCGCATGGCAGGACTCGCCGACGACATCAAGGCCATGCCGATGGGCATGCACACCATGCTCTCCGACGGCGGCGGCACCGTCTCCGGCGGCCAGCGCCAGCGCCTGATGATCGCCCAGGCACTCATCCGCAAGCCGCGCCTGCTCTTCTTCGACGAGGCCACCAGCGCGCTGGACAACGAGACCCAGCGCATCGTCATCGAGTCCACCCGCGACCTGCGCGCCACCCGCATCGTGATCGCCCACCGCCTGTCCACCGTCATGGACGCCGATTGTGTCGTGGTGATGGCCGAGGGCCGCGTCGCCGAACAGGGCACCCCGGCCGAACTCCTTGCCCGCCCCGGCGGCCTCTTCCACGACCTGGTCCGCCGCCAGATGCAATGATCGGGTGGTGTGGTTAAGATGCCCACGATGAAGAACACCTCCTCTGCTGGATTGGGGGAATCGTTCGCGCCGGGTGAGTGCTGATGGCATCTCATTTTCCGGACACGATTCCGACCCGCCTTTCGATGTGGCAGCGCGTACGCGAGTACGCCGTGCCACCGTCCATGATCGAGACCGCGACCGCCCGCCGTGCGGCCGGTGACTGGGCGGGGGCCTGCGCCGCCGCCCGTGTCGACGTCGATCTCGATCTGCGCGCCGTGCGTGACCGTCACGGCAGCAACCTCGTCCACCGCCTCCGTGCTGATCTGCGCCGACTGGCGCCCGATCTGCTGCGCTGGCACATGCCACGAGTCGCCCCCGACGGACGGCTCCGGCCCGGCCTGACCGTCGCACTGGCCCGTTACCCGTCGCCCGGCAGCGCACCGCTGCAGCTCGTGGTGCGAACGCCGCCCGCGTGGGCGGGCGCCGGCCAGCGGATGTCCCTGGCCCTGTGGGACGGGGCCGGCGAGCGCACAGGGCACCGTCCGCACCCCCACCCACATCCCGAGCGGCGGTTCCGTCTCGACCTGCACCGGCATGTGTGGGACGCCGAGCGGAGCGGCGAACTCGCCCGGCGGTGCAGTGCGGGTGACGGGCGCCTGATCGGCCTCGACTCCCGGTGGGCTGTGTCCAATTGGGCCACCGAGGCCGAACTGCTGCTGGACGCCGAGGGCTGCCCGCGCGGCGCCTTCAGCGTGCGGCTCGGTGCGCGAAACCATGCCGTGCTCGAACTCGTCGCTCCCGACGACAGCCACGCCCCGACGGTCCGGTCGCTGCGGGAGGTTCCGCCGCAGCAGGTCGCGGCGCTTCCGGTGCTGCCGGAGGCGGCTGCCCGGGTCCTGCCGGACCTGGAGCTGCTGCGGGCCGGGCTCGTGACGGCCGGGCAACTGCATCCGCTCATCGCCGCGGCATTGGCGGAGTGTGCCGCGCCGCCGGTGGCCGGACCCGCCGTCGAGCCCGGTGATCCGCACCGCGTGGAGTGCCGAGCCGAGGTCCACCGGATCGCGCTGCGCGACGGGGTGCTGACGGCGGTCGACCACGATCCGGCCCAACTGCGCCGTGAGGAACTGCTGATGGCGCTGGGTGGGCCCGGATTGCCGTGCCTGCGAGCGATCGGCGCGGCGCACCGCAGCCCTCAGGCACTTCCCGCCGTTCGGGAGAGGCTCGGTCACGGCGATGTCGACGGGGCACTGGCCGTCGTCGAGGGGCTGCTCGGCTCGGCTGCGATCCTGCGCGACGGCCCACTCCGCGACGCACTGGAGTCAGCCGCGGCCCACCGCATCGATCACGGTCTCTACCGCTCCGGCCTGGTGCCGCCCGCCGAGGCGGGCCCGCGGCCACGCATCGGCCGTCGAACGCCCCGTGCCGTCCGGCACAAGCGCAGCAGCCGTTCCCGGCCCCGCACCGCCCTGACCTGCTGACCGGCTGCTCCGCCCGCCCAGCTCCCTTCTTCCTCCTTCTCCTCCACTCCAGGTGATGCTCATGACCTCTCACGCCCTCATGCCCGCCCCGGCCGACACGGAGGGGACCGCCGCCCGCCTCGCCGTCGCCGGTGACCTGTTGACCCTCCTGCGCACCACCGCCACCGAGCCGCGCTCCGACGAACAACTCGAAGCGCTCACCCTGGCCGTCTCCGCCGACCTGCCCGTGCTGATCTGGGGCGAGCCCGGCATCGGCAAGACCGCGTCCCTGACCCACCTCGCCACCTCTCTCGAGCTGCCGCTGACCACCGTGATCGCCAGCGTCCATGAGCCGTCCGACTTCTCCGGACTGCCGATCGTGGGCGAAGACCCGGCGGTGCAGGGCGTGCCCATGGCTCCGCCGCAGTGGGCTGTGGAGATCGTCCGAGCCGGGCGCGGTCTCCTCTTCCTCGACGAACTGTCCACCGCTACACCGGCCGTCCAGGCCGCGCTGCTCCGGGTCGTCCTTGAGCGCCGGGTAGGAGCGCTGCAACTGCCGCCGGGCGTGCGGATCGTGGCGGCCGCCAACCCGCGCGCCTCGGCGGCGGACGGTTGGGAGCTGAGCCCGCCGCTGGCGAACCGCTTCGTGCATCTGTACTGGGCCCACGAGCAGGAGGTCGTGGTGCGTGGCCTGGGCGGGGTGTGGCCCCGGGCGGAGCTGCCCCGGCTGGACGGGCAACGGCTGCCGGAGGCCGTGGAATTCGCCCGGCGTGTGGTGTGCGGCTTTCTGGAGGCCCGGCCGAAGCTGATCCACCGGCTGCCGAGTACCGAGACGAGGCGCGGCGGCGCCTGGCCCTCGCCCCGCAGCTGGGAGGCCGCGCTGACGCTGCTGGCCTTCGCCACGGCGGCCGGTGTCTCCAGGGACGTCCTGGCGCTGCTGGTGCGTGGTGTGGTGGGCGACGGGCCGGGGCTCGAACTCCTCGCCCACCTTGACCGGATGGATCTGCCCGACCCGGAGATGTTGCTGGCCGACCCGGCCGCCGCCGAGCTGCCTCAGCGGGGCGATCTGCGGCAGGCGGCGCTGGACGCAGTGGTGGCAGCCGTGGGCACACGGCCGGTGCGGAAGCGTTGGGAGGCCGGCTGGGCTGTGCTGGTACGGGCGCTGGAGACCGGCACCGCGGACCTGCTGGTCGGCCCGGCGAAGGCGTTGGCCGCGCTGCGGCGCGAGGACTGGGAGGTGCCGGAGGCGGTGGAGCGGCTCGCCGACGTGATCGGCCTCGTCCAGCGGGCGGATCGGTCGGTGGGTCGGGTCGCCGCGTCGGCCGGGGCCGCCCCGGCAATCGGGGCGCGCCGATGAAGGCACCCGAACCCCACCTGGACGTGGCGAAGTTGCTCAGTGCCCGGCTGCATGCGGTGAACGTACGCCCATACCTGGCCGACGCCCTGTTCGCGCTGCACGTGGTGGCGGATCCCTCGGTGCCGACGATGGCGGTGGACGCGCACTGGCGGTGTTACGTCTCGCCCGGCTTCGTGGCACGCATGACCGTGGAGGACCTGGCGGGCGTGTGGGTGCACGAGGTCTCGCACCTGCTGCGCGACCATCACGCCCGGGGCGAACGCTTCGCACGGGAGTACGAGCGATACGGGCCGGGCGAGGGGCTGCGCCGCAACATCGCCGCCGACTTCGAGATCAACGACGACATCTACGGCGACGGCTTGCCCACGCCCCACGGCGTGGTGCAGCCGTCGATGCTGGGCCTGCCCGAGGGGTTGCTGATGGAGGAGTACCTGAAGCGGTCGTCGCTGACGGGTCTCGCGGCCGGCCTGGTCTGGCTGGACTGCGGCAGTGGCGCCGACGGGCACGAGCGCCCGTGGGAGCTGGGCCCCGAAGGTGCCGACGGGTTGACCAGACAGCAGCGGGACGCGGTCCGTTTCCGTGTCGCCGAGGGCATCAAGGGGCGTCCCGGCAGTGCCCCGGACGGCTGGCGCCGGTGGGCGGACGAGGCGTTTCATCCGCCGCAGCCGTGGCGGAAGCTGCTGGGTGCGGCGATCCGTTCGGCGGCCGGCGCACCGGGCGTAGGGGAGAACCACAGCTACCGGCGCCCGTCCCGCCGTTCGGCGAGCGTCCCCGGGGTGCTGCTGCCGAGCCTGCGCCGCACCCCGCCCCGCGTGTGCGTCGTCATCGACACCTCCGGATCGGTGAGCGACGCCGAACTGGGCAGCGCACTGCTGGAGGTGACGGCGATCTCGAGGGCGGTCGGCGGACGACGCGACCTGGTCTCGGTGATCTCCTGCGACGCGGCGGCCGGGGTCGCTGTCCCGCTGTGCCGGGCCGAGAACGTGTCGCTGATCGGCGGCGGGGGAACCGACCTGCGCTCGGGTTTCGCCCAGGCGCTGCGCTCCCGGCCCCTTCCGGACGTCGTCGTCGCGCTGACGGACGGCCAGACCAGGTGGCCCTCCGACCAGCCGCCCTGCCGCACGGTCGTCGGCCTCTTCTCCCGCCCGTCCCGCGTGTGGGAACACGACCCCGACTATGTCCCGGGCTCCCCACCCACCTGGGCCCGCCTCGTCACCATCGGCTGAGCAGGGCGCCGCCGGCGGCCCGCTCACGCCGTGATGACGAAGAGGCCCGCGAGGATGAGGAGGCCGATTCCGGCCAGCATGCAGTCGGCCGCTGTCCGGATGAGCCGGAACTTGCGGGTGGCGAGTGCCGCCATGAACCGGAGGTTCTCCGGTTGGTAGCCGGACCTCAGCTGGTCACGCAGTTCCTCGACACTCAACCGGGGCCAGCTGGTCCAGCCGGTTCCACCGAGGTTCGGACGGACTGCGAGTAACAGCAGCCCCTTGCGGCCAGCAGCGCGGCGGTGCCGAGCCCCCCGAGCACACCTGCCGGAAGGGGCGGACGGAGGTTCGGGACCGTCGAGACGAGCGCCACCAGTGCGGCTCCGGACAGGGCCAGGAGCAGGCTCGCCTTGCCTTCGGAGCGGACGAGATCTCCCTGAAGGGCGGTCACTGCAGCGGAAATGCGGTCCTGCGCACCATCGTGCTGAGCCTCGGGTGGGGTGGTGGACATCAGCGTCGCCTTCTCCCGGTCCATGCGTCGGGTTCAGCTTGCCCGACGGCGACGGGCCGGCGTAAGGGATCCTCGCCCACGGGGTTCGGTACCCCGTCCCCGTAGGCGAGGAAGGGCGCCGGTCAGGGGTAGGCGTAGAAGCCCGCACCGGCCTTGCGGCCCAAGCGGCCCGCGTCGACCATGCGCTGCAGCAGCGGGGGAGCGGCGTACAGCGGCTCCTTGAACTCCGCGTACATGCTGTCCGCCACCGAGGCGACGGTGTCCAGGCCGATCAGGTCCGCGAGCTTCAGCGGGCCCATGGGGTGGGCGCAGCCCATCTCCATCCCGTTGTCGATGTCCTCCCGGCTCGCTATGCCCGTCTCGAACATCCGGATCGCCGACAGCAGGTACGGGATCAGCAGCGCGTTGACCACGAAACCGGACCGGTCCTGCGCCCGGATGGCGTGTTTGCCCAGCAGCCCCTGCACGGCCTCCTCGGCCCGCTTGACGGTCTCCTCGCTCGTGGTCAGAGCCGGGATCAGCTCGACCAGCTTCTGCACGGGCGCCGGGTTGAAGAAGTGAATGCCGATGACCTGGTCCGGGCGGGAGGTGGCCACCGCGAGCTTCACCAGCGGGATGGAGGAGGTGTTCGAGGCGAGGATGGCGTCCGGCCGGGTCACGACCTGGTCGAGTACCCGGAATATCTCCGTCTTGACCTGCTCGTTCTCCACGACGGCCTCGATGACCAGATCGCGGTCGGCGAACTCGCCCAGGTCGGTGGTGAAGGCGAGCCGGTCCAGGGCGGCGTCCCGCTCCCCGGCGGTCAGCTTGCCGCGTTCGGTGGCCTTGTTCAGCGAGGTCACCAGCCGGGTACGGCCCAGTTCCAGCGCCTCACCGGTGGTCTCGGCGACCATCACGTCCAGCCCGGACTTGGCGCACACCTCGGCGATGCCGGCGCCCATCTGGCCGCATCCCACCACTCCGACGCGTTCGATGTCGGTCACGTTGTGCCTTTCGCTGATCCACTGGTCCGCACGCCACCCCGTACGGTTCCGGCAGCGGCGCCTCGCCGCCGACGGTACCCCGACCAGGCGACGTCTCACGTCGTGCCCCCGCCTCGCGGCACGACGTGACGCCATGGGCATGGCCGTGTCAAGAGGACGTTCCGGAGTGCCCCGGGACCCGGTCGCTCCGGCGCGCCCGATTGCCCAGAGCCCGGCCCACGGTCAGGCTCGGGCGCGCACCACACCCCTCGGCACCTCACGCCCCAGGAGGCACACGAGCATGGCGGACGGCATCTCCCGAAGAATCTTCACCGCCGCGGCCGCCGGAGTCCTCTCCGGCGGGCTGCTTCCGACGGCGGCCTCCGCCGTCGAACCGACCGGCGCCGGCCACGCCGGGCACCACCACCGTCGCCCCGAGCTGCGCGGCATGTGGGTGGCGACGGTCGCCAACATAGACTTCCCCTCCCGTCCAGGCCTGCCCGCCGCCGAGCAGCAGCGCGAACTGCTCTCCCTCCTCGACACCGCCGTCGAGCGCCGTCTGAACACCGTGATCCTCCAGGTGCGGCCCACCGCCGACGCCCTGTGGCCGTCCCCGTTCGAGCCGTGGAGCGACGTGCTGACCGGCGAGCAGGGCAGAGATCCCGGCTGGGACCCGCTGGGCTTCGCGGTCGAGCAGGCCCACCGCCGCGGCCTGGAGCTGCACGCCTGGTTCAACCCGTACCGGATCGCCAACCACGACGACCCGAGCCGCCTGGTGGCCACCCACCCGGCCCGCGTCCACCCGGACTGGGTGGTGACCTACGGCGGGAAGCTGTACTACAACCCGGGCATGCCCGAGGTGCGGCACTTCGTCGAGGACGCCATCTTCGACGCCGTCGAGAAGTACGACATCGACGCCGTCCACTGGGACGACTACTTCTACCCCTACCCGGTCGCCGGCGAGGACTTCGACGACGACGCGGCCTTCGCCCGCTACGGCGGCGGCTTCGCCACCCGCGCAGACTGGCGCCGTGACAACGTCAACCTGCTGGTCCGCGAGACCCACGAGCGCCTGCACCGCACGAAACCGCACGTGCCCTTCGGCATAAGTCCCTTCGCGATCTGGCGCAACGCCTCCACCGATCCCACCGGCTCGGACACCCAGGGCGGCGTGCAGACCTACGACGACCTGTACGCGGACACCCGCAGGTGGGTCCGCGAGCGCTGGATCGACCACGTCGTGCCGCAGGTCTACTGGAACATCGGCTTCACCGTCGCCGACTACGCCAAGCTCGTCCCCTGGTGGGCGGACGTCGTGCGCGGCACCGGCGTCGAGCTGTACATCGGCGAGGCCCTCTACAAGGTCGGCGCTTCCAGCCAGGGCGCTCCCTGGCAGGACCCGGCCGAGCTCTCGAAGCACCTCACGTTCTGCGCCGGCTACCCGCAGGTTCGCGGCAACGTGTACTTCTCGGCGAACGAGGTGGTGGCGGACCCGCTGGGCGCCATGACGATCGTGGCCGAGGACCACTACCGCCACCGGGTCCGCCCGCCGCGCTAGGGGGCTGCGGCGGCGGGGCCCGCGGCGTCCGCGCTCCCTACCGCCGCAGCCACTTGCGCGCCGGCCTCTTGCCGGGCTCGTGCTCCACCACGGAGTCCGGGCCCGGCGACATCACGGCCTCGTGCCCGTCCTCGAACCGCACCCGGTAGGGCGGCTCACCGCTCTCCCCCATCACCTCGACGATCTCCGCGACCCTGTCATGCTGCCCCACGGTCCTGCCGTGCATCAGCAACCGGTCGCCCTGCTGTGCCTCCATCGGCTCATCCCTCCGCTCGCCCATCCGGTCCACACGGATTCATGTGCAACGGGTCACAAGTCTAGGACCGGACCTCCGGCTGCGCGCGTCCGTGCGCCGGCCGCCCGCGCTGCCAGCCGCAGTGACCGTTCGGGCCGACAGGACCGGCCGATGAGTTTCCGGTCCGAGCCAGGTCATACCTGCGATGGCACCCAAGGAGGAGGTGGCTCCCCTCATGACCGATCTGCACGAGGTTCTCAGCGCACACGTCGACAGCGGAGCCGTACCGGGCGCGGTGGGTCTGGTGGCCCAGGGCGACCAGATGGAGATGCAGGTCCTTGGCCATGCCGACGCCGGTGCTGCCTCGCCCATGAGGCGGAAGTCGCTCTTCCGGATCGCCTCCCTCACCAAGCCCCTCACAGCGGCGGCCGTGATGATGCTGGTGGAGGACGGCCGGCTGACGCTGGACGCCCCGGTCGAGCGGTGGCTGCCGGAGCTGGCGGCGCCCTCCGCCGCGCGGACCCCGTCCAGCGCGCTCGACGACGTCGTGCCGGCCGCCCGCGCCATCACCGTCGCCGACCTGCTCACCTTCCGCGCCGGCTGGGGGTTCCCCGCCGACTTCTCGCTGCCGGCGGTCGCTGCGCTGTTCACCGAGCTGCGGCAGGGGCCGATGCCGCTGCACGACACCGATCCTGACGCCTGGATGGCGACCCTGTCCCGCATCCCACTGCTGCACCAGCCTGGCGACGCCTGGCTCTACAACGCGTGTTCCGACATCCAGGGCGTGCTGATCGCCAGGGCGTCGGGCACGGCACTGCCCGACTTCCTGGCCGAACGGATCTTCGATCCGCTGGACATGACGGACACCGGCTTCGCGGTGCCGGCCACCAAGCTCGACCGGTTCACCCACTTCTACCGGCCCCTTCCGGACGGCAGCCTCGAACTCGTCGACGCCCCCGACGGGTTGTGGAGCACCCTCCCCGGTTTCGCCTCGGGCGCGGGAGGCCTCGTCTCCACCGTCGACGACCTGTACGCCTTCGCCCGCATGCTGCTCGCCGGCGGTCGCACTCCGGACGGGCGGCGGCTCCTGGCCGCCGACTCCGTCCGGCAGATGACGACGAACCACCTCACGGCCGGGCAGCGCGAAGCCGCCAGACTGTTCCTCGAGGGCCAGGGCTGGGGCTACGGCGGCTCGGTCGATGTCCAGGCGGCGGACCCGTGGAACGTGCCGGGCCGCTACGGCTGGGTCGGCGGCACGGGCACGACCTCGCACATCGTCCCGTCGACAGGAGCGGTCGCGATCGTGCTCACCCAGGTCGAGATGACCGGCCCGATGCCGACTCCGCTCATGCGTGACTTTTGGCGCTACGCGGCCGGCTGACGACCGTGGTCTGTCACGAGGCGCCCCCCGGCGGCGCAGACCGGCTTCCCGGGCCCGTCGGGGCGGGTCGTGACGCCGCACCGGGCGGACAGTGCATCGACGAGCAACAGCGTGTGCGCTCCTCGCCTTCAGGATCGACGCACCGGTCAATCCGTCAGTTCCCCACGCCGAGGCCGGACATGAACGCGGATGGGTACCGGTCGCCGCGTGCCGCGCCCGGCGGCACCACCTTCTCGATCTCGGCGAGGTCGTCCGCCGTGAGGTCCAGCTCCGCAGCCGGCAGCGCCTCGGCAAGCCGCTCTCGGGTGCGGGCGCCGACCAGCGGCACGATCTCCCGACCCTGCGCGGCCACCCAGGCGATGGCCAGCTGGGCGACCGTGCAGCCCTTCGCCTCGGCCACCCGGCGCACAGCCTCCACGAGGGCGAGGTTGTGTTCGACGTTGCCGCTGGCGAACCGTGGACTGCGGCTGCGGCTGTCGCTGGCATCGGTGCCGCGCTCGGCTGTCCAGTGCCCGGAGATGAGGCCGCGGCTGAGGACCCCGTAGGCGGTCAGCCCGATGCCGAGCTCTCGCAGCGTGGGCAGCACGTCCGCCTCCACCGCGCGGGAGATCAGTGAGTACTCGATCTGCAGATCGGCGACCGGATGTACCGCGTGGGCCCGGCGGATCGTCGCCGCGTCGACCTCCGACAGGCCGAGGTGCCGCACGTACCCGGCGTCGATCATCTCCTTGACCGCGCCCACCGTCTCCTCGATCGGTACCTGCGGGTCCAGCCGGGCGGGACGGTAGATATCGATGTGGTCGGTGCCCAGCCGGGTCAGCGAGTAGGCCAGGAAGTTCTTCACCGCCTCGGGGCGGCCGTCCGTCCCGCCGAACGCGGGCCCCGGCTCCCGCAGCATGCCGAACTTGACGCTCAGCGTGTAGCTGTCCCGGTCCCGGCCGCGGAGCGCCTCGGCCAGCAGCAACTCGTTGTGGCCCATGGCGTAGAAGTCGCCGGTGTCGATCAGGTTGACGCCGGCCTCCAGCGCGGCGTGCACGGTGGCCACACTCTCCGTGCGGTCGGCCGCGCCGTAGACTCCCGACATGCCCATCGCGCCCAGGCCCAGAGCGGAGACGGCCGGGCCGGTGCGCCCCAGGGTTCGCGTCTGCATGGTGTTCTCCTTCGTCCTCGGTCTGCCTTCCACCCTCTGCCTGAGCCGTGATGTTTGCTAGCGGAGAGTTCGTCCTGGGAGCGCCGCTCCCTGGATGGGCTGCCCGCTGCGAGAGAGCATGGGGTCATGGAACGTGACGAGCTCGCCGACTTCCTGCGTCGCCGTCGCGAGGTGATCCGCCCGGCCGAGGTCGGTATCGCCGACGGGCCCCGCCGCCGAACCAACGGGCTGCGCCGTGAAGAGGTGGCCATGCTGGCCGGCGTGTCGGTCGACTACGTGGTGCGGCTGGAGCAGGGGCGCAGCAGTCAGCCTTCGCCCCAGGTTCTCGGTGCGCTGGCCCGGGCGCTGCGCCTGAGCGAGGACGAGCGCGACCACGTGTTCCACCTGGCCGGTCACCGGCCTCCGCCCGCCGACGGGGCGGCGGGCCTGGCACGCGCCGGCCTGGTGCGGATGCTCGACCTGCTCGGCAACACCCCGGCGCTGGTGCTGTCCGACCTGGGGGAGGCCCTCGCCCAGAACCGGGGGTCCGTGCTATTGACAGGCGACCACACCGGCCTTTCCGGCGACCGGCGCTACCTCGTCCATCGCTGGTTCACCGACCCCGCCACCCGCGCCGCCGCCCCGCGCGAGGATCGAGAGGACCGGGCCCGTCGGCTCGTGGCCGACCTGCGCGCGGCCGCCGGCCGCCGGTCCGGTGATCCCACGGTCGCCGGACTCGTCGACCGGCTGCAGGCTGCGAGCGCCGACTTCCGCCGACTGTGGGCCGCGCACGAGGTGGCGGTACGGCGCGCCGACCGTAAGACCATCCTGCACCCGCGGGTGGGCCGCCTGGTGATGGTCTGTGAGACTCTGGTCACGCCCGACCAGGGCCAACAGCTGGTGGTGCTCACACCGTCGGACGCCGAGGCCCGCGAGCGACTGCAGTTGCTTCAGGTACTCGGCCTCGAGGAATTCCCCACTCGGACGACGGACGCGCCTGAACGGTGAAGCAGCCAGGCCTGCTCACGCGAGCGGGCTGCGCTCGCGTGGCGCGGCGGTCTCGCTCGCGTCGCGTGCCGACACGTCCTCGCGGCGCGGCACCAGCAGAGGCGTCGCGAGAAGCAGTACGCCGGCGAGCGCGATCGCCGTGCGTGAACTCGTCGCGGCGGCCAGCCCACCCCACAGCGCGGTCAGGCCCGCGATGGCGACACTGCTGCTGACCGACCACGCGGACAGCGTGCGGGCCACCCGGTCGGACGCGGTGTGTTCGAGCCGGGCGGTGGCCAGCACCGGGTTGAACACGCCGATGCACGTCACCAGACCGAGCTGGACGCCGATCACCAGCACGAGCCCCGCTGCGCCCGGCTGGACGAACGCCAACCCGAGCGGCCAGCATGCCCGCAGTGTCCCCGTGGTGAGCAGCACCCTGCGTTGGCCGAACCTGGCGACGAGCCGGCCCGACAGCCTGGCTCCGACCAGCCCCCCGAGACACGGGGCCGCGAAGGCGAGCCCGTACTGCCACGGCGCCATGCCGAGCCGGCCCAGCAGCAGTACCGCGAGAAGCGGCTCGGAGGCCAAGATCAGGCCGTTGACCACGATCGTGTTCCAGAACAGCGGCCGCAGCGTGCGGTGACCGAGAATGTCGTGCCAGCCGTCGAGCAGGTCCCCGGCCCGAAGTCGTCGCGCCGCCGCTCCCGTCCGCGCGGGGCGCGGCTCGCTCCCGCCGATGGCTCGGATGCCCAGGGCGGAGAGCAGGTAACTGACCGCGTCGGCCACCACCGTCGTGACCGGTCCGAGCACCCCGATCGCCGCGCCGCCCAGCGGCGGGCCGATCGTCGTCGCGCTCCAGGTCGTGGCCTCGAAGCGGCTGTTGGCGACGAGCAGGTCCTCCGGCGCGACCAGTGCCTTGAGGTACGCGCCGCTCGCCGACTTGAAGGCGATGCCGGCCGCCGCCACCACGACGGACACGACGAGAAGCTGTCCGAAACTGAGCCGGCCGAACGCGAAAGCGACCGGGACACTCATCATCGCCGCGAACCGGGCCAGGTCCATCGCCATCATCACCGGCCGCTTGCGGCGGCCCTCCACCCACGGCCCGAGCGGCACCGCGACGAGTGCCCCCACCGCCCGCCCGGCCGCCGCCAGCGCGGCGACCTGCGCCGGCCCGCAGTGCAGCACGAGGACGGCGATCAGCGGGAACGCGCCGAACCCGAACGCCGTGCCGTACGCGCTCACGGCATACGCCGCCCACAGCCGGCCGAACCGCCGACCCAGCACCCGCCGCCTGTCCGACATACCCGCCGCACCTCCTCGCCGACCCGGACACGACCGCCCGCTGACCTCGTCATCAAAGCGGCTGGCGGACGACGAGACGAACAATCGGCTCACCGGCCCATCACAACCGTTCGTCGTGCCGATAACGTGGCTGCCGTGGAACTCGATGCTGTGCGCACCTTCGTGGCCGTCGCGGACGCCGGCCGGTTCCACGACGCCGCGGCGGGCTGAGGGCCTCGTCGTGGTACTTGCCCAGAGATCCGCACGACGTATTCTCACGGGCCTCGGCCTGCTCCTTGCCGGGCTCGGCATCCTGCTGCTCCGGTGGTCCCAGGAGCGCTCCGACCACGCCGACCAGGAGATCGCGGCCGCCACCGCGTATGCCGAGGCCCAAGGGGGCGCCGACACCGAAGATGTCGTGGATGCTCGCTGTGACAAGAGGATGGCGCGAAGGGACGAGGCGTGCGCCTCCGTCGTGATCCTCACCGGTGCGGGGCTGTTCGTGAGCCGCTGGGCCGTAGGCCGCTGACGCCTCACCTCTCATCGGACGGGTGGGCGACGAACAGTCCCGTCGCGGCCTCCTGCCGATCGTGGAAGCGCAGTGTCGAGCCCGAGGCGATGAGCTGCTCGTCCGCCATGAAGACGTGCGTCCAACGGAACGTCACCAGCGGTCAGGGCTCGTCCGTCACCTCGGCCCGGCCATCCACCGCGCCGACGTCCCGGTGCCCAGGCGTGACCGATGAGCATCAGAGTGGGATGAGACGGGTCTTGAGCAGGCAGAACTCATTGCCTTCGGGGTCGGTCAGGACATGCCACTGCTCCTCCCCTGTCTGGCCGATGTCGGCTGGGCGCGCACCGAGCCTCAGGAGACGTTCGAGCTCGGCGTCCTGATCGCGGTCGGTGGCGTTGACGTCGATGTGCAGCCGGGATTTCCCCGGCTCGGGCTCGTCCCTGCGGCTGAGGATGATCGTCGGCTGCGGGCCGCCGAATCCTTCGCGCGGCCCGATCTCGAGGGTGCCGTCCTCTTCGCGATCGAGCACGACGAAGTCCAGGACCTCGCACCAGAACCGCGCCAGCACCTCGGGGTCGCGGCAGCCGAGTACGAGCTCACTGATACGACATGCCATGAAGGAAACCTACTTTCAGCCTGGAACCGCCGGGCTGCCACCCGCGGACCTCACGTGGCTCAGCAGCGAAAACAATCCCGCGAGCGTACCGGACGAGGTGGACACGGGCGACGTGATTTCAGGGGGCGCCGCCCCTGTCCGGACGGCGGGTGAGGCCGCCTGTCATGCGGAACGGGAGCCGACTTCGGAATGCGACTGCGGGCGGCGACCGGCCGGCAGGACGATCGCCGCGGCAGGGCACAGCTCGACCGCCTCGCGCACCGACCTCCGCAGTTCCACGGCCACTTCGGACCGCAGCATGAGCTCCTTGCGTGAGCTGAACCGCGAGTGATCGCCGGCACCGACCTGGCCAGGTCGTATTCGGCGATCAGCCGGCCGGCTCTTCCGCCGGGGACGGTGTAGCGGCTGATCGGGCCGTGCCGGCGGGCGTCGGCCAGTTCGGCCGGCGGGTCGAAGGGGCAGCCGGGACGGCGCGTCACCGGCATCGTGGTGACGGCGTGTCGCGGCCGGGCTCGTCGACGGGCTTTCCTACGCCGGGATTGCGAGGCGGCTGGACAGGCCCACCTCGACGATCAGCCGGGAGGCCGGACGCAACGGCCCCGTGACGCCGCCACTACCTGGTCGACGACGCTGCCTGGTACCACTCGCTCGTGGTCAGCTCGCGGCATACGCTCGAGTCGGCGCAGGCTGCGATGACGGCGGCGGAGAGCTTCGGCGCGACACGCCCGCGGGCGAACGGTTGACCAGTGCCGGCACATGTGTGGAGCGGGGTATCACGGACATGCTGTACTCGGCGGAGCGCTGGAGCCCTCTCCGGGAGCGAGAGTCTCGGACCGGAGCTCCGCAGACACCGGAAGGACCGTCATGGTCCGAAGCGGCGACAAGAAGTTCGGGAGGAAGCTCAACATCATGCCGGCCGCGCCGATCCACAAGGTGGACCTGGCGCCGTACAGAGACCCGGAAAGCCCTCCGAGCACCCCGCCCAGCGGCAGGCCGCCCCAGGACACGAACCGGGCCGTCGCGCTCATGCGGCCCAGCAGCCGGTCCGGCGTGAGTGACTGTTGCAGGCTCGACTGGGCCACGAAGCGGACGACTCCGCCCAGCGACAGCAGGGCGAGTCCGGCGGCCGCCAGGTACACGCTCCAGCCCGGGTGCGCCACCGGCATCATGGCTGCCGGTGGACAGGTGGCCACAGGCGCCACCCAGATGACCCGACCCTGCCCTACCCACTTCGCGACTCTGACCGCCAGCAGAGCGCCCAGCAAGGCG
Source organism: uncultured Actinomycetota bacterium (assembly GCA_963799685.1). Classification (GTDB taxonomy): domain Bacteria; phylum Actinomycetota; class Actinomycetes; order Streptomycetales; family Streptomycetaceae; genus Streptomyces. Next base: position 815,626 of record CAWCXW010000003.1, read on the forward strand.
CCGCAACCCATCCCGGACAGAACGAGGCCGATCCCGGACGAGCCGAGGTGCACCTCCCTCTCCAGGAAGACCAGCAGCATGGACTGGTACATCACCAGGAAGAGGTTGAAGACGGCATCCGCCGTCATCGTCGCGCGCAGGGCGGCGTGACCGACGACGAACCTCCAGCCTTCCCCTATCTCCCTGCGCAGCCCAGGACGCTCACCGTGCTCCGGCTTGTGCTCATGCCCGCGGAGGCCTGCCGCGAGCAGGCCCGACGCAGCCATGCCGACACAGCTCACCAGGAGAGTCACGGCGGCTCCGAGCCAGCCGACCAGCGGGCCCGCCACCGTCGGTCCACCGACACTTGTCACCGAGCGGACAGCGGAAAGCCGCGAGTTGCCTTCGACCAGGTGGGTGCGGCCCACCAGGTGCGGCAGATAGCCGGCGTAGGCGACGTCGAAGAAGACCGTCAGCACGCCGTGAACCAGTGCCACCGCGTAAAGCCACCAGATCTCCAGACAGCCCGCCCACCACGCAGCGGGGATCGTCCCCAGTACGAAGGCCCGCGCGAGGTCGGTGCTGACCATCACCGATCTCTTCCGCACGCGGTCCACCCACGCGCCCGCAGGCAGGCCGACCAGCAACGAGCCACCGGTGGTCGTCGCAGTCAGCAGTCCGACCTGCAGTTCGTCGGCGTGCAACTGCACGATGGCGACCAGCGGCAGGGTCAGGAAGACGATGCGGTCGCCCAGTTGCCCCAGGCCGGTGGCGGCGAAGAGCCGTGCGAAGTCCGGGTCGCGCAGCAACCCGAGCCGGGAGCGGGGCGGCACGGTCACCCCACCGGCCTCCGGTGCGGACGGTCGACGCCGAACTCGTAGACCACCTCCCTGCGCACGTCCGGGATGACCATGTCCGCCGTCTCCACCGGGCGTCCGCCGGTGTCGTAGAGGGTCCGCTCGATCCGCAGTACCAGGTCTCCGACACCGATCCCCAGCAGGTTCGCCTGCCACGGGGTGGCCCGGCCCGGGCGCGGCACTTCGACCACGGTCTCGACGGCCACGCCGATGGCGTGCATCCGCTCGACCACGCCGGTTCCCGCGAGCGGGCCACGCTCGGGCAACACCACGGCGGTGCCGGCCGTGACGGCCATCGGTTCCCAGGAGGTGGAGAGTTGCACGGGCTGCCCGGCGGCGAGGAACTCGTAGTGCGTGGTGACACACAGGTCCCCGGCACCGATCGTGAGCCGCTCGGCGATCGCCTCCGGCGCCGGCACCCGCATCTGGCTGTGCGTGTCCCACGAGTCGGCCCGACCCCGTTCCGGCAGGGTGGCCGGCGGCCGGGCGCCCCGGCTCCCGCGATGCCGGGAGCGGATGAACGGCAGGCGTTCGCGCGCCGGGCGGACGTAGGTCCCCGACCCCGAGCGCCCTTCGAGCAGGCCCCCGATGATCAACCGGTCCACGGCCCGTTGTACGACGTTGCGTCCGATGCCGTACTCCTCGGCAAGGCTCGCGCGGGACGGCAGGCGCTGTCCGATCTCCCACTCCCCGGCGAGAATCCGGGCACGCAGCGCGTCGGCGAGTGCAAGGTACGGGGCCTCTCCGGGCATGGGGTTCTCCGTCGGCTCCACCGTTGACCTCCGGTACCTCCAGGGGCGTCAGCAAGCTACTTCATCGCCACGAAGCTGCTTGAGCAGCGCTACGCTCGGCGACCGCGGTCCCGGTTCCCTGTCACTCGTCGACGGCCGTCATGACGGCGGTTCGTACTTCGTACGCGCGGACTCCTCGGTGCTCTACGCCGACTCGGAGGGCACCGCAGGAACTTCGACGCTTATTCGCCTCGCGGTCTCGCCGAAACCTCACGCGGCCTTGCGGTCGGCCGGCCCCGGCACGGTGCGCAACCGTCGCCGAGCCAGATACCGACGAAGCTCGGGCGGCCGGTAGGACGGATCCTTGCCGAACCGTTCCTGGGCGGACTCCGAGACGCGTTCGCGCCCGTCGGGCCGATGCCGCCGGTCCACGGCCTGTCCGATGGGCCGGTGCCACGGCGGGACCAGGGCGTAGAGGCCGGTGCGCGAATCGTGCGCGGTGCCCATGCTGTCGGGGCGCACCCGGAACTCGACGCTGCTCTCCGGAGCCATCTCACGCGGCCCGTTCTCGCTGAGCGCCTCGTCGTCGAACTCCAGCCCGTACCGGCGGGCCTGACGCACCATCCACAGCAGAGTGACGTCGGACAGCGCCGTCTCCGGGTAGCCGCCGCCCACGTCGCAGTGCACGCCGGCGAACCACACCTGCTGCAGTTCCTGACCGTTCCCGGCGTCACCGGATTGCTGGTGCCACAGGGTGGGGGCGAACGGCCTGCGCTGCTCGTCGATCGCCAGCGCGTGGAAGGCACCCTTCACCCAGCTGCTCAGCTCGGTGTCGTGGAACGCCCAGCGACGGTCGATGAGGCTCACGACCGGCGTGAGCCACGAGACGCCCGGGGCCGGGATGCCGAGGGAACCGACCGTGTCCCACACCCCGATGAAGTGGATCACCGCGTCCCGGGCGTAGGCCCGGCGGAACAGCGTGGAGGCCGTGCCGGTCGGCTTCTCGGCCCGGTCCCGGTACAGGGTCCATGCCTCTTTGACGCGGTGGGCGTGCTCCCGCCGCAGTATCCCGCAGTTGCGCACCAGGCCGGCCAGGCTGCGTGCGGTGAAGGCTCCTCGACTGAAGCCGAACAGATACACCGTGTCACCGGGCTCGTAGGCGTCGACGAGGAAGCGGTAGGCATCCAGGATGTTGCCGGACAGCCCCATCCCGAACGCGCCGCCGCGCAGCCGTTCCCACCGGCGCGTGCCGACCCCGCTGTGGTAGTAGACCCGCTGCTCCATTCCGTCCGCGCGTGGCCGGACGGAGAGGGCGACCTTGGTGACGTTCGTCTTGCTGGGCTGGTCGGCGACGTTCCAGGTGCCGTCGCAACAGACGATCAGACGTTTCGCCATCGGATACCCCTCGGGGGAGTTTTGCCGAAGCGACAGACCCCTGAGCCCCGGGCCGGAGCCCCCCGCGTCGGTCCTGCCGCATCTCTCACGGGACGCCGCACGCTCCGCCGCGCTGACATGAGAACCAGCGGACGTTGTCTCCTATTCAGCCTACTTCGGCACAGGCGTCAGGGGTGGTGGCCGCGGCGGCGGAAGCGGCTGAGGAGAACGCGAGGTCGCCGCGCCTACGCCTCGTACGTCTGGATGGTGCAGCGCGCTGCTCCGCTGCGACGAAAAAAACCGCTCCGGCGGCAGCCCTGGCATCAGCGCCTGCGGGCGAGGGTGACGCCGTCGCGGACGGGGAGCATGACCGCGTCGACGCGGTCGTCGGCGGCGATCAGGTCATTCACCCGGCGCATCGCCACGTGGTGCTCCTCCTGGAAGGCCGGGTCGAGGACGCGGCCGCCGAGGAACACGTTGTCGAGGACGACCAGGCCGCCCGGGCGGAGCCGCCGCACCAGCTCCTCGTAGTACAGCGGGTAGTTGACCTTGTCCGCGTCGATGAAGGCGATGTCGATGCTCTGCTCGTCCGGCAGGGCGCGCAGCGTCTCGGCGGCCGGCGCGATCCGCAGCTCGATGCGATCGGCGACGCCCGCCCGCTCCCAGTGCTCACGGGCGACGGCCGTCCACTCCTCGCTCGTGTCACAGGCCAGCAGCCGGCCGCCGGGCTGCAGGCCGCGGGCGATGCACAGCGAGGAGTAGCCGGTGAAGGTGCCCACCTCGACCGCGCTGCGCGCGCCGACGAGCTGCGTGAGCATCGTCAGGAAGCGCGCCCTCGTCGTGGGTGACCTGCATCCGCGCCGCGCCGCCGGTCGCCTCGCGGGTGGTGACGGCCAGCTCGTCCAGCAGGCCGTCGGCCGGCGTGCAGTGCGCGAGCACGTAGTCCTCGACCACCGGGTCGGTGATCTGCAGTCGGTCCCCGGGCACCGGTTCCGACCAGCGCACCGCGGGCAGCTCCTCCTGTGTGGCGAACCGCCCCAGGTGCCGGGTGACGACGTCCTGCACGTGGGCCAGGGCGTCCGCGTCCTCGGCGGCGCACGCCAGGTGCAGGTGTTCCGGGAGTGGGGCCAGCGTGCAGGTGCCCCGCTCGAAGGCGATGGTCGTCCGGCCGTCCCCGGCGACGTCGGCCCGGGCCTTGCGGCCCAGGTGGGAGGCGAGCTGCTTGACATAGCGGGCGGGACGAGCGGTGGCGACCTGTGCGGTGGACGTGGGCATGCGGCTCCCCGATTCGGTGTGGCGGCGGCCAAGCGTCGAGGGATCTCGACTCTTGGCCGCAGCATGCGTGCTGACTTCGGCGTTGTCAAAGCGTTTATCTTCGTAGACACTTCCGCCATGGACGACGAGCGACACGAGGCATTGCGACTGTCCGCGGCCCAGTTCAAGGCGCTCGGCCATCCACTGCGGCACCGGGTCGTCAACGTCCTGCGTCAGCGTCCGGCGACCCTGAGTCAGCTGACCTCGGCGCTGCAGTCCAGCAAGGGCACGATGGGCTACCACCTGCGTGTGCTGCGCGAGACCGGTCTCGTGCGGGTGGCCGAGACCCGGCAGGTGCGCGGTGGGACCGAGGAGTACCTCGACCTCGTCAGCCGCAGCTTCGACCTTCACGACATCGAGGAGGGCGGAACCGAGTCGCTGTTTCGCGCGGCGATGGCGGAGATGCTTCCCGCGCCGAGCGGCCGGGAGAACCACGCGGTGCTGAGGCACCTGTGGCTCACACCGGAGGAGGCCGACGAGTTGGCGGCCCGGCTCCACAAACGGGCGCACGAAGCGCACTCGTCCCCGACGGACCCGCGCTCGGAGGCCTACGGCCTCCTCGTCAGCCTCCACCCTGCTGACATCCCCCGGCTCCCCGACGAGCCGAAGCCCGACGGCTGCTGAGACGGCAGGTGGCGGCGGCTGACGCTCGGGCTGTTCCGGCGCGTGCGCGCCGCTCTCGTCCCGATCGTCGTCAGCTCCACGCTCGGCAATACGCACCCGTCGAGGAACGACTCCGCGGACTGATCACCGACTCGTGTGCTCACGTCGGGCAGATTTCGCTGCTGCTCGGCCTCCAACGAGCCGGGGGCCTCGCCCTGACCGGCGCGAGGGGCGGGGCGGCGTCGCTCGAACGGCGGCGGTTGGGCGGTGTGGGGCGCGGGCACTCGCGTCGGGTTTTCGCCGTCCACGAGGAGGTCGGGACATGCCGACGCGCCGGGGGAGAGCCGCGCTGCTGTGCGGCGTGCTGTTCGTCGGGGCGACCGCCTGCCTGAGCAGCGGCAGCGGCGGGCCTGAAAAGACGGCAGGCGGCCGCGAGCAGACGGTGCCGCTGCAAGTCGTCAAGCACGGGGACCGCACCCTCGCCCTCGTCCCGATCACGATCAACGGTCAGGGCCCCTTCCCGTTCGCCCTCGACACGGGCGCCTCCTCCAGCGCCGTCGACCGCAGCCTGGCGCGCCGGCTCCGGCTGCAGAACACCGGCGACAAGATCGACCTGAGTGGCGTGACGGGATCGGCCACCGTCGCCGTGGTGCTGGTGCGGCACTGGAAGGCGGGGGAGGCGCGCCTGCCCACGCAGCGGCTGGCCGCCATCGACCTCGGCACCGCACGCAACGGACAGCACCTCCAGGGGCTGCTGGGCTCGGACGTCCTCAACGACTACGCGTCCGTCACCGTCGACTACGACGCCGGGAAGCTCACGCTGCGCAAGCACTGAAGCGCGGGGCCGGCAGGCTGTTCCCCCACCGCGGGGCCGCGTCCTAAGATCGCCGGAGTTTGAACTCGGCGGCGGAGGGCGGAACATGGACGTTCAGCGTGTCGGTACCGGAGCGCACACCGTGCTGCGTTCTGCACGGGTGGTTCGGCTCGTCGCGGTCGTGGCAGGCGTTGCTGCCGCACCTGGACCGGGAGGCGTTCAGCTACGTCTTCCTGGACTACCGCGGTTACGGGTCGCGTCGCGGCGAGACGGGGGAGTACTCGGTCGCGGAGGCGGCCGCCGACGTGCTGGCGGCGGCCGACGAGCTCGGTGCCGACCGGTTCTCGCTGCTCGGGCACTCGATGGGCGGCTCGGTCATGCAGCGGGTGTACGCCGACGCGCCGGAGCGGGTGAAGGCGCTCGTCGGGGTGTCGCCGGTGCCCGCGAGCGGCGTGCCGTTCGACGAGCAGAGCCGGCAGCTGTTCGACGGCGCCGCCGACAGTCCCGACAACCGGCGCGCCATCATCGACTTCACCACCGGCAACCGGCTCACCGGCACCTGGCTGGACGCCATGGTCCGCCACTCGCTGGACCACTCCGACCGTGAGGCGTTCGCCGCCTATCTGCCGGCCTGGGCGGACACCGACTTCCACACCGAGATCGACGGCAGCGACGTGCCGGTCCAGGTGATCGCCGGGCGGCACGACCCGGCGCTGGGCGCCGAGACCATGCGGGCGACCTTCGGGGCCTGGTACCCGAACCTGGAGCTCGAGGTCTTCCCCGACGCCGGGCACTACGCGATGGACGAGTCGCCGGTGGCGCTGGCCAGCAGCGTCGAGCGGTTCCTGAGGAGGTTCTGATGGCGGCCCCCGCCGCGATGCCCGACGTGTTCGACCCGCGCGTCTTCACCCGCGGCATCCCGCACGACGAGCTTCCGCCGGCTGCGCGACGAGGCGCCCGTCGCCTGGCAGGACGAGCACGAGGTGGACGACTGGCCGGCCGGCCCCGGGTACTGGGCCGTCACCCGCTACCGCGACGTCCGCGCCGTGCTGCGCGACCCCGCCGTGTACTCCTCCTGGCTCGGCGCCACCCAGATCCGTGACCCCGAGCCCGACGACCTCGACTTCATCCGGCGGATGATCCTCAACATGGATCCGCCCGAGCACAGCCGGATCCGCCGGCTGGCCGCCGCCGTGTTCACCCGGCGCCGGCTGGAGCGCTTCACCGAGCAGATCACCGCGCGTGCCGACGCCCTGCTCGACGCGGTCGCCGAGCGCGGCAGCTGCGACCTGCCGGTCGAGGTCACCGACGACTTCCCGCTCGCCAACCTCGCCGAACTGCTCGGCGTCCCCGCCGCCGACCGCGGCCTGCTGCTGAAGTGGACCAACCGGGTCATCGGCTACCAGGACCCCGAGCACGCCGAGGTGGTGCGCGACGCGAACGGGCGGCCCGTCAACCCGCGTTCGCCCGCGATGCTGCGCGACATGTTCGACTACGCGCACGAACTCGCCCGGCACAAGCGCAGCCACCCCGGCGACGACCTGATGACGGCCATCGCCACCGCGACCCTCGACGACGGGCGGCCGCTGACCGAGGAAGAGCTGGCGATGTTCTTCTTCCTGGTCGTGATCGCCGGCAACGACACCGTGCGCAGCGCCCTGCCCGGCGGCGTCCTGGCGCTCCTGGAACACCCCGACGCCTACCGGCGGTTGCGCGAGGACCCCGGCCTGGTGCCGGGCGCCGTCGAGGAGATGCTGCGCTGGCACCCGCCGGTGCTCAGCTTCCGCCGCACCGCGACCCAGGACACCGAACTCGCCGGGCAGCGCGATCGCGGCGGGCGACAAGGTCGTGGTCTACCACGCCTCCGCCCACTTCGACGAGCGCGTCTTCCCCGACCCGCACCGGTTCGACATCACCCGCACGCCCAACGACCACCTGGCCTTCGGCCAGGGCCCCCACATGTGCCTCGGCGCGCACTTCGGCCGCCTGCAGATGCGGATCTTCTTCACCCAGCTGCTCACCCGCCTGCCGCAGCTGGAACCCGACGGCCCGCCGGTCCGCCTGAGCTCCAACTTCATCAACGGCATCAGCCACCTGCCGGTGCGCTGGGACCCGGTACACCGCTGACCGGAGCGGACCGCACCGCGGGCGAAAAGCGTGGACACCGCGACGCGGTGCGCTCCCCACTGCGGTGGCCCGCATGGTCCGCTCCTGGGCATCGCTCCCGTGGACCTGCGAAGTGGTTTCACCATCCGCGAGAGCCCTCACCGCATCCACAACCCGTTCAGCAGCGAGCAGCCGACCGTCCGGGGCAAGCGCCGGACCTGGGGCCCGACACCCGCGTCGTCGATCTCGCCGGCGGCACCGGGGAGATGCTCTGCACGTGGGCGCTCACTCACCGGATCACCGGCACCGGGGTCGACATCAGCACCGAATTCCACCGCACGGGCCCGCGCCCGCGCGGTGGAATTCGGCGTCACCGACCGGGGCGCCCCCGTGCACGGCGACGCGTCCGGGTACCTGGCGGACGAGCCCCCACCGGGGACGCCGAGCGTGTGATGCAGGTCACTGCATGCCCTGTCACATTCCACCGCGCTGTCCGGTCATAGCTGTGTCACCACAAACGAACGGCGGAGGAACGCATCATGGATGCTCGCTTGAACCTCATGGAGAACCAGCAGGCAGGCAAGATCCTCAAACACTTCATGGCGGTGGGGCAGGTGCTCGCTGATTCGGCCCTGCCCTCACGACGCAGGAACTCGTGAGGCTCCGCGCCAGCCAGATCAACGGCTGCGGTTTCTGCACCGACATGCACACCAAGGACGCCTTGCACGCGGGGGAGACACCGGAGCGCCTCAACATGGTCGCCGCCTGGCGCGAGGCCAAGGTCTTCACCGACGCCGAGCGCGCCGCGCTGGAACTGGCGGAGCAGGGCACCCGGATCGCCGACGCGGCCGGCGGCGTCCCGGACGAGGCGTGGGCGAACGCCGCCAAGCACTATGACGAGGACCAGCTCGCGGCCCTGGTGATCGCCATCGCCACGATCAACGCCTTCAACCGCATGAACGTCATCATCCAGCAGCCCGCCGGCGACTACCAGCCCGGTCAGTTCGGCTGAGCCGGACCGAGAAATCGGGCATCCGTTGTTTCACGACACGCCGTGGCGAGCGGAACAACGGATGCCCGATCTCCTGCTGCGCCGCTGGGGGCAGGCCGGGTTACCTTGGGCCTCATGTACGCGACGGAGGTCTCGCGGCACGTGCATGCGCCGCGCAGCGCGGTATACCGGGCGTTGCTGGACGCCGGTGCCGTCGCCGCGTGGCGGGCGCCGGACGGCATGAGCGCCCGCGTGCACGCGTTCGACGCCCGCGAAGGCGGCGGCTTCCGGGTCTCGCTCACCTATGACGTGCGCGACGGCGTCGGCAAGTCGGCCGCGCACACCGACACCTACCACGGTCACTTCGCTCGGCTCGTGCCCGACGAGCAGGTGGTCGAACTGCTCGAGTTCGAGACCGCGGACCCCGCGTTGCGCGGCGAGATGAAGATGACGACCACGCTCACCGACGCGGACGACGGCGGCACCGACATCCGCGTCGCGCACGAAGGGGTGCCCGACGCCGTGCCCGCCGCCGACAACGCGACCGGCATGCGCATGTCGCTGGCGAACCTCGCCCGGTTCGTCGAGGCGGCCGAGCGGTCAGGCTGACGGCGTCGCCCCCGGAACCGGGCGGACGGTCAGCATCTGCTCCGCGTGGCCGACCGGACCGTGCAGGTCGTGCAGGACGGTGCTGGTGACGCCCTGGCCGGTGCCGCCGAGGGTGACGGTCGTGTCCAGGCCCGTCCAGCCGGCGTCCGGCTGCCGGTGGAGATGAATCGTCAAGTCGACGTTCGGGAACATCCACTCGGTGGGCTCCGCCCGCACGGCGATGCCGTTGGCGGTGTCGACGAGGGCGATGAACGACGCCGTCGGGCTGCTCGCCTCGCCGGCGACCAGGTCGAACGCGGTGGAGACCCAGGCTGTCGTGCGGCCGGCCCGCGGTGTGCCGACGGGCCGGATGTCCACCGAGCCGATGTAGCCGCCCGGCCACACCTCGTGCAGCGGCCACGTCGCCAGGCCGGCGGGGGAGGGCAGCTGCCCGGCGTCCGCGCCGGCGACGGCCGTCGTGTCCACGGTGGCCAGCAGCCAGGCGCGGGCCCGCACGACCGGCCGGTCGCCGATCAGGACGACGGCCTCCAGCAACTCGATGGTCCGGCCGGGCCGGACGGTCTCCACCCGGATCTCGCATTCCTCCAGCGCGAGGCGCCCCAGGATGTCGAAGCTGACGCGGGCCAGGACGAGCCCGTCGCGCGGGTTCGCGGCCAGATACCGGTCGATGGCGTGCACGATCAGGCCGCCCAGCGGGCTGAAGTGCTGCTCGTCCGGGTCCCATGCGCCGCCCGCGTGGGCGGTGGGCTTGTAGCGGTGCTCGCCGACGCGTTCGTAGTAGCCGTCGGGGGCGGTGGCGGGGGCGCCGGTGGTCATCGGGGTTCCTTCTCCTCGGGCAGTCGGGCGAGACCCAGCAGATCATCGCTCCGGTGCGGCGCCGCACCGGGGGCGGGCGGCCGGCCCGGAAACCGCCTCGCGCCGGTGGGCACTCGCTCGGCACAATCGGCGGATGCACATCGTCTGTGCCCCCGAGCCCGCCGTACCGCGAGTGCTGCGCGTCCAGGTGCTGGCCCTGCAGGACCTCGCCTGGCCCCCGGCGGACGGTGAGAGGCACGAGCCGAAGGAGGCGCAGGGGCACGACCCGGCGCTGCGGCCGCTGTCCATGCTGCTGGTCGACGACGCAGGCACCGTCGTGTCCGCGCTGGACATCCTGACCAAGGACCTCCTGCACGCCGGCCGCCGCTTCACGGCAGCCGGGCTGAGCACCGTGGTCACTCGGCCGTCCGTGCGCGGACGTGGCCACGGTGGCCGCCTGGTCACGGCCGCACGGACCACGATGCGGGCCCGCGGCGCGGACGTCGGCCTGTTCACGTGCGATCGCCCGCTGCAGCGTTTCTACGAACGGGCCGGCTGGGAGGTGCTGCCCGGCACCGTCCTGGTCGGCGGTACCCCGGCGTCCCCCTTCCCCAGCGACCGGCCCGGCATCGAGAAGGTGACGCTGGGCGCCTTCTTCACGGCGGTCGCCCGCCATGCCCGTCCCTCCTTCGCACACGCCCGCATCCCGCTGCATCCCGGCACGATCGACAAGCTGTGGTGACGACGTCCATGTCCACCTTCCCCGTCGGCGACGGTCCGCAACAACGCGCGTGCCGGCATGTCGCCGCGCTGGCCGAGGGGCCGCCGCTGGATCTGATGCTGCGGGTCACGCTCAACTTCCACCCGGACCGGGTGTCCGGCGGCCGGTGGATCCTCGACGCGCTGGCCGGGCAGGGCGTCTACGTCTCGCAGTTCGTCACCGGGACGAGCAACGGCGGGCTGACCGCCCACCCCGGCGGCGACCGGTGGCGCTGGGAGAGCCGGATCTTCGCCCACGCGTACGACGACGCGTCGCCGCACGAACGGCCCGTCTACGGGGCGCTGAACTTCCGCCGAAAGCCGTTCGGAGCCGCGCCGAGATTCGGCTCCGCGCACCTCCGGCTGACTGCGGAGACCCTCAGGCGCACCACCTTCTGCTACCCGGACAGCGTCCTGGAACCCACTGTCTTCGGTGTCGCGGAACGCATGGGTCTCATTCCGATCGCCGAGTCTCATGACGCGGACGCGCTCGACGACTACATCGAGGCACAGGTGCACGGGCCCGTCCACCTCGATCGCGATGTGGAGGCGCTCGTCCTCGACCCCTGCTACCGCGGCACCGCAGTGGAGGCGGCCGCCGCACGGCTGCCCTGCCCGCTGGAGTGGCACGACGGGTTCCGGCTGGCCGTCGACGAGCTGCGCCGGCACCCCGACTACCGAGGCCCCGAGTTCGTCGACCTCGGTGCGGAGATCGCCGTCGACGGTCGGCTGGATCCCCGAGTCGTCGGGGACGCCGCCCGCTCCGGGGCGTACGTACCACAGTCGGTCAAGCACGTGTGGCACCTCCTCGCGCGCTTCGGAACCCGCCACGCCTGAGGCGTGGCGAGGATGCGGCACCGGCCCGTGGTGGTCAGGATGGCAGGGGCGGGGGGTTTCCCGCAGGCCCGGCACGGGAGGTGGCGCGGATGGGGTTCGTGCTGCCGGTCCTCTTCGCGCTGGCCGCCGCGCTCAGCAACGCCGTCGCCACGGTCCTGCAGCGCCGGGCGGCGCTGAGCGTGCCACGCTCGCAGGGGTTCCGCGCCGGGCTGATGCTGGATCTGCTGCGGCGGCCCGCCTGGGTGGGCGGGATCCTCGCGGTGGTCGTCGCCGGGGTGTGCCAGGCGCTGGCCCTGGCGACCGGCCCGCTCACGGTCGTCCAGCCGCTGTTCGTCCTCGAGTTGCCCTTCACCCTCGTCGTCGCCTCACTCCTGACCCGACAGCCGCTGCCGCGGCCGGCCTGGATCGCGGTGGCAGGGGTGGTGGCCGGGCTGGGCGTGGCGTTCGTGGGGGCGTCACCGGACGGGAACCGCACCCGCGTGGAGATCGACCGGTGGCTGCCGGTGCTGGCGGTGTGCGCGGGTGCCGTCGTCCTGTTGTCTCTCGCGGCGCTCAGGCGCCCCGAGGGCCGGGCTCGCGCTGCGCTCTTCGGGGCAGCGGCCGCCGTCGGCTACGCGCTGACGGCCGGGCTGATGAAGACCTCCATGCACATCCTGGCCGACGACGGCCTGATCGGCTTCTTCTCCTCCTGGCAGACCTACGCGTTCGGCGCGGCGGGGCTGTGTGCGGTGTTCCTGCTGCAGAACGCCATGCAGGCCGGGCCGCTGGTGGCCTCGCAGCCCGCCCTCACCCTGGGGGACGCAACCGTCAGCATGACGCTGGGTCTCGTCGTCTACCAGGAGCACATCCGTGCCGGCTGGTGGCTGCTGCCGGAGCTGCTGGGCATCGCCCTGATCGTGGCCGGCGTCTTCGCCCTGGCCCGCACCCCGGTAGCCGGCGAGGCGCCGACGGCCGCCGGCGCGGCTCCGCAAGGCCGCACCGGCAGCGGCTGACGAGCGCGGGGCGTCACAAGACGCCCGCGCAATGTAACCGAAGTGGCGCCGACGGCCATCCGGCCGGTCGCGCCGGTCACACCGCTGTCCGCGGTTGCTCGGTCCAGATCATCTTGCCGTGGCGCCGTAGCGGCTGCCCCAGCGGGCGGTGAGCCGGGCGAGGAGGAACGGGCCGCGGCAGCCCTCGTCCGTGCCGTGGGCCCGGCCCAGCCGGGGCCGGCCCTGACCACCCGCAGGTCCGTGGCGTGCAGCGACCGGGCGACCCGGTCCTGTGAGAAGAGGACGCGCAGCACCGCGACCGCCTGCCCGACGACGTCCGGCGGAGGAGCGCCGGGATGAGCACCGATCCCGGCGTTCATCCCGGCTCCGTCTCGCCCGTCGGCTCGGTGCACGCCAGCAGCAGCGCCACATCGTCGTGCACCCCCGGATGGCGCAGTGATTCCAGCAGCACGTCGCAGGTCTCCTCCAGCGGACGCCGCGGGTCGTCCAGCAGCCCGAGCAACACCGCCAGCCGGTCGTCGATCGGCTGGTCACGGGTCTCGACCAGGCCGTCGGTGTACAGCAGCAGCTGATCTCCCCGGCCCATCTGCAGCGCTGTGGTGCGGAACGTGCCCTCGCCGACTCCCAGCGGCGAGCCCGTGGGCAGGTCCAGCAGCTCGGCGTGGCCGTCGGCGCGCAGCACGGCCGGCGGAAGGTGCCCGGCCAACGACAGGTGACAGCAGGCGGTGTGCGGGTCATAGACGGCGAACACGCAGGTCGCGATGGACGGGTCAAGGTCGTCGGTGATCTGGTCCAGGTGCTGCAGGACGGAGGCCGGCGCGAGGTCCAGGTGGGCCAGCGTCCGGGTCGCGGTGCGCAACTGGCCCATCATGGCGGCGGCGTTGATGCCGTTGCCCATCACGTCGCCCACCACGAGCGCGGTCTTGTCGTCGGCGAGAGCGATGACGTCGAACCAGTCGCCACCCACCTCGTGCGCCTCTTCGGCCGGCTGGTACCGGGTCGCCACGGACAGCCCGGGACGCGGCGGCGGCGGGCTGGGCAGCAGGCTGCGCTGCAGGGCGAGCGCAGTGCGGCGGTGCTCCTGGACGGCACGGTGCCGTTCGGTGACGTCGACGGAGGAGGTGGCCACGCCCAGCACCTCGCCGCTGGGTGCCTCGAGCCGGTAGAAGGACACCGACCAGGCGTGCTCCTCCGCCGGGTCGGCCGGGGTACGGCCCACGGTGTAGCGGTCCAGGACCGGCACACCGGTCCGCAGCACCTCCTCGGCCGCCGCCCCGTAGCTGTCGGTGTCCAGGAACGGGAGCACCTCCTCCACGCGCCGGCCGACGTGCTCGGCGGCCGACACTCCGGTGAGCTGCTCCTCGGCGGGATTGACCGTCACGTAGCGCAGGTCGGGGTCCAGGACCGCCAGTCCGATCGGCGACTGCGAGACCAGCCGCGTGGACAGTGCCAGGTCCCGCTCCACCCGCCGCAGCGTCGACTGGCGGCTGCACAGGCCGAGGGCGTAGTAGCGGCCTTCCGCGTCCTGCAGCCGGGTGTTGCGGAACTCCACCATCCGGGTGGTGCCGTCGCGGTGGCGGACGGGGAAGACACCCGCCCAGTTGCCCTTCCCGGCCATGACATTGCCGAAGAGCTGCATGACGAGGTCCATGTGCTCCTCGTGGACGACGAGCGGCCCCGCATGCCGGCCCAGGGCCTCCTCGGCGGTGTAGCCGAAGACCTCCTCGGCCTGCGGGCTCCACAGCTGGATCCGGCCTTCGGCGTCCAGCAGGACGGCCGCCACGTTGAGCAGGTCGAGCAGGCCGCCGGGGGCGGCTGTCGCCTCCCGCCGACCGGGAGCGGGCGGTGCGGGCTCCTGTGCGCTCACGGACAAGCCTCCTCCCGTGCCCTTCCCATGATGGGCCCGGCTCCGCGCCGGGCGCACGTCGCGGCGGCCGGTCACACCGCCCGGGCGACAGTGACGATCTCGTGGCTGTCCGGCGTGACGGGGGAGCGGTCCCAGTTGCCGTAGCGGAGCTCGACGGCGAAGCCGGCCCCGGCCAGGAACGCGTCGAGCGGCTCGGGGGCCAGGAAGCGCAAGGTGGTGCGGTCGGTGTGCAGCACGGTGCCGGCGGGGCGGGTGGCCGTGGTGCCGGTGAAGGTCACCACGTCCCCCACGACGGACTCCACCTCGTTCCACACGCGCAGGTCACGGCCGGCCGTGTCGGTGACGTCCTGGGTGTTCGCGGCGTGCCACGCCTCCCAGGCCCGCGCCCGGGGGTGCCGGGTCTCGAACGCGAACCGGCCCGCACCGGGGCGCAGCGCGGCGCGGATCGCAGCGAGCGAGGCACGCAGTTCTTCGTCGGTCACCAGGCACTGGAAGGCGTGGCTGGTCATCGTGACCAGTGCGAAGGCGCCCCGCCAGTCCGGGCTGGCCACATCGGCGGCGGTGCCCGCCACCCACTCGACGTCCCGGCGGCGCCGCGCCCGGGCCAGCCGCGCCGGGTCCGGGTCGACGCCGGCCAGCCGGCCGGTGTGCCCGCGCTCCCGCGCCCGGTGCAGCATCGTCCCGGTGCCGCAGCCGACGTCCAGCACGGAGCCGGCGGCCATGACCATCTCGTCGTAGAAGCGGTCGGCGGGATGCCGCTGCGGATCCCACGGGCACAGCAGGTCGTACAGGGCGGCGGCGTCGGCGTCTGCATACATGCGGGCAGTCTCCCGTCGCCTCCTCGGTCCCCGCACCCGGATTCACGGCCTGCCTGAGGTCGGCCGCCGGTCGTCAGCCACCGGTCGCGGGCGACTTCTTCGCCGCCGCCGGCACCGGCTTGTCGGCGCGCAGCGCCTTCCACAACTCGCCCGCCTGCGGCTGTGCCGCCACCACGCGGTTGGGGTCCTGCCTGTCGTAGGCGACCGGCAGCATGATGGTCTGCATGGTGTTCGGGTCGATCGCCTTCAGGCTCTTGCCGAACTCCGCCAGTTTCGTCAGCGATCCGATTCCCGAGTCGGTGGTCAGCGACGTGGTGGCCGCGTTCGCGACGCGGTAGAGCTTCGTCGGGCTGGTCAGGATCTGCTGTTGCTTGACCTTCGAGAGCACCGCCATGAGGAACTGCTGCTGCAGACCGATGCGTCCCAGGTCGCTGCCGTCCCCTATGCCGTGCCGAGTGCGGACGAAGCGCAGCGACTCCCTGCCGTCCAGGTGGTGGGTGCCTGCCGGGAGATGCAGGCCGGTGTGCGTGTCGTCGATGCTCTGGTCCGTCGTCACCTCGACCCCGCCCAAGGCGTCGACGAGGTCGGTGAACCCGGCGAAGTCGATCTCCATGTAGTGGTCCATGCGGATGCCGGACATCGACTCGACCGTCTTCACGACGCAGGCCGGCCCCGCCAGCGAATACACCGAGTTGAACATCACGCGGTGCGCCTGGGGGAGCCTTCCGCCCGAACGGCCGGTGCACTCGGGGCGGGTGACCAGCGTGTCACGGGGGATGCTCACGGCGGTGGCGCGGGCGCGCCCCTGGGGGATGTGGATGACCAGCGTCGTGTCCGAACGGGCGCCGCTGACGTGCCCGGTGTCCAGGGCGCCGTTCGCGCCCGCCCGGGAGTCCGAGCCCAGCACCAGGATGTTCTGCCCGCTCTCGGGCAGCTTCTCCGGGCGGTTGTCACCGAGCGCCTTGTCGATGTCGACGTTGCTGAGGTTCGAGTCGAGGTCGTGGTAGAGCCACCAGCCGGTTCCACCGGCGGCCAGCATCACGAGGACGAGCCCGAGGAGCACCCCACGCCACACGCGCCGTCGCCGGCCCGGCTTCTTCCTGTCCTCGGGAGCCTTGCGCTGCGTGGGCAGTGACATGCGTGCGCGCCTCTCTTCGATGTACCCGTGGTGGACCTGGACTGGGCACGGGTGGGGGAGGCGGCCGGCCCTGGAGC
The DNA here is from genome assembly GCA_963799685.1 of uncultured Actinomycetota bacterium. Classification (GTDB taxonomy): domain Bacteria; phylum Actinomycetota; class Actinomycetes; order Streptomycetales; family Streptomycetaceae; genus Streptomyces. Next base: position 832,287 of record CAWCXW010000003.1, read on the forward strand.
AAACGTCGACGACCGGGACACTATAGACACATCGTCGGATGGATGCCGTCACAGGATGCGCCCCGGCCTTCACGTGATCGTTTTCGCCAACTACGCCTCGGTGGCGGCTGTTTGGCCGGTATGGTCGATGGGATTGACAGGGTGTGGCGCCTGCCGCTTCACTGTGTGGCCGGTTCGTGAATGTCCGACATATGGTCGGGCTTCCCGATCCTGGTCCCGTTTCAGGAGACGAGGCGAAACGACTCGGGGGGGTCGCGCAAGACCCGGGGCGGGTCGCGCCTGCGTTCGCGATGAAGGAGTTGTTTCTTGGCTGAGCGGCCGCGTCTCAGTGTCGTCGTGCCCTTCCAGGACGTGGAGGTCTACCTCGCCGAGTGTCTGGAGTCGATCGCACGTCAGTCGTTCCGGGACTTCGAAGTCATCCTCGTGGACGACGGATCGAGGGACACCTCGACAGCCATCGCGGCGGACTTCTGCGCACGCGACCCTCGTTTCCGGTTCATCCGTCAGGACTCCCACGGGCCCGGGCAGGCCCGCAACGTCGGCATACGGGCAATGGATCCGCACAGCGAGTTCCTCGCCTTCGTCGACGGGGACGACGTGCTGCCGGAGTACGCCTACGAACTGCTGACCACGCACCTCGAGGAGTCGGGATCCGACTTCATATCGGGCAACGTGCAGATGATGAACTCGACCACGAAGTGGCAGTCGCCGCTGCACAAGGCGCCGATGCAGCGCAACCGCCGTGGCACGCACATCACGAAGTTCGCTGCGTTGATCTACGACCGGACCGTCTGGAACAAGGTCTTCCGCCGTTCGTTCTGGGACTACTACTTCATCGAGTTTCCCGAAGGAGTCCTCTACGAGGACTCCTGGGTCAACATGTTCGCCCATTTCCGCGCGGCGAAGGTCGATGTCGTCACCGACGTCGTCTACTTCTGGCGCCGAAGAGACGGCGGAGCCGCGCCGTCGATCACTCAGCGTCACACGGAACTGAGCAATCTGCGGGACCGCGTCTCAGCCGTGCAGTCGGTGAGCCGCTTTCTCGGCTCGGCACCGCTCCCGCACCTACAAGGAGAGTAAGCGGCAGTACGATCTGGCCTGCCTCAAATCAGACCTGATGCTGCATCTGAAGGTTCTGCCCGACGCGGACGCGGAGTACCGGACCGCCTTCATGGACTGGGCAAACGCCTTCCTGGACGAGATGGACGAGTCCCTCATCGACGAACTGCCGGCGGACGCCCGCGTGAAGTGGCTCTTCGTGCGCGCCGGACGGCTCGAGGAACTCCTCCAGGTCATCGAGTTCGAACGCCGAGGCGGGCCGCTGCCGGTTCAGCGCCGCCTCCGGCGCTATCTCCAGTACCCCTACCTCAGCGACCGCGGGGTCGGGGTGGCGAAGAGGGCATACCGGCTGGACAAGGAGTTCTCGCTCCACGGCTCGGTGGGCGGGGTCAGCTGGGAGGACGAGACGCTGCGGGTCACCGGGACGGCGTACATCCGCTTTCTCAACGTGCACAAGCGGCACATGTCCGTGAAGGCCCTCGCGCTGCGGAACAAGAAGCAGGGCAGGATGCTCGTGGCCGCGGCCAGGACCACCTACGCCCCGAATGCCACAGAGCGGTCCAGTCAGAACCGCTACTGCTACGACTGGGCGGGATTCGAGACGCGGTTCGACACGACCCGGCTCAAACGCAAGGGCGAATGGGCGGAAGGGACCTGGGACGTGGCCGGGGGCGTCTTCAGCCGTGGTCTGTTCCGCTACCGCGGCCTGGACCGGGGCAACGCCGGCAGCGCGGCCAATCCGCCCTACCGCTACGTCGACAAGAACACCCGGGTGCTGCCGCTCTTCCTGCAGAACAAGCTGAAACTCCGGGTGGAGATCGTCCGGTGCCGCATCACCGGGCACCGCCTCGTGGGAGACGACATCGAGTTGCGTGGCGTCTTCCTGGGGCCCGCCATGCCCGCGTGGGGGAAGCTCAGGGTCAGCAGCATGAACGGTGCCGGGACGGTATGACGCACCTGTGCGCTTCACGCGCCGGAGGTGAGGGGTGGTACGGCTTCGTCACGCGGCTGCCGATGCGCGAACTCGTTCCCGCATACCGGCCGCAGGACCAGCCGGAGAACGAGATCCCGAAGTCCTGGAGCATGGGCAGCAACGGATGGAAGACCACCTTTCACGTCGAAGGACGCAAGACGCCCGTCTACCCCGTCATGGCGGAGGAGACTCCGGACGGCCACTACCGCATGCCGGGGACCCTCCAGACCCGGGAGGGCGACCGGGAGGTGGTCGTCCACCGCAACGGATCCGGATACCTGGTGGTCTTCGAACGCTCCACTCTTCCAGTCGTCACCCGCTTCTCCTGGTGGGAGGACGGTTCCCTGGAGATTCTGGGCCGATATCAGGGCGCCGACCTGCTGAGCGAAGCGGATGACCGCGCAGCGCATATCGTGATGCGCTCGCGGGCGCACGGGGCCGAACGTGCCGTGCCCGTCGTGTGGAACGGTGACGAATTCCGCTGCGTGGCGACACCGGCCGCCATGCGCACACTGGCAGGCGAGGTGCCGCTCGCGGCAGGCCGGTGGGACTTCTTCCTGCGCCGCCAGGACCCGTCGTCCGTCAGCTCCGAAGAACGTCTCGACGATCTGATGCTCAAGATCGAACAGGACGTCATCGCAGACTTTCCGCAGGAGTTCGAGCGGAACAGCCGCCGCTACGAACTCCAGGCGGAGGCATACGACCGGCTCTCCCTCCTGGTCCACTCCGCCATGCCCGACAAGGCCAGGGGCCCCTACCGGCAGAAGCTGCTGCGCACCAAGGCGTATCCCGCCGCGCGGGAGAAGGCCGTGCGGCAGGCGGTTCTCTTCGACGCCTTCAAGGGCACGCAGTACTCCGACAGTCCGCGTGCCGTGCATGAGGAACTCGTGCGCCGCCGGGTGCCGCTCGAGCACCTGTGGGTGGTGCGGGACGACCAGGTCGAGGTGCCTGCCACCGCCACGCCGGTGCGCATGTGGTCTCCCGAGTGGTACGAGGCGTTGGCCACCGTCGCGCTACGTCGTCGCCAACAACCACCTGCCCGACTGGTTCCAGCAAGCGGCAGGACCAGATCGTGGTTCAGACCTGGCACGGCACGCCGCTCAAGAAGATCGGCCACGACATCGAAGCCGTGCACTTCGCCGACCAGCGCTACCTGGAGACGGGTCGAGAAGGAGGTCCAGAACTGGGACATGCTCGTGTCGCCCAACAGCTTCTCGACCCCCATACTCCAGCGGGCGTTCCGCTTCCCCGGAGAGATGGTCGAGTGCGGGTATCCGCGCAACGACATCCTGCGCCGGTCCGGCCACCGAGCGGCGGGCGGAGCAGATCCGGAAGCGGATCGGTCTGCCGCCCGGCAAGCAGGTCATCATGTATGCGCCGACCTGGCGCGACGACCAGTTCTACGCTCCCGGGAAGTACAAGTTCGACTTCCGAATCGACCTGGACGAGGCCAGGGCCCGCCTCGGCGCCGACCACGTTCTGATGGTCCGCCGTCATCCGAACGTGGTGGACCCGGTTCCCAGCGCGGGTGACGGCTTCGTCTTCGACGTGTCCGACTACCCCGACATGGCGGATCTCTCGCTGATCACGGACATCATGATCACGGACTACTCCTCGCTGATGTTCGACTTCGTCAACACCGGCCGGCCGATTCTCTTCTTCACCTACGACCTCGAGCACTACCGCGACACGCTGCGCGGCTTCTACTTCGACTTCGAGGAGAGCGCGCCGGGCCCACTGGTGTCCGACTCCTCGGACCTGATCACCGCCGTCCGGCAGATCGACCGCGTCCAGCAGAGCATTCGCCGAGCGGTACCGCCGGTTCCAGCGGGAGTTCTGCGACCTCGACGACGGCTATGCCTCGGCCCGGCTCGTCGACCGGATCCTGATCGCCGGCGGTGACCTGGACCCCGCACACGCGGATGCCCCCGCCGTCGGTGCGGCAGGACGGAAGGCGCTGACCGGCCGGATCGTGGAACGGCACGTGCGGCCGCAGCCGAACGACCACGTTCCCGGTGAGGTGCCGCGCCTGCCGGCGGCAAGAAGGGACTCCGCACATGTCTAGTGCCCAGCACAACGCACGTCGCATCCACACCGGTGTGGATGCCTCGGGGGCGGTCCCGATCGAGTACCGGTTCTCACACGCCCGCAACGGCAACCGGCATCTGGTCGTCGTCTTCGCGAACTTCACGGCCCAGGACGAGTACGGCTGGTCCAACGGTGTCCTGGACAAGGTCCGGGCCAACGTCCTGTGGATCCGTGACCTCTTCGACGGCGCCAACAGCTACTACCTGTGCAAGGGCATGGATTTCTCCCTTGCGGAGTCGGTCGCCGCTGTGATCACACGGGTGATGACGGAGCTTTCTCTCACGCCGGACGACTGCACGATGTTCGGCAGTTCGAAAGGCGGGAGCGCCGCCCTCTACTTCGGACTGAAATACGGTTTTCGCAACGTGTTCGCCAGCGTTCCGCAGTTCCTGATCGGTTCCTATGTCCGGGAGGGGATCCCGGGGGCCGCCCGGCTGATGATGGGCGAGGTCTCGGAGGAGAACGTCCGGTCCCTCGACGCAGTCCTGCCGGCGCTCGTGCGGGAGAGTCCGTACCGGGATGCCCACATCTACCTGCTGTCCTCCCCGCAGGACCAGCAGTACGCCCGTCAGGTGGAGCCCTTCATCGGTTTGTTCCAGGGCTACGAGAACTTCAACTTCCTCTTCAACGACTCGCCGCTCATCGAGGACCACCGCGCGGTCACCACCCGGAACCTGCCCTCCATCATGGGGGTGCTCAACCTGCTCGTGGACGGGATCGCCCCTCGTTTGGGGATGGTGCACAACGGTGGAGAGCAGCCTGACCGGGACACGTCGTCCATGGATGCCTTCCTCGCACGGACTGCGCTGGTGCGAGGCGACTCCTTCCCCCGTCCCGTGGTCTTCTCCCCGACGCCGGAGGAGGAGGTGCCGGCGAACGCCGTACGGTTCGCGGGCACCGCGCACGGTGGCGTCCGAGTGAGCATCTGGGAGAACGGCAAGTACCTGGGCTCGGCACCGGTCTGCGCCGACGGCAGTTGGTCCTGGGAGCGGGGATGCCACTGGTCCGCAGGACGGCACGTGGTCAGACTGTTCGCGAAGGACGCGAACAACTACCAGACCGAGCGGAGCGAGGTGGTGTTCACCGCGGTCCGCCCTGTCGTGGCCGAGGTTCCCGGCCGGCTCCTCGCCCCGACGGTGAGCGTCCCCCAGCCGCATCAGCAGGTGCCCGGCGTCGTGGGTCTCGTGGGACTGGCACCGGGCGCTGTTCGCGTCGAGTTCCTGGAGCACGGCGTGAGCCTGGGAGCAACCGGAGTCGCTCCGGACGGGAGCTGGGCCTGGGAGGCGGGCCGGCTCTGGAGCGCGGGCGAGCACACCGTCGAGGCGTTCGCGATGGATGCCACCGGCCGGGTCTCCCCACGCGGTGCGGTCACGTTCACGGTGAGCAACGCCTGCACCGCTCCGGCGAACCGGGCCTACGCGTCCGGTGTGGCCCGGGGCTGACGGGCATCCGCAGCCATACCGCGAGTCCCCTCACGCCCCGCCCGGGAGGGGCGCACCGCAGGGCAGGCCCGCGGCGACGTACGCGTCGTACCGCTGCTGCCCGTTCGAGGGTGATCTCGGGGGAGGGGAACCAGCGGGCGAGTGCGGCCGGATCGGTGAGCGGCGCCCTACGAAGGGGCGCCCCCGTCGGCCGGGGGCGCCCCTTCACCGCGCGGCAGCAGGTGCCGCGCTCAGGACTGGGGGCGGCTGCCGTGGTTGGCCTTGTTGCCGCGACGTGCCTTCTTCTTGCGGCGGCGCTTTGAGGACATGACCTCATCCTCCCTCTCGGGTCGGTTTTCTTGATCAGGAGCGCACGTACCCAACACCGCCGCTTCTGACACCGGCGGGTGGTGATTCGCACAGCGGCTTGGCGAAGCAGCGGCTCAGTTCCTCGAAGCGGTAGTGGCCGAACTTCGTGCACGGCTCGTATCCGGTGGAGACGTACAGGGAGATGGCCTCCGGCTGCTTCAGGCCGGTCTCCAGCACCATCCGGGTGCGGCCCGCCGCCCGTGCATCGTCCTCGAGCGCCGCCAGCACCAGCCGCGACAGGCCCCGGCCGCGTGCCTCGGGGACCACGTACATCCGCTTGATCTCGGCGTCGCCGTCCGCGTACCCCTGGTCGTTCCTGTGCTGCGTCCGCCACCCGCCGGTGGCGACCGGAGTCCCGTCCGCGTCGTATCCGAGCAGGTACAGCCCGCGCGGCGGCACGAACATCGCCGGGTCGAGCGGCGTGACGTCGCCTCCGTCCCCGTAGCGCTCGTGGTACTCGCGCTGCACGCGGTCGTTGAGCATGACGGCGTCGGGGTGATCGAAGGACACCGGGCGGAACTCCATGCACTGCATCGTACGTGTATGCGCCACGGGTCTGCGAGCCGCTTGTCCGGCGGTCCACTGGTCTCTTGCGCTGGCTCCTGGTGCGGCGACCGGCGTCCGTCGCCTCGATCCACCCCCCGCTAGGCTGACCGTGCGGACCGGCTGCTCTGTGGTGCACACCCAGAGAGGCCGCGTCTACGGCGAGGACGTCGCCATCGGCGGGTGGACGATCTCGACGGACGGCCTTCCCCGCTGTGCAGAGGCCGTACTGAGCACCCGAGGGTGGGATTCGATGAGCTTGCGTTTCGAGGAGATCGACTGGCGTCCGACGGCGATGGGGGAGATCAGTCTGCGGCGCCGGCGGGACCCCGCATCGGGGGCGGACGTCTACGAGGTGAAACTCGGCGACGAGTACCTCATGTCGAGCCTGTTCACCGACGGGGAGGTCGAACTGGCGCGCCTCGGGCTGGCGAAGGCGCCGGAGGCCGACCTGGACATCGTCGTCGGCGGGCTCGGCCTCGGATGCACGGCGGCGGCCGCTCTGGAGGACCCGCGCACGAGGTCGCTGACCGTCGTGGACGCGCTCGGCGAAGTGATCGAGTGGCACGAGCGGGGCCTGGTGCCACTCGGCGAGGGGCTGGCATCGGATCCGCGGTGCCGTTTCGTCCGGGGCGACTTCTTCGCGATGGCCCGTGAGAAGGGGTTCGACCCGGACGCGCCGGACCGCCTCTTCCATGCCGTCCTGCTGGACGTCGACCACGCTCCGGACCACGTCCTGCACCCGAGTCATGCCGCGCTGTACGAGCCGGACGGCCTGCGCGCCCTGGCCGCGCGGCTGCATCCGGGCGGTGTGTTCGCGCTGTGGTCCAACGACCCACCGGACCAGGCGTTCACGGGCACGCTCGCCGAGGCCTTCATGGAGGTCGCGGCGCATGTCGTGCAGTTCGACAACCCGCTGCAGGGCCGCACGGCGAGCAACACCGTCTACGTCGCGCGCACGGCCGCCGGGTGAGTCGCCTCGCGACCGGCGGCAGGGGCGTCGCGGGCGCCTCATTGCATAAATGTGCCACGGTACGTATAGTCATGCCATCGAGGAGGAGGGAACGATGGCGGTACGTGCAGCGGTGGCAGGAGCCAGCGGGTATGCCGGCGGTGAGATCCTGCGGCTGCTCGCCGGGCACCCGGAGGTGCGGGTCGGCGCGCTGACCGGCGAGTCCAACGCGGGGCGGCGACTGGGGGAGCTGCAGCCGCACCTGGCGCCCTACGCGGAGCGGGTGCTGGAACCGACGACTGGCGAGGTGCTCGCCGGGCACGACGTCGTCTTCCTCGCGCTACCGCACGGCCGGTCCGCCACCGTCGCCGAGGAGCTCGGGGACGACACGCTCGTCATCGACTGCGGCGCGGACTTCCGGCTCAGCGACCCGGCCGCCTGGCAGACGTTCTACGGCACCGAACACGCCGGAACCTGGCCCTACGGACTGCCCGAACTGCCCGGCGCGCGGGCCGCGCTCGCCGGGACGCGGCGGATCGCCGTCCCCGGCTGCTACCCGACGGCCGTCTCACTCGCCCTCTGCCCGGCCTACGCCGCCGGCCTGGCCGAGCCCGACGCGGTGATCGTCGCCGCCTCCGGGGCCTCGGGGGCGGGGAAGGCGGCCAAGCCGCACCTGATGGGCAGCGAAATCATGGGCTCGATGAGCCCCTACGGCGTCGGCGGCACTCACCGGCATACCCCGGAGATCGTGCAGAACCTCTCCGCCGCCGCCGGTGAGCCGGTCACCGTCTCCTTCACGCCCACCCTCGCGCCCATGGCGCGCGGCATCCTCGCCACCTGCACCGCCCGCGCCCGCGCGGGAGTCACGGCGGACACCGTGCGCGCGGCCTACGTCAAGGCCACTGCCGACGAGCCGTTCCTGCGGCTGCTGCCCGAGGGGCAGTGGCCGACGACCGGTGCCGTGACTCGGCTCCAACGGCGCGGCTACTGCAGGTCGCGCTCGACGAGGCGGCCGGCCGCCTCATCGTCGTCTCCGCCATCGACAACCTCACCAAGGGCACCGCCGGCGGCGCGGTGCAGAGCATGAACATCGCCCTCGGGCTGCCCGAGGATCTCGGACTCTCCACGATCGGAGTCGCACCGTGAGCGTCACAGCGGCACAGGGATTCACCGCCTCCGGCGTCGCCGCAGGCATCAAGGCGAGCGGCGGTGCGGACCTGGCACTCGTCGTCAACGAGGGTCCCCGCCGCGCTGCGGCAGGCGTGTTCACCTCCAACCGGGTCAAGGCGGCACCCGTCCTGTGGTCCGAGCAGGTGGTCAAGTGGCGGCACGGTCTCGGCCGTCGTCCTCAACTCCGGCGGCGCCAACGCCTGCACCGGACCGGCCGGTTTCCAGGACGCGCACGCCACCGCCGAGCGCACCGCCGACGTGCTCGGACACAGCGCCGTCCGAGGTCGTCGTCGCCTCCACCGGGCTGATCGGTGTCCGGCTGCCCATGGACGCCGTGCTGCCCGGCGTGGACACGGCGGCAGCCGAACTGTCCCAGCACGGCGGTGAGAAGGCCGCGCTGGCCATCAAGACCACCGACACCGTGCACAAGACAGCCGTCGCCGACCGCGACGGCTGGTGCGTCGGCGGCATGGCCAAGGGTGCCGGCATGCTCGCCCCCGGCCTGGCCACCATGCTCGTCGTGCTCACCACCGACGCCGACCTGGACGCCGCCGAACTCGACAAGACGCTGCGCGGCGCGACCCGCACCACCTTCGACCGCGTCGACTCCGACGGCTGCATGTCCACCAACGACATGGTGCTGCTGCTCGCCTCCGGTGCCTCCGGCGTCAGCCCGTCCCCCGACGAGTTCGCCGACGCCGTGCACGCCGTGTGCGCCGACCTGGCCCGCAGGCTGGTCGGCGACGCCGAGGGCGCCTCGAAGGACATTCGCATCGAGGTGGTGGACGCCGCCACCGAGGACGAGGCCGTCGACGTCGCCCGGACGATCGCCCGCAGCAACCTCTTCAAGTGCGCGGTGCACGGCGAGGACCCCAACTGGGGCCGGGTGCTCTCCGCGATCGGCACCACGGACGCCGCCTTCGAACCGGACCGGCTCGGTGTCGCGATCAACGGCGTGTGGGTGTGCCGCGACGGCTGTGTCGGGGAGGACCGGGAACTGGTCGACATGCGCTACCGTCAGGTCGACGTCACCGCCGACCTGGCGGCGGGGGACGAGTCCGCCGTCGTGTGGACCAACGACCTGACCGCCGACTACGTCCACGAGAACAGCGCCTACTCCCTGCGTCCGTGCAGCACCCGTACGCGCGCACACCGCGCACGCCAAGGACGCAGACCCTCGATCGAGGCGACTGCCCTGGCTCACCCGGGCACCACGGGCAAAGACCGTCGTCATCAAGTTCGGTGGCAACGCCATGGTCGACGACGACCTCAAGGCCGCCTTCGCCCAGGACGTCGTCTTCCTGCGCCACGCCGGACTGCGTCCCGTCGTCGTGCACGGCGGCGGACCGCAGATCAGCGCCCAGCTGGACCGGCTCGGTCTGGTCAGCGAGTTCAAGGCGGGCCTGCGCGTGACCACCCCCGAGACGATGGACGTCGTGCGCATGGTGCTCGCCGGCCAGGTGCAGCGTGAACTCGTCGGGCTGCTCAACCGGCACGGCCCGCTCGCCGTCGGGATCACCGGCGAGGACGCCCACACCATGACCGCCACTCGGCACTTCGCCCAGATCGACGGCAGCCCCGTCGACATCGGCCGCGTCGGCCGGGTCACCGGCGTCGACCCCGGAGCCGTGCGGGCCCTGCTGGACGACGGCCGCATCCCCGTCGTCTCCTCCATCGCCCGCAGCAGCGACGACCATCACGTCTACAACGTCAACGCCGACACCGCGGCCGCCGCGCTGGCCGCCGCGCTCGACGCCGAGACACTGATGGTCCTCACCGACGTGGAGGGTCTGTACGCCGACTGGCCCGCCAGCGACGACGTCATCAGCGAACTCACCGCGAGCGAACTGGAGAAGCTGCTGCCGGAGCTGTCCAGCGGCATGGTCCCCAAGATGGAGGGCTGCCTGCACGCCGTGCGCAATGGCGTCCACACCGCGCGCGTCCTGGACGGCCGCGTCGAACACGCCGTCCTGCTCGAGATCTTCACCGACGAGGGAATCGGCACCATGGTCCTGCCCGACGCACCCCCGCAGACATCCAGGAGACGGCATGACCGCCGGCGTCACCGCACTCACCGCACGCTGGCAGGGTGTCCTCATGGACACCTACGGCACGCCCCGCCTCGCCTTCACCCACGGCGAGGGAGCCAGGCTGTGGGACACCGACGGCAGGGAGTACCTCGACTTCGTCGGCGGCATCGCCGTCAACTGCCTCGGCCACGCACACCCGGCCGTGGTACGCGCCGTCTGCGACCAGATCGCCACCCTCGGCCACGTCTCCAACCTCTACATCGCCGAACCCCCCGTGGCGCTGGCCGAGCGGCTGCTGGAACTGGCCGGCCGCAACGGCCGGGTCTTCTTCGCCAACTCCGGCTCCGAGGCGGTCGAGGCCGCTTTCAAGATCGCCCGCCGCACCGGCCGCACCGGGATGGTCGCCACTCAGGGCGGCTTCCACGGCCGCACCATGGGCTCCCTCGCCCTGACCGGGCAGCCCACGAAGCAGGACCCCTTCCGGCCGCTGCCCGCCGAGGTCACCCACGTGCCGTACGGAGACCTCGACGCGCTGCGCGAAGCCGTCACCGAGGACGTCGCCGCGTTCGTCGTGGAGCCGATCCAGGGTGAGAGGGGCGTCGTCGTCCCCCCGCCGGGCTACCTGGCCGCCGCCCGCGAGATCACCCGCGCCACCGGCACCCTCCTCGTCGTCGATGAGATCCAGACCGGCATCGGCCGCACCGGCGAGTGGTTCGCCTGCCAGGCCGACGGTGTCGCACCCGACGTCATCACTCTGGCGAAGGGCCTGGGCGGCGGGCTGCCGATCGGGGCGACCCTCGCCTTCGGCCAGGCCGCCGACCTGCTGACGCCCGGACAGCACGGCTCGACCTTCGGCGGAAACCCCGTCTCCTGCGCCGCCGGCCTCGCCGTCCTCGACACGCTCGCGGCCGACGACGTTCCCGCGAACGTCAAGCGGATCGGCGCACGCCTGCGCGAGGGGATCACGGCGCTCGGCCACCCCTTGGTCGACCATGTGCGCGGCGCGGGACTCCTCCTGGGTATGGTGCTCACCGACTCCGTCGCATCTCAGGTGCAACGGGCGGCCCAGGACGCGGGACTCCTGGTGAACGCGGTCGCTCCGGACGTGATTCGGCTGGCGCCCCCGCTGATCATCGGCGAGGACGTCGCGGACGCCCTCGTCCGTGCTCTGCCCGGCATCCTCGACGCCGCCCGAGGAGCGTAGCCGCACGGCCGGCGACGGCCCGAACGAGGAACGGGGACGATGTCCGAGCACCACACCGGCCAGGCCGTACCGCAGACCCGCGCAGCCCGCCACCGCCGGATCGTGGACATCCTGCACCGGCAGCCCGTCCGCTCACAGAACCAGCTCGCCAAGCTGCTCTCCGACGACGGGCTGTCCGTCACCCAGGCCACGCTTTCCCGCGACCTCGACGAACTCGGCGCCGTCAAGATCCGCAACACCGGCGGCGAACTCATCTACGCCGTCCCCAGCGAGGGCGGTGACCGCACGCCCCGCGCCCCGCTGGGCGAGTCCGCCAGCGAGGCGCGCATGGCGCGCCTGGCCGGCGAACTCCTCATCTCTGCCGAGGCCTCGGCCAACCTCGTGGTGCTGCGGACCCCGCCGGGCGCCGCCCAGTTCCTCGCCTCGGCCATCGACCAGGCCGAGGTGCACGAGATCATCGGCACCATCGCCGGGGACGACACGCTGCTGCTGATCAGCCGTGCCCCGGACGGCGGCCAGGCGCTGGCCGGCCACCTGCTGCAGCTCGCGCAGAAGGCGCGTTAGGCACCCTCTGGCAGAAGAACGCCGGCTCGGCGATCGAGGAGAAGGTGGGAGTTGAGGAACATCCATGCCAGAGCGTTCCATGATGGTCAGACTGTCACCGCGGCTCGTGTCGTCCAACGCCCGCCGGGGCCGCTTCCCCGGCGCTGGGAGGAGTACCTCCTCCTGCGTGAGCGGGTCATCGAGCACCTCGGTCACCTGCCGGAGCCTGCTGTCTGACGGGCGGAGGTCGCCTCAACTGCAGCTCCCGATCACCGTGGTGCGCGAAGCGGAAAGGCGGCTGACCCGGCTCGTCCCTGCGGCGGACTCTCGACGGCGTGATCCCCAATGTGCCGACACACGACACCGTCGGAGTCTTCGCAGCGACGCTGTCCGGGGCGGCGACGGCTGTGCCGGCTGGCCTTGCCTCACCGTCCCGGCCGGGCAGGCCGAGAACGGCCTGCCGCTCGGCCTGCAGTGCGTAAGCCGCGCCGGGAGCGACGAGCCCCTGCTGGACTGGGCGAAGGCAATCGAAGCACTGACGTCCTCAACGGGCTCACCGACCCACAGGTGACGTCAATCCGTGTCGGTGCAGCCGGGTCGTGCAGAGGCCGTAGCCCGCCTGGTAGTTCGGGAAGCTGGCACGAGCCGCGTCGTGGAAGGCCCCGTAGTCGGCGGTTCGGTGGATGCGCCACATCTTCTGGTCCGGCAGATCGGCCAGCTGGGGCGCGCAGGTGAACCCGGCCGGGGTGAGCAGCCCGAAAACCCCCAAGGTCCGGATGCCGCCGGGGACACCGATGACGCGCCGGCCGTCACGCTCGAGGGGATCGAAGGCGGGTGCGGGGCCGGATCGTCACGGTGAACGAGACCTGAGCGACCGGCGCCCTGTTCGCGCGACGGGTGACGCAACCGCCCTGACCGAGTCGGAGATCGTCGACCGGGCCGTCGGCCGCGGTCTACGACGGGCTGTGAGAGGCTTCCCGCCGCTGACCGCGCCGGGCGGCCCACCGCCGCTGGGCGGCCAGGTCGGCCCGCACCTCGGCCAGCTGGGCGGCGACCGCCTCGGGGGCGGTGCCGCCGCGGCCGCTACGGGCGGCCAGCGCGCCGGGCACGTTCAAAACGGTGCGGACCTCCGGCGTGAGGTGTGGGGAGATCTTCGCGAACTGGTCGTCGGTCAGCCCGTCCAGGTCGATGCCCTCGGCCTCGCAGACCTGCACGCACTCTCCCGCCACCTCGTGCGCTGCACGGAAGGGCACGCCCTGCTTGACCAGCCACTCGGCGACGTCGGTGGCCAGCGAGAAGCCGGCCGGGGCCAGCTCGGCCATCCGCTCCTCGTGGACGGTCAGGGTTGCCATCATGCCGGTGAAGGCGGGCAGCAGGATCTCCAGCTGGTCACAGGAGTCGAAGACGGGCTCCTTGTCCTCCTGCAGGTCGCGGTTGTAGGCGAGCGGCAGCGCCTTGAGGGTGGCGAGCAGCCCGGTGAGGTTGCCGATGAGGCGGCCGGACTTGCCTCGGGCCAGCTCGGCGATGTCCGGGTTCTTCTTCTGCGGCATGATCGAGGAGCCCGTGGAGAAGGCGTCGTGGAGGGTCACGAAGGAGAACTCCTTGGTGTTCCACAGGATGACCTCCTCCGCGATGCGGGAGAGGTCGACGCCGGTCATCGCGGTGATGAAGGCGAACTCGGCGACGAAGTCGCGGGATGCGGTGCCGTCCAGGGAGTTTGCGGAGGAACCGTGCTCGAAGCCCAGTTCGGCGGCCACGGCCTGCGGGTCCAGCCCGAGTGAGGAGCCGGCCAGCGCGCCCGACCCGTAGGGCGAGACGGCGGTGCGCTCGTCCCACTGGCGCAGCCGCTCCGCGTCCCGGGACAGGGCCTGCGCATGGGCAAGGACGTGGTGGGCGAACAGGACGGGCTGGGCGTGCTGCAGGTGGGTGCGTCCGGGCATCGCAGCGCGCGGGTGCGCCTCGGCCAGGCCGACCAGGGCGGCACCCAGATCGGCGAGCAGACCGCCGATGACGCGCGCGTGATCGCGCAGGTACATGCGGAAGAGAGTGGCGATCTGGTCGTTGCGGGACCGGCCGGCGCGCAGTTTGCCGCCGAGTTCCGCGCCGAGACGTTCCAGGAGTCCGCGCTCCAGCGCGGTGTGCACGTCCTCGTCGGCTACCGTGCCGGTGAAGGAGCCGTCCGCGACGTCCCGTTCGAGCCGGTCCAGGCCGGCGAGCATCCGGTCGAGTTCGTCGTCGGTGAGCAGTCCGGCGCCGTGCAGGGCGCGGGCGTGCGCGCGGGAGCCTGCGATGTCGTAGGGGGCGAGGCGCCAGTCGAAGTGCACGGAGGCCGAGAGCGCCTCCAGGGCCGCGGACGGTCCGTCGGCGAACCGCCCGCCCCACAGGCGCACGTCTTCGGCTCCGGCGGTTTCGGGCCGGTCGTTGCTCATCGCTGGGGCGCTCCTCGGTGATGTGGGCCGCCTCCCCGCCGTCGGCGCGGCGGGGAGGCGGAATGGTGCGGATCGTCGCGGTGTGAGGTTACTGCCGGCTCTGGTCCCGCTTGGCGGCCATCTTGCTCGACATGCCGAAGATCTCGATGAAACCCTTGGACATCGACTGGTCGAAGGTGTCCCCGGTGTCGTAGGTGGCCAGGTTGAAGTCGTACAGCGACGAGGCGGAGCGCCGGCCGGTGACGACGGCGCGCCCGCCGTGCAGCGTCATCCGGATGTCGCCGCTGACGTGCTGGTTGGCCTCCTCGACGAAGCCGTCCAGGGCCCGCTTGAGCGGCGAGAACCACATGCCGTCGTAGACCAGCTCGGTCCACCGTTGCTCGACCTGGCGCTTGTAGCGGGCGAGTTCCCGCTCGACGGTGACGTTCTCCAGTTCCTGGTGCGCGGTGATCAGCGCGATGCCCCCGGGTGACTCGTAGACCTCACGGGACTTGATGCCGACCAGCCGGTCCTCGACCATGTCGATCCGGCCGACGCCCTGGGCGCCGGCCCGCTCGTTGAGCTGCTGGATCGCCTGCAGCACGGTGACGGGCCTGCCGTCGATCGCGACGGGTACGCCCCCCTCGAAGGTGATGACGACCTCGTCGGCCTCACGCCCCGTGGCCGGGTTCTCGGTGTAGTCGTAGACGTCCTCGACGGGGGCGTTCCAGATGTCCTCCAGGAAACCGGTCTCCACCGCCCGGCCGAAGACGTTCTGGTCGATGGAGTACGGCGACTTCTTCGACGTGGTGATCGGCAGGCCCTTGGCCTCGCAGAAGGCGATCGCCTTGTCACGGGTCATGGCGTAGTCCCGGACGGGCGCGATGCACTTCAGGTCGGGGGCGAGGGAGGAGATGCCGGCTTCGAACCGGACCTGGTCGTTGCCCTTGCCTGTGCAGCCGTGCGCGACGGTGGTGGCGCCGTGCTTGCGGGCGGCGGCGACCAGGTGTTTGACGATCACCGGCCGGGACAGTGCCGAGACGAGCGGGTAGCGGTCCATGTACAGGGCATTCGCCTTGACCGCCGGGAGGCAGTACTCCTCGGCGAACTCGTCCTTGGCGTCGGCGACCTCGGCCTCGACCGCGCCGCAGGCCAGTGCTCGCTTGCGGATGACGTCGAGGTCCTCTCCGCCCTGGCCGACATCCACGGCGACGGCGACGACCTCGGCCCCGGTCTCCTCGGCGATCCAGCCGATGCAGACGGAGGTGTCCAGGCCGCCTGAGTAGGCGAGTACGACGCGCTCGGTCACGGGGGTCTCCTTACGATTCATGCCCTGGTGGGTATAACTATGCAGTCCTCCGTATGTTTCGTCAAGCCAGGTGGAAGGGCGGGCGCGGCGGCGCACGGCGGAGCCCCCGTCCGCTTGCCCGAGCGGACGGGGGCTCCGGGAAAAGCCGGTGCGGTGTGGCGGAACGGTCAGTCGTTGGCGTTCAGCACCGGGTAGTAGCCGGCGCTGTGACCGAGGGCGGTGGGGTGGTAGGTCGCCCAGGTCGGGTTGATGTCGAGGGCGTGCAGGTAGTCGTCCCCGGAGCACAGTTCGTGGCCGCTGAAGGTGCCGCGAACGTCGCCGAAGGCGAACCCGTGAGCGGACGCCTGGCCGGCGATGACGCTGTCGATGACGTCCGACGCCTCATCGATCTTGCGGTGCTTGGTGTCCGACATGCCGATGCAGAACACGTTGAGGGTGTACATGTGCGGGTAGCCGAGGGCGACCACCTTGGCGTTCGGGGCCTTGGCGCGAATCGCGTTGTAGGTGGTGTTCAGACGGCCGGGAAGCGTGTTACGCGCGTAGTCCTCGGCTTGGTTCACCCGGTTGACGCAGTCGCTGTCCGATCCGGTCACGCAGGTGGTCATGACGTCGGCGAAGCCCGCGTCGTTACCGCCGATGCTGATCGAGACCAGTCCTGTGGAGGAGTTGAGCGGGCCCAGCTGGTTGTTGGTCACGTCGGTGGTCACCGCGCCGGAGCAAGCCTCGAAGGAGAATGAGGACGTGGCGTGGTTTTGCACATAGAGGTACGGGTACGCATTCGTGCTGCGATGGCAGTCGCCGCTCGAGTCGATGTAGCCGCCCGCGCCGTTGCCGGAGGAGTACGAGTCGCCCAAGGCGACGTAGGCCGGGCCGGCTGCCGAGGCGGGGCCGGCGAACACCAGGCTGATCACTGCGGCGAAGACCAGCGTGGCAAGAGAGGCCAGGGACCTTCTCTGTCTCATGGGGGCTCCTTGGGGGGAAAGAATGACTACCCATTGGTAGCAGTGATTTCCCCTCCGGTGAAGCGTCCATGCCAAACAAGTCCGGAACGGAGCTGCGGAAGATGACAACTGTCAGAAGGCGCAGGCACGGTCACCGGCCCAACGCCCACGGCCATACGAGTGAGCGTCAACTCCGGGAAGCGGCTTGGCCCAGTGTCTCGGCGAGGACGACCGCCTGGCTGCGGTCGACGTCCTTCGTCGCCGTCAGCAGGGTCAGGCGCCCGGCGCCGGCCAGGTCGCGCAGGTGCGCCAGCGCCTCCCCGGCCTCGTCGTCGGACCGCAGCTCGCGGCGATAGCGTTCGGCGAACTCGGCGAAGCGGTCCGGGTCGTGGCCATACCAGCGGCGCAGCTCCGTCGAGGGCGCGACGTTCTTCGCCCACTCGTCAAGGTGCGCCGAGACCTTGGACAGGCCGCGCGGCCAGACCCGGTCGACCAGGACGCGCGCGCCGTCCTGCCGCCAGGGCTTCTCGTACACGCGGCGGACGCGCACGTCCGGCTTCCTCTCGGCCACGGCCCCAGCATGGGCGACGGACGGCCCGGATGCCGGCAGGCGGTCCGGTCGGCGGTTCGCAAAGAATGCCGGCGGGCGTGCACTTACCGCACCTGCACCCGTGCGCTGGCCGGTGCCCGCCGTCCGGCATCCGGCACGTACGTGGACGTCCGGCGCGATCTCCGTGGCCCGAGCGCCCACCGGGCGCTTCCTTTCCCCCGGCCAGTGTGTGCCTGAGGGGATAGAAGGTGTGCTCCGTCCGCGCGGTGCGAGCACCTGAATGGCCGGTGGCCGCCGCGTCAGGCCGCCTTCGCCTTGGTGGCGTAGATGTCCACGTATTCCTGGCCGCCCAGGTCCATGACCTCGCTCATGACCTCGTCCGTCACCGCACGCAGCACATAGCGGTCGCGATCCATGCCTTCGTAGCGGGAGAAGTCCAGCGGTTCGCCGAACCGCACCCGGATGCGGCGCCCGCCGCCAACCCGCGGCAGCCCGCTGCCGCCAGGCTGCACCTCGTCGGTCCCGATCATCGCGAACGGCACAACGGGGGCGCCGGTCATCAGCGCCAGCCGGGCGATGCCCGTCCGGCCGCGGTACAGGCGCCCGTCGGGGGAGCGGGTGCCCTCCGGGTAGATGCCGAAGACCCTGCCCTCCTCCAGCACCCGCCGGCCCGTCATCAGTGCCGCGACGCCGCCGCGACCGCCGTCACGGTCGACCGGGATCATCCCGACGCCGGTGAAGAACCACGCCATGAGCCGGCCCTTGAGGCCCTTGCCCGTCACGTATGAGTCCTTGCCGATGAAGACCACCTGCCGCTCGGTCACCAGCGGAAGGATCATCGAGTCGAGGAAGGTGAGGTGGTTGCCGGCCAGGATCACCGGGCCGGACCCGGGAATCCGCTCCGCCCCCTCGACCTGCGGCCGGAACAGGACGCGCAGCAGCGAGCCGAGCAGAGCCTTGATCAGCAGGAATCGGGACAACGGACCCTCCGGTCGGTGGTGGTTCGGGCGCATGGGGACGCACGTGGACGATACCCGCCACGGGCCGCTCCCGCCGCACCGGGGCGCACGCCCGCCGCCACCTCGCGTGTGGACGCCCGCCTCCGCGTGTTCGCCCGAAGTCCCTCCCTCCGTGCGGTGGCCGCACCTACCATCGGCCCGTCGTCACCCGGCGACGCACGCCGGACACTTCAGCAGGGAGAGTCATGGGAGTTCAGCAGCGACCGGGACGCAGGACAGTGCTGGGGGCCGCCGCGGGAGCCGCCGCCCTGGGCGCGACGGGCACCGCCCACGCCGAGGGCAGAGCCCGCCCGGCACACGGCCACGATCACGCCGAGCTCCCCGTGCCGACCGTCATCGGCCACCGCGGCACCGCCGGATACCGGCCCGAGCACACCTTCGGCTCCTACGAACTCGCCCTGGAGCTGGGCGCGGACATCATCGAGCAGGATGTCGTCCCCACCTCCGACGGCCACCTGGTCTGCCGCCACGAGAACGACATCACCCACACCACCGACGTCGCCGGTCACCCCGAGTTCGCCGGCCGCCGCACCACCAAGACCGTCGACGGCAACGAGCTGAACGGGTGGTTCACCGAGGACTTCACCCTCGCGGAACTCAAGACGCTCCGCGCGGTCGAACGCCTCCCCGACGTGCGGCAGCACAACACCCTCTACGACGGACGCTGGGACGTCCCCCTCTTCGAGGACGTGCTGCGCTGGGCCGACGAACAGGGTCGGCGCCGGCACAAGCCGGTGTGGCTCTACGTCGAGACCAAGCACCCCACCTACTTCCGCGGCCTCGGCCTCGAACTGGAGAAGCCGCTCGCCCGGCTGCTGCGCCGGTACGGCCGCGACGAGGCGCACTCGCCGGTCTTCCTGCAGTCCTTCGAACCGAGCAGCATCCAGCGGCTGGCCCGGCTCGTGGACAGCCCCGGCGTCGTGCTGCTGGGCTCGGCCGGCTCCCGGCCCTGGGACTTCGTCACCAGCGGCGACCCCCGCACCGTCGCCGACCTGATCACCCCCGAGGGGCTGAAGTGGATCGCCGGCTACGCCGCCGGCATCGGCCCGACCCGGGACCTGATCATCCCGCCCAAGGACGACGGCAGCCTGGGCGAGCCCACCACCCTGGTCGCCGACGCCCACGCTCAGAGCCTCGTCCTGCACCCGTACACCATGCGGAACGAGAACACCTTCCTGCCCGCCGAGTTCCGCCGCGGCGACGATCCGACCGCCTACGGGGACGCCTTCGGCTGCTTCCGCGCCTTCTTCGAGACCGGCATCGACGGCGTGTTCACCGACAACGCCGACACCGCGCTGCTGGCCGCCGCCGACCACCGGGCCCGGCACCGCTCCTGACCCGTCCGGGTGAGAAGCGGGGCGGGCGGAAACCATCCGCCCGCCCCGCCCGTCGGGCCTTCCGTGACCGCCTCCCCGACCGCATCCGTGACCGAGGACGACCTGTCCCTCGCCCTGCAGCGCCTGCTGGCCGCCGAATGCGCCGCCGAAGCGCACGCCCGTGCCGTGGACGCCGACGACCTGCGCCAGTCCGTCTGGCTCATGTGGCTCGAACGCGCCCGCGCGGGCACTCCGCCGCGGGTGCCGGCTGCCTGGCTGCGGGCCGCCGTGCGGGCCCAGGCGCGGGCCGCCCGTCGTCGTGGCTGCCGCGAGGTGCCGCTGGGCGTCGGCGGCGTTGCGGACGATCCGGCCGCCGTGGCGCGCCCTGTCATCGCCGACGACGGGCACGCCGATGTCGCCTCGGCGGCCGAGGCGCCGCTGCTCGCCGCCGAACGACGGACGGCCCTCGCTGCCGCCGTCGCCAGGCTGCCCGGCAGATGCCCGGCACTGCTGCACGCGATGCTGAGCCGGGACGACCCCAGCTACCGGCAGATCGCCGGATCGTCGGGCATCCCCCAGGGCAGCCTGGGGCCGCTGCGGTCCCGTTGCCTGGGATGCCTGCGCAGAATGCTCGCGCCGGAGGTTGCCGCACCCCGCGTACGGGGAAGGGTGCGATAAGCGACCGGCGTCATCAGGGCACCGGCCCGGCGGCGCAACCCTCACTTCTTCGCGCCCGGCCGGGCCCGAAGAACAAGGGGAGGCGTGCGCGCATGGGCATGAGCGTGATCATCTCTGCGGCGGGCGGCGACGACACCGAGCAGATCCTCAAACTCCAGTACCTGTGCTATCAGTCCGAGGCACGGCTGTACGGCGACTACCGCATCGAACCGCTCACCCAGACACTCGACGACCTGCGCGCCGAACTCACCGCCGGCTGCGTGCTCGTCGCCCGACTCGGCGAGGAGGTGATCGGCTCCGTGCGCGCCCGCGTCGACGCCGACGGGACCGCGAAGATCAGCAGGCTCTTCGTCCACCCCCGCATGCACCGGCACGGGCTCGGCAGCCGGCTCCTGACCCGGCTCGAGGAGCGACTGGCCGCGGACCACGCCGTGACGCGCTACCGCCTGATCACCGGGCACCGCAGCGAGAACAACCTGCGGCTGTACCGCAAACACGGCTACGGCCGAGTGGGCACCACTTCGGGTGCCGGGGACCGGTTCCCCATGGCGATCATGGAGAAGGAGACCTTCCCCAGCCCGCTGGCAGCCAGTGCTTGACCCGGCGGCCCGCCAAGCCTCCCGCCGGTTGCGGCGCGGCCAGGTCAGCCCGGTCAGCGGCGGCACCACCGCGGAATGCTGAGTTCTTCCGGGATGCGGCCCCCGTATCCCCGGCCGGGGATACGGGGGCCGGTTGCTCAACTCTCTCGCCGGTTGCGGCGCAGCCAGGTCAGCCCGGTCAGCGGCAGCACCACCGGAATGAACAGATAGCCCATTCCGTAGTCGGACCACACCGTCGCGTCGGCGAAGGCGGACGGCTCGACCAGGGTCCACGTGCCCACCGTCAGCACGCCGAGCAGCTCCACGCAGCAGCAGCCCAGCGCCAGTCTGCGCGCCCGCTCGCCGCCGCGTACCAGCGAGAAAGTGATGAACGCGTACACCACCGCGGCCACCGCGGACAGGACGTAGGCCAGCGGGGCCTCGTGGAAGCGGGTCGAGAGCTGGACGGCCGACCGGGAGGCCGCGCCGATCGTGAAGATCCCGTACAGCGTGACCAGCAGCTTGCCCGGTCCCGTGCCGATGCCGGGGCGGCGCGCCCGTACCGCCCGCGCGGCCCGGTCCGCCCGGCTCGTCCGCTCCGACAGGTCAGGCACCGGGTCCGCCTCCCCAGATGTCGTACAACCGGGCCTGCAGCACCGCCAGCACCACCGCGCCGGCCACCACACTCAGCGACCCCCAGCGTGTCCGCTCCGTCAGCGACAGGAACCCGACCACCGGGACGCAGCAGACGACACCGATCAGGTAAGCCACGAAGATCACCGTGCCGTCGGCCGCCTGTTCGCCGCGTGCCAGTTCGACGATGCCGACGATCAGTTGTATCAGTGCGAGCAGGGCCACCACGGCCATGGCGATGAAGTGCCAGTCCTTCGTGGGCTGGTCGCGGTATGCGGCCCACCCGCACCACGCGGCAAGGGCGAGCGCGGCCACCGCGAGGGCGACGGTCAGCGGGAAGAGCATGGGAGGAGTCTAGGCCGTGCCGCGAAAGCGGCGTCGACCGCCTGTGGGGCGGGGACGGCCGGTACACGGTCAGTGCCGTGCACCGGCCCGCCAGGCGGGACTTCCGGGGCGCGGCCCAGGGCCGCCGCTGCGCGGTCGGACGGGCATGCTGCATGCTGTGCACTGCTGCAATCCTCTGGGGCAGTCCCCAGACCCCCAAGGCATCGGCATGGAGCGGCGCATGACATCCACGTTTCCGGACATCTCGATCAGTACGGACCGGCTGGTGCTGCGCCCGTTCGAGGACGCCGACGTCCCCGCCTACACCGCGATGATGAACGACGACGTCGTGGCCGCCTGGACGTCCGTGCCCGCGCCCTACTCCGAGACCGACGCCGAGGAGTGGATCCGGCGGCTCGCCCCCGCCGAACGGAGCGAGGGGCGCGGCATCGTCTTCGCCGTCGCGGAGGTCCTCACCCAGCGCCTCGTCGGCACCGTGCACCTGAAGAACACCGACTGGCGGCTGCTGACCGTGGAGGCCGACTGCGTCGTCGCACCCTGGGCACGTGGTGAGGGGTACGCGGGGGAGTCGGTCCTGGCCGTCGCCCAGTGGCTTTTCCAGGACCGGAAGTACGAACGCCTCGAGTTGCGCACCGCGGCAGACAACACCGCCTCGCAGCAGGTCGCGCAGAAGATCGGCTGCATCAACGAGGGCGTCCTGCGCAACGCGTGGACCGCACGCAGCCGTACTGAGGACGGTGGTTGGGTGCACCAGCGCACCGACCTCCTCGTGTGGAGCCTGCTGCCGGAGGACCTCGACGGCCTGCCTGAGCGGATGGCGGACGCCGGCCGATCTGCCACCTACACCGAGTGGCACTGACCGGACCTCCTCGGCGGTACCCTACTGAGCCCCCGACCTGCGACGAGACCAGGAGACCCCTGCCGATGGCCGACCGCGTCACCGTGATCGGGTGGGACGGCTCGCCGCTGACCGACGCTGCACGTGGCCGCGCTCCGCGCGGCCACCCTGGTCGCCGGTGCCGGCCACCATCTTCAGCTGCCCGAAGTACCCGCGAGGGCCGAGCGGATCCGGCTCGGCAGCGTCTCGCTGGCCGCCCGCCGCATCGCGCGGCACCGTGGCACCGCGGTGGTGCTCGCCGACGGCGACCCCGGCTTCTTCGGCGTGGTCCGCACGCTGCGTGCGCCCGAGCACGGCCTCGAGGTGGAGGTCGTGCCCGCCGTCTCTGCCGTCGCTGCCGCCTTTGCCCGGGCCGGCATGCCCTGGGACGACGCCCAGGTCGTCGTCGCCGGCCGCCGCAGCCTGCGCCGCGCGGTGAACGTCTGCCGCGCCCATCCGAAGGTCGCCGTACTGACCTCTCCGGGGGCCGGTCCCGCCGAACTCGCCCTGCTGCTGGCCGGTGTGCACCGCACTTTCGTCATCTGTGAGGCGCTCGGCACCGACCGGGAGGAGGTCAGCGTCCTGACCTCGGACAAGGTCGCCGACCACACCTGGCGTGACCCCAACCTCGTCATCGTGGTCGGCGGTCAGGCGGGGCCGACGGCTGCCGCGGGCGACGTCGGTGCGAACACCGGCGAGTGGATCGCGGGGCACCTGACCGGCCACCCCCTCGTCCCGCGCGGCTGGGCACTCCACGCCGCCCACTACACCGGCGTCCCCGAGCCGCAGCACGCCAGCGTGTCCAGGCAACTGCGCGCTGCCCAACTGGCGCGCCTGGGCCCGCGGACCGGGGACCTGGTCTGGGACATCGGCGCGGGCAGCGGCGCTGTCGCCGTCGACGCCGCCCGTTTCGGCGCCGCCGTCATCGCCGTCGACCGGGACGCGCGCGCCTGCGCCCGCACCGAAGCAGCGGCGCGGCACTTCGGCGTACAGGTACAGACGGTCACCGGCGCCGCGCCGCTCGTTCTGCAGGATCTTCCCGAACCGGACGTCGTCCGAGTCGGCGGGGGCGGCATCCGCACGGTCACCGCCGTGGCCGACCGGCGGCCCGCTCGCATCGTCACGCACGCCGGCACCCGGGACGAGGCCGAGGCCATCGGGCGTGCCCTCGCGGACGGCGGCTACGCCGTCGAATGCGCCCTGCTGCAGAGCGTTGAACTCGACACGCACAGGTGGACGGAGAGCGAACGCTCGGTCGTCTTCCTCCTGTGTGGCGTGCATGAAAGGGAGTTGACGTGAAGGCCCACCCGTGAAGTGGGCGAAGAGTCACATCCCGGCCTCCCGTGGCCTGCGGGAACTCCGGCCGCAGGTAGGCTGATGGACTGTTGTGCCGCCCCCGGACGCCGTCGCTTCATCCGTCGATGTCCGGAAGGCGAGACGGGTGCCGGTGCCGGTGCCGCACAGTAGGTGTGGTCGTTCTTCATCAGGGGGCGTGGCGGGCACCCGCCGGGTTGGAAGGAGCACTACCGATGGGCGAGGGGTACGCATGACCGACACCGGTCAGTTCCCGGGTGAGGGGCAGCCGGAGAACGTGCGGGCGCAGCCGGAGCAGCAGCCGGGTTTCCCGGCAGGTGACGGCGCCTACACGTTCGAGAGTCCGGTCGACGGCGTCGAGACCGCGCACGGCGAGCACGAGGGTGACGACCGAGGAGGACCTGCTGCTGCCGGGCGCTCGCGGCGCTTGGGGAGAGCCGCAGATCGCGCCCGCCCAGCCCGCCTACTCCGGCGCGGCGGCCCCGCGCCGGCCGTTGCATCTCGGCCCGCCGGTGCCCGAACAGTCGGGTGCGGTGCGGTCGCTGGCCGATCGCGGGCCGACGGCCCCCCCGCCGCGCCCGGGCGCGGCAGGACCCGAGCAGGGCGCCGCCTCCGAGCGGCCGATGCCCGGTCAGACGGCGGCCGCCTCCGCGCCGGCCCCGGTGCCCGCACCGGCCTCGGCGCCCGCGCCTGAGACGGAGCCCGCGGAAGCGGCCGCGCCGCAGCCGGGGCCCTGGTCCGCTCGGCTTCCCGGCCCCGACCTGGCCGCCGTGCCCGACGCGGCGGGCGGCATCCCGGAGGCCGAACCTCTCCCGCAGCAGCCGGACACCCCGCCCGAACCCGGCGCCGCCGGGACGGACGCCGCCGCAGAGACCACCCCCACGCCCGAAGCGCCGTCGGCTCCCGTGCCTGCCGCCGGCGAGGTTCCCACCGCGCTGCCCGGGTCCGCCGCCGGTACCGCGCCGGCGGCTGCGGCCGTGGAAGAGAGTCTTCCGGTCGCGGACGTCGTTCTGTCGAGGCCGTCCGCCGAACCGGCGGCGCCCGAGCTCGCGGCGGACGTGTCGCCGACTGATTCCGCCGTGCCCTCGCCGGAGGCCGAAGTGTCCGCCGCCGACGAGGTTCCCACTGCGCTTCCGGAGTCCGCTGCCGCCGCAGGGCCGGCGTCTGAGGCCGTTCAGGAGGTCGGGCCGGCTGTGCCGGCCGACACCCCGGCCCACGCCGCAGGGACCACCGTCGCGCCCGAGGCGCAGCCGGCCGGCGACGCGACTCGGCCGGCCGTCGAGGAGAGTGCCGCCTCCTCACCGCCCGAGACCGAAGCACCGGCAACCCCCGCCGGAGGCGGGGACGCCGTTCCCGAGCCGGCTACCACGGCCGACCGGAGCGGGACAGGGCCGCAGGAGGCCCCGGAAGAAGAGGCCGCTCCTGCGGTGGTGTTGGCGGCCGCCGTCGGCGCGGAGGAGCCGGACGGTGGTGAGCAGCCCGAGGTGGCTGCACCCGCCGTGGAGATCCTCGTGGCCGACGACGCGGAGCCCGCCTCCGCCGACGCCCACGCATCCGGGACGGCCGCCGCCGAAGCACCGGCCGGGGAGGACAGCGCCCGCGATGCGGCCGAGCCCGCCGCCGCACCGGCCGAGGCCGACTCCGGCGCTGCAGGCGACGGCGAGCCCGACACGTGGGTAAGCCAGGACGGCCTGCCCTCTCCAGTCGTACCGTTCCCCGACGCGGCCCCGCCCGCGCCCGGTTACCCGGAGGCCGACCGCGACGCGGTCCACCGGGTGATGCGCGAACGCCGCGACATCCGCAACGGCTTCCGCGCCGACCCCATCCCGCACGACGTGCTGCTGCGCGTCCTGGAGGCGGCGCACACCGCGCCCAGCGTCGGGCACTCCCAGCCCTGGGACTTCGTCGTCATCCGCTCGGCGGAGACCCGCCAGGCGATGCACGAACTGGCCATGCGGCAGCGCGAGGCCTACGCCCGCTCGCTGCCCAAGGCCCGCGCCAAGCAGTTCAAGGAACTGAAGATCGAGGCCATCCTCGACACCCCGGTGAACATCGTCGTCACCGCCGACCCGACCCGCGGCGGCCGGCACACCCTGGGCCGCCACACCCAGCCGCAGATGGCGCCCGTACTCCTCCGCGCTCGCCGTGGAGAACCTCTGGCTCGCCGCCCGCGCCGAGGGCCTCGGCGTCGGCTGGGTCAGCTTCTTCGACGAGCGCGAGATGGTCCGCGCACTCGACCTGCCCGAACACCTCGAGGTCGTCGCCTACCTGTGCGTCGGGTACGTCGACGAGTTCCCGGAGGAGCCCGAGCTGATGCAGGCCGGCTGGTCCAAGCGCCGCCCGCTGTCCTGGGTCGTGCACGAGGAGACCTACGGCCGCCGCGCGCTGCCCGGCGAGGAGCCGCACGACCTGCTCGCCGAGACCCTCGAACGGCATCCGCCCGCTGGACGCCAAGGCGCTGGGCGAGGCCTGGGAGCGGCAGAAGCGGATGACGAAGCCGGCCGGCGCCCTCGGGCATGCTGGAGATCATCTCCGCGCAGCTGTGCGGCCTGTCCCGGCAGTGCCCGCCGCCGATCCCCGAGCCCGCCGCCGTCGCGATCTTCGCCGGCGACCACGGGGTGCACGCCCAGGGCGTCACGCCGTGGCCGCAGGAGGTCACCGGGCAGATGGTCGCCAACTTCCTGGGCGGCGGCGCGGTGTGCAACGCCTTCGCCAACCAGGTCGGCGCCGAGGTGTGCGTCGTCGACGTCGGCGTGGCGGCCGAACTGCCCGCCACGCCGGGGCTGCTGCCGCGCAAGGTGCGCGCCGGCACCGCCGACATGACCGCCGGGCCCCGCGCTGACCCAGGAGGAGGTGCTGCGCGCGATCGAGGTCGGCATCGAGACCGCCCGCGACCTGGTCGCCGCCGGCAACAAGGCGCTGCTCACCGGCGAGATGGGCATCGCCAACACCACCGCGTCGGCCGCCCTGATCGCCGTCTGCACCGGCGCCGACCCGGCCGAGGTCACCGGCCGCGGCACCGGCATCAACGACGAGACGCACGCCCGCAAGGTCGAGGTCGTTCGCCGCGCGCTGGAGCTGCACCAGCCGGACCCGGCCGACCCGATCGGCATGCTCGCCGCCGTCGGCGGACTGGAGCACGCCGCGCTCGCCGGTCTGATCCTGGGCGGCGCCTCGCTGCGCACCCCGGTCATGCTGGACGGGGTCAGCGCCGGTGCGGCCGCGCTCGTCGCCCGGCCGATCGCCCCCGAGGCGCTCGCCGCGTGCATCGCCGGCCACCGCAGCGCCGAGCCCGGCCACGCCGTCGGCGCTCACCAAGCTGGGGCTGCGTCCGCTGCTCGACCTGGACCTGCGGCTCGGCGAGGGCACCGGCGCCCTGCTGGCCCTGCCGATGGTGCAGAGCGCGGCCCGCGCCATGCACGAGGTCGCCACCTTCGACTCCGCCGGAGTCACCGAGAAGGGCTGATCCGGCTCCGGACGGGTTGCCGTGGATCCCCCGCACCCGCCCCGCGCGGACGCGGGCGGCCCGTCCGTACAGTGCCCCATAAGCTGAGCGCACCAGCGCCCGACCAGCCGCTCCGATGCCGCAGCGGCACACGCGTGACCGCAAGGAGCCTCGCGATGCCCGAGACCCCCGCCTACCCCGTCGGACTCCGGCTGGCCGGCCGCCGAGTCGTCGTCCTCGGCGGCGGCGGCGTCGCCCAGCGGCGGCTGCCCGCGCTGCTGGCCGCCGGGCGCCGACGTCCTGCTGGTCTCCCCCGCGGCGACACCGTCCGTCGAGGCCATGGCCGACGCCGGCGAACTCGCCTGGGAGCGCCGCCCCTACCGCGCGCGGCGACCTGGCCGACGCCTGGTACGTGCTCATCGCCACCGACGACCCGGACGCGAACGCCGCCGCCTCCGCCGAGGCCGAGGCGCGCCGCGTGTGGTGCGTGCGCAGCGACGACGCCGAGGCCGCCACCGCCTGGACCCCGGCCACCGGACGCAGCGAGGGCGTCACCGTCGCCGTGCTCACCGGACGCGACCCGCGCCGGTCCGCCGCCGTCCGCGACGCCGTCGTGGAGGGCCTGCGCGACGGCACGTCTCGGCGCACCCCGGCACCGCGCCCGACACCGGTTCCGTCGCCCTGGTCGGCGGCGGTCCCGGCGACCCGGACCTGATCACCGTGCGCGGCCGCCGGCTGCTGGCCGAGGCCGACGTCGTGGTCGCCGACCGGCTCGGCCCGCGCGACCTGCTCGACGAACTCCCGCCGCACGTCGAGGTCATCGACGCCGCGAAGATCCCCTACGGCCGTGCCATGGCCCAGGAGGCCATCAACGACGCGCTCGTCGAGCACGCCAAGGCCGGGCGCAGCGTCGTCCGGCTCAAGGGCGGCGACCCCTTCGTCTTCGGCCGCGGCATGGAGGAGGTGCGGCAGCTGACCGAGGCCGGGCGTGCCCGTCACCGTCGTCCCCGGCATCACCAGCGCCGTCAGCGTGCCCGGCGCCGCCGGCATCCCCGTCACCCACCGCGGCGTCGCCCACGAGTTCACCGTCGTCAGCGGCCACGTCGCGCCCGGCGACCCGCGGTCCCTGGTCGACTGGGAGGCGCTCGCCCGGCTGCGCGGCACCCTCGTGCTGCTGATGGCCGTCGAACGCATCGGCGCCATCGCCGAGACCCTCGATCCGGCACGGACGGCCCGCCGACACCCCCGTCGCCGTCGTCCAGGAGGGCACCACGGCCGCGCAGCGGCGCGTCGACGCCACACTGGCCACCGTCGGCGCGCGTCGCCGGGGCCGAGGGCGTGCGGCCGCCGGCCGTCGTCGTCATCGGCGACGTCGTGGCCGTCGGCCCGGACGCCGCGGCGGGGCGGTGAGCGCGGCGATGGCGGAGCCGACACCCGTGTCCGACCCCGACGACCCGCGGCTGCACGACTACACGGGCCTGACCGACGTCGAACTGCGCCGCCGCCGCGAACCCGCCGAGGGCCTGTTCATCGCCGAGGGCGAGAAGGTCATCCGGCGCGCGCTGGACGCCGGCTACCGCATGCGGTCCATGCTGCTCTCCGAGAAGTGGGCCGAGGTGATGCGCGACGTCATCGAGGCAGCCGACGCCCCCGTCTACCTGGTGAGCCCCGCAGTGGCCGAGCGGTGACCGGCTACCACGTGCACCGCGGCGCGCTCGCCTCGATGCAGCGCGCCCCGCTGCCCGCTCCGGAACAGCTGCTGGCACCGAACGGGCGCACCGACCTCCCGCGCCGCATCGCGGTCTTCGAGGACATCGTCGACCACACCAACCTGGGCGCGGCCTTCCGCAGCGCCGCCGCCCTCGGCGTGGACGCGGTCCTGGTCACGCCGCGCTGCGCCGACCCGCTCTACCGGCGGTCCGTCAAGGTCTCCATGGGCGCGGTCTTCCAGGTGCCCTGGACCCGGACCGGTCCCTGGCCCGACGGCATCGGCCGGCTGCGCGAGCACGGCTACCTGACGGCCGCGCTCGCCCTCGACGAGGACGCCGTCGACCTGGACGCGCTGGCCGCCCGGCGCGCCCGGGCGCCTCGCGCTGGTCTTCGGCGCCGAGGGCGACGGCCTGCGACGCGCCACCGTGGCAGCGGCCGACCTGACCGTGCGCATCCCGATGGCGCACGGCGTCGACTCGCTCAACGTCGCAGCGGCCTCCGCGGTGGCCTTCTACGCCACTCGGCCGGACCGGGCGCCTGACCGCCGGCCCAGGGCCTGCTGCCGTCAGCCCGGCGCCGCGGACGTCGTTCGCCGGGTGGGCACGCGCGCCCTGGGCGTCGCTCTGGCAGCCCTGCGCCGCCGCGATGCCCAGCGCCACCAGCAGCGTCACCGTCACGAACACCACGAGCCGCTGCCGCAGCAGCCGCGCCCGCGCGGGCGGGCCGGCCGGCCGACGACGGCGCCGGGCGCGAGCGCCGGGACGCTCTCGGCGACGGGCCGGACGCCCGAGGTGCGCTGCCGCGGCCGGTGCCGCGCTGCGCGGTGCGACGGGCGCGCGGGTGCGGCGGGCTGCTCGTGCTCGCCGGGGCCGCGCCTGCTCGGTCCGCTGGCGTGCGTAGGCGTCCGCGTGCGGCCCCGTGGGCCGCCGCCCCGGTGTCCGCCGGGCGGGGCACCACCGCGTGCACGCCGGTGTCCGGAAGCCCGCGCGCCTCCCGTGCCGCGATCTCCTTGAGCCGCAGCGACAGCTGCAGCGTGCTCGGCCGGTCCTCCGGGTCCTTCACCAGGCACGCCTCGACCAGCGGCGCCAGCGCCGCGTGCACCTCCGTCCAGCTGGGGCTCCTCGTGCACCACCCGGTACAGCATCACCTCGGAGCTGCCGTGCCCGAAGGGCGAGTCGCCGCTGGCCGCGTACGCCAGCGTGGCGCCCAGCGCGAACACGTCGGTCGCCGGCGTCACCGCCGCGCCGCGCACCTGCTCGGGGGCGAGGAAGCCGGGCGAGCCGACCGCCGTGCCCACGTGGGTCAGCGTGCTGGCGCCCGTCGCCCAGGCGATGCCGAAGTCGATGATGCGCGGGCCCTTCGGGGACAGCAGGATGTTCGACGGCTTCAGGTCGCGGTGCACCACACCGGCCTCGTGCACCGCGACCAGCCCCTCGGCCAGCGCCGCGCCGATCGAGGCGACCTGCGAGGGCGGCAGCGGCCCCTCCTGCTGCACCTTGTCGTGCAGCGAGGGCCCCGGCACGTACTGGGTGGCGAACCACGGGCGGTCCGCGTCCAGGTCGGCCGCCACCAGCCGCGCCGTGCAGCCGCCGCGGATCCGCCGCGCGGCGGAGACCTCGCGGGCGAACCGGGAACGGAACTCCTGGTCCTCGGCCAGATCCGGCCGGATCACCTTCAGCGCGACCCGCTGCCCGCGCCGGTCCGACCCGAGGTAGACCACGCCCATGCCGCCGGCCCCCAGGCGCCGGTGCAGCCTGAACGACCCGACGACCCGCGGGTCCTCGCGCCGGAGCCGCATCATCGCCATGTCGTTCCCCTGCCTCCGGTGTGGGAGCCCGCCGTACCGCCGAAGGCGGTGGAGCCCCCGTCCGCTGCCCTGTCCGTCTGCCGGGCAACAGCTTACGGACCGACGCCCCGCGAGTCACGACAGGCCGCGCAGACGGGCTTCCGACACACCGTCACCGGGCCGTCGCCCGGCTGGCGGATCGCCGGCCGACGCGCCGTCAAGCCGCTGACGAGGGTTCCACGTCAACTGATCAAGGTGACTGGGCGTGCCGTTGCCAGCCACCCGCCGTGCCGACGGCCGGCGTCGGTCCGCCGGGCCTGGTCGCGGCACAGCCGGGGGCCTCGCGTGGCGCACGCCGCAGGCCCCCGGGCCGCGTGCCGGTGTGGCCGCACCTCACCAGGGCCGCGGCGGGCCGGCGCGGCCGGCCCCCTGGGGGATGTCCCCGAGCAGTACGGCGGCCCGCCTCTCCACCCTGCGGAGTAGACCCGCGGTCGCGGAGTCATCCTGCGGGAGGCCACGCAGTCGGTACGCGGGCATGACGCCGGGCCTCCGGGCGCCGAACCTAGCTGTGGTGGTCAAGCGGTGGGCGCCGGTGCCATCGGCGGCCGCACACGACAGGAGCAGCACCATGACGCACACAGCGGGGCCCGCGCCGGCGGGAGAGCAGGTCCGGCGAGCGGTGGCGGCCCTGACCGGCGGTCGCCCCGGCGAGCGGCGGCACCCGCTGGTCGCCGCTCGCCATGGTGCTGCCCGCGGCCGTCCTCCTCGCCGTCGTCTTCGGCGGCGTGGACGCGGTGGTCGCACAGGCGTCGTCCGTGGCCGGATGCTGGGGCGCTGAGCGGCGCCCCGGGCTCGGGAGAGCGGCCCGAGCCGGGGACACCTGGCCGACTACCCCGTGGGGACGGGGGTGCGGCGGACGGCACACGGCCCGGGCAGCTGGGGAGCTGCCCGGGCCGGCTTCCCGCCGCCGCGTAGACATCCCGCCGGATGCAGCAGCCATCCCGCGCACGACCCGATGCGCACCAGCTCGCCGCCCTCGCCCGCACCGCCGGCGGGACACGGCGAGCCGGCCGTGCTCGCCGAACGCGACGACTCCCTCGTCGTCCGCGTCGGCGCCCTCGTCGCCAAGGCCCACGCCGCACGGCAGCGACCCGGACGCGCTGCGCCGCCGGCTCGCCGTCGCCGCGCACCCCCGCCTGCACGGCATCCTGCTGCCGCCCTGCGTACAGCCCGAGGCCGCCGTGCTGCCCGGCGGCCGGGCGGCCACCGTCTGGCCGCTGGGCACCCCGGTCGCCTCCGACGCACCCGAGCGACGCCCCCTGGGCCGCCGCCGGCGCGCTGCTCGCCCGGCTGCACGCCGTGCCGCCCGCCGCGCTGACCGGCGGCGCCGGGCCGCTCCCCGCCATGCGCGGCACCGCCAAGGTCGCCCGCGCCATGGCCCGGCTGCACGCCGCCCCCGCGCGCCGCGGACGGCGCCGCGCGCCGCGCCGTCGCTCGCGCGCCTGGGACGGCCTTCCCGCCTGGTGCCGGGACGCGCGGCGGGCCGCCGGCGCCGGGCGCGCCGCACCGGCTGTGCCACGGCGACTTCCACCTCGGCCAGCTCGTCCGGCACCCGGCGCCGGCCGGCGCGTGGCACCTCATCGACGTCGACGACCTCGGGCACCGGCGACCCCGCCTGGGACCTGGCGCGCCCCGCCTGCTGGTACGCGGCCGGGCTGCTGCCCGCGCCGCACTGGCAGCGGCTGCTCGGACGCCTACCAGCACACGGCGGCCGGCACCCCGGCGAGCCGACCCCTGGCCGCGCCTGGACGTCCCCGCCCGCGCGCTGACCGTCCAGACCGCCGCACTGGCACTCGCCAAGGCGGCCACGCCGGACGGCCGCTGGACGAGGCGGAGGAGGCCCTGGTCGAGGCCTGCGCGCGCATCGCCCGGCGATGGCCTCCCCGCGTCACGACGTAGGGTGTGGCGCACCGAAGCCAGTACCGAACGGCGAGGAGTTGAGCCGACGATGCAGTGTCCCAAGTGCCATGCACCGATGCAGACGTACAACCGCAACGGTGTGCAGATCGAGCAGTGCAGCGGCTGCCGGGGGATCTTCCTCGACTACGGCGAGCTGGAGTCGCTGACCCGCATCGAGTCCCAGTGGGCGCAGCAGGTGCCGCCGCCGCGCCCCGGGCGGCCCCGCGGCGCAGCCCTACCCCGCCGCGCCCGCCTGGGGCGCCCCGCACCACGGCCACCACGGCGCACCACGGGCACCACGGTCACCACGGCGGCTTCGGGCACATGCTCTTCTCCTCCTGAGCACCGCGCACGACGACGAGGACCCCCGGCCGGATCGGCCGGGGGTCCTCGGTGTGTGGACGATACTGGGATTGAACCAGTGACCTCTTCCGTGTCAGGGAAGCGCTCTCCCGCTGAGCTAATCGTCCGTGCGGGCGCCGTCGCCACGGCGACGGCGGTGCTGCGTGCGCGATACTGGGATTGAACCAGTGACCTCTTCCGTGTCAGGGAAGCGCTCTCCCGCTGAGCTAATCGCGCGGGGACGGCTCCGGTCGAGCGGAGCCAGTGGACGATACTGGGATTGAACCAGTGACCTCTTCCGTGTCAGGGAAGCGCTCTCCCGCTGAGCTAATCGTCCTTGGAGGTGGAGACGGGATTTGAACCCGTGTAGACGGCTTTGCAGGCCGTTGCCTCGCCTCTCGGCCACTCCACCAGGAGCAGGGGTCCGGGAGACCCCCACATCCGAGCGGACGACGAGATTCGAACTCGCGACCCTCACCTTGGCAAGGTGATGCTCTACCAACTGAGCTACGTCCGCAGGTGTCGTTCTCCGGTGCGCTCGCGCGCCCCGGCGACGTGTTGAACTCTAGCGGATTCCCGGGCCAGCTCAAAAACGCGTTTGCGCAGCGTGCTGCGCCGACTGCCGCCGGGCACGCGGTCGGGGCACCCGCCAGGACTCGACCCGCCATAGACTCGACTGCGTGCACGACCTCGCCCCCGCTCGCCCGCTTCGGCGGCCTCGTCGCCACCGACCTGCGCGACGTCACCAGCGACCCCGCCGCCCTGGACTCCGCCGGCTGGTGGGCCGTCGTCGCCGACTTCGAGGGCGCGCCTGCGTCTGCGCCCGCTTCGGCGACGTACGCCCGGACGCCGCGTGCCCGCGCCCGGTCCCGGGGCGCTGGCGCGGCCCCGCCGCCGAGCGACTGGACGCAGCTCCCTGGACCGCGCCGCCTACACGGCGGGCGTGCGCGCGGATCCGCGAGCACATCGCGGCCGGCGAGGTCTACCAGGCCAACCTGTGCCGCGTGCTGTCCGCGCCGCTGCCCGTCCGGACCCGGCGCGCTCGGACGTCGACGCCCTGGCCGCGCTGCTCGCCCGCGGCAACCCGGCGCCGTACGCCGGCACCGTCCGGCTGCCCGGCCACGGCGTGGAGGTCGCCACCGCCTCCCCCGAGCTCTTCCTGCGCCGCGACGGCGACGTCGTCGCCTCCGGGCCCATCAAGGGCACCGGCCGCACCGCGGCCGACCTGCTGGCCAAGGACCGCGCCGAGAACGTGATGATCGTGGACCTGGTCCGCAACGACCTGGGCCGGGTCTGCGCCACCGGCACCGTCACCGTCCCGGCGCTGTGCGCCGTCGAGGAGCACCCCGGCCTCGTCCACCTCGTCTCCACCGTGCGCGGCGAGCTGCGCCGCGGACGCCGGGCTGGCCGGAGCTGCTGGCCGCCACCTTCCCGCCCGGCTCGGTCACCGGCGCGCCCAAGTCCAGCGCCCTGCGGATCATCGACGCGCTGGAGACCGCCCCGCGCGGCCCCTACTGCGGCGGCATCGGCTGGGTCGACGCCGACCGGCGGACCGGCGAGCTGGCCGTCGGCATCCGCACGTTCTGGATCGACCGGGCCGCCGCCGGCGGCCCGCTGCTGCGCTTCGGCACCGGCGCCGGGATCACCTGGGGCTCCGACCCGGAGCGCGAGTGGGCGGAGACCGAACTGAAGGCCGCCCGGCTGCTCGCGGTAGCGTCGGGAACGTACGAGCGAACGAGAGGACGACGACGTGAGGATCTGGCTCGACGGCGCGCTGCGGGACGCGGAGACCGCCCGTGTCTCGGTCTTCGACCACGGACTGACCGTCGGCGACGGCGTCTTCGAGACGGTCAAGACCGTCGACGGCGGCCGTTCGCCCTCACCCGGCACCTGCGACCGGCTGGCCCGCTCCGCGCGCGGCCTCGGCCTGCCCGAGCCCGACCTCGACGAGGTCCGCCGGGCCTGCGCGGCCGTCCTCGAGGCCAACCCGATGCCGCTGGGCCGGCTGCGCATCACCTACACCGGCGGCCTCTCGCCGCTCGGCTCCGACCGCGGCGACCGCACGGGCCCACCCTGCGTCGTCGCCCTCGGCGAGGCCGCCCGCGCGCCCCGACACCACCGCCGTGATCACCGTGCCGTGGACCCGCAACGAACGCGGCGCGCTGACCGGGCTGAAGACCACCTCCTACGCCGAGAACGTCGTCGCGCTCGCCCGCGCCCGCGCAGGAGGCGCGCCAGCGAGGCGCTGTTCGCCAACACCGCCGGGCAGCTGTGCGAGGGCACCGGCTCCAACGTCTTCGTCGTCCTCGACGGCGAACTGCACACCCCGCCGCTCTCCTCCGGCTGCCTGGCCGGCATCACCCGCGCCCTGGTCGTGGAGTGGACCGGCGCGCGCGAGACCGACCTGCCCGTGCGACGTGCTGGAGCGGGCCGAGGAGGTCTTCCTGACCTCCACCCTGCGCGACGTCCAGGCCGTGCACCGCGTCGACGGCCGCGAGCTGCCCGGCGCGCCCGGGCCCGGTGACCGCCAAGGCCATGCGGATCTTCGCCGAGCGCGTCGGCCGCCGAGACCGACCCGGCCTGAGCCGGCGGCCCGCATGATCCGCGCACGCGTGAAACCGGGCAGGGATATCCGGGTGACGACCACTCTGCGCCCCAGCGGGCCCGAAGCAAGGCGCCGGGAACACCTGGCTGCAGCCCTACGACATCTGCGTCAACGGCCGGACCGCCGGCTCGGCTGTGGCTCGGCAGCCCAGGACCGGCACGGCCTGCTCACCGGCGTCGTCCAGGATCTGCACGTCGACCCGGAGGACCGGCGGCGCGGCCGCGCCACGGTGGCCGCGCTCGCCGCCGAGGAGGTGCTGCGCGGCTGGGGGTGCCGGCGGGTCGCCGTCGCCGTGCCGCGAGGGCGACCCGGCACCGGCGCGGCTGGCCGCGGCGCTCGGCTACCGCCCGAGCAGCCGCCACATGCTGAAGGAGCTCACCGCGCCGCCCCAGCTGCCGCCCGGCAGCCTGCTGCGGCCGCTGGACGACGCGGAGTACGCGCGACTGGTGCACGAGCAGCGGCGCCGGTGCTCGCGGACCACCTGGCGCGGCCTCGGCGCGACCCCGGAGGAGGCCGCGGCGGCCGTCGACCGCTCCCTGCGCGGGCTGCTGCCCGCCGGGCCGCGCCACGACCGGCATGGTGCTGCGCGTGCTGGAGGAAGCCGACGGCCGCCCGGCCGGCAGCCTCTGGGTCCAGGTGGACGGCGCACCCCGGGCAGACGCCGACGCTGGGTCTACGGCGTCGAGGTCGATGCCGGGCGGCGCGGCAAGGGACACGGCCGCACCCTCATGCTCGCCGCCGAACGCGAGGCGCTGGCCGCCGGAGCCGCCGTTCTGGGCCTGAACGTCACAGCGACAACGCCGTCGCCCGAAACCTCTACGACTCCCTCGGCTACCGCACCGTGCAGACCAACCTCGGCAAGCCGCTGCAGCTGAGCGGCCCGGCGCAGCTCAGTCGGGCGAGCAGACCGGTCGACGATCTCCTCGATCCGCTCCCGCAGGCCCTCCTGGCTCTGCCCGCCGTCCAGGCGCTCGCCCGTCGACGACGTAGGTCGGGGTGCCCGTCACCCCGATCGCCGCGCCCTCGGCCTGGTCGGCGTCGACGATCAGCAGGTGCCGGCCGTCCAGCAGCGCCGTCTCCACCTCGTCCGCGTCCAGGCCGAGTTCGGCGGCCGTCTCCACGCAGCAGCTGCTCGCCGCGCTCGCCCAGTTCCTCCGTGCGGGCCAGCACCGCCGCGACGAAGGCGTCACCCTTGCCCTGCGCGTACAGCCTCCTCGGCGGCCTGCGCGGCGGCGTAGGCGTGCCGGTGCTTCGTCAGCGGGAAGTGCCGCAGCCGGATCTCCAGCCGGTCCCCGTACCGCTCGCGCAGCGCGTCGAGGTCGCGCTGTGCACGGTGGCAGTCGGGGCACTGGAGTTCGCACCAGTAGTCGAGCACGGGGGCGGGCGGGGGGCGTCCATGGCCGACAGTCTCCCACCTGCGGAGGAGCAGCCCCCCGAATTCCCCCTGATCCCGGGACAGTCACCTTCTACGGCCGGCGGAGCCGGTGCACGATGGAGCCATGCTCACCACGACCGTCTGTGTCGCCCTGTCCGCAGCGGGTCTGGCCGTCGCCCTGCTGACGGCCTGGCGCCGCCGGTTCGTGGGCGCTGCCCGCATCGCCGCCGTCGCGCTGCTGCCGGTGGGCCTGGCCATGGCCGGCCTGCTCGGCCTGGCCGGTGACATCGGCGCGGCCGCCGCCGACTGGGCCGCCTCGCTGGTGCTGCGACCGACGGTCTGGGGCGGTTTCGCGGTGCTGGCCGGCGCGGTCGTGCTCTGGGCCGGTGCCCGCATCGGTGCCCGCCGGCGCCGCACCCGCGGTCGGTCGGCGAATGTCTCCGCCACCCCCGCGGCCACCGCCCGCAGCGACACAGCCGCTCTCGGCACCGGGGGTGAGCAGGCTCCGGCAGTCCGGGCGAAGCGGGAGGCCGGCCGGGCCGGCGGGGAGGACTTCTCCGACATCGAGGCGATCCTCAAGAAGCACGGGATCTGACGAACCGGCCTGTCCACCGAGCGTGTTGCGCAGGCGTCACAGCGGGAGTCTGCGTCATGATCGCGGCGAGATGCCGCACGAGACCCAGGGCCCCCCGGAAGGCAGCCGCCGGGGCTGCCTGTTCGCCCTCTCCCAGCCGCCGCTGATGTTCTTCCTGGCGTTCATCAGCACGCTTTTGGCCATCACCGGAGCACACGATCTGTTCTGGCCGTGAGCGGCGTCAGCCGTGACTGCCCGCGGACTCGCGCTGCCGGGCACGGTAGGCGGCCACATGCAGACGGTTGCCGCAGGTCCGGGAGTCGCAGTAACGGCGGGAGCGGTTGCGGGACAGGTCGATGAAGGCGCGCCGGCAGTCCGGGGCGTCGCAGCGCCGCAACCGCTCGCGCTCGCCCGCCACGACGATGAAGGCCAGCGCCATCCCGCCGTCCGCCGCCAGGTGATGCGCCACCGAGGCGCCCGGGGCGAAGTAGTGCACATGCCAGTCGTAGCCGTCGTGGTCGGTGAGCTGCGGGGTGGTGCCGGCCTCGGCCACCAGGCCGTTGATCAGCTGCACGGCCGTCGCCGCGTCCTCGGCGGCGAAGACCCGGCCCAGCCGGTCCCGCACCGACCGGACGGCGGTCAGGTCGGCCTCGCCCAGTTCGCCGACGCCGCTGACGGCATTGCGTTCCACGTACGCTCGCAGGTCGGCGACGGTTGTCAGGGAGTCCGCGCTGCCCGCCTCCGCGGCGGTGTTCAACAGGTCGACCACATCGTCGAGTGCGCACCGGGTGTCGTGGGTGATCTGCACGGTCGCTCCTGCGCTCGAAGGCTTGACGGTCCGATGCCGGAAGAGCCTATCCGCTGCACACCGGGCCAGGCCGGGCGCACGGACGCCGCCGCCGCGCTCACGCGCGACGGCGGCGGTCCTGATGCAGCACTCTCGTCTGCGGGACGGCGTCATGCACGCACGCCGCCTGCGTGGTCGGTCCTCCCCCGGGCTCGCCGCGCGAGCCGGGGGGAGCCAGGCGCAGCACGCCGCTTCTCCCTCCGGCACGCCTGAGGCCTTCCCACCCCGCCCTGGCGGGCGGTAGGACGCTCCTCCCGCCAGGCCCCAGCCGTCACCCCGAGTCGGACGGCTGCGGTGGATCGCCGTGCTCAGCTCTCCGCGAGGATGTGCGAAAGCTCCGTGTCGAGGTCGAAGTGTCGGTGCTCCGTCCCGGGCGGGACGGCCGCGTCTGTCCGCTTCAGGAACGATTCCAGGGCCCGCGCCGGGGCCTCGAGCAGCGCCTCACCTTCCGGGGAGCTCAGGGCGATGCACACCACGCCCTGACCGTGACTGCGGGAGGGCCAGACCCGCACGTCACCGGTGCCGGTGGGCCGGTGCAGGCCCTCGGCCAGGAGATCGCGAGCGAAGACCCACTCCACGGTCTCCTCGGCACCGGTGTGGAAGGTGGCATGCACAGCGTAGGGGTCCGCCGTGTCGTACCGCAGGCCCGCGGGTACAGGCAGTGAGGACTCGCTCGAAACAACGAGGCGCAGGTGCAGCTCGCAGCTGACCGTGGTGTTCATAAGCGCCAGGGCCTTTCGCTCAGTGTGCGCTCGGGGGTTCGCACGTCGGCGTCATCGAGATGCCACCTACGGGACGGTTGTAAACCCCTCTGACCGATTCGCGCGGCTTGGAGGCATTCATCTGGCCTATGGCGAT
Source organism: uncultured Actinomycetota bacterium (assembly GCA_963799685.1). Taxonomy (GTDB): domain Bacteria; phylum Actinomycetota; class Actinomycetes; order Streptomycetales; family Streptomycetaceae; genus Streptomyces. The sequence continues at coordinate 872,108 of CAWCXW010000003.1, forward strand.
TTTTTCGACAGGGCCGTACGAGTGAACGAAGCACGTCCGATAGGTTGGTCCCATGGATGCGGAGAGCAGCGCGGCGACCACGGAGCGGCCCCTGGGATCGAGGGCCCCACAGTTCATCAAGGCCCGTCGGCCACTGCATCTGAGCTGGCAGGTCGGTGTCTTCGTGGTGGGGCTGGCCATCGTCGTCGGCGGCGTGATCCTGCTGCCGCTGCCCGGGCCGGGCTGGTTGATCATCTTCGCCGGTATGGCCGTATGGGCGACGGAGTTCGTCTGGGCGCAGCTCGTCATGCGCTGGACCAGGCGCAAGCTCTCCGAGGGCACGGCCTGGGTCAAGCGCAGGCGGGACCGGCGGCGGGCCCGGAAGGCGGCGGGAGCACCCGCTGACATGCGGTAACGTAATGCCCGCACCGAAGGGCGATTAGCTCAGTGGGAGAGCGCTTCGTTCACACCGAAGAGGTCACTGGTTCGAACCCAGTATCGCCCACAGCCGAACCGGATGCCGAAGGCCGTCGAGGCCCGGCATCCGGTTCTCCACGTGCGGATCCGGACATCCTGATGCACCCTGGAGGATTCGCCTCCGAGAGGGAGCAGGTGTGCCCGTGATCGGGACCCGCTACCGGTTCCGCAGCGTCTGGAAACTGCCGGGGTCGCCACCCGAGGCCGTCTGTTCGGTGCTGGAACGCGCCGAGGAATACCCGTCCTGGTGGCCGCAGGTCCGCGAGGCCCGCAGGCTCGACGCACGCACCGGCACCGCCCGTTTCCGTTCACTGCTGCCCCTCGATCTCCGCGTCACCGTCCGGGAGGCCCGCCGTGACCTGGCGGCAGGCGTCCTCGAAGCGCAGATGTCGGGGGATCTGCGCGGCCGCACCCGCTGGACGGTGCTCCCCGACGGACGCGGCGGATGCCGCGCCGTCCACGAGCAGGACGTCGAGGTGTGCCGACCGCTGCTGCGCCTGCTCTCCGTGCCCGGCCGGCCGCTGCTGCTGGCGAACCACGCCCTGATGATGCGGGCCGGCGAACGGGGGCTGCGTCGGCGGCTGCGCAGTGGTTTGGATGAAGGGTGATCGGCACTGTATGGTTCTGCTCGTGCCGCAGCGCACAGGGGGCGATTAGCTCAGTGGGAGAGCGCTTCGTTCACACCGAAGAGGTCACTGGTTCGAACCCAGTATCGCCCACCACTCTGGGACCGGTCCGCCGTTGGCGGTCCGGTCCCTTTGTCGTGCCACGGGCCTCCCGGTTTCCCGTCGGGTTCGGTGACCGGCCCGTCGCTCGGTACGATTCCCACGATGCCGGCACCGGCCGGCGCACCGCATGCACACAGTCAGGAGAGACCGGTGACAGACGTCCGTGTGATCATCCAACGCGATTCCGAGCGGGAAGAGCGCGTGGTGACCACGGGCACGACGGCCGCCGAACTCTTCGCCGGTGAACGCTCCGTGGTCGCCGCCAGGGTCGCCGGAGTCCTCAAGGACCTCGCCTACCAGGTGCGCGACGGCGAGACCGTCGAGGCCGTCGGGATCACCGGCCAGGACGGGCTGGACATCCTGCGCCACTCCACCGCACACGTGATGGCGCAGGCCGTGCAGGAGATCTTCCCCGAGGCGAAGCTGGGCATCGGCCCGCCCATCAAGGACGGCTTCTACTACGACTTCGACGTCCCCGAGCCCTTCACCCCGGAGGACCTCAAGCGCGTCGAGAAGAAGATGCAGGAGATCGTCAAGCGCGGCCAGCGATTCTCCCGCCGCGTGACGACCGACGAGGACGCCCGTGCCGAACTCGCCGACGAGCCCTACAAGCTGGAGCTCATCGGCCTCAAGGGGTCGGCCGCCGACGCCGCGGAAGGCGCCTCGGCCGAGGTCGGCGCCGGCGAGCTCACCATCTACGACAACCTCGACGCCAAGAGCGGCGAGCTGTGCTGGAAGGACCTGTGCCGCGGTCCGCACCTGCCCACCACCCGGAACATCCCGGCGTTCAAGCTGATGCGCAGCGCCGCCGCGTACTGGCGGGGCAGTGAGAAGAACAAGCAGCTCCAGCGCATCTACGGCACCGCCTGGCCGACCAGGGACGAGCTCAAGGCCCACCTGGAGTTCCTCGCCGAGGCGGAGAAGCGCGACCACCGCAAGCTCGGCACCGAACTCGACCTGTTCTCTTTCCCCGACGAGCTGGGCCCGGGCCTGGCCGTCTTCCATCCCAGGGGCGGCGTCGTGCGGAAGGTGATGGAGGACTACTCGCGCCGGCGGCACGAGGACGCGGACTACGAGTTCGTCAACACCCCGCACCTGTCCAAGGAACAGCTCTTCGAGACCTCGGGGCACCTGCCGAGCTACGCCGAGAACATGTTCCCGCCGGTGCAGTTCGACGAGCAGAACTACCGCCTCAAGGCGATGAACTGCCCGATGCACAACCTGATCTTCAAGTCGCGCGGACGCAGCTACCGGGAACTGCCGCTGAGGCTGTTCGAGTTCGGCACGGTCTACCGGTACGAGAAGTCCGGTGTGGTGCACGGCCTGACCCGCTCGCGCGGGTTCACCCAGGACGACTCGCACATCTACTGCACCAGGGAGCAGATGGCCGACGAGCTCGACTCGCTGCTCACCTTCGTGCTCGACCTGCTGCGCGACTACGGCCTGACCGACTTCGAGCTGGAGCTGTCCACCCGGGACGACTCCGACAAGTTCATCGGTGAGCCGGAGGAGCTGGGAGGAGGCCACCGAGGCGCTGCGGCAGGCGGCGGAGAAGCAGGGGCTGCCGCTGGTGCCCGACCCGGGCGGCGCCGCGTACTACGGACCGAAGATCTCCGTGCAGGTCAAGGACGCCATCGGGCGCAGTTGGCAGATGTCGACGATCCAGGTCGACTTCCAGCAGCCCAAGCGGTTCGGCCTGGAGTACACCGCGGCGGACGGTTCGCGACAGACCCCGGTAATGCTCCACCGCGCGCTGTTCGGCTCCATCGAGCGGTTTTTCGCGGTGCTGCTGGAGCACTACGCGGGTGCGTTCCCGGCCTGGCTGGCCCCGGTGCAGGCTGTCGGCATCCCGATCGGCGACACCCACGTCCCCTACCTGCAGGAGTTCGCCGCCGAGGCGAAGAAGCAGGGCCTGCGGGTCGAGGTGGACTCCTCCTCGGACCGGATGCAGAAGAAGATCCGCAATGCGCAGAAGGCCAAGGTGCCCTTCATGGTCATCGCGGGCGACGACGACATGGAGGCCGGTGCGGTCAGCTTCCGCTACCGCGACGGCAGCCAGAAGAACGGCGTCCCCCGTGACCAGGCGATCACCGAGATCGCCGACGCCGTCCGGCGCCGCGTCCAGGTCTGAGGCCACCGGATCGCCCACGGCGAAGGGGCGGTCCCCGCGGGGACCGCCCCTTCGGCTCCCGCGCCGGCAGACGCATATGCTGGCCCGCATGAGCAGCGATCCGGAGCAGCAGATCGGGGTCGGGGCCCCGGACGCCTTCCAGCGTCTGTGGACGCCCCACCGCATGGCGTACATCCAGGGGGAGAACAAGCCCAGCGGCACGGGCGAGGGCGACGGCTGCCCGTTCTGCACCATCCCCGCCAAGAGCGATGAGGACGGCCTCGTCATCGCCCGCGGCGAGCACGTTTACGCGGTGCTCAACCTCTACCCGTACAACGGTGGCCACCTGATGACGGTGCCCTTCCGGCATGTCGCCGACTACCCGGACCTGGACGCGCCGGGAGACCGCCGAGCTCGCGGAGTTCACCAAGCGCGCGATGACCGCGCTGCGAGCCGCCTCCGGTGCGCACGGCTTCAACATCGGCATGAACCAGGGCGCCGTGGCCGGCGCGGGCATCGCCGCTCACCTGCACCAGCATGTCGTCCCGCGCTGGGGCGGCGACGCCAACTTCATGCCCGTCGTCGGGCACACCCGCGTGCTGCCGCAGCTGCTCGCCGACACCCGCGCCCTGCTGGCCGAGGCCTGGCCGGCCGACTGACGTGGTGCGGGTGTCGCTCAGGCGTCGTAGACGTCCGCCTTCTTCGGCTCGGCCTGCTGCACGGTGCCGCTGAGCACCAGCGAGCGGGCGTCGAACTTCTCGGTGTCGCAGCCGTTCTCCTGCAGCACGCGGATCGCCGCCGCGTGCACGACCCGCAGTACCGGGGTCGCCGCGCGCAGGGCGTCGTCGGCCATGAACCGGTGCCGCCAGGGCTTGTCGGCCCAGGCGTGCCGCAGCCCGAACGGCTCCGGGAGGCTCATCTTCCCGCCGAGGTGGTCGAGTACCGGCGGGAACCAGGTCAGCGGAGCCCGTGCCGCCAGTCGGACCACCTCTCCGGCGGTCATCAGCGGCAGTGTGACCTCCTTGGTCTCCCAGAACCTGACGCTTTTGGAGACCTCCTTGGTCCTCGCCTTGGGTTTCGACGTGAACAGCGGATGCAGTGGGCCCAGTGCGTGCCCGGTGACCTCGACGCGCAGCGTGTGGTGCAGCACGGTCACCGTGATGAGCAGCGTGATGACCAACTGGCCGTCCCACAGCGGGAACTGCACGCCCAGGTAGTGCCGGTCTCCGCTGCCGAACTGCTGCTCGTTGCAGATCCGCTGGATCTCGAAGTCCTTGATGCGGAAGCCCTCGACGTCCTGCCCGCTCGGTCGCGCGACCTCGTCCGCGTTCTCCCCGATGGGGGAGACGACCCAGTGCTGGATGCTCGGGGTGGGGAAGCCACCGGTGTGCAGCGGCCCGCGCTCCAGGCGGCGCAGCTGGTCGTGGATGGCGCGGGCGACATCCCAGCTGCGGAAGCCGTTGATGTCGGCTACCGGGTCGACGGGCACCAGCTCCTCGGCCAGCTGCCAGCTGCCCCACCGGGTACCCATGCCGAGTATCCCCTTGGGGCCGGCGTAGTAGACGAGATTGGCGCGCTGTTCCTGGTTCAGCTTGACCAGGTTCGCCCTGATCTTCTCCGCCGCCACGTCGCCCGGCTTCTGCGGCACCGCCTCGGGGATCTTCGCGCCGATTCCATCCCCGGTCAGCAGGCCCTCCCACCGGCCGCGCAGATCCTTGGCGCACCGCTCGCAGATCTGCTTCGCCCACAGCCAGCCGACCACGGGAGCCACCATCATCACCCGCAGGTAGATGCCGGCGAGGCCGGAGACCGGCAGCGCGACCATGAAGAGGACGGCCAGTACGGCCAGCGCGAACATGGCCAGTGAGCCGAGGGAGGAGACTCGCTTGTTCTGCGCGTTGGACAGTGAGCGGCGCAGCTGGAAGGCCAGCAGCCACAGCAGCACCCCCGGCAGGAACAGCAGCCCGAAGACGGCCATGACGACGAGTCAGCCGCGTGTCGCGTTCCCGGCGGATGCGGGTGGCGGCCAGGCAGTGCTCGACCACGACCTGTGGCTCCGCTCCGAAAGACTGGATGAGCGGCTTGCGCGCCGCGCCCAGCAGCCGGGTCTGCACGGCGCGGGAGAAGGACTCGCCGAGGTTCGGCCGGAACAACGACAGCCGCGGCGGCTTGACCTTCGCCGCGGTGTTGGCCGCCAGCAGCGGGTCGAGTTCGCCGTCCCGGTAGGCGGCCGAGGCGAGCGCCCTGGTGGCCGTCGTCTGCCCGGCGGCGCCCGACAGCGGGACCTCGGCGCCCGGGCCGAAGTCGTCCAGCGTCGCCGCGCCGTGCTCGTCGAAGGCCGCCACGTGTGCCCCCACCCCTGCCGTTTTCGTTCGCGTTGCCGGTGCACGGCTGTTGTTCCCAACAGCCGTACGCCGCACACCTGGTGATCGGACCATCAGCCTACAGAGCCGTCGTGGCCGCCTCCTCCGCTTCGCGGATCCTGGCAGCCAGCTGTGGCGGCATCGGCTCGTGGCGGGCGAACCTGCGCGAGAAGCGGCCGGTTCCGTGCGAGAGCGAACGCAGGTCGATCGCGTACCGCCCGACCTCCATCTCGGGGACCTCCGCCCGGATGAGCGTGTGCCCGCCCGGCGTCTGCTCGGTGCCCACCACTCGGCCGCGGCGCCCGGACAGGTCGCTCATCACGCCGCCCACGTACTCGTCCGCGACCCTCACCTGCACCTCGCAGACCGGCTCCAGCAGGTGCACGCGCACACCGGCCGCGCACTCGCGCAGCGCGAGCGCCCCGGCGGTCTGGAAGGCGGCGTCGGAGGAGTCGACCGAGTGCGCCTTGCCGTCGAGCAGGGTGACCCGGACGTCCACCAGCGGATATCCGGCGGCGACGCCGCGCCCGGCCTGGGCACGGATCCCCTTCTCGACCGACGGGATGAACTGGCGGGGCACCGCACCGCCGACGACCTTGTCGACGAACTCGAGGCCGCTCCCGGTGGGCAGCGGCTCCACCGTGATCTCGCAGATGGCGAACTGCCCGTGGCCACCAGACTGTTTGACGTGCCGGCCGCGCCCCTCGGCGGGTTCGGCGAAGGTCTCCCGCAGCGAGACCCGGTGCGGGACCGCGTCGACATGGACCCCGAACCGGGACCGCAGTCGCTCCAGCGCCACCTCCGCGTGGGCCTCGCCCAGGCACCACAGCACGACCTGCCGTGTGTCGGGATTCTGCTCCAGCCGCATGGTCGGGTCCTCGGCCACCAGCCGCGCCAGGCCCTGGGAGAGCCGGTCCTCGTCCGCCTTGCTGTGCGCCTGTACGGCCACCGGCAGCAGCGGGTCGGGCATCACCCACGGCTCCATGAGCAGCGGATCGGCCTTGGCCGAGAGGGTGTCGCCGGTCTCCGCGCGGGAGAGCTTCGCGATGCACGCCAGGTCGCCGGCCACCGCACGGGCCAGCATCCGCTGGTGCTTGCCGAAGGGCGCGGACAGCGCGCCGACGCGTTCGTCGACGTCGTGGTCTTCGTGGCCGCGGTCGGTCAGGCCGTGACCGGAGACGTGCAGGGTCTGGTCGGGCCGCAGCGTTCCGGAGAAGACGCGGACCAGCGAGAGCCGGCCGACGTAGGGGTCCGAGGAGGTCTTGACCACCTCGGCCGCCAGCGGACCGTCCGGGTCACAGGCCAGCGGCGGCCGCGGCGTGCCCTCCGGGGTGGTGACCGGCGGCGCCTCCCGCTCCGGCGGGGTGGGGAAGCCGCCCGTGACCAGCTCCAGCAGTTCGACGGTGCCCAGTCCCTGCCGCCCGCCGTCGGCGGCCGGTGCGGCCGCGAGCACCGGGTGGAAGACGCCGCGGGCCACCGCCTTCTCCAGATCCTCCGTCAGGGTCTCGAACGCGACCTCCTCGCCGCTCAGGTAGCGGTCCATGAGGGTCTCGTCCTCGCTCTCGGCGATGATGCCCTCGATCAGCCGGTTGCGGGCCTCCTCGATCAGCGGAAGATGCTCGGGATCGGGGTCCTTCTCGACCCGTTCGCCGGAGGAGTAGTCGAAGACCCGCTGCGAGAGCAGCCCGATCAGGCCGGCCACCGGCGCGTGCCCGTCCGGCCTCTCCTCCCCGTGCAGCGGCAGGTAGAGCGGAATGACGGCGTCGGGATCCTCGCCGCCGAAGACGCGGCGGCAGACCTCGGTCATCTCATCGAAGTCGGCGCGTGCGGCGTCGAGATGAGTGATCACCAGCGCTCGAGGCATGCCCACCGCCGCGCACTCGTCCCACACGAGCTTGCGTGGCTCCGTCGACGCCGTCCGCCGCCGAGACGACGAAGAGGGCCGCGTCCGCGGCCCTCAGCCCGGCCCTCAGCTCCCCGACGAAGTCGGTGTAACCGGGGGTGTCCAGGACGTTGATCTTGATGCCGTCCCATTCCACCGGCACCAGGGACAACTGCACCGAGCGCTGCCGTCGGTGTTCGAGCTCGTCATGGTCGGAGAGAGTGGTGCCGTCCTCGACCCGGCCCGCCCGGGTGACCGCGCCCGCGGTCTGCGCCAGCGCCTCGACCAGGGTCGTCTTGCCTGCTCCGCTGTGGCCGACCAGCACCACGTTCCGCAGCGCGGAGGGCCGGTCGGCCGTCGCCGCACCCGACGCGGCTCCGGAGGTGCGTGTGTGTTCGCCTTGTCACCCATGTCGTCCCGCCTTCCGTACGGGAGCCGCCGCACGGCAGCTGCCGGACCGGGGTCGCGAAAACCGCTTCTTCGAGCTTTGCACCGGTGGGGGCGTCCGTCCATACGTCGCGAGATCCGCTCCTGGCGGCAACAGGCGGCGAGTGGCTGGCTACGATGGGCTGCGCCGACGGTCCCCCGGCCGCCGCGTAAGCCTCGAGAACTCGGGAAGGCCATGCTGAACAAGTACGCGCGGGCTTTCTTCACGCGTGTCCTCACACCGTTCGCCGCACTGCTGATCCGGCTCGGTGTGAGCCCGGACGCGGTCACCCTCGTCGGTACCGGGGGAGTGGTCGCCGGCGCGCTGGCCTTCTATCCCACGGGGCGAGTTCTTCTGGGGAACCGTCGTCATCACGCTCTTCGTCTTCTCCGACCTCGTCGACGGCAATATGGCCCGGCAGCTGGGCCGTTCCAGCCGCTGGGGCGCGTTCTTGGACTCCACCCTGGACCGGGTGGCGGACGCGGCCGTCTTCGCCGGACTGGCGATGTGGTTCGCCGGAGCCGGGGACGACCTCGTGCTGTGCGCGGTGAGCATCTTCTGCCTCGCCGGCGGCCAGGTGGTCTCCTACACCAAGGCGCGCGGCGAGGCGATCGGGCTGCCCGTCGCCGTCAACGGGCTGGTCGAGCGCGCCGAACGACTGGTCATCTCCCTGGTCCTCACCGGTTTCGCCGGCCTGCACCAGTTCGGCGTCCCCTACATCCAGTACCTGCTTCCCGATCGCCCTGTGGGTGGTCGCGGCCGGCTCGCTCGTCACGCTCGGTGCAGCGCGTCGTCACCGTCCGCCACGAGGCCGCCGAGGCCGACGCCCAGGCCGCGGCCGAGCAGGGGAGCAACGCCTGATGGCCGCACTCGCCGAGCGGTTCACCGACGGCCTGTACGGGCTGGGCTGGGCCGGCGTGAAGCGGCTGCCGGAGCCCGCGGCCGGCGCGCTGGGCCGCCGGGTCGCGGACACCGCGTGGAAGCGGCGCGGCGCCGGAGTGCGGCGGCTGGAGGCCAATCTGGCCCGCGTCGTGCCGGACGCGTCCGAGCAGCGGCTGGCCGAGCTCTCCCGGCTGGGCATGCGCTCCTACCTGCGCTACTGGATGGAGTCCTTCCGGCTGCCCACGCTCAGCGGGGACGCCATAGGGCACGCCTTCCAGCCTGGCGGCGTGCACCACCTGACCGACGCCATGGCCGCAGGAGACGGCGCGATACTGCTGCTGCCGCACCTGGCGAACTGGGACCTGGCAGGCGCCTGGCTGACCACGCACCTGGGCGTCCCCTTCACCACCGTCGCCGAACGTCTGCGGCCCGAGTCGCTCTACGACCGCTTCGTCGCCTACCGGGAGAGCCTGGGCATGGAGGTGCTGCCGCACAGCGGCGGCTCCGCGTTCGGGGTGCTCGCACGGCGCCTGCGGGCCGGCGGACTGGTGTGTCTGGTCGCCGACCGTGACCTGTCCACGTCGGGCCTGGAGGTGTCGTTCTTCGGCGAGACCGCCAAGATGCCCGCGGGGCCCGCCATGCTCGCCCTGCAGACCGGCGCCCGGCTGCTGCCCGTGACGCTCTGGTACGACGGGCCGCCCGTCATGCGCGGCCGTGTCCATCCCCCCGTCGAGGTGCCGGCTGAGGGCGACCGGCGCGCGAAGGCGTCGGCGATGACACAGGCGATGGCCGACGCCTTCGCCTCCGGTATCGCGGCTCACCCCGAGGACTGGCACATGCTGCAGCGACTGTGGACCGCCGACCTGGCCACCCCGCCGGCCCGGCCGGGGGTACGTGCGTGAGAATCGGAATCGTCTGCCCCTATTCCTGGGACGTCCCCGGCGGGGTGCAGTTCCACGTCCGCGATCTGGCCGAACACCTGATCAGGCTCGGTCACGAGGTGTCCGTACTGGCGCCCTCGGACGAGGACACGCCGCTGCCCCCATACGTCGTCTCGGCGGGCCGCGCCGTCCCGGTCCCCTACAACGGCTCGGTGGCCCGCCTCAACTTCGGCTTCCTGTCCGCGGCGCGCGTGCGCCGCTGGGTGCAGGGCGGCGCGTTCGACGTGCTGCACATCCACGAACCGGCCACGCCCTCGCTGGCGCTGCTGTCCTGCTGGGCGTCCCGCGGACCGATCGTCGCCACGTTCCACACCTCCAACCCGCGGTCCAAGGCGATGATCGCCGCCTATCCGATCCTGCAGCCTGCGCTGGAGAAGATCAGTGCCCGCATCGCCGTGAGCGAGTACGCGCGCCGCACACTGGTGGAACACCTGGGCGGAGACGCCGTCGTCATCCCCAACGGCGTCGACGTGGACTTCTTCGCGGACGCCGAGCCCGAACCGCGCTGGCAGGGCCGCGAAGGCGCCCCCACCATCGGATTCATCGGCCGCATCGACGAGTCGCGCAAGGGCCTGCCCGTCCTGCTGCGGGCACTGCCGCACCTGTTGCGGGCAGTCCCGGGTGTGCGGCTGCTGGTCGCCGGGCGCGGCGACCGGGAGGAGGCCCTCGCTCCGCTGCCGCCGCACCACCGCGAACACGTGGAGTTCCTCGGCATGGTCAGCGACGAGGAGAAGGCCCGGCTGCTGTGCAGCGTGGACCTGTACGTCGCCCCGAACACCGGCGGCGAGTCCTTCGGGATCATCCTGGTCGAGGCGATGTCGGCGGGCGCGCCGGTGCTCGCCGCCGACCTCGACGCCTTCGCGCAGGTACTCGACGACGGCCGGGCCGGCGTGCTCTTCCCCGCCGAGGACTCCGAGGCCCTCGCCGAGACGGCCGCACGGCTGTTGGGTGACCCCGCACGGCTCGGCCGGCTGCGGGAGCGCGGCAGCCGGCACGTTCGGCGCTTCGACTGGTCGACGGTGGGCGGGGACGTCCTGGGGGTCTACGAGACGGTCACCGTCGGCGCCGCCGCTGTGACCCCCGACGAGCGCACGGGTCTGCGCGCCCGTTTCGGCCTGGCCCGTGACTGAGGCCGGCCCGGCGGCGCCGGGCGAGAACAGGAGGCTCCCATGCCGGCCCTGACCACGATCGTGTGGGTCGTCGTCCTGCTCATCGTGACCGGGGTGTACCTGAGCTGGACGGCAGGCCGGCTGGACCGGCTGCACGCGCGCATCGACGCCGCCCGGGCCGCACTGGACGCGGCCCTGGTGCGCCGCGCCTCGGTCACCCTGGAACTGGCCACCTCGGGCGTGCTCGATCCAGCCGCCTCGATGGTGCTCTACCAGGCCGCGCACGCGGCCCGGCAGGCCGACGAGGACGGCCGCGAGGTGGCCGAGAGTGAACTCAGCCAGGCGCTGCGCGCCGTCTTCGCCGACGAGGGACAGCTCGAGGTGGTCGCAGCCGCGCCGGGCGGTCAGGCGTCGGTGGCCGAACTGTCCGTCGCCGCACGGCGGGTGCCGATGGCCCGCCGCTTCCACAACGACGCGGTGCGGGCCGCGCGGGCGCTGCGGCGGCACCGCACGGTGCGCTGGCTGCGCCTGGCCGGGCATGCTCCCTTCCCGCTCGCCTTCGAGATGGACGACGAGCCGCCGGCCGTCCTGACCGGCCCGCCGTCCTGACCGCGCTCTCCAGGCCACCGGGGGCGAATTGGCCCTTGTCGCAGGGGCCACCGGTCGGGGACCGTCAAGAACGGTAACGAAGCGGGCCTACCATGGTCCTGTCGCATCATTTCTCGCCGAGTGAGGTCAATCCGTGTCCACCACGTCCACCAGCACGCCCGAAAACGGCCGGCCCGAGACCGGCACCGCCCGCGTCAAGCGCGGCATGGCCGAGCAGCTCAAGGGCGGCGTGATCATGGATGTCGTCACGCCCGAGCAGGCGAAGGTCGCCGAGGACGCCGGAGCCGTCGCCGTCATGGCGCTGGAGCGCGTGCCGGCCGACATCCGCCAGGACGGCGGCGTCGCCCGCATGTCGGACCCCGACATGATCGAGGGCATCATCGGCGCCGTCTCCATCCCGGTCATGGCCAAGTCCCGCATCGGCCACTTCGTCGAGGCGCAGATCCTGCAGGCCCTCGGCGTCGACTACATCGACGAGTCCGAGGTGCTCACCCCGGCAGACGAGGTCAACCACAGCGACAAGTTCGCCTTCACCACGCCGTTCGTCTGCGGTGCCACGAACCTGGGCGAGGCGCTGCGCCGCCTCGCCGAGGGTGCGGCCATGATCCGCTCCAAGGGCGAGGCCGGCACCGGCAATGTCGTGGAGGCAGTTCGCCACATGCGGCAGATCAAGAATGAGATCGGCCGGCTGAGGGGCCTGGACAACCACGAGCTGTACGCCGCCGCGAAGGAGCTGCGCGCTCCCTACGAGCTGGTCCGCGAGGTCGCCGAGCTCGGCAAGCTGCCCGTCGTGCTGTTCTCCGCGGGCGGCGTGGCCACTCCGGCCGACGCGGCCCTGATGCGGCAGCTCGGCGCCGAGGGCGTCTTCGTCGGTTCGGGCATCTTCAAGTCCGGTGACCCGGCCAAGCGTGCGGCCGCCATCGTGAAGGCCACCACCTTCTACGACGACCCGAAGATCATCGCGGACGCCTCCCGCGGTCTGGGTGAGGCCATGGTCGGCATCAACTGCGACACGCTGCCCGAGGGCCAGCGGTTCGCCGGACGCGGCTGGTAACAGCCGGCCCCTCGCCGAGACGACAGCCCCGGGCGGTCCGCGCGACGCCGCGGACCGCCCGGAGTACGCGCAGCTGAAGAGGTTTGTGATCGTGAACAGCACCGTCATCGGCGTTCTCGCCCTGCAGGGCGACGTCCGTGAGCACCTCGCCGCGCTCGCCGGCGTGGGTGCCGAGGCACGTCCCGTACGCCGCCCCGAAGAGCTGGCGGCCGTCGACGGCCTGGTCATACCCGGCGGCGAGTCGACGACGATGCACAAGCTCGCCGTGCTCTTCGACCTGCTGCAGCCGCTGCGCGAGCGGATCGCGGCGGGTATGCCCGCCTACGGCTCCTGCGCCGGCATGATCATGCTCGCCGACAAGATCCTCGACCCACGTTCGGGCCAGGAGACGATCGGCGGCATCGACATGATCGTGCGCCGCAACGCCTTCGGGCGGCAGAACGAGTCGTTCGAGGCGGTGGTCGATGTCGCCGGGGTGGACGGCGGCCCGGTCGAGGGCGTCTTCATCCGCGCCCCGTGGGTGGAGTCCACCGGAGCGGAGGCCGAGGTGCTCGCCCAACACGACGGCCACGTGGTCGCCGTGCGGCAGGGCAGTCTGCTCGCCACCTCCTTCCACCCCGAGCTGACCGGCGACCACCGGGTGCACCGGCTGTTCGCCGACATGGTCACGGAGAACGCCGCCGGGTGACGGGGAAGGGGCGGACGGTGAGTCCCCTCTGTGGGCGGTAGGATCTCCGCGTTGGTTACCAGTGACGTTGAAGGAGCGAGGCTGTGTCCGGCCACTCTAAGTGGGCAACCACCAAGCACAAGAAGGCCGTGATCGATGCCAAGCGCGGCAAGCTCTTCGCCAAGCTGATCAAGAACATCGAGGTTGCGGCCCGCACCGGGGGTGCCGACCCCGATGGCAACCCGACCCTGTTCGACGCCATCCAGAAGGCGAAGAAGAGCTCGGTTCCCAACAAGAACATCGACAGCGCGGTCAAGCGCGGCGCGGGCCTGGAGGCCGGTGGCGCCGAGTACGAGACCATCATGTACGAGGGCTACGGCCCCAACGGCGTCGCGGTGCTCATCGAGTGCCTCACCGACAACCGCAACCGTGCCGCCTCCGACGTGCGCGTCGCCATGACCCGCAACGGCGGCTCCATGGCCGACCCCGGCTCGGTGTCCTACCTCTTCAACCGCAAGGGCGTCGTGATCGTCCCCAAGGGGGAGTCGGGCCTCGAGGAGGACGACGTGCTGGCCGCGGTTCTGGAGGCCGGGGCCGAGGAGGTCAACGACCTCGGTGAGAGCTTCGAGGTGATCAGCGAGGCCACCGACCTTGTACCGGTGCGCACGGCGCTCGTCGACGCGGGGATCGACTACGAGTCGGCCGACAACAACTTCCTCCCCAGCGTGCAGGTGCCGTTGGACGAGGACGGCGCCCGGAAGATCTTCAAGCTCATCGACGCGCTCGAGGACAGCGACGACGTGCAGAACGTCTTCGCCAACTTCGACGTCTCCGACGAGGTGATGGCGCAGGTCGACGCCTGACGCCTCCTCAGCAGTACTGCGCCGGACGGGCCGACGGATCACATCCGCCGGCCCGTTCCGCGTCGTGCGCCGTGATCGTTGTCGGCGGCAGCCGATAGCCTTCCGGGCAGAGTCGACGGGAGGCGATCGGTGAAGGTGCTGGGCGTGGACCCCGGGCTGACCCGCTGCGGTGTGGGAGTGGTCGACGGCGTGGCCGGGCGCCCGCTGCGGATGTGCGGCGTCGGCGTGGTGCGCACGCCGGCCGGCGCCGAGACCGCCCGGCGGCTGGTGGACGTCGAGGCCGGACTGGAACAGTGGCTCGACGAACACCGGCCGGACGTGGTCGCCGTCGAGCGCGTCTTCAGCCAGCACAACGTGCGCACCGCGATGGGCACCGCCCAGGCCAGCGCCGTGGCCATGCTGTGCGCCGCGCGACGCGGCCTGCCCGTCGCCCTGCACACCCCCAGCGAGGTCAAGGCGGCCGTCACTGGAAACGGGCGCGCCGACAAGGCGCAGATCGGCGCCATGGTGACCCGGCTGCTGCGGCTGGATGCCCCGCCCAGGCCCGCCGACGCCGCGGACGCCCTCGCGCTGGCCATCTGCCACATCTGGCGCGCCCCGGCGGTCAACCGGCTCCAGCAGGCGTACGCCGCAGCCTCCCGCTCCCCGAAAGGCCGCCTCGCATGATCGCTTTCGTTTCCGGTCCGGTCGCCGCCCTGGGCCCCGACACCGCCGTCGTCGAGGTCGGCGGGGTCGGCATGTCCGTGCAGTGCACGCCTGACACGCTCTCCGGCCTGCGCGTCGGGCAGCAGACCCGGCTGGCCACCTCGCTCGTCGTGCGGGAGGACTCGCTCACGCTGTACGGCTTCGCCGATGACGACGAGCGGCAGACCTTCGAGCTGCTGCAGACCGCCAGCGGTGTCGGGCCGCGCCTGGCGCAGGCCATGCTCGCCGTGCACAGCCCCGACGCGCTGCGCGGCGCGGTCGCCACCGCGGACGAGAAAGCGCTGACCGCGGTGCCAGGCATCGGCAAGAAGGGCGCCCAGAAACTGCTGCTGGAACTGAAGGACCGGCTCGGTGAGCCGCTGGGCCGGGTCCGGCCGGGCAGCCGCGCAGCGGCCCGGGGCCCGGCTCCCTGGGGCGACCAACTGCATGAGGCCCTCGTTGGTCTCGGCTACGGCCAGAAGGAGGCGGAGGAGGCGGTCACCGCCGTCACACCGCAGGCGGAGGCCGTTGTCGCGGACGGTGGGCAGCCGCCCGTACCGCAGCTGCTGCGCGCCGCGCTGCAGACACTGAACCGGGCGCGCTGAGCCGCGCACCCACCAGCCCAGACCGACGCACACCGACCCGAGGCACCGCAGATGAACTGGGAAGAGACCACCGAGAGCACCGAGCCGGCCGCCGGAGGCGACCGGCTGGTGGGAGCCGAGGCCGACGGCGGGGACAGCGCGGTGGAGGCCGCGCTGCGGCCGAAGGACCTGGGCGAGTTCATCGGCCAGGGCAAGGTCCGCGAACAACTCGACCTGGTGCTACGCGCGGCCCGGGCCCGCGGCTCCGCAGCGGACCACGTGCTGCTCTCCGGTGCCCCCGGTCTTGGCAAGACGACGCTGTCCATGATCATCGCCGCCGAAATGGGTGCGCCGATCCGCATCACCTCCGGACCGGCCATCCAGCACGCCGGCGACCTCGCCGCGATCCTGTCCTCCCTGCAGGAGGGCGAGGTGCTCTTCCTCGATGAGATCCACCGGATGTCCCGGCCCGCCGAAGAGATGCTCTACATGGCGATGGAGGACTTCCGCGTCGACGTGATCGTCGGGAAGGGCCCCGGCGCCACGGCCATCCCGCTGGAGCTGCCTCCCTTCACCCTGGTGGGCGCGACCACCCGTGCCGGGCTGCTGCCGCCCCCGCTGCGCGACCGGTTCGGTTTCACCGCTCACATGGAGTTCTACGAGCCCGCGGAACTCGAGCGGGTCGTCCACCGCTCGGCGGGCCTGCTGCAGGTGCGCGCCGACGCCGAAGGGGCCGCCGAGATCGCCGGCCGGTCCCGCGGCACCCCCCGCATCGCCAACCGGTTGCTGCGCCGGGTGCGGGACTACGCACAGGTCAGGGCGGACGGCATGATCACCCGGGAGGTCGCGGCTGCGGCCCTCAAGGTCTACGAGGTGGACGAGCGCGGACTGGACCGGCTGGACCGCGCGGTGCTGCGATCACTGCTGGAGCTGTTCGGCGGCGGGCCGGTCGGACTCTCCACCCTTGCTGTCGCCGTGGCGGAGGAGCGGGAGACCGTCGAGGAGGTCGCCGAGCCCTTCCTCGTCCGCGAGGGTCTGCTCGCGCGCACCCCGCGCGGCCGGGTCGCCACACCCGCCGCATGGGACCACCTGAACATCCCGCGTCCCCAGGGCAACGACCCGGGCGGCTTGGGGCAGCCCGGACTGTTCGCTACCTAACGGCGCGGAGACTCGCCGCTTGCGGAACCCGAGTGTCATGCTTGACGTTGTTCCATCGGTGGAGACTCGCTTAGACTCCGCCGACGCCACTTCCCACGAGATGGTGTCCCCACCCCCGAAGAAGGCCGCTCACAGCGGTCGTGCGAAGGATTTTTCCGCCGTGAGTCTGTATACCCTCCTCCCTTTCATCGTGCTTATCGGTGCCATGTTCCTGATGACACGGTCGGCCAAGAAGAAGCAGCAGGCCGCTGCCCGCATGCGTGACGAGATGCAGGCCGGTACCGGCGTGCGCACCATCGGCGGTGTCTACGGCATGGTCAAGGAGGTCCGTGACGACGCGGTCCTGCTCGAGGTGGCCGACGACACCCACATGCTCTTCGCCAAGAACGCCATCGGCGCCGTTCTGGAGGCAGAGGAGTTCGACCGCATCGTGAACGGCCTTCCGCACGAAGACCTCGAGACGGATGACGTCCCGGTCGTCCCGGACGACGCCTCCGAGCTCACCGGTGAGGACGAGGGCAAGATCGACCTCGGCAAGTCCGCCGCCGACGACGAGACCGACGAGGTCTCCGACGACGCGGACTTCGCGCACGACGCGCGGACCGAGGACGCCAAGCGGGACGGCGACACCGACGCCAAGTAGCGTCCGGCCCGTCGGGCGCCTCGCCCGGCGGTGAGGCACCCGCACACCACTTCGCGTGCCGCGCGTCGGTGACCCGGTCTGTCCGGGCCCGGCGCGGGCGGCTGGACAGGGAGAGACGACAAGGTGGCAGCACCGAAGAAGGTGACACCGAAGAGGGGCCGCAGGCCGGCGCGCGGCAGCGGGAAGCCGTGGCGCGCACTGCTGCTGATCCTGGTGGCCGTGGTCGGACTGACCGGGGGCATGTTCGCCGCCGGGACGACCACGCCCCGCCTGGGCATCGACCTCGCCGGAGGCACGAGCATCCTCCTGCAGGCGCGTAGCCAGCCCGGCAAGGAGAGCGCGGTCAACCCGACCAACATGAAGACGGCTGCCAACATCATCTCGCAGCGCGTCAACGGTCTGGGCGTCTCCGAGGCCGAGGTGCAGACGCAGGGGAAAGACCACATCATCGTCAACATCCCCAAGGGTCCGAACGTCGAACAGGCCCGCAAGCAGGTCGGCACCACCGCCAAGCTGAACTTCCGGCCGGTGCTGACCTACGTGCCCGTCCAGAAGCAGAAGACGCCGACGGCCAGCCCGTCCCCCTCCTCGTCCTCCGGCAAGAGCGGCGACAAGGCGTCCTCCGGTGACAAGGCCACCGCGAGCCCGTCGGCCAGCGCGAGCA
Organism: uncultured Actinomycetota bacterium; assembly: GCA_963799685.1. GTDB lineage: Bacteria > Actinomycetota > Actinomycetes > Streptomycetales > Streptomycetaceae > Streptomyces. The sequence goes on from CAWCXW010000003.1 coordinate 889,932, forward strand.
GCAAGACCCAGGGCCGTGCCGTCAGCCAGGCGCTCACGGACGACAAGGCGAGCCCCTCGCCGAAGGCGTCCACTCCGCCCCTCGCCGCAGCCCACGCCCGGCACACCGGCCGGAGGGCTCTCGCCCGAGCTGCAGCAGAAGCTGCAGCAACTGGACTGCACCAGCAAGGAGTCCCGTGCCAAGGCGGGCCGCGCCGCCGCGCAGGCCAAGGCGACCGAGCCGGTCGTGGCCTGCTCCAACGAGAAGGACCAGCCGTACAAGTACGTCCTCGGCCCGGTCGCCGTGCAGGGCAAGCACGTGGACGACGCCAACGCCGCCTACGACAGCCAGCAGGGCAAGGGCTGGATCGTCCAGATGTCCTTCGACGGCAAGGGCAGCAAGGACGTTCGCCGACGTCACCGGCAAGCTCGCGCAGAACCAACGGCCGCAGAACCAGTTCGCCATCGTGCTGGACGGTCAGGTCGTCTCCGCGCCCAGGGTCACCGAGCGGCTGGGCGGTGGCAGCGCCGAGATCTCCGGCAACTTCAACCAGCAGACCGCCGGTGACCTTGCCAACGTCCTGTCCTACGGTGCCCTGCCGCTGTCCTTCCACGAAGCGAACGTCACCACTGTCACCGCGGCCCTCGGCACCGACCAGCTGCACGCCGGGCTCATCGCCGGTGCCATCGGCCTCGCCCTCGTCGTCCTCTACCTGCTCTTCTACTACCGCGGGCCTCTCGCTGGTCGCCGTCGCCAGCCTGCTGGTCTCGCGGATCCTGACCTACACGATCATGACGCTGCTCGGCCCGGCCATCGGCTTCGCGCTGAATCTTCCCGCCGTCTGCGGTGCGATCGTGGCGATCGGCATCACGGCGGACTCCTTCATCGTCTACTTCGAACGCATCCGGGACGAGGTGCGCGAAGGACGCACGCTGCGTCCGGCCGTGGAGCGGGCCTGGCCGCGGGCCCGGCGCACCATCCTCGTCTCGGACTTCGTGTCCTTCCTCGCCGCAGCGGTGCTCTTCATCGTCACCGTCGGCAAGGTCAAGGGCTTCGCGTTCACGCTCGGTCTCACGACCGTCCTCGACGTCGTGGTGGTCTTCCTCTTCACCAAGCCGTGGATGACGGTGCTCGCCCGCACGAAGTTCTTCTCCGGCCAGAATCCGTGGTCCGGTCTCGACCCCAAGCGGCTCGGAGCCAAACCGCCGCTGCGCCGCAGCCGCCGTCAGTCCCCCTCCAGCTCCGACCCGAAGGAGGCGTGAGATGTCGCGACTCGGCAGTCTCGGCGCACGGCTCTACCGCGGAGAGGTCGGCTACGACTTCGTCGCGAAGCGGAAGCTGTGGTACGCGATCTCCATCCTGGTCACGATCACCGCGATCGTCGGCCTTGCGGTTCGAGGGCTCAACTTCAGCATCGACTTCCAGGGCGGTGCGATCTTCACCACGCCCAAGACCTCGATCAGCGTCGCAGAAGGCGCAGGCGGCCGCGGAGAAGGACTCCGGCGGCACGACGCCGTCGTCCAGCGGCTCGGTGACGGCCGGCTGCGCATCCAGATCGCGCAGATCGGCACCGACGAGTCCACGAAGATCAAGCAGGAGCTCTCCCAGGATCTGAACGTCAAGGCCGACGCCATCAACGCGGAGCTCGTCGGTCCCACCTGGGGCCAGCAGATCGCCGACAAGGCGTGGACCGGCCTCGGGGTCTTCATGGTCCTGGTGGTGCTCTACCTCGCGATCGCCTTCGAGTGGCGGATGGCCCTCGCCGCGCTGATCGCCCTGGTCCACGACCTGACGATCACCATCGGCGTCTACGCGATCGTCGGGTTCGAGGTCTCGCCCGGCACCGTCATCGGTCTGCTCACCATCCTCGGTTACTCCCTGTACGACACGGTCGTCGTCTTCGACGGTCTGAAGGAGGCCTCGAAGGGGATCACCAAGCAGACCCGATGGACCTACAGCGAGATCGCCAACCGCAGCCTGAACGGCACGCTGGTGCGTTCCATCAACACCACCGTCGTCGCCCTGCTCCCGGTGGCCGGACTGCTCTTCATCGGCGGCGGCTTCCTGGGCGCGGGCGTGCTCAACGACATCGCACTGTCGCTGTTCGTCGGCCTGGCTGCCGGTGCGTACTCCTCGATCTTCATCGCCACGCCGCTGGTCGCCGACCTGAAGGAGCGCGAGCCGCAGATGAAGGCCCTGGCCAAGCGGGTTCGCGCCAAGCGGCTGAGGGCCGAGTCCAGCGGAACCGGCTCCGACCGGGACGACGAGGACGCGCACCGGGCCGCCGCCGGGGCCCCGGCGGCGGGCAAGCGGAGGTGAGCGCCGTGACCACCGAGGCGTACGAGCTGCCCGCCGGTGTGCGGGAACTGCTGCTCAGCCGCATCCGCGACGTGGCCGACTATCCCAAGCCGGGGGTGATGTTCAAGGACATCACGCCGCTGCTGGCCGATCCCCAGGCGTTCTCCGCGCTGACGGACGCGCTGGCCGTGCTGTGCGAGAGGTACGCGGCGACCAAGGTCGTCGGCCTGGAGGCGCGCGGGTTCATCCTGGCCGCACCGGTCGCCGTGCGTGCCGGCCTCGGTTTCGTTCCCGTACGCAAGGCCGGCAAGCTGCCGGGCGCGACCCTCGCCAAGACCTACGAGCTGGAGTACGGGCGCGCCGAGATCGAGCTGCACGCGGAGGACCTGAGCGAGGGCGACCGGGTGCTGGTCATCGACGACGTGCTCGCCACCGGCGGCACCGCCGAGGCCTCGCTGAGCCTGATCCGGCGGGCCGGTGCCCGGGTGGCCGGTGTCGCGGTGCTGCTCGAACTGGGCTTCCTCGGCGGCCGTGGCCGGCTGCTGCCCGCGCTGGACGGGGCGCCGCTGGAGGCCCTGATCACCGTCTGAGCACCGGGCCGGCCGCCGGGGAAACCCTTCCCGGCGGCCGGCCCGCCCGTGGTGGAGGGCACGCGGGACGGGCCGGGTTCACACTGGGAGTGTCGTTACCATGGCAGTCCGACCCGGGGTCCACCGAGGAGTGCTCTTGCCAGACGAGGCTCAGCCGCTGACCGCAGCACAGCATCAGGACGCCGAACCGGCCCGGTCCGGTCCCGCGTCCCGCGGCGGCGTGTCCCAGGCGGGCGCCAAGACCACGCGAGCCCGCGTCCGCGGGAGGGAAACACGACTCCACGCCTCCGTCCGGCGGCAAGCAGTCCGAGAACCGGACCGCCCCGCAGACCGTCGTCCCGGAGCGTGCCGTATCCGGCGTCTCGGGGCGCTACGGGTCGTCCAACCGCGTCCGCGCCCGACTGGCCCGGCTGGGCGTGCAGCGCTCCAGCCCCTTCAACCCGGTGCTCGAGCCACTGCTGCGGATAGTGCGCAGCAACGACCCCAAGATCGAGTCCGCCACGCTGCGGCAGATCGAGTAGCGCCTACCAGGTCGCCGAGCGCTGGCACCGTGGCCAGAAGCGCAAGAGCGGCGACCCGTACATCACCCACCCGCTCGCGGTGACCACCATCCTCGCGGAGCTGGGCATGGACCCGGCCACGCTGATGGCCGGGCTGCTGCACGACACCGTCGAGGACACCGAGTACGGGCTGGACACGCTGCGCCGCGACTTCGGCGACGCAGTGGCACTGCTCGTGGACGGCGTCACCAAGCTGGACAAGGTCAAGTTCGGGGAGGCCGCGCAGGCCGAGACCGTGCGCAAGATGGTCGTGGCCATGGCCAAGGACCCGCGGGTGCTGGTCATCAAGCTGGCCGACCGGCTGCACAACATGCGCACCATGCGTTACCTCAAGCGGGAGAAGCAGGAGCAGAAGGCCCGCGAGACGCTGGAGATCTACGCCCCGCTCGCCCACCGGCTGGGCATGAACACCATCAAGTGGGAGCTGGAGGACCTGGCCTTCGCCATCCTCTACCCCAAGATGTACGACGAGATCGTCCGGCTCGTCGCCGAGCGGGCCCCCAAACGCGACGAGTACCTTGCGATCGTCACCGACGAGGTACAGGCCGACCTGCGCGGGGCCCGGATCAAGGCGACCGTCACCGGCCGCCCGAAGCACTACTACAGCGTCTATCAGAAGATGATCGTGCGAGGCCGTGATTTCGCCGAGATCTACGACCTGGTGGGCATCCGCGTCCTGGTGGACACCGTCCGTGACTGCTATGCGGCGCTGGGCACCGTCCACGCCCGCTGGAACCCGGTTCCGGGGCGGTTCAAGGACTACATCGCGATGCCCAAGTTCAACATGTACCAGTCGCTGCACACCACGGTCATCGGACCCGGTGGCAAGCCCGTCGAACTGCAGATCCGCACCTTCGACATGCACCGGCGCGCCGAGTACGGCATCGCCGCGCACTGGAAGTACAAGCAGGAGGCCGTCGCGGGCGCGTCCAAGGTCCGCACCGACACCGCGCGCGGGACCGGCAAGGGTGACGGCAAGGACACCGTCAACGACATGGCGTGGCTGCGCCAGTTGCTGGACTGGCAGAAGGAGACCGAGGACCCCGGCGAGTTCCTGGAGTCCCTGCGCTTCGACCTCTCGCGCAACGAGGTGTTCGTCTTCACGCCCAAGGGCGACGTGATAGCGCTGCCGGCCGGCGCGACCCCCGTCGACTTCGCCTACGCCGTGCACACCGAGGTCGGCCACCGGACCATCGGCGCCCGGGTGAACGGGCGGTTGGTGCCGCTGGAGTCGACCCTCGACAACGGCGACCTGGTGGAGGTCTTCACTTCCAAGGCATCCGGAGCCGGCCCCTCGCGGGACTGGCTGGGCTTCGTGAAGTCCCCGCGCGCCCGTAACAAGATCCGCGCCTGGTTCACCCGGGAGCGCCGTGACGAGGCGATCGAGCACGGCAAGGACGCCATCGTGCGGGCCATGCGCAAGCAGAACCTGCCGATCCAGCGCATCCTCACCGGCGACTCCCTGGTCACCCTGGCGCACGAGATGCGCTACCCGGACATCTCCGCGCTCTACGCGGCGATCGGGGAGGGGCACGTCACGGCGCAGAGCGTCGTGCAGAAACTCGTCCAGGCCATGGGCGGCGAGGACGAGGCGAACGAGGACATCGCCGAGACAAGCCCGCCGATGCGGCGGCGCAACCGGCGCTCCAACGCCGACCCGGGCGTCGTGGTCAAGGGCGTGGACGACGTGTGGGTCAAGCTGGCCCGCTGCTGCACGCCGGTGCCGGGCGACCCGATCATGGGGTTCGTCACCCGCGGCAGCGGCGTCTCCGTGCACCGCACGGACTGCGCCAACGTCGACTCGCTCTCCCGCGAACCCGAGCGCATCCTGGACGTCGAATGGGCGCCCACCCAGTCCTCGGTGTTCCTGGTGGCCATTCAGGTCGAGGCGCTGGACCGCTCCCGGCTGCTCTCCGACGTCACCCGGGTGCTGTCCGACCAGCATGTCAACATCCTGTCGGCGGCGGTGCAGACCTCCCGGGACCGGGTGGCCGTCTCGCGGTTCACCTTCGAGATGGGTGATCCCAAGCACCTGGGGCACGTACTCAAGGCGGTGCGTGGCGTGGAGGGTGTCTACGACGTCTACCGCGTCACCTCGGCCCGCAGGTCCTGAGCAGCGGCACGGCGGCGGACGCGTGCGCCGCCGTGCCGGAGTCCGTCAGCCCCGTCAGCCGCCGAACTCCTGCAGCCCCTTGAGGGCCTGGTCCAGCAGCGCCTGACGGCCGGCCAGCTCCTGCTCCAGCTTCGCGGCCTTCGCCGCGTTGCCCTTGGCGCGGGCCGCCTCGGCCTGCTCACGCAGCGAGTCGACGGCGTCCTGCAGCTGACCGGTCAGCCCGGCTGCCCGGGCCCGCGCCTCGGGATTGGTGCGACGCCACTCGGCCTCCTCGGCTTCCTGAATGGCCCGCTCCACCGCGTGCATCCTGCCCTCGATACGTGACTTGGCGTCCCGCGGCACGTGACCGACCGCGTCCCAGCGCTCGTTGAGCGAGCGGAACGCGCCCCGTGTGGTCTTCAGGTCCGTGACGGGCAGCAGCTTCTCCGCCTCTGCGGCGAGTTCCTCCTTGCGGGTGAGGTTCTCCCGCTGCTCCGCGTCCCGCTCGGCGAACACCTCGCCGCGCGCCTGGAAGAAGACGTCCTGCGCCCCGCGGAACCTGCTCCACAGGTCCTCCTCGTGCTCACGCTGGGCTCGGCCGGCCCCCTTCCATTCCTGCATCAGCTCGCGGTAGCGGGCCGCGGTCGCTCCCCAGTCACGGGAGTCCGACAGGGCCTGCGCCTCGGTTACCAGGCGCTCCTTGCGGCGACGGGACTCCTCGCGCTGGGCGTCCAGGTGCGCGAAGTGGGCCTTGCGCCGCTTGGAGAACGCCGAGCGGGCGTGCGAGAAGCGGTGCCACAACTCGTCGTCGGTCTTGCGGTCCAGCCGCGGCAGCCCCTTCCAGGTCTCCACCAGACCGCGCAGCCGCTCGCCCGCCGCCCGCCACTGCTCACTCTGCGCGAGCTCTTCGGCCTCGGCGACCAGTTTCTCCTTGGCCCGCCGGCCCTCCTCCGACTGTCGTGCCTTGCGGGCCCTGCGCTCCTCGCGCCGCTCCGCGACCTTCGTCGTCAGCGCGTCCAGCCGGGTGCGAAGCGCGTCCAGGTCACCTACCGCATGGTGCGCCTCGACCTGCTCGCGCAGGTGCTCCACGGCCGCGGTCGCGTCCTTCGCGGACAGGTCGGTGTTCTTCACCCTGCGCTCGAGGAGGTTGATCTCGACGACCAGTCCGTCGTACTTGCGCTCGTAATAGGCAAGGGCCTCCTCGGGAGAACCGGCCTGCCACGAGCCGACGACCTTCTCGCCGTCCGCCGTCCGTACGTACACGGTCCCCGCCTCGTCGACGCGGCCCCACGGGTCGCTGCTCACAGCGCCTCCTCCACAGGATGCCGCGGAGGGCTGTGCGGCCCCCCGGACATCGTTCACAGTTCTTCTCACGCCCAACATAGGCGAACCACGGCCGCGCTGTCCGCATCCAGCGCGACCGGACTTCGCCTGCGGCCGGGAAGGCCGCGCCGCTGATCAGCGGCCCGGTCAGTCCTTGGTGACCGTCGCCTGGTTGATCACCACGGTGGCGTTCGGCGGCGTCTGCTGCTTGGTCATGTCGGCGCCTGCCTTCGCGATCTTCTTGAGTACCTTCATTCCCGCGTCGGAGATCTTGCCGAACGGTGTGTACTTCGCGGGCAGCGGGCTGTCCTTGTAGACCAGGAAGAACTGGCTGCCGCCGGTGTGCGGCTTGCCCGTGTTGGCCATTGCCACCGTGCCGGCCGGGTAGGTACCGCCCTTGACGGACTTCGCGTCGAGGTTCTCGTCCGGGATGGTGTAGCCCGGGCCGCCCGTGCCGGTGCCGGTCGGATCGCCGCACTGCAGCACGTAGATGCCCTGGGTCACCAGCCGGTGGCACGGGGTGTGGTCGAAGAACTTCTCCTTCGCCAGGAACGCGAAGGAGTTGACGGTGTGCGGGGTCGCGCCGGCGTCCATCGCGACGTCGATGTCACCGCACGTGGTGTGCATCGTCATCGTGTAGGTCGCCGACTTGTCGACGGTGACCTTCGGTTCCTTCTTCCACTTCTTGCCGGTCGGCTTGCCCTTGGCCGGTTTGTCGCACGGGTCGGGGGCCTTGCTCGGCGACGGCGTGGGGGTGCCGGCGGCCTTGTCCGACTTCCCGTCCTTCGCGGAGTTGTCGAAGGCCGCGAAGGCCCCGACCGACCCCAGGACCACGGCCACCACGGTCGCGATCACCGCGCCGCGGATCCGGCCCTTGCGCCGGGCCTGAACGCGGCGCTGCTGCTGCCGCAGGTACTTCTCGCGTGCGAGCTGCTTCCGCCGCTGCTCACTGCTGACCACGGGTCGACTCCTTCGGAACGTGCTGCTGCAGGCCTGCAAAAGGGACGTGGCCCGTACGGTATACGGGTTCGCCGGGCGCGCACCGGCGCCGGTAGGCTTCAGGGCAGCTGATACCCACCGTCGGACGACTGAAGGACGATCGTGCTCGTTGCCGGGTTCCCCGCCGGGGCCTGGGGGACCAATTGTTACCTGGTCGCCCCCGCCGCCGGCGAGGAGTGCGTGATCATCGATCCGGGCCACCAGGCCGCCGAGGGCGTGCGGGAGACCGTCGCCAAACACCGGCTCAAGCCGGTCGCGGTGGTCCTCACCCACGGCCACATCGACCACGTCGCCTCCGTGGTACCGGTCTGCGGCGCGCACGGCGTGCCCGCCTGGATCCACCCCGAGGACCGCTACATGATGAGCGACCCGGAGAAGGCCCTGGGCCGCAGCATCGGACAGCAGCTGATGGGCGAACTCACCGTCGGCGAACCCGACGACGTCGAGGAGCTGACCGACGGCGCGACGCTGAGGCTGGCCGGCCTGGACTTCTCCGTCGCGCACGCTCCCGGCCATACCAAGGGGTCGGTGACCTTCGGGATGCCCGAACAGGCGGACGTGCCGTCCGGTGCTGTTCTCGGGAGACCTGCTGTTCGCCGGCTCCATCGGACGCACCGACCTGCCCGGCGGCGACCACGCCGAGCTCCTGCGGTCGCTGGCCCGCGTGTGCCTGCCGCTGGAGGACTCCACCGTGGTGCTGGCCGGACACGGTCCCCAGACGACCATCGGCCGTGAGCGCGCCGGCAACCCCTTCCTGCAGGAGGTGGCGGCCGGCGCCGCCCGCAGGCGGCCCGAGCGCCGCCCCACGACGAGGAATGTGACGAGAGTCTCAGTGAGCACCTTCTCTGCCCCCAAGGGCACCTACGACCTGATCCCGCCGGACTCCGGCGACTTCCTCGCGGTCCGGGAGGCACTGGCCGCGCCGCTGCGCCGCGCCGGCTACGGATACGTCGAGACGCCGGGTTTCGAGCACGTCGAACTCTTCTCCCGCGGCGTCGGCGAGTCGACCGACATCGTGACCAAGGAGATGTACACCCTCACCACCAAGGGCGGCGACGAACTCGCACTGCGCCCCGAGGGCACCGCCTCCGTGCTGCGCGCCGCACTGCAGGCCAACCTGCACCGCGGCGCGCTGCCTGCCAAGCTGTGGTACTCCGGCTCCTACTACCGCTACGAGCGTCCCCAGGCGGGCCGCTACCGGCACTTCTCACAGGTCGGCGCCGAGGCGCTCGGCGCCGAGGACCCGGCGCTCGACGCCGAGCTGATCATCCTGGCCTACGACGCCTACCGGTCGCTGGGCCTGCGCAACTTCCGCATCCTGCTCAACTCGCTGGGTGACCAGGAGTGCCGCCCCGGCTACCGTGCGGCGCTCCAGGAGTTCCTGCGCCGCCTCGACCTCGACGAGGACACCCGTCGCCGCATCGAGATCAACCCGCTGCGGGTGCTGGACGACAAGCGGGACAGCGTCCAGCGGCAGCTGACCGGCGCTCCGATGATGCGCGACCACCTGTGCGAGGCGTGCAAGGACTACCACGAGCAGGTCCGGGACCTGCTGAGCTCCGCCGGCGTCACCTTCGAGGACGACCCTCAGCTGGTGCGCGGTCTGGACTACTACACGCGGACCACCTTCGAGTTCGTGCACGGTGGGCTGGGATCCCAGTCGGCGGTCGGCGGCGGCGGACGCTACGACGGCCTGTCACAGATGCTCGGCGGCCCGCAGCTGCCCTCGGTGGGCTGGGCACTCGGCGTCGACCGCACGGTGCTCGCGCTGCGTGCCGAGGGCATCACGCTCGAGACGGCACCGGCGGCCGAGGTCTACGCCGTGCCGCTGGGTGACGAGGCCCGCCGGACGCTGTTCAACACCGTGACCGCGCTGCGCCGTGAGGGCGTCGCGGCGGACTTCGCCTACGGCGGCAAGGGCATGAAGAACGCCATGAAGTCCGCCAACCGTTCCGGGGCCCGCATCGCGCTGGTGCTGGGCGAGCGGGACATCGCCGACGGTGTGGTCCAGGTCAAGGATCTTGTCAGCGGTGAACAGCAGCCCGTGCCACTCGATCGGGTGGTGACCGAGGTGCGGGCGAAGCTGAGCTGACCGCTGGGGCGTTGGGGCACAATGAAGCACGACGGTCCACCAGCAGACGACGGGACGACGGACGCCATGACCACGACGGCACCTGCCCACCACACCGCCACCGCGCCGGACGACGGCGGAGGGCGCACGGTGGGTGCCGTCGGCGCCGGCCGCGCGTTCGCCTGGGTCATCATCCTGGCGGGCGCTGCCGGGCTGTTCGCCGCCTGGGTGATCAGCGTCGACGAGTACAAGCTGCTCATGGGGAAGATCACTGGGCACGCCTTCACTCCCGGTTGCAGCCTCAACCCGGTCGTCTCCTGCGGCAACATCATGCAGAGCGACCAGGCGACGGTCTTCGGCCCGCCGAACCCGTTCATCGGCCTGTTCGCCTACGCGATCATGCTGGGGGTCGGGCGTCAGCCTGCTGACCGGTGCCCGGTTCCCCCGCTGGTACTGGCTGACCTTCAACGCAGGCTGCCTGTTCGGCATCGTGTTCGTCACCTGGCTCCAGTACCAGTCGATCTACACCATCGGAAACCTGTGCCTGTGGTGCTGCCTGGCCTGGATCGCCACCATCTTCGCCTTCTGGTACGTCACCGGCTACAACATCAAGCAGGGTTTCCTGCCCGCCCCGGCACGCGTGCGCAGCCTCATCACCGAGTTCCACTGGGTGGTTCCGGTGCTGCACGTCGGGGTGATCGGTCTGCTGATCCTCACGCACTTCTGGTACTTCTGGAGCAGCTGACCGGGCGGCGCGGAGTTGTCAGCGGCCTGATTTAGGGTTGCCGTCGTGGAACCCGACCTGTTCACCGCCGCCGCAGAGGAGCGGCAGGCCAAGGACCCCGCCGCCAGCCCACTCGCCGTGCGGATGCGTCCGCGCACCCTGGACGAGGTGGTCGGCCAGCGGCATCTGCTGCGCCCCGGCTCGCCGCTGCGCCGGTTGGTCGGCGAGGGCGGCGGCGGCCCTGCGGGCACGTCGTCGGTGATGCTGTGGGGCCCGCCCGGCACCGGCAAGACCACGCTGGCCTACGTGGTCAGCCAGGCCACCGACAAGCGGTTCGTCGAGCTCTCGGCGATCACCGCCGGAGTGAAGGAGGTCCGTGCCGTCATCGACGGCGCGCGCCGCTCCTCGGGCGCCTACGGCAAGGACACCGTCCTCTTCCTCGACGAGATCCACCGGTTCAGCAAGGCCCAGCAGGACTCGCTGCTGCCCGCCGTGGAGAACCGCTGGGTCACACTCATCGCGGCGACCACCGAGAACCCGTACTTCTCGGTGATCTCCCCGCTGCTCTCCCGTTCCCTGCTGCTGACGCTGGAACCGCTGACCGACGACGACCTGCGCGGCCTGCTGCTCCGCGCGCTCGCCCATGAACGCGGGCTGAACGGCTCGGTCACCCTCCCCGGGGACGCCGAGAACCACCTGCTGCGGATCGCCGGCGGAGACGCGCGGCGCGCGCTGACCGCCCTGGAAGCCGGCGCGGGCGCGGCCCTGGCCAAAGGCGAGGAGAGCATCACGCTGGCCTCGCTGGAGGAGGCCGTCGACCGGGCCGCCGTGAAGTACGACCGGGACGGCGACGAGCACTACGACGTGGCCAGTGCGCTGATCAAGTCGATCCGTGGCTCGGACGTGGACGCCGCCCTGCACTACCTGGCGCGGATGATCGAGGCGGGGGAGGACCCGCGGTTCATTGCGCGGCGGCTGATGATCTCCGCCAGCGAGGACATCGGCATGGCCGACCCGACCGCCCTGCAGACCGCGGTCGCTGCTGCGCAGGCAGTGGCGATGATCGGTTTTCCCGAGGCCCGGATCACCCTCGGCCAGACCGTCGTGACGCTCGCCCTGGCCCCGAAGTCCAACGCCGCCTACCTGGCGATCGACGCGGCGCTGGCCGACGTGCGGGCCGGGAAGGCCGGGCCTGTCCCGCCGCACCTGCGGGACAGCCACTACAAAGGCTCTGCGAAGCTCGGCCACGGACAGGGCTACCAGTACCCGCACGACGTGCCGGGCGGCATCGCGGCTCAGCAGTACGCGCCGGACTCGGTGCGCGACCGGCAGTACTACCACCCCACGCGCCACGGCGCCGAGGCCCGCTACGCGGACGTCGCCGAACGGGTGCGCGGGCACCTGCGCGGCGAAGGCGGCGGCTGAGGGAATGCACTGGCCCTTCGGGGCGCTGGCCCCCGTGGTGCAGCCGACCAAGTGTATTAGGTTAGGCTTGCCTTACATGCTCGTACCGTTCCGTGGAGGCCCACACCCGTGAACCAGTCACGTCCCAAGATCAAGAAATCCCGCGCTCTCGGGGTCGCGCTCACCCCGAAGTCCGTCAGGTACTTCGAGAAGCGCCCCTACCCGCCGGGCGAGCACGGCCGCAGCCGCAAGAAGGAGAGCGACTACAAGGTCCGGCTGCTGGAGAAGCAGCGGCTGCGCGCCCAGTACGACATCAGCGAGCGCCAGATGGTCCGGGCCTACGACCGGGCACGCAAGGTCGAGACCAAGACCGGCGAGGCGCTCATCGTCGAGCTCGAGCGCCGGCTCGACGCCCTCGTGCTGCGCTCCGGCCTCGCCCGCACCATTTACCAGGCCCGCCAGATGGTCGTGCACGGCCACATCGCCGTCAACGACCGGAAGGTGGACAAGCCCTCCTTCCGGGTCCGCCCCGACGACGTCGTCCAGGTCCGCGAACGCAGCCGGGAGAAGCACCCGTTCCTGGTCGCCCGGGAGGGCGGTTACGCGCCCGACGGCGAGACCCCGCGCTACCTCGCGGTGAACCTGTCCGCCCTCACCTTCCGCCTGGACCGGCACCCCAACCGCACCGAGGTGCCGGTGCAGTGCGACGAACAGCTCGTCGTGGAGTACTACGCGCGCTGAAACCCGGGCCGCGCGTCCCGCGCCGAATCCGGTACGGGAACGCCCTGGTGGCGCGATAGGGTCGACATCCGCCGCCGCACCCGGAGCAGGCCGCGTCCGAGGGGTGGCGGCCGACCCATTCGACCCGAGGGAAGCGGTGCAGCGTGTCCGGTGGAGAAGTGGCCGGTCTCCTTGTGGCCGTCTTCTGGGCGATCCTGGTGTCGTTCCTCGCCGTGGTGCTGGTGAGGCTCGCCCAGACGCTCAGGGCGGCGACCAAACTCGTCAGCGGTGTGACCGAGCAGGCCGTCCCCCTGCTCGGCGAGGCGTCGGCGACCGTGCGCTCCGCGCAGTCGCAGCTGGAGCGGGTGGACGCCATCGCCTCGGACGTACAGGAGGTCACCGCGAACGCCTCCGCACTGTCCACCACCGTCGGCTCCGTCTTCGGCGGACCGCTGGTGAAGGTCGCTTCCTTCGGCTACGGCGTGCGCCGCGCGCTGCGCCGCTCAGGCGGGCAGCCCCGCGCGCCCCGCAAGGTCGTCGTCTCACGTTCGCTGCCCGCCGCCCGCCGAAGCGGCCGCCGGCGCGGAAGGGACTGACCGCCCGTGATCCGCCGCGCCTTCTGGTTCACCACCGGCGCCGCCGCCGGCGTGTGGGCCACCACCAAGGTCAACCGCAAACTGCGCAGCCTGACCCCCGACTCGCTGGCGGCGCGTGCCGCCGACGCCGCCGTGGACACCGGCAACCGCCTGAAGGAGTTCGCCCTCGACGTGCGGACCGGCATGACGCAGCGCGAGGACGAACTCAATGATGCTCTGGGCCTCGGCTCGCCCGCCGACCCGGGCCGGCCCGCGCTGCCCGCCCAGAGCCGCACGCCGCGGGCGGGACTGCCCCGACCCACCGACCGGAATGAGGACCACTGATGGAGTCGGCTGAAATCCGCCGCCGCTGGCTGAGCTTCTTCGAGGAACGGGGGCACACCGTCGTCCCGTCGGCCTCGCTGATCGCGGACGACCCGACGCTGCTGCTGGTCAACGCCGGCATGGTGCCGTTCAAGCCGTACTTCCTCGGTGACGTCACACCGCCGTTCAAGCGGGCCGTGAGCGTGCAGAAGTGCGTGCGCACACCGGACATCGAGGAAGTCGGCAAGACCACCCGGCACGGCACCTTCTTCCAGATGTGCGGCAACTTCTCCTTCGGCGACTACTTCAAGGAAGGGGCCGCCGGGCTCGCCTGGGAACTGCTGACCACCCCGCAGGCAGACGGCGGCTACGGCCTGGAGGCGGACCGCATCTGGGTCACGGTCTACGAGGAGGACGACGAGGCCGAACGCATCTGGCGCGACGTCGTCGGTGTCTCCCCGGACCGCATCCAGCGCCTGGGCATGGAGGAGAACTACTGGTCCATGGGCGTGCCCGGCCCGTGCGGACCGTGCTCCGAGCTCAACTACGACCGGGGCCCGGCCTTCGGAAAGGAGGGCGGCCCGGCCGTCAACGACGAGCGCTACGTGGAGATCTGGAACCTGGTCTTCATGCAGTACGAGCGCGGGGCCGGTACCAGCAAGACCGACTTCCCGATCCTCGGCGACCTGCCCAGCAAGAACATCGACACCGGCCTCGGCCTCGAGCGGCTGGCGATGATCCTGCAGGACGTGCCCAACCTGTACGAGATCGACACCTCGCGCCTGATCATCGACCGGGCCGGCGAACTCGCGGGCGTGCGCTATGGCGACCACGAGAGCACGGACGTCTCCCTGCGCGTGGTCGCCGACCACATCCGCACCGCCGTCATGCTCGTCGGTGACGGTGTCACTCCCGGCAACGAGGGCCGCGGATACGTGCTGCGCCGCATCATGCGCCGCGCCATCCGCAACATGCGCATCATGGGTGCCAAGGGCACCACCGCCGCCGAACTGACCGACACCGTCATCGAGGCGATGGGCCCGCAGTACCCGGAGCTGGTCACCGACCGCAAGCGCATCGAGACGGTCACCGTCGCCGAAGAGGCCGCCTTCCTCAAGACGCTCAAGGCCGGCACCGCCATCCTCGACGACGCGGTCGAGGCCACCCGCTCCGGCGGCGGTACGGTCCTGCCCGGTGACAAGGCGTTCCTGCTGCACGACACGTGGGGCTTCCCGATCGACCTCACCCTGGAGATGGCCGCCGAACAGGGTCTGACCGTCGACGAGTCCGGGTTCCGCCGCCTGATGAAGGAGCAGCGCGAGCGGGCCAAGGCCGACGCCCGCGCCAAGAAGACCGGCCACGCCGACCTGTCCGCCTACCGCCAGGTCGCCGACACCGCGGGCCGCACCGTCTTCACCGGTTACGGCGAGACCGAGGGCGAGTCCACCGTCGTCGGGCTGCTCGTCGACGGCGTCTCCTCCCCGGCCGCCCACGAGGGCGACGAGGTGGAGGTCGTCCTGGACCGCACCCCGTTCTACGCCGAGGGCGGCGGGCAGCTGGCCGACACCGGCCGCATCACGCTGGACAACGGAGCCGTCGTGCGGGTCCGCGACGTGCAGCAGCCGGTGGCCGGCGTCAGCGTGCACAAGGGCGTCGTCCAGGTCGGCGAGGTAACCGTCGGTTCGGCCGCCCAGTCGGTCATCGACGTGCACCGCCGCCGCGCCATCGCCCGTGCCCACAGTGCCACCCACCTCACCCACCAGGCGCTGCGCGACGCCCTCGGCCCGACGGCAGCTCAGGCCGGTTCGGAGAACTCCCCGGGCCGCTTCCGCTTCGACTTCGGCTCGCCGGCCGCCGTGCCCGGCACGGTCCTCACCGACGTCGAGCAGAAGATCAACGAGGTGCTGGCCCGCGAACTCGACGTGACCGCCGAGGTCATGGGTATCGACGATGCCAGGAAGCAGGGCGCGCTGGCCGAGTTCGGCGAGAAGTACGGCGAGCGGGTCCGCGTCGTCACCATCGGCGACTTCTCCAAGGAGCTGTGCGGCGGCACCCACGTGCACAACACGGCTCAGCTCGGCCTGGTGAAGTTGCTGGGCGAGTCCTCGATCGGCTCCGGTGTGCGCCGCGTCGAAGCGCTGGTGGGCGTCGACGCCTACCGGTTCCTCGCCCGCGAGCACACCGTTGTATCGCAGCTCACCGAGCTGCTCAAGGGCCGTTCGGACCAGCTGCCGGAGAAGATCTCCGGCATGCTGACCCGGCTCAAGGACGCCGAGAAGGAGATCGACCGCTTCCGCGCCGAGAAGGTACTGCAGGCCGCCGGCACGCTGGCGGAAGGTGCCCGCGACGTGCACGGCGTCGCCCTGGCCACCGGCAGGGTGCCCGACGGCACCAGCTCTGACGACCTGCGCACGCTGGTCCTCGACGTGCGCGAGCGGCTGCGGGAGCGCCCGGCCGCCGTGGTCGCCCTGTTCACGGTCACCGGCGGCCGTCCGCTGACCGTCGTCGCCACCGACGCGGGCGCGCGGGAGCGCGGCCTGAAGGCCGGCGACCTGGTGCGGGCCGCCGCGAAGACGCTCGGCGGCGGGGGTGGTGGCAAGCCCGACGTCGCCCAGGGCGGCGGGCAGAACCCGCAGGCCGTCGAGGAGGCGGTCACCGCCGTCGAGCGCCTCGTGGCGGAGAACGCCTGAGATGCGACGAGGCAGAAGGCTGGCGGTCGACGTCGGCGACGCCCGGATCGGGGTCGCCTCGTGCGACCCCGACGGGTTGCTGGCCACCCCGGTGGAGACCGTGCCGGCCCGTGACGTCCCCGCGGTCCGGCGCCGACTCGCGGCGCTGACCGCCGAGTACGAGCCGCTGGAGATCGTTGTCGGGCTCCCGCGCTCCCTCAGTGGGCGTGAGGGTCCGGCCGCGGCCAAGGTCCGGGCCTTCGCCCGGCAGCTGGCCGCGGACGTCGCCCCGGTCACCGTGCGGCTCGTGGACGAGCGGATGACCACCGTGACGGCCTCGCAGGGCATGCGTGCCTCGGGTGTCAGCGCGAAGAAGGGCCGCTCCCGCATCGACCAGGCCGCAGCCGTGATCATTCTGCAGAGCGCACTCGAAACGGAACGCGTGTCCGGGTCCGCCCCCGGGGAGTGCGTGGAGGTGGCGGGCTGATCGCGGTGCGGTAACGTTCCGCGCAACACGGCAGCTCTCCGAACACCGTTCGTACATGGCGCGTGAGTTCGATTGACTCGCGTGTGGGCAACCACCACCGCTGCCGCCACCGCGGCGCAAGGGGATCGATGACTGAGTATGGCCGGGGCCCCGGTCCGGGGCAGTGGCGCCCGGAAGAGGACCCGCTCTACGGGGATCCGGGCTGGGACCCGTACGCCTCCCAGGACACCGGGTACCAGCAGGTCTATCACCCGGACGGCGCAGCGTACGGCGGCCAGTACACCGACCCGTACGGTCAGGCATACGCGCACGAGCAGTACGGGCAGCAGCAGTACGCACAGCACTACCCCGAACAGCAGTACGCCGACCCCTATGCGACGGGACAGCTGCCGTCCTACGACGCATCCGGGTGGGACGAAACGGGTTACGGCGGGCCGCACCCCTACGCCGGCGGCCAAGGGCCCGCGGACCCCTACGGCATGCAGCGGTACCCCGACCCGTACGGCGGCACCGGAGAACAGCCCGCAGTGCCCGGCGGATACGCCGACCCCTACCAGACAGGGCAGGCCGCCTACCCGTCGCACGGCACCGGCCCGCAGCAGCCGCACCCCGCCGAACCGCCCGGGCAGCCCTCGCGCGGCGGGCATCCGCAGGACGGGCCCGATCCGGACACCGGCTGGGACCCGGGTCCCGACCAGGGCGAAAGCGACTTCTTCACCCGTACGGATGGCGACTGGGACGAGGAGGACGACGGCCGGAGCCGTTCGTCGCGCCGCGGTGGACGGGACAAGCGCGGAGGTGGCAAGCGCCGAAGCGGGCTGGCCTGCCTGGTCGTCGTGGCGCTGCTCGGCGGCGGGCTGGGAACCGCCGGTTACTTCGGTTACGACTTCTACCAGTCGCACTTCGCCGCCGCTCCCGACTACGCGGGCGACGGCTCCGGCACGGTCGAGGTGGAGATCCCGGAGGGCTCCACCCTCGCCCAGATGGCCGGCGTCCTGGAGAAGGCCGGCGTGGTCAAGAGCAGCGGCGCGTTCGTGGAGGCGGCGCAGGCCAACCAGAAGGCCCTGGGCATCAACGCCGGCATCTACACGCTGCACAAGAAGATGTCCGCCGGGTCCGCGATCAGGATGATGCTCGACCCGAAGTCGCAGAACACGATGATCTTCAGCGAGGGCATGCGCGACGCGCAGATCTACGCGGCCATCGACCAGCGGTTCAAGCTGAAGGCGGGCACCACCAAGCAGATTGCGCACGACAAGTGGCGCACGTTCGGCCTGCCCTCCTGGGCGAACAGCAACCCGCACACAAAGGACCCGCTGGAGGGCTTCCTCTTCCCGTCCCGGTACAGCATCTCCAAGGGCGAGAAGCCCGAGGTGCTGCTGAAGCAGATGGTCGGCGAGGCCAAGCAGCAGTACGCCAAGTTCGACCTGGCCGGCGAGGCGAAGCATCAGGGCCTGAAGAACACGCTCCAACTGATTACCGTGGCCAGCCTGGTCCAGGCCGAGGGCAAGACCGACGACGACTTCCGGAAGATGGCGAAGGTCGTCTACAACCGGCTGGTGCCGACGAACAAGGAAACCTACGGGCAGCTCTATTTCGACTCCACGTACAACTACATCAAGAACCAGCACGCGACGAATCTCAGCCTGAGCGAGATGCACGCCCTCGACGACCCGTACAACACGTACCACGACAAGGGGTTGCCGCCGGGGCCGATCGGCAACCCGGGCCTGGACGCACTCAAGGCGGCGATGAATCCGGACCCGGGGGACTGGTACTACTTCATCTCGCTCGACGGCAAGACGACTCAGTTCACGAAGACCAACGCCGAGTTCGAGAAACTCAAGAAGAAGTACCATCCCCAGTAGGAAGCGGACGGAAGTCACTTTCGTGGACACCACGGCACGACACCCGGGCGCGCGCCGCGCCGCTGTGCTCGGGTTCCCCATCGCGCACTCGCTCTCGCCCGTGCTGCACCGGGCCGCGTACGCGGCGCTGGGGCTCGACGGCTGGCGGTACGACCGGTTCGAGGTGGACGAGGCCGCGCTGCAGGCCTTCGTCGAGGGCCTCGACCCGGCCGAGTGGTCGGGCCTTTCCCTGACCATGCCGCTCAAGCGCGCCGTGCTCCCGCTGCTGGACGAGGTCAGCGACACGGCAGCCTCCGTCGAGGCCGTCAACACCGTGCTGTTCACCTTCGACGGCCGCCGGGTGGGCGACAACACCGACATCCCCGGCATGGTCGCCGCGCTGCGGGAACGCGGCGTCGAGCATCTGCCCGGAGCAGCCGTCCTGGGTGCCGGCGCCACCGCGTCCTCCGCGCTCGCGGCGTTGTCCCGGCTGTGTGACGGCGAGGTGACCGCCTACGTCCGCGGCGAGGCGCGCGCCGTCCAGATGCGCGGCTGGGGCGAACGGCTGGAGGTCCGGGTACGGGACGCGAACTGGTCGGACGCCGCTGCGGCCCTCTCTGCCCCCCTGGTCGTGGCCACCACGCCCTCCGGCGCCGCCGACGCGCTGGCCGCTCACGTCCCCGAGCGGCCCGGCACCCTCTTCGATGTGGTCTACGAACCCTGGCCCACCCCGCTCGCCGCCGCCTGGGCCGCACGCGGCGGCACCGTCGTCTCCGGCCTCGACCTGCTGGTCCACCAGGCTGCTCTGCAGGTCGAGCTGATGACCGGGTGCGATCCCGCCCCGCTGGCGGCCATGCGGGCGGCCGGCCTCGCGGCGCTGGCGTCCCGTGGCGCACGGTGACGAGGCACAGGCCACACGCCGCGTCCGTACCCTGGACGTGAGGCGGTCCGGTACCCGGCGCATGGGAGGATCGGGGCGGAGTCCGGACGGCATGAGGCATCGAGGAGCACCGTTGAGCAGGTTGCGCTGGCTGACCGCGGGGGAGTCGCACGGCCCCGCCCTGGTGGCGACGCTGGAGGGGCTGCCCGCCGGTGTCCCCGTCACCACCGGCATGGTGGCGGACGCGCTGGCGCGCCGGAGGCTGGGCTACGGGCGCGGCGCCCGGATGAAGTTCGAGCGGGACGAAGTGAGCTTCCTCGGCGGCGTGCGGCACGGACTGACCCTGGGCTCGCCGGTCGCCGTCATGGTGGGCAACACCGAGTGGCCGAAGTGGGAGAAGGTGATGGCGGCCGACCCCGTGCCGGAGGCCGAGCTCGCAGAACTGGCTCGCAATGCGCCGCTGACCCGTCCGCGGCCCGGGCACGCCGACCTGGCAGGTATGCAGAAGTACGGGTTCGCCGAGGCCCGCCCGATCCTGGAGCGCGCCTCGGCGCGGGAGACGGCCGCCCGGGTCGCGCTGGGCACCGTCGCCGCTTCCTACCTGAAGCGGACGGCCGGCATCGAGATCGTCTCGCACGTGGTCGAACTGGGAGGCGCCCGTGCACCGCAGGGCGCGTTGCCGACGCCGGGCGACGTCGACCGGTTGGACGCCGACCCGGTGCGCTGCCTGGACGCCGATGCCTCCAAGGCGATGGTCGCCGAGATCGACCAGGCGCACAAGGACGGTGACACCCTCGGCGGCGTCGTCGAGGTCGTCGCGCACGGCGTGCCGGTCGGGCTGGGCTCGCACGTGCACTGGGACCGCCGCCTGGACGCCCGGCTGGCCGGTGCGCTGATGGGGATCCAGGCGATCAAGGGCGTCGAACTGGGCGACGGCTTCGGCCTGGCGCGGGTGCCCGGCTCCCGGGCGCACGACGAGATCCTGGTCGGCGAGGACGGCATCCACCGGGCCTCGGGGCACTCCGGCGGCACCGAGGGCGGACTGTCCACCGGCGAGCTGCTGCGGGTACGGGCCGCGATGAAACCGATCGCGACCGTGCCGAGGGCGCTGGCTACCGTGGACGTGTCCACCGGGGAGCAGGCCAAGGCGCACCACCAGCGCTCGGACGTGTGCGCGGTGCCGGCCGCCGGCATCGTGGCCGAGGCCATGGTCGCCCTGGTTCTCGCCGACGCGGTGGCCGAGAAGTTCGGCGGCGACAACGTGGCAGAGACGCGCCGCAACGTAGCCGGCTACCTGGACAGTCTGGAGATCCGATGAGCGGGCCCGCTCTCGTCCTGGTCGGGCCGATGGGCGTCGGCAAGTCCACCGTCGGCGCCGTGCTCGCCCGGTGGCTGGACACCACCTGCCGTGACACCGACGACGATGTCGTGCAGGCGGCAGGAAAGCCGGTCTCCGAGATCTTCCTCGAGGACGGCGAGGAACACTTCCGCGCCCTGGAACGGGACGCGGTGGCCCTCGCGGTGCGCGAGCACGGCGGCGTGCTGTCCCTGGGCGGCGGTGCCGTCCTTGCCCCTGAGACCCGCGCCCTGCTGGCCGGACTGCCTGTCGTCTTCCTCGAGATGAGCGTTTCCTCCGCCGTCAAACGCGTCGGTCTCGACGCCCCCAGGCCGCTGCTGATCCTCAACCCGCGGCAGCAGTGGAAGGCGTTGATGGAACAGCGGCGGCCGCTGTACACCGAGGTCGCCCGGGCGATCGTGGACACCGAGGACCGTACGCCCGAACAGGTGGCCCGTGCCGTGATGGACGCATTGGAGCTCAAGACCGCATGACCAGCCAGCCCAGCGAACCCGCCCGGATCACCGTCCGCGGCAGTGCCGGACATCCCGACTACGACGTCCTCGTCGGCCGACAGCTGCTCGGCGAGCTCCCGGACCTGATCGGTCCCAAGGCCCGGCGCGTCGCCGTTCTGCACCCTGAGGCACTCGCCGAGACCGGCGACGTGCTGCGCGCCGACCTCGCCGAGCAGGGCTACGAGGCGATCGCCGTCCAACTGCCCAACGCCGAGGAGTCCAAGACCGCCGAAGTCGCCGCCTACTGCTGGAAGGCACTGGGACAGACCGGTTTCACCCGCAGCGACGTCATCGTCGGCGTCGGCGGCGGCGCCACCACCGACGTGGCCGGATTCGTCGCCGCCACCTGGCTGCGCGGGGTGCGCTGGGTCGCGGTGCCCACCACCGTGCTGGGCATGGTGGACGCGGCCGTCGGCGGCAAGACCGGCATCAACACCGCCGAGGGCAAGAACCTCGTCGGCGCCTTCCACCCGTCGGCCGGCGTGCTGTGTGACCTGGCGGCGCTGGACTCGCTGTCCGTCAACGACTACGTCAGCGGTCTCGCCGAGGTCATCAAGGCCGGCTTCATCGCCGACCCGGCGATCCTGGACCTGATCGAGAAGGACCCGCAGGGCGCCCGCGGCCCGGACGGACCGCACACCACCGAACTGATCGAACGCTCCATCAGGGTCAAGGCCGAGGTGGTCTCCAACGATCTGAAGGAGTCCGGGCCCCGCGAGCACCTGAACTACGGCCACACGCTGGGCCACGCCATCGAGAAGAACGAGCGCTACGACTGGCGGCACGGCGCCGCGGTGTCCGTGGGCATGGTCTTCGCCGCCGAACTCGGGCGCATCGCCGGCCGGCTGGACGACGCCACCGCTGACCGTCACCGCGCGGTGCTGGAGTCCGTGGGCCTGCCCGTCACCTACCGAGGCGACCAGTGGCCGCGGCTGCTGGAAACCATGCGGGTCGACAAGAAGACCCGCGGCGACCTGCTTCGTTTCATCGTCCTGGACGGCCTGGCACGGCCCGCCGTGCTCGAGGGGCCCGACCCGGCCATGCTGCTGGCCGCGCACGCGGAGATCGCCGCGTGAGCGCCCGGCGGGTACTGGTACTCAACGGCCCCAACCTGGGCCGCCTCGGATCGCGGGAACCGGACGTGTACGGCTCGACGTCGTACCAGGGGCTGGTGAAGCGCTGCACGGAGACGGCCGCCCAACTGGGGATCGAGGTGGAGGTCCGGGAGACCAACGACGAGGCGGAGATGATCCGCTGGCTGCACGAGGCGGCCGACGGCTCCCTGCCGGTTGTGCTCAACCCGGGCGCGTTCACGCACTACTCCTACGCGATGCGTGACGCGGCGGCGCAGCGTACGGCTCCGCTCGTCGAGGTGCACATCTCCAACCCGCACGCGCGGGAGACCTTCCGGCACACCTCGGTCGTCGCGGCCGTCGCCAGTGGCACGGTCGCCGGGTTCGGCATCGGCTCCTACACTCTCGCGCTGCGCGCGGTCGCTGAGGAACTCGTCCGCTGAACGGCGACCCAAGGACGGCACAGGTGGTCAGCGGGCTGTGAACGGACGGCTGTTCGCACACCTGCGGGACGGGGAGGGTAACGTTCCGTACCGACTGTTCGAGTCGACACGGACGGAATAAGGGGAGCGGATGCAGCAGTTCGGGGCGCAGCAGCCCCTCTCCGGAGGCTGGCAGCAGCCGGTGCCGGGCGGCACGCCCGTCCCCCCGCCCCCGCCTCCCACGGCGGCGCAGCAGCTGCCGCCCGCGCCACGCGCCCAGGCGCCGGTCGACACCACCGGTCACGTCCGTCTCCCGGCCGGTGCCCCGGTGCAGATGCCCACGCAGGGCGCCGGGCCGGCCCAGCCGGACGCCGCACGCGCCGCCGTCGCCGTGCTGCTCATCGGCCCCGCCGGAGCCGGCAAGACCACGGTGGCCCGCCACTGGGCCCAGCGGCGTCCGGTGCCCACCGCGCACATCTCGCTGGACGACGTGCGGGAGTGGGTGCGCTCCGGCTTCGCCGACCCGCAGCACGGCTGGAATGACCACTCCGAGGCGCAGTACCGGCTCGCCCGGCGCACCTGTGGCTTCGCCGCGCGCAACTTCCTGGCCAACGGCATCTCCTGCATCCTCGACGACGCGGTCTTCCCCGACCGCCCGGTCGTCGGGCTCGGAGGCTGGAAGCGGCACGTGGGCCCGGGCCTGATCCCGGTCGTCCTGCTGCCCGGCCTCGAGATCGTGCTCGAACGCAATGCCGAACGGTCGGGCAACCGTCGCCTCACCGACGAGGAGGTCGCCCGCATCCACGGCCGGATGGCCGGCTGGTACGGCTCCGGACTGCCGATCATCGACAACACCCGCCAGGACGTGGCCACCACCGCGCGCATGCTCGACGAGGCCGTCGCCCGCAGCCTGTCCAGCCCGCCGAGCTGGTAGCCCCTGCCCCCGGGAGTCGCCCGCACGGACTCGCCGGAGCGGCCCGAGCCGCGCCGGGCACGTAGGCTTCCGGCATGACCGACGCGTTCGTCTCCCGCCGCACCCGGCTGCGGGGGTGCTGCGTCGCGCACGGCACCGCGGCCGGAGCCATCCTGGTCACCCGCCCCGCCAACATCAGGTACCTGACAGGCGCTGCTCCCGAGTCCGCGGCCCTGCTGCTGGCGGCAGACGGCCGGGACATCCTGCTCGGCCCGCCCGGATCGGCGGCATTCTCCGCCGGCGGCGACCTGCAGGGTGAGGTGCTGTCCACCGCCGAGGCCGACGCCGCCGTGGCGGCCGCATCGCTCGCTGTGCGCACCGGCAGTGGGGACCTTGCGGTCGAGGAGCACCACCTGACCGTGGCCCGGCATCGGGCGCTTACCGCAGCGGTGCCCGGACTCCGCCTGACCGACCTGCGGTATGCCGTCGAACAACTGCGCCTTGTCAAGGACGAGGAGGAGATCGCAGCGCTGCGCATCGCCGCCGAGATCACCGACCACGCACTGGGCGAACTGCTCGAGTCCATCCTGGTCGGACGCACCGAACGCCATCTGGCCCTGGAGCTGGACCGCCGGCTCATCGACCACGGCGCCGAAGGGCCGGCCCTGCCCACCTCGGTGGCCACCGGCGGCCACGCCGGTATGCCGGGCCACCGCCCCACCGACCGCAGGGTGGAGGAGGGCGACTTCCTGTGTGTCCGGCTCGGCGCCAGCTACCGCGGTTACCGCTGCCAGATCGGCCGCACCTTCGTGATCGGCGCCGCGCCGGACGACTGGCAGATCGAGTTGTACGACACGGTTTTCGCCGCTCAGCGGGCCGCCCGGGAGGCGCTGCTGCCGGGCACCGGGTACCGCGAGGTGGACCGGGCGGCACGCCAGGTGCTGGAGTCAGCCGGGTACACCGAGGGTGTCGGGGCGTGCACCGGACACGGTGTGGGGCTGGAAATCCGTGAGGACCCTCGGATCACCTCCGCGGCCATGGGTAAACTGGACGCTTGTGTGCCGGTCACCGTCGAGCCGGGAGTCCACATTCCGGGCCGGGGCGGTGTCCGCATCGACGACACGCTCGTCGTTCGCCCGCAGGCGGACGGCGGACCGGAGCTACTCACCATCACGACCAAGGAGCTGCTCGCCCTCTGACGCGGGGAGCGGCTGTTCGGTCTTACAAGCAGCAGTCTCAGGAGATTCCGCGACCGTGGCCACCACGAACGACCTCAAGAACGGCATGGTGCTCAAACTGGACGGCGACCAGCTCTGGTCCGTCGTCGAGTTCCAGCACGTCAAGCCCGGCAAGGGCCCCGCCTTCGTCCGCACCAAGCTCAAGAACGTGCTCTCCGGCAAGTCCGTCGACAAGACGTTCAACGCCGGCACCAAGGTCGAGACGGCCACCGTGGACCGACGCAGCATGCAGTTCTCCTACATGGACGGCGAGTACTTCGTCTTCATGGACATGGACACCTACGACCAGATCCCCATCACCCGCGAGGTCCTCGGCGACACCGCGAACTACCTCATCGAGGGGTTCGAGGCCACCGTCGCCATGTACGAGGGCAACCCGCTGTTCGTGGAGCTGCCGGCCGCCGTCGAGCTCGTCATCGAGCACACCGACCCGGGCGTTCAGGGCGACCGCTCCACCGGCGGCACCAAGCCGGCCAAGCTCGAGACGGGCTACGAGATCGGTGTGCCGCTCTTCATCACCACCGGTGAGAAGGTCAAGGTCGACACCCGTTCCGGCGAGTACCTCGGCCGGGTGAACGGCTAACCGTGGCAGCCCGCAACACGGCCCGCAAGCGCGCCTTCCAGATCCTCTTCGAAGCCGACCAGCGCGGCAGCTCCGTCACGGCCGTGCTGGCCGACTGGATCCACCTGGCCCGTGCCGACAACCGGCAGCCGCCGGTCAGCGAGTACACGATGCAGCTCGTCGAGGGCTACGCCGAGCACGCGACCCGAATCGACGAACTGCTCGCGACCTATTCGGTGGGCTGGACCCTGGACCGGATGCCGGTCGTGGACCGCAGCATCCTGCGCCTGGCCGCCTACGAACTCATCTGGTGGGACGACACCCCCGACGCGGTGGTGCTCGACGAGGCGGTCCAGCTCGCCAAGGAGTTCTCCACGGACGAGTCGCCGAGCTTCGTCAACGGCCTGCTCGGCCGGCTCAAGGAGCTGAAGGCCGGACTGCAGCGCTGACGCGCGTACTTCGGCAGACACGGGAGAGCCCCGGAACGCGGATGATGCGTTCCGGGGCTCTCCTGCCTTCGTTGCGAGGGTGTTCAGGCCTCCTCGTGCGCCACGGCGCGCCGCGCGTCCGGGTCCAGGACACCCCAGTTGATCAGCTGCTCGGTCAGGACCGACGGGGACTGGTCGTAGATGACGGCCAGGGTGCGCAGGTCGTCCTGGCGGATCGAGAGCACCTTGCCGTTGTAGTCGCCGCGCTGGCTCTGGATGGTTGCCGTGTACCGCTGCAGCGGCCCGGCCTTCTCGGCCGGCACGTGGGCCAGCCGCTCGAGGTCGAGGACGAGCTTCGGCGGCGGCTCGGCGGCACCGCCGGGCGTAGTGCCGGGCAGCAGTTCCTGCACGGGTACCCCGTAGAAGTCCGCCAGCTCGGCCAACCGCTGGACGGTCACCGCGCGGTCGCCACGCTCGTACGAGCCGACCACGACCGCTTTCCAGCGGCCCTGGGACTTCTCCTCGACACCGTGAAGGGAGAGGCCCTGCTGGGTGCGGATCGCCCGGAGCTTCGCTCCGAGCTGTTTGGCGTATTCGCTGGACATATCGCTCCCCGGAAGACGTCTCGGTAACTCACTGTGAGATTACGCAGCGTAATGTCTGCCGTCAAGCCGAGCGGAGCCGCATGTGTCTGACCAGGGGGTATGCGAGGCCTTCGGGTGAAGCCTGCTACCGTGTAGGGGCAACTGGCCGACGTCCTTTAAGACCGTCCCGTGAGGCGGAGAAGGAGGTCTGTTCCCTGTGGACAGCAATGGGAGCGCACGCTCCGGTCCGGTCCGCCCCGTCCTGGAGGCGCCGGACGTCAAGCGGGTCCTGACCCGCATCGCCCATGAGATCGTCGAACGTGCCAAGGGCGCCGACGACGTGGTATTGCTCGGCATCCCCACCCGCGGCGTGCACCTCGCCGGCCGGCTGGGCGCCAGACTCCAGGAGATCACCTCACGGCCGGTCCCGGTCGGCTCCCTGGACATCACGATGTACCGCGACGACCTGCGGCTGCGGCCCGCCCGCGCCCTCGCGCCCACGGACATTCCCGCCGACGGACTCGACGACAAGCTGGTCGTCCTCGTCGACGACGTGCTCTTCTCCGGTCGTACCATCCGCGCCGCCCTGGACGCACTGGGTGACCTCGGGCGCCCCCGCGCCGTGCAGCTGGCGGTCCTGGTCGACCGCGGGCACCGCGAGCTGCCGATCCGCGCCGACTACGTCGGGAAGAACCTGCCCACGTCGCTGCGGGAGACCGTCCGTGTCCAGCTCACCGAGGAGGACGGCCGCGACGTCGTGCTGCTCGGCTCCCGAGAGGCCGCCCCGGCGGGCGAGCGCTGAACTCTGCATCGCACGGCGTACGGGCCCGCCGGCCCGCGCGCAGCCGTGCGCCCGCACGTCACGTATCACTCCCGCACCCACCACGTGAGGCATCGATGAAGCGCCACCTCGTGTCGGCGGCCGACCTGAGCCGCGACGACGCCGTGCTGATCCTCGACACCGCCGAGGAGCTGGCCCGGGTCGCCGACCGGCCGATCAAGAAGCTCCCCACCCTGCGCGGACGTACCGTCGTCAACCTGTTCTTCGAGGACTCCACCCGTACTCGCATCTCCTTCGAGGCGGCCGCCAAGCGGCTGTCCGCCGACGTGATCAACTTCTCCGCCAGGGGTTCCTCGGTCTCCAAGGGCGAGTCGCTCAAGGACACCGCCCTCACCCTGGAGGCCATGGGCGCCGACGCCGTCGTCATCCGGCACCCCGACTCCGGCGCCCCGCACCGGCTGGCCACCTCGGGCTGGATCGGCGGCTCGGTCGTCAACGCCGGCGACGGCACCCACGAACACCCCACTCAGGCCCTGCTGGACGCCTTCACCATGCGCCGCCGGTTCGCCGGCGGCCTCGGAGGTGATCTGGCGGGCCGGCGCATCACCGTCGTGGGCGACATCCTGCACAGCCGGGTCGCCCGCTCGAACGTCCATCTGCTGAGCACTCTCGGCGCCCAGGTCACCCTCGTCGCACCGCCCACCCTGGTGCCGGTCGGTGTGGAGCGCTGGCCCTGCGAGGTCTCCTATGACCTCGACGCGGTGCTCGACAAGTCCGACGCCGTGATGATGCTGCGCGTCCAGCGCGAGCGGATGAACGCCGCCTACTTCCCCACCGAGCGGGAGTACGCCCGCCGCTACGGTCTGGACGGCCGACGGCTGGCCCGGATGCCCGAGCACGCCCTGGTCATGCACCCCGGCCCGATGAACCGCGGCATGGAGATCACCGCCGACGTCGCCGACTCGCCCCGGTGCACCGCCGTTGAGCAGGTCACCAACGGCGTCAGCATCCGGATGGCTGTGCTCTACCTGCTGCTCGGCGGCAGCGGGCCCGTCGCCACGAACCGCACCGAGGAGAACGACTGATGACGACCACCCTGATCCGCGGCGCGAGGATCCTCGGCGGCGAGCCCCGTGACGTCCGCGTCTCGGGTGAGACGATCGCCGAGATCGGCACCGGCCTCGAGGCCGACGGCGGCCACGTCGTCGAGGCGGACGGGCGGATCCTGCTCCCCGGCCTCGTCGACCTGCACACCCACCTGCGCGAACCCGGCCGCGAGGACTCCGAGACGGTGCTCACCGGCACCCGCGCGGCCGCTGCGGGCGGCTACACGGCCGTGCACGCCATGGCCAACACCTTTCCCGTCGCCGACACCGCCGGCGTCGTCGAGCAGGTCTGGCGGCTGGGCCGCGAACACGGCTGCTGCGACGTGCAGCCGGTCGGCGCCGTCACCGTCGGGCTGGAAGGCAAGCAGCTCGCCGAGCTCGGCGCCATGCACGACTCCGCCGCCGCCGTGCGGGTGTTCTCCGACGACGGCAAGTGCGTCGACGACGCCGTCATCATGCGCCGGGCGCTGGAGTACGTGAAGGCGTTCGACGGCGTCGTCGCCCAGCACGCCCAGGAGCCCCGACTGACCGAGGGCGCCCAGATGAACGAGGGTGTCGTCTCCGCCGAGCTGGGGCTCGGCGGCTGGCCGGCGGTCGCCGAGGAGTCTGTCATCGCCCGGGACGTGCTGCTGGCCGCGCACGTCGGCTCCCGGCTGCACGTGTGCCACCTCTCGACCGCCGGTTCGGTGGAGATCGTGCGCTGGGCCAAGTCCAAGGGCTGGAACGTGACCGCCGAGGTCACCCCGCACCACCTGCTGCTCACCGACGAGCTGGTCCGCTCCTACGACCCGGTCTACAAGGTCAACCCGCCGCTGCGCACCGCCGACGACGTCCGCGTGCTGCGTGAGGCGCTCGCCGACGGCACCATCGACTGCGTGGCCACCGACCACGCTCCGCATCCACACGAGGACAAGGACTGCGAGTGGGGTGCCGCGGCCATGGGCATGCTCGGCCTGGAGACCGCCCTGTCCGTCGTACAGCACACCATGGTCGAGACCGGGCTGCTGGACTGGGCACAGGTCGCCGAACGGATGTCGGCCCGCCCCGCCGCCATCGGACGGCTCGCCGGGCACGGCCGACCCGTCGCCGTCGGCGAGCCCGCGAACCTCACCCTTCTCGACGCGGACTACCGTGGTCCGGTGGACCCCGCGGGCTTCGCCTCCCGAAGCCGCAACAGCCCGTACACGGATCGTGAGCTGCCCGGACGTGTCACCCACACCTTCCTGCGGGGCACAGCAACGCTCGTCGACGGGAAATTGGTGTGAACACTGCAACCATCCTGCTCGCTGCGGCGCAGCCGCACTCCCGGCAGGTCACCGACTGGGGAGACCGCATCGGCTGGGTCGTGGGGCTGCTGATCTTCATCGCGCTGATGTACTGGCTGATGCGCCAGGGCTGGAAGTGGCGCGGCAGCCTGCAGTCGGATCTGCCCGAGCTGGCGGCCGCGCCCGCGGAGACCGGCAGACTGCGGCTTGCCATGACCGGCCGGTACCACGGATCGACCACGGCCGGGCAGTGGCTCGACCGGATCGTCGCCCACGGCCTCGGCGTGCGCAGCCGGGCCGAGCTGACGCTCACCGACGCCGGCCTGGACGTGGTGCGGCCCGGCGCGCAGGACTTCTTCGTCCCCGCCGCGAGTCTGCGCGGCGCCCGCCTGGACAAGGGCATCGCCGGCAAGGTCCTCACCGAGGGGGGACTGCTGGTGATCACCTGGGAGCACGGCGGACGACAGCTCGACTCCGGCTTCCGCTCCGAGAGGGCGGCGGACCACCCCGCCTGGGTCGAGGCCATCGAGACCCTGACGACGACCACCCGGGAGGGTGCACGATGACCACCTCCGCTTCCGCCACCGAGGCGGTCCTCGTCCTCGAGGACGGCCGCGTCTTCCACGGGCGGTCCTACGGCGCCTTCGGCGAGACCTTCGGCGAGGCCGTCTTCCACACCGGTATGACCGGCTACCAGGAGACACTGACCGACCCCTCCTACCACCGGCAGGTCGTCGTCATGACGGCTCCGCACATCGGCAACACCGGCGTCAACGACGAGGACTCCGAATCCCGGCGCATCTGGGTCTCGGGCTACGTGGTGCGGGACCCCGCCCGCCGGCCGTCCAACTGGCGCTCGGTACGCACCCTGGACGAGGAACTCGCCGGCCAGGGAGTGGTCGGCATCAGCCGCGTCGACACCCGGGCCCTGACCCGGCACCTGCGCGAGCGCGGCGCCATGCGGGTGGGCATCTTCTCCGGCGACCGCCTCGCCGACGAGCCGACGCTCCTCACCCGTGTCCGGGCCGCCCCTCAGATGAAGGGCGCCGACCTGAGCGGCGAGGTCGCCACCACCGAGTCCTACGTCGTCCCCGCGCAGGGGGCGAAGCGTTTCACCGTCGCGGCCATCGACCTGGGCATCAAGGGCATGACGCCGCACCGGATGGCCGAGCGCGGCATCGAGGTGCACGTGCTGCCCGCCACCGCCTCCGTCGAGGACGTCTACGCGGTGCGGCCCGACGGGGTGTTCTTCTCCAACGGCCCCGGCGACCCGGCCGCCGCGCAGCACCCGGTCGCCCTGATGCGCGCCGTACTCGAACGCGGCACCCCGCTGTTCGGCATCTGCTTCGGCAACCAGATCCTCGGCCGCGCCCTGGGCTTCGGTACCTTCAAACTCAAGTACGGGCACCGGGGCATCAACCAGCCCGTGCAGGACCGCACCACCGGGAAGGTGGAGGTCACCGCGCACAACCACGGCTTCGCCGTCGACGCGCCGCTCGACGGCCCCGCCGAGACCCCGTTCGGGCCAGCCGAGGTCAGCCACGTGTGCCTCAACGACGACGTCGTCGAGGGCCTGCGGCTGCTCGAGCGGCCCGCCTTCTCCGTCCAGTACCACCCCGAAGCGGCCGCCGGCCCGCACGACGCCGCCTACCTCTTCGACCGCTTCGTCTCGCTCATGGAGGGTCAGCGTGCCTAAGCGCACCGATATCCAGTCCGTCCTGGTCATCGGCTCCGGCCCGATCGTGATCGGCCAGGCAGCCGAGTTCGACTACTCCGGCACCCAGGCGTGCCGCGTCCTGAAGTCCGAAGGAATGCGGGTGATCCTGGTCAACTCCAACCCGGCCACGATCATGACCGACCCGGAGATCGCCGACGCCACTTATGTCGAGCCGATCACCCCCGAGTTCGTTGAGAAGATCATCGCCCGAGAGCGCCCCGACGCGCTGCTGCCCACCCTCGGCGGGCAGACCGCGCTCAACACGGCCATCTCGCTGCACGAGGCCGGCACCCTCGCCGGGTACGGCGTCGAGCTGATCGGCGCGAACGTCGAGGCGATCCACAAGGGCGAGGACCGCGACAAGTTCAAGGACGTCGTCGAGGCCGTCCGCCGGCGCATCGGGCACGGCGAGTCCGCCCGCTCGGTCATCTGCCACACCCTGGACGACGTGCTGGCCGGAGTGGACCACCTCGGCGGCTACCCCGTCGTGGTGCGGCCCTCCTTCACCATGGGCGGCGCCGGTTCCGGCTTCGCGCACGACGAGGAGGAGCTGCGCCGCATGGCCGGCACCGGCCTCACCCTCTCGCCGACCACGGAGGTGCTCCTGGAGGAGTCCATCCTGGGCTGGAAGGAGTACGAGCTGGAGCTGATGCGGGACAAGAACGACAACGTCGTGGTCGTCTGCTCCATCGAGAACTTCGACCCGATGGGCGTGCACACCGGCGACTCCATCACCGTCGCCCCGGCCATGACTCTCACCGACCGCGAGTACCAGATCCTGCGTGACATCGGCATCGAGGTGATCCGCGAGGTCGGCGTCGACACCGGCGGCTGCAACATCCAGTTCGCGGTCAACCCCGAGGACGGCCGCGTCGTCGTCATCGAGATGAACCCACGCGTCTCGCGGTCCTCCGCACTGGCGTCGAAGGCCACCGGCTTCCCCATCGCGAAGATCGCGGCCCGGCTCGCCGTCGGCTACAGTCTCGACGAGATCCCCAACGACATCACCGAGCAGACGCCGGCCTCCTTCGAGCCGACGCTCGACTACGTCGTGGTCAAGGCTCCCCGGTTCGCTTTCGAGAAGTTCCCCGCCGCCGACTCCACGCTCACCACCACGATGAAGTCCGTCGGCGAGGCCATGGCCATCGGCCGGAACTTCTCCGAGGCGTTCCAGAAGGCGCTGCGCTCGCTGGAGAAGTCCGGCTCCCAGTTCGATTTCACCGGCGTCCCGGGCGACAAGGACACCCTGCTCGCGCAGTCGGCCCGGCCCACCGACGGCCGGATCAACATCGTCATGGCCGCGATCAGGGCCGGTGCCACGCCCGAGGAGGTCTTCGACGCCACGAAGATCGACCCCTGGTTCACCGACCAGCTCTTCCTCATCAAGGAGACCGCCGACGACCTGGCCGGCGCCGACCTGCTGAACGCCCCGCTGCTCGCCGAGGCCAAGCGGCACGGATTCTCCGACGTCCAGATCGGCGCGATCCGCGGGCTCGGCGAGGACGTGGTGCGCGAGGTACGGCACGCTCTGGGCGTCCGCCCCGTCTACAAGACCGTCGACACCTGTGCGGCGGAGTTCGCGGCGAAGACCCCGTACTTCTACTCCTCCTACGACGAGGAGAGCGAGGTCGCCCCGCGCGAGAAGCCCGCCGTGATCATCCTGGGCTCCGGGCCGAACCGCATCGGCCAGGGCATCGAGTTCGACTACTCCTGCGTGCACGCCTCCTTCGCGCTGAGCGACGCCGGCTACGAGACCGTCATGGTCAACTGCAACCCGGAGACCGTCTCCACCGACTACGACACCTCCGACCGGCTCTACTTCGAGCCGCTCACCCTGGAGGACGTCCTGGAGGTGGTGGCCGCCGAGCGGCAGGCCGGTCCGGTGGCCGGCGTGATCGTCCAGCTCGGTGGACAGACCCCGCTCGGGCTGGCACAGGCCCTCAAGGACAACGGCGTGCCGATCGTGGGCACCTCGCCGGAGGCCATCAACCTCGCCGAGGAACGCGGCGCGTTCGGCCGCGTGCTCACCGAGGCCGGCCTGCCGGCCCCGAAGTACGGCACCGCCTACTCCTTCGAGGAGGCCAAGGACATCGCCGCCGAGATCGGCTACCCGGTGATGGTCCGCCCCTCCTACGTGCTGGGCGGCCGAGGCATGGAGATCGTCTACGACCAGGGTTCGCTGGCCGGTTACCTCACGCGGCACGCGGGGCTCATCTCCGAGCACCCCGTGCTCATCGACCGGTTCCTCGACGACGCCATCGAGATCGACGTCGACGCGCTCTACGACGGCACCGAGCTCTACCTCGGCGGCGTCATGGAGCACATCGAGGAGGCCGGCATCCACTCCGGCGACTCCGCATGCGCGCTGCCGCCCATCACGCTGGGCGGGCACGACATCAAGCGGCTGCGCTCCTCCACCGAGGCGATCGCCCGCGGTGTCGGAGTGTGCGGCCTGATCAACATCCAGTTCGCACTGGCCGGCGACATCCTCTACGTGCTCGAGGCCAACCCGCGCGCCTCGCGGACCGTGCCCTTCACCTCCAAGGCCACCGCCGTGCCGCTGGCCAAGGCCGCCGCGCGGATCTCGCTCGGCGCGACCGTCGCCGAGCTCCGCGAGGAGGGCATGCTGCCGCGCTCCGGCGACGGCGGCACGCTGCCGCTGGACGCGCCGATCTCCGTCAAGGAGGCCGTCATGCCCTGGTCCCGCTTCCGGGACGTTCAGGGCAGGGGAGTGGACACCATCCTGGGCCCGGAGATGCGCTCCACGGGCGAGGTCATGGGCATCGACTCGGTCTTCGGGACCGCCTACGCCAAGTCCCAGGCAGCCGCCTACGGCGCCCTGCCCACCAAGGGCCGCGCCTTCGTCTCGGTCGCCAACCGCGACAAGCGCTCGATGATCTTCCCGGCCCGCGAGCTGGTCGCCATGGGCTTCGAGCTGCTGGCCACCTCCGGCACCGCAGAGGTCCTGAGGCGGAACGGCATCAACGCCACCACGGTGCGCAAGCACAGCGAAGGCGAGGGCCCGGACGGCAAGAAGACCATCGTGCAGCTCATCCACGACGGACGGGTCGATCTCATCGTGAACACCCCCTACGGCACCAGCGGGCGCCTGGACGGCTACGACATCCGCACCGCCGCCGTCGCCCGTGGCGTGCCGTGCCTGACCACCGTGCAGGCACTGGCCGCGGCCGTGCAGGGCGTCGACGCGCTCAGCCGCGGTGACGTCGGAGTGCGCTCGCTGCAGCAGCACGCCGAGCACCTGACCGCCGCCCGCGGCGCATGAGGAGCGGCAGATCCGTGTACGCACTCCTCTTCCGCCACGTCCTCACCCGTCTCGACCCGGAACGCGCCCATCACCTGGCGGTCGCCCTGATCCGCCTGGCGGCGCGCGTCCCGGTCCTGCGGACGTTTCTGGCTGCCTGGTTCGCCCCGCGTGACAAGCGGCTGCGAGTCGAGGCGCTCGGCCAGCGTATGCACGGGCCCGTCGGTCTGGCCGCCGGCTTCGACAAGAACGCCGTCGCCATCGACGGCATGGCCATGCTCGGCTTCGACCATGTCGAGGTCGGCACTGTCACCGGGCAGCCGCAACCGGGCAACCCGGGCACGCGGCTGTTCCGGCTGGTCGCCGACCGGGCGCTGATCAACCGGATGGGCTTCAACAACGAGGGCTCGGCGGCCGTCGCCGCCCGGCTCGCGGCCCGCCGGCCCGTTTTCCGCACCGTGCTCGGCGTCAACATCGGCAAGACGAAGGTCGTCCCCGAGGGTGAGGCCGTCGGCGACTACGTGACCTCCACCGAGCGACTGGCCGCACACGCCGGCTACCTCGTCGTCAACGTCTCCTCGCCCAACACCCCCGGGCTGCGGAACCTGCAGGCCACCGAGCAGCTGCGCCCGCTGCTCACCGCCGTGCGCGAGGCCGCCGACCGCACCGTCACGACGCGGCGGGTCCCGCTGCTGGTGAAGATCGCCCCCGACCTCGCCGACCCCGACGTGGACGCCGTAGCCGACCTCGCCCTCGAACTGGGCCTGGACGGGATCATCGCCACCAACACCACCGTCGCCCGCGACGGGCTCGGCCTGGCCTCGCCGCCGGGTTCGACCGCCGAGGCCGGCGGGCTGTCCGGTGCGCCGCTGGGGGACCGCTCCGTGGCCGTCCTGCGCCGGATGTACGCGCGGACCGGCGGCCGCCTGACCCTGATCGGGGCCGGCGGAATCGAGACCGCCGAGGACGCCTGGCAGCGCATCCTCGCCGGCGCCACCCTCGTCCAGGGCTACAGC
The DNA here is from genome assembly GCA_963799685.1 of uncultured Actinomycetota bacterium. Lineage (GTDB taxonomy): Bacteria > Actinomycetota > Actinomycetes > Streptomycetales > Streptomycetaceae > Streptomyces. Next base: position 925,692 of record CAWCXW010000003.1, read on the forward strand.
GCTTTCATCTACCAGGGCCCCATGTGGTGCCGCACCCTGCACAGGGGACTCGCCGCACGGCTGGCCGCGAGTCGGCATGCGACGCTGGCAGACGCCGTCGGCGCCGAAGCCCGAACCGGTCAGGAGGCGGACCGATGACAGACCTGCCCTTCGGCGCCCGGCTGCGCCGTGCCATGGATGTGCGCGGCCCGCTGTGCGTCGGCATCGACCCGCACCCCGAGCTGCTCGCGGACTGGGGTCTGCCCGACGACCCCGGTGGCCTGGACAGGTTCGCCGGCACTGTCGTGGAGGCCCTCGCCGACCGGGTGGCGGTGCTCAAGCCGCAGGCGGCCTTCTTCGAACGCTTCGGCTCCCGGGGCGTCAGCGTGCTCGAACGCACGGTCGCCGACGCCCGCGCGGCCGGCGCCCTGGTGATCACCGACGCCAAACGCGGTGACGTCGGCTCCACCATGGCCGCCTACGCCGCCGCCTTCCTCGATCCGGCCGCCCCGCTGTTCTCCGACGCCCTGACCGTCAGCCCCTACCTGGGTTTCGGTTCGCTGCGCCCCGCGGTCGACCTGGCCCGGGAGCACGGTTGTGGGCTGTTCGTGCTGGCGCTGACCTCCAACCCGGAGGGCGCAGAGGTCCAGCACGCGCTGCGGGAGGACGGCTTGAGCGTCGCCGCCACCGTACTGGGCCATCTGGCACAGGAGAACGCCGGCTCGGTCGGTCTCGGCTCCTTCGGCGCGGTCGTCGGCGCCACCCTCGGGGGCACGCTGAGGCGCCTCGGGATCGGCGCGGACTTCGGCGGACCGCTGCTGGCCCCCGGCATCGGCGCGCAGGGCGCCACGGCGGAGGACCTCTCGCAGGTGTTCGGCGGTGTGCTGCGCAACGTGCTCCCCAGCGTCAGCCGCGGCGTGCTGCGGCAGGGCCCGTCGGTGGACGGACTGCGCCGAGCGGCATGCCGGGAGACCGATGCGCTGGCCGCCGTGCTGCGCTGACGGGCAGCCCGGAGGCGGATTCGGTGACCCTATTTGTGAGTAAATGTCCCAGTCGAACGGAGTCTGACCAGGACTTTTCCGCAGTTCTCACTGACTGATCGGCCTGGTGGGGCTAGTCTCCGTCGGGAGCACCGTGAACAGGCGCGTTGCTCGTTGCCCTGCTGGTGCTGGGCAACTAGGTTCCTCACCGATCCGTATCCGACAGTTCGACATCCGAGGTGACGAAGGCGTGGCTCTTCCGCCCCTTACCCCTGAACAGCGCCAAGCCGCGCTCGAGAAGGCCGCTGCGGCTCGCCGGGAGCGCGCCGAGGTCAAGAACAGGCTCAAGCACTCCGGTGCGACCCTGCACGAGGTGATCAAGCAGGGCCAGGAGAACGACGTCATCGGCAAGATGAAGGTCTCCGCCCTGCTCGAGTCGCTGCCCGGCGTCGGCAAGGTCCGCGCCAAGCAGATCATGGAGCGGCTCGGCATCTCCGAGAGCCGCCGCGTCCGCGGTCTCGGCTCCAACCAGATCGCCGCCCTCGAGCGCGAGTTCGGCGGCGCTGCGGCCTAGTGCCGCGTCAGCCAAGGTTCGCCCCGCTCGCCGCCCCGGCACGCACGCTCGTCGCGTTGCCCGAAAGCCCAGGTAGGAGAACTACATGCGGCTTCCGGGCGCCTGACGATCGCACGCGCCAGGACGCCTCGCTATCGGGCAAACCTTGGCTGATGCGGCACTGGATGAATGAGCCCGATGTCCCGCCTGCGGGACGGTGCCGTGCACGCACGCTGTCCCCCCCGCCTTCGGCGGGAGGCACAGCCTGCGTCCTCGGGCCTCGGCGCAGTACGTCACCTCGGGCTTCACCCGGGGGGAGACGCCATGCCCTGTGGGCCCTCGGCCTTGCCCCCGCACGCACCAGGCACCGTTCCGCCCGCCTCCGGGCGGACGACGCCGCATCGGCCTCGCCCGTCGAATTTCCCGGCAGGCCACGGAAAAGCGATAATCGCTGCATGACTGACGCTGTCTCCCGGGGGGCGACCCCCGTATCCCCGGAAGCACGCACGCGGCTGACCGTGCTCTCCGGCCCCTCCGGGGTCGGCAAGAGCACGGTCGTCGCCCATCTGCGCAGACGCCATCCCGAGGTCTGGCTGTCCGTGTCCGCCACCACCCGGCGGCCGCGGCCCGGCGAGAAGCACGGTGTGCAGTACTACTTCGTGGACGGCGAGGAGTTCGACAAGCTCGTCGCCAACGGGGAACTGCTGGAGTGGGCCGAGTTCGCCGGCAACCGCTATGGCACGCCGCGCGCGGCCGTGCTGGAGCGGCTGGAGAAGGGCGAGCCGGTGCTGCTCGAGATCGACCTGCAGGGTGCGCGGCTGGTGCGGGAGTCCATGCCGGACGCCCAGCTGGTCTTCCTGGCGCCACCAAGCTGGGAGGAGCTCGTACGGAGACTGACCGGCCGCGGCACCGATTCTCCCGAGGTGATCGAGCGGCGCCTGCGCACCGCCCGTACCGAGCTGGCCGCCGAGGCCGAGTTCGACTCCACCCTGGTCAACACCTCCGTCGAGGACGTCAGCGCCGAGCTGGTAGCCTTGATGGGAACCCTGTGATCTTCTCTCCACCCTCCGGAAGGCAGAGCGTGTCCTCTTCCATCACCACGCCCGAGGGCATCATCAACCCCCCGATTGATGAGCTGCTCGAGGCCACCGACTCGAAGTACAGCCTCGTGATCTACGCCGCCAAGCGTGCGCGTCAGATCAACGCCTACTACTCGCAGCTCGGTGAGGGTCTCCTGGAGTACGTCGGCCCGCTCGTGGACACGCATGTCCACGAGAAGCCGCTGTCCATCTCGCTCCGCGAGATCAACGCCGGGCTTCTCACCTCCGAGGCCGTCGAGGCCCCGCCGAACGAGTAGGCTCTCGCGAGAGACTCGACCACGGGCCCGGCAGCCGCGCTGCCGGGCCCGTGGTGTGTCATGAGTGGGAAGAGCTCCGCGGTCGGCGCGGAGCCGGGACGGGTCGAAGGCGAGAGGCGAGAGATGGAGCAGCCGGCTGGTGCCAGGGTGGTGCTGGGAGTCAGCGGCGGCATCGCCGCCTACAAGGCGTGTGAACTGCTGCGCCGCCTGACCGAGTCCGGGCACCGGGTGCGGGTGGTGCCCACCGCCTCCGCCCTGCACTTCGTCGGCGAGGCGACGTGGGCCGCGCTGTCCGGACAGAGCGCCGCCACCGATGTGTGGGACGACGTGCACGAGGTGCCGCACGTACGGATCGGTCAGGGCGCCGATCTGGTCGTGGTGGCACCGGCGACTGCCGACGTGCTGGCCAGAGCCGCCCACGGCCTGGCCGACGACCTGCTGACGAACACCCTGCTCACCGCCCGCTGCCCCGTCGTCTTCGCGCCCGCCATGCACACAGAGATGTGGGAGCACCCCGCCACCCGGGACAACGTCGCCACCCTGCGCGGCAGGGGCTGTGTCGTCCTCGAGCCGGCCGTCGGGCGGCTGACCGGCCTCGACACCGGCAAGGGCCGGCTGCCCGACCCCGGCGAGATCTTCGAGGTCTGCCGCCGGGTGCTGCGCCGCGGCGCGACGGGCGCCGCCCCCGACCTGGCCGGGCGGCACGTCGTGGTCAGCGCGGGCGGCACCCGTGAACCGCTGGACCCGGTACGTTTCCTGGGCAACCGCTCCTCCGGCCGGCAGGGCTACGCGCTGGCACGGACGGCCGCCGCACGCGGCGCCCGGGTGACTTTGGTCTCGGCCAACGCCGCGCTGCCCGACCCGGCCGGCGTCGACGTCGTTGCCGTCGGGACCGCCCGCGAACTGGGCGACGCCATGCTCCGGGCGGCCCGCGACGCCGACGCGGTCGTGATGGCCGCTGCCGTGGCCGATTTCCGTCCCTCGGAGTACTCCACCGGCAAGATCAAGAAGCAGGACGGCGCCGACCCGGAGCCCGTGACGCTGGTCCGAAACCCGGATGTGCTGGCCACGCTCTGCGCAGACCGGCCACACGTCGGCCAGACCGTCGTCGGGTTCGCCGCCGAGACCGACGACGTGCTCGCCCACGGCCGGGACAAGCTCGCGCGCAAGGGCTGTGACCTGCTGGTCGTGAACGAGGTGGGAGAGCGGCGCACCTTCGGTTCCGCCGACAACGAGGCCGTCGTGCTCGGGGCTGACGGCAGCGAGACGCCCGTGCCGCACGGCCCCAAGGAGGACCTGGCCGACACGGTCTGGGACCTGGTCGCCGAGCGGCTCCCGGACCGTTGACCAGGAGGTCGTCCGGGCTGCCGGGGTGGACGTGAAGGTGTCGGAGTGCGAGACGCCGTGATTGAATCCGGGCAGGATGGATAAACTGGCAACGGATCGTGTTCGGGCGCAGCTCCCGACCGGTCCGCCCATGATCAGCCAGCAGCCGCTGCAACCCCAGGGAGCGATGTGTCCCGCCGCCTGTTCACCTCGGAGTCCGTGACCGAGGGTCACCCCGACAAGATCGCCGACCAGATCAGCGACACCATTCTCGACGCCCTGCTGAAGGAGGACCCGCACTCCCGGGTCGCCGTTGAGACGCTGATCACCACCGGCCTGGTCCACGTGGCTGGTGAGGTGACCACCAAGGCCTACGCGCCGATCTCCACGCTCGTCCGCAACAAGATCCTCGAGATTGGCTACGACTCGTCCAAGAAGGGCTTCGACGGCGCCTCCTGCGGCGTCTCGGAGTCCATCGGATCCCAGTCCCCGGACATCGCCCAGGGCGTGGACACCGCTTACGAGGCCCGGCTGGCGGCGGCCGCCGCCGAGGAGGCCGCCGACGACGCCCTGGACAAGCAGGGCGCCGGCGACCAGGGTCTGATGTTCGGCTACGCGTGCGATGAGACGCCCGAGCTGATGCCCCTGCCGATCACGCTTGCCCACCGGCTGTCCGAGCGGCTGTCCGAGGTGCGCAAGAACGGGACCATCCCCTACCTGCGTCCCGACGGCAAGACGCAGGTCACCATCGAGTACGACGGCGACAAGGCGGTCCGCCTCGACACGGTCGTGGTGTCCTCGCAGCACGCCGCGGACATCGACCTCGACTCGCTGCTCGCCCCCGACATCCGCGAGTACGTCGTCGAGCCCGAACTGCAGGCGCTGTCCGGCCAGGGCATCAAGCTCGACACCGAGAACTACCGGCTGCTGGTCAACCCCACCGGCCGCTTCGAGATCGGTGGCCCGATGGGCGACGCCGGGCTGACCGGCCGGAAGATCATCATCGACACCTACGGCGGCATGGCCCGGCACGGTGGCGGTGCCTTCTCCGGGAAGGACCCCTCCAAGGTCGACCGGTCCGCCGCCTACGCGATGCGATGGGTCGCCAAGAACGTCGTGGCGGCCGGCCTGGCCACCCGCTGCGAGGTCCAGATCGCCTACGCCATCGGCAAGGCTGAGCCCGTGGGGCTGTTCGTGGAGACCTTCGGTACCGCGACCGTCGACGTCCACAAGATCGAGCAGGCCATCTCGGACGTCTTCGACCTGCGGCCCGCGGCCATCATCCGCGACCTGGACCTGCTGCGCCCCATCTACGCCCAGACCGCCGCCTACGGTCACTTCGGCCGTGAGCTGCCGGACTTCACCTGGGAGCGCACCGACCGCGTCGCCGCGCTGAAGGCCGCCTGCGGCCTCTGAACCCGGTACCCGCACCCGCCACGGACGGCGCCCCGCACCCGCGGGGCGCTGTCCGCGTTCTCTGCGAGACTGAACCCCGTGAGCAGCGACGACGGCACCGGCACGCCGGCGGCCTCCTGCGCGGACCGGCCGCCCGAGCAGCTCGCGCTGCTGCGGGAGACGGTGCGCAGCACCGCCCGGGCCCGGCCGCGGACCTGGCGCAACGCGCAACTCGCCGAGGACCTGCCCGTCGCGCGCGTCCTGGTCGACAAGGGGCTGCTGCACCTGGACCGTTATTTCGACTACGCGGTCCCCGCCGCGATGGACGCCGAGGCACAGCCCGGCGTGCGGGTGCGGGTGCGCTTCGGAGCCGGCGAACGCGACGGACGCCGCGAGGGCGGCCGGCTCACCGGCGGCTTCATCGTCGAACGGCGGGCCGACAGCGACTTCACCGGTGTGCTCGCTCCGCTGGCCCAGGTGCTCTCGCCCGAAGTGGTCCTCACTCCGGAACTGCTCGGACTGTGCCGCGCCGTCGCCGACCGGTACGCCGGCTCACTCGCCGACGTCGTCCAGCTCGCCGTGCCGCCCCGGATGGCCCGCGCCGAGATGGCCGCCACCCCCGACCCGTCGCCGCTGCCCCCGGCGCCGGAACCCGGCGGCTGGTCCCGCTACCCCGACGGCCCCGGCTACCTGCGGGCCCTGGCCGGCGGGCAGGCACCCCGCGCGGTGTGGACCGCGCTGCCCGGCCCGCGGTGGCCCGAGGAGCTGGCCCGGGCGATGGCGGCCACGCTGGCATCCGGCCGGGGAGCGCTCGCCGTGCTGCCCGACGGCCGTGCCGCCGCCCGTGTCGACGCGGCACTGACCGCGCTGCTCGGCGACAAGCACCACGTGCTGCTGACCGCCGAGGCCGGTCCGGAGCGGCGCTACCGGCGCTGGCTCGCCGTGCACCGCGGCGCGGTCCGCGCCGTCGTCGGAACCCGCGCGGCGATGTTCGCCCCTGTCCGGGACCTGGGACTGGCCGCCGTCTGGGACGACGCCGATTCGGCGCACAGCGATCCGCACGCGCCTCAGCCGCACGCCCGCGAGGTACTGCTGCTGCGCGCCGCCCAGGAGGGTGCCGGCTGCCTGGTCGGCGGCCACGGCTGCACCGTGGAGTCCGCGCAGCTCGTCGAGACCGGCTGGGCGCGTCCGTTGGCAGCCGGCCGCGAGACCGTGCGGGCCACCGCTCCGCTGGTACGCACCGTCGGTGAGGAGGACGAGGCCCGCGACCCGGACGCCCGCGCCGCCCGGCTGCCCAGCCTCGCCTGGCGGGCGGTGCGTGAGGCACTGCAGCGCGGCCCGGTGCTCGTCCAGGTACCGCGCCGCGGGTACGTGCCCCGGCTGGCCTGCGCCGCCTGCCGCAGGCCGGTGCGCTGCGCCGACTGTCACGGCCCGCTCTCGGCGAACGGACCGGGTCAGACCCTGCACTGCGCGTGGTGCTCACGGGCCGCCTCCGACTGGCACTGTCCGCAGTGCGGCGGCTTCCGGCTGCGCGGCCAGGTCTTCGGCGAGCGGCGCACGGCCGAGGAACTGGGCCGCGCCTTCACCGGGGTGCCGGTGCGTACCTCGGGGCGCGACCACATCCTGGACACCGTGCCGGACCGGCCTGCCCTGATCGTGTGCACGCCCGGAGCCGAGCCCGTCCCCGAGGGGCCGGGGTACGCGGCCGCGCTGCTGCTGGACGGCTGGGCGCTGCTGGGCCGTCCCGACCTGCGGGCCGGCGAGGAGGCGCTGCGGCGCTGGCTCGGCGCCGCAGCGCTGGTGCGGCCGCAGGCCGAGGGCGGCACGGTGGTCGCCGTCGCCGACCCCGGGCTGCGCCCGGTGCAGGCGCTGGTGCGCTGGGACCCGTCGGGGCATGCCATGCGGGAGCTGGCCGAACGGGCCGAGCTGGGCTTCCCGCCGGTTTCCCGGATGGTGTCGGTCAGCGGCCTGCCACAGGCCGTCGCAGGCTTCCTCGACACGGCGGAGCTTCCGGCGGAGGCGGAGGTGCTGGGCCCGGTGCCGCTTCCGGTACGCACGGCTGGCAGTCCCCGGATGCCGGGCGCACCGCCGGCGGGCGAGCAGTGGGATCGGGCCCTGGTGCGGGTGCCGCCGGGCAGCGGAGCTGCGCTCACCGCGGCGCTGAAGACCGCTCAGGTGCGGCGGCTCACCCACCGGGAGGGTTCGGCGGTGCAGCTGCGGGTGGATCCGCCGGACATCGGATAGCCGGTCACGGTGTCGGCCGCAGCGGAGCCGGCTCCACCGCGGCGCGCCGGCCACGGGCGTCGGGCAGGAGCAGCAGCGCGGAAACCACGCTCAGCCCGGCCGGCACCGGCCACAGCGCGGGCGGCCGCAGCGAGAGCAGCCCGGGGAAGGAGACGGACCCGGCGAAGCACAGCGCGCGCAGCACCAGGGCGGTCACCAGCACCGGCCGGCAGCCGAGCCGGTCCACGAGCCGGCCGATCAGCGGCAGTCCGGGCAGCGCGGCCAGCGCCGTGACGGTGAGGAGGATGCCCACGGACCGCAGCGACACCCCGGACAGGTGCGTGTAGAAGAGCAGCGCGAATGGATAGAAGAAGCCGGTGGCCAGCGCGTTGGCGAACCCCGCCGTGCCGTAGCGCAGCACGCCCGGTCCCCGGGGCAGCACGGTGGCGGAGGGCTGCTGCTGCGCCTCATCGTCGAAAGGTGTCATGACGATCCCCCGGGGATCACAGAAACAACAGGTGACCGCGCTGTCCGGTGGCGATGCAGCCGCGTGAGGTCCTCGGTGGTCGCCTCCGGACCGTGCAGCAGCCGGGTGCCGCCGACGTGCCGGCCGCCGGCGAGCAGGACCGGCATCAGCCGGCCGGGTCCTCGCCCAGGCCGGTCAGCAGCCGGGCACCCTCGCGACACACGCCGGCGACATGAACGAGCCCGGCGACGCCGAGCGGATGCTGGCCCGCCCGAAGGAGGAGCGGGGCCGTGAGCCGACCCTGTTCGTCCTCTCGGCGTGGCGCGGGCTGCCGGGCACCGTCCTTGGCTCCGACGCGGGCCGCTGGCCCGCATTGATCGAGGCGAACGTGCTCGCCGTGCTGCACCAGCTGAAGGCCTGCGGAGAACGCTTCCGCGAGAGCGCGCGGTCGGACGGCGGACAGCAGGTCCGCGACATCGTGGTGCTGGGTTCGACCGTCGGCGGTCAGGTCTCGGCCGCCAAACTCGTCTACGGCTCCACGAAGTTCGCCCTGCACGTGGTGACCGAGCGCTGCGGCAGGAACTGTGCGCCCACGGCGTCCGGGTGACGCTGATCGGGCCCGGATTCGTCCGCGGCGGCTTCCAGGAGGCCGCGGGCTGCGACATGGAGTGGTTTGCTTCGGTCGAGGAGCAGTGCGGGCCGTTGCTGACACCGCAGGACGTCGCCGAGACCGTCGCCCTCGTCGTGGGCAGGCCCGCGCACGTGCACCTGGACGACATCCGGCTGCGGCCGACCCGGCAGAAGGCGTGAGTGCGATGACGCAGACCTACCTCGAGAACCTGTTCACCCTGAAGGGCCGTCAGGCCCTCGTCACGGGCGGCAGCTCCGGCATCGGACGGGCCGTTGCCACGGCGCTGTGCCGGGCGGGCGCCGGCGTCGTGCTGACCGGCCGCGACACCGGGCGGCTGCGCGCAGCCGCCGACGCCCTGTGCGCCGAGGGCGGCACCGCCGCCTGGCTCGCCGGTGACCTCGGCGACCGGGCCGGGACACGCCGGCTGGCTGACGACCTGGCCAACCGATTCGGGGAGCCCGACATCCTCGTCAACTCCGCGGGCGTCAACCTGCGGCCGCACCTGTCGAAGCTGTCCGAGGAGGACTGGGACCGCACGCTGGAGGTCAACCTCAACGCCCCGTTCGTCCTCGGGCAGCGCTTCGGCCCCGGTATGGCGGACCGCGGCTGGGGCCGGATCATCCACATCGCCTCGCAGCAGGCTGTCCGCGCGTTCGGCGACAGCGGGGTCTACGGGGTCTCCAAGGCCGGCCTCGCCGCACTGACCCGGTCGCAGGCCGAGGCATGGTCGCCGCACGGCGTGTGCGTCAACGCGATCGCGCCGGGCTTCGTCGACACGCCGCTGACCGCCCCCGTCTTCGCCGACCCGGAGCGCGCGGCCGCGATGGCCCGGCGCACCATGGCCGGCCGCAATGGCGTCCTCGACGACTTCGCCGGCGCCGCCGTCTTTCTGGCCGGCGACGCCTGCACGTACGTGACGGGACAGACCGTCTTCGTCGACGGCGGCTTCTCGACCACCTGACCCGCCGAGAAGGAGGGGACTTGCACCGTCACCCGTGTACCCCCGGCACGCCCACAACCAGGCCGCCCGTCGCCGTCCTGGTGGACCCCTACGTCTCCGTCGAGTCGCTCGTCGTGGACGGCCAGCCCTTCACCCTTGGGGTCACCGGCAAGTTCCCGCTGCGGCCGCCGTTCCGTGAGCAGGGCCAGTTCATCCCCTCGCAGCTGCCGGAGAGCGAACATGCCGCGGTGGCCCGGCTGGCCTCCCACGCCGCCACCGCGCTGGGGGTGTGGCGCGGACTGGTCCACACCGAGATCAAGCTGACGCCGGGCTCATCGGCGCCTCCCGGTACGACGTGATGCACGCGGCCTGAACGGGTGATTGGACGCCCGGTGTCCGCCCCCTGCGGCAGGTGGCGGACACCGGGCGCCGGTGCGACGGCTGCGGAGGAGTCAGCCGTTGCGGGGGCCCGGAAGGGCCCCGGTCCGGTGGTGGTCGGCGGCCGGCGGCTGTGGCGCGGGCTGCCCGTGGATGCTCCTTGCACCGGGTACCGTGCGCGCGACAGCCGGCTCCTCGGCTGCCTCCTCCCGGTCGGCCGGCCGACGTGCACCCCCGTAGCGGCGGTGCACCGCCTGTTTGGTGACGCCGAGAGCCGAACCCACCGCGTCCCAGGAGAAGCCCAGCGACCGGTCGAAGTCCACGGCGGCCGTCACCAGCGTCTCCACGCTGTCCCGCAGCTCCTGCGCGAGGCGGACGGTCGGTGCCGGCGCCCGCCCGTACACCACGAAACCCGTCGACGGACCCGTCCGCCTCGGCCGATACACGTTGCCGAGCTGTGCGGTGAGGGTACGCAGCGCGTCCACCTGCCGGCGGACCCGTTCGATGTCCCGCACCAGCAGATGCAGGCTCGCCCTCGCCTGGGCGTCGTGGGTTGCGTGGTCGGCCATGAAGAAGCCTCTCGAACCGGCGTGCAGGGATCGGGCCGCCGGGGCGGTCCGTTTCGGTCAATCTCTCTTGACCAACGGCCGGACGGCCACTCGGTCACGCATGGGGGGCGCACCGACTCCTCCGCGCGTCGCCCACGGGGCCGCGCGCTCCCCGTGCAGGTCGCCTCCGACCGCCGCCCGTAGACTCCTCGGCGCCGCCCCAGCGTCTCCCGAGAGGTCGTCCGTCACCGATGAAGCTCGTCTTCGCCGGCACCCCCGAGGTCGCCGTGCCCGCCCTGGACGCCCTGCTTGAGAACAAGCGGCACGAGGTCGAGGCGGTCGTCACACGCCCCGACGCGCCCGCCGGGCGCGGCCGGCACCTGGTGGCGAGCCCGGTCGCCCGGCGCGCCGCCGAGGCCGGCATCGAGGTGCTCAAGCCGCGCCGTCCAGGCGAGGAGGCCTTCCTCACCCGACTGAGGGAGATCGCCCCGGACTGCTGCCCCGTCGTCGCCTACGGCGCGCTGCTGCCCCGCACTGCCCTCGACGTCCCCGCGCACGGCTGGGTCAACCTGCACTTCTCCCTGCTTCCCGCGTGGCGCGGCGCCGCGCCCGTCCAGCACGCGGTACTCGCCGGCGACGAGGTCACCGGCGCCTCGACCTTCCTCATCGAGGAGGGTCTCGACTCCGGGCCGGTCTACGGCGTGGTCACCGAGGACGTCCGCCCCACCGACACCAGCGGAGACCTACTCACCCGGCTCGCCTTCGCCGGCGCCGGGCTGCTGTCCGCCACCATGGACGGCATCGAGGACGGCACCCTGGAGCCCGTGCCGCAGCCCGCCGACGGCGTCAGCCTCGCACCGAAGATCCGCGTCGAGGACGCTCTCATCGACTGGAGCGCGCCTGCGCTGCGCGTGGACCGCCTGGTGCGCGGCTGCGCGCCCGCCCCCGGCGCCTGGACGCTCTTCCGCGGCGACCGCCTCAAGGTCCGCACGCTGGCCCCCGCCCCCGGCCACGAGACGCTCGAGCCCGGCGCGATCGGCGCGGGCAAGAACAGCGTCCACATCGGCACCGGTTCGCACCCGGTCGAGCTGCAGTGGGTGCAGCCCCAGGGCAAAAAGCCGATGCGGGCCGCCGACTGGGCCCGCGGCGTGCGCATCGGCTCCGGCGAACGGCTCGGCGGCTGATCTGCCGCCGACTATCCTGGACCGGGCACGCCCCCTCATACCTCCGGAGCACCTTCACCCGTGAGCACCCCGCCACGCCGATCCGCCTCCGCCTCCAGGCGGGGTGGCAAGCCCTACCGCCGGCCCCGCAAGGACCCGGTGCGGATCCTCGCCTTCGACGCGCTGCGCGCCGTCGACGAACGGGACGCGTACGCCAACCTCGTGCTCCCGCCGCTGCTGGACAAGGCACGCTCCGCCGGCTCCTTCGACGGACGCGACGCCGCGCTGGCCACCGAGCTGGTCTACGGAACCCTGCGATGGCAGGGCACCTACGACGCGGTGGTCTCCGCGTGCGCCGACCGTCCGCTGCGGGAGATCGATCCGCCGGTGCTCGACGTCCTCTCCCTCGGCGCACACCAGCTGCTGGGCACTCGCATCCCGCAGCACGCCGCCGTCAGCTCCACTGTGGAGCTGGCCCGCGTCGTCCTCGGCGACGGCCGCGCCAAGTTCGTCAACGCGATCATGCGCCGCATCACGGCCTGCGACCTGGACGGCTGGCTGGATCGCATCGCACCGCCGTATGAGGACGACCCCGAGGAACACCTGGCGCTGTGCCACGCGCACCCTCGCTGGATCGTCTCCGCCCTGTGGGACGCCCTGGGAGGCGGACGCCGGGAGATCGAGGATCTGCTCGCCGCGGACAACGAACGCCCACGGGTCACCCTCGTCGCCCGGCCGGGCCGCGCCACCACCCAGGAGCTGCTGACCGGCGACGCACAGCCCGGCCGCTACTCGCCCTACGCGGTGCGACTCGCCGAGGGGGGCGAACCGGGGGCCGTGCCGGCGGTCCGTGAAGGACGGGCCGGCGTCCAGGACGAGGGCAGCCAGCTCGTCGCGCTCGCCCTGGCCTCCGCCCCGGTCGAGGGCCGCGACCGGCACTGGCTCGACGGCTGTGCCGGTCCGGGCGGCAAGGCAGCCCTGCTCGCCGCGCTGGCCGCCGAACGGGGCGCCGACCTGACCGCCGCCGAGAAGCAGCCCCACCGTGCCCGCCTGGTCGCCCGCGCGCTCGATGGCCACCCAGGCCCCTACCAGGTCGTCACCGCCGACGGCACCCGTCCGCCGTGGCGCCCCGGCAGCTTCGACCGGGTGCTCGTCGACGTCCCGTGTACCGGTCTCGGCGCGCTGCGGCGCAGGCCCGAGGCCCGCTGGCGGCGCAGGCCCGAGGACCTCGACGGCTTCGCGCCGCTGCAGCGGGCCCTGCTCACCCGGGCGGTCGAGGCCACCCGGCCCGGCGGTGTCGTCGGCTACGCCACCTGTTCGCCGCACCTGGCCGAGACCCGCGCCGTGGTGGACGACGTGCGCAAGAACGGCGGTGTCGAACTGATCGACGCCCGCCCGCTGCTGCTCGGCGTTCCGCACTTGGGCCAGCGGCCCGACGTGCAGCTGTGGCCGCACCTGCACGGCACCGACGCCATGTACCTGGCGCTGCTGCGCCGACTCTGACCGGCCGTCAGTGCGCGGGAGCCGGTCCGCCCCTTCCGTCCAGCGCTGCGTGCAGCCAGTCGTGCGCCGCGCCCGCCGTCGTCCGTTGCGGGCCGTTCAGCTCGGCGACGAGCAGCCAGTAGGTCTCTACGCGGGCGTCCGCGGCGAGCTGCCGGCTGAGCCGGCGCCGGTAGGCCGGCGTGTCGCGCACGCCGCAGGCGCGGGCGTGGGCAGCCACGAAACAGTCGAGCGCCTCGCCCGCACGCGGCGCCCGGCCCGCGCGCACGTCCGGAGCGGCCAGCGCGAACGCCTCCTGCAGCCCGTCGTAGAGCACCTCGGGCCGGTACCCGTTGCGCCGGCGGTGCGCGGCCGGCTGGCTCTTGGCCGCGGTCGGGTCGATGCCGCCCACAAAGGCGTTCAGGCGGGCGAAAGCCAGCAGGTCTGCGGGTGCCGGATCGGCGGGCAGCTGCGGGACGGTCTGGTCCAGAAACTCAGAGACCACCCGGGCAGGAAGCCGCGGCGGCAGCCAGCGCCGCCAGAAGCGCACCAGCGTGTCCGTCCCGGGCGGGACACCCACCGAGCCGATCAGGCGCAGCCGGTCGGCGCGTTCGGCCGGCGGAGCATCCCGCAGCAGGGTGAGGGCCGCCTCCCGCCATCGCAGGGCGGTCAGTTGCGCACCGAGCTCCCGCAGCCGGGCGGCCAGCACGTCCTCGAAGGCCGCCTCGCTCTCCAGAACCCGGCCCACGTCCGGGACCGGCAACTCCACCGCGCGCAGGGAGCGGATCAGGCGCAGCCGGTCCAGGGCCTCGGCGGGGAACCGCCGGTGCCCGCCGCCGCTGCGGGGGCCTTCCGGCAGCAGACCGCGGTCGCAGTAGAAGCGGACCGTCTTCACGGTGACACCCGCGCGCTCCGCCAGCTCACCGATGCTCCACAAGGCGGTTTCGGCCACGGCTTGAACCTCCCTCAGGGGGAGTTCCTACCGTACCCGCGTCGCGTTGACCACCGAGGCGAGGAGACCTCCATGACGGCGTTCATCCTGGTGTCCGACCTGTACACCGGCGGCTGGGTCTGGGAGGAGGTGGCGGTCCGACTCCGCGGCTCGGGCGCCGAGGCGCATCCGGTGACGCTCACCGGCATGGCGGAGCGGCGGCGCGAGGCCGGGCCGCTCACGGACCTGCACACGCATGTCGCGGACGTCCTGCGCGTGCTGGACGGCGTCGGGACGGACGACGTCGTACTCGTCGGCAACGGCTACGGCATCGTCCCGCTGCTCGGCGCCGCCGACCGGCGCCCGGGGCGGGTCTCCCGGGTCGTCCACCTGGACGCGGGCCTGCATCGCAGCGGGGAGGCGGCGCTGGCCCTGGTGACCGATCCGGCTGTGCGTGAGCGGCTGGGCGACGCCGCCGAAGGCGACTGGCGGCTCCCGCCGCCGCCTGAGGGCGCGTGGCAGCGTTGCGGAAGCGTGCACGGCGTGACGGCCGAGGATCTGGCCGACCTGGCGCGCCGTGCGGCACCTCAGCCCGTCCGGACCCTCACCCAGCCGCTGCACATCTCGGATGACACCGCTTCGCTGCCGACGACGGGCGTGCTGTGCACGGCCAGCGGAACGGACGTCGCGATGCTCGAAGGACTCGTGCGGACCGGCGACCCGCGACTGAAGGTGCTCACCGAGGAGCGGGTGCGGTTCCTCGAACTCGACGCCGGACACTGGCCGATGCTCTCCTGCCCCGGGGCCGTCACCGACGCGCTGCTGCGAGCCGCCGCAGGGAGGGGACACCGCATCACGGCCGGAGAGGACGAACCGTCCCCGGGCGAGCGGACGTTCCTGCTGGACCCGCCCGCATACCCCCGCGAGCGGAGGGGCCCCGTCGACCTGTACCTGCCCGAGGCGGAGGGGCCGAGGCCGGCCGTGGTCCTCGTGCACGGCGGCCCGGTCCCCGCCGGCGTCGAGCCGACGCCGCGCGACTGGCCCGCCTTCACCGGCTACGGGCGGCTCCTGGCGAGCCGCGGCGTGGTCGGGGTGACAGCCGGCCACCGGCTGCACGCGCTGACCGACTTTCCGCGCGCCGCGCAGGACGTCGCCGAAGCCGTGGCGCTCGTGCGGAGCGATCCGCGCGTGGACGCCGAACGCGTCGCTCTGTGGTTCTTCTCCGCCGGCGGGCTGCTGGCCGCGCGCTGGCTCGCCGCCCCCGAGCCGTGGCTGCGCTGCGTGGCGCTGACTTACCCGGTGCTCGAGCCGTTGCCCAACTGGGGGCTGGATCCCGCCGGGTTGAGCGCCGTCTGCGCGATTCGCGGCGCCGGTGCCCTGCCTGTCGTCCTCACTCGCGTGGAACGCGAGAGCCCTGCGATCGCAGCGACGGTCGCCGAGTTCGCGGCCGCCGCCGCAGAACGGGGTGCGGACCTGGAACCGATCGACGTCCCCGGTGCCCGGCACGGGTTCGAGACGCTCGATCACGCCCCGCAGACCCGCGCCGCCGTGCACCGTGCGGTCGAGGAGGTACTGGCGCGCCTGGAGCGCTGAGCGGCCGGCCGCCGGGCCGGCGAGGTCCTGACTCAGTCCGACCCACCGGGTACTCCCTGCTGACACGTCGTCGACGGTGTGCGAAGCTGGCAGTCGCAAGGGGGAGCGGTGTGGGAGCGGGTGCGTATGGCGGGCGGGCGACGGCGGCACGGCACGATCGGGGCCGCACGGGCCGCATTGACCGTACTGGTCGTGGGCGGAACCGCCCTGGGAACGCTGCTGCTCCACCCCGGTAGGAGCCTGTTCGCCCAGGGCCGCGGGCCGCTCGGCGGCAACTCCCTGCTGGTGATCGGTTTTGCCCTTCTGGCACTCCTAGGAGGCTCAGCGCTGCGCGAGAGGTACCGCGAGCACGTCCGCACCGGCCAGGAACTCAACCCGGTGGAACAGCGGTTGGCGGACGCCATCGGCCGTTTCCTGCTGGCGGCACCGCTGGTCCTGTCGCTGCTCATCCTGCTGCTGCACCGGTTCGGTTCGTCCGGCAGCGGCCAACGCGACCGGATCTTCCCGATGCCCGCCCCGGCAGTCGCACCACATATGTGGCACGATGCGGACAGCACGAGTGCGGGGCTGTCACGGATCCTGTTCGGTCTGGCCATCGCCCTGCTCGCTGCGGCCGCCGTCATCGCCGGGGTGTACCTGTGGCGGTATCTGACCCGGCAGCACCCGGCGCCCGAGGCTCCGGCCACCTACGCGAGACTCGACAACGAGCAGGAACGCCTGGCTCGGGTCGTGGACTCCGGGCGCCGCGCCCTGGGGGACGGAAGAGACGCCCGAACAGCCGTCATCGCCTGCTACGTCGCCATGGAGGAGTCGCTGGCCGGCTCCGGCATGGCCCGGCGCGCCACGGACAGCCCGCAGGACCTGCTGGATCGGGCCGTCGCCGGAGGCGTGCCCGCGAGAGCGGCCGCCGCCGAACTCACCGCCCTGTTCCGCGAGGCCCGTTTCTCCACGCACCCGATGGACGGCGGCCAGCGCAATCGGGCTGCGGCCGCGCTCGCCGAGATCGCTCACGAACTGCGCTCGCGGGCGCGTGGGCCGGAAGCCGTGGCAGGTGACGCGTGAGGGCGCCCGCTCGGACCCGGACGTTCGTCACCTCGGCGCTGGGCGCGCCCGGCTCGATACGGCACTCACTGGCAGTACTGGGCGCCGTCGCCGTCGCGACCGGAGTGCTGCTGGCCCTGGCCGACGGCGCCACCGCCGCTGCCACCGGCCTCGCGCTGCTCACCGCCGCCGCGCTGGCTCTGGGACGCTACGCCGCGGGCGGTGCCGCCCAGGACGGCGCACACCGCGATCCGGCGCGCCTGCTGGGCAGGCGGGCCCCGGCGCTCGGCGAGTGGCGGCGCCTGGTGGCCGACACCCTCGCGGAGGACAGCGAACAGCACCTGCGCACCGTCATGCGACCTCAGCTGCAGCGGCTGTTCGCCGTCCGGTTGGCTCAACGGCACAGCGTGGCGATGTACCGGAACCCCCGGCGGGCCCGGGCACTGGTCGGCGCTGAGCTGTGGCCGTGGATCGATCCCCAGGCGTCCGCTCCGCAGCCCACCCTCCCCGAGTCCGTCCTGCACTCCCTGCTCGACCGCCTGGAAGCCATGTGACCGTCTGAGCTGCGGGCCGGCCCGCAGCCCGCACACCCGCCCCCGTCCTGTGAGGATCCGACCGTGACCAGTCCGCAGCCCACCCCGGAGCACGACGACCTGACCCCCCGGCAGGCGGGCGAACGGGCGGTGGCCGTGCTTGAGGAGATCCGCACGGCGGTGGTCGGCAAGGCGGAACCGCTGTCCCTGGTGATGCTCGGCATTCTCGCCGGGGGCCACGTCCTCATCGAGGACCTGCCGGGACTCGGGAAGACGCTGCTGGCCCGCTCCTTCGCCACCACCCTCGGCCTGGACTTCTCCCGCATCCAGTTCACCCCCGACCTGCTGCCCTCCGACGTCACCGGCGCTCCGTTCTACGACCAGCGGACCGCCGAGATGGTCTTCCGGGCCGGACCGGTGTTCACCCACCTGCTGCTCGCCGACGAGATCAACCGCACCCCGCCCAAGACCCAGGCCGCGCTGCTGGAGGCGATGGCCGAGTCTCAGGTGTCCATCGACGGAAGCACCCGGCCGCTGCCGGAGCCCTTCATGGTCGTCGCCACCGCCAACCCCATCGAGTACGAGGGCACGTACACCCTTCCCGAGGCCCAGCTCGACCGGTTCCTGCTGCGGGTGCGGATGGGCTACCTGACGGCGCCCCAGGAGACCGGCATGCTGCGCGCGCGTCTCGACCGGGCGGCGCCCGAGGCAGTGCTGCGCACACTCAGCGGACCGGGCGAGGTGGTGGCAATGCGGGCCGCCGTCGAACGCGTCGAGGTGGACGACGACCTGCTGGAGTACGTCGTCGCGCTGGTCGGAGCCACCCGGTCCCACCCGCACATCCAGGTCGGAGCCTCTCCGCGCGGCGGCCTGGCCCTGGTGCAGCTCGCCCGGGCCCGTGCCGTCCTGGACCTGCGGGACTACGTGACCCCGGAGGACGTCAAGTCCGTGGCGGTACCGGCCCTCGCGCACCGCGTCACCCTCAAGCCGGAGCTGTGGGTCCGGCAGCTCGACGGCGACGACGTGATCCGCGAGCTCATGCAGTCCGTGCCCGCCCCGCAGACTCTGCCGCGTACGCCGGTTGTCTCATGACGGAGCCGGTGCCGGCCGCACGGAGCAGCCGCCGCCCGACGGGCACTGGTCGGCCGCCACGACGTGACCACCGAACCACCGCCACCGCCGCCACCCGGCTGGCGGGCCGGTGAACGCGCGCTGCGGCTGGGCACGGTGGCCGTGGTCGCGCTGGCTGCCGCACTGGTCACCGGGCGCCCCTGGGTGCTTGCTCTCGCCGCCGCGCCCCTGGTGCTGCTCGCTCTCGCCCTGCCGAGCGGACCGCGCCCGGACACGGTGAGCGCCGAGGCTGAGGTGGAGCCGCGACGGTGTTTCGAGGGCGAGCAGGTCACGGTGCGGATCGCGGTGCCCACGAGGGGGAGACCGGCCGGCTGGACCCCGGCGTCACCCTCGGTCACGGGATCCGGCTGGACCACCTCGCGGTGGGCCCGCACCGCGTCGACCTCGTCCTGACCGCGCAGCGCTGGGGCCGCTGGACGCTCGGCACGGTCGACGTCGACGTCTACGACCGCGGCGGCCTGGCCCGCCGCACCGTGCGGGCCGAACTCGGCGAGATCGCCGTCTTCCCGGTGTCCGAACACGCCGGCCTCACGCCCATTCCGGTCCGGCTGCCGCAGCGGCTCGGCGAGCACACCGCCGTGCAGCGCGGCGAGGGCGTCGAGGTCACCGGAGTGCGCCCGTACGTCCGTGGCGAACGGCAGCGCCGGATCCACTGGCCGGCCTCCACCCGCCGCGGCACCCTGCAGGTCCACCAGTTCGCAGCGGAGCGCACCGCCGAGACCGTGGTGCTGCTGGACGCGCTCACCGACGTGGTCGACCCGCTCACCGGCGCGTCCTCACTCGACGAGACCTTCCGGGCCGCTGCCGGGCTGGTGCGCGCCTACCTGCGCACCCACGACCGGGTCGGCGTCGTGTCAGTCGGCGGCACAACGCGCTGGCTGCAACCGGGCAGCGGCCAGGCGTACTTCTACCGCATCGTCGAGAGCGTGCTGGAGGTCCGCAGGGACAGCGGGTACAGCACGGCGGGCCTCAGCCTGCTCCCACCGCCCGCACTGCCCGAAGGAGCGCTCGTGTACGTCGTCACGCCGCTGACCGACCAGCGGATCTTCGATGTCCTGCACCAGGTTCGCGGACGGGCCAACCCGATGGTCGTGGTCGAGATCCCCACCGGTGACCCGGTCGTGGAACCCGGCGACACCGAGGGCGAACTCGCGCTGCGGCTGTGGCGGGCCGACCGCGACGCCATGCGCTTCGCCCTGGTGGAACGCGGCATCGCGGTCGTCGCCCACCAGCCCGGCGAGACCCTCGACCTCGCCCTTGCGCCGCTGCTGCGCACCCGCATCCACGGAGGGACCCGATGACCACCGCCTCGGCCTGGTCCGCCCGTCTCACTTCGCGCATCACCGACCGGCTGCTCGGAACGGGCCTCGCCGTCGCCGCCTGCGACCCGCCGGCCGCCGTGCACGCACCGCTGCCGGTCAAGATGCTGGTGCTCGGTGCGGCGGCGGCCGCCTGGTGGGCCGCTCCCATGGTCGACGCGCGCCCCGTCCTGACCTCCATGCGCTGGCGGACCGTCGCGGCCCGCCGCAGGACGACGGTGCTGCCGGCTGCGGCGATCGCGGTCGCGGCCGTCACCGGCCCCGCGCTCTGGCTGGTCGTCTGCATCGCTGTCCTGCTGCTCGCCTACCTGCTCGTCACCGACGCGTGGACAACCGGTGTCACCGCCCCGCCCGGCCGACCGCGGGCGACACCCGCACTGGCGGCCGCCGCCGCGACCGCGGTGGTCCTGCTCGTCGCCCAGGCGCCCGTCGCGAATACCTCATGGGCACGGCTGTCCGCAGCACTCGTCGTCGCCGCGACCACCGTCTGTCTGGTGCTGGCGCTGCGCACCGGTAGCCGCCGCCCGGGCTGACCGCCGCCCCTGCCCCTCTCGGGGCTGACGCTCGTCCTTCAGACCGGGGAATGTGTCAAAGCCAGCCTTTGTCACGGGCGATGCGGACGGCGTCGGCGCGGTTGCGGCCACCGGTCTTCTGGATGGCGGTCGAGAGGTAGTTGCGCACCGTGCCGTGCGACAAGCGCAGCTGCTCCGCCAGTTCGGCGTTGCTCGCACCGTGCGCCGAGGTGCGCAGCACCTGCTGCTCGCGCGGGGTGAGCGGGCTGGCCCCTTCGGCCAGCGCGGCGGCGGCGAGGCCGGGGTCGATGACCCGTTCGCCGCGCAGTACCCGGCGCAGCGCGTCGGCCAGCTGTGCGGCGGGGGCGTCCTTGACCAGGAAGGCGTCGGCGCCCGACTCCATCGCGCGGCGCAGGTAGCCCGGCCGCCCGAACGTGGTCAGGATGACGACCTTCACCTCGGGCAGCCTCTCGCGCAGCGCGGCCGCCGCGTCAAGCCCCGACATGCCCGGCATCTCGATGTCCAGCAGCGCCACGTCGGGTGAGTGCTCGCCGGCGGCGCCGAGCACTTCGTCCCCGCGCGCCACCTGCGCCACGACCTCGACGTCCTCCTCCAGGCCGAGGAGCGCGGCGAGAGCCTCCCGCACCATCGACTGGTCCTCCGCCAGCAGCACCCTGATCACACCGGGAGGGTAACCGGCGCGGATCAGACGGGTGGAGCGGCCGCCTCGGTGCGGTCCGTGGCGGGCAGCAGCGAGCGCGGCACGTACGCGCGCAGCGCGAAGCCGTGCCGCCTGGCCTGGCCGGTCTCCAGGCGGCCGTCGGCCAGGGCGAGCCGCTCAGCCAGGCCCGTCAGTCCGTTGCCGTGCTCCGCGTCCGGCCCGCGGCCGTCGTCGGTGACGGACAGGCACAGCCATTCGCCCGTACCGGCCAACGAGACGGTGCAGGTATCCGCGCCGCTGTGCCGCACCACGTTGGTGACGGCCTCCCGCAGCGCCCAGGCCAGCGCGCCCTCCCCCTCCGGTGACACGTCGTCGGGCAGGGCGCCCAGGCCGGTCAGGTCGGCGCGGACGCCCGCCGCCGCCAGTGCCGTGCGGGCGCCGGCCGCCTCCGCCTCCAGGGTCGGCCGGCGGAATCCGCTGACGGCCTCCCGCACGTCCACCAGCGCCTGCCGGCTGACCCGCTCGATGTCCGCCACCTGCCGGGCCGCCTGTTCCCCGTGCCCGGGCAGCATCCGCCCGGCCAGTTCGCTCTTGAGTGTGATCAGCGACAGCGAGTGCCCGAGCAGGTCGTGCAGATCGCGGGCCAGACGCAGCCGTTCCTCGGTGGCCGCCAGGTGTGCCACGGTCGCCCGCGCCTCCCGCAGTGCGACGGTGGTGCGGATCATCTGCCGCACGCCGATCATCGCGAAGCCGCCGAGCAGCGCCGGGATCAGCAGCGAGGGGACCAGGTCGCCGGTGGTGTCCATGAGCAGCCCGCTGGCGGCCAGCGCTGCGGCGGCCAGCGGGACCGCGACCCTGGCCGTCCTGGCCGGGAGCGCCGCTCCGAAGCCCACCGACACGTACACGAACAGCACCAGCCAGGGAGGACCGAGGGCCGGCGGCATCAGCAGCGTCAGCGTCACCAGGACCGCCAGCAGCAGGCCGATCCACCCCGCGCTGCCGGTGCGGGCCGTGTTGCGCAGGACCAGGCCCAGGTAACAGCCGACGAAGACCGCCAGTCCGAGGGAACCCGCCAGAACGGCTGCTCCGGTGTGACCCCCGTGACGCAGGTCGTCCACCGGCGCCGTCATGTAGACCAGCCAGATGCCCACCCACAGCAGCTTCATCAGCGCCGACCGCGGGCCGCTCGGCGGCCGGCCGACAGTGGGGTCGTCCTGGTGGGCCCCTCCGTCGCTCACCAGATGCCGCTCCACCAGCCGACGTGTCCGGGACATGCTCACTGCCGACCACCCTTCTCACGCTTTGCGGGCGTCCTTGCGGTACAGCCAGGCGGCCGCACCGGAGAAGAGCACAAGATAGGCGACCAGCAGCACCACGTCCTCCGCGTGCGGCGCGCCGCCCAGCTCGATGGTCTGTCCCAGCCCGGCGTAGGCGTGGGTGGGCAGGTACTCGGAGATGTTCTGCAGCCACTGCGGGAAAAGGGTCGCCGGCATCCACAGTCCGCCCAGGATCGACAGGCCGAAGTAGATGATCATGGTGATGGGGCGGACCGCGTCGCCGGAGGCGAGGTAGCCGATGGCCACGCCCAGCGCGGCGAAGACGCTGCTGCCCGCCCAGATCGCCCCGGTGAGCGCGAACCACTGCCAGGTGGCCTGCAGGTGCACGTCCTTGACCGTCGCGGCCACCACGAACACGATCACGATGGAGGGCAGGCTCACCACGGCGGCGGAGGCGACCTTCGCCGCCACGTAGCCGCGTCCGGGCAGCGAGGTGAGCCGCAGCTGGCGCACCCACCCCTTCTCGCGCTCTTTCGCGATCCGCTCGCTGTTGCCCATCAGTACGGCCGTGAGCGCGCCGAAGGACGCCATGGCCACCATCATGAACATCACCGTGGACAGCCCGGTGCCCGGCACCTTGTCGCTCTGACCGGACGTGCCCGCGATGAGCAGGAAGAGGACGGCCGGGTAGGCCACCGAGAAGAACAGGAACTTCTTGTTGCGCACCGCGCGGGCGATCTCCAGCCGGATCAGTGTGGTCATCGGGCCTCCTCCTCGGCCGCAGCCGCGTCGGTGAGCACCAGGAAGGCCTGCTCCAGGCCCAGCCCGGCGACTTCCAGGTTGCGCGGGTACAGTCCGCCGCTGTAGACGGCGTGCACGGTGGCGTCGGCGTCGTGCGAGCGCAGCCGGACGGTGCGCCCGGAGATCTCCACCGACGAGACGAAAGGCAGCTCCCGCAGCGTGGCCTCGTCGACCACGGAGTCCAGGTCGAAGACGATCCGGCGCTCACCCGCCTTCGCCTTGATCTCGGCTGCCGACCCGTCGGCGAGCACTCGCCCGCGGTGCAGCACGACGACCCGGTCGGCGATCGCGTCCGCCTCCTCCAGGTAGTGGGTGGCGAACAGCACGGTGCTGCCCTGGCCCGCCAGTTCGCGCATGGACTGCCAGAACGTCTGACGGGCCGAGACGTCCATGCCGGTCGTCGGCTCGTCCAGCACGATCAGGTCGCTCTCGCCGGCAGTGGCCAGCGCGAACCGCACGCGCTGCTCCTGGCCGCCGGAGAGTTTGTTCACCTTCCGCGTGGCGATGTCCGTGAGGCCGGCGCGTTCCATCACCTCGGCCACCGGGTGCGGGCGCGGGTGCAGTCCGCAGCCGAGCGTGACGAGCTCAAAGACCGTGACGTCCTCCATCAGCCCGCCGCTCTGCAGCATCGCGCCGATCCGGCCGTCCACCACGGCGCGGCGCGGTGTGGTGCCGAAGACCTCGACGGTGCCGGCGTCCGGATTGCGCAGGCCGAGCAGCAGGTCCAGGGTCGTGGACTTGCCGGCCCCGTTGGGGCCCAGCAGGGCGACGGTCTCCCCGGCGTGCAGGCGCAGGTTCAGGCCGCCCACGGCCCGCACTTCGCCGTAGCTCTTCTCGACTTCGGTGAAGCCGACGACGGGGGCGCCGGCCCGGCGGCCAGGCCCTGCGTCGGCGAGTGCTGTAGTGGTCATGTCCTTCAGCATTCCGGAGCCGGGGCGGCCGGCGGCAGTGTCGGCAGTCGTGAAGTGGCGATGACAGATGTCACCACTGCTCCGATGACGTGATAGGCAAAGCACATGGCGCAGATCAACCCCAGCATCCTGTCCGCCGACTTCGCACGTCTCGCCGAGGAGGCACAAGCCGTCCAGGGAGCCGACTGGCTGCACGTGGACGTCATGGACGCCCACTTCGTTCCGAACCTGACCCTCGGTGTGCCCGTGGTCGAGGCGCTGCGCAAGGCGACCGATGTCCCGTTGGACTGCCACCTGATGATCGAGGACCCCGACCGCTGGGCCCCGCAGTACGTCGAGGCCGGCGCCTCCTCGGTCACCTTCCACGCAGAAGCCGCCGCCGCCCCCGTCCGGCTGGCACGGGAGATCCGCGCCAAGGGCGCCAGGGCCGCCATGGCGCTCAAGCCCGCCACTCCGATCGAGCCGTACGAGGACCTGCTGCCGGAACTCGACATGCTGCTGGTGATGACGGTGGAGCCCGGCTTCGGCGGCCAGGCCTTCCTCGACATCATGCTTCCGAAGATCCGCCGCACCCGACGGCTCGATCGACGCGCACGGGCTGCAGATGTGGCTCCAGGTCGACGGCGGCGTCTCCGCCGAGACCATCGAACGGTGTGCCGAGGCCGGCGCCGACGTGTTCGTCGCCGGGTCCGCCGTCTACGGCGCCGACGATCCGGCGGCCGCCGTCCGCGCGCTGCGCACCCAGGCCGAGGAGGCCGCCGCCCGACCACATTCCCACTGAGAGAGGCCGTGCCCCGGCGCCTTGCATGCGTGCACGGTGCACGGAAGGGATCAAGGCCGCCCGGGATCTGCGAGGATGAACGCGGGGCGCGCAAGCGCCGTGAGCCGGTGGAGCAGTGCGAGCAGCGAGGTGAGTGCGGTGTCGACGGGTCGGTCCACGAGAATGGGACCCGCCGAGCTCGTCCAGGCGGCGGCGATGGCCCGCCGCTTCTATCTGGAGGGGAAGTCCAAGATCCAGATCGCGGACGAGTTCGGAGTCAGCCGCTTCAAGGTGGCCCGGGTACTGGAGACCGCCCTGGAGCGGGACCTGGTCCGCATCGAGATCCGGGTGCCGGCCGAGCTGGACGCCGAGCGTTCCGACGCCCTGCGCGCCCGCTTCGGTCTGCGGCACGCCGTGGTCGTCGAGTCGCCCACCGAGGCGAACGACGCCGCGGACGACGCCGCGGCCGACCCGGAGAACCTCGGCGAGGTCGCTGCCGACCTGCTCGGCGAACTGGTCACCGACGGCGACGTCCTGGGCCTGGCCTGGGGGCGTTCCACCATTCACATGGCCGCCGCGCTGCGCCACCTACCGCCGTGCACCGTCGTGCAGCTGACCGGCGTCTACGACGCCGGCACCGCTGACCGCGGATCCGTCGAGGCGGTCCGCCGGGCCGCCGAGGTCGCCGGGGGAGAGGCGCACCCGATCTACGCCCCGATGCTGCTGCCCGACCGGGCCACGGCCGCCGCGCTGCGCAGCCAGACGGGCATCTCCCGCGCGTTCGAGTACTTCGACAAGGTCACCGTCGCCGCCGTCTCGATCGGCTCCTGGGAGCCTGGGGTCTCCACGGTGCACGACATGCTCAGCGATGCCGAGCGTGACCACTACTCCTCCCTCGGCGTGGTGGCCGAGATGTCCGCCCACCTCTTCGACGGCGACGGCCGGCGGATCGGCCGGGACCTGGGGGAGCGCTGCATCACCGTCGAAGCCGACCGGCTCCGCCGCATCCCCGAGGTCGTCGCCATCGCCGGCGGTGTCCGCAAGGCGCCGGCCGTCGGCGCCGTGCTGCGCTCCGGCCTGGTCACCAGCCTCGTCACCGACACCGCCGCCGCCGACCAGTTGCTGACCGGCCCACGCCCCGCCACCCGGTCCGCCCTGGACCGCGCCGACCCTGACGGCCACTGAGCGGGGAACGGACGCGGCCGTGCCCCGCTACCGCTGTCTCGTAGCATCGTACGAAGCAGGCGGCGCACGACCGGTGGATCGTCCCCACCCCATTCGGCGCCCGGTCATGGGAAGATGAGGCACGTGCGTTTTCTCAACGATCAGCCCGCTCCGTACGACCTCACGTACGACGACGTCTTCATGGTGCCCGGCCGTTCCGCGGTCGGCTCCCGCCAGGGCGTGGACCTGACCAGCCCGGACGGCAGCGGGACCACCATCCCTCTCGTGGTCGCCAACATGACCGCGGTCGCCGGCCGCCGCATGGCGGAGACCGTCGCCCGGCGCGGCGGGCTCGTCGTCATCCCGCAGGACATCCCCCTCGAGGTCGTCACCGAAGTCATCGGCTGGGTCAAGCAGCGACACCTGGTGCTGGACACCCCGATCACCCTCACCCCGGGCCAGACCGTCGCCGACGCGCTGTCCCTGCTGCCCAAGCGGGCGCACAACGCCGGCGTCGTCGTCCGGGACGGGCGCCCCGTCGGCGTGGTCACGGAATCCGACCTGACCGGCGTGGACCGCTTCACCCAGCTGTCGGAGGTCATGTCCCGCGACCTGCTGGTCCTGGACGCCGGCATCGACCCTCGCGCGGCTTTCAACCGCCTCGACGCCGCCCACCGCCGCATCGCCCCCGCCGTGGACGGCGAGGGCCGGCTCGTCGGCATCCTCACTCGCAAGGGCGCGCTGCGCGCCACGCTGTACACGCCGGCCACTGACGCCCGCGGGGCGCTGCGGGTGGCCGCCGCCGTCGGCATCAACGGCGACGTGGCCGGCAAGGCCAAGGCGCTGCTCGACGCCGGTGTGGACACCCTCGTCGTCGACACCGCGCACGGCCACCAGGAAGGCATGCTCGAGGCGGTGCGGGCCGTGCGCGCCCTGGACCCGCGCGTTCCCGTCGTCGCGGGCAACGTCGTCGCGGCCGCCGGCGTCCGCGACCTGGTCGCGGCCGGAGCGGACATCGTCAAGATCGGCGTCGGGCCCGGCGCCATGTGCACCACCCGCATGATGACCGGCGTAGGCCGCCCGCAGTTCTCCGCCGTCCTGGAGTGCGCCGCTGAGGCACGCCGCCTGGGCAAACACGTGTGGGCCGACGGCGGCGTCCGTCACCCGCGCGACGTGGCCATGGCGCTCGCCGCCGGCGCGTCCAACGTCATGATCGGCTCCTGGTTCGCCGGAACCCACGAGTCGCCCGGCGACCTGCAGCAGTCCTCGGACGGCCGGCTGTACAAGGAGTCCTTCGGCATGGCCTCCGCCCGCGCCGTGCGCAACCGCACCAGCGAGGAGTCCGGCTACGACCGGGCGCGCAAGGCGCTCTTCGAGGAGGGCATCTCCACCTCCCGGATGTACATCGACCCCGCCCGCCCCGGCGTCGAGGACGTCATCGACGCCGTCATCGCCGGTGTCCGTTCCGCCTGCACCTACGCCGGCGCCGCCGACCTCGCCGAGTTCGCCGAGCGCGCCGTGTTCGGCGTGCAGAGCGCGGCCGGTTACGCCGAGGGCAAACCGTTGCACGCCAGCTGGTGACGCTCCTCACCGGGGCCGCGGCCGTGTTCCGGGAGCCGTCCGCAAGCGGGGGCGTGGACCGTCCGTGAGCCGCCGAGCCCTGCGCCCCTTGCCTGTGGTCTACTTCGGATGCGGTGAGCGCCGCCCGCGACCGGCAACCGAAGCAGCAGCGAAGTGAACCACCCACCCGTGCGACAGCTGAACGAACTCGACGAACGCATCGTCCACGCCCTCGCCGAGGACGCCCGCCGCTCCTACGCCGAGATCGGCGCCGAGGTCGGACTGTCCGCCCCCGCCGTCAAACGCCGGGTGGACCGGATGCGCGCGGAAGGGGCCATCACCGGCTTCACCGTCCGCGTCGATCCGGCGGCGCTCGGCTGGGAGACGGAGGGCTTCATCGAGATCTACTGCCGCTCCAAGACCTCACCTCGGGACATCCGCCGGGCCCTGAGCCGCTACCCCGAAGTGGCCGCCGCCTCCACCGTCACCGGCGAAGCGGACGCCATCGTGCAGCTCTACGCCGAGGACATGCGGCACTTCGAACGGGTGCTGGAACGCATCGCGGGCGAGCCCTTCGTGGAGCGGACGAAGTCGGTACTGGTTCTCTCCCCGCTGCTGCGCCGCTACTCGGCGGGCAGTCCCGGCTGAACACGGCGGCGCAACGAATCGCCGCCGGGCGGCGCAAGAACGCAACGAAGCCCCGTCGGGTGCGCAACGGAGCGGCCTTGTCCGGCGCCGATGGCGGCCCGTACCGTCGAAGTGTTCCGCCGCACGTCTGTACGTCTGAAGGTCCGAGGTTCCATGACACCGCTGCGCACCGCGCTCTACCAGGGCCCCGCCGGTGTCCCCGCCTCCGCCGGGGACAGCCTGGCCGCTCTCGACGCCGCCGCCCGCCGGGCCGTGGCCGCGGGCGCCCGGCTCCTGGTGACCCCCGAGATGTACCTGACCGGGTACGCGCTCGGGGACCGGGTCGCCGACCTGGCCGAGGACGCCGACGGACCGTCCGCCCGTGCCGTCGCCGCGATCGCCGCGGAGCACCGCGTCGCGATCGCCTACGGCTACCCGGAGCGGGCCGGTCGCGCCGTCTACAACGCCGTGCAGCTCATCGGCCCCGACGGCGGCCGACTGGCCCACTACCGCAAGACTCACCTGTTCGGTCCCTTCGAGAAGGATCGTTTCACCCCCGGCGACGACCTCCTCGTACAGGCCGACCTGGACGGCGTGCGCATCGGACTGCTGATCTGCTACGACGTGGAGTTCCCCGAGGCCGTGCGGGCCCACGCGGTGGCCGGGACCCAGCTGCTGGTCGTGCCGACCGCCGTGATGCGCCCCTACGAGATCGTCCCGAACAGCGTGCTGCCGGTGCGCGCCTGGGAGAGCCAGCTCTACATCGCCTACGCGAACCGGACCGGCCGCGAGGGCGAGTTCGACTTCGCCGGGCTGAGCTGCCTTGCCGCGCCGGACGGCACCGTGCGTGCCCGCGCCGGAGCCGGCGAGGACCTGGTGGTCGCCGACGCCGACCCCGCCCTGCTGGCCGCCTCACGCGCCGAGAACCCCTACCTGACCGACCAACGTCCCGAGCTGTACGCCCGCTGACGGCCCCGCACACCACGCCCGACCACCCGAACCCACCGCGGCGGCTCCCGCACGCCCGCCGCCGACATCACGCGCCCGCGTAAGGAGACCGACCCCGATGACGTCCACCGTGCCCACCGCCGCCCACGATGAGCAGCACGAGACCGCCCACGGCGACCAGGCCGCCCGGCCGCTGACCATGTTCGGGCCGGACTTCCCCTTCGCCTACGACGACTACCTCGACCACCCTGCGGGCATCGGTGCCGTGCCCGCCACCGAGCACGGCACCGAGGTCGCCGTCATCGGCGGCGGCCTGTCCGGGATCGTCGCCGCCTACGAACTGATGAAGATGGGGCTCAAGCCCGTCGTCTACGAAGCAGACCGGATCGGCGGCCGGCTGCGCACCGACCGGTTCGAGGGCTGCGAGGGCGACCTGACGGCCGAGATGGGCGCGATGCGCTTCCCGCCGTCCTCCACCGCCTTCCAGCACTACGTGGACCTCGCCGGACTGGAGACCACGCCGTTCCCCAACCCGCTCGCCCCCGACACCCCCTCCACCGTCGTCGACCTGAAGGGCGAGTCCCACTACGCCCGGACCCTGGAGGACCTGCCCGAGGTCTACCACCAGGTCGCCGACGCCTGGAACGCCTGCCTGGAGGAGGGCGCCGACTTCTCCGACATGCAGCAGGCCGTCCGCGAGCGCGACGTGCCGCGCATCCGCGAGATCTGGGCGCACCTGGTGGAGAAACTCGACAACCAGACCTTCTACGGCTTCCTGTGCGACTCCGAGGCCTTCTCCTCCTTCCGGCGCCGCGAGATCTTCGGCCAGGTCGGCTTCGGCACCGGCGGCTGGGACACCGACTTCCCCAACTCCATCCTGGAGATCCTCCGCGTCGTCTACACCGGCGCCGACGACGACCACCGCGGCATCGTCGGCGGCAGCCAGCAGCTTCCGCAGCGGCTGTGGGAGCGCGAGCCGCTCAAGACCGTCCACTGGCCGTACGGCACCTCGCTGGCCTCCCTGCACGAGGGCGGTGCGCCGCGGCCCGCCGTGACCCGGCTGCACCGCACCGCCGGCAACCGGATCACCGTCACCGACGCCGACGGCCGTATCCGCACCTTCCGCGCGGCGGTCTTCACCGCCCAGTCCTGGATGCTGCTCTCCAAGATCGACTGCGACGACGCGCTGCTCCCCATCGACCACTGGACGGCCGTCGAGCGCACCCACTACATGGAGTCCTCCAAGCTGTTCGTGCCGGTGGACCGGCCGTTCTGGCTGGACACGGATGAGGAGACCGGCCGGGACGTGATGAGCATGACGCTCACCGACCGGATGACCCGCGGCACCTACCTGCTGGACGACGGCCCCGGCAGGCCGGCCGTGATCTGCCTGTCCTACACCTGGTGTGACGACAGCCTGAAGTGGCTGCCGCTGGACGCGAACGAGCGGCTGGAGGTCATGCTCAAGTCGCTGAAGGAGATCTACCCCAAGGTCGACATCCGCCGGCACGTCATCGGCGACCCGGTGACTGTCTCCTGGGAGAACGAGCCCTACTTCATGGGTGCGTTCAAAGCCAACCTGCCGGGCCACTACCGTTACCAGCGCCGCCTGTTCACGCACTTCGTGCAGGACGGCCTGCCCGAGGACAAGCGCGGGCTCTTCCTGGCCGGCGACGACATCTCCTGGACGGCCGGCTGGGCGGAGGGCGCGGTGCAGACTGCGCTGAACGCCGTGTGGGGCGTCATGCACCACCTGGGCGGGGCCACGGACCCGACGAACCCCGGGCCCGGCGACGTCTACGACGAGATCGCCCCGGTCCTGCTGCCCGAGGACTAAGGGCCGGTCAGGGCAGCGGTGTCAGCAGGCACCGGCCGGCCAGCCCGACGGCGGCGTCCAGCCGCTCGGCGAACCCCTCGACGACTTCGGGCAGGCTCCGCAGCTCCCACAGGGCGCGAAACGCCGCCCACGCGCCGTCGCGGGCAGCGCGCAGGGTCCAGGAACCCACCAGGTGGGTGAGCGGGTCCGCGACCTCGAGCACGTCCGGTCCGGGCATCAGCTCCTCGCGGACCCGCTCCTCCATGCCGGTACAGCAGCGCCCCGACGCGGCGGAAGTCCGGCTCGAGCAGGCGCGGCTCCACGTCCAGTACCCGGCAGGTGTCCACCAGCGCCAGCGCGAGGTCGTGCCCCACGTGGGCGTTCACACCGGCCAGTGCGAACTGCAGCGCGCACACGTCCGGCCGGCGGCGCATCCGCAGCAGCGGTCAGCCAGCAGGCCGGAGCGCCTGGCGTACCCGTCCTCGTGCGCGGTCTCGACCGCCGCCAGATAGCGGCCTCGCGAAGAGCACGCCCAGCTCGCCGGTCGCGGGCGCGTGCACGAACCAGTCCGCCGCCAGCCGCCGGTCGCAGCTCCTCGGTCACCGACAGGTACACGCGGTTGAAGACGGCCACCCCGTCGTCGGCCGGGAGCCGCTCCGCCAGCGCCTGCATCCGCGCCACGACGCGGTCGACGCGGGCCGCGATCCCGCGCCGCGGCTCCGCCTGCTGCGCCGGAGGTCATCCGCCCAGCCTGGCATCGCCGGGCCGAAGACGCCCGCGCAGCCGCGCCCGGCGTGCCCCGGACGGGCGAGCCCACCCCGCCGCCGCAGGCAGGCGGTGCGCGCACGTATCATCCGAGGTCGGTCTTGCGGGGGTCAGAGCAGCGGCCCGGCGAGGCGGGCCGCCGACTGCGAGGAGTGCGCGTGCCGGGCATCGGCTGGAAACTGCACGGCGACGGGAAACGTCCGGGGCCCGGCGAGGTCGTCAGACCGGGGGAGCGACTGTCGTGGGGGCGGACGGCGGGGCCGGGCGCCCAGCACGTGGTCTCCATGATCGGCGCGTGTTTCGTCGCCCCGGTACTGATGGGCCTGGAACCTGGCACTGATGGCCTCAGGCGTGGCGACTCTGCTCTTCCTGCTGCTGACCCGGGGCCGGGTGCCCAGCTACCTCGGATCCTCGCTGTCCTTCGTCGGCGTCGCCGCCGTCATCGCCTCGCAAGGAGGTGACCTCGGCACGCTGACGGGTGCGATGCTCGTCGTCGGCCTGTGCCTGGCGGGCTGTGGCATCGCCATCCACTTTCTCGGGTCCGGCGTCATCCACGCCGTGCTGCCGCCGACGGTGACCGGCGCGGTGGTGATGCTGATCGGCTTCAACCTGGCGCCCGTGGCGGCCGGCACGTACTGGCCGCAGGACCAGTGGACGGCGCTGACCACGATGTTCTTCACGGGCACGGCGCTGGTGGTGTTGCGCGGGTTCTGGGCGCGCATCGCCATCTTCCTGGGCCTGCTGTTCGGCTACGTGCTGTCGTGGGTGCTGGACCTCGGCCTCGGGAAGATCCACTCTCCCGACGGTTCGGGGAAAGTGGTCGACCACTGGCGCATCGACTTCTCGGGCGTCGGGCACGCCGACTGGATCGGCCTGCCCACCTTTCATGCACCGAACTTCTCGGCGTCGGCCATCCTGGTCGCCCTCCCGGTGCTCCTCGCGCTCATCGCCGAGAACGCCGGCCACGTGAAGGCCGTCGGCGAGATGACAGGCGAATCACTGGACGACAGGATGGGCACGGCGATCTTCGCCGACGGCACGGCCACCGTCCTGTCGACCGCGGTGGGCGGACCGGCCACGACCACGTACGCCGAGAACATCGGGGTCATGGCTGCCACGCGCGTCTACTCCACGGCCGCCTACACGGCGGCGGCCCTCTTCGCGCTGCTGTTCGGCTTCTGCCCGAAGGTCGGCGCCCTCGTGGCAGCCATCCCCGGCGGGGTGCTGGGCGGCATCACCGTGATCCTCTACGGGATGATCGGCCTGCTCGGTGCCCAGATATGGATCCGCAGCGGGGTCGACTTCTCCCGGCCCGTCAACCTGATCCCCGCCGCGTGGGGATCATCATCGGCATCGGCAACGTGAGCCTGAAGCTCACCGACAGCTTCGAACTCAGCGGCATCGAGCTGGGCACCCTGATCGTCCTGACGGGCTACCACGTCCTCAACTGGCTCTCGGGCCTGACAGCCGAAGCCGAGAACCCCCTCCTCGACTCGGGCACCACCAGCTACGACGAGAACCCGGAGAAAACCGACTGATCCGCGTTGCCGTCGACCTGCTGCTCTCCAGGCTCCGCATGGCCTCCTTCATAGTGCGCCGAGCGTGCCTTCACGCCACCATGCGGGGAACCTCTTCGGCGGGTGACCGAGGGCGACCGAGTCGCCCCTTCACGCCAGGGCACCCACTGCGGGTGGGTTCCGGGCGAGGGCCCGCCGCAGCGCGGCCAGGAACCGCTCAGGGCGAAGCGAATCCCGCCAGGTGAAGCGGAGAATGATCAGCCCCGGATAGGCCGACAGCAGGGCGTTCTGCCGTTCCCGGTCTGCGTGCAGCGCCTCGGGCCGGTCGTGCACGCTCCGCCCATCGGCTTCCACCCCAACCCAGCGGCCGGGATAGCCGGCGTCCAGTCGATAGCGGATCCCGGTGGCCGGATCCGGCAGGGGCCACTGCAGAATCTCGGGCGGCATGCCGTGATCGGCGCACAGGAGCCGGTTCCGTGTCTCCAGTGGCGACTCAGCCCGCCCGTCCCCCTCGCCCAGCAACCTTCTCGCCCGCTCCACCCCGGCACGGCCGCACAGCAGGGCATCCACAGCGGCGAGGCCAGTGGGCAGCAGCACACGCTGGTGCAGAGCCGAGTCGAGGAGGGAGAGGGCCACCATGCGTTTCTCGGTGAGGAGCATATCCGCGATGGTCTGCTGAAGCGTGGTGACCTCCATGCCGTGCAGGCGCGTTGTCCGACGATCGCCCAACTTGTGGTACACGATGTCTCCTCGCGGCTTGCGGTATCCCCGGCAGGCCAGGTGCAGGCTGGGATCGCCCGGGTCGACCCCCTGCAACTGGTACAGCCGTGCGGCCGTGGGGCCAGTGGCAACGGCCCGCCCGTGTCCGCTGAGTTGAGCGGCG
The DNA here is from genome assembly GCA_963799685.1 of uncultured Actinomycetota bacterium. Taxonomy (GTDB): domain Bacteria; phylum Actinomycetota; class Actinomycetes; order Streptomycetales; family Streptomycetaceae; genus Streptomyces. The sequence goes on from CAWCXW010000003.1 coordinate 959,860, forward strand.
CACACGCGGGCGTGCAGCCCGGGCTCGCCTCCGGGCCCGAGCACCCAGTAGGTTCCGCGGGCCAGCGGCCGCCACTGCCCGTGTGCGGCCATGCGGCGCATGAGAGAGCGGGGCAAACCGAGTTGCCTGGCCTGTGAAACGGTGATCACACCATGCTGGCCATGGGCGAGGGCTCTCACGCGGGAGAGCAGCTGGTCGGTTTCGTTCATGGGCGGCACGTTGGCAGAAACCGGACGGCCACGTGTGGGGGATGTGGATAACCCGTCACGTTGACGAGATTAGGCGAGCTTACGCCGCGCATCCTGCCGTTTCGGCGGCTTCCGCTCGCCCAACTTTCCGACACGGCGTCTTCGCGCGCCTGCTGGACGTGCGCGTTACCGACGATGAGCGCGCCACTGATGCACCTGAGGTCTGGCAGACGATCCCGGTCGACGAGCCCGACCCCGGAAACGAGGGCCCGTAGAGTCGCGGGCTTGGTACCCGCGGCATCTGAAGCCCCAACAGTCACAGAATGCGCCGTCTGTGCTCTTCGCGCGCCCCTGGTGTCCACTGCACTGTCCCCGACCTCCCCAATCAGGCTGTGTTGGCGATGCTTCATCGCTGAGACCCACGGCCTGAAGGGGGCGGGGTGCCGGAGAACTGGATACAGGTCCTTGTGGCGGAATTCGGAGCCGAGTGCAGGGAGCGCCTCCGGGTCAGCGACAAAGAAGCGTCGCTCAGTCTGCCGGTCGCGAAGTTGGTGGAAGCCGTCGGCGCGCGGTGGAAACTGACCCCTCGCCTCCACCCGGAGTATCCGCTCCCCGAAGCGAGGGTGCGGCCTGACTACGCGGTGGAGAGCGCCGGACGGATCATCGGCTTCCTGGAACTGAAGGCGCCCGGCCACGACATCACGCCGGACGGCTTCACGAAACGGGACCGCGAGCAGTGGGAGCTGATGCGCCGGCTGCCGAACGTGCTCTACACCAACGGCCACACGTGGTGTCTCTACCGTGGTGGCCCACGTCCGATCCGGACGGTGCGTCTCGTCGGTGATCTGTACCGGTCCGGCAGCCGGATGCGTACCCGTGAGCCCGATGGTGCACCTCTGCATGGTCTCCTGAGGGAGTTTCTCGGGTGGCAACCCGCACGCATCGCGACCGTGCGCCAGTTGGTGACGTGCATTGCTCCGCTGTGCCAGTACCTGCGGGAAGAAGTCCTGGAGCAGCTCGCCATCGAACGCCGAATGCCGGACGGGCCCGGCGCCCGACGGCGCGCCTCCAAACCCTTCACCGCCCTTGCCCATCACTGGAGCAAGGTCCTCTTCCCGTCTACCGACGGCCAGGACCCCGATCACCTGTTCGCCGACCGGTACACACAGACCGTCGCCTTCGCTCTGTTGCTGGCGCGCATCGAGGACGTGCCGCTTACCGGACGGCATTTCGGGGAGGTTGCGAATGAGCTGAAGGCCGGGAACACCGTGATGGGCCGTGCCCTGCAACTACTCACCGAGACGGTGGACGTCGAGTTCGGCCGCCGCATCGACACACTCGTCCAGGTCGTCGAATCTGTCGACTGGCCGGCGATCCGCGCGCAGCAGCCCGATGCCCATGTGTACCTCTACGAGGACTTCCTGCAGGAGTACGACCGCGAGCTGCGCAAGCGCTCCGGCACCTACTACACCCCTCCGCGTCTCGTCCGGGAGATGGTCCGCTTCACCGACGCCGTGCTGCGCACTCGGCTCGGCTGCACGGAGGGCTTCGCCGATGAGCAGGTGACGATCGTCGATCCCGCGATGGGCACGGGCACCTTCCTCAGCGAGATCATCGACAAGGTCGCTGAGCAGCGAGCTCGCCGTGGTGAGGGCTTCCGTGGCGAGGCCGTGGAGCAACTGGCCGGCCGACTGGTCGGCCTCGAGCGGCAGATGGCCTCCTATGCCGTCGCCCAGATGCGGATCACTCAGACCCTCCGCGAACAGGACGCCGAACTCAGGCTCGGCGATCTCCGACTTCACCTGGCCGACACCCTCGCAGACCCATACGAGCGCTCCACGCTTTTCACGTTCCTGCCAGCCGATGACCCGCTGATCGAGAACAGTCGTCAGGCGGACTGGATCAAAAGCGACGAGAAGGTCACCGTCATGATCGGGAACCCACCGGACCGGGAACGGGCCGAAGGGGAAGGCGGGTGGGTAGAGAAGGGGTACAAGGAACAGAACATTCCGCCCCTGATCGACGACTTCCGCCTCCGTGGCAGGAACGGTACACAGGAGAACAAGCTCAAGAACCTGTACGTCTACTTCTGGCGCTGGGCCACCTACAAGGTCTTCGACCAGCACCGTCCGCAGTCGCACCGCGGGATTGTCGCCTTCATCAGTACGGCGGGCTTCCTCAGCGGGCCCGGCTTCCGCGGTATGCGTGCGTATCTGCGCCGTACGTGCACCGAGGGCTGGATCATCGAGCTCAGCCCGGAATGCATTCAACCCCCCACACGGACGCGACTCTTCGAAGGAGTGCAGCAGCAGCTCGCCATCGCCGTGTTCGTCCGCAAGGGAGCCGACGAGAGCCCGGCGGACATCCGATACGCGGCGCTCGACGGGGTCACCCGCGAGCAGAAGTACGCACAGCTGGAGACCCTGGGGCCCGACAGTGAGCAGTGGCGCCGTGTGCGAACCGACGCCCAAGCCCCTTTCACGCCTGCCGCCGAGGGCGACTGGGACTCCTATCCCGCGCTGGGCGATCTCTTGCCGTGGGCGGTGCCGGGCATCCTGCCGAAGCGCACGTGGGCCTACGCCCCGGACGCAGACACGCTGGGGGCCCGCTGGCAGAGACTGACCACTGAGCGAGACATCGCCGAGAAGCGGGCTCTGTTTCGAGAGACGCACAGCCGCACCATCGACCGGCAGATCAAACCTCTGCCGGGCTCCACACAGAGCCGGCGGTCCATGCTGGAGGCGGGTCCCGACTGCCCCGATCCGGTGGCGGTTGCCTACCGCCCCTTTGACCGTGAGTGGGTTATCCCGGACAACAGGGTCCTGGACAGGTGTTCACCAGATCTGTGGGAGAGCCTGGGCGCGGAACAGCTGTACATCGTCGAACAGCACTCCAAGCGGTTCGGAGCAGGTCCTGCCCTGTTGTTCACCGCGCTCATGCCGGACTGTGACCACTTCAACGGCTGGGGTGGTGGTCGAGTGCTGCCGCTCCTGCAGAAGGACGGCTCTCCGAACGTGGCACCCGGGCTCCTGCAGCACCTGAGCAACTCCTTCGGCGGCATGCCGGTCACTGCCGAGGACCTGGCCGCCTACATCGCCGCGATCACCGCGCACCCCGCGTTTCGTGCACATTTCAACGACGAGCTGACCACCTACGGCATCCGCGTGCCGCTGACTGGTGACGCCGCGCTCTGGGAGAAGGCGCTCTGCATCGGACGAAAGGTGATCTGGGCCTCGACCTTCGGCGAGCAGTTTGTCGATGCCGCAGACGGTAGACCCGGCGGAGCCGATCAGCTCTGGGAGAGCACGCAGCCACCCGTCACCTATCCGACGAAGGTCGGCGGAGAGGAGCTACCCGAGAGCTTCACCTACGACCCCCACCGTCAGGAACTGCGCCTCGGCCGTGGCGCCTTCGGGCCCGTGACGCGTGAGGTGCGAGAGTACGTGGTCGGCGGACGAAACGTGCTCGACAACTGGTTGCGCCGCAGAACCGGCCCTCTGTCGCGGAGGGCAGTCAGCGAACTTGATCGCATACGGCCCGACCGTTGGCAGCCCGAGTGGAGCAAAGAACTGCAGCGGGTGCTGGCCGTTCTCTCCCACCTTGTCGAGCTGCAGCCCTCTCAGGAGAACCTGCTCGGCCAAGTGCTCGTCTCTCCCCTGCTCGACGTCGACGAGCTGCGGCGCCGGAGCATCCTTCCTGTTCCGGAGACCGCGCGCCGCTCCGCCCCCGCCCCGAAGCAGGCTGACGTCCTTCCCGGCACCGAGGGCATCGAGCCCCGCGAACCCCATACCGTCAGGCCGCTTGTCGCACAGCAGGACACCCCAACGGCCACTCCCGCATCTCGACTCCGGCGGAGCCGGAAGACGCAGACCACCCGTCCGCCTCAGACGAATTCAGAGGACTCATAGAGCCACGCCGGTCAGACCCTCCGGCGGCTGCGGGCGTTGGCTTCGGCGACCAGGGCGTGCAGCGTCTCGGCGCGGGTCAGGGGGCGGACCGTGCGGGGGTCGGCGTCCCACTCGCAGCCTCCGCCCAGCGGGCGCAGTTGGACGTAGGGGCCCTCGTGGCCCATCACCTCACCGACCTTGTCGCGGGCCGGGTCGTGGACGGCCTGTCCGACGGCCGGAGGCTCGTCCGTCACGAGGGGAGGCCGCGCACGATGACGGCGGCCAGCAGCACTGCCACCGGTGCCGAACACACCCCCAGGTGGATGAGGGCGTACCGCGTCTCGTTCGCCCACTCCTCGTCCGTTTCGGTGTCCGCGTCCGCATCTGCCCACGGCGTGCGGACGTCCATCACCGGCAACTGGATGCCGGCCTGCGTGAGGGCGGACGCGAGCGCATCGCGGGCATCGAGGGCTTCCTGGATCTTCGGGTTGTGAGCCATGACCATCCTCGTCTGGGAGCGATCTCGTCGTTTTCCTGACCCGGCGATCAGCACGTATTACGCTGAGTAGCGTCGGTGTGACGAGGATGCCCCTGGCGATGACCGGCCAGGCTGTGGACCTGGTGGTGCTTCCGCGACGGCCCGGGGTGCTGCCACATCTTCCACACCCGTGAACGGAGAACGTCTCGGAGGGGAGCAGGGCGCATGCCGCAACGACGCGTCATCACCGGCCGCAGCCAGGAACCGCGACAGCGGTTCGCGGAGGAACTGCGCAGCTTGCGGAGGACGAGCGGGACAAGCCTGCGGGCGCTGGGCGAACGGCTGGGCTGGGACTGGTCGCTGTTCGGGAAGATGGAGAAGGGCGAATCACTCGGCAGTCCGGAGGTCGTCCAGGCGTTGGACACCTTCTACAAGACGCCTGGCCTGCTCCTCGCCCTGTGGGAGCTGGCGGCAGGCGACCATACCCAGTTCCGCGAGCGCTACCGGCGGTACATGGCGCTGGAGGCGGAGGCGGTCAGCCTGTGGCACTTCGCGGTCAGCGTGCTGCCGGGGCTGTTGCAGACACCCGGCTACGCACGCGAGGTCTTGACGGCGGGCGGCCTGCGCGGGAAAGAACTCGACCAGCAGGTCGAAGCGCGGATGGGCCGCCGGGACTTGCTGGAGGGGGAAGAGGCACCGCCGTTCCGAACCATCCTGTCGGAGGCGGTCCTGCGGACCCCGCTGCGCGACGTGGGGGAGTGGCGCGCGCAGTTGGAGTACCTGGGCCAGGTTGCGGAGCGTCCTGACGTGACGGTGCACGTGCTCTTGCAAGGTGCCGGCGTGCACGGCCTCATGGGCGCCGACGTGTGGTATCTGCTTCTCCCGCAGGGCAAGACCGTTGCGTATACCGAGAACGGATACCAGGGTGAACTCATCGAGGAGGCGAGCACCGTCGTGCGCCTGCAAAAGACATACGATGCTGTGCGTGACCTGGCACTCTCCCCGGTGGAGTCACGGAAGTTCATTCTGAAGATGTTGGAGGAAGTGACGTGCGATCCATCGACCTGACCGCTGCCACCTGGCGAAAGAGCAGCTACAGCAACCAGGACGGCGGCGCATGCGTCGAGGTGTGCGACGGCTTCGCCGACGTCGTCCCCGTGCGGGACAGCAAGGCCCAGCAGGGACCGGCGCTGCTCTTCCCTGCTGCGGGCTGGACTTCGTTCGTCGCGGCGGTCAAGCGCGCCCGCTGAGACAGCTGAGCCAGCTTGCCAGGGCAGGTTGGCAGGGGGTGCGCGCACGGCAGGGGCCCGGCCCTCGAAAGTCGAAAGAGGCCGGGCCCGGCGTGTCACCCGTTCACGGCTGCCCGGAACGTCGTGCAACCTCCCGCACAGTTCCCTGAGAACCACCTGACCGCTGCCGTCAACGAGATCAGTCGTCCTCGCCCGCGCTGCGCATGATCTCCTTGGCCTTGGCGAGGGCGAATCCCCAGCCCTGGCCGACGGTGGGCTCCGGGGGCAGCGAGACCTCGTCCGGGTTGGTGAGCACGTCCAGCAGGACGGGCCCGTCGGTGGCGAACGCCTCACGGACCGCGTCGTGCAGCCCGGCCGGGTCGGTCACCCGGATGCCGGTGATGCCCATGGCGGTGGCGACCGCGGCGAAGTCGGGGTTGGCCAGTTCGGTACCGAACTCCGGCAGGCCGGCCTGCTCCTGCTCGAGCTTCACCATCCCGAGCCGCTTGTTGTCGAAGACCACCAGCTTCACCGGCAGGTCGTAGGTGCGCAGCGTGATGAGGTCGCCCAGCAGCATGCTCAGCCCGCCGTCGCCGCAGAAGGCCACCACCTGCCGGTCGGGGTCGAGGAACTGCGCGCCGAGTGCCTGCGGCATGGCGTTCGCCATCGAGCCCAGGTTGTAGGAGCCCAGCAGCCGCCGGGTGCCGCGCATCCGCACGAACCGGGAGAGCCACACCGTGGCCATGCCGGTGTCGGAGGTGAAGACCGCGTCGTCTGCCGCCAGCTCGTCCACCGCGGCGGCCACCGCCTCCGGACGGATCAGGTGGTCCCGGTTGTCCAGCGCGGAACGCATCCGGCCCAGCAGGCCCTTGTCGTGGTCCGGTGCGGTCAGCCGGCGCTGGGAGTCCTGCCAGTTCAGGAACTGCTTGCGCGCCTTCTCGAGGTGGCCGCGCCCGTCCCGGGTCCGCAGGTGCTCCGCCAGTGCCCGCACCGTCGGCCCGACGTCCCCGACGAGCCCCACGTCCGCGTGCGCGCGGCGCCCGATGTGCTCGGCGGCCACGTCGACCTGGACGATCTTCTTGCCCTCCGGGTACCACTCCTGGTACGGGAAGTCGGTGCCCAGGAGCAGCAGGGCGTCGGCCTGCTCCATGGCGTCGGCGGCGGCCGGGTTGCCGATGAGGCCCGTCTGACCGACCTCGAAGGGGTTGTCCTCCTCGAAGCCCTCCTTGGCCTTGAGCGTGAGGACCATCGGCGCGGCGAGCCGGTCGGCCAGGCGCAGCACGTCCTCGCGCGCGGCGCGCGCTCCGCGGCCGACGAGCAGGGTGACCCGTTCGGCCCCGTCCAGCAGACCGGCCGCCTCGCGCAGTGCGGGCTCGTCGGGCCGGGTGGCGGCGTCGGCGAGCGAGAAGCGCGGGGCGCGGCCGTCCGGCACCTCCCGGTCGCCGATGTCGCCGGGCACGGTCAGTACCGCGACGCCCTTGCGGGAGACGGCGGTGCGCACGGCCACCTCCAGCAGGCCGGGCAGCTGGTCGGCGGAGGAGACGGTGGCCCGGTAAGCGGCGACGTCCCGGAAGAGCAGGTCGTTGTCGACCTCCTGGAAGTAGTCGGTGTTCGCGTCCGCGAGCGGGACCTGCCCGGCGATGGCGAGCACGGGCGTGCCGCTCTTGGCGGCGTCGTACAGGCCGTTGAGCAGGTGGACGGAGCCGGGCCCGACGGTGCCCATGCACACGCCGATGTTCCCGGTCAGCTGGGACTGGGCGCCGGCGGCGAAGGCGGCGGCCTCCTCGTGCCGGCAGCCCACCCATCGAGGTCGTCCTCGTGCCGGATCGCGTCGGTCAGCGGGTTCAGCGCGTCTCCGACGACGCCGAACACCTGGCGGACGCCGAGTTGGGCGATGCCGTCGACGATGACCTGGGCAACGGTGCGACTCATGGAGTCTTGTCTCTCCTCGGGTTGGTCAGGCGGTGAAGCGGTCGGCGTCCGCGGCGGCCCAGTCGTCGGCCCAGTCCTGCGGCGGGCTCCTTGAGCAGTTGACGGGGCGTGAGCCACTCGTGCAGCTGGTCGGCGGTCCGGATCGTGACCGGGTCCATGCGCGGCGAGAGCATGTGGGGGCGCAGCTCGCCCGGTTCGCTCACGCCCATCGCGGCCATGATGTGCTGGGCGCTGTGCACCGTCGCCTGCTGGAAGCGGTGCACGCGCGCCGACTTGTCGCCGACGTCCAGCGCCCGCGCGCGGCGCGGGTCCTGCGTGGTGACGCCGGTGGGGCAGGTGTTGGTGTGGCAGGTCATGGCCTGGATGCACCCGACGGCGAACATCATGGAGCGGGCCGCGTTGGTGTAGTCGGCGCCGTGGATCAGCCGCTTGACGATGTCGGCGCCGGTGGCGACCTTCCCGCTGGCCCCGACGCGTATCCGGTCGCGGAGGCCGGTGCCGACCAGGGCGTTGTGCACCGTCATCAGACCCTCGGTCAGCGGCATGCCGACGTGGTCGCAGAACTCCAGCGGTGCGGCTCCGGTGCCGCCCTCGGCACCGTCGACGATGATGAAGTCGGGGGTGACGTCCTCGGCCAGCATCGCCTTGCACACGGCGAGCACGTCCCGGCGCGAGCCGACGCACAGCTTGAAGCCGGCCGGCTTGCCGCCGGCCAGCTCCCGCATGCGGGCGACGAAGCGCACGAGTTCGCGCGGGGTGGAGAAGACCCGGTGGTACGGGGGAGAGATGACGGTCTCGCCCTCCGGAACGCCGCGCACCCGGGCGATCTCCGCGTTGACCTTCTGCGCCGGGCAGTACCCCGCCGATGCCGGGCTTGGCGCCCTGGGAGAGCTTCAGCGAGACGCACTTGACCTGCTCGTGCGCGGCCTTCTTCGCGAACTGGTCCGGGTCGAAGTCGCCGTCCTCGGTGCGGCAGCCGAAGTAGCCGGTGCCGATCTCCCACACCAGGTCGCCGCCGTGCCGCAGGTGGTACTCCGAGAGGCCGCCCTCGCCGGTGTCGTGCGCGAATCCGCCGAGCGCGCGCTCCGTGGTTGAGGGCCAGCACGGCGTTGGCCGACAGCGAGCCGAAGCTCATGGCGGAGACGTTCAGCAGCGCCATGTCGTAGGGCTCGGTGCACTCCGGCCCGCCGATCCGCACCGTCGGCGGGTCCTGCGGGACCGGCACCGGGGCGATGGACGGGACGAGGAACTCGTAGCCCGACTCGTAGACGTTGCGCTCGCTGCCGAAGGGCTCCTCGGCCGCCGTGCCCTTGGCCCGCTCGTAGACGAGGTCGCGGGTGTCACGGTCGAAGGGCCGCCCGTCGTGGTTCCGCTCGATGAAGTACTGCTGCAGTTCGGGCCGGATGGCCTCCAGCATGTACCGCATGTGGCCCAGGACCGGGTAGTTGCGCAGCACCGCGTGCCTGCGCTGGCACAGGTCGTACACCCCGGTGGCCGAGAGGAAGAGCAGTACCGCGGCGGGGATCCACCACCAGGCCGAGGAGACCACCGCCGCAGCGGTGGTCGTCAGGGCGACGGCGACGAGCAAGAAGGCGGAAGCGAATCTGGTCACGTTGCGCTGCAATCCGGGGTAGGCGGCGGCGGGCGTGAGTCGTGCGGCCGGCGGCGGCCGCACGACTCACGGTCCTTCTGCCCCGGTCGGTCCCTTTCACGCCTGCCGGGCGAGCAGCCGCAGCAGGTGCGTGACCTCGGCCGCGACGGCGTCGCGGGCCGGCCCCAGGTACCGGCGCGGATCGGAGACTTCGGGGTGCTCGGCGAGGTGGGAGCGGACCGCCCGGGTGAAGGCCTTGTTCAGGTGGGTGGAGACGTTGATCTTCGTCATGCCGTGGGCCACCGCCCCGGCCAGGTCGTCGTCGGCGACCCCCGAGGAGCCGTGCAGCACCAGCGGAACGTCCACCGCGTCCCGCAGGCGCTCGATCAGCGGGAAGTCCAGTGCCGCGTCGCGGGTCTGCATCGCGTGCGAGCTGCCGACGGCCACCGCGAGCGCGTCGGCCCGCGTCGCGGCGACGAACTCCCGTGCCTCCCGCGGGTCCGTGCGCACGCCCGGGGCGTGCGCGCCGTCCTTCCCGCCCACCTCGCCGAGCTCCGCCTCGACCCAGACGCCGCTGCGGTGACAGTGGTCCGCGATCTCGCGGGTGGCGGCGGTGTTGCGCTCGTACGGCAGCTTCGAGGCGTCGAACATCACCGAGGTGAAGCCGAGGGCGACCGCCTCGTGCACCAGGTTCGCCGACTCGGCGTGGTCCAGGTGCACGGCCACGCCGACGCGTGCTGCCTCGGCCACGGCCAGGCAGGCGCGGCCGACCGGGGCCAGCGCCTCGTGGTAGCGGGCGGTGTTCTCGCTGATCTGCAGGATGACCGGAAGCCCGGCCGCCTCGGCGCCGGCGACGATCGCCTCGGCGTGTTCGAGCTGGACGACGTTGAACGCGCCGACGGCCGTCCCGGCCTCCCGTGCGGGGCGGACGAGCTCGTCGGTCGGTGTCAGTGGCATGGTCACTCCATGGAAGGGGCGGCACCGAAAGGCGTCAGATCGCGTCGAGCATAATGCGCGAAGTTGCGCGAAACAAAGACAAGCATGCAACTCAGTGCAGAAGCGCTGCGGGAAATCCGGAGGACCGGTGACCGGGAGCTACGAAACGCCGGGCGCGGCGCCCGCCGGGTACACAGCCGGGGCCACCGGGTGCGTGACGCTCATGGCCGGACGATCCGGGTGGTCGGCATGATCCGGCGCGTACCCGGGACGCCGACATGGTGCTGCAGGGCACGAGCGCCCTGCGCGGCGGCTGCGTCCGACCTGGTTCCGCGGCGCGGGCGGCAGCGAGCGGGAGGCGTGGCTGCCGGCCAGGCAGGGTGCCACCCTCAGGCGGCTGCCCGGTCATGAGCGGCCGCCGCACCCTCCGGGACGTGTTCGGCCGGCTTCACCCGCAGGACACCCGCGCCCAGCACCAGTCCGAAAGTCAGCACGGTGACCAGGGCGAAGGACACCGACAGCGAACTGGCCTGCGCGATCCATCCCACGGCGGCCGGGGCCGCCAGCCCCGATGCGTAGGACAGCGTCGCCACACCGGCGATGGACCGGCCCGGCGAGCCCGTCAGCCGTCCGGCCGCCGCGAAGCACAGCGGAACGACCACCGCGATACCCACCCCGATCAGCGCGAAGCCGCCCACCGCCATCCACGGTGAGTCCGCGAGGACCACCAGGACGCCGCCGGCCGTGGCCAGCACACCACCTGAGCGCACCGTGCGGACCGGACCGCAGCGGCGCACCGCCGCGTCACCGCCCAGCCGCGCCGCGGCCATGGTGCAGGCGAAGGCCGTGTACGCCCCGGCCGCAAGGCCCGGATCGGCGCCGCCGTCCTGACGCAGGTAGATGCCCGACCAGTCCATCGACGAGCCCTCGGCGACCACCGCGCAGAGCCCGACCAGGCCGATCGCGAGCACGCCCCTGGGCGGCAGGGCGAAGGCCGGCGGTTCCTCCGTGCCGTGCCCGGCCCGCACGTGAGGGGCCCAGCGGGCGGCCACCAGCGCGACCGCCGCCAGCAAGGGTGCGGCAAACGCCAGATGCACCCGGGCGTCCAGCCCGGCGTGTGCGGCCAGCGCCCCGGCCGCACCGCCGAGCAGTCCGCCCACGCTCCACAGGCCGTGCAGCGACGACATCACCGAACGGCCCAGCTGCTCCTCGACCTGGACGCCCTGCGCGTTCATCGCCACGTCCAGCAGGCCCAGCCCAGCGCCGAAGACGAACAGCGCGCCGCACAGCCACGGCAGCCCGGGAGCGAGCGCGGGCAGTACCAGGCTCGCGCAGCACGTCGCCGCGAGCCATCGCAGCGCCGCGCGCGGACCCAGCCGGTGCGCCAGGCGGTCCGCCAGCGGCATCGCCGCGATCGAGCCGGCCGTCGCCAGCACCAGCGCCAGCCCGAGCCGTCCCGGGCCCAGCTGGAGGTGATCCTGGATCCACGGGATGCGGGTGGCGTAGCTGCCGCTGGCCGCGCCGTGCACCGCGAAGACCACCGCCACCGCGCGCCGCGCTCTGCGGGCCGCAGCCTCGCTGTTGCTCGCCTTCATCCGGGCCACTGTAGAAGCGGCTGTGAGACGGCACACAGGCCGTCGCCCTCATGAGCCGTCGCCCGGCGTGGCAGACTGGACCCGTACCAGTGACGTCAGCGCACTCCGGGGTCGGTGAAAATCCGAACCGGCGGTTACAGTCCGCGACCCGGCCGCAGCCAGCGGCCGGTTGACCAGGTGAAACTCCTGGACCGACGGTGAAAGTCCGGATGGGAGGCAGTGCGCGGCGGGCCGACAGGCCGAACAGCCGCTGTGACGGTGCGCCGGTCCCGCCAGGGACACGGCCCCGCACACGCCGGTGTCCGGGCTGGTGGTCCGCTCTCACTTCCCGTGCCCCGGAGTCCGTGCCAGCAGGCAGGAGGACCCGGTGGCCGACCACCTCGCGGCAGCCGCGGAAGAGTCCGCGATGCGGCGCGCCGTCGCCCTCTCCGCCCGCGGCCTGGGCCGCACCAGCCCCAACCCCGTCGTCGGCTGCGTCGTACTCGACCGCGAGGGGCACGTCGTCGGCGAGGGATGGCACCAGCGGGCAGGCGGACCGCACGCCGAGGTGCACGCCCTGGCCGAGGCCGGCGACGATGCCCGCGGGGGAACCGCCCTGGTCACCCTCGAGCCGTGCGACCACACCGGTCGCACCCCGCCGTGCACCCGCGCCCTGCTGGACGCCGGGGTCCGCCGCATCGTCTACGCCGTCGCCGACCCGACGCCGGCGGCGTCGGGCGGCGCCCGCACCCTGGCCGCCGCCGGCGTGGATGTCTCCGGCGGCCTGCTGGAAGCGGAGGCGGCCGAGGTCAACGCGCCCTGGCTCACCTCGATGCGGCACGGCCGCCCGCACGTGACCTGGAAGTACGCCGCCACTCTGGACGGGCGTGTCGCCGCCGCCGACGGCACCAGCCGCTGGATCACCTCCGCCGAGGCACGTGCCGACGTGCACCGGCTGCGCGCCGAGGCCGACGCCGTGCTCGCCGGATCGGGCACCGCCCGCGCGGACAACCCCCACCTCGCGGTGCGCGGCGTGCCCGGCGCACGGCAGCCGCTGCGCGTCGTGCTGGACACCGAGGCCGCCGTCGTCCGCCCCGGCGCCCGGGTACTCGACGACGCCGCACCCACCCTGATCGCCGTCGCCGCGGACGCACGGACCGCGGTGCTGCCCGAGGAGACCGAGGTGCTGCGCCTGCCCCGCGCCGAAAGCAGTCCCGGGCTCGACATCTCCGCGCTGCTGAGCGCACTGCACGCACGCGAGGTACGCGCCGTGCTGCTCGAAGGCGGCCCCACCCTGGCCGGGGCGTTCGTCGCCGCGGGCGTCGTCGACCGCGTCGTCGGCTACCTGGCCCCGGTACTGCTCGGCGCAGGCCCCGCCGTCCTCGGCGCGGCCCGAATCACCACCCTCACCGACGCGTTGCGGCTGACCATGACCGGCACCGCGCGTCTCGGCCCCGACCTGCGCGTCACGGCCGTACCGGCCGACGCCCGCCGCTAAGGAGAACCACGCGAGGATGTTCACCGGAATCGTCGAAGAACTGGGCGAGGTCACCGCGGTCGAGCCCCGCGGGGACTCCGCACGCCTGACCCTGCGCGGCCCGCTGGTCACCCAGGGGGCGAAGCACGGCGACTCGATCGCTGTCAACGGCGTCTGCCTCACCGTCGTGACCGCTGAGCAGGACACCTTCGCCGCCGACGTGATGGCCGAGACCCTGCACCGCTCGAGCCTCGGCGCGCTGGCGCCCGGATCGCGCGTCAACCTCGAGCGCCCCATGGCGCTGGGCGGACGGCTCGGCGGTCACCTCGTGCAGGGCCACGTCGACGGCACAGGCACGATCGCCGAGCGGACCCCGGGCGAGCACTGGGAACTGGTGCGCGTCACCCTGCCGCGCGAGCTGACACGCTACGTCGTGGAAAAGGGCTCCATCACCGTGGACGGCGTCTCCCTGACGGTCGTCGACGCCGGCGAGGACGACCTCACCGTCAGCCTCATCCCCACCACGCTGGACCTCACCACCCTGGGCGTGAAGCAGGTCGGCGAGCCGGTCAACCTCGAGGTCGACGTCGTCGCCAAGTACGTCGAGCGGATGATGGGCGCGCAGCAGGCGGAGGCCGCCCGATGAGCGCTCCCGCCGCACTGCAGTGGCTCAACGGAGAGGCATTCGCCGCCTTCGGACAGCACGTCATATGGTCTGACATGATCGGTAACACCATTGGCCTGCTCGCCCTGGCACTCGGCTGGCGCCGCTCCGTGCTGACCTGGCCGGCCCAGCTGGCCTCCGGACTGGTCCTGGTGGCCGCCTACTCCTCCGCGCAGCTCGCCGGAGGCGTGGGCAAGCAACTGCTGGTCATCGGTGTGGCGATGTGGGGCTGGCAGCAGTGGCGGCGTGGCAGCGCCCAGGCACAGGACGGCTCGGTCGCCGTGCGGTTCGCCACCTGGCGGGAACGCGGGTGGCTGGCTGCCGGCACCGCCGTGGGCACCCTGGCCGTCGGCACGTTGTTCACCCTCGTGCCCTCGCTGTCCTGGAACCCCTGGCCGGACGCGTACATCTTCGTGGGCACCCTCGCCGCGATGACGGCGCAGGCCCGCGGCCTGGTCGAGTTCTGGCTCGCCTGGCTGCTGGTCGACCTGGTCGGCGTACCGCTCGCCTTCGCCAGCGGGCTGGCCTTCTCCGGACTCGTCTACGTCGTCTACCTCGGCCTCGTGCTGTGGGGTCTGCGTGCCTGGTGGCTCACCTCGCGCGTCGTCCGGCAGCCGGGCCCCGTCCCGGAAGGAGCAGCCGCATGACCGTCGCTGCACAACCCGACCGCCGAGCCGGCGGAGGACACCGTGCTCGACCCCGTGGAGCGGGCGGTCGCCGACATCGCCGCCGGCCGGCCCGTCGTGGTCGTCGACGACGAGGACCGTGAGAACGAGGGCGACCTGATCGTCGCCGCCGAAACGGCGACCGAAGAGATCGTCGCCTTCATGATGAGCGAGTGCCGCGGGCTGATCTGCGCGCCGGTGGCCGGCGAGGACCTGGACCGGCTGCAGCTGCCCCAGATGGTGCAGCACAACACCGAGTCCAAGGGCACCGCCTTCACCGTCTCCGTGGACGCCTCCGCCGCCCACGGCGTCACCACCGGCATCAGCGCCGCCGACCGTGCCGTCACGATCCGGGCGCTGGCCGAACCCGACACCACCCCGGGCGACCTGGTGCGTCCCGGCCACGTCTTCCCGCTGCGCGCCCGCCCGGGCGGCGTCCTGGAACGCCCCGGACACACCGAGGCCGGCGTGGACCTCGCCCGGCTCGCCGGGCTGCGCCCGGCCGCGGCCATCGTGGAGATCGCCGCCGCGGACGGCACGATGCTGCGGCTTCCCGACCTGGTGCCCTTCGCCCGCCGGCACGGCCTGGCGATCATCTCCATCGAGGACTTGATCGCCCACCGCCGCGCGGCCGCCACCCGGCCGGCGGCCGTTCCCGGCGTGGAGCGGGCCTCCGTACGCCGGGAGGCGAGCACCACTCTGCCCACCCGCCACGGCACCTTCCACGCGCTGGGATACCGCTCCACCGCCGACGGCGTCGAGCACATCGCGCTCGTCGTCGGCGACGTCCGCGCCGACGGCGGCGAGGACGTCCTGGTCCGTGTGCACTCCGAGTGCCTGACCGGGGACGTCTTCGGCTCTCAGCGCTGCGACTGCGGTCCCCAGCTGGCGGGCCTCCCTGGAGCGGGTGCAGGCGGAGGGCCGCGGCGTCGTGCTGTACCTGCGCGGCCACGAGGGCCGCGGCATCGGGCTGCTGTCCAAGCTGCGCGCCTACGCCCTGCAGGAACAGGGCCGCGACACCCTCGACGCCAACCTCGAACTCGGGTTGCCGGCCGACGCCCGTGACTATGCGGCCGCCGCACAGATCCTCACCGACCTGGGCGTACGCTCCCTGCGGCTGATGACGAACAACCCCGACAAGACCGCCGCGCTGCGCGCCCACGGGCTGCGCGTCACCGGCCGCGAGCCGGTGCCGGTACAGGCCGGCGAGCACAACATCCGCTACCTGCGCACCAAGCGGGACCGGATGGGGCACGATCTGCCGTGGCTGGACGCCGAAGCCACGTCCGTGTGCGGCAGCAGGTAAGACAAGACCCGACCAGAGACGACCAGGAGCGAGAAGGACCAGTGAGCGGCAAGGGCGCACCCGAACTGACCGTCAAGAACTGCGCGGACCTCCGCGTGGCCGTCATCGCGGCACAGTGGCACGAGAAGGTGATGGACGGACTCGTCGACGGCGCTCTGCGCGCCCTGCACGAGCTGGGCATCGACGAACCCACCCTGCTGCGGGTTCCCGGAAGCTTCGAACTGCCCGTCGTCGCCAAGGTGCTGGCCGACCGCGGCTACGACGCCGTCGTGGCGCTCGGCGTGGTCGTCCGCGGCGGCACACCGCATTTCGAGTACGTGTGCCAGGGCGTCACCCAGGGCCTGACCCAGGTGAGCATCGCCACCGGCGTGCCCATCGGCTTCGGTGTGCTCACCTGCGACACCGAGGAGCAGGCGCTGGACCGTGCCGGACTGGACGGCTCGGCCGAGGACAAGGGACATGAGGCCGTCACCGCCGCCATCGCCACGGCCACCACGCTGCGCACCGTCGCCGAGCCCTGGCGCTGACCCCCACCGGGCGACCACGTAGGGTGAGAGCCACCATGGCGAACAAGACATTCGAGGAGCTCTTCACCGAGCTCCAGCACAAGGCCGCCACCGGCGACCCCATCACCTCGCGCACCGCCGAGCTCGTCTCCCAGGGCGTCCACGCGATCGGAAAGAAGGTCGTGGAGGAGGCCGCCGAGGTGTGGATGGCCGCCGAGTACGAGGGGGAGGACCGCACCGCCGAGGAGATCTCGCAGCTGCTGTACCACCTCCAGGTCATGATGATCGCCCGGGGAGTGACCCTGGACGACGTATACGCTCACCTGTGAGCGGCGTGCCCGCCCCCGTGGACCGCCCCACCCGTAGCCGACGACCCGTCTGACGAAGGAAACTGCCCCATGCTGCGCATCGCCGTCCCCAACAAGGGTGCACTGTCCGAGCCCGCCTCGGCGATGCTCCATGAGGCGGGCTACCGGCAGCGCAAGGACCGCCGCGAACTGGTGCTGGCCGACACCGACAACGACGTCGAGTTCTTCTTCCTGCGGCCGCGGGACATCGCCGTCTACGTCGGCTCCGGAAAGCTCGACATCGGCATCACCGGCCGCGACCTGCTGCTGGACTCCGGAGCCGAGGCCGAGGAGATCCTGGAACTCGGCTTCGCCGCCTCCACCTTCCGCTACGCCACCACGCCCGGCACCGCCACCGACGCCAAGGAGTTCGGCGGCATGACGGTGGCGACCTCCTTCCCCGGCCTGGTCCGGCGCCACCTGGCCGCCGAGGGCGTCGACGCGTCCGTCGTCCGGCTGGACGGCGCTGTGGAGACCGCCATCCAGCTCGGCGTCGCCCAGATCATCGCCGACGTCGTGGAGACCGGCACCACGTTGCGCAACGCCGGACTGGAGATCATCAGCGAGCCGATCCTGCACTCCGAGGCCGTCGTCATCCGCGGCCGCGGCTCCGCGGGCGCGGACGAGCCCCGCGTCCAGCAGTTCCTGCGCCGCATGCAGGGCGTCCTGGTGGCCCGCCGCTACGTGATGATGGACTACGACATCCGCGCCGAGAACCTCGAGCGCGCCGTCGCGCTCACCCCGGGCCTGGAGTCGCCCACCGTCTCGCCGCTGCACGACCAGGGCTGGGTCGCCGTGCGCTCCATGGTCCGTACCAATGAGGCGCAGCGCATCATGGACGACCTGTACGGACTCGGCGCCCGCGCCATCCTCACCACGGGCATCCACGCATGCCGCATCTGAGAGACGAGGAACGGCCCGTGAGCCTGCCGCCGGCCCTGCCCGTGACGTTCCGGCCCGGCCGCACCCGCGCGGTGCTGCTGAGCCTGGGATGTGCGGCCTTCGCCGCCCTCACCGCGATCGCAGTGCTGCTGGAGCCGCTGGGTCCGGGAGAGCGCGCCACCTTCGTCGTCACCGGCGCGCTGTTCCTGGCCGTGTCGGTTCTGCTCAGCCGGCCGCACGTCGTGGCCGACGAGGAGGGGGTCACCGTCGTGAACCTCACCACACGTCGCCGACTGACCTGGGCGGAGATCGTGCAGGTCAACCTGCGACCGGGCGACCCGTGGGTGCAGCTCGACCTCGCCGACGGCACCTGCCTGGCCGTGATGGGCATCCAGCCCGGCATCGCCCGGGACCGGGCCATCGCCGATGCCCGCACACTGCGCACCCTCGCCGAGTACCACGGCACCGGCGGCGAGCCGCCGCGCTGAGAGATGGCTACCCTGATTCCGGCGGCCACCGCCGCACCCGCGCTGCGGCGCGGTCCCCTGCGACCCGAGGAGTGACTCCCTCCAGCGATGGACGGATCGTCCTGTAGTACCTGCGCCGTTTCCCGCCGACGGGGAACGGCAGCCCGAACCACCCGTGTGCCGCCTCCTGCGCTCGCCGGGGGTGAGCGGCGATGACGGTCCCGCTGCTCCTGCTGGCCGCCGCGTTCGTGCTGGTCCTGGCCAACGGATTCTTCGTCGCCGCCGAGTTCGGTCTGGTGACGGTCGAGAGGCCCGAGGCGGAACGCGCCGCGGCGGCCGGAGACCGGCACGCCCGCTCCGTCGTGCGGTCCCTGAAGGAACTCTCCTTCCAGCTTTCCGGCAGTCAACTGGGCATCACGCTCACCTCGCTCGTCGTCGGCATGCTCGCCGAACCCGCACTGGCCCGGCTGCTGTCGGTGCCCCTGGCAGCCGCCGGGCTGCCCGAGGGCGCCGTCACCGGCATCGCTGTGCTCCTGGGCATGTTCATCGCCTCCGCGGTGCAGATGGTCATCGGCGAACTCGTGCCCAAGAACTGGGCCGTCTCGCGCCCGATGGCCGTGGCTCGCCGGGTGGCCGGA
This sequence comes from uncultured Actinomycetota bacterium, assembly GCA_963799685.1. Classification (GTDB taxonomy): domain Bacteria; phylum Actinomycetota; class Actinomycetes; order Streptomycetales; family Streptomycetaceae; genus Streptomyces. Next base: position 978,627 of record CAWCXW010000003.1, read on the forward strand.
CCGCAGCGTCGCTTCAGCCACTTCTTCCGGCCGGTCATCACGCTGCTCAACTCCTCCGCCAACCGCCTGGTGCGGCTGCTGGGCGTGGAGCCCGCCGACGAACTCGCCTCCGCCCGCACCCCGGGTGAACTGGTGTCCCTGGCCCGCCACTCCGCGCGCGCCGGCGCCATCGAGCAGGACACCGCCGACCTGTTCGTGCGCACCCTGTCGCTGGGCGGCCTGACCGCCCAGCACGTGATGACCCCGCGGGTGCGGGTCAGCGCCCTGCAGGCGGTGGCCACCGCGGAGGACGTCCTCAACCTCACCCGGGCTACCGGCCTGTCACGCTTCCCCGTTTACCGGGAGCGGCTCGACGACATCGTCGGTATGGTCCACCTCAAGGCCGCCCTCGCCGTCCCCGCCGCCGACCGGCTGCGCACGACGGCCGAGCGGATCGCGGTGCCCGCCGTGCACGTGCCCGAGTCGCTGCCCGTCCAGCCGCTGCTGGAACGGCTGCGCAGCGAGCAGCCGATCGCCGTGGTCATCGACGAGTACGGCGGCACCGCAGGAGTCGTCACGCTCGAGGACATCGTCGAGGAACTCGTCGGCGAAGTCCGTGACGAACACGACCGCGACGATCTGCCGCCCGAACTTGCCCCCGTCGCACCCGGCGCCGACGGCCACCCGGCCTGGGAGGCCGACGGCAGCTGCCGCCTGGACATCCTGCGCCGGGTCGGTCTGACCGCCCCCGACGGCCCCTACGAGACGGTCGCCGGCCTCGTCGCCGACCTGCTCGGCCGGATCCCCGAGCCCGGTGACACCGCGACACTGCCGGGCGAGACGGCCTGGACGCTGCGCGTGGAGCAGATCGACCACCACCGGGCCGAACGCGTCCGCATCGAGCGGCTGCCCGGCGCCGAGGACGTGTACGGCGCCGAAGCCGAGGCGGGTGAACGATGAGCGCCCTTCAGCTGATCTTCGCCGCCCTGCTGGTACTGGGCAACGGCTTCTTCGTCGGCTCGGAGTTCGCCCTGGTCTCGGTGCGCCGCAGCCAGATCGAGCCGCTGGCCGCCGAGGGCTCCGCACGGGCCCGCCGGGTGCTGACCGGCCTGGAGAGCCTTCCGCAGATGATGGCCGCCGCCCAGTTCGGTGTCACCGTCTGCTCGCTGACACTGGGCGCCGTCGCCGAACCCACCGTTGCCGGGCTGCTCGAACCGGCCTTCCACGCCCTGCGGCTGCCCGAACCGCTGGTGCACCCGGCCGGCTACGTCATCGCCCTGGCCGCGGTCGCCTTCTTCCACCTCGTCGTCGGCGAACTCGTGCCCAAGAACCTGGCGATGGCCGCCCCCGAGCGCACCGCCATGTGGCTGGGCCCCGGGCTCGTCGCCTTCGCCCGGCCGTGCCGGCCGGTCACCGCGGCCTTCGGCGCCGCCGCCCGCGGCGTGCTGCGCCTGTTCGGCGTCGAGCCCAAGGACGAGGTCGATGCGGTCTTCACCAGCGAGCAGCTCACCCATCTGGTGGAGGACTCCCGTCAGGCCGGGCTGCTGGAGGACGCCGAGCACGAGCGGCTCTCCGACGCACTGGAGCTCGGCACCCGCCCGGTGACCGAGGTGCTGCTCGACCCGGCAGGCCTGGTCACGGTCCGCCCCTCGGTGACTCCGCTGCAGGTTGAGGAGTTGACGGTGCGCACCGGGTACTCCCGGTTCCCGCTGTGCGGCGAGGACGGCTCCTTCCTCGGCTATCTGCACGTCAAGGACGTCCTCGAACTGGAGGACGGCGACCGCGCGGTGCCCGCCCGGATATGGCGGCGCATGCCGACGCTGCGGGCCGAGCTCCCGCTGGACGAGGCGCTGGCCGCCATGCGCGCCACCGCAGCCCACCTCGGCGCCGTCGCCGGCACGGACGGCACGGTGCTCGGCCTGGTTGCGCTGGAGGACGTGCTGGAGATGCTGGTCGGCGAGGTTCGGGACCCGGCACACCGGGAGACTCCCGCCGCGAGGGCCGGTACCGGCAGCGTCCCGCCGCACCCGCGCGGCCCCGGAGGGGGCCGCTCCCGCACGGCTGTCAGCTGACGCCCTCAGGCCCCGGCCCCTCCGGGCCGCGGCCTGAGAGCACTTCTCCGTATGCCTGCATCAGGTCGGGAAGCCGCAGCGTGGACAGGTCGCTCCTGCCCGGGGTGCCCGGGCAGACGGACAGCCGCAGGTCGCGGTAAGCACAGCTCTTCTCGTACAGCGTGCGCAGAAACCGCCCGTTGCCCAGTTCGTCGATCCAGCCCTGGCTCACCACGTGGTCCGCGATGCTCAGCAGCTCCTCGCGGGCCTCTGCGTCCCACACATCGCCGCCGTCGGCCGCCAGCACCTGACCGATCGCGGTCAGCTCCAGCGGCCGGTAGCTGGGGAAGTCCACCCGGGTGGTGAACCGCGACCCCAGGCCGGGGCTGGCCGCCAGCAGCCGGTCCATGCCCTCCGGATAGCCGGCGAGGATCACCACCAGCCGGTCCCGGTTGTCCTCCGCACGCTTGAGCAGCACCTGCAGTGCCTCGTCACCGTAGGCGTCGCCCGTGCCGTAGCCGGCGCCCGCCAGTGCGTAGGCCTCGTCCACGAACAGCACGCCGCCCAGCGCCGAGTCGATGAGTTCATTGGCCTTCACCGCCGTCTGGCCCAGGTACTCGCCCACCAGGTCGGCCCGCTGCGCCTCCACCAGGTGGTCCCCGCCGAGCAGCCCCAGCGCGTAGAACACCCGGCCCAGGATGCGCGCCACGGTGGTCTTGCCCGTGCCGGAAGGGCCCGAGAAGACGAAGTGCCGCTTGGGCGGCTGCACCGGCAGCCCCTCCTCGGCCCGCAGCCGTGCCATCCGCAGTTGCGCGGACAGTGCCCGCACCTGCCGCTTGACCGGCTCCAGACCGACCATGTGCTCCAGCTCGGCCAGCGCCCGCTCCAGCAGCGCCGGATCCGTCGGGCCGGACGGGACGGGTTCCCGCTCCGGCGTTCGCTGGGACGGCACCGCGGGGGAGCCGTCCGGCGCCGCGCGCACGTCCTCCGCGGCGGACGGACCCGGGCCCGTCTCCGGTCCGGCCGACGGTGCGACCGGCCCCGCCGCGTCGTCCACCGCCGGCAGGACGCCCGCCGCCACCCCCGTCAGGTCGCTCAGACCGTCCGTCTCGTTGATCGTGGTCAGCCGCGCCGCGGTGTCCATGAACGCGGCGTCCGCCTGATGTACGGCACGGTACAGCGGCAGCGCGGCCGCGGTGCGGCCTGTCCCCTCGCGGGCCCTGGCCAGCCAGTAGCGCAACTCCTTGCGCTGCGGCTGCTCGCTGCGGCAGCGCATCAGTGCCGCGGCGAGCAGCGGCTCCGCCTGCCCGTACATCTCCAGCCGGACCCGGGCCATCCCCGCGAACAGCCCCGCCTCGATGCCCAGCAGCGGGTCCTGGACCAGCGGTTCGGTGTGTCTGATCAGCCGCTCCCAGTCCTTGGCCAGGTACGCCCGGCAGGCGTGCAGGAACCGCACCTGCGGATCGGTCTCGACCGGCGGCAGCTCCGCCAGCGCCCGGTCCAGTTCGGCGACGTGCCGGCCATCGAGCCGGTGCGAGGCGTGTGCGAGCAGCAGATCCCGCTCGGCCTCCAGCACCGGCTGCACCCACCACCCCAGCCAATACCAGGAGTTGAGGGTACGGCCGTGCCGGGCCCGCTGCTCGCCGAACCGGTCGCGGTGGTGGTACATGCGCAGCAGTGCGGTGGTGGTGTCCGAGCGCAGCGCGTGCAGGCCGAGCCAGGCGTCGGCCATTGCGGGATCCAGCCGGACCGCCGCGCGGAACTCCTCCTCGGCGCGCCCGTAGCCGCCCATCGTGTAGGCGTCCACCCCGCGCAACCAGGCAAGATCGGCCGGGGCCTGCACGTGCCGGGTGTCCTGCGTGCCGAAGTCCATCCCGCCCCCACGAACGTCCCGCCTGTGCCGACGGGCGCGCCGGCACGCCCCCCGTTCGGGGCTAGGGCGAACAGCCGCGCCATGGACGGGAGTTGAGCTCGCGATTTGCCGGTTCGCCCTGGTTCCCGCACCGCTGGGCATCGTACCCGCGCCCATCCCCCGGCCGAAGAGCGCGACGAGCGCACGGCGCCGGAGCGCGGCGTCGCACGTCCTGCGCACCAGTGGTCCGCTGGATGACACAGGGTGAGCGGCACGGCTGTGCCGGGACGCGACGAAGCCCCCGGTCACGGGGGAACAACCGGGGGCTTCGTGTCAGTGTGCGGCCGCGAAGACCGCGTGCCAGAGAACGTAATTGCTGCTGGGGCCGAGGTCAAGAGCCGGTGAGCGACTGCTTGTACCCCCTGCGCGGTGCGGTGCGGCATCGCATCAGCCCCTTCACGGAACGTCACCGGTGCCGGAGCGCGCCGAGGTGGCCGGGGCCGGTGCGCCGGTCGCGCACCCGGTAACCGGACGGGACCTCCCGCACCAGGAAGTCCGCGTACGGGCGTGATGGGTCGCGCGCGAAGTGCGCCTCCTCCGCCCGTGTCCACTCCCGCCAGAATCCGGCGAGTTCCGGCCCGTCCCGGCGCCTGCCGCGGGCCCAGGACGCCGCCGCGTCCCGGTCCATCCACAGCAGGCCCGCCAGGTGCGGGCGCAGCGCGGCGCCGTCCTGCCCCGACTCCCTCGACCAAGACGACCGGGGCGGGCGGCAGGACATCCGTACGGGTGAACGTGCACCGCTGCCAGTCGTAGACGTCGAACCGGGCCGGCGATCCGTGCCCCAGCGGCGTCAGCACCTGCTCGGCCAGCCGGTCCGTCCAGTCGAAGAACTCCCCGTGCGCGGCCACGTCGTCCAGATGCAGTACGGGCGCGTCGCCGAGCAGCGGCGCCAGCCGGCCGGCGAGAGTCGACTTCCCGGACCCCGCGTGCCCGTCGACGGCCACCAGACGCACCGGTCCGCAGGAGGGCGGCGACGCGGTGACCCACCGGGCGATCCCGGGCAGCCCGTGGGGCTCGTCGGCCTCACTCATGCGGCCACCTTACGGCCGGCCGCCCGGGCGCCACTGGTCGGTCCAATGTTTCTTCCTCCCGCGGGCGCGCCGAACGGGCACATCTCTGGTCTGAGAGCCGTCCGGGAGCAATAGTTGGAACGCCTGCGTCGTGCACACGCTTCACGTCTTCTCAGCCACCCACTCGGGGAGTCACCGCCATGACCCACACACCGGCCACCCGCCGCACCGTACTCGCCGCCGCCGTCGCTGCGGCTGCCACTGCCGCCACGGCGCCCGCTGCGCGCGCGGAAGACGTCTCCGCGGCCCTGCGGGGGCGGCGGCCCGCAAGACCGGACAAGGAGCACCTCATCGAGTACCACGGCTGGACGAGTCTGCGCGACTGGCGAGCGGGCGATGCCGCGGGCGTGCGCGCCCTGACCGGCCACCGCCCCGGCATCGTGCTGGAGAGGCCGGCGGGCACCATGGACTACCGAGACCCGCACACCGGCCGGACGGCCACCTGGGAGTACGCCACCTGGACTTCTCCGTGCCACCGCCTGTCGGTCCCCTCCACCGAGGTCATCACCTCCTGGAACGCGCACACCCCCGCCGGCACCTGGATCCGGGTGGAACTCCGGGGCGACTACTCCGACGGCTCGCAGACCCCCTGGTACACCATGGGCATCTGGACAGCGGGCGACGGTGACGACGTGCCGCGGCGCACCTCCGTCGGCGACCAGGGCGACGGCAAGTCGAGCATCTGGACCGACACCTTCGCCATCGACGACGCCTCGAGCGGCCTGCGCCTGCTCGCCTACCGGATCCGGCTCACCCTGCTGCGGGCCCCGGACGGCGACGCCACTCCCATGGTGTGGCGCATCGGTGCGATGGGGTCCGACATCCCCGACCGCTTCGAGGTTCCCGCCTCGAAGCCGGGCGGTGCCCGCGGCGTAGACCTGTCCGTGCCGCAGTACTCCCAGGATGTCCATGAGGACCAGTACCCGCAGTACGACGGTGGAGGCGAGGCGTGGTGCAGCCCCACCTCCTCGCAGATGATCATCGAGTCCTGGGGCCGCCGGCCCAGCGCCGAGGACCTGGCCTGGGTCGACCCGTCCTACCAGGACCCGCAGGTGTGCTACGCGGCCCGCCAGACCTTCGACTACCAGTACGACGGCTGCGGGAACTGGCCGTTCAACGCCGCCTACGCCGCCACCTACCGGGACATGCAGGGCGTCGTCACCCGCTGCGCCTCCCTGGACGAGGCGGAGCGCCTGGTCGCGGCCGGCATCCCGGTGATCACCTCGCAGTCCTTCGTCGAGTCGGAGCTGGACGGCGCCGGCTACGGCACCTCCGGGCATCTGATGACGGTCATCGGGTTCACCGAGGACGGGGACGTCATCGCCAACGACCCGGCCTCCAAGGACGACGCCGCGGTCCGGCACGTCTACAAGCGCCGGCAGTTCGAGAACATCTGGCTGCGGACCAAGCGCAAGGACGCGGACGGCAAGGTGCACAGCGGCACCGGCGGCGTGTGCTACCTGTACTTCCCCACCCGCCTGACGGGCCACCAGCACCGGGTGCTGCGCGAGCTGAACATCCTGTGACGAGGCGGCGGCCGGGTCCGGTCGGCCCTGCCGGCGGGCCGGACCAGGCCGCCTTTCCCACCGGTGTGGAAGCGGCGAGGGACCTGTGGGCGGATCGCGCCCATGGCGAGGGTGCACCACGCGCGGTGATCATGCGCCGGTAGCGTGTGCCCGTATCCACGTTCGAGAGGGCATCGATGGCGACGACGCTAGCTATGAATCACATGACCGCCAGTGGCGGCGGCAGCACGGACTGGCCGGCCGAAATCGCCGTCGTACTGGTCTTCGTGGGCCTCTTCGGGCTCGTCGGGTGGTTGCGCAAACGCCGGAACACCCCCCGATTCGAGGCACTCGCGCAGCGGTACGGGGGCACATACGCCGCGAAGGCGGAGGCCCGCCTGGAGATGTTCCCCGGCACTGACTGGAAGCCGACCCGCAGCCCGTTCGCCGTCGAGGACTACCTGACCGGGTACCACCGGCAGCGTCGCTTCTACTGTTTCGGCTGGGAGTACATCCAGGACTCCGTCGCCGACGGGGACCTGGACAGCACTCGGGCCAACATGTCCGTCTACGCGGTGGAGTTGCCGGGGTACTACGGGCACTTCTCGGTTCGCAGGCACTCCGCCGTGCGGCGGATGTTCGGGCAGAACGACGTGCAGATCGGACATCCGGAGTTCGACGAGCACTTCACTGTGCGCGGGCAGGAGCCCCAGGCCGCGGTGCACTTCCTGCGCGGCGGCCTGGCGGGATTCCTGCTCGCCGACCCGCGCAGCAAGGACCACCCGCTGTGGTTCATGGGGGACCGGTTGGTCTGCGCGTTCCGGGGCCGGTTCAGCCCTGGCGACGCGGAGCCCGTGCTGGACTACCTGAACCAGGTGATCGCAGTGCTGGGCCCGGGTGCCGAGGTGCAGCACTCCGGGTGGCAGGACGCCATGCCCGTCGTGGCCTGAGTGCGACCGGAAAGGGCCGGGGCGTCGGCCGATGCCCCGGCCCTTTCCGTGTTCCCGGTCCGTTACGCCTGGCCGCCCTCGACCTCGTCCGGCGTTGCGGGGCGCACCGTGCGCAGGAAGTCCTGGTAGTCCGGCAGCACTTCCTGCAGCTGACTCGACCGGGCCGTCAGCGCGATCTCGATCTCGGCTCGCTCACTCGGCTGCCGTTCGTTCTCCACGACCAGGATGAACTGGCTCTGCGCCAGCTCCATCGGCTGCCCGTTCACGGTGGCGTCGATGTACAGGTTCTGCACGATCCCCGGCGCGTCGATGAGGCCGGGCGCCTCCGAGGTGCCGACCTCGGTCCGTTTTGCCACCCGCACGGGCCCGACGGTCTCCTTCAGCCGCTGCACTGATTCCTCGGCGATGGTGTGCAGGCTCGTGCCGCCGGTCCGGGTGCGCCCGGTGACGGTGATGTTCGGCATGAAGCCCTGTCCCCGCGACGCGAGGTGCAGTCCGACGAGCGCGGCCTGTGGTGCCCCCACCTCCTCCGGCGGTGCGGACTTCCACCCCTGCGGCAGCTCGCAGGTGAGCGGCACCGGCAGTGTGCCCGGCATGGCGGATCAACTCCTTGAGGTAGGGAATTCCACGGTATCGATGTGGTGCGCGGACGGTGTGCTGTGCCTCCCCTCCCAGGCGAGGGCCGGCCGGTTCGGGAGGGGTCAGAAGATCGAGGTGATCGTGTCGACCGCGTCCCCGCCGAAGTCCTCCACTGCGTCCGCCGCGTCGCCCACGGCGCCGGCGACCTTGCCCGGGTCGATCTCCACCGAAGCGCCCAGCTTCGCGCCCACGCCCAGTCCGAGCCCGAGATCGCCGCCGATGACGAGTTTGCCGTCCTTCATGCCGAGGTCGACGTTCGCCTCCGCCCCGACGCCTGCCCAGGCCTCGGCCGTGCCGCCGACGCCGACACCCGCGACGGAGGCATGCCCTTCGGCGGTCGCCTTGGCCCCGGCGAACGCCTCCACGCCGGCGTGGACGCCGTCTTTGCCGACGGAGGCCTTGGCGGTCGCCTCGGCGCCGACGAAGCCCTCCGCCTTGCCGGAGGCGTCGAAATACCCGGCCTGGTAGCTGCCCTCCGCGGTGGCCTGCGCCAGATATGCCTTGCCCGAAGCGCCGGCGCTGGCGTTGTAGTTGTGCAGTCCGTAACCCGCCTGGCCTTCGACGCCGAGCAGGTTCATGCCGGCTTTGCCGGAAACGTCCCCGCCGAGGGTGTGCCCGTGCCCCTTGGCTTCGACGCCCCAGACCTTCGCGTCCCCGCTGACGGACTGGCCGCCGATGGTGACGCCGCCGTCCGGTCTGCGATCCTTGCCCGTCTGGTCGCCGAACTGGTGCTTCTTCTCGTACCGGAGATTCTCGGGTTTCGCCTCGGCCAGCTGGATCTTCGTCTGGAACGGGCCGCTCTGCGAAGCTGCCTGCGCGGACCAGTACAGCCAGTCGGGGGCGTCGGACGCGGAGCCGCCCTGCGCCTGGAATTTCTTCGCCGCGGCCTGGCCCTCGGTGTCCAGCTTGGCCCGGGCGGCGTCCAGCGTGGTCTGCGCACCGGCCTCGTCACCGCTGTGGTAGCTGTTGATGGCATCGGCCGCCTGGCCCTGCGCCCACGTCAGCATGTCCGCGTAGGAGCGCAGTGCGTCCGCCGCCGCGGACAGGGCGTCGGCTCCTCGCAGCCACCGCTTCTTCTGCGGGGAGAAGTCGTCGAAGAAGGCGTCGCTCGCCTTGCCCGTCCATCCCGGGGTCCGCACCGCGCCCAGATCCTCGGCGATGCCCTCCAGCGAGGCGGACCACCCGGTGAGCTTGTCGACGTCCTCGTACAGCTTCTCGGGTTCGCCTGGTATCAGCGTCTTGGGATCCCAGGCCCAGCTCATCTGTTCCGCATACCACACGCTCATCAGGCCATGCCCGGCTTCGACGGTGCGAAGGCGTCCCCGGAGAAGGCTTCCGCGACCTCGTAGTTCGAGGCGGTGGTCTTCAGCTTCTCCGCGGAGGCTTCGGCGTCGGCTTTCAGCTTGTTGGTCAGGGCCTCGTTCCAGGTGGCCATCAGTTCCGAGAACGCGTCCTGGGCCTCGGAGTGGCCGAAGTCGCCCGGGCTGTCTCCCAGGTCCGCGACCTTGACGTCGTCGACGCCCTTGACGCTGCCGGTGATCTTCTCGGCTGCTGATCGCAGAGTGCCCGGATCGACACGGTAGCCGTTCATGCGCGGTCTCCCCCCGCTCGTCATCTCTCCGCGGACTCCCGCACGAGAGCAGTCAGTTGACAATCGATCAATGATCACGCACGAGATCCAGGCGATCCGTCGGCGGGCGAGGATCCGCCCACACCGGCACGAAGGATTCACATGCCGTTGCGGCTCGGTGAGGTGAGTCCGTGTCGGCTGACCCTCGCCCGGGCTGCCCCCGTTATCCGCGGAGTCGCCTTGCCGGTCTTGCCCGGAGCCGCCTTCTCCCCGAGAACGGAGCGGACGCGCCCTCCCGGGCCGAGGCCGCTTCGGCGCACGCCCGGGTCATGCGCGAAGATGGCTGCTCAGGCCGCTTGAGTCCGCGTTGAGGAAGGTGAGGATCGTCGTGCACATCAGAGTCATCGGGGCCGGCGTCATGGGGCGGGGCATCGCCCAGTGGGCGGCCGCAGCCGGACACACGGTCGAACTGGGCCGACGTGCGCAAGGAGGCGGTCGACGAAGCGGTCGCGTTCGTGCGGAGGATGCTGGACCGCGCCGCGGAGAAGCAGGCGGATGACCGTTGAGGATGCGGCCGCCGCCGCGGGGGCGCCTGCACCGGCTGGACGATCCGGCCGCCGCCTCTGGCGAGGTGGAACTGGTCGTCGAGGCGGTACGCGAGGATCTGGAGACCAAGACCGGGGCTCTTCCGCAGCCTGGAGCAGGCGCTGCCCGCCGAGGCAGTGTTCGCGACGAACACCTCCTCGCTGCCCGTGACCCGGATCGCGGCCGGACTGGCCGACCCCACCCGGCTGGTGGGCCTGCACTTCTTCAACCCCGTGCCGCTGATGAAGATCGTCGAGGTCGTTCCCGGTGCCGCTCACCCGGGCTGACATCCCTCCGGCGCTGGTCGACCTGGTGGAGGGCGAGCGGCCACGCTCGCGGCCGTCGTCGCGGACACCCCCGGCTTCCTGGTCAACCACGCCGGACGCGGACTGGTCACCGAGGCACTGGCACTCCTCGAGGAGTCAGTAGCAAGTACGGCCGAGACGGACCGGGTCGCCCGGGACGTGCTGGGCCTGCGCATGGGCCCCTTCGAGCTGATGGACCTGACGGGTCTGGACGTCACCGCCGCCGTCATCGACTCCATCTGGCACGGCTTCCGTCACTCGGACCGGCTGCGCCCTTCCTTCCTCACCCCCAACCGGGTCGCCGCCGGACTGTACGGCCGCAAGACCGGGCGCGGATTCTACGACTACGGCACCGACGCCGGGGCCCGGCCCGCGGAACCGCCCGTGACCGGGGACGCCGCCCGGCCGGCGCTCGTCGCCGGCACCGGTGCGGACGCCGACGCGCTGCGCGCCGCGCTCACGGAGGCGGGTGCGGTCCTGGAGAGCGGCACGCGGCCGTCCAGCGATGCGGTGGTACTCGTGCCCACCTGGGGCACGAGCGTCGCCTCCGCGGTGGCCTCCGACGGGCTCCCCGCGCAGCGCACGTTCGGAGTCGACCCACTCTCCGTCCCCACCTCGCGCCGCGTTCTCGCGCTCACCCCGGCGGCCGATCCGGCCGCCGCGCGGGACGCCCGGGCGGTGCTGGCCCGTCCCGGCGCCGACGGCGAGCCGTGCCGGGTCTCCGTCGTCAGGGACGCCCCCGGCTCCGTTGCCCAGCGGCTGCTCGCCTCGATCGTCTCCGTCGCGGCGTCCATCGCCGAGCGCTCCCTGGCCACTCCGGAAGCGGTCGACACGGCGGTGCGGGCCGGGCTGGGCTACCCCGTCGGCCCGCTGGCCCTCGGCGAACGGGTCGGCGCCCGGCGGATGCTGGACCTGCAGGAGAACCTGCACCGGGCCACCGGTGACCCCCGCTACCGGCCCACGCGCTGGGTCACTGAACGTGTCCAGCTCGGCCTGCCGCTCACCCAGGCGGGAACGGCCCCGGCCGCCGTGTACGACTGACCGGTCAGTCGTGCGGCACCACCGCGACCGGCGCCCGGCTGTGGTGCAGCACGGCGTGCGTGATGTTGCCCAGGTGTGTCCCGACCGGCGAGCGGTGCACCCGCCGACCGACCACCACCATCGAAGCGTCCGCCGCGGCCTCCACCAGATGCCGCGCCGGGCGCTTCACCACGGTCTGGACGTCGACCTCCACGCCGGGGTACTTCTCCTCCCACGGCCGCAGCGTCTCCCGCAGCAACCGGTCCTTGTCCTGGCCGATCCGCTCGTGCTCCTCGTGACCGGGTCCCCGGCCCGCTCCGTGCGCGGCCGGCGGGAGGTGCCAGCCGTGTACCACCCGCAGCCGCCTCTCGTGCCGCCCGGCGACCGCGAACGCGAAGTCCAGCAGCTCCTCGCAGGACTGCCCCATATCCAGGCCCAGCACGATGTCACCCGGGGGCCGGGTACCCCACGCCGGACCGTCCGCGGCCTGTGCCGACTCGCTGTCGGCGTGCGCCCGCACCAGCACCACCGGACACCGGGCGTGCGCCGCGGTCGGCAGGGCGACCGAGCCCACGAGGAAGCCCAGGAGACTGCCCAGCCCGCGCGAGCCCAGCACCAGCAGGTCGCTCTCGGTCGCCAGGTGCGTCAGCACGGTCGCCGGCCGGCCGGCCAGCTCCTCACGTACCGTGCGCAGCCCTGGGTAGCGGGAGGCGAGCTCCGCCTCGGTCTCCCGGGTGATCCGTTCGGCCCAGCGGATCTCGATCTCGTCGTCGACGATGGGGGAGTAGGGGTACGCCCCTGCCTCCCGTACCTGGACCAGGGAGAGCGGAACCGACAGCAGTCGCGCCTCGGCGGCCGCCCAGTCCGCTGCCGCCAAGCTCTCGTGCGAGCCGTCCAGACCCACGATGACACGGTGTGACATGGCCTACCTCCCGCGACGTCGATGCGCCATTTCAATTCCCACCGTCCCGCCCGGGTGATCCGGCGGCGAAGGGGCCGCTGGTCCTGCCGTCGGGGCCGAACGGCCCCCTCTCCCCGGTCGGCGGTGGCCGCACCATGGCGAGGACGACTGTGGGCAGAAGGAGGTCATCATGCTGGTCGGAACCACGAACCTGCTCGAAGCGTTGCCGGCGCAGGGCCGGGCCCGTTTGATGGTCTTCGCCCGGGAGGCCTCGTTCCCGGTCGGCCACCGGATGACCGACGAGGGCGGGCAGGCGGACCGCTTCTGGGTCATCCGGACCGGGTCGGTGCGGCTGGACCTGCGGATCGGCATACGCCCCGCCGCGGTCGTCGAGACCCTCTCTCCGGGCGACCTGATCGGCTGGGACTGGCTCTTTCCACCCTACGAGTGGCATCTGGGCGCGGAGACCGTCAGCCCGGTGCGCGCCCTGGAGTTCGACGCCGAGCAGGTCCGCGGCCTGTGCGACGAGGATCCGCTGCTGGGCCGCGCCATCACCCAGCGCGTCGCCGAAATCGTCGCCCACCGGCTGCAGCGCACCAGGACCAGGCTGCTGGAGCTGTACGGACCGCACGCCCTGGGAGTACCGGCGTGAGGGGCGCCGCAGACTCTCGTGTGCCAGGCTGGGAGGAGCCTGCCGCCGGGCGCGGCAGGCACTGCGCAGGTGGGAGGTAGGCATGCCGGAGCAGACCGGAACCCGCCGCGACGGGCCTGTCCGGGTCTTCCTGCTGGACGACCACGAGGTGGTGCGGCGTGGGCTGCACGACCTGCTGGACGGCGAGCCCGGTCTCGCCGTCGTCGGTGACGCCGGCACTGCCGAACAGGCCCTGGTCCGCGGTCCCGCGCTGCGCCCCGACGTGGCCGTGCTCGACGTGCGGCTTCCGGACGGGGACGGGGTGACCGTCTGCCGCGAACTGCGCTCGCGCGTCCCCGGGCTGGCCTGCCTGATGCTCACCTCCTTCGACGACGACGACGCCCTGCTCGACGCCGTTCTGGCGGGTGCGGCCGGATATGTGCTCAAGCAGATCAAGGGCTCCGACCTGGTCGCCGCCGTGCGCACCGTCGCCGCGGGCCAGTCCATGCTCGACCCGGCGACCACGGCCCGGCTGCTGGGCAGCCTGCGCGGACAGGACACGCCCGCCCCCGCGCAGGACAACGCCCTGGAGGGCCTGTCCGAGCGGGAGCGGGAGATCCTCGACCTCATCGGTGAGGGACTCACCAACCGGCAGATCGGGGACCGTCTGTACCTGTCGGAGAAGACCGTCAAGAACAACATCTCGCGACTGCTCGCGAAACTCGGTGTGGAACGTCGCGTGCAGGCCGCCGTGCTGGCCACCCGCTCCACGCCCCGTCCACCCGCCGCGTGATCGCGCTCAGTCCGCCGCACGTCTCACTCAGGCGGACGGAAGCGGCACCGACCAGCACAGCCGGGTGCCGCCCGCGCCGGACGCGTCCAGCACCAACTCGCCGCCCAGGGCGCGGGCGCGCTGCCCCAGGTTGGCCAGGCCGCTGCGCCGCCAGCCGCCGTACATGCCGACTCCGTCGTCCTCGACGGAGTCGGCCAGTCGGTCCTCCCGCACCACCAGCGTGATCTGCGCGCTGCCGGCCCGTGCGTGCCGGGCCACGTTGGCCAGGGCCTCCGCCGGCACCGGCACCGCCTGGTCGGCCACGGCGGCCGGCACACCGACGTCGGGCAGTCTCTCCATCCGCAGTGCCGGAATGAAGCCGAGTGCCGTCACCGACTCCTCCGCCGTCTGAGCCACCCGCATCCGCAGGCAGCGCACGCCCGGCGTGTCGGTGCGGCGCCGAAGTCCGAAGATCGTCGTCCTGATGATCTTGATGGTCTCGTCCAGGTCGTCGACCGCGCGCAGCAGCCGTTCCCCGGCCACGGGGTGGTCGACGAAGCGCACCGCGCTCTGCAGCGTGATGCCGGTGGCGAAGAGCCGCTGGACCGCCAGGTCGTGCAGGTCGCGGGCGATGCGGTCCCTGTCCTCCAGCAGCGCGATCTGCTCGGCCGACCGGCACCGGTCGGCCGAGCACCCGGACGGCTCCGCTCTGCGGATCCACGGCCGAATCGCGCGCGGTTCCCACCGGTTCCTCCTCGAGGCCCCGCCTCCACGCCGCCCGGTGCCGGCCGCGCGGCAGGCCCGCACGACCGGTGTGCCCGGGCGTCGTTCATTCACTCGCGAGGCTTGCGGTCTTCCTCCGGGAGTTCCACCTCGATGCGCTCCTTGCGCACCTGACCGCGCACATGCTCCTCGTCGGTGCGCTCGACCGTGTCCAGGCGCACCCGTTCCACCGGCACCGTCTCGGTGCGGATGACCGGACGGTCCTCGTGGAGCGTCACCTCGTACTCGGACTCGGTGAACGGGGGGCGGGAGGTGGCCGCGTCACGGTTCGCGTCCGTGATCGGCTCGCGTTCCACGCGGACCTCCTCGTGCCGGAGGGGCACCACCTGGTCGGTCTCCTCGGTCACCACGTACTTGCGCAGCCGCGCGTGTCCGCTCTCCCGGCGTTCGGTGCTGATGTGCAATCGTTCCTCGGACCGCGTCATCGCGTCGTCACGCTGCCACTCGGAGCTGCGGCGGTGCCGTCCGCCGCCCTCCTGCTCCCGCATGCCGGCCGTATGGGAAGGTGACGCCTCGTCCGGCCGCGTGCCGGTCTCCTGTGCCGGCCTGCGCATGTCCGCCGTACCGGCCGCCGCCCCTGCGGCGGCCGTCCCGCCGGCCGCCCGCCGGCCGTCCCGCCGGCGGCCGTGCCCGCAGCGCTCTCGCCGCCTGTGCGCCGGGAGGTGTCCCAGTCGATGCCGTAGTGGTCGTACAGCCGGTGCTCCTCCTGCTCCGAGAGGTGGCCGCCGGCGTCCACATCGGCATGGGGTGCGTGCTTGACCAGCTCCCTGGCGAAGGGGACCTCGAGGTGGTCGCCGACCAGCGCGGCGTCGTGGATGGGCACAAAGGACTCGTGGCTGCCGAACATGCCGGTCTTCACGCTCACCCATTCGGGCTGCCCGGTGGTGTCATCGAGGAACACGTGCCTCGCGTCGCCGATCTTGGCGCCTTCGGCGTCGTGGACCGGGTGATCGAGCACTGTGGGGATCTGCTCTCGCGTAATCACTTCTCCTCCTCGCCCTCGCTGATGCGCGGACCTTTCACCCGCTCAGGTCTCCCCGCCATCGTCCCTAAAACCGTCATAAGCGTGGAAACTGTGCATTCCGGGTACGTGCTCCTCCGCGGCGCCCACGCCCAGGCGGAAAGGACGCTCATGCCCGCATCCGACTCCGAACCCGCGCGTGATCACGAGAAGCGCTCCGGACGACGGCCCGGGCGGCCGCCGCACGGCCCGGTCGGCGGACTCGGCCGGACCGCCAAGCGCACGCTGGCCGAGTTCAAGGCGGACGAGTTGACCGACTCCGCGGCGGCGCTGACCTACTACGGAGTGCTGTCGGTCTTCCCCGCCCTGATCACCCTGGTCTCCGTCGTCTCGCTGGTCGCGGATCCGAAGACCATCGTCGAGAAGGGGACCGACCTCGTGAGCAGGATCGGGCCGGACTCGGCGGTGCGGACCTTCAAGGGGCCGATCGACTCCCTGGCATCCGGCGGCGGCGCAGGCCTCGCGCTGGTGCTCGGCGTCCTGGCCGCTCTGTGGACGGCTTCCGGATACGTCGGGGCCTTCATGCGGGCCTCCAACCGGGTCTACGAGGTCGAGGAGGGCCGGTCGGCCCTGGTGCTCCGGCTCTTCCAGATGCTGGTCACGCTGGTCCTCATCCTGCTGCAGGCGGTGGTGCTGCTGGTCCTGGTGGTCTCGGGGCCCGTGGCCCGGGACGCGGGGTCCGCACTCGGGCTCGGGGGCACCGCGGTGACGGTCTGGAACATCGCCAAGTGGCCGGTGCTCGTGATCATCCTCGTCATCACCTTCTGCGTGCTCTTCTACGCGTCTCCCAACGCCCGGCTGGCCACACTCACCTCGGTGATCCCCGGTGCCGTCATCGCACTGGCGGCCTGGCTGGTGGCGTCCCTCGCCTTCGCCTTCTACGTGGCCGAGTTCGGCTCCTACGACAAGACCTACGGCACGCTGGCGGGCATCATCGTCTTCCTGGTCTGGCTGTGGGTCACCAACGTCGCCCTCCTGTTCGGCGCCGAGTTCAACGCCGAACTCGAACGCGGCCGCCGGCTGGCGGCGGGGCGGCCCGGTGCGGAGCGCGAGCTGCAGATGGAGGAGCGGTCGGCACGCAAGCGCAGCAAGCGGTCGCGCGCGGCCTGACAGAATCTTTATGACGATTTGTGTGTACCGGGATTATGTGCGCACAACGGAGGTAATCGGGAGTCATCCGGATGGGTGACAGGCATTGTGCTCATCCTGCAACTCTCGAAGGAGAACAACCATGGCGACGGAGCCGCTTTCCGGCATCGAGCAACACCCTGATCTGGTGGCGATGCGGGCGCGGTACGAGAGGGCCGCGTCCACGCCGGTCGCCCAGATCGTGGAAGGTCTGACCTTCCTCACCGGCCTGTACATGGCCATCTCACCGTGGGTCGTCGGATTCAACACGACGTCCACGCCGCTGACGGTGAGCAACCTGATCGTGGGCCTCGCGCTCGCTGTGCTCGCCCTGGGCTTCGGCTCGGCCTACGAGCGCATGCATCACCTGGCATGGACCGCCCCGCTGCTCGGCATCTGGGTGATCATCTCCCAGTGGGTGATCAACGGGGCCCCGCACACGACCTCGATCATCGCGAACAACGTGGCTGTGGGGGCGGTGGGCGCATGCTGCGGATTCGCCGTCATGGCCCTGGCCATGTCCGGGAAGCGAGGTTCGATGTCCTCCCGCAGGCGAAGGGACTGACCTGACCGCCGGATGATCGGCGGCACGAGGGTGCGGGTCGGCACCGGCCCGCACCCTCGTGTGGCGTCACCAGCGCGGCCGGGGTCGCATCCGACGCCGGTGGACCAGCACGGCGGCGTCCGTCGCCGCCGTCGCGGCCAGCGCCGCACACACTCCGGAGAGCACCGCCAGCACCAGGCCGCTCGGTGAACTTCCCGGCTCCGAGAGCACCGACCACAGGGCGAGCAGCGCCGAGGCGGCCAGGAACACCGGCGTGTAGCAAACCGACAGCAGCAGCCGCAGACCCACGGCGCTGCGCGCGTTCACCGGCTCCGTAGCGCTCCGGTCCATGCGAAAGCGCCTCATCCCCCTCACCTCCTGGCAACCGGGTACCCCCGTCGGCGTCCTCGTGCGCCGTTTGGACGCCGCATACCGGGAAACCGCGCCCTGTGACCGGTATGGCGACGTCGACGGGACGAGCCCATGGCTGCTGATCACGAGGGTGTTCCCCAGGACGCTGCCTGCGTGGTCGACCGCGCACACCACGTGGTGGCGGAGGCCGCCGTCGGCATGGGGCCGGAGGCGATCGCAGTCGACGCGCAGTGGCGGAGGGCGTACGTGTGCTGCTCGCGCAGTAACGGGCTCACCGCCGTCGACCTGGAGCGGGGCGAGCCGCTGTGGGGCAGCGACGTCGGCCGCGAACCGATTCCGGTGATCTTCGACCAGCCCACTCGCCGGCTGTTCACCGCCGACGCCCGTTCGGACACCGTCACCGTCCTCGACGCCGACAGCGGTGCCCGGATCGCTCAGGTGGGTGTCGGAGACTACCCGGCGGGTCTGGGGCACCACCCGGGCCGGCGGCACGTCTACTGCGGCAACACGGCCGCGGGCACCGTCACGGTCCTCGACGCCGACAGTCTGCTCGTCCTGCGGACACTGCCAGCCGAATCCGGTGCGGGCAGCATCGCGGTGGACATTCGGCGTGACCGCGCCTACTGCGCGAATTTCATGGCCGCCTCCCTCACCGTCTTCGACACCAGGACGCTGCGCACCCTGGGCCGCCTGCCGGTCGCCGAGAGCCCGTGCAAGGTCGCGGTGAACCCGGCTGAGGACGCGCTGTACGTCGCCGGCTCGCTACACGGAGCCGTGCAGCGGCTCTCCCTGGCCACCGGCGAGGCGCTGGGAGAACTGCCCGTGGAACGGGCCCCGGTGGGCCTGTGCCCTTCCCCCGACGGGCGGTTGCTGTACGTGTGCAACCGCGGCGCCGGCACGATCAGCGTCTTCGAGACGCGGACGGGCCGCGAGCGGCACCGGATCACCGTCGGATGCGGGCCGGGAGACTGCGTCATCGACGAGGCCACCGGCCGGCTGCTGGTCTCCAACGCCGGGAGCGGCACACTCATGATCGTGGACCGCCCCTGGCTGCCTGGCCCGCCGGCGCCCGCCGGGCATCCGGCGGTGGGCAGGCGGCTGCCCGGCTTCGCCCTGCCAGACCTGCACACCGGCACCGTCCGCACCTCACGTGAGTGGGCGGAGAAGAAGTACGTCATCAACTTCTTCGCCAGTTGGTGAGGCCCCTGCAACGCGGAGGCGCCGGTCCTGGAGGAGGTGCGCCGCCGTACCGCCCGGTCCGGGCTGGACATCGTGATGATCAACGTGTGGGAGAGTGTCGACCCCCGCAGGGAGGCCCGCGACTTCGCCGACGTGTGGGGTGTCGGGAGCACCGTGCTGCTCGACGAGACCGGCCGGTATGCCGCCGCTCTTGGCATCCGCGGAGTACCCACCAACGTGTTCGTCGGCACGGACGGAGTGGTGCGCGCCGTGGGCGCCACCACCCCCGCTGAGCTGAATGCCGCTGTCGACGCTCTCCTGGACGAGGCCTGACGCCGATCCGCATACCCCGTTGACACGTCTTGACGCGCGCTCAAGAGTTTCCGGCCCGGCTTCCTCGTCTGCGTGCCCTACCCTCGAGAAGATCCACCACATCGGCCCTTCCGCGGCGGAGAAACTCGGCAGTGGCGCCTCCTTCGACCGCACCGACATCGAGCGTCTCTGCCACCTGGAATGACCTCGCGGGCCCGCCGCACGAGCCTCGACCCCGGCCCGGGGGGTACCCGTGCCACGGGCCGCCCGTGACGCGGAGCAGCGGATCGGGCATACTCACCTCGCCACAGCCGTTGATCAGCCGCCGTCGCAACCCGGCGCGGTGCCGTCACGGCAGGGCGGCCAGACCCACGGCGAGCCGCACCACCCCGCGCGCCTCGCCGCAGCGCCCGACAGGAGGAGAGCGCCCTGATGCCCGAGTACGGTCGCAAGCCGGTGGAACGCCACCTGCCCACCGAGGAAGCCCGGGATCTGCTGACCCTCGTACGCGAGGTGATCCAGCGTGAGATCGCCCCCACGGCGAGCGAGGACGAACAACAGGGCCGATTCCCCAGGGAGGTCTTCCGCCTGCTGTCCCGCTCCGGACTGCTGGGCCTGCCCTACCCCGAGGAATTCGGCGGCGGCGGCCAGCCCTACGAGGTCTACCTGCAGGTCCTCGAGGAGCTCGCCGGGGCCAGTCTCACGGTTGGCGTCGGCACCAGCGTGCACTCCCTCGCCTGCTACGCGACAGCGGAGTACGGCAGCAAGGAACAGCGCAGCGAGCACCTGCCGGCCATGCTCGGCGAGGGCCTGCTGGGCGCCTACTGCCTGTCCGAGCCGTCATCCGGGTCGGACGCCGCCTCGCTGCGCACCCGGGCCGTCCGGGACGGCGAGGAGTGGGTCATCGACGGAACCAAGGCCTGGATCACCCACGGCGGCATCGCCGACTTCTACACCGTCCTGGCCCGCACCGGCCAGGACGGCGCCAAGGGCGTCACCGCGTTCCTCGTCCCGGGCGACGCGGCCGGACTCGGCGCCGCCCCGCCCGAGCGGAAGATGGGCATGAAGGGCTCGCCCACCGCGCAGCTGCACCTTGACGGAGTGCGGGTGCCCGACTCCCGGCGGATAGGGGAGGAGGGCCAGGGCTTCTCCATCGCCCTGTCCTCGCTGGACGCCGGCCGGCTGGGCATCGCCGCCTGTGCGATCGGCGTCGCCCAGGCGGCGCTGGACGAAGCGGCGGCCTACGTCCTGGAGCGCCGGCAGTTCGGACGTCCCGTCGCGGACTTCCAGGGCCTGCGCTTCATGCTGGCCGACATGTCCACCCAGATCGAGGCCGGCCGCTCCCTGTACCTGGCCGCGGCGAGGCTGCGGGACGCAGGCCGCCCCTTCTCCCTGCAGGCCGCCCAGGCGAAGCTGTTCTGCACCGACGCCGCCATGCGCGTGACCACCGACGCGGTCCAGGCGCTGGGCGGTTACGGCTACACGGCCGACTTCCCCGTCGAGCGCTACATGCGCGACGCGAAGGTCCTGCAGATCGTCGAGGGCACCAACCAGATCCAGCGCGTGGTCGTCTCCCGCCACCTGCTGGGTCCCGAGAGCCGCTGAACCGGGAGCCTTCAACCGGTCCGCACCGGCCGGTGACCTCACCGACCGGGGCCGCCTGCGCCCGGCTGTGCGTGTGCACCCCAGGTACCCGTGCGCCGGCGGGCGGTGCTCACGGAGGTTCAGGCGGCGCGGCAGCGGGCGACCGCGGCGCGCAGCGGGCGCGCGCGACGCGCGTGCGAGAAGGGTTGGGTGCGCCAGTCCAGCCCCTCGGGGAGGGTGAGCAGCACGGTGGCCTCCTCGTCCGCGGGCTGCCCCCCGCCGATCGGCGGCGCCCCGGACGCGGAATGACCCGACCCGCTGCACACCGTCAGCCCGAACGGGTCCCAGCGGGTGGGGCACAGAGCGTGCTCCGGCAATTCCTGCTCGTCTGCCAGCAGCGCGATCGGGCGGCTGCACTCCGGGCAGGCCACTCTTACGATCTCCAGCATGTCGTACGCCCCCGGGAACTCGGTCTCCTCGGCCGTGTCCTCCACGTCGCCGGCACGGACAGCGTGCAGCGGCTTGACTGTGCGCATCTTTCCCCCTCGAATGAGCCGCCGGGCTGCTGCGCCCGGCCAAGCATGCACTTCCCTGCCGGTGACGGTGGTAATCACGCACCGCACACGCACCAGGACACCGCGAGTGTGGCATTCCTCACACTCCGGCGCTTCGGGGGGCGGCGCAGCCCGGCCCGCTGTGCCCGGCACGCCCGCGCACAGTAGGTTGACGCCGTGGAGGACCTCGACCGTCAGATCGTGGAACTGCTCGTCAAGGACGGGCGCATGAGCTACACCGACCTGGGCAAGGCCACCGGCCTGTCCACCTCAGCGGTGCATCAGCGCGTGCGCCGGCTCGAGCAGCGCGGCGTCATTCGCGGCTACGCCGCCATCGTCGATCCCGAGTCCGTCGGGCTGCCGCTCACCGCATTCATCTCGGTCACCCCCTTCGACCCCAGTGCGCCGGACGACATCGCCGACCGGCTCGCCGACGTGTACGAGATCGAGGCATGCCACAGCGTCGCCGGCGGCGAGAACTACATCCTCAAGGTCCGCGTCGCCACCCCCATCGAGCTGGAGGACCTGCTGGCGCGCATCCGGTCTCGCGCCGGGGCCTCCACCCGCACCACCGTCGTGCTCTCCACCCCCTACGAGTCGCGGCCGCCGCGCATCTGACCCCGCCGGGCCCCAGAGCAGGCCAGGGGGACAGACTGGCCGGGCGACCACGTCAGTACCCGACTCTCCGCGAGGCAGCACGCCGTGAACCACACCGAGCCCGTCCGGGCCGCCCGCCGGCACACCGTCCTGTTGCGCGGCGGTGAGGTGCACAGCCCCGCCGACCCCTTCGCCACCGCCATGGTGGTCGAGGGCGACCGCGTCGCCTGGGTCGGCTCCGAAGGCGCCGCGGACTCCTTCGCGGACGGCGTGGACCACACTGTCCACCTCGAGGGCGCGCTGGTCACTCCTGCCTTCACCGACGCGCATGTGCACGCCACCTCCACCGGCCTGGCCCTCACCGGCCTCGACCTGTCCGCCGCCACCGGTCCGGCTGACGTGCTGCGTCGTGTCCGTGCGCACGCCGAGGCCCGCCCCGGCGACCGCATCCTGCTGGGCACCGGCTGGGACTCGTCCGGGTGGGCCGGGCGGCGCCCACCCGCGCGGCGCGAACTCGACGCGGCGGCCGGCGGCCGTCCGCTCTACCTGAGCCGGGTCGACGTGCACTCCGCCCTCGCCACCACGGCGCTGCTCGACCTCACTCCGGGCGTGGCGGATCTGACCGGCTTCGACGGCGACGCGCCATTGACCGGCGACGCACACCACGCCGTACGGGCCGTCGCCCACGGCGGCCTCACCGCCGGACAGCGCAGCGAAGCGCAGCGGGCCACCCTGCGGCACGCCGCCTCCCTCGGCATCGGCTCCGTGCACGAGTGCGCCGGTCCGGACATCTCCAGCGAAGACGACCTGACCGGGCTGCTCGCCCTCGCCGTGCAGGAGCCGGGACCGCGCGTCACCGGATACTGGGCGGAACCGGCCACCACGCCCGCGCAGGCGGCCCGGGTCCGTGAACTGGGTGCGGTCGGCGCGGCCGGAGACCTCTTCGCCGACGGTTCGCTCGGCTCCCACACCGCCGCCCTGAACGCCCCCTACGCCGACGCCCCTCACCACGGCGTCGCCCACCTCGACGCCTCAGCCGTCGCCGCGCACGTCGCCGCGTGCACCGAGGCCGGCGTGCAGGCCGGCTTCCACGCCATCGGCGACGCGGCCCTCGACGCCGTCACCGCCGGTGTGCGGGCAGCGGCCGAACGGGTCGGAGCCGCCCGCGTCCGGGCCGCGCGCCATCGCGTCGAACACGCCGAGATGCTCACCGAAGCCACTGTCGCCGCGTTCGCCGAACATGCCCTGACCGCCTCCGTACAGCCGGCCTTCGACGCTGCGTGGGGCGGCGAGGACGGCATGTACGCTCAGCGGCTGGGCGCCGAGCGGGCCGCCACCCTCAACCCGTACGCGGCCCTGCTGCGCGCCGGCGTTCCCCTGGCCATGGGATCGGACAGCCCCGTGACTCGGCTCGACCCCTGGGGCACCCTGCGTGCCGCCGCCTTCCACCGCACTCCCGGCCACCGCGTCTCGGTGCGCGCCGCGTTCACCGCGCACACCCGCGGCGGCTGGCGCGCCCTGGGCCGGGACGACGCGGGCGTCCTGGTTCCCGGTGCGCCGGCCGACTACGCCGTCTGGCGGATCGGCGAGCTCGTCGTGCAGACGCCCGACGACCGGGTCGCGAACTGGTCCACCGATCCCCGCTCGGGCACCCCGGGCCTCCCCGACCTCACTCCCGGCCGCCAACTGCCGGTGTGTCTGCGCACGGTGGTGGCCGGCCGTACCGTCTATGCACGGCCGAACGAGTGATCCGGGGCTCCGGATACCGCCGAACGATGACGGCGCACCGGCCCCACACGGCGGCCCCATGGCCCCACTGACCTGCTGATTCGGCGAAACACCCCAGGTGGAGGGACTGTTGACACACGATGGCCGAGTCCCGGTAGGTTCGGCGGAGTCCACCACAGGACGCCGGGCCGTGGAGTCTCCGCGCAGCCGTCGAGCGCCGCTGGGCCATGGGGTGGCACGCCGGGCGCGTGCCACCACTGGGAGCCAGGTCCAGCGCCCGCGGCAAGGGAACGGAGACGTCCCCACCGACCGGCAGGTGCGACCCGGGTGGGGCCCGGACGCTCAGTAGACAACGGCCCACGGCCGATCCGCAGCCAGCGGGTCCCGGGCCGGCCCGAAGGGCGTCGGGCCCCCATCCGCAGCCCGTCGCGGCCTCGCGCCTCCACCCGCCGACGCGCGCTCCCGCGCGGGCGGGGTACCGTCTGTGGCACCCCCCGCACGACCTGCAGGAAGGCCGCGAACCGTGCCCTCGGGCCCCGAAACCTCCACCGCTTCCGCTCCCGGCGGCACAGCCGGCGATCCCGCGGCCCGGTCTGCCGACACGCAGGTCGGCGACCGGACGGACGAAGGGCGGCGCGCGCACCCCGGTCGCGCCCGCCGTGTCCTGCGCCTGATCGGGCGGGAGACCCCGCGCACGGGCCTCGCCGTTGTCGCGGGTGTCCTGCTTGCGCTGGCCTTCCCGCCCTACTCGGTGTGGCCGCTCTCGCTGGCCGCCGCGGCCGCGTTCGGCCTGCTGACCCGTGGCCGCACTGCCCGACAGGGCGCCTGGACGGGCCTCGCCTTCGGCATGCCGTTCTTCGTCGTGCTGCTGAGCTGGCTGCATGTCATCGGCTGGGACGCCGTGCTGGGACTGTCCTTCGCCGAGGCTCTGTTCGTGGCCGCGCTCGGGGCCGGTCTGGCACTCACCTCCCGGCTGCCGCTGTGGCCGCTGTGGGGCGCCTGCCTGTGGGTCGCCGAGGAGTGGGCCCGCGACCGGGTGCCCTTCGGCGGCTTCCCCTGGGGCCGGCTCGCCTTCGCCAACACCGGCTCGCCCTTCACCCCGCTCGCCGCGCTGGGCGGGGCGCCCCTGGTCACTTTCGCCGTCGCCCTGACCGGCACACTGGCCGGGGCCGCCGCGCTCGCCCTGGTGCGGGCACGCCGTGCCGAAGCCGGGCAGCGCGGGGCGAGTCTGCGTGCCGCAGCCATGGCGGTCGTGCTGGCCGGAGCGGTCGCCGCCTCCGGATACGCCGTCCCGATCCACACCAGTGCCGCGGACACCGTCGATGTCGCTGTCGTTCAGGGCGACGTCCAGCGGCCCGGCATGGACTTCCTCGGCCGGCCCCTGCAGATCCTCGACAACCATGTCGAGGCCACGCTGCACCTCGCCGAGCAGATCAAGGCCGGCAAGGTCAGACGACCCGACCTGGTGCTGTGGCCGGAGAACTCCTCCGACCTGGACCCCTACCGCTACCCGCAGGCCAGGGACCGCATCGAGGAGGCCGTCAAGGCTGTCGGCGTGCCCGTGCTGGTCGGCGCACTCGTCGACCACTCCGGCTCCAAGGGTTACATCGAGAACCAGGGCATCGTGTGGGACCCCAAGACCGGCCCCGGCGCCTCCTACACCAAGCAGCACCCGGTGCCCTTCGGCGAGTACGTGCCCTTCCGCGACGAGCTGAGCAAGGTCATCACTCGCCTGCAGCGGGTTCCGCACGACTTCTGGCCCGGTGACCACACCGGCGTCCTGCGGGTCGGTCCCGCGCGACTTGGCGACGTCATCTGCTTCGAGGTGGCCTACGACGAGATCGTCCGCGACACCGTCGACGACGGCGCCCGCCTGATCGTCGTCCAGACCAACAACGCCACCTACGGGCTCACCGGCCAGCCCGAACAGCAGCTCGTCATGTCCAGGCTGCGAGCCGTCGAACACGGCCGTGCCGTGGTCACCGCGGCCACCAGCGGCATCAGCGCCGTCGTCTCCCCGGACGGGACGGTCCAGCAGCGTACGAAGGAGTTCACCCAGGACGTTCTCACCGCCCGGGTGCCGTTGCGCGACGAGGTGACCGTCGCCGACCGCGTCGGCACCTCGCCGGAGTGGATTCTCGCTATGGTGGGCATCCTGGCCTGCGCCGCCGCACTGATCACGGGTGCGGCAGGCCGCCGGTCAGCGCGGAAGACCGACGGGGCGAAGGGGCGGCACGAGCAGTGAGAGACGGCGGACAGCGGCGGTACGGCCCGCTGGGGAAGGTGCTCGTCATCGTCCCCACCTACAACGAGGCCGACAACATCAGGCCGATCCTCATCCGGCTGCGCGCCGCGGTCCCCGACGCTCACGTGCTCGTCGCGGACGACGACAGCCCGGACGGCACCGGCAAGATCGCCGACGAGCTGGCCGCTGCCGACAACCACGTGCACGTCCTGCACCGCGCGGGCAAGGAGGGTCTGGGTGCCGCCTACCTGGCGGGCTTCGCCTGGGGTCTCGACCACGGCTACAGCGTGCTGGTCGAGATGGACGCCGACGGTTCCCACCAGCCCGAGGAGCTGCCCCGGCTGCTCACCGCGCTCGGCTCCGCCGACCTCGTCCTGGGATCCCGCTGGGTCCCCGGGGGCCGGGTGGTGAACTGGCCGCGTTCCCGCACGTATCTCTCCCGGGGCGGCAGCCTCTACTCCCGGATCCTGCTCGACGTGCCGCTGCGCGACGTGACCGGCGGCTACCGGGCGTTCCGCGCCGAGACGCTGCAGGGACTGGGCATGCGGGACGTGGCCTCGCAGGGGTACTGCTTCCAGATCGACCTCGCCCGGCGTGCCGTGCGAGCCGGGTACCACGTCGTGGAGGTGCCCATCACCTTCGTCGAACGGGAGCGCGGCGACTCGAAGATGAGCCGCGACATCGTCGCGGAGGCGCTGTGGCGGGTGCCGGTGTGGGGGCTGCAGCAGCGACTGGGTGAAATCCTCGGCCGCAGGCACACTTGAGATATGACCACCGGCACACCGTCTCCCTTTGATCCTCGGCGGCAGCGCGAGGGGATCGGCCCGTCCCCGGCCGGCGACCGCCCGGAGCGCCGCCGACGCTCGCCTTGGAGGGCCCTTCTTCCCCTGGCCGTCCTCGCCTGGGCCGCCCTGGAGATCTGGCTCCTGGTGCTGCTCGCCGAGGTCGCGACCGGCTGGACCGTGCTGGCCGTCCTCCTCGCCGGGTTCCTGCTCGGGTCGGCAGCCGTCAAGCGGGCCGGGCGCAGGGCCTGGCAGGGGCTCGCGGAGAGCGTCCAGCAGATGCAGGAGGGACTGCGAGACCCGGCCGGCAACCACCCACCGCAGACCGAGCCGGACCGGCGCGGCAACGGCACAGCGATGCTCGGCGGCCTGCTGCTCATGGTGCCCGGCCTGGCCTCCGACGCCCTGGGGCTGCTGTGCCTCTTCCCGCCGACCGGGGCGCTGCTGCGACGCGGAGCCTCCCGGATGGCCGGGCGCGGGAGGCTGGGGGAGACCTTCCAGCAGGCGCACACCGCTCAGGAACAGGTGCGCATGCACCGACCCGACGGGCGGGTCGTCACCGGCGAGGTCGTCCGGGACGACGAACCGCCGTCCGATCGCTGAGAGCTGGCCGCGCACGCGCGCAGGGGCCGGGGCCGCCCGAACGGACGGCCCCGGCCCCTGCGTCGCGAGATCCGCTAGGCGGACTTCCGCTTGCTGTCGCGCGGGTGCACGGCGATGTTCATCGTGCCGGAACGCAGCACGGCCAGCCTTTCGGCCAGCACCTCTTCCAGTTCCTCACGCGTCCGGCGCTCCATGAGCATGTCCCAGTGCGTGCGGGCCGGCTTGCCCTTCTTCTCCTCGGGCCCATCACCGTCGACCAGGAGTGCCTGTGCGCCGCACACCTTGCACTCCCACTCCGACGGGATCTCGGCCTCCACCGAGAACGGCATCTCGAAGCGATGACCGTTCTGGCATGCGTACTCCACGGCCTGGCGTGGCGCCAGGTCGATACCGCGGTCGGTCTCGTAGCTGGTCACCACGAGTCGCGTGCCGCGAAGAGCTCGCTCACTCATGAATTCGTGCCTCCCGGGCTTTCTTGCCCACAGGACAGGTGTCGCTGTCGTCGTCATCCGGTCAACGTCCGGTCGGCGGTGAAGATTCCCGCTGGGGGAGATGCGTCGCCCGTCGTGCCGCCCCTTGTTGTACCCACCAGCGCCCGGATTGTCACACCTGGCAGGAGATGTCACCCAGTGTCGGCACGCGTATGGCGTGCAGTAACGGTCCATCCGGCGGGTCGAAGGCGTACACTACCGCCCTTCCGTTCCGCCGCCTAAATCCGACCCGGCTCCGCGTACTCCCGGTTGCCCACGGCGGCCGCCGCACGCCGCACCGGGACGCGCAGCAGCACCGCGAAACCCAGCACGAAGAAGACCACCAGCGAGATGATCGACGACCGGTAGCTGCCCGTCAGCTGGAATGCCAGCCCGAACACCAGCGGCCCCAGCCAGCTCGTGCCCCGGTCACTCACCTCGTACAGCGAGAAGTACTCGGCCTCCTTGCCTGCCGGCACCATCTGCGCGAACAGCGACCGGGAGAGTGCCTGGCTGCCGCCCATCACCATGCCGATGCCGGCCGCCAGCACGAAGAACCACACCGGCGCGCCCGCCGGAAGGAAGTAGCCGCCCGCCACCAGCACCGTCCAGGCCACCAGCGACCCCAGCACCGTCCGCTTGGCGCCGAACCGCTGTGCCAGGCGTCCCAGCAGCAGGGCACCCGCGACCGCCAGGACCTGCACCAGCAGGATGGCCCCGATCAGCGTCGTCTGGTCCAGGCCCAGTTCCTGCGAGCCGAAGACCGACGCCTGGGAGATGACCGTCTGCACGCCGTCGTTGTAGATCAGGTAGGCCAGCAGGAACATCAGGGTCAGCGGGTACCGGCGTATCTCGCGGAACGTCGCCGCCAGCTGCCGCACCCCGCCGCCCAGCGAGGCGCCGGCCGTGCCGCCGGCCGCCGGCCGCTCGCGCAGCCGGCGCAGCGGCACCAGGGTGAAGGCCGCCCACCACAGGCCGGCCGACGCAAGGCAGATGCGTACCGCTGTCCCCTCGGAGAGACCCAGCGCCTCGTGCCCGAGAAACAGCGCCAGGTCCGCCACGAGCACCAGGGCGCCCGCCGCGTAGCCGAACGCCCAGCCCCGCGAGGACACCGTGTCGCGCTCGGCGGGCTCGGCGATCTGCGGCAGGAACGCGTGATAGACGACGACGGAGACGGCGAAGGCCACGTTCGCGACGATCAGCAGCGCGCCGCCCAGCAGGTAGCGGTCGCCGCCGAGGAAGATCATCCCCACGGTGGCCGCCGACCCCACGTAGGCGGCGCCGCCCAGGATCGGTTTCTTCCGGCCGGTACGGTCCGCGAGCGCGCCGGCCAGCGGCATGGCCAGCACCGACAGCAGTACCGAGGCGGAGATCACGTAGGCGAAGTAGGCGCCTGCCCGCACCGGAACACCCAGCGGGTGGACGTAATCGTGGGCGTCGGCGGCCGCCTCCGCGACGTTCGTGAGGTAGGGGCCGAGGAAGACCGTGATGACGATCGTCGAGAAGACCGAGTTCGCCCAGTCGTAGAAGTACCAGCCGCGCTGCTCGTGCCGACGGTCACCGGCCTCGCCCGCGGACCGCGCCGCGACGGTCTCCGCCACCTGGTTCCTCCGCCCGCCCCTTATCCCACGCCCGCGGCCGCCGACGGTCAGCCGGTCCAGGCTCCCCGCTCGGTCAGCACCTCGCGCAACGTCTCCGTGTGGTCGGTCATGATGCCATCGACCCCCAGATCGAGCAGAGCCCGCATCTGCGCCCGGTCGTTGACCGTCCACACGTGCACCTGCAGTCCACGCCGGTGCGCCGCGCGCACGAACGCGGCGTCGACCACCCGCAGCCGGCCGTGCCGCACCGGGACCTGTGCGGCAACCGCGCTGCGCCGCACGCGCACCGGAAGGCCCCAGGACCGCAGCCGCAGCGCCCGCACCCCGGCCGTCCCCAGCGACGTGGCGAGCCGCGGCCCCGCCAGCCGTTGGGCCCTGAGCACGAGCGCCTCGTCGAAGGAGCCGACGCAGACCCGGCCCCACGCCTCGTGCGCCTCCACCAGTTCCAGCAGCGGCTCCAGCGCACCCGGCGCCTTGACATCGATGTTCCAGCGGGCCCCGGGGAGTGCCTGCAGCAGGTCGGCGAACAGCGGGACCCGCTCCACCCCGCCCACCCGGGCCCGGCGCACCGTCTCCCACGGCAGGCGGGCGATCGGCCCGATGCCGTCGGTCGCCCGGTCCAGGGTCTCGTCGTGGAAGGCCACCAGCCGCCCGTCCACGGTGACGTGCACGTCGGTCTCCAGGTAGCGGTAACCGAGATCGGCGGCCCGCCGGAAGGCGCTGAGCGTGTTCTCCAGCCCGTCGGCCCCTCCACCGCGGTGGGCGAAGGCCAGCGGCGCCGGCGAGTCCAGGAAGGGGTGCAGGGTCGTCCTCGTCTCCGCCGTCTCCGTCATCGTCGCAGTATGGCGCGCCGCGCCCGCACCGCGCGCACCGCCACCCGTGACGGCTGCCGACCGGGGGTCGGGCACGTCGAAGACGGCGCAGGAAGAACTGGGCCAGCGGGCCGATGGCCAGGGCGTACACCACCGTACCGACCCCGACCGAGCCGCCGAGCGCGAAACCGGTCGAGAGTACTGTCACCTCCACCCCGGTGCGCATCAGCCGGATCGACCGGCCGGTGACCCGGTGCAGGCCGGTCATCAGCCCGTCCCGCGGTCCCGGCCCGAAGCGCGCCGAGATGTACATGCCGGTGGCCGCGCCGTTCAGCACCACCGCACCGGCCATGAGCGGGATCCGCAGGACCATCGCCTCCAGGTGCGGGACCAGCCACAGCGTCGCGTCCATCGACGTGCCGATCACCACGACGTTCGAGACGGTCCCCAGCCCCGGCCGCTGCCGCAGCGGCCACCACAGCAGTAGCACCGACGCCCCGACCAGCACGGAGACGGTGCCGATGGACAGTCCGGTGCGCTCGGCCACCCCCTGGTGGAAGACGTCCCACGGATCGAGGCCCAGTCCGGCCCGCACCATGAACGCGGCGCTCGCCCCGTAGAGCACGAGCCCCGCGTACAGCTGCCCGAGCCGACTGACGAGACCCCCTCCCGGTCTGCTGACGTGTGGCAAATCGGGCCTCCCTCGGCAGTAGTGGACGGATATCTGGCATCCTGGACCACAGAACAAGGCCACTTACATGGCCAATCATCGAGAGGTGGACTGATCGCATGGTGCAGTGGAGTTCCGCTGTGGGTTCGCCCCAACTGGCACGCCTGCTCGGCTCCCAACGGGACGGGGCCGGTGCCACCGCGGACGACGGGCGCCGCACACCCGCCTACCGCGCTCTGGCGGACGGCATCCGGCTGCTCGTGCTGGAAGGCCGTCTTCCCGTCGCCACCCGGCTTCCCGCCGAACGGGAACTGGCCGCCGCGCTCGCCGTCTCGCGGACCACCGTGGCCGCGGCGTTCGACGCGCTGCGTAACGACGGCTTCCTCGCCTCCCGGCGCGGCGCCGGCAGCTGGACCGCCGTACCCGCCGGCAACCCCGTCCCCACCCGGGCCCTGGAGCCCCTCCCGCCGGAGGCCGCGGAGAGGATCATCGACCTGGGCTGCGCCGCACTGACCGCACCCGAACCGCTCCTGACCCGCGCCTTTCAGCAGGCCCTGGCCGAGCTGCCCCCCTACACCCACACCCACGGGGACTACCCGGCCGGACTGCCCGTCCTGCGCGAGGCCGTCGCCGGGCACTACACCGCCCGCGGCATCGCGACCATGCCCGAACAGATCATGATCAGCACCGGGGCCATGGGAGCCGTCGCCGCGCTCGCCCGCCTCCTCGTGCCGCGCGGGGAACGTGTCGCCGTCGAGCACCCCAGCTACGCCAACATCCTCCAGCTGCTCCGGGACGCCGGAAACCGGCTCACGCCCGTGCCGATGTCCGACGGCCACACCGGCTGGGACATGGCCGCCTGGCGCCGGGTCCTGCGGGACGCCGCTCCGCGTATGGCCTATGTCGTCGCCGACTACCACAACCCCACCGGCGCGCTCGCCGACGACGACCGGCGACGGCAGCTGGTCGAGGCCGCCCGCGGGGCCGGCACCGTCCTGATTGCCGACGAGACCATGGCGGAGCTCACCCTCGACCCGGAGACCACGCGGCCGGCCCCGATGGCCGCCTACGACCCGGCGGGCTCCACCGTGATCACCGTCGGCTCGGTGAGCAAGGCGGTGTGGGCCGGCCTGCGCATCGGCTGGATCCGCGCCGCGCCCGAACTGATCCGCAGTCTCGTCGCCGCCCGCGCCTACGCCGACCTCGGCAGCCCCGTCCTCGAGCAACTCGCCGTCGCCGGCCTGCTCGGCGGCGACGGGTGGGAGCAGGCGGTCGCCCAGCGCCGGCAGACCGCCCGCAGCAACCGCGACGACCTGGTAGCAGCCCTGCGCGCCACGCTGCCCGACTGGGAGTTCACCGTTCCGCACGGTGGACTCACCCTCTGGGTCCGCACCGGCGGCCTGTCCGGCTCCCGCGTCGCCGAGGCGGGAGAGCGGGCCGGAGTCCGCGTCCCCTCGGGGCCCCGCTTCGGCGTCGACGGCGCCTTCGAAGGCTTCGTGCGGCTCCCCTTCACCGTCTGCGACCCGCTCGCCGCTGAAGCCGTCTCCCGGCTCGCCACCGCGGCCGACCTCGTCCGCGCCGGTGCCGGCGCCCTCACGCAGACCCCCCGCAACTACGTCGCCTGAACCACCGGATGGGAGCGTTCCGGCAACAGCGAGAGCACCGACGCCCGCTCCGCCTCCCCGGTCTCCTCGTCGAACGGGTCGGGCGTCACCGGCACCTGCAGCCGCAGTACCGGCCCGCCGCCCAGCCGGGCGTAGCCCCGCCCCGGAGACGACAGGCGGCCAGGGGTCGTCCGCGGTGCCTCACCGAGCACCGCCCGCACCTGCTCCGGCGAGTCCGCGCCGAGAACCACCCGCGCCCTGGTGTACGCCCGGACCGCCTCGACTCAGCGTCTCCGCGCCCTCGAACTGCTCAGCCGCCACCACCGTCACGTTCGCCGCCCGTCCGTGCCGCAACGGCACCTGCAGCAGGTCCTGCGGATCGCGCCGCTGCTCGGCGGCCGCCAGGTGGGAGAGCACCGCGGGCCGGTCGATCACCACCCACAGCGGCCGGCGCACCTCCTCACCCGGTGCCCGTCCCGCCTCCCGCGCCCGCACCACGCTCAACAACCGCCGCTCCGTCTCGTGCACCACCCACTCCAGCGCCGCCAGCGCCCCAACCAGCGACGACTCCACGGCCAGCACCCCGCGCCGCCCCGCCAGACAGGCGAACTCCCCGGCCCCGCCCCCGTCCACCACGACCAGATCACCGTGCTGCAGCGCCTGCAGCGCCACCGACCGCAGCAGCGTGCTCACCCCGGAACCGGGATTGCCGAGCGCCAGCAGATGTGGCTCGGTGGAGCGGCTGCCCGTCCGCCACACCACCGGCGGCACGTCCCTGGTTTCCCCACCGTCGGAGACCGGAAGGGTGCGCTGCACCACGCCCGGATCGGTGAAGCCCAGCACCGTCTCACCAGGGGAGGCGACGAATCGCTGCGCGCGGATGTCGGTGGGCAGCGGCGCCAGGACGCTCACCTCCAGCCGGTTGCGCTCCTCGTCCCAGTCGAAGCGCAACTCCCGCCCCCGCCCCGCCTTGGCGCACAGCACCTGTTCCACCAGGCGCCGCTGGTCCGCCTCGCCGTCCCGGAAATGCGCGGGATACCGGAGAATCAGCCGGCCGATCCGCCCCTCTTCGGTGAACTCGTGCGACTCGAAGGCGCGCCCCCAGTCCCCGTCGTGGCAGTACAGCGGCTCCGGGTGCCGGTCGTCCGGCAACGCGAAGTAGGGAACCAGCGCCGCGTAGACCGCCTGCAGCCGGGACAGCTCCTCCGGGCCCGGACCCGTCGCCTCGACAGGCGCCGGCTCCCGGGACCGTCCGTACCAGGCGGCCGCCGCCACCAGCGCCGCCACGGCGATGGGCAGGCCGTAGGGAACAAGCCATACCGCCAACAGACAGGCGCCCGCCAGTGCCACCACGGATCCGCGCCGCTCCTTGGGCATCCGGCCCCACCACTGCCGCCCGGCGCCGCTGAGCCGGCCCAGTCCGCGCCCGACCGTGATGACCGGATGCAGCATGTCCAGCGCGCCGTCCGTTCCTGCCCGGGCCAGTGTGCGCCCACGGTGCCAGAACGCGGGCCCCTCACCCGCCTCCGGCCCGCCTCCACGGCGTCGCAGAACCGACGGCAGCGCCACTCTGCCCACCTGACCTCCTTTTCCGGTCCCCGCCGCCCCCCGCTACAGCTGGATGCCTCCCAGCAGGTTCGCCAGGCTCGCGCCCCCGGACTTGATGCTCGGCGCCAGCGCCGTCCCCGCCAGGTAGAAGCCGAAGAGCGCGCACACGAAGGCGTGCGAGATCTTCATGCCGTCCTTGCGGAACAGCAGGAACATGATGATGCCGAGCAGCACGACACCCGAGATGGAGAGGATCATGGGGGCACTCCTGATGTAGGGGACGATCACCATGAGCCATTCCACATTTACAGAAAGTATCGAACGCGGAAAGGGTCAATCGGGTGATTTCCCCCTTGTCGGGCGCCGAGCGGGTCATCCGCCGACTGCTTCCGCCCCCTGTTCCGTACGGAAGACCAGCTCCCCGTTGCCGACGTCCACCCGCACCCGCGAGCGTGCGGGCAGTTCGCCGCCCAGCACCATCCGCGAGAGCCGGTTGTCCAGCTCCCGCTGGATGGTCCGGCGCAGCGGCCGTGCCCCGTACTCCGGCTGGAATCCGCGCTCTACCAGCCATTCGACGGCCGCGTCGCCCACCTCGAGGTCCACCTCCTGTGCCCGCAGCCGCCGCCGGGTCCGGTCCAGCATCAGGTCGGTGATCCGCCGCAGCTGCTCGTCGGTCAGCTGCCGGAAGATGACGATCTCGTCGATCCGGTTGAGGAACTCCGGGCGGAAGTGCTCGCGCAGCGGGCGCAGTACCCGCTCGCGCCGTGCCTCCTCCTCGCGCTCGGCGCCCGCCGTGCCGAAGCCCAGCGTCGAACCGCGGCCCGTGACCGCCTCCGAACCCAGGTTGCTCGTCATCACGATCACCGTGTTCGTGAAGTCCACGGTGCGGCCCTGCGAGTCGGTGAGCCGACCGTCGTCGAGAACCTGCAGCAGCATGTTGAA
The DNA here is from genome assembly GCA_963799685.1 of uncultured Actinomycetota bacterium. GTDB lineage: Bacteria > Actinomycetota > Actinomycetes > Streptomycetales > Streptomycetaceae > Streptomyces. The sequence goes on from CAWCXW010000003.1 coordinate 1,013,596, forward strand.
GACGTCCGGATGCGCCTTCTCCACCTCGTCCAGCAGCAGCAGCGAGTACGGGTGCCTGCGTACCGTCTCCGTCAGCTGCCCCGCCTCCTCGTGTCCGACGTACCCCGGCGGCGCGCCCACCAGCCTGCTGACGGTGTGCCGTTCCTGGTATTCGCTCATGTCCAGGCGCACCATTCGCTCCTCGCTGCCGAACAGCGCCTCCGCCAGCGCGCGGGCCAGTTCGGTCTTCCCCACGCCCGTCGGGCCCAGGAAGAGGAAGCTGCCGATCGGCCGGTCCGGGCTGGCCAGACCCGCGCGCGAGCGCAGCACCGCGTCGGAGACGGCCGAGACGGCTTCGTCCTGTCCCACCACCCGCTCGTGCAGGTGCTGCTCCAGGCCCAGCAGCCGGTCCTTCTCCTCCTGTGTCAGGTTGCTGACCGGGATGCCGGTCAGCCGCGAGACGATGTCAGCGACGTCCTCCACCGTGACCTCGGTGATGCGGTCGCCCGACTGCCGCCTCCCGTCACGTCCGATGCGCTCCTCCAATTCGGTCAGCCGGCCGCGCAGCCGCTGTGCACGCTCGTAGTCCTCGGTCGCCACCGCCTGCGCCTTGTCCCGCTGCACCTGCTCGGCCTCCCGCTCCAGCCCCGCACGTCCGTGCCGCGGGTGGCCGACCGCAGGCGCACCCGCGCCCCTGCCTGGTCCAGCAGGTCGATCGCCTTGTCCGGGAGGAAGCCGGCCGGTCAGGTACCGGTCGGACATCTCCACCGCGGCGAGCAGCGCCTCGTCGCTGTAGCGCACCTGGTGATGGGCCTCATAGCGGTCGCGCAGGCCGCGCAGGATCTCCACCGCGTCGGCGGGCGAGGGTTCCGGCACCAGGATCGGCTGGAACCGGCGTGCCAGCGCCGCGTCCTTCTCGATGTGCCTGCGGTGTTCCTCCAGCGTGGTCGCGCCGATGACGTGCAGCTCACCCCGGGCGAGCGCCGGCTTGAGCATGTCGGAGGCGTCCATCGAGCCGCCCTCGCCACCACCACCGGCGCCGACGACGGTGTGCAGCTCGTCGATGAAGACGACCAGTTCCTCGGAGTGTGCGCGGATCTCCTCGATCAGCCCATTCAGCCGCTCCTCGAAGTCACCGCGGTACCGCGTCCCGGCCACCACCCCGGAGAAGTCGACCTGTACGCACCCGCCGGCCCAGCAGGTTGTCCGGCACGTCGCCGTCCACGATCCGCTGTGCCAGACCCTCCACGATAGCCGTCTTGCCGACACCGGCCTCGCCGATCAGCACCGGGTTGTTCTTCCCCCGGCGCGCCAGGACCTCAATGGTCTGTTCGATCTCGGAGTCCCTGCCGATCACCGGGTCGATCCGGCCCTCGCGTGCGGCCTGCGTCAGGTCACGGCCGTACTTCTCCAGATGCGGCGTGCTGCTCGCCCGGGCGCCCGGCGCCGCGGGAGGCGGCTGCTCACTGGCTGCCGCCCCCTCGGGGAAAGCGGACGGGCGGCTGCCGAGACCGTCCCCGTGGGCGCCGGACAGCATCTGTCCGGCACTGGAATCGCGGTTCGCCGCCAGAGCCGTCAGGATGTGTTCCGGACCGATGTAGGACGCCCCGCCTGCGCGCGCGATGTCGTGCGAGTCCCACAGCGCCCGTTTTACCGCAGGGCTCAGCGCGATCGAGGTGCGCGGCGGCCCGTCTCCGGCCTGCCGGTCGATATCTGCTGCCAGCCCGTCGGGATCGGCGCCGGCGTGCCCCACCATCGACCGTGTGGGCTCCGTCGAGAGCGCAGCCCGCAGCAGGTGCTCGGTGTCCAGGTCCGCGCTGCCGTGCTGAGCGGCGTACTGGGCGGCTCCCGAAAGCAGCTGCCTGGCAGGCTCACTCATCAGCCGCATGAACTCGTAACTCCGGCCGCCGCCATGTTGTGCACCCGACTGTGCGGCGCCCAGGAAGCGTGCCAGGAAGTCGCCGAGCGGATCCCCGCCGAAGTCGTCGGGACCCATGTACGCGCTGCTCATAGCCACCACCCTGCCGACCCGCTGCCGGGCCGGTGCGATCGCGTGCGTCTTCGTGCGTTCGACCGGGTGCCCGATGGTCCTGCGCTGACACCGCTGCGGCGCCCGCTGTGGGCGTGCGGTGTCCGACACCCGGCGCCCAGGACGTCATTTCATGTCTGTATTGCACTAGTCGGGTGTTTCGTCGTACGGGGAGTGTCCAAAGGACGACGTCTTTCGTTCGCCTGGCATGGACTCTCGTGAGCTGTGGGAACGCAATGCGGTCCTGGCAGAGGCGTTCTGCGTGAGCGACGACCAGGTGGCGGCCGCCCAGACCACCCTGGACGAGGCGCAGGCCGACCGCACCAGGCTGCTGGCCGCCTTCGCCATCACCGTCGGCAGCGATGCGGCCGTGGGCCGGCTGCTGGGTCTGACCGAGCGGGAGGTGCGCATGGCCCGCCGCACTGTCGGCAAGGAGGACGCGCGGCGTGTCGCCCAGCACCTCCTGTCGGTCCGGCCGCAGTCCGAGACCGTTCCCGACTCCTCGGCCGCCCAGGCGGAGAGCGTCGAGCAGCCGGCGCCGTCACCGGCCGAAGCCGACCACATTCCGCACGGAGGCGTGGACGCTTCCCGGGAGACGGCTTGGACGCCGGCTCTGGACGGCCTCCTGGTCCAGGGCTGGCGGGGGCGCGTCGATCTGCAGGTGCTGGCTGAGCAGATCGGGGCCGACCTGGGCGCCCTGCTGGCACGGCTGCAGTATCTCGCCGCAGAGGGCCGGCTCGACGGCAGCGCGCTCGGCGCCCACGGGGCCGCCGGGCGGCACCGCAGGACCCCCGGCCACCCCTCCCTCCAGCACCCCGACCTCGGCTACGGCCCGCCCTACCCCGTCGAGGACATGCCGGTGGCCGACCCCTGGCCGCAGGGGCTGCCCTCGTTCGCGCCAGAAGGCCACTGGGGTTTCATCCCCCACCAGATCACCGAGACCGCCTACGCCGGTCTGTCCTGACCGCCTGACTGTCACCCTCCGGAGGGACCGAACGGTCCTGTCGCATACGGTTCATCCGGAGGTGCACGATGCCCGCGAAACCTGACGAGCCGCGTGATGCGGCGGACCCCCTGGCGGTCGGGAAGGCCGCCGCCGAAGGCCTCACCGGTGACTGCTCCCGGTGCTTCGGCCTGTGCTGTGTGGCGCTGCCCTTCGCCGCCTCCGCCGACTTCGCGGCCGACAAGCGGGCGGGGGAGCCGTGCACCCACCTGCAGGCGGATTTCCGCTGCGGTATCCACCAGCGGCTGCGTGGCAGCGGCTATCCCGGCTGCACGGTCTACGACTGCTTCGGAGCGGGCCAGCACGTCTCCCAGGTCACCTTCGGCGGACGCGACTGGCGGGAGGATCCCCGCCGAGCGCAGCGAATGTTCGACGTCTTTCCCGTCGTGCGCGCGCTGCACGAACTCCTCCGCTACGTCACTGAGGCGCTCACCCGCTCTGAGACCCGACCGCTCCACGCAGGCCTCGAACAGGCCCGGGAAACCCTGACCGCCCTCACCCGAGGCAGCCCCCAGGACCTCCGAGCGGTCGATGTGACCGCTGTGCGGGACCGGACCAACCCCTTGCTGGTGCGGGCCGGTGAACTCGTCGGTGCCCGGGTCCCGGGGCGCCGCAGGAACCATCGGGGAGCCGACCTGATGGGGGCCCGGCTGCGGTCTGCGGACCTGCGGGGAGCCTGCCTGCGCGGCGCCCGGCTCGTCGCCGCCGATCTGACCGGCGCCGACGTGCGGGGCGCCGACTTCACCGGCGCCGATCTGCGGGACACCGACATCAGCGGCGCCGATCTGCGGGCCGGGGTCTTCCTCACCCAGCCTCAGGTGAACGCCGCCCGCGGCGACGGGGGGACGCGGCTTCCCCCCACGGTCGCACGTCCCGGCCACTGGTGAGCGCACCGGTGGCCGACCCCGTCTCAGGACGCGGGCCGACCACGGGGCCGTCTGTCAGACGTTCTTGCAGAAGGGCACGAAGCCGTGGTTCTGCACGAAACGGGCCGACACCCAGTTGTGGTTGCGGCGCAGCAGGTACCAGATGGTGTTGCCGTCGATGTCCTGGGCGCGCACCTTGCACTTCAGGCCGACCTCGGCGCCGTGCGGCAGGCTGCCGACGATGTGCGAGTCGGTGCTCGGGTACTGACGCTCGTTCAGGCCGCTGCCCGCGAGCACGGTCCCGAAGGGCTCGGTGGGGTGCGCCTGCGCGGGGGTGGCGGTCACCGCGAGGGTGGTGATAACTGCGGCCACGGTGGCTGCGGCGGTCGCCGAGGCGCGGGCCGTACGGCTGGCGTTCATCATGCGTTCCTCTCTTGCCGGAATGACGAGGTACCGCTGCAACTATCAGGAAGCACACCGCCCGGAACGGCTTCGTGCGAGGGATACTCCCGGTGTTTCACCCGAGCAGCGCACCGGCTGGCGGCGGAACCGTCAGTACCCCGGTCTCCGTCGGTGGTTGACGCCCCTGTTCCCGCTGCGGCGCCGGCTGCCTCGCGCGCGCCGTTTCCTGATGCGGTCCTATCTGACGTTCCGTACCGTCCCGGTAAACGCTGCTCACCCGCTGCGCCGCCCACGCCGCCGTTCACCGGACGGTCAGGGGTGTCCAGGGAAGCGGCGGTCGTCACCCGGCGCCGACGAAACGCACCGGAGTTCCAGGAGGCGACTGGGCTGCGCCCGCCAGCGCCTCCGGCACGGCGACGGCGATCACCGGGTAACCACCGGTCACCGGATGATCGGCGAGGAAGAGCACCGGACGGCCCTCCGGGGGCACCTGCACCGCCCCTGACGGCATGCCCTCACTGGGCAGTTCGCCGCGCGTCTGCCCGTTCCAGCGGCGGACCGTCCGTTCGCAGGCCGATGCGGTTGCTGGCGGGGGACACCCGGTACACCTCGGTCAGCAGGGTGCTGCCGGGCCCGTTCGGTGAACCAGTCCGCCCGCGGCCCCAGGTGCACCGGCAGCACGAGTTCGCGCGGCGGGGCCTGCCAGGGCGCGGCGTCCACAGCCGGGGCAGCGCGGCCCGGCGCCCCGGTGGCGCCCAGCGCGAGCCGGTCACCGGCTCGCAGCGGCGACGGGCCCAGGCCGGAGAGCAGGTCGGTGGCGCGGCTGCCCAGCACCGGCTCGGCGTCCACCCCGCCGGAGAAGCCCACATAGCTGCGCACCCCTCGGGCCGCCGCCCCCACCCGGAGCACGGAACCGGCGGCGAGCCGGACCGGCGTCCCCCAGGGAGCGGGGCGGCTGTCCACGGTGACCGGGCACGGCGCGCCCGTCACGACGGCGGTGCACCTCTCGTGCACCCGGACCGAGCAACCCGTGAGCGTCGTCTCCAGGGTGGCTGCCGTCTCCGCGGTGCCGACCAGCCGGTTGGCCAGCCGGTGCGCCGGCTCGTCCAGCGCGCCCGAGCGCGGAACTCCCAGATGGGCGTGCCCGGGGCGCCCAAGGTCCTGCACGGTCGTCAGCGCACCGGGGTCGAGGACCTCCAGTGCGCCGCCGCTGCGGGCGCTCACCACGCCTCCCCCTCCGGTACGAAGCGCACGCGCGTCCCCGGGGACAGCAGTGCGGCCGGCGTGCGTGCCGGGTCCCACAGCACCGTGTCCACCGCGGTGCCGATCAGCTGCCAGCCGCCGGGCGAGGAGCGCGGGTAGACCCCGGTGTACGGCCCGGCCAGACCGACGGCGCCGGCAGGAACCCGGGTGCGTGGTGTGGCCCGGCGGGGCACGTGATGGCGCTTGTCGAGTCCGGTCAGGTAGCCGAAACCGGGGGAGAATCCGCAGAAGGCGACCCGGAACTCGGTTTCCGCGTGCAGCCGGATGGCCTCCGCCTCCGAGAGGCCCCACAGTCCGGCCACCTCCGCCAGGTCCGGCCCGTCGTAACGCACCGTGATGCGCAGTGCCGCCTGCGTCTCCTCGCGCAGCGGCGGCACCTCCCACCCCGGCAGTTCCTCAGCCAGTCGCCGCGGGTCCGCCAGGCCCTCCAGCAGCACGGTGCGCGCGCCGGGCACGATCTCCCGTACCGGCGGAAGGACGCCTGAGGCGCGGCGGCGCAGCAGTTCGGCGTGCAGCGCCTGCGCGGCCTCGGCCGGAGGACAATTCGGCGAGCAGCCCGTGCCGCCCCACGGAGCGCACGATGACGCCGGTCACGTGAAGGCCCGTACGGTGACGCCGGCCGCGTCCAGCTCCTGCCGTACCCGGCGGGCGAGCCGGGCGGCGTCCGGGGTGTCGCCGTGCAGGCACAGTGAGCGCGCGCTCAGCCGCAGCAGACGGCCGTCCACGGCGGTCACCTCTCCGTGGCGGGCGATCCGCACGGCTCGTTCGACGACGTGGCCGGGATCGGTGACGACGGCGCCGGGCTCGCTGCGCGGCACGAGCGTGCCGCCGCCGGTATAGGCGCGGTCGGCGAATGCCTCGATGACCGTCGTCAGCCCGGCCGCCTCGGCGGCGGCGTGCACCGCGGACGACGGCAGCCCGAGCACCGGCAGCGACGCGTCCGCCAGCCGTACCCCGGCGACCACCGCTTCGGCCTGCTCCCGGTCGTGCACGACGCGGTTGTAGAGAGCGCCGTGCGGTTTGACGTAGGACGACCCGAGTGCCGGCGGCGCGGGCGAAGACGTCCAGTGCACCGATCTGGTAAGCGATCTCCGCGGCCAGCTCGCCGGCCGGGCACGTCCATGGCACGCCGGCCGAACCCGGCCAGGTCGCGGTAGGAGACCTGGGCGCCGATCCGCACGCCGCGCGCGGCGGCCAGCTCGCACACCCGGCGCATCGTGGCCGGATCGCCGGCATGGAAGCCGCAGGCGACGTTCGCACTCGTCACACACGCCAGCAGCGCCTCGTCGTCGGTGAGCCGCCAGCGGCCGAAACCCTCGCCGAGGTCGGCGTTGAGGTCGATCGTCGTCCCGTTCATGGCCCTCCAGGCTAGAAGATTGTTCAACGATTCGGCAAGGGCGTGTTGTCCCGTCACGCATTCTCGGCTTGACTGGGACGCATGACCGCCCAGTCCGCTCCGGAACTTACCGAACTGGCCGCCGACCGCGCCCTGCTGGGCCGATCGGGCACCGCCGAGCGCGTCGCCGCCGCGCTGCGCGAGCGGATCACCCAGGGCCTGTTCCGGCCGGGGGCGCGGCTGTCCGAGGAGCACATCGGGCGGGCGCTGGGCGTCTCGCGGAACACGCTGCGCGAGGCGTTCCGGCTGCTCACCCACGAGCGACTGCTGGTGCACCGGCTCAACCGGGGCACCTTCGTGCGCGTGCTGGACCCTGGCGACATCGCGGACATCTACCACGTGCGACGTCTCGTGGAGTGCACCGCGCTGCGCGGCCTGGGTGCACCGCCCTACCCGCTGGAGGCCATGTCGGGAAGCGGTGCGCGACGGGCGGGAGGCGGCGCGGACCGGCGACTGGACGGCGTGCGGTACCGCAGACATCCATTTCCACCAGGCGCTCGCCGCCCTCGCCGGCAGCCGGCGCACCGACGACCTGATGCGCGGCGTGCTCGCCGAACTCCGGCTGGCCTTCCACGTCATGGACGATCCCCGCCGCTTCCACGAGCCCTACCTCACCCGCAACCGGGAGATCCTGGCCGTCGCTGGAGGCCGGGGACGCCGAGGGTGCCGAGCGCATGCTCGGCTTCTACCTCGAGGACTCCCGCCGTCAGCTGACCGAGGCCTACCCCGACCGGCCTTGAGCACCGGCGTTCGCGCAACCCCTTGTCGGATCGTTCAACGATCCTCTAACCTCCGGGCCATTCGCTTCACGCGACCGCTTGAGGCGCCGACATGCCCGGAAGGCAGCAGCGCATGATCGTTCTGCTAGGCGTTCTCGTGGTGATCCTCGGATTCGCCACCAGGCGCAACCCACTGCTCGTGGTCGGAGTGGCGGGAATCGTCACCGGCCTGCTGGGCGGACTCTCCCCGGTGGAGATTCTCCACGCCTTCGGGGAGGGCTTCGCCTCCAGCCGCTCGGTGACGATCTTCGCGATCACCCTGCCCGTCATCGGCCTGCTCGAGCGCAACGGCCTCCAGCAGCAGGCCCGCACACTGATCGGCAAACTCGCCAGGCTCACCACCGGACGCTTTCTCGCCTGCTACCTGTTGCTCCGTCAGCTGACGGCGGCCGTGGGCCTGCAGTCCATCGGCGGTCCGGCCCAGAGTGTCCGGCCCATGATCGCTCCGATGGCCGAGGCGGCCACCGAGCGCCTGGGCGGCGGCCGTCCGCTGACCGAAGGGGTCCGGGAGAAGGTCCGCTCACACGCCGCAGGTGCGGACACCGTCGGGCCTGTTCTTCGGCGAGGACTGCTTCCTCGCGATCGGCTCCATCCTGCTGATCACCGGTTTCGTCAACACCACGTACCACACCCACCTGGAGCCGGTCTCGCTCGCGCTGTGGGCGATCCCCACCGCCGTGTGCGCCACCCTCATCCACGGCGCCCGGCTGCTGCGCCTGGACCGCACACTCAAGACCGAGACGGCCGCCGCCGACGTCCCCGGACCGCGCGGCGAGACCACCGAGACCACCACGACCGGGGAGAACGCCAAGTGATCAAGTCCGAGTGGTTCTTCTGGCTGGTCGGCGCCGCCTTCCTCGGCATGGCCGCCCAGATGGTCTTCGACCGCACCAACCCCAAGCGCTACGCGACCGCCGCCTTCTGGGGCCTCCTGGGCGTCTGCTTCGTCTACAGCACCTGGGTCGTGGACAAGTCCGCCCCCGCCGAGCCGCTGGGCGTCGCCGTCCTCGCCATGATCTGCCTCGGCGGGCTCAACCTCACCGGCAAGGGCGTCCCCGACACCACCACGGAGTCCGAGCGCACCGCCCTCGCCCGCCGCTTCGGCAACAAGCTCTTCGTTCCCGCGCTGACCATCCCGCTCGTCGCCGTCCTGTGCGCCACCCTGGTGGCGAAGTGGCGGATCGGCGGCACCCCCCTCCTGGAGGACGGCAGCGAGACCATTCTCGGCCTCGGCATCGGCTCCGTACTCGCCCTCGGTATCGGCATGTGGGTGCTGCGTGAACGACGCCCCTCGGTTCCGGTGCACGCCGGACGCGGACTGCTGGAGGCCATGGGCTGGGCACTGCTGCTCCCGCAGCTGCTGGCCGTGCTCGGCTCGATCTTCCAGGCATCCGGCGTCGGCACCCAGGTCGGAAAGATCACCGAAGCCGTGCTGCCCGACGGTCAGCGGCTCGCGGCCGTGGCCCTCTACTGCGTCGGCATGGCCGTCTTCACCGTCATCATGGGCAACGCCTTCGCCGCCTTCCCCGTCATGACGGCGGCCGTCGGCTGGCCCGTTCTGATCGAGCACATGCACGGGGCCCCGGCCGCGGTGCTCGCCGTGGGCATGCTCGCCGGATTCTGCGGCACCCTCGTCACGCCCATGGCGGCGAACTTCAACATCGTTCCCGCCGCCCTGCTGGAGCTCAAGGACCAGTACGGACCCATCAAGGCGCAGGCTCCCACCGCCGCGGGCATGCTCGTCTGCAACGTCGGGATCATGTACTTCTTCGCCTTCTGACCCCACCCGTCCGTCGGAAGGAAGCTCCGATGCCTCCCGCCCCACGCCGCTCCACCGCCCGCATCCTGGTGACCGGGTTCGAACCCTTCGGCGGGGAGAGCGTCAACCCCTCCTGGGAGGCGGCGCGGCTGCTCCAGACCGCGCCGCCTCCCGGTGCGGCCGTCACCGCCGTACGACTCAGCTGCGTATTCGGCACGGCGGCCGACGAGCTGCGGGCGGCCGTCGACGGCACCGACCCCGTCCTCGTGCTGTGCGTGGGCCAGGCCGGCGGCCGCGTCGGCCTCAGCGTGGAACGCGTCGCCCTCAACCTCGACGACGCCCGCATCCCCGACAACGCCGGCCGGCAGCCGCTCGACGAACCCGTCGTGGCGGGAGCCCCCACCGCCTACCTGTCGGCCCTGCCCGTCAAGGCCTGCGTCGCCGCCGCGCGAGCGGCGGGTGTTCCGGCGTCCGTCTCCCAGACGGCGGGTACCTTCGTGTGCAACCACGTCTTCTACGCCCTCACCCACTACGTGGCCACTCAGCGGTCCGGCCTGCGGGGCGGCTTCGTGCACGTCCCCTTCGCGCCCGAACAGGTCACCGCCGGCGAGCAGCCCTCGATGTCCGTAGCCGACATGGCCACCGGCCTGCGTGCCGTCCTGGCCGCGGCACTTTCCACCAGCAACGACATCGCCGCCGTGGAAGGGGCCACCCATTGACTCCGCAGCCCGACGCGGAGCTCGCCCGGCACGCCGGCCGCTTCTCCCGGCTCGCCCTGGCCAACATCACCCGCGCCTACCCGAACGCCCCCGCCCACCTGCTGACCGGACCGCAGGATCTGGTCGAACCTCGCGTCCACCACCCGGTGTTCCACGGTGCCTACGACTGGCACTCGGCCGTGCACATGCACTGGCTGCTGATGCGGCTGCTGCGCCGCTGTCCCGAACGTGTCGAGACCGGCGCGGTCACCGCCGCGCTGGATGCCCGTCTCACGCCACGGGCGCTGGCCGCCGAGGCCGATTACCTGCGGGCCCGCCCCGACTTCGAACGCCCCTACGGCTGGGCCTGGCTGCTGGCCCTGGCCGCCGAGGCCGCCGCCCTCCCGGATCGCCCGTGGGCCGACGCGCTGCGACCCGCCGCCCGCACCGTGGCGGGCTTGCTGGACGAGTGGCTTCCCAAGGCAGTCCACCCCGTACGCCACGGCACGCACGCCAACAGCGCGTTCGCGCTCGGCCTGGTTCTCGACCACGCACGGGCCGCCGGCGTCCCCGCCCTGACCGCACCCGTGACGGCCCGGCTGCGTTCCTGGTTCGCCGACGACCATGACGCCCCGCTGCACTGGGAGCCCTCGGGCCAGGACTTCCTCTCGCCCGCACTGTGCGAGGCGGACGCGATGCGCCGGGTCCTGCCCGCGGCGGGCCTCGCCGCCTGGCTGACTCGTTTCCTCCCGCACCTCGCCGCGGACAGGCCACTGTTCGAGCCGCCGCGGGTCTCCGACCCCGCCGATCCGCAGATCGGCCACCTGCTGGGCCTGTGCCTGTCCCGGGCGTCGGCCGCGCGCCGCCTCGCGGCCGCCCTCCCGTCCGCCGACGCGCGTGTCCCCGTGCTGCGCGAGACCGCCGCCGTCCACCTCGACCGAGCCCTGCCCGCCACCGCGTCGGGCGACTTCACCACCGACCACTGGCTGGCGACGTTCGCCGCACTGGCGCTGGAGAGCTGACGGGCAGGCCCGGGGAGGGTCAGTCTCCGACGCGCGACGGGGCGGGCTCCGGCCCGGCGGGCGCGGCAGCCTGCTCGTCGGTGGCCGGGCCACCCGGGGAGACGGTGGCCACGATCTCGTCGGCATCCGGGTTCGGTTCGGGCATCAGCAGACCCAGCGCCACGTACAGCACCAGCGAGGTGAGCTGGGGCGTGGCGATGACCACCGTCTGGTCGGTGCTGCCGGCCCCGTACCTGACCAGCACGTAGCCGGCCACCCGAACCCCCCAGGAGGCGAGCGCCGCCTGCGGCCGCATTTGCGGAAGGCAGGCAGCAGACCCAGCAGCATCGGAATCGAGATCGGCCCCATCACGGCCGCCACCAGGGCAAGCGCGTCGGCCCACAGGCCCCCCGCCGTGCAGTACAGCAGTGTGATGATGCCGGTGACCACAATGCCCAGCGTCATCGACATTCCGGTGAAGACGTTGAGCAGGATGGCGACCGAGGCCCACTCGGCCGCCGCGTCGAAGACCTTCAGCAGGGCACCGCTTCAGGCGAGTGCCTGCTGGGTGGGAATGTTGTAGCGCCGGGCCACGTACTCCAGTGGTGAGGCGACCGCGCAGCGCTGCCGCAGCTGGTTCCAGCGCGGTGCGATGAGCCAGGCACCCAGGCCGGTGGCCACCGCCGGACTGGGAGAGTTATGCGTCTACGTATGTGAACGTTGTTCTCATACGTGTGCATCGTTCAGGCGGTAGGTTAACTTCCCGTATGGTGGGGGGCAACGGGTCAGGAGGATCGACGTTGGCGAAGAACGAGGCGGCGCCGGACGCAGCCGCGGAGGACACGGGCGGGCGCGGACTGGTCAAGTCGGCCGAACGCGCAGTGATGATCATGGAGGTGCTCGCGGACTCCACCGAGCGGCTCACGCTCGGGCAGCTGCAGGAGCGGACCGGCTACCCCCGGTCCAGCCTGCACGCCCTGCTGCGCACGCTCACGGCGCTGAAGTGGATTGAGAGCGCCGACGGTGAGACGGCGTTCGGCATCGGTCCGCACGCGCTGCTGTGCGGTACCGCCTACCTGGACCGGGACCCGGCGCTGCCCTTCGCCGTCCGCCGGCTCGAACTCCTGCGCTCGGACGTCGGCTTCACCACGCACTACGCCCGGCTGGACGGCGCCAACGTCATCTACCTGGCGACCCGCGAGGCAACCGACTCCCGCCGCCTCACCTCCCGGGTGGGCCGGCAGCTGCCTGCCTACGCGACCGCGCTCGGCAAGGCACTGCTCGCCGAGCTCACCCCACCGGAGACCGACCGGCTGCTGCCCGCGGGCGGCATGGAACCGCTGACCGAACACACCGTCACCAGCCGCCCGGGGCTGCACGCCGAGCTGGAGCAGGCCCGCGGCCGCGGCTGGGCGCTGGAGTGGGAACAGAACACGCCGGGCCTGTGCTGCGTGGCAGCGCCGGTCACCTACCGCATCCCCGCCACCGACGCCATCAGCTGTTCCATGCCGCACACGCAGGTCACCGACGAGGAGGTCGGGCGGATCGCCGAGACCGTCCGCCGTCACAGCGACGAACTCGCCCGTACGCTGCGCCGCGAGGGCATCAGGTAGCCGGCCGGCCGGCGTCCTCCGCCGCAGCGACGAGCCGCGCCATCACCTGCAGGCCGGCCGCGCAGGCCGGCCACAGGTGGTACAGGTGCAACTCGTCCATGCCGGCGGCCAGGTAGCCGCTAGCCGCTCGGCGGCGTCTTCCGCCTGCCAGGTGCCGTCGGCCGGCAGATAGCCGCCCACCGTAGTACGTTCGTCCGCGGTCTCCCGAAGCGCACGCAGGCCGCGGCCCCGCCCGGGCCGGATCCCAGCACCGGCCCACCAGCACGTCCACGTCCGTACCGAGGCCGCCGTCGACCGTCGCGAACGGCCCGGTCGCCCACGGGTCCGCCGAGGCGTGCAGCACCAGCCGCAGTCCAGGGCTGTTGCGGCATGTCACCACACCAAGGAACTGTGGTGCCCAAACTTGTTGCCCGAACCGTGGTGCCGGATCGCACCGTCGCCCTGGCACCACTTCGCCCTGTCGAAATCACCAGGGCTCACCGCACGCGCCTCGGCGGCCACCCGGGCGCGCAGTTCGCGTACCACCCGCGCCCGCTCACCGGCCAGCGCGCCGGCCGACTGCGCCCCCAGGGCCTCGGCGACGGCATACCGGCGTGCGCAGGCGGCGCAGAAGCACAGCGACAACAGCTGCTGGTGAAAACGGCCGTCCAGCCGGTGAGGTCCGTCTTGCCGTGATGCCCGCCGTGGACGACGCCCAGGGGCCCGCATGCCTCCAGCACGAGTCCGTCGGGCCGTCCGGCCACGGCGATCTCGCGCACCAGCGTCGCGCACTAATGCCGCATCAGCCATGGTGCGCCCCGCCCGGCGTCCTGGTACGCACGCTCTCCCCCTGCCTTCGGCGGGAGGTGCCCCCTGCGTTGCCCGAAGGCCCGGGTAGGACACCTGCGTGCGGCGTCCGGGCGCCGTGCGGGAGGCTGCGGCATCCGCAGGCGCAACAGAGCCGAGACGGAGTGAGCGAAGCGAACGCAGTGCGCCAGGACGCCTCGCCACCGGGCAAACCCTGGCTGATGCGGCACTAGACGACCTCCACCGCCGACAGGCACAGCGCACAGGAGTAGTGCTCGCCGAAGGCGTTGCGCGCCGTCAGGTCCGGGTTTGCCCGGCCCAGCAGGCTGTTGTGGGTGAGTACGGCCCAGGCGTAGACGTCCAGGCCGGCGGGCCGCAGCGCCTGCCGGGCCCGGGCGACCAGGTCGTCGTCCGCCTACGGTCCCGGTCATGACGGCTGCGCCGGGCGCAGCCGCCGTCCCCGCCATGCCTCCTCACGCACCGGCACGTAGCGGGCCGCGTGCCGGGCCTCAACCAGGCGGCGGCCCGGATGCAACGGGCCGGCAGCCCGCACCGTGTGGTGGGCGGCGACCGCGTTCCGACCCAGTGCGCGCGCTCGCTGCGCGGCGGCCGGGTCGCCGATGAAGCCCCAGGGGTAGGCGTACCCGACCGCGCGTGTCACCAGCGGGGTGCCTTCCTCTTGTAGGCGGGGTCGATGCGTTGCATGTAGCCGGTGTCGTCCCGGTGGCGCAGCCCGCAGGACAGGTACTGCTCGTGCAGTCGCGCCAGCGCGTCCCGGTCCAGCGTGACGCCCAGCCCGGGCGTGCGGGGCACCGCCACCGAGCCCTCGGAGAACTCCAGCACGCCGTCCTGGACGACCTCCTCGGTCTTCCACGGCCAGTGCGTGTCGCAGGCGTAGCTGAGATTGGGGGTCGCGGCGGCCAGGTGTGTCATCGCCGCGAGACTGATCCCCAGGTGGGAGTTGGAGTGCATGGACAGTCCCATGCCGAACGTCTCGCAGATGCCTGACAGCAGCTTCGAGCGGTGCAGGCCGCCCCAGTAGTGGTGGTCGGAGAGCACGACCTGGACCGAGCCCTGCGCGACCGAGGGCGCCAGATGGTCGAAGGTGACCACGCACATGTTCGTGGCCAGCGGCATGGACGCCTTGCGCGCCACCTGCGCCATGCCGTCCAGTCCGGGCGTCGGGTCCTCCAGGTACTCCAGGATGCCGTCCAGTTCGCGGGCCACCTTCAGCGAGGTCCCCACGGTCCAGGCCGCGTTGGGATCCAGCCGCAGTGGGTGTTCCGGGAAGGCATCGCGCAGTGCCCGTACCGCGTCGATCTCCTGCTCCGGGGGCAGCACGCCGCCCTTGAGTTTGATCGCGGAGAAGCCGTAGTCGTCGATCATGCGGCGGGCCTGGGCGACGATGCCGTCGGCGTCCAGCGCCTCACCCCACGCGTCCGCCTCGCCGCCCGGGTGCGCCGCCCACTTGTAGAACAGGTAGGCGCTGAAGGGGACGGCGTCGCGCACCGCCCCGCCGAGCAGGTCGCACACGGGACGGCCGGCCGCCTTGCCCTGGATGTCCAGACAGGCGACCTCGAACGGGGAGAACACGCGGTCCACCGTGCTGCTGGAGGTGATCAGCCCGGTCAGCCCGTGCCCGTCCGCAGCCGGTGTCACCGTTCAGCACCCGCGCGACCGCGGCGTGCATCAGGCCTAGGGCGTGCACGTCCATGCCCAGCAGGGAGTCGGCGGCCGACCGAAGCCGGCGCAAGTGTCCCTCGTCGGCGTAGGTCTCGCCCAGACCCGACAGGCCCTGATCGGTGTGGATCTCGATGACGGCGCGCAGCGCGTAGGGCTCGTGCACCCCCACGGCGTTCAGCAGCGCGGGGTCCCGGAACGCGACCGGGGTGACATCGACACCGGTGATGCGTACGGCGTTGTCGCTCATGCGGCGGCCTCCGTGCACAGCGCCAGCCCCGCCTCGGTGATGCGGCGCAGCTCCCGCAGGTGTTCGGGGGAGGGGTCGACCAGGGGCGGCCGTACCCCGCCGACGTCGAGCCCGCCGTCGCGCACCGCCGCCTTCACCAGGGCGACGGCGTAGCCGGGAACCTGTTCGCGCAGGTTCACCAGGGGGTGGAAGAAGTCGGCCAGGAACCGGTCGACGAGTTCGGTGTCGCCCTTGGTCACCGCCTCGTAGTAGGCGGTGGAGATCTCCGGCGCGAAGCAGAAGGTGGCGGAGGAGTACAGCCGGACGCCGATGCCCCGGTAGGCGGGCACGGTCGCCTCGGCGGTGGGCAGGCCGTTGAAGAACTGGAAGGGCTTCCCGCTGCCGCGCAGGACGGTGCGGACGGCCTGGACGGTCCGGCTCAGCGCTTCGATGTCGCCGTGGCCGTCCTTGAGCCCGGCGACCTGCGGGATCTGCGCCACCTCGGCGGCCGAGGCGGGGTCGAACCGGGCGTTCGCCCGGTTGTAGACGATCAGAGGCAGGTCGCCGGCCTCCGCCACCGCACGGGTGTAGGCCACCAGGCCGGCCGGCGGACCGCTCACCAGGTAGGGCGGCATCAGCAGCAGGCCGTCGGCCCCGGCCTCCCGGGCGGTCTGTGCGAAGCGGCGGGCCAGCGGAAGCGGCCCGCCGGCGCCGGCGAAGACCGGCACCCGGCCGTCGGTGACCTCCACGGCGGTGCGCACCAGCTGCGCGTACTCCTCGAGTTCCAGGGCGTGGAACTCCCCGGTTCCGCAGGCCGCGAACACCCCGCCCGGTCCGGCCTCCAGGCGGCTGCGCAGGTGTTCGCCGAACGCCTGCAGGTTCACCGAGCCGGAGGGGGTGAACGGTGTCACGGGAAAGAACAACACGCCGTCGAGCATGGGCACCTTGCGACTCCTCGGACCCGGCCGCCCGTCGCGGCCATCTGTCTGACTGACGTCCACATATGAGAACGACTTCCACACTTGCGAACGTTTTTTGAGACTGTAAGACTCGCTGGGAGGACAGGTCAACCGACCACGCGAACCCCTGGAGGAGATCAGCGCATGACTCGACGCATCCTGATCACCGGAGCGGCCGGGGGCGTCGGCACCCTCATGCGCCCTCGCCTCACACGTCCGGGCCGCACCCTGCGGCTCCTCGACGTCGCGCCGCTGCCCGCCGCGGACCCCGGCGAGGACGTCGAAACGATGCAGGCCTCCGTCACCGACCTCACGGCCATAGAGCACGCCTGCGAGGGAGTCGACGCCGTCATCCACCTCGGCGGCCTCAGCCGGGAGGCGCCCTGGGAACAGATCCTCGAGACCAACATCCACGGCACCTACACCGTCTTCGAGGCCGCCCGTCGCGCCGGTGTCCCGCGCGTGCTCTTCGCGAGCAGCAACCACGCCGCGGGATTCCACCCCCGTGACGACGCCGACGCCTCCGACTACCTCTTCCCGCGCCCCGACACCTACTACGGCGTCAGTAAAGTCGCCGGCGAAGCCCTCGGCAGCCTTTACCACGACCGCTACGGACTCGACGTCGTCTGTCTGCGCATCGGCTCCTGCTTCGAGAAGCCCACCGCGCCACGCCAGCTGGCCACCTGGCTCTCACCCGACGACTGCGCCCGGCTGCTGGAGGCGTCCCTCGCCGCTCCCCGCCCCGGCTACCGCGTCGTATGGGCGGTCTCCGCCAACACCCGCGGCTGGTTCTCCCTCACCGAAGCCCGCTCCCTGGGCTACGAGCCCCGCGACGACGCCGAACAGTACGCAGCCGAACTGCTGCCCGGCTCCCCCGGCCTCCACGACGACACCCGCCTGGGCGGCGACTTCTGCTCACCCGCACTCGACGCACCCACACCCGACACGAAGGACGACGCGTGACCACCGCACCCACCTCGATCCAAGGCTTCGACCCCCGCACCGGCTCACCCGCCGGCGAACCCGTCCCCGCCACCACCCCCGACGAACTTCACTCCGCGGCCGCCCTGGCCGCCCGCGCCTTCCCGGCCTGGTCCGCCCGCACCCCAGCCGAACGCGCAGACGCACTCGAGGCCGCCGCCGCCGCACTCGACGCCGAAACCGACGATCTGGTCGCACTCGCAGACCGCGAGACCGCACTCGGCGGGCAGCGGCTGCGCGGAGAGGTCGCCCGCACCAGCGGCCAACTGCGGCTCTTCGGCGATGTCCTGCGCGACGGCGGTTACCTCGACGTCCAGCTCACCCCCGCCGACCCCGCCGCCGCGCGACCCGACATCCGCCGCATGGCCCAACCCCTCGGCCCGGTCGCTGTCTTCGGCGCGAGCAACTTCCCCTTCGCCTTCTCCGTCGCCGGAGGCGACACCGCCTCCGCACTGGCTGCCGGTTGCCCCGTCGTCGTCAAGGCTCACGAAGGACACCCCGCCACCTCCGCGGCCGTCGCCCGCATCGTCAGCACGGCACTGCGTGCGGCGGGCGCCCCGGATGGCGTCCTCCAACTCGTCCACGGCTTCGACGCCGGAGCCGCCCTCGTGCGCCACCCCGCGATCCGCGCCGTCGGCTTCACCGGATCGCTTCGCGGCGGACGCGCCCTGTTCGACCTGGCCACCTCACGCGAGGACCCGATCCCCTTCTACGGCGAATTGGGCAGCGTCAATCCCGTCGTCGTCCTGCCCGGAGCTGCCCGCGACCGGCATGCCGTGCTCGCCGAGGCCTACGCCGGCTCGCTCACCCAGGGCACAGGCCAGTTCTGCACCAACCCCGGACTGTTCTTCGTACCGGAGGACCACCCCGACCTGCTGGCGGCGATCGCCGACGCCGTCCGGGGCGCCACCGGCGGCCCCGTGCTCACCGAGCGGATCCGCGACACCTACCGGCGCCACACCGCCGGCCTCGCCGACTCCGACGACCTCGTACCGCTCGCCGAGGGCACCGCCGCCGAGGAAGCCTGGTCGGTGCGGCCCCAGGTGTGGCAGGTGCCGCTGAAGACGTTCGCCGCCCGCCTGGACACCCTCACCAGGGAATGCTTCGGCCCCGCCGGACTCGTCGTCACCTACCCCGACACCGACGCCCTCTGCGAGACCCTCGCCGCGCTGGAAGGCCAGCTCACCGGTTCGGTCCACACCGGAGAAGGCGACCGGGAGGCGGCCGCCCGCGTCGCCGCCGTGCTCCGCCACCGCGTCGGACGGCTCATCCACAACGGCTGGCCCACCGGTGTCGCGGTGTGCTGGGCCATGCACCACGGCGGCCCCTGGCCGGCCACCACCTCGGCCGGCCACACCTCCGTCGGCGCGGGCGCGATCGACCGCTGGCTGGCCCCCGTCGCCTACCAGGACTGGCCGGACGACCTGCTGCCCCCTGAACTGCAGGACGCCAACCTGCTGGGCATCCCGCGCCGCACCGAGTGACCGTCGCCGTCGCGGGCGAAAAGCCACCCGCGAACCGATGAGGGAAGCCGGACTGGGGAAGCATGTGAGCGACGGGCGGGCAGCGCCGCGCCCCGGTCCGGTTCCCGACATCGGAGGTGCATGCCGTGGAAGCTCAGTCAGCCGCCCCACCGGGCGGAACGAGAGTGGGCGTGCCCAGGGAACGCGCCGGCGGCGAACGCCGTGTCTCCCTGGTCCCGCAGGTCGTCGACAGACTCCGCCGAAGAGGCGCCGGCGTGGTCGTTGAGCCGGGGGCCGGACTCGACGCCCTCATCCCCGACGACGCCTTCACCTCCGCCGGCGCCGAGACCGGCGACCCGTGGCAGTGCGACGCAGTGCTCAAGGTGACCCCGCCGACGCCCGAGGAGATCGGCAGGCTGCGCCCCGGAGCCACCCTGATCGGCTTCCTGGCGCCCCTCACCTCGCCGCAGACCGTCACCGCGCTGCGGCAGGCGGAGGTGACGGGTTTCGCGATGGAATCGGTCCCGCGGATCTCGCGCGCCCAGTCGATGGACGCCCTCTCCTCGCAGGCAAACGTGGCCGGATACAAGGCCGTCCTCCTCGCGGCAGGACTCTCCACCCGGTTCTTCCCGATGCTGACGACCGCCGCCGGCACCGTGAAACCGGCGACCGCACTCGTGCTGGGCGTGGGCGTCGCAGGACTGCAGGCACTGGCGACCGCCAAGCGGCTCGGTGCCCGCACCACCGGCTACGACGTCCGCCCCGAGGTCGCCGACCAGGTGCGGTCGCTGGGCGCACGGTGGCTGGACGTGGGCATCGACGCCGCCGGTGAGGGCGGCTACGCCCGGGAACTCACCGAAGCCGAACGCGCTGCCCAGCAGCAACGGCTGGAGGAGGCCATCACCTCCTTCGACGTTGTCATCACCACAGCCCTCGTGCCCGGACGCACGGCGCCCAGGCTGGTCACCGCCCGAGCGGTGCAGGGCATGCGGCCGGGCAGTGTCGTGGTCGACATGGCGGGGGAGAGCGGCGGGAACTGCGAACTGACCCGGCCCGGCGAGACTGCCGTCGCCCACGACGTGACCATCGCCTCGCCGCTCAACCTGCCCGCGACCATGCCGGAACACGCCTCGGAACTCTACGCACGCAATGTCACCGCGCTGCTGGAACTGATGCTGGACGAGAACGGGACGCTGGCGCCCGACTTCTCCGACGAGATCCTGGCCGCGTCCTGCGTCACGAGAAAGGAGCCGTGATGGACTCCGGAAGCCTCCTCGCCGACATCGCGATCCTCGTCCTGGCCGCCTTCGTCGGCTTCGCCGTCATCTCGAAGGTGCCCAACACTCTGCACACGCCGCTGATGTCGGGCACCAACGCCATCCACGGCATCGTGCTGCTCGGCGGCCTCATCGTCCTCGGTGAACTCGAGCACCCCACAGCCCTGGACTCCGTCATCCTCGTCATCGCCATCGCCTTCGGCACCGTCAACGTCGTCGGCGGTTTCCTCGTCACCGACCGGATGCTGGGCATGTTCAAGACCCGGCCGACCGAGAGATCCGACGCGAAGAAGGCGAGCGAGTGATGGACACCATGCGCGCAGGCCTCTACATCGTCGCCTTCGCCCTGTTCATCTACGGCCTGTCCGGACTGACCGGACCGCGCACCGCGGTGCGCGGCAACAAGATCGCCGCGGCGGGCATGGCGCTCGCGGTCGCCGCGACGCTGATGGACGTGGCGCACAACTGGCTCCTCATCGTCGCCGGCCTGGTCATCGGCACGGCGGCCGGCGTCCCGTCCGCCCGCCGGGTCAAGATGACGGCGATGCCTCAGATGGTGGCGCTGTTCAACGGCGTCGGCGGTGGCGCCGTCGCGCTCATCGCCTGGTCGGAGTTCCGCACCTCCGGCGCCTTCACCGGCACGGCCGGATACGTGGTGGTCACCTCGATGTTCGCCGCCCTCGTCGGCTCCGTATCCTTCTGGGGCTCGCTGATCGCCTTCGGCAAACTCCAGGAACTGCTGCCGTCCCGCCCACTGGGTCTCGGCCGGAGTCAACAGGCCGTCAATCTCGCGCTGCTCGCGGCTTCCGCCGGATGCGCGGCAGTCTCCGGGCTCGGGGGTTCCGCGCAGCTGTGGCTGATCGCCCTGCTCGTCTTCGCCGCGCTGCTCGGCGTCATGGTCGTCCTGCCGATCGGCGGCGCCGACATGCCGGTGGTCATCTCACTGCTCAACGCCCTGACCGGACTGTCGGCCGCCGCGGCCGGTCTCGCGCTGGACAACACGGCGATGATCGTGGCCGGCATGATCGTCGGCGCGTCCGGCTCGATCCTCACCCACCAGATGGCCGTCGCGATGAACCGCACCATCCCGGCCATCGTGGCCGGCGGCTTCGGCGGCGGGGCGACCGCCCCCGCGGCGGGTGGCGGCGCCGAACGGCCGGTGAACTCCACCTCGGCAGCCGACGCGGCGATCCAGATGGCCTACGCCGCGAAGGTGATCATCGTCCCAGGCTACGGCATGGCCGTGGCGCAGGCCCAGCACGCGGTGAAGGACATGGCCGCGCTCCTGCAGGACAAGGGCGTCGAGGTGCTCTACGCGATTCACCCTGTCGCCGGCCGCATGCCGGGCCACATGAACGTCCTCCTCGCGGAGGCCGACGTCTCCTACGACGTGCTGAAGGAGATGGACGAGATCAACGACGAGTTCGCCCGCACCGACGTGACGCTGGTGATCGGCGCGAACGACGTCACCAACCCGGCGGCCCGCACGGACCCCTCCAGCCCGATCCACGGCATGCCGATCCTCAACGTCGACGCCTCCCACGCCGTGGTCGTGCTGAAGCGCTCCATGAGCAGCGGTTTCGCCGGAATCGACAACCCGCTGTTCTACGCGGACCACACCTCGATGCTCTTCGGGGACGCGAAGAAGTCCGTCCTGGAGGTGACAGAGGAACTCAAGGCGCTCTAGCCGCCCCCACGCGGGAAGAAGCCAACCTCAGTCTCATCGCATTTGCCTATAGGTATTAGGATGATGCGCAGAGGTTGATGTCGTTTGATGGGGTCGTTATGGTACGCGCAGGACTGAGCAGGGAACGCCTGATCCGGGCGGGAGCCGAACTGGCCGACGAGCGTCGGCTTCGACCAGGTGACCGTCTCCGCGCTCGCCCGGCGATTCGACGTGAAGGTCGCGAGCCTGTACTCGCACTTGAAGAACTCGCACGACCTCAAGACCGGCATCGCCCTGCTCGCCCTGGAGGAACTCGCCGACCGGGGCGCCGCCGCCCTGGCCGGGCGGGCCGGCAAGGACGCCCTGGCCGCCTTCGCGGACGTCTACCGCGACTACGCCCGTCGAACACCCCGGCCGCTACGCCGCGGCGCAGCTGCCGGCTCGACCCGGAGACGGCGGCCGCCAGCGCCGGTGTGCGGCACGCGCAGATGACGCGGGCGATCCTGCGCGGCTACGACCTGACCGAGCCGGACCAGACGCACGCGGTCCGGCTGCTGGGCAGCGTCTTCCACGGCTACGTCAGCCTCGAGGCGGCCGGCGGCTTCAGCCACAGCGCCCCCGACTCGCAGGAGAGCTGGGACGCGGATCGTGGACGCCCTCGACGCCCTGCTGCGGAACTGGCCCGCACACTGACACTCCGGACCACAGGTGGAGACATGCACACCGAGCACGACTGGATCACCACACCCGTCACCGCGGAACTCGTGCGCGGCGCCGTCGAACTGGAGCACACCGAAGCAGCGGAGTACTGCCCCACCGGCTGCCCGCCTGGGCGCGAGCCCAGTGCGCAGACGGGCAACTGGCCATGGCCGAATCCCAGCCCTCCGGCGTACGGCTGGCCTTCCGCACCCGGGCCACCGCGATCGAACTGGACGCACTGCCCACCAAGCGTTCCTACGTGGGCGCCCCGCCACGTCCCGACGGTGTGTACGAACTGCTCGTCGACGGCCGTCCGACCGGACGGACGAGCGTGGACGGCGGCAACGTCCTGACCATCGACATGACCGCCGGGAGCTTCGAGCACCGCTCCGGGCAGCCCGGCACCGCCCGTTTCACCGGCCTGCCCGCCGGTCTCAAGGACGTCGAGATATGGCTGCCGCACGACGAGACCACCGACCTTCGCACCCTGCGCACCGACGCACCCGTCGAACCGGCAGCGGACCGGGGCCGCCGGGTGTGGCTGCATCACGGCAGCTCGATCAGCCAGGGCTCCGACGCCGCCGTCCCCACCGGCATCTGGCCCGCGGTGGCCGCCTCTCTCGGGGGCGTGGAACTGGTCAACCTCGGCCTGGGCGGCAGCGCGCTGCTCGACCCGTTCACCGCCCGGACCATGCGGGAGGTCCCCGCGGACCTGATCAGCGTCAAGCTCGGCATCAACCTGGTCAACGCCGACCTGATGCGGTTGCGCGCCTTCACCCCCGCCGTCCACGGCTTCCTCGACACCATCCGGGAAGGCCACCCCACCGCCCCTCTGCTGGTCGTTTCGCCGCTGCTGTGCCCGATCCACGAGGAGACCCCCGGCCCGGCCGCCCCGGACCTCGGCAGCCTCGGAGAGGGGCGGCTCCGCTTCCGCGCCACCGGCGATCCGGCCGAAGCGGCGAGCGGGAAACTGACGCTGGGCGTCATCCGCGACGAGCTCGCCGAATCGTCGCGCAGCGGGCGGAGAGGGATGCGAACCTGCACTACCTCGACGGCCGCGACCTGTACGGCGACGCCGACTTCGCCGAACTGCCGCTGCCCGACCAGCTCCACCCGGACGCCGCCGCACACCGCCGCATCGGGGAACGCTTCGCCAAGGCGGCCTTCACCCCCGACGGCCCCTTCGCCGCGGCCGGAGGCAGCTGAAACAGCGCACGCCCCTGGCCTCGCCGTCCCCCGCGGCTATCATGACGCGCTGTCGTCCGCAGGGGCGCACCGACGGTGAGAGGGGACTATCCGCATGGCGCAACCCGGCTCCGAGAACCGGCCGGAGCGCCGGCGGCGGCGCGGCGGTCGCCGGTGGGCACTGCCGGCCGGCGCCCTCCTGCTGGCCGGTGCGTCCGTCGCGGCGGTCGCCGTCGTCACCGCAGGCGACGAGGCGCGCGGTGACAGGGAGTCGGTCGCGACGGACGTCGAGGTCTCCCTCGGCGACTGCGGCCGGGGCTGGGACCACCCACACCCCGGGGCGCAGCTCTTCCACCTGCACAACACCACCGACCGCATCGTCGAGGCATACTTGGTCGACTCCCGCACCGGAGCCGCCTACGGAGAGGTCGAGGGACTCGCCCCCGGCACCACCCGCACACTGCGCGCCTCCCTGGGCGACGGCAGCTACCGCTTCCGCTGCATCCCCGACGACGCCGGTGCCATCGACGGACCCACCGTCCGCATCACCGGCGGGCACCACCAGCGACGCGGCCCCGCCGTCGTGCCCGTCGACCGCCACGACCTCATCCCGCCGACCATCGACTACCAGAAATGGGTCGGCGGCCGGATGAAGGAGCTGGAGCAGAAGACCGAAACACTGCGCGATGCCGTCCGCCGCGGCGACCTGCCCGCCGCCCGCAGAGCATGGCTGCCCGCCCACCTCGTCTACGAGCGGATGGGCGCCGCCTACGGAACCTTCGGCGACGCCGACCAGGCGATCAACGGCACCGGCGCCGGACTGTCCCAAGGCAGCGACGACCCCGGCTTCACCGGCTTCCACCGCCTCGAGAAGGGCCTGTGGCACGACGCGAACGCCACCGAACTCCGCCCGTTCGCCGACCGGCTCGCCCACGACGTGCACACCCTGCGCGAGACGTGGTCGCAACAGCGCATGGACCCGCTCGACATGGGACTGCGCGCACACGAGATCCTCGAGAACACCCTGCAGTTCGAGCTGACCGGCCGCACCGACTACGGCAGTGGCAGCAACCTCGCCACCGCCCGGGCCAACCTGGACGGCACCGAAGCCGTCCTCAAACGGCTCAGCCCGCTGCTGAAGAACCGATACCCCCACATGGACGCACTCCAGGCTTCCCTCCACCGCACCCGCGACGCCCTGGTCGCCCAGCACCGGCACGGGCGCTGGACGCCGCTGGACGAACTCACCAGACGCGAGCGCGAGCAGATCGACGCCGACGTCGGCGACCTGGTGGAGCGCCTCGCCGACATCGCCGCGATCTGTGACGTACGGAGGACCACTTGAAGGCTCCCCTGCCTGAACGTGGGATTCCCGTCCCGCCTTGCGGCCGGGCGCCCCTGACGGGGCACCTACGGGGGTGCGCGGGGATCTCAGGCTCAGGCAGCCTCCGGGAGCAGCGCTCCCGGAGGTCCTACGCCGTCGGCACCTGCCGGTTTCCAACCTGCCCGGACGAGCATCACGCGGGCGCTGTTCTTGTCTCGTGGGGAGACGGCGCCGCACGTGGTGCAGGCGTAAGTTCGTATCGAGAGGGGTAGTGCGTGCTTGGTTCTCGCTCCGCACTGTGCGCGGTCCGTGGAGGTGTGCGCGGGATGCACGAGACGGACGTACCGCCCGTGCTGTGCGCCCGTCTCAACCAGCGCGCGCTTGGTCACGCCGATCGCAGCGTCTGCGGCCTTCCTGGCCATGGTCGACTTGGCGAGGAACTTCGGCCGGAAGTCCTCCACGGCGATCCGGTCGTGGTCGCGAACCACCTTCTTCGCCCACTTGCGCGCGTCATCCCGCCGCCGGTCCGCCACCTTCCGGTGCAGCCTCACCGTCTGCCGCTTCGGCTTCCGGCGGGCCATCATCCGCTGATAGCGGGCAGGCTTCTGCGCCGCGGTGCGGCCATGCTACGCATGCGGGAGGTCGTGCGCGTCACTGGTGGTCGTGGCCGTTTCCTTCACGCCCCAGTCACTGCCGATCGCCCGACCGGTGCTGGGCATGGGTTCGGTCCGTGCGGGGACGACGAAGGAGGCCCACCAGCGCCCCACCGCATCGCAGTACACGCGCACCGAGGAGGGTTCGGCGGGCAACTCCCGCGACCATACCGGCCGCACTGGCAGCCGGTCCTTGATGTCCTTGTGGGCAGGCGCGGGACTTTCCGAAGCCCCGAATGGTCTGCTGCTGCGGGACGCTGGAGCCGTCAGCGAGCCACGGCGTGCGACTGCAGGCCTGGTCCGCATCTTGTCCAGCTGCGCCGGACCACACGTGCGCTTCTCGCCGGACGACTGGTTGCGCCGCTGCACCTGCTTCGACTTCACCACGCACTCGTTCCACACCCGCCGGCAACGGTCCTTCACTCCGCCCCAAGCCGGCACCGGGCCGTCGACGCCACGCGCACACCGAAGGTGAACCGGGCACGTCCGGCGTCCTCCGTGGCCGCTCCTGTCGTCATGCAGCAGAACCCATCCGGGAGGACTGACAATTGACTCTTACTGATTTTTGCGGTGGCCCCCAACTGGGCGAATGGTGGTCGACGGACCGCCCCGGCGACGATCCGGCCACCTCTACCCTGCTCCGCAGGAGTCCGATTCCTCCCCCGCCTGACGGCCGGGGCATCCTCGAAGGAAACCAGTGAACCCGCACGCTCCCGACGGTCCGGCCCGTGGCGGCCGTACCCGCCGCCGTTTCCTGCAGGCGGCGGCCGGCGCCGCGGCTGCCGGCTCGATGACGGCAGCGGACACCGCCGGCGAAACCGCACAGGCCGTGCCGGCCACCGCATCGCGTCGTGTCCCCTTCCACGGCGCCCACCAGAGCGGAATCCTCACCCGCCCCTGTCGCACCACCGCCTTCGTCGCCTTCGACACCACGGCCGCGAACCGGGCCGAACTCGCCCAGGTGCTGCGGGCCCTGACCGACCGCGCCCGTTTCCTCACCACCGGCGGCACGCCTCCGTCGGCGGGCATCACCGCGCCGCCGACCGACTCCGGCACCCTCGGCGAGACCGTCCCGGCCGACGGACTGACCGTCACCGTCGCCGTCGGCGCGTCCCTCTTCGACGGCCGCTACGGCCTCGGCGACCGTGCCCCCGCCGGCTGACCACCATGACTCCGTTCCCGGACGACGACCTTGACCCCGCATGGTGCGGCGGCGACGTCAGCGTCCAGTTCTGCGCAGACCAACCCGACACCGTGCTGCATGCGCTGCGTGACGTGGCCCGCCACACCCGCGGCGGTCTGCAGATCCGCTGGCGGCTCGACGGCTTCGCCTCACCCCCGCGGCCCTCCGGCACGCCCCGCAATCACATGGGATTCATGGACGGGACAGCCAACCCCGACGTCTCGGACCGGCGCGCCATGGAACGTCTGGTGTGGGTGGGTGAGGCCGCCGGCGAACCGGACTGGGCAGTGGGCGGCAGCTACCAGGCCGTCCGGCTGATCCGGATGCTCGTGGAATTCTGGGACCGCGTCTCCCTCACCGAGCAGCAGCGGATGTTCGGCCGCGACCGGATGAGCGGCGCCCCCCTGGACGGTGACCACGAACACGACACGCCGCGGTACGCGCAGGACCCCAAGGGCGACGTGATTCCGCTGGACAGCCACATCCGGCTCGCCAACCCCCGTACCGCCCGCACCGGAGGACAACGCATCCTGCGCCGCTCCTACAACTACGACCGCGGCACCGACAGCAACGGCAACCTCGACATGGGCCTGCTGTTCTGCTGCTACCAACAGGATCTGGAACGGCAGTTCCTGACCGTCCAGCGCCGGCTGGCCGGCGAGCCCCTCACGGACTACGTCTCACCCTTCGGCGGCGGCTATTTCTTCGCGCTGCCCGGAGTCCGCGACACGCACGACTGGTTCGGCCGCCGACTCCTGGCGTGAGGGGCCTCCGACACCTGAGGTGAATGCCAAGGCCACGCTAAATTCTTCTCGTGGTCCTTCGCCCGCCCGCCCCCGGGTGCGAGACTGCGCCCGACGCCGTACAGAGGAGAGGCGAGGACATGTCCGAGAAGGCACGACGACGTGGACGCGGGCGCCGCAGACTCAGCCGGCTGGGAGCTCTCGCCGGCGCGGCCGCGCTCACCACCGCATGGAGCGTGGCGCCCGCCTGGGCGCACGGCCACCATCACCACCAGACGGCGACGCCCATCAAGCACGTGGTCGTCCTCTTCGGCGAGAACATCTCCTTCGACCACTACTTCGCCACCTACCCGCACGCGACCAACCAGGACGGCACCCGCTTCACGGCTTCCCGGCACACGCCGAAGGACGTGCGCACCGCTGAGAACGCCGGGCTGATCGAGCACAACCCGAACCAGTACCCGCCCGAGCGGCTCGGCCCGGAGCAGGCCATGACCTGCGACCAGCACCACAGCTACACCCCGGAGCAGTACGCCTACGACGGCGGCAAGGCCGACAAGTTCGTCCAGTACACCGATTCCGGGAAGTGCTCGGGCGACCTCTTCGGCGAGCCGGGCCTGGTGATGGACTACTACGACGGCAACACCGTCACCGGCATGTGGAACTACGCGCAGCACTACGCGCTGAACGACAACTCCTTCGGTGACGTCTACGGTCCCTCCAGCCCGGGCGCGATCGACGTGATCTCCGGTCAGACCCACGGCGTGATGTCCATGGACCCCGGCACGGGGACGGAGAACCCGCAGCAGACCGAGGAGCCCGACCCGTACACCGTCGCCTCGCCCGACGAGAACGGCGTCGGCACCATGATCAACGACCCGGACCCGGCCTATGACGACTGCTCCGGTGACGACCACACCTCCCACAACGCCCTGGGCGCGATGACCGGTCGCAACATCGGCGACCTGCTCAACGACAAGCACGTCACCTGGGGCTGGTTCCAGGGCGGCTTCCGGCCCGGCATCCCCTGGGACGGCCAGGACGGCCACTACGCGAAGTGCGCCTCGGTCACGCACGCCAACGTCGGCGGTCAGCAGGTCGAGGACTACAGCCCGCACCATGCGCCGTTCCAGTACTACAAGTCGACCGCCAACCCGCACCACCTGCCCCCGCGCGGTGTGAAGGAGATCGGGCACGACGGCCGGGCCAACCACCAGTACGACATCAGGGACTTCAATGCGGCCCTGCGGACCGGCCACCTGCCGTCGGTCAGCTACCTCAAGGCTCCTGCCTATCAGGACGGCCATGCCGCCTACTCCGACCCCGTCGACGAACAGCACTTCGTGGTCGAAGGAGATCAACCGGATCCAGAAGTCGCGTGCCTGGAAGAACACCGCCGTCGTCGCTCGCCTACGACGACTCCGACGGCTGGTACGACCACGTCGCGCACAAGGTGCTCAACGGTTCGACGGACACCACCACCGACAGCGACGGCAAGACCGTCGACGGTCCAGCCTGCCAGCACGGCCCGGCCTCCGACGGTGGCTACCAGGACCGGTGCGGCCCCGGCGCGCGGCAGCCGCTGATGGTCGTCTCGCCCTACAGCAGGGCGAACGCCGTCGACCACACCTTCACCCAGCAGTCCTCCGTCATCCGCTTCATCGAGGACAACTGGCACCTGGGCCGCATCGGTGACGCCTCGTTCGACGCCCGGGCCGGCTCGCTGTCGGGCATGTTCGACTTCCGCCATCCGGATTTCCGGCGGGTGCTGCTGAACAAGGACGGCTCCGTGAAGTCGGTCGGCCGCATTCCCGACCAGGTGCCCGTGGCGTCGTCAGCACAGGTGGACAAGGCCCTGTATTCGGGGAAGGACATGGCGCTGGCCGCCGACTCCCGTGGCGCCGGCCTTCCGGCGGCGGCCGTCGCGGGTGCCGCCGCCGTCGTGGCACTGGCAGGCGGCGCCATCGCCTTCGGCCTTATCCGCCGCCGCAAGCGGGCCGTCCGCTGAGGCACGCCGGACCCGTCGGGGAACGTGCTCGAAGCCCGCCGGGCCGGCCAGCGGCCGCTAGGATGACGGTATGTTCTCATCCCGCAAAGTGCGTGCAGAGGACGCCTGGGAAGGGGTCGTCATCGACACGACCCGCCGGGCGACGGACGGGTCGAACCTCTACCACTACGTCGAAGTGCGCCGGCCGGACGGCAAGACCCGGAAGTTCCGTATCGAGAAGGATCTGTGGGAGACGCTCTCTCCCGGAGACCGTCTGGTGAAGGAGCCCGGCACCTCCGCCCCGGTCAGGGACTGACCTGTGGTGATCGACTACCAGTGGCGTGGCGAGGTCGACGACGATCACCTGAACGCGCTGCACGCCGAGGGCTTCGGTGGCCCGGCGGTGGGTGCCGGCTGGCGTGCCCGGCTGGAGCGGCACAGCCTCGGCTGGGTCTGCGCGCGGGAGGGCGACATGCTCGTCGGCTTCGTGAACCTCGCCTGGGACGGCGGCGCGCACGCGTTCGTGCTGGACACCGTGGTGGCCCCTGACCGCAGATCTCGCGGGGTGGGCGCAGAACTGGTGGCGCGTGCGGCCGAGGGTGCCCGGGCCGCCGGCTGCCACTGGCTGCACGTCGACTTCGAGGAGCACCTGCGGTCGTTCTATTTCGAGGCCTGCGGCTTCAGCACGACGGCGGCCGGCCTGATCGCCCTGTAACCGCTCCGCAACCTGCCGGACACCGGTGTGCGTTTCCCCCGGGTCGGTTCCACTAGTCGCTCTTGGGGCACTGATGACCGGTCACGTGAGTCCGGCTGCTCCTTCCGGGCGGCTCGAAGGGCGGTCAGGTGCCGTGGGAGGCAGCGCCGAACCGCCCCCTTCTTGCCTGTTCCTCGGCCTGTAGAGGTCTCTCAGGAGGTGGTGAAGCCTCCGCCCGGCCGTGGCCGCAACACCCCGGCCCCCTCGGTCAGGGCGCTGATGACGGCCTGTACGGCATCGGCGGCGGGCACGGGCGCCGGCAGCGGGGGAGGGGAGCCGTGCACCGCACGGTCGGCGAAACCGGTGTCGAGATGGGGAAGACGGGCGTCCAGGACCTGCGGGCCTCCCGCGCCGAGCTCGGCCCGGAGCGCGGTCAGCCAACTGCTGAGAGCTCCCTTCGAGGCGGAGTAGTCGGCCATGCCCGGCTGGGGACTCCTCGCGATGACGCCGCTGATCGCTGCGAGGACCCCGCCGTCCGCCGGCAGCGGGACCGCTGCCCGCAGGATTGCCATGGGCGCCAGAGCGTTGACGGTCATCAGGTGTTCGGCGACGGTGTCGGGCATGTCGTGGCACCGCCCGAAGGCCGCGACGCCGGTGGTCACCACCACCGCGTCCAGTCCGCCGGGCTCCTGCGCGGCCCAGTCCGGCAGAGCCGCGCACCCGTCCAGGTCGTACGCGTCCATCCGCCGACTGGGTGCCGGCCGCCCGTTCTTCGTCGCAGTCGCACGGGACACGGTTCCCAGGCGCTCGGAATCCCGGCCGGCGAGCGCAAGTCGCGCTCCGAGGTCGGACAGCATCCGGCACAGGGCGGCGCCCAGCGCGCCGGTGGCTCCGGCGACGAGCACCCGAGATCTGGAGACGTCCATGTCGGTCACCTCTTCTCCGGTTTCCGGGCTCCCGATCCCGCGCAGACGACACCTACACCTTATGTGCAGGTTCGGCATCCTCCTCCCCTCGACGGCATTCGTCGCGCTCTGTCACCAGCCGGTCTTCGAACGGCGGATCTCCGGTGACACCGGGGAGCACCGTCTGTGTGACCGGGTAGCGCAACCAACCGGAGCGGTCCGGCCTCTGCGCGGTCATCCCCGCGCGCGAGCCTGTCCGGTCGTCAGCACGGAGCCGCCGGGCGCCCAGGACGCAGTCGGCGCCGTGTCCAGCCCGCCTGCGCACCACGTTGAGCGCGTCTCTCCTCGGCGGCGGCACCCGCTCCGACGTCCCGGACGAGGTCGAGCAGGACAGCGAAGCGCAGGACGTTCCGGGGACGAAGGCCAGCCCCGGCTGCCGGGCCGGGGTCAGGCCTGCCACAGGTCGGAAAGCCGTACGCCGCGGGCGGCGCCCACATCCACAGGATGAGCGACCTGTGCGGCCTCTCGCCCCGCCCACCGCACCGGCGATGAGGCCTGCCCCTACACGGCCGGCCACTGGCGTTTCGTCCACCGCCACCGCGAATTGCTGGCCCGCAACCACCGCACGGCCCGGCAGGTGCGGCAACTCGAACGCCTCTCCGATCTCGACCAGGTCCTCGCCGCCCCCCGGCACGGCGACGGCGAACCGCCGTGACCCGAGGTCACACCGCGTCGGTCCGCCGAGCCCGGTGCAGGGCGCCGGGCCACCACACCGCCGCCCCCGCGTCCCGCACGAGCGCGGGTACCAGCAGCGAGCGGACGACCAGGGTGTCCAGCAGCACGCCGAAGGCCACGATGAACGCGATCTGCACGAGGAAGGCGAGGGGGATGACGACAAGCGCGGCGAAGGTCGCCGCCAGAACCACGCCGGCAGAGGTGATCACCCCGCCGGTGGCCTGCAGGCCGCGCAGCACACCCTACCCGAGCACCGTGCAGCAGCGACTCCTCCCGGACCCGCGTCATGAGGAAGATGTTGTAGTCGACGCCCAGGGCGACCAGGAAGACGAAACCGTACAGCGGCACGGAGGAATCGGTGCCGCTGAAGCCGAGCAGGTGCTGGAAGACGAGCGCCGAGACGCCCAGCGTGGCAGCGAAGTTCAGGCCGACGGTGGCGACGAGGAGCAGCGGCAGCAGCAACGAGCGGAGCAGCAGCACGAGGATCACCAGGATGATGCTCAAGACCACGGGGATGATGACCTTCTCGTCATGCTGAGCGGTGGTCTGGGTGTCGTAGCTGCTGTGCGGTGTAGCCG
The DNA here is from genome assembly GCA_963799685.1 of uncultured Actinomycetota bacterium. GTDB lineage: Bacteria > Actinomycetota > Actinomycetes > Streptomycetales > Streptomycetaceae > Streptomyces. Next base: position 1,046,111 of record CAWCXW010000003.1, read on the forward strand.
CCGACGAGGGCGTCCGCGCCGTGGATCTCGTGCAGGTTCCCGCGCAGCCGGCGCACCGTCTGCCGGGCGGCGTCGGAGTCGGCTGGCGGCACTGAGGGTGACGTCGACCAGCGTCCGGCCGTCGACGACGAGCGCCTGGCCCTGCCGGCCCCCCGAGCGCGGCCGTGCGCCGGAGACGCCGTCCGTCCGGTCGGCGGCCCGCACGACCTGCTGCACTGTGCCGGCGCCGGTAAGCACCACCGCCGGGTTTCCCGAGCCGCCCGGGTAGTGCTCGTCGAGGATGTCCTGGGCCGTGACGGACGGCAGCGCCACCGACGAACGTCTCGCTGAGCGGCACGCCCTCCGCCCGGAGTTGCGGCATCAGCGCCGCGCAGGCGGCGAGCACGACCAGGCAGGTCGCCCAGATGCGTCGCGGGCGGCGGTCCACGAGCGAGGCGATCCTGGCCCACACACCGTCGCCCGCCGACGGCACCCGTTCGGGGTGAGGCCGGGCGGGCCAGTACGCGGCCCGGCCGAGCAGGACCAGGACGGCGGGCAGGAAGGTGACGGCGCTCAGCAGCGCGCAGACGATGCCGATGGCGCCGACCGGCCCCAGCGCGCGGTTGTTGGACAGGTCGCTGAGCAGCAGGGCGAGCAGGCCGAGAGCGACGGTGGCGGCGCTTGCCGCGATCGCGCCGACCGATCGGCGCAGTGCGGCCTGCATGGCCTGCCACCTCTCCGCGCCGGCGGCGAGTTCCTCCCGGAACCGGGCGGCCAGCAGCAGCGCGTAGTCGGTGGAGGCGCCGATCACGAGGATGGACAGGATGCCCTGCACCTGGCCGTCGACCGTCGCCAGGTCGTTCTCCGCCAGGTGGTAGACGATGCCGCTGGCCAGGCCCAGCGCGAACACCGCACCGAGGATGATCACCAGCGGGAGCAGCACGCTGCGGTAGACGAGCAGCAGGATCAGCAGCACGACGGCGACCGCGACGCCCACCAGCAGGGTGTCGATGCCCGAGAAGGCGTCGGTGAGGTCGGCCTGGGTGGCGGCCGGACCGCCCACATGGGCCGTCGTGCCCGGCACCCGGGCGGCCCGCGATCGGATGCGGTCGACGACGTCCTCGCTGTGGTCGGAGACGTCGGAGCGGATCTGCAGCACGCCGGTGAGCGCCTCGCCGTCCTTCGAAGGGACGACGGGCGAGGGAACTCCCTCGACGTACGGGGTACCGCGCAGCGACTGCAGCGACCGGGCGGCCGCCACGCGCTGGGAGGCGGCGACTCGGCCGTCGTGTGCCGTCCACACCACGATGGCCGGCACCGTCCGGTCCGGCTGGAAGTCGGCCTGGGCGCGCAGTACCCGGGTGGACTCGGCGTTCTGCGGGAGGAAGGTGGACTGGTCGTTGGTCGCGACCTGGCTCAGCTTCCCAGCGTACGGGCCCAGGGCACCGCCGATGATGAGCCAGGCCAGAAGGAGCAGAACGGGGATCAGCCGGCTGGCGAACCGGGGCGCGGAGGTCATCGACCACCTCTCGTGTGCCGGAGAAATCTCTCAATGATGGAGATACCACACGCTGTGGCCGTGCCCGACTCGCCGCCCCCCAACCGAGCCCACCGGCCTTCGGTTCTTCGCCGTCCTGCTGCGCCGGATGAACCGGGTCAAGGGCCAACCCCAGCTCGGTGGCCTGGGCGAGCTGCCGGGTGAAACCCTCGACACGGTCAGCAGGCTGTCCCCTCGCGGCCGTAGGCACTGGTGGGCGCATCGTCAGGAGCGGATCGGTGACGAACCGTCAGAATGCCAGGCCGTCGGCCGCCTGCGTGGCGTTCGTGGCGGGGGCGCGGGCCGCGCCGGCCGCTTGGTCACCCGGTGTTCGGTACCGGGCGGATGGCGCGGCCCGCCCAGTCGGGGGCCTCCTGTACCAGCACGGTCAGCCGTTCGCGTGCGGCCTCGGGCAGCGGCGCCGAACGGCCTGCCTGCTGGTCGACGTGCACGCCGAGCAACTCGGAGGTCGCCACCGGTGCGTCGTCACGCCCCGGCGAGGCGCTCGCGTACATCACATGGCACAAGCGCACCTTCGTGGTGTCCACTCCGAGGATCCTGGTGTGCACGGTGAGCGAGCCGCCCTCCGAAACCTCGCGGAGATAGCGCACGTGCGCCTCGACGGTGTACAGGGAGCATCCCTGCTGCTCGACGTAGTGCGGACCGAGACCGGCGCCCGCCAGCATCAGGTCCGTGGCGTGGCCGAAGACGAGGACGTAGTATGCCTCGCTCATGTGGCCGTTGTAGTCGATCCACTCCGGCAAGACGGTCCGGTGAAGAGGTGGAAGCCGCTCGTCCACGTGCTCACCTCCCCGAGTGCCGCGGCCGCGCAGGCGCGCCGCCCGGCAGCCTGCCGGTCGCCCGGAGCACGTCGATGACCCCTTGGTCGCGGGTGGCGACGAGCTCGGCGAAGCTGCGCCCCGCAGCAGCCTCGGCGCACCCTTCGACCATCGCGGTTCGCAGGGGCGTGTCCAGCTCAGGAGCCTGCAACCGGGTCCAGGGAGATTTCAGTGACGGGCCGAAGTGGTCGAGCATGTGGGCCATTCCGCCCTCGCCTCCGGCGAGGGCGAAGGTGAGGCAGGGGCCCATGAAGGCCCACCGCAGTCCGGGGCCTTCCGTGATGGAGTCGTCGATCTCGGCCACCGTGGCCTCCCCGTTGGCGACCATGTGCAGGGCTTCACGCCACAGTGCCTCCTGGAGCCGGTTGGCGATGAAGCCGGGCACCTCGCGGTCCATAGTGATGACCGACTTCCCGGCCCTCTCGTAGAAGCGGGAGGCCCATTCCACCGCGGCCGGGTGCGTCCGCTCGCCGCCGACCACCTCCACGAGCGGGATGAGGTAGGGCGGATTGAACGGGTGGCCGACGACGAGCCGGGAGGGATGGGCCGCCTCGGCCTGCATGTCTGTCATCGGGTAGCCCGACGTGGAGGAGGCGATGACGACGCCTTCGGGCGTGGCGGCGTCCAGGCGCGCCAGCAGGTCCCGCTTGAGCGCCAGGTCCTCGGGAGCGCTTTCCTGCACGAAGTGGGCGTCGCCGACGGCCTCTTCCAGCGTGGCTGCGACCGTGAGCCGGTCGGGGGAGGCGCCGTCGGCGGGCCGGAGTTGCTCCAGCGCGGGCCATGCCGCCTCGACCAGGCGGCGCAACCTGGTCTCGGCGTCCTCGGCCGGGTCCCAGGCGACGACGTCGTAGCCGCGGGCGAGGAAGTGGGCGACCCAGCCGCCGCCGATGGTGCCGGCACCGATGCAGGCGATCCGGGATACGTCTTCGGGTGGGGAGACAGGTGCAGGGGTGGGCACGGCGACCTCCGTAGGGGGCGGGCAATCGATGAAGTGGTGCGAGAGCGGGGCCACGGGGCGCGTCAGGACCTGGGCTTGAGTCCGAGTCGCTGCCTGGCCTCTCCGGGGGTGGCGACCCGGGTGCCCAGCAGCTCGGTGATCTGCACCGCCCGCTCGACGAGCTGTCCGTTGGTCGCCTTCACTCCCTTGCTCAGGTACAGGTTGTCCTCCAGTCCGACCCGGACGTTGCCGCCGAGCAGGATCGCCTGTGCCACCCACGGCATCTGCATCCGGCCCAGCGAGAAGCTGGCCCACTGGGCGCCCTCGGGCAGCATGGCGACCATCGACTGCAGTACACCTGGGTCCGCAGGGGCGCCCCACGGAATGCCCATGCAGAGCTGGAAGAGCGTCGGTTCGTCCAGCAGGCCCTCGGAGTGCAGCTGCTTGGCGAACCACAACTGGCCGGTGTCGAAGATCTCCAGCTCCGGCCGCACGCCCAGCTCCTGTAGGCGCCGGGCGCCGGCCCGGAGCATGTCGGGAGTGGAGACGTAGAGGTTGCTGCCGTCACCGAAGTTGAGTGAGCCGCAGTCGAGGGTGCAGATGTCGGGCAGCAGCTCCTCGACGTGGAGCAGTCGTTCGAGACCACCGACCAGGTCGGTGCCGGGGAGGTGCGTGCGCGGTTTCTCCGGGTCGAGGACCAGGTCGCCGCCCATCCCCGCCGTGAGGTTGATGACGACGTCCGTCCCGGTCTCCTTCACCCGTTCCACGACCTCCTGGTACAGGCGCGGATCGCGGGCGGGAGCGCCGGTCTCGGGGTCGCGGACATGGACGTGCACCACCGCCGCGCCGGCCTCGGCCGCCTCGACGGCGGACCGCGCGATCTGCTCCGGAGTGACGGGCACGTGCGGGCTGCGGCCCACGGTGTCTCCGGCACCGGTGAGGGCGCAAGTGACGATGACGCTGTCGTTGACGGTCATGGAAGTGACCTCCGTGGTGAGGGTGTGCTTCTGAGGATGTGGGGGAGTGCGGACGGCCGAGTGGGCCGTCACCGGGTGGCGGGCGGCGACAACTCGGCGGCGACGTGGGCCAGGAGAACGACATCCATGTCCTCGGCGCGGATGCCCCGGGCGCCGTCGCCGGCGCTGCCGGCCAGCACCTGGGAGGCCAGTCCGTCGATGAGCGCGGTCAGCCGCAGCGCAGCGGTCTCCGGATCGACATCCCGGAAGACACCCTGTTCCACCCCGCGGCGGATGACGTCGGCGACGGTCGTGCGCCACTGCCGGTAGTAGTCGGCGTGCAGCCCGCCGACCGCCGTCGAACGGGCGGCTTCCGCCCACAGATCCAGCCAGACCAGCCACTGGCGACGCTGCTGCTCGGTACGTGGAGTCTGCAGTTCGATGAGCTGCCGCAGCTCCTGTGCGGCGTCGTCGGCCTCCTCGAGACGGGCGGTGCGGCGCGTGGTGTCCTGGTCCATGCACCAGCGCACGGCCGCTTCGAGGAGTTCGGCGCGGCCGGGAAAGTGGTAGTGGACGGCCGCCGTGCTCGTCTCGCAGGCGGCGGCGATGTCGAAGACCCGGACGGCGTGGAAGCCGCGCTCGGCGATCAGCCGCACCGTCTCGCGCACCATCTGCAGCGGACGCCCTCCTGCGGGGATCGCCGAGCCGGTGGCGGCCTTGCGGGCCGGTGCACCGGGTGTCGCGACCCTTCGCCCGCCGCGAGAGCCCAGCAGCCAACCGGCCTCCACCTGCCCGACGTCGGCGACGCGGGCGAGTTCGGCGACGGTGAAGCGGCGGGTACCGCCGAGGGCACGCGAGAGCTTGGACGGGTCCATCACGATCCGCCGCGCGAACTCCCGCTGGCTGCAGCCGGCCTGGGCGATGACCTCGCGCACGCGATCGGCCACCTCGCCTGCGGTGTCGGCGACACGGCCGACGGGCTGCTCCTGCTGCATGTCGGGAACCGTAACGCCGATGGTGAGGAAAACGCAATGCATCGTAGCCGCTCGCGGCACAGCTGGTCGACGTTTTGCCTGTTCAAATGCTACTCAGCACACTGGGTGATGCGAGTTGCTGACGAGTCAGTCGAAACGCAACATCCGGGAGGCGGGCACCCACCTCCCGGTGTCACACCTGCCGTCCAATTCCTGGAAGGACCGGATCTGCTCCCGGGCGGTCGGGCCGCCGCCTCCTTGGCGGTGTGAGGTCACCGAACCCGACCGCCCAGGTCGCTGCACCGGGTGCTGATCGCAGCTGCTCGCCCGGTGCCGTCAGCCGGGGAGTAGAGCGAACGGCGGTCTCAACGCCCGGCGTGGGGCTCTGTCGGCCGGCCCTGTCAGCAACGCCAGGTGGACACGGAGTGCCATGTCCGCGAGGGCGGGGAGTTCCGCTGTCCGGCCGGCCCGGACGTCCGCCGCCACCAGTTCGTGGAGGGCGGTCCTCCACCTCTGCCAAGGCGGCGCCGTCCGCCGGAGGGTGTACGTCGACGGTCGGCGGCCTTGCGCGGCGGCCCGAGACCGGCGCAGCTTCATGTCGGGGGCGCCGCCCCCTTCCGGGCGACGCGCACGGACTTGCCGGACGTGACGAGCCCTCGGAGCCGGGAGTCCATCCGCTGCGCCTGCGAGCAGCCGTGAGCTTGAACTCCGCGGTGACCGACTGCCGCTGTCCTGTGCGACGGCGCTCAGCACGCCACTGCGGACAATGAGTACGCAACGGCTCGGCGTGGGAGTGGATTTCTGTCAGTGGTGGGATCCTCCCCTCGTGCCGACCGTGACGGTGGGCACGAGGTGCGTGAGCGCGTTGCGGGCATAAATGCCCGTTCTGGTCGCGGGTACGAGGAACCGGGAGGCCGCAGCCATGTGGCGCTGTTTCGGCTCTGTCAGGCGGCGGTGGTTCGTTTCGTAGCGGGACAGTGCGGCCGAATGATCGCTAGGGTTCTCGGCCAGTTCGGTGGCCAGTGTGGCCGCGCCCGCGATGGCCATGCTGGACCCGTCGCCGAACAGGGAGACGCACGAGGCCGCGTCCCCGAGGAGGGCGATCCGGTCCCGCGTCCAGCGGGGGAGCGCGACCTGGCTGACGGCGTCGAAGTAGAGGTCGGGTGCCGTGCGTACGCGGCGCAGGAATTCGGGAATTCTCCACGCACCGTCTGCGAAGGCGTCGGCGAGGAGCCGCTTGTGCTGCTGTGTGTCGCGGTGGTCGAACCCGATCACCTCCGAGCGGCGGAACATGAAGGCGACCAGCGCCCTGCCCCGAGCGGGGTGCAGGGAGACGGCTCTGCCCGGGGTGTTGTGAGTGAGGACCTCGTGAGGACTGTCGGCAGCGCCCTCGAGCGGCACGGTGGCGACGTACATGCCCAGGTGGCGAACGTGGTCAGGGTCGCTTCCGAACACCAGCCGGCGCACGGTCGAGTGCAGGCCGTCGGCACCGACGACGAGGTCGAAGCGCCTCGAGTCAGAATGCTCGAAGGCCACATCCACGCCGTGCCCGTCCTGCTCGAGCACTCTGACCGAGTCGTTGAAAAGGTACTCGACATCGTCTCGGACGGCCTCGTGGAGAATGGACGCGAGATCTCCGCGAGGCAGTTCGACCGCCTGGCCGGAGCCGCGTGAGAACGCCCCCATGCCGATCCCGCCCACCCGCTTCCCCCCGCCGTCGACGAAGGTCAGCCGACTCACCTGCGTGGCCGCACTCTGCAACCGCGACATGATGCCCATCCGCCGGGCCACCTCGACGGCCGGTCCGCGGACGTCCACGGGGCTGCCGCTGGAGCGCAGATCAGCAGCTCGCTCGACGACCGTGGCAGCGAAGCCGTGCCGGGCCAGCCAGTAAGCCAGCGACGTACCGGCGATGCCTCCGCCGGAGATCAGCACTGTGGTGGGCTGCAAGGCGTCCTCCTTGGTCGAGTGGGGATGGACTCCACGTCGGATGGCTCTCAGCCGGAAAGCACAGCAAACTGCAGTCAGTGCAAGTGCGCATCCGATGCAAATTCGCAGTGACTGCAGTGTAGCATCGGTTGCGTATTCTTCGGGCATGAGCGATCCGGAAGGCAGAGGTCAGACGCTGCGTGAGCGCAAGCGGGCACGCACTCGGCAGGCACTCATCGACGCAGCCGTCGAGCTGTTCGAAAGTCACGGCTACGACGAGACGACCGTCGCGGACATCGCCGCCCGTGCCGAGATCGGTGCCCGCACGTTCTTCAGCCACTTCTCCAGCAAGGAAGAACTGCTGTTTCCCGACACCGACGCCCGCGTGCAGGCTGCGGTACACGCGATCGCCACCCGGGAGGAGGACGAGCGGCCGGCCGACGTCCTGCTGCGCGCTCTGCAGGAGGTCGCCGAGGCGGACGTCGACGTGGTCAGCGATCTGGCAACGGTCCGGATGCGGCTGATGCAGACGGTTCCCGCGGTGCGTGGCCGCGCCTTGCAGATCCAGCTCGAGGCGGAACGAGACATCGCCGGACACCTGCACGATGCCTTCCCCGACGTACTGGACGCGGTCGAAGCCGCCGCCCTTGTCGGTGCATTCGTCGGCGCCGTCGCCGGGGCGTTCCGGGCCCTGCTGGACAGCCCGGGCACGGAGTCCCTGGAGCAGGCACACCTGAGCGAACACGTTCGCCAGGCCACCAGCCTCGCCCTGCGTCCCTGGCTCAGCTGATCCACCGGCCGACGTCCCACCGCTGCCCGCATCAAGAACCGTCCGGACGTCGTCCACCTCGCCGGCCGCTTCCGACGCCGAGATCCCGCGGTGGACGGGGCCGACGTTCACGGTCCGTGGTCCGGCGCGGCCGGATGGAAGAGCAGCCGCCTCACCGGCACGAACAGCCCACCGACCGGTCCTTCGTCGCCGGCCCGGGGCCGGGTACCGCGCAGCGGTGGCAGCATGCCGCCCCTCGCCCCGCGGGACCCGGTGGTTCTTCTACCATCCCTTTGCGCACGACATGGCGTCACAACCAAGGGGTCACATGAGCACGCAGACCGAAACCCACGAGTTCCAGGCCGAGGCCCGCCAGCTGCTGCAGCTGATGGTCCACTCCATCTACTCGGACAAGGACATTTTCCTCCGGGAACTCATCTCCAACGGCTCGGACGCCCTGGACAAGGTCCGCCGGGCGAAGCTCGTCGATTCCGACTTGCAGGCAGAAACCGACGACCTGCACATCCTGATCGAGACGGACCGTGAGCAGCGCACCCTGACCGTACGGGACAACGGGATCGGCATGTCCCGGGACGAGGTCGTCGGCCTGATCGGGACGGTCGCCAAGTCGGGAACTGCCGAACTGCTGGAGCAGCTGAAGGCAGCCGAGGACGCTGATGCCTCGCGCGAGCTGATCGGTCAGTTCGGCGTGGGCTTCTACTCCACGTTCATGGTGGCCGACCGGGTCACCTTGGTGACCCGCCACGCGGGCGAGGACGCCGGAACCCGCTGGGAGTCGACGGGCGACGGCACGTACACCGTGCAGCCGGTCGATGACGCCCCGCAGGGGACGTCCGTCACCGTGCACCTCAAGCCGAAGGACGAGGAGGACCGGCTCTTCGACTACACCGAGGACTGGAAGATCCGGGAGGTCGTCAAGCGGTACTCCGACTTCATCCGGTGGCCCATCCGGATGGAGGCCGACTCGAGCGACGGCGACGACGAGCACCCGAAACGCGAACTCGCGACACTCAACTCCATGAAGGCGCTGTGGTCCCGGCCGCGCTCGGAGGTCAAGGAAGAGGAGTACCACGAGTTCTACCGGCACGTCAGCCACGACTGGAACGATCCGCTGGAGACGATCTCGCTGCGCGCCGAAGGAGCGTTCGAGTACGAGGCGCTGCTGTTCATCCCTTCCCAGGCACCCTTCGACCTGTACACCCGGGACAGCCGGTCCCAGGTACAGCTCTACGTCAAGCGTGTCTTCATCATGGACGACTGCCAGGAGCTGATGCCCGAGTACCTGCGGTTCGTCAAGGGCGTCGTGGACGCCCAGGACCTGTCCTTGAACATCTCGCGCGAACTGCTTCAACAGGACCGGCAGATCCACCTGATGCGCCGTCGCCTGGTGAAGAAGGTCCTGTCCACCGTGAAGGACCTGTTGAAATCCGACCGGGACCGCTACGCCACCTTCTGGCGGGAGTTCGGCAGCGCGGTCAAGGAGGGTCTGCTCAGTGACACCGACAACCAGCGCACCCTCCTGGACATCGTCTCCTTCTCCTCCACCCACGACCCGGAACGGCAGACCACGCTGGCCGAGTACGTGGAGCGGATGAAGGACGGCCAGGAGGAGATCTACTTCATGACCGGATCCTCCCGGACGCAGATCGAGAACTCTCCGCACATGGAGGCCTTCCACGCGAAGGGCTACGAGGTGCTGGTGCTGACCGACCCGGTGGACGAGATGTGGGTCGAGGCGGTGCAGGACTACGACGGCAAGCGGCTGCAGTCCATCGCCAAGGGGCAGGTCGACCTCGACGAGGCCGGAACCGACAAGGACGACGAGCCGGAGGATACGCAGCGCACCCAGGAGTTCGCACCACTGTTGTCCTGGCTGGGTGACAGGCTCGGCGAGCAGGTGAAGGAGGTTCGCCTCTCCAGCAGGCTCACCAGTTCGCCGGCCTGTCTGGTCAACGACGCGCACGACATGACGCCGATGATGGAGAAGATGTACCGGGCGATGGGGCAGAGCGGGCCCCAGATCAAGCGGATCCTGGAACTCAACCCCGATCACCGGCTGGTGACCGCTCTCCGGGACGCTCATCAAGCCGGGCCCGAGGACCCGGCGCTGGCGGAGACCGCCGAACTGCTGCACGGCACGGCGCTGCTCGCGGAGGGCGGCGAGCTGGGCGATCCGGCTCGCTTCGCCCGCCTGCTGTCCGACCGGCTGGCCAGGACGCTGTAGAACACCGGCCCCTGCGCTGTGTCCCCTCCCCGCTCAGTGCATGCAAGCCGGAGAGTGACCTGGAGGTGGCTGTTGTCGCCTCCGATGGCGGGACGGTGGGGGAGGGATGTCGCGGGAAGCCCGCCGGCGGATCGCCGCAACCGGTCCGTTCGCCTGCCCCTTGGCCGTTCTCGGTCAAGGGGCAAGCGCATCCGGACTGTTCCTTGCGGACGATCAGCCGCATGTCCTTCGGCCAGCCGTGAAGGAGGTCGCCCGCGAGTTCGGCGACCCAGGCCCCTCGCGGATCTCGCCTCCCGGCTCCACGGCGGGTGTCCAGGCTGAGGCATGGACTTTCAGCACGTGCTCGTGGATGGCAGCGGTGATCACCATGCCGGCCGAGCAGGAGAACCACCGGCCCCGCCGAGCCAGCCAGGCCACGAGCTCATGCGTGCGGTCCGCGGAATCGGTGCGGATCAGCGTCTGGCGTCCCGCCGGTACTTCTTGCAGCTGGGTCAGGGCCAGCCCGGCGGCGGTTATGTGGTGGTTCGCGGTGTTCAATCCCGTATTTCCCGGCCGGAGCAGGGCGGCGACCGGCTCACTGGTCCTGCCCGGGCCGTGTGCCGAACCCACCAGGGGTGATGACCGTAGGTCTTCTTCCAGGTCGGGGCGGCGTCCTGCTTGTCCGAGCGAGTCAGGACGAGGACTCCGTCCAGGTCGACAGTCACCGTCCCGCCCGTGTCGCGGTGTCCCTGTCCGGCCAAGGGCCAGACGCGCTCACAGACTTCGGCCCTCGCAGCGTGGATCGTGGACAGGGCCCTCTCACCGGAGGCGGCCAGGGCGTCGATCAGGCGGGAGACCGTCGGGTCGGAGCAGCGCTTGAGCAAATTCCTTAGGCGACCGGATCGTTCGTGACGCCCAGGACGGGGAGTACTCGTTCGGGTTGGTCGCCGATGGCTCGGGTGGTCTTGGCGATGTTGTCGGCGCAGAGGGGTTTCACGACGCCGATGGCCAGGTTGCGGAAGGTCGCCATGGCCCGTGGCGTGGTCCCGAAATGGACGTTGGAGGCGTCCTCGGCGAAGGTGACGTCCCGGATGTGGTGCGAGGACTCCTCGCCGCGACCCTGCGGCACCGCCCCCCGTCCGCGACGGCTTCGGCCGCGACACGCACCGTGCGCGCTTCAGCGGGCGCGCCATTCTCCAGCGGCGCCGACATGACGCACGGCCACGTGCTGCTCAGGCGTCGGCGGGTGTCGTTGTCCCACCCCACCGGCGGCCGGTCCCGGTCGCGGGCACCCCACGCTCGGCGAAGGCCGGGTCTGCGCCGCGTCGGACCACGGTGACGGTCTCACCCGGGGCCAGTCGTAGTACGACCGTGCCAGGCCCGGTGGAGCGGGCCGCGGCGGGCCGGCCCGTGCCCTTCTCGCCCGGCCCGCCGACGCGGATGTCCACGGCGCCGTCGATGCCGTGCCGCAGGGTCAGTGCGGTCGCCGGCCTTTCGGCCGCGCTGCGTACCCGCACCCGGTCGGTGCGTCCCGCCTGGCGTTCGGCGTCTACGACGAGGGCGCCCGGGGCACGCAGCCCCGCGACGCGGACGTCACGCCACTCGGCCGGCAGCGTGGGGAAGATCTCGACCGTGTCGTCGCCTCCGATGAGCAGGTCGAGCAGGGCCTGGCCGGCGGCGAGGGAGGCGGCGGCCCGCAGCGGTTCGCCGTCGCCGCAGTGCCGGTAGAGGGTATTGCCCCAGAGCATGCCGTCAGTGGCGTCCGCGGTGTCCGTGAGGTGGCCGAGGAACTCCCTCGCCCGTGCCGGGTCGCGCAGCGCCGCTGCCATGGAGGCGGCAGCGGCGTACGACTCGCCGTCCCAGGCGTCCCGCATCCCCGCCCACTGCTCGAAGCTGCTGCGCATCAGCTCGCGGTCCTCGGGCCGGCTCCACACACTCATCCGCAGCGGCAGTATCCACTGCAGATGTGAGGGCTCGGCCGAGGACCGGGCCGATCGGACCCCGGCTCCGACGAGGACGCCCTTGGCGTCGCAGTGGTACGGGGTGAGGCGGGCGGCGATGTCCTGCCAGCGCGCCAGGCGCGGTTCATCCAGGCCGAACCGCCGGGTGGTCGCGATCAGCTCCGTCACGGCCCAGCGCAGCATGGCGAGGTCGTAGGTACAGTCGCTCACGTCCCCCTGGCCGGGGGAGTGGGTGACCGGGAGGTGGAGCCGGCCGTCCATGCCCTCCGCGAGGAAGTTCGCGTAGAAGTCCACCGTGCGGCGCAGCGCGGGGTGCAGCAGGTCGCGCAGGACCCGCTCGTCACCGCCGTAACGGTAGGCGTCCCACAGGGTGAGCGCGCCCGATGCCTGCACCGGGTGTGGTGCACGGCCCGCCTTGGAGCCCACCCCGGGCAGGGCGGCGGCCAGGTGGTCGTGGTGGGGCGGCAGCCCGCCGGCCAGGGTCGCGGCGACCGGGCCGATGCCGAGGTGGTTGGCGGGGCCCAGCAGCGAAGGAGCCCGGCCCAGGCCCCCGGGTTCGGGGTCGGTCACCACGGCGGCGACGTACATCTGGATCCAGTGGAACCGTTGCAGGGTGCGGTCCGGGACGAAGACGTAGGAGCGCCGGTAGTAGTCCTGCCACCACGCGTGGTGCCGTGCGACGGCGCCGTCCAGGTCGCGGGCGAGCAGCCGGCGCAGTGCGCTCGCCTCGTTCGCGTCGTCGTGCCCGGCATCGTGCGCTGTGCCGTGCGGGGCGGCCGCGAGCACCTGGGTGGCGCCGGAGCCGTTCTGCTCCCAGTCGACGGTGGTGGAACCCGTGGTGCTGACCCGCTCGCCCGCCCGGGGGACGCAGGGCGTGATCCGCTCCCCGCCTTCGGCCGTCCAACGGACCACCAGGGCGGTGCTGTGGCGCGGTATGAGGGCCGTGAAGGCAAGGCTCCCCCGGGTCGTGGTGAGCCGTCCGGTCAGCTCGGCGTCCCACAGGTTCAGCTCGCAGACGAAGCCGGTGGGCGCGCCGAGGGTCACCAGGTCCAGGCGGCCTTCCGCGACGGCCGGGCGCCCACCGGGTGCCCCGAGGAGCAGCCGCAGGCCGCGTCCGCCGGGGGCGGCGTGGAGCCGGGCGCCCAGCCGGCCGTTGCCGAGGAACGGGGCCCTCCGCCGGTCCTCGGGCAGGGTGCTCCACTCCATGCGGGCGTCCCGGACGGCTTCCTCGTACGGGTCCGAGGGCGTCGGGCGCCCGACGGCCCGGGGCTGCGGCTGCTCGGCTGCCCAGGCGCTGCTGGACACGGCGGTCAGGCTGGTGCCCGCGGAGGTGAGCAGAAAGGTACGTCTGCCGAGTCCGGCTTTCATAGTCGGCGGCCTCCCGGCTCGTCGGGTGGTGCGGTGGGTGCGGGGACGTACGGGGGAGGAGCTGGAGCGTGCCCGGCGCGCCCCCATTGAGCGGAACCGGGCGCGCCCGGTGGCTCGCCTGCCGGGGGCGAGGCACGCCGAGCGGTGTCCATGCCGTGTCGGGAACCGTCGGGCCGGACGTTAGCAAGACCGACCGGATGCGGTCGCCCCCCTTAAGTACCGGCCGAAAGACGCTCGTTACGCGCCTGCGTCGGTCGCTTTCCGGGGCGGTGCGGCACCAGGGCGGTGCGGCACCGGTTCTCGCGGGGCGCGCCTGTTTAAGCCGTGACGAAAAGAGACTGGCAGGACCGGCTTTCCCGGGCGCGCGTGCCGCAGTCCGGCGCGGGGAGAGGATCTTCCGGGGGCGGCGGGGCAGGGGAGCTGCGCTAATCTCCGGTTACCCAGCAGCCGTCACCGGCTTCCGTTGAACCTCCTGATGCCTTCGCGCCCGGAGAGCGCCGAAACCGCGGCCCCGACCGGACGCCGAGGAGCCGCGGAACAGTGCGTCTGCCGGGCGTCCGAGACGACGCGGCGCGAGGACCACGGCCCGGTCTGTCGTTCTCCGACGTCTTCGTCCCCGCGAGTCGCCGCCGGAGCAAGGCCACGCCGGTGAACCTCGCCCGGCGGGGCCCCGGTGGCAGTCCGCCGAGGCGAAAGCTCCGTCCGACAGCCAGACACCAAGTGCGGAGGAACGAGAACCGTGTCCTATCTCGGACACCCCAGGCTGAACTTCGCCGGCACCATTCAGACCGATGTGGCCACGGCCAACAACGTGGCGCCGTACTTCGACAACAACCTGTGGGAGCCGCGCTATGCATGGCGGATGGACTGGCCCGAGCTCAACGGGGCGTGGAATCCCCGCGGTCCGGGCACCGTCCGGCTGGCCGACGTGTCGGTGACCAGCGTCTGCTATCCCGATGGCCGGCAGGTGACGGACGGTCGGGAGGACCCCGTCGTCGGCGGGCGGCTGGCCGACGACGACCTGCGCACCAACGGCAAGATGGTCGACCTCGACCCCGAGAACCAGATGGTTCCGGAGATCTACGGGTTCCGGCCCCGTCTGCTGGACAAGGACGGGGCGGAGCTGCTGCGCGCGGACTTCGTGCCGTCCCCGGTCGACGACCTGTGGCCGCGCGCCATGCTCCCTACCGGCCGCCCCGACATGGCGGGCACCTACCACTCCGTGCTCGCGTCACTCGCGTGGGCCGACTCGCTCGACTCGCCCTTCCTGCGGACCCTTCGGCGGCTCTCCCAGGACGGAATGCTGTCCATCAAGATCAACATGGACGGGGTCGAGGACGGTATCGAGCACTGGCCGGACAACGTCACCTTCGGGCGCGTCGTCGGCTCCATCGGGCCGTACTACTCGGGTGAGCCCAAGCGCTTCTCGGCCACGCGCAGGCTCCGCAGGGCGGGTGCGGGCAGCGCGATGAACCACGCCCCCTGCCGGGTGGACACCGAGTCGTCCACGGTCTTCGTCGACCTGGGCAACAGCATCCGGGCCACCGGGCGCGGCGGGCCCCTGGTGGACGTCGGCCCGCTGAACCTGGCTGTGCTCGACGACACCGGACAGCCCGAGGTCCTCGCCCCGCTCAGGGGCATCGACGCGGGCTTCTACGAGCGCAGCGCCGGTATCGCGACCGCCGAGCTGACCGCCAAGCAGCTGGACCGGATCGCCGACCGGCAGCTCGCGCTGGTGGACGGCGCCGAGCAGCCCGCCACCCTGCTGGCCGAGAACGCCGACGGGACCTGGGTGTATGCCGACGGTTTCGTCTTCCGGCTTCACCCGGGAACCTCCACGGAATCCGCCTCCACCACTCTGCACGCCACCCGCTTCGGCCGCCCCGCGGCCGGCATGCGGCTGTTCCTGGACCCGGGCACGCCGCCGCAACCGCTGTCCGTCCCCCAGGAGGCGGTGACAGACGCCAAGGGCCGGGCGAAGGTGACGTTCGCCGGTACCGACCCCGGCAATCCGCGCGGGCCGATCGACGGCGTTGTGGTGCAGGTCACCTATGGGTCGGTGCACCGTCCGGGCGAGCCCGAAGGCAAGCTGAGCATCCGGGTGTTCGACGACTACCGGGCTCCGGCACGGCCCACCTGGCTCCGCGACGTGCGGCCGGTGCTCCAGATGTACGCGAACCTCTTCCCGGTGATGCGTGACCTCCTCGACCTCGGCAACTACAACCACGTGCTACGGCACCGCACGTACATCAGGCGGACTCTGCTGGCGCCGGTGGACTCCCCCAGCCACATGCCCGTCACCCGAGACCTCTCCCCCGGAAAGCGAGACATGATCGTGAGTTGGCTGGACAGCGGCCCC
Organism: uncultured Actinomycetota bacterium; assembly: GCA_963799685.1. Lineage (GTDB taxonomy): Bacteria > Actinomycetota > Actinomycetes > Streptomycetales > Streptomycetaceae > Streptomyces. Next base: position 1,061,943 of record CAWCXW010000003.1, read on the forward strand.
GAGCCGCCGATCCTGGAGATCGAGACGGTGGGCGAACTCAGGGACATCCTGCAGCAGGCGCTGCTGGTGGAACTGGCGACGATCCCGCCGTATCTGGCCGCTCTGATGTCCATCAAGCCGGGCCACAACGTGAAGATCGCCGAGCTGATACGTGCTGTGGTGCGCGAAGAGATGCAGCACATGGCGCAGGTCTGCAACCTGCTGAACGCGGTCGGCGGCACCCCGCAGATCGGACGGCCCGGCCTGGTGCCGACCTACCCCGGCAAGCTGCCGGCCGGTGTGCTGCCCGATCTTCAGGTGCGGCTGCGCAAACTGTCTCTGGAACACGTCAAGGACGTGTTCATGGCCATCGAACAGCCCGCGCACCCGATGGTCGACGGGAAACCGTTCAAGGGGCACGTCATCTCCCCGGACAGCGTCCGCGTCACCCGCGACGGCGAGGTCCGCCACGTGGACGACAAGGAGATCGACAAGCTGCAGACGTGGTTCACCAAAGCGGAGTACGAGCCGCAGACCATCGCCTGGCTGTACAACCGCATCGCCCGCGCCATTGTGCGGCTCGACAAGGACGGGAAGCTGTTCACCGGTGACCCGGCGCGCCAGGTCGGCTGGCCCGACGCCCCGGGGACGCTGTACAAGGTCACCGACCGGCGTTCCGCGCTGCTGGCCGTCCACCAGATCGTGGAGCAGGGCGAGGGCACCCCGCACGACCTGGACGGCGACGACCTCGGCGACATCGGTGAGCTGGGCCACTACTACATGTTCCAGGAGATCGTCGAGGGGCGGCAGCTCAAGCGGAACCGCAAGCGCAGGTGGGTGTTCGAGGGGCCGGAGATCCCCTTCGACCCCGAGGGCGTCCACCCCATGATCGACGACCCGGACACCTACCGGCAGCCCAGGGACTCCGCGGGGCGGCGCGAGTCGATGCGCTGCGACGCGTCGTACACCAACATGCTCAAGAGCCTCAACCGTGTCTTCAACGGCCACCCGGAGGAGCTGGACGACGCAGTGGGCCTGATGGCCCAGGTGCGGGTCGAGGCGAAGAAGCTGCTGGCCCTCCCGTCGGATGCGGGGGCCACGACCGTGCTCGGTCCGGCGTTCCAGTCGCCAGGTATCGACTTCGGCCAGTAGACGACCCCCGGTAGCCGGTGCGCAGCGAGTCGGCCTGCCCCGCGTGCGGGGCCGGCCGGCGGAGGGGCGAGAGCTCAGGCGGCCGGGACCGGCGCTCCTCGGCCGGTGGCCCGCTCCGACTCACCGGTCGCCTCCCGGCCGTCCATGCCGAGCAGCGCCATCCCCAGCGGGGTCACGGTGTGCACCACGGTGTTGCGGTTGCGGTGCGTGGTGATGAGGCCAGAGGCGCGGAGGATCGCGGCGTGCTGGCTGGCCCCGGCGGAGGAGATGCCGAGCCGTTCGGCGAGCTCGGTGGTCGTACGGGACACTGTGAGCGCGCGCAGGGCGGCCGCGCGGGTGCGTCCGACCAGCGCGCCGAGCGCCTGAACCGTGTCGGCGGGCTCGTCCCAGAGGCGGGCCGCGTCGCGGAAGTCGGGGCGGACCGCGAAGACCAGGGCGGCCCGTCCGGTCTCCGGCTCGGCGTCGATCAGTAAGGCGGGCCGGTGGGCGAGGAAGAAGGACGGCACCAGCAGCAGTCCGCGGCCGTGCAGCCGCACCTCCCGGTCGGGGCCGGGCACCTCCAGCACCGGAGCGTTCCAGGATACCCGGGAGTGCAGGGTGCACAGCAGCCGGTCGACTCCACCGGTCATGGTGATCCGGCCCCGGGTACTGCACTCGGACTCGAGGTGGTTGAGCATCCTGCCCCAGTACGGGGCCACCGCCGAGCGCCACACCTGCAGCACGGCCTCGACCGCCTGCCGCCGGGACAGGCCCAGTGCCCGCAGCGCCCCGTCGTCGCTCTCGGGGCCGGTGTCCACCAGGCACAGCAGATCGTCCGGGGAGCGGATCCCCCGGGGCTGCCCGAGCAGCAGGCCGGTCAGCGCGGACCGCTGCCGCAGATGCTTGTTCAGTCGGCTCCGCCACCGCGTGTGCAGGGCGTTGTCCGCATGGCTCAGCAACCCCAGTGCCAGCACGGTCTCGGCAACAGGGCCGAGCGTGGGGCTCAGTCTGGTGCGTGCCAAGTCCTGTGCCGTGAAGTGAAGCCGCAGCATCTTCCGTTCCTCCCGTCACCAGAAGCGGCGTCCCGAATGCCATGGGCCCCGCTCCCCAGAACGCCCGTGGGCTGCGACCGGACCACGTCAGGCGGTCACTCGGGCTCTCCTTGCCCCGGGCCCCGGACGGCGACAAGAACGGTTCGGGTACGGGAATGCCTCGGAGTACACCGTTCTGAATACCCCGAGGACCCCTGACATTGATGCCATGGTGACGGCGGGCAGAACCAGTCGAAGGCATTCTGCTGCCACCGGGGAGGCATGTTGCTGCCACTGTGGAGTAACTGATCGTTTCAGAATGAGTTGACCCGCAAGTCTTGTGCCCGGTGATCTTCGTGGCGGAGTGTCCGAGTGCGTGGTGATCTTGTGCCGGATGACCGGTGGGAGCGCGTGGCTCCGCTTCTGCCGCAGGGCTTGTGCAAGTTCCCGGGATCGTCCAACTGGCGTGAGAGTGCCGCAGGTTGGGGTGGATGACAGAGCGGACACGGGATCCGTGATCATTCAGGTGTCTACGCCGAGTGATCAAGAGGGGTCCCGTGTCCGCTGTCTCATCTTCCCCGATCCCCGCCGTGTTGGCCAAGCTGAGTCCCCTCAACCCGGACGATGTGGCTGACCTGCGCTTTTTCCTAGATGCCGTTCCCGGTCCGCGCTCGAAGCGAGGTCGCTGGTACTCGCTGACATCGATCCTGCTGGTCTGCGCGGCCGCCGCGCTCTCGGGTGCCCGGACCATCGACGAGCTCGCCGAGTGGGGCGCCCGCGCCGACACCGGGCTCCTCGCCACGCTCGGCGTGCGCCGTCATCTGCTGTACTGGCGGCACGCACCGTCCCGGCCGGCGATCGGACGGGTTCTCGAGCGCCTGGACGCCGACGCACTGGATGCGGCCGTGGGAACCTGGCTGGTTCACCGCCACACCGACACGACCACGACGGTCTCCGCCGGGCGGCGGGTGATCGCCGTGGACGGCAAGGCACTGCGCGGCTCCGCCCGCCTGGCCCAGCCCCGCCGGCACCTGATCTCCGCCGTCACCCACGGCCGCCCGGTCACCCTGGCCCAGGCCGAGGTGGGATCCAAGACCAACGAGACCCGCCACTTCCAACCCCTGCTCGCACCCCTCTCTGTCAGTCTTGGTCGAGTCAGTCATACTGGATGATTGATTGAGTCGAGGGCGGAGAAGGAGTAGTGCCCCAGGTGGCCAGTACCAACGACCCCGGGACCCCGGATCCGCAGGTGGAACCCCGAAGCAGCGGCCCGCGTCGGTACAGCGCGGAGTACAAGGCGAGGATCCTCGCGGAGTACGAGACGCTCGACAAGCAGGGCAGGGGTGCCCTGCTGCGTAGGGAGGGCCTGTACTCCTCGCTGCTGCACGTATGGCGGCAGCAGCGCAACAAGGGTGCTGAACAGGCACTGGCGGCGTCGGCGGGGCGGCCGAAGGCCGATCCGCGGGATAAGGAGATCGCCCGTTTGGAGAGGGAGAACGTCAAGCTCCGCCGGGATCTGGGCAAGGCCCAGTCGGTGATCGAGGTCCAGTCAAAACTCTCCGCGCTGCTCGACCAGTTCGCCACGGACAGCGCAGAGGAGACCGACGGCGAGAAGAAGTGAACACCTCCGAGGTGTCTGTGCCCCAGGAGGCGGTCCCGGCCTTCGAGGCAGCCCGGCAGGCGGCACTGGAGAGGTTGTCCGCGCTGGTCGGACGGGTGAAGGCGTGCGCCGCGCTGGGGGTGAGCCGTGCCACCTACTACCGCCACCACCGGCAGAGCCCGGCCCCGGCCAGGCCGGCGCGGCAGCGCAGGCGGCATCCGCGGGCCCTGTCCGAGACCGAGGAGAGTGAGGTGCTGGCGGTCCTCCACTCACCGGAGTTCGCCGACATGGCACCGGCGGAGATCTACGCGGTCCTGCTGGACCGAGGCCGTTACCTGTGCTCCGAATCGACGATGTACCGGCTGCTGCGCAAGCACGGCGAGGTCCGCGAACGCCGCCGGCAGGCCACCCACCCGCCGCGCAGGAAGCCGGAGTTGATCGCCGAGGCGCCGAACCGTGTGTGGTCCTGGGACATCACCAAGCTGAAGGGCCCGGTGCCCGGCAGCTACTTCTGCCTCTACACGATCATCGACATCTACAGCCGCTACACCGCCGGCTGGATGGTCGCCGCGTCCGAGAACAAGGGCCTGGCCGAGCAGTTCCTGTCCACCACCATCGCCAAGTACGAAATACCGCCAGGACAGTTGACCATCCACTCCGACCGCGGATCACCGATGGTCGCCCACAACGTGGCTCAACTGCTGTCCGGCCTGGGCGTGACCAAGTCGCACTCCAGACCCAAGACCTCCAACGACAACCCCTACTCCGAGGCGCAGTACAAGACGCTGAAGTACCGGCACGACTTCCCCGACCGGTTCGGCTGCATCGAAGACGCCCGCGCCTGGTGCACCGGCTTCTTCGACTGGTACAACCTCGACCACCGACACTCCGGTATCGGGCTCCACACCCCCTTCGACGTGCACTTCGGCCTCGCCGACCAGCTCCGCGAAATGCGCTCCGACATCCTCGCCCACGCCTACCAGCACCGACCCGAACGCTTCGTCCGCAAGCCCCCCGAACCCCCACGCATCCCCGACGCCGTCTGGATCAACAAACCGCCGCCCCCGAACGCACCCGGCCCACAGATCCCGACACAGCGTTAACCCGAACTACCTGCCTTGATCACGTTGACAGGTTCCGCGTGACTGAGGCCGGGACACCCGAAGTGGGCCTGCAGGACCTGGTGAGACTCATCCCCGGATGGGCAAGGGAACGTGGGCTGATCCCGATTGACTTTGTTCGCGAGTTGTGTTTGCTGCCCTTCTTGCCCCGGTCGACCGGGTTGCGCCCGGTCAGCGATCCCCCTTTTCGCGCGGACGGAGGCCGCGTCCACGATCGATGCGGACCAGTCCACCTCACCGCGGGAACCGAGCTCGTCCAGGACGGCCTGGTGCAGGCGGCGCCACAGTCCGTCCTTCGTCCACGCGGAGAACCGACGGTGTGCGGTGGCCGGCGAGACGCCGAACGTCTCGGGCAGGTGCCGCCAGGCACATCCGCTGGTCAGCACGTCCACCACCGCGGTGAACACCGCCCGCTCGTCCACCGGCGCCGTTCCGCCGCCCTGCGGCCGCGAAGCGAACGACGGAAGCAACGGCTCAATAAGCGACCAGAGTTCGTCCGGCACCAGCCGCTGTGACAGATCCACACTCATGGCACGGCATCATGCCGCATCGCCCCGACGCCACGTGAGACACGCTCTTATGCCCGTCCAGTCCGGTGCGACGGCCCCGAGGAGCCCGGAACGCGGTCGGTGCAACGCGGTCGGGGAAATGCCGCGCCCATCGCCAGTGAGGCGCAGCTTCGATGATCCCGCATTCGGAGTAACCCACGGTGGCCATGAGGCTCCGGTGAGTCACATTGCGGCATGAGGCCGCGCTGCGCCGCTCGCGGCACGTCCGCACCGCCCGGCTCCCGCAGGCGATCTTCTCGCGTGGTGCCCGAACAGCCGGGTGGCTGCGCCCGTCACCCTTTTGGAGTGACATTTGCCTGGGTCCGGAGCAGCGCAGGGCGACCACTGACGTCTTCTCAGTGAGGTTCATTTCCATTGCTGGTTGAGGACGAGTGCGGCGCGGGCTACGGCCGGTTCTGCCACTCCGACATGCCCTCGATCACCGAGTCGGTGATCGTCGAGATCGTCTGCTTCGACACGCTGGCCCCGTGGACCTCGGCCAGGTGAGCGGAGATCTCACCGTGCGTCAGACCCTTCGCGGACAGCGAGAGCACCATCTCATCCACCCCGGACAGCCGCCGCTGGCGCTTGCGGACGATAGCCGGCTCGAAGCTGCTCTCGACATCGCGGGGCACGCGGATCTCGACCGGGCCGACGTCGGTGGCCACCGTCTTCGACCGGCGCCCGTTGCGGGACTTCCCGCCGTTCTTCCCGCCGCCTCGTGCTTCTCATAGCCGAGGTGGTCAGTCATCTCGCCCTCGCAGGCGGACTCCAGAACCGCTTGGTCAGCTGCTGCAACAGCCCGCCCTCGCCGGTCAGCTACAGACCCTCGCTCCGGGACCGGTCGACCAGCATCCCCGCCAGCTGGTCATCCACCGGGCCAGCCCCGGCCGCCGTCTTCGACGGCTCCGTGGGCTCATCGGCGGCTTCGGCGTCGTTCACAACATCAGTCATCCGGTGTCACTCCATGATCGGCAGTTCCACCGTTTGTTGTGCACGCCCACCGAACCCGGGGTGCCCACTGATCGAGGTAGTCGGCGATCGGGCGCAGCTCGGTGGTGAGGAGCCGTTGCTGCGCCGCCACCCACGGCTCGGCGAGGACGGTGGCGATCGCGCCGGGGAAGGTGGAAAAGCGTGCGCAGGCCAGGACGGAGGCCCGCAGCTGCGGACCGGGCAGGTGCAATAGCCCGGTGCGCAGGATGTTCTGGAGCCACGGCTGCTGCTGCGGCCGGTACGGCGGAAGGGTCCGGAAGCGGTGGGTGACGACGGCCGCGGGGATGCCGAGCGAGGGACGCCCCGCGCGCCACCACCGCAGTGCCAGTTCCACGTCCTCCAGCCCGAATCCGCTGAAGGCCGCGAAGCCTCCTTCCTTTAGGAAGCGGTCCCGGACGACCGCCAGGCAGCCGCCGGGGAGGAGACCGACCTCGATAGGTCCGGGCCCGGCCACCGGGCGCCAGCGGTAGGTCAGCAGGGCGTCCACGAGTCCGGCCCCACAGCCCACGAACCGGTTGTCGGAAGCGTCCCGCACCGCGGGTCCGACCAGTGCGTCCGGCATGCGCTCGAGCGCGGCCACGAGTGGTGTCAGCCACCGGTCGTCCACCACGCAGTGGGCGTCGAGGAAGACGAGGACCGGTTGGTCCGTGGCCCGCGCGCCGCGGTTGCGGGCCGCGGCCACGCCGACATGGTCCCCGCGCAGCGTCTGCACCCACGACGGCCAGTCCCGCTCGCAACCGCCGTCCGTGCTGCCGTCGTCGACGAGGACGAGCTGCCGCGGCCGCACGCACGCGCTCGCCACCGACCGGATGGTCTCGGTAACCCTCTCACCCTCCTGGTAGGCGGAGACGACGACGGAAACGGGCACCGAGGAGCGCATGCCGGCGTCACCGCTCCGGTGGAACGGCGGATTGCGGACCGGCGGCAACAAGCTCCGGCGGCAGGTTGCCGACCACCGAGGCGGGCGCCTGGGCCCGGCTCCAGAAGCTTCGGCACTCCGGTAGCAGACGGCCGTGCCGGGCGGTGTCCACCCAGGTGTAACGCTCCGGTTCCCGGGTCAGGGCGAACCCGCGCAGCAGCGCGGACTCGCAGAACGTGCTGAACCCGGCGGCGTACGCGTAGTCGCTGATCGACTGGCCGTGTGCGTCCCGGCAGTGGGCTCGGAGCCCGGCATACACATGCCGGGGGACGACCAGGGGCGGCGGCTCGGTCACGTCCGGCCGCACCCGTTCGCCAAAGAAGGCGGTTGGGCACCGCCGCCAGCCGTCCGAATCCGGCCGGGTACCGCCCGAGTCGAAGGCCATCCGTGGTCGGCCGCAGTCGAACAGACGGTCTGTCAGCTCGCACGGCGCCGTGAACACCTGGTCCGAGTCCAGGTGCAGGATCATGTCCGCGTCCGTGTAGCGGTCCGCGTTGAGCTTGGTGATCTGCTGGCCGAGGTAGTCGTCGGCGTAGTCGCGGCACGTGAACAGACGCACGCCCGTCGACTCGATCGCCGACGGCTCCATACGTTCCAGACTCGACCGCGGCACGACCACGACGACCTGGCGGTGGCCCGACGCGAACAGGGCGATGGACCGCAGCGCTAGGGCCAGCCACTGCCGGTCCCGGTGGTACGACCGGATGAAGACGTCGATGACCGGGGTCACTCGACGGGCTCGTCTCCGATGTCGATCGCGGGTCCCGGAGTGCCCGTGATGCCGCTGGGCGGCAACGTCATCAGGAGTTCGTCGAATCCGGGGAACACCTCGGCCCACCGCGTGTGGCCGGCCCAGTGCGGCGTGATCCCCGCCGCGAGTGCGAGGTGGAACCCCGTGAACCGGGAGATCCGGGCCCGGTCGAGGTTGAGGGCCAACGCATCGCCGAGACGGGCGGCGTCCAGACCGAGTTCCTTCAGCACCGCGGGCGGGCTCGCCGAATACGCCGTGAACTCGGTCCCGTCGGTCAGGATCCGGGCCTGCCGGGGTACAAAGCCGACGTCGGCGAGCTCACCGGAGACGACCGCCGACTGCTCGTTGACGAACAGGGACACCCAGTCCACGCCCGCGCTCGCCAGGTCCTCGAAGAGGACCTTCGTCATCGCCGCCGCCAGCCCCACATTGGTGGCGTCCCGCACGGAGAGGAACGCCGGGGTGAGCAGCGACTGCCCGTTGTCGCTGACCACCGCCACCGCCATGCCGCGCAGGCTCCTCGCACCGATGCCGGACGGCGGCCACGGACGCTCTTCGAAGGCCACGGCGGTCCTGGTGCGGGCTCTCGCCGTGAGCGGGACGAGGACCTCGTCGAGCAGGTGCCCGAGGCCGAGCCGTCTGAGGAACTGGGCCAGCTCCGGCCGGTACTCGCCCAGGAGGTCGGTGGTGATCTGCAGTTCCAGACGGTCGTTCAGCTCGTCGTGAAGGTTGTTCATCGCTTCTCCTCGCCGGTATTGCTGTCGTCCACGTCGTAGAGCCACCCCACCGCCGAGTACCGCACACCGGTACGCACCGGGCGCACCTCGTGCAGCACCTCGGAGCGGAAGGTGACGATGGAGCCAGCTTCCAGCCGGATGTTCTCGGGCACCACGGTGCCGCCGGGCCGCGGAACGTAGAGGACCAGCGCTCCGCCATCGAAGGACGGGAGGCCGTCGTGCGGTGTCGCGTCGTTCAGCAGGCAGACGATCGACAGCCGTCGATGGCGGACGACGGCCGGATCCAGCGGGTCGTCGGAGCTGTCCTGGTGGGCGCGGAAGAGTCCGCGCTCGGCGTAGCTGCAGAACTTCGGGCCGTCCAGCGCGGCCCGTCGCCATCCCTCGTCCTCGATCGTCTTCCGCGCCACCTCCCGCATCGCGGTAACAACGGGCTTCGACCGCTCGGGCGCCAGCAGGTGCTCCGAGCAACTGCGCATGCTCAGGTCGACCACGTCCTCGCTGCGGCGCAGCACCGGGCCGGTGATGGCGGCGGACCGGGCCATGGCCTCGACGGCGGCGCGGCAGTCCTGCGGTGACAACGCGTTGTGCCAGATTCTCGGTTGCGCCTTGTTACGCTCTTCACGGCTGGGAGTTCCGGTCCGCATCCTTCTCCCACTCTCGGTTGGTTGTGCGACGGCAACGAGAAACCCGCCGACAAGTTAACCAAAGGTGGTGATCTAGTTGCGGGAGGTGATCGCCGGGGGGTGTGCCGTGTCTCCGTCGCCGGCTCACGCATCCCCTTCCGGGATCTGCCGGGCCCACTCCCCCCGACCGCTACCGGAGGCGCGCGCCGAACCCCGAGGGCATCCGGCCACAGCCGCTGTCCCGGCAGGCGTGGCATGGACTTCTTGCGGGGTCGGCGGCCTATGAACTGCCGGAATGCCTCGGCCGCACCGGGCATATACGGCTGGGTGAACAGGCCGCGAGGCGACGGGCGTCCACGCCGTCATCCGGCTCCCGCGCGACCACAACCCCAGTGCGGACGGCACCCGATCGGCACCGGTGCCGGGGCGGTTCAATGAGGAAGAAGTACAAACGGCTGAGGACCTTCAAGAAGGCACTCGCGGCATGGGAGCGCAGCACCCGCCAGTACCCGCGCTTCTTCGCGCAGTAGCGGCGGGTCCCCGAGTTCTGAAGTGAGATTGAGAAGAGCCCGGTGACGGGAGACTGTCACGCCGGGATCTGTGGGAGCCCGGAGGCGAGATCCGTCCGGGCCACCCGACTACGTCTGCCCGCAGCCGGGACTCGACCATCCGCCTCGTCCAAGAACGAGCGGATCACACTACTCGGTGTAGATCACTTGCCAAGGAAACGTCATTGGCGTCCCGGTCCCCTTGCCGCCGCACATCGCCGACTTGCGCGAAGGGACCGCTGTGACATGGTGGGAAGAAGGTTGGCCCCTGGCCGGGGACCGATCAGCAGCAAAGTCGTCATAGCAGCACTGCCGCGGCGTGGCAGCACTTGTGCACTTGCTTCCCGTCGCGCTGGCTGCGTGCAACCGTTGGTGATCGCCAGTATCGGAGCCGGCCGCACTCTTCATCTGTCGGCGACCGGCGATCGCCAGGGGAGGTGGAGCCATGCAAGACGAGTTCACTATTCCCCCGCCCGGGCTTTTTCGCGCCGAAATAATAGATCTCGGGCCGATCATCGATCCAGTCTTCTCCGACGCTTCGGACTTTCGCGAGTATCTGTCACCTGTGGAGACCGAAACCGTCGCGTTCGACGAGGCGGAGCCCCTCGTCAACGACGACGTCAGTCGACGTGCCAAGGACGCCGCCCTGCAGTCAGAAGCCGTGACGCAGAAACTGGAGGGCAAACGATGGGAAGCCCTGGCTGTGGGGAGCACGGCCACCGGGCGAGACACGGAACACGCCTTGGTGATCATCTACAACTACACCGACGACGTCGTCGTGGAAGCGACGGTCGGCCTCGACGAGTACGACATCACGGATATACAGCAGCGACGCTATCAGCCGTTGCTGACCGCCAAGGAGGAACGTCAGGCCGTCGACCAAGTGCGGGATGACGCGAGGCTGCCGGATCTCAACATTGACCTCGACACCGGTGCGGGCCTGATCGTGGAGCAGGTCAACTTCCGCGACCGCCGCTACGGGCACCGGCTCGTCGATCTGCGCTTCGGCGCCCCGGACAGGAGGGTGCCTGCTGCCTTCGCCATCGTCGACCTGAGCGAACTCAGCGTCGTCCGCGTCGGCCGTGTACTGCGGGAGGAGGGGGCATCATGACATCTGCAGGCACCGTGTCTTGGCCTCCTGAGGCACCCGTCTGGAAGTTCAGGTGGCAGATGGTGGACGGCGACAGCGAGGCGATCGCCTTCTACGACGTCTACTACCGGGATCGGTTGGTCATGCACAAGGCCAGCTTGCCCATGATCCGTGTCCAGTACGATGGCCCCGCGGGCCCGTACAAGGATCAGCTTGGCACCGGGAACCTGAGGACGCCCATCAAGGTCTACGAAGGCACCAACCCGGCGTATCGGTTCCTCGTGGTGGAGAGCTATCACGAAATCGGCCACTACCGGCTGACCAACCGATGGATCTTCCGCAGCGACGGCATAATCCTGCCGCAGCTCTACAGTGCGGGGCTGCAGGCCCCCTATAACCACCGTCACCACTCCTACTGGCGATTCGACTTCGACATCGTCGGCGCGTCGAGCAACCTGGTGCTGGAACATCTTCCAGTGGGAACGAACTGGGGCTGGGGACCGGGTTGGATGCCGTATACGGTCGAGGCGGCGGCGGCTCGCTCTCCCCGGGACACCTACGCGGTAGTGAACAAGGCCAACCCTTCCGGGCACCTTCAGGGTTACGTGGTGGCGCCGGGACCGTTCGACGGGGCCGCCGACGGCTTCGGCAGGATCGACGCGGCTGTGACCGCCTATCACGGCGCCGAGGACCTGCGGGGTCGGCTGGGGACGCCTCATGACGACCAGATCGCCACGCAGGTCACTGGCGAGAACGTTGACGGGCAGGACGTGGTGCTGTGGTGGTGTGCCCACCTCGACCACCATGCCAGTGAGGGCGGCGACGAGTGGCACGTCTGCGGCCCGATCCTCCAGCCGTTCGGCTACCCGTGAGACCGCCTGTGCGCGGGGCTGCGGCTGTCAGTACGGGTCCGGGCCGGTTCGCGTAGGGGCCGGTTGGAGGGACGGTGTGCCGCCTCCGGGAAACGAGGCGGCACCCCGTCCCGCTACGACAGTAGATGGGGTGTGACGAGAGGGCCGACTTCCCAGCCCCCGGGATCGCCCGCAAGCTCGTCATCACCACGGGACAGGAAGCAGTTCCAGCGGCATCGACTACCACAGTGCAGGCCGACTCATCGAGTGATGACGGCAGGACTCCCCGCTGGCCGCCACCGGGTGCCCGACCCGCCCGACTCCCTCTCTGCCGCCAGGATGCGCAGCTGACCGGCCATCGTCGCGGGCCGAGCTTCCCGCTTCAGATGCCACGGGTCATCCCGCCACCCCGGCGGCCCGCCCCTGCGACGAGAACGCACGAGCGCGCCGGTGAAGTCGCTCAGCGGGCTGCCGGTATCAGCCGCGAGCAGCGGCCCCAGCCAGTCGCGGCCCACCCGCTCGCCCAGCCTCCGGCAGAACGCGTCCTCGCCCCCGCGCACCACCGGCCGCATTCCGCCGCTGGCGCGCCACGCCAGGTCGGCCATCGCCGGGTCCAGCAGCGCCCCCGCGACCGCAACCACGTCGGGGAAGATCGCCGTGTCCCGGCCCACAATCCGCCACCACGCCAGCTCGCCGCCCGCACTGCCGCCGGCCAGCCGGTGCAGGCGCCGCGGCCAGACCTCCTCCTGCTCCCAATACAGAGCCTGCTCCCACCACCGGGCCACCACTGCATGCGCCACAGCGAACACCTGCTCCGGCTCCACCCCCGCCCGCACCGCACACCGCGCCACCCCCGGCCACCTCCGCTGCGCGGCCGCCACCTCCGGAAGGCACCGCAGGTCGAGGTGTTCCACCGGTACCTCGGCGTCCGCGTCCAGCAGCCACCGCCCGTGCCGCACGCACACCCGCCTCCAGCGCGGCACATAGCGCACCGCCCGCACCGCCTCTCCGGTGCGCCGCGCGGTGCACAGCCGGCAGGCGAACGCCGCCGGGCCTACCAGGGCACCCGCCGCACGCCACCGGGCCCGCGCCACCGTGGCCGCCGCGCCGGCACTGATCTGGGAATCATCGACGGCGAACGCCGGAAGCGCCCGGCTCAGGACCCCGGCCCGACCCCGCACAGCTCGGCGAGCACATGCCGTCCGCCCTCGTTGAGCACGACCTCCGCATCAGCCCGCACACCACCACCCTCGACCCGGAGGGGAGTATTACGGCACGTCCACAGCCGCATCGCACTGCTAGCCGACATCCCGTAGCGGGCTGCGGCCCGACTGATCAGCGACGCGGTCAGCTCTCTCCGGCCAGCGGCACGGTACGCAACGCTCCCGCGGCCATCGCCTCCCTGACTCTCACTGTCGTGACGGGCACCTTAACGGGGCGCCCCTTGCTGCAGCGGCACGGGCCCGCAGACCGGCAAGACGCTGTATCCGCTCACCGGCCGCCCGCAACCGCGCACTCGCACCGTGCGGCGACACCACACGAGCCTGGCCATGCCTCGCGCCGCGCCCAAGAGGGTGCGCCACACCCCGCGACGGCTCTGCAGGAACGGCCCGCCGTGACCGTGGGCAGCCGGTCTCCGCGCCCCCGGCGGGCCGACACCGGCTTCGCATGCATCCGCACAATGCCACGGTCCGGGGACTACGCCGGCCCCGCCTGAGCCCCACGACGTGGCGGTGACGGCGAAGGCGGACAGGCTGCCACACACCAGGCGCTCGTCTGTTGCGGCAAGGCCCGCGCGGCTATGCGCCGCCCGGCGTTCATGACAGTGCTGACGCGGGTGCCTCACCGTCCGCGTCGGCCTGCCCGTTCCCCCTTCCTGCCGCCTTCGTCTGCTCGCGCAGGGTGCGGATCCACGTCTCCGTGAACCCCCTCGCCCCGGTCTGGTCGCCGGGGAGGCAGAAGAGGTCCGGATCCTGGGCGAACTGCTCCATGAGCCTCTCGTACAGCCCGTCCCACGGCGGTCCGAGACAGACCGCCAGGCCCTCAGCGAACTGCTGCGGCGAGGGATGGACGGCGATGACCTGGTCCAGAACCGGGAACAAGCCCGATGCGTCGATCACGTCCCGCAGCGCGGCGAGCGCTGCAGTGTCCGGCATGAACAGCCCGTGCATCATGTACAGCCCGTAGAACCAGCGCAGACCGTGGAGCACTGTCCGCGCCCGCACCAGGTCCTCCTCACTGGCCCGCTGGACCGGTGCGAGCACGCCCTCGTACTGCTCGAGCAGCTCCCAGTCCACCGGTGCGCCCTGGCCGCGCTCGGCCGCCTGGAGCATCTGTGCCCAGTCCTCTTCGGTCAGCCCGAACATGCCCCACGAGGCGAACGCCTCGGCCAGCGCGTCAGCCCCCACTTCCTCGACGCCCACACCGATCGCCGCGACCAGGTACACCATGCCCTCGAAGCGCGCCCCCTGAGGCGGCTCCTCGTCCGCCGCGAGGGCTGCGCGCACCGCACCAGGGTGCGCCGCCCCCCGGTACGGCCGGGCCGCGAGCAGCCGGCCGGCCGCCTGATACAGCGCATCCTGCCCCAGCTCACCCTTCCCGGCCGCGCTCCGCGCCATCTTGAGCAGCCGGTGGGACACCGACTGCTCCAGCGCCCACACCGCAGCCTCCCGCACGGCGGCCACGGGCGGCTCCGGCACCACCGGCGTCTCCGGCTGCGCCGCCATGCCGGCCTCAGCGAACCAGTCCAGCACCGCCAGCCGCCGATCCCGACCTTGCCGAACATGCCGCGCCAGCGCGGCCGCACTGCTCACCACCACCGGATCGACCACATCCACCACCGACCCACGGCCCCGCCCCAGCCCACGGCGCCGGTGCCGCGGCAACAGCCCGGCACGCCGCCAGCTCTCCAGCTGGCTCGCCGTCACCACCACCCCCAGCCTCGCCAGTTCACGGACAACTCGCTGATCGGCCGGACTCGGCGCCCCTCGTGCCACGCCCACCATTACAACCCCGAGAAGTACGGCAACCGAAAAAAAGCCGCCTCTGGCTCACTGGTAGCCCGAACCACCCGCCCACGACAAGGAGCCGGCACCCTCATGACCCCCCAGCACCGCACCCGCGCCCGCACCGCAATCTCCGCCGCCCTCACGGCCAGCGCCCTCACCCTTGTGTTCACCTCCGCGCTCGGCCACCCCGGCCGCATGGCACACGTCCTGATCACTCTCACCGCCGTACTCGGCGCGACCGCCGCAACCCTCGCCCTGGCCGCAGCCTTCGCACCCACCACCGCCACCCGCACCGCCGCCGGCCGCACCCTCGACCTCCTGCTGCGCCTGGTGCCCTGGTACACGCCGCGGGGCTGAACCTCCGCGCGGCTGCAGGCGCCCGTGACCACCGCCACGGGTCTCTTGCCCAGCGAGAAGACCGCTGTCCGAAACGGCATCCTGCCCATCCACCGCGACCAACCTCGAGCACTGGCACCGCCGCGCGCACGGCGCCTCCTTCCTCGCCGTCAACGGCTCCGGTCACCGCGACCACCGCCACCGGCATCAGCGAAGAACGACTTACCCCCAGCCCGCACGCACCCGGCGTCAGCCCAAGCCGAGCCGACCGGACGCACGGGGAACACTTGGCGTCCGGTGCAGACCGCGTTTCACCAGGGACGGTCAGTGGTGTCTGCGACCATCAGGGAATGGCTGCCAGCAGGGATCGCTCCGCTCTTCGACGGCTTCTCGGTGAGCACGTGCCTGGCCTCGCCTGGGATTCGCATGCCAGGTTGAACGCGGCGCTGGCCGAGCTGGCCATGCCACCCGTCCCTGAAGAGGCTGGGACCAAGAACGAGCGGATCGAGCAGAGCTTCGGCCAGGTGCCCGACGACGAGCTGCACAAGGTCGCAGAACGCGTACTCGCGCAAGGACGGTTGCCCGCCGCGACACGCCATCAGCTCGAGGACCTGCTCTGGGCGGAGTCCTCGCCACCGGAAGTACCGAAGAAGATCCGGCGCGAACTCGCGCGAGCACTCGACCTGGACCTGCTGTGCCGCAGCGAGGAACGGTTCATACGACTGCTGGACCACTTCTGGGCCCTCGGCGAGGAGAACCCTCTCGATCTGGTCTTCTCAACCTCCAGGCCGAAACTGCTGAGGGACCACATCAGGCAGCACGTCTGCCGAAACCAGGACTGGTCGGTCGAGAACCTCTTCGAGGAACTGGGCGCGTTCGAGGCCGGCCACGCCAGATTCGCCCGCTTCCTCGAGGGACTGGTCTCTGCGGACGTCCTCCTCGATGACCAAGCCCAACACCTTCTCGTAGCCGCCATCAACGAGCACCTCCGCAGCGCCGGCCTTGAGCTGAGAGAGACCGGCACCGACGGGGGCTACCCCCTGTTCACCGCCGTCTCGACAAGGCTCGCCGACAACCGCCGACCGAAGAACCTCATCTTCGCCTCGCCCACCAAACCCGACATCCGCTTCTCCTCCGCGGTCGACAACGACATCGAAATCCCCACCGGGAATGTGTTGGTCTACGACCGCCCGATCACGGGCGACGGGCTGCGCTGGCGCGAACTGCAAGCCTGGTGGCGGACACCCAGCACATCACCAGCGAAACCGAGGCCAAGAAGTCGCTCTACCAGCGGCTCCGCAGCAGCCTGCCCGACAACTCACCCGGACAGCGCAACCTCTTCGACCTGTATCACCAGATACTCGGCTCCGCGGTCTACGACCTCCCAGCCCTCCTGCCGGAGGTCTGGCTGCACTGGGACCCCCAGACCGTCCGCGAGCGCGGACCCCAAGCCTTGCTGCGCTCCCGCATGGACTTCCTGCTGCTCCTGCCACAGGGGCAGCAGGTAGTCCTTGAAGTCGACGGCTCCCAGCACTACACCCGCGACCGGGGCCAGCGCCCCGACAGCACCAAATACGCGCAGATGATGGCTGGTGACCGCGACCTCAAGCTCAGGGGATACGAGGTCTTCCGATTCGGTCATGACGAACTCAAGCACCCCGCAAGCGCCCAGCCTCTCCTGGAGCGGTTTCTGCCTGCGCTCCTGCACCGTTTCAAGGTAGAGATCACACCGGGCTGACAGCGGCGGGGCCCGCTCCCGACCGCGTGCACGCAGCGCCGCGGGCAGTGCCGGCCCGGCCGCTGCCCGCCCATCGGCCTCCCGCATCGCCTCGGTGAGTTCGCGTTGGCACCGGGCCCGTCCGACTCGAGCACGGGGGCGCCGCTGGCCGAGGCGATCACAGACGTGCAGGTAGCAAAGGAGCCCTGGGAGGGCCCCGTGCGGGAGAAATTCGAGCACTGGACCGACGCGGACGAAGACGGCCGCGACGCCCGCGACGGGCCCTCCTGGTGAAAGCCATCGAGGCCCCCGGCCAGGGAGCCGAACCGCCCGGGGGAAGCGGCTGTCGTAGTACGACGGGGACACCATCACCGACTCCCTTGGCGGAATCGCTATGCAGCGGCCCGTGAGAAGGTGCGCCCGGCTCTGAGGCCCCACACGCCGTCAGGCGTTCCAGCCGATGGAGGAGACGTAGGAGTAGGAGTCGTACTCGCTACCCAAGTCCTGGATGACCTCGTCCCAGACGGCGTCGAGTGCTTCTTCGTCGTCCGCGAGCCAGGCGTCGACGGCTGCGTCCCAGTGGCGGGGTCGGACGGTCAGCCGCCGCACCGTCAGGACGCGGCGGTGGCGGGGCGCGACCGCGGTCTGGTCGACGGGGTCGATCTCGATACGGGTCCCACCCCTGCCCATCAGGCGGCGTTTGAGGTCGGCGGCGACGTTGTGGCGGCGCAGGTCCCAGTAGGCGTCATCGATTCGGGTCCGGTTTCGCGGCTCGGCATCCGTTCTTCGGCGAGCCACGCGTACAGCGTGCGAGCGGTGACGTGGATGCCGGCGCGTTCTATGGCGGCGTAGCCGGACGCGGAGGCGGTGAGGTAGCGCAGGCGGGCGGCGACACCCCGCTCCGAATCCGGCGAGGAGGACAGGCCGGTGACCATGTGCTCGATTCCGGCACCGAGCGCGTTGGCCCCGGTGACCCCGCGGGCGTTGTACTGGCCGAAGTCGTGCCATCGTCCGGCCATCAGCGGACCCCAGCCGCATTGACGATGTTGACGGGGGACGCGCCGTCTCTATCGGTTTCGACCTTCATCGGCGCCGTGCCCGACTCTCTACCCACGTCTGCATATATTGGGAGCTAGTACTCCAGCCGTAGATCGTGATCTTGCGGCGTGGCGGTCCCGGGTATGCGGGCGGCCACCCGTGATCATCGTCAGTTGTGTCGACGATCAGATGATCAGGCGATGGCCGCGGGCCACAGGGTAGAACCTGTCCGCTGGGCGGCCGAAGCTTCGACCGGCTGATGGGAAGGATGGCGGGGCGGTTCGCCCGGGTCGAGACCCGCGACGGGCCCTGGCTTCGTGCTCGGGCTGCTGGCTGAACTGCCGCGCAAGAACTGTTGGTCGATCGCCGAACATGCCGGGGACGCCGACCCGGACAGCATGCAGCACCTGCTGGCCCGGGCTCAGTGGGACACCGACGTGATGCGTGATGACTTGCGTGAGTTCGTCATCGAGCACCTCGGCGACGCCGCCGCGGTGCTGGTGGTTGACGAGACCGGGGATGTGAAGAAGGGCACGCATACGGTCGGGGTGCAGCGCCAGTACACCGGCACCGCCGGACGGATCGAGAACGCTCAGGTCGCCGTCTACCTGGCCTACGCCGGCCGCGATGGGCACGCGAGATCGACCGGGGGCTCTATCTGCCGCGCTCCTGGACCACCGAACCCGACCGGTGCGCCGCGGCTGGCGTGCCCGACGACGTCGGGTTCGCCACCAAACCGGCACTGGCCAAGGCGATGCTCGTGCGCGCCATGGACGCGCGGGATCCGGCGCTGTGGGTGGCCGGTGACGAGGTCTACGGCGCCGACCCCGGCCTGCGCGCCGAGTTGGAAGCCCGCCAGGCCGGTTACGTCTGGCTATCGGCTGTGACCGCCGCGTCCCCACCGCCGCCGGGCCGATGCGTGCCGACACACTCGCCGCCGGCTGCCCAAGCGGGCCTGGCAGAAGCTCTCGGCCGGCCCGGCGCGAAGGGACACCGCCGCTACGACTGGGCCCTGGCCTGCATCCACCGGTCAGCCGGCCGACCGATCAGCAGGCCGGCCGGGCTGTTGGTGGCTGCTCGTGCGGCCGCACCCCCGCAGCGGTGAACTGGCGTTCTACCGCTGCTACTCGCCCAGCGACGGTCACACTCGTGAGCTGGTCCGCGTCGCCGGATGCCGCTGGAGGATCGAGGAGTCCTTCCAGACCGGCAAGGGACTGGCCGGACTCGACGAACACCAGGTCAGCCGCTGGACATCGTGGCGGCGCTGGACCACTCTCGCGATGCTCGCCCACGCCCTGCTCGCCGCCGTAGGCCGCCATCGAACGCGTCCAGGGACCGACACCAGACAGGCTGATCCCGCTGACCTGCAACGAGATCCAGCACCTGTTCACCACACTCATCCAGACAACCCGCACCGGCCACACACCGAATCACTGGTCCACCTGGCGCCGACGCCACCAACCCGAGCCCGCACCTGCCACTACCGGCAACAAGCAACCCAACGACATGAAGATCACGATCTACGGCTGGAGTACTAGGCTGATTTCCACATGGTGACATCGAGTTCAATTCTTTGAGGAGCTACGTTGGCGCCCTTCTCCCCTCCAGAGAATCCAGTAATCTTGACGCTGACCACATTTCCTTTGTCTGTCATAATGCAAAATCCAGTACCTTGCTTCAATGGCCAATCCTCCATTTCGATTTCGTCAAACCCGCCAAGTTTAGCACGATTGGCGCACTCTGATGCATCACCTGAGACTGCATCAAGTTGCGCGACGTGACCGTCCTTTAGGCGCGATACAGAACTGCCCAAAGTGACTCCCGGTAGGCGAAATCCGGTTCTATCGGCTGGCCCTGGTCGTCTGCATCCTCCTGGAGGGAGCTCCATTCTTCGACGGTGTATCGTCTAAGTCTCGGGGGTGTCGAAGTCGACCGTTCCAATTCCATCTGTCGGCAACCCAAGGAATATCACCTGATCTTTGTAGGCCAGCTTGTATGTTGTTGGCGGAATGGTCGACGGGCTCGCAGATGAGAAAGGCGAGCTGCCTTCGGATGGGTCCGGTGACGTGTTCGGTTTATCCTGCTCGGTGCGGCATGTGAAGATGCGCTAGGGGTTGCGGGGGGAGGGCCGTATCCTTGTCCGTCTTCGCCTGGAGCTTGAATTACAGCGGCAGCAATTGCTGCACTTGCTGTCAAAATGGTACCAAATGCGGATATTTTGTGTTCCGTGGCAAGTGTCGTGAACCGTCGAAATAGGCCTCTCCTTTGCGAGGCCACGGGGTCTTCCCCCTGCCCACTGCTGTTCGCATCCGAGCACGTCTTGGGGTGTGCTCATGGGCCCCCTCCTCTCAAGGTTCTGGATTGTATAGACGTGCCGTCACGTCGTCACGCCCCAGGCCTCCCCCTGCCCAGTCGAGTCCGAGTTCGGCCAGGGCCGTCCGCCGCTCCTCGCTGAGTTTCGCCCGGCGCGTCTTGCTGTTGCTCAGGAACACCCCCAGCCGGACAGCGACGGGGGCGCCGTCGCCGGCGGGGTGCAGGAGCTCCTCGTGTTTCCGTGGCACGGCCAGGTGTCCTTCGCGGGCGAGGTATTGGCGCGGGGCGGCGAGACCGCGTCCGAACGCATCGAGCTCGTCCAGGCCGGGCACCGCCGGCCGCCGCCCCGCCGCTCCGCCGCCTCCCCGCCCGTGTCGCGCGGGGGCCTGGACGCCGAGCTGCTCGAGCAGTGCCCGCTGGCCGGTCGCGAGCTGCGCCCACCCGGCCGGGGACGGTCTGCCGTGCAGCCAGGTGCCGACATCGATGCCGTTAACCCGTACCCCGGCCGGCACGTCCGGCGCCCCTGCCTCGCCGTCCAGGAGGTAGGCGAGGGCGGCGTAGCGGCGTTGCCACGACAGGGCCCATGGCGGGTTCCAGTATGGGTCGATACCGCGCAGCGCTTCGTCGCGTTCCTCGGTGAGAACCATGGCGCCTTTCCGGAGGTTCTCCAGCGCATTGCCCGATGGCGAATTCATCGATGACCGCGTCGCGCGGCGCGGCCAGGGTGCCGAATTCCTGGCATGGAAAGCCCGAGCGGCGACAAGAAGGTTCTGGAACGGGCGTCGGCGACCTCCCAGATCATGCCAAGTTCGCTCAGGAGCTCGATACCGGTGCGGCTTCAGCATCCCGTCGCTTAAAGCGCGGCGCTGCTCGCTGACCCACTGCCCAGGCCGTGTACTGCTGCGACTCCCTGCCAGGGAGATGGTGGCGGCCGGCGGGCACATGCGCGTCACCGTGCCGTTCGACCCACTGCCGGAGGGCTTCATAGCCGGTGAGCCAGACGTCGCTGTCGGGCTGAAGAACGCGTGTGCGCAGCCAGCGTGCGATGCAGCCGGGTCCCGGGGCTGGGAGAAACGCAGCAGCGGCAGGCCCGGTGCCGCGCTCGCCGTTACGGGCGGCCGCATCCTCGTTCCTGTTGCCCGGCACTGCCGGCCTGGCTCTCCGCTGCGCCGATATCGCCCCCCGGCTCGGGCACCCGGCGGCCGTCAGCGGCTGCACCGGCGCCACTCGGTCCCGCCTCGGCAGTTCCCGTTGCCTCGGTGGCCCGGCGACGTGCCGGGGTCGAGTTCGAGCAACCGAGGTGGGGCTTCCCGAGGCGGTGCGGGTGGCGAGCATGAGCCGTTGGACGATGCGTTCGTCGTGCGCCCGCAGGCCCTGGAGGACCTGTACCAGGGGCTGGTAGGCGCTGGAGGCCATCATGGCGTCGGGGCGTTCGCCGGGGGCGAGGTAGACGGGGACGATGATGCGGGCGACCTTGCCTTCGCCGGGTTCCTGCCGCAGCGCGCGGCCAAGGATCTGCACGATCTGGACGGGGGAGGAGCGGGGGTCGGCGAGGACGACGCCGTCGACACCGAACCGGCCGCGGATGTCCACCCCCTCGGACAGCACCTGACAGGAGGCGAGGACCTGGACGTCGGCGACCCACCCGTCC
>CAWCXW010000004.1:0-136778 GCA_963799685.1 uncultured Actinomycetota bacterium
GCGGTCATCGACTCGCAGTCGGTCAAGGCGGACGCGGTCGTGGGCGCCGGCTCACGCGGCTACGACGGCGGCAAGAAAATCAACGGCAGGCGCCGACACCTCATCTGCGACACCATCGGCCTTCTGCTGGCGATCCACGTGAGTGCCGCCTCGGTGCGACCGACCGGCAGGCCGCCGCCTACTATGCTGCCCGCCCTGCGTGAGCGCTTCCCCACCATCACCAAAGTTGTGGGCCGATTCCGGCTACACCGGCCAGCTCATCAGCTGGGCGCTGACCATGCTG
The DNA here is from genome assembly GCA_963799685.1 of uncultured Actinomycetota bacterium. Classification (GTDB taxonomy): domain Bacteria; phylum Actinomycetota; class Actinomycetes; order Streptomycetales; family Streptomycetaceae; genus Streptomyces. The sequence continues at coordinate 284 of CAWCXW010000004.1, forward strand.
CACCTGGTCGTCACCGTCATCAAGCGCAGCGAGGACACCTCTCGGTTTCGTGGTGCTGCCCCGAAGGTGGGTGGTGGAGCGCACCTTCGGCTGGCTGATGCGCTCACGTCGCCTGGCCCGCGACTACGAGCGGCGGCCCGGACACCTCCGAGGCGCTGATCCGGTGGTCGATGACGATGCTCATGACCCGACGGCTCGCATGCCCTGGGCGAGAGTGACGGGTGCTCGAGGGCTCCTTGACCAGCCACCCTCGCCGCACCAGCCGGTTCGCCTTGGACCGCACGCCCTCCACCTTCGCCGGGACCCGCTCCAGCCCGAGCCCGGCAGCGATGTCCTTGCAGACCAGCGACCCGTCCGCGGCAGCCAGCACCGCCACGACCCGCTGATACTCCGGCGAGAGCACCGACACCGCCGTGCCCACGCTCCAGGTGGGCACCTGCGAGCCCGGCACCGCCCCACCACCCACCGACACGGCCCCGGCGATCGGCGTCGGCGTCGGTGTTCTCGATGTCCGGGACCGCAACCTCGCCGGCGTGCGGCAGGCCCATTGGCAGCCGGCGAGAACCTCAACCACCGTCTTCACGGGTCGGTCAACGAAGCGTTCCCAGTCACCGCTCCGCGTCCCGCAACTCGGCCAGGACCCGGTCAGCTTCCTGGACGGAGGGTCTCCACCCGGTGACCAGCTGTCCCGCTCCCGCTCCTCCAGCAACCCAATCACCGATGGCACCGGCACCTCCACGACCGCATCAACACGACGCGTCCTGGCTGCCACGGAAACAACATCACCATGCCTGACCGCGAAAACTCAGCAATCACGTCCGGAAAGACAACAGCCTCTGAAGCCCGGTGCACTGCGAATAGGCCCGGTAGCGAGGGTGACTCCGGCGTCGGACTCAGTTTGGGACGCGGTACGGGCACCGGCCTGTCTGGGCCACCGGGTGCTGGCCCGCCTCGGCACCCGTCAGGAAGCGGTCATTCGTGATCCGCGGGGGCATCAGCCTACTGGTTCTGCCCGCGGGAGCCAGAGCTTCGTGGGAGCCGATCGAGAGCATCGACGTGTTCGATACCGCCTGCTGGATCGAGGTACCGCCTATCGGATGGACAGACGGACTCGGGCCGTACTGGCTGCACGAGCCCGGCTCAGGCCGGCCCACCACACCCGTTCCATGGGTCTCCCCCAACGTGGTGCAGGTCTGGATCCCGGGGACTATCGGGGCGCTCCAGGGCGCGCGACGGGTGACGGGCGGATCCTCCTTGGGAGATGAGCGCAGGGGCCCCTTGTACGCGGTACGGTGCGCCGATGTCAGCGATCAAGAAGTTCCAAGTCACCTTTGACTGCGAAGAACCTGAGCGACTCGCTCGCTTCTGGTGTGAAGTGTTGGGGTACGTCATACCGTCGCCACCGGAGGGGTACGCCACCTGGGACGATTTCAACCGCACCCTGCCTCCTGAGAAGCAGGGATCATGGTTCGCCTGCAGTGATCCGTCAGGCGTGGGCCCGCGCCTGTACTTTCAGCGCGTCCCCGAAGGCAAGATCGTCAAGAATCGGGTACATCTCGACGTGCGGGTCGGCACCGGGCTGGTGGGGGACGAGCGCCTCGCCACGCTCGAAGCCGAGTGCGCACGGCTGGTCGCGCTCGGCGCCACCCACGTGCAAACGCTGTATGCCGATGAGGAAAACGAGTCGTGCATCCCCATGCTGGACATCGAGGGAAACGAATTCTGTATCGACTGAACATTCTCAGAGCTGGGACGCCCGCTGGTCTGGGCTGCGGGTGGCGGGCCGGGCCCGTGCCCAGGTGTTGTCGTCGGTGAGGTAGGCGTCGAGGACAAATCCGCCTCCGCCAAAGCCCGTTCGAACGCCACCGCGTTGAGTGGTCTGCTGCGGAACGTGTGCGTCCAGCGGGCGTCAGGGAAGACGTACTCGACCTGCGCTCGCCGCGCTCCCGGGCCGTCCGGCTCCGAGGAGAGGGCGCGGACCAGTCCGTCGCCGGGCAGGGCCGCCTCGAAGGGCACTTTGTCGTGCCAGCCGTCCGCCTCCCGTTCGACCAGCACGACAGCGAAGTGTTGACCGAGGTCCAACGTCTGGGCCGCGCCGCACACCGTGCGCACGCCGTCCGGTAACCGCTCCAGCATCTCCGACGACTCGTCGACGGCCGTCACGGTGAAGCCCATGTCCGTCAGCGGGCGCGTGATCCTTCCCGCCCCACAGCCCGGTTCCCGGATCCGCGCCCCCATCGGCACGGCTGCCCGCACCACGTCCGGTTCTCTGCCGCAGGCAACCGCGCGTACAGCTCAACCGCGCACCCGTCAGGCGCGATCGCTCCCCGCCCGGCCCCATCCCCCACGCGCCCAGCACTTCCCATATGCCCGTCCTTCACCCGGCGGTGTCAGCCCGCCGTCGAACTCGCCCTCCGCCCGGCGCCGGCGGCACCGAAGAGGCGACCTCCAATGGAAAATGATATCAGCCATCCCACTCAAGTGATATCGTTAGAGGAGGCTGCACCCCCACGAAGGGACCATTCACATGGCCAGAACCGTGATCGACCTCGACGAGGACATGGTGGCCGAGGCCATGCGCATCTTCGGCACCAAGACGAAGGCCAAGGCTGTGCGTCTGGCAATGGAGGACGCCGTCAAGCGGCAGTTGCGGCAGGAGTTCTTCGACGCCATGGACAGCGGCGAGCTCGACTTCAGCGAGATCGTCGAGCGCACCGGCCCGCGTAACGCCGACGGCTCCCTCAAGCGCGACGCCGGCCGCGCCGCCTGATGCAGGACCGGTATCTGATCGACAAGTCCGCTCTGGCCCGCTGGACCAAGCCACGTGTCAAGGAGGTGCTCAAGCCGCTGCACGAGCGCTATCTCCTCTCGGTGTGCCGACCCACCGAGTACGAGATGATCCACTCCGCACGGGACAGCACTGAGGCCACACGGATCAGCACCTGGCTCCACGCTTTCGACTACCTGGGTACCGACGACGACGCCTTCCGCCGTGCTCTGGAGATCCAACGCCACGCCCTCAATGCGGGCTTTCACCGGGCGCTGTCCCTTCCGGACCTGCTGATCGCCGCCACGGCGGAACGGAACCGGCGGACCGTCCTCCACTACGACGGCGACTTCGACATGATCGCCTCGCTCACCAGCCAGCCCACCGAGTGGGTCGTCCCGCCGGGCACGGCTGACCGCTGAACTCCCCGCCGACGGCGAAACCGCCGACAGGGAGCCGTTCGCAGGGGTTACTTCTTCTTGCCCTGCGTTTTCGCTGTTCTGAGCGCTGATGAGCGTGGTTCGACGTGCCGTCATTGGTCGTCATTAGTCATCCGCGAGCACCCTCGCACGGCCCACAGACGGCCCAGATGGGGATTGGCTCCTGCATCGCCCACAGCCTTGGCGGCTAGATCGAGGGTCCTGCGTCTGGGACCCCTTCACTTCTTTGGGGGCACTGCGGTGGCGCCAGGGAGAGGCCTGCCGTAGACCTGAATGCAGAGGGGCAGGGTATGTCGAGGAAACGACCTCCGGAGGCTAGCGATGGATTTTCCGCTTCTCGGGTCTTCGAAGTTGAGCGGTGTGTGTCTGTGCGTGACTGACTGGACGTCACGTTCTGTGCTGGGTGGGGTGGTTGTCACCCCTGGATGCAGGACGCCCGTGGTCCTGGGTGATCATTTCTGTTCTCTACGCAGAAGGATCACCGGGGGGCCACGGGCTTGGTCAACGATACGACGCTGCTGCTCGACCTCGACGGGGTGTCCGTCATACGGGTCGAGCGGCTTGAGGACGGTACGCGCCGAGTCCATCTGGCCACGGCCGACGAGACGGCACGGGCATGTCCGGTGTGCGGGGTGTTCGCGTCCCGAGTGAAAGGCTCCGCGACGACACGGCCCCGTGACCTGCCGTACGGCGAGTGCGGACTGGAGTTCCGCTGGCACAAGCGTCGCTGGTGGTGCCGCGAGCCGGACTGCCCACGCCGGTCGTTCACCGAGCAGATCCCACAGATACCGGCCGGGGCCCGGCTGACTGAACGGTTGCGGTGCTCGGCCGGACGCCGGGTCCGTGACGCCGGCTCGACCGTGGTGCAGGCCGCCCGCGACCTCGGCATGTCCTGGCCGGTGGTGATGGATGCCTTCCGCGCCACCGCCACGGCCGTGATCGAGGCACCACTGCCCAAGGTGAAGGTCCTGGGCATCGACGAGACCCGGCGCGGCCGCACCCGCTGGGAGCCCAACCCCGAGACCGGGAAGTGGCAGCTGACCCGGGACCGGTGGCACACCGGGTTCGTCGACGCCCTCGGCACCGGAGGGCTGCTCGGCCAGGTCGAGGGTCGCACCGTCGCCGACGTCCTGGCCTGGCTGACCACCACGCCCCTGACCTGGCGCAAGAACATCCGCTATGTCGCCATCGACATGTCAGCCACCTACCGGGCCGCGATCCGCACCGGCCTGCCCGACGCCATCGTGATCGTCGATCACTTCCACGTCGTCCAGCTGGCCAACAAGATGCTCTCCATGGTGCGGCGCCGCACCACCGCCGAGATCCGGGGCCGGCGCGGACGGGCCATCGATCCGGAGTGGAAGGCCAGGCGCAGGCTACTGCGCAACCGGGAAGACCTCACCGCCAAACAGTTCGCCACGATGTGGAACCCTCTGCTCGACGAAGGGAAGATAGGACAGACCCTGCTGACCGCGTGGATCGCCAAAGAGAGCCTGCGAAGCCTCCTCGCCCTGGCCCGCACCGGTGCCGACCGGCACCAAGTCGGTCATGCCCGCTGGAAGTTCCTGACCTGGTGCGCGGACTCCGAGATCCCCGAGGTCCGCACCCTCGCCACCACCGTCGACCGCTGGTGGCCCGAGATCGAAGCATTCATCGACACCGGTCACAGCAACGCCAAGAGCGAGGGCATCAACCGCGTGATCAAACTCGTCGCCCGCAACGCGTTCGGCTTCCGCAATGCCGAGAGCCAACGACTACGAACACGCTGCGTCACCACCCGACGGGCTCGCGGACACCTCCGCACCGCTTAACTTCGAAGACCCCGCTTCTCAGCATCTTCTTGACCATGCTGTTCTTCTTCCTCTGGATCGTGTGGCTCATCCTCCTCTTCAAAATCATCGGGGATATCTTCCGAAGCCATGATCTCGGAGGAGGCGCCAAGGCGGGCTGGCTGTTTCTCGTCCTCATCCTGCCGTTCGTAGGAGTCTTCGCGTACCTGATTGCACGCGGCGACTCGATGGCGGAGCGCCACGAAAAGCACGACGCGCGGTTGTAAATGTCATCCCCGTCGGGGTCGGAGTCACTCACCCGGGCGCGTTATGCGATCGGCAGAGCGGGTTTGGGCTGGAGCTGCCATGGGGCGAGAGATCAGGGGCCCGTAAGCTTGCCGCGACTCGGGCAGCACCTCACCTGCCCGCAATAGCCCGATATGGGCCCCTGATCTTCGAGGCTCGCCCCATGGTGGCTGCCTAAAGCCCAAGGCCGTGAAGTTACCGCTACGGGGCGTTGGCGAGTGCGCTCTGATCTGCGGAAACCTTGGATGTGAGAAGCGGAGCCCCGGTAGAACTGGCAGTTGACTAAGACAGCCGTTCACAGCACCGGAGGCTCCGCTGTCCGATCAGTGTGTCATCACGCGTGAAATCACGGTGGCCAAGGGCTTGTTCGCACCCGGTCATCTGGGGGAACTCACCCAGATCGTCCCGTTCGAGATGGTCGATGCGGCCCTCACCGAGACCGGTGCCGTCCAGCAACGGCTGCGGAAGATCCCCGCCCGGGTGGTGGTCTACCTGCTGCTGGCCGCAGCCTTGTTCGAGGACTGCGGCTACTTGGCCGTCTGGCGCAAGCTCACCGCCGCGCTGGAGGCGATACCGGTCGTGAAGGTCACCGGCACGGCGCTGTGGCACGCCCGGACCCGTCTGGGTGTGCGCCCCATGCGAGCCCTGTTCGACCTGCTGCGCGGGCCGGCCACGGCGATCCGTACTGCCGGCTCCCGTTTCAAGGGCTTGCTGACCGTCGCGATCGACAGCACCTACCTCGACGTCCCCGACAGCCCGCTGCACCGGGCCCGCTTGGGTAAGGGCACCAACCAGTACGCGACCTCCGGCTACCCGCAGATCTGCCTGACCACGCTGGTGGCCTGCGGCACCCGCGCGGTCCTGGACGCCGCCTTCGGCCCCCGGACCAGCGGCGAGACCGTCTACGGTAAGCGACTGACACGCTCCCTCCACGCGCCGGAATGATCGTCCTGCTGGACCGGGGCTTCTCCAGCAATGCCTTCCTGGCCGCCGTCGCCGCCACCGAAGCCACCTTCCTGGCCCGCGTCTCGGCCGCCCGCAAGCCCACGGTCCTTGCCCGCTTCGACGACGGCTCCCACCTCTCCCGCTTCGGCGACGTCGAGGTCCGCATCATCGAGTGCGAGATCACCATCACCACCAGCCAGGGCCGTCAGACCGGGCTCTACCGACTAGCCACCAACCTCCTTGACCACCACCAATACCCGGCATCCGGCCTGGTCAGCCTGTATCACGAGCGATGGGAAGTGGAGTCCGCCTACTTCTCGATCAAGCAGTCGATGCTGGGCCGGCGGGTCCTGCGCTCGAGGACATGGGCCGGCATCGCCCAGGAGGTCTACGCCCTTCTGAGCGCCTACCAGGTCCTGCGGATCGCGATCGCCGACGCCACCGGGTCCACGCCCGGATCGGACCCGGACCGGGGCAGTTTCAGCGTCGCGCTCCGATGCGCCCGCGATCAGATCGTCCAGGCCGCAGGCGTCATCGCCGACACTGTGATCGACCTCGTCGGAACGATCGGTCGAGCCGTCTTGGACCAGCTCATGCCCGCCCGCCGCCTGCGCATCAGCCCCCGCGCAGTGAAACGACCTCTGTCGCGATACGCGTACAAGAGCCTCAAAGTCGACCGACGCACCTACACGGCAACCCTCAGCATCAACATCTTGACGCCCACGCTCAGTCCGTAACTTCACGGCCTTGACCTAAAGCCGTGGAGCCGACCGCCCCAAAGTGCCGGCCGACTCTCCCTCACATGATGATCGCTCCAGCCGCGCGACCGGCGGAGCGGGGCGGAGACAGGAGCGTCGGGCCCCGGCGGACAGCCGGGGCGCGCGCGGCGAGCGAAGCGAGCCCTTGATGAAGTAGAGAAACTCTTATCCAGCCGTCATGAGCTGGCGTCCGTCATGGTTGCGGACATGCGGCCCGTCCTCGGCAAGAGCATCCAGCAAGCGCACTGCGTAGACCTCGCTCATCCGGTCGGCTACCTCTTCGGGCGTGAGCCAGACAACGGCCGTGGACTCGTCCGAGGTCCGCTCGGTGCCGCCGGACGGCTTGCACCGGAAGACCAACACCACGATGCCCCGCGTCATGTTCTTGTAGATCCCGCTGAGCTGGTCGACCTCGACCCGGATGCCCGTCTCCTCGAAGACTTCGCGCCTTACGCCCTCCTCCGGCGACTCGTCGAGTTCGAGTACTCCCCCGGGAAGTTCCCACGTGCCGTTGTCGGCTCGCTGGATGGCCAGGAACCTGCCGTCCTCCCGGATGACCGTACAGTCCCCAGGGGCCAAGGAAGCCCCCTACCGGTGGGAGAACCGCTGGTAGGGGGCTTCTTCGTGGGCGGCTACTTCTTCTTGCCCTGGTTCTTGACCGCCTCGATGGAGGCCTTGGCGGCCTCCGGGTCGAGGTAGGTGCCGCCCGGGGTGGCGGGGTGGAAGTCCGCGTCCAGTTCGTAGAGCAGCGGGATGCCCGTCGGGATGTTCAGGCCCGCGATGTCCGCATCGGAGATCCGGTCCAGGTGCTTGACCAGGGCGCGCAGCGAGTTGCCGTGGGCCGCGACCAGGACCGTGCGGCCGGTCAGCAGGTCCGGGACGATGCCGTCGTACCAGTACGGCATCATCCGCTCGACGACGTCCTTCAGGCACTCCGTGCGGGGCCGCAGTTCGCTGGGTATGTCGGCGTAGCGCGGGTCACCGCTCTGGGAGAACTCGGCGCCGTCGGCCAGCTCCGGCGGCGGGGTGTCGTAGGAGCGGCGCCAGAGCATGAACTGCTCCTCGCCGAACTCGGCGAGCGTCTGCGCCTTGTCCTTGCCCTGCAGGGCGCCGTAGTGCCGCTCGTTGAGCCGCCAGCTACGGTGCACCGGGATCCAGTGCCGCTCGGCGGCCGTCAGGGCGAGGTTCGCGGTGCGGATCGCACGCTTCTGCACCGAGGTGTGGACGACGTCCGGGAGGAGGCCGGCGTCCGTCAGCAGCTCGCCGCCGCGTACCGCCTCCTTCTCGCCCTTCGCGGTGAGGTTAACGTCCACCCAGCCGGTGAACAGGTTCTTCGCGTTCCACTCGCTCTCGCCGTGGCGGAGCAGGATCAGCTTGTACGGTGCGTCGGCCATGTCCCCGAGCCTAGTAGAGCCCCGACGAGCGGCGGCGGGGGCGTTCAGTTGACGGACTCCGTCAACTGAGTGGTGGGGCGGGGTGGCCGCTGCGTAATGTGCGTGATCTCGTGAGCCGCTTACACCCATGGGGGCCTCCGGTGTCCTTCCCACGCCTGCGACGGTCCGTGACCGCCAGCGTCTCGGGGCTGCCCGCCCAGTTCTGGTGGCTGTGGACATCCACGCTCATCAACCGGCTCGGCGCCTTCGTCGCGACCTTCCTCGCCCTCTACCTGACCGCCGCGCGCGGCTTCTCGGCGTCCTACGCCGGACTGGTCGTCGCGCTGTACGGGCTCGGCGGCGCGGTGGCGTCGATCGGCGCGGGAGTGCTCACCGACCGGCTCGGGCGACGGCCCACCATGCTGCTCGCCCAGTGCTCGGCGGCCGTCTCCATCGCCGTGCTGGGCTTCATGGAACGGCCCGGAGCCATCGCTGCGCTCACCTTCCTGGTCGGACTGGCCTCGAACGCCTCCCGGCCCGCTGTGCAGGCCATGCTCGCCGACGTCGTCGCCCCCGCCGACAGGGTGCGGGCCTTCGCGCTCAACTACTGGGCGGTCAACCTCGGTTTCGCCGTCTCCTCGACGGCCGCCGGCATCATCGCCCAGTACAGCTACCACACGCTGTTCCTCGGCGAGGCGACGATGCTGCTGGCCTGCGCGGTCGTCGTCTTCACCAAGCTGCCGGAGTCGCGGCCCGAGCAGGGCACGGCGGAGGGCGCGGACGGCGGCGGGATGGCGGCCGCGCGGGTGTCGATCACGACCGTGCTGCGCGACGGGCGGTTCATGGCCGTCGTCGGCCTGAACCTGCTGGTCGCTCTCGCCTTCCTGCAGACCTTCACCGCGCTGCCCATCTCGATGGGCGAAGCCGGCTTCTCCAGCGCCGACTTCGGCACGGTGATCGCGCTGAACGGCCTGCTCATCGTCGTGCTGCAGCTCCCGCTGACCCGGCTCATCGAGCACCGCAGCCCGGCACGGCTGCTGGTGGTCTCCTCGCTGCTGATCGGGTGCGGGCTGGGCATGCAGGCGTTCGCCGGGTCGACGCTGGCGGTGTACGTCGTCGCGCTGTGCGTCTGGACCCTCGGCGAGATGATCAACTCGCCGACGCAGATGGGGCTCGTCGTGCGGCTCTCGCCGCTGCACGGCCGGGGCCGTTACCAGGGCATGTTCAATCTGTCCTGGGGCGTGGCCTCGCTGATAGGTCCGTTGATCGGCGGCATCGTCATCGACGGGTACGGTTCACCGGTGCTGTGGGCCGGCACGGCAGGCGTCGGGACGCTCGCGGCCGTCGGCTACGGCGCGCTGCTGCGGAGCCTGCCCGCAGAGCAGCCGAGAGTGGCGGTCGGCGCGGCCGGCACACCGGAGCCCGAGCCGGCGGCGGTGGTCGGCGATGTGGGCGCCAGGACAGCCGTCGCGCCCCCGGACACCGCGCGGGCCTGACGGCACGGCCGTCACCTCACCGCCCGGTGCTCGGCCCCGGCCGGGCGCGCCCGCGCCCGGCCAGCCTCACCACCCGCACCAGGAGCCCCAGCAGCGTCGCGTTCACCAGGGCGGCCACCGTCAGACCGGCCAGCAGCCCCCACCCGTCCAAATCCGGCAACTGAAGGAGCAGCAGGCTCGTCGGCAGGGCCAGGAAGAACGGCCACACGCCGGCGAAGGACGCGTCCGGGTGCACGACGACGTCGGTGTCCACGATCACCCACACCAGCAGTGCGGCGAAGAGGAGCAGGTAGGCACGCGAGACCCAGTTGTCGAAGGCCGCGAACAGCAGCCGTTTCCGACGTCCCTCGGCACGCATCGTCTCTCCCGTCGCCGCACATGAGCAGAGCTACTCCCAGCCTCTGCCCCGACGGCCTCGGGTCAGTCGTCCCGCTGTTCGCCCGTCAGGTGGGTGAACGCCGCCAGGTTGCGGGTCGACTCGCCGCGCGCGGTGCGCCAGGCGTACTCCTTGCGGATCGACTCCGCGAAACCCATCTCCAGCAGCGTGTTGAACGAGCCGTCCGCCTGCTCCAGCACCACGCCCAGCAGCCGGTCGATCTCCTCAGGCGTGACGGCGGCCAGCGGAAGCCGGCCCACCAGGTAGACGTCGCCCAGCTTGTCGATCGCGTAACTCACGCCGTATAGACGGGTGTTGCGCTCCAGCAGCCAGCGGTGCACGCCCGCGTGATTCTCGTCCGGGCAGCGGACGACGAAGGCGTTGACGGACAGCGAGTGCTTTCCGACGGCGAGCGAGCACGTCGTGGAGAGCTTGCGGGTGCCCGGCAGGGTGACCACGTACGTGCCCTCGGCCGGCGACTCCCACTCCAGCCCGGCGTCCGCCAGCGTCCGCTCGATCACTGCCCTCGGCTCAGCCATGCAGTGATCGTAGGCGACGCCGCCGCTCGTGGACGGCAGCGGTGTACAGGTCGGCGGTTGCGGCTGCGGTCGCCTCCCAGCCGAAGTCCTGGGCGTGCCGGGCGGCGGCGGCGCCCATCCGGCCGGTCAGCGTGGGGTCGTCGGAGAAGCGGCGCAGCGCGGCGGCGTAGTCGGCCGGCTCGTGCCCGTCGATCAGGATGCCGCTGACGCCGTCCTGCACCGCGACGGGCAGTCCGCCGACCGCTGCCGCGACGACCGGCGTGCCGCAGGCCTGTGCTTCGGCCGCGACCAGTCCGAAGGACTCGCTGTAGGACGGCATGACCAGCACGCTCGCGGCCCGGTACCAGTCGGCGAGTTCTGCCTGCCCGACGGGCGGCCGGAACTGGACCAGGTCGCAGATGCCGAGCCGGGCCGCCAGCTTCTGCAGTACCTCCGGCTTGGCGAGACCGCTGCCGCTGGGGCCGCCGACGACCGGCACCACGAGCCGTTGCCGCAGCCCCGGGTCGTCCTCGACGAGCAGCGCGACTGCGCGCAGCAGCACGTCGGGGGCCTTGAGCGGCTGTATCCGCCCGGCGAACAGCGGGATGAGCGCGTCGCGCGGCAGGCCGAGCCGGGCACGGGCTGCGGCCCGGCCGTCGCCCGTGCGGAAGGTGTCCAGGTTGACGCCCGGGTGGACGACGGCGGTACGGCCGGGCACCGCGTCGTAGTGGCGCTGCAGCTCGCCGGCCTCCTCGGCCGTGTTGGCGACCAGCCGGTCGGCGGCCCGCACGATCTGCGTCTCGCCGATGACGCGGGCCGCCGGCTCAGGGCGGTCTCCGGCGGCCAGCGAGGCGTTCTTGACCTTCGCCATGGTGTGCATGGCGTGCACGAGCGGGACGCCCCAGCGCTGCGCGGCGAGCCAGCCGACGTGACCGCTGAGCCAGTAGTGCGAGTGGACCAGGTCGTAGTGGCCGGGCCGGTGCCCGGCCCACGCCTGCATCACACCGTGCGTGAAGGCGCACAGCTGGGCGGGCAGGTCCTCCTTGTTCAGCCCCTCGTACGGGCCGGCGTCGACGTGGCGGACGAGGACGCCGGGCGCCAGCTCGACGCGCGGGTCGAGGCCTGCGGTGGTGGACCGCGTGAAGATCTCCACCTCGATGTCGAGGGCGGCCAGTTGCCGGGCCAGCTCGACGATGTAGACGTTCATCCCTCCGGCGTCGCCGGTGCCGGGCTGGTGCAGCGGCGAGGTGTGGACGCTGAGCATCGCCACGCGCCGCACCCGTCGCGGCGGGATCGGCAGCCGCCGCAGGCGCGGGGGCGCCGCGAGGACACCGTGCGTACGGCCTCGAAGGCCGCCGAGCCGGGGTACCTGCTGGCTCACGGTCCGGTGCCTCCTGACGGGATCGGGAACTCCTGGGAGAACGCCGGAAGGGCCACCTCCCCTTCCCGCTTTGCCGAATCTTGACCGGCGGCGTGCGCTCAAGGCGCCCCCTAGGCTGTCCGCATGACCCCATTCGCCGCGCGGGCCGCCGGGCGGCCGGTCGGTGCGGCGACCCGCGGGACGACGCATCCGAACCGGCTGCGGCGCATGGACCGCTGGATCGCGTACAGCCATGGCCCCGCACTGCGGCGGGCGGCGAAGCCGCCGGAGGCCGTCGACCTGGGGTACGGGGCAGCGCCGTGGACTGCTGTGGAGCTGCTGGTCAGGCTGCACCGGGAGCGGCACGACCTGCGGGTGGTCGGGCTGGAGATCGACCCGGAGCGGGTATCGGCAGCCGCACCGTATGCGCGGCCGTGCCTGACGTTCCTGCGCGGTGGCTTCGAGATCCCGCTCTCCCGGCGGCCGCTGCTCATCCGCGCGGCGAACGTGCTGCGCCAGTACGACGAGACCGAGGTCACCCCGGCCTGGGAGCGGCTGTGCGGGCGGCTCGCGCCGGGCGGCCTGCTGGTGGAGGGCACCTGCGACGAGATCGGGCGACGGCACGTGTGGGTGGCGCTCGGCCCGGAGGGGCCGCGCACCGTGACGTTCGCGGCCAGGCTGAGCGGGCTGGGGAAGCCGTCCGACCTGGCGGAACGGCTGCCGAAGGCGCTGATCCACCGGAACGTGCCGGGCGAGCCGGTGCACGCCTTCCTGCGCGAGTTCGACCGCGCCTGGGCGACTGCTGCACCCTACGGCGCGCTCGGCGCCCGCCAGCGCTGGATCCAGGCTGTGCGTGCGCTGAGGACGGCGGGCTGGCCGGTGACCGACGGCCCGTCCCGCTGGCGCCAGGGAGAGGTGACACTGCGCTGGTCCGCTCTCGCCCCTCGCGGCACGTAGCCCCGCCCAGACGGGTTCGGAGCCACGCCGGCCTGGCTGTCTCCCGGCTCTCGTGACGTCCCGCCGGCCGAGCAGCCGCCCACACCTGCGTGCCCGATGCGGTCGGCCTCGGACAGGGGACCCGTACATCGTGTCCCGACGACAGGTCAGCCGATGCGGAGCATCCGTAGGAGGGCGTCGAGGAGGGGGCGGTCGTGCACGTGGGTGAGGCGGGCGCGGGCGGCGGGCGGCGGAAGCCACAGCAACGCGTCCACCTCGCGGTGCGGGCGGAAGACGCCGGTCGTCGCCCGTGCCGCGAAGTAGCGGACGTCCTTGCGGCGGCCGCCCACGTCGTAGCGAACGGCGGGCAGCGGCGCCCCGGGCACGCACTCCATGCCCGTCTCCTCCCGGACCTCGCGCACCGCGCACTGCAGCGGCGTCTCGTCGCGCTCCAGCTTGCCCTTCGGGTGCGACCAGTCGTCCCACTTGGGCCGGTGGACGAGGGCGAGTTCGATGCCGGGACCGTCGGCGGCCCACCGCCACAGCAGGCAGCCGGCGGCCCGGACCGGCTCCGGCGCGGTCATTCCGCGCCCCATTGCGCCGCGAAAGCGAGGCGGGCCGCCTCTACCTGGTGCCGCTGGTCGGCGTGCAGGACACCCAGCGCGTAGGCGGTCGAGGGTGCGATGCGCGGGGTGGCCGCGGCGGCGGCGGCTGCGGCGGCGGCCTCGGCCGCGTCACGGTGCCGGTCGAGGATGCGGGCGGCGGGCGCCGAGACCTGCGCGCCGGCGGACCGCTCGACGACCTCCTGCGCGTAGCGGTGCAGCTGCAGCAGCAGCCGGACATGATGCCAGGCGGCGTCCTCGCGGGCGGCCTCGGCCGGCGGCAGGGCGCCGACGGCACCGACAAGCCGCCGCCGGGCCTGCTCGGCGAGCGGAAACAGTGCGCGGTGGGCGGAACGCCCGGCCGTGGCCGGGTCGAGCGGCGCCTCGGAGGCGAGGACGGCGATGGCGTCGGCGACGGCGTGGAAACGGGCGGAGCCCAGTGCGCGCAGAGCGGCCGAGTGCGCGCGGGTGCGGGCCAGGGTGAGGCGGCGCTCCAGCAGCGCACCGGCCCTTGCGGCGCCGGCGGACAGGGCGTTGCGCCCACCCTCCCGGCCGGCGGCGGCCCGGTCTGCCGGGGCCGCCGCCTCCGCCAGCCGCTGCAGCGCGGCGGACAGCCGCTCCTGCCGAGCGGCGTGGACGTACTCGTGGGACAGGGTGGCCGCCAGCCAGGCGAGTTCGCCACGTGTCCGGTCGGCCCAGGTACGGTCCAGGCAGCCGCGGAAGGTGAGCAGCGCGGCGGACAGCCGCCGTGCGGAGCGCCGCAGTTCACGCACGGCGTCGGCCGCCCCGGCCGCAGACCCGTCGGCTTCCCGGTGCCACCGCAGCGCACGCAGCGTCTGCGCGGCATGGCCACGCAGATACCCGCCGAGCAGCTCCTCGGCATCGGCGAAACCGGTGTCGGCGGCCTTGCGGACGGTGGACGCCCCGCCCGGTGACGCGGCGGTCCCGCCTCCGGGCGTCCTGACCGCAGGACCGCTTGGGGCCCCTGTGGGGCCCGGGCCGCGTGAACGTTCGGCGGACCGCACCGCAGGACCGCCGCGAGCGACGCCGGCATCGCCGTCGCCGCCGGCCCGGCGGACGTGCGCCGGGCACGGCCGGGCACCTTGCCGGCTCGACGCGTCGGTGCCGTCGGCCGCCTGGGCGCCCGGCTCTGCCGCGCGGCGCGTCTCGGGCGGCGGCGGCCCCGGGGGCCGCGGGTCAGGTGGTGGCGGCACGTCGGCGCCTCCGGGCGTCGATGAGCGTTTCCTGGATGTTGCGCAGCGGCCGGCCCTCGGCGTCGAGCGCGACGCGCGTCCAGTCACCGTCCGGACCGAGGTGCCAGGAGGCGGTGGAGTCGGACATGCCGGTCTCCAGCAGCGTGTTCAGGGAGGCGACGTGTCCGGGGTCGGTGACGCGCAGCAGCGTCTCAATGCGCCGGTCGAGGTTGCGGTGCATCATGTCGGCGCTGCCCAGCCACACTTCGGGCTCACCGCCGTTGCCGAAGGCGAACACCCGGGAGTGTTCGAGGAACCGGCCGAGCACGCTGCGCACCCGGATGTTCTCGCTGAGCCCGGGCACGCCGGGTCGCAGCGCGCAGATGCCGCGTACCCACACGTCGACGGGCACGCCGGCCTGCGAGGCACGGTAGAGGGCGTCGATGACGGCCTCGTCGACCATGGAGTTCACCTTGATGCGGATGAATGCCTCGCGCCCTGCCTGGTGGTGGCCGGTCTCACGCCGGATGCGGGCGAGCAGTCCTTCGCGCAGCGAGCGCGGCGCGACCAGGAGACGGCGGTAGGTGGCCCGCCGTGAGTAACCGGAGAGCCGGTTGAACAGGTCGGACAGGTCGGCGCCGACGTGCGGGTCGGCGGTGAGCAGGCCCAGGTCCTCGTACAGGCGGGCGGTCTTGGGGTGGTAGTTGCCGGTGCCTACATGCGAATAGCGGCGCAGGGTGTCACCCTCCTGACGGACCACCAGTGACAGCTTGCAGTGCGTCTTGAGCCCGACGAGCCCGTAGACGACGTGGCAGCCGGACTCCTCCAGTTTGCGGGCCCAGGTGATGTTCGCCTGTTCGTCGAAGCGGGCCTTGAGTTCGACGAGGACGAGCACCTGCTTGCCGGCCTCGGCGGCGTCGACGAGCGCGTCGACGATCGGGGAGTCGCCCGACGTCCGGTACAACGTCTGTTTGATGGCCAGCACGTCCGGGTCGGCGGCCGCCTGCTCCAGGAAGGCCTGCACGGAGGTGGAGAAGGAGTCGTAGGGGTGGTGCAGGAGCACGTCTCGCTCGCGCAGCGCGGCGAACACGTCGGGCGCCGAGGCGGATTCGACCTCCGCCAGGTCGCGGTGGATGCCGCCGACGAACCTGCGGAACTTCAGGTCGGGCCGGTCCATCGTGGAGGCGATGCCGGACAGCCCGGTCAGGTCCAGCGGGCCGGGCAGCGGGTAGACCTCCGCCTCGCCGACCTTCAGCTCGCGCACCAGCAGGTCCAGCACGTAGGGGTCGATGGACTCCTCGACCTCGAGCCGCACCGGCGGCCCGAAGCGGCGCCGCATCAGCTCCTTCTCCAGGGCCTGCAGCAGGTTCTCCGCGTCGTCCTCCTCGACCTCCAGATCCTCGTTGCGGGTGACGCGGAACATGTGGTGTCCGAGCACCTCCATGCCGGGGAACAGCTCCTCGAGGTGCGCGGCGATCACGTCCTCGAGCGGCACGTAACGCTGCGGGGAGGCTTCCAGGAAGCGGGAGAGCAGCGGCGGCACCTTGACCCGCGCGAAATGCTGGTGGCCGCTGACCGGGTTGCGCACGACGACGGCCAGGTTCAGCGACAGGCCCGATATGTAGGGGAAGGGATGGGCCGGGTCGACGGCGAGCGGGGTGAGGACGGGGTAGATCTGCTGCCGGAAGAGGGTGAACAGCCGTGCCTGTTCCTTGTCCGTCAGGTCCGGCCAGCGAACCAGGTGCAGCCCCTCGTCGGCCAGCGCCGGCGCGACGTCCTGCTGGAAGCAGGCGGCGTGCCGGGCCATCAGCTCGCGTGAACGGTTCCAGATCAGCTCCAGCACCTCACGCGGCTGCAGGCCGGACGCCGAGCGGGTCGCGACCCCCGTCGCGATGCGGCGCTTGAGGCCGGCGACGCGCACCATGAAGAACTCGTCGAGGTTACCGGCGAAGATCGCCAGGAAGTTCGCCCGCTCGAGCAGCGGCGTGCCGGGGTCCTCGGCCAGCTCGAGCACCCGCTCGTTGAACGCCAGCCAGCTGCGCTCACGGTCCAGGAAGCGGCCGGCCGGCAGGTCGCCGTCCAGGCCCTCCCCCTCCTCGTAGACGTCCGGATCCGCGTCCAGGTCCGGATCCAGGCCGGGCGTGTGAGCCCCGACGGCGTGGGGCCGGTGCGCCGCGATGGATCCGACGGACGGCTGTGCGGTCTGGGTGCGCGGTGCGGCTGGCTGGCTCATATCCCCATTGTTCCGCCCGCCAGGCACACCCGGCACGACGAATACGGGGCGAACGGCCGGCTGCATGCGGTGAGCGTCGCAAGCGCGCGTGAACAGGCGGTTACGCGCACGTAGCGTGCCGGCGGCCGGCACCCGGCGCCCCGGTGCGGCCTGCCCGGCTGCAGCGGCTGCAGCGGCTGCAGCGGCTGCAGCGGCTGCAGGCGAGTGTGTCCGGCTGCTCGCCGCGCGTGGCCACCGCGAGGCCGTCGCGGCAGCCGGTTCGTTCCCGTGCCTCGGGTGCACGCCGCCGCGCGGACCCGGACGGCGTGCGGCCTCCCGCGGGGCGGCTGCGCGGTCAGGACGTCCGGTGCGGCCGGAGCGGGGCTGTCAGCTCTCGGTGCGGTACATCAGGTCCGCCTCGTACGTGGCGAAGCCGAGGCGCTCGTAGACGGCCATCGCCGGCGCGTTGTCGGCGTCGACGTAGAGCATCGCGGTGGGCAGGCCACGGTCGCGGGCCAGGTGGCGCAGCCCGATCGCGGTCAGCGCGCGGCCCAGGCCACTGCCCTGTTCTCCGGGGGCCACGCCGAGGACGTACACCTCGCCGAGCTGTTCGGCGCTGTGCACCTTCGTCCAGTGGAACCCGACCAGAGCCCCGTCGCGTTCGGCGAGGAAGAAACCGGCCGGTTCGAACCACGGCTCGCCCTTACGATCGTCCAGGTCACGCTGGGTGAGACTACCCTGCTCCGGGTGATGGGCGAAGGCCTCGGCGTTCAGCGCCAGCCAGGCGGCGTCGTCCTCGCCCGGCACGAAGGTCCGCACGGTCACCCCGTCGGGCACCGTCGCCTCGGTGTCGGCCGCGCCCGCCAGCGGGCGGCGCAGCTGGCGCAGTTCGCGGAACAGGGTGAGACCGAGCAGCTGTGCGAGGTGGCGGGCGCCGGGGTGACCCCCGTGTGCCCACATGCGCAGCCGGCGGCCGGAGAGTGCCAGCAGTTCCTGACCCAGCTGTCGTCCGTGGCCGCGGCCGCGCTGCCCGGGATGCACGACGAGTTCGCCGACGGGTGCCTCGACCGGGTCGGTGTCCTCCAGCTGCCCGTACCCGACCAGTGTCCCCTCCGAGTGCAGCAGCAGGTGCTGCACACCGGTGCGGCGCCCGCCGCGCAACTGGAACCGGCCCTGCTCGGAGACCGCGTACTGGCCGTCGGTCCTGGCCGCCGCTTCGATCAGGTCCTGGACGTCTCGCACAGCCTCCGGGGACACCTCGTCCACCACCACCACGTCGTTCATGGAAGGGAGCCTACGGGTTCGGCACGCCGCCAAGCGGAAACCCACTTGTCACTTCCCGACCGCTGACACGCTACGCGCGTGGACCGTAGGCTGCCCTCCTGCTGCTCACCCATCTTCCGAGGGGGACCACGTTCAGATGAGGGCACCACTGACACCCAGACGCCGACTGGTCGCGGCGGCCGCCGTGCTGGCGACCGCCGCCGGACTGCTCGGCGGCGCGACGGCCGCGAGCGCCGAAAGCGCCGGACATCACCACGGGCACGGCCACCAGCACGGCCGGTTCGTGGACGTGCAGATGCTGTCGTTCAACGACTTCCACGGCAACCTGGAGCCCCCGCAGGGCTCTTCGGGCCGGATCACCGAACGGATGGCGGACGGGACGACCCGTCAGGTCGCCGCCGGCGGCATGGAATACCTGGCATCCAGCCTGCGCAAAGCCCGCCAGGGGCACCGCTACACGGTGACGGCCTCCGCCGGTGACAACGTCGGCGCCAGCCCGCTGCTGTCCGGCCTGTTCCACGACGAGCCGACCATCGAGGCGATGAACAAGCTCGGCCTGGACGTCAGCTCCGTGGGCAACCACGAGTTCGACGAGGGCATCGGCGAGATCCGGCGGCTGGAGAACGGCGGCTGCCACCCGGAGGACGGCTGCTACGGCGACCACACCTTCAAGGGCGCCGACTTCCCCTACCTCGGCGCGAACGTCACCGACGAGAAGACCGGCAAGCCCGCGCTGAAGCCGTACACGGTCTGGAAGCACCAGGGCGTCAAGATCGGCTTCATCGGCGTGACCCTGGAGGGCACCCCGAACATCGTCTCCGCCGAGGGCGTCAAGGGTCTGAAGTTCCACGACGAGGTCGCCACGATCAACAAGTACGCCAAGGTGCTGCAGCACAAGGGCGTCAAGTCCATCGTCGCGCTGATCCACGAAGGCGGCTACCCCAGCGGGGACGCCTACAACGACGACTGCGACAGCGACGGCCCGGGCTCCGGCCTCTCCGGCCCGATCGTGGACATCGCCGAGCACGTCACCCCGAAGGTCGACGCGCTGGTCACCGGGCACACCCACCAGGCCTACGTGTGCACGATCCCGGACCCGTCGGGCGCGCCGCGCATGGTGACCTCGGCCTCCTCCTTCGGGCGGCTGTACACCGACACCACGCTGACCTACGACCGCGCGACGAAGGACATCGTGCGCACCAGGGTCGGCTCGGCGAACCACGTGGTGAATCGCGAGCAGCCCAAGGCCGCGGACATGACCAAGCTGATCGACCGCTGGCAGAAGCTGGCGGGCCCGATCGCCGACCAGCCGATCGGATACATCTCCGAGGACGTCCCGCGCAGCGGTGTCGAGTCGCCCCTGGGCGACCTGATCGCGGACGCCCAGCAGGCGTCGGTGGCCGGGCAGAAGCCTGACCTGACGCTGATGAACCCCGGCGGCATCCGCTCCGACCTGGTCTACGGCGCGTCCGGCGGCGAGGGCGACGGCGTGGTGACCTACGCCGAGGGCTTCACCGTCCAGCCGTTCTCCAACACCGTGAACGTGGAGGACCTGACGGGCACCCAGCTGCTGCAGGTGCTGGGTGAGCAGGTCAGCGGTGCGAACGCCGAGGCGCCGAAGGTGCTGCAGGTCTCGGACGGCTTCACCTACACCCTGGACCTGACGAAGTCCGGCGCGGACCGGGTCGTCGCGGACTCGGTGCGGCTGAACGGCGCACCGATCGAGGCGGACACCACCTACCGCGTCGCGCTGAACAACTTCCTGGCAGGCGGTGGCGACGGGTTCCCGACCCTCGCGAAGGGCACCAACGTGTACGTCGGCGGTGACGACCTGGCCGCATTGCAGGACTATCTGACCGCCAACTCCTCGCCCTCCGAACCGCTGAAGGCGCCGGCGGCCGACCGCATCACCGTCGTGCAGTGACGCGCTGACACCCACAGCGCACGCGACGAGCGCCCGCCCCGGTCGCCGGTTCCCCCGGTGGCCGGGGCGACGTCGTCACTCGGGCAGGTCCGGCGGCGTGGGCGCGCCGGGCAGCCTCAGCACGGCCTCGGTGCCGCCGCCTTCCGCCGGCCGCAGCTCCACCTCGCCGCCGGCCTGCCGCACCGTGCGGGCCACGATGGACAGCCCCAGCCCGGAACCGGGCAGACCCCGCGCGGTCGGAGACCGCCAGAACCGGTCGAAGACGTAGGGCAGTTCGTCGGTCGGCATGCCGACACCCCGGTCGCGGATCCGCAGCGTGCCGTCCGCGCTCAGCGTCACGGTCACCTCGCCGCCCTCCGGGCTGAACTTCAGTGCGTTGTCCAGCAGGTTGATCATGGCCCGCTCCAGCGCCGCCGCCTCGCCGCGCACGAACCAGGGCGCCAGGTCCGCGGTCACCGTCACGTCCTGCTTGCGCAGCCGGGCCCGCTGCACCGCGCGGTCGGCGGCCTCGTGCAGCGCGACGACCTCCGGGGTGCCACCGGGCGCCGTGTCGGGCCGGGAGAGTTCCTGCAGGTCGCCGATGAGCGCGGCCAGTTCGGTCATCTGGGCCTTGACGGAGGCGAACAGCTCGGCACGGTCGGCCGGTGGCAGGGACCGTCCGGTCTCCTCGCTGCGGGCGAGCAGGTCGATGTTGGTGCGCAGCGAGGTCAGCGGGGTGCGCAGTTCGTGTCCGGCGTCGCCGATGAGCTGCTGCTGCAGGTCGCGGGAGGTGGCGAGCGCGGCGGTCATGGAGTTGAACGAGCGGGACAGCCGGGCGATCTCGTCGTCCCCGTGTACGGGGATGCGCACCGCGAGGTCCTCGGTGCGTGCGACGTGTTCGACGGCGCTGGTCAGCCGGTCGACCGGGCGCAGTCCGGCCCGGGCCAGCGCCACGCCGGCTCCCGCCGCGCCGAGCACCCCGGCCGCCGCGACCAGCCCGAGAACGAGGACGAGGGTGTCCAGCGCGTCGTGCACCTCGTTGAGCGGACGGGCCACCGACACCGCGAAGTGGGTACCGCGCAGCGGCGTCGTCCACACCCGGTAGTCGGAGCCGTCGGCGGCCTGCGCGTCGTGCAGGGCCTGCGGGCGGTCGCCCCGGGCGACGGCCACGTCGGAGGCGGACACGTTCGGCGGCCGGTCGCCGAAGACGATGCAGCGGTCACCGGTGACGTCGACGATCTGCACCGTCGAGTCGAAGGGGTTGGGCACCGAGCTGCGTTCCCGGGAGGGGACGGACGTGCACTGCCCGGACTTGAGCTGGCTGTACACCACCTGGTCCGGCACCCGGTTCTGCCGCAGCGCGTCGTCGAGCGAGTCGATGAGCTGCGCCCGTACCAGGAACCAGGCGGCCGTCGCGCAGGCCGCCACGGCCACGGCCACCGCCAGCGCCACCAGCAGGGCCAGACGCGAGCGCAGCGGCAGTGCGTTGAACCGGCGAAGCAGCCGCACTACTCGCCGTCCCGCAGCACGTAGCCGACGCCGCGCACGGTGTGCACCAGGCGCGGCTCGCCCTCCGCCTCGGTCTTGCGGCGCAGGTACATCACGTACACGTCGAGGGAGTTGGAGGCCGGTTCGAAGTCGAAGCCCCACACGGACTTGAGGATCTGTTCACGGGTGAGCACCTGCCGCGGGTGGGTCAGGAACATCTCCAGCAGCGTGTACTCCGTGCGGGTCAGTTCGACGGCGCGGGTGCCGCGGGTGACCTCTCGGGTGGCCAGGTTCATCGACAGGTCGGCGTAGGTCAGGGTCTCGCCGGGCTCGGCGCCGCCGGCCTCCTCGGCGTAGCCGCTGCGGCGCAACAGGGCCCGGACCCGGGCCAGCAGCTCGTCGAGCTCGAACGGCTTGACCAGGTAGTCGTCGGCGCCGGCGTCCAGGCCGGTGACCCGGTCACCCACGGTGTCGCGGGCGGTGAGCATGAGGATGGGAGTGCGGGCGCCCTCGGCACGCAGCCGGCGGGCGGCCGTCAGCCCGTCCATCCGGGGCATGAGCACGTCGAGAACGATCAACTCGGGCTCCTCCTCGGCCACCCGGGCCAGCGCGTCGAGCCCGTCGACGGCCGTGCGCGTGTCGTAGCCCTCGAAGGTGAGACTGCGGCGCAGCGCGTCACGGACGTCCGGGTCGTCGTCGACGATCAGCACGCTCATGCCCTCCAGCTTCCCATCACCCTCCATCGCCGGCACGCAAGTCGGGCATGAGCTGCTGCACGTCGTCGATCGGGATGGCGAATCCGAGACCGATACTGCCGATGCTGCCGGCGCTCGAGGAGCCCGAGGCGGGGCTGTACATGGCGGAGTTGATGCCGATGACCTGGCCCTGCATGTTCACCAGCGCACCGCCGGAGTTGCCCGGGTTGAGTGCCGCGTCGGTCTGCAGCGCCGGGTAGCTGGTGGTGTCGGCGCCGAGCCGGCCGTTGTACTGCCCGCCACCGGACTCGAACGGCCAGGACCGTCCCTGCCGGGGCTGGTCGCCGTGCTCGACCGGCACGGTCACCTTGCGGCCCTTCGCGGAGACGATGCCACTGGTCACGGTGCCGGTCAGCCCCTCCGGGGAGCCGATGGCGACGACCTTGTCGCCGACGTCCACCTTCGAGGAGTCGCCGAGGGTGGCCGGCTGCAGGCCGCTCACCCCGCGGGCCCGGATGAGCGCGACGTCGTGCTCGGGGCTGGTTCCGACGACGTCGGCGGATGCCTTGTGGCCGTTCGCGAACGTCACGACGACTTTGTCGGCGCCGGCGATCACATGGTTGTTGGTGAGGACCTGGCCGACGTCGGTGAGAATCACGCCGGAGCCGGTGGCCGTGCCGGACTGCGAGGTCGCGGTGATCTCCACGACAGACGTGCGGACCGCGTTCACGACGTCGGCGACGCTGTTTCCCTGGACGGCGGACGCGTTGGTCCCGGCGACCGCAGCCGGGCTGCTCCCGGCGGACGAGCCGACGAAGGTGTGGTCGACGAAGGTGGCCGTCCCGCCGCCCACGACGGCCGCGGCGATCGCCACCGCGGCGACCAGCGCCACCGGCCGGCGCCGCCGCGGCCCGCCGTGCCCGGCCGAGCCGCTGTGCGCGGCGGCGGGCTCGTAGTCCGGGCGGGGCGGATACGGAGTGTGCGGGTCGTAGTGGGTCATGGCTCCACGCTGAGCACGCCGGATGAGAGTCCTCTGAGACGCCGCTGAGGAACTCCTGCGAATTCCGCGCACCCGGGGACGGCGCGCTCCGGCGGACGCTGGGCGGCCGCCGGCGGTCACGGATCGCGGCGGGTCTACGGGCGCCGGGGAGCACCCGCGAAGTGCCGCCTCAGCTCAGAGCGGTGGTGATGGCCGCTCTGGCGGCCGCCGCGTCGGGGGCGGCGAGTGCCGTCTCCGCGAGGCGGCGGCAGTCCGCCAGGGCGTGGGAGGCAAGGGCCGCACGGACGGCAGGCAGGCAGCCCGGGGCCGCCGACAGGCTCGTGACACCCAGGCCCGTCAGGACCAGCGCCAGCTCCGGATCAGCCGCAGCCTCACCGCAGACGCCGACCGGGCGGCCGTGCCGGAGGCCCGCCTCGGCCGTCATCTGCACGAGCGACAGCAGCGCCGGCTGCCACGGGTCCAGCATTCCGGCCAGGGAGCCCAGTGTGCGGTCGGCGGCGAAGGTGTACTGCGCCAGGTCGTTGGTGCCGATGCTGAGGAAGTCGCAGGCACGGGCCAGCTGCCCGGCGCGCAGCGCCGCCGCGGGAACCTCGACCATCGCCCCGGGCGTGCGCAGCCCGTGGGCCCGCACCCGCTCGGCGAAGGCCGCCGCCTCGGCGGGCACGGACACCATCGGCGCCATCACCCACACCTCGGCGTCACTGCCCTCGGCCGCCGCGGCGATCGCGGTGAGCTGGGTCTCCAGCAGCTGCGGGTCACGCGTCGCGGTACGCAGGCCGCGCACGCCCAGTGCCGGGTTCTGTTCGCCGGGGGAGCCGGCGAACGGCAGCGGCTTGTCCGCCCCCGCGTCCAGCGTCCGCACGACGACGCGACGCCCCGCGAAGGCGGCGAACACCTCGCGGTAGGAGGCGGTCTGCTCCTCCGCCGTGGGCGCCTGCGTGCGGTCGAGGTACAGGAACTCGGTGCGGAAGAGTCCGACGCCCTCGCTGTCTGCTGCCGCAGCGGCAGGCAGTTCTGCAGTTCCGCCCAGGTTGACCAGCAGCTTCACGCGGTGCCCGTCGGAGGTCCGGCCGGGTCCGTGCACCCGGCCGGCCTGTTCCCTGCGCCGCTCCTCGCGGGCGGCGGCCTCCGCGACCTTCTCCGGCCGTGGGTCGGGCTCGACGGTGCCTGCGGCAGCGTCGACCAGCACCGTCAACCCGTCGGTCAGCGCCGCGGCACCCGCACAGCCGACGACGGCCGGCAGGCCGAGGGCCTTCGCCAGGATCGCCGTGTGCCCGGTGGGCCCACCCCGCTCGGTGACCAGGGCGAGGACCTGCGACGGGTCGATCAGCGCGGTGTCCGCGGGCGCCAGATCGTCCGCGACCAGCACGTGCGGGCGGCCAGGAGCGGGCAGGCCCGGCATGGGCTCTGAGAGCAGCACGGCGACCGCGCGGTCGCGCAGGTCGTCGAGGTCGGCGACGCGCTCGGCGACGTAACCGCCGACGGCCTCGAGGGCGCTGCGGAAGTCGTGGAAGGCGCCATCGACTGCGTGCGGGCCGTCCAAACCCTCAGCGACGAGGACCGCCGCACGGTCGCTGAGCGCCGGGTCGGCAGCCATCATGCTCTGCGCCGTGAGCACCTGGGCCGCAGCTCCGTCTGCGGTCGACGCGCGGTCCTCGAGGTCGGCGGCGACCTTCGCCAGCGCGCTGCGGACGGCCACGGTGCGCGCCGGAACGTCCGCCTCGGCCACGGCCTGCGGTGCGGGCAGCGCCGGGGGCGGTGCCATGCGTGCGACGGGCCCGGCAACACTCCCGCCGCCGGTCCCGATGCCGGTCATCACCTGTGCCACCGTCACTCCTGCGCGTCCAGATCGCGGGCGACCAGCGCGGCCAGCTCCTCGACGGCGGCGTCCGCGCCGTCGCCCTCGGCGGCCAGCACCACGGACTCTCCGTGCGCGGCACCGAGCGCGAGGACGGAGAGCAGGCTGCGGGCGTCCACGGGCGTCTGCCCGTCGCGGCCTACGGTGACCCTGACCGGTTGGCGGGTCGCCGCCTGTACGAACAGTGAGGCGGGTCGGGCGTGCAGCCCGGTACGCGAGCCGATGACGACGGTGCGCTGCGGCATGGAGGGTCCTCCTGAAGGGGATTGGGTAACGGCGGGCCGCTCAGGCGGCGACGGGCGCACGATGCGGCGACGGCTGCTCGCCGCCCTCGGTGGCGGACGGCTCCCCGGCGGCCTCGGCGGCCCGGCGGAAGCCCTTGAGCAGGACGACCAGACCAGCAGTCACCGCGGTGCCTGCCGCAACGGCGACGAGGTACAGGAACGGACCGCCGATCAGCGGAACGACGAACACCCCGCCGTGCGGGGCCCGCAACGTGCAGTCGAAGGCCATCGACAGGGCGCCGGTGACCGCACCACCGGCCATCGCGGACGGGATGACCCGCAGCGGGTCGGCGGCGGCGAACGGGATGGCGCCCTCGCTGATGAAGGAGGCGCCCAGTACCCAGGCGGCCTTGCCGTTCTCCCGTTCGGCCTTGGTGAACAGCCTGCCGCGGACGGTGGTGGCCAGTGCCATGCCCAGCGGCGGAACCATGCCGGCCGCCATCACGGCAGCCATCACCTTCAGCCCTCCCTCGGTCGGGTTGGCCAGGCCGCCGACAGCGAAGGCGTAGGCGACCTTGTTGACCGGCCCG
Organism: uncultured Actinomycetota bacterium; assembly: GCA_963799685.1. Taxonomy (GTDB): domain Bacteria; phylum Actinomycetota; class Actinomycetes; order Streptomycetales; family Streptomycetaceae; genus Streptomyces. The sequence continues at coordinate 26,377 of CAWCXW010000004.1, forward strand.
CCGAGGTCGAAACACATCATCAGGCCGAGCAGGACGCCCAGGAGCACGGCGTTCGCACCGGACAGTCCGCTGAGCCAGTCGGTGAGCGCCTTCTGCAGGGCGGCGATCGGCTTGCCGACCACGACGAACATCAGGAAACCGACGACTGCGGAGGAGACCAGGGGAATCACCACCACCGGCATCAGGCCGCGCAGAACCGGCGGTATGCGCAGGCGCTGAATCGCCGTCACGACGCCGCCCGCCAGCAGGCCGGCGACCAGCCCGCCGAGAAAGCCGGCCTGGATGGTGAGGGCGATCGCACCGCCCACGATGCCGGGCACCAGCCCGGGCCGGTCGGCCATGCCGTAGGCGATGTACCCGGCGAGGACCGGCACCAGGAAGCCGAAGGCCGCGCTGCCGATCTGGTACATCAGCGCGGCCCAGCTGTCGGCCTGCGTCCACACGAAGTGGTCGGCGACGGAGGGCGCGTCGGTGATGTGGTAGCCGCCGACGGCGAAGGACAGCGCGATGAGGAGACCGCCCGCGGCGACGAACGGGACCATGTAACCGACGCCCGTCATCAGCCAGGTGCGCAGCCTGGTGACGGCGTGCTCGCGGTGCACGTCGTCCGCACCGGACGTGGGCGCGTCAGCCGCAGTGGCCCTCTCGCCGCGTTCCGCCTTGCCGCGGACCTCGGCGAGCAGCGCGTCGGGCCGGTTGATCGCGGGCTTCACGCCGACGTCGACGGTGGGCAGGCCGGCGAACCGTTCGCGCTCCCGCACCTCGACGTCGTGCGCGAGGATCACGCCGTCGGCGGCGGCGACGAGAGCCGGGTCGAGCCGGGTGAACCCGGCCGATCCCTGTGTCTCGACGACGATCTCGACGCCGGCGTCCGCGGCGGCCCGCTCGAGGGACTCGGCGGCCATGTAGGTGTGCGCGATGCCGGTGGGGCAGGACGTGACGGCCACCAGCCGCAGCCGACGGCTTCCGGCGGCGGCCGGGCCGCCGCCGGTGGGCACGCCGTCCGGCGTATCGGCCGGCGTATCGGCCGGCGGCTGCTCACCGCGGACCAGGGCGGCCGCGGCCGACGGGTCGGTTTCCGCGCGCAGGGCGGAGGTGAAGGCCGGGTCCATCAGGTGGCGGGCCAGGCCGGACAGGATCGACAGGTGATCGTGGTCCGCCCCCGCCGGTGCGGCGATCAGGAAGATCAGGTCCGCGGGACCGTCGGCCGCACCGAAGTCGACGCCGTCCGCACTGCGTCCGAAGGCCAGTGTCGGCTCGGTGACGTGCTCGCTGCGGCAGTGCGGGATGCCGATGCCGCCGTCCATACCGGTGGGCGTCTGCGCCTCGCGGGCGGCGACGTCGTCGAGGAACCCCTCGAGGTTCGTGACGCGCCCCGCGCCGGCCATCCGCTCGGCCAGCGACCGGGCGGCGGCCTCCTTGCTGTCGGCGGACAGGTCGAGATCGACCAGTCCGCCGGTGATCAGTTCACTCATCGCGGCTCCTTGCTCGCTCTCGCGCGCTCGATCGCGCGACGCGCTCACGACGTGGGCTCCGTGAGCGCGCGGTCCTGGGGGACGTCGGCGGTCACCGTGACCGCGTCGACGTCGACATCGTCGGGGCCCGGCATCGCGCTGCCGGGCAGCTGCACCGCCGCCGCGCCGTGGGCGACGGCCGCGGCGAGGGCGGCACGGCCCGTGCCGCCGGCCGCGAGGAAGCCGGCCAGGGAGGCGTCGCCCGCGCCGACGTCGCTTCGGAGGACCGTGACGTCCGCCCGGCCGAAGTGCGTGCCGGTGGAGTCGACGAGCAGCTGCCCGTCGGCTCCCAGGCTGGCGAGCACCGCACGGGCTCCCCGGTCGCACAGCTCCTCGGCAGCCTTGACGGCGTCGCCGACGGTGGCCAGTGGCCGGCCGACGGCCTCGGCCAGTTCGTGCGCGTTCGGCTTGACGACGTCCGGCCGCTCGGGCAGCGCCGCCGTGAGGGCCGCACCGGAGGTGTCCAGAGCGATCGGTGCACCGGCCTGGTGCACCCGGGCCACCAGGTCCGCGTACCAGGCGGGTGGCAGCCCGCGCGGCAGGCTGCCGCAGCAGGCGATCCAGTCGGCACCGGCTGCGGCCGTGCGCGCGGCTCCCAGGAGCGCTTCGGCCTCGTCGGCCGTGATCCGGGGGCCTGCCGCGTTGACCTTGGTGAGCGTGCCGTCCGGTTCGACGAGGGTGACGTTGACGCGGGTGCGCCCGGCCACCGGTACGCCGGCCCCCTCGATGCCATGTTCACCGAGCAGCCGGGCCAGCAACTCCCCCTCGGGGCCGCCCAGCGGCAGCACGGCAACCGTGCGGTGTCCGGCTGCTGCGGCTGCGCGGGACACGTTGACGCCTTTGCCGCCTGCCTCGACGCGGTCCGCCGACGCGCGCAGCACGGCGCCGCGGCGCAGCCCGGGCAGCTCGAAGGTGCGGTCGAGGCTGGGGTTGGGGGTGACGGTGAGGATCATGCGCGCACCACCTCCACGCCCTGCCGTTCGACGGCGCGGGCGTCGTCGTCGGCCAGGCTGGTGTCGGTGACCAGCACGTCGATCTGGGAGAGGTCGCCGAAGCGGGCGAAGTGGCGCTCGCCGTACTTGCCGGAGTCGGCGAGGACGACGACGCGGCGGGCAGCCGCGAGGACCGCGCGCTTGACGGCGGCCTCGGCCAGGTCGGGGGTGGTCAGGCCGCCATCGGGTGAGAAGCCGTTCGTGGCCAGGAACACCACGTCGGCGTGGATCTCGGAGTAGGCGCGCAGCGCCCACTCGTCCACGGCGGCACGTGTCCGGTGCCGCACCCGGCCGCCGACGAGATGCAGGCAGACGCCGGGGTGGTCGGCGAGCCGGGCGGCGACGGGCAGCGCGTGGGTGACGACGGTGAGCGCGGAGTCGACGGGGAAGGCGGCGGCCAGCCGGGCGACGGTGGTGCCGGCGTCGAGGATCACGCTGCCGTCGGCGGGCAGTTCGGCGACGGCGGCCTGCGCGATGCGGCCCTTCTCGCGGGCGGCGAGAGAGTCGCGCTCGGCGAGGTCGGGCTCGAAGTCCAGCCGGCCGGCGGGGATGGCACCGCCGTGCACGCGCCGCACCATGCCGGCCCGGTCCAGTGCCTTCAGGTCACGCCGCACGGTCTCGGTGGTGACCTGGAACTCCTCGGCGAGGGCCGGCACCTCGACCCGGCCCCGTTCCCGGGCCAGGCGAAGGATCTCCTGCTGACGTTCCGGTGCGTACATGTGGTTTCGCGTCCGTTCCATGACCGAACCTGTGGTTTCGGCGGCAGATTACGCACGCGGAGCCGAGAAGTAAACACACCCGGGCAGAAATGTGGGCACGAACGGGCATCGGGCCTTGATTCGGCGACGCCCAGCCCGGCACTCAGTCCGCCGGACGCTCGCACGCCAGGACGCGAGTGAGACCGCCGTCGTCCTGGGGGATGTCCCGCACGTGCCGGTAGCCGGCTCGGGCCAGCACGCGCAACGAGGCGTGGTTGGCCGCGGCGACGGTCGCGTACACCCGGTCGAGCCCGAGGTGATCGAACCCGTAGCCGGTCACGGCGCCGGCGAGCTCACCGCCCAGACCGCGGCCCCAGGCGTCCGGGTGCAGCGCGTAGACGATCTCGTGCCCGTCCACGATGTCGGTCCGCTTGATCTCGGCATGCCCGACATACCGTCCGTCCGCGCGGACCGCCCACACCGCGAACAGGTCGCGGGCGTAGACCTTGCTGAAGATCCGGCCGAAGAGGGCGCGGTCCTCCGCCGCCGGTTGCGGTCCGTCGCCCATCCAGCGCGAGACGCGGGGGTCCTGGAAGAGCGCGACGAAGTCCTCTTCGTCGGCGGGCAGGTAGGGCGCCAGGCGCAGGCGGGCGGTGGGCAGTGCGGGTGTGGACATCCGCCTACCGTAGAGAGCCGGTCAGGCGTTCTCAGGTGGATTTCCGCAGCCGCAGGAGCGGCGCACGACCAGGCCGGAGGGGAACTGGCGGACCCGGCCGCCCAGCCCGTTGCGGGTGCCGTGCAGGCGCAGGCCGTCGTCGAGGACCAGGTCGACGGCCGCACGGGCCATCGCCTCGCGGTCGGAGGCGACGGTGGTCAGCGGCGGGTCGGTCAGCGCCGCCTCCTTGACGTCGTCGAAGCCGGCGACTGCAAGCTCGCCGGGCACGTCGATGCGCAGTTCGCGCGCCGCGCGCAGCACGCCGATCGCCTGGTCGTCGGTGGCGCAGAACAGTGCGGTCGCCCGGTCGGGCCGCGAGAGCAGGTCCAGGCCGAGCCGGTAGGTGTCGTATCGGTTGTACGGCGCCTTGACCAGCAGACCCTCCGTGCTGCGGCCGGCCTCCTCCATGGCCCGCTCCCAGCCGACGACGTGGTCGGTGACCGGGTCGCCGGACTCCGGAGTGGTGTCGACGCCGCCGAGGCAGACGACGTCCTGGTGGCCGTGTTCGAGCAGGTGGCGGACGGCGAGCTGGGCGCCGCCCACGTCGTCGAGCACGACGGCGACATCGTCGATCGCCTCCGGCCTGCGGTGCAGCAGCACGACCCGGGCGTCCCATGCGTCGATCTCGGTGGCGGCGTGCTCGCTGGGGCCCTGGCTGATCAGGATCAGGCCGGAGACCCGCATGCCCAGGAAGGCACGCAGATAGTGGACCTCGCGTTCGTCGAGGTAGTCGGAGTTGCCGACGAGCACCATCTTGCCCCGCTCGGCCGCGGCCTGTTCGACGGCGTGCGCCATCTCCGCGAAGAACGGCTGCCGGGCGTCGGGGACGATCAGCCCTATCAGGTCGGTACGGCGTGAGGCCATGGCCTGCGCGACCCGGTCCGGCCGGTAGCCGAGCTCCTTGATCGCGGCCAGCACCCGCTCCTTGGTGGCGGGCGCCACCGGACGCGGGCCGTCGTTGATCACGTAACTGACGACCGCGGTCGACGTACCCGCCAGTCGTGCCACATCGTCCCGGGTCACCTTGGCCACGCGCGGAAGTCTACGTGTGTCGTCCTTGGGCCCCGCCGGGCGGATCCGCCGGAGGGGGCCCGGCCCCGAAGGCCGTCACGAGCCGCCGGCCGCGCGGCGGGCGACGGCCTCGGCCTCGTCGGCGACGGACGGCTCGCGTCCGGCCTTGGACTTCTCGGTCTTCTTCTCCGGCGGGGAGACGAAGCGGTAGCCGACGTTCCGCACCGTCCCGATGAGCGCCTCGTGCTCCGGCCCGAGCTTGGCGCGCAGCCGCCGCACGTGCACGTCGACGGTGCGGGTGCCGCCGAAGTAGTCGTAGCCCCAGACCTCCTGCAGCAGCTGTGCCCGGGTGAAGACCCGGCCGGGGTGCTGGGCGAGGTACTTCAGGAGCTCGAACTCCTTGAACGTCAGATCGAGCACCCGGCCCTTGAGCTTGGCGCTGTAGGTTGCCTCGTTCACGGACAGGTCGCCGTTGCGGATCTCGGTGGGCTCGTCCTCGCCGCCGAGGTGATGCCGGCCGACCGCGAGACGCAGCCGTGCCTCGACCTCGGCGGGCCCGGCGGTGTCCAGCAGGACGTCGTCGACGCCCCAGTCCGCGGTGACGGCGGCCAGGCCGCCCTCGGTGACGACGAGGATCAGCGGGGCACCGGTGCCGGTGGAGCGCAGCAGCTTGCACAGGGACCGCACCTGCGGCAGGTCCCGACGCCCGTCGACCAGCACGGCGTCGGCGTCCGGGGCGGTGAGCAAGGCCGGCCCCTCGGCGGGGGCGACCCGCACGTTGTGGAGCAGGAGGCCGAGCGCGGGCAGCACCTCCGCGGAGGGCTGCAGTGCGTTGGTCAGCAGCAGGAGAGAACTCACCGGGACTCACCTCCCTGAGACCGCGCCGTCGAGGTCCAGTCTGGCCCGCCGCGCCCTGACGGGCGAGCGACGTCACTTCGAAGAGACGGCCTGACCGTGCTCGTATGGTGCTCTGTTCCCTTGCCCATGGTTTCGAGTCCCTCCTCGGCGGACCGCTCCGGAAAGCACGAAAGGACCCGGGGGCGGCGCTGCCCGGATCCTTCACCTCGCACAATAGCCGACATGAGTACCGAAGCCGAGGGGAAGACGGGCGGGTTCCGTGTCGCGCCGCTCACACACCGTCGCCTGCGTGCGACGCTGACCACCGTCGACGGCGTCCGGATCGAGGCGGCGTACGACCCGCACGCGGGGCCCTCGGGCGGCTCTGGCGCCGACCCGGCGGACGTCCCCGTGATCGTCCTGGCACACGGCTTCACCGGCGCGCTGGAGCGGCCCGCGGTACGCCGGGCGGCTCAGACGTTCACCGAGCACGCCGCGGTGGTCAGTTTCTCCTTCCGCGGCCACGGCCGCTCGACGGGCCGGTCCACGGTCGGGGACCTGGAGGTGCACGACCTGGCCGCGGCGGTGCGGTGGGCGCGGCGCGGCCTCGGACACGAGCGAGTCGCGACCGTCGGTTTCTCCATGGGCGGCTCGGTCGTGCTGCGGCACGGCGCACTGCACCGGGCGCCGGCCGACGACGGAACGCACGCCGACGCGGTGGCGGCGGTCAGCGCGGCCGCCCGCTGGTACTACCGGGGGACCGCACCGATGCGGCGGCTGCACTGGGCCATCCAGCGGCCCGTCGGCCGCCTGGTGACCCGGCTCGGCCTGCGCACCCGGGTGCACGCGAACGACTGGGACGTCATCCCGATGTCACCCGTCGAGGCGGCGCCGCGCATCGGGCCGACGCCGCTGCTGGTCGTGCACGGCGACCAGGACTCCTACTTCCCGCTGGACCACCCGTTCTCGCTCGCGGCAGCCGCCGACCCGGCGTCCACCCGGCTGTGGATAGAGCGCGGCTTCGGCCACGCGGAGAACGCCGCCGAGCCGGAACTCCTGCACCGCATCGGCGGCTGGGCGGTGCGGGCACTCCGGGCGCCCGAGGTCCCGAGACCGGCGGACGGTGACTGAGAGCCCCGGACGGGCCATCATGGGTGCGCACTGTCACACGGCGAGAGGGACGACGATGGTGAGCGGCACGATCCGCTACTGGGCCGCGGCCAAGGCCGCGGCCGGGCTCGCGGAGGAGGCGTACGCGGCGGGCACCCTCGCCGAGGCGCTCGACGCGGCCCGCAGCCGGCACGAGGAGCGCCCGGAGTTCGCGCGCGTGCTGGTCCGCTGCTCGTTCCTGGTCGACGGTTCCCCGGTGGGCACCCGCGCCCACGAGGTCGTGACGCTCACCGACGGCGGGACCGTCGAGGTGCTCCCTCCGTTCGCGGGAGGCGCCCGATGAGCGAGCAGCACCCCGGGCCCGGCCACCGCGCCGCACACCCGTGGCCCGGCCCCATGCCGCCCGAGCGGTCGACGGTGTCCCGGCAGACCGCCGTGTCGGGCCGGAACGGCGTGCCCGCCGCACCGGCGACGGGGGCGCCGGCCGCGGCGCCGCGACTGAGCCTGCCGCCACGGGACGGCAGCCCGCTCATCGCCCCCGGACCGCTGCCCGCCCTGCTCACCGCCGCTCTGGCCGCGCTGCTCGCCGGAACGGCGACACTTCCCACGCCGGTGCTCGCAGCGGCCGTGGTGCTGCTGCAGGCCGTCACCGCCGCCGGCTGGTTCCGGCTGAATGGCATGTGGCCGGCCAGGCAGGGCATCGCGCTGGCCTTCCTCGGCGGCGCCGCAGCCGACGTGGCGCTGCTGGTCTCGGACGGTGGGGGCGCGGCGACCGTGCTGCTGGGCACGCTGGGCGTGTGGTGCCTGCTGGTGCTGGTGCTGCAACTGCGGAACGTCTCCAGCCCCGACGAGCGGATGTACGCGCTGACGGCCACGCTCACGTCCGCCGCGCTGGCCGTGCTGGCCGCCGGTTACCTGGCGGCAGCCCCGGTCTCGGCGGACGTGGCGACCACGACAGCGGGCTGCGTCGGCGTGGCCACGCTGATCCGGGCGCTGCCGCTGCCCCGATACGTCTCCCCCGTCTCCGCTCTGCTGGCGGCGGCCGGGGCCGGGCTGGCGGCCGGGCAGCTCACCGGCCTCGGGACGGGCGCGGGCGTGGCCTGCGGCGCCGTCGCCGGCGGCTGCGCACTGATCGGCCTGCGGGTGGCGAGCTACGACTTCCCCTCCCGCTTCGTACACGTCACCGCGGGTGTCGCCCTGCCCCTCGCCCTGGCGTCCCCGGCCGCCTACGCACTGGCTCACCTGCTGGAGCAGTAACCGTCCGCCGACGAAGCGTGCTGCGTCAATCGTCACAGAATGCCGGGTCCCGAGGGACGTCGGGCTAGGCTCGCGGCAGTCGAACACCCAGAGGATTCTTCATGCGCGCACTCCGCGTCACCGCCGTCCTGCTGCTGGTCCTGGCGGGGCTCTTCGTCGCCGCCGACCGGCTTGCGGTGAACCTGGCCGAGAACAAGGCGGCCGACCGGATCAGCTCCGCGCAGGGCCTGGCCGGAACCGATTCCACCGATGTGTCGATCCACGGCTTCCCCTTCCTCACGCAGGTCGCGGACCACAAACTCGACGACGTGAACGTGAAGCTGCGCGGGATGACCGCCGACGCCGGCGACCAGCAGATCACCGTCACCGCCGTCGACGCCCACCTGCAGGACGTCGCCCTGGGCGACAACTTCTCCTCGGCCACCGCCGGTGAGGCGACGGGCGCGGCCCGCATCTCCTACAAGGATCTGAACGCGATCGCGCCGCAGGGCATCCACGTCTCCTATGCGGGCAAGAAGCGGGCCGCGAAGAACCAGGTCAAGCTGACGGTGGGCGTGGAGATCTTCGGGCAGAAGCTCGGACTGCCCGATCCGATCTACAGCTCGGTCAAGGTCTCTGGTGACAACCAACTGGAGCTGCGCGCGAAGGACCTGCCCGGCGCGGACATCCCCGGCGCCGAGACGGAGCTGCGCAAGCGAATCGACTTCGGCTCCGACGTGGGCGGCCTGCCCAAGGGACTGTCGCTGAACGGCGCGGACGTCACGGAACAGGGCCTGACCTTCCACCTCGCGGGCCACGACGTCGCGCTGACCGGCTGACCTCTCCGCGTCACCCGTTCGTCCCAGCAGACGAGACAGGCCCGTCCGTACCGCAGGCGGATACCGCCGCCCACCCGACCCGGCGACGCCGCGGAGCAGCGCGGCACCCTCCTGCAATCCCGCCATACGGACGAAATCGTCTCGCCATGCGGATTCACGGTGACACAGCCCGTCCACTTCCCTACGATCGGACACATGCAGCGACAGGCGAACCTCACGAAGCGACGGGCAGTCGATCTGTGCCGCGTCGCCGCCATGCTCTGTCGTCCCGCCGTCTGACGGACGTCCCCGGCGCCGCGCGCCGGATCTGACGCGTCACCGTCGCACCTCATCCCTCAAGCGTTCGTGCGCCATTCCGCCGTGCGTGCGTACACACGCGTATTCATCCCGCCCTCCGGAGGAGAACCATGAGCCGCAGTGACGTCCTGGTGGACGCCGAGTGGGTCGAGGCCCGCATCGACGACCCGAAGACGGTCATCGTCGAGGTGGACGAGGACACCTCGGCCTACGACAAGAACCACATCAAGAACGCCGTCCGCATCGACTGGAAGCAGGACCTCCAGGACCCGGTGCGCCGCGACTTCGTCGACCAGGCAGGCTTCGAGAAGCTGCTGTCGGAGAAGGGCATCGGCAACGACGACACCGTCGTCCTCTACGGCGGCAACAACAACTGGTTCGCCGCCTACGCCTACTGGTACTTCAAGCTGTACGGCCACCAGGAGGTCAAGCTCCTGGACGGCGGCCGCAAGAAGTGGGAGCTGGACTCCCGCGACCTGGTCGCAGACGTCCCGCAGCGCGCGAAGACCGCCTACCGGGCCACGCCGCAGGACTCCTCGATCCGCGCTTTCCGGGACGAGGTGGTCGAGGCGATCGGCACCAAGAACCTCGTCGACGTGCGCAGTCCCGACGAGTTCAGCGGCAAGCTGCTCGCACCGGCCCACCTGCCGCAGGAGCAGTCGCAGCGCCCGGGCCACGTGCCCAGCGCCCGCAACATCCCGTGGTCGAAGTCGGCCAACGACGACGGCACCTTCAAGACCGACGACGAGCTCAAGGAGCTCTACTCCGGCGCGGGCGTCGACCTGGGCAAGGACACCATCGCCTACTGCCGGATCGGCGAGCGCAGCGCCCACACCTGGTTCGTTCTGCACGAGCTGCTCGGCCAGCAGAACGTCAAGAACTACGACGGCTCCTGGACCGAGTACGGCTCGCTGGTCGGCGTGCCCGTCGAGCTCGGCGCCAACTGACCGGCCCTGACGGCCCGAAAGGAAGACCATCCCATGTGCGGAGCACAGGCAGGCGGCCCGGACGCCTCCACCATCAAGCCCGGCGAGACGACGATCCAGGGCAGCGTGACCCGTGACGGCGAACCCGTCACCGGCTACGTGCGCCTGCTGGACTCGACCGGCGAGTTCACCGCGGAGGTCCCGACCTCCGCCACCGGCCAGTTCCGCTTCTACGCGGCCGAGGGCACCTGGACCGTGCGGGCACTGGTGCCCGGCGGCCAGGCCGACCGCGCGGTCGTCGCAGAGCAGGGCGGGCTCGCCGAGGTCGCCATCGCGGTGTGATCCTTTCCGCCGGCCTCGCGCGGGCCGGCGCCGGGGCGCCTCCCCGGCTTCGGCCGGCCGTACCGGACCCCGGCCATCGAGGGCCGCATCCCGACGGGTTGGACACCCGGGATGCGGCCCTCGTGCGGGTGCCGGTCCTTGCGGGCGTCAGTAGACGAGGGCCTGGACGCCGTCCGCCGTCGCCTCACTGACGAACACCTGGGCGCCGGCGATGCGGATCCCCTCGAGGAGGTCCTTCTCCGCGATGTCCCGCCGTGCCGCGCACTGCGTGCACAGCGTGATGCGGCCGCCCGCCTGGATGCCCTCGATCAGCTCCGGCAGCGGCGCCGCGTGCGGCAGTTCGAACTCCGCGGCGCGGCCCGGCAACGCGAACCACGCCGACTCCCCGGTCAGCCACAGCGAGACTTCCACACCGCTCGCGACGGCGACCGCCGCAACCGTGAACGCCTGCGAACACCGCTCCGGGGCGTCGGCCCCGGCGGTCACCTTGATCACGAGCTTCTTCGCCATGGGGACACGGTAGCCGCCGGCGCGCGGCCGCGACCGAATCGTGATCTTCGCGGAGGCAACCGTTCCGCATCCTCGCTTGTCAGCGCAGCGACAAGAGAACCGAGGAGTCCGTCACATGGGAACCGTTCCGCCGCCGCCCGAACTCCCGCCGGAGCAGCCTCCGGCCGAGGAGCCCGCCGCTGAGGCCGCAGCCGAGGAGCACGTCTCCGAGGAGGCCGTGCCGGAGGAGGCAGCGCCCGAGGAGCAGCCGAGCCCGGCCCGCCCGCGGCGCGGCCGGCTGCCGGTGCTGCTCGCCGCGGCCGCCCTGCTCGGCGTCGTCACGGGCGTCGCCACCGGCTACACCGTGCAGACAGGCCGCAAGCCCACCGCACTGCCGCCGCTGTCCCAGCACACGCTGAAGTACCCGAAGAAGCGGCTGTCCGCCGACGAGGTGACGCCGATCGCCACGGCGCACGACCACGGTGCGAAGACCGGCGGCGACCTGCGCAAGGTGCTGCTCCCGAAGCCGAAGGGCGCCGAGAAGGCCGATCCGGTCTTCGGGACATCCGACGGATGGGTGTCGGTCGCCGACTACGCGCGCCAGTACCAGAAGCCTGATCGCATGTTCCGGACCCTGTCCACGGACGTCCGCCGTATCGCCTCGCGTTCCTGGCAGCAGAAGGGAGTGGGAGTCACCATCGACCTGCTCCAGTTCAAGGACTTCGAAATCCGCCAAGCGGCCAACTTCACGACTGGTCAGCAGAGTTACATGCACGCCGACGAGTTCGCGGGCTACGAGGGGAAGGACCTCCCCGGTTCCGGCAACGGCCGGTACTGGGGCGCCCGCACCGGCTACCGAAAGCCCGGCTACCTCCCGGAGTACGAGGCGCGTGCCCTCGCCTACCGGGGCGATGTCGTGATGGACGTCCACGTCTACGACACCCACCCGATCAGTGAGAAGACCGTCCGGACCCTGGCCGAGAAGCAACTGGAGCGCCTGTGAGCGGCAGCAGAAGGCCGGCCCTGGGCACGGTGCTGGGCGGTGTCCTCGTCCTGGCCGCCGCGGGCGGCGGGATCGCCTGGACGGGCGTCACGGTGCACGGCGCCGACCACACCGCGCACACCGTCGTCTATGAGGACCGGACCGGCACCCCGTCCGGCGCCGGCCACGAACCCGACCCGACGGTGGGGCGGACCGACAGCGCGCTCGCCAAGGACATGCTGCCCGTTCCGAACGGCTACGAACTCGGTCCCGACGTCAAGGAGTTCGGCAACGACGCCGTACTCGGCGACAAGGAGGCCCAAGCCGTGCTCGAGCACGGCGACTCCAGCCTGCCCGGGAAGCAGGGGGCCGAACGGCGCAAGTTCGTGCGGAAGCTGAAGGTGAAGGGGCTCGGCATGCGCTCCTACGCGTCGATCGACAGTGACCTCGTCATCGAGATGCAGATCGCGCAGATGGGCAACAAGGAGGCCGTGCACACCCTGGGAACCTTCCAGGCGAAGCTCGCCGACGCCCTGTCCATCTTCCGGAAGGGGCCGAAGATCAAGGGGCACGGCCACGCGAACTGCTTCCTGCTGCCCAAGGACTCCAAGGCGGATCTCGACCAGATGTTCTGCACCGCATACCAAGGGGACAAGCTGGTGTCGATGACCGCGAGCGGTATCAAGCCCTTCCCGAAGGACGACGCCGCCAAGCTGCTGAAAGACCAGCTGGACCGGCTCGAGAAGGGCGGAGGGGTGGCCGCATGAGCGAGTCGACCTCGGCTCCGGTCGTCACCGGAACGCCGGAACCGCAGAACCCGCAGCTCACCGACGAAGCCGTACCCGCAGTGCCGGCCGAGCATGCCACGAGCCGCCGCCCCGGCCGGCGGGTGCTCCGCGCCGTCGGACGCTGGACGGCCGCTGTGGCGGTCTTCGCCGTCCTCGGCGGTGGTATCGGCTACGGCCTGACCGTTCCCGAACGGACGGACCTGCCCGGCCTGGCGACCCAGAGCGACGGACGCTGGAACTATCCGCAGCTCTCCCTCCCCGCGCTGCCGTCCGGCTCCCCGGCCCCGTTCGCCGCCGGCAACCCCGCCCTGGTGCACCACGTCGACATCCGTGAGCTGCTGCTGCCCGCGCCGAAGGGCGCCGCGAAGGACAAGGGTCTGCCGCCGCTCGGCGGAGACTGGGTGTCGAGCAAGGCGTTCGCCGCCCTCTACCAGAAGGACGACCGCACCGAGATCGAGCAGAACCTGGCCGACGAGGCCGTGCGGCACATCGCGGCCCGCGGCTGGGTGATGCCCGACGGCACGCGCACCAGCGTCTACCTGCTGCAGTTCGACACCCAGGCCTTCGCCACGGACTTCTCCTCGACGCTGACCGCAGGAGGACTCACACCCGCCAAGTCGCTCCTCGACTCACCCGAGGCGAAGCTCGACGACGAATGGCCCACCGAGGCGACGGTGGAGAACGTGCTGCGCGACGCCTACGACGAGCCGAAGCCGTACGGCAAGACGCGCGTCCGGCAGGCGTACCTCACGGCGGGCGACACGGTCGCCCTCGTCGTACAGGAGGCCCCCGGAGCCGCGCCGCGGGTGCCGTGGGAGCAGACGGTGATCCTGCAGTCCCAGCTGCTGAACTGACCGAACAAGCCCGCGACGGCCCCCGGCCGATGACCCGGCCGGGGGCCACTAGACTCGGGGCAGGTCCGTACCCCTGCAAGGAGAGTCCCCCGTGCTTGAGGCATTCTTCGAGACCCTGATGGCGCTGGTCGTCATCGGGACCATCGCGTTCGCCGGTCTGGTGTTCAGCAAGCTCTACCAGGGCCAGCGCTGATTTCATGATCGAGATTCCCTCCGACCTGCACCCCGGCCTGGTGCCGCTCGCGTTCCTGCTCGGGAACTGGACGGGCGCCGGCGTCGCCTCGCTCGACGAGGCGGGCCAGGAGAAGTGCAACTTCGGGCAGGAGGTCACCTTCACGCACGACGGGCGTGACTTCCTCGAATACGTCTCGCACAGCTGGGCGCTCGACTCCGAGGGCAAGAAGGAACGCCCGCTCGAGACCGAGAGCGGCTACTGGCGGATCGACACCGAGCGCAACGTAGAGGTCGTCATGATCCGCGACCAGGGCGTCGCCGAGGTCTGGTACGGGCAGCTGGCCGAAGGCAAGCCGCAGATCGACCTGGCCACCGACGCCGTCGCGCGCACGGAGGGGTCACCCGCCTACACCGGCGGCAAGCGGCTGTACGGCTACGTGAACAGCGACCTGATGTGGGTCGGTGAGCGCTCCACTCCGTCGACGCCACTGCGTCCCTACATGTCGGCGCAGCTGAAGAAGGTCGTCGACCCCCGCGAGTGGGCGAAGGATGTCGCGGACCTGCCGGACGACGGCATCGCCTTCTTCAAGTGACCGTGACGCCTTCGGCGGGTTAGGGATCCGTCGGCGCCGGGAACCGTGCCGAAATGGGGCAAAACCCGGCAAACCGCCACGCGCGCACTGAGGACCGGCCGTGGCGTATCTGTTCGGCCTGATCGCGGCGTGCTTCCTCGGCCTCGGGTTCGTCCTGCAGCAGGACGCGGCCGCCCGGATGCCCATCTCGGACGTGCTGACCTTCCGCCTCCTGTGGGACCTGGTGAAGGTTCCCCGCTGGCTGGGCGGGATCGGCTGCATGGTGGTAGGGCAGATCTTCAACGCGATCGCGCTGGGCATCGGCGATCTGTCGAAGGTCGCACCGCTGCTGGCCACCAACCTGCTCTTCGCGATGGCCCTGGCCCGCCGGATCAGCGGTCAGCGGCTGGGATGGTCCGGCTGGGCCGGCGTGCTGCTGCTCAGCGGCGGCGTGGCCTCGTTCATCGTCGCCGGGCAGCCGACCGGCAGCGACGAGCAGGTCAGCGCGCTGCGGCACTGGCTGGTCTTCGGCTCCGTGGTGGGCGTCGCGCTGCTGTTGGTGCTCATCGCACGGCACCTGAAGCTCTTCGAGGAGCCGCCGCTGCTCGCGGCCGCGGCGGGCGCACTGTACGGGCTGCAGGACGCCCTGACCCGCATCTCCAGCACGATCATCGGGGACGACGGCGTGCTCGGCCTGGTACTGAGCTGGCAGCCGTACGCGATCATCGCGCTGGCGGTGACGGGTCTGATGCTGGTGCAGAGCGCGTTCGAGACCGGGCCGCTGCGGATGTCCCTGCCGTCGCTGACTGCCGCCGAACCGGTCGCGGCGATCGCCTGCGGCATCGGTTTCCTCGGGGACAAGGTGCGCCTCACACCATTGGCGATCACCTGGGAGGTCATCGGGCTGGTGGCCGTGGTCGCGGGAATCTTCCTGCTGGGCAGGCATCCCGCGATGCCGTCGGGAAACTGCCCGCCGGAGAAGGTCGTCACGGCCGAGCGGCCGGTGCCCGGCCCCAAGGAGGACACCGTTGAGTGACCGCGTCCGGGACCGCCCTTGCTGAGCTCCCTCCTCGCGGTGCTGGCCGCGATCGCCAACGGGCTGGCGTCCGTGCTGCAGCGCAAGGCGGCCCGCGACCAACCGGTGAGCGAGAACCTCAGCCTGCGGTTGATGTGGCACCTGCTGCACCGGCCGGCCTGGTTCGGCGGCATCCTGGCGGTGATCGTCGGCTTCCTGCTGCAGGCGGCGGCCCTGGCCGAGGGACGTCTGTCGGTGGTGGAGCCGGTGCTCGTACTGGAACTCCCGGCGACACTGATCATCGCGGCGCTGGTCTTCCGCAGCCGCCTGACGTTCCGGGAGTGGGGTCCGGCCCTGGCGATGACGGCGGGACTGGCGGCGCTGCTGTTCGCGCTGTCCCCGTCCGGCGGGTCCAGCACCGACGTGCCCTGGCAGCGGTGGGCGACCGCGATCGGGCTGAACCTGGCGCTCGTGACCGCCGGCGTGGGGTGGGCGTCGTCCGTGCCGGCCGGCGCCCGGCGGGCGGCGATCCTGGGGGCGGCGACGGGCTGCGCATTCGGGCTGACGGCGGCGCTGATCAAGGGCATGACGGTCGCGGCGCAGGGCGGCTTCACGGCGCTGTTCAGCAGCTGGGAGCTCTACGCCATGATCGTGAGCGGCTTCGGAGCACTGTTCCTGCTGCAGTCCGCGATGAACGCCGGCCGGCTGCTGGCCACCCAGCCCGGTCTGACGCTGGCGGATCCGGTCGTCTCCATCCTGTGGGGCGTCTTCGTCTTCCGTGAGCACGCGCGCGGCGGCTGGTTCATCGTGCTCGCGCTCGCGGGCGCGAGCGTGGTGAGCTTCTCGGTGGTCGCGCTGGCCCACTCGCCGCTGCTGACCGGCTCGTCGGGCCGGCTCGAGGGAGACGAAGCCGAGGCCGGGAAGACCGGGGGCCCCTGAGCCGGCGGCTGCCGGCGGACGACCTCATACACTGGCCTGCGTGGTGACCACCGACTGGCAGAGCGACCTGAGAGCGCGCGGGTACCGCCTCACCCCGCAGCGCCAGCTCGTGCTGGAGGCCGTGGACAAGCTTGAGCATTCCACGCCCGACGACATCCTGGCCGAGGTACGCCGCACGGCCGGCGGCGTCAACATCTCCACCGTCTACCGCACGCTGGAGCTGCTGGAGGAACTCGGCCTCGTCTCGCACGCCCACCTGGGGCACGGCGCGCCGACCTACCACCTGGCCGACCGGCACCACCACATGCATCTGGTGTGCCGGGAGTGCACGGAGGTCATCGAGTCCGACCTGTCGGTCGCGGAGCCGTTCGCCGACGCGCTGCGTGAGCGCTTCGGCTTCGAGACGGACATCACGCACTTCGCGATCTTCGGCACCTGCGAGAAGTGCCGGGCGAAGCAGGCGGAGGCCGGCGCGGACGACGCCTGACGCCCGGCTCCGTGCGACGGCCCGCTCGGCGGCGGTCACTCCTCGTTCGGAGCGGCGGCGTGCGGCAGCAGCGCCTCGGTGGCGGGCATCCGCACGGCGGTCGGTTCCTGCGGCGCCCCGGACAGGAAGCGTTCGGCGACGGTCCTGTTGTAGCGGGTGAACATCTCCGCGAGGGTGTGCCGGTCCTCCTCGCTCCAGTCGGCCAGCAGTTCCGCCGTGCCGTCCCGGCGCCGTACCCGGGCCTCGCGCATCCGTTCCAGGCCCTGCGGGGTCGGGGCGATGACGCTGCGGCGCCGGTCGGCGGGCGCGGGGGTGCGCTCGACGAGCCCGCGGCCGGCCATCCGGGCCACCTGCCTGCCCGCGGTGGACGGGTCGAGGCCCAGCCCGGAGGCCAGGGTGCAGATGTCGGCGGGGCCGAGCGCGTCCAGCGTGCGCAGCAGCAGGTATTCGGCCCGGTCGAGGTCGGTGTAGGCGCCACCTCGGCGGCGCAGCAGCTCGAAGTTCCGGACCAGGACGGCGGTGGCCACCTCGATGACCTCCAGCGGATCTTCGCTGGTCAACTGGGGTGCGTCGGCGATGTCGTGCCTCATGCTCTCTCCGCATGCCGGTGTCATACCTGCTAATGTCGGTATCATACATTCATCTGAGCGCCAACCGGTGAGCAGCCGCGACGAGCGAAGGGGAACGGTGGGCGGCCTACACGAGACATGGGACCGGGTGGTGGCCTCCGACCCGGGCCTGAGCCGACTGCGCATGGCGGGCTCCGCGGCCGTGGCGATGGCCACCGCCCTCGCCGTCGAGTACGGCTTCGCCGTACTGACCGGGGCCCCCGCACAGGGCAGGGTCATCGCGATGCTGCTCGGCGCGATCGTGGCGATGATGGGCTCGATGGCGCTGACCGGCTCCGGCGTGTGGGACAAGGTGCGCACGGCGGCCTTCTTCCCCGTCGCCCTCGGTGCCGGCATGGCGGCCGGCGTCACCGTCGGGCGGCACACCGACCTGATGCTCGGCGTGTTCGTGCTGGTGATGTTCGCCGCCGTCTACATACGCCGCTTCGGCCTGCCGTTCTTCTTCTACGGCTTCATGGGCTGGATGGGGTACTTCTTCTCCACCTTCCTGCACGCGACCTGGCCGATGGTGCCCGCGCTGCTCGTCGCCATCGTCGTGGGCACCGTCTGGGTCCTGCTGCTGTCGGTCACGGTGCTGCGGACCAATCCGGCCCGCACCCTGCGCCGCACGGTGCGGGCCTTCGACGCACGGGCCCGCGCGGTCACCCGTGCCGGCGCCGACCTGCTGGCGGGGGACGCCGCCGCGCCGACGGCCGCCTCCTGGCGGCCCGCGCGCCGGCTGCGTGCCCAACAGGCGCGGCTGTCCGACGTGGCCCTGATGGTGGAGGGCTGGTCCGCCGAGCCCGCCGCACTGCCCGGGGGCTGGTCGGCGGCGGCGCTGCGGCGCCGGCTGATCGACGCACACCAGGCCGTCGACGGCATCGCCTCCGCCGCGGACGCGCTGTCCACCGCGGACGCCGAGGTGCGTGTGGCCGCCCTGCGGGTCCTCGACCTGCTGGCCCGCCGTGAGGACGCCGCCGCCGAGCAGGCCGCGCACGCCCTCGCGGACGCCGCGCAGGGCGCCGGCGGACCTGGGGCCTCCCCGCGCGCAGGGGACGCCGCGCACGGCGCCGGCGATGCGTCCGGCTGGTGGCCGGCCCGGCACCTGGCCGCAGCGACGCTGGAGTTCACCGGCCTGGTCCGCACCCGCGAGACGCCCGCAGCGCCGGATGAGATCGACGAGTTCGAGCCCGCCGTGTCCCTGGCCTTGGGCAACCTGCCCGGCTCCCCCGCCGTCGCCCGCGACGTCGCCGCGCGCGGCGGGCGCTGGAACCCGCTGGTCAAGCGGGCCATGACCACCCGCCAGGCGGTGCAGGTGGCGGTCGCCGGCGGGCTGGCCATCATGGCCGGCCGGGAGGTGTCAGCCACCCGGTACTACTGGGCGGTCATCGCCGCGTTCATCATGTTCACCGGCACCGGCAGCCGCTCGGAGACGTTCGTGAAGGGCTTCAACCGGGTGCTGGGCACCTTGGCCGGCCTGTTCGTCTCCATCTGGGTCGCCCACCTCACCACCGGGCACACCTGGCTGATCCTGACCGCCGTCATCGGCAGCGTCTTCTGCGGCTTCTACCTGCTGCGGCTGTCCTACGCCTACATGATCTTCTTCATCACGATCATGGTCGGACAGCTCTACACCGTCCTGCACCGGTTCTCCGACGGCATCATGGTGCTGCGCCTGGAGGAGACCGTGATCGGCGCGGTCATCGGTTTCGCCGTCGCCATGGTCGTCGTCCCCGTCAGTACCCGCGACACCGTGCGCACCGCCCGCGACAACCTGCTGGTCTCACTCTCCGAGCTGCTGCGGACCGTCGCCGACCACCTCGAGGGCGGCACACCGCAACGCGGCGAGGACCCCACCGAGACCGAGCCGCCTCCGCCCCTCGACCAGCTGACCCGCGCGGTCGACGACCGGGTCCGCCAGCTCGCGCTCGTCGCCAAACCCCTGCTGCGGCCGCTGGTGTGGGGCAACAGCCCGCCCCGCAGCCGACACCGGGTCGCCCTCTACGGCGCGACCGCCACCCACGCCCGCGGGCTCACCGTCGCGCTGCGCCGGCACACCGGCAACGCCGAGAGTCCGGCCGCCGTCTGCCGCGCCCTGGCCGACGCGGCAGACGTGCTGGTCGAGACACCACCCGGCCGCCGTGAGCCGACCGCGCAGGAACCGCTGGAAAAGGCCGACGCCGCCCTGTACGCCGACCCGTGCGAGACCTCTGCGGGCACCGACCCGGTGGTGCGGCATCTGATCCACCTGCACCAGCTGCTGCACGAGATCGCCACCCCCGGCAGCCCCACCCCGCCCAGCACGCCGAGGCCGGTCCCCAGAGCACTCCCCGTCACCGAGGTGGAGGGTGCACGGCCGTAACCTGGAGGACATGACGAGCCCCCTCCTGACGCTCCCCGGTGCCGTGGCCGCCGAAGGCCCGGACGAGGGTGTCGCCGCGCACTACGGCGACCTCTTCCGTGAACAGCGCGCCCTCGCGGACGGCACCGGCTTCGTCGACCTCTCGCACCGCGGCGTGGTCACCGTCTCCGGCGACGACCGGCTGTCCTGGCTACACCTGCTGCTCACCCAGCACGTGAGCGAACTGCCGCCCGGGCACGCCACCGAGGCGCTGATCCTGTCCGCGCACGGCCACATCGAACACGCCGTCAGCCTCGTCGACGACGGCGCCACGACGTGGATGCACACCGAACCGGGCCGCCAGGAGGACCTGATCTCCTACTTGGAGAACATGAAGTTCTTCTACCGCGTCGAGGTCGCCGACCGGACCGCCGAGCACGCCGTCGTGCACCTGCCGGCCGGCTCCATCGTGCCCGCCCCGGACGGCGTGGCCGTGCGCGAGACGGCGCACGGCCGGGACCTGTTTCTCCCCCGCGCCGACCTGGCGTCCTTCGCCGAGCAGGCCGCACCTGCCGACCCGGCCATCGGTGTACTCGCCCACGAGGCACTGCGGGTCGAGGCGCACCGGCCGCGGCTCGGCATGGAGACCGACCACCGCACCATCCCGCACGAGGTCGGCTGGATCGGCAGCGCCGTCCACCTGCAGAAGGGCTGCTACCGCGGGCAGGAGACCGTCGCCCGGGTGCAGAACCTGGGCAAGCCGCCGCGCCGGCTGGTCTTCCTGCACCTGGACGGCAGCGAGGTGCGCATCCCTGTGCACGGCGACACGGTACGACTGGCTGCCGACGGAGTGGAGGGGCGCAAGCTCGGCTTCGTCACCACATCCGCCCGGCACCACGAGCTCGGGCCGATCGCCCTGGCGCTGGTCAAGCGGAACGTGCCGGCCGACGCCGCGCTGATCGTGGGTGACGAGGGCACGGCCGCGGCACAGGAGATCGTCGTCGAGCCCTGAGGGACCGCGGCGAGGTGGGCGCCGGGGCTCACACCTCCAGCAGGACGGTGAACGGGCCGTCGTTGGTCAGCGTGACCTCCATCTTCGCGCCGAACCGGCCCGTCGCCACCTGTGCGCCCAGCTCACGCAGCCGCGCGACGACCTCGTCCACCAGCGGCTCGGCCACCGGCCCCGGCGCGGCAGCGTTCCACGTGGGGCGACGGCCCTTGCGCGCGTCGCCGTAGAGGGTGAACTGGGAGATCACCAGCAGCGGCGCGCCATTGTCCGAGCAGGACTTCTCCCCGTCCAGGATCCGCACCGACCACAGCTTCCTCGCGAGCCGCGCCGCCTGCTCGGCGGTGTCGTCGTGCGTCACGCCGACCAGGACGCACAGTCCCTCACCGAGAATCTCCCCGACGGTCTCGCCGCCCACCCGGACCCGGGCACCGTCCACTCTCTGCACCACTGCACGCATGCCGCCCATGATGCCCTGCGCGCGTTCCGGCGCGCCCGGGCCACCCGTACGGATGGATGGGTTGCCGCCATACGGGTGCGTCGCTGCTGCGGCGTCCGGGGAAGCGGTGGCAGCATGCGCTACGCGCGAAGTGCACACACCGGGTGCGTACCATGCGCGGGCGGGCCAAAGGGACGAGGGGACGGCAACCCATGACCACAGCCGGAGCGGGCCGGGCGCCGAAGGCGCCGAGCGGCCCCACCAGAACCACCGGCGCAGCCGGACATCCCGTCCCGCCGCCGCGCGCGGCGGCGCACGACACGACGCGCGACGCCGACGCCGCCGACGTACACGCGCTGCGACTCGACGAGCTGCGTGCGCTGCGCCGCGCGGCCCAGCAGGCGGAGGCCGATCTCAGCTACGTGCGCCGGCTGGTGCAGGGCCGCATCGACATCCTGCGGGCCGAGTCGACCCGCAGGGCGACCCCCGACTCCCGGCTGCTTGACCTGCTGCCGCAGATCCTGGCCGACCTGCCCTCCCGGCACCGGTCCTCCGCCCGGCACGTCACCCTCGGCACCCCGCACGGCGAGGAGTACCGGCAGCTCGCGGAGGAGGCACTGGCGGAGGTCGAGCTGTCGGACCTGTCCGCCCGCACGGACGAGGAGCTGAGCGACGCCATGGCGCGGCTGGCCCGGCACGAGGAGCGGGTCTCCCGGCGCCGGCAGGAGCTGCAGCGCACGGCGGACGACTGCAACGCCGAGATCGCGCGCCGCTACCGGGAGGGCGAGGCCCAGGTCGACGACCTGCTGACCTAGTGCCGCATCAGCCAGGGTTTGCCCGGTTCCGAGGCGTCCTGGCGCACTGCGTTCGCTTCGCTCACTCCGTCTCGGCTTTGTTGCGCCTGCGGATGCCGAGCCTCTCGCACGGCGCCCGGACGCCGCATGCAGGTGTCCTACCCGGGCCTTCGGGCAACGCAGGGGGCACCTCCCGCCAAAGGCAGGGGAGCGTGCGTGCCAGGGCGGCAAGCGGCGAACCTTGGCTGTCGCGGCACTAGCGCGGGCATGTCAGGGGTGTCGGTCCCGACACCCCTTGCAGCGGCCCCCGGCGCTGCGGCTACCGTGGCTGTGACTACCTCGACCGGGCGCGGAACGCCGCGTTCCACTCTCGTACGGAAGGCCGCCGATGACCACGGACACCCCCATACCCGCCGCACCGCCCGTCCTCGCCGAGGTCGTACGGTCCGGTTTCGTCGAGGGGCACCACCGTGGCGCGCTCGTCGTACTCGGAGCCGACGGCGGCGTCGAGCGCGCACTGGGCGACGTGACCTCGCCGGTCTTCCCCCGCTCGTCCAACAAGCCGGTCCAGGCCGCCTCCGTGCTGCACGCCGGGCTCGACCTGTCCGGTGCCCGGCTCGCGCTGGCCGCCGCCAGCCACTCAGGAGAACCGTTCCACCTGGAGATGGTGGAGAAGATGCTGGCCGAGCACGGGCTGAGTGCAGAGGACCTGCAGTGCCCCCACGACTTCCCGCTCGACCAGGATGAGCGGGAGAGCTACCTGGTCACCGGCCGCGCCCGCAGCCGCGTCGCGATGAACTGCTCGGGAAAGCACACCGCGATGCTCGCCGCCTGCCGGGCCGCCGGCTGGCCCACCGAGAGCTACCTCGACCCGACGCACCCCTTGCAGCGGCTCATCGCCGACCGGCTGTCGACCCTGTCCGGCGAAGCCGTCGCGCACACCGGTGTCGACGGCTGCGGCGCACCGCTCATGGCCGTCTCGCTGACCGGCCTCGCGCGCGCCTTCCGCGCGTTCGTGCTCGCCGGCCCGGGCACACCGGAGGGACGCGTCGCCACCGCGATGCGCGCCCACCCCGAATACGTGGCCGGCACCCGCCGCCACGACACCTGGCTGATGCGGGGTGTGCCCGGCGCTCTCAGCAAGATCGGCGCGGAGGCAGTGCAGGCCGTGGCGCTGCCGGACGGCCGCGCCCTCGCCTTCAAGATCGACGACGGCGCCGTGCGCGCTGTGGCCCCGGTCCTGGGCCGTGCGCTGGCAGACCTCGGCGTGGACGCGCCCGTCGTCTCCCGGCTGCTCGACGCCTCGCCGCTCCTCGGCCGGGGCAAGCCGGTGGGCGCGGTGCACGCCACGTTCTGAGGCGGCGAAAATCGTGATGCGGCCGCGCACCGCCCCCGCATAGCGTGGCCGCATGACCGTCGAGATCCGCACCCTGTCCGAGGACGACCTCTCCAGCTGGCTCGCCGCCGTCAAGACCGGCTTCCTGGACGGCCCGGAAGTCTCGCCCGAGGAGGTCGAGATGAGGCGGGGCGGCATCGACCTCGGCCGCAGCCAGGGCGCCTACGACCGCGGCCGGTTCGTGGGCACGTTCCGCACCACGCCGCAGCAGATGACGGTGCCGGGCGGCGCGGCACTGCCGGCGTGCGCGGTCACCAATGTCACCGTCACCCCCACCCACCGGCGGCGCGGGCTGCTCACCCGGATGATGGGGAACGCGCTGCGCGCCGCGAAGGACCGGGGGGACGCGTTCTCGACGCTGATCGCCGCCGAGTACCCCATCTACGGCCGCTTCGGCTACGGCCCGGCCGCGTGGACCACAGCCTGGGAGGTCGACGTGCCCCGCGCCGGCCTCGACCCGCGGCACGCGGGCCCGCCCGCCGGTGAGGGCCGCATCGACCTGGTCGAGCCGGCGGAGGCCCGCCGCGTCGGCCCAGCCTTCCACGACCACTTCCGGGCAGGCCCGGAGCGGCAGGGCGCGATCGACCGGACGGAACGGTGGTGGCAGTTGCAGACCGGTCTGTTGCGGTACCCGGGCG
Source organism: uncultured Actinomycetota bacterium (assembly GCA_963799685.1). Classification (GTDB taxonomy): domain Bacteria; phylum Actinomycetota; class Actinomycetes; order Streptomycetales; family Streptomycetaceae; genus Streptomyces. Next base: position 50,416 of record CAWCXW010000004.1, read on the forward strand.
ACGACCACAAGAAGCCGTTCGTCGCCGTCTACCGCGACGCCGACGACGAGGTGCGGGGCATGGTCGCCTACACCGTCAAGAGCGACTGGCACGACAAGCGGCCACACGAGAGGGCCACAGTGCTCTCCCTGACAGCCGCCACGCCGGCCGCCGAACGGTACCTGTGGCAGTTCGTCCTCTCCATCGACTGGATCACCGCCGTCGACACCGGCCCGCTCGCCCCCGACGACCTCCTGCCGCACCTGCTGCCGGACCCGCGCGCGGCACGTGTCCTGTACCACGCGGACCTGCTGTGGCTACGGCCCCTGGACGTGCCGCGCATGCTGGAGGCCCGCACCTACCCGACGACCGGCACCCTCGTGCTGGAGGTCCACGACGAGGCGGGCCTGGCCGGCGGCCGCTACCGTCTCGAGGCGGGCCCGGACGGCGCCAAGTGCGCGCCCGTCACGGAGGATCCGGACCTGACGCTTCCGGTCGGCGAACTCGGCCGGCTCTATCTGGGCGACGAGGCCACCTCCCGCCTGGTCACCCTGGGCCGCGTCACCGAACACCGCACGGGCGCCGCCCGTACCGCAGACCTGCTGCTGCGCACGGCCCGCCGCCCCTGGTGCCAGGACGGCTTCTGACTCAGCAGTCCATGAGACTCGGCAGCCCATGAGGAAGGCGACGACCCTGCCGTTCGTCTCCTGTGGCGCGGCGGTCGGCAGGGCGAAGTGGGTGAAATGCGGCAGCGTCTCGACCCGGCCGTGCGGAATCGCCCGGCCGTTGACGTCGGGGGCGGGCTGCGGCGTCGCACGTCGTCGCATACGTAAGGTGGGCTGCGACGGCGTCGCCGACCAGGAGAGGCCCGCAGCCCGTTGCCCCGCTCCGCAGGAGCTTCGCTTCCTCCCCCAGCTGAAGCAGGGGGTATCCACGAAGGAGGAAAAGATGAGCAACGCACCGGAGCCGGAGAGCCAGGAACCCGCGCACGACCCGGAGGTGCTCGAACTCGCCCAGCGGATCTTCGACCTCGTACGGCACGGCGACCGGGACACCGTCGCGACCTACCTCGACATGGGCGTGCCGCCGAACCTCACCAACGACAGCGGCGACACGCTCGTGATGCTGGCCGCCTACCACGGGCACGCCGCGGTGGTGCGGACTCTGCTGACGCATGGCGCCGACGCGGGACGCGTCAACGGCAAGGGGCAGACTCCACTGGCCGGCGCGGTGTTCAAGGGCGCATCCGACGTGATCGACGTGCTGCTCGAAGCCGGCGCCGACCCGGACGCCGGGTCGCCGTCCGCACTGGAGACGGCCCGCATGTTCGAGAAGCAGGACCTGGTGGAGCGCTTCACCTCCGGTGGCGGAAAGGCCGACTGACGGGCCGACACGATGCGGCGCACCCTGTGCGCCGGCACCGTGTCGGGGGCCGGGAATGTATGGGGCGGACGGATGGTCCGTGCTCCGTGCCTCGTCCTAGCGTCCACAGCGGACATCGTGAGACCCACATCACATGCCGCTGGAGGGCGCCATGCCTCGCTTCCCCCACCACACCGCCGCCTCCCCGCCCCCGCTTTCCATGCACTGGTGGGCGCCGCTGGCAGCACTCTTGCTCGCCGCGTCGGCGCTGCTCGCCGTGCCGCAGCCGGCGCACGCCGCCGGGCTGCGCGAGGTCACCGGGTTCGGCTCGAACCCCGGGAACCTGCGCATGTTCGAGTACGTGCCGGACGGGCTGCCCGCCGGGCGGCCGGTCGTCGTCGCACTGCACGGCTGCACACAGGACGCGTCCTACGCCGTGAACGCCGGCTGGACGCGGCTCGCCGACGAGCAGCAGTTCGCCGTGGTGGTGCCGCAGCAGCAGAGCGCCAACAACAGCAACTCGTGCTTCGACTGGTTCCAGTCCGGCGACATCACGCGGGGTCAGGGCGAGGCGCTGTCCGTCGTGCAGATGCTGGACCGCGTCCAGTCCGACGCGGGCTCGGACCCGCAGCGCGCCTACGTCACCGGGCTGTCCGCAGGCGGCGCCATGACCGCCGTGATGCTGGCGACCTACCCGGACCGGTTCGCGGGCGGCGCCGTCGTCGCCGGGCTTCCGTACAAGTGCGCGACAAGCGTGCTGCAGGCGTACAGCTGCATGAACCCCGGCGTGGACAAGACGCCGCAGCAGTGGGGGGACCTGGTGCGCGGCGCGTCCTCCTACGACGGCCCGTGGCCGGTCGTATCCCTGTGGCAGGGCACCTCCGACACGACGGTCGATCCGTCCAACCTGACCGAACTCGTGGAGCAGTGGACGAACATACATGATACGGACGCCACTCCGGACGTCTCCGACACCGTCGCGGGTTATCCACACCATGTGTACAACGACGGCGCGGGGCAGCCCGTGGTCGAGGACTTCCGGATCACCGGCATGAGCCACGGCCAGCCCGTCGACCCGGGCAGCGGCACCGACCAGTGCGGCGCGGCCGCCCCGTACGTGCTGGACGTGAACGTCTGCGCCGCGCGGCACATCGCCGGCTTCTGGGGGCTGTCCGCCGGCGGTGACGGCGGCGACCCGGGACCCGGCAGCGGCACCGCCGTCTTCCACGGTGACGACGCCCACGACGGGTACGTCAAGGCTGCCGCCGACGGCTCCGGCGCGAGCGTGGGCACTCTGGAGAGCAGCTACGGCCTGGCGAGCGGGCGCGGCGCCGACGGGCAACTGAACCGCAGCATGCTGTCCTTCGACACCTCCACGCTGCCCGACGACGCGACGATCACCGGCGCGCACCTGACCGTCACCCGCTCCTTCGGCAGCGGCGACCCGTGGAACGATCCGGCGGGGAACCGGCTGCTCGTCGACGTGCGGCACGGCTGCTTCGGCGCGAGCTGCACCGTCCAGCCGGACGACTGGACGGCGGCCCCGACGGCCGCCGAGTCCGCTACGGTGCCGCGCCTGGTGTCCGGCAGCGCCGACTCGACCGGCTTCGACGCGGCCGGGCTCGCTGCCGTCGACACCACGGGCACCACCCAGCTGAAACTGCGTTTCGCGCAGGACCCGACCCAGGCGGCCTACCTGTTCGTCGAGCCCGGCACGGCGGTCACGTTGACCGTGAACTACCAGCAGTGAGCGGTCAGGTCAGATCTGACGGGTCGGTGTTCGCGCCGCACAGCACGACGCAGACCCGTTCGGTGCGCTCCGGCGTGTACGCGCCGGAGCGCACCGCCGCATAGGCGGTGCCGGCCGCATGCTCGACCGCGAGGCGACGCCCGTCCCACAACGCCTGCCGGGCAGCGACGATCTGCGCGTCGGGCACCAGCACGGAGACGACGTCGCCGTGCTGCGCCAGGTCCAGCGCCATCGGGGTGGCACGACGCGCGCCGAGAGAGTCGGCCGCGACCGAGTCGACGGGGACGTCCACGACCTGCTTGGCCTCCAGCGCGGCGTTCAGCGCCCGGCAGTTCTCCGGCTCGACGGCGACGACCCGCACCCCGTACGCAGCGGCCGCCGCGGCGACGCCCGCGAACAGCCCGCCGCCGCCCACCGCGACGACGACGGTCTCCACCTGCGGCAGCGCCTCGCGGATCTCCTCCATGAGGGTGCCCGCACCGGCGGCGATCATCGGGTGGTCGTAGGCGTGGCTCTCCAACGCGCCGGTGCGTGCGACATGTTCACGGGACGCCTCCAGCGCGGCGGCGTACTCGTCGCCCACCTGCCGCACCTCGGCGCCCAGCGCGGCCAGCCGCCCCACCTTGACGGCAGGCGCCGTCTCGGGCAGGAAGACGGTGGCCGGTACGCCGTGCCGCTGCGCCGCCCAGGCGCAGGCCAGCCCGGCGTTGCCGCCGCTGGCGATGACGACACCTGCCGCGGGCATCGCGCCGCGCTCTACGTGCGCGGCGGTGAAGTTGGCGGCGCCGCGCGCCTTGAAGGTGCCGGTGTGCTGCGAGAACTCCTGCGCGAACCACAGCTGTTCGCCGCCGGGCACGACGGAGACGGGCCGCACCTGCCCGTAGATCCGGCGGCGCGCCTCCAGCACCTCTGTGTGGGTGAGGCCGGAGGTGGCGTCGTCGGTCACGGTTGGACTCCTCCCTGGTGGAGCGCGGCGAGGAAGCCCCGCAGGAGGGTGTTGAACTCCGCGGGGCGTTCCAGGTTGGGCATGTGGGCGGCGCCCTGCACGACGGCGAGTGTCGCCTGGGGCAGCAGGCCGTGCAGGTATTCCGCGTCGGCCACGGGCGTGAAGGTGTCGTCGGCGCCGACGACGACGAGCGCGGGAACGGCCGCCCTAGTCAACGAGTCGCTGTAGTCCGGACGTTCGGCCCGCCCGCGCAGCGCCGCGGCCGCGCCCTCGGGCGACGTGTTCCGCATCATGCGCAGCGCGTGGGCGGCGACGTCGGTAAGTTCGGTGACGTTGTAGGGCGCGACCATCTTCTCGAGCACCTCGTGCGCGTACCCGTCCATGCCCTCGGCGAGCAGCCGGTCGGCCATCGCGTTGCGGCCCTTCTTCCCTTCGGCGGTCTCGGCTTGCGCGAAGGTATCGGCGAGCAGCAGCGCGGCGACGCGGTCAGGGAAGCGGTCGTGGAACTCCATGACGATCTGCCCGCCCATCGACAGCCCGCCGATCACGGCGCGCTCGACCCCCAGGTGGTCGAAGAGGGCGGCCAGGTCACGGGCGAAGTCCGACAGCGGGGTGACGCCGGGGACGACTCCGGATTCCCCGTAGCCGCGCAAGTCGTAGGTGATCACCCGGTACCCGGCTGTGGTCAGGTCGGCGACCTGCGGATCCCACATGCTGCGGTCGAAGGGGTGCCCGTGGACGAGAACGACGGGGTCGCCTTCGATCCCGCCGCCGGGCGGTGTGTGGTCGTCGTAGGCGACGGTGATGCCGTTGAGTGAGGTCAGCGCCATGCCCTCACCTTACGGGCGGCCCGCCCCGTCCGTCCCCAGCCTGTGGACGACGGCCGGCGTGTGGAAACGGCCGGCCCCCATACGGCGGTGAGCCTACGTGGGCGCCCTCAACCGGCGCGGCCTGCGCGGGGCGCGGCCGTTGTGGGGCGCGCAGGGTGCGGATGGCGGGGAGAGTCAGGACGAGGGCACCGGCGGCGAGTTGCCACACCAGGCCGAAGGCGAGCACGGTCGCCACGCCGGTCTGCGCGGCGACCGGCCCGGCTGCCGCCAGGCCGAGCGGGCCGAGGACGAAGGCGCCCAGCGCGCTGAGGGAGGTGACGCGGCCCAGCGCCTCCGGCGGGATGTGCTGCTGGTTGGTGCTCGCATACAGCGTGCTCGTCACCGCGGAGCCGACGCCCGCGAGGCCGGCGGCGCAGGCCGTCACCGTCACATGCGCCCCGAGGGCCAGCGCGCCCGACGGGAGCGCCCAGCCCAGTGCGGCCACGGACGCCACGACCAACGGCCGGGACGGGCGCCGGCCGAGCATCAGCAGCCCGCCGACGACGGCACCGGCACCGTAGATCCCCATGATCACGCCCCACGCCCACGCACCGCCGAGGCGGCGGTGGGCGGTGAGCGGTCCGAGGACCAGAAAGGGCGCCCACACGAGCAGATTGAACAGGCCCATCTGCAGCGTGGTGATCCACAGCCAGCTCCGCGAGCAGAACTCCGTCCATCCGTGGCGCAGTTCGGCGCGAACCGACGCGGACGCGGCGGCGACCGGCGAGGGGCGGGGGATCCGGAGAAGGAAGAGGGCGAGCGCCCCCACGCCGTAGGAGGCGGCGTCCAGACCCAGGACGGTGCCGGCGCTCCAGAACGCGGTGACGAAACCTGCGGCCGACGGTCCGGCGACCGAGGTGACCGAACGGGCCAGCCCCAGCAGGGCGTTCGCGTCGCCCAGCCGCGCCGGGTCGCGCACCAGCGCGGGCGTCAGCGCCCCCAGCCCGGGCATGAACAGCCCCTCCCCCAGCCCCCACACGGCCACCAGCGCGGCCATCGCCCACACCGGCGGATCCGGCAGGAGCAGCACCACGGCGAAGCCGGCCTGTGTCGCGCAGCGCAGCACGTCGGAGGCCAGCAGGACGCTCCGCGCGCCAAGCCGGTCGGTGACGATGCCACCGGCAGTCAGCACCAGCACGACCGGCAGGATGCGGGCGGCCATCACACCGCCGAGCGCCGTCCCGTCGCCGCCGCTGTCCAGGACCGCGAAGGCCGTCGCGACGGCCGCCATGGAGGAACCGAGGAGAGAGATCGCATACCCGAGGAAGAACCGCCGGAAGCCGGGCTCGGCGAGCACGGCCAGCCGCCCGTCCGGCTGGCGCGCATCGCCTGCCATGAACGGAAGTGTGCCGACGGACGGGGCGCGGCACAAGCACAACATGAGCTCTGTGCCATCAATGTTGTTCGCCCCGGCCACGGGCGCAGTAAATCGCTTCTTTTACCGCGTTCAACTGGCTTTTCGGCGCTAAGCTTCCAGCAGCATGGGCAGGTCATTTACTGCGGAAAGGCACTACGTTGACAGCTGCACCGGTCGAGTACGCGGTCGCCGCCGAGCAGTACCTCGCGGCGGCAAGCCTGACGTCCGGGTCCCGGCGGGTGTACGGCATCGCGCTGGCGACCTGGGCCTGGCTGCTGGCCGGCCGCCCGGCCCCCGCCGGCCGGCAGCGGCGCCGCGCACAGCCACCGGTCCTGCCGCTCGCACTCCTCGACGGGCCGCAGGCCGCCAGCCGGGTGCGGAACGCGTTCAGCCGGCGCGCCGCCGACGCCGACCCGCGCACCGTGAACCGGGAACTGTCCGCGCTGCGCGGCGCGGTCGCGTGGTGGCACGGCCAGGGCTGGCTGGACGCCGACCCCACCGCCGGCCTCCGGCCCCTGCCCACCGGGCCCGTCGGCGCCCCCGCTGACGCGGACGAACTGCGGGCGCTGTTCGCCCTGCGGGTGCCGCTGCGCGAGAAGACGCTGTGGCGGCTGCTCCACGAGTCGGGCGGAAGGGTGGAGGCGGTGCTCGCCCTGGACGTCGACGACCTCGACTTGCCCGCCCGACAGACCCGCAGCCGCCCCGGCCATCCGCCGGCGCTGCGCTGGGGCCCGGGCGCTGCCCGGCTGCTGCCCCTTCTCGTGGCCGGACGCACTGAGGGCCCGCTTTTCCGCACCGACCGTCGCGCCCGCCAAGGCACCCCGCGCGCCGACCGCTGCCCGTACACCGGCCGGGCCCGGCTCTCCTACCGTCGCGCGGCCGAACTCTTCGCCGACGCCACCCGGCCGCTGGACCCGTCGGGCCGCGGCTGGACGCTGCGCCGGCTGCGAGCCCGCTGAGCGACGGGCCGCCCGAGATGCCGATGACCGGCGGTTCTGTTTCGCTGGTAGGTGAGGCAACAGCTCACCTCTGCACAGGGAGTCACCATGGCGGCGGACGCGGAACGGGAACGCCTTCGGCAGATGCGCGAGAAGGCGCAGCAGCTCACCGAGTCGGCGGAGAAGGAAAAGGACCCCAAGGAGCGGGAACGGCTCCGCGCCAAGGCCCAGCGGCTGCAGAGCCAGAGCGAGGAGGAGCGCATGGAGCGCGGCGGCGACATCTTCCCCTCAGACTGACGCCGCCAGACCGAGCCGGGCGGTCAGGCGCCGACCGTGCCGTCGACGGCCTCGCGGAGGAAGTCCGCGTGGCCGTTGTGGCGTGCGTACTCCTGGAGCAGGTGCAGCATGACCAGGCGCAGCGACACGTCCTCGTCCCACGTGCGCTGGTAGCCGGTCACGTCCAGTGACGCGGCCTCCCGTTCGATGCGCCGGGCGTGCTCGACCTCCGCCTGCCAGGCGGTGAACGCCTCGGCGCCAGTGGCGGCGGACGCGTCGTAGGCGACCTGGTAGTCCATCTCCTCCGACCAGACGAGGGGGATGTCCTCGCTGTTGATCACGATGCGGAACCAGGTCCGCTCCACCTCGGCCATGTGCCGGACCAAGCCCAGCAGGGACAGCGTCGAAGGGGGCGAGGACTGCCGGCGCAGCTCCTCGTCGTTCAGGCCCTCGCACTTCATCGCGAGGGTCGCCCGGTGGTAGTCGAGGAAGGCGCGCAAGATCTCGCGTTCGTCGCCGCACAGCGGCGGGCCGACGCGTTCCGTTGTCATGGCCGTCACTCTATGCCGGGCTCCGTTGTAGGGTGGCCGCTCCAGTCGACTCCGGATGCCAGGAGGTGAGACCGATCACCGCAAGGTTTCATCGGGAACTCCCTTCCACCGACGCCGACGCACGGCCGTAGGTGAGCGGGGGAGACCCGCAGGCGTGCGAAAGGCTCCCTGTGTCCGTCACCCCTTCCTTTGATGCTTCCGAGATCGTCTCGACGCTGCGCACCGCCGGGTGCGTCTTCGCCGAGGACGAGGCCGAGTTGCTGCTCTCCACTGCCCGCACGCCCGACGAGCTCGCCGCGATGGTGCGGCGGCGCGCCGACGGGCTACCGCTCGAACACGTCCTGGGCTGGGCGGAGTTCTGCGGCCTGCGGATCGCCGTCGGACCCGGCGTGTTCGTGCCGCGGCGGCGCACCGAGTTCCTCGTCGGGCGGGCCGCGGCGTTGGCGCCGCAGCGGTCGCGTCCCGTCGTGGTCGACCTGTGCTGCGGGTCGGGCGCCGTGGGGGCCGCGCTGGCCGCGGCGTTCGGAGACGTCGAACTGCACGCCTCCGACGTCGACCCGGCGGCCGTCCGTTGCGCGCGCGGCAACGTCGCGCCGGCCGGCGGCCGGGTCCACCAGGGCGACCTGTTCGCCGCGCTGCCGGCCGCACTGCGCGGCCGGGTCGACGTGCTGGCCGCGAACGTCCCCTACGTCCCGACGGACGAGGTCGCCCTGCTGCCCGCCGAAGCCCGCCACCACGAGCCGCGCACCGCACTGGACGGCGGTGCGGACGGCCTCGACGTGCTGCGCCGCGTCGCGATGGTGGCCGGCGAGTGGCTGGCGCCGGGCGGCCTGCTGCTGACGGAGACGAGTGAGCGGCAGGCCCCTGCGGCGCTGGACGTCCTGACGGGTGCCGGGCTTGCCGCCCGCCGCTGGACCTCGGACGAGCGCTACGCCACGGTGGTCACCGGCTCAAGGGCCTCGCGGAGCTGACGGGCGTCCCGGTAGTGCAGGCCGGTCATGCCGACGGCACGAGCCGCGACGACGTGTTCCTCGGTGTCGTCCACGAACAGGCAGCGCGCCGCGGGTACGCCCGCCCTCTCGGCCGCCGTGGCGAACACGCGGGCGTCGGGCTTGGCGAAGCCCAGCCGGGAGGTGTTCACGACATGGTCGAGGTCACCGGCCAGGCCGAGGCGGACGAGATCCGCCTCGAGGCGGCTGGTCGCATTCGAGACCAGGACGACGGGAACGTGGCAGCGGGCGGCGGCGAGGAGCGCACGCACCTCGCCGTCGACCCGGCCGACGGCCACGCCCCAGCGGGCCATCAGCGTGCCGGCCGTCTCCGGTCCCCACACCTGGGCAAGATCCTCGGCGACGGCCGCGCGCCACTGTTCGTCGGTGACGGCGCCCGTGACGGCCGGCACCAGCCGCTCCGGCCGGAACGCGGCACCGGCCAGCGTCCCCTCGGGCACCCCGCAGGCGCGGTCGAGGTGCGTGGGGCTCTCCTCGTCCCACAGCCGCAGCACGCCGTCCAGATCGCACAGCACGGCATCGAACGGCCGGCTACCGCTCACGCACCCGCCCCCGTCACCATGAACCGGCCGGGGTCGGGCAGCGCCGTGAACCCGACCTGTTCGTACAGCCCGTGCGCGTCGCCCGTTGCCAGCATGATGCGGCGCATCCGGTACGGCGCCAGGTGGTCGTGCACGGCGGTGACCAGCCACTTTCCCAGACCGTGGCCGCGGTGGTCCGGGTCGACGTACACATCGCACAGCCAGGCGAACGTCGCCAGGTCGGTGACGACCCGGGCGTAGCCGGCCTGCCGGCCCTCACCGCCGTACACCCCGAAGTTGACCGAGCCCTCGACCGCTCGCTCGACGGTCTCCCGGCTGCGTCCGAGTGCCCAGTATGCGTCGGTGGACAGCCACCGGTGCACCGCGTCAAGGTCCAGCCGTCCCGGATCCGTCGATATCTCGTACCCGTCACCCCTGCGCCTCTCCATGCCCGCCGATCCTACGGGCCTGCCGGAGCACTCAGCCGAAGCCCGCCCCTACAGCTGGGCGGCCGCCCACAACACCCCGAAGGGCACGAGCGCCAGGGCGGCGGCGCCCAGCCAGGGGCCCAACCGCTGCCGGCGGGCGAGCGGACGTCCGACATCGACGACAGCCAGCAGGACGAGCAGCGGCAGTCCCGTCACGGCAAGGAGGACCATCACGAACGGAGCGTGATCCAGCGTCGGGTAAGAGCACTCCCCGGTGAAGCCGGGCGCCAACGCCTCCTCCATGGAGTCGCAGTCCATCGGTACGTACTCGGTCAGCAGCCAGTACGCGCAGTACAACGGGACGACGGCGAGAACCCCCAACGCCAGGTTGACCACCACCGGCCGCCACACCGCCACCCGCCTCCGCTCCGACCCCTTCGCCCCGCCGCACGCGAACTCCCAGCACACCACATCCGGGTCACCTCCGGGCCGTTGACGACTGTGCTCCCCACCGGCCCGGTGGCGCCACCTGTTGCTTCAGGTGGCGGCGAAGACGTCGGCGACGACGCAGCTGACGTTGTCCGGGCCGCCCGCCGTGTTGGCCGCCGTGACCAGGGCGAGCGTCGCCGCGTCCGGTTCGGCGATCGTGGTGAGCGTCCGGATCAGGTCGTCCGCCGGGACGACGGCCGTCAGGCCGTCCGAGCAGAGCAGGTAACGGTCACCCGCCCGCACCTCGTGCAGACGCAGGTCCGGCTCGGGCGCCGGGTCCAGGGCGCCGGGCAGGGCGCGAAGGAGCAGCGCGCGCTGCGGGTGGGAGGCGGCCTCGGCGGCCGTCAGGCGAGGCCGAGGCGGCCCGCCTGGACGCGCCGCCCGCATAGCGGGTGTGTGCACCTCGTGAGGCCCTCGTCGACGTCAGCGGCAGGCGGCGTTCAATCTCTTGACGCATCGCTGGACGCAACCTAGCTTCGCCGCACTGCCCGGCAGGGCAGCGGGGGGTCCAACGATGGAACTCGTTCAGAGGGTGAACTCATGGATGGTGGTCTTCGACGGCGCAGCGTCCTCGGCGCGTTCGGCGGCACGGTTGCCGCGGGCAGCGCGATGGGCAGCGGGCTGGCCGGTGCGGCACCGGCCCGGGCGGCGGATCGCAGCGTGAGATCCGCCGCCGCCCGGCGGCACGGCAGGCACGACACCAGGCACGACGCCGCAGTGCGGAAGCTGCTCCGCCGCATGACCGTCGCGGAGAAGCTGGGCCAGCTCCAGCAGTTGTCGTGGAACGGTGACACCGGCCCGGGCGGCGGCCAGAACGACGCGGCGGTGGCCGCGGCCCGCACGGGCATGCTCAGCTCCGTGCTCAACCTCAAGGGGGCTAAGCACACCAACGAGCTGCAGCGCATCGCGGTCGAGGAGTCCCGCCTCGGCATCCCGATCCTCTTCGGCCTGGACGTCATCAACGGCTACTGGACGACCTTCCCGACCTCGCTCGCGGAGGCGTCCAGCTTCGACCCGTCGGTCGCCGAACGCGAGGGTACGGTCGCGGCGAAGGAAGCCCGGTCCAACGGCATCCGATGGACGTTCACGCCCATGATGGACGTGTGCCACGAACCTCGCTGGGGGCGGATCGTGGAGGGCATGGGCGAGGACCCGTTCCTCGCCTCGACGTTCGCCGTCTCCAAGATCAAGGGTCTGCAGGGCGACGACATCGGCGCGGACGACCGTATCGCCGCGTGCGCCAAGCACTTCGTCGCCTACGGCGGCGCGGAGGGCGGCCGCGACTACAACACCGTGGACGTCTCCGAGGCGCGGCTGCGGAACATGTACCTGCCGCCGTTCAAGGCGGCGGTGGAGGCGGGCGTGGCCACCGTCATGGCCTCGTTCAACACGATCAGCGGCGTCCCCTCGCACGGCAACTCCCACACGCTGACCGAGGTGCTGCGCGAGGAGTGGGGCTTCGACGGCTTCGTCGTCAGCGACTGGGACGGCATCGGCGAGCTCATCCCGCACGGCTTCGCCGCCGACGAGGCCGATGCGGGCGCGCTCGGTCTCAACGCCGGCGTCGATATGGAGATGGTCAGCACCACCCTCGTCGACAACGGCAGGAAACTGCTGCGCAGCGGTCGCATCGACGAAGAACGGCTCGACGAGGCCGTGACGTGCATCCTGCGGGTCAAGTACGCCCTCGGGCTCTTCGAGAACCCCTACACAGACGAGGACTCCGCCTCGACCGGCCCGACGAAGGCGACGCGCACGGTGGCGCGCGAGGTCGCCGGCCGCTCGATGGTGCTGCTGAAGAACGACGGCGGCGCGCTGCCGATGAGCCGGTCGGTCGGCTCCGTCGCGGTGGTCGGGCCGTACGCGGATTCACGTGACCTGCAGCGTGGCTGGAGTGGGCCGGGTGCCGGGAAGTACCCGGCTGTGACGCTGAAGGACGGGGTGGCCAAGGCCGTGCCGGGCGCCCGCGTCACCTATGCGCGCGGTACCGACGAGAAGGGCGAGGACACCGGCGGCATCCCCGAGGCGGTGGCGGCGGCGAAGGCGGCAGACGTGACCGTGATCGCGGTCGGCGAGCCGCCCGGCTGGGTCGGCGAGGCGGCCTCGCGCAGCGACATCAGCCTGCCGGGCGGGCAGGAGAAACTGATTGCCGCCGTCGCGAAGACGGGCAAGCCGTTCGTCGTGGTGCTGGTCAACGGGCGGCCGTTGACGGTCGGCGGCTGGGTGGACGACGCCCCCGCCGTCCTGGAGGCCTGGCAGCCGGGCATCGAGGGCGGCAACGCGATCGCCGACGTGCTCTTCGGACTGGTGAACCCGGGTGGCAAACTGCCGGTGTCCTTCCCGCGCACGGCCGGTCAGATCCCGGTGTACTACAACCACGAGAACACCGGTCGGCCCTACGACCCGGACAACTTCTTCACCAGCAAGTACCTGGATCTCGAGCACGGACCGCAGTTCGCCTTCGGGCACGGCCTCAGCTACACGACGTTCGAGGTCGGCGAGCCGAAGCTGAGCCACTCGCGGATCAGCGCGCACGCCCTGCACAAGGGCGACACGGTGCAGGTCTCCGTGCCGGTGCGCAACACCGGGAAGCGGCCGGGCGACGAGGTGGTGCAGGTGTACCTGCACGACCCGGTGGCGAGCATCGTCCAGCCGGTGCGCAGGCTGCGCGGCTTCAAGCGGGTCACGCTGAAGGCGGGCGAGAGCACCACGGTGCGCATCGAACTCGGTGCAGACGACTTCGGGTTCTGGACGCACGACCGCGACGGGAAGTTCGTCGTCGAACCCGGCACGGTGGAGATCTACGCGGGCGCGTCCTCCGCGGCGAAGGCGAAACAGCCCCTGACCATCACCTGACCGGAACCGCCGGCCGAGGTGGCCCGTGCCGTCCCCCGAGGACGTCACGGGCCACCGAAACTCCAGAGAGGACCTAGGAGATCCAGAGCAGCACCGTGTCGCCGTCACGGGCCGCCGCCGTGAAGAACGCGACCAGCGCCTCGTAGTAGGGCCGGACGTAGTCCAGGGCGTCACTCTCGTCCCAGATGTGCGGGTAGATCTCGGCGCGGTCGAGTTCGGTGAGAGTGACGCTCTCGGTGAGTTGTTCCCAGCTGAGCTCTCGCAGTTGCGCGCCTGCCGCCGCGACCTGCTCGGCCGTCAGGTGACGCGGCGGTCCGTATCCCCAGTCGCCCGCCTCCTCAAGCAGTGCTCCACCCAGCACGACGTCCACCGTCATCCCGGCGCGGGCCAGCAGATGACTCAGCGCGTGCCACGCCTTGTCCAGGTCGGTGCGGCGCTCCTCCCCCAACTCCTCGTGCACGAGATCCGAGACGACATCCGGCTCGCGGACGCACCGCTGGAAGTCCTGGTCGCTCAAGCGCGCGTACTCACCGATCATCCCCATGCCCCGCACAGTAGGCGCCGCCTGTGACAACCTCTCCCCCGCTCACTCCGCCGGCCGATGGGCCAGCAGGTAGGCCTGGGGGCCCTGGGCCGGGCGTTCGCGGACGGTCGGTTCGCGGACCAGGCACGCGTGCACCGCCAGGCCGGCCTCGGTCAGCAGGCCGGCGGTCCCGTCGGGCGGCGTCCAGTAGACGTTCAGCGAGACGTCGTGGCCGTAGGCCCGGTCCCGGTGCAGGCACTCGTCACCGGCCTTGAACGCGAGCACCAGGTGGCCTCCCGGTGCCAGCACGCGGTGGAACTCGGCGAAGACCTCCGGGAGCAGCTCGGGCGGCATGTGGACGGTCGAGTACCAGGAGACGACGCCGGCGAGCGCGCCGTCCGGCAGGTCCAGGCCGGTCATCGAACCAGTCTCGAAACGCAGACCGGGATGACGGCGCCGGGCCACCTCCACCATCCGGGGCGACAAGTCGACCCCGAAGGCGTCCAGGCCGAGGTCCCGCAGATGTGCGGTAATGCGGCCGGGCCCGCAGCCCAGATCCGCGACCTGCCCGTCGAGCGACGACACCGACCGCGACGCCTGTCGCAACGAGCAACAACGGAGGGGCTCCCAGGTGGTGGGCGGCGACCGCGAGGACAAGCGAGAAAGCGAACATCGCCGCATCGCCAGTGATCAGCACGCGGCGCGCGCTGGCCCGGTCGCTCACGGCTCCCCCGACGAGAAGGAGCAGAACTCGGGGAAGCGTGATCGCGCTCAGGGTCAGTCCCGCGATGCTCCCGCCGTACCCGCTGGCAGCCCAGCCGAGGGCGAAGTAGAAGCCCGCATCGCCCACGAGCGATACCAGGATCCCGAGGAGCCACAGCAGGTAGGACCGAGGCAGGTGTCCCCGACCCTGGGCTTGGGGCCTGCCGGCACACGACTTGGGGTCGGTGATCACAGGCCGGACGGTGCCACAAGGCACTGACACCGTGCGGTTACGCCGTACGAGAGTCGCGACACGCTTGCAAGCAAGGTGCTTGCAAAAGTTAGCAACGCGCGGCATGGTTGGAGACATGGCTTCCCTGAACATGGGCGAACTCGGCGAGTTCCTGCGCGAGCAGCGGCGCAACGCGCAGCTGTCGCTGCGGCAGCTCGCCGACGCCGCGGGGGTGTCCAATCCGTACCTGAGCCAGATCGAGCGCGGGCTGCGCCGGCCCAGCGCGGAGATCCTCCAGCAGACTCGCCAAGGCGCTGCGGATCTCAGCCGAGACGCTGTACGTGCAGGCCGGGATCCTCGACGAGCGGAAGCCGGGCGCGGACGGGTTCGGGGTGACGGCGGCCATACTCGCCGACCCCCTGCTCAGCTCGTCGCAGAAGCGGGCGCTACTGCAGGTCTACGCGTCCTTCTGCAAGGAGAACGGGCACGGGCCCGCCGCACCGCCGGACGACGGCGAAGCCAAGAGCGACGACCACTGAGCCATCCCGGGAGGGAACGTCATGACCGTCAAGAACGACATCCGCAAGACCCTCACTGACCCGACGCCGCTCTACTTCGCGGCCGGCGTGATCGACAAGATCCGCGAGGAGGCTCCGGAGCGGCTGTCCTCCGCCGAGCTGAAGAAGCTCCGCGAGCAGGCGCAGACCCTGGCCATGCAGGGCCTTGAGCTCGCGAACGAGTACGCCGCGAAGGCCCGGGTGACATACGGCGAGCTGGCCGACCGCGGCCGCGGGGCCGTGCGCACCTGGCGCGGCGAGGGCAGCGGGCAGCCGCCGTACATCACCGTGGAGCGGGAGAAGAGCCGGCCCGGCGCGAAGGCCGGGGGCGCCGGCGAGGCCGCAGAGGGCGAGAAGCCGAAGAACGAGGGCGGCGGCGTCTGACCATCGCAGGGTGCGCCGGGCACGCGGGGCGTGTCCGGCGCGTTCTGCGGGTACGGTGGCGGCGACCGACCGTCCCCGACGACCGCGATCTCGAGGTGTGACGCCATGCTGATGCAGGGCTTCGGAACATTGCTGTGGATCCTCAGCACAGTGGTGCTCGCGCTGGCCGTCTTCGCGTTCGTCGACGCGGCCTTCCGCCGCGAAGACGCCTACCGCGCGGCGGGCAAGAAGACCAAGCCGTTCTGGCTGATCGTCCTGGGCCTGGCGGTCGTGGTGAACCTGCTGTTCAGCGGACTGCTCAGCATCCTGACGATCGCCGGGCTGATCGCGTCGATCGTCTACATCGTGGACGTGCGGCCGGCGCTCCGGCAGCTGACCGGCGGCGGCAACGGCGGCGCCCGGCGCGGCCTGGGCGGCGGCCGGTCGCGGCGGCGCCCCGGCGGCAGCAGCAGCGACGGGCCCTACGGCCCGTTCAACGGCCGCTGAACCCCGCGCCCAGCCCGGCGGCCCCGCAGGCCCGCGCCCTCACACCCCGGCACCCGGACCGCGGCCAAGCAGCACCACGGCGACGTCGTCGGTCAGCTCGCCGCGGTTGAGCCGTCGCACCTCGGCCATGGTGGCGTCGAGCAACGCCTCGCCCTGCAGGTCGGCGGACATGTGCCGCCGCACCACCTCGACCAGGCCTTCCTGGTCCAGCCGGCCCCGCCCTCCGTCGACCCGGCCCTCGACCAGCCCGTCGGTGTACATCATCAGCGACCAGGTGCCGCCCAGCTCCACGTGCCGGCGAGGCCACCGGGCGGCCGGCAGCAGGCCCAGCGCCGGACCGCTCTCGTCGTAGGGCAGCAGCCGCGGGACGGTTCCCAGGCCGCCGGAGACCAGCGGCGAGGGGTGGCCGGCCAGGCAGACACCGGCGCGGCGCCCGTCAGGTGAGATGTCCACCGTGCACAGCGTGGCGAACACCTCTTCGCTGGGCCGCTCGTGCTCCAGGACCCGCTGCAGGGTGCCCAGCAGCTCGTCGCCGCACAGTCCCGCGAAGGTCAGCGCACGCCAGGCGATGCGCAGCTCCACGCCCAGCGCGGCCTCGTCCGGGCCGTGCCCGCATACGTCGCCGATCATGGCGTGCACGGTGCCGTCGGCGGTACGCACCGTGTCGTAGAAGTCTCCGCCGAGCAGGGCGCGGGACCGGCCGGGCCGGTAGCGGGAGGCGAAGCGCAGATCGCTGCCGTGCAGCAGCGGGGTGGGCAGGAGGCCGCGCTCCAGGCGGGCGTTCTCCTGGGCACGCAGCCGGGACTCGGTCAGCTGCCGCTGCGCGAGGTCGGCGCGTTTGCGTTCGACGGCGTAGCGGATCGCGCGGCTCAGCAGCCGGCCGTCGAGTTCGTCGCGGAAGAGGTAGTCCTGCGCGCCGACGCGCACGGCCTGGGCCGCCCGTTCGGCGTCGGTGCCGTCGGTGAGGGCGAGTACCGCGTGCCGCGGCGCGAGGCGCAGCACGCCCCGCAGCATCTCCAGCTCGTCACCGGACGCCTCCTGCGCGGCGGCGGAGGCCGCGGGCAGGGCCAGGTCCAGCAGGATGCAGTGCACGTCGTCGGTCAGCAGCCGGGCGGCCTCGGTAAGGTTCCGCGCAGTGCGGACCCGCAGCGGCGCACCTGCGGTGTGCGGCAGGGACAGGGAACCGACACCGGTGACCGGGTCGTCCTGTACCACCAGAAGGGTGAGCCCGGAGCCGTCCGCGTCGCTCGGCGCGTGCGGGTCGTTCGGGTCCGCCGCGGGGGACGGTACGGGCGTCTCGCCCCGCTGCACGGGCACGGGCATGAGCTCCTCTTCCTCTTCCCCCGAGGTGCGACGCCTCCGGTCAGCCGACGCCGCAGGCGACGATAGCGCCCCCGTCCGGCCGTACGGAATCCCCGGGGCGATCGGCTACGTCATATGCCCGGGCGCGCTGCGCGTCATGTCACACCGGTCTCGGGCCGGTCACGGCGGCCACCGCACCGTCCGGCGAGGTTCACCTCACGTTCACCACGGACCGTCGGCCACTTCACCTCCCGCGCCTACCTTCGGCCGTGTTCGCACCCCATAGCGCGCCGAACCACCGGCGGCACCAGGAAGGAACTGAACGACAGTGAAGCTTCAGCGCACGAACCGGCTCCGCGCCCTCGCCGCCGGCGCTCTCGCCGTCTCTGGCGCCCTGGCGCTGACGGCCTGCGGCTCGGACAACAACGCGGGTCCGGACACGGGCTCCGGCAGCCAGGCCGCAAGCAAGATCTCCTGCGACGGCAAGGGCAACCTGCTGGCGTCAGGCTCAAGCGCGCAGAAGAACGCCATGGACGTCTGGATCAAGAACTACCAGGCCGCCTGCCAGAACACCCACATCAACTACAAGGCGACCGGCTCCGGCGCCGGCGTGCAGGAGTTCCTGCAGGGCAACACCGCCTTCGCCGGCTCGGACTCCGCCCTTGCGGCCGACGAGATGCAGCAGTCCAAGAAGGTCTGCAAGGGCGGACAGGGTATCGACCTGCCGATGGTCGGCGGCCCCATCGCCGTCGGCTACAACGTGCCCGGCGTGCAGAACCTGGTACTCAACGCCGACACCCTCGCCAAGATCTTCAACTCGAAGATCACCAACTGGAACGACCCGGCGATCAAGAAGCTGAACCCGGACGCCAAGCTGCCCGACCTGAAGATCCAGGCGTTCCACCGCTCGGACGACTCGGGCACCACCGACAACTTCACCAAGTACCTGCACGCCGCCGCGCCGCAGTCCTGGAAGGCCGATCCGGCGAAGAAGTGGGCCGGCAAGGGCGGCCAGTCCGCGGACGGCTCCTCCGGCATCGCCACGAACGTCAAGCAGAACGAGGGCGGCATCGGCTACTTCGAGCTGTCGTTCGCGACCGGCAACGACATCCCCGCCGTCCAGCTGGACACCGGCGCCGACAAGCCGGTGGCAGCCACCACCTCCAACGCCTCCAAGGCGATCGCCGACGCGAAGGTCGTCGGCAAGGACAATGACCTGACCCTGCAGCTGAACTACACCACCAAGGCTCCCGGCGCCTACCCGATGGTCCTGGTGACCTATGAGATCGTCTGCGACAAGGGCAACAAGAAGGCGACGCTCGACGCGGCGAAGTCCTTCCTGTCCTACACCGCCTCCGACGACGGCCAGAAGGCTCTCGCGGACATCGACTACGCGGCGATGCCCGACGAGATCATCGGCAAGGTCCGCGACCGGATCAACGCCCTGTCCTGACCACGGATCGCGCCGCCCGGACGCCCTCCGGCAGCCGGGCGGCGCGCAAACGTCTTCCTCACCCATCCGGTGCACCGCCAGCAACGGGACGCGCTTCGCCCTGCGGACGTTCCCCGACAGACCGGAGAGAACATGACTGCCAACCCAGCATCCACCACCGTTCCACCACCTGAGCCACCGCCTGGCGAAGGGGGCAGCCAGGCCGCACCGGCACAGATCGGCGACCGGGTCTTCCGTGGCCTCGCCCGCGGCTCCGGCCTCACGCTGCTTCTCGTGATGGCCGCCATCGCGGTCTTCCTCACCTGGCAGGCCTGGGTGGCCGTCTCCGCCGACGCCGGGAACTTCCTCACCACGTTCGACTGGAACGTGAACGCCGACCCGCCGGTCTTCGGCATCGCCGTTCTCGCCTTCGGCACGATCGTGTCGTCGATCGTCGCGATGGCCCTCGCCCTGCCGGTCGCCGTCGGCATCGCGCTGTTCATCTCGCACTACGCGCCGCGCCGCGTGGCCGCGCCGCTCGGCTACCTCATCGACCTGCTCGCCGCGGTTCCCTCCATCGTCTACGGACTGTGGGGCGCGCTGTTCCTCGTCCCGAATCTGGGTGGCCTCTACACGTGGCTGGACACCTACCTGGGCTGGACGAAGATCTTCTCCTACAACGGGGGCGCGGCACGCTCGCTGTTCACCGCGGGCATCCTGCTCGCCGTCATGATCGTGCCGATCATCAGCAACGTCTCCCGCGAGGTGTTCCGGCAGGCGCCGCGCAGCCATGCCGAAGCCGCGCTGGCTCTGGGTGCCACCCGCTGGGAGGTCATCCGCACCGCCGTGCTGCCTTTCGGCCGCTCCGGCATCATCAGTGCCTCCATGCTCGGCCTGGGCCGCGCGCTCGGCGAGACCATGGCCGTGGCCACCGTCCTGTCACCGAGCTACCTGCTCCACGCCAGCCTGCTCAACCCGGGCGGCGGCACCTTCGCGCAGAACATCGCCTCCTCCTTCAAGGAGGCCTCCCCGGCCGGTGTCGGCCGCGAGGCACTGATCGCCTCCGGCCTCGTGCTGTTCGTCATCACCCTCCTGGTGAACGGCGCGGCCCGCCTGATCATCGCCCGCCGCAAGGACTACTCGGGGGCCGACGCATGACGGACACCACGATGGATCCCACAACGCCACGGAAACCGGCCGGCGCCCCCCACCGCACGTCCACCGGGTTGCCCCGCACCGACCGCTCCCGCCGCACCCGTGACCGGCTGGCCACCGGCACCGTCTGGGTCTGCTTCCTGATCGCGCTGCTTCCCCTGGTCTCCCTGCTCTGGGAGACGATCGCGCGGGGCGCCGGCGTAGTGGACGGCTACTTCCTCACCCACTCGATGAACGGCGTGATCACGCTGCGGCCCGGCGGCGGCGTCTACCACGCACTGCTCGGCTCCCTCGAACAGATCGGCCTGGCCACGGCGATGGCCGGCCCGATCGGGCTGCTCACAGCCGTCTACCTCGTCGAGTACGGCGGTGGCCGGCTCGCCAAGGTCATCACCTTCTTCGTCGACGTCATGACGGGCATCCCCTCGATCGTCGCGGGCCTGTTCGTGCTGTCGTTCTGGATCCTCATCCTGAACTTCGGCTACTCCGGCTTCGCCGGCTCGATGGCTCTGACGATCCTGATGATGCCGATCGTCGTGCGCTCGACCGAGGAGATGCTGCGGCTCGTACCGAACGAGTTGCGGGAGGCGTCCCTCGCACTGGGCGTTCCGCGCTGGCGCACCATCCTGAAGGTCGTGATGCCCACCGCGATCGGCGGCATCACCACGGGCATCATGCTTGCGGTGGCCCGCATCGCGGGCGAGACGGCACCGATCCTGCTCCTCGTCTTCGGCGCCACGTCGATCAACCCGAACCCCTTCCACGGGGCGCAGTCCTCACTGCCGTACTACGTCTACGAGCAGTGGGCGCTCGGCAACCAGGCCTCCTACGACCGCGCCTGGGGCGCGGCCCTGGTGCTGATCGCCTTCGTCATGATCCTCAACGTGGTGGCCCGCGGCATCGCCCGCTGGAAGGCCCCCAAGACCGGCCACTGACGGCCCGCAGACTTCCGAGAGAGAGATTCACCATGGCCAAGCGCATCGACGTCAGCGGCCTGAGCGCGTACTACGGCTCCCACCGGGCCATCGAGGACATCTCCATGTCCGTCGAGCCCCGCTCGGTGACGGCCTTCATCGGCCCGTCCGGCTGCGGCAAGTCCACCTTTCTGCGCACCCTCAACCGCATGCACGAGGTGACCCCCGGCGGCCGCGTCGAGGGCAAGGTGCTGCTGGACGGCGAGGACCTGTACGGCTCGCACATCGACCCGGTCTCCGTGCGCCGCACCGTGGGCATGGTCTTCCAGCGGCCGAACCCGTTCCCCACCATGTCCATCCACGACAACGTCGCGGCCGGGCTGCGACTGAACGGCACCCGGCGCAAGGCGGACCTCGACGAGGTCGTCGAACGGTCGCTGCGCGGTGCGAACCTGTGGCACGAGGTCAAGGACCGGCTCGAACAAGCCGGGCGCCGGCCTGTCCGGCGGCCAGCAGCAGCGGCTGTGCATCGCGCGGGCCATCGCCGTCGAGCCGCAGGTCCTTCTCATGGACGAGCCGTGCTCCGCACTCGACCCGATCTCCACCCTCGCCGTCGAGGACCTGGTCGGGGAGCTGAAGCAGCAATACACGATCGTCATCGTCACCCACAACATGCAGCAGGCCGCCCGCGTCTCGGACCGCACCGCCTTCTTCAACCTCTCCGCGGTCGGCGAGCCCGGCGGTCTCGTCGAGATCGACGAGACCGAGCGCATCTTCTCCAACCCGTCGGTCAAGGCCACCGAGGACTACATCTCGGGCCGCTTCGGCTGACCCCCCGAACCCCCCGCGGTGCTGCATGGCGGTGCCACCGCAGGGCAGGCCCCAACCGGGCCGAGGGCCCGCTCCACCTTCCAGGGAGCGGGCCCTCATCGCCGTACGGGTGGGGTGTCGTCAGCCCGGATAGAGCTGGATGATCCCGTACACGAGCGCGGCGACCAGCGCGGCGGCCGGCATCGTGATGAACCAGCCCATGACGATGTTCTTCGCAACACCCCAGCGGACCGCGGAGATCCGCTTGGTCGCGCCGACACCCATGATCGACGAGGTGATCACGTGGGTCGTCGAGATCGGAGCGCTGAAGACGAAGGACGCGGAGTACATCACGGAAGACGCCGTCATCTCGGCGGCGAAGCCCTGCGGCGGGTCCAGCTCGATGATCCGGCGGCCCAGCGTCCGCATGATCCGCCAGCCGCCGGCGTAGGTGCCCAGCGACAGCATCGCGGCCGAGGCCAGCTTCACCCACACGGGGATGCCCTGGCCGTGCTGCACATCGGCGATGGTCAGCGCCATCACCACCACGCCCATCGTCTTCTGCGCGTCCTGCAGGCCGTGCCCGAGCGCCATCGCGGCCGCGGAGACCGTCTGCGCCATGCGGAAGCCGCGCTTGGCGCGGTGCGGGTTGGCGTTGCGGAAGATCCACCAGATGGCGAGCATCACCAGGTAACCGAGGAGCAGCCCCACCACCGGTGAGAGCAGCATCGGCAGGACGACCTTGTCGACGACTCCCGACCAGATGACCATGGTTCCTCCGGCCAGCGCCGCGCCGACCAGGCCGCCGAACAGGGCGTGGCTGGAGGACGAGGGCAGACCGTAGTACCAGGTGGCCAGGTTCCAGATGATGGCGCCGACGAGGGCGGAGAACAGGATCGCCATGCCGCCGTCCCCCTGCGGCGTCTCGATGATGCCGTCGCTGACGGTCTCGGCCACCGAGTTGCCCAGGAACGCGCCGGCGAGGTTCATCACGGCGGCCATCGCGAGCGCGGCCCGCGGGGTGAGGGCACGGGTCGAGACGGACGTGGCGATGGCATTCGCCGAGTCGTGGAACCCGTTGGTGTAGGTGAAGAACAGCGCGACCCCGACGGTCACGACCAGCGCGAACGTTTCCACTGCGGTCAGGACTCCTTGACCGCGATGGTCTCGACGGTGTTGGCCACATGCTCGAAGGCGTCCGCGGCCTCCTCCAGCACGTCGACCACCTGCTTGAGCTTCATCACCTCCATCGCGTCGTACTTGCCGTTGAAGAGGTGGGCCAGCAGCTTGCGATGGATCTGGTCTGCCTGGTTCTCGAGACGGTTCACCTCGATCCAGTACTCGGTGAGGTTCTCCATCGTCCGCAGGTGCGGCATCGCCTCGGCGGTCAGCTCGGCGGCGCGGGAGAGCACCTCGATCTGCTGCTCGATACCGCGCGGGAGCTCCTTGAGCTGGTAGAGGACGACGAGATCGACGGCCTCCTCCATGAAGTCCATGATGTCGTCCAGCGACGACGCCAGCTTGTAGATGTCCTCGCGGTCGAACGGGGTGATGAAGGAGGAGTTCAGCTGGTGGAAGATCGCGTGCGTCGCGTCGTCACCGGCGTGCTCCGCGGCCCGCATCCGTTCGGCGATCTCGGCCCGCGCGGAGGACTCCGCCCCGAGCAGTTCCATCAGGAGCCTCGAGCCGGTCACGATGTTGTCCGCCGAGGCGGCGAACATGTCGTAGAAGCTCGTCTCCCTGGGGGTCAGACGAAAGCGCACTGGTGGTCCTCGAATGCCTCGGTGTCGGTTGCGTCGATGCTAGACGAGTGGCCCCGGCCCAGCGTCTGCGGGACGGCGCCGGACAGGCCCGTCTGCTGCATTGTCGGTCATCGGCGCAGCACGCTGCGCCCGTCTGGATGTGACCCCGGCTCCCAGCGAACCGGCGGTCACCAGTGTCGCCCATCGGCCCGCGGGCCCGGCACGGGGTGCGGATATTCCGGTACGATATACCGGAGGGGGGTATTCTGCCCCTTTCTGTCCACCGGGAGGACCTCATGACCGCGGCCGAGAGCGCCCCCACGGAAACGGACGTCTGCGCGGCACACGCGGCGACCGGCGAGCACGGCTACACCAAGGACAAGGACACCCACCTCAAACGGCTGCGCCGCATCGAGGGGCAGATCCGCGGCCTGCAGCGCATGGTCGACGAGGGCATCTACTGCATCGACATACTCACGCAGGTCTCGGCCTCCACGAAGGCGCTGCAGTCCTTCGCTCTGCAGCTGCTCGAGGAGCACCTTCGCCACTGTGTGGCGCACGCCGCACTGGCCGGCGGCACCGAGATGGACGCCAAGGTCGAGGAGGCCACGGCCGCGATCGCCCGGCTGCTGCGCACATAACCGGTGCGCGCTAGTGCTTCGGCGCGCAGTCGTGGAACGGGCCTCGCTGCGCCGGGACCTCGTGCAGGGGCCTCATCACGCGCAGCACCTCGTCGATGCGGGCCGCGCTCAGTCGCTCCTCGCCGTCCGCCGAGGACGCGGCGATGATCAGCTCACCGCACAGTTCGATCTCGGCCAGGGCCACCTGGTCACGGACCGCGGAAACAGGTTCGTCTCGACACGGACACAGGCACGCGCTCTCACCTCCCGGGCTCCGCAAGCGCCTTCAGGACCGCCCTCCCAGAGTAGGGACGGTTCTCCGCCCGCGCATGGCCCTTCCGAACCATTTCCCCCTGCCGGACGGCTCACGGCCCGCCCGCCCCGGAGCCGGGCTCGGCGATCGCGCCGGTGTAGATGTCCTCCCGCTCCGGCAGCGCGACCCTGACCGGGGTGCCGAAGTCGCTCAGCGACGTGGTGGAGACGACGGCGCCGCCGCCGTGCGCGACGCTGAACCGGTAGATGACCCGGCGGAGCCGCCCCTGGCCGTCGAACCAGGCTTCGAAGGGCACGTCGTCGTCGGTGAAGCCGTCCGCCGCCGACAGTTGCCTGTGCGCCTCGCCCGTGGCCGCCCCGGCGGCCGCCCGGATGTTCGCCGCTCCGCTGTAGTGCCGGACGGAGACACCGCGCAGCTCGGACTTGCCCTCGTAGGTGACGTGATGTGCGCCGCGCAGCAGTTCCGCCGCGCTCGAGCGGGTCCGTCGCGCCGCCGGTCACCAGGTTTCCGTCCGCGAGCGAGGTGGTGTTCACCCACACCCACTTGTCCGGCGGCACGCCGGCGCCTCGGTTCTTCATGTACAGATCGCCGGGAGCGATAAGTTCCGTGACGGGGCGGCCCATCGGGGCGCCGGACGCCTCGTGGGGCAGGCTGATCCGCAGCCTGCCGAGCTGTCTGCGGTAGTCGAAGCCGCCGCGGCCGTGCGCGGTGACCCGCGTGCCGCCGTTGGCCATCTCCAGCGCGGTACGGGCCCTGGAACTGCCGGCCCGTGCGAGCACGTCCGCCGCGCCGCGGACCACCGACAGCGGATCGTCGGCCACGGCCGTCCCGGCGGCCGCACCGGCGACGGCATCGCCGCCGCACCCGGTGACCGTGCACAGAAGAACTGCCGAAAGGCCCGCCGCGGCCGCGATCCGGCCAGCGCACCTCCGCCCGTACCGTCGCACCACCATCTGCCTGCCGACCCCCATCGACGTCGCCGCACTCGATGGACTCAACGAGTGCGAGCGGGGACCGTCACGGTCCGCGGCGGGGCGAGGGGGCCGAGCGGGGTGACCCGGAGGGCCTGGTTACGCGGCCAGGTCCCCGTCATAGCGGCCGCGGCGGGCGGGCTCCGTCTTCGCCCGCCCCGGTGACTCCGCGGCCGACGTGCACCCGTCGGCCCCCGCGGGCGGGCCGGCCCAGACCAGACGGCCCAGCAGCCGGCTGTCGCCGACCCGGCGGGCAAGCGGGGTCAGCGCCCACAGCGCGGCCGGCGCCAGCAGCAGCGCGACGGCGGTGCCCAGCGCGAGCCCGCCGAGCACGTCCGTCGGGTAGTGCACTCCCATGTAGACGCGGCAGAAGCCCTCGAGGGCGGCCAGCGCGATGCCGGCCAGGCCGAGCCTGCGGTTCACCATGAACAGGCCGACGGCCAGCGCCATGGTCAGCGTGGCGTGGTCACTGACGAAGGAGAAGTCGTTCTTGCCGTCGACCAGGACGACAAGTCCCTTGTGGTCCACGAAGGGTCTGGGACGCTCCACCAGGCCGCGGACCGGGATGTTGACGAGCAGCGCCATCCCGGCGGCCAGCGGCGCCCACAGCAGCCCGGCCAGGGAGAACGCGGCGGCCTCGCCGTCCGCGCTGCTGCGCCGCGCGGACCACCAGCCCCAGAGCGTGAGCAGCAGGAGCGCAGCGATGATGCCGTACTCACCGACGAGGGCCATCGCGTGATCGACCCAGCCAGGGGCGTCCTTCGCCAACCCGTTGACGTCGTAGAGCACCTCGACGTCGGGGTCGTCCCATCCAGCCATCTTGGTAACAGCCCCTTCGGTCCTTCTGCCCTGCCACTGTGGTCAGCGCCGTCCGTTCGTCCAGCCGACCCCCGTTCCCCCGTGGTCGTACCTGGCGGAATGCCCATTCCGCACCGAGAGAACGCCAGGACCGACGGCCCGCGTTCCACTCTCCACCGAACGATCACGCGGACGTTACGCAAGGGTGATCCGTCCACGCGGCCCAGCGGCCGCCGATGACACAGCGTACGCGCACCGTCACGCTTTTCGTCACCTGTCGTGGGTGGAAGTCACCCTGTCGTGGGACGGGTGGCCCCGAATAGTCCGGCGAGTCGATCGGGTCGAACCGGATCTTCGCCCCCGTATAGGGCGCGTCGATCATGTATCCGCCGCCCACGTAGATGCCCACGTGGTGGATCGACCTGGGGTCCTCAAGATCGTACGCGAAGAAGACGAGATCTCCGGGCAGCAGCTCGTCGCGCCCCGGGTGCGGGCCGGCGTTCCACTGGTCGTTCGCCACCCGCGGCAGCTCGACGCCGACGGACGCGTAGGCGGCCTTCGTCAGCCCCGAGCAGTCGAACCGGCCGCCGTCCGCCGCTGTGCCGTCACCGCCCCACAGATAGGGCGTACCCAGCTTCCCTGCGCGAAGTTGATGGCGCCGGCCGCCTGCCGCGAGGGGTCGAGCCGACCGCGCGGGGCGGCGAAGCTCTTCTCCAGCTTGCGGATGGTCGCCACGTAGTTGCGGGTCTGCCGGTACGGAGGCACGCCGTCGTACTTGATGACGGCGTACGGGCCCGGCGTTGTACGCGGCGAGCATGTTGTCCGTCGGGTCACCGGGCACGTCCGCCACATCGGCGGCCAGCTCGCAGTCGTAGGAGGCGGCCGAGGGGATCGCGTCCTTCGGGTCCCACACGTCGCGGTCACCGTCGTGGTCACCGTCGACCCCGTGCACCGCCCAGGTGCCGGGGATGAACTGGGCGATACCGCGGGCGTCGGCGCTGCTGTGCGCGTCGGACCGCCACCCGCTCTCCTGGTACAACTGGGCGGCCAGCAGGGCCGGGTTGAGCGCCGGGCACTTCGTGCCCCAGCGCTGCACCAGGTCGTCGTACGCGGCGGGCACCGCGCCCTTCGGCCAGCCGCACCGGCGCACCGGACGCCCGAGGCTCGCGGCGGCGATGTAGGTGCCGACGACGAGCAGCGCCACGAAGGCACCGAAGCCCCCGGTGCCCACACCGACCGCCACCCACGTCCTCCGCACGGGACAACCCTCCCTCATGTGCGGTGCGGTGTCACAAGTCAGCGGTACAGTCAGAACAGTTCGAGCCAACCGCCGTTCAGCGAGGCGGACCTTCACGATCCCGATCGGGGCGGTGAGTTCCACATGATCCTGGCAGCCGACAAGGGTGACATCAGCACCATCATCGGCGGAATCGCTCCGGACTGGGGCCCGTTCGGCTCTCTGGGCAACGAGGCGCGGGTGATGGTCGAGGTCGTGATGGCGGTCGCCATCCTGCTGTGCCTCGGCATCGCCGTGTGGGGCGCCGCCAAGCAGCGCATCGGCGCGACGGCGCTGCGCGACACCTTCAGCGCCGAACAGGGCAAGGGACTGATCGTCGCCGGCCTGACGGGCGTGTTCATCATCGGCTCGCTGAGCACGGTGTTCACCATCGTCTACGGCATGGCCGTATGAAGGGCCTGAACTGGGTCCGGGCAACCGACGACCCGGATCCGCGGTCCGAGTGCATCGAGGTGGCCTTCGGAGAGGGCGACCTGGTGCACCTGCGGCAGAGCGACGCACCGGAGACCGTCGTCACGACCACGCAGGCCAAGTGGGACGCGTTCGTGCTGGGCGTGCGGAACGACGAGTTCGACCACTTCGTCGAGGGTCTCGCGTAGTCCGCAGAGCGCTCAGTCTGCGAGAGGCCGGCGGCCGGGCGACCTGCGTCCGCCGGGACTCGAACCAGGTGTTCGCCGGCGTGCGGCTCTCCCGGGGAGATGCGCCGCCACAGCCCCGCCACGACCACGTCATGCGGACGCTCCGGCCACGCCGGGTCACCCGGCCCGTGGGGTCCGACTGACGGAACGACGCCGTCATCGGTCGCGATCGCCCAGAAGACAACCGGCGCCCACTGAGGGTGAGTTGTCCAGCAGTGGCGAACCCGGCCGCCAAAGCGCCGCCATGGGGATGCCGTTCACGTGCCCGCGCCCGGCCACCGAGCCCTGAACGGCCCCGCGCGACCGACGCGCCCCTCATGCACCCGCCGGAACGGCCATCTCGTCGGAAGAGATGGCTGGTCCTGTCCACAGGCCGCACTATGGGACGGGTACCACCGCTAACGTCATGTGAGGCGACAATGCAGTGACGGCGGTTGGCCGTTCAGGAAAGGGAGGCACGCCCGCGATGAGCATCGGCGGCGACGAGTACGGAGCGGGCAAGGAGGCCCCCTCGGCGACCCGCACCCGCCTGCCGGGCGAGCACGGTGATGTGTACGGGGTCGGCAGAGCCGCTCTCCCGGCCGGGCCGCAGCCTGCTGATGGTGGTCGGCGTCGTGGTGCTGCTGATCGCGGCGATCGCCTTCGCCAACCGCGGCGGCGGGGACGGCGGCAGCCACACCTCAGGCGACAGCGGGTCCCCCGGCGCGGCGCCGACCGCGCCCACCGGCGACAAGCCGGTGCGCGCGTCGGACGACACGACGGGCATCCCCTCGGGTTTCGCCCACACCAAGCAGGGCGCGCAGTCCGCGGCGGCGAACTACGCCGTGGCACTGGGCGGCGACGGCATGTCATCCAGCCGAAGCCAGCGGCACGCGATCGTCCACGCACGGTCTTCGCCCCGCCAAGGTCGACTGAGATGCGCGCGAAGAGTGACAAGGACTACTAGCACCCAGCTTTCTCAGCAGAAGATCGGGCCTGAAGAACGACGGAACCGCTCCGGACGGCATGACGTTCGTCTCGCGCACAGTCCCGGTTGGCACGAAGGTCACCGACTACACCGGCGAAGCGCGAAAGTGGACGTGTGGTGCACCGGCCTGTTCGGCATGGCCGGCAAGGACTCGACGAACCCGGTCACGAGCGACTGGTTCACCGATGCAGTTCGACATGTCGCCTGGACCCACGGCGACTGGAAGGTCACCGGATTCGCGCAGAAGGACGGACCGGCACCCGTGAGGGGCGACAACAAGGCGTCCACGCGCTGACGAGATCGCCAAGGCGGTCGAAGCAGTACGGAGGGTTCACCTATGCCCGCTGACGTGCGCACGCGCGCCCTCGCGCTGGGCTTGTCGCTGGCGACCCTGCAGGGGCTGGCTCTGACCCTCGCCGCCAGGGCGCTGGCGGCGCCGTCGCCAGTCCCACGCCGAGCGACGACACGTGCGACCTCATCGTGGGCGCGGCGAAGGACTACTGCGAGAGCGGTGGCGCCGGGGGCCATGCCCCCAGCGTCGCGCCGAGCGAACCCGCTCGACCCACTGTCCTCCCTCGCCCAGGGCTGCGCCAAAGCCGCCGCCTACGTCGTCGACACCCTCTCCGGCCTCGTCAACGAGACCACCCACGTCGACTTCACCAACACCTCCTTCCTCCGCCAGTACGCCGTCGTCTTCGCCGCCTCGACGATCCTCACCCTCATCCTCTGGCTGCTCGCCGTCGCCAAACGCGCCGTGCGCGGAGTCCCGTTCAGCGAGGCGGTGACCGAGGCGGTCGGCTTCCTATGGCTCGTCGTCCTTGCATCCGCCTTCACCCCGCTCATCCTCTACACGGTCGTCACGGCCACCGACAGCATCACCGCCGCCCTCTCCTCCGGCACGCAGAGCAACACCGACGCCTTCTTCGGCACGTTCTCCGAGGCTCTCAGAAGGGGCCAGGGCATCGGCGGCGGCCCGATCATGCTCATCGTCGTGTCCCTGATCTCGGTCCTCGCCGCCGGCGTGCTCTACCTCGAACTCGTCGTACGGGCCGCACTGCTCTACGCCGGCGCCCTGCTCGGCACGGCCGTGTACGCGGGGCTCGTCGACAAGAACCTGTGGAAGCACGTACGCCGCTGGGCGGGCCTGATGATCTCGGTCATCCTGGTGAAACCCGTCATCGTCATCGTGCTGGGTCTGGCCGGCGCCCTCGCCGGCGACGACGGTCCGAACGCGTTCTCCGCAGTCGTCTCCGGGCTGGCGATCATCCTGCTCGCGATCTTCGCTTCCGCGATGATCTACCGCTTCGTCCCGGGCTTCGGCGACGAAATCGTCGCTCAGCGGGGCGCGAGCGCCGACGCGGCGTCCAGCCGCGCCGTGGCAGCCGTGTCCTCGCCCGCGAACCTTCTCCGCCAGGGCATCAGTACCCATGGCGCCCGCGGCCACGCTCCCGCCGCCGGCGGAGCCGCGGCGGGCAGCGGGGGCGACGGCGGCAGCGGGCCGCCACGGCCCGCCAACCCGGCGTCCGGCGGCGTCGCCGCCCACGGCGCCCGCCCGGCGAAGGGCGGCGGCCTGCCGCCCGCGCCCCGAGCCGCCGACCAGGCGGGTTCCACCGGCGCCCGCTCACCGCACAGCGACCGCAAGACCCCCGGAGGTGATCGCGGGTGACGACACCGACCACGACCGTCGCGCCCCGCCGCACGTACCTGATCGGCCGGGCCCGCCCGAACGCGGTCGTCGGCAAGAACCGGGAGACCGGCGAGATCGCCCTCATCGTCGTGGGAGCCTTCCTCGGCATGATGAGCGGGCTTCTCCTGCCGATCCTGTCCGTGCGCATCCCGGCGCTCGTCGGCTTCCCCCTCATCGCACTCGCCGCCGTCTACGTGCCCTTCAAGGGCCGCACCTTCTACCGCTGGTTCGAGATCGACCGCTCCTACCGACGGCTGCTGCGCCGCGGCGGTGCCTACCGCTCGGCCGTGCAGGAGGCCGGCACCCGGCTGGACGGGCGCGAGGTGGAGATCGGCCCGCCACCGGGCGTCGGCCACCTCACCTGGCTGTCCGCCCCGTTCGGCCCCGACGACATCGCCGTGCTGTTGCACGCGGACCGGCGCACGGTCACCGCCGCCATCGAGATCGAGGGCCCCGGCGTCGGGCTGCGCGACAGCGAGGACCAGGAAGCCCTCGTCGACCGGTTCGGCACGCTGCTACGGCACGTCGCCAATGGTGACGGCTTCGTCACCCGCCTGCAGATGCTGGCTCGCACCCTCCCCGCCGACCCGGACGCCCACGCCAAGGACGTCGCCCAGCGCGGCGACGCGAAGGCGGCGCCCTGGCTGCAGGAGTCCTACGACCAACTCCAGTCCATGGTGTCGACCTCCAGCGAGCAGCACCGCGCATACCTCGTCGCCTGCATGCACTACGGCCGCGAACTGGCCGCAGAGGCCGCCGCCATCGCGAAAGCCGCCCACGCGACGACCCATCGCAAGATGTCGCGCGACGAGGGTCTTGCCGTAATCATGGCCCGCGAACTCACCGACATCTGCGCCCGTCTCGCCGAGGCCGACATCCGGGTGCGGCAGCCGCTGGGCCAGGCACGTACAGCCTCGCTGATCCACTCCATGTACGACCCGGACCACCCGATCGACCACATCCAGGCCATGACACGCCGCAACGCCTGGCCCGCCGAGCTCGACGCCCGCGAGCCGACATTCCTACGGGCCAAGACCCGCGAGTCGATGACCCGGGCGCCGTGGTGCCACTCCACGGCATGGGTGAAGGAGTGGCCGATGACCCCGGTCGGCGTCAACTTCCTCGCGCCGCTGCTCGTGCACACCCCCGACGTCATCCGCACGGTCGCGGTGGTGATGGACCTGGAACCCACCGAGCGCGCCATCGAACGGATGCTCACCGAGAAGACCAACGACGTGGCGGAGGCCAGCAGGTCGGCGAAGATGAACCGCACCGTCGACCCCCGCGACCTCGCCGCGCACGGCCGCGTCGACCAGCGCGGCGAAGACCTGGCGAGCGGGGCCGCAGGCGTCAATCTCGTCGGCTACCTCACGGTCTCCTCGCGCAGCCCCGAGGCGCTGGCCCGCGACAAACGCACCATCCGGGCCAGCGCCGGCAAGTCCTACCTGAAACTGGAGTGGTGTGACCGGGAACATCACCGGGCGTTCGTGAACACGCTGCCCTTCGCGACCGGCATCCGGAGGTAACGCCATGGCCGGACACGACCCGCTGACCGCCGTCACCGAGGCCTTCACCGGCTTCCTCTTCGGCCGGACCGAGACGACCCGGCTTCCCGTGCGCACCTCCACCGGCCAGGCCCAGGCCGTCTACCTGCCCACGGCCGCGCCAGGTCTCGGCGACTCGGGCGTGGTCATCGGCCGCGAGGTCTACAGCGGCAAGGGCTACATCTACGACCCCTTCCAGCTCTACGGCCAGCAGCTGCCCGCCCCGCACTGGCTGGTGCTGGGTGAATCCGGCAACGGCAAGTCCGCCCTGGAGAAGACCTACGTACTGCGCCAGCTGCGCTTCCGCGACCGCCAGGTGGTGGTGCTGGACGCGCAGGGCGAGGACGGCGTCGGCGAATGGAACCTCATCGCCGAGCAGATGGGCCTCACGCCCATCCGGCTCGACCCGACGGCCGCCCTGGACCAGGGGATCCGCCTGAACCCGCTGGATCCCGCCATCACCACGACGGGCCAGCTGGCGCTGCTGCGCACCATCATCGAGGTGGCGATGGGTCACGGCCTCGACGAACGCGCCGGCTTCGCCCTCAAGGTCGCCCACAGCCACGTCAACGCCACCACGGCGGACCGGCAGCCGGTCCTCACCGACATCGTGGAGCGGCTCCGCCACCCGGAGGCGGAGTCCGCGGTAGCGATGAACGTGGCGCTCGAGGACGTACGCGCCTGGGGCCTGGACGTGGCGCTCGTGCTCGACCGGCTCGTCGACGGCGACCTGCGCGGCATGTTCGACGGTCCGACGACCGTCGGCATCGATCTGGACGCCCCGCTGATCGTCTTCGACCTCTCACACATCGACCGGAACTCGATCGCGATGCCGATCCTGATGGCGATCGTCGGCGTCTGGCTGGAGCACACCTGGATCCGCCCGGACCGCAAGAAGCGGATCTTCCTGGTGGAGGAGGCCTGGCACATCATCAACAGCCCGTTCGTCGCCCAGCTCTTCCAGCGCCTCCTCAAGTTCGGCCGGCGGCTCGGCCTGTCCTTCGTGGCGGTAGTCCACCACTTGTCGGACGTCGTGGACGGCGCCGCGGCCCAGGAGGCGGCGGCGATCCTCAAGATGGCCTCCACTCGCACGGTGTACGCACAGAAGGCGGACGAGGCCAGAGCGACCGGCAAGGTGCTGGGCCTGCCGCGCTGGGCCGTCGAGATCATTCCCACCCTCTCCCCCGGCATCGCCGTGTGGGACGTCAACGGCAACGTGCAGGTCGTCAAGCACCTCATCACCGAGGCGGAACGCCCGCTCGTCTTCACCGACCGCGCCATGACGGAGTCCTCCGCCCCGGCGGAGGACCCGCACACGGCGCTCGACGAACAGCTCGAGGCGGAGGCGGAGTCGAGAGCCCGGGCCATGGACCGCGCCAACGTGCCGGACGGCAAGCGCCCCCCACACTCCACGGTGGCCTGAGCAGTGCGGGAGCCGAACAGGACGTCACGCGAGCCCCGCCCCGGAGGCGCCACCGAGCAGCAGTCGTGGGCGGACGGACGGCGGCAACCGGGCCGCGGCGTGCCGGACGGCCTACTACTCGCTGCCCTGGGCTTCCTGCTCGGTCTGACCACTCTGGTCTGGACGGCCACCGGCCTGGCCGGGCTGCTGAGCCACGGGGCATGGCCCGACGGGGTGTCGTTCACCCGCACTCCGGCGGCGGTACGTTCGCTGCTCGCGCACCCCCACGCCATCCCGGCGGCCTGGCCGGACACGTCGGCGGACCAGCTGTCGGGATACGGGCTGTTCTGGGGCCTGTTCATCAGCCAGGTGATGGTCCTGATCGTGCTCGCGGTCTTCGTGCTGGGCACGTACACCCGCTGGCGTGCGGTCCGCAGCTCGCGGCGAGCCGCACCGGCCAAGGCGGCTTCACCCGCAGCTCGGACGCCGGCGCCCGTGCCACCTGAGGAAGCGCCGGAACCGGCCGCACAGGCTCCGGCCGCCGCGCCGGCGCCATCCCCGTCACCCATCGGACCCAGCGGCCTCTACATCGGCCTTCCGAACAGCCGGGAGGCCGCGCAAACGGCCCTCCAGGACGCGGAGGGCGCGGCCCTCGTCGTGACGGCCGACCAGGAGCTGTACACCGCGACGGTGGGAGCCCGGACAAAGCTCGGGCCGGTCCAGGTGTACGACCCGCTGCAGTTGACCGACGCGCCGGTCCGACTTCGCTGGGCACCGCACCAGGACTGTGAAGACATGAGCGTGGCCCGCACCCGGGCGGAAGCGCTACTGGCCCCCGTCCGCAGCCCGGGACGGACGCACGACCCGGTACACGACACCGCACGGACCATGCTGAGATGCTGGCTGCACGCGGCCGCAGCGGCCGGAGAGCCCTTCCGCGAAGTTCACCGCTGGGCCCTGGCCGGCAGTACGAAGGACGCGGTGCGCATCCTTCGCAGCGACACCCGGGCGATGACGGGCGCGGCAGGCGAGCTGGAGGCCACGCTGACGGCGCATCCGGAACGCCGAACCGAAGCCGAGGAGTTGCTGCGAACGGCGCTGAGCTGCACCTCCAGCGTCCACATCCGCAACGCCTGTGTTCCGTCGCGAAGCGACACTGCCGCGTGGGCATCGTTCGTACACGAGCGGGGAACGCTTTACGCAGTGGGCGAGCCGATCGAAGCGCCGCACCGGGGAGCTCCGGGTGCCATGCCGCTCGTGACGGCCTTCACCTCAGCCGTGGTCGGGCACGGCCGCCGCATGGCCGAACGGTCATCCGCCGGCCGGCTCGACCCACCACTCACGATCCTCCTGGACCACCCGGCAACCGTGGCTCCGCTGCCCGGCCTCCGAGCCCTTCTGACGGAGGGCGAGGCACTGGGCGTGCACGCGGTGGCCTTTCTCCGCTCCGAGGAGCAGAAGCACACCTGGTGGCCCTGACCACCGCGCGCTCCAGCACCCCGCGGGGTCTCACCGGACGCCGTGCGTCCCCACCGGATCCGCTGCAGGCCCTTCCGCAGGCCCGGGCGCGTCTCAGTCTGCTGAACCGCGATAGGCGACACCGTCGACCATCAGCAGGCAGTCAGCGTCGATGAACTCCGTCGTGGAGGTCATTCGGGCAGGGTAGGCATCCGACGGAAATGCGTCGGCGAAGCAGTCTTCCATGGACGGCAGATCGCCGATGTTCTTGAGCCAGACGTGCACCTTGACCAAGTCTCGAAGGCTCAGGCCGTACTCAGCCAGCGTTCGACTGAGATGGGCGAAGGTGCCGGCCATCTGGTCGGTGAAATCCGTTCCGAAGCCCCGGTGCAAACCGAGGAACACGTAGTCTCCTGCCTCGACAGCAGATGAGTAGCTATGGGGGGTCGGAGTCCTTCTGACCGCTGACACTACGTTCCCTCTCTGCGCCGCCCGCCGGGGGCCTGAATGTACCGCTGTCACGGTACACGGCGTATCGAACAGCAGAGCGAGCACAAGGCCACTGCGTCAAGGCTGCGGGGAGTCTATGCGGCAGTTGCCCGCACAACGCAGTTGAGCCCCGGACCGATACGGTCCGGGGCTCAACTCACTGTTTGTTCGGCGGCGTCCTACTCTCCCACGAGGTCCCCCTCGCAGTACCATCGGCGCAGAAAGGCTTAGCTTCCGGGTTCGAAATGTGACCGGGCGTTTCCCTCACGCTATGACCACCGAAACACTATGAAACACAACAAACCGGGAAACCCCCAGCAAAAAAAGGGGGGGCCTCGACCTGGTTGCGGTCTCAGAACCTACACAGTGGACGCGAGCAAATATGGACAAGCCCTCGGCCTATTAGTACCGGTCAACTCCACCCATCACTGGGCTTCCATATCCGGCCTATCAACCCGGTCATCTCCCGGGAGCCTTAACCCCTCAAAGGGGGTGGGAGTCCTCATCTCGAAGCAGGCTTCCCGCTTAGATGCTTTCAGCGGTTATCCTTCCCGAACGTAGCCAACCAGCCATGCCCTTGGCAGAACAACTGGCACACCAGAGGTTCGTCCGTCCCGGTCCTCTCGTACTAGGGACAGCCCTTCTCAAGACTCCTACGCGCGCAGCGGATAGGGACCGAACTGTCTCACGACGTTCTAAACCCAGCTCGCGTACCGCTTTAATGGGCGAACAGCCCAACCCTTGGGACCGACTCCAGCCCCAGGATGCGACGAGCCGACATCGAGGTGCCAAACCATCCCGTCGATATGGACTCTTGGGGAAGATCAGCCTGTTATCCCCGGGGTACCTTTTATCCGTTGAGCGACGGCGCTTCCACAAGCCACCGCCGGATCACTAGTCCCGACTTTCGTCCCTGCTCGACCCGTCAGTCTCACAGTCAAGCTCCCTTGTGCACTTACACTCACCACCTGATGACCAACCAGGCTGAGGGAACCTTTGGGCGCCTCCGTTACTCTTTAGGAGGCAACCGCCCCAGTTAAACTACCCACCAGACACTGTCCCCGATCCGGATCACGGACCCAGGTTAGACATCCAGCACGACCAGAGTGGTATTTCAACAACGACTCACCCCAAGCTGGCGCTTGAAGATCACAGTCTCCCACCTATCCTACACAAGCCGAACCGAACACCAATATCAAGCTATAGTAAAGGTCCCGGGGTCTTTCCGTCCTGCTGCGCGAAACGAGCATCTTTACTCGTAGTGCAATTTCACCGGGCCTATGGTTGAGACAGTCAAGAAGTCGTTACGCCATTCGTGCAGGTCGGAACTTACCCGACAAGGAATTTCGCTACCTTAGGATGGTTATAGTTACCACCGCCGTTTACTGGCGCTTAAGTTCTCAGCTTCACCACCCCGAAGAGTGATTAACCGGTCCCCTTAACGTTCCAGCACCGGGCAGGCGTCAGTCCGTATACATCGCCTTACGGCTTCGCACGGACCTGTGTTTTTAGTAAACAGTCGCTTCTCGCTGGTCTCTGCGGCCACCCCCAGCTCACACTGAAAAAGTGATCACCAGGCGTGGCCCCCCTTCTCCCGAAGTTACGGGGGCATTTTGCCGAGTTCCTTAACCATAGTTCACCCGAACGCCTCGGTATTCTCTACCAGACCACCTGAGTCGGTTTAGGGTACGGGCCGCCATGAAACTCGCTAGAGGCTTTTCTCGACAGCATAGGATCATCCACTTCACCACAATCGGCTCGGCATCAGGTCTCACCCACATGTTGCACGGATTTACCTGCACAACGGGCTACACCCTTACCCCGGGACAACCACCGCCCGGGATGGACTACCTTCCTGCGTCACCCCATCACTCACCTACTACCAGCTCGGGTCACCGGCTCCACTCACACCAGCATTGTCCGAAGACTCCGCCGGCGGCTTCACGGGCTTAGCATCACCAGATTCGATGTTTGACGCTTCACAGCGGGTACCGGAATATCAACCGGTTATCCATCGACTACGCCTGTCGGCCTCGCCTTAGGTCCCGACTTACCCTGGGCAGATCAGCTTGACCCAGGAACCCTTAGTCAATCGGCGCGCACGTTTCTCACGTGCGTATCGCTACTCATGCCTGCATTCTCACTCGCATACCGTCCACAACTCGCTTCCACGGCTGCTTCACCCGGCACACGACGCTCCCCTACCCACCCCAGCCCTCGTTAGAGGTACATGCTGGAGTGACACGACGTCGGCGGTGTGCTTGAGCCCCGCTACATTGTCGGCGCGGAATCACTTGACCAGTGAGCTATTACGCACTCTTTCAAGGATGGCTGCTTCTAAGCCAACCTCCTGGTTGTCTCTGCGACTCCACATCCTTTCCCACTTAGCACACGCTTAGGGGCCTTAGTCGATGCTCTGGGCTGTTTCCCTCTCGACCATGGAGCTTATCCCCCACAGTCTCACTGCCGTGCTCTCACTTACCGGCATTCGGAGTTTGGCTAAGGTCAGTAACCCGGTAGGGCCCATCGCCTATCCAGTGCTCTACCTCCGGCAAGAAACACACGACGCTGCACCTAAATGCATTTCGGGGAGAACCAGCTATCACGGAGTTTGATTGGCCTTTCACCCCTAACCACAGGTCATCCCCCAGGTTTTCAACCCTGGTGGGTTCGGGCCTCCACGAAGTCTTACCTCCGCTTCACCCTGCCCATGGCTAGATCACTCCGCTTCGGGTCTAGGACACGCTACTCAACCGCCCTCTTAGGACTCGCTTTCGCTACGGCTCCCCCACACGGGTTAACCTCGCAACATGCCGCAAACTCGCAGGCTCATTCTTCAAAAGGCACGCAGTCACGACGCAACAAGCAAGCTTGCTGCGCGACGCTCCCACGGCTTGTAGGCACACGGTTTCAGGTACTATTTCACTCCGCTCCCGCGGTACTTTTCACCATTCCCTCACGGTACTATCCGCTATCGGTCACCAGGGAATATTTAGGCTTGACGGGTGGTCCCGCCAGATTCACACAGGATTTCTCGGGCCCCATGCTACTTGGGTGCCGCACAGACAAGCCGCAGAAATTTCAGCTACGGGGGTCTTACCCTCTACGCCGGGCCTTTCGCATGCCCTTCGCCTACCCCTACGGTTTCTTACTTGCCCGACCGCCGGCAGACGATCGAAGTACGGTCCCACGACCCCGCATGCGCAACCCCTGCCGGGTATCACACACATACGGTTTAGCCTCATCCGGTTTCGCTCGCCACTACTCCCGGAATCACGGTTGTTTTCTCTTCCTACGGGTACTGAGATGTTTCACTTCCCCGCGTTCCCTCCACACACCCTATACATTCAGGTGCGGGTGACAGCCCATGACGACTGCCGGGTTTCCCCATTCGGACACCCCCGGATCACAGCTCGGTTGACAGCTCCCCGGGGCCTATCGCGGCCTCCCACGTCCTTCATCGGTTCCTGGTGCCAAGGCATCCACCGTGCGCCCTTAAAAACTTGGCCACAGATGCTCGCGTCCACTGTGCAGTTCTCAAACAACAACCAGCCACCCATCACCCCACCCGAAGGCGAGTTCACCGGGACCGGCAACCGAAGACACGCACCGCCATGCGGCCGCACCCTCAGACACCCAACAGCGCGCCCGACACCACCAGACCAGAATCCCGTGTTCCACGCCGAAGCAGTACTAACAGATCCCCATCTCGCAGTGCCGAATAGTCAACGTTCCACCCATGAGCAGACCACCGCCGGACACGCGCCGGCGAAATGGCCCTGGGCCGCCATGACAGCGGCCAGGTGCTCCTTAGAAAGGAGGTGATCCAGCCGCACCTTCCGGTACGGCTACCTTGTTACGACTTCGTCCCAATCGCCAGTCCCACCTTCGACGACTCCCTCCCACAAGGGGTTGGGCCACCGGCTTCGGGTGTTACCGACTTTCGTGACGTGACGGGCGGTGTGTACAAGGCCCGGGAACGTATTCACCGCAGCAATGCTGATCTGCGATTACTAGCGACTCCGACTTCATGGGGTCGAGTTGCAGACCCCAATCCGAACTGAGACCGGCTTTTTGAGATTCGCTCCACCTCACGGCATCGCAGCTCATTGTACCGGCCATTGTAGCACGTGTGCAGCCCAAGACATAAGGGGCATGATGACTTGACGTCGTCCCCACCTTCCTCCGAGTTGACCCCGGCAGTCTCCCGTGAGTCCCCGTCACCCCGAAGGGCACGCTGGCAACACAGGATAAGGGTTGCGCTCGTTGCGGGACTTAACCCAACATCTCACGACACGAGCTGACGACAGCCATGCACCACCTGTACACCGACCACAAGGGGGCACCCATCTCTGGATGTTTCCGGTGTATGTCAAGCCTTGGTAAGGTTCTTCGCGTTGCGTCGAATTAAGCCACATGCTCCGCCGCTTGTGCGGGCCCCCGTCAATTCCTTTGAGTTTTAGCCTTGCGGCCGTACTCCCCAGGCGGGGAACTTAATGCGTTAGCTGCGGCACGGACCACGTGGAATGTGGCCCACACCTAGTTCCCAACGTTTACGGCGTGGACTACCAGGGTATCTAATCCTGTTCGCTCCCCACGCTTTCGCTCCTCAGCGTCAGTATCGGCCCAGAGATCCGCCTTCGCCACCGGTGTTCCTCCTGATATCTGCGCATTTCACCGCTACACCAGGAATTCCGATCTCCCCTACCGAACTCTAGTCTGCCCGTATCGAATGCAGACCCGGGGTTAAGCCCCGGGCTTTCACATCCGACGCGACAGACCGCCTACGAGCTCTTTACGCCCAATAATTCCGGACAACGCTCGCACCCTACGTATTACCGCGGCTGCTGGCACGTAGTTAGCCGGTGCTTCTTCTGCAGGTACCGTCACCCGAAAGCTTCTTCCCTGCTGAAAGAGGTTTACAACCCGAAGGCCGTCATCCCTCACGCGGCGTCGCTGCATCAGGCTTTCGCCCATTGTGCAATATTCCCCACTGCTGCCTCCCGTAGGAGTCTGGGCCGTGTCTCAGTCCCAGTGTGGCCGGTCGCCCTCTCAGGCCGGCTACCCGTCGTCGCCTTGGTAGGCCATCACCCCACCAACAAGCTGATAGGCCGCGGGCTCATCCTGCACCGCCGGAGCTTTCCACCACCAGACCATGCGGTCAGTGGTCATATCCGGTATTAGACCCCGTTTCCAGGGCTTGTCCCAGAGTGCAGGGCAGATTGCCCACGTGTTACTCACCCGTTCGCCACTAATCCACCACCGAAGCGGCTTCATCGTTCGACTTGCATGTGTTAAGCACGCCGCCAGCGTTCGTCCTGAGCCAGGATCAAACTCTCCGTGAATGCTTCCGCTCTTTACAGAGCACAATCACGAGAGCGGGCCAGCCGGAGGAATAATCCGACCAGCCACAGCGTCCTCGCTGTTGTGTGCCCTCTCCGAAGAGAAGGACTTCAAAGGAACCTCGACCATCCAACGGATGGACGGGGTATCAACATATCTGGCGTTGACTTTTGGCACGCTGTTGAGTTCTCAAGGAACGGACGCTTCCTTCGAAACCCTTCCAGGCTCCTCCGGGCGTTCCCTTCGCTGTGTCCACTACTTTAGCGGATTTCCCGGCCGGCTCAAAATCGAGCCTTTCCGTGGGATTTCGGCACGCCGAAATCGGCCCCGGAAGGGAATCTCACTGCAGAGTGGGTGCCGTCTTTCGACGGCGGGATGGCTGCCTCCGGGCCGAGTCCGGCTCGTTGGCAACCCGATGAACCTTACGGATCGCCGGGAGGCGTGTCAAACATCCCTCAGTCGAGGTCGATCAGCCGACCGCCGGCGTCCGGCTGCGCGTCCTCCACACGGCGGAGGAGGCGGGTGAGCAGCTCGCCGAGCACGCCCCGCTCTTCCGCGTCGAGATCCTGCAGCAGCTCCTCCTCGAAGGAGGTCGCCTTGCGCATCACCTGGAGCCACTTCTCGCGACCCACGTCGGTGAGACCGATGATCACGCGGACCCGGTTGTCCGGATCGCGCTCGCGGGTGACCAGTCGCTCGGTGAGCATGCGGTCGATGCGGTGGGTCATGGCGGCCGGAGTCAGCCCCAGACGCCTGGCGATCGTGCCCGGCCAAAGCTGGTAGGGCTCGCCGGCCACGACGAGTTCACGGAGAACCTCCCACTCGGCGCTGCCGAGCCCGAGGGTCACCAGCTGGCGGCCGTAGGCGACGCTCATCCGCCGGTCGAGCCGGCTGAGCGCGTTGACCACCTTCTCTACCTGCGGGTCAAGGTCCTGAAACTCCCGCTGGTAGATCGCGATCTGCTCGTCGAGGGTCGGCTGCGGCTCCGGCATGTGGGGAGTATCGCACGGGAAGCCATTAGCCTCGAATGCTTGCGCTGTGTACTCTTTAACATCGAACTTTAGTTTTGAACTCTTGGAGGTGAGTGTGACCACCCTGACGGGCGCGGCTCTGCGCCGGATCCAGACCGGCAACGCCCTGGCGGCGTTCGGAAGCGGCTTCACCGTGCCGTACCTCTTCCTGTACGTGTCCCGGGTTCGCGGACTCGGTGCGGGGGTCGCGGGTGCGGCGCTCGCCGTGTTCGCCGCAGCCGCACTGTTCGTGCTGCCCTTCATCGGCCGGTCCATCGACCGTCGGGGCCCGATGCCGGTGGCTCTCGGCGGGATCGGCGCCGCGGCTGCGGGGGCGCTCGGGTTCGGGCTGTCCGGCAGTGCGGGCGGCGTGCTGGCCTCGTCAGCGCTGATGGGCTCCGGCATCGCCGTCATCCAGCCTGCGCTCGCCACGATGATCGTCTGGTGCTCGAGCACCACCACCCGAGCACGAGCGTTCGCCACCCAGTTCTTCCTCAACAACCTGGGGATGGGCTTTGGCGGGCTGATCGGCGGCCAGATCGTCGACGAGGGCCGGCCCGGTACGTTCACCGTGCTGTTCGCCGTCGAGTCCGCCATGTTCGTGGTGCTCGCCGTCGTACTGGTCACCGTGCGACTGCCACAGGCGGTCGGCATCGGCGAGTCCGCCGTGACCGATGACGCGGAGGCGCCGGGTGACCGCGGGGTGCGGGCGATGCTCGCGCACCGGCCGATGGTGCTGCTGTGCGTGCTGGGCTTCGTGCTGTTCTTCACCTGCTACGGCCAGTTCGAGTCCGGGCTGGCCGCGTACGCCGTGCAGGTGACCGGAATGTCGACCTCGACGCTGGGCGTGGCCCTGTTCGCGAACACCACGGTGATCGCGATGGCCCAGTTCGTCGTCCTGCGCCTGGTGCAGGGCAGGCGGCGCAGCCGGACGATCGCGGGCGTGGGGCTGGTCTGGGCGGTGGCGTGGCTGGCCGCCGGGTTCTCCGGGCTGGTGCCGGACGGCAGGGCCGCGGCCACCGGGCTGCTCATCTCCACGTTCATGCTGTTCGGCCTGGGCGAGGCCATGCTGTCGCCGACGGTGGCGCCGCTGGTCGCGGATCTGGCGCCGGAGCGGATGATCGGGCGGTACAACTCGGCTTTCGCCCTGGTCAAGCAGATGGGCGTGGCCATCGGCCCGGCGGTCGGCGGTGTGCTGGTCGCACAGCACGCCTGGACCGGGTACATCGTGATGCTGGTGCGTCTGCGCGCTGGCCGTGTCCGTGCTGGCTCTGCGACTGGGCCGACAGCTCACGCCGGAACAGGACGATCCGACGCGTGCCCGACCGCCGGTGGCGGAGACGGCGCCGGAACCGGGGTCGGCACCCGTCGCGGGGTGACGCGTGGGCGGAGCGGTCAGTCCCCAGCGGGCTGCCGGGTCGGGTGAGGCGTCCGGCAGGGCGAACTCGCACCACACCGCCTTCCCGCCGCCCGGCGTGCGGCGGGAGCCCCAGGTGGAGGCGATGGTCGCGATGATCGAGATGCCGCGGCCGGCCTCGTCGCCGGGCTCGGCACGGCGGCG
Source organism: uncultured Actinomycetota bacterium (assembly GCA_963799685.1). Classification (GTDB taxonomy): domain Bacteria; phylum Actinomycetota; class Actinomycetes; order Streptomycetales; family Streptomycetaceae; genus Streptomyces. Next base: position 94,046 of record CAWCXW010000004.1, read on the forward strand.
GCGCGGCAGGTGGTCGTCGCCGTCGGTGACCTCGACGATCAGCCGCCGGTCGGTGCGACGCAGGCGCAGCCGCATCGGCGGGATGCCGTGCTGGAGGGAGTTGGCGACGAGTTCGCTGGCCGCGAGCACGCCGAGGTCGTGCAGCTCGGTGGGGAATCGCCACGAGGTGAGGACGCCGGAGGCGAACGCGCGGGCGCGCGGGGCGGCTTCGGTGCCGCCGAGGAGTTCGAGGGCGGCGCCGCGGAAGAGGTCGGCGTCGCGGCCGGTGCGCTCGGGGCGCTGCAGGACGAGGATGGCGACGTCGTCGTCGTGTTCGCTGGTGATGCCCATGGAGCGCAGCAGGCGGTCGCAGATGACGTCGGGGCTGCCGGTCGCTCCGGCGACGGCGCGTTCGAGGGTGGCGATGCCCTCGTCGATGTCGGCGTCGCGGCGTTCGACGAGGCCGTCGGTGTAGAGGACGGCGGTGCCGCCGTCGCCGAGCGGCACGGAGCCGGAGGTGTGCAGCCAGCCGCCGGTGCCCAGCGGCGGGCCGGTGGGGTCGGCGGCGCGGTGGACGGTGCCGTCGGCGTCGCGGACGAGGACGGGCAGGTGGCCGGCGGAGGCGTAGCTGAGCCGGCCCTCGTTCGGGTCGTGCACCGCGTAGACGCAGGTGGCGATCTGGCTGGCGTCGATCTCGGCCGCCAGGCCGTCGAGCAGTTGCAGCACCTCGTGCGGCGGGAGGTCGAGGCGGGCGTAGGCGCGGACGGCGGTGCGCAGTTGGCCCATGACGGCGGCGGCGCGCACGCCGCGGCCCATGACGTCGCCGATGACGAGGGCGGTGCGGCCGGCGCCGAGCGTGATGACGTCGTACCAGTCGCCGCCGACGGCCGCGTCGGTGACACCCGGCTGGTAGGTCGCGGCGACGCGCAGGTCGTCGGGCTGTTCGAGTTCCTGCGGCAGCAGGCTGCGCTGCAGGGTGACGGCGGCCTCGCGCTGGCGGCGTTCGCTGGCGCGGAGCCGCTCGGCGGCCTCGGCCTGGTCGGTGACGTCGGCGGCGAAGAGGAGCACGCCGGTCTCCTCGCCGGCGGTCAGCGGCGTGCAGGTGAAGGTGTAGTAGCCCGTCCGGGTGGCGCGTTTCACGCGCCGGGACTTGACGGTGCGCGGCCTGCCGCTGCGCAGGACCTGGTCCATCAGCGGGAGCAGGCCGAGCTCGGCGAGTTCCGGGAGGGAGCTGTGGGCGGGGGCGCCGAGCGGGCGGCTGCCGAAGACGTCGGTGTAGGCGTGGTTGACGTAGGCGAGCCGGTGGTCGGCCCGTGCAGGACCGCGGCGAGCACGGGAACGTGGCCGAGCAGCCCGTCCACGGTCAACGCGTCGACGATGCGGGCGGCCTCGGTGACCGGGCCCTGCGTCGCCTGCTGCCGCCGGGGGTGTGCTCCGCGCGCGGCGGGAACCGTCCTGGCAGCGTCGGCGGGCACGCCGTTCGGAGAGGCGCTCACGGCGGGGTCGGCCCGGCCGGCGGACGGTCTGCCGTTCTTCCTCGCCTTCGTCGCTGCCTGCGTGGCGGCGGTTCGCCGCTGCGTGCCGGGCAGGCGGGCGCTCCAGCGCGTGAAGTTCACGTCGTCCGATTCCTCAACTCGTCTGTCCGGGTCCTGCGCGTTCGTCCGCGTTCTGCCTGCCGGGCGGCGGAGCCGGGACCGGCGAAGGTGGTCGCTTCTGTCACTCTTCGCAGCGGCGACCCCCACCCATGGTCACATGTCCAGTGTGGCCCACGGTGCTGACATCCGTCAGACGCCGCCGCCGGACCGAGGGTTCCGTTCCGCCTCCGGCGTCGTGGGTCAGCTCGCCTCCGGGTGCCGGCCGGTGTGCGCGGCGAGTTCGAACTCGGCGCGCGGGTTCTCCAGCGAGCCGAGCGAGACGATCTCCCGCTTGAAGAGTCCCGCGAGCACCCACTCGGCTAGCACGCGCGCCTTCCGGTTGAAGGTGGGCACGCGGCTCAGGTGGTACGCGCGGTGCATGAACCAGGCGGGGTAGCCCTTGAGCTTGCGACCGTAGACGTGTGCGACGCCCTTGTGAAGTCCGAGTGAGGCCACGGAGCCGGCGTAGGCGTGCCGGTACTCGGTCAGTTCGGTGCCGCGCAGGGCGGCGGCGATGTTGTCCGCGAGGACCTTGGCCTGCCGCACGGCGTGCTGCGCGTTGGGGGCGCATTCGGCCTGGGTGTTGTGGTTCTGTTCGCTCGCCAGGTCGGGCACGGCGGCGGCGTCGCCGGCCGCCCAGGCGTGCTCGATCCCGTCGACCCGCAGCGTCGCCGTGCACTTCAGCCGGCCGCGGCCGTCGAGCGGCAGGCCGGTGGCGGCCAGGATGGGGTGGGGCTTGACGCCGGCGGTCCACACCAGGGTGCGCGTGGGGTAGCGGGAGCCGTCGCTGAGATGGGCGACCCGGTCCTCGCAGCTGTCCAGCCGGGTCTCCAGGCGCACGTCGATGTTGCGGGCGCGCAGTTCTCGCAGCGCGTAGCGGCCCATCTCCTCGCCGACCTCCGGGAGGATCCGTCCGGAGGCCTCCACCAGCAGGAACTTCAGGTCCTCCGGCTGCAGGTCGTGGTAGTACCGGCTGGCGTAGCGCGCCATGTCCTCGAGTTCGGCCAGCGCCTCGACGCCGGCGTAGCCGCCGCCGACGAAGACGAAGGTCAGGGCGGCGTCGCGGATCTCGGGGTCGCGGGTGGAGGAGGCGATGTCGAGCTGTTCGAGGACGTGGTTGCGCAGTCCGATGGCCTCCTCGACGGTCTTGAAGCCGATGCCGTGGTCGGCGAGGCCGGGCACCGGCAGGGTGCGGGAGACGGAGCCGGGTGCAAGGACCAGTTCGGTGTAGGGCAACTCGAGGGCGCCGCTGCCCTCCTCGTGCGTGGCGAGCGTCTCAAGAGTGGCCACCCGGCGGTCGTGGTCGACGTCGGTGACCTCGCCGATGACCACCTGGCAGCCGGGCAGGACCCGGCGCAGGGGCACCACGACGTGCCGCGGCGAGATGGAGCCGGCAGCCGCCTCGGGAAGGAAGGGCTGGTAGGTCATGTAGGGCTCGGGATCGACCACGACGATCTGGACATCCTCCCGCCGGAGCTCCTGCTTGAGCAGGTTCTTCAGACGCAGGGCGGTGTACATGCCGACGTATCCGCCGCCGACCACGAGAATGCGCTCGGGTTCCTTCGTCACATGTCCATGACGCACCCGGCGAGTGGACTTTGTCCACAGCTCGGCCTCGATTGTGTGAACGAGCCTTTCGGAGCGACGGCGTATGGCGGGCGGGCTGCAGGGGTCGCCTCTTCTCTCTTGACTCGCGGTCAACTATGTTCGTAACCCGTCGGCCACATTCGAATGACCAGGGGTGACCGACGACCGAGGGGGTCTCCGGGGGGAGACGTCACGACCGGGGGAAGACCGATGCATATTCAGGACATTCAGACCGCTCCGCGCTTCGTTCGGGGTGCACCGCTGCGCGTGGACGCGCAGCGCAACCTCGAGCACGTGCTGCGCGCAGCGCGCGAGGTCTTCGGTGAGGCCGGCTACGGCGCTCCGATGGAGGACGTGGCCCGGCGCGCACGGGTCGGCGTGGGCACCGTCTACCGCCGGTTCCCCAGCAAGGAGGTGCTGGTCGGCCGGATAGCCGAGGAGGAGACGGCACGGCTGACCGAACAGGCGCGGGCCGCGCTGGAGGAGGAGCGGGAGCCGTGGCCGGCGCTGTCCCGTTTCCTGCACACCTCTGTGTTGCTCCGGCGCGGGGCGGCTGCTGCCGCCCCGGGTGCTGCGGGCCGGCGGGCCGGGCGGCGCGGAGGATGCGGAGTCGGCCGCTGAGCTGCTGGCGACGGTGGGGAGACTGGTCGACCGGGCGCACGCGGCGGGCGAACTGCGCGCAGACGTGACGGTGGGCGATGTCCTGCTGGTGATCGCGACGGCCGCCCCTTCCCTGCCGGATCCCGCCCAGCGCGCCGCCGCCTCGACGCGGCTGCTCGACATCCTGCTTGCGGGGTTGCGAGCGGCCGCCTGACGCCGCCGTCATCCGCGCCGGGCAAACCACCCGGACGGGTGACGACGGACGGTTCGGCCCCGGCGCCTCACCTCCTATGTCACGCTGACGCGGAGTAATGGTCGGCTGCGGCGTGTACGGGGAGTGGCATGGTTGGGGAAAGGCGACATGGCCGGGCCACGTCTCGGATCCCGGAGCGTTCCACGGCAGCGCAGGCGCGTCCGCGGGGAGCTGCCGCCCTCCGCTCCGTCGGACGCCGACCTGCTCGCGCGCCTGCACCGGGGAGAGACCTCCGCCTACGACGCGCTGTACCGGCGGCACGCGGAGGCGGTGCGCCACTACGCCCGGACCTGCTGCCGCGACGCGCACACCGCCGACGACCTGACCAACGAGGTCTTCGCGCGGACGCTGATCGCGGTTCGCCGCGGTGCCGGGACCGCGACGCGACGCGCCGGCCGTTCGCGCCTACCTGCTGACCTCCGTGCGGCGGGTGGCCGCGGCGTGGGCGAAGACGGAGCGGCGCGAGCACCTCGTCGAGGACTTCGCGGTGTTCGCGGAGACGGCCGCCGGTCCCGGCGCGGCCGGCGACGACGCGTTCCGGGGCGGGCGCCGACGTGCTGGTGATGCGGAAGGCGGAGCGCTCGCTGGTGGTGCGGGCGTTCCTGAGCCTGCCGGAGAAGTACCGGACGGTGCTGTGGCACACGGCCGTCGAGGACGAGTCTCCGAAGGACGTCGCCCCGCTGCTGGGCATCAGCGACAACGCCGCCGCTGTGCTCGCCCACCGGGCCCGGGAGAAGCTGCGGCAGGCCTACCTGCAGGCGCACGTGAGCGCGTCGCTGACGGCCGGCGGCGAGTGCGCGCGCTACGCGGACCGGCTGGGCGCGTACGCGCGCGGGCTCGCTGCGCACCCGGGCGGAGCTCGGTCTGCGGCATCACATGGCCGAGTGCGCGGACTGCCGCGCGGCGGCCGCCGAGGTGGCCGCGCTGAACGAGCGGCTGCGCAGCCTGGTGCCGCTGGCCCTGATCGGCTGGTTCGCGGCAGGCGGGGCGAAGGGGTTGGCCGGGTCGGCCGTGGCTCGGGCCGCCGCGGAGCCGGCGCGGTGCCGGCGCTGCCACCGCGTCCGGGGGCGCCGCGGCGAAGGGCGTGGGGGCGCCGGTGAAGGCCGGTATCGCGGCCGGGGTGCTGACGGCGGCGGGCGTCGCCGTCGCGCTGGTGCTGGCGGCCGGCGGCGGGCACACCGCCACCGCCCGCGGCGAAGGCGGCACCGTCCTCGGCGCCGGTCGCGCCCGGTCGCCCTCCCCGCAGCCGCGCGCACACCGAACACCTCCGGTCCGTCCCGCGCCCCCGACGCACAGCGACTCCCCCACGTCGGTTCCGCATCAGCGCGAACAGCGCGTGCAGGCCGCATCCCGGTCCGAGCAGCCGGCGCCGGCTCGGAACCGTCGAAACCGTCACCTCCTGCTGTCTCCTCATCGCCGCCCGCGCCCGAGGTCTATCCGCTGCACCTGCTGGCCTGGTCGCCTTCCGGGCGGCCGCCCGGCGGCGGGCACGCGCCGACGCTGCGTACCGGCGGCTTCAGCGGCGTGTGGCAGCGCAACGGCGTCCGCATCGGCGGGACGGACGTACGCGCACGGCGTCACGGTGCCGGCGCCCTCGTCGGTGACGATCGACCTGCCCCGCGCGTGCACCGCCTTCGACGCGCTGGCCGGCCTCGACGACCTCGCGCCGCGCAGCGGCACCGTTGGCTTCGCCGTGTACGGGGACGGGAAGCGGCTGTGGAGTTCTGCGCCGCTGCGCGGCGGCCGGCCGGCGGTGCCGGTGCACGTGCCGCTGGAGCGGCGTGTCCACGCTGCGGCTGACGACGACGCCGCGCGGGCTGCTGGGGGTGACGGCTGCCGCGGACTGGGCGTCGTCGCAGATCAGTTGCCGACTGACCGGCTCCCCGGCCGCCGCCGGCATGGCGACGAGCAGCGCCGCCGCTGGGGGGAGCGCCACCACGTCGCCGCCTGCCGGACGGCTTCGGCTTCCGCCTCCGCTTGTGCTGCGACGTCCCGGACGCGGCGGTCCTCCCGCTGTCGGGGACGCTCGCGGGCAGGTCAGCAGGGCTCGCATGCGCCGCCGGCCGAGGGCAACGGACTTCCCCCGCGGGTCCCGTACTTCCGTCGCATCCAGGATCAGATGCCGCACCGTCCATTGCCGCCGGACGGCGCCCGGTCTCGCACGGCAGTATGCGGACGCGCGGTGACGGGTCGTGTGACCGAGGCCCTGTTGTGGGGCTCGTTCGGGGCGCACTACTGTCGCAGGGTCTTGGTGTACGGGAAACCGGCGGCCGGTCCGCGGCACGCGGCGGCTGGTCGGCGGGGCGTCGGCGCACGACCGGGCTGGGCTTCGGCGGTCGGTGCACCTCGTGGTGCAGGACCCGGACGACCGGTTGTCCACGGCCTCGGTGGAGCAGGACGACTCGTTCGGACCGACGAACCGTGAGCTGCCGCCGGAGACGGTCGGGAGCGGGTGACCGAGGCGCTGGACATCGCCGCACTGCGCCGGCCTACTGCCCTGCGGCAGGTCGTGCCGGCGCAGGGGCCGGCCGCGACGGGAGAGCGACGGTGACGGTGCACGCGTACGAGAGGGACCCGGCGGAGATCTATCGCCGGTCGTTCGCCACGATCCGCGCGGAGGCGGACCTGTCCGGGCTGCCGCCGGACCTGGAGCGGGTCGCGGTGCGGATGATTCATGCCTGCGGAATGGTCGACCTGGTCCGTGACCTGATCTGCACCCCGGACGTCGCCCGGCGGGGCCGGGCCGCGCTGCTGGCCGGCGCGCCGGTGCTGTGCGACGTGGCGATGGTTGCCGACGGAGTGATCCGCAGGCGGCTGCCTGCCGGCAACGAGGTGGTGTGCACGCTGTCCGATCCGGCGGTGCCGGAGCTGGCGGTGCGGCTGGGCACCACGCGCACGGCGGCGTCCCTGGAGTTGTGGCGTGACCGGCTGGACGGCGCGGTGGTGGCCGTCGGCAACGCGCCGACTGCACTGTTCCGGCTGCTGGAGCTGCTGGAGGAAGGCGCGCCGCGCCCTGCGGCGGTGATCGGCGTGCCGGTCGGCTTCGTGGGCGCCGTCGAGTCGAAGGAGGCGCTGGCGGCGCACCCCGCAGCACCCGCGCACCTGATCGTGCGTGGGCGCCGCGGTGGCAGCGCACTGGCGGCGGCGGCCGTCAACGCGCTGGCCGGTGCGTAGCCGTCAGTCGGCGGGCGAGGTGTGTCGGCTGTCGGACCGGCCGTTCACGCTTCCGCCGGGGTGAGCACCACGAACTCGGCGCCTGCCTGGTCCGTGCAGACGGCCAGCCGGCCGACGCCTTCGACGTCCTCGGGACCCATGTTCAGGCCGCCGCCGCTCGCGGTGACCTTCGCGACCGTGGCGTCGCAGTCGGCGCTGCCGAAGACCGGATGCCAGTAGGCATCCCCACCGGTGGCCTGCAGGGCCTCGGCGGGCAGCTGGACCATTCCGCCGTGCATCCGCTCCTCCCCCAGCCCTTCGGGGGTGATGAGCGTGTAGGTCATGGTGCCGTCGCCGGGCATCGGCATGTCGGAGGTCTGCCAGCCGAACAGCTCGCCGTAGAACCGCTTGGCCCCGGCGACGTCCGGCGTCATCAGCTCGACCCATCCGAGCGAGCCGGGCCGGTCCACGCGCTCCATTCCGGCACCCTCGCCGGGCTGCCAGACGGCGAACCGTCCGCCTTGCGGATCCGTGAGCTGCGACATCCGGCCCCACTTGTCACCCATGGGCTCCGTCCGCACCGCGCCACCGCCCTGCTGTACGGCTTTCGCCGTGGCGTCGACGTCGTCGCTGTGGAAGTAGACCATCCAGGCCGAACGGGCGCCTTCCTCGGTGAGCCGGCCGATACCGGCGACGACCTCACCGCCGTGCTTGAAGAGGCCGTATCCCATCGCCTCGTCCATCGCTTCGTGCTGCCACCCGAACACCGCGGAATAGAACGCCGCCGTCGCGGCGACGTCCGGGGCGCCGATGTCGAGCCAGCACGGAGATCCCTTGACGTACTGCGTAGTGATCATGATGTGTCCCTTCGCCAGATCCCTCTGACGCCAGAGTGACACCGGCCACCGGCACCCGCCTCCGGCGTGAGGCCGAGCTCGACGCCCCGGCCCGGATCCTGCCCGCCCGGCCCGCAGGTCCTGGTGATGCGTGGCCCGAAGGGCCGGGACCAGCTGCCCCTGCCCTGCGCCGCGCCGCAGCCGAAGGCGGCCGACGGCGCAATCCCCTTCCGGCGCCACGCGGACGGCTCACCGGCCGAGTGGTGACGGCACCCCGCCGGGCCCTCGGGATTGCTGTCCGCGCGTACCTCCGTCACTCTCTGGGAGGCGGAGAGCCGGGATGGGGTGGCGATGCTGACCGTGGAACTGTTGACGACCGGACCGACGGCGCTGCTGAGGTGGCCCGGCCCAGGAGGCACCCTGCCGGCGCATGCCGGCGAGCGCGGCATTCGGACAGTGCACGTGTGCGGCCCGGACTGGCGGCTACCCCTGGAGGTGACCGGCGGTCATGACGTACTGGCCGTGCTGCCGACGCCGGTGCCGACGGCAGGCGCGGCTGCGGCGCTGCGGGAACTGGCCGACCGGGCGGTCGTGACGGCGGTGCTGGCGCCCGGTCCGGACATCCCCGGCGCTCCTCCTGTGGCGGACCTCGAACGGGAGGCACGCCGGGTGGGGCTGACGCTGCTCGAGCCCGTGGAACGCGTGAGTGCCGCCGAACTGGAGACTGCGCTCGTGCGGCGGCAGTTGTCGGCGGAACGCGAGCACGCCGAACTGCCCGGGCGCCTCCTGGAGCTGTCCTCGCGTCTCTATCTGCGCGGGGAGGGGCCCGGTCGGCTGCTACGGGAGGTGGGCGCCGCCGCCGGCGGAGCGGTCACCGTCGTCGAACCGGGTGACGAGGAGTGGGATCTCCTGGCTGCGGAGCACGGTCGGCTACTGACACGGCTCAACGCCGGGCAGACCGGAACTGCGGCGCTGCTGACGGACGGCGACCACGTCCTGCTGTACGCCGTCGGGCAGCGCGCCGCGCACCCGGTGATGGTCGCGCGCCGCGTCACGCCGTGGCCACGGCACCTGCAGGAGCTGCTGGCGCAGGTCACGGGTCAGGTGGCCATGCTGCAGTACCCGATCGAACACCGCGAAGAGCGCGAGGCCGTCGAGCAGTCCCGGCGCGGCATTCGCGTCTCCATCCTCCAGTACCTGATGCAGGGCGACTGGGAGACCGCCGCCCGCGTCGCCGAGCCGCTGCGGGGAGTCCGCGGCGGTACGTCGGCTTCGGGCGTGCTGGCTGCCGAACAGGGCGTCATCGCCGTCCTGCGGTGTGCGCGCGACGAGGACCGGCTGGACGCGGCAGAGGCCTGTGAGCGTGCGGTCTCCGGGGCCCTGGTGGTGCTGTGCCCCGCCGAGTACCGCCACGTCATCCTGATCCTGCCGCACACGGCGGACGGAGCCGATGCGCTGGCAACGCTGCGCCCCGTCGTCGATGCACGCCCGGGCCGGCTCGCCGGCGTCTCGACACCGTGTGCCTGGTCACGGACGGCAGCCGGGTACCTCGCCGCCCGTCAGGCTCTCGCCGCCGCTGAGAACTCCCCGGAGGGCATCCTGCGGGATCCGGGCGGCACCCCGTGGCCACGATGCTGCCGCCACAGGCCCACGTGTGGGCCCGCAACCTGCTCGCCGGGCTGCGACCGGCTCGGCGAGGAGCAGCGTGCCCTCGCCGTGCCGACCGCGCGGCGAGTGTTGTCCTTCGGTGCGCTGCGCGCCGGTCGGCTCGTGGGGGTGGACCGCACGACCGCGAACAAGCGGCTGGCAACGGTGATGAACGCGCTCGGGCTCGACCAGAGCCGGGTGACCCACCGTGCCGTGGCGGACCTCGCGTTCAACCTCGCCGATCTCCCTGACCCCGGCACGGCCTCCGACGGCATACGGCCGAGGCTGAGCGGCCTGCTGCGTCAGCCGTCGCTCATCCGGTGGGCACAAAGTGAACTGGAAGTCTTCGACGCCCCCGAAGCGGCTCCCGCGGGCGGCTGGCTCGGGCACGGCAGGGATGACGGCGCGCCTGCCGAGTCCGCTCGGCGGCTTCTGGCGACTTGGCTGGAATGCAACTGCCGAATCGGGGTGGCGGCCGCCGCCCTGGGCATGCACAGGAACACACTGCCGGTACGCCTGGCGGCTGCCGGTGCCCGGCTCCGGCTGCCCCTCATGTCGACGGGGTCGGCCCAGTATTCCGTACTGTGGCAGCTGGTCGCCGCGGGCCAGATCCCAGGGAGCGACGTGCCCGATCCGAGCGCCGCCCGACAGGGCGGGACCCAAAGCTCCCTGCCCTCCGGTCGCGCAGGCATCTACCGGATGTACGACTACTACCTGGGTGGCAAGGACAACTACATCTCCGACCGCGAACTCGGCGAGCGAGTCATCGCGGTGCTACCCACCATCAAGGAGATGTCCAAGCTCAGTCGTAGGCACGTCCTGAAGGTGCCGGGCTTTCTGGCGGAAACGCACGGCATACGGCAGTTCCTCGACATCGGCTCGGGTGCCCCCTCGTCGACCGAGCAGAACATCCACGAAGTCGTCGGCGGCGTCGCACCTCAGGCCCGCGTCGTCTACGTGGACAACGACGAGCTGGCGGTCATGCACGGTCAGACCGTGCTGGCTGCCGTGCAGAACACCGCCATGGTGCAGGGCGACCTGCGCGAGCCGGACCGTATTCTCCACCACCCCACCGTGGTCGCGATGCTGGACTTCTCCCGGCCCGTCGCCCTCTGCCTGCACTCGGTGCTGCATTTCCTGCACGAGCAGGAGGACCCGCAGGCACTCGTCACCGCCCTCGTGGAGGCCCTGCCGGCGGGCAGCTTCCTGTCGTTGATCCACGGCACGACCGACGCCGGCCCGCACATCGAGGACGCGTGCGAGGTGTACCGGCAAGCGGGGATCACGATGGGGTTCCGCACCCGGGCGGAGGTGGGCGAGCTCGTCGAGGGCCTCGAACTGCTCGAGCCCGGCGTCGTCCCGGTGCAGGACTGGGCCCCACCGGGGGAGGCCCCCGAACCGACGGAGCTCCCCGAGGGCGAGTTCGTGGCCTACGCGCTCGTCGCCCGCAAACCGTGACCGCCTCGGATGCACGGCCCACCGCCTCACTTGCATGATGCGCCGCACCCGGGCCGCGTCCTACCGTGGGACCGTCGGCCCGGCCGCGAAGTGTCTCTCCGGTGGGAACACTTCAAGGGGTGAGGGGCCGGGGCTGTAGGCCGGGGCCGTCGGATGGGGGGACGGCCCCGGCCCGTGCCGGTCAGCCGGCGGTGGCCCACGGGGCGTCGGCGCTCGCCGCGTCGTCCAGCGGAGTGTCGGTGCAGGCCGGTGCTTGACCGGCGCCTGTGAGCACCGCGTTGCGGTCCCGGAAAGGCACGTCGTGGTGTTCGGCGAGCCGGCTCGGCAGACGGAGGCCGGGCGTGGCGCGGCCGGTCTCGACGAAGCTGATGTGCCGCGCCGAAGCGTCCGGCCTGAGTTCCGGTTCCAGTCGGTCGATCCGCCGTTCCGGGCGTCGGCCGCGCAGCAGGTCCCCGGCGGCCGCCGCCCGCTGCGTCACATCCCGGCCGACAGCCACGGGCGTACCTGGCGACGGGCCTGGTGGAGGCGGGACTTGACCGTGCCCAGAGGCAGGCCGAGCCGCTCGGCGATCTCGGCGTACTCCAGCTGGCACACGTCCCGGTAGACGAGCGGCACCACCAGGTGCGGGCTCTCCTTCTCCAGCTTCTCCAGCGCCTCCAGCAGGTCGACGCGGCCGCCGGCGATGACGCTCGTGGTGCGCGGGTCGGGCCGACCCGTCTCCTCCGGTGGCATGGGCTGCTCGGCCGCGCGCCGCTTCAGTTCCCGGTACTTCTGCCGGGAGCAGTTGGCGACCACCGTGTACAGCCAGGTGGAGAAGCGACTGCGCCCCTCGAAGCCGCCGATATGCCGGGCGACCTGCACCAGGACGTCCTGCGCGGCCTCCTCGGCGTCCTCCCGGTACAGCAGGAACCGGCCGCAGCGCCGTACCACCTCGGGGCGGATCGCGCGCAGCAGCGCGTCGAGTGCGGCGGCGTCTCCGCGGGCGGCGCGGGCGGCCAGCTCCTCGGTCCCGTCGGGCGGCGTCGGCGACGGCATCGGCTGCTCTGCACTCACGCGGGCATCATATGAGTCATGCCCCCACCGCAGCAGATCGGCCGTTACCGGGTCGAACGGATTCTCGGCACCGGCGCCTTCGGCGTCGTGTGGCTGGCCTACGACGACCGGCTGCGCGCGCCGGTGGCGATCAAGGTCATGGCGGAGAACTGGGCCTATCGGATGGATGTCCGGGAGCGGTTCCTGACCGAGGCGCGGCTGCTGCGGAAGACCAACTCGCCGCGGGTCGTGCAGGTCTACGACATCGGCGAGCCGGACGACGACCGGCCCTACTTCGTCATGGAATACGCGCGAGCACGGCAGCGTCGAGGAGCGGCTGGCCGACGGGCCGCTGCCGCTGCCGGAGGCCCTGCGGCTCACGGCGGAGGCGGCGCGCGGGGTGTGCGCGCTGCACGAGACCGGGGTCGTCCACCGTGACCTGAAGCCGTCGAACCTGCTGCTGGCCGACGGCGGTCCGGACGGTCCGGAGCGGGTACTGGTCGCGGACCTTGGGCTGGCGAAGAACCTCGCACAGGCCTCCGGCCTGACGGTCGTCGCCGGATCGGCCGGGTACATGCCGCCCGAACAGCAGGACGGGCTCGGCGGTATCGACGAGCGCAGCGACGTCTACAGCCTGGGGGCGGTGCTGTACCACCTGGTGACGGGTGCGGTGCCGGACCGGCCGGGCGAGGTGCGTGCGCCGTCCGCGCTGCGCCCGGAACTGCCGGCCGAGGTGGAGCGGGCGGTGCTGCGGGCGATGGACCCGGACCGGGAGGGGCGTTGGCCCAGCGCGGGGGCGTTCGCCGCCGAACTGGACCGGCTCGCAGCGCCGGGCGGGACGTCACCGGCCGAGCACCCCCCGGAGCCGGTTGCGGAACCCGCGCCGGCCAGGCGTCCGAAGTGGCGCCGGCACAGCGCGGTGGCGGCCGGGACGGCCGCGGTCGTGCTGCTCGGCGCCGGGGCGGCCGTGAAGTGGCTGCAGCAGCCCTCGGCACCGCGGACGCAGCGGGTGCACGACGCGACCGGCCGGATCAGCGTCCAGGTTCCGGGCGCGTGGGCCGCGCAGGTGACCGACGGGGGCTGGTCGCCGAGCTCGCTCGGCCTGCCCGGTGCCCACGCACCGGGGATGATCGTCGCGCAGGACGTGCGCGGCTGGTCGAACCTCACGCAGACGGACGGCGGGGTGTTCGTCGGGCTCGCCGCCGGCGACGCGTCTGGCGGGGGCGGTCGCCGACGTCCGGCACGACGGCTGCACGAAGGGGGAGGCGAGGACGTACGACGGCGCCCGCTGGCACGGCCGGATCCGCGTCTGGTCGTGCGGCCCGGAGGGGCACGCGCTGGAGGAGGCCGCCCTCACTCCGGCAGCCGACCGGCCGGCCCCGCGCGTACGTGCAGATCCGCTGCGAGGAGGACTGCGGGCGCACACGGACGAGGTGCTGAGCAGCCTACGGGTGAAGGCCGAAGAGTAGCGGCCGAAAAATCTTCGCGATCTGCGTGAACTTTTCCGGCGGGGGCCGCATCGAATGCCGATGTACGCCCCTGAATGACCGACAGAGGAGTGACGGCAGCCATGGCACACCACATGAACACGACGGGTACGCGGATCGCCGGAAGCACGGCGGTGGTGCTGGCGGCACTCCTGCTGAGCGGCTGCGGCGGCAAGGGCGACACCGCGTCGCCGGAGCACGTCAGCGGAACGGCGGCACCGGCGACCGGCGACGCGTCCCGGAGCGCGTCACCGCAGGACGGCGGCGCCCCCTCGGCGTCCGCATCCTCACCGGGGTCGAACACGAAGACGGGCGGTTCCCAGGACGCGACGGCTTCCGGTTCCGGCGGCTCCGGCGGTACCGAGAAGAAGAGCGCGACGACGAGTCGCTGCCACACCGGCGACCTCAAGGCGACCGTTGGCCCGAACCACCCCGGAGCCGGGCAGGAGAACTACGCCCTGGTGCTGACGAACTCCTCGGGCAGCACCTGCACCGTCTACGGCTACCCGGGCGCGGCGTTCGTCAACGGCAAGGGACAGAACGTCTCCATCAACCCGCACCGCGAGGGCGGCGACAAGCAGAAGATCACGCTGTCGCCGGGCGAGAGCGCCTGGTCGGCGCTCTCCTACTCCAACCCGCAGATGACGGGCGTGGCGACAGTCGTCCCGGACGCCATCCTCATCACTCCGCCGGACGAGAAGAAGTCGGTGACGGTGAACTGGAGGGGCGGCGAGGTGACGCGCAGCGGCGCGGCGTCGGTGGCCTCGCTCAGCCCCCTGCGTCCGGGCGACGGCAGCTGACGACTCACGGCAGGCGGTCGCCGCCGGCCGGGCTCCCCGGTCGGCGGCGGCCCGCCGCACTTCGCGCAGTGGCTCGGCGATGCGGGCGACGGCCGGCGGACTGCTCCGTCGTTGCCCGCCGCCTACGTCCAGAGGTCCGTCACCGGCACCCGGCTACGACTCACCCAGGCTGGTCCGACGCCGCCGGGACACATACGATCTGACGTCGGGGGACACCCTTCCTCTTCAGGACTCCCTCGACATGATGAGGACGACGGCGGAGGCTTGCAGAGATGACGGAGCGGACCGTCCGCGACACGGCAGTTCTGTGTGGCCCGTGTATGTCCTCGGACAGCAGCAGCCGCGTCGAGTGGGCGCACGACCACGGCTGACGACCGAAAAGGACAGCCATGGTCGGTCGTGAACTCACACCGGGAGAACATCCGGACAAGGACGTCCGGCGTGTGCTGCGCCAGCTGGTCTCGACGGACTGGACGATCCACAAGGGGTCGCACTGGGGCACCCTCTACTGTCCGTGCGGGTGCAGCACCATCCCCGTGCCCGGTTCGTCCACGAGCCCCTCGGCGGCCGCGCGCCGGATAGCGCGGGTGGCGGCACGGTGCCCGTTGCCGGAAGACGATCCGAGGCGTATCCGATGAGCGGTTCTTCCTCTACGCTGAGGCGTTGTCGTTCGACAACATGACGAAGTGGGAGCCGATGAGTGCCGTGACGGACTACGAGTTCACCTTCGTCGTCGACGGCGTCACGGTCGAGTCCGAGCTCGACGTGAGCATGGTCTTCGATGAGTTCGACGGTCTCCTCGCTGCCCACCACGGCCATCACCTGCTGATCGTCGGCGCCGAGGGCCGTACGGCCTCGGACGCGGCGCAGCGGCTGATCGCCCGCCTGCGGCGGGCGCTGCCGAACATCCGCCTGCTGCGGCTGGACCCGGACCTGGTCGGGGTGTCCGACATCGCGGAGCGGGTCGGGCGCAGCCGGCAGAACGTCCTGCAGTGGATCAACGGCGAGCGCCGGTCCGCCGCCGCCCCCTTTCCCTTTCCGGAAGGTGCCGTCGGACGCTCCCTGGCCTGGCGTTGGGGGGACGTGAACGAGTGGCTCGCGGAGTTCGGCGAGGGGGACGACCTCAGGCCGCTCACGCGTGAGGAGGCACTCGCCGTGGACATCCAGCTGCCGGGCTGGCAGCAGGCCATGGACCACGGACAGCCACTGGTCAAGATGCTGGTCGCGCAGGACTCCCGTGCCCGGGAGCGGACCGAGGTCGCCCGGGCGCTCGACGGCGTGCTCGACAACCCGCAGGTGCAGGAGACGGTCGCCGCCCTGCCGCGCACGGAACCGGACCGTCTCGTGGTCGTCTGCGCCGTCCTCTCGGACCCGCTGCGCACGGTTCTCGACGCCGTCATGCCGGACGACGTCTCGGGGCTGGTGGCCATCCGCGTCGAGACCGAACTCCAGCTCATCGGGGTGGCGTCGCGCGAACTCTCCGGCACCCGGCCCATCGGCGAGCTGGGTCTGAGCACCGCGGCGACCGTCGGAGACCTCGTGCTGGCCCTGGCCGCCGGCGAGCACGTCTCCCCGGCCCCGCTGGCACTGACGTAAGGCGGAACACCACAACCGGTCTCCGGGCCACGGGGCGAGACCTGTTCGTCACCGCCCGGGCAGCGCCGTTTCGCCCATCCTGGACGGCGCCGAGCGCATCGGAGCCCCAAGGGGCCCCGAACGGTTCCGCCGTCATCCGATGCCGCCGCGCCAGACGTTGTCGAAGGCCGCTTGCTCGATCTCCCGACGCTGCCGTACGAATCTGAGTTCGGTGACGGCGTCGTCGACGGCGACCAGCACGGTCTCCGCCCCCTCGTCCGTCCCGTCTGCGGAGACGTCAGGTGACGCCTCCTCGATTCCGGCGACGGTCGCGAGGGCGGTGAGGACCGGCTCTCGCGAGGCCCAGCGGTCGGCTGCCCGGCGGCGGGCGGGGGTATCGGCCGGAGCCAGGTGACGGGAGCGGAAGGGCGACCGACGGCGACTCTCCTGAACGAGCAGCCCGTCCGCTTCGGCGGCACTCAGATACGCCGCCGCCAGACCGCGGCCCCTGCGCCACAGCCAGTCCGTGACCGATTCGTACGGCATCTCCCGGACAAGTGAGGATGCCGACTCGTCCAGCATGCGATCCGGGATCGTGGGCCGGTAGGCGGGCACGATGCGCTCGCCGTGCAAGTGGACGGCCTGGACGGCGAGGAGATCGATCAGCTCGGCTCCGGCCAGGGCGAGCGAGAGATCGCCGCGGTCGACGTTCCGACTGACTTCTGCGTCCACGGCGCTCAGCATCAGGTCGCGCGGCGTGGTCACGGACACTCCCCGCAGGGACTCACGCGGCGGCCTGGGCCGTGCCCGGGTCGTTGGGGTGTGGCTCGACCGGGGTGACGACCAGCGTCATCCACGGCCGCAGTGGCAGCGTTCCGAGCACCTTCTCGTGCAGCTCGGCCTCCTCGGCCGCACGCCACAACCCCACGCTGCGCAGCTCACCGACCGGGCGCCAGAGCCGGACCAGGTTGCCGCTCGCCGCCAGCTCCCTCGCCCGGGCTGCTTCGGCGGCATGCAGGCGTTCGACCTCGGCGCGGTCGGTGCCCTCGGGGAGGCGGGTGGTGATCTCGACCAGGAACTCGCGCATGCGCTCCCTCCCTCCGTCCCTCCGTGACGGGCGCGGCTACCGCGTGACCCGGTGCGCGCGGCGAAGGCGGGCGTCCATCACGCTCTGCCCCCTGCCGCGCGGCCACTTGCCCACGGCCGGGGCGAGGAGTTCCCTCGCCACCCGCGGTTGGGCCGGCTTTCCGGAGGCCGATCAGCACAAGCCCGGCAGTCCCCAGGCTACTCCGCCTGCGACGACTCGACACGGCGTCGAGTACTCAGGCTCTTCAGCGCGGTCCGGCCGCGCCTCGAGGCGCGTGCCACAGCGCGGGCACGGCACCCGACCCACCACACTCGTCGGACGGCCGACGCGACGAGGAAACGTTCACGGCGCGCCTACGTGCTCAACGTCGCGCCAGCGCGGGGATGATGCCGCCGGCCAGGACGATCTCCCGTTGGCGCTTCGAGAGGCGGTGGCGGACCGGGCAGTCCTCCTCGCGGGTCTCGTTGTGGACCCGCAGCCGCGGCTCAGCTTCGGGGGCCAGGGCGTTGTGCAGGCCGTCCAGGCGCAGCACGTCGTCTTGCGCGACGCGCGAGTAGTCACCGCCATCTTCGAACTCCAGCGGCAGGACGCCGAAGTTGACCAGGTTCTGCCAGTGGATGCGGGCGAAGGAGCGGGCGATGACCACGCGCATGCCGAGGTGGCGCGGGGTGACGGCGGCGTGTTCGCGGGACGATCCCTGGCCGTAGTTCTCGCCGCCGACGACGAGGTAAGGCCCGTTCAGTTCCTGGGCACGACGTTCCCGGCGAAGAGGGGCGGGCGATGAGCGGTTCGAGCGTGGAGAGGTCGATCTCCTCGTCGATGTCGTAGACGGCGTCGCCTTCGGCGGCGATCGGCGTGAAGTCGTCCGCACGGCCCTCGGCGCGCAGGAAGTCCCGCACGGCTTCGTCGGCCGGGAACACCGTTGCGGTCGCGCCGAGTTCGGCTCCCATGTTGGCGATGACGTGCCGGTCCATCGCGGTCAGCGAGGCCAGGCCGGGGCCGTGGTACTCCAGGACACGGTCCAGGCCGCCCTTCACGCCGTGCCGGCGCAGCATCTCCAGGATGACGTCCTTGGCACTGACCCAGGGCGGCAGCTCACCCCTCAGATGGATGCCCATGATCTGCGGCATCCGCACGTACATCGGCCGGCCGGCCATGGCGAGGGCGACCTCCAGGCCGCCGACACCGATGGCGAGCATGCCCAGCGAGCCGGCGGCGCAGGTGTGGGAGTCGGAGCCGGCGAGGGTCTTGCCGGGGATGCCGAAGCGCTGCATGTGAATGGGGTGGGAGACGCCGTTGCCCGGTTTGGAGAACCAGACACCGAAGCGGCGGGCGGCCGAGCGCAGGAAGGCGTGGTCCTCGGCATTGCGCTCGTCGGCCTGCAGGAGGTTGTGGTCGACGTACTGCACGCTGACCTCGGTGCGCACCCGGTCCAGGTCCAGCGCCTCCAGCTCCTGCATCACGAGGGTGCCGGTGGCGTCCTGGGCGAGCGTCTGGTCGATGCGCAGGCCGATCTCCTGGCCGGCCTCGGGTGTGCCCTCGACGAGGTGGTCCGCGATGAGCCGCTGCGCCATGGTGCCCCGCGCGCCGGTCCCGTCACCCATGTGCGCACACCTTCCTGTGTCGCCGGTGCGTAACCGGCACGGGTACCCCGCATGGGCGATGGCAGACGTCGAAAAGACGGGCTGTCCGCTCTGTTGACCGCCGGTTCCGGGGTTGGTCTACTCCACTTGGTCAGCGTCAGCGGAGGTCCTGCATGTCGTCCACGTCACCGGTCACCGCCCCGCCACGAGTCGCCGGGCCACCGCGCCGGGCGCTCGTCGCCGGGTCGGTCGGCAACTTCATCGAGTGGTACGAGTACGGCGTCTACGGCTACCTGGCGACGATCATCGCCGCGAACTTCTTCAGCCCCGGCAGCGGCGGGAACGATCTCGACGCGCTGATCAAGGACCTACGCGTCGTTCGCTGTGGCCTTCTTCTTCCGCCCGGTCGGTGCCGCGCTCTTCGGCCGGGTCGGCGACCGCTTCGGCCGCCGGCCGACACTGATCCTCGTTCTGCTGCTGATGACCGTCTCGACGACCCTCATCGGCGTCCTGCCCACCTACGCGACGATCGGCGCGGCCGCACCGTGGCTGCTCACGCTGCTGCGGATCCTGCAGGGGCTTTCCGCCGGCGGAGAGTTCGGCGGCGCGGTGTCCGTCATGACGGAGTTCGCACCGCCCGGCAGGCGCGGCCTGTACGGGGCGTGGCAGTCCTTCACCGTCGGCGTCGGACTGCTGGCGGGCGCCGGCATGGCCGCGCTGCTGGCGACCGTCATGAGCCAGGGGACGCTGAACGACTGGGGCTGGCGGCTGCCGTTCCTGCTGACGCTGCCACTGGGCGGCGTCGCCCTGTGGATCCGGCTGAAGCTGGACGAGACGCCGGAGTTCGTCCGCGAGCAGCACGGCCCGAACGGGACGGGCCCGTCGCACGCGCCGGACACGCGGCAGCCGGCCGGGGCGACGGTGAAGGCGATCCTGCTGGGCGCGGGCCGCCTCATGGGGTGGGCCGCGGCCGGATACACCTTCCTCGTGGTCATGCCGTCCTACCTGCAGGCCGCGCTGCACGCCTCCTTCCAGCAGGCGCTCGTGGCAACCGTCGTGGCCAACGCGGGCTTCACCGCGGCGATCCTGCCCGCGGGACGGCTCAGCGACCGCGTCGGCCGCCGCGCCGTGATGCTCACCGGCGCGCTGCTGATCGTGGTGCTGTCGTGGCCGCTGCTCAACGTGCTGCAGGACCCGGACACCTCCGCCGTCGTGCAGGGCGTCGCGGTGTTCGTCGCGGGTGCGGCAGTCGGGCATGCTGGCCGGGCCGGGCCCCGCGATGCTGTCGGAGATGTTCCCGACGTCCGTGCGCTACACGGGACTCGGCCTGGCCTACGCGCTGGCGAACGCCGTCTTCTCCGGCTGCGCCGGGCTGATCATCACCGAGCTGGTCGACCGCACCGGCGACGTCGACATCCCCGCCTACTACGCCGCCGCTACCTGCGCGGTCAGCGTCGTCGCCCTGTGGACACTGCGCGGCGACGACCACCTGCGCCCGCTGCGGCAGACCGCCGGCGGCGAGGAGACGACGACCGGATGAGGCGCGTCATCGGGCTGATGTCAGGCACCTCCTTCGACGGGATCGACGCGGCGGCGTGCGACCTGCGCCTGGACGGCGACACCCTGGTGCTGCACCCGCTGGGCATGGTCACCGAGCACTACGGCGACGGTCTGCGCGCGGACCTCGCCACCGCGATGCCGCCGGCGCCGACGACCCTGCGCGAGGTGTGCCGGCTGGACACCGGCATCGGGCAGGCCTTCGCCCGGGCCGCACGCCGCGCGAACGAGGAACTGTGCGGCGGGCGCGCCGAACTGGCCGTCTCGCACGGGCAGACGGTCTACCACTGGGTGGACGACGGCCGCGTGCACGGCACCCTTCAGTTGGGCGAGCCCGCGTGGATCGCCGAGACGGCCGCCCTGCCCGTCGTCTCCGGCCTGCGCACCCGGGACGTCGCGGCGGGCGGGCATGGCGCACCGCTGGTGAGCCTGGTCGACGCACTGTGGCTGGCCGGCCGCCCGGGGCGCCCGGTGGCCCTCAACCTCGGCGGTATCGCGAACGTGACGGTGCTCGGGGAGGGCGGCCTGCCGCTGGCCTTCGACACCGGGCCGGCCAACGCCCTGCTGGACGCCGCCGTCACCCACCGCACCGGGGGCCGCCGCGGCTACGACGAGGACGGTGCGCTCGCCGCATGCGGGCGCGTCGACGAGCAGCTGCTGGGGCTGCTGCTGACCGAGCCCTACTACGCGCGACCTGCACCGAAGACGACGGGCAAGGAGCTGTTCCACCTTCCCTACCTACTGCGGGCGCTGGGCGACCGCGAGGTGTCCACGGAAGACCTGGCCGCGACTCTCACCGCGCTCACCGCCCTCACCGTCGCGGACGCGGTGCGGAGTGTGGACGGCGGCGAAGTGATCGCCTCGGGCGGCGGCATCCGCAACCCGGAGCTGATGCGCGCGCTGCGTACCGAGCTGGGCGTGGCGGCGCCGCTGTGCACGTCCGCCGAGCTGGGCATGCCGTCGGCGGCGAAGGAGGCGTACGCCTTCGCCGTGCTGGGATGGCTGAGCGTGCACGGGCTGCCCGGCACCGTCCCGTCCTGCACGGGCGCCCGGCACCCGAGCGTGCTCGGCTGCCTCACACCGGGCCCCGCCGGATTCCCTTCGTGGGAGCCGCCGGCGGCCACCCCGCGTCGGCTGCGCGTGGCGGCCTGAGAAAGTTCGTCAGGTGATGGAGCCACGGAACTGGTAACGGTCGCCGCGGTAGGCCTGGTCGGTCAACTCCATGGGGTGGCCGTGCTGGCTGTAGGTCAGTTGGCGTGCCATCAGGACCGGGACGGAGGTGCCCTCCAGTTCCAGGACGCGGCGCTCCTCGCGGTTCGGGCTGCGCGCCTCCACGGCGTACTCGGCCCGTCGGGGGATCTGCGGCGGGTCGGCGGTCAGCAGCGTGGCGTACAGGGACGCGGCGGTGAAGTCGGTCTCGGGCAGCGCAGGGCACAGTGCGAGCGGCAGCCGGTTGCGCTCCAGGACGACGACCAGGCCGTTGAGGTAGCGCAGTCTGCGCATCTCGAACAGCTCCTCGCCGGGCGCGATCCGCAGGCGGCGCGCCTCGGGCACGGTGGCGGGCCGCGTCCGGGTGACCAGCACCCTGGTCGTGGTCGGGATGCGGTGCTTGCGGGCGTAGTCGGCGAACCCCTCGACATGGGCGGTGGCGGTCGCGATGCTCACGTCACCGGTGACGAACCAGCCACGGGAAGGGGCGGCCTGGACGGCACCCCGGTCGGCGAGCAGGGCGAGCGCCGAGCGCAGCGTCACCCGTGAGACCCCGTAACGGCCGGTGAGCACCCGCTCGCTCGGCAGCCGGTCGCCACTGCGGGCACCGCCCGCCCGCAGGTCCTCCCACAGCTGCCGGCGACCCGCTCGTAGCGGGGCACGGCGTCCGGATCGAGAACTCCCGAGGGGAACTCCAGGGCCCGCAGGCGACGCTCAGAGCTATGCATACCAGTATCATACCAGTATGGATCATGCTTGCAGACCGGTTGCGCGCTGCCTACCGTCTCGGCCATGTCTGAGAATCACCCCTCCTCCTCGCCGCCCACCGGGCGCCTGTTCCGCGACAGGCTCGACCGCCACCGGGCGGGGGAGCCCGTCGGCGTGACGTCGGTGTGCTCGGCCCATCCGCTCGTCCTCGAAGCCGCCGCCCTGCAGGCCGTCGCCGACGGCGGCCCGCTGCTGGTCGAGGCCACCTCCAACCAGGTCGACCAGTACGGCGGCTACACCGGTATGGCGCCCCGCGACTTCGCCACGCTGGTCCACCGCATCGCAGACGAGGCCGGCCTGCCCCGCACGCGCCTGGTCCTCGGCGGTGACCACCTGGGCCCGAACCGCTGGCGCGAACTGGGCGCCGCCGAGGCGATGGACCGCGCCGAGGTGCTGGTCGCGGAATACGTCCGGGCCGGATTCACCAAGATCCATCTGGACTGCAGCATGCGCTGCGACGGCGACCCGGAGCCGCTTCCCGGCCGCCTGGTCGCCGAGCGGGCCGCCCGGCTGGCCCGGATCGCCGAGACGACGGCGGCAGAGCAGGAGCAGACCGGTGAGCTGACCTATGTGATCGGCACCGAGGTTCCGGTACCGGGCGGTGCGCGCGAGACCATCGACACCCTCACCCCGACCTCTCCGGAGGCCGCTCTCGCGACCCTGGCCGAACACCGGGACGCGTTCACCGCGTCCGGGTCGGACGACGCCTGGGAGCGGGTGAGCGCGCTGGTGGTGCAGCCGGGCGTCGAGTTCGACCACGTGCGCGTGGTCGACTACGCGCCTCGGGCGGCGCGGCGGCTGAGCCAGGTCGCCGGCGACCGGCCCGGTCTGGTCTTCGAGGCGCACTCCACGGATTACCAGACCCCGCAGGCCCTGGCCGCACTGGTGCGGGACCACTGGGCAGTGCTCAAGGTGGGCCCCGGGCTCACCTTCGCCCTGCGCGAGGCGCTGTTCGCGCTGGCCGCCATCGAGGACGAGCTGGTCGCAGGCGGCCGACCGCTCCGACCTGGTCAACACCCTGGAGGCCACCATGCTGGCCGATCCGGCCTGGTGGGCGGGCTACTACGAGGGCGACCCCGGACGCGCAGCGTCTGGCCCGCCGCTACAGCTACAGCGACCGGGCGCGCTACTACTGGCCGGCCCCCGCGATGACCGCAGCGGTAAACACGCTGTTCCGCAACCTCGACAGGACGGGCATCCCGCTGCCGATGCTGAGCCGGCACCTCCCGGCGCAGTACCGGCGGGTACGCGCCGGCGAGCTGCCCGCGACCGCCCACGCCCTGGCCGTCGACCACGTCCGCGACGTGCTGCGCGACTACGCGTACGCCTGCGGAGAGCAGGAGGAGACCGCATGACGACGCAGAACGTCAGCGCGCTGTGGACGGCGCGGGAGATCGCCCAGCAGCCGGCCGTGTGGCGCGCGCTCGCCGACGACCTGCGCTCACGCCGCGAGCAGACGGCGCGCTTCCTCGACCCGCTGGTCGCGCGAGGCGACCTGCGGATCGTGCTGACCGGCGCCGGCACCTCGGCGTTCGCGGGCCAGATCCTCGCGCCCGGGCTGTCCCGGGCCCTGGGCCGCCGGGTCGACGCGGTGGCCACCACCGACCTGGTGAGCAACCCGCACGACCACCTCCTGCGCGACGAGCCGACGCTGCTGGTCTCCTTCGCCCGCTCCGGCGACAGCCCCGAGTCGCTGGCCGCCGTACGGCTGGCAGACGAGCTGGTCACCGAATGCCGGCACCTCGTGCTGACGTGCAACCCCGACGGCGGCCTGTACCGGTCCCTGAACGCGCCGGAGAGCCAGGCGTCGGACCGCAGCCTGGTGCTGTTGATGCCCGAGGGCACCAACGACCGCGGCTTCGCGATGACCTCCAGCGTGACCAGCATGATGCTGGCCGCCCTCACCGTGCTGGGCGGACGCAATGACGCACACCAGCTCGCCGATGTGGCCGAGGCTGTGCTGCCCGCACTGGAGCAGCGGGCACGTGCGCTGGCCCAGGAGCGCACCGACCGCTTCGTCTACCTGGGAAGCGGCGCGCTGACCGGACTGGCCCGCGAGTCCGCGCTCAAGTTGCTGGAGCTGACCGCCGGGCAGGTGGTGAGCTACTTCGACTCACCGCTGGGCTTCCGTCACGGCCCCAAGTCGGTCGTCAACGACACCACGCTCGCGCTCGTCTACCTGTCCAACGACCCCTACACCCGTCGGTACGACCTCGACATCGTCCGCGAGCTGCGCGGTGCCCTTCCAGAGCGCCGGGTGATCTCGCTCGGGCTGTCTGGGCGACACCGGCGAGGAGAACTGGTCCTTCCCCGGGCTGGGACACCTCCCCGACACGACGGTCGCCCCGGTGCTGCTGCTGGCGGCCCAGCACGTCGCGCTGGCACAGTCGCGCGCCCTGGGCCTCAACCCCGACAGTCCCTTCGCGGACAACCAGGTGAACCGAGTCGTGAAGGGAGTGACCATCCATGAGCTCAGTCGATGACCCGGCCCGGCAGGACACGGGCGAGGTCTTCCTCGGCGTGGACGGCGGCGGGACCAAGACGGCGTTCGCCCTGCTGAGCGGGCAGGGACGGTTGCTGGCTACCGCCCTGGCCCCCAGCTGCTACTACCTCGGGCAGAGCATCGACCTGGTGGAGGAGGTGCTGCGCACCGGCGTGCGGGCGGTATGCGACGAGGCCGGACTCACACCGGAGGGCATCACCCACGCCTTCATTGCCATGCCCGGCTACGGTGAGGTCAGCGCGGACCTCGACACCCTGAACGCGATCCCGGCACGCGTCCTGGGCCATCGGCGTTACGGCTGCGACAACGACATGGTCGCCGGCTGGGCCGGCTCGCTGGGTGCTGTCGACGGCGTGAACGTGATCGCCGGAACCGGCTCCATGACCTATGGCGAACACGAAGGACGCGCGCTGCGCGTCGGAGGCTGGGGCGAGCTGTTCGACGACGAGGGCTCTGCGTACTGGATCGCGGTGCGGGGCCTGAACGCGTTCGCCAAGATGTCGGACGGCCGCCTGTCCACCGGCCCGCTGCGAGCGCTGATGACCGACCACCTGCACCTCGCCGCCGAGCTGGACCTCGTCGACGTGGTCCTGAACCGCTGGCAGGGGGACCGGGCCAAAGTGGCGTCACTGGCCCGCGTGGTCACCGCGGCCGCCGGCGACGGCGACGAGGCGTGCGCGGACATCCTGCGCGAAGCCGGCCAGGCACTGGCGGGTCTGGTGGAGGCCACCGTCGCCCAGCTCGGCTACGCGCCCGGCGAGACGGTGCCCGTCTCCTGGTCCGGCGGGGTCTTCGCCTCCGCCCTCGCCTACGACGCGTTCCGCACCCGGCTGGCCGACAGCCAGGTCGAGCTGCGCGATCCGCTCCTGCCCCCGGTTCTCGGGGCCGCGCTGTACGCGGCCCGGTCAGCCGGACGGCCACTCAGCGCGCAGGCAGTCGCCCGACTGCAGGCCCACGCCACCACCGCGCCCCAAGGAGGCGACGATGTCAACTGAAAACCCTGCCAGCGACCCCCGGAGGTCGACGACTCAGCAACGGCTGGATCCCCTATGCCGGGCTCCTGGTGCTGTTCTGGGGCGTGTGGGGCGCCTTCTCCGGGGCCCCCACCTCGCTCTACGACTACCCCAACGAGATGGTGTACATCCTGTGGGCGTTCACCATGCTCATCCCCGCCTACTTCGCCATGCGCGGCAAGACCTTCGACCGGCGGCCGGTCGCGGCCGTCTACGGTCTGATCATCGGTCTCACCGGGGCCGGCGGTCAGCTGGTGCTGTTCAAGGCGCTCTCCAACGGCCCGGCCTACCTGATCTTCCCGCTCATCTCGATCTCGCCGGCGATCACCGTGCTGATGGCGGTGATCATCCTGCGCGAGCGCATCCGGCTGCTCGCCACCCTCGGTGTGATCGCCGCGCTCGCCTCCATCGTCCTTTTCAGCATCACCAGCGGATCCGGGGACGCCTCCACCGGCCCGTGGCTGCTCCTCGCGCTCATCGTCATGGTCGCCTGGGGCGTACAGGCCTACTTCATGAAGAAGGCCGCCAACGTCGGCGTCAACGACGCCACCACGTTCGGCTGGATGACGATCAGCGGGCTGCTGCTCATCCCGGTCGCCTGGTTCATGATGGGCGACTTCCCCTCCGGCGCCCCCTGGCAGGCGCCCGCTCTGACGCTGGGCACCCAGCTGCTCAACGCCGTCGGTGCGCTGTTCCTGGTGATGGCGCTCTCCCGCGGGAAGGCGACCATCGTCGCTCCGGTCACCAACGCGATGGCGCCGGTGCTGACCATCGTGCTCTCGCTCGCTGTCTACCAGACACTGCCGACGGTCTACGGATTCGTGGGAATCGTGCTGGCCATCGGCGGCTCGACGCTGATGGTCTACTCCGACGAGTCCGAAGCCGGGCCCTCGCCGGCTGCCGCGTCGCCGGCCGACCCGGTTATCCGGGCGTGAAGTGACAGGCGACTTCATCCTCAAGTGGTCCGGGTCAGGTTTCTCGCCTGCCCGGACCACTCCGGCGTGCCCTGGAGGCCGTCCCTCGGGGCACGCGGTGATGTCGTGGCCGCGCCGCCCGACCGCAGATCGGACCGATCGGCAGTTGTGGATGCGGCCGTCCACCGGAGAGGCCGGGGCCTCCGTGACAACCGGCCCGGGGGCTCGGGAACGGGCGGCCGAGCCGTCGGTGGCCGGAAGCTATGCGGCCTCGGGCACGAAGGAGCGGCGCCGCTGCCGGGAAGGTCGACTCCGTCGAGCCGACAGCGGGGCGCCGGTGCGCTTGGGGGGCTGGACGTCCGCAGCGGTGAGAGCGACACCCGAAGGCGTCCGGGCTCCGGTGATCCGGCGCAGGTCGGGGTCGCCGGGACGGATCCTGGTTTCCCGGGCGGTGATGGCCGCATCCGACATCAGGCGGTTCATGCCGCGACGCTGGGCGGACAGGACCAGCGTGACGACGGTGCCGGACTCACCGGCGCGGGCGGTGCGACCTCCGCGGTGCAGGTAGTCCTTGTGGTCGGCCGGCGGGTCGACGTTGACGACGAGGTCGAGGTTGTCGACATGGATGCCCCGAGCCGCGACGTTGGTGGCCACCAGGACGTTGGTGTGGCCGGCCTTGAAAGCGGCGAGGGTGCGGGTGCGCTGGGACTGCGACTTGCCGCCGTGCAGGCCCGAGGCGCGGATCCCGACCGTCAGCAGGTCCCCGACCAGCCGGTCCACCGCGTGCTTGGTGTCCAGGAACATGATCACACGCCCGTCACGGGCGGCGATCTCGGCGATCGCCGCCTGCTTGTCGGCTCCGTGCACGTGCAGCAGATAGTGCTCCATGGAAGTGACCGCGCCGGCAGAAGGGTCGACGGAGTGGACCACCGGATCGGTCAGATAGCGGCGGACAAGGAGGTCGACGTTGCGGTCCAGGGTGGCGGAGAAGAGCAGACGCTGCCCCTCGGGTCGTACCTGGTCGAGCAGGTGGGTCACCTGAGGCATGAAGCCCATGTCGGCCATCTGGTCGGCTTCGTCCAGGACCGTGACGGCCACCCGGTCCAGTCGGCAGTCCCCACGTTCGAGGAGGTCCCTGAGCCGGCCCGGCGTCGCGACGACCACCTCGCTGCCGGCCCGCAGGTCACGTGCCTGACGGTTGATCGACATGCCGCCGACCACGGTGGTGAGACGTAGCCGCAACGCCTGGGCGTAGGGGGTGAGCGCGATCGTCACCTGCTGCGCCAGCTCCCTGGTGGGGACGAGCACCAGTGCCAACGGGCTCCGGGCGTCGGCACGCTGTCCGGCAGTGCGGGCCAGCAGGGCGAGGCCGAAGGCGAGGGTCTTGCCGGAGCCGGTACGGCCGCGGCCCAGCACGTCCCGGCCGGCCAGCGCGTTGGGCAGCGTCGCAGCCTGGATCGGGAAAGGTGCGTTCATGCCGCGGGCACGGAGTGTGGTCTTCAAGCGGTCGGGCATGTCGAGGCCCGTGAAGGTCTCCACAGCCGGCAGGGGCGCCGTGTAACTGACCGGCAGCGCGAATTCCTGTGCGGCGCCTGCGGTGCGTCCCCGGCCGGGACGCTTGGTCCTGGCAGCAGGAGAGGCCCCGCCTCGGCGGGGAGACCCCTGCGGGCGACGGCCGCCGCGGTCGGATCCGGCGGTGGTGCGAGCAGTGTGGTTCATGCAGAACCTTCCTCGATACGGCACATATCGAGGAACTCACCGCAGCACCACTCGGCTGCACGGAGATTCGCAAGATCGAGCCGAAGAAAAGACGAAACAAGCCAGGGTCACACCTGACCGTCGAATCGTCACGAAAATGCGCCGGGCCACCGTTCCGCAGAGAACACGGCCGATACATGGGTTCCGGAAAGTCGGGGGACGGAACAATGCCTGTCCCTGGAACCAGGTCCGACGGCGATTGTGCCGCTCGCCCGCCGCCATCGAAAAAGGCCGGCACTGCGGCGAGCGTGAATCAACGCAACGAGCCGGGGCCGCACGTGCGTGCCCCGGCTCGTTGTGCGCGTCAGCGTCAGGCGGGAACGATGTTCTCCGCCTGCGGGCCCTTCTGGCCCTGCGTGACGTCGAAGTTCACCTTCTGGCCTTCGAGCAGCTCACGGAATCCGGTGGCGTTGATGTTCGAGTAGTGGGCGAACACGTCAGCGCCGCCACCCTCCTGCTCGATGAAGCCGAAACCCTTTTCCGCGTTGAACCACTTCACGGTGCCAGTAGCCAAAATACTTCTCCTTCGGGGCGGTACCCGGGACCCGCACTGTGCAGGAACCGGAGCTGCCGCGATGATCACCCTCCGGAAACACCGAAATGCACAAGAGTCCCACCGGCGGACCGGGGAGAAGCACTTGCACATTTTGGGGAACCACAACCGCAACTTCCGCAACCGTAGCACGGGCAATCCAGAAAATGCGACAGTTTCCCGCCCGGAGTCGCCGGGGCAGAACTTCTCACCGCGCATCACCCGTGTTTCTGCAGCGGCGGGACAAGGATTTCGTCAGGCGTCGGGTGGCAAAATTCATCCCGGCTCCGTCGCCCCAGAGGGGTCGGCCGTCAGGTGTCCGTCTGCCGGTCCGAGGAGACCTCCGGATTGCGCAGCTGTTCATTGATGCGCCGGGCCTCTTCGAGCTGGTCCTCCAGGATGATGATGCGACAGGCGGCCTCCACGGAGGTGCCTTGGTCGACCAGTTCGCGGGCCCTGGCCGCGAGCCGCAGTTGATAGCGGGAGTAGCGACGGTGTCCGCCCTCTGAGCGGAGCGGCACGATCAGACGCGCTTCGCCGATGGCCCGCAGGAAAGCGGGCGTGGTGTCGAGCATTTCAGCCGCCCGCCCCATCGTGTAGGCGGGGTAATCGTCGTCGTCGAGGTTGCTCGACGGGGTGGAAGGATTTCCTGCGGCCACTGACACCTCTCGGGGGGGGAGAACGCGTTGGGGGGCCCTGGTGCCGTACGGCACCAGGGCCCCGAGGGGTTCAACACCATCTACCGGCTACGTGCGCCGGTCTCTTCTTCCGCACCGTCGGCCGGGAGGCCGGTGCGGGGATCGGAACTGCGTGACCGGGGACCACCTTCCAATCCGGGGTCTGCGGTACCCGAGCGGGCGCTCCCACCTGCCCGGGCGATCCTGATGGCGCCTCCTCCTTCTCTTCCGCTCTGTCCTACGTTGCTCGATCTTGCAGCGGCCCCTGGGGCCGTCTGGCCCGGCAGTCAGCGGCGGAGCCCTCACCATCCGGCCACGCCACTCGATCGCCGGTCCACGATGCGTTTGACCTGCACCCGAGGCAGTTCGTCCTCTGCCTCGCCCTTCTGACCTCTGCGAGTACGAGAGAGACTCTACCCCTGGAGCACCACCATGTCTACTGCCGCGATGGCAGATTTTCACCACTGAAGGAATCCACGATTTTCGCCCCTCCACATGGGGAGTGCTGCGCGGCCATCGTTGGCCCCCGACCGGGGCAATCGTCGGTCAAGGAGCATCTGCCGGACGCGCGCGATGCATGCGACACGTCCCTCACGGAGCACGCCGGCGTGGGATCGTGCGGAGATCCCTCGCGAACGACGCCGTGACCACGGCCTGGGTCCCTTGCCAACAGCTCGGTGTTCCTGCTCGGCTGCACGGCAGATCGGTGCCCAGACCGTCCGCCCTCACAGACGCTGCACCCGCGTGCCCGGCACGCTCCCCACTGGACGAGGCAGCTCGGACAGGCACATCGGTGACGACGCAGAGGACTGCCGAGCGCATGAAGAAGCCCAGGTCACGCGGACGTGACCTGGGCATCGACTGAGCCTCCTGGGACAGGGTCAGTCAGGACGATGAGCTCTGCGTGACCGGCAGGGATTCAAGGTCGGCACGCACCCTGGCGTCTTGACGGCTCGTCATCTGCTGAATCACCAGGATCGCGAGAAATGCAGCGGCAACGCCGGCCACGTCGTCATAGAGCGAGGACCCGTAGGGGCGCGCCCCGAGTTGAACGGCAACCGCACCACCGACCGTCTTGGCGAGCCATGCCACCCACCATGCGTTGATCAACCACGACCCGCCGGCGGGCGAGTTCGCGCGCCAGATGTCCAGCGCGATCCGACGCGGAATCCACCACATCGCCACGGGGATGAACCATGCACCGACGGCAAAGCCCGCCCCATGCTTGTGCGTCCCGGGCGCGAAGAGCTCGGCGTTGAGCCGACAGCGCCGGAACCAGCAGAGGAATACGATGAGGGCGGCAAGGAACAACGCCATGGAAATCGGCGCGAACTGGGCGAAGAACGTCGACCTGGTACCGCCCACTACCGCAACGGCCAGTTGCGCGGCGGTCTGCACGGCGATGAGCACCTGCGCGGCCAGAGCCAGGCGCCTGGGGGCGGCAGCAGGCCACCCGTCAGGCAGGGTGCGCGGGCGCGACTCGTGACGAACGGATTCAGAGCTCACTGCGGGCCCCCACCAAACACGCCTGCGGTGCTGGTCACTCGCAGAGATCGTCTGAAGGATAAGGGCGCGCGTTCGAACTGTCCACAGGCCAATCCAGCCGCTCCCTGCCGACCACGGACCGGCGCTACCGCTGCCCCACCGCAGTCCTCGACGCGCGGTCACTGAGTTGCTGTCGCGCATCTGGAGACGGCGAGAGAAGCAGGCCCTGCTGCCCCTCCGCTCACGGCCTTCCGCTCACGCACGCCGTCAGCTCGCGGCGTCTCGGTCGTGCGACGCGTTGTGCCCCGAGCAGCAGAAAACCCCAGGTCATGGGCTGCATGACCTGGGGTTTGGTGGAGCCGCCTGGGGGAGTCGAACCCCCGACCTACGCATTACGAGAGCCAACGCGATCACCTTCGACGGTGCCGGACCGTGCCACCGCATCCCGTTTCCGCAGATCGGCGGCTTGCAGCCGCGATCGGAGTGCCGCCCAATCCAGCTTGTGCCACCCCGTCCGCTCACGCGTCGCTCACGCAATCCCCTTGCGCTCGCGGGGCCTGCTCCGATGGACATCGGAGCAGGCCCTCATGCACGTTGAGCTGGTTGGGCTCTCTGTGTCAGCCAAGTTGGACGGCCTGCGGGAGATCGTTGGTGGCTGCGGCGTCTGCGGCGGGTAGGGCGGTGTTGTAGATGCGGATGTCGGAGAGTTGGCCGTTGGTGTATTCGCCGTAGGCGCCCTCGTACAGGCGGCGGCCGATCTGGACGTCGCCGACAGCGTTCCATGTGGTGCCGGCGTAGTCCTTGGTCGCTGCCAGGTGTCCGTTGACGTACAGGCTGAGAGTGTCGGTGGTGGCGTCGTAGACGCCCACGAGGTGGGTCCAGGTGCCGGTGGTCGGAGTGCCGCCGTAGGCGGCGGAGAAGGAGTTGCTGGTGGTGTCGTCGTCGTGCCTGTTGAAGGCCCAGGCATGGGCGTAGGAGGAGTAGTAGAGCTGGAAGCCATTGGCATTGCCGGCGGTGTCGGACTGGGAGACGAAGGTCGAGTTCGCCGCGAGGGAGTTGAGCTTGACCCAAGCGGAGACGGAGAAGCTCTTGGAGTTGTCGACGGATGAGCCGGTGGTGGCGGCGTAGCCGGTGGTGCCGTTGAGGTTCAGGACTGTGCCGTGAGTGGTGCCGGTGGCCCAGGTGTAGTCACCTGTGAGGGTGGCGTTGAGGCTACCGTTGCTGTCGGTCAGCGTGGTGCCGGTGCCTTCGTCGAGGTTCCACCAGGTGTGCGCGGCGTCGGTGACGCTGCCCAGGGAGACCGGGTCGGTGAGGGTGGGCAAACCGTTGTTCAGGGCAGCGCCCGGGTGGAGCAGAAGCTGACCCGCGGTGTCGGTGGTGTACAGGTCCGGGTGGCCGTCGGGGCCGCCCGCGGGGCTGGTGGTGTCACCGTCGGTGGCGACCAGCGGGTAGTGGATGGTGGGCACGCCGGTGGCCAGCGCGGCGGCGGAGTTGGTGTCCCAGCCGGCGTTCGCGCTGGAGGTCCAGTCCTGGGAGGCGTGACCGTTGCAGGTGTAGATCTGCAACGGGGTGCTCTTGTCCGTGGATGCGGACGGGTCGTCCAGGCAGCGCCCGGACTGCGGGTTGGTCAGGCTAGCGGAGGCCGAGGGCTTCCATTGCTGGGCGGCGGAGCCGGTGCAGTGGTCCAACTGCACCAGGGTGTGGTCAGCGGTCCCACCTTGCGCGACGGTCACGCACTTGCCCAGTACCCGCAGGGTGCTGTCGGGCAGCAGGGAGAACTGCTGGGAGGCGTAGCCGTTGCAGGTGTAGATCTGCAACGGGGTCGCGTCGGCGGTGTCGGCACCGCGTACGTCCAGGCACAGGTGGCCGCTGGAGGGAACCACGGCGGACTGCAGCGGCGTGCTGACCGGGGCGTGCAGCAGTGGCGGCAGGTAGGTGGTGGTGTCGATGGTGAGGGGGAAGGTGTACAGCACGCCGGTGGAGCGGTCACGCGCCCACAGCGTCGGAGTGTCGTTGACGGTGCCCGGGCTGAGCAGGTCGAAGTCTGACCAGTCGCCGTCGCCGAGCAGGACGGGGTTGGCCAGGGTGCTGCCGCTGCGGCCCTGGTAGAGCCACAGCTGGCCGTTCTCGACGGTGATCAGGTCGGCAAGGCCGGTGCCGTAGACGTCGCCGGGTGCGGCGATCTTGCTGGTGGCGCTCCAGTCGGGGGTGTAGTTCGCGGCGCTGCAGCGGTCGGCGGGGGTGGAGGACTGGCAGGACTGCTTGACGAGGGTGTGGGACTTGTTTTTGTCGTAGTTGCTGTAGCCGTACGTGGTGGTGTTGTAGTTGATGTCGTTGGGGACGAGGTAGAGCTGTTTGGGGCTTGAGGTGGTGTGCAGGGCAAACAGGTCGTCCACGTCGTGGCCGGTGAGGCTGCCGTGGTGGGCGATGAGGTAGTTGGCCCAGCTGTCTCCGCTGGTACCGGCGGGGGTGTGGTCGGCGTCGGCGGCGGTCAGCGGTCCGGTGTAGCTGCTGGTGGTGGGCGCGGCGGGTTGCCTGGCCTGCTGGGCGGGGTCGGTGTCGCCGGGCACCACCAGCAGGTTGCCTCCCTTGGTGGTCGTCAGCAGGTCTGGGATGCCGTCGCCGGTGACGTCGCCCGATGTGGCCTTGGTCGCCGGGTTCCAGGGGGCGGTGTAGGTGTAGCTGGTCGGTGAGGTGGAGATGTTGCCGGCCTTGTCCACGCCGGCGACGTAGAGGGTGTGTACGCCCCAGGTGGTGATCGGCACGGTGAGCGTGGTGGTGGCGATGCCGTTGCTGGTGCTGTTCACGGCTGCGGTGGTGCCGTCGGCGGCGGTCGGCGGTTCGTCCAGCTTCCACAGGAAGTGGTCGACGCCGGAGGCCAGGCATGGATCGGGGGTGCAGCTGTCGTCGGTGGGAGCACCATCGGCGCCGTGGATGGTGAAGCTTGTGGTCTTGCCGCTGCCGGCGTGGACGACGGGGTTCGCCGGTCCGCTGCCGACCGGCGGGAAGGACGGGTTGGTGTCCACGGTGGGCGTGACCGGTGGCGTGAGGTCGGTCTTGAACCAGCAGTGGCTGCTGATCGACGAGTGCAGATGGAGCGTCGAGTTGGTTTCGGAGTACACGTCCCAGCCGTACTCGTGTCCGTCCAGCAACGTGAAGCCGATCGACGCCGAGGCGCCGGAGCCGGAGGCCAGGTAGGAGGTGGTCGGGTACGACCTGGTGATGGCGTTGCCGTTCGAGTCGAGGGTGCTTCGGTCCCAGACGTGGAAGTGCCCGGCCACGTGCTCGCCGGAGATGTTGCTGGTGACGGTGGCGTGGAGCTTGATGTTGCTGCCCGCGTCGGAGTACGTGGTGGCGCCGATCCAGCCGTCGCCGCTCATGGTGCACGCGCTGCTGGCACCGGTGGCAGCCGGAACGGTGTGCATGCTGGTGGGGGTGTTGGGCTTGATGTCGAACTTGGTGGTCAGCGTCAGCGTCTGGGATGTGCGGAGGTAGTCGTTGTTGCTGGAGGAGGTGGACTCGTTGCCGTACAGGGCGATCGTCCAGGTGTTGGTCTGGGCGCCGAAGGTGCCGGAGGCGTTGTAGCCGTTGCCGCCTTGGTCGGCGATCTTCTGGGCTTCATCGGTGACCGTGAAGGTGGCGGTGTGGTTGCTGCAGGAGCTGTTGGGGTTCGCGCCGGAGGACACATGGGTGGTCACCGGCGGGAAGGCGGTGTTATGGGTGCCAGGTCTGCTGTTCCAGTCGGTGGACGAGCTGATGGCGTTGGTGGTGTGCAGGGTGATCGGCTGATCCTGTGAGCAGGACCAACTGGCCGCGTATGTCGTCGAGATCGCGATCTTGGCGTCATAAACGACGAAGGAGGAGTGCAGGCCGGACGTGTTGATGGCGTAGTAGGTACGCTCTAGGCCGGTGCCACAGGAGCCGCCCCAGCGCTGGTAGCCCACTCCCTCACCGCCGGTCTGCGGCTTGTCGTACTGCGGGACGTCGTGGCAGGTGGAGCTGGAGTACACCTCGTCGTAGTGCCCGGCGGTGGAAGAGACCGGGTTGGTGTAAGGGTCGATGTACACCGGATAGCTGGTGCCTGGGTCAGTGAGCACAGACTGGTCGGGGCGAGGGTCAGCCCGCTGGCGCTGGTGGTCATCGCGATCGGATCAACCAGGGCGCCGGTACCAGGGCCGTCCGCTGACGAAGCGGTGGTTTGGTCACCGCTGCCGGCGCTGTCGCCGCCGGCAGCGGTGAGGGTGGATGCCGCGGTGGCGTTGAGGGTGGAGTCCCACATCAGTGGGCGGGGGCTGATGTAGGCCAGGCTGCCGTCCTGCCTGGTGGCTTGCATGCCGCCGGAGGTGGTGGGCTTGAGCGAGAGGCCCTGCGTGGCGGCGGCCAGAGTGAGGTTCTTGAGCTGCGGGTTGGCTGCGGCGGTGGCGTTGTGGACGATCAGGACATCGCTGAAGCCGCCCTGTGCGGTGACGGACACGGAGAGGTCTACGTCGGGCAGGACGCTCTTGTACAACGCGGTGTCGCCGCTCACTTGCGGGGTAGGGAGAGTGAACGGCAGGGCGAGGCGCATCGTGCTGGCGCCGTCGGCGTGGGTGAGGGTGACCAGTGGGCCCGTGCCGCCGCCGGAGAGGGTGACGGCGTTGGGGGTGGCTGTCGGAGAGTAGGTGCCGTCGGCGTTGCGGACGAGGGCGGCGTTCACCTTCGTCCAGGCACCGTTCTTCTTCACACGGACCGGCAACAGGTGGGTGGCTTCGGTGAACGTGCCGTCAGGGTTGGCGTCCACCGTGGTGGTTTGAGTGGTCTTGGCATCGACCCGCACGCTTTGCCCGGTGTCTACGGCCTGTTGTTGCGCGGCGAGCATGGGATCCGCCGGGGTCGTGGTGTCGTCGTCGGCTGATGCGGGAAGCGCCGGCAGGCCGAGCACAAGCCCGGCGAGAGCGACCACCAGAGCGGTTCGGCGTCTCAACCTTCGGCGCCGTGTTGGCATATGGAAAGACAAGTTAAACACTGAGGAAAGATTCCTTCTTCTCGCAGGCACTCGACAGGTGTGACATCCATCACGCCGTGGATGTGGAGGAGGTGTGGCGGACTGTGTACGCGGTGTCGGATTGTCGTGCAGAGTCGGGAATCGTCATCATTGCGATGCGTGAAACTCGACCACTGGTGGGGGAACACCCCGTCAACGGCGTCGGCGCAGACTATTGAGCTGAGCCGCAGGGGATCAATACCCTCCTGGCGATCGCACGTTCGTGCAATCGCTGGCTGAACAGCGGCCCTGCGCAAGGGCCGCTGTTCGTGACTGTTTTCGACCATGTGTGACCTGCGGCGGCTCTCGGTACGGAGTGATCATGACGGTCCGGTAGGTTGATCTTGTGCCCTCCGTCCCGTCGTCGCCGCCCTCGTACGAGGAGCTGGCCGCGCTGGTCGTGGAGCTGAAGCTGTTGGTCTCGGCTCAGGCCGCGACGATCGCCGAGCAGGCGGAGCGGATCGCGGAGCTGGAGCGTCAGGTGGCCACCGACTCTCATAACTCGTCCAAGCCGCCGTCGAGCGACGGGCTGCGGAAGAAGCCGGCGCCGAAGTCGCTGCGGAAGGCGAGTGGCCGCAAGCCCGGCCGCGCCAAGGGTGATCCGGGTGGACGGCTGGAACGGGTCGCCGACCCGGACCGCATAGTCGATCATCGCCCGTCCGCGTGCGACGGCTGCGGCAACGATCTTTCCGGCGCGGTCAGTTCGGGCTTTCGGGCCCGGCAGGTCTTCGATCTGCCCGAGATCGCACCGGAGGTGACCGAGCACCGACTGCACCTGGCGGTCTGCGGCTGCGGGCACGCCACCACGGCGGCAGGCCCGGACCACGTGTCGGCCGCCACGGTCTACGGTCCAGGAGTACGCGCGGCGATCGCCTATCTCTCGGCCTACCAGCACCTTCCCGCCAAGCGCCTCGCGGAGGCGATGGAGAACCTGTTCGGCCTGCCGATCTCCACCGGCACCGTGCTGTCCGTCCTGGCCCGCGCCCACGACGGCCTTGAAGACTTCGAAGCGCAGGTCAGGGAGCATCTGGCCGCCGTCCCCGTCGCGCACGCGGATGAGTCCGGGGTGCGGGTGGCGGGCAAGCTGCACTGGCTGCACGTGATGTGCACCCACCTGGTCACCTTCTACGGCATCCACACCCAGCGCGGACGGATCGCCATGGACGACCTCGGTGTGCTGCCCGCCTTCACCGGCACCCTGGTTTCCGACGCCCGGCCTCCTACACCGTCTACGGCAACGACCAGGCCCTGTGCGGCGCCCATGTCCTGCGCGAACTCATCGCCGTCACCGAGGACACCCGCCACGATCCCACCTGGGCCCGGGCCATGATCGACGTCTTGATCGAGGCGAAGAACGCGGTCGCCGACGCCATGGCCGCCGGACACGACGCCCTGGCCGACGAAACCCTGGTGCCCTTCCAAGACCGCTACCGGCAGGCCGCGTTGTGCGGCATCGCCGCCAACCCCTACCCCGGCACCGGTCCCCGCTCCAAGGCCAGAGCCCTCGCCGAACGCCTGCGGGACCGCACGAGTGAATACCAGCGGTACATGACCGAATTCACCGTCCCGTTCGACAACAACCAGGCCGAACGAGACCTGCGGATGATCAAGGTGCAACAGAAGGTCTCCGGATCCTGGCGAACCCTGACCGGCGCGAGGCGCTTCGCCCGGATCCGCTCCTACATCTCCACCGTCCGCAAGCACGGCATCAACCCCCTCACCGCCCTACGCGACCTCTTCGCCGGACGGCCCTGGACGCTGCCCGCAACCAGCTGAAACCCCTGAAACAGTCACCGCTGTTCTGCGTGGGAGGGGACCGCGTGGCGGGGAATCGGCGTGCATCGACGCGCGTGTGGCGGCGGCTATGGGGCACGAGAGCCGGCCGGTGGATGGTCGCGGGCCTGGTGATGACGTTGCTGGTGCCACTGGCGATCTCACAGGCCCTGAACACCGGGATGTTCGCCCAGCACGCAGACCCCTTCGCATCCGGGTACCACTTCGACGGGCAGGTGTGGCAGCCCAACAAGCCGCAGACCGCCCCCGCGGTGGGGCACCACAGCCTGCACGCCAAGCCGGTCACGGCGCGAGGCAAAGGCTTCAAGCCGCTGAGCACGTATACCGGTAAGACCCCGGGATGGCCCAAGGCAGGCACCGCGACGGTTCACCTGACCCACGCTGCGAAGACCACCAAGGATCCCACCCCAAAGTCCTCTGCCTCGCCCGCTCCTTCGGCCCGCCGCAGCGGAAGCGCAGACGCGAACCCCACGCCGTCCAGTGCGCCGTCGACCACGCAGTCCGGTGTAGCCACGAGCGACAGTACGCGCAGCCCCGGGCCGTCGGCCGGCGCCGGAGCCCCGGCACAGAGTTCTGCCACAGCCTCCCCCGAAAACGCGCCAGCTGCCACAAGGTCGTCCGCGACATCGCGGAGCAAGCAGGTACTGGTGCGCGGACCGGTGAAGGCCCACAACCTGCCGGTTTGGTTGGCCCCTGCCAAGACGGGCAAACACGCCAGGACAGCCGCGACTGCCGCCCTTCCGCAGGCCGTCGATGTGCGGGTGGCCTCGCACAAGGCGGCGCTGCGAGCGGGCGCGAACGGCATGCTGCTCACGCTGACTCCCACCCCCGGAACCACCGGCAAGGTCGGCGTGGTCATCGACTACGCCCAGCTGGCCAGGGCGTACGGCGGCGGTTACGCCTCGCGACTGGAACTGGTCCGGCTACCTGCCTGCGTGCTGACCACACCTCAGGTCACAGCGTGCCAGAAGCGCACCCCGGTGCGTTTCACCAACCGGGTGGGCGCGAACCAGCTGACGGCCACCGTGACCCTGTCTGGCTCCGCCTCCTCCCCGCCCGCACGTCGCACCGTCCACCGGGACGGTCTTGGCTCGCAACTGGCTTACGTCGCACCGGTGTCGACTACGACTGCGGACTCGTCGACCACACTGGCTGTGACCTCCTCCACGTCCGGTTCACAGGGCGACTACACGGCCACGTCGCTCAACCCGGAAGGCGCCTGGAAATCCTCGCCCACGGGCTCGTTCACCTACTCGTATCCGATCGATGTGCCCGCGGCGATCGGCGGCAACGCGCCGTCGGTGGCGCTGGGATACAACTCGCAGTCGCAGGACGGGGAGACCTCGGCGCGCAACTCCCAGGCTTCATGGGCCGGGGACGGCTGGAACTATCAGCCCGGCTTCGTCGAACGCTCCTACCGGTCGTGCGGCAGCCTGGTCGACTCCAACGACAAGCCACTTCTCAAGGGTTCGGGCGATCAGTGCTGGGGTGGTGACAACGCCACTTTGTCGTTCGGTTCGCATTCCGGGCGGCTGATCCCGGACGGCGTGGACTCCTCGGTGACCGGGGAGATCAAACAGTGGCGACTGCAAGGCGACGACGGCACGCTGGTGCAGGAGCTGTCCGGCGCGCCCAACGGTCTGCAGGACGGCATCTACTTCCGTGTGCTGACGACTGACGGCTCGGCCGCCTACTTCGGTGCGGAGCACGCCCCGAGCGGTGCGGGAGGCTCGGCGACGATCCCGTCCAGCCCCTCGGATTCCTCCACCGGTTCCGCGTGGGGCGTGCCCGTGCTGCATCCGGTGTCCTCCGACCCCTGCTACAACGCCACCGACGGCAAGTCCTCACGATGCGGCAAGCTCGAGGGCTGGCGGTGGAACCTGGACTTCGTGGTCTCGCCGTCGGGGTTCGTGCAGCGCTACGACTACAAGCGGCAGACCAACTACTACGACCTGGGCGGCGGCCAGGCGGCCAGCGGCGATCACGGCACGCTGACCTCCTACACCCGCGGCGGAGCGCTCACTTCGATTCGCTACGGCTACACGCTGGCCGACGAGAAGGCGGGCCGAAAGCCTGCCGCCGAGGTCGACTTCACCCTGGCCCAGCGCTGTCAGACCACAGACACCTTCACCGACTGTTCCGCTGGCAATCTCAAGGACGACACGGCCACGCATTGGCCGGACGTGCCATGGGATCTGCACTGCGATTCGAGTGACTCCACGGTGCTGCCGAGCGGCTCTACGAGCGTTCCGTCAGATGTCTGTATCGTGCCGGCGCCGACGTTCTGGACGACGACGCGACTGCAGGACATCGCCACCAAGGTGCATGTGAAGGACTCCTCCACCGACACGATGAAGCCGGTGGACTCCTACCACCTGCACCAGGTGTACTCGGACGCCGGGCGGCACGGTCGACCCGGTCACCGGGACCACGGTCGACCCGGACGACACGGGGATGCTGCAGGCGGTCATGTGGCTCCAGTCAATCCAGCACACCGGCAAGGACACATACGACAACGGCAACAGCGACATCACGCTCAACCAGGTGTCCTTCACGGGCACGGAGATCGACAACCGGGTCAATGACTCCTCACCCTCCGCGCCGCCGCTGTACCGGCCG
This sequence comes from uncultured Actinomycetota bacterium, assembly GCA_963799685.1. GTDB lineage: Bacteria > Actinomycetota > Actinomycetes > Streptomycetales > Streptomycetaceae > Streptomyces. Next base: position 134,609 of record CAWCXW010000004.1, read on the forward strand.
CGTATCGCGAGCGTGCAGACGGAGACCGGCGAATCCATCGCGGTCGACTACAACCAGGATCCCTGTGCGGGCCTGACGTTGACGGCAGCCGACGCGGACACCAACACGCACTCGCTGTTACCCAGTCTACTGGACGGTTCCGGGAGCCTCGAAGCCAATCGCGGACTGGTTCAACCTGACGACCGTGCAGGCGGTGACCGTCTCGGACCTGACGATCGCCGCCCAGTACAAGCCGGATTCACAGAACATCCCGGCCGGTTCGGAGACCGCAGACCACCCGCTATACCTACAGCGGTCCGGCTTGGCACCGTAACGACTCGTCGCTGATGGACGACCAGTACCGCACCTGGGATCAGTTCCGCGGATTCAGGACGGTCACGGTGCAGACCGGCGCCGCGCCGGAACCGGTCACCCAGACCACCACCCACTATCTGCAGGGTATGGACGGCGACTACCTGGCCGACGGCACCCGCCGCTCGGTCAGCCGCACCGCCACCGTCGGCGGCTCCACGGTGGAGACCGTCACGGACGCCGACCAACTAGCCGGAGCGGTCCTTCAGACCGACAGCTACACCAAGGCCGGCGGCACCATCAACGCAGTCAGCGTCAACGGCCCGTTCACCTCGACGACCACCGCACACATCGCGCAGACGGCCTGGTCGAGCTGGAACACCGACGACAACACCGGCACCAAGCCGACGCTGTCCACACTGCCGGACCTGACCGCCTACCGGACCAAGTCAGCTCAGGCCGACGGCTACGCACTGCTCGCAGACGGCAGCTGGGGGCACACCCGCACCGACACCACCTACGACAGCCAGGGCCGTCTTTCCACTGTGGACGCGCACGGAGACGTCAGCGACACCTCCCAGGAGAAGTGCACCACCACCACGTACGCCAGCCCGCCGACGGCCAACCCGATGATGCGGGCATACCCCGACCGGGTCACCACGGTGGCCGGGGGCGTGCGGCACCCCCGTCTCCTCCACCAGCCTGATCGCAGACAAGAAGATCTACTACGCCGGTGACGGCACCCTGTCGGGTCTCGGGACGTTCGGAGTGGTCACCGCGACGGGGCGGCCGACCGCGACACGGATCGCCGACGGCTTCTCCGGCGGCAGCGAGACACTGGCGGACGACGTCGGCGATGAAGTACGACGGCGCCGGCCGGATCACGCGCCGCCACCGACAGCCACCGGGCAGACCACCCCCACCGCCTACCAGCCGACCTGGTCGTCCTCCGGCGGCAACACCAACCCGACCTCGTACACCACCACCAACAGCCAGGGCTGGAAGGTCTCCACCACGCTCAGCCCGCTGCGCGGCCTGCCGACCGAAAACGTCGACGCCAACGGCCGCAAGACGGACATGACCTACGACGCGCTCGGGCGGCGCACCGCGGTATGGCTGCCGGGCCGGGACAAGGCGGCCGGGCAGAGCGCGGACAAGACGTTCACGTACTCCATCAACCCGGGCGCGGTACCGGCGCCGGGCGGCACCATCACCCAGCCGGGCGCCCCGTCGTCCGTGACCACGCACACGCTGCGGGACGACGACACCTACAGCACGTCGGTGACGATCTATGACGGGATGCTGCAGCCGCGGCAGACCCAGTCGACGCGCACTGGGTGACTCCAGCGCCGGCCGGATCATCTCCGACACGTTCTACGACTCCCACGGCTGGCTGACGGCGCAATACGCGCCGTACTCGGAGCCGACCACGACCCGTCGACGACGCTGTACGCGGCGAACGAGAACCAGATCCCGGCGGAGACCACCACCACCTACGACGGCCAGGGCCGCCCCACGGTCTCCACCCTGTGGCACCAGGCGGTCGAGCAGTGGCACACGAGCACGAGCTACCCGGGCGCCGACGAGGTCGACTCCACCGCTCCGGCCGGCGGCCGCTCCACCGCCACCTATCACGAACGCGCTGGGGCAGACCACCAAGACGGTGGTGAAGAACACCGGCACCACCGTCACCCTCACCGGCGGGCAGATCATCCCCTCCGGCACTTCGCTGACCTCCGACAGCGTGCGCCTGGCGATGCAGGCCGACGGCAGCCTCGTGCTGTCCTCGCTGGCCACGAACAAGACCCTCAAGACACTCTTCGCGGCCACCTCCGACAGCGCAGGCGCGTACGCAAAGTTCACCACGGGCGGAAACCTG
>CAWCXW010000005.1:0-103598 GCA_963799685.1 uncultured Actinomycetota bacterium
AACGGGACGTCTTCTCCCGCTCGGCCGCCGAGTTCCAGTCCTGGTCCAGGTCGGCGAAGCTCTGCTGGAAGGCGTCCGAGGCCGAACAGCTCCTGCTGCTCGCCCTGCCGGCCGCGCAGCAGCAGCCACTCCACGATGGCGTCGGTGACACCGCTGGACGTCTCGTCCGGCACGGACACCGAGATGCCGAGGTCCTTCGGATCTGCCGGTGCTTCTTGATCAGCACCTCGAGCACCTTGCCGTCGATGCCGTTGTCGCTCGCCGTAGAGGGTGATGACCCGGACCTCGTCGCGCTTCTGGCCGTAACCGGTCGACGCGGCCCTCGCGCTGGTCGTGGCGGGTCGGGTTCCACGCCAGGTCGTAGTGGACGACGGCGTCGAAGTGGTGCTGCAGGTTCACGCCCTCCGACAGGCAGTCGGTGGCGACCAGCACCCGGCGGGCGGCCGGGTCCTCGCCGGCCTGCTCGGCGAGGTCCTCGATCTGCTCGATGCGCTGCTGCGGCGACAGCGTGCCGGTGACGGCCTCGCACCACGGTCTTGCACGCCGCAGCTTGCCGTCGCAGCTGCTCGGCGACGTACTCGGCGGTCGGGATGTAGCGGCAGAAGACGATCGGGTGGTAGCCGTCGGCCAGCAGCGCCTTGAGGTGCTTGATCAGCGCCTTGAGCTTGAGGTCCTGCCTCGGTTCCCTCCAGTTCCGCCGCCCGGTCGGCCAGTTCGGCGAGCCGTGCGCCCGCGTCCTCGGTCTCCGCGCCCGGGGCGACGTCCATGCCCTCCAGCGCGTCGCTGTCGGCGGCGTCGCTGGTCAGCGGTGCGCCGAGCCGGTCGGCCTCCTCGGCGGATGCCGGCCACCGCGGCGGCCGAACGGGTGCGCAGGGTCTGGGCGGCGGCGCGCGGGCGAGGAGACCAGCGAGCGCAGCAGGGCGATCGCCGACCACCAGGCGATACGGGCCTCCCGCCTGCCCTGGCTCGCCGGCCGCGGCGACCCGCTCACTCGCGTAGGCGATCGCGTCGTCCAGCAGCGCCCGGTAGGCGGGGGAGAGCTTGTAGGTCTCGTCCTTGAAGTAGCGGTCGGAGGGGAAGGCGGTGCGCTCGGCCAGGCTGTCGTCGGCGAGGCCGTCGTCCGTGGTGAGGTACTGGCGCACGTCGGCGCGCTTGCGGTGCCACGAAGTAGCGGGCCAGCAGCTCCCGGCCGGGTCGGCGTCTGCAGGTCGACGGTCTGCCAGCTCCGGCTTGACCAGGCCCAGCAGGTTGCGGAACGCGGACTCCTTGCCGCTGTGCGGGGTCGCGGTCACCAGCAGCAGGTGCCGCTCGGCGTCGGCGGCGACCCGGCGCAGCAGCTCGTAGCGCAGCTGGTTCTGGGCGCCGGCCGAGGTGTCGTCGGCGGCCACGCAGGTGTGCGCCTCGTCGACGATCACCAGGTCGGGGCAGTGGCGGACGAAGTCGTCGCGGTGCCGGGTGGACTTGATGAAGTCCGTGGAGACGATCACGTTCGGGTGCTTGTCGAAGAGCGACTGGCCCAGGTCGAGGCCGCGCTCCAGGCGGGAGACCGTGGAGGCCAGGACCAGCTCGGCGTCGATGCCGAACTTGCTGCGCAGCTCCTCCTGCCACTGCTCGGCCAGCGCGGGGGAGCAGAGCACCGCCAGGCCGGTGGCCTCGCCCTGTGCGAGTAGCTCGCTCGCGATCAGGCCGGCCTCGACGGTCTTGCCGATGCCCACGTCGTCGGAGATCAGCATCCGCACGGTCTGCTGGCGCAGCGCCATCAGCAGCGGCACCAGCTGGTACGCGCGCGGCTCGACGGCGATTCCGGCCAGCGAACGGAAGGGTCCCGCACCGGAGCGGAAGCCGACGCGCAGCGCCGTGCGCAGCAGGCCGGCGGCGCGCTGGTCGCCCAGGTCGGCGGGCTCGGGCGGCGCGAACTCGGCGCCCGTGACGTCCTCGAACGGCGGGGAAGACGGCGGCGATGTCGTCGTCGGAGCCGCCCAGCGGGCGGAGCACGAGCATGTCGGGGGCGCTCTCGGGGAGCACCACCCATTCGCGGCCGCGCGCCGTCACCAGGGAGCCGGCGGAGTAGGTGAGAGGCATGTCGTCTGTGTGTGCCCTTCTGGGGAGCGGTCTCGCGGTGTGTGGTGAGCGGGCGGTCAGGTGGCGGAGGAAGGGCCGAAGTAGCGGGGGTGTTCGGCGGTGATCTGTTGCCAGTCCGCGTCGTGCGGGAAACGGACGACGTCCCAGCGGGCGTCGAGGAGCCGGTCCTCGGCGTCCTCGTCGCGCAGCGCGGTCATCTCGGTGCCCGGGCAGGTCGACGAAGACCGCGAGGTTCACGCCGGGCAGCCGGTACACGTAGTCGGCGACGGCGTTGCGCCTCGGTGATGGTCGTCCGGCCGTCGTCCGGCGGGCGCAGGCCGGAGGCCTGGAGCCAGCCGAGGAAGTCGCCCTGCGAGGCGAGTTCGGCCGCGGACGTCTCCGCTGCGGTTGGTGCGACGGCGGCGGGACGGTCGGGCGTCTGACGTTCGTCGGCCGACGGCATGTCAGGAGAGCCCGGCGCGACGGGGCCTGGTGTGTCACCGAGGAGACGGCGGAACTGCTCGGAGCGGGACTCGCCGCGCGGGTCGCGTGTCACGGTCGCGGAGGCGAGCTTGACGAGCAGGTTCCGCTATGGAGTGCCGGTTGAGCTCGGTGTGGTGGAGCTGGTTGCCGTAGCTCAGCAGGCACTCGTAGCAGCCCAGCGCGCACTTGCGGTCCTGGTGCGGGCCGCCCCGGTCGCGGCCGTCCGCCTCGAAGTGGCAGATGTCCAGCGCGTGGCGGGCGGCCTTGGCCAGTGCGCCCGGTTCGGCCTGGAGGCGGCGCAGCACGCCCGCGCCGCCTTCGGCGGCCTCCATGAACAGGATGCGCTTGTGCGGGCCGCCCTCCGGCGGCAGCAGTTCGGCGGCGAGCTCGGAGTCCTCCAGTTCGAAGGCCGCCTCGATGCCGCGTTCCAGGGCGTACATGAAGGACAGCGCGACCGGCTGGTGCAGCGGCTCGTCCAGGGTGACGACGAGGATGTTGCGGCGGTCCTCCACATAGGGGATGACGCGTCGGGCGTGGCGGCGTTCCTCGCCCTTGGCGTCCAGCGTCGGCAGCTCGCTGGAGTCGCCGGCGGCCTGCGCGGCGTCGCGGTCGTTCATCCAGCGGCCGTCGGCGACGTCCAGCGGGAAGCCGTCCGGCTGGTCGCTCTTGGCCCGCAGCCGGCGCAGGTTGGTGATGCGGACCGTCGCCGAATCGCCGTAGGCGAGGTCGGCGAGCCGCTCGCCGGAGGCGTCGGTGACGGCCGCGTCGAGACGGCCCTTGCGGGCGCCGTGGTCGTGGAAGCGGAAGGACGTCTCCAGCTTGAAGCCGGCGCGGCGGCGTTCCTCCTCGTCCGAGGAGATCCGCTCGCGGCGCTGGGTGTAGACGGTGTGCAGCTTCAGCAGCCGGTGCGTGGCCGAGCCGAGCGGCTCCTCGCACAGGTCGCAGCGGTCGGCGCGCTCCTCGGGGTCGTGGTGGTAGCCGCAGCTGGCCGCAGCGGCGGGCCTCCGCGGTGGCGAGGTCGCCGGAGGAGTCCGGCGGCAGCTGGATGCGCGTCACCTGGTAGCGGGCGCCCTCGTGGTAGATGAGCGCGCCGGGCCCGAACTCGCGGATGGCCAGGAACCGGGGCCGCTGCAGGTAGTCGCCGTCGCCGCGGCGCCGGCCCGATCGTCGGGATGAACGCCGCCAGCGGCAGCCGCGGGAAGCTGTAGCCGGGCAGGAACCCCTCGGAGGCCAGGTAGCGGTAGGGGTTGAAGTCGGACAGCACGGACTTGCTGTCCACGCTCTTGTTCATCAGCAGATTGAGCTGTGTCCACGCCTCGCGCTGCCGTGCCGTGGCGCGTTTGCGCTCGCCGTCGGTGAGGCTGCTGTAGTCGATGCGCGCGCCGGCCCTGGATCGTGTAGTCCTTCAGCGCGTCCTGGTAGAGCCGGCGCCAGCGGCCGAAGGCCTCGTCGAAGCGCGCCGCGACCGTCCGCACCTGGTCCTGGAGCCACTCGTCGTACCACCAGGTGGTCTCTGCGAACTGTGGCAGCAGCGGACCGAGCACGCGCTGTGCCGCCGCGACCGTGCGCGTCCTGGGCGAGCGGGTCGAGGGAGGCGTCCCGGATGATCGCGGCTGGAGCGCCAGCTCGGGCTCGACGGTGCCGTCCTCGTCCGGGGCGGGCACGTCCAGCACCTCGGACATGGCCCGGCCGAGCCGCAGCCCGGCCTCGGCGACCCAGATGCCCTGCAGGTGGGAGCGGACCAGGTCCTCGTTGGCCAGGTCCAGCCGCGGCGGGGCGACGGCGCCCGCGACCATGCGTTCCGAGCGGCGGAAGTAGTACTGGTCGTGGCTGTTGCCGGTCGCGCAGTAGGTGGTGACCAGCGCGGGCTGGCCGCTGACGGCCCGCGCGGCCCGTGCGCTGCGCGTAGTTGGCCGGCGTCGGCGGGACGTTGCGCATCATCACCGCGTTCAGCGAGGAGATGTCGACGCCGAGCTCCATCGTCGGCGAGCAGTACAGCAGCTTCAGCTCCGCCTCACGGAAGGCCCGCTCGCGCTTCTCCCGGTCTTCAGGGGCGACCTGCGCGGTGTGCTCGCGGGCGAACAGCCCGGCCAGCGTCGCCGCCGCCTCCCGGTACAGGTCGCGGAAGAAGGTGTTGACGCGGGGGCCGTCGCCGCTGCCGTAGGTGCGGGTGAGCGGGTCGTGGGTGCCCGACTCGCCCTTCCCGGCCCGCCAGATGATGGCCCGCGCCGCCACCCGGTAGCCCGTCGCGGCGGGCGCCGCGGAGCGGCGGAAACGGCCGGCGCGCTGCGGGGCGTCGGAGACCTCCCGCACCAGATCGTCCTTGGCCAGGACCTCCAACAGCTGCGCGATGATCCGCTGCAGGTCGTCGGTTTCCAGGCCGCGGAAAGAGCGGTCGGCGCGCTTGAGGTACTGCCCGAACTTGCCGCGGGCGGACAGGAACAGCCCGGAGCGGTCCATGCCGGGGCGCGACGGGTGCGGGTAGGCGGTGCCGACCTTGGGCTTGTCCGACTCGGACAGCACCCACGGGTCGACGAGGCGTTCCTCGCTCGCCCGCAGCAGGGCGTCGAAGTCGTCGCGGAAGTAGGAGACGTCGATGGCCAGGGACCGGCGCATCTCGTTCAGCAGCGCCTTGATGATCTCCTGCGCGCAGCGCGGGATCGGCGTTCCGCAGCGCCGGATCGGTCTGAGCCCAGCGGTCCTCCTTCGCCGCGAGCCAGGCCAGGTCCTCGTAGTCGATCTCGAGCAGGCCGGTCTGCTCCAGGTTGGGCATGGTGATGCGCCAGCCGCGTTCCAGGTCCAGGTAGAGCCGGAAGGCGACGATGTCCCGGAGGGTCTTGGCGGCGTTGCGGGCCAGCGAGGGCGGCAGGTCGTCGTTGCCGGTGTAGTCGGCCGGGGCGAGAGCCAGCGCGGCCATCACGGCCGAGGCCAGCTCCTCGTGCCGCAGCCCGTCCTCGCCGGCCTCGGACGCCGCCCGGTACAGCGCGCCCCGCAGCTGGGTGATCTGCACGAAGTCGTTGAAGTGGCCGGCCTGCAGGGACGCGTCCTGCCGGTTGTCGACGAAGGTGAGAAGCTTGCGCGCCTTGCGGTCGAGGGCCTTCTCCGGGACCGACTGCAGGGAGCGGACGACCGTCGCGGATATCAAGGAGGTGGCGGAGGAACGGCCCTCCTGGCTCAGGGTCGCCAGCTTGGCGAAGTCCGAGCCGCGGATCTGCTCGTAGGCCACCCCGCAGTGCAGGCAGAACCCGAAGGGAGAGGGGATGAACGCGGCCTGCAGGTCGCCCCGGCCCTCGTTGCCGAACGGGTCGACGGTGACGGCGCGCGGCACCCGGTCGCGGAAGGACTTCCTCACCACCTCCTGGCCCTTGTCGTCCAGTTCCAGCCAGGACTCGGGCAGCCGGCGCTCGCTCACCGCGAGCTGCGCGGAGGCCGGCCAGTGGCGTTCGTCGCCCACGTACAGATAGCCGTCACCCTGCCGGCCGCCGGTGGCGGCGGTGTCCCGGCGTGCCTCGTAGACGAACTCGCCGCTGCGCTCGGTGCGCCACACCGTCAGGTACTCCTGGCCGCAGTCGCGGCAGAAGGCCAGTGGCATCAGCAGCTTGCCGCCGCTCCCCGGCTGCTGCAGCTGGTAGGAGCGGGTCATGTGGCGGGTGGCCTTGTCCTCCAGGGTGACGTACACGGTGTCGCCCTTGGAGAGGAACTGGTGCAGGCGGAACGCGAACAGCGGCCGCTCGGTGACGGGGTGCCGCGCCTGAGAGCCGGCCTCCAGCGTGTCGCGGATGGCGGCGACGCACTCCCCGGCCTCGATACCCGACTGTTCGGCCAGTTCGGCTGCCGCGTCCTCGATGCGGCCCGGTTCACAGCGCACCAGGCCGCCCGAGGCCGCCTCGACGGTCAGCCCGAAGCGGGACTCGATCCAGCGCGCCAGCGGGTCGCGTCGCAGGTCGTCGTAGGCGCGGGGGGCGTCCGCCGGGGCGCGCAGGCGTGCGGCGGGGACGGACTCGGGGGCATCCTCGGTGGCGCGCATCAGGGTCTCGGTGATGACGTTGCCGGGCCGGACGGTGGTCCCGAAGACGGCGCTCGCCACCTCGGCGACCACCTGCCGCTGGTCCTCGACGGTGCCTTCGGAGGACATGGTGGCGGAGGTGCCGACGCACTGCAGGTTCTCCGCCCGGCAGGCCTCCCGGACCCGGCGGATCAGCAGAGCCACGTCCGCGCCCTGGCGGCCGCGGTAGGTGTGCAGTTCGTCGAAGACCAGGAACTCCAGCCCCTGGGCCATGGAGATGAGGCTGCTGCGGTCGGCGGGCCGGGTCAGCATCAGCTCGAGCATCACGTAGTTGGTGAGCAGGATGTCCGGCGGGTCGTCGCGGATCTCCCGGCGGCGCTCGTCGTCCTCCTGGCCGGTGTAGCGGGCGAAGGTGACGGGCTCCTTGCCGTGGCCGTATCCGTCCCGCAGGTACTTCTCCAGCTCGCCCAGCTGGCTGTTGGCCAGCGCGTTCATCGGATAGACGATGATCGCCCGCACCCGCTTGCGGGCCTTCGGGCCCTCGGCCTCCCGTTCGCGGAGCACCCGGTCCACGATGGGGACGATGTAGGAGAGCGACTTGCCCGAGCCGGTGCCGGTGGTCAGCACGTAGCTCTCGCGTGAACCGGCGGCGTCGATGGCCTCCCGCTGGTGCCGGTGCAGGGTGAGAGGACGGCCGTCGCACACCGTGCCGCCCTCCGTCTTGCCGGCCTGGAAGATGCGCGCGCACTCCTCGTGCAGGACCTTCTCCGCGGCCAGCTCCACCACCGTGCCGCCGCTCTCGAAGAACGGGTTCAGCGAGAGCCAGGGGTCCGGCCACTGCGACTTGTCGTCGAGATCCTTCTCGATGAAGGCGTCGATGCGCTCGTCGCGGATGACGATGCTGCCCTCGGTGAACTCCCGGTATTCCTTGATCAGATTGCGGTGCACGCCGAAGACGTCCATGCCGTCGGCGGTCGCGGACTTCCCGGCGGGCTCATCACCGGTGCCGACCGGCTTGCGAGTCGCGGGAGCGGACGTCGTGGTGTGCACGGCGCGGACGGGGTCGAGCCGGCCCCAGTGCGGCAGAGCGGACGGCGTGTCCTCCTCGCCCGGGACGGCCAGCGGAAGCAGCGCGTCCCGCACTGTGGCGGCGTCGGCCGGGCGGTCCGCCGCCTCCTTGGCCAGCAGCCGGTGCACCAGACGTGTCAGCTCTGCGGGGAGACCGTGGCGCACGATGTCCACGCGCAGCGGCTCCTCGTCCATGTGCTTTCGCGCGAGGTCGTACGCGGAGCCGCTGACGAACGGCGGCGCACCGGCCAGCATCTCGTACAGCACGCAGCCCAGGGCGTACAGATCCGCGGCCTGCGTGACCGGGCGCGCCTCGCACTGCTCGGGCGCCATGTACCGGGCGGTGCCCACGGTGACGCCCGTGCTGGTCGATCCGGGTGTCGGCAGGATCGTCGGCCAGGCGGCCCATGCCGAAGTCGAGCACCTTCACCGTGCCGCCCATGGTCAGCATGATGTTCGCCGGCTTCAGGTCGCGGTGCACGACCTTCGCGAGGTGCGCGGTGGCGAGCCCGTCGGCGATCTGTGCGCCGATCGCGGCCGCCCACTCGACGGGCAGCTGACCTTCCTCTTCGATCAGGTCGCGCAGCGTCTCGCCGTCCAGAAGCTCCATCACGAGATAGGGGAGACCGCCTTCGCCGACCGTCTCGTCGACGCCGCCGTCGACGAGACGCGTGAGGTTGCGGTGCTCCAGCCGCCGCATGATGCGTACCTCACGTGCGAAGCGCTCCACGGCCTTCGCGTCCGTGGTGGTGTCGACGTGGGCACCGGAACGCCGGCGGAGGATCGTCTTGAGCGCGACCGTACGCGTGGGACTGCCGTCGGGCTCCTGAAGGTCGACGGCCTTGTGAACCTCCCCCATGTTGCCGATGCCGATGACGCCGGTCACCCGGAACCGTCCGCCGATCACCTGCTCAGTCACTGTTCCCACTTCCCCCTGCCCGGCAGGCTCTCGCCGTGTCCCCCTGGAATGGACGAACTCCCGTTCTGTGGCGGCTCGTTCACATGCCGGCAGAACAGGAACGGTCGCCATCTCCCAGGATCGTCGCCGCACTTACCGTACACGTCATGTGCGTAATATGACAGGGTGACAGCATGTTGACAATGTACACGTGCCAATGCTGACTTGTGAGCAGGCTACGACGCAGGGTGGGTGAGGGGAACGACTGCTGCGGCCGTCGGCAAGGGCAGCGCCACCGCGGGGATGCGGGAGGCGCTCGGCGCGCTGTACCGGGAACTCCGCGTGGAGGCGAAGGGCGGAACGGCCCCCGAGTCTGTCTTCGAAGCCAAGCCCGCCGCGCTGGGGCTGCGTGAAGACGGCCAGGCCCGTCTGCGCGCAGAGCCGCGTCGCATGGGACTCCGCGTCGGAGACTTCACTCGTCATGCACCGGAAGACATGCTTCCTTCACAAAAGGTTGCACGGGAACGGGATATGACGTCGCAGCGGGTAGAGAGGGCCCGTGTGCTGCGGGGCCGATACGTCGACCCGGCCGGGTACGTGAGTGAGCGGGAGTTGTGGGGCGTTGCGCGGCCAGCCGGGCTCGACGCCCGGGAGGCAGTGGCGTTGTCGCAGCTCGTGCGGGTGCGCAGACACCTCACGGTGGCGTCGGAAGTGTCTGCGTCGCCGATCTCCCCTGCGGGGAAGTGCGCCGTGCCCGGACGTTCCTCACGGAGCGCGCGTCCCGGCGACAGCGTCGCTCGTGCGGTCGCGGCCGCGCGAGCGCTCATGGTCGACGGTCGTTTTGAGGGCGCTGCGCGTGTGACCTCTCGGCCGCCACGGGGAAACCGGAGAGTCCGGGCAACGACGGTGCGGGCCGGTGATGCTCAGGCCGTGGCCGTGAACTGCTTGCGCAGATACGCGTCGAAGACACGGGCGCCGAGCAGGCGCCGGGTGTGGACGAGAGCCTTGGCCGCAGGCGTCACCACGTAGCGCGTCCTGGGACGCGGCGCGGTGATGGCGCGCTCGATGGCCTTGGCGACGGCCTCGGGTCCTGCGGACAGGGTCTTCGAGTCGTAGGCTTCGGTCATCTGCTGGTCGGCAGCCCGGTTGAGCCCGGCGTACGGACCGCTCGGGGTGGCGGAGCCGGTCAGGCTGCTGGCTGCGGTGGCGCCGAAGGAGGTCCGGATCAGGCCCGGCTCGATGAGGCTCACCTTGACGCCGAAGGGGGCGACTTCGAAGCGCAGGGCATCGGTGAGGGCCTCCACCGCGTACTTGCTGGCGTGGTAGTAGCCGCCGGCGGGGAAGACGAGCCGCCCGCCCATCGAGCCGACGTTGACGATCCTGCCGTGGCCGGCCCGGCGCATGCCGGGAAGGACCAGTTGCGTCATCCGGGAGAGGCCGAAGACGTTCGTCTCGAACTGGCGGCGCACGCCGTCGAGCCCGGTCTCCTCGATGGTGCCGTAGGCGCCGTAACCGGCGTTGTTGACGAGGACGCCCACCGAGCCGTGTTCGGCTTCCACGGCCTGCACGGCCTCGGCCATGGACGTCTCGTCGGTGACGTCCAGAGGGAGTATCCGGGCGCCCTCTCGGGTCAGGCCGTCCAGAGCCTGCGGGCGGCGGGCGGTGGCGTAGACGGTCAGGCCGGGGCGGCGCGCCAGGCGCAGGGCTGTGGCGTGACCGATGCCCGAGGAGGTTCCGGTGATCAGCACGGAGGTGCTCATGGGGTGTCCTTCCGGTGTTCTGGTGTGGGTGTTCCTCCGCAGCGGTCGGTGCGGTGGTCGAGGCCGGTGATGAGCAGCGCGACCCCGTGACGCAGGCGTCGCGCGGGGATGCCGGGATCGGTGAGATCGGCCTCCAGCCCCCGGGTGAAGGCCAGGAGCAGCTCGGCGACTTCGAGCGCCTCCGCCTCTGGGCGGCCGGTGGAGAGCGCGGCGCAGATCAGGTCGCGCATGCCGGTGTTGTACGCCGCCACCTGCTCTGCAGAGAGGCGGGTGTCGACGCCCAGCAGCTCGGCCGCGTGGGCGGGGCTGTCGCGCCACAGCCGGACCGCCAGCCCCAGCTTCACCTCCAGTGCCGCGGTGAGCCGGGTGCACAGGGTTCCCTCAGCGGTGATCGCCTCGTGTGCCTCGGCGAGTGCTCCGTCCAGCAGGCGCGTCGCCAGCCGGCGGAAGGCGTCCTCCTTGTTGCGGACGTACTGGTAGACCCCGGGGCGGGACATGCCTGCCTCGCGTGCGATGTCGTCCATGGTCGTGCGCCGGACGCCGTGCCGGGTGAAACACGTGTACGCGGCGTCCAGGATCAGTGTGAGCCGCTCCTCCTCCATCATGCTGACAATATTTGCATGAAACGTCAGAGTGTTCAAATGGATCTTCGGGGACCCGGGCGTGCAGCCGGAGACGTCCGCCCGACCGGGGGTGGGCGGGTGCAGAGCGGCCATGCGACGGCGACGTCTCGGCGGTCTCCGTGTCTGCGGCATACCCGGGGCGCGAGGGGGCAGACGGCCGTGCGAAGCGAAAGGAGCAACCGTGCCCGTCACTTTCCGGAAGAGCTTTCAGATCCTTCCCGGCGTCCGCCTCAACATCAACCGCAAGTCTCTTTCCGTCACGGTCGGGAAGCGGGGCGGCGCCCGGCGCACGTACTCCACGACGGGCCGCCGCACCACGTCGATGGACCTGCCCGGCCCCTTCGGCTACCGCAAGACGACCACCCGCCAAAGCCGCTGAACGCACCTCAGGAGCGGGGCGGCCGTCCCCTCGGACGGCTGCCCCGCTCCTGGGATGCGGCCCATGACCTTCGGACGTCAGCGGGTGAACGTCTCGCGGACGACGCCGCCGACCAGTGCGCACCAGGTGCTGAGGTCGACCTTGCCGTCGGGGTGGAGGCCGTGCAGGCGCTGCATGTCCTGCACCGCCTTCATGGTGTGGTGGTCGTAGGTGCCGGTGACGTCGACGGTGTCGTCGTAGCCCTTGATGGTGAGCAGGTACTGCACGGCCTCGACGGGCAGGCCGGTGGCGTGCTTGCCCAGGGAGGGCGTGAGCGCCTCCCAGGTGGCGGTGTCGAAGGTGGCGTCGGCGGTGACAGCGATGCCGCGGCTGGTCTGGAAATCGGCGACGACGGCGTTCATGTCGGTGCTGAACACGCCGTCGATGGAAAGATCGCTGTAGCCGGCGTTCACCAGCAGGTACTGGGCGACCTTCACGACCTGGCTGTCGACGAACCGCCAGATGTCCGGCCAGCGCCGCGCAGGAGCGGCGGCGGGCGACACGGCCAGGGACTGCAGAACCCGCTTGCGGACCTGCGGGAAGAGCCGGTAGAAGGCGATGCCGGGGCAGTCGGTGCCCAGGCGGAAGTCCCAGTGGCCGAAGATGTCCCACGGGCTCAGGTGGAACTGCCGGCACACGGCGGTGCACAGTTCCACCAGCGAGTCCAGCAGCGCGTCCGGCGGGGTCTCGGTGACGTAGGTGCCCTCGTTCTCGATCCCGATGGCGTTGCCGTTCTCCCCGGGGCAGTGGGCGGCGATCACCTGGTGCTCTCCGGCGACGAGGGTCTCCAGGCTGCGGTGGCGGCCCTCGAGGACGTAGCCGCCTCGGCTGACCGTGAAGTGCTGGCCGGTGTCCGCCCAGCCGTTGCCGTCCATGTGCAGGTCCTGGCAGTCACGTGCCAGTTGCTCGGCGTGCGCGCGGGAGTAGTCCGTGACGTTGGGGAACGCCATGTGATGCAGGATGATCTTGTTGGTGGTGTTGCCGGTGGTCCGTATCGGGCTGGCCGGCGGCCGCGCACCCCAGGTGTCGCAGTCGATGAGCCAGGGGAACTCCGACGAGGGGGCGGCGGAGGCGGCGAGGGGGAACACCATCTCCGTGCCGACGACAGCGGCGACCGCCGTGCCGAGGCCGACCCGGAACAGGGTGCGGCGGTCGACTTCGTGTTCGTGCATCACCATGGGGACTCCGAAGTGAGTGGGAAGACCAGGGGCGGGTCGGTGGGCGGTCCTGTCGGAGCCTATGCAGCGAACCGCCGGTGTACCAGGCACAGTTCGTGGGTTGGCCGTCGCCGCGCCCGGAATCGGCGCCATCGCCCCTTTCGCCGCAGCCATGTTGCCGCGGGACTCGACCGTCGTCCTGGAGCGCGGCAAGACCGTGCTGTACGAGCGTTCTCGGTCTCTCAGGGTTCGCCGACGAGCAGGTGCCGATCGTCGACCCCGCGATGGGCGCGGGTACCTTCCTCAGCGAAGCTTCACCTGGCTGACACCCTGCGAGGACGGACAGAATAAGCCTGCGTCAGCTCGATGAACGGCTGTGCTGGTACTGGTCGTTGTTCGGGAAGATGGAGAAGGGCGAGACGCTGGGCAGCCCGGAGGCCGTCCAGGCGCCTGACGCCTGACTGGGGAGGCTCTCTCATGACGTGCCGCGTGCAACTGGTGTCGCCTGCGACGAGTCCGTCGCTGCGCGAGGCGCGCTTCTACGACGGCGAGGCGATCGACGGCGCCGGCCGGGCGCGGGCGCGCGCGGTGGGCGCAGACCTGACGGCGGCTCAGCGAGCTGTGGTCTCGCCCAGCGAGCGGTGTGAGGAGACGGCGGTGGCGCTCGGACTCGGGGGTGAACGCGTGCCCCAGCTGGACGGGCTGGATGTCGGCCGGTGGCGAGGGCGCACCCTCGAGGAGGTGGCCGCGCACGAGCCGGAAGCCGTGGCCCGTTGGCTCGGCGACCCGGCTGCCGCGCCGCACGGCGGCGAGTCCGTGCAGGACCTGTGCGCGCGGGTCGCGTCGCTGGCTGGAGGGCCCGGCGGTCACGGACGGCCGCACGTCGGCCGTCGTCGAGCCGGAGATCGTGCGGGCGGCGGTCGTCCATGCGACCGGCATGCCTGCCGCCGCCTTCTGGCGGCTCGACGTCCCACCGCTGACCGTCACCGAGCTCAGCGGACGGGCCGGACGCTGGAATCTGCGGCTGGGACGGCCGCTCACCGCGCGGTGATGCGCGAGGGGCTCCGCTGGTTCGGCGGGCCCCTCGCGATCAGGGGTCAGCGCGCGGTCGGAGCCGTCAGGCCCGCCCTGTCGGTCGCGGGCTTCGGCCTCAGCAGCCGCTGAGCCGACCCACCGAAGACGAGGCCGAACCCGCCCCACAGCACCGCCTGGATGGCCAGCGCGGAGAGCCGGAACCGCCACAGCAGCGTGGCCGGGAAGTCCCCCGGTACCTCGTCGACCGTCGGCAGGAACGCGTAGGCCAGACCGATGACCATCGCGAAGGCGGCCACCGCCACCACCGTCGCGTACCAGCTGCCAAGTCGCGGTGCCAGCCGCCTCCCCACCAGGACGGCGGCGACGGCCAGCAGCACGCTGAGCAGCATCATCAGGAAGTACAGCGTGGTCCGTTCGCCGATGGTGTCGGGGTCGCCGGCCGACGGCGGGTTGGCCGGGTACTTCAAAAACGGCACGACGTAGACGACGAGCAGGGCGCAGCCGGACAGCAACAGAGCTGTTGCCCGGGGGCTGAAGCGGCCCACCCGGCCCAGCGCGAAGCAGAACGCGAGCGCGGCGATGCCGCCGAAGGCCACGCCGTAGACCAGCACGCCGGTGGCCAGACCGGCGGTGGACTGCAGGGCCCGGGAGACGACTTCCACCTCGTGCTCGTGGGAGTGGGCCTCCTCGAAGCCGACGGCGCTGTCGACGGTCGGTTCACCGAGGAAGTAGGCGACGAGCAGGGCGAGTACGCCGGCACACAGGCCGGCGAGCATGCCCCGCACGAGCAGGTTTCTCACCGTTGCGGAGTTCATGGTTGCGGCGTCCCCCGCCTCAGTGGCAGGGGAAGCCGAGCAGGTGGCGGGCGTCGTGCACCCACTCGTGGACGTCCGTGCCGTGAACACGGAGGTGGCGCCCTGCTCGGCGCCGACGAAGTAGAGCAGAACGAGCATCAGAACGCCGAAGAACACCGCCCAGGGCGCAATCGCCTTCAGCGGCAGTTTGACTGGAACAACGGGGGCGGTGACGGTCGGCTGGGCGACGTGCTGCGCCATGGCAGAGCCTCCTGTGGGAGTTCGCGTCCCATATCGGTGGTGCACTGGACGACGGCCACGGGTCTGACTCACCAGCCGCCCGGCGAACCGGGCCGACTCGTTCACAGTGGCGCGACCGTGCCGGATTCCCACCGGCTTCCGTCGTTCCGTCGTCGATATCGGAATGACGGTATCGCGTACCGCGAACCGGGCCAAGACCACCCCGACCGGGGGGGAAGCCCGGGAGTCACGGGCCTTGTCACAGGGGCTGCACGGAGGTTGCCCGCAACGTCTGTGCGGTCAGGACCAGCCGGGAAGCATCAGGTCGCCGTAGGCGGCCGCGTCGACCGGTCGTTCGCCTGCGGCCACGGCGAACGCCTGGAGGGCCTCCACCATGGCCTCGCGTCGTTCGGGCGGCATGGCGGACACGATGTGGGCGATCTCTTCGCGGCGGCGCGAGGTGACCTCGTGGACCACACGGTGGCCCGCCTCGGTCAGGACCAGCTTGGCGGCGCGGCGGTCCGAGGGGTCGGTGGTGCGTTCGATCGTGCCTGCGGAGGTCAGCCGGTCGGCCATCCGCATGGCGGTCGAGGGGTTGACCGCCAGCAGTTCGGCGAGCCGGGACAAGTTGGTCGCGCCGTACGCCTCCAGCACCACGAGCATGCGGAACTGCGGCACGGTCAGGGTCTCCTCGACCGCTCCCAGAGAGCGGGCGGAGACGGCGACCAGGACGCGGGAGGCGGTGACGACGGCCGCGATCATCTCGTCGGCTGCCGGCGGCTCCGCCGGGAGGTTTCGCTTCAGGCATGAGTGCAGTTTTACCGGCCGAGGTGGGTGGTGCGCACATGTGGCATTTGTCTCTCCGACTTTACCCGCACTGGGCAAATTTTGCATACTGCATGCATGAGCGATGCGGCCTCCCTCGCATATCCCTGCCAGTGCAACTGACGACACTGCGTCGTTTCCGGTGCCTGCCACCGAACGCGGCATGCGGCGTGCGTGGAGCGCTCTGCGGGAGTCCAAGGGTGGGCTGCTGGTGTTGTCCTTGCTGGTCGGAGCGGGTGCGGGCGGGGGCGCGGTGGTCTTCCGGTGGCTCATCGCGACGTTCACCCGGGTGCTGTCCGGGCACGCCGACTACTCCGCTGGCCGGACACGCCGCGAACCAATTCGTTCCCTGGGCGGGCCGCTAGTTCGTACTGGCGGCCCCGGTGCTCGCAGGCCTGGTCTACGGGCCGCTGGTGTACCGGTTCGCACGGGAGGCACGGGGGCACGGTGTGCCGGAGGTGATGTTCGCCGTGGCCCGCCGCGGCGGGCGGATCGGGCCGCAGGTGGCCGCCGTGAAGGCACTCGCCTCCGCGCTGTGCATCGGCGGCGGCGGTTCCGTCGGCCGCGAGGGGCCGATCGTGCAGATCGGTTCGGCACTGGGCTCGACCCTGGGAACCTGGGTTCGGGTCGCCGAGGACCGGTTGCGGGTCCTGGTGGCCTGCGGCGCCGCCGGCGGTATCGCGGCGACGTTCAACGCGCCGCTGGCCGGGGTCTTCTTCGCTATGGAGCTGATCCTGCGGGACTTCACCGCCGAGTCGTTCGGCATGGTCGTCCTCGCCTCGGTCACCGCGAGCGTGATCGGACGCGCGGCGTTCGGCAACGACCCGTTTCTGCAGCTGCCGTCCTTCCACGTCGAACATTTCTCCCAGTACGCGCCTCTTCGCCCTGCTCGGCGTGCTGGCGGGTGTGGTCGGCGTGGTCTTCACCAAGGTCCTCTACCGGATCGGAGGACGTCTGCGACTCGGTGTGGCGCGGCCCGGAGTGGGCACGGCCGGCGGTGGGCGGTGTGCTGCTGGGCGGCCTGTTGTTGCTGCTGCCGCAGATGTACGGCGTCGGCTACCCCGTCCTCCAGCACGCGCTGGGCGGCGGCTACGCACTGGTCTTCCTGCTCGCGCTGGTGGTCGGAAAGATGATCGCCACTTCCCTGACCATCGGCATCGGCGGGTCCGGCGGTGTCTTCGCACCGAGCCTGTTCATCGGCGCCATGCTCGGCTCGGCCTTCGGACAGTCGGTACACCACCTGCTGCCCGGCATCGCCGGGCCTGCCGGCGCGTACGGCCTGATCGGGATGGGTGCCGTGTTCGCCGGCTCCGCCCGCGCACCCATCACCGCCGTGGTCATCATGTTCGAGCTCACCGGCGAATACAGCATCATCCTTCCCCTGATGGCTGCCATCGTGCTGGCCGCGGGCGTGAGCCGCCTGCTCACCGGCGAGACCGTCTACACCGCCAAGCTGCGCCGGCGCGGCGTCGACATCGACGCGCCGGCCCCCGGCACCTCTGCGGCGTCGCTGTGCGTCCGTGACGTCATGGAGCCGATGCCCGGCTCGCTGCCCGAATCCACGACCCTGGCGGACGCCGCAGACGCGCTTGCCCGCTCAGCTCACGGCACCCTGCCCGTCCTGGCGGCCGACGGCGCCTACCGCGGCACCGTCACGGCCCGCACGGTGGCCGAGACGCTGGCCGACGACGAGCACGCCAAGACGCCGGTCGGAGACGTCGCCCACCTGCCGCGCACCCTCACCCCGGACGCCTTGCTGGACCAGGTGCTGCGCGACCTGGCCGGCGCGGACAGTCAGGCGCTGCCCGTCCTCGACGCCGAGCGCACCCATCTCATCGGCTGGGTCAGCCACCGCAGCGTCCTCACGGCGCTCGACCACACGACGGCTCACCCGATACCCGAATAGGAGGATGAGCCGGCGCTGACGGCGAAGGTCGGGGCACGGGCTCCGGATCAGCACGGGTAGGGTGCTCGACCGGTCCGGTCGGCAGGTGGAGATGTGGGGGGCGTTGTTCGTGGTTCTGGTGCTGGTCTTCGGGGTGGCGCTGCTGGTCGCGGTGCTGTTGTCCGGGCTGGCGGCGAGGTCGGTGCTCTCGACGACGCTGCTGTTCCTGGCCGGCGGGGCGCTGGTGGGCGACGGGATGCTGGGGCTGATCCACGTCTCGCCGAGCAGCGGGATCGTGCAGGTGACGGCTGATCTGGCCTTGTTCGCGGTGCTGTTCACCGACGGTATGCACGTCTCGTTCGGGACGTTGCGGCGACGGTGGCGGTATCCGGCGCGTGCGCTGGGGCTGGGCATGCCGCTGGCGTTCGCCGGGATCGCGCTGCTGGCGCATTACCTGGTGGGCCTGGACTGGGTGACCTCCTTCCTGGTCGGGGCGGTTCTCTCGCCGACGGACCCGGTGTTCGCGTCGGCGATCGTGCAGCGCGAGGAGGTTCCGGCGCGGCTGCGTCAACTGCTGAACGTCGAGAGCGGGGTGAACGACGGCCTCGCCCTGCCGTTCGTGCTGATCTTCATCGCCGCGGCGGGGCCGACCAGCCACTCGTCGGAGGCGTCGATCGGCACGATCGCGGCCGAGCTGGCGGGCGGGCTGGCGCTGGGGATCGTGATACCGCTGGCGGTCAGTCTGGTGGCGCGGTTGCCGCTGCTGGGTGCGGAGCCGCGGCTGCAGCCGCTGGCTCCGCTGGCGGTCGGGGTGACGCTGTATGCGGTGTGCCATGTCACGCATGCGAACGCCTACCTGGCGGCGTTCAGCGCCGGTGCGGTGCTGGCCTGGGTCTCGCCGGAGGCCCAGCGGGCGTTCGCGCCGCTGGGGGACTCGCTCTCCGAACTGGCGAAGTTCGCGGCCCTGCTGGTGTTCGGCGCGCTGCTGACAGGCGAGCTGTTCAGCGAACTGTCGCTGGGCGGATATGTGGTGGCGGTGCTGGCGATCGTGCTGATCCGGCCGGCCTCGCTGCTGGTGTCGCTGATCGGGACGGAGTTCGGGAGGCGGGAGAAGCTGACGGCGGCCTGGTTCGGGCCGAAGGGGTTCGCGTCGGTGGTCTACGGGTTGCTGGTGCTGCAGTCCGGCATCCCGATGGCGGACGACGCGTTCACACTCGTCGCGGTCACCATCGCGTTCTCGATCGTCGCGCACAGCAGCAGCGACGTGCCCATCGCCCGGCTCTTCGACGTCGAGGAACTGGCCGGAATCCCCGATGACGACCAGGGCCCGCACCGGCCGTTCCGCAAGGGGGTACGCAAACTGCCCCGTCCCACCGAACATCACGACGAGCGTTAGATCCTGGGTTCCCGGCCGGGGTGGAGACCGCGCAGCGCCCCCGGGGTGGCCCCGGGGGGCGGGCCAAGTTCCGGAGTCCCGACGGCCTGCTCAGGCTGCGCGAGGCAGCCTGAGCGACGTCTTCAGCGTTGCGGGGAACCCGGCGCGCGCCGGCCTGCGCGGGTGGTGGCCAGGGCGAGGAGGGCGGCGACCACGGTCAGGGCTTCGGCGCCGAGGGCGATGAGACCGAGTGGTTCGGTCCAATTGCCGATGTCGTCTCCGATCTGCGGCAGCCCCACCGAGCGGGAGAGCACATAGGCGATGACGGCCAGGACGTTCACCAGCCCGGCGGCCCACCAGGCTGCCGGGGCGTCCTTGAGCAGGAGGAGAGCGGCCGATATCAGGGATGCGACTGCCAGCGCGATGAACAGGACGCCGATGTAGGGCGCTTCCCGCAGGTGTTCGGGGGCCAGGTACAGATGCACGCCGGCGGTGACCAGCAGCGCAAGAGCGGCGAGATGCCGCCCCCGGCTGTGCAGCGGCCGGTCCAGAGCAGTGCGCGGCAGCGCGTTCACGGTGTCGGTCATGCCCGTTCCCTCGGGTAGGCGGAAACCTCTGTACCCGGGATTCGGCGCCGAGCCCGGTACCGATTGGTCCGCCTGGTGTTCGGTCCCGTCCTGGGCACGCTGTGCGCGCTATTGTCACACCGCCACATCGAAGCTGAGCATCCGCCCCCGCCGGTCGGTGAGATCGCCGCCGGTCAGTTCCCGCGAGCTCAGGACGGCTCGATGCGGTGCCGGACGGCTCGGGGTACCCGGCGTGGCCGGTTTGCCGGCCGGTCTCGCCGAACTCACGCCGTCGCGCGACCGAGGCCGGATGTGGGCGGGGCATGCCGGTGTCCCGCCCACATCCGGCCCGCAGTCAGGACTTGCGCGGGGCCGGGGCGCGGCGGCGCAGGGCCAGGCCGGCTCCGGCGAGCAGCACGGCGCCGCCGGCCACCAGCATGCCGGTGTGGTCCGAACCCTGGGTGCCTCCCTCGCCGGCGCCGACCCTGCCGGAGGGGCCGTCGATGGTGCCGGGAAGGGTCTGGAACCACAGGAAGGTGTTGGTCGGGATGGGTTTGGTCACGCCCGACTTGGGGTCGGCGGCCAGCTTGTTGACCACGTCGAGGCTCTTGCCCTGCTGGATCTTGGCGAAGGACTTGGCATCGGTCACGCCGACGACGAAGACGGGCCACCACTCGGGACGGTTCTCGTTGCGGTCGTCGATGATGTGGTCGTGGCCGGGGAGCGGGACGTTCCTCAGCTTCGAGGCCGGCATCTTCAGGGCGCCGGCCAGCCGTGAGAGGTCGATGCTCTTGGGGTGGTCGATGCAGGGCCTGCCCGCCGGGCACTGGAGGTGGGCGGGACCGGGCTTGAACAGCGGTACCGGAATGTAGAGCGGGTCGGTGAACTTGTCCGAGACCAGCCCGGGCGGCACGTGTCGGTACTTCTCGCCCGCCTCGCACTTGCTCTTCGCCCCGGACTTGACCGCCGTGTCGCACCAGTAGTTCTGGGTGTACAGGAACTGCGTGGTCCTGCCCTCGTACCAGCCGTCGGTGACACCGATGTTGCGGCACAGGTGCTGCGGCAGACCCGTGGAGCACATGTTCTTCAGCGGCTGGATCACCCGCTTCCCGGTGGGCGGCGGCCCGAAGCCGCTCTCGTCGCCGCCCATGCCGCCCATCCCGTCGGCCGCCGCGAAACCGACGGTGCCGACGGCGCAGAGGCCGATCGTCGCCGCGCATGCCGCGGCGCGGGCGAGGGTACGTCGCCCTATTTTCCTGGCCATGTCCAAGTCCTCTCGGAGAGTCGAGCCGCACAGGGAGGAAGCGGCCGTTCTCCGATCGTCACCCGGGGCGACGGTGAAGGACTCATCGTGAGGGCCCGTCCGGGTGGCGCCCGGTCTTCCGGGCGGATTCGGCGCCCCCGGAGGCGAGGCACGCGCGAAGCCTGAGCAGGCCGTCACGTATCCGCGTCTTGACCGTGCCGAGCGCCACGCCGAGACGCTTGGCCACCTCCGGATAGGTCCAGCCCCCGTAGTAGGCGAGGACCAGTGATTCGCGTTGCCGAGGAGTGAGCCCGGCCAGGCAGCGGCGTACCGCGGCGTACTGCAAGTGCTGTTGCACGGACTCGCTCACCTCGTCGAACGTCGTCACGTGCTGCAGCGACGCCGCCCGGAGCTCGCGGTCGCGGGCCCTGTGCACGGCGCGGGCCTCGCACACGGCGCGGCGGTGCGCGAGGGTCATGATCCAGGTGACCGCGGGGCCGCGCCCGGCGTCGAACGAGGCGGCGCCCAGCCATACCTCGACCAGCACCTCCTGGCAGACCTCCTCGGCCCGGGCGTCGTCGCCGAGCACGCCGTGGACGAGTTCGAAGACGGCTGGGGCCACCGCCGTGTACATCTCGGCGAACGCCTCGTGCCGCCCGTCGGCCACCTCACTCAGCAGCTCTTCCAGCCGGCCACCGTCGACGTGGCTCGCGGGTTTCATTCAGCACTCCCGTGCCGGTGACGGCGTCGCTCACGCACTCGGTCCCGGACACGTGCGTCACGAGGCCGAGTGCGGGTGGGTCGGCGGGTTGTTCCGCGCTTGCCGGGTCATTCGCAGCCGACGTGGGGGACGGATGGCCCGCGCGGCGAAGTGCACCAGATCTTCACACCGAGGGGACAGCACGCCTCACAGGGTGCCGAGGACCGCCCGGGCGGTGAGGCCGAGACCCACCAGAAGGACGAGCGAGGCGGTCAGCACCGGACTCCAGTGGCGGATGCGGTGCGTCGTCTTCGCGCCGGCGAGTCGGCGGAGCCGGGCCGAGCGGGCGAGGCTGTCGCGGAAGCGGACGAGCGCGACGCCGGCGGCGGTGAGGGTCAGCGCCATGCCGAGGCCGTAGCCGAGGACCAGCAGGACACCGAAGGCGGTACGGCCCAGCGCGACGGCCCCGAGCAGCACGACCAGCGCCGACGGGCTGGGCACCAGGCCGCCGGCGATGCCCACGCCGAGGAGCCCGCGCCTGCTGAACCGCCGGGCGTGGGTGTGGGCGTGCGCTTCGTGGGTGTGCGGGGGTGCCAATACGGCCACCGTTGCGGGCCCGGAGCCCGGGGGTTCGGATCGGGCAGGTGGCAACGGATGGCCGTGGTCGGGCTCGTGCATGTGACCGTGATGGTGCCCGTGCCCGTGCTCGCTTCCGTGGCGGGTTCCGCGCAGCAGGTTGACGCCGATGGCGCTGACGAGAAGACCGCTGGCGACGCCGAGCCACGCCAGCACCGTCTCCCCGGCGAGGTGGGTGGCCAGCGGCAGCAGGAGCCCCAGGGCCAGCACACCGGCCGTGTGGGTGAAGGTGACGGTCGCGCCGACCGTCACGGCGTCGCGCACGCCGCCCTGGCGTCCCGCCAGATAGGCCGCCATGATCGTCTTTCCGTGTCCGGGCATGGCGGCGTGAGAGGCGCCGAGCACCAGGGAGAGGGCCAGGGCCAGCAGCCCGACGGACAGCGTCAGCTCACGGCTGCCGACCAGTGAGTCGAAGACCGCCGTGACGTGCCCGAGCACGGCCGTGACCGGGCCGGCCCCGGGAAGGGCGGCCGGCGCGGTCACGGTGCTCTCCCCCGCCGCGGGCCGCACCGAGAAGGTGGCGGCGCGCTGGTCGAGCGGGTCGGCCAGCAGGTCCTGCGGGTAGCGGCGCAGTTCGTGTGTCACCGAAGCCGTCGGGAGCGGGGAGGAGCCGAGCGCGACGCCCTCACCTCGTGCGGTCATCTCGTGCCAGCCGACACGGACGGACGCGTAGTCGTCCCGCAGGGCGACGTCGGCGGGGGAACGCAGATCGGCCGGCGCGGTCAGGGCGCAGTCCAGCCGGCTGGTCTGCAGGCCTGCCTGGCCCGGGCGGTAGCCGAACCGGCCGTCGGTGACCCGCCAGTGCAGGGCGGTCCCGTCGACGCGTGCGGTCAGGGCGTCGGCGAGGGCGGCGCAGCCGAGCCGGGCGTGTGCCGCGCGTTCCGGTGCGCTGACCGTGCCGTCGTGGTCGGCGTCCACGTGCGGGCGCTCCTGTGCCGCGGAGATCTCCGCCCGGTCGACGACGGCCGTCACCTCGACGTGGTCCCGGGTGAAGGTGAAACCGTCGTAGTGGTTGACGGTGAAGTCGCCCAGCGGGTGGGCGGCGGCCGCGGGGGCGGCCTGCAGGAGTGTCACGGCGGCGGCGACGACTGCCAGGGCGACGCGGGCCGCGCGAGGCGGGGTGAGGGCCGGCCGGCTCATGCGTCACCACCGATCCGCCGCAGTGCCCTACGGGCGGCCGGGGCGTGCAGCGGGTGGAAGTGCGGATCGGTCTCGAGCGCCGTGCGCAGGTCCGTGCGGGCGGCGTCCTCGTCGCCCAGGGCGTGTTCGATCATGCCGCGGTGGAAGTGGTAAAGGGCGCTGCGGGTGCCCAGTTGCAGCGCCTTGTCCGACCGGGCCAGCGCATCCTCGTCGCGTCCGGCCGCGTGCAGCGCCCACGCGTAGGCGTCCTGGCCGGCGAGGAACGGACGGCTGCCGACGGCCTGGCGGCCGAGCGCGACGGCCTTGTGAGGGTCGCCGTGGTCGGCCTCGAAGAGGGCGGCCTCCGCGTCCTGCACGACGCCGGCGTGGCTGTAGAGGCGTTCTTGCGTGCGGTAGAACGCGTACTGTTCGCGAGCCTCCTTCAGGTGGCCGAGCGACTGCTGCAGCTCACCCAGGGCGATGACGTAGGCGGGTTGCGGGACACGGGCGATGGCGGCCTTGTAGTCGCGCACGGCGGCGTCGGGGTGCCCCAGCGCCGCGTGGGCGCGGGCCCGCGCCTCCAGCAGGGACGGTGTGTGGGGTGCGGCGCGCAGTCCCGCTTGTACCTGGTCCAGCGCGCCCGCCGCGTCGCCCCGGTCGAGGGCGAGGACGGCCAGATGGCAACGGGCGAACGCGGCGTCGGAGGGGTCGGAGGCGGCGTCCAGCGCTCGTCGCATCAGGTTCCTTGCCCGGCCGGCGTCGCCGCGCAGTTCCCAGGTGTAGGAGGCGCGGGCGAGGGAGGGGGTGGCGGGCTCGAGGTCGACCATCTTCTGGATGGCCTCGAACGCCTCCGGGTAGCGGCCGAGCTGGGTGTAGGCGTCGCCGAGCACGCCGCGCGCGGCGGCGTTGTGCGGGTTGGTCTCGACCGCCCGCCGCGCCCAGTGCAGCGCGGCGGTGAACCGGTGACGGGCCGCCGCCAGCGCCCCCATGCCTACCTCGGCCGTGAAGTTGCCGTCCGGCTGCTGCGACAGCGACCTGTGCAGGACCGTCTCGGCCTTGCGGTAGTACGACGGGTCGGCGGTGTTCTTGGCCTGCTGGACGTACTCCAGGCCGAGCTGCGCCCAGGCGGGCGGGTTCTCGGGGGTGCGGTGCAGCTGGTCGCGCAGCCGGGCCACGCGCGCCTGTGCCGACCCGGTGGCGGGGGCCGGTGCCGCGCCGTCCCGCGCCGTGTGGGGCGGGGTGTCCTGCGGGTCGAGCAGCAGGGCGCCCGTGGTGAACAGCGCGGTGCCCAGGACGAGGACCGCGGCGGTGGCGCCCAGCCGCCTGCGACCTCGCGGCGGCGGGTCGGACGGTGACGGTGTGGTGGCCATGGAAGCCCCCCGGAGTCGGTGGATGGCGGAAGGGGAGGAGGGAGGAACGCCGGAGACGGCCTGTCCTCCGCCCGGCCGGGCGGAGGACAGGCCGTCTCCGGCGGAACGGGACTGCCGGTGCGGTGGTCAGCCGTTCCTGCGGCGACGCCACAGGACGCGGGCGCCCGACGTGCCCAGCAGCAGCGCACCGGCTCCGGCGAGGCCGGCCGGCAGGGCCGCGCTCTGCGGCTCGCCGAGCCGGTCCGCGTCGGTGTGTGCCGCGGACCGGGCGGCCTTGCCGCCGGGTGCGCCGTCGCTCCGGTTGACGGCCTTGAAGTGCGGCAGCGCCACGTAGGGGAAGTGGCGGCCGAACTTCTTGTCGTTGCGGTTGACCTTGTCGCCGTCGGCCAGGGCCGGGACCAGCCGGCCGGTCTGGGCGGCGCCCTCGACGGCCTGCAGCGAGATGTCGACGACGTCGTCCGTCAGCCGCCGCCCGTTCGGGAACCCGGCCAGGTCCCCGGCCAGCACGCCGAGGCGCTTGGGGTGCGCGGTGGGCGGCACGCTCATGTTGAGCCGCAGCTCCTCGGACGGCACGAAGTCGTCGGAGTCCACGTCCGCGTTCAGCCGCTGGGAGTTGAGGTCGGCGTTGATGGGACCGCAGGCCTTGCAGATGCCGGTCAGGTAGATCTCGAACAGGTCTTTACGGGGCGTCGGCGGGGCCGGGATGCCGTAGACCTTCTCGATGGTTTTGGGCAGGATCGGGTCGAGCACCTTGTCGACGACCGGCTGCACCGTGTGGTCCTGGGACGGCTCGAGGCTGTTGAAGGCGTCCTTGTACTTGTAGGGGACGACCACCTCGTTGACCAGCGGGTTGCCGAGCCGGGAGACCTGGTGCCAGCCGTTGTGGTCGCCGCCCTTCCGGCTGTCGGTGACGGTGGCGCCGCGCCGGTCGGTGGTCGACCAGATGCCGACGACGGGGTTGTCCTGCTTGTCGCCGTGCAGGGCCAGGGCCCTCTTGGGCACCTGCAGGGCGACGGTGTTGACGTTGTATCCCGCCAGCGTGTCGTTGCCGCGCTCGCTCAGGTCGCCGCCGTAGAGCAGGTCGAAGACCCGCAGGTCGAGGAAGAACGGGTCGTCGGCCTGCCCGGCGAGCGTCCGGCCGCCGCCCGGAATCCGGGTGACGGCCTGGTTCCGCAGCTTGCCGTAGTTCGGCATGGATGCCTTGCCGACGCGGGACGGCGCGACGGGGGCGTCGTCCAGCAGCGTGCTGGTGTGGCCGTGCTTGTCGGTGACCGTGAGGTCGTAGGTCTGCCGGAACAGCAGGTCGGGGTCATGGAAGCTGGTGACGACCCCGGTGTTGTAGAGGAACTGGTTGCCGGGCTTGCGGTAGTGGCTGGTGAAGTTCCACGTGTAGGTGACGTCCGCGCAGCCGTCACCGTCGTTGTCGATCTTGATGTTGTAGTGGGCGTCGTCCGCGAACGGGTAGAAGTTCGGGCCGCCGTTGGGCTCCTCGAACGGGATCCAGTTCGCGATCAGCGTGACGGTGTCCGTGCGGTCCGGGCTGACGAACCCATAGACGTCGGTGTTGTCCGCCCGCGGGTCACCCGAGATCAGGGGCGCCTCACGGTGACTGGACGCGGTGCTGCTGACCGGGGCCAGGCCGACCACGGCGACGGCCGCGGCCAGCGCGGCGACGCCGGCTCCGGCCAGCATCCGCTCGCCGACCCGGCGGTGAGCCTTCGCCGACGCGAATCTCGCGCGGTGGAGAGACAGGTTGCGCTTCACGGATCTCCTCCTCGGTCACCGGCCGCGCGCTGCTCGACACACTGCTGGCTCAGGCGGCAGGCGCTCGGGACCGAACCTCTCAGTCGCGGCGGGTTCGCCGGCGGTTACACCTGAGCGACTGGGAGTAAAGCATCGATAAAGAGTCGAAACGGGCATGGGCGATCGGGGTGGTTCGGCGCGTCGGAACGCCCGAAAGGCAAGGGGGGGAGGTCGGAGCGGACCTCCGCCCCGCTGTGGCGTGATCGCGGTTCACCCGAGTGGCCGCCCGGGGCGATGTGGTCACACGTCACGAATGTGTTGCTGTTGCAACTGTGCTGCGCCCGGCCGACGCGCAGGCAGCGGAAGGCCGCCCTGTCAGAGTCGGCTCATCGAGGTCATCGCGTAGAGAAGTTCCACGACCGCCCTCTGATCGCCCAGCCGCCCGGCGGCGGCCTGCCGCGGGGCGAGGTGACCGGCCGCGAGCCGGCAGAACTCCACCTCGGGCAGTACCACGCGGCTGACGCAGTTCTCCGGCCCGGCCGGGTCCTCGGGACCGTCCAGCGGCAGGTGCCAGTCGCCGCCGCTCTCGCCGTCGATCTGCAGCCGCACGCTGCGTGCCGCCGGGTGTGTGCTCTCCACCGCAGCTCTGACCGTCCGTCGGAAAGGACGCTTTGACGCTCGGCCGCCGTCGTGGACCCCGGCGCGGGGCCGACCGGCCCGGCCGGTCGGCGGATCGCGGGAAGATCGTCGCGGTGCGGGGCATGCCGGAAGCCTTCAGGATGGGAGACATGAGTGGGGCCCCTCGCGCGTTCACCACGGCGGCCCGGCCGGGACTCGTCCGGCGAGCCGTCATCGCCGGGTGTCTGCTGGCGTTGCTCGTGGGCGGTGCCTTCGCCGTCCTCGTCGCGTCCGTCATCGACCTGCGGGAGACCACCCGCGCCGTCCGGGACTCCCGGACGGAGGTGCTGCAGGCCGGCCGGGTGGAGCGGCTCGTGGTCGATGCCGAGACCGGGACAGCGCGGTTTCGTGATCACCGGGCAGGAACGCTTCCTGCAGCCCTGGCAGCGCGCGCGGGAGCGCTACGGCGCCGAGACCGGTCACCTGGTGCGGCTGAGCAGCACACCGGCTCAGCAGGAGCGTGCCCGGCAGATCCAGCAGGCGGTCGGCTCCTACTTCCGCGACTACTCGGTTCCCGTCGTCGATGCGGCACGCGCCGGGGACCCCGGGTGCGCGGCGCGGCGGTGACGGAGGAGGGAAAGCAGCGTGTGGACGGTCTGCGGGACCAGTTCAGCCGCTACGAGGGGACCGGTTCCTCCCTGATCGCCACCAGACAGTCCGCCGAGGACGCGCAGTCGGACCGGGCCATCGCCGCGGCAGCGGCCGGCCTCGCCGGATCCGTCGCCGTCGTGATCACGGTGAACGGGTACCTCCTGCGTGCCGTGGTCCGGCCGATCCGGCAGACCGCCTCGGCCACCACGCGCCTCGCGGACGGTGACCTGTCAGTGCGGGTGCCGAGTGAGGGGTCCCGTGAGCTGGCGGAACTCGCCGACGGCTTCAACACCATGGCGGGCACCCTGCAACGGAGCCGGGAACAGGAGCGGGCGGTACGCCGACGCCTGCGACTGCTGTACGAGGCCGGCGCGGCCGCCGGGAGCACTCTCGACGCGGCCGAGACCGCCCGGCGGCTCACGCGGGTCGCCGTCCCCCGGTTCGCCGACTACGCGGCCATCGACCACGCCCCGGCCGGCCGCCGCACGCCGGGGACCCACCGGCGTCTCGCCCTCGCCGGCGTCCGCGAGGACCACCCGCTCGCCCCCGTCGGCACGGACGTGCGGGCCGAGCCCGCCGAGCAGTTCGTCGCGGACCTGCGCGCGGACGCCGAGTGGCGTGGCCGAAACCCGGAAGACGCGCAGGAGCTGCTCGGTCACGGCGTGCACTCCCTGATCACCGTTCCGCTGACCACGCACGGTGAACTGGTCGGCGACATCACCTTCTGGCGCGCGGACACCACCCCTTCGTTCGTCGAGGAGGACATGGCCGACGCCGAGGAGATCGCCGCGAAGACCGCCGTCGCCCTCGACAACGCCGACCGCTACGCCAGGGAGCGCGACACCGCGCTCGCACTGCAGCGCAGCCTGCTTCCCCACCACCCGCCACGCCTTTCGGCGGTCGAGACCGCCACCCGTTACCTGCCTGCCGACAGCAGGGCCGGCGTGGGCGGCGACTGGTTCGACGTCATTTCCCTGTCCGGGACGCGTGTCGCCCTGGTCGTCGGTGACGTGGTCGGCCACGGTGTCCACGCCTCCGCCACCATGGGCCGCCTGCGGACGGCCGTACGCACACTCGCCGACGTCGACCTGCCGCCCGACGAACTTCTCACCCACCTCGACGACCTCGTCCTGCACCTCGCCGAAGACGACCGCTACGGATCCCGGCAGGGAACCGAGCTGGGAGCCACGTGCCTTTACGCGGTCTACGACCCCACCACGTGCCGGTGTCATCTCGCCAGCGCCGGCCACCCCCTTCCGGTGACGGCGTCGCCGGACGGGCCCGCCCGCCAGGTGACGGGCAGCACCGGTCCGCCCCTCGGCGTCGGCGGGCTGCCGTTCGAGGCGACCGAACTGATCCTGGAACCGGGAAGCCTGCTGGCCCTGTTCACCGACGGCCTGCTCCGGCGCGACGTCGGCAGGGGACTGGACCGGTTGTGCGACGTCCTCGGCCGCCGGGAGTCCTCCCTCGACACCCTCAGCGACATGGTGATCGGCACCCTGACCGGCGGCCCCACGGACGACGACTCGGCGCTGCTGCTCACCCGCACCCGGGCACTTCCGCCCGCCGACATCGCGAGCTGGGAGATCCCCGCCGACCCCGGTGAGGTCACCCACGTCAGGAAGGCGGTCACCAGTCAGCTCTCAGCCTGGCAGCTGGGCGAGAACTCCTTCGTCACGGAGCTGGCCGTCAGCGAACTGGTCACCAACGCCATCCGCTACGGCGAACCACCGATCCGGCTGCGGCTGATCCGGGACACCACGCTCATCTGCGAGGTTTCGGACACCAACAACACCGCGCCGCACATGCGCCGGGCCCGCGTCTTCGACGAGGGCGGCCGCGGTCTCCTGCTGGTCGCGCAGCTCAGCCGCCGCTGGGGGACCCGCCACCACGCGGACGGAAAGACCATCTGGTGCGAACAGGCACTCTCCGGCGGTGACGGCCACTGAGGGGAGCGGCTGATACGGCGTCAGCGGAAGATGCCCGTGTGGCCGAGCGAGTACCGGCCCGGCTGGGGGTAGACGGCCAGGCCGTGCGGTCCCCGGCCGACCGGGATCTTCGCGAGCGTCTTCCCGGTGTGGGTGTCGATGGCGTAGACCTCGGCGTCGTAGCGGCCGGAGAGCCACAGCACCCTCCCGTCGGCGGACACCCCGCCCATGTCCGGGCTGCCCCCGCCGGGGATGTGCCACTTGCCGACCAGCTTGCCCCTGTGCAGGTCCAGCAGGGACACGGATCCCTCGCCGCGGTTGGAGATGTACAGCGTCCTGGAGTCCCGGCTCACGTAGAGGCCGTGTGCTCCGCTGCCCGTCGGCAGGAACGCCGGGTCGGTGAACTGGTCGCCGTGCAGGATCCACAGCCCGTCGCAGTTCATGTCGGCGACGTACCAGGTCTCGCCGTCCGGGGAGATCTTCACGTCTTGCGGCTTGGCGTTCGGGCGCGGCAGGCGCAGCGTGTCGACGACCTTCATCGCCGCCGTGTCGACCTTGAGTAGCTCGCCGGAGAACTCGCACGAGACGATGAAGTACCTGCCGTCGGCGGAGAAGTCGGCGTGGTTGACCCCGGCACAGTCAACGGGAAGAGCCTTGCGGACCTTCAGCGTGTGCGGGTCGCGGAAGACGAGCTGGTGGTCCTTGGAGGCCATCACCACGGCGTGCTCGCCGTCGGGTGTGAAGTAGAGGTTGTAGGGGTCGTGGACCGGAACCGTGCGGCCCTTCTTCGCCGTTGCGGGGTCGATGGCGGTCAGGGTGTTGCCCAGGTCGTTGTTGACCCACAGCGTCTTCAGATCCCAGGAGGGCACCACGTGCTGCGGCTCGTGGCCCACCGGGATCGTCCTGATCACCTTGTACGTCTTCGGATCGATCACACTGACCGTGTCGGAACCGGTGTTGGGCACGTACACCCGCGACGGGAAATCCTTCACCACCGGTGACAGCCTGCCCGGACGGTCCGCGGCATACAGGTCGTGCGCGTTCAGCGGCGGCGGCATGCCGGGCAGGCGGTCCGCCGCCGCGCCGGCGGATTCCGCGGCCGACGGGTGGGGGCCGTGCGTGCGGTGCACCCCCGCCCCGTGTGGCTGCCCGCAGCCGGCGGCGGCCAGCGACGCGGCACAGACGAGGGCCAGGGCCGCGCCGGTGCGTTGACGTGCGGACATCAGGGCATCAGCTCCCGTGGGACGTGGTGATGTGGGGATCCGGACACCCGACCATTACATCGATACGGGGCACACCTGACATTCCGGCACGCCGGGTCGGTCCCGTGCGGCCGCTTCATGCAGGTCCCGGCCCGTGCCTGCTGGCCGCCGACGCCGGTGACGATGCCGCCGTGGAAGCGCGCGCCGGCCGCGCGCAGGGCCGCCGCCCCGGCTGTCACGTCCACGACCTCCGGAGCGAAGTGGTTCCAGCGGTCCGGGCGTTGCAGGGTGTCGTCGGCGGTCGGCCGTCGGCGGGGAGGAGACGGCCGGGTGACCGGCGCCTGCGGAAGCCCGATGGCGCGGCGGGCCCGAACTCTGTCCGGATGCCTTCGAACGCCGGTACGATGCGCCGCAGTTGCCGACGATCATGGAGGCGCGCGGATGGGGGAGCCCACGTTCGGGGTGCTCGGGCCGCTGCTCGTGGAGCAGGACGGCGGCCCCGTCCACATCGGCGGGCAGAAGCCGAGAGCCGTGCTCGCCACGCTGCTCTTGCAGCCGAACGGGTTCGTCTCGCTCGACCAGCTGACGGAGGTGCTGTGGCCCGGCGGCGCACCCCGCTCCGCCGTCGCGAACGTGCGCACCTACGTGCGCACGTTGCGGCGGGCGCTGTCCGTCGCGGGCGTTCCCACCGACGGACTGCGCACGCAGCCCTCCGGGTACGCCCTGGACGTCGCGCCGGGAGACGTCGACATGCTGCTCTTCGAGCAGCGGCTGGAGCGGGCCCGCGCGGAGCGCGTCCGGGGCGACGACGCGGCCGCACTCCGCGGCTACTTCCGCCGCTCGCTGTCGACGTGGCGGCGCCTCGAGGTGCGCGACCAGGCCGAACTGGTCGACGCCAAGCTGCGGGCGCTTCGCTGATGTCCCGCCCCGCGGGCACGGCGCCGCGGCGCCGTGCCCGCCAGACGTGCGCCCGCCGCCGGCCGCCGCACGTCAGCACTTGTTCTTGCTGGTCTGGTAGCGCTTGAGGTAGTCGCTCCAGCGCACGCCCTGGATCACCGAGACGACGACGTGGCCGTCGTGGATCTGCTCGTAGTGCAGGTGCGGGGAGAGGTTGTACTCGGCCGAGGACTTGCCGACGCGGCCGACCTTCTGGCCGATCTTGACGTGGTCGCCCTTGGCGACGGCGCGGGTCCTCAGGTGGGCGTAGCGCGTCCGCCAGCCGCCGCCGTGGCCTATCACGATGGTGTGGCCGTAGCCGGCGGTCTTCGAGTAGTAGGAGGACAGGACGGTGCCGCCGGCGCTGGCGAAGACGCGTCGGTTGTAGTCGTCCGTGGCGCCGCTCGCGCTGTAGTGGTTCCAGTTGATGGCGTGGGCCGGGCTGTGCCCGTTCCAGTTGTTGCCGAGCCATCTCTGCCCGCACAGGAACGGCATCTTGAACGCCGGTCGGCTCAGCAGCTCTGCCGACGTCGAGGTCTGCGGGGCCGCGCCGGCGAGCGGAGCCGTGACCATGACGGCGGCGGCGCTCACGGTGGCCAGTGACCTGCGAAGGTGCCTCTGCATGCTTCTCCCCTTGCCTCGTCCCGAATGGCATGGGCGATTCAAGGAGGTGGGCATACAAGGCGGATACATTCGCCGGCCGGCGGGGTCAGCGGTCGTCGGCCCGCTCCCGGCGGCGGGAACGCGTCATCAGCGCCGGCGCCTCCAGGAACCCCTCGGCGCGGGCGTAGGCCAGGCCGATGCGGGGGACTTCGCTGCTTTTCTCGAACAGCAGGTAGCGCGGCTCCCACACCGGGCGGTACTTGGCGTTGGCCCGGTAGAGGGACTCCATCTGCCACCACCGGGAGAAGAAGGTCAGCACGGCCCGCCACAGGCGCAGCACCGGACCGGCGCCGAGCCGGGCGCCGCGGGCGAAGACGGAGCGGAAGACGGCGAAGTTCAGCGACACCTGTGTGATGCCGAGTGCCGCGGACGCCCGGAACAACTCGGCGATCATGAACTCCATGAGGCCGTTGTCCGCGTCGCGGTCACGGCGCATCAGGTCCAGCGAGAGCCGCTTCTCGCCCCACGGAACGAAGCTCAGCATGCCGCGCGGCACCTCGTCGCCGTCCAGGCACTCCAGCATCAGGCAGTCACCGTCGGAGGGGTCACCGAGCCGGCCCAGCGCCATGGAGAAGCCGCGTTCGCTTTCGGTGTCCCGCCAGCGGTCAGCCCGGTCGACGAGCTGGGCCATCTCGGAATGGGGAATGTCGCGGTGTTTTCGGATCCGCACGGTGTACCCGGCGCGGCGGACCCGGTTGTGTGCCTGCCGGACACCGCGCATCGCCCGGCCCTGGAGGGTGAAGTCGGCGCTGTCCACGATGGCTTCGTCTCCGAGTTCCAGGGCGTCGAAGCCGTGTCGGGCGTAGACGGTTCCGGCCTCCTCGCCGGCACCCGTCACGGCGGGCACCCACGCGTGCAGACGGGCCGTGCGCAGCCACTCCTCGATGGCGCCCGGCCACGCCTCCCGGTCACCGAGCGGGTCACCCGAGGCGAGGCTGACCCCGCCGACGACCCGGTAGGTGATCGCGGCCTTGCGTGTCGGGGAGAAGACCACCGACTTGTCCCGGCGCAGCGCGAAGTACCCCAGGGAGTCCCGGTCGCCGTGGTCGGCGAGCAGGCCGCGCAGCGCGCTCTCGTCCTCCGGGCCGAGCAGTCGCCGGCCGCGCGGTGAACGGAAGCAGGTGAGCAGCACGAGTGCGAACGCCAGCGCCGTGAGGACGTTGACGATCAGGTCCACCCACGGCGGGGCCTGGACGTGCGGGAAGCGGTCGGCGAGCGGGCCGACGGTGACGCCGCGCAGCAGGGTGTAGGCGATCCGGTCGCCCAGGCTCGCGCCGGTGGCCTCATTCGTGGAGCTGACCAGCAGGGTGCCGATGCCGGCCGCGGCCAGCACGCCGCCGGCCAGTACGGTCAGTGCCCGCGCCGTCTCGGTGTGGTCGCGCGCCGCCTGGAACTGACTGCGGCCGGTCAGCAGCGCCGCCACGAAGCTGCCGGTGAGCACCAGCGAGGCCCAGTTGAAGGGGTGCACGCGGAACTGTTCCTGGGTCATGGCCAGCAGGTTGAGCACGAACAGCGGCGCGGACAGCAGCAGGTTGAAGGTCCACGCGGCCCGCTTGCGGCGCCGCATCACCACGGCGAGGAACAGCGCCAGCACCGTGGAGACCAGGCCGGAGGTGGCCAGGTAGGGGGTGAACAGTCTGCCCACGTTGTGCTCGTCGACCGCCGCGCGGAAAGGCACCGAGCCGAGCGCCAGCACGTTCAGCACCGCGACCATGCGCAGGTACCAGACGGTGGCCGCGGCGGCCCGGGCGGGTATCCGCGCGCTCACGCGGGAAGCCCCGCGGCGGCGGCGAGCTGGTTGGTCACCGTGCGGACCGTACCGCCGACCGTGTACGCGTTCAGGAGCAGAAAGCGGATCGTCATTCGCCGCCCTCGGGGCTGCACCATGTCAGAGACCCTTCCACCCATGGCCGAAAAACCCTACGTCCTGTAGGACTCAGTGAACACTACATGGTGTAGGGAATGGGTGAGGGCGGCACTAGATCAGCAACAGGGCATGGCCCAGCACGGCGAGGAAGTCCCGCGTCGCGTCGACGGCGCCGAAGGCCGGCACCGCGCCGAGCACCAGCACGGCGGCGGCCGCCAGCCGGGCGTTCGGCGGCGGCGCGCACCGCAGGGCGGCCACCCGCCGGGTGACCGAACGGTCGGAGAAGGCGAGCCCGCGAGCGCCATGTCCCCCGTGCGCGGCCAGTGCGGCGCGGGCCAGCGCCCGCGCGGCGGTGCCGCGGTCACCCACCACGTGCGCCGCGTGCTCGTCCGCCCAGCGCTCGAGGAGGAAGTCGACCGTGTCGCGGACCGGGGCGAGCAGCGGGTTCACGGCGGCGGCCGCCTCGACGGCCGCGCTGATCCGGGCATGCCGATGCCGCAGGTGGGCGCGCTCGTGACTGAGCAGCACCCGGCGCTCGGAGGCGTCGAGAGCCTGCAGCATCCCCGTGGTGACCAGGATGCGCCGCGGCGGGCCGGGCACCGCGAACGCGCGCGCGGCGGGAGAGGCCGCCACGATCAGCTCCGTCCCCTCGGGGTGAGCTCGGGAGAGCCGCCGCAGGGCGCGGGCGGCGGTGCTGCGCGCACGGAGCACCCGCCACAGCCGGAACGCGGCGACGGCCAGCGCCACGACCGCTGCCACCGCGATCGCCTCGGGTACCGGCTCGGCGATGTGCAGCCGGTGCTCGCGGGCCTCCTCCGCCACCGGCGGCGTGTCACCCAGCAGCGTCCCGGCCAGCAGTACCAGCCCCCAGACCGACGTCACCGCCGTGACCATGCCGGAGACCACCAGGGTGCGGGCGGCCGGGGCGGGTGCCAGCCGGCGCGCCACCTGCGGGCTGACTGCCGCGAGCAGCAGCGACAGCACCAGCGGCAGGTAGACGTCGACCCTCACGTCGCCCGCTCTTCGGAGCCCAGGAAGTCCCGAAGCGCCTGCTCCTCGGCGCTGCTCAGTCCGGTCACGAACTGCTGCAGCGCACCGATGGGGTCCGGGCCCCTGTGCAGGGTCTGCCGCATCACGTCGGCGGTCAGCTCGGCGGCGTTCTTCACCGGGCGGTAGCTCCCGCGCCTGCCCCCGGCCTCCCGGACGACGAGGCCCTTGTCGAGCAGCCGCTTGAGGATCGTGTGCACCGTGTTGTAGGCGAGTCCGCCGCCGATCTCGGCCTGGATCTCCGCCGGGGTCAGCGGGATCCCCGTGGCCCACAGCACCGCCAGTACTTCGCTCTCCAGCTCCCCGGCGCTGCGTCGTGGAGCGCCGGTCCGGGGATTTTCGCCGCTCATGCCGCCGACCTTACGGCGCGTAGGGCGTGCCGGGCCAGGCGCGGCTCACCGGCGCTGCTCCGCCCGGGCCCGCGAGCGCGAACGCAGCAGCTCGAGGGCCAGGGGCACCAGCGAGATCACCACGACCAGGGCGACGAGCGGCAGCAGGTAGCGGTCGACGTTCGGCACCGAGGACCCGAGCGCGTAGCCGGCGAGTACCAGGCCGGCCGTCCACACCAGACCCCCGGCGACCTGGGCGGCCGTGAAGACCCGGAGCGGCACCGCGAGCGTGCCGGCCAGCGGGTTGAGCACGGTGCGCACCACCGGCACGAAACGGGCCAGGACGATCGCCTTCGTGTGGCCGTAGCGGGCGAGCAGTTCCTCGGCCTTGGCCGCGCCCTCGTGCAGCCGCCTGCTGCGGTTGCGCGCCAGCAGCGCCCGCCCGCCCCGGCGGCCGAGCCAGTACCCGGTCTGGGCCCCGGCCAGCGCGCCGACGACTGCAGCCGTCAGCACCTGGGCCAGCGACAGGTGGACGGGGCCCGAGGCCCCTGGCACGCAGAACAGGCCCGCCGTGAACAGCAGGGAGTCGCCGGGAAGGAAGAAACCGACCAGGAGGCCGGTCTCGGCGAACAGTACGATGGCGACGCCGGCCGCGCCGAAGGCGGCCAGCAGCGAGCCGGCGTCCAGGACGTTCACCGCCTGTGCGACAGCGAGGACGTGCGTGGCCATGTCGCGGACTCCTCTGTCTACATTCATGTAGTCGGTTCAGGGGGCACTGTAGACGACGCGGAGCGGGAGGTGCGCGAGGGTGGCTTCAGGACACACGGACCGTCGTCCGTCGGGCGAACTCGAATCCGGCGTGCTCACCGCGCTCTGGGCAGCCGGCGGGCCGCTCACACCCGGGGACGTGCAGCTCACGCTCGGCGGCGGTCTGGCGCGCACCACCGTGACCACGATCCTCTCCCGGCTGCACACCAAGGGCCTGGTCGCCCGCGAGCGGCGCGGCCGCGGCTTCGCCTACACGCCCACCGCGGACCCGGCCGGACTGACCGCTCGCCGTATGCACGCCGAACTCGAACGGGACGACGACCACTCCACGGTGCTCGCGCGCTTCGTCTCGGGCCTGCGCTCCGAGGACGAGGAGCTGCTGCGCGGCCTGCTCGGTGCCGGTGCCGAGGCGTCCGACGACGAGGTGCCCGACGACGACCGGGGCCGGCCGTGACCTACGGCGTGTGGCTCCCCCTGCTGACGCCGCTGCTCGCCGTCCCTGCTGCCCGGCGGCTCGCCTGGGCGCTGCCGGCCCGCGCCGCCGCCTGGCTGCTCACGGGACTGGCCGTGCTGCTCGGCCTCTCCAGCACCGCCGCGCTCGCGCTGGTGGTGTTCGCCGGGGCGCTGCGACTGCCGGCGGTTGCCGCCCTGGGCCATGTCTCGGTGCCGCTCCTGCGCGGAGACACGCAGGTGCTCGTGCCGGCAGCCGTCGCGGCGGCCGTGCTGCTCGTCGTCTGTGCGGCGGCCGCGACCCACCGGGTCCGGGCCCAGTGCCGGGAACTGCGCGTCGCCCGCGCGGCGGCCGATGCGGGCGGCTCCGCGGGAGCCGGTGAGCTGGCCGTGCGCCGGGAGGACCTGCCGTACGCCTTCGCGCTGCCCGGCAGGACCGGGCGCATCGTCGTGACGACCGGGATGCTGCGGGCGCTCACGCCCGGCGAACGTGCGGCTCTCCTCGCACACGAACGCGCGCATCTGACCGGCCGCCACCACCTCTTCCTGGCGGCCGGGGCGGTCGCCGCCGTGCTGCACCCGGCGCTGCGGTGGCTGCGCGAGCCGCTCGCCTACGCGCTGGAGCGCTGGGCGGACGAGTCCGCCGCCCGTGTCACCGGCGACCGGCGGCTGGTGGCCCGGGCCGTCGGCCGGGCCGCGCTGGCCGCGCACGCCGCCGCTTCCGTCCGCCGCCCGAGCGTGCTGCCCGGTGCCACTGCCGGACCCGTTCCGCGGCGGGTGGCCGCGCTGCTGCATCCCGAGCCGCACGGTGCCACCTGCGCCGGCGCATGGCGCGTGGTCGCCTCGATGCTGCTGGTGTGCGCCGCACTGTCGGCGGCCTCCGCGAACGCAGAGGCGGCCCACGACCTGCACGCGAACGTCGAGATCGCGCAGGGCGAGACCACCTCCTGAGCGCCGTACCGGCCGCCCGGAACCGTCTCGGCCCGACCGTTCGTCTACAGTGTTGTAGACCGTACGTCCTCCCTGGGCATGACGTGTTCGCGCACCCGCC
The DNA here is from genome assembly GCA_963799685.1 of uncultured Actinomycetota bacterium. Taxonomy (GTDB): domain Bacteria; phylum Actinomycetota; class Actinomycetes; order Streptomycetales; family Streptomycetaceae; genus Streptomyces. Next base: position 37,516 of record CAWCXW010000005.1, read on the forward strand.
ACGCGGACGTCGCCGCCGCGACACCTCCCCGCAGCAAGATCTACCTGCCGGCTTCCGTGTCGGGCCGCGCAGCACCGGATCACGAATGGAACCCATGACCGCGATCAGCATCGGACAGGCCCTCGTCCTCGGCGCCGTGGAGGGCGTGACGGAGTTCCTCCCCGTCTCCTCCACCGGCCACCTGAAGATCACCGAGGGCCTGATGGGCATCCCGGTCGACGATCCGGCCGTCGTCGGCTTCTCCGCCGTCATCCAGGTCGGCGCGATCGCGGCCGTTCTCGTCTACTTCTTCCGCGACATCGTGCGGATCGTGACCGCCTGGGGCCGCGGCCTGGCGCACAAGGAGGAGCGGTACCACCACGACTACCACTTCGCCTGGTGGGTGATCTACGCGACCATCCCCATCGTGATCGTCGGACTGGCCGCCAAACCGCTGATCGAGGGCCCGCTGGCCTCGCTGTGGGTGGTGGCCGCCTCGCTGATCGTCGGCAGTGGTGTGATGTGGGCCGCTGACCAGATGGGCCGGCACAAGCGCGGCGAGGACGACACCTCCTTCAAGGACGCCATGCTCGTGGGCACCTCGCAGATCCTGGCGCTGCTCTTCCCCGGCTTCTCCCGCTCCGGCGCCACCATGTCCACCGCTCTCGTGCTGGACCTGGACCGGGTCGCCGCCACCCGGCTGTCCTTCTTCCTCGGCATCCCCGCGCTCACCGGCGCCGGCATCTACGAGCTCAAGGACGCCCTGGGCACCGGAGCCGGCGCGCTGCCGCTCGCCGTCGGCACCGTCGTCTCCTTCGGCGTCGCCTACGCCTCCATCGCCTGGCTGCTGAGGTTCGTCGCCCGGCACTCCTTCAACGCATTCGTCGTCTACCGCATCGTCGTCGGCGTCCTGCTGTTCGGGCTGCTGGGGACGGGCGTACTCGCCTGAGCGGTCCGGCGCGGCCGACCTTCCGACGGCCGATGCCCCCGGCGCCCCGACCGACCCGTCAACACCCTCCTTACTGCCCGCCGGCCACATCACCACGCCGCTGCTCGGCTCGACACCGGCCATGGACCGGATCGGCGCACGATGCGCGGGCCTGCCGACGAACGGCGACCGCGGCTGACCCGCCGGTGCTGTCAGCCGCGGGCGATGGCGTGCCGGAACAGGTGAGCGCTTCCGGCTCCGCTCACTCCGGTGGCTCACCTCACCGCGGTGGCGATGGCGGGGGCGGCGACGCGGGCGGGGTCATCGGCGGCTCGCCGCGGCGTACCGCGCCCGGGCGCGGCCGCGGCAACCGCCGGGCCGCGTGCACGGAGGAGGTCAGCCGCCAGGGCACGCTGGTGACGGTGACGCCGGTGACGAACCGCAGGCGGCTCTTGAGCCAGAGCGCGGACTGGTTGTGCAGCAGGTTCTGCCACCAGTGGCCCACCACGTACTCGGGGATGACGACGCTGACCACGTCGCGCGGACCGGCACGCAGCGAGCGGACATAGTCGACCAGCGGACGGGCGATCTCCCGGTACGGCGACTCCAGGATCTTCAGCGGGACGTCGATGCCGGCGTCGTCCCACTGCCGGCGCAGTTCGGCCGTCTCGTCCGTGTCGACGGAGACCGTGACCGCCTCCACGGTGTCCGTCGCGACGGCGCGGGCGTAGGACAGGGCACGCAGCGTCGGTTTGTGCAGGGTGGACACGGGCACGACGACCCGGATGCGGGACGGGCGGACCAGCTCGGCGTGCGGGTCGCCGGTGGAAAGCTCCTCGGCCGTCGCGTCGTAGTGGCTGCGGATCGACCGCATCAGCAGCCACAGCACGATCGCGGCGGCGATCGCCAGCCAGGCGCCCTCCACGAACTTGGTGAGCAACACGATGACGAGCACCGCGCCGGTGACGACGGCGCCTGCTCCATTGACGGCTCGTGCCAGGTGCCGGCGGCGCCGGGCGGCCGGGTCGCGCTCGCGATCGAGGCGCAGCAGGCGGTTCCAGTGCCGGACCATACCCGCCTGGGAGAGGGTGAAGGAGGTGAAGACACCCAGGATGTAGAGATGGATGAGGCTGGTCACCGACGCCTGGAACGCCAGCAGCAGCGCGGCCGCGACGACGGCGAGCGCGATGATGCCGTTCGAGAGCACGAGCCGGTCGCCGCGGGTGTGCAACTGGCGTGGCAGGTAGCGGCGTTGCGCCAGGATCGAGGCGAGCAGCGGGAAACCGTTGAAGGCCGTGTTCGCCGCCAGGACGAGGATGAGTACGGCCGTGGCCTGGATGTAGTAGAAGCCGGCGCTGTCGCCGCCGAAGACGGCCGCCGCCACCTGCGCGATCACCGTGCGCTGTTCGGCGCCGTGGCAGCCGCCGGGCAGTCCGGTCAGCCGGCAGGGATCGTCGGCGATGTGCACGTCCGAGACCAGGGCGAGCGTCGTGACGCCGGAGAACAGCGCGATCGCGATCACGCCCATCGCGACAAGGGTGGCGGCGGCGTTCTTCGACTTCGGTTTCCGGAAGGCGGGCACGCCGTTGGAGATGGCCTCCACGCCGGTCAGGGCGCTGCTGCCGCTGGAGAACGCCCGCAGGGCGAGCATCAGCAGCGCGAGCCCGGCCAGGTGTGACTCACCCGGCGCGGGTCTGATGCCGTAGTCGGCGCTCTCGGCGACCGGCGCGTCGCCCAGCAGCCACCGCAGCACTCCGGTGACGCACAGGACCACCATGCCGACGACGAACAGGTAGGTGGGCGCCGCGAACGCGCGCCCGGATTCCCGCATCCCCCGCAGATTCACTCCTGCCAGCAGCACGACGCAGCCCACCGCCAGACCGATCCGGTAGCCGCCGAGTGCGGGGAGGGCCGAGATGGCGTTGTCGACACCGGAGGCGACGGAGACGGCCACCGTCATGACGTAGTCCACCAACAGCGACGCCGCCACCACCAGCCCGGCGCCGGGGCCCAGATTGGTGGAGACCACCTCGAAGGAGCCGCCGCCGCTGGGGTAGGCGTAGACCACCTGACGATAGGACAGCACGACGAGCGCCAGCAGGCACACCACGGCCAGCGCGATCCAGCCGGTCAGATAAAGGTAGGTCAGGCCGCCGAGAGTCAGGACGACCATGGCCTCCTGCGTCGCGTAGGCCACCGACGACAGTGGGTCCGAGGCGAAGACGGGCAGGGCCAGCCGCTTGGACAGCAGCGTCCCGTGCAGCTGGTCGCTCTGCAGCGTCCTGCCGACCAGCAGCCGCTTGACCATGCCCACGATCTTGGCCATGGCGGGGAGACTATGCCCGTATTGCGGGTGAATGCGGGAGACGGCACGGCAAAGGCCCCTCCGGTCCGTGGTGGCGGACCGGAAGGGCCTCAGCGGCTATGCCGTGCGAGGGCCTCAGGCCTGCGAGGAGCGACGCTTGCGCGCCAGCATCACGAGACCCGCGCCGACGATGACGACGGCCGCGGCGATCCCGGCGATCAGCGGAGTGGCGCTGGAGGCACCGGTCTCCGCCAGGTCCTCCGAGGGGGCCGGGCTCTTGTCGTCGACGGGCTTGACGGCCGGCGCGCTGCTGCTCTGCGACGGCTCCGGCGCGGCCGACTCGCTCGGTGAGGGCTTCACCGACGGCGACGCGACCGGGGTCGGCTTCGTCACCTGGCCCTCGCACACGGGCGAGGACTTCGTCTGGTCGAGGTCGTAGCTTTTCTGTGCGGTGGTGTCGACGGCCTTGACGACCAGGTGCACCGTGAGGGGCTGGGTGTGCGCGGGGAGCGCCAGTTCCTTGACGCCCCAGTGGTCTTTGAAGGTGGCAGACTTGAGGGTCTTGTCGCCCGCAGTGAGGGTGACGGTGTTGCCGCCCTGCTTGCTGTAGTACTTCAGGCTGACCGTGACCGAGTCGCAGGTCACGCTCCACCTCGGCGTGTGCGCGGAAGCCGGCGAGGCCATCATGACCGAGCCCGCCATCGCCAGGCCCGCTGCGCCGAGCGCTATGCCACTACGGCGTCTGTGCTGAGATATGCTCAATTGTCGCACTCCTACTGTGTGATGAGATGGACGGGGGTGGTGCGAGTGACGAAGGCTACCGCCTCCACCCGCGCGTCCCTCATGCACCCTCCTGCTGCGCACGCGCGGTGGCGGGACATGCCACGAGTGGAGCACGGTGCCCCGCCGGAGTCCTGGCGGGCGTCAGACTCCGCGCATGACCGACGACTGGGACGTCCGGACCGCGGGGCCGGCTGATGCGGGACACCGCGCGCTGCTGATTCCCGGAGCCATGTGCACCACGGAGTACTTCGCCGACGTGATGGCCGAACCCAGGCTGCCCGAGGCCGGAGTGCGGACGGTGGCGGCCACCATCCCCGGCTTCGGCCGCACCCGTGCCCCCGCCGACGTGTCGCTGGAGCACTACGCCCGCCTCTTCGGCCGGTTTGCCGCTGACCGTGGCTGCCATGTGGTCGTCGGGCACAGCCTCGGCGCGAACATCGCCCTCGAGATGGCCGCCGCCGGCACCTTCGCCGGTCCGGTGGTGTTGCTGTCGCCCGCCTTCTCCCGCAAGGACGAGTCCACGGGCTTCGCCCTCGTGGACGCCGTGGGCAGGGTGCCGGTACTGGGCGGACTGGCCTGGTCGGCGTTGATGAAGGCGCTGCCTGCGGGCCTGCGGCGCATCCTGCCGCCGGACCGGGCTGCTGCTCTGGCGGCGGACATGGCCAGCAGCCGCCCGGCGTCGTGCCGCCGGATCGTGCGCGACTACTTCGCCTACTTCGGTCGGCACCCCTCGGTCGTCGCCCGGCTGTGCGCAGCTCAGGTCCCGGCCTGGGTCGTGCGCGGCGACCGCGACGACGTCGGCCTCACTGCGACCGAACGCCGCGAACTGGAGAACTGCCCACACGTCACCCTGGTCGACGTGCCCGACGCGGGCCACTTCGCCCTGGTGGAACACCCGGCCCGCATCGCGGACGTCATCGTCGAGGCGGTCGCCGCTCTCCGCACCGACTGACCGCCCGCCCCCGCCGCTGCGCCGACGTTTGCCGGGTAGGGCCGCCTACCCGGCCATGGGATCCGGCCGTGGTGCGTGGTGGGCGAGCTCCAGCAGTTCGTCCACCGGCCATTGGTCGTAGGCGTGTTCGCCGTACGTGACGGCGACGACTCGGCCGTCGCTCGCGATCACGAAGTCGGCGGGCAGCCCGAGCCGACCGCCGCGCGGCCTGCCCGCCTACGTGATCGCCGACGGAGTTCCCGTACATGGCCGAAACCGCGCGACAGGCGCAGGACGTCAGTGCGGACGAGGAGTTCTTCGGCGGGCTGACGCCGCTGATGCGCGGCTTGCGCGCAGGTGACGGCGGCTGCTCGTCGTTCGTGTGTGGTGACGGCAATGAGGTTGCCGTCACCACACGTGATTCTCGGGAGAGGCGGGCCTGCGTCAGTCGATCTGTTCTGCCAGGTCGACGATGATGCCGGCAGGCTGCACATGTGCTATGCGAGACTGCGTCCGCGGGCCCCTCCCAGACGAGTCGGTGGGTCTGCTCGAGCGGATGCGAGGGGAACCGTGAGCAGCACGATGGACTTCGGCCGGTCCAGGTCCGGCTGCAGCAGCGCGCAGGGCGGACGACTGCGTCGAGGTGGCGGTCGCCGAGGCGGCCGTGCGTGTACGGGACTTCAAGGACCTGACGCGGGCGCCGTTCGCCGTCTGCCTCGACAGCTGGGCGTCCTTCCTCCGATGCGCCCTGGGCACCCATGACTGACTCCGGTTCCTCGATCCCCAGGTTCCACCTGGCCATGCCGGTCGACGACCTGGCCTCGGCGCGCCGCTTCTACGGTGAGGTGCTCGGCTTGGAGCAGGGCCGCAGCTCCGACACCTGGGTGGACTGGAACCTGGGCGGCCATCAGTTCGTCACCCACCTGGCCCCGGCCCGCACGAGCCCGGCGCACCGCAACGCCGTGGACGGCCACGACGTCCCGGTGCCGCACTTCGGTCTGATCCTGCCGATCCCGGAGTTCCACGAGCTCGCCGACCGGCTGCGGGCGGCCGGCGCCGAGTTCGTCATCGAGCCCTGCGTGCGCTTCGAGGGCCGGCCGGGGGAGCAGTGGACGATGTTCCTGCACGACCCGGCCGGCAACGCGCTGGAGTTCAAGGCGTTCGCCGACGAAGGCCAGATATTCGCCCCCTGACGCCGGGCGGAGCAGCGAAGGCCGTCCGCCACGCCGTGCGCGCTCCGGGCCGCGAAGTCCTCCGAGGCCTCGAGGTCGGCGGGCGGGTCCGGACCGCAGGGGGCGCACCCTCGACGGGTGGGCGCGCTCCGTCAGATCGGTGTGGCGCCGGGGCGGGCGGCGCCACGAGGGAATAGTTAAGGCTTCAACGATGTTGTGCGTGGGGACTCCGTCCGGAAGGGGGACACCATGCCCGCCGTGACCGCAGACACCCTGACCCTGCCCCGTCTCGCCGCCCCCGCCGAGGCAGGCGCCGCTTGGCGTCCGGTGGCCAAGACCGTCACCGCCCGGCGGCAGAAGGAGGGCGAGGGCTTCGAGGTCCGCCGCCCCTTTCCCGGGATGGACCTGAGCCTCGCCGACCCGTTCCTCCTCCTCGACCACCTCGGCGCCGTCGAGTACGGCCCCGGCGAGGCCAAGGGCGCCCCATGGCATCCGCACCGCGGCTTCGAGACCGTCACGTACATGATCGACGGAGCCTTCGAGCACGAGGACTCCACGGGCGGCGGAGGCCTGATCACCGAGGGCGCCACCCAGTGGATGACCGCCGGTGCCGGAGTGCTCCACTCCGAGCTGCCGCCGCAGGACTTCGTCGCGCGCGGCGGCCTCTTCCACGGCGTCCAGCTGTGGGTCAACCTCCCCAAGGCCATGAAATGGACGGCTCCGAGCTACCAGGACATCAAGGCCGGGGAGACGGCCCTGGTCTCCAGCGCCGACGGCGGAGCGTTGCTCCGCGTGATCGCCGGCGAGCTGGACGGCCACCAGGGCCCCGGTGTGACCAGGACGCCCATCTCCTACGTACACGCCACCGTCAGCCCCGGCGCCCGTCTCGCGCTGCCCTGGCCGAAGGACTTCAACGCCCTCGCCTACGTGCTGGCCGGGCACGGCACCGTCGGCGTCGAGGAGCGGACGCTGGGCGAGGGGCAGCTGGCGGTGTTCGGCCCCGGCGACGCGCTCACCCTGCGTGCCGCGGCCGGGCAGGACTACCACGGCAGCCGCACCGGCTGGGAGGTCCTGCTCCTCGGCGGACTGCCCATTCGCGAGCCGGTCGCCCGCTACGGACCCTTCGTGATGAACACCAAGGCCGAGATCGTGCAGGCCTTCGAGGACTTCCAGGCCGGCCGCCTGGGCACCACGTCCCCGCAGGAACTCCCGCACCGCACCGCCGCCGACACCGGTCTCGCCGACGGAGGTGACCGGCTGTGACGACGGCCGAGTTCGCGCGCGCCCGGATGTTCTTCGACGCGAAGGACTACGCCGGCGCCGCCGGCCTCCTCGCGCCCCTCGTCGAGGAGGAACCCGGCAACCTGGCGGTCCGGCTGCTGCTCGCCCGCGCCTACTACCACTCCGCCCAGCTGTCCCGGGCGGAGACCGAGCTGCGCACGGTCCTCGAGAGGGACCCGGTCGAGGCGTACGCGCACCTCATGCTGGGCCGCACCCTGGAGCGGCAGAGCCGGCCGGAGGCGGCCCGGCGCCACCTGCGGCTGTGGGACGCGATGACCCGCGACGCCGAAACCGCGTAGGCGTCACCGCCCAGCAGCCGCTCCATCGTCGCGACGCGTCCTCCCCGAGGGCGTCACGGCGATGCCGCGCCGGCAGCCCCCCGCACCGGACTGGCGGCTACGCCGCGCAGAACTCGTTGCCCTCCGGGTCCCGCATGACCCACCAGTGCCCGGCCGGGCCCTGGTCCACCTCACGCACCCGCGTCGCGCCCAGCTTCTCCAGCCGGGCGACCAGAGTCCCCAGACCACCCGGCTCGCCGTGGACGTCGATGTGGAGGCGGTTCTTGCCCTGCTTGGCTTCGGGCACGTCCTGGAACAGCAGCCGGCGGCCGCGCCCGATGCCGCTGACGGCGTCGAAGGGGTCGTCGGGGTGCCGGATCGCGGCGAGGCCGCGGAAGATCTTCCGGCCGCGGTGTCCGGTCACCGCCTCCTCGCCGAGGTGGCCGGCGGCCAGCAGCCGCTCGATGAGCGCGCTGGGGTCCTCCACCTCGTAACCGAGTGCGGCGGCCCAGAAGTCCGCGAGCACGGGCGCGTCCGTGCTGTCGACGACGATTTTCCAGTCGAGAGTCATGACCCCGTTATACGGGCGACCACCGACACCCGTAACGAACCGCCCGCCCGGCGAGGAGGCCGGTGCTCCTCGGCCGGCGGGAGCCGGCGTCCGCGGTCACCACCAGTACGGGCACCCAGGCGCCCGCTTACCGTCCGCGTCCGGCCGCCGCCGAAGGAGAGCGGGCCGGGCCGCGCAGGCCGTAGTCGGGCAGCGTGATGTCGTCGGCCTTGGCGAACTGGGCGGCGAGCAGGTTCTTCACGGGCCAGTGGTGCATCGCCCGCATCGACAGCGCCCGCAGTCGGATGGCGAGCGTGCTCGAGGGCGCGTATCCGGCGGCGCCACCGGGCGGCAGCTGCTGCGCCTGGTCGACGTAGGGGCGCATGACCTCGTCGTAACGCCGGAAGGCGACCCGGTGATCGCCGTCGGCTGCGGCGAGTTCGCCGGCCAGCACGTACGCGCCCACCAGAGCGAGGCTGGTGCCCAGGCCGGTCAACGGTGTCGGACAGTACCCGGCGTCGCCGAGCAGCACGACCCGGTCCCGCGACCAGTCGGCCATGTGCACCTGGCCCATCGAGTCGAAGAAGAAGTCGGAAGCGTCGCGCATCGCTGACAGCAGACGCGGGACCTCCCAGCCGGCGCCGGCGAAGCGCCGGGCCACCTCATCCTGCTGTGCGGCGGTGTCGCGGCGGTCGTAGGCGAGCGGCGCCGAGGTGCGGAAGCTGAGGCCGGCCTTGATCTCCCGGGGCAGTCGCCCGGGACGGGCGGAGGCGACGAGGCCGCCCGGAGCGTTGAACATCTGGTACCAGCCCTCGAGGTCCAGGGTCCCGGTGGCCGTGAACCACGCGTTGTACAGGTGCAGCGGGCGGACGTGGCCGGCTTCCGGCCCGAAGGCCAGGGAGCGCACGACGGAGTGCAGTCCGTCCGCTCCGACGACCAGCGCGAACCGGCGCGGGGCAGCCTTCTCGAAGGTGACGGTGACCCCGTCGTCGTCCTGGTCGAGCGCGGTGACCGTGTCGTCGAAGAGGTACTCGGCCTCCGGCAGGGTCGCGTCGTAGAGCACGCGGCCGAGGTCGCCGCGCAGGATCTCGATCTCGGAGACGATCCCCTCGCCGCCGAAGCTGTCCGCCGGAACCCGGGCGATGACGCCGCCGGAGGCGTCGACGAGGGCGAGGCCGCGCTGGTCGTCAGCGGGTCACGATGACCGCTCTTCTCCACGACCCGCCTGCCACGGACGCTGGATAGTATGATCGGCCGACTCATCGTCGGGGAACGGGATGCGAGAGGCGACGGCCCAGCAGGTTCCGCAGCAGTCGCGCCTCTTCCGGCGGTGGTCGAACGGATGAGCCGGTCAGCCCGCCCGCCTGCGGCCCTCCGCTCCTCCTAGGCGCGACGGAAGAGGCAGACCAGGGCGACGCGTTCGCCGGTCAGGGTCTTGCCCTCGGCCGTGGCCATGTTGGCCAGCTGCCAGCCTTCCGCCTCCACGGACTCGATCTGGCCGGCGATGCCGGTCATCGGCGCCGTCGTCCTGCTGCCGCTGCTTGCCTCGATGAACTTGTACACCAGTATCCGCTCGCCGTCCTCGACCGCCTTGCGCGCACACCGTCCGGCTTCGTTGGCCTTGCCGTCGTTGATCCAGCCCATGGGCGCTCCCCGTCGTGGTGGCGTGTCCGGCGATAACACATGGTGGGACGCGGGAGATGCCGTCATGGTTGTACCGACGGGGAACAGCGACGAACCGAGGAGTGGGGATGCGCGGCCGGGCGGCTGAGGACCGGCGCGTGCGGCGCTCAGTGCAGGAAGGGCGCGGTCGTCGAGACGAAACGGGCCGGGTCGTCGAGCCACGGCTGGTGGCCGGACGCCCGGCCGGGGCAACCGAATTGGGCGTGGGCGGGGTTACCCCGCGTCGGGAAGCAGGCCGCACGGCAGCGGCAGTTCCTCCACTCCGCCGTCGTCCGTCGGCTCCACCCGGAAGGCACGGGCGCTCCGTGACCGGGTGACCGACTCCGAGAGCGTGCCGTCCGTGTACAGCACCCCCACGCCGTCCTCCAGCGCCAGCCCGCCGGGAAGCCTGCCGTCGGCCACTGCCGCCCGATAGGCCGGGCGGCGTTCCGGTTCGCTGCCGTAGTGCGGGCACAGCGAGCCGGGCAACAGGCCCAGCCCGTCGGGCAGGACGGTGAGCGGCCCGAAGGAGTCGGTCAGCGAGACCTGTGCCCAGCAGTTGGCCCCGGCGCTGATGCCGCACAGCAGTGTTCCGCCGTCGTATGCCTCCTTCAGCAGCCGGTCCACGCCGTGAAGGCGCCAGACGGCGAGCATGTTCGCCGTGTTGCCGCCACCCACGTACACCACGTCCTGCGCGAGCAGGAACGCCCCCAGTGCGTCGTCGTCGAGCTCGCGGCAGAACAACGGCAGCACGGACGGTTCGCAGTCGCGCGCCCGGAACGTTTTGAGGAACCTCTCGACGTAGCCGGGGGCGTCGCCGCTGGCGGTGGGGACGAAGCACACCTTGGGCCGTGAGACGCGCGCGTGGCGCAGCACCCAGTCGTCCAGCAGCCCGTCCTCATCCGTGGAGAAGCCTCCTCCGAGCAGGGCCAGACGACGTACGGGGAGTGCGGTGGCCACGGCGATCCTCTTTCGGTGAACGTGCGGAACCAGGGTGCTCCGCACCCTGCCGGGCGACGGCTCGCCGCCGCAACCGCATTGGCTGTGTCAGTCGCCCGCCCGCGGGGTGCCGCCATGCGCGTGACCCATAGAGTGTTCCCTCGACATCGTTCGCTCCCCGGGGGAATCCATGAACCAGCCCCAGTTCCAGCCGCAGCCGGGACAGTCGCCGCAGCCGCAGCAACCGCCGCAGTACAACCCGTACGCCGGGGGGCCGGGGGCTCCGCAGCAGCCGCCGGCGCCGGCCGGTCCGCCGCAGATGCCGATGCAGCCGCCCGGGCCGCCCGGGCAGCCGCCGATGGCGCCGGGACCGCAGGGACAGATGCCCGGGCAGCCGCCGCTGCAGCAGGGCTGGCCCGGGCAGCAACAGCCGCCGGTCCCCGGCTACCCGGGCCCGTTCGGGCAGCAGCAGCCGAAGACCGGCAGCCCCGTCGGCGCGTTCTTCCTCGCGCTGCTCGTGTCGTTCGTCGTCTCGCTGGTCTACAGCGGCGTCAGGGCAGCGAGCTGGCAGCACATGACCGCCGCCCTCGTAGTGACCCTGGTGCTCGCTCATTCGCTGATCAACGGCGTGGCCACCGGAGCGGTGGCCGGGAAGGTCGGCGGCGACAGCGGTGGTGTGCGGATCGGTGCTGTCGTCATCGCCGTCCTGGGTGCCTTCTTCGGTTCGGCGAACGGGATCTTCCTGACCGGGCTCACGGTCAACGGATTCGACCTGATGCGCCACGTGCTGTCCGACGACCCGTTCTTCCCGGCGAAGGAGTGGTGGGGGGCCGGCAGCGGCTACGAGTGGGTCTCCGTGCTCTCCGTCGTCCTCGCGGCGGCGGCCGCCTTCGGACTGTCCTTCGCCCTCGGGAAGAAGCGCGGCTGACGTCAGGTCGGGTCGGCGCTCCCGCCGCTCACGGCCGGTCCTCCCCGTCCGGAGCCCGGGTGATCACCGGCCGTCGCTCGCCCGAGGCGGCGATCCGGTCGGCCAGCCGCTCGCGCAGTTCGGCCCGCACGCGCGCGTATGCCGGATCCGTGGTGAGGTTCGTCAGCTCGTGCGGGTCGGTGTCCAGGTCGTACAGATAGCGCTCCACGTACCGCTCGGCGGAGGCCTCGCGCCACGGGTCGGCGTCCGGTGCGACCACCCCGTACTTGCAGCGGTCGGTGCGCAGCGCCCGCCCCAGCTCGCTCTCGCTGATCTGGATGAGTACCTCCTGCTGCCGGTCGCGGCTCTCACCGCCGTCCGGCGAGTTCCGCCAACGGCAGCAGCGAGCGGCCCTGCATCGCGTCCGGAACCGGCAGCCCGGCCGCCGTCAGCAGCGTGGGCGGCAGGTCGACGTGGCTGACCAGCTGCGGCAGCCGGACGCCGCCGGTCAGGCCGGGGCCGTGCAGCACCGTGGGGACGCGGATCGAGGCGTCGTGCAGGCTGCGCTTGTACTCGGCGTTGCGGGTCTTGAAGTGGCAGCCGTGATCCGAGGTGAACAGCACGACGGTCCCTTCCAGCAGCCCGCGGACTTCCAGCGCGTCGAGGACCGTGCCGAGCACTTCGTCCAGCCGGCGCACCATGCCCAGGTAGCCGCCCAGGCTCTCCGCCGCGTTGCCGCCGCCGAGCGCCGCCAGGTCCGGGGGAGTCCAGGCGCCCGCGTAGCGCTCCGCGTAGCCGTCCGGCGCGGGGTAGTCGTCGCGTGAGTTCTGGTGGTGCGGCTCCAGGAACGACAGGAACAGGAAGAACGGCCTTTCCCGTTCCTCGCGTCATCGTACTCGACGGCGGCGCCGCCCACCGCGTCGGCACGGTAGCCGTCGAAGTGGTGCGGCCGCCCCTCCCCGTCGTAGAGCGTCGTCCCGTAGGCGTCGGAGGTGAACTCCAGCAGGTTGCTGGCCAGCCAGTGGTCGTAGCCGCCGCGCAACTCCGGCGGCACGGCCCCCACGTGCTCGTCGCCCGCCAGGTGCCACTTGCCGATGTAGCCGGTGTCGTAGCCGGCGGCGCGGAAGTGGTGGGCGAGGGTGGGGATGCTCCTCGGCAGCGGGATGCCGTTGCGGAACACACCCGTGGCGGTCGGGTACTGCCCGGTCTGCATGCTCGCGCGGGACGGCGCGCACACCGGCTGGCAGGTGTAGGAGTGCTCGACGCTGACGCCGCGCGGCGGCGAGGGAGTCCAGAACAGGGGTCAGGCCGAGCGGGTTGCCGTGGAGGCCGGTGGTGTCCCAGCGCTGCTGGTCGGTGAAGAAGACCAGCACGTTCGGGCGGGCGGCCCGGCTGTTCGCTGCGTCGTTCACTGCGCCGGTTGCTCCTTCCAGCCGGCCGCTGCGCCCGGCCTGCGGGCCTCGGTCTCGGCGACGTCCAGGGCGCGGGTCTCGGTCAGCAGCAGCGTCGAGACCAGCGAGGCGGCACCGGCCACGACGAGCAGCAGCGCCAGCGGCCAGCTCGCTCCCGAGACCACGACGAGGGAGGTGGCCAGCGCCGGGACGAACCCGGCGACCAGCGCCGAGGACTGGGTGGCGATGCCGAGTGCCGAGTAGCGCACCCGGGTGCCGAACAGTTCGGTGAAGAAGGTCTGCTGGATGCTGGACATGCCGACCGCGCCGCCGAGGGTGGCCAGGCACATCGCCGTCCAGGCGAGTGAGGTGGAGTGGCTGTCGAGCAGCCAGAAGTAGGGGAAGGCCGTGACGATGACGAACCCGGCGCCCGCGATGTACAGCGGCTTGCGGCCGATCCGGTCCGAGACGGCGCCCGCGACGGGCATGAGTGCCAGGCCCAGCACGTTGTACAGGACGACGCCGAACAGGGCGACGCCCTTTCCGTAGCCCATGGTGGTGGCGACGTAGGCGATGGCGAACGGCTGGTAGATCTGCGAGCTGCACGCCTCCCCGATGCGGGCGCCGAAGGCGAGGGCGATGGTACGCGGGTACGTGCGCACGGCCGCGACCAGCGGCAGCCGCTCCCGGGTGCCGGAGTCGCGGACCTGCTGGAAGTCCGGAGTCTCCCGGATCGTGCGGCGCACCAGAAACCCCACGATCATCAGCACGGCGCTGAGCAGGAACGGCACCCGCCAGCCCCAGGCGAGGAACTGCTCGTCGGGCAGTGTGGCGAACAGGCTGGTGACCGTCACGGCGATCAGGTAGCCGATGGGGCCGCCCGTCTGCGGCAGGCTGCCCCAGAAGCCGCGCGAGCCGCGCGGGGCGTGCTCGACGGTCAGGAGGGCGGCGCCGGCCGACTCGCCGCCCAGGCCCAGGCCCTGACCGAGGCGCAGCACCACGAGCAGGACGGGCGCCCACACCCCGATGTGGTCGTAGTCGGGCAGCAGGCCGATGGTGAAGGTGACGCCGCCGATGATGAGCATCGTCGCGATCAGGCACTTCTTGCGGCCGATCCGGTCACCCAGATGCCCGAACAGCAGCGCGCCGACGGGCCGCAGCACGAACCCGACACCGAACGTGGCCAGCGCGGCCAGCGTGCCCAGTGCCGGGTCGATGTCGGGGAAGAACAGCTTGTTGAAGACCAGTGCGGCGGAGATGCCGTAGAGGTTGAAGTCGTACCACTCGAGCGCCGCGCCGGACAGGCTTGCGGCCAGCACCTGGCGCATGGACTGCCGCTCGGGCCGTGGCCCGGCCGGTGGTTCCGCCGTCGTCTCCATCGCCCTCCGTCCCCGTCCGGCCCCCGCTTTCCGGCGCCGTCGCGCCCTGCGCATGCATACCCGCCACGGCGGCCGGACTCACCACGGACGCCACGACTGGCCCTGGTGGCCGGGCGGCGCCGGGCGGGCCGCCGTAGCGTCGCAGGCATGAACGGACCGGCGCACCTGACGCGGCTCGAGCGGATCCTGGACACCCCACTGGCCGAGGACGCGGTGCGGCAGTGGCCGCAAAGCGGCGAGATCCTTCGGGGAAGGACGCGGATCGCCGAGGTGGAGTCGCACTTCGAGGGGCTACGGCTGGGCGTGGGCCGCAGGCACGTGTGCGGCGGCACCGTGGTCGTCGAGTGGAGCACGGACTACGGCGACGGCCGGGTCTACCGCAACGTGACGGTGGCCGAACTGGCCGGCGGGCGGGCCGTGCGGGTGACCGATTACTGGGGCGAGCCCTTCACTCCGCCCGAGTGGCGGCAACCGCTCGCCGAACGGCTCGACATGCCCGCGCGCGGCATCTGGCCCGCCGCGGAGGCGCTCGAGGAGGAGTGACCCGGCTTCGTCGGGTCCCGCCCCGCCCGGAGCGTCAGGAAGCCTGCGGTGCGGTGACGACGTCGTCCCGTACCCGCATGCGTGCGCCCAGCAGGCCGCCCAGGGCGGTGAGCAGCGCGATGAGCAGCAGCAGTGCGGCCGCCGGCCAGGACGTGCCGCCGCCGGCCGAGTCCAGCAGCGCCGTGGCGACGAACGGCAGGAAGCCGGTCAGCGCGCCGGCCAGGTTGTAGGCCAGGGCCACTCCGCTGTAGCGCAGGTGTGCCGGGAACATCTCGGTCAGCAGCGCGCCCGAGACGGCGTACGTCACCGCGATCAGTCCGATGCCGGCCGTGATGGCGACGACGACGGCCGCGGAGTTCCCGGTGTCGATCAGCCAGAACAGCGGGAACGCGCACACCGCCGTGATGAGGCCGCCCCACACGGTGACCCGGCCCCGGACCGATCCGCTCGGCCAGCCGGCCCATGGTCAGGATGACGACGATCTCCACACCGGCCGCGACGAGCGTCGCGTCGACCATCA
This sequence comes from uncultured Actinomycetota bacterium, assembly GCA_963799685.1. Classification (GTDB taxonomy): domain Bacteria; phylum Actinomycetota; class Actinomycetes; order Streptomycetales; family Streptomycetaceae; genus Streptomyces. The sequence continues at coordinate 53,064 of CAWCXW010000005.1, forward strand.
GGGACTTCGACAGGCCCAGCGTGCCGGTTCCGTAGCTGATGACGAAGGTGGTCAGCAGATAGAAGCCGCCCACACCCAGCAGTGCGGAGGCGATGGCCGCCAGCAGCGGGCCCCACGCCTGCCGGAAGACCTCCAGGGCGGGCACCTTGGCGCGCCGGTCCTGCCGGACCAGCTCGTCGAACAGCGGCGACTCCTCGACCTTCCGCCGGATGTAGAAGGCGACGACGGTCAGCGGGAAGGCGAGCAGGAACGGCAGGCGCCAGCCCCAGGAGTCGAAGGAGCCGGACGGCAGGAGCAGCACCAGGGCGAACGCGCCGGACGACATCAGGGTGCCGATCGGCGAGCCGACCTGCGGCAGTGCGGCGTAGCGGCCGCGCTTCTCCGGCGGCGCGTGCTCGACGGCCAGCGTCACCGCGCCGCCCCACTCGCCGCCGACCGCGAAGCCCTGCAGCAGTCGCAGCAGCACCAGCAGCAGCGGCGCGGCGACGCCGATCGTCACGTAGCCGGGCAGCACGCCGATCAGGCCGGTCGCCAGGCCGATGCCGACGACGGTGATCAGCAGCGCGGGCCGCCGCCCGATGCGGTCGCCGAGCCAGCCGAACAGCACGGCGCCCAGCGGACGGGCGGCGAAGCCGACGCCGAAGGTGGCGAAGGCGGCCAGGGTGGCGGCCGAGGAGCTGAGCGAGGTGAAGAAGAACCGGTCGAAGACGATGGCCGCGGCGGTGCCGAAGAGGAAGTAGTCGTACCACTCGAGTGCCGTGCCGACGAACGCGGCGAAGGCGACCCGTCCGGCGTCCCTGCCGGTCACGACGGCGGCGGTGCCCGGTGGGGACTGGCCGGTCTGGTCGAGCTGCTTCATGACGTGCTCCTTGGGGAGGGGGTCACGCGGAGGCGCGTGTGGGGACGGGTGTGGGGGGAGGTCCGGTGACGGAGGCAAGCTCATCCAGGGTGTCGGCGCCGTGCACGCAGGTGCCCGCCACGAAGGTGGCCAGCACCTCCACGGCCGCGATGCGGTCGGCGTCCACGGCGGTCGGGTCCTCGGACAGCAGCACGAAGTCGGCGTGTTTGCCGGGGGACAGGCTGCCGCGACGGTCCTCTTCGTGGCTCGCCCACGCGGAGTCCAGGGTGTAGGCCCGCAGTGCCACTTCGGCGGACACCCGGTCACCGGCGCCGAGCAGCCGCCCGTCGCGGCTGAGCCGCTGCACCATGGACTGCATGCCCAGTAGCGGCGCGCCGGCGGCGACCGGCCGGTCGGAGCTGCCGGGGACGCGGAGGCCGTGCTCCAGGAACGAGCGGTGCCGGTAGAGCCAGCCGGTGCGCTCGGGGCCGAGCGCCTCGGCCATCGTGTCGCCGATGGCGTGCAGGAAGTACGGCTGCGGGACGGGCACGACGCCGAGCTCCGCGTAGCGCCGGAGCTGGTCGGGGCGCACGACGCAGGAGTGTTCGATGCGGTGCCGCACGTCGGGCCGCGGGGCGACCGTCTGCGCCTCGGCGAAGGTGTCCAGGGCCAGGTCGACCGCTTCGTCGCCGATGGCGTGCGCGGCGACCCGCCAGCCGGCGCGGTGCGCGGCGACCATCAGGGCTCGCATGTCGTCCGGGCTGTCCTGGTAGACGCCGCGGTGGCCGTGGCCGCACAACGGCTCGGTGACGGCCGCGGTCCGGCCGACCAGCGAGCCGTCCAGCCACAGTTTCACCGGGCCCAGTCGCAGCCGGTCGTCGCCGAAACCGGTGCGCAGGCCCAGGTCGAGACCGGTCGTGACGCCGTCGTCGGCGTGCGCGGCGAGCGCGTGCAGGTTGTCGCCGGCGACCATCAGTTCCACGCGGACCGGCAGGGTGCCGCGTTCCCGCGCCAGCTGGTAGGCGGCAGCCTCGACCGTGCTGCGCCCGATGAGGCCCAGGCCGATGCCGGCCTCGGTCACGTGCGTGAGCCCCTCCGCGGCGTACACGGCGGCGGCTTTCGACAGCGCGCCGGTGAGTGCGTCGAGCGAGACGGGCAGCACGAGAGACGTCACCAGTTCCTGCGCGCGTTCCTGCAACAACCCCGTCGGGGCGCCGTCGGCGTCCCGCACGACGACGCCGCCGTCCGGCTCCCGGGCGGTGCCGCCCAGCACGCCGGCCGTGGCGAGCACGTCGCTGCTGACGGCGCTCATGTGGCCCGAGCGGTGCTTGAGCCAGACCGGCCGCCCGCCTGCGGCACGGTCCAGTGCGCTGCGGTGCGGGTGGCCGCCCATCACGGTGTCGTCGTAGCCGGCGCCGACCACCCACGCGTCGGCGGGCAGCGCGGCGGCGCGGGCGGCGACCGCGTCGTACAGCGCGTCGAGGGTGCCGGCCTCGGACAGGTCCAGTTCGTCCAGGGACTGCCCGAACCAGGCCATGTGGTTGTGCGCGTCGGCGAAGCCGGGGACGACGGCCGCACCACGGCAGTCCAGCGTCGTGCGGGCCGGCAGGGTCTCCACGTCCTCGTCGAGCCCGACGACCCGGCCGGCCAGTACGCCGAGGGTCCGGGCCAGCGGCCGGCCGTCGTCGACGGTTCGGATGCGGGCGTGTGTCAGTTTCAGGTCGAGCATGGTCCTCACGCCAGGTTCTGCAGCCGGGTGAGCGGAAGCTCGGCTGCGCGGTGGATGCCGACGGGCCGGCCGTCGACGAGAACGGAGCCGGGCGTGGTGGGCACCCGGACGTCGGGGACGGCGGTGTTGCCGACCATGTCGGCCCGGCTCAGGCCGCGGGAGTCACGCAGCGGTGCATAGCGCACGCTGCGGGGGAGGGCGGCCGCGGCGCGCCGGTCCTCCAGGCACCGCTGCGAGACAAAGACGGTCGACAGGCTGCGCGGCGCACCGCCCAGTCCGCCGAAGTAGGGCTTCATCAGGCGCGGCTGGGTCAGCCGTGTCGAGCCGGATCCGGAGCCCGTCACGCCCCAGGCCACGAACCCGGACTTGAGCACGAGTTCGGGCTGCGCGCCGAACGTCGAGGGGCGCCACAGCACCACGTCGGCCAGCCGGCCGGGCCGCAGCGAGCCGACATCGGCCGCCATGCCGTGGGCGATCGCCGGGTTCAGGGTGATCTTGGCGAGGTAGCGCAGCGCCCGCACGTTGTTGTCCACGTCCGGTCCCGTCTCTCCGGCCAGGGTGGCCTGTACGTGGGCGAGTTGCCAGGCGCGGCGCGCCGTCTCGGCGATGCGGCCCATGCCCATGGAGTCGGAGTTGACGATGGAGATGGCGCCCAGATCGTGCAGCGCGTTCTCGGCCGCGATGGCGTGCTCGCGCAGCCGGCTCTGCGCGATGGAGACGTCGCTGGGCACGTCGTGGTGGCCGCGGTGCACCGTCAGCGTCATGGGCAGCAGTTCGGCGGCTGTCGCTTCGGTCAGCGGCAGGGTCGGGGTGGTGGACGAGGTCAGCACGTGCGGCTGGGAGACGATCTCCAGCAGGTCGGGGTGTCCGCCGCCGCCCTCCACGTGGTAGGCGTGCACGGTGCGGCCACCGGTGGCGGCCAGGGTGTCGGCGAGGTAGCCGGATTCGTTGAGGGTGTCGGTGTGCAGGGCGACGGGCAGGTCCGCCTCCTGGGCGACGCCGAGGCAGGTGTCGACGATGCGCGGGGTCGCCCCCCAGTCCTCGTGGATCTTGAAGCCGCCCGCGCCGGCCAGCACCGCACGCTCCAGCAACTCCTGCGACGAACTCGAACCCCGCGCGAGGAAAGCCACGTTGACCGGCGTGTCGCGCCAGCCTTCGATCAGGCTGTGCAGGTTGTAGGACGGGTTGGCACCCACGTCCCACACGCCGCCGATGCCCATGCCCACCAGCGAGGTCACGCCGGCCGACAGCGCCGCCGGCACCACCTCGGGGCTGGACAGGTGCACATGGGAGTCGACCACGCCGGGCGTGGCGATGAGCCCCTCGCCAGTGATCATCGCCGTGTGCGAGTCGACGACCAGTTCCACTCCGTCGGTCGTCTCGGGGTTGCCCGCGCGGCCCACCCCGACGATCCGGCCGTCCTTGACGCCGATGTTCGTCTTGCGGATCCCGATGAGCGGGTCCATCACCAGCACGCCCAGCACCACCATGTCCAGTGCGCTCTCGCGCGGCGCGCGTGCGGCGACGAGCAGCCCGTCGCGGGCCGTCTTGCCGCAGCCGCCCAGCAGTTCCTCGCCCGGCTCGGTGTCGTCTCCCTCGACCCGCACCCACAGGTCGGTGTCCGCCAGCCGCACCCGGTCGCCGGTGGTCGGGCCATACCTGGACGCGTAGGCGCGCCTGTCCAGGGTGTTCACCGGCTGCCTCCTCGGGTCACGACGGTGACGTCTTTGGTCGCGCCCGCCGCGAAGGCGGTCGCGGTGCCGGCGGGGATGTCCAGCCGGTGACCGCGCGCCGCCTCACGGTCGAAGTCGAGTGCGTGATTGCTCTCCTCCAGCGGGAAGTGCGAGGAGACCCACACGGTGCGTGCTCCGCGGTTGGTGACCGTCAGCGTCCGGCGCAGCCGGCCGGGTGCCAGCTCCGCATCGCCCTCGGCGGCCAGCACGGCGCCGGGGCCGTCCGGGCCGGCCGGCCCGAACGGCTCGGGGACGTGCACGAGTGAGGAGCCGTGCGGGAAGAGCGCCTCCACCTGGATGCTGGGCACCGTGTCGGCGACCCCCGGCAGCAGCAGGTCACGGGGGACGACGCCCGCAGCCCGTTCGACGACCGCCTCCAGCGGCACGCCGTCCCAGGCCATCTCCAGCACCTCGTCGCACACCAGCGCCACGGCCTCGGCCGAGCCCAGCCGCGCACCGCGGGCCAGCCGTCTGCGGGCCAGCTCGGCGGCGGAGAACAGCAGCAGTCGCTCCTGTTCGCGTGGAGTCAGGTGCATTGGGCAGATTCCCCTCTTCCTCTCAAGATCATGCCTGGGCCGCGGTCGGCGGGTCCGGAACCTGCCCAGCAGAGTGCCTGGTGAAGGTATGGGTGAACAGTGGTGGAACGCTTCGCGTTCGGTGGGTCAGAATGGGCAGATGCACAATTCGCAGGCCGCGCCGCCGGACCACCGGCTGCACGCCCCCGTGCCGCCGGTGCTGCGCACACTCGCCCGCGACTGCCTCGACGACGTCGACACGCTCGTCGGCCGATACGTCGAGGAGGTCGCCCAGCTGGACAACTACCAGGCCTCCGTCGAGACGGCTGACCTGCGGGAGACCGCCCGGTCCTGCTTCGAGATGCTGCTCCGCCTCATCGGTGGCCTGCCCGTGCCCCGGGAACTGCTGCTGACCCCCGAGCGGCTCGGCCGCCGCCGCGCGCACCAGGGCGTACCCCTGGACCGGCTGATGCAGGCGGTCCGGATGGACTTCCGCGTGCTGTGGAACGCCTTCCTCCAGCGCACGCCCGCCCCGGGCATGCCCGAGCTGACCAGCGGCGCCGTGCGGGTCTGGGAAGCCGTGGAATACCACACCGTGCACGCCCATGCCGCCTATCTGGACGAGGTCGCCGTGATGGCCCGCGAGCGGGCACGGGAGCGGGCCGCGCTCATCGGGCGGCTGCTGTCCTCCGACGGCCTTGACCCGCAACTCGTCGCCCAGTGCGCGACATTGCTGCAGGCCGACGCCGCCGCCGACTACGCGGTCGTCGTCGCACCGCCCGAGTCGCGGGCCCGGCTGCGTGAGTTCGTCACCGCCCACCTCGGCGACCGCGGCGCCCACCTCCAGCAGCACCATGGCATGCTCGTCCTGGTCGCCGCTCTTCGGACGGGCTCGGAGGGTCCGCCCGCGAGCTGGCTGGCGGGCGTGCCCTGCGCCGTGGGGCCCGTGGCACACGGGCTGGCCCGCGTGCCCGACGCGGTGCGGGTGACCGAGGCGATCGCCGCCGTCCTGGGATCCGAAGCGGACGGCCCGGTCACCCTGGCCGACGCCTGGATGCCGGTCGCCGTGGCCCGCCTGGGGCCGACGGCCCAGGTGCTCGCCGACTCCGTACTGGCCGGTCTGGACCAGTTGCCCGCACCCGAGCGGGAACGCCTGCTGGAAGCCGTCACCGTCTACTGTGACACCGGCTCGGCCGCGGCCGCGGCCCGCGATCTGTACTGTCACCGCAACACCGTGCTGAACAGGCTGACCCGTTTCGCGGAACTCACCGGCTACCACCCCACGCGCCCCGCCCAGGCCGCTACGGTCCTGTTCGCTCTGCGGTGCGCGGCGGCGCGCCCGCGCTACCGGCCACAGCTCTAGTGTCGCGGCGGGCAAGGTTCGCCCCCGCTCGCCGTCCTGGCACGCACGCTCTCCCCTGACTTTGGCGGGAGGTACCCCCTGCGTTGCCCGAAAGCCCAGGTAGGACAACTACATGCGGCTTCCGGGCGCCTGACGATCGCAGGCGCCAGGACGCCTCGCTACCGGGCAAACCTTGGCTGATGCGGTGCCAGCGAGCGGATCGCCGGCGACCGGGCCCGGCTGCCAGCCCGGACCGCGCAGCACGCGCCCGGTCCGCTCCCGCCAACTGCGCGCCGCCCGCACGTCCCTGGCGATGGCCAGGTACTCGTGCGTGGCGACCCGGAGCGGGTTGTACGTCGTGATGTTCTTCGTCAGCCCGAACACCGGCCGCTCGGTCTCCGGCACGAACGAGCCGAACAGCCGGTCCCAGAGGATGAGGATGCCGCCGAAGTTGCGGTCCAGGTAGCCGCCTTGCGAGGCGTGGTGCACGCGGTGGTGCGAGGGCGTGTTGAGCACCGCCTCGACCGGGCGGGGCAGCTTGTCGATGCGCTCGGTGTGGATCCAGAACTGGTACACGAGGTTCGCCGAGGAGCAGAAGGCCAGCGCGGCCGGGTGCACGCCGAGCGCGATCATCGGCAGGTAGAACGGCCACACGGTCCACGAAGTCCAGGGCTGCCGCAGCGCCGTGCTCAGGTTGAACCTGCGGCTGGAGTGGTGCACGACGTGGCACGCCCACAGGATCCGGACCACGTGGTGGCTGCGGTGCGACCAGTAGTAGAGGAAGTCCTGCACGAGCAGCATGAGCAGCACGGTCCACCACAGCACCGGGACGCGCAGCGGGCTGACGGCGTAGACCGCCGTGTAGAGCGCGAGAATCGGGATCTTCCACAGGAAGTCGAAGAAGAGACTGCCCAGACCCATGGTGATGCTGGTGGCGGCGTCCTTCGCCGTGTACCCGGCGGCCTCGTCGTCCGGATGCAGCCGGTGGCCGGCGGCTTCCAGGGCGGTCAGCAGTACGAAGGCGGGTATCGACCACAGCACGACGTCCGGAAGGTTCGGCATACGGGCACCGTAGAGCGGTCGGCGGGCGACGGCCAGAGGTTGTTACCGGGAAGTATCAACACGTCGCCCGCCCCTGCGGGACGGCCCCGGCGGACCGGCGCGTGGCAGCCCGACGATCAGAGCACGACGTGCAGCACCCTTGAAACATGTTGTGTGCATGACGTATGTGTAACCGGAGGCATTTCTTCCGACTCACCCCCAGGAGCGTCATGTCCAGCATGCGCAAAACTCTCGCGCACCCTCCGGTTGACGCGCGTAGACGCGTCGCCGTGCTCGCGGCCCTCGTCGGCCTCCTGTCGCTTGTCGCGCTGCTCACCGGTCCGCCCGCCCACGCTTACCCGCCCACCGCGCCCAGCGCCTCGACGGCGCGCAGCTACCTGGCGGCCCTGACCGTCCGCGCCGAGGGCTCGATGAGCGGCTACGACCGGGACAAGTTCCCGCACTGGATCAGCCAGGGAGGCAATTGCAACACCCGTGAGACCGTGCTCAAGCGGGACGGCGTCGACGTGGTGGCCGGCGCGGACTGCTACCCCGACAGCGGCAGCTGGTACTCCGTCTACGACGGCGTGTGGTCCTACGCCGCGAGCGACGTGGACATCGACCACGTCGTCCCGCTGGCCGAGGCATGGCGCTCCGGCGCGAGCGGCTGGTCGACCTCCTCGCGGCAGTCGTTCGCCAACGACCTGTCCATCTCCCAGCTCATCGCTGTCACGGACAACTCCAACCAGTCCAAGAGCGACCGCGACCCCTCCGAGTGGCTTCCGCCCCGCACGAGTTACCACTGCATGTACGCGCGCATGTGGGTGTGGGTGAAATACGACTGGGGCCTGACGGTCGATTCTGCCGAGAAGACCGCGCTGAGCAACATCCTCTCCGGCTGCTGAGCTGCCCTCATGTCGCTCGTTCGGGCGAAGCCGAAGGCGGCAAAACGGTTCGGCGCGTGAGCGGCTGTCTACCGTCGTGATCATGGGATCCACGCCTGCGGCCGTCGTCACCGAACTGCGCCTCTCCGCCTTCCGCGCACACCGCCGCCGGGTGTTGCCGCTCGGCCCGATGACGTTGCTGACCGGGCCGAGCGGCAGCGGGAAGACCAGTGCGCTCGAGGCGTACGAATCGCTGGCGCGACTGGCCGGCGGCGCCGGACTGGCCGAGGTCTTCGGCCTGCTCGGCGGCGGCGCGCCGGCCTGCGTGCCGCAGCAGGCGAAACCCGACGCCCAGGGCAGGCGCGGCTTCCGGCTCGGCTGCACCGTGGACGGCCCGGCGGGCGAAGTCCGGCTCGACCTGGCGGTGCAGGCCGAGCCCGACCTGCGTATCGCCGGCGAGCGGCTGACGGCCGGCGGGCGCACGCTGCTGTCCACGGCGCTGTGCGACCCGGCGCGCCCCGTCGTCCAGGCCGAGTGGCTCGCCGGCGGAACCCGCACGACCCGCGCCCGCATGCCCGACGACCGGCTGGCCACGGCCCTGCTGCCTCTGCGGGTCTCGGGGGCCACCGACGCCCAGCGCATGGTGCTCACCGCGGCCGAACAGGTCGTCATCGCCCTGCGGTCCGTGTTCGCCTGCGACCCGAGCCCCGACGCGATGCGGCAGCCGGTCGAAGCGGCGGACGGCCTGCTTCGCCGCGGCTGCGACAACCTGGCGGCCGTCCTGCGCCGTACCCGTCTGGAGTGCGGCATCCGGCACGGACTGTTCGTGGACGCGGTGCGGGCCGGCTGCTCCGGGCCGGTCAGCGAACTGCTGGCCGTCGGCTGCGAGGGCGGCCGCGTGCATGCCGTCCTCGACCGGGGCGGCCAGGAGGGGCGCACTCCGGTGGGGTGGCTCGGTGACGGCGAACTGCGCTACATGGCCCTGGCGCTGGTGTTGATGACCGGGCCCGGGGTGCTGTCCATGGACCCGGTGGAGGAGGTGCTGCCCGCCAGGCGGACGCTCGGCGTCCTCGCCGACGGCCTGGACCGCGGTCTGGACGCACGGCAGGCGCGGGCGCTGCTGGACCTGGCGGCCGGGATGTGTGAGCGTGGCCACGTCCGGCTGCTCGGCACGGTACGGGGCGATGTCCCGGTACCGCATGCCTGCCTGGTAGACCTGGGGCGTGCCCGAGACGCCCGACTCCCCTCCCACGCTGCCTGAACTCCAGCAGCGCCTCGCCGACTTCGCCGCCGCCCGTGACTGGGGCCGCTTCCACACGCCGAAGAACCTGGCCGCCGCGCTGAGCGTCGAGGCCGGTGAACTCGTGGAGATCTTCCAGTGGCTGACGCCGGCGCAGTCCTCGGCCGTCATGTCCGAGCCGCGCGATGCTGCACGCGTCGAGGACGAGGTCGCCGACGTTCTCGCGTATCTGCTGCAGTTCTGTGGGGTGTTGGGGATCGACCCGCTTGCCGCGCTGAGCGCGAAGATCGAGCGGAACGAGACGCGTTTCCCGATCAACGGAAACGGTCACTCTATGGAGTGACGATATTCTCTACCGTGACGGATTGTCCACAGAATGCCCGGACTCCCCGGTGGCCCTGGGCCGCCGACCGTCACAATGGGTGACGGCATGGCGGGGAGGGCGGATGGAGGCGGTACGCCTCATCGAGGCGACGAGATCGGCGCTGGCGCAGTGCGCCGCGTTGCACGGAGTACTGGTTGAGGCCTGGCAGGCGCAGGCCCTGGCCGAGGCGGTGGGCGGCCACCTGGCGCTGAGAGGGCCGCACGCGGTGCGGGCCGATGCGCTGGGACTGCGCGAGGCAGGCGCCCGGGCCTGCCGTGCGCTGCACGCCCCGGGTCGCTGCGCCGGCAGCATACGTGCGGCCCGGCTGACGACGTTGCACGATCTGCACGGTGCGCTCTCCGAGTTGTCCACGTTGCTGGCCGAGGTGGGCGCGGCGCTCTTCGGAGCAGCCGTCACGGCGCAGGAGGAGTCGCTGTACTGGCAGTGCGTCGAGGCCATCGACGCGGCGGACGAGTCGGGCGACCGGGTGACCGCTGTACTGCGCCGCCTCGCCGTCCCCGAGCCGGGCGGCGTCGGCTGACCTCGGGCTGCGGGGTCACAGTCCCGGGGCGCCCCACACCGGGAACCAGCGGGACAGGTCCGGCTCCACCGTGAGGTCGTCCTTCAGCAGACCGCGCACCTGTAGTTCCAAGGAGTTGTCCCGCTTCTCGTCCGCGCCGGGCACAGGCGCGAAGGGGTAGAAAGTGCCGCGTTTGTAGAGGTAGACGAGAGCGAGGGAACGCGGGCGGGCGCCGTCCGAGCGGAAGGCGACGAGCGAGCACAGCAGCTGGGGGCCGAAGCCACTCTCGGACAGGAGGGTGTTGACGGCGTGCAGGTCGTTGACCAGTGATGCCAGATCGTCGGGGGTGTGACGGGCCAGCAGCCAGGTGTAGCCGTACTCGTCCTGGCTGAACTCCACCGGCGGGCCGCCCTGTGCACCGTCGGAGTCCAGCAGTCCGCGGACGTCGCGCTGCAGTGTCCGGAACGTGCCGCCCTCCACGCTTGCAAAACACACCGAGCCGAGCCCCGTCGGAACGAGGTCGGCGCCGGCCTGCAGGGTCACCGCCGCGGACGGCAGGGCGAAGAGCCGGTCGAGATCCGGGCGGACCGGTTTGCTGCGTCCGAGGAGTGCGTCGAGAAATCCCACGTGAAACCACGGCTTCCTATGCGCGGTGCCCGAGCTCGTCCGCGATCCGGTTGAGCTGGTCGAGCCGGCGCTCCAGCGGCGGGTGGGAGGAGAGCAGCCCCGCCAGGCTCTCCCCGGACAGGGCCGGTGCGAAGAAGAAGGCGTTGAACGCCTCGGCCCGCCGCAGGTCGTGGGTCGGGATGCGGGCGATCTCGCCGCTCACCTTGGTCAGCGCCGATGCCAGTGACGAGGGCCGCCCCGTCAGCAGCGCGCCGGCCCGGTCGGCGGACAGTTCCCGGTAGCGGGAGAGGAGCCGCGTCAGCAGGAAGCTGATGACGTAGACGACGGCGCTCGCCAGCGGAACGAGCATGAGGGCGAGGCCGACGCCGCTCTGGTCCCGGCTGCCCGCCCGGCTCAGGCCGCCCCACAGCGCGACCCGGGTCATGATCCCGGCCAGCACGCCGAGGAACGAGGCGATGGTCATCACCGCCACGTCGCGGTGCGCGACATGGGACAGCTCGTGCGAGAGCACACCTTCCAGTTCCGCGGGTTCCAGCCGCCTCAGCAGACCCGTGGTGGCGCACACCATGGAATTGCGCTGACTACGCCCGGTGGCGAAGGCATTGGGTACGTCGCTGTCGGCGATCGCCACTTTCGGCTTGGGCACGTCCGCCAGTGCACACAGCCGGTCCACCGCGCCGTGCAGCTCCGGCGCCTGCTCGGGAGTGACCTCGTGGGCTCCCATGCTGAAGGCCGCGATCCGGTCGCTGAACCAGAACTGCGCGACGAAGAGCCCGCCCGCGATGACCACGATCAGTGGCCAGGCATTGCCGAGCGCTACCACGAGCACACCGACCAGCACCACGTACAGCAGCCCGATGAAGAACATCGTGACCACCATGCGGCTGGTCAGTCCGCTGTCGGCGGCATACCGGCCCCGGCCCCGTCCTGTTGCCATGACGACGCGCTCCTCACGTCCTGGCGCCTTCCACGCCTCTTGCCACCGATTGTCCTCCTTTTGCCGGTCGGGGGAGAGCCGCAGGCGGCCGGGCCGACCGGGTGCACGATGGGGGCATGGATCTGCGCGTATTCACCGAGCCACAGCAGGGCGCGAGCTACGAGACGCTGCTGGCCGCGGCCAAGGCGACCGAGGACCTTGGCTTCGACGCCTTCTTCCGGTCGGATCACTACCTCGCGATGGGCGGCTCCGACGGGCTGCCGGGCCCCACCGACGCCTGGCTCACCCTCGCGGGCCTGGCCCGGGAGACGTCCCGCATCCGGCTCGGCACCCTGATGACCGCCGCCACCTTCCGGCTGCCCGGGCCGCTGGCCATCCAGGTCGCGCAGGTCGACGCCATGTCCGGCGGGCGAGTCGAACTCGGTCTGGGCACTGGCTGGTTCGAGGACGAGCACACCGCCTATGGCATCCCTTTCCCGAAGCGGAAGTTCGGGCGCCTGGAGGAGCAGCTGGAGATCGTCACCGGCCTGTGGTCGACGAAGCCCGGCGAGCGGTTCGACTTCGACGGCGAGCACTACTCGCTCAGGAACTCGCCCGCGCTGCCCAAGCCCGTGCAGCGCAAGATCCCGGTGCTGATCGGCGGGCTCGGCGCGCAGCGCACGCCGCGGCTGGCCGCACGATTCGCCGACGAGTTCAACCTGCCGTTCGTCTCCGCCACGGACTCCGCCCGGCACTTCGCCCGGGTTCGCGAGGCCGCCGCCGAACGCGGCCGTGACGCCGAGGAGATCACCCTGTCCAACGCGCTGGTCGCCTGCGTCGGCAGGGACGAGACGGAGATCGCCCGGCGGGCCTGCGCCATTGGACGGGAGGTCACCGAGCTTCGGGAGAACGGCCTGGCCGGCAGTCCCGCTGAGGTGGTCGAGCGGATCGGCCGCTACCAGGAGGCCGGGGCCTCGCGCATCTACCTGCAGCTCCTCGACGTGCACGACCTGGACCACCTGGAGCTGATCGCCTCCCAGGTGCAGGCACAGCTGCGATGAGCAGGGTCCGGTCGCCGGGAGCCGCCGGGTACCGGGCTGAGCATCGCCTGACGGCGGGCGGACCCCACCGGCACGAGGGTGCTGGGCGACGCGCCGGGGCGACGCGCCGAGGTGCCGGTTGCACGGCACCCGGCACCGGACCCTCGCCGGGTCCTGGCACCGCTCTGCGCGACGCGCTCGCCGGCGGGCCGCTCGTCCTGGACGGCGGGCTGTCCAACCAGCTGGAGGCGCAGGGCTGCGACCTGGGCGACGCGTTGTGGTCCGCCCGGCTGCTCGCCGACGATCCGGCGCAGCTGACCGCCGCGCACCGGGCGTACGTGGACGCCGGGGCGCAGGTGCTCATCACCTCCAGCTACCAGGCGTCCTTCGAGGGCTTCGCCCGGCGCGGCCTCGACCGTGCGCAGGCGGCAGGGATGTTCCACCGCAGCGTTGCGGCTGCCCGCGCCGCCGCCGGTGAGCAGCCGGTATGGGTGGCGGCTTCCGTCGGCCCCTACGGCGCCGTCCAGGCGGACGGCGGCGAGTACCGCGGCCGGTACGGGCTGAGCGTCGCCGCGCTGGAGCGTTTTCACCGGCCGCGGATCGAGGCGCTGGCCGCCGCCACCCCGGACGTGCTGGCGCTGGAGACCGTGCCGGACGCCGAAGAGGCCGAGGCGCTGCTGCGCGCGGCGGAGGGCTGCGGCGTCCCGGTGTGGCTCAGCTACACGATCAGCGGCGGCGCCACCCGGGCCGGCCAGCCGCTGGCCGACGCGTTCGCCGTCGCGGCCGGCAACGACCAGGTGCTCGCCGTCGGCGTCAACTGCTGCACCGCGCAGGACGCCGATACGGCAGTCGATGTCGCCGCCCGCGTCACGGGCAAGCCGGTGGTCGTCTACCCCAACAGCGGTGAGACCTGGGACGCTGCACACCACCGCTGGCACGGCGAGACGACCTTCGAACCGGGCCGCGCCCGCGGCTGGGCGGCCCGCGGCGCCCGGCTGATCGGCGGCTGCTGCCGCGTCGGCCCCGACCGGATCGCCGCCCTGGCGGCGGAACTGTAAGCCCGTCGGCGCTGCTGTCAGGCGCTGGTCGCTTCGGGCTCGAGCACGAAGACCGGGATCCGCCTGTCGGTCTTCTTCTCGTACTCGGCATACGACGGGAACGCGGCAACGGCCCGCTCCCACCACTCGGCCCGCTCGGCGCCCTCGGCCTCGTGCGCGACGTAACTCCTCGTCACGGTCCCGTCCTGCAGCGGGAACTCGGGGTTCGCCTTGATGTTGTAGTACCAGCCAGGGTGTTCAGGGGCGCCGCCCTTGGACGCGACGACGGCGTACTTGCCGTCGTGTTCCACCTTCATCAGCGGGGTGTAGCGCAGCCGGCCGCTCTTCGCGCCGCGCAGCGTCAGCATCACGACCGGAGACCCCTGGATCTCGACGGATTCGGTGGTGCCGGTCTCCAGGATCTTCTGCGTCTGGTCCTTCACCCAGTCGACGGGGAGGAAGCCGACATTTTCCTCCGACATATCCCTATCCACACTCCTCGGTCCATGCTCGTTCCGGTCTGGCAGTCTGCCGCCGACGGTACCGGAGCGCGACGCCCGGAGTCGCGGAACACGGCCTGCGAAAAAAGACCTGTGATTGACCGGGCGGTGGCCGCCCTGCTCGTTCAGGATGGGGACATGGGATTCCATGTCGACTCCGAGGCCGGGCGGCTCCGCCGCGTCATCCTGCACCGGCCTGATCTCGAGCTCAAAAGGCTCACCCCCTCGAACAAGGACGATCTCCTGTTCGACGACGTTCTCTGGGTGCGGCGTGCCCGGCAGGAGCACGACGCGTTCGCCGACGCGCTGCGTGACCGCGGCATCCAGGTCCATCTCTTCGACGACTTGTTGAGGGAGAGCCTGGCCCTCCCCGAGGCGCGGAAACTGGTGCTGGACCGGGTCTTCGACGAGCGGGAGTACGGGCCGCTGGCCACCGGCCATCTGCGCGCCGCGTTCGACGCGCTGTCCACCACGGAACTCGCGGAGGCGCTGGTCGGCGGCATGACCAAGCGCGAGTTCCTCGACCACCACCCGGAGCCCACCTCCGTGCGCTTCCACGTGATGGACCTGGACGACTTCCTGCTCGCGCCGCTGCCCAACCACATCTTCACCCGGGACACCTCCGCGTGGGTCTACGACGGCGTCTCGATCAACGACATGCGCTGGCCGGCCCGGCGCCGGGAGACCGTGCACTTCGAGGCCATCTACCGGCACCACCCGCTGTTCACCGCGAACGACTTCCACGTGTGGTCCGAGGGGCAGGGGGCCTACCCCTCCACCATCGAGGGCGGCGACGTGCTGGTCATCGGCAACGGCGCGGTGCTCGTCGGGATGAGTGAACGGACCACGCCGCAGGCCGTGGAGACGCTGGCGCGCGGTCTGTTCGCCGCCGGGTCCGCGAGCAGCATCGTGGCGCTGGACATGCCCAAGCGGCGGGCGTTCATGCACCTGGACACCGTGATGACGATGATCGACGGCGACACCTTCAGCCAGTACGAGGGGCTGGGCATGCTGCGGTCCTACACCATCGAGCCCGGTGGCGGCCCGCAGGATCTGAAGGTCACCGACCATCCGCCGGAGCACATGCACCGGGCCATGGCGGCCGCCCTGGGCATGGACCGGATCAGGGTGCTGACCGCCGTGCAGGACGTGCACGCCGCCGAGCGGGAGCAGTGGGACGACGGCTGCAACGTGCTGGCCGTCGAGCCGGGAGTGGTGCTGGCCTATGAGCGCAACGTCACCACCAACACGTTCCTGCGCAAGCAGGGCATCGAGGTGGTGGAGATTCCGGGAAGCGAACTGGGCCGTGGGCGGGGCGGACCGCGCTGCATGAGCTGTCCGGTGGAGCGCGACGCCGTGGACTGAAGTGGGACGCCGCGCAGCGGGTTGTGCATAAGGATTCAAAAGTTCGTATACAATTCCAGTCCTGACGTTGCACGCGACCTTGGAGTCCTCTCATGGCGACTGACCTCATGGGCCGCCACTTCCTCAAGGAGGTGGACTTCACCCCGGAGGAGTTCCGCCGGCTGATCGACCTGGCCGCCGAGCTGAAGGCGGCACGGAAGGCCGGCACGGAACGGCAGCGGCTGCGTGGCCGCCGCATCGCGCTGATCTTCGAGAAGGCCTCCACCCGCACTCGCTGCGCGTTCGACGTGGCCGCCGCCGACCAGGGGGCGGCCACCACCACGCTGGACTCCGACGGCTCGCACATCGGGTACAAGGAGTCCGCCCGGGACACCGCCCGCGTGCTGGGTCGGATGTACGACGCCATCGAGTTCCGCGGCAGCGAGCAGACCACCGTCGAGCAGCTCGCCGCCTACGCCGGAGTACCCGTCTACAACGGGCTCACCGACGACTGGCACCCCACCCAGATGCTCGCCGACGTGCTCACCATGGCCGAGCACTCGGCGGGGCCGCTGGAACAGGTCGCCTACGCCTACCTGGGCGACGCCCGCTCCAACATGGGCAACTCCTACCTGGTCACCGGCGCGCTGCTGGGCATGGACGTGCGGATCGCCGCGCCGAAGGCGCTGTGGCCGCACACGTCCGTCGTCGCCCGCGCCGAGGAGCTCGCCGCGCGGACCGGCGCCCGGCTCACCCTCACCGAGGACGTCGCAGAGGGCGTACGCGGCGCGGACTTCGTCGCCACCGACGTGTGGGTCTCCATGGGGGAGCCCGAGGAGGTGTGGGCCGAGCGCATCGAGCTGCTGCGCCCCTATGCCGTCACCGCCGAGGTGCTGCGCGCGACCGGAAAACAGGACGTGCGCTTCCTGCACTGCCTGCCCGCCTTCCACGACCTGGGCAGCACCGTCGCCCGCACGGTCCACGACCGGTTCGGGCTGGAGTACCTCGAGGTCAGCGACGAGGTGTTCGAATCCAAGCATTCCCTGGTCTTCGACGAGGCGGAGAACCGGCTGCACACCATCAAGGCGGTGCTCGTCGCCACGCTCGCGGGCGGCTGACGGCGGGGCGGTCCTCTATCGCGTACCGGTGACGACGGTCACGAAGTGGTGATACTTTCGGCGTGCAGGCGCAGTGCAACGCACCCCTCCCGTCGCCGACCGAGGAGAGCCCGATGAGCCCGTTCACCGGTTCCGCCCGCCCCACCGGGCGCTGGGAACACATCAAGGTCACCGAGGAGGACGGCGTCGTCGGCGTCACCCTCGCCCGGCCCGACAAGCTCAACGCACTCACCTTCGAGGCCTACGCCGACCTGCGCGACCTGCTCGCCGAACTGTCCCGCGAGCGCGGCCGTGCCCGGGCCCTGGTGCTGGCCGGCGAGGGGCGTGGCTTCTGCTCCGGCGGTGACGTCGAGGAGATCATCGGCGAGACCCTCGCCCTGGACACCGGGCGGCTGCTGGACTTCAACCGAATGACCGGGCAGGTCGTCCGCGCCATCCGCGAGGCGCCCTTCCCGGTGATCGCCGCCGTGCACGGCGTCGCCGCGGGTGCCGGTGCCGTCCTCGCCCTCGCCTCCGACTTCCGGGTCGCCGACCCGACCGCGAAGTTCGCCTTCCTCTTCACCAAGGTCGGACTCTCCGGCGGCGACATGGGCGCCGCCTACCTGCTGCCCCGCGTCGTCGGACTCGGCCACGCCACCCGCATCCTCATGCTCGGCGAAGCGGTGCGGGCACCGGAGGCCGAACGGATCGGGCTGATCAGCGTGCTCACCGAAGAGGGCGAGGTCCACGAGCCGGGCGGCCGCGCTGTCCCGCACCCTCGCCGACGGACCCGCGCTCGCGCACGCCCAGACCAAGGCGCTGCTCACCGCCGAACTCGACATGCCGCTGGCCGCGTCCGTCGAGATGGACGCCAACACCCAGGCCCTGCTGATGAACAGCGACGACTACGCCGAGTTCCACGCCTCCTTCACCGAGAAGCGCACCCCCAAGTGGCAGGGGAGGTGAGCTGACCATGCGCATCGCCGTCATCGGCGGCGGGCCCGGCGGCCTGTACACCGCGGCCCTCCTCAAACGACTCGACCCGGCCCGCGAGATCGCCGTCTTCGAACGCAACGCACCTGACGACACGTTCGGGTTCGGCGTCGTCCTCTCCGACGAGACCGCCGGCGGCATCGAGCAGGCCGACCCCGTCGTCTACGCGGCGCTGAAGGACGAGTTCGTGCGCTGGGACGACATCGAGATCGTCCACCGCGGGCACACGATGGTCTCCGGCGGGCACGGCTTCTCCGCCCTCAGCCGCCGCCGGCTGCTCGCCGTCCTGCACGAGCGCTGCCGCGACCTCGGGGTCGAACTGCGCTTCCGTACCACGGCGCCGCGTGCCGCCGAACTGGCACGCGAGTACGACCTGGTCGTCGCCGCCGACGGCGTGCACAGCGCCACCCGCGAGGCGCACGCCGACGCCTTTGGGCCGCACCTGACCACCCACCGCTGCCGCTACATCTGGCTGGCCGCCGACTTCGCCCTCGACGCCTTCCGCTTCGAGATCGCCGAGACCGGACACGGCGTCATGCAACTGCACGCCTACCCCTTCTCCGGGAGCGAGTCGACCGTCATCGTCGAGATGCGCGAAGAGGTCTGGCAGGCCGCCGGGCTCGACCGCATGGACGAGAACGCCTCCGCCGCGTACTGCGCCAAGCTGTTCCCCGAGACGCTCGGCGGCCGCCCGCTGCGCGGCAACAACTCGCAGTGGATCCCCTTCCGCACCGTGGTCAACGACAGCTGGTCGCACGGCAACACCGTGCTGCTCGGCGACGCCGCGCACACCGCGCACTTCTCCATCGGCTCCGGCACCAAGCTTGCCGTCGAGGACGCGCTCGCGCTGGCCGCCTGCCTGCAGGAGCAGCCCACCCTGACCGACGCGCTCACCGCCTACGAGGCCGAACGCCGCCCTGTCGTCACCTCCACCCAGCGCGCCGCCCGCGCCAGCCTGGAGTGGTTCGAGGACCTGGCGACCTACGCCGACCAGCCACCGCACCAGTTCGCGTTCAACCTCCTCACCCGCAGCCGCCGCGTCACCCACGACAACCTGCGGCTGCGCGACACCGCCTTCGTCCGCGCCGTGGAGGGCGAGGCCGGGATGCCCGAGGGCACACCGCCGATGTTCACGCCGTTCGAGCTCGGGACCACTGCGGCTGCGCAACCGGGTCGTCGTCTCCGCGATGGACATGTACTCGGCCGAGGACGGCCTGCCCGGAGACTTCCATCTCGTTCACCTCGGCGCGCGCGCCCTGGGTGGTGCCGGCCTGGTGATGACCGAGATGGTGTGCGTCTCGCCGGAGGGCCGCATCACGCCCGGCTGCACCGGGCTGTGGAACGACGCACAGGAGGCGGGCTGGCGCCGAGTCACCGACTTCGTGGACGCGCAGGCTCCCGGAACCGCGATCGGTGTCCAGCTCGGGCACTCCGGGCGCAAGGGCTCCACCCGGCTGATGTGGGAGGGCATCGACGAGCCGCTGCCGGACGGCAACTGGCCGCTCGTGGCCCCCTCCCCGCTGCCCTACCGGGCAGACAGCCAGGTGCCGCGGGAACTCAGCCGTGACGACATGACGGCGCTGCGCGACCAGTTCACGGCGGCGGCGCGGCGCGCCGTCCGCGCCGGGTTCGACCTGCTGGAACTGCACTGCGCACACGGCTACCTGCTCTCCAGCTTCCTCTCCCCGCTCACCAACCGCCGCACCGACGCCTACGGCGGCGACGTGGCGGGGCGGCTGCGCTTCCCCCTCGAAGTGCTCGACGCCGTGCGGGAGGTGTGGCCGGACGACCGGGCGCTGACCGTCCGCATCTCCGCCACCGACTGGGCCGAGGGGGGCACCACGCGCGCCGACGCCCTGGCCGTCGCGCGAGCTTTCCACGAGCACGGCGCCGACGCGATCGACGTCTCCACCGGCCAGGTCGTCTCCGACGAACGCCCCGACTTCGGCCGCTCCTACCAGGCGCCCTACGCCGACCGCGATCCGCAATGCGCTCGGCATACCCGTCATCGCGGTCGGCGCCATCTCCTCCTGGGACGACGTCAACTCGCTGCTGCTGGCCGGCCGCGCCGACCTGTGCGCCCTGGCCCGCCCGCACCTGTACGACCCGCACTGGACACTGCACGCGGCGGCCGACCAGGACTACACCGGCTCCGGCGCCCCCTGGCCTCTCCCGTACCGCGCAGGCAGCCGCAAACCCCCCACCGGCCGGACCGACGCTCCCAAACAGCGCCTCTCCCTGTGACCCGCAACTCCCTGTGACCCGCAACGCCTTGCCGCCGCTGTTCCGGTGAGCCGATTCGTCGATCCGTTCCGTGTCCGTGCGGCTACGGAGGGGCCCGGCCGGGTAGTTCTTCTCAGGGACACCTTTGCCCGAGTGGTCCTGAATCCGGTCGGGACCGCCGGGGGGTGCGGGAGGCGCGCATGGGCATGCATCCGGGGAACGGTCCGATGCACGACGGCGGCATGGACATGCCCTTGCTACCGCACTGGCTGCGGGTCGGCTGGGCCGTCGTGTTCGCCGCTGTGCTGGTACTGCACCTGCGGCACGCACGGTCGATGTCCGGCCAGGCGCGGTGGTGGCACGCCGGACACACGCTGATGGCGGGCGGCATGCTTGGTATGTACCTCCTGCCGCGCAGCGAGAACGTCAGCCTCTACGTCGTCGGCAGCCTGTTCTTCGGCGCTTTCACTGCGGCCGCCGGCGGGGCGGCCGTGATGCTGTGGCGGCGGGAAGGCGTGCTGAACCTGCTCTGGGTGACCTCCGCCGTGGACATGTTCGCCATGGTCGTCATGCTGCTGTCTCCGGCCGCCCGCCCGGCGACGCTCAGCCGGGTCCTGGTGTGCTACCTGGCCGTGCAGGCCGTGGCCTGGGCCTGCGGCCTGTGGGCGCGGGTGCCCGCCCTGAGCGCCTCTGCGGTGCGTAGCGCCGTCACGGCCGCCCCGGCGACTCTGCCGGTGGACGGCGAGCCTCCAGGCCCGGCGCCGGTGCGGGCCGACGCGCTCGAGGGGACGGCCCGCCGCACCGGCCTGACACCACATCACACCCCCGGTATCCGGGTCAGCCTCGCCCTGATGGAATGCGGCATGGCCTGGATGCTCGCCGTCATGTGACCACTGCTCAGCGGTCAGCTCACGGTGTCGTGGGAGGCCAGCCGTGCCAGGTAGGCGTTGTAGGCGTTCAGTTCGGCGTCGTCGTCGCGGTCGGCCTTCCGGTCCATCCGCGCGGCGGACCGGCGGTCCGACGCGTACCACTGGATCAGCAGCGCGACGAGCACCAGCACCGTCGGAACCTCGCTGAACGCCCAGGCGATGCCACCGCCCATGTTCTGGTCGGCGAGGGGATCGAGGTGCCACCCGGCCGGTGGGTGCGCGAAGAAGCCGACCATCAGGCCGTTCGCCATCATGACGGCGATGCCGAAGAACGCATGGAAGGGCATGCCGATGAAGAGTTCCAGCATCCGCATCACGTGGGACGGCCGGTGCGGTGCCGGATCCACGCCCATGATCGGCCAGAAGAACAGCAACCCGGTGGCCAGGAAGTGGGCGAGCATCCATTCGTGCCCGAGCCAGCTGTGCATGGCGAAGTCGAACAACGCCGTGAAGTACAGGCCGTACAGACTCGCGATGAACAGCGGCAGTGTGAACAGCGGAGAGGAGACGACGCGGGTGAACCTGCTGTGCAGCAGCCTGGTGATCAGCTCCCGCGGCCCGGTCCGGCCCCGCCGCGCCGCGGGGAGCGCGCGCAACGCCAGGGTGACGGGCGCCCCGAGTAGCAGGAGGATCGGCGAGAGCATGGACAGCACCATGTGCTGCACCATGTGCACGCTGAACATCTCCATCCCGTAGCCGCCGACCCCGGTGCAGGTCACTTCGGCGACGCTGACGACGCCCGCGGTCCACAGCAGTACACGGGTCACCGGCCAGCGGTCGCCGCGGCGACGCAGCCGCCACACGCCCCAGCCGTAGAGGACCAGGGCCAGCAGACACAGCACCGGCTCCAGCGGGAGCGGTTGCGGATGCCAGGCCAACAGCCGCCCCAGGCCGGGGGGCGCCATCGGCATCCACATCGGTCCGGTCATGCCCGTGTTCATGGTGTCCATACCGTTCATGTCAGCCCTCCAGCAGCTGTTGGCCGACGTACGCACCCGGTTCTGCCCCGCCGGGCACGGCGAAGAGGGCACTGGACTCGTGCCGGATGAAACGGGTCAGGTGATCGGCGCCGTCGAGCTTGTTCTGCACGGTGACGAACGACTGCGGGTCGGCCTGCCAGCACACGAAGAGCAATCCGGTGTCGGCCTTCCCGTCGGACCCGACGTCGTGGTAGGAGAAGCCGCGCCGCACCATGGCCGCGCCGCCGTTCGAAGCGGGCGCGGCGACCCGGATGTGGGCGTCCGCGGGGACGGCCAGACCTCCGTGAGAGTCGAACGCGTCCAACTCGACCGGAGTGCGCTCGCCCGCGCCCTTGGGTGCCGACAGCGGGGCGCCGGTGTCCTTGCGGCGTCCGATGACCTGCTCCTGGTGGCTCACGTCCAGGTCCGACCACTTGTCCATGAGCATCCGGATGCGTCGCACCACCGCGTAGGAGCCGCCGTTCATCCAGGCCTCCTTGCCGTGGCGGGGCGAGACGAACACCTTGGAGGCGAAATCCGCGTCGCCGGGGCGCGGATTGCCGGTGCCGTCGATCTGCCCCATCAGGTTGCGGCCGGTCATCGGATGTGGTGTGGCCCCGCGGGCACGGTTGAATCCGCTCATCTGCCAGCGGACCACGGCCGCCCCGTCGGCCTCGGACTGCAGAGTCTGCAGCGCGTGGAAGGCGACGAGTGGATCGTCGGCACCGATCTGGATCCACAGGTCGCCGTCACTGCGGTCGGGATCGATCGCGTCTGAGGGAAAACGGGGGACGGGACGCAGGGCTGTCGGAACACGGTGCTCCAGCGCGGTCTTGGCGAAGAAGCTGCGGCCGAAACCGAAGGTGACCGTCAGGGAGCACGGGCCGGCGTCGTGGGCGATCTGGTCGTCGTGGGCGGGAGGGCGGCCGCGGGTCATCGCCTCGGCCGCCGTCGACCATCTGCGCATCAGGGCGGCCGCCCCACGGCGGCCGGTGTCTGCAGCCAGGTCGAAGGCGATCAGGTGACCGGTCGTCTGCGACGGGGTGCTGATGCCCGCCTGGTGCGTGCCGTGGAAGGGCACCGTGCTGTCGCCGACCGTCGTGACCGGTGTGGCGTGGTGGGTGGCGGCATACCCGGCGCCGCCACCGGCCGCCCCCGCGAGCATCCCGGCAGCACCGGCGGCGCCCGCGGCACCGAGCAGTCGGCGGCGGGATACGGGTTCCTTCCCGCCGCCGGTGCGTTTGGTCTCGTGTGTCATGTCGTGTGCCTCGTGAGGTCGACCAGCGGAGCCGGACGAGAGGTGGGCGCCTGCCCGTCCGGCCCCGATCCGGGTCAGTGGTGTGCGGGCTGGTATGTCATCGGCTTGACCGGCGCCTTCACGGTGATCGTTTCCGCGTGTGCGAACCGCAGACGGAAGGTCACGGTGTCTCCCACCTGCGGTTTCTTCTGCATGCCCATGAGCATCAGGTGATTGCCGCCGCTCTTGAGTACCAGAGTGCCGTGGGCGGGCACCGAGAACTTCGGGACCATCTTCATCCGGTCCTTCTTCGTGGTGCGGTGCAGCGTCACCTTCTTGGCGGTCTCGCTGCTCGCACCGGTGAGCGCGTCGTCGCTTCCGCCGTCGTTGTGGACGACGAAGTAGCCCGCCGCCATGTCGTCGGTCGGAGGCTGACGCACATACGCGCCGGTGACCGTCAGGTCCGGGGCGTCGTCGGCCGTGGCGGACGAGGAACACCCGGTCACCGCGGCCAGACTCAGCAGTGCCGCGACGACCGGAGCGATCCCGGTCGCAAGGATGTGCCGGCCGGCTCCGTGACGGGTCACGGCTTCTTTCCTTCGATGATCGCGGGCATGTCGGTGCGGTAGCGCTTCACCGAGGTGCCTGCCGTGTAGATGTAGTGGGCCTTGTCGTCGCGGGGAGAGAAGGCGATGACCTCGGCGCCGTGCGAGACCGTCCAGCCGCCGTCCTTGCTCTTCTCCGGCGGCGAGATGCCCACTCCCAGGCCCTTCGCCGCCTTCTGCACGGCGGTGAAATCTCCGGTCAGACCGATGAAGTGCGGGTCGATCGCGCCCAGCCACTTCTTCAGCCGCTGAGGGGTGTCACGCTTCGGATCCGTGCTGACGAAGATCACCCGGAGCTTCTTGCGCTGTGCCGGCGGGAGGGAACGGGCCGCCACGGCGAGGTCGCCCATCGTCGTCGGGCACACGTCGGGACAGTGGGTGTAGCCGAAGTAGAGCAAGGTCGGATGACCGGCGGTCCGGCGGGCCAGGTCGTAGGGCTTCCCGTCCTGGTCGGTCAGCGTCAGGCCGGGTTTGGAGTCGGGCGGATCGAGCGTGATGGCTCCCCGAGCGGCCGCCGGGGACGGGCCACCCGAGACCACGGAGGACGACTGGCCGCCGTGGTCCGCTCCGCAGGCGCCCACGCCGAGCACTGCGGTGAGGACCAGCGCCGCGGCAGCGCCCGCGCGGGGCGCGCGAAAGGCATGCATGAACAACTCCTGTGCGGGAAAAGTGCGCCTGCCGACTCCTTCCGGAGGGCCGGCGCGTCGTCGGCGGGATGGCGGGACGTGCCGGTGTGTCCGCGGGCGCGGGTGCACCACCGGTCCTCGTCTCGCCGAGGGCACTTCGGCGGCCGGGCCGCACCGGGCCCGAGGCACGGTGGGAGGCTCATGCCGCCAGGGCCAGGGCGGGCGGACCCCGGCGGACGACGCATCCCCGCATGGTCGCAGAGCTGCGCAGGCGCGAGCGGTCGTCGGCACGGCGCCGGTCTCGCAGGATCCGCAGCAGTCGCCGGACCAGGTCGGCGGCGTCGGCGCGCAGCAGCGGACGCAGCAGCCGGTGCACGCGGGCGAGCTCAGCCAGACAGGCCAGGAAATCCCTGCTGAGAGTGGGCAGCCGCACCGCCCGCCACAGGGCGATCTCGCAGCGGCGCAACGCCCAGCCGGCGAGCACGGCGGCCGTGACGTGCGCCGCGATCATCTGCGGTGTGCACATCGATGCCAGGGACATCGAGACGAGGGCGAGAAGGTCGGGCGAGACGTCTCGTCCGCCGTGGACCGCCTGAACCGGATCGATCCCGGCCTGTCGCAGCAGCTGCTCCGCGTGGGCGGGTGTGAGGTACACCGGGCCCGGGTGGCACAGCAGCCGCCGTGCCAGCGCCACGACACCGGTGGAGGCGCCGGCCGGCACGGAGGGGGCGGAGAACTGGCCGAGACAGAAGACCGTGTGGAGGGCGAACTCGCCGGTCAGCAGGATTGACGCGATACCCGGAAGGCTGCGTTCCCGGCCGGCGAGCGGATGCACCACCGCCAGCAGCCCGGCCCAGGCGGCCGTCAGCGACCACAGCGGGACCGTCCTCCCGGATGCCCACGCGTGGCCGCCCGCCGAAAGCGCGACACAGACCGCGGAGAACAGCGCGGCCCTCAGCAGTCGCAGATCGGTGGCAGCCCGTACCGGATGGTTCATGGCGTTCGCCATCATCTCAGCCACGGTGCCCGTTACGGGCGGCGGGGTTCCCGCCCGGGCCGGACGCGGCGAAAACCTCAGTCGCCCTGCCGGGCGACGGGTGGGTCGAGGCCGTGCGGCCCGGGTGCGCGGGCGGCGGCGGCGATGCGTTCGAGGGCCATGGCGTGCCGACCGAAAGCCTCCCGCCCTTCGGGGGCGAGGCGGACCAGAGTGCGCTGCGCGCGGAGCGTCTTCTGTTTGCGGACCTCGACGTAATCCTTGGCAGCGAGCGCGGACAACTGCTTCGAGAGCGCGGAGTCGCTGGTGCCGAGCGAGTCCCGGAGGAACCCGAAGTCGGCCCAGCCGGTCGGGGCCAGCAGCGCCACGATCGCCAGTCGTGCCGGTACGTGCAGGAACTCGTCGAAAGAGTCGTCCCTCATGGCCGCCTGCGGCGGCGGGCGAGGGCGAGGCCGGCCGCCCCGGTCGTGCAGAGCAGGGCCGCCGCGAGGGTGTGCGGGGCGGGGAGGCCACCCATCCGGGCTGCGGCCGCGAGCCCTCCGAAGGCGGCCACGAGAGCGACTCCGGCGGCAGCGCCGAGCGCCGCCTCCGTGGTCGTGACGGGTCGGCGTACGGGTGAACGGAGCAGGTAGGCCGCCAGGATGACCGCGATGAGCACCGCCTCGGGAAGGATCACCGCCCCTCCCCAGGGGTTCGGCAGGTCGAAGGAGGCGAAGGGCAGAAAAACGGTCAGGGCCAGCAGCGGCAGGGCAGCGCCGGATTGCCCGAAACGTACGTGCGCGTCGCGGGACTGGTCACCGCGGCGGCGGATGTCCTCCAGTGCGTTCTGTGCGTCGTCGGGTTCCACTGGCTGTCTCTCTTTCGGGCGGTCTGGTCCTTGATCGCGTCCTGTTCAAGGAGGCGGACGGGAAGGCTCAAGACAACTTTCCCATCAGGAAAATACCAGCTATTTTCCTGATGGGAAAGTAGGGCGCCGAGCTTCTGCTGGGCGTCGCGCCGGCCATCCGTACGCCGTGGGCGCGGGCGCTGACCGGTGCGCCCGCGCTCCACGACTCCCGCAGCGGCTGGTTCCCTCCGCATCGTCCACCGCCCGTGGGGACGAGCACGTCGGGACGATGCGACGGAGGCTCCAGCCGAACCGTAAGAGCAGGGTGGTGCGGCAGTTCGCGACCCGGGCACGGCGGGTCGTGAGGCAGAAGGCGTGACAGCGTTCCGGCATACTCACAGACATGGTTTCGATGGTGCAGAACGTGTCAATGGACTGCGCGGACGCCTATGGGCTGGCTCGGTTCTGGGGTGAGGTGACGGGTTGTCCGCTGGACCCGGAGGACCGGCCCGGTGATCCGGAGGTCGACGTGTTGCTGCCAGCGGGGCCACTGTTGCACTTCAACCAGGTGCCGGAACCGAAGACGGTCAAGAACCGCATCCATCTGTGTCTGCGCCCGGAGACCTTCCGCGAGGAGGAGGTCAAGCGACTGTTGGAGCTCGGCGCCACCTTCGTGGCCGACCGCCGGGAACCTCAGGGCGCGGGTTGGGCCGTCCTCGCGGACCCCGAAGGCAATGAATTCTGCGTCCTCCGCAGCGAGTCCGACCGCGCGGCGACGTCTGCCTGAAGCCGACGCCTACGAGCCGAGCACGCAGAACTCGTGACCCTCGGGGTCGGCCGGACCGTCCACGGTACGTCGCCCGGCCCACCGCAGAGGTGGTTGCGAGATCGAGATGCACACGGTTCTTCGTCGTCTTGGGTTCCGGGACGGGGACGACATCGACGCCGACCATGACCGGGTCGGGCCACACGGGGCCGCCGGCGGGCCCGGGGTAGCTGGTCACGCCAGGTCTGTAGGCATTCAAGTCGAGCGTTTCCGCCCAGAAACGGCCGCCCTGCACGAGTCGCAGCGCCATGCCGCGATCCTATGCGGGAGGCTTCCGCGAGCCGGCCCATAATCCCGTGCGGTCGGACCGGGCGTCGGGAGACACTGGCGCGATGGATCAGCTTCAGGTGATCGTGGGACTGGCGCGCAGTGTGCTGGGCGGCGACCTCATCGGCGCCTACCTTCACGGGTCCTGCGTACTCGGCGGCCTCAGGCCGGCCAGCGATGTGGACGTGCTGGTCGTCTCCCGGCAGTCGATGGACGAGCGCGAGCGACGGGCGCTCCTCGGTGGCCTCCTCGGGATCTCCGGCTCCCGGAACAAGGCTCGCCCGGTCGAGCTCACCGTGGTCGTCCAGTCAGAGGTCCAGCCGTGGCGATACCCGCCGGCCTGCGACTTCCTGTACGGCGAGTGGCTGCGCGCCGAGTACGAGGCCGGGAAGGTCCCCCAGCCGGAGCCGATGCCCGATCTGGCTTTGCTGATCACAATGGCGCTGGCCGGGGACCGTCCGCTCACCGGCCCGCGGCCGCGACAGGTTCTCGACCCCGTCCCGCACTCCGACGTGGTCCGGGCAAGCGTGGCGGGCGTCCCCGGCCTGCTCGACAGCCTCGACGGCGACACCCGCAACGTGCTGCTGACCTTCGCACGCATCTGGGCCACGCTCGCGGCCGGCCGGATCATGTCGAAGGACGCTGCTGCCGACTGGGCCATGGCCCGGCTTCCCGCCGAACACCGCCCCGTTCTTGAGCACGCCAGACAGCTCTATCTCGACTGTTGCTACTCCGACGAAACCTGGGGCGAGACGTTGCAGGCACGGGTGCGTCCGCACGTGGACCGTGTGCTCGCCGAGATCGACCGGTTGAACCCTGGGCGTCGGCAGAGATGAGGACTGCTTGCTGCAGCCTTGATCGCTGGGAGTGGGCCAGACGGAGGGCGCGCCGAGGATGCTGGAGAACGGGGGCGCGCACCCGGACAGGGCCTCAGGGCGCGTCGTGCAGCAACTCGTCGGCGCAGGCGGCACCCGGGCCGCGCAGGCGGGCGTCCAGGGCGGCGAAGACCTCCGCCGCACGCTCGCCCGGCCAGTCGGCCGGGAGCAGCGAGGGCGGCAGGCCGGGGTCGGCGTACGGCAGGCGGCGCCAGGCGTCGAGCGCCGGGAGGTAGTCGCGGTAGGCGTCCTGCGGCGGCGCATCCCGCCGCCGGGACCAGGACCGCAGTACCGGCTCGTGCACCTCGAGAAACCCGTGGTGCAGCTCGGCGAGAGCCGCCAGGTCCCACCAGCGGGCCACGGCCTCCCGCGTCGGCGTGAAGCCGGTGTGCGTGCCGCGGAACAGGTCGACGTAGGCGTCGAGTTCGAGCCGCCGCAGCGTGTGCCGGGTCTCCTCCTCCAGGTGGGCCGGTGCGATCCACACGCCCGGCGCCGCGTTGCCGAAGCCGAGCCGGCTCAGCCGGGAGCGCAGCACGTGCCGGCGACGCCGCTCGCTCTCCGGCACGGAGAAGACGGCCAGCAGCCAGCTGCCGTCTCCGTCGGGGCGCGGCCGGTCGTAGATGCGCCGGTCGCCGTCCCGCAGCAGCTGGCGGGCGTCCTCCGACAGCGCGTACCCCGCCGACCGGCTGCCGGCCCGCTCTGCCACCAGCAGGCCACGGCGCTTGAGCCGGGAGACGGCCGACCGCACCGACGGCGCGTCGACTCCGAGGGCGCCGAGTAGCCGGATCAGCGCCGCCACCGGCACGCTGCCGCCGCCAGCACGCCGCCCGTAGGCGCCGTAGTAGGTCAGGATCAGGGAACCGGGGGAGGGGTGTTGGGCCACGTGTTCACTGTAGATCGCGCCCGGTCAGGCCAGCGAGAGGAACAGTTTCTCCAGTCGGCTGCGCAGACGGTCCCGGTCGCCCTCGTGCTGCGCCTCCTCGGTCAGGCAGTGCTGGAGTCCAGTGGCAATGATGGCGAAGCCGGCCCGGTCCAGAGCGCGGGAGACCGCGGCGAGCTGGGTGACGACGTCCTCGCAGTCCCGTCCGTCCTCCATCATCTTGATGACCCCGGCGAGCTGCCCCTGAGCGCGCCGCAACCTGTTGAGCGCCGACTTCAGCTCGTCGGCGGCCATGTCCAGCTCCATGAAGTCCTCCTTCCTCGGATACCCCTATGGGTATTGTACGGTTTCCAGTGGAAGCGCAAACGACGTCGAGAGGACACTGATCGATGCCCGCCCCTACCGCGGTCCACCCCACTCATGCGGCCTCGCGCCTCGAGGACTACATCATCGTCGACGTGCGCACGCCCGGCGAGTATTCCTCCGGGCACCTGCCGGGGGCTCACAACATCCCCCTCGACCAGTTGCCCAGTGCCCTGCCGACATTGCGGAACGCCGCCGGCCGCGGCGACGTGCTGGTCGTCTGCGCGTCCGGAGCCCGATCCGCGCAGGCTTGCTCCACGCTCGCCGACCACGGCATCGACGCGGCCACCCTCACGGGCGGTACGCAGGCGTGGACGCAGCACGGTCACGACGTCCACCGCCCCGAGGGCGCCCGTGCCACGTGGGGCATGGAACGGCAGGTCCGTCTCGCGGCGGGTTCCCTGGTGCTCCTCGGTCTGCTCCTCGCCCTGCTGATCCACCCCGCGTTCGCGCTGCTGTCCGCTGGAGTCGCGGGCGGCCTGGTCTTCTCGGCGGTGACGGACACCTGCGGCATGGCCGCAATCCTGGCCAAGCTGCCCCACAACCGCCCCCGCCGTTCCGATCTGCGGGCCACTCTCAAGGCCCTGGAGGGATAGCCGCGTCGCCGGCGAGCAACTCGGTGGCGTGCCTTGACGGAACAAATACCCCCCGGGGTATTGTCGGCAAGGGTGAGCGTGACGGTGGTTCGCCTTCGTTCATGTTCGACGAACAGTGTCGACGCCGAATCGAAAAATACCCCCCCGGGTAAAAGGAGGTCGTGATGAGTCGCACAGTGCGCGAGGTGACGGTGGCGGAACTGGCTGCCGCGCGGGAGCGCGGCGTGCGGGTACTCGACGTGCGGTCGCCGCAGGAATACGCGCAGGGGCATGTGCCGGGAGCGGTGAACGTGCCGCTGGACGAGCTGCTGACCGCACCCGCGGCGGCAGGGACGGACGGTGTGCATGTGGTGTGTCAGTCGGGGCGCCGTAGTGCCGAGGCCGTCCGTGCGCTGGAAGAGGCAGGAGTAGCGGCCGTCTCGGTCGCCGGCGGAACGTCGGCATGGATCGAGGCCGGTCGCGGCATCGAAGGAGGAGCGAAGTGACGGACGCGGCGAGCAAGCAGGGGGAAGACGTCCTGGCGGGCGGCCTGACGGTGTCCACCGTGGCGACCTCGTCGCTGGGAGACCGCAGCTACCTGGCGGCCGACGGCGAGGTGGCGGTGGTGGTGGACCCGCAGCGTGACGTCGACAGGGTGATCGCGGAAGCCGGACGTCTCGGAGTGCGGATCGCGGCCGTGCTGGAGACGCACGTGCACAACGACTACGTCTCCGGCGGGTTGGAGTTGTCCCGGCTGACCGGCGCCGAGTACGGGGTGGCCGCAGCCGACCAGGCGCCGTTCCCCCACCGGCCGCTGCGCGACGGCGAGGTGCTGGAGCTCTCGGGCCGCAT
Source organism: uncultured Actinomycetota bacterium (assembly GCA_963799685.1). GTDB lineage: Bacteria > Actinomycetota > Actinomycetes > Streptomycetales > Streptomycetaceae > Streptomyces. The sequence continues at coordinate 83,861 of CAWCXW010000005.1, forward strand.
GCGGGTGCGCGTCGTGGCCACTCCCGGGCACACCTTCCACCACCTGTCCTACGTGCTGGAGGGCGACGCCGGTCCGGCCGGAGTCTTCACGGGAGGCTCGCTGCTGCTGGGCACCACCGGCCGCACGGACCTCCTCGGGTCCGAGCACAGCCGGGAACTGGCCCGGCAGCAGCACGCCTCCGCACGGAAGCTGGCCGACGTCCTGCCCGACGGTGCGCTGGTGTGGCCCACGCACGGGTTCGGCAGCTTCTGTTCGGCCACCCAAGCCGTCGGGAAAGCGGTGGACATCGGGGCACAGCGGCAGATGAACCCCGCCCTCACGCTGGCGGAGGAGGAGTTCGTCGAACAGACGCTGACCGGCCTGGACGCCTACCCCGCCTACTACGCGCACATGGGCGTGCAGAACGCTGAAGGGCCCGCCCCGCTGGACCTCCGCCCGCCGTCGGCCGCGACACCGGACGAGCTGCGGCGGCGGCTGGAGCAGGGAGAATGGGTGGTGGACCTGCGCAGCCGCAAGGCCTACGCCTCCTCCCACCTCGCCGGCATCGTCAGCCTCGGACTGGACGGCCCGATGGCCACCTGGCTCGGCTGGATGATCGACTGGGGCGCGCAGCTCACCCTGGTGGGCGAGACCGCAGACCAGGTCGCCGCAGCCCAGCGGGAACTGGCCCGCATCGGCATCGACGCCCTCGCCGGTGCCGCCACCGGGCAGCCCGCCGAACTCGCCGCCGAACCGGGGCAGCTGCGTGAGATGCCCATGGCGACGTTCGAGGACCTGGCCGGTGCGCTGCAGGGCGGAACCGGCGGTCTGCCCGCCGCCGACGTCGTCCTGGACGTACGCACCCACAACGAATTCCGTGCCTCGCACGTGAAGGACGCGGTGCACGTCCCGCTGTACGAACTCGCGAACCGCGTGGGCGAGATCCCCGTCGGCACGGTGTGGGTGCACTGCGGCAGCGGCTACCGCGCCGCGGCGGCCGCCTCGGTTCTGGAACGAGCCGGCCGCCAGGCGGTCGTCGTCGACGACCACGTCGACAAGGCCGCAGGCGTCGGCGTACCGATGACCGACGCCTGAACCAGCTCTTTACCGCAGACAGTACGGCGGCCGGGTGCGTGGATGATTCCGCAACCCACGCACCCGGCCGCCCCACCACCCTGGGCCGGCGACGCCGGGAACCCGTGAACGACGTGAGGTGATCAACATCCTGGCCGTGCTCTTCGGGGCCGTCATCGGACTCGCACTCGGACTGCTCGGTGCCGGCGGATCGATCCTCGCGGTCCCCGCACTCGTCTACGGCGTGGGCCAGCCGCTCAGCGCCGCCATTCCCGCCTCCCTCGCGGTGGTGGCTGTCTCCTCCCTCGGAGGAATCCTCCCCAAGGAACGCCGACACGCGGTCCAGTGGCGCATCGCCGGCGTCTTCGGCGCCGCGGGCATCCCCGCCGCCTTCGCCGGGACCGCGCTGGGGAGCCTGATCCCCCAGCGCTGGCTGTTCCTCGCCTTCGCCGCCCTCATGGTGGTGGTCGCGGTGCGCATGCTCCAGGGAACCGACGAGTCCACCGGCGCCTGCCGGACCCGTGACGGCGGCATCGAATGGCGCAGCTGCCTGCCCAAGACGCTGCTCGCCGGCCTCGGCGTCGGACTGCTGACCGGCCTGTTCGGCGTGGGTGGCGGATTCGTCGTCGTCCCCGCGCTCAGTCTGCTGCTGGGCCTTCGTGCCCAGCAGGCGGTTGCCACGTCCCTCGCCGTGGTCTTCATCAACTCCGTCGCCGGCCTCACCGCGCACGCGAGCGCTGTGGGAGGCATCGATTACGGCGTCCTGGTGCTGTTCGCCCTCTCCTCCCTGATCGTCTCGCTGCTCGCCGCCCGCTTCGCCCCGAGGCTGCCCTCCGCGACCATCCGCCGGTGGTTCGCCTATGTCGTCCTCGTCGTCGCCGCCGCCGTCGCGGCGACCGCCCTCCTCGCCCCATCCCTGCTGACCAAGTGAATGGCGCTGCACCCGGGGTCGCCGACCGGAGCCGTCGTCGCCTGCAGAGTGCTGATCGTGGGCTAGCCTGGCCGCGGCAGGAAGGGAGACAGGCGTGAGCACGAGCCGACTGGGCGGGCGTCGTCCGCACCGTTTCGCTGTGCGCGCCGTACTGGCCCTCCTGGTCTTCATGGCCGGCCTCGGCTGCTTGCGTGCGGTCTCGGCCGCCCCCTCCCGGCAGTCCGTCCCTGCCGCCTCCTCCGCAGCGCCGGTTGTCACGAGCGGGGCGGCCGCAGACGACGACCAGACCGCTACGGCACCGTATACGGACGCTCCGCAGCACAGCTGTTCCGGTAAGCACAGCGTGGCTGCCGAGGTACCGGCGTCCTCCTCGCAGGAGGCGTCGGCATCCTGCGTCGCCGACACGGCCGCGCTGCCCGCCCGGAGCGAGGACGGCGCACAGAGGGCGCCGGGCCCCGGCGGTCCGGCGCCTCCGCCTGCCCCGCCCTCGCTCGAAGCACTCTCCGTTCTGCGGGTGTAAACCGCGGGTCGCCGACCCGCGTCCTGTCACACCCAGGGAAACGGAGCTCCCACGCATGCCTCCTTACAGCAGGTCACCCCGCAGGGCCGCCCGCACGCTGGCCGGCTGGCCGAAGGCCCGGTGGGCCGCGGCCGCCGCCGGTGCCGCCGCCACCGCGGTGCTCGTCGGCACGCCGACCGACGTCGTGCCCACCCCGCTGTTCAGCCGGTCCGTGCCGGTGCAGTGGTGGAGATACCCGACGCTCGCGCTGACCGCGGTCCTCGCCGGAATCGTGCTCGCCACGTACCTCCGTGCTCCCGTCGCGATCGGCGGCTCCTCCGCAGGGCGCCTCGGCTCGGCCGGCGGCGTCCTGTCGTTCTTCGCCGTGGGCTGCCCGGTCTGCAACAAGCTCGTGCTGCTTCTGCTCGGCACCTCCGGAGCCCTCTCCTACTGGGCGCCGTTGCAGCCCCTGGTCGCCGTGGCCTCGGTCGGTCTGCTGGCCGAGGCTGCCCTGCGGCGGCTGGCCACCGCCGACGCCTGCCCCACGCGCGTACCCGCGCCCGCGGCCTGATCCGGCTCATCCGAGCCCCACCCAGACCTCTCTTCGGAGCACACCCATGTCTTCCACGCAGCAGCCGGCACGTCGCCGTCGCATCGCCCTCGCCGCGACGGTCCTCGCCGCGGCGCTCACGGTCTCCGTCGTTCTCCTCACCACGGGACAGGACGGCCCGTCCGCAAAGAGCGACGCTCCCTCCGCGGCCGTGAGCACGCCCGGCCCCGACGCCTCCTCCGACCAGAAACCGGACCTCAGCAGCCTCGCCCGGCGGAAGGCAGACGACCCGATGGCCCTCGGCCGGACCGACGCCCCCGTGGTCCTCATCGAGTACGCCGACTTCCAGTGCCCCTTCTGCGGCCGCTTCGCCCGCGAGACCCAGCCCGCGCTGATCCGCGACTACCTCAAGAAGGGCGTTCTGCGTGTCGAGTGGCGCAACTTCCCCGTCTTCGGCAAGGAGTCCGACCGCGCGGCCCTCGCCGGCTGGGCGGCCGGCCGCCAGGGCAAGTTCTGGAAGTTCCACGAACTGCTCTACTCGCAGCCCCGCGAACGCAACTCCGGAGTCTTCACCTCCGACCACCTGGTCGACTTCGCGCGTGAGGCGGGAGTCAAGGACCTGGAGAGGTTCCGCACCGACATGAACAGCGAGACGGCTCGTGACGCCGTGCGGCGGGACAAGGACGAGGGCTACCGCCTCGGAGTCACCAGTACACCCGCGTTCCTGGTGAACGACACCCCGATCCTCGGCGCCATGCCCACCCCCACGTTCGAGAAGGCGATCGAGAAGGCCGCGAAGGAGGCGCGGCGGTGAGCGACACCGGCTACCTGGTGGCTCTGCTCGGTGGCCTCCTGACTCTCCTCAGCCCGTGCAGCGCACTTCTTCTCCCGGCGTTCTTCGCCTACTCCTTCACCACGCCGAGCCGCCTGGTCGGCCGCACCGCGCTCTTCTACGCGGGGCTGTGCACCACGCTCGTGCCTCTCGGGGCGGCCGGCTCTTTCGCCAGTCGCCTCTTCTACGGGCACCGTGACCTGCTGGTCACGGTGGGCGGATGGACCGTGATCGCCTTCGGCGTGGCACAGATCCTCGGCCTCGGGTTCGGCTCCCGACGCCTGCAGCAGGCGTCCGCGGCCCTGCGCCCCCGTTCCGCCGTGTCCACCTGGGCGCTCGGCGCGGTCTACGGACTCGCGGGCTTCTGCGCCGGCCCCGTCCTCGGCGGCATCCTCACCGTCGCGGCTCTCGACGGCGACCCCGTGTACGGCAGCACGCTTCTGGCCGTGTACGCCCTGGGCATGGCCCTGCCGCTGTTCGCCCTCGCGCTGCTGTGGGACCGCTTCGACCTCGGTCACCGCCGCTGGCTCCGCGGTCGCAGCATCCGCGTCGGGCGGTTTGAGCTGCACACCACCACGGCCCTCGGCGGAGGGATGTTCGTCGTCCTCGGCGCCCTCTTCCTGCTCTTCGACGGCACTTCCGCCCTCCCCTCGCTCCTGGACGTCGACACCGACTACGCCCTCGAAGAAAACCTCTCCCGCCTCGGGGTCACCGTCTCCGACCGTGTGTTCCTCCTCACCGCAGCCGCCGTCGCAGCAGCGGCCGCCGCCGTCGTCCTCGTCCGCAGCACCTGCAGCCGGCGCGACTGCGGAGGACCTCAGTCCGCAGACCGGTCGCCGAAGGATCCACATCGCAGATAAGTGTGCCCATGAGCCTGCCTTCGCCGGCAGAGGAAGACGGCGTCACCCCTCGCGGAGCCGGAAGCGCTGGAGCTTGCCGGTCGGGGTGCGGGGGAGTGCGTCGGTGAAGACGATCTCCTTCGGGCACTTGTACGGCGTCAGCTCGGCCTTGGTGAAGGCCCGCAGTCTTTCCACGGTGTCCTGGCCGCGCGGCACGCCCTCGCGCAGCACGATGTGCGCGACGACCCGCAGGCCGCGTTCGGGGTCGGGTCTGCCGACGACGGCCACCTCCTGCACGTCCGGGTGCCGCAGCAGGGCGCCCTCGACCTCCGGCCCGGCGATGTTGTACCCGGCGGAGATGATCATGTCGTCCGCGCGGGCGACGTAGCGGAAGTAACCGTCGGGTTCGCGCACGTAGGTGTCGCCGGTGAGGTTCCAGCCGTCGCGCACGTAGGCGTGCTGCCGTTCGTCGGCCAGGTAGCGGCACCCGACCGGGCCGCGCACGGCCAGCAGCCCCGGCTCGCCGTCCGGCACCGGCTCGAGGGTGCTGTCGGCCACGACGCGGGCCTCGAAGCCGGGCACCGGGCGTCCGGTGGTCCCGGGACGGATGTCCTCGTCGGCGGCCGAGATGAAGATGTGCAGCATCTCGGTGGCGCCGATGCCGTCGATGAGCCGCAGCCCCGTGCGCTTGTGCCAGTCCTGCCAGGTGGCGGCCGGCAGGTTCTCGCCGGCGGAGACGCAGCGGCGCAGCGAGGAGACGTCGTGGGTGCCGTCCTCCAGCTTGGCCAGCAGCGCCCGGTAGGCGGTCGGGGCGGTGAACAGCACGCTGACCCGGTGCCGTTCGATCGCCTGCAGCATCTGGTCGGGCCCGCTCCACTGGGCGAGCACCGCCGACGCGCCCACCCGCAGCGGGAAGATCACCAGCCCGCCGAGGCCGAAGGTGAAGCCCAGCGGCGGGCTGCCGGTGAACACGTCCTCCGGCTTGGGCCGCAGCACGTGGGCGGAGAAGGTGTCGGCGATGGCGAGCACGTCGCGGTGGAAGTGCATGCAGCCCTTGGGGCGGCCCGTCGTGCCGGAGGTGAAGGCGATCAGCGCCACGTCGTCGGCGGCGGTGTCGAGGGCGTCGAAGGTCCGGCCGTCGTACCGCGTGGCGAGTCGCAGCAGGTCGGCGGGGCCGTCGCCGCCGAAGATCGTCAGATGGAGGCCGGGTATCTCCGCCTGCGTCAGGTCCTCCAGGGCGGAGGCGTCGCACAGCGCGTGGCGCACCTGCGCGATCTCGCAGACGGTGCGCAGTTCGTGGGCGCGCTGCGCGGCCAGCACGGTGACGGCGACGGCGCCGGCCTTCATCACGGCCAGCCAGCAGGCGGCCAGTTCGGGCGTCGTCGGTCCACGCAGCAGCACGCGGTTGCCGGGGACGACGCCCATGTCGTGGGTGAGCACGTGGGCGTAGGCGTCGACGCGGCGCTGCAGTTCGCCGTAGGTCCAGGTGCCGTCGTCGGTAAGGAACGCGGGCCGGTCGGGCCCGAGCGCTTCGACGGTGCGGTCCAGCAGTTCCGCGCCGCAGTTGACGCGGTCCGGGTAGTGGAGTTCGGGCAGGTCGCACAGCAGTTGGGGCCACTGCTCACGCGGGGGCAGGTGGTCTCTGGCGAAGGTGTCGAGGTGGGCGGAGGGAATCGGTTCCATGACGTGTCGCCCCTTTGCGGCGTTCCAGAAGGCAGTGGTTCCTGGCGTGCCGGGATGCCGATGAGCGTAACGTGTTGGTGACGACAGTCAACGGTCCGCGATAGATGAGGAGCCGCCGATGCGGGCGTTCGCGCTGGAGCCGGAACAGCAGCTGTGGTGTGAGGAGCTGCGGACGCTGGCCGTGGAGCGGTTCCGGCCGCTGGCCGAGAGCCACGACGGGGACGGCGTGAACCGGGAACTGGTGGCCGCGCTGGGCGAGGCGGGTCTGCTGGAGCGGCTCTTCCCCGCCGAGGGGCGGCCGGTGGCGGCCATGGACCTGTGCCTGCTGCGCGAGTCCCTCGCGCACGGCTGCACCGAGGCGGAGACCGCGCTCGCCCTGCAGGGGCTGGGCGCGTACCCGGTCGCCCTGTCCGGCAGCGGCGAGCAGAAGAAGCGCTGGTTGCCACAGGTGGCGGCCGGACGGGCCGTGGCCGCATTCGCGCTCTCCGAACCCGGCGCCGGTTCCGACGCGGCGGCGCTCGGCCTGACGGCCGAGCCCTCCGGGAACGGCTGGACGCTGCACGGCACCAAGACCTGGATCTCCAACGCACCCCATGCCGACGTCTACTCCGTCTTCGCCCGCACCACCCGGGGCGCGGGCTCCCGTGGCGTCACCGCCTTCGCGGTCCCCGCCGACCGGCCCGGGCTGACCGGCGAGCCGCTGGCCATGCTCTCGCCGCACCCGATCGGCACGCTGCACTTCGACGGCGTGCCCGTCACCGAGGCGGACCTGCTGGGCGCGGTCGACGAGGGCTTCGGCGTCGCGATGCGCACCCTGAACCTGTTCCGGCCCAGCGTCGGCGCCTTCGCCGTCGGTATGGCGCAGGCCGCCCTGGACGCGGCCGTCGAGCACGCCGGCACCCGCACCGCCTTCGGCGGGCCGCTGCGTGAGCTGCAGGCCGTCTCCCACCAACTGGCCGAGATGGCTACCCGGACGGAGGCCGCCCGCCTGCTGGTGCACGCGGCCGCGGCCGCCTACGACCGCGACGAGCCGGGCATCGCCCGGCGCGCGGCGATGGCCAAGCTGCTCGCCACGGAGACCGCGCAGTACGTCGTCGACACCGCCGTACAGATTCACGGGGCCGCCGCCCTCCGGCAGGGACATCTCCTGGAACATCTCTACCGCGAGGTGCGCGCACCCCGCATCTACGAGGGCGCGACCGAGGTACAGCGCTCGATCATCGCGAAGGAGCTCTACCGTTGAGTCTGGAACGCGTCAACCCCGCCCAACTCGCCCCGCCGACCGGGTTCTCCCATGCGGTGACGGCCACCGGATCCCGGCTGGTCTTCCTCGCCGGGCAGACTGCACTGGACGGCGACGGGAAGATCACCGGTGACGGCCTGCCCGCCCAGTTCGACCGGGCGCTGACCAACCTGCTCGGCGCGCTCCGGGCGTCCGGCGGTACGCCCGAGGCGCTCACCCGGGTAACCGTCTACACCACGGACGTCGAGGGTTATCGCGCGCACGCCCGCGAACTGGGCCGCATCTGGCGGGAGCGGGCGGGGCGGGACTATCCGGCGATGGCGCTGATCGGGATCACGCGGCTGTGGGACGCCGAGGCGCTGGTCGAACTGGACGGCATCGCCGTCCTGGACTGAACGGCCTCACTTCTCGTCCCACCAGCGGTCGTCCTCCTCCCGGCGGTTGCCCACGATGGCCGCCACCGGGGGGATCACCGCGGCCACCACACACATGGCGATGGCCGCAGGGACCGACCACAACCGGACGAACGCCCAGGCGCTGACGAACAGCACCAGGCACGCGCCCATCAGCAGGAAATACCGCCGGCGTCGTCGCGCGTACATGCCTCCAGCGTAGGCCGCACCCGTCCAGTGGCCGCCAGATCCGCCAGACAGGCGACCTCTCCTCCCCTCTCCGCACCGTGCGCGCTCACCTCAAACGCCGGAACCAGCGCGAGGGCGGACACGGACCCCAGGGATCTGCACAGGAACTCACGTCGTGTCTGCCGTGTCATGGCCCATCCATGCCTCGCACGGTCTATTCATATGCTTTATCCGCCGGGCATCACCCGATCAGACGGCGATGCGGCAGTCATGCGGCCGTTCCGCTCCGGTCCTGGCGTCCCGGCAGACAGGCGCTCTACTGTCTTTGTTCATGACATTCTCGATCGTGGCGCGGTCCGGATCCGCCTTCGGCATAGCGGTGGCGAGCAGGTTCCTGGCGGTCGGCTCCGTCGTGCCGGGCGCGGAGGCGGGGGCCGGAGCGCTGGCCACGCAGGCGGAGGCCAACCTGCGCTACCGGCCCCAGGGCCTGGCGTTGCTGCGCAGCGGACTGCAGCCGGCCGAGGTCGTCGCGGGCCTCGTCGCGACGGACGCCGGACACGCACACCGCCAACTCGGCGTCGTCGGCCCGCAGGGGCCCGGCGCGACCTTCACGGGCGAGGAGTGCATGGCCTGGGCCGGCGGAAAGACCGGCGACGGCTACGCCGTCCAGGGCAACATCCTCACCGGACCCGAGGTGGTCGAGCAGATGGAGACCGCCTGGCTGAAGTCCGCCGATCTGGACATCGACCGCAGGCTCCTGGCCGCGCTGGCGGCCGGCGACCGGGCGGGCGGCGACCGCCGCGGCCGGCAGAGTGCCGCTCTCCATGTGGTCGACCCGGGTGCCGGCTACGGCGGTGGCGGCGATGTCGCCTGCGACCTGCGCGTGGACGACCACGCCGACCCCGTCGCCGAACTCGCCCGCCTCCTCGACATCCACGAGAGGCTCTTCGGTACCCCGGACCCCGACGCCCTCCTGGACCTGACGGGTGCCCTGGCCGCCGAGGTCGACCGGCGGGTCGCCGCGCTGGGCTACGGCTCCCTGGCGGCGTGGGCGGGCGTGGAGAATCTGGAGAACCGACTGGTCCCCGACAGGATCGACCCGCTGGTCCTGGCTCGCCTCCGCGCCACCTGACGACCCGTTGCCGCCCGATCCCCCGTACTGTTACCGGTCTGGCGCAGGAATCCGTTGCCATGGGGAAATACTTGCTCAAGGGGATTGAAGTGGGCCGGCCCGGGAAGGAGTGGCCTCGAACCGCGTGACAACAGTTCCTATCGGGAGGGTGCGTCATGGACAGCATGACCGGGAGGCCAGTCGGCTTCGCTCGGCGGGATGCGGCCGGGGCACGTGAGGTCGTGGAGGGCCCCGGCGGCCTGCCGCCGGTCCAGGCGCCGACAGCGGTCGCGCCGGCGGACGCCCGCGAACTGTCCAGGCTCTTCCTCGCCCGTCTCGCGGAGCTCGAGGAGGGCACCAGCGAGTACCAGTACGCGCGCAACACCCTCATCGAGCTGAACCTCTCGCTGGTCCGTTACGCCGTCACCCGGTTCCGCAACCGCCCGGAGCTGCGCGAGGACCTGACGCAGGCCGGCACGATCGGCCTGATCAAGGCCATCGACCGGTTCGACACGCAACGCGGTGTGGAGTTCACCTCGTTCGCGGTCCCCTACATCGTCGGGGAGATCAAGCGGTTCTTCCGCGACGGCACCTGGGCTGTCCACGTGCCCCGGCGGCTGCAGGAACTGCGCGTCACCCTGGCCAAGGCGACCGAGGAGCTGCACGGTGTGCTGGGCCGGTCGCCGACCGTGCAGGAGCTGGCCGACCGCACCGGCCTCAGCCAGGACGAGGTGATCGAGTCCCAGATCGCCGCGGCCGGCTACGACACCGACTCCCTCGACCGCACCGCCACCGTCGACGAAGGCGACCGGGGTTCGGGCAGGACCCTTGCCGACCGGATGGGGCGGCACGAGACGGCCTTCGAGCTCGTTGAGGACCTGCACACCCTCAAGCCCCTCCTGGAGCTCCTGGACGAGCGCGACCGCCGCATCCTGGAGCTCCGCTTCGGCCACGACCTGACCCAGGCCGAGATCGGCAGGGAGCTGGACATCTCCCAGATGCACGTCTCGCGGCTGCTGAGCCGGTGTCTGGGACGGTTGCGGGCCGGGATGGCCGCCGAAGAGTGAGGCTCCACGGCCCGAGCGGTAGGGTCGCGGGCGACGGTGGCCCCTTCTTCGCCTCGACGAGGGGCCCCGATGTTCCGGCAGGCGATTGATCATTCGGAGACTTCTTTATGGGCGTGGACACCCCCGAGGAGAAGGCGTCCCATGGCGCAGCCGAAGCGGCCTGCGAAGTGTTCGGGCTGCTCGAGGTGTTGTGGGAACGCGGCCGCGACGCGGTCCCGACCACGCCCGTCTCCCCCTCCCAACTGCGCGTACTGCACGTGCTGCACGAGGAGGACGGCATCAACCTGCGCCGGCTGGGGACGGTGCTGGGCGCGACCGCGTCCTCCATCAGCCGACTGTGCGACCGGCTCGAGGCGCTGGGCCTGGTGGAGCGCTCGCCCAGCCCGGTCAGCCGCCGGGAGCTCGAACTGCACCTGACCAGGCGGGCCGAGACCTACCTCGACGAACTGCGCTCGCGCCGCGAGGCCGCGCTGCGGGAGGTTCTGGAGCGCATGCCGGCCACCGACAGGCGCAGCCTCGTCAAAGGCCTGGAGGGGTTCCGGGCGGCCGCCCGGGCAGCCCGGGCCGAGCAGGACGCCGATGCCGGTCGAGCCGTCCGCCGAGGCGAGAACCTGGTCGGTGGGGTCGACGTCTCGGCCTGACCGTCAGACCTCGCTGCCCGAACGGCCGTACCAGTCGAGGCAGACGACGAGCGCGTCGTCGTCCAGTGCCCCGCCGCCGCGGTAGTCGGTGAGGTCCCGCAGAATCGCGCGCGGCACCTGGTCCGCCGGCAGCAACCGGTTGGCCGCGAGGGAGCGGGTCAGCGCCCTGGAGCCGTAACTCTCCCCGCCGGGGGCGGCACTGCCGTAGACGCCGTCGCTGCTGATCAGCAGCCGGTCCCCGGGCCGCACCTCGAACCGCTCGACGGTGTAGGGGGTCTCCTCGAACATGCCCAGGGGCAGCTGCGCCTCGAAGGGTACGGACACGGTCCGGCCGTTCCGCAGGCGCCACAGGCGTGGTGACCCGGCGTCCACGACCTCCACGATCCCGGTGTCGAGGTCGAACTGCATGAGCAGCACCGACAGGTAGGACTTTCCCTGGTACTGGGCGTAGACGGCCTGGTCCGCCAGGGCCGCCTGGTCGGCGATGCCGAGCCCGGCGCGGCGGGCGTTGCGCAGCGCGTTGACGGCGAGGTTGGTCAGCAGCGCGGCTTCGATTCCGTCGCCCATGCCGTTGGTGACGGTGAGGACGAGGCGGTCGGAGGAGGCCGCCCAGTCGAAATTGTCCCCGAAGATGGCGTAGGCGGGCTCGAGGTGCCCGCCGAGGGCGAACTCGCGGCGGGCGCAGGAGCGGCCGGGCAGCAGTTGCCACTGCATCTCGGCGGCCAGCGTGAGCCGGGAGGTGCGGCGGGCGACCTGGTAGAGGTCGGTGTCCCGCTCGGCGACGAGGATTTCGTGACCCAGGGCGGCGCAGACCTGCTGCATGGCCGGCAGCAGTGTCGGCTGGTACCGGTCCTCCGGCAGGCGCACGCTCAGCACGCCCAGCCGCTCGCCGCGGATGGTGACCGGCAGATGCGCGGCCGTCTGTCCGGGCGGCGCCGGCAGCACCACCGGATCCTGGGCGCCGAAGGCGCGGCCGTGCGGGCTGTCGTGGATCGGCAGCGGCTCGACGGCGAAGGGGGAGGACTCCACGGACTGGAGCGACGTCATGCCGTAGTCGGCGATGCGCAGCTCGACGGCCGTCGCACCGCACTGCTCTTTCATCGCCGCGGTGACGACGTCGAGCAGCTGGTGAGGAGCGGCTTGGCGCAGCGCGCGCTCCACCGCCGGGAAATCGTCCACTTCGCCCTTTTTCTTCAGATTTTTCGACTATCCTTTACACCGTACTGGCCAACGGGACATTTGTCACTCGGCAAGAATTACGTCAGGTGTGCCGGCTCGGTGCGCGGTGTTTCGGGCGACATGCAGTCACATGGATCGGCCGTCTGTGCGAGCCGCGACAGGTACGGCGTCCTCGCATCACCCGTCGGGGCGAGGTTCGTGTCCGGGAACGCCCACGTGACATGCCGTCAAGCGTGTGACCGTGCGAGGCGAGCGGACCGGTGACGCCGGGAGATCAGCCGGTGGCCGCCATGCCCCGGACCCGGCGGACGGCTCCCACGTCGTCCCGTGTCCCGGGGTCGTTCAGCAACCGGCGTACGAACGGGTGCGGTGCGCCGTCGACGGACAGTCCGGCGGCCGAACCAGCGGGTGCGTAGGCACAGAACGCCAGGGTGAAGACGTCGTCAAGATAGACCTCGACGTACTCCGCGACGGTGAGGACGCGCAGCGAGCGGCTCGGGGGCCGGGGGACGGCGGTCTGTGCCAGGAGCGTGCCGTCCGGGTACGCGCCACTGAGTACTCCGTCGGCCAGGACGATGTCCACCGCGCCCTTCGTGTCGCTCCTGACGTGCAACTGCAGCCGTTCCGCAGGCCCGTTCAGCACGGCCTCGAGACATCCGTCCGCCGCGGCGGACGGCGTGGCCGGCCCCGCCGCCTCTCCCGGGAGGGCCTCTCCCAGGTGGGCGTCCACACCGGACCACCAGCGCAGTTCGGGTGGGCGACCGGGCAGGTGACGGAGGACCTTCGGCTGGGCGAGCACGCCGCGGCCGAGCGGCCCCGCGTCGTGCAGCCCGTGCCGGCGCTGGAGGGTGTGCAGCAGCAGCCGCTCGCCCCTGGCGTCTGTCAGGCGCGGCGCGTACACGCCTACCGGGCCCAGGCGGCCCTGGGGGATCCACGGTCCGTGCAGGTCGGGGGCGTGCCAGGAGCGGACCTCGTGGTCGGGCCCGATGCTGCCCAGCAGCAGCCACCCGTCCTCGACCCGTTCCAGGACCGGGCATTCGAACTCGTCGACGTTCCCGGGGGCGAGCAGCGGCGGTCCGGCCTCCCAGTGGAGCAGGTCGGTCGAGGTCGCGGTGCCCACACATCCGCTGTGGCCGAGGGGTTCGTCGCGGGTGCGGGCGCACACCAGCATCAGCCACCGGTCACGCGCGGTGTCGCGGACCACGAACGGGTCCCGCCAGGCCATCGACTCGTCGGTCCGGTACCACTTGGGATCGGCGGTGACCACGGGGCGTCCCCCGTTGGCGCGACGCCAGCCGGTGCCGTCCGCACGGTCGGTACGCGCGAGGCCGACGGCCTGCCGTGCGCCGCCTTCGGGGTCCCGTGAGACGCCGGTATAGAACATCACCAGCCCCTCCGGGGCAGGCAGCCGGTGCATGGTCCACACCGCGCTGTCGTCGAAGCTCCCCGGCGGACCTATGCCGAACGCCGGGGCCAGCGGCGTCCAGTGCACCAGATCCCGGGAGGAGGCCTGGCCGTAGGAGGTCTCCAGCAGCGAGGCGTCGAAGGGATGCACGGGCGGCCCCTGGAGGTGCAGCAGGCGCCACTCCTCGCCGACGCGTCGCACATCGAAGTCGTTCAGGCACAGACCAGGGGGTGCGTAACGCATGGTTCTCCTCTGGGGCATGAGCAAGCGGTTACACGAGGCACCCCAGCATACGGACCGGGGAGGCAAGAGCGGCGACGTCAACTCGGGAAAAAGTCGGGTGCAAGGGTTTACGCACCGGGCCGGGCGGTCTTACTGTCACTCCACCCGACGCCCCGAGTGTCGGGCAGGCCCGCCGGCGGAAGGGACCGATCATGGTGGACATCAGCGATGTCGCCCGGCATGCAGGGGTGTCCACCGCCACGGTCTCGCGTGCTCTGCGGGACGTCGGACGGGTGGCCGTCTCCACCCGTCGCCGCGTCCTGGAGACGGCCGAGCACCTGGGCTACAGCGTCTCGCCCTCCGCATCCCGGCTGGCCAGCGGCCGCACCGGCACCGTGGCCGTGGTCGTCCCCTTCGTCAGCCGGTGGTCGTTCGGGCAGGTCATCGAAGGCGTCGAAGCGGTGCTGCGCACCGCGGGCTTCGACATGCTGCTCTACAACCTGGCCGACGCCGAGGGACGACGGCGCATGTTCGGCGGCAACCGTCTGCGTGGCCGAGCGGATGCCGTCCTGGTCCTCTACCTGCCGATGAGCCAGGAGGAGAAGGACGCTCTCAACGCCCTCGGCGTCCCCGTCGCCGTCGTCGGCGCGCTGGAACCGGAGTTCTTCGGTGTGCGCATCGACGACGTGGCGGCCGCACGCACGGCCGTCCGCCACCTTCTGCACCTCGGGCACCGCCGCATCGGACTGCTCGGCGGCGTCGCCTACGACCAGGGGATGCCGTTCACCTCCCAGGTCGACAGGCGGCTCGGCTTCCTGGAGGCGCTCGAAGAAGCCGGCGTGGAGGCCGAGGCCGATGCCGAGGCCGTCGCGGAGTTCAGCGTCGAGGGCGGGATCACGGCCATGACCCGCCTGCTGTCCGGCCGCAGCGCCCCGCCCACCGCCGTGTTCGCCCACTCGGACGAGATGGCGTTCGGTGCGATGCACGCCCTGCGCCGTGCGGGCCTGGCGGTACCCGGCGACCTCTCCGTCATCGGCTTCGACGGCCACGACCTGGCGGAGGTGATGTCCCTGTCCACCGTCATCCAGCCGCTGGGCGAACTCGGAGCGATCGCCGGCGAGCAGTTGCTGGCGGCCCTCGGCGACGACGGACCGCCCGAGAGCGCGCATCGCGTCGTGTCCACCGAACTCGTCCTGCGCGGCAGCACCGCCCCGCCTCCACCGGACACCGCGGCCTCCCCGGACCCCTGAGGGCCCGGCGCCCCGCCCCCTGCTCCCCTCACGGAAGGAAACCGCCATGCCTGTCACTGCAGACCGCGTCAGAACAGCCCACCCCAGGTCCCGCATACGGGCAGTCGTGCCCGCCGTGGCGGCCGTGACCGCTTTGCTCCTCACCCAAAGCGCCTGCTCCTCCGGCGGCTCCTCCGGCTCCGCGGGCGACGGCACCGGAAAGATCACCGTGTGGTTCCACTCCGGCCAGGGGCCGGAACGGGACACCCTGAAGCGCCAGGTCAAGGAGTTCAACAGCGCGCAGGACAAGGTCACCGTCAAGCTGAAGCTTCTCCCGGAGGGCTCCTACAACGACCAGGTGCAGGCCGCCTCGGCAGCGGGCGACCTGCCCGATCTGCTCGACTTCGACGGTCCGCTGCTCTACAACTACGTCTACAAGGGCAAGCTGGTCCCGCTGGACGACTACGTGCCCCAGGGCGTGAAGTCCGACCTGACCCAGGCCTCCCTCTCCCAGGGCACGTACGACAAGCACCTGTACTCGCTGGCGACCTTCGACTCCGGGCTGGGCATCTACGGGAACAAGAAGATGCTCGACGCCGCGGGGGTGGACTATCCCGAGAAGCCGGGCGACTCCTGGACGGCCGCGGAGTTCACCGCGGCGGTGAAGAAGCTGGCCGACCACACCGGGCACAAGAAGGTCCTGGACCTCGGCCTCGCCAACGGCAAGGGCGAGTGGTACACCTACGGATACAGCCCCATCCTCTGGTCCGCCGGAGGCGGTCTGATCGACCGCAAGCACTACCGCAGCGCCGACGGCGTGCTGAACAGCTCCAAGGTGGCCCGGGCGTTGGGCACGGTCCAGTCCTGGAAGCCCTACACCGACCCGGACACCGACGGCTCCGGATTCACCAGCGGACACGACGCGCTCTCCTGGAACGGCCACTGGCAGTACCCCACGTTCTCCAAGGCACTCGGCGACGACCTCGTGGTGCTGCCGATGCCGGACTTCGGCAACGGGACCAAGACCGGTCAGGGCTCCTGGAACTGGGGCATCACCCGGACCTCCAAGCACCAGAAGGCCGCAGCCGCGTTCCTGCTGTACCTGATGAAGGACAAGCAGGTGCTCGCCATGTCCGAGGCCAACGGCGCGCCTCCGTCCACCCGCAGCGCCATGGGCAAGTCCACGCTCTACGGTCCGGGCAAGCCCCTGGAGCGGTTCGCGGCCCAGCTGAAGGACAGCTGCGGCGACGGCCCGGTGACCCGGAACTGCACGGCGGTGCCCCGGCCTCTCACACCGGCCTACCCGGTGATCACCTCCGCCTTCCAGAAGGCATGGGAGGACATCTGGGACGGCGGTGACCCGAGTGCCGCCCTGGACAAGGCGGTCCGGGACATCGACACCGACATCAAGGACAACGACGGGTACCAGCAGCCCTGAACGCGTGGCCGGGGGCGGCCGGCCGCCGCCGTGCCTCCGCCCCCGGCCCCGACCCCGTGAGGCTCGTCATGACCAGTTCCGCACCCGCAGTGAAGCGGGCGCCGCACCGCCTCCGCCGCAGCCGCAGGGACGGCATGGTCCGGCACCGGGAGGCCGGCCGGCGCCGTGCCGGATGGGCGATGGCCGCCCCGGCGCTCGGCCTGCTCGGCCTGTTCATCGCCGTGCCCTTCGTCCTGGCGGTCTTCTACTCCTTCACCAACCGCACGCTGGACTCGCCGCTTCCCACCAGCTGGGTCGGACTGCGGAACTACAGCCGGCTGTTCACCGATCCCGGGTTCCTCAGGGGCCTGCTGAACAACACCCTGTTCGCCGCCGTGGTGGTGCCGGTGCAGACCGCCCTGGCCCTCGGCCTGGCGCTGCTGCTCAACCGGCCGCTGCGCGGCATGGCGTTCTTCCGCTCCGTGGTCTTCCTGCCCGTGGTGTTCCCGATGGCCCTGGTGGCGGTGGTGTGGATGCTGATCTACGCACCCGGCCCGTCCGGTGTGCTCAACGCCGCCGTCGACGCCCTCACCCTGGGCCACTGGCAGCCGCACGACTGGCTCAACGACTCCGCCTGGGCGATGCCCGCCGTGATCCTCACCTCGCTGTGGCAGGGCGTGGGTTTCCAGATGGTGATCGTCCTGGCCGGACTGCAGCAGATCCCGGGAGAGCTGTACGAGGCCGCCTCACTCGACCGGGCGGGCACCTGGCAGAAGTTCCGGTACGTCACCCTGCCCGGCCTGCGCAACACGCTGGTCTTCGTCGGGCTGGTCACCACGGTGCTCGCCTTCCGGCTGTTCGACCAGATCTACATCATGACCTCGGGCGGCCCGAACGACTCCACCACCACGGTCATCTACCAGACCGTCACCGCGGCCTTCCAGCGCCAGCAGATCGCCAAGGCGAGCGCCATGACCGTCGTGTTCTTCGTCATCGTGCTCGGCCTCGCCCTGCTGCAGCGCCGAGCCCTGCGTCAGGGGAGTGACCCTCGATGACCGATTCCCTCACCGGCAGCCACCGAAGCGTGCCGTCAGCCGCCGCCCGCCGGCGCCGCACGGAGCGCCGGAGGGGTACGGCGGCACGCTACCTCGCACTGATCGTGGTCGCGGCGGTCTTCGCCGCACCGCTGGTCTTCATGGTGGTGGCCAGCTTCAAGCCGGACAGCCGAGTCCTGACAGACGGCGACTCCTGGCGCGCGCTGTGGCCCACCGACGCCTCCCTGCACAACTACGGCGACGTCTTCGACCGCGTCGACTTCACCCGGTTCCTCGTCAACTCCCTGTTCATCACCGGCGCGGTGGTCACCGGGGGACTGGTGGTGAACTCGCTCGCCGGGTACGCCCTGGCGCGGTTGCCCTGGCCGGGACGCCGCATCGCCCTGACGGCCGTGCTCGCGCTGATGATCCTGCCGTTCGAGGCCATCGCCATCCCGCTGTTCGCCATGATGACCCAGTGGGGGTGGCGGGACTCCTACCAGGTGCAGATCGTTCCGTTCCTCGCGAACGCGCTGTCGGTCTACCTCTTCTACACCTTCTTCCTCGAGATCCCGGTGGAGCTGGAGGAGTCCGCCCGCATCGACGGCGCCGGACCGCTGCGCACCTTCGTGCGGATCATCGTGCCGCTGTCCAAACCCGTGATGGCGACCGTGGCGATCCTCAGCTTCCTCATGCAGTGGGGTTCCTTCCTGTGGCCCGTGATGGTGACCAGCGGCCCCGAGTACCGGCCGCTGCCGCTGGCCATCAGCACCTTCCAGACCCTGCCGCCGCTGCAGTGGGGGGACATCATGGCCTTCGGCGTGATGATGGTCGCCCCCGTGCTCGTCGTCTTCCTCGTCTTCCAGCGCTGGTTCATCCGCAGCGTCGCGGCGACCGGCCTGAAGGGCTGACCGGATACGGGCACCCGGCCCGGCAGGCAGCGTCCGGCCGGTCGTCCGCCGGAGTCGACCCGCCGCCGCGGGCGGTGGACGCCTCACGTCCCCGTGTTCTCCGGCGGCACCCGCCGGGTTCGGTCAGCGCTCTCCCAAGCCCTGGCTGCGGGCGCGGCGCCGCGGAGCAGGACGGTCCTGCGGCGTGAGCAACCGAATGGGCGACGTCGCGTCCCCGTGGGGCGCACGTGCGCGGTCGCACCTCGTGGGCCGTGCCGCCTGTCACCTCCGGCCCGCTCGGGCCAGGGCGTCCGCGGCCTGTTCGGCCAGCTCGGCGACCAGATCCGCTGCCGACGGAACATCGCTGACGAGGTCCACCGCTTCCCCGGCCCATACCGGCGACGGCGGGACCGTGCCGCGTGCCACGTCATCCTGGTACTCCCGGCGTGCTCTCTCGTCCGCGGCGAGTTCGGCTTCCCTGCCCCGCCATCGGTCGAGGTAGGGGTGGCCGAGGGTGCGGGCGGTGTAGCGAGCGGGCCAGCGGGAGCCGCGGGCGATGTCGAGCACGTGGCTGCGTTCGGTGTCCTGCCCGTGTGCCTCGACGATCGCCTGCGTGATCGACGGGTGGACCGACGCTTCGGCCGTGGCCTGGAACCGGGTGCCGACGATCGCGCCCGCAGCTCCCAGCGCCAGAACAGCTGCCAGACCTCGGCCATCGGCGATGCCTCCCGCCGCGAGCACGGGTGTCGGTTCCGCCAGATCCACCACCACGGGAACGAACGGCAGGGTGGAGCGCCCGTGCCGAGCCCCGTGCCCACCGCTCTCGGTGCCCTGCGCCACGATGACGTCGGCTCCCAGGTCCACGGCCTGCCGCGCCTCCTCCAGGTCGGTGACCTGGAGGATCAGCGTCGTCCCGGCCCGACGAACGCGCTCGGTGAACGGGCTCGGGTCACCGAAGGACAGCATCACCGCTGCAGGGCGGAACTCCAACGCCCGCTCGATCGCGCCGGCATCGGTGGCCCACGTCAGAAAGCCGATGCCCCACGGGTTGTCCGTGCTCGATGTCACGACCGGCACTTCGCGGGCCAGCCAGTCCCGGTCTCCGCTCCCGGAGCCCAGCAGCCCGAGTCCGCCTCCCCGGGAGACGGCAGCGGCCAACGCGCCGCCGGCCGAGCCGCCCATGGGCGCCAGTGCGATCGGGTATCGCACGCCGAACAGCTTCGTGAAGGCAGTCGAGAACGTCATGGTTGTCATTCTCCCGGGTGGTCGCGGAGACGGAGGGAAGAAGAGACGAGAGGGCGACAGTCCGCCGGTAGCCGTCAGTCGCTGCC
>CAWCXW010000006.1:0-580021 GCA_963799685.1 uncultured Actinomycetota bacterium
GGCGTACTGGGCGGCGAGCCGGGAGCCGAACAGCAGCGGGTCGTCCGCGCCCAGCGCCATCGGCACGCCGGCGTCCCACAGTGTGCGCAGCGGCACGTCGCTCGGGCTTGTCGTAGACGCCGAGGGCGACGTTGGAGGCGGGGCACACCTCGCAGGTGACGCCGCCGCTCGGCCAGCCGGGCGAGCAGCCGCGGTCCTCGGCGGCGCGGACGCCGTGTCCGACGCGGGAGGCATGCAGGTCGTCCAGGCAGTCGCGGACGCTGGACGGGCCGGACAGCTCACCGCCGTGCGGGGCGGCGAGCAGGCCGCCCTCGCGGGCGATGGCGAAGGCACGGTCGAAGTCGCGGGCGAAGCCGCGGCGTTCGTCGTTGGACAGTCCGAAGCCGACGACGCCCCGGTCGGCGTAGCGGACGGCCAGCCGGGCCAGGGTGCGTGCGTCGAGCGGGTGCTTCATCCGGTTCGCCGCGACGAGGACGCGGATGTGCAGGCCGGTGTCGCGGGCGGCCGCGTCGACGGCGTCGAGGATGATCTCCAGTGCCGGGATGAGTCCGCCGAGCCGGGGCGCGTAGGAGGTGGGGTCGACCTGGATCTCCAGCCAGCGCGCCCCGTCGCGCACGTCCTCCTCGGCGGCCTCTCGGACCAGCCGCCGGATGTCGTCGGGTTCCCGCAGGCAGGAGCGGGCGATGTCGTAGAGCCGCTGGAAGCGGAACCAGCCGCGCTCGTCGGTGGCCCGCAGCCGGGGCGGGGCGCCGCCGCGGAGCGCCGGCGGGAGGTGGACGCCGTACTTGTCGGCGAGTTCCAGCAGGGTGCCGGGCCGCATCGATCCGGTGAAGTGCAGGTGGAGATGGGCCTTCGGCAGTAGCCGTACGTCACGTGTCTCCATCGGCATTCCCCTCCGTCGAACGTTGTCTCCCGTCCGGCTGCGGTGTCCCCCGATCCTGCTACAGGTCGCCCGCCGTCCGGCGCCGGGGGCCGTCGAAAGAGTGTCTGTCCGAACGCGCGGGCGGCCGGGGTGGGCCGCCCGCGCTTGCGTGAGCCGGTGCCTCAGTGCGCCTCGGCCAGCAGCTTCTGCATCCGGGAGACGCCCTCGACCAGGTCCTCGTCGCCCAGCGCGTAGGACATCCGCAGGTAGCCGGGGGTGCCGAAGGCCTCGCCGGGCACGACGGCGACCTCGGCCTCCTCCAGGATCAGCTCGGCCAGCTCCACCGAGGTGGCGGGCCGCTTGCCGCGGATCTCCTTGCCCAGCAAGCCCTTGACCGACGGGTAGGCGTAGAACGCGCCCTCGGGCTCCGGGCAGACGACGCCCTCGATCTCGTTGAGCATCCGCACGATGGTGCGACGCCGGCGGTCGAAGGCCTCCCGCATCGTCGGCGACGGCGTCCAGGTCGCCGGAGACGGCCGCGAGCGCGGCGGCCTGTGCGACGTTGTTCACGTTGGACGTCGCGTGCGACTGCAGGTTGGAGGCGGCCTTGATCACGTCCTTGGGCGCGATGACCCATCCCACGCGCCAGCCCGTCATGGCGTAGGTCTTGGCCACGCCGTTGACGACGATGCACTTGTCGCGCAGCTCGGGCACGACCACCGGGAGCGAGGAGAACTCGGCGTCGCCGTAGACCAGGTGCTCGTAGATCTCGTCGGTCATCACCCACAGGCCGTGCTCGGCGGCCCAGCGGCCGACCGCCTCGACCTGCTCGCGCGGGTAGACGGCGCCGGTCGGGTTGGACGGGGAGACGAACAGCACGAGCTTGGTGCGCTCGGTGCGCGCCGCCTCCAGCTGCTCGACGGACACCCGGTAGCCGGTGGTCTCGTCGGCGACGACCTCGACGGGCACGCCGCCGGCCAGGCGGATCGACTCGGGGTAGGTGGTCCAGTACGGCGCGGGGACGATCACCTCGTCGCCCGGGTCGAGCACGGCGGCGAAGGCCTCGTAGATGGCCTGCTTGCCGCCGTTGGTGACCAGCACGTTGGCCGCCTCGACCTCGTAGCCCGAGTCGCGCAGCGTCTTCGCGGCGATCGCGGCCTTCAGCTCGGGCAGGCCCGCCGGCCGGGGTGTAGCGGTGGAACTTCGGATTGCGGCAGGCCTCGACGGCCGCCTCGACGATGTAGTCGGGCGTGGGGAAGTCCGGCTCGCCGGCGCCGAAGCCGATCACTGGCCGTCCCGCGGCCTTGAGCGCCTTGGCCTTGGCGTCGACGGCGAGTGTCGCCGACTCGGAGATGGATCCGACGCGCTGCGAGACGCGCCGCTCGGTGGTGGACTGTGCAGGTGGAGTCGCTGCGGTCATGGGGGCATGGTTGCAGACCCGGCGCCCTGGCGCTTCGCTGCGGGGCGCTGAGCCGGCGCGACGCCAGGCACGGCCACCTTTCCCCCCGCCTTCGGCGGGGGCCCCTGCCTAGTCGCGTTGCGCGAGCAGGCCGAGTACGAGCTGTGATCCTCCGTCTTGCGGCGCGCTCGGCGTGCGACGACAGGCCGGAACCGAGACGGAGCGTGCAGATTCGCACCGTACGGCGCACGTTCTCTCTCCGGGCCCCGCAGGAAGCGCCCGGCACGGGCCCTGTGCCCAACGTGTTCGACGGCGCGGCTGCGAGCACGTACACTCCTACGTCGTCGGCCTTCACCGCCTGCGGATACCGGCTGCGCAACGAGCGCAGTCCGGAGATGCGGTAAGTTGAGGTCTGCAAAGGGTCGTAGCTCAATTGGTAGAGCACTGGTCTCCAAAACCAGCGGTTGGGGGTTCAAGTCCCTCCGGCCCTGCTTCCATGTACCGGATCAAGGTGAGGATGAGTGACGGAGATCACGGACACCACCGAGGTCCCAGAACCCGGTCGGTCGTCGGACGAGAAGAAGCCCCGACGTGGCGGCAAGCGCGGCAAGAAGGGTCCGCTGGCCCGGCTCGCGCTCTTCTACCGGCAGATCATCGCCGAGCTCCGCAAGGTCGTCTGGCCGACGCGCCACCAGCTGAGCACGTACACGACCGTCGTCATCGTCTTCGTCGTGATCATCATCGGTCTGGTGACCGGGATTGACTATGGTTTCACTGAGGCCATCAAGTTCGTCTTCGGCTGAGACCGCTATACCGCGGCGGCGCCGGGCACTCCGGTGGCCGCGTTCGTCGCATGTTCGACCCCATGAAGCCAGGAAGAAGCAGCCACCGTGTCTGACCCGAACCTGAACGACGCCGTCGAGCCCACCGAGGGCGACGACTCCGCGCGCGACATCGTCGAGGCGGCGGACGGCAGTGTCGACCAGGCCGAAGCTGCCGACGCCGCCGGAGGCGAGCCCGCCGAGGAGGCGGCCGTGCACGCCGAGACGGACGCCGTGGCCGAGACCGCCGAGGACGCCGCCGCGCTCGGCGAGGAGACCGAGCCTGCCGACGAGGCCGCGGAGGCCGCCGAGGAGGAGCCGGTCGACCCGGTCGAGGAGCTGCGCAACGAGCTTCGGCTGCTGCCCGGCGAGTGGTACGTCATCCACACCTACGCGGGCTACGAGAACCGCGTGAAGACCAACCTCGAGCAGCGCGCCGTCTCTCTCAACGTCGAGGACTTCATCTTCCAGGCCGAGGTGCCGCAGGAGGAGGTCGTCCAGATCAAGAACGGCGACCGCCGCACGGTGAGGCAGAACAAGCTCCCCGGCTACGTGCTGGTCCGCATGGACCTGACGAACGAGTCCTGGGGCGTCGTGCGCAACACGCCGGGTGTCACCGGCTTCGTCGGCAACGCCTACGACCCCTACCCGCTGACCCTGGACGAGATCGTCAAGATGCTCGCCCCGGAGGCCGAGGAGAAGGCCGCCAAGGCCGCCGCCACCGACGCGGAGGGCAAGCCGGTCGCCGGTGCCGGCCGCAAGGTCGAGGTCCAGGTGCTGGACTTCGAGGTCGGCGACTCCGTCACGGTCACCGACGGTCCGTTCGCCACCCTGCAGGCGACGATCAACGAGATCAACGCCGACTCGAAGAAGGTCAAGGGCCTGGTCGAGATCTTCGGCCGGGAGACTCCGGTCGAGCTGAGCTTCGACCAGATCCAGAAGAACTGAGCTACTGGAAGACCCAGGCTGCCAGAAGTCCGACTTCCGGTGAGGGCGGACAGCCGGCACCCGGCTGTCCGCCCTCACCGATTTCCGAGCTCGCCACGGTAGGCGCTATCGTGGTGCGGTATGCCTCCGTCCGGATGGCGGGACCGTCCGCGGTCCGGCCGTCGGCGAGGCGCGAACCAACTCTCACTAGGACCCGGAGAGAGCAATGCCTCCCAAGAAGAAGAAGAAGGTCGCGGGGCTGATCAAGCTCCAGATCCAGGCCGGTGCCGCCAACCCGGCTCCGCCGGTCGGCCCGGCGCTGGGTCAGCACGGCGTCAACATCATGGAGTTCTGCAAGGCCTACAACGCGGCGACCGAGTCGCAGCGCGGCTGGGTCATCCCGGTGGAGATCACGGTCTACGAGGACCGTTCCTTCACCTTCATCACCAAGACGCCGCCGGCCGCGAAGATGATCCTCAAGGCCGCGGGCGTGGAGAAGGGCTCCGGCGAGCCGCACGTCAACAAGGTCGCGCAAGGTCACCCGCGACCAGGTGCGCGAGATCGCCACGACCAAGATGCCCGACCTGAACGCGAACGACCTGGACCAGGCGGAGAAGATCATCGCCGGTACCGCCCGTTCCATGGGCGTCACGGTCGAGGGCTGAACCTCCCCGCACCAGCAGACCACCGTGGCAGGGCCGAGCGCTGGCCCGCACCACGACTCCACAGCTTGGAACAACAGGAGCAGCAGTGAAGCGCAGCAAGAACTCTCCGCAGCGCGGACGCCAAGATCGACCGGGAGCGAAGCTCTACGCCCCGCTCGAGGCCGTCCGGCTGGCCAAGGAGACCTCCTCCGACAAGTTCGACGCGACCGTCGAGGTCGCCCTGCGTCTGGGCGTCGACCCGCGCAAGGCCGACCAGATGGTCCGCGGCACCGTGAACCTGCCGCACGGCACCGGCAAGACCGCCCGGGTCCTGGTCTTCGCGACCGGTGACCGTGCAGCGGCCGCGGAGGCCGCCGGCGCCGACATCGTCGGCTCCGACGAACTGATCGACGAGGTCTCCAAGGGCCGCCTGGACTTCGACGCCGTCGTCGCCACCCCGGACCTGATGGGCAAGGTCGGCCGTCTGGGCCGCGTGCTCGGTCCGCGTGGTCTGATGCCGAACCCGAAGACCGGCACCGTCACGCCGGACGTGGCCAAGGCCGTCACCGAGATCAAGGGCGGCAAGATCGAGTTCCGCGTCGACAAGCACGCGAACCTCCACTTCATCATCGGCAAGGCGTCCTTCGACGAGCACGCAGCTGGTGGAGAACTACGCCGCCGCGATCGAGGAGATCAACCGCCTGAAGCCGTCCGCGGCCAAGGGCCGGTACATCAAGAAGGCCACCATCACCACCACGATGGGCCCCGGCATCCCGCTGGACGCCAACCGCACCCGCAACCTCCTCGTCGAGGAGGACCCGGCCGCGGTCTGATCCGACGCTCGGCGCGCGACGACACGGGGCCGCTCTCCCGTGGGAGGGCGGCGGCCCTTCGTCATGTACGGAACCATGTCGGCCCGGTAGCAGTCGTCCCGTCTCGCAAAGAGACTGCAAACCACTTCTCAGGGGGAATTCGTGAACAGGGCTCGTATCGCGGCCGCAGCGGTCGGCGTCGTGTTGATGGCAGGTCTGACGGCGTGCGGCGAGTGGAGCAGGCGGCACCTCCGATGGTGGTTCGGACGGCGTGCACCTCGTGTCGCCGATCGAGGCGCTGAAACTGGCGTCGCACGCGACCGAGCAGAAGAAGTCCGCTCGCGTCGAGTCGACGACCACGACGGGCACGCCGGCTGGTGCGCAGACGGCCGAGAGCAAGGGTGCGATCAGCTGGGCGTCGGGCGGCGTCACGGGCGAGATGACCGTGACCCAGCGGGGCGGCGCGCTGGCCGGCTCGCCGACGGCAGGCAAACCCATGCAGGCCAGGTACAGCAGCGACGCCATGTACGTGAACATCGGCGACGAGTTCGCGGCCTCGGTCGGCCATGGCGCGCACTGGATCAAGTACGACTACGACGCGCTGGCTCAGAAGGCCGGTGCCTCCGGTGCCTTCCTCAAGGATCAGCTGCAGAACAACAACCCGTCCCGGTCGGTGCAGCTGGCTACTGGCCACCGGCAAGGTGAAGAAGTCGGGCACGGAGACCGTGCGGGGGCAGCAAGACCACGCACTACAGCGGCACGGTGAAGGTCGCCGAGCTGGCCCGGATGCAGTCCAAGGACATGTCCGAGGCCGAGCTGCAGCAGCTGCAGAAGCAGCTCGAGGCGGTCGGCATGGACACCGAGACAGATCGACCTGTGGATCGACGGGGACGACCTGCTGGTGAAGAAGACGGAGAGCGCCGACACCGACAACGGCGGCATTCAAGTCCACCGCCTTCTACTCGGACTACGGCGTGGACGTGTCCGTCCAGGCGCCGGCGGCCGGCGACACCATGGACTTCCAGAAGCTCACGGGCGGCTCGACGAGCTGACCGCGGCCGGTACGGCCGATGTCGGCCGCGGGGGCGGATTTGGATGCCGTCCCCGCGGTCGGCGTATGCTCTTCGGGAAGCCAAAGACCGCTGGTCGTTGCCGTGCTGCTCGAAGGAGTCGCGGCCGAAGGATCCGCTAGATGCGGACGACCCGCGTAGGTGAACCGGAAAGACCCTCCCGTACGTGTGAGCGTGCGGTCGAGTCCCGCCCCGTGTGCGCCTGCGCCCGGGGCGTTCGTCATGTACAGCCCCTTCCGTGCGGTCCTCGATCACCCGGAAGGAGGCCGAGGCTCATGGCAAGGGACCAGGTCGCACCCGACAAGGTCGCAGCTGTCGAGGAGATGACGAACAAGTTTCGTGACTCCAGCGCCGCCGTCGTGACCGCGTACACCGGTCTCACCGTGGCGCAGCTCAAGGACCTGCGCCGTTCTCTCGGTGAGAACGCTCAGTACCGAGTGGTGAAGAACACGCTGACCAAGATCGCGGCCAATGAGGCCGGGATCAACGAGCTCGACGAGTTCTTCGCGGGCTCGTCGGCTGTCGCCTTCGTGACCGGTGACCCGGTCCAGGCGGCGAAGGGTCTGCGCGACTTCGCCAAGGACAACCCCGCCCTCGTCATCAAGGGCGGCATCGTCGACGGCAGCGCGATGTCCGCCGACGAGATCAACAAGCTCGCGGACCTCGAGTCCCGCGAGGTGCTGCTTGCCAAGCTGGCCGGCGGCATGAAGGCGTCCATGGCGAAGGCCGCGGCGACCTTCCAGGCCCCGCTCACGAAGATCGTCCGCACCGCGGACGCGCTTCGCAGCAAGGTCGAGCAGGGCGGTGCCGGTACGCCGGCTCCCGCCGAGACCGACGCGGAGTAACAGCCGCCCGGTCGCAGCGGGCCCCGAGTACGCCCGCCGAGTAGTGAAGACAACCGGCACCAGCCGACTAGTGGAAGGACCGCCACCATGGCGAAGCTCAGCCAGGACGACCTGCTCGCCCAGTTCGAGGAGATGACCCTTCTCGAGCTCTCCGAGTTCGTCAAGAAGTTCGAGGACAAGTTCGACGTCGAGGCCGCCGCCCCGGCCGCCGTCGTCGCCGCCCCGACCGGCGGTGGCGCCGCCGCCGAGGCCGTCGAGGAGCAGGACGAGTTCGACGTCATCCTCACCGGTGCGGGCGACAAGAAGATCCAGGTCATCAAGGTCGTGCGTGAGCTGACCTCCCTGGGTCTGAAGGAGGCCAAGGACCTCGTGGACGGCACCCCGAAGCCGGTCCTGGAGAAGGTCGCCAAGGACGCCGCCGAGAAGGCCAAGGAGTCCCTCGAGGGCGCCGGCGCCTCCGTCGAGGTCAAGTGACCCGAGAGTCCCTCGGACTTCATCGGTAGACGCTGCAGCCGCAGTACAGCTGCACCGAAGGGCGATCACCCGCACGGGTGGTCGCCCTTCGGCGTCGCCGGCACGGCGGTTCCTTGCCCTGTCCGCCGGGGGCGGGTATGGTGATCACCGCTGCCTGGGGGCCTTGACGAATGGCACGCAGCGCGCAATTCTCAGGACGCGTCGTCACATCGATCCGGGATCCGAGGCATGGATCGTCGGCGAAGCGGGAAGCATGGAGATGCGCTGACAGCGGCCCTTACGGGCCGGCGGTCGGCGTCGATACGGCAGCACGAGAGAGGGGGAGAGTGGCCCTGCGCCAGTCTCCGGAGATCCGCTCTGGACATCAGTGTGCCTTGGGGCTACACTGACCCTTTGCGCTGCCTGTTAGCTGCTCCCTGCCCGTCGCCAGGGAGACCGGTATGCGCGTAGTGAGTCCGAGCCCTCGGAAGGACCCCCTCTTGGCCGCCTCGCGCAACGCCTCGACCGCACAATTCGAACAACGGCGCCAGCACCGCCCCGCTGCGTATCTCCTTTGCGAAGATCAAGGAGCCCCTCGGGGTTCCGAATCTCCTTGCGCTGCAGACCGAGAGCTTTGACTGGCTGCTCGGCAACGCGGCATGGAAGTCACGCGTCGAGGCTGCGCTGGACAGTGGTCAGGACGTCCCCACCAAGTCCGGTCTGGAAGAGATCTTCGAGGAGATCTCTCCGATCGAGGACTTCTCCGGGTCGATGTCCCTGACCTTCCGGGACCACCGCTTCGAGCCCCCGAAGAACTCGCTCGACGAGTGCAAGGAGCGGGACTTCACGTACGCGGCTCCGCTCTTCGTCACCGCCGAGTTCACCAACAACGAGACCGGTGAGATCAAGTCCCAGACGGTCTTCATGGGCGACTTCCCGCTCATGACCGACAAGGGCACCTTCTGCATCAACGGCACCGAGCGTGTCGTCGTCTCGCAGCTGGTCCGCTCGCCGGGTGTCTACTTCGACAGCTCCATCGACAAGACGTCCGACAAGGACATCTTCTCCGCCAAGATCATCCCGTCCCGGGGTGCCTGGCTGGAGATGGAGGTCGACAAGCGCGACATGGTCGGTGTCCGCATCGACCGCAAGCGCAAGCAGTCCGTGACCGTCCTGCTCAAGGCGCTCGGGTGGACCACCGAGCAGATCCTCGAGGAGTTCGGCCAGTACGAGTCCATGCGCGCCACCCTGGAGAAGGACCACACCCAGGGCCAGGACGACGCGCTGCTGGACATCTACCGCAAGCTGCGTCCGGGCGAGCCGCCGACCCGCGAGGCCGCGCAGACGCTGCTGGAGAACCTCTACTTCAACCCCAAGCGCTACGACCTCGCCAAGGTCGGCCGGTACAAGATCAACAAGAAGCTCGGCGGCGACGAGCCGCTGAACTCCGGCGTGCTCACCACCGCCGACGTCATCGCCACGATCAAGTACCTGGTCAAGCTGCACGCGGGCGAGACGGAGACGACCTCCGCCGAGGGCGACACGATCGTCGTCGAGACCGATGACATCGACCACTTCGGCAACCGCCGTCTGCGCAACGTCGGCGAGCTCATCCAGAACCAGGTCCGCACCGGCCTGGCCCGCATGGAGCGCGTCGTCCGCGAGCGGATGACCACCCAGGACGTCGAGGCGATCACGCCGCAGACCCTGATCAACATCCGGCCGGTCGTCGCCTCCATCAAGGAGTTCTTCGGCACCAGCCAGCTGTCCCAGTTCATGGACCAGACCAACCCGCTCTCAGGCCTGACCCACAAGCGCCGCCTGTCGGCGCTGGGCCCGGGTGGTCTCTCCCGTGAGCGGGCCGGCTTCGAGGTCCGCGACGTGCACCCCTCGCACTACGGCCGCATGTGCCCGATCGAGACCCCTGAAGGCCCGAACATCGGCCTCATCGGCTCGCTGGCCTCCTACGGCCGGGTCAACGCGTTCGGCTTCGTCGAGACCCCGTACCGCGATCGTGCAGCGACGGCGTCGTCAGCGACGAGGTGCACTACCTCACCGCCGACGAGGAGGACCGCTACGTCATCGCCCAGGCGAACGCGCCGCTGAACGAGGAAATGCGCTTCGCCGAGGACCGCGTCCTGATCCGCCGCCGTGGCGGCGAGGTCGACCTGATCCCGGGCGACGACGTGGACTACATGGACGTCTCGCCGCGCCAGATGGTGTCGGTCGCGACCGCCATGATCCCCTTCCTCGAGCACGACGACGCCAACCGCGCGCTCATGGGCTCGAACATGATGCGCCAGGCGGTGCCGCTGCTCAAGGCGGAGTCGCCGCTCGTCGGTACCGGCATGGAGTACCGCTGCGCGGTCGACGCCGGCGACGTCATCAAGGCCGAGAAGGAGGGTGTCGTCCAGGAGGTCTCCGCCGACTACGTCACGGTGGCCAACGACGACGGCACGTACACCACCTACCGGATCGCCAAGTTCTCCCGCTCCAACCAGGGCACCTCCTTCAACCAGAAGGTGCTCGTCGACGAGGGTGCCCGCGTCGTCGTCGACCAGGTGCTGGCCGACGGCCCGTCCACCGAGGACGGCGAGATGGCGCTCGGCAAGAACCTGCTCGTGGCGTTCATGCCGTGGGAGGGTCACAACTACGAGGACGCGATCATCCTGTCGCAGCGCCTCGTGCAGGACGACGTCCTCTCCTCGATCCACATCGAGGAGCACGAGGTCGACGCCCGTGACACCAAGCTGGGCCCCGAGGAGATCACCCGGGACATCCCGAACGTCTCCGAGGAGGTGCTGGCGGACCTCGACGAGCGCGGCATCATCCGCATCGGCGCCGAGGTCGAGGCCGGCGACATCCTGGTCGGCAAGGTCACCCCGAAGGGCGAGACCGAGCTGACCCCGGAGGAGCGCCTGCTGCGCGCGATCTTCGGCGAGAAGGCCCGAGAGGTTCGTGACACCTCGCTGAAGGTGCCGCACGGCGAGACCGGCAAGGTCATCGGCGTGCGCCTCTTCGACCGCGAGGAGGGCGACGAGCTGCCGCCGGGCGTGAACCAGCTGGTCCGCGTCTACGTCGCGCAGAAGCGAAAGATCACCGACGGTGACAAGCTCGCCGGCCGCCACGGCAACAAGGGCGTCATCTCCAAGATCCTTCCGGTCGAGGACATGCCGTTCCTGGAGGACGGCAGCCCGGTCGACATCATCCTCAACCCGCTCGGCGTCCCGTCCCGGATGAACCCGGGCCAGGTCCTGGAGATCCACCTGGGCTGGCTCGCCTCCCAGGGCTGGAAGGTCGAGGGCAGCGAGGAGTGGATGGAGCGGCTCAAGGCCATCGGCGCCGACGAGGTCGTCCGCGGGCACCAACGTCGCCACCCCGGTCTTCGACGGCGCCCGTGAGGACGAGATCGCCGGCCTGTTCTCCTCGACGATCCCCAACCGGGACGGCGAGCGGATGGTCCAGCCCTCCGGCAAGGCCAACCTGTTCGACGGCCGTTCCGGCGAGCCGTTCCCGGACGCCGATCTCCGTCGGCTACATGTACATCCTCAAGCTGCACCACCTGGTCGACGACAAGCTGCACGCCCGGTCGACCGGTCCGTACAGCATGATCACCCAGCAGCCGCTGGGCGGTAAGGCTCAGTTCGGCGGCCAGCGCTTCGGTGAGATGGAGGTGTGGGCGCTGGAGGCGTACGGCGCCGCCTACGCGCTCCAGGAACTGCTGACGATCAAGTCCGACGACGTCACCGGCCGCGTGAAGGTCTACGAGGCCATCGTCAAGGGCGAGAACATCCCCGAGCCCGGCATCCCCGAGTCCTTCAAGGTGCTCATCAAGGAGATGCAGTCGCTCTGCCTGAACGTGGAGGTGCTGTCCAGCGACGGCATGTCCATCGAGATGCGTGACACCGACGAGGACGTCTTCCGCGCCGCGGAAGAGCTCGGTATCGACCTGTCCCGGCGCGAGCCGAGCAGCGTCGAAGAGGTCTGACGGGGGCCGGAGGCGTGCATGCCGCGCCTCCGGCACCTCCCCGGACCCCGTTCAGACCATTGATCTAGAGACGACCCTGAGAGGGATTGACGAGAGTGCTCGACGTCAACTTCTTCGACGAACTGCGGATCGGCCTCGCCACCGCTGACGACATCCGTCAGTGGTCACACGGTGAGGTCAAGAAGCCGGAGACCATCAACTACCGCACGCTCAAGCCGGAAAAGGACGGGCTCTTCTGCGAGAAGATCTTCGGCCCCACCCGGGACTGGGAGTGCTACTGCGGAAAATACAAGCGCGTCCGCTTCAAGGGCATCATCTGTGAGCGCTGCGGCGTCGAGGTGACCCGCGCCAAGGTGCGCCGTGAGCGGATGGGCCACATCGAACTGGCCGCCCCCGTGACCCACATCTGGTATTTCAAGGGTGTGCCGTCGCGGCTCGGCTACCTGCTCGACCTGGCCCCGAAGGACCTCGAGAAGGTCATCTACTTCGCGGCCTACATGATCACCTTCGTCGACGAGGAGCGCCGCACGCGCGACCTGCCGTCCCTGGAGGCCCACGTCTCCGTGGAGCGCCAGCAGATCGAGCAGCGCCGCGACGCCGACCTCGAGGCGCGGGCCAAGAAGCAGGAGTCCGACCTGGCCGAGCTCGAGGCCGAGGGCGCCAAGGCGGACGTTCGCCGCAAGGTGCGTGAGGGCGCCGAGCGCGAGATGAAGCAGCTCCGCGACCGCGCGCAGCGCGAGATCGACCGCCTCGACGAGGTGTGGAACCGCTTCAAGAACCTCAAGGTGCAGGACCTGGAGGGCGACGAGCTGCTCTACCGCGAGCTGCGCGACCGCTTCGGGACCTACTTCGACGGCTCGATGGGCGCCGCCGCGCTGCAGAAGCGGCTGGAGACCTTCGACCTCGAGGCGGAGGCCGAGCGCCTCCGCGAGATCATCCGCACCGGCAAGGGCCAGAAGAAGACCCGTGCCCTGAAGCGGCTCAAGGTCGTCTCCGCGTTCCTGCAGACGTCCAACAGCCCCAAGGGCATGGTGCTGGACTGCGTCCCGGTCATCCCGCCGGACCTGCGTCCGATGGTGCAGCTGGACGGCGGCCGCTTCGCGACCTCCGACCTGAACGACCTGTACCGCCGCGTCATCAACCGCAACAACCGCCTGAAGCGGCTTCTCGACCTCGGCGCGCCCGAGATCATCGTGAACAACGAGAAGCGGATGCTGCAGGAGGCCGTCGACGCGCTGTTCGACAACGGCCGCCGCGGCCGGCCGGTGACCGGCCCGGGCAACCGTCCGCTGAAGTCGCTGTCCGACATGCTCAAGGGCAAGCAGGGCCGCTTCCGGCAGAACCTGCTCGGTAAGCGCGTCGACTACTCGGCCCGTTCCGTGATCGTCGTCGGCCCGCAGCTCAGGCTGCACCAGTGCGGCCTGCCGAAGGCCATGGCGCTGGAGCTCTTCAAGCCGTTCGTGATGAAGCGCCTGGTGGACCTGAACCACGCGCAGAACATCAAGTCGGCCAAGCGCATGGTCGAGCGCGGCCGCACGGTCGTCTACGACGTGCTCGAAGAGGTCATCGCCGAGCACCCGGTGCTGCTCAACCGTGCGCCGACCCTGCACCGGCTGGGCATCCAGGCCTTCGAGCCGCAGCTGGTCGAGGGCAAGGCCATCCAGATCCACCCGCTCGTGTGCACCGCGTTCAACGCGGACTTCGACGGTGACCAGATGGCCGTGCACCTGCCGCTGTCCGCGGAGGCGCAGGCCGAGGCCCGCATCCTGATGCTGTCCTCGAACAACATCCTCAAGCCGGCCGACGGCCGGCCGGTCACCATGCCGACCCAGGACATGGTGCTCGGCCTGTTCTTCCTCACCACCGACGAGGAGCAGCGCAAGACCATCGGGGACGGCCGGTCGTTCAACTCGGTCGCCGAGGCGATCATGGCGTTCGACGCCAAGGAGCTGTCGCTCCAGGCGAAGGTCGACATCCGCTTCCCGGTCGGCACCGTGCCGCCGCGCGGCTGGGTGCCGCCGGTCGCCGAGGAGGGACGAGCCGGAGTACCAGCCGGGCGACAGCTTCCGGCTGCGCACCACGCTGGGCCGTGCGCTCTTCAACGAGCTGCTGCCCGAGGACTACCCGTTCGTCGACCACTCGGTGGGCAAGAAGCAGCTCTCCGGGATCGTCAACGACCTCGCCGAGCGCTACCCGAAGGTGATCGTCGCCGCCACACTGGACAACCTGAAGGCGGCCGGTTTCCACTGGGCGACGCGCTCCGGTGTCACCGTGGCGATCTCCGACGTCGTGGTCCCCGAGGCCAAGAAGGGGATCATCGGCTCGTACGAGGCCGCGGACGAGAAGGTCCAGAAGCAGTACGAGCGCGGGCTGATCACCAAGGAAGAGCGCACTCAGGAGCTCATCAAGATCTGGACGAAGGCGACGAACGAGGTCGCCGACGCCATGAACGAGAACTTCCCGAAGACCAACCCGATCTTCATGATGGTCGACTCGGGTGCTCGAGGGAACATGATGCAGATGCGTCAGATCGCGGGTATGCGCGGTCTGGTGTCCAACGCCAAGAACGAGACCATTCCGCGTCCGATCAAGGCGTCCTTCCGCGAGGGTCTGTCCGTGCTGGAGTACTTCATCTCCACGCACGGTGCCCGTAAGGGTCTGGCGGACACCGCGCTGCGGACCGCCGACTCGGGTTACCTGACCCGTCGTCTGGTGGACGTCTCGCAGGACGTGATCATCCGCGAGGAGGACTGCGGCACCGACCGCGGTCTGAAGCTGGAGATCGCCACCCGCGGCGAGGGCGGCACGCTGCGCAAGACGGAGGACGTCGAGACCAGCGTGTACGCGCGGTGCCTCGCCGAGGACATCGTCGTCGAGGGCAAGGTGCTGGCCCCGGCCGGCACCGACCTGGGCGACGTGCTCATCGACGAGCTGGTCCGGCACGGCGTGGAGACGGTCAAGACCCGCTCGGTCCTCACCTGCGAGTCCGCCGTCGGCACCTGCGCCAAGTGCTACGGCCGTTCGCTGGCGACCGGCAAGCTCGTGGACATCGGCGAGGCCGTCGGCATCATCGCCGCCCAGTCCATCGGTGAGCCCGGCACCCAGCTGACGATGCGTACCTTCCACACCGGTGGTGTGGCCGGTGACGACATCACGCAGGGTCTGCCGCGTGTCGTCGAGCTCTTCGAGGCCCGTACCCCCAAGGGTGTCGCGCCGATCTCCGAGTCGGCCGGCCGGGTGCGCATCGAGGAGACGGAGAAGACCAAGAAGGTCGTCGTCACACCGGACGACGGCTCGGACGAGACCTCCTACCCGATCTCCAAGCGTGCGCGCATGCTCGTCTCCGAGGGCGACCACGTCGGCGTCGGCGAGCGCTGACGGTCGGTGCCACCAACCCGCACGACGTGCTGCGCATCCTGGGCCAGCGTGCGGTGCAGGTGCACCTGGTCAACGAGGTCCAGAAGGTCTACAACTCGCAGGGCGTGTCGATCCACGACAAGCACATCGAGATCATCATCCGGCAGATGCTGCGCCGCGTGACGATCATCGAGTCCGGCGACGCGGAGCTGCTGCCGGGCGAGCTGGTCGAGCGGACGAAGTTCGAGGGTGAGAACCGTCGTGTGGTGCAGGAGGGCGGCCACCCCGCCTCCGGCCGTCCGCAGCTGATGGGTATCACCAAGGCCTCGCTGGCGACCGAGTCGTGGCTGTCCGCGGCGTCCTTCCAGGAGACGACCAGGGTGCTGACCGACGCGGCGATCAACGCCAAGTCGGACTCCCTGATCGGCCTCAAGGAGAACGTCATCATCGGTAAGCTCATCCCGGCCGGCACGGGCCTGTCCCGCTACCGGAACATCCGGGTCGAGCCCACCGAGGAGGCCAAGGCCGCGATGTACTCGGCCGTCGGTTACGACGACATCGACTACTCGCCGTTCGGCGCCGGCTCCGGCCAGGCGGTCCCGCTGGAGGACTACGACTACGGTCCGTACAACGCCTGATCCGGCAGCCGCCGTACAGTCGGTCCGGCGGCCGGAGGGCGGTCACCCCGCAGGGGGTGGCCGCCCTCCGGCGTGTCCGGCCGTCCAGCAGGGGGCCGACGTCCGCCGTGGCGGGGTTGTTTTGACCCCGGGCGATGCGGTAGGTAGGCTCTGACCTTGTGCCTGGGGTCCCCCCTGTGCTGCCCGTATGCGTCAGATGCGCGGGCGGCGCGAGCCGGTGGGACCGGGATCTGCATGCTTCTCAGTCTGCGAGGAGTTCTCCGCGAAGCGGAGCGTGCGGACTTCGACACACCCGACCTCGTGGGTCGGAGAAAGTGGCCCAGGTTAGCTTTACCCAGACTGGCACACAGAAATCGGAGAGACTGTGCCTACGATCCAGCAGCTGGTCCGCAAGGGCCGGCAGGACAAGGTCGAGAAGAACAAGACGCCCGCACTCGAGGGTTCGCCCCAGCGCCGTGGCGTCTGCACGCGCGTGTTCACGACCACCCCGAAGAAGCCGAACTCGGCCCTGCGTAAGGTCGCGCGTGTGCGTCTGACCAGCGGGATCGAGGTCACGGCCTACATTCCGGGTGAGGGCCACAACCTGCAGGAGCACTCGATCGTGCTCGTGCGCGGCGGCCGTGTGAAGGACCTGCCGGGTGTTCGCTACAAGATCATCCGCGGCTCCCTCGACACGCAGGGCGTCAAGAACCGCAAGCAGGCTCGCAGCCGCTACGGCGCCAAGAAGGAGAAGTAAGCATGCCTCGTAAGGGCCCCGCCCCGAAGCGCCCGGTCATCATCGACCCGGTGTACGGCACTCCTCTGGTGACCTCCCTCATCAACAAGGTGCTGATGAACGGCAAGCGCTCCACCGCCGAGCGCATCGTCTACGGCGCCATGGAGGGTCTGCGTGAGAAGACCGGCAACGACCCGGTCATCACGCTCAAGCGCGCGCTGGAGAACATCAAGCCGACGCTGGAGGTCAAGTCCCGCCGCGTCGGTGGCGCCACCTACCAGGTGCCGGTCGAGGTCAAGCCCGGCCGCGCCTCCACGCTCGCGCTGCGCTGGCTCGTGGGCTACGCCCGCGCCCGCCGCGAGAAGACCATGACCGAGCGCCTGATGAACGAGCTGCTCGATGCCTCCAACGGGCTCGGCGCCGCCGTGAAGAAGCGCGAGGACACCCACAAGATGGCCGAGTCCAACAAGGCCTTCGCGCACTACCGCTGGTAGTCGCAGACCC
The DNA here is from genome assembly GCA_963799685.1 of uncultured Actinomycetota bacterium. Lineage (GTDB taxonomy): Bacteria > Actinomycetota > Actinomycetes > Streptomycetales > Streptomycetaceae > Streptomyces. The sequence goes on from CAWCXW010000006.1 coordinate 17,036, forward strand.
CATCGAGACCGAGAGAAGACTGAAGCCTCATGGCTACCACTTCACTTGACCTGGCCACGGTCCGGAACATCGGGATCATGGCCCACATCGACGCGGGCAAGACGACCACCACTGAGCGGATCCTGTTCTACACCGGTGTGAGCTACAAGATCGGTGAGGTCCACGACGGCGCCGCCATGATGGACTGGATGGCGCAGGAGCAGGAGCGCGGCATCACCATCACGTCCGCCGCGACGACCTGCCACTGGCCGCTCAACGACGTCGACAACACGATCAACATCATCGACACCCCGGGCCACGTCGACTTCACCGTCGAGGTGGAGCGCTCCCTGCGTGTGCTCGATGGTGCCGTGACGGTGTTCGACGGTGTGGCCGGCGTCGAGCCGCAGTCCGAGACCGTGTGGCGTCAGGCGGACCGCTACGGCGTGCCGCGCATCTGCTTCGTCAACAAGCTGGACCGCACCGGTGCGGAGTTCCACCGCTGTGTCGACATGATCGAGGAGCGCCTCGGCGCGGTTCCGCTGGTCATGCAGCTGCCGATCGGCACCGAGGCCGACTTCAAGGGCGTCGTCGACCTGGTGCGGATGAAGGCCCTGGTGTGGTCGGCCGAGGCCAAGCTGGGCGAGATGTACGAGACCGTCGACATCCCGGACACCCACACCGAGGCCGCCGACGAGTGGCGCGGCAAGCTGCTCGAGGCCGTCGCGGAGAACGACGAGGAGATGATGGAGCTGTACCTCGAGGGCCAGGAGCCCACCGAGGAGCAGCTCATCGCGGCGATCCGCCGGGTCACCCTCGCCTCCACCGGCGTCGAGGGCACCATCACCGTCACCCCGGTGTTCTGCGGCACCGCGTTCAAGAACAAGGGCGTGCAGCCCCTGCTCGACGCGGTCGTCAGGTACCTGCCGTCGCCGCTGGACGTCGAGGCCATCGAGGGCCACTCGCGTGAAGGACTCCGACGGAGATCCTCAAGCGGCGTCCCTCGGAGGAGGAGCCCATGTCGGCGCTGGCGTTCAAGATCGCCAGCGACCCGCACCTGGGCAAGCTGACCTTCATCCGCGTCTACTCGGGCCGGCTGAACACCGGTTCCCAGGTGATGAACTCGGTGAAGGGCAGGAAGGAGCGCATCGGCAAGATCTACCGGATGCACTCCAACAAGCGTGAGGAGATCGAGTCGGTGGGCGCCGGCGACATCGTCGCCGTCATGGGTCTGAAGCAGACCACCACCGGTGAGACCCTCTGCGACCCCTCGAACCAGGTGATCCTGGAGTCGATGGAGTTCCCGGCCCCGGTCATCGAGGTCGCCATCGAGCCGAAGTCCAAGAGCGACCAGGAGAAGCTGGGCGTCGCGATCCAGCGCCTGGCCGAGGAGGACCCGTCCTTCCAGGTCAAGACCGACGAGGAGACCGGCCAGACCATCATCTCGGGCATGGGCGAGCTGCACCTGGACGTGCTGGTCGACCGCATGAAGCGCGAGTTCAAGGTCGAGGCCAACGTCGGTAAGCCGCAGGTGGCGTACCGCGAGACGCTGCGCAAGGGCGTCGAGCGGGTGGACTACACCCACAAGAAGCAGACCGGTGGTTCCGGTCAGTTCGCGAAGGTGCAGATCCAGCTCGAGCCGCTCGAGGGCGACGGCTACGAGTTCGTCAACAAGGTCACCGGTGGCCGCATCCCGCGGGAGTACATCCCGTCCGTGGACGCCGGCTGCCAGGAGGCCATGGAGTTCGGTGTGCTCGCCGGCTACCCGCTCACGGGTGTCCGGGTCACGCTGCTCGACGGCGCCTTCCACGACGTCGACTCCTCGGAGATGGCGTTCAAGATCGCCGGTTCGATGGCCTTCAAGGAGGCCGCACGGAAGGCCAGCCCGGCCCTCCTCGAGCCGCTGATGGCCGTCGACGTCACGACGCCCGAGGACTACATGGGCGACGTGATCGGTGACATCAACTCCCGCCGTGGCCAGATCCAGGCCATGGAGGACCGGGGCGTCAACAAGCTCGTCAAGGGCCTGGTGCCGCTCTCGGAGATGTTCGGTTACGTCGGTGACCTGCGCAGCAAGACCTCCGGTCGCGCCAGCTACTCGATGCAGTTCGACTCCTACGGCGAGGTTCCCAAGAACGTCGCCGAGGAGATCATCGCGAAGGCCAAGGGAGAGTAGCGCCGCCCGCGCGGTGACGCTCACCCATTAGGCTGGAGCAAAAGGCATTCGGGGCATCCGTCGCAGAACGCCCGCGTTCTGCGACGGTCGCCCCGGCCGCCGGCCCGAAAGACGAAGCGGTCAAGGGCATCCCCCTCGGGGTCCTGACCGGTTCACCACGACCACCTGAACCCCTCCGCAAAACGCGGAGGGCGTACAGCACCAGTCCACAGGAGGACCCCAGTGGCGAAGGCGAAGTTCGAGCGGACTAAGCCGCACGTCAACATCGGCACCATCGGTCACATCGACCACGGTAAGACCACTCTTACCGCGGCGATCACCAAGGTGCTGCACGACGAGTACCCGGACCTCAACGAGGCGTCGGCGTTCGAGAACATCGACAAGGCGCCCGAAGAGCGCCAGCGCGGTATCACCATCTCCATCGCGCACGTCGAGTACCAGACGGAGAACCGTCACTACGCCCACGTCGACTGCCCGGGTCACGCGGACTACATCAAGAACATGATCACCGGTGCCGCCCAGATGGACGGTGCCATCCTGGTGGTCGCCGCCACCGACGGCCCGATGCCGCAGACCAAGGAGCACGTGCTCCTGGCCCGCCAGGTCGGCGTTCCGTACATCGTCGTCGCGCTGAACAAGGCCGACATGGTGGACGACGAGGAGATCATGGAGCTCGTCGAGCTCGAGGTCCGTGAGCTGCTCTCCGAGTACGAGTTCCCGGGCGACGACGTTCCGGTCGTCAAGGTCTCCGCTCTGAAGGCCCTCGAGGGCGACAAGGAGTGGGGCAAGTCCGTCGTCGAGCTGATGAAGGCCGTCGACGAGGCGATCCCGGAGCCGGAGCGCGACACCGACAAGCCGTTCCTGATGCCGATCGAGGACGTCTTCACCATCACCGGTCGCGGTACGGTCGTCACCGGCCGTATCGAGCGCGGTGTCCTGAAGGTCAACGAGAACGTCGACATCATCGGCATCAAGGAGACCAAGACCTCCACGACGGTGACCGGCATCGAGATGTTCCGCAAGCTGCTCGACGAGGGCCAGGCCGGTGAGAACGTCGGTCTGCTGCTTCGCGGCATCAAGCGCGAGGACGTCGAGCGCGGCCAGGTCATCATCAAGCCGGGCTCGGTCACGCCGCACACCTCCTTCGAGGCGCAGGCGTACATCCTGTCGAAGGACGAGGGCGGCCGCCACACGCCGTTCTTCAACAACTACCGTCCGCAGTTCTACTTCCGTACCACGGACGTGACCGGCGTCGTGACCCTCCCCGAGGGCACCGAGATGGTCATGCCGGGCGACAACACCGAGATGAGCGTCGAGCTCATCCAGCCCGTCGCCATGGAGGAGGGCCTGAAGTTCGCCATCCGTGAGGGTGGCCGGACCGTGGGCGCCGGCCAGGTCACCAAGATCACCAAGTGACCTGCCGCTCCTGACCGGAGTATCACCGGCCTCGGCCGGTGAAGGGGCCCCGCACGACGGTCGTCGTGCGGGGCCCCTTCGTGTCTTCCCGAGGGGCCCCGTCAGGGGCCGGCCCTGGACCTTGGCCGGCGCATCCGGTAGCCGGGCGGGAATAGTTGAGCCTTCAACTACGTTGTCGAGTGTGTACGGAACACACCCCGACCCGGAGGCCCCCATGACCACCGCCACGGACTACCCGCAGCTGACCGGTGAGTACACCCTCGACCCGACACACAGCCGCCTCGGATTCGTCGCCCGGCACGCGATGGTGACCAAGGTGCGCGGCGCCTTCAACGAGTTCACCGGGAGCGCCCACATCGACGGTGAGCACCCGGAGCGCTCGTCGGTCGAGCTGGTGATCGAAACGGAGAGCATCGACACCCGCAACGCCGACCGCGACGGTCACCTGCGCAGCAACGACTTCCTCAAGATGGAGGAATATCCGGAGATCACCTTCCGCTCCACCGGCGTGCAGGCGACCGGCGACGACGAGTTCGACGTCACCGGCGACCTCACCGTCAGGGGTGTGACCCGCCAGGTGACCGTTCCGTTCACCTTCGAGGGCCAGGCCACCGACCCGTTCGGCAACAGCCGGATCGGCCTGGAGGGCCGGACCACGATCAACCGGCAGGACTTCGGCATCACGTGGAACGCCGCGCTGGAGACGGGCGGCGTCCTGATCAGCGACAAGATCACGCTCGAGTTCGAGGTCTCGGCCATCCGGCAGAGCTGAGCGCTGGTGGTGACATGATCGGAGCATGCCTGCCACCACCACGCGCCTGCCGGGCCTGACCGTCACCGAACACACCTTCCGCGTCCCGCTGGACCACGCGGCCGAAGACGGTGCGCACATCACCGTCTTCGCCCGCGAGGTCGCCGCACCGGAGGGCGCCGAGCGGCCGTTCCTGGTCTACCTGCAGGGCGGACCCGGCCAAGAGGCTCCCAGGCCCGCGGTCCTCCCGGCCGGTCCCGCCTGGCTGACCCGTGCCCTGCGGGACTACCGGGTGCTGCTGCTCGACCAGCGGGGCACCGGCCTGTCCACTCCGGTCGGCACCCTGCCCGGCATGCCGCCTGCGGAGCAGGCCGCGTACCTGACCCACTTCCGCGCTGACGCGATCGTCCGCGACGCCGAGTGGATCCGCCGCGAGCTGGGCGTGGACCGGTGGAGCGTGCTCGGTCAGTCCTTCGGCGGCTTCTGCGCACTGCACTACCTGTGTGCCGCACCGGAGGGGCTGCGCGAGGCGCTGTTCACCGGCGGGCTGCCGCCGGTCGGCCGGCACCCCGACGAGGTCTACCGGGCCACCTACGCGACCATGCTGGAGCGAAACCGCCGCTACTACCGGCGCTACCCGGGCGACCGCGAGCGCGTCCTGGCGCTGTTCGACCTGCTGGAGGTGGAGGAGCTGCGGCTGCCCGGGGGTGACCGGCTCACCCCGCGCAGGTTCGGACAGCTCGGCCACCTGCTCGGCATGAGCGACGGTGCCGAGCGTCTGCACCACCTGCTGGAGCGCGACCCGGGTTCACCCGCCTTCCGGCACGACGTCGAGGCCGCCATGCCGTTCTCCGGGCGCAACCCGCTCTACGCGGTCGTCCACGAGTCCAGCTACGCCGACGGGCACGCGACCCGCTGGTCCGCCGACCGGACCCGACCTGCGGAGTTCGCCGCGGACCCGACGCTGCTGACCGGCGAGCACGTCTTCCCGTGGATGTTCGAGGAGTACGGCGAGCTGGCCCCGCTGCGCGCGGCCGCCGGACTGCTGGCAGAGCACGAGTGGCCGCGGCTGTACGACGCCGACCGGCTGCGAAGCTGCGACGTGCCGTGCGCGGCCGCCGTCTACGCGGACGACGCCTACGTCGACCGCGACCTTTCCGAGGAGACGGCGCACCTCATCCCCGGCATGCGGTACTGGCTGACCAACGAGTACGAGCACAACGGGCTGCGCGCCGACGGCGGCCGCATCCTGGACCGGCTGATCGCGCTGGCCCGCGGGCAGGCCTGACCGGCCCGGCACCCGGGCACCGGCGGGCTCACGCCCCGGCGTGGGCCCGCTCCAGGGCCGCGACGTCGAACTTCTTCATCGACAACATCGCCTTCATCGAGCGCTGCGCCTTCAGCGGATCGGGATCGCCGATCCAGTCGGCGAGCTGTACGGGGACCACCTGCCAGGACAAGCCGTACCTGTCCTTCACCCAGCCGCACTCGATCTCCTGGCCGCCGTCGGTCAGCGCGTCCCAGTAGTGGTCCACCTCCTCCTGGTTCTCGCAGGGGATCTGGAAGGAGATCGACTCGTTGAACGTCCACGCCTGTGCGCCGCCGTTCAGCGTGATGAACCTCTGCCCGTTGAGGGTGAACTCGACTGTCAGCACCGAGCCGGCCGGTCCGGGACCGGCCTCGGTGTGCCGGGTGACGCGTCCCAGCTCGGCGTCCTTGAAGACGGAGATGTAGTACTGCGCGGCCTCCTCGGCCTGGTCGTCGAACCACAGACAGGTGGTGAAGCCGTCGGTGCTCATGGGTGCCTCCCGGTGGATTGCTGCCTCATCCGTACCGACGGTCCCGGCGCCGAAAACTCATCGCCGCCCGTAGGATCTCCCGCCTGGGGCCGTCCGTACCGGCCCCGGGTGCCCTGCCGTTGCTCGCCCGGAAGGTCGCAGCGGGCCGCGGGCGTGGGAGCCCCACATGCCGGTGACGGAGAAGAGGGCGCTGACGGAGGTCCCGGACGGCGCGCGGGTCCCGGACTGCGAGGCGCCGTCCTGCTGCCGGCCGCATCGACGCGCACACAGACCTGGGCGGCGGCTACCATCTGGGACAGCTGCGGGAACACGGCGTGAAGCGCGTGGCCGCCCTCGCGTGCCGAGGACCTGCGGGGCCGGCGCGACGGACGCACCGGCTTCCGCGGCGCAAGGCGGGGGACACGTGGCCGTGCCCGGGCTCGATTGGCCGTCGTCGTGTCCGGTATGGCACACTGTCCAGGTTGCTCGGTTGAGTGCCGATGCTGTGCGCCTCCCGCCGGGAGGACTGGAAGCGAGTCCCGACGTACTCGTCGCCCCTCATCAGGGGCGGAAGTACGGGAATCTTCCGGGAAGCGCAGGAGGGGCTTCGACCAGGCACCCGGTGGATGACTTCCCCGACTCCTTCCCCAGGGAAACCTGCGTCCGGAGAAATCCGGAGGCGGTGCGACACGCCCGACCGCGTGGGTCGGGCGAGGCGAGTGGGAGAAGGCTCGGCCGGGTTCCAGAGCGTGACGAGAGAACAGGACTACGAAGTAGCCATGGCGGGACAGAAGATCCGCATCCGGCTCAAGGCCTACGACCACGAGGTCATCGACAACTCGGCGAAGAAGATCGTCGAGACGGTGACCCGCACTGGTGCGTCGGTCGCGGGCCCGGTGCCGCTGCCCACTGAGAAGAACGTGTACTGCGTCATCAAGTCGCCGCACAAGTACAAGGACGCGCGCGAGCACTTCGAGATGCGCACCCACAAGCGGCTGATCGACATTCTCGACCCGACGCCCAAGACCGTTGACTCGCTGATGCGCCTGGATCTCCCGGCCGGCGTCGACATCGAGATCAAGCTCTGAGAGGCGCGCTAGAGATGACCAAGCAGATCAAGGGTGTCCTGGGCGAGAAGCTCGGCATGACCCAGGTCTGGGACGAGAACAACCGTGTCGTCCCCGTGACCGTGGTGAAGGCCGGGCCCTGTGTCGTTACCCAGGTCCGCACCAATGACAAGGACGGCTACGACGCCGTTCAGATCGCCTTCGGCGAGATCGACCCGCGCAAGGTGAACAAGCCCCTCAAGGGCCACTTCGCCAAGGCCGACGTCACCCCCCGCCGCCACCTTGTCGAGCTCCGCACCGCGGACGCCGGTGAGTACGACCTCGGCCAGGAGGTTACGGCCGAGGCCTTCGACTCCGGCGTCAAGGTCGACGTGACCGGCAAGAGCAAGGGCAAGGGCTTCGCCGGTGGCATGAAGCGCCACGGCTTCAAGGGCGGCAAGGCCTCCCACGGTGCCCACCGCATCCACCGCAAGCCGGGCTCCATCGGCGGCTGCGCGACCCCCGGTCGTGTCTTCAAGGGCACCCGGATGGCCGGCCGCATGGGCAACGAGCGGGTCACCACCCAGAACCTGACCGTCCACGCCGTTGACGCGGAAAAGGGCCTGCTGCTCATCAAGGGCGCGGTTCCTGGTCCGAACGGCGGCCTCGTCCTGGTCCGCACCGCGGCCAAGGGGGCCTGAGGTAACGATGACCACCATTGACATTCTTTCGCCGGCCGGCGACAAGACCGGGACCGTCGAGCTCCCTGCGGAGATCTTCGACGTGCAGGTCAGCGTTCCGCTGATCCACCAGGTCGTCGTCGCCCAGCTGGCCGCTGCCCGTCAGGGCACGCACAAGACCAAGACCCGCGGTGAGGTCCGTGGCGGTGGCAAGAAGCCGTACCGCCAGAAGGGCACCGGCCGCGCCCGCCAGGGTTCGACCCGTGCGCCGCAGTTCGCCGGCGGTGGCGTCGTGCACGGCCCCGTGCCGCGCGACTACTCGCAGCGGACCCCCAAGAAGATGAAGGCCGCCGCGCTGCGTGGAGCCCTCTCGGACCGGGCGCGTCACGATCGTCTGCACGTCGTGGCCGGCGTGGTCGAGGGCGAGGCCTCCACGAAGGCCGCCAAGACGCTGCTCGGGAAGGTCAGCGACCGCAAGCACGTGCTGCTGGTCGCCGAGCGCTCCGACGAGACCGCCTGGCTGTCCGCTCGGAACCTGCCCCAGGTGCACATCCTGGAGCCGGGCCAGCTGAACACCTACGACGTGCTCGTCTCCGACGACGTGGTCTTCACCAAGGCCGCCTTCGAGTCCTTCGTGGCCGGCCCGCAGCAGGCGGCCACCCCTGAGCTCGAAGGGAGCAACGCCTGATGGCCGAGGCAAGCGTCGCGCAGGTCACCAGCAAGACCTTCACGGACCCCCGTGACATCCTGGTCAAGCCGGTGGTCTCGGAGAAGAGCTACGCGCTGCTGGACGAGAACAAGTACACGTTCATCGTCGACCCGCGCGCCAACAAGACCCAGATCAAGCAGGCCGTCGAGGCGGTCTTCTCGGTCAAGGTCACCGGGGTCAACACGATCAACCGGCAGGGAAAGCGCAAGCGCACCCGCACCGGCTACGGAAAGCGCGCGGACACCAAGCGCGCCGTCGTGACCCTCGCCGAGGGCGACCGTATCGACATCTTCGGCGGCCCGGTCTCCTGACGGAGGTCGAGTCGTCCGGAATCGGACGAGGACTGAGAAATGGGTATCCGCAAGTACAAGCCGACGACTCCGGGCCGTCGTGGCGCCAGTGTCGCCGACTTCGTCGAGATCACGCGGTCCACGCCGGAGAAGTCGCTGGTCCGCCCGCTGCACAGCAAGGGCGGCCGTAACAACGCCGGTCGTGTGACCGTTCGCCACCAGGGCGGTGGACACAAGCGCGCCTACCGCGTGATCGACTTCCGTCGTCACGACAAGGACGGCGTGCCGGCCAAGGTCGCGCACATCGAGTACGACCCGAACCGCACCGCGCGCATCGCGCTGCTGCACTACGCCGACGGCGAGAAGCGCTACATCCTCGCGCCGGCCGGCCTGAAGCAGGGCACACGCGTCGAGAACGGCCCGAGCGCGGACATCAAGCCGGGCAACAACCTCGCGCTGCGCAACATCCCGGTCGGTACCACGATCCACGCGATCGAGCTGAACCCCGGCGGCGGCGCCAAGTTCGCCCGCTCCGCCGGTGCATCCGTTCAGCTGCTGGCGAAGGAGGGCCGCATGGCCCACCTGCGCATGCCGTCCGGCGAGATTCGCCTGGTCGACGTCCGCTGCCGCGCCACTGTCGGCGAGGTCGGCAACGCCGAGCAGTCGAACATCAACTGGGGCAAGGCCGGCCGCATGCGCTGGAAGGGCGTCCGCCCGACCGTGCGTGGTGTGGTCATGAACCCGATCGACCACCCGCACGGTGGTGGCGAGGGTCGTACCTCCGGTGGCCGCCACCCGGTTTCGCCGTGGGGTCAGAAGGAGGGCCGTACGCGCTCGCCGAAGAAGGCCAGCAACAAGTACATCGTCCGCCGCCGCAAGACGAACAAGAAGCGCTAGGAGGCGGGTTCTAGATGCCGCGCAGTCTCAAGAAGGGGCCTTTCGTCGACGACCACCTGAGCAAGAAGGTGGACACGCAGAACGACGCAGGCACCAAGAACGTCATCAAGACCTGGTCTCGCCGCTCGATGATCGTCCCGGCCATGCTCGGCCACACGATCGCGGTGCACGACGGCCGTAAGCACGTCCCGGTGTTCGTCACCGAGTCGATGGTCGGCCACAAGCTCGGCGAGTTTGCGCCGACCCGCTCCTTCCGCGGGCACGTCAAGGACGACCGCAAGTCGCGGCGTCGCTGACCGGTGGGTGCGAAGACTATGACTGACACCGAAGGGACAACCATGGAAGCCAGGGCCCAGGCGCGCTACGTGCGTGTCACGCCCATGAAGGCCCGCCGCGTGGTGGACCTGGTCCGTGGCATGGACGCCACGGAGGCTCAGGCGGTCCTGCGTTTCGCCCCGCAGGCCGCGAGCGTTCCGGTCGGCAAGGTGCTGGACAGCGCCATCGCCAACGCCGCGCACAACTACGACCACACCGACGCCGACAGCCTCGTCATCTCCGAGGCATACGTCGACGAGGGCCCGACCCTGAAGCGGTTCCGGCCGCGTGCCCAGGGCCGCGCCTACCGGATCCGCAAGCGGACCAGCCACATCACCGTGGTCGTCAGCAGCAAGGAAGGAACCCGGTAATGGGCCAGAAGGTAAACCCGCACGGGTTCCGGCTCGGCATCACCACCGACTTCAAGTCGCGCTGGTACGCCGACAAGCTGTACAAGGACTACGTCAAGGAAGACGTCGCGATCCGCAAGATGCTCACTCAGGGCATGGAGCGGGCCGGCATCTCCAAGGTGGAGATCGAGCGCACCCGTGACCGTGTCCGCGTCGACGTCCACACCGCCCGGCCGGGCATCGTCATCGGCCGCCGCGGCGCGGAGGCCGACCGTCTCCGGGGCAACCTGGAGAAGCTCACGGGCAAGCAGATCCAGTTCAACATCCTCGAGGTCAAGAACCCCGAGACGGACGCTCAGCTGGTGGCCCAGGCCGTCGCCGAGCAGCTGTCCTCCCGCGTCTCCTTCCGTCGCGCCATGCGCAAGAGCATGCAGTCGACGATGAAGGCCGGCGCCAAGGGCATCAAGATCCAGTGCGGCGGCCGCCTCGGCGGCGCCGAGATGTCCCGCTCGGAGTTCTACCGCGAGGGCCGCGTGCCCCTGCACACGCTCCGCGCCAACGTGGACTACGGCTTCTTCGAGGCCCGCACCACCTTCGGCCGCATCGGCGTGAAGGTGTGGATCTACAAGGGCGACGTCAAGAACATCGCCGAGGTCCGTGCCGAGAACGCCGCGGCCCGCGCGGGCAACCGCCCGTCGCGCGGCGGCAGCGACCGTCCGCGTCGCGGTGGTGGCGGTGGCGAGCGCCGCGGCCGCCGGCCGCAGCAGGCACAGCAGTCCGAGGCGCCGAAGTCGGCCGAGGCCGCTGCTCCTGCCGCCGCGGCTGCCGAGCCCACTGCTTCCGGAAAGGAGAGCTGACCCATGCTGATCCCGCGCAGGGTCAAGCACCGCAAGCAGCACCACCCGAAGCGCAAGGGCATGGCCAAGGGCGGCACCGAGGTCGCGTTCGGCGAGTGGGGCATCCAGGCCGTCACCCCGGCCTACGTGACGAACCGGCAGATCGAGGCAGCTCGTATCTCCATGACCCGTCACATCAAGCGTGGCGGCAAGGTGTGGATCAACATCTACCCGGACCGCCCGCTGACGAAGAAGCCCGCCGAGACCCGCATGGGTTCCGGTAAGGGTTCGCCGGAGTGGTGGATCGCGAACGTGAAGCCCGGTCGGGTCATGTTCGAGCTGTCCTACCCGAACGAGCGGATTGCCAAGGAGGCGCTGACCCGCGCCGCCCACAAGCTTCCGATGAAGTGCCGGATCGTGCGGCGCGAGGCAGGTGAGTCGTGATGGCGGCCGGTACCAAGGCGTCCGAGCTGCGTGAGCTGGGCAACGAGGAGCTCGTCGGAAAGCTCCGCGAGGCCAAGGAAGAGCTGTTCAATCTCCGCTTCCAGGCGGCGACCGGGCAGCTCGAGAACCACGGCCGGCTGAAGGCCGTCCGCAAGGACATCGCGCGGATCTACACCCTGATGCGTGAGCGCGAGCTGGGCATCGAGACGGTGGAGAGTGCCTGATGACTGAGACGAATGTGACCGAGAAGAACGAGCAGCGCGGCTTCCGCAAGACCCGGCAGGGTCTTGTCGTCAGCGACAAGATGGACAAGACCGTCGTCGTCGCCGTCGAGGACCGCGTCAAGCACGCCCTGTACGGCAAGATCATCCGCCGTACCGAGAAGCTCAAGGCCCACGACGAGCAGAACGCTGCCGGCGTCGGCGACCGCGTCCTCCTGATGGAGACCCGGCCGCTGTCCGCCACCAAGCGCTGGCGCATCGTCGAGATCCTCGAGAAGGCCAAGTAAAAGCCCGGGGGCATCAGCTCCCGGGACCAGTTCCGCCAGGCTCGGCAGGGATCGCTCCGCGGCGTCCCTGCCGGGAACCGGCAGACGATACAGGAGATAGACGTGATCCAGCAGGAGTCTCGGCTTCGCGTCGCCGACAACACGGGTGCGAAGGAGATCCTCACCATCCGTGTGCTCGGTGGTTCGGGCCGGCGCTACGCGGGCATCGGTGACGTCATCGTCGCTACCGTCAAGGACGCGATCCCCGGCGGGAACGTGAAGAAGGGCGACGTCGTCAAGGCCGTCATCGTGCGCACCGTCAAGGAGCGCCGCCGCCCCGACGGCTCGTACATCCGCTTCGACGAGAACGCGGCCGTCATCCTCAAGAACGATGGCGACCCCCGCGGCACCCGCATCTTCGGCCCCGTGGGCCGCGAACTGCGCGAGAAGAAGTTCATGAAGATCATCTCGCTCGCGCCGGAGGTGCTGTGAGCATGAAGATCAAGAAGGGCGACCTGGTTCAGGTCATCACCGGCAAGGACAAGGGCAAGCAGGGCAAGGTCATCGTGGCCTACCCCCGCGAGGACCGCGTCCTGGTCGAGGGTGTCAACCGGGTCAAGAAGCACACCAAGGCCGGCCAGACCGCTCGTGGCTCGAAGACCGGCGGGATCGTGACGACCGAGGCCCCGATCCACGTGAGCAACGTGCAGCTCGTGGTGGAGATCCGGCGGCAAGAAGGTCGTCACCCGCGTCGGGTACCGCTTCGACGACGAGGGCAACAAGATCCGCGTTGCCAAGCGGACCGGTGAGGACATCTGATGACTGCCACCACCACTGCTCCGCGTCTGAAGACGCGCTACCGCGAGGAGATCGCGGGCAAGCTGCGTGACGAGTTCAAGTACGAGAACGTCATGCAGATCCCGGGTCTGACCAAGATCGTGGTCAACATGGGTGTGGGCGACGCCGCCCGCGACTCCAAGCTGATCGAGGGTGCCATCAAGGACCTCGCGACGATCACCGGTCAGAAGCCGGCCGTGACCAAGGCCCGCAAGTCCATCGCCCAGTTCAAGCTGCGTGAGGGTCAGCCGATCGGCGCCCACTCCACGCTGCGGGGCGACCGGATGTGGGAGTTCCTGGACCGCCTGCTGTCGCTCGCTCTGCCGCGTATCCGCGACTTCCGCGGACTGTCGCCCAAGCAGTTCGACGGCCGCGGCAACTACACCTTCGGTCTCACGGAGCAGGCCATGTTCCACGAGATCGACCAGGACAAGATCGACCGGGTCCGGGGCATGGACATCACCGTGGTGACCACGGCGACCAACGACGAGGAGGGCCGCGCGCTCCTTCGTCACCTCGGCTTCCCGTTCAAGGAGAACTGATCATGGCGAAGAAGGCTCTGATCGCCAAGGCGAGCCGCAAGCCGAAGTTCGCTGTCCGCGCGTACACGCGCTGCCAGCGTTGCGGGCGGCCGCACTCCGTCTACCGCAAGTTCGGCCTGTGCCGCGTGTGCCTCCGTCAGATGGCGCACCGCGGCGAGCTGCCGGGCGTGACCAAGAGCTCCTGGTAACCAGCCGGCGCACGGCCGCCGTCCCGTGAGGGACGGCGGCCGGGCGACGGGTGGGACCAGGACTCTCGGTAAGAAATCCGGGCGTCGGTGCCCCGGCCCGCATCCCGTAGGATGGCGGGTCGGGCGCCGCGTCGCCCAGAGACGACTTACTACGCCGTAGGTCCCCGCGTCACACCCGTCCCGTCGTACCGCTGAAGGTGCGGACGGGGAGAGGGACGACGCAGACAGGAAACCCCGGCGAGAGAGGCCGAAGGCCATCACATGACCATGACCGATCCGATCGCAGACATGCTGACGCGTCTGCGGAACGCGAACTCGGCGTACCACGACGACGTCGTGATGCCGCACAGCAAGATCAAGTCGCACATCGCGGAGATCCTCCAGCAGGAGGGCTACATCACCGGCTGGAAGACCGAGGACGCCCCGGTGGGCAAGAACCTCGTCCTCGAGCTGAAGTTCGGCCCGAACCGCGAGCGCTCGATCGCCGGCATCAAGCGGATCTCGAAGCCGGGCCTGCGGGTCTACGCAAAGTCCACCAACCTGCCGAAGGTGCTCGGCGGCCTGGGCGTGGCGATCATCTCCACGTCGCACGGGCTGCTCACCGACAAGCAGGCACAGAAGAAGGGTGTGGGCGGGGAAGTCCTCGCCTACGTCTGGTAACGGAAGGGAACGGAGGAAAAGCAATGTCGCGAATCGGCAAGCTCCCCATCCAGGTTCCCGCCGGTGTGGACGTCACCATCGATGGCCAGACGGTCGGTGTGAAGGGCCCCAAGGGTTCCCTGTCGCACACGGTCGTCGCGCCCATCGCGATCGCCAAGGGCGAGGACGGCGCACTCGTCGTCTCTCGTCCCAACGATGAGAGCCGGAACAGGGCCCTGCACGGCCTGTCCCGCACGCTGGTGGCGAACATGATCACTGGCGTGACCGACGGGATACAGCAAGGCCCTCGAGATCAGCGGCGTGGGTTACCGCGTCCAGGCCAAGGGCTCCAACCTGGAGTTCGCACTGGGCTACAGCCACCCGATCCTCATCGAGGCGCCGGAAGGCATCTCCTTCAAGGTCGAGTCCCCGACGAAGTTCTCGGTCGAGGGCATCGACAAGCAGAAGGTCGGCGAGGTCGCCGCGAACATCCGCAAGCTGCGCAAGCCCGACCCCTACAAGGGCAAGGGCGTGAAGTACGCGGGCGAGGTCATCCGCCGCAAGGTCGGAAAGGCTGGTAAGTAAGCCATGGCATACGGCGTGAAGATCGCCAAGGGCGACGCCTACAAGCGCGCCGCCGCGAAGCGCCGCCACCTGCGGATCCGCAAGAAGCTCTCGGGCACGCCCGAGCGGCCGCGGCTCGTGGTGACGCGTTCCAACCGGCACATGGTGGCGCAGGTCGTCGACGACATCGCGGGTCACACCGCTGGCCTCCGCGTCGACGCTGGACACGTCCATCCGCAGCGGCGAGAGTGACAAGAGCGCCCAGGCCAAGCAGGTCGGCGCCCTGGTCGCCGAGCGGGCGAAGGCCGCGGGTGTCGAGGCCGTCGTCTTCGACCGCGGTGGCAACAAGTACGCAGGGCGGATTGCCGCTCTGGCTGACGCCGCCCGTGAGGCCGGACTCGACTTCTGAGTCCCGGATCCCATCAGAGCGGACGGAAACGAGAGAGGTAATTCCAATGGCTGGACCCCAGCGCCGCGGTGGCGGCGCCGGTGGCGACCGCCGGGACCGCAAGGGCCGGGACGCCGGCGCGGACAAGACCGCGTACGTCGAGCGTGTCGTTGCGATCAACCGTGTCGCCAAGGTTGTGAAGGGTGGTCGTCGCTTCAGCTTCACCGCGCTGGTCGTGGTGGGCGACGGTGACGGCACCGTGGGTGTCGGATACGGCAAGGCCAAGGAGGTGCCGGCCGCCATCGCCAAGGGTGTGGAGGAGGCCAAGAAGCACTTCTTCAAGGTCCCCCGCATCCAGGGCACCATTCCGCACCCGATCCAGGGTGAGGAGGCAGCGGGTGTCGTGCTGCTCAAGCCGGCTTCGCCCGGTACCGGTGTGATCGCCGGTGGCCCGGTGCGTGCCGTGCTGGAGTGCGCGGGCATCCACGACGTGCTGAGCAAGTCGCTCGGCTCGTCGAACCCGATCAACATCGTGCACGCCACGCGTGCGGCTCTGCAGGGGCTTCAGCGCCCCGAGGAGATCGCCGCCCGCCGTGGCCTGCCGCTGGAGGACGTGGCTCCCGCCGCTCTGCTGCGGGCGCGTGCCGGGGTGAGTGCGTAATGACTCGCCTGAAGATCACGCAGACGCGTTCCGTCATCGGGAGCAAGCAGAACCACCGTGACACGCTGCGGACTCTGGGTCTGAAGCGTGTGAACGACGTCTCCGTCAAGGAGGCCCGTCCCGAGGTCGTCGGCATGGTGCACGCCGTCCGTCACCTCGTGACGGTCGAGGAGGTCGACTGACATGGCGGACGACAAGCCGCTGAAGGTCCACAACCTCCGGCCGGCCCCGGGCGCCAAGACCGCCAAGACCCGTGTGGGTCGCGGTGAGGCGTCCAAGGGCAAGACCGCGGGTCGTGGCACCAAGGGCACCAAGGCCCGTTACCAGGTTCCCGAGCGCTTCGAGGGCGGGCAGATGCCGCTGCACATGCGGCTGCCCAAGCTCAGGGGCTTCAAGAACCCGGCGCACAAGCATTTCCAGGTGGTGAACCTGGAGAAGCTGATCTCGCTCTACCCGCAGGGTGGCGAGGTCACCGTGGCCGACCTGGTCGCCAGGGGTGCCGTGCGTAAGAACGAGCTCGTGAAGGTCCTCGGCGACGGCGAGGTCTCCGTGGCGCTGCAGGTGACCGTGGACAAGGTCTCCGGCTCCGCCAAGGAGAAGATCACCGCCGCCGGCGGGAGCGTCACCGAGCTTGTCTGAGCTCACTGACCGACTGGCCGGGGGCACCCACACAGGGTGTCCCCGGCCAGCCGTTCCGTAACCGGTCGTTCCGGGGAAGCACCGTCGCCGGTAAGGTGGCGGGGACCGTTATCCGTCATCCTCAAGACCATCACTCTCGCGTCACGGACGCGGGGGCAGCAGGAGGCACCGTGCTCACCGCGTTCGCCCGGGCGTTCCAGACGCCCGACCTGCGCAAGAAGCTGCTGTTCACGTTGGGCATCGTCGTGCTCTTCCGGCTGGGCGCACATGTTCCGGTCCCCGGCGTGAGCTACAAGAACGTTCAGACCTGCATGGACGCTGTGTCCGGAAACAGCGGTAGCCTCTTCGGGCTGGTCAACCTGTTCAGCGGTGGTGCGCTACTCCAGCTGACGATCTTCGCGCTCGGCATCATGCCGTACATCACCGCGAGCATCATCCTCCAGCTGCTGGTCGTGGTGATCCCCCGGCTCGAGGCCCTCAAGAAGGAGGGCCAGGCCGGCCAGACGAAGATCACCCAGTACACCCGTTACCTGACGGTGGCGCTGGGCGTGCTGCAGGCCACCGGCCTGGTGGCGACCGCGCGCAGCGGCGCACTGTTCTCCACATGCCCGCTGAGCGGACCAGATCATCCCGAACAATTCGCTCTTCACCACGATCACGATGGTCATCTGCATGACCGCCGGTACCACCGTAATCATGTGGCTGGGCGAGATGATCACCGACAAGGGTATCGGCAACGGCATGTCGATCCTGATGTTCGTCTCCATCGCCGCCGGCTTCCCGGGCGCGCTGTGGAGCATCAAGAAGCAGGGCAAGCTGGCCGACGGCTGGATCGAGTTCGGCTCCGTCGTGCTGGCGGGCCTGGTCGATCGTCGGCCTGGTGGTCTTCGTCGAGCAGGCGCAGCGCCGGATCCCGGTGCAGTACGCCAAGCGGATGATCGGCCGTCGCAGTTACGGCGGCACCTCGACCTACATTCCCCTCAAGGTGAACCAGGCGGGTGTGATTCCCGTCATCTTCGCGTCGTCGCTGCTCTACATTCCCGCTCTCGTGGTGCAGTTCAGCAATTCCAAGGCCGGCTGGGCGACATGGATCCAGTCGAATCTGGTACGCGGTGATCACCCGGCTTACATCATCACGTACTTCCTGCTGATCGTCTTCTTCGCCTTCTTCTACGTCGCCATCTCCTTCAACCCCGAAGAAGTTGCAGACAACATGAAGAAGTATGGTGGCTTCATCCCGGGCATCCGGGCCGGTCGTCCCACCGCGGAGTACCTGAGTTACGTGCTGAACCGCATCACGTGGCCCGGCGCCCTCTACCTCGGGCTGATCGCCCTGGTGCCCACCGTCGCGCTGATCGCGTTCCACACTCCGCAGAACTTCCCGTTCGGCGGAACCAGCATCCTCATCATCGTGGGTGTGGGGCTGGAGACCGTGAAGCAGATCGAGAGCCAGCTGCAGCAGCGCCATTACGAAGGGTTCCTCCGCTGATGCGAATCGTCCTCGTCGGACCTCCGGGAGCGGGCAAGGGCACGCAGGCCACTGTCCTCGCCAAGACGCTGTCCATCCCGCACATCTCCACGGGCGACCTCTTCCGCGCCAACATCAGCCAGGGCACACCGCTCGGGCTGCAGGCGAAGGAGTTCATGAACGAGGGCCGGCTCGTCCCCGACTCCGTGACCGTCGGCATGGCCGAGGACCGGATGCGCCAGGCGGACGCGGCGGACGGGTTCCTGCTGGACGGCTTCCCGCGCAACCTCGGCCAGGCCGAGTCGCTGGACGGCTTCCTGCAGCGACAACGACCTCGTGCTGGACGCGGTGCTCGACCTGGAGGTCCCTGAGGACGAGGTGGTCCGGCGGATCGCCGGCCGCCGCACGTGCCGCAGCGACAGCGCGCACGTCTTCCACGCGGAGTACAACACGCCGAAGCAGGACGGCGTCTGCGACGTCTGCGGCGGCGAGCTGTACCAGCGCGAGGACGACAGCGAGGAGACGGTCCGCAAGCGTCTCGCCACGTACCACAGCGAGACCGAGCCGATCATCGACTACTACAAGGCCAGGGCCTGGTGACGACGATCTCCGCCCTCGGCGAGGTGAGCGAGGTCACCGACCGCGCGATGCGCGCACTGGGCGCCACCGAGCCGGCGCGCGACTGAGACCCCGCGGGTCCTTCCAGGGCCCGCAGCACCGCGGCGCCCCTCCCTCCGGGAGGGGCGCCGCGGCCGTGCCGCGTCTGCGGCAGACTGGTGAGAAGCTGACGACGACGGTGTGAGGAAGGCGAAGGCCGCATGGTGGAGATCAAGACCCCCGAGCAGATCGCGAAGATGCGGGAGGCCGGGCTGGTCGTCGCCGCGATGCACGAGGCGTGCCGCGAGGCGGCCGTGCCGGGCGCCACCACCAAGGACCTGGACGACGTCGCGGCCAAGGTGCTCGCCGACCACGACGCCACGCCGAACTTCCTCGGTTACGGCGGCTTCCCCGGCAACATCTGCACCTCGGTGAACGACGTCGTCGTGCACGGCATCCCGGACACCGAGACCGTGCTGAAGTCCGGCGACCTGCTCTCCATCGACGCGGGCGCCATCGTCGACGGCTGGCACGGCGACGCCGCGATCACCGTCTTCGTCGGCGAGGGCCACTCGGCCGAGCTGTACGAGCTGAGCCGGGTGACGGAGGAGTCGATGTGGGCCGGCATCGCCGCGGTGCGCAAGGGCAAGCGGCTCGTGGACGTCTCGCGGGCGATCGAGGGGTACGTGCGCCGGCAGCCGCGCCCGGCGTCCGGCGGGTACGGCATCGTCGAGGACTACGGCGGGCACGGCATCGGCAGCCAGATGCACATGGATCCGCACCTGCTGAACTACGTCGACCGGCGGCGGCTGGTCGGGCGGCACAACCCGAAGCTGGTGACGGGCATGTGCCTGGCGATCGAGCCGATGCTCAGCCTGGGCACCCCGAAGACCCACGTGCTCTCCGACGACTGGACCGTCAAGACCGACGACGGCACCTGGTCCAGCCACTGGGAGCACTCGGTGGCGCTCACCGAGCGCGGCCCGCTGGTGCTGACCGCGCCGGACGGCGGCAGGGCCAAGCTGGCGGAGCTGGGTGTGACGCGCGGCTCCCGACCCGCTCGGCTGAGCCGGACCGGGGTTAAGGATCTCTCCCGGCGGGGATACTTCACCGATTCGTCTTTTCCCAGGCCGTGCCGTAGACTGGCTCGTCGGCCCAGGTGTCTTCGTATGCCCGGGCCACCCCAGGTAGCCGATCCCGGAAGGTGAAGCGCTCAAGCATGGCCAAAAAACAAGGGGCCATCGAGATCGAGGGCACGGTCGTCGAGTCTCTCCCGAACGCGATGTTCAAGGTGGAGCTCCAGAACGGCCACCAGGTCCTCGCGCACATCAGCGGCAAGATGCGGATGCACTACATCCGTATCCTTCCCGACGACCGGGTCGTGGTGGAGCTGTCTCCCTACGACCTGACGCGCGGGCGGATCGTCTACCGCTACAAGTAGATCTTGCCCGTAGCCCCGCAGTCGCGGGGAGTCAGGGCACCGACCCGGAGAACCTCACTTTCATGAAGGTCAAGCCGAGCGTCAAGAAGATCTGCGACAAGTGCAAGGTGATCCGCCGTCACGGCCGGGTCATGGTCATCTGCGACAACCTGCGCCACAAGCAGCGCCAGGGCTGAACGCAGGCCGGCCGAGATCCTTCGCACCTCGCAGTTCTCCATCGCGACGCGAGCGACAAGTACATACGCAGCAACCCGACCCCCCGCCGTGAGCGATCACTGCCGGTGGGGACGACACCCTCGGCCGGAGGCCGGGGACCCGGGAAACGGCGCCGCGTGCGCCCGACGGGAACGGTGCTGCGCCAGACCTCCGAACAAGCAATCAGGAGCCACATCACATGGCACGCCTCGCAGGCGTTGACCTCCCGCGCGAGAAGCGCGTCGAGGTCGCCCTCACCTACGTCTTCGGCATCGGTCGCACCCTTGCCCAGCGGACCCTGAGCGAGACCGGGATCAACCCGGACACCCGCGTCCGGGACCTGGCCGAGGAAGACCTGGTCAAGATCCGCGAGTACGTGGACAACAATCTGCAGACCGAGGGTGACCTCCGTCGTGAGATCGCCGCCGACATCCGCCGCAAGGTCGAGATCGGCTGCTACGAGGGTCTGCGTCACCGCCGCGGCCTCCCGGTCCACGGCCAGCGCACCAAGACCAACGCCCGCACCCGCAAGGGCCCGCGTCGCGCGATCGCCGGCAAGAAGAAGCCGGGCAAGAAGTAGTCCACAGCGGACGCTACAAGCGGTCCAGCTGTCGGACCGACCACCTCCACAGGAGTAACTTTCTATGCCTCCGAAGGGCCGTACGGCCGGCGCCAAGAAGGTGCGCCGCAAGGACAAGAAGAACGTGCCCGCTGGGCACGCTCACATCAAGTCCACGTTCAACAACACCATCGTCTCGATCACCGACCCGACCGGCAACGTGATCTCCTGGGCCTCCGCCGGCCACGTCGGCTTCAAGGGCTCGCGGAAGTCGACGCCGTTCGCCGCGCAGATGGCTGCGGAGAACGCCGCCCGCCGCGCGCAGGAGCACGGCATGCGCAAGGTCGACGTCTTCGTGAAGGGTCCCGGCTCCGGCCGTGAGACCGCGATCCGCTCCCTCCAGGCCACCGGCCTCGAGGTCGGCTCGATCCAGGACGTCACCCCGACCCCGCACAACGGCTGCCGCCCGCCGAAGCGTCGCCGAGTCTGAGCAGCAGGAAGTAGGAGATCTAGACAATGGCGCGTTACACCGGGGCCGACTGCAAGCGTTGCCGTCGGGAGAAGCAGAAGCTCTTTCTCAAGGGAGCCAAGTGCGAGAGCGCTAAGTGCCCGATCGAGATCCGTCCTTACCCCCCGGGTGAGCACGGTCGCGGGCGCACCAAGGACTCCGAGTACCTGCTGCAGAAGCGCGAGAAGCAGAAGGCTGCTCGCATCTACGGCGTGCTGGAGAAGCAGTTCCGCGGGTACTTCAACGAGGCCAACCGGCAGCAGGGCAAGACGGGTGAGAACCTGCTGCGCATCCTCGAGACCCGCCTCGACAATGTGGTCTACCGGGCCGGCTTCGCCAAGTCCCGCGACCACGCCCGTCAGCTGGTCCGCCACGGTCACATCGAGGTGAACGGCCGCAAGACCGAC
Source organism: uncultured Actinomycetota bacterium (assembly GCA_963799685.1). Classification (GTDB taxonomy): domain Bacteria; phylum Actinomycetota; class Actinomycetes; order Streptomycetales; family Streptomycetaceae; genus Streptomyces. Next base: position 38,823 of record CAWCXW010000006.1, read on the forward strand.
ATCCCCTCGGCCCGTGTGTCCGTGAACGACATCGTCCAGGTCCGCGAGTCTTCCCGGAACATGACCCCGTTCCAGGTCGCTCAGGCCGAGGCCGGCGACAAGACCGTCCCGGCGTGGCTGGAGTCCATCCCCACCAAGCTGCGGATCCTGGTCCACTCGCTGCCCGAGCGCCAGGTGATCGACACCCAGGTGCAGGAGCAGCTGATCGTCGAGCTCTACTCGAAGTAACGGGTGGAGCGCCGCTCTCGCACTCGCCCCCCGGGCCGGGCCACGCGTCCGGCCTGGGGTGCGGGGATCGTTCCCCGCGGTGTCGCAGCATCGACACCCAGGTGCAGGAGCAGCTGATCGTCGAGCTCTACTCGAAGTAAGAGCCGAGTTCGTAAGTGACCGGGCACGCTCGGTCACCGGGTGGGCGGTGCGGACCGTGAATGGTCCGTGCCGCCCGTACCCTGTCATTACGGCATCAAATAGCGGTTGCCGAAGACTGGAGGCACATTCCCATGCTGATCGCTCAGCGCCCCTCTCTGACCGAAGAGGTCGTCGACGAGTTCCGCTCCCGGTTCGTGATCGAGCCGCTGGAGCCGGGCTTCGGGTACACCCTCGGTAACTCCCTGCGTCGTACGCTCCTCTCCTCGATCCCCGGTGCCGCCGTGACGAGCATCCGGATCGACGGCGTTCTGCACGAGTTCACCACCGTGCCGGGCGTCAAGGAGGACGTCACCGACCTCATCCTCAACATCAAGTCCCTGGTCGTCTCCTCCGAGCACGACGAGCCGGTCGTGATGTACCTGCGCAAGCAGGGCCCGGGTGTGGTCACCGCCGCGGACATCGCTCCGCCGGCCGGCGTCGAGGTGCACAACCCCGACCTGGTGCTCGCCACGCTGAACGGCAAGGGCAAGCTCGAGATGGAGCTGACCGTCGAGCGCGGTCGCGGCTACGTCTCGGCCGTCCAGAACAAGCAGGTGGGCCAGGAGATCGGCCGCATCCCGGTCGACTCGATCTACTCGCCGGTCATGAAGGTCACCTACAAGGTCGAGGCGACTCGTGTCGAGCAGCGCACCGACTTCGACAAGCTGATCGTCGACGTCGAGACCAAGCAGGCCATGCGTCCGCGTGACGCCATGGCGTCGGCCGGCAAGACCCTGGTCGAGCTGTTCGGTCTGGCGCGCGAGCTGAACGTCGACGCCGAGGGCATCGACATGGGCCCGTCCCCGACGGACGCCGCGCTGGCCGCGGATCTCGCGCTGCCGATCGAGGAGCTCGAGCTCACCGTCCGTTCCTACAACTGCCTCAAGCGCGAGGGCATCCACTCCGTGGGCGAGCTCGTCGCGCGTTCCGAGGCGGACCTGCTCGACATCCGCAACTTCGGTGCGAAGTCGATCGACGAGGTCAAGGCGAAGCTGGCCGGCATGGGCCTGGCCCTCAAGGACAGCCCGCCCGGATTCGATCCCTCCGCCGCCGCGGACGCCTTCGGCGCCGAGGACGACGCGGACCAGGGCTTCGTCGAGACCGAGCAGTACTGAGGCCGCCTGCCGGCGGCAGCAGACGACGAGGGGCCGGCCCGCCGGGCCGGTGCCCTCGCCTGACCGGCGCGGTGCCCGGAGCCTGCGGCTCCGGCCCGTCCGCAGTGTGCGGCACCCGCGACCTCGGGTGCGCGGCACGCAGACTTCCCGGCCCGCCTGTGGCGCGGCCCGGGGGACCGGGACGGCGGCGACCGTCGTCCCGGGCCCGTGCGGACGGCCTGTCCGTACGGACCCCTGACACCGGTACCTGACACGGCCGGTGCAGTGACCAAGGAGAATCACCATGCCTCAGCCCACCAAGGGTGCCCGTATGGGCGGCAGCGCCGCGCACCAGAAGGCCATGCTGGCGAACCTCGCCACCAGCCTTTTCGAGCACGGCCGCATCACCACCACCGAGGCCAAGGCCCGTCGCCTGCGCCCGGTCGCGGAGCGTCTGATCACCAAGGCGAAGAAGGGCGACCTTCACAACCGCCGCCAGGTCATGCGCACGGTCCTGGACAAGAGCGTCGTGCACACGCTCTTCACCGAGATCGGCCCGCGCTACGAGAACCGTCCGGGTGGCTACACCCGCATCACCAAGATCGGTAACCGTCGCGGCGACAACGCGCCGATGGCGGTCATCGAGCTGGTGGAGGCCCTCACCGTGCAGCAGCAGGCCGTCGGTGAGGCCGAGGCGGCGACGAAGCGCACCGCGAAGGACGCTGCGGGAGACGAGGCCGTCGCGGACCTGAAGAAGGACGAGCCGGCGGCCGAGGAGTCCAAGGACGCCTGACCCGTGAGGCACCCCTGGGCGCCTCACGGCTCGACGGGCCCGCTCCCCTCCGGGGACCGGGCCCGTTCGTCTGGCCGGCGCCGGTTGCCGGCGAGCCGGTCCCTGCCGCCTCGGCTGCCGGACTGCGGCCGGACGATGCCGCCTGCCATGCGAACCTACCGAGTGATGCACGGACGCTCGTTGACGACGGGTACGGCAAGCGACCGCCCACCCCGCCTACCCCTGAGTAACGAACGCCCCGGCCCGGTGCAAGACGGTGGTGAGAGGATCGACGGCGTGAGCGACGACGTGGAACCCGGCTTCGTCCGAGTACGGCTGGACCTGTCCTACGACGGCCGGGACTTCTCCGGCTGGGCCCGCCAGCGGGAGGGGCAGCGGACCGTCCAGGGCGAGATCGAGGACGCGCTGCGCGTGGTGCTGCGGCGGCAGGAGACAGCCGACCTGACCGTGGCCGGCCGCACGGACTCCGGCGTGCACGCGCGTGGGCAGGTGGCGCACGTCGACCTGCCGCAGGAGGTGTGGGCCGAGCACGGCGAGCATCTGCTGCGCCGGCTCGCCGGCCGGCTGCCGATGGACGTGCGGGTGCACCGGCTGGCCGAGGCGCCGCCGCACTTCAACGCCCGCTTCTCAGCGATCTGGCGCCGCTACGTCTACCGCGTGTGCGACCACCCCGGCGGCGTCGACCCGCTGCGCCGCGGCCACGTGCTGTGGCACAACCGGCCCCTGGACGTCGAGCGCGATGAACGAGGCCGCCGAGGGGCTGCTCGGCGAGCACGACTTCGCCGCCTACTGCAAGAAGCGCGAGGGCGCCACCACGATCCGCACCCTGCGGCAGCTGCACTGGGTGCGCCGCGACGGACGGCACCCTCGAGGCCACGGTGAAGGCGGACGCCTTCTGCCACAACATGGTCCGGTCGCTGGTGGGCGCGATGCTGTTCGTCGGCGACGGACACCGACCGCCCGAGTGGCCGGGCAAGGTGCTGGCCGCCGGCGTCCGGGACTCGGCGGTGCACGTCGTCCGGCCGCACGGCCTCACCCTGGAGGAGGTCGGCTACCCGGCGGACGCCGAGCTGGCGGCCCGCAACCTCGCCGCCCGCAACAGGCGCACTCTGCCCGGCGCCGGCTGCTGCTGACCCTCTACCTCGGCCATGGCGTGCCGGGGAACGAGGTACCGAGTTACCGGGTAGGGGGCCGGAAGCTGCAGCGTGCCGCCGACTCCCCGGCGAGACGGCCGCCTAGTGGCTCGCCGAACCGGTTTCCGAGCGATCGACGGCTCGGTGGTGCAGTTCACAGCCGCACTGCGGGAAGCCGCGAGAGCGGGCCAGTGCTGTGGCCGCGCAGCCCGTGTCTCCCTCAGGCTGAACCTCGGCCTCGTCGGCACACCGCGATTGACGCTCCGCCGGCCGGCCGCTGGCGTTGCACGAGCAGCTGGCACTGGACGACGCATTAGCCGGACGGTGACGGGCCTCCTCTGGTCGCGGGCGGGGGTAGGCTGGCACCCTCGAGGGGCAGGAGTCACGGCAGAGGAGAGTGGGTGGTCGTGGAGAACCCGTTCGAGCAGGTGTCGCTCACCGAGTTGCGAGGCCGCAGCAGCATGAAGTGGCGTGCGCACCCGGCGGACGTGCTGCCGCTGTGGGTCGCGGAGATGGACGTGCTGACGCCCGAGCCGGTCGTCCGCGCGCTCGCGGACGCCGTAGCGCGCGGCGACACCGGTTACCCGGCGGGCACCGAGTACGCCGAGGCGCTGCGGGACTTCGCCGCCGAGCGCTGGGACTGGGCCGGGCTGGAGGTGGACCGCACGGTTCTGGCGGCGGACGTGATGACCGGGGCCGTGGAATTGCTGCGCCTGGTGACGCGGCCCGGTGGTGCGGTGGTGGTCAACTGCCCCGTCTACCCGCCGTTCTACGCCTTCATTGCTCACATGGACCGCCGCGTCGTGGAGGCGCCGCTGTCGCCCGCGGGCCGGATCGACTTCGCTGCCCTCGAGGCGGCCTTCGCCGAGGTGACGCGCGACGGAGCCCCCGCCGCGTTCCTGCTGTGCAGTCCGCACAACCCGACCGGCACCGTCCACACGCGGGACGAGTTGGCACACGTCGCCGAGCTGGCCGGCCGGTTCGGGGTGCGGGTCGTCGTCGACGAGATCCACGCCCCGCTGGTGCTCCCCGGCGCGCGGTTCGCGCCGTACCTGAGCCTTCCCGGGACGCGTCCTCGTTCTCCCTGATGTCGGCGTCGAAGGCCTTCAACCTCCCCGGGCTCAAGGCGGCCGTCGCCGTGGCGGGCGCGGAGACGGCCGAGGACCTGGCGCGGCTGCCGGAGATCGTCAGCCACGGCCCCAGTCACCTGGGTGTCCTCGCCCACACCGCCGCGCTGCGCCAGGGCGGGGAGTGGCTCGACGCCGTCCTCGACGGGCTGGACGGCCAACAGGCGGCTGCTCGGCGGGCTGCTCGGCGCGCACCTGCCGGCCGTGATCTGGACGCCGCCCGAAGCGACGTACCTGGCCTGGCTGGACTGCACGGCGGTCTCGGCTTCGATGACCCGCGCACGGATGCCGCCGCTCTCGGCGACGTGACCGTGACCACCGGACAGGCGGCCGTGTTCCTGGACCGGGCCCGGGTGGCGCTCAGTTCGGGCCCCGCGTTCGGCACCGGGGGTGCCGGGCACGTCCGGCTCAACTTCGCCACATCGCCGGAGATCCTCACCGAGGCACTCCGGCGGATGGGCGCGGTGGCCGCAGCCGCCGGCTGACGAGCACGCACGTCGCGTCACTCGTCCGGGTGATGTCGCGCGCCGAGGCGACCGGTAGGTGCGACCACTGTCCGAGACCGGTGCCGCGCCGCCCCACGCCGCCCTGAGGTGCCCGGACACGGTCCCGTCATGCTCCTTCACGGCCCCCGCCCGGTGCCCGGCCCCCAGTGGGCGGCGATCACGCGGACAGTGCCGGCCGATTTGCTCGTGTATACCCGGCATGCGGACGTCCGTCCGCTCGGACCGCTGGGGGCACGGATGAAGATCGTCTTTCTGCTGTACAACGCCTACGGCATCGGCGGCACGATCCGTTCCACGGTCAACCTGTCCGCGGCACTCGCCCCCCGGCACGACGTGCGGATCGTCAGCGTCCACCGGACCGTCGACGCGCCGCAGTTGGCCGTCGACCCGCGCGTCACCCTCACCTCGCTCATCGACTGGCGGCCGGGATCCGGCGACACCGCCGCCGAGGATCCGGCCGCCGGGCGGCCGAGCTGGATGTTCACCGACGAAGGCGTCTGCAAAGACCGGTTGACGCCCTCCCGGCTGACCGACCGGCGGGTGGCGGCCTTTCTGCGCGGCACGGGTGCAGACGTGCTGATCGCCACCCGGCCGGTGCCGGTCGGGCAGCTGGCCCGGTAGGCCCGAGCCACCGCCTCCGGATCGGCCAGGAGTACGTGCTGCTGCAGAGCACACGGCCTGCGGCTGCGCGCCGGGCAGGACGCGGCGCTCGCCGCGCCCGACGCATTCGTCACCGTCTGAGGCCGACGCGAACGACTACCGCGCGGCGCTCCCCGGCGTGGGCACCGGATCCTGAGCACGCAACTGGCCGTCTACGGCGGTGACGCGTATCCGGCGACCGCGGACCGTGGTGGCCGCCGGAGGCTGATCCCCGTCAAACGCTACGACCGGCCATCGACGCGTTCGCGCTCGTGCCGAGCGGCGCCTGGGCAGGCAGCTGCGGCCGTACGGGCACGGCGTGCAGCGCGCAGCCTGCGCGAACGGGGTGACCGGTGGGATCTGCACCACAAGGGGGTAGGATGAGCGGAGTGGGGAAGGGGGCGATGCGCAGTTCGGAGCGAGTGTGGCATGAATGTGGAGGCATGCGCTGCGGGTGCGGTGTGGCGACGGACTGCACGGCGGAGAGATCACACGCACGGCGAGAACGGCTGCTGGTCGCGGCGGTGGCGCGGAGGGGCGAGCGCTGGTAAGCCACGACGACGAGGACGGCGCGGGGGATGGCCTGGCGCGCGACGCGGGCGGCGGACCGCGAGATCACGCGCGCTATGAGCGGCTGATGAGGAGTGACGGGCGCACGGCGCGGCGGCGCGCGTGCGCTGCACGCCGCGCACTGCTGCGCGGGCGCGTGCGCGGCGGCCGCGGGTGACGACACGGAACACGCAACTCAGGTGCGGCTGCGCGGTGCAACGTGGCGCGGACGGGAGCTGCGGGTGAGCGTGAGCGGGCGCGACGGCGGAGGGCGGGCCGCGAGCTGCTGCTGCGGCTGCGCGCGACCGGACGCGGGAGGCGCGCGCCTCCTGACGCCGGTGGACGCGCGTCCGGCAGCCCCGCGGCCGCTGTGTCGACCGGTCGGGCAGTCTGCCCGAGGGCGCTGGGACTGCTACGTGTGCGCGCGGGAGATAGAAGGGCGACGCAGGCTACGCGCGAACTCGTGAGCAGGCGGCGCTGCTGACGCTGCACGTGTGACGTGCGCGGTGTGTCGCCTGGATCGTACGAGACCTCGGACGGCTCTCGCGTGCGCAGCTGGCTGCGCCTGTGCATGCGGAGGTGGCCGCGTCAGCTGGGTGACGCGTGCTCACCTCACGCGAGCTGCTGGGCGGCCCGCGTGCTGAGGGAAGGACGCGCGTGATCGCACGCGCGCGGCGGCACCGGCGCGCCTGACGGCACCGGCGACCCGCTGGGCAACGGCTGGTCCGCTGCACACTCCCGCTCGGCGGTGCACGGGCCGGCGCGGCGGTGGACGTGAGGCGTACGACCTGGCGCTGCTGTGCACCCGACGGCGAGCCGGTGCCGCTGGGCCGGATCACCGGGGACGGGGTGCAGCGGAAGAAGACGACGTATCCCGAGACCGTGGTGACGGGCACGTCCGGCGTACCGCATGCTGTCCGCCCGTACTTCACAGCGCACCAGATGCCGGCGCTCGCCGTGAGGGGACCGAGGGTGCGTGGTGCGGGGCGGGGCAGGGCGTAAGCACAGCGGAGGGGGAGCGCGAGTCCGACCGTCGCCGGTGCGCACGGCTCAGTACGGGTTGGCGTCCTTGCGGTGGGCGTCGCTCAGCTTGCCCTCTCCGCACCTCGGGAAGGACACCCGGTCCGGGTCACCGTCGGAGGTGTAGCGGGCGACGGTCCCGTCGGCGAGCTTGTCCAGCCACGCGCCGGAGGTGAACTTCGCGTCCGGCTGGGCGGGGCCCGCCGGAGCGGATCCGCGGGATGGCGTTCGCGTCGAAGTTCGGGCGTACGGCGAGGGCGCCGGGCTCGCCCCGACGAGGTACACGCCCTCGTACGCGTAGCGCATGCCGTCCGAGCCGCCCTTCATAGCCAGCTTCCGTTGCTTCGGCATCGAGCCGTTCGGCAGTGCCAGCGAGTGGACCTCCACGTCCGGCACCGCCGCAGCGATCGCCTTCTGGTTCGAGGCGACGGCCCGCTGTACGGCGGCGGCGCCGACCGTGCCGAGACTGGTGTGGTGCAGCGTGTGGTTGCCGATCTCGTACCCGTGCGCCGCCAGCCAGTGCAGCGGCCTGCGGCCGCCATGGACGGCGAACGGGTCGGCGTTGACGAAGAAGGTCGCCGTGGCCCGGAAGTCCGGGTGCTGCTTCGCGACGTCCTGCAGGATCGCGACCGCCGTGCCCTCGGCGGGCCGGCCCTTCTCGTCCAGGCGGAACTGACTGGCCGTCGAGTCGTCGAAGGTGAGGACGACCGGGATGGGTGCCGGCCGGGATGTCGATGTGCCCGCTGCTGAACTCGTGCGCCGTGACCGGCACGTAGTGCTCGCGGGCAAGCCGCTCCAGTTCGGCGCGGAAGTCGTGCGGCGTCCGGTCGTACACGCTCTGGGGGTGCTCGACGATCTGGTGGTACATCAGGACCGGAACCTCCCCAGCTCGTCGGCCTTCACCGCCGCCGGGTCCGGCCGTCCGGTCGTCCTGCCCGCGCCGGTCCTGCCTCCGCCCGTGCCCGGAGGCGTCGTCTTCGTGCCGGGTCGAGACGGAGCCGGCGGAGCAGCCGGCGAGCAGCAGCAGCGCCGCGGTCGCCACGGCGGCGCGGCCACTGCGGGGGAGTGGACGCATGGTGCCCTCCAGGAGGAGACGGAACAGACAGTCTGACGGGTTGTCCGGCCGCATCCCGACTCCTGACACATAGCCGGCGGAGGTGGTCCGAAGCTCGGCAGAGGGGTGGTCTTGTGGCGATGTTGTCGTCTGAAGGGATGGTTGTGTGACTAAATGCTCGGCTGACCCGCGTCGGGCCAATCGGTAACCGGGGAAACTCGTCCGAAACGGCAGGTGGTCATGCAGGCGTACAGAACAGGCACACGACGGTTCTTCCTCTTCCGCGGCCGGCGAAGAGCAACTGTGCTGGCCGTCGCCTCGACGATCGTGGTCTGCGCGGCGCTCGGCGCATACGGGATGAGATCGTTCTCCCCACGGCTGCGGGTGACCGGCCTGGGCGACGGGGGCGTCGTGGGCAGGGCGGAAGCGAAGCACCTGCAGCTCACCGTCGCCGCCGAGGACCGCAGCGACCTGCGGCGCATGAAGGTGACACTGGACGGCGGGCCGGTGGCCGCGCAGCAGGCCGGCGGCCGGATCGTCCTCAACCTGCCGAAGCTGTCCGACGGGGAACACGAGCTGTCGCTGCAGCCCACCGGGGGTGGCGCCCTCGACGGCACCACCCGCAGCTTCACCGTCGACACCCACGGCCCACGCTGCACGTGGCCAAGGTGAAGGCGGCGAAGCCGGGTGCGCCCGTGACCGTCCACGGCACCGTCGGGGGCGCCGACCAGGTGACGGTCGCCGGCAAGCAGGTGCCCGTCGCCGACGACGGCACCTTCACGCAGCGGCTCGACGACCCGCCCGCCCGGATCAAGGTCCGGGCCGCCGACGCGAGCGGCAACGTCACCCACGCCGACACCGGTGTCGTCGTGCCCTACCCGAAGACACACGCCGTCCACCTGTCGGCCATCGGCTGGACCTCGCACGCGCTGCGCGACCCGATCATGAAGCTCGTCAGGCAGCACAGGATCAACGCGATCGAACTCGACATCAAGGACGAGAGCGGCGAGGTCGGTTACGACTCCAAGGTACCGCTGGCCGAGAAGATCGGCTCCCCGAAGGGTTACTACGACGCACGCAAGGTCCTCCACACGCTGCACGCCCAGGGCGTCCGCGTCATCGGCCGCATCGTCGCCTTCCGTGACCCGGTGCTCGCCAAGGCCTCCTACCAGGCCGGCAAGCTGGACCGGCTCGTCCAGGCGCCCGACGGCAGCCCGTACGACGGCGGCCACTACGGCAACCTGTCGTTCACCGACTTCGCCAACCCCGAGGTGCGGCGGTACAACATCGACCTCGCTGTGGAGGCCGCCAAGCTCGGCTTCGACGACATCCTCTACGACTACGTGCGCCGGCCCGACGGGCCGCGCAGGCAGATGCGCTTCCCCGGTCTCGGGAAGACCGAACCCGTCCAGTCGATCGCGGGCTTCGTCGCCCGGACCCGAGAACAGGTCCGCCCCTACGGCGCCTTCGTCGGGGCGTCGGTCTTCGGCGTCGCCGCGACCCGGCCCACCGAGATCGCCCAGGACGTCGGCCTGCTTGCCCGGTACGCCGACTACATCGCGCCGATGGTCTACCCCTCGCACTGGGGCGCCGGCGAGTACGGGGTCCGCAACCCCGGCAGCAGCCCGTACGAGATCGTCAAACGGTCCCTGGCCGACTTCGCCAAGCAGGTCAAGGGCACCGGCTGCGTCATCGTGCCCTGGCTGCAGGACTTCTCCATGGGTGTCCCGTACGGGGACGAAGAGGTCGCCGCACAGATCGAGGCGGCCGCCGACGACGGCATGGACGACTTCCTGCTCTGGGACGCCGGAGCCCGCTACCACGGCGGGTGCACTCGAACCCATGAAGTGACCACGGCGCCGCACGGGCCCGCACCGTGCCGGGTGCGGGCCCCAGGCCGCGTGCTCACCCCGCGCCCCGGCGAGCGCTTGCAGCAGGACGAACGTGCCGATGCCGCTGGGGCCGGTGAGGCACGCTGCCTGGGCGGCGGTCCCGGCCTCGACGGCGGCGAGCAGTTCCGCACAGCCCACGAGTGGTTCGTCGGACGGTGCGGTGGGGCGTGGCAGCCCGGCGTCAGCGGTCGACCCGTTGCGGCACCCCCAGCGGGTTGTCGTCCGGAGCGGCTCGGGAAGCAGGGCCTCGGGCACGTCCGGCAAGGACGGGCCGCACGAAGCGTTCGAGCGCGGCGGTGCCCACCGAGGTGTGGGAGGGACAGGTGGTCGAGGGGTAGGGGCCGCCATGCTGCATGGCCGCGGTGACCGCGACGCCGGTGGGCCAGCCGTTGAAGACGAGCCGTCCGGCCCGCTCGCGCAGGGTCTCCAGCAGTGGACCGGCCACGGCCTCCTCGCCGGGCTCGGCGTGCACGGTAGCCGTGAGATCGCCGGTGAACGTCCTTGCTGCTGTCAGCGTTCGGCTCGCCGTCGTTTCGACGACGACGGACTGCGGACCGAACGCCTCCTCGAGCAGCAGGTTGCGCTGCCGGCGGAACGTCGGTGCGTCGGTGGCCAGCAGTGTTGGCGTCACGGACAGCCGGCGGGGTCGTCCGCGGCTCCGGCCATCAGAGTGCGCACGCCGGCTGCTGTACGCACCGCCTCGGACTGCTTGCGCAGCCTCGTACACCTTGGATGCAGCTCCGGGCAGGCTCCACGGACCGCACCGCGTCGGCGAGGGCCTGCTCCAGGCCGTGTCCGCGCGGCACGAAGCAGCAGGCCCGGCTTGGTGCAGAACTGGCCGGCGCCGAGCGTGAACGAGCCGACGAAGCCTGTCGGCGATCTCGTGCGCCGCGCGCGGTCGGCGGCGGCGCGGGTGACGAACGACTGGGTTGACGCTGCCCAGCTCGCCGAAGAACGGGATCGGGACCGGCGCGCGCGGCGGCCACGTCGAAGAGCGCACGACCGGCCGCGGACGGAACCGGTGAAGGCGCCGGCCTGCGACCCGCGGATCGCGCAGCGCGGCTCAGGCCGGCCTCGTCGCCCGCGATCAGCGGAGAAGGTCCCCGTCGGGCGCGCCGGCGGTCGTTCAGGGCTCGCGGCCACGATCGTCGGCCTGTGGCACGACAGCCGCGGGTGCCCGGGGTGCGCCTTGAGCACAACAGGGCAGCCGGCGGCGAGCGCGGAGGCGGTGTCCTCGCCGGCGACGCTGAAGGCGAACGGGAAGTTGCTCGCCGCGAACACCACGACGGGCCGAGCGGGACGTGCTCGCCGCAGGTCGGGGCGTGGCGCGCATCGGCATCGGGGTCGGCGTGGTCGATGACGACTCGAGGTAGCCGCCTTCGCGTCAGAACTCGGCGAACATGCGCAGCTGGAAGGTGGTGCGCAGCAGCTCGCCGCGCAGCCGCCCCTCGGGCAGATCGACTCTTCCTGCGCGAGCGGGACGAGCTCGTCGCCTGCGCGTCGAGCGCGTCGCGACGCCCGAGCAGCGCGGCGCGCTCGCGGGGGCGCATCGCTCCCAGGGGCCGGGCGGCGGCTCCGACTCGCCGAGGAGGGCGTTGAGCTGCTGCTCGGTGGCGTCGGGCACGGGCTCGGGCGTGGTATGGTGTCTCCTGCGGATGGTGTCCTTCACGGTGGGCGCGGCGCAGCAGCGGATTCTCGCCGGCTGCGACGAGCCAGTCCAGGGCGGTCTGGTCGGCCAGGACGTGGTTGGTCAGCCTGCCCACGCCGTCGATGGTGATGTGTACCCGGTCGCCGGTAAGCAGGGTGAAGTCCATGTCGGGGGCGATGCCGGTGCCGGTGGACAGGACGGCGCCGTCGGGAAAGGGCTGTGCACGCAGCAGGTGTGCGACCAGGCTTTCGGGTGCGGTGGAAGGCCGCGGTGGAAGGCCGCGGTGGAAGTGGTCTCCTCGTACGCGGCGGCGGCCGGCGGTGCACGGTCATGTGGATTGTCAGGTCGGCGGGTTCGGACCTCCCAGACCGGGACGACGGCGGTGGAGACCGCGCAACTGCCGGCGTAGACCTTGGCCTGCGGCAGAAGCGGATTCTCGCCCTCGATGGTGCGAGAGCTGACGTCGTTCACCACCAGGTAGCCGACGGTCTCGCCGTGGCGGTTGACGACCAGGCCCAGTTCGGGTTCGGGCACGTTGAGCGGGGAGTCGGCGCGCACCGCGATCGGCTCGCCGTGGGTGACGACCCGCCAGGGAACGGCCCTGAAGAACAACTCGGGTCGTTCGGCGTCGTAGATGCGTTGGTAGACGGTCTGTTCGGAGCTCTCGGAGATGCGGGCCTCCCGGGAGCGTTCGTAGGTCACCCCGGCGGCCAGAGTTCCATCCGCCCGTCCAGCGGTGGCAGCAGCACCCGATCGTCGACGTCGAGACCGTCGACCTGCGTTTCCCCACCTACCGGGACCTGGACGGTTCCGATGCGATGAACGAGGCGCCCGACTACTCCGCGGCCTACGTGGTGCTGCGCACCGGCGGCGGCAGCCCTGGTGCGGCCGACGCCCCCGAAGGTCAAGGTTTCACCGTCACCATCGGTCGTGGAAACGAGCTCGCGGCACACGCCGCCCGCCTGATCGGGCAGCGCGCCGTAGGCCTCAGCATCGAGGAGATCGTCTCCGACCTCGGCGGCTTCTCCCGGCACCTGCTGGGTGACAGCCAGCTGCGCTGGCTGGGCCCCGACAAGGGGGCCTTGCACCTGGGAGCCGCCGCCGTGATCACGCCGGCTGGGACCTGGCCGCCACTCGCCGGGAGCCGGTGTGGACTGCTGGCCGACATGTCCCCGCGCCAGATCGTCGACCTGTCGACTGGCTTACCTGAAGGCGCCTCACCCCCGAGGCGCGCTGGCGCTGCTCGAGTCCAGGGCCGGCGGCCGCGCCGAGCGGAGGCGCACGTCGCCGGCACGGCTACCCCGCCTACACCACCAGCGCGGGATGGCTCGGCTACGACGACGCCAAGCTCGCCCGGCTGTGCCGTGAGGCCGTCGAGCAGGGCTGGGACGCGGTCAAGCTCAAGGTCGGCGCCGATCTCGCCGACGACGTGCGCCGTTGCCGCATCGCGGTCAGCGGCTCCATGGACAACCGCGTCGTCGATACGTCGACCACCTGCACGAGCACTTCCACGACCCCGTGCGCATGCAGGGCGCGTGCTACACGGTGCCGAGGCCCCGGGCTACAGCGCACGGATACGCCAGGAGACCCTTGAGGCGCACCGCTTCCCGGACGGCCGGTCTGGGCCCGTGCAGGTGACATCCTGAACCCATGGCATCGAGACGAGACGGCGCCGGGACGGCGCGCCGGGCAGCGTCGTCGACGGGGCGATCAGTCGTCTGAAGCAGCGTATCGAGACGGGGGAGTTCACTCCCGGGCACCGCCTCCGGCCGGTGGGTGTGCTCGCCGCCAGCTGGAACTGTCCCGCCCCTCGCTGCGCGAGGCCGTGCGGGCGATGTCCATGGCGGGCGTGCTCGAAGCGCCGGGGCGACTGCACGCTCGTCACAGACCTGCGCCACGACCGGCTCGTCGACGCGATCGGCAGCTACCTCGAGCTCGCGCACGACACCGGGCGGGACGAGATACTCGGTGCCGCACGGTGCTCGAGCCGGGCGCCACGGCCCTGGCCGCGACCCGGATCGAGGAGCCCGCGCTGAGCGGATCGAGCGGGTGCGCACCATGCAGGATCCCGAGCAGCTGGTCCGTGAGGACCTCGCCTTCCACACGGCGCTCCGCCGGCGCGACAGCCTCGGCGCGTTCGCCGCCGCCTCGCGGCACGTCACCGACGCCGAGACGTGGGTGCGCGAGCGGCTCGACGCGATGCGGGACGTCGAGGCCGAGTCCGTCAGCCGCCCTCGGTGTCGGCCTCGGCCTCCTGCCTGCCTCGCCGCATGATGCGGCCGTAGGCGTACTGCGACCCGTCGAGTGCCGCCTGCTTGGCGGCCTTGTCGGAGTCGCCCGCCGGTGAGCCGTCGGTGTGTCCGGCGATCGTCACTATCGCGTAGCGCCCGATCGAGTTGACCGTCGTGCGGCACATCACCGTCTTGCAGAACGAGGGGACCCCGTGGCCGGCGAGGGCCGCGACGTTCGGCTGGTAGTCCTGTTTGATCCGCGTCGCCTGCGCCTTGCCGTCGAAGACGGCCACCCCCACGGTGACGGCCAGGCCGTCACGCTCGTAGGTGGCGCGGAACAGCTTGTCGCACTCGGACTTCTTCAGCAGGTCGCCCAGCTTCCCCTGAGTCGCCGAGGAACAGTCGGAGGTGCCCTCCGTGGCGGCCTGCGCGTAGGCGCGCCCGTTCACGGTCAGCTTCTTCTCCGAGAAGAGAGTGTCCTCGCTGAGCGGCGCCGTGTCGTGCTCGGAGTCGGCGAGGTAGTCCTGCGGCGGAGCAGGCGGCAGTTGCTTCTTGAACGTCGGCTTCGGCTGCGCCGAGTCCGGCGGCAGGTCCGCGGCTGACGGCAGCGAGTGGCTGGGGCCGTCGGACGGGTCCGAGCCGCTCTGGGTGATCACGGCTGCGGCCACGATCCCCGCCACGAGTACTGTCGCCAGTGCCCCGCCGCCGACCATCCACCACATCCTGCGCCGGGCACGCGCCCGCTGGGTGTCGTCGGCCAGCGCCGCCCAGTCGGGCTCGCCGGAGTCGCCGGAGCCCCACGGCTGGCCCCCCTGTCCGAAACTCATGGGCCGCATCCTATGCACCCCGTCAGGTCGGCCCGGCAGCGCGTGCCTGGGCTGTGCCTTCGCCGTTCCCGTTTCGTCACGTGCCGGGAAAAGGGTTGGCCCCGCCGCGGCCCGGCGGGCGAGAATCCGGCCTCATGGGACACGTCGACGCCGCGCACCTCGAGTACTTCCTTCCCGACGGCCGGGTGCTGCTGGGCGACGTGTCCTTCCGGGTGGGGGAGGGCGCCTCGGTCGCCCTGGTCGGGGCCAACGGCGCCGGCAAGACCACACTGCTGCGACTGATCTCCGGCGAGCTGCGCCCCGACGGGGGCACCGTCACCGTCTCCGGCGGCCTGGGCGTGATGCGGCAGTTCGTCGGTTCGGTGCGCGACGAGCGCAGCGTGCGTGACCTGCTGGTCTCCGTCGCGCCGGCCGCGGATCCGCGACGCCGCCCGTGCCGTCGACGACGCCGAAGAGGCGATCATGACGCGGGACGACGAGCCCGCGCAGCTGGCCTACGCGCAGGCCCTCGCCGACTGGGCGGAGGTCCAGGGCTACGAGGCCGAGACGCTGTGGGACATCTGCACCACCGCCGCGCTCGGGGTCCCCTACGAGAAGGCGCCGCTGGCGTGAGGTGCGCACCCTCTCCGGCGGCGAGCAGAAGCGGCTGGTCCTGGAGGCGCTGCTGCGCGGCCCCGACGAGGTGCTGCTGCTGGACGAGCCGGACAACTACCTCGACGTCCCCGGCAAGCGCTGGCTGGAGGAGCGGCTGCGCGAGACCCGCAAGACCGTGCTGTTCGTCTCCCACGACCGGGAGCTGCTGGCCCGTGCCGCCGACAAGATCGTCAGCGTGGAGCCGAGCCCCGCGGGCAGCGACGTCTGGGTGCACGGCGGCGGCTTCGGCACCTACCACCAGGCGCGCCGCGAGCGCTTCGCCCGGTTCGAGGAGCTGATGCGCCGCTGGGAGGAGGAGCACGCGCGGCTGAAGAAGCTCGTGCTCACCCTGCGTCAGCAGGCGGCGAACAGCCCCGACATGGCGTCCCGCTACCAGGCCATGCAGACCCGGCTGCGCAAGTTCGAGGAGGCCGGCCCGCCGCCGGAGCCGCCGCGCGAGCAGGACATCCGGATGCGGCTGCACGGCGGACGCACCGGGGTGCGTGCGGTGACCTGCGAGCAGCTGGAGCTGACCGGGCTGATGAAGCCGTTCGACCTGGAGGTCTTCTACGGCGAGCGGGTCGCGGTCCTGGGCTCCAACGGCTCCGGCAAGTCGCACTTCCTGCGGCTGCTGGCCGGCGGACGACGTCGGCCGCACACCGGCCGGTGGAAGCTGGGCGCCCGCGTCGTCCCCGGCCACTTCGCGCAGACGCACGCCCACCCCGAGCTGGAGGGGCGCACGCTGCTCGACATCCTGTGGAAGGAGCACGCCCGCGGACCGCGGCGCCGCGATGAGCGTGCTGCGCCGCTACGAGCTGGCCCGGCAGGCGCGAGCAGCCGTTCGAGAAGCTGTCGGGCGGGCAGCAGGCCCGTTTCCAGATCCTGCTGCTGGAACTGGTGGGGACGACGGCGCTGCTGCTGGACGAGCCGACCGACAACCTGGACCTGGAGAGCGCGGAGGCGCTGCAGGAGGGGCTGGAGGCGTACGAGGGGACGGTGCTCGCCGTCACCCACGACCGCTGGTTCGCCCGTTCCTTCGACCGCTACCTGGTCTTCGGCGCGGACGGCCGGGTCCGGGAGGCGCCGGAGCCGGTCTGGGACGAGACGGCCGGGTGGCGCGGGCGCCGGCTGACGCGGGCCGCGGCGGCCGGGCGGGGCCGCTTTGACCGGTGCTGCGGCGCCCGGTATCCTGCTGGTTCGTTATGTGTATTGGCTTGCTCATTCTCACGTGAGAGGCCCTTACACCGGCCACACCGGTCGATGACCAGCGACTCCATCCGGTTTGCGTCACCGTGATGCGGTCAGGGCTGTCGTGATCTGCCAGGTGGCCTTGTCAGGATCCTCACGAAGAAGCGAAGGCTACTACCGTGCGTACGTACAGCCCCAAGCCCGGCGACGTCCAGCGCCAGTGGCACGTCATCGACGCCCAGGACGTGGTCCTCGGCCGTCTGGCCACCCAGGCCGCCACCCTTCTGCGGGGCAAGCACAAGCCGGTGTACGCGCCGCACGTCGACGCTGGTGACTTCGTCATCATCATCAACGCCGACAAGGTGCACCTCTCCGGCAACAAGCGGACCCAGAAGATGGCCTACCGCCACTCCGGCTACCCGGGCGGTCTGCGGTCCGTCCGTTACGACGACCTGCTGGCGAAGAACCCGGAGAAGGCCGTGGAGAAGGCCGTCAAGGGCATGCTCCCGAAGAACTCCCTGGGCCGGCAGATGCTCTCCAAGCTGAAGGTCTACGCGGGTGACCAGCACCCGCACGGCGCCCAGCAGCCGGTCCCGTTCGAGATCAGCCAGGTCGCGCAGTAAGTCCGGCCACCCCCAACGACTGAAGAGAATCCGAGGAGAACTCGTGGCCGAGACCACTGCCGAGACCCCCGTCGAAGAAATGCAGGAATACACGACCGAGACCCCCGAGGCGCCTCAGGAGTACACCTCCGAGTCCCTCGCGTCCCGGTTCGGTGAGCCGCAGCCGGCCGCCGGCACCGGTCGCCGCAAGAACGCCATCGCCCGCGTGCGCATCGTGCCGGGCAGCGGCAAGTGGAAGATCAACGGTCGCACCCTCGAGGGGTACTTCCCCAACAAGGTGCACCAGCAGGAAGTCAACGAGCCCTTCAAGGTGCTCGAGCTGGACGACCGCTACGACGTCGTCGCGCGCATCGCCGGCGGCGGCATCTCCGGCCAGGCCGGTGCCCTGCGGCTCGGCGTGGCCCGTGCGCTGAACGAGGCGGACGTGGACAACAACCGCGGCCCGCTGAAGAAGGCCGGCTTCCTCACGCGCGACGCCCGCGCCGTCGAGCGGAAGAAGGCCGGTCTGAAGAAGGCCCGTAAGGGCACGCAGTACAGCAAGCGCTGACGCCTGCACCGGCGCGCCGGGTTCCGGCCGGGACCCGGCCCCGCGCCTCGTCGTGACGACGCCCCGGAGGCACGCATCCGTGTGCCGCCGGGGCGTCGCCCTTTATCCGCGCCGACTCCTGCGCGTATATGTGACATACATGTGAACGGCCATGCGGGGCGCCGGCCCGCGCCGCGCTCGAACGCTCGGAGGAACACCAGTGGCACGACTCTTCGGTACGGACGGTGTGCGCGGCGTCGCCAACGACGGCCTGACGGCCGAGATGGCCCTGGGGCTGTCGGTCGCGGCGGCGCACGTGCTCGCCGAGGTGGGGACCTTCGAGGGCCACCGGCCGGTGGCCGTGGTCGGACGGGACCCCCGCGCGTCCGGAGAGTTCCTGGAGGCCGCCGTGGTCGCCGGCCTGGCCAGCGCCGGCGTGGACGTGCTGCGGGTCGGCGTGCTGCCCACCCCGGCCGTCGCCTACCTGACCGGGTCGCTGGGCGCCGACGTCGGCGTGATGCTCTCCGCCAGCCACAACCCGATGCCCGACAACGGAGTGAAGTTCTTCGCCCGCGGCGGCCACAAACTCGCCGACGAACTCGAGGACCGCATCGAGAGGGTCTACCGCGAGCACGCCGCCGGTGAGCCGTGGGAGCGGCCGACCGGCGCCGGCGTGGGCCGCGTCCGGGAGTACGACGAGGGCTTCGACAACTACGTCGCCCACCTGATCGGCGTGCTGCCGAACCGGCTGGACGGACTGAAGGTCGTCGTCGACGGTGCCCACGGCGCGGCCGCCCGCGTCTCCCCGGAGGCCTTCGCGCGCGCCGGCGCCGACGTCGTCACCATCGGCACCGAGCCGGACGGCCTCAACATCAACGACCAGTGCGGCTCCACGCACCTGGACGGGCTGCGCGCCGCCGTCGTCGAGCACGGCGCCGACCTGGGCCTCGCCCACGACGGCGACGCCGACCGCTGCCTCGCCGTCGACGCCGCGGGTGAGGAGGTCGACGGCGACCAGATCCTCGCCGTCCTCGGCCTCGGCATGAAGGACGCCGGCATGCTGCGGAAGAACACCGTGGTGGCCACCGTCATGTCGAACCTCGGCTTCAAGCTCGCCATGGAACGTGAAGGGCATCGACCTGCTGCAGACCGCCGTCGGCGACCGCTACGTGCTGGAGGAGATGAAGCGCGGCGGCTACTCGCTAGGCGGTGAGCAGTCCGGGCACGTCATCGTTCTCGACCACGCCACCACCGGCGACGGGACGCTCACCGGCCTCATGCTCGCCGCCCGCGTCGCCGCCACCGGGCGCCCGCTCGCCGAACTGGTGAAGGTGATGGAGCGGCTGCCGCAGGTGCTGATCAACGTGCGGGACGTGGACAAGAGCCGTGTCAACACCTCCGCCGAACTGGCCACCTGCGTCGCCGACGCCGAGCGCGAACTGGGTGAGACCGGCCGGGTGCTGTTGCGGTCCTCGGGCACCGAGCCCGTCGTCCGGGTGATGGTGGAGGCCGCCGAGCTGGAGCTGGCCCGTGCCGTTGCCGACCGGCTCGCTGACGTCGTCAAGCGCGTACTCGGCTGATCCGCGCCCTCCGGGGAGAAAGTGTGCCGATAGGGTGTACGCGGGTCCATGAGCCCGCTACATTCCCCCGGTCGGCTCAATTCCTGGGGGAACCATGGCCTCACTCCTCGCCCGCGTCCGTTTCCGCCGGGACAGGCCCGCCCGGCAGCTCGCCCTGCAGCACTCCTGCCGCGCCCACGAGGACATAGCGGCCGACCTGCCCGACGACGACGTCGGCGAAGAGCTCACGGACGCCCTCGACCTCTACGTGATGGGCAGCAAGCCGCGCTGCGAGGAGGCCGAGTACCTCGACCTGATCCAGACCGCGATAGAGCGCCACGCCCACGGCTCCTGACACCCCGGGAGACGCCGGCTCCCACCCGATACGCTCGGCGCATGTGCGGAATCGTCGGTTACGTGGGAGGGCAGTCCGCCCTCGATGTGGTCATCGCCGGTCTGCGGCGCCTGGAGTACCGGGGCTACGACTCGGCCGGTGTCGCGGTCCTCGCCGACGGCGGACTCGCCGCGGCCAAGAAGGCGGCAAGCTGGCCAACCTCGAGAAGGAACTCGCCGAGCACCCGCTGCCTGCCGGCACCACCGGCATCGGCCACACCCGCTGGGCCACCCACGGCGCGCCCAACGACGCCAACGCCCACCCGCACCTGGACAACGCCGGCCAGGTCGCCGTCGTGCACAACGGCATCATCGAGAACTTCGCCGAGCTGCGCGCCGAGCTGACCGAGCGCGGCCACGCCCTGGCCTCCGAGACCGACACCGAGGTCGTCGCCCACCTGCTGGCCGAGGCTTCTCCGCCGGCGGCGACCTGGCCGAGGCGATGCGGCAGGTCTGCCGCCGCCTGGAGGGCGCCTTCACCCTGGTGGCGGCCTGACGCCGACGACCCGGACGTCGTCGTCGGGGCCCGCCGCAACTCGCCGCTGGTCGTCGGCGTCGGCGACGGCGAGAACTTCCTCGCCTCCGACGTCGCCGCGTTCATCGCCCACACCCGCGAGGCGATCGAGCTCGGCCAGGACCAGGTCGTCGAGCTGCGCCGCGACGCGGTGTCACCGTCACCGACTTCGACGGCGCGCCCGCCGAGGTCCGCCGTTACCACGTCGACTGGGACGCGTCGGCCGCCGAGAAGGGCGGCTACGACTACTTCATGCTCAAGGAGATCGCCGAGCAGCCCAAGGCCGTCGCCGACACCCTGCTCGGCCGCATCGACGCCGCCGGGCGCGCTGCCACCTGGACGAGGTGCGCATCCCGGCGCCGGTGCTGCGCGAGGTCGACAAGGTCGTCATCGTCGCCTGCGGCACCGCCTACCACGCCGGGCTGATCGCCAAGTACGCCATCGAGCACTGGACGCGCATCCCGTGCGAGACCGAGCTGGCCAGCGAGTTCCGCTACCGCGACCCGATCCTCGACCAGCGCACCCTGGTCGTCGCCATCAGCCAGTCCGGCGAGACGATGGACACCCTGATGGCGCTGCGGCACGCCCGCGAGCAGGGCGCGAAGGTGCTCGCGATCTGCAACACCAACGGCTCCACCATCCCGCGCGAGTCCGACGCCGTGCTCTACACGCACGCCGGACCCGAGGTCGCCGTCGCCTCGACGAAGGCGTTCCTGACCCAGCTCGTCGCCTGCTACCTCGTCGCGCTGTACCTCGGGCAGGTGCGCGGCACCAAGTGGGGCGACGAGATCACCGCCGTGGTCCGCGAACTGTCCGCCATCGGCGACCAGGTCGAGCAGGTGCTCGGCACGATGGAGCCGGTGCGGGAGCTGGCCCGCGGCGCTGGCCGACAAGAACACCGTGCTCTTCCTCGGCCGGCACGTCGGCTACCCGGTGGCGCTGGAGGGCGCGCTCAAGCTCAAGGAACTCGCCTACATGCACGCCGAGGGCTTCGCCGCCGGCGAGCTCAAGCACGGGCCGATCGCGCTGATCGAGGACGGACACTGCCGGTCGTCGTCGTCGTGCCGTCGCCGCGCGGGCGCGCGGTGCTGCACGACAAGATCGTCTCCAACATCCAGGAGATCCGGGCGCGCGGCGCCCGCACGATCGTCATCGCCGAGGAGGGCGACGAGAGCGTGCGGCCCTACGCCGACCACCTCATCCGGATCCCGCGCACGCCGACGCTGCTGCAGCCGCTGGTCGCGACGGTGCCGCTGCAGGTCTTCGCCTGCGAACTGGCCACGGCCCGCGGCAACGAGGTCGACCAGCCGCGCAACCTCGCCAAGTCCGTGACGGTCGAGTGAGGCGGCACGGTTGATCATCGGGGTGGGGATCGACGTCGCTGAGATCGACCGCTTCGCCACAGCCCTGGACCGCACGCCGCAACTGGCCGACCGGCTCTTCGTGCACGGCGAACGCTGGCTGCCGGACGGCGAACCGCGCGGCATCGCCTCGCTCGCGGCCCGGTTCGCGGCCAAGGAGGCCCTGGCGAAGGCGCTGGGCGCGCCGCGCGGGCTGCGCTGGACGGACGCGGAGGTGGTGACGGCCGACTCCGGCCGCCCCACCCTGACCGTCCGCGGCACGGTCGCCGCCTGCGCCGACCGCCTGGGCGTGATCACCTGGCACGTCTCCCTGAGCCACGACGCGGGCGTCGCCTCGGCGGTCGTCATCGCCGAGTCCTGACGGACCTGCCGGCCCGGCCGGTCACACGGCACCGCCCTCCTGCCGCCGCGGCATGCGCGGGGCACGCCGGCGAGCCCTCCGGTCACCGGCCCGGTGGGCGGCCGGCGGAGCAGCGGTCTGCCTCAGGGGCGCCGGCTGCGGCCGGCCGGCTCGGCGCGAACCGGCGCCGTGTGGCCGACGACGGCTTGCAGGGGTCGCCGACACGCTGCGGTGCGCGGTGTCATGGCCTTCGGGCACCAGGAGCCGACCGGGGTCGTGCACGGTGTCCCCTGCCGAGGACGATGGGGCGGGCGAGGGTGCCTCCCGCGCGCCAGGCCCAGGGGGAGGGCCGGGGAAAGATGCCCTCGGCCGCCACACTGGTGGGATGAGGACTGCCTACAGCGTCGAGACCGTACGGACCGCCGAGCGTGACCTCATGGCGGGTCTTCCCCAGGGCGCGCTCATGCAGCGTGCCGCCGCCGGTCTGGCCGCCGCCTGCGGCGGGCTGCTGCCGCGCCGCTACGGCGCGCGTGTCGTGCTGCTGGTCGGCAGCGGCGACAACGGCGGCGACGCCCTGTACGCCGGTGCCCGCCTCGCCCGCCGGGGCGCGGGCGTGACGGCGATCTTGCTGTCACCCGAACGGGCGCACGAGGGCGGACTCCGTGCATTGCGCGCGGCCGGCGGCCGCACGGTGGCCGAGCCGGGCACCGTCGTGCACGGCCGCCCCGTCCCGCTCGCGCAGCTGCTTGCCCGCGCGGACCTCGTCGTGGACGGCGTCGTCGGCATCGGCGGCAAAGGCGGCCTGCGCCCCGCCGCCGAGGAGGTGGTGCGCATGGCGGACGCGGCCGGAGTCCCCGTCGTGGCCGTCGACCTGCCGAGCGGTGTGGACGCCGACACCGGCGAGGTGCACGGCGCGGCGGTCCGGGCCCGCGCCACCGTCACCTTCGGCACGTACAAACCGGGCCTGCTCGTCGACCCGGCCAGGGAGCACGCCGGTGCTCTGCGCCGCGTCGACATCGGCCTCGGCCCGTACCTGCCGCGCACTCCGGACGTGGAGGCGTTGCAGCACGCGGACGTGGCCGCCCTGCTGCCCACACCCGGAGCGGAGAGCGACAAGTACCGGCGCGGGGTCGTCGGCGTGGTGGCCGGTTCGGCCCGCTACCCGGGGGCGGCCGTGCTGGCCGTCTCGGGCGCGCTGCACGGCGGGGCGGGCGCTGTCCGCTATGTGGGGCACGCGGCGGACGCCGTGGTGCGCCGCTTCCCGGAGACGCTGGTCACCGGGTCCGGTCCAGCGAAGGCGGGCCGGGTGCAGGCGTGGGTGGTCGGACCGGGCCTGGGCGACGGCGACGAGCCGCGCGCCGCGCTGCGCGAGGTGCTGGCATCCGACGTGCCGGTGCTGGTCGACGCGGACGGGCTGCACTTGCTGGACCCGGATACGGTGCGCAGCCGCACGGCGCCCACCGTCTTCACACCGCACGCCGGCGAAGCGGCGGCGCTGCTCGCCGGGTACGGCGAGGAGACGACACGCGAGACCGTGGAGGCGCGGCGCCTCGCCTCGGTGCGCACGCTCGCGGCCCGCTCCGGCGCCACGGTGCTTCTGAAGGGTTCGACGACGCTGGTCGCAGACCCGGACGCGGCGGTCCCGGTGCGGGTGAACCCGACGGGCACCGGCTGGCTGGCCACGGCAGGCAGCGGCGACGTGCTCTCCGGCCTGGTGGGCGCGCTGCTGGCGTCGGGACTGCCGGCCCGGGAAGCCGCATCGGCGGGCGCGTACCTGCACGGCCTGGCCGGCCGCCGGGCCCCGGCGCCGCCCACGGCGATGTCCGTCGCGGACGCACTCCCCGGCGCCTGGCAGGACGTGACGGCCGACCGCGCGGACTGACCGCTTGTCAGTGACGGCGGTCATACTCACACCCATGGATGCCAAGGGTGTGATTGAGGCCTACTGGACCCGTATGGAGGCCCGCGACTGGGACGGCGTGGCGGAACTCCTCACCGAGGACGCGGTCGTCGAGTGGCCGGACACCGCCGAACGGTTCGTCGGACGGGAGGCCTGCGTCCGGGTGAACCGGGAGTACCCCGAAGGCTGGTCGATCCGGGTGCTGCGTGTCGTCGCCGACACCGAACACCCCGACCAGGTCGTCTCCGAGGTGGAGGTGCCGCAGAAGGGCGTCGGCGTCTTCCGCGCCGCGTCGTTCTGGACGGTCCGCGACGGCCTCATCGTGAGCGGCACCGAGTACTGGACGACGGTGGGCGGTGAGACGCCCCCGGCATGGCGCGCGGAGCTGAGCACTCGCGCCGGTGTCCCCCAGACGCCGTGAACCGGCCCACGCCCGGCTGCTGAGACACTGGGAAGGTGAACGACCAGTCCCCGCCTCCGGCCGCCGGGCCGGCCGCGCTGTCCAGCGCGCCGCTGCGCGCCCGCGCCGAGATCGACCTGCGCGCGCTGCGCGCCAACGTCCGCTCGCTACGCGGCCGCGCGCCGCGCGCGGAGCTGATGGCCGTCGTGAAGGCCGACGCCTACGGGCACGGCATGATGCCGTGCGCGCGGGCGGCCCGGGAGGCCGGCGCGACCTGGCTGGGCACGACGACTCCGGAGGAGGCGCTGCTGCTGCGGGCCGCCGGTGACACCGGACGGGTGCTGTGCTGGCTGTGGACGCCGGGGGGCCCGTGGCGCGAGTGCGTCGAGGCCGACGTCGACGTGGCCGTGAGCGGACTGTGGGCGCTGCGGGAGGTCGTGGCGGCGGCCCACGCGTGCGGCCGCCCCGCGCGAGTGCAGCTGAAGGCGGACACCGGCCTGGGCCGCAACGGCTGCACACCCGGTGACTGGCCCGCGCTCGTCGCCGCCGCCCGCGCGGCCGAGACCGACGGCACGCTCCGCGTGACCGGCCTGTGGTCGCACTTCGCCTGTGCCGACGAACCCGGTCACCCCTCGATCGCGCTGCAACTGGCCGCCTTCCACGAGTCGCTGGCCGTCGCCGAACGTGCCGGGCTCGACCCGGAGGTGCGGCACATGGCGAACTCTCCGGCGACCCTGACACTGCCCGAAGCCCACTTCGATCTGGTCCGCACCGGAGTCTCCGTGTACGGCCTGTCGCCCTCCCCGGAGGTCGGCACCGCCGGCGAGCTGGGCCTGCGCCCGGTGATGACGCTCAGCGCCTCCCTCGCGCAGGTCAAGCGGGTGCCAGGCGGGCACGGCGTGAGCTACGGCCACACCTACCTCACCCCCGGCGAGACGACGTTGGCCCTGGTGCCCGTCGGCTACGCCGACGGAGTACCGCGGCACGCCTCGGACACCGGCCCGGTCCTCGTCGCCGGGAAGTGGCGGACGGTCGCCGGCCGCGTTGCGATGGACCAGTTCGTGGTGGACCTCGGCGGCGACGCCGCGCAGGTCGGAGACGAGGCCGTGCTCTTCGGCCCCGGCGACCGGGGCGAGCCCACCGCCGAGGACTGGGCGCGCGCGGTGGGCACGATCGGCTACGAGATCGTCACCCGTGTCGGTGCCAGGCTGCCCCGCGTGTACGTCGACGACGGGGATTGACCGGCCGTCCGCGTACCATCCGGAGCCATGGACGCAGTGCACACCCAGACCTCCCCGCGGCCGGCCGCGGCGTCGCAGGAGACCACCCTCGTCGTG
The DNA here is from genome assembly GCA_963799685.1 of uncultured Actinomycetota bacterium. Lineage (GTDB taxonomy): Bacteria > Actinomycetota > Actinomycetes > Streptomycetales > Streptomycetaceae > Streptomyces. The sequence continues at coordinate 64,518 of CAWCXW010000006.1, forward strand.
CGGACTCCGGAGCGCATGCAGGAGCTCGGCACGCGCCTGGCCGGCCTGCTGCGACCCGGTGACCTGGTGCTGCTCAGCGGTGAGCTGGGCGCCGGCAAGACCACCCTGGCGCGCGGGCTCGGCGAAGGGCTCGGGGTGCGCGGCGCGGTCACCTCGCCGACGTTCGTCATCGCCCGGGTCCACCCGTCACTGACCGGCGGCCCGGCCCTGGTGCATGTCGACGCCTACCGGCTCGGCGGGGGCCTGGAGGAGATGGAGGACCTCGACCTGGACGTGTCGCTGCCGGAGTCGGTCGTCGTCGTCGAGTGGGGCGAGGGCAAGGTCGAGGAGCTGGCGGAGGACCGGCTGCACGTGCTGATCGCACGCGCGGTGGGCGACGAGGCCGCCTCCGCCGGCGATGACGACGACGTGCGTCGCGTCACCGTGCGCGGGATCGGCGCGCGCTGGGCCGACGCCGCACTGACCGCGCTGCACTGACCCCCCGGGCCGTGACACGTTCCGACGCGGTGTCGGGAAGATGTTGCGCGCACCGCGCCGGGCGTGGTGACATGGTGAGCCAGGAGCTGGTGAGGTATACCTAACTTCCAGCTCGGACTCCAGGAGGAGCTCATGTCGACGCACCAGCGGCGCGAGAGCGCACCCGGGCGGCAGCAGCCGCCGTCGATGAGTGAGCTGCTCGCATCCTGCGCCGCCGCCGATGCCGTCTCCACCCCGCCCGAGGAGTCCGAGGCCGGCTCCGAGGGCCGCCCGGAGGAGGACTCCGGCCCGGCGCACGGCCGCCAGGAACGCCGCGCCGCCTGACCGCCCCGCCGCGCGACTCAGGGAACGACGACGACCTTCGTCGGCTTGGTGGTGAAATTCCACACCGCTGTGCCGTCGTCCCGCTTCTCCCGCACGCCGCCCGTCTTCTTCGACGGATCCAGCTCGGGAGCCGAGCCGTCGGTCGCCGCGCTGAACCCGACCGTCGTCCCCTGGACGCTCGCGAACCGCACGACGTGCTCGACCGGCACGCCGTCTGAGCCGGTCACCCGCGCGGACCGCGAGGTGACCTGATAGGGACCGGGCGCCGGGTCGACGGTGCTCGGCCACACCTCGAAGGTGCGGAGCACGCCGCCGTCCGCGTCCACCAGCCACACTCGCTGCCGCTGCAGCGCATAGACGACACGGCGCCCGGTGCCCGAGTGGTCGGGCAGCGTGCGGCGCGTCGGAGTCGCCGGGGCCGACGGTTCGGGGGAGGGCGACTTCGACCCCTCCTGCGGTCCGCCGCCTGCGGTGTGCGCGCCGCGGCGGTCGACGCGGTCGGGCGCGGCCGCGGCCTGATAGGCAAAGAACCCGACGACGGCCAGCGCCGCGGCGACCAGTCCGGTCACGACCGCTCCCGCGCTGCCACCGCTGTTGCGTGCCACCGTCTCGCCGCCCTCTCTGCGCGATCTTCCCGCTCTGGGAGGCCGACGTTAGCAGCACCCCGGCCGACCACCCGGACACACGTGCGCCGCCGGCCGACCTGGCCCTGACGGCACCCGCGCGGACCAGGGTGTGACCTGTGGCGCAGCAGGGCAGGGCGACGCGCGGCAGACGCGCGGTAGCGGAGTCCGCCGCACCGCGGCGCGGCCCGGCCGCCGGCACGGTGGGGCACCCACGACCGTCGGTCCTCTCCGGCCGTAGGCTGGTTCCGTGCTGCTGCTCGCCTTCGATACCGCCACCCCCGCCGTGACCGTCGCTCTGCACGACGGCACCCGTGTCCTCGCCGAGACGGCCGAGGTCGACGCCCGACGGCACGGTGAGCTGCTGCTGCCGTCGGTCGACCGGGTACTGCGCGAGGCGGGCGTGGAGCTGCCCGAGGTGACGGGCGTCGTCGTCGGTGTCGGCCCCGGCCCCTACACCGGCCTGCGCGTCGGCCTGGTCACGGCCCAGGTCTTCGGCGCCGCCCACGGCATCCCGGTGCACGGCCTGTGCACTCTCGACGGCATCGCGTACGCCGCCGGCCTGGGCACCCCGTTCGTCGTGGCGACCGACGCCCGCCGCAAGGAGGTGTACTGGGCCCGCTACGCCGACGCCCGCACCCGCCTCGGCGACCCTGCCGTGGACCGGCCCGCCGAGCTCCCCGCCGATGTCGCGGACCTCCCGGCCGTCGGCGCCGGGGCACAGTTGTACGAGACGGCGTTCGGGCAGATCCGCACCGACCTGCCCGCCCATCAGTCGGCGGCCGCGCTGGCCGCCCTCGCCGCGGAGCGGCTGGCTGCCGGCCCCGACGCGTCGGCCGGCTTCCTGCCACCGCGCCCGCTGTACCTGCGCCGACCCGACGCCCAGGTCCCGGCCAACTACAAGGTGGTCACGCCACGGTGAGCGGCTCCCCCGATGTGCGGCCGCCGCACATCCGCGAGATGCGCTGGTGGGACATCGACCCGGTACTCGGCCTGGAGGCCGCGCTGTTCCCCGAGGACGCCTGGTCGGCGGGCATGTTCTGGTCCGAGCTGGCCCATGCCCGCGGCCCGCACGCCACCCGCCGCTACCTGGTGGCCGTCACACCGGAGGACGACCGGATCGTGGGCTACGGCGGTCTGGCCGCCGTCGACGGCACCGGCGACGTGCAGACCATCGGCGTCCTCCCCACCCACCAGGGCACCGGTCTCGGCGCCCGGCTGCTGGAGGAACTCCTCGCCGCCGCGACGGCCTTCGAGTGCCACGAGGTGCTGCTGGAGGTGCGCGTCGACAACCTGCGCGCCCAACGTCTCTACGAGCGGTACCACTTCGCCCCGATCGGCGTTCGCCGCGGCTACTACCAGCCGGGGAACGTCGACGCGCTCGTCATGCGGCGCGACGCGGAGTCCCTGCTCGAAGACGGAAACCACGGAAACCACGGAAACCACGGAAACCACGGACAACAAGGAACCATCGCCCATGGCTGACGAACCGCTGGTCCTCGGCATCGAGACCTCCTGTGACGAGACCGGCGTCGGCGTCGTGCGCGGCCACACCCTCCTCGCCGACGCGGTCGCCTCCAGCGTCGAGGAACACGCCCGTTTCGGCGGCGTCGTCCCCGAGGTCGCCAGCCGCGCCCACCTCGAGGCGATGATCCCGACCATCGAGCGTGCCCTGCGCGAGGCCGGGGTTGCCGCCCGCGACCTGGACGGCATCGCCGTGACGGCCGGTCCCGGCCTGGCCGGCGCGCTGCTGGTCGGCGTCTCGGCCGCCAAGGCGTACGCGTACGCGCTGGGCAAGCCGCTGTACGGCGTCAACCATCTGGCGTCCCACATCTGCGTCGACCAGCTCGAACACGGCGCGCTGCCGGAGCCGACGATGGCGCTGCTGGTCAGCGGCGGGCACTCCTCGCTGCTGCTGGCCCCGGACATCACCTCCGACGTGCGCCCGCTGGGCGCCACCATCGACGACGCGGCCGGCGAGGCGTTCGACAAGATCGCCCGCATCCTGCACCTGGGCTTCCCCGGCGGACCGGTCATCGACCGCTACGCCCGCGAGGGCGACCCGAAGGCGATCGCTTTCCCGCGCGGTCTGACCGGGCCGCGCGACGCACCGTACGACTTCTCCTTCTCCGGCCTGAAGACGGCCGTCGCCCGCTGGATCGAGGCGCGGCGGAACGCGGGCGAGGACGTACCGGTCGCCGACGTGGCGGCGTCGTTCCAGGAGGCGGTGACGGACGTGCTGACGCGGAAGGCGGTCCGCGCCTGCAAGGACGAGGGTGTCGGGCACCTGATGATCGGCGGCGGCGTGGCCGCCAACTCCCGGCTGCGCGTGCTGGCGCAGCAGCGCTGCGAGGACGCCGGCATCACGCTGCGCGTGCCGCGGCCCAAGCTGTGCACGGACAACGGTGCGATGGTCGCGGCGCTCGGCGCCGAGATGGTGGCCCGGGGCCGTGCCACCTCGGCGTGGGACCTGCCGGCGGACAGTTCCCTGCCCGTCACCGAACCGCATGTGCCCGACCCGACCATCACGGCCACGACCACGTGCACGAACTGAGCAGGAAGAACCTGTACGAGTCATGACGAATCCGGCGACGACCGCGCTGATGTGGGAGGCGAAGGCGGCTGCGGGCCGTGGCGCCGACCTGCTGGCCTGGGCCCGCGCCCAGGGCCTGGCCCCGGCCCCGGCGCGCCGCGAGACCTACGCGGCTCCGGGTGACCGGGTCCTGGTCATCACCTGGTGGCACGCCCCGTATGACGCGGACCTCCCCGAACTTCCCACCCCACCGGGCGCCCTCACCGCCCGCCCGGCACACCGCTGGCGCTTCTCCCAGGTCGAGCCGTAGCCGGCGAGTGCTCAGGAGTCCTTGGGCGGGGACCTTCGCCGAGCAGGTGGCCCGGCCGCAGGAACCGAAGGCACCGGACGTCTGCCGGTGTTTGCCGCGCACCGCGATGTCGCAGGCGGCCCCGCCGCCGTCCTTGCCGAGGACGATCGAGACGCTCGCTGTGCCGCTGTCTGGACTCACCCGCACGTTCTTGGACCAGGGCCAGTACGGTCCCCGCGACGGGGGCAGCCACCAGAGCGCCGGTGCCGGCGAGGACCTTTGGACGGTGGTCGCGCCACACGGCCTTCATGCGTGCAGCGGTGGCGACGCGGGCAGGGTGGCTCCGCCCGGCTCCCAGCAAGTATTACGAGGTGGCTCTCCTCTCGTGCGCGGCCGCCTTCCTGGTCACGGTCGTGGTGATGTGCGCCGCCCTCGACACGGCGTCGTCGCTGCGCCGCTCGGCTCAGCAGCCGGGCGGGTAGTCGCACGTGCGGCCGGGGCCCTGGGCCCCGGCCGGGGGCCACGTGGTTTCGGGTGCGACGGGCAAGTCGGCGGGCAGACCCAACGCGAGTGCGGTCACGCCCGGTAGCGCGGGCCAGGTGTCCGGCCGTTCCCGCGCGCAGGCGGTCGGCTTCGACGAGGCCGCAGGCCGTGGCGTAGAGGTGCCGCCCTTGCTCCGCGTGCGACCGGTGGATCAACCGGGATGCGGGAACGTCGCCCGTGGCGTTTCGTCCCGGCCCGCAGGGTGGCCCAGGAGCATGACGGGGGAGCCCTCGGCCCGGGTGAGGAAGACCGTCGTCGCGTGCGGGCCCTTCGGCTTCATCCTGCGGCGCACCTCCTCCGGGTCGAGCGGGGAGCCGCGCTTCTTCACCGTCAGGGTGCCGATCCCGCGTTCGCGCAGCAGGGCGCGGAGCGTCTTGAGGTGGAAGGGGAGCGCGTCGGTGATCTCGTACGCCCGCGCGTACGGCGTGGCGACGAGGTCGTCCGCGGTGACGTAGGCGATCGTGTCGTCGATCAGCCGGCCGCCGACGGCCTCGGCGACCTCCGCCACCAGGTGGGCGCGGATGACGGCCCCGTCGGGCTCGTACAGGTAGCGGCCCACCGGCCCGTGCTCCGGGTCCGGAAGGCCGCGCCCGCGCAGCGTGTGCCCGGCCGGCAGGAGGGTGGCGCGGACGGACTCGGCGTCGCCGGCGCCGAACCACAGGACCGCCTCCTTCACGTCCCCCTCGTGTGAGACCCATTCGGCGGTCGCACCGTCCGGGACGGCCTCGTGGGGTATGCCAGGCGCGACCTTCAGCGCGCCGAGTCCGGCGCCACGGACCGCCGCGACGGCCCAGCTCAGCGGCGGTGAGTACGCCTCCGGGTCGAAGATCCGGCCGCGCCCCGAGCGGCGTGCCGGGTCGGCGAAGACCGCGTCGCAGTCATCGACGGCGACGTCCGACACCTCGGCACAGCGCACCTCGATCCGGCCGGCGAGTCCGAGCTCCTCGACGTTGGCGCGGGCGACGGCACAGGTGAGGGGGTCGCGGTCGACCGCCAGCACCGAGACGCCCGCGCGGGCCAGGGCCAGCGCGTCGCCGCCGATGCCGCAGCACAGGTCCGCCACCCGGCGCACGCCGAGTGCGGCGAAACGCGCGGCCCGGTGGGCGGCGACGTCGGTGCGGGTCGCCTGCTCGAGGCCGTTCGGGGTGAAGAACATCCGTGCCGCGTCCTCCGTGCCGAACTTCGCCACCGCGCGCTGTCGCAGCCGGGCCTGGGCGAGGGCGGCCGTGACCAGCGGCGCGGGATGGTCGCGGCGCAGGCGTTCGGCGAGGGCGAGTTCCTTCGCGCGGTCGTAGGCGGGCAGGGCGGCGAGCAGGGCACGGCCCTCGTCGGAGCGCAGGGCGGTGAACGCGTCGATCGGTGTCGGTGTGTCGGGTTGGGCCACAGGGGCCATTCTCCCGGTCGCGTGCCGGAGTGCCGCGACGGTCCCCGGCGAAGCCGGTGCCAGCCACCGGGATAATGCGGCTGATCGCATGAAAAGAACATTCAGTCTGGCGGGCCTGCCGACGGGACCGTCCGAGGCTTCGAACAGGTCCGCCCGTAACCCTGGAGACGTGCCCGGCGTGACCCGCACCCGGACGGATTGTCCGATCAGCCAGCATGCAGTGCCCGTTATTGGCTGATGTGCACATCCCTGGCTGCTCGCCCTTCTGCATCATCAGGTGTCGGACAAACGAGCCAGCGGAGGGAGCGCCGTCGTGAGCGACGTACGAACGCAGACACGCAGCAAAACGGGCGGGGGAAGAGGCGGTCCGGCCAGGGTCCTGCGGCGGCAGAGCGTGACAGATCTGGTCGCCGAGCCGAGTGACGGGCCGCTGCGTCGGACTATGGGGCTGAATCAGCTCACCATGCTCAGCGTGGGTGCCACGCTCGGCACCGGCATCTTCGTCGTCCTCGGCCAGGCGGTGCCGGAGGCGGGTCCGGCGGTGGTGATCTCCTTCGTGCTCGCCGGGGTCACCGCACTCTTCTCCGCACTGTCGTACGCCGAGTTGGCGGGCATGATCCCCAGGGCCGGATCTTCCTACAGCTACACGTACGCCACCCTCGGCGAACTGGTTGCCTGGATCTGCGGCTGGTGTCTGATTCTGGAGTACGGCGTCTCGGTCGCCGCGGTGGCAGTGGGGTGGGGGCAGTACGTCAACGAACTCCTCAAGCTCACCGTCGGCTGGACTCTGCCCGCTGCGCTGGCCGCTCCACCCGGAGGTGGCGGGACGGTGAACGTGCCGGCCGCCGCGATCGTGATCCTGGCCATGGTGGTCCTGCTGCGAGGAGCCCGGGAGAGCGCCGTCGTCAACACCGTCATGGTGGTGGTGAAGGTTGCCGTGCTGATGATGTTCTGTGTGGTCGCCTTCACCGCTTTTCGCGCCGGCAACTTCGAGCCTCTCTTCCCGCTCGGCACGGCCGGCATGAGCGCGGGTGCGGCCTCGCTGTTCTTCTCCTACATCGGCTTCGACGCCGCGTCGACCGCCGGCGAGGAGGCGACGAACCCGCAGCGGGACCTGCCCCGGGCCATCATCCTTTCGCTCGTCTTGGTCACCGCCCTGTACTGCGCGGTGGCGTTGGCGGCCGTCGGCGCGATGCCCTGGCAGAAATTCGCGGGGACCGAGGCCACGCTCAGCGAGATCCTGGTCCAGGTGGCGGGGGGCGGCGTGCTGTGGCCGATCCTCCTCTCGGTCGGGGCGGTCATCGCGACCACGAGCGTCGTCCTGACCGTGCAGTACGGGCAGACCCGCATCCTCTTCTCGATGTCCCGTGACGGCCTCATCCCCCCGCAGTTCTCCAGGGTTCACCCGCGGACCGGCGTGCCGAGGGCGAACACCGTGATCGTCTCGCTCTTCATCCTGGTCTTCGCCGCACTCGTTCCGCTGGGAGCTCTCGCCGACGCCACCAGCATCGGAACGCTGTTCGCCTTCGCGCTGGTCAACCTCGCGGTCCTGTTCCTGCGCAAGCGCAACGCCGACGCGCCACGCACCTTCCGCGTGCCCTTCGCTCCGGTGACGCCCTTGCTGGGCGTGGCCTGCTGCCTCTACGTGATGTATGGCCTGGGAAGCGACACCTGGCTCGCGTTCGGGGCCTGGATGACGGTCGGGCTGCTGATCTATTGGCTGTACGGCATCAAACACTCCAAGCTCAATCGGGTCGCCACGCGGGACGAGCCGAACCACCGGGAAGACCCCACACCATGACCCTCGACTTGAAGTCGGACGTCTTGTCCCTCACGCGCACCCTCGTCGACATTCCGTCCGTCAGCGGCGAGGAAGCCGAGCTCGCCGATGCCGTCGAGACCGCCCTGCGGGCCCTTCCGCACCTGAGTGTGGAACGGTTCGGCGACTCCGTCGCCGCCGGCACCTCGCTGGGCCTCGCCGAGCGCGTCATCATCGCGGGACACCTGGACACGGTTCCGGCCGCCGGGAACCTTCCCGCACATCTGGACGCCGGACGGCTCTACGGGCTCGGTGCATGCGACATGAAGGGCGGCGTCGCCGTCGCGCTCCGTCTCGCGGCCGCGCTGACCGCCCCGGCGCGGGATGTGACCTACCTCTTCTACGAGTGCGAGGAGGTCTCCGGGGACCGCAACGGGCTGGCCCGGATCGCGCAACAGCGCCCCGAGCTGCTCGAGGCCGATCTGGCGGTCCTCATGGAGCCGTCCGAAGCGGGCATCGAGGCGGGCTGTCAGGGGATTCTGGTGGCCGACATCACCGTACGCGGGGAGCGGGCACACACCGCGCGCTCCTGGACGGGAGTCAACGCCGCCCACCGGGCGGCCACCGTGCTGCGGCGCTTGGACGACCACGTCGCCGGGAGGGTCGTCATCGACGGCCTGGAATACCGCGAGGGTCTGAGCGCCGTCGCAGTACGTTCGGGAATCGCCGGCAACGTGGTGCCCGACAGCTGTGTGATCACCGTTGACCTGCGGTACGCCCCGAGCCGGACGCCCGAGCAGGCCGAGGCGTACGTGCGCGATCTGTTCCCCGAGTACGAGGTCGACGTCACCGAGATCACGCCGGGGGCTCTCCCCGGACTCCGTCACGGTGCCGTCGCCTCGCTCGTCGCGTCCCTGGGCGTCGCTCCGCGCCCCAAGCTGGGCTGGACCGACGTCGCCCGGTTCGCTGCGCTCGGCACGCCGTCGCTCAACTGCGGGCCGGGTGACCCGACCCTGGCCCATACTCCGGGCGAGTACCTCCCGGTCGCGCAACTGCGGGAGTGCGAGAAGAAGTTGCGCGACTGGCTCAGCAGGTGACTGCTCCGAGCCCGGCGAGCGTCCGCAGGTGGAGCCAGAGCACCAGGCGCTCGTCCGGGTCGTCCAGGTCGATGCCGAGGTGCCGCTGGGCCTGCTTGAGGCGGTAGCGGCAGGTGTTGGGGTGGACAGCGAGCAGTCCGGCGGCCCGTGCCATGTCGCAGGAGGCGTCCAGCCAGCAGACCACGGTCCTGGCGTACTCCGTCCGGTGCTCGCTGTCGTGCGCCAGGACCCGCTGCCACGCCCCCTGCGTCAACCCCTGGTGCTCGCGGAGTACTTCACCGAGCCGCAGCAGCGTGACGCGGGGACGGATCTCGTCCACGGATCCGACGTCCTCGCCGGGCCCGAGCGCGCGCAGCACCAGGTCGGCGTCGTCCCGTGAGCCACGCAGCCCTGCAAGGTCGGGCACCACTGCGCCGAGACCGGCCCGCACCGGCGCCCGGAGTGCCTTTCCGGCACGCCGCACGATGTCCTCCGAGAGCTGCTTGTGCCGTCGTCCGCCACGCGCATCGGTCACCGGCAGCAGCGTGTACACGGTTCCGTCGACGAGTCCGCACGCGGTCTGTCCGTATCTGGCCTCGCACTGCAGCCGTACGAGATCCAGCAGCCGGAATGCGGCCTGTTCGTCGTCAGGTGCCGAAGCCGCACCATGCAGCGCGAAGGCGGCCACCCGAGCCGGGGCTCCCGGCGGGAGGCCGAGGCGCCTGGCGGCAGTGCCGGGGTCGGCGGTGCCCTCGAGAAGTCGGCGCAGCAGATCGCTCGTCTGGTGCCGGGCCAGTTCTTCCGCGGCGCGCGCCCGCAGCAGCATCAGGGCGGCGGTCGAGGCGGCCTGGACGAGTGCCTCCTCGGCGTCCGCACCGAGCGTTCCGCCGTCGACGGCCCACAGTGAGCCGAGGGTCTCGCCGCCCGCGCGGACGGCGACGGCGAGGCGCGGCAGATCCTCGTCGTCCAGGGCGGCCAGACGCACCGGACCCCGTGCGGCGAACAGGGTCCGGTACTGCTCGGAGTTCTCGCGGCTTCCGGGTACCTGGCGGCCCAGGATGCCCTGGCGCCGGGGCTCGTCGACGACGTGTCCGGCAACGGTGGAGTAGGCGAGGATGCGCTGGCGCGGGTCCTCGACGACGACGGCGCCGCCCACGGCCGCGGCCACCGCGTTGACGAAGGCGAACAGCTCCCCGAGGCCGCCCCCGCTGTCCGCGGTGGTGGGACGGGCCCCGATCGCGGACGCCAGCAACAGGTGGACGTGGTGCCAGGCGGCGTCCTCGTCCACGGACAGCAACGCGAGACCGCTGGCCTCCGCCTCGCTGACCGGACCGTCATCTCCTCGGACGACCAAGCCGGTCATGCCGGCGGCAGCCGCCTGGCGCACCAGCGGCCCGGCCGACCGCGCACGGACTCCCACCGCCAGCAGCAAGGCGTCGGGGGCGCGGTCCGGGAGCGGGGCCTGGGCGTCGTGGAGCAACACCTCGGCGACCACGGCGTCCAGCCCTCTCGGAGCGGTGAGCAGCTGCAGCGCGGGTCCGCCGAGGGTGTCGAGGAGTTCTCCGACGGTGCAGGTATCCACGGGGGTGGGTCCCTCCGAACGGCGCTGGCGGGAGAAAAGAGATTGGCTGATCGCACCAGGATCCTATACATCTCTTGTCGCCATGAACAGCCATGGAGATGTCCCGGCGCGCGAAACTCGGGGCATGACACCTATGACGACCCCCGCGCTCAGGCTCGCTCGGGACGATGCCGCCGCCGCCGCGCGAACCGCCCGGGTCACGGTCCGTCCGATCGACGACGTGGTGGGCATCCGAGCCGTGGCCGACTTCTTCGCGGACGTGTGGCGGCTGCCGCGTGCGACACCGCCCTATCCGTCGGAGGTGCTGCACAGCCTGGTCCATGCGGGAGGCGTGGTGCACGGCGCGTATGCGGCCGGCCCGGAGGGCGGGCGGCTGGTCGGGGCGGCGGCGGCGGGCTTCGGCCCGCCCGCCGCCCGGGACGTGTATTCGTTCGTGACGGCCGCGACCGCGTCCGGCAGGGGTGTCGGTTTCGCGGTCAAACAGGCGCAGCGGCTGTGGGCACTGGAGTGCGGCGCTCGTACCATGCGCTGGACCTTCGACCCGCTGGTCGGCCGCAACGCCCGCTTCAACCTGGTCAAGCTCGGCGCGGTCGGCGCCGAGTACCTGGCCGACTTCTACGGGCCGATGAACGACGGTGTGAACGACGGGGACGAGAGTGACCGGCTCACCGCCTGCTGGGACCTCGCGGAAGGGGCGGACGGGACCTGCGGCCCCACGGGGGAGCCGGCCGCGGGCGCGACCGTGTGCCGGGCGCCGGACGGCGGTCCGCTCGCCACGCGGGAGGAGGACCGCCTGTGGTGCCGGGTTCCCGAGGACATCGTTGCGCTGCGCGCCGAGGACCCGGGCCTGGCGCATCGCTGGCGTCGCGCCGTCCGCGTCGTTTTCACCACCGCCTACGAGGAGGGCTTCCGGGCGCGGGCGATGTCACGCGACGGCTGGTACCTGCTCATCCGCGGGGCGTACGACGGCGCCACCGGTACCGGGCGGGCTCACACCAGTTCCGGAGGGGTGCGCGCATGAAGCTTGAACGCGTGGAACTGCTCCACGTCGCCATCCCCCTCGTCGCCCCGTTTCGTACCTCGTTCGGCACGATGACGACCAAGGACACGTTTCTGCTGCACGTCATCACGGACCAGGCCGAGGGCTGGTCCGAGTTCGCCGCCGACCCCGAGCCGCTGTACTGCTCGGAGTTCGTCGCCGGCGCCGAGATCGTGATCCGCGACTTCCTGCTGCCGCGCGTCGCGGCGCTTCCCGACCCGACGGCCGCCGCCCTCGCACCGGCCATGGACGCGGTCAAGGGGCACGAACTGGCCAAAGCGGCTCTGGAGACGGCCCTGCTGGACGCCGAGCTGCGCGCTCATGGCCTGCCGATGGCGACCTTTCTCGGCTCGGTTCGTGACCGGGTGCCCGCCGGCGTCTCCGTCGGTATCAAGAACTCCGTCCCCGACCTCCTCGACGATGTCGAGGACTACCTTGCCGAGGGCTATGTACGGATCAAGCTCAAGATCGAGCCGGGCTGGGACGTGGAGCCGGTACGTGCTGTCCGTGAACGCTTCGGCGACGGGCTCTTGCTGCAGGTCGATGCCAACGCGGCCTACACGCTCGTCGATGCTCAGCATCTGCGCGAACTCGACGAGTTCGGCCTGCTCCTGATCGAGGAGCCGCTGGAGGAGAACAATCTGCATGCTCATGCCCAGCTGCAGAAGCGGCTGCACACCCCAATCTGCCTCGACGAGTCGGTCCACACCGCGCGCGATGCCGCATCCGCCATCGCGATGGACGCCTGCCGGGTCATCAACATCAAGCCGGCCAGGGTCGGTGGCTATCTGGAGGCTCGCCGCATCCACGACATCGCTGCCGCGCACGGCGTTCCCGCGTGGTGCGGCGGCATGCTCGAGACCGGCATCGGCCGTGCCCCCAACCTGGCACTCGCCGCGCTGCCCGGCTTCACCCTTCCCGGCGACACCTCCGCGTCCAGCCGCTACTTCGTCGAGGACCTCACCGAGCCGTTCGTACTCCGGGACGGCCACCTGACCGTGCCGACCAGGCCCGGTATCGGCGTCGATCCGCTGCCCGAGGTGCTGGCGCGCTTCACCAGTGCGACGCGGGAGCTTTACGCGGCGACCCGGTGACCGGCCCCGTGCCCCGGGGGCGATCATCCTCGCCCACTACCGCGGTCCGGCCCCGAGTGGGCGGCGCGATGGTGCAGATGACCCGCCGCGTCCTGCGGCTCGGCGCCGCCCGTAGGTACGCGGTGGCCCGCCTGGAGGACTACCTCTGACGGTTCTCGGCCCGGTCCCGGCGCCGGTGGAACGGCGCGGCGCGCCGGGAGACTGGCACTCTGGTTGACGGAGTGCTAACCGAGGCATAATCTCAGACCTGGCACTCTCCAGTGGTGAGTGCCAGAACGCAGCGACGGGCGGATCCGGCACCCGCGACGACGGATCCACCAGGTCGCCACCCCAGACATTGACACCCCGCTGAGAACCGAAGGGGGAGGTCGGATCGTGACGACCGCCACCAAGTCCAAGGTTGCCATCAAGCCGCTTGAGGACCGCATCGTGGTCCAGCCGCTCGACGCCGAGCAGACCACGGCCTCGGGCCTGGTCATCCCGGACACCGCGAAGGAGAAGCCCCAGGAGGGCACCGTCCTGGCCGTGGGTCCGGGCCGTTTCGAGGACGGCAAGCGCCTGCCGCTCGACGTCTCCGTCGGCGACGTCGTGCTCTACAGCAAGTACGGCGGCACCGAGGTGAAGTACAACGGCGAGGAATACCTCGTCCTCTCGGCGCGCGACGTCCTCGCGATCGTCGAGAAGTAAGAGGCCCGGGCAGTAGGGCCGTGACACCACGGACCCTGCTGCCGGAGTCTCCAAGTCACCGAAGCTGAAATTGCTTTGATCCGCGCCCTGGTTCCCGCGTCCGAGACTGCCGGGGCCGGGGCGCGGTTCGTTTGAGAGGACCCACAGCTCCCATGGCCAAGATCCTGAAGTTCGACGAGGACGCCCGTCGTGCCCTCGAGCGCGGTGTCAACAAGCTGGCCGACACCGTCAAGGTGACGATCGGCCCGAAGGGCCGCAACGTCGTCATCGACAAGAAGTTCGGCGCTCCGACCATCACCAACGACGGCGTCACCATCGCGCGTGAGGTCGAGGTCGAGGACCCGTACGAGAACCTGGGCGCCCAGCTGGTGAAGGAGGTGGCGACCAAGACCAACGACATCGCGGGTGACGGCACCACCACCGCCACTGTGCTGGCGCAGGCGCTGGTCCGCGAGGGGCTGCGCAACGTCGCCGCCGGCGCCTCCCCGGCCGCCCTGAAGAAGGGCATCGACGCCGCGGTCAAGGCCGTCTCCGACGACCTGCTGGCCGGCGCCCAGCCGATCGACTCCAAGGAGGACATCGCCGCCGTCGCCGGGCTGTCCGCCCAGGACAAGCAGGTCGGTGAGCTCATCGCCGAGGCCATGGACAAGGTCGGCAAGGACGGTGTCATCACCGTCGAGGAGTCGCAGACCTTCGGCCTGGAGCTGGACTTCACCGAGGGCATGGCCTTCGACAAGGGTTACCTGTCGCCCTACATGGTCACCGACCAGGAGCGGATGGAGGCCGTCCTCGACGACCCGTACATCCTCATCCACCAGGGCAAGATCGGTTCCATCCAGGACCTGCTGCCGCTGCTCGAGAAGATCATGCAGGCCGGCTCCAGCAAGCCGCTGCTGATCATCGCCGAGGACGTCGAGGGCGAGGCGCTGTCCACCCTCGTGGTCAACAAGATCCGCGGCACCTTCAACGCCGTCGCCGTCAAGGCGCCCGGCTTCGGTGACCGCCGCAAGGCGATGCTCGGCGACATGGCCACGCTCACCGGCGCGACCGTCATCGCCGAGGAGGTCGGCCTCAAGCTCGACCAGGCCGGTCTGGACGTGCTCGGCTCCGCCCGCCGCGTCACCGTCACCAAGGACGACACCACCATCGTCGACGGCGCCGGGAAGAAGGACGACGTGCAGGCGCGCGTCGCCCAGATCAAGGCCGAGATCGAGACGACCGACTCCGACTGGGACCGCGAGAAGCTGCAGGAGCGCCTCGCGAAGCTGGCCGGCGGCGTGTGCGTGATCCGCGTGGGCGCGGCCACCGAGGTCGAGCTCAAGGAGAAGAAGCACCGCCTGGAGGACGCGATCTCCGCGACCCGTGCGGCCGTCGAGGAGGGCATCGTCTCCGGCGGTGGCTCCGCGCTCGTCCACGCGGCGAAGGTGCTGGAGGGCTCGCTCGGCAAGACCGACGACGAGGCCACCGGTGTCGCCGTCGTCCGCCGCGCGGTCGTCGAGCCGATGCGCTGGATCGCCGAGAACGCGGGCCTGGAGGGCTACGTCATCACCTCCAAGGTCGGCGAGATGGACAAGGGCCAGGGCTTCAACGCCGCCACCGGCGAGTACGGCGACCTGGTCAAGGCCGGCGTCATCGACCCGGTGAAGGTCACGCGCTCCGCGCTGGAGAACGCCGCGTCCATCGCGTCGCTGCTGCTCACGACCGAGACCCTGGTCGTCGAGAAGCCGGCCGAGGAGGACGAGGCCCCGGCCGGCGGCCACGGTCACGCGCACTGAACCGCCGCGGCCCTGCCGCACGCGCCACGCGCACGCGAGGCCCGGCGCCCCTTCGGGGATGCCGGGCCTCGCCCGTGGCGCGACGGGAGGTCAGCCGCTGTCCCCGCCGAGCCTGCGCAGCAGCCGCGGGATGTCGTAGTGCCACCAGGCCTCGGTCACCAGGCCGCCGGAAAAGCGCATCACCGTCGTGCCGGTCATGGAGACGTCGCGGCCCGTGGGAGCGATCCCCATGAACTCGCCGTGGTGCGTGCCACGCCACGTCCACAGGGTCACCACACAGTCGCCCTCGGCCACCTGGCGGTCGATGGTGAAGTCGAAGTCGAATGCTTTCCGCCATTCGGTGACGTCCTGCTTCAGCACGTCACGTCCGGTCTTCGACTCGGCCGTGTGCGACATGTCGTGGTCGGTGTACCGGTCGCCGCCGGCGAACAGCTCGTCGATCAGGGCGAGGTCGCCCCCGACGGCGATGTCCTCGAAGAACCGGCGGGCGGTCGCGGTGTTCAGCTGCTCGTCGCGCAGCACGTCCAGATCGGTGAAGGAGGGCGTCCCGTCGCAGAGCGCCACCATTTCCTGGAAGGTGCGTTCGGTCTCGGGAAGCCGGGAGTTGCGCATCGCCTCCTCGAAGGAGGGAAACTCGATGATCTCGACGTAGTGGTCGGAGGCCGACCGGTCCTTGCCGACCATCGAGTGGGTGGCGGTGCGCTTGCCCTGCGTCTGCTCCACCCAGGTGTCCATGAGCCGGTCCAGCTCGCCGAACCTGCTTGTCCTGCAGTCGATCATCTGTATGAATGTCATGTCGCCTCCCGGGATGTCTCTGGCGACACGTTCAGCCTAACCGCGCGGTACCCCGGGCGTCTGTGGGCTACCTGGGCCCGAATCGGCGGCCGGTCGTGGAGGTCGTGCGGGACAGCAGGCCCCGGGGTGCCAGCTTCGCCAGACCGGTCAGCGCCTTGTACCGCGGGTCGGGGACGCAGAGCGTCCGGCCGCGGGACAGATCACCCAGCGCCGCGTCGACGACCCGCGGGGCGTCCAGCCACATCCAGCCCGGGATGTTGTCGGTGTCCATGCCGGCCCGCTCGTGGAACTCGGTGCGCACGAACCCCGGGCACAGCGCCATCAGCCGTACGCCCGAGCCGCGCAGGTCGGCGGCCACGCCCTGGGTGAACTGCACGACCCAGGCCTTCGACGCGCCGTACGTGCCGCGCGGGACGAACGCCGCCACGGACGCCACGTTGACCACCCCGCCGCGCCCCCGTTCGCGCATCGCGCCGGCCGCTGCCCGGGTGGAGCGCAGCACCGCCTCGCAGTGCACGCGCAGCATGGTCAGCTCGTCCTCCGCCGAGACCTCGAGGAAACCGCCCTTCAGGCCGTAGCCGGCGTTGTTGACCAGCAGGTCGACCGGCCGGTCCCGGTCGGAGACCCGCTCCTCCAGGGTGGTGATGCCCTCCTCCGTGCCCAGGTCGGCGGTGAGGACGGACGCCTCGACGCCGTGCTGGTCGTGCAGCTCGGTGGCCTGGTGGTGCAGCCGGTCGGTGTCACGGGCGACGAGCACCACGTCGTGGCCGTCGCGGGCGAGGCGCCGGGCGAAGGCGGCGCCGAGACCGGCGGTGGCTCCGGTGATCAAAGCAGTGGTCATGGCGGCACGTTATCCGTCCCACCGCGGCCCGTTCACCGCCGGGCGGTCCGGCGCAGGGCGCGCTCCAGTGCCGCCGGCGCCAGGTGCTCGCGGGCCGCCAGCACTCGTTCGAGCAGGGCCGGCTCGGTCGTCAGCGCACGGAAGAGGAAGGAGATCGTGACCTCGTGCTCCGGCTTGTGCAGGATCTCGATCGGGTCGCCTGCCTGAATCTCGCCCGGCGTGACGACGCGAAAGTAGGCTCCGGGCCTGGCTGCCCGGGTGAACCGTTTGGCCCAGCGCTGCTCTTCGAGCCAGCCGGCGAAGGTGCGGCACGGGATGCGGATGTGGCTGACCTCCAGCTCGACCCGGGACCCGATGCGCCAGCGTTCGCCGATCAGCGAGCCGCTGACGTCCACGCCCGAGGTGGTGAGGTTCTCACCGAAGACGCCGTTGGGAAGAGCGCGGTCCAGCTCGCGTTCCCAGTCGTCGAGATCCTCGCGGGCGTAGGCGTAGACGGCCTGGTGTTCGCCGCCGTGGTACCGCAGGTCGGCGACGGTGTCGCCGGCCAGCCCGCTGGCGCCCACTCCGGTCGGCCCCGGTGCGCTCACGGCCACCGGCCCGTCGGTGGAGCGCTTGTCGATGCCGGTGACACCGCCTTCGGCGTCGGTGAAGTCGACTTCGAGCGGCTTGGCGGTGTTCACGGACAGCAGGCGCATAACGGGCACGCTACCGAGGGTGCCCCCGCCCCGCGAACCCATTCCGAAGTGTGGCCGTCAGCCGCCGCCCCGGCCGGCGGAGGTGCTGACCAGGCGGCTGCGGGCGCGGCCCATCAGCTCCTCGCGCTCGTCCTCGGTCAGCCCGCCCCACACGCCGTACGGCTCGCGCACGGTCAGCGCGTGGGACGCGCACTCGGCGCGTACCGGGCAGCGCATGCACACCTCTTTCGCGGATGCCTCGCGCGCACTGCGGGCCGCGCCGCGCTCTCCCTCCGGGTGGAAGAAGAGGGAACTGTCGACGCCGCGGCACGCGGCCAGCAGCTGCCAGTCCCACAGGTCGGCGTTCGGGCCCGGAAGGCGGGAGAAATCTGCCATGGTGCGTTCCCCTCGGTGGCGAGCGGTTGCCGAAGATCACTGGTCAGTAAATATGACTCTCGGCCGAATCTAGTGACAGAGTGCCCAAAACGGAAGAAATGACAACCAAACAGTGCATTCACTGATAACGCGCGCCGTGAACTGCGCGGACTCCATCTGTGTCCGCTCGCTCACGTAGAGTGTCGGAGACGGCCATCTGAGCCCGTAACTCTTTCGGGTGACCGTCGTTGAACGGGCGAAAGCGATTGACGACGACGCGTGACGGGAACGCCGCCCGGCGTCATCGATCGTGCAGGAGACGATTCGGAACAGCCTGGAGGCTCAAGGTGATGCGCAGCAGTTGCGGAGGGCGGCCATGACATCCGTTCTGGTTTGCGACGACTCCCCGCTCGCTCGGGAGGCGCTGCGCCGCGCGGTGGCGACCGTGCCCGGTGTCGAGCGCGTGACGACGGCGGCGAACGGCGAGGAGGTGCTCCGGCGCTGGGGCGCCGACCGCTCGGACCTGATTCTGATGGACGTCCGGATGCCCGGCCTGGGAGGTGTGGAGACCGTGCGGCGGCTGCTGTCCGCCGACCCCGGCGCTCGCATCATCATGCTGACCGTGGCAGAGGATCTGGACGGCGTGGCGCTGGCCGTCGCCGCCGGCGCCCGCGGCTACCTGCACAAGGACGCCTCGCGCGCCGAACTGCGGGCCACCGTCACCCAGGCGCTGGCCGACCCGACCTGGCGGCTGGCCCCGCGCCGGCTGCGCTCGGCGGAGATGGGCGCCGCGCCCACCTTGACCGCGCGCGAGATCCAGGTGCTGGAGGGCATGAGTCACGGCCGCTCCAACGCGGAGATCGGCCGCGAACTGTTCCTCTCCGAGGACACCGTCAAGACGCACGCCCGGCGGCTGTTCAAGAAGCTCGGCGCCTCGGACCGTGCGCATGCCGTCGCCCTCGGCTTCCGCTGGGGTCTGGTGCGGTGACCGGCCGGCCGGGTCCGTTCGGCTGATCGCCCGTGCGGCGGCCCCCGCCTCGGTGATACGGGCCACTGCGCGGCGCGTGCCGCCGCGCGGCCCGACCGGGGCGAATCCCGGCCTGACCGGCGTGTTCGCCCGCTCGCCCGGCGCTCGCGGGCGTGCCGCGACGCCGTGTGCGGGGGAGCCGGGCCGCTCCCGGCCGTCCCGGTAACCGCGAGCGTGCCGCATGCTTGAGGGTATGGAGTTCCTCGGGGACCGGCCGGTCGGGCGTGAGGGGAGGGCGCGGGAGATGACCACCAGGGCGCTTGCTCATAACGCTTCGGCGCACAACGGGGGACAGGGTGCGCCGGACCCCACGGGCTCGGTGCACCATGGACCGATGCGCGACGACGAGCACCCGCCGGTCGGCGCCCTCGTCCGCCGCGCGGTCGAAGGGGACGAGCAGGCACGGCACGACCTGCTCGCCCGCGTGCACCCGCTCGCCCTGCGCTACTGCCGCACCCGGCTGACCCGGCTCCCCGGCGACGCCCGCCACTTCGTGGACGACCTGGCGCAGGAGGTGTGTCTGGCCGTGCTGTGCGCGCTGCCCCGTTACCGGGACACCGGCAAGCCCTTCGAGGCGTTCGTCGTGGCCATCGCCCAGCACAAGGTCGCCGACCTGCAGCGGGCCGCCATGCGCGGCCACGGCGCCCCGGTCCCGTCCGACGAGATGCCCGAGCGCCCCGACGACTCCCTCGGTCCGGAGGAGCGCGCCCTGCTCAGCAGCGACGCCGAATGGGCCCGCAAACTCCTCGCCAATCTGCCCGAACACCAGCGGGAGCTCGTCCTGCTGCGGGTCGCCGTCGGACTCTCCGCGGAGGAGACCGGGCAGATGCTCGGCATGTCGCCCGGCGCCGTCCGGGTGGCCCAGCACCGTGCGCTGAACAGATTGCGAGCGCTGGCCGAACAGTAGGGCGTTGCCGAGGCGTTCCCGCCCGGTCTGACCACTGCTCCCGGCCCGCTACCATGGACATCCGCGCCGCGCAAGCATTGGAAGGTGTCATGACGGATCACGTCGACGGAATGCCCGCCAAATTCGCCACGCTAGGGCTGACATACGACGACGTTCTACTGCTGCCGGGCGAGTCGGACATGGCCCCGCAGGACATCGACACCTCGTCTCGCGTCTCGCGCAACGTCCGGGTGAACGTGCCGCTGCTGTCGGCCGCCATGGACAAGGTCACCGAGGCCCGGATGGCTATCGCGATGGCCCGTCAGGGCGGCGTCGGCGTGCTGCACCGCAACCTGTCGGTCGAGGACCAGGCGCTCCAGGTCGACCGGGTCAAGCGGTCCGAGTCCGGCATGGTCGCCGACCCGATCACCATTCGCCCGGACGCCACGCTGCGGGAGGCCGACGAGCTGTGCGGCCGGTTCCGCATCAGCGGCGTCCCCGTCACGGACGCCGACGGCCGGCTGCTCGGCATCGTCACCAACCGCGACATGGCCTTCGAGCTGGACCGTGACCGTCAGGTCCGCGAGGTGATGACCCCGATGCCGCTGGTCACCGGGACCGTCGGCGTCTCCCGCACCGACGCCATGGAGCTGCTGCGGCGGCACAAGATCGAGAAACTGCCGCTCGTCGACGGCGCGGGCGTGCTCAAGGGGCTCATCACCGTCAAGGACTTCGTCAAGGCCGAGCAGTACCCGAACGCCTCCAAGGACGCCGAGGGCCGCCTGCTGGTCGGCGCCGCGGTCGGCGTCGCCGGTGACGCCTACGACCGGGCGCAGGCTCTGGTCGAGGCCGGTGCCGACTTCATCGTCGTCGACACCGCGCACGGGCACTCCCGGCTCGTCGCCGACATGGTCTCCAAGATCAAATCCAACACCTCCGCCGACGTGGTCGGCGGTAACGTCGCCACCCGCGACGGCGCCAAGGCGCTCGTGGACGCCGGGGCCGACGGCGTCAAGGTCGGCGTCGGCCCCGGGTCCATCTGCACCACCCGCGTCGTCGCAGGCATCGGCGTCCCACAGGTCACCGCCATCTACGAGGCGGCGCTGGCCTGCCAGGAGGCCGGCGTGCCGGTCATCGGCGACGGCGGGCTGCAGTACAGCGGCGACATCGCCAAGGCGCTGGTCGCCGGCGCCGACACCGTGATGCTGGGCAGCCTGCTGGCCGGCTGCGAGGAGTCGCCCGGCGAGCTGCTGTTCATCAACGGCAAGCAGTTCAAGTCCTACCGCGGCATGGGCTCGCTCGGTGCCATGCAGACCCGCGGCGAGAACAAGTCGTTCTCCAAGGACCGCTATTTCCAGGAGGGCGTCGGCACGGACGACAAGCTCATCCCCGAGGGCGTCGAGGGTCAGGTGCCCTACCGCGGCCCGCTCAGCGCCGTCGTGCACCAGCTGGTGGGCGGCCTGAAGCAGTCGATGTTCTACGTCGGCGGCCGCACCGTGCCGCAGATGCAGGAGCACGGCCGCTTCGTGCGGATCACCGCCGCGGGACTGAAGGAGAGCCACCCGCACGACATCCAGATGACCACCGAGGCCCCCAACTACTCCCGGCGCTGACATCGGCGCGCTTCCCGCGCGTGGACACGGTGTCCCCGGCTTGTGGGCGGGGCGGTGACCGTGCCTCGCCGTGTCCGGTCGCGAAGCGGCCCGCGGGGCCGCCTGCACCGGTCGGCGGGCCCGTCGGCGATACTGGGTGCGCATCGCACAGAAGGGCTTTTCAGACGTGACTGAGATCGAGATCGGGCGCGGCAAGCGTGGCCGCAAGGCGTACGCCTTCGACGACATCGCCGTCGTGCCGAGCCGGCGCACCCGCGACCCGAAGGAGGTCTCGATCGCCTGGCAGATCGACGCCTACCGCTTCGAACTGCCGTTCCTCGCAGCTCCCATGGACTCGGTCGTCTCGCCGCAGACCGCTATCCGGATCGGCGAGCTCGGCGGCCTGGGAGTCCTCAACCTCGAGGGGCTGTGGACGCGTTACGAGGACCCCGAGCCGCTGCTCGCCGAGATCGCCGAACTGGACGAGTCCCGCGCGAACCGCCGTATGCAGGAGATCTACGAGGAGCCGATCAAGGAGGAGCTGATCGGCCGCCGCATCAAGGAGGTGCGTGACGCGGGCGTCGTCACCGCCGCCGCCCTCTCCCCACAGCGCACCGCAGAGTTCTCCAAGGCGGTCGTCGACGCCGGCGTCGACCTTTTCGTCATCCGCGGCACCACCGTCTCCGCCGAGCATGTCTCGGGGCGGGCCGAACCGCTGAACCTCAAGCAGTTCATCTACGAACTGGACGTCCCCGTCATCGTCGGCGGCTGCGCCACCTACACCGCCGCGCTGCACCTGATGCGCACCGGCGCGGCCGGCGTGCTCGTCGGCTTCGGCGGCGGCGCCGCGCACACCACCCGCAACGTGCTGGGCATCCAGGTGCCGATGGCCACGGCCGTCGCGGACGTCTCCGCCGCCCGGCGCGACTACCTCGACGAGTCCGGCGGCCGCTACGTGCACGTGATCGCCGACGGCGGCGTCGGCTGGTCCGGTGACCTGCCCAAGGCGGTCGCCTGCGGCGCGGACGCCGTCATGATCGGCTCTCCGCTGGCCCGCGCCACCGACGCTCCCGGCCGCGGCCACCACTGGGGCATGGAGGCCGTCCACGAGGACGTGCCGCGCGGCAAGCGCATGCACCTGGGCACGGTCGGCAGCACCGAGGAGGTCCTGCTCGGCCCGTCGCACACGCCGGACGGCTCGATGAACTTCTTCGGCGCGCTGCGCCGGGCGATGGCCACCACCGGCTACTCGGACCTGAAGGAGTTCCAGCGGGTCGAGGTGACGGTGGCCCGCTCCCGTTGAGCTGCCGCCGGTCGCTACGACGACGCCCCTCTCCCGGTGAGGAGAGGGGCGCCGTCGTGTGTGGTGCTGCTACGCGTGCCGGTCAGCGGCGGTGCGTGCGGAACGACTTGAGGTAGCCGGTCGCCGGAGACCCGACGCCGGTCACGTCGTCGTAGCCCGCCGTGGCGTGCAGCGAGGCGTCCTTGCCGAGCGTGCGCAGCGAGGTCACCGTGCCGTCCGAGTCGTCGACGCCGTTGACGAAGTCCACCCGGACGACGCCCATCGTGACGCCCGCACCCTTCGGGTGGTCGGACACGTCGTGGTAGTCGGCGGTGCCGGCGCGGCGGTAGATCGACGGGTTGGCGAAGCCGATCGGCACCCCGCCCTGCGCCTGCTGAGCCAGCGCCTGGACACCCGCGATCACCGGTGCGGACAGTGAGGTGCCGCCGATGCGGTACTCGCTGTACTTCAGTGACCCGTCCGGGAAGGTCTGGGTCTGGCCCACCAGCATGCCGGTGGTCGGGTCGCCGACCGCGGCAATGTCCGGAACGACCCGCATCGCGGTGTCACCGTTTGCCTTGGCGAGCGAGTCCGGCACCACGCCGCGCTGGTAGAACGGCTGCTCCACGGAGTGTGCGGTGCCGCCGCCCGCCCCGTATATGTAGTTGCCGGGCAGGTTCTCCCAGCTGTTGCCGTCGTTTGACAGCGACGCCTTGGTGGTGCCCCAGCCGGTCTCCCACAGGTACTTGTGGTGCTTGCCGACCGCGAGGGACGTGCCGCCGACCGCCGTGACCCAGGCCGAGTTGGCCGGGACGTCGACCTGCTTCGTGCCGGTGGAGGCGACGTTGTCGCCGTTGTCACCGGAGGAGAAGTAGAAGCCGATGCCCTCGACGGCGCCCATCTGGAACACCTGGTCGTAGGCCTTGCCGATCTCCGGCGTCTGGTTGGCCTCGATGTCGCCCCAGGAGTTGGAGACGATGTCGGCCAGGTGGTTGTCGACGATCTTGTTCAGCGCGTCGAGGAAGCTGTCGTCCGTGCAGGAGGCGGCACCGACGTAGACGACGTCCGACTTCGGGGCGACCGCGTGCACGGCCTCGACGTCGAGGGTCTCCTCGCCGTACCAGCCGGAGGCGCCGCACTCGTCGACGAGGCTGTAGTCCTTGGGCAGTACCTGGCTCAGCTGGCCCTTGGAGTAGCGGCGGTCGCCGTGGCGCTTGGCGTAGGTGGCCGCGTCTGAGGCGATCGTCGGCGACGCGTAGGCGTCCGTGATGGCCACGGTGACGCCCTTGCCGGTGTTGCGCCGCTTCGCGCCGTAGGCGGCCCGCAGCTCCTTGCCCGTGTAACCGCGGGTCGCGTAGGGCTGGTGCGAACCGTAGGCCGGGGGCAGGTCCTTGGCGACCTTCTGGCCGTAGTAGTCCGAGAACGGACCGGCGTTCTTGAACACCGGTCCGGGCGGCGGCAGCGTCGCGTCGTGCTTCACCATGTGCGGTGCGTTGTTCAGACCGACGACCGTGAGCACGGCGCCGTCCAGGCCGGCCGGAACCGAGGCCGTGCGGGCGGGCGCGTGGTAGGTCTTGCCGCCCTTGGCGTAGTCGTGCAACTGGGTGCCGAACGCCTTCTCGGCCGCCGCGACGTCACCGGTGACGGACACGAAGTGCTCGTTGGAGCCGGTCACCTTCAGACCGGCGTCCTTCAGCCAGGCCATGACCTCGCCGATCTGCTGCTTCGTGGCCCCGAAACGCTTCTGCGCCTGCTTCGCGGTCAGGAAGTTCCCGTACTCGGACGAGGACGGGTCGGAGAGGGAACGGGCGTACGCCGCCAGCCCCTTGGCGTCGCGGCCCGCGAGGTAGACGCGCGCCGAGACGTTCTTGCTGTTGTTGGTGCTGCCCTCGTCCGCCTTGGCGGTGGCCCAGGCGGGCTTGGTGCCCTGCAGGGTGTCGCGATGGTGCGACGAGGGAGCGGCCTGCGCAGTGGGTATGCCCAGGCTGAGCGCACCGGCGACGAGCGGCAGAACGGTGGCGGCCGCGAGCGTCGTGCGCTTCTTGCGGTTGGTAGGTCTCACCTAACCCCCAAGCGAAGTGACGGACCTTCTGTGGACAGATACGCACTGATCGCACGCATTGCCGAACGCCACTCTGGTCCCGATCTGTTCATGCCAGGTTCATGAACCTGCCAAGAAACTCAAAAGAACGTTCCGCCGGGGTTACGCAGCGTCGCCTTCAGCGGTAACGAAGCGGCTCGTCGGCACGCTGTGCTACCGCCCCCCGGACGTCACCCGGTCGAGCCGCCTGCGGGTTTGTGGTGGAGCACACTCCAACTCATACGGTCGAAACCGACCCGTTCCGGCCAGGGAGATGCCCCGCATGACCTCGACGCTTCCGCTCCGCAATCTCGGCGAACTCACCGTCTCGGCCCAGGGGCTGGGCTGCATGGGGATGAGCCACGGCTACGGGGAGTCCGACGACGCGCAGTCGGTCGCCACGATCCACCGAGCCCTGGAGGCGGGCGTCACGCTGCTGGACACCTCCGACTTCTACGGCTCCGGCCACAACGAGGAACTGATCGGCCGCGCACTCGCCGGCCGCCGGGACCAGGCCGTCGTGGCCACGAAGTTCGGCTTCGCCAACCGGCTCGGCGAGCCGGCGCACATCCGCGGCGACGCCGCCTACGTCAAGCAGGCCTGCGAGGGGTCGCTGCGCCGCCTGGGCATCGAGCACATCGACCTGTACTACCTGCACCGGGTCGACCAGGATGTGCCGATCGAGGAGACGGTCGGGGCGATGGCCGAACTCGTCACCGAGGGCAAGGTGCGCCACCTCGGCCTGTCCGAGGTGAGCGCGCGCACCATCCGCCGCGCCCACGCCGTGCACCCCATCGCGGCCCTGCAGAGCGAGTGGTCGCTGTGGACCCGCGACATCGAGGCGGAGATCGCCCCGACGTGCCGTGAACTGGGCGTCGGCCTGGTCCCGTTCTCGCCGCTGGGACGCGGCTTCCTCACCGGCCGCTACCGGTCGCTGCGCGGACTGCCGGAGAGCGACCTGCGGCGCACACAGCCACGCTTCGCGGACGGCAATCTGGAGCGGAACCTGGTCATCGTCGACAAGCTGGACGAATTGGCCGCCGAGAAGGGCTCGACGGCGGGGCAGTTGGCGCTGGCGTGGCTGCAGCACCGCGGCGAGGACGTGGTGCCGATCCCCGGCACGCGGCGCACCGGATATCTGGAGGAGAACGTCGCCGCGCTCTCCGTGCCGCTGTCGCCGCAGGACCTGGCGGCGATCGACGCGGCCGCCCAGCCGGCCGAGGTGGCCGGTACCCGATACGACGAGGCGGCCCTCGGCCTCGTCGACGGCTGACGCAGTGGCACGGGGCGGTTCCTGCCCGGGCATGTCACCGGGCGCACACGGTCGGTATGCTCTCCCTTCATCAGGGGGGAGAACCGGCATGACGACGCAACCACCAGCCCAGCAGGGCGGCTTCGGACCGCCCCAACCGGGTCCGTACGGCGCCGCGCCCGGAGCCTACGGGCGGCCGCTCCCGCAGCAGCAGGGGCCGCCACAGGTCATGCCGCAGCCCGGCCCGGGCTGGGGCGGTCAGCCGGTGGGCCCATGGGCGGGCCCGCCGCCTCCTCCGCCGAAGTCGTCCAACGGCGCGAAGGTCGCCGGCATCGTGCTGGCCTGTGTACTGGGCCTGGTCATCGTGGCCGGCGGCCTGGTTTTCGCACTCGGCGACGGCGGCTCGACCTCCGATGCGGCGAGTGGCGACGGGACCGCGTACGAGCTGACGCTCCCGGAGACACTGCTGAACGGCGACTACACGCGCGGCCGGGACATCAGCGACGCGCTCGCGAAGACCCGTCCGCAGGGCGAGTACGCGGCCTCGATCGACTACAAGGGCGCGTTCTACACCACGTCCGGCGGAGGGCAGATCCTGCTGAGTGGTTTGAGTTCCGCGCGGGAGGATCCCTCCTACCCGACGTACAGCATCCTCGACGGCATCGAGCAGTCCCCTTCGGCCGTGGTCGAGATCCCCCGTCGCGAGTTCACTCCCGATCCCGGAGGGGAGCCCCTGAAGTGCGAGGTGCTCTCCAAGGACCAGAAGAGCGTCCACATCGTCTTCCCCGTCTGCTCCTGGACCGACGGCCACACCCAGGCGACCGTCTCGCAGACGAGCGCGCACTCCGCGACGACGGCCCCCGAGGACGTCGACCTGGCCGCGTTCGCTCGACAGGTCGCCGACATTCGCGACGAGGTCCGCGTCCCCGCCGGCTCGTGACGGCGGGAAAAGCGATGGCGGCGCCGCGTCACGGGTGGGTAGCGTGCGGGTGACCGTGACGCCGTGCAAGGAGGTGAGACCCGTGAACGATGGATCCGTGTGGGTGCTCCCTTCTTCCCCACGGTCGGGCGGCTGACGAAGCTGTCGCCCGGGAGTGCCTGATGACTAGCACTCCTGAAGGGCAACAGCCTGTGTATTCAATACAGTTCAGCACCCAGACGTCGTCGGACGGCGTCGCCGAGCGGGACTTCACCGTCGGCGGCGTTCCCGGTGTGCTCTGGTCGCCCGCATCCTCGGCCGAACGCGCACCCCTGGTGCTCATGGGCCACGGCGGCGGCAACCACAAGAAGGCGCCGGCGATGCGCGGCCGCGCACAACGCCTGGTGGCCGGCTGCGGTTTCCACGTCGCCGTCATCGACGCGCCGGGTCACGGCAGCCGGCCGCGCACCGCACACGACGAGCAGGAGATCGCCGCGATGCAGCGGGCGATGGCGCTGGGCGAACCGGTCGGCCCTATCGTCGTCCGTTACAACGCCCACCTCGCAGAGCGCGCCGTACCCGAGTGGCGGGTGACTCTGGACGCCCTTCAGCAGCTCCCGGAGATCGGCGCCGACGGACCCGTCGGCTATTTCGGCCTCAACATGGGCACCGCAATCGGTGTGCCGCTCACGGCGGCCGAACCCCGGATCACCGCCGCCGTCTTCGGCCTGCACTGGCCCGACGCCCTGGCCGAGTGCGCACAGCGGATCACCGTCCCCGTCGAGTACACGATGCAGTGGGACGACGAGCACATCCCGCGCGCGTCCGCGCTCGCGCTGTTCGACGCCTTCGCTTCGCAGGACAAGACGCTGCACGCCAACGCGGGCCGCCACAAGGAACTGCCCCGGTTCGAGGCCGACAGCGCGGTCCGCTTCTTCGCACGTCACCTCGGCGGGTGAGGCCGGCCTGATGTGGCGACGGGTTCGTCGACCCTTCGGGTCGGCTGAGGTCCTCAGCCGACCCGAAGGGGGTGCGGCGGTCAGCCGACCACGGCGACGGGCGCGTCCCACGCGTCGTGGTCGACCGTGATCGTCGTACCCCCGTAGGTCTCCTTGCGGTTCACCGCGTACTGGTGGCCGCGCCGGTGGCCTGTCCACAGGCCGGACGAAAACGGGAACCCGGTGGTCGTCGAGGCGTTGCCGTCGTAGCGCGCGTACCACAGCGCGTCGGGCATGTTCACCGTGCCTTTCGCGCGGGCCGAGGCGACGGCGGATGCGCTGGAGGAGGTGAAGCCGTAGAAGCCGGACCAGTAGCCGTGGGCGTGCACGGCGTGGGTCCATGCCTGGACATAGGCGAGGACCGCCTGGTTGCAGGAGGAGTCGCCGGTGTCGTACCCCTCCATGTCGAGGTAGACGGCGGTACCGCCGCGCATCCCGAGCGCGGCGGCCTTCGCGACGGCGTCGGCGCCGTCGGACGCGCCGAGGGAGGTGGCGTTGCCGGAGGTGATCCGCTCCGGGTTGCCGCCGCTCTGGCACGGCGGCTGCGCGCCGACGTACAGCGGGATGAGGCTCCAGCCCTCGGCGTGCACCGAACGCACCCAGGAGGCGGTCAGGTTGGGCTGCGCGCACCCCCGGTTCCGGCCGCCGACGTAGACGGCGGCCGCGCCGTAGGACGAACTGCCGTGCCAGGCCTTCATCGTGCTCAGGCTCGGTGCGGTGCAGGTGTCGAAGGCCTTGCCCGTGAAGACGCGGGGCGCGGGCAGGCCGCCGGAGTTGGGGTGCGCGAGGACTCCGCTGGACATCCCGCTGCTGCCGCCGCCGGTGTGCGTGGCGGAGCGGTGGTGGGCGTGGGCGGAGGCCGAGGGGGAGCCGGAGGGTTTGCCGCTCGTGCTCGCCGAGGGGCTGGCGGAGGCCGACGCGGAGCCGGACGCCGAGGCACTCGGCGTCGCGCCGGCCGACACGGCGGCGGAGGGCCGCGCCTGGTCGGCTACGGAGGCGGTGTCCGACGACGTCGCGTCCCCGGCCAGTGCGGCGCGGACGCCGAAGGCGCCGCCGACCGCGACCACCAGTCCTGCGGCGGCCAGCGCTGCGTAGCGGCTGCGAGAGCGGGCGCGTCTCTGCTTCGACGCAGGATTGTTCGTCATCGGTGTGGCCCCCAGGCCTGGCATGGTGTGGATACGTCATGGCGCGCCATCCGTGTGGGGCCGGGGCGCTGCGGGCCGGCGGATCGCCGTCGGCACCGTCGGACATTAGGTGATTACGGGTCAAGTACTCGTCAGAAAAAGCCCAACATCGAGCAAAAACCCCTGGTTGGATCCAGACCGTCGATCCGGCCGTTGGGCTGCCCTGGGTGCCGGTCAAGAGCGACGGGCGTATGCCGGGTCGAGCACGTCGTCCTCAAGGTGGCCAACGCGTGAAGCACGCGGCCCACGCCGTCTCGCACGCGGGGCGCACCGCCTACCACGCGACGGTCAAGCTGCTACCGGGCGGCCCCACGCAGGGCGGGTCAGGCCTTCTTGAGGTTGGCGGCGACCTGCTGGGAGAGCTTCATCGCCGTCGCGGCGCCGTTGTCCTTGCCGTCGGTGGAGATGACGGTCACCAGACTGGTGCCGACGCGGGTGGCCATCAGCGTGGTGCCGTTCTCCCACGCGCTGTCCGTCAGCGTGATGGTGTAGGCGTCGTCACCGAGGCCCTTCGTCCTCGCACCGGCGACGTTCACCTTCGAGTGTGTCTGCTCGTCCTGGAAGCCGTTGCAGGCGGTGGCGGACTTCTGCAGGTCCTGCAGCACGTCCGTCGCCGCCGAGCCGCGGAAGACGTCGATCTCCTGGCCGACCTCCTCGGACGTGTTCTTGTTGAGGTAGTCGTTCTGCGCGAACGAGACGCCCGTGGCGCCGGTGATGCCGATCCAGCTGGTGCCGCTGAGCTTGCCGCAGTCCGGCTTGGCCGCTGCCTTCGCCTTGGCCGGCGGGGCGTAGGTGGTGCCGGAGTCCCGGGTGCCGCTGGTGTCCTCCGTGAAACCGGGCGCGAAGAAGGAGGCCGGTGCCAATGCCTTCCTCAGCCGGCTGCCCGTCATCAGGCCGGCGTTGGGGTCCTTGGACGCCTTGGCGGCCGAGGCCGTGGAGTCGTTCGAGGAGCCGGAGTCGGACGAGCCGGCGGAGCAGGCGGCCAGGGCCAGGGGGAGTGCTGCTGCGGCGAGCAACTGGACGGCACGCGACGTGAGACGCATCTCAGTCCTTCACATGTCACAGAGAAACGCCGCGCGGGATGACTTCCCGGGCGCGGCGTCGGCCGGTGGACCACCGGCATGTGGGGATTTTATGAAGGCATCTCCCAAGTAATGCCCCCCGATTGTCAAAGATCAGCCAAAGCTTCGTCCGCCTTCGCCCGGAAGGGTGGACTTTTCGCCCGTCACAGCCGGTGGGCGGCGCCCGCCGGGCTGGCGCCGCGGGTGTCCAGCAGCAGCTGTGCCTTCGCCGCGATGCCCTGGAGGTCGTACGTGGCGTGGTTCTGCAACAGCAACGTCAGGTCCGCCTCCGCCGTGGCCTCGTAGAGGGCGTCCGCGCGGGGCACGGGCAGGCCGCCCACCGACCAGGCGGGCGCGAACGGGTCGTGGTAGGCGACGTGCGCTCCCAGGTCGGTGAGGCGGATGGCGATCTCGGGGGCGGGGGAGCCGGCCTGGCCGGGCAGGTCCGCCTTGCAGGTGATGCCCAGCAGGAGGACGCGCGCGCCGCGGGCGGACTTGCCGTGTTCGTTGAGCAGCGCGGCGGCCCGCTGCACGACGTAGCAGGGCATGCGCCCGTTGACCTCCTGCGCCAGTTCGACCATCCGCAGCGGGTGGCCGTGCGCGCGACGCGGGTAGGACAGGTAGTTCGGGTCGACGGCCACTTCCGGGCCGCCGACTCCGGGGCCGGGACGGAAGGCGTGGAAGCCGAACGGCTTGGTCTCCGCGCAGCGGATGACGTCCCACAGGTCGACGCCCACGTCGTGGCAGAAGACGGCCATCTCGTTGATGAGGGCCAGGTTGAGGTGCCGGTAGTTGGTCTCCAGCAGTTTCGTCGTCTCGGCCTCGCGCAGTCCGCGGGCGCGGACGACCTTCTCCGCGAGCCGGCTGTAAAAGGCGGCGGCCGCCTCGGTGCAGGCCGGGGTGAGCCCGCCGAGGACCTGCGGGACGGCGCTGTGTTCACGGTGCCGTTCCCCCGGGTCGAGGCGGCTGGGCGCGTAGGCGAGGTGGAAGTCGCGCCCGGCGCGCAGCCCGGATCCGTCTTCGAGCAGCGGCCGCAGCACCTCCTCCGTGCTGCCTGGGTACACGGCGGACTCGACGACGACGGTGGTGCGCGGCCGCAGTACCCGGGCGAGGGTGCGGGTGGCTTCCCGCACGGGCTCCAGGTCGAGGGCCCGGTCTGTGCCGAGCGGGGTGTCGGCGCAGATGACGGCGGTGCGGACGCGGCCCAGTTCGTCGGTGTCACAGGTGGCGTGAAAGCCGCCCGCGAGCATGCGGCGCAGTGCGGGCGCGGTCAGTGAACTCTCGGCGGGCGGCCGTCCGGCGGTCAGGTCCGCGACGGTGCGTGGTGCGGTGTCGTAGCCGACGGTGCCGATGCCGGCGGCGACGGCCGCCTGGGCGAGCGGAAGACTCGAATGGCCCAGGCCGATGACGGCGAGGTCTGCGGGCATGGTGACGGTCATCCCTTCCCCCGGATGTACGCGGGCGGTGGCGAAAAGCGCCCTGTCAGGTTAAGCGGCAATATGACCGTTATGCGGGAGGCGGGCCGCGGACGGCGTGCGCGTCCGGCCGGAATCGGGGAAATGGGGGACCATCGAGACGGGTAGCTGATCAACGTTGGCGGACGACGACCACGGGAGGCAGCGTGAGGACAGCGACACTCGGGCCGGAGCAGCGCGCCGAGGCACTGGCGAAGATGGCCGAACGCGAGCTGGACGTGCTGGTCGTCGGTGGCGGCGTCGTGGGCGCGGGCACCGTGCTGGACGCGGCGACGCGAGGCTTGGCCACCGGCATCGTCGAGGCGCGCGACTGGGCGGCGGGCACCTCGAGCCGGTCGAGCAAGCTGATCCACGGTGGCCTGCGCTACCTGGAGATGCTGGACTTCGCGCTGGTCCGTGAGGCGCTCAAGGAGCGCGGCCTGCTGCTGGAGCGGCTCGCGCCACACCTGGTGCGCCCGGTGCCGTTCCTGTATCCGCTGCAGCACAAGGGCTGGGAGCGGCTGTACGCGGGTTCCGGTGTCGCGATGTACGACGCGATGTCCCTGTCGTCGGGACACGGCCGCGGTCTGCCGGCGCACCGGCACCTGACGCGGCGCGGCGCCCTGCGGGCGGCGCCCTGCCTGCGGCGGGACGCGCTGGTCGGCGCCCTGCAGTACTACGACGCGCAGGTGGACGACGCCCGCTTCGTCGCCACTCTCGTCCGCACCGCCGCCGCGTACGGGGCGCTCGCCGCGAACGGGGCACGGGTCGTCGGGTTCCTCCGGGAGGGCGAACGGGTGGTGGGCGCCCGCGTGGAGGACCTGGAGCTGGGCGGGGAGTTCGAGGTGCGCGCCAAGCAGGTCGTCAACGCGACGGGCGTGTGGACGGACGACACTCAGCAGATGATCGCCGAACGCGGCCAGTTCCACGTGCGGTCGTCCAAGGGCATCCACCTGGTCGTGCCGAAGGACCGCATCAACTCCACGACCGGCCTCATCCTCCGCACCGAGAAGAGCGTCCTGTTCGTCATCCCGTGGGGCCGGCACTGGATCGTGGGCACCACCGACACCGACTGGGACCTGGACAAGGCGCACCCGGCCGCGTCCAGCGCCGACATCGACTACCTGTTGGAGCACGTCAACTCGGTGCTGTCGGTGCCGCTGACCCGGGACGACGTGGAGGGCGTGTACGCCGGGCTGCGCCCGCTGCTGGCCGGCGAGTCGGACGCCACCAGCAAGCTGTCGCGCGAGCACACCGTCGCCCACCCGGTGCCCGGCCTGGTCGTCATCGCGGGCGGCAAGTACACGACGTACCGGGTGATGGCCAAGGACGCCGTCGACGAGGCCGTGCACGGCCTGGACATGCGGGTTGCCGACTGCTGTACGGAGGAGGTGCGGCTGGCCGGCGCCGAGGGGTACCACGCCTTGTGGAACGCGCGCGCCCGCATCGCCGAGCGCACCGGCCTGCACGTGGTGCGGGTGGAGCATCTGCTGGGCCGTTACGGCTCGCTGGCGGAGCAGGTGCTCGAACTTGTCACGGCTGAGCCCGATTTGGGGCGACCGCTGCCCGCCGCCGACGACTATTTGCGGGCGGAGATCGTCTACGCCTGCACCCACGAGGGCGCCCGGCACCTGGACGACGTGCTCACACGGCGCACCCGCATCTCCATCGAGACGTTCGACCGCGGCGCGAGAAGCGCCCGCGAGTGCGCGGAGTTGATGGCGCAGGTGCTCGGCTGGGACGAGAGCCAGGTCGAACGGGAGGTCGAGCACTACCGGAAGCGGGTCGAGGCGGAGCGCGAGTCGCAGCGGCAGCCCGACGATCTGACCGCGGATGCGGCCCGGCTCGGCGCGCCGGACATCGTGCCACTCTGACGGGAACGCCTGCAGACACACCCCGTACGCGAGTTGTCCCCGGCGTACGTCACAATGAGGTTTCGGGCGGGGTGTGCTGCTGCCCGGCTGTGGGCTGCTTGAGGGGACGGCAAGGGGATTCATGGGCCAGGACGTGGAGGACGGACGGCTGGTCGGCGGCCGCTACCGGCTCGAGGGAGTGCTGGGCCGCGGTGGCATGGGCACCGTGTGGCGAGGCCGTGACGAGACGCTCGGCCGCACCGTCGCCGTCAAGGAACTCCGTTTTCCGAACGGCATCGACGAGGACGAGCGGCAGCGCCTGATCACCCGCACGCTGCGCGAGGCGAAGGCGATCGCGCGGGTGCGCAGCGAAAGCGCCGTCACCGTGTTCGACGTGGTGGACGAGGACGACCGCCCGTGGATCGTGATGGAGCTCGTCGAGGGAGGATCGCTGGCCGACCAGCTGCGCGCGGACGGGCCGTTGGAGCCCGGGCGGGCGGCGGAGGTGGGTCTGGCGGTGCTGGACGTGCTGCGCGCCGCGCACCGGCAGGGCATCCTGCACCGCGACGTGAAGCCGTCCAATGTGCTGCTCGAAGAGGGCAGCGACCGTGTCGTGCTCACCGACTTCGGCATCGCCAAGGTCGAGGGCGACCCGTCCGTCACCTCCACCGGCATGCTCGTCGGCGCGCCGTCCTACATCTCCCCCGAGCGGGCGCGCGGCAAGCCGCCGGGCCCGCCGGCCGACATGTGGTCGCTGGGCGGCTTGCTGTACGCGGCCGTCGAGGGGCGGCCGCCCTACGACAAGAAGTCGGCCATCGGCACGCTGACCGCCGTTATGACGGAGCCGGTGCCGCCGCCGGAGCACGCCGGGCAGCTGACCGAGGTCATCCTCGGGCTGCTGGAGAAGGATCCGGACGAGCGGCTCGACGTGGACGGCGCGCGGGTGCTGTTGGAGGCCGTCGTCGCCGCGCAGGACGACGACGTGGCCGAAGTGCCGGACGCGACGCGGACCGTGATGATGCCGCCGACGCCGCCGGCCGAGGGCGACGCCCCGTCCGCGCGTGCGCCGAAGGGCGGCGCCGAAGGCACGAAGGCCGCCCCCGCCGCGGCGGGCGGTCCGACCGGTGCGCCCGGCGACGCCAAGGCGGACCGGATGCGTGCCGCGCTGACGTCCGTGCGTAACGCGGCGGCGAGCAGCCGGTCACGAACCTGCCAGGCGACGCGCGAGACGGGGCCGACGCCGACCCGCGAAGGGGCCCGTCGCGCTGAAGGACCTGACCTCCCGCGGGGTGATGGCCCTGGCCGCGGGCGTCGTCGCGCTGCTCGTCATCATCGGCGCGATCGTCGCCTTCGCGGCCAGCGGTGGTGACGACAGGGACGGCGGCACCGCCGACAGCAGCACCCAGGGCTCCACCGCCGGTCAGACCAACGGCGGCGACGGCGCGAAGAACGGCGGCCAGGACACTTCGCAGTCCCCCACACAGCCGTCCGACGGCAACGGCCCGGACGACGACGGCAAGAGCTACGGCCAGGCCGGCCACGGCAAGGGCAAGCACAAGGGCAAGGGGAAGAAGGGGAAGAGCGACAAGGCCCTTCCCGACGGCTACCGTCAGGTGACCGACGGGCGGTTCCACTTCACCGTCGCCATGCCCGAGGGACTTCAAGCGGATCGGCATAGCCGGCAGCAACTCCGGCGGCATCTACGCCGCTTCGGAGGGCAGCTACCCCAAGATCCAGATCGACTACACCTCCCACCCCGGCGACGACGCGGTCCACTCCTGGCAGCAGCTGGAAGGCGCGGTGCGCGGCAGCAGCAAGGACTACCGGCGCATCGGCGACATCAAGGGCGTCGACTGGAACGGCTACCCGACCGTCGCCGACTGGCAGTTCGAGCGGACGGAAGGACGGGCAGCGCGTCCGCGTCCTCAACCGCGGCTTCAAGGTGGGCGACGGGCGCGGGCACGCCATCCTCATCACCTGCCGGGCCGACAAGTGGAATGACCACGAGTGCCGCACCCTGCGCGATACGGCGTTCGCCACCTTCAAGCCCGCGTGACGGGTGTCGACGGCCCGGCAGGCCGGGTCGCGCACGACGGGCGCACAGGTGCGCTCCGCGACGTATCGTGAAGACCGCAGAACGTGACGGCAGCCGGAAAGCTGCGGGGAGGCGCCGTGGACGACCACGCGGGTGACGTCGGCCAGTTGCTGGCCGACCGCTACCGCCTGCTGCTGTCGCCCGCCGAAGCGGAAGACGCGATGCAGTGGCGCGCCTACGACACCGCCGCCGAACAGGAGGTGCTCGTACGGCAGGTGCCGCTGCCCGAGGTCGTCGAAGCGGAACTCGTCGACGACGACGGCCCCGACGCCGGTCGTGCGGCGGGGCGGCGTGGCCGCTGCGCGCCGCACCGGGGGGCGCGCCACCCGGCGGCCCGCCGACCCCGGCGTGCGGCGGGCCCTGGAGGCGGCGCTGGCCGCGGCGCAGCTGCCCGACCACCCGCGGCTGGACCAGGTCTTCGACGTGTTCGTCGAGGGCGACGGGCTGTGGATCGTCAGCGAGTTGCTGCCGGCCAGGCCGCTGGCCTCGCTGCTGGCCGAACGGCCGCTCAGCCCGCACCGCGCCGCCGAGATCGGTGCCGACCTGGTCGCGGCCCTGCGGGCCGTGCACGCACAGGGCTGGACGCACCGCAACCTCACCGCGCGGACGGTGCTCGTCTGCGACGACGGGCACGCCATGCTGACCGGCCTTGCGGCCGGGGCGGCCGAAGAGACACTGTGCGGCTACGACGTCCTTCCACGGCCCGCCGAAGAAGTGGCGGAGGCGGCCGCCCTTCCGCTGCCACCGGGGCGGCAGCCTTCCACCGACGGCGGCGAGGACAAACCCGGCCCCGGCTCGGCTCCCGGGCTCGGGAGTCCGCCCGATGGCTCACCCGGCGAGGGGCCCGCCGTGCCCAGTGGGACGGGCCCCGGTGGGCCGGCCGGTGGTGGGGCGGGGCGGGCCGCCGAGAGATCTGCGGGGCCGTCTGCGGCGTGGGAGACCGGCGGAGCCGGAGCCGGATCCCGTCCGGATATTCCCTGGTGGCAGGGCGGTTCTGCCGACGGCGGTACCGACGCGCCGGATTCGGCCGCCGGTACTCCGGGCGACGACGGCCCTGCCGGGGCGCCGTGGTGGCAGGTCGGTGCCGGCCAGGACGCATCGGCGCGGCCTGTGCGTGGGGCGCCGTGGGACGAGGCGGCGCCGGTCGGTGAGGGCGGCGACGCGCACGCGTACGGCGCCGCCGAGCAGCGGCCCGGTCGTCCGCACGAGGCGGACGGGCCCGCCGCGCGGGCCGCGCGGCGGGGTGCGATCGCCGCGTACCACGCGGGCACGCGGGCGGCAGCCGAGCACCGGGCCGGCGGGCATCCGGCTGCCCGGACTCCGACGACGAAACGGTGGCCGTTCGCTCCCGCCCGGCGGCCCTTCGCAGGGCGCCGGTGCCGATGAAGCGCCGCGCGCGGAGGGCAACTGGTGGCCGTTCGACGACGGCGAAGATGCCTCCGGGGGGCGCGGTGACGGGGCTGCTGCTTCCGAGGCGGGGCCCGGCCCGGCGCCGGGCAAGCAGTGGTGGCCGTTCGACGACGGCGGTGCGGCGGGTGCCGGGGGCGGCCGCGGTGATGTAGGCGTGTTCGATGCCGCCGTTGCCCGACGGCTGGGCGCCTGCGGCGCCCGATGCCGCCGCCCCCGCGCGAGTGCCCTCGGCGCGGAGCGGGCGCGGGACGCGCGGCTGACCGTGGTCGGCGCCGTCACCGAGCGCTGGGCGCCCGAGCAGGCCCACGTCCAGCAGCCCGTCGGGCCTGCCGCCGACCTGTGGGCGCTGGGCGCCCTGTTGTTCCGCGCGGTGCAGGGTCGCCCGCCTTATCCGGAGGAAGCCGCCGCCGAACTCGTGCAACTGGTGCGGCTCGCGGCCGCCCGACTCGCGTCGAGATGTGCGGTCCGCTGCAGCCCGTGGTCGAGTCGCTGCTGCGGCAGGATCCGGCGGAACGCTCCGACGTGCTGGAGCTGCGCGGCCTGCTGCTGGCCGTCGTGCGGTCCGCGCCCGAGCCCGAGGTGGGCCGCCACACCCTCGTCGGGCCGCCGTCGCCGGCGCCGGGCGGGCCCGCCGATCCGCGGCGGCTGCCGATCGTGCGTCGGCGCGGTGAACTGGTCCGCAGGCGTCGTCCGGCCAGGCGCCCGAAGCCGCCGAAGCCCGCCAAGGCGCCCAGGCAGCCGCGAGCGCCCAAGCCTGCAGAGCTCCGCAAGGCGGCGACGCCCCGGCCGCCGCCCGCGCAACCCGCTGCCACCGGTCGCCGGCACGCCGCGTCCGCCCCCGTATCGCGCGCCCCGGCCCCGTCGGCACGGCAGTCCACGCAGCCTGGGGCGGCTGCTGGTCGGGACTGGTCCTCCTGCTGCTCACCGGCGCGGTGCTGTACGCGATGTGGTTCCTGCCGAAGCAGGGCACGACGGGCGAGGACGGTCTCCGCAACGAGCGCGGCTCCCTCGGCGCGCCGGCCCCGCAGGCAGAGCGCCGCGCCGTCGCGGACACCCGAGCCCGGCCAACACCCCGGAGCCGAAGGTCTCCAGGACCCAGGAGGTGCCCTCCGGGTTCACCCTCTACGACGCCCCTTCCGGTTTCCGCATCGCCGTCCCGGACGGCTGGCACCACAGCGGGGTGAACGAACGGGGGCAGGTGCGCTTCGACAAGGGTGACTTCGAGATGGTCGTCGTCAAGGGCCGCGACTCCACGAAGGAGTTCGGCGGCGACCCGATGGCCTACCAGAGCGAGGACGAGCCGGAGCTGAAGCCGTACCGCAGCTCCGACTGGGCGACGGCCGGCGGCCTGCGCCGGATCGACGTGGGCGGGCACGCGATGGCCGAGGGCGCCTTCACCTGGAAGGACGCCAGGAGGCCGGGAGGTGTACGTGCGCAACCGGGCGCTGATCCTGGACGGGCGCTACCACCTCGTGCTGGTGATCGGCCCCTCGGCCGAGCGGGACCGGGTCGACCACTACTTCGAGGGCGCCGTCGACACGTACCGGGTGCTGAGCCGGTAACACCGCCAGTGATCACTGGCGCAGTTGTGGACGACCGGTGAAGACTGGTTACCGACGGGTATGCGAACCTGCGCGCTCGGTCGTACGCTCGGCCGCATGACGGACGCGCAGGAGAAGACCCGCACCGGCGAACCCGGTCGCCCCCGCCCCCGACGGCGCCCGGACGGCCGCCGACGTGGTCACCGACGCCCTCGTCGCGCGCCTCACCCGCGGCGTCGTCGGCAGCGGCACCACGGCGAACCACACCCCGTTCACCGGCGACCGCCTGGCCGCTCTGCCCGAGGCCACCCCCGAGGACGTCGCCACCGCCTTCGAGCGCGCCCGCGCCGCGCAGCCCGCCTGGGCGCGGCCTGCCGGTGCGGCAGCCGCGCCGCCGTGCTGCTGCGCTTCCACGACCTGCTGCTGCGCCGCGAGTCCGAGGTGCTGGACCTGATCCAGCTGGAGACCGGCAAGACCCGGCTGCACGCGCACGAGGAGGTGCAGGCCGTCGCCGTCGCGGCCCGCCACTACGGGCGCAAGGCCCCCGCGCTACCTGCGGCCGCACGCGGCACACCGGCGCCATCCCGACGCTGACCAAGGTCACCGAGCTGCGCCACCCGCGCGGCGTCGTCGGCCAGATCGCGCCGTGGAACTACCCGCTGGAGCTGTCCGTCGGCGACGCGCTGCCCGGCCTTGTCGCCGGCAACGCGCTGGTGATGAAGCCGGACACCGAGACGGCGCTGACCGCGCTGTGGGCCCGCGACCTGCTGATCGAGGCGGGGCTGCCCGAGCAGGTGTGGCAGGTCGTCCTCGGCGACGGGCCCGGTCGTCGGGCCGGCGGTCGTCGAGCACGCCGACTACGTCTCGTTCACCGGCTCGACCCGCACCGGCCGCGAGGTCGCGCAGCAGGCGGCCGCCCGGCTGGTCGGCGCCTCCCTCGAACTCGGCGGCAAGAACCCGATGCTGGTGCTGCGCCGACGCCGACCTGGACAAGGCCGCGGCCGGCGCGGTGCGCGGCCGCGTTCTCCTCCGCCGGGACAGCTGTGCATCTCCGTCGAGCGGCTGTACGTGCACGAATCGGTCGCCGACGACTTCCTCGAGCGGTTCGTCGCCCGTACCCGCGCCATGCGGCTCGGCGTCGGCGCTCGCCTACGGCGCCGACATGGGCTCGCTCGTCTCCGAGCAGCAGCTGGAGAACGTCACCCGGCACGTCGAGGAGGCCCGCGCCAAGGGCGCCACCGTGCTGACCGGCGGCCGGCACCGCCCGGACATCGGCCCGCTGTTCTACGAGCCGACCGTGCTGGACGGCGTCGAGGCGCCGATGGCCGTCTGCGCGGAGGAGACCTTCGGCCCAGTCGTCTCCGTCTACCGCTTCCGCGACGAGGACGAGGCCGTCGCGCTGCGCCAACGCCACGCCCTACGGCCTCAACGCGAGCGTGTGGAGCCGCGACGGCCGCCGCGCCCGCGCGGTCGCCGCCCGGCTGCGCACCGGCACCGTCAACGTCAACGAGGGCTACGCCGCCGCCTACGGCAGCGTCCAGTCGCCCATGGGCGGCATGGGCGACTCCGGGCTCGGCCGGCGGCACGGCTCCGAGGGCATCCTCAAGTACACCGAGGCGCAGACCGTCGCCCACCAGCGGCTGCTGCCCATGGCGCCGTCGCTCGGCATGGGCGACGAGGCGCTACGCCGCCTTCATGACCCGCTCCCTCAAGGCGCTCAAGGCGCTGCGTTTCCGCTAAGGAGTCCGCGTGGACGAGCAGAGCACCAACGACCGGCACGCGAGCGCACGACTACGACGTGGTGGTCGTCGGCTCCGGCTTCGGCGGCGCCGTCTCCGCGCTGCGGCTGACCGAGAAGGGCTACTCGGTCGGCGTGCTGGAGGCCGGCCGCCGCTTCTCCCGCGACGAGCTGCCGAAGAACTCCTGGGACGTGCGCAACTACCTGTGGGCGCCGGCCCTGGGCCTGTACGGCATCCAGCGCATCCACCTGCTGAGCAACGTGATGATCCTGGCGGGCGCGGGCGTCGGCGGCGGCTCGCTGAACTACGCCAACACCCTGTACGTGCCGCCGCCGGCCTTCTTCCAGGACCGGCAGTGGGGTCACATCACCGACTGGCAGGAGGAGTTGGAGCCGTACTACGACGCAGGCGCAGCGCATGCTCGGCGTGCGGCTCAACCCGACGATGACGCCGTCGGACGTGCACCTGAAGGCGACGGCCGAGAAGATGGGCGTCGGCGACAGCTTCCATCTCGCGCCGGTCGGCGTCTTCTTCGGCGACGGCGAGGACAGCGACGGGTCCGCGCGCGCCGAAGCCCGGCGAGGAGGTGCCCGACCCGTACTTCGGCGGCGCCGGGCCCGTCCCGGCGGGCCTGCCACGAGTGCGGCGAGTGCATGACGGGCTGCCGGCACGGCGCGAAGAACACCCTCAACGAGAACTACCTGTACCTGGCCGAGAAGGCCGGTGCCGAGATCCACCCGATGACGACGGTCGTCGACCTGCGCGAGGACGGCGAGGGCGGACACCTGGTCGGCGTCGTGCCGACCGACGCGCGGCGCGGCCGCGGCACACGCCGCCGGGACGGGGCAGGGCCCGCGCAGCGCACGATCCGCGCGCGGTGGGTCGTCGTCGCGGCCGGCACGTACGGCACGCAGACGCTGCTGCACCGCATGCGGGACAGCGGGCGCGCTGCCGCACCTCTCGCCGCGGCTGGGCGACCTGACCCGCACCAACTCCGAGGCCCTGGTGGGCGCGCTGACCGACCGGCGGCGCTACCACCGGAAGTACGGCAAGGACGCGAAGCTCGACTTCACCCGCGGCGTCGCCATCACCTCCTCCATCCACCCCGACGACAACACCCACATCGAGCCGGTCCGCTACGGCAAGGGCTCCAACGCGATGGGCGCGCTGACCACGCTCCAGGTCAACCACGCCTCCCGGCTGCCGCGCGGCGCTGGCGCTACGCCGTCAACTGCGCGCAGCACCCGGTGCAGTTCGTGCGGTCGCTGTCCAACTACAAGTGGTCCGAGCGGATCATCATCGGCCTGGTGATGCAGAGCCTGGACAACTCGCTGACCACGTACCGCAAGGAGAAGGGCCTGGGCAAGGGCCTGCTGACCGCCCGGCAGGGGCACGGCGCGCCCAACCCGCTGCACATCCCGGAGGGCGCCGAGGCGGCCCGGCTCACCTGGCGGACGAGATCGGCGGCTTCGCCGGCACGCAACGTCGGCGAGCTGATGGGCACGCCGCTGACCGCGCACTTCCTCGGCGGCTGCCCGATCGGCGCGGACGCCGAGCAGCGGCGTCATCGACCCCTACCACCGGCTGTACGGGCACCCGGGCATCTACGTCGTCGACGGCGCGGCCGTCTCGGCGAACCTGGGCGTCAACCCGTCGCTGACGATCACCGCGCAGGCGGAGCGGGCGATGGCGCTGTGGCCCAACAAGGGCGAGGCGGACCCGCGTCCGGCGCAGGGCGACGGCCTACGCGCAGGTCGCCGCCGGTGCGCGCCGGCCGCCCCGGCCGTCCCGGAGGACGCCTTCGGCGCGCTGCGCCTCCCGGTGCTGCCGGTCCCGCGAAGTCCCGCGGCGAAGACAGGCACTGGACAGGCCGGACGCTGCATCCGCGGAGCGGTCGGTCCTGGGCGTCCCCGAGACCGGCCGCCGGGCGCCCCTGCCGTCGGCAGAGGGTCGTGACCGGGCTGCTGTCCCCTGCCGTCCGGTCACCGCACCGGTGCGAGGTCCCACGACGCGGCCGGCTCCGCGCTGCGGCGGAGCGGGCGGGCGTCTCATCGCATCCGGTGGCGATGTCCGGTTCAACGAAGCCCGGGCCCAGCGGTCACGCGCCGTACGGGTGACTGCCCGCTCGACGCGCGTCGTTCACGCGCGCCCGCGGCACAGTTCCAGCAGCGTCATCGCCAGCGGGGTGCCGGGGCGGCCCAGCCGGTCGCGGTAGCGGCCGAGGATCTCCATCTCGCGGGCCAGGTTCACCCGTCGGCCGCCGGAGGCGACGCGGGCCTGCTGGATGCGGGCCGAGACGGCCATCCGTTCCTCGACGAGGGCGATGATCCGTGCGTCGAGGTCGTCGATCTCCGCGCGGGAGGCGCTGACCGTCGCCGCCGCGTCCTCGGTGGGTGCGCCGGTGTCGGCGGTGGCACGGCCGCGGGTCTGTGTCGTGCCGGCGGTGCTGGTGCTGGTGCTCATGCCGTGTCTCCTCGGCTCGGGCGGCGAGCCCGGTTCCGTCCCGGCCCGGGAGCGGAACGACAGGCGCCCCGGGCCTGAGCCGGCCCGGGGCGCCTGGGAAGTCGCTGGTCTGTGGTTCAGCAGCGCGACCGTGGCAGCCGGACGGGCCGGTGCCATAGGTAAACACGAAGGTCGTCTGCGTGAACATGCGCCCAGTATGCCCCGGGCCGCGGCCCGCGTCCACGAGGCGGCCGCATGCCGAGACGGCCGCGACCGGTCCGAGGCGTGCCGGTCACCCGGACGGCCCCCGGTAGAATGACGGGGTCAGCCCCGGCGCGCCGCCCCCGGCGAGCGTCGCAGGGCCCCCGCCCGCTCGCACCACCGCCGAAAGGCCGCTCGTGGCATCAGCGCCCACCCGCCAGCCCGCGCCGGAATCCGCCCAGGCCCCGGACACCGTCCTCGTCGTCGACTTCGGCGCGCAGTACGCCCAGCTCATCGCGCGCCGCGTGCGCGAGGCCCGGGTGTACAGCGAGATCGTGCCCTCGACCATGCCGGTCGCAGGAGATGCTCGCCAAGAAGCCCGGCGGCGATCATCCTCTCCGGCGGCCCCTCGTCCGTCTACGCCGAGGGCGCGCCGTCCCTGGACCGCGCGCTGTTCGAGGCCGGCGTGCCGGTGCTCGGCCTGTGCTACGGCTTCCAGCTGATGGCCACCACCCTCGGCGGCACCGTCGACGACACCGGCGGCCGCGAGTACGGCCGCACCGACCTGGCCGTCGCCAAGTCCGGCTCCACGCTCTTCGAGGGCACCCCGGACCGAGCAGCAGGTGTGGATGTCGCACGGCGACGCCTGCTCCGCCGCCCCCGAGGGCTTCACCGTGACGGCCTCCACCGACCTGGTGCCCGTCGCCGCCTTCGAGAACGACGAGCGCCGGCTGTACGGCGTGCAGCACCACCCCGAGGTGCATGCACTCCACCCACGGCCAGCAGGTCCTGGAGCACTTCCTGTACCGGGGCGCCGGGCTCACCCCGTCCTGGACGACCACGAGCATCGTCGACGAGCAGGTCGCCGCGATCCGCGAGCAGGTCGGGCACCAAGCGGGCGATCTGCGGCCTGTCCGGCGGCGTCGACTCCGCGGTGGCCGCCGCCCTGGTGCAGCGGGCCATCGGCTCCCAGCTGACCTGCGTGTACGTCGACCACGGGCTGATGCGCAAGGGCGAGACCGAGCAGGTCGAGAAGGACTTCGTCGCGGCGACCGGCGTGCAGCTGAAGGTCGTCGACGCCTCCGAGCGGTTCCTGGCCGCGCTGGCCGGGGTCTCCGACCCGGAGCAGAAGCGGAAGATCATCGGCCGCGAGTTCATCCGGGTCTTCGAGCAGGCGCAGGCCGAGCTCGTCGCCGAGGCGCGGCGCGGCCGGCCAGGACGTCTCGTTCCTGGTGCAGGGCACCCTCTACCCGGACGTCGTCGAGTCCGGCGGCGGCACCGGCGCCGCGAACATCAAGTCGCACCACAACGTGGGCGGCCTGCCCGAGGACCTGGAGTTCGAGCTCGTCGAGCCGCTGCGCAAGCTGTTCAAGGACGAGGTGCGGATGGTCGGCCAGGAGCTGGGCCTGCCCGAGGAGATCGTCCAGCGCCAGCCCTTCCCCGGCCCCGGCCTGGGCATCCGCATCGTCGGCGAGGTCACCCGCGAGCGGCTGGACCTGCTGCGCGAGGCCGACGCCATCGCCCGCGAGGAGCTGACCGCGGCCGGCCTGGACCGCGACATCTGGCAGTGCCCCGTGGTGCTGCTCGCCGACGTCCGCTCGGTCGGCGTCCAGGGCGACGGCCGCACCTACGGCCACCCGATCGTGCTGCGCCCGGTCTCCTCCGAGGACGCCATGACGGCCGACTGGTCGCGGCTGCCCTACGACGTGCTGGCCCGCATCTCGACCCGCATCACCAACGAGGTCAGCGAGGTCAACCGGGTCGTCCTGGACGTCACCAGCAAGCCGCCGGGCACCATCGAGTGGGAGTGACGCCGCAGCGGGGGTGACGGGCCGGCGCCCCGCCCGTCACCCCGTACGTCGGCGCCCGGCTCAGGCGCCGACGTACACCGCCAGATGCTCCCCGGTGAGTGTGGAGCGGTCCGCGACCAGGTCGGCCGGCGTGCCCTCGAAGACGACGCGGCCGCCGTCGTGCCCGGCGCCCGGCCCCAGGTCGACGATCCAGTCGGCGTGCGCCATCACCGCCTG
Source organism: uncultured Actinomycetota bacterium (assembly GCA_963799685.1). Taxonomy (GTDB): domain Bacteria; phylum Actinomycetota; class Actinomycetes; order Streptomycetales; family Streptomycetaceae; genus Streptomyces. The sequence continues at coordinate 109,431 of CAWCXW010000006.1, forward strand.
GTGGTGCTCGATGACGATCACCGACGTGCCGGAGTCGACGAGCCGGTCCAGCAGCCCGAGCAGCTGCTCGACGTCGGCGAGGTGCAGGCCCGGCGGTCGGCTCGTCCAGCACGTAGACGCCGCCCTTCTCGCCCATGTGCGTGGCCAGCTTCAGCCGCTGCCGCTCGCCGCCGGACAGCGTGGTCAGCGGTTGGCCCAGCCGCAGGTAGCCGAGCCCGACGTCGGAGAGCCTGCCCAGGATCCGGTGCGCGGCCGGAGTCCGGGCCTCGCCCGGCCCCGAAGAACTCCTCCGCCTCGGCCACCGACATCGCCAGCACCTCGCTGATGTCGTGCCCGCCCAGGTGGTGCTCCAGCACCGCCGCCTGGAACCGCTTGCCCTCGCACTCCTCGCAGGTGGTGGCGACCCCGGCCATCATCGCCAGGTCCGTGTACACCACGCCGACACCCTTGCAGTTCGGACAGGCGCCCTCGGAGTTGGCGCTGAACAGCGCCGGCTTCACGCCGTTGGCCTTGGCGAACGCCTTGCGGACCGGGTCGAGCAGCCCGGTGTACGTCGCCGGGTTGCTGCGCCGCGAACCGCGGATGGCGCCCTGGTCGACGCAGACCACGCCGTCCCGCCCCGCCACCGAGCCCTCGATCAGCGAACTCTTGCCGGAGCCGGCCACTCCCGTGACGACCGTGAGCACCCCGAGTGGGACGTCGACGTCGACGTCCCGCAGGTTGTGCGTGTGCGCGCCGCGGATCTCCAGCGCGCCGGTGGGCTTGCGCACCGACTCCTTGAGCGCGGCCCGGTCGTCGAAGTGCCGGCCGGTGACGGTGCCGCCTGTCCGCAGCCCCTCGACCGTGCCCTCGAAGACGACGCGGCCGCCCGCCGTGCCCGGCGCCCGGGCCCAGGTCGACGACGTGGTCGGCGATCGCGATCGTCTCCGGCTTGTGCTCCACGACGAGCACCGTGTTGCCCTTGTCGCGCAGCCGCAGCAGCAGGTCGTTCATCCGCTGGATGTCGTGCGGGTGCAGTCCGATCGTCGGCTCGTCGAAGACGTAGGTGACGTCGGTGAGGGACGAGCCGAGGTGCCGGACCATCTTCACGCGCTGCGCCTCGCCGCCCGACAGCGTGCCGGCGGGCCGGTCCAGCGACAGGTAGCCCAGCCCGATCTCCACGAACGACTCCAGGCTCGCGCGCAGCGCGGTCAGCAGCGGCGCGACCGAGGGCTCGTGCGAGGCCGGCGACCCATGCGGCCAGGTCGCTGATCTGCATCGCGGACGCGTCGGCGATGTTCAGCCCGTCGATCCGCGAGGAGCGGGCCGCCTCGCTGAGCCGGGTGCCCTCGCAGTCGGGGCAGGTGGTGAAGGTGACCGCCCGGTCCACGAACGCGCGGATGTGCGGCTGCATCGCCTCCCGGTCCTTGGCGAGCATCGACTTCCTGACCCGGGGGATCAGCCCCTCGTAGGTCATGTTGATGCCCTCGATCTTCATCCGGGTCGGCTCGCGGTACAGGAAGTCGTGCAGCTCGCGCTTGGTGTACCGGCGGATCGGCTTGTCCGGGTCGACGAGCCCCGACGCGCGGTAGAGCCGGTGGTTCCAGCCGCCCGGCTTGTAGCCGGGGACGGTCAGCGCGCCCTCGGCGAGGGACTTGGAGTCGTCGAAGAACTCCGTGAGGTCGAGGTCGGTGACGCTCGCCGCGCCCCTCGCAGCGGGGGCACATCCCGCCGGTGACGCTGAAGCTGCGCCGTTCCTTGACGGTCTGCCCGCCGCGTTCCATGGTGACCGCGCCCGCGCCGCTGATCGAGGCGACGTTGAAGGAGAACGCCTGGGCGGAGCCGATGTGCGGCGTGCCGAGCCGGCTGAAGAGGATGCGCAGCATCGCGCCGGTGTCGGTGGCGGTGCCGACGGTGGAGCGGGGGTCGGCACCCATCCGCTGCTGGTCGACGATGATCGCGGTCGTCAGCCCCTCGAGCACGTCGACGTCCGGCCGCGACAGCGTCGGCATGAAGCCCTGCAGGAAGGCGCTGTACGTCTCGTTGATCAGCCGCTGCGAGTCCGCGGCGATCGTGTGGAAGACCAGCGAACTCTTGCCTGAGCCGGAGACGCCGGTGAAGACCGTCAGCCGGCGCTTCGGGATCTCGACATGGACGTCCCTGAGGTTGTTCTCGCGCGCGCCGTGCACACGGATCAGGTCGTGGCTGTCGGCGACGTGCGGTGCGGTGTCCGTGCGCGAGGCCTTGCTCAACTCGGCTCCTTCGTCAGGCGGGCCGGCGGGGCGACCCCGGTGTGTCCCCATCGCCCCAGACTCTAGGCGCGGCGCGCTGACCGGCGCTTCTCGAATTCTGACCGGTCGGCGCTGGGACGTGCCAGACTGCCTGATGTGGGACGGCAGGATCTCGACGACCTCGTCCGGCTGCGGCGGGCCCGCGACCGGATGGACCGCGACCACGCCCGGCCGCTCGACGTACCGGCGCTCGCGCGGGAGGCCCTGATGTCGACGGGACACTTCGCGCGCAGCTTCCGTGCCGCCTTCGGGGAGACCCCGTACGGCTACCTGATGACCCGCCGCGTCGAGCGCGCCAAGGCGCTGCTGCGGCGGGGCGACCTGTCGGTGACCGAGGTGTGCTTCGAGGTCGGCTGCACGTCGCTCGGGTCGTTCAGCGCGCGCTTCACCGCACTGGTGGGGGAGAGCCCGAGCGCCTACCGGGCACGCGACCACGACGACGGAGCCGCGATGCCGGCGTGCCTCGCGAAGATCCACACGCGGCCGGTCCGGCACGGTCGCGCGGGGTCCGGCGGTGAGGTGTAGCCGCACGGCGGCGGGGCGCCGGACGGGAGCCGGGCCGTGGTGCGGTACGTGCTGCTCAGGCGGCGGCGTCGAGCTCGTCCAGGACGGCGTCGAGCCGTGGCATCATGTGGGAGCGCCAGCCGCCGTCCATGACGGTGCGGGCACGCTGCTGGGCCGGGTTGTCCGGGTCGAAGCCGTCGTGGACCAGGAACAGCCGGGTGCCACCTCTCTCCGCTGCGAGTGTCCAGGTCACCGTCCAGTCGGCATGCGCCGGGCTGTCGCGGTCGGCGTCGCGCCAGCTCACCCGGAGCATCCGCTCCGGTTCGAAGGCCAGTACCTCGGCCTGCACCGTTCCGGAGAAGCCGGTCGCCGGCACGGCCACCGCCCGCATCGTGTACCGGTGGCCCACGACCAGCCGGAAGTCGCCCGGCATCAGCCAGCGCGCGATCAGCTCCGGCTCGGTCAGCGCCCGCCACACCGCCGCCGGGCGGTGCGGCAGGTACACGTCCACACGGATGGTCGTCAGGTCCTCGCTCGTCATGTATGGGGTCTTCCATGCGGGCCCGCGCGTCGCACGGGCCGGCCCGCCGCACCCGGCAGATTCGCCCGATCAGCCGTCGTGGCGTCCGCCCGGCATCCGCCACGGTTCCTGCGGCAGCGGGCTGCCCGTCTCCAGGAACGACTTGAGGTTCGAGAGCACCGCCGCCCAGCCCGCGGCTGCCTGCGCGCGCTCGCCCTCGTCGGCCAGGTTCTCGTGGGTGACGGTGAGCCGCACGATGCCGCCGTGCGGCCGGATGTCGAAGGTGACGCGGGAGGCGGCCCCTTCGGCCGTCTCCCCGCCGGGCCCGGCCCACGTGGTGACCAGCCGGCGGGGCCGCTCGCTGACCACCACCGTGCCCTCGACGTCGGCGACGCCGCTGCCGTCGGTGCGGCGGTGTTCCCAGGTGGAGCCCTGCCGCCAGTCGGAGACGTTGCTGTGCCCCCAGTACGCGGCGGTCAGGTCGGCGTCCGTGAGGGCGTCCCAGACGCGCTCCGGAGTGCTCTCGATGTAGGTGACGTAGACGAACCGGGGTCGTCCGTCCGCTGTGCGGTCGGTGGTGGTCATGGCTTCCTCCGCTGTGTGCTTGACGGCGCTCAGCGCGCGCAGGCGCGGTCGCGCGAACCTGTCGATCCACCGTTCCTGCATCTCGTGCAGCGGCACGGGGTTCAGGTAGTGGAGCTTGCGGCGGCCGTCGCGGACCGTGCTGACCAGGCTGGCTCCCTCGAGCACGCCCAGGTGCTGCGTGACGGCCTGCCGGCTCATCCCCAGCCGGCCGCACAACTCACCCAGCGTCTGCCCGTCCGCCGCCCGCAGCCGGTCGAGCAACTCCCGCCGGGTGGGATCGGCCAGCGCCTTGACGACCTTGCCGGCCGGTGGAACGCCTCCTCTGGCCAGCGGCAGCAGCACGGCCGTCTGCCACGGTGATGGGAGGTGACCCGGAGAGCGAAGCCAGCCGCGTCCGTTGCCTCATGGGGCAATACACCTAAGGTCTTCCCTCGTGACGACTGCCACGGACTCCCTCGCGACGGGCCAGCGCTCGCTCGGCGACCCGGCCCTGCACTACCCGCTGTGGCCGCCGCTGACCGGCGGCTGTCCGCGAACCGGCACGGACGACGTCGCATATCCTCTGGAGATCGACTACGCCTACGACCGGCTGCCGGCGGGCTTTCTTCCCGGCGGGGTGCCAGGAGCGTCGGGGCACGGGCGGTGGGCGCCGCTGCTGCCGCCGCTGGCCGCTCCCGGCCTGGGTGAGGGCGGCACACCCGTGGTCGAGCTCGCCCCGGGGCTCTGGGTCAAGGACGAGTCGCGCAACCCGACGTGGAGTCACAAGGACAGGCTCAACCGCTGCGCCGTGAGTGCCGCCGTCGAGGTCGGCGCGCCCGGTGTCGTCGTCGCCTCTTCCGGCAACCACGGTGCCTCGGCCGCGGCCTATGCGGCACGGGCGGGACTGCCGTGCGTCGTCGTGGGCTCGCCGCGGCTGCCGCCGGTCGTCGAGTCGTTCCTGCGCGCCTACGGCGCGGTCGTGCTGCCCGTGCCGTGGGAGGCGCGATGGCCACTGACCCGGCAGCTCGTCGATCGGCTCGGACTGCACCCTGTCAGTAACCTCACCGTCACTCACACCGGGCATCCCTTCGGGCCGGAGGGTTACAAGACGATCGCCTACGAGATCCACGCCGCACTCGGCGTGCCGGCGGCCGTCTTCGTGCCGACGGGATACGGCGAGTTGCTGTTCGGGGTGGCGAAGGGGTTCGCGGAGCTGCGTCGGCTCGGCGTCACGGACCGGGTGCCGCGGCTCTTCGCGTGCGAGTCGGCAGCGGCCGCGCCGCTGGCGGCCGCTCTGCGCGAGGGGCGTCCGGCGGCGCACGTCGAGGTCGGCGCGACGGACGCGTACTCGATCGTCGCGCCGGTCAGCGGTTACCGCGGCGTCGTCGCCGTCCGCGACAGCGGCGGCCGTGCCCTCACCCTGACCGACGAGCAGTTGCGCGCGGCGCAGACCGAACTGGCCGGCGCCGGGCTCTGGGCGGAACTCTCCGCCGCCGCCGGCCTGGCGGGCCTGCGCAGCCTGCCGCCGGACGAGCGCGCAGCGCTCGACGGCCCGGTGGTCTGCGTGTCCACCTCGAGCGGCTTCAAGGACGTCGGCGTCGGCACCCACCGCACGCCCGCACTGGACGGCACATGGGAGGCTGCCCGCCCTCTTCTCCACGCGGCCGGCCTCACCGCCTGACGGTGCCGGCGGCCTCAGCCGATGACGTCGATCTCGCAGCGTGCGACCTTGCAGCGGCTCAGTCGTGCGTCTCCGGTGACCAGCGGTGCGCGGTGGACTTCGGCGGCCGCGATGTACGCGGCGTCGTAACCGGAGACGTGGCGACGCAACTCCCACATCCTGAGGAGAAGTGGCTGGATGTCGACGACCTCGATGGACATGCCGGTGAGCGCGGCGACGGCGTCGTCCGCACGTTGCCGGCCGACTTTCTGACCGAGCAGACGCCCCCGGACGGCATGGAAGGTTTCCACCACCAGGTGGCCAGGAGCCGCCCAGTGGGGGTCTGCTGCGAGCCGTCCGCGGGCCGCCTTGCCCGCCGGCCCGTCGCCGGTCAGCGCTTCGGTCAGTACGCTCGCATCGACGACGATCACGTCACGTCCTCTTCGGTGCCGAGTTCGGTCTCCCGCACCCCGCGCGCGGCGTCGAGCTCTCGGACCGTCTCGTCCATGGAGCCGGACGCACCGTCTGTCCGCCCCTCGAAGGCGCGGAGTACCGCGAGGTTGTTGGCGCGTTCAGCCTCACTCTTCACCAGGTCGAGGAGATACCCCTGCAGTGAGCGCCCCGTAGCCCTCGCACGCTCGGTCAGTATGTCGCGGACATCGTCCGGCACGTCCCGAATCTGCAAAGCAACCATGCATGCATTCTGCATGCGAGGTTCGCCGATGTGCAAGCGGGCGAATGCAGGCTCTCGGGATCGCGTCAGTGGGGTGCAGCTCAGTTCGCCCGAAAGGACGATGTGTGATCATTTCGGGCCGCTACGCTGAGAGCAGGGCACAGGATGTCGTCCATGGGAGGAATCATGACCGCCGAGGAGTTGCCCGCCTGGGCTTTTCCGCCTCCTGGCGGATTCACCGCCGACGACCTTGATCGCATGCCGTATCTCCCGCCGCACACCGAGCTGATTGACGGGAGTCTGGTCTTCGTGAGCCCGCAGAAGTACTTCCACATGCTGGTGATGTCGCTGCTGGAGATGGGGCTCCGACGGGCGGCAGCCGAGGACCTGCGGATCTGTCGGGAGATGTCCGTCATCCTCGGGAACCGGAACCGGCCCGAGCCCGACTTGATGGCGGTGAGGGCCGCCGCGGTCAGCGAGGAGGCGGAGGAGACCGGCTACCGTCCGGAGGACGTGGTTCTCGCCGTGGAAGTCGTTTCCCCCGAGTCGACCGAACGGGATCGGAAACGAAAACCGCAGCTGTACGCCGAGGCGGGCATCCCGCACTTCTGGCGAGTGGAGAAAGGCGAGGGGCGGCGCCCGGTGGTGTATGTGTACGAGCTTGATCCGGCCACGTCCGCCTATTCGCCGACGGGCATCTTCCGAGACCAGCTCAAGACCACCGTGCCGTTCACCATCGACATCGATCTCGCCGAGATCGACCGGCTGTAGCGTTTTACCGGGACGGGGCGCGGCCCGTCGCGAGCAGGGCGGTGTGCGGGAGGGCCAGGGCACCCTCCCGGGTGGTGAACTCCGCCGCCAGGGACGTGAAGTGGCGCCGGACGTCCGAGACCGCCGCCGGCGGGAGGGTGCGCAGCGCCTGGCCGATCGTGCCGATACCCGACGCCGGGCCGCTCCACCACTCCTCCGCCGTCGTGAGGTGGTCCCAGGCGAGCAGGTCACACGTCGTGTCCATGAGACCGGCCGCCGTCAGCAGGCCGGCGAAGCCGGGCTCGTCGCGCGGGAAGTCGTCCTCCGGTGCGAGGGAGGGGAAGTCGAGCTTGTGGCGGTCCGTGACGCCGGACGCCTTGAGCGCGCGGCCCAGCAGGGCCTTGCCCGGGGCCGGCGGTGCGGCCCAGATCGTCAGGGCGATGCGGCCGCCGGGCCGGGTGACGCGGCGCAATTCCGCCAGCGTGGCCGCCGGCCGCGCCACGTGGTTCAGCACGAAGTTGCCGACGACCACATCGAACTCGCCGTCCGCGAAGGGCAGGTCGGGCAGCGTCGCCCGCCGCACGTCCGCGCCCGGCGCGGCCGACGCCGCACGGTCGAGCATGCCCGGGCTCGGCGTCCACGGCCGTCACCTTCGCGCCGCGCGCGAGAGCGGCCGCCGCGGCGATGCCGGTGCCGGTGCCGGCATCCAGCACCCGCAGGTCCGACAGCGGCCCCGCCGCCTCCAGCAGCGTCGGTACGGTGTAGGCGCACAGCTTCCCGAAGCTGTTCTCGTACGCGATGGCCTGCCCCGCCCACGCCTGCCGTTCCTGTGCGTCGAAGTCCGGTGTCACGCCGCCAGGTTATGCGAGGCCGGCACGATGTTCTGGTTGGCGTGGAAGAGGTTGTCCGGGTCGTAGGCCCGCTTGGCCCGGGCCAGCCGCCCGTAATGGTCGCGGTACGTCGACCGCACCCGGTCCTCGCCCTCGTCCGGGCCGAGGAAGTTGACGTAGGCGCCACCCATCGAGTGCGGGTGGGCCTCGGTCCAGTAGTCCACGGCCCAGTCCCGCACCAGCCGCGCGTTGGCCGGGTCGGCGTCGATGCCGGAGAAGATGCCGGACCAGACCGCGTCGCGGTGACCGAACGCCGTGGCGTCCGGGTCGACCCGGTGCGCCGCGCCGTCGACGGGGTACAGGTGCATGGTGGACAGCGGGGTGGGCATCGACCTGCCGTACTTCTCGTGGACGGCGAGAACCTCGTCGTCGAGGCGGTCGAAGAAGTCGCCGCGCCAGTACCACTGCAGGCCGGGCGGTATGAGCTCGTCGAACATGGTCTGCAGTTCGGGGTACGGCATGGGCGAGGTGAAGTGGAAGGCCGGTTTGGCGGGCTGGTTCACCACGTCGAGGGTGCCGTTCAGCGGCGCCAGGTCGCCGGTCAGACACCACACGACCGCGCACATCTTGAGCCCGTGCGTGCTCGGCGGGAAGGGCGGCGCGGGCGGGACGGTGAGCACCGCGAAGAAGCCGTACACGTCCTCGGACGCGGCCGGCAGATACTCCCGGTACCAGGCCAGCACGTCACGGGTGCGCTCCACCGGCCACAGCGTCACGCCCATCCCGACCGTGTCGACCGGGTGGAGCCGGTAGGTGAAGGAGGTGACGACTCCGAAGTTGCCGCCTCCGCCGCGCAGTGCCCAGAACAGGTCGGGCTCGTGCCGTTCGTCGGCGGTGACCACGCGGCCGTCGGCCAGGACCACCTCGGCGGAGAGCAGATTGTCCACGGTCAGCCCGTACCGGCGGGTGAGGTAGCCGTGTCCGCCACCGAGGGTGAGGCCGCCGACCCCCGTCGTCGAGACGATGCCGGCGGGGGTGGCGAGCCCGAACTCGTGCGTGGCCCGGTCAAGGTCCGCAAGGAGGGCGCCGCCTTCGACCTTCGCCGTCCGGGCATCCGGATCCACGTAGACGGCGCGCATCGGGGACAGATCGAGGGTGACGCCGTCGTCGACGAGACACAGGCCGGGGCCGCTGTGTCCGCCGCCGCGGACGGCCAGCTCCAGCCCGTGGTCACGGGCGAAGGTCACGGTCGCGGCGACCGCATCGACGCCCCCGCATGGCACGATCGCAGCGGGATGCCGATCGATCATGGCGTTGTAGATCGCACGGGACGCCTCGTAGCCGGGATCCGCGGGCCCCGTCACGGGCCCCGGCAGGGTGGCCCGCATCTCGTCCAGGATGCTCATGTTCATCGCGTCCGCCTCCGCTTCCCCTGCGTCGGCCCCGCCGTCGCCAGATGTCCGAAGCGTGGAACGCGGTCGGACGCTGCGGGGCCGACGGCTCAAGCCTCACTCCGGCGGCGCGGTGCGGGGACGGCCGACCGGCCCGAGGCGGCGGGCCGCGCGGGACAGCCGACCGGCCTCGTCGGGCGGACGGCCGGGGGATCAGACGAGGCGGCGCGCGGTCGCCCAGCGGGTCAGCTCGTGACGGTTGGACAGCTGCAGCTTGCGCAGCACCGCCGAGACGTGCGACTCGACCGTCTTGACGGAGATGAACAGCTGCTTGGCGATCTCCTTGTAGGCGTAGCCGCGGGCGATGAGCCGCAGCACCTCGCGCTCGCGCTGGGTGAGCCGGTCCAGGTCCTCGTCGATGGGCGGGGCGTCGGTGGAGGCGAAGGCGTCCAGCACGAAGCCGGCCAGCCGTGGAGAGAAGACCGCGTCGCCGTCCGCGACGCGGAAGACCGCGTCGACCAGGTCGGCGCCGGTGATCGTCTTGGTGACGTAGCCGCGCGCACCGCCGCGGATCACGCCGATGACGTCCTCGGCGGCGTCGGAGACCGACAGTGCCAGGAACCGCACCGGCCGGTCCGTCGCCGCCATCAGGGAGGTGCCGCGCCGCAGCACTTCCACCCCGCCGCCCCCGGGCAGGTGCACGTCGAGAAGTACGACGTCGGGCCGGGTGGCCTGGATGACGGTGCACGCCTGCTCCACGTCGCCCGCCTCGCCGACGACGTCGACACCGGTCGTCTCGGTGCGGCCGATCTCGGCCTGCACGCCCGCCCGGAACATGCGGTGGTCGTCGACAAGCACCACCCGCACCCGCCGGTCCTCGCTGCCACCCGCCGTCGTCTCGCTTACGCCTGCGTCGCTCACTGCCGAGCCGCCCTTTCCATCTCGAGCTCCACCTCTGTGCCCTCGCCCGCCGTCGAGCGGATGCGGGCGGTGCCGCCGTTGCGCTCCATGCGCCCGACGATGGACTCGCGCACGCCCATCCGGTCCCCGGGCACCGCGTCCGGGTCGAAGCCGGGGCCCCGGTCGCGCACGGAGACGAACACCGTGCGCCCCTCGACCTCGGCGAAGACCTGGACCGGGCCACCCTCGCCACCGTACTTCGCCGCGTTGACCATCGCCTCACGCGCGGCCTGCACCTGCGCGCCCAGCCTCTCGTCGAGCGGGCAGTCGCCGACGCACACCACCTCCACCGGGGTGCCGTGGTGGTCCTCCACCTCGGCGGCGGTGGCCTTGACGGCCGCGGCGAGCGTCTCGGGTTCCTCGGACTCGTCCTTGCCGTTGCCGGACGGCTTGTACAGCCAGGCGCGCAGTTCGCGTTCCTGCGCACGGGCCAGCCGGGCCACCTCGCGCGGCTTCTCGGCGTTGCGCTGGATCAGCGTGAGGGTGTGCAGCACCGAGTCGTGGACGTGCGCGGCGACCTCGGCGCGCTCCTGCGCGCGGATGCGCATCAGCCGCTCCTCCGACAGGTCCTGCATCATGCGGACCAGGTACGGCCCGGCGAGCAGCGCGATCCCCACCAGCACCGCGACAGCGGCCTGCAGGATCGGCCCGAGGTGCTCGACGGAGCCCTGGACGACGACGATGCCGGTGACGCCGGCGGCGACCAGGACCACTCCAGCCGCACCGCGCAGCAGCGGCAGCAGGCCGGTGCGGCGGCCGACGGCGGCCCAGTGGGCGCGCCGGGAGTTGTCCGCCTGCCGCCACACCAGCGCCACGCCCACCCCGATGAGGAGCAGCGGCCACAGGTAGTGGTCGGCGCCGCCGAACTGCAGGTTGTCGCCGAGCGCGACCAGCGCGACGATCAGGACCAGGAGCGCGAACACCGATCCCTTCTCGGGTCTGCGGCCGTACCGGCGCCGCCGGCTGGGGCGCAGGTTCCAGTCGCCCCAGGTGAACTCGTCCTTCGCGTCGGGCGGCGCGGGCAAGCCGCCGGTGCCCAGCGGCACCACGAACCAGAACGCCGCGTACAGCAGCACGCCGATCCCGTTGGCCATGAACAGCGCGATGAAGACGACCCGGACCCAGGAGACGGGCAGCCCCAGATGCCCGGCCAGCCCGCGTGCGACGCCGCCGAGCATCCGGCCCTCGGCGGCGCGGTAGAGCTTCCGCTGTGACGGTTCGTCGTCGGTGGAGGGCGGGGCGGCTGTGCCGGTTGCGGCGGCGGTCATCTTTTCCTCCTTCGTGCATACCCCCTGCTTCAGTTGGGGGAGGAAGCGAAGCTCCTGCGGAGCAGGGCAACGGGCTGCGATGCGCCCCCGGGGCGGACCGCAGTGCTCTGGCCCGCAGGTTTGATCTTAACTAGTCGGATCGCTAGATTGTGAGCGTGACCACGAACCCGGTGATGCGGGTGCTGAAGTACCGCTTCTATCCGACGGATGCGCAGGCGGCGGAGCTGTCGCGCACCTTCGGCTGCGTCCGCAAGGTCTACAACCTGGCGCTCGCCGCCCGCAGCGAGGCGTGGACACGACAGGAGCGGGTGAACTACAACCAGACCTCGGCCATGCTGACGGCCTGGAAGAAGACCGGGGAACTGGCCTACCTGTCCGAAGTGTCGTCGGTTCCGCTCCAGCAGTGCCTGCGGCACCTGCAGGTCGCGTTCACCAACTTCTTCGGCAAGCAGGCGAAATATCCGCGCTTCAAGTCGAAGAAGAAGTCCCGGAAGTCCGCCGAGCACACCACCAGCGGGTTCCGGTACCGGGACGGGAAGCTGACGCCGGCGAAGATGGCGGATCCGCTGGACATTGTCTGGTCCCGGCCGCTGCCCGAGGGCGTGAGCCCTTCGACGGTGACGGTGTCGCAGGACAGTGCGGGACGCTGGTTGACCGTGCGCAACATGGTCAAGAACCGGGGCCTGGCCCGTGCCATCAGCGACGCGGCATGGTCGGACTTCCGGAACATGCTGGCGTACAAGGCTGCCTGGTACGGACGGAACGTGGTCGCGGTGGACCGCTTCTTTCCCTCCTCCAGGCTGTGCTCCACCTGCGGCACCCTCGCATCGAAGATGCCCCTGCACGTCCGTGAGTGGACGTGCCACTGCGGAACGACCCATGACCGCGACGTGAACGCGGCGAAGAACCTGAAGGCCGCCGGGCCGGCGGTTTCGGTCTGTGGAGCCGGTGTAAGACCTCAACGGAGTTCTCCGGGCGGGCGGTCGGCGACGAAGCAGAAAACCCCACGGCGCGAGCCGTAGGAATCCCCCTCATCCATGAGGGGGAGGATGCCAAGTCACGATCGTCACACGCAGGGCGGCGCGGGACATCAGGGTCGGCCCCTGAGTCCTCCCGGAGACGGTCCGCGCTCCGCCGCGGTTTCTCAGGGATTCCTCCGGGGCGAGCCCCGATGCCGCGACGTGCCGGACAAGGACACCATGGGGCCCATGAGCGACGAGCAGCACGCATCCGACGACGCATCGCCGGAGCCGGGACGGCGCGCGGAGCCGCCGCTCACCCGCAACCGCCGGCACAAGGTCGCCGGCGGGGTGTGCAGCGGGCTGGGCCGGTACTTCGACATGGATCCGGTGATCTTCCGGGTGCCGCTGGCCGTGCTGTCCGTGGTCGGCGGATTGGGACTGATCTTCTACGGCCTGGCCTGGCTGGTGATTCCCGCGGAGGGCGAGCGCGAGAACGAGATCCGGCGGTTGCTGTCCGGGCGGATCGAGGGCACGGCGCTCTCGGCGCTGCTGGTTGCCCTGGCCGGCTGCGGGCTGTTCCTCGCCGCGCTCGGCGACCGCAGCATGCCGTTCTCGATCCTGCTGATCGGCGCGGTCATCGGCGCCGCCTACTGGTCGCGGCACCGGCGCCGCGCGCAGGCGGCGGAGGCCGACGGCGCGCCTGTGGACCCGGCCACCGCGCAGGCCGTCGCGGACGCGCCACCGGAGACACAGGCGCCGCCGGCTCCGGCGACGCCGTCGTGGTGGCGGGATCCGCTCACCAAGAACGGCGCCGGCCCGCCACCCGTGGGGGACACCGGCTACCTGTGGGGACCGGACGACGGCGCAGGGCCGGCGACCACGGCGCGGCGCGGCCCGGCGTGCCGGCTGTGGGGCGGCCCGCCGGCTGTGGGGCGGCCCGGGCGCGGGGACCGGCCGCTGGGCGGGCTGGTCTTCTTCATGGCGTGTGCGGCGGCGGTGGCCGGGACCTGGATCACCTGGTCCGCGCAGTCGCTGTCGACCAGTCTGGTGACCGGGCTGGGCTGTGCGCTGGCCGTCTTCGGTCTCGGGCTGACGGTGAGTGCCTTCGCCGGCCGCACCGGTGCCGGCACGGTCGTCGCCGCCGTGCTGACGGCGGGGCTGCTGGCCGGGGCGGCGGTCCTGCCGCAGGACCTGTCGACGAACTGGCAGACCCGGTACTGGAAGCCGGCCTCCGTCTCGGCGCTGCGCGGGAAGTACGACCTGGGTTCCGGTCGCGGGGTGCTCGACCTGCGCCGGCTGGACCTGTCGAAAAATCAGACGGTCCCGGTGCGCGCGGAGGTGGGGACCGGGCAGCTGCGGGTCGTCCTTCCCGACGACGTGCGCGCCCGCGTGCACTACGAGGTGGGGCTCGGCGGCTTCCGTCTCCCCGCTGACGGCGGGCGGCCCACCGGTGGCGGTCCGGGGCAGGAGGGCACTCGCTTCGTGCGGCCGGCCGACGGTGACACGCCTCGGGGCACGGTGCGGCTGGAGGTGCACGTCGGCGTCGGTCAGGCTGTCGTGGAACAGCGGCCGGCCCTGGAGGAGGGAGCGTCGTGATCAGCGGAAGACCGCACCGTTTCGAACCGGCCCGGCTGGTGTTCGGCGTGCCGTTGCTGGCTGCCGGGCTCGCGTTCGTGCTGGACGCACAGGGCGTCTGGCAGCTGCCGGCCGGCCTGCTGCTGGCGTTCCTGCCGCTCGCGCTCCTGCTGGGGACCCTCGCCGCGATGGTGACGTCCGTGGCGCGGCACGCCGCCCGGCGCCCCCGTGACCCGGCCGGCGGCGGGTGACGGCGTCAGCCGAATATCCGGTGGCCCCGGCGGCGGCGCCGCTCCGCCAGCACCGCGTCGAAAGACGGCCGCGGCGCCCCCGCGAGCAACAGCGGCGTCCACGCCAGCAGGTACGCCAGGTCGTTGCCGAGGTAGTACGGAGTGGTGGACCAGCTGACGGTCAGCCAGAACGTCAGGGAGAGCAGCGCGCCGCCGAGCGCGGCGATCCGCGACCACAGGCCGAGGAGCGTGCCCAGACCGACGGCAAGCTCGCCCAGAGCGATCGCGTACCCGAACCCGGTGGGCGAGTGCAGCGCGAGGCCGACCAGCCACCCGCGCCCGCCGTGTCGTGCACCCCGCGCAGCAGCGCGCCGAGCGAACCGGGCCCGGAGGCGGAGAGGAACGAGGGGTCGGCGAGCTTGTCGATCCCCGCGTAGCAGAACGTCACGCCCAGGAAGAGCCGCAGCGGCAGCAGTGCCCAGCGCGTGGCCAGATCCCGCGGACCGTCGGCGGACGCGGCGACCGCCACCGGGGCGGCGGTCGCGCTTTCTGCGGGATCTGTCCGGGACATCTCGGGGCCCGCCCTCCTGTCGGCACTGCACTTCTCACAGGGAGGACGAACGGGGGCGCCTGATCGTTCACGCCGGCCGGACGGCCCCGGCGAACGGCATCTCGTCGACGGGTGCGACGCGGACGGGTGCGCCGGGGTGGGGGGCGTGGATCATCTCGCCGCCGCCGATGTACAGCCCGACGTGGGTCACCCCCGGGTAGAAGAAGACGAGGTCGCCGGGGGCGAGCGCGTGGCGGGAGATGCGGTGTCCGGCGCCGATCTGCGCGTAGGTGGTGCGCGGCAGCGAAACGCCGGCCGCGCGCCAGGCGGCCTGGGTCAGCCCGGAGCAGTCGTAGGAGGACGGCCCGATCGCGCCCCAGGCGTAGGGCTTGCCCAACTGGGCGCGGGCGAAGGCGACGGCCTGTGCGGCTCGTCCGGCGACGGCGGCCGGCGGGTCCGGTCGCAGGTCACGGGCGTTCGCCGCGGAGCGGGAGGCCGCCCGTACCGCTCCCGAGTGGGAGCCGGCGGCGTCGGTCAGGACCCGGGCCCGCTGGTCGGGGGTCAGCTCGTCGAGCAGCTCCCGTGCCGTGGCCAGCTTCTGCCCGATCTCCTTCTTGTGCCGGTGTGCGGCGGACTGGGCCTGCTTCAGCTCGTCTGCCGCTTTGGCTGCCTCGGCCCGGATCTGCTCGGCTCCGCGGACCCGTGCGGTGAGGACGCGGACCGCGGTGGCGCGCTGGGTGCCGGCGCGTTCGGCGACCGAGGCGCGGGTCAGGTAGTCGTCCGGGGTGGAGGAGAGCAGCAGCCGGAATGAGGGGGACACCCCGGCCATGCCGCCGTGCCGGTACTGGGCGGTCGCGAACGAGCCGAGCGCGTCGCGGGACGCGTTCAGCCTGTCGGCTCTCCGGGCCGCCTCGTCCTGGAGTCTCTCCAGCGCGTCCGACGCCTTCGCGGCCTTCTGCTTCGCCGCGTCGTAGTCCTGTGTCGCCCTCTCGACCTCGCGGTTCAGCCGGTGGACGGTCGCCCTGACCTGCTCGGGGCCTGGCCGCGGGTCGGCGTGGCCGGTGCCGGTGAGGGCCGATCCGGTGGCGGCGCCGGTGAGGGCTACGGTGGCGGCTCTCCGCCCGGTGCGGGACGTCGGGCGGGGTTTTCGGTGCGAGGCCATGGCGGCCGTCACTCCTCATGTCGGTCGGGAAGCGGTCATCCGGCGGGACGCTAGACCGCTCCGCAGCCGGAGCGCCGCCGACGACCACAACTGATCCGTTTCCGCCCGGTGCTGTCCGTCCAGGGGCCCGGAAATGACGGAAGAGGCGACAGTTAGGCTCCCGAGCATGGCAACCCTGCTACACGTCTTCCTCGGTCTGCACATCCTCGGTATCGCCGCCCTGCTCGGCGGTTTCCTCTTCCAGTTGAAGGCCATGCGGACGGGCCAGGCACGGGTCGTCCCCGGGATGCTGCACGGCGCCCTGACCATGCTGGTCACGGGTTTCGCCATGATCGGCGTCAAGGAGGCCGACGGGATGACGGTGAACAACCTCAAGATCGGCATCAAACTCGCCGTCCTGATCGTCATCCTCGGCCTCGTGTACGTGAAACGCGACGAGGAGCGGCTGCCTGCCCCGGTCTTCGGCACGATCGGGGCCCTGACGGCCGCGAACATCTTCATCGCCGTGCTCTGGGTGTGATCCCGGGCCCGGTCAGGACGGCCGGACCGCGCTGTGGAACGGCATCCAGTCCATCGGCGCGTACTGGATGACGTCGCCCGGCTTGGGCGCGTGGATGATCTTGCCGTTACCGACGTAGATGCCTACATGGCTCACGTCGGAGTAGAAGAACACCAGGTCGCCCGGCTGCAGCTGGTCCTTGGAGACCGGCGTCCCGGCGTTCACCTGGTCCCAGGTGGTGCGCGGCAGCGAAACGCCGGCCGCGCGCCAGGCGGCCTGGGTCAGCCCGGAGCAGTCGTAGGAGGACGGGCCCGGTCGCACCCCACACGTAGGGCTTGCCCAGCTGCGCCTTGGCGAACGCCAGGGCCTGCGCGGCACGTGAGGAGGGCGCCGGCGCGGTGCCGCCGCTGCCGCCTGCTGCTCGGCCCGGCGGGCCTGCTCGCTCCGCCGCCTTCTTCGCGGCCTCGGCCTTCCGCTTGCGTTCCAGCTCGCGCCAGCCGCGCCTTCTCCTGCGCGGTGAGCTTGGAGAGCAGCCCGCGCGCCTCGGAGAGCTTCTGCTGCACCGCCTGCTTGCTGCTGTGGAGCTGCTTCTGCGACTCGGAGAGGCGCGGAGAGTTCGTCGGAGGCCTCCCGGCGCTTCTTCTGCGCCTCCTGCTGCCGCACCCGGTAGGTCTGCACCGCGTGCTGCTGATGGAGGGTGAGCCGGTCCATCACGTGCTTCTGCGTGAAGTAGCCCTGCGGGTCGTCGGCGAGCAGCAGTGTGGCCGTCTGGGACAGGCCGCTGCCCGAGCGGTACTGCGCGGTGGCGAACTCGCCGAGGACCCGCCGGGCGTCGTTGACGTCGGAGGCACGGTGGGCGACCTCGTCGAGCAGCCGGTCGACCTTCGCGCGCTGCGCGTCGGTCCGCTCCTTGGCGGCGTTGTACTTCTGCGTGCGCGGACTCTGCCTGGTGGTAGAGCGCGTCGACGTGCTTCTTGACCTCTTTGACCGACGGTTTCGCCGGCTTGTCCCCGGGCGTCGCGGAGGCGCTATGGGTGAGAAGGCCCACCGACGCGAGCGCGGTGATGCCGACCGCGCTGCTGCGGGTGGCGGCTGACTGCAGCATGTTGCTGCGCGGTTTGCGGTGCGACGCCAAGGCCGTCGACTCCTTCCGTGCCGTCTACCGGGTTAGCTGACGGGTTCGGGCCCGGAAGAGGCCCTACGGGAGCCGCGCTGAGCGTGGTTCCCGATTCACCCCGGAGAAACGGTGGGTCCCCGGCTCCGGCCTGCGGCCGGACTCGACGGTGGCTGCCCGGCCGGCGCGGTCGCCGAACAGGGGTGCGGGCTGCCTGGCACGGCACGGTAGCGAACGTGTGGTGTCGATGTGAAGGACGGGGTGGCTGGTGCCCGTTTTCTCCCGCCGCCCGTTCTTCCGGGCTGCGCGGCGGTGCGCCGGTGGCGCGGCCTAGACTCGACGACGATGAGCAGCCTCTTCGACGACAGCTTCCTGGCGGATCTCGAGCCCACGCAGAACGGCGGCGCCCCGCCCCCGCCGCCCGAGCCGGCAGGGCCCGAGGAGGAGGTGCCGCACGACCTGTTCGCGGGCTCCTTCGCCGGGCACGGCAGCCGTGACGCGTACTACCGCGACGGCGCGCCGCGCCCCGTCGTCGACCCGCGACGCTGCTCGAGGCCATGAACGAGCAGCAGCGCGCCGCCGTCGTGCACACCGGGTCGCCGCTGCTCATCGTCGCCGGCGCCGGGTCGGGCAAGACCCGGGTGCTCACCCACCGCATCGCCTATCTGCTCGGCGCCCGCGGCGTGCACCCGGGGCAGATCCTCGCCATCACCTTCACCAACAAGGCGGCCGGCGAGATGAAGGAGCGCGTCGAGGAACTCGTCGGGCCGCGCGCCGCCTCGATGTGGGTGTCCACCTTCCACAGCGCCTGCGTGCGCATCCTGCGCCGCGAGAGCAAGAAGCTCGGCTTCACCTCGTAGCTTCTCCATCTACGACGCGGCCGACTCCAAGCGGCTGATGGCCCTGGTCTGCCGGGATCTCGACCTGGACCCGAAGCGGTTCCCGCCGAAGGCGTTCAGCGCGAAGGTCTCCAACCTGAAGAACGAACTGATCGACGAGGAGGACTTCGCGCGGCGCAGGGCGAGCGACGGCTTCGAGAAGACGCTCGCCGAGGCGTACCGGATGTACCAGGCGCGGCTGCGCGAGGCCAACGCCCTGGACTTCGACGACATCATCATGACCACCGTGCACCTGCTGCAGGCCTTCCCCGACGTGGCCGAGCACTACCGGCGCCGCTTCCGGCACGTGCTGGTCGACGAGTACCAGGACACCAACCACGCCCAGTACACCCTGGTCCGCGAGCTGGTCGGCACCGGCGAGGACGAGGAGGGCGCGCGAGCGGGCCGAACTGTGCGTCGTCGGTGACGCCGACCAGTCGATCTACGCCTTCCGCGGCGCCACGATCCGCAACATCCTCCAGTTCGAGGAGGACTATCCGGACGCCACCACCATCCTGCTCGAGCAGAACTACCGCTCCACGCAGACCATCCTCAGCGCCGCGAACGCCGTCATCGAGCGGAACGAGAACCGCCGCCCGAAGAACCTGTGGACGCAGTCCGGCGCCGGTGCCCGGATCACCGGCTATGTCGCCGACACCGAGCACGACGAGGCGCAGTTCGTCGCCGACGAGATCGACCGGCTCACCGACGCGGGCGACGCTCAGGCCGGCGACGTCGCCGTCTTCTACCGCACCAACGCCCAGTCCCGTGTCTTCGAAGAGGTCTTCATCCGGGTCGGGCTGCCCTACAAGGTCGTCGGCGGCGTGCGCTTCTACGAGCGCCGTGAGGTCCGCGACGTGCTGGCGTACCTGCGGGTGCTGGCCAACCCGGAGGACGCGGTGCCGCTGCGCCGCATCCTCAACGTGCCCAAGCGCGGCATCGGGGACCGGGCCGAGGCCATGCTCGAGGCGCTCGCGGCGCGCGAGAAGATCACCTTCCCGCAGGCGCTGGCCCGCGTCGACGAGGCGTACGGCATGGCCGCCCGGTCCGCGAACGCCGTGCAGCGCTTCAACACGCTGATGGAGGAGCTGCGCACGGTCGCCGAGTCCGGCGCCGGGCCGGCGACCGTGCTGGAGGCGGTGCTGGAGCAGACGGGCTATCTCGCCGAACTGCAGGCGTCCACCGACCCGCAGGACGAGACCCGCATCGAGAACCTGCAGGAACTCGCCGCCGTCGCGCTCGAGTTCGAGCAGGAGCGCGGCGAGGACGAGCCCGGGCACGCTGGCCGAGTTCCTCGAACAGGTCGCCCTGGTCGCCGACTCCGACCAGATCCCGGACAACGAGGAGGGCGGGGACGGAACCGGCGTCATCACGCTCATGACGCTGCACACCGCCAAGGGCCTGGAGTTCCCCACCGTCTTCCTCACCGGCATGGAGGACGGCGTCTTCCCGCACATGCGCGCGCTCGGGCCAGGCCAAGGAGCTGGAGGAGGAGCGGCGGCTGGCCTACGTGGGCATCACCCGGGCCCGCGAGCGGCTGTACCTGACCCGCTCCACGCTGCGCAGCGCCTGGGGGCAGCCGTCCTACAACCCGCCGTCCCGGTTCCTGGAGGAGGTGCCGGAGGAGTACGTGGAGTGGAAGCGGACCGGCCCGTGGCCGGACGGGCGGCGGCGCGGCGATGGCGGCGGCCTCGGCATCGGCCTGCGCGGTCGGGCGTTCTCGTCGGCGCGTCGGCCGCGGCGCCGAGCGGGTTCGCGACCCGGCGGGCGACGGAACGGCCGGTGGTGGCGCTCTCGGTGGGGGACCGGGTCACGCACGACAGCTTCGGGCTGGGCACGGTGCTCGGCCGTCAAGGGGGGCGGGGACGCCGCGGAGGCGACGATCGACTTCGGCGACGAGAAGCCCAAGCGGCTGCTGCTGCGGTACGCGCCGGTCGAGAAGCTCTGACGGGACGCGCGGCCGCGGCGGCCGCGCGGTTCGGCCCTCAGCCCGGCTCGAGGCCGTGGGAGCGGAACCAGGGCAGCGGGTCGATCGGCCGGCCCGCCGCTGCGGACGCACCTCGAAGTGCAGGTGCGGGCCGGTGGAGTTGCCGGAGTTGCCGGAGTACGCGATGAGGTCGCCGGCCTTGACGTGGCCGCCGCGGATGCGCGGTGCTGCTCAGGTGGCAGTACCAGGTCTCGGTGCCGTCGGCGGCCGTGATGATGGCCATGTTGCCGTAGGCGTTGTTCCACTTGGTGGTGATGGTGCCGTCGGTGGCGGCATGACCGGCGTGCCGTAGCTGACGGGGAAGTCGATGCCGGTGTGCACGGACATCCAGTTGACGCCCGCCTGTCCGAAGTAGGCGCTGATACCCGTGCCCTTGGCCACCGGCAGCACGAACTTGGGCCGCAGCGCCTCCCGGCGGGCGGCTTCCTCCGCCTTGCGTTTCCGCTCGGCCTCCTGCCGCTTCTTGAGGTCGATGCGTTCCTGGGTGCGGCTGGCCCGGTCGGCGAAGTCACCCGCGCCGTGCGAGAGTCCGGCGAGCTGGGTGTCCAGCTTCGTGTTGGACGGAACGGACTTCACCGTCGCCGGATCCGGCGCCGACGCCTGGGTGGTGGTCTCGGCGGCGGCTCCCGTGCTGCCCACCGAGGCGGCGGCGACACCCGCCACGCCGAGCACGGCGACGGAGGGCGCGGCGACCGTCAGCAGGGCGGAGCGGTGTGGACGGGGTGAGCGCCGGCGGCCGCGGGCGGCGAGATGCCTCGGCATCGGCTCTGAGACGGGCTCCGGCACGGATCTGTTCGGGCATCGGCTCGGGCATGTGCTGGAGGCGCCGGGTCGGGCTCCGGTTCGGTTGTGCGGCCGCGGTCCCGTAGACAGCCGGGTCTGCTCAGCCGGGAGCCTGGTAGCCGGTCGCGTCGTAGGCCTCGATCCTGACAGGAGCCGATGCCCCAGGAGGTCGCGGCCTGAGTGTCGTAGGTGTTCCCGTCCCACTCGGACCACTGAGCCGTGCCGTAGACGGTTTCGGCGCCGGGCTGCCCGGCCTCCGGATACCAGGTACCCGTGGTGTCGTACCCGTCGTACCCCGCTCCGGTGTAGTCGTACCCCGCTCCGGCGTAGGGGTCCGCTCCGTAGGGGAGGCGGTGCCCGAGCCGTCGTAGGACACGTCGTACTCGTAGCCGCCGTACGGAGCGTAGGTGTGGGGCCTGAGGTGTCGTGCGGGGAGTACGAGGTGCCGAACTCCGGATCGGCCTGGGCCGTGAAGTCCGACGGGTGAGGGGGGTTCACCACCAACTTCTCTTTCGCCTCGACGACAAGGGGCGGAACAGTGCGGTGACTGTACCCGTGGGTGTAGCGACGGCCGACAATCTTCTGCAGGTTTCGGACGCCCAAGAACCGGGCATTCAGCCGCGTTTCGGCGAACTGCGCGCTTCTTGTCGGCGGTGTGTTCGCCTGTGTTCGACTTTCGGCGGCGTGCGGTCGGTGCCCCGCCCCGAACCGGCCGGGAGAGCCCGTCGTGTGATTTCCCCCTCCCGGCCACCCGAGAGCGCCCAGAGTGCGCGATGCTGGGGATAACGTTCGTTCACTCCGGCAGGATGCCGTGGAAGAGCCGTGTAGAGGGAGACTGTGATGGGTGTGTCGGGTCCGATCCGCGTGGTGGTCGCCAAGCCGGGTCTCGACGGTCACGACCGTGGAGCCAAGGTCATCGCGCGTGCGCTGCGGGACGCCGGTATGGAGGTCATCTACACCGGCCTGCACCAGACTCCCGAGCAGATCGTGGACACCGCGATCCAGGAGGACGCCGACGCCATCGGCCTGTCGATCCTCTCCGGCGCGCACAACACGCTCTTCGCGAAGGTCGTGGAGCTGCTGAAGGAGCGCGACGCGGCGGACATCAAGGTCTTCGGCGGCGGGATCATCCCCGAGGGCGACATCGCACCGCTGAAGGAACTCGGCGTCGCGGCGATCTTCACCCCGGGAGCGCCGACGGGCGACGTCGTTTCGTGGGTCCGCGAACACGTCCGCCCCGTCGCTGCGTAGCGCGCGCTCGGCGCGCACGTCTCCCCGACCCCGCGCCTGCGTCGCGCGGTCAGCCGTCCGCGGCCAGTTCAGCGAGCATCTCGCGGCGCAGGGTCAGCGTCGTGACCAGGCGCTGGAACGCCTCGGACCAGTAGTCCCCGGCGCCGGGGGTCGCGTCCTCCGGCTCCGTCGGAGCGGGCCGCCAGCGGCGCCAGCCGGTCTGCCTCCGCCGGGTCCATGCAGCGTTCGGCCAGACCCATCACGCCGCTGAAGCTCCACGGGTAGCTCCCGGCTTCGCGGGCGATCTCCAGCGCGTCGACGACCGCCCGTCCCAGCGGGCCCGGCCAGGGCACGGCGCACGCCCCGAGTATGCGGAACGCCTCGGACAGGCCGTGCGCCGCGATGAACCGGGCGGCCCACGCCGCGCGCTCTTCCGCCGGCAGGACGGCCAGCAGCCGCACCGGATCGGCGGCCTCCCCGGCCGGCGGCGCGGTCGGGCCCCCGACCAGCGCCCGGGCCCACTCGGCGTCCCGCTGCCGGACCGCGGCCCGGCACCAGGCCGCGTGCAGGTCCTGCCGCCACTCGTCGGCGACGGGCAGGGCCAGGATCTGTTCCGGAGCTACGGCCGGCGAAGCGGTCCGTCCAGGTGGCCAGCGGCGCCGACTCGACGAGCCGGCCGAGCCACCAGGCCCGCTCGCCCCGTCCTGTGGGCGGCTTCGGCTCGACACCGTCCCGTCGCATCGCCGCGTCGCACTCGTGCGGCGCCTCCACGGCTATGCGTACGGACGCGGCGGCGTCCCCCGACCGGTCAGGGCCCACGCAGGAGCGGGCGCGGGCGGCCATCCGCGCCGCCAGCGCGGAGCCCGGCAGTGCGGAGAGCAGTTCGGCGGCCGTGGCCCGCACGTTCTTGCTGCGGTCGGACAAGCGCCTGCTCCAGGAAGTCCTCGTCTGCTGCGGACAGCCCCTCGCGCAGGGTGTCGAGGAACATCAGCCGGTCCTCGGCCCGCTCGGTCCTCCAGGTGCCTGCCAGCAGGGCGCGGGCGGCGGCCGGGTCCCGCATGCGCAGCCCGCTCAGCAGCGCGACGCGCTCGGCGAACAGCCCCTCCTCCCACAGCCGGCCTGCCGCGGCCTCGTCCGGCGCCGACACCGCCGGCCGTGAACCGTCGCCGGTGTGCCGCAGCGCGAAGTGCCAGTCCGGGTTCAGACGGGCCAGCCACCGGGCTCGCGCTCCGCCGAAGGCCAGCACGGGGCCGCGCAGGTCGGTGCGGGCCCGCGCCGCGTCCAGCAGGGCCGGCAGTCTGTCGTGCGGCGGGCGGTAGCCGTGCGCCACTGCGGCGGCGAGCCACTGCGGCAGCAGCTCGCCGAGGTCGGGAGCCATGCCGCGGCGTCCGCCCGCGCCACCCGCCCGGTGCGCAAGCAGCACCGCCAGCCGCGCGGCGGCCGCCGGCGGCAGCGCGGCGCGGCCGTCCTCGGGCGCCGGGCTCGGGCCGGGCCACGGGGGGCGCGGGGCGGGCGCCCGCCCGCCGCCGCACGGTCTCGGCCGCGGCGGCGTCCAGCAGCGCCGGCACACTGCCGCCGGGCGGCGTCCGCCGCTCGGCCCCGAGCAGCGCGGCCGTGACCAGCTCCTCCCACGGCGTGTGCCCACCGTCAACGGACATCCCGTCCCCTTTCACGAGCCGGCCCGTCGGCCGGCTGACCGTCATGGACTGTGCGTCGCCGCCCGGCTGCCGCGCGTATGTCCCGTGTCGACCGGGCCGGCGGTCGCCACTGCGGCGCGCCCGCACAGTGGTACGGCGCCGCCGCGGTGGCCGGGGCCAACCGGCCGACGGGTGGCGAGGCCGCCGGCGTGCCGGGTGCTGCGCGGGCCGGGCCGCCTGTATGGCCCCGGCGCGCCGGGTGTCCGCCGGCGGCCGCGCGCAGGCGTGCCCGGCGCAGCCGGACGCTGCGGCGGCCCTGGCCGTCAGGGTGCCGCGCACCTTGCCGCGCATGCGCCGGGCTGCGCAGCCTGGGGCGCGGCTGTCTCCGCCGGGGCCGGAGGGCCGTCGGCGTGCCGGGAGCGGGTCCCGGGCCGCGCGGCTGCTCCGGCGCCGGATCGTCGGCGTTGCCGCGCCGGACGGCGCGCCCGTCACAGCGGCACCGCCTCGTCGGGGGCGGCTGGGGACCAGGCCGTGTGCGGGACGAAGCCGCGGTGGCCGCACTCGCCGAAGATCGTCAGCGGACGGCCGCCGGCCAGGGCGATGAGCCGCCACAGCCCGGCTTCGGCGACGCCCGGGGCGACGGGAAGCGCCGCCTCCCCGGCCGCGTCGGCCACCTGCCACACGCCCTCGGCGTGCAGCGGAACGACGTCGGCCAGCACCACCGGCCAGCTCTCCAGCCACGGGTCCGCGCACAACGCCTCCGCGTACGCCGCCAGACCGCCGGTGACGGACACCCCGCCGCCGGGCGCGCCACCCGGACGGAGCGCGCCGTGCCGTGCGCCGAGCACCGCCCGCAGCTGCCGGCGCACCCGGATGGAAGGCGACCTCCGCGTCAAGCCGGGCGCCCACCGGCAGCGCGAGCTGCGGCGGTCTGCCGGGCGCGCCGAACGAGAGGAGCAGCGCGAGCCGCCCGGAGGCCCGGCCCTGCAGCCAGACGCGGCGCGCCGTGAGCCGTCCCTCCTCCCGGTCGCACCGGCCCAGCACCAGCCAGTCGTCCCGCAGTCGTCGCCGCCTCGTCGGCCAGCACGGACGCCGAGTCGACGCTGAACCCCACCCGGGCCCGTACCGTCGCGGCGAGTGGCGCCGGCAGGTCGTCCCGCCCCAGGTAGCCCTGCGCGAGCAGGTGCAGCAGCGCGCACTCCGAGAGCAGCCGCTCGGGCCAGCCCGGCCCGGAGCCGGCGACCGTGCCCAACTCCCGTACCCGGGAGGCCAGCCCCGGCGCCTGCGCGTCGACCATGCGGGCCGCTGCCTCCTCCCATGCCGGCCCGGCTGCCTGTTCCGCCCCGGCCAGCCCGCCGGACAGCAGGTCGACGAGCCGCTGCTCCAGTTCCACCGCGCCGGCGGCCACCGCGTCGGCCCGCCGTCGCGCGCGGCGGCGCGCCGCCTCCCGGTCGGCGGGTGCCCGCCGGGCCGCGCCTCGCCCCGCTGCTGCCCGCGGCCGCCTCGTCGGTCTGCCCGCCGGTGCGCTCGCGCCGGGTACGCAGCCACTGCCCGGCCCAGTCCGGCGCGGCGACGGGCCCGGGCACCGCCGACTCGCCACCGGTCCACAACAGCAGCAGCCCCAGCGCGTGTTTGCACGGGAACTTGCGGCTCGGGCAGCTGCACCGGTAGGCGGGGCCGTCCGCCCCGCGGACGTCCACCGCCGTCCGGTACGGCGTGCGTCCGCTGCCCTTGCACAGGCCCCACACCGCGCCGTCGCCCGCCCCGGTCTGCGACCACGGTCCGGGCCCGCCCAGCCTGCCTCCGCTTGCGCGTGACGCCGCGTCGGGCGCGAGCGCCAGCACCTGCTCCGCCGTCCAGCGGTCCCCCTGTCCACTCATGCCTCCGACGGTAGGCGCGTAACTGACAGTCGTCGGTGCAAGGGCCGCCCACCTGCACTGTCGCACCGTCGGCGACGGATTGTCAGTGCCGGGCGGGACAGTGGAGACCGCATCGATCCGCTGCACGCCGAGGGGGAGTTGTGACCGATCCGCATGCCCTGCGACCGCACGCCGAGGACGCGTTCGCCGACGAACTGGCGGCGCTGGCCGCCGCCGACGACCGGCCCCGCCCGCAGCGCTGGCGGCTCTCACCCTGGGCCGTGGCCACCTACCTGCTCGGCGGCACGCTGCCGGACGGCACCGTGATCAGCCCCAAGTACGTCGGCCCGCGCCGCATCGTCGAGGTCGCGGTGACCACCCTGGCCACCGACCGCGCGCTGCTGCTGCTCGGCGTGCCGGGCACCGCGAAGACCTGGGTCTCCGAACATCTCGCCGCCGCCGTCAGCGGCGACTCGACGCTGCTCGTGCAGGGCACGGCGGGCACCGCGGAGGAGGCCATCCGCTACGGCTGGAACTACGCGGAGCTGCTGGCGCACGGGCCGAGCCGCGACGCGCTGGTGCCCAGCCCCGTCATGCGGGCGATGACCGAGGGCATGACCGCCCGGGTCGAGGAGCTGACCCGCATCCCCGCGGACGTGCAGGACACGCTGATCACGGTGCTCTCGGAGAAGACGCTGCCCATACCGGAGCTCGGCGAGGAGGTGCAGGCGGTCCGCGGCTTCAACCTGATCGCCACCGCCAACGACCGCGACCGCGGCGTCAACGAGCTGTCCAGCGCGCTGCGCCGACGCTTCAACACCGTCGTGCTGCCGCTGCCCGCCACCCCGGAGGCGGAGGTCGACATCGTCGCGCGCCGCGTCGGGCAGCTCGGCCGCTCCCTGGACCTGCCGGCCGCTCCGGAGGGGGCCGAGGAGATCCGCCGCGTCGTCACCGTCTTCCGCGAGCTGCGGGACGGGGTGACCGCGGACGGCCGCACCAAGGTCAAGTCCCCGTCCGGGACGCTGTCGACGGCGGAGGCGATCTCCGTGGTCACCGGCGGGCTGGCGCTGGCCGCGCACTTCGGCGACGGGGTGCTGCGCCCCTCCGACGTGGCGGCCGGGCCTGCTCGGCGCGGTGGTGCGCGACCCCGCCTCGGACCGGTTGGTGTGGCAGGAGTACCTGGAGGCCGTCGTGCGGGAACGGGACGGCTGGAAGGACTTCTACCGGGCCTGCCGGGAGGTCTCGGCGTGAGCGGACCGCTGCTGCTGGGAGTGCGCCACCACGGCCCGGGCTCGGCCCGTGCCGTGCGGGCGGCCCTCGCCGCGCACCGGCCGAAGGCGCTGCTGGTGGAGGGGCCGCCGGAGGCCGAGGCCGTGCTGTCCTTCGCGGGACGGGAGGACCTGCGCCCGCCGGTGGCGCTGCTGGCGCACGTGGCCGGTGAGCCCGGCCGGTCCGCGTTCTGGCCGCTGGCGCAGTTCTCGCCCGAGTGGGTGGCGCTGCGCTGGGCCGCTGAACACGGCGTGCCGGTGCGGTTCTTCGACCTGCCCGCAGCCCACACACTCGCTTTCCCCGACGACGACGAGGAGCAGGAAGGGGACGCCGACGCGGTTCGGCTCGACCCGCTCGCGGACGCTCGCCGAGACCGCCGGCTACGACGACGCCGAGCGCTGGTGGGAGGACGTCGTCGAACACCGCATGGGCGGGCGAGGACGCCGACCCGTTCGCGCCGTTCGCCGCGCTCGGCGAGGCGATGTGCGCGCTGCGCGAGGCGCACGGGGACGGCGGGCACCGCCGCGACCCGCTGCGTGAGGCGCACATGCGGCTGCGACTGCGCGAGGCATGCCGGGAAGTGGGCCCGGACGGCGTCGCCGTGGTCTGCGGCGCCTGGCACGTCCCGGCGCTGCAGGCGCGCACGACCGTCACCGCGGACCGCGAACTGCTCAAGGGGCTGCCGAAGACCAGGGTGTCGGTCACCTGGGTGCCCTGGACGCACCGGCGGCTGGGCCGGCACAGCGGCTACGGCGCCGGGGTCACCTCGCCCGGCTGGTACGCTCACCTGTTCGCCGCGCCCGACCTCCCCGTGGAACGGTGGATGACGAAGGTCGCCGGCCTGCTGCGCGCCGAGGGCCACACCGTCTCCCCCGCCCACGTCATCGAGGCCGTCCGGCTCGCGGAGACCCTCGCCGCCTTGCGGGGCCGGCCGCTGGCCGGGCTGACCGAGACCGTCGACGCCGTGCGTGCCGTCATGTGCGAGGGCTCCGACGTCCCGCTCACTCTGGTGCGCGACCGGATGGTCGTCGGCGAGGTGCTGGGAGCCGTCCCCGAGGACGCCCCCGCCGTCCCGCTGCAACGGGACCTGACGCGGCAGCAGAAGTCGCTGCGGCTGCCCGCCGAGGCCCGCGACCGCGACCTCGACCTGGACCTGCGCAAGGACACCGACGCGGCCCGCAGCAGACTGCTGCACCGCCTTCGGCTCCTCGGTGTCGGCTGGGGCACGGCCACCCGGTCCCGCACCCGCGGCACCGGCACGTTCCGGGAGAGCTGGCGGCTGCATTGGGAGCCGGAGCTGTCGGTGCGGGTGGCGGAGGCCGGCGTGTGGGGGACCACCGTGCTGGCGGCCGCCGGCGCGAAGGCCGAGTCGGAGGCCGTCCGCAGCAGTACCCTCGCCGAGGTGACCGCGCTCGTCGAGCGCTGCCTGCCGGCCGGCCTGCCCGACGCGCTGCCCGTCGTGATGCGGGTGCTTGCCGACCGGGCCGCGCTCGACGGCGACGTGGCGCATCTCGCGCAGGCCCTGCCCGCCCTCGTGCGCACCGTCCGCTACGGCGACGTCCGCGGCACCGGCGCGGCCGCACCGGCGGAGGTGGCCCGCGGCCTGGCCGAACGGATCTGCGTGGGGCTGCCGCCGGCGTGCGCCTGGCTGGACGCGGACGGCGCGGCCGAGATGCGCCGGCACCTCGATGACGCGCACCACGCCGTAGCCCTCCTCGCCCAGCACCTGCGCTCTGACCTGGCCGACGAACGGGACACCGGTCTGATGACGCGCTGGCGCGGCATGCTGCGTGCCGTCGCCGTACGCGAGCACGTTCCCGGGCTGCTGCGCGGCCGCTGCGCGCGGCTGCTGCTCGACGACGGCTCGCTGCCCGCAGGAGAAGCCGCAATCCTGATGGGGCACGTGCTCGCCCCGGGCAGTCGACCTGAGGCGGCCGCCGCCTGGATCGAGGGATTCCTCTCCGGCGGCGGCATGCTCCTCGCGCACGACCCGCGGCTGCTCGCACTGGTCGACGGCTGGCTCACCGGCGTGCCGTCCGACGCTTTCGGCGACGTGCTGCCGCTGTTGCGCCGCACCTTCGCCGACTACGAACCGGGTGTGCGCCGCACGCTCGGCGAACTGCTGCGACGCGGCCCCACCGCAGCAGCCGACGGCACCGGAGCCGACGGACCGCCCGCGGGCTTGCCGGGTTTCGGCCCCGGGCTGGACGAGGCACGCGGTGCGGCGGCCCTGCCCACCGTGCGGCTGCTGCTGTCGGCTGCCCGGGCACACGGAAGGAGCGCGGCATGAACCAGAGGGAGGAGCCGATGCGCCGCTGGCGCCTCGCGCTCGGCGCGGACGGTGGAGCGGACGGCACCGGCCGTGCCCTGAGCGGCGCTGACGCCGAGATGGACCGCGTCCTCGAAGCGCTCTACGGCGCACGGGCGCGGCGGCGCCGGCGGACGGGACGGCGCGGGGGAGCGCCGCGCGGGCCTCGGCGGCTCGGCGCCGCAGGTGGCCCGCTGGCTGGGCGACGTGCGCCGCTACTTCCCCAGTTCGGTCGTGCAGGTGATGCAGCGTGACGCGATCGACCGGCTCGGCTTGTCCGTGCTGCTGCACGGAGCCGGAGATGCTCGAGGCCGTCGAACCGGACGTGCACCTGGTCGGCACGCTGCTGTCGCTGGGCCGGGCCATGCCGGAGGAGAGCCGGGAGACGGCGCGCGCGGTGGTGCGCCGCGTCGTCGAGCAGGTGGAGCAGCGGCTCGCCGCGCGCACCCGCGCGACGCTCACCGGGGCCCTGGACCGCTCCGCGCGGGCCGCCCGGCCCCCGGCACCGAGACATCGACTGGGACCGCACCGTCCGGGCGAACCTGAAGCACTACCTGCCCGAGCAGCGGACGGTCGTGCCCGAGCGGCTGGTGGGCTACGCCCGCGCCGCCCGGTCGGCGGCCAAGGACGTCGTGCTGTGCATCGACCAGTCGGGCTCCATGGCCGCGTCGGTCGTCTACGCCTCGGTGTTCGGCGCGGTGCTCGCCTCCATGCGGTCGCTGAGCACCCGCCTCGTCGTCTTCGACACCTCCGTCGTGGACCTGACCGACGAGCTCGACGACCCGGTGGACGTCCTGTTCGGCACCCAGCTCGGCGGCGGCACCGACATCAACCGCGCCCTCGCCTACTGTCAGTCACGGATCACCCGTCCCGCCGAGACAGTCGTGGTGCTGATCAGCGACCTGTACGAGGGCGGGATACGCCAGGAGATGCTCGGCCGGGTGGCCGCGATGAAGACGCGCCGGGGTGCAGTTCGTCGCGCTGCTCGCGCTCTCCGACGAGGGCGCGCCGGCCTACGACCGCGAGCACGCGGCGGCCCTCGCCGCGCTGGGCGCGCCGCGTTCGCCTGCACACCCGACCTGTTTCCGGAGGTGATGGCGGCGGCGATCGAGAAGCGGCCGCTGCCCGTCCCGGAGGGCTGAGCGTGTGCCCGGGGCAGTACGCGTTGCCCGTGCGCGAGTGCACAGCGTGCGCACCCCGTCCCGCCGGACACCATCTGTGACCGTTGTCACCGCCCGGGTGTGAGCCGGAATTTAGGAAGCGCTCAGCGGCGGGGCTAACCTGCAAGGCGGACATGCCGCGCGCCATCGGGTGAGCCGCGGCCACGCGGCACGCCCACGCACGCTGACAATCGACCGCGATACCACTGATTAAGGGGACGGACGCGCGTGGACCTGTTCGAGTACCAGGCGAGGGACCTCTTCGCCAAGCATGACGTACCGGTGCTGGCCGGTGAAGTCATCGACACGCCCGAGGCGGCGCGCGAGGTGACCGAGCGACTCGGCGGTCGCGCGGTCGTCAAGGCGCAGGTGAAGACCGGCGGCCGCGGCAAGGCCGGCGGCGTGAAGCTGGCCTCCGACCCGGCCGACGCCGTCGAGAAGGCCCGGGCCATCCTGGGCATGGACATCAAGGGCCACACGGTCCACAAGGTGATGCTGGCCGCAGACCGCGGACATCGCGGAGGAGTACTACGTCTCCTTCCTGCTGGACCGCACCAACCGCACCTTCCTCGCCATGGCGTCCGTCGAGGGCGGCGTGGAGATCGAGGAGGTCGCGGCGACCAAGCCCGAGGCCCTCGCCAAGATCCCGGTCGACGCCATCGAGGGCGTGACCGAGGCCAAGGCCCGCGAGATCGCCGAGGCCGCGAAGTTCCCGGCCGAGCTGCACCGACCAGGTCGTGAACGTGCTGCAGAAGCTGTGGGACGTCTTCATCAGGGAGGACGCCCTCCTCGTCGAGGTCAACCCGCTGGTCAAGACCGGCGACGGCAAGGTCATCGCGCTGGACGGCAAGGTGTCGCTGGACGCGAACGCCGAGTTCCGCCAGCCGGACCACGCGGCGCTCGAGGACAAGGCCGCGGCCGACCCGCTCGAGGCGGCCGCCAAGGCCAAGGGCCTGAACTACGTCAAGCTCGACGGCCAGGTCGGCATCATCGGCAACGGCGCGGGCCTGGTCATGTCGACCCTCGACGTCGTCGCCTACGCCGGTGAGGCGCACGGCAACGTCAAGCCCGCCAACTTCCTCGACATCGGCGGCGGCGCGTCCGCCGAGGTCATGGCGAACGGCCTGGAGATCATCCTCGGCGACCCGGACGTGAAGTCCGTCTTCGTCAACGTCTTCGGCGGCATCACCGCCTGCGACGCCGTCGCGAACGGCATCGTGCAGGCCCTGGAACTGCTCAAGTCCAAGGGCGAGGACGTCAACAAGCCGCTGGTCGTGCGGCTGGACGGCAACAACGCCGAGCTGGGCCGCAAGATCCTCGACCGACGCCGACCACCCGCTGGTCCAGCAGGTGGACACCATGGACGGCGCGGCCGACCGCGCCGCCGAGCTGGCCGCCAAGTAAGAGGGACGAGGACACCGACACACCATGGCTATCTTCCTCACCAAGGAAAGCAAGGTCATCGTCCAGGGGATGACCGGCTCCGAGGGCCAGAAGCACACCAAGCGCATGCTGGCCTCGGGCACCAACATCGTCGGCGGCGTGAACCCGCGCAAGGCCGGCACCACCGTCGACTTCGACGGCGCCGAGGTCCCGGTCTTCGGCACCGTCAAGGAGGCCATGGAGGCCACCGGCGCCGACGTGTCCGTGGTCTTCGTGCCGGAGAAGTTCACCAAGGACGCCGTCGTCGAGGCGATCGACGCCGAGATCCCGCTCTGCGTGGTGATCACCGAGGGCATCGCGGTCCACGACAGCGCCGCCTTCTGGGCCCACGCCGGCCAGAAGGGCAACAAGACCCGGATCGTCGGCCCGAACTGCCCCGGCCTGATCACCCCCGGCCAGTCGAACGCCGGCATCATCCCGGCCGACATCACCAAGCCGGGCCGCATCGGCCTGGTCTCCAAGTCCGGCACGCTGACTTACCAGATGATGTACGAGCTGCGGGACATCGGCTTCTCCACCTGCGTCGGCATCGGCGGCGACCCGGTCATCGGCACCACGCACATCGACGCCCTCAAGGCGTTCGAGGCGCGACCCCGACACCGACCTGATCGTGATGATCGGTGAGATCGGCGGCGACGCCGAGGAGCGTGCGGCCGACTACGTCAAGGAGCACGTGACCAAGCCGGTCGTCGGCTACGTGGCCGGCTTCACCGCCCCCGAGGGCAAGACGATGGGCCACGCCGGCGCGATCGTCTCCGGTTCGTCCGGCACCGCCCAGGCGAAGAAGGAGGCCCTGGAGGCCGCGGGCGTAAAGGTCGGCAAGACGCCGTCCGAGACCGCCCGCCTCGCGCGCGAGCTGCTCGTCGGCTGAGCGCACCGCGCAACGCAACGCAGCGCAGCGCCGTCTTCGGCGCCGGGCCCGCACCCTCGACAGGGTGCGGGCCCGCAGCGTCGCCGCGGATGGGTAAAGCATCTTCCATGACAAGATGCCTCGTTGGCGACACAGCCGAACAAGCCGACTTACCCGGGCGAAGCGTCCCGGATTGGGAACATGGGCGGCGTGAGCCTCCCCAACCACCGCGGTCCCGCACCCCAGCGCATTCCGGCCGTCGGAGCGTGGCTGCTCTCCGGCGCCCTCGCCGCCGGCCTCGGGCTCGGTATCCTCGTCGTCCTCGTGCTGCTGCTGTGGATCAGCTCCCCCTACTCCACCGAAGGCCCCGGCGACGCCCTCCATCTGGCCGCCGACCTCTGGCTCGCCGCCCACGGCGCGCACCTGGTCCGTACCAGCACCCTCACCGGTCAACCCGCCCCGGTCGGACTGACCCCGCTGCTGCTTCTCGCCCTCCCCGGGTGGCTGCTGCACCGGGCGACCCGTTCCGCTCTGGCCGAGGACGACCCGGACGCCGGCGGGTCCGCGGTGCACGGCAGGCTGACCGTCGGCTATCTGCCCGCCCCGGAGGTCGATCCCGTCCGGGCCGTCGGTTGGGTGTGCGGCGGCTATCTGCTCGTCGGCGCCGCCACCCTCACCTACGCTTCCGCCGGGCCGCTGCGCGTGGACGCCCTCAGCGCCGCCGTCCGCCTTCCGGCGCTCACCTTCGCCGTCGCCGCAGTCGGCGGATGGTTCGCCTGCGGAAGGCCGGCCCTCTCCCGGCCCCACTCCCGCGCCCTGCGAGGCGGCGCCCGCGCCGCAGCCGGAGCCGCACTCCTGTCGTGCGCTGTCCTGATCGCGGCGGGCGCCGTACTGGTCGCCGTGGCCACCCTGTGGCACGCGCTCGCCGACGGGGCGCCGCCGCCGACGGGAGCCGACTCGTGGCCTGGTCGGGTGGCCGTCGTCCTGCTGGCGCTCGCGCTGCTGCCCAACGCGGCGGTGTGGGGGGCCTCCTACGGCCTCGGTCCCGGTTTCGCCCTCGGCGCGGGCAGCTTCGTGGCGCCGCTGGCCTCCGGCGGCCATCCGAGGCTGCCGAGTTTCCCGCTGCTGGAGGCGGTGCCCGAGTCCGGCTCGGCAACTCCGCTGACCTGCGCTGCCGCCGCAGTGCCGCTCGCGGCCGTGCTGGTGCTGGCCGACCGCGTCGCCCGTGCCGCGGTTCCCACCTGCGCCGGCGCCGGGCCGCACGAGCCGACCGGCCCCTGGCGCACGGCCCGCACCGCGGCGCTGGCCTCCTGCGGTTTCGCTGTGCTCGTGACCGTCCTCGCGGCGGCGGCCGGGGGGCCGCTGGGCACCGGCCGACTCGCCCACGTCGGCCCGCTGTGGTGGCAGACGGGTGCGTCGGCGCTCGGCTGGGGCCTCACGGTGGGTGTGCCGGCCGCCCTCGGCCTGCGAGCCTGGCGGCTGCGCGGCCTGGAACGCCCCGGCCTGTCGACGGCGACGCCGCTGCCGGGCCCGGTGCACTCCATCGAGGACGACTGGCACAGCAGTCGCCGCGGCCGTTGGGCGGCGCTGAAGCAGACACCGGGCAACCTGCAGGCCGAGGTGCTGCCGCACCGCCGGCCGTGACACGCGGCCGGCTCCGGCCGGTCAGCCGCGGTCCGTCAGGAACGTGCGGATGTCCGGCGGGAGCAGTTGCGTGCACTGCTCCCGCGAGGACTGGGTCAGCGCATCCTGCCGGCAGGTGAAGAAATCGGAGTAGACCTGCTGGACGGTGAAGGTCGCGACGACGACCAGCAGTGCCAGGGCGGCTGCCACCAGCCCGCTGACCGCGGCGGCCTTGCGCGTCCTGGCCGCCTGCTCAGGTGGTACAGCCGGTCTGTCCGAGGCCGAGACTGCCGCGAACGCGCCGGAGGGCGCGGACGTGCGGTCGCTGCCCGCCACGTCGTCGGCACGGGCCGCCGCCCGTGGCCCGGGGTCGTCCTTCCGGCCGCCGCGCAGCGCGTTGCCGCCCCAGTACAGCGCCGGCATCCCCAGCAGCAGCGCGCCCTCGGGCACGTTGATCAGCGCGAAGAACAGCGCCCAGATCCCGGCGTGCAGGGCGTAGCGTGCGTGCCGCTGCAATGGGTCTGTCGGGTCCCAGCGCAGCCGCGGCCCGCCGGTGCCCGGCCCGTCACCACGGTCGCCCGGTCCGTTCTGCCCCGGGCCCCCGAACCCGCCGCCATGCCGTCGGGGCTGGCTGCTGCTCCACCGGCTGCCCCACGCCGCTCCCGGCCGCTCGCCGTCCTGCTCGCCGTCCTGCCCGGAGCCTTCGTCGCCGGAAGAACCCGGCTCCGGCCGGTGACGCGGCTGCCACGGCTGGTCCGGATGGCCTTCGGGCGGCGGCGCGAACGGGTTGTCATCGCGAGCGGACTCGTCACGGTCGGACTCGGCGTGGGCCGCACGACTGCGGCGTCGGTCGGTCATCTGCTGTCGGGCTCTCCTGGTCCATAGGGCCTGTCTGCCACATCCCGTCTGTGGGATGGCGCCGTGCACGCACGAACGTCGTTCCCCCGCCTTCGGCAGGAGGTGCCCGCTGCGTTGTCGGGGCTCGGCGCGGCACGCCGCGCTCTCGCCCCGCCGCCTTGCCGGCGCACGCACCTGACACCATCCCACCCGCCCTGCGGGCGGACGACGCCATTCGTCACACAGGCCCTGGCGCGGTGGGGCTCTGCCGCCCGACGGTACATCGCGCCCCCGCCCCCGTCCCGCGGGGGCCGAACGGTGTGCCGGTATCGTTGCCGACGGTCGGACGGTTCGTAGAGATCCCCGAAACCGCCGCTCCGTGAGTTCGTAGGATCCCACGAAGGCGGCGGCGTGAACCGCCGCCGGCAGACCATCCGCTCCGAGAGAAGAAGAGCCGTCGTGGCCGTGCCCGAATCCCGCCCCGCCCGTCTCGTCGTGCTCGTCTCCGGGTCCGGCACGAATCTGCAGGCACTGCTGGACGCCGTCGCGGAGCAGGGCACGGCCGGATACGGGGCCGAGATCGTGGCCGTCGGCGCCGACAGGGCAGGCATCATCGGCCTGGAACGGGCCGAGCGGGCCGGGAAGCCCACGTATGTCTGCCGGGTGGCCGACCACCCCACGCGTGCCGACTGGGACACGGCCCTGACCGAGGCCACCGCCGCCTTCGACCCCGACCTGGTGGTCTCGGCCGGTTTCATGAAGATCCTGGGCCCGCGCTTCCTGGCCCGCTTCGGCGGGCGGATCGTCAACACCCATCCCGCGCTGCTCCCCAGCTTCCCCGGAGCCCACGGTGTTCGCGACGCGCTCGCGTACGGCGTCAAGGTCACGGGCTGCACCGTCCACTTCGTCGACGAGGGCGTCGACACCGGCCCGATCATCGCCCAGAGCGTGGTCGAGGTACGGGACGCGGACGAGGAGGACGGCGGGGCCGCTCTGCATGAGCGGATCAAGCACGTCGAGCGACGGCTGCTCGTCGAGGTCGTCGGGCGCCTGGCCCGTGACGGCTACCGCATTGACGGACGAAAGGTACTGATCCCGTGACCGCCACCGCCGAAGCGACCAAGCGCCCCATCCGCCGCGCGCTGGTCAGCGTCTACGACAAGTCCGGTCTGGAGGACCTGGCCCGCGGGCTGCACGAGGCCGGCGTCGAGCTGGTCTCCACCGGCTCCACCGCGAAGCGGATCGCGGCGGCCGGTGTCCCGGTCACCGGTGTCGAGGAGCTGACCGGTTTCCCCGAGTGCCTGGACGGCCGGGTCAAGACCCTGCAT
The DNA here is from genome assembly GCA_963799685.1 of uncultured Actinomycetota bacterium. GTDB lineage: Bacteria > Actinomycetota > Actinomycetes > Streptomycetales > Streptomycetaceae > Streptomyces. The sequence goes on from CAWCXW010000006.1 coordinate 146,105, forward strand.
CCACGCGTGCACGCCGGCATCCTGGCCGACCAGCGCCTGGAGGGGCACCGCAAGCAGCTGCAGGAGCTGGGCGTCGCGCCGTTCGAGCTGGTGATCGTCAACCTCTACCCGTTCCGGGAGACCGTCGCCTCCGGGGCATCGCCCGACGAGTGCGTGGAGCAGATCGACATCGGCGGCCCGTCGATGGTGCGCGCCGCCGCGAAGAACCACCCGTCGGTGGCCGTCGTCGTCAACCCCGGGCGGTACGGCGACGTGCTGACCGCCGTGGCCGGCGGCGGGTTCGCGACGGCCGAGCGCAAGCGGCTGGCCGCCGAGGCGTTCCAGCACACCGCCGCCTATGACGTGGCCGTGGCGACCTGGTTCGCGCACGACTACGCGGCGGTCGACGACTCGGGCTTCCCCGACTTCCTCGGTGCCGCCTACCAGCGCGCGAACGTGCTGCGCTACGGCGAGAACCCGCACCAGCCCGCCGCCCTGTACGCCACGGGCAACGGCGGCTTGGCGCAGGCCGAGCAGCTGCACGGCAAGGAGATGTCCTTCAACAACTACCAGGACACCGAGGCCGCCCGGCGCGCCGCCTACGACCACGACGCGCCCTGCGTCGCGATCATCAAGCATGCCAACCCGTGCGGCATCGCCGTCGGCGGGGACGTGGCCGAGGCGCACCGCAAGGCACACGCCTGCGACCCGCTGTCCGCGTTCGGCGGCGTGATCGCCGTCAACCGGCCCGTGACGGTGGCGATGGCGGAGCAGGTCGCCGACATCTTCACCGAGGTGGTCGTCGCCCCGGACTACGAGGACGGCGCGGTGGAGGTCCTGGCACGCAAGAAGAACCTCCGGGTGCTGCGTTGCGCCGAGGCTCCCTCCGACCCGGTGGAGGTCAAACCGATCGACGGCGGCGCGCTGCTGCAGGTCACCGACCGGCTGCAGGCCGAGGGCGACGACGTGGCGAACTGGCGGTTGGCGGCCGGCGAGCCGCTGGCCGAGGCCGAGCTGGCTGAACTCGCCTTCGCCTGGCGGGCCTGCCGGGCCGTCAAATCCAACGCGATCCTGCTGGCCAGGGACGGCGCGACGGTCGGCGTCGGCATGGGTCAGGTCAACCGCGTCGACTCAGCGAAGCTCGCCGTGCAGCGCGCGGGCGCGGAGCGGGCGACCGGGGCCGTACGCGGCCTCCGACGCGTTCTTCCCCTTCCCCGACGGGCTGGAGGTGCTCACCGAGGCCGGCGTCAAGGCCGTGGTGCAGCCCGGTGGTTCGGTCCGCGACGAGGCCGTGGTCGAGGCCGCGCGGGCGGCGGGCGTGACGATGTACCTGACCGGAACGCGCCACTTCTTCCATTGAGGCGCGACGCACGACGGCCCGCGTACCGCCTTCCGGCGGCGACGCGGGCCGTTCTCGCGGGCTCAGGCCGTTCAGTACCGCGCCCGGTTGAAGTACGCCTTGCTCTCCGGGGCGTTGAGGAGGACGAGGCATGTGATGGCCAGCCCGATCCAGAAGACGCCCGTGCCGTAGATCGCCAGCCCGACGAGGCCGAACAGGATCAGGATCGAGGCCCACACGATCGACCCCACGCGGCCGCCGTTGCCCATCTTGCCGAACTGGGTCGCCATCAGGACGCCGAACGCCCCGTGCACGAGGCTCAGTGCGAAGAACAGGATGAGCACGGCCAGGCCGGTCCCCATGTCCTGGGAGACATAGTCGAGGTTCTTGCCGGCGATGAAGGCGATCAGGATGAACGTCAGCGAGAACAGGCTCTGGATGATCCCGACGATGATCATGATGATCTTGACCGCGTTCGTCTTGCCGGGCAGTGCCGCCCGGGGCCATCGGCTGTCCGTAGCCCGGCATCCGCGGTGGGCGGGGTCTGCTGCGGGTAGCCGTAGCCCGGCCCCTGCGGTGTCTGCTGCGGGTAGCCGTACGGCTGTTGCGGCTGCTGTCCGTAGGGGTTGTTGCTGCCGTAGGGCCCGTTCGGCCCCGGCGGGTAACTCACGTGGCGACCTCTCAGTACTTGGGCCGGTTGAACCAGGCGGCGGCCTGGCTCTGCACAGTCGAGGCGAGCAGGGTGCCGCCGACGGCGAGACCGATGATGGCCGGGAGGATGCCGCTGGCCCCGTTGGTGAAGTTGACGAGGGCGCCGACGAGCATGAGTGACGAGTAGACGATCGTGGTGACCCGGATCCCCTGGCCGCCCGAGCCGAACTTCACGCCGAGGAAGATGGCCAGGCCGGCGAAGAGGAACACGACGATGCCTCCGACGACGAGAACACCGGCGGCGATGCCACCGGTCCGCCGTACTGGAACTGGACACCGCCGCGCCGCCGATCAGCATGAACAGACCGGCGATGACCTGCAGGCCGCCCATGACGAACAGCAGGACACGGGCCGTCTTGACGATGCCGGGCATCTCCATCGGCATGCCCGCCTGCGGGTAGCCGTAGCCGGCCTGCTGCGGGTAGGCGGCGTAACCGGCCTGGCCCTGCTGGCCATAGGGGGACTGCGGCGCTGCTGCGGGTAGCCGTACGCCGGCTGGCCGCCCTGCGGCGGGACGCCCTGCGGCGCCTGCTGCGGGTAGCCGGACGGCTGCTGGGGCTGCTGGGGCTGCTGCGGCTGGTTGCCGTAGGGGTTGTTCGGGGGAGTGGGCGGGTAACTCACGTGCTGCCTCCATGGCGTGGTGGATACGACGGAGTCCGGACCGCTGCTACAGCGCGGCTCCGACGGGGCGAACGGCTACTTCTTGATGACGACGGTGCCTGCGGCCTTGTCGTGCCAGCCCTGCTGCTTGCCCGTGTTGTCGAAGAGCGGCGAGAGGTAGACGAGAACAGCGCCGATGTAGCACAGGAAGGCGCCGGCGATCGGAATGATGTACCGGAGGAAGGCGCTCCCGAGGCCGGGCAGCTGTCCGTCTCGCTCCCGGGCAACGCGCAGTCCCATGGCCATCTTGCCGAAGGTCGCGCCCTTGAGGCCGATCATCAGCCACTCGTAGAGCAGCAGGAAGCCACCGATGACGGCCATCATCAGAAAGAAGGTGGCGAAGAAGCCCGAGGCCTGGTCCTGGGCATCCTGGACCATGACTGGTAGCCCGGGTCCAGGTAGGACCCGCAGTCCTCGATCGAGCTGGACGCGCTGAAGGCGCCCCCAGGCCGACGACCAGGGCGAGCACGTAGACAGCGCCGACGATCGCACCGTCGATCAGCCGGGCGAGGAAGCGCTGGCCCATGGTGGCGATCTGCACCGGACCGAGGTGGTGCAGGTTGAGGTAGCCGTTGTTCGCCTGGACCACCCCCGGAGCCTGCGAGTAGCCCTGCTGCGGGTAGCCGTAGCCGGGCTGGCCCGGCTGCGCGTAAGGGGACTGCGGTGCCTGCTGCGGGTAGCCGTACGCCGGCTGGCCGCCCTGCGGCGGGACGCCCTGCGGTGCCTGCTGCGGGTAGCCGTAGGGCTGCTGCGGCGGCTGTTGCCCGTACGGGTTGTTCGGGTTCTGGCCGGGCGGCGGCGGTGGGTAGCTCACGAGCGGAGTCCTCCGAGCGATGGTGTGGGGACGGAACGGGCCGGCGAGGTCCGGAGAAGGACGGGTCCGCCCCCGCAGGTGCGCTGCGTGAGGTGCGTGTGGTGCATGGTGAGCACTTGTGCCTCCCCCGATGTTCACGACGCCGTGCCTGCGGCCCTCCCTGGCGGGGCGCGGCGCCGACGCACCATGGTGCTGGCCGCACGTGTGCGCTGTCCAGCCGGATCCGGCGACTGTGGCGAATCCGCAATGCCGGGGAGCTCCGGACCGTGCCCGACTGGAGACGCACGCGCTCCGATCCGGGAGGATGGAGTCATGAGCGCCCAGATTCTCGATGGCAAGGCCACCGCAGCTGCGATCAAGTCCGAACTCGCCGTGCGCGTCGACGCGCTCAAGGCGCGGGGCGTCACGCCCGGTCTGGGGACGCTGCTGGTGGGCGACGACGTCGGCAGCCAGAAGTACGTCGCCGGCAAGCACCGCGACTGCGCGCAGGTCGGCATCGCCTCCATCCAGCGTGAACTGCCCGGAACCGCGGGTCAGGAACAGATCGAGGCGGTCGTTCGTGAGCTGAACGAGGACCCGGCGTGCACCGGCTACATCGTGCAGTTGCCACTGCCCCAGGGCGTCGACGTGAACCGGGTGCTGGCCATGATGGACCCGGCCAAGGACGCGGACGGGCTGCACCCGATGAGCCTGGGCCGACTGGTGCTGAACGAGCCGGCGCCGCTGCCCTGCACCCCGAACGGCATCATCGAGCTGCTGCGCCGGTACGAGGTGGAGATCAAGGGGGCGCACGTGGTCGTGGTGGGGCGCGGGATCACCGTCGGGCGCTCGCTTCCGCTGCTGCTCACCCGACGCTCGGAGAACGCCACCGTCACCCAGGTCCACACCGGCACCCGTGACATGGGAGCGCTGCTGCGGCAGGCGGACATCGTCGTCGCGGCGGCCGGCGTCGGCCACCTGGTGAAGCCGGAGGACGTCAAGCCGGGCGCGGCGGTGCTGGACGTGGGCGTGAGCCGGGACGAGCACGGCAAGATCGTCGGCGACGTGCACCCGGGTGTGGCCGACGTGGCAGGCTGGCTGTCGCCGAACCCGGGCGGCGTCGGCCCGATGACGCGTGCGCTGCTGTTGCAGAACGTCGTCGAGGCCGCCGAGTGCGAGGCGGCTGTCGCCGCCGGATGACCGACGCAGGAGTAGGAGCACGCATCATGGCGTCAGACGAGGACGGCGGCCGACGGCCCGGGAGACCGGGCCCGGGGCGGTGTCGGGCGCCGTGGGCGCCTCCCGCCGTTTCCCGACCTTCACGCGGGACACCGCGCGTCCGGAGGGCGGCGGGCGGGCCGCTGCGGGCGACGCCCCGGCGCCGTACCGGCAGTGGCCGATGCTCGTGATCGGGCTCGGCGTCCTGACGGGGCTGCTGGTGGTCTTCGGGTCCTTCCGCGCCGGGGTGATGATCATCGGTCTGTCGATGGTGGCCGGCGCGCTGCTGCGCTGGCTGCTGCCGTCGGTGGGGATGCTCGCGGTGCGGTCCCGGTTCACCGACGTGACGACGTATGGAGCGCTCGGCTTGGGCATCACGCTGCTGGCGCTGATGGCCCAGCCGCACCCGCTGCTGACTATCCCGTTCCTGGACGACATCGTCCACTTCTCCGTGCGGTAGGGCGTCGGCTTGCCCGCATCCGGGCGGCGTAAACCGTGAGAGACGGCACACGGGTCACGCAGGAATGCACCTGGGGGCCCTGGGCAGGCGTCCTGTTGCCCCCCACGGGTTGCCATGGCACCGGCGCAGCCGCCCGCGCCCCCACACAAGCGGGCGGCTGCCCGCCGGGGCGGGTCGTCGGATAGCCTGACGCCGGGTCTCTTGACATAAAGAGACCTCTGCGCAAGGGCAGGGACACCAACCGCCACCGTCAGGTACTACGGAGACCGCCATGACCCGCACTCCCGTCAATGTCACCGTCACCGGCGCCGCAGGGCAGATCGGCTACGCGCTGCTGTTCCGCATCGCCTCCGGTCAGCTGCTCGGCCCGGACGTGCCGGTCAGTCTCCGACTCCTGGAGATCCCGCCGGCGGTGAAGGCCGCCGAGGGCACCGCGATGGAGCTCGACGACTGCGCGTTCCCGCTGCTGCGCGGCATCGAGATCACCGACGACGCGAACGTGGCCTTCGACGGTGCCAACGTCGCCCTGCTGGTCGGCGCCCGCCCCCGCACCAAGGGCATGGAGCGCGGTGACCTGCTCGAGGCCAACGGCGGCATCTTCAAGCCGCAGGGCAAGGCGATCAACGACCACGCCGCGGACGACGTGAAGGTCCTCGTCGTCGGCAACCCGGCCAACACCAACGCCCTCATCGCGCAGGCCGCCGCCCCGGACGTGCCGGCCGAGCGGTTCACCGCGATGACCCGCCTGGACCACAACCGCGCCTGTCGCAGCTGGCGAAGAAGACCGGCACCCAGGTCGCCGACATCCGCCGGCTGACCATCTGGGGCAACCACTCCGCCACCCAGTACCCGGACATCTTCCACGCCGAGGTCGCCGGCAAGAACGCCGCCGAGAGCGTGGGCGACGAGAAGTGGCTGGCCGACGAGTTCATCCCGACCGTCGCGAAGCGGGGGGCAGCCATCATCGAGGCCCGCGGCGCGTCCTCCGCAGCCTCGGCCGCCAACGCCGCCATCGACCATGTCCACACCTGGGTCAACGGCACCGCCGACGGCGACTGGACCTCCATGGGCATCCCCTCGGACGGCTCCTACGGCGTGCCTGAGGGCATCATCTCCTCCTTCCCGGTCACCTGCGCCGGCGGCGCCTACGAGATCGTGCAGGGCCTGGAGATCAACGACTTCTCGCGCACCCGCATCGACGCCTCGGTCAAGGAACTCACCGACGAGCGCGACACCGTCCGCGGCCTGGGCCTGATCTGAGCCATCGATTGATCACTCTCCGTAAGAAGCCCTCGGCGGCACCGGGGGCTTCTTCGTATGCATAACTGACTGTATGTCTGTTTTTGCAGGTCACGTTTCCGTGACTAAGGCCACTTACGGATGGCCTAAAGACATGACCTCGTCGGGACGGGGCAGGGTTCCCGCTCGGCCACACGTCGAGGCGCGCGGTCGGGAACATTTCGGTTATGGAAGGCAGTACCCAAGGTGTCCGTTATAGAGAGCATCCATGTGGACGGCGTGTGGCGCGGAGCCGCAGCCGACGGAACGCGGGAGATCCTCGACCCCGCCGACGCCACCACTCTCGCCGTCGTCGCCGAAGGTGACGCGGCGGACACCGACGCCGCGATCGCCGCGGCCCGCCGCGCCTTCGACGCCGGCCCCTGGCCGCACACCCCCGTCGCCGAGCGGGCGGCGCTGCTGCGCCGTGTCGCGGACGCCCTGCAGCGCGACCGCGAGGAGATCGCGCTGACCGAGTCCCGCGACACCGGCAAGACCCTCGAGGAAGGCCGGGTCGACGTCGACGACGTCACCGCCGCCTTCCGCTACTTCGCCGACCTCGTGATGAACTCCGGCGGCGGCCGCGTGGTCGACGCGGGCAGCGCGGACGTGCACAGCGTCGTCGTCCACGAGCCGGTCGGCGTGTGCACGCTGATCACCCCGTGGAACTACCCGCTGCTGCAGGCCAGCTGGAAGGTCGCCCCCGCCCTCGCCGCCGGGAACACCTTCGTTCTCAAGCCCAGCGAGATCACCCCGCTCAGCAGCGTCCACCTGATCCGGTTGCTGCAGCAGGCCGGGCTGCCCGACGGTGTCGCGAACCTCGTCACCGGTGCCGGAGACCCGGTCGGTGCCCTGATGTCCGCCCACCCCGACGTGGACCTGGTCTCCTTCACCGGCGGGCTGGTCAGTGGCACGAAGGTCGCCCAGGCAGCCGCGCCCACCGTGAAGAAGGTCGCCCTGGAGCTGGGCGGCAAGAACCCCAACGTCGTCTTCGCCGACGCCTGCGCCACCGACGAAGGGTTCGACCACGCCGTCGACCAGGCGCTGAACGCCGCCTTCATCCACAGCGGCCAGGTCTGTTCGGCCGGCGCCCGCCTCATCGTCGAGGAGCCGGTGCGCGAGCGGTTCGCCGCCGAGCTCGCCGACCGCGCCCGCCGCATCCGGCTGGGCCGCGGCACCGAGAAGGGCGTCGAGTGCGGGCCGCTGGTCTCCGCCGCACAGCTCGCCAAGACCGAGGACTACGTCGCCTCCGCGCTCGCCGAGGGCGCCGTGCTGCGCTGCGGCGGTCAGCGCCCCGAGCCTAGCGACGTCCGGCCGGCCGGCGGTTACTTCTACTCCCCGACGGTGATCGACCACTGCCGGCGCGACATGCGGGTGATCCGCGAGGAGACCTTCGGGCCGATCCTCACCGTCGAGACCTTCCGCACCGAGGACGAGGCCGTCGCGCTGGCCAACGACACCGAGTACGGCCTCGCCGGCGGTGTCTTCTCCGCCGACACCGCACGCGCCCGCCGCGTCGCCGCGCGGTTGCGGCACGGCACCGTGTGGATCAACGACTTCCACCCCTACCTTCCGCAGGCCGAGTGGGGAGGCTTCGGCAAGTCCGGCGTGGGGCGCGAGCTCGGCCCGCACGGCCTGGCCGAGTACCGCGAGACCAAGCACGTCTACGAGAACCTGCGCCCCGCCCCGGTGCGCTGGTTCGCCGGTTGAGTCCGTCCCGCCCACCCCATCCACGCAGCCCATGACCCCCAGACCCCGGTAGCAGGAGCGGCACCACTCAGATGTCCACGTATGACTACGTCATAGTCGGCGGCGGCACGGCAGGATCCGTGATCGCCTCCCGCCTCACCGAGGACCCCGGCGTCACCGTCGCCCTGGTCGAGGGCGGACCCTCCGACGTCGACCGCCCCGAGGTCCTCACGCTGCGCCGCTGGCTCGGCCTCCTCGGCGGCGAGCTGGACTACGACTACCCCACGACCGAACAGCCACGTGGGAACTCCCACATCCGGCACAGCCGTGCCCGCGTGCTCGGCGGCTGCTCCTCGCACAACACCCTGATCTCCTTCAAGCCGCTGCCCTCCGACTGGGAGGAGTGGGAGCAGGCCGGCGCGACCGGCTGGGGCGCCGCCGCCATGGACCCGTACTTCGGGAAGCTGCGCAACAACATCGTTCCGGTCGACGAGAAGGACCGCAACGCCATCGCCCGCGACTTCGTCGAGTCCGCGACCGGCGCGCTCGAGGTGCCGCGCGTCGAGGGCTTCAACAAGCAGCCGTTCACCGACGGCGCCGGATTCTTCGACCTCTCCTACCACCCGGAGGACAACAAACGCTCCTCCGCCTCCGTCGCCTACCTGCACCCCCACATGGCCGCCGGCGACCGGCCCGGCCTCACGATCCTGCTCGAGACCTGGGCCCACCGCCTCGAGTTCGACGGGAACCGGGTCACGGGCGTGCACGTGCGCGGTGCCGACGGCGCGGAGCAGCTGCTGACAGCCCAGCGGGAGGTGATCGTCTGTGCCGGCGCGGTGGACACCCCGCGACTCCTGATGCACTCCGGCGTCGGACCGGCGAAGGACTTGCAGGCACTGGGCATCAAGGCCAGGCACGACCTGCCGGGCGTCGGCGAGAACCTGCTCGACCACCCCGAGTCCGTGATCGTCTGGGAGACGGACGGACCCATCCCGGACAACTCCGCGATGGACTCCGACGCGGGTCTGTTCGTCCGGCGGGACCCCGACTCGGCCGGGCCGGACCTGATGTTCCACTTCTACCAGATCCCCTTCACCGACAACCCCGAACGGCTCGGCTACGAAAAGCCCGAGCACGGCGTGTCGATGACCCCCAACATCCCCAAGCCGCGCAGCCGCGGCCGGCTCTACCTCACCTCCGCCGACCCGCAGGTGAAACCGGCCCTGGACTTCCGCTACTTCACCGACGAGGACGACTACGACGGCCGCACCCTCGTCGACGGCATCAAGATCGCCCGCAAGGTCGCGGCGACCGAGCCGCTGGCCGGCTGGCTGGGCCGGGAGGTCTGCCCGGGCCCCGAGATCACCTCCGACGAGGAACTCGGCGCGTACGCCCGCAGCGTCGCCCACACCGTCTACCACCCCGCCGGCACCTGCCGGATGGGTGCCGTCGACGACGAAGCGGCCGTCGTCGACCCGCAGCTGCGGGTGCGCGGCCTCGACGGCATCCGGATCGCGGACGCCTCCGTCTTCCCCACCATGCCCACCGTCAACCCGATGATCGGTGTGCTCATGGTCGGTGAGAAGGCCGCCGACCTGATTCGCGCCACAGACCCCTCTGATACCCGATCCGCTACGAAGACCACACCGGGAGGTGTTGCGTGATGTCCGCACCCGAGACAGCCGCCGGAGACAACCCGGTGATCTCCGTCCGCAACCTGTGGAAGGTGTTCGGCCCCAAGGCCGCCGCCGTCCCCGGGAACAAGGACCTGACCGGGCTGAGCGCGCAGGAGCTGCGCGCGGCCACCGGCTGCACCGCCGCCGTGCGCGACGTCAGCTTCGACGTGCACAAAGGTGAGGTCTTCGTCGTCATGGGCCTGTCCGGCTCCGGCAAGTCCACCCTGGTGCGCTGCCTGACCCGCCTGATCGAGCCGACGGCCGGTGAACTGGTCATGGACGGCGAGGACGTCCGCGCGATGGACCGCAGCCGGCTGCGGGAGCTGCGCCGGCACCGGGCCGCGATGGTCTTCCAGAACTTCGGCCTGCTGCCCGCACCGCACCGTGCTCGACAACGTCGCCTACGGCCTGGAGATCCAGGGCATGGGCAAGGCCGAGCGCCGGGCCAAGGCCGCCGAGATGGTCGACAAGGTCGGCCTCGACGGGCTCGCCGACGCGACGCCCTGTCCAGCTGTCCGGCGGCCAGCAGCAGCGCGTCGGCCTGGCCCGCGCGCTGGCCGTCGACCCCGAGGTGCTGCTCTTCGACGAGCCCTTCAGCGCCCTGGACCCGCTCATCCGGCGGGACATGCAGGAGGAGGTCATCCGCCTGCACGGCGAGGAGGGCCGCACGATGGTCTTCATCACCCACGACCTGTCCGAGGCGCTGCGCCTGGGCGACCGCATCGCCTTGATGCGGGACGGCCAGGTCGTCCAGCTCGGCACCCCCGAGGACATCGTCGCCAACCCGGCGAACGACTACGTGCGCGACTTCGTCCGCGACGTGCCGCGCGAGCAGGTCATCTCGGTGCGCCGCGCGATGCGCCCGCCATCGGCGAGGAGGCCGACGCCGGCCCCGCCCTGCGCCCCGACACCCTCGTCACCGACGCCATCGAGACCGTCGCCCGCAGCGGCGGCGCGGCCCGCGTCATGGACGGCAAGAAGCTGCTCGGCGTCGTCGACCACGAGCGGCTGCTCGCCGTCGTCGCCGGCCTGGACACCGACCCGGACGACCGTCAGGACAAGGAGGTGGCCGCGGTATGACCACCCGCACCGCACCCGTCGCCGCACCGGAAGGGGGCCTCGGATGAGCGCGCCGACAGTGACCACCGTCAGCAAGGACGAGCAGGCTCCGCGAGGCTCGGGCCCCGCGTCCGAGGCCGCGCCGAACCTGATCGACCGCTTCCGCAGGAAGCCTCACCTGCCGTTGCTCGGCCTGGCCCTCGTGGTGGCCGTCATCGGAGCACTGGTCACCGGGACCGGCAGCTGGCCGCACGGCTGGACCGTCGACGTGTCCACCCCGCTCGGGAACCTCGACGAGTGGATCGTGGAGAACCGCGACACCAACTGGCTGTTCGTCTACTTCCTGCTGCACTTCAGCAACTGGGCGCAGGCCGGCGTGGACGGCATGACCACGCTGCTCGAGTCCTTCGGCTGGATCGGCGTCACCGTACTGTTCACGCTGGTGGCCTGGGCGGCCGGCGGCGCGGACCTCAGCCGCCGCGCGCTGCGCTCCGCGCTGACCGCGCTGGGCGTCTTCGTCGTCTGCGGCGTGCTCGGCATGTGGGAGCCGACCATGGAGACGCTGGCGCTGATGACGGTCGCCGTCGCCGCCTCCGCGCTGCTCGGTCTCGCTGCTGGGCCTGGCGGCGGGGCTTTCCGACCGCGGGCGAGCGCATCCTGCGGCCGGTCTTCGACACCATGCAGGTGATGCCGGCCTTCGCCTACCTGATCCCGTTCCTGCTGATCTTCGGTATCGGCGTGCCCTCGGCGCTGATCGCCACCGTGATCTACGCGGCGCCTCCGATGGCCCGGCTGACCGCGCTGGGCCTGCGCAGCGCCGACCCGTCCGCCCTGGAGGCGTCCGCGTCGCTGGGCGCGGGTGCCCGTCAGCAACTGCTGACGGCCCGGCTGCCGCTGGCCCGCCGGCAGATGATGCTGGGCCTGAACCAGACCATCATGATGTGCCTGTCCATGGTGGTCCTCGCCTCGCTGATCGGAGCCGGCGGCCTCGGCGGTGAGATCTACACCGCGCTGGGCAAGCTGGACCTGGGCGCGGCCCTCATCTTCGGCGTCGCCGTCGTGCTGCTGGCCGTGCTGCTGGACCGCACCACGGCGGCGGCTGGTGAGCTGCTCGACGAGGTGCCGCCCACCGGCCCGCTGGCCCGGCTGCGCGGCTGGCCGGTGTGGTCCGGCATCGGTGTGCTGACGGTGGTGCTTCGCCATGGTCGGCGCGCTGCGTCTGGGACGAGAAGTGGCCCTACGAGTGGACCGTGAACCTCGCCGGCACGCGCCGACTCGGCGCTGCGACTGGCTCATCGACCACATCGCCGAGGGCATCCCCGGGCTCGGGGGCACCCACACCTGGTCCAAGGCGTTCACCGAGGTGCGTGCTCAACCCGCTGCGGGACGGGCTGCTCGCCACGCCGTGGTGGGGTGTCGCTGCTGGTCGTCGCCGTGCTCGGCTGGGTGGTCGGCACCTGGCGCGCTGCGGCGAGCGCGGTCGTGGCCCTCGTCCTCGTCGGGGTGATGGGGCTGTGGGACGACTCCATGAACACCCTGTCGCAGGTGCTCGCCGGCCTGTTCCTCACCCTGCTGTTCGGCTTCGCGGTCGGCATCGCCGCGGCCCGCTCCGGACGGGTCGAACGCTTGCTGCGGCCGATCCTCGACACGATGCAGACCATGCCGCAGTTCGTGTACCTCATCCCCGTGGTGACCCTGTTCGCCCTGAGCCGGACCGCCGGTATCGCGGCGGCGGTGATCTACGCGCTGCCCGCCGTGGTCCGGATCACCGCCCAGGGTGTCCGCTATGTCGACCCCGCGTCGCTGGAGGCGGCCCGGTCGCTGGGTGCCACCAGCCGTCAGCAGTTGCTTCGGCGTCCAGATCCCGCTGGCCAGGCGTTCGCTCCTGGTCGCCGTGAACCAGGGCGTCGTACTCGTGCTGTCCATGGTCGTCATCGGCGGCATGGTCGGCGGCGGCGCGCTCGGCTTCGCGGTGGTCCGGGGTCTGGCCAAGGGCAACCTCGGCCTGGGGCTGCCGGCCGGCATCGCGATCATCTGCCTCGGCGTCCTCCTGGACCGGATCACGCAGCCCAAGCGAAGCGAGGCCGAACAGTGACTGAACCCTCTTCACGCTTCTTTCTGTCAACAACGTATCGAGAAAGGCATCGAGACACATGCAGCACAGCAAGCGGATACGCACCCTCGGCCATCGCGGGCGCCGGCATGGCCGGCGTGCTCGCCCTCAGTTCCTGTGCCGCCAACACCGATCCGCCTCCGGCGGCGGCGACGGCAAGGTGAGCCTGGTGCAGGCCTCCTGGGTCGGCTCGGAGGCCAACGTCGCCGTCGCCAAGAAGCTCCTCGAGGACGAGGTCGGCGCTCAAGGTCGACGTCAAGAAGATGGACGAGCCGGTCGGCTGGGACGCGCTGAACAGCGGCAAGGCCGACGCCATCCTGGAGGACTGGGACGGCGTTCCCAAGAAGCAGAAGCTGTACGTCGACAAGGAGAAGACCGTCGTGCCCGCGGGCGACGGCAACCTCGGCGTCAAGGGCCACATCGGCTGGTTCGTGCCCAAGTACTACGCGGAGAAGCACCCCGACATCACCGACTGGCACAACCTCAACAAGCACTGGAAGGACTTCCAGACCTCCGAGAGCGGCGACAAGGGCCAGTTCATCGGTGCCGCCCCGTCGTACACCACGCACGACGAGGAACTGCTGAAGAACCTCGACCTCAACTACAAGATCCTGCCCACCGGCAGCGAGTCGGCCGAACTGAGCGAGATCCAGCGGCTGTACAAGGAGAAGAAGCCGTTCATCGGCTACTGGTGGCAGCCGCAGTGGATGAACGCCCAGATCGACATGGTCGAGGTCAAGCTGCCGAAGTACAAGGACGGCTGCCTCAAGCCCGCCTCGAAGGCCAAGTGCGGCTACCAGACACTCGATCTGCACAAGTACCTCAACGCCGACTTCGCCAAGAACGGCGGGAAGGCCGCGAAGTTCCTCAAGAACTTCAAGTGGACGACCGAGGACCAGAACAAGGTCGCCCAGATGATCGCCGGCAAGAAGATGAGCGACGACCAGGCCGCGGCCAAGTGGATCGAGGACAACAAGGACGTCTGGCAGAAGTGGATCCCGAAGAAGTAACAGGGATCCGCTGACGACGGGCCGGCCCCGGGACCTCGTCCCGGACCGGCCCGTTCGTCGTGCCCGCGCTTCACCCGTCGACGAACAGCTGCTCCACGGCGGTGGCGTTGACGGCGCGGGTGAACCAGACGTCGAGGTGCTCGAGATCGCGGCAGCCGGCGATGCGCTCCCGCGCCTCGTCGGATACCGGCACCTCGCGATGGTCGAGCAGCCGCAGAATGCTGCGGGCCATAGCTTCTGCACGGCCTTCTGCGCGGCCTTCGGCCCGGAGGCGCTGGGAGGCCTCGGAGCGGAAGAAGGAGCAGGTCGATCGCCATCACTCGGTCGAACAGTTCGTCGACCGTGGTGGCTGCCATGGCGCGGGTGAACCAGGTGTCGAGTGTGTCGAGCTCCCGGCAGCCGGTGATGTGCTCGCGTGCGTCGTCGGGTACAGGGATGCCGCGCTGGTCGAGCAGCAGCAGAAATAGCCCGCGCCTCACCTTCTGCGCGGCCTTCTGCGCGGAGGCGCTGGGACGTCGGGCCATTCAAGAGGGACAGGTCGATGGCCATGAGTTTCCTCCATGTCTGGGCTGCCGGGGCGTCGCCCAGGCCGAGTTCGGTGAGGTCGGTGAAGAGTGCCGCTGTCTCTGGGTCGAGGGTCTTCATGGCGGAGGCCAGCGTCTTCAGTATGGCATCGGCGCCCGGCTCGCGGGCGTGTGTCACGGCCGAGAGGGTGGCGAGCGGCACGTCGCGTGCGGCCTCGGCCGGGTCGGTGATGACGGGCACGTTGTGCGGTCCGAGGACCAGCGGCCGCATGATCAGCGAGGTCCACTGCGGTGGCCCGATCCGCACCGGTGACGCCGCCCAGATGGCGGTCCTGCGGTCCTGGCAGACCACGAGGAGCACGGGCGGCAGCTTGTACTTCTCGTAGAGGTGTGCGAGGTAGTACGTCCAGCTGCCTTCCTTCTTCGCCTCCTTCTTGCCCTGGGCTTCGACCGCGAGCAGGATGCCGCCGCCCTTGTCGTCCTCGAGCTTGAGCAGGGTGTCCACCCGACGCTCGAGTGGTCGGATCTCGGTGAGATCGTGGGCATGACGGTGGCGGTGACGGGGTCGTCGAACGGAACCCGAGCGCCCGGAAGGTACGGGCGAATACCTTCGGATCCTCCTGGAAGATCCGGTGCATCGCCTCATGGGATGAGCTGACCATGCGTCAGACGCTACGGACCTGCGACTCCCTTGATCGCAAAACGACCACTGTTCGCCCGATCGGGTGAAGGATCGTACTCGGGCTGTGCACGGGTCAGGCCGTCGCGCGGACGAAGCGCGCCCACGCCTGCGGCGATGACGGTCAGCACGGGCCCGTGCACGTCCTTGGAGTCGCGCACGTGCACACGGGCTGCGCCCGGCGCGACCTCCACGCAGTCGCCGCCCTCAGCGCCGCTGTAGCTGCTCTTGAACCAGGCGAGTTCACGGCCTTCGACGTTCATAGCTCTCCCAGCAAGGTCTCGATGAAGCGCAGGCTTGCTCGCGGACTGAGCGCCTGTGATCGGATGATCCCATAGCGCGCGGCCGCGAGCTGGGTCTGTTCCTGGTCGATCAGCAACCTGCTGTGGCCCTGAGCCTCCAGGTACACGAACTTCGCCCCGTCCTTCTTGGTGATGAGGGTGAAGGAGCCGTCGACTCCGGCGTTGTCCTCCTGTTCGGTCGGCATCACCTGGATCTGGACATTGCGCTTCTCGCCGATGTCCAGTAGGTGCTCCAACTGACGGCGAAGGACACTCGCCCCGCCGAATCGGCGTCGCAGCACCGCCTCCTCGAGTACGAAGCTGAGCAGCGGGGCCGGCCAGCGCTCGAAGATCTCCTGCCGGGCCAGTCGGGCGGCGACCCGCTGCTCGATCGTCTCCTCGTCCAACAGCGGCCGCCGTAGTGCCAGCACGGCACGCATGAACTCCTCGGTCTGGAGAAGCCCCTTGATGATGTGGGTGTCGTAGGCCAGCAACTCCACGGCCTCCTGCTCCAGCCGGGCCACATCGCGGAAGAAGGGCGGGTACTGCGCGCGGGCCACCTCGTCCTTCATCGCGACCAGCAGGCCGCGGGCGTCCAGGATCACATCCACCTGCTCGATGAACCGTGGCGGCGGGGTGCGCCGGCCCAGCTCGAATGACGCAATGCTGTGGGCCGAGTACCCGACCTGCGCGCCGAGTTCTTCGCGGGACACGCCCGCCCGAACACGCAGCAGCTTCAACTGGCGGCCGAAGGCAACGATCACCCCCTGCCCCGGCTCCTCCGCCGGTCGTTCCCCGTCCTCGCTCGGCACGGTCTCCGTCATTCCTCGGCCTCCCCTTCGCAGCTCGCCTGTGGGTCCAACTCGCGTGCGCGAGTCGCCGTCACGCGGCCGACGCGTACAGCCGGGCGTGTACAAGCCGCTTCTCGGGCGGCGAGGAACTCGGCATAGCCGGAGCCCTCGGAGGGCGGGGGAGTGGGCCCAGTCGCCGCCCGTCGTTGGTCGCGGCAGTCGGGACAGCGGTCGTCGTCGTGACCGGGGCGCGGAGCGAAGAGCCGCGGCTGGACGTGTTCGGTACGGCATTCGCGCATGCCGCGCAGGCGTGGCGTCGGCGGCTCGGCCTGCGGCTCCGAGGCAGCCGGTGCCGCGACGGCGTCGGGGAGGGCGTGCTCCAGGCGCCAGTGCAGCACTCCGAGCGGGTTGCGGGTGTCGCCGAGCCCGTCGGTGAGCAGGCGGCGGATGCGGTCGCGAGGCATGCCGCTGTCCAGCCAGGCCCCGGCGAGCGGTGCCCAGCGCTGCGCGGTGCGGGCGGACATGGCGAGCCGACGGTCGCCGTAGGAGAGGCTGCGCAGCAGCCGCTCGCCGTCGTCACGGTGCTCGGCCTGCGGGGGCGCGGGCGTGGTGGGTGGGGAGGTGTTTTCTCCCAGGTCTTTCCGTGGTTGACGGTAAGCGGGCCGACCGGTCGGCTGACCGGCGGTCGGTGGAGTGGCAGTCGGTTGCCGGTGTCCGCCCGGCCCGAGCACTCTCGCGCCGGTGGGCGCGGTCCGCAGGCCGTCGCGGACGGCCAGCGCCTCCTTGGCGCTCAGCGGCACGTTGGAGACGAGCTGTACGGTGACGCACCGCCCGCTGTCGAAGCGCATGCGCCACTCGTGGAGGTACTGCTCTTTGACCTTCCCCCAGTACTCCTGCAGGGAGTCGACCGCCCACCCTTCGGACGAGGCAAGGATCCGCGAGACCGTCTGATGCGCCTGCGCGCCGTGCCCCTCGAAATTGTCCGCGAACTCCCGCATGGCATCGGCCATCTCGCGGTAGTCGTCCTCATCCACGTTCGGCCAGTTGATCCCGATGAAATCCAGGATCTCGTCCATCCAGCCGGGCAGGACGTAGCCCATTCCCCCGCACCCCCATGCGTGTCGCCGCTACTGCAGCCGCTTGCCCCCAACACCGCTGGTCCAGCGGTTGGTTCACGCTGTCGAACAGCCTAACGAGCGGTCAGCTACGCGGCGCAAGCGGCAATTGGGCCCCTCCGGGCTGGCGCCCCCGGTGCCCCGGCCCGGACGGGTCAGGCGAGGCTGGCCGGGGTGGCGCGGGTGGTGACCTGGAAGCGGTTCCAGGCGTTGATCGCCACGATCTGGGCGATCAGGCGGGCCAGTTCGGCCTCATCGAACTGCTCGGCAGCGCGTGCGTAGACCTCGTCCGGGACGAAGCCGTCGGTCAGCAGAGTGATCGCCTCCGCCAGGGCGAGCGCCGCGCGCTCGCGGGCGGAGTAGAGGTCCTCGGCCTCCGCCCAGGCCGGCAGCAGGTCGAGTTTCGGCTGGTCGATGCCCAGTTTGCGGGCGTCGGTGTGGTGCATGTCGAGGCAGTACGCGCACTTGTTGATCTGCGAGCAGCGGATCTTGATCAGCTCGCCGATCTCCGGGTCGAGCCCGTCGGCCGCCGCGCGCTGGAAGGCGGCCATGCCCTGGTAGACACCGGGGGCGGCCTGGAAGAGGTTCATGCGCGAGCTGTCAGTGGTCGTCATGCCCCCGACGCTACGGCCGGGGGCTGACAACGCGTCGACGGTACTCAGGAGCCGGCGAGCACGGCCCGCAGCCGGTCCAGGCCCCAGTCCAGGTCCTCCTTGGTGATGACCAGCGGCGGAGCGAGGCGGATCGTCGAGCCGTGGGTGTCCTTGGCCAGCACGCCCGCCGCCATGAGCTTCTCGGAGATCTCCCGGCCGGTGCCGTGCGCCGGGTCGATGTCGACGCCCGCCCACAGGCCGCGGCCGCGCACCTCGCGGACCGCCGTGCCCTGGCCGGCCAGAGTGGCCAGCTCGCGGTGCAGGTGCTCGCCCAGCTCGGTGGCCCGCTCCTGGTACTCGCCGGTGCGCAGCATGGAGACGACCTCCAGCGCCACCGCGCAGGCCAGCGGGTTTCCGCCGAAGGTCGAGCCGTGCTCGCCCGGCTTGAACACGCCGAGGACCTCGCGGGAGGAGACGACCGCCGAGACGGGCACGATGCCGCCGCCCAGCGCCTTGCCCAGGATGTACATGTCGGGGACGACGGCCTCGTGCTCGCAGGCGAAGGTGGCGCCGGTGCGGCCCAGGCCGGACTGGATCTCGTCGGCGATGAACAGCACGTTGCGCGACCGGGTGAGTTCCCGGACACCGCCCAGGTAGCCGGCCGGCGGGACGAGCACGCCCGCCTCGCCCTGGATGGGCTCCAGCAGCACGGCCACGGTGTCGTCGTCGACCGCGGCGTCCAGCGCGACGAGGTCGCCGTAGGGGACGATCTCGAAGCCCGGCGTGTACGGCCCGAAGTCGGCGCGGGCCTCCTCGTCCGTGGAGAAACTGATGATCGTCGTCGTGCGGCCGTGGAAGTTGTTCGCCGCCACGACGATCTTGGCCTTGCCCTGCGGGACGCCCTTGACCTGGTAGCCCCACTTGCGGGCGGTCTTCACCGCGGTCTCCACCGCCTCGGCGCCGGTGTTCATCGGCAGGACCATGTCCATGCCGCACAGCTCGGCAAGGGCGGTGGAGAACTCGGCGAAGCGGTCGTGGTGGAAGGCACGCGAGGTGAGCGTCACGCGGTCCAGCTGGTTCTTCGCCGCGTCGATCAGCCGGCGGTTGCCGTGGCCGAAGTTGAGAGCCGAGTAGCCGGCGAGCATGTCGAGGTAGCGACGGCCCTCCACGTCCGTCATCCACGCGCCCTCCGCCGAGGCGACGACCACGGGCAGCGGGTGGTAGTTGTGCGCGCTGTGCGCGTCGGCGGAGGCGATCAGCTCGTCGGACGATGCCATGGGGTGGGGCTCCGTTCTCCGTGTGTCTGGGCGTTCCCGTGTCGGGTACGACAGGCGGTGCTTCACTTTCTATCGTCGGCAGCGCGCGAAGCGAAGAAACTTCTCGCAATCTCCGCCATCCCGAGATGCGAGAATGGCCGCATGGCCAATGATCGTCCCCGCGTGCTGTCCGGCATCCAGCCCACCTCCGGATCGTTCCACCTCGGCAACTATCTCGGTGCCGTCCGTCAGTGGGTGGACCTGCAGGAGGGCCACGACGCCTACTACATGGTCGTCGACCTGCACGCCATCACCGTGCCGCAGGACCCGGTGCAGCTGCGGGAGAGCACCCGGCTGGCCGCCGCGCAGCTGCTGGCCGCCGGAGTGGACCCGCAGCGCTGCACGCTCTTCGTGCAGAGCCACGTACCGGAGCACGCCCAGCTGGCGTGGGTGATGAACTGCCTGACCGGGTTCGGCGAGGCCTCCCGGATGACGCAGTTCAAGGACAAGGCGGCCAGGCAGGGTGCCGAGGGCACGACCGTCGGTCTGTTCACGTACCCGATCCTGCAGATCGCGGACATCCTGCTGTACCAGGCGAACCAGGTGCCCGTCGGCGAGGACCAGCGGCAGCACGTGGAGATCACCCGGGATGTCGCCGAGCGGTTCAACACCCGCTTCGGCCCGACCTTCACCGTCCCCGAGGCGTACATCCTCGAGGAGACGGCGAAGATCTACGACCTGCAGGACCCGACGGCCAAGATGAGCAAGTCGGCGGCCTCGCCCAAGGGCCTGGTCAACCTGATGGACGAGCCCAGGGTCTCCGCGAAGAAGATCAAGAGCGCCGTCACCGACACCGGGACGGAGATCCGCTACGACGAGGGCGCGAAGCCGGGTGTGAGCAATCTCCTGCGCATCTACTCCACCCTCACAGGTACCGGAATCCCGGAACTGGAGCAGAGTTACCAGGGCAAGGGCTACGGTGCGCTCAAGACGGACCTCGCCGACGTCGTCACGGACTGGGTGACCCCGTTCCGGAGCCGGGCCAGGGAGTACCTGGACGACCCGGAGACGCTGGACTCGATCCTGGCCGAGGGCGCGGAGAAGGCGCGGAGCGTTGCCGCGGAGACGCTCGCCCAGGCCTACGACAGGGTGGGGTTCCTACCGGCGAAGCACTGACCGGCAGGGGTGCAACGCCCCGACCGGGTGACGAAGAAGGGAGTCATCGAGTGGGGACCGTCACGCTCGGCGTTTCACTCGTGGTCCCGGAGCCTTACGGCAGCCTGCTGCAGCGGCGCCGGGCCGGCTTCGGCGACCCGGCCGCACACGGCATCCCCACCCACGTCACGCTGCTGCCGCCGACCAGACCGACGCCGCCGCGCTCCCGGCCGTCGAGGATCATCTGACGGCCGTCGCGGCGGCCGGCCGCTGCTTCCGGGTGCGGCTGTCCGGCACGGACACCTTCCGGCCGCTGTCCCCGGTGGTCTTCGTGCAGCTGGTCGAGGGCACCTCGGCCTGTTCCTGGCTGCAGGAACGGGTCCGCGACCCGCATGGCCCGCTGCCCCGCGAGTTGCAGTTCCCCTACCACCCGCACGTGACGGTGGCCCACGGCATCACCGAGGAGGCGATGGACCGCGCCCACGCGGAGCTCGCCGACTTCGAGGCGTCCTGGACGGCCACCGGTTTCGGGCTCTACGCGCAGGGTGCCGACTGCGTGTGGCGCCTCCAGCGCGAGTTCCCTTTCACGGACCGGAGACCGATGGCCTCCTTTCCGCAGCAGGCGGGCCTGAGTCGCCCGCCCGCCGCCTCCCGGTGAGGGCCGCGAAATCGTGCATGATCCGCCCGCAGGCCGGTTAAGCGGGAGAAATGGACTGGCTGACCAGACTGCCGCTCATCGGCCCGGCCGTGCGGTGGTTTTTCACCACCCGCGTCTGGCACGTTTACCGGCACCTCGACGAGCACAAGTGGACGCGGCTGGCCGCCGCCGTCACCTTCTCCAGCTTCGTCGCCCTCTTCCCGATGCTCGCGCTCGGCGCCGCCGTGGGCGCCGCGCTGCTGCTCGCCCGGCCGGATGAACAAGGTTCAGGACGCGATCGCCGAGCAGGTACCGGGCATCGCCGACCAGCTCGACCTGCGGGCGCTGGTGGACAACGCCGGGACCGTCGGACATGGTCGCCGGCGTGCTGCTCCTGGTCACCGGCGTCGGCTGGGCCGGGACGCTGCGCGAGACGCTGCGGGCCCTGTGGGACCTGGAGGAGGACCCGGGCAACCCGGTACTGCTCAAGCTCAAGGACCTTGCCGTCCTGGTCGGCCTGGGCTTCGCCGGCCTGGTCTCGTTCGCCGGTTCGGCGTTCGCCGTGAACGCCGTCGGCCGGCTCGCCGAGCAGGTCGGTCCGGCCGAGGGCGGGGTGGGCACGGTGCTGCTGCGCGTCGCCGGGTACGCGACCGCGGTCGCTGCCGACTTCCTGCTGCTGTGGTACGTGCTCCGGCTGCTGCCGCGCGTCCACCCGCCGCGGCGCGCCCTGATCACGGCCTGTCTGATCGGCGCGGTCGGCTTCGAACTGCTGAAGCTGCTGCTCGGCGGCTATCTCGAGGGCGTCGCCGCCAAGAGCATGTACGGCGCCTTCGGCGTGCCCGTCGCGCTGCTGCTGTGGATCAGCTTCATGGCGAAGCTGCTGCTGTTCTGCGCGTCCTGGACCGCGACCGGCAGGGGCGAGGTCCAGGACGACGAGCAGGACGAGAAGGAGACGCGGACGGCGGCCGAGGAGGTCAGTCGCGGCGCCGGCGGCGGCCCGGCGGCGTCTGCAGCGGCCAGCGGCGGTGCACCACGAACCCGATCAGCGTCAGCAGCGCCAGAGCACCGCCGGTGACGCCGAAGGCCGTCCCCATGCCGCCGGAGTCGTCGGCCGGGTCGCCGGCGGCCGTCAGCGAGGCGTGGGAGGCCCCGCCGGGGTTCCTGCCTCCCGACTTCGAGGCACCCTTGCCCTGCCCGCCGTCCGGGCCGGCCGCGGCTGGTCCGGGGGCGCCAGGTCGCCCACCGGCTTCACCTTGCCGTCCGCCTTGAAGCCCCAGTCGAGCAGCGTGGCGGCCTCCTTGTAGACCTTGAGGTGTCCGGGCTCCGGGTGCATCACGGTGACGAGCAGCACGTGGCCGTCCCGTTCGGCGACACCGGTGAAGGTGTTGCCGGCGTTCGTGGTGTAGCCGTTCTTCACGCCGGCGATGCCCGGGTACGGGTTCAGGCCGACGTCGCCGCTCAGCAGCCGGTTGGTGTTCTGGATCTGGAAGTGCTCGCGCTTCTTCTTCCCGTCGTCGCCCTTCTTCCCTCGTCCTTCTTCCAGTCGCCGGGGAACTGCGCGCGGACGGTGGAGACGTAGTCGCGGAAGTCCGGGTTCTGCATGCCCTGGCGGGCGAACAGCGTCAGGTCGTATGCGGAGGAGACCTGGCCCGGCTCGTCGTAGCCGTCCGGGGTGACGACGTGCGTGTCCAGGGCGTTCAGCTGCTGGGCGCGCTCGTTCATCTCCTGCACCGTCTTGTCGACGCCGCCGTTCATCGCGGCCAGCACGTGCACCGCGTCGTTGCCCGACCGCAGGAAGACGCCGAGCCACAGGTCGTGGACGGTGTAGCGTCAGGCCCTCCTTGACGCCGACCAGGCTGCTGCCCTCGCCCATGCCCGCCAGGTCCGACGGCTTCACCTTGTGCACGGTGTCCTTGTCGAACTTGGGCAGCACGGTGTCGGCGAAGAGCATCTTCAGGGTGCACGCCGGGGGCAGCTGCCGGTGCGCGTCGTGGGCGGCCAGCACGTCGCCCGACTCCGCGTCGGAGACGATCCAGGACCGGGCGGTCAGGTCGTCCGGGAGGTCCGGTGCGTCCGCGCCCGGTCTCGGCTCGACCTGGGTACCGGAGAGCCCGAGCCGGTCGCCGCCGACGGCCGAAGGTGGCGAGGTCGTCGAGGTCGTCGCCGCGGTGTCGGAGGGCTTCGGGCTGTCGTCGGCCTGCGCACAGGCCGGGAGCAGGAAGGAGGTGAGGATGGCGGTCGACCCCGCGGCGAGCATGGTGGCGCGGCGAGGACGGCGTTCGGAACATCGGGTCGTCGGCACGCAGATGAACGTACATGCACACCTGGACCTCGAGGCCCTCGCGGGGTGCGAGGCGCGACACCGTCGCCCCGGCAGGGGAACCGATTAACCCGATAGCCATACTTAAACCCATGTCT
This sequence comes from uncultured Actinomycetota bacterium, assembly GCA_963799685.1. Classification (GTDB taxonomy): domain Bacteria; phylum Actinomycetota; class Actinomycetes; order Streptomycetales; family Streptomycetaceae; genus Streptomyces. The sequence goes on from CAWCXW010000006.1 coordinate 169,539, forward strand.
GTCTCATCCGGACTCCGGCTCAGCCGGCCCCTCTCCTGGTTCCTGCTCGCCTTCGGCGTATGGTCGTGGTGGATCTGGATCACCTTCGTCAAGAACCTGTGGCAGGACGGCAGCGGGCTCGCCTTCGACGACGCCGGCGACCCGACCGCCTACTTCTGGGTCCATCTCGCACTCGCCGTCACCTCCTTCCTGCTCGGCACTGCGATCGGCGTCATCGGCCTGCGCGGACTGCGTGCGCTGCGACGTTCGTAGGACACGGTCGACCCACGTAGGGTCCGCGGTGTGATCGTCGTCTCCGTCCTCGCCGCCCTGGTCGTCCTGGCGCTGCTCGTCACCGTCCACTGGTACGTATGGCGACGGACCGTGCGAGACGTGTCCGCGCCCGGCGGATGGTGGCGGCGCACCGGGAGTGTGCTGATCGTCCTGCTGCCGGCGTGCACGGTCGGCACGATGGCCGTCCGCGGTGCGGACGGGCCGTGGGCGCTCCAGCAGACCCTGGCCTGGCCCGGTTTCCTCTGGCTCGCGCTGCTGCTGTACCTCACGATGGCACTGCTGGCCGGGGAGGCCGTCCGTCCGCTGCTGCGGCGCGCGCTGCGCCGGCATGAGGACCGTTCTCCGGCCCTCGCCGAGCGACGGGCGCGCCGGGGAGCCGACGCCGCGCTCCAGGAGCTGAAGCCTCCGGAAGAGACCCCCGCGGAACCGGTCTCGCAGAGCGGCCGCCTGCACCGCGGCGCACCGGCGACATCCGGCACGCAGCCGGGCACCGAGCGCGCAGGCGACCGGTCGGTGCGGGAGGGCGAGCGTTTCGCCGAACGCTCCCGGAGCAGCGACCGGGACGGCACACCGGCCGACACCGAGAACGGCCGGAGGGGCGGCGGCGACACTCCGGTGGGCAGCCCGCCCTCGCGGCGGGACGTCGTCGCGCGGATCGTGGCCGGCGCGGCCGGGGCCGCCGCCTTCGCGACGGTCGGCGCCGGGGCGTACGGCGTCTTCGACGGACCGACGACGAAGCACGTCACCGTCCTGCTGCGCAAGCTGCCCCGCAGCGCCCACGGCTACCGGATAGCCGTCGTCAGCGACATCCATCTCGGGCCCATCCTGGGCCGCTCCTTCACCCGGCGCGTCGTGGACACCATCAACGCCACCCGGCCCGACCTCGTCGCGATCGTCGGCGACCTCGTCGACGGCACGGTCGCCCAGCTCGGCCCGGCCGCCCACCCGCTGACCGGGCTCCGCTCGCGGCACGGCTCCTACTTCGTGACCGGAAACCACGAGTACTACGGCAACCACGCCGCCGCCTGGATCGAGGAGCTGCGTGACCTCGGCGTCCACCCGCTGGAGAACGCCCGTCGCGAGCTGCCCGGCTTCGACCTGGCCGGCGTCAACGACCTCGCCGGCATCGAGGAGGGCCACGGTCCGGACTTCCGGCGGGCACTGGGGGACCGCGACACCTCGCGGGCCTCCGTCCTGCTGGCGCACCAGCCCGTCCAGATCCACCAGGCGGTCGCGTACGACGTCGGGCTGCAGCTGTCCGGCCACACCCACGGCGGTCAGCTCTGGCCGGGGAAGTACCTGGCCGCGCTCGCCAACCCGACCGTCGCCGGTCTGGACCGCTACGGCGACACCCAGCTGTACGTGACCCGCGGCGCGGGCGCCTGGGGCCCGCCGGTCCGGGTCGGCGCGGAGTCCGACATCACCGTCGTCACCCTGGCGTCCCCCGACGCGTGAACGGGACCGCCGGGATCAGCTCTCGATGATGTCGAGGACTTTCGGCCACGCGTCCACCGCCGACGCGGCGTTCGCCGCCCGGGTGCCGCCCACGGGGTAGTGACCCGGGACCTGCTCGGTGCGGGCCTCCGGCAAGTAGGGGTGGCCTGCCGCGAAGTGCCCGGCGTGCGGGTAGACGATGAGCCGGCCCGCCTTCTTCACTCCCTGCGCGCCGGCTTCAGCATCGAAGACCTGATCGACCGCGCCGACAGTGGCGAGCACCTCGCCGCGCACATGGTCCAGCGGTATCCCCCGCTGCGGCACGGGCTTGCCCTCGCGTGTCCAGGCGTCCTGTCTCCAGTTCGGCAACGCGCCCAGGGCCACATTCGATCCGGAGAAGCAGACCACGTCCTCGACCAGTTCGGGGTGGTACTGCCCCAGGAGCTGAGCGGCCTCCCCGCCGCGTGAGTAGCCGATGACGACGAGCTTGTCGCTCCTGGCGCCGTCCTGGCCGGCCAGCAGCCTGGCCCCCTTCGCGAGGTACTCCACCGCGATGCCCTGTAGGTGTTCCGGACGGCCCTCGCAGCCGAAGTAGCACAGCGCGAGCGCCGGGTGGCCGCGGGAGGCGAGCAAGGCGGCATCCGACCGGACCGCCCAGTCGCTGCCCTCGGAGCCGCCGAGCACCAGGACCGGTGCGGCGGCCGGGGCGCCCTTCTTCGGCAGGTACAGATCACCGGCCACCCCGTCGTGCAGGACGCTGAGAACGCGGTGCCGGTTCCCGTCTGCCATCCGCACCCGGGTCACCGTGCGTTCGGCGAGCGTGGCGTCGCCGTCCGACACGATCAGCCGCACCATGTACGCCGGACGGTCTGCGGGCGGGGGCAGAGCGAATGCCGGATGCTTGGCCGTGTGCCGCGCATGCATCGACCAGAACAGGCCCATGCCGTCGGCCTTCTTGTAGGACCCGCTGTGCGGGGCGCGTTTCGTCAGGTCCACCGTGCCCTCGTCGTCGGCTCGGAAGGCAGCCTGGCTGCGCCAGGTGGCGTCCTTGCCATCCGCGGACGCCGAGACCTTCACCGTCTCGTGTGGCCGCAGGCCAGTGATCCGGACGCGGACCGGTTGGTCCGTCAGCGCCTCGGGCCGGTCGACGTGCAGGGCCACGTGCTTCGGCGGGTCCGGCTGCGCGGAGCAGCCTGCGGAGGTGGCCCCCAGGGCCAGCGCGGCGCCGAGCAGCGCCGCACCTCGAACGTCGCGTCTCATGCCCGGAGTGTCGCCCCTCCCGTATGTGCGGTCACGACCTGATCCGTGCAACGGCGGGCGGTTGTGCCTGCCGGATCGTGCACTGCGGCTCGGTAGGCTGGAGGGGTCCGGGCAGTTTCGCCGTGGGAGGCGACCGTGGAGTACGGGCAGATGCGGAAGTACGCCGAGGAGCTGGCTCGGCATGCGCCGGATCCGTTCCGCGGTTACGAGATCAGCGGTGACGAGATCGTCATGATGATGTCGCCGTCGCGCCCGCACGAGTACATCGCTCTCCGGCTGCGTCAGCAGCTCGATCGTCAACTTCCTCATGAGCTGGTCGCGCACACGGGCGGAGAGGTGGAGGACCCGTCGTTGGGCAGGCTCCGCCGCCCCGACCTCATCGTGGTTCCGGACGCGGTATTCGCCGAGTCGACGATGGCGCCCTTCCACCCGCGTGACGTGGCGCTGGTGGGCGAGATCGTCTCCCCGTCGAACTACTCGACGGACTACGTCGAGAAGATGCACGACTACCCGGCGATGGGCATCCCCCTCTATCTCCTGGTCGATCCCCGCACGGGCGTCGTCACCTCGCTGTCCGACCCGGGTCCGGGGCCCGGGGACGGCGTACTCCGGTACCGGACGCGCAGCGAGCACACTTTCGGGGAGATCGTGACGATCGGTGAGTGGACGCTGGAGACCGCCGGTCTGCACACGTACCCGGCTTCCTGACGGCTTGGATGCCCCTGTTCGGTACGGAAAGCCGGGGCATATGACACCCGGGCGTGGAAATCTGTTCGGAAATGCGCCAAGGTGTGGGCCATGCAGCCGACGGAGCGCGACTTCTACCTGACCCAGAGCATCCACAGCGACCCTGGGCAGCCGGGTGACACGGACCTGTTGACCGGGCTCGACAGCGACCCGGCGGAGCTGGCGCGGCTGGTGCGGCACGTGCTGATCCACCGTGAGGAGACCGAGCGCTTCGGCTGTGCGCTGTCGGAGTCCCGGTACCGGGCGGAGGCCGAGACCCGCTATATCGCGGACATCCTGCAGCGGGCCGCGGAACTCGACGCCGCGCCGCTGACCAGGCCCCGCACCCCGCAGAACCGGTTCGCGGGCACGTGCCGGGACTTCGCGCTGCTGCACTGCACGCTGCTGCGCCGCACCGGAACGCCGGCCCGGATCCGCTGCGGATACGCCGACTACTTCGCGCCCGGCTTTCACGACGACCACTGGGTCACCGAGTACTGGGCCCCGGTGCGCGGCTGGACGCTCATCGACCCGCAGCTCGTGCCGGACCCGAGCATCAGCGACGCCTACACGCCGGACTTCGACCCCTTCGACGTGCCGCGTGACCGCTTCCTGGTCGCCGGCGACGCCTGGCGGGCCTGCCGCCGGGGGGACGCCGACCCGTCGACGTTCGGGGTCAGCGTGCTGGGCCTGACCGGGCTGTGGATGGTGCGGGCGAACGTGGTGCGCGATCTGGCGGCCCTCAACAAGGACGAAGTGCTGCCCTGGGACGGCTGGGGCATCGCCGACGCCGACGACCCCTCCGCCGAGCAGCTGGCCCTACTGGACCGGGCGGCCGTGCTCACCGTGCACGGGGCGTTCGACGAGTTGCGCGCGCTCTACCAGGACGCCCCCGGCCTGCGCGTTCCGCGCACCCTCACCTCGCACACCTCCTACCTCGGCGAGCGGCAGGTGACACTGCGCGGGGCGGCAGACGGCCCCGAGGCAGCCGACTGAGTCCCGTACCGCACGTGGAAGGGCCCCGCCTCCCGAACGGGAGACGGGGCCCCTGCAGGGGGCACCGCGCTCAGATGCGGCGCGTGATCAGTGCGCGCTTCACCTCGGCGATGGCCTTGGTGACCTCGATGCCACGCGGGCAGGCGTCCGTGCAGTTGAACGTCGTCCGGCAACGCCAGACGCCGTCCTTTTCGTTGAGGATCTCCAGGCGCTGCTCACCGGCCTCGTCACGCGAGTCGAAGATGAAGCGGTGTGCGTTGACGATCGCCGCCGGGCCGAAGTACTGGCCGTCGTTCCAGAACACCGGGCACGAGGACGTGCACGCGGCGCACAGGATGCACTTGGTGGTGTCGTCGAAGCGCTCCCGGTCCTCCGAGGACTGGTAGCGCTCCCGCGTCGGCTCGTTCCCGCCGGCCACCAGGAACGGCATGACGTCCCGGTATGCCTGGAAGAACGGCTCCATGTCGACCACGAGGTCCTTCAGCACGGTGAGGCCCTTTATCGCCTCGATGCTGATCGGCTTCTCCGGGCTCAGGTCCTTGACCAGCGTCTTGCACGCCAGCCGGTTGCGGCCGTTGATCCGCATGGCGTCAGAGCCGCAGACGCCGTGCGCGCAGGAGCGGCGGAAGGTCAGCGAACCGTCCTGCTCCCACTTGATCGTGTGCAGGGCGTCCAGCACCCGTTCCTTCGGGTCCAACTCGACCTGGAAGTCCTGCCAGAACGACTCCGCCGCAAGCTCGGGGTTGAAGCGGCGGATCCGGAAGGTGACGGTAATCAGGTGCGAGGCGCTGTTCTCCGCCGAGTCGACGGGGCCGTTGTTCTTGTCCAGCGTCGCTGTGCTCATCAGTACTTACGCTCCATCGGCTGGTAGCGGGTCTGCACGACCGGCTTGTAGTCCAGCCGGATCGACTCGGTGTCGTCGTCGCCCACCTCGCGGTACGCCATCGTGTGGCGCATGAAGTTGACGTCGTCGCGGTTGGGGAAGTCCTCGCGGTAGTGGCCGCCGCGGGACTCCTTGCGGGCCAGGGCGGACACCGCCGTCACCTCGGCCAGGTCGAGCAGGTTGCCCAGCTCGAGGGCCTCCAGCAGGTCGGTGTTGAACCGTTTGCCCTTGTCGTGGACGCTGATGTTCTTGAAGCGCCTGCGCAGCCGGCCGATCTCCTCGACGGCCTCCTTCAGCGTCTGCTCGGTGCGGAAGACCATGACGTTCTTGTCCATGGTGTTCTGCAGCGCCTTGCGGATGTCCACGACCCGCTCCTCGCCGGTGGCGTCGCGCAGGCTCTCCACCTCGTCCTCGACGAACCGCGTCGGGTCCTGGGGCAGCTCGACGAAGTCGGCGGTGGCCGAGTACTCGGCCGCGGCGATGCCGGCCCGGCGGCCGAAGACGTTGATGTCGAGCAGCGAGTTGGTGCCCAGCCGGTTCGCGCCGTGCACGGACACGCAGGCGACCTCACCGGCCGCGTACAGGCCCGGCACGGGGGTGTCGTTGTCGGACAGCACCTGGCCGCGGACGTTGGTGGGGATACCGCCCATCGCGTAGTGCGCGGTGGGCTGGATCGGCACCGGGTCGGTGTACGGCTCGATGCCCAGGTACGTGCGCGCGAACTCGGTGATGTCCGGCAGCTTGGCGTCCAGCTGCTCCGGCGGCAGGTGGGTGAGGTCCAGGTAGACGTGGTCCTTGTCGGCGCCGCAGCCGCGGCCCTCCCGGATCTCGGTGTAGATCGCGCGGGAGACCACGTCACGCGAGGCGAGGTCCTTCATGACGGGGGCGTACTTCTCCATGAAGCGCTCGCCGTCCTTGTTGCGCAGGATGCCGCCCTCACCGCGGGCGCCCTCCGTCAGCAGGATGCCCATCTTCCAGATACCGGTCGGGTGGAACTGGAAGAACTCCATGTCCTCCAGCGGCAGCCCGCGGCGGAACGCGGCGGCCTGGCCGTCCCCGGTCAGGGTGTGGGCGTTGGAGGTCACCTTGAAGAACTTGCCGTTTCCGCCCGAGGCGAAGACGACGGCCTTGGCCTGGAAGACGTGGATCTCGCCGGTGGCCAGCTCGTAGGCGACGACGCCGGCGGTCTTGCGGATCCCGTCGACCTCGCTCATGAGCAGGTCCAGGACGTAGAACTCGTTGAAGAACTCCACGCCCTCCTTGACGCAGTTCTGATACAGCGTCTGAAGGATCATATGACCGGTGCGGTCGGCTGCGTAGCAGGAGCGGCGCACCGGCGCCTCGCCGTGGTTGCGGCTGTGTCCGCCGAAGCGGCGCTGGTCGATCGTGCCGTCCGGGGTGCGGTTGAACGGCAGACCCATCTTCTCCAGGTCGAGGACCGAGTCGATGGCCTCCCTCGCCAGGATCTCGGCGGCGTCCTGGTCGACCAGGTAGTCGCCGCCCTTGATCGTGTCGAAGGTGTGCCACTCCCAGTTGTCCTCCTCGACGTTCGCGAGGGCGGCGGCCATGCCGCCCTGCGCGGCGCCGGTGTGGGAGCGGGTCGGGTAGAGCTTGGTGAGCACGGCGGTGCGGCTGCGCTTGGTGGACTCGATGGCCGCGCGCATGCCGGCGCCGCCGGCGCCGACGATGACGGTGTCGTACTTGTGGATCTTCATGGCAGGTACCTCAGCCCGGATGTTCAGCGGATGTTCGGGTCGAAGGTGAAGATCACCAGCGTGCCCAGGAGGACGGTGAACGCCGTGGCGGTGTACAGCAGCACCTTCAGCCACAGCCGGGTGGCGTTCCGCTCGGCGTAGTCGTTGATCACCGTGCGCAGACCGTTCGCACCGTGCAGCATCGCCAGCCACAGCATGGCCAGGTCCCACACCTGCCAGAACGGCGAGGCCCAGCGGCCGGCCACGAACGCGAAGCCGATCTTGGACACGCCGCCGTCCAGCACCAGCTGGATCAGCAGGTGGCCCAGGACCAGCACCACGAGCACGATGCCGGACAGCCGCATGAACAGCCAGCCGTAGAGCTCGAAGTTGCCGCGGGTGGACCGCGGGGTCGTGGCGGTGCGGGCCCGCGGCGGCTCGATGACCGGGGCGGGGTTGTCCGGGCCGTACTCCTCGCCCTCAACCGCCGACGTCGTCTGGATGTCAGTCGCCATCTGTCATCAGCTCCCGAACAGTTCGTGCAGCGTGGACTGCAGGACGGGGTAGAAGGCGCCGGCCATCAGCACGACCCACAGACCCACGACGGTCCACAGCATCTGCTTCTGGTAGCGCGCGCCCTTCGACCAGAAATCCACGGCGATGACCCGCAGGCCGTTCAGCGCGTGGAACAGCACGACGGCAACCAGGCCGTACTCCATCACGTTGACGAGCGGGTTCTTGTAGATCGCGATGGTGTCGTCGTACGCCTCGGGTGAGACGCGGACAAGCGAGGTGTCCAGGACGTGCACGAACAGGAAGAAGAAGATGAGGACACCGGTGACTCGATGAGCCACCCACGACCACATTCCTTCCCGGCCGCGGTACAGCGTTCCAGCCGGCACGGAAAAACCCTCCGGGAGCGGGGATGAGAGCCAGCCGCCATCCCTTTACTTCTGCAGTGAGCGGTGTCGGTCGGGCCCGGCCGGGTACGGTCCACCGGCCATCGGCCATCGTAGCGACGCACCCGGTGCTCCTTGCTCCGGGGTGGTGAAGGTGTGATCAATCAGGCACGGACGGCCGAGCCGTCGGCCCGTGCAGGCCGGCGCCGGACGGGCTCGACGGGCCGGACACGCCGACCAGGCGCTTCAGTCGCGCGCGGACGATGCGACGGAGCTCCTCCGCGGCCAGCGACCGCTCCTCGTCCGGTTCGTTGCCGAGCCGGGTGCGCAGCGCGGCGAGCACCTGGTCGAGCCGTTCCTCGGGGCGGAATCCGTCCAGGCACAGCAGGAAGGCGTGGCCGAAACGGCTCTCGTAGGCGGCGTGGGCGGCGCGCAGCGCGGTGTGGGCGGCCAGGGCGCCGGGCCCCAGCGACGGTGGGTGCTGTGCGCACTCGTCGGCGAGCGCCTCGGCCAGGTCGACGGGCGACAGGTCGTAGCTGGCCTCCTCGGCGGCCGCCAGCAGAGCCTCGCCGTCCGGGTACGGACGGTGCGTGGCGACGCGGGTCGCCCAGCGCGCCGAGCCGCAGCACGTCAGCAGGAGCCGCTCGGCCTCCCGGGCAGTGCAGGTGTTGAGCCGTCGCAGAGACGCACGGGTGCCCCCGGTTTCTTCAGGGGCCCGGGCGCCCCCCGGGGCGCTACGCGGTGGAGGCAGGGGCATGGACTCCTCGTCCAGGGGTGTCGGGGACGATCGGTACTGACGTATCGGCGATGGCACGATGACGCAGGGGCACGACCACCGTAATGACCCGTGGGGTCCTGAGTCCGACGGATGCGCGAATTTCACCCGTACGGGACGCGTGGATGGCGCATAAGTGACGTCTCTACCAAGAAGCGGACCATACGCTGACCAGATGGGACGTCTCCGGCCGAAAATCCTGCTCCTGTCCGCCGCGGCGGTACTGTGCGCCGGCGGCATCGCCGTGCTCGTGTGGTGGCTGATGCCGGGAGAAGACGGCGGAGAGTCGCCCCGGGCCGTCCACACCTCCGGCGCGGCCACCCCCACCGGGCACGGACCCGCACCCGTGGCCGTGCCCACCGTCCGGCACTGGCAGGGCGAGGCGGGACCGAGCTGGAAGATCGGCGACGGCACCCGCGTCGTCACGCACAGCGGGTCCCTGACCGACGAGGCGCGGCTGCTCGCCGGAGAACTGCACGTCCGCTACGCGAAGGGCAACGGTGACGCGGCAGACGTCACCCTGCGGCTGGAGAAGGACGCCGACATCCCGCGCGAGGGATACGTGCTGACCAGCCACGACGGCAAGGTACGCATTACCGGCTCCACGCAGGCCGGCGTCTTCTACGGCACCCGCACCCTGCTGCAGACCGTCCGCGCCCAGGGCCGGCTCGGCGCCGGCACCGCGCACGACGCGCCGGACCGCCCGCAGCGCGGCTTCTCCGTCGACATCGCCCGCAAGAACTTCCCGGCCGGCTGGATCGAGGACCGCATCCGGGAGATGGGCGACCTCAAGCTCAACCAGTTGCAGCTGCACCTCTCCGACGACCAGGCCTTCCGGCTGCAGAGCGACACCCACCCTGAGATCGTCTCGCCCCAGCACCTGACGAAGAAGCAGATGCGGCACATCGTGAAGCTGGCCTCCTCCCGCCACATCGCGGTCATCCCCGAGATCGACTCGCCGGGCCACCTCGGCGCCGTCCTGCGCGCCCACCCCGACTTCCAGTTGCACAACGCGCAGGGGAAGGCGGTGACCGGCGCCGCCGACGTGAGTGACAAGAAGGCCGGCGAGCTGATCGACGACCTGTTCACGGAGTACAAGGACCTCTTCCCTGCGAAGTACTGGCATGTCGGGGGCGACGAGTACCCGGCGCTGCTCGCCTCCGACCAGGCAGCCTCCTATCCGCAGCTGACCGGAGCCGCGCACAGGCGGTACGGGCCCAAGGGCGACATCGAGGACCTGGCCACCGCTTGGACCAATGCCCGTGCCGCGACCGTCCGCTCGCTGGGGAGGACCCCGCAGGTGTGGAACGACGGCATCTACGCCGGCACGCGGGTGGCGGCCGGAAAGAACCGCCAGGTCACCTACTGGACGGGCAAGGAGAACGGCGCAAGGGCGCCGGAGGACTACCTCAAGGCAGGCCGCAAGCTGGTCAACGTCAACGACGAGTACCTGTACTACGTGCTCGGCGAGCCCAACCAGTTCACCTACCCGACCGGTGAGCGGATCTACCAGGACTGGACCCCCGCCGTCCTGCGCGGCACGAAACCGGTCCCGGACTCGCTCGCCGGCCCCGACCACATCCTGGGCGGCCGCTTCGCGCTGTGGTGCGACATCTCCGGCGCCCAGACCCCGGCGCAGATCGCGGTGGGCATCCACGACCCGCTGGCGGCGACGTCGCAGAAGCTGTGGAACCCCCACCGTCCTGACCTGAGCTGGCCGCAGTTCCGCGACCTGATCGCCCGCGTCTCGTCCTGACCCCGCGGTGTCAAGACGGCTTGTCCGACACTTCCGCTGAGCAGGTGGCACGTCCGTAGGAGCCGAAGGCGCTTGCGCGTTGCCGGTGGTCGCCGCGTACGGCGAGTGAGCAGGCGGCCCGGCCGCCGTCCTTGCCGAGGATGATGGAGACCCGAGCCACGCCCTTCTTCGGGACGATCTTCACCGTGTGCGACCACGGAAGTTCGATGGCGGAGGCGCGTTCCGCCGACTCGTCGCCGTCGCTGAAGGCAGGCCCCGGCGTTTGCCCGGCTCGTCCGGTTTGATCATGTGATGCCGTAGAGGGTGAGGACGCGGGGGCGGTCGGTGTGGGCTCGGCGTCCGGCGGCGGTGTTGACGTATCCGGCGAGCTTGAGTGCGCTGCGGATCAGGTCACGGACGGCAGCGAGTACGGCGGGCGCGTTGTGGGTTCTGACCTGGGACTTGTCCTCCCCGAAGACAGCATCGCGGACCCAGTGGACGGTGTTTTCCACCACTTGCCGTCCACCGCGATCGCCCGGCGCCTGGACCGCGCTGGCGCGGCACTGGTGGCCGTCCGGTGGGCCCGGCGCTGTTCGCGCTCGGTTCCACCGTCGGGCATCACCGGATCCGGCCGACGGGGCTGCGCGGACAGCAAGGGCCGGAGGTAGCCGTAGCCGGCCGCGCTGATCTCACCGGGATCCAGACGCCCCAGGACGCTGCGCAGGGGGCGATTTCAAAGTCGGGGTGATCTTGTAGGTGTGCAGGTCACGGCAGCGTGACGATGTCCGGTGGGGGCCGCGACATACGCAACGAAGCTCCGGTTGATACCGGTGACCGATCAAGTACTACAGCCTCAGATCTTGGTGATGTGACTGGTTCTGTTCGGGTTGTCGGCGCCAGGGGCGGAGCCGGGCGGGAAGGGGATCGCCGCGCCTGCGGTAGTGACTGATGGTGGCGCGGGTCTGGTGGAGGGCTCGCCAGTGGTGTTGCCGCAGGTGGTGCTCGGGGCGGTGATGGCGGGCCAGGGCTGTCTCGGCGAGCAAGGTGGCCAGAGCTGGGACGGTCAGGCGGATGAGCGGCAGGTGCTCCCTCCGGCAGATGCCTGGGCTTTTCCCGGGTTCCCCTCCCAGGGTGCGGGATGGCTGTTGATCTCCACGTCCGAGCCGGGGTGCCTGGCGCGCTGGACGGTCAGGAAAGCCAGAGCGAGCATCGCGCAGGTCACGTGACGGTGCCAGGAGTCCCAGCGGCGGACCTGGTGCTGGCCCAGCCCGGTGACCTGCTTGCCCGCCTCGTTGTTCTCCTCGATCTTCCAGCGCACTCCGGCTCGTCGCACGGCCTCGGCCAACGGGGCGTCCTTGGGGGCGTGGAAGAGGAAGTAGGCGTCCTCGAAGTCGACTCGTCCACCGGCGAGGGGTTTCTTCTCGGTGGAGCCGCGACCTCCGCGACGGTCGCCTCACCGGCCAGGAGCGACGACACGATCCGAGCCTTCTCCTCCGCCGACAAGGGCCGAGGGGCCCGCCATGACGATCAGACTCCTTCACATGACCAGGCCCGCAACAAAAGGGGGTCTGCCACATGGTCTGACACGCGACAACCGCAACCCAAGACCCCCGTTCCGGAATCGGACGGTGAATCGGACCGTGTGTACGGAAAGCGAATATTGTCCTTCTGTTTGACGTCGTCCCGATGGGGAGGTCCAGGATGCGTGGCTTCAGAGAACACCGTGCATGTTTTCGCAGGGAGTGAGAGATGACCGAGCCGTGGGCCGGTGGCAGCGGCCAGCCGCTGTATCCGTTCCAGCACTCGCAGCAGCCGTACGTACCGCAGCCTGCGCAGGGGCAGGCGCCGGGTTATGGGCCACCGGGTGGGCCCATACCGCCGGGACAGTGGCCCGGCGCTGCGCCGAAGCCCGTCAAGACGCTCGGCAGGTGGACGGCGGGGATGCTCACGGCCGCCGCGGCGGTTCAGGCAACCGGCGGAGTGGTGATGCTGCTGCACGTTGAGTTGGCTGCGATGGCGGTACTGGGCGTCTCCTCGCTGGTGATGCTCGCCTGTGTGGTGCTGGTGATGATCTGGCTCCATCAGGTGCGCTCCAACATCGAGCACCTGGACCCGTACCAGTGGGCGGGCCGTCGGCGGCTGTCGCGCGGCTGGGCGGTTGGCTCGTGGTTTGTGCCGGTCGGGTTCCTGTGGCTGCCGTTGCAGGTCGTCCTCGACGTCTGGTGGGGCAGTGCCGAGCCCACACAGGAGCGCAGACGCACACCGAAGATCATCATCGGTTGGTGGGTCTGCTGGCTGCTGTCCTGGTTCACCGGCGTGCGGTTCACCACGACGGTCTCCCACGCGGCTGGCGCCTCCTTCGAATCCCACTCGGTGAACGTCTTCCCCGGCGCCACGGCCCTCAGTGCACTGTTCGCCGTGGCCGCAGGGCTGCTTCTCGGAGTTCTGGTACGCAAGGTGACGGCCGTGCAGACGGCCCGCCTGAACGGAGCTGACAACCTCCACCGGTAATCGGTGCGACGCTTCCGTGCAGGGCCGGAGCGCACCATGTCGCAGTGCCGCGGGTCTGGTGGCAAAAGTGATCGACATCGAGGTGCGGGTGAACAGTGTCTTCGTGGTGGATCACGAAGATCGCATGCGGTAGCGGTGTGATGCGGTTGGGGGCTCGCGCGGCAGGCGGAGCGTCGGGTTGAACCTGGTCACTGCGGCGGAGCGGGCTGGTGGGGCTCGTGGGCCTGGCCCGGGCAGGAGGCGTCGCCCTCACGTGTGGAAGCGGCAAGGGGGTCGCCGCTCGGACGCACGAGCTGCCGGCGACACCCGGGATCAGGCTCCCTGAGGCCGGGGTGGTCGTCGTTCGGGGGCTTCTTCGGCTTCCTCGTCGGGCTGTGGCCGTTCGTCCTGCCCTTGGCCGTGTGGTGCCCTGTGGCATGTGAGGTGGGGCCCTTGCCGTGGTGGTTCGGTCCGTGGTGCGGGTTCGACGGCTTCGCCGTCGCCGGCGGGGACAGGGACGGCGGCGTGGTCGTCGTGGGCTCGGCTTCCGGGAGGCCGCCCGAGTGCGGGGCGGTGTGCGAGGCCGGCGGGTGCGAGGCGGCCACGGACACGGACGCCGAGGGCGTCGGCGACGCCGACTGGACGGGCTGCGGGTGGCGGAACGGGAACGGCAGCGTCAGGTGGCCGGTGGCTCCGGCCGCCACGGCGGCGCCGCTGCCGAGCAGCGCGGCGAAGGCCATCGCGAAGGTCGCCGTGCGGCCGCGCCGGCCCGGGCGCAGCCACGCGAGTCGGCGCCGCGTACCGGCGACCGGCTGAGCGGCGCGGAACGCGGTGAGTGCCGCCTCTTCGCCGGGCAGTGGGCCGGTTTCGCCGACGTCGGCCCCCGCGGCGGCGCTGAGGAGCCCGGTGAGGGCTCTCACGTCGTGCGGATCGGCGGCGTCTCCGCTGTCCGCATCGTCGGCAGCTATCAGGCGCCGGAGTTCCGCCTCGTCGATGTCCCGGTCCCGCATCGTGTCCGCACCTCCTCGCCGTATCCGTCTTCCCGTGCCATTTTCGCCAGTTGTCTGAGTCCGCGTGACAGTGCGGTCGCTACTGCCCCCGGCCGTCTGTCCAGGACTTCGGCCGCGCTGCGGTTGTCCATGTCGAGGACAACCCGTAGCAGCACCGCCTCTGCCTGGGCGCGGGGGAGTCGGGCGATGCGCGCGACGGCCTCCCGCTCGGAGAGCCAGGAGCCGACGATCTCGGCCACGTCCCGGTTGTGGCTGTGGCCGGCGCCCCCGGTGAGGCCGGTGGCTTCGGGGAGTTCGGTGAGCGGTAGCGACGTCTCCTGCACGCGCCGTTTCCGGCGACGCATCAGGTCGCGTGCCCGGTTCCGCGTCACGACGAGGGCGAAGCGGCGGAAGTCGGCGTAGCCGCCGCGGAACCGGTGCAGGTCGCGGGACAGTTGCAGCCAGCTGTCAGCCACCACGTCCTCCGCGTCCTGCCCGGCCAGTACGGCGGCGTAGCGGAGCAGTTCGGGAGTGAGGGCGCGGTAGAGGAAGCGGAACGCCGCCTCGTCACCGTGGCGGGCACGGGAGAGGTGGTCGTCCGCCTGCTCACTGGTGTGCGACTCCTCCACGCGCAAGAGGATGTCATCACGGGTCACCGCGCGTCGACCGTACTTTTTCGTTGCGCTTCCAGCCCGACGAGCGAGAGGGGCGAGAGGTTGTACGGAGAGTGCCAAGTCGTGGCGTGAGAAGCGTCATGCGGCCCGGGCGTCATGGGGTGGTGTCGCGGCGCGCTTGGGTGAGTGGCGGGCTGCCGTGGTCCGTCCGCGGGCGGCGGTGTGCGAGCCGTCCGGTGCCGAGCCTGTACTACCGAGGGTGGGGACCATGGGAAGACACGCCGGATCGACGCCGGGTGCCGACGAGATGCGGGCGCACGTCGGGGAGTTCGTGCGGCAGCTGACGGCACGGAACCGGCTGCCGATGGACTACTCCGTCGCCAGTCTGCGGGTCGTCGACTTCGTGGTGGACGGGATCCGTGCGGGGGGTGCGGAGCGCGAGCGGGTCGCCGGGACGTTGTTCGGGCTGGGCGGCTACGTGGGGGAGGTGCTGGTGCGGCGAGCCGGCGCCGCGTGGCTGGACTGCGACGCGGGGCAGCGGGAGCTGTTCGGTCAGCCTGTCGCGGTGCGGATGCCGGACGGCCGGGTGTGGAACCCGCTGGGCAAGGTGGCCAACCGGTTCGAGTACGGCCGCCAGGAGTCGGCGCAGCGGATGTTCCTCACCCTGCACGGCCGTCGCCGGCCGCTCCCGGCAGCCTGACGGCTGTGAGGTCTCCGGCAGAGGGTTCATCGGCCGAAAAGAACCTGACCACCGGAGACCTCGTGGCTACCGGGCAAGGTCAGCCGATGGCGATGCGCGGGTGGTGAGACGGCTTGATCCAGGACATGAACCGGTCCATCGTCGCGCGTGGGACGGAGACGCAACCCGCTGTGGCGCCGCTGCCGTTGACGTGCAGGAAAATGCCCGCGCCGCGGCCGGGGACCGCAGGCCAGCGGTTGAAGTTGATGACGAGCGCCTCGGCGTACTGCGCCGGGTAGTTGATGAGATGCTCACTGCCCCGCTCCCCGGACTGGGTCAGCGGGAAATCCGCGCCTGCCTCGCCGTGCATGTCGTTGTAGTACTTCGACTCCGGGTCCTCGACCCACCAGTCGTCGCTGTTGACGACGTGGTACGGCATCGCGGTGTTCGCCGATTCGACCCCGAATCCCTCGGTGATCGTGTAGGTGCCGGTCGGGGTCGTCCAGGTGCCCTGGTGACGGGTCGAGCCGTTGGTCACGCCGTTGGATCCGACGCGGCCGGAAGCTGTGCTGAACTGGGCCTTCCAACCGGAGGTCTCCTTGGTCCAGGCCGTCACGGTGGCGTGCGAACCGCTGGAGTCGACGGTGATGAGCTGGGTCGCGTTACCGACGGTGACCGGCACGGGGAAGTCCGGGGCCTTGGGGGCGACGGTACTGCCGCTCCCGCTGCTGCCGGAGCGCGATCCGGCCGTGCTCTCGCCGGCCGACCCGCCGGCCTTCGCATCGTGGGCGGTGTCTTCCCCGCCCTTCCCGACCTCGGCGGAACCCGACGCGGAGGGGGAGGCGGAGGAACTCGGCGAGCCGGACGGGCCGGCGGAGGCGGACGTGCTCGGCGATCCGCTGGTCTGAGGTGTCTTGGAGACGGTGACGGAGTCCGCTGTGGACGACTTGCCCCCGCCGCCCTCGCTCCCGCAGCCGGATGTCACCGTCAGCGCGCCGACGACGCCGACCGCGAGGAAAACCTGCCGGAATGGGACCTGCACGTGGGACTCCTTGGTGAGTGCGATGGAACGGTCGCTGCAACGGCGGGGCTGACCAGGCGCCATGACATGGCGCCATGGCATGGGATGGCGCCTGTGAGGAAACTGCAGCGATGCGGCAGGTTCTAGTCATTCGGAGGACGTAAAGTCAACTGACCGGACAAAAGAGTCGAATGCGGTCGCGCTCAGTCCGGTCGTTCGCCTGCTCCGATGGCCCGGGGAGTGCCGCCGCGCGCATGGCCGGGGCCGGGCGGTGGTATGCCGCCCGGCCCCGGTGGTGCGCCCGTGCTCGCGGCCTGTTAAGGCGTCAGGGTGTAGCCCAGGCCGGCGCCCGGTGGGGTGCCGAACGTGCCCATCCCCGGGAAGGTGGCGTTCGACGGGTCGATGCCGGTGCTGCCGGAGGGCAGCAGCAGGATGCCGCCGTCGTCGTCGTTCTCCCCTTCGGCTCCGATCGCAAGGTCCGTGCGGCCCCAGCCGGAGTCGTCGGCGAGCTGAACGGAGGAGCCGAGACGATCGCCGGACTCCGAGGCGCCCGGGACTCCCGCGGTGTCCTGGTGGAGAGTCAGTGAGCCGGACCCGGTCAGGCCGGAAGCGGTGCCGTACAGCAGATGGACCATGCCCGCATTGCTGCGCCCGACACCGTCACGGGTGAGGTCTTCCTGCGGTACGCCCACCAGCACGTCCGCGTACATGTCGTTGTTCGTGTCACCGACGGACACGGACTGACCGAAGGCGTCACCGTATTCGGGAGCACCGCTGACACCGGCGGTGTCCTGTGTGATGACTTCCTGGCCGCTGGTCGTCAGACCGCTTGACGAGCCGTGCAGCACGGTGATCTGACCACCGGCGTTGCCGCCCGACTCGCCCGCGGAGGGTTGACCGATGACGAGGTCGGCATAGCCATCACCGTTGGTGTCCCCGGCGTCGACGGAGCGGCCTCCCGGAGTGCTGAGGAGCCCCCGCCGCTGCAGGCCGTCGGCGGAGCCGTTCAGCACCAGGACACGGCCCTTGCCGTCTGGGTCCACGTAGTTGATCGCCACATCGACGTAGCCGTCCTTGTCGAAGTCGCCACTGGTGGCATCCGACTTCGACGAGGAACCTGTGTAGGCGGACGTTCCGAGGTAGCCGGATTCCGTCAGTTCGAGTGTCTTTCCGTCGAACAGCCACCACTTGCCGGGCTTGCCGGGGGAGACGGCGAGGATGTCCGCGTCCCCGTCACTGTCGACGTCGGCCACCTCGAGTGCGGAACTGAAACGGGCGCCGGCCACCTGGGCGCCCTCCGGCGCGTGCACGCTGGTGCCGGTTGTCAGATCGGGCCCGTAGAGGATGATCGCGAGGCCGTGATCGGTGGCAGAAGTGTATTCCTCGCCCGGCACACCGATGACGAGGTCGGCGTATCCGTCACCGTTGAGATCTCCGTACGCGCTGTCCTCACCGAAGTTGTCACCCGGTTCATGACCACCGTTGACGCCGGGACTGGACTGGTCGATGACTCGTGCGTTGCCTGTCTCCGGACCGTTGATGCCGCCGGGGACCAGCGTGACCATGCCAGAACCGGCGTCGCCACCCCGTATCGCGGCCGGCATGCCTGCGACCAGGTCGGTGGTGCCGTCCCGGTTGACGTCGGACGTCGGGGCGGCGCTGCTCGCGGCCGGGCTCGCCGCATAGCGGCGGATCTCCGGCAGCTGGGAGTACAGGTCGTCACCGGGGCAGACCGTGTTGAACGCGTCCCGGTGACCCGAGATCGTCTTCAGGGTCGCCTCTTCGCCGTTCTGGTACACCCCGGTGTCGCCCTTCGCGGTCAGGGTGACCTCGCCGGTCGGGTCGACGCCGTACTGGCCGAGCTTGTAGGCCGCGATGCGGGCGACGGCGCGGTTGATGCGCGCGTTGACGAAGCCGTCGGGCTGGTCGTCGAACCGGCCCATCACGGCGATGCCGGTGGAGTAGCTGTTGAAGCCGTAGGTCTGGGCTCCGTGTACCGGCAGGTCGATGCCTCCCGCACGGCCCTCGAAGATCTTGCCGCACTTGTCGACCACGAAGTTGTAGCCGAGGTCGTTCCAGCCGTTGGACTTGATGTGGTAGTCCATCATCGCGCGCATGATGGACGCCGACTGGGTGCAGCTGTAGCCGTTCGTCTCGGCCGTGTGGTGCACGAAGGCGACCTGGACGCCCTCTTCGTTGTACGTCGGCGGGTCCTCGACCAGGGACTCGTCGGCCCCCCACTCGGCACGCGTGATGACCGGCGGCTGGTGCACCGTCGACGGCGGGGCGGTCGGCACGGTCGCGGTGGGCGACGGGCTCGCGGTCGTCGACGTGCTGGACGAGGCGCTCGGCGAGTCCGACGGCGCCGGTGTCCCGCTCGCGGTCTCGCTCGCGCTCGGACTCGAACTCGGCGAGAGGTCCATCGGCAGGGTGTAGGCCGCCGGGTGCATGCCGTGCTGCGCACGGCCGCGGTTCGCCCGCTCGGCCTCCTTCTTCGT
Organism: uncultured Actinomycetota bacterium; assembly: GCA_963799685.1. Taxonomy (GTDB): domain Bacteria; phylum Actinomycetota; class Actinomycetes; order Streptomycetales; family Streptomycetaceae; genus Streptomyces. The sequence goes on from CAWCXW010000006.1 coordinate 188,505, forward strand.
CACGCCCGGGTCCACCAGGTCCAGCCGGAGCCCCTTGGGCAGCCCGGAGGCCGTCGAGCCGTCGTCAGCGACGACGCGTGCCTCGACACCGTCGGAGGGGCCGACCCAGAGCGGCGCGGTGGCGCCGCGGACTCCGGACTCCTTCGCCTCGCTGCCGCCGGGCGCGTCGGGGTTCGTCTCGAGGTCCTGCCAGGCGGTCCACTCACCGGTTTCGATGCTGCGGGCGCGTACCTGCACCCGCCCGTCGACGTGGGCGGTGGACTTGGGCCACGAGATGCCCAGCAGGCTGAACGCCTGGGTGGTGCGCTTGTCGACGCCCTTGTGGCCCTTGCCCTTGTCCTGCAGCTTGATGGTGTGGAACTCCGCCCCCTGAGCGGTGACCGGGGGCCGGCCGTGGCCGCCGGGGTCGGCCATCGCCACCCCGGCCACTCCGGCGCCGCCGAGCGCCACGGCGCCCAGGGTCAGCCAAGCCCTGGCCTTGAGACTCATGCTTCTTCGTGCGTGTGTACTTCGCGGACTCACGTCCCGCCCTTCAATGCCATGAGGTCAGGTTCCGGGCGTCTTGGCCCGGAAACCGGTTGAATGCTCTGCTTCGTGGGGGGATGGCCGTCCGGTCTGCACCGGCCCGCCGTACACAGAGCGTCCGTTGATGGCAGATCATCACACCCGGGACGGAAAAAGCAGCGAAAAGACGAAGACGGCCGAGGTCGCCACCCCCCACAGGAGAGACCTCGGCCGTCGTCGGATACGGGCACGCCACGCCAGGCGGCCCGTGTACTGCTCTCAGCGTACGAAGGGCGCGAAGTGTTACCCGACGGCCGGGCGGAGACGGACGGTCCCGCCCTGCCGGCTACTCCGCGTCCGCCCGGCATGGACGCGGGCGTGTCGCCCGTCGTAGCGTGCTGCCCTGCATCGGCCCTGGTCGGTGCCGAGACGGTACGTCCGGTCAGGACGGTCGTACCCGCAAAGGACATGGCGCCGGGCCAGGGGCGCGGGCACAGACGTCGCAACGGCGCGGAGTGGGGCGAGGACACGGACGTGCAGGGGGACGACGCGGAGCTCACCGCAGCGGTGCGGGCGGCGCAGGAGGGTGACGAGTGCGCCTTCCGCACCGTCTACCGCGCCGTGCACCCACGGCTGCTGGGCTACGTACGGACCCTGGTGCACGACGCGGACGCCGAGGACGTCGCCTCCGAGGCCTGGCTGCAGATCGCCCGCGACGTGAAGCGCTTCTCCGGCGACGCGGACCGCTTCCGCGGCTGGGCCGCCCGAATAGCCCGCAACCGTGCGCTGGACCATCTGCGCATGCGCGGACGCCGGCCGGTGTCCGGCGGCGACGAGACGGAACTGGTCGCGCTGCCGGGCGGCGCGGACACCGCGGACGAGGCGCTGGAGGCGCTGGGCACCGACCGGACCATGGCGCTCGTCGCCCGGCTGCCCCGCGATCAGGCCGAGGCCGTGATCCTGCGCGTCGTGGTCGGACTGGACGCCAGGGGCGCCGCAGAGGTGCTCGGCAAGCGCTCCGGCGCCGTGCGCACAGCCGCCCATCGCGGGTTGCGCAGACTCGCCGAACTGCTGGACGCGCGCGAGGAACCCGACGGGGGGCCCAATGAGCGACCTGCGGGCCACGACATGCCTGGTGGAGAGCCGGAGGACGGCCGGCCCGCGCCCCCGGGCCCGCGTCGTCCGAAGGCCGACGGCCCCGGGCGGGGTGTGACGCACAACGTCTCGCGAACGCTGAAGGAAACGTGATGGCCGACGAACGGTACGACTGGCTGGACGAGGAGACCGCGGAGCAGATGCTGCGCGGCCTGCCGGTCGAGGCGCGCTGCGACGGCCCCGACGCACTGGCCGCGGTGCTCGGCACGCTGCGGGAGGCGACGCCGGATCCCGCCGCCGGGGAACTGCCCGGCGAAGCTGCGGCGGTGGAGGCGTATCTCGCCGCGCGGCCGGGTGCCCTGCGCCCCGCGGACGGCCCGGTCGGTGCCCCTTCTGCGCTGTTCGGCAGGGTCCTCGCGTGGTGCCGGCCTCCGGTGCGCAGCGCGGGGCGCCCGCTGCGTGCCGGTCTCGCGGTCGCGGTGGCGGGCTTCGCGCTGGGCGGTGTGGCGGTGGCGGCCGGGGCCGGCGTGCTGCCGACGCCGTTCGACGGCGGACCGACCGGTCCCGCGGTCAGCGTCTCTCCGATGGGCGGTCCCTCGCCCGGAGTGACGCCGGCGGTGCCGACGGGGCGACCGACCGGCCGGGCACGACGAACCGGCCCGACACCGGCGGGTCCCGGGGATCGCCGGGCGCCCCGCCCGGGGCGACGCCTACCCCGGACGGCGGCCGGTCGGCACGAAACGGCTCCGGCGGGAAGGCGGCCGGGGGCACCGAGCGGAGCCGCCGGCGCCGGGCACGGAGCGCAACTGTCCGAGGTGGATCAGGAAGCTCTCGTCGACACCCTGTGCAGCGCCTACACCCACGACGAGCTGAACGCGGACGAGCGCCGGCGCCTGGAGCACGCGGCCGGCGGCGAGCAGGCTGTGCGCACGTTCTGCGCCGACCACGGTGTGACCTCCGACGGCGAGGCGACGGGCGACGCGAGCCGGCGTGCTGAGGACGACCACGGGGCGGCTGGACCGCACGTCTGTCGGGCGGATCGGGCACCGGCCAGACGAAGCCGGGCGACGGCGACGTCGGCGGCGGTCTGTCCGACGGTGCGGTCGGCGGTGCCGACCCGGACCGCCGCCGCGGCGGCACGCAAGGCGACGACCGGAAGGGACGCCGAGCGGGCCGGGCGACCAGGATGCCTCCGGCGCGAGGATCCGGGGACACGAACCCCGGCGGCGGGCCCTCGGAGCCGTCTCCGTCGCCTCCTCCTCGCCGACCGCCTTCACCGGCTCCTTCGACGTCTCCGCAGGACTGAGCCCCGGCGCGGCGGCGGTGTAACACTTTTCAACCATCCGGCGCAGTACTGAGTGAGCCGACTGGTCATCGGCTGCGCGACCCACCCGAGGTTCCCCCCGTACCTCCGGAGTCGCGCCTTACGGCGCGGACAGGACACGTTCCCCCGGTCCTGTCCGCGCCGTTCTCTCCTCTCGCTCTGTGAGCAAGGTCCCAGCCTGCGGGGCTGCACCTGGTACCGAGCCGTTTCGCTACAGTCCGTGTCGTTGCACTCGACCCTCGGCGCGACGATGTACGGAGGCTAGAACCCATGGCACGCCACTCAGAGTCCGGGCGTCCGATCGATCCGGTCTACGGGCCGGCCGCCCTCGAGGGCTGGGACGCCGGCGCGAAGCTGGGTGAGCCGGGCTCCTACCCCTACACGCGCGGCGTGTACCCGACGATGTACACCGGCCGTCCGTGGACGATGCGTCAGTACGCCGGATTCGGCACCGCCGTGGAGTCCAACGCGCGCTACAAGCAGCTGATCGAGAACGGCACCATGGGTCTGTCGGTCGCCTTCGACCTGCCGACCCAGATGGGCCACGACTCCGACGCGCCGATCGCGCACGGTGAGGTCGGCAAGGTCGGCGTCGCCATCGACTCGGTCGATGACATGCGGGTCCTCTTCGACGGCATCCCGCTGGACAGGGTGTCCACGTCGATGACGATCAACGCGCCCGCGGCTCTGCTGCTCCTCCTGTACCAACTGGTCGCCGAGGAGCAGGGCGTGGAGCCGGTCAAGCTGACGGGCACGATCCAGAACGACGTGCTCAAGGAGTACATCGCCCGCGGCACCTACATCTTCCCGCCCAAGCCGTCGCTGCGGCTGATCGCGGACATCTTCAAGTACTGCCGGGCCGAGATCCCGAAGTGGAACACCATCTCGATCTCCGGCTACCACATGGCGGAGGCCGGGGCGACGCCCGCGCAGGAGATCGCCTTCACCCTCGCCGACGGCATCGAGTACGTGCGCACCGCGGTCGCGGCCGGGATGGACGTGGACGACTTCGCGCCGCGGCTGTCGTTCTTCTTCGTCGCGCGCACCACGATCCTGGAGGAGGTCGCCAAGTTCCGCGCGGCCCGCCGGATCTGGGCGCGGGTGATGAAGGAGGAGTTCGGCGCGAAGAACCCCAAGTCACTGATGCTGCGCTTCCACACCCAGACCGCCGGTGTGCAGCTGACCGCGCAGCAGCCGGAGGTCAACCTCGCCCGGGTCACCGTGCAGGGACTGGCCGCGGTGCTGGGCGGCACCCAGTCGCTGCACACCAACTCCTTCGACGAGGCCATCGCGCTGCCCACCGACAAGTCGGCCCGGCTGGCGCTGCGCACCCAACAGGTGCTCGCCTACGAGACCGATGTGACCGCGACTGTCGACCCGTTCGCCGGCTCCTACGTCGTGGAGTCGCTGACCGACGACGTGGAGGCCGCGGCGCTGGAGTTGATGGAGCAGGTCGAGCAGCGCGGGGGAGCGACCCGTGCGATCGAGAGCGGCTACCAGAAGAACGAGATCGAGCGCAGCGCCTACCGGATCGCGCAGGAGCAGGAGTCGGGCGACCGGGTGGTCGTGGGCCTGAACCGGTTCCAGAGCGCGGCGGAGGAGCCCTACGAGCCGCTGCGGGTGGACCCGGCGATCGAGCAGCAGCAGTCGGAGCGTCTGGCGCGGTTGCGGGCCGAGCGGGACCAGCCGGCCGTGGACGGCGCGCTGGCGGCGCTGCGCAAGGCGGCGGAGGGGACGGACAACGTTCTGTACCCGATGAAGGAGGCGCTGCGGGCGCGGGCGACCGTCGGTGAGGTGTGCAACACGCTGCGGGAGGTGTGGGGCGCATACGTGCCCACCGACGTGTTCTGAGCGGTGTGTGCACGCGTGACGCCCGGCTCGTCGCCGGCACGAGGTATTTATCGTATGACTTTTTTGGCCGACCCCTTGAATAGGTAGTACCTGTCGCGTAACTTCCCGTTCGGTCCTCGAATGGGAGTACGTATATGGAAGCGATAGAGCCCGCTTACGGGACGGCGACGCTGCTGCTGATCGCGGCGGGCGCCGTCGCCCTGCTGTTGTTCCTGATCATGAAGGTGAAACTGCACGCCTTCGTGTCACTCGTTCTGGTCAGCGTGATCACCGCTCTGGCGGCCGGTTTCCCGCTTGCCAAGGTGCCCGACGCGCTGATGTACGGCTTCGCCGACACCATCGGGTCGGTCGCCTTGCTGGTCGCGTTCGGCGTGATGCTCGGAAGGTTGCTGGAGGTCACCGGCGGGGCCCAGGTGCTCGCGGACACCCTCATCGGCCGATTCGGTGAGAAACGCGCGCCGCTCGCGCTGGGCGTGGCGGCTCTGCTGTTCGCGCTGCCGATCTTCTTCGACGCGGGGCTGGTCGTCTTCCTGCCGATCATCCTCACCGTCGCCCGGCGCTTCGGCGGTTCGCTGCTGCTCTACGCCTTCCCGGCCGCCGGCGCGTTCGCCGCGATGCACGCGATCATCCCGCCGCACCCCGGCCCCGTCGCCGCCGACAAGGTGCTGCACGGCAGCATCGGCATGTCCCTGCTGGTCGGCATCCCGGTCGCCGTGCTCGCCTGGTACGTGGGCGTTTACCTGGTCTCCAAGGTGCTCGGCCGCCGCGTGTACGTGGACGTCGCCAACGTCGTCTTCGGCGAGGTCAACGACGGCCGGGACGAGGAGAAGGCCGACGAGGAGCTCGGACGGAAGGCCCCGTCCTTCGGCATCGTGCTGACGATGCTGCTGATCCCGCTCGTACTGATCGCGCTCAGCACGATCTTCAGCACCCTCGTCGCGGCCGGCACCATCGACAAGGATCAGGGCTGGGTCCAGTTCCTCAACATCATCGGCTACACGCCGGTGGCGCTGATGATCGCCGTCCTCGCCGCGGTCTTCCTGCTGGGCCGACCGCGGACCTCGATGGCCAACGTCACGAAGATCATCGACAGCGGCCTCGGGCCCATCTGCTCGATCATCCTGATCACCGGCGCGGGCGGCATGTTCGGCGGCGTGCTGGAGCTGAGCGGCATCGGCAGCGCGCTGAGTGACTCGCTGTCCGGACTGGGCATGTCGCTGATCGTTCAGGCGTTCCTGATCGCCACGCTGCTGCGCGTCGCGCAGGGCTCGGCCACGGTCGCCCTGACCACGACCTCCGGCCTGATCGCCGGCGCCGTGGCGGACGCTCACCTCGGCGACTTCCAGATCGCGCTCCTCGTGGTCGCGATCGCTGCCGGCGCCACCGTGCTCTCGCACGTGAACGACTCCGGCTTCTGGCTGGTCAGCCGGTTCTTCGGGATGGACGAGAAGACCACGCTGAAGACCTGGACGGTCATGGAGACGACGCTTGGCGTCTCCGCGTTCGCCATCGCGGCGGTCCTCTGGATCATCGTCTAGTGCCGCGGCAGGCAAGGTTTGCCCGGTAGCGAGGCGTCCTGTGCGTGCGATCGTCAGGCGCCCGGAAGCCGCATGTAGCTGTTCTACCTGGGCTTTCGGGCAACGCAGGGGTACCTCCCGTCGAAGGCAGGGGGAGAGCGTGCGTGCCAGGGCGGCGAGCGGGGCGAACCTTGCCTGACGGGCACTAGCGACGATCGTCCGGAGCGGACTCCCGTCCCCGCGGGGACGGGAGTCTTCCCGGTGTTCTCAGGGTGCGAGGACGTCCAGTTCGGCCATCGCTCCGACGGTGATCTCCCGCGTCAGCTCCTCGGCCCGGACCGACTCTCCGGTCCGGATCGCCTCCGCGAGCTGCACGTGCAGCGTGACGGCGGCCGGATCGGGGTCGGTGAACATCACGTCGTGCTGGGTGCGCCCGGTGAGCACCGCCGCGACGACGTCGCCCAGCCGGGCGAACATCTCGTTGCCCGACGCGCGGAGTATCACACGGTGGAAGGCGATGTCGTGCACCAGATAGCGGTCCAGCTGCTGGCCACGGGACATCGAGACCATGCCCATCGCGTGCTCGGTGAGCTCGGCGCACTCCCCGGGCGTCGCCCGCTGCGCGGCGAGCCGGGCCGCCACGGGCTCCACGGCCGAGCGCAGCGTCGTCAGCGACCGCAGCTGGCGGGACCGGTCCACGCCCTGCAGCCGCCAGGTGATCACCTGGGGATCGAACATGTTCCACTCGTCGGCCGGCAGTACGGTCACGCCGACCCGCCGCCTCGACTCGACCAGGCGCATCGATTCCAGGACGCGGATCACCTCGCGCACCACGGTCCGTGAGACGTCGAACCTCTCCTCGAGATCGTCGGTCCGCAGCACGCTTCCCGAGGGGTAGTGCCCACCGGTGATCGCAGGTCCGAGCGATGCGAGCACCCTGGCGTGCAGCCCCTGCCGCTGAATGGTCATGTTCTCAGACTACGTGGGCCCCCTCGGCAATTACGTATGACTTTTCGGCCATCTACTCTTGAATATGTCGTATCAATGCGGTTGAGTTGCGGGAGACGGCGGCCCGGCGGGGCGGAGTCGAGCGATACAGCGAGGTAGCGGATGTCCACGTCCCCTGTGGTGGTCGTCATGGGCGTGTCCGGGACGGGCAAGTCCACGGTCGGCGAGCTGCTGGCCGGTGAACTGGGGGTCCCCTACGCCGAGGCCGACGCCTTCCACCCCCCGGTCAACATCGCGAAGATGACCGCGGGGACGCCGTTGGACGACGACGACCGCGCCCCCTGGCTGAAGGCCATAGGCGCCTGGGCGCGGAACCGCGCCGAACTCGGCGGGGTCGTCAGCTGCTCCGCCCTCAAGCGCCGCTACCGTGACACGCTGCGCGCCGCGGCGCCCGGCCTGTTCTTCCTGCATCTCCACGGCGAACGCGAGCTGATCGCCCGGCGGCTGGGTACCCGGGCCGGTCACTTCATGCCCACCGCTCTGCTGGACTCCCAGTTCGCCGACCTGGAGCCGCTGCAGCCGGACGAAAAGGGGGCGACGCTGCCCGTCGTGGCCCTCCCCGACACCGTCACGGCGCGGGCCATCGCCGCCCTGAAGTCGGCCTGCACCCCCTGAGACGGCCCGGCGTCCGGCTCAGCGGCGCAACCGGTCACGCAGCCAGGGCGTCACCGGCTGTTCGACCAGCCGGTGCAGCAGCCAGGCCAGTACCAGCATGGCGCTCACAGTCAGCAGGAGCACGGCCCACGAGGGCAGCCCGAGCGTGCGGTGCAGCAGGCCTACCACCACCCAGCCGAGGTGTTCGTGCACCAGGTAGAACGGGTAGGTCAGCGCGCCGGCGACGGTCAGCCACCGCCAGTTCGCCCAGCGCAGCCGTCCCAGTGCGACCGCACCCACCGCGACGTACGCGAAGGTGATCACGGCAATGATCGCGAGCGACGGCCGGTAGGAGAAGCCGCCGGCGTCCGCCGCGTGCCACAGCCGGTCCACGGCGTAGTGCTGGCCGAGCAGCCAGCTCGCGATCACGATGCCCCAGGAAGTCACGTCATGCCCGAAACGGTGCACCAGATAGAGGCCGACGCCGCCGACGAAGTACGGCGCGTACTGGGGCATCGCGACGACGTTCAGCGGTGTGAAGCCCGAGGCGTCGACCAGTACGGCCGCGAGCGTCCACACCACGCAGAAACGCACCACGCGGCCGCGCGTGGCGCCCGGAACCACGACGAACAAGACGAACAGCAGGTAGAACCGCAGCTCCACCCACAGCGTCCAGTCCACCCCGAGGACGCGATCCGCGCCGGCCGGCTGCTGCAGCATCGTGAGGTTCACCAGCGCGTCGCTCGGTGAGACGGCCGCGTAGGCGACCCAGGGCAGCGCGAAGACCGCCGTGACGAGCAGCACCGCCACCCAGTACGCCGGCATCAGGCGGGAGACCCGGGAGGCGAGAAACGCTCGTGGCGTGCGTCCCCAGCCGCTCATGCAGATCACGAACCCGCTGATGACGAAAAAGACCTCCACGCCCATGCACCCGAAGGCGAAGAACCAGGACAGGTGCGGGAACTGGTGCGAGGGTGAGCCGCCCCAGGCCGTGGAGATGTCCCCGTCGCGGCCGCCGTAGTGGTACGCGGCGACCATCAGCGCCGCCACCAGCCGCAACCCGTCCAGCGCGCGCAGCCGGCCGTGGGGTCCCGCCCCCGCCGCCGCTCCCGCGGGGCGCGCCCGTTCGGCCGCCTCGCCGGTGGAACGAGCCGGCGGCGCCGTCGCGGCGCTCACCCGCGCGTCCCCCGGACACCGAGAGTGCGGGCCCGGCGTACCACCCGCCGGGCCAGCGGGCTACGCCGCAGGAACACCGCCTGCGACGCCAGGCCGCCCGGCAGCTGCAGCGCGGTCAGCCGTCGGCGTTTGACGTAGCGGGCCCGTTCGGCCGGGTGCTCGGCCAGATAGGCCGCCGCTTCGGCGCGCAGCTCCGGGTACAGCTTCGGCTGCATGCAGAAGCCGACTGCGCGCACCAGCGGGCCCAGCTGCTCCGGTGCGGTGACGGAGACGCCGGGTGACGACGGCCCGTCCGGTTCGTCGAGGTCGGGCACGGCCGCGTCGACCAGGGTGACGGGGATCCGGTTGCTGTTCTCGAACGGGGCGAGCCGCTCCAGCAGCACCTCGGTGCCCGTCCTGGCGACGGGCAGACCGTGGAACGCCGACGCGGTCAGCAGTGCCGTGGAGAAGCAGCCGACCACCAGCGCCGGGCGGGTCCGCGCGAACAGCACCTCGGCCAGCAGCGGCTCGTCCTGCACGATCAGTTGCACGCCGAGCTCCCCGGCCTCCTTCTCCAGTGCGCGGCAGAAGCGCGCGGGGGCGACCGGGTGCGGCTTGAAGACGACGTGGTGGTGGCCGAGACGGGCCGCGCCGCGCAGCATCCGCACGTGCAGCGCCTCCTCCTCGTCGGGCGTAAGGATCTCCAGCGCGGACAGGTACTGGCCCAGCAGCACCGCCGGTCCCCTCCCGGCCCGCTCGGCGGCCGACCGGGGAGCATGGGCGGCCAGGTCGTCGAAGACAGCCGTGAACGCTTCGGACGGGATGACCTCGGCCGGCACCCCGGACTCGGTGAGCAGCAGCGGGGTGAGCCCGGGCAACAGGTCGGGGTGCAGCAGGCGCCGCACCCGGCCGCCGATCAGCGGGTCGAGCCTGCTGCGGGTGGGCCCGTAGCTCATCAGGCCGTCGGCGTAGACGTCGATCGGCGCGTCGGGGAAGAGCTGGGCCAGCGCCTGGGCCGGGCTGACCTGGATCGACTCCAGCACCAGCTCGACGTCCTCCTGCCCGGCAGCGCCGAGCCCCCACAGCATCCGCAACTGCCGCTCCCACAGCGGCACGTCGTCCGGGCGCGGCGCCCAGCCGCCGGGGTGGAGCGGGCGGATCGTCTCGTTCCAGGACAGCACCCGCTCAAAGCGCCCGCGCAGCCGTTCGAAGCCGGGCATGGTGTCCAGCGACGGCGTCGTCTCCGGGACGGCGGCGTTGTTGCTGACGAGCAGCAGCCGCCGGTCGGCGTCCGGGAAGCAGCCGGCGTCGAGCGCGGCGGCCAGCGTCGCGGCACCGTACAGGGTCGAGGCGAGGAAGATCTGGGTGTGCATCAGGCAGCTGCCTCCCCGGAGCCGGCGGGCCGGCGGCGGAGCCGGCGCAGCCGGGACGCGCGCTGCACGTCCATCGAGTCCAGCGCCTGGGTCAGCACGTCGGCCGGCATCCTCCTCAGCGCGGCGGCGCTCTTCCTGCGCAGGGTGCGCTCCACGTGTGGTTCGAACCTTCCACTGGTCAGGTGATGGGAGATGATCGCGCAGTAGGTCCGTACCGCCTTGGGCAGCAGGCGCTGCGCGTCGGGGTCCTCGGCGGCCTGGGCGACCACCTCGTCGAAGGCCCGGATGAAGTCCAGCTGCCGCACGTCGCCGATCTGCGTCAGCGAGGAGGCCACGCCGCGCCGGTAGAAGACGCCCAGCAGACCCACGACGGCGAACGATGCCGCCTGACGGTGCAGCCGCCAGATCCATGGCCGGTCCTCGGCGGTGCGCAGCCCGGGCGTGAAGTGCAGCAGGCCGTCGTCCAGCAGCCGGCGGTGATAGATCCCGGCCCACGCGTAGGCGTAGTCGACCGAGGTGCTGCGGTCGGCGGGCAGGATGGCCTCGCGCGGCGAGGTCACCACGCCGCGGCGGCCGTGCGGGACACGGTTCAGGGTGCGGTGGCGTCCGGTGCACTGGACGTGGTCGGTGCGCAGGAAGTCGCAGCCCAGCTCCTCGGCGGCCGCGAGCAGCTCGCGGTAGTAGCCGGGTGCCAGCCAGTCGTCTCCGTCCAGGAAGGTGACGTACTCGCCGGACGCCGCGTCCAGACCGGTGTTGCGGGCGGTGGCCAGGCCGCCGTTGTGCTCGTGCCGCAGCAGGACCGCGCCGGGGATCTCGCGTTCCGCGCGCTCGAGGATCTGCGGTGTTCCGTCCGTCGAACAGTCGTCGACGAGCAGGAACTCGAAATCGGCGCGGGAATTGGCGCGCAGACTTCTGAGAGTGTCCTGCGCGAGGGACTGCACGTTGTAAAACGGCACGATGACGGAGAGCTTTACCACCCGGGAAACATTAGGCGGGTATCCGGCTGATGTGGTGGCCCGGAATGCTCCTGCAGGTGAACTCCGCGTGGCGGAACCGTTAACCACCCGCATCTGCAGGCAGGTTGGCCGTTCGTCGGCATGCTGTTAACCACGTGTTGTCATTGCGTTGGGCCGCGAATACACCTTCCTTCCTAATGTCGGCGGCGTGCCCACTGCTTCTTTTTCTCCGACGCGGGTCGCCGTACTCGCCGATTCGGACACGCGCTGGAAATGGGGTGCGCTCACCGCGCGCCGCATCGCCCCGCACGCCCGGATCGACGGGCTGCTGCTGCGCGGCCGCGCCACCCCCACTCCCCGACAGCTTGCCGAGGTCGGCGTCGAACCGGCCGACCTGCGCGAGGTGACCGCTGCCGGCTTCGTAGCCGAGACCGTGCGGTCCGCACAGGCGGGCGAGGGATACGACGTGGTGGTGCTCGCCTGCGTCGGCGGCGCGGTCCAGGCGGCCCTGCACGCCGTGGCGCACGCGACGCGGGAGGCCGCCGGTGTGCGGCGGCCGGTGCTGGTGACCGGCTACGTCGGCGTGGTCTACGAGAAGCTGTCGGACGGTCTGCTGCTGCGGCACGGCGCCGACGTCGTGCTTGCCAACTCCCGGCACGACGCGGAGCGGTTCCGCGCCGTCTACGAAGGTGTCGGCGCCGACGCCGGCGGCGTCGTGGAGTGCGCGCTGCCCTTCCTCGACGGTGGCACCGGCACGGACGGGACCGCAGCCCCGGCCGAACCCGCCGGCTCCGCACGCCCGTTCACCGTTGTCTTCGCCGTGCAGCCGTCCGTGCCGGCCGACCGGGCGGGCCGCACCCACCTGCTGCGCCGCGCCGCCGCCCACGCCCGGGCGCACCCCGAACGCGAGGTGCTGGTCAAGCTGCGCAGCCGCCCGGGCGAACACACCACGCACCTCGACGAGCAGCCCTACCAGCGGCTCGCCGCCCGGCTGCCCGGCGGGCTCCCGCCCAACTGCCGCCTGGTCTACGGACACATGGGGCGCGTACTGGAGCGAGCGGACCTGCTGGTCACCGTCAGCTCCACCGCCGCGCTGGAGTCGCTGCACCGCGGTCTGCCCACCGCCGTCCTCACCGACCTCGGCGTGCGTGAGGCGCTGGGGAACCACTACTTCATCGGTTCCGGATGCCTTGCCTCCTGGGACGACCTCGACGCCGGGCACCTGCCGAAGGCCGACCCGGACTGGGCCGCCCGGCAGGGCGTGTGCGCCGACGGGTCCTACCCGGCGGCCTTCGACGCCGCCCGCGAGCGGACCGCCGCGCTCGCCGCCGGACCCGCACTGCCGCCCCCAGCGCCCTACTACACGACCACCACCGCGCCCGGCTACCTGCCCGGTGTCCTGGCCCGCCACGGCTTCGCCCCCGACGGCGCACCGCTGCGCGCCGCGGCCGGTGCCGACACCCAGTGGGGAGTCCGGCGCGCCCTGCGCCACGCGCTGCGCGAGGCCGCCCGCGGTGTGTACCGCCACGGCGTGCAGCGCGTGGCCCCCCTGATCCGCCGTCTGGGCGACCTGTGACGAGCCGCCCTCCGGCCGGCCACGCCGCCGGCGAACAGCCACCGGCCGGCCCCGGCCGCTCCGGGGCCCGGCCCGGCCTGCCGTCCGCACCTCCCGCAAACGAGCTGCGCCGCGGTGCAGCTCACCGACCGGCCCACCCGGCCAGGAAGAGAGAACCCATGCCCCAGACCGGCGCGACCGGCGTACCCGCCGTGCTTGCCGTGATCCCCGCCCGCGGCGGCTCGAAGGGCGTGCCTGGCAAGAACCTGGCCCGCGTCGGCGGCGTGCCGCTCGTCGCGCGCGCCGTCCGCGAGAGCCTGACGGCCCGGCTCGTCACCGGCGTCGTCGTCACCACGGACGACGACCGGATCGCCGACACCGCCCGCGCCGCCGGCGCGGAGGTCGTCGAGCGGCCCGCCGGGATCGCCGGCGACACCGCCACCAGTGAGGCCGCCGTGCTGCACGCCGTCGAGGCGTGGGAGGCCCGGCAGGGCCGGGCCGCCGACGTCGTGCTGCTCGTCCAGTGCACCAGCCCGTTCCTCACGAGTCAGGACCTGGACGGCGTCGCCTCCGCCGTCGCCGAGCAGGGCGCCGACAGCGCCCTGACCGTCGCCGGCTTCCACGGCTTCGTCTGGCGCGAGGGCACCGCCGAGGACGCCGTCGACGGGCGCGGCGTCAACCACGACAAGGTGGTCCGCCAACGCAGGCAGGACGGGCCGCAGGACTGGCTGGAGACCGGCGCCGCCTACGCCATGGACGCCGCCGGTTTCCGCAAGGCCGGCCACCGCTTCTTCGGCCGTACCCAGCTCGTGCGCTGCGATCCCGCGCGCGTGCTGGAGATCGACGACCACCACGACCTCGCCCGCGCCCGGCTGCTCGCGCCGCTGCTCGACGCCGGACGGCCCGGCGCGCTGCCCGCCCGCGAGGACGTCGACGCGGTCGTACTCGACTTCGACGGCACCCAGACAGACGACCGGGTGTTCGTCGACTCCGACGGACGGGAGACCGTCGCGGTCCACCGCGGCGACGGGCTCGGCATTGCCGCGCTCCGCCGCAGCGGGCTGCACCTGCTGATCCTGTCCACGGAGGAGAACCCGGTTGTCGCCGCACGCGCCCGCAAGCTGCGGGTCCCCGTGCTGCACGGCATCGACCGGAAGGACCTCGCACTCGCCGCGTGGTGCGAGGAGAACGGCGTCGCGCCCGAGCGGGTGCTCTACGCCGGCAACGACGTCAACGACCTGGCCTGCCTGGGCCTCGTCGGCTGGCCCGTCGCGGTCGCCGGCGCACACGAGGTCGTCCGCGCCGCCGCCCGCGCCGTCACCACGGCACCCGGCGGCTCCGGAGCGGTCCGCGAGATCGCCTCCTGGCTCCTCGGCCCGGCTCTGGACCGATGACCGACCCGAACCCCGACTCCACAGCAGAAGGAACGGTTTCACCCATGACTGCCAACCTCCGCCTCCGCACCATCGGCGACCGTACCGTCGGCCCCGGCCGGCCCGTCTACGTCACCGGTGAGATCGGCATCAACCACAACGGCGACCTGGAGAACGCCTTCGCGCTCATCGACGCCGCCGCCGACGCCGGCTGCGACGCCGTCAAGTTCCAGAAGCGCACCCCGGAGATCTGCACCCCGCGCGACCAGTGGGACGTCGAGCGTGACACGCCCTGGGGCCGCATGACCTACATCGACTACCGCCACCGCGTCGAGTTCGACGAGGACGGCTACCGCGCGATCTCCGACTACTGCGCCCAGCGCGGCCTCCACTGGTTCGCCTCACCGTGGGACGTCGAGTCCGTCGCCTTCCTGGAGAAGTTCGACGTGCCCGCCCACAAGGTGGCCTCGGCCTCGCTCACCGACGACGAGCTGCTGCGCGCCCTGCGCGCCACCGGACGGACCGTCATCCTGTCCACCGGCATGTCGACGCCGAAGCAGATCCGGCACGCGGTGGAGGTGCTCGGCAGCGAGAACATCCTGCTGTGCCACGCCACCTCGACGTATCCGGCGAAGGCCGAGGAGCTCAACCTGCGCATGATCCACACGCTGCAGGCGGAGTTCCCCAACGTGCCCATCGGCTACAGCGGTCACGAGACGGGCCTGCAGACAACGCTGGCCGCCGTCGCGCTCGGCGCCTCCTTCGTGGAGCGGCACATCACCCTCGACCGCGCGATGTGGGGCTCCGACCAGGCCGCCTCCGTCGAGCCCGGCGGCCTGCAGCGGCTGGTCCGCGACATCCGCACCATCGAGGAGTCCCTCGGCGACGGCGTGAAGAAGGTCTACGACAGCGAGCTGGCCCCGATGAAGAAGCTCCGCCGGGTCAGCGGCGTCGTCGCCGAGGCCGGGGCCGCCACGGACCCCGCCGCGGCGACCGCCTGAACGGCCGCCGCATGAGCAACCCGGCCACGCCGGGGCGGCCCGGCTCCCCGCAACGGCCGCCGGCGGGTCGCGGCGCCGCGACCGGCGGTGGCGGAGCCGGGCCGCAGGGCCCGCCCGAAACGGTCGGCGAGTCCGCCGGCGACGCCGGCCGGTCCCCCGATGCGCTGCGGGAGCCCGCCGGAGGGCGCCGTCCCGCTGCGCAGACCCCGCAGGGCGGCGGTGGTCGCGGAGAGACGCTGGCGTTCGTCGAGAGTCCCGCGCAGCTGCTCAACGTGCTGGAGTGGGCGCACGCGGTCCCCGGCCGGGCGGCGGACGGCACGACCGTCGTCGTGCTGCCGCCGCAGGACCCGATGACGCGCGGCCAGCTGCGCCGCATGGCGGAGCTGGCCCGCGACGAGGGACACGCCGTCCGCTGGGCGGAGGCCCGCGGCGGCGCCGCCCCGCTGCGGACCGTCGGCTCGCTGGCCGGCCCGCTGCGCCGGGCGGCGCGCGTCGTGATCGGGGACCCGTTCTCCCGCTACGTGCAACTGCTGCTCTCCCTGACCTCGGCGCCGGAGGTCGTCGTGGTCGACGACGGGACGGCCACGATGGAGTTCCTGGCCCAGCTGGTGCGGGGCGAACGCCTCACCCGCTGGCACCGGCGCGGCGCCGGCGGCCTGCGGAACGCCCTGTTCACACCGGTCGCCCGCCGGGCCCGCGGCCGCCTGGTGCCGTCAGGCGGCCGAAGACCGCGCCGGGTGACGGTCTTCAGCGCGATGCCGGTCGAACCGGGTGTCGCCGAGCTGGGTCTGACCGTCGCACACAACGCCTTCGCCTGGACCCGCGCCCGTTTCGGTCCACCGCGTCTCGCGGACGGCGCCGACCTGGTGGGCACCTCGCTCGTGGAGACGGGCGTCGTCGACCTGGACCGGTACGTGGAGGCGGTCGCCGCGCTGGCCCGCGGGCATGCTGCGAGGCGCTACTTCGCGCACCGGCGGGAGAGCGCCGCGAAACTGCGCCGGGTGGCGGCCGAGGCCGGTCTGGAGGTGGTCCGTCCGGACCTGCCGCTGGAACTGGTCGCCCGCCGGGGCCCCGTCGGGCGCACGGTTCTCAGCTTTCCGTCCACCGTCGTGCACACCCTGCCGCGGGCGCTGGAGGGGACGGGTGTCCGGGTCGAGGTGTGCGACGTGGACCCCGCCTGGCTCACCGCGGACGCCTCACCGCGCGCCGAAGAGTTCCTGGCCGGCGTCACCCGGACGGCCCCGGCCGCCCGGCGGCCGGCATGAGGTGAGTCACTGTTCGAACAAAGCCGACAACTGTACCCAGCCGCAAGCGGACATAACCTCCGTGCAGCTCACTTCTTCGTCCCTCTGGGGGCTGAAGTTCACGAGATCCATTGTCAGCCGGAGGCCTGTCGGCACTAGGCTCGCTTCATGAACCAACTCCTGTCCTCGGACGGGGGGGCCGCCACGGCCTCGGCCCATGTGGCCGTCGCCGCCGACCTGCCCGCACTGCCCGGCGCACTCCCGCACGCTCTCCACGAGGAGCTCGTCGCCTTCCGGCGCGACCTCCACATGCACCCCGAGCTCGGGCACCAGGAGTTCCGCACCACCACCGCGATCAAGGAGCGTCTGGAGCAGGCGGGCCTCGCCCCGCGGGTGCTCGCCACCGGCACCGGACTGGTCTGCGACATCGGCGGCGAGGTGAGCGGCACCGGTGACGCGCTCGCGCTGCGCGCCGACATCGACGCGCTGCCCATTCCGGACACCAAGACCGTCTCCTACCGCTCGACGGTCCCCGACCGCGCGCACGCCTGCGGGCACGACGTGCACACCACCGTCGTTCTCGGCGCCGGCCTGGTGCTGGCCGAGCTGGCCCGCCGTGACCTGCTGCCCCGCCCGGTCCGGCTGATCTTCCAGCCGGCCGAGGAGGTGCTGCCCGGCGGTGCGACGGACGCCATCGACTGCGACGTGCTGGACGGCGTCGGCCGCATCCTCGCCGTGCACTGCGACCCGAAGGTGGACGCCGGGCCGCATCGGCCTGCGCACCGGCCCCATCACCTCCGCCTGCGACCGGCTCGAGGTCTCCCTGTCCGGCGCCGGCGGTCACACCGCCCGCCCGCACCTGACCACCGACCTGGTGACGGCCGCCGCCAAGGTGGCCACCGAGGTGCCCGCTCTGCTCGCCCGCCGGGTCGACGCCCGCTCCGGGCTGTCCCTGACCTGGGGCCGCATCGCCTCCGGGCATGCCTGCAACGTCATCCCGCAGCGCGCCGAACTCTCCGGCACCGTCCGCTGCCTGGACCTGCCGGGCTGGCGCGCCGCCCCCGATCTGGTGCACGCCGCGATCGACGAGGTGGCCGGCCTGCACCAGGCCAAGTCGGAGATCACCTACGTGCGCGGTGTCCCGCCGGTGGTCAACGAGGAGTCGTCGGCGGAGCTGCTGCACGACGCGATGACGGCGCGGCGCGGTCCCGATTCGGTCGAGGGCACCGAGCAGAGCCTCGGCGGCGAGGACTTCTCCTGGTACCTGGAGCACGTGCCGGGCGCGATGGCCCGCCTCGGCGTGCGCGCGCCCGGTGAGCGCGGCGCGCGCGACCTCCACCAGGGCGACTTCGACGTGGACGAGCATGCGATCACCGTCGGTGTGGAGATGTTCACGGCAGCCGCGCTGCTGCACGTCAGAGGCCACTGAGCCACCGCAGGCGCACCGGTCGGACACCGGGAGTGTGCTTCGCCGCCACCCCCGGTACACACCGATCCGATAACGGCCACGCCGGACATCTTTACCTGCTATCTACGCGCGTTAATCTGTGGCGGAAGTCGGCGCCGTGAGAGGCGCTTCCAGTGAGTCGAAGGGGACGTCCTCTTGCGTCGGGTAACCAAGCTTGCTGCCGCGGTCACCGCCACCGCGGCACTCGTCACTGTCCGTTTCGGCGTGTGGCGCGTCTTCCACCGAGTCGAGTGGCAAGGACGCCAAGAAGGGCGTCGGTCTGGCCTTCGACGTCGGCGGCCGTGACGACCACTCCTTCAACGAGTCCGCCGCGCGCGGCGCGGACAAGGCCAAGTCGAAACTCGGCGTCAAGGTCAAGACGCTGACCGCCGGCAACGACGAGACCGACGCTGACCGCGAGCAGCGGCTGAGCGCGCTGGCCGAGGCCGGCTACAACCCGGTCATCGGCGTCGGCTTCAGCTACGGGACCTCGATGGCCAAGGTCGCCAAGAAGTACCCGGACACCACTTTCGGCATCGTGGACTCGGTCGTCGACGCCAAGAACGTCGACAGCATCGTGTTCTCCGAGGAGCAGGGCTCCTACCTGGCCGGTGTGGCCGCCGCGCTGAAGACGAAGACCGACAAGGTCGGCTTCATCGGCGGCGTGAACAACGCGCTGATCCAGAAGTTCCAGGCCGGCTTCGAGCAGGGCGTCCAGGACACCAACCCGGACGTCAAGGTCACCTCGCAGTACCTGTACCCGAACAACGACAAGGGCTTCAACGACCCCGCCGCCGCCAAGGAGAAGGCGAAGGGGATGCTGGCCAAGGACAACGACATCATCTACACCGCCGCCGGCCAGTCCGGTGCGGGCTCCATCGAGGCGATCAGCCAGCACAAGGGCGCCTGGGCGATCGGTGTCGACTCCGACCAGTACAACCAGCCGGGTCTGGCCAAGTACAAGGACTGCATCATGACCTCGGTCGTCAAGAACGTGGACGTCGCGGTCTACGACCTGATCAAGAGCGCGCAGGACGGCAAGGCGCTGACCGGTGTGAACTCCTACACACTGGCCAAGGGCGGTGTCTCCCTGGCGACCTCCGGCGGCTTCATCGACGACATCCAGCCGAAGATCGACGCGGCCAAGAAGAAGATCGTCAGCGGCGAGATCAAGGTCAGCAAGACCCCGTAAGAAGTAAGCCCGTTGAGGGTGCGGCCCGGACCCGGCAACGGGTCCGGGCCGCACGGCGGCCGGACGGGGGGCCGTTCCCCCTCCCCGCCGGCTGAGGCGGTTCAGGCCGACACGACGACGCTACGCGCGTAGACGCCGGAATCGCGATACGGTCGTTCCGGCCCCACGGGTCCGCCGTCCGCGGACGGCACTCCTCCCGCAGCCCGCCTCCTGTGTTCCGCCCCCGAGGAGAGTGCGTCATCAAACCGCCCACCAGCAGCTCCACCGCGGGAACCGCGCCCGCCGTCGAGCTCCACGGCATCACCAAACGGTTCCCCGGCGTCGTGGCCAACCACGACATCGACCTCACCGTCCGCCGCGGCACCGTGCACGCCCTCGTCGGCGAGAACGGCGCCGGCAAGTCGACGCTGATGAAGATCCTCTACGGCATGCAGCGCCAGGACGAGGGCACCATCGCCGTCGACGGCGCGCAGGTCTCCTTCGGCAGCCCGGCGGACGCCATCGAGTGCGGCATCGGCATGGTCCACCAGCACTTCATGCTCGCCGACAACCTGACCGTCCTGGAGAACATCGTCCTGGGCTCGGAGGGGCTGCACGGCATCGGCGGCGCCGCCCGGCGGAAGATCACGGAGATCTCCGACGCCTACGGCCTCGGCATCCGCCCCGACGTCCTCGTCGAGGAGCTGGGCGTCGCCGACCGGCAGCGCATCGAGATCCTCAAGGTGCTCTACCGCGGCGCCCGCACCCTGATCCTCGACGAGCCCACCGCCGTGCTGGTGCCGCAGGAGGTCGACGCGCTGTTCGACAACCTGCGCGAGCTCAAGGCCGAGGGCCTGACCGTGCTGTTCATCTCGCACAAGCTGGGCGAGGTGCTCGACGTCGCCGACGACATCACCGTCATCCGGCGCGGCACCACGGTCGCCGCCGTCAAGCCGGAGCAGACCACGCCGCGCGAGCTGGCGGAGCTGATGGTCGGCAGCGAACTGCCCACGCCGGGACACCGAGGAGTCGACCGTCACCGACATCCCGATGCTGACCGTCGAGGGGCTGCACCTGGCGGCCACCGACCCGGACGGCGCGGTGCGCACCGTGCTCGACGAGGTCTCCTTCACCATCCACCAGGGCGAGGTCCTCGGCGTCGCCGGCGTGGAGGGCAACGGGCAGGCCGAACTGGTCGAGGCCGTCATGGGCATGCGCGATCCCGGACGCCGGCACCGTCACCCTGGACGGCCGCGACTTCACCCGGGCGCCCACCCGCGAGCGCCGCGAGGGCGGCATCGGCTACATCCCCGAGGACCGGCACCGGCACGGCCTGCTGCTGACCTCCCCGCTGTGGGAGAACCGCATCCTCGGACACGTCACCGAGAGCCCCAACAGCTCCAGGGGTGTCCTCGACCTGAAGGCGGCCCGCGCCGACACCGAGCGGATCGTCGCCGCCTACGACGTGCGCACTCCCGGCATCGAGGTCACCGCGGCCAGCCTCTCCGGCGGCAACCAGCAGAAGCTGATCGTCGGCCGCGAGATGAGCCACCACCCCAAGCTGCTCATCGCCGCCCACCCCACCCGCGGCGTGGACGTCGGCGCGCAGGCGCAGATCTGGGACCAGATACGCGAGGCCCGCCGCGAGGGCCTGGCCGTCCTGCTGATCTCCGCCGACCTGGACGAGCTCATCGGGCTCTCCGACACCCTGCGGGTCATGTACCGCGGCCGCCTGGTCGCCGACGCGGACCCGGCCACCATCACCCCGGAGGAGTTGGGCTCCGCCATGACCGGCGCCGCCAGCGGCCACCTCGAGCACGAGACGGGGGGTGCGCGGCCGTGAGGTTCGACCGGAACAAGCTGGTCCTCGGGCTCGCCGCCCCGATCCTGGCCATCGTCACCGCAGTGATCATCACCTCGCTGATCATCGCCGCCAACGGGCAGAACCCGTTCGAGGCGTACTGGCTGATGATCGACTTCGGCAGCAAGTCCGACAGCCAGGTCTGGATCATCAACAAGTCCATCCCGTACTACCTCTCCGCGCTCGCCGTCGCCATCGGGTTCCGGATGAACCTGTTCAACATCGGCGTCGACGGCCAGTACCGCATCGCGGCCTTCTTCGCCGCCGTCGTCGGCGGCGCGCTGACCCTGCCGGGCATCCTGCAGATCCCGCTCATGATCATCGTCGCCATGGTGGTCGGCGCGGTCTGGTCCGGCATCGCGGGCGTGCTGAAGGCCAAGCGCGGCGTCAGCGAGGTCGTCACGACGATCATGCTGAACTACATCGCCGGCTCGCTCATCGGGTACTTCCTGCAGGAAGGCCGGCTGGCCGTCAAGGACGGCAACCTCTTCCACACCCCGGACCTGCCGGGCTCCGCGCACTTCTTCCTGATCCCGACGACGCCGGCCCCGATCTGGGGCTTCGTGGTCATCGCGGGCTCGTCGGCGTCGGCTACTGGTTCATGCTCAACCGGACGCGCTTCGGCTTCGATCTGCGCGCCGTGGGCGGTTCGGAGTCCGCGGCCGAGGCCAGCGGCGTCAGCGTGCAGCGCATGGTGGTCACCTCCATGCTCCTCTCCGGTGCGGCAGCCGGACTGGTCGGCATGCCGACCCTGCTGCAGGACTCCTTCAACTACGGCACGGACTTCCCCGCCGGCATCGGCTTCACCGGCATCGCGCTCGCCCTGCTGGGCCGCAACAACGCCATCGGCATGGCGTTCGCCGCCCTGCTGTGGGGCTTCCTGGACCGCACCGGGATCCACCTCGAACTCAACGGCTTCGCCCAGGAGATCGTCGAGGTCATGAAGGGCGTCATCGTGCTGTGCGTCGTCGTCGCCTACGAGGTCGTCCGCCGCTACGGGCTGCGGATGCAGCAGCAGAAGGTCGGCGAGCAGCTCGCCGCCCAGGCCCGCAAGACCGACAAGAACGAGACGGCGGAGGTGTCCGCATGAGCACGAACCTCGCCGAGAAGTTCACCGCGTCGCTGACCGGATACGGCAAGGAGAAGAAGGGCCGCCGCAAGCTCTCCTACCCGGTGGTCCTGCTGATCATCGCGGGCGGGCTGCTCGCTGCTCTCCCTGCTGCGCGCGCTGACCGGCGTCGACAACCTGACCAGCTCCGGCCAGTACTCCTCCGCGCTCGGCTGGGCCGTCCCCATCGGCCTGGCCGGCCTCGGCGGCCTGTGGTCCGAACGCTCCGGCGTCATCAACATCGGCCTCGAGGGCATGATGATGCTCGGCACCTTCGCCGCGGGCTGGATCGGCTGGCAGTACGGGCCCGTGGGCCGCGGTCGCCGCGGGCATCCTCGGCGGCGCGCTCGGCGGCCTGCGTGCACGCCCTGGCCACCGTCACCTTCGGCGTCGACCACATCGTCTCCGGTGTGGCCATCAACATCCTGGCCCTCGGCGTGGTGAAGTTCCTCGCCAAGCTGTGCTTCGCCGCGCCGGGCAGCCACGCCGCCGCGGTCGGCGGCAACGACAAGCAGTCGCCGCAGCATCCACGACATGCCGACGTTCACCATCCCCGGGCTCGGCGACTGGCTCGGCTCGATCGAGAAGCACAACTGGTTCTTCGTCTCGGACGTCGCCGGCATCCTGCGCGCGGCCGTCGACGACGTCTCCTACGTGACCCTGCTCGCCGTGCTGCTGTTCGTCGCCACCTACTTCATCCTGTGGCGGACCCCGTTCGGCCTGCGGCTGCGCTCCTGCGGCGAGAACCCGGTCGCGGCCGAGTCGCTCGGCGTGAACGTCTACAAGTACAAGTACGCTGCGATCACCGTCTCCGGTGCGCTGGCCGGCCTCGGCGGCGCGTTCCTGGCGGTGTACGTGCACCACTACCAGGAGGGGCAGACCGGCGGACGCGGCTACATCGGTCTCGCCACGATGATCTTCGGCAACTGGCGGCCCGGCGGCGTCGCGATGGGCGCCGGGCTGTTCGGCTTCATGGACGCCTCGCAGCTGCGCGGCGGCGGCCCGACGATCCACGCCCTGCTGCTCGTCGTGGTGGTGCTGCTGGCCGGCTACGCGCTGTGGAAGCTGCGCAGCGGCGCCCGGGCGGCGTCGGCGGTCGCCTTCGTGCTGGCGGTGCTGGTGGCGCTCTGGTATGCGACGACCAAGACCGTGCCGGACGAGGTGACCGAGGCGAGCCCGTACATCACCACGCTGCTGGTGCTGTCGCTGGCCGACCCAGCGGCTTCGGGTGCCGAAGTGGATCGGCAGGTCCTACCGCAAGGGAGAAGCCACATGAGCGACGGCGTCGACTGGGAGGCCCTGCGGACGGCGGCCCGGGACGCGATGTCCCGTGCCTACGCCCCCTACTCCGGATTCCCGGTCGGCGCCGCCGCGCTGGCCGACGACGGCCGCACGGTCAGCGGCTGCAACGTGGAGAACGCCGCCTACGGCGTCGCGCTGTGCGCCGAGTGCGGGCTGGTCTCCGCGCTGTTCGCCTCGGGCGGCGGCCGGCTCACCCACTTCACCTGCTGCGACCGCAACGGCGAGCTGCTCATGCCGTGCGGCCGCTGCCGCCAGCTGCTGTGGGAGCACGGCGGCCCGGACCTCGTTCTGGACACTCCGCGCGGCCTGCGGCCGCTCTCGGAGGTGCTGCCGGACGCGTTCGGCCCGGAAGACCTCGCGTCCCGCTGAGGATCCGCCCGAGCGGCGGGCATCCCCGGACGTCGGCCGTCGCTTCCCGGGCACCGGGCCCGGCCCGGCCCGGCGCCGCCGGCCGGCGGTCCCTCCCGGCGGACGGCGGTGTGCATCCCGGTGGAGCCGCGGTCGGCACGGCGTGACCGCTGACGACGTCCGGCAGGTGCCGTTGCACCTGCGGCATCCCGGTGCGCGGCGGCCGGGCACGATCCATCCGTACAACCCAGCCCGTGAAGGGAACCGTCCATGGACGCCATCTCCGTCATCCGCGCCAAGCGGGACGCCCAGCCGCTCAGCGACGCGCAGATCGACTGGGTCATCGACGCCTACACCCGTGGGGAGGTCGCCGACGAGCAGATGTCCGCGCTCGCCATGGCGATCCTGCTCAACGGCATGACCCGGGCCGAGGTCGCCCGCTGGACCGCGGCGATGATCGCCTCCGGCGAGCGGATGGACTTCTCCTCGCTGGCCCGGCCGACCGCCGACAAGCACTCCACCGGCGGCGTCGGCGACAAGATCACCCTGCCGCTCGCCCCGCTGGTCGCCGCCTGCGGCGCGGCCGTGCCGCAGCTGTCCGGGCGCGGCCTGGGCCACACCGGCGGCACCCTCGACAAGCTCGAGTCGATCCCCGGCTGGCGCGCCACGCTGTCCAACGCCGAGATGCTCGGCGTGCTGAACGACGCCGGCGCCGTCGTCTGCGCGGCAGGCGACGGGCTCGCCCCGGCCGACAAGAAGCTCTACGCGCTGCGCGACGTGACCGGGACCGTCGAGTCGATCCCGCTCATCGCCAGCTCCATCATGAGCAAGAAGATCGCCGAGGGCACCGGCTCTCTCGTCCTCGACGTCAAGGTCGGCTCCGGCGCCTTCATGAAGAACCTGGACGACGCCCGCGAACTGGCCTCCACGATGGTCGGCCTGGGCACCGACCACGGCGTGCGCACCGTCGCGCTGCTCACCGACATGTCCACGCCGCTCGGCCGGACGGCGGGCAACGCGCTGGAGGTCCGCGAGTCGGTCGAGGTGCTGGCCGGCGGCGGCCCCGCCGACGTCGTCGAGCTGACCCTGGCGCTGGCCCGCGAGATGCTCGCCGCCGCCGGACTGCCCGACGCCGACCCGGCCAAGGCGCTGGCCGACGGCTCGGCGATGGACGTCTGGCGCCGCATGATCGCCGCCCAGGGCGGCGACCCGGACGCCGAGCTGCCCGTGGCGCGCGAGCAGCACGTCGTCACCGCTCCGACGAGCGGCACGCTCACCCGACTCGACGCCTACGCGGTCGGCGTGGCGGCCTGGCGGCTCGGGCGCGGGCCGCGCCCGCAAGGAGGACCCGGTGCAGGCCGGCGCGGGCGTCGAGCTGCACGCGAAGCCGGGCGAGCCGGTGACGGCCGGGCAGCCGCTGCTGACCCTGCACACCGACACCCCGGAGCGCTTCGCCGACGCCGCGGACGCCCTGTCGGGCGCCTTCGAGATCGGCACCGGCGCCGCGGTGGCGGCATCCTCCATCGTGCTGGACCGTATCGCCTGACCTGCGATTACCCGAACGGGTGAACCCCGCCGATGGCCGGCTGTCGGCGGGGTTCTGCATGATGGAGTCGGTGACGCACCGATTGAGGAGACCGCCATGAGCGCACTCACCGTCGACCACATGTCCGGCAACGGGCATGACTGGGACGACGTCGTCCGGATCTGGGAGGAGACGGACGCGCCCGAGGGCTGCAAGGTGGAGATCATCGAGGGGATCGTCACCGTGGCACCGCCGCCTTCGCACGCCCACAATCTCACCGCTGAGAAGCTGCAGCGGCAGTTGTACAAGACGCTCCCCGCGGACTGGGGGATCTTCCAGACCGTCGGGCTGACGATTCCGGGGAAGCGCGGGCTGTACATCCCCGACCTCGCTGTCATCCCGGAGGACGCGCTCATTTCGCCGGAGAACCGGCTGGTGGCTGGCGAGGCGAAGCTGGTCGTGGAGATCACGTCGCGAGACAACGCCAATCACGACCGCGTCAGCAAGACGCACGGTTATGCGCAGGCAGAGGTGCCGCTGTACCTGCTACTGGACCCGTGGCACTCGGCGCGACCCACGGCGACGCTGTACGGCGAGCCGCAACGCGGCAGCTACCAAACGCTCGGCATTGTCGAGTACGGCGGGAGCATCCACCTGCCCGAGCCGTTCGACCTCGACGTC
Organism: uncultured Actinomycetota bacterium; assembly: GCA_963799685.1. Classification (GTDB taxonomy): domain Bacteria; phylum Actinomycetota; class Actinomycetes; order Streptomycetales; family Streptomycetaceae; genus Streptomyces. Next base: position 214,498 of record CAWCXW010000006.1, read on the forward strand.
GACACCGGGATGTTCCCCGTGGCGTGACCGGCTCCTCCGGCGCCGGTCGTCAGCGGGCGGCGGCCGCCAGAATGCGGCGGTCCAGGACCGCGCGCCGGCTGCCGTACAGGGTGACACCCACCGCGACGACCAGCGCCGTCAGGGCGATGGCCGCCGTCGCGTCCCAGCCCGCCGCGCGGTAGGCCAGGGCGCCGACCGCTCCGCCGAGCGAGCTGCCCAGGTAGTACGACATCTGGTACAGGGCCGCCGCCTGTGCGCGGCCGGTCGGTCGCGGTGCGGCTCACCGCGCCGGAGGCGACCGCGTGGCCGGTGAAGAACCCGGCTGTGACGAGCACCAGTCCGGCGGTCACCGCCGCGAGACTGTCCGCGAGCGTCAACAGCAGGCCGGTCGCGGCCGTGCCGATGCCGACGTACAGCATGCCGCGCCGACCTACCCGGCCGACCAGCTTTCCGGCGGCCGCCGAGGAGAACGTGCCCACCAGGTAGATCACGAAGATCGACCCCGCCATGCCCTGCGACAGCCCGAACTCGTCGCTCACCAGCCGGTAGCCGATCACCGTGTACACCGCGCCGAACACCGTCATGAAGAGCAGACCGAGCATGAACAGGCGCACCAGCAGCGGGTTCGCCAGGTGCCCGCGGACCGCGTGCGCCAGGGTGCGTGGGTGCAACGGCGAGGGGGAGAAGTGCCGGGACTGCGGCACCAGCAGCCGGAAGGCCACCGTGCACAGCAGCGCACTCACCGCCGCCGCGACCAGTCCGGCCCGCCAGCCGCCGGCCTCGGTGACCCAGCCCGTCAGGATGCGGCCGCTCATGCCGCCGATGCTGTTGCCCGCGATGAACAGGCCGACCGCGCCTGCCAGCGAGATGCTGCGCACCTCCTCGGACAGGAACGCCATCGCCGAGGCCGGGATGCCGGCCAACGCCGCGCCCTGCGCGACGCGCAGTGCGATCAGCCAGCCCAGCGACGGCGCGAAGGGCATGACGAGCGCGAGTGCGACCGCCACCGCCAACGAGACGGTCATCATGCGGCGGCGCCCGAAGCGCTCGGACAGCGCGCTCAGCGGCAGCACCGCCAGCGCCAGGCCGAGCGTCGCGCCGGAGACCGTCCAGCTCGCCAGGTCCGCCGGGGCGCGCAGGTCCGCCGAGATGGACGGCAGCAGCGCCTGCGTCGAGTACAGCAGCGCGAAGGTGGCCAGTCCCGGCGGCGAAGAGCGCCAGGCTCATCCGCCGGTAGCCGGAGGTGCCGGGAACCAGCTTGCGGGTGTCGGAGTCGGTGACGGTGGATACGGGTGCGGCGGCACGGGCGCCCACGCGTGCGGTGGACGCCTCGGTATCGGCGGAAGGCATGTCACGAACGTACGGCGGGCCCGTTTCATGCGTCCAATGCGCAAATCTGCGAGAATCGTTCCACTGTTGCATCAACCCTGGTGAGGACGTGCTGTGTCACCACATCGCAACGACGGCGACAGACCTGTGACATCCGACTGGGGCGTGGCGCTCACCCCGCGCCTCGCGCAGTTCGCCGCCGTGGCCCGCCACGAGCACGTCACACGTGCGGCGCAGGAGTTGGGCGATCCCGCAGTCCACGCTCAGCCGCGCCCTGGTCCGGCTCGAGCAGGACCTCGGTGTCACCCTGTTCGCCCGGCACGGCCGCACCGTCTCCCTGACGCCCGCAGGGCGTGCCTTCCTCGCCTCGGCGGAACGCGCGCTGGCAGCGGTGGAGCAGGCCGCCGAGGCGGTCCGCTCGGACGCGGATCCGGAGACCGGCAAGGTCGCCTTCGGCTTCCTGCACACTCTCGGCTGGGAGACGGTGCCCGACCTGATCCGCGCCTTCCGCACCGACCATCCGCGCGTCCGCTTCTCCCTCGTGCAGAACTACGGCGAGGCCATGCTGGAGGGGCTGCGTGCGGGTGAGCTGGACCTGTGCCTCACCTCACCCATCCCCGACGCCCCCGAACTGGCCGTGCGCCGCCTCGCCGAACAGCGGTTGCGGCTCGTCGTCCCCGATGACCACCGGCTGGCCGCCCGCCGCCGCGTGCGCCTCGTCGAGGCGGCGGACGAGCCGTTCGTCACGATGGAGCCGGGCTACGGAATGCGCCGCATCCTCGAAGCGCTGTGCGCCCAGGCGGGGTTCACCCCGCGCATCGCCTTCGAGGGCGAGGAGGCGGAGACGCATCCGCGGCCTGGTCGCCGCCGGTCTCGGCGTCGCCCTGCTCCCGCCGCCGTCCGTGCCGCGTCCCGGGCGTGCGCGAGCTGGCCCTCACGGCGCCGCGCGCGATCCGCGAGATCGGCCTCGCCTGGCTGGAGGGCCACCCGGACACCCCGCCGGTGGCGGCCTTCAAGTCCTTCCTGCTCACCCACCGCCACACGCTGCGCATCTCCTGACGGCCGGCCGGTCAGGCCGCCGCACGTTCGGTCTGCGGGCGGCGTCGCCGGGCGACGTCCGCCAGCGACGGGGGCGTCCACGCCCCGTCCGGCTGGTAGAGGTTCGACGCCGGGCGGCACGATCTCGTCGATCCGGTCCAGCGCCGCGTCGTCCAGCGTCAGCGAGGCGCCCTTGAGCAGGCCCTCCCACTGCTCCATCGTGCGCGGCCCCACGATCACCGACGTGACGGCCGGGTGGGCGCCCGCGAACGCCAGGGCGAGCTCGGGCAGCGAGCAGCCGATGTCGTCGGCCAGCTGCGACGAGCTGCTCGACGGCGTCCAGCTTCGCGACGTTGACGGGCAGCGACGGGTCGAACCGGCCGGGGTTGAGCGCGCCGCGGCCCGTGGTGAGGTCCGCTCGCCCGCCCCTTGCGGTACCTGCCGGTCAGGAAACCGGAGGCCAGCGGGCTCCACGTCAGCACGCCCATCCCGTACCGCCGGCAGGTCGGCAGCACCGACCGCTCGACACGCCGCGGGCGAGGACCGAGTACGGCGGCTGCTCGGTGCGGAAACGCTGCAGCGCCGCGGCGCTCGGCGACGTGGTGCGCCTCGGCGATCTCCTCGGCGGGGAACGTCGAACAGCCGAAGGCGCGGATCTTGCCCTGCGTGACCAGGTCGCCGAGCGCCGAGAGCGTCTCCTCCACGTCGGTGGTCTCGTCCGGCCGGTGCACCTGGTACAGGTCGATCCAGTCGGTGCCCAGCCGGCGCAGGCTCTCCTCGACCTCCTGGACGATCCACCGCCGCGAGTTGCCGCTGCGGTTGCGGCCCTCGCCCATCTGGAAGTGCACCTTGCTCGCCAGCACCACGTCGTCACGCCGGCCGCGCAGCGCCTTCCCGACGATCTCCTCGGACTCGCCGGCCGAGTACATGTCGGCGGTGTCGACGAAGTTGACGCCGGCGTCGAGCGCGGCGTGCAGGATGCGCACGCACGCGTCGTGGTCCGGGTTCCCCACCGAACCGAACATCATCGTGCCCAGGCAGTAGGCGCTGACCTCGATCCCGGTCCGGCCCAGCGTGCGATACCGCATGGCGCTGTGCTCCCCTCGTCGCCTCGCCCCGGCACGAACGGCGTGCCGAGGCGAGGAAGACTAGGAGTTGAAGTGCTCTCTATGGCAAGCGATTCTCGCCGCACCGTCAGTAGGTGACGGTGATCCGCCGGGCCGGGCCGTCGACGCGGATGCGGCCGCCGTAAGGGCAGGACCAGCTGCGGGTCGGTGTGCCCGAAGTCCACGTCGAAGACGGCCATCGTCTCCGGCGCGTACTCGCGCAGCGCGCGCAGCACCGCCTCGCGCTGCGTCGGCGCGGTAGGCGGTACGGGCGGCGCGGCTCGAGCGGCTGGTCGAAGCTCCAGGCCTTCGGCGCGGGCCATCAGCAGCGCGGGGAACTGGGCGCAGCAGGCCGCGCTCGCCCATGTTCCGCAGAATCGCGGTAGACGGTCTCGGCGGACGGCATCTCCTCGCAGGTCTCCAGGAACAGCACCTTGCCCGCGTAGTCCGCGACGGGTGCGATCTCCCGGTCGGCCATCAGCAGCCACGCGAGGATCTCCAGGCACCCGCCCCAACTCCGGGCGTCCACCACCCGGTCGGCGTGGTGCCAGGTCCAGCCCTCGGCGGGGTCCCGCTGCGCGGGCTCCTCCAGGGCGGCGGGGTCGGCCCAGTCGCGGTTGACCTCACCGACGTAGTCGGAGGCGGTCAGTTCGTACTCGCCGGAGGTGAACAGCGCGGCGCGCAGCGACTCCTCGGTCAGCTTGTCCATGGCAGTGCGGCCGGCCGAACTGACACATGACGGAACCGCCGTGGTACCCGACGATCCCCGCGTTGTGCAGAAAGGCGAGCAGGTTGGTGTTGTCGCTGTAGCCGAAGAACGGCTTGGGGTGGGCGGCGATCAGCTCGCGGTCCAGGTGCGGCAGCACGGTGATCTGGTCGTCGCCGCCGATGCTGCTGATGACGGCCTTGATCTCCGGGTCCGCGAACGCGGCGTGGATGTCGGCGGCCCGCGCCTGCGGTGTGGCGCCCATGGTCCGGGTCGTCGGGTACTCGACGGGCTGCAGGCCGAAGTCCTCGCGCAGCCGCCGCAGCCCGAGCTCGTAGGGCAGCGGGAAGAGCCCCGGCAGTCCGGCGGACGGTGAGAGCACGGCGACCTTGTCGCCAGGGCGTGGCTTGGCGGGGTACCGCGGTTCCGGTCTCGTCATTGCGGCAGCGTAGACGGCCTCCCGCCGCCACCCGTACCGATTATCGGTACGGGCGGGGTGTCGGGGTCGTCCGGAGTCTGCGGGTGGGGGTGTCTGATGTGCTTCGGGGCTGGAAAGGGCAACCACATTGCCCTTTCCAGCCCCGAAGCCAGGTGGCGCTCCGCCCGCCTCGCTCGCCACCCGCCCCGGCCCGTCACCCCGGCTTCGTCGTCTGGAGCAGGGTCTGGGCCGGGATGCGGCGCATCGGATGGTGGGCCGGAGGTGGGAAGCCCGCCGCCGTGAGCCAGGAGGTGACCTCGGCGGTGCTGTAGACCGAGGCGCCGGAGCTGAGGTGGAACAGCAGGCCCAGGCAGCTCGCCGCTATGCCGGGCCGGCCCGCGAGGTTCCGGCGCGGCGGGTCGGCGAACAGGTCCAGGACGGCGAGCGTGCCGCCCGGGCGCAGCGCGCCGTGCAGGCGCCGGAGGAGGGCCGACGACCTCCTGAGGAGGAAAGTGGTGGATCAGGTTCAGGCACAGCGCCACGTCGTAGCCGTCGCCGAGCTCGGCGGTGCGGGCGTCGCCGACACGGTGGGCGACGACGTCGGACAGGCCCGCCCGGGCGATCAGTTCGCGGCCGACGGCCGCGCTGCCGGGCAGGTCCAGGACGACGCCTCGCAAACCCGGGTGCCTGCGGCACAGTTCGGCCGCGAACCAGCCGTGCCCGCCGCCCACGTCCAGCACGCGCCGCGCGCCCTGCGGTACCCGCAGTGCGCCGGCGACCTCCGGTGCGCTGAACCGGGCGAGCTCGTACTGGCCGGTGATGTAGCCGCGCCAGTAGGGGTCGTCGACGGCGGCGTCGTGGTGGTCTGCGGCGGGCGCGGCGCCGCGTGCCACGTCCGTCAGGCCGGCCCACCAGCGGAAGTGCTCCTGCTGGCCTGCCACGAAGTGGGCCACCGACAGTGGCGCCTGTGGCAGTAGCCAGCGGCGCGCGCGCCGGGTCGGTGTGTATCGGCCGCCGCGGCGCCGGCGCAGGTAGCCCAGCGCGTGCAGTCCGTCGAGCAGCAGCCGCGTGGTCTCCGCGCGCAGCCGCAGCTCCGCCGCCAGCTCGTCGGCGCCGGCGGGCCGCCGGGCCAGCTGTTCGACGACGCCGGTCCGTGACGGCAGCGACCAGCAGCCCGGACAACGCCATGCCGCCCAGCGATTCGAACGCCGGAGTCGGGGCCAGCCGGGTGCGCAGGGCAAGTCGCTCCGTCAGGTTCTCGCCGTGGACCGTGATGCGCATCAGACCGCCCCTCCTCAGTTCGGCCAGCCGGCCGACGGTCCGGGTGAACAGCGCCGGCGCCGCCGTGCAGCAGGGCAGCACCAGCCGCCGGGCCGCCGGGTGGCCGGTGGTCAGGATCAGGCCGCGGGTCAGCAGTCGGTAGGTGCGGGTCAGCCGCCGCCAGTCCCGCTCATAGCGGGCCGGGCGCCCGGCGGCCAGTGCCGCGACCGCTGCCTCCGCCTGGGCGATGGCGAGGCTGACACCCTCGCCAGTCAGCGCGTCCTCGTACCCGGCGGAGTCGCCGACGAGCAGCACCCGCCCGGCCACCCGCCGCGCGGGCCGCTGGCGCAGCGGCCCGGCGCCGCGCACGACTGAGGCGGCGTCGGCTCCGGAGAGCCGTTCGGTGAGCCGGGGGAAGCCGGTCAGCAGCGTGCCGTAAACGTCGGCGGACTGCCGGCAGGTCGACCCGGCCGGGCCGGTACAGCAGGGCGACGCCCACCAGGTCCTCGGCGACCGGTGTCACGTACGCCTCACCATGTGGTGCCCAGGTGACCTCCACGCCGTCCGTCCAGGGCCGCAGCCGCCAGTGCCGGCGCAGCCCGAACCGGCACGGCTCGCCGCGCCGCACGGGCACGCCGAGCCGGCGCCGGACGGGGGAGTGGAGTCCGTCGGCGGCGACGAGCCAGCGGGCCCGCACGCCTGCCGCGGTGACGCCGGAGGCGTCCTGCCGCACGTCGGTGACACGGGTCTCGCTCCACCGCGCGCCGGCGGCCTTCGCCGCCGTGCCGAGCGCGGCGTGCAGTTCGGTGCGCCGCACGCCCAGGCCCGGCCCGGCTGCGAACGGCGCGGTGACGTGGTGACGGCCGGTCAGGTCGGTGTAGGTGATGCCGGTCAGCTGCATGCCGGCCGGCCGGACGCCGAGGGCCGCGAGCCGCCGGACGCCTCCGGGCATCAGGCCCTCGCCGCAGGCCTTGTCGACCGGCGTGGTGCGTGGCTCGCACACCAGCACGGACATGCCGGCCCGCGCCGCGTACACGGCGGTCGCCAGCCCGGCCGGGCCGCCGCCGGCGACCAGCAGGTCCACGTCGTGCCGCGCCGCTGCGGCGCCCTCACGCCGCGGCCGCCCACGCAGCGCGGCGTTCTCCACGCGCAGCCGGACGGCGAGCAGCGGCCGCGTTCGCCGCGGAGAAGGCCAGCGCCGTGCGCCAGGCGCCGTACACCAGCGGCAGGGCGACGCCTTCGACGGTGACCGCCGCGTAGTTGGGGTGCCGCAGCCACCGGTACGGGCCGCATGTGACCGGGGGCCGGCCCGGCAGCACGATGACGCGGGTGTTCCAGCGCGGCCCGAGCGACGTCACGCACCACCAGCGGACGGCCTGCGCGCCGACCGCCACGGCGAGGGCGGGCACGGCCAGCGCGGGCCGGAAGGGGTGCCGGGACAGCACGGCCTCCGCGACCATGCCGGCGAGCAGGCCGGTGTGCACGGCGACCATCGCCGGGTAGTGGCCGCGCCCGCTTTCCACTCCGCCGCGTTCCCGCGCCCAGCGCGCGTGCCGCGCGGAGACTCGCAGTTCGGCCAGCCGCTCGGCGGCCACGGCCGCGGCCAGCGTCAGGACCAGAACGTCACGCCGTGGTGAAGACCAGCACCGCATTGTGTCCTCCGAAGCCGAACGAGTTGGTCAGGGCCGCCTCCATAGGGACGGTGCGGGGCGCCCCGGCGACGATGTCCAGCTCCGACCGTCGTCGCCCTGCCGGAAGTTGGCGGTCGGCGGGACGGTCTGGTGCTGCAGGGCGAGGACCGTCGCCGCCGCCTCGATCGCGCCGGCGGCGCCGAGCGCGTGCCCGAGGACGCCCTTGCAGGCGGTCACGGGCGGCGAACCGGGGAAGACGCGGCGCAGCACGGCGGCCTCCACGGCGTCGCCCAGCGGGGTGGCGGTGCCGTGCGCGTTGACGTGGTGGATGTCGGCCGGGGACAGGCCCGCGTCGGCGAGGGCGGCGCTCACCGCCTGCTCGGCGCCGCGTCCTTCGGGGTGCGGTGCGGTGGTGTGGTGGGCGTCGGACGAGGCGCCGTACCCGCGCAGCAGCGCGCGCACCGGCGCGTTGCGCGCCCGCGCGTGCGCCGTCGACTCCAGCACGAGGACGGTGGCGCCCTCGCCGAGCACGAACCCGTCCCGCTCCCGGTCGAAGGGCCGGCATGCCTCGGCGGGCGGGCCCGGGAAACGGGAGAGGGCGCCCATCTGGGCAAAGCCGGTGGCGGTCATCAGGTCGCGTCCGGATTCGCTGCCGCCCGCGAGCACCAGGTCGCAGGTGCCGGCCCGGATCAGGTCTCGGGCGACGCCCAGCGCGGTGGCGCCCGAGGCGCAAGCGCTGGCGGTGACGAAGTTCGGGCCCCTGCACGCCCAGGTCGACGGCGATTTCGGCGGCGGCCATGTTGGGCACGCTGCGCGGCAGCCCGTAAGGGGAGACGCGCCGGGGTGCGCCCTGGTCGAGCCGACGGTACTCGGCGGCGTACCGCTGAAGGCTGTTGCTGCCGACGCCGAGGACCACCCCGATACGGGTGGGGTCCCAGCCTGACGGGTCGAGCTTGGCGTCGGTGACGGCGCGGCGGGCGGCGCCCAGCCCGAGCCGGGTGAAGCGGTCGAGCCGGCGGCTGAGCCGGGGGCCCAGCTCGTTCTCCGCGTCGAAGCAGTCCACCCGGCAGGAGATCCGCACGGGCAGTCCGTCCAGCAGCGGGTCGGCCGCGGCCGTGGAGACGCCCGCGCACAGCGCGTGCCACACCTGGCCCACCTCGTCGCCCGCCGGGGTGACCAGGCCGAGGCCGGTGACGGCCACCTCCTGTGCCGCCCGTTGCGTCGGCCTGCCGGGCCCCGTGTGGCGCGGCACGGTCATCGCGCGGCGTCCCCGGTGGTCTGCTCGTACCGTTCCAGGATCCGGCCGGCCTGCCCGAGTGTGGTGTCGCGGTCGATGCCGTCGATGTCGGCGGGGAGCTCGATCCCGGTGTCGTTCTCGACGCTGACGATCAGTTCGACCAGGCCGAGCGAGTCGATCTCCAGTGATCTGAAGGTGCGGTTCGGGGTGAGCTGTGCGGGGTCGATGCCGGTCTGTTCGGCGAGCAGGGCGACCAGGCGGCCCTGGAGGGGCGAGACGGGTTCGGGCATGAGGTGCTCCTTCGGGGTGCGGAACCGGGTTGACGTCCTGCTGGGTCACCAGCGCAGCAGCACCAGTTCGCTCGCGAAGCCGGGTCCCATGGCGGTGAGCAGGCCGGGGGAGCCCGGGGCCGGGGGGTCGGCGAGCGTCCTGCGCAGCACGTCCAGCACGGAGGCGGACGAGAGGTTGCCCAGGGCGGACAGCGAGGTGCGGGTGTGGGTCAGGGCGTCCGGGGGCAGTGCCAGTGCCCGCTCGAGGGCCTGGATGACCTTCGGACCGCCCGGGTGGCACACCCAGCTGCGCACGTCGGACAGGTGCAGCCGATGGTCGGCGAGGAAGGCGTGCACGTCCTTGGGCACGTGCGTCTCGGCCAGCGCGGTCACCTCGGGGGAGAGGACGATCCCGAAACCGTCGCCGCCGATGTCCCAGCCCATGACGTCGCGGCTGTCGGGGTAGAGCCGGCTGCGGGTGTCCAGCACGCGCGGCCCGTGCCCGGCGCGGTCCGCGCCGCGCAGGACGACGGCGGCCGCGCCGTCCCCGAACAGGCTGATGGCGACGAGGTTCGCCATCGAGTGGTCCGCGCGCTGCACGGTCAGGGAGCACAGTTCGACCGAGAGCAGGACGGCGGTGTGGCCCGGGTAGGCGCGCAGGTAGTCGTGGAGGCGGGCCACGCCGGCCGCGCCGGCGGCGCAGCCCAGGCCGAACAGCGGCAGCCGCCGGACGTCCTCGCGCAGCCCGACGCGCTGGGCGAGCCGGGCCTCCAGCGATGGGACGGCCAGGCCGGTCACGGTGGTGCTGGCGATCAGGTCGACGTCCTCGGGGGCAACCCCGGCGCGCCGCAGCGCGCCCCGCACGGCCTGGGCGCCCAGTTCGAGGCCGCACTCGACCCAGGCCCGGTTCGATGCGGTGAACCCGTCGAGAGCCTGGTACTCCTCCAGGGGGAGGGCGAGGTGCCGGGTCCGCACGCCGGCGTTCCCGGAGATCTTCCGCAGCACCTGGCGTGCGGCGGCGTCGTGCGGCAGGCAGACCTCGGCGAACGCGGAGGTGATGTCCTCCTGCCGGTATCGCTGTGCCGGGAGGGCCAGCTCCACCGCAGCCACTTCCGGCGCCCCGTCGGCCGGGTCGGATCTCTGGCGCATCGAGCCTGTCCTCGTCCTGAAGAAGAAGGTGCCTGAAGGGGAAGGCAGCGGACAGCGTCGACAGTAGGCGGTATGAGCGGTTATTCCTGCGATATCCGGTTCATCATCCGGGTGATGAACCGGCGGGCGGTCCCGGCCGGTGCCCTCAGGTGAGCGTGCGGCCGAAACCCGAGGCCAGCGGCATCCGCAGCCCCAGCGGTGGCGGAGCGGCCAGCGCGTCGGTGAGCGGCCGGCAGAAGTCCCGGTCGTACAGGACACCCATCACGAAGTCCTCTGCGAGGGCGGCCACCTCGCGGCGGTGGTGCTGCAGCAGATGGCCGTCGGTGTGCACCTCGAAGCGGCATACGGCGGCGTTGACCTTCTTCGCCCGGGCGGCGAGCCGGAGGGAGAGCTCGGGGTCGCAGCGGGAGTCATCGGTGCCGTGTACGAGCAGCACCCGGCGGCCGACGAGTGGCCGGACGTCCTCCTCGTGGGCGGCGTCGACCTGCTCTGGCAGCCAGGGCGCCAGGCCCAGCACCGCTCCGACGGCCTCGTGCCCGGCGGCGCGCACCGCCGCGCGGACACCCATGCCGGCGCCCGCCAGCACCACCGGCACGTCTCCGTAGCGCCGCACCGTCTCGCGTACCGCCCACTCGGCGTCTGCCGCCGGGTGGGCGGCCTCGCCGTTCCAGCCGCGGCAGCGGTAGTGCAGGACGTGCACCGCCAGATCGTCCGCCGCGCCCGCCCGCGCGAGGCGGCGGGCCAGCGGGAGCACGGCGGCGGCGGAGACCGCCGAGCGCCGCCCGGTGCCGGCGGGCGCGCAGCCCGGCAGCATCAGCACGACACCGGCGACGGACCGGCTCGCGCCGATCGGCCGTCCCAGCCTGGCCTCGCGGCCTCGCACCCTCTCCGGCAGCGCTTGTCGAGACATGGCCGCAACGATGGCAGAAGGGGGCGGCATGCGGACCCCCGATGACACGTCGAATTGGCGGGACGTCCTCCTCCGCTCGGCAGGCGGCGGCCGCAGGACGGACATCCGTGGATATCTACGCGCGTAGGCGCTAGAGTGCCGAGATGACGAGCTCCCCCGCGAACAGCGTGCCCAGTCCGGAGCAGATCCATCGCGCTCCGAAGGTTCTCCTGCACGATCACCTGGACGGCGGCCTCCGTCCGGCCACCGTCATCGATCTCGCGCGGGAGACCGGGTACGACGGCCTTCCCGAGGTCGAGAACGCGGACCGACTCGAGGTGTGGTTCCGGGAGGCTGCCGACTCCGGCTCCCTGGAGCGCTACCTGGAGACCTTCGCCCACACCTGTGCCGTCATGCAGACCCGCGACGCCCTCTTCCGCGTCGCGGCCGAGTGCGCCGAGGACCTGGCCGCCGACGGCGTCGTGTACGCGGAGGTGCGCTACGCGCCAGAGCAGCATCTGGAGAAGGGGCTCGCCCTGGAAGAGGTGGTCGAGGCCGTCAACGAGGGGTTCCGCGAGGGGGAGCGCCGGGCGCGCGCCGCCGGGCGCCGGATCAGGATCGGCGCGCTGCTCACCGCGATGCGGCACGCCGCGCGCGCCCTGGAGATCGCCGAACTGGCCAACCGCTACCGCGATCTTGGCGTCGTCGGCTTCGACATCGCCGGGGCCGAGGCCGGCTACCCGCCCACCCGCCACCTGGATGCCTTCGAGTACCTCAAGCGGGAGAACAACCACTTCACCATCCACGCCGGCGAGGCCTTCGGGCTGCCCTCGATCTGGCAGGCTCTGCAGTGGTGCGGCGCCGACCGGCTGGGGCACGGCGTGCGCATCATCGACGACATCCAGACCGACGAGGACGGAGGGGTGACGCTGGGCCGGCTCGCCTCCTACGTGCGCGACAAGCGCATCCCCCTCGAGCTGTGCCCGTCGTCCAATCTGCAGACGGGCGCGGCGCCGTCGTACGCCGAGCACCCCATCGGCCTGCTGCGCCGCCTGCACTTCCGGGCCACGGTGAACACCGACAACCGGCTGATGAGCGGCACGAGCATGAGCGCCGAATTCGAGCACCTGGTGAAGACGTTCCGGTACTCGCTCGACGACATGCAGTGGTTCACCGTCAATGCCATGAAATCTGCGTTCATTCCTTTTGATGAACGTCTCGCCATGATCAACGACGTGATCAAGCCGGGTTACGCGGAATTGAAGTCAGAATGGCTTTTCCGGGCTGCCGGCTCCGGAGGCGCTGTGACCAGCGAATCTGTTCCTGAAGGGGGATGATCGGGCGTGTCGGGGCGTCCGTGCGTGCGAGTGGTTTCGGTCGTCACGGTGAATTCCGGAGCCGACACCACCGCCATGAGGGATGTTTGCGGCTGATCGACTTCCGTGGCTACGTTCGCGGCACCGCTCACATCCCCATCCCCTGAGGACGAAGCAACTCATGAAGCACGGTACGATCAAGACCCTCGGCGTCACCGCTCTCGGTGCCGCCTTCGCCGCCACCGGCGCCGCGAGTCGCCTCCGCAGCTCCGGCCCACGGCGCCGACGCTCCCACGGATGTGGCGATGGCTCCCGTGCAGGACGTGGCGCAGCAGCTGCCGGCCGGTGCCGCCCAGGCCTTCGCGGCCGGCGGCGCGGCCCTGGCCGCCGGTACGCAGACGCTGCCGGCGACCCTGGGCGCGAACGCCCCGCAGCTGATGAACACCGTGCAGCCGGGCGCCGACCGTCAGGCCCCGGACGCCGAGATGCTGCAGCAGCGTGTGCAGGACCAGCTGGCCGCCCACCAGCAGCAGGCTGCCCCGCAGCAGCGGACCGCCGGCCTGCTGGGCGGTCTGCCCCTCGGCGGGCAGCAGAACCCGGAGAACGGCGGCAACGCCGGCCTGCTCGGCGCCCTGCCGATCGGCGGCTGAGCCGGCATCCTCACGCGCGGCGGGCCGCACCCCCCGCGGGGGGTGCGGCCCGCCGCGCCTGTGCCGGGGAGAACGTGTCACCAGGACGGGCGGTCCTCGTTCGGCAGCAGGATCCACAGCGCCAGGTAGAGCAGGAACTGCGGCCCCGGCAGCAGGCACGAGACGACGAAGATGACGCGCATGGTCGTCGGCGTGGTGCCGAACCGGCGTGCCAGTCCGGCGCACACGCCGCCGATCATTCGGCCGTCGCGGGGGCGGGCGAGTGCGGTCATGACGGTGACTCCTTCGGTCTGGCGTGTGCTGTTCGTCCTGACATCTCCACGGTAGGCGCGCCCGCGCTGTCGGGGCCTCGGACTACGGAGCGATGCCGACCCTGGGAGTTCTCGGGGTACTCGCCTCGCCGGAGTCGTCCCGTGGGAGGGGCGATCCCCTGCGTGCCGCCGTGCGGTGCCGCAGCCGGGCGCGCAGCGGCGGGTACAGCAAGCAGGTGCGCCAGCGCGCAGCCCGCGGCGTTGAGGAGCACCGTGTCGACGTCGACCACCCGGCCCGGTACGCCCGACTGCACCAGGGCCAGCACGGACGGCCAGCAGGGCGCCGGCCGGGACGGTCCGCGCCGCGGTGCGCGGCAGCGGCCGGTGCAGCCGGCCCGCTGCCAGCGGCAGCAGCACCCCGACCGGCGCGAGGAGCAGCAGCCCGCCGCCGATGCAGGTCAGCGCCGCCAGCGGTCCGTCGGCCAGATCGGCGCGGATCGTCGTCAACGGCTCGAAGTTGGGCGGCGGCACCCAGGGCACCGAGCGGGGGCGCAGCGTCAGCCAGCCGACGAACACGCAGTACGCGGCCAGCAGGAGGACGCCTGCCGCGCGGATGCGGGAAGCGGGGTAGCCGCCGCTTGGCCAGGAGGCTGCACGACAGCAAGGACGCGCTGCCCGTCGTCACCGGTTCCGTGGTCGGCGCGCGCAGCGCTAGTGCCGCATCAGGCAAGGTCGCTCCGTTCGGCGTCCTGGTACGCACGCTCTCCCCCTGCCTTTGGCGGGAGGTGCCCCCTGCGTTGCCCGAAGGCCCGGGTAGGACACCTGCGTGCGGCGTCCGGGCGCCGTGCGAGAGGCTCGGCATCCGCAGGCGCAACAAAGCCGAGACGGAGTGAGCGAAGCGAACGCAGTGCGCCAGGACGCCTCGCTACCGGGCAAACCCTGGCTGATGCGGCACTAGGCCGGGGCGCCGGCCGTCGGGGCGGGGTCCGCGGCGGTGCGCAGCGCGGCCGTGCAGGTGTAGCGGCGCGGCTGCGCCGCGCCGTGGGCTGGTCCGCCGATTACCACGGTGTCCTGCCGTGCCGACGCCGCCGGCGTCCCGGCGAAGGTGCACACCAGTTGCGCCAGGGCGAAGGACGGCAGCCGGGCCGGCGGCGTGGTGAGCCGCAGAGTGCCGACGGGGTCGTCCGCGTGCGCCGGCTCCGACCCGAAGGCCGCGGGGCACGGCGGTGGTGAACCCGGCCTCCTCCTCGGCCGGCTGGGGCTGGGCTCGCAGCTGTCCGAGCAGGGCACGGGCGGCGGGCAGCCGTCCGTCGGGCAGCCGCCCGACGCGGGTAACGGCAGCGACCCGGGTGTCGCACACCAGATAGACGCGGACCGATCCGTCGCCGCCGGGCGTCCGTGTGGCCCGTCCGGCGTTCTCCGGCAGGTCGCAGGCCACCCGGGACGGCGCGGCGCCCGCGTCGACCGGCACCGAGGTGGGCCGGATCCCGCATCCCGGCCAGCACGGCGCCCAGCAGGGCGACGACCGGCACGACGCGTGCCGCGGGGCGGCTGCCGGCTCCTCGACGCTTCAACGCTCGTTCTCCCCGTTCTCGTCGGCCAGGCCCCGAGCATCGCGGGGCAGCCGCAGCGTGAACACCGCGCCGCCGCTTTCGGCGTTGGCGGCCGTGATGTCCCCGCCGTGGATGTGCGCGTTGGCCAGCGCGATGGACAGGCCCAGCCCGCTGCCCTCCGATCGCGGGCGGGAGGCGCTCGCCTTGTAGAACCGGTCGAAGACGTGCGGTAGCACGTCCTCGGGGATGCCCGGCCCGCGGTCGGAGACCTCCACCACCAGCCGGTCGGTCTCGGTGTGCACCGAAACCCGGACCGGCGAGCCGCCGTGCTTGAGGGCGTTGCCGATCAGGTTGGCCAGGATGACGTCCAGCCGCCGCGGATCGAGCCGGACCATGATGCCGCGTTCCGCGTCCAGTTGGACGGCGTCCAGCCAGGCCCGCGCGTCGATGCAGGCCGTGATCTGGTCCGCGACGTCCACGTCGTCCAGCACGAGCCGTGCCGTGCCCGCGTCGAAGCGGGTCACCTCCATCAGGTTCTCGACCAGGTCGCCCAGCCGGCGTGTCTCGCTCACGACCAGCCCGACGGCCGGCGCGATCATCGGGTCGAGGTTGTCCTGCTCCTCCTCCAGAACCTCCGTGACAGCCGAGATCGCCGTCAGCGGAGTGCGCAGCTCGTGCGACATGTCCGCCACGAACCGCCGCGAGGAGGCCTCCCGTGCGCTCAGTTCGGCGACCCGCTCCTCCAGGGAGGCGGCCGTGTGGTTGAACGTGCGGGACAGCTGAGCGAGTTCGTCCGTGCCGGACACCTTCAGCCGGGTGTCCAGCTTTCCCTCGCCCAGCCGGCGTGCGGCCTCGCCCAGCCGCCGCACCGGCCGCAACACGGTCGTGGCGGCCGCCTGCGCCAGCAGCATCGCACCGATCAGCGCCAGACCGGTGGCGATGCCCAGCGACCAGGCCAGTGAACTCAGATCGTCCCGTTCGGGCGCCAGTGACTTGAGCATGTAGCCGGTGGGCGCCGGCCGGGCGCCGATCAGCCGGGCGCCGCCCACCAGGAACGGGTCGCCGTTCTTGATGACCCGCTGCCAGTACAGGTGGTACGGGTAGGGGTTGCCGTCGTCGACGGGGCGCCGGCGGCCCACGATGTTGCGGAGCGAGTCGGGCACGTCGTCGAGGGTGAACTCGGGGCGGCTGGAGGCCACCGTGCACAGGCGTCCGTCGGCGGTCTTCGCCCGCAGCACCACCTCGTAGCCCTGCGTCGACCCGGCCATGGCGCGGGCGGCGTCGCGCAGTTGCGCGCAGTCGAAGTTCGCGGGCAGTTGCCCGACGTCGTCCTCCATCGCCTTGCGGAAGTCCTTCAGCGCGGCGTTCTGTGCGCGGGTCAGCACCGCGTCCCGGTTCAGCCAGTACGCGATGCCGGACGCCGCGCAGGCGGCGGTCAGCGCCACCAGCGCGAAGACTACGACGAGCCGCAGCCGCAGGGTCGGCAGCATCCCTGCCAGCCGCCCCCGCACCCGGCCCGCCGCCCTTCTCACTGTGCTGGTCCGTTCGCCCCGCCGCGGTAGCGGCTCATGTCGGCGCCGGCTGCTCGGCGCGGTGGCGTGGCGATCGTCGTCGACTGCGACCCGGCGGCCTCGCTTCCGTCGCTCACTGTGCTGGTCCGTTCGCTTCTCCGGCTGCTCGGCGTGGGGGCGTGGCGATCGTCGTCGACTGCGGCCCGGCGGCCTCGCTTCCGTCGCTCACGCCGGAGCGTCCAGTCGGTAGCCGACGCCCCGCACCGTCCGGATCAGGGTCGGGGACGAGGGGACGTCCTCGACCTTGGCACGGAGCCGCTGCACACACGCGTCGACGAGGCGGGAGTCACCGAGATAGTCGTGTTCCCACACCAGCCGCAGCAGCTGCTGCCGGGACAACGCCTGCCCAGGTCGCCGGCTGAGCTCCAGCAGCAGCCGCAGCTCGGTCGGCGTCAGCTGCAGATCCTCGCCGTTCTTGGTCACGGTCATCGCCGCCCGGTCGACGACCAGGCTGCCGAACGTCGCGGCGTCGTTCGCCTCCCGCTCACCCCGCCGCATCACGGCGCGGATGCGGGCGTCCAGGACTCTGCCCTGCACCGGCTTGACCACGTAGTCGTCCGCGCCGGACTCCAGGCCCACGACGACATCGATGTCGTCACTGCGGGCGGTCAGCAAAATGATGGGCAGCTGGTCGGTCCGGCGTATCCGGCGGCACACCTCGAAGCCGTCGATTCCCGGCAGCATGACGTCCAGCACGATCAGGTCGGGCCGCTGCTCGCGCAGCAGCTTCAGACCGTCCTCACCGGACGCCGCGGTCACCACGCGGTGTCCCTGCCGGGTCAGGCTCATCTCCAGAGCCGTACGCACCGCGTCGTCGTCCTCGATCAGCAACAGGAATGGCACGCACGCCATTCTGTCCCATGACAGGGCCCGACTTCGACCCTGCGTCCCCAATCGCCCACGGACTGTCGGCGCCGCGCAGCGCGCGGTCGCTGTGACAAGGCTGTGACAGTCGGGGGACCCGGTGATGAAACTGGCCCGGCAGTGTGTTCATCACAGGTCAGCGACCGGGACGCTCCGAGGGAGGCACGGGATGAACGGTCCGCACGCCATCACCGACGGCACGGTTCTTCACACGCGCCTGCACGCCCCAGCGGTTCCCGGACCGCGCGTCGCGGAGCGGAGCGGTGCGCTCAGCGGGCGCGCCTGCACGGTGCGGCGACGCCCCGGGCACGTCGCCGCTCCGGTGCCGGCGCCTGCCGGGACCACCGCTTCCGACCTGGAGTTCTCCGCCTACGTGCGGGAGCGCCGCGCCTCTCTCTACGCGACGGCTTACCACCTGACCGGTGACCGCTTCGAGGCCGAGGACCTGTTGCAGAACGCGCTGTTCTCCACCTACCGCGCGTGGGACCGCATCGCCGACAAGGGGGCGCTGGGCGGCTACCTGCGCCGCACCATGACGAACCTGCACATCAGCGCGTGGCGGCGCCGCAAACTGAACGAGTACCCGACCGAGGAGCTGCCCGAGCCGGCTGCACCCGACCACGACGAGATGCGCGGCACGGAGCTGCGCGCCGTGCTGTGGCAGGCGCTCGCGCGGCTGCCGGAACTGCAGCGCACGATGCTCGTCCTGCGCTACTACGAGGGCCGTACCGACCCGGAGATCGCCGAGGTCCTCGACATCAGCGTCGGCACGGTCAAGAGCAGCATCTGGCGCTCGCTGCGCCGGCTGCGTGGCGACGACGCGCTCAGCTTCGGGCGTGACAGCGAGGAGTCCTTCGAGGAGCTGGTCGCCTGACGGCGGCGCCGGACGGGGCCCGTGGGGGTGCGGGCCCGGGGGGAACGGGGGACGGATCGGGCCCGGCTACGGGGGAGGTGGCCGGGCCCGCACGTCATGTCACCGCCCTGGCCGGGGTGGCGTCCCGTGAGCGCAGCCGCGCGAGCCGGTCCATCGCCTCTTGGCGGGCGCACGGGTGGGCGCCCAGGACACGGTGCCGCTCGACGATGCCGCCCTCGGCCCGCATCAGCGTCCAGCCGCGGTGCACCAGGAACGGCAATGGCTTGCGGCTCTCCCGCAGGTCGCGCAGCAGCCGGCGGCGGAACGTGGTGAACGGGCTGCCACGCAGGCAGATCACGTCGGCGAGCAGGCCGGCATCGCGACAGCTCGCTGCGATGTCGGCGGCGAAGACGCCCTCGGCGACGAACAGCGGCGCGCCGTCCAGCGTGAGCGCTTCGCTCCCGACGCGGGAGCTGATGGCGATGTCGTAGACGGGCGTCACCGTCCGCCCCGCCTCGCACAGGGACCGCACGGCGGCGACCGCGGCGTCCGCGTCCCAGGAGCCGGGCGCGTCCCAGTCGGTGGCGCCACCGGGAAGCCGGGGGAGGGTCGGGTCGTCGCCCTCCTTGTAGAAGTCGTCGAGCCGCAGCACCGGCAGGCCGCTGCGGGCGGCGAGCCGTGACTTCCCCGAGCCGGACGGGCCGGTCAGCAGGACGACGCGCGCGGAGGGTATGCCGGAGGAGGAGCTGGAGGTCACGGGAGACCATTCTCCCGCACGCCGGGGGTACTGCGGCCAGACCCGTGCGTGAGTTTTCCCGCTCCCGTCTCCCCCGGCCGGGGGAGACGGGAGCGGCGCGCTCAGACGCCCATCGGGTGCCAGACCGTCTTGGTCTCCAGGAAGTTGAGCATGCGCCCGGTACCGGGGTCGGCGTTCCAGTCGGCACGCCCCTGCGCGGGACGCAGCACCCGCTTGAGGTTCTCGGCCGCCGTCACCTCGAGCTCCTTGGCCAGCTCGGCGTCTTGGGAGGCGCCCGCGAGGTCGAGGGCGTTGACGTCCTGGTGGCCGGCCAGCGGCAGGCCGAGCTCCCCGGCGCGTCCGGAGAGGATGTTGACGACGCCACCCGGCAGGTCGGAGGTCGCCAGAACCTCGGAGAGGGACAGGGCGGGCAGCGGGCGGTTTTCGGAGGTGACCAGCACCGCCGTGTTGCCGGTGACGATGACGGGAGCCAGCACCGAGACCAGGCCGAGGAAGGAGGACTCCTGCGGCGCCAGTACGGCGACGACGCCGGTGGGTTCGGGCGTCGAGAGGTTGAAGTAGGGCCCGGCCACCGGGTTGGCGCCGCCGGCGACCTGCGCGATCTTGTCGGACCAGCCCGCGTACCAGACCCAGCGGTCCACGGCCGCGTCGACCTGCGCGTGCGCCTTCGTCTTCGACAGGCCCTCGCCGGCGGCGATCTCGGCGGCGAACTGCTCGCGCCGGCCCTCGAGCATCTCCGCGATCCGGTACAGGATCTGGCCGCGGTTGTAGGCCGTCGCGCCGGACCAGCCGCCGAACGCCTTGCGGGCGGCGGACACCGCGTCGCGGGCGTCCTTGCGGGAGGCGCGCGGCGGGTTGGCCAGCCAGTTGCCCTTGGAGTCGGTCACCTCGTACACCCGTCCGCTCTCCGAGCGGGGGAACTTCCCGCCCACGAAGAGCTTGTAGGTCTTCAGGACGCTCAGTCGTGCGGCCGCTTCAGACATCGAGGTACGCCTCCAGACCGTGACGGCCGCCCTCGCGGCCGAAGCCCGACTCCTTGTAACCGCCGAAGGGCGAGGTCGGGTCGAACTTGTTGAACGTGTTGGCCCACACGACGCCGGCCCGCAGCCGGTTCGCCATCGCCAGGATCCGCGAGCCCTTCTCCGTCCAGATGCCCGCGGACAGCCCGTAGGGGGTGTTGTTGGCCTTCGCCACGGCCTCGTCGGGCGTGCGGAAGGTCAGTACGGACAGCACCGGGCCGAAGATCTCCTCGCGGGCGATGCGGTGAGCCTGCGAGACGCCGGTGAAGACAGTCGGCGCGAACCAGTAGCCGGAAGAGGGCAGTTCGCACTGCGGGGACCAGCGCTCGGCGCCCTCGGCCTCGCCGGCCTCAGCGAGTTCGGTGATCCGAGCCAGCTGCTCGGCGGAGTTGATCGCGCCGATGTCGGTGTTCTTGTCCAGCGGGTCGCCGACGCGCAGCGTCGCCAGCCGCCGCTTGAGGGACGCCAGCAGCTCGTCGGCCACCGACTCCTGCACCAGCAGCCGGGAGCCGGCGCAGCACACCTGGCCCTGGTTGAAGTAGATGCCGCTGACGACGCCCTCGACGGCCTGGTCGATCGGCGCGTCGTCGAAGACGATGTTGGCGCCCTTGCCGCCCAGCTCCAGGGTGAGCTTCTTGCGGGTGCCGGCGACAGTGCGGGCGATCTGCCGTCCGACGGCCGTCGAACCGGTGAACGCGACCTTGTTCACGTCCTCGTGCCCGACCAGGGCGGCGCCGGTGACGCCGTCGCCGGTGAGGATGTTCACCACGCCCTTGGGCAGGCCGGCCTGGCGGCAGATGTCGGCGAAGAACAGCGCCGACAGCGGCGTCGTCTCGGCCGGCTTGAGGACCACGGTGTTGCCGGTGGCCAGCGCGGGGGCGATCTTCCACGCGAGCATCAGCAGCGGGAAGTTCCACGGGATGACCTGGCCGGCCACGCCCAGCGGCTTCGGATCCGCGTCCGAAGCCGGCGTGGGCGAGCTTGTCGGCCCAGCCGGCGTAGTAGAAGAAGTGTGCGGCGACCAGCGGCAGGTCGGCGTCGCGCGTCTCACGGATCGGCTTGCCGTTGTCCAGCGACTCCAGGACGGCCAGCTCGCGGGAGCGCTCCTGCACGATGCGCGCGATGCGGAACAGGTACTTGGCCCGCTCGCTGCCGGGCAGCGCCGACCAGGAGGTGAACGCCCTGCGGGCCGCCTTGACTGCCGCGTCGACGTCCTCCGTGCTCGCCTGCGCGACCTCGGAGAGGACCTCCTCCGAGGACGGGGAGACGGTCTTGAAGACCTTGCCGTCGCTCGCCTCGCGGAACTCGCCGTCGACGAACAGGCCGTAGCCGGCCGCGATGTCGACGATCGCCCGGGACTCGGGGGCGGGTGCGTACTCGAATGCGGGGCTCATGTGATCAGTCCACCGTCACGTAGTCGGGACCGGAGTAACGGCCGGTGCTCAGCTTCTGGCGCTGCATCAGCAGGTCGTTGAGGAGGGACGAGGCGCCGAACCGGAACCAGTCGGGACTCAGCCAGTCCTCGCCGAGGGTCTCGTTGACCATCACCAGGTACTTGATCGCGTCCTTGGAGGTGCGGATGCCGCCCGCCGGCTTCACGCCGACCTGCGTGCCGGTCGCGGCGCGGAAATCGCGGACGGCCTCCAGCATCAGCAGCGTGTTCGGCGGAGTGGCGTTGACCGCGACCTTGCCGGTGGAGGTCTTGATGAAGTCGGCGCCCGCCAGCATCGCCAGCCAGGAGGCGCGGCGGATGTTGTCGTACGTCGCCAGCTCGCCGTTCTCGAAGATCACCTTCAGGTGGGCGTCCTCGGCCTCGGGGCGGGCGCACGCCTCCTTCACGGCGCGGATCGTCTCGAAGACCTCCAGGTACCGGCCGGCGAGGAAGGCACCGCGGTCGATGACCATGTCGATCTCGTCGGCGCCCGCCGCGACGGCGTCGCGGGTGTCGGCGAGCTTGACCGGCAGCGCGGCGCGGCCGGCCGGGAACGCCGTCGCCACGGAGGCGACGTGTACCGCGGAACCGGCCAGCGCCTCCTTCGCGGTGGCGACCATGTCCGGATAGACGCAGATCGCCGCGACCTGCGGGGTGCTGCGGTCGGCCGGATCGGGCCGCAGTCCCTTGGCGCACAGCGACCGCACCTTGCCGGGCGTGTCGGCGCCCTCGAGGGTGGTCAGGTCGATCATCGAGACGGCCAGGTCGATGGCGAAGGCCTTGGCGGTCGTCTTGATCGACCGCGTGCCGAGCGTTGCGGCACGGGCCTCCAGCCCGACCGCGTCGACCCCGGGCAGTCCGTGCAGGTAGCGGCGCAGGGCGGCGTCCGACGACGTGACGGCCGTCACGTCGTCGGACGCGTCCGCCGGTGCGGGAACCGAAGGCGCAGAAAGCATGCTCACAAGACGAGCATATCTACACGCGTAGCGTCCCCTGTAGTGTGACCCCGTCGATCGATGCCGGACTGCAATGTCCGCAGAGCGGACGGTCCGGCAGAATCTCCCCCATGACGCACGAGCACCACGGCCACGAGCCTCCGAAATTCGCCGACCGCCGCTACCGGTCCGCCGCCGGCATGGCCTGCGGAGTGGCGCTCCTCGTGATCGTCGGATGGCTCGGCATCGACGCGGTCGCCCGCGGGACCGGACGCGTCCCGTGGATCTCGCTGGCCGGCCTGGTCCTCGGCGTGCCGCTCATCGTCGCCCTCACGCTGCGCCCGGTCGTCTTTGCCGACGAGGAGCGGCTGCGGATCCGCAACCCGTTCCGGACGATCACGATGACCTGGCCGGCCGTGCAGCTGCTGCGCGGCGGCTACACCAACGAGGTGTTCGCCGAGGACAAGAAATACCAGCTGTGGTCGATTCCCGTCTCGCTGCGGGCCCGCAAGGCGGCCAACCGGCACAACGCGCGGCTGCACGCCGGAGTGAGGCCGGGCCGTGGACTGCTGGGCTTCGGAGGCGGCGGCGACGTCGTCGGCGACGCGGAGGAGAAGCGGGCGACGGCCGACGAGTCCATGGACGAACTCCGCGACCTCGCCGAGCGGCACGGCGGCGGGGAGTCGTACGGCTCGACGGGGGAGACCGGCGCGGTGACGGTGCGCTGGGCCTACGAGGTACTGGCTCCGATCGCGGTCGGAGCGCTGGCGCTGGTCCTCCTCTACGTCACCGGCTGAGGCCTTCCCGCCGGGGACCGGCGGCCGGCGCCCGGGCAGGGCCCGCCCGGCGGCGGTCGCGCGGCAGCGCGCCGCGGTGTCGCGGAGCCTGCCAGGTCCTGCGTCCACCCCAGGAATCGCGGCCGCCGGCGCGCCGTGCGGCCGTGACCCGCGCGCCTTGCGGACTTCCCCACGGGGAGACCCCAAGCGCGCCGATCGCGGACCCCGGTCTCGGTCAGTGGCTTCTCGTCGCCGGGGACGCCCTCTCGTCGGTCCGCGCCGGGCCGGAAGGCCCGCACCGCGGCGAAGGGCCCGGACGGGAGGAGGATCGGCGGCCGCCCGTCGCGGGCCCGGGCCTGCCGGGTCGGCGTCAGATGCCGGCGGCCTCCGCGACCTCCGTGCGGAGGGCGTCCAGGATCCGGCGCGCCTCGGAGCGGGCCGCCGGGAGGCCGGCGGCGTCCGCGACCGGGACGACCGCCTCCAGGTAGCACTTGATCTTCGGCTCGGTTCCGCTGGGCCGCACCACGACGCGGGCCGCGCCGCCGCCCAGCCGGTAGCGCAGGCCGTCCGTCGGCGGCAGCGTGCCGCAGCCCTTGCTCAGGTCGTCCGCAGAGGTGACGGGCATCCCGGCCAGCCGCGTCGGAGGCCGCGTGCGCAGCCGCTCCATCGCCCGGTCGATCAGTGACAGGTCGGCAACCCGCACGGACAGCTGGTCCGTGGCGTGCAGGCCGTGCTCGAGTGCCAGATCGTCGAGCAGATCGGCCGGTGTGCGGCCCGCCTGCTTCAGCTCCGCGGTCAGCTCGGCGACGAGCAGGGCGGCCGTGATGCCGTCCTTGTCGCGCACGCCCTCCGGGTCCACGCAGTAACCGAGCGCCTCCTCGTAGCCATAGCGCAGGCCGTCCACGCGGGAGAGCCACTTGAAGCCGGTCAGCGTCTCCTCGTACGGCAGACCGGCCGCGTCGGCGATGCGGCCGAGCAGCGACGAAGAGACGATCGTCGTCGCGAACGCCCCGCGGGCCCGCTTGTGCACCAGACGGGTGGCGAGCAGTGCGCCGACCTCGTCGCCGCGCAGCATCCGCCAACCCGCCTCGGTCCGCGCGTCCGGCACGGCGACGGCGCAGCGGTCGGCATCCGGGTCGTTGGCGATCACCACGTCCGGTGCGGTCTCCCGCGCCGTGGCGAAGGCCAGGTCCATCGCGCCGGGCTCCTCGGGGTTGGGGAAGGCCACGGTCGGGAACTCGGGGTCGGGCTCGGCCTGCTCGGCCACGGGGAGCGGCGCGGGGAAACCGGCACGCACGAAGGCGTCGTGCAGGGTGCGGGCGCCGACGCCGTGCAGCGCGGTGTGCACGACCCGCACGTCTCGGGGGCTGCCGGCCGTGAGTACGGAGCCGGAGCGGGCCAGGTAGGCGTCGACGATCTCCTCGCCGAGCACGTCCCAGCCCCCCTCCGGTCGCGGCACGTCGGCGAGGGCCTGGACGGCCGCGATGCGGGCGGCGATGTCCGCGTCGGCGGGCGGCACGATCTGTGAGCCGTCGCCCAGGTAGACCTTGTAGCCGTTGTCACGCGGCGGATTGTGGCTCGCGGTCACCGTGACGCCGGCGACGGCCCCCAGGTGGCGGACCGCGAAGGCCAGCACCGGGGTGGGAAGCGGGCGTGGCAGCAGCGCGGCACGCAGACCGGCGCCGACCATCACGGCGGCCGTGTCGCGGGCGAAGTCGGCGCTCTTGTGCCGGGCGTCGTAGCCGATGACCACGAGTGAGGCGTCGTGGCCCTGGTGGCGGGCCTTCGGGGTGGTCAGGTAGGACGCCAGCCCGGCGGCGGCCCGGATGACCACTGCGCGGTTCATCCGCATGGGGCCGGCGCCCAGCTCGCCGCGCAGGCCGGCGGTGCCGAACTGCAGCATGCCGGAGAAGCGGGCGGCCAGTTCGTCGGTGTCGCCCGCGTCGAGCAGTGCGGCGAGCTCGTCACGCGTCTGCGGGTCGGGGTCCTCGTCCAGCCACCTGCGGGCCCGCTCGATGACGTCGTTGTGCACGGTTCCTGCCTCTCAGGTCTGTCGATGCGCGGCTCTCGGGGGGAGTTCCCCGCGCTTCCGCCACTGACCGGGCCATCCCGGCCCGCACTTCGTCGGCTTCCGCCGGGTCGGCTCCGGCCGCCTCGGGGCTGCCCGTGGGCCGGCAGCCGTACAAGCCCGTGCGACAGCGAACGGCCAGGCGCGCACAGCTATCAGCCAGGCCGCCGGACGGCCGGCACGTCCGACCTGGCGCCGTTCGCCGGGACGCGGCGTACAAGCCCGTCACGCGGGCCGATGGTTTCGCCGCCGGAGCGCCGGGCCGGAGGCCCGTGCGAGGGCGTGCCCGCTTCGCGAGCACGATCAGATGCGGCCGAGGACCTGGGCGAGGAGGCTGCCCATGCGGGTCGCCGCGTCGCGGCCGGCCTGGAGGACCTCTTCGTGGTTCAGCGGCTCGCCCGTCATGCCGGCTGCGAGGTTCGTCACGAGCGAGATGCCGAGCACCTCGGCGCCGGCCTCGCGGGCCGCGATGGCCTCCAGGACCGTCGACATGCCGACCAGGTCCGCGCCCAGTACGCGCACCATGTCGATCTCGGCGGGCGTCTCGTAGTGCGGGCCGGGGAACTGGGCGTAGACGCCCTCCTCCAACGTGGGGTCGACCTCCTGGCACAGCGCACGCAGCCGCGGCGTGTACAGGTCGGTGAGGTCGACGAAGTTCGCGCCGACCACGGGGGAGGCGGCGGTGAGGTTCAGGTGGTCGCGGATGAGCACCGGCTGGCCGGGCCGCATCCCCTCGCGCAGGCCGCCGCAGCCGTTGGTCAGCACGACGGTCTTGCAGCCGGCGGCCACCGCGGTGCGCACGCCGTGCGCGACGGCCGCCACACCGTGGCCCTCGTAGTAGTGGGTGCGGCCCAGGAAGACCAGCGCACGCTTGTCGCCGAGCCCGTACGAACGCACCGTGCCGGCGTGCCCGGCGACCGCCGGTGCGGGGAAGCCGGGCAGCTCGGTGACCGGGAACTCGTGATCGGCCACGCCGAGTGCGTCGGCTGCGGGAACCCAGCCGGAGCCCATGACCAGGGCGACGTCGTGGCTGTCGGCGCCGGTCAGAGCGCGCAGCCGGTCGGCGGCGGCCTCGGCGGCGCGGTGCGGGGTCTCGTCGGCGATGTCCGAAGTGGCTGATGCGTTCACGCGACGAGCCTAGCCTGCCGATGCCTACGCGCGTAGACGGGGCGGCCGTTTTCTGGTGGAAACCACGGGGCAGCGGGCACCGGACGGCGTGTTGCGACGGTTGCCCCGACGGCCGCGTGCCGGCGGGCGGACGCCGGGCCTCCCGTACCGGCGGCCGGCCGCCTCTGAGGCGTCGACGACGCTTCAGCAGGGCCGTTTGCGCAGCTCCATCACATAATCGTGCGGTGCGCCGCAGGACTCCGCCGCGTCGGCGACCTCCCCCAGATAGCGGGCGGAGGGCAACCCGCCCTCGTAGCCGTTCAGGACGTAGGCCCAGGTGGCCTCTGCGCCGTCGAGGGTGTGCACCCTCACTCGCATACGCCGGTAGATGCCCATGCCCACGCCCTCCCACCGGTCCATGGACTCCTCGTCCATCGGAGCGATGTCGTAGAGCGCGACGAAGACCTGGGAACCGGGCTCCTCGACGACCGTCGCCAACGCGCCCTCCCAGCCCATGTGCTCGCCGCCGAAGGTCAGCCGCCAGCCGTCCAGCCAGCCGGTGCTGCGCAGCGGGGAGTGCGGTGCGCGGCGAGCCATCAGCCGCGCGTCGAGGTTGCCGGCATACGCGGCGTAGAGCGACATGCATCGAGGGTAAGTCAGCGGCCCGCGAGCTTCCGGTGCGCCGCATCGGGAGTGTTCTGGAAGGAGCGTCGTCCGCCCGGCTCCACGCGCCTGGGCAGAGTCCACGATCGTCAGGTGGAGGGCCGAGGGGAGGAGCTGCGCCGTGCCCTGACGACGCGGGGGGCGCTCCCGCCGGAGGCAGGGGGAGCGCGTGCGTGCACGGGGTCGTCCCGCAGACGGGGCGGTGCCGTCAGGACACCTTGGGGGGCGGGCGGTACGGCGGCCGGTGGGTGCGGGACACTGGGATACGTGACTCGTATCGTGATCATCGGTGGTGGACCTGGCGGCTACGAGGCGGCGCTGGTGGGAGCGCAGCTCGGCGCGGAGGTGACCGTCGTCGACTGCGGCGGCCTCGGTGGCGCGTCGGTGCTCACCGACTGCGTGCCCTCCAAGACGCTCATCGCCACGGCCGAGGTGATGACGAACTTCGACTCCTCCCACGAGGAGCTCGGCATCATCATCGAGGACGACACTCCGCCGCTGGAGCAGGCGGCCCGGGTGGTCGGCGTGGATCTGGGGAAGGTCAACCGCCGGGTGAAGCGCCTCGCGCTGGCTCAGTCGCACGACATCACCGCCTCCGTCACCCGTGCGGGCGGCCGTGTCATGCGCGGCCGCGGCAGGCTGGAGCCGAACCAGGCGCCGGACGGCACCCGGCGTGTGCTGGTCACGACCGCGGACGGCGCGGAGGAGACACTCGTCGCCGACGCGGTGCTCGTCGCCACCGGCGGTCACCCGCGGGAGATCCCGGACGCGCTGCCCGACGGCGAACGGATCCTGAACTGGACCCAGGTCTACGACCTGGACGAGCTGCCCGAGAGGCTCATCGTCGTCGGGTCCGGTGTCACCGGCGCCGAGTTCGCCGGGGCGTACCAGGCGCTGGGCTCGCAGGTCACGCTGGTCTCCTCCCGAGACCGGGTGCTGCCGGGTGAGGACCCGGACGCGGCGGCGGTGCTGGAGGACGTCTTCCGGCGTCGCGGCATGCACGTGATGGCACGGTCGCGTGCGGCGTCCGCCAAGCGCACGGCCGACGGCGTCGAGGTCACATTGAACGACGGTCGTACCATCGCCGGCAGCCACTGCCTGGTGGCGGTCGGCGCGATCCCGAACACGGCTGACATGGGCCTGGCGGAGGCCGGTGTCGCGCTGCGGGAGTCGGGCCACATCCGCACCGATCGGGTCTCGCGGACCTCGGCCCCCGGCGTCTACGCGGCAGGTGACTGCACCGGCGTGTTCGCGCTGGCCTCGGTGGCGGCCATGCAGGGCCGCATCGCCATGTACCACTTCCTGGGCGAGCCGGTGGCGCCACTCAACCTGCGCACGGTCTCGGCGAACGTGTTCACCGATCCGGAGATCGCGACGGTCGGCTACTCGCAGGCCGACGTCGACGAGGGCCGGATCGACGCCCGGACGGTGAAGCTGCCGCTGCTGCGCAACCCGCGCGCGAAGATGCAGGGCATTCGGGACGGATTCGTGAAGCTGTTCTGCCGCCCCGGCACCGGCATCGTGGTCGGCGGCGTGGTCGTCGCCCCGCGTGCGAGCGAGCTGATCCACCCCATAGCGCTGGCCGTGGACAACAACCTGACGGTCGACCAGGTCGCCAACTCCTTCACCGTCTACCCGTCACTGACCGGCTCGATCGCCGAGGTGGCGCGGCAGTTGCAGACCCGCAAGGCGGCGGACGAGGTCTAGTGCCGTGTCAGGCAAGGTTCGCTCCGCTCGGCGTCCTGGTACGCACGCTCTCCCCCTGCCTTTGGCGGGAGGTGCCCCCTGCGTTGCCCGAAGGCCCGGGTAGGACACCTGCATGCGGCTGGCCGTGCGAGAGGCTCGGCATCCGCAGGCGCAACAGAGCCGAGACGGAGTGAGCGAAGCGAACGCAGTGCGCCAGGACGCCTCGCTACCGGGCAAACCCTGGCTGATGCGGCACTGGTGCTGTGGCCGGAGAAGGTCACCGGATCGCGACGCCCGGCACAGCACCTCGCTGCGTTGTCGCATCGCGCGAGTGCGGACGAGTAACGAGCTGCGGTTCTCGGCCTTGCGGTGCCCCCCGGCATTCGAAGGCGCAACAGCGGAGTCGTGCCGGACGCCGTACCCACCCCGGCGGGATGTGCGCGGCGAAGTGCCGGGCCTGAGGCGCTCATACCACAATGAGCCGTCGCTTTCGGGCGACTTACGAAAATCGCCGCATACTCGTGTAAGCGGACAGCCGGCGGGTTACTGTCAGTTTCGTGTTCGCTGCAGAACGTCGTCAATTGATCCTTGAAATGGTGCGCGCCAACGGAGCGGTGTCGCTCCGGGAGCTCGCCCGTGTCGTCCAGACCTCAGAAGTGACCGTCAGGCGCGATGTGCGGGCCCTCGAGGGTGAGGGTCTGCTCGACCGCCGGCACGGCGGTGCGGTGCTGCCCGGAGGGCTCACCCGGGAGGCGGGCTTCCCGCAGAAGTCGCTTGCCGCGGCGGCCGAGAAGACCGCCATCGCCGACTTGGCCGCCGGCCTGGTCGAGGAGGGCGAGGCCGTCGTCGTCGGTGCCGGGACGACCACGCAGGAGCTGGCGCGCCGTCTGGCGCGGGTCCCCGGGCTGACCGTGGTCACCAACTCGCTGCTCGTCGCGCAGGCCCTGGCGCATGCCAACCGCGTCGAGGTGGTGATGACGGGCGGCACGCTGCGCGGCTCCAACCACGCCCTGGTGGGCAGCGGTGCGGAGCAGTCCCTGCAGGGGCTTCGGGTCTCCCGCGCCTTCGTCTCCGGCAGTGGGCTGACCGCCGAACGGGGGCTGTCCACATCCAACATGCTCTCCGCGAGCGTCGACCGAGCCCTGGTGCAGGCCGCGAACGAGGTGGTGGTGCTGGCAGACCACACCAAACTCGGCACGGACACCATGTTCCAGACGGTGCCGCCGGAGGCGATGACGCGGCTGGTCACCGATGAACCGCCCGGGCACGACGACCGGGCGGCCACGGAGCTGCAAGCGCTGGCGGACCAGGGTGTGCAGCTCTCGCTGGCCGGCGCCCACAGCGGGTCCGGGGGCGGGCCGGTGGGTGAGGGCGGGCACGGTGGCTCCGTCCTGCCGCGCGGCGGCCCCGGAGCCGAGCGGCAGCAGCACCGGCTGCCGCCGCTGCCGGGGCAGCGCCGCACCATGCCGCCGCAGTTGCGCGGCGCGGCGGCCCAGGCGCTGGAGCACCAAGGCCAGCTGAGCCGAGTCACGGACCTCACGCCCCGCAAGCGCTAGCCCGGCGCACGGACGAGGGCGGGGTGCGGTGACCGTTCGGTCGCCGCACCCCGCCCTCGTGTTGAGGATGCGTCAGTCCTTGATCTCGCAGATGACGGTGCCGGCGGAAAGGGAGGCGCCGACTTCGGCGGCCAGGTCCTTGACGGTGCCGGCGCGGTGCGCGTTCAGCGGCTGTTCCATCTTCATCGCCTCCAGGACGACGATGAGTTCGCCTTCGGCGACCTGCTGGCCCTCCTCGACGGCGACCTTCACGATGGTGCCCTGCATCGGCGAGGCAAGCGCGTCGCCCGAGGCGGCCGAGGCAGACTTCTTGCCCGCCTTGCGGCGCGGCTTGCGCGCCCCGCCTTCGACGGCGGTACGGGCCAGCGACATGCCCAGTGAGGAGGGCAGCGAGACCTCCAGCCGCTTCCCGCCGACCTCGACCACGACCGTCTCGCGGCCGCCTTCGTCCTCGTCCTCACCTACACCGGCCGGGGTGAACGGCTCGATCTCGTTGACGAACTCGGTCTCGATCCACCGGGTGTGGACGGTGAACGGCTCCCCCTCGCGCCCGTGCACCTCCGGTGCGAACGCCGGGTCGGCCGACCACCGTGCGGTGGAAGGGGATCGCGGTTGCCATGCCGTCGACCTGGAACTCCGCCAGCGCCCGCGCCGCACGCTGCAGCGCCTGCTGCCGGGTCGAGCCGGACACGATCAGCTTGGCCAGCAGCGAGTCCCACGCCGGGCCGATGATGCTGCCGGACTCCACACCCGCGTCCAGCCGGACACCCGGACCGGTCGGCGGGGCGAAGGTGGTCACCGTGCCCGGGGCGGGCAGGAAGTTGCGGCCGGGGTCCTCGCCGTTGATGCGGAACTCGAAGGAGTGACCGCGGCGCGGGGGGTCGTCGTAGCCCAGCTCCTCGCCGTCGGCGATGCGGAACATCTCGCGGACCAGGTCGATCCCGGTGATCTCCTCGGTCACCGGGTGTTCCACCTGCAGACGGGTGTTGACCTCGAGGAAGGAGATCGTGCCGTCCTGGCCGACGAGGAACTCGCAGGTCCCCGCGCCCTGGTAGCCGGCCTCCTGCAGGATGGCCTTCGACGCCCGGTACAGCTGCGGCCTCCTGTTCCTCGCTCAGGAACGGCGCCGGCGCCTCCTCCACCAGCTTCTGGTGGCGGCGCTGCAGCGAGCAGTCGCGGGTGGAGACGACGACCACGTTGCCGTGCTTGTCGGCCAGGCACTGCGTCTCCACGTGCCGCGGCCGGTCCAGGTAGCGCTCCACGAAGCACTCGCCGCGGCCGAAAGCGGCCACCGCCTCGCGCACCGCGGAGTCGTACAGCTCCGGGACCTCCTCCAGCGTGCGGGCGACCTTCAAACCCCGCCCGCCACCGCCGAAGGCGGCCTTGATGGCGATGGGAAGCCCGTTCTCCTCCGCGAAGGCCATCACCTCCTCGGCGCCGGAGACCGGGTCCTTGGTGCCGGCCACCAGCGGGGCGCCGGCGCGCTGGGCGATGTGCCGCGCGGCGACCTTGTCGCCCAGGTCGCGGATGGCATGCGGCGGCGGGCCGATCCACGTCAGGCCCGCGTCCAGCACGGCCTGGGCGAACTCGGCGTTCTCCGAGAGGAAGCCGTACCCGGGGTGGATCGCGTCCGCGCCGGAATCGGCGGCCGCCTTCAGCACCTTGGCGATGTCCAGGTAGCTCGCTGCCGGAGTGTCACCGCCCAGGGCGAACGCCTCGTCCGCCACCCGGACGTGTACCGCGTCCCGGTCCGGCTCGGCATAGACGGCGACGCTCGCGATCCCCGCGTCCCGGCAGGCTCGGGCAACCCGGACAGCGATCTCGCCGCGGTTGGCGATGAGCACCTTGCGCACGATGACTCCCTCCTTGAAACAAGGTGAGTTTAGGTATGGGCGACACCACCCGCCGAGCCGCCCACGGCCGTGAGCTTGCCCACACGGTGTGTGAGGCGAGGGGGATGAAACCTCCGTCGTCCCTTGTCAGCTCCACGTTACGCCGCCTTCTGGTCCCCGCTCGCAGAATCCCGATGTGGGCAAGGTCTCGGTGCCGAAAAGGTCGGTGAGGCCCGTGGTTTTTGTCGAAGTCCCACTAACGCGGTGCGGAAACTTTGCCCGACCGGTCATCGGCGCGCGCCACACCTCTTGCCCGTCCTCATACCCATGAGTAGCGTGCACGGCGCATGACATGCATACCTGGTAACGAGTAAAGAAGTAGGTGGGCGGCGTGATGGCTCGCAGACCCGTGGCGGCTGTGACGGCGGTCATCCTGGTGGTCGAGGCGTTCGGTGTCGTGGCTGCCCAATTCTTCCTCAGCCTGGTCGTGGACGACCAGAATATGTCTCTCGCCGGACTCGACCCCGACGTCATGTCGATGGGCTCGGTGATCGGCGGCATCTTCTTCGGACTGTTCCTGCTGCTGTGCGCCTTCGCCCTGCTGCGCACCGCGATACGCGACCGCGGCCCGGGCACGTTCCTGCGCATCGTGCTGATCATCGCGGCCGTCGTGCACGGCGTGCTGGGGGCCGCCACGGTCGGCCTGGCCGGCTGGCTCGCCTTCCTGTTCATGATGATCGTGCTCGGCCTCATCGTCTTCTCGCTGGTCGCCTACGGTGCCGAGCCCCGCGAGCCGGAGGCCGGCGGGCACGGGAGGCCCGAACCCGCCTGACCTGGCGTCAATTCCACAAGTCCGTCACGGACAGCCCGAGTTCGCCCAACAGGCAGCGCAGCAGAGGCAGCGAGAGCCCGATGACGTTGCCGTGGTCGCCCTCGATGCCGTCGATGAACGGCGCCGAACGCCCGTCCAGCGTGAACGCGCCCGCGACGTACAGCGGTTCGCCCGAGGCCACGTAGGCGGCGATCTCCGCGTCGGTCGGCTCGCCGAAGCGTACGACCGTACCGGCGGTCGCGGACCTGCGGGTGCCCGAGACCGTGTCGATGAGGCAGTGCCCGGTCTGCAGTACGCCTGAGCGGCCCCGCATCGACTTCCAGCGCGCCGTGGCGTCCTCCGCGTCCACCGGCTTGCCCAGCGCGTGCCCGTCCAGTTCCAGGACCGAGTCGCAGCCCAGCACGAGTGCGCCGGCGGCCTCCGCCCGGGCCGCCACCGTCTCGGCCTTCGCCTCGGCCAGCACCCGGGCCAGCTCGGCGGGCGTGGAAGCGCTGACCGTCTCCTCGTCGACGCCGCTGACGACCACTTCGGGGGCCATCCCGGCCTGCCGCAACAGCCCCAGCCGCGCCGGCGACTGCGAGGCGAGCACGAGACGCCGCGCGGCGCCCGTCGAGGAGTCGGAGTGGGAAGTCATGCCGTCAGCCTAGGCCCCGGCCGGCAGGTCCCGCCCCCCAGCCGGCGGGACGTGTCAGCCAGGGCCCTGCCCGCGCAGGGCGGCCAGCAGCAGGGCTGCCAGTACGGCGATGGCCAGCAGCCGGCCCAGCCGGCGCAACATCGCCTGGGCGGCGCGCAGCTCCTCGTGGGGCTCCTCGTCGGGGTCGGACCACAGCACGTATCCGATCCTCCGATTGCGGGCGCGGCGGGGCGCCTGAGTACGGATACTCAGACGGTGCCCTCCTCAGTGAAGTACCTCAACCCGCTGCTGATGTTCCTGCTGGAGCTGTCCGTCTACGCGGCGGCCTGCCTGTGGGGCTTCAGCGTCCCCCACGGTTGGCCGGTCAGACTGGCGCTCGGTATCGGCGCTCCCGTCGCCCTGGGCGTGATGTGGGCCCTCTTCGGCGCACCCAGAGCCCCCCGCCCGGCCCACGGCGCCGGACGGGTGGTGCTGGAGGTCCTGTGGTTCGGCAGTGGCGCCGCCGCCCTGGCCGCCGCAGGACGAACGGGCTGGGCGGCCGCGTTCGCGGCCCTGTACGTGGTCAACGCCGTCCTGCGGCAGGCGTGGGATCAGTCCGGTGGACGGCCGTCCACCTGAGGCCGGCCCTCAGGCCGGCCAGTACGTGGCGCGCCAGGCGCCGGGCCCCGGCCGCGGCACCGGTCCGGGCACCGTACGGGCCGGGTCGGACCACGCCGCGGTGCCGCGCCGGGCCGGGGCTTCGTCCCCGGCGGTCGCCGCCGCGCGGGCCTGGACGACGGCCAGTGCGGCGGCCAGCTCCTCGGGAGTCGGGTTGCCCCGGACGACCCGGAACGAGGGTGCGGCCGGCGAGGGCGATGGGGTCTGCGACATCTCGTCGCCTCCTGTCAAAGCGGGATGTTGCCGTGCTTCTTCGGCGGCAGCTGCTCCCGCTTGCTGCGCAGCGTGCGCAGGCCGCGGGTGATGTGGCGCCGGGTCTCGGACGGCATGATCACGGCGTCCACGTACCCGCGTTCGGCCGCCACATACGGGTTGAGCAGCGTGTCCTCGTACTCGGCGGTCAGCTGCGCCCGCGGTCTCCTCGCGCTCCTCGTCCCCCTCGACCGCCGCCAGCCGCCTGCGGTGCAGGATGTTGACCGCGCCCTGAGCGCCCATCACGGCGATCTGCGCGGTCGGCCAGGCGAAGTTGAGGTCCGCGCCCAGGTGCTTGGAGCCCATGACGTCGTAGGCGCCGCCGAACGCCTTGCGAGTGATCACCGTGATCAGCGGCACGGTGGCCTCCGCGTAGGCGTAGATCAGCTTGGCGCCGCGCCGGATGATGCCGTCGTACTCCTGGTCGGTGCCGGGCAGGAAACCGGGCACGTCGACGAAGGTCAGCACCGGGATGTTGTACGTGTCGCAGGTGCGCACGAAGCGGGCGGCCTTCTCGCTCGCGTCGATGTCCAGGCAGCCGGCGAACTGCATCGGCTGGTTGGCGACCACGCCCACCGACGCGCCCTCGACCCGGCCGAAGCCGGTGACGATGTTCGGCGCGAACAGCGACTGAGTCTCCAGGAACTCCTCGTCGTCCAGAACGTGTTCGATCACGGAGTGCATGTCGTAGGGCTGGTTGGCGGAGTCGGGCACGATCGTGTCCAGCTCGCGGTCCGTCTCGGAGGTCTCCAGGTCCGCCTCCTCCGGATAGGCCGGCGGCTCGGAGAGGTTGTTCGACGGCAGGTACGACAGCAGCGCCTTGACGTAGTCGACGGCGTCCTTCTCGTCGCCCGCCATGTGGTGCGCGACACCGGAGGTCGAGTTGTGCGTGCGAGCGCCGCCCAGCTCCTCGAAGCCCACGTCCTCGCCGGTGACGGTCTTGATCACGTCCGGGCCGGTGATGAACATGTGCGAGGTCTTGTCGACCATCACGGTGAAGTCGGTGATCGCCGGGGAGTAGACGGCGCCGCCCGCGCACGGCCCCATGATCAGGCTGATCTGCGGGATCACGCCGGAGGCGTGCACGTTGCGCCGGAAGATCTCCGCGAACAGGCCGAGCGCGGTGACGCCCTCCTGGATGCGGGCGCCGCCGCCGTCGTTGATGCCGACGACCGGGCAGCCGGTCTTCATGGCGAAGTCCATGACCTTGACGATCTTCTCGCCGTAGACCTCGCCGAGCGAGCCGCCGAAGATCGTGAAGTCCTGCGAGTACACGCACACCGGACGGCCGTCGACAGTGCCGTAACCGGTCACCACGCCGTCGCCGTAGGGCCGGTTCTTCTCGATGCCGAACGCGGTGGAGCGGTGCCTGGCGAACTCGTCCAGTTCGGTGAACGACCCCTCGTCGAGCAGGAGCCCCACGCGCTCACGCGCCGTCAGCTTGCCCTTCGCATGCTGTTTCTCCACCGCACGCTCGGAGCCCGCGTGCGTCGCCTCGGCCACGCGCCGGTGAAAGTCCGCGATCTTGCCCGCGGTCGTATGGATGTCGGGGCTTGTCTCCTGCTCGGACACGGCCTGCGGCTCCTACTCGTCGTCGGGGGCTACCGGGTCGTAGGTTATCGGCGCCACCGCCTCCCGGCGGTGCGGCGTTGGCCACACTCGTGCTCCGCAGCGTCAGGGGAGTGGCGCGGGTCACTCCGGCCAAGGGCGTGAAAGCAGCGTCGGCCGCCTGCCCGGGGCACCGCCCAGGCCCGCCAGGGCCGAAGGGACGGGACTTATGCGGCACTAGGGTTGCGGGTATGACGCCGAATCCGACGAACCCGTCAGAAGGACCGCGCGGCCGCTGGTCCGATCTGGAGCGGCCGCCGCTGCGGGAGGAGGCGCTGCGCCGGGCGCTGCTGCGTCCGGACGCACTGTGGACGTCCCTGGATGTCGCGTCGTCCGTCGGTTCCACCAACACCGAGCTGGCCGAGCGGGCGCGGGCCGGCGCAGCCGGCGAGGGCACGCTGCTCGTCGCGGAGGAGCAGACGGCCGGCCGCGGCCGGCTCGAGCGCAGCTGGACGGCCCCGCCGCGCTCCGGGCTCTTCTTCTCCGCCGTGCTGGAGCCGACCGCTCCGGTCGAGCGCTGGGGCTGGCTGCCGCTGCTCGCGGGCGTCGCGACCGCCACCGCACTGGCCCGCACGGCCGGGGTCGACACGGCGCTGAAGTGGCCCAACGACCTCCTCGCCGACGTCGACGGCGAGGAACGCAAGATCGGCGGCATCCTCGCCGAGCGGGCCGGGAGAGCGCGCCGTCGTGCTGGGCGTCGGCCTCAACGTCTCGCTGCACGCCGCCGAGCTGCCCGTCCCCGCCGCCGGCTCGCTCGCCCTGGCCGGCGCCCAGGTCACCGACCGCGACCCGCTGCTGCGGGCCGTGCTGCGGTCGCTGGACGACTGGTACGCCCGGTGGACCGCCGCCGACGGCGACCCGGCCGACAGCCGCCTGCTGGAGGCCTACGCCGCCGGCTGCGCCACGCTGGGCCGCACGGTCCGCGTCGAGCTGCCCGGCGGCGAGCAGCTCACCGGCGAGGCCGTGGCCGTCGACGGCGACGGGCGCCTCGTCCTGGCCACGCCGGACGGCGTCCGGCGCCCGGTCGCGGCCGGCGACATCGTCCACCTCCGAACGGCGCCGTAGAGCCGCCCTGTTCCGGCTGAGCGGGCCCACACCTGCCGTATGGTGGGCATGCGGCAGGTCAAGAGAACGGAAGGGCAGTGCACAGGGACGACCGGGTCTGGCGAGGAGCGGGCAGTGGCCGTGGATGAACCGGGCACCCCCGCCGGCGGGACCGAGGAGGACCCCAGTGCTCTCCGTATCGAGGAGCTGATCCTCGGTGCCGGCCGCCAGTACACCCCGTTCCAGGCGGCGCGAGCCGCCGGCGTCTCCATGGAGCTCGCCGCCCGGTTCTGGCGTGCGATGGGTTTCGCCGACGTCGGGCAGGAGCGGGCGCTGACCGAGGCGGACGTGCTGG
The DNA here is from genome assembly GCA_963799685.1 of uncultured Actinomycetota bacterium. Classification (GTDB taxonomy): domain Bacteria; phylum Actinomycetota; class Actinomycetes; order Streptomycetales; family Streptomycetaceae; genus Streptomyces. The sequence goes on from CAWCXW010000006.1 coordinate 251,801, forward strand.
CCCTGCGGCGGCTGGCCGGCCTGGTGGAGGCGGGGCTGCTCAGCGAGTCGATGGCCGTTCAGGTCGCCCGGTCCACCGGCCAGACCACCGCGCGGCTGGCCGGCTGGCAGATCGACTCCTTCCTGGAGGACCTCACCGAGCCGCCCGAGCCCGGCATGACCCGCAACGAGGTCACCTACCCGCTGGTGCAGCTGCTGCTGCCGGAGCTGGAGGAGTTCCTCGTCTACGTCTGGCGCCGCCAGCTGGCCGCCGCGACCGGCCGGGTCGTCCAGGCGCAGGACGACGACGAGATGGTCGCCCGCCGGCAGGCCATCGGCTTCGCCGACCTGGTCGGCTTCACCCGGCTGACCCGGCGGCTGGAGGAGGACGAGCTCGGCGAGCTCGTCGAGGCGTTCGAGACCACCGCCTCCGACCTGGTCGTCGCGCACGGCGGACGGCTCATCAAGGCCCTGGGCGACGAGGTCCTCTACGTCGCCGAGGAGGCCGCCACGGCCGCCGAGATCGGCCTGCGGATGATCGAGACGCTGGCCAACGACCCGACGATGCCGGAGCTGCGCGTCGGCATCGCCTTCGGCACGATGACCACCCGGATGGGCGACGTCTTCGGCACCACCGTCAACCTCGCCAGCCGCCTCACCTCGATAGCGCCCAAGGACACCGTCCTCGTCGACGGTGACTTCCGCACCCAGCTGGTCGCAGGCGGCTGCCGCGCCGCACTCGGAGAAGGAGAGCGAGGACGAGACGGGGTTCCGCTTCGCGCTGCAGCCGCTCTACCAGCGCCCGGTGCGCGGTCTCGGCGTCGTCGAGCCCTGGCTGCTGCGTCGCCGTTCCTGACACGGTGGGATGATGCGTGCGCACTGCACAGGTGAGCGAGCGTTAACCGGAGGATGCGATGGCGCGGTACGGCGAGTGGGTCGAGGTGCGGTTCGATGCGGCCACCAAGGTGGCGGAGCTCGTGCTGGACCGGCCGAAGGCGATGAACGCCGTGTCCACCGAGATGGCCCGCCGGATCGGCGAGGCCTGCGCGGCGCTGGCCGCGGACCGCTCGGTGCGCGCCGTCGTGCTCAGCTCCACGCACGAGCGGGCCTTCTGCGTCGGCGCCGACCTCAAGGAGCGCAACTCCTTCTCCGACGCCGACCTGGGCCGGCAGCGCCCGCACACCCGGGCCGCCTACACCGGCGTTCTGGAGCTGCCGATGCCCACGGTCGCCGCCGTGCACGGCTACGCGCTGGGCGGCGGCTTCGAGCTGGCGCTGTCCTGCGACCTGATCGTGGCCGACCCGACGGCCGTGGTCGGACTGCCCGAGGTGTCCGTCGGCGTCATCCCGGGCGGCGGCGGCACTCAGCTGCTGCCCCGCCGGGTCGGTGCGGCCCGTGCCGCCGAGCTGATCTTCACCGCCCGGCGCGTCGAGGCCGCCGAGGCGCGGGAGCTGGGCCTGGTCGACCAGCTCGGCCGAACAGGGCGCCGACCGTGACGAGGCGCTGGCGCTGGCCGCCCGTATCGCCGCCCACTCGCCCGTGGGTCTGCGCGCCGCCAAGCGCGCGCTGCGCACCGGCTGGGGCCAGGACCTGCGCGCCGGGCTGGAGATCGAGGACGCGGCCTGGCGGTCGGTCGCCTTCTCCGGCGACCGCGCGGAGGGCGTCGCCGCCTTCAACGAGAAGCGCAAGCCGGAGTGGCCGGGCGAGTAGCGCGCGGAGAGTGACCCTCTGGCGTCACCGGTGGGGCGCTTCCGGGTGAAGGCTCCTAACCTGGGGCTTATGGGAGAGGACGTGCGGCTGCGGGCGGTCGTCGAACTGGCGCAGGCGATGGCGTCCGCCCACACCTCCGTCGAGGTGGCCCATGCGGCCGCCCGGCGGGCGTGTGACGCGATGGGCGCCTCCTTCGCGGCGGTCTCGGTCTGGGAGCGTGCCCGCGGACGGCTGCGTGTGCTGGTCAACGTGGGTGAACTGGCCGAGGGCGAGACGGAGTACCCCGAGGACGAGTCGTACCCGGTGCACGACTTCCCCGAGATCGTCGAGTTCCTGCACGAACGCTGGGCGGGCGGCGGCCCGGACCCGCGGGCCTGGGTCGAGACGGCTCCCTGGCCGCAGGCCGCGGGCGTCCCGGCCGGCGGCGAGCGGGCGGGGGCCGCAGCGGCCGCGGGGGAGGGCCGGCTCGCACCGGGCGCCGCCGGCACCTCGGCCGCGGCAGGCGGCCGGGTCGCCGCGCTGATGCGGCGCGGGCGGGGCAGCTGTCGTGGTGGCGCCCGTCGTGCTGCACGGACGGGCCTGGGGCGAGCTGTACGTGGCGCGTCCGGTGGGAGCTTCCGCCTTCGACCGGGACGACGCGGACTTCGCGACCGTGCTGGCCTCGGTGGTCGCCGCGGGCATCGCGCAGAGCGAGCGGCTGGAGGAGGTGCAGCGGCTGGCCTTCACCGACCCGCTGACCGGGCTCGCCAACCGCCGCGCCGTGGACGCCCGGCTGGAGGAGGCCGTCGAGCGGCACCGCGCCGACGGCACGGTCGTCAGCCTGGTCGTCTGCGACGTCAACGGCCTGAAGAAGGTCAACGACGTCTACGGCCACGAGGCCGGCGACCGGCTGCTGGAACGTTTCGCCTCGGTGCTGTCGCTGTGCGGCGCCATACTGCCGGGAAGTCTGGCGGCCCGGCTGGGCGGCGACGAGTTCTGCCTCGTCGTCGCAGGACCGTCGGCCGACGAGGTGGTGCGGGTCTCCGACGACCTGTGCCGGCGGGCCGCCGCGCTGGAGCGGGGGGACGGAGTGGCGTGCGGCGTCGCCTCCACCGGTGACCCGATCGGTCCGGTCGCCTCGGCCCGCCGGCTCTTCCGGCTGGCGGACGCGGCGCAGTACCGGGCGAAGGCGGCGCGCAGCCGACGGCCGGTGGTGGCAGGACGCGAGGGCGGGACCGAGGACCCGGTCATCCGGCTCGCGGACGCTCCCGCCCGGCCAGGCCGGGACCGCCGCCGCCTGCGGGGCTCGGGGCGCCGCCCGAACTGAGCGCGGCTCCGGCGCCGGTCCTCGCGGGAGATGACGCAGGCGACCCGTGACAGATTGCGATTCAGTCTTTAGGGTTGCTGAATATGAATATGCACACTGTGGTCGTGGAGGCGTCCGGGACGCGCGCCGAGGACGTCGTCGCCGTCGCCCGCGACGGCGCCCGTGTCGAGCTGTCCGAGGCCGCGCTGGAGGCCGTGGCCGCCTCCCGCAGCTTCGTCGAGGAGCTCGCGGCCAAGCCCGATCCCGTCTACGGCGTCTCGACCGGCTTCGGCGCGCTCGCCGTGCGGCACATCAGCCCCGACCTGCGCGCACAGCTCCAGCGCAACATCGTGCGCTCGCACGCGGCCGGAATGGGGCCGCGCGTGGAGCGCGAGGTGGTGCGGGCGCTGCAGTTCCTGCGCCTGAAGACCGTCGCCTCGGGCCGCACCGGCGTGCGCCCCGAGGTGGCCCGCACGATGGCGGACGTGCTCAACGCGGGCATCGCGCCCGTCGTGCACGAGTACGGCTCGCTCGGCTGCTCCGGCGACCTCGCCCCGCTCTCGCACTGCGCGCTGACCCTCATGGGCGAGGGGGAGGCCGAGGGGCCCGACGGCGCCGTGCGGCCGGCCGGCGAGCTGCTCGCCGAGGCCGGCATCGCCCCCGTCGAGCTGCGCGAGAAGGAGGGCCTGGCACTGCTCAACGGCACCGACGGCATGCTCGGCATGCTCGTGATGGCCTGCGCCGACCTCGCCGGGCTGCACACCTCGGCCGACATCACCGCCGCGCTGTCCCTGGAGGCGCTGCTCGGCACCGACAGGGTCCTCGCACCCGAGCTGCACGCCGTCCGCCCGCATCCGGGGCAGGCGGCCGCCGCCGCGAACATGCTCAAGGTGCTGGACGGTTCGGGCCTGACCGGGCACCACCAGGACGACGCGCCGCGCGTGCAGGACGCGTACTCGGTGCGCTGCGCCCCGCAGGTGGCGGGCGCCGGGCGGGACACCCTCGCGCACGCCCGCACCGTCGCGGACCGCGAACTGGCCTCCGCCGTGGACAACCCGGTCGTCCTGCCCGACGGCCGCGTCGAGTCGAACGGCAACTTCCACGGCGCCCCGGTCGCCTACGTGCTGGACTTCCTCGCCGTCGCCGCCGCCGACCTCGCCTCCATCGCCGAGCGCCGCACCGACCGGCTGCTCGACAAGAACCGCTCGCACGGCCTGCCGCCGTTCCTCGCCCACGACGCGGGTGTCGACTCGGGGCTGATGATCGCTCAGTACACGCAGGCGGCGCTGGTCAGCGAGATGAAGCGGCTCGCGGTCCCCGCTTCGGTCGACTCGATCCCGTCCTCCGCGATGCAGGAGGACCACGTCTCGATGGGCTGGTCCGCGGCACGCAAGCTGCGCACCGCGGTCGACAACCTGACCCGCGTCATCGCCGTCGAGCTGTACGCGGCCGCCCGTGCGGTGGAACTGCGCGCGGCGGACGGACCGGCGCCGTCGCCGGCGTCCCGCGCCGTGCTGGCGGCCGCGCGTGCGGCCGGTGTGCAGGGTGCGGGAGAGGACCGTTTCCTCTCGCCCGACCTGGCGGCCGCGGACGCCTTCGTCCGCTCGGGCGCCCTGGTGGCCGCGGCGGAGTCGGTGACCGGCCCGCTCGCCTGACCTCACGGAGGCGCCGAGGCCGCTTCGAGGGTCGCCCGGCATCGGTCGGGCGACCCTCGCTCAGGCTTCCGTGTGGGGAACCGGGAATAGCCCGGCCGCGTCCGGGAAGGCACGAGGCGATCGGTATCAGGGCCGCCGGTTGCGGTTCAGGTCACGATCAGGTGTCCTGGCCCACTTTTCGTCCGCGGGTGGAACGGATCACAGCGAAACGGCGTTCTTTCCTGTTAGTGAGGTGGGGAGCCTGTCCGGCGTCTGCCGGCCTGAAGCAGTACCTCACGGCGACCGGGATCTGAGCCTTGAGCAAGCAGATGGAGATGCGTGTGATGACGGTGGGGAAGCGCCGCAGGGGCATGACCGCGGCGGCGGTGCTCGTGAGCGGTGTGCTCACGCTGTCCGCCTGTGGTGGTGGCGGCGACGCCTCGACGCACGGCGGCACCAAGGAGGGCAAGGCCTCCGAGCAGAAGCAGGCCGACAAGGCCGCCGCCGAGGAGGCCTCGGCCGCGCGAATAAAGATCTCGCCCGACGACGGCAGCGACAACGCCAGCATCAACTCGAGCGGTGCGGTATCCGTCACACACGGCAAGCTCGTCAAGGTCGAGATGACCGCCACGCAGTCCGGGAAGGTCATCGAGGGCACGCTGTCCTCCGGCGGCACCTCCTGGAAGCCGGACGGGCAGCTGCAGCGTGCCACGCGCTACGAGCTCAAGGCCGTCGCCAAGGACGACAAGGGCCGTGAGGTGCACGAGGCCTCGACCTTCAACACCGTTGCCCCGGAGAACAGCTTCATCGGCTACTTCAAGCCCGACAACGGCGCCACCGTCGGCGTCGGCATGCCGGTCTCCTTCAACTTCGACAAGCCGGTGAAGAACAAGAAGGCCGTCCAGGACGGGATCGACGTCAACAGCAGCAGCAGCCAGCAGGTCGTCGGCCACTGGTTCAGCGACACCCGCCTCGACTTCCGTCCCAAGGACTACTGGAAGGCCGGCTCGAAGGTCACCGTCGACATCAACCTCGACGGTGTCCAGGCGTCGAACGGCGTGACCGGTGTCCAGGACAAGACGGTCAGCTTCAACATCGGCCGCTCCCAGGTCAGCACCGTGGACGCCAAGTCCGACCAGATGACGGTCGTCCGTGACGGCAAGACCATCAAGCACATCCCGGTCTCCGCCGGCGCTGCGAAACACCCCACCTACAACGGTGAGATGGTGATCTCCCAGAAGTTCAAGGAGGTCCGGATGAACGGCTCCACCGTCGGCTTCACCGACGACGACGGCAAGGGCGAGTACGACATACCGGATGTTCCGCACGCGATGCGGCTGACCACCTCCGGCACGTTCATCCACGGCAACTACTGGGGCGCCGACTCGGTGTTCGGCAGCGCCAACACCAGCCACGGCTGCATCGGCCTGAACGACGTCAAGGGTGCCGGCGACCCGAACCAGCAGGCCGCGTGGTTCTACAAGAACTCCCTCGTCGGCGACGTCGTCGTGGTGAAGAACTCCCCGGACAAGCAGGTGAAGCCCTCCAACGGCCTCAACGGCTGGAACATGTCCTGGTCGGACTGGATGGCCGGCTCCGCCGGCTGACCGGCCGCCGCCCGATCCGGGACCGACGCCGACACCGCGAAGGCGGGTACGGAGACCTTCCGTACCCGCCTTCGTGTGCTTCCGGGTTCCGCCGGTCAGGCCGGCGTGTGTGCGGACGCGTTGGCGAACTCCCGCAGGAACGCCTCGTCGAACGCCTTCAGATCGTCCGGCTTGCGGCTGGTCACCAGCACGTTCGGACCGTGGTCGCACACCACGACGCGTTCGTCGACCCATTCGCCACCCGCATTACGGATGTCGGTCCGCACGCTCGGCCACGACGTGAGCCGCCGCCCGCGCAGGACGTCCGCCTCCACCAGCATCCACAGCGCGTGGCAGATGGCAGCGACGGGCTTGCCCGCGTCGAAGAAGCTCCGCACGAATGAGACGGCCTCCTCGTCGGTCCGCAGCGCGTCCGGATTGGCCACGCCGCCGGGTAGCACCAGGCCGTCGAACTCGCCCACCGACGCCTCCTCCACGGTCTGGTCCACCGGGAAGCTGTCCGCCTTGTCGAGATGGTGGAACGCCTGCGCGTTCCCCGGCGTCGGGCACACCAGCCGTGGCGTGCCGCCCGCCTCGATCACCGCTTGCCAGGGGTCCGTGAGTTCCAGCTGCTCGACCCCTGCTGCTGCCGTCAGAAAGGCGACCTCCACTGACCTCACGTCCCTCCGGCTGCGGTCGTCGTCCCTGAACTGTCCGGGTCCCCGCTCGGCTCCGCGCCATGCCCGATCCACGTCGCGATCCGCCCTTGCCTTCCGGGTAATCGACCCCGGGCGGCGCACCGGCCACCATCGGTCACGGCGGCGCGCCGCCGTGCACACCGGCTTTGGGCTGGAGGCACCATGACCGCGTACGCCCTCGCCCACCTGTGCGTCCCGCGGCCGCACGCCGACCCCATCCCCTGAGTCGAGTGATCCAGGCCACCCTCGACCGCTACGGCGGGCGGTTCCTCGTGCACGGCGGGCACAAGGACGTACCGGAGGGTGCCTGGCTCGGTGGCGTCGTCCTCATCGAGTTCCGCGACGCCGCCACCGCACGGGTCTGGTCCGCCTCGTCCGCCTCGTCCGCCTACCAGGAGATCCTGCCGCTGCGCACCGCGCATCTCGTCTGCGACCTCGTCGTCGTCGAAGGGGGCGCGCCCGGCTACGACCCGGCCGGAGAGGCCTACGACTTCCGCGCGGCGCTCTCCGACGGTCAGCCGGTGGAATTCCGGTATCCGTACGGCTGTTGCACCCGGTGGAGGTACCGGTACCGGTGCCTCCACCGGTACGTCCCACACAGGAGGAACACCACCGCATGTCGGTCACCACGGTCCCCGCCTATACCGCACCCTCCCCGAAGGCCCCGCTGGAGCCCACCACCGTGCAGCGGCGGAAGCCCGGCCCCCACGACGTGCTCATCGAGATCAAGTACGCCGGCATCTGCCACAGCGACATCCACCAGGTCCGCGAGGACTGGGGAGAGGGGATCTTCCCGATGGTCCCCGGCCACGAGATAGCCGGCGTCGTCGCCGAGACCGGTTCCGAGGTCACCCGGCACGCGGTCGGCGACCACGTCGGTGTGGGCTGCTTCGTCGATTCCTGCCGCACCTGTGAGAACTGCATGCGGGGCCTGCAGCAGTACTGCACCGGGGAAGGCGGCGCCGCCACCTACAACGACCGGGACCGGAACGGCGAGGTCACCTACGGCGGTTACAGCACACACATCGTCGTCGACGAGAACTACGTTCTGCGCATCCCCGACACCCTCTCCCTCGACGTGGCGGCCCCGCTGCTGTGCGCCGGCATCACGGTCTACTCGCCGCTCGCCCACTGGAAGGCCGGGCCCGGCAGGCGTGTCGCGATCGTCGGCATGGGCGGTCTCGGGCACATGGGCGTCAAGATCGCTCACGCCATGGGCGCCGAGGTGACCGTGCTCAGCCAGACGCTGCGCAAGCAGGAGGACGGACTCCGGCTGGGCGCCGACCACTTCCACGCCACGAGCGACCCGGCCACCTTCGAGCAGCTCGCCGGCCGCTTCGACCTGATCGTCAACACCGTCTCCGCGAACCTCGACCTCGACGCCTACCTGCGGTTGCTGCGCACCGACGGTGTGCTGGCCAACGTCGGCGCCCCGGAGAACCCGGTCCAGATCAGTCCGTTCTCCCTGATCGGCGGGCGCAAGACCCTGGCCGGCTCGATGATCGGCGGCATCCCGGAGACTCAGGAGATGCTCGACTTCTGCGCCGAGCACGGGCTGGGCGCCGACATCGAGGTGATCGGCGCGGACCGCATCAACGAGGCATACGACCGTGTCGTCGCCTCCGACGTGCGCTACCGCTTCGTCATCGACACCGCGACGCTGGGCTGACCCGCCCGCCTCGCGGGCCGAGGCGCCCGCCCGGCCGGAGCCCGGGCGGGCGCCTCAGCCCTTCGGCGCCGATTCCTCGCCGCTGCCGTCGCCGCGACGGCGCAGCTCCTCCTCGCGGCGGCGCAGATCCGCCTCCCAGCTCTTCAGCAGTTCCTCGTCGCGCCGGTTCTCCGCGCGCAGCGACCGCAGGAACTCCGGGTTGTCGTCCGGCGGCACCATCGGCTCCGACGCCGTGCGGTGGTGGCGGTGCCACTCCGACGGCGTGCTCCCGTGCCGCCGTGCGGCCGGGCTGCGCCGGTCCTTGCCCACAGCGAGCCAGGCGATCGGGCCGAGGAAGACTTCACCGAAGAAGAGCACGATCAGCACCCACGCCACCTTGGGCAGATGCCGAACCTCTTCGTCGGGCGTCAGGAGGCAGTCGATGAACGCGTAGATCCACAGCGCGAGCATGAGCAGGTACGGCAGATATCTGATCACAGGCGAACGCCCCCCAGGCGCGAGCGTGGACGTGGCGCGGCGCCACCCCCGAGACGCGCGTCACCCTAGCGACCCGCTCCGACACTCCGTGGCCCGGGCCCCTGTGCTCGGCCCACCAGGCCCGACATCCGCACACTGCGGACCGGCGGACAGCCGGCGGATCGGTTCTTCCCCGCCGCGCATGCGCTGCTGTCCGGACTCGTCGCCGAGGGCGCGGCCCTCGGGTGGGCCGAGCCGCCCGGCGCAGTGGAGATCGCCGCTCTGTTCACCGTTGTGCGGCGCGCGGCCGCGTCCGGTGACGCGGCCCTGAGGGCCGCCTGTCTGGACGGTCGCCTTGCCGGTCTGGGCTACTGACAGCGGTACGAGCGGCCCACCCACCGCCCGCACGCTGACCTGCAGAAGCTTGCCGTCGCACCGCACTTCGCGGGCCGCGGCGTCGGGCCGGCGGCTGGGCTTCACCGAGTACGGCCGGCTGCCGGACTTCGTCGCGGTCGGCGAGCGGCGCTACGACAAGGTGTTCTGCATGCTGGGCCTGCGCAGGAGATGATGAGACGTCACCAGCCGCCCAGCGGCGGAGTGGTGGACGAGGGCGGGGCGATCCACGGGTGGACGACGGCGGCCCAGGCCGCGAAGGCCAGCACCGCGCAGGTCGCCACGAACCACAGCACGACTCGCACCGCACGGCGGCGGCGCAGCAGCCGCGCGCCGCAGCCGACGGCGCGGGACGCCATGTCCGGCGGCAGCGGCGCGGCAGGCCCGTCGAGCAGGCGGCGTACCTCGGTCTCCTTGCGGTCGGGGAGTGTCATGCCGGTCCACCCACCTTCTTCCTGCGCCGTGCCGGGACGGTGGCCGGGTGCGGAGCGCCGCTCGTGTCGGCGGTCGGCCGGGACGGTGTGCGCGGCGCGGGCGGCGCGCCGAGGGGCTTCTCGGGCCGGCTCAGCATCGTCGCGACCGCCCGCGCGCACAGTGCGCGCACCCGTTCGACGGGGAGCCCGAGGCAGGAGGCGGTTTGTTCCTCGTCGACGCCCTCATGGAGGCGCAGCACGAGGATCAGCCGCTCCTGGGTCGGCAGCCGGTCCAGCAGTCCGCCGCGGCCCCGCCGGTAGCGCCACGCGCCGCGCGCGTAGCGCCCGGCGAGCTCGTCGCGGGTACGGGCGTAGGGGTCCTCGCCGTGCAGTCCTTCCCAGCGCGCATAGGTGCGGGCCAGCGTGGCGACGAGCAGACTTTCGGCGAGCGGGGCGGCACCCTCGGGTTCGGCGGTGAGCAGGGTGGCGGCATGCAGGAGCCGTCCGCCTGCGCCCGCGACGAAGGCTTCGAAATCCCGGGCGCGGCGGGGATCCGTTCTGCCCTCGCGCTGCTGCACGGCTGCCTCCCGTGCCCCAATGGGACGGCAGGCCCGCTGATCAAATCAAGGGGCGGGAGCGGTCTGATCCCGCTCGGGGCGCCCGCCGCCGTTCCGGAGCGGCACGGCGGCGGCCTGCAGGCTCGCCAGGCCGATGTTGAAACGGGTGAGCAGCCCGCAGAAGGTCTCCTTCTCCTCCTGCGTCCAGTCGTCCGTGAGGATGGCCATGAGTTCGCGGCGTGAGGAGCGGACCTGCTCCAGGCGGGAGACGCCGCGGGCCGACAACTGGAGGACGACGGCTCTTCCGTCCTCGGGGTGGGAGGCGCGAGTGACCAGGCCGGAGTCGACCAGCGGGGCGACCTGGCGGGTGACGGTGGAGGAGTCGATCCCCATGTTCGCCGCCAGCGCCTTGACACCAGTGGGGCCGTCCCGGTCGAGACGGTTCAGCAGCAGGTAGGCGGCGCGGTCCATCGAGTTGCGCGCCTGGCCGACGCCACCGAGGCGGGTCTGCTCGGCGCGGCGGGCGAAGACGGCGACCTGGTGCTGCATCGAGTCGAGGACCGCCGGGCTTCTGTGGGCGTCGGTATCGGGAGTGTGGGTCAGGTCCGGGTGCGTGGGCATGGCCGGGATGCTCGCTTCTGCCGGGAGGGACGAATACAGGTGGTGGGGGTTGCGCCACAGGGTACGCGGACGCTGCACAGACCGTACCTGTGCTGCAGGAACCTCTCGGCCAGGTGGTGGCCGCACCGATCTCACCGGCCCGTGCCGCGCGGCGTCCGGGGGCGTGGGCTGTGACACTGGCGGTATGGCCGTCTCAGACCTGAACGCCGACTCTCTGCCCGTCCGTGTCGACGATGTGCGGGCCGCGCAGAAGACGCTGACGGGCGTGGTGCGCACGACCGCGCTGGAGGGAAGCCGTCACCTGTCCGCGCTGGTCGGCGCTCCGGTACATCTCAAGTGCGAGAACCTGCAGCGCACGGGTTCGTTCAAGCTGCGCGGCGCCTACACGCGAATCGCCGGACTGTCCGCCCAGGAGCGGGCGAACGGCGTGGTTGCCGCGAGCGCCGGGAACCACGCGCAGGGCGTGGCGCTGGCCGCGTCGCTGCTCGGAGTGACCTCGACGGTGTTCATGCCCACAGGCGCACCGTTGCCCAAGGTCGCGGCGACGCGGGATTACGGCGCGCAGGTGCGGATGCGCGGTGAGGTGGTCGACGAGACGCTGAAGGCCGCGCAGGAGTACGCCGAGGAGACCGGTGCGGTCCTCATCCACCCCTTCGACCACCCACTTGTGGTGGCCGGGCAGGGGACGGTCGGCCTGGAGATCCTGGAGCAGTGTCCGGAGGTGCGGACCGTGGTCGTCGGCATGGGCGGCGGCGGACTGATCGCCGGGATCGCGGTCGCGGTGAAGCGGCTGCGGCCTGACGTACGGATCGTGGGTGTGCAGGCGGAGGGGGCAGCCGCCTATCCACCCTCGCTCGCGGCGGGCCGGCCGGTGGCGCTGGAGTCGGTTTCCACGATGGCGGACGGCATCAAGGTGGGGCGGCCGGGAGACGTGCCGTTCAAAATCGTTGGCGCCCTCGTCGACGAGGTCCGTACGGTGTCGGAGGACGCGCTCTCCAGTGGACTGCTGCTGTGTCTCGAGCGGGCGAAACTGGTGGTGGAACCGGCCGGTGCCGCCACGGTAGCGGCCCTGCTCTCCGCCCCGGAGACCTTCGAGGGGCCGGTGGTCGCGGTGCTGTCGGGCGGGAACGTCGACCCTCTCGTGCTGCAGCGGACGCTGCGGCACGGAATGGCGGCGGCCGGCCGTTATCTCTCGCTGCGGCTGCGGGTCTCCGACCGCCCGGGGGCGCTGGCTTCGCTGCTGGGTGAATTGTCGGCGGCGGACGCTAACGTCCTCGACGTGAGCCACGTGCGGACCGACCCGCGGCTCGGGCTCGACGAGGTGGAGGTGGAGCTGCATCTGGAGACGAAGGGCCCGGAGCACTGCATCGACGTGTCGACGGGGCTGCGCGCGGCGGGATACACCGTGATGGGCTGATGCCCATACGCGACTGTCGCGAACCGCTTGACGCGATATATCGCGTTGATGCAGAGTGAGGGCCCCGCGATTCACCCGGTTCCACCGGGCCCTATGTGCCGGGACTCCACACGGCACACCCCTGTTCCGCTTCTCACCACTCCATGGGAGCCACTCATGCCAGGCGCCATTTACGCCGAAGGTCTGGTCAAGACCTTCGGCGACGTCAGGGCTCTGGACGGCGTCGACCTCGACGTGCCCGAAGGCACCGTCCTCGGCCTTCTCGGGCCGAACGGCGCGGGCAAGACCACCGCCGTGCGCGTACTGACCACCTTGCTCCAGCCGGACAGCGGCAAGGCAGTCGTCGCCGGCCTGGACGTTCTCAAACACCCCACCGAGGTACGCAGGTCCATCGGGCTCTCCGGCCAGTTCGCCGCCGTCGACGAGTACCTGACCGGCCGCGAGAACCTGCGGATGGTCGGGCAGCTCTACCAGATGTCCGGCCGTGACGCCAAGCGCCGGGCCGGCGAACTGCTCGAACGCTTCCACCTCACCGACGCCGCCGACCGCACCGCCAAGACCTATTCCGGCGGCATGCGCCGCCGCCTCGACCTGGCCGCCGCGCTCGTCGTCAGCCCGCCCGTGATGTTCATGGACGAGCCCACCACCGGCCTGGACCCACGCAACCGGCAGCAGCTGTGGGAGGTCATCGAGGAGCTCGTTGCCGGCGGCACCACCCTCCTGCTGACCACCCAGTACCTGGAGGAGGCCGACCGCCTCGCCCACGACATCGCCGTGGTCGACCGCGGCCGCGTCATCGAGCGCGGCACCTCCGACCAGCTCAAGGCCCGCACCGGCGGCGAACGCGTCGAGGTCGTCGTCCATGAGCGCGGACACATCGAGGTCGCCGACACCGTGCTGCGCGGCTTCGGCAAGGGTGAGACCGTCATCGAGAATCACACCCGCCGGGTCACCGTCCCGGTTTCCGGCGGCGCCAAACTGCTTGCCGAGGTCATCCGCGAACTGGACTCCCGCGGTGTCGAGATCGACGACATCGGCCTGCGTCGCCCCACACTCGACGACGTCTTCATCTCCCTGACCGGCCACGCGGCCGAGGACGAGGGCGTCGCCGTCCCCGCCGGCGACGGCGACACCCCGGACAACGGCAGGAAGGCCGCCGAGGCCGCCACGAAGGAGGCCGCCAAGTGAGCGCCACCGCCACCGCCACCGGATCCGGAACCGCCGCGCCACAGGCCAAGGGCGGAGTCCGGCAGTCCGTCAGCGACTCGCTGATCATCGCCAAGCGCAACCTCATCCGAATGATGCGCATTCCCGAAGTCGTCATCTTCGGGCTCATCCAGCCGATCATGTTCGTGGTGCTGTTCAGCTACGTTTTCGGCGGCTCGATCAACATCCCCGGTTCGGGCCTCGATCCGGCCCGCTACCGGGAGTTCCTGATGGGAGGCATCTTCGCCCAGACCGTCACCTTCGCCACCGCGGGCGCCGGAGCCGGCATCGCCGAGGACATGCACAAGGGCCTCATCGACCGTTTCCGCTCTCTGCCCATGGCCCGTGGCGCCGTCCTGACCGGACGTACCTTCGCCGACCTGGTGCAGACCGCGCTCACCCTCGTGGTGCTCGCGATCGTCGCGCTGATCGTCGGCTGGCGCATCCACGACGGCGTACTGAACATGCTCGCCGGTTTCGGCCTGCTGCTCCTCCTCGGCTACGCCTTCACCTGGATCGGCGCGCTGATCGGGCTGTCGGTGCGCACCCCCGAGGCGGCCACCTCCGGCGGCCTCGTGTGGCTCTTCCCGCTCACCTTCATCTCGAACGCGTTCGTTCCCTCGCAGAACATGCCGGCCTTCCTGCAGACCATCGCCGACTGGAACCCCTTCAGCGCGACGGTGCAGGCCGCGCGGGAGCTGTTCGGCAACATCCCGCCCGGCTACCCGGTGCCGGACGCCTGGCCGATGCAGCACCCCGTGTGGGCCTCGCTGATCTGGTCCGCCGCCATCATCGTGTTCTTCCGCACCCTGGCGGTGCGCAAGTACAAGTCGGCCACGGCCTGACCGTCGCGACCATCCGGCCCGGCAGACGCGCCGGAGCCCCGCAGGCACAGCCTGCGGGGCTCCGGCGCGTCTCGCGGCTTCGCGTCGCGGGGTCTCAGCCCCGGTAGGGCTTGGCCTCCAGGATGCGTACCGAGGCCGTCTTGCCGTTGGGAAGCTCGTACTCCGCGTCCGTGCCGACCTTCTGGCCGTTCACACCGCCTCCCAGCGGCGACTGCGGCGAGTAGGTCTCGATGTCGCTGCTGGCGTACTCGCGGGAGGCCAGCAGGAAGGTGAGGGTGTCGTCCTCGTCACCGTCGAAGGCGATCGTCACCACCATGCCGGGTGCGACCACACCGGTGTCCGCGGGGGCCTCGCCGACCTTCGCGGACTCGAGCAGCTGCGTGAGCTGCCGGACCCGCAGCTCCTGCTTGCCCTGCTCCTCCTTGGCCGCGTGATACCCGCCGTTCTCGCGGAGGTCGCCCTCCTCGCGAGCCGCCTCGATCTTCTTGGCGATCTCGGTGCGTGCAGGACCCGACAGGTACTCCAGCTCTGCCTTGAGCTGGTCGTACGCCTCCTGGGTCAGCCAGGTGACGTTGTCGCTGGTCTGGGTCACAGGTCGCTCCTCGTCGGTGCTGGGGACAGTCGTTCTGGAGATACAGGTAACGCCCTGCCCATAAGGCTGCGCCTTCGTGGGCGGGCGGAAACTACGAGCCTAACAATTCCCGGGGCGATCGTCAGTCGCCCGCACGCCGTGTGCGGTCGCGCCCACGGTCCGAGCACCGGACCCCTTCGCGGTCGATGCTGCCCGGTCAGCGCTCTGTCACACGTGAACAGCCGACGAGTTCCGCGGCGTAGGCCTGCCCCGTGGTGCGGATGTCGACCACCGTGTCGATCTGCTCGGATCCCGGCCTGATCCGGACGTCTTTGCGGCCCACCTCGCCGTGATCCCGGTTCAGCGCGCGCAACGTGCACACGCCGCGGGCGTCGGCGTCCTTGCGGACCTCCAGGTGTGCCTGCATCTCGTGGTCCGAGACCGCCTTGTACTTGATCAGCGTGCCGGTCACGTCGTGAGCCGAGATGTAGGACGTCCCCACCCAGCCGAGGAAGCCCAGCAGCAGCACGCCGAGCACCGCGCCGACAGTCTTCAGGCGCCGGTCGGCACGCTCGTCGGAGGAACGGCCGTAGCGCCCCTGCGGCGGTTGGTGCTGCACGGCGACCATCGCTGACCGTCCTCCTGTGACGCGGGCTGCGGCGGCGGGCCGGCGGGGAATACTCGGCGGCCTCCGTCGGTCACTATAGAAGCCGCACGCCGTGACGAGACGACGAGGACCGACCTTGACTGAGCAGCGACGACTGATGGCCGTGCACGCGCACCCCGACGACGAGTCGAGCAAGGGCGCGGCGACCATGGCGAAGTACGTGTCCGAGGGGGTGGACGTGCTGGTCGCGACCTGCACGGGCGGTGAACGCGGGTCCATCCTCAACCCCAAGCTCCAGGGCGACGCTTACATCGAGGAGCACATCCACGAGGTCCGCAAGAAGGAAATGGACGAGGCGCGGGAGATCCTCGGCGTCAAGCAGGCATGGCTGGGCTTCGTCGGACTCGGGGCTTCCCGAGGGCGACCCGCTGCCCCCGCTGCCCGAGGGCTGCTTCGCCCTGCAGGACGCGACGCACGCCGCCGAGCCGCTGGTCCGGCTCATCCGTTCCTTCCGCCCGCAGGTGATCACCACCTACGACGAGAACGGCGGTTACCCGCACCCCGACCACATCATGACCCACAAGATCAGCATGGTCGCCTTCGACGCCGCCGGCGACCCCGACCGCTACCCGGACGCCGGTCCGGCGTGGCAGCCGCAGAAGCTGTACTACAACCAGGGCTTCAACCCCGAGCGCACCAAGACGATGCACGAGGGCCTGCTGGCCCGCGGCATGGACTCCCCGTACGGGGAATGGCTGGAGCGCTTCGCGAAGTCCGACCGTGTACCGCGCACGCTGACCACGCACGTCCCCTGCGGCGACTTCTTCGAGATCCGCGACAAGGCGCTGATCGCGCATGCCACCCAGATCGACCCCGACGGCGGCTGGTTCCGCGTCCCCCTGGAGGTCCAGCGGGAACTGTGGCCCACCGAGGAGTACGAGCTGGCGAAGTCTCTCGTCGACACCTCCCTCCCCGAGAGCGACCTGTTCGCCGGCATCGGCGAGAATTGAGGCATGAGCGCCACATACGACGTCGTCCGCCTCCTTCCCCTCGCGGCGAAGGAGGTCGACGCGGACAAGGTGACCCCCGGTCTGCTGGGCTTCGTGGTCTTCGCCCTTATCGGTCTGGCGGCCTGGGGCCTGATGAAGTCGATGAACAAGCAGATGAAGAAGATCGACTTCGAAGAGGCTCCTGCCGTGCCACGGCAGTCGAAGCCGAAGGAGCCGACCGCCGCGACGGCGGCGGCGAACACCGAGACGTCCGAGCAGCCGGTCACCGAGGACGGCGCCACGGGCGGCGGCCGGCCGAGGACCTGACGCGGACCGCGGCGCGCGGTCCGGGAATGGCGGACCGGAGGTGTGCGTTGTCGGGGGCACAGACCCCGCACGCCATGGAGGCCCGATGCTGTTCGGCCGTCACGAGAAGCACCTGCCGACCGCGAGTGAGGCCCTGAAGGGCCGCCCGGCGCCTGGCTTCGCGGTCCCCGAACGTCACACCGTGCTCGGCAACCCGCTGCTCGGCCCCTACCCGGAGGGGCTGGAGACGGCGGACTTCGCCATGGGCTGCTTCTGGGGCGCGGAGCGCGTCTTCTGGCAGGCCGACGGCGTGTGGACCACGCTCGTCGGATACCAGGGCGGCCACACCGAGAACCCCTCCTACGAGGAGGTCTGCTCGGGCATGACTGGACACGCCGAGGCCGTCCGCGTCGTCTTCGACCCGGCGAAGATCTCCTACGACACGCTGCTCAAGCTGTTCTGGGAGTCGCACGACCCCACGCAGGGCTACCGGCAGGGCAACGATGTCGGCACCCAGTACCGCTCGGCCGTCTACACCCGCGGCCTCGCCCAGCAGACGACCGCCGAGGCGTCCCGCGACGCTTACCAGCAGGTGCTCACCTCGACGGGCCACGGCGGCATCACGACGGAGATCCTCCCCACCGACGGCCGTCCCTTCTACCCGGCGGAGCCGTTCCACCAGCAGTATCTGGACAAGAACCCAGCCGGCTACTGCGGCATCGGCGGCACCGGTGTCTCCTGCCCGACGGGGATCGCGCCCTCGGGCGGCTGAGGAGCGGGCCTCCCGGCGGGGCCCGCCGGTCCGCGGTGGGCAGACCGACGGGCCCCGCGTGTGACGTCAGGGCTGCTTATCGCCCGTGGTGGTGGCCGTGCCCGTGGTCCCAACCGCAGTCACGGTGGTGGCGCCAGGAGTGGTGGCCGTACCCGTGGTGCCAACCGCAGTCACGGCGGTGGTGCCCACGGTCACCGTGGTGCAACGGTCACCGTGGTGCCAACGGTCACCGTGGTGGCTGTCGTGCCGCCACGCCTGGTGGTGGCCGTGGTCGGCGGCTGCGGCGGGGAGTGCGCCGGTACCGAGGACGGCGCCCGTCAGCAGCACTGCTGCGGCGACGCGTCTGATGCGAGACATGGGTGAGTTCCTTCCGTTGCGGAATCGTCGGTGCTGTACCGACAAAGGGAATCTTTGCGGCAGCTCGTCGCACATCGTCGCTTCGACACCACATGTTGCTGATTCCGGACAATGCTCCGCTTTCGTCCCGATGTCGTTCCGGTGGCGGGTCACGAGGGCTGATCGAGCGTGTCCCGTGCCGCAGGCGTAGGACGCCGTAGCAGGAGCGTCGCGACGAGCGGCGCAAGGGTGAGCAGCACCGCGCCGGTGGCGAAGGCGGCGTGGTAGCCGCCCGTGAGGGCGTCGGGGCGCGGGCTCCCGCGCTCAAGGAGGGCGCCGACGCCGCCCTCAACACCGTCGCGTACGGCGTGAGGGGTTCGGATCTGGGTGTGGACAAGGACGTGCCACGCGAGGCGAAGGCGTTCTACTGCCGGACCCAGGCCGGTGACATGTACCGGCTGTGGATCGACTGTCCCGGCACGGGCGATGTCACCGAACGTGGCCGCGAGGTCGCCGAGACCGCCATCGCCAACCTGAACATCGAGAAGCCCTGAGTCCGCGCGGACGCCCGCCCCGCCCGGGGGGATGAACCGCAGCGGGGCGGGCCCGGGCCGGACCCGCCCCCACCACCGTCAGGCCAGGGCCTGGGTGAGGTCCGCGAGGAGGTCGTCGATCGACTCGATGCCCACCGAGAGGCGTACCAGGTCCGAGGGGACCTCCAGGGGCGAGCCGGCCGCCGAGGCGTGCGTCATGCGGCCCGGGTGCTCGATGAGGGACTCCACGCCGCCCAGCGACTCGCCGAGCGTGAAGACCTTCGCGCGGTTGCAGACCCGCACGGCCGCCTCCTCGCCGCCACGCACCCGGAAGGACACCATGCCGCCGAAGCCGCGCATCTGCTTGGCGGCGGCCTCGTGGCCCGGATGGGCGGGCAGCCCCGGGTAATAGACCTGCTCGACCGCCGAGTGGCCGGCCAGCAGCTCCGTGACGCGCTCGGCGTTCGCGCAGTGCCGGTCCATGCGGACGGCCAGCGTCTTGCTGCCGCGCAGCACCAGCCAGGCGTCGAACGGCCCGGCGACCGCGCCCATCGAGTTCTGGTGGAAGGCCAGCTCCTCGCCCAGCCCGCTGTCGGCCGCCACCAGCGCGCCGCCGACGACGTCCGAGTGACCGCCCATGTACTTCGTCGTGGAGTGCACGACGACGTCCGCGCCCAGCGCGAGCGGCTGCTGCAGATAGGGGCTGGCAAAGGTGTTGTCCACCACGAGCTTCGCGCCCGCCGACCGGGCGACATCCGCCAGCGCCGCGATGTCACTGATCCCCAGCAGCGGATTCGACGGCGTCTCGACCCAGATCACCTTCGTGCGGTCGCGCAGTTCGGCACGCACGGCCGCCGGGTCGGAGGTGTCGGCGACCGACCACTGAACACCCCAGCGCTCGACGACCTTCGCGAACAGCCGGAACGTGCCCCCGTAGGCGTCGTTCGGGATCACCACGTGGTCGCCCGGGCTGAGCAGGGTACGCAGCAGGCAGTCCTCCGCCGCCAGACCGGAGGCGAAGGCGAGTCCGCGGGCGCCGCCTTCCAGCGCGGCCAGGTTCTCCTCCAGGGCGGTGCGGGTCGGATTCGCCGACCGGCTGTACTCGTAGCCGCCGCGCAGGCCGCCGACGCCATCCTGCTTGTAGGTCGACACCTGGTAGATGGGCGGGACGACGGCCCCGGTCGCCGGGTCCGCAGTCTGACCCGCGTGGATGGCGAGGGTCTCGAAGTTCTGCTGGTTCATGCGGCCACCGTAACCGCCGTACCGTGGTGGACGAACGCAACCGCACCCGCGTGCGCCCGCCCTGCCGTCCCGACCGGGGGAACCCACCGCCCATGGAAGCCCTGCTCCTGCTGATCGTCCTGGCCGCCGCGCTCACCGCGGTGGCCGTGCCCGCCGTGCGTCGCAGGCATGCCCGCCCGCCGGTGGGCCCCGGTTTCGCCCGGGTGGGCTCCGGATTCGAGGAGCGCTACGGGTTCACGCCCGTCGGCGGGCTGGAGTTGAGGCTGCCGGGCCCGGACCCACAGCTCATCGATGCACTGGAGGAGGCGCGTGAGGACCAGGACTGGCACCCGCCGGGCCGGCTGCTCGCACTGACCGGCGACGACTGGGAGCAGCGCTGGCAGCGCGTCCAGTCGGTCGCGGGCGCGGCCGCCCGGGAGCTGGAACTGGCACGTGCGCACGCCCGGGAGCGTGCCGTGGCCCAGGAGAGCTCCCGGGAAGGTCAGGCACCTTCGCTGGAGAAGGCAGGCCCGCAGGTGCCGGACGCCCGCTGGCTGCGCGTGTGGCGTGCCGAGCAGCCGGGCGACGCCGGTGCGGCGCAGGTGTACGCGCAGTTCCTGGTGTGGCAGGCGCTCGCCGAACCGGACGGCGCCGACCACCGGATCATCCTGGAAGAGGCCCGCGAGATCTGCCGCGAGGCGGCGCGGCTGCTGCCGGCCGATCCGACGCCGTACGTGACGGAACTGGTCATCGCCCGCCACCTGAACTACCGGCGCCCGGACTTCGAGGCGGTGTGGGCCGAGGTGGTCCGCCGCGCGCCACATCACATGGGCGCGCACCTGGAGGCGCTGCGGTACTGGTCGCACGGCGGCTGTGGTTCCAAGGCCGAGGCGGATGCCTTCGCCCGTGCCGCCGCGGCCGGTGCCCCGGAGGGCACGCTGCTGCCCGCGTTGCCGCTGTTCGCCGCCTACGCGCACCTGCCCGAGGTGAACCTGGTGCGCGGCCTCTACCGCAGCGCGGAGATCGCCGCGGCGGTGGAGGCGGCCGAGTTCGCCGTCGACGGTGCCGACGACGAGGACCCGGCGCGGCCGCACGTGCTGCACCTGCTGGCGTGGTTCCTGGTCCGTGCCGAGCGGTACGGCGAGGCCATGGACGCGCTGCAGGCCGTCGACGGCTGCGTCGGCGCCGTCCCCTGGACGGACTCGCCGGACCCGGTCGCCCTCTACGCCACCTACCGCGCCCACGCCGTCGCCGGCTGGGAGGCCTCCGGTGGCGGGGCTGCGGGCGGGCACTGAGGCGCGGCCGCCGGTTCGAGGAGGTGCGCGTTTTCCCCGCCCGGCTTACGGCCGGGAGCCGTCCGTGAGCATCATCGTGGGTTGCCAAGTGTGCCGGGCGATCGCCTCGAAGTCGCGGTCGCAGTGCAACAGGTTGAGGCCGGGCAGTTCGGCCACCGCCGCGATGAGAAGGTCGACCGGTCCGGCGCTGCGGTGCTCGCCGTGGCCGGCAAGAATCTGCTGGACCTGCAGGGCCCGCCGGAAGGTGGCGTCCGGGATCGGCGCCCAGGCGTAGAACCCGCTCAGATTCTGGTGCATCTGCTGGTGGTGTGCAGCTGACCGTGCGGAGCGAAGAACCTCCGTCTCCGTGACCTCACACATGCCGACCAGCCCGGAGTCCAGCGCTTCTCCCGATCCCCAGGCGTCCGCGCCGTGCCGCAGGAAGCGTGCCACCGCTGAGGTGTCGGCCAGGTGCTTCACGCAGCCTGGCCGTCGTCGCCGACGGTGGGACCGGGGCGGTAGGCGGCCTCGTCCGTCAGGGCGTCGAGATCCAGGGCTTCAGCGGCGATGCTCTCTGCCGCCATGCGCGCCTCGTGGCGCTTGCCCGGGCACTGAACTCGCGCAGGTCGGCCGGTGGAGGAAAGAGCGCGGCGCGCCGGTGGTGCGCGCCCTTGTCGCTGCCGGTGTGAGGATGGGGGCATGGCCAACCGACTCGTGGACCAGACCTCCCCCTACTTGCTGCAGCACGCGGACAACCCCGTCGACTGGTGGCCGTGGTGCGACGAGGCGTTCGCCGAGGCGCGGCGGCGCGACGTCCCGGTGCTGCTGAGCGTCGGGTACAGCTCCTGCCACTGGTGTCACGTGATGGCCGGCGAGTCGTTCGAGGACGAGGCCACCGCGGAGCTGATGAACGCGCACTTCGTCTCCGTCAAGGTGGACCGCGAGGAGCGGCCGGACGTCGACGCCGTCTACATGGAGGCCGTGCAGGCGGCGACCGGGCAGGGCGGCTGGCCGATGACGGTCTTCCTCACCCCTGACGCCGAGCCCTTCTACTTCGGTACCTACTTCCCGCCCGAGCCGCGCCACGGCATGCCGTCCTTCGGGCAGGTGCTGCAGGGCGTGCGGGAGGCCTGGGCGGACCGGCGCGCGGAGGTCGCCGAGGCGGCCGGGAGCATCGTGCGGGAGCTGGCCGGGCGCAGCATCGCGCAGCACGGTGGCGCGCAGCCGCCGGGCGCGGAGGAACTCTCCTCGGCGCTTTCCGCGCTCGCCCGCGAATTCGACGCGACGAACGGCGGGTTCGGCGGTGCACCGAAGTTCCCGCCGTCGATGGTGCTGGAATTCCTGCTGCGGCACCACGCCCGCACCGGCTCCGACGGCGCCCTGGAGATGGCCGTGACGACGTGCGAGGCGATGGCCCGCGGCGGCCTGCACGACCAGCTGGGCGGCGGCTTCGCGCGGTACTCCGTCGACGCGCACTGGACGGTCCCGCATTTCGAGAAGATGCTCTACGACAACGCGCAGCTGTGCCGTGTGTACGCCCACCTGTGGCGGGCCACCGGCTCGGCCCTGGCCCGGCGGGTCGCCCTGGACACCGCCGACTTCATGGTCCGCGAGCTGCGCACCGAGCAGGGCGGCTTCGCCTCAGCGCTGGACGCCGACAGCGACGACGGTCACGGCGGCCACCAGGAGGGTGCCTACTACGTGTGGACGCCCGGGCAGCTGCGTGAGGTGCTCGGCGAGGACGACGCCGACTTCGCCGCCGCCCACTTCGGTGTCACGCAGGAGGGAGTCTTCGAGGAGGGCGCCTCGGTGCTGCGGCTGACCGGGGGTGAGGATCCGGCCGACGCGCCGCGCGTCCAGGCCGTGCGGGAGCGGCTGTTCGCGGCCCGCGCGAAGCGTCCGCGGCCCGGCCGGGACGAGAAGGTGGTCACCGCCTGGAACGGGCTGGCGATCGCCGCGCTGGCCGAGACCGGCGCGTACTTCGAGCGTCCGGATCTGCTTGATGCGGCAGCGGCGGCCGCCGACCTGCTGCTCGCCGTGCACATGGACGACCGTGGCCGCCTGGTGCGTACCTCGCGGGACGGCAGGGCCGGAGGCAGCGCCGGTGTGCTGGAGGACTACGCCGATCTGGCCGAGGGCCTGCACGCGTTGTACGCGGTCACCGGCGAGGCGGCGTGGCTCGAGGTGGCCGGCGGTCTGCTGGAGTCGGTGCTGCGCCACTTCACCGACGGCGAGGGCGCCTTCTTCGACACCGCGGACGACGCCGAGCGGCTGATCCGGCGTCCGCAGGACCCTACGGACAACGTCACCCCGTCGGGCTGGACGGGCGCCGCGCACGCCCTGCTCACCCACGCGGCCTACACCGGCGGCAGCCGGTACCGGGAGGCGGCCGAACGGGCGCTGGGTGTCGTGCGGGCACTGGCGCCGCGCGCGCCGCGGTTCGTCGGCTGGGGTCTGGCAGCGGCCGAGGCGCTGCTCGACGGGCCCCGCGAGGTGGCCGTGGTGGGAGAGCGGGCCGCCGTGGCGACGGCCGGCCTGCACCGGACCGCGCTGCTGGCCACGGCGCCGGGAGCCGTCGTCGCGGTGGGTGAGCCGGGGGACGACGGTGAGGGCGTGCCGCTGCTCCGGGACCGGGGCCTGCTCGGTGGACGCCCGGCGGCCTACGTGTGCCGCGGCTTCAGCTGCGACGCACCCACCGATGACGCCGAGGTGCTCGCCGGGGCGCTGCGCAGCTGACGCCTGCGGCAGCGGGCCCGCGGCGCCGAAGGGCGCCTGGCCTCCGGGCGCGGCCCCTGAGTCCCCCGCTGCGGCCTGCCGGAGCCTGGACGTTACGCTCGCGTAGGGTGACGGAAAACACCAGGCGTGGATCGGGCGGCGCCCGTAGTGTTTCGGTATGCAGGTGATCCAGTCGACCAAGCTCGCCAACGTCTGCTACGAGATCCGTGGCCCGGTACTCGAGGAGGCGATGCGGCTGGAGGCTGCGGGCCAGCGCGTCCTCAAGCTCAACACGGGCAACCCGGCGGCGTTCGGCTTCGAGTGCCCGCCCGAGATCCTCGAGGACATGCTCCGCAACGTCGGCGACGCGCACGGTTACGGTGACGCCAAGGGCCTGCTCTCGGCCCGTCGTGCGGTCATGCAGCACTACCAGACCAAGGGCCTCGAGCTGTCCGTGGAGGACGTCTACCTCGGAAACGGCGTCTCCGAGCTCATCCAGATGTCGATGCAGGCGCTGCTCGACGACGGCGACGAGGTGCTGGTCCCGGCGCCGGACTATCCGCTGTGGACGGCGTCGGTCTCGCTGGCCGGCGGCACGGCGGTGCACTACCGCTGTGACGAGCAGGCCGACTGGATGCCGGACCTGGCGGACG
Source organism: uncultured Actinomycetota bacterium (assembly GCA_963799685.1). Taxonomy (GTDB): domain Bacteria; phylum Actinomycetota; class Actinomycetes; order Streptomycetales; family Streptomycetaceae; genus Streptomyces. Next base: position 276,246 of record CAWCXW010000006.1, read on the forward strand.
TCGAGGCGAAGATCACCGACCGCACCAAGGCGTTGGTGATCATCAACCCGAACAACCCGACCGGTGCGGTCTACGACGAGGAGATGCTGCGCGGGCTGACGGAGATCGCCCGCCGGCACGAGCTGATCGTCTGCTCCGACGAGATCTACGACAAGATTCTCTACGACGGCGCCACGCACACCTCGACCGCCGAGTTCGCCCCGGACCTGCTGACGCTCACCTTCAACGGGCTGTCCAAGAACTACCGGGTGGCCGGCTACCGCAGCGGCTGGCTGGCGGTCTGCGGCCCGAAGGCGCACGCGACCAGCTACATCGAGGGTCTGACGATCCTGGCGAACATGCGGCTGTGCGCCAACATGCCGGCGCAGCACGCGGTCGCCACCGCGCTGGGCGGCCGGCAGTCCATCGAGGACCTGGTACTGCCGGGCGGCCGGATCCTGGAGCAGCGGGACACCGCCTACGAACTGCTCACCTCGATCCCGGGCGTGACCTGCGTGAAGCCGAAGGGCGCGCTCTACCTCTTCCCGCGGCTCGACCCGAAGGTCCACCGGGTCAAGGACGACCGGCAGATGGTGCTGGACCTGCTGCGGGCCGAGCAGATCATGGTGGTGCACGGCACGGGCTTCAACTGGCCGGAGCCGGACCACTTCCGCATCGTGACGCTGCCGCCGGCGCAGGAGCTGGCGGATGCCTGCACCCGTATCGGCAGATTCCTTGACGGCTACCGCCAACCATGACGGTGACGGGGTTCAATTTTAGACAGCGTCCAAGATAGGATGGGTTTCCTGAGCGTGTCAGGAGGCCCCCCATGTACGAACCGATCCGGACCCCGTCGGTCCACACGGAGTCTGCGCCGGACCTGCCACACCGGTCCCGTGCGGAGGAACTGGACATCCGCCTCGCCGGCCACCTCACGGCACTGCTGACGGTGACGGACGAGTTGCGCGCTCTGGCGCCGTCCGTGTCACTGGACGACGCGGCCGATCGGCTGGCTGCCGAGGTCGCCCGGCTCGGCGACGGCCGTGCGCCGCTGCGTGCCGAGCCCACGGTGCGCAGCGGCGGCGCCGCACGGGTGGCGGCGCTGAACCACCGGGCGCACCGTCTGGCCGGCCTCGCGCTGGCGGTCGCCACCTCGCTCGGCGACGAGACGACGGCGGCCCTGGCCGAGGAGCGCCTCGGCTTCCACGCCGAGGCGACGAGCCTGCCGTCCCCGGCCTGACGCCCGCGCCTGCCCTTCCGGTCTGCCGGGCCCGCCCCGATGGTTCCGGCCCATCGGCTCCGCCTGTCGCTCTGCGTAGACCTGCGCCCAGCGGGTCTGGCCGACCGGGTCCGGCAGTCTGCACCGGGTGGCCACCTGGGCGCCCACGGTGGCGGGGAGTATGGCGGCTTGGGGGAAGGGGTGGTTCGGCGGTTCCGTCGGACCGGCCGTCAGCCGGTGAGCGCCGCGCGGGCCGCAGGCCCGCAGACGCGGCCGGCCCCGGCCGCACCCCAGCTGGGGTGCGGCCGGGGCCGCTGCCGATTCGTCGGCGCCTTCGCGACGACAGCTGCGCGCGTCAGCCGAGGCGGTCGACCAGGGCGCGGTACTCGTCCCACATCTCCTTCGGCGTGTGGTCGCCGAAGGTGTTGAGGTGTTCGGGGACCAGCGAGGCCTCGTCACGCCAGACCTCCTTGTCGACGGTGAGCAGGAAGTCCAGCTCGCCCTCGGACAGGGCCAGCCCGTCGGTGTCCAGGGAGTCCTTGGTCGGGAGTACGCCGATCGGCGTCTCGACGCCCTCGGCCCTGCCCTCGATCCGCTCGACGATCCACTTCAGCACGCGGCTGTTCTCGCCGAAGCCCGGCCAGACGAACCTGCCGGCGTCGTTCTTCTTGAACCAGTTGACGTAGTAGATCTTCGGGAGCTTCGCCGGGGTCCGGGGCGTCCGCGCCGATCTTGACCCAGTGCTTGAAGTAGTCGCCCATGTTGTAGCCGCAGAACGGCAGCATGGCGAACGGGTCGCGGCGCAGCTCGCCGACCTTGCCCTCGGCCGCAGCGGTCTTCTCGCTGGCGATGTTGGCGCCGAGGAAGACGCCGTGCTGCCAGTCGAAGGACTCCGTGACCAGCGGCACCGCGCTGGCGCGGCGGCCGCCGAAGAGGATCGCGGAGATCGGCACGCCCTTGGGGTTCTCCCACTCCGGGGCGATGATCGGGCACTGTCCGGCGGGCGTGGTGAAACGGGCGTTGGGGTGGGCGGCCGGGACACCCGATTCGGGCGTCCAGTCGTTGCCCTTCCAGTCGGTGAGGTGCGCCGGGGTCTCCTGCGTCATGCCCTCCCACCACACGTCGCCGTCATCGGTGAGTGCGACGTTGGTGAAGACCGAGTTGCCCCACAGGGTCTTCATGGCGTTCGCGTTGGTGTGCTCGCCGGTGCCCGGGGCGACGCCGAAGAAGCCGGCCTCCGGGTTGATGGCGTAGAGCCGCCCGTCCTCGCCGAAGCGCATCCAGGCGATGTCGTCACCGATGGTCTCCACCGTCCAGCCGGAGATCGTGGGCTCCAGCATGGCCAGGTTGGTCTTGCCGCAGGCGCTGGGGAAGGCGGCGGCGACGTACTTGGACTCGCCGCGCGGCGGGGTCAGCTTGAGGATCAGCATGTGCTCGGCCAGCCAGCCCTCGTCGCGGGCCATGACCGAGGCGATGCGCAGGGCGAAGCACTTCTTGCCGAGCAGCGCGTTGCCGCCGTAGCCGGAGCCGTAGGACCAGATCTCACGGTCCTCGGGGAAGTGCGAGATCCACTTCTCGGTGTTGCAGGGCCACGGCACGTCCTGCTCGCCCTCGGCCAGCGGGGCGCCGACGGTGTGCACGGCCTTGACGAAGAAGCCGTCCTCGCCGAGCTCGTCCAGCACCGGCTGTCCCATGCGGGTCATGGTGCGCATCGAGACGGCGACGTAGGCGGAGTCGGTGATCTCCACGCCCAGCGCGGACAGCGGGGAGCCGAGCGGGCCCATGCAGAACGGCACGACGTACATCGTGCGCCCGCGCATGGCACCGCGGAAGACGCCGTTTCGGCCCTGGAAGCCCTGCTCACCAGTAAAGACGGCCCGCATCTCGGCGGGGTCCATCCAGTTGTTGGTCGGGCCGGCGTCCTCCTCCTTCGCGGAGCAGATGAACGTCCGGCTCTCGACGCGTGCGACGTCCGCAGGGTCGGAGGCGGCGTGGTAGGAGTTCGGCCGCTTGACCGGGTCCAGTTTGGTGAAGGTGCCCTTCTCGACGAGTTCCTCGGCCAGCCGCTCGTACTCCGCTTCCGAACCGTCGCACCACACGACGCGGTCGGGTTCGGTGAGTGCCGCGATCTCGTCCACCCAGGAGATCAGCTCCTGGTTGCGGGTCGGGATGGTGTCGGGAGCCGCAATGCTGCGCGCCACGATCGCTCCAGATGTCGAGGGTGTGTGATCGGACACACGCACAGGTGCCCGCTTTCGCCGATTCTGTTCAGGTGCGCCCCTTGGGGGCGACGGCCCGGATGCAGTCGTGGCAACGCTCATCCGGTGCCGTCCGTGCTCATCTGATGGTGCCGCGATCTCTCGCATGTGTCCAGGGGGTGCTCATATGAGCATCATCATCAAGCATGTATTTCCGACGTTTCACCCGAGCATGGGAACGTCAGATCCGTCACAGCGGGCTGTCGTCCGCCGCGCCGTAGGTAGCCTGACGCCCATGAACGCCGTACCGCCGACCCAGCCCGAGAGCGCCGAGGACCGGGAGGCGCCCGACCAGAGGCCGGCGAGGGCACGCACGACGGCCGGGGCGCAGGGGGCGGTCGACGCGGCCCGGCAGGTCTTCGAACCGCTCAAGCCGCACCTGCGGGGCTGGCTGCACGCCGGGATGTTCCCCGCCGTGCTGTTCTCCGGCGTCTTCCTGACCGCCCTCGCGGAGAGCACCCGAGGTCGCATAGCCTGCGCCGTCTACGCACTCACCGCCTGCCTGCTCTTCGGCGTCAGCGGCCTCTACCACCGCGGGAACTGGAGCCCCCGGATGCATGCCGTCTTCCGGCGCCTGGATCACTCCAACATCTTCCTGATCATCGCCGGTACGTACACGCCGTTGACGGTCCTGCTGCTCCCGGACGGAGACCGGCGACTGCTGCTGTGGGGGATCTGGACCGCGGCGCTGCTGGGTATCGCCTTCCGGGTGTTCTGGGTCGGCGCGCCACGCTGGCTCTACGTCCCGTGCTACATCGTCATGGGGTGGGCGGCGGTCTTCTTCCTGCCGGAGTTCCTGCACGTCGGCGGTGCCGCGGTGCTGGTGCTGGTGATCGTGGGCGGCGTGCTCTACAGCGCGGGCGGGATCGTCTACGCGCTGAAGCGGCCGGACCCCTCGCCGCGCTGGTTCGGCTTCCACGAGGTCTTCCACGCGCTGACGCTGGCCGCGTACATCGTGCACTACATCGGCATCTCCCTGGTGGCCTACCAGCACGCCTGAGCACGCAGTACGCCTGAGCACGCAGCGCGCCTGAGCACGTCCGGGCACGCCCTCTTGTGGTGAGCATGCCGAGAGCGAACAATGCGGCGGGTCAGTACCGGAAAACCATTCGGTCGGAGAGGACCCCCCACATGAAAAGACCTCTCGTCGGCGCACTCGCCTCCACGCTGCTGGCCGCCGCCGCCCTCGCGGGCGCCGGCGCCGGCCCGGCGGCCGCCTCCGCCGTACCTGTGGCGGCAGCGGCGTCCACCGGTCACCACCACGGGAACGGGCACGGACACGGTCGCGGCGGTGGAGTGCAGGCGGCCCCCGATTTCGCCGGGACGGTCGCGCTCAGCAACTGCTCGGGCTCGCTGGTCCGCGTTCCCCAGTCCCAGCCGGACGACCCGGCCCTCGTGCTCACCAACGGGCACTGCCTGGAGACCGGCATGCCGGATCCCGGCACGGTGGTCGTCGACCAGCCCTCCAGCCGCGGTTTCACGCTGCTGGACGCGGACGCGAACGACACCGGCACGCTGCAGGCGACCAAGGTCGCCTACTCGACGATGACGAAGACCGACATCACCCTCTATCAGCTGGGCAGCACCTACCGGCAGATAGCAGACACCTACGGCATCCAGCCGCTCGACATCTCGCCCGAGCATCCGGTCAAGGGCACCGCCATCACCGTCGTCTCCGGCTACTGGAAGCAGACGTACAGCTGCCAGATCGACGACTTCGTCCACGAGCTGGACGAGGCGGGGTGGACCTTCAAGGACTCTCTCCGTTATACGCCCGAGTGCGACACGATCGGCGGCACCTCCGGCTCACCGATCGTCGACGACGCCACCGGCGACGTGGTGGGAGTCAACAACACCGGCAACGAGAACGGCGAGCGGTGCACGCTGAACAACCCGTGCGAGGTGGACGAGAACGGGAACGTCACCGTCCACCAGGGCATCAACTACGGCCAGCAGACGTACCTGTTGACCGACTGCATCGCTGCCGGCAACAAACTCGACCTGAGCCTGCCCGGTTGTGAACTGCCCAACCCCTGAGTGAACCCCGCCGTTCCACTCGGTTCCCCCGGGCTCCGGCCCGGGGGAACGACCCCGACCAGCTGCGGTTTCACTGGGTGAGAGAACCCTTGTGCGAACTCCGGGATTCCGGGTTTGATGCCCACTCGGCAAAGGGGGGACGAGCGAAGGAAGAGACACGCATGACAGCAGCTGAGAGCACACCCGAGCGGGAGGGTGCTCCCGCCTCGAAGGGGACGTTCGTCAAGAAGGCGAATTGGCGGCAGATCGGTCCGGGCATCGTCGTGGCGGCGACCGGCGTCGGTGCGGGCGACCTGGTGTCCACGCTGCTGGCGGGCAGCAAGTTCGGCTACACCCTGATGTGGGCCGCGGTGATCGGCTGCCTGGTGAAGATCTCCCTCGCGGAGGCCACCGGCCGCTGGCATCTGGCCACCGGGCGCACGATCTTCGAGGGCTGGCGCTCGCTGGGCCCCTGGACCACCGTGTACTTCGCCGTCTACGTCGTCATCTGGGGCTTCGTCTACGGCGCCACGGCCATGTCCTCCAGCGCGTTGCCGCTGGTGTCCCTCTTCCCCGGCGGGCCGGGCCTGAAGACCTGGGCGGTCATCACCGGACTGGCCGGCCTGGCCTTCGTGTGGTTCGGGCGCTACGCCGTCGTCGAGAAGGTGATGATGGTCTTCGTCGGCGTGATGTTCGTCGTCGTGGTCTTCGTCGCGGTGCGGGTCAGTCCCGACCTGCCCGCCGCGTTCGCCGGCCTGTGGCCGACCCTGCCGGACGGGTCGATCCTGTACACCCTCGGTCTGGTGGGCGGCGTCGGCGGCACGATCACCATGGCCGCCTACGGGTACTGGGTGAACGCCAAGGGCTGGACCAACCCGAGCTGGATCACGATGATGCGCCTGGACAACCGGGTCGCCTACCTGACCACCGGCATCTTCGTCGTCGCCATGCTGATCATCGGCGCCGAACTGCTGCACGCCGGGAACGTCGCCCTGGCCGGCGGCGACCAGGGGCTGCTGGACCTGAGCGGCGTCCTGGAGAAGGAGTTCGGCGGTTTCACCGCGAAGCTGTTCCTGATCGGCTTCTTCGCCGCGTCGTTCTCCTCGCTGGTCGGCGTCTGGCACGGCGTGAGCCTGCTCTTCGCCGACTTCGTCGACCGGGTGCGTGCCACTCGCCGGGAGCAGACAGCGGCCGAGGGCGGCGCGGACACCGGCGTCGAGGCCGTGGTCGCCGGTGAGAAGGAGCGGTCGCTGCCGTTCCGCGGCTACGTGTTGTGGCTGACGTTCCCGCCGATGGCGCTGCTGTTCCTTGACAAGCCGTTCGGTCTGGTCATCGCCTACGGCGTGCTGGGCGCGTTCTTCCTGCCGTTCCTGGCCGGCACCCTGCTGTGGCTGCTGAACACCCGCCGCACGCCGAAGGAGTGGCGCAGCGGCCCGCTCAGCAATGTGATGCTGACGATCGCCGGAGTGCTGTTCATCGTGCTGTGCGTGCAGAAGATCATCGACCTGTTCTGAGGTCGCGACGCGGCGAGGGGCCGTGCGGCGCACCGCCGCACGGCCCCTCGCCGGTCCGCGCCCGCGGTCAGGGCAGCGCGTGGACGTGCGGACCCACCGCGTCCGACCAGCTGTTTCCGTTCAGCGCGTCCCAGTTGGTCGACCAGGTCATCGCGCCGCGCAGCGACGGGTAGGTGCGCGGCGGTGTGAACGAGCCGCAGTGCGTGCCGCGTGCCAGGCAGTCCAGCGCGTCGTTCACCACCGACGGGTCGACGTAGCCGGACCCGGCGCCGCGCGGTGAGGCCGGCACCCCCAGCCCGACCTGCGACGCGTCGAGGCCGCCCTCGAGCTGGATGCAGGCCGGCGCGGTCAGGAAGTCCACCGTGCCCTGCCTGTAGACCCTGTCGTCACACCCCAGCATCGAACCGCTGTTGTAGTAGTGCATGTTGACGACGGTGAGGATGTCCTGCACGTTCAGAGCCGTCTTGAAGTACTCGGTCGAGGTGGACTGCATGTCGAGCGTCTGCGGTGCCATCGTCAGCACCAGGTCCGGGCCGGCCTTCGCGGACAGCTGCCGCAGCGCCTTCGCCAGGTACACCGAGTGGATGCCGTGTCCGAGGCCGATGTCGACGCCGTCGAAGCCGTACTCCTGCATGAGCGCGTAGGCGCTGTCCGCGAACGCGGCCGCGGAGGCGTCGTCGGTGATGCCGACGTTCCCCTCGGCGCCGCCGACGGAGAGGATCACCGCCGTGCCCTCGGCCTGTTTGGCGGCGATGTCCGCCTTGAGGTCGGCCTCGGAGGGAGCGAGCGCCGGGTCGAGGTGGAAGGCGATCTGCCCGGGGGTGGCCGTGGAGTCGGCGAACGCGACGGCGATGACGTCGTAGGAGTCCTGCACGTCGCGGATCCGCTGCGTGGCGGCGCCGTTGTCGAAGTTCTGCACGTAGCCGGTCACCGCGTGCGCGGGCACTGCGGTGTGTCCGCCGCCGCCGTCACCGCCGCCGTCGGCGGCCGTGCGGGCCTGCACGGCCGCCGACTTCGCCGACTCTCCGGCGCCGTTGACCGCGCTGACCGCGAAGGTGCAGGCGGTGTCGGGGTTCAGGGACGTGACCGTCGTCGAGGCGCCGGGGGCGGACGCCACCGGCGCCCCGTTCGCGTGGACGCGGTAACTCGCCAAGTCCTGCACCGCGGTCCAGCTCAGGTCGACGGACGTCGCCGTGACGGTGCCGACGGTCAGCCCGGAGGGGACGGCCGACGAGTGCCGCGACCGCCGTCGCCGCCATTCCTCTGCGTCTGTTGCGCGTGCTGCGTTCCACTGCTGCCTCCGAAAGGCGTGGGGGGTGGCGTCCGCAGATTGGTCCAGACCAATAGCCATGTCAAGACTTCGCGCACGGTTCGGCATATGCGCCCGTCCGGTGGGGGAAGGGACACCAGAGGGGGCGGGGCCGGGACGAGTTGGACGGTTCTCCGGCACAGCAGGGCGCCGATAAGGTGTCATATCGGCGTACAGCACGGACCCACGGCACAGACCAGGTGAGGGGGCGGGACGTGACGACTGCACTCGCGGTCACCGGCCAGGACCTCATGCTCGCGCCGACCGACCGTCACACCCCGCGCGCCCATGTCTTCCCCGGCCCCGCCGAGCAGCCATTCGAGGGCGCGCTCGCCGAGACGGAGGCACTCCTCGAGCGGCACGGCCACCTCATCGTGCTCCACCCGGCCACCCTCCCGCTCGTCCACCGGCACCGGCTGCACGCCGTGCGCGCGCTGCTGGAGAGCGACCGGATCGCGCTGCTGCCCGTCGGCCTGCCGCCCCTCGGCATCGCCGTGCTCGCCCGGCAGTTGCGCCGGTTGTCCCTGTGCGACCTGGGGCCCGGCGTCCTCGCCTCCGCCGCCCGGCTGCTCGCCCACTACGTGCACGCCGGTGCCGTGCTCGCCACCGTCGCCCGGCTCGAACACGTCCCCGTCTCACTCGCCGCGCACGCCGGATCCTGGATGCCAGGCAGCCGGTTCGCCGTGCTGGCCGCCCCCGCGCCCCGGCTGGTCCGCCTCGGAGGCGACGGCACGGGGACCGCGCTGCCCGGACCCGACTACCCCACCCGTCTCACCCTCGCCCGCGGCGGCCTGACCACCGACTGGATCACCGGCAGCCTCGCACCCCACTGGCGCGTCGCCGAGATCGAGGAGGTCCGGCTCCCCGCCGAGTCGGCCGGCTGGTGGGGTACGGGCAGACTGACCGAGTTCGCCGCGGCCATCGGCGACCCGGACGTGCTCGAACGCCTCGTGCGCTCCGTGCGCCGCGACACCTGCCACTGGTGCGGGCTGCAGATCCTCGGCGACCGCTGCCCGTTCTGCGCCGCGCCCGCGCCCGCCGCCGCACCACCCGAGCCCGCTCACACCACCGCCGCCGGCGTGGCCGGGCCTTCCACCGCCGTCGTCGTCCACCAAGGGGTCCACCGCCGATGAACGCACGCCAGCGCCGTGGCGTCCTCCTCCTGTCGATCTCCGCGCTGTGCGCGCTGGGCGTCTTCGCCGGCGTCCTCACGCTCGTGAACAACGTGCAGTCGAAGGTCGGCCCCGAGACGACCGCCTACGAACTCACCCGCGACATACCGGCCTACGAGCCGCTGACCGCCGACCAGGTGCGCAAGGTGTCCATACCGGAGCGCTGGCTTCCCCACACCGCCGTCACCGACCTGGACGACCTGCGCGGCAAGGTCGCCGGCAACGCCCTGCACGAGGGCGCCCTGCTGCAGACCGGCATGATGGCCGACCGCCCCGAACTCAAGCCCGGGCAGCAGGAGATCGCCATCATGATCGACGCGGCGACCGGCGTCGCCGGCAAGATCCACCCCGGCGACCACGTCAACATCTACGCGACCTTCTCCGGCGACCGCACCGGCGACAAGTCCCAGCCGGCCCAGGCCAAGGTCCTCGTCACCGATGCGCGGGTCATCGACGTCGGCAAGCTCACCCCGTTCTCCAAGGGCTCCCAGGAGCGCCGAAGCACCGACCGCGACGGCGTGCCCATCACCTTCGCCCTCGACACCCTCGACGCCCAACGCGTCGCCTACGCCGAGTCCTTCGCGGAGCACGTGCGACTCGCCCTCGTCGCCCCCGGCAGCAAGCCGGTTCCCGACGGCGACCGCAGCTACACCCTCTCCGGCGACAAGTGAGGCAGCCCATGGCGATCCGCATCCTGCCCGCCGTCAGCGACCCCGAGGCCGCCCAGGCACTGACCGGCCTCCTCAGCAGGCTCCCCGGCGCCGAGGCGTTGCCGCCGGTGACCGACTCCACCCGGCTGCTGGAGACCCTCGACCGGTCCGCGGCCGCCTCCGTCGCCGAGCTGCCCGAGGTCGTCCTCGTCCACGAACAGCTCGGCCCCGTCCCCGCGCTGGACCTCATCCGCGATGTCGCGCTGCGCTTCCCCGCCCTCGGAGTCGTCCTGGTCACCCGCGACACCGGGCCCGCCCTCTACTCGGCCGCCATGGACGCCGGCGCCCGCGGTGTCGCCGGACTGCCGCTGTCCTACGACGACCTCGCCCACCGGGTCGGTGCCGCCGCGACCTGGGCGGCCGGCGTGCGCCGCCACCTCGGCGGCGGGCCCGGCACCGACGGCGGTACGCCCGGGGGCGGAATGCTGCTCACCGTCAGCGGCGCCAAGGGCGGCGTGGGCTGCACCCTGACCGCTGTCCAACTCGCGCTGGCCGCCCGCGCCGCCGGACGCGACACCGCACTGGTCGACCTGAACCTCCAGTCCGGCGACGTCGCCTCCTTCCTCGACGTGCAGTTCCGCCGCTCCGTCGTCGACCTCGCCGGCATCGACGACCTGTCCCCGCGCGTGCTCCACGACGCGGTCTACGACCACGAGACGGGGATCGGCCTGCTGCTCGCCCCAGGCGAGGGCGAACGCGGAGAGGAGGTCGACGACCACGCGGCCCGGCAGATCCTGCGGGCGTTGCGCGCCCGCTACGACGTGGTCGTGGTGGACTGCGGCACCCAGCTGCACGCCGCCAACGCCGCCGCCGTCGAGACGGCCGACCGCGCCGTGCTGCTGACCACGCCCGACGTGATCTCGGTGCGGGCGGCCAAGCGCATGGTCCGGATGTGGGACCGCCTCCGGATCCGCACCGCGGACGCCCCCGACAAGACCGTCACGGTCGTCAACCGCGCGTCCAGGCACACCGAGATCCAGCCCGCCCTCGTCGCCCGCGTCGTCGGCACCCCCGTCGCCCGCACCGCCGTGCCCGCGGGCTTCAAGGAGCTGCACGGGGCGCTGGACGCAGGCCGGCTCCAGGACCTCGACCAGCGCAGCAACGTCAAACAGGCCCTGTGGGCGCTGGCCGCCGAACTCGGCGCGACCGCCGCCGCTCCCAGCACCCCGCCGAAGCGCGAGACGAGCCCGAACGGCTCACCGCCCCCGCAGCTCGGCACCCACGGTGCGGCGCCCGCCGCGTTGCCCCCCGCAGCGGTCTACGCCCCGCAGCTCACCGACCGCGGCCCGGCGCCGTTCTGGCGGCGCAGGTCCATGGACGACCACGGCGCGCTCACCGTCGAGTTCGCCGGAATGGCGCCCGTCGTCCTCGTCGTCCTCGCGCTGCTGTGGCAGTGCGTCCTCATCGGCTACACCTTCACCCTCGCCGGCAACGCCGCCGACGAGGCCGCCCGTGCCGCGACCGCGGCAGCCGCCTACGGCGACCCGCAGTCCGCCTGCACCACCGCCGCGCACCGGCACCTGCCCCACGCCTGGGACTCCGGCGCCCACATCAGCTGCAGCCTCCACGGACAGGTGTGGAAGGCGCGGGTGGACCTGCCCGCGCCCGTCCTCTTCCCCGGAGCCGCCCACCTGCCGTTCACCGTGCACGGTGGGGCCGGCGCAGCCGAGGAGGGGTGAACCCTGTGCGGATCCGCCAGAAACCGACCGGCGACGACGGCGACCGCGGTTCGTCGGCCCTCGAGTTCGCCGGCATGCTGCCTCTGCTGTTGCTCGTCGCCCTCGCCGCGATCCAGCTGGGCATCGCCGGCTATGCCGTCCAGCAGGCCGGCACCGGCGCCCGCGCCGCAGCGCGCATCGCCGGGCAGGACGATACCGCCGGCGGCTACACGGGAGCCGGGAAGGCCGCGATGAGTGGCTGGACGGCGGACCGCTCGGCGTTCTCACTGACGCGCAGCGGGGACGCGGTCACCGTCACCACCTCGGTCACCATCCCCTCCCTCCTCCCCGGCATCGACGGCTTCGGCAGCGCGACCCGCACCGTCACCATGCCCCGCGACCACGCCGCCGGAGGCCGCCCATGAGCCTGCGCTCCCGCATCCCCACCACGCCCGACGGGCCGGGACGCCGTCCCCTCGCCCCCGGCGCCGCCACCGGACCCGACCCCGTCGGTCACCTCGTCCCCGCCTACCGCACGAAACTCCTCGAAGAGATCGACCTGGCCGAGATGTCGGCGCTCACCACCGAGGAGCGGCGCTCCCGGCTGGAACGCGTCCTGGGCCACCTCATCAGCCGCGAGGGGCCCGTACTGGTCGACCACGACCGCGCCCAGCTGATCCGGCGGGTCGTCGACGAAGCCCTCGGCCTCGGCGTCCTCGAACCCCTCCTCGAGGATGCCTCCGTCACCGAGATCATGGTCAACGGGCCCGACCAGGTCTTCGTCGAACGGGCCGGCCGCGTCGAGCAGGTCCCGGTGAGGTTCGCCTCCCACGACCAGCTGATGCAGACCATCGAGCGGATCGTGTCCACCGTGAACCGCCGCGTGGACGAGTCCAACCCGATGGTCGACGCCCGCCTGCCGACGGGCGAACGCGTCAACGTGATCCTGCCACCGCTGGCACTGACCGGCGCGACCCTCACCATCCGCCGCTTCCCGCGCGCCTACCGGCTCGACGAACTCGTCGCCCTGGGCACCCTCGACGAGCCGACCGTGCTGCTGCTGTCCGCGTTCATCCGGGCCCGCTGCAACCTGATCGTCTCCGGCGGCACCGGCTCCGGGAAGACGACCCTGCTCAACGCGCTCTCCGGCCTCATCCCCGAATCCGAGCGCATCATCACCGTCGAGGACGCCGCCGAACTCCAGCTGCAGCAGAAGCACGTCATCCGGCTGGAGACCCGCCCCGCCAACGTTGAGGGCAAAGGACAGGTCACCGTCCGCGACCTGGTGCGCAACTCGCTGCGCATGCGCCCCGACCGGATCATCGTCGGCGAGGTGCGCGGCGGCGAGACCCTCGACATGCTGCAGGCCATGTCCACCGGCCACGACGGATCACTCGCGACGGTGCACGCCAACAGCGCCGAGGACGCGCTGATGCGGCTGCAGACCCTCGCCTCCATGTCCGAGGTCGACGTGCCCTTCGCCGCCTTGCAGGACCAGATCAACTCCGCCGTGGACGTCCTCGTCCAGCTGGCCCGTTTCCCCGACGGCACCCGGCGGGTCGTGGAGATCGCGCTCCTCGCCTCGCACGGCCGGGAGACCTTCCACCTCACGCCGCTGTGCCGCTTCCTGCCCGGGCCCGTCGCCCCCGACGGGCGGGTGCGCGGGGAGTTCGCGCACCTTCCGCTGCCACGCCGCACCGCGGACCGGCTCCGGCTGGCGGGGGAGAACGTACCGCCCGCCTTCGGCGTCGCACCGCAGCACGCCCGTTCCGCCTCCGACCCAGGACCCCAAGGACCGGCCCCATGGACAAACTCGCTCTGATCATCCTCGGCGCGACCCTCCTCGCCGGGGCGCTCGCGGTCGTCGGCGTGCACACCCTGGCGTCCGGCCGCGCCCACCGCCGCACCCTCCTTCACCGGCTGGAGGCGGCCGACCCGGCCGCCCCGCCGCAGTCTGAGGGCCGCCGGCGCCACTTCACCGCCGTGGACCGCCGGCTGCGCCGCACCGGACCGGGCCGGCGCATCCAGCTGCGGCTGTCGGCCACCGGACTGGACGTCACGCCGGGAGAGTTCATCGTCTACGTGCTGGCCGGGGTCGTCGGTCTGTGGCTGCTGGCCGGATCGCTGCTCGCGCCCTTCTTCGGGCCGATCGCCGGACTCATCGGCGTGTTCGCGGCGGTCGCTTTCCTCGGCCGGCAGCGGCAGAAGCGCATCGAGGCGTTCATCAGCCAGCTCCCCGAACTCTCCCGCATTCTGGCCAACGCCACTTCGGCCGGCCTGGCGATGCGCACCGCGCTCGGCATGGCAGCGGAGGAGATGGAGGCGCCGGCGGGCGACGAACTCGCCCGCGTCGTCGCTCAGCTGGCCGTCGGCCGGAGCATGGAGGAGGCCCTCGACGAACTCGCCGAGCGTCTGCCGTCCCGTGAACTGGTCGTCCTGGTCACCACACTGGTCCTCTCGCACCGCGCGGGCGGCACCATCGTCAGCAGCCTGCGCAACCTCACGGAGACGCTGGAGGAACGCAAGGAGACCCGTCGCGAGGTCCGCACGATGCTCGCCGAGGTCAACGCCACCGCCTACACCATCCCGGTGCTCGGGCTGGGCGCGATGCTCATGATGGATTCCATGTCGCCCGGCGCCCTGGAACGGGTCACCGCCTCGCCCGTCGGGCAGGTCGCCATGGTGATCGCGGTCTCGCTGTTCGTCGTCGGTTTCTACGTGATCCGGCGCCTGGGCCGGATCGACGTCTGAGGAGGGGGACCACCGCGTGCTGATCGCCCTGGCGCTCGCGCTCGCCGCGACGCTGAGCCTGGCCGGCGTGGTGGCCGGCATCCGCCTGTACCGCACCGACGCGAAACTGCCGCCGGATCTCGCCCTGGCTCTGGAGGTCGGCGCGACGCGCGCAGCACCGCGCCACCAGGCGGTGGACAGGCTGGGCATCCGGTTCGCGCCGAGGGTGCTCAAGCTGATGGGCCCCTCCCGGGTGGCGAAGAAGCGCCGCCGCATCGACCAGGCCGGCAACCCGGACGGGCTGACGATCGACAGGTACGCGGCCAGGCGGGCCGTGTACGGGCTGTTCGGGCTGCTCATGGGAGCGGTCGGGCTGGCGGCGGGCAGCCTGCTCTTCACGGTGATCACGCTGGCGTTCGGCTGGTTCGCCGCCGACCTGGCGCTGCTGCAGGCGGTACGTGACCGCAGGCGGGAGATCGAACGAACGCTCCCGGACTTTCTCGACGTGCTGGCGGTCGTCGTCTCGGCGGGGCTGGGCTTCCGGCAGGCACTGGAACGAGTAGCCGATCGGTACCGCGGTCCGTGGGCGAACGAACTGCGGATCACCCTGCGCCAGATGGACATGGGTGTCAGTCGGAGGGAGGCGTTCACGCAGCTGCGGAAACGCAACGGGTCGGAGCAGGTGGACCAGTTCGTCTCCGCACTCCAGCAGGGCGAGGAACTGGGCGCGCCGATCGCGGACACCCTCATCCAGATCGCCACCGACATGCGCCGAACCGATGCCCAGAACGCCCGCCGGCAGGCGGCGCGGACGGTACCGAAGGCGACACTCGCGACGATCGCGTTCCTGCTGCCGGGGACACTCCTCCTGATCGTCGCCACGTTCCTGCTCGGTTCGGGCACCGACTTCGGCTCGATCCTGTCCGGTTGACCAGACAAGTCTGGTGCTGCATGCATCGAACATGCGACAGTCAGCAAGGGAACAACGACGGTGGGCAACGACCCGGAGAGGAGGCGGAGATGACACGTCGTAGTGCGCCGCACGCGCAGGCCACTGTCTCCGCGGGATCGCACACCGACCCCACGGGGACCGGCCGCCGGCCGGCCGAAAGCAGAGGAGACCGAGTTGGCATCCTCCCCCTCATGGATGAGGGGGATTCCTACGGCTCGCGCCGTGGGGTTTTCTGCTTCGTCGCCGACTGCCTGCCCGGAGAACTCCGTTGAGGTCTTACACCGGCTCCACAGACCGAAACCGCCAGCCCGGCGGCCTTCAGGTTCTTCGCCGCGTTCACGTCGCGGTCATGGGTCGTTCCGCAGTGGCACGTCCACTCACGGACGTGCAGGGGCATCTTCGATGCGAGGGTGCCGCAGGTGGAGCACAGCCTGGAGGAGGGAAAGAAGCGGTCCACCGCGACTACGTTCCGTCCGTACCAGGCAGCCTTGTACTCCAGCATGTTCCGGAAGTCCGACCATGCCGCGTCGCTGATGGCACGGGCCAGGCCCCGGTTCTTGACCATGTTGCGCACGGTCAGGTCCTCGATCACGAGCGTTTGGTTCTCACGCACGAGACGAGTGGTCAGCTGGTGGAGGTGATCCCGCCTGCGGTCGGTGATCCGGGCGTAGACCTTGGCAGCCTTGCGCCGGGCCTTGGCCCGGTTCGCCGAGCCCTTGGCCTTCTTCGCCAGGCGGCGCTGGGCCAGGGCGAGGCGGGCACGGTCCTTGCGTTCGTGCCGGGGGTTGGCGATCTTCTCCCCGGTCGAGAGGGTCAGCAGGTGGTTCAGGCCCACGTCGATCCCGACCGCCGCATCGGTGGCTGGGAGCGGCTGCACGCCGGGGTCCTCACACAGCAGGGAGACGAACCAGCGCCCGGCCGCGTCCTGCGACACCGTCACCGTCGAAGGGCTCACGCCCTCGGGCAGTGGCCGGGACCAGACAATGTCCAGCGGATCCGCCATCTTCGCGAGAGTGAGCTGACCGTCCCGGTACCGGAACCCGCTGGTGGTGTACTCGGCGGACTTCCGGGACTTCTTCTTCGACTTGAAGCGCGGATATTTCGCCTGTTTGCCGAAGAAGTTGGTGAACGCGACCTGCAGGTGCCGCAGGCACTGCTGGAGGGGAACCGACGACACTTCGGACAGGTAGGCCAGTTCCCCGGTCTTCTTCCAGGCCGTCAGCATGGCCGAGGTCTGGTTGTAGTTCACCCGCTCCTGTCGTGTCCACGCCTCGGTGCGGGCGGCGAGCGCCAGGTTGTAGACCTTGCGGACGCAGCCGAAGGTGCGCGACAGCTCCGCCGCCTGCGCATCCGTCGGATAGAAGCGGTACTTCAGCGCCCGCTTCACCGGGTTCGTGGTCACGCTCACAATCTAGTGATCCGACTAGTTAAGATCAAACCTGCGGGCCAGAGCACTGCGGTCCGCCCCGGGGCGAATTGCAGCCCGTTGCCCTGCTCCGCAGGAGCTTCGCTTCCTCCCCCAGCTGAAGCAGGGGGTATCCACGAAGGAGGAAAAGATGAAGGGCATTCGCGGCCGCGTCCGCAGGCTCACGACGCACCTGCACGGAAGGGACGCGGACCGGGGCGTCACGTCGATCGAATACGCGGGGCTGGTCATCATCGTGGCGGCGATCATCATCGCGATCCGGGCGTTGGGTCTGGATGCGACCATCTCCGAGTGCGATCAGCACCTGGGTCAACGCTGTCGTCGGCGGCGGCTGACGGACGACAGCGGCCAGACGCTCCTGATGTACGGCGTCGTCATCACCGGTGTGTTGTTCCTCGCCTTCGCCTTCTTCGCCGTCGCCCAGGCGGCGGCCGTCCGCAACGGTGGACAGTCCGCGGCCGACGCGGCGGCCCTCGCGGCGGCGCAGGACGACCGCGAGCAATACTTCGACGCCTTCCTCGACGCCGTGCACGACGACGACTCCTGGCAGGACTGGCTCGACCTGTCCCAGACGGTCAGCCCCGACGGATGTGCGGCCGCCGCCGACTTCGCCGGACGAAACGACTCCGACGTCAGGGGCTGCGACCCCGATCCTGCGCCACGGCGACCCCGGCTACACCGTGCGCATCCAGACTCGGTTCGACACCGGAAACACCTTCATCCCCGGCGCCGACCACAAGAAGGCCGAGGCCGAGGCGACAGCCGTCGTCCGTCCGCGATGCGAGGTGAACAGGAGACGCGGACGGCATCGACCTCACCTGCGGCGACGAGGGAGACCTCAGCGTCGACCCGGACTCCGACAACCCGGACCTGAAACCCTCCGACCTGTTCTCCGTCGTGCTGGTCGGCTGACGAGTGAAGGACTGACCATCCATGAGTGTTCGGCGCAGTCGGCTGCCCGCAGTGACGGCTGCCACGGCAGTGATCCTGGCCTTGCTGGCCGGAGCGACCGCCTGCGGCGGCGACGATGTCGCGGCTCCTCCGACAAGCCGTCGGCCACAGTCCGGCACGGCCAGGGACCAGGGCGGTGAGGACCGACCCGAGTGGTGACGGCCACTGGCCGAGGTACGTGGCGACGCGACATCACCCTGACCGTCACCTCTGCACGCGTGGGGACGGCGGCTTCGTCACTGTGAGCGGGAAGCTGACCAACGGCGGTGACAAGCTCTGGTACGGACTCGAGCTGGAAGTCGGACGAGACCGAACTGGCGATCGAAGAACCGTGCCTCCATGGCCGGCGCCACACCTCGTCGACAAGAAGGGCAAGAAGCGCTACCTCATCCTCCGCGACACGGAGGGCCGGTGCCTGTGCACGGCGTTCACGCGGCGGCGTGCAGCGCCGGCGAGACGACGAACTGGTACACGCAGTTCCCCGCGCCGCCGAAGGGTCACGACACGGTCGACTTCCAGATCGCCGACATGCCGCCGGCGACCGTCACCCTCTCCCAAAAGTGAGCTCCGCGATGTTCCCCCAGCGCACCGGCGCCTCACGCCTCGTGGTCTCGGCCTTCGCCGCACTCCTCCTGCTCTCGTCGGGCGCCGGTGTCGGCCACGCCGACCCGTCGCCCCCGTCCCCGCCACCACTGCCCGGCGCGGACGATCCCACCACCATCCCGACCGGGGGCCCCGCGCTGCCCGGCGGTGACAACCCGGCGCCCGGGTTCAGCGAGCCGCCGGACAACATCGGCGACGCCGCGCCGCCCGTGAAGGTCGACCCGCACGCCCCCGGGCTGCGGCTTGCCGGCGGCGCGCAGCTCGCGCCGCCCAAGGTGCTCGACATCAAGTTCGTCACGGAGGCATTGGGCGGGGCGGAGATGCGCGCCGACAGCAACACCAAGACGACGTTCACCCTGCAGGCCGAGGTGCTGTTCTCCAGGGACAGCGCGAAGCTCAACGGGCAGGCCCGCGGCCGGATCTCCGACATGGCCGACGAGATCGGAGCGCAGCACGCCACCGAGGTGAACGTCTTCGGTTTCACCGACGACCTGGGCTCCTACGCGCACGGCGAGGTGCTCTCCAAGGCCCGCGCCTCTGCTGTGCAGCAGGAGTTGGCCGTTCACCTGGGCCCCGACGTGACGTATCACGTACGCGGGTACAGCGAGGACTACCCGATCGCCGACAACAGCACCGAGGCGGGCCGGAAGAAGAACCGCCGCGTCGAGGTGTCTTTCCCCCGGGAAGGGTGACTGCGGGTCGGGGGCACCATCGGTTGGCCGGTGGGTGGTGTGCGTGCCGGACGGAAACAAGGCGGGTGCTTTGGTGGTGCGGGTGCCGGTAAAAGAAGCGGGCCCCAGGAGGGAGGGGGTGTGGGGTGTGCGGTGACCCCGTTCAGCGGCAGCGTCGCGGCCCGGACGAGGCCGATTCCGGGGCGTGGGCCACCGCGTCCGCGTCGAGGATCACGTACTCGGCCGTGCGTCTTGGTCTCCGCGTCGAGCACCGTGGAGAGGCCGACGACGCGGTCCCTGGGGCCAGGTCCATCACGCACGGACCGAGTTCGTCGACGGTCCCCGCGACGTCCCAGCCCAGACCCAGCCGGGTGCGCCGGTGGTCGAGGGCCGCGCCGACGTCCGCCCTCTCTCCCGTCGTGGTGGCGAGGTCGACCGGGTTCACCGCGGCGGCCCGCACCCGGATGCGTACCTGGCCGGGGCCGGGGCCGGGTTCGGGACCGGGTTCCGGGACCGGTGTCCGCACGATTCGTACCGCCTCGGGCTCGTCGAAGGCCGTGACCACTGCAGCACACATGCCGCATTCCTCGCTTCGATTCGTGAGCCGGGCGTTTAACTGCGCCTGACCTTAGGAAGGACTACGCTCCTTGCGACAGAGCGCACTTGGAAGTGCGTAGAGCACGTGTCCGAGCGTGCGGGTGGCGAGGGGCGGGCCCATCATGGCGACGA
Organism: uncultured Actinomycetota bacterium; assembly: GCA_963799685.1. Classification (GTDB taxonomy): domain Bacteria; phylum Actinomycetota; class Actinomycetes; order Streptomycetales; family Streptomycetaceae; genus Streptomyces. The sequence goes on from CAWCXW010000006.1 coordinate 296,143, forward strand.
CGGCGGCTGCGCAGCGGCGTGCGGAGGCGCGGGACGCCTGCGGCGTCCTCCTCCGGGACTGCCCGGTCATGCAGCTCCTGGAACGTCCCGGCAGCAAGTGGTCCGGCCTGGTGCTCGGTTCGCTCGCCGACGGCCCGCTGCGGTACAGCGACATCGCCAGGGCCGTCGCCGGCGCCAGCCCGAAGGTGCTGACGCAGACGCTGCGTTCCCTGGAGCGGGACGGGCTGGTCGGCCGGACGGTCACCGCCGACGTCCCGGTGCCGGTGACTTACGCCCTCACTCCGCTCTGCCGCAGCATGAACGCGCTTCCCGACTCGGTCCAGGGGTGGGCGGACACCCACATGGCTGAGGTGTTCGATGCGCGCAGGCTCCATGACGCGGCGGCCTGAGAATGATCCGCGACATCGACCCCCGGCTGCTGCGGGTCTTCGCCGCGGTCGCCGAAGAGTTGCACTTCACCCGGGCTGCCGGTCGGCTGTATCTCGCGCAGCAGGCGTTGAGCCGGGACGTCCGCGCGCCTGGAGCGTGAAGTGGGCGCCGGGCTGTTCGTGCGGACCACGCGCCGGGTCACGTTGACGGCCGAGGGGGAGCGGCTGCTGCCCTACGCGCGGCAGGTGCTGGCCGCCTACGAGGAGTTGAACGACGCCGTCGCCCCTGGCGACCGGCCGCTCACGGTGGACGTCGCCGGCGCCGGTAAGCACTGGGTGTCTGGTGCTGGAGGAGGCACGGCGGCGCGCACCTGACACCGAGTTCGTGACCCGCTGCCACACCGGGCGTGCCGGGGCGGCCGACGCCGTCACCGCCGGTCGGCTCGACGCCTCGTTCGGCCGCTTCGCCGGTCTGTCCTCCTCGGTCCGCGCCGGCCTGGTCCACCGCCTGGTGCGGTACGAGCGGGTGGCGGTCCTGCTGCCGCAGGATCATCCGCTGGCCGCTTCGCCGCAGGTGCCGCTGGGCCTGCTGGCCGGCGAGACGGTCTGCACAGGAACGGGCAATCCGGAGACCGCGGAGTGGACGGACTACGCCCGTGAGCTGTTCGAGGGCCGCGGCATCGAGCTGGCACCGCCGTTTCCTGGGATCGACGACGAGAAGGAGTTCGCCCGCGTGGTCCGCTCGCGCGGCTGGTCGGTGCTCGCCAGTGAGGTGTTCACCGGCGTGTCCGGCATGGTGCGGCGTGTGCTGACCGACCCGACGCCGCTGGCCCCGGTCTCGCTGGTGTGGCGGCGCGGACTGCGCCACCCGGGCCTGGACACGCTGCTTGCCGCCGCTCGTGACCTCGGGTCGGCGGGCGGCTGGACGCGCCGGCCGCCCTCGGCGTGGCTGCCCGCCGTGGACCGGAGGGCACGCTGACGGCGTGCCACGTGGACGTGGCGACACCAGGCCACCAGTCAGGTCATTTTTTGACCAGGGTGACTAATAGGATGAAAAGTCAGGAAGGTTCTCGTCGCCGGACGGGCTGACGCACGGTCGCGACCGGCGCCTGTCCGAGCCCTTCGGGGCACACGCCCTTCCGGGAGAAGAAGCCAGATGCTCAATCACCCGACGTTCCGCACCGTCGCCCTGACCGCCGCCACCGGAATCCTCGCGGCGGGGACCGTCGCCGGCACCGCACTCGCCGCCACCGCGGCACCGGCCGCCGCCCACTCCGCCACGGTGCACAACCTGCCCGGGGACAACGACCTGTACCAGGGGCAGGTCATCGCCAGGACCGGTCTGAACATCCGGGCGCGCGCGACGACGAACTCCGCCGTCGTCGGCGGCCCGATCCGCTACGGCACCGTCATCCGCATCCGCTGCAAGGTCGTCGGGCAGAACGTGGACGGCAACCGGCTGTGGTACAAGCTGGCGGACGCCCGGTTCCCGAACGGTTTCGTCTCGGCCCGCTACGTCGACAACATCGGCCGCGCCCCCTCGTACTGCACGACCGGCATGACGGCGGCTCCGAGCGACTCCGTCGGCAAGGCGCCCGCCAGGAAGCAGCACGACAAGCAGGCCGGCAGGCAGGAGGACGGGGCTCCGGTCGGCTGATCACCCGCTGATCGCCCCCTGATTCCCGGCTGTCGCACCCCCGCCGGGCCACGGTTGCGGACGTTTCCACGTCCCACACGCACCGTGGCCCGGCGGTTGTCCTGAGACGCATCCCACCCGCCCGATTCCGGTGTGCGGCACAACCGTTTCCCGCCCTCACAGGTCGGCTTGTGCGACCGATGGAGGGGAGTGCTGTCCGATGCGGACTGCTGTGCGAATCGTGGTGGGCGGGGTCGTCGCCGCCATGGTCGGAGTCGCCGGGTACGGGGGATTCAACGTCTACGAGGCGATGGCGAACGGCGCCGGCGGCACGCCCGTCGCCAAGAAGACCGGGCCGCCCGCCGGGGACGAGGTGCGCCAGACCGCGCACGACTTCCTCGACGACTGGGAGCACGGGCACTCCACAAAGGCCGCCGCGCTCACCGACTACCGGTCCGTCGCCGAGGAGGCCCTTCAGGCCTTCCACGACGACCTGCACCTCACCCGGCTGCGCCTTGACCCGGGCAAGCCGAAGGGTCACACCGTGCCCTTCCACGTGAAGGCCACCTTGGCCCTGGACGGGAAGACCTACGCCTGGTCCTACGACTCCTCCCTGCGCATCGTGCGCGGCCGTACCACCGGCAGCCCGCTGGTCGACTGGAAACCCGCAGTGCTGTACCCGAAGCTGAAGGACGGCGAGAGCCTGCACGCCGGCGCCGCCGACACCCCGGAGGTGCAGGTCGTCGGCCGGAACGGCACGACGCTGAGCGCCGCCGACTATCCGTCCCTGACCGCCGTCCTGCCGACCCTGCGCAAGCGTTACGGCACGGAGGACGGCGGCACGCCCGGCCTGGAGCTGTGGACCGAGCAGGCCGACGGCACCGCCGGCGAGACGCTGAAGACCTTCCGGCACGGTAAGCCCGGCGCCGTGCAGACCACGCTCGACGCCCACGTGCAGAAGGCGGCTGAGGCGGCCGTGCTGAAGTTCCCGGAGTCCTCGGTCGTCGCGATCCAGCCGAGCACCGGCGACATCCTCGGCTTCGCCAACCACCGCAAGGACGGCTTCAACGCCGCTTTCGGCGCCGAGCTGGCGCCCGGCTCCACCATGAAGGTCATCACCTCGGCTCTCCTCATCGAGAAGGGCGTCGTCTCCGCGAACAAGCCGGCCGTGTGTCCCAAGTACGCGGACTGGTACGGGCGCCGCTTCCACAACGACGACATGTTCGCCATCGAGGGCGGCACCTTCGCCGACAGCTTCGCCCGCTCCTGCAACACCGCGTTCATCAAGCACGTGGACGACATCGAAGAGGACGACATGCAGCAGGAGGCGCAGCAGGTCTTCGGCCTCGGCCGCGGCAACTGGAAGATCGGCGTGCCCAATTTCGACGGCAAGGTGCCGCCCGCCACCGGCCCCGCACAGGCCGCCGAGATGATCGGGCAGGGCGATGTGCAGGTCAACCCATTGAACATGGCGTCCGTGGCCGCCACTGCCAAGGCCGGCGCCTTCCACCAGCCGGTGCTCGTCCCCGCCGACGTCGACGACCGGCCCATCGCGCACGCGAGCCGGGCGCTGCCCGCGTCCGTCTCCGCTCAGCTGCGAGACCTGATGCGGCGCACCGTGCGCAACGGCACCGCGACCGGTGTGCTCCAGGGGCTGACCGGCGACCTCGGCGCGAAGACCGGCTCGGCAGAGGTGGGCGACCAGGCGGCGACCGACAGCTGGTTCGTCGCCTTCCGCAACGACATGGCGGCCGCCGGGCTCGTCCAGGCCGGCGGGCACGGCGGGGCCGCCGCGGGGCCGATCGTCCGCGATGTTCTCGCCGCCGGGAAGTGACCACCGAGACCGGGCGTCCGCCGACCGTGTAGACAGGGCGGCATGAGTGAGGACGACAGGCCGCTGTGCGGCCGGAGAGTCGGCGTCACCGCCGCGCGCCGCGCCGAGGAACTGATCGCGCTGCTGCGGCGGCGGGGCGCCGAGGTGCTGCACGCGCCCGCCATCCGCACCGTGCCGCTCGCCGACGACAGGGAGCTGCGCGCGGCGACGGCCCGGCTGCTCGCCCTGCCGCCGGACGTCGTCGTGACCACCACCGCGGTCGGTTTCCGCGGCTGGCTCGAGGCCGCCGACAGATGGGGCGAGGGTGACGCCCTTCGCGCCGCGATGGCCGGTACGCGCATGCTCACGCGCGGCCCCAAGGTCAAGGGCGCCGTGCGGGCCGCCGGGCTGCGCGAGGAGTTCTCGCCTGTCTCCGAGTCGACGCCCGAGGTGCTGGAGTACCTGCTGGCGCGCGGCGTGTCCGGGCTGCGCGTCGCGGTCCAGCTGCACGGTGACCCCCTCACCGACGTGCTGGAGGCGCTGCGGGCCGCCGGGGCGGAGGTGGAGGCCGTCGCCGTGTACCGGTGGCTGCCGCCGCAGGATCCCGGGCCGCTGGACGTCCTCATCGATGCCGCGGTACGGCGCGAGCTGGACGCGGTCACCTTCACCAGCGCCCCCGCCGCCCGTTCCCTGCTGGCGCGGGCCGGCGAGCTGGGCCGCCGCGCGGAGCTGCTCACCGCACTCCGCGCGGACGTGCGCGCGGTCTGCGTCGGCCCGGTCACGGCCGCGCCGCTGACGGCGGAGGACGTGCCGGTCCTGCAGCCGGAGCGCTTCCGGATGGCGCCGATGGTCCAGGCCCTGTGCGAGGCGTTCCCCGCCACCCGGTGACCCCGCCGTGCGGCCGTTCGCGGCGACACGGTCCGCACAACGGTCATACGTGCACATCAGGTGAGCGGATCGCGTACGGTTGACGGCTGCCGTGTGGACTTCAGAAGGGGAGCGCGTTGGCAGCGCAGCACACAGCCGGAGACGTCGTGGGAGCCGAGGGCGCCCGCGAACGGGAGATCCGCGCGGAGCAGGAGCACCTCGACGGAGTCTACGAACGGCTCGCGCAGAACATTCACGACGCCGAGTCGCTCATGAACGACGCCTCCCGGCTCGGCGCAGGTCGGTACCCCCGGCGCGCTGGCCGAGCGCGACGCGCAGGTCTTCCGCGCCGGCCTGCACCTGAACCGGCTGAACAGCGAGTTCGAGGACTTCCTCTTCGGCCGCATCGACCTGCTGGCCGGCCAGGACGTCACCCGCGGCCCGGACGGCGCGATGCTCGCCGTCGAGCCCGCCGCCGACGCGGTCCGCGCGGACGGCACCGCCGACGTCGCCGAGACGCTGCACGTCGGGCGGCTCGGAGTGCTGGACGCCGACTACACGCCGCTCGTCATCGACTGGCGGGCGCCCGCCGCCGCGCCCTTCTACCGCTCCACCCCGGTGGCGCCCGGCCGCGTCGTGCGGCGCCGCGTCATCCGCAGCAAGGGCCGCCGCGTTCTCGGCGTCGAGGACGACCTGCTCCGCCCCGAACTCGCCGCCCGGCTCGACGGCGCGGAGCTGCCCGTCGTCGGCGACGGGGCCCTGATGGCCGCGCTCGGCCGGACCCGCGGGCACACCATGCGGGACATCGTCTCCTCCATCCAGGCCGAGCAGGACGTCGTCATCCGCGCCCCCGCCGCCTCCGTCACCGTGGTCGAGGGCGGGCCCGGCACCGGGAAGACGGCCGTCGCCCTGCACCGGGCCGCCTACCTGCTCTACCAGGACCGGCGGCGCTACGCGGGCGGCATCCTCGTCGTCAGCCCCACTCCGCTGCTGGTCTCCTACACCGAAGGCGTGCTGCCCTCCCTCGGCGAGGAGGGACAGGTCGCGGTCCGCGCGCTGGGTTCGCTCGTCGAGGGCGCCGAGGCGAGCACGTACGACGAGCAGCCTGTCGCCCGGGTCAAGGGCTCGGCGCGCATGGTGAAGGTGCTGCGCAAGGCGGCCCGCGGCGCACTGGAGAGCGGGCGAGGTGCCGCAGCGGCTGCGGGTGACCGTCTTCGGCGCCCGGCTGGAGCTGGACGCGGAGGAACTGCGCTAGATCCGAGGAGCAGGTGCTCGGCGGCACCGCGCCGGTGAACCTGATGCGGCCGCGGGCGCGCCGCCTTCCTGCTGGACGCGCTGTGGGCGCGGTCGGGGGTGGCGAGCCGGCACACCGATCCGGAGCTGGCCGCCGAGGCGCGGGAGGCGTTCGACGCCGACGTCAGCCGAAGAGGGCGACTTCCAGGACTTCCTGGCCGCCTGGTGGCCCGAACTCACCCCGCGCGGCGTGCTCGCCGCGATGGCCGACGAGAAGCGGCTCGGCCGCTGGGCCCGCCGGGTGCTGAAGCCGTCCGAGGTCCGGCTGCTGGCCCGCTCGCTGCGCCGTGCTGCGGCCGACGGGCGAGGGGCGTTCTCCGTGCACGACGTGGCGCTGCTGGACGAACTGCAGCTGCTGCTGGGCACCCCGGCCCGCCCGAAGCAGCCCACCGAGGAGGACCTGCTGGCCGAACTGGGCGTGGCCGAGCTGACCACGGCCGCCGACCGGAGTCCCGTCCCGCCGCGACCGAGCCGAGCGGCTCGCCGAGGAACGCCGCGAGTTCGCGCACGTCATCGTCGACGAGGCGCAGGACCTCACGCCGATGCAGTGGCGGATGGTCGGCCGCCGCGGCCGGCGCGCCACCTGGACGGTCGTCGGCGATCCGGCGCAGAGCTCCTGGACCGACCCGGACGAGGCGGCCACCGCCCGCGACGAGGCGCTGGGCAACCGGCCGCGCAGCCGTTTCGAACTGACCGTCAACTACCGCAATCCGGCGGAGATCGCCGTGCTCGCCGACCGGGTGCTGGCCTTGGCGATGCCGGGCACCCGGCCGCCGCGCTGCGGTGCGGTCCACCGGCCTGGTGCCGCGCTTCACGGCGGCCGGGGACGGACGTGGGCGCGGCGGTGCGGGCGCGAGGCGGAGCGGCTGCTGGCGGAGGTGGACGGCACGGTCGGCGTCGTCGTCGCCATGTCCGAACGGGCGCGGGCGCGCGGAGTGGCTGGCCGGGCTGGGCGACCGGGTGGTGCCGCTGGGCAGCCTGGAGGCAAAGGGCCTGGAGTACGACGCGACGCTGGTCGTCTCACCGGCGCGGATCGCCGACGAGTCGCCGGCAGGTCTGCGCGTGCTGTACGTGGCGCTGACACGTGCGACGCAGCGTCTCACGGTGCTGGCCGAGGAAGCCGACCTGCCGGACGCGGACGCCGTCCCGGACCTGCTCAGAGACGTAGTCGCCGGGCACTGCGGCTTCCGCGAGTCGGGAACGCCTTGCGGGGGCGGTTTGTTAGCCTGGGTGTGGCACCGGCCCGATCCATGCCCCCGGGCCCAACCATTGCCGCTGCGAGCGGCCACTTGCCGCGAGGCGAGCTGGCGGGTCGGTGCCATTTCTTCTTTCCGCGTCTTCGTGCCCGCCGCCCTCCGGGATGGCGGGCACGAAGACGCGTCGGGCGTCCCCGACCCGACTCTCTCGTAATGTGGAAATCATTTTCCGAAACCAGCCGGCGGTTACCGGATACCTGGTGGTAGGTGGGACTATCTGTGGGCGTGCCGCGGGACGGCACACCTCGGACAAGGGAAAGCAGAGGAAGTCGGCCATGGCAACGGCGCCCAGCATCTCGTACTCGATGACGGTCCGCCTGGAGGTCCCCGCCGGCGGGACCGCGGTCTCCCAGCTCACCACGGCCGTGGAATCCTCCGGCGGTTCGGTCACCGGCCTCGACGTGACCGCGTCCGGGCACGAGCGGCTGCGTATAGACGTCACCATCGCCGCCAGCTCGACCGCGCACGCCGACGAGATCGTCGGCAACCTGCGCGGCATCGAGGGTGTCACCCTGGGCAAGGTCTCCGACCGTACGTTTCTCATGCACCTCGGTGGCAAGATCGAGATGTCGTCGAAACACCCCATTCGCAACCGTGACGACCTGTCCATGATCTACACGCCGGGCGTCGCCCGCGTGTGCACGCAGATCGCCGAACACCCCGAGGACGCCCGACGGCTGACCATCAAACGCAACAGCGTCGCCGTCGTTACCGACGGCTCGGCGGTGCTCGGCCTGGGCAACATCGGCCCGAAGGCCGCGCTGCCCGTCATGGAGGGCAAGGCGGCCCTCTTCAAGCGCTTCGCCGGCATCGACGCCTGGCCGCTGTGCCTGGACACCCAGGACACCGACGCGATCGTGGAGGTCGTCAAGGCCATCGCCCCCGGCTTCGCCGGCATCAACCTCGAGGACATCTCCGCCCCCCGCTGTTTCGAGATCGAGGCGCGGCTGCGAGAGGCGGTCGACATCCCGGTCTTCCACGACGACCAGCACGGCACCGCCATCGTCGTGCTCGCCTCCCTCTTCAACGCCCTGCGCGTGGTCGACAAGCGCATCGAGGACGTGCGCGTGGTGATGTCCGGCGCAGGCGCCGCGGGCACGGCCATTCTGAAGCTGCTGCTGGCCGCCGGCGTCAAGCACGCCGTGGTCGCCGACATCCACGGCGTCGTCCATTCCGGCCGTACCGACCTGGTGGGCGCCGACAAGGACTCCCCGCTGCGCTGGATCGCCGACAACACCAACCCGGACGAGGTCACCGGCACCCTGAAGGACGCCGTGGCCGGTGCGGACGTCTTCATCGGCGTCTCCGCTCCGAACGTACTGGAGGGCGCGGACGTGGCCGACGATGGCCGAGGGCGCGATCGTCTTCGCACTCGCCAACCCGGACCCGGAGGTCGACCCGGCCGAGGCCCGCCGCACCGCCTCCGTCGTCGCCACCGGCCGCTCGGACTTCCCCAACCAGATCAACAACGTGCTGGTCTTCCCCGGCGTCTTCCGCGGCCTGCTGGACGCCCAGTCCCGCACCGTCTCCGAGGAGATGATGCTCGCGGCGGCCCGCGCGCTGGCCGACGTCGTCCTCGAGGACGAGCTGAACGCGAACTACATCATCCCGAGCGTCTTCAACGAGAAGGTTTCCGGCGCCGTGGCCGGAGCCGTCCGGGACGCGGTGAAGGCTGCGGGCGAGTCCGCTCTTCCCGGCGGCACGCCGACCGACCGCCCCTGACGCCGGGCCGCGGTTCCGCACGGGCCCGGAGGCGTGGTGCGCGGCTTCACCCGTTCGGTCCCCTCAGGGTTGCGCGAGGTGGCTTCCCGGTTGCGACACGCGCGTCACAGGCCCCCGGATTGGCCTTTCCGCCGCAGGTAGGGGCAGGATGCGACCGGGAAGTGCCGCGGAATCGGCGTCGTCCGCCCGCCAGGGCGGGCGACGGGACGTCCGCGACACGACTCAGGCGCGAGGGTCCGAACCTGGGACCCGGGTCCGGGGACTGTCCGAGGGCCCTGGCAGCATCGGCTTCGATCTCACGCCTCAACGGCAAGAAAGACACGGGAGTAACAGACTATGAACCGCAGTGAGCTGGTGGCCGCTCTGTCCGAGCGCGCCGAGGTGACCCGCAAGGACGCCGACGCCGTTCTGGCCGCGCTCGCCGAGACCGTGGGCGAGGTGGTCTCCAAGGGCGACGAGAAGGTGACCATTCCCGGTTTCCTCACCTTCGAGCGCACCCACCGTGCCGCGCGCACCGCGCGCAACCCGCAGACCGGCGACCCGATCGAGATCCCGGCCGGCTACAGCGTGAAGGTGTCGGCGGGCTCCAAGCTCAAGGAAGCCGCAAAGGGCAAGTGAAGCCGTCGACGGGAGCGCCGCGCTCCCGTCGTCCGGGCAAACGCCGTGCGGGGCGGTCTCCCAGTCGGGAGGCCGCCCCGCACGCGTGTGTTCGCGCGTTCCCGGGCGGCCCTCGTCAGGGGCGCTCGATCTTCGCGCCCAGCTCCTCGAGCTTCCACACGAAGTTCTCGTAGCCTCGGTTGATCAGGTCGATGCCGTGCACCCGCGAGGTGCCCTCGGCCGCCAGCGCGGCGATCAGGTAGGAGAAGCCGCCCCGCAGGTCCGGGATGACCAGGTCGGAGCCCTGCAGCCGGGTCGGACCCGAGACGACCGCCGAGTGCAGGAAGTTGCGCTGCCCGAAGCGGCACGGCATGCCGCCCAGGCACTCGCGGTAGAGCTGGATGTGCGCGCCCATCTGGTTCAGCGCCTCGGTGAAGCCCAGCCGCGACTCGTAGACCGTCTCGTGCACGATCGACAGACCGGAGGCCTGGGTGAGCGCGACCACCAGCGGCTGCTGCCAGTCGGTCTGAAAGCCCGGGTGGACGTCCGTCTCCAGCGCGATGGCGTTCAGCGGCCCGCCCGGATGCCAGAACCGGATGCCCTCGTCGCCGATCTCGAACGCCCCGCCCACCTTCCGGAAGGTGTTGAGGAACGTCATCATCTCGCGCTGCCCGGCGCCGCGGACGAACACACTGCCGCCCGTGGCCAGCGCCGCGCTCGCCCACGAGGCCGCCTCCAGCCGGTCCGGCAGTGCCCGGTGCGCGTAGCCGCCGAGCCGGTCGACGCCGGTGATGCGGATGGTGCGGTCGGTGTCCACGGAGATGATCGCGCCCATCTTCTGCAGCACGCAGATGAGGTCCTCGATCTCCGGTTCCACCGCGGCGTTCGACAACTCCGTGACGCCCTCGGCCAGCACGGCCGTCAGCAGCACCTGCTCGGTCGAGCCGACCGACGGGTAGGGCAGCCGTATCTTGCAGCCGCGCAGCCGGGACGGCGCCTCCAGGTACTGCCCGTCCGCCCGTTTGTCGATCGTCGCGCCGAACTTGCGCAGCACGTCGAAGTGGAAGTCGACGGGCCTGCCGCCGATGTCGCAGCCGCCCAGGCCCGGGGATGAAGGCGTGGCCCAGCCGGTGCAGCAGCGGCCCGCAGAACAGGATCGGGATGCGGGACGAACCGGCGTGCGCGTCGATGTCCGCGACGTTGGCGCTCTCCACGTGCGACGGATCGAGCAGCAGCTCGCCAGGCTCGTCCCCGGTGCGCACGGTCACGCCGTGCAGCTGCAGCAGGCCGCGCACCACCCGCACGTCCCGGATGTCCGGCACGTTGCGCAGTCGGCTCGGCTCGCTGCCCAGCAGTGCGGCGACCATGGCCTTCGGCACGAGATTCTTCGCGCCACGGACCCGGATCTCCCCCTCGAGCGGGGTGCCGCCGTGGACAAGCATTACGTCTTCGGTGCCGGTCATGGATCTCCGTGTCTCCTGGAGACGGACTGGGGACAGGTCCGCGCCGATGGGGGCCTGCCGGGCAGCCCCCCGGTCGGCGCGGATCCAGCCAGACTAATAGCCGGAGCGGACGGTTCCGTACGGCCGGTGGGGACCTTCTGTCCAGGCGCCGCAAGGGTGGTGCCGTTTCTCACGGTGCGTCGGCGACACACGCCGCTGGGTCACCGGGATGTCACGTCCAGGGCCCGATTCGCTCCTCGGCATCTCACGGGACGCCCGATTGCGGGACCATCGACTCATGACCGAGGTGTCCTCGCTCACCGGGCGGCTACTAATCGCCACCCCGGTGCTCACCGACCCGAACTTCGACCGTGCGGTCGTGCTGCTCCTCGACGACGACGAAGACGGCTCCCTCGGCGTCGTCCTCAACAAGCCCACGCCCGTGGGCGTCGGCGACATCCTGGAGCCGTGGGCCCCCTACTCCGGCGAGCCCGGTGTCGTCTTCCAGGGCGGCCCGGTCAGCCTGGACGCCGCTCTCGGCATCGCCGTCGTCCCCTCCGCCGGCGCGCGGACCGGATCCGGACCGCTGGGCTGGCGCCGGGTGCACGGCTCGATCGGGCTCATCGACCTCGAGGCGCCCCCGGAACTGCTGGCCGCAGAGCTCGGCTCCCTGCGTATCTTCGCGGGCTACGCAGGCTGGGGCCCCGGCCAACTGCAGGACGAGCTGGGGGACAGTGCCTGGTATGTCGTCGACTCCGAGCCCGGAGACGTCTCCTCGCCCGCCCCGGAGGGCTTGTGGCGCTCCGTGCTGCGCCGGCAGCGCAGCGAACTGGCCATGGTGGCCACGTACCCGGACGATCCCTCGCTGAATTAGTCTTGGATGCCATGAGCACTCTCGAGCCCGAGCGCGGGACGGGCACTGGCACGCTCGTCGAGCCGACCCCGCAGACATCGCACGGCGACGGCGACCACGAGCGCTTCGCCCACTATGTCCAGAAGGACAAGATCATGGCCAGCGCGATGGAGGGCACTCCCGTCGTCGCGCTCTGCGGCAAGGTCTGGGTGCCCGGCCGCGACCCGAAGAGGTATCCGGTCTGCCCCATGTGCAAGGAGATCTACGAGACCATGGGGGCCGGCGGCGGTAAGGACGGTAAGGGCGACGGCGGTAAGGGCGACGGCTCGAAGTAGCCCCGGACGCCGGCCGCACCGGCTCGCGCACGGCTCATCCGGCGCGCCCCGCAGCCCCGCTGGGGCGGCCGGGCGCGCCGTCGTGTTCCTGTCGTGTCGGGGGCGCGGCACGACGGCGCGCGAGGCGTACGTCCGCTCGACCGTTCACCCCCCGATCGTGTGAGTCGGTCCGGAGAACCCGGCGCGGAGCCGACGCGGACGGCATCCTCGAAGAGGCCCGCACCGCGCACGTCGGACCGGCCCTGAGCCTCGGCTCCGAGGTGTTCATCCGTCGCGGACCCTGGTGCCGCCGTCCGGGTGAGATGTGCCAGAGTTGCCACGTCCGCGCTGTGACCACGTACCGTACCGCTGGGCAGCCGGGACAACCCGGGGAAGGGGCAGCTGGAGTGAGCACGCATGCACCGCAGGCGCCACGAGCGGCGCGGGCCGCCGCGTCCGTCGTGCAGCCCGTCACCCTCCCGGTCACACTCGAGGAAGCCGTGGCCGCGCTCGCAGCCGTGCCGGCCGCCGTACCCGTCGCCGGCGGTACCGACCTGATGGCCGGGGTCAACTCCGGCGAACTGCGTCCCGCCGCACTCGTCTGCCTCGGCCGCATCACGGAGATCCGCGGCTGGGAGTACCAGGACCGGCACGCCCTGCTCGGCAGCGGACTCACTCACGCCCGCATGGGGCGCCCCGACTTCGCGGCGCTCATCCCGGCACTCGCGGCGAGCGCCCGCGCAGCCGGACCGCCGCAGGTCCGCAACTCCGGCACCCTGGGCGGCAACATCGTCACCGCCGCCCCCACCGGCGACACCTTGCCCGTCCTGGCGGCCCTGGAGGCCGTCCTGCTCGTCGCCGGGCCGGACGGCGTACGCCGGGAGATTCCGGTCAGTCACCTGCTCACCGGCATGGAGATGCTGCAGCCGGCCGAGATCGTCAGCCACGTCCGCGTGCCGCTGCTGCACGCGCCGCAGACCTTCCTCAAGGCGACCGGTCGCACCGGCCCGGCCCGTGCCACGGTGTCGGCCGCCGTGGTGCTCGACCCGGCCCGGCGGACCGTCAGATGCGCGGTGGGGGCCGTCGCGCCGATGCCGCTGCGGCCGTTCGAGGCCGAACGGTGGGTCGCCTCGCTCATCGACTGGGACGGCAACCGGATGCTGGCGCCCGAAGCGCTGGCGGCTTTCGGGGACTACGTCGCGATGGAGTGCATCCCCGACCCGTCACCGGAGGACGGCGGCGAGACGCCCGTCTTGCCGCCTGCCGCCCTGCACGCACGGCGTACCGTGGCGGCGCTGGCTCGCCGAGGACTCGGGAGGGCACTCGCATGACCAACGAGCCGCACGACCACTCGGGCCAGGGCTGGTACGGCGGCCCGGACGAGTACGGCGACGGCCGGACCGCGCAGCCCTACGGCTGGGGCGGCGAATCCGACGCGGACGCCACCGCGTTCGTGCAGTTGCCTCCCGGCGGACTGCCGGGGGCCGGGCCCGGCCCCCTTGCCGCGCCGGGCACCGGGCAGGGTGGCTGGGAGCCGCCGCGGATCGATCCGGCTGCCCAGACCGGGACGCCCACCGGCATCCCGATGGCACCCGCCGCCGGCACCGACCCGGCGTCGACGGGTCAGTGGACGATGCCGTTCGCGGCGCAGCCCCACCCCGGCCCGCCGACGGCGCACCCGCCGTTCCAGCCGGCCGAGCCGGCCGACGGGGGCGGCGCCGACGGGGCGGTGGGCCGCGGCCCGGCAGCGGCCCTGGGCCAGGGCGCCGCCGCGGCGCTGGCGGGCTCACACGAGGCGCGCACTCACCGTCGGCCGCTCGGCGCGGGCGGGGCGGCCGCGACGGGCGACGCCGGTCCGGGAGAACCGGGAGAAGAGGCACAGTACGGTGGCGCGCAGTACGGCGAGGCCGAGGAGCGGCCACAGCCCGCGCCGTCCGCGTCCTGGCGCGCCGGCCAGGAGGCGATGCTCGCGGACGCGCTGGCCCGTCGTCAGGTGCCGCTGCCCGGCACCGGCGTACCGCAGCAGGCGCCCGACTGGGACGGCACCGCGTACGCAACCGGACACCGCCTTCCCGACCCGGCACGCCCGGCAGAGTCGGCACAGCCCGGGCCGGAGGGCCGGGCGGTCGACACCGGCACCACCGGACACGCCTGGCGTCCCGACGAACAGCGGGCCCCGGGACCGGCCGGGACGCCGGCGCACGGGTTTCCGGCCGCCCCGACCGGCACCGCCGACGACGGCCGCTGGGCGGCGGCTTCCCGGGAGCCGCACGGCGGCCGGACACCGGAGCAGTACGGGACGCCCGGGTACGGCTTCCCCGCTGCGCACGACCGTGATGACACGGCGCTGCCCGACCAGGGCGCCGCCTGGCACGGCGCCCCCGAGAGCCGCCTTTCCGCGGACTCGGCCGCCGCGCCCGGTCCCGCGTCCTACTCGCAGGGGACCGGGCATGCGCACGCGGGCAGCCAGGGCGGAACGTTCCCGCCCGCCCCGCGGTACGACACCCCCGACCCCGCGGGCCGCCTCCACCTTGCGGCGACGCAGGTGCCGGAGTGGGAGACGGGCCCGCCCGCCGCCGGGCAGGACCTGAGGGCGGCGCCGGAGGCCGCGACCGGCGAACCGATGCCCCCCGCCGACGCCGGAGCCGTGGCGGAGCCGCCGGAGAGCCGCCAGTTCGTCGACGGCGCCGAGACTGCTCCCGAAGGTCCGGGCGTCGGCGGCTCCGCCGACCGGCCCGAGTCGGGTCCGCCGGAGCCGGCGGAGGACGCCGGCCGTCCCTCGGCGGAGCCGGTGCCGACTGCCTTCGGCACTGCTTCCGCGGCGGAACCGGGCCCGGTGCCGGAGGCCGACGCCACAGCGGACGTCCCGCAGGCGCCGGAGCCGTACGGCCTGCCGGACACCGTCAGTGACCATCCGCACACGTCGTACCTGCTGCACGTCAACGGCGCCGACCGCCCGGTCTCCGACGCGTGGATCGGCGAGTCGCTGCTGTACGTGCTGCGCGAACGCCTCGGCCTCGCCGGAGCGAAGGACGGCTGCTCGCAGGGCGAGTGCGGCGCGTGCTCGGTGCGGGTGGACGGCCGTCTCCTCGCCGCCTGCCTGGTGCCGGCCGCGACAGCCGTCGGCATGGACATCCGCACGGTGGAGGGCCTGGCCGGCGACGACGGACCCTCGGACGTGCAGCGGGCGCTGACCGCGTCCGGCGCGGTGCAGTGCGGGTTCTGCGTGCCGGGCATCGCGATGGCCGTGCACGACCTGCTCGAGGGCAACCACGCGCCCACCGAACTGGAGACCCGGCAGGCGCTGTGCGGAAACCTGTGCCGCTGCTCCGGCTACCGGGGTGTGCTGGACGCCGTGCAGCAGGTCGCCGCGGAGCGGGCCGACCGGTCGGCCCGGGACGCCGCTCGGACGGAGGCTGCCGAGGCGGCACAGCGCGCCGGGGCCCCGCAGATCCCGCAGCAGGCGCAGTACGGCGGCGGAGAGGGAATCCGATGAACGCCACGGCCGACGGCCCGCACACCGTCACGGCGACACCGCCCCAGGGCACGCCGCTGCCCGGGCCGCGCACCGCCGAGCCCTACCCGCACGGTCTGGGTGTGTCCCTGCCTTCCCTCGACGCGCCCGCGAAGGCGGAGGGCACCTTCCCCTACGCGGCCGACCTGTGGGCCGAGGGGCTGCTGTGGGCGGCGATACTGCGCTCCCCGCACCCGCACGCCCGCATCGTCTCCATCGACACCGCGCAGGCGGCGGCGCTGCCCGGCGTGCGTGCCGTCATCACCCACGAGGACGTGCCCGGGGACGCCGCGCACGGCCGGGGCGTCGCCGACCGGCCCGCCTTCGCCCGCGACGTGGTGCGTCACCACGGTGAGCCCATCGCGGCCGTCGCCGCCGACCACCCGGACACGGCGCGGCTGGCGGCCGCCGCCATCGCCGTCGAGTACGAGGTCCTCGCACCACTCACCGACCCCGAACAGGCCTTCGAGGCCGAGCCGTTGCACCCCGACGGCAACGTCATCCGCCACATTCCGCTGCGCTACGGCGACCCGGAGGCCGTCGGCGAGATCGTCGTCGAGGGCCTGTACCGCATCGGCCGTCAGGACCCCGCGCCGATCGGCGCCGAGGCCGGGCTGGCCGTGCCGCGCCCCGACGGCGGCGTGGAGATCTACACCGCCTCCACCGACCCGCACACCGATCGTGACCTGGCCGCCGCCTGCTTCGGGCTGCCGCCCGAGCAGGTCAAGGTCGTCGTCACGGGTGTGCCCGGCGCGATGGGTGACCGCGAGGACACCGGCATGCAGGTGCCGCTCGGGCTGCTCGCCCTGCGCACCGGCTGCCCGGTGAAGCTGGCCGCCGGCCGTGAGGAGTCCTTCCTCGGCCACCCCCACCGTCACCCGACCCTGCTGCGTTACCGGCACCACGCGACCGCCGACGGGCGCCTGGTCAAGGTGGAGGCGCAGATCCTGCTGGATGCCGGGGCCTACGCGGACACCTCCGGGGACGTGCTGGCCGCAGCCGTCTCCTTCGCCGCCGGGCCCTACGTCGTGCCACACGCCACCGTCGACGGCTGGGCCGTGCGCACCAACAACCCGCCGTCCGGCCACCTGCGCGGCGAAGGCGCACTGCAGGTGTGCGCCGCCTATGAGGGCCAGATGGACAAGCTGGCCGCCAGGCTCGGCATGGATCCGGCCGACCTGCGCATGCGCAACGTGCTGGCAACCGGCGACCTGCTGCCCACCGGGCAGACCGTCACCTGCCCCGCCCCCGTCGCCGAACTCCTGCAGGCCGTGCGGGAAGCTCCGCTGCCGGCGGCCCCCGGCGAGAACACGGCGGACTGGCTCCTGCCCGGCGGCCCGGAGGGAGCCGGCGAGCCGTCCACGGTCCGGCGCGGCGTCGGCTACGCGCTGGGCATGGTGCACATGCTGGGTGCGGAGGGCGCCGACGAGGTGTCCACGGCGACGGTGAAGGTCGAGGGGCCGACCGCCACCGTGCTGTGCGCGGCCGTCGAGACCGGGCAGGGCTTCGCGACGCTCGCCCGGCAGATCGTGCAGGAGATCCTCGGCATCGACGAGGTGCACGTCGCCTCCGTCGACACCGACCAGCCGCCGGCCGGTGCCGGCGCGCACAGCCGTCACACCTGGGTCTCCGGCGGCGCCGTCGAGCGGGCGGCGAAGATGGTGCGCACGCAACTGCTGCAGCCGCTCGCTGCCAACTTCGGCATGTCGACGGAACTGCTGGAGATCGCCGACGGCAAGATCACCTCCTATGACGGCGTGCTGTCCACGACCGTCGCGGAGGCCCTTGACGGCAAGGAGCTGTGGGCCACCGCCCAGTGCCGCCCGCACCCCACCGAGCCGCTCGACGAGACGACGGGCCAGGGCGACGCGTTCGTCGGCCTCGCCTTCGCCGCGATCCGAGCGGTCGTCGACGTCGACGTCGAGCTGGGTTCCGTGCGGGTGGTGGAGATGGCCGTGGCCCAGGACGTCGGCCGGGTGCTCAATCCGCGGCAGCTGCGGGCCCGCATCGAGGCGGGCGTCACCCAGGGAGTCGGCGCCGCCCTCACCGAGCACCTGCGCGTCGCCAAGGGCGTCGTCCGGCACCCGGACTTCACCGGCTACGCCCTGCCGACGGCGCTGGACGCGCCGGACATCCGCATCGTGCGACTCGTCGAGGAACGCGACGTGGTCGCGCCGTTCGGCGCGAAGGCCGCCTCCGCGGTGCCGGTGGTCGTCTCCCCGGCGGCGGTGGCCGGCGCGGTCCGTGCGGCCACGGGCCGCCCGATCAACCGCCTCCCCGTCCGCCCCCAGACGGCAGCCGTCACCTCCTCGTGAGTACGACGTGAACGTCACCTCACTCGGCTTCCGGACCGACCTCATGGTGCGGGAACTCGCGGGCGCACAGCTGGAGGACCGGCCCGAGGCCGGCTACGCCGTGGTGCGCACCCCGGACAACCCCGGGTTCTGGTGGGGTAACTTCCTGCTGTACCGCCGTCCTCCGCAGCCGGGCGACGCGCAGCGCTGGACAGCCCACTTCGCCGCGGAGTTCCCCGACGCGGGACATCTGGCCTTCGGCGTCGACGGCACCGACGGCGAGGCTGGGGACCGGGACGAACTGGCGTGCCTGGGCGTCGAGGTCGAGGTGAACGCCGTTCTCACGGCCGGCCGCCTCGCGCCTCCCGCGGCGACTGCGCCGGGGGTCGACGTGCGCCCGCTGCGCAGTGCCGGGGACTGGGCGCAGGCCGGTGAGCTGCGGAGCGCCCTGGAGGACGGCGAGGAGTCGTCGTCCGCCCAGCACCAGCTCTTCGCCGAGCGGCAGTTGGCCGAGGACCGGCGCTTGTGCGAGGCGGGGTACGGCGCCTGGTTCGGTGCGTTCGTCGACGGCAGGCTGCGCGCCTCCGCCGGCCTGTTCACCGACGGGCAGGGGCTCGCCCGCTACCAGAACGTTCACACACACCCGGACTTCCGACGGCGCGCTCTGGCCTCGCACGTCGTGTACGAGGCGGGCCGCTGGGGCCTGACGCAGTTGCGGGTCCGCACGCTGGTCATCGTCGCCGACCCGGAGTACCCCGCGATCCGGCTCTACCGCGCGCTCGGCTTCTCCGACACCGAGCGGCAGGTGCAGTTGCAGCGCGGCCCGGAGAGCGTGGGCTAGGGCAGGATGCGGCGGTCGCGCAGTGCCTGGCTCTGGCCGCGGAACTCCGCGATGACCGTGCCGTCCGCGGTCCGTACCGTCACGTCGTAGATGCCACCTCGTCCGAACCGCGAGCGCTCCACGGCCTCCGCGCTCAGCTCGTCGCCCTCCCGGCCTGGGCGCAGGAACGTCACCTGGGCGCCCTGGGCGACGGTCGCCACGTCGTAGGAGTTGCAGGCGAAGGCGAACGCCGTGTCGGCGAGCAGGAACAGGTAGCCGCCGTGGGCGATGTCGTGCCCGTTGACCATCGTCCCGCTGACCCGCATCCGCGCGGTGGCCCGTCCGGGTGCCACGTCGTGCACGGTGATCCCCAGTGCCCGGCTGGCCCGGTCCTCGGCGTACATGGCCTCCGCGCACCGCTGCGCGACGTCGTAGGCGTCGTCCGACACGTCGAACCCCCTGTCTCGTTCCGGTCCCTGCCCCCGACCGGCTCACCGTACCCGCCCGGAACCCGGCGTCCCCGAGGGAGGATGAACGGCCCTGAGGCGCGCACGCCTTGTGCCGGTTCGCAGTGAATGTCGGAACAAGGAATGTCCAGTTCGCGTCTTATGAGAATGAGCACGACAAAGGGCCCGTGGATTCAGTACGATACGCCGTCGTCATTCAGACGATCACCACACAGTCATCAAGGAACCTCCATGAACCTCGATTTCGGTCTCGAGCCCCTCTTCTCCTGGTACGTCCTGCTCCTGCTGCTCAGCGGAGTCGCGATGTTCGTCATGGCCTTCGTCAACACCGCACGCCAGAGCATCGGCTGGCGGATCTTCGGGGCGGTGGCCGGCCTGGGCTTCTTCGGCTACGGCGTCTACCTGGGCTTCATCTTCGAGGGCGGCACCTACATCATCTTCTTCAAGGCCTTCATCGTGCCGATCGTGGTGATCGGCAACTTCGTGCGGTCCGCGATGGCGAGCGGCGGTCGCAAGGTCGCGGCCTAGGTCCTTTCTGGAGTCGCGTGATTGACCTCTCCTGCCCCGGGGTACTCCACACAGTTACCGTGCGATGGCAGAGCGTCACACTCGCGGGAGGGAGGTTCACGTGATCTCCAGTTCGCTCGACGACGGACCCGGTGCCGGGGACGTGGTCGTGGACGAGCGTGACGGCCGGGTCGGCGAGGTGCAGGCATCCCCCGGGCCGCAGGTGCGGCTGCGTCCGCTCGGCGGGGGCCGCACCTGGCTGGCCGCGCCCGCGGACGTGCGCCACGCGACTCCCGCGGAGCGCATGCGCGCCGAGGTCTCGGCGGCCAACGCCCGCAGCAGACGCCCGCGGCCCGGGTCCGGCCCGCGGCCCGGGTCCGGGGGCTGAGACCAATCCGCCGGGCCGGGTGTGGGCGCACTGCGGGGCCGGCAGGGCGGTCACATCCTGGATGCGTCGGCCCACCGGGTGTTCGAGGAAGCCGTCGCCGTCCCGTTCCCGGACCACCGCCCGATCTTCCCGGGCCGCACCCTCGCCGCTCGTGCGACGGATCGGCGCAGTCCCCGCGTGCACTCATGGCGCAGCTCGACGACGCGCTCTGCCGGCGCCCGGCGTGCCGGCCGGACCTACATCCATCGGACGAGAGCGGGCGGGGCGGAAGTCAGGTGCGTGTGTCAGTGTCGCACCTTACGGTGTCCGCATGGCGGTGAGCGGTGAGACGGACGGCGGCGAGTGCGCGGCCGTGGTGATGGCGGGAGAGGCCGGTACGGCGGAGCCGTTCGAACCCCTTGAGGCGGCACGGACCGCGCCCGAGGGGGCGGCGGACTCCGTACTCGCGGTGCCCTTCCGGGCACTGACGCTCGGCATCGTCTCCGTCGTGCTGCTCATCGCCTTCGAGGCGACGGCCGTCGGGACAGCCATGCCCGTGGCTGCCGAGGAACTCAACGGTGTGTCGCTGTACGCCTTCGCCTTCTCCGCCTTCTTCACGACGAGTCTGCTCGGCATGACCGTCTCCGGGCAGTGGGCCGACCGGCGCGGTCCGCTGCCGCCGCTGGCCGCCGGCATCGTGGCCTTCGCCTGCGGCCTGGTGACGGCCGGCACGGCTCAGGTGATGGGAGTCTTCGTGCTCGGGCGGGCGGTGCAGGGCATCGGCGGCGGGCTGGTCATCGTGGCGCTGTACGTGGCGATCGGCCGCGCCTATCCGGAACGGCTGCGGCCCTCGGCGATGGCGGCGATGGCCGCCTCCTGGGTGGTGCCGGCCATCGTCGGACCGCTGATCGCCGGCACGGTCACGCAGCAGCTCGGCTGGCGCTGGGTCTTCCTGGGCATCCCGGTGCTCGTTGCGGTCCGCTGATGGTGATGCTGCCGGCGTTGCGCCGGATGGCCGATGGCCCGGCGTCGCCGGCGGACGCGGCCGAGCCGCTCGACGTGCGACGGATCCGGCTGGCCTTGGCGGTGGCCGTCGGGGCGGGCCTGCTGCAGTACGCGGGACAGGACCTGCGTCCGCTTGCCGCCTTCCCGGCGATCTTCGGGGCCGTGCTGCTGGTGCCGGCGGCGCTGCGGCTGCTGCCGCCCGGCACCTTCCGCGCGGGGCGCGGACTGCCCGCCGTGGTGCTGCTGCGCGGGATCGTCTCCGGCTCGTTCATCGTCGCGGAGAGCTTCATCCCGCTGACGCTGGTGACCCAGCGGGGGCTGTCGGTCACCCTGGCGGGCTTGACCCTGGCCGCCGGCGGCGGCACCTGGGCGCTGGGCTCCTGGGTGCAGGCCCGCCCGCGCCTGGAGCCGCACCGGCACGGCCTGATTCGGCTGGGC
This sequence comes from uncultured Actinomycetota bacterium, assembly GCA_963799685.1. Taxonomy (GTDB): domain Bacteria; phylum Actinomycetota; class Actinomycetes; order Streptomycetales; family Streptomycetaceae; genus Streptomyces. The sequence goes on from CAWCXW010000006.1 coordinate 317,716, forward strand.
ATGGTGCTGGTGACCTGCGGCATCGCCTATGTGCCCTGTGGTGCTGCTGCCCGCGGTCCCGGTCTGGACGCTGGCCGCCATGATGGCGGTGGCCTGCTTCGGGATGGGTCTGTCGCTGTCGTCGACGAGCGTGCTGCTGCTGAAGCTGTCCTCTCCGGAGGAGGCGGGTGAGAACAGCGCGGCGCTGCAGACGTCGGACAGCCTGGCCAGCATCGTGCTGCTGGCGGGCACGGGCGCGGCGTTCGCCGCGCTGGGCGGCGGCGACGTGCGACGTGGCGCACGCGGCCGGGCCGGCGGCGCACGCGCACCCGCTGGCCTTCACCGTCGTCTACGTGGTCGCGGCGGCGGTCGCCGCCGCCGGCATCGCGGTCGCCAGCCGCCTCCACGCCCGCCCCTGCGAGTGAAGTCAGTACCATGGTGACACCAGATGCGGTACCTTTGTGGTATGGCGATGAACCTGAGACTGCCTGAGGACGTACAGGAGTCCCTGAAGCAGCGTGCGGAGAGCGAGGGGCGCAGCATGCACGCTGTGGCAATCAGGGCGATAGAGCGTTACCTCGCGGACGAGGCCGACCGGGAGACCGTACGGAAGCTGGGTGCGAAGTACGCGACCAAGCACGCGGAGCTGCTGCGGAGGCTGAGCGGTACGTGAAGTACCTGACGTGTCCAGGAAGCCCTGGACCTGGCCCAGCTGGCCTGCGGGGAGCAGGAGGTCGCGGTACGCGACCTCGGCCTGCTGTCGTCCGCTCTGCACAGACCTCAGTCGCAGATGTTCGGCGTCGAGGCCTACACGGACCTCTTCGAGAAGACCGCGGCCTTGCTGCAGTCGTTGGCGATCAATCCCCCACTGGTGGACGGCAACAAGCGCACGGCGTGGATGTGCGCCGTCGTCTTCCTGGACCTGAACGGCATCGACATGTCCGAGGTCGACCAGGGGCGGGCTTTCGGCCTCATGGTCGACGTCGCGGCCGGCAAGGCCGACGAGGTGGGCTGGATCGCCGGAGAACTGCGCGCGCTGCGCGCGCAGACGTAGGCGCGACGGGGCCAAAGCGCTGCCGGGTATTTGTCGGCCCAACCCAAATTCTGCTTATGTAGGAGCATGTTCGACTCGCGGCACATCCGGACCTTCGACGAGGTCGTGCGGACCGGTTCGTTCTCCGGCGCGGCCCGCGCGCTGGGCTACACCCAGCCCGCGATCACCCAGCAGATGAAGGCGCTGGAGCGGGACGTCGGGCACGCCGCTGTTCATCCGCGTCGGCCGCCGCATCCGGCTCACCGAGGCCGGCGAGGCGCTGTCCCGGCACGCCGGGACGATCCTGCGACCATCGCCACCGCCCAGCAGCAGATGTCCGCGATCACCCGGCTGCGCGCCGGCCGGGTACGGGTGTGCGCCTTCCCCAGCGCCGGGGCGACGATCGTGCCGGAGGCGCTGGCCTCGCTGGCCGCCGGACACCCGGGGTGCGCGTCGAACTGCAGGAGAGCGAGCCGCCGGAGTCGCTGGAGCGGGTCGCGCGCGGCGAGAGCGACCTGTCGCTCGCCTTCACCTATCCCGGCCTGCGCGAACAGGTCCCGGACGAGCTGGTGGAGATCAAGCTCCTCGAGGACCAGCTGACCGTCGTGCATGCCGGCCGGGCACCCCATGGCCCGGCGGCGGGCCGTCCGGCTGACCGAGCTGGCCGGCGAGCGCTGGATCGCCGGCTGTCTGCGCTGCCGGGCGAACTTCCTGCACGAGTGCGCCGAACTGGGCTTCGCGCCCGGACATCGCCTTCACCACCGACGACATCCTCGTCGTGCAGAGCCTGGTCGCCGAGGGACTGGGCATCGCGATGATGCCCGGGCCTGGTGCTGTCCTGCCTCAGCGACACGAAGGTGGCCGGGCGGTCGCTCGACCCGGCCTCGCGGCGGCAGGTGTCCGCCTACGTGCTGCGCGAGCACCTGCAGATCCCCGCCACCGCGCTCGTCCTGGAGGCGCTGCGGGCGGCCGCCGCCCGGCGCGTCGGCTGCTGACGCTCGCGCCGCACTGCGATCCCGGCCGTCGGCTCCGATGCCATAAGCGGCGAGCTATGGGGACGGCGCAAGAAACCGCTCCTTGGACGTGATGGGTCGGCGCACCGCACTCTGCGGTCATGGCTACTCCGACCGCATCCGGCTCCCACGGCCGCCCGCACGACCGAGCGGCTCGCCGCCCTCGTCGAGGACGTGCGGGCTGCGGTCGCCCGCGGACTCGCCCCCGACGTCACCGCCTACCTGGTGGGCGAGAAGCTCGCCCCGCACCTGGGCGCCGACCGACCTGCTCACGCCGGAGCAGTACGAGGGCGATCCGGACTGCTACCGGCAGCACCTGCTGCACGCCGAGTCCGACGGCAGCTTCTCCCTCGTCGCGCTCGTGTGGCTGCCCGGCCAGCGCACCGCCGTCCACGACCACGTCTCCTGGTGCGTGACCGGCGTCCACCAGGGCGAGGAGCACGAGCGCCGCTACCGGCTGCTGCCCGCCGACGGGGCGGGCGGCGTCGCGCGGCTCGTGGCCACCGAGGACGTGGTCAACCGCACCGGCGAGGTGTGCGGCTTCGCGCCGCCCGGCGACATCCACCGGGTGTGGAACGGCTGCGACGACAAGGCCGTCTCGATCCACGTCTACGGCGCGGACATCTCCCGCCTGGGCACCAGCGTCCGCCGCGTCTACGACCTGCCGGCCGACCGCTGATGGCGCTGCTGGGGGACCGCGCCGGCGACGCATGCCGCGGCACGGCCGCCGCCGCGCCCACGGACGGCACCGAAGGCGGCGCCGCGGGGGCCTCCGGCGCCGATCGCCCCGGCGGACGGCGCCGCACGCCGCCCGGGCTGGCTCTGGCCGCCGGCGGCGTGCTGCTCGCCTGGGGCGTGCACCTGGTGCTGCCCGTCGTGCCGTTGCTCACCGCCGCGCTCGTCCTCGGCATCCTTGCCGCCCACCTGCCCGGCGTCCGCCCCCTCGTGGTGGGCTCGGGCCGCCCCGGCCTGAGCTTCGCCGGCAAGCGGCTGATGCGGGCCGGCATCGTGCTGCTGGGCCTCAAGCTCGGGCTGAGTGACATCCTCGGGCTCGGCTGGCAGACGGTCGCGATGGTCCTCGCCGTCGTCACCGCCACCTTCTTCGGCACGCTGTGGCTGGGCCGCCGGCTCGGGCTGCCTGGCGACCAGCCGCTGCTCATCGCCACCGGCTACTCGATCTGCGGCGCCTCCGCGATCGGCGCCGTCAGCGAGGTGCGGGACAGCGACGAGCAGGACGTCGCCGCCTCCGTCGCGCTGGTGACCCTGTGCGGGACGCTGGCCATCGCCGTGCTGCCGCTGCTGCACGGCCCGCTCGGGCTGGGCGACGCCCAGTTCGGGCGCTGGGTCGGCGCCTCGGTGCACGACGTGGGGCAGGTGGTCGCCACCGCGCAGACCGCCGGGGGAGCGGCGCTCACCCAGGCGGTGCTGGTGAAACTGATGCGGGTGATGCTGCTCGCGCCGCTCGTCGCGGGCGTCGTGCTCGCGGTCCACGGACGACGCGGTGCCGCCGCGGGCACCGAAGCCGGGGCAGCCGGCGGGCAAGCGGCCGCCGCTCGTGCCGTTGTTCGTCCTCGGCTTCCTCGCCATGGTCGCGCTGCGCACCACCGGCGTGCTGCCGGCCGCTGCCCTCGACGCGCTCGGCGAGGCGAAGGAACTCCTGCTCGCCGCCGCCCTGTTCGGGCTGGGCAGCGCCGTCCACCTTCCGTCGCTGGCCCGCACCGGCCTGCGTGTCGCGGCGCTCGGCCTGTGCTCGTGGATCGTCATCGCGGGCGTCTCCTACGGCGGCGTGCTCCTGACGACGTGACGCCCGTTCGGCCCTCGGACGCCGACGTGCGACCCCGGCCCGTCCTGTCCGGCTCGCACCGAGCGAGCTGCCGGCTGTCGCCGAGGCGCACCGCACGAACGCGCACTCCGGCGCGGAAAGCGGACAGCGCGGCGTCGCCCGGGGCCTTCGGCCGGCCCGGGTCTGCCGGGCGCGCCGGACGCCGGCGTGTCCGGCGACGGCCCCGGCTCGGCGTCGTCCGCGGGCATGCACGTCGGTGCAGCCCTGACGGCGCTGCCCTTCCGCCGTCCGGCGGGACGCGGGAGCCATGCGCGGGGTTTACCGGCCGGGACGGGCGCCGGCCCGCCCGCGGCGCCGGGGGGCGGACCGTCGTCGTCAATACCGCCGCCGCGCGGCGATAGGCTGGCGGGCGCCGTTGTCCCGCGACCCCCACGGAGACCGTGAGTACCGCCGCCACCTCCAGCCACCACCTCTCACCGGCCTTCCCCGGCCGCGCGCCCTGGGGAACGGCCGGCAAGCTGCGCGCCTGGCAGCAGGGGGCGATGGACGCCTACCTGGAACAGCAGCCCCGTGACTTCCTCGCCGTGGCGACACCGGGCGCCGGCAAGACCACCTTCGCGCTCACCCTTGCGTCCTGGCTGCTGCACCACCACGTCGTGCAGCAGGTGACGGTCGTCGCGCCCACCGAACACCTGAAGAAGCAGTGGGCGGAGGCGGCCGCGCGGATAGGGATCAAGCTCGACCCCGAGTACAGCGCCGGCCCGTTGAGCCGCCACTACCACGGCGTCGCCGTCACCTACGCCGGTGTCGGCGTCCGCCCGATGCTCCACCGCAACCGTGTCGAGCAGCGCAAGACCCTCGTCATCCTCGACGAGATCCACCACGCCGGCGACAGCCGGTCCTGGGGTGAGGCATGCCAGGAGGCGTTCGAGCCTGCGACACGGCGGCTCGCGCTCACCGGCACACCGTTCCGCTCCGACACCAACCCCATCCCGTTCGTCGAGTACGCCGAGGACGCCCAGGGCCTCCGCCGGTCCGTCGCCGACTACACCTACGGGTACGGCAGCGCGCTGGGCGACGGCGTCGTGCGGCCCGTCATCTTCCTCTCCTACAGCGGCAACATGCGCTGGCGTACCAAGGCCGGCGACGAGATCGCCGCGCGGCTCGGCGAACCCATGACGAAGGACGCCGTCTCGCAGGCCTGGCGCACCGCGCTGGACCCGCGCGGCGAGTGGATGCCCGCCGTGCTGCGCGCGGCAGACCACCGGCTCGGCGAGGTGCGCAAGGCCATCCCCGACGCCGGCGGGCTCGTCATCGCCTCCGACCAGGACTCCGCCCGCGCGTACGCGAAGCAGATCCGGGAGATCACCGGCCACGCGGCGACCGTCGTGCTGTCCGATGACGGAGGGGCCTCGCAGCGCATCGAGGATTTCCGGCACTCCGACGACCGGTGGATGGTCGCCGTCCGCATGGTCTCCGAGGGCGTGGACGTGCCGCGCCTCGCGGTCGGCGTCTACGCGACGACGATCTCCACACCGCTGTTCTTCGCCCAGGCCGTCGGCCGCTTCGTGCGCTCCCGGCGGCGCGGCGAGACCGCGTCCGTCTTCCTGCCGACGATTCCCATGCTGCTGGGCTTCGCGGGCGAGATGGAGGTCGAACGCGACCACGTCCTGGACAAGCCGAAAACGGGCGGTGAGGAGGATCCGTACGCCGAGGAGGCCGACCTGCTGAAGGAGGCCGAACGGCAGGAGGACGAGGACACCGGCGACCAGGACCAGTTGCCCTTCGAGGCGCTGGAGTCCGAGGCCGTCTTCGACCGGGTGATGTACGAAGGCGCCGAGTTCGGGATGCAGGCCCACCCGGGCAGTGAGGAGGAGCAGGACTACCTGGGCATCCCCGGTCTGCTGGAGCCGGACCAGGTGCAGTTGCTGCTCCAGAGGCGGCAGGCGAGGCAGATCGCACACAGCCGCAGGAAGCCGGACGCTGAGGCCGACCTGATCGAACTGCCCGCCGAACGGCGGCCGGTGGTCAGCCACAAGGAGATGATGGAGCTGCGCAAGCAGCTCAACTCGCTGGTGGGTGCTTACGTGCACCAAAGTGGCAAGCCGCACGGCGTCGTGCACAACGATCTGCGCCGGGTGTGCGGCGGGCCGCCGACGGCGGAGGCGACGGCGGGTCAGCTCACGGCCCGCATCGCGAAGGTCCGCGAATGGGCCACCCGCATCCGCTGACACACCGCTCGACGCTGCGGTTGCGACCGCGTCGGGTCGGGACCGGCCCGGGGCGAAGCCCGGTCGGGGGGTGGCCGGGACGTCGGCCCCGGCGTCGCCCGGAGGGCGACATTATGGGGCATTTCCGGGCGGCGGTAACCGGATTCTGGACGGAGTCTTCCGGTCAGCGGTGTTCGGTCGCTAGGTTTCGGTCACACACGCCCCGTGGCAGCGTCGCCTCGGAGCGCAGCCGGTGTCGTATGCACGTATCGATCCAGTGCCACTTCGGCCGGCGGCTCTCTGCGTGGACGCTCCCGCACCGAACCGTCGTCGCCATGACCTTTCAGAAAAGGGGGGGCGTCGTGACCGCGGAGACCTCTCAGACGCTCGACAGAGGACTGCGCGTCCTGAAGCTGCTGGCGGACACCGATCACGGGCTGACCGTGACCGAGCTGTCGACCAAGCTCGGCGTGAACCGCACCGTCGTCTACCGGCTGCTCGCGACGCTCGAGCAGCACTCGCTCGTCCGGCGCGACCTGGGGGGCCGGGCCCGCGTCGGGCTGGGCGTGCTCAGGCTGGGCAGACAGGTGCATCCGCTGGTGCGCGAGGCGGCGCTTCCCGCGTTGCGCTCGCTCGCGGAGGAGGTGGGCGCGACCGCCCACCTGACGCTCGTCGACGGCTCGGAGGCGCTGGCGGTGGCCGTGGTCGAGCCGAGCTGGACCGACTACCACGTCGCCTACCGGGCCGGTTTCCGTCACCGGCTCGACCGCGGTGCTGCCGGCCGCGCCATCCTCGTCGGGCGCGGCCCGGACGACGAGCTCGGACCCGGCTACGTGCTCACGCACGGCGAGCTGGAGGCCGGTGCCAGCGGCGCCTCGGCTCCGCTGCTGGGCGTGACCGGGATCGAGGGCAGCGTGGGCGTGGTGATGCTCTCGGAGTCGGTGCCCGAGAGCGTCGGAGAGCGCGTGGTGCACGCGGCACAGCAGGTCGCCGACGCCCTGCGGTGACGGCGCCTCCGGTGCCGGCGACGTCGTGAACTAGATTCGCCCCATGCCGTCGCCGTTGTCTCCCGCGCCATCACGCCCCCGCCGTCGCCGCCGCACGCTCGCGCTGTGCGCGCTGCCGGTGGCCGGCCTGTTGGCCGCCGTGTGTCTGGCACCGCTGCCGTTCACGCTCGCCCAGCCGGGCATCACCGCGAACGTCCTGGGCTCGTACAAGGGGCAGCGGGTCATCACCGTCGACGGAGCCGCGAAGACCGCGCCGAGCAAGGGCGAACTGCGCATGGTGACCATCGCGGCGACCGGACCACAGGCGACGGTGCGCATCGCCGACGTCGTCGACGGCTGGTTCGCCACCGACCGCGAAGTGCTGCCGACCGAGGCCGTCTACCCGGTGGGGGGCGACATCAAGCAGATCGAGCAGCACGGCAGGAAGCAGATGCGGACCTCGCAGAGAAGCGCCGTCTCGGCTGCGCTGGACGAGCTGGACCTGTCGCCCGACGACGTGAGCGTCAGGCTGCGCCTGGCGGACGTGGGCGGACCCAGCGCGGGCCTGCTCTTCACCCTCGGCATCATCGACACGATCGGCGACGACGGCGACCTGACCGGCGGCCGGACGATCGCCGGGACCGGCACGATCACCGCGGACGGCCAGGTCGGCCCGGTCGGCGGCGTCCCGCTCAAGACGCAGGCCGCGCACCGGGACGGGGCCACGATCTTCCTCGTGCCGAAGGCGGAGTGCGATGACGCGCAGTCCGAACTGCCGTCCGACATGAGGCTGGTGCCCGTCACCACCCTGGACGGCGCGCTGAAGGACCTCAAGGCCCTGCGCAGCGGCCACGGTTCCGTGCCCCACTGCTAGTGCCGCATCAGGCACGGTTCGCCCCGCTCGCCGCCCTGGTACGCACGCTCGCTGCGTTGCCCGAGAGCCCAGGTACGCCCGGCGCGTCCGTGGGAGCTCGATGAGAACTGCACGGTGCGGCGATGAGTTTTCCCGGCCCGGCCGGTCTACCCCCCGTGAAATGATCGCAAAGCGCGAAGCAGGAGGAGCGACATGAGCCAGTTGCTGCGGGTCCAGAACTTCACCGTCTCGAGCGACGGGTTCGGCGCCGGCGAGGGCCAGAGCCTCGAGAAGCCCTTCGGCCATGCCGATCCGGGGGACATGTTCGCCTGGGCCATTGCCACCGACCACCCACCCATCAACCGCTGCGAACCCGGTGGCAGCCGAGGTCTGGATGACTACATCACCCGGGACTACGCCCGCAACATCGGCGCCGAGATCATGGGCCGCAACAAGTTCGGGCCGCAGCGCGGGCCCTGGCAGGACCACGAGTGGCAGGGGTGGTGGGGTGACGAGCCCCCCTTCCACACGCCGGTGTTCGTCATGACGCACCACGAACGCCCGTCGTTCACGCTCTCCGACACCACGTTCCACTTCGTCGACGGCGACCCGGCAGCGGTGCTCGCCCAGGCGAAGGAGGCGGCGCGGGGCCAGGACGTCCGGCTCGGCGGTGGGGCCACGATCATCCGGCAGTTCCTCGAGGCCGACCTCGTCGACACCGCGCATGTGGCGGTCCTGCCGACGAAGCTGGGCTCCGGAACCCGGCTGTGGGAGTCCCCCGATGAGCTGCTCGATCGGTTCCACCAGGACGTGGTGCCCAGCCCGAGCGGCGTGACGCACCACCTGTTCTGGCGGGAGTGAGGCCGGACCAGCCGGCCGGCGCGGGTTCCGTCACCGGCGCCCACGATGCGGCGGGCTGTCGTCGCCGCATCCGGGGTGCTGGAATCCGTCGGGGTGGTCCGAGCGTACTTCGACGCGATCAACGCCCACGACGTCCGCAGTCCCTGCGACCCGGGCGGGCCGGGACCCCGTGGACAGACTCCGGGCGAAAGCTCAGAAGAGCTTGCCGGGGTTGAGGATGCCCAGCGGGTCGAAGACCTGCTTGACCCCGCGCTGCAACTCCAGCCCGACCGGCCCGAGTCTCGCGGGCCATCCACTCCTTCTTCAGCACGCCGACCCCGTGCTCCCCGGTGATGGTGCCGCCCAGTTCGAGGCCGAGCGCCATGATCTCGTCGAAGGAGACCCGGGCGCGCCGGGACTCGTCGGGGTCCTTCGGCGTCGAAGCAGACGATCGGGTGGGTGTTGCCGTCCCCGGCGTGCGCGCAGGCGCCGACGGTCAGGCCGTACTTCTCGCCGATGGCGGCGGCGCCGTCCAGCATGGGGGCGAGCTTGGCGCGCGGTACGCACACGTCGTCGATGAGCGTGGTGCCGGTGATCTTCTCCAGTGCGGTCAGCGCCAGCCGCCGTGCCGGCCAGCAGCATCTCGGACTCGGCGGCGTCCTCGGCCGGCACCACCTGGGTGGCGCCCGCCGCCTCGCACAGCGCGCCGACGGCGGCCAGGTCGGCCGCCGGGTCCGGGGTGTCGAAGGAGGCGAGCAGCAGGGCCTCGGTCGAGGCTCGGGCAGGCCCATGTGCGCCATGTCGTTGACGGCCCGCAGCGTGGTCCGGTCCATCAGTTCCAGCAGCGACGGGGCGTGGCCGCGTTCCATGATCCGGCAGACCGCGTCGCCCGGCGGCCGCCATGGAGGGGAACTCGGCGGCCAGCGCGAGCTGCTGCGGCGGCTTGGGGCGCAGCGCGAGCGTGGCCCGCACGACGACGCCCAGGGTGCCCTCGGAGCCGACGAAGAGCCGGGTCAGGTCGTAGCCGGCGACGCCCTTGGCGGTGCGGCGGCCGGTGGACATCAGCCGCCCGTCGGCGAGGACGACGTCCAGGCCGAGCACGTACTCGGCGGTCACGCCGTACTTCACGCAGCACAGGCCGCCGGAGCCGGTGCCGATGTTGCCGCCGATCGTGCACTGTTCCCAGCTGGAGGGGTCCGGCGGGTAGTACAGGCCCAGTTCGCCGACGGCGCGGGACAACTCCGCGTTGACGACGCCGGGTTCGACGACGGCGATCCGGTCGACCGGGTCGATCTCGAGGATCGCGGTCCATCCGGGTCAGCGACAGCACGATGCAGTCGTCGACGGCGTTGGCGCCGCCGGACAGGCCGGTGCGCGCGCCCTGCGGGACGACGGGGACGCGCAGGGCGGTCGCCGTCCGCATCACGTGCTGCACCTCGTCGACGGTGCGGGGCAGGACGACGACGGCCGGGCGGCCCGCCGGGCAGAAGCTCGCCATGTCGTGGGCGTAGGAGGCCGTCACGTCCGGGTCGGTGAGGACGGCGTCTGCGGGGAGGCCGTCCAGCAGCTGTTCGACGAGTGCGCTTGTGGGCATGGGAGCACCTTCGCACCTGCCCGCCACCCGGGCAACGAGCGGCCCGCACCGTCACCGCTCGGGCCTGTGGAAGGCTCCGTGGCAGGCGAAGGGGCGGGGCGGCCCCCTCCTCGCCGCCCCCGCCCCGGTTCACACCCTTCAGAGGTTGCCGCGCTTCTCCTGCTCGCGCTCGATCGCCTCGAAGAGGGCCTTGAAGTTGCCCTTGCCGAAGCCCATCGAGCCGTGCCGCTCGATCATCTCGAAGAAGACTGTCGGGCGGTCCTGGACCGGCTTGGTGAAGATCTGCAGCAGGTAGCCGTCCTCGTCGCGGTCGGCGAGGATCTTCAGCTCGCGCAGCTCCTCGAGCGGCACCCGGGTCTCGCCGACCCACTCGCCGAGGGTCTCGTAGTAGGAGTCCGGGGTGTCCAGGAACTCCACGCCGGCGGCGCGCATCTGCCGCACGGTGGCGACGATGTCGTTGGTGGCCAGCGCGATGTGCTGCACGCCGGGGCCGCCGTAGAACTCGAGGTACTCGTCGATCTGCGACTTCTTCTTGGCGACGGCCGGCTCGTTGAGCGGGAACTTCACCTTGCGCTTGCCGTCGGCGACGACCTTCGACATGAGCGCGGAGTACTCGGTGGCGATGTCGTCGCCCACGAACTCCTTCATGTTGGTGAAGCCCATGACCTTGTTGTAGAACGCCGACCCACTCGTCCATGTGGCCGAGTTCGACGTTGCCGACGCAGTGGTCGATCGCCTGGAAGTTGCGCTTCTCGACGGGCGCGACGAGCGGCTCGGCGGCGACGAACCCGGGCAGGTACACGCCGTCGTAGCCGGTGCGCTCGACCAGGGTGTGCCGGGTCTTGCCGTAGGTGGCGATCGCGGCGAGGACGACGGTGCCGTGCTCGTCCTTGACCTCGTAGGGCTTCGTCCAGGCCCGGTCGCGCCGTGCTCGACCGCGTAGGCGTAGGCGGCGCGGGCGTCGGGGACCTCGATGGCCAGGTCGATCACGCCGTCGCCGTGCGCGGCGACGTGGTCGGCGAGGAAGCGGCCGTGTTCGGTCGTCGGCTTGATCACCGAGGTGAGGACGAAGCGGGCGGAGCCGGACTCCAGGACGTAGGACGCCGTCTCGCGGCTGCCGTGCTCGGGGCCCGAGTAGGCGACGAGCTTCATGCCGAACGCGCTGGAGTAGTAGTGCGCGGCCTGCTTGGCGTTGCCCACGGCGAAGACGACCGCGTCCATCCCCTTGACCGGGAAGGGGTCGGCCTGCCGGGCGGTGTCGGGGGCTGCGTGCGTGGTCTCAGTCATGTCGGCAGGCTCCCGCCGTTTCGCAAGATGCGCAATAGTTCGCTTCTTCACTGCGCAGACTGCGCAGCATGAGGCGCGTTGAGGCGGGCGATCTGTACACTGTGACCAGTATCGAACGGACCCTGTACCCGGGGGAGGCGTCCATGGCCATCGACGAACTCGACGGGCGGCTGCTGCAACTGCTCGCCGACGAGCCGCGCATCGGCGTGCTCGAGGCGTCCCGCCGGCTCGGCGTCGCCCGCGGCACGGTGCAGGCCCGGCTGGACCGGCTGCGCGACGGCGGCGTCATCCGGGGCTTCGGGCCCGACGTCGACCCGGCCGCCATCGGCTACCCGGTGACCGCCTTCGCCACCCTGGAGATCAAGCAGGGCCAGGGCGCGGACGTGCGGGCCCACCTGGCGACCGTCCCGGAGGTGCTGGAGCTGCACACCACGACCGGGCACGGCGACATGCTGTGCCGGCTCGTCGCCCGCTCCAACGCGGACCTGCAGCGGGTCATCGACCGGGTCGTCGGCTTCGAGGGCATCATGCGCGCCTCCACGGCGATCGTGATGGAGAACCCGGTGCCGCTGCGGATGATCCCGCTGGTCCGCCAGGCCGCCGGACTGGACTGACGCCCTCAGTCCTCCGGCCCGTCGGCCGAGGTGGCCAGCAGCACGGCCAGCGCCTCGTTCAGGTCGGCCTCGGAGCACTCCTCGCCGGGCGGCACCACCCGCATCGTCCGCTCCAGCCATGCCGAGACCGGCCCGGCCGGCGCCTCCAGCAGTACGTCCCCGTCCGGGGAGGACAGCGCGAGGCACAGCAGCGTGCGCGCGCCGGCCCGCGTCGGCCACACCCGCACGTCCCCCTGCCCGCAGGGGCGGAAGACGCCCTCGGTCAGCAGCTCCCGTGCGAACACCCAGTGCACGGTGCTGGACGTGCCCAGATGGAAGTCCATGTGCACGGCGAACGGGTCGTCCGTGCGATAGGTGAGCCGGGCCGCGACCGGCGTGCTGCACTCCGGTGAGAGCACCAGAGAGACCTCGAGTTCGCGTTCTACCGTGGTGTGCATGATGGAGCCCCCGCCCTTTCCGTCGCCTGAGCCTCGCTGTGGGCCCGCGCTGAGCCCGGCCCGCACCAGAGGAGAGTGCGCAGGACGACCATCCTTACGCGTCTTCACGAAACTTTCCCCGGAAACCTGGATCCGGGGGCCCCTCACCCCCGGTACCGGGGTAGGCTCCCGGCCCGTTCTGGTAGATGTGGACTCCGCGCACCCGCCCGCGCGCCCGCGCGGTGAGGCGGCGGACAAGGCCAAACCGGCATGACGGTCGAGAGATACGGGACCCGGACAGATGAGTGCCCCACCCGCAGGATCAGCCAACGGCAGCCCGCTGCCCGGCTATTACCCGGATCCGTCCATCCCCGGCTACATCCGGTACTGGGACGGCACGCAATGGGTGCCCGGCACCAGTCGCCCCCAGCCCGGCCCCGGCGAGCCGCCCCCGGAGCCCCCCGTCCAGCGCGGCGGCGTGTCCCGCGGCGGGGTGCCTCCGCAGCGGGCGGCACAACAGGCCGCGCCCCCGGTCCAGGAGGAGACCGGACCCGTCTTCCTCGACGAGGACGAGAACCAGGGTGACAGCGGGCTGCCCGAGGTGCGGCAGCGCGGCGACGTGGCCTCGCGCGAGGAGCAGGTGGCCGGCTGGGACGACCCGCGCCGGCTGCACGGCGGCAGCCCGGAGGCGGGCGGGGCCTGGCAGGCCGACGTCTCCCGGCAGTCCGGCTTCGGCGGCGCAGGGGACCAGCGCGTCTCCTGGGGGGCGGACGCACACGACGCCCGTCCTGCCGACGAGCAGCGCCCATCCGCCCCGGCGGACTCCGGTGACACGGTCGGCATCCGGCTGCCGCGCGGCGGTGCGACGGCCCAGGGCGGCGCCGCCCGGCAGCAGCCGCACCGCAGCAGCCGCACCAGCAGCAGTGGCAACAGCGGCAGTGGCAACAGCATCAGCAGCAGGAGCCGCAGTGGGCCGAGGGCGGCCCTGCCCAGCACGCGCAGGCAGCAGGCACAGGCGCAGGCCCATGCGGAGGCGCTCCGTCAGCAGGGCGCCACCGCCTACCAGCAGGGACACGGCGGCCCTGGTGTGGGCGCGCCGCAGCAGGCACCGGGCACGCAGCAGCCGCCCGTCCCCCAGCAGCACGGTCAGGCGGCGCCACCCTGGCAGGGCGGCACTGAACAGGCCGCCCAGGCGCACGCCCCACAGCAGGCGGAACGCCCGGCGTGGGCGCAGCAGGTACACGACCTGGCGCAGAACGCCGGCAGCCAGGCGCCCGGCCGGGAACCCGTCACGCCCTGGCGGCCCCCGGCCGACGACCCGTTCCTGCGCGCCGCGCAGCAGCAGGCCCGCCCGGCCGGCCTCGGCCGCCGCTTCGGCGCGGCACTGCTCGACGGCCTCCTCGTCGCCGCCGTGACCGCGGCCGCCGCGTTCCCCTTCGTCGGCAAGGCCACCGACCACATCCAGGGCGAGATCGACGCCGCCCGGCAGGCCGGCGTCACCCGCCAGATCTGGCTGGTCGACGGCACCACGGGCGTCTACCTGGCGGTCGTGCTCGGCGCCTTCCTCGTCTTCGGCCTGCTCTACGAGGCCCTGCCGACGGCCAAGTGGGGCCGCACGCTGGGCAAGAAGCTGTTCGGTCTGACGGTGCTGGACGTCGAACGCCAGGACCCGCCGCGCTTCGGCGCCTCGCTGCGCCGCTGGCTGGTCCACCGCGTGCTGAACCTGCTGGTGATCGGCGTGTTCGACGTGCTGTGGTGCCTCTTCGACCGCCCGTGGCGCCAGTGCTGGCACGACAAGGCGGCCCGCACCTTCGTCTCCGGCGGCACCTCGGCGGACTGACGCGGTCCGCACCGGCCGGCGCCGTATTCTTGGCTTGCGGAAGGCGCCGGCCCCGGAGGTTCAAGATGTCCCGAACGAACGCCCTCATCCGTGCCTGGCACGAGATGGACGTGCCCGACGGGCTGCATGTCGAGCTGCTCGACGGCGAACTCGTCGTGCAGGCGAACCCCGGCCACCTGCACGACCTTCCCGGGCGCAGCCTGGTCCGGCAGGTGTCCGAGCCGTTCGAGGCATGGAACGAGCGCGGGCTCGTCCTCGCCGACGACTACCGGCCGCGCGCCGACGCGGTCATCCTCCGCAGCGAGGACCTGCCGGGCGACGACGCGGACGCCGACTGGCCGCCGCAGATCGTGGCGGCCGTCGTCGAGGTCGTCTCGACCACTGCGACGGCCGTCAAGCGGGACTGGGAGGACAAGCGACTGAGATACGCCGCCGCAGGCATCCCGGTCTACCTGATCGTGGACCCGAACGACGCGACCTGGCATGTCCTGGAGCTCGACGGAAGCCAGTACGTCGAGACGGGCAAGGGCGTCTTCGGTCAGGAGATCCCGCTCCCGGCGCCGATGGGCTTCGCCCTGAGTACCCGGGGCTGGCACCCGTACCCGTCCCGCACCTGACGGGCCGCTTGCCGTCCCCCTGATGACACGCGCCGGATGCGCGGGGCACCGGGACGGGGTCCACTCGTGGCATGAGCACCGAGAACCCGGATGACGATCCGTTCCGGAAGCGCGACCCCTCGGAGCAGCCGCCGGAGGAACCGCGCGACGAGCCCCACGAGTCGCCGCCGTCCGGCGAGCCGCACGGCAGCCCGCCGCCCGGGTCCGGCGGCCACTACGGCGGACCGCCGCCCCCGCCGCCCGGCGGGTACGGGCCGTACGGGACGCAGGGCTCGCCGTACGAGGGCGGCGCGCCCGGTGAGGAGGGCCCGTACGGGCAGGACCCGCTGGCCGGCATGCCGCCGCTGCCGTCACGCGGCAGGCGACTGCTCGCCCGGATCATCGACTGGCTGATCATCTTCGTCCCGGTGTACCTCGTCGCGGTCCCGCTCGTGCACGCCGGGTACGACTACGGCGGCACCGCTGACAGCACCTTCGGCAGCGGCAACTCCTACTGGGTCGGCTTCGTCGGCTGGTTCCTGTACTTCCTCTACGAGGGGTTGATGCTCAGCTGGCGTGGCCAGACGCTCGGCAAGATGGCGCTGCGGCTGCGGGTGGCGCTGCTGCAGAACGGCGCTCTCCCCGACGCGGGTGCCGCCTGGGCGCGGGCGGCGGTCTACTCGCTGCCGCTGATCGTGCCGTGTGTCGGCGTCATCTTCTGGCTGATCAACGTGCTGTCCTGTACCTGGGACCGCCCCTACCGGCAGTGCGTGCACGACAAGGCGGCCAAGACCGTCGTGGTGCCGGCCGAGTAATCCGGTGGGACGCCCGGCCGCCGCACGCTACCGTCCCCGGCATGTCACGCTCTGCTGAGACCACCACCACCGGCCCCGTCACCCCGGACGATCTCGAGCACGCCGTCCGGCTCGCCGTCGACACGCTGCACGCGGCGCCGTCCGACCCGCAGGCGTGGGAGGCGAAGGCCGGTTCACTCGAATGGACCTGCTGGGAGACGGTCGAGCACCTGGCCGACGACCTGTTCTTCTACGCCGTCCAGCTCGGCCCCCGCACCCCGCCGACGGACGGCGAGGTGCCGTTCGCCGGTGAGAGCCGTCGGCCGGGCGGCCCGTACAACTCCGTCCACGCGGACCGCGCCGCAGGCCGGGCCGGCCTGCTGCAGGTTCTGGAGGCGTGCGGCGCCCTGCTGGCGGCGATGGCCCGCACCACCCCGTCCCACGTGCGGGCCCACCACGTCTTCGGCGCCGCCGACCCGGAGGGCTTCGCGGCCATGGGCATCGTGGAGACCCTGGTGCACACCCACGACCTGGCCGAAGGTCTCGGCCTGACCTGGTCGCCGCCGGCCGACCTGTGCGCCCGCGTCCTGCACCGCCTCTTCCCCGACGCCCCGACGGACGCGGAACCCTGGCCGACCCTGCTGTGGTCGACGGGCCGCGCCGACCTCCCCTCCCGCCCCCGCCCCACCACCTGGCGCTGGCACGGCACCCCGCGCGGTAGAGACGAGGCGGTGCTCCGGTGAGGCGGGTGCTCTGTGAAAGAACGCTCTTCAAGAACGCCACACCGAGCGATTCACCGTGAGCACGGAGTGGTTACGGGCACCCTCGCGCTGACGCCGATCGACGACGCCTTACCCGCCCAGGGCTGACCCGCGCGGGGGGCGTGCGAGTGCCGGCCGCTCACAGGATGTGCGCGGCAGGACGACAAAGGCGATGCGCCGTCATCCGTGCGTATGTGGGAAAGCATCTCGGCTGCGACGCGCGGACGTGCAGGTAACCGCGGAACCGCCCTGCGGATCGCGCGCGCTCGGGCAGCACAGTTCCCGGGAGCCCTCTTTCACCCCCATCCGCCTCGGTCGTCGCCGAGGTTCCGGCAGCATTCGGACTCCCAGGAGCCTGAGCCAGGGCCACGTCAAGCGTCTCCTGCCGGTGGACGTCTCCACCGCCGGTGCGGCTCTCCGGCTTTCCGGCCTATCTCCAGTTTCCTCCCTGTATGCCGGCCGTCAAGGGGTGGGAGAGCCCGGATGCAGCAGGTTCCGTCGGCCATCGGGTTGCCGAAGGTGTCGGAGCGGCGCACCCGGTACCGATCTTCTCGACGCTCGGTGTAACGAGGCCAAACGAGGCCCACCCCGTCGTCCCTACGGGCCCGCCGTCGCGGACGATGCCTCTTCGGCGGACTGCGGCACGGTCACCGCCGTCACCTCGCCGGAGCCCAGGTGGAGCAGGCCGCCGCCCGGACTCACCGGGCCACCGACCTGGCTGCGGGTGATGCGGACGCCGATCAGCTCGCCGCTGGAGGAGTCCTGCGGCGACAGCAGCAGGCCGCGGCTGCCCTTCTTCGCATCGACCTGCCACCCGGTGAAGCCGGAGCACACGTCGTCCTCGTCACCGGCGACGACCAGGGCGACCCCCCGCTCGCGCGCCGCGCTGCACGATCCGCTTGAACTCGTCCTCCGCGTCACAGTCGTCCAGGAGCTCGGCGTCGTCGACCAGCACCACGACCGGCTCCCCGGCGGAGGCCGACTCGAGCGTGTCGCTCAGCTCGTCCTCCCCGATGTCGTCGCCGGTGAACACCCGCAGCACACCCTCGCGCCCCTCCAGATCCCGCAGCGGCGACGGCAGCGGCGCCGCGACCACCAGCCGCACGCCGCGCGCCAGGTAGGCGCGGGCCATGTTCGCCAGCACCGTGCTGCGGCCGGAGCGGGCGGGCCCGGCCACGACGAACGTCGGCGTGCCCAGCGCCAGGTCGGGGCCGAGGCCCGTCAACTCGTCGCCGCCGACGCCCACCAGGCTCCACAGCGGCGAGCGACTCGCCGTCCGGGTCGCGCAGCTTCCACGCCTCTTCGAAGCCGATCCGCGTCGGCAGCACGTCGACCCGGAACGGCCGCCGGTCCCGAGGGACTTCGGCGTCCCGCGCCGCGGCCGCCTCCGCGATCGCGGCCAGCGCCGCGGCCTGCCCCTGCCCGGTCGCGTCCCCTGCGAGCAGCGCGAACTGCGTCTCGGTCGCCGGTCTCGTTGCGGAAGGCGCGGCCCGGCGGGATCGTCGTCGGGCACCTTCCGGGCGTTGAATGCCGATCAGCGAGTAGTCGGCCCGGTCGGCGAGCCGCAGCGCGTACTTGTCCTCGGTGAGCGAGGAGATCCGCCCGCCCAGCAGTTGCCGGTCGCCGGTGATGACCAGGTGCACGCCGACGCTGGCGCCCTCCCGCATCATCGCCATCAGCGTGTCGGTCAGCGCCCCGTGGTCGACCTCGCCGAGAGTGGGCACCCAGCCCTCCCAGCGGTCCAGCAGCACCACGATGTGCGGCAGCCGCCGCTTCTCGGGCCCGGCGGCGCGCTGCTCGCCGATGTCGGCGAAGCCGTCCTCGGCGAGCAGGTCCTGGCGTCGTGTCACCTCGGTCGACAGCCGGCCGATCAGCCGCACGGCCCGCTCGGTCTGGTTGCGGCCGACCACGGCCCCGCAGTGCGGCAGCCGCGTCAGCGCGTTGAGCGCGCCGTTGCCGCAGTCGATGCCGTACAGGTGCACGTCCGCGCGACGAGTGGGTGCGGGCCAGCGAGCCGGCGAGCGTGCGCAGCACCTGCGACCGTCCGCTGCGCGGGGCGCCGCGCGACGAGCAGGTGCCCGAAGGTGGCGAAGTCGACCGCGACGGCCCGCCGCGCCTGCTCGGCGGGCAGGTCCTCCACGCCGTACGGGAGCGGCCGGCAGCGCGCCCGCCCCGGCGACGGCGCCGGCGACGTCGTCGAGCAGCAGCGTCTCGGTCGAGCGCGGGCAGCCACGGGCTGTGCTGCGGCGGGGATGCCCGAGCCGGCCGGTCGGCGTCGCGGACGGCGTCCACCAGCACCTTCAGGTCGGTGATCTCCTCCTCCTCGCTCGCCGGCCGCCTTCGGACGCGCCGGCGCCGGCCGGCCCGAGGTGCCTCCCAGCCGAGCGACTCCGGCCCACGGCGCCGGAGCGCCGCGGTGTCGCCGGGCGCCGGGCCGCCGGCCGCCGACCCGGCCGGACTGGAACGGCACCAGCGACGAGCGCGCCCGAGCCGCACGTACGCCCGGCCCGGGGTGTTCTTGGAGATGTGCCCGGCGTCGGGGGAGTCGATGACGTCGCTGGACTCGCCGGCGTCGGTCACCCGCAGCGCGATCCGCAGGTTGGTGTTGGCCCGGATCTCGGGGGAGACGACGCCGCTGGGCCGCTGGGTGGCCAGCAGCAGGTGGATGCCGAGCGACCGGCCGCGCTGCGCGATGTTGACCAGGCCCGGTGACGAAGTCCGGCAGGTCGCGGACCATGGAGGCGAACTCGTCGATGACGATGAGCAGCCGCGGCACGGGCGCGTGCGAGGGGTCGCGGCGCACCAGGTCCTGGTAGTCCTCGATGTCCTTGGCGTCGGCCGCGGCCAGGATGTGCTCGCGGCGCTTGAGCTCGGCGCCGAGCGACTCCAGGGCCCGCTCGACCAGATGGGCGTCCAGGTCGGTGACCATGCCGACGGTGTGCGGCAGGTGCACGCAGTCCTTGAACGCCGAGCCGCCCTTGTAGTCGACGAGGACGAACGTCATGTTCTCGGGGCGTGTTGGCCACCGCGAGCGACGCCACGATGGTCTGCAGCAGCTCCGACTTGCCGGAACCCGTCGTGCCGGCGATCAGGCCGTGCGGGCCGTCCGTGCGCAGGTCGATGCCGAACGGGCCGTCGTAGGACTCGCCGACGACGGCCGTCGTCGACTGGGCGCCCATCCGCCAGCGCGCCGCGACCGCGTCCGCTCGTGGGCGGCTCCAGCTCCAGCACGTCGAGCAGCCGGCTGGCCGCCGGGCAGCGCGGAGTCCTCGGTCTCGCCGCTGATGTCGCGCAGCGGGGCCAGCGCACCGCGCGAGCCGCGCGCACCAGGCGGGTGAGACCAGGTCGGGCCGCACGTCGCCGCACCCGCGCGCTGCGCCGGCCTGCTCCACACGCAGCCGCAGCAGGCTCCCGACGGCCTGCGGGGCGCCTGCCACGGGCACGCCCGCGAAGTCGCCCTGCTGGGCGGCTCCCCAGCGTCGGCGCCGGGAAAGACCGGAAAGCCGCCCTGCGGCGCCGTGGCGCCCGCCGACTGCCGCGCGGCGGCCTCCTTGCCCCGGCCGCGCCGACGACGCTTGCCGTCGCCCGGCGGGGCGTCGGCCCGCTGCGCAGGCTGCGCCGGCAGCGCTCGTACCTCCTGCGGGGTGCAGTACTGCGCGACGGCGATGCCGCGGCACTCGCCGGGCAGGAACCGCTCCTCCTCGTCCAGACAGAGCGCGTACAGCGCGACGGCCGGCCCCTCCGCAGCAGCCGCACCACGCCCGGCATGGACCGCAGTCGCCGGGAACCGTCCCACACACGACGATGTCCGGGTCCGTCGAAGGAGGCCTGCGCGGCGTTCTCGCTTCCCGTGCGGCCTTCTGCCGCGCGTCGAGGAGCTGGCGTCAGTTCGGCGATGCGGGCGCCGACGGTCTCGGCGTCGGTGCCGATGAGTACGCCGGCGTCCTCGCCCGCCGGACGGGCCGGGTGTGCGGCAGCCAGCGCACCCAGTCCCAGTCCTGCCGGCCGGCCGTTCTCGGTGAGCACGTAGAACTGCACGTCCAGCGGGCTGTGCAGCACGGCCGTCTGCGCGACCGCCCAGCGGCCCAGCGCACGCGGCGCCCCGTCGCCGGGCCGGCGAGGCCGACCACGCCCAGTTCGGCCAGCGGCAGCGCGACCGGCGCGTCCTCGATGTCCCAGGTCACCTGGCGGCGGTGCTCGTCCTGCTCCGGGTCGTCGAGCACGACCTCGGACGGCAGCCGGCCGGTGCCGACGCCGCAGCAGCAGGTGGTCGGCGTCGCGCGCGCCGCCGCTCCCACAGCCGGGTGCGCGGCCCGGTGCCCGTGGAGAGCACCGTGCCGGGGTCGGGCAGCGCGTGCCGCCGGTCCAGCCGCTCCAGCACGAGCGCCTCGCGGGCGTCCGTCTCGATGCGCGCCTTGTGCTCCTTGTACTCCTTGACCTGCTTGGCGTGGGACGTGCGGCCGCTGCTTCTTGTCCGATGAAGTAGTTGCCGAACATCATGACCGGGCTGAGCATCGCCATGATCAGGTAGTACCAGCGGTGGAAGACGAGCACCATCGTCACCGACATGACCAGCGGCGACAGCGCCATCAGCCAGGGCAGCGGCCGCGGCTCGTGCTCCTTCGGCGGCGAGGGCAGCCGGAACCGGGTGGTCCGCTCCGGCGGGCGCAGCCGCGGCGGCCGGTTGTAGTCCAGGGCGGCGCCGTCCTCGGCCCAGGCCAGCGCGGCGTTCGGCGGCGCGTACCGGGCGACCTCCAGCAGGGTGTTGCCGACGGCGAGCTGTGAGCCGACGCGGCCACGGAGCGTCGGCAGGCGTATCGACGAGCTCCCCGTCGATACGGGCCGGGGCTCCTCCGTACACGGAGACTCGGCAGGTGCCGTCGGCGAGAATGGCCAGGCTCAACGCACGCTCGTCCAGCTCCGGGTCCTCGACCTGCAGATGACACGCGGAGCCGCGGCCGACGTCGTAGCGCCCGAGCCCCAGCCGGTGCACCGCACCGGCGCCGGGCCCGCCGGCGATCCGCAGCTCCGCGAGTCCGGTCGGCTCACCGGGCAGCGACCCCGTGGGGTCGTGCAGGCTGACCACGGCGCCGTCCCGCAGCGGCGAGGCCGCCACCGTCCAGCCGGGGTCCAGCGGTGAGCCGTCGACATAGGCGAGAGGCGCACCGCCGTGGCCCGCACGGCCGGCCGCATGCCGCTGCATGGGGATGACCTGCCCGCCACCGACCGCCCCGGCACGCTGTGCCAGCTCCAGCACCACGTCCCCGACGAGATTCTCAGGCTCGGCGTCCAGCACGACGTCGGCGCTGCTCCCGCCGAACGGATCGACGACGGTCAGGGACAGCCGCACTGTCATCTCCTCTGCGCGCGTGGGGCATGGCGGTGCGCCGCACGAGGGGGACAAGCGGTGACGACAGCTACCCCCTACAGCTCGTGCACCGCGTGGACCATCTCAACACACGCCGCCACACCCGGTCGTCGGGGGCGCCGCCTCGTCAGCGGTTCAGATCGAGGAGGGGAACCTTCTGTCCCCGGTAGGCCTGCGGGGAGACCGTGCCGATGAGTGCGTCGGCGTCCCATTCCGGGAGGTGCCGCACGGCATGCAGGGCCGCAGCGATCCCGAGAGGCACGCCCTCGTGATGCCACTGGGCGGCAGCTAGTGCGGCCGGGTAGTCGAGATCCAGAGTGTGGATGACGTCGAGCTGGCCGACGTGCTGGGCGATGCCGCGGTACTCGATGTCGGCTTGGAGGACGGAGAGAACAGGCGCCCACAGGCGTGTGTCAGGTTCGAGGTGCGCGTGGTGGATGAGTGCGGAGACCTGCCGGTTTCCGGACAACGCCACGAGGGTGGGAGCGTCCAGAACGACGTGGTGATGGATCACGCGGCCTCGCCGGCACGGCGTGCGTCGAAGGCGGCACGCAGCTTGGCCCCCATCGCGGCGCTCTCCTCGTCCGTGACCTCGATGCCGAAGTGTTCGGCCATGTAGGCACGGCTCCGCTCTGCGCGTGTGCGTCGCTCCTCGTCGGTCAGGGCCGACTCGGCGAACTCCTGCACCAGGGTGCGGATGGACACCCCCCGCGCGTTGGCGATGACGGCGAGACGATCACGCACCTCGGCGGGTACACGCAGCATGGCATCAGACATGGCTGGAGTATACGCCCATGTATACATGCGGGCCTCGCGGTTCACTGCGGCCGAGCGATTCCCCCGCGCCTGACGGCACCTGAGGTCGACAGCCCGCACAGGCGCGCGACGCGGGGAACCCTCTAAGCTTGCGCACGACGCGGTTCTGCTCCGGCACGCCGCGTGACCACGGTCGCCACGGGGGAGGCACCACCTGTGGGGCCTACGACCAGGAGGGGAGTGGAAGATCATGGCCAAAGACCTTGATGTGACATACGAGGACATGCGTCAGGCCTCGAATCACATGAACAAGGAGAAGGCCAGGATCGACGACAAGCTCGACGCCCTGAAGGGGTACGTCGACAACCTCGTCGAGTCGGGGTACGTCACGAGCAAGTCGTCGAAGGCGTTCCAGGAGTCGTTCGACGACTTCAAGAAGGGCGCCTCGCAGATGATGGAGGGCCTGGAGGGTCTGGCCAAGTACCTCAAGACGGCCGCCGACCAGTTCGAGCAGGTCGACGAGCAGCTGGCCAAGGCCACCAAGGGCTGACGCACCCCGTGCATCGACGCCCGGTGGCCGACCCGCAGTGCGGGTCGGCCACCTTTGCCGCGGGATGGGCGTGCGGTAACTTTCCGGAGTCGGCCGGTGTCTGACACGGGGTGGCGTCGGCCGTGGTCCGTTCATGAGGTAGGGGGAGTGGAACGGGATGAGCGACCTGCGTCTCGAGGACACGATCTTCGAGGATCTGAAGAAGACGTTCTCCACGATCAGCGACCGTATGGACGCGGCTCGCAAGGCGCTGAGCGGCACGGACGGTTCGGTCACGGCAGTTGTAGTTCTGGTCAGGGGCGGTCGTGCAGTGTGTGTCGGTGCTGGTGGCAGGCTTGTGCGGAGGCTTGATGGCGGCGGCGCCAGGCGGTCCAGTGGAGGACGTGCGGGATGTCGTGTGCTGGTGGTGTGAGGACGAACGCTCGCAGGAGCCGTACGAGTTCGGGACAGGTCAGCGGAACGAGGCGGATCGGTGGGGCCGAAACGCTGGTGGCCGCGGCCGTGGCTGCGGCAGTCAGGGCGAGGACGGCTGAGGCGATCATCGAGAACAGTGACCAGCGCATCCAGGAGTTCCAGCAGGTGACCTGTCCCTGGTCGAGGCCGGTGAAGGTCTTGCCGAGTTGGAAGGTCTCCTCGATCCGCCAGCGGCGGCAGATCACCTCCACCAGCTGGGCGAGGCTGACGTGGTGCGGCGACCAGCAGCGGTAGTAGGAGATCTTCCCGGTGTAGCGGTGCCGGCGGGCCACGAGCATGCTCAGGCCGTTGTCATCGTGTTCCTTGGGGGTGTCGTCGGCGCGGACGTCGAGCCAGGCCCAGTCGTACTCGCGGGTGCCCTTCGTCCCGTGTCCGGTGCGCATCCGCATCCACTGGCCGGGCTTCACCTTGTTGATCATCTGGTGGGCCTTCCACCTGACGCCCGCGCCGTCGGTGACCGTGTGCGTGCGAGCCACCCCGACCGCGTAGCCGAGCCCCATCTGCCGTAGGTCCCTGCGCAGGTCAACGCCCGAGTAGACCTCGTCACCGGCGAACCAGCGTGCGCTTACGCCCAGCTTGAGGGCGTGCTTGACCATGGCGGCGGTCTGCTGCAGCTTCGTGGCGAACATGACGTCCTCCGGGACGCCGGCCGCCTCGCGGCGTTCCTCGTCCGCGGCCCAGTCCTTCGGCAGATACAACGCCCGGTCGATGAGCACCCGCACTGTGTCGGTGACGGCGGCCAGGTGCACAGCGACCTGACACAGCCCTATCCCCTTGATCGCGCCGGAGTACTGGCGGCCGGCACCCACGCACCCGGCCGAGGACTTCGCGTCCCCGGTCTCATCCGCGACCAGCACCACCTCCTGACCGGACAGTTCACCCGCGACCATGCGGGCGATCGCTTCCCTGGCCCTGTCGTGGTCGAACCTCGCCCGAGAGAGCAGGTGCTGCAGCCGGTACGGGCTGCGATGTCCCAGCCCCTGAGCCAGCGTCCAGCAGTTGCGCGTGCCCACCTGCGACAACAGCCCGGTGACCATCTGCGCAGCCGTCGCACGCGCCTCACGGCGAGCGAAGCAGTCCGCGATCGCATCCATCGCCCCCGCGAACACCTTGTCCCAGGAAGCCTGAGCTATCGTGGCCTCCACGGCCACCGTCTCTTGATGACTCGTCACAAAGCATCATGATCACGGTGGCCGTACCCATGCCCTCACCCGCCACCCGCCACCCGGCCAAGCCTCCCACCAGCACAGACCCCCGAACTACAACTGCCGGTGTGCCACGAACGCGGAGAGGAGCGTCATGTAGGAAGTGCTTCTTGAAGCGATGCTGTGCGAGAGATGAGGGTATGGCCCCTCGGAGCCGCCCTGCGGGGGGAGGTTCCAAACCACCGCATGCTGCGTTGGCTGAAGACCGTCGTGGTGAGCGATGCGGAGAAGGCGCCCGAGAGGCGTCAGGTAGGGATCGCGAAGACGATCGCTGTTGACGTGTCGAAATGTAGTCAGACGACGTCGAAACCCGGGTGATCGGCAGTGCCTGGGGACAAGCCCGGCGGGAGCCCGCCGATTGGCCGGGCGGCGTCCGGCACCAAGGCGACGTGAGCGCGGTCTGCCGCTCTCGTATGGAACGTGGGAAGGCGTGTCCGGCATGGCCGCGGTCAGCGTGCGGCCAGCGGGAGAGCCCGAGTCGGGAGTGCCCCGTAGGGACTTCGAGTACCGCTGCCGGACACGCCGGCGGACCGGCCCGTAGTAGTGACGAAGCCTCTGTAACGGGGGTGGAGCGAAGGAGCCGGGTCGTTCGTGGCTGTTGTTCGTTCGGTCAACCAGAGCTCTGGGAGGAGCCCGATGGACCAGCTGAAAGTATCCGACAAGCCGTTCGACATCTCCAAACAGGAGGTGTGGGACGCCTGGATCAAGGTGAAGGGCAATCAGGGAGCGCCCGGTGTGGACGGGCAGTCCATCGAGGAGTTCGAGGAAGGTCTGCGGGGTAACCTGTACAAGATCTGGAACCGGATGTCCTCGGGGACCTACTTCCCGCCACCGGTCAAGGCGGTGGAGATCCCCAAGGCGCACGGTGCCGCAGGCATGCGTGTGCTTGGAGTCCCCACCGTCGCAGATCGGGTGGCCCAGACGGTCGTGGCCGCGCACCTGGAGAACCGGGTAGAGAAGATCTTCCACCCCGATTCCTACGGGTACCGGCCGCGCCGCTCGGCCCTGGACGCGGTCGGGACCTGCCGTAAGCGCTGTTGGAAGTACGACTGGGTGATCGACCTGGACATCCGGAAGTTCTTCGACAGCGTCCGGTGGGACCTCGTGCTCAAGGCCGTGGAGACACACACCGACGCCCGCTGGGTGAGGCTGTATGTGACGCGGTGGCTGGCCGCCCCACTGCAGCACCCCAACGGCATCCTGCAGCAGCGCGACCGCGGAACCCCACAGGGCTCGGCGGTCTCGCCCGTCCTGGCGAACCTGTTCATGCACTACGCGTTCGACACGTGGCTGACCCGGCAGTTCCCGGCGGCCGCCTTCGAACGCTACGCGGACGACGCAGTGATCCACTGCGCGACCCAAGGACAAGCCAGGACCGTTCTGGCCGCCCTGCGTGAGCGGATGGCCCAGGTCGGGCTGGAGCTGCACCCCGACAAGACGCACATCGTGTACTGCAAGGACAGCAACCGGCGCGGGAGCTTCCCGCAGACCGCGTTCACGTTCTTGGGGTTCACGTTTCGTCCCAGGGAGGCTCGGCGGAAGGACGCGGTGAAGTTCACCGGGTTCCTCCCGGCGGTCAGCAGGGACGCCCTGAAGAAGATGAATGCCGTGGTGCGGTCCTGGCGACTGCACCGCCGCACCGGCAGTACCGAGGCGGACCTTGCACGACTGGTCAACCCGGTGGTGCGGGGCTGGATGGCCTACTACGGGGCCTTCGGCCGCACGGCGCTGTCGCCCGTGCTCCATCGCATCAACACCTACCTGCTGCGGTGGATCATGAACAAGTACAAGAGGCTGCGGAACTGGAAGAAGGCCCGTAAGGCGATGCGCGCAGCGATCGCCCGACAACCTCGGTACTTCGCACACTGGATCTGGGCCAAACCGGTCACCGGATGACCAGAACGACAAGAGCCGTATGACGGGAGACCGTCACGTACGGATCTGTGGGAGCCCGAGGGTGCGATCCCCTCGGGCTACCCGACTGACCGTCCGGGAGATCCAGTCCGTGGTGCGGTGACGTCGCCTCAAGGATCCGGTCGGTGATCTCTCTGGTGCCTTCGCGCTTATTCCGGCGACTTCTCCTTCGACTCCCCGAAGCTGATGTTGCGCCAGTTCATGGCGAGCAGGATCACGATAGGGACGGCTCCTCCTGCCAGCATAGCGAGGACCCCGTGCGGAAACGCCTGATTCAGACGGACAGCCAGGCTGTGCGGGTCGGAGTCCTCGAAGACCGTCTCGCACAGTGGGTGCACGAGGGAGTAAGCCGAGAACATGATCACCAGACAGGCCACGGCGCCGCACCACTGCGCGACGCGGCGCAGCCGCCGATCGCGCTTTCCGGGCTTCTTCGCCTCGTCCGGTCTGCCGAGGGAGAAGCCGATACCCATGAAGGCCGACGGCATGATGAAGCCCAGGGCCGCTCCGAGCGCGTATCCGGCCCATGGCCCGGTATCAAGCACCAGAGTCCACAGCGGTTCGGTGAGCAGCATGCAGCCCCACATTGCCGGGACCGTCGCCGAGAGAAGCCCGATGAGGCCCGCAGTCACGGTCAGCAGGTCCTTGGACTTCTCCTTGCGGGTCATGCCTCTTGCTGAGCCCTGAGATGCCCGCGTTGTCGGATCCCGCTCCTCCATGTTGCCCCCGTGTAGCGCCCGGTGATGCTTGGTCACTGTGATGATGGCATGGAGCGATCAGAGGATTTGGCCGGGGAGGCCCCTGTCTCGTGTGACGTGTACACCCGGCTGGTCCTGGGGATGGGGCAGACGGTACGCCGGGTGGTTCCGGCACCGTTGTCACCGTTCCAGCCCCGCGACGAGGGAGCCGAGAACCGGCTCGGTGTGGCGGCGACAACCCGGCCGAATCACGCCGTCACCAGCCCGCTTCATCGGCGATCGCCGGTGATAACCCACACTCGCCACGACCGAGCGCCCGTACCCGGCGTCCACTCTGCCCGGTCGGAGGCGGAGTCCGGATGCGCCACGGGGTCGGTCACGAAGCGAAGCGACCCGACGTACGTGAGCTCCGTCGCGCCAGCAGCAGGCCTGCTTAGATCGGTTTGCGGGGATGGATCGTCTGTACCGGGTTCGACGTGACAGGAGGATGTCTGTGTTCACGAGGGGGAGGGACAGGGTTTGTCCGGCATTGAACCGCCGCCTGAGAAGGTCGAGTTGAGGGTCACGGTGGCCGCGCGTGAGCCGAGGTCGGGCTATCGACACCTCACCATGGGCGCTCGCTCGTCAGCGGACGATGGACTGGATCTCCTGGACCGGGATTGCCTGCGTGGTGTCGAACGTCCCGGAGGGCAGCTTCCCGCCGGTGCCGCCTGAACCCTGCCAGGTGATCTTCCAGGTGATGGAAGCCTTCAGTTCGTACGGCTGGCCCTCGCTTGCTCGGAGGTATGTGACGCCGCATGGAGGTGTCTTGTCGCTGTCGCCCTTCTTGTAGGGCGAACCGATCGAGCCGTCTTTGTTGAACTTACAGGTGCCGGAGGCAGGGTAGGTCTGCGCATCCTGGGAGCCGGGGTCCAGGTGCAGGCTCACGGGGGTGGCAGTGGTCTCGGCCCAGAGGCCGGCGCGAGGCAGTTCGGCGCGGACGAGGACATCGTGAAACCTCGCCTTGTCGAGCCACACCCAGGTCGCCAGATTCACGGTGGATTTGACCCGCGGGTTCAGTTCGATCGCTGTCTTGGGTACCTTGACCTTGTTGTAGGCGTAGGAAGACAGCATCTTCGGGTTAGGTGCGTTCGGAACGTCAGGAACCTGGCTATCCGGCTGCCAGAACATGATTCTTCCGCAGTCCCATGATTCCGGGTCGTGCGGGTCTGGAGCAACGCTGCGCCAGAAGTAACCATCCTTGTCGAGGTTGTAGTCCTTGTAGCCCTTGGCAGTGGACGTTGCGTCGTCGAAGTTGTCCGCCGGCTTACCGTCCTTGTAATGATCGGTCCACAGGTCTTTGCCCACCCAGGTCTCGTGAATACCCACATCCCCGACCCCGCCGGTCTCGTCGACGAAGTTCTGAAGTTCCTTCGGTGAGAAGACTGGCTCGTACCAACAGGCAGGCGGTTCCCAGTCAGTATCCACCGGGGACAGCCCGCCCGTATTGCCACTGTCTCCGCCTTTCACGTATCGGATCTTGATGCGAGAATGCATGGCCGACGCGGATATGTTCCTGTGGTTATCCGTTCCTCCCTCTGTTCCTCCTTCGCCGATGGCCATTGCTGTAGCGGGGCTGACAAAGATTCCGGTGAGGGCGATGACAGTTGAGAGCGCGACCCTGCGTGAACCCCTCATTAACTGCAACCTCCGCGCTCTGAGTGCACGGAAACGGTTTGCCAAACTCCTCGGGAATCCTTGCGCTTCGTGGATTCGTAGTACACATGCGGGTCCGCGCCGGATGGATTGCCGGCGACTCTTCCGGTGTCGTGATTCTTGGTGCGTGCTTTGCTCTCATCAGTGCAATACGATAGAAGAGCCCTGGTTCCGCCCTTGTCGGGGAGGGTCACCTTCGCATCGAACAGACGAAGATTTCCGATGACGGTGAGATTCTTCCCCGTGTATGTCTTCATCCACTTGCGATCCTGCGAAAAGCCGGACTTAGTGTCGTAGAATTTCAGGTAGTCGGCATCGAGCTCTTTATCGATGATGGCCGCATAGCTTGCGCGGATCTTTTCTTTTCCGTCGTCAAGGACTTGCTGCTTGACCGGGTC
Source organism: uncultured Actinomycetota bacterium (assembly GCA_963799685.1). Classification (GTDB taxonomy): domain Bacteria; phylum Actinomycetota; class Actinomycetes; order Streptomycetales; family Streptomycetaceae; genus Streptomyces. The sequence goes on from CAWCXW010000006.1 coordinate 347,373, forward strand.
GCTGCTGATCCAATCGCCAAACTGAAGACTAAAGCTCTTGGGCACTCTGATCTTGGGACGCTGGGTGTTCGGCGACGGCAGCGAAGAGGTTGTCGGATTGGGGCTGCCCTGGCCGGCTCCGTCGATTTTTTCTGGACCCGAATCGCCGCTACTGCATCCGCTGACGAGGAGTGCGGAGGCAGCGGCGATGACGACGGCGATGGTCGATGTGCGGCGAGTCACTGATGATCTCCCCCGAAGGTCGGCAGTTGACGTACGCAGAGCGCCAACGAAGTTACCAGCCGCGAAGGTTCTGACTGAGCGGAACGGTCGGTGGGCGTGCAACTCAAGGGCAGGCCGCGATGTGTCGGCCCTACTCTGACGTGCCCTCTGCCGGGGTGGTGCTGGCCCCGTCTGTCGAGCCAATGACGAAGGAGCCCTTGCCGACAACCGTGCGGACGACACCCTGCTCGGCCAGCAGCACCAGGGTCTTCCGTGCGGTGCCCCGTGCGACCCCGAACTCCTGGACCAAGCGGTCGACGCCTGGCACGGCGCGGCGGGGTGGGTAGTCGCCACGCTTGATGCGGGCCACCAGCACAGCGGCAAGTTGCAGGTAGACGGGGTCTGGGGCTTCGTGATCGATCTGATCGTCGGGGCCGTACCCGTCTGGGATCTCAGCCATGGTTCGAAGTTAGAAGGATGCGGGTAGCCGCGCTCGTCAATGTATTGCCATGGCAGGGCATGTACAGGTTGGTCTATGCTGGTGATCGAGAGACCCCCGCGACCGCTGGAACGGTCCGGGGGCGTGGCCAACGCTGCTAAAGGAGCGTCGACATGTATGAGCCTATCCATCGCTGGGCTGCTTGGGTGAGGAGCCTGATTCGGTCGGGGACGGGGTGCCGGCGGGTGGGGCGGCCGGTGGTGCGGGAGTGCGGCGTTGGGGCGCCGCTGTTCTCGGCCGGCTGGGAGACGTCGTATCTGCGGGCGTGCCGGCCCGAGCCGGTGCTGGACGGGGATGCGTCGCGGCTCGTGCGGCCCTACGTCGTGGCGGCGGAGCAGGCCGAGCGCCGGGAGGTGCTCGGCCTGGCGCTGGAGGGTGTGGATGTGCCCGGGCTGATGTGGATCCAAGGCATGCAGGTGAGGATCGCATGACCGGCCCCGGATTCTGCTGCAGGTGCGAGGAGTACGTGCCGCGCCGGGTGCTTGTGGCCATCGTGGAGGTCAACTCCGGACCGGGCGGGAGTGTGTACGCCTGCCTGCCGTGTGCCCGGGTGCTGGCGCGGTCGCCGTTCGCCCCGGACTGGGTTGCCGAAGAGGTCGCGCATGCCGAGGCGGAGCAGTGAGCCGCGGCGCCCCCGGGCGCGGTTGGCGGATCGACCGGATCCCCGGTCAGCCGGTGCGCCGCCTGGCCGGCGGAGCGTGCGTGCTGCCGTTGTGGCTGTTGCGGCATGGCGTGCATGTCACGGACCTGGAGCTGAGGCTGTCCGTCGCGGAGGCCGAGGCATTGCAGGTGCAGCTGGCACGCAGTCTGCGCGGAGGTGCCGTTTCGTGACATGCGTGGGGAGGTCAATGAAGTTGTCCTCCCCACGCACGAACCCTCGGGGGGCTCGGCAGGGCCCTACTCCGTCTCGAACGCCTGTCGGCGTGCGGCGAAGAAGGCCCGGCGGGGCAAGGCCGCGCCGATCCTGCGCGTAGCAACCCACTCCAAGCCCTGGCCTGGCGCCGGAGGGGGGGCTCTGGGGCCCTGTGCAGAGGTCTGCTCGCGTGGGGAGGCATGTGTCGTGAGGGTCTGGGGGCGCGCTCGTCAAGGCTCGTGAACCGAAACACCGAGGGTGTGAGTGTAGAGCTGCATTATGCCTGCAGTGATGCTAAAATGCAGACATGACTGCGATTACGATCCGCGATGTTCCGGACGACACCGTCAGCGCGCTCAAGGTGCGTGCCGCGCAAGCGGGGAAGTCCCTCCAGGCCTACGCTCTGGATCTTCTTGCCCGGGAGGCCACCAAGCCCACCCTCGCGGAGATGGCCATGCGCCTCAAGCGTGAAGCTCGCACCGAGCTCAGCACAGCCGACGTTCTCGACGCCATCGCGGACGGACGGGACCGACGTTGATCGTCATCGACTGTTCCAGCCTGGTGCACTTCCTTCTGGATCACGGCAAGGCCGGGACAGCGATCCGTGAACGGGTCGGCCGCGCCGATACTCTCGTGGCGCCGGGGCTGCTGGACTACGAGATCACCTCGGCCGTCTTCGGACTGGCCCGAGGCCGGCGTGGGGCCGAGCCAAAGATCACGGGGAGGGAGGCCCGGAAGGCGATCACCGACTACCAGGCCCTCGCGCTCGATCTGCACCCGACGCTGATCCTCTGGGAGCGGGTACGCGAGCTGTCGAGCAACCTTTCCGTTTACGACGCGCACTACGCCGCCCTCGCCGAGAGTTTCGGCGTGCCGCTGGTCACCAGCGACGCCAGGATCGAACGCAGCGGTGCCGCACGCTGCCCGATCGAGACCTTCGCGGCATAGCCGTTCCATCGGTTCGGCGGTTGACGGGCTGGGCCTTCCTGGCCGCAGATCAGCTGGGCGCTCTCGACCGGCTCAGGTGGCGTCGAAGACGCCGAGCAGCGCCTGCCCGGCGTCGGTGGCCGGTGGGCCGTCCGGCCACCACTGGCCGCGCTCCTTGCGGTAGGGATACCACCGCCTGTCTGGGCCCCCACCGCAGTTCGACGTCCTCGCCGACCAGTTGCAGACGGCCGCGTGTGCGGCGCGTTTTCGGCGGTCCGGACCGGCCGGGGATCGACACGCGCAACAGCTGTGCGCGGGCCGCGGTCTCGGCTTCGCGATCCGGCACGTGCTCGCCTTCCAGGGCCGCGAGCGCAGGTGCGCCGCCGTGCCGCCAGGCGACGCTCGCCCGGGCCAGCCGGGCGCGCGCCTGGTCCGAGCTGTTGAGCAGTCGTCCGACGAGGTGAGGGTCGTCGGCAGCAGCCGCTCGGCGCACCGTGTCGTGCCAGGGGCCGCCGTCCAGCCACAGGAGGGCGCCGGCATCGGCCGGGTCCGTCCCGGTCGGCGTCTGCGGCGTTGCGGTGGCCGGCCTGGGGCCTTCCACGGCACACGCGTAGGTGGTCGCCGCGCGGCGAGCGGCGTCGTCGGCCAGCAGGAGCAACGCGTCGGGGTCGACCGACTCGTGCAGGCCCGGTGCCGACGCCAGGTTCGGCACCGCGCCCTGCCGTCCGCCCGTGACGGGCGCAGGCAACGGCGGCAGCGCGGGGGGTGCGTCTGCTTGCCGGGCACGTGCGAACACCTCTCCGGCCGGCACCCCGGCAGGCTCGGCGGACGTCGTTGACCCCTCGGCCGGCACGACAAGGGCCCGTGCCCGCTCGGCCGCCCGTATGGCGACCTCGGCGTACACCTCTGCCGACGCGCGTCCGCGCAACACGAGCAGCGCCGCCGGCTGGGAGTCCAGGGCACGGGCGAACTGGTAGGACAGGGCCGCGGCATGCTTGCACGGATCGCCCCAGTCGGGGCAGGAACAGTGGTAGGCGAGTTCGCCCGGCAGCGGCACCAGAGGTACCTGCGCCTCCAGCGTGCTCCGGGTGACGGCGTCGCCGGGCCGGGTCTCCTCCAGTTCCTGCAGCAGGCCCGGGCCGTCGTCGGCCCATGCCTCGAACAACTGCTCCCACAGGTTCCCGGCCAGTTCGGGTACATGGATTTCGCAGCGGTACGGGGTGCGGCCACTGCCCTGGACACGGGCGGCCAACCAGCCCGCCCGCACGGTGATCTCACCGACTGCCCCTTTGCGGGCGTAGGTGCGGGCGCGTGAGAGCCGGGACGTGTGTCCCGCGTCGTAGGCAAGACCGGAAGCGGTCTCCAGGGTGTCGATCCACTCGTCGCCCCACCAGCTCGTGGCCAGTTCCCTGCGTCCCGGCACGGGCGGCAGAAGCGGAATCCTGTGCGGGCCCGAGGGGCCGGGGCGGCGGCTCATCGGCGGGTTCCCTCACGTGCGTCGTCGGAGTGCAGGCTGACCAGGTCGTCGAGTTCGGCGTCGCTCAGGTCGGTGAGGGCGGCCTCGCCGCCCCCGCCGAGCACGGTGTCGGCGAGATGGCGTTTGCCGGCGAGCAGACGGACGATCCGCTCCTCCAGCGTGCCCTCGGTGACCAGGCGGTGGACCTGCACGGGTTGGGTCTGGCCTATGCGGTAGGCGCGGTCGGTGGCCTGGTCCTCCACGGCCGGGTTCCACCAACGGTCATAGTGGATCACGTGCGCGGCGCGGGTGAGGTTCAGGCCGGTGCCGGCAGCCTTCAACGACAGCAGGAAGACGGGCGTCTCACCGCGCTGGAAGGAACCCACCATCTCCTCCCGTCGGCGCACCGGAGTGCGCCCGTGCAGGTAGAGACAGTCCACCCCACGGTCGGCAAGATGCTGCCGCAGCAGCCGTGCCATCTGCGTGTACTGGGTGAACAGCAGTGCGGAGGCCCCCTCGGCCACGATCACGTCGAGGAGCTCGTCCAGGAGCTCGAGCTTGCCGCTGCGGCCGGCGAGCCGGGTGCCGTCAGGCTCCTTCAGGTACTGGGCGGGATGATTGCAAATCTGCTTGAGCGCCGTGAGCAGCTTGAGGACCAGGCCGTGCCGGGCGATGCCCTTCGCCGCCCGGATCGCGTCCATCGACTCGCGTACCTGTGCCTGGTAGAGCACGGCCTGCTCACGGGTGAGCCGCACCCGCTGATCCGTCTCGGTCTTGGACGGCAACTCGGGCGCGATCCCCGGATCCGACTTGCGTCGCCGCAGCACGAACGGACGGATCAGCCGGCCCAGTCGCTCGGCCGCCGCACCGTCGGCCTCTGCAGGGTCACCGTTGCGTGCGGCGCGTTCCGCGCTGCGTCCGTACCGGTCGCGGAACGTCTTCAGCGGCCCCAGCAGTCCGGGAGTCGCCCAGTCCAGCAACGCCCACAGCTCGGTGAGGTTGTTCTCCACCGGCGTGCCGGACAAGGCGACGCGTGCGGCGCTCGGCAGGGCGCGCAGCGCCTTGGCGGTGGTTCCGGCGGGGTTCTTCACATGCTGCGCCTCGTCGGCCACGACCAGCCCCCACGGCCCCGCCTCGGTCAGCCGTGACGTGTCGCGGCGCATGGTCCCGTACGTGGTGAGCACGATCTCGTCCGGTGTGAGACCGTCCAGGTCGCGGTCCGGGCCGTGGTGGCGGCGCCACGGCGTACCGGGCGCGAACTTCTCGATCTCCTGGCCCCAGTTGCCCAACAGGGACGTTGGGCAGACCACCAGGGTCGGCGCCGGCTTCGCCGTGGTGTCCTCCTGGCGGCGCAGGTGCAGGGCGAGTGTGGTCACCGTCTTCCCCAGCCCCATGTCGTCGGCGAGGCAGGCGCCGAGACCGAGACGGGTCATGCGGTCCAGCCAGGCCAGCCCACGACGCTGGTAGCCGCGCAGGTCCGCGTGCAGGGCGGCCGGTGACGTCAGTTCGGCCGCGTCGGCCCGTTCCGGGGCGGCGAGCCGGTCGCGCAGCTCGGCGAGCCAGCCGCCGGGCCGCACGGGCACCAGGGCGCCGTCGGGGTCTTCCACGCTCCCGGTCAGCGCGGCGGCCAGCGCGTCGACGGCGCTCAGCTCGCGGCGGGCGCGCCGTGCCTTGCGCAGCAGGTCCGCGTCCACCACGACCCACTGGTCCCGCAGCCGGACCAAGGGGCGCCGCGCCTGCGCGAGCCGGTCGAGTTCGGCCTGGGTCAGCGTCCGGTCCTCCACCGCGAACTCCCACCGGAAGGAGAGGAGCTGCTCGGGTGAGAACAACCCCGAACTTCCGGCGTCCTGGTCCCACTCCGCCGGGGTCGTGGGCTCGACGACCGCGCCGGCTGTCACCTCCCGCGCCAGGTCCCGGGGCAGGTGCACCGTGATCCCGGCGGCCGACAGCGCCTTCGCGTTGCCGTCCAACAGGCCGAGGAACTCCTCGTCGTCCAGGGTGAGGCGGCCCGGCACCTCCTGCCGGAGCAGTCGGGCCAGCGGCGGCCACACGCGGGCGCCCCGGCGCAGCTGCGCCTCCGCCTGCGGGCGGGTGTGCGGGCCGAAGCCATGCGCTTCACCACTCCACACCTCGACGGCATCCGCGAGGAGCAGTGGGTCGGACAGTGAGTGCAGTTGCGTCACGGCATGCACCTGACCCGTCGGCTGTGCGGCCTGCTCCACGTCGTCGGCCACCCGGACTTCGTCGAGGCCCTGGTGCTCCTCGCGGCCCGGCAGTTCCAGCCGCAGCGAGACTCGCACCCCGGTGTCCCGGCCCTCGGCCACGACTGCGGCCCATGTCCGCAGCTCCGGCAGCAGCTGCGGCTCACGCTTCGCGAACGGACCCACCCCGGCAGCCACCGGTGCGGCCGGCGTTCGTGGCAGCAGGTCGGCGACCGCGTCCATGAAGGCATGCAAACGCCCGTACGGCTCGGGCAGCAGCACCGGCGTGTGTCCGGCGGAGGTCGTTCGGCCCGTGCCGCGGGCCGGCGACGACCCCGGCAGCGGCACGGCGTAGGCGGCTGGAGGCAACACCTCGGCGAGCGTCCGCACCCAGACCGCATCCTCGTCCGTGTAAGGGCCCAGCCGCCAGGCGTCGTGATCGCCGGTGCTCAGGCCGGGCAGCAGCAGCCCGCGCCCCGCCATGTGCAGCGCGTACAGCGCCGCATGTCGCCACGCGGCGACCGTTTCGCTGTAAGGGGACGACCCGGCGAGCCTCCACCCCTCGGAGCCCGGTTCGTTGGGGAGACCGGCGCGATGTCCGGCCTCTTCGGGCGGGCCGTCCGCCCGGTCCTCTCGGGACGACAACAGCCTCGGCAGGACCTCCGCCAACGGGCGGACCACAGCGGGCACTGTTCGGTGACGGGCACCGCGCCCGTGGGCCACCGCGATCTCCACCTCCTCGACGGGAACACCCTCGGGCAGCCGACCGGACCGACCCGCGTGGAACGCCATCCGTCCGCTTCGTGGCGGGTCGCCGGGCAGGAACACCGTCGTGCAGTGCAGGAGCGCACCCCACTGCTGCGACGTCAGCGGCGGGTGGGGCGGGCTCTGCGGGGGCGGTGGTGGAGTTGCGGGCACAGTGGCTCGTTCCGTACGGCCATCCACTCGGCTGTCGTGACGTCCACGCCCGTCCCTCGCCGCAGGAACGCCGACTGGCACGGTGGCCGGAGACCGGGGATCGGTGACCTCCTTCCCCGCTGTGTCGTAGAAGCGTTCCTGTGTCTCCCCGCCCGTCTCGTCGACGGACACCACGCGATAGACGGTCGCCATAGCCTCTCTTCGCCGTCTGCGGCCCTTGTGCCGTTCGGTGCCTCAATGATCCAGATCGTGTGGAGCGGGCCACGGCGCGCCCCACGGTGACGCGGTGGTGCCGCAACGGGCTCCGGCGCACAGTCTGCCCTCCCACCTCCGCAGCGCGTGCGGAGGTTCCCCATTTGGGCTGCCGGGCGCACGCTGCACGGTGACGTCTCGCAGCGCCTTCGGACACCTCGGTGCCCTGGACCGTCATCGACGGGCGGTTGACGCCGGTTCAGCCGGGCGGGCGGGCCGCACATGCGGGGGGCCCGTCGGCGGAATTCGCCGTAGCGTGACGGTCAGCGCACGATGGACTGGATCTCCTGCACGTCGACCGGCTGAGTCGTCCGGAACGTGCCGGACGGCAGGTCGCCGCCTGCGCCGCCGGTGCCGGCCCAGGAGACCTTCCAGGTGATGGTGGCCTGAAGCTGGTACGGGCTACTGCCGGAGGCGCGGAGGTAGGTGAGGCCGCATGGTGGTGTCTCGTCAGATCCGCCCTTGGTGTAGGCGTTGCCCACCGTGCCGTCCTTGCCGATCGGACAGGTGCCGGAGGAGGGATGCAGGGTGGCGTCTTCGGTGCCGGCATCCAGGTGGAGGGCCCGGGGTACGGCCGTTGTCGTGGCCGAGATGCCGAGGCCATCGACGGAGGCCGTCACCGAGACGGGCTTGAACTTCCCGTCGTCCGACCAGATCCACGTGTCGAGGTTGACGGTCTGCTCGCCGTCCGGGTTCATGTCGACGTTGGTTCCGGGCACCTTGATCTGCTGGTAGGCGAGGCCCGCGAGGATCTCCGGGCTGATGGCCCTCGGGACGTCGGGATGGACGCCGTTCTTGACCCAGAATGGCAGGCGCGTGTTGCACGCCATGCGCTTCAGCACGTCCGGCTCGTTCGGGTTCTCCACCGCCCCCCACCACATGCCGTCGCCCTGCTTGTCGAGGTTGTAGTTCTTGTATTTTCCGTCCTTGTAGCGGTGCTTCAACTGGGCCATGGACCTCTTGGCATAGTCGGGCTGTGTCGGGTCCGTGGCAACGCTCTCGTATCCGCCTTCGATGGACTTCTTGAACTCCTTCGGGGTCCAGGCCGGGGCGTACCAGCAAGCCGGAGGAGTCCAATCGGTTGAAGCAACAACGGAAACAGGTCCACTGTTGCTTCCTGAGCCGTTTTTGGAGAGATCCAAGGAGATGTTGCTCGCGGCGTACAAGGTATTGCCGTCCAGCCCCGCGGAGGAGTGCGGTTTCTTGCTTTTGTGGACACCGGCGTGGGCTGGAGGCGCTACAACTGCAATTGTGGCTATGGATAGCGCGGTAATGGCGACTGGTGAAGTCAACTTGCGCATGATTTTCCCCCGTCTTCGATGCTGATGCTGGTGGCCCACCACAGCCCATCGACTGAAGACACCGGCTCCATTGCCACCTCGTAGCGCAGGATGTTGTCCACGTCTTCGCCAGTAGGTAGTGGCTTTCCCGTGTCCAGATCCTTGCTGAATAGCTGGGATTGATCCTCACAGAAGCTGACGGCAGCCCGCTTATTGTTCTCTGCCATACGAACGTCCGGATCAGAGTAGAGATCGGTGCCAGTCAGGGACCAGTGGTCTTTGATGTTCTGCTGAATGTAGTCCTTGGCGTATGACTGTGCCTGTCCAGTGGGCGATGAGTAGTGGAGGTATGCCGGGTCGTGCAAGTTCTGCTCGACGACGCCGTGTGCAATGCTGCGGATGAAATTCGCGGCGTTGTCGAGGGCGGCCTGGCGCTTCGGGCCCTTGGATGTTTTCCAATCCTCGAAAACGATCTTGACGTCTTTGGGAAACGTCATATTCGGGCGGTCCGCCTCGTCGCCGGCCTTGGGGCTTGGGGACTTCGGCGAGGCACTCTTGTGCTTGCCGGCGCCTGGGATCTTGTCGTTCGGCGCGGGGTGGCTGTCACAGGCGGTCAGGCTGAGGGCCGCCGCCAGCAAAGTTGCCGCTGCTGCGAGGTCGCGCTGTCGCGTCTTCAATTCTGTTACTCCCCGTAGGTTTCCGGTCCGCCGTGGCGATGATGACACGGCGCGATCGTTCGACATTGTGGTGAAGAGGGATCATGAAGTGGTGGCGAGCGGGTTCTCGAAGCTGACCATCTCGGCGATCTGGCGAAGTATCGCTCTGTAGTCCTCGCGGCGGTGAACAGCCGTCGTGCTCAGCATGAGTACTGCGAGGTTCTTGCCGTCGGGGTGGGGTAGGTGAGCGAGGAGTTGGAGTAGCGGAGCTGTGGGCAGTCCGCTCTCCGGTGGCACCTGTCGCTCTTTCTCGCTGAACGTCGCGGGGCCGCAGGGCAACTCGACCGCATCCAGGTGGGAGGCGTCCTCGTCGGAGGTGATGGCGAGAGCGGCTTTGACGGCCGGGGGAGACCACGCGGTGTTATGCCAGGTGATGGTGAACAGGGACAAGAGGGGCACCGGCTTCCGGCCGGGGTGAGTCCCGTCGGCCGAGTCATCCATGTGCAGGCCGAGGGAACAGTGCACTGCGCCGGCTTCGGTCAACGCGAGAAGAATCTGCTGCACCCGGCCGAGTTCGATGGTGAGCTGCTGACGGAGCCGTTCGTCCGGCATCGAAGCCATGAGGGATTGCCACGACTCCCGCACTCCGTGACCTGCCTCGGAGTCCGGAGAACTCAGGAGCGCGCCGACAGGAATGTCGGTGAAGCCCGAGGGCATAGCGAACCAGATGTCGGCATGAGAATTATTGGCAGACTCATCGAGCAAAAGATGTGGTCGTTCCATGTTCCCTCTCTGGTCCGATAGAAGCGTCTTACGCCTAGTCTTGCTTGGCGTCGATCGGGCCGCTGCCGGGCACGATCGCGCCTGCGCTCCTAGCGCGCTCAATATCGGTGTGAGTTGCTGGCCACTTGTACGTACCATTGCCCATTGCCGGAGGTTGGTAGAGGACGTGCATTCGTTTCGGCGTCATGCCAGAACGCCCCGACGCTGCGATAACGCCCATGAATCGGGGGTCTCCGGCAAACCACAAGGGATCGAGCTGTGCCTTCAAATTCGAATCAGTTTTCGGTCCGCCGATTCGCTTGTACCACCAGTGTGTGCGTGCTTGTTTGATGAACGTGAGGGGAATCACTTCGTCATCGGAGTCCGGATTATTAAATCCGACCCACATGCCATCCTTCGGCGCTTGTGGATGTTTGGCGCGACTCCGGGGCGTGTCGTGAATAATCTGCCACGGGTAGACTTTCAAGATTCGACGCGACGAAAGTGTCCAAGTCAGCAAGGAAATCTGCACGATGGCGCGGATTGCTGAATAGGCTAGGAGGGGGATTGTGCACACTACCCAGGCCGGCGGAATGAGCCCCACCGCAACGGCTACCGTTGCGATGCAGGTCGCGACCCAGCCGAAGAATCTGCACGGAATCAAGAGTGCCTGCCGTAGCCAAGCACTTCTGGTGTGGGGATGATCCCATGCGGTGGAGTAGTCGGTGGGGCCCATTGGATCCTCCTTGGATAATTTCGAATCACAACAAGTGATGGATGAGGGATGAAAGCGTCCCGCTGTCGACGCCAAGGCGTATTCCATCGATGCCTGTTGCAGCGTTTCCGGCTGAATCGCTGTCCAAGGCGTCGATAGCCTTGGATCCCAGTCCGTAGAGGGCTGTTGCGCCTCCGAGTGCTCCCGAAGTCTTTTCTACTATGGCGATGCTGGATTCGACCGCCTCGGCATCATCTGTCCGCTTGGCCGACTTGACGATATAGGTGAGGAGAGGATTTTCGAGCGACAGAATTTCTTCGCCCGCCTCAGTGGTTTTCGGTCCCCAAAGGGCCAATTTCTGGGAGAGGCTCAGTGCTTCACCTCCCTCGCCAACTGCACGCAGTGCGGCGATTCCACCTTTGCCTGTCGCTCCAACCCCGGGAGCCAGCCCCAATATGTCACCGCCCACGGCTACTGCATTGCCCCAGAAGTCGGCGTCGAATTCTCCCTTTGTGAATCCGTCCATAAGAGATGATCGCGTTGCCGGATCCGCCAGGCGCATACTCAGGGCCCCGCCGCTCGCCGCCGCTGCGAGAACGAGCAGAACAACTGCTGCAGTGCCACCCGTGACGATGAATAGTCCGACAATAGCGACGATTCCGGCGACGGTGCTGAGGATGTCGGGGAGGTTGTCGGAGATCCATGAACCGATGCTTTCGAAGGTGCCCGGTTCGTGGGGGGCGAGTTTCTCGGTGGCGTCCTGGATCTTGCGGGCGCGTTCACCGGCCTTGTTTTCGTGTTCCTGGGCGAGCTTCTTGGCCCGGTTGATGATGTCGTCCAGGTCCGTCTGAGCCTGGTCGAGGTGGCCGTTCGCCTTCTTGAGGTGGGCGTGGGCAGCGTCGTGTCGGTGGCCGTGTGTGTGGAGGTCCGGGTCGTCGGCGGCCCGGTCGGCCTTGTGCTGTGCGGTGGTCAGCGCGGCGTGTGCGGTCTTCGCCTGGTGCTCGAGGCTCTTGGCCCGGCCCTGGAAGTCGTCCAGCTCGTCGTGCCATCTGCCCAGTTGCTTGACGGCCTTGTCCAGCGAGTGCGCGGCGTTCTTGAGGTTCAGCGGCAGCGGCCCGCCCTCGACCTGTTCGCGGAAGGCGACAGCCGCGTCGCCTTCCCAGTAGCTGCCGTCGAGGAGGTGGGTGACGACCTTGTGCGCGTCGTGGAGCGCGCCCGCGCAGTGGTGCAGCTTCTTCTTGAGGTCGTGGACGGCCTCGCAGCTCCCCGGGGTGGGATTGAACCCCAGGCAGGGGTAGTCGTGGGCAGAGACGTGCGGGTGGGGCTTGAGGCCCTGCGGCTTGAGCAGTTGGTCCGGCGAGTAGGGGCTGGAGCCGGCAGCCTGGGGCGGGGTGGGGTGGGTCACTCGGACGTGTCCTCCGCCTTCTTCGTGGCCTTGTCCAACGCCTTCTCCAGTGCGCGGTCGACCTCGTCGTAGCTCTGCTGGCTCTGGTCGAGGATCTTCCACATCTCGTCGGTCTGCTTGCCGATCTGCTCGGCGCCGTACTGCCAGTCGCTTTGGAACGTGTTGCAGGCGTTGTCGAGGTCGTCGGTGCCGAGGCTGGCGATGGTGGCTTCGCCGAGTGCCTTGCGCACGCCCTTCAGCTCGTTCCTGGCCTTCTTCAGGGTGTGCATGAAGCTCTTGAGCTCGCCGTCCTTGACGTACAGATGCTTGCTCATCGATTCCCCGTGAGTGGTTGTTGTGGTGGTGTTGGGTCAGCGGTTGACGGCTTGGATTTCCCGGACGTCGGCTGGCTGGGTGGTCTCGAAGGTGCCGGGGGGGAGGTTGCCTCCCGCGTTGCCGGTGCCGGTCCAGGAGACCTTCCAGGTGATGGTGGCCTGGAGTTGGTAGGGGGTGTCGCCGGAGGTGTGGAGGTAGGTGAGGCCGCAGGGCGGGGGAGTGTCGGAGTTGCCCTTGGTGTAGGGGCGGCCGATGGTGCCGTCCTTGTCGATGCTGCATGTGCCGGAGGTGGGGTGGAGTGTGGCGTCCTTGGTGCCGGGCTCTATGTGGAGGGCTTGGGGTACGGCCGTTGTCGTGGCCGAGATGCCGAGGCCATCGACGGAGGCCGTCACCGAGACGGGCTTGAACTTCCCGTCGTCCGACCAGATCCAGGTGTCGAGGTTGACGGTCTGCTCGCCGTCCGGGTTCATGTCGACGTTGGTTCCGGGCACCGTGATCTGCTGGTAGGCGAGGCCCGCGAGGATCTCCGGGCTGATGGCCCTCGGGACGTCGGGATGGACGCCGTTCTTGACCCAGAATGGCAGGCGCGTGTTGCACGCCATGCGCTTCAGCACGTCCGGCTCGTTCGGGTTCTCCACCGCCCCCCACCACATGCCGTCGCCCTGCTTGTCGAGGTTGTAGTCCTTGTACTTGCCGGCCTTGTAGCGGTGCTTCAGCTCTGCCATGGACTTCTTGGCATAGTCAGGCTGTGTCGGGTCCGTGGTGACGCTCTCGTATCCGTCCTCGATGGATTTCTTGAACTCCTTCGGGGTCCAGACGGGTGCGTACCAACAAGGCGGAGGATTCCAGTCCGCGTCAGCCGAGACGGTCATCTGTCCCGAATCAGAACCGGATCCGTTTTTGGACAGGTCGTATGTGACCGCCCCACCTGCCTTCGCTTGGAGCGTCTGGCCGTCCCGGCTGCCACCGACGTCATCTGCATTTTTCTGCCCTGGAGTGAAGTCCGCTTCGGCGGGTCCAGCACCCAGGGCTACCAGGGCAAGGCTCGTCAAAAGACTGACCGCCGTGGATCGCTTCATCAGCTGCATTTCTGTCCCCCGTCATCAACAACAATGCTTTGTGCCCACCACCAGTCATTCTTCTCCGGCACGGGCTCCATCACGACTTCGTAGTTCAGGTAGCTGTCCGAGCTCTCTTTGGTGTGCAGGACCTTGCCGGTCTTTGTTTCCTTGCTGTATACGTCGGACTGGTCTTCGCAAAAATTGACGACGCTCCGCTTTCCGTCGTCTGAAAGGCGAACGGAGGGATGGTAGTAGCGCACCTTCCCGGTTGCTGTGAGGTGGTCTTTGACGTTCACCTTGATGAAGTGCTGGGCGTACCGCTGCGCGGGGCTCAGCGGCGCGGAGTAGGCATTGACGGCCTTGCTATCAGAATCCTGCTTCACGACGCCAAAGAGAATGCTCCGGACGTATTCGGCTGTGTCGTCGAGAGCGTCTTGGGCCTTGGTGCCCTTGGATGTCTTCCAGTCTTCGAAGAGGATCTTGAGATCCTTCGGGAACGTCATCTTCGGACGGCCGGAGTCGTCGCTGGCCTGGGGGCTTGGTGACTTGGGTGGGGAACTCTTGTGCCTGTCGGCGCTCGGGATCTTGTCGTTCGGCGCCGGGTGGCTAGCGCAGGCGGTCAGGCTCAGGGCCGCTGCAAGCAGGGTTGTCGCTGCTGCGAGGTGGCGCTGTCGCGTCTTCAAGGTGTGCTACTCCCCGTAGGTTTCCGGTCGGTCTTGGCGATGATGGCACCGTGCGACCCGTCGATGACAGTGTGGTGAAGAGGGATCAGGAAGTGGTCGGCAGCGGGTTCTCAAAGCTGACCATCTCGGCGATCTGGCGGAGTATCGCTCTGTAGTCCTCGCGGCGGTGAACGGCCGTCGTGCTCAGCGTGAGCACCGCGAGGCGTTTGCCGTCGGGGTGGGGGAGATGGGCGAAGAGCTGGAGTAGCGGAGCAGTGGGCAGCCCGCTGTCCGGTGGCACCTGCCGCACCTTCTCGCTGAACGTCGCGGGTCCGCAGGGCAACGCGACGGCGTCCAGGTGGGAGAGGTCCTCGTCTGAGGCGATGGCGCGAGCGGCCTTGACGGCCGGTGGAGACCACGCGGTGTCATGCCAGGTGATCGTGAAGAGAGACAGCAGCGGGGCGTTCTTGGTGCCGGCGCGTGGGTCGTTCTCTGAGTCCTCTGCATCTTTTACGTCGTCCGTATGCAGGCCCAGGGAGCAGTGCACGGTGCCGGTCTCGGTCAGGGCAAGCAGCATCTGCTGCGCTGCGGCGAGTTCGGCGTTGAGGCGCTCGCGGAGCGCCTCATCCGGCGCCGAGGCAAGAAGCGCCTGCCATGATCCGTTGAGGGCAATGCCCCTTTCGCTATCGGGCATGGCCGGGAAATCGTTGAGTGGGGTCTCAACGAAACCAGCCGGAAGGGCAAACCAGATGTCTGCGTCAGAATTATTGGCAGATTCATCGATGATGAAATTTATCTTTCCCATGTTTCCTGATCTGTTGGACAGGTGGATGTTTTTGACCGCTATTCCCTTATGGATTCGACCGACCCCTGGCCGGGAACGACCGCGCCAGCGCGTTTGGCGCGCTCCAGGTCGGAATGGGTTGCGGACCATTTTTGCTTTCCTCTGCCCATTGCGTGTGGTTGGTAAAGGACGTGCATTCGTTTTGGCGTTGTACCTGAATGATCGGAGGCTGCGACAACGCCGACGAATCGAGGATCTCCGGCGAACCACAGAGGATCGAGTTGTGCCGTCAAGCTGGGGTCGGTTGTTGGTCCGCCGATTCTCTTGTACCACCAGTGAGTGCGTGCTTGCTTTATGAACACGAGAGGAATTACCTCGCCTTTGGCGCCCGGGTTATTGAAACCGATCCACATTCCCTCCCTCGATGCTTCTGGGTGTTTGGCACGACTGCGGGGGGTATCGCGAAGAATCTGCCAGGGGTAGACTTTTAGGATTCGGCGCGATGAAAATTCGCAAGTCAGCAATCCGATCTGCACGATAGCGCGAATTGCAGAATATGCGAGTAGGGGAATCGAGAAAATCACCCAGGTTGGTGAAATGAAACCTACCGTAATCACAATAGTTGCGATGCAGCAAGCAATCCACCCGAATAATTTACATGGAATCAGGAAGGTCTGCCGACGCCAAGCGTTCCTGGTCTGAGGATGCTCCCAAGCGGTTGAGTACGCGGTGGGATTCATTGGTTGTATATCTAACCTATCGGGATCGCTTAGGAGGGAGGGGGTCGGGTTGTTGCGACGGAATGTGGGAACCGGCTCGGTGGGCGCGCTCCAGGTCTGGCTGAGTGACGGTCCAACCTCCGTATGTGAAGCGTGGATTCATAGCGGAGAGTTGATAGAGATACTGAAGCCGTTTGGGCGAATTGCCATCTTCGCTTGGTGCGCCGACGACGGTGAGGAAGCGCGGGTCGCCTGCAAGCCAAATAGGTTCGATCTGTGCTTTTAGTTCTTCTTTCGTACGTGGGCCACCGATGCGCTTCGACCACCACTCTGAGCGAAGGTGATTGTGGAAAAGAAGGGGAATTTTCTCCCTGGGATCTGTGGGGCATGTGAACTCGAACCACATTCGATCATCTTCGACGTCTGGGTGCTTGGCCAGTCCTCGTGGGACGTTGTGGAGTATCTGCCAAGGATATACTCTCAAGACCTTGAGCATCCTGAATGCCAATGGGATGTTCCCTCGGATTTGAAGATACATCCGGTACGGCGCGAACAGGAAATATGGCATGAATACCCACACGACCCAATTGGGGATGCGCAGGGAAATGTCAAGCAAGGTAATCCAGCCGCCGGCCCAGCAGAAGAACGATAGAATATTGAGTGCCATGTGGCGGTACCAAGACCTGCGCGTGGCTCGGTGTTTCCAAGCGGTCGAGCAGTCGGTGGCTTTCATCATTTCTCCTGAAATTTATGCGAACAAGTAACGGGCCAAACTGATTAGGCTGCCCCCGTCCAGCCCCAGGCGGGCACCATCAACGCCGGTGGCGGCGTTTCCGACACCGTCATTATCCAAGGATCCGGCTGCTTTCGAGGCCAGTCCATATCCGGCAGTTGCGACACCGATGGACGCCGATGTTTTTTCGACTATTTCGCCCATTTTTTCAGAATCTCGCGCGCCGCGTACCACGAAATTCAGTACAGGGTTTTCGAGATTTGATATAGCCTGGGCGTGTTCCATGCTGTGGCTTCCGAACATTGAAATCTTTTGCCCGAGCGAGATGGCTTCTTCGCTTGTTCGAATTGCGCGAAGAGCGCCAGCCGCCCCTCTTCCGGTGGCGCCGAGTCCAGGCAATACGCCGAGAAAGTCTCCGCCCACCGCGACCAGGTTGCCCCAGAAATCGGAGTCGAGTTCGCCGTCGACGAAGCCGTCGTGCAGGGATGCGCGGACGGACGGGTCGGAGAGTCGCATGGCGAGGGCGCCGGCGCTGAGGGCGGCGGCGACGAGCAGGAGTACTGCGGCCGCGCCGCCGGTCAGCACGAAGATGGCCACCAACCCGATGATCCCGGCGGCGGTGCTGAGGATGTCGGGGAGGTTGTCTGAGATCCAGGAGCCGATGCTTTCGAAGGTGCCTGGTTCGTGTGGGGCGAGTTTTTCGGTGGCGTCCTGGATTTTGCGGGCTCGCTCGTTGGCTTTGTCTTCGTGTTCCTGGGCGAGCTTCTTGGCCCGGTTGATGATGTCGTCCAGGTCCGTCTGAGCCTGGTCGAGGTGGCCGTTCGCCTTCTTGAGATCGGTGTGGGCGGCGTCGTGTCGGTGGCCGTGCTTGTGGAGATCGGGGTTGGCGGCGGCCCGGTCGGCCTTGTGCTGTGCGGTGGTCAGCGTGGCGTGGGCGGTCTTTGCCTGGTGTTCGAGGTGTTTGGCGCGGCGTTGGAAGTCGTCCAGTTCGTCGTGCCAGTTGCCGAGCTGTTTGACCGCCTTGTCCAGCGAGTGTCCGGCGTTCTTCAGGTTCAGTGGCAGCGGTCCGCCCTGTACCTGTTCGCGGAAGGCGACGGCTGCGTCGCCCTCCCAGTAGCTGCCGTCGAGGAGGTGGGTGACGACCTTGTGCGCCTCGTGCAGGGCGCCGGCGCAGTGGTGCAGCTTCTTCTTGAGGTGGTGAACGGCTTCGCTGCTGCCGGGGGCGGGGTTGAAGCCGAGGGTGGGGTAGTCGTGGGCAGAGACGTGCGGGTGGGGCTTGAGGCCTTGGGGCTTGAGCAGTTGGTCCGGTGAGTACGGGCTGGGACCAGTCGGGTGCTGTGGAGGGGTGGGGTAGGTCACTCGGACTTCTCCTCGCGCCTTCTTCTTGGCCTTCTCCAACGCCTTCTCCAGTGCGCGGTCGACCTCGTCGTAGCTCTGCTGGCTCTGGTCGAGGATCTTCCACATCTCGTCGGTCTGCTTGCCGATCTGCTCGGCGCCGTACTGCCAGTCGCTTTGGAACGTGTTGCAGGCGTTGTCGAGGTCGTCGGTGCCGAGGCTGGCGATGGTGGCTTCGCCGAGTGCCTTGCGCACGCCCTTCAGCTCGTTCCTGGCCTTCTTCAGGGTGTGCATGAAGCTCTTGAGCTCGCCGTCCTTGACGTACAGATGCTTGCTCATCGATTCCCCGTGAGTGGTTGTTGTGGTGGTGTTGGGTCAGCGGTTGACGGCTTGGATTTCCCGGACGTCGGCTGGCTGGGTGGTCTCGAAGGTGCCGGGGGGGAGGTTGCCTCCCGCGTTGCCGGTGCCGGTCCAGGAGACCTTCCAGGTGATGGTGGCCTGGAGTTGGTAGGGGGTGTCGCCGGAGGTGTGGAGGTAGGTGAGGCCGCAGGGCGGGGGAGTGTCGGAGTTGCCCTTGGTGTAGGGGCGGCCGATGGTGCCGTCCTTGTCGATGCTGCATGTGCCGGAGGTGGGGTGGAGTGTGGCGTCCTTGGTGCCGGGCTCTATGTGGAGGGCTTGGGGTACGGCGGTCGTGGTGGCGGAGATGCCGAGGCCATCGACGGAGGCGGTCACGGAGACGGGTGTGAACCGGCCGTCGTCGGACCAGATCCAGGTGTCGAGGTTGACGGTCTGTTTGCCGTCGGGGTTCAGGTGGACCTTGGTGCCGGGCACCTTGATCTGCTGGTAGGCGAGGCCGGCGAGGATCTCCGGGCTGATGGCGTGCGGGACGTCGGGCTGTACGCCGTTCTTCACGCAGAATGGCAGGCGCGTGTTGCACGCCATGCGCGCGACTGCGTTCGGCTCGGTGGGGTTCTCCACCGCTCCCCACCGTATGCCGTCGCCCTGCTTGTCCAGGTTGTAGTTCTCGTACTTGCCGTCCTTGTAACGGTGTTTGAACTGAGCCATCGCACGCTTGGCGTAGTTGGCCTGTTCAGGATTCTCCGTCACGTTCCTGTAGTTTTCTTCGACGGACTTCTCGAATTCCTTTGGCGTCCACAAGGGTGCGTACCAGCAGGGCGGCGGGGACCAGTTGCTGTCGGTGGTCACCGTCATTTTTCCCGAACCGTCGCCGCTGCCGTTTTTTGAAAGATCGTAATCAATTGCGCCGGCTTTTGCCGAAATCATCCGCCCATGACGACGTCCCGAAGTCTTCTTTTGCTGGTCGCCGAGTCCTGCGTAGGCCGGTGAAGCGGAGGTGGCAAGGATGAGAAGTGAAAGAATGGCCGCCGGAAGCGCCATCGGCTTCAGTGCGCGCATTTTCCCGTCCCATCTTTCACGTCGACCTCTTCCGCCCACCAGATGCCATCCACATCGGGAACGGGATCCATGATGACTGTGTAGCTAAGGTATCTGTTGACTCCTTCGCCTGTGGGCACCTGCTTCTCCGTCTTCACTTCCTTGTTGAAGATCTTGGCTTGATCCTCGCAGAAAGTAACGACGGCGCGCTGGTTGCCGGTCGTCATCTTGACGTGCGGATGGAAGAATTTGTCAGTTCCAGTCAGTGTCCACTTCTTTTTGATTTCGTGTTGAATGAGATCTTTGGCATACGTTTGAGCCTGGCCCATGGGGTCGGAGTAGTGGAGGTACGCCGGATCGTGCGCATCCTGCTTCACGACGCCGTGGAGGATGCTGCGGACGTAGTTTGCGGCGTCGTCGAGGGCGGCCTGGTTCTTGGGGCCTTTCGAGCTCTTCCAGTCCTCGAAGACCACCTTCACGTCCTTCGGGAAGGTCATCTTCGGGCGGTTTGCGCCGTCGTGTGCCGTTGGGCTCGGTGACTTCGGGGACGCGCTTGTGATCGTCGGCGCCCTTGATCTTGTCGTTCGAGGCCGGGTCGTTGCCGCAGGCGGTCAGAGTGAGGGCCGCTGCCACTAGAGCTGCCGCCGCTGCGACGCGTCGCTGTTGCATGTTCAACTTTCGGCTCTCCCCGTTTGGTTGTCGTGAGTTTCCGCGATGATGGCACGGAGCGACGGGCCGGTGACAGTGTGAGTGCGGGCGGGCGTTGAGGGGGTTTTGGGGTGCTGGTACGGTGGCGAAGCGTTACCGGCGGCCTGGATGAGGCGGCAATCGGGGGAAATTGAGATCGTGTTGAGGCGCCGTCATGGCGTCCGGTGTATACGGGGGTGTGCGTGGCGACGCAGACACGGCCGGCGGCTGGAGTCGGCGGCGGCATGGGAGCACCGGTCGGGGACCGGTTGCCCGGCGCCCCCCGTGAGCGAAAGCCCGCTCTGGCCGCACTGGCTGTACTGCTCATCCTCGTCGGCGCTCTCGGCGCCACCGTTCTGGTCGTGCAGGCCGGCGACCGTGTCGAGGCGCTGAAGATCACCAAGCGGGTGTCTGCAGGCGAACACATTCCCAAATCCGCGGTCACCACCGTCATGGTCGCGGGCGACGACGCGGTGAACTATGTGGCCGCCGATCAGGTCGGTCTGCTGCGGACCAAGTACTGGGCGAGCACCGACCTCGTGCCCGGGACGGTCCTCGTCGGCGAGATGCTGCGCGGGAAGTCCAAGACGCCTGCCGGCACGGTGCTGGTCGGTGTTTCGTTGAGCGCCGGGCAGTTCCCGCCGCAGTTGAGCGTGGGGGACACCGTCGACGTCTACCGGGTCGGGGACGACTCGTCGGGTTCCGGTGCCCACTCGGGCGACGGTCAGGCGGCCCAGGCCGACGACGTGATCGCCGCCAAGGCGAAGGTCTCCAAGATCATGCGTGGCGACGACAGCTCGTTGAGCTCGGACCTGCCCGTATCGCTCCGGGTCAAGGAGGCCGACGCCGCCGCTGTGACGAAGGCCGCGTCCACGCAGGACGTCTCGCTCGTCATCGTCCCCGCCGACAGCTGAAGGGCGGGCCCGTGGCACTCATCGCGCTGGCCGCCGACAAGGGGTCGCCCGGCGTCACGACGGCCGCGCTCGCGCTCGCGGCGACGTGGCCGCGGCGCACACTGCTGGCCGAGGTGGATCCCGCCGGGGGTGATCTCGTCTATCGCAGCTCCGCGCAGAGCGGCGGATCGCTGGACCCCAACACGGGGATGCTGTCCCTCGCGGCGACCGCCAGGCGCGGTCTCGCCGCCGGACAGCTGTGGGACCACGCGCAGCGTCTCACCGGTGGTCTGGACGTGCTCGTCGGGCTGGGCAACGCCGAGCAGTCCGTCGGTCTGCGCGGTCACTGGGGCGAGCTCGGGCGTGCCTGTGCCGAGTTGAACGAGTCGCCGGACGCGGGGACGGCAGCCGACGTGATCGCCGACTGCGGGCGCATCGGCCCCGAGTCGCCGGTGCTCGACCTGCTGCGTCACGCCGTCCTCGTCCTGCTGGTGGCAGGCTCGTCTCCCGAGCAGATCGCGCGGGTGCGCGACCGGGCGGCCGCGATGTCCGCGACACTGCACGGTACGGACGGAGGCGGAGCTCTCCGGATGGGCATGCCCGCGATCGGAGTACTCGTCGTCGGCGACGCCCAGAGCGGCGCGAGGCTAGCCGGGCAGGTCAACAACATGCTCATCGCCTCGAACTGCGGCGCGCGCGTGGTCGGATTCGTCGCACACGACGTGCCCGGTGCCGAGCAGTTGGCCGGGCGACGCCGGGGCCGGGTGGAGAAGTCCCTGCTGATCCGGTCCATCCGCAAGGTCGTGGAGGACGTGCAGCGCGGTTACGCCGCTGTGTTGGCCCCGCAGGCGCAGCCTGCGGCAGAGCGGACATCCGGTGGGGGACCGGCTGCTGCCGGACAGCCGTACCCGCAGCCGGTGCAGGCGCCGCCGCAGCAGCCCTACACGCCTGGCCCGGCGGGCCCGCATTACGGCTATCCGCAGGCGCAGCGACAGCCACAGCAGCCGTACGTCGCGCAGCCGCAGCCGCAGCCGCAGCCGCAGCCGCCGGCCGGCGCCGGGCGGCCCTCGTACCCGGCCGGTCCTCCGGGAGCGACCCCGTGACCGAGTCGACGGTCGATCACCAGCTCGTCAAGCGGTTCCGGCAGGACGCCGGCGACCGGATCGCCGAACAGCGGCGAGCCGACCAGGCGTCCGGCGTGCCCCCCATGTCCGCAGAGGACGAACGCCAGTACGCGCGGGCCGTCATCGCGCAGATCCTCGAGGACCACGCCCGCGCGGAGATCAACGCCGGGCGTACCCCGCTGGACGCGCAGCACGAGGAGGACTACGCGTCCGCCGTGCACGCCGCGCTGTTCGGCGTGGGGCGGCTGCAGCCGCTGCTGGACGACCCCGAGGTCGAGAACATCGACGTCAACGGCTGCGACCAGGTGTTCGTGGGCTACTCCGACGGCCGCGAGGCGCAGGGCGACCCGGTCGCCGAGTCCGATGAGGAGCTCGTCGAGCTCATCCAGATACTCGGCGCCTACTCCGGCCTGTCCTCGCGCCCGTTCGACTCGGCCAACCCGCAGCTGGACCTGCGGCTCCCGGACGGCTCACGCCTCTCGGCCGTCATGGACGTCACCCGCCGGCCCGCCCTGTCCATCAGGCGGGCACGGATGGGCAAGGTCTTCGTCGCGGACCTGATCGGCAACGGGACACTGACCCGCGAGGTGGGCAGCTTCCTGCAGGCGGCGGTACGGGCGCGTAAGAACATCATGATCGCCGGAGCCACGAACGCCGGCAAGACGACGCTGCTGCGTGCGCTGGCCAACGAGATACCGGCACACGAGCGGCTGATCACCGTCGAGCGGGCTCTGGAACTGGGGCTGGACCAGTTCCCCGAACTGCACCCCAACGTCGTCGCGTTCGAGGAGCGACTGCCCAACTCCGAGGGGCAGGGTGCCATCACCATGGCAGAGCTGGTGCGCCGGTCGCTGCGCATGAATCCCTCCCGGGTGATCGTCGGCGAGGTCCTCGGCGACGAGATCGTCACGATGCTCAACGCCATGTCGCAGGGGAACGACGGTTCGTTGTCCACGATTCACGCCAACAGCTCCTCTGAGGTGTTCAACCGCATCTCCACCTATGCTCTGCAGGCCGCCGAGCGGCTGCCCATCGAGGCGAGCCAGATGCTGGTGGCCGGGGCGATCAACTTCGTGGTGTTCGTGGAGCGGCGCAACGCCTACCAGTCCGGCGGCCGGCTGTACCGCACGGTGAACTCCGTGCGGGAGGTGAACGGAGTGGACGGCCGGGTGCTGTCCAGCGAGGTGTTCAGCGAGGGCCCGGACGGCCGTCCGGTCGCGCACGCGCCGCTGTCCTGCGCCGAGGAACTGGCCGTGTACGGGTACCGACCCGACCAGGCGTGGGGGTGAGCTGGGGATGCCGGCGATGACGGGTGTCTTCTCCCTTCCTGTCTTGTACGCGCTGCTGTGCGGGACGGGAGTCGGCGGGGGGATCGCGCTGGCCGTGGTGGCGGTCCGCGGGCTGCCGCCCAGGAGCACGGCGGAGCAGGCCAGGGCCGAGAAGCGGATGTCGGAGCTGGCGCGGTTCGCCACCCGGCGCGGGTCGCTGGCGGTTGGTGCCGGGCTGCTGATCCTGCTGCTGACCCGCTGGCCGGTGGCCGCGATCGCCGCCGGCGTACTGGTCTTCAGCTGGGACAGGCTGTTCGGCGGCGCGGCCGAGGAGCGCGCTGCGATGCGCCGCGTGGAGGCACTGGCCTCGTGGACGGAGTCGCTGCGCGACACCATCGCCGGCGCGGTCGGTCTGGAGCAGGCCATCCCGGCCTCGGCACGGGCGGCCGCACCGCAGCTGCGCCCACATCTGGACGCACTCATCGACCGGTTGCGGTCCCGCACGCCGCTCCCTGCCGCGCTGCAGGACCTCGCGGACGAGATCGACGACCCGTCGGCGGACATCATCGTGGCTTCGCTGATCCTCAACGCCCGGCTGCGCGGACCCGGCCTGCGTGACGTGCTGGGCGCGCTGGCCAAGTCTGCGCGGGAGGAGGTCGACATGCGGCAACGCGTCATGGCGCAGCGTGCGTCGACACGGCGCAGTGTGCAGATCGTGGTCGGGGTCAGCCTCGCCTTCGTCATCGGCCTGTCCGTGTTCAACCGGGACTTCGTCGAGCCCTACGGCTCGCCCGTCGGCCAGGCGGTCCTGGCCGTGGTCTGCGGACTGTTCGCGCTCGGGTTCTGGTGGATGCGCAAACTGTCCAAGGTCGAGACACCCGAGCGCTTCCTGGTGCGTCCCCAACCGGCGGCCGCGGTGCCGGAACAGCACCGCGACGCACAGCGTGAACCCCAGCGGGAGGTGTTCCACTCATGACCGCTGTCGTGCTGCTCGGCGCCGTGTTCGGGCTCGGGGTGTTCGTGCTGGTGCGGGCGCTGACGCCGAGCAGGCCGAGCGCGGTGGCCTCCGTGGCGAAGATCGACTCGTTGCGAGCGCGTGGCGTACCGGTGCCGGCGCCCGGTGCGGGTCAGGCGCACCGTGGCAGGTCCATCCGGCCGCGGGCCCGGATCGGCGAACGTGCGGCGGACTTCTACCGCAGCCAAGGCTGGCAGCAGCGGTCGCTGCGCGCCGACCTGAACGTCCTGGAGCGCAGTTGGGAGGGGTTCCTGGCGACGAAGGTGCTGCTGGCGGTGGCCGGGCTGTTCTTCGGGCCGTTCCTGTTCTCCGTCGCCTGGATCGTCGGGTTCGGCAGCAGCCCGGTCCTCCCGGTCTGGCTGGCGCTCGCCTTCGCCGCCCTGTTCTTCTTCCTCCCCGACCTGGAGGTGCGGCGTGACGCGGTGACCAAGCGGCGCGACCTGCGCCGGGTGATCGGCGCCTACCTGGACCTGGTGGCGATGAACCTCGCCGGCGGGCGTGGCCTGCCGGAGGCGCTGAAGGCCGCGGCGGAGGTCAGCGAGAGCGGGGCGCTGCGGCGCATCCAGCAGGTGCTGTCCAACGCGCGGATCACCGGCACCAGCCAGTGGGAGGCGCTGGGCCGGCTCGGCGAGGACATGGGCGTCGATGAGCTCAAGGACCTGTCCACGTCGCTGGCGTTGGTCGCCGACGACGGGGCCAAGGTGCGGGCGTCGCTGTCGGCACGCGCGGAGACGATGCGGCACCGCGAGCTGGCCGAGATCGAGGGGGCGGCCGGCGAGAAGTCGCAGTCGATGCTCATCGCCCAACTGCTGCTGTGCGCCGGGTTTCTGGTGTTCCTCATCTTTCCCGCGGCGTGGCGTGTATTCCAGATGTGAGCCCACTGTGACCAGTGGCAACCGAAAGGAACGACATTCCGATGGAGAAGCCGAACGGCATCCGGCATCCGGCCGTGGCCTTCCTCGTCACCTTCCTGCAGACCCGCGTGCAGCGTGCGCGCTCGCAGGACACCGACCGGGGGGCTTCCGCCGTCGAGTGGGTGATCATCTCGGCGGTCGTCGTCGCGATCGTCGGGGTGATCGCCGCGATCCTGGTGAAGGCGCTCAAGAGCGGCGCGAACGACGTGAAGGACTGCATCGACGGTGCCAGCGCCAACGGAACCTGCAAGTAGCCGGAGACGAGGGGCCGGGAGAGGGTCGCGCGACGACCGCGGGATGACGGCCATCGAGTTCGTCGTCCTCACGCCCCTGTTGTTCTTCATGATCTTCGCGACGGTCCAGTTCGGCCTCTACTACTTCGCCCAGGACATCGCCCAGGCGGCAGCGCAGGCCGGTGCCCGCAAGGCCCGGGCCCAGGCCGACGTGGACCACAGCGGCTGGCGCGGCACGGCGGAGGCGACGACGAGCGGCTACATCCGGCAGCTCGGCCCGCAACTCCTTGAGGCCCCGCAGGTCTCCGCGATCCAGCCGTCGGCGCACACCGTGGGGGTCCGGGTCCAGGCGCAGGTCCCCAGCGTCTTCCCGGGCCTGGACCTGAGCGTCCACGCGAGCTCGCGGGGGCCGGTGGAGCGGTTCGTGCCGGACGGGCGGTGAGGCGGATGCCGGAGCAGGGGCAGGAGCAGGACAGGAGGCCGGACGCGGGGATCTCGACCATCGAGGTGGTGATCCTCGCCCCGCTGATGATGCTGTTCATTCTCGTGCTGGTGGCCCTGGGGCAGCTCGTCGACGGGCGCGGCGCGGTCGACAGCGCGGCGAGCAACGCCGCGCGGGCCGGCTCGCTGCAGCACGACGCCGGGGCGGCGCTCGCCCTGGCCCGTACGTCGGCGGTCACGGACCTCGTTGAGGTGTGCGCCACGAAGCCGGTCGTGCACAAGACCAGCGCCGGCTTCGAGTCCGGCGGGCTGTTCTCCGTCGAGGTGACCTGCCATGTGCGGGGGCTGGCGATGCTCGGGCTGAACATCGGCACCGACGTCACCGCCCGCTCCAGTTCACCCATCGATCCCTACCGGAGGGCAGGTTGATGAGTCGCCTGGGCAGCATCGTCGGACGACTGCGGGACGACCGGGGCTCCGGCGCGGGCGCGGCCGTCATCTTCGCGCTGGCGTTCCTGGTGCTCATGGCGTTCGTCGTCGACGGCGGCCTGTCCATCCACCAGCGCGAACGTGCCGCCGACATCGCGGAGCAGGCCGCCCGCTACGCGGCGATGGACATCGACGTGGAGGCACTGCGCGACGAGGAGACCCCCGGCCCGGCGCCCATCAACTACCGAGACTGCCCGGATCGGGTGGCCGAGTACGCACGGCAGGCCGGACTGTCCCCGGCCGACACGGCAGCCTCCGGCTGCACGACCGCGACGCCGCAGCGAGTGACCGTGCGCATCCGGCTCACCTACCATCCGGTCCTGCTGGGACTGTTCTATTCGGGGCCGTTGCGGGTCGACGGCACCGCGACGGCCGTCAACCAGAGTGGCTGACCCCCCCGCCCACCACCAGCCGACCGCCACAGACCCCCACACCTCACGGGAGCACACGACATGCCGCGCACTCCGGTACCGGTACGGGCCGGCCGTTCGTTCGGCGACGTCCTGCGCGCCGTCCTGGCCGCCGTCGCCCTGGCCGTCCTCGTCGTCGGCGTGCCCGCGGCACTGGCGTACTTCATCGGCTGGCCGCTCCCGCACGTGATGCCGTCGCTGGACATGCTCCGGCACGAGATCACCTTCGGTGTGTTCGAGAGGGTGCTGGCGCTCGCGGTATGGGTCGCGTGGGCGCAGTTCACCGCGTGTGTACTGGTCGAGGCGAAGGCCGCCGTCTCCGGCGTCGGCATGCCGGCCAGGGTGCCGGGAGCCGGGCCGAGCCAGCTGCTGGCGCGAAACCTGATCGCGTCGCTGCTGCTCCTCACCTCCTCGGCGGCGGGTTTCGTGCCCGGCATCAGCGCGATCGGCGACGGTTTCGTGGCACAGCACCACGCACAACGGCCCGCCGCCACCGCCCAGCAGACGCCCGGCCAGGCGCACCAGGCGAGGTCGGAGGGCCGACTGGGCGCGGGGGAGCAGCAGGCGGATGCGGTCGCCCCGGGAACGACGCAGGGTGACACCGCGCACAAGGACACAAAGTTCTACCGGATCCAGCCTCCGGAGGGTCGTCACCACGACACCCTGTGGGGTGTGGCCCAGCGTCACCTGGGCGACGGAAAGCGCTACAAGGAGATCTACCGGCTCAACAGGGACCGGGAGCAGCCGGACGGCTCCAAGCTGACCGAGGCCAGCCTCATCCGGCCTGGCTGGATCATGGAGATGCCCGCCGACGCCCACGGCGGTGAACTCGTCGAGATGCCGGACGAGGCGCCGAAGGTGAGCCCGCAGGCGAGGCAACAGATCGCCGACTACGAACAGGTCGGTGCCCAGGCCCGGCAGGCGTCCGCCGACGCGGACGGGCCGCGGGTCGCGGCGCACCAGGTCGACGAGCCGACCACGGCGCTCAAGCGCTCTGACCTAGTGAAGGAGCGCCAGGAACAGGCCGGCGCCGAGGCGGTGGCAAAGGCCGAGGCCGCGGATCACGCCGGCGAAGCCATCTCTGCCTCCTCCTCGTTCGGGCTGCCGCAGGCGCTGATCGGCTCGCCGCTGCTTGCTGCCGGGCTGCTTGCCGCACTGGGCCGGCGGCGCCGGCAGGCGCTGTGGCAGTCGGTGGGCGGCGCAGCGCGACGCGGCGTGGGCCACGAGTTCGGGCCGCCGCCGGGCGACGCGACGGACGTGCGCGACGCTCTGCTGGCCGGCGCCGACCCGACGGCGGTCCGCTTCCTCGACAGGGCGCTGCGCGCCCTGTCCGCCGCGCTCGCCGCCGACGGGCGCCCGTTGCCGGCCGTCCACGCCGCCTGGCTGGCAGCCGACAGCCTGCACCTGCAACTGGCCGCGCCGGCCGGTCGGCCGCCGCAGCCGTGGAAACCAGGGCAAGGACCGACGTTCTGGGCCGTGGACCGCGCGGAGGTGATGGATCACGCGCCCTATCCGGGCGATGTTCCCGCGCCTTTCCCGGGACTTGTCAGCCTTGGAACGCTGGCCGGGACACGGCTGCTGTTGAACCTGGAGTCGGCTCCCGGGCTGGTCTCGCTCGCCGGAGCGGACGAGCGGCGCGCGGCGGTCCTCGCGTCCGTCGCCGCGGAACTGGGCACCAGCGGCTGGTCGGACCGCATGGCCGTCACGCTGGTGGGCTTCGGCCACGAACTGGCGGCGCTCGCCCCGGACCGGATGCGTCACCTGCCCGACGTGGCCGGTCTTCTGCAGACCATGGAGGCCGAGACCACGGCCCGCCGCAATCGGCTGCGTGGGTCCGGTCAGGACAGCGTCCTGACCGGTCGGGTCGCGCCGACCGGCGGCGAGCAGTGGGCCCCGCATCTGGTGCTGATCGGCACCGAGCCGTCCGACGAGCAGCTCCGCCGGCTGACCGCCCTGGCGACCGGAGCGGACGCCCTCGGGATCGGCTACGTCGTCGGCACCGGGCGGTCAGAGCTACCAGGAGCCGTCTGGCCGTTCGTCGTCGACGGTGAAGGGCGGCTGACAGCCGAGGTGATGGGACTGGAACTGCAAGCTCAGTCGCTGCCGGAGAAGGACCGCGCGGCAGTCGTCGAGCTGTTCACCTCCGCCGAGGACGACCAGGCGGACGAACGCCCTACCGACAGCCGCACCCCCGGCTTCACTGTGGACCTCAGCGAGCAGGGCCGGCCGGCCGTGTACGTGCGTCTCATGGGCGGCTACGGCATCGTCGGCCTCGACGAGCCCGACGGCGTCCGTAGCCCGCTGCTGCGGGAGGCTCTCGCCTTGCTCCTGCTGCACCGGGAAGGCGTCCACCCGCAGGTGCTGACGTCCGCGCTGTGGCCGCGCGGGGTGACCCGCGACGTGCGCGACGCCCTCGTGGAACGGCTGCGCGGCTGGCTCGGACACGGTCCGGACGGGCGGCCGCTGCTGCGGCGGGACGATGCGGGCCGTTTCGTGCTCTCCCGCGCCGTCGTCTGCGACTGGGACGTGCTGCGCACCCTGCACCACGTGACCGGTGCGGCCGGGGAAGCACCGGCGCGGCCGTCACACGAGCGCAGGCAGCGCCTGCGTGAGGCGCTCGACCTGGCCAGGGGCCCGTTGTTGGCAGATCGTCCACAGGGGCGGTACGGGTGGCTGGCCCACGAGATCGTGGACGCGCAGCTGCCCGCCGTAGCCGCGGAGGTAGGCCTCGCGCTCGCCGGCGAGTACCTGGCCGTCGGAGACCCGGCGCGGGCACTGTCGGCCGTGCGGACCGCCCTGGTGACCGCAGGCTCGGACGAGCGGCTGTGGAACGCGTTCGTGCGCGCGGCGCACGCGACCGGCGACGAGGCGGAAGTCGCCCGGGTAGTGGAATGGCTGACGGAGACCAACCGCCGCCTGCACGGGGCCCGAGGGCTGCCGGCCCGCACGGAGGCGTTGTTGGACGAACTGACCCCGTCCTGGCGCTCCCAGGAAAGCGCGGCGGGCTGAGGGGGGTTCTGTGGGCGAGTACCGCCGTCCCGCTCCGACCGGAGCACTGTGGACGGCGTAACCACCTGCAGGAGGGCAGGACGGCTGTGGGCGAAACGTCAGCAGCCGAACGCTGAAGAGTGCAGGCTCCGTCTCCGCTCCGGTTCCGGCTGCGAAAGCGGATGGTCAAGTTCCGTGATGTGTGCCGGTGGTTTCCCGGTGATGTATGTCATCGCCTTGCGCGGGATGTGAAAGCCTCATGGACGACTTGAGGTGGCCTGGTTAATGTCGCAGACGTCTCGAGACTGACGGGACGTCACACTATCTCGAGGCTGTGCGTGCCCGGCGCAGAACAGTCGAATCGTGAGACCGCACATTCCACAATCCGGCTTTGTCATGCCGAAAGGCGTTCTGCCGTCGTGGCGTTGTCCCCGTAGAGAGCGACCCTGAGGAGAAACAATGCTGGAAGAGTACGCCAACGCGACGCTGACCCTGCCCATCGAGGACCAGCCGGCCAGGTACATGGGTGACCAGGCGCCGGTCCTGACCGTCGTCGCCGTTGCCGCCTTCGCGGCCGGTGCGGCCATCGTGACGGGGGCCTACGCGGCCGGGGCGGCCATGGGCGGCACCACCAAGCAGTTGTGACCTACGCCGGTCGTGACCCTCGCCGCCACCGTGGTCGGCGACGCGTTCGTAACGGCCGGCCGTCCGAGGCGCCACGAACAGCATGACTTCAGCAGTCGAAGGTCCAACGAAACGAAAGGAGATTCTGATGAACGACATCGAATCCTTTGCCAACTCCGAGCTCGCCGACGCCGGAATCCGGGGCAGCGTCCAACTCGCCTCGGGTCCGGTCATGACCGTGTTCGCCGCATTCCTGGGCGGCGTGGCGGTGGCCTCGGCGACCGTCGCTGCCTACGAGGCCGGCGCTGACGGGGGAGTGGTGAAGCAGCTCTGACGCCTTGGGCTGTCGGCGTGCTCTCCGGCCTGTCGCCTCACAGCTGTGGGGCGACAGGCCGGAGGTCGGTGAGGAGGCGGAAGCGTTCCAGGACCACCGGGGTCGCGTCGCGGACCGTGAACTCGGGGTCCTCCAGGGCCGCGCGGACCTCCGGTCCGTGCCAGAATTCTTCGTGCCCTGCTCGCCACCCGGCCACGTCCGTGTATCCCTCTCCCTCGTCCAGCGCGTGAGCGAGGTCCACCTCCGCCAGGGGGCAGAGGCGGACCGCGGTCACCTCGATGACCGCGACCGGACGGTCGTCCGAGTCGACGGCCACCGAGCGGTCTCCGACCTCTGGCAGCGGCTCCTTGTCGTGCTCGTACTCGGCGAGGAGCCCGGTCGTGGAGGTCTTCGTCCCGTCGAGGACGGCCGCGACGAGCTGATCGCGGAGCGGGCCGGGGAAAGCGAACTCGGCCCGGGGAAGGCCGCTGAAATCGTTCGCGGTCGGAAAGTCTGCTGTCATTCAGGCACTGTAGAGGGCCCGTCTGCAGGGCATCGTCAGCGGTGCAGGGACGCGTGCGGCGCGGGGGCCCGGTCTGCCGGACGGGGGCCGGATGTTGCCGGGAGCGTCGGGGCGGCGGTGCGCTGCCGGGGTCGGGGGAGGGCCAGCGCGACGAGCAGGCCGAGGGCCAGGGCGGTGGCTGCGACCGCCAGGACGGCGGGGAGCGAACGGACCTGCGCGAGCAGCAGCATGGCGAGGGTCGCGCAGATGACGGTCGCCGTGCCGTAGGCGAGTTGTGCGAGCGTCGGTCGCGGCATGGCGGGGCCGTCCTCACTCCTCGGGTGCGGTGCAGCGTGCGCCGAGGGTGGCACCGGCGGGAACCGGATCGCTTCGACGAACGTCTCACCGTGCGGGTTGCCCGGTGCCGTTGTGGGGTAAGCCGCTCAGCGGAGCGGCGCACGGTGCACGGGGGGCGCACAGGCGGCACGGGGTACGGTTCCGCGAGCGCCTCGCAGAGCGGACGAAGCTGACCGATAAACGTACGTCCGTAAGCCCGTTCAATCAAGGGCTGTCTTTTTCGGCCATGTTCCGGTCAAATACCTCCCGTCAAGACACTGCTCTTGCAGGGGAGGACACCCACCAGTGAACAGCAGCGCCAGATCCAGGAGATCCCGGTCGGCTGCGTTGGTCACGGCGGTTGTGGCGCTCGGCGCCACCATCATGCTGCCGGCGGCAGCGGCGCAGGCTCAGCCGCAGCCGCAGCCGAAGCAGGCCAACGTCCAGGCCAAGCCCGAGATTTCTCCGCATAACCTGCCCGGTCCCTTCACCAAGAAGCAGCACGCGCAGCGCGAGGCCGCGCTGACGAAGCTGGCTCAGGGCAAGGGAGACAAGGGGAAGGCCGATACCTTCTCCCGCAACGGCTCCAAGGTCATGAAGCTCGGCAAGGGCAAGTACGTCGAGCTGGACCGCAAGCGTACCGACGAGATCTTCACGATCCTGGTCCAGTTCGGCGACCAGGTGGACAGCAAGTACGGCGGCAGCGCGGGCCCGATGCACAACGAGATCGCGAAGCCGGACCGGTCGACGAACAACTCGACCTACTGGCTGCCCGATTTCAACAAGCAGCACTACCAGGACCTGTACTTCGGCGACGGCAAGTACTCGCTGAAGAGCTACTACGAGAAGCAGTCCGCGAACCGATACTCGGTCCAGGGCGGCGTGCAGGGCTGGGTCAAGGTCCCTTACAACGAGGCCCGCTACGGCTCGGACTACTGCGGTGCCACCACCTGCCCCACCGTCTGGGACCTGATCCGCGACGGCGTTCAGTCGTGGGTCGCCAAGGAGAAGGCGGACGGCATGAGCTCGGCGCAGATCGCCGAGCAGGTCAAGAAGTATGACAAGTATGACCGTTACGACTATGACGGTGACGGCAACTTCAACGAGCCCGACGGCTACATCGACCACTTCCAGATCATCCACGCGGGTGAGGACGAGTCGGCCGGCGGCGGCGCGCAGGGCGACAACGCCATCTGGGCGCACCGCTGGTACGCCTACGGCACCGACGCGGGCAAGACCGGTCCGGAGGACAACAAGGCCGGCGGCACCCAGATCGGTGACACGGGCGTCTGGATCGGCGACTACACGATGCAGCCGGAGAACGGCGGCCTCGGCGTGTTCGCCCACGAGTACGGCCACGACCTCGGTCTGCCGGACGAGTACGACACCTCCGGCGGCGGTGACAACGGCGTCGGCTTCTGGACGCTGATGAACTCCGGTTCGTGGCTCAACCAGGGCAAGGACGCCATCGGTGACGCCGCCGGCGATCTGAGTGCCTGGGACAAGTACCAGCTGGGCTGGCTGAACTACGACACCGCCAAGGCGGCCACGAAGTCCACCCACAAGCTGGGCGTGCAGAGCTACAACACCAAGAACGCCCAGGCGCTGCTCGTCGACCTGCCGGACAAGGACGTCACCACCACCATCACCAAGCCCGCCGAGGGCGACAAGCAGTGGTGGAGCGGCAGCGGTGACGACCTGCGCAACACCCTCACCCGTTCCGTGGACCTGACCGGGAAGTCCAGCGCCGCGCTGGACCTCAAGGGCTGGTTCCAGATCGAGGAGAACTACGACTACCTGTACACCGAGGTGTCGGCCGACGGCGGGTCTCACTGGACGGCGCTGGACGGCACGGTGAACGGGAAGCCGATCCCGCGGGACGGCAGCGACACCCCTGCCCTGAGCGGTGACTCGGAGGGCTACCAGGATCTGCACTACCCGCTCGACGACTACGCGGGCCAGAAGGTCCAGCTTCGTTTCCGCTACCAGACGGACGGCGGCGTCGCCCTCAAGGGCTTCGCGGCCGACGCGATCTCGATCACCGCGGACGGCACCGCGATCCTGACCGACGGCGCCGAGGCCGGCGACAACGGCTGGACAGCGGACGGCTTCTCCCGGATCGGCGAGTCCTTCACCAAGAGCTACCCGCAGTTCTACATCGTGGAGAACCGCCAGCACGTCAGTTACGACCAGTCCCTGGCGACCGGTCCGTACAACTTCGGCTGGTCCGACAAGCCGAACTGGGTCGAGCGCTACCCGTACCAGACCGGCATGATGGTCTGGCTGTGGGACACCTCGCAGAAGGACAACAACACCAGCGCCCACCCGGGTCTCGGTGAGATCCTGCCGGCCGACGCGCACGCCAAGCCGGCGAAGTGGTCGGACGGCACCGCGATGCGGGGCCGCATCCAGACCTACGACGCCCCGTACAGCTGGTACCCGTCGGGTGGCATGCTCCTGCACAAGGACGGCGAGGCGACCTTCGTGTGGCCGAAGTGGGGCAACCACACCTTCAACGACCACGCCGGTACGTTCTGGTATAAGGACGCGCCGATGGCAGGTGTGAAGGTTCCGGACACCAACACCAAGATCGACATCGTCAAGCAGCCCTTCAGCGGCAAGACGATCACGGTCCGAGTGGGCCCCGCAACGAAGTAAATTTGCATCGTTGCAGGTCAAAACATGATCGGCCGCTGCCCCCTGGCGGGCAGCGGCCGATTGCGTGTTAGATGCGCCCTGAGAGTGTCTTCGGACTGACCGACCGGGGAGAGGTTGATCATGGCTCGAGGCGGATTCGCCCAGTTGCCGGACGGCAGTGTGATCGTCGCGCTGTCGCTGCCGCGCCCTGCCGAGGCGGCATGCCCTGCCGAGGCCGCCCGCACCACGGCCGCGGCGCTGCCGGCTCCCCGCCGCTGGTCCGCAGCCGCCGATGAGCCGCACACCGTTCGGGCCGCCGCCGAGCATCGCGACGAGCCGGCCGTCCGGGTCCTGGTGCGGGCCGGCAACCGGGCCCGGGCGCTGACCAGGCTGCGCAACCTGGGCCTGCGGGCGGTCTACCTCACCGGCAACGCCGAGCCGCCGACCCCGGATGAGATCACCGCCGTGCTGCACCACCCCGACGGCCTCCTGTGGCGTTGCAGCCCGCACGGCGACGCCGAGTACTGGCACCCGATCGCCAGCCTGTTCGGTGCCCGCAGGCGCACCCCGACCAGCTGAGCCCCGGCCTCAGGCGCTCTGTCCGGCGCCGGGCAGCACCGGGGTACCCGACAGCTGCACCCCGGCAGCTCGCAGCTCGGCCAGCGCCCGCGCGGTGGTGTCCGCGGCCACCCCGGCGGTCAGGTCGAGCAGCACCCGGGTGCGGAAACCCTCCCGCACGGCGTCCAGGGCCGTCGCGCGCACGCAATGATCGGTGGCCAGCCCGACCACGTCGACCTCGGTCACCTCCCGGCGGCGCAGCCAGTCCGCCAGCGGGACCGTCTGCTCGTCGACGCCCTCGAAGCCGCTGTAGGCGGCCGTGTACGCGCCCTTGTCGAAGACGGCGTCGATGCCGCCCGAGGTGACGGCGGGGGCGAAGTTCGGGTGGAAACCGACGCCCTCGGTCCCGGCCACGCAGTGCCGCGGCCAGGAGTGGACGAAGTCGGGGCGTGCCGAGAAGTGGTCGCCCGGCTCGACGTGGTGATCACGGGTCGCCACGACGTGCCGGTATCCGGCGCTCGCGTTGCCGACCAGCTCCGTCACGGCGGCTGCGACGTCCGCGCCGCCCTCGACGGCCAGCGACCCGCCCTCGCAGAAGTCGTTCTGTACGTCCACGACGATCAGTGCCCGGTGCATGTCGTTTCCCTTCCCCCGGTGGAACGGCCCGTCCATGGGCCGCCACCACCGAGCGTAGACACTCGGTGCCATCCGCGGCAGTCCGGGGCTGCCGCGGATGCGGCCTGCCGACGGGCTCGGTGCACTCGCGGTGTCGTACGCCGGCTGCCCGCCCGTCGCACTGATCCACGCGCTCGCCGCGGCACACGGGCCGTGTGACGGGCCCGGCCCACGCCGGGCCCGTCACACGAACTCCGTGGGCAGCACCGGCTCGCCGCGGGAGAGCTGCGTCGCCGACATCGGCAGCCCGGCCACCGCTGCGCGGTGCCGCTCCCGTGCCGCCTCGAGCGGTTCGCGCCCGACGACCTCGCCGCCGCGCACCAGCGGCACCTGCAGCCGGTGGTCCTCGAGCTCCCCGGGGACCGGCCCGGTGCCGACGACCTCCGCCTCCGCGGCCCCCTCGGCGTCCCGCCGCCGGGCTGCCCACTTGGCGCCGGGAGCCGATGTCTTGCCGCCCAGCGACTTCTTCGCGACCGGCACCAGCGGTGCGTCGGCCGCGTCCCCGTCGGCGCGGGCCACCAGCTTGTAGACCATCGAACAGGTGGGATGGCCGCTGCCGGTGACCAGGCGGGTGCCGACGCCGTAGGAGTCGACGGGGGCGGCAGCCAGCGACGCGATGGCGTACTCGTCGAGGTCGGAGGTCACCACGATCTTCGTCTGAGCGGCGCCCAGCTCGTCCAGCTGCTGCCGCACCCGGTGCGCGACCAGCAGCAGGTCGCCGGAGTCGATGCGTACCGATCCGAGCTTGGTGCCGGCGACCTCGACGGCGGTGCGCACGGCCTCACCGACGTCGTAGGTGTCCACCAGGAGCGTGGTGTCCCGGCCCAGCGACTCGATCTGCGCGGTGAAGGCGTCCCGCTCGGTGTCGTGCAGCAGGGTGAAGGCGTGCGCGCTGGTGCCGACGGTGGGGATGCCGTAGCGGAAGCCGGCGGCCAGGTCCGAGGTGGAGGCGAACCCGCCGACGTAGGCGGCGCGGGAGGCTGCCACCGCGCCCAGCTCGTGGGTGCGGCGCGCGCCCATCTCGGCGAGCGGCCGGCCGCCGGCGGCGACGGTCATCCGGGAGGCGGCTGCCGCGACGGCCGAGTCGTGGTTGAGGATCGAAAGGACCACCGTCTCGAGTACGACGCACTCCGCGAAGCTGCCCTCGACCCGCATGATCGGCGAGCCGGGGAAGTAGACCTCGCCCTCCGGGTAGCCCAGCACGTCCCCGCGGAAGCGGTAGCCGGCCAGCCACTCCAGCGTCGGCTCGTCGACGATCCGCTGCTCGCGCAGGAAGGCCAGCATCCGCTCGTCGAACCGGAAGTTCGCCACGGCGTCCAGTACCCGGCCGGTGCCGGCGACCACGCCGTAGCGGCGCCCCTCGGGGAGCCTGCGGGTGAAGACCTCGAAGACGCTGCGCCGGCCGGCCGTCCCGGCCCGCAGCGCCGCCTGCACCATCGTGAGCTCGTACTGGTCGGTGAACAGCGCCGTGGAGGGCACCTCCACCGGAAGACCCGGAGCCGAAGTGTTCATGCCGCACAGCGTACCGCACATCTCGTCAGAGTGACGATATAGCCTGCGGTTTGCGCCGGCACCCCCCCGGAGTGGCAGCATGGGACCGTGAGTGTCGCCCCTACGGAGATCGAGCGCCCGGAGACCACCGGTGAGCCCGTCGAGGTTCCCGAACCGGAGTTGCCCTGGGCGACGGTCGTGCACAACGACCCGGTGAACCTCATGAGCTATGTGACCTACGTCTTCCAGGCCTACTTCGGCTATTCCAAGGACAAGGCCGAGAAGCTGATGATGGACGTCCACCACAAGGGCAGGGCCGTGGTCTCCACCGGCAGCCGCGAGGAGATGGAACGCGACGTGCAGGCCATGCACGGCTACGGACTGTGGGCCACCCTGCAGCAGGACCGCTGATGAGCGGACGTTTCCAGGCCACCGGCGACGGCGGAGCCGCCATCGCGCTCGACGAGGTCGAGATCTCCATCCTGCGCAACCTGGCCGTGCAACTGCTGGAGATGCTGGGTCCCGGCGCGCAGAGCGCTGCCGCGGCCGAAGAGCCGGACGACCCACTGGCCGGCCTGTTCACCGAGGGTCCCAGCGAACCACCCGCCGACCCGGCGCTCGCCCGGCTCTTCCCGGACGCCTACGGTGACCCGGACGCGAAGCAGCCGGACCGCGAGGGCACCCGTGCCGACTCCGCCGAGTTCCGCCGGTACACCGAGAACGAACTGCGGACCGGCAAGCGCGAGCACGCCCTGGCCGTGGTCCGCGGCCTCGACGCCCTCACCCCCGCAGGGGACGGCGGCGCCGTGCTCACCCTCACCGCCGACGAATCCCACCGGTGGCTCGGCGCACTCAACGACCTGCGGCTGACCATCGGCACCCGGCTGGAGGTCACCGACGACGAAGACGGCGGCGGCCTGTACACGCTGCCCGACGAGGACCCGCGCAAGCCCATGGTCATGGCCTACCTCTGGCTCGGCGCACTCCAGGAGACCCTGGTCGAGACCCTCATGCCCTAGCGCACCGCGCGGTCCATATTCTGGGCCCATGCTGACCATCACCCGGGAACTCCACGACCGGATCGTCGCCCACGCCCGCGCCGACCACCCCGACGAGGCGTGCGGCGTGCTCGCCGGACCCGAGGGCAGCGGACGGCCCGAGCGTTTCGTGCCCATGCTGAACGCGGCCCGCTCGCCCACGTTCTACGAATTCGACTCCACCGACCTGCTGAAGCTCTACCGCGAGATGGACGACCGCGACGAGGAACCCGTCGTCGTCTACCACTCGCACACCGCCACCGAGGCCTACCCCTCGCGCACCGACATCTCCTACGCCAACGAGCCCGGCGCGCACTACGTGCTGGTCTCCACCGCCGAATGCGGCAACGACGAGGGCCCGTTCAGCTTCCGCTCCTACCGCATCGTGGAGGGCCAGGTCGCCGAGGAGGACGTCGAGATCGTCGAAAAGTACGCATCCTGAGACGCCGTTGGTCGCATGCTGAAACAGACATCCGATTCCGCCCCCGGGAATCGTTACGATGAGCCCATGGTTGTCCACGACATGAGCGCACACGAGGAGACGCCGGGCCGGTCGCCCCTGCTGCTCGTCGCACGCCTGCACGTGGACCTGTGCCGCCTCGCCGGCGACCTGTGCGCGCGCACGTCGCGCCCCCGCTGGCGCCTGACGCCGCCGCCGTACGTACGCACCGGCTTCCGCTTCCTTTCCGACAGGAGTACACCCATGGCCATCGAGGTCCGCATTCCGACCATCCTGCGCACCTACACCGACGGCGCGAAGTCCGTGACCGGCCAGGGCGACACCCTGGGCGACCTCTTCGCCGACCTCGAGACCCGGCACGCCGGCATCCGGGAGCGGCTCGTCAAGGACGGAAAGCTCCGCCGCTTCGTGAACGTGTACCTCAACGACGAGGACGTCCGCTTCCTCGACGGCATCACCACCGAGCTCGGCGACGGCGACAGCGTCACCATCCTCCCGGCCGTGGCCGGCGGCGCGCGCTGATGCGCTACGACTCCCCGCTGGCGGCCGTCGGCAACACGCCGCTCGTCCGGCTGCCCGCGCCTCTCGCCCGGCGAAGGCGTCCGCATCTGGGCCAAGCTGGAGGACCGCAACCCCACCGGCTCGGTCAAGGACCGGCCGGCCCTCCACATGATCGAACAGGCCGAGAAGGACGGACGCCTCACGCCCGGCTGCACGATCCTGGAGCCGACCTCCGGGCAACACCGGCATCTCGCTGGCCATGGCCGCGCGCCTCAAGGGCTACCGCATCGTGTGCGTCATGCCGGAGAACACCAGCGAGGAGCGACGGCAGCTGCTCGCCATGTGGGGCGCCGAGATCATCTCCTCACCGGCCGCCGGCGGCTCCAACACCGCCGTGCGCGTCGCGAAGGAGCACGCCGCACAGCACCCGGACTGGGTGATGCTCTACCAGTACGGCAACCCCGACAACGCCGCTGCGCACTACGCCGGTACCGGCCCGGAGATCCTCGCCGACCTGCCCTCGGTCACCCACTTCGTCGCCGGCCTGGGCACCACCGGCACCCTGATGGGCGCCGGCCGCTACCTGCGCGAACACAAGCCGGACATCCGGATCGTCGCCGCCGAGCCCCGCTACGACGACCTCGTCTACGGGCTGCGCAATCTCGGCGAGGGTTTCGTGCCCGAGCTCTACGACGCGTCCGTCCTCACCACCCGCTATTCCGTCGGCTCCGAGGACGCCGTCACCCGCACCCGTCAACTCCTCAGCGAGGAGGGCATCTTCGCGGGCGTGTCCACCGGCGCCGCGCTGCACGCCGCCCTCGGCGTGGGGAAGAAGGCGCTGCGGGCGGGGGAGGAGGCGGACATCGTCTTCCTCGTCGCCGACGGCGGCTGGAAGTACCTGTCCACCGGCGTCTACACCGCGCCCTCCGTCGAGGCCGCGGTCGAGGCCCTGCACGGCCAGCTCTGGGCATAGGCCCGGCCCGGTCCCGACGACCCCGGCTACTCGTCGTCGGGCCGGCGCTTCACGCCGCCCCGGCGGCGGCCCAGCCGGCCGGCG
Organism: uncultured Actinomycetota bacterium; assembly: GCA_963799685.1. Classification (GTDB taxonomy): domain Bacteria; phylum Actinomycetota; class Actinomycetes; order Streptomycetales; family Streptomycetaceae; genus Streptomyces. The sequence goes on from CAWCXW010000006.1 coordinate 387,155, forward strand.
CCGTCGGCCAGCGCCGCGACGAAGGCCAGCAGCGCCACCACACCCAGCGCTATCCACCACACCGTGCCCATGTGCGCACGGTACCCCGCGCTGGTGATTCCGCCCACAAGAAGCCATCGGCAGGAGCATCGGCCGCCTGAGGACCGTACCCTCGGACAATCCCCACCCTGCCGGGCCGGGGACCCCCAAAGGCTGCATACGGAGGTTCCCGCTCCATGAAGCTCACCGTCGTCGGCTGTTCCGGGTCGTTCCCGTCGGTGGATTCGGCCTGCTCGAGCTATCTGGTCGAGGCCGACGGGTACCGCCTGCTCCTGGACATGGGCAATGGAGCGCTCGGCGAGCTGCAGCGGCACTGCGGCCTGTACGACCTCGACACCATCGTGCTCAGCCACCTGCACGCCGACCACTGCATCGACATGTGCGGCTACTTCGTGGCCCGCTACTACCGGTACGAGGGCGGCCGCTGCGCCCCGCTGCCCGTCCACGGTCCGCGCGGCACCGAGAAGCGGCTCACCACCGCCTATGCCGACACCCCAACCGACACGTCGATGAGCGAGGTCTTCGCCTTCCGATCGCTGGCCGCCGGGTCCTCCTTCGAGGCCGGCCCGTTCACCGTGCACGCCGAACTCGTCGACCACCCCGTCGAGGCCTACGGGTTCCGCATCACCCACCGGGCCGAGGGCCGCACGCTGGTCTACTCGGGTGACACCGGGCCGTGCGAGGCGCTGTCCCGCCTGGCCCGGGGCGCCGACCTCTTCCTGTGCGAGGCGTCCTTCACCGACGGCAAGGAGGACATCCCCGGCCTGCACCTCAACGGACGGCAGGCCGGCGAGTACGCCCGCGCGGCCGGCGCCCGGCGGCTCGTCCTCACCCACATCCCGCCGTGGACCGAGCCCCAGGACAACCTGCGCGACGCCAAGGCGGCCTTCGGCGGCCCCGTCGAGCTGGCACACCCCCGCGCCGTCTACGACGTGTGACGCCGGAGCGGCGGCAGCCCCGTCGTGGCAGCATGGAAGCGGGAGCACCGCCTGGCGGGGCGCCCCGCGGGAGGAGCGATGGCCGACAACAGGGCCGAGATCGCCGACAGAATCGTCGACGGACTCGGCGGACGCGAGAACCTCACCTTCGTCGAAGGCTGCATCACCCGTCTGCGCACCCGGGTCAAGGACGCCTCCCTGGTCGACGACAGCAGACTCAAGGCCGCCGGCGCGCACGGCGTCGTCCGGATGGGCACCACCATCCAGGTCATCATCGGCACCGAGGCCGAACCCATCGCCGAGGACATCGGGAAGATCCTGTGACGGTTCGGGGCGGTTGCACGGACGGATAGGCTCGCCCCCATGTCTGTCACCCCCTCCTCTGCCCACGGCGGCTCCCGCGTCGACGGAAGGACACCCGACCGGCTCCGTCCGGTCACCCTGCAGCGTGACTGGAGCAAGCACGCCGAAGGCTCCGTCCTGGTCTCCTTCGGCGACACCCGGGTGCTGTGCACCGCGAGCGTCACCGAAGGCGTGCCGCGCTGGCGCAAGGGCTCCGGCCTGGGCTGGGTCACCGCCGAGTACGCGATGCTCCCGCGCGCCACGAACACCCGCGGCGACCGCGAGTCGGTCCGCGGCAAGATCGGCGGCCGCACCCACGAGATCTCCCGGCTCATCGGCCGCTCGCTGCGGGCCGTCGTGGACTACAAGGCGCTCGGCGAGAACACCGTGGTCCTGGACTGCGACGTGCTGCAGGCCGACGGCGGCACCCGCACCGCCGCCATCACCGGCGCCTACGTCGCGCTGGCCGACGCGATCGCGTGGGCGCGGGAGAAGAAGATCGTGAAGGCCAGGGCCGAACCGCTCACCGGCGGTGTGAGCGCCGTCAGCGTCGGCATCATCGACGGTGCCCCCATGCTCGATCTGTGCTACGAGGAAGACGTGCGCGCCGAGACCGACATGAACGTCGTGTGCACCGGCGACGGCCGCTTCGTCGAGGTTCAGGGCACCGCCGAGGGCCAGCCGTTCGCGCGTGAGGAGCTCGACGCGCTGCTGGACCTCGCGGTCAAGGGCTGCGCGGAGCTGGACGCGACCCAGCGGCAGACCCTCGACCGGTAACCCGGCCGAGGACGCCGCCGCGCGCGTGGAACTTTGCGCGCGCTTTACACGTCGATACGGGTACGGGCCGTGCGAGTCATGCCGCACGGCCCGTCCACTTGAGGGAGGGGAATCTCACGTGCGCCGTATCCGCGCAGGCTCCGTGATGGCCGCGGCCGTGCTCTGTGCCGCGCCGCTCGCCGCGGGCTGCAGTTCGGTCAACAAGGCGCTGAACTGCGCCAACACGGCTCTCACCGTCACCGGTGCCGTCAACGACCTGCAGCAGGCCGTCTCCCACGCGCCCGACGACCCGCAGCAGGCGCAGCAGGCGCTCAACCAGATAGAGAGCGACCTGAACACCCTCCGGCACTCCACCGGCGACCCGGATCTCAGCAAGGCCGTCAAGGACCTCGACAAGGCCGTCAGAAACGCCCGCACGGCCGTCGACCAGGGGCACACCCCGGACGTCGGGCCGGTCAGCGACTCGGCCGAGGAACTGAGCAAGGTCTGCTCGCCTGCATAATGGCGCCCCATGAGCACGAGCAACGCGTTTGATCCTGGCCACCCGTAACCGCCACAAGGTCCGCGAACTGCGGGTCATCCTCGCCGAGGCCGGCGTCGGGCCTCGACCTGGTCGGCGCGGACAGCTATCCCGACGTCCCCGATGTGAAGGAGACCGGTGTCAGCTTCGCCGAGAACGCCCTGCTGAAGGCGCACGCGCTGGCCCGTGCCACCGGTCTCCCTGCGGTGGCCGACGACTCCGGGCTCTGCGTCGACGTCCTGGGCGGCGCACCCGGCATCTTCTCCGCCCGCTGGTCCGGGCTGCACGGCGACGACGGCGCCAACCTGGAGCTGCTGCTCGCCCAGCTCTCGGACATCGACGACGCCCACCGCGGCGCTCACTTCGCCTGCGCCGCCGCCCTCGCGCTGCCGGACGGCACCGAGCGGGTCGTCGAGGGCCGGCTCCGCGGCGTGCTGCGCCACGCGCCGGCGGGGCTCGGGGGCTTCGGCTACGACCCGATCCTGCAGCCCGAGAACGAGACCCGTACCTGCGCCGAGTTGACGGCGGAGGAGAAGAACGCCATCAGCCACCGGGGCCGAGCCTTCCGCGCCCTGGCCCCGGCCATCGCCGAACTGGTGGCCTGAGCGGCCGGGCGCCCACGGCCCGTCAGGCGCCCAGCGCCTGGGAGAGGGTGTAGATGACCAACCCCGCCAGTGCGCCCACCACCGTGCCGTTGATGCGGATGAACTGCAGGTCGCGGCCGATGTGCGCCTCGATCTTGCGGGAGGTGTGCTCCGCGTCCCAGCCGGCCACGGTGTCGGTGATCAGCGAGGTGATCTCGTCCCGGTAGGTCGTCACCACGTAGGCCGCCGCGCCCTCGACCCAGCCGTCGATCTTGCGCTGCAGGCGCGGGTCGCCGGCCATCCGGTCGCCCAGCGAGAGCAGCGAGGCGCGGGCCCGCAGCCGCAGCTGGCTGCGCTCGTCCTCGGCGGCCGCGACGATGGTGTCGCGCAGCGCGGTCCAGGCGGAGGCGATGACCTCCTGCACCTCTCCGCGGCGCAGCACCTCGCGCTTGACGCGCTCGACGCGCTCGCGCGTCTGCGGGTCCGTGCGCAGGTCGCCGGCGAAGTCGGCCAGGAAACGGTCGACGGCGCCGCGTGCCGGATGCTGCGGCATGTCCCGCATCTCCGTCACGAAACGCAGCAGTTCGCGGTACACCCGCTCGCCGACCTTCCGGTCCACGAACCGCGGCGTCCAGCCGGGTGCGCCGCCGCTGACCGCCTCCATGACCGCGTCCCGGTGCAGCTGCAGCCAGTCGCACGCCCGTTCGCACACCAGGTCGACGAGCTTGCGGTGCCCGCCGTCGGCGACGACCTTCTCCAGCATCGTGCCGAGGAGGGCGCGATCTCGCGGTTCGGCGGCGCGCCGCGTCACCGCCTCGCCCACCACCGCCTGCACGTCGGCGTCCCGAAGGACGGTCAGCGCGCCCCGCAGCGCCGTCGCCAGTTCGGCCGTCACCCGGTCCGCGTGCGCCGGCCGGGCGAGCCAGTCACCGAGCCGACCGCCTACGCCCACCGCGCGCAGCCGGGTGCGCACCACCTCCTCGGCGAGGAAGTTCTCGCCGACGAAGTCGCCCAGGCTGCGGCCGAGTTGGTCCTTCTTGGTGGGAATGATGGCGGTGTGCGGGATGGGCAGTCCCAGCGGATGCCGGAACAACGCCGTGACGGCGAACCAGTCGGCCAGCGCACCGACCATTCCGGCCTCGGCCGCTGCCGCGACGTAGCCGGTCCAGCTGCCGGCTCCGTCTCCGCGCGCCCACGTCGTCAGCACGTAGACGGCCGCCATCGCCAGCAGTGCCCCGGTGGCGATCGTCTTCATCCGCCGTACGCCGCGCCGACGTTCCAGATCGGCCGGAGTCAGCGCCCCTGCGCCACCTGTGATCACTCTCACAGACGGCCGTCGGCGTCTCTCTTCCGCCTCCGCACCCATACGTTCCATCAAAGCCACCCTTCCCCCTGACCGGCGGATAGCCGCCGCGGCGCGCCCGCGCGGACGTTCCGTGATCCGAGTCGTGACCATTCTCCCGCCCGCGAGAGGGAACGCGGGTCCGCCCCATGGCGTCTCTACGATTCGAAGCCGTCCCCTCCTACGTGGGATCATGAAGACGCCGACCACCCGGAGCACGTTGCCTGCTCCGTCTGCCGAGCGAGGAGACTCACCGCGCATGGCCAGAAACACGGGTTATGCCCTGCTAGCCGGGCTGGCGGCCGTCGTCGTCCTCGTCTCGACGGCCATTTTCGTCGGCATAGGCGGCCAGCGGAACGCGTTCAGCGCGCCGGGCCCCCGCTCCGAGGGGCACACCGCGCCCGCCTCCTCCGGGAGCTGGGTCGGCAGCTGGTCCGCCGCGCCCGCAGCGGCCGAACCGCGCACCCGGCACGGACTTCCCGACGTCTCGATCCGCAACGTGGTGCACGCCTCCGTCGGCGGCAGCCGGGCGCGCATCCACCTGTCCAACCTCTTCGGTTCCCAGCCACTGGTCATCTCGCACGCCACGCTGGCCCTGGCCGCCGCGCCCAGCAGCCCCACGGCGACGGTCGGCACGATGCGCAGCCTGACGTTCGGCGACCGCGAACTCCGTGACCATCCCGGTCGGCGGCCACGTGACCAGCGACCCGGTCCGGCTGAACGTGCCGGCCGCCGCCGACCTGCTGGTGACCACCTACTCGCCCGAGCCGTCCGGCCCGGTCACTTACCACCCGTGGGCCCGGCAGACGAACTTCGTCGCCGACGGCGACCGCACCGAGGACGTGGCGGGCGCCGCCTACGACCGACTGAGCCCCTACTGGCGTTACCTGACCGGCGTAGACGTGTGGAGCGACGACGTGCAGGGTGCGGTCGCCGTCATCGGTGACTCGATCACCGACGGCATCACCTCCAGCCCCGGCGCGAACCGGCGGTGGACCGACTTCCTGGCCGAGCGGCTGCGCACCGAGCGGGACGCCCCGCACTACAGCGTGCTGAACTCCGGTATCAGCGGCAACCGGATCCTCGTCGACGGCGCCCGCTTCTCGCCGAACAACGGTCCCAGCGCCCTGCACCGCATGCACCGTGTCCTCACCCACGCCGGCGTGAAAGCGGTGATCATCGAACTCGGCATCAACGACATCCTCAAGCGGCCGCACCAGACGGACCCGCAGGCCATCCTGGCCGGACTGCGCCAGCTGACACAGCTGGCGCACCAGCAGGGCATCCGCGTCGTCGGAGGCACCCTCATGCCCGCCGTCGGGCATGCCGGCTGGAACGCCCGGCTGGAGGCGGTGCGCCGAGGGGTCAACCAGGAGATCCGCAGCGGGACCGTCTTCGACGCGGTGGTCGACTTCGACGCCGCCCTTCGCGACCCGTCCCACCCCGGACGGCTGCGCAAGACCTACGACTCGGGCGGCCACCTGCATCCGAGCGACAACGGCTACCGGGCGATGGCCCAGGCCGTGGACCTGGAACTCCTCAAGGGTTCGGTGGCGGCCAAGCTCTGATCATTCCATCCGGCGACGTCCGGATGGAGTGATCAGAGTGGGCTGCGGCGCCACAATGGTGGGACCCTGTGCGTGTGGCTCCGCTCCCCACCCGCAGGTGGGGGCTTCCGACCCGAGGGTTGCGGTCCGGCCCGAACCGATCCCTCGCGGGACAAGGCGAACGTGCACCAAGGACTCGACGCGCCACCGGCCGAAGCCGGTGTTCCCTCGAAAGAAGTGCTGATGGAGGCAAACGGGGACGAGCCCAGCGGCCTCCCGCTGGAGGTGTTCGACCCGGCACCGGTCGCGGTGGCCGTGACGAGCGGGCCCGAGCACGTGCTCGTCTACACGAACGCGTACTACCGTGCGACGTTCGGTGAACGCCCCCTCGGCCTGTCGGTCCGCGAGATCTTCCCCGACGCGCGTCGCCGACAGTACATGGACGTGCTGGACGAGGTGGTGAGCAGCGGCTGCGCCCGCACGTTCACCGGCGCCCCCGTGACCGTGCGGCGGAGCACCGGTGGCACCGAGGAACGCCACTTCACCTTCTCCCTCTCGCCCACCCCGCTGCCCGGCGGCGACGAGGGCATCGTCGTCGTGGCCCTCGACGTGACCGAACAGGTCGCCACCGAGAACCGGCTCACCCGGCTCTCCGAGGAACGCCGGCGCGTCCTGCGGCGCTACAGCAGCCTCGTCGCCACCATCGCGCAGAAGGTGTGGGTCTCCGACCCCGAAGGGCGCGTCATCGAACGCAGCCCCGAGTGGTACCAGGTCACCGGGATGGACTGGGAGTCCTTCCGTGGCCACGGCTGGCTGTCGGCCGCTCACCCGGAAGACCGCGAGACATTGCGCGCCGCGTGGTTGGCCGCCGTTCGGGAGGTGCCGGAGGTCTTCCAGCACGAGTACCGGCTGCGCTACCGGGACGGCGGCTACCGGCACTGCCGGCTGCGTGCCACCGCCGTCAAGGAGGCCGGCCGGGTCGTCGAGTGGGTCGGCTCGTGCCGTGACGTGGAGGAGCAGTGGCTGGAGCGGCGGCGCACCGAACTGCTCGCGCACGCCAGCGCCGCCATCGGCGAGTCGCCGCAAGCCGTGGACGCCTTCGCCGCGCTCAGCCGGGTCATCGTGCCGGTACTGGCCGACGAGTGCGGCATCTACCTGCTCCCCGAGGCCGACGCCCCCGGCCCCCCGGGCGGCGCGCCCCTCGTCATCGAACGGATCGCAGCCGGAGCCCGTGAGGGCCTGCCCCCCGGCCTGCCGCCGCACCGCCAGGAACACGTGCGGCCCGGCAGCGGCCTCGACCGCGCCGTGCGGCTGCGGCAGCCGGTACACGCCACCTTCCCGCCGGGTGACGTGCCCAGTGACTTCGCGCCGCCCGGCGTGCTGCCGTGGCTCACCGAGGTCCGGGCGCACAGCGGAGTGCTGGTCCCGGTGATCATCGAGGGCACGGTCGCCGCCGTCGTCGCTGCGTTCGTCTGCGAGGGCCGAGACCTGATCGGGCCGGACGAGATGGCGCTCATGCGCGAACTCCTCGAACAGGCGCACGATCCGCTGCGGCACGCCCTGGAGTTCCAGCGCACCCAGCGCGTCGCCCTCGCCCTGCAGCGCAGCCTGCTGAGCGAACCGGCGAAGGTCGATGGCCTGGAGATCGACGCCCGCTACCTGCCCAGCTCCGCCGCCGCCGAGGTCGGCGGCGATTGGTACGACTCCTTCGTGCTGCCCGACGGCGCCTCCACACTGATCATCGGCGACGTCGCCGGGCACGACCTCGGCGCCGCCGTCACCATGAGTAAACTGCGCAACATGCTGCGCGGCCTGGCCGCTGACCGCGTCGAGCCACCCGGCGACATCCTGCGCCGGCTCGACAACGCCACCATGCTGCTGAGCCCCGACTGGCAGACGGCGACCTGCATCCTCGCCCGCGTCGAAGGCGAACCCGTCGGCGGCTGGTCGCTCAGCTACTCCGTCGCCGGCCACCCGCCGCCCCTGCTGACCACCGAGCACGAGGGCGGCTGCTTCCTGCACGACGCCCACGGCCCACTGCTGGGCGGCCTGCACCCCTCCGAACCCCGCCGCACCGCGCTCGAGCCGCTGCCAGCGGGCAGCACGCTGCTGCTGTACACCGACGGACTGGTCGAGCGGCGCGGCGAGGACATCGGCGTCGGACTGGAAAGGCTGCGCAGCCGGGCGGGGACACTGGCCCGCGAACCGCTGGACGTCTTCTGCCGCGAACTGCTGCGCGACTCACCGACCACCGGCGAGGACGACGTGGCGCTGATCGCGCTGCGCGTCCCACACGACAGGACCTAGGGCCGTGTCAGGCACTAGCGACCCGCGTACATCCGGGCGATGACGTCCTCGATGTCCGGCTCCCGCAGCGACAGGTCGACCAGCGGGTACTCCGCCGCGATGTGCGAGACGATCGGCGCTGCGCTCTGCGAGGCCGGGAAGGCCAGCCATTGCCGCGGCCCCTCGCGTACGCACCGTCCGCACCCCGGCCGCCTCACCGATCGGCGGCAGTTCCCGCTCCAGGTCCACCACCAGAGTCCGCTCACCCTCGCCCGCCTCGTGCAGCCCGCTCAGCGCCCCGTCGTAGACCAACCGCCCGTGGTCAATGACCATCACCCTCTTGCACAGCTGCTCGATGTCGGTCAGATCGTGGGTGGTCAGCAGCACCGTGGTGCCCTGTTCGGCGTTCAGGTCCCGCAGGAAGGACCGCACCTTCGCCTTGCTGACGACGTCCAGCCCGATCGTCGGCTCGTCCAGGTACAGCACGTCCGGCTCGTGCAGCAGCGCCGCCGCGATGTCGCCGCGCATCCGCTGACCCAGCGACAGTTGCCGCACCGGCCGCTGCAGCAGCGCCCCGAGATCCAGCTGTTCCACGCACCGCTCCAGCCGGGCCTCGAACCGGCTGCGCGGCACCCGGTACATCCGGCGGATCAGCGCATAGGAGTCCCGCAACGGCAGATCCCACCACAGAGTGGTCCGCTGCCCGAAGACCACGCCGATGTGCGAGGCCAGCCGGGTGCGCTCCCGCGCCGGGTCGATGCCCGCCACCCGCAGCCGTCCGCCGCTGGGCGTGAGAATGCCCGTCAGCATCTTCACCGTCGTCGACTTCCCCGCGCCGTTCGGACCGATGTAGCCGACCACCTCGCCGCCCGGCACCGTGAAGGAGATGCCGTCCACCGCACGCACCTCGTCAAGCTCCCTGCGCAGCCTGCTCACCCGCCGCCGCACCCGGAAGACCTTCTCCAGCCCGTCGACCTCGATCAGACCGTCCACGACCCCGCCACCTCTCAGCTCCCCGTGCTCGTGTAAGCCCGCAGCCCCGCACGCCACACCAGCCCGGCGGCCGCGCAGCACAGCGCCGCCACCGCCGGCGAGGCGAAGTCCACCCAGCCCGGCAGCCCCAGCGGATCCGGCCGGCCCAGAACCCGCAGCGCCGGCAGCCAGTTCACGAACGCCAGCGGCACCACGAACGTCACCCCGCGCAGCAGGTCGCGGGCGAAGACGCCCGGCGGGTACTGCAGCATCGTGCCGCCGCCGTAGGTGAACGCGTTCTGCACCTCGGCGGCGTCCTGCGCCCAGAACTGGAACGCGCCGCCCGACCACGAGCACCGCCGCGAAGATCGCCGCGCCGCTCATCAGCATCATCAGGAGAAGGGCCAGCCGCACCGGCGTCCAGTCGACGTCCAGCTGCCACAGCGACCAGCCCAGCACCAGCGCAGCCTGCGAGACGCGGCCCAGCCGGCGCAGCGCGAACCGGTCCGCGGCCACCTGCGCCAGCACGGGAACCGGCCGGACCAGCAGAGTGTCCACCGTGCCGTCGCGCACCCGGGAGCCCACCCGGCTGAAGTTGCCCAGCAGCAGATCGGCCAGACCGAACGAGCAGCCCGACGTGCCGTACAGGAACGCCACCTCGGGCAACGTGAACCCACCGAGGACGTCGATGTGGGTGAACATCAGCACGATCGCCGCGAAATCCATGACGGTCGCTGCGAAGTTCCCCACCGTCATCAGCAGGAACGACGTGCGGTAAGCGAGTGTCGAACGCACCCACATACCGGCCAGGAAAACGTACGCCCGCACGCCCCACGCCACCCGGGACGGCCACCGGTCCGCCAGCCGCTTCAGCCACCCTGCACCACTACCCTCCGGGTGGCCACCGACTGCAGCAGCCGGCCGGCCGCCAGCAGCACCGCCCCCCACACCGCCTGAAACCCCAGCGCGTGCACGGCGGACGTCTCGCCCAGCAGCACGTCCGCCGGCACCTGCAGCATTCCGGCCCACGGCAGGGCCCGCGCCACATCGCCGATCACGCCGGGGAAGACGTTCAGCGGCAGCAGCAGCCCGGAGAAGAACACGCCGACCAGCCCGCCGACCGTGTTCAGCCCGTCACCGTCCAGCAGCCAGAAGGTGGTCAGCGCCAGCAGATAGCGCACGGCGAAGCTCAGCACCACCGCCAGCCAGACCGAGACGGTGAAGACGGCCCACGTGTACGGATCGGACGGCAGCGCCAGGTCGAAGGCCAGCACGCCCGCCGCCATCGGCAGCACACCGCGGCCCAGCAGGTGGAACGCCGCCCGTCCCAGGTCGGCGGCCAGCCACCACAGCTGCAGGTCCACCGGCCGGTACAGGTCGACGGCCACGTCCCCGGTGCGGATCCGCGCCTGCAGGTCCTCCTGAGCGCCGCCGCCCAGCAACGCCACCGCCGACAGCAGCGCCTGCCCCGTCCAGACATAGGTCAGTGCCTGCGACCGGTCGTAGCCGCCCAGGTGTGGCCGCTCGGACCACAGCGCGACGAACGTGGCGGCGACGATGAAACCGAAGACGGTGTTCGTGAACACCCCGGCGGCCGTCGCCACGCGATAGGTGGCGTAACGGCGGAAGCTGCTCACGGCGACGGACACGTACAGCCGGACCAGATGCATCCTTCAGCCGTCCTCCTCCGTCTTCTCAGGTCACATCGTTCCGCAGCCGCAGGTGAGGCCGAACGCATGACGCTATCCGAACGCCGATCGGGGTAGCCAGTGGTTAATCACCGACAGAGTGCGACAGTGTCAACGCACGTACGTCACGATTCGCCCGGGAGTGGACGGGAAGTGCCTGGATGAGCCACGAGCCGAACGGCGGCGACTCCCGCCAATGGCCCGAGCAGGACACCGACTGGACCGGGCCGCCCGTGAGGCGGCGCGCCGGCTGGCGGCGGGCCGTGCCCACCTGGCGCGTCGTCCTGGGCACCTTCCTGTTCGTCGTGCTGCTGATCTCCGGCGGCTTCGTGGCCGGGTACCTGCTGGTGGACGTCCCCGCTCCCAACCAGGCCGCCGCCGCCCAGACCAACGTCTACCTGTACGCGGACGGCTCCCAGATCGCCCGTAAGGGCGACGTCAACCGGCAGAAGGTCGGCCTCAGCGAGATCCCGCTGTCCACCCAGCACGCCGTGCTGGCCGCCGAGGACCGCAACTTCTACCACGAGCCCGCCGTCAACGTGACGGCCATGGCCCGCGCCGGCTGGAACATGCTGACCGGCGGCGGCAAGCAGTCCGGCTCCACCATCACCCAGCAGTACGTGAAGAACTACTACCTGACCCAGGAGCGGACCGTCACCCGCAAGGCCAAGGAGTTCTTCATCGCGGTGAAACTCGACCGCGAGGTCAGCAAGGACGAGATTTTCAAGGGCTACCTGAACACCGTCTACTTCGGACGCGGCGCCTACGGCGTGGAATCCGCCGCCCACGCCTACTACGGCAAGTCCTCCTCAGACCTCACCCCCGCCGAAGGCGCCTACCTCGCCGCCCTCGTCAACTCCCCGGGCACCTACGACACCCGCCTGAACCCCGGCAACAAGGACCGGGCCGTCGCCCGCTGGAACTACGTGCTGGACGGCATGGTCAAGGAGGGCTGGCTCTCCAAGCACAAGCAGCAGCAGCTGCACTTCCCGGAGCCGGACCCCTACCACCCGCCCGGCCGGCTGTCCGGCCAGCGCGGATACCTCGTCAAGGCCATCGACGACTACCTGGCCGCCGGCCACATCCTCAGCCGCGACCAACTCCGGCACGGCGGGTACCGCATCACCACCACCCTCGACCCCGACAAGCAGCAGGCTCTCGTCGACGCGGTGCACGAACAACTGCGCGCCAAGCTCAGCGACGAGCGGAAGGTGGACTCCTACGTCCGGGCCGGGGGCACCTCGATCGACCCGGCCACCGGCGACGTCGTCGCCATGTACGGCGGCGTGGACTACGTCAAGCAGTACGTGAACAACGCCACCCGCCGCGACTACCAGGTCGGATCCACCTTCAAGCCGGTCGTCTTTGCCTCCGCGGTGCAGAACGACGCCGAGACACAGGACGGCGGCGCGATCACCGCCGACACCGTCTACGACGGCACCAGCGGGCGGCACGTCGTGTCCGACGGCCACACCACCGACTACGCGCCGGCGAACGAGGACGACAAGTCCTACGGGAAGATCCCGGTCAGCGAGGCGATGAACAAGTCGGTGAACGCCGTCTTCGCGCAGATGGGCGTCGATGTCGGCCCAAAGAAGGTCAAGGGCACCGCGATCGCCCTCGGCCTCCCCGAGGACACCCCCAACATGCCGGCCGACGGCTCGATCTCCCTCGGCGTGTCCACCGCCTCCACCCTCGACATGGCCGAGGCCTATGCCACCCTCGCTCACCACGGCGTCCACACCGACCACCGGCTCGTGCAGAAGGTCACCCACGGCACCGAGATGACCGACGTGCCCGAGCGGCATGCCGAACAGACCGTCAGCAGGGAGGCCGCCGACTCCACCACGGCGATCCTCCAGGACGTCGTGAAGTCCGGCACCGGAGCCGCCGCCCAGGCCGCCGGCCGCCCCGCCGCCGGCAAGACCGGCACCGCCGAGGAGGACCGCGCTGCCTGGTTCGCCGGCTACACCCCCGACCTGGCCACCGTCATCGCCGTCATGGGGCAGAACCCGCAGGGCGGACACGAGAAGCTGTACGGCGCCGGCGGCCTGCCCCGCGTCAACGGCGCCGACTACCCCGCCCACATCTGGGCCGCCTACACCGCCGACGCCCTCAGCGGGCACCCCGTGCAGGACTTCCATCTGAAGACCAACCAGGGCGAGGGCGGCAACCCGTCCCCCGGCCCGTCCACCACCTCCGGCGGCACTGACACCTCGCCGTCCCCGCAGACCGGCGAACCCACCCGGACGCCCACCACCGGTGGCACCCCGACCACACCTGAGGAACCCAGCGCACCACCGACCTCGCCGGGCGAGCCCTCCACCTCGCCCACCGTCCCGCCGCCGCAGACCAGGGGCCAGAGCGGCGGTGAGGCCGGCGGACCCGGCGGGGGGCCGGGCGGAGGCGGCACCGGCGGCACCGAGGGACTGCCCGGCGGAGGCGGCGGCGCCGTCGGCGGTTAGCCCACGGCCGCCGGGTTCGCGGGCTTCGGCGCGGCAGGCGCTGCCGTGGTCGGCATGCTCGTCCCCGGCGAACCGGTGACGGCCGGACGCATCTTCTTCAGCTGCTGCCTGCTGCGGGTCTCCGTGGTCGGCCTCAAGGCACCTCAGGACACTGAGCGCTACAGGTAAAGGCCCGTCGAGTCCTCCGACCCCTGCAGCCGCTCCGCCGCGACCGCGTGCAGGTCCCGCTCCCGCATCAGCACGTACGCCACCCCGCGGACCTCGACCTCCGCACGGTCCTCGGGGTCGAACAGCACCCGGTCGCCCGGCTCCACCGTCCGCACGTTCTGCCCCACGGCGACGACCTCTGCCCAGTTCAGCCGGCGGCCCACCGCCGCGGTCGCCGGGATCACGATGCCGCCGGACGAACGCCGCTCCCCCTCGGGGATGTCGGTACGGACCAGGACACGGTCGTGCAGCATCCGGATCGGCAGCTTGTCGTGCTGCGGCACACCGGGAACAGGGCTCTTCGAACTCACGGCACGACCGTATCCCACACCGTCAGCGGCGCCGACGCCGTGCCGTGAGCAGCACGATCCCGCCGCCCACCGCCACCACGGCCAGCGCGACGGGCACGACGCGCTCCATGCGCGGCGAGCCCTCCTCGTCCACGAACTGCGCCTTCGCGTCCGAGACGGCCCGGTTCACCGCGACGTACGCCCGGCCGGCGGTGCGGTCCAGGGTGGCCGCAGCCTTCGCCTTCGCGTCGTCCATGAGCGTCTTCGGGTGCACCCGCACGGCGATCTCGTCCAGCAGCGCGGCCAGATCCTGCCGCCGCCCGACGATGTCCGTCTCGATCTCCGCGGGAGTCCTGGTCTCGGGCACCGCGCGCCTCCCTCGTCTACTGCGAATCGTCCCTTGTGGGTCCCTGGGGGTCCTGGACGGACAGTCTGTCAGCTGTAAGGCTCACGTGCCCCACGGCACCCCAGCCAGTTCTTCTCGCTACGCTCGTCCCACCCGCCCGACGACTTCCAGGAGACACCGATGAGCGACAGGCTCCAGCCAGGCGACACCGCCCCCGCCTTCACGCTGCCCGACGCCGACGGCAGGCCCGTCTCGCTCTCCGACCACGCCGGCCGCAAGGTCATCGTCTACTTCTACCCCGCCGCCCTGACCCCCGGGTGCACCAAACAGGCATGCGACTTCACCGACAATCTCGACGTCCTCGCCGACGCCGGCTATGACGTCATCGGCGTATCGCCGGACAAGCCGGAGAAGCTGGCGAAGTTCCGCGAGAAAGAGGACCTGAAGGTCACCCTGGTCGGCGACCCCGAGAAGAAGATCCTCGGGGCCTACGGCGCCTTCGGAGAGAAGAAGCTCTACGGCAAGGTCGTCACCGGGGTCATCCGCTCCACCGTCGTCGTCGACGAGAACGGCACGGTCGAGCACGCCCTCTACAACGTCAAAGCCACCGGCCACGTCGCCAAGCTGATCCGCGACCTCGGCGTCTGAAACCGCACCCGCACGCCCTCCACAAACCCGCCCGGTTTCCGGGACCCGCCTTCGGTTAACAGATGTTCTATGAGTACCGACGCACCTGACCCCGCCGCGGTGAAGCGTCACCGCAACCTCTACCGGGCGATAGAGCGACGCCTCAGCCCGAAGCTGCGCCGGAGCGACATCACCGTCAGCGACGAACGCACGGTCAAACGTGCAGTCGCCGCCGCCGCACTCGGCAACGCCATGGAGTGGTTCGACTTCGGCGTCTACGCCTACCTCGCCGTCACCATCGGCAAGGTCTTCTACTCCGGTGCCAGCGACAGCGTGCAGACGCTGGCGTCCTTCGCCACCTTCGCGCTGTCCTTCCTCGTCCGCCCGCTCGGCGGCACCTTCTTCGGGCCCCTGGGCGACCGCATCGGTCGCAAGCGGGTCCTGGCCGTCACCATGATCCTCATGGCGGCGGCGACGTTCTGCGTCGGCCTCATCCCCAGCTACGCCAGCATCGGCTTCTGGGCGCCCGTGCTGCTCATTCTGTGCCGACTGCTGCAGGGCTTCTCCACCGGCGGCGAATACGGCGGCGCCGCCACCTTCATCGCCGAGTACGCGCCCGACAAGCGGCGCGGGTTCTACGGCAGCTTCCTCGAGATGGGCACGCTGCTCGGCTACATCTTCGCCTCCGGCATCGTGCTCGTCCTCACCGAGACCGTCGGCGCCGACGGCCTGCAGGCCTGGGCCTGGCGCATCCCCTTCCTCATCGGCGGACCCATCGGCGTCGTCGGCCTCTATCTGCGGCTGAAGCTGGACGACACCCCGGCCTTCCAGAAGCTCGAAGCCGGCAAAACCACCTCGCACGCCCACACCGGGGACCGGCACGCCGAGCCGGCGGAACACGTCGAGGCCTCCCAGAAGGGGGAGATCAAGGACCTCATCGCCAGCCACTGGCGCCCGCTCACGCTGTGCATCGCGCTCGTCGGCGCGTACAACGTCACGGACTACATGCTGTTGTCCTACATGCCGACCTACCTCGGCGAGCAGCTCGGCAGGCCGCTGACGATGGAGCTCGGCTCGATCATCATCATCATGGCGCTGATGATCGGTGTGATGACCTTCGTCGGCCGCCTCAACGACCGCATCGGCCGCAAGCCGCTGCTGATGGCCGGCATGATCGGTTTCCTCGTCCTGACCTGGCCGGCCTTCTACCTGCTCAAACGGGGCAGCTGGTCCCTGACGCTCGCCGGCATGGCGCTGCTCGGCGCCAGCCTGGTCTGTCTGCTCGGCACCATGTCGGCGACGCTGCCGGCCCTCTTCCGCACCGACGTGCGCTACGGCGGCCTGGCCATCGGCTACAACATCTCCGCCTCGCTCTTCGGCGGCACCACGCCGCTGGTGATGGAGTCACTGATCAAGGGCACGGGCAACAGTTACGCACCGGCCTGGTACACGATGCTCTTCGCCGTGATCGGCATCATCTCCGTCGCCCTGCTGAAGGAGACGGCAAAGAAGCCACTGGAGGGCTCGCCGCCCTCGGTGGCCACCAAGCAGGAGGCCGAGGCGCTGGCCAGGTCCCAGGCGCACGACCCCACCTTCTGACCGCCGGCACCGCCCCGCCCCTCCCCGGACGGCGTAACCGCCGGTGCGCCCGCTCGTTCCCCAGTACGAGCGGGCGCACACACGCCCGCCCGCCGGGGAGGGGGGAAGCAACATGTCGACGCTCTACGACGAATCGGTTCTGGCAGCAGCGGTCGCCGCCTCGGACTCGTGGGCCGGCCTGATGCGCAGCCTCGGCGTCCGGGCCAGCGGCGGCCGACGGCGTGTGGTGCAGGAGCGAGTGCGGACTCTGAACCTGAGCACCGGCCACTTCACTCACGTGAGCGCGCGACGCACGTACTCCGACGAAGCCATCGCCGAGGCGGTGGCGGCTTCGAGCACACTCCGCGAGGTCGTGCTCCGGCTCGGTGGGAGACCGGCGTCCGGCACGCTCTCGCACATCCGGCGCCGGATCTGCGCCGCAGGCATCGGCATCGATCACCTCCCCGGGCTGAACCGCGAAGGGACGGCGCTCTCGGCGACCCCGCAGGAACTGGCCGAGGCGGCCGGATGCTCGACGAGTCTCCGGACGGCGGCGCGCCGACTCGGGCTGCCGGAGGACGGTCGATCCCGCAGGGCGCTGCGGCGCGCGTTCGACAGCTCGGGCACCGACATCTCGCACTTCCGGCATCTTCGCAAGGAGGTGCCCGACGCCCGGGTTCGCGCTGCGTTGCGGGAGTCGGTGAGCTATGCGGAGACCGCACGTCGGCTGGAGCTTCCCGACGACGACTCCAGTCGACGCTGGCTACAGCGCCGGGCCGCCCGGCTCGAGGTCGACACCGGACACTTCACCCGACGCAGTAAGCCGCTGGGAGCAGTACCCTGCCAGAGACCTCTCGCAGGACGCGTCCTGTGCGTGCTGCCCCCAGGTTCGGTGCGGACGAACCGCGAACGGTTGCACCGCGCGCTCACCGAGATCGGCGTCGACTACGCCTGTGCCGAATGCGGCAACACGGGGGAGTGGCGCGGCGCGCCGATGACTCTGCAGATCGATCACGTGAGCGGCGACTGGCTCGACAACCGGCGTGAGAACCTCCGGTACCTGTGCCCCAACTGCCACGCGATCACCGACACCTGGTGCGGCCGTAACCGGCGGTCCGCTCGGTCTGCTCGGACCGGATAGACAGCGTGTGGCGTGGTACTTTCGCCTGGAAGGCGGCGGTGGCGCAACGGCGACGCAGCAGGTTTAGGTCCTGTGGCCCGTGACAGGGCTTGAGGGTTCGAATCCCTTCCGCCGCACACGGCGTGGCCGTTGCCCGAGCGGCAGCGGCCACCGTCCGGCGCCGCGGGAACTCCGGCCGGGGATCCGGCGTTGAGCGGGCGGGAGGGGAGTGATCAGCGTGCGCAACGTGTACGGGCTGACGCTGCTCCTGCTCGCTCAGATGTTCCTCCTGCCGGATGCCGGCCTGGGGCCCGCGCTGGCCGTCGCTGCGGCCGCCACCGTACTCGCCGCCGGCTGCGCGCTGCTCGCCGCCGCGGGCCACGTCGCGCCCGGGCCGCACGCACGGGTGCGGACCGCGATGCGGGACCGCCGCCGCCGTACCGCCTTCCTTCCGCAGTGTGATCCGGACGCCGACGGGCGTCCGCGTCCCCGAGCCCCGGGCCGTCGTCTGCGGACGACGGCCGCGTAGGGGCAGTAGCACGAAGCAGCGCCTCCGACGGGCCGTCATGCCGACCGGGCATCCTCTTCCGGCACGACGAGACCCGACGGAGGCCTCGCACCCATGTCTGTCCTGTCCACTCTGGTGGCGTCCCTTGCCGACGCCCTGCACCCCCTCTTCCACGACTCCGCGACGGCCGCCGCGATCGTCGCCTGCACCCTCCTGGTGCGGCTCGCCCTGCACCCGCTGGCCCGCAAGGCGGCGCACGGCGAACGGGCGCGCGCCGAACTGGCGCCCGCGACGGCCGAGCTGCGCCGTCGGCACCGGGACGACCCGCAGCGGATGACCCGCGAACTGAGCTCCCTGCACGCCGAGCGCGGCGTCTCGCCGGTGACCGGCTGTCTGCCCATGCTGCTGCAGCTTCCGGTGTTCTTCGTGATGTACCACCTGTTCACCACCGACGGCGGCCTGCTGCACCACGCGCTGCTCGGTGCGCCGCTCGGTGGCGACTGGAGCGACGCCCTGCACGCGGGCGGCCTCGCCGGGCCGCACGGGCTGGTCTACCTGGGGCTGTTCGCCGTCATCGCCGCGGTGGCCGGCTGGACGGCGCTGCGCGCCCGCCGGGCGGCGCCCGCAGCAGGCGGCACGTCCGACGGCTCCGCTGCCCCCGGCATGGCGCTCATGGCGCGGTGCACGCCGTGGCTGTCGTTCGGCGGCCTGATCACCGCCGCCGTCATGCCACTCGCGGCGGGCCTGTACATCGCGACCACCACGACGTGGACCGCCGCGGAGCGTGCCTGGCTGCGGCGTGACGTGGCGGCCGCCGCACGCCCCACGTCGTCGTGAACCGACCGCCGCGCAGACCCTTCCCGGTGGGCGGGATCGTCCGGCACGTGAGCGCCATGACGCTGTACCCGGTGGACGTGCTGCTCACCGGCACGCCGGCGGGCGGGGCGATCGACGGACCGAGCCGGCAGCGGCAGGAGCCGAAGCCGGCGTAGCCGTCCGATCCGGCGGCGGTGGTCAGAGTCGGACGGTGCGCCCCTCGTCGGCGGAGACCCGCGCGGCCTCGAGGACGAGCAGCGCCTCGGCGGCGTCCGTGGCCCGTACGGGCGGCGCGGTGCCCCCGCGCAGGGCGGCGGCGATCCCGGCGTAGTAGGCGGGGTAGTCGCCGTCCCGCGAGGGCACCGGCCGTGCAGCCTCGTCCAGTGAACCGAGCGTGCCCCAGGCGGACTCCGGCTCCACGCCCCACGGTTCACCGGAGACGGGCCGTCCGCCGGAGCGCAGTGCCGCCTCCTGCGGGTCGAGTCCGTGCTTGACGTAGGCGGCGCGGTTTCCCAGCACGCGGAATCGAGGGCCGAGTTGGGCGGCGGTGGCGCTCATCCACAGGTGGGAGCGGACGCCGCGGGTGTGGGTGAGGGCGATGAAGGTGTCGTCGTCGGCTTCGGCGCCGGGCCGCCGCACATCGGATTCCGCGTAGACGCTTTCGGCCGGCCCGAAGAGGGTCAGGGCCTGGTCGACGAGGTGGCTGCCCAGGTCGTAGAGCAGCCCGCCGACCTCCGCCGGGTCGCCGGACTCGCGCCAGCCGCCCTTGGGCTTGGGCCGCCACCGCTCGAAGCGCGACTCGAAGCGGTGCACGGTGCCGAGCGCGTTCTCGGCGAGCAGGGCGCGCACGGTGCGGAAGTCGTTGTCCCAGCGCCGGTTCTGGAAGGCGGAGAGCAGCAGACCACGTTCCTCGGCGAGGGCGGCGAGGTCGAAGGCCTCGGCGGCGGTGGGGGCGAGCGGCTTGTCGACGACGACGGGCAGGCCGGCCTCCAGGGCCCGGCGGGCCAGGGGGACGTGGGTGCGGTTGGGGGTGGCGACCACGACGAGGTCGAGGTCGCCGGCCCGGGCGAGGAGTTCCTCGGCGGTGGCGACGGTGCGGACGCCGGGGCCGTGTTCCTCGCGGGCCTGTCGCTGCCGTTCGGGGTTCGCCGTGACGACGGTGTCGAGGGTGAGGCCGTCGGTGCCGGCGATGAGGGGGGCGTGGAAGGCGGAACCGGCCAGTCCGTATCCGAGCAGTCCGACGCGCAGATCGGTGGTGGGGGCGTCCATGTGCCTACTGTTGCACGCCCCTGCGGACACTCCCTTCGCGGGTGCAGGGGCCCCCGATAGGCTGGGGCGACGGCGGCCGGGAGCAGCCGGTCGTCCCGTCTCGAACCGCAGGAGCCGCAGGTGGCAGAGCGCAAGCCGATCGAGTCCTGGCTGACCGACATGGACGGCGTGCTGATGCACGAGGGGGTCCCGGTGCCGGGGGCGGACGCCTTCGTCAAGCGGCTGTGCGAGTCGGAGCGGCCCTTCCTGGTGCTGACGAACAACTCGATCTACACGCCGCGTGACCTGCATGCACGGCTGTCGCGGATCGGACTGGAGGTGCCGATCGGGAACATCTGGACGTCCGCGCTGGCCACGGCGCAGTTCCTGGACGACCAGCGTCCGGGCGGCACCGCGTATGTGATCGGC
Source organism: uncultured Actinomycetota bacterium (assembly GCA_963799685.1). Lineage (GTDB taxonomy): Bacteria > Actinomycetota > Actinomycetes > Streptomycetales > Streptomycetaceae > Streptomyces. The sequence continues at coordinate 407,824 of CAWCXW010000006.1, forward strand.
GAGGCGGGATTGACGACGGCGCTGCACGACATCGGGTATGTGCTGACCGATCACGACCCCGACTATGTGGTGTTGGGGGAGACGCGGACGTATTCCTTCGAGGCGTTGACGAAGGCGATCCGGTTGATCAACGCGGGGTCGCGTTTCATCGCGACGAATCCGGACGAGACGGGTCCGTCGGCGGAGGGTGCGTTGCCGGCGACCGGGTCGGTGGCGGCGCTGATCACGAAGGCGACGGGTCGTGAGCCGTACTTCGTGGGCAAGCCGAATCCGCTGATGATGCGGGCCGGGCTGAACGCGATCGGGGCGCACTCGGAGTCGAGCGCGATGATCGGCGACCGGATGGACACCGATGTGCTGGCGGGGCTCGAGGCGGGTATGGAGACGTTCCTGGTGCTGACGGGTGTGACCCGGCCGGAAGAGGTCGAGAAGTACCCGTTCCGGCCGTCGAAGGTCGTCGACTCGATCGCGGACCTCGTCGACCGCGTGTGACGAGGTGGCCGGTGGACCTTCCCGGCACCGCACGGCCCGAGGGGGCGGACGCCCGCCGCGGTCAGCTGGTCCGGCTCTGCTCGCACCAGATCGTCTTTCCTTCGCGGCCGTGCCGCGTCCCCCAGCGCTGGGTCAACTGGGCCACGAGGAGCAGACCTCGTCCGCCCTCGTCGAGGCTCCGGGCCCGGCGGAGGTGCGGAGAGGTGCTGCTGGAGTCGGCGACCTCACAGATCAGAGCATCGTTCTTGATCAGTCGCAGTTGGATGGGGGGAGTGCCGTGGCGCATGGCGTTGGTGACCAGCTCGCTGACGACGAGCTCGGTGACGTGGCTCATCTCAGCCAGACCCCAGGCCGCCAGCTGCCGGGTGGCCCAACGCCGCGCGTCGGCGACCACGGCGGGATCGTCGCTGATCTCCATCAGGGCCACCTGCTCGGCGTGCAGGGCACAGGTGCGGGCGACCAGCAGGGCGACGTCGTCGACGGGGTGTGTGGTCAGCATCGTCTCGAGTACGGCGTCGCACCGTGCCTCCAGCGACGTCGCGGGCTCGGCGAGTTTCCGCCTGAGCCGGTCGAGCCGGGCGCCGACGTCCGCTTCCCGGGAGGCGAGCAGGCCATCGGTGTACAGCACCAGCTCACTGCCTTCCGGCAACGTCACCTCGCACATCTCGAACGGCAGGCCACCCAGGCCCAGCGGGGGGCCCGGGGACACGTCGACGAGTTCGGTGGTCCCGTCCGGGGTGACGAGTACGGGCGGTGGGTGGCCTGCGCAGGCGAGGGCCCAGTTGCGTGAGATGGGGTCGTAGACCCCGTACATGCAGGTGGCCCAGAGCTCCGGGAACGGCGACTCGCCGTTCTCACCGGCGTTTCCGGTGTCCAGGTGGGTCACGAGGTCGTCCAGGTGCGTCAGCAACTCGTCCGGGGGCAGGTCGACCTCGGCGAGGGCTCGTACGGCGGTGCGCAGGCGCCCCATGACCACGGAGGCGTGCAGGCCGTGACCCACCGCGTCACCGACCACCAGGGCGACCCGGGCACCCGACAGGGGGATGACGTCGAACCAGTCACCGCCGGGCCCGGACCGAGAACGTGCCGGCAGGTACCGGCAGGCCGCTTCGAGACCCGGGTGCCGGGGCAGTTCCCGGGGCAGCAGGCTGTGCTGCAGCGCCACGGCAGCGGTCCGCTCGCGGGTGAAGCGGCGGGCGTTGTCCAGGCTGACCGCAGCACGCGTCACCAGTTCCTCCGCCAGCACCAGATCCTCGGTCTCGAACGGCTCGTTGGGCAGCGATCGGCAGAAGACCGTGACGCCCAGCGTCACACGGCGTGCCCGCACCGGGACCAGCAGCCAGGAATGGAACCCGTAGCGGCTCGCCCTCTCGGCCCGCACCGGGTCGTTGGTGAACCACTCGGCGACGCTGGAGTCCTTGCCACGCAGCAGGAGCGAATGGCCCGCGGCCAGACAGCGCACCGGAGGGGAGTCCCCCGGATAGGAGTCGATGCCACCGATCTCGGCCATGGCCTCGGGAACACCTGCGTTCCTGGACTGGTGAGCCATGCGGCGCAGCACGGCGCCCAGGGTGAAGGGGTCCGGTTCACCGCCGTGCAACAAGGGTTCGAGCAGGTCGACGCTGACGAAGTCGGCGAGCCGGGGAACCACGACGTCCGCGAGCTCCTGAGCGGTCGCCCGCATGTCCAGCGTGGTGCCGATGCTCGTGCTGGCTTCGTTGACGATGGCCAGCCGTTCTCTGGACGAACGCTCCTCGGTGACGTCGTGGACGGTGGCGCACACGCCGAGGATCGGTCCTGTCCCGGTGCGCAGCGGGGACGCGGCGGCCGAGAAGGTGTGGTCGTGGTCCGGGTCGGCGGGGGTGCGGCCGCGGATGGTGAAGTCCTCCACCACGGTGCCGCTCACCGCCACCTGGCGCAGCCGGTCCTCCCAGTGAGCGACGTCCTTGCCGACCAGGACGTCCGTGATCTGCCGTCCCCTGCGCTCCTGGAGTGACATGCCGATCAGGCGACACATCGCGGCGTTCTGCCACATGCAGCGCAGTTCCGTGTCGTAGACGGTCAGCGGGACGGGGGAGTCGAGCAGGAGCCAGTCCATCATGGCCCCGCTGTGTGCGGACGCGAAAGGATCCTGCGGCTCGCTCACCGAAGCCTCCAGAGCGGAACGGACTACGGCGGTCGTGGTGACCGGGCGGTGGGGCGTCCATCCCTCGTGCCGGCCCGTCGGTCGCTACCGCAATCGTCATCCTTGGCCCGGCTCCGTGCAACCGTGCGGGCTGCGAGGGGTCCACGCCGTCGGTGTGACCCGGGCGGCGTAGCGCCCGGGCGTCCCGGGATGCGCGGAGCGCCGGGCCGACCGACGTTGGGGGGAGCGACCCGACCCGGAGGGCTTCCCCATGCACGTGACAGAACCGCCCCGCGCCCGTCGGCGCTCACTCTCCGCTGCTGTGTTGCTCGCGACGGTGTTCGCCGTCCCGGGTGTCACGGCGGCGCCGGCTCTGGCGAGCGGGGAGCCGACGCCGGACACGTTCACCGGCGTCGTGCGGGTGACACCGAAGGAGGCGAAGCCGGGAGACGCGATCGATCTGCGGGTCGACTTCTGCCGGCGCAGCGGGCAGGTGTCCTCCGACGCGTTCGCGCACGACGTGGAGTTGCAGCCGGCGGCCGACCGCGGGTTGTACGCGGAGGCGCAGATCCGTCGGGACGCACGTCCGGGCCGGTACGAGATCACCGTCACCTGTGATCCGCACGCTCCGGACGGCCAGGGCACGGTCACCGTGGTGGACGGGCAGGGCCGGGACCAGGGTGGCGGCCACGACGGGGACCGTGGCCGCGATGGGCACGGCTACCCGCCGCCGTCCCCGGTCGCGCCTGTGCACGCGGGTGGCGGCGCCACGGCCGGTGACGACGCCGGCCTGGGCGCAACCGGTACCACGGGCCTGGCCGTGGCCGGCGGTGCGGTGTTGCTGGGTGCGGCGGTGACCGTCGCGCGTCGGCGGCGCGCGAACGGCGACGCCGGGCGGTGACCGGCTGATGGCCGACGAGGACGCCTCGGGCGGCTCCGGCCGGGGCCGTTTCGTGACGGGTACGGTCTGGGCGCTGCTGCTGCTGGGGCTGTGGCTGTGGGGCAGGAACATGACCGACGGCGGGTCGGCGCTGGGTGACGTCTCGGCGGCCGGCCGGCGGATGAGTGCGGCGCCGACGCTGCCGGCAGCGCACGAGCCGCTGTCGGACTCCGCGCGCCCGGTGCAGATCGACATCGACGCGATCGGGGTGCACGCGAAGGTGGTGGCCCGGGGGCTGGACCGGCACGGCGGGGTGCAGCCGCCGCCGTATGCGAAGCCGGAGGTGGTGGGCTGGTACACGGGCGGGCCGACGCCGGGGGAGGCGGGCGCGTCGGTCCTCGTGGGGCATGTCGACACCGACACCCGGCGGGCGGTGTTCTATCCGCTCAGCAGCGTGCAGCCGGGTAACCGGGTCGATGTCACCGGGGCGGACGGCACGGTCGCGGAGTTCACCGTCGAGACGACGGACGTCGTGCCACGCAAGGACTTCGACGCGCGGCGGGTCTACGCCCCGGCGCGGGACGACCGGGCCGAGGTGAAGCTGATCACCTGTGGCGGCACGTTCGACCGCTCGTCGCACGCCTACACCGCGAACGTGGTCGTCACGGCCTATCTCACGGGAACGCACCGAGGCTGAGCGCCGGGAGGCGTGCGCCCCGGGCGCACGACCGCACACGGCCTGCGCCGCGCGTGCCGTGCGGTCCGGGTGGAGGCGGGCTGGGGTATGCAGGATCCTGTCCCCTGACGAAAGTTCAGCTTGATGTCGCACAACCCGCTCGCCGACGAACTCCGCGACGCCGTCACCCCGCGCGCCGTCCTGCTCATGGTGGGGGTGCTGCTGGTGCAGCTGGGTTTCCTGCTGTCCTACATCGGCGCGTTCCACCACCCCGACGCCCACGGCGTTCCGCTGGCGGTCGCCGGGCCGACGGGTGTGGCGCAGCAGCTGGACCGGCTGCCGGGGGATCCGGTGGAGACCACGGTGGTGACGGACCGGGCCGCGGCCCGTGAGCGGATCCTGCGCCGCGACGCACAGGGCGCGTACGTGGTGAACTCCGGTGGCACGCGGGACACCCTGCTGGTGGCCTCCGCGGCGGGCAGTTCGGTCACCGGTGCGGTGCGGCAGGTCGGTGAGGGATTCGCGCACGCCCAGGGGCGGCGGCTGCACGTCGTGGACGTCGCGCCCGTCGGGGACGGGGACCGCGGCAGCCTGACCGCGTTCTACCTGGTCGTCGGCTGGCTGGTGGGCGGTTATCTGGCCGCCTCCATGCTGGGCGTGACGGCTGGGGCCCGGCCCGCCAGCCGGCACCGTGCCCTCATCCGGCTCCTCGCGCTGCTGCCTTACGCGGCGCTGTCCGGGCTGGGCGGTGCGATCATCGCGGATCCCGCCCTCGGCGCGCTGACCGGGTGCTTCCTCCAGCTGTGGGGACTGGGGGCGCTGGTCGTCTTCACGGCGGGCGCGGTCACGATCGCCTTGCAGGCGCTGTTCGGGGTGCTCGGCATCGGACTGGCCGTGGTGATCTTCGTGGTGCTGGGCAACCCCAGTTCGGGCGGCGCCTACCAGCCGCACATGATCCCGCCGTTCTGGACGGACATCGGCCCGTGGCTGCCGGCGGGGGCCGGGGTGAGCGCGGTGCGGAACACGGTCTACTTCGACGGGAACGGGCTGACCTGGCCGCTGGGGGTGCTGGGGGTGTGGGCGGCCGCCGGTCTGTTGCTGAGCCTGCTGTTCGCGCGGGAGCCGGATACCCGGGTTCCGGCGTTGCGTTCCGGCTACGGGGGTCCGCGTGACCTGCGGTTCTGATCCGGAGGAGCGGGTCCGGGTCAGCGCCCGGGAAACCGAAGAGGCCCCTCTCCGTTGGAGAGGGGCCTCTTCGTGCCGGTGCGCCGCCAGGGACTCGAACCCCGGACCCGCTGATTAAGAGTCAGCTGCTCTAACCAACTGAGCTAGCGGCGCCTGGTGACGGGGAAATACTACCTGGTCTCCGGGGGTGCCGGTGACCACGGGCACCCGAGGGGCGGGGTGGTCACCAGCTGACGGTGTGGTCCGCCATGGCCAGGGCGAGCAGGACGAGCAGGTCCGCCGAGCCGAGCGTCATGCCCAGGACGGCCCGGCCGCGCCGGGCGGTGCGGCGGGCGAGGGCGAGCGCGCCCATCACCAGGGCGCACGGGCCGAGCACCACGTTGAAGACGAGGAGGCCCACCAGGCCCAGGACGAACGAGGCGACGGCCATGCCGTCGGCGTCCCGGGCGGCCCAGGTGCGGCGCGGGGCGGAGGAGGGGTAGGTCGCGTGCACGGGAACTCCTTACCGGCGGGCGAGACGTTCGCGGACGGTGAAGGCGAGCAGCCAGCAGGCGATCACGGCTGCGGCGGCCAGGGCCACCGGCAACGGCAGGTGGACTGCGGCGCCGACCAGGACGCCGAACAGCAGCAGTGCAGCCACGGCGAACAGCATCTGTTCTCCGCCTTTCTGAGAGTGGCGAGTCAGTGAACACTTGGGTATACGACTGTTCACTGATTTCAGACTACCCTGGACTCGGCCGGAGAACAGTTGTTTACTGAATGATGTGAGTCACAGCAGCAGCCGTACGTCCGGCAGCCGACAGGCCCAGAAGCTCAGGACCCGCCGCGCCCTGCTGGACGCGGGGCTGCGCCTGCTGGAGGAACAGAGCCTGAGCAGCCTCGGGCTGCGCGAGATCACCCGGGCGGTGCGGATCGCGCCCGCCGCTTTCTACCGGCACTTCCGCGACATCCCGGATCTGGGGGTGGCGCTGGTCGCCGAGGCGCTGGGCAGCGTCCACGAGATGGTGGCCGCCGATACTCGCCGGCCAGGAGGACAGTGACGACCGCATCGCGGAGACGGTGGACGCCATCGCCTGCTACGTGCGCGACCACCGCGCGCACCTGCGCTTCGTCTCGCGCGAACGGCACGGCAGCGTGCGTGCCGTGCGGGAGGCGATCGACGCCGAACTGTCGCGCTTCGCCGACGAGGTGGCCACCGCGCTGGCCCCCCTGCCGAGCTACACGGGGTGGGACTACCCGGACATGCGCATGCTCTCCGAGCTGTACGTGGATCACATGGTGACCACTGCGGCCGCCTTCCTGGAGACCGCCGACGAGGACGAGGCGACGCAGGCGGCCCGCGAGCAGCGGGTGGCCCGCACGGCCCGCCGTCAGCTGCGGCTGATCCACGTGGGCTGCCGCCACTGGCTCGAGCAGAGCTGAAAGCGGAGCCCGGTCAGAGGGCGAGGGAGAGCATCACGGGTGCGGCCCGGCGGTTGAGCGTCTCGGCCGCCCGCCGCAGCCGGTGCGCCTCTCCGACCGGCAGGGAGAGCGCCAGGCAGCCCACGGACGAGCCGGCGGTCACCGGCACGGCCGCGCACACCGTGCCGACCGCGTACTCCTGCAGGTCGAGTACCGGTACGGTGGGCGGCTGGCGGTCGAGCACGCCCAGCAGCAGCCGGTCGTCGGTGATCGTCCGTGAGGTGAGCCGGGCGGCCTTGTGCCGGGAGAGGTGGTCGCGGCGCGCGTCGTGGTCGAGCTGGCCCAGCAGGCACTTGCCGATCGCGGTCGCGTGCCCGGCCGAGCGGAAGTCGACCCACTCGTGAGGCGGCCGGCGTGCGCGGGGCTGTCGGAGTACCCCATGACCTCCAGCTCGCCGTCGTGGTAGCTGCTGAGGTAGACGGCTGCCCCCACCGCGTCGCGCAGCTCCGCCAGCGTGCGGTCGAGCCGCTCGCGCAGCGCCTGGTCGCGGCTGCCGCCGGCGCCCAGCAGCACCAGCGGCTCGCCGACCACGTAGGTGCCGTCGCCGAGCTGCTCGAGGTAGCCCTCCCGGCGCAGCATCTGCAGCAGGTGGGCGAGGTGGCCGGGCGGCAGGCCGGTGTCCTGGGCGAGTCGTGCCTCGGCCACGCCGCTCGGGTGCCGCGCGACGCACTCCAGCACGCGCAGCGCGTACTGCACCGAGTCGTAAGGGGTGGTGGGTTCCGGTTCGAGCGCCACGTGGTCCCCCTCGGGTGGTGGTGACGGCAGCTTCGCGGCCATCGGGGGTGACATGGCCGCGATCTCCACGATAGCGGTCAACAACCTTATGAACACCGGCTGTTGCAGCATTCGGCATATGCCGACGGGCGTGTCGCCCGGCAAACGGAACCGGCCCTTCCCCCGGGCGGGGGGAAGGGCCGGTGCGGTCTGTGGAGCCCACAGGTTCCTACAGGACGGCGCTCAGGAACTCCCGGGTGCGCTCGTGCTCCGGGTCGGAGAAGATCTTCTCCGGCGAGCCGGACTCGATGACCCGGCCCGAGTCGAACATCAGCACGTCGTCGGAGATGTCACGCGCGAAGTTCATCTCGTGCGTCACGCAGAGCATGGTGATGTCGGTGGTGTGCGCGATGTCGCGCAGCACGTCCAGCACACCGGCCACCAGCTCCGGGTCCAGCGCCGAGGTGACCTCGTCCAGCAGCATCACCTGCGGGCGCATCGCCAGCGCACGGGCGATGGCGACGCGCTGCTGCTGACCGCCGGAGAGCTGCGTGGGGTACTTGTCCATGTGCTCGGTCAGGCCGACGAGCTCGAGCAGCTCGCGAGCGCGCTCCTCGGCCTCGTCCTTGCCGAGCCCGAGCACGTGCACCGGCGCCTCGGTGATGTTGCGCAGCACCCGCATGTTCGGGAAGAGGTTGAACTGCTGGAAGACCATGCCGATCTTCTTGCGCACCTCGCGGACGTGCTTCTCGCCGGCGGGGACGAGCTTGCCGTCTCTCTCCTCGTGGGTGAGGTAGTCGCCGGCGACCCTGATGGTGCCCTCGTCGGGCGTGAGCAGCGTCATCAGCAGCCGCAGGATCGTGGTCTTGCCGGATCCGGACGGGCCGATGAGGGTGACGTGCTTGCCGGAGGAGACGGTGAAGTTCAGGTCGTCCAGCACGACGTTGCTGCCGAACCGCTTGGTGACGCCGTCGAAGCGGATGAGCTCGCTGCCGTCGACGGCCGGGTTCGTGGACTGATTCGGGATGGGGCTGTCAGCGGACAATGCGACGCTCCAGGGCTCGGAGGAGAAGGGAAGCCGGGTAGGCGATGACGACGAAGGCGATGCCGACGACGGTCAGTGCCTCGGTGGTGAAGGTCTCGTCGGTGAAGGCCTGGGCCTGGCCCAGCATCCCCAGCGCGCCGATGGCGGCGATCAGGGGAGTGTCCTTGAGCATCGAGACGACGTAGTTGCCGAGTGCGGGAACCACCCGGCGGATGGCCTGCGGCAGGATCGACCGCCAGCCAGGTGCGGGACCTGGGCAGGCTCAGCGCGGTGGCGGCCTCCCACTGCCCGGCCGGGACGCCGTCGATGCCGGCCCGGTAGACCTCCGAGGTGTAGGTCGAGTAGTGCAGGCCCAGACCGAGGATGCCGGTGGTCAGCGGGGAGAGCGAGGGTCCCCACTCGGGCAGGACGTAGAAGAAGAAGAACAGCTGCACCAGCAGCGGGGTGTTCCGGACGAACTCCGTGATGCCGGTGACCGGCCAGCTCACCCACTTGTTGTCGGACCGCTGGGCCAGCGCCCAGACCAGACCGAGCGCGAACGCGATCAGGCTGCCGAAGAGCAGGGCTTCGAGGGTGACGAGGACGCCGTCCCAGAAGCGCGGCATGAAGTCCGATGACCACGGACCAGTCGAAGTTCATCCCAGACCTCCTGCGACCTGGCTGCCGGCCTGTGCCGTCTCACCGGAGGCGTCCGGCTTCCGGCTGACCAGACCCTTCGGCGTCGTTCCCTGTCCGATGCCCGCCTTGGCCCGCCGCTCCAGGTAGCCGCATGCCGCGGGTGAGGACGAACGCGAGGACGAAGTAGACCACCAGCAGCAGGGTGTAGATCGGGGCCGCTGTCGCCGCTGCCGAGCCGGACCAGGTTGCCGGCGAAGGTCATGTCGGCCACCGTGATGATCGACACCAGCGCCGTGCCCTTGAGGAGCTCGATCAGCAGGTTGTTGAACGGCGGCATCATCTCGGGCAGCGCCTGCGGGAGCTCGATGCGCCGCAGCCGCTGCATCTTGGTGAAGCTCAGCGCGATGCCCGCCTCGCGCTGCGCCGGGGCGACGGCCGCGAGCGCGCCGCGCACGACCTCCGAGCCGTAGGCGCCGTAGGTCAGGCCCAGTGCGCTCACGCCCGCCCACATCGGGACCGAGCTGCCAGCCGAGCAGCAGCGGCAGGGCGAAGACCATCCAGAACATCAGCACCAGTGCGGAGGTGCCGCGGAAGATCTCGAAGTAGACGCCGGACAGGAAGCGGACGATCCACAGGTCGGAGGTGCGCAGCAGCCCGACGACGAAGGCGACCACGGCCGCCAGCGCCGCGCTGTACACCGTGACCTGGATCGTGATCCACAGGCCCGGCAGGAACCAGGTGGTGAACATGCCCGATGTCATCATCAGCCGCACAGCTCCTTCGCGGTCAGGTCGGTCATCTCGTGTATGCCGAACCCGAAGGGCTTCATGATCTTCAGCAGGCCTGCGTAGTCGTCCGCCTTGAGCTTGTGCAGCTCCTTGTTGAAGGCGTCCCGCAGGTTCTTCTCGGCCCGTGCTGAAGGCGAAGCCGCCGGCGCCGTAGGCCGGCTTGCCGTCGACCACCGGCTGGAACGGCTCGGTCGCCTCGACCGGCGGGATGGCCCTTCACCACGGTCGTGACGGTGATGTTGGTGCCGGCGAAGGCGTCGACCCGCCCCTGCGCGACGGCAGCCATGCCCGGCCACCTGGTCCGGCAGGATCAGGAGCGTCCTTGATCCCGTGGGACTTGGCGTAGCCGATCTCGGCGTACGCCTTGCCGGTGGCCAGCTTCAGGCCCTTCTCGGCGATGTCCTTGTAGGTCTTGATCCCCTTCGGGTTGCCCTTCTTCACGATGAAGGCGTCGAGCATGATGTATTCGGGGTCGGCGAAGAGGACCTGCTCGCAGCGGGTCGGGTTGACGTACATGCCCGCCGCGACGACGTCGAACTGCCCGGCCTTCAGGCCGGGTATCAGCGCGCCGAACTCGACCGGCACCGCCTTGGTCTCCGGTACGCCGAGCTTGCCGAAGATGTACTTCGCGATGGCCGGGGCCTCGCCGGTGGCCTGGCCGTCCTTGTCCACGTATCCGTACGGCGGCTCGCTTGCGATGCCGAGATTGACGCTGCCCTTGTCCCGGAGTCGCTCCAGGAGGTCACCCCCCTCTACCTTTCCCGGTTCCGGCACGCGGCTGCAGCCTGCCGCGCCCAGCGCCCCCAGAGCCGCCGCGCCCGCGAGCAGGGAGCGGCGGCTGACGTCTCTTCCGATGAACGGCGGTTTCGCCCTCGGTGGTGGAGCCATAGGCGCGTCGCTACCCCGTTCAGGTGAATCTATGCGGATCGTTTCCAGCCCTTGATACGGGCGTCTCCACACTGAGCCCATCCGGGGTTGACCCGGGCGTCACCATGGACGGGGAACGACCACGTGTTGGGAGGCAGGATGCCGGACCGCTTCATCGAAGTGTTGCTGGACAAGCGCGGAGTCAGCTGTACCGCCAAGCTCCTCGACGACCGCGCGCCGATCACCTGCGCGGCCGTGTGGAACGCGCTGCCGCTGGGCGGCGACGTCTACCACGCGAAGTACGCGCGCAACGAGATCTACGCCCTCATGCCGACGTTCGCGCCGGAGGAACCGCCGCTGGAGAACCCCACGATCACCCCGATTCCGGGCGATCTGTGCTACTTCACCTTCACCGACACGCAGCTGGGCACCGCGTCCTACGGCTACGAGACGGAGGCCGGTCACCAGGGCAGGGCGACGGTCGTCGACCTGGCTCTGTTCTACGAGCGCAACAACCTGCTGATCAACGGCGACGCGGGCTGGGTGCCCGGCATCGTGTGGGGGCAGGTCGTGGACGGGCTGGACCGGATGGCCGACGCGGCACAGGACCTGTGGCGCGCCGGCGCACTCGGCGAGACGCTCAGCTTCCGCAGGGCCTGACGGCTCGGCTCAGGCCGGCGGTGCGGGGATGTCCGCGGCGCCGGCCGCGTACAGCGCGTGCGCCGCCCGCAGCACCGACGCGTCGTCGTGCCGGGCGGCCACCAGCTGCAGGCCGATCGGCAGCCCGGCCGAGTCCGTGCCGCACGGCAGCGAGCAGGCGGGCTGCTGCGTCATGTTGAAGGGGTAGGTGAACGGCGTCCAGCCGGTCCACCGGGTGTGGATCGAGTCCGGCGGCACCTCGACGCCGGCGGCGAACGCGGTGATCGGCATCGTCGGCGTCACCAGCAGGTCGAAGCGCTCGTGGAAGAGGCCCATCGCGTGGCCCAGCGCCATCCGCACGCCGACGGCCTTCAGGTAGTCGACCGCGCTGATCCGGGCGCCCTGCTCACTGATCTCCCGCAGTCCCGGGTCCATCCGCTCACGCTGCTTCTCGTCGAAGTGCGCGGTGGTGGCCGCGGCGCCGCTGAACCACAGGGTGTGGAAGGCGTCGACGGGGTCGGCGAAGCCGGGATCCGCCTGCTCGACGTGCGCTCCGAGTTCGGCCAGCCGGTTCGACCGCCGATCGCACCGCGGCGGCGACCTCGCCGTCCACGGCGACCTGCCCGCCGAAGTCGGGGGAGAAGGCGACCCGCAGGCCGGTCAGGTCCTCCGACAGCCGGTCGCGGAAGCTGCCCGGCGTGCGGGCCCAGCTGCGACCAGTCCCGTGGGTCCGCTGCCGCTGACACGTCCATCAGCAGTGCCGCGTCGGCCGCGTCCCGGGTCATCGGTCCGACGTGTGCCAGGGTGCCGAACGCACTGGCCGGGTAGAGCGGCACCCGGCCGTAGGTCGGCTTGAGGGCGAAGATCCCGCTGAAGGAGGCGGGGATGCGCACCGATCCGCCGGCGTCGGTGCCCAGGCTCAGCGGCCCGGCGCCCAGCGCGACGGCGGCGGCGCTGCCGCCGCTGGAGCCGCCCGCCGTCCGCCCGGCGTCGTAGGGGTTGCCGGTGACGCCGTCGCGCGGGTTGTCGGTGACGCCCTTCCAGCCGAACTCGGGCGTGGTGGTCTTGCCGACGAAGACCGCGCCGTGCTCGCGCATCCGGGCCACGGACGGGGCGTCCTCCTCGTACGGGCCGGCGTCGTCCGGCACCGACCAGGAGCCCCTCAGGGTGGGCGCGCCACGCTGCAGCAGCATGTCCTTGACCGTCACCGGCACGCCGTCGAGCAGTCCCTGCGGTGCGCCGCGCCGCCAGCGCTCCTCGCTCGCCCGTGCCTGATCGAGGGCCTCCTCCTCGTCGAGCCGGACGAAGGCGTTCACCCGCGGCTGGATCTCCTCGGCGCGCTCGAGCACGGCGCGGGTGGCCTCGAGAGGTGAGAGGTCACCGGAGGCGTAGCCGGCGACGAGCCGGGTGGCGGTCAGTGCGGTCAGATCGGACAACGCGTCCTCCTGGTGATGGTCAGCCGGGCCGGTACATAGCCGAGCTTCTTGTCGACGACGTTCTCCAGCGGCTCGCCGGAGTGCCAGCGGTCGAAGTTGTCCAGGAACTGCTCGGCGAGGTCGTCGCGCCAGCCCACGGTGTCGCCGCTCATGTGCGGCGAGATCAGCAGGCGGGGTACGTTCCACAGCCGGCTGTCGGGCGGCAGCGGCTCCTCGGCGAAGACGTCCAGGGCCGCACCGGCCAGGCGGTGTTCCCGCAGGGCGTCGACGAGGTCGTCCTCCACAACGTGCTGGCCGCGTCCGACGTTGACGAAGCGTGCCGAGGGCTTCATCCGGGCGAAGGCCGCCGCGTCGAACATGCCGCGGGTCTCGTCCGTGAGCGGCGCGACGCAGATCACCCAGTCGGCGGTACCGAGCAGCGAGTGCAGTGCGCCACTGGGGTGAACGTGGCCGAATTCCGGGTCGTCGTGACGTTCGGTGCGGCCGACCAGATCGACCGTGACACCGAGTGCCGTCAGGGTGCGGCCGATTTTCCGGCCGATCGGCCCGGAACCGACGACGAGTGCCCGGCTGTGTTCGACGCGGAATGTCTCTCGGTGCCGCCAGCGGCGCTGCCGGTGCAATTCCCAGCTGCCGTGGAAATCCTTGGCCATGGCCAGCACGAGTCCGGTCACGTATTCGGCGATCGGCTGGTCGAAGACGCCGCGCGCGTTGGTGACGACGACGTCGGACTCCGCCAGTTCCGGAAGCAGCCGGTCCACCCCGGCGCTGGGGGTGTGGACCCAGCGCGGCCGCGGCCCGCCGCCGGGCCACGCCTTGCGCACCGCGTCGGACAGGAAGTCCCAGACCAGCAGCACGTCGGCCTCCGGCAACCGGTCGGCCAGCGTGTGCTCGTCGGCGTGCACCACGCGGGCCCGGCCGCCCAGCCGGTCCAGCCGCGGCAACGGTTCCGCATCCAGGACGAGAACGCAGGTTTCGGACATCGTGAACAGACCACTCCCGTCGAGATTTGTCGGGCGGTGGAAGGGCCGTCTGTCGATCGGCCGAACCGATTGACCACGGTAGGGACGGCGCCTTACCTTCGTCAACAAAGGCATCTGTCCCGCCGTCCCGGCTTCTGACCGGTTTTTACGTGCTCTTGGCATTTCCAGCCGCAGCCATCCCTCCTTCTTTATGTGGGGCTCACTCATGGATGTCTCCTTTCTCGGCGGACCGCAGCCACAGCGCGGTGTCGGAATCGTCGCGCCGTTCGATTTCGCACTTGATCGCGAACTGTGGCGCTGGGTGCCCGACGACGTCTCCCTCCACATGACCCGCACCCCTTTCGTACCCGTCGAGGTGAGCCTGGACCTGGCCCGCCTCGTGAGTGAGCACGAGACCCTGGGAGAGGCGGTGCGCGCCCTGTGCGCCGTCAGCCCCGAGGTCATCGGCTACGCCTGCACCTCCGGCAGCTTCGTCGGCGGCACCGCCGGCGAGCGTGCGATGACCGCCTCGATGGAGCAGGCCGGCGAGATCCCCGCCCTGACGACCTCCGGCGCGCTGCTGGAGGCCCTGACCGAACTCGACGCGCACCGGGTCGCCGTGGTGACCCCGTACACCAAGTCCGTCACCGACTCCCTCGAGGACTACCTGGGCGAGGCGGGTATCGCGGTGACCGGCCGCAGCTACCTCGGACTGACCCGCGAGATCTGGCGGGTCCCCTACCGCGACGTGGTGGACATGGCCCGGCAAGCGATCGCCGACGCCCCGGACGCCCTGTTCATCAGCTGCACCAACCTGGCCACCTACGACGTCATCCCCCAGCTCGAGGCCGAGTTGCGGATGCCGGTGCTCTCCGCCAACCAGGTGACGATGTGGGCCGCGCTGCGCCGCATCGGCAAGGAGGCCGTGGGACCGTACCAGGCACTGCTGGACCCGGTCGCCCGGTGTGGCCCGGCGGCGATGTCCTCCTCCTCCCCGCCGCAGCCGCTCGGCATGGCGGAGCCGGCCTGTCCGGCCGCCCCTGAGCCGGCCGGACAGGAGGCGGCCCTGGCCGGTGCCGGCCAGGAGAGCGCGGAACCCCCGGCTCCGTTCGACCCGCCCCACCAGGGGACCGGGTACGACGAGCGGGGAGGCGGCCTGCCGCCGGTCTGAGGCCGGGTCCGCACCCGTTCCGTATCCATGATCCACATCCAGGACAACCTGCAAGGAGGCGTAGATGGCGAAGGCGGTGGGGTTCCTCTACCCCGGTCACTCGGCCGAGGACGACTACCCCCGGCTCGAGGGCATCCTCCGGGAGGCCGGGGCGGACGTCCGGCTGCCGCTGGTCCACACCGACATCGGCGAGGACGCCCACCGCGTCGACGCCCTGCTGGAGATGGGCTCCGCCGGCCGGCTGGCGGACCGGGTGGCGGCGGTCAAGGACCACGGCGTCGAGGCGCTGGTGTGGGCCTGCACCAGCGCCAGCTTCGTCTTCGGCTGGGAGGGCGCGCACGCGCAGGTGCGCGAACTGTCGGCCGCAGCGGGGCTGCCGGCCTCCAGCACCTCCTTCGCCTTCGCCCACGCGGTGCGGGCGCTGGGCGTGCAGCGGGTGGCCGTCGCGGCGACCTACCCCGGCGACGTCGCCGAGCTCTTCGCGGCCTTCCTCAAGGCGGCCGGCGCCGAGGTCGTCTCCCACCGCGGCAGCGGCATCATCACCGCGGCCGAGGTGGGCACCTGGCAGCGCGAGGAGGTCCTCGCCCTGGCCCGGGACGGCGACAGCCCCGAGGCCGAGGCCGTGCTGCTGCCCGACACGGCGCTGCACACCGCGGCCTGGATCCCCGAACTGGAGCGGGACCTGGGCAAGCCGGTCCTCACGGCCAACCAGGTCACCGCCTGGGAGGGGCTGCGTCTGCTGGACGAAGAGGTGCGCTGCCCGGCCCTGGGCCGCCTCTTCACCTGACGGCGTTCTCCGGAGCCGGCCGCGTCCGCCCAACCCTCGGCCCTGGCGGGCCGGGGGAGGCCCCGCCCTCGCTCGTCCGTCCTGCTGAGCGTGAGTGCCGACAGGGCACAGGGCCGCCGTCGCGGTGACGGCCGGGCGGAGCGCGCGGCGTCCTCAGGCTGCTCGACGTCCACCTGCCGGGCGGGCGCCGCCCAGGGCGTGCTGCGGAGGCAGCGTCGTCCGCCCGTACAGCCGGCCGGACAGGGTCGGATGCGCATGCATGGCGCGGTCCCGCAGAGGGGACTTCCGCAGCACGCCCTGGGCCCCGTCGCCGGCCGGCGCCGCCCGCGACGCCTGACGCCGCGTCGGGATCGCCCGACTGCCCCGTTTCGCCGAGCGGGCGTGCTGGTACCCACCGGGCAGAGGACCCACGCCCGCGGGAGGCTGCGAATGGATGCACGGATCACCGTGCGCGTCGACGGGCGGGAGCGGTCCGTCTCAGTCGACACGCGCACCACGCTCCTGGACGCGCTGCGCGACCGGCTGGGCGTGACCTCCGCCAAGAAGGGCTGCGATCACGGCCAGTGCGGCGCGTGCACGGTTCTCCTGGACGGCCGACGCACGCTGAGCTGCCTGACCTTCGCCGTCGCCCAGGACGGCGCCGAGGTCACCACGGCCGAGGGGCTGGGCGCCGACGGCGCGCTGCACCCCGTGCAGCAGGCCTTCCTCGACGAGGACGGCTTCCAGTGCGGCTACTGCACGCCGGGCCAGATCTGCTCAGCCGTCGGCATGCTCGCCGAGGCGGCGGACGGCGCGCCCAGCCACGTCACCGCCGACCTGACCGCCCCGACGGCCCTGGACGACGCGGAGATCCGTGAGCGGATGAGCGGGAACCTGTGCCGGTGCGGCGCCTACGTCAACATCGTCGCCGCACTCCGCGGGCAGGTGGCGTCGTGATCCCCTTCGACTACCACCGGGTCGACGACCCGGCCGAGGCCGTCGGCCTCGTCTCCCGCTACCCGGACGCCGCGTTCCTCGGCGGCGGCACCAACCTCGTCGACCACATGAAGCTGGGTGTCGCCGGGCCGCAGATGCTCGTGGATGTCTCCCGGCTGCCGCTGGACAGACGTGGAGGAGACCGAAGGCGGCGGGCTGCGCATCGGCGCCGCCGTGCGCAACAGCGACCTGGCCGCCCATCCGCTGGTCCGCGAGCGGTACCCCGCACTGGCCCGCGCGCTGCTCTCCGGCGCGTCCGGACAGCTGCGCAACGCCGCCACCACCGGCGGGAACCTGCTGCAGCGCACCCGCTGCGTCTACTTCCAGGACGTCACCACGCCCTGCAACAAGCGCACCCCCGGCTCCGGCTGCTCGGCCATCGGCGGCTACACCCGCTACCACGCGATCCTCGGCGCCTCCCAGGAATGCATCGCCGTGCACCCGTCCGACATGGCGGTGGGCATGCTGGCGCTGGACGCGAACGTGCACACGCTGCGGACCGACGGCATCCGCACGCTGCCGCTGGCAGATCTGCACCGGGTGCCAGGCGACGCACCCGAGCAGGACACCGTGCTGACCCACGGCGAGCTGATCACCGCCGTCGAGCTGCCGCCGCTTCCCTTCTCCCGCCGTTCCACCTACCGCAAGGTCCGCGACCGGGCCTCCTACGCCTTCGCGCTGGTGTCCGTCGCAGCCGCCCTCGACCTCGACGGCTCCGCCGTGCGCGACGTCCGCCTCGCGCTGGGCGGTGTCGCGCACAAGCCGTGGCGCGCGCTGCGCGCCGAGGAGGAGCTGCGCGGCGGGCCCGCCACCGAGGCCGCCTTCCGGAGGGCGGCCGACGCCGAACTCGAGCACGCCCAGACCCACCACGGCAACGAGTTCAAGGTGCCGATGGCCCGCAACACGATCGTGGCCGTACTGCGGGAACTTACCGACCAGGAGGCTCGATGACCGTCGACACCCGCGCGGTCGGCACCCCGCTGCAGCGCCTGGACGGTCCGGCGAAGGTCACCGGCACCGCACCGTACGCGTACGAGCAGCCCGTCGAGAAGCCGCTGTACGTGCATCCGCTGCAGTCGGTGATCGCGCGCGGCCGGATCGTCTCGGTCGCCATCGAGGACGCCGCAGCGGTCGACGGCGTCGTCGCGGTGCTCACCCCGCGCAACGCGGCCCGGCTGGAGGACACCGGTGACGCCGAGCTGGCCGTGCTGCAGTCCGACGAGGTGGCCTTCCGCGGCCAGTTCGTCGGCGCCGTCGTCGCCGAGACGCCTCAGACCGCGCGCTACGCGGCCGGACTCGTCGACATCGCCTACCAGGAGCAGCCGCACCGAACCGAACTGGACCCTGACGGCGCGGGCCTCTACACGCCCGAGAAGGTCAACCCGGCCTTCCCCTCCGACACGGACGACGGCGACGTGGACGCCGCGCTGCGCGACGCGGCGACGAGCACCGACCACACGTACCGGACCCCGATGGAGTTCAACAACCCGATGGAGCCGCACACCACGGTCGCCGTCTGGGACTCCGCCGGCCAGGTCCGGCTCACGCTGTACGACTCCACGCAGGGCGCGCACTCCGTGCGGCGCGTGCTCGCACCGCTGTTCGGGCTGGAGGAACGGCAGATCCGGGTGATCGCGCCGCATGTCGGCGGTGGGTTCGGCTCCAAGGGCACGCCGCACGCGCACGACGTGCTGGCCGCGATGTGTGCCCGCGCAGTCGGCGGGCGGCCGGTCAAACTGGCCCTCACCCGGCAGCAGATGTTCTCCCTCGCCGGGCACCGCACCCCGACGATCCAGCGGGTCCGGCTCGGCGCGGACGCCGGCGGCCGGCTCACCGCGGTCTGTCACGAGGTGGTGGAACACACCTCCACCGTGAAGGAGTTCGCGGAGCAGACCGCCGTGGCCACCCGCATGATGTACGCCGCGCCGAACCGGCGCACCGCGCACCGGCTGGCTCCCCTCGACGTGCCGGTACCTTCCTGGATGCGGGCGCCGGGCGAGACGCCCGGCCTCTTCGCTCTCGAAGTGGCCATGGACGAACTCGCCGTGGCCTGCGGCCTGGACCCGGTCGAACTGCGGGCCCGCAACGACCCCGAGCGCGACCCGGAGTCCGGAAAGCCGTGGTCGGGCCGGAGGCTGGTGGAGTGCCTGCGCGACGGCGCCCGCCGGTTCGGCTGGGAGCGGCGCACCGCCCCCGGCGCCCGGCGCGAGGGCCGGCAGCTCGTCGGCCTGGGCGTCGCCGCCGCCACCTACCCCTGCTACGGCATGCCCGGTTCACAGGCGATGGTCCGCCACGACGGTGACGGCCGTTACACCGTGCAGATCGGCGCCATCGACCTGGGCACCGGAACCTGGACCGCCCTCACGCAGATCGCCGCCGACGAGCTCGGCTGCCCGGTCCAGGACGTGCATCTGGCCATCGGCGACACCGACCTTCCCGCCGCGACCGTGGCCGGCGGCTCCGCCGGCATCACTTCCTGGGGCTCCACGGTCGTCTCCGCCGTCCGCGCCTTCCGTGCTGCGCACGGCGTCGATCCGCGGCCCGGCGCCGAGGCGCTCGGCGAGATGCCGCAGGGCTATCCGGACTACGACCACTACGCCGTGCACTCCTTCGGCGCCCAGTTCACCGAGGTGCGGGTGGACGTGGACACCGGCGAGATCCGGGTGCCGCGCATGCTGGGAGTCTTCTCCGTCGGCCGGGTGATCAACCCGCGCACCGCCCGTTCGCAGTTCCTCGGAGGCATGACCATGGGGCTGTCCATGGCGCTGCACGAGGTCGGCGTCCTCGACCACCACACCGGGCACGTCGTCAACCACGACTTCGCCGAATACCACATCGCGGCGCACGCCGACGTGGCCGACGTCGAGGCCGTGTGGTTCGACGAGGAGGATCCGCACGCCAACCCGATGGGCTCGCGTGGCATCGGCGAGATCGGCATCGTCGGTGCGGCCGCCTCGGTCGTCAACGCCGTGTACGCCGCCACCGGCATCCGGGTGCGTGAGCTGCCGGTCACCGCGGACAAGCTGCTGCGCTGACCCCGGTACGTCCGGCACCGGCGGGAATAGCCGCAGACGGGCGCGCCGTTGTCCGGAGGCCGGACGGAGCGCGGACCAGGGAGGCGGCACGGCGTGAGTGAGCAGCAGGAGCAGCAGGGCACGGGGATCCGCGGCACGGCGCTCGGCACGGCCACCGTGCCGCTGTCGGTGCTCGACCTCGCCTCGGTCGGCGACGGGCACACGGCGCGGGACGCCCTGCGAGGCCACCACCGCGCTCGCCCGCTTGGCGGACCGCCGTGGCTTCCACCGGTTCTGGGTCGCAGAGCACCACTCGATGCCCGGGGTCGCCAGCTCCTCGCCGGCCGTCATCCTCTCCCACCTGGCCGCCCGCACCGAGCGGATCCGGCTCGGCTCCGGCGGCGTCATGCTGCCCAACCACGCGCCGCTGGTGATCGCCGAGCAGTTCGGCACCCTGGAGGCGTTCGCCCCGGGCCGGATCGACCTGGGCCTGGGCCGCGCGCCCGGCACCGACGGGGCGACCGCGGCGGCGCTGCGCCGCACGCGACCGGTCACCCGAGGACGCCGAGGAGTTCCCGCAGCTGCTCGCCGAGCTGATCCGGATTCCTGGACGGCGGCTTCCCCGACGGCCACCGCTACGCGCGGATACACGCCGTGCCCGGGCCGGTGCAGGGCGGCGGTGGGCGGCCCCCGGTCTGGCTGCTCGGCTCCTCCGGCTTCAGCGCACAGCTGGCCGGCTCGCTCGGGCTGCCCTTCGCCTTCGCCCACCACTTCTCGGCGGCGAACACCGTCCCGGCTCTGGACCTGTACCGGTCCGCCTTCCGCCCCTCGGAGGTGCTCCGGGAGCCCTACGCGCTGATCGGCGTCGCGGCGCTGGCCGCCGAGGACGAGAAGGAGGCGTACCGGCAGGTGCTCGCCGGCGCGCTGTCGATGCTCCGGCTGCGCACCGGGCGCCCGGGCCTGGTGCCCACGCCCGAGGAGGCGGAGGCCCACCCGTACAGCGCGGCGGAGCGGGAGTTCGTCGACCAGCGGCTGGCCACCGTGCACCACGGGACGCCCGACGCCGTCCGTGCCGGGCTGGACGCCCTGGTGAAGCGGACCGGGGCCGACGAGCTGATGCTCACTGCCAACGCACACTCCCCGCAGGCGCGCGTGCGCAGCGCCGAGTTGATCGCCGACGCCTACGGGCTTCCCGGGTAACCGGGTAACCGGGCTCCCGACCGCACCGGCTGCAGCCCGCTCGCCTCACCTGAACGGGCTAGTGAAAAGCGGCATATCCCCATAAAGACCGTGAGTCTGGAGGGGACCGCTGTACCCAGCCGGTGAGGTCGAGACGTGACGCGATCGCACATAGCCAGGGGGCTTGCCCGCCTCCGCCTGCGTCGCGGCGCCTCACTGTTCACCGCTCTGACGGCCCTCATCGCCACCGGCCTCGTCGCCGGGCCGGTCACCGCGAGCGTCACCGGCAGCCCCTGCGCGCTGCCGCTGACCGGCGTCCACCACTCCGAGGGCCTGGCCACCTGGAACACCGACTTCCCCCGGCCCGCCCACCGGCTGGACGCGCTGATGCTGTTCCTGTCCTTCCCGGACTGGAAGCCCTTCGTGACTCCCCGCGAACTGTTCGCCGACCACTTCCCCGCCACCCGGGACTTCTTCCGCCGCACCTCCTACGGCGCCTTCCACCTGCACGCCCACCCGCGGCTGCAGTGGATCGAGATGCCCGCGCCCTCGACGCGCCTACGGCATCCAGCGCGACTGGGACTCGGGCCTGCGCGCCACCTACCTGCACGACGCGCTGGCCGCCGCCGACCCGCACGTCGACTTCCGCGACTACGACATCGTCTACCTGGTCGCCGACCCCGACGCCCCGGGCGTCGACTCCGACGCCACCAAGGTCGTCAACTTCGACGAGCCGCTGGTGCTGGACGGCACCGCCGTCCGCCGCATCGTCACCGTCTTCGAACGGCACCCGCCCGACCGCCACGTGCTCGCCCACGAGACCGGACACGTCTTCGACCTGCCGGACCTCTACCACCGTCCCGGCGACGGCCGCGGCGACTGGGACACCTACGTCGGCGACTGGGACCTCATGGGCAGCCAGTTCGGACTGGCCCCGGACCCCTTCGGCTGGCACAAGTGGAAGCTGGGCTGGCTCGGCCGCCGCAACGTCGCCTGCGTCCCGCTGAACCCGGGCAGCTCGCACGTCCGGCTGCAGCCGCTCGGCGCGTCACTGCGCGCGGACCGCCGCGACGTGCGGCTCGCCGTGGTGCGCACCGGGCTCCGTACGAGGCGCTGGCCATGGAGGCCCGCACCCGGGAGGGATACGACTCGGGGCTGTGCTCGGACGGCGTACTGCTCTACCGGGTGCGCTCGGACGTCGCCTCCGGAGACGGGCCCGTGCGCGTCGTCGACGGTCATCCGCGCACCAGCGCCTGTCTGGACCGCTCCGTCTACCCGCCACTGGCCGACGCACCGCTGGACAGCGGGGAGGACTGGCACACCACGCTGCAGAACGGCACCCGGCTGACCGTTTCGGTGGGTGGCCGTACCGAGCGCGGCGGCTGGAACGTGCGGATCACCCGGGGGCCGGCGTCGTGACACGGAAAAGCCGAAGGGCCTCCGCGATGCGGAGGCCCTTCGACCGTCTGTGCGCCGCCAGGGACTCGAACCCCGGACCCGCTGATTAAGAGTCAGCTGCTCTAACCAACTGAGCTAGCGGCGCCTGCTGACGTCGTAGACCCTAGCACCCCCTCCCGCCGGAGAGAAAATCGATAAGCCGGAGGCCCCCGCAAGGCTCCGACCTGCGCCGGAACCATTGTCGACGGCCTGTGCGCGCACCCAGGCCCACAGCAGGACGCCGGCCCCGGGCAGCCACGGGCTGCGCACGTCCGGGGCGACCAGCCAGCGCGAGCCGGGGGAGGGGGACCGCTCGGACAACGAGGGCACCGTCACGGTGTCGCCCGCGCCGTGGCACAGCAGCCCGTGCCCCGGGCGGCACCGGTGCTGCCCGGCAGAGGCCGCAGACCCCCACTCCTCCCAGCCCAGCAGGGCCGGCAGACGCCCGGCCGTGCCCGGCGCTGCGAACAGCAGCATGCGCCCCCGGTGGACGGCGACCGGGCCGCTTCCGGGGCCGGCCGCCCATAACCGTTCCACCAGCCGCCGTCCCAGCGCAGGCGGCGCCGAGAGCACGTCGAAGGCCCGGCCGCACGGCAGCACACTCGGTGCGTGCGGGCGCAACCCCCACAGGGAGCGGACGCTGCGCGGGAAGGGGCAGGCCGAAGCAAGCCAGTCGGCGCCGGCGCAGGTGACGTAGGCGGCAGGACCGGGAAACGGATCGACGGGGTTGCTCATGGCATATACGTCTATCTCCGACCCCGGACCTCCGGTCCTGCGGCGAATCAGCGGAAACGGGCGTCCTGCGCCGGCGGCATGGGCTATCGTGCGCCGGCGCATGGCCTCCCGCACCAAGACCTCACTCCGCCGGCGGCCCCGCCCAGCAGTTCGCGGCCGAACTCGATCATCTTGCGGGCGTAGTCCGGCGTCCAGCCGGCCCGGTCGCCCACGGCCTCGTCGCTGAGCCGGTCGAAGCGCCGCGGGTCCGCCAGCTGCGCGGCGGCCATGGCCTGGAACTCCACCGCACGGTCCGCGGCGGCGCGGAAGGCCAGCGCCAGCTCCGTCGACCGGTCGAGCAGCTCGCGGGGGTCCTCGAGCGCCTCCAGGTCGAAGAAGTGCTCCGGCTCCCGCTCCCCCGCCGGGGGCTCGAAGAGCAGCGGCGCGGGACGGCGGTAGCGCGGCGCCGCACCGCGCGGGTCCGGAGCCGAGGACGGCTCGGGCATGGAAGTACCTCCGTGGTTTCGTCGGCCGCATCCCATTGTGGCGCGCGTGTGGCAAGCAGCCGCAGTGCGCGCGGGCCGTTCAGGCGCGCACCCGGTGTTGGGCCAGGTGGGCGAGCACGGCCTGGTGGGCCTCCCAGCCGTCCGGGAAGGAGACGGCCGCGCCCAGCTGGACGGGCTCGGCCGACGGATGCGCGTCCAGCAGCTCGGGTACCCCGGCCCGGCACACCACGACGCAGGCGTGCCGGTGCCGGGAGGCCAGCACGCACAGCCGGCCCGTCTCCAGGTGGAACGCCGTCGCGTCCGGGCGGCCCGACAGCGGATGCAGCACGACGGTGACGTCGAACTCGCGGCCCTGCAGCCGGTTCGCCGTGTCCACGGTCACCGGCCCGGCGGCCGTCCCGGCCAGTGCGGCACGCACGGCGGCGGCCTGGTCGCGGTGCGTGGTGCCCACCGCGACCCGGTCCGCGGTCAGCGGGTGCGCACCGCGCTCACCGGAGGCCGTGCCGTCACGTTCCAGCAGGCGCAGCACCACCGCCGCCACCGCGGCGACGGCCTCCGGGTCGGTGCGCGGTGTGCGCGCGGCCGGCAGCTCCAGCAGACCCCAGCCTGTGGCGGCCGCCTCGTCCGCCACCCGGTCGGCCGGGAACCGTCGGAGGCGACGGCGAACGTCAGCCGCCGCTCGCCCTGGCCGGTGCCGCTGCGGAACGGCGAGAAGGGGTAGAACGCCTCCGAGACCAGCGGTGCCGCGGACGCGGGCAGCCGCCAGGAGACGGGCAGCCGGTGCTGCGGCAGGCCGGGGTTGTGCGCCAGCAGCGTGCTGACCGCGCTGGCCGACGGGTCGTGCGGCAGGCCCGCCCACTGTTCGGCGCCCACCTGGCTGAACGGGTCCAGCTGGCCCGGGTCGCCGACGAACAGCGCCCGCTCGAAGAGCCGCGCCACGGCCAGCAGCGCGTCGGAGCGCATCTGGTAGGCCTCGTCGACGATCGCGTGCGGCCAGGGCTCGTCGCACTTCACCCACGCCCACTTCGCGGCCGTCGAGACGACGACGTCCATGCCCAGCAGATCGCCCGGCTTCGCCGAGGTCCGCACCGAGGGGTGGCCGTCCAGCACCGGATCGTAGGGGTGCGGGTCGCTGCTGTGCAGCCGGCCCACCGGCAGGGCGGGGTCCTCCCGGGCCAGCCGGTCCACCAGGTCGTCCACCTGCGCGTTGGTCTGCGCGAGCACCATCAGCCGGCGGCCGGCCGCCGCGAGCTCGCGGGCGGCGCGCACCACCAGCGTCGACTTGCCGGCGCCCGGCGGCGAGTCGACGACGACGCCTCGCCCCGTCCCGTGCAGCGTGTCGCGCAGGATCGCCTCCGTCGCCCGCGCGGCCGCCTCCGCCGGATTTCCCCGGCGTGCGGGAAAGCGTGTCACAGCAGGTCCTCCGTGGTCACGCGGTCCGGCGCCTCGGCGGCGGGCGCGGCGCCGGGCGGGCCGCCGTGCGTCCACGGCGTGTCCTCCGGGTCCGGCAGGCCGGGCCCGCCGCGCGGCGCGTGATCGAACAGCGTCCAGCACAGCCGGTCGCCCTCCTCGGGCACCGTGCCCGGCGCCGGCTCCTTGCCCCGGCCCATGCCGCCGGTCAGCCGAACGGTCAGCAGGCCGGTCCCCGGCGAGCCGGCGAACTCGGCGGTCTGCCTGGTGTCCCGTCCGGCAGCAGCCGGTGCACGGCCTGGCTCTCGGACAGGTGCGGGCAGTCCTCGGTGCGCAGCGTCACCAGCGGACGGGGCCGCGGCCGCTTCCCCTCGGTGTAGGCCGTCCGCACGTCGGTGACCTCGCCGGTGAACGCCTCGCCCGCCAGCCGCCGTGCGGCCATGACCAGCGGGTCGTCCAGCGCCTCCTGGGCGTCCAGCCGGGCCTGCGCCTGCTCCCGCGAGGCGAGCTTCGGCCGCGGCGGCGACCGGCGTCGTCCCGCGCGGCTGGGGCGGCTCGCCGGCCCGTAGCCGGTCGCGGTGATGCGTGTAGGAGAACCGGTCGCGCCGCCACCGGTCCGCGACGCTGCGGCCCTCCGGCAGCGTGCGCAGCAGGTCGATGCCGTGCCACACCGCCTCCCAGGTCGGCCGCAGCTGGGAGGCGATCAGCTCCCGCACCTCCTCCTCGGCGCCGGGCACGCCCGGCGTCGAACCGCTGTACGGCGGGGGCCAGTTCCGTGTTGTCGAAGACCGGGTCGGTGGCCGGGCCGGCCGGCGGCGTCACCAGCCGTCCCCGCGCGTCCCGCGCGCGCTCGGCCCGCAGCGCGGCCGCGGGGCCGTCGCCTTCGCCGGCGCGGATCCAGGCCAGCAGCGCGCCCAGGTGCCGGTCCTCCAGCGCGCTCCCGCCGGTCGCCCAGTGCCGGGTGAGCAGCCCGGTCACCGGCAGCAGCAGCGCCGATCCGGGCACCCGGGCCCGTTCGCCGTAGTGCGTGAGCCACCGCCCCAGCAGCGGCACGTGCGCGGGCGCGGGGTGCGGGGTCTCCGGGTCCTGCTCGGCGGTGCGCCGGAACCGCATCGAGCGGCCCAGCAGCCGCACGAACTCCACTCCGGCCTCGTTCGGCACCAGCAACTGCGGTGCGTCCGTGCACAGTTCGCCTCTCCTCGCCGGCTCGCGCTCGATCGACCTCCACGTCGTCCGCCGCGGACTCCAGGTGCGGCAGCAGCGACCTCGGCGAGCCGCGCGAGGAAGGCGAACCGCAGGTCGCGGTCGCGCGGCTGCGCCACGGTGAGCAGCACCGGACCGCGCGCGGTCCGCACCGACCAGCGCGCCCAGCGGCGCGCCCGCCTCGCCGGCGGTGGTCAACGGCACGAACACCAGGGGCCGTTCGGCCAGGTGCCGGTGGCGCACGGTGGCCAGCGGCTGCGCGCGCCCGTGCGCGACGGCCTCCATCCGCGCCAGCGCGTTCATCAACGACACGGTGCCTCCCGTGCGTCGTGTGCGGCCCGGCGGCCACCCCGCCTCGGCGGCGGGGGTCACCTCGGGCCCGTCCGGCGCGCCGGAGCGGAGGGCGGCGGCACGTCGCCGCGCCTCGGCGCGCAGCCCGCCGCGCGGCGCAGCGCGGGCCGGCCGGCTCGTCGGCGGGCCCGGCGCCGTGCGCCGCGGCCAGCACCGCCTCGATCGTGGACAGGCCGCCCAGTTCGCCGCGCACTGCGCGGCCCAGAGCCTCGACGGCGCCCGACTCCCGCGCGCCGCGCGCGGCAGTGGAAGGCCAGTTCGCAGTCCGCCAGGCACTCCGGCGCGTACGCGGCCGGGACCGCCTCGACCGCTGCCGTCAGCTCCTCGGCGGGGCGCGCCGGGGTCGAAGGTGACGCCCGCCGGGAGGGCGGCGGCGATGTCCTCGATCCGGGTCAGCCGCTGCAGCTGACGGCGGGTCGCGGCCAACTGCGGCCGCAGGTCGACCAGTGCGGCGGTCGGCAGGTTGGAGAAGTCCTTCGGGCAGACCAGCAGCGCGCCGGTGTCCACGGTGCCGCCCCCGCCGCTCGGCGAGCTCCTCCAGCGCGAGCGACGTAGACGGCCGCCTGCCGGGCGGCCGCGCCGACCTTGGCCGGGTCGGCCGAACCGTCCAGGATCGGGAAGGACTTGATCTCGACGACCGTCCAGCCGCCGTCGGGGTGGACGGCGACGGCGTCCGGCTCCAGGAAGACCGTCGCTCCGGCGACGTCCAGGCCCAGCATCGGGTGGTGCAGCACCGCCCAGCGGCCCGCGGCGCGACGCCTCGCGCCAGGGCGAGGCGGGTGCGCGCGGTGCGGCCCGCGCGGGCCGTCGGCGCTCAGGTCCGGCTCGTCGACCTCACCGGCCTCCGGGGGCCGGTGCGCCGGTGCGCGCGCACAGCAGGGCGATCAGTTCGGCGCCGCCGTCGCCGCGCACCCGCGCCTCGAAGGCGTTGCCGCGCACGAACGCGAACTGCGACTGTCCGAAGTCGGCCGGGCGAGCCCAGCGCGGAGGCCAGCGCCCCCTTGTCGACGCCCGCGCCGTCCAGCAGGGCGCGCCGGTGGCAGCCGGGGTTCGCGGCGAGGGCGGCCAGCGCGCGGGCGTCCAGCGGACGGGCCGGCACGCCGGGCCCGCCGCGCAGCTCGGCGAGCCGTCGCGTTCAGCGTGCTCGATGTCATCGGCGTGTCGCCTGCCTCACGGAAGACTGCAGTACCCGCCGCAGTGTGGCATCCGCCGCCGACAACCGGCGCCCGGAGCCCGCCCCGACGGGTCCCGGCGGTGCGCGGCCGGCCTTGCTGCGTGAATCCTGCTCTGGTGCCCGGACGGGCGGCAGGCCCCTCGGACCGGGGTGCTTTAACGCGTTGCGCGGAGCCCGTCCCGGGCCCCTCGGACCGGTCGGCCCGTCGCGGGGCGGTCAGGTCCGGCGGGCGGCTCCCCGGCGGGACAGACGGTGCGCCGTCGGGGCATGATGGGCCCCACCGCATGATCGAGGAAGGGCGGCCCGAAACCCCATGGCACGCGTTCTGCTGGCCCGGCACGGGCAGACGGAGTGGTCGACGACCGGCCGTCACACCGGCACCACCGACATCCCGCTGCTGGAGGCGGGCCGCAGCGCGGCCGTCCGGCTCGGTGAACGGCTGCACCGTGCGCCGTGGGACGGGTTGCCGGACGCCGAGGTGCGCACCAGCCCGCTGCGTGCGGGCCGAGCGAGACGTGCGAGTTGGCCGGCTTCGGCGACCGTGCCCAGACCTGGGACCCGCTGCGGGAGTGGGACTACGGCGACTACGAGGGACTCGACCACGCCGCAGATCAGCGAACGCCGGGGCCGGGACTGGGTGATCTGGCGGGACGGCGTGGCGGATGGTGAGAGCCTGCGGGAGCTGTCGGCGCGGGCGGACGAGGTCGTGGAGTGGGCGCGTTCGGCCGACCGTGACGTGCTGTTGTTCGCCCACGGACACGTGCTGCGTGCGATCGGCGCACGCTGGCTCGGGCTGGACCCGGCCTTCGCGGGCCACCTGGGTCTGGCGCCCGCGTCGCTGTCGGTCCTGGGCTGGGCCTACGGCGCTCCGGCGCTGACGCGGTGGAACGACCAGGGCCACCTGGACTGACGCCGCACGCCGGCCCGGGCTCGGCCGGTCAGGCCGGTCAGGCTCGGCAGCGCGTGGCCGGGAGAGGAAGGCGCGCCACCGCCGGGTCGCGGCGGTGCGGGGCCAGCCGGTGGGCCGTCGTCGTCAGCATGGCGCGGATCCGGGTGCTGCGGACGGGTTCCAGCAGCGTGAGCGCCCGCGTCGCGGCGTCCGCCGCCTCCTCCGGCTCGTCCAGGGCGGCCAGGTCGCCCGCGAGCTGCGCGGTGAACAGCGCGCGGTTGCGCACGAAGTGCGGCTGCTGCAGGCGCGACCGCGCGGCGCGCGTGGGTCGCGGCGCGGCCCCAGGCGCGCAGCGCCGACCAGCACTGGCACTCCAGCCCCTCGAGCTCCGCCTCGCCGAAGAAGGTCATCCACTGCCGGGTCCGCGTCGCACGGCGCCGCGCGTCGAAGAGGGTGCGGGCCCGGGACAGCGCCTCGCTGGCAGGCCGTCGTCTCGCCCAGCCCGGCCCAGCCGCCGGCCTCGCGCAGGGTGAGCAGCGACAGCAGCCGGGCCGAGCCGAGGCGGCGGGCCGCGTGCAGGCCCGGCCTGTGCGGCGCGTACGGCCTCCCGCGGGTGGCCCGCGTCCCGGGCGAGGAAGGCCGTGTTGCAGAAGGCGTGTGCCTCCAGGCCCGGGTCGCCGGCCATCCGCGCGGTGGCCAGCGCCTCGGCGTAGTGCGACCGCGCGTCCTCGAAGCGGCCCGAGTCGTGCGCCAGCCAGCCCACGGAGACGGCCAGTTCGCCGGCTCCGGCGTGCAGCCGGTCCGAGACGCTGCGGTGTCGGGCCCCGGCGTCGAGCAAGTCGTAGGCGGCCCGCAGGGATCGGCAGCGCGCCGGTACAACGCGTCGGCGCCGTAGCCGGTCGTCGAGCAGCCTGATGTGCCGCACGGCCTGTTCGACGGCCGCCGCCTCCGGTGCCGCCGGGCCGGGCGGCGGTCGCCTGCGCGGGAACGGCGGCCGCCAGGGGGCCGTCCATCCAGGCGGCCGCCACGGCGGCGGGGCCGCCGGTCATGAACGCGCGACGCAGCACGTCGTTCTCCTCTTCTACGGGGTGTTCCGGCAGCAGGAAAGCTGTGGGCGGCGACTCACCTCCCCGCGTCCGCCCGCGGTCCGGATGCGTGCCGCGCGGCCGCGTACCGACGAGCGCGGAGCGAAGCCCAGTTCGGCGAGCGTGCGGCCCGGGAACATGTGCCGGAAGACCCGTTCGTAGGCGTAGTTCGGGCAGCGGATCTCGCCGGCCTCCACCCGCCCGACGTAGCGGGCGTCGCAGGCGACCTGTTCGCCGATCTCCCGGGCCGACCGCCGCACTGCCGCCGCGAACTCTGCGGGGACAACTGTCCCCGCAGCCCGCGGAAGGCCGTGTTGGGTCCGCGGTGCGGGCCCGGTGACGTGGAAGGTGTCGACGCCATGGCCGGAGGATACCGACTGTGACGTGTCAACTACGTGGCGTTTGCCTACAAAACGGAAATCCCGCCTGTGATCTGCCATGAACTGCCACTCTTTGCGGCGTTCCGCCGCCGTGCCCGTTGACGCGCACGCGCGTTGGACTCCTCGTAGGCGGTCAAGCGCTCACGACGAGGACCGAGGAGGGCCGAGGTGTCGGACATCGGCACGGCGGCGGATACCGGAGCAGCGGGTCCGCCCGAGCCGGAAGAGCCCTGCGATCTGGTGACGGTTCCGGCCCGGCAGGGCCTGGAGGCCGTCGACATCCTCCGCCTGCACGACGGGGCGGTCGGCCCGGTGCTGCACGACGGCCCTTGCGCCACCCTGGGTTTCCTGGTGCCGCCCGGTACGGCGCCGGGCTGGAATCTGCCCGGCAGCGCCTGCACCCAGACCTACCGGGGTGCGCCCGGTCCGCTGCGGAGAGCCGCCGGTCGCCGGCGCCGGCTGGCTGGTGCCGCCGGAGGCGACGTATCAGCCGACGACCGAACCTGCGCGGCTGCGGGCTGCTCTGGGCGCAGGCCGCCCGCATCATCGAGGCGGTCGACCGCTGCCGCTAGTGCCGCGGCAGGCAGGGTTTGCCCGGTGGCGAGGCGTCCTGGTGCACTGCGTTCGCTTCGCTCACTCCGTCTCGGCTCTGTTGCGCCTGCGGATGCCGAGCCTCTCGCACGGCGCCCGGACGCCGCATGCAGGTGTCCTACCCGGGCCTTCGGGCAACACAGGGGGCACCTCCCGCCAAAGGCAGGGGGAGAGCCTGCGTGCCAGGGCAGCGAGCGGGGCGAACCCTGGGTGCCGCGGCACTCGTGTCGTGGCAGGACTTGCGCAGTGAAGCACCGGGCCCTGCCGGTGCCGGGCCGCGGCCATACTGGAGGCATGGCGAAGAGGCGACGCGGCCCCGGCGCGGGCCGCAGGTCACGGCGGGCACGGGAGACCGTCGGCGAACAGGTCGACGGCGGGCTGGCCGAGCTGGTTCCGGACCCGGACCGCGGCCGCGCCTGGACGTTGACCCTGGACGGCGCGCCGCAGTCGCACGTCGACCTCGACGACCCGGAGTACCTTGACTTCGGCTACCAGCGCCGGCTGGGGCACGTCGTCGACCTGGTCGCCCCCGTCGGGCGGCCGGTGCATGCCGTGCACCTCGGCGGCGGGGCGTTCACCCTGGCCCGTTATCTCGCGGCGACCAGGCCGCGTTCCGTGCAGCAGGTCGTCGAGGTGGACGCGCCGCTGGTCCGGCTCGTGCGGCGTGAACTGCCGCTGGAGAGCGGTCGGCAGATCCGGGTGCGCAGCGCCGACGCCCGCGCCGGACTGGCGAAAATCCCCGACGGGTGGGCGGATTTGGTGATCGCCGACGTGTTCGCCGGTGCGCGCACGCCGCCGCATCTGACGAGCGCCGAGTTCCTCGCCGAGGTGCGGCGGGTGCTCCGGTCCGGCGGCTGGTACGCGGCCAACCACGCCGACGGGCCCGTTCCGGGAGCCGGAGTGACGGTGCTCGCGCACCTGAAGGCGCAGGCGGCGACAGCCGCACACGTCTTCGGTGCGGTGTGTCTGACGGCCGATCCGGCGGTGCTGCGCGGGCGCCGGTTCGGCAACGCGATCCTGCTGGCGGCCGACGGGGAGCTGCCCGTCGCGGAACTCACGCGGCGCACCGCGGGCGACCCGCACCCGGGGCGGGTCGAACACGGCCGTGCGCTCACGGACTTCGTCGCCGGAGCGCTGCCGGTCACCGACGCCACGGCGCGCCCGTCGCCCGCGCCGCCTCCGGCGGCGTTCCACTGAGCGGTGGAAGGGAGCAGGAGGTGTGTGACGGGCGGGAGATGACCAGGTCAGAACGCTTGGCGCCACGCACGGTTAACCGTTGCCGGACGCTGCTGTCAACTGTTCGTGATCACGCGCCAGTTCATTACGCCATGTGATCGCACGGTCACTCTGTCGGACACCGTCCGGATGCGGACATCCGTGAAGGGCCGTTTGCTCGCTGGTATGAACGCACAGACTCGTCCTCTCATACAGCCCGTCCGGCATACCGCCCACGGCGTCCTGACGGCTGCTCTGCTGCTCGGGGCGACACTGGGCCTGGCGGGCCCGGCCGCCACGACGGCCGCGACGGCCGCGGACCGCGGGGCGGCGGGCCCGGCGCTGACCGCCCGCGCCGCGCAGTCCGCCACGGGCGGCTGGACTCTCCCGGTGAGCGGCGCCTGGGTCTCCTGCGGGTACGGCGTCAAAGGCGACTGGCTGGCCGGTCACCACACCGGCATCGACCTGGCTGTCCCGGTGGGGACGCCGGTGCACTCCGTCGGTCGCGGGAAGGTCGTCTTCGCCGGCTACTCCGGGTCCTACGGGTACGCCGTGACGATCCACATGACCGACGGCAGGTACACCCTCTTCGCACACCTGTCCGAGATCGATGTGAAGGTGGGGGAACACGTGAGCGCCGGCGACCTGGTCGGCGAGTCCGGTGCGACCGGCAACGTCACCGGACCGCACCTGCACTTCGAGGTCCGTGCACACCGCCGGTACGGCTCCGACATCAACCCGGTCTCCTACCTGGCCGACCACGGCGTCGACCTGGTATGAGCTCCGACGCCGCCCGCCCGGTGTCCCCCGTTCGCCATGCCGCGGATGCGGGGGCGCCGGCCGCCGCGCAGTGTGGAGGCATGCGCACCCGCATCGTGGTCCACCCGCCGTCGCCCAGCGGCGGCCGACGGGTGCGGGCGGACGGCGAGATCCTGGGCGTCGCCTATGGCCCCGTCGACCTGCGGGAGTTCCTGCGCCGTGCGGGGCTGGACCCGGACGAGACGCCTCTGGACGAACCCGACCTCATCGAGTGGCGCGGCGGCGGCCCCGACGTGTGGCTGTGATCATCGTGCAGCTGTCTGCCGGATGATGAGCTGCAGCTCACGAGCCGCCCGCGGCGGCGAGACGTCCGCGCGGTGCGCGACCGAGACGGTTCGGTGCAGGCCCGGGCCGGCGAAGGGGGTCACGCGCAGCCCGGAGCGCCCGGCGACCATGCCCGGGACGACGGCGAGTCCGAGGCCGGCCCGCACGAAGCCGAGCACCGCGTCCATTTCCCCGCCCTCCACGCCGAAGACCGGTTCGAAACCCTCGGCCCGACAGGCGGCCGTGGTCAGGTCCCGCAGGTCGTAGCCGCGCCGGAACATCGCCAGCGGACGGCCGCGCAGGTCAGCGACCCGCATCGTGCGGCCCCGCACCGGCGCCGGGCCGTCGGGGTCGGAGACGACCACCAGGTCCTCGCGCAGCAGCTCGCGCGGTGGCCAGGGCGGGGGCCTGGACGGGCAGCGGGGTGATGACGAGGGCCAGGTCGAGGGCGCCGTCGGCCAGCATCGCGGACCAGGTCCTGCGAGGCGTCCTCGTGCACGTGCAGTTCGACGCCGGGGTAGCGGGCGTGGAAGGCGCGCAGCACGTCGGGGACGAGGCTGGTGCACAGGCTCGGCGGCGCGCCGAGCCGGACGCGGCCGCGGCGCAGGTGGGCCACCTCCTGGACCTCGCGCCGGGCGGTCTCCGCGTCGGCGAGGATGCGCCGGGCCAGCGGCAGCAGCGCCTCCCCGGCATCGGTGAGGGCGATGTGGCCCCGGGCACGGTGGAACAGCTCGGCGCCCAGCTCCCGCTCCAGGGCGCGGATCTGCTGCGACAGGGAGGGCTGGGCGACATGCACGGCCTCGGCGGCGCGCGTGAAGTGCCGGGTCTCCGCGACGGCGGCGAAGTAGCGGAGCTGGTGCAGCTGCATGCGACCCAGGCTAGCCGCATACATAGGCGATACCTATCGACAGCAGCTTCATCATGTCTTGGACTGATCGGTCCGGCGGTGCTTAGCGTCGCAGGCATGAGCTCGGTCACGCGGAACGAAGCGCGGGAGCCCGCCCAGGACGACACTCGACCTGCTGTGGCGCTCCACCATCGGCAAGAAGGCCGTCATGGCGGTCAGCGGCGTGCGTCATGCTGCTGTTCCTCGTGGTGCACATGCCTCGGCAACCTCAAGATCTTCTTCGGGCGCGCGACGTTCGACGCCTACGCGCACTGGCTGCGCACCATCGGTGAGCCGGTGCTGCACCACGGATGGTGCCTGTGGATCGCCCGCGTCGTGCTGGTGGCCGCCGTGGTGGCCCACGTCGTCGCCGCCTGGCAGCTCAGCCGCCGTGACCGGAAGGCCCGCCCGGTCGAGTACGTGCACCGGCGCCGCCGGGCGACCTACGCGACCCGCACCATGCGCTGGGGCGGCGTGATCCTCGCGCTGTTCATCGTCTGGCACATCCTGGACCTGACCACCGGCACGGTCAACCCGCGCGGTCAGGCCGGGCACCCGTACGAGAACGTCGTCGCCGACTTCCGCACTGGTGGCCGAACGTCGTCTACATCCTGGCGATGTGCGCCCTCGCGCCTGCACGTCCAGCACGGATTCGGCAGCGCCGCGCTGACCCTCGGCGCCGGCCGCGCCCGCCGCGACCGCACCCTCAAGGTGGTCGGCAACGTGCTGGCGGTGGCGCTCTACCTCGCTTTCGTGTCCGTGCCCGTCGGCGTCATGACCGGATTGGTGCGCTGAGATGACCGACCGCGATCAGCCCGATTACGCCGACTACCGCACCGGCGAACCGATCGCCGACACCCGGGCGCCGACCGGACCCGATCGCCGAGCGCTGGGACGCGCCGCCGCTTCGAGGCCCGGCTGGTCAACCCGGCCAACCGCCGCAAGCACACCGTCATCGTGGTCGGCACCGGACTGGCCGGCGGCTCGGCCGGCGCCACCCTGGCCGAACAGGGCTACCACGTCGTGCAGTTCTGCTACCAGGACTCGCCCGCGCCGCGCCCACTCCATCGCCGCCCAGGGCGGCATCAACGCCGCGAAGAACTACCGCAACGACGGCGACTCGGTCCACCGCCTCTTCTACGACACCGTCAAGGGCGGCGACTTCCGCTCCCGCGAGTCCAACGTCCACCGGCTGGCGCAGGTGTCCGTCGAGATCATCGACCAGTGCGTCGCCCAGGGCGTCCCCTTCGCCCGCGAGTACGGCGGCCTGCTGGACACCCGTTCCTTCGGCGGCGTGCAGGTCTCCCGCACGTTCTACGCCCGCGGCCAGACCGGCCAGCAACTGCTGCTCGGCGCCTACCAGGCGCTGTCCCGGCAGATCGCCGCCGGCCACGTCGAGATGCACCCGCGCACCGAGATGCTCGACCTGGTCGTGGTCGACGGCCGGGCGCGCGGCATCGTCGCCCGCGACCTGGTCACCGGCGAGGTCTCGACGCTACCTCGCGGACGCGGTCGTGCTCGCCACCGGCGGCTACGGCAACGTCTTCTACCTGTCGACGAACGCCAAGAACTCCAACGCCACCGCGATCTGGCGGGCCCACCGGCGCGGCGCCTACTTCGCCAACCCCTGCTTCACCCAGATCCACCCGACCTGCATCCCGCGCTCCGGCGACCACCAGTCGAAGCTGACGCTGATGAGCGAGTCGCTGCGCAACGACGGCCGCATCTGGGTGCCGAAGGCCGAGGGCGACGACCGTCCGCCGAACGCGATCCCCGAGGCCGAGCGCGACTACTACCTGGAGCGGCTCTACCCCGCCTTCGGCAACCTCGTGCCCCGCGACATCGCCTCCCGCGCGGCGAAGAACGTCTGCGACGAGGGTCGCGGCGTCGGCCCCGGCGGCCAGGGCGTCTACCTCGACTTCGCCGACGCCATCGCGCGCGCATGGGCCGCACGGCCGTCGCGGAGAAGTACGGCAACCTCTTCGAGATGTACCAGCGGATCACCGCCGAGGACCCGTACGAGGTGCCGATGCGGATCTACCCGGCGATCCACTACACGATGGGCGGCCTGTGGGTCGACTACGACCTGCAGACCACCGTCCCCGGCCTGTTCGCCATCGGCGAGGCCAACTTCTCCGACCACGGCGCGAACCGGCTCGGCGCCTCCGCCCTCATGCAGGGCCTGGCCGACGGCTACTTCGTGCTGCCGGCCACCCTCAACGACTACCTCGCCCGGCACTCGCACGAGGACGTTCCGGCGGACCACCCGGCCGTCACGCAGGCCGTCGCACGAGGTCGGCGAGCGACTGCGGCGTCTGCTGACGAACGACGGCGACCGCACCGCCGACTCCTTCCACCGGGAGCTGGGCGAACTGCTGTGGGAACACTGCGGCATGGCCCGCGACCGAGGCCGGGCTGCGCAAGGCGCTGCGACCGCATCCCGGAGCTGCGCGACGAGTTCTGGCGGCGGATCAGGGTCCCCGGCGGCGGCGCGAGCTCAACCAGTCGCTGGAGAAGGCCAACCGCGTCGCCGACTTCCTGGAGCTGGCCGAGCTGATGTGTCTGGACGCCCTGCACCGCACCGAGTCCTGCGGCGGCCACTTCCGGAGCCGAGTCGCAGACCCCGGACGGCGAGGCCGCGCGCGACGACGAGGCCTTCGGCTACGTGGCCGCCTGGGAGTTCACCGGCACCGGACAGGCGCCGGTACTGCACAAGGAAGACCTGGTGTTCGAGTACGTCCACCCCACCCAGCGGAGCTACGCATGATGAAACTGCACCCTGCGCATCTGGCGGCAGCCCGGTCCGGAAGCCGCCGGCGGGATGCACGGCTACGAGGTCGACGGCGTCACCCCCGAGATGTCGTTCCTGGAGATGCTCGACCTCCTCAACGAGGAGCTGACCGGACGCGGCGAGGAGCCCGTCGCCTTCGACCACGACTGCCGCGAGGGCATCTGCGGCGCATGCAGCATGGTCATCGACGGTCAGGCGCACGGGCCCGAGCGGACCACCGCCTGCCAGCTGCACATGCGGTCCTTCGAGGACGGCGACACCATCGACGTCGAGCCGTGGCGGGCCCGCGCCTTCCCGGTCGTGAAGGACCTGGTCGTCGACCGGGGCGCGCTGGACCGGATCATCGGCGCCGGCGGCTACGTCAGCGTCCCGACCGGCAGCGCGCCGGAGGCGCACGCCACACCCGTGCCCAAGCCGGTCGCCGACGACGCGTTCGCCGCGGCCGAGCTGCATCGGCTGCGGCGCGTGCGTGGCGGCCTGCCCGAACGGTTCGGCGATGCTCTTCACCGCCGCCAAGGTCGGCCACCTGAACACGCTGCCGCAGGGTGCGCCGGAGCGGGAGTCGCGGGTGCTGGACATGGTCGGGCAGATGGACGCGGAGGGCTTCGGCGGCTGCACCAACGCCGGCGAGTGCGCGACGGCCTGCCCGAAGGGCATCCCGCTGCTCACCATCTCGCGGCTGAACCGGGAGTACCTGCGGGCGGCCCGCAGGGCGGGGTGATCCCGCACATGCCACGAAGAAGCCCCCGATCTGCGTTTCCGCAGGTCACGGGCTTCTTCTGTGGAGGGTGAATGACGGGACTTGAACCCGCGACATCCTGGACCACAACCAGGTGCTCTACCACCTGAGCTACATCCACCATGACCGAGCGTTTCCGTCCGGCCGAGAAAGAGTGTACAGGGTCGCCGGGGGTGTTCGCGCCCTGGTTTACGCCGGGCCGGTCGTGTCGGCCTCGGGAGAGGCGACGTGCCGGGCGGCGGCCTGCTTCGCCGTCTCCGAGTCCGGGCCGGGCTGCGGCACGAACACGGTCTCGCGGTAGTAGCGCAGCTCGGCGATGGATTCGCGGATGTCGGCGAGCGCGCGGTGGTTGCCGGCCTTCTCCGGGCTGTTGAAGTAGGCGCGGGGGTACCAGCGGCGGGCCAGTTCCTTGACCGAGGACACGTCGACGATCCGGTAGTGCAGGTGATCCACCAGGGACGGCATGTCGCGGGCCAGGAAGCCGCGGTCGGTGCCCACGGAGTTGCCACACAGCGGGGCGCGTCCCGTCTCCGGCACCTGCTGGCGCAGATAGGCCAGCACCTGCTGTTCGGCGTCCTCGAGGGTCGTGCCCGCGTCGAGCTCCTTCAGCAGGCCGGAACCGGTGTGCATCTCGCGCACCACCTCGGGCATGGAGGCGAGCGCGGCCGCCGGGGGACGGATCACCACGTCCACGCCGTCGCCCAGCACGTTCAGCTCCGAGTCGGTGACCAGGGCCGCCACCTCGATGAGCGCGTCGTCGGACAGTGAGAGTCCCGTCATCTCGCAGTCGATCCACACCATTCGATCGTTCATGCGCTCACCCTACGTCGGGCGTGGGGCGCCCCGGCCGCGCTGGCCCGGAACCCGGCTGCCGAAGGCGTCCGACTCCGGTTTGCCCGGCTCCTGCCGGGCCTCCCGGTGCCGCCCGTTCGTCCGGGCGCGGGGTCCGGGAAGCTGCTCGCCCGGCCCACCGGCCGTCCCGGGGATCTCGCCGGCGTCGGGTGAGCCGCACTCGGTGGCTCCGGCCGGGACGGGGTCCTCCGGGCGCCGCACCCGGTAGGCAGTCCGGTAGGAGGCCGGTGACACGCCCAGCTGACGCCGGAAGTGTCCGCGCAGCGCCACCGGGGAGCGGAAGCCGCAGCGCCCGGCGATCTCGTCCACCGAGTAGTCGGAGGTCTCCAGCAGTCGCTGGGCCTGCAGCACCCGCTGCGTGATCAGCCATTGCAGGGGGGCGCTGCCGGTCAGCGAGCGGAACCGCCGGTCGAAGGTGCGGCGGCTCATGTAAGCGCGCGCGGCGAGGCCCTCCACGTCGAACTGCTCGTGGAGGTGTTCCAGTGCCCAGGAGACGACCTCTGCGAGCGGGTCGCCGCCGATCTCCTCGGGTAACGAGCGGTCCAGGTGCCGAGGGTGCCCGATGTCGGCGCCCGGGCCCCGCCTGGGCGGCACTACCAGGCGGCGGGCCAGCGCGCCGGCCGCCTCCGCTCCGTGGTCGGTGCGCACCACGTGCAGGCACAGGTCGATTCCAGCGGAGGTGCTGGCCGAGGTGAGGATGTCGCCGTCGTCGACGAACAGCTCGCGGGGGTCGACGTGGACCGACGGGTAGCGCTTGGCGAGCGTGGGCGCGTACATCCAGTGCGTGGTGGCGGGGCGGCCGTCCAGCAGCCCGGCGGCGGCCAGCACGAAGGCGCCGGTGCACAGCCCGATGATCCGGGCGCCCTCCGCGTGCGCCCGGCGCAGCGCGTGCAGCGCCGCAGTGGGCGGTGGCTGGGTGATGGAGCGCCAGGCGGGGACGACGATGGTGCCGGCACGGGAGACCGCGTCGAGGCCGTACGGGGCGGTCAGTTCGAGCCCGCCGGTGGTCTGCAGCGGTCCGTCCTCGCCCGCGCACGCCAGCAGCCGGTAGCGGGGGACGCCTGCGTCCTGCCTGTCGAGTCCGAAGACGGAGAGCGGGATGGAACTCTCGAAGATCGGTCCGCCACTGAAAAGCAGCACCGCGACGACCTCTTGCCGCCGGCGCGTGGCCAGTGTGCGGGTGGTCGGCGCCGGACCGTTCGCGGAGTCCTGGCTCATCGGACCTAAGCCCCCTCAATCGTCGCGTCCTGAATGTCTGCACTGTCCCCCGCGGCGATGGCCAAGATCGAATCTACTGTGTCGGACGAGTCCGGTGTGGCGAGTTCACCACTCGACGTTAAATCGACATGGCAACTTGGCGTGAACCGTTCGATCACGAAGCGTTCCGGTCGGCTCCCCCGCGGGAAGGGCCGCATGCCCTCATTGCCCCGTCACCGTAGGGTGCACACCCCCGTCTTGCTCGTTTCTCCCCAGGTCGCGTGGGCGGTGACGCGGCGGCAGGTCAACCACAGTGCATTGTGGAAAACTTGGCTGAAAACAAGGGGTGCATGCGGGGCGTTCGGTTCAACCGCGCGGCGAACGCCGATGTCCCGGCGTGCTTCTGTGCGCCCCCGTGTACGCCCTCCCGTGTCGGGCCCGTGCGGTGGGCGGCGGGAGGGCCGGTCCGGACAGGACGTGCCGCCGGGCCCGTTCGGAGCCGGAGCCGCGGTCCGCGCGGTGCAGCAGCAGTCTGCAGGCGACGGTGACGGCGGCCAGGCCGGTGGCGGTGCTCAGGGCGCCGACTGCGGAGGAGCCGCAGGCCAGCAGCACCACGGGGACGAGCGCGCAGCAGAAGGAGCCCCACCGGACCACGTCCGTCGCCGTGGAGACGCTCCCCGAGGGGCGGGCGCCGGCGTGCCGGCTGCGGCGCGGGGCGCGGTGGCATCCACCCTCGCGGGGGGCGGCGAGCGTCGCCGGCAGCCTGCGGCGGCCGTGGCGTGCGGGGCTGGCGACGTGCAGTGGTCCGGGCACGCCTGCTTCAACGCCCGTCGGGCCCCGGAGTAACGGCATATGGACGGAAAGTCACCGGATCCGGTGAGTCGCGTGCCGTCGGGCACCGCGGAGCGGGCGGGCGTTGCATGCGAAGCCCCACTCAGGCATGCTCCGGGTTCAACGCCACGCGGACGCCCGTCCGGCCGGGGCGCATGCGGCCGTACCCTTGTGGGTATGCGGCGGGAAAGAGCATTCCCGGACGACTAAGGCCGCGCTGCTCACGTCCCTGTCCATCCCGTCCCTCCGCAAGAGGACTCACCTCGCCGAGAATCACATGGCCGGACACGAGATCCCCGAACCTGCGGACCGCAAGCAGGACGTCGCCGACCCCACGGCTGTCCCGGAGCCCGCGGCGAGCCTTGGTCACGCCTGCGATCCGGCCTTCAAGCACGGCGTCGTGGTGGGTTTCGACGGCTCCACCTCCAGTGAGCGTGCCCTGGCGTACGCCATCGGCATGGCGCGGCGCACGGGCTCTTCGCTGATCATCGTGCACGTGGCCAACCGGCTGCCCACGACCGTGTGGGCGGGCTGCGAGCCTCCGGTGTTCGTCGATGTCCCGGACCACCGGACCGAGGTGCTCGGTCTGGAGCTTGCCTGCGCCGACCATCTGGCCGAGGTGTCCTGGATGCTGGTGGAGCGTGGCGGCGACATCTGTCACGAACTGGAGGACGTCGGCCGGGAATACGAGGCCGACGCCATCGTGGTCGGTTCCACCCACGGCCTGGCCGGGCGGATCTTCGGCTCGGTGGCCGGCCGGCTGGCCCGGCGGGCGCAGCGGCCTGTCGTCGCGGTGCCCTGACCGGCGACTTCCGGCCGTATCCGGTGCCCTGGTCCGTGCCCGTGGCGGCCGGTTCACTCCGCTGAGACCGTCGGAAAGAGCCGTCCTCCGAGGTGAATTGAGCCCGGATACCGGGCATAAGGAGGGCAGCGCGCTGCCGGCCGGGAGGTGACGGTCCCGGATGCGGCAGCACACCACCGGCGTTCGGGCGACGCCGGTACGGGGGGCGGGTTCCCGTGCGGATGGTGGCCCGCGCGGGAACCCGCCCCCACTCTTCCCGTCCCTCACTCCACGGTGACGGACTTCGCCAGGTTGCGCGGCTTGTCGATGTCCCGGCCCAGCGTCAGAGCCGTGTGGTAAGCGAGAAGTTGGAGCGGAACGCCCATCAGGATCGGGTCCAGCTCCACCTCGTTGCGCGGCACGACGATGGTGTGGTCCGCCTTCTCCTGCTCGCTGTGCGCCACGGCGAGGATGCGCCCCTGGCGCGCCTTGATCTCCTCCAGTGTGGCGCGGTTCTTCTCCAGCAAGTCGTCATCCGGGAGGATCGCGACGGTGGGCAGGGCCGGCTCGATCAGGGCGAGCGGTCCGTGCTTGAGCTCGGAGGCCGGGTACGCCTCGGCGTGGATGTAGGAGACCTCCTTCAGCTTCAGGGAGGCCTCGCGGGCGACCGGGTAGCCGCGCACCCGGCCGACGAACATCATGCTGCGGGCCTGCGCGTAGTCGGCCGCCAGCTTCTCGATCTCCGCCTCGCGCTCCATGATCTCGGCGATCTGGCCGGGCAGCCGGCGCAGCCCGTCGATGATGCGCTTGCCGTCGGCGACGGACAGGTCGCGGATGCGGCCCAGGTGCAGCGCCAGCAGGGCGAAGGCGACGGCGGTGTTGGTGAAGCACTTGGTGGAGACCACGCAGACCTCCGGCCCGGCGTGCACGTACACGCCGCCGTCCGTCTCCCGCGCGATCGCCGATCCGACGACGTTGACCACGCCGAGCACCCGGGCGCCCTTGCGCTTGAGCTCCTGCACGGCTGCGAGCGTGTCGTAGGTCTCTCCGGACTGGCTGACCGCGATGTAGAGCGTGTCGGGGTCCACCACGGCGTTGCGGTAGCGGAACTCGCTGGCCGGCTTCGGCGTCCGCGGGGATGCGGGCGAGCTCCTCGATCAGCTGGGCGCCGATCATGCCGGCGTGGTAGGCGGAGCCGCAGCCCAGGATCTTCACCCGGCGCACCCCGCGGGCCTCGCGGGCGTCCAGGTTCAGGCCGCCGAGGTGCACGGTGGCGAACCGGTCGTCGATGCGGCCGCGCAGCACGCGGTCGACGGCGTCGGCCTGCTCGGAGATCTCCTTGTGCATGTAGGTGTCGTGGGCGCCCATGTCGTAGGACTCGGCGGCCCACTCGACGGTCTCCGGCGTGCTGGAGGTGCGGGAGCCCTCGGTGGTGTAGGTGCGGTAGTCGCCGGCCCGAAGGGTGGCCATCTCGCCGTCGGCGAGGGTCACGACCTGCCGGGTGTGCGAGACCAGCGCGGCGACGTCGGAGGCGACGAACATCTCGTGCTCGCCGATGCCCAGCACGACGGGGGAGCCGTTGCGGGCCACCACGATGCGGTCGGGGAAGTCGGCGTGCAGCACGGCGATGCCGTAGGTGCCCTCGACGTGTCGCAGCGCCTCGCGGACTCGCTCCTCCAGCGTGTCGGCCTCGACGCGCGCGATGAGGTGGGCGAAGACCTCGGTGTCGGTGTCGGAGACGAGCGTCACGCCCTCGGCGGTCAGCCGGGCCCGCAGGTCGGCGGCGTTGTCGACGATGCCGTTGTGGACGACGGCCACCTTCTCGGCGGCGTCCAGGTGCGGGTGGGCGTTGGCGTCGTTCGGCTCGCCGTGGGTGGCCCAGCGGGTGTGCGCGATTCCGGTGGAGCCGGCGAAACGCTTGGGGACGCGTGCCTCCAGGTCACGCACCCGGCCCTTGGCCTTGGCCGCGCGCAGCCCGCCCGAGCGGGCTTGGATGGCGATGCCCGCGGAGTCGTAGCCGCGGTACTCCAGGCGCTGCAGCCCTTCGAGCAGGAGGGGGGCCACGTCGCGTTTCCCGATGTATCCCACGATGCCGCACATGTGCTTCTCCTCTGTCTGCCGTCGGTCGGTCGGACTCGTCAGCCGTAGACGATGCGGCGCAGCTGCCGCAGCGAGAGCTCGGGCGGCGCCACCGCGCGGTGCGGCAGTTCGTCCGAGATCCGCGGGAAGATCTCGTCGTTCACCAGGCCGCGCCCGCGCAGTTCGCGGTGGCGGCGGCGGACGAACTCCTCCGTCGTCTCGTCGTAGTAGGCCAGGACATCCAGTACCACCCGGGCGGCCTCTCCGCGCTGCAGCGGGGTGGTGCGCGTCAGGTGATCGATCAGGTCGTCGGGCGTCCGGCTGTCGAGCACCTGTCGATACTGCGGTGCGACGGCCGGTTCTGCAAGAATTCTGCCCGATATCGGGCAGGCAGACGACGGCGGTGAGCGAATGGTGGTCTACACCTTGACCGGTAGTCCGGCCGGCGGTACGTGTGTCATGCCCATGAGAGCCGTGATGTGTGGCACCGAAGGGACGCCCGTGAGACGACTCAGGACACTGCTGCTCTGCGCCACCCTCCTCTTCACCGCACTCCCCGCCGACTTGGCCTTCGCCGACATCCCCGACGACTCGGCACCGGCCCCGCTCGACTCGGTCATCCCCGCACCGGAGTCGGTCCGGCCGCACGGCGCTCCCTACACGCTGCGCCCGCAGGCCCGCATCCAGGTGCCGCGGCACTCGGCAGCCGCCCGGCAGGTCGGCGACTGGCTGGCCGGCCTGCTGCGCCCCTCCACCGGCTACCGGCTGCCCGTGACGGCCCACGGCTCCCACGGCGGCATCCGTCTCGTCCTGGGCGGACCGCGCTCACTGGGCGAGGAGGGCTACCGACTGCACGCCTCGCCCGACGGAGTGCTGATCCAGGCACACACCGACGACGGCCTCTTCCACGGCGCCCAGACGCTGCGGCAACTGCTGCCGGCCCGGATCGAGGCCCGCACCCCGCAGGCCGGGCCCTGGCAGGTGGACGGGGGCGTCATCACCGACACCCCGCGCTACGCCTACCGCGGCGCGATGCTGGACGTCTCCCGGCACTTCTTCACCGTCTCCCAGGTGAAGCGGTACATCGACCAGCTGGCCCTCTACAAGATCAACATGCTGCACCTGCACCTTTCCGACGACCAG
Source organism: uncultured Actinomycetota bacterium (assembly GCA_963799685.1). Taxonomy (GTDB): domain Bacteria; phylum Actinomycetota; class Actinomycetes; order Streptomycetales; family Streptomycetaceae; genus Streptomyces. The sequence continues at coordinate 452,175 of CAWCXW010000006.1, forward strand.
GGCTGGCGCATCGCCATCAACTCCTGGCCGCGGCTGGCCACCTACGGCGGCAGCACCGAGGTCGGCGGCGGCCCCGGCGGCCACTACACCAAGGCCGAGTACGCCGAGATCGTCCGCTACGCCGCGAGGCGGCACCTGACCGTCGTCCCCGAGATCGACATGCCCGGGCACACCAACGCGGCCCTCGCCTCCTATGCCGAGCTGAACTGCGACGGCTCCGCACCGCCGCTGTACACCGGCACCAGCGTCGGCTTCAGCTCGCTGTGCGTGCCGCTGGACCGCACCTACGACTTCGTCGACGACGTCGTCCGGGAACTGGCGGCCATGACACCCGGCCCCTACCTGCACATCGGAGGCGACGAGGCGCACTCCACCAGCCACGAGGACTACGTCACGTTCATCGACCGGGTGCAGCCCATCGTCGCGAAATACGGCAAGACGGTCATCGGCTGGCATCAGCTCGTCGGCGCGCACCCGGCCGAGGGCGCCGTCGCCCAGTTCTGGGGCACCAGCGGCGACGCGCCCGACGTGGCGAAGGCCGCGCAGCACGGCACCCGGATCATCCTCTCGCCGGCCAACCGCGCCTACCTCGACATGCAATACAACGAGGACACCCCGCTGGGGCTGCACTGGGCCGGATACGTCGACACCGAGAAGTCCTACGAGTGGGACCCCGGCAGCTACCTGAAGGGCGCGCCGGCCGACGCAGTCTTCGGTGTCGAGGCGCCGCTGTGGTCGGAGACGCTGGAGACCAGCGACGACATCGAGTTCATGGCCTTCCCGCGGTTGCCTGGGATCGCCGAACTCGGCTGGTCGCCCGCCTCGACCCACGACTGGGACGCCTACCGCGTCCGGCTCGGTGCTCAGGCGTTGCGCTGGAAGGCGCTGGGGATCAACTTCTACCGGGCGCCGAACGTCCCCTGGGCCTAGCGGCCCGGGGAGACCCCACCCTGGGCCTGGCGGGCCCGGGGAGACCCCACCCTGGGCCTGGCGGGCCCGGGGAGACCCCACCCTGGGCCTGGCGGCCCGGGGAGACCCCACCCTGGGCCTGGCGGCCCGGGGAGACCCCACCCTGGGCCTGGCGGCCCGGGGAGACCCCACCCTGGGCCTGGCGGCCCGGGGAGACCCCACCCGGGAGGAGTGACGAGGCGCCTTCGGTGCCGCAGACGCGCCGATGCGGCGAGGCCGCCGGGCCGGCCCGTCAGAAACGGGCCAGCACCGTGGCCTTTGCTGCGGTGAACTCCTCGTCGGTCAGCACCCCGTCCCGGTGCAGCTCACCGAGCTCGCGCAGCCTGCGCAGCAGCGAGTCGTGATCGGAGAGCCCGGCCGTCCCGCGCCCGGCCGTGTCCGGCTTGCCCGAGACCGGCGCGCCGGCCAGGCCCCGAGCGTCGGGGTGGGGGAGACGGGCTGTGACGGCAGCGGCCAGCAGGACCGAACCGCCGGTCTCCCTCGCCTGCCGGACCCCCCACAGCAGCAGGCAGTTCGGGTCGTGCTCCGGTTTCAGCGCGGCCTGGACGCCCTTGGGCCGGAAGCGCAGGCTGCCGTTCTCCCAGCCGGCCGCCGGCGTCCACTCCACTGCTTCGAGTTCGTCCAGCGCGAAGGTGCGGCGCCCAGCGGACTTCTTGCTCTCCTGGGCCACCCAGTTCCATTCGAGCTGCACCCGGGCACCGTCGAACGCGGCCGTCCCATCGGTGCCCGAAGCGGTCAGCGGCACCGCGGGGCCGGGTAGCAGGAAGTCGTCGCACGGCACGGGCGGCACCTGCTCGAGCAGCAGTGCGGTGCGCACCTCCTCGACGAAGTATTCCGCGAGGTCCGCGTGGTCCGGTGTGACCGGCAACCGGTACGGGTCGGAGGCGCCGGGCAGCCGCCCGCGCGCCACGTGGGCGAGTGGGTCGGCTCCGTCACGCAGCCGCAGCCGGAGCCGGCCGCCCTTGTGTCCCGGCTCGTAGGCGAGGCCGGCCAACGCCGTGAGCGGCACGGCCAACTCGCCCAGCGACCTGCGCAGGACGTGCACGTCCTTCCCGTTGCCCGGGACGATGCGCACCGCCCGCCCGTCGAACGTCCAGCTCCCCGCCGGCTGGGAAATCTCGGCCATGAGAGCAGTATCCCAGCGGTCGGAACGCAGCTGTCACGCGTCGTTGCGGCCGACTCCCAGTTCACGGGCGATCAGCATGCGCTGCACCTCGCTGGTGCCTTCGCCGATCTCCAGGATCTTGGAGTCCCGCCACATGCGGGCGACCGGGTACTCGTTCATGAAGCCGTAGCCGCCGTGGATCTGGGTGGCCTCCCGGGCGTTGGTCACCGCGATCTCGGAGGAGTACAGCTTGGCCAGCGCCGCCTCCTTCTTGAAGCGCTCGCCCGCGACCATCCGCGAGGCCGCGTCCCGCCAGGCCAGCCGGGCGGTGTGGGCGCGCATCTCCATGTCGGCGATCTTGAACTGGATCGCCTGGTTGGCGCCGATCGGCTTCCCGAACGCCTTGCGGGTGTTGGCGTAGGCGACCGACTCGTCCACACAGCCCTGCGCCAGACCGGTGGCCAGCGCCGCGATGGCGATGCGGCCCTCGTCGAGGATCCGCAGGAACTGCGCGTAGCCGCGGCCCTCCTCGCCCACCAGGTTCTCGCCAGGCACCCGCACGTCGGTGAACGACAGCTCACGGGTGTCGGAGGCGTTCCAGCCGACCTTGGAGTACGGGGCGGCGACGGTGAAGCCGGCAGTGCCGGAGGGCACGATGATCGCGGAGATCAGCGGCGACCCGTCGGACTTGCGGCCGGTGACGGCGGTGACGGTGACCAGGCCGGTGATGTCGGTGCCGGAGTTGGTGATGAAGCACTTGCTGCCGTTGATCACCCACTCGCCGGTCTTCTCGTCCCGCACCGCCGTGGTGCGGGTGCCGCCGGCGTCCGAGCCGCACTCCGGCTCGGTCAGGCCGAAGGCGCCCAGCATCTCGCCCGAGCACAGCCTGGGCAGCCACTGCTGCTTCTGCTCCTCGGTGCCGAACAGGTAGATCGGCATGGCGCCCAGCGAGACGCCGGCCTCCAGGGTGATGGCCACCGAGGAGTCCACCCGGGCCAGCTCCTCCAGGACCAGGCCGAGGGCGAAGTAGTCGCCGCCCATGCCGCCGTACTCCTCGGGGAACGGCAGGCCGAACAGGCCCATGCGGCCCATCTGGCGGACGATCTCGTAGGGGAACTCGTGGTTCTCGTAGAACTCGCCGATCTTGGGCGCCACGACATCGTGAGCGAACTCCTCGACGGTACGGCGGAGTTCCTCGTGTTCTGCGTTGAGACGGTGGTCGACAGGCATGGTTACTGCTCCTTGTGGGAGAGCGCGCGGACGGTTCGGGAGGGGCTGGGGCGCCCCAGGCGTTCGGCCATCCACTCGCTGGTCGCGGTGAGCCGGCCGAGGTCGACCCCGGTCTCGATGCCGAGGCCCTGCAACATCCACACGAGGTCTTCGGTGGCGAGGTTGCCGGTGGCGCTCTTGGCGTACGGGCAGCCGCCGAGGCCGCCCGCCGAGGCGTCCACGACGGACACCCCGTGCTGCAGCGCCGCATAGGTGTTGGCCAGCGCCTGGCCGTAGGTGTCGTGGAAGTGCACGGCCAGCCGGTCGGCCGGGACGCCGTCTGCGGCCAGAGCGGCGAGCAGCGCCGTGACGTGACCGGGTGTCGCCACGCCGATCGTGTCGCCGAGACTGAGCTCCCGGCAGCCCATCTCCAGCAGCCGGCGGCACACCCGCACGACCTGCTCGACGTGAACCGGGCCCTCCCACGGGTCGCCGAAGCACATGGACAGGTAGCCCCGCACGCCGATGCCGGCCTCGACGGCCTGCTCGACGACGGGGGCGAACATCGCCAGGGACTCCTCGCATCGTGCGGTTCAGGTTGGCCGCGGCGAAGGACTCGGTGGCGCTGGCGAAGACCGCCACCTCGCGCACGCCGAGGGCCAGCGCCCGCTGCAGCCCGCGCTCGTTGGGCACCAGCACGGGCAGCCGCACGCCGTCCAGGCCGGACAGGCGAGGGTAGAGCTCCTCCGCGTCCGCCAACTGCGGCACCCACTTGGGGTGCACGAAGCTGGTGGCCTCGATGGTGCGTAGACCGGCGTCGGCCAGCCGGTGGATGAACTCGGCCTTCACCTCGACCGGCACCACGGTCTGCTCGTTCTGCAGGCCGTCGCGCGCGCCGACTTCGTGGATTCGGACCCGGGCAGGCAAGCCCGGCCGCGGGGACCGGCACGGGCAGTCCGTCGATCATCACTCACCCTCCTCCAGCGGTTCGACGACGGCGAGCACCTGGTCCATGGCGACCGTGCTGCCGGATGTCACGTCCAGTTCGGTGACGGTGCCGGCGAACGGGGCGGCGATGACGTGCTCCATCTTCATCGCCTCCACCACCAGCAGGCTCTGTCCGGCGGCGACCTCTTCGCCGACGGTGGCCTTGACGAGCGTTACGGTGCCTGGCATCGGCGCGGTCAGCGCATCACCGCCGTGGGCACCGGCGGCCCCTTTCAGCGCGGCCTCGACCGGGTCGTGGTCCTGCAGCTGCCAGGTGTCGCCTTCCCGGCCCAGCCAGTGTCCGCCGGGAGCGGCGGTGTGGCTGAAGCGGTGGGTCATTCCGGCCCACACCGACAGCACGGTCCCCTCGGCCGCGCCCTCGGTGAGGCGGGCACGGACCGGCTCCGCGTCGCCGACGCGGACCTCCGCGTCGTGCGCGGCCCCGCGCACCCGCACGGCCACCGGGTCGTTGCCGGGCACCCTGACGTGGTGCACCGTCCAGGCGGCCTCGCCGCCCATCCGGAAGCCGGACGGCACGGAGAACGGGTCCACCCAGCCGGCCGGCCCTCCCTCGCGGCTGACGGGGTCGAGGGCGGCCTGGCGCAGCAGCGCCACGGTGCCGTAGACCTCGTCCGGCACGCCCTTCGGGACCAGCGCGGCCGCGTCACGGTCGACGAGGCCGGTGTCCATGTCGCCGGAGACCACCTCGGGGTGGGCCAGCAGCCTGCGCAGGAAACCGATGTTGGTGTCCAGGCCGAGCACCGTCGTCGCGGCGAGGGCGGCTCGCAGCCGGCGCAGCGCGGTGGCCCGATCCGGGCCGTGCGCGATCACCTTCGCCAGCATCGGGTCGTAGGAGGTGGAGACCTCGGTGCCCTCGAGCAGACCGGAGTCGGTGCGCACCCCGTCACCGGCCGCTTCGGTCAGCAGTCGCACAGTGCCGGCCGAGGGCAGGAAATCCACCCGGTCACCCGAGACGCGGGCGGTCTCCGAGCAGACCCGGGCCTCCACGGCGTGCCCGTTGAGCCGCACGTCGGCCTGGCCGAACGGCAGTGCCTCGCCGGCGGCCACCCGCACCTGCCACTCGACCAGGTCGAGGCCGGTGATCAACTCGGTCACCGGGTGCTCGACCTGCAGGCGGGTGTTCATCTCCATGAAGTAGTGGGCGCCCGGGTCGCGCCCGGGCACGATGAACTCCACCGTGCCCGCGCCGCGGTAGCCGCAGGACCGGGCCGCGTCCGCGGCGGCCTCGCCCATGGCGGCGCGGGTGACCTCGTCCAGCAGCGGACTGGGCGCCTCCTCGATGATCTTCTGGTGGCGGCGCTGCAGCGAGCACTCCCGCTCGCCCAGGTGGAGCACGTTGCCCTCGCCGTCGGCGAGGACCTGGATCTCGATGTGCCGCGGCCGGTCGATCCAGCGCTCCACCAGCAGCGTGTCGTCACCGAACGAGCTGCGTGCCTCGCGGCGCGCGGCCGCGATCTCGTCGGCGAGCAGCGCCTCGTCCCGCACCAGGCGCATGCCCTTGCCGCCGCCGCCGGCGGACGGCTTGAGCAGAACCGGCATGCCGATCTCACGGGCGGCCTCGGCCAGTTCGCCGTCGCTGAGCCCGCTGCCGGAGGAGCCGGGAACGACCGGCACGCCCGCGGCGCTCACGGTCTCCTTGGCCCGGATCTTGTCGCCCATCAGCTCGATGGCGTCCGCCGGCGGGCCGATGAAGGCCAGGCCTGCCTCTCCGCAGGCGCGGGCGAAGCCCGCGTTCTCCGCCAGGAAGCCGTATCCGGGGTGGACGGCCTGCGCGCCGGTGCGCCGGGCGGCCTCGAGCAGCCGCTCGACCGACAGGTAGCTCTCGGCCGCGGCGGCGGGGCCGATGCGGACCGCGGTGTCGGCCTCTCGCACGTGCCGCGCGTCGGCGTCGGCGTCGCTGTACACGGCGACCGAGCGGACGCCCATGCGGCGCAGGGTGCGGATGACCCGGACCGCGATCTCGCCGCGGTTGGCCACCAGGACGGTGTCGAACATCTTCGTCATCTGTGGACTCCCCCTCACATCCGGAAGACGCCGTAGGCGGGCGCTGCCGGGTCCTTCTCGGGCAGCGGCGCGTTGGCGCAGGCCGTCAGCGCCAGCCCGAGTACCGTCCTGGTCTCCAGCGGGTCGATCACGCCGTCGTCCCACAGCCGGGCCGTGGCGTAGTAGGCGTTGCCCTGCTCGTCGTACTTCGCGCGGATCGGGGCGCGGAAGGCCTCCTCGTCCTGCCCGCTCCACTCCTCGCCGCGGCCCTCCAACTGGTCCCGCTTGACGGTGGCCAGCACCGAGGCGGCCTGTTCGCCGCCCATCACGGAGATCTTGGCGTTGGGCCACATCCACAGGAACCGGGGGCCGTAGGCCCGGCCGCACATCGAGTAGTTGCCGGCGCCGTAGGAGCCGCCGACCACGACGGTCAGCTTGGGTACCCGGGTGCAGGCCACGGCCGTGACCATCTTGGCGCCGTGCTTGGCGATGCCGCCCGCCTCGTAGTCCCTGCCGACCATGAAACCGGAGATGTTCTGCAGGAAGAGCAGCGGGATGCCGCGCTGGTCGCACAGCTCGATGAAGTGGGCGCCCTTCTGGGCGGATTCGGAGAACAGGATGCCGTTGTTCGCGACGATGCCGACCGGGTGGCCGTGGATGTGGGCGAAGCCGGTCACCAGCGTCGTTCCGTACTCGGCCTTGAACTCCTGGAAGCGCGAGCCGTCGACGATCCGGGCGATGACCTCCCGCACGTCGTATGGGGTGCGTGAGTCGACGGGGACGGCCGAGTACAGGCCCGCCGGGTCCACCGCCGGCTCCTGCACCGGCTGGAGCGCCCATGGCGAGGTCGGCCGGCCCGGCAGGGTGCTCACGATGTTCCGCACGATGCGCAGTGCGTGCGCGTCGTCCTCGGCGAGGTGGTCGGTCACCCCGGAGTTGCGGGAGTGGACCACGCCGCCGCCGAGCTCCTCGGCCGTGACGACCTCGCCGGTCGCCGCCTTCACCAGCGGAGGCCCGCCCAGGAAGATCGTGCCCTGTTCGCGCACGATCACCGCCTCGTCGCTCATCGCCGGGACGTAGGCGCCACCCGCGGTGCACGAGCCCATGACCGCCGCGATCTGCGGGATGCCCGCACCCGACATGCGGGCCTGGTTGTAGAAGATGCGGCCGAAGTGCTCGCGGTCGGGGAAGACCTCGTCCTGCATCGGGAGGAAGGCGCCGCCGGAGTCGACGAGGTAGACGCAGGGCAGCCGGTTCTCCAGCGCGACCTCCTGCGCCCGCAGATGCTTCTTGACCGTCATCGGGTAGTACGTGCCGCCCTTGACGGTCGCGTCGTTGGCGACGACGACGACCTCGCGGCCACAGACCCGGCCGATGCCGGCGATCACGCCGGCCGCCGGCGCGTCCCCGTCGTACAATCCGTCCGCCGCCAGCGGCGCGATCTCCAGGAACGGAGAGCCCGGGTCCAGCAGGGCGTCCACCCGGTCCCGCGGCAGCATCTTGCCGCGGGCGGTGTGCCGGGCGCGGGCCCGCTCGCCGCCGCCGAGCCGCGCGCCGGCGAGCTTCTCGCGCAGCTGCGCCGCCAGCTCCCGGTGCGCGGCCTCGTTCGCCTCGCAGGACGCGGACGCCACATCGACGCTGCTGCGCAGCGCCGTCGCCTCCTTCATGCCGGTGAGCCCCCTTGCTCCTCGGTTAATGCGCGTTAACACCTGCTCCACAGGTTAACGCTCACTAACAGGGATGTCTAGAATGGGTGGCATGACCAGCACGCAGACCGCCGCACCCACCCGTCGCGAGCAGATCCTGCGGGAGGCGGCCCGCCTCTTCGCCGACCGCGGTTTCCACGGCGTCGGGGTGGACGAGATAGGGGCCGCGGTCGGCATCAGCGGTCCGGGCCTCTATCGGCACTTCCCCGGCAAGGATGCGATGCTCGCCGAGTTGCTGGTCGGCATCAGCGAGCGCCTGCACGAGGGCGGGCGCGCCCGCATCGAGGAGTCTGCCGCAGCCGGGCTGCCGCCCGAGGCCACGCTGGACGCGCTCATCGCCGGTCACATCGACTTCGCGCTGGACGACCGCTCGCTGATCACCCTGCACGACCGGGAGCTGGACCGGCTGCGCGACGCCGACCGCAAGCAGGTGCGCAAGCTGCAGCGGCAGTACGTGGAGCTGTGGGTCTCCGCAGTGCGGACCGTCTATCCCATGCTGACCGAACTGGAGGCCCGGGTGTCCGTGCACACCGTCTTCGGCCTGCTCAACTCCACGCCCCATCTGGGTGGGGCCGGCGCGCTGCTGGACCGCCGGGCCACGGCCGGACTGCTGCACCGGCTGGCCCGCGGGGCCTTGGCCGCCGCCTCTGGACAGCCTGGGTGACCGACGGGTAGCTTGAGCTGAGCAAGCGCTTAGACACCCGCTCGCCGGCGGGAGCGAGACCCAAGGGAGGCGTCCGATGCGTCGCACGGTGTTCAACGAGGACCACGAGGCCTTCCGGCGGACCATCCGCGACTTCATCGAGGCCGAGGTCGTCCCGTACTACCACCAGTGGGCCGAGGCCGGCTTCGTCCCCCGCGAGTTCTACAAGAGCCTCGGCGAGCTGGGCGTCTTCGGCATCGAGGTCCCCGAGGAGTACGGCGGCGCCGGCGAGACCAGCTTCAAGTTCAACGCAGTCATCACCGAGGAGTGCGCCCGGGCCGGCGTCAGCTTCGGCGGCTCCAGCGTGCACACCGCGCTGTGCCTGCCCTACCTGCTCAAGTACGGGAGCGAGGAGCAGAAGCAGCGCTGGCTGCCGCCCTTCGTCGCCGGCGAGATGATGACGGCCATCGCCATGACAGAGCCGGGCACCGGATCCGACCTGGCAGGCATGAAGACCACCGCCAAGCTGTCCGAGGACGGCACGCACTACGTCCTCAACGGCGCCAAGACCTTCATCACCGGCGGCGTGCAGGCCGACCGCGTGCTGGTCTGCTGCCGCACCTCGGCGCCCGCCCCCGAGGACCGGCGCGGCGGCATCACCATCCTCGTCGTCGACACGAAGTCCGAGGGCTACGCGGTGGGCCGCACGCTCGACAAGCTCGGCCTGAAGACCTCCGACACCGCCGAACTCTCCTTCACCGACGTGAAGGTGCCTGTCGAGGACCGGCTCGGCGAGGAGGGCGCCGCCTTCGGCTACCTCACCCACAACCTGCCGCAGGAACGCCTCGGCATCGCCGTCAGCGCCTACGCGCAGGCCGCCGCCGCGGTCCGCTTCGCCCACGAGTACGTCCGTGAGCGCACGGTCTTCGGCAAGGAGGTCGCCTCTTTCCAGAACACCAAGTTCGTACTCGCCGACTGCAAGGCCGACGTCGACGCGATGCAGGCCGTCGTCGACCGGGCGCTCGAAGCGCACGACGCGGTGAGCTGACGGCTGCCGACGCCGCCTCCGCGAAGCTGTTCACCACCGAGACCGCGGCGCGGGTCATCGACAAGTGCCTCCAGCTGCACGGCGGCTACGGTTACATGATGGAGTACCCGATCGCCCGGCTGTACGCCGACACCCGCGTCACCCGGATCTACGGCGGTACGAGCGAGGTCATGCGCTCGATCGTCGCCAAGTCGATGGGGCTGTGAGCCGGCCTTGACCGACTCAGCACCGACCCCGCCGAGCCGACCGCGCTGCAGCAGCTCCTCGACCTCCTCGACCTGGAGCGGGTCGAGCAGGACATCTTCCGCGGCGACAGCCGGTTCGCCGTGGTGCCCCGCGTCTTCGGCGGCCAGGTCGCCGCCCAGGCGCTGGTCGCCGCGTGCCGCACCGTGCCCGAGGGCCGCCTGCCGCACTCTCTGCACGCCTACTTCCTGCGGCCCGGCGACCCCGGCGCGCCCATCGTCTACACCGTCGACCGCATCCGCGACGGACGCTCCTTCACCACCCGCCGGGTGGTGGCGGTGCAGCACGGACAGCCGATCTTCCACCTGTCGGCCTCCTGCCAGGCCTGGGAGGAGGGCCTGGAGCACCAGGAGGAGATGCCCGAGGCGCCCGACCCGGAGACGCTGCCCACCGCCGAGGAGCTGATGCCGCGGCACGCCCACCTCTTCGACGACCCTCGGTCCCCGACCGGCTGCTGGCCGCCCGAGCCGCCGTGGATCTGCGCTACGCCGGCGACCCGCCGTTCGCCAGCGCCGGCACCCCGCGCCCGCCGCGCTCGCAGGTCTGGTTCCGCACCAACGGCACGCTCGACGGCCCACAGGACGACCCGACGCTGCACATCTGCCTGACCACCTACGTCTCCGACATGACGCTGCTCGACTCGGTGCTCCTCGCGCACGGGCGCGGCGGCTGGGCCGTCGGCGACGTCGTCGGCGCCAGCCTGGACCACGCGATGTGGTTCCACCGCCCGTTCCGCGCGGACGACTGGCTGCTCTACGACCAGGAGTCACCCACCGCCCAGGGCGGGCGCGGCCTGGCCCGTGGCCGGCTGTTCACCCGCGACGGGCGGCTGGTCGCCTCCGTCATCCAGGAGGGCGTGGTCCGCGTCCCGCGCTGAGCGGCCGATGGCGGGTGTGCGTCGACCGGCAGCGGGCACAAACGCCTTCATGAGTGCCGAACAGGAAAAGGAGAGCACCTGGACGGTGCTCATCGCCGGTGCGGCGAACCTGGCGATCGCCGTGGCCAAGGCGGTCGGCGGCGTTCTCAGCGGCTCCAGCGCCATGCTGTCGGAGGCCGCGCACTCCGTCGCCGACACCCTCACCGAGGTGCTGCTGTTCACCTCGCTGAAACGGGCATCCAAACCCGCCGACGAGGAACATCCGCTCGGCTACGGCAACGAGCGCTACGTCTGGGCGTTGCTCGCCTCCGTCGCCACCTTCGTCGGCGGTGCCGTCTTCTCCTTCTATGACGGGTTCGAGGCGCTGCGCAGCGGCGGGGATCTCGGCGACCCGCTGATCTCCTACCTGGTGCTCGCGGTCGCGTTCGTCGTTGAGGGCGTCTCGCTCATCCGGGCCATGCGGCAGTCGCGGCAGGAGGCGAAGAGCATGCGGCTGCCGACCGTCCGCTACATCAAACACACCCCGGACACCGCCGTGAAGGCCGTGGTCGTTGAGGACTCGGCGGCGCTGGTCGGCCTGGTGCTGGCGGCGGGCGGCCTCCTGGGCGCACAGCTGACCGGCTCCTCGGCCTGGGACGGTGTCGCCTCGCTGCTCATCGGCGCGCTGCTGACGTGGGCGGCGTTCGAACTCGGCCGGAGCAACGCCGAGCTGCTCATCGGGCGGGCGCTGCCGCAACACTGGCAGGACGCGATGCACGAGGCGCTGCTGGAGTCTCCGCGCATCCAGCGCGTCCTCGAACTGGTCACCGTGGTGCAGGGGCCGGACGAGGTGCTGCTCGCCGCGAAGATCGACTTCGTCGACGGGGTGTCCGCCGAGGAGATCGAGTGGACCTGCGAGGACGCCGAGTCACGGCTCCGCGACCGCTTCCCGGCAGTCGGGCACGTCTTCCTCGACCCGACGCCGGGGCCGGGAGACCGCAGGCCACAGCGCCCCGAACCCGGGAGCGCCCCGAGACCAGTGACGCGGCACTAGTCGAGCCCGGCCGCGGCCAGCAGGTACGCGGTCATCGGCTCGTAGAACCGCGGGTCCGCCACGTGGTCGTCCAGCGGTACGGCCACGCCCAGCGTCCCCTCCGCCTCGCCCAGGAAGAGGGCCGGGTCGTTGCAGTCGGCCAGGCCCACCGCGTCGACGCCGCGCTGGGCGGCGCAGCCGGCCCACCCGTGGTCGGCCACCACCAGGTCCGGCAGCGGCTCGTCGGCGCGGGTGAGCGCGTCGAGGACGGCGTGCATCGGCTGCGGCGAGTGGGTGTGCCACAACGAGGCGCCGCGCTCGTACACCGCGACCCCGCCGAACTGCACGATGACGCCTTCGTCGGCGTACAGGTGCCGCGGGGTGCGCACGATCTCGCAGCCGCGCCGCCGCAGCGCCTGAGCCAGCGTGCCGTGGAAGTCGAGCAGCGCGCCGGGGTGCCCGGTGGCGAACAGCACCCGTCGCCCGTCCTCCGCCGCCTTGCGCAGCTCGGCCGCCGCGCGGTCGAGTGCCGCCGACGGTCAGTTCCGGGTCGATGGTGTCCTGGCCGGTGCGGTGGTCCGGGTCGTCGCTCACGCCGGCCCGTTCGGCCATCACGGCCAGCACGTCCTGCTCGTCGCTCCAGCGGTCGCCCAGCTCGAGGCCCAGCCAGTAGTGCCGGTCGCCGTTGGCGAGGCTGCGGTAGTGCGCGAGGTTGTTCTCCCGCGGGGTGGCGACGTCGCCGGCGATGCGGGTGTGCACCAGGTGGTCGGTCAGCTCGGTGCGGGAGGGGGGAGGCAGCAGCGGCAGGGCGCGTGGCAGAGGCATGACGTCATTGTCACTCGCACGACCCGCGCGGTGTACGGAGTGTCCAAAAAGCAGGTGCCTGACTCGCTGATCCGTCCATGTGCCGGCACGTCCGGGCTGCCTACCCTCGCACTCATGAGCACCTCCCCGCAGAGCCCCGACCGGCAGCCCCGCGGCCCCGTCGACTCCTCCCGCGTCCCGCGCTACGCGGGTCCGGCGACCTTCGCCCGGCTGCCCCGGCTGGACGAGGTCGGCGGCACGGCCGACGTCGCGGTCGTCGGCGTCCCCTTCGACACCGGCGTCTCCTACCGGCCGGGTGCCCGCTTCGGCGGCAACGCCATCCGGGAGGCGTCCCGGCTGCTGCGTCCGTACAACCCGGCGCAGGACGCCTCGCCGTTCGCTCTCGCCCAGGTCGCCGACGCCGGCGACATCGCGGCCAACCCGTTCGACATCGACGAGGCGGTGGAGACGGTCCAGGCGGCCGCCGACGACATCCTCGGCACCGGTGCCCGGATGATGACCCTCGGCGGCGACCACACGATCGCGCTGCCGCTGCTGCGCTCGGTGGCCCGCAGGCACGGTCCGGTGGCGCTGCTGCACTTCGACGCGCACCTGGACACCTGGGACACCTACTTCGGCGCCGCCTACACCCACGGCACGCCGTTCCGCCGGGCCGTGGAGGAGGGCATCCTGGACACCTCCGCGCTCTCCCACGTGGGCACGCGCGGACCGCTGTACGGCAAGAAGGACCTGGACGACGACGCCAAGATGGGCTTCGGCATCGTCACCTCCGCCGACGTGATGCGCCGCGGCGTGGCCGAGGTGGCCCAGCAGCTGCGCGAGCGCATCGGCGACCGGCCGCTGTACGTCTCCGTCGACATCGACGTGCTGGACCCCGCGCACGCGCCGGGCACGGGCACCCCGGAGGCCGGCGGGCTCACCTCCCGCGAGCTGCTGGAGATCATCCGCGGGCTGGCGGACTGCCGGCTGGTCTCCGCGGACCTGGTCGAGGTCGCTCCGGCCTACGACCACGCCGAGATCACGTCGGTGGCGGCCTCGCACACCGCCTACGAGCTGACCACGATCATGACCCGGCAGATCGCCGCCGCGCGGGCGTGACCGCCGAGCCGCAGGGTTGGTTTTCAGCCGTCTTGGTGGCCGTGTCCTCTCCTTCTTCACCGCCCGTCCGCACCGGCGGCGCGCGGTGGCGGAGGGATCCGTGCAGGTGACTCGGCCGTGGCGGACGGCCTGTTCATGTGACGATCGATTACATGTGGCCATCGATTTAACACGCAACGTTACCGATTTTGTTCGGTCCGCCTGCGCGCCGGTCCACTTTCCGACAGACTACGGACTGCTGCCCCGCGGAAACGGGGCGTCACTGACGGACGGCGGGCCGGCCCTGTGGGGGGTGTTCGGTCCCGCCGACGGCCACCGACAGACGCCTCGCAGCCGGCGCGGCCCCGGAGTGTGCTCTGCGGCTTCCTCCGGGGCCGTCCGCCGGGCGGCTGCCGCGCCTCCGCCGCCCTCGTGGCCGAATCCACCGCCCTCTGCCGGGATGAAATGTCAGCGCCGTGGCGTTGGATGTGTCCTGCAGGGACGAGACGGGCGGAAGGACTGCGGAGTGAAAGACGGCGAGACGGACGAGCGGCGGCCCGGCTGGGCCCGGCGCCTGGCGGGGCACTGCTGGCGCTACCGGCGGAACGTGCTGCTCGCCCTCGGCGCCTCGCTGGGCGGCATGGGCGTCATGGCCCTCGTCCCGCTGCTCACCAAGGTCGTCATCGACGACGTCGTGGTCGGCGGTGCACGGCGGACTCGCGCTGTGGATCACGCCTGCTGGTCGCGGCCGGCGCTGCTCGTCTACGGCCTGACCTTCGTCCGGCGCTTCTACGGCGGCCGGCTCGCCCTCGACGTGCAGCACGACCTGCGCACCGAGATGTACGAGGCGCTGGTCCGGCTCGACGGCCGCTCGCAGGACGAGCTGAGCACCGGACAGGTCGTCGGCCGCGGCACCAGCGACCTGCAGCTCGTGCAGAGCCTGCTGTTCATGATCCCGATGATGATCGGCAACGTGCTGCTCTTCGTGGTCGCGCTCGTCATCATGCTCGTGCTCTCGCCCGCTGCTCACGCTCGTCTCGCTCGCCGTCGCCCCCGCTGCTGTGGTGGATCGCCTCCCGCAGCCGCACCCGCCTCTTCCCCGCCACCTGGTACGCCCAGCAGCAGGCCGGCGCCGTCGCCTCCGTCGTCGACGGCGCGGTCACCGGCGTCCGCGTCGTCAAGGGCTTCGGGCAGGAGGACCAGGAGACCGGCAAGCTGCGCGCCATCAGCCGCGTGCTGTTCGCCGGCCGGCTGCGCACCGTCCGGCTCAACGCCCGCTACACCCCGGCGCTGCAGGCCGTGCCCTCGCTCGGCCAGGTCGCCATGCTCGCGCTCGGCGGCTGGCTGGCCACCCGCGGGCAGATCACCCTGGGCACCTTCGTCGCCTTCTCCACCTACCTCGCCCAGCTCGTCGGCCCGGTACGGATGCTCGCCATGATGCTCACCGTCGGGCAGCAGGCCCGCGCCGGCGTCGAGCGCGTCTTCGACCTGATGGACACCGAGCCGCGGCTGACCGAACGCCCGGACGCCCACGAACTGCCCGCCGACGCCGACGCCTCCGTCGAGTTCGACGACGTCTCCTTCGGCTACGGCGAACCGCGCGAGGCCGCCACCGCCCGTCCTCGACGGCTTCAGCCTGCGCATCGAGCCCGGCGAGACCGTCGCCGTCGTCGGCACCAGCGGCAGCGGCAAGTCCACCGTCTCGCCTGCTGCTGCCCCGCTACTACGACGTGACCGGCGGCGCCGTGCGCGTCGGCGGCCACGACGTGCGCGACCTGACACTCGGCTCGCTGCGCTCCGCGATCGGCCTCGTACCCGAGAACAGCTTCCTGTTCTCCGAGACCATCCGGGAGAACATCGCCTACGGCGCCCCGGACGCCACCGACGAGCAGGTGCGCGGCCGCCGCCGTCGCCGCCCAGGCGGACGGCTTCATCCGGGCGCTGCCCGACGGCTACGACACGACGGTCGGCGAGCAGGGCCTGACCCTCTCCGGCGGCCAGCGCCAGCGCATCGCACTGGCCCGCGCCATCCTCACCGACCCCCGGCTGCTCGTCCTGGACGACGCCACCTCGGCCGTCGACGCCCGCGTCGAGCACGAGATCCACGAGGCGCTGCGCGGCGTCATGGCCGGGCGCACCACGCTGCTCATCGCCCACCGCCTGTCCACCCTCGGCCTCGCCGACCGGATCGCCGTCCTGGACGGCGGACGTCTGGTCGACACCGGCACCCACGAGGAACTGACCGAGCGCTGCGCCCTCTACCGCCGGCTGCTCACCGACCCCGACGAGCTGTCCGAG
The DNA here is from genome assembly GCA_963799685.1 of uncultured Actinomycetota bacterium. GTDB lineage: Bacteria > Actinomycetota > Actinomycetes > Streptomycetales > Streptomycetaceae > Streptomyces. The sequence goes on from CAWCXW010000006.1 coordinate 468,178, forward strand.
GCCGAGCCGGACCCGGCCGGCATGGCCGGGCCCGACGCGCACAGCGCCGTCGACGGCAGTCACCCCGCAGCTGTGGCGGCGCGCGGAGGAGGACGGCACCCGGCACGCCCGTGCCGGCGCGCGGAACGGCCGGGGGCACGCCGGACCAGAGCGGCCGCCCCGGCGGCTTCGCCGGCGCACTCGCCGCGATGCCGGGCAGCCCCGAACTGCTCGCCCGGGTCGACGCGCTGCCCCCGGCCGACGACGTCCCCGAGGTCGACGAGGCGACACGCCGAACGCGCGGAGGAGTCCTACGGGCTGCGCCGGCTGCTGCACGGCTTCGGCCGACCGCTGCTGGCGCCTTGTTCTTCCTCGTCGTCGACGCCATGGCCGGCCTCGGCCTGCCGCTGCTGATCCGGCACGGCATCGACCACGGCGTCACGCAGGCCGCCCTGGACGCCGTCTGGCTCGGCCTCCGCGCTGGCCCTGCTCGTGGTCGTCGCCCAGTGGGCCGCGCAGTTCGCCGCCATGCGGCTGACCGGACGCACCGGCGAACGCGTGCTCTACGCGCTGCGCGTGAAGATCTTCGCGCACCTGCAGCGCCTCGGCCTCGACTACTACGAGCGGCACCTGACCGGCGCGGTCATGACCCGGATGACCACCGACGTGGACGCGCTGTCCACCTTCCTGCAGACCGGACTCGTCACCGCGGTCGTCTCGCTGTTCACCTTCGTCGGCATCCTCGTCGCGCTGCTCGTGCATCGACGTGCAGCTGGCCCTGGTCGTCTTCGCCGCGCTGCCGCCGCTGATCGTCGGCACGGTCTTCTTCCGCCGCAGAGCGTCAAGGCGTACGAGCTGGCCCGCGAACGGGTCAGCGTCGTCAACGCCGACCTGCAGGAGAGCGTCGCCGGGCTGCGCATGGTGCAGGCCTTCCGCCGCGAGAAGCGCGGCGTCGCAGCGTTTCGCCGGCGCAGCCACGCCTACCGCGCCGGCGCGGGTGCGCGGCCAGTGGCTGGTCTCGGTCTACTTCCCGTTCGTGCAGCTGCTGGCCGCGCTGGCCACCGCCGCCGTGCTCGTCGTCGGCGCGGGCCGGGTCGGCGAGGGCACGCTCACCGCCGGCGCCCTGGTCGCCTACCTGCTCTACATCGAGCTGTTCTTCTCGCCCGTCCAGCAGCTCTCCCAGGTCTTCGACGGCTACCAGCAGGCGTCCGTCTCCCTCGGCCGCATCCAGCAGCTGCTGCGCGAGCCGACCACCACGCCGGCCGCGCCCGATGCCCGCGAGGTGACGCGCGCTGCGCGGTGAGATCGCCTTCGACGACGTGCACTTCCGCTACTCCACCGCGGACGCGCGAGGAGGAGGCGCTGTCCGGCGTCGACCTGAGCATCCCCGCCGGGCAGACCGTCGCCTTCGTCGGCGAGACGGGCGCGGGCAAGTCGACCCTGGTCAAGCTGGTCGCCCGGTTCTACGACCCGACGACGGGCGCGGTGCGCGTCGACGGCACCGACCTGCGCGAGCTGGACCTGGCCGGCTACCGGCACCGGCTCGGCGTCGTCCCGCAGGAGCCGTACCTCTTCCCCGGCACGGTCCGGGACGCGCATCGCCTACGGCCGCGACGGACGCCACCGACGCCGAGGTGGAGGCCGCGGCCCGCGCGGTGGGCGCCCACGACATGATCGCCGGCCTGCCCGGCGGCTACCTGCACCCGGTCGCGGAGCGCGGCCGCAACCTGTCGGCCGGGCAGCGGCAGCTGATCGCGCTGGCCCGCGCCGAACTCGTCGACCCCGACGTGCTGTTGCTCGACGAGGCGACCGCCGCGCTGGACCTGGCCACCGAGGGCCTGGTCAACCAGGCCACCGACCGGCTCGCGCGGCGCCGCACCACCCTCGTCGTCGCCCACCGGCTGTCCACCGCGGCCCGGGCCGACCGCGTCGTCGTCCTCGACCACGGCCGCGTCGTCGAGGACGGCACGCACGACGAACTCCTCGCCGCCGACGGCAGCTACGCCCGGCTGTGGCGCACCTACACCGGCATCCCCCAGGAGGCACCCGTCTAGTGCCGCAGCAGGCAAGGTTCGCCGCTTGCCGCCCTGGCACGCAGGCTCTCCCCCTGCCTTTGGCGGGAGGTGCCCCCTGCGTTGCCCGAAGGCCCGGGTAGGACACCTGCGTGCGGCGTCCGGGCGCCGTGCGAGAGGTTCGGCATCCGCAGGCGCAACAGAGCCGAGACGGAGTCAGCGAAGCGAACGCAGTGCGCCAGGACGCCTCGCTACCGGGCAAACCTCGGCTGATGCGGCACTAGGCCGGGGCCGGCGTTCTCGGCTGCGAACGGAGCGAAACCGTAACGGGGTTGTTCCTGTGGCAGGTGTTGTCCGGACCGTCGCCGGTGGTCATGATGCCAGCCATGGCATCTGAAGGCTCGACACATCGGCGACGCACGTCCGCCCCTTCCGGGACCGCCGCGCGGGATCGGGCGGCAGCCAGCAGCAGTCCCGGCGCGGCAGGCGACGGACGGGAGCGCGGCCGGGGCGTCTCCGGCCGAGAGGCAGCAACCCGCGCCTTCGCGGATGCGAGCGACATCGCACGCAGACCGGCTGGGGACGGGCACTGTCTTCGGCTGCGCTCTCCGGGGCCGGGTCCGCGGAGGGAGCAGGCATGACCTTCGTCGACTACCTCGCGGGCAACTGGCCCGACGTCCTCGACGCCACACTCGCCCATGCGTTGCTGGTCCTCGAGGGACTCGCCCTGGCCGTCCTCGTCGGCGTACCGGCCGCGGTGCTCACGTACCGTACCGGCGCGCCGCGCACGGTGGTGCTGGGGGCGGCCGGTGTGCTGCTGACCATCCCCTCCTACGCCTTGTTCGGACTGCTCATCACGCCCCTCGGGCTGGGCGCCGGGCCGTCAATCGTCGCGCTGACGCTCTATGCGCTGCTTCCCGTCATCCGCAACGCCGTCGTCGGCTTGCGGGACGTGGACCCGGCGGTTGTGGAGTCCGCCCGAGCCATGGGCATGGGCAGGCTGCGGATGCTCACCACCGTCGAGCTGCCCCTGGCCTGGCCGGTGCTGTTGACCGGCCTGCGGGTGGCGGCCCAGCTGCTGCTGGGCATCGCCGCCATCGCCGCAGCCGTCAACGGACCCGGCCTGGGCAACCTCATCCTGGACGGCCTGGCGAGCGCCGGCACCCCTTATGCCGTCTATCTGACGCTCGAAGGAGCTGCCGGCATCGTCGTGCTGGCCGTCCTGTTCGACCTGCTCTTCTCCGCCGTGAACCGACTGACCACACCAAAAGGGCTCGGTGTTTGACATGATTCGCCGACGACAAGATGCGCACGACGACCGGACCATGATCCGCCTGGACCGGATCACCAAGCACTATCCCGGCCAGACCGCACCCGCCGTGGCGGATCTCAGCCTGGAGATACCCGCCGGACGGATCGTGACGTTCGTGGGCCCCTCGGGCTGCGGCAAGACCACCACCATGAAGCTCATCAACCGGCTCATCGAGCCGAGTTCGGGCCACATTCATCTCGACGGCGACGACGTCACCGGCATGCCGGCGCACCAGCTGCGCCGGCGCATCGGCTACGCGATCCAGCAGGGCGGGCTCTTCCCGCACCGCACCGTTGCCGACAACATCGCCACCGTTCCCAAGCTGCTCGGCTGGGATCGGCAACGCGTCGCCTCCCGCGTCGATGAACTCCTGGAGCTGGTCGGCCTCGACCCGGACACCTACCGCAGGCGCTACCCGAAACAGCTCTCCGGTGGGCAGCAGCAACGTGTGGGCGTCGCCAGGGCGTTGGGAGCAGACCCGGAGGTGATGCTCATGGACGAGCCCTTCGGCGCCATCGACCCGCTCAACCGGGAGGCGCTGCAGACGGAGTTCCTGCGCATCCAGGCCGAGGTTCGCAAGACCATCGTCTTCGTCACGCACGACATCGACGAGGCCGTCACCATGGGCGACCGCATCGCGATCTTCGCCGACGGCGGCAAGGTGCTGCAGTACGACACCCCGGAACGGATCCTCGCCGACCCGGCAGACGGCTTCGTGGCGGACTTCATCGGCTCCGGAGCGGCCGTACGGCGGCTATCGCTGACCCGGCTGGAGGCGCTGCAGGTTCCGCGCTGGCCGACCGTGTCCGACTCCACCGGCTCCGAGGAACGGACCGCGGCCGCCGCCCGCACCGAGGAGGACTACCTGCTCGTACTCGACGACGCCGAGCGCCCCACCGCCTGGGTCTCCGCCGGCGCCCCCGGCACCACGGCGGGGGAGGAACTGCCGCTGATCACCCCGCTCGGTAACGCACACACACTCTTCGACGCGCTCAACCACATGCTGACCGCCAACGCCACGGCCGTGGCCGTGGTGGATGGCGACGGCCGGTACCGGGGCGTCGTCGGCATGGACTCGCTGCGCGAACTGATCAACAGCGAGTCCGCGCGGCTGCGCGAAGGCACCGGCCGACTCCAGGAGGCGTGAGAGATGCGCAGCCTTCTGCGGTACGCGACGACCCCCGCCGTCCTGGCCCTGGTGCTGCTCGCCCTCGCCTGGCACGTCACCTCCCGGCCGCTTGACCTGATCGAGCGGCGCAGCCTCAACTGGCCTTACCTGATCAGCCGCACGCTGCAGCACCTGGAACTGACGGCGATCGTCACGGTGCTCATCCTGCTGATCGCCGTCCCGCTCGGGGTCCTGCTCACCCGGCGGTGGGCCCGCCGGATCGCCGGACCCGTGCTGGCGGTGGCCAGCGTCGGGCAGGCGCTGCCCTCGCTCGGGCTGATCGTGCTGCTCGCCGTGGTGTTCGTGAGCCTCGGTGTGAACCAGATCGCGGTGATCGCCTTCGCCCTCTACGGCATCCTGCCGGTGCTCCGCAACACCATCGCCGGGCTGCAGCAGGTCGACCCGGCGGTGATCGAGTCGGCGCTGGGGATGGGGATGACCCGCCGCACCGTGCTGTGGAAGATCGAACTCCCGCTGGCCGTGCCCGTCTTGGTCGCCGGTGTGCGCACCGCGCTCGTGATCACGGTGGGCACGGTCGCCCTGGCCACGTTTATCGGGGCCGGCGGGCTGGGCGACGTCATCTCCAACGGCATCAGCTCCAACCGCAATCTCGTCCTGGTGACGGGCAGCGTGCTGGTGGCCGTCCTGGCGCTGGCCATCGACTGGCTCGCCGGGATCGCCGAGAACCTGCTGCGTCCGCGCGGCTTGTGACACACCAACCGACTTCGAAGGGAACCCTGGTGCGACGGATCGGCTCGGCACACCGCACGCTCGCGGCACTTCTGGCGGCGGGCGCGCTTGTGGTCTCGGGATGTTCCGGGTCCTCCTCCGGCGGCGGGGCACACGTCGATGCGAAGGCGCTGCACGGCGGCTCCATCGCCCAGGACATCGACCTGAAGGGTGCCCACTTCACCGTCGGCTCCAAGGAGTTCACGGAACAGAAGATCCTCGGGCAGATCACTATCTACGCGCTGCGGTCCGCCGGTGCGACGGCCTCCGACCAGACCGGACTCAGCGGCTCCAGCATCGTGCGCAAGGCGCTGCGCGGCGGCGACATCGACATGTACTGGGAGTACGCCGGCACTGGCTGGACCCAGTACCTCGGCCACGACAAGCCCGTCCAGGGCGGGAAGAAGCAGTTCCGCGCCACGGCGCAGGAAGACGCGAAGCACAACCACGTCGCGTGGCTCGGGCCGGCGGACTTCGGCAACCAGTACGCCATCGCCCGGGCCGGCGACGCGCCCGGCGCGGTGGGGAAGGTCGACCGACTCAGCCAGTGGCGGCAACTGGCGCAGAAACACCCCGACGCGCTGTCATTGTGCGGGGCCGCCGAATTCCTCGACCGCGAGACGCGCCCGCTGCAGCAGGCATACGACGTCGAGATCCCACCGACCCAGGTGCATCAGAACGCGTTCGCGCTGAACTTCGTCAACGTCGCCAAGGGCAGCCCCTGCAACTTCGCCGAGGTCTTCACCACGGACGCCCGCATCAAGTCCCTGGGCCTGCAAGTCGTCAAGGACGACCAGGGGCACTTCACCACCCAGCCGGCCGGGCTGACCGTCCGGGAGAAGACGCTCAAGAAGTACCCGCAGCTGGCGGACTTCGCCAAGCGGATCGGCGCGAAGCTGACCGAGGAGAAGATGATCGAACTCAACGGTCAGGTCGACTTGGAGGGGAGGTCCCCGCAGGCGGTGGCGCTGGATTTCCTGCGCAGCGAGGGATTCATCGGCACATGACCGCTCAGCGGCCGCACAACGAGATCAGGTACTCGTCGACGTTCTGCACCGGCGCCTCGCCCGGCAGCGACTCCCCGCCGTCGCGCCAGTGGATCCGGGTGACCTCGTCGTTGGGCACGAACGGCAGGGTCTTAGCGGCCTGCGCGGTGAACAGGCCCCCGTAGAGCACGGGCCGGTCCTCCCGGCGCATGCGGGCGAACCCGACGAACCGCAGCGCGTCCGGCGCGAGGTGCTGGCCGGTCTCCTCCAGCAGCTCGCGGGCGGCGCCTGCCCGCGGCGACTCACCCGGCTCGATCCTGCCTCCGGGAAGTTCCCAGCAGTCGCGGACCCGCTGGTGCGTCATGAGCACCCGCCCGTCGTGCCACAGCGCGACGAGGGTGAAACCGACGGGGCCGTCGTCGAAGACGGCGTCCTCCGGTTCGTGCAGGAAATCCAGCAGACTCAGCCCGCGCGGGCCGCTGACCAAGGGCTGCGTCGAGGTCGATTTCGCTCATGAGGCCAGCCTACGAGCTGTGCCCCGGCTCGCGGATACGCTCCGTACTCATCCAGGGCAGGCGAAAAACACCCTGCGGAGTGCAACCGTTCCGCACCGTGGTGTGTCCCAGTTGGTGTCGGGTCTTCGTGGGAGGGGTCCTGGGAGCGGAGCCCGGCGGGGGGAAACAAGGGGCTGGCGTCGCGTCAGTGGCGCCGGCCCCACAGTCTTCACGGCGCCGGAAGTTCGGCAGCTGTCGGGAACGAGTTCTGTGCCCCCGCCCGTGTCACCGAGGCGGCGCCGACCCGGACGGCGTAGCGGACCGAATCCTCCAGGGAGTCTCCCACCGCCAGCCGCCAGGCCAGCGCGCCGGTAAAGGCGTCCCCGGCGCCCGTGGTGTCCACGCTGTCCACGGCCGGGCTGTCCACCTGCAGCACGCCGTCCGGCCCGTGCAGCAGCGCACCGGCTGGGCCGAGGGTCACCACGACGCTGCGCGGGCCGAGCGCACGCAGCGCCTCGGCCCAAACGGCGGCGCCGCCCTCGTCGGCGGCCGAGCCGAGCAGGGACCGAGCCTCGTGCTCGTTGACGACCAGCGGGTCGCACACGGCGAGCACCTCGTCCGGCAGCCGAGCCGGCGGCGACGGGTTGAGCACCACGCGGGTGCCGACGTCGCCCGCCGCGTGCGCCGCGGCGGCCACCGTCTCCGGCGGGATCTCCAGCTGGAGGGAGACCACCGAGGCGCCGGCCAGCAATGGGCCCGCGTCCACGACGTCTTGCGGGGTGAGCCGGTGGTTGGCGCCGGGGGACACCACGATGGTGTTGTCCCCCGAAGGGCTCACGGCGATCAGCGCCACCCCGGTCGGCGCGCCGCCGGAGCGCACCCCGGCGGTGTCGACGCCCGCGGCGGCGAGCGAGTCCACCAGCAGCCGGCCGTGCGCGTCGTCCCCGACACGTGCCAGCAGTGCGGCCCGGGCGCCCAGCCGGGCCGCCGCAACAGCCTGGTTGGCGCCCTTGCCGCCCGGATACACGACCAGGTCGGAGCCCAGCACCGTCTCGCCCGCCGAGGGGTGGCGGTCCACGACGGTCACCAGGTCGGCGTTGGCCGAGCCGACGACGAGCAGTTCGGGGGTGCGCATCACGTCATGAACTCGGCGACGTCGTCCTTGGTGACGGCCTTCGCCGGCACCTTGATCTGTCCGGCAGGCGTCTTCGCACCCGGCTCGCCGCCGTGTGTGCCCGTCGTCGGAGGCGACGGCGGCCACCACGTCCGTGCCGGCGACGGAGCGGTCCACGGCAGGCACCGGGGTGCCCGCCTGGGGCACGCCCCTGACCGGAGCAGCCGCCGCCTTGGAGTCGACGGCGTTGTCGAGACCACGGCCACGGACACCCGTGCGTGGACTGCGATCTCCTTGATCCCGACCATGGCCCACCTTCATGGAAACGTTTGCATCAGGTAGTGAAACCGGTGGCGGAGAGCGGACACAAGTCCGCGGACGCGGCCGTGGCCGACGTGCGGCCGCCGGGGTGTCCTACCGGGGCGCTACGCTCTGTGACATGGAGGTTCGGCTCGCCGTGCTCGAGGGGGTACTCGAGCGCATCACATACGCCAACGAGGAGAACGGCTACACCGTGGCCCGCGTGGACTCCGGGCGGGGCGCCGGTGAACTGCTCACCGTCGTGGGCGCGTTGTTGGGCGCGCAGGTGGGGGAGTCGCTGCGGATGGAGGGCCGCTGGGGCTCGCATCCGCAGTACGGACGGCAGTTCACCGTGGAGAACTACACGACGGTGCTGCCTGCCACCGTGCAGGGCATCCGGCGCTACCTGGGGTCGGGCCTTATCAAGGGGATCGGCCCCAGGACGGCCGAGCGGATCGTCGACCACTTCGGCACCGCGACGCTCGACGTCATCGAGGCGGACGCCACCGAGTTGATCAAGGTGCCGGGGCTCGGCCCGAAGCGGACGAAGAAGATCGCCGCCGCCTGGGAGGAGCAGAAGGCCATCAAGGAGGTGATGGTCTTCCTGCAGGGCGTCGGAGTCTCCACGTCGATCGCGGTACGCATCTACAAGAAGTACGGGGACGCGTCGATCTCCGTGGTTCGTAACCAGCCCTACCGGCTGGCCGCCGACGTGTGGGGCATCGGCTTCCTGACCGCGGACCGTATCGCCCAGGCCGTGGGCATCCCGCACGACAGCCCCGAACGGGCCAAGGCCGGACTGCAGTTCGCGCTGTCCCAGGCCACCGACCAGGGCAACTGCTATCTGCCTGAGGAGCGCCTGATCGCGGATGCGGTCAAGCTGCTCCAGGTCGACACCGGGCTGGTCATCGAGTGCCTGGCGGAGCTGGCCGCGGAGGAGGAGGGAGTCGTGCGGGAACGGGTGCCCGGCTCGGCGGAGGGCGGGGAGGAGTCGGTGACGGCCGTCTACCTGGTGCCCTTCCACCGGGCGGAGGTGGCGCTGTCCGCTCAGCTGCTGCGGCTGCTGCGCACCGAGGAGGACCGGCTGCCCGCCTTCGGCGACGTGGACTGGGACCGCGCGTTGGGCTGGCTGGCCGGCCGCACGGGCGCGGAGCTCGCCGCCGAGCAGCAGCAGGCGGTCAGGCTGGCGCTGACCGAGAAGGTCGCGGTGCTCACCGGCGGCCCGGGCTGCGGCAAATCCTTCACCGTGCGCTCCGTCGTCGAGCTCGCGCGGGCGAAGAAGGCGAAGGTGGTGCTGGCCGCGCCGACGGGCCGGGCCGCCAAGCGGCTCGCGGAGCTGACCGGCGCCGAGGCGTCGACCGTGCACCGGCTGCTGGAGCTGAAGCCGGGCGGTGACGCCGCCTACGACCGGGAAAGGCCGCTGGAGGCGGACCTGGTCGTCGTCGACGAGGCCTCCATGCTGGACCTGCTGCTGGCCAACAAGCTGATCAAGGCGGTGCCGCCCGGGCGCCCACCTGCTGCTGGTGGGGGACGTCGACCAGCTGCCGTCGGTCGGAGCGGGGGAGGTGCTGCGGGACCTGCTGGCCCCGCACAGCCCGGTGCCGGCCGTCCGGCTGACCAGGATCTTCCGGCAGGCGCAGCAGTCCGGGGTGGTCACCAACGCGCACCGCATCAATTCCGGCGTGCCGCCGCTCACCCGGGGGCTGCCGGACTTCTTCCACTTCGTGGCGGACGACACCGAGGAGGCCGGCCGGCTCACCGTGGACGTGGTGGCCCGCCGGATCCCCGCGAAGTTCGGACTCGACCCGCGGCGTGACGTGCAGGTGCTCGCTCCGATGCACCGCGGCCCGGCCGGTGCCGGGCTGCTGAACGGCTTGCTCCAGCAGGCGGTCACCCCGGCGCAGCCTGGATTGCCGGAGAAGAGGTTCGGCGGACGGGTTTTCCGGGTGGGCGACAAGGTGACTCAGATCCGCAACAACTACGACAAGGGGCAGAACGGCGTCTTCAACGGCACGGTCGGCGTGGTCACGGGCCTGCAGGAGGACGACCAGCGGCTGACCGTGCGCACCGACGAGGACGAGGAGGTCGGCTACGACTTCGACGAACTGGACGAACTGGCCCACGCCTACGCCGTGACCATCCACCGCTCGCAGGGCAGCGAGTACCCGGCGGTCGTCATCCCCGTCACCACGAGTGCCTGGATGATGCTGCAGCGCAACCTGCTGTACACGGCGGTCACCCGGGCAAAGCGGCTGGTGGTGCTGGTCGGCTCCCGCCGCGCGATCGGCCAGGCGGTGCGCACGGTCTCCTCCGGGCGGCGCTGCACCGCGCTGGACCACCGGTTGTCGGACTGAGCAGGTTGCGGAAGTCCGCATCCGCAGGAACGTGCGCGGGGGTGACCCGAAGGCCGTGAGGGTGCAGGATGGTAGCCGTGGCGGCACTCCGTGCCACCAAGGAGCCCTCTTGTCGACCCCGAGTGCACCGCACAGCACCGGATGGGGGACAGTGGAAACGTCAGGGCACCTCGAAGAAGAGGCACTACGTCGGTGAGGGATGAAGTGAGCGAACACCGCGACAGCGAAAACGCTGTGGTACTTCGGTACGGGGACGGCGAGTACAGCTACCCCGTCGTGGACAGCACGGTCGGTGACAGCGGCTTCGACATCGGCAAGCTGCGCGCCCAGACCGGTCTGGTGACCCTGGACTCCGGTTTCGGCAACACCGCCGCCTACAAATCCGCCATCACCTACCTCGATGGTGAGGCCGGCGTCCTGCGCTATCGCGGCTACCCGATCGAGCAGCTCGCCGAGCGGGGCTCGTTCCTGGAGACGGCCTACCTGCTGATCCACGGTGAGCTGCCGACCGTCGACCAGCTGGCCGGTTTCAAGAACGAGATCACCCAGCACACCCTGCTGCACGAGGACGTCAAGCGCTTCTACGACGGCTTCCCGCGGGACGCCCACCCGATGGCCATGCTGTCCTCCGTGGTCAGCGCGCTGTCCACCTTCTACCAGGACAGCCACAACCCGTTCGACCAGGAGCAGCGGCGCCTGTCCACGATCCGGCTGCTCGCCAAGCTGCCGACGATCGCGGCCTACGCCTACAAGAAGTCCGTCGGCCACCCGGTGGCCTACCCCAGCAACGACCTGGGCTACGTCGAGAACTTCCTGCGCATGACGTTCTCCGTGCCCGCCGCCGACTACGACCTGGATCCGGTCGTCGTCAGCGCGCTGGACAAGCTGCTGATCCTGCACGCGGACCACGAGCAGAACTGCTCGACCTCCACGGTCCGCCTGGTCGGTTCCTCGCAGGCCAACATGTTCGCCTCGATCTCGGCCGGCATCAACGCCCTGTGGGGTCCGCTGCACGGCGGTGCCAACCAGGCCGTGCTGGAGATGCTGGAGCGCATCAAGGCCGAGGGCGGCGACGTCGACTCCTTCATCACCCGGGTGAAGAACAAGGAGGACGGCGCGAAGCTGATGGGCTTCGGTCACCGCGTCTACAAGAACTTCGATCCGCGGGCGAAGATCATCAAGGCTGCGGCGCACGATGTCCTCTCGGCCCTCGGCAAGAGCGACGAGCTGCTGGAGATCGCTCTGCGCCTGGAGGAGCGCGCGCTGAGCGACGACTACTTCGTCGAGCGGAAGCTCTATCCGAACGTCGACTTCTACACCGGGCTCATCTACCGGGCCATGGGCTTCCCGACCAGCATGTTCACCGTGCTGTTCGCGCTGGGCCGGCTGCCGGGGTGGATCGCCCAGTGGCAGGAGATGATCAAGGAGCCGGGCTCCCGCATCGGCCGCCCGCGGCAGATCTACACCGGTGTCGTCGAGCGCGAGTACGTGCCGGTCGAGTCCCGCTAGCCGGACCTTCCGCGAAGAACCCCGGTCCATTCGGGCCGGGGTTCTTCTCTGTGAGCATCCCGTGAAGCTATGGTGAGACCTACGTCACAGAAATTGAGGGGTAACCATTCGGGGGGTTGGTGAGTCTAACCCGTTGACGGCGGCACCCGGCGGAGCCGTCGTCGCAGGTGATGCGGGAGCGGAGCGCTGAGCGGCCCTCCGTCGTTGCACACCCGGCAAGACGCCCGGCCAGGATCCCGTGGGGGGAGTCCGTGACCGGGGTACGGAGGCGCCCCCGCCGGCGGGCCCGTGGGGGGACTCGTCGAGGGGGCGCCTTCGGTTTTCCCGCCGCGCCGCTCAGACGCGGCCGGCCAGTTCGTAGCCCGCCTCGTCCACCGCCGCGCGCACGGCCGCCTCGTCCGGCTCCGCTGCGGAGGTGACGGTGACCATGCCGGTGGCCGCCGAGGCCTCCACGGCCCGCACGCCGTCGAGCGCGGAGATCTCCTCGCGCACGGCGCCCTCGCAGTGGCCGCAGGTCATGCCGGTGACCTTGAAGGTTGTGGTGACGGTGCTCATCGCTTCCTCCTTGCCTCGTTAATACCCCCCAAGGGTATGAGAGTACCCCTCTCGACGCAGCTCAGCGGCCACCCCGGTGGCCGGGACGACGCGACACCCAGGAGCGCACCGTGTCGGCGAACCAGAACGGTCTCCCGCCCTCCACCAGATCCGGTTCCGGCAGCAGACCGTGCTTCCGGTAAGACCGCACCGTGTCCGGCTTGACCCGGATGTGCGCGGCGATCTCCTTGTACGACCAGAGCCTGCGGTCGGCCATCTGCAGGGCACCTCCCAAGGGGTGGCGGGTGAGAGCTCAGCGTGTGTCCGGGGAACGACACACCGTGACACCGGAGGGGGCCTGTCGATCACCTGTGACGCGGAAGCCGCGTAACGGTGACGGACGTGACACGAGCGAGACGGGTAGGGAGTGACCATGACCGAGCCGTACGATCTGATCACCATGGGCCGGATCGGCGTCGACCTGTACCCGCAGCAGAGCGGGGTCGCACTGGCCGACGTCGAGACCTTCGCGAAGTTCCTCGGCGGGTCCGCGGCCAACGTGGCCGTCGCCGCCGCCCGGCTGGGCCGCACCGTGGCGCTCGTCAGCCGCACCGGACGCGACCCGTTCGGTGACTACTGCCGCCGCGCGCTGCGCGAATTCGGCGTCGACCCGCGCTGGGTGACCGACGTCGAGGAGCTGCCCACGCCCGTCACTTTCTGCGAGATCTTCCCGCCGAACCACTTCCCGCTGTACTTCTACCGCCGTCCCCTCGCCCCCGACCTGGTCATCCACCCCGGCGAACTCGACCTGGACGCCGTCGCCGGCGCCCGGCTGTTCTGGGTCACCGGTACCGGCCTGTGCGCCGAACCGAGCCGCGCAGCGACGCTGCACGCCCTCGCCGCCCGAGCCGCCGCCCGGGACCGCGACGGCGCCTCGACCCGGCAGACCGGCACGGTCTTCGACCTCGACTGGCGGCCGATGTTCTGGGACGGGCAGGCTGCGGTATCCGCCCGCCCGCACTACGCCGAGGCGCTGCGGCACGCCACGGTCGCGGTCGGCAACCTGGACGAGTGCGAGGTGGCCACCGGGCTGCGTGACCCCGAGGGCTGCGCGAACGCGCTGCTGGACGCCGGTGTCGAACTCGCCGTCGTCAAACTCGGCCCGGACGGTGTACTCGCCGCGCAACGGGACGGCACCCGGGTGCAGGTGCCGCCGCACCCCGTCGAGGTCGTCAACGGACTCGGCGCCGGCGACGCCTTCGGCGGCGCCCTGTGCGACGGGCTCCTGGCCGGACTGCCTCTTGCCGACACCCTGCGCCGCGCCAATGCCGCCGGTGCCCTGGTCGCCTCCCGGCTGGCCTGCTCCTCCGCCATGCCTACCGCTGCCGAGGTGTCGGGCCTCCTTCACGACGACTCCACGCACTCCGCCCCCAACGGGAGGACCACCCGATGACCGGCACCCGACGCCTCACGGTCGCCCAGGCCCTGATCCGCTTCCTCTCCGCCCAGCACACCGCCCGCGACGGTGCGAGCCGCCGTTTCCTCACCGCCTGCTGGGGCATCTTCGGCCACGGCAACGTCGCCGGGGTCGGCCAGGCCCTCCTGCAGTACCGCGCACTGATGCCCTACCTGCAGGGCCGTAACGAGCAGGCCATGGTGCACGCCGCCACCGGCTACGCCCGGCAGAGCGACCGGCTGCGCGCCCACGCCGTGACCACCTCCATCGGCCCCGGAGCCACCAACCTGGTCACCGGCGCGGCGCTGGCCACCATCAACCGGCTGCCGGTACTGCTGCTCCCCGGCGACACCTTCGCCACCCGGCCCGCCGACCCCGTCCTGCAGCAGCTCGAGGTGCCCTGGGCCGGCGACGTCTCCGTCAACGACGCATTGCGGCCCGTCTCCCGTTACTTCGACCGGATCACCCGGGCCGAGGCGCTGATGCCTGCCGCACTGCAGGCGATGCGGGTGCTGACCGATCCGGTCGAGACCGGCGCTGTCACCCTCGCCCTGCCGCAGGACGTGCAGGCCGAGGCGTACGACTGGCCCGAGGAGTTCTTCGCCGACCGGATCTGGGACGTCCGCCGCCCACCGCCCGACCCCGACGCGCTGGCCGCCGCCGTCCGGGCGCTGCGCGCCGCACGGCGGCCGCTGATCGTCGTAGGGGGCGGCGCCCACCACAGCGAGGCCGAGAACGCACTGCGCGCCCTCGCCGACGCCACCGGCATCCCGGTCGCCTGCACGCAGGCCGGCAAGGGCGCGCTGCCTCACGACCACCCCGCCGAGGTCGGCGGCATCGGTCACACCGGCACCGACGTCGCCGACGACCTGGCCCGCCGCGCCGACCTGGTGCTGGCCGTCGGCACCCGGATGACCGACTTCACCACCGCCTCCGCCACCCTCTTCGCCCGCCCGGGCGTCCGCTTCGTCGGCCTCAACGTCGCCTCCTTCGACGCGCACAAGCCCGCCGCCCTCCCGCTCGTCGCGGACGCCCGCGCCGGGCTGGAGGCGCTCACCGAGGCGCTGCACGGCCACCGCGTCGACGAGGCCTACGCGGCGGAGTACGCGGACGGCCGCGCCCGCTGGGCGCAGACCGTCGAGGCCGCCTACGCCGCCGACGGCGCGGCCCGCCCCACCCAGACCCAGGTCCTCGGCGTGCTGGACGAGGTCGTCGGCGAGGAGGACGTCGTCATCAACGCCGCCGGCTCGTTGCCAGGTGACCTGCACAAGTTGTGGCGCGCCCGCTCCCGCCGCCAATACCACGTCGAGTACGGCTACTCCTGCATGGGCTACGAGATCCCCGCCGCGCTCGGGGTCCGCCTCGCCGCCCCCGACCGGCCGGTGTGGGCTCTCGTCGGCGACGGCACCTACCTGATGATGCCCACCGAACTGGTCACCGCCGTCCAGGAGGGGCTGGGAGTCACCGTCGTGCTGCTGCAGAACCACGGTTACGCCTCCATCGGCGGCCTCTCCCGCGAGACGGGCGGCGAGGGGTTCGGCACCGCCTACCGGCACCGCGACGCCGAGGGCGGCTTCACCGGCGAGCCGCTGCCCGTCGACCTCGCCGCGAACGCCGCCTCGCTCGGCGTGGAGGTGCTGCGTGCCGCGACCGTCGACGCACTGCGCGACGCGCTGCGCACCGCCCGCGCCTCCCACCGGCCCACCTGCGTGTACGTCGAGACCGACCCGACGCCCACGGCACCGCCGCCTGCCGCCTGGTGGGACGTCCCCGTCGCCCAGACGGCGGAACGCCCATCTGCCCAGGAGGCCCGCAAACGCTACGAGGATCACACCTCGGCCCGCCGCCGATATCTCTGAGCCGACGGCGCCTCGCGCGACCCCGTCCCGTCGCCGAGGCGTCGGCCGGGGCCGTGCCGCTCCGCGGAGGCCCTGACCACGGCCGGCTCAGCCACGGCCGGCTCAGCCACGGCCGGCTCAGCCACGGCCAGGCAGCCGGGCCCGCCTTCGGCGACTGCCCGCCTCGCCCGCTGTGGCGGCTGCCGGACGTGCCCGGTGGCCAACGGGGACCGACCCCGTGCGGCGGTCTCTCGTACGGTCGGCCGGTGCCGCTGGACACGTGCCTCGCCCAGCGGCGGAGCGGTCGGTGCGAGCGCCCGGCCGTCGGCGGATCCGGCGAAGCCGGAATACGGCCCGCTCTCGCGACCGTGGCGCCGGGCAGGCGGCAGGGCCCCAGCGCAGCGGCACACGTATCCTCGCCAGACATGGCACGAGTCGGGTCGCGACAAGCCCTGGGCTGGCTGCACGCGCTGCGGGAGACCGCCCGCGCCGGGCTGCGCGTCGAACGGGCCCGCCTCACCCCCTTCCTGGCGGTCCGCGGCGCGTGCGGGGTGGCGATCGTCGTCGGCTTCGCCCTGTGGCTGGGCAGCCCGGACCTCGCCGTGGCCTCCGCGTTCGGCGCGTTCGCCGCCGGCATCGCCACCTTCCAGCGCAGCTGGCGGCCGCGGCCGCTGCTCGCGCTGGGCGCCGCGGCCGGCCTGGCCCTGTCCACGTTCTTCGGCTATCTGGTGGTCGGCAACACCGTCGCCTTCGTGGCGTTGATCGCCGCGTGGGCGTTCCTGGCCGGCATGGCGTGGGCGCTCGGGCCGACGACCGGCGTCGTCGCCGCGCTGACCGTCGCCGTCATGCTGATCGCGGTCACGTTGCCCACCTCGGTGCTCGGCGCGCTCGCGCACGCCGCGCTGATCGCTGCCGGCGGCGTCGTCCAGGCCACGCTCATCGTGCTGTTCCCCGTCAGCCCGTGGCGGGCCCGCCGGGACGCCCTCGCCGACGCGCTGGCCGGCGTCGCCGACTATGCGCGTCGGCTGCGGCACGACCCGTACGCGCCCTTCGACCCCCAGCCGCTCATGGAGGCCCGCAGCGCCGCCGCGGTCACCACCCGGCAGGCCCGCCGTCGGCCCCGGCAACTGCGCGGCTACCGCACGCTCGCCGAACGGTTCCGGCCCGTGCTGGCCTCCCTCGCCGACCCCGTTGTCGGCGGGGTGCCGCAGGACGGGGCGCAGCGCGCACGCGTCCGCGACCTGCTCGCCGCCGCCGCGACCGTGCTGGACGCCACCGCGCGGGCCATCCGCCGCGGTGAGGCCGTCCGCATCCCCGAAGACGCCCTGCAGGTCCTGCAGGTGCCCGACGCCGGGCCGGTACTCGACGGGCCTGCCCGCAAGACCGCCATGCGGCTCATCGCGCTGACCGACGACACCGTGGAGGCCGCACAGGAGCCCGTCGAGGTGACCCGGCGCGTCCCCGGCCTGCCGCCGCGCATCCTGCGCCAGCGCGACCTCGAAGGCCCGCCCGGCGCGGGCCCGCACCACCTGCACCGCCCCTCGGTGCCCGGTCTCGTCCCGCTCGCCGTGCGCGCGGTGCGCCGCGAGCTGACCTGGACTTCGCCGGTGCTGCGGCATGCCGTACGGCTGGCCGCCGTCGTCGCCGTCGGACGGATCCTGGCCGAGTTGCTGCCACAGCAGCACGGCTACTGGGCGCCCCTGACCGCCCTGATGGTGATGCGCCCAGACTTCGCCCAGACCTACCAGCGCGGTGTGGCCCGGCTGGCCGGCACTCTCGTCGGCGTCACCCTCGCCGGCGCCCTGGTGGCGCTGGCGCAGCCCGGGCAGTGGGCGAGCGCCGGCCTGGCCGTCGTCGCCGTCTGGCTGCTGTACCTGCTGCTGCGCACCGGCTACTCGATCGCCTCGGCCTGCATCGCCGCCTATGTGGTCTTCCTGATGGTGATCGCCGGGGCGCAGTGGCAGCAGACCGTCGCCGAACGGGCCTGGCTCACCGCGCTGGGCGGGCTGCTCGCCATGCTCGGCTACGCGCTGTTCCCCACCTGGGAGACACCCAGGCTGCGCGACCGGCTCGCCGAGTGGCTGGAGGCGAACGGACGGTATGCCGCCGCCGTCCTCGAGGCGTTCGCCCGCCCCGCCGACCGGCATCCGCGGCAGGTCCGCGACGCGCTGCTGGACGTGCGCTCCGCCCGCCAGGAGTGGGAACGGGCGCTGACCCGCGCCGGCGCCGAGCCGGTGCGGCACCGCGGGCTGAGCAGGCGCAGCGCCCGCGAGGCGCAGCTCGCCCTGGTCACCATGGGCCGAGTCACCATGCTGATGGAGGCACACCTGCCGCCACGTGAGGCCGCCCCGTCGCCCGGCCCGTCCTCCTTCACCGCGGCGCTGGGGCCGGCGGTCTCCACCGCCGCCGCCGCAGTACGCGACCGACGGGCGCTGGATTTCTCCGCCGTCCACCAGGCGCTGGACGGCTGGCGGGCCGGATGCGGCACGGAGGAACCCGAATCGGTCGGCCTGCGCGGCGCCGACCTGCTCACCGACGCTTTCGAGGAGTTGGCCGCCGCCGTGCACCCGCCGGCCTCCACCACAGGCCATTCGGGCGACTGCTCAATCAACGAGCCCTGAAAGTGGCATAGTTGACCGGCCACGCGCCAAGGGGCGGCAACCGGCGGCGTGCGGCGGAATGCGCAGACGGTCCGAAGGGAAGACATCACCCATGCCCATGCAGGTCGATCACCAGATCCCCGAACTCCACCAGGACCGGCCGCACTCCGCCCGGATGTACGACTACTACCTGGGCGGCAAGACCAACTACCGCGCCGACCGCGCCGCGGCCGGGCAGGTCGTCGCCGCATGGCCGGGGGTGATGGTGTGCGCCCGGGTCAACCGGGCGTTCATGCGCCGGGCCGGCCGCTGGTTGGCCGCCGAGCGAGGCATACGGCAGTTCCTCGACATCGGCACCGGCATCCCCACCGAACCGAACCTGCATCAGGTCGTCCAGTCGGTGCACTCGGACGCCAGGGTCGTCTACGCCGACAACGACCCCATCGTCCTCACCCACGCGCAGGCGCTGATGGCCGGCACACCGGAGGGCCGCACCGCCTACATCGAGGCGGACGCCACCGACCCGGACGCAATCCTCAAGGCTCCGGCGCTCCTCGAGACCCTCGACCTGTCACAGCCGGTGGCCGTCAGCATGGTCGCGCTGCTGCACTTCGTCTCCGACAAGCACCGGCCGCACGACATCATCGAGCGACTGACGTCCGCCCTCGCGCCCGGATCGGCCCTCGTCCTGACCCACGTCACCCCCGACTTCGACCGGGAGGCGATCGAGAAGGTCGTGCGGGTCTACCAAGCCGGCGGTACCGACGCGCAGGTGCGCAGCAAGGCGGAGTTCACCCGCTTCTTCGACGGTCTGGAGCTCGTCGAGCCCGGCATCGAGGTGCCGCACCGCTGGCGGCCCGACGACGGTGGAGTTCCGCGCGTCGGCGCGGGCGACGTCGACGACGCGGAGGTCAGCATGTGGGTGGGTGTCGGGCTGACGTCCTGACGGTCGTCTACGCTCGGGCACATGACCGAGGTGACGGCGGACGTCTTCGAGGAGCATCGCCCACGTCTGTGGGCGGTCGCCTACCGGCTGACCGGCTCCGTCGCCGACGCCGAGGACGCCGTGCAGGAGACCTGGCTGCGCTGGCAGACCCTGCCTGCCGACCACGGCCCGGTGCGCGACCCGGGTGCCTTCCTCACCACCGTCGTCAGCCGGATCTGCTACGACCAGCTCGGCTCCGCCCGGGCCCGCCGCGAGACCTACACCGGTCCCTGGCTGCCCGAGCCGATCGTCACCGAGGGCGGACCGGAGGACCGGGTCGCCCTGGACGAGTCGGTCGGCTACGCGGTGCTGAAGGTGCTGGAGCAGCTCTCGCCGGCGGAGCGGACCGCGTTCGTGCTGCACGACGTCTTCGCCGTCCCGTTCCGCGAGATCGCCGAGGTCGTCGACCGCACCCAGGACACCGTGCGGCAGCACGCCTCCCGCGCCCGCCGCCGGGTCAGGGAGGAGACCCCGCGCCGACCGGTCGACCGCGCCGAACACCGCCAGGCCGTCGAGGCGTTCCTCTCGGCCGCCGTCGCCGGCGACTTCGACGCGCTGCTGAACGTCCTGGACCCGGAGGTGACCTGGCGCTCCGACGGCGGCGGCAAGGTCGTCGCGGCCAAGGTGCCGATCCCGGGCCGCAAGAAGCTGCTGAACTTCCTGCGCGGACTCGTGCGTCAGGGCGCGTTCGATGAGGTCCACTTCGCGATGCGGGACGTGAACGGAGCGCCCGGCCTGGTCTACTCCGACGCCGCGAGCGGCTACCGGGGTGTGGTGTCCTTCGACGTCCGCGACGGGCGGATCACCGCGCTCGACGTCGTGGTCAACCCCGACAAGCTCCGCCACCTGGACCTCGGCGACCTCTGAGAGCGGTCGCCGCCCGGACGGTCGCTACGGCCTCGTCGAGCTGCGCCACTTCGCGGGCGCTCATTGTCGGGTTGGCGGCACGTCGCGCCCGGGCCCCGGCCAACTCTGCGGCGTTCAGCGGCTCGTCTGCGGTGAAAGCGGCGGTCAGGCCGTGCAGCACCTCCCGCGCCCCCTCGGCGAACGGCGTGCCGGAGACGGTCACCTGGGCCAGGATCAGCGCGGACATGGCCCGGTCCAGTCCGGGTGGCCCCTCCTCGGTATTGGACCAGTCGATGACCACCGGCCCGTCGGGGGTGAGCATCACGTTGTCCGGGTGCAGGTCCATGTGCAACACCCGCGCCTGCGACGCGGCGGCGAGGCGTGCCGGCACCTCGTGCAGCCGCCGCAGCAGTCCGGCCAGCAGCGCGCCGGCCGCGTCCGGCGCGACGTCGCCCTGCAGCACGGCCTGCAGCAGCGTCGGTCCGGACAGCCGCTGCATCACCAACTCGGTTGCGGCAAGCCCGGCGGTCTCCGGCCGCACGTGCGGTACCGGATAGCCCGCCTCGGCGAGGTAGGCCATGACGACGGCCTCCGGCCGGGCGTCCATCCCGTCCCGGTACCGCCGCAGCACCCACCGCTCGCCGACGGCCAGGACATCCGCGCTCCGCCCCACCCCGATCAGCTCACCCCTGCGCATCCGCTCAACCTATTCGTACTCTCCACGGAATGCACCCAATCTGGTGGAGCTGTCGGAGGTCCGTGCTCGAGCGGCGCGCGCCGTTGCTCACCGGCTCGGAGTGACGGGCCGCCGGGCCGCGCACAGGTGTCACCCGACTGGGCGCGCACCGGCCGCAGCGCGGGGGCGGCGCCCCTAGCGTCGGGGGCAGGCTCACGTGCCCGCCGCCGCAGAACGGAGACTCCCATGCCGCGCATGACGTCCCTGCTGGCCGCCGCCCTTGTCGCAGGAACGGTGTCGGCCGTCCCCACCGCGGCGGTCGCCGACCCGACGCCGCCACCGACCATCGGAGCGGAGCAGGGGCCGTTCACCCGCGCGGGGCCGGGCGGCGTCAGCGTCGACCCGTCAACGGCCGCAGCCGGGGAGACCGTGTTCGTCAAGACGAGCCTGTGCGGTCGCCGGGCCACCGCGAGGTCGAAGGCGCTGGGAACGGTCCACCTGTCGCCCGGCGCGAACGTCCTGGTCGGCAAGGCCGGCGTGCGGCACGTGCGGCCGGGGACGTACGCCGTCGTCTTCCGCTGTCCCGACAACGGCAGGGCCGGCCACTCGAAGGTCACCGTCACCGGGCGCCGCCCCAGCGGCCCGGCCCACGCCGGGGTGGGCGGCACGGGCAGCCCGGCGGACGGGGTGGAGCCGGCGCTGTCCGCCGCCCTGGTCGCGGCCGCGGCCGGCGCCGTACTCCGGCTCTCCCGCCGCCGGTCCGCGAGCGAGGCCGGCTGAGCGGCGTGGACGCCCACGGCCCCCTCGACCTGATCCGGCTCGCCGGCGCGGCGGGCAACGGCGTCGTGGTGCGCGTGACCGGGCGCAGCCACACCGGCTACGGCGAGGAATCCGGCATTCTGCTCGGCGAGATCGACGTGCGCGGCGACTTCGTCAGCGGCACCCTGCCGACCTGGATCTTCCCCGAGGACCTCACCGAGTGGGACGAGACGCTCGACGCGATCGAGGGCGGCGCCGACACCGTCTCCTGGCGGGAGGACCAGCGGGAGACGGAGTTGCACATCGAACTGGAGGAGGACCGGGGCACGGCGGCCGACCGTGCCACGGTGTGGGTCGCCGACCGGGCCAATACCCTGGCGGCCGTCGAGCTGACGATGGATCTTCCCGAGGGGTGGGTGCGGGAGCAGCGAGAGTGCCTCGCCGCGGTCCGCCGCCGCTGGCCGCCGCAGGAGTAGAGCACCGGGCGAAAACCCGGTGCGCCCCCGCACCGGCCCGGCACGGCGCGGCGTCCCCGGCCACGACGCTTCCCCGGGTACGCCCGACCACGCCCATGGTGACGTCCCGTCCCTAACCACGCTGCGGGGAGTCCGCGAACGCGTTCACCCCCGTCAGTTCCGCGGACAGGGCCCACAGGCGGGACGCCTCGACGGGGTCCGTGGCCCAAGACCTGACGCCGGTGCGCTCGCCCTCCGGGGCCGGCTCGGCGACGTCGCAGTCCTCCAGGTAGAGGCCGCCCATGCCGTCCAGTTGCCGCGAGGTCGCCGCCCAGGCCTGGGTGGCGGCGCCCTGCTGCGGGGTTTTGAAGCCCTCCGGTTGCAGCGGGGAGCCGTCCTCGGCCATCCACCCGCGCCCGATCATCTCCTCGTCCGACATGTGCCGCTGGAGCGGGGTGAGGATGCCACCGGGGTGCAGGGCGAGGGCCCGGACACCCGCGTCCCGTGCGAGTGCGTCGAGGTGGACGGCGAACAGGACGTTCGCGGTCTTGGCCTGGCCGTAGGCCTGCCACTTGTCGTAGCCGTGCCGCCAGTGCACGTCGTCCCAGCGCATGCCGGAGAGGTGATGGCCGCGCGAGGAGACCGACACCACCCGGGCTCCGCCCGGCTCGATCGCCGGCCACAGCCGGTTGACGAGGGCGAAGTGCCCGAGATGGTTGGTCGCGAACTGGGCCTCCCAGCCCGGGCCGATGCGGGTCTCGGGGCAGGCCATGATCCCGGCGTTACCGATGACGATGTCGAGGGTGCGCCCGGATGCCAGGAACCGCTCGGCGAAGGCGCGGACGCTCTCCAGGTCGCCCAGGTCGAGCTCGTCCACCTCCGCCCCGCCGACGTCGGCCAGTGCCTCCCGCGCGGTCTCCGGCCGTCGGGCCGGTACGACCACGCGGGCGCCCGCGGCGGCCAGCGCCCGCGTGGTCTCCAGGCCGAGACCGGAGTACCCGCCGGTGACGACGGCGAGCTTTCCCCCGAGGTCGATGCCCCGCAGGACTTCGTCCGCGGTGCTCGTCGCGCCGAAACCGGAACCGATCGTGTGCTGTGCCGTAGCGCTCATGCCCGGAACGCTATGAGTTCGAGTGCGCTCGACGTCAAGTGTTCCCGGGCAGCGTGTCTGTGAGGAAGGCGTGCCAGGCCGCGTGGACACGGGGGGAACGGGTGTCGTCCGTCAGGAGGTCGAGGAGCAGGCCGCGCAGCACCGCCAGGACGAGCGTGGCGTCCACGCCCGTTCCCTGCAGGACGTCCTCCAGCGGCGGCAGCCACTCCCGTAGGGAAGCGGCGCCGAAGTCCTTCCAGGGGCCGGATCGGTCGAAGCCGCGCACGTAGCCCTCGAAGAACAGCCGCAGCATGCTCCGGTGCTCGGGGGCCGTGAGCCACTCCCACAGCAGTTCCAACGTCCGGCGGGGCGGCCCGCCGCGCGCCGCGGAGCGTTTCAGCAGCGCCAGCTGCTCCGTGCGCCCCACCGCCAGCACCTCCCGGATCAGCTCCTCCTTCGAGCCGAACAGGTACAGCAGTACCCGCGGGCTGGACCCGACGGCCGCCGCCAGCGGCCGCAGAGACAGGTCGGACAGGCTGTGTTCTGCCACGTAGCGGACGCTGGCGGCCAGGATCTCCCGGCGCCGGGCCGAGGGGCGGGCCGTCGCTTCTTGCGGCTCTTGGTCGGAGATGGGCACGTGCACTATTCTGACCACTGAAACGAGCGTTTCACCAATACCGGAGGTGAGCGGCATGCCAACGCAGCAGAAGACGGGAATCCGGGAAGCGGACCGCCCCGGTGACCTGGGCGCGGTCGCGGCGCTGCACGGCGTGCTGTACAGCCGCGAGTACGGCATGGACGTCACCATGGAGGCGCATGTGGCAGCCGGCATGGCCGCGCTGGTGCTGGCCCGCCACCGGGAGGGTGATGCGGCGCCGGGCCGGCTGTGGGTCGCCGAACTGGACGGCCGAGTCGTCGGTGCCACCGGCCTGACCCGGGCCGACGACGAGCCCGGGTGGGGCCGGCTGCGCTGGGTGCTGCTCGATCCGGCCGCCCGCGGCCGCGGCCTGGGCCGCGCTCTGCTGGGGACTGCCCTGTGCGAGGCACGCGACCGCCGCTACGCCGGCGTTTACCTGTGGACGGTCGCAGGCCTGAACGCCGCGCACCACCTGTACGAGCAGGCCGGCTTCCGCACGACGGCCTCCCACCCGGCCCACAAGTGGGGCATCGACACCGCCGAAGAACGCATGGATCTGCGGATGCGGTAGCGGTGCCCTGCCCGTCCGCTCGGCCTTCGTCGCCTCGGCGGGGCTGTAGCCTCGGCGGGGCGGTCCGGTCAGCCCCTGGCTTCAGGCCCGGCCCGGACCGGAACATGCCGGCCGGAGGCCGCGGCGTACGGTCAGCCGTCTGTTCCCGCGTCGTCGGGCTCGTCTCGGGCGCGGGATTCGGCGCGGCGGCGAGCCTCCGTCGGGCGGTGGACGGGGTCCTCGGACTGGTCTATGTCGGTGACGCCGTCGACGTCCTCGTCACGGTTCTCGTCCGCCCAGAGCTGCACGGTACTTCGCGTCGCGCATCTTCAGCACCACGCTCGCCAGCAGCGCCGAGAGGACCGATGCGACGAGCACCGCGGCCTTGACGTGGTCGGCGAGCTCGCCGCTGCCGAAGGCCAGTTCGCCGACCAGCAGCGACACGGTGAAGCCGATGCCGGCGAGCAGCGCCACGCCCGCCACGTCCGACCACGACAGGTCCGGGTTGAGCCGGGCGCGGGTGAAGCGGGCGGCCAGGTAGGTGCCGCCGAAGACACCGACGAACTTGCCCACGACCAGCCCCAGCAGCACCCCCAGCGGTTCCGGCTGCCGGACGATGTCCGCCAGCGCACCGCCCGTGATGGTCACTCCCGCGGCGAAGAGCGCGAACAGCGGCACTGCGACACCGGCCGAGATCGGCTCGGCCACATGGCGGATCCGGTCGGCGGGAGAGGCCTCCTGCGACCGCCGGCCGTCGGCGTCCTCCCGTGGCCGCACCGGCAGCAGCATGCCCATCGCGACTCCCGCGATGGTGGCGTGGACGCCGCTGTTGTACATCAGCCCCCAGATCACCACCGCCAGCGGCAGGTACAGGTACCAGCCCCGCGCCCGCAGCCGGTGGTGCATCAGCCAGAACAGCGCCAGTCCGGCCAGCGCGCCGCCGAACGCCGCCCAGTTGAGGGTGGATGTGTAGAAGACGGCGATGACGACGATGGCGCCCAGGTCGTCGGCGATGGCCAGGGTGAGCAGGAACGCGCGGATGCCCGACGGGAGGTGGGTGTTGATCAGCGCCAGCACGCCGAGCGCGAAGGCGATGTCGGTGGCCATCGGCACCGCCCAGCCGTCCAGCTGTCCTCCCCCGGGGCCCGCGAACGCCAGGTAGACGCCCGCCGGGACGGCCATGCCGCCCAGCGCCGCGAGCACCGGCAGCGCGGCCGCGGCGGGGCGGCGCAGTTCGCCGACGACCAGTTCCCGCTTCAGTTCGATGCCGGCGACGAAGAAGAACACTGCCAGCGCCCCGTCCGCCGTCCAGTGCGCCACCGACAGGTTCAGCCCGAGTGCCGGGATGCCGAAGTGGAAGTCGCGGACGTTCTCGTACACGTCGCTCAGCGGGGAGTTCGCCCACACCAGCGCCACCAGGGCCGCCGCCATGAGCACCAGACCGCCGACGGTCTCGGTGCGCAGCGCGTCGGTCAGGTAGCGGCGTTCCCGCGCCGAGGGAAGGGCGAAGAGCAGCAACCGCGTGGCGGGGCCGCGGTCCGTGCGAGAGCGGGACATGAGGCTTCGGTCTCCCGGATGAGAGGTCTGTGGGCAGGCGCGACGCGCCGCCGACCAGACTTCCCGGCTCGCCTCATGTAGCTGTTGTGTGCATCTTCACCGTACCCGGTCAGCTCAGCTCGGCGAAGGACTCGACCGCGCCGGTGCGTCCCGTCACGATGACGACGTCGCCGTGCTCGACGACGGTCTGCGTCGTGGCGTGGGTGAAGTCCTCGCCCGGTCGTTTGATGCCGACCACGGTGACACCGAACCGGGTCCGCAGCCGCGACTCGCCCAGTGGAACGCCGGTGGCGGCGCTGGGCGCGACCGTCTTGACCAGCGCGAAGTCGTCGTCGAACTGGATGAAGTCCAGCATCCGGCCGGTCACCAGGTGGGCGACGCGCTCGCCCATCTCGTACTCGGGCAGCACGACGTGGTGGGTGCCCAGCCGTTCCAGCACCTTGCCGTGCTGGCGGCTGATGGCCTTTGCCCAGATGTTGGGCACTCCGGCGTCCAGCAGGTTGGAGGTGACCAGGATCGACGCCTCGATGTGCGTTCCGATGCCGACGACGGCGCTGGAGAACTCGTGCACCCCGAGCTGCCGCAGCGTCTCGGAGTCCGTACAGTCGGCGACGGCCGCGTGCGTGAGGGAGTCGCTGTACTGCTGGACCAGCCGCGGGTCGCTGTCCAGGCCCAGCACGTCCCAGCCGCGACGCATCAGTTCGGCGGCGAGCGACGAGCCGAAGCGGCCCAGTCCGATGACGGCGATGCGCTGGTCGTGGTGATGGTCCTGTACGAAGCCCTCGGCCAGTCGCCGGCGGCGCCGGCGGCGCAGGGACTGCAGGTAGTCAGCCAATGACGGGTCGCTCCTCTGGTAGCTGGTAGCGGCGGGTGCGCTCGCGCAGGGCGAGCGCGGAGACCAGGGTCACCGGGCCGAGACGGCCCACGAACATCAGGCCGACGACGATCAGCTCGCCGGTGGTGCCCAGGTCGCCGGTGATGCCGGTGGACAGGCCCACGGTGGCGAACGCGGACACCGCCTCGAACAACACCTGTTCGAATGGCGCGTCGACGACCGCGAGCAGCGTCAGCGTCGCCGTCATCACCAGCCCGATGCCGAGCAGCGCCACGGTCAGTGCCTGTCGCAGCACGTGCTGGGTCAGCCGGCGGCCCAGGATTCCCGAGTGCGGTTCGCCCCGCACCTCGGCGACTATCGCGGCGGCCAGCACGGCGAACGTCGTCACCTTGATGCCGCCGGCGGTGCCGGCGCTGCCGCCGCCGACGAACATCAGCATGTCGGTGGTCAGCAACGTCTCGGGGTGCAGGCCGCCCACGTCGACCGAGTTGAAACCGGCGGTGCGGCTGACCACCGAGTGGAAGAAGCCGTTCAGCAGCTTCGATCCGGCGTCCATCGGGCCCAGCGTCTGCGGGTTCGCCCACTCGAAGACGCAGGTGAGCAGCATGCCGACTGCCAGCAGCGCGGCCGAGGCCAGCAAGGTCAGCTTGGTGTGCAGCGTCCACTGGCGCCGGCCGCCGGCCCGTCGCCGCCTGCGGTGCCGCAGGATCTCCAGCACCACGGGGAAGCCGAGACCGCCCAGCATGACGGCGGCGCAGACGGGCAGCAGCACCCACGGGTCGTCCGCGAACCGGGTCAGGCTGGACGCGTACAGACCGAACCCCGCGTTGTTGAACGCGGAGACCGAGGTGAAGACGCCCTGCCACACGGCCTCGCCGGTGCGTATGCCGTAACCGAAGCGGAATCGCAGCAGCAGAATGACGGCCACCGTCAGCTCCACAGCGAACGTGGTGGCCGCGACGCCGCGCAGCACCCGTCGCACCTCGCCTATTCCGAAGCTCTTCGTCTCGGCCTGCGCGGTCAGCTGCATGCGCAGCCGCAGCTTGCCGGAGACCAGCAGTGCCAGCAGCGAGGCGAGGGTCATGATGCCGAAGCCGCCCACCTGGATCAGCGCCAGGATGACGCCCTGCCCGAAGCTCGACCAGTAGGCGCCGGTGTCCACCGTCACCAGGCCCGTCACGCACACCGCGGAGGTGGCTGTGAACAGGGCGGTGACCAGACCGGTGCCCCGGGGGCCCGCCGTGGAGACCGGCAGCGCCAGCAGCGTCGTGCCGATCACGACGGCCAGCGCGAAAGCGCCGACCGTGACCCGGGCCGGATGGGTGCGGAAGAAGGGGAGGCGTCGCCGTGCGGCCCACGATGCGGCCATACCTGCTCCGGCTCCTTCTTCCGCTTCCGCCGGCCGGTCGCCGGGCGGCGGGCGGCAAGCTTACTCAGCGCTGAGCCCTCCCCGTACCCTGAGGGGCGCTGACACGGCCGGTCAGCCACCGAAGGGGCGACGAAACGGGATGACGAGACGGTGAAGCGCGAGGCGATACCCAGCAGGTTCCTCGGGGATTACGAGCGGCTGCTCTCCGAGGTGTCCGACACCGGGCGGCTGCTTCGCCGCAGTGAGCTCGAGCGGCTGCGCGAGTTGGGGGAGGGGGCCGCCGCCGCGGGGCACGGGCTGCGCCAGCTCGTCGGCCTGTATCTGGGAGAGACCCGCCGGCTGTGGGGCACTCTCCCCGGCGTGGCGCACGCGGCCGGAGCCGTGGAACGCGCCCGCACCGGCGACGCCCTGCTCGCCGCCGTTGACGCGGCCGTCGGCGCGCTCGGTGAGGGGCACGAGCACGCGCAGTGGCTTGCGATGCGGCAGGAGGAGGGCGAGCGCCGCGAGTTCGTCGACGACCTGCTCTACGGGCGCAGCGACCTGGGCCGGCTCGCCGAGCGCGCCCAACGCTTCGGGCTGCGGCTCGGCCGCGCGCACGCTGTCGCCGTCGCGGCCGGGGACGAGAAGTACGACGACGTGCACCCCACGGTGCGGCGCATCGAACGAGAGCTGCTGGGCCGGTTCGGGGAGCGGGACGTGCTGCTGGCGACGAAGGAGGGCCGGCTGGTGTGCATCGTGGCCAGCAGCGACCGCAGCCTCGTCGACGCCTTCGCCGCGCTCGCCGAGCGGCCCGGCGCCGGCTACCCGGCGGCCCGCCGGGTAGCGGTGGGCCGCGAGCACAGCGGGGCGAGCGGCGTGGTCCGCTCCTACGAGGAGGCGCTCAACGCGCTGGAACTGGCGGGGCAGTTGCGGCTGCCCGCCGTGCGGGTGAGCGCGTCCGAGCTGCTGGTCTTCCCGGTGCTGCTGCGCGACCGGGCCGCGATGGCCGACCTGGTACGCACGGTGCTGGGCCCGCTGACCCAGGCCCGCGGCGGAGCGGTGCCGCTGCTGGAGACGCTCACCGAGTGTGCGACGGCCGGCTACGTCAACGCCGAGGCCGCGCGGCGGCTCGGCGTCAGCGTGCGGACTCTTTCCTACCGGCTGGACCGCATCCGCAGCCTGACCGGCTACGACACCGGCGACGCACTGCACCGCTACACGCTGGAGACCGCCGCGATGGGCGCCCGCCTGCTGGGCTGGCCCGAGACCGAGCTCTGAGCCCAACGGACTCCGGACGTCAGAGACACGTCAAAATTGCCGGGATCCGGCAATGTGTGCTGCGTGCCGCGCATGCCACGATCTGGGCACACCGCAGCGGGGGGCTCAGGCGGGAGGTCGCCAGCCTTCCCTGGTGCATCCGCTGTCCGGTGACGGTCTGTCTGACATCCATGCAGGCAGGAAGCTGTGCGGTCGGAGCCCTTCACGGGGGTGAGGGCATCGACTGCACACGCCGGTCGGCGCCGCACCCGCAATGGGGCCCGAGGGGAGGGTGCGGGCGCCCGAGGGGCCGACGCGAACAGCGTCGGCCCCTCGTTGCCGTATTCTGACGGCGTCAGGGTCGCGACAGCACGAGCTCACGCTCGACGCGTGAGGCGTCGTGCCCGGCGGGGATGGTGTGACCGGACGGCGCGAAGCCCGCCTTCCGGTAGCTCGCCTCGGCCCGCTGGTTGTCCTGGTGGACGAACAGCCGGATCCGCTCCACACGGTGCTCCAGGCGCCAAGCCCACGCCTCCGCAGCGCGGAACAGTGCCTGCGCCATCCCCGTGCCACGCGCCTCAGGGCGCACGAACACGCCCACCACATGCGCCTGTTCCACCGGCGGCACGTCACCGAAGAAGGTCTCCACCCCGGCGCGTTCCACCAGCACCGAGACGGTTCCCAGCCACCGTTCGTCCGCCGCCTGAGCGACGAACTGCCGAGAGACGCGGCCCTCCGCCGCGTCGGCGGTCCGCCCCCGCCAGTACGAGTCCGGCATCGCGCGCTCCTGCTCGTAGGTGTCGAGGAAGGCGAGGTGGGCGAGCGGGTCCTGCAGCGCGGCGAGCCGCAGCTCCCGGACCTGCTTCCAGTCCTCGGCCTGTACGGCTCTGACGGTGTGCTCCATCCGCCGATGCTCGCACGCGCCGCACGGGTGACACGACGCGTTTCCGGCACGGCCGTCCGTCGGAACACGGACATGACGGTCCGAAAGAACTGCCGGATAGCGGCAATGTGCCGCGTTCGAGTCGCGTGTCACGATGACGGCACACCGCAGCCGGAAGGGGGGCAGGGCGATGGGAGAACTGACGGGAACGGCGCTGGAATTCCCGGCCGTACTGTTCGGTCCTCCGCTCCTCGTCGTCCTGGCCTACTGGCTGTTCGTGCTGGTGGGAGGGGTGGGCGTCGACGCCGTCGAGGGGAGCGAGGGCGTCGACGCGGGGGCCGCTTCCGCCGGTCACGGCTCGCTTGTGACCGCGTGCGGTCTGCGCGGCGTACCCGTGACCATCGCAGTCTCCCTGCTCACCGTGATTGCCTGGTTCTGCGCCCTCGTGGTCACGGCGCTCACTGAGCTCACCTGGCTGCGCCTGTCCGCGCTGCCGTTCGTGCTCGCCTTCGCCTGGATGGCGACCCGGCTGCTGCTGCGCCCGCTGCGCCGCCTTGGCGCGCCCGAGACCGGCGTTACTCACCGGGAGTTCGTCGGCCGCACGTGCACCGTGCGCACGGGCCGGGTCGGGCCCGGCTTCGGACAGGCCGAGGTGGCCGCCGACGACGGCGCGACCTCCCTGGTGCAGGTGCGAGCCGAGGACCCCACCGACGCCGCGTGGCTGTACGCCGGGTCCCAGGCCCTGATCTTCGACTACGACGCCGCGGGCGGATTCTTCCGGGTGACGCCCCTCCCGCCGGCCCTGCACCCGGAACTGCCGGAAACCCCGGACCAACCGCTTCGCTGAAACCGAGGAACCGCCCATGAACGCCATCACCGTGGGCGTCGGCGTCCTGCTCGCCGTCGCCCTCCTGCTGGGACTTGCCGTCCTGGCCACCGTCAGCAGACTCTTCCGCAAGGTGCCGCAGGGCAAAGCGCTCATCGTGTCCAGGATGCGCAAGGTCGACGTCACCTTCACCGGTACCGTCGTGCTGCCCGTCCTGCACAAGGCCGAGGTCATGGACATCTCGGTCAAGGCCATCGAGATCGGCCGCACCGGCCACGAGGGCCTCATCTGCCGGGACAACATCCGTGCCGACATCCGCATCTCCTTCTTCGTCCGTGTCAACAAGACCGCGGACGACGTCGTGAAGGTCGCCCAGGCCATCGGCACCGAACGGGCCAGCGACCGCGAGACGCTGCAGGAGCTGTTCAACGCCAAGTTCTCCGAGGCGCTGAAGACGGTGGGCAAGCAGCTCGACTTCGCCGACCTCTACACCAAGCGGGACGAGTTCCGTGACCGCATCATCGCCGTCATCGGCACCGACCTGAACGGCTACAGCCTCGAGGACGCGGCGATCGACTACCTGGAGCAGACCCCGCTGGGCCAACTCGACCGTCAGAACATCCTCGACGCCCAGGGCATCCGCAAGATCACCGAACTGACCGCCGCCGAGCACATCCGCACCAACGAGTGGCAGCGCAACGAGGAGAAGGAGCTGACCCGGCAGAACGTCGACGCCAGGGAGGCCGTTCTCGAGCTCGAACGCCGGCAGACAGACGCGGAGATCCGGCAGCAGCGCGAGATCGAGACCGTACGGGCGCGTGAGGAGGCCGAGACCGCCCGCATCCAGGCCGAGGAGCGGCTGCGCGCCCACACCGCGCACCTGAAGACCGAGGAGGCGCTCGGCGTACAGAACGAGAACCGGGAGCGGGAGATCGCCGTCGCCCAGCTCAACCGGCAGCGGGTCGTCGCCATCGAGAACGAGCGGATCGAGAAGGACCGGCTGCTCGAGGTCATCGCGAGAGACCGGGAGACGGAACTGCGACGGATCGCCGCCGACAAGGAACTGGAGGCGGAGAAGCGGGACATCGCCGACGTCGTGCGGGAGCGCATCGCGGTGGAGAAGACCGTCGCGCAGCAGGAGGAGGAGATCAAGAAACTGCGCACGGTCGAGGAGGCGGAGCGCGAGCGCCGCGCCCTGATCATCGCAGCTGAGGCCCAGGCGCAGGAGCGGCTGGTCAAGGACATCAAGGCGGCCGAGGCAGCCGAGCAGGCGGCGCAGCACCGCGCGGCCGAGGAACTGACCATGGCCGAGGCGCGCCGCAAGGCGGCCGAGCTGGACGCGCAGTCCGCGGTCCGGCTGGCCGAAGGACAGCGTGCCGAGACGGCCGCCCCCGGTCTCGCCGAGGCCGAGGTGAAGGAACGGATGGCCGACGCCGTGGCCCGCACGGGCCACGCCGAGGCGCAGGCGGCCCGCGAGATGGGCCTGGCCGAGGCGGAGACGCGCCGCGAGCAGCTCAAGGCGGAGGCCGACGGCATCAGCGAGAAGGCCGCCGCGATGGCCGCTCTGGACGAGGCCGGCCGCGAGCACGAGGAGTACCGGCTGCGGCTCGACGCCGAGAAGCAGGTCCGCATCGCCGGCATCGACGTGCACCGGCAGATCGCCGAGGCACAGGCGACGCTGGTCGGCGCCGGACTGGAACACGCCAAGATCGACATCGTCGGCGGCGAGTCCGTCTTCTTCGACCGGCTCGTCGGGGCGCTGTCGGCCGGCAAGGGCGTCGACGCCTTCGTCGACGGCAGCCGTCATGTGCAGACTATGGCCGGGCCGTGGCTCGAGACGGAAGGCGACGGCTCGACCTTCACCCGTGACCTGACCGGCATGCTCGCCGGCCTGGGCGCCAGCGGGCTGCGGGACCTCACGCTCACCGGTCTGCTCACGCGGCTGGCCGCCGCGGACGGGCCGAACGCCGGCGAGCTGTCTGCCCTGCTGGAGACCGTCCGCGGCACCGCGGCCGCCGACCTGCCGCTGACGGCACTGATGGGCCGCGCCGTCGCGAACGGCACACCCGTACAGACGGCCCCGGCGGCCTGACCCCCGCAGGCCGCCGGGGCAGGCCGGGAACGCCGGAACGCCCGCGGGCCCGGCCGACCGAGCCCGCGGGCCGCATATCGGTCCGCGGGCCGGCGCCATCGGTCAGCAGACAGACCGTGAGCACTCCGCCGCCCGGGCGGGAGCGAGAAACGAAGGAATGAGGGCAGGCATGGCCGTCCAGGCGGACACCACCGGCGCGGACGCGGAGACGCTCGAGGCCGGCACGTACGAGGTGCTGCGGGCGCGGATGACCGCGGCCGCCGAGGAACTGGCGCGCCGCGCCCGCGCCCTGGACACCCGCCGGGTGGAGACCTTCGGTTCCGTCACGCTGGAACTCGCCGGCACCGTCGCACTGCGCACCGAGGCGCCGTGCCTGCCCGGCGACGTCGTCCAGGTCGGCGGACACCTGCTGCTGGGCACCGAGCCGCCCGCCGGTCTGGGCCGCCCGGCCGGCGCCGACGACGTCCTCACCCTGCACCGGCTCACAGACGGCGGCGGGCTCGACCGCGCGGCGACCGACGCGGTGCCCGGGCTGCTCGACGACGCCCGGTTCCGCCAGGACGTCGCCGACCTCTACCGCTACTACCGGCAGGCGCGGCTGCT
The DNA here is from genome assembly GCA_963799685.1 of uncultured Actinomycetota bacterium. GTDB lineage: Bacteria > Actinomycetota > Actinomycetes > Streptomycetales > Streptomycetaceae > Streptomyces. Next base: position 501,962 of record CAWCXW010000006.1, read on the forward strand.
GCGGCTGCGCCGCACCGGCACGCACCTCCTGGCCGTCTTCCGTACCGGTGAACGGGCCGACGACACCCGGACGCTGCGCTGGCGCATCCTGCCCGACGGCCGCCCCGAGTACGTCGACGCGGCCGGGGAACGTGACTTGCCCGAGCCGCACGCACACGACGTGGAGTGGATCGAGGCGCGGCGCGAGGACCAGGTACCCGGCGGTGACCGCCCCCACCTGCGCGTCGCGGAGGTGCTGCAGGTCTCCACCGTCGGCGGAGTGCTGACCGTCGCGACCGACGGCGCCGCAGACGGCGACGAGCCGTTGTTCGGCGAACCGGTCGAGGAGCCCCTGCAGTCCCTCGCGGACGCGCAGGTCGACCACGCACGTGTGGGTCCGCTCGTCCTGCTGCGCGTGCTGCCCTACAACGAACGCGTGCGGCGCTGCCTGGTCTTCAACGAGCGCACCGCGGAGGTCGTACGGCTCGATGCCGCCGGCTGGTCCTGCCGTCGGCTTCCCGACGACGCGGGCATCGTCTTTCCCGGCGGCTGCTATCTGGCCGGCGAACCCGCCGGCGCGGCCGCCCGCACTTTCGACGGCGCCCTTCCGGGGACGGAAGACTCCGTCTTCGACGGCGCCCTGCGCGCGCCGAACGGCGAAGACGTCCTGTTCACCTTCCGTTCCCGCAGCAAAGGCCACACCCTGCTGCTGCCGTTCAACACCGTGCGCGGGGAGGTCACCGCGCCGCTTTCCGCCTGCGGACACGGCCTGTTCGCCGACGGGACGCTCGCTCTGCTGCGCCCGCCGGCCGGCGAGCCGTCCCGCACGCACACCGTTCAGCTGTGGCACACGCCCTTCACCGACGAGACACACCAGGACGCCCGCCTGAGCGGCGACGGGCCGCTGGCCCGCGTGGGCAACGCGGAGCTGGTGCGCGGAGTGGCCGACTGCCTGGCCGTCGCCCGCCTGGCCGGCCGGCTCGAGGCGCGCGACACCGTCTTCCAGGCGATCACGGTGGCCTGCACCCGAGCCCTCGACGCCCACCACTGGCTCGGCACCGCGGAATTCGGGCGACTGGACGAACCGCTGCACGGCCTGCGCGAGACGGTGCGGGAGGCGATCGGCGAGTTCCGGCGGGTCGAGGAGCTGCGTGCCCGTGCCCGCACCGCCGTTGAGACCGCGGAACGCGATAACACTGCGCTGCTGCGGCGCGCCCGCGGCGAGGAGCCGCGCGACGCGGCCGGATGGGTCGAGCTGCTGACCGGCCTGCGGCGCGCGCAGGGCTCCTGCGAGACGCTGAGGGACCTGCGCTACGCCGACGGCGCCCGCATCACGGCGCTGCAGGACGAGCTGTCCGGGGCGCTCGACGCGGCCGGCGCCCGTGCCGTGGACCGGCTCGCCCGCCCCGGCGCCTTCGACGCCGCCCTCGACGACGTCGAGGAGGTGCGGCGGCAGGCAGCCGACGTGTCCGACACCGCGGCCGCCGAGCCGCTCGCCGCCCGCATCGCCGCTCACGCCGAGGGCCTGCGGCTCGTCACCGACGTCGTCGCGGCCCTCGACGTCGCCGATGCCGGCGTGCGCACCGCGCTGCTGGAACGCGTCGGCGAGGTCACCGGGGCGGTCAACGGCGCCCGCTCCGTCCTGCAGGCACGGCGCGCGGAGCTGGCCGAGGCCGAGGCGCACGCCGAGTTCGCGGCCGAACGGACGCTGTTCGCCCAGGCACTCACCGGTGCGCTGGCCGCCGCCGGCACCCCCGAGGACTGCGACGAGCAGGCAGGCCGGCTGCTGGCCGCCCTGGGCGAACTGATGTCGCGCTTCGGCGGATCCGAGACGCACCTGGCCGAACTGACCGCGCGGCAGGACGAGGTACAGCAGGCCTTCGCCGCCCGCAAGCAGGCACAGTTGGACGAGCGGGCCCGCCGAGTCGAACGGCTCACCCAGGCGGCCCACCGCTCGCTGGCCGCGCTGTCCCGCCGTGCGACGGAACCCGACGGCCTCGATGCTCTGCACGCCCTCTTCGCCGCCGACCCGCTGGCCGCGCGGGTGCACACCGTCGTCGACGAACTGCGCGCCCTTGGCGAACCGGTGGCGGCCGCCGAACTGGAGGGGCGGCTCAGCGCCGCCCGCCAGGAAGCCGCCCTCGCCCTGCGCGACCGCACCGACCTGCGCGACGGCCCCGGCACCGTCCGCCTCGGCCGGCACCGATTCGCTGTCCACGACCGGCCGTTCGCACTCGCCCTCGTACCGGACGGGGAAGCACTCCAGCTGACCGTCACCGGCACCGACTACCGAGCCCCGGTCCGCGACGCCGCGCTGGAGGAGGCACGGCGGTTCTGGCACCAGCCGCTGGCCTCGGAGTCGACGGAGGTCTACCGGGCCGAACACCTCGCCGCCGCCGTACTGGCCCGAGCCGAACGCGGCGCGGCGGGCCACGACCTGGCCGGCCTGACAGAGGCGGCGAATGCCACCGGGGTCGGCGAGCCGGTGCCGGAGCTGATCACGGACGCCGTGCGCAGTGCCGCCACGGCCGCCTACGACGAGGGCTACGACCGCGGCGTGCACGACCACGACGCGGCGGCCGTCCTGCACACCGTGCTCCGCCTGCGGTCACGGGCCGGCCTGTTGCGCTTCGCGCCGGACGTGCGCGCGGCCGCTCAACTCCTGTGGACCTTCGGCACCGACCGGGCCGCGCGCACGCACTTCACGACCCGCGCCCGCTCTCTCGCCCGCGCCCGCACCGTCTTCGGCCCCGCCACGGACGAAGGCGGAGCCCTCGCGGCGGAACTCTCAGCAGCCGCCCGCAGATTCCTCACCGACGCCGGTCTGCCCGGCCCGTCCCGGCCCGGGGCGGTCGGCGCCTACCTTCTGGAGGAACTCGCGGCCGCGGACGGCCCCCACTTCGTCACCGGCGAGGCGGCCCGCGCACTGGTCGCCGGTTTCCGCGGCGCCCTCGACGACGCGCGGCCCGGCGCCGTCAAGGAGTACGAGGAGGATCTCGCCGCTCTGGCATGCGACCACCGATCCGGCCATCAGCTCGTGCGCGCGTGGCTCGGCTCCTACGCGCGCGGGAAGCAGCTCGACGAGCGTGACCTTCCGGAAGCCGTCGCACTGGAGCTGTGCGGCGAGGACCTGCCGCGGCGGGAGGTGACGGCCCCGCCGTCCGCCGTGGTCAGCGGCCTGCGCGGCACCCACCCGCGGGTGTCCGGCGGTGAACTCCCTCTAAGACTTGATGAGTTCCTCGTCCGCACCGAGGCTTTCCGCACGGAGAGGGCCCCCGCACACCGCGCGTTCACGCGGCGGCGCGGCGCCGTGCTCGCCGCCGAACGGGAGAGGCTGGGCCTGGACGCGCACGTGCCGCACGTGGTCCCCGGGTTCGTGCGCAACCGGCTCATCGACGAGGTCTACCTGCCGCTGCTCGGCGACAACCTGGCCAGGCAGCTCGGCACTGTGGGCGCCGACCGCCGCACGGACACCCAGGGCCTGCTGCTCCTGCTCTCTCCGCCCGGCTACGGCAAGACGACGCTGATCGAGTACGCCGCCGCACGTCTGGGCATGCTGCTCGTCACCGTCGACGGACCCGCGCTCGGCCGGCACACCACATCCCTCGACCCGGCCGCCGCACCGGACGCCGCCGCACGGCGCGAGGTGGAGAAGATCGAGCTGGCGCTGCGCATGGGCTCAGGGGTGTTCCTTCACCTGGACGACATCCAGCACACCTCGCCGGAACTCCTCCAGCGCTTCGTGCCGCTGTGCGACACCCAGCGCCGCATGGACGGCGCATCCGGGCGGTACGACCTGCGGGGCAAGCCCTTCGCCGTCTGCATGTCGGGAAACCCCTTCACCGCTTCCGGCGCCCGGTTCCGGGTGCCGGACATGCTCGCCAACCGGGCGGACATCTGGAACCTCGGCGAGGTGCTGGCCGGCCGCGAGGAGCTGTTCGAGCTCAGCCATGTGGAGAACGCGCTGACGTCGAATCCGGTGCTGGCCCCGCTGGCCGCACGCGAACCCGCCGACCTCCAGGTGCTGTTGCACATGGCCGAGGGCGACGGCGACGCGCAAGCCGACCGGCTGCACCACCCCTATGGGCCGGCGGAACTGCAACAGCTCCTCTCCGTGCTGCGGAGCCTGCTGCGCGTCCGGCGGACGCTGCTCACCGTCAACGCCGCCTACATCGCCTCCGCGGCCCAGGACGCCCAGGCGCGCACGGAGCCGCCGTTCCTGCTTCAGGGCTCCTACCGGGACACCGTCCGCCTGGCCGCCCGGATCGAGCCGGTGATGAACGACGCCGAGGTGGAGGCGCTGCTCGACGACCACTACCGGGCCGAGGCCCGCACCCTGACCTCCGGCGCCGAGGCGAATCTGCTGAAACTCGCCGAACTCCGTGGCCGGCTCACGGCGGGCGAGGCACGGCGCTGGGAGGAGATCAAGCGGTCGTACCGGGCGCAGCCCGCGTCCTGAAGGGGGATGAGGACGCGGGCTGCGCGGCTTGGGGACGGCCGGGCCGTCAGTCCAGGGAGAGTTCCTGACCCGGGAAGATCAGGTTCGGGTCGGCGCCGATCACCGACTTGTTGTCCTGGTAGACGGCCTTCCAGGTGGTGCCGTGGGCCGCGGCGACGCGGCCGAGGGTGTCGCCCGCCTTGACCGTGTAGTCCGCGCCACCGGAGGACCGGTGCCCCTGGGCGGGCCGAGCCGGCTGCGACTGCTGGTCCGGCTGCTCCGACTGGGTCGAGGAACCCGAGCGGGTGCTCACCTTCGCCGTGGGGCCGTTTCCGGCCAGTCCGCCGGCGGAGGCGCAGGACCAGGCGCCCGGCCCCTGCATGTCGAGCAGCCGCTCGGCGACGGCGATCTGCTGGCTCTTGGTGGCCAGGTCGGCGCGGGCCGCGTACTGCCCGCCGCCGGCCGCGTTCCAGCTGGACCGGGAGAACTGCAGCCCGCCGTAGTATCCGTTGCCGGTGTTGATGTGCCAGTTGCCGCTGGACTCGCACTGGGCGACCTGCTCCCAGGTGCTCACCGAGGCCGCGTGTGCGGTCCCGGCGCCCAGCAGCGGCAGGGCCACGGCGGCGCCTGCGGCGCCGGTCAGGGCGGCCAGCCTGGCGGTCGTGGAGGTGCGGCGACCGTCGCGCCGGGAGTTCTCGTGGGAGAACAGCATGTGTGTCTTTCTCACCGACGCCTGCGAGGTGAGCTGTCGGACTCGGGCCGGTTGAGAGTGCCCTACCGTGCGTGTCAGCGCACGGACTCGCCCCTAGCCGCACCCGTCACGGGCGCGGCGGCCTACCTGGTTCCCCCGCTCCTGCCTACGGCGCTTGACGCGTCGAGTGCTCCCTCGGTCGCCGGCAGGATTCGGCGTGACGACCGTAGGTGCCCGCCGTCTGAGCGAGCGATGCGACAGTAAGCACAATGCCCCGTACGCCTCAAAAACCGGCATCCAAGATCAAAGCCGCTCATGGGGCGAACGGGAATGCGCATCGGCGCAGGTGATGGGCCGTCTGTGCCGATAAGGGCGGGGCGGATGCGGTGAACTGGGCGGAGAGAAGCGTCACATCACATGAGTCTCGGACGTGCCGTTTTGTCCGTCGACGGACCGTCAACTCTGTTGCCTGGCCGGAAGTGTGCGCTCCGGCGTCGTCGCCGGAGGTGTGGACCGCTGGCAGAACGTCCGGCCCGTTGTGCGAGGCCCGGGGCGCCTGCATCATCGGCAGCGCTCCGCCTGCCACAGGACCCCACACCACGGTGCTCAGGAGGAAACCCCCATGAGAAGGCACGGACTTCGCGCGATCCTCAGCGCGCTCGCGATGATCCTGACGATCTTCTTCGCCCCCGGCGTCGGACTCGCCTCGACCGGAACGGCCCACGCCGCGACGGAGCTGACCCACGCACAGGCCACGGCGCGCTTCAGCGCAGCCGGCATCACCTGGTCCTCCAGCGGTAACTGCTCGGACCGCAACAACCCGACCTGTACGTCGTTCTCCGGCATCAAGCTGAGCACCGTCCAGGGCGCCGAGACGCTCAAGAGCTACACCGGGTGCGCGCTGAACATCACCGCCGGCACCGAGACCGGGCACGCCAGCGGCACCTACAGCCACTGGAACGGTTACAAGCTGGACTACAGCCTGTACAGCTGCGTCAGCAACTACATCACCAGCGCGTTCACTTACATCGGACCGCGTGCGGGCGACGGCGCGGCGATGTACCAGTCCGGCTCCGGAAACATCTACGCCCACGAGGGCAACCACTGGGACGTCGTCTACTACAACTGCGGCGGCTGCTGACCGCGGTCCCGAACACGGGGGCCGGATGCGCCCGGTGCCTTCGGGGGCCGGGCGCGTCAGTGCGTGCGCAGGTCCCGCCAGTCCAGCGCCTGGTCCGCCTCGCGCGCCGTCTCCTCGGCCACGCGGCGGGACTCGGCGAGTACGTCGCCGTGCTCCTCGATGAGGCTGTCGTAGATCGGGGCGAGACTCGGGCTGCCGGTGGTCGTCATCGTGGCGTGGTCCTTCTTGCGGGAGTGCGGGTCGATCGAACAGGTCAGCCCACCGCTACCCCTCCACTCGGCGGCCATGCGGGCCGGCGAGCATGGCGTGCACCACACCCGTCACTCCCGTACCGGGGGGCCCGCCGTGCGGGCACCCGGCGCGCAGGCCAGCGCCCACGCCGCACTGACCAGGCCGATGTGGCTGAAGGCCTGCGGGAAGTTGCCGAGCATCCGCCCGTCCGCCGGATCCACCTGTTCGGCCAGCAGACCCACGTCGTTGGCGTACCCGGCCGCCCGGTCCAGCGTCGCGCGCGCCCGGGCCGTCCGCCCGGCCATCGCCTGGGCCTGGGCGAGCCAGAACGTGCACAGCAGGAAGCCGCCCTCCCCGCCTGCCAGCCCGTCCGACCCGGCGCCGGTCCGGTAGCGGTGCACCACACCCCGTGCGTCCGTCAGCCCGGCGGCCACCTCGTCGATCGTGGCGAGCACCCGCGGGTCGTCGGCCGGCAGGAACCCGCTGATCGGCAGCATCAACGCCGAGGCGTCCAGCGCCGTCTCACCGAACGCCTGGGTGAACGCACCGGCCTCCGTGCTCCAGCCGCGTTCCTCGATCACCGCCCGGATCCGGTCCCGCTCGGCCCGCCAGCCGGCGGCCTGCTCCTCGCCGGCCGCCAGCCGCGCGGCCAGCCGCACCGCACGGTCCAGCGCCACCCAGCACATGAGCTTCGAGTGCAGGAAGTGCTTCGGCTCGCCGCGGATCTCCCAGATGCCGTGGTCGGGGCGCTCCCACCGGTCGGCCGCCGTGTCGGCGAGCCCGGCCAGGAACATCCGCTGCGCGGCACCGGCGCCGGCGAGCTGGTCCTCGAAGCGGGCCGCCGTCTCCAGCAGCTCCCCGTAGACGTCCAGCTGCGGCTGCCGCCACGCGTCGTTGCCGACCCGGACGGGCCGGCTGTCGCGCCAGCCGGACAGATGCGGCAACTCCCGCTCGGTCAGGTCGTGCTCGCCGCCCACTCCGTACATGATCTGCAGATGGGAGCCCGCCCAGCCGCTGGCCGCGGCCGAGGACACGAAGCCGAAGAACTCTCCGGCCTCGTCCGGGCAGGCCGCCACCCACAGGGCGTCCATCGTCATGGCGGCGTCGCGCACCCAGGAGTACCGGTAGTCCCAGTTCCGTACGCCGCCCGCCTCCTCCGGAAGTGAGGTGGTCGCAGCCGCCACGATCGCTCCGGAAGGCTGGTAGGACAGCGCCTGCAGAACCCGGCCCGAGTGATGCACCAGGTCCCGCCACGGCCCCTCGTACGCCTGGTGTGCATCCGACCAGGTACGCCACGCTCCGGTCGTCGCCTCCAGCGCTTCCGCCAGTTCCTCCTGGCTCCACATCCGGGGCCCCGGCCCGGCCAGCGCCCCCCGGTGCAGTCCGAAGCAGTGGCTCTCCCCGGCCGTCAGCCGCACGGTGGCGCTCACCGCGCCGGAGGCGACCTCCAGCGGGCAGGGGGCGGACAAGGTGAGGCGGTCCGGGCCGCCGCGTACGACGGCGCCGCCGTCGCCGACGGTCATCAGGGGCACGACCAGGCCGTACTCCGGCCGCGGCCGGAGGTCCAGCGTCAGCTCCACGGACCCCTCCGTGCAGGTCGCGCGGCGCACGAGCAGATGGGGGGCCGACGCGCCCAGCCGGTGCGGGTCGTCGTCGTGCCCGGTCGCCAGGGCGTCGGTCAGAGTGAGGACGCCGTCCGGCGCGCGGAAAGTGGTCTCCAGCACCATCGTGCCCGCCAGGTAGCGCCGGGAGACCGGCGTGCCGCCGACCGGACGCAGCAGCCAGCTGCCCGCGTCCTCGTCCAGCAGCGCCGAGAAGACGGCGGGAGAGTCGAAGCGCGGCAGGCACAGCCAGTCCACGGCGCCCTCCCGGGCGACGAGGGCCGCACCGTGCCGGTCGGACAACAGTGCGTAGTCCTCCAAAGGCGTGTTCGTCACCGTGCCGCGAGTACCCGGCGGGCCGGGGCGAGAACCTCCCGCGAGAACCTCCTTCCCCGCTGCTGACGGGGCGTCGGTGGTGTGTGAGGCTGTCGGCCATGGCATATGACCCGGACGCCGCCTCGTTGGCCGACAGACTCCAGACCGACGTCCCGCACTCCGCGCGGGTGTGGAACTTCCTGCTGGGCGGCAGGGACAACTACGCGGCCGACCGCGACACCGGGGCGATGATCCTGCGGACCTTCCCCGACATAGCCCGGATCGCCCGTGTGCAGCGGCGTTTCCTCTCCCGCGCCGTGCGGCACCTGGCGGGTGAGGCCGGCATCCGGCAGTTCCTCGACGTCGGCACCGGACTGCCGACCGTCGAGAACACCCACGAGGTCGCGCAGCGCGTCGCACCCGACTCCCGCATCGTCTATGTCGACAACGACCCGCTCGTCCTGGTGCACGCCCGCGCGCTGCTCGCCAGCAAGCCCGACGGCGCCTGCGCGTACGTGGACGCCGACGCGCGCACCCCGCAGCGGATCCTGCAGGAGGCCTCGAAGACCCTCGACTTCTCGCAGCCGGTGGCACTCACCATGCTCGGCATCATGGGCCAGTTGCCGGATTCCGACGACCCGCGCGGCGTCGTCCGCATCCTGCTGGACGCGCTGCCGTCCGGCAGCTACCTGGCGCTGAGCGACGGCACCGACACCAGTCCGGCGCTGAACAAGGCCATCGACGCCTACAACACCGCCTCCACCGGCTCCTACCACCTGCGCAGCCCGCAGCACATCGCCGAGTTCTTCGACGGGCTGGAAATGCTCGAACCCGGCGTCGTCACCACCTCGGCCTGGCGCCCCGACGTCGAGTCCACGGAGGACGAGTCCTCGCAGGTCGACGCGATCTGCGGCATCGGCCGCAAGCCCTGACGCGAGCCGGCCGGTGACCGGACGCCGGCCGGCCCGGCCCGGCTCACTGTTTGACGGCGCCGCTGTTGGCCCCGCGGACGAAGTGCCGCTGAAAGACGGCGAACAGCACGGCGACCGGGATCGTCGACAGCAGCGCGGCGGCCGGCTTCAGCGGGCACTGCGTACCCTTGCCGAGGCCTCCGGCCACCGTGGATCACAGTGCGGCCGGGTCGGGGTGCGCGTGTGGGTGAACGCCCGGAAATCGGGCGACCTCAGAACCGTTTTCCGGCCGAAAGCCGGTGCTCACGTCGCCTGACTTTCCAGTAACCCGCCGGCCGGCTGGAGGCGTACCCGATCCCGTCTGCACTGTGATCCCGGATGTGCCACCGGCCCGCGTTAAAGCCATGCGACCCGACGAAAGCCCAGTAGAGTCCGGCGGATGCGAGTGCTGTTGCTGGACGCCGCTCCCGGCGCGCTGCTCGACCGGGAACTGGAACGGCTGCTCGGGCACGGGCTCGACCTCACGCTCAACCTGCGGCGGGTGACGGACTCCCCGCAGGTTCGAGCAACATGGGCGGGCCGGGTCGGCTTCGTCGACTTCGACCTCTTCGACGAGACCGCCCTGGTCGCCGAGACGACGCGGGACGGGCACGGCTACGACGCGGTCAAGTCCCGGGCGGGCGTGCCGATGCGCGCCGGCTTCCTGGCCACGGCCGCCGACCCCTCGCTGCGCAGCCCGCTGCGGGTCGTCGGCCGGGCCGGCGCCGGCACCGACCACGTCGACCTGGCGGCCGCCGCCCGGCACGGCGTGACCGTCACGCACACCCCCGGCTCGAACGCCGGCGCCGTCGCCGAGTTCGCACTCGCCCAACTCCTCGCCCTCGCCCGGCGGTTGCGCGAGCTGGACACCGCTGCACACGACGGCAACTGGCAGGCGGTGACCGCGCCGCCGCCCGAACTGTCCGAACTGACACTCGGCGTCGTGGGGCTGGGCCGCATCGGCACCGCGCTGGCGGACCGGGCAGCCACGCTCGGCATGGCCGTACAGGGCTACTCGCGCAGCCCCGCGCACTCGACGTCCGTGCGGCGTGCGCCGTCCCTCGACACGGTCCTCGCGACCAGCGACGTCGTCTCGCTGCACGTGCCGCTGACCGCGCGGACGCGCGGCTTGATCGGCCGAGCCGAACTGGCCCGGATGCGCCCGGGGTCCGTGCTGCTGAACACCGCGCGCGGCGGGATCGTCGACGAGCACGCGCTCGCCGCCGCGCTGCGCGATCCGGCGCACCCGCTCGCGGCCGCCGCCGTCGACACCTTCGCCCACGAGCACGCCGCGTTCGGCTCGCCGCTCGCCGGGCTGCCGAACGCGCTGCTCACCCCGCACGTCGCGGGGATGACCCGGCGCGCCATGGCGGAGGCGGCCCTGCGCTGTGCCGACCACATGGCGGCCCTGCTCGCGGGCCGCCCGGCGGGCGTGCCCGTGGCGGCGGCTTGTTAACGTCCGGGCCCGTGGAAGAAGAGATCCTGTACACGGGGCACGCGGGCCGGGACGCGGCCCTCGACAAGGGCTGGCTGCTCGGGCACTTCAAGGACGCGGACGATCCGCGGCACAGCGAGGCCGTGGAGATCAAGTGGGGCGTCCACCCGCCGGGGGAGCGCCGCGCCCAGTGGACACGTGGCGAGCAGCGCACAGCCCTGCTCGTCCTGATCAGCGGCCGCTTCCGCATGGAATTCCCCGGCCGCGACGTGCTGCTGACCCGCCAGGGCGACTACGTCGTGTGGGGCAAGGGGGTGGACCACTCCTGGGAGGCGGAGGAGGCGTCGGTGGTCCTGACCGTCCGTTGGCCCTCCGTCCCCGGCTACGCCGTCCGGTAGCGCCGACCGCCGGGGGCGATCGGCGGGCAGTGGTGCAGTAGAATGCGCATGCGCCTTTGCCGCTGCGCGCCCTACTGTGCTGCTCTGACTCGGACGTGGGGGGACACCGCATGACACCGCACAAGAGAGAACCCCGGGAGCTCCTGGTCAAGGCGAACAACGACGGCTCCCCTCTCCACAGCGCACCGGGTGTGGTCCTGCGGAGCATCGAGGGGTTCACGCACAAACTCGCCCTGAGCGACCTCGCACCGGCGCTCCCCGTCGCCCTGGCCGACCGGCTGTCGGTGTGGTCCCGAGCACGACCGTCCAGCGGCTCCACCGAAGGATCGGTGCTGCGCGAACACGCGGAGGCTGGACTGGAGGTCAGCCGGGAGCTGGCGCAGCACCTGGGGCCGGCGTGGATCGTGCGCTACTGGGACGAGCGCCACTCGACCGCGAAGTTCGTGTGCTGGGCATGCCTGCAGCTGCACTGGGGGCGCGACCCCCACGAAGCGCCGCAGCCTCCTGAACACATTGTGGTCGCAGGCGAGTTCGCCTGGGCGCCACTGCGGGCAGAGGGGATCGGGGACTTTCTGCCGGACGACCCCGTCGCCGGCCTGGACCTTTCCGAGGGCCTCACGGCCGACTTGTACAGATGGTCGGGCGACATCGACGACAGCATGGAGCTGTACCTGCAGGACCGGGACGAGGACGCCGCCGACGCACGACGGTGGGATCTTGACCACCGAGGTGCGGTCCTGGCTGACCGTCTGGCGTGCGAGATCAGCCCCGGAAAGACCGTGTCGTACGGCGGACTCACCTGACGGCGCAACCGCAGTGCCCTCCGGCCGCACGGCAGAGCCGTGCGGCCGGAGGTCAGCCGGCTTCCGGTGCCGTGTCGACGTAGAGGCAGAACGGGTGACCGGCCGGATCCAGCAGCACCCGGACGTCGTCCTGCGGCTGGAACGTCGCCTCCTCGGCGCCGAGTTCGCGCGCGTGGGCGGTCGCCGCCGCGAGGTCGCTCACCTCGAAGTCGAGGTGCAGCATCATCTGCTGGGCGTTCCGGGCGGCGGGCCAGACCGGGCGCACGTAGCCCGCCGAGGTCTGGAACGACAGGTAGGCCACGCCGTCCGGTGGCGCGAGCGCGGCCTCGGACTCGTCCGACTTCAGAACCTCCCACCCGAGCAGCTCCGCGTAGAACCGCGCCAACGCGGCGGCGTCTGGGGCGTCGAGAACGACGCCCCACCAGTCGTGCCGCGTGAGGCGCGGCGTCGATGCCTGCTCCGACGGCCTGCCGCGCACGGCTAGCAGCGGTTCCGTCGCGCGGCGGCGGCAGTGAAGGCCGCCCACGCCGGGCCGGACACGGCGAGCGGCGTGCGGCGGGTGTCCTTGGAGTCCCGCACCAACACGGCCTCCGTCCGCACGGCCACCTCGACGCAGTTGTCTCCGCCGCCGCCGCTGTAGCTGCTCTTGAACCAACGCGGTTCGGTGCTGCCCATAGCGCCCCTCGCATCTGCTCCAGAAGGTCCAGGCTCGCTTGCCGGCTGAGAGCCTGTGACCGCATCCTTCCATAGCGCTGAAGCATCGCGCTGGCTGCTTTCGGGGCGGTGACGAGCATGCTCGTCTCGTGCCCCTCGACGTACCCGACCCACCGGTGTTCAGTGGTTTCCGCGAGGTACATCGGTCCTTCGAAGCCGCTGTGGTCCTCCTGGCGAAGCGGCATGACCTGTAGCTCGACGTTCCGCAACCGTCCCACCGTCAGCAGTGCGTCGATCAGGTCCTTCGTGACGGCCGCGCCGCGCCCAGCCTGCCCGCGTCATGCCGTCGTCCGATCAGGCCACTGGTCGTGGCCTCGTCCTGGTCGACGCACTGGCCACCCGCTGGGGCGTCCGCGACCGCGTCGGTCCCGGCAAGACGGTCTGGGCCGAATGCCGGATCCCTGGCCGATGCGGCCGCGGCCCCCTTCAGTGACCGGTCACGGACATGGGCGGTGTCGTCAGGCCGGCACCTTGTCCAGGAAGCCGCGCACGTCGAGGATCCGGCCCGACTCGTCCGTGACGAGGACGTCGAAGCCGATCACCAGCGGCTCGGCGCCGTCCGGCCCCAGGCCCCAGCGGAAGCGCAGCTGGCGGTGGTGGGCGTCGACCTCGCCGACCTGGGTGAACACGAAGCCCGGGAACTGGGCCTGGACACCGTCGATGACTGCCGCGATGCCCCGGTGGCCGGCGACCTCCGCCAGCGGATCGGTGTAGGTCGCCTCGGGAGACCAGTGCTCGGAGATCAGCGTCGCGCGCTCGTCGCCGGTCGCGTTCCAGGTGGCCAGGTACCGCTCGACGATGTCCTTCATCGTTTACTCCCGTTGCCCTCGATCGGTTGGTAGTCCGAACTCTGCCGTCGGCCCGCCACCTGAGCCATGACCTCAGAGGTCATGGCCGACCGGACACGGCGCCGTACGCTCATGCCCATGAGCACTGCCGCCCAAGGGCCGCCGGTCGGTGCACTGCTGCGGACCTGGCGCGAGCGACGCCGGTTCAGCCAGCAGGAGTTGTCGAACAGGTCCCGCGTCTCCACCCGGCATCTCAGCCGGGTGGAGACCGCCAAGGCACACCCCACGCCGGAGATGATCATCCGGCTCTCCGACAACCTGGACGTGCCGCTGCGGGACCGCAACAGGCTCCTGCTTGCCGCCGGCTACGCGCCGCGCTATGCGGACCACTCGCTGGACGACGCGTCCGTCGCGGTGGTGATGGACGGCATGCGGCGACTCCTGGACGCCCACATGCCGTACCCTGCGCTGCTGTTGGACGATCACTGGGCCATCGTCGACGCCAACCCGGCCGTCGACCGGCTGCTGAGCGGTTGTGCGCGGGAGCTGCTGGAACCGCCGGTCAACGTGCTGCGGGTCTGTCTGCATCCGGGCGGGCTGGCCGGACGGATCGGCAATCGCGAGGAGTGGGGCGGTCATCTGCTGGAGCAGGTGACGCACCGTGCCGAGCGCACGCACGACCCCCGGCACCGCGAGCTTGCCGCGGAAATCGCCGGATACCTCGATGGCCTCGATGTCGGTAGGCCCCGTACCGGGCCGGTGCTCACCCTGGAGATCGAGGTCGACGGCGCCCCGCTCCGCTTCTTCAGCACGTCCGCCACGCTCAGCACCGCCACCGACGCCGCCCTGGAAGGGCTGCACCTGGAGACGTTCCTCCCGGGGGACGACGCGACCCGCCGCCGGTTCGACGCGCCGAACGGGGGTGATCGTCATGGCAGAGAGTAGTCGAACAATACGTAGTGTAAAGTAAGATGCAGTCTACGTAAGATTGCATCTACGTTTATAGAGGCCGACTGATGCTGTTCCGTGGGCGTGCGGAGGACCTCGGGCTGCTCGACGGGCAACTGTGCACTGTGGTCGAGGGCAGCGGGCCGACGGCCGGGCGGGCGGTGATCGTCACCGGGCGGCGCCGGGTCGGGAAGTCGCGGCTCGTCCAGGAGTTCTGCGACCGGTCCGGCCTGCCCTATGTCGTCTACCAGGCCTCGAAGGGCCGCAGCCCCGCCGCCGAGCGCGCCGACTTTCTCGCTTCTCTCACCCGGTCGCCGCTGGGCGGGGCAGCTCTCGTCGCGGGTCTGCAGGCAGGCGACTGGAATTCGGCGCTGCGGGCGCTCGCCGTCGCCATGCCGGATGACGCCCCCAGCATCGTTGTGATCGACGAAGTGCCGTGGCTGGTCGAGCAGGATGCCGAGTTCGAAGGTGCCCTACAGACGGCATGGGACAGGCACCTGTCCGGCAAACCCCTGCTCCTGGTGCTGGTCGGCAGCGATATGTCGGTGATGGAGGCTCTTCAGACTTATGGACGTCCCTTCTTCGGCCGTGCCACGAAGATGACGGTGCAGCCGTTGCACCTTGCAGACGTCCAGGCCATGACCGAGCTCGATGCGGCGGAGGCCGTCGACGCACTGCTCATCACCGGGGGCTTTCCCGAGATCGTGCAGTCATGGCGGACCGGCACGACGCGGGACGAGTTCCTGCGCAATGCCGTCGCCAGCCCGTTGTCGCCCTTGCTCGTCGCCGGTGAGCTTTCGCTGCTGGGCGAGTTTCCCGAGTCTGGCACGTCGCGGGCGGTGTTGGAGGCCGTCGGCTCGGGGGAGCGGACGTTCGGTGCCATTGCGGCCGAGGCCGGCGGAGCCGAGGCGTTGCCATCCGGAACGCTGAGCCCCGTGCTGAGGACGCTGATCGACAAGCGGGTGCTGGCCGCCGACCTCCCGCTGTCCACCAAGGCGGACACGAAGAACAAGCGGTACCGCATCGCCGACCCGTACCTGCGGTTCTGGCTGGCCTTCGCGTCGCGGCTTCTCCCACTGGTCGAACGCGGGCGCGGTGACGTGGCGTTGGAGCGGATCGAGCGGTCCTGGACGTCGTGGCGCGGCCGAGCCGTGGAACCCCTGATCCGGGACTCTCTGCTCAGGCTGCTGCCGGATGGCGACTGGCCGGACACCGAGGCGGTCGGTGGCTGGTGGAACCGGCAGAACAAGCCCGAGATCGACCTGGTGGGCGCCGACCGGGGACCCGTCGCTCGCCGCGTGCACTTCCTCGGGTCCGTCAAGTGGTCGGAGAACCAGCCATTCGGGCGGCGTGAGTACGAGGCGATGGTCCGTGACGTGCCGGCCGTTCCCGGGGCGGACGAGGACACCCGGCTCGTCGCTGTATCGCGCAGCGGTGTCGCCACCGACCTGCCGCTGGCGGCCCACTGGGGACCGGACGACCTCGTCCGCGCCTGGCAGCCGCGGTAACTGCGAGCCGCGGTCAGGCACTGGTCGGGACGCATGGACGTGTCAGACCACGCCTGTGTGGAGTTGCTACCGCGGACGCCATGCCGTCGCGGCCGCAGGAACAACGCTCGTTCGAACCCGGTGCCGTCGCGGGCTGGTTGCGCGAGGTTGCTGACGAGCGGCGGGTGACGGCGCTGGGCATGATGCAGGCCGAGCCGGTGCGGCGTGACTTCCCTGCCGTGCTGTCCGTCATCGACCGTCCGCGCAGCTCGTTCGAGCAGTACCGCGCCCTGCGGCTGGCCGACATGATGATCGGGGTGCTCGGGACGACCGAGAAGGAACTCCTCGTCCGCCCCGTCCGCACACAACGCGAGCTCGGACTTCGGCTGGACAGCAGCCGCTGGCAGCTGTGCCGCCGAATCCTGCGCCACCTGGGCGAGGACGACCCAGGCGATGCCGGGTAGTCAGGCGGCGGGCTTCTGCCAGACCGAGACGTGTTTCTCGCTCTCGTGCGTGAACGGGCGGCGGTTCCAGTCCTCCCAGCGGTCGCGGAGGCGGAGACCGGCCATGCGGGCCATCAGGTCCATCTCGGACGGCCACACGTAGCGGAACGGCGTCGATGTGAAGTCGGCGGGGCCGTTCTCGGGGATGCGCACGTAGTTGGAGCTGGTCTCCTGGGTGGCGACGTCGTAGATGTCGTACGCCCAGCCCGTCGGGCTGGTGTGGAACGGGAGGACGTTCTGGCCCGGCGGCAGCTTCCGTAGGCCGGGCAGGCCGACCTCGATGACGAAACGGCCGCCCGGCTCCAGGTGCGCGGCCGCGTTGCGGAAACACTCGACCTGGGCGTCCTGCGTCGTGAGGTTCATGATCGTGTTGAACACGAGGTAGGCGAGGGAGAACGTGCCCTCCACGCGCGTGGTGGCGAAGTCGCCGATCGTGACGCCGACCTCGTCGCTGCCCGGCTTGGCGCGCAGCCGGGCCACCATGGCCCGCGACATGTCGATCCCGTGCACCGGCACGCCGCGCGCGGCGAGTGGCAGGGCGATGCGGCCGGTGCCGATCGCCAGCTCCAGCGCCCGCCCCTTGCCGGCCAGCTCGGCCAGCAGGCCGACCGTCTCGTCGATCACCTGCGGCGCGAACATCTCCGACTCGTCGTCGTCGTAGCCGGCCGCGACCTGCTCCCCGAAGTACCCGTCCTCATCAGTCACCGCGTGACCGTACAGCGCAGCGCGCGGCAGACGCCTGTGGTTTTCGGGTGGCCTGTGTCGTTGCGGCAACGTCGTTGCCGCAACGACACAGGAAGGGGCCCGCTGCCCGAGTTGCCGGAGGCGTGCGGCGGGCGCACGGTGGGAGGCGTGACGGACATCGCACCGCACCCGCAGGCCACCGCGTGGCCCCGGCTGCGAGTCGAGGACTGGACGCCGACCCGTACCACCCTGCACATGTGGACGCAGATCGTCGGCAAGGTCCGCCTCGCCTACGCGCCGCTGGTCAACCACTGGTGGCAGGTCACCCTCTACGTCAGCCCGCGCGGGCTGACCACCTCCGCCATCCCGCACGGCGCCGGGGCCTTCGACCTCGAGTTCGACTTCGTCGACCACCGTCTGCTGCTGCGGCACAGCGACGGCGGCGTCCGCAGCATGGAACTGCGGCCCATGCCGGTCGCCGAGTTCTACGCCCGCACCATGCACATGCTCGACGAGCTCGGCATCCGCGCCGAGATCCAGGAGCACCCCAACGAGGTCGAGCCGGCTCTCCCCTTCCCCGACGACTACGAGCACGCCGCCTACGACGCGCGGGCCGCGCACCTGTTCTGGCAGCAACTGCTCCAGGCGAACCGGGTCATGGGCGAGTTCCGGTCGCGGTTCGTCGGCAAGGTGTCCCCGGTGCACCTCTTCTGGGGTGCGATGGACCTGGCCTGCACCCGGTTCTCCGGGCGCCCGGCGCCCGAACACCCCGGGGGTGCGCCGAACTGCGGCGACTGGGTCATGGTCGAGGGCTACTCGCGCGAGCTGAGCAGCTGCGGTTTCTGGCCGGGCGGCGGTGAGGAAGGTGCGTTCTACGCCTACGCCTACCCCGAGCCGGACGGTTTCGCCGCGCACACCGTCCGGCCGGAGGCGGCGTTCTACAGCGAGGAGAACGGCCAGTTCCTGCTGCCCTACGAAGCCGTCCGCACCGCGGACGACCCGGATGCGGCGCTGCTGGACTTCCTGCAGACGACATACGAGGCGGCGGCCGAGCACGCCGACTGGCCGCGCGCCGACCTGGAGGACGACCCCGCCCGTTGGGCGGACCGCGGCCGCTGAAGGCGGCAACTCGGACGTGCGCGGGCAGCCGGGCCTGCCCCTACTCCACCTCGACTCCGTGCTCTTCGACCAGCGCGAGGAGACCTCCGGGATAGCCGCGTCCCCCCGGAACGAAGTTCCAGTCGCCGTTGGCACGCCGGCGGAACGAGCCGAGCACGAGGGCCTTCTCCGTCGCCCGTCCGTCCGAGACGGCAAGCGACTCCGCCTCGTTGCCGGACGGATCCGACAGCCGCAGCCGCGTATCCGCCAGCTCGGCGAGGTCACCGTCGCCGTCCTGCTCGGAGTCGACGGCCGCGGCGAGGACCAGCCGGTCGGCACGCGGGGGCAGCCGGTCGAAGCAGACCCACACCGCCGCCCGATCGCTTCCGGTGGCCGGCATGATCTGCACGCTGCCGTCCGGGGTGCTGCGGTTGTTGAAGAAGACGAAGTGGTCGTCGTCGAGCACCTTCCCGCCCGCGCAGACCAGTGCGCAGACGTCGAAGACGGCCGTCCCGGACCAGGACAGCCCAAGGACGCTGACGTCGTCCAGTTCCTCGTCCGGATCCTCGGGGCATGCGGGCGGGCTGTCGTCCAGTCGGCCCTCCAGGCCGTGGCGGTGCAGGAGTTCGACCAGATCGTCGCCCTGAACAAGGGTCAGCGGCTTGCCGCTCGCGAAGGCGTGCGACCCCGGGCCGAAGGCGGAGGTCGTGATGAGGATGCCCTTGTTGGCCCCGGCGTCCTGCACGGTGCCGTACAGATCGCGGACCGCGCTCGGCGGCACCGTGTTGCGGTAGCGCTTGACCTGCACCACGATCCTGCCGCCGCGGATCGGATCCGGGTCGAGGGCGTCGACGTCCACGCCGCCGTCGCCCGAGCGCTGCGTCGTGACGGCCTGCATCCCCATGGCACGGAAGAGTTCGGCGACCAGCTCCTCGAACTGCAGGGGATCCAGCTCGAACAGGTTCTGTTCGCGGCCGTCCGCATGGGAGACGACCTCCCGGCCGGCTTCGCCCGGCTGCCGCCCCGGCCGCACCTGCGCGGGCCGGTCCGGCCGGTCGGAGAGCCGGCCGCCCAGGCCGTCGACCAGGCAGTCCGGGGCACCCACCTGGGCGAGGTTCAACCGCTCGAAGTCCGATTTCGCCACCAGCACGGTGGCCAGAAAGGTCTGTGCCCGGTGCCCCGTGGCGGGGTCCGTGTCGTCGACGAAGCCGTTCAACGTCACCGAGTGAAGTATTCCGAACCCGTCGGCGGTGAACACCTCCCGCAGTGCCAGCAGCACCGACTGGGCGAGCACGTCCCGGTAGAGGGCGCGCCGTTCGGTGACCGGCCGCCGGGTCTCCTTGTCCCGGTCCACGGAGGGCATGTACCGGACCGTCGACGCCTCGGGAACGACGGCGATGCCGGGCAGTTCCCAGTTCAGGATCAACTCGCGCCCCGGCGCGTCGAACGAGGCCGAGACCTGGCGCGGGAAGTCGTCCGGCCACCCCCGGGACGCGTAGAGCGCGGCCGTGAAGTACTCGACGACTGCGTCCGGCTCGGCGCGGCGCAACGAGGCGACGAGCGACTCGACGCCCGCGTTGTGCCGCCGGACCTCCGCCAGCTGATGATCAGCCCATTCCTGGTACTGCCCGCGGTAGGAAGCCAGTTGCTGCTGACGCTGAGTCTCTGCGGCCTGCGCCGCATGCCAGGACTGCTCGAAGCGAGCCCGAGCCTCGTCCTGCGCCTGTCTGCTCGCGCCGAAACCCCACCCGCCCTCTCGGGGCTGGTAGGAGTTCGGGTCGGGCATGCGCACCGGGACGGCCAACTGGCCCGGTGAAAAGGGCTCGATGGCCTCCGACTGCGCGAGTGCCGTGGGGGAGAAGGCATCGACCCGGCACCCGGTGGTGAGCAGCGTGCGCAACTGGTCGACACGCTGGTCGAGTTCGTCGGTGCGTCGACGTGCATCCTCCTCCCTGCGCTGCCGGTAGGCGGCCTGCTGTTCGCGTTGTCTGCGGGCCGCGGCTCTCTCGGCGGTGCGCTGCTGCCGCTCCTGTTCACGCTGATGCTGTAACCAGGCGCGACGCTGTTGCTCCTCCTGCCGTCGCTGCTGACGCTGCAGCTCTGCCCAGGCGCTGACGAGTCCCTGGGATCGCCGACTCATGCTGAGGGTTCCTCTCCGGCGTGGCGGGCATCGCCCACACACGCCTGCCGCCCCATGTGGACGTCAGGTGAATGATGTGGCGATGAGGTGACGTTCCGACCCGAGCGATGGTTGCGGCGAGGTATCGGAATTTGCCGTCTTTTGGTGTGGTGTCGTCCCGGCCGGTACCGCTGAGCCGGGGCGTTCAGGCGTCCGGGAAGGTGCTCCAGTGCGAGGGGCAGGCGGCCGGGGCTGTCGGGAGGGCGCGTTCGACGGCCCTGCGGGCACCCTTGAGTTCGGCGCCGCTGTAGGTGCGGCTCTGCCTCTCTTCGTCGGCCACGACGACCATGACGTGCTCGCCGGGCTGCAGTGGCTCCGCCTCCAGAGCCGTCGGATCCGCGACCTCGAACTCGGCCGCCTTGCTCCCGTGTGAGGGCTTCAGCCAGTCCTGCGCCGCCAGGCTCACGATCGCCCGGCCGTCCGTCGTCGCCGCGCGCACCGCCGTCACGTCGCCGGTGACGATGTACCGGGAGCAGGCGACCCACGCCTCGTAGCGGTCCACTCCGCCGTTCTGGTTCGCTGGCCGGTGGTGCGTGGCGGGGCCGTCGGAGGCGAGGCCGATGCCGAAGGCGGCTGCGAGGACCACGGCGGCCGCGGCGAGCGTGGCGTGCCGGGCACGCTGGAGCGCCCTCACAGGTCCGATGCCCACGCCGGGCAGGTGGCCTTCTTCGCGCGGCGCAGGTCGCTTGGCAGCCTGGCCCGGTATCGCTTCAGGTCATCCCCCCGCAGGGTGGTGGCTCCGGCCTGACGAGGCTTGAGCACGATCATCAGCACGTGGTCGCCGACGGCGTATCCCCTGCCGTGCTCGACGGCCGGGTCGACGATGTCCAGGCTCGTCGTGCTGCCGCCGCGCGCAGGCTTGATCCAGTCCGCCACGGAGAGGGTCACCGCGATCCGGTGCTTCCCCTCGGCCTGGTGGGCGTCCACGACGTCCCCCTCGACGATCGTCCGGGCGCAGGCGATCTGCTGCGCCCCGCTCAGTGACAGGTCGCCTGTCACCTCACGCGGCCGTTGCGGGCCGCAGCCGGCGAGCACTGCGCCTGCGAGCAGCGCAGCTCCCGTGGCGCGCGCAGCCGTTCGTCTTTGCATGAGCGCCCCCTTGTCAGCTCTGCCGTTCTCTTCCCGGTCGCCTCCCGGGACACGCATACCGTCGCACTACGGTTGTGACACGGCTGCGCGTCTTCGCCGAGGCCCGCGGGCTCGTCGAGACGGAACGACGCGCGCCGGTCGTGACCTTCGGCCGGCGGGCCGCGCACCATGCAGGACATCCTGTGCGAACAGGCGGCCGGCCGAAGGCTCTGGGGGCCCGGCTCCGGGCCGAGGGCCACGGCACGGTCCGGCGCGCCGACGCCGGATATGCCGACCGCCGCGAGGTGGCCTGGCCGCATTCCCTGCTCGACGGCTCGACGGCTGACGGCTGAGCGGTCGGGTACCCCCACTCCCCTGAGCCGAAGGGCACATGCCGGTGACCGCGCATCGTGCGGGCGCGGCCTGCGCGTCCAGCCATGCGGCAGCAACTCTTTTTCGGTGCAACAGCTTTGACGTATAGTCATTCCCCGATCACGCCGCCGAGCCGGTGCTCTTCGTCGCTCCGTGGACGGGATGCGGCGTGAGGGGTTCGTCGGCGCCACCGCCTGCCCTAGGACGAGATGACTTCACTCATGACGGACATCGCCCTGTGGTCGCTGTCGGTCTGTCTCGCCGGCGCTCTGGTGGCCGTACTGGTCTGTCGGCGGGCAGCCTCTCGTGCGGTTGCCCGGGAACGGGAGACCGCCGGCGCCCTGCAGCGTCGTGTCCGGGACCTGCAGCTCCGTGACCGGGAGCTGGAGCACCTGGTCGAGCACCGTTTGCCACAGGCGGTGACCCTGCTGTCGAGGGGCAGGGCCGCCGCAGCCGCCGAACCGGTGCCCGCCGAACTGCGGGACACCCCGCTCGGGCAGGTGCTCGAAGCCGTCCCGACGGCCCTGGACGAGGTCGCGGACCAGACGTGGCGACGCGCCGAGGCCGCCGCCCACTCGGCGGTGAAGACCCTGACGCGTTCGATGCAGGCCCTCGTCTCCGAGCAACAGGCGACGATCATGGAGATGATCAGCAGGCACGACGACGACCAGGTGCTGGCGGATGCCTCCGCGATCGACCACGCGAGCGCCCAGCTCGGTCGGCGTGCACAGGTCATCGCCGTCCTCACCGGCTCCTGGCCGGGCCGTCAGCGACTGGACTCCTCCCTGCTGGACGTGGTCCGCGGCGGAGTCTCGAAGATCCGCGACTTCCAGCGGGTGGAGATCATCGGGGAACCGCCGGTCTGGGTCGTCAGCCGGGCCGTCGAGCCGGTGGTGCTGGCGGTCGCCGAGCTGCTGGACAACGCCGCCCGTCATTCCGAACCGGGCTCCGACGTGCACGTGTGGTTCGTACAGGCGCACAACGGGGTGAGCGTGATCATCGACGACTCCGGCATCGGTATGAAGCCGGAGGACAAGGCCGCGGCCTGGAAGCTGCTCACCGCTCAGGAGCCCGTCCGTCTCACTCGGTTGCGCAATCCGCCCAAGCTGGGCCTGGCGGCCGTCGGCGTGCTGGGCGACCGCTACGGATTCCGTGCCAGCGTGGAACAGGAGAGCCCGTACGGCGGTGTCCGCGCCGTCCTCTACCTGCCCCGGGAACTGCTCACCTCGCCCGCGCCTCCCGAGGCCGAGGAGGCTCCCGGCTTCTCCCGCGCCTCACCGGCGTCTTCCGGTGGCCAGGCACCACAGCGGTCTCAGCCGACACCGGTGCCCGCTGTGGACGACGGCCCCTCCACCCGCGGCGACGGACTCCCGCAGCGCCGCCGGCGGCAGCCCCGCGACGCGCCCGTCGTCCTGCGTGCGGTGCTGGAGGAGCCGCCGGACACCAAAGCCCTGGGTGCTTTCACGAGAGGCCGCCGCGCGGCGCAGCAGCCCGCTTCCGACGAGAGGAACACCGACTGATGAGCACCCCTGGTGTCGACCTGCACGGCCTCGGCTGGGTCCTGGACGAGCACCTGCTGCGGCACCCCCACACCCTGCGGGCCCTGCTGTTGTCCTCCGACGGCATGGTGGCCGCGATGTCGAAGGACCTCGACCGTGACATGGCCGACCGGATGGCTGCGGCTGTCTCCGGAATGCAGTCGCTGAGCCGGGAGGCCGCCGAGTTCGCGGACTGCCGCCGGGCACCCTGGGAGCTGACGATGATCCAGTATGGCGGCGGCTACCTGTTCGTGATGGCTGCGGGAGCCAGCACGTACCTGGCGCTCTCGGCGACTCGGGAAGCCGATGTGGAGGCGCTGTCCTACGCCATGGAGAAGACGGTGGACCGTCTCGGCCAGGAGATGGCGCTGGCCACGCGAGGCGCTGCGGGTGCCGGGTCGTGAACCCGGCCCGGCGGGCCCGTGACGGCTCGCTGGTACGTCCCTACGTCATGACCGGTGGGCGGTCCGCGCCCGATCGCCGCCACCTCGACCACGTCACACTCGTGACGCCGACGGTGTCCGGGGTGCTGCCGACGGGTCTGTCGCCCGAGCAGCGCCGGGTGCTGGAGCTGTGCCGGCCCGGCGCCCTGTCGGTCGCTGAGATCGGCGGGCATCTGGGACTGCCGCTGAGCGTGGTGCGGGTGCTGCTCGCCGATCTGCTGGACGCGGGCCTCGTCACCGCCCGTGCGACCCCCCTGTCCGCCCGCCGCCCCGACCGAAAGCTCCTGGAGGCCGTCCTTGCTGGACTCCGCGCACTCTGACTCCGCCGCCGGCACGCACCTGCGCGGTGACGAGACGGCCGTGAAGATCGTGGTCGCCGGCCATTTCGGGGTGGGGAAGACGACGTTCGTCGGCGCCCTCTCCGAGATTCGTCCGCTGTCCACCGAAGAGCGGATGACCGCAGCCAGCGGCCACACCGACAGCCTCGCCGGTCTGCCGGACAAGACCAGCACCACGGTCGCGATGGATTTCGGACGGCTACGGCTGAGCGACGAACTCGTCCTCTACCTGTTCGGGGCGCCCGGACAGGAGCGGTTCCTGCCCGTCCTGGAGGACCTCACCTCGGGGGCTCTCGGGGCTCTGGTGCTGGCCGACGCCCGCCGCCTGGGCGAGAGTTACCACATCATCGGGCTGCTGGAGGATCTCGCCCTGCCCTATGCCGTGGCCCTGAACGAGTTTCCCGACGCACCCGTCTACGGCGCATCCCAACTGCGGGAGGCGATGGACCTGTCTCCCGACACGCCCCTGGTCAGCTGCGACGCCCGCGAGCGCACCAGCTCCAAGGAGGCGCTCATCCAGCTCGTGCAGTACCTCCTCACCCTCTCCCCGGAGCCCGCCTGATGACCTCGCCCCGCTTCCCGGACGAACCCGCCCCTGCACACCGATGCCCCCACGGCGCCTCCGGGACCGGGCCGTTGCCGATCCACGGCCCCGAGTTCAGCGCGGACCCGCGCGGGACCTACGCCGCGTTGCGCGCCATGGGGGCCATCGCGCCGGTCGAGATCACCGAAGGGGTCTTCGGTCACCTGACCACCACCTACCGGGCGGCGCTGCACCTGCTGCGCAACACCCCGGGGAAGTTCGCCAAGGACCCGCGCACGCACTGGCGGGACCTGCGCGAGGGGCGGGTGCCCGCCGACAGCCCGGCGCTGATGATGATGCAGCCCAGGGACAACGCGCTGTGGATGGACGGGCCCGAACACGCGCGGCTGCGCGGCGCCATCACGTCGAGCCTGGAGCGGGTCGACACCCACGCGCTGGCCGACACCGTCGCGCGGACCGCCGACGGCCTGCTGGACGCGATCTGCGAACGCGGACAGGGCGACCTGGTGGCCGACTACGCGGACGTGCTGCCCATGCTGGTGCTGATCGAGATGTTCGGCAGCCCGCCCGAGGTCGGCCGCGCCATCGTCCAGGCCATCGCGAAACTCTTCGACACGGCGCAGGACGCGGCCCAGGCCAACGCGGAACTGGAGGCGGCCTGCCTGCGGCTGGCGCGCCTGAAGGCCGACGAGAGCGGTGACGACGTCACCTCGTGGCTGCTGCAGCACGAGGCAGGACTGACCGACGACGAGATGGTGCAGACGATCGTCCTGGTCGTCGGAGCCGGTACCGCCCCCAGCACGAACCTGATCGCCAACGCCCTGCTGCTGATGATCGACGACGAGCGGTTCAGCGGGAACGTCTTCGACGGCGTGCAGCCGGTGAGCGACGCCCTGGACCATGTCCTGTGGGAGGACCCTCCCGTCTCCAACTACTGCCCGCTCTACCCGGTCGGTCACCAGGAATACGAGGGTGCCGCCCTGGAACCGGGCGTACCGATCCTGGTCTCCTTCGCCGCGGCCAACAGCGATCCGCGGCTGGCCGCCGCGGCTCACCGGCGGGCGGGCAACCGTGCTCACCTCGCCTTCAGCGCCGGCGTGCACGGCTGCCCGGCACCCGACCTCGCACGGGTGATCGCCGAGACCGCCGTGGAACGCGTCCTGGACCGCCTGCCCGACGTGACCCTGGCCTGTGACCGTGACCGCCTGGCACGCCGCCCGGGAACCTTCCACTCCGGCTGGGCCAGCCTGCCGGTGACCTTCCCGCCCACCGCGACCCGTACCAAGGAGTGACATGGACACCGAACCTGAAACCGTCGGTTGCCCCTACCGACTGGACACCGCAGCCGCCGACATCCACGCGGAGAGCGCCCGGCTCCGCGCCATGGGCCCCGTCGCCGAGGTCGAACTGCCGGGCGGCGTGCAGGCGCGCTCGGTCACCGACCCCGACCTGATCCGGCGGCTGCTCACCAGCCCGCTGGTCTCCAAGGACGCCCACCAGCACTGGCCGGCCTACATCGACGGCGAGATACCGGCCCACTGGCCGCTGCGCATCTGGGTGGACGTCCGAAACGCCCTCTCCGCCTACGGCGCCGAACACAAGCGCCTGCGCCGGCTGATCGGCGCCGCCTTCAGCGCCCGCCGGGTCCGGGCGCTCGCCCCCGTCATCGAGACGATCACCACCGACCTGCTGGACCAGCTGGAGGCCCTGAAGGACGAGGGCCCGGTGGATCTGCGTGCCCGTTTCGCCTGGGTGCTGCCGCTGCTCGTGGTCAACTCCCTGCTCGGTGTCCCCGACGCACTGCACGACGACTTCCGCACCCGCATCGGCGGCCTGTTCGACACCGGCCTGACCGAGGAGGAGGCGATGGCCAACGGGCAGGCCGTCTACCAGCTCCTCGCCCAGACGGTGGCGGCCAGGAGGGCCGAGCCGGGCGACGACGTCACCAGCGTGCTCATCGCGGCGCACGACGACGAGACAGACAGCCGGCTCAGCGAGCAGGAGCTGCTCGACAGCCTGCTGCTGCTCATCGGAGCCGGCCACGAGACCACCGTCAACCTCCTCGACCACGCCGTGGTCAACTTGCTCTCACACCCCGACCAACTGGCGATGCTCCGTGACGGCCGCGTCTCCTGGACCGACGCCATCGAGGAGTCTCTGCGCCACCAGGCGCCGATCGCCAACATCATCATGCGCTTCCCGACGGAGGACTTCGAGGACGAGGCCAGTGGGCAGCGCTTTCACAAGGGTGAGGCGCTGGTCATCAACTACGCGGCAGCGGGCCGCGATCCGGCGGTGCACGAGGACGCGGACCGCTTCGACGTCACGCGGACGAACACCGAGCACCTGGCGTTCGGGCACGGCATCCACTTCTGCCTGGGCGCCGAACTGGCCCGTCTGGAGGCCCGCATCGCGCTTCCCGCCCTCTTCGAGCGCTTCCCCGAACTCGCACTGACCACCCCGGCCGAGAAGCTGCTTCCGCTGCCCTCGTTCATCTCCAACGGACACCAGGAACTCCCGGTCCGCCTCTGATGGTCCCCTGCCCAGCGTCGCGGGCCGGCCAACGCATTCGAAGCGGTGGCCGGCCCGAGGGGGTGTCCCAGCGTCACGGCAGACGCTCCGGTGGCGGCGCTGGGGACGCCGGCGGCAGCCACCGGAGCGGAGTGTGCCGCCGGGCCGGTCGTCAGCCCTGGGCGCCGGCGACGCTGAACAGCGCCCTGTCCACGGCCTTCGCGTCCGGGTGACGCCAGCCGCGGACCGCGATCGTCACCTGCTCGCCCGGCAGCAGCGTGACCAGTCCCCGGTCCGCGGACGCGGCCGGATCCAGCCTGTCGGCCTGCAGCAGCAGGTCGCGGACGAGGGTCCGCGCCGTGATGCGGACCCGGGCGCACTCGGCGTCCGCGCCGACGGCCAGCGACACCTCCCACTCCGGCTCCGGATAGCCGAAGTCCTTGTCGCGCACCGGGAACCACAGCGCGCGCAGCTCCCCGGTGTCTGCGACGAGCAGCTCGTCGCGGCAGTCCGGATCCGGTCTCATGTCAGCCGGTACGGGGACCGTGGCGACCGTGTCCGGGCCGGCGTCGAAGGACACGATGCGCGTGCGCAGCACCTGTCCCGTGACCTCCACGCGGCGCAGCACCAGCTCGCCCCGCCAGGGCGTACGGCCCTGGTTGACGACGGCGACGGCCAGACCGCCGTCCCGTTTCTGCACGGTGAGCAGCCGGTCCGCGTACAGTCGCCGCAGCTCGTGGTACAGCGGTTTTGCGCGTCCGTCGCCGTCGATGGCCGCCCACGAGGTGCCCGGCCAGGTGTCGTTGAGCTGCCAGACGATCGTGCCCGCGCAGGTCGGCCAGTGGGAGCGCCAGTGCTCGACGCCGGTGGCGACGGCACGCGCCTGGTTGACCTGGGTGAGGTAGTGCCACGCGTCGAAGGTGCGCGGCGGGGCGAAGTGCCGCTCCAGGCCGCGGCGCAGCTTGCCGTTGCCGTCCTCCGCCTTCTGGCGGTGCAGCATGCCGGGTGAGTCCGGGGCGAGCTGTTCGTCGCCCAACGCGCGGAGCAGGGTGGCCCGCGCTGGCGGGGCCTGCCAGCCGAACTCGGCGACGAAGCGAGGCACGTGACGCAGGTAGTCGGTGTAGTCGGCGCTGTTCCACACCTCCCAGGAGTGGGTCGCGCCGTGGGCCGGGTCGTTGGGGTGGTGCTGCCACGAGCCGGACCAGGGACTGCCGGGCCAGTACGGGCGGGTGGGGTCGGTCTCGGCGACGACGCGGGGCAGCAGGCCCAGGTAGTAGCCCTCGCCCCAGCTGTCGCCGGCCAGCTCCTCCTCCCAGCCCCAGTCGCGGAAGCCCCACAGGTTCTCGTTGTTGCCGTTCCACAGCACCAGGCTCGGGTGGGGGGCGAGCCGGGCGACCTGGTGCCGGGCCTCGGCCTCGATCTCGCCCCGCAGCGGCTGCTCCTCGGGG
The DNA here is from genome assembly GCA_963799685.1 of uncultured Actinomycetota bacterium. Taxonomy (GTDB): domain Bacteria; phylum Actinomycetota; class Actinomycetes; order Streptomycetales; family Streptomycetaceae; genus Streptomyces. Next base: position 530,607 of record CAWCXW010000006.1, read on the forward strand.
TAGGCGGCGCAGGCGAAGAGGAAGTCCTGCCAGACCAGCAGACCGAGTGCGTCGCAGGTGTCGTAGAAGGCGCGGTCCTCGTACAGACCGCCGCCCCACACCCGCACCAGGTTCACGCCGGCGTCCGCCGCCTGGGTGAGGCGGACGCGGTAGCGCTCGGGGGTGATGCGGGTGGGGAAGACGTCGTCGGGGATCCAGTTGACGCCGCGCACGAACAGCGGGCGGCCGTTGACGACGAAGGCGAACGCGGAGCCGTCGGCGTCCGCCGTGGTGTCCAGCCGCACGGTGCGGAAACCGATCCGGGTCTCGAACCGGTCCAGGGCGGTAGCGGCGGAGTCGGCCGCCGACAGCGTCACCCGGCAGGCGTACAGCGTCTGTTCGCCCAGGCCGCGCGGCCACCACAGGTCCGGCTGGGGCACCCGCAGCGTCACGACGGCCTCGGTGGCGCCCGCGTCGACGGCGACCTCGGCCCGCTCTCCGGCCACCTCGGCCGCCACGGTCAGCGGGGCCACCAGGCCCGGCGCTGTCCGTTCCAGGCCGACGCGCACCTCTACCCGGCCGGTGCCGTCCTCGACGGTGACCAGCGGCCGCACCTGCCGCAGCCGGGCGGTGGACCAGTGCTCCAGGCGCGCCTGCTTCCAGATGCCTGCGGTCACCAGCGTCGGCCCCCAGTCCCAGCCGAAGTTGCAGGCCGTCTTGCGCAGGTAGTTGATGGGTTCGGGGTATGCGCCGGGCCGGTCGCCCACGGCGGCGCGCATCCGGTCCGCCTCGGTGTAGGCGGAGGTGAAGCGCACCGATAGCGGGGTGCTCCCCGCGTCGGCGAACAGGCCGGTGACGTCGAATCGGTGCGGGCGGTGCATGTTGCGGGTACGGCCCACGACGGTCTCGCCGAGGCGGATCTCGGCGACCGTGTCGAGCCCGTCGAAGACGAGGTCTGTCCGCTCGTGCTCCGTGCGCGGGACGGATGGCTCGATGCGGTAGGTCCAGTCGGCCCGGCCGATCCAGGCGGTGTCAGGCTCGTTGCGGCCCAGACAGGGGTCCTCGAGCAGGCCGGCGGCCATCAGGTCGGTGTGGACGCAGCCCGGCACGGCAGCGGGCACGCTCCCGCCGTCCTGCAGGTCCAGCCGCCAGCCGTCGGTCAGTGGGAAGAGGTCTTTCATGGAGTCCTTCTCCGGTAGCGGGCGGCTGGGAGCGCTCTCTCCGGGAGCGTATGCAGGCGTCGGTCCGCCGTCAACGCTGCCGGTCTTCGCGGGGATTCGTCGCGTCCGACCTCTTGACGGGGTGCGGAGGCGGCGGGATGCTCAGCCGCAAGAGAGCGCTCTCAGCGAGGTCGCACGCTGCCTCCCGAGCCGTGCCCTCCGTCCTTCCGTTCCGCCCCCGGACAGCGACCTGAGGGGGCGTCAGCCACTTCAGGAGGCATACCCATGCACGGACCCTCTCGCCGTCCGAGAACGGCCCTGGCAGTGAGCTGTGTCGCGCTGACCTTCGTCGCGGCGTCCGGCTGCGGCTCGGGCTCGGCGGGCGGCGACGACCCGCAGACGCTGACGTACTGGACGAGCCAGCAGGGCCCCACCGCGGCCGCCACCGTGGACACGCTCAGGCCGGTGCTGGCGAAGTTCACGAAGAAGACCGGCATCAAGGTCAAGGTCGAGAACATCGACTGGGCGCACCTGCAGGACAAGATCCTCACCGCGGTCGCCTCCGGACAGGGACCGGACCTGGTCAACATCGGCAACACCTGGGCGCCGCAGATGCAGAAGACCGGCGCGTTCGTCGACTTCGACACCGCGACGCTGAAGAAGATCGGCGGCGAGGACAAGTTCCTCAAGTCCAGCTTCGCCACCACCGGACAGGCCGGGGAGACACCGTCGTCCGTGCCGCTGTACGCCCTGGCCTACGGCATGTTCTACAACAAGAAGATGTTCGCGGACGCCGGCATCGACGGGCCGCCCGCCACCTGGGCCGAACTCGTCGCCGACGGCAAGAAGCTCACTCACGACGACCAGTGGGGGCTGACGGTCTCCAACAGCATGACGGAGAACGCCCACTTCGCCTTCCTCCTCGGTGCGCAGCACGGCGCGATGCTCTTCGACTCCGCCGGGAAGCCGGACTTCACCTCCGACGCCGAGGTCGCCGCCGTCAAGAGTTACGTGAACCTCATGGGCAAGGAGGGCATCGTCAACCCCTCCGACGCGCAGAACGGCAACGACGCCAGCGCCGCCCTCAACGCGTTCGCAGGCGGTAAGGCCGCCATGGTGATCAACCAGAACAACGGTGTGCAGAACCTCAAGGCGGGCGGCATGAAGGACTACGGCACCGCCGAACTCCCGATGCTGCAAGGCGGCGAGAACGTCAAGACGTTCCCGGCCGGCATCAACCTCGCCGTCTACAAGAGCAGCGACCACCTCGACGACGCGCTGCAGCTGGTCAAGTACCTGACCGACGACGCCGCCCAGCAGACCCTGAACGAGAAGTTCACCTCACTGCCGGTGACCTCCTCCGCCTATGACGATGCCCCGGCCTTCTCCCGTGCGGAACTGCAGCCCTTCCAGCACGCGCTGAAGACCGCGGCGCAGCCGCTGCCCAAGATCCCGCAGGAGGGCGACTTCGAGACGCAGGTCGGCACGGCCATGCAGACGCTGTTCGCCAAGGCCGCACAGGACGGCCCGGTCAGTACGGCGGACGTGAAGAAGGCCCTGACCTCCGCCGAGTCCAAGATGCCGCGGTGACGAGCACGTCCACGGCGCCGCCGCCCGACCGCATCCGCCGCCGCAGCCCCTCCGGACCTGCACGGGTCCGGAGGGCCGGGCGGGCCCGCAAACTGATCCCCTACCTCTTCCTGCTGCCCGCCCTCGTCGCCGAACTCGTCGTGCACATCATCCCGATCGTCGCCGGGATCGCGATGAGCTTCCTCCGGCTGGGCATCGCCACGATCTCCGACTGGACGAGCGCGCCGTTCGGCGGGCTCTCCAACTACAGCGCCGCCGTGCACGTGAACACCGGCGTCGGCCAGGACCTGCTGCACTCCTTCTGGGTCTCGATCCTCTACACCGTCCTCGTCGTGGGCATCTCCTGGCTGTTCGGCTTCACCGCGTCGCTGCTTCTGCAGAACGTCCGCCGAGGCCGGGGCACGCTCCGCGCGCTGTTCCTCGTGCCCTACGCGCTGCCGTCGTTCACCGCCGTCATCACCTGGAGCTTCCTGCTCCAGCGGGACAACGGCCTGGTCAACCAGGTCTTGGTGCACGACATGCACCTGCTGGATCACGCCCCGTTCTGGCTGCTGGGCTGGCACAGCTTCTTCTCCCTGGTCGCCGCCTCGGTCTGGCGGAACTGGCCGTTCGCCTTCCTGGTGATCATGTCCGGGCTGCAGACCGTCCCGCGCGACCTGTACGAGGCCGCCGCGATCGACGGGGCCGGGCTGCGCCGGCAGATCCGGGCCGTGACGATGCCGATGCTCCGCCCCGTCAACCAGGTGCTGCTGCTGGTGCTGTTCCTGTGGAACTTCAACGACTTCAACACCCCCTTCGTGATGTTCGGCAAGACGCCGCCCGCCCAGGCCGACCTGATCTCCATCGACATCTACGGCAACACCTTCAGCAACTGGCAGTTCGGCGCCGGGGCCGCCGAGTCCGTGCTGATGCTGCTGTTCCTGCTGCTGGTGACCGGCGGGTACCTCGCCGCCACCTCGAGGAGGCGTGACGATGCTCTTTGAGCCGAAGTGGTTCCGCTGGGTGCGGTGGGCGGGGCTCACCTTCTTCAGCGTGCTCACGCTCGTGCCGCTGTACGTGATGGCCTCCTCGGCGGTGAAGCCGCTGGCCGACGTGCGCGGGGACTTCTCCTGGATCCCCGCCGATTTCACGCTGCGCCCCTTCGTGGACATCTGGACGACGGTCCCGCTGGGGCGGTTCTTCCTCAACAGCCTCATCGTGTGCCTGAGCGCGACGGTCTTCTCCGTGGTGCTGGCCGTCTTCGCCGCCTACGCCATCAGCCGCTACCGTTTCGCCGGCCGCCGCGCCTTTTCGCTGACCGTGCTGTCCACCCAGATGTTCCCCGGCATCCTCTTCCTGCTGCCGCTGTTCGTCATCTACCGCACCATCGACCAGACGACGGGCCTGCATCTGTTCGGCTCCCGCTACGGACTGATCCTCACCTACCTGACCTTCTCGCTGCCCTTCTCCATCTGGATGCTCGTCGGCTATTTCGACTCGGTGCCCCGCGAGCTCGACGAGGCGGCGCTCGTCGACGGCACCAGCCCGCTCGGCGCGCTGCTGCGCGTCGTGGTTCCCGCGGCCGTTCCGGGCATCGTCGCGGTCGCCGTCTACGCGTTCATGACGGCCTGGGGCGAGGTCCTCTTCGCCTCCGTGCTGACCACCGACGCCACCAAGACGCTCGGTGTCGGCCTGTCCGCCTACGCCACACAGGGCGGCGTGTACTGGAACCAGGTCATGGCCGCCTCGCTGGTCGTCAGCGCGCCCGTGGTCGCCGGTTTCCTGCTGCTGCAGCGCTACTTGGTCACGGGACTCACCGCCGGCGCCGTCAAGTAGCCCGCCGCCCCGGAACCACCGGCACACACTCTCCCGACTTCAGGAAGGAGGCAGGGCGTCCCTGCGCCCGCCCCCACATGAGCGACGAACTCACCTGCGCGTTTCCGCCCGGATTCGTCTGGGGCACCGCCACCGCCGCCTACCAGATCGAGGGCGGCGCCGACGAGGACGGCCGCGGGCCGTCGATCTGGGACACCTTCAGCCATACACCGGGCCGCGTCGACGGCGGCGACACCGGCGACGTCGCCTGCGACCACTACCACCGCCGACGCGAGGACGTCGCGCTGATGGCCGAACTCGGGCTGCCCGCCTACCGGCTGTCGCTGTCCTGGCCGCGGCTGCTGCCCGGCGGACGGGACGAGGTCAACCCGGCCGGCCTCGCCTTCTACGACCGACTCGTCGACGACCTGCTCGACCACGGCATCACCCCACTGGTCACCCTCTACCACTGGGACCTGCCGCAGGAGCTGCAGGACGCCGGTGGCTGGCCCGAACGCACCACCGTGGAACGCTTCGCCGAGTACGCCCACGCCGCCGGCAGCGCGCTCGGCGACCGTGTCACGCAGTGGCTCACCCTCAACGAGCCGATGTGCTCGGCCTTCCTCGGGTACGGCTCCGGCGAACACGCCCCCGGCCACACCGACCCGGCCGAGGCGCTCGCCGCCCACCACCACCTGCTGCTCGCCCACGGCGACGCCGTCGCCGCGCTGCGCGAGGAGGTGCCCGACGCGCAGGTCGGCATCACCCTCAACCTGCAGGCCGTGCGACCCGCCACCGACTCGGCCGCCGACCGCGACGCGGCCCGGCGCATCGACGGCCTGGGCTACCGGCTGTTCATGGACCCGCTGCGCGAGGGCCGCTACCCCCAGGACGTGCTCGCCGACACCCGGGCCGCCACCGACTGGTCCTTCGTCCGTGACGGGGATCTGGAGCGGATCGCGGCACCCATCGACATGCTGGGCGTGAACTACTACCAGGGCGCCACCGTCTCCGCCGGCGGCTACGCCTCCGACGCCGAACCGAAGCGGCACGGCCCACTGGCCTGGCCCTGCGCCGAGGACGTCGTCTTCCACCCGACGGCCGGCCGCACCACCGCGATGGGCTGGGAGGTCGACCCGGGCACGCTGTACGACATGCTCGTGCGCCTGGCCAAGGAGAACCCCGGGCTGCCGCTGCTGATCACCGAGAACGGCGCCGCCTACGACGACGCGCCCGGTCCGGACGGCATCGTGCAGGACACCGAGCGCATCCGCTATCTGGACGAGCACCTGCGCGCGGTGCACCGGGCCATCGAGGCCGACATCGACCTGCGCGGCTACTTCCTGTGGTCCCTGATGGACAACTTCGAGTGGGCCTATGGGTACGCCAAACGGTTCGGCATCGTGCACGTCGACTACGCCACACAGCGCCGCACGCCCAAGGCCAGCGCCCGCTGGTATGCCGAGGTCATCCGCCGCGGCGGGCTGGGCCCGGCGGCCGGCGGCTGACGCGCACCCCGAACGGTCGGTCAGGCCGACCCGCGCAGCACCAGGCGGGTCGGCTGCACGACGGGTTCCAGCCCGCCGGGGCCCTCGGCGACCAGCCGCAGCAGCAGCCGCGCCATGGACCGTCCCAGACCCTCGATCTCCTGGTGAACGGTCGTCAGCGGCGGGTCGCAGACGGGCGCGATCTCCTCGATGTCGTCGAAACCGATCACGGCCACGTCCTCCGGCACCCGCCGCCCGCAGCGGCGCAGCGCTGCCAGCGCACCGCTCGCCATCAGGTCGGAGGCGACGAACAGCCCGTCGACGTCCGGGCGACGCTCGAGCAGGGCGAGCGTGGCCCGCTCGCCGCCCCACGCGGTGAAGTCGCCCTCTTCGATCAGGTCGTCGTCGACGTCGGGGCACACCTCACGGAAGCCGCGCAGCCGGTCCACACCGGCGATGATGTCGGACGGGCCGGTGACGGTGCCCACCACGCGTCGGCGCAGCGTCCGCGTCAGATGGCGGGCGGCCGCGACCGCGCCGGCGTGGTTGTCGCTGTCGACGTAGAGCCGCACCGGCTCCGGGTCCCACGGGCTGCTGCCGAGCACGGCGGGCAGGCGGGCGGCGCGTACCTGTGCGGGCAACGGGTCGTCGCGGTGGAGCGAGAAGAGCAGCGCGCCGTCGACGTGCCCGCCGGCCAGATAGCGGCCGACCCGCCGGTAGTCGTTCTCGCCCTCCACCAGCAGCAGCACCAGCTGCTGGTCGGCGGCGGACAGTTCGCGGCTGATGCCGCGCAGCGCGCGGGAGAAGAACGGGTCGCCGAACACCTTCGTCTCGGGCTCGGCGATGACCACGGCGACGGCGTCGTGCCGGCGGGTGACCAGGCTGCGCGCCGCGTGGTTGGGCACGTAGCCGAGCTCCTCGACCGACCGCAGCACCTGCTCGCGCATGCTCGCCCGCACGCCCGCGTCGCCGTTGACCACGCGGGAGACGGTGGCGCGCGAGACTCCGGCGTGCGCGGCGACCGCCTCCAGCGTCGGCCGCGCCGTACGGGATCCCTCCGGCACCTTCACTCCTCGTCACCCGCCGCGCCCGACAGCGCGGCGAAGCGATCGTACCGGAGGACGACACTCGATGGGAGCGCTCTCAACCGCCCGGCGGCGCGTGGTGAGACGAGCCTGCGCAGCCAGTCTCCGCCCCCCAGGCGACGGCCGCCGGGGACGGCGACCGGGGACGGGGGCCGAGCACGGGACCCGGCATGCGAGCAGAGGTGCCCCGGCGGGACTCGAACCTGCGGCCAAGTGCTGAGAAGGCAGCTGCTCCATCCACTGAGCTGTTGAAGCCCCTCGCGGAAACGGTCCCGTGCCTCTTCGGCATTGGTGATCTTCGAGCCGAGGAGGGGAAGGTGTCGGGCCCGAAGCTGTTTTGCACGGACATGACGAGTGGCGGCATGGCCGAGGTCCGCCGCGTCCTGCGGAGGCCGGAGGCGGATGTGCAGGGTCTCTGCGAGGCGCACAGGGAGACGCTGCTGGGCGTTCGGTTCCTGGCGAGCGAGTACGGCTTCACACGCCCGCAAAACCGAGCACTCCCCATCCTGGGCACCACCTCCAACCCGGACCAGGCGGAATTTGATCAAGCCCTGGATTTACGCCGCCGCCGGATGACCCGCACCAGGACTCGCTCTGAAACCAGCCAACCCGCCGTCCACGAAACCCGGAGTCCGGCATTCTTGTCCGGGCATCAGGACTCGGTCGTCGCGCGCTTGGTACGTCTGACCCGCTCTTGCCCGCGCGATGTCTGCAGGAGCCTGCGAAGAACCGGCGCGACGCTCGCTGCTCTCAGGCTGGGGTCCAACGCGCGGTGCAGGACGAGACCGTCGACCGCGGCAGCGAGCACGGCCGCGGTGCCGTCCGGCGTCCGCACCCCGGCCCGCGCGAGGTGTTCGGCGAGAAGTTGCCGGAACTGCTCGACGATCTGACCGAGCGAAACGTGCAATGGGTCGTCCCGCGTGGCAGCCAGGAACGTCTCGGCGAACAGGAGAGACGTGGGGTCGTGGCCGCTGTAGTGGTCGAGTGATTCCAGCAGCAGGTCCACCAGCTGCTCCGCGGTTGTGGCACCGTCCAAGATCGGCCCCAGTTCTTCGACGGCCCTTCCCATCACTTCCATGGAGGCTTCGGCCAGCAGCGCCTGCACAGAGGTGAAGTGATAGTGGACCAAGCCGGCCGCAACTCCGGCGCGCTCGGCGAGCATGCGCGTGCTCACCGCGCTCCAACCAACCTCGGGGATGAGTTCCGCTGCGGCCGTGATCAACCTTCGCCGTACCTCCCGTCCCCGCTCTGCAGACGTGGACACTGCCATCAGCGCAACTCCATACTCATCTACCTCGCCTTGAAAAACCCGGGCTTGCGGTGAACCGTCACCGCAAGCTTTCTTATCATTGCTGGCTCACACGGAGGCTGATCTCCTGCTGCGTCCCTTCCGGCTCGACATCTCTGCCTTGTGCGGCGCGCCACCGATGGGGTTGCGGAGCTCTGCGCCGAACAGAAGGGCGTCGGCCGGCTTCAAAGCCGGTGACCGGCTGGAGTGCACCGCGTGGGGACGGCCGGCCGTGCCATCACGAGCCTGGAGACCGCATCCCAGTCGCACACCTGGAGGATCAGCGGCGGCCCTCCTGAACGGCCGTGGCACGAGGGCGAGCCAGTGCCTGTGCGGGCACGACGCTGCCACGTGTCGCCTTCAGCACCGGGCGCATCAGCTTGGGCAGCCCGGGCAGGCGCGCGGCCGAGAAGATCAGACCTCGAACACGGATCCGCCACGGGCTGTCTGGTACCAGCCACCGCGCCGTCCGCCGGCCCGCTCGCTGCTTGTCCCGGATGAACGGGCGCATCCGTTGCTCGTACCGCGATGCCGCATCGGCGATCGATCCGTCGCGGCGCAACTCCTCCGCCAGCACGTAGGCACCTCCCAGAGCCATCGATGCGCCCTGTCCCGCCATCAAGGACACCGCCTGGCAGGCGTCGCCGACGAGCGTGACGTGCCCCCGGGCCCAGCCGTCCATCTCGATCTGGGCGACCTGGTCGTAGTAAAAGCCTCTGTCGGAAGGGCAGTGGTCGAGTGCGCGGCTGACCAATTCTCCCAGGTCCTGGTAGACCGTCCTGATGGTCGCGGCCGGATCGGCCGGCAGGGTCGGGTCAGGCGCGCGGTGCACGAGCCAAGCCGCCAGTCTGCCGTCGTTCGTGGGATAGACGCCGGCCTGCCGGTCCGGTGCGGCGACGAGCATGAACTGCTGGCCCACCTCGGCCCGCAGTACGTCGTCGCTGAAGACGTAGGAAGCCGTGTGGTAGCCCAGGTAACGCACCAGCGGCTCCTCGGGCCCGAACACGAGTTCGCGAACCCGGGAGTGGATGCCATCGGCGCCCACCAGTAGGTCCGCCGCCTCGGAGTTGCCGTCACTCAACGTCACAACTACTCCGCTGCCAACCTCCTCGACGGCATCGACGGTGAGCCCGTACCGGACGGTGACTGCCCTGCCAAGCTGTTCGAGCAGCAACCGCTCAAGATCTGGGCGCATGAACGTGAACGCCCGCCCGTCGAACGCCTGGGCCATGCGGTCGTAGTCGATGCGCCCCCGGCCAGACCCGTCCGGAGTGACGTAGCGCACCACCGCGTTCCTGGTGTGAATCTCAGCGAGCTGCGGTAGCAGTCCCATCAGCTCGGACACGTCATACCCGGAGCCGAGAAAGTCGATCATGTACCCCTCCTCGCGGGGCCCAGGGGCGCGCTCGACCAGCACCACCTCCCAGCCATCGCGCTCGAGCCACCACGCCAGCGTCAGCCCGGCAATCCCGGCACCACAGATGATCGCTCTCATCACAGTCCACCTTTCGTTGGTCTTACGCCCTAGGCGACTGCCTTGGGTGATTGCCCAGGATACTCGAGGCCCGCGGAAGCCTTGGGAACGGCCGCGGGCAGTCGGGCTCGCGGCAGAAACGGCGGAGCTTGTGCCGGCGGAACTCCAGCCGGCTCTCGCCGCTGGGAAAGTCGCGGGGCGGGATTGTCGCGGAACCCTTCACCCAGGTGGAGGCGGCTCCACAGGCCGGGCGGGCTCTGGCCGTCTCGTCGGCCGTAACCGGATGTACCCGGCCGGGGCCGAGGACTCAGGTCCATCATCGAGAGTGACGCCACGTCAACAGCCCACAACGATGCGTCGCTCACGTTCCGGGGCCCGCATTTGGCGGGAGAGGGCGGGGGACGCATGGGGGTCGGGCACCCGCAGGGGCCCGGTTTCAACCGGTCCCAGCCGGACTCCCGAACCTGTCGGCGGAGCGGCGTACGCCAGTGATCTGGCCAGGTCGGACATGGCATGCCCAGGCCAAGCGCGTGCAACCTGACGGGGTGTCGGTGGTGCCCCCGGCAGGACTCGAACCTGCGGCCAAGTGCTTAGAAGGCACCTGCTCTATCCACTGAGCTACGGGGGCCGGCGTGGTCGCGGTCGGGCGGCGCACCCCCCGATGACCTGGTGGAGCCCAGGATACGGGGCGTGTCGGCCCGCCCCGGTCTGCTTCACTCCCGCGACGGGTTGTGGAGGTTCGGTGAAGCGGTCCCGATACTCGCAGCCGTCGGCGGTTTCTGCAGCGTTTTCCGCGTCGGGAGCGGCGGGTGTTGCGTAGTCGTTATGGCGGACGGCCGCCCGGGTGGGTCATCCGGGGGGAATCGCGGGATCACTGGGCGGATGAGGCAGATTTTCTCCGGATGAGAGACGGATAAGCTTCAAAAACCATCCAAAATCGGTCATTCTTCCCGTGTGGCGATCTTGGACGTACAGCCCGAACTTGTCGACGCGGTCTCGGCCCTGCGAGACCGCGTCGCCGCCGCGCGGTTTCCGCTCGCGCTGCCCGGAGCCGAGCGCGCCCGGCGGTCCCGAGCCGAGCTGCTCGCGCAGCTCGAGGACCACCTGCTGCCCAGACTCCGTTCGCCGGAGGCTCCGCTGCTCGCCGTGGTCGGCGGCTCCACCGGCGCCGGCAAGTCCACGCTGGTCAACTCGCTGGTGGGCCGTCGGGTGACGGAGGCAGGCGTGTTGCGGCCCACCACGCGCACCCCCGTCCTGGTGTGCAACCCCCAGGACGCGCACTGGTTCGCCGGCCGCCGCGTACTGCCGGGTCTCGGACGGCTGTGGGTGCCGCGTCAGGACGCCGCGCCCCCGTCCACCCTCCGCGAGCACGACAGGTATCCGCGATCCGACGCGGCCGCCCAGGACGAGGGCGGCGCGCACGGCCGTCGTGACGAGGCCCCCGGAGCCGCCGCCCTCCGCATCGACACCGACCCCACCCTGCCGTGCGGGCTGGTCCTCCTCGACGCGCCGGACATCGACTCGCTCGTCGTCGGCAACCGCGACCTGGCCGCCCAGTTGCTCGGTGCCGCCGACATCTGGGTGCTCGTCACCACCGCGGCCCGCTACAGCGACGCCCTGCCGTGGAACCTGCTGCGCACCGCCCGCGCTTACGACGTCACCCTGGCGACGGTCCTCGACCGCGTGCCGCACCAGGTCGTCGGCGACGTCTCCCGGTGCTACGCCGAACTGCTCGACCGCGAGGGTCTGGGCGACGTGCCGTGCTTCACCGTGCCCGAACTGCCCGAGTCGGCCGCCGGCTCCGGCCTGCTGCCGCTCACCGCCGTCGCCGGGCTCCGCGACTGGCTCGCCGCCTGCGCCCAGGATCCGGCCGCCCGCCTCCTAGCCGCCGAACGCACCGCACTGGGCGCACTGACCTCGCTGCGGCCCCGCGTCGCCGAACTGGCGAGTGCCGCCGCCGCCCAGCACGCCACGGCACGCAGCCTGGCCAGGCAGGCCGAGACCGCCTTCGACGAGGCAGCCACCGGGGTGCGCCGCGGCATCAGCGACGGGGAACTGATGGCCGGTGACGCCGCTGCGCACTGGCGGGGCTTTCCCCTCGACAGCGGGGGAGAGGACCTGCTCGACGCCTTCTGCGGTGGGCTGACCGCTCTGCTGGTCGGTGCCGTCGCGGCGGCCGACGAACGGGTCGCCGTGGAGTGGAGACGACGGCCCGGCGCGCCCGACGCCACTGCCCTCGAGGCGTTGAGCGAGGACGAGAAGGGGCGTATCGGCGTGCAGGTGCGCCGCTGGCGGCGCTGCCTGGAGGAACTGACCGAGGAGGAGCTGAGCGCAGCCGAACGCGGTCTCGGCGCCGACCCCGAGGAGACGTCCGGGCTGCTCGCCGCCGTCCTGCTCAGCGGCACCCGCTCGGAGGACCCGCGCCAGCTGCTGTGGGCCTCGCTGGGCAAGTGGACCGCGCGGCGGCTCGTCCAGCGGGGTGAACGGCTGCTCACGGAGTGCCTGGACCGGGTGCTGGACGGAGAACACGACCGGCGGCTGGCCCCGTTGGACGGGCTGCCCGCCACGCCGGACCTGCAGGTCGAACTGGTCTCGGCCTACTCCGTGCTGCGCAGGACACAGACGACGCGGCAGGCGCCGGCGTCACAGAGGGAGAGGTGAGGTGGATGTCGTCGCCGAGCGTACGCACGGAGGGTCGTGACGGCCCGTCGCGGGACACCGCGGAGGCGGAGTCCGCGCAGCGGGACGGCGCACGCCCGGCGGGAGCCGTGGCGAGCACGGCAGGCGTCGCCGCCTCCCTCGACCCGGGCGAGCAGCCTGACGCCGGCTCCTCGGCGCCGGACGCGACAGCCTGGCAGCGAGCCGAAGGCTCACCGTGGGCCGTGCCGGACGGTGGACACCCACACGACCTGCCGGAACCGCAGGCAGGAACGTTCCGCGCGGACGCTCGCCCCTCCGCAGCCGACGGCGTCTCGGCCCGCGCGGCGACGACGAAGCCCGCCTCCGGCTCACCATGGCCTCAGACGGACGACCGCACCACGACGTGGCGGAGACCGGCCCGCTCGGGCGAAGCCGGGGCGCCGGCCCCCGCGGCCGCAGGCGACGCGCACGTGGCCTGCCCGGAACCGCCGGCCCAGCCGGCCGCTGAACCGTCCGTGCAGCACGACGTGGCGGGCGGTACGCCCTGGCCGCTGTGGGCCGCTCCTCGGCCGCACCCCTCCGACCCGCCCGGCGGTTCCGGGCCGCCGTCCGGCGAGCCGGAGCCGGCCCACGGTTACGCCGAAGTGCCCGGATGGGACGACGGGCTCATCGCCCGCCGCGCCGAGGCCGTTCTGGCCGTGCACGACGACGGAACCGCCGGCCAGGCGCCGGTCGCGGACGACCCGGCGTACGGGGGCCGTCCCCCCGCCGGGGAGGCGGTGACCCCGGCGACCCGCGACACGGAGCGCAGTGCGCGCTGGGAGGCCGAGGCGGCCGTGCGGTTCGGCGAACAGCCATCGACCGCCCGCACCCCGGTCGCGGGCGGCCCGGCGCGGAGCGTGCGTGCAGAGCTGTGGTCCGAGGCGCCCCGGCGGCTCGGACCAGCGCACGCCGAGGACGAGGTCGCACCGGCTGCGGCTCCCACCGCGCTGCGCAGCGTGCGCCGCTGGGAGGGGCCGCCGGTGCCGGATCCGGCCGAGGGCCCGCTGCGCCGCCGGCTCGGCGCGCTGCGTGAGCTGATCGGCCTCTCCCGCGCCCGCGTGGCGCCCGAACTGCTCGCCGAGGCCGCCGGCGTGCTGGACGCCGCCGAGGCCCGCGGGCGGCTCTCGTGCACCCACACCACCATCGCCCTGACCGGCGCGACCGGCAGCGGCAAGTCCTCGCTCATCAACGCGCTCGCGGAGCGCGAGCTGTCCCCGGTCGGTGCCCGGCGGCCCACCACCGCCGAACCGGTCGCCTGCACCTGGGAGAACGGCCGTGACGTGGCAGCCGACGAGCTGCTGGACCGCCTCGGCGTGGCGCCGCGCGACCGGCGCCGGGTACGGGACCCGCGGCTGCGCGGCCTGGTGCTCATCGACCTGCCGGACCACGACTCCCTCGAGCCCGGGCACCGCGAGCAGGTCGACCGGTTGCTCGGCCTGGTCGACGCGGTCGTGTGGGTCGTCGACCCGGAGAAGTACGCGGACGCGCTGCTGCACGAGCAATACCTGCGTCCGTTCGCCGGGCATGCCGAGGTGACGTTCGTCGTGCTCAACCAGACCGACCGGTTGCCTGGCGACGCGACCGACGTGGTGCTCGACGACCTGCGACGGCTGCTCGACGAGGACGGGATGGCGCTGGGCGAGCACGGTGAGCCGGGGGCCCGGGTGCTGGCCACTTCCGCGCTCACCGGCGACGGGCTCGCCGAACTCCGTGAGGAGCTGGGAGTGTTCGTCGCCGCTCGACGTGCCCCCGTGCGGCGGCTGACCGCCGACGTCGACGGCGCCGTCGGCGCGGCTGCGGCCGGTGTACGCGGACCCGGCGGTGACCGGGCCCGCCTGCCTGACGGAGCAGGCGCGCGAGGAGTTCGAGGACCGGCTGGCCGAGGCCGTCGGGGCGACGGCCGCCGGACAGGCCGCGGAGCGGGCCTGGTTGCGGCAGGCGGAGCGGGCCTGCGGCACGCCCTGGTCGCAGCTGGTGCGCTGGCGCGACGCGCGACGGCACCGCAAGGGCCGCTACGGGCCGCTGGTCGGCGTGCCTTCGGTGCCGCCCGCCCGGGAAGCGGCCGAGCCGGCCGGCCCGGCAGAGTCCGCAGAGCGGGCGGCCGAGGCCGCCCAGCCGGATGAACCGGCGCACGAGAACGGAACGCGCGTCGCACGGCCGGTGCTCGACCAGGCGGTCCGTGACCTCGCCGAGGCCGCCACCGGGGGCCTGCCGGCCGCCTGGGTCACGACTGTCCGGGAGGCGGCACGCCGTGGAGCCGTCGGGCTGGCCGACGCGCTGGAGGCCGTGCTCGAGGACGCGCAGGAGCCGGAGGGAGTGCCGGACGGCACCGGGAGGACGCCGCGGCCGCGCTGGTGGACGTTCGGCACCGCGGGCCAGGGTCTGCTGCTGGCATTTCAGGTGCTGGGCGTGGTCTGGCTGGTGGGCGCGGCGACCGACGGCTACACCGGGCCGACATGGGTGGCGGCCGCTCTGTTGCTGAGCGGCGCGGTCGGCGGACCGCTGCTGGGCTGGACGTGCCTTGCCGCGTCCCGCGGCCCCGCCCGGGCACATGGTCAGCAGGAGGAGCGGCGGCTGCGACGGCTGGCCGCGGGCTGCGGCAGGGCACGGGTACTGGAACCCGTCGCGGCGGAGCTCATGCGCTACCGGGAGGTGCGCGAGCAGTACGTGGGCGCGGCCGGGGAGGAGTGACCGGGTCCTTCCATTGGCAGGTTTCAACCCGCCGCGAGTCCTCCGACCTGCTCGATCGTTCGCTGCGGGCGTCCCTCCCGCCGCCGCGAACCCCCCGTCTGTGACCGTCAGTTGATAACAATTTCGAGTCGGAAGCCCGCTGAAGGGTGATTCTTGGGGACGGCGTGGCGCCTGCGTCCCTACGATCCCTCGGGTACTCACGGGGATGACGCTTTCTTCGGCGAGACCGTCGTGCGCCGCTGCGCCGACCTGCGCTCGCCCGAAAAGGGGAAAAGCATGACTTCAGTTCGCAGACGGGCACTCACCCGTCTCGCCGCCGGGATACTGGCCCCTGGCCTGGTCGCCGCCGGGATCATGGCCGGCGCGGGGACGGCTTCGGCCGACGACACCACGCCCCAGGCGGCGCCTGGTGGTGTGAACGCCCAGCTGGACGGCCTCATCAAGAAGGAGAGCGCCGGCGCGGTCTGGCACAAGAAGAACGGCAAGGACCTCGATGTCAGCGCCGGGCTGTTCAAGATGACGGTCGACGGCGGCGGCACGCTGAAGACCTACTGCATCGACATCGGTCACCGAACCCAGTTCCAGGCCGACTACGAGGAACAGGGCTGGGACCAGTCCTCGCTCCAGGGCAACCCGAACGCCGGCAAGATCCGCTGGATCCTGCAGAACTCCTACCCGACGGTCAACGACTTCACCGCCCTGAGCGGGAAGATCCGGGCCCGCAAGGGGCTCACTGCCAAGACGGCCGCCGCCGGCACCCAGGCCGCTATCTGGCACTTCTCCGACCGCGCGAACGTCGAGCCGAACAACCCGGCTGCGAAGAAGCTGACCAAGTGGCTGGTGAAGCACGCGCAGAACGCCGCCGAGCCGACCGCGTCGCTGAACCTGGACACCCCGGCCGTCTCCGGCAAGGCCGGGCACAAGCTCGGTCCGGTCACCGTCCACACCAACGCCGGCAGCGCCGCCGTCACGCTGAACGGTGACGCCGCCGCCAGCGGCGTGAAGATCGTCAACGAGAACGGCGCGCCGGTCACCTCCGCGCAGGACGGCAGCAAGCTGTACTTCGACGTGCCGAAGGGCACCGATCCGGGCACAGTCTCGGCCACTGTCCGGGCGCAGACCGTCGTGCCGACCGGTCGTGCGTTCGTTGGCGTCAACCGCAAGCTGCACAGTCAAACGCAGATCCTGGCCGGTTCCAGCTCTTCCACCGCCAACGCCACGATGACCGCGACGTGGGCGAACGAGGGGCCGATCCCGGCCGTCACCGCGCAGAAGGACTGCGCCGAGAGCGGCGTCGACCTGAACGTCTCCAACCAGGGCGACGAGACCTTCCGCTTCACCGTCTCCGGCAAGGAGCACGAGGTCGCCGCGGGCGAGACCGGGAAGATCACCGTCCCGGTGAAGGAGGACGCCTCCTACTCGATCACGGTCAAGGGCGAGAACGGCTTCGAGCAGACCTTCACGGGCGTGCTGGACTGCAAGACCACCACCACGACCGGTGACCAGGGCGGTCAGGGCACTACCCCGCAGACCGGCGACCAGTCGCCGGCCGACCACGGCACGGACCTGGCCGAGACCGGTAGCAGCGGCAACACCACACTGATCGCGGGCATCGCGATCGCGCTGGTCGTCGTCGGCGGCGGCGCGATGCTCATCGTCCGCAAGCGCAAGCCGGCCTCCGCCGGTGGCTCCGAGGAGTAACCAGCCGTTCCCTCCCCGGGTCCCTGTGGGCCTGGGGAGGCCCTGGCCCGGGCCCTGGCGGCCCGGGGAGATCCCAGCGTGAGACGGGGCGGTCCGCACTTCGCGGACCGCCCCGTTTCGGGCTTCGGCCCCCGGTGCGGCAAGATGGAAGACCTCTGCCTGCCGCGGCGGAGCCGCAGACACCCACCCTTCGATTTGCCGGACGGTTTCTCTTGGCTGAGTTCATCTACACCATGCGCAAGGCGCGTAAAGCGCACGGCGACAAGGTGATCCTCGACGACGTCACCCTGAGCTTCCTGCCCGGGGCGAAGATCGGCGTCGTGGGCCCGAACGGCGCCGGCAAGTCCACGGTGCTGAAGATCATGGCCGGCCTCGAGCAGCCGTCCAACGGTGACGCCTTCATCTCGCCCGGCTACAGCGTCGGCATCCTGCTGCAGGAGCCGCCGCTGGACGAGTCCAAGACCGTCCTGGAGAACGTGCAGGACGGCGTCGCCGGTATCAAGGGCAAGCTCGACCGGTTCAACGAGATCGCCGAGCAGATGGCGACCGAGTACACCGACGCGCTCATGGAGGAGATGGGCAAGCTCCAGGAGGACCTCGACCACGCGAACGCGTGGGACCTGGACGCCCAGCTCGAACAGGCGATGGACGCCCTGGGCTGCCCGCCCGGCGACTGGCCCGTCACCACCCTCTCCGGCGGTGAGAAGCGCCGCGTCGCGCTGTGCAAACTGCTGCTGGAGCAGCCCGACCTGCTGCTGCTGGACGAGCCCACCAACCACTTGGACGCCGAGTCCGTGCAGTGGCTCGAGCAGCACCTGGCCAAGTACCCCGGCACCGTCATCGCCATCACCCACGACCGGTACTTCCTGGACAACGTTGCCGAGTGGATCATGGAGCTCGACCGGGGCCGTGCCGTCGGCTACGAGGGCAACTACTCCACCTACCTGGAGAAGAAGCAGGCCCGGCTGAAGGTCGAGGGCCAGAAGGACGCCAAGCGGGCCAAGCGCCTCAAGGAGGAGCTGGACTGGGTCCGCTCCAACGCCAAGGGCCGGCAGGCGAAGTCCAAGGCCCGGCTGACCCGTTACGAGGAGATGGCGGCCGAGGCGGAGAAGACCCGGAAGCTGGACTTCGAGGAGATCCAGATCCCGCCGGGCCCGCGGCTGGGCGGCGTCGTCGTCGAGGTCGAGCACCTGAACAAGGCGTTCGGCGACAAGGTGCTCATCGACGACCTGTCCTTCACCCTGCCGCGTAACGGCATCGTGGGCGTGATCGGCCCGAACGGCGCCGGCAAGACCACGCTGTTCAAGATGATCCAGGGCCTGGAGGAGCCGGACTCCGGCAAGATCAAGGTCGGCGACACGGTGAAGATCTCCTACGTCGACCAGACGCGCGCCAACATCGACCCGAAGAAGACGCTGTGGGCCGTCGTCTCCGACGAGCTGGACTACATCAACGTCGGCCAGGTCGAGATGCCCTCCCGCGCCTACGTCTCCGCGTTCGGCTTCAAGGGCCCGGACCAGCAGAAGCCGGCCGGTGTCCTCTCCGGCGGCGAGCGCAACCGGCTCAACCTGGCGCTCACCCTCAAGCAGGGCGGCAACCTGCTGCTGCTGGACGAGCCGACCAACGACCTCGACGTGGAGACGCTGTCCTCTCTGGAGAACGCGCTGCTGGACTTCCCCGGCTGCGCCGTCGTCGTCTCCCACGACCGGTGGTTCCTCGACCGCGTCGCCACCCACATCCTCGCCTACGAGGGCGAGAGCAGGTGGTTCTGGTTCGAGGGCAACTTCGAGAGCTACGAGAAGAACAAGATCGAGCGGCTCGGCCCGGACGCCGCCCGGCCGCACCGCGCCACCTACAAGAAGCTCACCCGGGGCTGAGCATGCGGCACAGCTACTCCTGCCCCCTGCGCTGGTCGGACATGGACGCCTTCGGGCACGTCAACAACGTCGTCTTCCTCCGCTACCTGGAGGAGGCGCGTGTCGACCTCATGTTCCGCATCGCGGGGGAGCGGGAGCCCGGCGCCTTCTCGCAGCGGGTCGGTCGTCGCCCGGCACGAGATCGACTACCTGCGTCCGCTGGTCCACCGGTACGCCCCGGTGACCGTCGAGACGTGGGTGACGAAGCTCGCCGCCGCGTCCGCGACCCTCGCCTACGAGGTGAGGGACGCCGGACGCCGTGTACGTGCGGGCGAGCACCGTCGTGGTGCCCTACGACCTGCCGGGCCCAGCGTCCGCGCCGGCTCACCGACGCCGAACGGGCCTTCCTGAAGGAGTATCTGGATGACGGTGCCACGAGTGCGGGCGGATAGCCGACCCGCACGACTGGCCTTCGCCGACCCCGGCGAGGCCGCCGGACTGGCCGCCTTCCTGCAGCGCCTGGTGCGCTGGGAGAAGGCCGCCGTGGTCCGCCTCCAGGCGGACCACGGCGTGCTCGGTGTCTTCGCGCGGCCCGCCCGTTTCGAGGTCCTCGCGGTGCGCACCGCGAGGCTGCTCGGCGAGCAGACCGCGGTGGACGCGACCGTCTCCGCAGGTGAACTGCTCGAGGGCGTCACGGAGGCGGAGGAGAGCGCCGCGGTCCCCGCCGGCGTCACCGGCCCGTCATGGGCCGGTCTGCTGCCGCCGCGCGGCGGCTGGCGACCGCTGGTCGAACTGGACGGCGGCCCGGTGCGGCAGGCCGCCTCGGCCGTCATCGCCGAGTTCCGCGCACGCAGCGAGGCCATGCCGCCCGACGAGCGCACCCGCAAGGCGCTGGACCTCCTGGCCGATGAGGTATGGGGCCGCCCGCTGACCGGCACCCGCCTCCCGCTGCGTGCCGTGCACGCGGCCCACGCGCTCGGTTTCCTGCGCATCGGCCCCGCCACGACCGTCTCCCTGCATACCGCCGGGCCCTGGCTCCGGTTGAGCACCCCGCACGGCTCGGTCCTCGTCCGGCCCGAGGGCGCGCCCCTCACCCCGGGTGCAGGGCTGACCGTCACCCCGGTCTGAGGGCGGTGTCCGCAGGGAGCCCGTGCCGAGACCTGAAGGAGATATTCCGGGATTAATCTCCGGCCATGACGACCACCGCGATCTCAGCCGAGGGGCTGCGCAAGCGGTACGGGGAGACGCATGCCGTCGACGGGGTCACCCTCGACGTCGGGCGTGGTGAGTTCTACGGCATCCTCGGACCGAACGGCGCCGGCAAGACGACCACCCTGGAGATGATCGAGGGCCTGCGCGAGCCGGACGAGGGGACGGCCCTGCTGCTGGGCGAACCGTCCTGGCCGCGACGCCCGAAGATGCTGCACCGCATCGGCGTGCAGCTGCAGGCCTCGGCGTTCTTCGAACGGCTCACCGCCCGCGAACAGATCCACACCTTCGCCTCGCTGTACGGGGTCTCCGGCGAGCGCGCCGACGCGATGCTGGAGCGCGTCGGCCTGACGGAGAAGGCCGGCACCCGCGAGAACAAGCTGTCCGGCGGGCAGGCGCAGCGGCTCTCGATCGCGTGCGCGCTGGTCCACGACCCGGAGCTGGTGTTCCTGGACGAGCCCACCACCGGCCTGGACCCGCAGGCCCGGCGCAACCTGTGGGACCTGCTGCGCGCGATCAACGAGGAGGGCCGCACGGTCGTCCTCACCACGCACTACATGGACGAGGCCGAGACGCTGTGCGACCGGGTCGCCGTCATGGACCACGGCAGGGTACTGCGCGTCGGGCCGCCGGCCGAGCTGATAGCCGAACTGGGCGCCGCCTCCCTGGAGGACGTCTTCCTGCAGCTGACCGGACGGGAGTACCGCGAGTGAGCGCTTTCGTGAGCCTGTCCAAGGCGATGACGCTGGGCCTGTTGCGGGACCGGTCGGCCGTCTTCTTCACCCTCCTCTTCCCGCTGATGTTCCTCGTTCTCTTCGGTGCGCTGTTCAAGGGCAGTACGACGCAGCAGGTGGAGGTCGTGCAGGTCGGCAACGTCGCCGTGCTGGACCGGATCCCCGTCGCGCAGCGCGAAGCGCTGCACGACGTGCTGAAGATCGACAAGACGGACGGCTCCGACGCCGCCCGCCGGGAGGCACTGGACAAGGTCCGCAAGGGCGACGTCGACGCGGCCGTCATGCAGCGCGGCGACAAGGTCGTGCTGCGCTTCTCCGCCGCCGACCCGGTCCGCGCGGGCAGTGTGCGCAGCGTGGTGAACTCCGTCGTGCAGCAGGCCAATCAGCGGGCGACCGGGCAGCCGCCGGCGTACACGCTGGGCACCGAGCAGGTCGAGGACCACTCGGTGAAGGCCATCCAGTTCTTCACGCCCGGCCTGCTCGGCTGGGCCGTGGCGATGGGCGGCGTGTTCGGCACCGCGCTGACGCTGGTCAGCTGGCGCAAGAAGCGGATCCTGCGGCGGTTGTGGCTCGCGCCGGTGGGCGCCGGGCAGGTGATCGGCGCCCGGGTCGGGGTGAACCTGGCGATCGCCTTCGTGCAGACGGCGGTCTTCCTGGGCATCGCGACCCTGCCGTACTTCGGGCTGCGGCTGACCGGCCACTGGTGGCTGGCTCTCCCCCTCGTCGGGTGCGCGACGCTGGCGTTCATGTCGATCGGCCTGGTCGTCGGCGCGTGGGCGAAGACGGAGGAGGCCGCCAACGGGCTCGCGCAGGTCATCATCCTGCCGATGGCGTTCCTGTCCGGCTCGTTCTTCCCGCTCGACGACGCACCCGGCTGGGTGCGGGCCGTCTCCGACGTGATGCCGCTGAAGTATCTGGTGCAGGCGATGCAGGACGTGCTCAGCCGCGGGGAGGGCTGGGGCGCGGCCCTGCCGGTCATGGGCGGGCTGCTGCTGTTCGCCGCCGTGCTGTCCCTGATCGCGGGGCGGCTGTTCCGCTGGGAGGACGCATAGTGCTCCGCCGCAGGGGCGAGCCGGCGGCGGACTCCTCGGGCGTGGCCGACGGCGTCGCCCGGCCACGCCGCGTGCCGTGCCCGGTGCCCGGGGCCGGCGCCTGCGTGGTAGTGGACGAGCACCGGACCGTCGTCAGGGATCTGCGACCATGGGGGCGTGATGGAGAACCGGCGTGGCAGTGTGCAGTCCGAGACCTTCTACGCGCAGGTCGGCGGCGAGGAGACCTTCCGGCGGCTCGTCCACCGCTTCTACCAGGGGGTGGCCGAAGACCCGCTGCTGCGGCCCATGTACCCGGAGGAGGACCTGGGCCCGGCCGAGGAACGGCTGACGCTCTTCCTCATCCAGTACTGGGGCGGGCCCACGACCTACAGCGAGCAGCGCGGCCATCCGCGGCTGCGGATGCGGCACGTGCCCTTCCGCGTCGACCGGGCCGCCCACGACGCCTGGCTGCGGCACATGCGGGAGGCCGTGGAAAGCCTGGGGCTGCCGTCGGAGCACGAGAAGCGGCTCTGGGACTACCTGGTCGTACGCCGCGGCGAGTATGGTCAACACGCCGGACTGACGGCGCCGTCGGACCGGCACGGTGACATCACGGGGGGCGGGTCGTGACGGGATTCGTGCTGCTGCGGTTGCGCGCGCACCGACTGCTGGTGGCCGCCGCACTGCTGAGTTCCCTGCTGGTCACGACCGCGCTGGCCTCGCTCGCCGCCTACGCCCACACCACCGCCGAAGCCGGGGTCCGTCGCGCACTGGAGCACCAGTCGGCGTCCCGCACGGTGCTGACGGCATCGGCGCGGGTGAGCGCGCAGGACCGGAAGTCGATCGACGCCGGCGTGCGCACCGCGCGCCAGGAAGGCCTTCGACGGGCTGCCGGTGCGGGTCGAGGGCGTCACCCGCTCCGCCTCCTACGCGCTGCCCGGCGCCCTGCATCCCGACGGGCAGCCGCGGGCCGACCACCCCGACCTCACCCTGTTCGTCTCGATCGACCGGCACCGGGTCGAGATGGTCGAGGGCACCTGGCCCGACACCGCGCGCGCCGCGGACGGCGCCCTCGCCCGTCGCCCTGCCCGTCAAGGCCGGCGAAGCGGCTGGGGCTGAACCCGGGCGACGACCTCCGGTTGACGAGCCGGCTGAGCGACCCCCGCGGTCCACGTGCGGGTCACCGGCCGTCTACCGGCCCAAGGAGCAACAGTCGCCGTACTGGCGGCTGGACCCGCTCGAAGGCGACCGCGGTCCGCACCCTCGACTACACCACCTACGGCCCGCTCGCCGTCGCCCCCGACGCCTTCGCCGGAGCCGCGCTTCCGTCGTCCGAGGTCTACTGGCTGGCCGACGGCGACTTCAGCGGCGTGGACGTCGGGCGGTTGTCCGCCCTCCGTGACCACTTCGCGCACGCCGTGCAGCGCTTCAGCAAGCAGCCGCACACCGGCGGCGCCGTCGCGCAGAGCGAACTGCCCACAGTCCTGGACGGTCTGCAGCGCTCCCTGCTCTCCAACCGCTCCACCCTCCTGGTGGCCGCACTCCAACTGGTCTTCCTCGCCGTCCTCACGCTGCTCCTCGTGGCCCAGCTGCTCACCTCGGAGCGCGCCGCCGAGACCGAGACGTTGCAGGCACGCGGCGCCTCCCGAGCCCGGCTCGCCGCCTTCTCCGGCATCGAGGCGCTGCTCGTCGCCCTGCCGGGCGCGGTGCTGGGACCGCTGCTGGCCGTGCCCGTCGTGCATCTGCTGCTCACCCAGGGCGCGCTGGGCCGCACCGGAGTGGACAGCTCCGTGCGGCTCACCCCGCTCGTGTGGTGGGTGGCCACTGTGGCCGCCTTCGCGTGCGCCCTGGCTGTGGTCGCGCCCAGCCTGCGCCGCCCGCCGGCCACCGTCACCAAGCGGCGCTCCCGCCATGGCGGCGCGGTTGTGCGCGGCGGTGCCGACCTGGCGCTCGCCGTGCTCGCGGCGGTGGCCCTGTGGCAGCTGCTGGAGCGGTCCTCCGGCGCGGGGGTGCTCAGCGCGAACTCCGCCGGAGGCGCCGACGGGCAGTCGCTGAGCATCGACCCGGTGCTCGTCGTCGCGCCCGCGCTCGCCCTGCTCGCCGGCACGGTGCTCGCGATGCGCCTGCTTCCGCTGATCGGCCGGTTCGGTGAACGCCGTGCGGCCCGCGGCCCGGGACTGGCCGGCGCGCTGGCCGGCTGGCAGCTCGCCCGCCGCCCCGGGTACGGCTCCGGACCGGCGTTGCTGCTCGTCCTCGCGGTGGCCATGGCGGTGCTCGCCGTCGGTGAAGGGGCCAGCTGGGACCGCTCGCAGACCGACCAGGCGGACTTCCGCACCGGTGGCGACGTGACCACGACCTCCTCGACCTTGCCGGTCTTCGGCCAAGGCGGGATGTTCACCGGCATCGACGGCGTCGCCGCCGCGGTACCCGTCGCCCGCGACGAGTTCACCGTCCGCGGCGACCGCACCACCCAGGTCGTGGCCACCGACACCCGCGCCGCCGGGCACATGCTGCACCTGCGCGAGGACCTGTCCGCGCATCCGCTTGCCGCGCTGTTGAAGCCGCTCGCCCACGGCGGCGCTTCCGAGAAGAGCGGCATACCATTGCCCGCCCACACCGCGAAGCTGCGCTTCGCGCTCCGCCTCGCCGCAGCCCACGGCCGGGCGGTCTCCGCCCCCGGGGTCCCGGAGCTGTCCGTCACGCTGCTCGACCGCTTCGGCGTCCCCTACACCTTCCGCCTCGGTGAACTCCCCGGCGACGGGGGGCGGCACACCCTCACCCTCGACCTGGCCGCCGCCGCGGGCGAAGGCGGCACGCCCGCCGGGCCGCTGCGGCTCACGCGGCTGTCGCTGCGCCTACCAGGGCCCCGGAAGGCGGCCGACGCCCGGCTGATCCTCGACGGGCTCACGGCCGCGCGCGCGGACGGCGAGACCGGCGACGTTCCGCTGCCCGACGGCGGCACCTGGCAGGCGGCGCTGGACTTCCGGGACGACCAGAACCTCATGACCGACGCCTACGGTCCGCCGAAGCTCGGCGCCGTGCGACAGGGGCCGGAACGGCGGCGCGATTCGACGCTGCGGTACACGACGGGCTCCGCGCCCCCGCCCGGTCGGCTACGGCGGACCCGACCCGATGCCCGTGCGTCTCGACGTGTCCTTCGGGCCGCCCTCCGGGGCACGGGCTCCGCGCCCTGCCGGCCGCCGTGGCCACCGACACCTTCCTCGACGCCATGGGCGCGCACGTCGGCGACTCCGTCGACATCCAGATCGGCGGCGTCGGAGCTGACCGTGAAGGTGTCCGGATCCCTGCGCGCGACTGCCCACCACCGACCGGGCGCGGGACCCCGACGCCGACGGCGGGCGCACTGCTGCTGGACCTGGCAGCCGTGGACCGGGCACTGGCCGAGGGAGACCAGCCGACGCTGCCACCGCAGAGCTGGTGGCTGCGCACCGACCACGGCAGGACCGCCGACGTCGCACACGACCTGCGGTCGAACTCCGCCGTGGAGCACGGTCCTCGTCCGGGACGAACTCGCCGAACAGCTGCGCTCCGACCCGCTCACCGCCGGTCCGCGCGCCGCGCTCGTTGCCATCTCCCTGGCCGCCGCGGTGTTCGCCGGCGCCGGATGCGCCGTCAGCGCGGTCCGCGCCGCCGAGGAACGCGAGGGCGGAGTTCGCGATCCTGCGCGCCCTGGGGGCCCCGCCCCGTCGGCTGGCCCGGGTGCTGGCCGCCGAACAGGGCGTCGTGCTCACGCTGGCACTCGGGGTCGGACTGCTCCTCGGCGTGCTCTCCACCCGGTTGCTCATACCCCTGCTGGTGTTGACCGGCGAGGGCACCACCGCCGTGCCCGAACCGCTGGTGCTCCTGCCCGTCGGGCGCTCTGGCCGCGCTGCTGGCGGCCGTTCTGGCGCTGCCGGTGCTGGTCGCGGGAGCCACCGCGATGCGCCGCAGCGATCCCATGGCCGCTCTGCGCACGGAACGGGGGGACTGACCCGATGGATCCGTCAGGCCGGCTCGCCTGGTGCCGGGCGAGACTGCGCACGGCACCGTGGGCCGCGGTCGCCTTCGCCGCCCTCGTCCTGGTCACCGCCTTCACCGCCGCCGTGCTGCCCCGCGCGAGCACCGGCCTACGAGGACGCGGCGCTGCGCGACACCCTGCGCAGCGCCTCACCGGAGGGGAGGACGGTCAGCGCCCAGACGAGCGACGACCTGTACGTCGCCGGCGTCTACGCCGCAGGCGGCGACGGCCGCGGACCCCGCCGCAGTGGCGGCCGGCCGTCGACGCATTGGTGGATCCGCGGGAGCGTCGACGCCGCGGCGAAGCAGTTCCGCGGCGCGCTGCCCGCCCCGCTGCGCCCGGACGCCCGCCGCCAGGTCTACGGCGTGAGCACCGCCATGCCGGTCGAGGTGAACGACCCCGAGCTGCCACGGCCCACTCCCACGATCGATCCGCAGGTCTCGCTGCTCGCCCAGCAGGACCTGCACGGCTCACGCGCGCCTCGTCGACGGGCACTGGCCGTCGAAGCCGACGTGCGGCACGCCGCGGACGGCGGCCTGCTCGTCGAGGCCGCGCTGACCCGGCACACCGCCCGCACCATGAAGCTGCGGCCCGGCGACACCTTCCACGTCGCCCAGCCGAACCCGAGGCTCGACGGTGACCGTGCGGGTCGCCGGCCTGATCGTGCCGAAGGCACGCCGGCTCCACGTACTGGACGGCCGAGCACAGCCTGGCCGAAGCCGACCCTCGTCAACCGAGCCCACGCCATGGGGGAGTCTCAGTACCACTGGGAGTTCTCCGCCCTGCTAACCGGGCGGCGGCCCCCGTGCTGTGGGCGCGTGGAGCGACGGTGCCCGCGTCTTCTGGCACGAGCCCGCTGGCGCTCGACAGCCTGCACGCCGACGACGTGCCCGCGATGCACCGCAGCGAGCTCGCCTCTCTCACCGTCGGGCCGACCGGCGTGCGGCTGAGCGGGCACATCGGCTACGGCAGCCTGGACTTCGACGAGACCCTGGCCGGCGTCCTCGGCGAGTACTCCGCGACCATGGCGTCGGTGCAGCCACTGCTCCTGGTCGCCGAACTCGGCCTGTGCACCACCGCCGCCGCCGTGCTGCTGCTGTGGGGCATGCTCGCCGCCGAACGTCGCCGCGAGGAACTGGCCCTGCTGCGCGCCCGCGGCGGCTCCCGCACCGACCTCGCCGTGCGACTGCTGGTCGAGAACGCCGCCGTCGCGCTGCCCGCCGCGCTGTGCGGCGGGGCCGCCGCCTGGCTGGTCACGCCCGGCGGGCCGCTGCTCGTCCCCGCGCTGTGGTGGTGCGGCCCTCGCAGCGCCGTCGCCGTCGCTCGTCCTGCCGGTCCGGGCCGCGATCGCGCACCGCGACCGGCGTCGCCGGAGCGCGTGGGCGCTCCCGGCTGCGGCGGCCCGGGCTGCGGCGGCTCGATCGTCGAAGGCACCGTGCTGGTCCTCGTCGTCGCAGCCGTGGTCACGCTCCGGCGCCGCGGCGTCTCGGCCGGCGGCGAGGCGGATCCGCTGGCCGCCGCGGTACCGGTCCTGCTCGCCCTGGGCGCCGCCGTGCTGCTGCTGCGTTTCTACCCGTTGCCGCTGCGGCTGCTGGCGCGGCCCCGCCGCCCGGCGCAGCGGGTGCCGCCGCCTTCCTCGGCTTGACTCTCGTCCAGCCGGGCCCGGCTGGCCGCGTCCGCCGGGCTGCCGCTGGTCGCCGTGCTTGTCGCGCTGACCGTCGCCGGCTTCGGGGCCACGGTGCTCAGCAGTGTGGCCACCGGCCGCACCGAAGCCGCCACCCGCACGGTCGGCGCGGACGCCCGCATCGAGTCGGTCAACCCGCTGCCAGGCAGCCTGCGCGACCAGCTCGCCGAAGCGGCAGGCGTCACGGACTCCACCGCCCTGCGCACCCACGAGGCCGGTGCCGTCGTGAACGGACCCGACCCGGTCCTCGTCGCGGTGGTCGACGCCCCCTCCTACGCGCGCCTCGCCGCCCGTACCGGCCTGGGCGCCTTCCCCGCACGGAAGTTGGCGAAGCCGGACGCCCACGGCGCGGTGCCCGCGCTCGTCTCGCCCTCCCTGGCGCGGCAGACGGACACCGGCGCCCACGTCGAGGTACCCGGCCTGCGCTTCCGCATCACACCGGCCCTCGTCCGCAGCGCCACACCGGCCGCCTCCGGCTGCGACTTCGTCGTGGTCGCCCGCTCCGCGCTGCAGGCGGCCCGGCCCGATGCCGGGGCGATCGTGCAGCCCGACACCGTGCTGCTCACCGGCACACACCTGGACGGGCGCGCGCTGCGCACCACGGTCAAAGCCGTCGCCGACGACGGATCCGTCGCGCTGCGGTCCGAGGTGCTGGCCTCCTACAGCGCCTCCGAGGTGCAGTCGGGCGCCGTCGACCTCTACCGCGCGGCCGCCGCGCTCGCCGCCGGCTACGCCGCGCTGGCCGTGCTGCTCTCCCTCGTGCAACGGGCCCCGGAACGCCGGGCGCTGCTCCGGCGGCTGACCACCCTCGGCATGACCCGCCGCGCGCGCCGCGGCGTGCTGCTGCTCGAGGCGCTGCCCCTGTACGTGCTGATCGCAGCGGCGGGCGCCGCCACCTCCCTGGCGTCCGTGCCCCTGTTCGGCACCGGCATCGACCTCGCCGGTCTGGCCGGCACCCCGCCCACCGTGCCGGTGCCCGTCGGCGTCGACGCGCTCTCCCTGGTGCGTCCCGGCCGTCGCCCTCGCCGTCTTCGCCACGCTGATCCTGCTCGCCCAGACCCGCACCACCCTCGGCACGACCACACTCCGCGAGGAGAAGCCATGAGCCCTGACCCGCGCGGCGTGACCGCGCTGAGCGAACTGGAACGTCGCGCCACGACCACCGGCCCCGCCTACGGCAGCGGCGCGCTGATCGTCTGCGACCGGCTGGTGCGCATCTACCGGACCGACGACGTCGAGGTGCAGGCGCTGCAGGGCCTGGACCTGCTGGTCGGCGAGGGTGAACTGACCGCGATCGTGGGCGCCTCCGGCAGCGGCAAGTCCACACTGCTGAGCATCCTCGCCGGACTGGACACCCCGACCGCGGGCAACGCCTCCGTAGCCGGTCGCGACCTGCTCACCATGGACGCCCGCACCCGGCTGAGCTATCGCCGCGACACCGTCGGCTTCGTCTGGCAGCGCACCGCCCGCAATCTGCTGCCCTACCTGACGGCGGGACAGAACGTCACCCTGCCCATGCGGTTGCGCGGCGGACGGGGACGCGCCGAACGGCGGCGCCGGACCGAACACGTCGGCGAACTGCTGGGGATGCTCGGCATGGCCGACAAACGCGACCGGCTGCCCGCACAGCTCTCCGGCGGCGAGCAGCAGCGCGTCGCGATCGCGACGGCGCTGGCCAACAGCCCGGCCGTGGTCTTCGCCGACGAGCCGACCGGCGAACTGGACTCGCGGACGGCCGAGGAGGTCTTCGCCGCGCTGCGTACCGTCAACGACGGTCTGGGCACCACCATCCTGGTCGTCACCCACGACCCCGCGGTCTCCACCCAGGTGAACCGCACCGTCTCCATCAGCGACGGTCTGATCAGCTCCGAGACACTGCGCCGGACCCGTACCGGCGAGGACGGCGCCGAGTCGACCGAGGCGCGTGAGTACACCACCATCGACCGTGCCGGACGGCTGCGGCTGCCGCCGGAGTTCACCGGCCCGCTGGCGATCCGCGACCGGGTCCTGCTGGAACGCCGGCCGGAGCACATCGAGGTCCGTCCCGACGACCACGTCCCAGTCCAGCAGGAGGCGCAGGAAGACGCGTGAGCCGCCCGGGCCCGCCCGCTCGGGGGAGCACCGGCCGGGCGGGCTCGACGGCTCAGGCAGCCGCTCCCGTCAGGAGCGGAGCACGGTGATCGTCGTCCAGGCGCCAACGTGGACCCGGTCGCCCGGGCGCAGCGGGACCGGCACGAACGGCTGGATGGGCTCCTCGCCGCCGTTGACCGTCGTGCCGTTCGTGGAGTCCTGGTCGACCACGGCCCAGCCCCCGTCGGGCTGCTGCACGAACACCGCGTGCTGGTGGGAAACCCCCGGGTCCTCCGGGGCGCTGCCCAGGTCGATGTCGGGCGCCTCACCCGTGGAGTTGCGGCGCCGGCCGATCGTCACCTGCCTTCCGGTCAGCTCCAGTTCCTGCTCCCCGGTGTACGCGGGCAGGTTCAGCGCGGCGGCCTCCGGGCCGCTGCGGACCATCATGGCCGAGAAGTACTCCTGGTCGGGGGCCACGACCGCCAGCCAGGTGCCGCCCTGACCCCCCTGTGCCTGGCCGCCGGGGGCACCCTGCTCCGGAACCTGGCCGGGCATGCCGGGCTGCGGCGCCCTGTGGCGGGGCGCCGGGAGGCTGCTGGTGGGGGAAGCCGTAGCCGCCGGGAGCCTGGCCGGGTGCGCCGCCCTGACCCGGTGGCGGGAAACCGTACCCGGGGCCCGGCTGCCCCGGCTGCTCGGGAGCGCCGCCCGGTGCAGGCGGTGCCTGGGCGGGTGCGGCTTGCTGTGGGTAGCCGTAGCCGGAGGGTCCGCCGGGCTGTCCGCGCCTGCTCCTGGCCGTTCGGGGTGCTCCGGGAGCGGGGTATCCGGGTGCCTGTCCGCCGTGGGTCTGGCCGGGTGGCGCCGCCTTGGCCGGGCGGCGGGAAGCCGTATCCCGGCCCGCCGGGAGGCTGCTGGTGGGGGAAGCCGTAGCCGCCGGGAGCCTGGCCGGGTGCGCCGCCCTGGCCGGGCGGCGGGAAACCGTACCCGGGGCGCCGGCTGCCCCGGCTGCTCGGGAGCGCCGCCCGGTGCAGGCGGTGCCTGGGCGGGTGCGGCTTGCTGTGGGTAGCCGTAGCCGGAGGGTCCGCCGGGCTGTCCGCCCTGCTCCTGGCCGTTCGGGGTCCGGGAGCGGGGTATCCGGGTGCCTGTCGCCGTGGGTCTGGCCGGGTGCGCCGCCTTGGCCGGGCGGCGGGAAGCCGTATCCCGGCCCGCCGGGAGGCTGCTGGTGGGGGAAGCCGTAACCGCCGGGGTTCTGGCCGTCTCCGGGCGGTGCCGGAGGTGCCTGCGGCGGTTGTCCGGGTGCGCCGCCCTGGCCGGGCGGCGGGAAACCGTACCCCGGCCCGCCGCGGGCCGCCCGGCTGTCCGGGAGCACCGCCCTGCGAGGGCGGTGGAGGCTGCGGGGGAGGAGCACCGCCGGGACCACCGGGCGGCTGCTGCGGGAAACCGTAACCGGGCTGCGGTGGGCCCGGAGGCCCCGGTATCCCGCCGGGAGGCCCGCCGGCCCCTTCCGATGCGGGCATCTGGTGACCGCACACCTCGCACCAGTCGTCGGCCGCCGACTGGTGTCCGTTCGGGCAAGTCGGCATCGTCGTGCCTCCCCCTCCGTGCTGCTGTCGCGTCCGTCGCCGGGCAGGCACGCCCGGCGACGGGACCATCTTCCGTCCCTCGAACAGTACCGTGAATCCGCGGGCGCATCCGGATCGGTCGCCGGACGAGCGTACCGACCGGTCACCCGGCCCGGTCGGCCGGGTAGGGAAGCAGCGCGACCGAGATGTTGTCGTGGCCGCCGCTGTCCAGCGCGTACCGGACCAGGTGCTGCGCGGCCTGCAGCGGCCGGGCACCGGCGTCGGCCGGGACGACGGCTGCCATCTCCTCCGCCGATTCGGCGTAGTTCCACAGCCCGTCCGTGCACACCACGACGACGCCCGGCCGGTCCGGCTCGAACGCGGCGGTGTGCGGGTCGAGCGCGGAGGCGTCGGCGCCGAGCCAGCCGGTGATGGCGTGCGCACGCGCGTCGGCGTACGCCTCGGACTCGGTCAGCAGACCAGCGGCGACCATCTGCGCGGCCCACGAGTCGTCCTCGGTCAGCCGGGCCGGCAGCGAGCCGGCCCGGTCCTCGGGTACCCAGTAGGCCCGGCTGTCGCCGACCCAGCCGACGGTGAGCAGGGTGTCCGTCACCACCGCGGAGACGATCGTGCAGGCCGGGGCGTTGCGCTGGTCCGCGGGGTCGTCGCCGGCGCCCGGATAGGTCGCCGGCCAGCGACGAGACGGACTGGCCGGCGGCCAGCAGGGCGTCGCGCATGGCCTGCTGCGGGGGCAGGCCGGCGCCCAGCGACAGGCTCAGCGAGGTGCGGGCGGCCGAACAGGCGGCCTCGGAGGCCAGTTCGGAACGTTCCGCCGAGGACACGCCGTCGCACACGACCGCCACGGACGCGCTGACCCCGCCGGGCAGTGCGGCGGAATCGACCACGAGGAAGTCCTCGTTGTGGTGGTGCCGCAGGCCCCGGTCGCTCACCCCGGCGACCCCGGCGGCCTCGCTCTCCATGTGGTCGCGCGGATCCTTCTCCGGCTCGGCGGGCGCCGCCGTGCCGGGGGCGTCCTCACGCAGCCCGTCGGCGTCCGCATCGCGCGGATCCGGTACGACGGCGCGGCGCACCGTCGTCATCGGGCCGGGCTCGAAGTCGGCCAGTCCGCTGGGCGCCGCGCGCGCCGCGGTCGGGGCCGCAATGGTGAAGTCCGCGTCGCCGTCGGCGGACTCGGTCACCGCCGTCTCGTCCGCTGCTCGTTCCGCCTCCGGCATCGTCACACCCACGTCCGTCGCATCCTCGCGCTCCCGCGCTGTCCCGCTCCTGCTCACGCTTCCCCCTTCGTCGCCGCGGATCCGTCGTCTCGATCCGGCAACACCTCTCGTGCCGCCTCCTGGTACCGCAGCACCGCCACACGGGCCGCCCGCAGATCGCACGGCCCGCTCCACAGCAGTCGGCGCGCCGCGTCGTACCGCTGAGCCAGTATCGGGTCCGAAGCCAGTCCTTGTCGCGCCACCGTCGCCTTGCACGCGTCCAGCCGTCCCCGCAGTTCCGCGCGCACGGCGAGCGGCGCCGTCACAGCGGCCAACGAGGAGCGGGCCCGATGAAGTTCCTCCTCGGCCCGCTCCTCGAGGCTGTCGAGCAGCGGGGAGAGCCGGTGCCAGCGCGCGTGCCGACGGTACTCGGCCGCCCGGGCCAGCTCCTCCTGCAGGGCGGTCGCCGGGCCGCTGACGGCCGGGACCTCACTCGCGGCGATCCGGGCCAGCACCTCGCCGCGTGCGGTGCGCGCCTCGGCCAGGGTGCGGTCGGCCCGCGAGAGCACGTCCCGCAGCCGCACCAGCCGCTCCTCCGCGTCCTGCCGCACGTCGAGGACAGCACCGATCTCCCGGCGCATGTCCTCCAGAGTCCGTGCGGCCCGGTCGTACCGCCCGGTCTTCGGGCGGCCGCCGCCCGGTGCGGAGCTGCCACCTGCGGGCATCCAGAAGGCGAGCGGGTCCCGCACCACCTCCGCGCGCAGCGCGGCCAGTTCGTCAGCCGTGCGCTCCAGCACGTCCCCGGCCTCGTGTTCACCGGGCCGTACACCCACCGAGCGCGCCAGCGAGCGCACCCGCCGCAACTCCTCGCCGAGCAGATCTATCCGGGCGGGCAGCGCGGACCAGACGGAGTCGGCCGCGGCGACGACGTCCAGTGCCTCGGCGTACCAGCGGTTCATCCGGGCCACCAGCTGCGCCGGCGGCAGCGCGTGGCTCTCCCCGTCGGCGTCGCCCAGGCCGTCCTCCTCGCCGCCGGGCACCGGGTCGCGCAGCAGCGCGGTCAGCTCCGTCAGGTCCTCACGACTCGGCCAGCGCCTTCGCCCCCGCACCTCGCGGGCGGCGGCCAGCACCCGGCTGAACCGGTCGAAGCAGGCCCACAGCCGCCCGACGGCCTCCTCGGTGCCCGCCCAGCGCCGCGCCGTGACGCCGTCGAGCTCCGCGCCCTCCAGCAGCCGACGGCCCGCGTGGTCCTGCAACGCGAGCAGCGACGTCTCCACCGCCTCCTGTTCGGCGTGCAGCCGGGTGAGGACGCGGTCGGCCTCCTCCCGGCTCATCACCGGCACGCCGGGTCCCCCGGGGGCCATCGATCACCTCGCTGTGCGTCGTGCCGCTGCTGCCTGCCTGGGATCCTCCCCGATCGCGCGCCCCCGGGCCAGCCCGCCACCGCAACCAGGTCCTTCTCCGAAGTCCCGCGCCTGCGCCGCGACGACCGGCACCACCCATGCCCCGCCCACGGCGGGGGTCCCCCTCCGGGCGATCGGCGCCACCCTCCGGACCGGACCTACGATGCAGTCGTGACGGAGCCGCTGTTCTCCCGTGAGCGGCGGGAGGTCGCGCCGGGAGCGGTGCACCTGCCCGGCCGGCTCGGCATGGACTGGCAGCGGGAGCTGGTGACGGCCTGCCGCCGCTGGGCGCGCGGCCCGGTGCCGATGCGGGCGGCGGTGCTGCCCGGCGGGCACCCGATGTCGGTGCGGACGGTGTGCCTGGGCTGGCACTGGCAGCCCTATCGCTACAGCCGCACCGCCGACGACGCGGGCGGCGGACGCGTCGCCGAACTCCCCGACTGGCTGGCCGACCTGGGCCGCGCCGCGCTCGCCGACGCCTACGGCGACCCGGCGGCCGCCGCGGCCTACCGGGCGGACACCGCGTTGATCAACTTCTACGACGACGCGGCCCGCATGGGCATGCACCGGGACAAGGACGAGCGCTGCGACGAGCCGGTGGTCTCCTTCAGCATCGGTGACACCTGCCGTTTCCGGTTCGGCAACACCGAGAACCGGGGCCGCCCCTTCACGGACGTCGAGCTGCGGACCGGCGACGTGTTCGTTTTCGGCGGCCCCTCCCGCTTCGCCTACCACGGCGTGCCGAAGGTCTTCCCCGGCACCGGCGACCCCCGCACCGGTCTCCGCTCGGGACGTCTGAACCTCACCCTCCGCGTCACGGGCCTTCCGTCAGGGCTGTAGGCGCTGCGCTGAGGGCCCCGCAGGTGCGCGAGGACGGCGGCGTGGGGGAGCGCCGGACGCCGTCCACGGGCTCGTCGCCGACACGGCGGACAGCGGCGACGGAGCCGAGACCCTCAGGGCCGGGTCGGCCCAGGTGGATGTAGTCGATACGGACACTGGGTTCGAACCCGGCCGCAACGTACGGGTTGGCCGCGTTCCAGGTCGCCGAAGGTTGTGCCGGGTCCGCGTACGCCCACGCGTCGAGGAACACCTGGCCGGGGACGGATGGAGCCGTCTTGCAGCCGCCGGACTGCTGCACTTCGTCGGAGTCCGGCCACGCGTTGAAGTCGCCCGTGATGACGGGTGGGAAGCCTGTTCCACCGCTGTGTGACGTGACGAATTCGGCGTCGTCGCCTTGGCGGCCGCGGCCGCCACCGTGCACGTGCGGGACTCCCAGCGCACCGAAGGCCCGGTGCGCACAATGGCCCCGGCCGTCTGGGACCGCTTCCTCGCAGCAGCGACCGTCACTCCGGGACGCGGCCGAGACCCGTCACCCGGCTCCCCATTGTCGAAGCCCGCGAGCAGCTCCGCGCCCGACCCGGCCCTTGCGCGGCTATTCGGTTGCCGGTGGGCGGGATGGTGGAGTGCAATGCCGGGCATGGTCATTCAGATCCGTACGCCACGACGGGATGAGATGAGCGCGTACTACCGGGTATTGCCGTTCGCGAACGGGTTGCCGAAGTGGGAGCCGGCGGACGCCGCGTGGCACGGTGGTCCCGAGCCGTGGCCACCGCAGCGTGCCCCTGAGACCGCGGAGCAGCTCGAGAAACGGGCAGAGGCCGACGCCGCGGATGAGTCCTTCCACCCGATCGCGACGTTCGCCGACGGGGTGTGCGTCGGTGCGTCGGCCGCGATCTCCTTCGAGGTGACGGCCCCCGGCGGGGGCACGGTCAAGATGGCGGGCGTCACCGCCACCGGGGTGATGGCGACCCATCGCCGACACGGTTACCTGCGGCGGATGATGCAGGCCATGTTCGAGGGGGCCCTGG
Source organism: uncultured Actinomycetota bacterium (assembly GCA_963799685.1). Lineage (GTDB taxonomy): Bacteria > Actinomycetota > Actinomycetes > Streptomycetales > Streptomycetaceae > Streptomyces. The sequence goes on from CAWCXW010000006.1 coordinate 566,184, forward strand.
ACCGAGGCGAGCCGTTGGCGATGCTCAGCGCGAGCGAAGGCAGCATCTACGGCCGGTTCGGGTTCTCGCCGGCGACCTACCGAGCCCGGTGGGAGATGGCCCGGCACGAAGCCGCGCTCCGGCCGGGAGAGCCCGATCCGGGGACGCTGGAGCTGGTCGGCGCCGCACAGGCCAAGCGGGCCTGGCCCAAGGTGCATGCAGGCGTGCGTGCAGACCGGGTCGGTGAACTCACCCCGCCACGAGGGCACTGGGACCGGCTGTCCGACGAAGCAGACGGCACGAGGGGACCGTTGCGGTATCTCCTCCACCGTGATCGACAGGGCGCTGTGGACGGCATCGCCAACTTCCGGCTGCCCTGGTCCCCGACAGCGGCCGACGCCGGAACGCTCGTCGTGGAGGCACTGGAGGCGGTCGACCCGGTGGCATACCGCGCCTTGTGGAGTGTGCTCGTCGACTTCGATCTCACCAAGACCGTCGTGGCGCCCGGCCGTCCGCGCGAGGAACCCCTGCGGTGGATGATCACGAATCCCCGGGCGATGCGGATCACTCGCCAGTCGGACAACCTGTGGGCGCGCCTCCTCGACGTTCCCCAGGCTCTGACGCGACGTGCGTACGACACGTCCGGCGAGGTGACGTTCGCCATCGACGATGACCGGATGTGCCCGGCGAACAACGGGACATGGCGTCTCCGAGCGGACGGCGCCTCGGTCACGTGTGTTCCCACAGACGGGACGGCGGAACTGACCATCACCGTGCCGGCGCTCAGTTCGCTCTACCTCGGTGGCATGTCAGCGCACGACCTGGCGTACGCGGGCCACATCACTGCGCACGCTGACGGAGTCATCGGGCAGCTGGCCCGGATGTTCCGGACCGACCCGGAGCCGCACAACTCCTTCGCCTTCTGAGCAGAATGCGCCGATGAGATGACGCCTGGGTGGCGTAGCTCAGTTCGAAGGTGACCTCCCGACGACCTCGAAGTGTTCCAGGGGAGTCAGCGCGACCCCGGTCCACTGGACCTGCGGCGGCCCGTTCCGCCCGGGTCGCGGTGTCGACGCTGTGACGTGGAATCCCGCCGAAAACACGTCACAGCGACGACACCGGCCCTTCCGTCCAGAACCCGCGTCACCCACTGGCCGACCATCGTGCCACCGGCGTGCACACGGCTGAGACGTCAGGCGAACTGCGCGCGTAGGCGGGCGTGCGCCTCGGGCGACGCGCCCAGCGCGTCCACGCCGAGCAACGCCGCGCCCAGGACCGGTGAGGCGGTGACCAGTTCGGGCTGCGCCTGCGGGGTGCGGGCTGACAGCGCCTCGTTCAGCCGCGCGTCGAGAATTGGGTGGCGGGCCGCCAGGACGCTGCCGCCGAGCAGCAGCGGGGTCGGGGTATCCAGCAAGTCCAGGCGGGACAGGGACACGTGCACCATGGCGACGAGTTCGTCGGCCTGCCGCGCGACCAGCCCGCGCGCGACGGTGTCGCCGTCCGCCGCCGTGGCGAACAGCACCGGGGCCAGTTCGTGACGGCGGGTGCGCGGCAGGTCGCGCAGGTGCAGTGCCTCGATGAGGGCCGTCATCGACGGCAGGTCGAAGTGGGCCGGCAGTGTCTCGGCCAGCGCCGTCTCTTCACCGCGCCCGTCTGCCGCGCGGGCCGCGTGCCACAGGGCGGCGTCCACCAGGCCCATGCCGCCGCCCCAGTCGCCGGACAGGGCGCCGACGGCGGCGAACCGGTGGGTGCGGCCGGCGGCGTCGCGGCCGACGCAGTTCACGCCCGCGCCGCACACCACGGCCACGCCGTGCGTCACCGAGCCGTCGTCGGGCAGGCCGGCGCGCAGCACGGCGAAGGTGTCGTTGGCGACCTCCGTCCCGCCTGCCCAGCCGCGCGCCACCAGTGCCGCCCTCAGCGCCTCCTCCTCGCGCGGCAGGTCGGCGTTGGCCAGGCAGGCCGACAGGTGGGCGGCGGGCTCGTCGCCCTCGAGTCCGGCGGCCTTACGGGCCTGCGCGACGAGCTCGCCCAGCGCGTCGACCGCCGGTTCGACGCCGACGGTGGGCGGCTGGAAGCCGCCGCCGCGCGCCGAGCCGAGCAGCCGCCCGTCCGTCCGCGACGACGGCCACGTCCGTCTTGCTGTTGCCCGCGTCGACAGCCAGGGCAGTCCGGTGCCCCGGCTCACGCCCACGGCAGGTGCTCCCGGTTGTGGGCGAGCAGCCGGTCGGTCAGCTGCTCGGCCTGCCGGTACATGCCGACCAGCGGGTGCGCGAGCAGCGCGCGGAAGACGCGGTCGCGGCCGCCGTGCCGCGCGGCCTGCAGTGCCAGGTCCTCGTAGGCGGTGACGTGCGCGACGAGTCCCGTCAGCAGCGGGTCCATACGGGGGGCGGTGATCGGCGCCGCGCCCTGCGGCGAGACCATGGCCGGCACCTCCACCACGGCGTCGTCGGGCAGGAACGGCAGGGTGCCGTCGTTGCGGGTGTTGACCACCTGTCGGCTCGCCGCGCCGCTGCCCAGCAGCGCGGCGGCCAGCGCGACGGCCGCCTCGGAGTAGAACGCGCCGCCGCGCTGGGCCAGCAGTTCCGGCTTGCGGTCGAGCGCCGGGTCGGCGTACATGGCCAGCAGTTCCTTCTCCATCGCGGCGACCTCCTCGGCCCGCGAGGGCTTGCCGCGCATCTGCGCCACCACCTCGTCGTGCGCGTAGAAGTAGCGCAGGTAGTAGGAGGGGACGACGCCGAGCCGCTCGACGGCCGAGGGCGGCAGGTGCAGCTTCTCGGCGACCTCCGCGCCGTGGTCGGCGATCAGGCGCGGCAGCACGTCCGTGCCCGTCCGCGCGCACGCCCAGCTCCCAGGTGAGGTGGTTCAGGCCGTAGTGGTCGAGCTCCAGCCGCTCGGGGGCGACGTCGAGGAAGCCGGCGAAGGTGCGCTGCAGGTGGATGGCGACGTTGCACAGGCCCACCGCGCGGTGACCGGCCTGCAGCAGCGCGCGGGTGACGATGCCGACGGGGTTGGTGAAGTCGATGATCCAGGCGCCCGGGGAGCGGCGGCGCACCCGTTCGGCGATGTCGAGGACGACGGGCACCGTGCGCAGCGCCTTGGCGAGCCCGCCGGCGCCGGTGGTCTCCTGCCCGACGCAGCCGCACTCCAGCGGCCACGCCTCGTCCTGTGCGCGGGCCGCCTGACCGCCGACACGCAGTTGCAGCAGCACGGCGTCGGCGCCGTCGACGGCCGCGTCCAGGTCGGCAGTGGTGGTGACGCGCGCCTCGTGGCCGTAGCGGGCCATGATGCGGCGGGAGACGTCGCCGACCGGTTCCAGCCGGTCGGCGGCCGGGTCCATCAGGACGAGTTCGGTGAGCGGGAAGGTCTCCCGCAGCCGGGCGAATCCGTCGACGAGTTCGGGCGTGTAGGTGGAGCCCCCGCCGACTACCGCGAGCTTCATGACGCGTCTACTCCCCTCGGCGGCGCGAGGTGTCGAACACCTCGTCGCGTGTGGTCAGGGCGCGCGCAGCGCGCCGTCAGTCAACGGGTGGGGCGTTCACTTGTCGAGCGGGGCGCGGCCCGCCTCGGTGGCGAGGGACTCGTCGTCGACGATCTCGATGCCCCGGTGGTCCAGGGCGCGTTTGACGCGCAGGCGCAGTTCACGTTCCACCGAGAGCGCTTTGCCGGGCATCGTCTTGGCGCTGACCCGGACCACCATCGACTCCAGGGTGACGGAGTTCAGGCCCAGCACCTCGACGCGGTCCCACAGCAGTTCGTCCCACGGCTCGGTCTTCGCCAGTTCCTCCCCGGCCGTCGTGATCGCCGCGCGGACCTCATCGACGTCCGCGGCGGAGCGGACCTGGACGTCCAGGGAAGCCGTGGCCCAGCCCTGGCTGAGGTTGCCGACCCGCTTGATCTCGCCGTTGCGGACGTACCAGATCTCGCCGTCGTCGCCGCGCAGCTTCGTCACGCGCAGGCCGATATCCAGCACGGTGCCCGACGCCTCGCCCGCGTCGATGCGGTCACCGACGCCGTACTGGTCCTCGAGCAGCATGAACATCCCGGTCAGCACATCCGTGACCAGGTTGCGGGCACCGAAGCCGAGCGCCACGCCCGCCACCCCGGCGCTCGCCAGCAGCGGGGCCAGGTCGATGCCGAGCGCCGACAGCACGATGAGCAGCGCCGTGCCCATGATCAGGATGGAGGCGACGCTGCGCAGCACCGAGCCGATCGCCGCCGAGCGCTGCCGTGCGCCGTTCGGCGTTGACGAGCAGGCCGCGCAGCGCGTTGCCGCTCGCCTCCGCGTCGGCGTTGCGGTGCAGCCGGTCCACGAAGCGGGAGACGGCCCGCCGCACCAGGAAGCGCAGGACCACCGCGACGACCAGGATCAGTGCGATGCGCAGCCCGGTCGCCAGCCAGTCGCGACCAGTTCGCCTGCAGCCAGCCGGCCGCCTCGTCGGCCGACCGCCGGGCGTCGTCCAGCGAGTCGTGCCCGGGCGGGGCGGAGGCGGCGGCGAGCCGGGAGACGGCGAACACGGCACGTCCTTCCGGTCGGACGGTCGGGGTGGATGCTCACACTAACGGTGTAACGGGTCGGTAACGCGCCATCCGGACGAGGCGACGACCAGCGGTGTGGCGGAAAACACGCGCGGGTGCGTTACGTGATCGTGGTGGCGCGCCGACGGGGGCACGGGACACACTGAGTGCAGATCGTCCCGGCGCGAGCCACGCGCCGCAGACGTACAAGGAGGCACCGTGCCGCATGTCCTGGTCCTCAACGCGTCGTACGAGCCGCTCGGCGTCGTACCGCTCCGTCGCGCGCTCATCCTCGTCCTGAACGACAAGGCGGTCAGCCTGGAGGACTCGGGCGTCCTCATGCACAGCGCGACCCACGTCGTCGCCGCGCCCAGCGTCGTCCGCCTCAAGCGGTTCGTGCGGGTGCCCTACCGGGGGCCGGTCCCGCTCACCCGCCGCGCGCTGTTCGCCCGCGACGGCGGGCGCTGCGCGTACTGCGGGGGCGTCGCGACCAGCGTCGACCACGTCATCCCGCGCAGCCGCGGCGGCCAGCACATCTGGGAGAACGTCGTCGCCGCCTGCCGGCGCTGCAACCACGTGAAGGCGGACCGGCACGTCGCGGAGATCGGGTGGCGGCTGCGGCATCAACCCGCGCCACCGTCGGGCCTGGCCTGGCGGATCATCGGCACGGGGCATCGCGACCCGCGCTGGCTCCCCTACCTTCAGCCCTACGGCGCGGACGACGCACTGGCCCGGATCGACGGCGGCAGGACACCTGCTCCGGATCCGGGCTTTCGTCTCGGATCTCACCGTTCCCGGACTGCGTAGACCTACACCGACGCAGCCAGTACCCCTAGCGGGCGGGCGCGTCCGTCGCACCCGCACGGCGGTCCTCCGCGGGCTGCGGGTCGCACCGGCGGGAGGCCTGGCGGCAGGTGTCCTCGCCCGGCGCGTAGCAGGGAGCAGTTCTGCTTGGTGTGGCCCAGGGATGCCGTCACGGAGGCGGCAGGTCACCGGGGTATCGTCGGCGCCGGAAAGAACCGGCCTATCATGACCGTAATGTCCGCATTCTCTTCGCCGTCGACCGCTCCGGACCGACAATCCGCCTGCCTCCGTCAACGTGAAGTGGGCCACGTTCCCCCGTCTGGCAGGTCTGGGAGCGGTTCAATTGGGTAGGGCAGAAACGTCCACCCCCGTCAACGAACGGAGGCCCCCCGTGGCCGCGTCCGCTGAACTTCTGACCGCACTGGCCGAGATCCCCAAACAGGGGCACGAGCCGGTAGACCTGTTCGGTGTGCTCGACCCCGACACCGGACTCGACGGCTCGTGCTCCTGGGCTGCGCCGAATCGCCGCTGACCAGTGAGCCCCCGCTCGCCGATGTGGCCCCGCTGACCAGCGAGCCGCCCATCGCCGCCGAGCTGCCGCTCACCAGCGAGCCGACCGGCACGGGTTTCGGCACGGAGTTCCCGGGCATCTGATGAGCCGCCTGGCGCGGCTCGCCGCGGCACACGGTGTCGCGACACGCACTCGCCCGCTCCCGGCCGGACGGCCGACGTACCCGACGACACGCTCGTCGCGGTACTGGCCGCCCTCGGGGTCGACGCCTCCACGCCGCACGCCCTGCGCGAGGCGCTGGAGGCCCGCGACCAGGACGCCCTCCGCCTGCTGCCGCCCACTGTCGTGCTGCGCGCCGGATCCGGCGGCAGCACGCTGCCCCGGCTGCCCCACGGCACCCTCCTGCAGGTCGACACCGAGGACGGGGACAGCTTCGCCTGGGGACCGGGCGTGGCCCTGCCGCCTGGGGGCGCACACCCTCCGGGCGCGCACCCCCGACGGCCGCGCCGGACACGCCACCCTCCTCGCGGTGCCCGACCGTTTCCCCGCCCCACCCGGACGCACGGCGGACGAGCGCAGCTTCGGGCTGCTGCTCCAGCTGTACTCGCTGATCTCCGAGCGTTCGTGGGGAATGGGCGACCTCGGTGACCTGACCGACCTCGCCGACTGGGCCGGCCGCGTCGCCGGCGCCGGGTTCGTGCAGCTCGGGCCGTTGCACGCCGCGCGGCCGGGCGCACCCACCGACCCCTCGCCCTACCGGCCCTCCTCACGCCGCTTCCCCGACCCGGTCCACCTGCGCATCGAGGACGTGCCCGAGTTCGGGTACCTCGCCGACGACGACCGGGCCCGCGTCGGCCGCATCCTCGACCGGGCGGCCGCCCTGCGCGACGACGTGCTCCACAAGGACGCGCACATCGATCGCGACGCCACCTGGGCACTCAAGCGAGAAGCCCTGGAACTGCTGAGCCGCGTCCCGCTCGCCCCCGGCCGGCACGCCGCCTACTGCGACTACCTCGCCGCAGCGCGGGCAGGCCCTGGAGGACTACGCCACGTGGTGCGCACTGGCCGAGCAGCACGGACCTGACTGGCGCAGCTGGCCCGCCGGCCTGGACGAACCCGGCTCGGCCCGCACCGCCCGGGCCCGTGACGGGCTCATGGAGCGCATCGACTTCCACTGCTGGCTCGCCTGGCTCACCGACGAGCAGCTGGCCCGCGCCCAGCACACCGCGCGCCGCGCCGGCATGCCCGTCGGCCTCGTCCACGACCTGGCCATCGGCGTCCACCCCGACGGCGCCGACGCCTGGGCGCACCGTGACTTCTTCGCCCAGGGCATCTCCGTCGGCGCGCCGCCCGACGCCTTCAACCCGCACGGCCAGGACTGGGGGCTGCCGCCGTGGCGGCCCGACATGCTCGCCGCGACCGGCTACGCCCCCTTCCGCGAGGTGCTCGCCGGGCTGCGGCACTCCGGGGCGCTGCGCGTCGACCACGTGATGGGCCTGTTCCGGCTCTGGTGGATCCCCGAGGGGCGGCTGCCCACCGAGGGCACCTACGTGCGCTACGACGCCGAGGCGATGCTCGGCGTGCTTGCGCTGCAGGCACACCGCGCGGGGACCGCCGTCATCGGTGAGGACCTGGGCACCGTCGAGCCGGGCGTCCGCGAGGAGCTCGCGGCACGCGGCGTGCTCGGCACCTCGGTGCTGTGGTTCGAACGCGACTACGGCGAACAGGCGCACGCCGGCGGGGAGGGCGAGGCTGCGCCGTTGCCACCGGAGTCCTGGCGCGCCGACTGCCTGGCCACCGCCACCACCCACGACCTGCCGCCCACCGCCTCCCGCCTCGCCGGCGAGCACGTCGGTCTGCGGCACCGGCTCGGGCTGCTTGACCTGCCGCTGAAGGACGAGCAGAACGCCGCCGCCTTCGAGACCGCCGACTGGCTCGACCACTTCCGCCACCACGGCGTGCTTCCCGAGGGCGCCGAAGCCGGCGAAGAGGCCCACATCAAGGCCGTCCACCGCTTCCTGGCCCGGACCCCGGCCCGGATGGTCGGCGTCTGGTTGCCCGATGCGGTCGGAGACCGGCGCCCGCAGAACGTACCGGGCACCTGCACGTCCTACCCGAACTGGCGGCTGCCGGTCTCCGGCCCGGACGGGCGGCCGCGGACCTGGCAGCAGATCGCCTCCGCTCCGCGCACCCACGACCTGTTCGAGGAGCTGCGCCGCGGCATCGGCCAGGAGTGAGCCCCGCACGCGCGGCCTCCGAAGGGGTTCGCTACGTTGGGGGCGTGGGAAACAAGAAGAACGCACTGCGCGCGGGCACGATCACCGCCGGAACGGCCCTGCTGTCGCTCCTGGCCTCGCCCGCCTTCGCCCTCACGCGTGACGACGGTGACGACCCGGGCCCCGGCCTGTCCTTGGGCGAGACGATCGGCCTGTACGTCCTCATCCCGGTCGTGCTGTTCCTGCTGATCGCGGGTGCCGTCACGCTCACGGACAAATCCCGCAAGCAGTAACGGCGCAGAGCCGCACCCTCGGCGGGCCGCTCGAACGGCACTACGATGCGCCGTCATGAACGACGACGCGCGCAACCTCGTCCTCAGCCTGGCCGCCGGCCTGCTGTGCGTGGCACTGGGCTGGATCCTCCGCACGACTGTGTGGCGCCGCACGCTGCGTCGAAGACAACGCTTCTTCGGACTGCCCGGAGGCTCGGAGTGTCTCCTGGCCGTCCATCACGACCCGTCGGGCGGCGAGTGGAGCCTCGCCCGCGACGACGCGTTCGCGCTGCTCGAACTGGCTGCCCTGATACGCGAGTGCGGCGCGCGTACCGAAATGCTTCCCCATGACGCCGTCCAGCGTGGCTTCGGCGGCCGCACCGAGTTCTGCATCGGCGGACCGGCGTCCCACCAGCGCACTGCCGCGCATCTGCGGTCCATGCTGCCGGGCGTGGAAGTCGACCATGGATCCGGTCCGCGGCGCGGCACGTTCACCGTCGCGGGGCAGACCTACCACGCGGACCAGGGGGAGACCGAGTACGCGCTGCTGGCGCGACTCGCACCGGCCTCGGACTCCGGCAACGACCGGCCGGTCTTCCTCGCCGCAGGCCAGCGCGGTGTCGCCGACCAGGCGGCCGTCCGCTATCTCGCCCGGCACCAGGCCCGGCTGGCCCGCAAGCACGGTGCGCACGGCACGTTCTGCCTGCTGCTGAAGGTCGTCAACTCACGCTCCTACGGCCCGGATGTCGTCGAACTCGTCGCCGACGTCACCCGCGCGGCGATCAGCGCCCCCGCCCCGCAGCCGAAACCCGACCCGGAGCCCGCCGCCGACTGAACCGGCGGCGGGGCCCCGGCGCGCGGGGGACGCGTGCGGCCTCAGACCGCCGCGGCCTCGTCAGCGCGCCGCGCGTTCAGGGCGCGCTCCACACCCGCCCGGGACTCCGTGACCAGCCGGCGCAGGGCCGCGCTCGGCTGTGCGTCGGCCAGCCACGCGTCCGTGGCCCGCAAGGTCTCCTCGGAGACCTGCAGTGTCGGGTACAGCCCGATCGCCACCTGCTGCGCCATCTCGTGGCTGCGGGCGTCCCACACGTCCTTGACCGCCGCGAAGAAGCGCTCCGTGTACGGCGCGAGCAGTTCGCGCTGGTCGGTCTGCACGAAGCCGGTGATGACGGCCTCCTGCACGGCGTTGGGCAGTTTGTCGGACTCGACGACCGACGCCCACGCCTCCGCCTTGGCCTCGGGCGTCGGCATCGCGGCGCGCGCGCCCGCCGCGTTGCGCTCACCGGCGGAGGTGGCGTCCCGCTCCAGCTCCGCGTCGATCTCCTCGGCCCCGGCCCGGCCCGTCGCCGCGAGCCGGTGCAGCAGTGCCCAGCGCAGGTCCGTGTCGACGGACAGCCCGTCCAACGTCTTCGAGCCGTCCAGCAGCCCCGACAGCAGCGCCAGCTGCTCGTCGGTACGGGCGGTCGCCGCCAGGGCGCGGGCCCAGGCCAGCTGGTGATCACTGCCCGGCTCGGCGGCCCGCAGGTGTTCCACGGTGGCCTGCGACCAGTGGTGCAGCCCGGCCTCACGCCAGCTCGGTGCCGCGTACAGGTCGAGCGCCAGCTTCACCTGCCGGTGCAGCGACTGCACCACGCCGATGTCGCTCTCCCGGCCGATCCCGGACAGCACCAGTGCCAGGTAGTCGCGTGCGGCCATCTCGCCGTCGCGCGTCATGTCCCAGGCCGACGCCCAGCACAGCGCACGCGGCATGGACTCGGCGAAGCCGCCCAGGTGCCGGGTGACGGCGGCCAGCGACTCAGCGTCCAGGCGCACCTTGGCGTAGGTCAGATCGTCGTCGTTGAGCAGCACCACGTCGGGGCGGGGGCGCCCGGACAGCTGCGGGACGTCGGTGAGCGCGCCGTCGACGTCCAGCTCGATGCGGTCCGTGCGCTCCAGCCGGCCGCCCTCACGCAGCTCGTACAAGCCGATGGCCAGCCGGTGCGGCCGCAGCGTCGGCTCCCCGGTGGCGCCGGACGGCAGCGCCGGCGCCGCCTGCTGCACGGCGAAGGAGGTGATCGTCCCGGAGTCGTCCGTGGTGATGCGGGGACGCAGCACGTTGATGCCCGCTGTCTCCAGCCACGCCTTGGACCAGGTCTTCAGGTCGCGCCCGGAGGTCTCCTCCAGCGCGCCCAGCAGGTCGGCGAGCCGGGTGTTGCCCCACCTGTGGCGCGCGAAGTAGCGCTGCACGCCGCGGAAGAACTCGTCCTGCCCGACGTAGGCGACCAGCTGCTTGAGGACGGAGGCGCCCTTGGCGTAGGTGATGCCGTCGAAGTTGACCAGGACGTCGTCCAGGTCACGGATCTCCGCCATGATCGGGTGCGTCGAGGGCAGCTGGTCCTGCCGGTATGCCCAGGTCTTCATCTGGTTGGCGAAGCTCGTCCAGGCGGCCGGCCAGGCGCTGTCCGGGGCGTGCGCGAGGCAGGCGATGGAGGTGTAGGTGGCGAACGACTCGTTCAGCCACAGGTCGTTCCACCATTCCATGGTGACAAGGTCGCCGAACCACATGTGTGCCAGTTCGTGCAGCACCGTCTCCGCACGCGTCTCGTACGCGGCGTCCGTCATCTTCGACCGGAAGACGTACTGGTCGCGGAAGGTGACACAGCCCGCGTTCTCCATAGCACCCGCGTTGAACTCCGGTACGAAGAGCTGGTCGTACTTCTCGAACGGGTACGGGTGGTCGAACTTCTCCTGGAACCAGTCGAAACCCTGCCGCGTGACGTCGAACAGCGCGTCGGAGTCGAGGAACTCGGCGAGGGAGGGGCGGCAGTAGATGCCCAGCGGCACGCTGCGGCCGTCGCCCTCCCAGCTGCTGTGCACGCTGTGGTACGGCCCCGCGACGACCGCGGTGATGTAGGAGGAGATGCGCGGCGTCGGCGCGAACCGCCACACCTGGTCGGCCGGCGCCTGCTGCGGGCCGGGCGAGTTGGAGACGACCGTCCACCCCTCGGGTGCGGTCACCGTGAAGGTGAAGGCCGCCTTCAGGTCGGGCTGTTCGAAGGAGGCGAAGACCCGGCGGGCGTCCGGCACCTCGAACTGGGTGTAGAGGTAGGCCTGCCCGTCGACCGGGTCGACGAAGCGGTGCAGGCCCTCGCCGGTGTTGGTGTAGGCGCAGTCGGCGACCACGCGCAGTTCGTTCGGCCCGGCGACGACCCCGTCCAGGGCGATTCGGGAGTCGGCGAACACCGCGGAGGTGTCCAGCTCGCGCCCGTTGAGCACGACTGCGCGCACCGTCGGCGCGACGAGGTCGATGAAGGTGGATCCCGCCTCGGCGGCGTCGAAACGGACGGTCGTCACCGAGGGGAACGTGCCGCCGTCCTGCGCCCCGCTCAGGTCGAGCTCGATGTCGTACGCGTCCACGGTCAGCAGCCGCGCCCGTTCGCGGGCTTCCTCGCGGGTCAGATTCGTCCCAGGCACCTGTGTCTCTCCTGTCCGGTAGCTGTACGGCCATCCTTCCATGCGGCCTGCACAGCACTCCCGGGTCCCTTCACGGCACCGGCACCGCCATTGCGCGCCGCGGGCACCGGGCTGCTCTAGTGTCGTCGGACATGTCGTCCGGAACGTCCGCCCGCCGCCTGCTCGTGGGGCTGCTGGCCACCGCCGTGGTGGTGGCGCTGTCCGTCGGCGTCGGCGAGGCCGCGGCCCGGGGGCACCTGCCGACCCGGCAGGCGATGCACGCCGTGGTGGCCGCCGGGGCGCCGGGGGTGCTCGCGGAGGCCGACGAGGCGCACGGCGGGTGGAACGCGTCCGCGGGGGTGGCGAACCGCCGCTCGGGGCGGCCGCCCGAAGCCGGTGACCGCTTCCGTATCGGCAGCATCACCAAGACGTTCGTCGCGACCGTCGTCCTCCAGCTCGAGGCGGACGGGCGGCTCGACGTCGATGACCCCGTCGCCGATTGGCTGCCCGGGCTGGTGCGCGGACACGGTAACGACGGCCGCCGCATCACGGTGCGGCAGCTGCTGAACCACACCAGCGGCCTGTACGACTACACCACCGACCCCGCTTTCCGCGCCGCCCACTTCGGCCGGACGTTCCTCGAGCACCGCTACGACACCTACACCCCCGCCGAACTCGTGCGCACGGCCACCCGGCACCCGCCGTTGTTCGCGCCGGGGGAGAGCTGGCACTACTCCAACACCGACTACACGCTGGCCGGCATGGTGATCAAGGCGGTGACCGGGCACGGCTACGCGCACGAGATCGAGCGCCGCGTCCTGCGGCCGCTCGGCCTGCACGCCACATCCCTGCCCGGCACCGGTCCGCGCCTGCGCGGCCGGCACGTCCGGGCCTACTCCCGGCTGTACGAGTCCGACGCGCATGACGGGATCCACGACGTGACACACTTCGACCCGTCGCTGGCCGGCGCGTCCGGAGAGATGGTCTCCACGACCGGCGACCTGATCACCTTCGTGCGCGGACTGCTCGGCGGGCGCCTGGTGCCCCGGCGGCAGCTCGCGGAGATGACCGACACCGTCTCCTCCGACACCCCGCACATCCGCTACGGGCTGGGTCTTCGCGAGGAGCGACTCTCGTGCGGCACGACCGTCTGGGGCCACGACGGCGGCATCTACGGCTCCCAGTCCACGGTCTTCGCCACCCGGAACGGGCGGCATGCCGCGGCCTTCGAGATCAACGGGGACTGGGCCGGCGACACCGAGAGGCTGCTCGAGGCCGAGTTCTGCGGCTGACGGGCTCTACCGGCGCCGCACTCAGCGTGGAAGCACCTCGACGCAGGCGGCCGGCTCCCGGTCCTCCGCGGCCATCAGCGCGGTGCGCAGCACCGAGGCCCGCACGCCCAGGTCGTCGTCCCCCTGCCGCGTGGCGACCACCACCACGGTGATCCCCAGTCCTTCCAGAGTCTCCCGCGGTAGCGCGTCGTCTCCGCCGGGCAGCACTGCGGCCACCGCGTGCTCCGGCCAGTAGGCGTCCACCTCCGCGAGCAGCGGGCCGCCGGGCAGACGCAGCCGTACGTTCCAGCACGGGTCGGGCAGCTGCCCGGCGAACACCGCCGCGTACAGGTCCGCCTCGGCCAGTCCACGGGCCTCCGCAACGAGGGTGTCGGCCGCGTCGGCGATCTGCGGGCGGGCCAGCAGCCGGGCCCGCCCCAGTTCCTCCAGCACCTCCTGCGGGTCGCAGTGTCCGTCGCGCACGGCCTCCGTCATCAGCCGCCGCAGGGTCACCGGATCGGTCGGTTCCTGCACCGCGTCCGTGAGCGCGCGGGCCGCTGGGGCGACGGGCAGACCGGTGATGTGCACGGGCTGCGGCAGGTGCCGGGCGCGCACGACGTGCGCACAGCCTGCCGAGCGCAGCCGGCGGGTGCGGGGGAGGAGGACGTCGATGCGGTCCAGGGCGGTGAGCGGGGGAGCGCAGTCGAAACCGTGCAGGGCGAGTGCGGCCACGCCGGTGACCATCGCCTCCGGTGCCGCGGCGCCGGTCGGCCCGGTCGGGGCGTGACCGGGCCCGGCCTGTGCGGGCGCCGGGCTGCGCTCGGTTGGCCTGCTCTAC
>CAWCXW010000007.1:0-97129 GCA_963799685.1 uncultured Actinomycetota bacterium
GCCCGTCGACTTCGTGACCACGCACACCTACGGCAACGCCCCCCTCGACCTGCGCCCCACCCTGGCCCGCTACAGAGCACCGCACGGATCCTGTGGACCGAGTGGGGTGTCACACCCACGCACTTCAACCCGGTGAACGACAGCGTCTCGTCAGCGACGTTCCTGCTGCACGGGATGCGGTCCTCCGCAGGGCGCCTTGACGCGCTGTCGTACTGGGTGGCCAGCGACCACTTCGAGGAACTCGGCCGCCCGCCGAAGCTCCTGCACGGCGGATTCGGCCTGATCACCGTCGGCGGCATCGCCAAGGCGCGCTACCACGCCCTGTACCTGCTCTCGCGGCTCGGGCCGACCCAGCTGCCGGTGACCGCCGCCGGAGACGGCGCCGACGGCCTCGTGCAGAGCTGGGCCTCCCGGCATGACGACGGTTCGCTGAGCATCCTCGTCTGGAACCACACCCTGGACCAGCACAAGGCCGCCGGTGACGCCGCGCTGACCCGCACCGTCCGGCTGAGCCTGCCGGGCGTCGCCGAGGGTGCCACGGCCCAGGTGACACGCCTGGACGCGCAGCACGGCGACGTCGCGACGCTGGCCGCCCGCCTCGGCGTCGGCGACTGGCCGACCGACGAGCAGTGGCAGCAGCTGCGGGTGGCGGACACCCTGGTGGCCGAGAGCGCGTCGCTGCGGCACACCGGCGAAGCGGCCGTGCTCGAACTCGACCTGCCGCAGCCGTCGGCCGTGCTGGTCCGGGTGGACGCCTGATGGCCGGTGCCCCGGCGCCCGCGCCCGACACCCCGGCGCGTCCTTTCGACACCCTGCACGCGGTCGCCGGAGCCGGCCAGGTGACGCTCGACCTGGACCGGCACGGCCGACGGAGCGGTGGGATACGTCGTGTACCACGGTGCGCGCCCCGACGCGCTGGCGCCGCTGGACCACGGCGGCGGTGATCTGCTCGTCGTACCGTGCCTGCCGTACGCGGACACCCGGTCCCGCGCGGGCGGCTGGTACGCCGTGGCCGCCGTGCGGAGCATCGAGGAAGGACCCGGCGAGCCCGGCTCGCCGGTGCACGTCGAACCGCTGCCGCACGACCCGTCGGCGCCGCCGCCCGAGGTGGTGGTGCGGGTCGACGCAGCCGACCGCCGGGGCCCGCTATCCCGGCCCTGGCGGGCCTGCGTCGGCAGCGAGCACCTCAGCCATCTGCTCTGCGAGGACGTCACGGGCGGCCGTGAGATCGGCGCCGAGTCCGTCGCCGCGCTGGCCCGGGTGCACGACCAGTTGGGCGTGCGCCGGGTGCGCGCACACGGCACGCTCGGCGACGACATGGGCGTGTACCGCGAGGAAGGCGGGCACGGCGACGACGGCGCGCAGACCGCCGGCACCCCGCGGTACGACTTCACCCGCCTGGCCGAGGTGTTGGACACGGTGCTGGCCACCGGCCTGCGTCCGATGCTCGAACTCGGCTTCACACCACGCGCGCTGGCCGACCCGCCGCACCACGAGATCACCGCCGCCGGCCTGGCGAACCCGCCCCGGGACCTGACGCGCTGGGCCGCGCTGGTGGAGGCGTTCGTCACGTATCTGCGCGACCGGTACGGAGACGAGGAGCTGGCCCGCGGATGGGCCCTGGAGGTCTGGAACGAACCCAACCTCGGCTGCTTTTGGACCGGCGACCAGGACGACTACCTGCGCCTGTACGACGCGACGGCGGCGGCCGTCCGCCGGGCGCATCCGACGCTGTCCGTGGCGGGCCCGGCCACGGCGGCGGTCGGCTGGCTGGACGCCTTCGTCGCCCACGTGGCCGCCGCCCGACTCCCGCTCGACGCGCTCACCCCGCACGCCTACGGCATCCCGCCGCTGGACGTGCGGCCGGTACTGGAGCGCCACGGCCGCGCCGGCACTCCGGTTTGGTGGACCGAGTGGGGGCCGACCCCGACCCACTTCGCACCGGTCAACGACCACCCCTGGACGGCGCCCTTCACCGCGCGCGGCATGCTGGCCGCTGCCCGGACCGGCGCGGCGGTGGCCTGCTGGGTGGCGGGCGACCACTTCGAGGAGCTGGGCCGGCCGCCGCGTCTGGTGCACGGCGGCTTCGGCCTGCTCAGCGTCGGCAATCTGGCCAAGCCGCGGTTTTGGGCGCTGTACGCGCTGGAGCAACTCGGCGACGACGAGGTCGGCGTGGCGCTGGACGGCGACGGCGCCGACTCGCTCGTCCAGGCCTGGGCCGGCGCGGACCTGTCCGAGGACCGCCTCACCCGGCTCGCCGTCGCCGTCTGGAACGGCGCCCTCCAGCAGCACGACTGGGCCGAGGAACGCGCCGACCTGCGCCGCACGGTGCGCATCGAGGCGAGCGCGCTCGCGCAGGGCCGATACGCGGTACGGCACCGCCGCGTCGACCCCGAGCATGCGCACCTCGCCCGGCACGCCGCCGACCTGGGCGTCCGGGACTGGCCCGACGACACCCAGTGGAAGGCGCTGGCCGAACTCGACGTCCTGGCCGAGCTGCCGCACGAGCCGGTCGACGTCGGACCCGGCGGCACCGCGACGCTCCGTCTCGACCTGCCGACCAGCGCGCTCAGCCTCGTCGAGCTGACTCCTCTTGACGCGGCAGTCGGCGGGCCGGAGTGGGTGCGAAGCGGAGCGCCGTCGTGAGCGGCGTTCCCGCGCCCTGGTGGCGTGACGCCGTCGTCTACCAGGTCTACCTGCGCAGCTTCGCCGATTGCGACGGCGACGGCACGGGCGATCTGCGCGGCGTCATCGATCACCTCGACCACCTGGTCGAGCTCGGGGTGGACGCGCTGTGGCTCAACCCGTTCTACGTCAGTGGGACGGCCGACGCCGGGTACGACGTGATCGACCACCGGGCGGTCGACCCGGCCCTGGGCACGCTCGACGACGTCGACGAACTGCTGCGCCAGGCGCACGCGCGCGGTCTGCGCGTCGTCGGTGACGTGGTCGCCAACCACACCTCCGCCCACCACCCCTGGTTCGCGGCGGCCCGGCGAGGCGGCCCGGGCCATCCGGCGCGCGCCCGCTACCACGTCGCACCCGGCCGAGGCGGCGGCCCGCCGAACGACTGGCGGTCGCTGTTCGGCGGGCCCGCGTGGGAGCCGTTCGGCGACGGCGACTGGTACCTGCACCTCTTCGACGTCGAGCAGCCGGACCTGAACTGGGAGCATCCCGAGGTGGTTGCCGACGCCGAGCGCACGGTGCGCTTCTGGCTGGAGAGGGGCTTCGACGGCCTGCGCTTCGACGCGGCCGGGGCGCTGGCCAAGGCGCCGGGCTATCCGCCGGTGGCGCCGGGGGAGCGGCACCCCGGCGACGACCACCCCTACAGCGACCGCCCAGAAGTCCACCGTTTCCACCGCCTGTTCGCCAAGGTGCTCGCCGAGCATCCCGACCGCTTCGGCGTGGCGGAGACCTGGGGCCCGTCCTGGGTCGGCGAGCCTTATCTGCGGCCCGACGAGCTGCAACAGGCCTTCGCCATGGACCTCGTGTTCACCCCGCTCGACGCGGCGGCACTGGGGAGCGTCGTCCGCGACTACCTCGACGCGGCGGCCCGGCACCAACGCCGCCCCGCCTGGCCGCACGGCAACCACGACGTCACCCGGGCCGCCACCCGCTGGGGACACGACGGTGCGCTGGCGGTGCTCCTGCTGCTGCTCGCGCTGCCGGGCGCGACCTACCTGTACGCCGGCGACGAGCTGGCGCTCCCGGAGGCCGAGATCGCCGACGCCGACCTGCGCGATCCCACTTGGCGGCGCTCCGGCGGCACCGAGCGGGGCCGGGACGGCGCGCGGGTGCCGCTGCCATGGACCCACGCCACGGCCGGACACTACGGTTTCTCCCCGCCCGGCACGGCCGCCCCCGCCTGGCTGCCGCAGCCGTCCGGCTGGGGAGAGCGCAGCGTGGCAGCGCAGCGTGCCGCGAACGGCTCGGCGCTCCAGGTGGTCCGCGCGGCACTCGCGGCCCGCGGCGCGCTGCGCGACGCCCCGCCCGCCGAGTGGCTGCCCGCACCCGACGGGGCGCTGGCCTTCCGGCGCGGCGCCGTCACCTGTGTCCTGAACACGGGCGCGGAGCCGTTGCCTCTGGACGCCTGGGGGAGCGAGGTGCTGGCGAGCAGCCGTGCGCTGTCCGAAGGCCCCTCGGGCGTCTGCCTGCCCGCGCCCGGTACGGCCTGGCTGCGGTAGAACGCCCTTCCACAGGCGAACCGTTCGGCCGTTGGCCGCGTCGTCTACGCTGTCGGTCGCTTCAACGATGACAGGCCGGGCCGAGGAGTCCGGGCACCGGGAAGGACTGCGACCACCGGCCGGTGCCGTGTCGGGCACTGGATCGTGCGACGTGGATGGCGGACCAGCGAGGGGTGACGGGAAGCATGTCCCGACCGGATGAAGGTCGACCGGCGGTGCCACCGGTGGATACGGGGCAGCAACCAGGGTGGCCGACCGCCGCTCCGCCGCACCGGCCCCTGGGACCCGCAGATCCCGACCAGGCCGGTCCGTACCGGCTTGAGGCGCTGCTGGGCGAGGGCGGGATGGGCCGCGTCTTCCTGGGGCGCACCCCGGCGGGCAGTGCGGTGGCGGTCAAGGTCGTGCACCGCGCCTACGCGGGCGATCCGTCCTTCCGTAGACGCTTCGAGCAGGAGGTCGCGGCGGCCCGGCGGGTCCAGGGCCTTTACACCGTGCCAGTCGTCGATGCGGACCTGCGGGCCGATGAGCCCTGGCTGGCCACCGCCTACGTGCCCGGCCCTTCCCTGCAGTACGCGATCGCCGAGAGCGGGCCGCTGGCGGCCGATGCGGCGCTGGGGCTGATCGCCAGAGTGGCCGAGGCTTTGCAGTCCATCCACGCCGCCGAGGTGATCCACCGCGACCTGAAGCCCTCCAACATCATCCTCACCGCCGAGGGCCCCAAGGTCATCGACTTCGGTATCGCGCGGGCCGCGGACGTCACCGCGGTGACCGCCACCGGGATGCGCACCGGAACGCCCGCCTACATGGCGCCCGAATACATCACGGGGCAGAGTGTCACCGAAGCCGGCGATGTGTTCGCCCTCGGGGTCATCGCCCACTTCGCCGCCACCGGAGGACTCGCCTTCGGCGGCGGCAGCGACCACAGCGTGACCTACCGCATCCTGGAACAGGCGCCCGACCTCGACGGCTGCCCCGAACCCCTGCGGACCATCGCCGCCCGCTGCCTGGAGAAGGACCCGGCGCGGCGGCCGACCCCCGCCGAGGTCATCGGGCAGTGCCGCCGGGGCGCCGCGACGGGAGCGGCCGACGCTGCCACTCCCACCGTGGTGTCCCTGCCGGAGTCCGAGCCGATGACACCCGGCCCGCCCATGACGCCGGGTGCGCCCGATGCCGACACCCGTACGGCGTTGGCAGCGCGAGGATCCGGGCCCGCCACTCCCGGCCCGCCCGGAGCACCAAGTCCGCCCAGCGCCGGCGCACCGCCGACGCCTGCTTCAGCCGCGCAGGCACCGACATGGGGTGTCGCCGTCGGTGGCCCCGTGGTCGCACCGGGATCGGCCACGCAGCCGCCGAGTGCGGACGCCGCGCCCGCCCCGCCACTGGCCGCGCTGATCGGTGTAGTCGGGGTCGTCGTCCTGGTCGCCGTGCTGGTCGCCGTGCTGCTTCCCGACTCCTCGCCGTCCCACGGACCCGAATTCCGCTTTCCCGATTACGCGCCCACGGCCGCCCTCGGCCCCACCGGCAAGGGCAAGCCGTCCCTGGGCATGGCCTTCAGTCCGGACGGTAAGACGCTCGCCACCGGCAGCGACGAGGACAAGGTGCGGCTGTGGGACGTCGCCCACCACAAGGTGAGAGCCACCCTCACCGAAACCGGCGGGTTCAAGGAACCTCTGTACGGGGTCGGCAGCCTGGCGTTCAGCCGCAACGGGAAGTACCTCGGCATCAGTCTTGAGGACGGCGGCGGGACAGGAGTGTGGGACGTCGCCGGGCGCCGAAGGCTCCACTACAACCGCGACGCCGACGCGAACGTGGTCTTCAGCCCGGACAGCAAGATGTACGCCACCAGCGACTCCATCGGCGGGATCGAACTCTGGGGACTCGGCGCCCGCTCGTACGACGACCTGCGCGCCTACGTCGACCACAAGTCCGAGGTCAGGGACCTGGCCTACAGCCCCGACGGCCGGACCCTGGCCTCCGGGGCCGAACCCTCCGAAGACAGCTTCGGCGTGGGGGATCCCCTCGACGCGAAGCTGTGGGACGTGACACACCTCGATCCCGAGCCCTACGGCCAGAAATCTGAACGCGCCACCCTCAAACACCCCATGGGCGTCCTGAGCGTGGCGTTCAGCCCGGACGGCAGGACACTTGCCACCGGCTGCCACGACGGCAAGGTGCGGCTGTGGGACGTGGCCAGCGGCCATCTGAAGGCCACCTTCGGCGACAAGTACCTCACCTCGGTCAAGGACCTGGCGTTCAGCCCGGACGGGAAGGCAATCGCCACCAACGCCGATGTCGGAGTGCTGCTCTGGAACGTCGCCACCCACAAACCGCGCGCCGTCCTGGAGAACACTGGGGACACCGTGAACGACGTGATCGACGAGGTCGCCTTCAGTCCGGACGGCCGGCTCATCGCGGGCAACGACTCCGAGGCCCACGCGGTGCGGCTGTGGAGAACACCCAAGCGATCGTGACATGGCGCGGCTTTGCCGCCTGGACGCACCCAGCCGTGACAGGCCGGCAAAGGCCCGCCCGTAACTACGACTTGGCGAACGGATCGCTGTGCCCGGGAAGCTGCCTGCCCGGCGGCACATAGCGCAGCCACCCGTCCGGCTCGGTCACCGGTGTGAACCCGGCGGCCTGGAGAAGGGCGGCGTGCTTGGCCAGGTGGCGTCGGTTGATGACGAGCGCGTACGGGATGAAGGCCATGAGCGCGGCCCACATGATGCCGACGATCAGGGGATCGAGGGTGGTGTGCGCTCTGAGTTGGAAGCCGATTCTCACTGACGCCACGGCCCCGCCCGCACATATGAGCCAAACGAGCTGATTCGGGGTGCGTCTGGCGAGGAGGTCGAACTTAATGCGGGCCTTGAGGAGTTCGACCTCCTCGGGCACGAGGGGCGGCAGCGAGACGCCGTCGCCCGCGTTCGGATACCACGCCCAGTTCTGTGCGGCGCGCGCCCGGGACTGCGGATCGAGGGCGGGCACGATCACCATGGCGAGCCACTTGCCCTGTGGTCCGCCCTCATGCCGGATGTCCGCGTACTCGTACCCGAACTGCTCGGCGATGAAGGCGAGCTGAGCGAGTTCCTTGACGGACGCCGCCATGGCGCTGTCGACCCGAACAGGCTGCCCGCTCGCCATCTGCCGCAGCATCTTCCGCACGTGCCGTTCACTCACGGGTACCCCCTCACCTTTCGGAAATTTTACATTACGGCGGTCATACGCAAGAGGGATCGAACTGACCGGTGTGGCAGTCACCCGCTGTTGTGTTCCGTCAGTCGGGCTCGTGGCTCACAGGGCAGTTCGTCCACGCCGGTGCCGTCGGCCAGTCGAGCGAGGTGGTCCGGGGTGTACTCGCGATCCCGCTCGCCGTCCGGCCAGACCAGACAGAACGGCTGGGAGGCCAGAGCCACGATGGCGGGATCGAAGTCCAGGGCCATCGCCGCATCCTGCTCCACCCACGACTCGTAGCCCACCAGAGACCGTTAGGTCACCACCCGGTAGTCGCCCGCGAAGTTCTCCACCTCCATGAGCGACACCCCACTAAAACGCGCCGGCGAACCAGGTCGCCTAAGCCCCAAGGCGAATCGGCTTCGAGTCCCGGCTGAGCGCCGGCCGTGAATATTGCAGTGCCCCGAGACCCATGTCCGTGCCAGGATGCGCCGCGTCTCGATGTCCTTCATCCCCGCGGAGTTGCTCTTGCCCGGCGATCGCCGCCCCTTCGCCGCCGTACTTGCCGCCAACGTCATCTCCATCACCGGGAATGTGCTCACAGGGATGGGCGTGCCTTGGTTTGTGCTGCAGAGCACCGGGAGCGCCGCCAAGGCCGGGATCGTTGCCTTCTGCACGGTGCTGCCGGTCGTGCTGTCCGCAATCGTCGGCGGTCCGGTCATCGACCTGATAGGACGGCGGCGGGTCGGCATCGCGTCCGATCTCGTCTGTGGGGCGGCCGTCGCCGCGGTTCCGTTGCTGGAGTTCGCCGGCGTGCTGCAGTTCTGGATGCTGTGCGGGCTGATGGCCGTCACTGGGCTGTTCCAGGCCCCGGGCCAGACTGCCCGCGGTGTACTGCTGCCCACGCTCGCCGACTCTGCCGGGATGCCGCTGACCAGGGCCGCAGCATGGTACGACGGCGCCTCACGCTGTGCGGGGATGATCGGCTCGGCAGTCGGCGGTGTGCTCATCGCCTTCCTGGGCCCGCAGAACGTCCTGTTGCTGGACGCCGCGACTTTCGCCGTGTCAGCCTCGTTCCTCGCGTTCGGCCTGCGCGGCCTGGCCGAAGCCCAGCCACAGAAGCGATCCGGCCCGGCGTTGCCGCGCACGTATCGCCGCGAGTTGACTGAGGGCTACCGCTATGTGCTCGCCACACCGCTTCTCCTCGGCATCTGCCTCATGACCCTGGTAACGAAGGGCCTTGACCAGGGCTGGAGCGCCGTGCTCCTTCCGGTTCACGTACGCGAAGAACTGGGTGGCGCCGCCGACCTGGGCCTGCTCAACGCGTTGTTCTCCGTCAGCGCGCTCACGGGGGCACTGGTCTATGGAGCCGTGGCCGGCCGCTTCCGGCGGTGGCCGGTGTTCACCGTGGCCTTCCTCATAGGCGGCATGCCCCGCTTCTTGGTCGCCGCCTTGACCGACACCGTGGCGCCGCTGGCCGTGACGATGGCGATCGAGGGCCTCGCCTTCGGTGTTCTCAACCCCATCATGGCCACGGTGATGTACGAGGCCGTGCCCGAAGAGCTGCGTAGCCGCGTGCTGAGCGTGACAACCGCCTCGGTCCTGATGATCACCCCGCTGGGCGGGCTCGCTGCCGGCTTCTTTGTGGATTCGGTCGGCCTGTTCAGCACGATGCTGGCGGTCGGCAGTGTGTATCTCCTGGCCACGCTCAGCCCGGTGATCTTCCCCGCATGGAGGCAGATGGATGGCTCCGGTTCCGCTGAGGCCGGGGCGAAGGGCCTCATGCAGCAGGGCTCGGAGCCGGAGCTGGGGTAGCCAGGCAGGACCGGATCAGCTGAGACGGGGACCAGCCCGACGGAGACGGGACAGGCAGGAAGGGGCGTGCGGGGAGAGGGCTCGCGCCCCTGTCGATCAGCAGCTGAGGAGGCGGGTTCCGACGATCACACTGAAGTCCCCGGTCTCGCCTATGCGGCGTGCAGCCCCTGCGACCAACACCTGGAGTAGATGGCTCTGTTCGGGCCTGTAGGAGAACGCGAAGCCGTGATGGCGCCCCGCCCACCAGACATTGGACACCGGAACGCCGACCGGCCGGTCGAAGAATATCTGGATGAATTTCAGAGTAATCGATACTTCGGAACACGTAGACGTTTCAACCCGCCTCGTTTCAAATGCCGCAGTATGTCATCGGTCCGCGCGCATCAGACAGGTGCAAAGAGCCTCTAAGCGGTGCGATTTTAGAGAACGAATTTACTGATATTCGGTGGCGGAAATGCATCTGCCCTAAGAGTCAACGCGTTGCTAACCTGCTCCGGTCCGTATGCAAACGAGAGTTGGGAAAGGGAAACAATGTCGTTGAGTTCCATTTTCTCACGCCGATCAAAGGTCGCCGCCACCGCCGCATTCGCGCTCTTGGCCGGCACTGCGGTGGCCGGCATCACGACCGCGGGCACGGCGCAGGCGTCGTCCGCGCCGAAGGTGACTTCGGCTGTCATGCGCCCGATGGACGGCGCGGGCACGGTCGACGACCCGTGGGTGCCCGTGAAGAACGCGACCATCGTCTGTGACTCGGCTACGCAGTTCGGCAACTACACGCCTGGTGCCGGTCACTCGGACCCGATCAACACGCTCTACCGCGGTTACGTGGTCGGCGTGCGTTACGAGACCTCGGACCACTACTCCGTGATGGCGAAGTATTCCGATGCCACCACCAAGTGGGGCTTCATCCTGCGGAGTTGTGTCCAGTTCGGCTGATACCAGTTCGATCAACAGGGAGGCATCCAGATGTTCAAAACCGTCTCAAGAACCGTCGCAGCCACAGCCCTCGCCGCCGGCCTGTTCAGCGCGATCATGGTCCCCGTCGCGGCCCACGCGGCCACGCACGCGTCCGTCCACGCGGCCAC
This sequence comes from uncultured Actinomycetota bacterium, assembly GCA_963799685.1. Taxonomy (GTDB): domain Bacteria; phylum Actinomycetota; class Actinomycetes; order Streptomycetales; family Streptomycetaceae; genus Streptomyces. The sequence goes on from CAWCXW010000007.1 coordinate 10,256, forward strand.
CGTCGCCCGCAGGCACGTCTGCGCGCAGGACGTCTACCTGCGTGAGGAGGCCGGCGGCGTCAGCATCGGCCTGCTCAACAACGGCGACACCTTCGATCAGGAAAGGCTCTCGCCCAGCGGCACATGGGCCTACGGAATGGCCTATGGCAATGCCAATAAGCACGGTTGGGTATTGGCGTCGGCGCTCTGCTGAGCGGCTCCGACGAGTGTCCTCCCACCACGGCAGCATGCAACCCATGAGAAGTCATATGCGTAACGATCGCTGAACTTGGGGCTCTAACAGGGTTCTGGATCGGATATTTCGGAGTTTCTAGTGTCTCGTGATCCTGGTCGTGGAACCTGGGGCGCCTGTGATCGTTGATCCTGGTATGGATCTCTCTTCTGAACAGATGGCTGAGTTGCGGGAGTTGGCGGGTTCGCGTGATGTTCCGGCTGATGTGGCGTTGCGTGCACGGATCGTGTTGTGGTCCGGCGAGGGGTGGCGGCGCAAGGACATCGCGGAGCTTGCCGGTGTGGCGCCTTTGACGGTGGACCGTTGCAAGGCCCGTTATGCCGAACAGGGCCTGGCCGGGCTGGAAGAGAAACGCCGTGGTGGCGGGCGTGTTCAGGTGCCCCCGCAGACACGCGGGCGAGTGATTGCGCTGACGAGGATGTCTCCGCCGGTCGATTCCGGCCTGTCGCATTGGTCGACGCGGACGCTGGCCGACCACTTGAAGCGGCACGAGGGCATCTCGGTGTCCTGGCATTACATCGCCCGGGTCTGGCGGGAGGAGAATCTGAAGCCGCACCGCTCGGGCACCTTCAAGATTTCGAAGGACCCGGCGTTCGCGGAGAAGGTTGCCGATGTGGTCGGCCTGTACCTGGCCCCGCCCGGTGGCGCGGTGGTGCTATCGGTCGATGAAAAGACGCAGGTGCAGGCGCTGGACCGGACCCAGCCGGTGCTGCCGGTGGCCTTTGCAGCAAGCGAGAAGCGCACCCACGACTATGTGCGGCACGGCACCACGAACCTGTTCGCCGCGCTGAACGTCACGACCGGTGAAGTGCTGGGCGAGTGCAGGCCGAACCGGAACGGCGCGACCTTCCTGGCGTTCCTGAAGAAGGCCGTCAAGCCGCATGCAGGGAAAGAGATTCATGTCGTCCTGGACAATCTGTCCACGCACACCACCCCGGAGGTGAAGGCATGGCTGGCGAAAAACCCGCACGTTCACTTCCATTTCACACCTGTCGGGTCCTCGTGGTTGAACCAGATCGAGATCTGGTTCGGAATCATCACCAGGCAGTCCATCCGCCGCGGCACGTTCGCAAGCGTCAACGTCCTGGTCAAACAGATCCGCGACTACATCAACTCCTGGAACGAGAACGCGAAACCCTTCACCTGGACTGCCACCGCCGACGAGATCCTCGCCAAGGTCCGACTCGTCCAGACCAGCGTGAAGAAACTCGTCAATAACAACTCGAAGTGACGCAATCAGGATCACGAGACACTAGGGCGCGGGGAACTGCACGACCATTCGCGGCCAGCCGCGACGCGGCCGTTGGATTGTCAGCCGTCCCAAGTGGACTGTTTCTGGCGTGTCCGGGCCATTCGCCGGCGGTCGTTGCTCGCGCGGTTCCCCGCGCCTCTGTATCCATCTTTTCCCTCGGCCGGGGCTTCACCGCACGCGGCGGCAGCCACCTTCGGACGCAGCCGGGCCCGTTCCGCACAGGCCGCAACGACACCAACGCGGCTCAGCCACCCGACCCCTCGGACGCCGTCCAGGCCTGACCTGGGGCCGGTCTGCCGGGCTGGAGTTGCGGGATCGCCGCGAGCAGCCGCCGCGTGTACGGATCCTTCGCCTGACCGATCACCGTCCGCGTAGGTCCTCGTTCGACCATCACGCCCTGGTTGAGCACCATCACCTCGTCGGCGAGCAGCCGGGCGCTGAGCAGGTCGTGGGTGATGTACAGCATCGCGATGCCGCGGTCGCGGACGAGCGTGTCGAGGAGTTCGACGATCTCGGCGCGGATGGAGACGTCGAGCATCGAGATCGGCTCGTCGGCGATGACGACCTCGGGCTCGGGGGCCAGGGCCCGGGCGATGACCACGCGCTGGCGCTGCCCGCCGGAGAGCTGGCCGGGAAGCTTGTCCAGGTACTGCCCGGCCGGGCTCAGACCGACCGCTTCCAGGAGTTCGCAGGCTCGGGCGCGGGCCTGGTCGCCGTTCATACCGAGATGGTTGTGCAGCGGTCGGCTGAGCGCGTAGCCGACCGTGCGGGCCGGGTTGAGCGCCGAGAACGGGTCCTGGAAGATCAGCTGGACGTGCCGCCGGTACCGGCGCAGAGCGCGCCGCCGCAGCTTGTCCACCCGGATGTCCTTGAACCGCACGGCCCCCTCGCTGGGCCGCTCGACCCCGGTGAGCAGCCGCGCGATGGTGGTCTTGCCCGAGCCGCTCTGGCCCACCAGGGCGCTGACCCGGCCCGGACGCAAGGCGAACGACACATCGTGCACGGCCCGGTTGGTCGTGCTGCGCAGACCGCGTTTGGTCCGGTACGTCTTGCCGACGCCCTCCACCACCAGCACCGGTTCGCTGCCTTCGGTGTCTGCCGCGCCCCGTGCGCGCGGCTCGGCGCCCGCGGAGAAGACCGTGCCGAGCCTGGCGAGCGGTGCGGGCGCCGCACGGACCTGGGCGCTGCCGTCGTCCGCGGCACGCTCGACGAGCAGGCAGCGGGCCTGGCCCAGGGCCGCGGACAGCAGCGCGGGGTGCTCGGTGCGGCAGGCGTCGACCGAGACCAGGCAGCGTGGCTCGAACAGGCAGCCGTTGTGCGTGCGGGACAGGTCCGGCGGGCGGCCGGGGACGAAGGCGACCTGCACGACCTCGTCGCGCGGGTCGGCGTACGAGCCGAGCAGTCCCGCGCTGTAGGGGTGCAGCTGGGCGGCGGCCATGGCGTCCGCGGGCTGATCCTCCACGATCTCGCCCGCGTACATCACCATCACCCGGTCGGCCATCTCCATGACCATGCCCAGGTCGTGGCTGATGAACAGCACGGCGAAGCCCAGTTCGCGCTGCAGCTCCCGCAGCCGGTCGAGGATGTCCCGCTGCACGACGACGTCCAGACCTGTCGTCGGCTCGTCGAGCAGCACGAACCGTGGTTCGAGAGCGAGCGCCAGCGCGAGGGCCACCCGCTGTTTCATGCCACCCGACAGCTCGTGCGGGTAACGGCGCAGCACGGCACGGTCCAGGGACACCATGTCCAGCAGCCGGCCGGCGCGTTCGTCGACGTCGACGCGGGCCCCGGCGACGTCGGGGTGGGCCACGAACGTGTCGGCGAACTGTTCGCGCACCGTGATCACCGGGTTGAGCGAGTTCATGCTGGACTGGAAGACGGTCGACAGGTCGGCCCATCTCAGGGGCCGCAGCTCGTCCTCGTCGAGGTGGGTCACCACCCGTCCGTCGAAGGTGATGCTGCCGCCGGTGATCGCGGCCGGTTTCTCCAGCAGCCGCAGGATCGCGTGGCCGAGGGTCGACTTGCCGCAGCCTGACTCGCCGAGCAGCCCGACGAACTCGCCCTGCTCCACCCGCAGACTGACCTGGTCGACGGCGCGCACTGCGGCCGAGTCGCGTGGACGGTAGGTGACACTCAGGTTCTCGACCTCTAGCAGGGCCATGTCAGTCCTCCCTCAGGTGCGGGTTGCTCAGCGCGTCGACGCCAAAGTTGACCAGCGTGAACGCCGTGATCAGCAAGGCGAGGACCAGGCCCGGGGCCACCAGCCACGCCCACTGCCCCGTCGTCATGGCGCCGCCCATGCTTGCCTGGTTGAGCATCGTGCCCCAGCTCGTCGTCTGAGAGTCGCCGAGGCCGAGGAAGGCGAGGCCGGCCTCCGCGCCGATGGCGCCGAGCGCCGAGCCCATGAAGCTGGCCACAATCAGCGACATCATGTTGGGCGCGATCTCGAACGCGATGATCCGCGCCGTGCCGTCGCCGGCGAACTTGGCCGCGGTGACGTAGTCACGGGTGCGCAGCGTGATGATCTGGGCGCGTTTGACCCGGGCGCCGTACGTCCATCCGGTGATCGTGATCACCGTGATGGTGAGCCCGAGTCCCTTGACCGGCGCGTACGCCGCCAGCGTGATCAACAGCGGCAGGACCGGTACGACGAGGCCGAGGTTGATGAAGAACGACAGGATCTCGTCCACGACGCCCTGCAGATACCCGGCGGTGAGGCCGACGGCCATCGCGATCACGGTGCTGAGCACCCCGGCCACCACACCCACCAGCAGCGAGGTGCGCGCCCCGTAGATCAGTTGCGAGAGCACGTCCTCGCCCCGGGCGGTGGTGCCGAGCCAGTGGGCGCCCGACGGGGTCAGGGACAGGCCGAAGGTGTCCACGTGCGGCCCGTACGGCGCAATGACGGGTGCGAACACCGCGATGAGTACGAACGCCGCCAGCATCCAGAGCCCGACACGGCACTTGCCGTTGCGCCAGAGGATGATGAACCAGCCGGGCATCCTGCGGGACGTGCCCGCGGCGATCGCCGCGCCCTCGGTGTCGCCGGCACCGACGCCGGCCGCAGTGGTCACAGACGTGCTGCTCGGGGTCGTCATGCTGCCTCCGTCCGCCGGACCCGTGGGTCGAGGAATCCGTACGCCACGTCGGCGAGGAAGTTCGCGATCAGCACGCCGATGGTGGTGAACAGAAACAGCGTCTGCATCAGCGGGTAGTCCTTGTTGGACACGGCCTCCAGCAGCAGTCGTCCCATTCCCGGATAGTTGAAGATGGTCTCGACGAGCACGGTGCCGCCGAGGATGCCGCCCAGTGCGATCGCGAAGCCCGTGACATTCGGCAGGATCGCGATGCGCGCCCCGTAGGTCAGCGCGATACGGCGCCGCGAGAGGCCCTTGGCGCGGGCCAGCCGGGCGTAGTCCTCGCCGAGCGTCTGCACCATGTTGTTGCGCATGCCGAGAATCCAGCCGATCGGCCCGGTGATCAGCAGCGAGAGACCGGGCAGCACGCTGTGCTGGAAGGCGTCCGAGAAGAACAGCCAGGTCAGGCCGGGTTGGCTGCCGCCGCCGTAACCGCCGCCGTCGGGAAACCAGTTCAGGGTGATGGCGAAGACGAAGATGAGCAGCAGGGCGAGCCAGAAGAACGGCAGCGTGCCGATGAACGTCGAGCCGAGCGTGATCAGGGAATCGGCCCTGGTGTTGCGCCGGAAGGCGGCCCAGGCGCCGAGCACCGTGCCGATGGTGAACGACAGGATCTGGGTGACCCCGACCAGCACCAGCGTCCAGGGGATGGCCTTCCCGATCACCTCGGTGACGGTGTACGGGTAGTAGGTGTACGAGATGCCGAACTGCCCGTGGGCGAGCGCACCGAGGTAGTCCCAGTACTGCGTCAGCAGATTGCCGCCCGGCGTGCCGAGCATTTTGCGGATGGCCACCAGCTGGGCGGGGTCGACGGCCTGGGACTTGCCCGTCAGACGGGACAGCAGAGCCTCGGCCGGATCCCCCGGCTCCAACCGGGGGATCAGGAAGTTCAGCGTCACCGCCGCCCACAGGGTGGCCAGGAAGAAACCGGCACGCCGGACGAAGTACGTCATCGTGCTCAGTCCTTGGCCGGCTTGAGATGGGTCATCCACAGCAGCGCGTCGGCGGCGGAGGCGTACGGGTGCTGTGCGTTTGGCCAGCCGACGGCCTTGGTGGTGTCGTACTGGAACCACTTGGCGCCGTACCAGATCGGGATCATCGGCACCTGGTCCATCATGATGTGGGCCAGCCCGGCGACCGCCTGCTTCTGGGTCTTTTCGCCGGTGGCGTCGTGCAGCTGGGCGAGCAGCCGGTCGGTCTGCGGGTCGATCCAGCGCACCTCGTTGCTGGGCGCCGTCTTGCCGATGGGTGCCGTGCGGGCGCTGTTCAGCGGGTCGGAGAAGTTGGTGTACATGTCGCACGAGCCGCCGTGCACCCCGAACATCATGTCGTAGCGGCCCGTCGCCCGTTGCTCGTTGTGCGCGTCGGGAGTCGGGGTCTCCTTTTCGACCTGGAAGCCGAGGGACTTCAGATTGCCGATCAGGATGTCGGCGGAGGCCACCCAGTCGGACCACTCGCCCGGCACCTTGAAGGTGAACGAGATCGGCTTGCCGTCCTTGCCGAGGCGCCGGCCCTTGGAGTCCTTGGTGTAACCGGCCTGGGTCAGTGCGCGATCGGCGGCCTTCGGGTCGTAGGGGATCAGGCCCTTGTTCTTGATGTCCCCAGGTACCCAGGCGTCCTGGCCGGGGACCACGAGCCCGGTCTGGCTGGCCGGCTTGACGTAGCCGAGCTGGGCCTTGCGGACCACCGTTTCGTCGTCGAACGCGGTCGTCAGCGCCCGGCGGAACGTGACGTCGTCGAACGGCTTCTCGGTGAGGTTCATATAGACGCTGACTGCGCCGCCCGGTGCGTACCAGTAGTGGTGGTGCTTCGGATCGCGGTCGACATAGGACTTCTTGACGTTCGGGATGAACAGCCCCTGCTCGTCGTACTCACCACGGCTGAGCTTGAGCTGCTCGACCTGCCCGCCGGCGTCGGCCTTGTTGAACCGGATCTCCTTGACCTTGATCTTGTCGGCCTGCCAGTAGCCGGGATTGCGCTCGACCACCAGGCGGCGCGGGTTGAGCGACTTGATCGTGAACGGTCCGGTGCCCACCGGGTCCTTGGCGTTCTTGAAGGTCGTCGGGTCCTTGACCTTCGCCCATATGTGCTCGGGGACGACAGGGACTTGGTTGATCTTGGTGAACGCCGTCGCGCCCGGCTTGCTGAAGGAGAAGGTGACCTGGTTCGAGCCGGTGGCCCGGACCGACGCCAGGCCGGACGCCCAGATCCCGCCGGCGTCGAGCGCGCTGAACTTCTTGAGCATATTGAAGGTGAAGACGACGTCCTTGGCGGTGAAGGCCTGGCCGTCGTTCCACTTCACCCCGGAGCGGATGTCGAACACCAGCGTCTTGGAGTCCCGCCATGTGTAGGACCGCGCCAGCCAGGGGACCTGCTTGCACTGCGCACCCTCGACGATCATGAGGTGCTCGTAGACGTAGTCCGCAGCGCTCAGTTTGAAGGCGGCGAGGAACGGGTTGTAGTCGGCCTGGGGTGAGGTACCGCCGCCGAAGTCACCGAAGTTCAGATAGCTGATCATGCCGTCGGTGCCGACGGCGTTGCCCGTGTCTTCCGTACCCGTACATCCCGCGAGCATCAGGCTCAGGCTCGCCGCCGCTGCCACCAGGGCAGCCGTACCGCGCGGTCGTCTCATCAACGGGTACCTCCATCGGTGCGTCCCGGCGTTCTTCAAGCCGGCTGTTGCTGGTCGTCACATCCGTGCCGGGTTCACCAGTGGTCGCTGGTGAGAGCCCGGGACACCCCCCGAGGCCGGTTCAGGGCACGTCAGCTGTCACCGTCCACGGCGCCGTTCGGGAATTGCGCGTCGTCCGGGCGGTCCGGGCAGCCGCACGAGCCGCGCAGCACCGGCCGCGTCGCAAGGACGGTGTCGCCGTCCAGCTGGTCCAACGGCGCGCCGAGCAACCGGGCCGCCGTGGTGGCCAGTTCGCGGACCGGCTGGTGCACCGTGGTCAGCCCGGGCCGTACCAGGCGGGCCATCTGCAGATCGTCGAAGCCGGTGATCGCGATGTCCTCGGGCACCCGCAGCCCGCGGCCGAGCGCCCCGAGCATCAGGCCGAGCGCGGTCTCGTCGTTCGCACACACCACCGCGTCGGGCCGCTCGCCGCCCTGGTCGAGCAGCAACTTCGCGGCGATCGCGCCGTCGGACTGGGCGAGCCCGAGCCGTACCGGGTCGTCGGGCGGCGTCCTGCCCGTCTCCCGGTGCGCCGCGAGGAAGGCCTCCCAGCGGGCCGTCACGTCGGGCGAGCCCTCCGGATGCCCGACGAACGCCAGCCGGCGGTAGCCGTGGTCGACGATCAGATGGCGGGTCAGAGTGGCGACGGTGGCGTTGTCGGTGCTGACGGAGGCGTGCGCGCTGCCCGACTCGCCGGCCATCACCACCACACGGATCTGCTCGGACACCGTCTGGATGGCGGCCTCGGAGACCGTGCCCGCGTGGATCGCCATGCCGTCGACCCGGGACGCCAGGTCGATCACCTTGGCATCGGTGTCGGCACGGTAGTGCGAGGAGAGCAGCAGCACCTGATCGCCGGTGGCCAGTGCCTGAGCCTCGAAACCCTGGATGAGTTCGGAGAAGTACGGCCCCGAGAGGCCCGGAAAGACCAGGCCAAGCGCCCCGTGCCGCTTCTCGGCCAGTGCGCGGCCGAGGTGGCTGGGCCGGTAGCCGTGCTCCTCGATGATCCGCAGCACCCTGTCCCGCAACTCGGGCGAGACCTGCGTCGATCCGCGTGAGACACGCGAGACGGTGGCAGGCGACACCCCGGCCTTCTCGGCCACCCATCGGAGGGTCACACGACTGTTGCCCATCGGCGCAGCTCCCGATATGTTGCTGAAACCGGTTTCAAGAGACCGGTTTCATGACCCTAACCAGATCCTTTCCGCGGTGGCAATACCCGCGGCAGCGGCCCGCAGGGCCGGACTTGACGACTCCCTGACGATCAACCGGTGAGGACGTATTCGTGCGCACACCCGACACCGCAGATCTCACGACACAGACCCACGGGGACGCCGCGCGGGCGCCGCGTCCGGCAGCCGCGGTCGGTGCGGCTGGAGAGGCGACGGCTCCTGGTCGACGGGACCCCCAGGGTCCTGATGGCCGGCGAGGTGCACTACTTCCGCCTGCGCCGCGCCGACTGGGCCGACCGGCTCGACAAGCTCACCGCCGCCGGCTGCGACGCGGTGGCCAGCTATATGCCGTGGCTCGTCCACGAGACGGCGTCCGGCAAGGTCGACCTGACCGGCGAGCACCAGCGAATACCGCGACCTCGTCGGGTTCCTGGAGCTGGCCGCCGAGCGCGATCTGCTGGTCATCGCCCGCCCCGGCCCGTTCATCATGGCCGAGCTCAAGAACGAGGGCGTGCCCTTCCGTATCTACCGTGACCACCCGGCCGCCCTCCCGCGCGGCTGGAACGGCGAGCCCGGGCCGACCCGGACGCTGGACTACCTGGAACCCGGTTATCTCGGCGAGGCCGAGCGCTGGTACCAGGCGATCATGCCGGTCCTCGCCGATCACCTCGTCACCCGCGGCGGACCGGTCGCCGCGGTCCAGCTCGACAACGAGGTCGGCATGCTGTCCTGGGTCACCAACACTCCCGAGCTGACCGACCGCACCCTGGCGGACCTGGCGACCTGGACCGAGGAACGCTGGGGCCGTGAAGAGACGTTGCGCCGCTACGGCGCCGACCCTCGTGACCCCGCGGCCTGGGCCGCCTGGTGGCGAGCCGGCGGCACCGGCGGCACCGAGCAGCAGCAGCTGACGGCTCCACCACGACCTCGGCGAACACCACCGCGACCGCTACGCCACGTACCTGCTGCGACTGCGCGACATCGCCCTGGAGAACGGCGTCGACGGCGTACCGTTCCTGGTCAACCTGCACGGCACGTCCGCGGGGCGCGGCCGGACCTTCCCGATCGGCATCAGCCAGCTCTCCCGCTCCTACGCCGGCGTTCCGCAGATGACGTCCGGCTCGGACCACTACATGTACGAGCTGACCGTCGAGAACGTCCCCGACCTGTACGTCATGAACGCCTTCATGGCCGCCGTCCACGACGCCGACCAGCCGCTGACCTCACTGGAGTTCGAGGCGGGCACCGGCAACTACGGCGAGGACCTCAGCCGCCAGGCCAGCCCGGAGGCCACCGAGCTGAAGACCCGGCTGTGCGTGGCCCAGGGCAACCGGCTGATCAACTACTACCTGTTCAGCTGGCGGCCACAACCCGCCCCTGGACGAGCCCGTCGGCGACGGCAACGACCGCATCGCGTTCACCGGGGAACGGCACGGCTTCGCGGCCCCGGTCGACCCGGAGGGCAGGCTCAGCGAGACCTATCCGGCCCTGGAGAGTGCGGTGCGCGCCGTCCTCGGCATCCGCGCACCTGCTGGCCGACATGGACGAGGAGTACGACGACATCGTCCTCGGCTACGTACCCGACCACTACCTGACCGAGTACGCGCATCCGGACGCGGCCCGCCGCCGGGAGCTGGTCCACGAGATCGAGCGGTACTGCGGCATGGGCTCGCGCGACATCCTCGCCCGCGCCTTGCTGCTCGGCGGCCATTCCTTCAGCGCCGTCGACCTGTCCGGCGCACCGACTTCGGCCGGTGCGGACCTCGATCCGGCCGGTCCCGTCGTCGCGCTCGCCACGCCTGCGGTGCTCGGCCGCGCGGTGCAGGAGCGGCTCGCGGCGTTCGTCCGGGCGGGCGGGCGCCTGCTGCTGCACGGTGTGCTGCCGGTGCTGGACGACGACGGGACCGCGTGCACGGTGCTCGCCGACGCGCTCGGGCTCGCCGCCGTGCAGACCGTCGACGGCACGGCCGCACTACTTCCCGTCCGTGCGCGCCACCGACTGGGCAGGACCGCAGCCCGAGGTCCGGGTCGGCGTCCTGCAACGGCTGAGGGCGACGGGCACGACCGAGGCCGAACCGCTCGCCGCTGGACGTCGCCGACGGCTCTCCGGTCGCCTTCGACGTCACGCTGCGACTGACGGAGGCCGGACCATCGTCCTGGCCTGCGACTACGCATGCCATCTCGACTTCTGGCGCATGCTGCTCGGCCGCCTCGGTGTGCACCGCCGTCTGGTCGCGCACGGTGCGACGCCGGGTCTGACCACCACGACCACCGCGGACGCCGCCGGGCCAGCGGCTGGTGCACCTGGTCAACGTCTCCACGGTGCCGCAGAGGTTCACGCTGGAGCTGGCCGGGGTGCCGCTGGCCGGCGGCGCCGAGATCGAGCTCGGGGCGCGCAGTGGACGGATGCTGCCGCTGGACGTGCGTCTTGACGACGCCGTGCTGCGCTGGGCCACGGCCGAGCTGGACGGCGCCGGAGACGGCTCGACCCTGCTGCTGCGACGCGGCGCGGCGCCCGGTACCGCGCTGCTGGAGACCGGCCGGACGGTCGCCGTGGAAGGCGCCGGCGCCGAGGCGACCCGGACGGCGGACGGGCACTGGCGGGTGAGCTGGCCCGGCGGAGCCGACGGCGAGCAGCTGCGGGTGCGGCTGACCTGACGGCGGCCATGGCGACGGCCGCGACGACGGCGACAGCGGCGCGGCGGCGGACGATCACGCGCAGCACGATCCGCGCTCCTGATGAACGGTGCTGCTTTTGAGGGCGGCTCAGGGTCCCCGCTCACCCGGGCGGGTGAGCGGGGACCGGCGGCTATTTCGCGATGAGCAGCAGCAGGGCCCGTCCGTGCACCGTGTAGGCCGTTCCCGCACCGCCGATCAGGGTTTCCGAGCCGGGCGCCGCCACCTGGTCCGCACCTTCGGCCCAGGTGCCGGTGTCCGTCACCCGATACCAGTTCTTGCCAGCCCCCGCAGAGGGCAACGTGAAGGAGACATCGCCCGACCAGCCGTTGTAGCCGACGTAGAGGGCGCTGTTCGCATCGCCGAGCTCGCTGCCGTCGATCCGCCAGCCCAGCGCGTGGTTATTCGGGTCGGACCAGTAGGCGCTGTCGGGTGTGGAGCCGGTCGTGGTGAACCAGTCGAGCTGGTTCATGCCGTTGCCGTTGGAGTCCGTGGAGCTGTAGAACGCGGTCGGGCCGCAGCGCCGCGTGTGCCTTGCGGAACGCGATCAGGCGCTGTGCGTAGGTGCGGAAGGTGCTCTGGTCGCTGCTGAAGGACGTGGTCAGCCAGTTGGCCGAGGAGTCGAGGTTGTACGGGTTGTTGTTGCAGCGCAGCGACCGCAGGTACTCGTCGCCGCCGGTCATCATCGGTGTGCCCGCCGACAGCATCAGGAAGGCGAAGCCGTTGCGGGCGGCCTGGCGCTGGGCGGTGGCGGCCGCCGCCCTGGTCCCAGGAGAGGTTGGCGTCGGAGCCGCCGTCGGACGGTCCGTACGGCCAGGCCTGGCTGTTGTTCTTGCTGTTGCAGGCGTAGAGGTCGGCCAAGGTGAAGCCGTCGTGGGCGACCATGAAGTTCACAGAGTTCCAGGGGGCGCGGCCGTCGTCCTGGAACAGGTCGGACGAACCAGCGAACCTCGTTCGCGAGCTGACCCGGCGTCACGTTTACCGTGCCCAGGTCGTTCTGGTCGGCCCGCAGCGTGTCACGGAAGTCGCCGTTCCACTCCGACCAGCCGGCCGGGAAGTTGCCGAGCTGGTAGGTACCGCTGCCGATGGCCCACGGTTCGGCGATCCAGTCGGTGCCGGTGCCGCCTTGCGCGGGGCGCGCGGGCATGGTGGCGGTGATGCGGTTCAGCGCGGTGGCCGGAATCGGTCTTGCTGTAGTGGAAGCAGCCGGACTGGCAGGTGTTGCCGAGCACCGGCGCCAGGTCGAACCGGAAACCGTCGACGCCGATGGAGTTCTTCCAGTAGCCGAGCGAGTCGAGGATCGATCTGCTGCGCGACGGGGTTGTAGGTGTTGTAGTTGCCGCCCACGCCGGTGTTGTCGTACGGACTCTGCAGGTCGGATGGTCAGCTCGTAGTACGTCGGGTTGTCCAGGCCGCGCATGGACAGCAGGCTGTACGTGGTCTTGTCCGCGGAGTTCCACGGGCCGCCCTCGGCGGTGTGGTTGTAGACGACGTCGATGAGGACCTTGATCCCGGCGTCGTGGTACGCCTTCACCATCGCCTTGAACTCGCGAGTCGGGCCGCCCGCCGAGCGGTCGGAGGAGTAGCGGCGGTCCGGTGCGAAGTAGTCCAGCGTGGAGTAGCCCCAGTAGTTGTCGCCCGCTGGTGCCGGTCGGGTCGACGTCGTTGGTGTCGTTCTGCGTCTCCTGCACGGGCAGGAACTCCACCGCGGTGACACCGAGCGCCGCCAGGCTCGCCGCCTTCAGGCCCGCGCCCTTGTACGTGCCCTGGTAGGCGGACGGCACCGACGGGTCGTTCTTCGTCAGGCCGCGCACGTTCACTTCATAGACGACGTCGTCCTTGAGTGCCCTGGTCGGCTTGGTGCCGGTGCTGGTGGTGTCGTCGGCCAGCACGATGCCCTTGGGCGCGTAGGTGCCGCTGTCCAGGGCGCGGCCTTGCGCACCGGTGGCGTAGACGGCGTCGCCGTTGTTCGACGGGGTGCGCGGGTCGTGGCTCAGTTCCCGGGCGTAGGGGTCGGACAGCAGCTTGTTGGGGTCGAAGCGGTTGCCCTGGGAGTCCACGTCGCTGACGAACCCGGCCGAGGAGCCCTTGGTCCAGGACGACGAGTACGGCCAGTTGGGGCCCCAGGCGCGATAGCCGTAGTACACGGCGCCGGTAATCCCGTACGTGCTCTGCAGGGTCGCCACCGACACGGTCACCGACCAGATGCCGGTGGACGCGTCCTTGGTCAGCGGGTAGGCAGACCTTCTCCTGGCTGCCGTAGGCCGCCGCGTAGAGGTACACGTCGATACGGGTCGCCCGCGACGAGTACACCCGGAAGGTGATGTTCGCGGCCGTCGAGTCGTAGTGCGCCCCCATGTTCTGGCCGGCGGTCGGGGCGGTGGCGGCGGTGGCGGTGGCCGCGGCGGCGCCCGGTGCACCGGCCAGCACCGGTAAGGCGAGGACGGCCAGTGCGACGGCACCGGCCATCTGGATACGGACCGTTCTGCAAAGGCGGAGATGTTGGCGCGTACGCATGGCGACTCCTTCACCTGTCACGGAAAGGGCCGCACGCGCCTGCAGCCGACTGTGTCCTGCCATCTCTTGCAGGAACTTGCTGAAAGTAGCGACAGAAGGGGCCTGCGTAAAGGCCTGTGGAGGATTCCCGGCCGACACCCGATCGTGCCTCGACGACGGCCGGCGACACCTGCCCGGAACCGCCGGCCGGCCGTGGGCGCCGCCGGCCGGGAGACGTACGGCGGCCGGTGTCCGGTGCGTTCACGATGTGCTGGTGCAGAGAAACCAGCGGATACCAGCAAATCCAGACAGTTTTATGAAGCGGAAAAAAGTAAATGCAACAAATATTGACTCAATCGACCAGTGTGCGTACCTTCCGAGCCAGTCGTCGAGCAGCGTGAACTCGGCCGCCGCGTAGCCGAGTGAAAGCTCCATTCCCCCACTACAGGAGCACACCATGCGCAGAAAGAGATCGGCCGCCGCGAGATCCGTACCGGAGCGGCGCGGTGGGACGGCGTCCTTCGGCTACCGCAGGGCCCTGCTGTCCGCCGCTGGCGACCCTCGGCCTCGTCCTCGGCGCCCTGATCGGCCTGCCCGGCGCAGCGCAGGCCGCCGGCTCCCTGCCCTGCGACATCTACGGCGCCGCCGGCACCCCGTGCGTCGCCGCGCACAGCACGACGCGCGCCCTGTTCTCCGTCCTACAACGGCCCGCTGTACCAGGTCACCCGCGCCTCGGACGGCGCCACCGCACGACATCGGGCTGCTGTCCGCCGGGCGGCTACGCCAACGCCGCCGCAGCAGGACGCGTTCTGCAACGGCACCACCTGCCGCATCACCAAGATCTACGACCAGACCTCGCGGCACAACGACCTCGACCCCGGCCCGGCCGGCACCGCCGGCACGGCGCCGACCGCGGCGCCGACGCGAGCGAGATCGCGGTCACCGCGGGCGGCCACAAGGTGTACGGCATCTGGATCTCGCCGCGGCAGTCGGCTACCGCGCACGGCGCCGCCTCCGGCGTCGCCGTCAACGGCCAGCCCGAGGGCGTGTACATGGTGGCCAGCGGCACCCACGTCGGCTCCGACTGCTGCTTCGACTACGGCAACGCCGAGGCACAGCCGGCCGACACCGGCAACGGCCACATGGACGCCGTCAGCATCGCCACCACCTGCTACTTCGCGCCGTGCACCGGCTCCGGCCCGTGGGTCGAGGCCGACATGGAGAACGGCATGTTCCAGGGCGACAACGGCTCCAACACCGCGAACCTCGGCAACAACAGCACCTACGTCACCGCCGTGCTGAAGAACAACGGGCAGACCACGTACGCCCTCAAGGGCGGCAACTCGCAGTCCGGCGGCCTGTCGACCTGGTGGAACGGCGCGCTGCCGACCGCGGCGGCTACCTGCCGATGCACCAGGAGGGCGGCATCATCCTGGGCACCGGCGGCGACAACAGCAACCGCAACATGGGCACGTTCTTCGAGGGCGTGATGGTCTCCGGCTACCCGACCGACGCCGCCGAGAACGCGGTCCAGGCGAACATCGTCTCGGTCGGCTACTCCGGCCAGACCAACGTGCCCGAACGGCCCGCAGGGCACGATCACCGGCCCGGGCGGCAAGTGCGTCGACGTCGCCGCCGACGACACCGGCGTGAACGTCGCCGCCGTCCAGCTGTGGGACTGCCAGTCCTACGCCGAGGACCAGCACTGGACGCACTACGCCGACGACTCCCTGCGCACCCTCGGCCGCTGCCTGGACATCAACGGCAACGGCACGGCCAACGGCACGCAGGTCGAGCTGTGGGACTGCAACGGCGTCGGCGGCCAGAAGTGGGTCCAGCAGGCCGACGGCTCGCTGCGCAACCCGCAGTCCGGCCGCTGCCTGGACTCGCCGAGCGGCGCGACCGGCCAACGGCACCCGGCTGCAGATCTACGACTGCAACGGCTGCGCGCGCGCAGAAGTTCGCGGTGAGCTGAGCTGAGCTGAGCTGTGCGGGCCGGTGCACCGCACCGGTGCCGGTGAAGGGGTGCGGGAATGTTCCCGCGCCCCTTCTTGGTCCGCGGCCGGGATCGGAGCCGGGCTGCCGGGCCGTTTCGGCGGCGCCGCGCGTGTGTGCCGGCATTGCGGCCGGCCGCCGGGTGCGGAAGATGGACTTCATGACGGTTCAGAGCAGCGTCGGCCTCCCGGCGGGCCCGGCCACGACACGCCGGCCGCCGAGCACGGGCCGGACGCACCCGGCACGGCGAGGACGGGATCACGGCCGGCCAAGTGCTGAGCCGCATCACCGGCTTGGCCTATCTGCCGCCGGAAATCACGTTCGAAACTACGTTCGACAATAAAGGTGCGGTGGGCAGAAGGAGCTCGACATGCCCGTAGCGGATGCCGAGGTGCCGGTCCTGATCGTCGGTGGCGGGCCAGTAGGGCTCACCGCCCGCGCGCTGCTGGAGCGCTGGGGCGTGCGGGCGCTGCTGGTCGAGAAGCACGCCGAGCTGTCACCCTTTCCCCGGGCCCGGCTGGTCAACGTGCGCTCGATGGAGATCTTTCGCCAGCTCGGGCTCGTTGCCGAGATCACGGCTCGTGCGTTCGCACCGGAGTACGGCCGTGTTCGCTTCCGCGACACCCTGCGCGACCGCGACTTCGCCACCGAGGCCATGGTCGGGGTCGACGCGCCGATATCCGAGAGCCCCGTGACCGGCGTGGTCACCTCGCAGGACCGGCTGGAGCCCACCCTGCTTGTCGCGGCGGACACACCGGTGCGCTTCGGAGTCGAGCTCGTCGGCCTGGCCGAAGAAACCGACAGCGTGGTGGCCTCACTCGTCGACCGCCGACGCGGTACGCAGACGCGTGTCCGCGCCCGTTATGTACTCGCCGCCGACGGTGCGAACTCCACCGTCCGGCAATGGCTGGGAATCGGCACCACAGGACCCGGAGCGCTGGGCGGCATCACCACCGTCGTGTTCGACGCCGATCTCAACCGCTGGTGCGCCCGCCAGCCCGCCGGGGTCTACTTCACCGCGCATGGCGCATTCCTCCCGCTCTACCCCGAAGGAGGCTGGGCCTGGCTCGCTCCCACACCCGAAGACTCCGCGCGTGCCGACTGGCCCGACCTCCTCTCGCGCGCCCTCGGCGGCGGCGCCGAAGTGCCTGCCGATGTGCTGCGGGTGCAGCACTGGGTGGTGAACGCGTTCGTCGCCGACCGCTTCCGGCAGGGCCGGATCCTGCTGGCCGGCGACGCCGCGCACGCGATCCCGCCCATCGGCGGCCTGGGCATGAACGCCGGCATCGCCGATGCGCACAACCTGTGCTGGAAACTGGCTGGCGTTTTGCACGGATGGGCCGGTGCGGGCCTGTTGGATACCTACGAGTCGGAACGGCAACCCGCCGACCGCCAGATTCTCCGCCAAGCGGTGGCCAACACCACGCTCATGCTCGATGTGCAGAGCCGGCGCCGCGAGCAGCGCCGGACCGGCGACGAAGCGCCGACCGAAGCCGAACTGCCCTGGTCGCCACGGTACTTCGCGCAAATGGGCCTGGTGCTCGGGGTCGGCTATCACTCCGACGCCGTCCTCACCGACGACAGCGCCCCGCCCGAGCTCTCCGACCCGGGTACGGACTATGTCCCCACCGCGACGCCAGGCCACCGCATGCCGCACCGCCTTCTCACAGCCAACCGCTCCACGCTCGACGCGCTCGGCGAATGGTTCACCCTGCTCTCTCCGGATCCCGGCCACTGGGCGCGGCGCCAGCCCACCGCACCCTGGCCGCTGCGCATCGAGACCCTTCCCGACGAGCACCTCGACCTCTGCGGCCTCGGCCCACACGGAGCACTGCTCGTCCGACCCGACGGCCACATCGGCGCCCGCTGGCGCGACCGTCCACCCGGCGACTCCCCTCCCCACCACGCCCTCACCGCCCTCACCCGCTCGACCCCTCCCTGATCACCCGGCGCCCGACCGTTTCGGGCCCGGAGAAACCTGGGGACGGGGGGTGCGGCTCAAGGGCCGGCTTCGGCGCGAGGGGACTGCCAGGCCGGGGGCCGCCGCCGGGCCGCCGGCTGTGGCGCGCTCCCTTTCCCCGTTCGTCGGCCGCTCACTCGTCCGTTCACACCATGGTGCGATCATGTGCCTGTGGGTGGATGGGCGGGACGGCCATGGGTAGCCCCGGGATATGACGCAACAGCCTTTCGAACTGCCGGAGTTCTACATGCCGTATCCCGCGCGGCTGAATCCGCATCTGGAGCAGGCGCGCACGCACACCCGGGAGTGGGCGCGCGGGATGGGCATGCTGGAGGGCTCCGGGATCTGGGAGCAGGCGGATCTCGACGCGCACGACTACGCGCTGCTGTGCTGCGTACACCCACCCCGACTGCGACGGCCCCGACGCTCTCGCTGGTCACCGACTGGTACGTGTGGGTCTTCTTCTTCGACGACCACTTCCTGGAGACGTTCAAGCGCACGCCAGGACCGGGAGGGCGGCAAGGCGTACCTCGACCGGCTGCCCGCTGTTCATGCCGATGGACCTGGCCGCCGACGTTCCCGAAGCCGACCAATCCGGTCGAGGCGGGCCTCGCCGACCTGTGGGCGCGCACCGTGCCCGCGCATGTCGCTCGACTGGCGCGCGCGGTTCGCCGAGAGCACGGAGAACCTGCTCAACGAATCCCTCTGGGAACTCTCCAACATCAACGCGGGCCGGGTCGCCAACCCCGTCGAGTACATCGAGATGCGCCGCAAGGTCGGCGGCGCGCCCTGGTCGGCCGGGCTCATCGAGTACGCGGCCGGCGCCGAGGTCCCGGCCGCGGTGGCCGGCATCCCGGCCGCTGCGGGTGCTGAGGGACACCTTCTCCGACGCCGTGCACCTGCGCAACGACCTCTTCTCCTACCAGCGGGAGGTCGAGGACGAGGGCGAGCTGAGCAACGGCGTGCTGGTCCTGGAGACGTTCCTGGGCTGCACGACCCAGGAGGCCGCCGACGCCGTCAACGACCTGCTGACCTCGCGGCTCCACCAGTTCGAGAACACCGCGCTCGACCGAGGTCCCCGCGCTCTGCCGTGGAGCACGGCCTCGGACCCGACGAGCTGCGCCGACGTCGCCGCGTACGTCAAGGGCCTGCAGGACTGGCAGTCCGGCGGCCACGAGTGGCACTGCGCTCCAGCCGATACATGAACGAGGGCGCGCTCGCGGCGCGTCCGGCCGCCTGCTCCCGCTGCCCGTCGGGCCTCGGCACCTCCGCCGCCGGACCGACGTGTCCGCCGGCCACCGGGCGCGGAGCCGGCTGCGCCGCTACACCCATGTCCCGCTTCCAGCGGGTCGGCCCCGTCCCGCTGCCCGAGTTCGCCATGCCGTTCACCGCCACCCTCAGCCCGCATCTGCAGGGCGCACGGCACCGGCTGACCGAGTGGTGCGCGGATGGGCATGCTCGGCCGCAGCCCGGCTGCCGAGTCCGACGTCTGGGACGAGTACCGGCTGGATCGCGCTTCGACCTGGCGCTGTGCGCGGCCGGCATCCACCCGGACGCCACCGCGGACGAGCTCGACCTCGGCGTCCGCCTGGCTGGCCTGGGGCACCTACGCGCGACGACTACTACCCGCTGGTCTTCGGCCGACCGCCGCGACCTGACCGCCGCGCCAAGCTGTGCAACGAGCGGCTGTCGCGCCTTCATGCCGCTCGACGGCCAGGCCAGTCCGCCCGTCCCGGTCAACGCGATGGAGCGCGGCCTGGCCGACCTGTGGGCGCGCACGGCGGGCCCGATGGACACCGACGGCGCGCCGCACCTTCCGGCACGCCGTCGACGAGATGACCGCGAGCTGGCTGTGGGAGCTGGCCAACCAGGCGCAGAACCGCATCCCCGACCCGGTCGACTACATCGAGATGCGCCGGGACGACCTTCGGCTCCGACCTGACCATGAGCCTGTGCCGCCTCGGCCACGGCCCGGCCGATCCCGCCGGAGGTCTACCGCAGCGGCCCGGTCGCGCTCGCTGGAGAACGCCGCCGCCGACTACGCCTGCCTGCGTCAACGACGTCTTCTCGTACCAGAAGGAGATCGAGTACGAGGGCGAGGTCCACAACGCGATCCTGGTCGTGCAGAACTTCTTCGACTGCGACTACCCGACCGCGCTGGCCATCGTGGACGACCTGATGAGTCCGCGCATGCGCGCAGTTCCAGCATGTCGTGGCCCACGAACTCCCGGTCCTCTACGACGACTTCGACCTGTCCGACGAGACGCGTGCCGCCCTCGACGGATATGTGACCGAGCTGGAGCACTGGATGTCCGCCATCCTCAACTGGCACCTGAATGTCCGCCGCTACACACAGCCCGAGCTGGCCCGGCGCCGCATGACACCGCCTCGGCCGTCCCTGCCGCAGCCGCCGGGCGCGCCGAGTGCACCGCAGGTGCCCTGGGGACCGGTCGGTCAGCGGGTGCCCGCAGGCGGGTCAGCGAAGATCCCTTCCAGCATTCCGGTGGCCTGGCCCACCTCGATGAGGTATCCGTCCGGGTCGCGCAGATAGCAGCGCAGTTCGGCCTTGCGGTCGAGTGGCGGGGTGAGGAATTCGGCGCCCTTGGAGCGCCACTCCCGGTAGCAGGCGGCGATGTCGGCCACCCGGATGTTGAGGAAACTCGACGTGCTCGTGGGGTCGGTGGGCGGATGCAGGGTGATGTCCGGCTTGTCGGGGGTGGGGCCGCCGCCGGGGTTCATGATGAGCCAGCTGTTGGCGAGCTTCACGATGCAGGGGTTCTTCTCCAGCACCACCTGGCCGCCGAGAACGTCGGAGTAGAAGGCCCGCGAGCGGGCGACATCGGCCATGGTCAGGAAGTGGGTGAGCAGGATCCCGGCCTCCGGGGCCGGCCAATCTTCGCGACGCATAGCGGTCTCCCATCGTGCCTGGTTGCGAGAACGGGGATGGCCAGCCCGGTGGGGCGGGGACGGCCGGATGGCGGAGGGTGGTTCCGGGTGGGCCGGTGGCACAGCGCTGCGCTCGGCTCCGGCCTGGTCCCCGGTCCGGCTACGGGGCGGCCAGCCGCCGGGTCAGCTCCGCGAGGTTGTCGAGCAGTTGGCGGATGAGTTTGGCGGTCGTGTCGTCGGTCAGCTTTCCGGAGTCGTCGAACCGCTCGTGGGCCCGTCCGACCAGCACCTCTGGCTTGGGCACGGCATAGCTGCTGTTGTAGGTCAGCGCCTGACGCAGCTGGGTCTGCGCCCGGGCGGTGGCCATCACGCCGGGCGTGGCGCCCATGACCGCCACCGGCTTGTTCTGCAGCGCCGACTCGCGCGGCGGACGCGAGGCCCAGTCCAAGGCGTTCTTCAGCACTCCCGGCACGCCCTGCTGGTACTCCGGAGTGGCGATCAGCAGGGCATCCGCAGTCCGCGATCCGCTTCTTGAACGCGACGACCGGCTCAGGGTCGCCCTGCTGCTCCACGTCGTTGTTGTACAGCGGGATCGGCGCCAGATCGAAGACCTCGACGGTCATCGCCTCGGGGGCGAGCTCCTGGGCGGCACGCAGCAGCATGCGGTTGTACGAACCGGTCCGCAGACTGCCCGCGAACCCGAGTACGTGTGTTCCGTCGCGTGCCATGGCCTCGTCGCTCTCGTCTCTCGTCCGCTTCCGCCGCCGCCCCCGCCGACGTCCGGCCACGGTCTGGCCAGGCCCGGCCACAGTAACGGCCGCCTTCGCTTGCCGGGACGTTTGGGACAGAACGCCACACTTGTCTCCTCCGAACGGCGGGCCGCCGTCCATCGCCGCGGCACGGCACGCAGCACTCCGGGCCAGTGGCAGCGGTGGCCCGCCGCAGGCCGCTGTCCGTAGCCTGGGGAGGCTGCGGCGCCGCGGCCGTCCGCAGCCCGCAGTCCGTAGCCCGCACTGGCCTGGAGGCTATGAATGACCGACGTGCCCGCCCGCTCCGCGGCCTTCGCGCCGTTCACCACCGACGACTACCGCGTCCGCATGGGCCGCGCCGCGCAGGCCGCGCAGGAGGCGGGCCTCGCCGGTGTGCTGGTCGCGCCGGGCCCCGACCTCGTCTGGCTCACCGGCTACCGGCCCACCGCCGCCACCGAACGGCTCACCCTGCTCGTCCTCGTTCCCGGCCGGGACCCGGTGCTGGTGGTGCCCACCTTGGAGGCGGGGGACGCCGAGCGAGCCCCGGGCGCGCCCGCGCTCACCCTGCGGGACTGGGTCGACGGCCAGGACCCGTACGCCGCCACCGCGCCCCTGCTCGCCACCGGCGGCCGGTACGGCATCAGCGACAGCACCTGGGCGCTGCACCTGCTGGGCCTACAGCGCGGCACGCCGGGCACCGCGTACGCGGCGCTGAGCGAGGCCCTGCCGATGCTGCGCGCCGTCAAGGACGCCGCCGAGTTGGACCGTCTCGCCGCCGCAGGGGCCGCCGCGGACGCCGCGTACGAGGAGATCAAACAGGTCCGCTTCGAGGGCCGCAGGGAGACCGACATCGCCGGTGACCTGGCCGGACTGCTGCGGCGGTTCGGGCATGCACAGGTCGACTTCACGGTCGTCGGCTCGGGTCCGAACGGCGCCGACCCGCACCACGAAGCGGACGAGCGGGTCATCGAACACGGTGACACCGTCGTGCTGGACTTCGGCGGCCTGATGCACGGCTACGGCTCCGACACCTCCCGCACCGTGCACGTCGGCGAACCGTCCGCCGAGGAGCAGCGGGTGCACGACGTGGTGCGCGAGGCGCAGCAGCGCGCCGTGCAGGCGGTCCGGCCCGGCGTTGCCTGCCAGGACATCGACCGGGCGGCCCGCGAGCTGATCACCGACGCCGGGTACGGGGCGCACTTCATCCACCGCACCGGCCACGGCATCGGCGTCACCACCCACGAGCCGCCGTACATGATCGAGGGCGAGAGCCAGCCGCTGGTGCCGGGCATGTGCTTCTCGGTGGAGCCCGGCATCTATCTGCCGGGCCGCTTCGGTGTGCGCATCGAGGACATCGTGACCGTCACGGCGGACGGCGGACGGCGGCTCAACAACACTCCGCGGGAGATAGCGATCGTCCACTGAGCGGCAGTCGGGCATGGCCCACGACCGGAGCGGTTGTCGGCGACCCGGCCGAGGACATCGCCTCGCTGGCACTCTCGGGGCCGTGCGACTCCATCCGCTCGAATGCGAACGGGTCACCGTGGTTGCGCCGCGAGTTCCGCGTCGAGGTCGACGAGCGTGACGCGCCGCAACTTCCGCAGCAGCTGACTGGCCACCATGAACCGTACTTCCGGCGTCCCGTAGGCGGAGATCTTGAGCACCTGTTGGACCGCTACGCCGTCACGGATGAGGAAGACCGCGCGGTGCTGCTGGACATGCAGCGCGGGTACCTGAGCAAGGAGCCGTTCCTGTCGTACCGGAATGTCGGGCCGTCCGGCATGCCTTTGTACCTGGGGCTGGAACGCGATGCGGTCCGAATCCGCGGATACGAGAACTTCGTCGTTCACGGACTTCTCCAGACCGAGGACTATGCGCGAGCGCAGATGGCTTCCGCGAAGGTTGTGGAGGAGCGCACGACAGTCGCGGTCAACGCCGGCATCCGCGTCAGGATGGAGCGCAAAGAGCGGTTGACCGCGCCTGACGGGCCGGAGGCACACATCATTCTGACCGAGAGCACCCTGCGAACGGTCATCGGCTCACCCGATGTGATGCGCGCCCAGTACAGGGAAATCATCCGCCTCATTGAGCTGGACACCGTGGAAGTGCAGATCGTTCCCGACAACATGCCTACGTACCGGTCCGCGTGGAACTTCACCATGCTGGAGTTCGACGGTCTTGGCCCGGTGGTCCAGAGTGATAGCTACAAGGCCACGACCATGTGGTCCAAGGAAGCTGATGTCGACCAGTACAGGCGGCAGTTCGACCACATGGCCAGAAGCGCACCCGGCCCTGCCCAGACATCGCAGTTTCTGCGCAATCTCGAAGAGGAGCTACGGAAGTGACCAACAACCCGGCGATCACCTCGTTCACAGGTGAACCTGCCCGTGAACCGGCCTGGTTCAAGTCGTCTTACAGCTCACAGGACGGCGGCAACTGCGTCGAAGTCGCCCTCACCCCGCGCACCGTCCGAATCCGCGACTCCAAGGACACCACCCGCCCCGGTCTGAGCGTCTCCGCCGAGACCTGGTCGGCTTTTATAACCCACCTCGGCTGAGGCCGAGCGCAGCGCCCGTTTCACCCCGGCCCCAGCACCGCACAAGACTCGCCCGGCAAGTGCAGCACCCCATCCGAGCCGGATGCCGCTGTCGCCTCCGGTTGCCAGGCGGCGAGTACCGCCCAGGGCCGTTTCTCCACCGGAACGGCCGCAGCTTCCGGAGCGAGGTTCACGACGGTCCGCAGGTCACCGCGCCGTACCACGCACCACCGCGCCTGCTCGTCGTAGTGGACCTGGACGCCCGTCAGGTCCGGATCGCCGAGGTCGGTGCCCGCATGGCGCAGGGCGATCAGTTCGCGGTACCAGTCGAGCAGGCGCGCGTGCGGTGTCCGATGCGGCTCCGACCAGTCCAGGCAGGAACGGTCCCGGGTGGCCGGGTCCTGCGGGTCGGGAACGTCCGCCTCGTTCCAGCCGTGTGCCGCGAACTCGCGCCGCCGGCCCTGCCGCACCGCTGTCGCGATCCGGTCGTCGGTGTGGTCGGTGAAGTACTGCCACGGTGTCCGTGCCCCCCACTCCTCACCCATGAAGAGCATCGGAGTGAACGGCGCGGTGAGGGTGAGCGCCGCCGCGCAGGCCAGCAGCCCGGGGGAGAGCGTGGCGGCCAGTCGGTCGCCGGTGGCGCGGTTGCCGATCTGGTCGTGGGTCTGCGTATAGCCGAGCAGCCGGTGCGCGGCCACCCGCGTACGGTCCAGCGGCCTGCCGTGCCGGCGCCCGCGGAAGCCGGAGTGCGTGCCGTCGTGGAAGAAGCCGTGCGTCAGTGTCTTGGCGAGCGCGGCGAGCGGCGCCCGGGCGAAGTCCGCGTAGTAACCCTGTGCTTCGCCGGTGAGCGCGGTGTGCAACGCGTGGTGGAAGTCGTCGTTCCACTGCGCGTGCAGGCCGAGGCCGCCCTGTGGGCGTGGCGTGATGAGCCGCGGGTCGTTCAGATCCGACTCGCCGATGAGGAACAGTGGCCTGCCCGTCTCCTCGGCGAGTGCGTCCACGGCCTGCGACAGTTCCTCCAGGAAGTGCTGAGCACGCGTGTCGCACAGGGTGTGCACGGCGTCCAGGCGCAGTCCGTCGAGCCGGTAGTCGCGCAGCCAGGCCAGCGCGCTGCCGATGAAGTACGCGCGCACCTCGTCGGAACCGTCGGCGTCCAGGTTGACCGCGGCGCCCCACGGCGTCTGGTGGCTGGCCGTGAAGTACGGGCCGTACGCGCGCAGATGGTTTCCGGACGGGCCGAGGTGGTTGTGCACGACGTCCAGGACGACGCCGAGACCGTGCTCGTGCGCCGAGTCGACAAAGCGCTTCAGCGCTTCGGGGCCGCCGTAGGGCTCGTGCACGGCCCACGGTGCCACACCGTCGTAGCCCCAGCCGTGCCGCCCCGAAAACGGGCACAGCGGCATCAGCTCCACATGGGTGACGCCGAGATGGGCCAGGTGCGCGAGGTGACCCGCGGCGGCGTCCAGCGTGCCCTCAGGAGTGAAGGTGCCCACATGCAGCTCGTACAGCACCGCGCCCGGCAGCCCGCGCCCCGGCCGGCTCCTCGGAGGCGTCCGCCACCGGTACGTCAGATGGTCGACGACGGCGCTGAGTCCGTCGGGCCCCTCAGGCTGACGGCCGGAGCGCGGATCTGGCCGAACGGGGCCCTCGTCGAGACGGAAGCCGTAGCGCGTGCCGTCCGCCGCGTCGGCCTGGGCCGTCCACCATCCCGCACGGGCCGGATCGCGCTCCATAGGGCGTGTCTCGTACGCCAGTTGGAGTACGACTTGTTCGGCGTGCGGTGCCCATACCTCGAACATCACCGACGATTGCCCTCCTCGGCCGGGCGGAGTCCTGCGGATACGGGCGGCCGGCGCGGCGTGGCGCAGGCCCTCTGCCCGGTATAACGACCGGGCCCCGGTCTTGGATGCTCTTTAAGTTTTTGTTGCTGTTGTTGTTGCCGGGCCTCACTGCCTGCGGCGTTTCGGCGAGATGTCGGAAACGGCGGACATGGGACGTGTGAACGGTGTCAGTGGACGGTAACGACGTTGTCCCATGTTCATCGGCGGATTTCGGTCACACCCTACGTTTCCCGGTGTTGCCGCTGGTCGTTATGGTGGCGGCCGTTCCGGCGGCTTCTGGACACACCGCGGCGGCTGACCGAGAATCAGCTTTGTGACGCCGTCTTTCGAACCCGATCTGCCTCCCGCGCGGATGTCCGACGCCGAGCGTGACAGGACGCTGCAGGTCCTCAGGGAAGGCGCCGCCCAGGGAAAGCTTTCCCATGAGACGTTCCTGGTGCGCATGGAGCGGGCCCTCGCCGCCCGTGACGCGCATGAACTCGCCGTGCTCACCGCCGACCTCCACACCGAGGGCCGCTGGTCACGCATGGTGTTCGGCACCGTGGGCGCCGTCTCCGGGTTCACCGACCGGCTGCGCAGGGCCTGGCAGGCGGAACGGTTGCCCAAGCTTCTGCTGCCCGCCGCGTCCGTGATGCAGCCGTTGAGCATAGGACGCGACCCTAGGAACGGCCTTCGGCTCAGCCACGAAACGGTGTCCCTGGTGCACGCCGAGCTGACCCGGCAGGGCGGCGTGTGGGTGCTGCGCGACCTCGGCTCGACCAACGGAACGGTCGTCAACGGCCGCCGTGTGGTCGGCGCGGCCGTCGTGCGCGACGGCGACCAGGTGAGCTTCGGGCAGATGGCGTTCCGCCTGTCGTCGCAGTGAAGGACCCTGCCGCGCTCCGCCGGACAGTCGCCCACGCCTACACCTCACGCACCCGCACGTAAGGCTGTCGCACGTCACGCACCCGCGCGCGCGTGCCTGGCGGCGGCGATCACCGTCTGGGACTGGTGGGCGACCTGGTGGTCCAGGGGCACCCAGCGGGCACGGAACCGCTCGGCGAAGGAGTCGCACCAGTGGGCCACGAGCCGTTCGAGCCGTGGCGCCGCCCCGTCGCCCGCGCTCTCCAGCACCCGCAGCAGCATCGCCGCGGCCCGCAGCGGAAGCCGCCGCCCGAAGGCGTCGACACTGCGGATGTACGCCACCGTGGCGTCGGGCGGCGGCGGCCTGTCCCAGTCCTCGGCGAGGCCGGGAACGAGCGCGAGGGCCCAGCGTGCGGCTCGCAGCAGCGGCCCCTCGCCCTCCGGTAGCCGTGGCAGCGCCTCCGCGAGGATCTCCTCCACCCGGAACGCGTCCTCGCGCAGCCGCAGCGCAAGACGGCGCAGCTCCAGGGCGGGCGCGGGGTGCGGTGTCATGTCGTCGACGAGGTCGCTCGCCCACATGGGGACCTCGACGATCGCGGTCAGGCCCCCGTAGCGGTGCGCGTGGTGCCAGGTGCTCCGCCGAGCGTCGTCGGGCAGGCTCGGGAAGGCGGCGTCGGTGCCGGGCGCGGGCATCACATGGACGCCGGGACCCGACGCGGGCCAGCCGGCGGCGTCCGAGGCCCCCGTCTCGACCGGGATGTTCAGCTGCGCCGCGGACTTGGCGAAGGGCTCCGCGAGACCGGGGATGTCCTTGGTCAGCTGCACCCAGCTGCCGCCCAGGTCGGTGCCGTGCAAGGACACCTGGAGGTACGGCTGCAGTTCGTCGATGACCCCGGTGAGCGCGCGGGTCTCAGGCGGCAGCCGGTCCGGGGGCAGCACGGACGGCGACCACTCCGGCTGTTCCGGGCCCGCGGGGCGGAAGAACTTCCGATGGTAGTCGAGCAGGGTGCGCGGCGCGGGCGTGCGGTGCAGGTCCGCGCCGTCCGGGTCGGCGCAGAGCAGGAAGTGCCACGCGGTGCCGGCGCGTAACCGCGGTTCGCCCAAGGTGCGTTCGGCGAGGTGCAGGAGGGTCGAACCGCCCGCAGGTTCGTTGGCGTGTGCTCCGGCGACCACCAGCACGGCCCGCGGGGCCTGCCCGACGGAGAGCAGTTGCAGAGGTCTTCCCGCTCGCGAGACGCCGATCTGCCGCAGTCGGCCCAGTCCCGGGTGACGGGCTGCCAGCGTCCTTGCGGACGAGACGAGCTCGGGCACGCTGGGGTAGCGCTGTTCCGTCAGGTGACTCACCCCACCCTGATTGTCCGCCTGAGGTTGCGCACCCGCAGTACGCCATGCCGCGCCGCTCGTGTCAAGGAGTACGGACCGGGTGACCGTGTGTTGGCGCAAGCTCGTCCCGGTCGAGCTGGAAACGTTTCTTCTGATACTTCCGGAAGGGCCGGGCAGGGGTGTATGAGGGCGGCTGGACGGGTGCCGGGGGCGGCGTCGCGGCACGCTCAGCCGGGCAGTGCCACGGTGAGGTCCACCTCGATCAGCTGTCCTTGGAAGCCGAGCTGGGCGACGCCCAGGAGGGTGCTCGCGGTGCCGAATGCGGGGCCGATCATCGACCCGGTGAGCTGTCGCCAGGCGTTACCCAGGATCTCGGTTTCGTCGCTGACCACATAGATGACGGACCGTACGACGTCCGCGGGTGAGGCTCCGATCGCCGCCAGCGCGGTCGACGCGTTCGCCGCGACCTGGTCGGCCTGCGCTTCGAGGCAGTCGGCCCCGACCAGCCTGCCATGGCGATCGAGCGGACACTGTCCTGCCAGGTGGGCCGTGCGGCCCGCCTCGACCACCGTGATGTGGTGGTAGCCGGGGGTGGCGTGCAGCTGTGCGGGGTTCAGGCGGGTGATGTGTGGGCTCATTTCCGTGAGTGTGCGGCATTCGGGTGCCCGGTGCACCGGGATATCCGGGCGGAGCGGGCGGATGGCGTCGACCGTGCGACCGGCACGGGGCGTTGGTCCGGTCGCGCTGCCGGGCCAAGCCGCGCTGCCGGGTCGCTCGACCGGCTCGGTCGCCGGCCGGCACGCTGCCGCGGGGGCCTGACGGCACTCTGGCGCGCCCCGCCGGCCCGCAGCTCACTCCGCCTCGCCCACGCACTCCAGCAGCGCCACCGGTGCCGTACCGAACAGCTCCGCCAGGCGCACCCGCCCGGTGAACTCCCGTCCGCCGGGGGCCAGCAGTTCGCGCCAGCGCCCCGGCGGCAGTGGCAGCCGTGTGTCCCGCCAGCCGCCCGCCTCGGCGAGCCGCAGCGACAGCCGGGTCACCGCGGTCAGCACCTGTCCCGAGCGCACGAAGGCCAGACAGTGCGCCGCGGCCGGACCGAGTGCCTCAAGGGGCTGGTACGCCGCCGTGTCGCCGAATGCCGCGCGGCGCCGGGCGCGCAGCCGCAGGGCGGTCACCGTCAGGGCGGTCTTCTCGGCCGAGAGGCTGCTCCTTGTGCTATCGACGTCTCCAGGGAGCACGGTGTTTCCTGCCGGTACGGGCGCGGCCGCGTCGAAGTCGACGAGGGCGCCGGTTGTCCGGGTCGACCAGGGCCCGGTGGTCGCCCTCCGTGCCCTGGTAGAGATCCGGCACGCCCGGCATCGTCAGCTGCACCAGCGCGCGCGCCCAGCGACGTTGGCGCGCACGTGGGGTGCCAGGGCCGCGGCGAACCGGGCCACCAGGTGGCGTGCCGGCGCCGCAGGGACCGGCCGCCGCGAAGTCGGCCACCGCCTGCTCGTACGCCTCGTCGGGCTCGGTCCAGCTGGTGCGCAGGCCCGCCTCGCGCACCTGCTTGAGCAGCGCCTGCCGCATGCGGGCGGCCGGCGGAGGGCCGGCCGGGCCGAGGCCGAAGGACGTCTGCCAGGCCGCCCACGCCACTGCGGATCCGGTGCGGCGACCTCGCCTTCGCGGGCCGTCAGCGCGGTCACCTCCAGCCAGCAGCCCGGCCCACCGCTCCGGGCACTCGGTGAGCACCGCGATCCGGCCCGTACGTCCGCGCTGCGCTTGGTGTCGTGCGTGGACAGCGACGGTGCCGGTCGGCCGGCCAGTCGCGCTGCACACGGGCGCAGAAGGCGTGGAACTCCGCCGGGCGGCACCGCGGGCACGCCCGGGTCGCCGCCGACCTCGGCCGCCGACAGCAGCGGCGCGTACCGGTAGAACGCGGTGTCCTCGACCGACTTGGCGCGCAGCGCGGAGGCGGTCTGCGCGAACCGGGCCCGGAAGTCCGACCGGTTGCGGCCCGTCGCCTGACCTGCCCAGGCCAGATCGCGCACCACGTCGACCGCCGCCGCCTCCGCGGGCACCGCGAACACCTTGCTTGGCGTCCCGTGCCGCCGCCGTCCGCAGAGCGTCTCCGGCGCCGTCCGCGCGGTCCGTGGACGACGTACGGCCGGTACACCGGGAGGCGGACCAGCAGCTCGCGCAGGGCGGTGCGCAGCGCCCAGGGCGCGTGATCGCGCAGTGCGGGGTCCGGCGGCGCAGACGGGCGGCGCGGCGCGGGTGAGCCGGTCGAGTCTCGGCGGCCAGGTCGTGCGACGACGCACCTGGTAGGCGGCGCGCCGTACCGTCGCGGCCCACTCGCCGCCGCGGTCGCGGCGGCGCCGGCGAACTCCGGTAGAGCCCGAGCAGCTCCCCGGCGCCCGCCGGGTCGGTGAACAGCGCCGTCGACATGCCGCAGCGCGTCGTATCCGGTGGTGCCCGCGACCGGCCAGGCGGCGGGCAGCCGTTCGCCGTCCGCGAGGATCTTCTCCACCACCGTCCAGCGGCCGCCGGTCGGCGTCGTGCAGCCGCCGCAGATAGCCGGCCGGGTCGGCGAGGCCGTCCGGGTGGTCGACGCGCAGCCCGTCGAGCACGCCCTCGTCGCAGCAGCTGCAGGATCTTCGTCATGGGTGCGGCGAAGACCTCCGGGTCCTCCACGCGCACCCCGATCAGGTCGGAGATGGTGAAGAAGCGCCGGTAGTTCAGCTCGGTGCGGGCAAGCCGCCACCAGCCCAGCCGGTAGCACTGGGCGTCCAGCAGCTGCGGCAGCGGCAGGTGCGCGGTGCCCTCGCGCAGCGGGAACACCTGTGCGTCGTAGTGCAGCACCTTCTCACCGGCGGCGAAGGCGACACCCGCGTCGTCGATCCGCAGCCGGCCGAGTTCCTGCCCGAGCGGACCGGCCGAGCACCGGCAGCAGCACCTGGCCGCCGTGCGCCTGCCAGTCGATGTCGAACCAGCGCGCGTACGGCGAGTCGGGGCCCTCCGCAGCACCTGCCACAGCGGCCGGTTGAGGCGCGGGCCGGGCGGCCATGTGGTTCGGCACGATGTCCAGCGATCAGCCCGAGACCGTGCTCGCGTGCGGTGCGGGCCAGCTCCCGCAGCCCCTCCTCACCGCCGAGCTCGGCCCGTACGTGGGCGTGGTCCACCACGTCGTAGCCGTGCGTGGAGCCCGGGACGGCCTCCAGGACCGGCGACAGGTGCAGATGCGAGACACCCAGCGCGGCCAGGTACGGCACGGCGCGCCGTCGGCGGCGGCGAAGGGGAAGCGCGGGCTGCAGCTGGAGCCGGTAAGTGGCGGTGGGCGTCAGCGGGCGGTGCGGCTCATGTGACCGTCTCTACCCCGGATCCGGCGGCCCGGCGCCTGCCCCGGAGGGGCCGCGTACGCCGCCGCCGCCGGATCCGGCGGGACCCGGTCCGGCCTGCCCCGTGGCCCGCCAGCGGCAAACGTTGCCTGCCGCGGCACTAGGCCGGACGCTGGAGCACCGTCAGGCTGCGGTCCACCAGCGGCAGCCGGTCGCCCGCCCTCACCTTGGGCGCCGGTGCCCGGCTGGACGCCGTCCGGGCGGGCCGTGTCGACCACCACCTGCCACTGCTGGCCGTGGTCGACCGGGACCACGAACTCCAGCGCTCGGCGCGCAGCGTTGAACATCAGCAGGAACGAGTCGTCGGTGATCCGCTCGCCGCGCGGTCCCGGCTCGGAGATCGCGTTGCCGTTGAGGAACACCGTCAGCGCCCTGGCCTGGGCCGCCTGCCAGTCCCGCTGGGTCATCTCGTCGCCCTCGGGAGTGAACCAGGCGATGTCGGAGAGCTCGTCGTGCGTGCCCTCCACCGGCCGGCCGTGGAAGAAGCGGCGCCGCGGAAGACCGGGTGGTCGCGGCGCAGCCACACCATCGCGCGGGTGAAGTCGAGGCAGCCGCGCCCTCGGTCCTGCCGGGTCGGCGTTCTCGCCGGTGTCCCAGGGCACCCAGGACAGCTCGTTGTCCTGGCAGTAGGCGTTGTTGTTGCCGCGCTGGCGTGCGGGCGAACTCGTCGCCGTGGCTGAGCATCGGCACGCCCTGGGAGAGCATCAGGGTGGCGATGAAGTTCCGCATCTGGCGGTCGCGCAGGTCGCGGACCGCGCGGATCGTCGGTGCTCGCCCTCCGCGCCGCAGTTCCAGGACCGGTTGTGGCTCTCGCCGTCGCGGTTGTCCTCGCCGTTGGCCTCGTTGTGCTTGTCGTTGTACGACACCAGGTCGTGCAGGGTGAAGCCGTCGTGGCAGGTGACGAAGTTGATGGAGGCCAGCGGGCGGCGGCCGTCGTCCTGGTAGAGGTCGGAGGAGCCGGTCAGCCGGGAGGCGAACTCCGCGAGGGTGCGCGGCTCGCCCCGCCACAGGTCGCGCACCGTGTCGCGGTACTTGCCGTTCCACTCGGTCCACAGCGGCGGGAAGTTGCCCACCTGGTAGCCGCCCTCGCCGACGTCCCAGGGCTCGGCGATCAGCTTCACCTGGGAGACCACCGGGTCCTGCTGCACCAGGTCGAAGAAGGACGAGAGCCGGTCCACCTCGTGGAACTGCCGGGCCAGGGTCGCCGCCAGATCGAAGCGGAAGCCGTCGACGTGCATCTCGGTCACCCAGTAGCGCAGCGAGTCCATGATCATCTGGAGGACGTGCGGGGTGCGCATCAGCAGCGAGTTGCCGGTGCCGGTGGTGTCCATGTAGTAGCGCGCGTCGTCGGTGAGGCGGTAGTACGAGGCGTTGTCCAGGCCGCGGAAGGAGAGCGTGGGGCCGAGGTGGTTGCCCTCCGCCGTGTGGTTGTAGACGACATCGAGGATGACCTCGATGCCCGCCTGGTGCAGGGCGCGCACCGCCGACTTGAACTCCAGCACCTGCTGGCCGCGGTCGCCCCAGGAGGCGTAGGCGTTGTGCGGGGCGAAGAAACCGATGGTGTTGTAGCCCCAGTAATTGGTGAGGCCCATCGTCCACCAGCCGGTGGTCGTTGACGAACTGGTGCACCGGCATCAGCTCCAGCGCCGTCACCCCGAGCTCCGTCAGATGGCCGATGACGGCCGGATGGGCCAGGGCCGCGTAGGTGCCGCGCAGCTCCTCGGGCAGGGCCGGGTGCGTCATCGTCAGGCCCTTCACATGGGCCTCGTAGATGACCGTGCGGTGGTATTCGGTACGCGGCGGGCGGTCGTCGCCCCAGTCGAAGTACGGATTGACGACGACCGAGGTCATCGTGTGCGGAGCGGAGTCCAGGTCGTTGCGCCGCTCGGGTGGCCGAACGGATAGCCGTAGACCTCCTCGCCCCAGGAGATCTGCCCGCTGATCGCCCGCGCGTACGGGTCGAGCAGCAGCTTCGCCGAGTTGCAGCGCTGCCCGCGCTCCGGCTCGTACGGGCCGTGCACCCGGAAGCCGTAGCGCTGTCCGGGCATGACCCCGGGCAGATATGCATGCCGCACGAACGCGTCCGCTTCGCGCAGCTCGACCGCGGTCTCCGATCCGTCGTCGTCCAGCAGACACAGCTCGACGCGGTGCGCGGCCTCCGAGAAGACCGCGAAATTGGTGCCGGCGCCGTCGTACGTGGCACCGAGGGGGTACGCCTGTCCCGGCCAGACCTGCATGGATACGACCCTTCCGCTCCCGGCCCCTGGGGGCCATTGCGCCCCGAGTCTCCACGAAAGTGGTCAAACGTCCTAGGAATTCGGCCGTTCGCGCGGGATGACCACCCATCCGCAGGGAAGAAGCGGCGGAATCATATGATTCGTGTCGTTCCAGGATGCTCTGCGTATCCCGTGGGCGAGCCGTGAGTCTCGGCGAGGCGCTGATGGGAAACGATGTAGAAACGGTCAGGAGGCATCCATAGATGCCAGGAAAAGCGACTGAGGTGATCAGAAAGAAAAGAACAGGTGGAGCCCGGGAACAATGCGACCGGGACCCCGGAACCCATCCGTGCGAACCCGCCACCGTGCCTTAGGCTCACTCCAGGAGGCCACCGCCGGGGATGCGTGCACCCCCGTTCGCGCTTTCCGCCTGGAACGGCCACACCGGAAACGGGAGTTGGGAAAACAGCCGGTGCATCCGGCTGCACCGCCCGCCGCTCGCGGAGTACCCTTCCTTGATCGTTGAAGGGTGCCGGGGGAGCGGAAGGCGGTGCACGGGTGAGCTCGGGAGGGCTGGAGCTGCCCCCTGGTGATGAGGGCCGCGAGGGATCCTCCACGGACGTCCCGCCCGGAGCGGTGTCCCTGGCGCGGCCGGTCGAGATGGAACAGATCGGCGCCGAACTGGACTGGGACGCCGAGGCCTGGAGCGAGGTGCGCACCCGCGCCCAGCGCGCCGGCCGGGCCTACATCTGGCTCAACCTGGTCGAGCAGCGGCTGCGGACCGTCGTCTCCGCCGTGCTGCGCCCCATCTACGAGCCCGTGCACGGCGAGGACGACTGGGTGGTCGCCGCCGCGGGCCGGCGGGCCAGGAGTGGGTGCAGCGGGCCGTCGCGGTGCGCGAGGTCAGCCGCCGCAAGGGCTATCTGCTGGACCCCGCCGACGACAATGTCGTCAGCTTCCTGACGCTGCCCCAGCTGCGCGAGCTGATGGTGCAGCACTGGCCCTGCTTCGAGCCGTACTTCGACGACCGCCGCGACGTGGAGCTCGCCCTCGACGAGCTGGAGGTCGCCCGGAACGTCGTCTCCCGCAACCGCGCCCTGTCCGAGACGGTGCTGGCCCAGGCCGAGCGCGCCTCGGCCCGGCTGCTGGAGATCCTGGGCGCCGGCTCCGACGTGCCCTCGGCGCGGCGGCTGCCCGTCGACGCCGTCGAGGACCTGGTCGGCGACCGGTACGCGGACGTGGTCGGCGTCCACCCCGACCGGGTGCGGCTGCAGCGACAGCTCCCCGCCGAGGACATCTTCGGCGGCGCCCGGCGCCTCGACGCCATCGGCATCGGCCTGAACATGCTGGTCCAGAACTTCTCCGGGCGGCGCCTGGTGCGCCTCGCGGAGTCCGGCTGCCGGATGCGGCTGCTCTTCCTCAACCCCGCGAGCAGTGCCATCAAGCGCCGCGAGCGCGAACTCGCCCTCAAGCGCGGTGAGCTGAGCCGGTCCGTCGAGATGAACATCCTGCACATGCGGCGGGTGCGGGCCCGGCTGCACGACCCCGGAGCCTTCGAGATCCAGGTCTTCGACGAGACGCCGCGGTTCACGGCTTATCTGGTCGACGGGGACGGCACGGACGGTGTGGCGGTCGTGCAGTCGTATCTGCGCAGGGCCCGCGGGATGGAGGCGCCCGTCATGGTGCTGCGCGGTGGCGGGCGCCTGGTGAAGCCGGGAGAGATCGGAGAGCCGCCGGAGGGCAGCCTTTTCGGGACCTACCGCGAGGAGTTCGAACAGGCCTGGGCCGACTCGCGGCCCGTGTCGTAACGGTCGAGACGGCCTGGTGAGCGGCCGGGCGTGCGCGCCGCGCCGCCCACGCCCACGAGGCGGACACCGACGCCCTGGTGCCGCCGAGGGCCGCCGCGGGCCCGTGTGCCGGCCACCCGCGCCGCCCGCCTCCTGGAAGCACACTCCCGGAGGCGCAAGCGGAATGCTGCCGTCCTGATTGTCAGTGGCCCGTGCGAGGGTGGTTTCACTCGGGGACGCGCCGTGGTGGTGGGCGCGTGCCGTCCGGTGCCGCGCGCACTGTGACGACGTGCGTGCGGCAGCGGCCGGGCGTACCCCGGGCCCTGGAGCCCGCTCGCCGCCGGGGGTGCGGCGCGGGGGACCCGCAGGCAGGGACCACATCCAGGAATCACATCCAAAATCACACAGGAACCGCATTTCGGGGACCGGACAGAGGGGGACGACATGGCCTGGCACACGGAGCTGCTGATCGGTTTCGACCTGGAGACCACGGGGACCGATCCGGCCGAGGCACGGATCGTCACCGGCGCGGTGATCGAGACCAAGGCGGGGCAGCCGCTGGGCCGCCGCGAATGGCTGGCCGATCCGGGGATACCGATACCGCCCGAGGCGGTGGCCGTGCACGGCATCAGCGATGAGCGCGCCGCCACCGGACGGCCCGCCGCCGAGGTCGCCGACGCGATCGCGGACGTACTGGTGGCCGCCTGGCAGAGCGGCACTCCGGTCGTCGCGTACAACGCCTCGTTCGACCTGACCCTGCTCGCCGCCGAGCTGCGCCGCCACCGACTGCCCTCGCTGCGCGAGCGGCTCGGCGGCACCGACCCGGCGCCGGTCATCGACCCCTACACCGTCGATCGCACCGTGGACCGCTACCGCCGCGGCAAGCGCACCCTCCAAGCGGTCTGCGCGGAGTACGGCGTTGTGCTGGAGGGCGCCCATGACGCGGCGGCGGACGCTCTGGCCGCGGCCCGTCTCGCCGGTGCGATAGCCGCCAGGCACTCCAAGATCGCCGAGCTCGGTGCCGCGGAGCTGCACAGCCGCCAGATCGAGTGGTCCGCGCAGCGCGCCGCCGACTTCCAGGCCTATCTGCGCCGCCAGGGCGACCAGGCGGCCGTGGTGGACGGCCGCTGGCCGCTGCGGGAACTGCCGGATCTGGTGGGGTGATCCGGCACATCCGGCACATCCGGTGCCCGGCAGGGGCATGGGCACGGTGTGGACAGCGTTTACCGGCAGGTGGTCCTGGTACTGGAGGAACCACCCCGCCGGGCGGTGCGGGGGCCCCGGCGGGGGGCGTCGCCATCAGCTCCCCGTCGTCAGCCAGGCCGTGGTGTCCGGCGGCAGCTGGCTGCCGGACGTCTCGCTGCTGGTCAGCACCACATCGCCCGGAGGTAGGGCCACCGTCCGTGCGGACAGGTTGGTGACGCACTGCCAGCCGGAGGAACGGGTGAAGTGCAGGACGTCGTCCGGGGCCGACAGCCAGGTCAGGCTCTCGTCCCCGAGCAGTTTGCGCCGCAGCCTCAGCGCCGTGCGGTACAGCTCAAGCGTGGAGCCCTCCGTCCCGTCCTGTGCCTCGACGGACAGCGGACCGAACACGGCAGGCTGCGGCAGCCACGCACGCCCGGAGCTGAAACCGTACGACTCGCCCCGGCGCGACCACGGCAGCGGCACCCGGCAGCCGTCGCGGCCCTTGCGGGTGCGCCCGGTCTGCTGCCACACCGGGTCTTCAAGCACTGCGGCGGGCAGGTCCGCGACCTCCCCGAGCCCCAGCTCCTCACCCTGGTAGAGATACGAGGAGCCGGGCAGCGCCAGCATCATCAGTGTCGCGGCCCGTGCCCGGCGCCGCCCCAGCGCGGGATCGGGCATGGGCGACTCGCCGTTCGAGAGGAGCCAGGCGCCCAGGTCGGTGCCGGGCGGCAGGGCGAGCCGGGAGGCGTGCCGTACCACGTCGTGGTTGGACAGCACCCAGGTGGCCGAGGCGCCCGCCGCCTGTGCCGTGCGCAGTGAGACCGTGATGACGTCCCGCAGTTTCGCGGTCTCCCAGCCGGTCTGCAGGAACTCGAAGTTGAAGGCCTGGCCCAGTTCGTCGGCGCGGGCGTACAGCACCCGCCGCTCGTTCTCCACCCAGGCCTCGGCCACCGCCATCCGGGGCGGGGTGTAGGCGTTGAAGACGGTGCGCCAGTCCCGGTAGATGTCATGCACCTCGTCCCGGTCGAGGAACGGATGCGTGCCGTCCGCCATCGTGTTCTCTGCTGCCTGCTGCTGTCCGGGGCCGAGATCGCGCAGCGGTCGGGAGAGGTCCTTCGCGAGGCCGTGGGCGACGTCGACGCGGAAGCCGTCTACTCCCCGGTCCGACCAGAAGCGCAGGGTGGTGCGGAAGTCGGCGCGCACCTCTTCGTTGTCCCAGTTGAAGTCGGGCTGCTCGGGAGTGAACAGATGCACGTACCACTGCCCGTCGGGCACCCGCCGCCACGCCGAGCCGCCGAAGGTGGCCTGCCAGTCGGTAGGCGGCAGCTCCCCCTGCTTGCCGCGCCCGTCGCTGAAGACGTACCGGTCGCGCGCCGTCGAGCCGGGCTGTGCGGCCAGTGCCTCCTGGAACCACGGATGCTGGTCGGAGGAGTGGTTCGGCACGATGTCGATGAGCACCTTGATGCCGAGCCGGTGGGCTTCGGCGACCATCGCGTCGAAGTCGTCGAGGGTGCCGAGCCGAGGATCGACGTTCCGGTAGTCGGCGACGTCATAGCCGCCGTCCTTGAGGTCGGAAGGGTAGAACGGGCTCAGCCACAGGGCGTCCACGCCCAGTGCCGACAGATGGCCGAGCCGCCGGGTGACACCCGGTATATCGCCGATGCCGTCGCCGTCGGAGTCGGCGAAACTGCGCGGATACACCTGGTAGATGACGGCCTGCCGCCACCAGTCGGGATCCTGAGAGGACAGGTCCAGCGGGTCGTGCGGGGTCACGGAGACTCCTTCGGGATGAGCGGGATGAGCGGGATGAGTAACGGGTCCGGGGTGGCGGTGCGGTGGCGGGTGTGTCCGGCCGGGCGAGCGCACCCGGCCGCTTGTGCGCCGCGTCCGGCGCGGTGCGCCCCGGGACAGCGTTGCCAGCAGCCTGGTGCGGGCGCGGGCCCGCGCGGAGGGAACGGTGCGCCGTGGGCGGCACGGGCCGTTGGGGCGCGGTCGTTGCTGGGCGCATCCGCGGGCGCGTTCCCGGACGCCTTCCTGGTGACCGGCGCCGGGTGGGCGGCGCCGGATGTCGCGGGTGCCGGACTGCGCATGACGCGGGTGGCTGCACCGAGTTGAACGAAATACCTGTTCGAAGACGGGTGCGTGCCGTACGTGTCCTGGTGTGCGGTCCGCACCCACCCGCTCTCGGCGGAGCGCGTAGGCACCGTGCGGAGCCGTGGCCGTTCGCCTGGCGTCGGAGCCTGATAAGACGCCGTGGCCTGGGCCCGTGGAGCCCGGTGCGGCGGCCGGGAGTGCACCGCCGCCGGTGGCCCTGGGAGTTCTGGGGCGCGGCGTCATGAAGGAGACTCCAGGCGTCAGGAACGGCTCGCTCTATGACAGAGATGACAACGCTTGCACGCTAAGAGGGTCCTGATGGAGTGTCAATGGAGAGGATGTACGAAGAACAGGCCAGGCGGTGGTGGAATCACCCATCCGAATGATGGCATTCCCCTTGTGAAAGCGGTGATTTCGTGCTGACGCCGTCCGGCGTGCCGCATCCTCGGGTGTCCGGGCCATGAATGACAGCGCTGTCAGAGGCTGGTGTCACGCCAGTTGGTCTGTGTTACGTTCCCGCCATGCCGCCGCCAGCTCAGCGACACTCCTCAGCTCAGCGACACCCCACCATGGCCGATGTGGCCGACCGCGCCAAAGTCTCCGTCTCCACGGTCTCCCGCACCTTGCGCGGCATGTCCACCGTCTCGCCCGACGCGCGGCGCAGGGTGGAGGAGGCGGCCCGTGAGCTGTCGTTCGTGATCTCCCGGCAGGCCTCCAGCCTGGTCACCGGAAAGACCGGCGCGGTCGCGGTGCTGGCGCCCACCCTCAAGTCCTGGTTCGTCGGCTCGGCCCTCTCCGGCCTGGGCGCGGCCCTGCGCGGCCCCGGCCTCGACTTGCTGGTCTACAGCGTCGGCGATCTGGCCGACCGCGCCGCCTTCTTCGACCGCCTCCCGGCCCGCCGCAACGCGGACGCGCTCCTGGTGGTCTCCTTCGATCTCACCGCCGAGGAGAGCGCCCGGCTCGACGACCTCGGCATGCCCATCGTGTACGTCAGCCAGCAGGCCGAGGGCCGGGCCAGCGTGTACGTCGACGATGTCGCCGGGGCCAGGCACGGTGTGCGCCACCTCGTCAACCTGGGCCACCGTCGCATCGCCTACGTCCATGCGGCGCGCGGCCCGCACGGTTTCTCCTTCAGCTCGCAGCGGCGGTTCCTCGGCTACCGCGAGGCGCTGGCCGAAGTGGGCGTCGGCATCGACGCGAGCCTTGTCGTCGACGTCATGGGACGGGGCAGACGGGGTACCGAGGAGGCCGTCGGCGCGCTGCTCGGCCTCCGTGAGCCGCCCACCGCCGTCTTCGCGGAGATAGACGAGGTCGCCATCGAGGTGATGGGCGTGCTGCGCGGCGCGGGGCTCGATGTGCCCGGACGGATATCGGTCCTCGGCTTCGACGACCACGAAATGGCCGAGTGGATGCAGTTGTCCACTGTCGCGCAACCCGCCGAGGACGTCGGCCGCGCCGCCGGCGAGCTGGCCCGCTCCCTCATCGACGACCCGGACGCCGATCCGGCCCGCCATGTCGTCCTGCCCACCCGCCTCATCCCGCGCGCCAGCACCGCCCCGCTGCGCGCCCCGCACCCCCCGGGCCTGCCCAAGCCGTACGACGGGACCGGCACCCGCCGGCAACACCCGTGACGGCCCGACCCGTACGGCTGCCGCGGGGCTGACGGGACTGACGGGGCTCAGGCCAGGAACTGGCTCTTGTAGAAGATGGTGGCGTCGAACGTGGGCGGGTTGCCGGAGTGTTTGGCGGAGAAGCCGAACGCCAGGCGGGGCTGTCCTGACTCCAGCCAGATCGCGGTGCCCTGCGGCTCCCGTCCTTCCAGCGAGGCCCCTGCCGTCGTGTGGAAGACCTCGGAGACCTGGTCGCCCGCGCCGTTCATGTCGAGCGTGACGAGATACGAGGGTCCGCCGGGCCCGCCGTACGACAGGTACGCGTACTGCCCGCACAGGGTGATCCCCTGGAACAGGTCGGCGTCCGTGAGTCCCAGCTCGTCGTTGTTCGGGATGGCCCGCTCGGCCTTGCGATGCGTCTGGTCGAGCCGTCCGGCCGCCGCGTCCGCCATCTCGAACGCCACGATCCGCCACGTCCGCCCCTGCCACTTGGCCGGGTCCGCCGCGTAGCGCACCAGCAGCCTGCCCGCGTACGGGTCGATCGCCGGGCGGGGCAGCTTCACGAAGTCGTCGATGGTGGGGGTGCGGTCGTCGATGGGGATGGACGGGTTCGTGTACTCCAGCGTCAGCTGGTCGACGAACTGGAAACGGGCCAGCCGCTGCCCGCTCCCGTTGTCGTCCGAGTCGTCCGCCTCCAGCCAGAGGAACGGGTCGGTGCCCGCACCGCTCGGCTCCACGGCCATCGACGAGCCGTGCCCGAAACCGTGTAGCGCCATGACGCCCAGGATGTTCCCGGTGAGGTCGGTCTTGGAGATCCACAGGTCGCCGTTGTGCCCGGCGCTGTCGCCCACGCGGTGCTGGGCGAAGTAGATGTGGCCGTTGAGG
This sequence comes from uncultured Actinomycetota bacterium, assembly GCA_963799685.1. GTDB lineage: Bacteria > Actinomycetota > Actinomycetes > Streptomycetales > Streptomycetaceae > Streptomyces. The sequence continues at coordinate 51,179 of CAWCXW010000007.1, forward strand.
TTGTCGTAGGCGAACGACTGCATGGCCCAGGTGGGCTGGTGCAAGGTGACCTGGTCGATCTGCCGGTCGCCGTCGCCGCCCAGCTTGAAACGGTTCGACGCGTCCAGGTCGGCGTACGCCGGCCCCACACCGGCCACCACGGACCCCACGGCCACGACACCGAGCCCGACCCCGGCACGCAGCAGCCGTCTTCGGCCGATCTCCTTGCCCGCCCCCGACACGCCTGTCTCGCTCATGACTCTCATCCCTGTATGGCCCGCATACACGACGAGGAGAGATTACGGTCCGGCCCGCACCCTGTCGACGGGCCGTCACGAGGCCCGCCCCCAGGGCCCTTCGGCCGGATCAGGCCGGCCGCAGGCGCGCGGTAGCGCGCCGCGCGGGGCCCGCGTTCAGAACGGATACCACCGCACCGTCTCGTCCCCCTCCCGCAGGGATGCGACCCGGCGGCGGAACTCCGCCAGCGCCTTCGCGTTGACGGGTGCATGCTGGGCCACCCAGGCGCAACTCGCCGTCTCCCGGGCGCCGCGCAGCACCCCGCACCCTTCCCAGTCGCGCACGTCCCAGCCGTACGCCGTGGTGAATTCCGCGTACGCCGCGGCCCCGAGCCCGTACCGGTCACAGCTGAGGGCCATCACGACCAGGTCGTGTTCGCGCAGGTCCGAGGAGACCGTCTCCAGGTCCACCAGGACGGGCCCGTGCGGGCCGACATGCACATTGCGGGGCAGTGCGTCGCCGTGGACGGGGCCCGGTGGCAGATGCGGGGTGAGGGCCGCAGCCTCGTCCGCGAAGGAGTCGCGGCGGGCACGCAGATAGGCCGCGTCGGCAGGGTCGATCGCATCTCCCGCCAGCCGCAGCCAGCGCTCCACACCGCCGAGCAGCTCGCGCCTCGGCAGTGCGAAACCGGGCTCGGGCAGCGCGTGCACGGCACGCAGCAGCACGGCCAGGTCCGCCGGCTCAGCCGGACGGACCGGCTCCGGCAGCCGGTGCCAGACGGTGACCGGGTGGCCGTCGACGAGCAGCGCCTCGTCCCGTGCCGCCCGCACCGCCGGCACCCCGGCCCCGGCGAGCCAGCCCGCCACCCGCAGCTCGTGCCGCGCCCGCTCCAGCAGCTCCGTTCCCGGTTGCCCGCCGCCACCGTCCGCGCCCGACGCGGCCACGGTCCCCATGCTGCGGCCCACCTTGACCACCAGGTCAGCGGCCTCGAACACGGCGTTCTCGCCCAACGCGAGCAGCCGGGCCCCGGCCACCTCATCCGGCGTCAGCACTCCTGCCGCCGCCAGTACCTCGCGCGCCCGCGCCTGGTCCACTGACCTCGCCTCCCGACGTGTCGAACGGTGTCCCGTCCCGGCGGACGGATCTCGTCTTCGCGGTCGATCATCCCCCGGACCGCTTTCTCCCTTGACGGCGGATCGCCGCGTCAGCACGATGTCGGAGTCCGCCGGGGTGTCTCGACGGCGGCTGGACACAGCCGGACGCCCATGAGAAGCCCCGAAGGAGCCTCCTTGACCCAGGTGACCGCGCCGGCGCGGTCGGTGCCGGCCGCGCCGCCGCACACCACCCGGCGCGCCCCCGACCACGGCACCTGGTTCCTGGTGCTGCCCGCGCTCATCCCGATCCTCGTGCTGAGCGTGGCGCCCCTGCTCTACGGCATCGTGCTCGCCGGCACGGACGCCCAGGCGGGGCGCACCGCGGCGACCCAGTGGACGGGCCTGGTCAACTTCGGCGACCTGCTGCACGACACGCTCTTTTGGGAGTCGTTTCGCATCGGTCTGCTGTGGGCCCTCGGGGTCACCGTGCCGCAGTTCCTGCTTGCCCTCGGCCTCGCGCTCCTGCTCAACCAGGACCTGCGGCTGCGCTGGCTGGCCCGGGCGCTGGCGATCGTGCCCTGGGCGATGCCGGAGGTCGTCGTCGGCATCATGTGGCGCCTCGTCTACAACCCGGACGCCGGTGTGCTTAACGAGACCCTGCACCGGCTGGGCTTCGGCGCGGGACACGACTGGCTGGCCGGACTCGGCACGGCGCTGCCCGCGGTGATGGCCGTGGGCGTCTGGTCGGGCATGCCGCAGACCACCGTCACGCTGCTGGCCGGACTCAGCCACACCCCGCGCGAGCTGCACGAGGCCGCCGCGATGGACGGCGCGGGCGCCTGGCGCAGATTCACCACCGTGACCTGGCCGGCGCTGCGCCCCATCGCGCTGGCGATCAGCTCGCTCAACTTCATCTGGAACTTCAACTCCTTCGCCCTGGTGTACGTGCTCACCGGCGGCGGACCCGGCGGCCGCACCCGGTTGCCGATGCTGTTCGCCTACGACGAGGCGTTCCGCTACGGGCAGTTCGGTTATGCGGCGGCGATGGGCTGTGTGATGGTCGCGGTGATCTCGGTGATCCTGGCCTGTTATCTGGCCGGCCGGCTGCGGGGAGGCGACGAGCGATGAGAAAGGCCGCGCGAACGGCGCGCGCCGGGCAGTACCTGGCGCTCCTCGCCTACCTCGTGTTCCTCGTCTTCCCGTTTCTGTGGCTCATCTCGACGGCCTTCAAGTCGCCAAGGGAACTGGGCAGTCTGCACCCCACCTGGATCCCGCAGGATCCGACCCTGGACAACTTCCGGCAGGCCTTCGACGAGCAGCCCCTGCTGCGGGCCGCGCTCAACTCGCTGATCGCGGCCCTCGGCGCGGCGCTGATCGCGGTCGTCGTCGCCACCCCGATGGCGTACGTCATGGCCCGCCGCCGGACCCTGCTCACCCGGGCCGCCACCGGCTGGGTGGTGATCAGCCAGGCCTTTCCGTTCGTCCTGATCATCATTCCGCTCTTCCTGCTGCTGAAGAACCTCCACCAGATCGACTCACTGCCGGGGCTGATCATGGTCTACGTGGTCTGGGCGCTGCCGTTCGCGCTGTGGATGCTGGTCGGATACGCACGGGCGGTGCCCGTCGACCTTGAGGAGGCCGCCGCGGTGGACGGCGCGGGACGGCTGCGGGTGCTGGTTTCGGTTGTCGCGCCGCTACTGGCGCCCGGCATCGTGGCCACCGCCCTGTTCGCCTTCATCAGTTCCTGGAACGAGTTCTTCTTCGCGCTCGTCCTGCTCAAGTCACCGGAGCACCAGACCCTGCCGGTCGTCCTCACACACTTCCTCGGCGCGGAGGGCGTCGCCGACCTTGGCCCGCTCGCCGCGGCGGCCTTCCTCGCGACCCTGCCCTCGCTGGTCATCTTCGCGATCATCCAGAAACGGATCACGGGCGGCGTACTGGCCGGGGCGGTGAAGCACTGATGCGCGGCACCTCGCTGACACGGAGCACACGGCAGGCGCGCCGCGGCCCGCTGGCGGCGGTGGCCGCCGCCGCAGCCGTCCTCACTCTGCTGCTGGGCGGATGTTCCTCCGCCGGCACCTCCGGTGACGGCCGGATCACTCTCGAATTCCAGTCGCTGGCCTGGCAGAAGGAATCCGTCGACGCCAACAAGGAACTGGTCAAGGAGTGGAACACCGCCCATCCCGACGTCCAGGTGCACTACGTCCAGGGCAGCTGGGACACCGTGCACGACCAGTTGCTCACCTCGTTTGAGGGCGGTGCGGCACCGGACGTTATCCATGACGCCTCCGACGACCTCGCCGACTTCGCGTACGGCGGCTACCTCGCTGATCTGCGAGGACTGCTACCGAAGGCGCTGCGGGACGACATCGGGCAGCGCAGCTGGTCCATGGCGACCTTCGGCAGCGGGGTGTACGGCGTGCCGTTCCTCCAGGAGCCGCGAGTGCTCATCGCCAACGCGACCTGGCTGCGGCAGGCCGGAGTGCGGATCCCCACCGTGCGGCACCCGTGGAGCTGGCAGGAGTTCCGTACCGTCACCAAGCAGCTGAGCGGCAAGGGACGGTACGGCGTGGCCTGGCCGTTGAAGGAACCCGTCTCGGCCACCCTCAACATGTCCCTGTCCAGCGGCGGGCAGCTCTTCCACCGCGGCCCGGACGGCAAGGTGACCATCCGCTTCGAGGCGGCCGACGCGGTGCTGCCGCGCACCGTCCACGACCAGGTCACCCAGGACGGCAGCGCGTCGGCCGCGACGCTCGGCATGGGCGGCTCCGACACCCTGCCGGGCTTCTTCGGCGGCAAGTACGCGATGGTGCCGCTCGGTTTCTCCTACCGCCAGCAGATCGCCCAGCAGGCTCCCAAAGGCTTCGACTGGCAGGTGCTGCCCGCCCCGGCGGGAGCCGACGGGCTCGCCCAGGGCGTCAGCCCGCAGACCCTGTCCATCGCCGCGGACAGCCCGCACAAGAAGCAGGCCGCCGCGTTCATCGCCTTTCTGCTGAAGCCGCGGAACATGGTCCGGCTCGCCCTCGGCGACTGGCTGCTGCCGACCGGCACCCAGGCCCTCGCCGACCCGGCCCTGCACACCGCCAAGGACGACTGGGCCACCGGTACCGCGCTCGCCGGCCAGTTGCGGTCCGCGCCCGCCCAGTCCGTACGGGGCTACGCGGAGTGGAAGGACAAGGTCGCCACGCCCGCGTTCCAGGAGTACTTCAGCGGCGCCATCAGCCTTGACGAGCTGCGCCGACGACTGGTCGACGACGGGAATCTGGTGCTCGCGCGCTACCAGCGCTGAGGCCCCGCGGGCCGGGCTCCGACGCCCACTGCGTTCACTCCGGGCCCCGGGGGCGGCTCGCGGCGAACGTCCGGTCGCGCCGCGCACCGCCCGCTCAGCCGATGGTCCAGGCGTGCAGGGGCTGGGTGTTGTCGCAGGTCCACTGCACGGCCCCGGCGCCGTTGGTCGGGTCGGCGTCCTTGATGGTCAGGCACTTGCCGCTGCCCACGTTCACCACCTCGTCACCACCGTCGCCGGTGCGCAGGGTCCACTGCTGGGCGGTGCTTTCATTGCAGTCCCACTCGGTGATCACGGCGTTGTTCTGTGTGCCGGCGTCCTCCACGGTCAGGCAGGCCCGGCTGGAGAAGTTGTGGAGGTAGGAACCCTCCCAGTACCAGTCCTGCGCGCTTTGGCCGTTGCAGTCCCACTGGGTGATGGGCGTCCCCGGGTTGAGATGGGAGCCGTAGGGCACCAGGCACTTGCTGCTGCCGGCGTTCTTCAGGCGCACATCGGTGACCTGGCTGGCCGCCGGGGTGAAGCTGAACACCAGGCGCAGCGGCGCCGGATCCTGCTGGATCATCTCGTTGACGCCCCAGATCCGGTCGTGTGCCGCGTCGTAGTCGAGGTTCTGCGTGCCGTCCGGCACCGCGGTCAGCACATGCGGGGCGGTGTCGGGAGCGCCGGTGTGCACGCAGGAGTTGTAGCGGTTGCCGTTCTCGAACCGGGCGGGACACAGGCCGGCCGTATAGAGGTCGCCGTGCACGATGGCCGCGCCCTGCATCTCCCACACCGGGGAGACCCAGGCGGCGTCGGCCGTGTCCTTGCCGTCGGCGTCGGCCTTGGGCAGGCCGGTGGCCAGGTCGAACGGCCAGCGGATGATGCGTCCGCCCGCCGCGCCCTTCAGGTACTCGTTGGAGACCAGCGCCGAGTCGGCCCGGTCGAAGCTCAGCCCGTTCAGGCACGGCGACACGCTGCCGGTGCCGACCACGCAGGTCGCGTCCGTGCCGGAGAGCGTCTTGTACTCGCCGGACATCGGAAGAGCGTAGGAGGAGTATGCGGCGGACGACGAGGTGCCGCTGATGCCGACGTCGGGACCCTGGGTGTTGACCTTCACCAGGTTGGCCAGGTCGAAGACCTGGAGCCAGCGCCCGGTGCCGACGAGCAGGTGCGTGCCGTACCAGACGACGCTGTCGGCGTGCACCGCGTCCGCCGTGAAGTCGGCCGTGCCGTCCGGAACCACCAGCAGGACATGGGTGAAGCGCGGCTGCGCACCGGAGTCGTCCACGAAAGTCACCCGGGCCAGACCGTCGTCCTGGTAGTCGGCGTCGTTGTTGTGCCAGGAGAAGACCTGCCAGTCGCCCGACCCGCCGAAGGTACCGTCGGCACCCGAGGCGCTGTGCGCCAGTGAGATGCCCTGCGGCGCCCAGCGCGCGCCGGTGTTGCCGATGTCGTCAGCGTTGTTCCAGCAGTAGCCCTGTGCTTTCACCCCGGGATGGAAGGGCGCCGGATAGCAGAGCCCGTTCTTGCCGGTGTAGCCGGTACCGGCCAGTGCCGACAGCGGAACGTTCGCCAGGTACGGGTCACTCTTGAGGGCCGCGGCGTTCTGCTGGTAGTGCTGGTTGTTCTCCGTCGGCGTCAGATGGTAGGCCGCCACCTCGCTCGCGGGGACCGGGGCGAAGGTCGCACTCGCCGCCACCGCCCGTGCCGCACCGGCATGTGCCATGAGGCCGAGGACCAGCGCGAGAGCGCCCAGTACCGCGCCGCTTCGCCGCCACAGTCCACCGTGCGCTCCACGCCGTCGCTCTGCCATGCGCCGTGCCCCCGTCCTGCCGCGTGTCGTCGCGTCTCGCGCGGATGCTACCGGGATTCATTCGCAGTGCATCGGGCTTCAGCCCGATGGTGAAGCGAATCTGTCGTCGTGATGCGGAGCTTCACGGTGTCGTGTCTGCGAAGCGGGCCATGGCACGGCTCCTGCCGGACGCGGAGTGGACGAGGACCGTCTCGGCGGAGCCGGATGATGCTCATGCGGGACGGTTCTGCTGCTCGATGTACTGCTTGACGATGCCGAGCGGGGCGCCGCCGACGGTGCCCGCGAAGTAGGAGCCCGACCAGAGTTTGTTGGTCCGCCAGTAGTGACGCACCAGATCGGGAAATTCCTGGCGCAGACGGCGTGAGGAGACGCCCTTGAGGGAGTTGACCAGCTTGGTGACGGCGACCTTGGGTGGAAAGTTCACCAGGAGGTGGACGTAGTTGTCCTCGCCGTTGAACTCCACCAGCTCGCACTCGAAGTCCACGCACACCGACCGCATGATCTCCTCCATCCGCACCAGATGCGCATCCTCGAACACCTTGTGCCGAAACTTGGTCACGAAGACCAAATGAACATGCATAACGAAAGCACAGTGCCGACCAGTTCTGATCTCCTGTATCTCAGCCATAACCCAAGTATGTACGGTGGCTGTCATGCAGCTCAGGTACTCCTTCCGCCTCACCCCCACGCCGGGCCAGCGCACCGCGCTGGCCCGGGCGTTCGGGTGCGCGCGAGTGGTGTACAACGACGCCATCGCCGCCCGCGAGGCCGTGCCCAGGGGCGCAAGGCCCCCTCGATGGCCGAGCTGTCGAACACGCTGATCACGCAAGCGAAGCGGAGTCCGCAGCGGGCCTGGCTGGCCGAAGTCTCCGCCGTCGTGCTCCAGCAGTCCCTGCGCACTGTGGGCGCCGCCTACAGTGCGTTCTTCGCCAGCCTGAAAGGCGAACGCAAGGGCCCGAAGATCGGACCGCCGGTCTTCAAATCCCGCAAGGATCATCGGCAGTCCATCCGGTTCACCAAGAACGCCCGCTGGAAGATCACCGGCAAGGGGCGGCTGGCCCTGCCGGGCGTCGGTGAGGTGCCGGTGCGCTGGTCACGCACGCTGCCCTCCGCGCCGTCCAGCATCACCGTGATCAAGGACGCGGCCGGCCGGTACCACGCCAGCTTCGTCATCGTCACCGACCCGGACACCGACCTGCATGCCGCCCCCGACACCGAAGGCCTACCCACTGTCGGCATCGATCTGGGCCTGAAACACTTCGCGGTCCTTTCGGACGGTACGAAGATCGCCTCGCCGAGATTCCTGCGGCGGGCGGAGAGGAAACTCAAGCGGGCCCAGCGCGAGCTGTCCCGGAAGGAGAAGGGATCAAAGAACCGGGCCAAGGCCCGCCTGAAGGTCGCCCGCGCCCACAGCCAGGTCGCCGACGCGCGCCGTGAATTCCACCACCAGCTGTCCACCCGCATCGTCCGTGAGAACCAAGCGGTCGCCGTGGAGGACCTGGCGGTGTCGGCAATGGCACGCACCCGTCTGGCCAGGAGTGTTCATGACGCGGGCTGGTCGACGTTCGTCCACATGCTTCAGTACAAGTGCGAGCGGTATGGCCGCGCGTTCGTGAAGATCGGCCGGTTCGAACCGACCACCCGCCGCTGCTCGGTGTGCGGCCATGTGGACGGACCCAAACCCCTGCACGTCAGGGAATGGGACTGCCCTGCCTGCGGTGCGCATCTGGACCGGGACGTGAACGCCGCAGTGAACGTGAAGTACGCCGCTGGACAAGTGGTGCATGCCTGTGGAGCGCCGGGGAAGACCATGGCCGAAGGCCATGGCAGGGCGTCAAGAAACAGGAAGCCAAGGAATCCAAGCCGGAGCCCGCGCCGCGTAGCGGCGCAGCACCGGACCGGAAGGCCAGAATCCTCTCCCCTTCAGGGAGAGGTTGCATGCCAACGGCGATACGCGCTCCCGGACCCGGCTGCGATACCGGCAAAGAGCGGGGCGAAGAGCGGGATGCTGAGGTGCGAGTTCGCAGGAGACCCGGTGAGCACACCGCGGAAATTACTTTGCGCGAGACGTAGCGTCTCGCTAGGTTGGCGGTATGACTCTCGGAAACCATGCCCGACGCCCGCACATCGCCATGTTCTCGATCGCGGCCCACGGGCATGTGAACCCGAGCCTCGACGTGATCGCCGAGCTTGTGGCCCGTGGCAATCGCGTCACGTACGCCATCCCCGAGTCCTTCGCCCACAAGGTCGCGGAGGTGGGCGCCGAGCCCCGGGTCTGGCACTCGGTGCTGCCCACCGACGACGACCCCGACGCCTGGGGCACCGAGCTGATCGACCACATCGAGCCGTTCCTCAAGGACGCCGTCCAGGCGCTGCCGCAGCTCGCCGCGGCCTACCAGGACGACCGCCCCGACCTGGTGCTCTACGACATCACCGCCTATCCGGCCCGGGTCCTCGCGCACCGCTGGGGCGTGCCGATCGTGCAGTTGTCGCCGAACATGGTCGCTTGGCAGGGATATGAGGAGGAGGTCGGCAAGCCGCTCTTCGAGCCGCTCAAGCAGACCCCGCGCGGCAAGCTCTTCTACGACACCTTCGCCGGCTGGCTCGCCGAGAATGGCATGGACATCGACGTCGAACGCTTCATGGGCCGCCCCGACCGCTGTCTCGTCCTCATCCCCAGGGCCCTGCAGCCGCACGCCGAACGGGTCGACAGGTCCGTCTACACCTTCGTCGGCTCCTGCCAGGGCGGACGCACCGCACCGGACGGATGGCAGCGCCCGCCGGGCGCCGAGAAGGTGCTGCTGGTATCGCTCGGCTCGACGTTCACCAAACAGCCCGGCTTCTACCGGGCCTGCATCGAGGCCTTCGGTGACCTGCCCGGCTGGCACACGGTGCTGGCGATCGGCCGGCATGTGAGCGCCACCGAGCTCGGCCCCGTCCCCGCGCAGGTGGAGGTGCACACCTGGGCGCCGCAGCGCGCGGTGCTGCGGCACGCCGACGCGTTCATCACCCACGCGGGCGCGGGCGGCAGCCAGGAAGGCCTGGCCAGCGCCACCCCGATGGTGGCCGTGCCGCAGGCCGTCGACCAGTTCGGCAACGCCGACCTGCTCCAGTCCCTCGGCGTGGCACGCCATGTGCCGATGGAGCAGGCCACGGCCGAGACACTGCGCGCGGCCGTCCTCTCCGTCGTCGGCGATCCGGAGGTCGCCCGGCGACTGGCCGAGATCCAGACGGACATGGCGGCGGAGGGCGGCACGGCCAGGGCCGCCGATCTGATCGAGGCCCTGCTGCGGCCGGAGTGACTTCCGCCAGCGCAGGACCCGGGGCCGGGTGCGGCCTCTGCCAGGCTTGTCCGCGATCCGCCGCACTCGGTGCGGGCCGTGCTGCCACGGCATATCGAGGTGCTGCTGCGGCCGGACTTTTCTAGGGTGTCGCCATGACGACGCATTACGCGGCGCTGCTGCGTGGGATCAACGTGGGCGGCAAGAGGGTGCCGATGGCCGAGCTGCGCACCCTGATGGAGGAGCTGGGTCTCGGTGCCGTGCGCACCTACCTACAGAGCGGAAACGCGGTCTTCACCTACGACGAAGACCCTGAGAGCGCTGAGAGCCCTGAGAACCCCGAGAACCCCGAGAACACAGAAGATATTGAGCAGCGGCTGGCCGCGGACCTGGAGCGGGCGCTGGAGAAACACTTCGGCTTTCCCATCGCCTGTGTGGTGCGCAGCGGGGCTTATCTGAAGGCGGTCGTGGACGCCTGTCCGTTCCCGGCGGCGTCGCTCACCGGCAAGCAGCTGCACGCGACGTACTTCTCGGGCTCTTCGGCGCAGCCCGTCGACGCGGCCCGCTTCGCCGCGCTCGACCAGTCGGCGTTCCGCCCGGAGGAGTTCCGACTCGGCGACCGGGTGCTCTACCTCTACGCACCGGACGGCCTCGGCCGCTCCCCGCTCGCCGCGGCGCTCGGCAGGCCCGCTGTCACCAGAGGCCTCGTCGCTACCAGCCGCAACTGGAACACCGTCACCAAACTCGTGGAGATGACGCGTGACTGAGCACGGCACTGACGGGATGGGCCATCGAGATGTCGCCGCCGTCATCGCGGCCGAACTGCGGCTGCTCGAACCGGAAGTGCGCGGTTCGCCGGAGCTCGCCGGGCCGCTCATCCATCCCGAGTTCACCGAGTTCGGTGTCTCGGGGACGGTCTGGGACCGAGAGTCGGTCATGAGGATGCTGGCCGAGCCGCCGGCGCCGGGCGCCCGTCCCGCCACCGCCTCCCGGATGCGCGGCGTCAAGCTCGCCCCCGACCTCGTCCACCTCACCTACGACAGCGACAACAACGGCCGCCGCGCCCACCGCAGCGCCCTGTGGCGCCGCACCGCCGCAGGCTGGCAGCTCTGGTTCCACCAGGGCACGCTGTGCGCGGTCGAGGAGGAACCGGCGGCCGGGTGATCCCGGTACGTGTGCCGGGCAGCGGCCCGGTGCGGGATGGCGGCGGTGCGGGTCGTCAGGCGCCCAGCGCCGTGACCGCGGAGTCGCACGCCTCGTCGTACCGCCGCAGCAGCAGCCGCGCCACCTCGGGCGCGGGGCCGAGGACAGCCGCCAGCACATCGGCACCGGCCTCGGCGGCGCCTCGTGCGATACGGTCCGGCAGCCGTCCTGGCGCGAGCACATACGGGGCGACTGCGACACTGCGGGCACCATCGGCGCGCAGTCCGCGGATGGCCGCCGCGGTGTCGGGGACGGCCGTCAAAGGCGCGCTGGCCGAGGCGAAGGCGGGCCGTACGGCGTACCAGCCGGACTGCTGCCACCGCCGCGCGATGCCGTTGATCACCTCGATCGCCTCCGGGTCCGAGGAGCCCGCGGCGGCCAGCACCACCCCGGTCGCGGCCCGGTCCCCGGGCGTGAGCCCCGCCTCGTGGAGCCGCTGCTCCAGGGCGCGGGTCAGCTGCGGGTCGGGGCCGAGTACGTCCGCCTGACGGATGTGCAGCGAGGACGGTGCCCGGCGCAGCACGGCGGGGATGTCCGCCTTGGCGTGGAAGGCGCGGCTCAGCAGCAGCGGCTGCGCCACCACCTCCCGCACGCCCCGCGCCGCGTATGCCTGAAGGGCTCCCGGCACCGACGGCAGGTTGAAATCCAAGAACCCCGTCGCCACCTGCAGCCCGGGCCGCTCGGCCCGCACCCGTGCGACCAGGGCGTGCACGGTGGCGGCATGCCGTGGATCACGGCTGCCGTGGGCGACGACGAGCAGGGCGGGCCGGGGCGGGCGGGACGAACGGGGCATCGGGAGGAACTGTTCCAGAGGGGGCGGGGGCAGGAGCCGGGGTGGTATCGGGTGGTGGGTGTTCGGTTCGGGTGTCCGGGTGTCCGGGTGTCCGGGCGGGTGGGTGAGGCGCGCGGCCGGACATCCTGGACGATGGATCAGCTCTTGACCATCAGCCCCCGGCTGCGCAGCACCCACCGCTCCACCGGACTGAAGATCAGCAGGTCGATGGCGATACCGACGGTCAGGATGAGCAGGATCGCCAGGAACACCTGGGACATGCTGCTATTGGTCCGGCCGGCCTCCAGCAGCTGGCCCAGGCCCATGCCCAGGTCGGGCGACTGCGCGATGATCTCGGCGGCCATCAGCGAACGCCAGGAGAACGCCCAGCCCTGCTTCAGACCGGCCAGGTATCCGGGCAGCGCGGCCGGCATCACGATGTGCCAGGTGCCGCGCAGCCCCGACGCCCCCAGCGTACGGCCCGCCCGCAGGAACAGGGGCGGCACCTGGTCGACGCCCGAGACCAGGCCGTTCGCGATCGAGGGGACTGCGCCCAGCAGGATCACCGCGTACATCATGCGGTCGTTCAGACCCACCCAGATCACCGCGGGCGGCACCCACGCCACCGACGGCAGCGACTGCAGGCCCGATAGGACGGGACCGATCGCCGCCCGTACGAACTTCACCCGGGCCACCAGCAGCCCCAGCGGGGTGCCGATCACCAGCGCCAGGATGAAGCCCAGCAGACCGCGCGAGACGCTGGTCCAGATGTAGCCGAGCAGCGTGCCCTGCAACCAGGCGTCCGACACCTCGCCCCACACCGCGGACGGTGCGGGCAGCTTGTAGCTGTCGGTGACCTTCGCCCAGACCAGCAGCTGCCACACCAGCACCACCAGCACGATGGCGGTGAGCGGCGGCAGCACCTTCTGGACGAAGGTGTGCCGCAGCGGTGTCCGCCGGGTCTGCTGGGTCTCCAGCGCGTCGAGCCCGGCCTCAAGGCCCGCGAGATCGCCCGAGTCGGCGGCGAACGGCGCCGCGGTGTTCCGTGTGCCGACGCTCGCGCCGTGCGCGTCCTGCGGGCTGCCGGCGGTCCTGCCCGGTTGCTCCGCCTGCACCGTCTGCCCGGTCAGCTCGGCTTGCTCGGTCTCTCTGCTCTCCTGGACCTTCTGGGTCTTGTGGGCCTGCTGGCTCTTCTGAGTCTTCTCAGTGCTGACCATGGCGGCGGATCTCCCCACGCAGTTCTTCGGTGATCTCGACGGAGAGCTCCGCCACGGCGGTGTCCTCGATGCGGCGCGGCTGCTCGATGTCCACGTTCCACTGCCGCGACACCCGGCCCGGACGCGACGACAGCAGCACCACACGCTGGGCGAGCCGCACCGCCTCTCGGACGTTGTGGGTGACGAAGACCACCGAGAGCTGCGTCTCGCGCCAGATCCGGGTGAGCTCGTCGTGCAGCACGTCGCGGGTGATGGCGTCCAGTGCCGCGAACGGCTCGTCCATCAGCAGCAGCCTGCTGTCCTGGGCGAGCGCCCGCGCCAGGGCCACCCGTTGACGCATGCCGCCGGACAGCTCGTGCACTCGCTTGCGGTGGGCACCCGTCAGCCGTACGAGCTCCAGCAACTCCTCGGCCCGCTCCCGCCGCGCGGCCTTGGCCATCCCGCGCAGCTTCAGGGCCAGCTCGATGTTCTTGCCCGCGGTCAGCCACGGGAAGAGGGCGTGCTCCTGGAACATCAGGGCCGGGCGGCCCTGGGTGCTGATCGTTCCCGTGGTCGGCAGGTCGAGCCCGGCGACCAGGTTGAGCAGTGTCGACTTTCCGCACCCCGAGGCACCCAGCAGGGTGACGAACTCGCCCGGTGCGACATCGAGGTTGATGTCGTCCAGGACCTGGACCTGTCCGGCGGGAGAGCCGAAGGACTTCGAGACATGGGTTATTCGTGCGGCGTGATCCATCGCATCGACACCATCGGCGGCCTTGGCGATTGTGGTTGCCACGGTCGGACTCCTCCTTGGGAAACGATGGGATCCTCCCCGCGCCGGGTTGGCGCGGGGAGGTGCGGTGGTGCTCATGGGGGCGGAAGGGCCGCCTACTGCGCGCCGAGCCCCGCGGCGTCCACCGCGGTCTTGCTCTGCGCCTTGAGGATCTTGTTCAGTTCGGTGAGGTCGTAGATGCCCTTGAGGTCGGGCTTGTCCAGCAGTCCTGCCGTGACGGCGTGGTCGGCCTCGGTGTTCAGCGTCGACGCCAGCGGGTCGTTGGTGAACTGGATGGACGTCCAGGCCGGGTCGAGCACGTTCGCGGGCAGTGCCTTGCCGGAGAGTTCCTTGAGCTTGGCGTTGGCGGCGTTCTTGGCCTCGTCCGGGTGGGCGCCGATGAACGCGTTGCTCTTGACGGAGCCGCGCAGCACCGCCGCCACGATGTCCGGGTGCTGCTTGAGGAACTTCTGCGACACGACGACGTTGGTGATCACGAACTTCTTGTCCGGCCACAGCGTCGACTCGTCCAGCAGCACCTTCGCGCCCTCGGCCACCAGCTTGGACGCGGTCGGCTCCGGCACCCAGGCACCGTCGATGGAACCCGACCGGTAGGCGTCCGGGGTGATCTTGTTGTCCGTGCGCACCACGGACACATCGCCCTTGCCGCTCTGGGCGTCGACCTTCCAGCCCTGCTGGTTGATCCAGTTGAGGAACGCGACGTCCTGGGTGTTGCCGAGCTGCGGCGTCGCGATCTTCTTGCCCTTGACGTCCTTGACGGACTTGATCTTCTTAGGGTTGACCACCAGCTTCACACCGCCGGAGGCCGAACCGCTGACGATGCGCAGGCTGCTGCCGTGCGAGGCGGTGTAGCCGTTGATGGCGGGGGAGGGGCCGATCCAGCCGATGTCGATGGAGCCGGAGTTCAGCGCCTCGATCTCCGAAGGGCCCGCGTTGAACTGCGCGTAGGTGGCCTTGGTGCCGCCCAGCTCCTTTTGGAAGATGCCTTCCTCATCACCCACCAGCGCCGTGGCGTGGGTGAGGTTCGGGAAGTAGCCGATCCGGACGGTGTCGGCGGAGAGCTTCTTGCCGTGCGCCTTGGGCTCGCTCGCTGCCTTGTCGTCGGCCTTGGAGCCGTAGCTGCAGGCGGTGGCCGCCAGCGCGAGGAAGGTGAGCGCGGCGACGCCGGTGAGGGCGCGGCGCCTGGAGAACGGCGTGGGCCCGGTGGTCCGGGGACGTGCTGAGGGCAGGTGGGCAGGCACGGGAGGTCGTCCTCTCGGTGGCCCGGCGCGCTATGTCCCTCGGGTGGTAGGCAGCCCTCGGGACGCGACCGGGTGGTCGTCAGGTTTTCGCCGCATATGACGCCGCAGCAGAAGGCGATGGGGGGTGTGGGCGCGCAGGCAGTGCGCGTACGTCACCTGGCACATCGGGCCACTCCGCCCTGTCCGCTGCCGAGGGCACCGCTGCCGATCCGGCCGCCCTCCTTGGCGAAGGTCGAGAACACATCGATCATGGTCATGTTCATGGTCACGGCGATGGCCTCGGCAGGTGACGTCTGCCCGTCAAGGAGCGGCGTGCGGCGAGTGCTTTCGGCACGCCGGACGGGCGTCCTCGTACGGAACGTACGCGGGCCCTTCTCCGATGCGGCGAATGGGGATGCCCCCTGTTCGAGCGGAGTCGAGAACTTGGGGGAGTGTGCCGAACACCGCGACGGGGCGAACCTCACCTGCCGCGGCACTAGAAGTCCCACCCTTCGGCGTCGTCGTCCTGCCCGGCCGCCGGGGTGTGCGCGGTAGCGAAGGCTTCGCCCGCCATGCCGGCTGCCAGGGTGGTGCCGTCGGCGGGGTCGATCAGCAGGAAGGACCCGGTGCGCCGGGAGTCCTCGTAGGTGTCGAGCGCCAGCGGTTCGGCGGTGCGGATCTTGACCCGGCCGATGTCATTGGCGACCAGCCGGCCCGGCTTCGGGTGCTGGGACAGGTCGTCCAGGGTGAGCCGGGACGGGATCTCCCTGACGATCGCCTTGACCGTGCGGGTGGTGTGCTTCAGCAGCACCCGCTGACCCTCGGCGAGCGGCTGGTCGGCGACGTGGCAGACGGTTGCCTCGACGTCCTGGGAGGTGGCGGGCGCGTCGTCGCTCGGCACGATGAGGTCACCGCGCGAGATGTCGAGGTCGTCGGCGAGCAGCACCGTCACGGACTGCGGAGTCCAGGCGACGCCCACCGGCGTGCCGAGCAGATCGATCCCGGAGATCGTCGAGGTGCGCCCGGACGGCAGTACGGTCACCCGCTCGCCGACACGGAACGTACCGGCCGCGATCTGGCCCGCGTAGCCGCGGTAGTCGGGGTGTTCCGCGGTCTGCGGGCGGATCACGCACTGCACGGGCAGGCGGGCGTGGCAGTGTGCGAGGTCATGGCTGACGGGGACGGTCTCCAGGTGTTCGAGCACCGTGCGCCCGCCGTACCAGTCCATGGTCGCGGAGGCCTCCACGACATTGTCGCCGGCCAGCGCGGAGATGGGGATCGCGGTGATCTCCGGTACGCCGAGTTCCCTGGCGTACGCGGTGAACTCCTCGGCGATCCGGGCGAAGACCCGCTCCTCGTAGTCGACCAGGTCCATCTTGTTGACGGCGAGGACGACGTGCGGGACGCGCAGCAGGGCGGCGATGGCGGCGTGTCTGCGGGTCTGTTCGACGACTCCGTTGCGGGCGTCGACGAGGATGACGGTGAGTTCGGCGGTGGAGGCGCCGGTGACCATGTTGCGGGTGTACTGCACATGGCCGGGGGTGTCGGCGAGGATGAACCGGCGGCGCGCGGTGGCGAAATAGCGGTAGGCGACGTCGATGGTGATGCCCTGTTCGCGCTCGGCGCGCAGTCCGTCGGTCAGCAGGGCCAGGTCGGGGGCGTCCTGGCCGCGTTTTTGCGAGGCGATCTCGACGGCCTCCAACTGGTCGGCGAGGACCGACTTGGAGTCGTGCAGCAGCCGTCCGACGAGCGTGGACTTGCCGTCGTCCACCGAACCGGCGGTGGCGAACCGTAGCAGGGTGGTGGCTTCGAGGCCCGCAAAGCGCTCCGTGGTGGTCATGGCTAGAAATATCCCTCGCGCTTGCGGTCTTCCATGGCGGCCTCGGACAGCTTGTCGTCGGCGCGGGTCGCGCCCCGTTCGGTGAGGCGGGAGGCGGCGATCTCGGTGATCACGGCTTCCAGGGTGTCGGCGGTGGAGTCGACGGCGCCGGTGCAGGACATGTCGCCGACGGTGCGGTAGCGCACCTGTCGCTTCTCGACCGGCTCGTCCTTTCCGGGGCCGCCCCAGTCGCCTGCGGTCAGCCACATGCCGCCGCGCTCGAAGACCTCGCGTTCGTGAGCGAAGTAGATCGCCGGCAGTTCGATCTTCTCCCGGGCGATGTACTGCCACACGTCCAGCTCGGTCCAGTTGGACAGTGGGAAGACGCGGACGTGCTCGCCGGGCGCGTGCCGGCCGTTGTAGAGCTGCCACAGCTCCGGGCGCTGACGGCGCGGGTCCCACTGCGAGAATTCGTCCCGCAGCGAGAACACCCGCTCCTTGGCGCGCGCCTTCTCCTCGTCACGCCGCCCGCCGCCGAACACCGCGTCGAAACGTTGCTGCTGGATCGCCTCCGTCAGCGGCACGGTCTGCAGCGGGTTGCGGGTGCCGTCAGGTCGCTCGCGCAGCTTGCCCGCGTCGATGTAGTCCTGCACCGAGGCCACGTGCAGCCGCAGCCCGTGCTGCTCGACGGTCCGGTCCCGGAAGGCGAGAACCTCCGGGAAGTTGTGCCCGGTGTCGACGTGCAGCAGCGAGAACGGCACCGGCGCGGGCGTGAACGCCTTGAGCGCCAGGTGCAGCATGAGGATGGAGTCCTTGCCGCCGGAGAAGAGGATCACCGGCCGCTCGAACTCGCCCGCCACCTCGCGGAAGATGTGCACGGCCTCGGACTCCAACGCGTCCAGATGGCTGAGCGCGTAGGGACTGTCCTTGTCGATGTCGATGGTTGCGCCTGTCACGCGAGCCCCTTCTCTATGAGCAAGGAATGCAGCGCGGCGGCCGACTCCTGCACGGTCTGGTGCTGCGACTCGATGCGCAGATCGGGCGAGGTGGGCTCCTCGTACGGGTCGTCGACGCCGGTGAGACCGGAGATCTCGCCCGCCGCCTGCTTGGCGTAGAGGCCCTTCACATCGCGTACGGAGCACACGTCCACCGGTGTGGCGACGTGCACTTCGAGGTAGGGCGTGCCTTCCTGCTCGTGGCGCTTGCGCACCGCTTTGCGACTGCTGGCGTACGGGGCGATCACCGGCACCAGGGCCTTCACCCCGTTGCTGGCGAGGAGTTCGGCGACGAAGCCGATGCGCTGCACATTGGTGTCCCGGTCGGCGCGGTTGAAGCCGAGGCCCGCGGAGAGGAACTCGCGGATCTCGTCGCCGTCCAGTACCTCGACACGGTGCCCCTCGGCGCGCAGCCGCACAGCAAGCTCATGGGCGATGGTGGTCTTTCCGGCGCTGGGCAGTCCGGTCAGCCAGACGGTCGCTCCAGTCATGTGCTTCCCCCTGGGGTCGGATTCGTGCCGGCTCATCCGTGCAGCCCGCATTCGGTCTTGGCTCGGCCGCCCCACCGGCCGGCCCTGGCGTCTTCGCCCTCAAGGAGCCGCCGGGTGCACGGGGCACAGCCGACGGAACCGTATCCGTCCATCAGCAGTGGATTCGTGAGCATACCGCGCTCCTCGATATAAGCGTCCACGTCCGCCTGCGTCCAGCGGGCGATGGGGGAGACCTTGACCTTTTGCCGTGTGTCGTCCCAGCTCACGACGGGGGTGCCGGCACGAGTTGGGGACTCGTCACGGCGCAGCCCCGTCACCCAGGCGTCATACCCCTTCAGGCCTTCATCCAATGGCTGGATCTTGCGCAACCTGCAGCACAGGTCCGGGTCGCGGTCGTGCAGCGCGGGGCCGTACTGGGCGTCCTGTTCGGCCACCGTCTGACGCGGCGTGAGCGTGATGACGTTGACGTCGAGGACGACGTCCACCGCGTCGCGGGTTCCGATGGTCTCCGGGAAGTGGTAGCCGGTGTCCAGGAAGATGACGTCGACACCGGGCAGGGCGCGCGAGGTGAGGTGGGCGACCACCGCGTCCTCCATCGAGGACGTCACGCACAGGCGCCTGCCGAAGGTGTCGGCTGCCCAGGTGAGGATGTCGGCGGCGGAAGCGTCTTCGAGGTCGCGCCCGGCCTGCTCCGCCAGCTCCCTGAGTTCGTCCGTGCCCCGTTGCGACGCGGATACGGTGCTCATGATCCGTCCCTCCCACTGTCGTGGCGCTGAAGACCCCGGGTCAGCAACCCGAGGAACTTCAGTTGGAAGGCGCGGTTGCAGCTCGCGCATTCCCAGCCGCGAGCGTGTTCCTGCTCACTGGGGCGCAGGTCCTCGTCTCCGCAGTAGGGGCAGTAGAAGGGTGCGGCGCGCTCACTCATGCCGCATCCCTCTCCTTCGATGTCCGGTGCGTCTTGGGAGCGTTGCGGCCGGCGTCCATGGTCGGCCGTGCTCGCCCACTCGCCCGGCTCATGACAGCGCCTCCTCGTCGGCCCGTGCCACCCAGGACGCGAACCGCTCGCCGTCCTTGCGCTCCTCCTGGAAGCGCCGCAGCACCCGCTCGACGTAGTCGGCAAGTTCATCGGCGGTGACCTTCAGACCGCGCACCTTGCGGCCGAACCCGGCCTCCAGGCCCAGTGCGCCGCCCAGGTGCACCTGGTAGCCCTCCACCTGGTTGCCGTCCTGGTCGAGCACCAGCTGACCCTTGAGACCGATGTCCGCGGTCTGGATACGGGCACAGGCGTTCGGGCAGCCGTTCAGGTTGATGGTGAGGGGCTCTTCGAACTCGGGCAGGCGGCGCTCCAGTTCGTCGATGAGGGATGCGCCGCGTGCCTTCGTCTCGACGATCGCCAGCTTGCAGAACTCGATGCCGGTGCAGGCCATCGTGCCGCGCCGGAACGTGGAGGGGGTGACGGTCAGGTCGAGCGCCGCGAGGCCGTCGACGAGCGAGTCGACCTGGTCCTCGGTGACATCGAGGACCAGCATCTTCTGCTCGGCGGTGGTACGCACCCGGCCGGAGCCGTGCGCCTCGGCCAGCTCGGCGATCTTCGTCAGCACGGTGCCGTTGACCCGGCCGACGCGCGGTGCGAAGCCGACGTAGTAGCGGCCGTCCTGCTGCCGGTGCACGCCCACGTGGTCACGCCAGCGCTCGATGGGCTGCTCGGGCGCGGGGCCGTCGAGCAGGGGCCGTTTCAGGTACTCGTCCTCAAGGATCTGGCGGAACTTGGCCACGCCCCAGTCGGCGATGAGGAACTTCAGCCGGGCCCGGGTGCGCAGCCGGCGGTAGCCGTAGTCGCGGAAGATGGCGACGACGCCCTCGTGGACGTCGGCGACCTCGTCCAGAGGGACCCAGGCGCCGAGCCGCTGGCCGAGCTTGGGGTTGGTGGACAGGCCGCCGCCGACCCAGACGTCGAAGCCGGGGCCGTGCTCGGGGTGGTTGACGCCGACGAAGGCGACGTCGTTGATCTCGTGGGCCACGTCCAGCAGCGGGGATCCTGAGACCGCGGTCTTGAACTTACGCGGCAGGTTCGAGTACGCCGGGTTGCCGACGACCCTGCGGTGGATCTCCTCGATGGCCGGGGTGCCGTCGATGATCTCGTCCTCGGCGATGCCCGCGACCGGCGAGCCGAGGATGACGCGCGGCACGTCGCCGCAGGCCTCGGTGGTCGACAGGCCGACGGACTCCAGGCGCCGCCAGATCTCCGGCACGTCCTCGATCCGGATCCAGTGCAGCTGGATGTTCTGCCGGTCGGTGATGTCGGCGGTACCGCGGGCGAACTCCGCGGAGATCTCGCCGATGATGCGCAGCTGCTCGGTGGTCAGCCGTCCGCCGTCGATGCGGACCCGCAGCATGAAGTAGCTGTCGTCCAGCTCCTCCGGCTCCAGGATCGCCGTCCTGCCGCCCTCGATACCGGGCCTTCGCTGGGTGTACAGGCCCCACCAGCGCATGCGTCCGCGCAGGTCGGCCGGGTCGATGGAGTCGAATCCCGTCTTGGAGTAGATCGTCTCGATGCGTGTCCGCACATTGAGACCGTCATCGTCCTTCTTGGACTGCTCGTTCGGGTTGAGCGGGGTGAAGTGCCCCATGGCCCACTGGCCCTCGCCACGGTGACGGCTCACCTTGCGGTGAGACGTGGCGGCGGCGTTCTGGTGCGGGGTGGCAGCCATGGTGGTACGTCCTTTGGGGCAGGCAGGCGGCTTCGACCTGCGCATACGGGTACATGCGGGAAGTGCAGGGGCGGGAGGCACGCCTCAACTGCCGCAAGGGCGTCAGAGGTGCCCCCGCCCACAGCCTTGAGGCAGTGGAGGAGGGCGCGCGGCGCTGCGCAGAGGTGGGACAGGGGGAATGAAACAGGCGGGTGCAGACTGGATGAGCACGGAAGTGCGGGGCGGGACAGCTGAATCCGACGGTGCTGTGACTGTCAGCCCGCCGGACAGATGGCGCTGGACATGCGGCCGAGATCGACGTGCCGCCGACTCACCAAGGCAATCCGAGCTCCAGACATGGAGGAAGATTGGCATGGAGATCTCGGGCGAGTCCACCTTCGTCCGCGATTCGGACACTCTGATCTCGCATGTTAGTACGAGTGGAGAAGACCTCCTGCGCTCCTCCGGTGCCGCGTGGATGCCACGAGGTGTGCCACGAGGTGTGCCACGAGGTGTGCCACGGGGGGTCGCACGGTGCGCCGTGGCCGCGCTCCGAGCGGGCGGCGGGCCGCGTCAGTGTTCGGCCGCGCCCCTGGCCTGCCGGATCGCCGGTGCCGCCGAGTGGGGCAGCAGCTCCGCCGGGTGGTCCGGGAGCAGCATCTGGACCTCGGTGCCGTCCTGGAACCGGTACGGGCGGTGCGCCAGCAGGCTGCCCAGATAGCGGCGCACCCGGGACATCTCGGCGCGCACCGTCACCGTGCGCGCCGCGTCGCCGAACAGGTCGGCGGCCAGCTGCGCCGCGCTGCGTCCGGCGCGGTGCACGGCGAGCAGGTACAGCAGTTCGGCATGGCGCGGGCTGAGCTGGTGCGTCCACTCGCCCGCGCTGCCGCGGACGGTCACCGACCAGCAGTGCGGGCCGCGCAGGTCCAGAACGACCCGGGCCGTGCCCAGCGGCTCCTGCGCGGCCCGGGCGCGCACCAGCCAGCCGCCCGGCAGCGGCTCCACCGTGCACACGCCGAGCGCCGGCAGCCGCTGGTACCCGGCTTTGAAGGACTTGGGCAGAGCGAGCCGGTCCACCGGCGCCATCCCGGTGACTCCGGCCGTCCAGCCGCGGGTGTCCACCGCGAGGGCCCGGCCGCCGACCCGCGCGAGCAGCGGTGCCGAGACCGTGCGCAGCCTCTCCAGCGCCGTCATGTGCCGTTCCCGCAGCCGCGCCTCGGCCAGTTTGGCGACTGAGCCGACCAGGGCCAGCATCGCCGGATGGAGACTGTCCAGCGGACCGCTGATGTCCACCGCGCCCAGCAGCGTGCCGTCCCGCGGATCCGTGATCGGCGCCCCCGCGCAGCTCCACGGATGCAGACTCCGTACGAAGTGCTCGGCCGAGAAGACCTGCACCGGGCGCCGCACCACCAACGGCGTGCCGATGCCGTTCGTCCCCATGACCGCCTCGCGCCAGTCGGAGCCGACCTCAAGCCCCATGTCGTCGGCCTTCTTCAGCACGGTGGCGCTGCCTTCGCGCCACAGGACCCGGCCCTCCGCGTCGGAGACGACCATGATGTGCCGCGCCGCGTCGGCCACCGGCAGCAGGCTCTCGCGCAGCACCGGCAGCACCTCGGTGAACGCCGAGCGCTGGCGGCGCCGCTCCAGGTCCTCCAGGCTCAGCAGCTGCGAGCGGTGGTCGTGGTCGGGGTCCACGCCGCGCTGGATCATGCGTCCCCAGGACTCTCCGATCACCGGCCGGGGTGCGAGCGCCGGGCGCTGCGCGGTGCCGTCCGCGCGCTGCCCGGCGAGTGCCGCGGCATGCGCCTCCTGGAGCAGGCGAGCGGCGCGGCCCGCCTCCGTGCTGAGGAAGGCGGCCGGATCGATCCGCGGTGGCTGCGTCACTGCGCCCTCCCCTCAACGCCATGTGCCCGACTGGCGGGCGCGGCCGGTGCACGGTGGTACGCCGTCGCGGGCGTCCGGCGCCCGGCTGCGCCGCCTCGGGCCGGGGTGGACGTGCAACGAGGCCGCGCACGCCGGCCAGGCCGGCACTCGGTAGCGCCCGCGCGGCTCGCAGGGCCGGTGCTCGTACGGCTTGTCACCATCGTCCCGCTACCGGGCCCCGAAGGTGCGGTGGTTCGCACAGTAGGTGCCACGCGTTGCAACCCTCTGCAACCCTGGTGAACAACCGTACGGTGAATGAAGCTGAGGCCGTGCCGTCCTGTACGGCCATCTCGCTCCTCATGGGGCTTGATCACGGGAGTGGTGCCGTGTCGGCGCAGCACCACTCCCGTGCAGGTGCCGGTCCGGCGCCGTCGCGAGGCGTCCCGGCGGCAGAGCGGCTTCTTCTCTATCTCTTTGTTGCGTTTTACGCGTAACACTTGTTTTTTGTGCAAAGTTCCGTATTTTCGTATTTCGTCCGTATGTCCGTATCTCCATGTGGCGTTCCGCGCGGTCTGCCGCGCGTACGTCCGGACCGCCGCACCCGGCCGCCCAGACACCCACCAGATCAAGCCACCGGACGGGCCCGCCGCACTACTGAGGCGAGATCCAGGCTGCCCGGCAGGGTGCCGAACGCCATTCCGTGGTCGCTGCCGAGCCGTGCTGCGCAGAACGCGTCGGCGACCTCGGGCGGCGCGTACCGCACCAGCAGGGAGCCCTGCAGCACCAGCGCCATCCGCTCCACGAGCCGCCGGGCCCGCCCCTCGATGCCGTCCAGGTCCCCCAGTTCGGTGAGCAGGCCCTTGACCGCGCCGTCCAGCCGGTGGTCGGCGCCGCGGGCCCGGCCGACCTCCGTGAGGAAGGCGTTCAGCGCGGCGGGCTCACGTTGCAGCGCGCGCAGCACATCCAGGGCCTGCACATTGCCCGAGCCCTCCCAGATGGAGTTCAGCGGCGCCTCGCGCAGCAGCCGCGGCAGGCCCGACTCCTCCACATAGCCGTTGCCGCCCAGGCACTCCAGCGCCTCCGCCACCAGCGGCGTGCAGCGCTTCGTCACCCAGTACTTGGCGGCCGGCACCGCGAGCCGCAGCAGCGCACGCTCCTGTTCGTCCCCGGTGGCCGCGGCATCGTAGGCGGCGGCCAGCCGCAGCGCGAGCGTCGTCGCCGCCTCAGAATCCAGCGCCAGATCGGCCAGGACGTTGACCATCAGCGGCTTGTCGATCAGTTTGCCGCCGAACGCCTCCCGGTACGTGCAGTGGTGCACGGCCTGCGCCACCGCCTGCCGCATCAGTGCGGCGGAGCCGAGCACGCAGTCGAGCCGGGTGGCCGCGACCATCTCGATGATGGTGCGCACGCCGCGGCCCTCCGGGCCGACCCGCCGTGCCCAGGTGCCGTCGAACTCGACCTCGCACGACGCGTTCGAGCGGTTGCCCAGCTTGTCCTTGAGTCGCTGGATCGCGAACACGTTCCGTGTGCCGTCCTCCAGCACCCGTGGCACCAGGAAGCACGTCAGCCCGTCCCCGGCCTGTCCCAGCACCAGGAAACCGTCCGACATCGGCGCCGAGCAGAACCACTTGTGCCCCGTCAGCAGGTACTCGCCCGCGGCGTCCAGCGCCTTCGCCCGCGTGGTGTTGGCCCGGACGTCGCTGCCGCCCTGCTTCTCCGTCATGCCCATTCCGAAGAGCACACCGGCCTTCTGCGCCGCGGGCCGCAGCCCGAAGTCGTAGATGTGCGAGGTGAGCCGCGGCTCCCAGAGTGCGGCCAGCTCCGGCTCGGCACGCAACGCGGGCACCGCGGCGTGCGTCATCGACAGCGGGCAGCCGTGCCCCGCCTCGGCCTGCGTCCAGACCAGGAACGCCGCTGCCCGCCGCAGGTGGCCGCCGGGCCGCGACCAGGCGTCGGTCAGGCCCGCGGCGACGCCTTTGCCGAGCAGCCGGTGCCAGGAGGGGTGGAAGTCGACCTCGTCGATGCGGTGGCCGTAGCGGTCGTGGGTGCGCAGCACCGGCGGATGCTCGTTGGCCTGCGCGCCCCACTCCTGCGCCTGGGCCGAACCGGCGCTGCGGCCGAGTTCGGCGAGCTCCGTGCGCGCCTGCTCGGCCGGCACTGGATCGAGATGCCGCGCCACACCCTCGCTCAGGGCCCGGTCAGCGGTGAAAACGTCGTATCCGACCAGGGGCGGGGCCTGGTTGGTCACTGTGTGGGTAGGTGCTGCCATGCCGATACGGTAAGGAGGTGCACCAGGCAAAAGAAACACCCGCACGGCCGAGTGGCCGTCTCGGCCGGGCCAGAGCCCTCTACCGGAGGGTGTCGGTGCGGCAAACCGCCTGGCTGCTGCTGAAGGACACCGTACGGTCCTGCATGGAGTACCGCGTCCTGGGCCTGGCCGCGGAGGCGGCGTTCTTCACCCTGCTCTCGGTGCCGCCGCTGCTGCTCAGCATGATCGGATTGCTCGGCTATGTAGACGCCTGGACCGGCACCAACAGCATCGCGAGCCTGGAAGCGAACATCCTGGACGCGTCCCGCACCGTGCTGACCCAGCAGGGCGTCACACAGATCGCCAAGCCGCTGCTCGACGACGTCATCCGGGGCGGCAGGCCCGACATCATCTCCATCGGCTTCGTCTTCGCGCTCTGGTCGGGCTCGCGCGCGGTGAACGTCTTCGTCGACACCATCACCGTCATGTACGGCCTCGACGGCACGCGCGGCATAGTCAAGACCCGGCTGCTGTCCTTCCTGCTCTTCGTCGTCGCCCTGCTGATCGGCTCGGTCGCCCTGCCGCTGATGGTCGCGGGCCCGGACGCCGCCGAGCAGCTCATCCCCTGGTCGGCCACGATCGTGCAGATCCTGTACTGGCCCGTGGTGATCGTCCTGTCGGTGGTCTTCCTGACGACGCTCTACCACGTGTCGGTGCCGGTGCGCTCGCCCTGGGTGGAGGACGTGCCGGGCGCGCTGGTGGCGCTCGCGATCTGGGTGCTCGGTAGCTTCCTGCTGCGGATCTACCTGACGAACACCGTGGAGGGCCCCACGATCTACGGCTCGCTCGCCGCGCCCGTCGCCGTCCTGCTGTGGATCGGCGTCTCGGCCTTCGCGGTGCTGGTGGGCGCCGCGGTCAACGCCGCGCTCGACCGTGTGTGGCCGTCCGTCGCGATGACCGAGGCCCGTGCCGCCCGCGACCGTGTCCGCCTGGAGCAGACCTCGGAACACCGTGCCTGGACGGCGGCCCACCGGGCGCTGGCGGGCGGCGGGGAGGGCACCAGGGACGGCACCGCCCCGGCCGGCCCCGGCACGCCGCCGGAGTTCCCCGGGCACCGGCAGGAAGAACCCGAACCGCGGCCCGCGGACAAGAACGCCGCCCGGCTGCGCAGGCACGCACGCCGGGACGGTGTGGGCATTTCGTCCACCGCGCGAGGCGCGGGCGCAAAACGCGACAGCACGCCACGTTCGGATGCCCAGCCGGGTCCCGGAGACGGCACGGCGCGCTGAGCGGGGACGCGGCGGCGGCGCGCGGGCCCGTGCGCACCGCGGACCGCCGCCACGACCCCGTCAGCGCCCTCCCGGGGCGGCGGGCGCGGGCGCCGCGAAGGTGAACGAGAACGTGGCGGGCGCAGCGGTCAGCTGGTGCGCGGGCAGCACACCGGGGCCGCAGGACTGCGAGCCGATGCCCTGCTGGCCGTGGTCCAGGTTCACCCAGACGGTGTCGCCGGGGACCAGGTCGGTGCGGTGGCGGGCGGCGTCCAGCTCTTCCGTCGTCCAGCGGCGCGCCGTGAACCAGCAGGCGGGCTCGGCCTCGATGCGCAGCCCGTCGCCCGCGGGATGGTCCGCCCCGGTGAGCTCCACCCAGCGCACATCCGCCCGGGCGCCGTTCTCCTGCGGGTGCACGTACGGACTCTGGAGGGCGTCGACGTCCAGCGTGTGGCGGCCGAGCCGGGCGGCGGCGCGGGTGTCGGGATACGCCTCGCCGGGGCCGCCGCCGAACCAGCTCACCCGCCCGTATCCGGCCGGGATCCCGAACCGTACGCCGAGCCTCGGCAGCGGCACCGGCCAGTCGCCCTCGGGGGTGACGGAGACGGTGAGGGTGAGACGGCCGCCGCCTGCGGTCCAGCGGTACTCGGTGGCCAGGGCCGACTGGGCGGCGGCGGGCGCCACTCTGGTCCTGACGACGAGGGCGCCGTCGGCTGCGCCGTCCGCGCCCTCTTCCAGGCGCGCGTGGTCCAGGCGGTGCTGCATGCGGTGCAGGCCCAGGCTGCGCCAGAGGGTGCCGACGCGGGTCACGGACGGTCCGCCGAGGGTCTCGTCGTTGTCCGTCGGGGCGCGCCAGACATCGAGGCGGAACCCTTCGACGGGCACCTGCCCGATACGCACGGGAGCGCCGGTGCGGGCGTCGAAGAGGCCGGGGCCGAGCGCCAGGACGCCGGGCGAGCCGTGCTGCCACCCTGCGGGCTCGTCCCCGCTCACCCCTGCACCCGGTCGGGAGGCACTTCCTTGACGGGTCCGAACGGGCGCCGGGACCGCCCGGTCACCGTGTGCCGGCGCGACGGGTCGCCGTGGTGTCACTGCCAGCTGGCCCCACGCCACCTCATGGCCGCGCCGCGCCCACGCGGTGTCCTGGGCGAGTACGGCCCGTACCGTCCACTGGTGTTCGCCGCCCGCGGCGGGTGGCGTGGCGGGGGCGGGCGGCAGGGTGAGTGCGGTGCTCTCGCCCGGGGCGAGCGCGGGCAGGCCCGGATCATCGAGCGTGCCGGTCGCCACGCTCTCGCCGTCGATCTCGTAGGACCAGGTGAAGGCCAAGTGGGACAGGTCCGCGAAGTCATGGCCGTTGGTGATGCGGACCGTGCCACGGGTGCCGATGAAGGCACCTCCTGGACCGGAGCCTGTCACAGGTCCTTGAGGGGCGTCGATCCTGACCGGCTCGATGACCTTCTTGTACTCGGTCAGCCCCGGGGAGGGGGTGCGGTCGGGGAAGAGCAGGCCGTCGCAGACGAAGTTGCCGTCGTGAAGTTCCTCGCCGAAGTCGCCGCCGTAGGCGTAGCCGTACCGCGGATGGGCCAGCCCGTGGTCGATCCACTCCCAGACGAAGCCGCCCTGGCAGCGCGGGTACGTCTCGAAGAGCCGCTGGTACTCGCTGAGCCCGCCAGGACCGTTGCCCATGGCGTGCGCGTACTCGCAGAGGACGAACGGCAGCGTCCTGCGCCGCTTTGGCCCGTCGTCCGCACGCCGGCCGATCAGCTCGACCTCGGCGTGGTCCGCGTACATCCGCGAGTAGACGTCGGTGTCCTCGCTGGCCCGGTCGCCCTCGTAGTGCAGCAGCCGGGCGGGGTCGCGGTCGCGGATCCAGGCGGCCATGGCCTTCAGGCCCGCGCCAGTGCCGCATTCGTTGCCCAGCGACCAGAAGATCACGCTCGGGTGGTTCTTGTCCCGCTCCACCATGCGGGCCGCCCGGTCCAGCAGGGCGGGCGTCCAGCGCTCGTCGTCGACGGGATTGCGCAGCCAGCCGGCCTGGCCGAAACCGTGCGTCTCCAGGTCGCATTCGTCGATCACCCACAGGCCCAGCTCGTCGCAGAGCGCCAGGAAGGCCGGGTGGGGCGGGTAGTGGGAGGTGCGGACGGCGTTGATGTTGTGCTGCTTCATCAGCAGCAGGTCCTGGCGCATGGTGGCCGCGTCGATGGTGCGGCCGGTCTGTGGATGGAACTCGTGGCGGTTGACGCCGCGCAGCAGGATCCGCCTGCCGTTGACCTTGATCAGGCCGTCCTCGACAACGACCGTGCGAAAGCCGATCCGCAGCGGGACCCGCTCGCCCGCCAGGGCCAGCGCACCGTCGTAGAGCCGCGGTGTCTCGGCCGTCCAGCCGTCCGCGGGCACCGTCACCCGCTCGCCGGTGGCGATGTCGACGCCGAGTTCGGGGACGGTGACCCGGCCAGGCACCGTGGACTCCACGGACAGCGTGCCCGTGCCGGCGGTGTGGTCGTACGACGCGTGCACGAAGAAGTCCGCGGCGGTGCCGTCGGGCCGGTGCAGCAGCGTCACCTCGCGGAAGATGCCCGGCAGCCACCACTGGTCCTGGTCCTCCAGATACGAACCCGAAGACCACTGGTGGACCCGGACCGCGAGCACGTTGCCGGACGGCTGGAGAAGAGTGTCGACGGTGAACTCGTGTGGCAGCCGGGAGCCCTTGAACTCGCCCAGCTCCGTGCCGTTGAGCCAGACCCGCGCACAGGACTCCACGCCGTCGAACCTGAGCACCGCGGGGCCCGCGGGCCAGCCGTCCGGCAGGTCGAAGGTGCGCAGGTGGTCCCCGGTGGGGTTGGCCGTGGGCACCCGCGGCGGGTCCACCGGGAACGGATAGCTGACATTGGTGTACGCGGGCGCGCCGAACGCCCCGTCGCCCTGGAGCACCCAGTGGCCCGGCACCGTCACGGTGTCCCAGTCACTGGCGTCGTAGCCGGGCATGGCGAAGGCCGCGCCCTGGGGGTCCTGGCTGGTGGCGGTGGCGGTGTCCGCCAGACGCAGCCGCCAGGTGCCGTTCAGCGACAGCGTGGCGGCGTCGGAGCCCGCGTACCAGGCCCGCGGCGGCAGCGCGCCGTGGCCCGGTGCGACGTCTTCGTAGTACGGGAACGGGGCGGCGTGCGGGGTGGCGTCTTGCGGGACGGCGGGGGACTCGGCGGCCAGGCGGGCGTCGTGCGGGGCGGACGGTGGTGTCATGGGGCTCCTCATTCGGCGCGGTGACACCTCACACCCCACCCGACAGCACCACGCGGATCAAGACCCCGGCGTCCACCGGGCACGGCGGCGCTGGGCGCGGTGCGGATGGTCAGGAGCCGTTCGCCCGGTGGCCGGCCGCCGGCTATCCGCCGGCCACCGGGCGCGGAGCTCGCCGCAGGTCAGACCTCGGCCAGGAGCCGGTCGACGAACGCGTTGCGGAACGTGCCCGACGGGTCGAGCGCACCGGCGAGGGCCGCGAAGTCCGCGAGCCGCGGATAGCGGGCACGCAGCTCCGCGGGGGCGGTGGTGAACACCTTGCCCCAGTGCGGGCGGGCCTCGAACGGGGCGAGGCGCTCCTCAACCAGCCGCACCACGGGAAGCACGGCCGCCGTGTCCGCCACCCAGGTGAAGTGCAGCGCCACCGTGTCGCGCCCGTAGGCGGGGCTGAGCCACTGGCGGTCCGCCGCGACCGTGCGCACCTCGCAGATCTGCAGTACCGGCGCCAGCGTCGCGCGGATGTCGTTCAGCGCCTGCAGCGCCGTGCCCGCGTGGCCGCGCGGCAGCAGGTACTCCGTCTGGAGCTCGGCGCCGCTGCTCGGCATGAACTCGGGCCGGAAGTGCGGCAGCCGCTCGTGCCAGGGCCCGGTGACGCCCAGCTGCTCGGTGCAGTTGACGGCGGGCATGCCCGGTACGGGGTGCTGCGGTGTGGCGGCGGGCGACGCCCAGGGGAAAACGGGGACCGGCGCCGGGCTCTGGTCGACCCGCTGCTTCAGCCACACCTGGTTGAAGCGCGGCGCCCGCCAGTCCGTGAACAGGCTCACGCTGTACGCCGCCGATGCCACCGTCTCGAAGTCGAGGTCCGCGAGTTCGAGTCCGGTGAAGACGTGCTGGCGCATCTCGTAGGCGGGCTCCAGGTCGAGCGTCAGCGCCGTCACCACACCGAGCGCGCCCAGTGAGACCACGGCGCCGTCGAACTGGGCATCGCCGCGGCGCAGGGTGCGTGTCGAACCGTCCGCGAGGACCAGCTCCACCGCGCGGACCGCACAGGCCAGCGAGCCGTTGCCGACTCCGGAGCCGTGCGTGCCGGTGGCCACCGAACCCGCCACGGAGATATGCGGCAGCGAGGCCATGTTGTGCAGCGCGAGACCGTGCGCATGGACCTCGCGGGCCAGCTCCGCGTAGCGCACCCCGCCCGAGACGCGCACCGTGCGCGCCGCGGTGTCCACGGCGATCACGGGCGGCAGTGCGGCCAGGGACAACAGCACGCCGTCCGTGTCCGCGATCTCGTTGAAGGAGTGCCCGCTGCCGAGCACCCGCACCCGCCTGCTCGCGCCCACCAGCTCCCGAAGGGCGCCGAGCGAATCGGGCGAGGTCACCTCACGTGCCGAGAACGTGATGTTGCCCGCCCAGTTCGTCACCGCTGCCGTGCCGTCGCTCATCGAAGCCCCTCACTGACGCTGTGCGCACCCGGTGCGCGTGGTACCCGGACATTGTCCGTCATCGGTTTTCGGCGAGGTCACAGGCCCCCGGCCGGTACCGGGCGGCCCGCCGGGGCACGCCCGGAGCGGGCTCCGGCGGGGGCGGCTCGCAGCGCGGGGCATACGGTGAGGCGGTGGGCGGTCGAACGGCAGATCCGCCCACGCCGTACGGAGCTGAGGAGAAGCGATGAGTGTCACGGGCACGGAGCCCAGGCCGCCACAGAAGCCGCGAGCGCCGGGGACGCAGGCGGTCAGCCCCGACGCGACCAGCCGCACCCGGCTGGTCGAGGGGCTGATGGACCGGTTCTCCGGGGTGCCGCGGGAGGCGGTCATCAAGGAGGACCTGCTGCGCGGGGGCATGGCCTTCGACGAGTCGGCGCTCAGCGACAATGAGAGCGGCGACGTCAAACCCAAGTCGTACTTCATCTTCTCCTTCGACCACGGCACCCTGCCCGAGCTGGGCGAGGCCGCGCTGCGCCGCCCGCCCGAGGAGATCGTCCTCACCGGCGGCCCGTACGACCTGCGCCGCACCGTGGTGTCCGTGCGGGTGAACCCGGCCTCGCCCTACCGGGTGGCCGCCGACGCCGACGGCATGCTCGGGCTCTACCTGGACGGCCGGCGGATCGCCGACGTGGGCGTGCCGCCGATGCCGGACTACTACCGGCACACCCTGGCAGGCGGAAAGTCCGTGATGGAGGTGGCCCCGACCATTCAGTGGGGCTATCTGATCTATCTCACCGTCTTCCGCGTCTGCCAGTACTTCGGCGCCAAGGAGGAGTGCCAGTACTGCGACATCAACCACAACTGGCGCCAGCACAAGGCCGCAGGCCGCCCCTACACTGGTGTGAAGCCGGTAGAGGAGGTCCTGGAGGCCCTGGAGATCATCGACCGGTACGACACCGCGAAGGCCTCCACGGCGTACACGCTCACCGGCGGCGCGATCACCTCGCACATCGGCGGCAAGGACGAGGCCGAGTTCTACGGTCAGTACGCGCAGGCCATCGAGGAGCGCTTCCCCGGCCGTTGGATCGGCAAGGTCGTCGCCCAGGCGCTGCCCAAGGCCGACGTGCAGCGGTTCAAGGACTTCGGGGTGCAGATCTACCACCCCAACTTCGAGGTGTGGGACCGCCGTCTGTTCGAGCTGTACTGCCCCGGCAAGGAGCGCTACGTCGGCCGCGAAGAGTGGCACCGCCGCATCCTGGACTCCGCGGAGATCTTCGGGCCGCGCAATGTGATCCCCAACTTCGTGGCGGGCGTGGAGATGGCCGAGCCGTTCGGCTTCACGACGGTCGACGAGGCGATCGACTCCACCACCGAAGGCCTGCGTTACTTCATGTCACGCGGCATCACCCCGCGCTTCACCACCTGGTGCCCGGAGCCGACCACTCCGCTCGGCAAGGCCAACCCGCAGGGCGCACCGCTCGAATACCACATCAGGCTGCTTGAGGCCTACCGCGGCACCATGGACGAGTACGGCCTGTCCTCACCGCCCGGCTACGGCCAGCCCGGTGCCGGGCGCGCGGTGTTTTCGGTGAGCTCGTTCATGGACAGTCTGCCGGCGGTCGAGGACGACGCCCCGGACACCGAGGGCACGCACGGCGTGGAGTGAGCAGGCCCGGGGCGCCGCTCCGGCCGACAGCGGGACGTCCGCCCCGGCCCGCCCGAGCACGGGCGGGCCGGGGCGGACGCCTGTGAGCCGCAGAGCCGCCGGGTTTTGGTTCTACGCGTGTCGACCTTTCTCTTGCGAGGTCAACTTCTCTGTTCGTAGCCTGCGTTACTCGCGAGTCGGTTGACGTTCAGGAGGCTGGGGCGGCATGACGGACAGACCTGGAAGAGCCGGTGGACCCGGACGGTCCGCTTGGAGAAGTATGTGGGTCGCGGTGGTGGCCACGCTGATCGCGGTGTGCACCGCGCCGGCGAGCTGGGCGGCCGGCCCCGCGCCCGTCTACGCGCCGTCGGGTTCGGTCGCCGACCCGGGAGTGCTGCGTGACAACGGCAACTTCTACGTGTTCGGCACCGGGACCGGGGTGCCGGTCAGCCGCGGCGACACCGCGGGCGGGCCGTGGAGCAGTGTCGGCCCGGCCCTGAACACGAGCGACCTGCCGGACTGGGTCGAGCAGGGCCATGACATCTGGGCCCCCGACGCGTGGGACACGGACGCCGGTTACGTCCTGTACTACTCGGCGGTCGCCAAGGACTTCGGTGGTCAGCGGTGCATCGGGGTCGCCACGTCGGCCACCGTGGACGGCACCTACGCGCCGCTCACGGGCGCTCCGCTGGTCTGCCCGGGCGGCCGGCACGATGGAGCGGACACGGCACCGGGGCGGCCGGTGGCCGACGCGGGCGTCATCGATCCGTCGCCGTTCGCGGACAGCGAAGGGCGGCGTTTTCTGCTGTACAAGACGCAGCAGACACCGTCGTCACTGCGCATGGTCCGGCTGGACGACCAGGGCCTGCACTGGGCGGGCGACGACAGCGGTGAACTCCTGCAGAGCGACGGCATCATCGAGAACCCGGCGATGGTGCAGCGCGGCTCGCAGTTCGTCCTGCTCGCCTCGCGCTACGGCTACGACAACTGCAGCTACGCGACGGTGTGGCTGCGCTCCAGCGACAAGTGGAACTTCGCCGGCGCCACGGAGCACACCCTGATGTCGACGGCCGACACCGGCCTGTGCGGTCCCGGCGGCGCCGACCCCACCCCGTCATTGGATGGCGGCTGGCGGATCTTCCTGCACGGTTGGGTCTGCGGCACCGGCACACAGGCGTGCACGGACAGCCAGATCAGCAGCGGTGTGCAGCACCGCAGGGCGCTGTACGCGGCGGTGCTGAACTGGGGCTTGGATGACGCCACTCCGAGCGTCGGTGAGTTCCTCTGACGGCACAGGTTCCTGGCGGCACCGATTCGAAGGACCTGCCGGTGACCGGCCTGTCCTGAAGGAACGTGTGGAGAACTAGGCAAACTTGAGAAACCTCAGAAACCTCAGAAAGAGGAATTCATGCGCATAACAAGACGCTTTGGCGCGCTGCTCGCCGTAGGCGCCGCCCTGACGGCCATGTTAGGCGTGGCGAGCCCGCCCGCCTCGGCCGCCGGCACCGTGCAACTGCGCTTCGTCACCGCCAACCTCAACTTCGGCCTGGCGCAGTCCACCGTCCAGCAGGACTGGCATGACGTCATCGCCCCGAACGCCGACATCGCGTTCCTCCAGGAGGCCAAGAACGTCAACCTGGACGCCGTCATCGACAACGGGACCTGGCTGGTCCAGCAGGACACCACGTCTTCGGCCACGAAGGGCAGTGCGTTGGTGATCCGCAAGTCGGTCATCACCGACCACACCGACTGGGGCCTGGTCAAGGGCGTCGACGCGAGCTCGTGCCCGGACGGCGGCATCGAGACCCGCTGGATCGCCAAGATGCAGATCCAGCTCTCCAACGGCCGGTGGATCCGGGTCGCCTCCCTGCACCTGCCACCGGCCCGCTGCCAGACGGGCCCGGGCAGCCCCTACGACCTCATGTCCGACAACGTGGTCGGCTTCGTGGCCGACAGCAACCGGCTCACCGTGCTCGGCGCGGACTGGAACAAGGTCGTCGACGACGATCCGAACGACATCGGCAAGCGCTCCGGCCTTGAGCCCAACGGAACCGACGACGGTTCGCGCATCGACGGATTCATGTACTCCGCACCGCTCGCCAATTGCTGCCTCACTCCGCTCGCGGTCACCCACAGCGACCATCGGCCGGTGCAGATCAAGCTGACGGTTCCGGCGCCGTAGGCCGGCGCTGCCCGGTGGCGTGAGCATCGTGAGATGAGATGCCCGATGCACGTCGACGGCCCTGGCCGGGGCCCGCGAAAGGGCCCCGGCCAGGCACTCCTCGTCAACTCCTTGTCAACTCTCCGTCCGCACCGCCCGCCGTGCCTCGGCGACCACTTCGGGATCGGTGACGAAGTGGGTGTCCTGCTCGGCCGACACGCCGTTGGCGCCCATCGGCACCCAGGAGCCGCCGCGCCGGGGCGCCCTGGCCTTGGCGGAGAGGTGGACGGCGGCGGCTCCGGCGGAAAGCAGGGCCGGGATGTCCGCGAGGCGCACTCCGCCACCGGCCATCACCTGCACCCCGGGTGCGGCGGCGGCCATCGCGGCGATCGCCTCAAGACCCTCGGCCGCGATGGGGGCGCCGCCCGAGGTGAGGACCCGGGTGAAGCCGAGCGAGGGCAGCAGTGCGGCGGCGGCCACCGGATCGGCGGACTGGTCGATGGCGCGGTGCAGGGTGATGTCCACCGCACGGCCCGAGGCGCGGGCCGCTTCGGCGAGCCGAGCGAGGGCCACGGTGTCCAGGGCGCCGTCGGCTCTCAGCGCGCCGATCACCACGCCACGGGCGCCGCAGGCGATGACGGACCGCACCTCGGCGGCCATCAGCGCGATCTCCTCCGTGTCATGGACGAAGTCGCCGGGCCGGCACCTGATCAGCACCTGCACCGGCAGCCCCTCCTCGGCGACCGCTTCCACCAGGGCTGCCGACGGGGTCAGGCCGCCCAGTTCCAGGGCGCTGCAGAGCTCGATGCGGTCGGCGCCGTTCTCGCGGGCGGTGCGGGCGCCGGCCGGTGAGGTGACGGCGATCTCCAGAGCGGGCCGCGCGCTCACCGCGTTCACTCGGCGGCTCCGGTCAGCGGCTGGTCACAGGCGGGAATGAGGCGGGCCGACAGGTCCGGGTCGGCCATCTCGCGGTCGAAGGGGAACATCGGGCGGCGGATGCGGTGGTGGCCCAGGCGCAGCAGGTCCTGGTCGACGCCGCCGGGCGTGAGCGCCATCTTCCAGCCGACCGACATGTCGAAGAGCTCGGGCTCCAGATAGCCGATCTTCACGATCACGATGTCGGCGCCGCGGGGGTCGAGGTCCAGGTCGGTGAAGTCGTGCTCGTGGTGGTAGGGCTTGCGGAGCTTGGTGAGGATCGCGTACACGCTGCCGACCCGGATGACGACCTCGGTTTCGGCGTCGCGGTCGCCGTGCCGGATGGCGTGCACCACACCGGTCAGGGTGAGCGGGCCCGCGTGCCGGTCGTCGACCTCGGCACCGGCGGTGACCGTGACGGTGGCGCCGACCCCGGCGGCGACGGCGGTCTCGACGGCGGCCGGTCCTGGCACCGAGGCGTAGAGGACGGTCGGTCCTTCGTCCACCTGGAACTCCGGGCGGGCCAGCAGCCGGGTCAGGCCCCAGGTCACGTCGCCGGCGCCGCCGGCGGTCGGGTTGTCCCCGGTGTCGCTGATGAAGTACGGGCGCCGGTCACCGGCCAGCGCCTCGTCCAGGATGCCGTCGAAGGTGCCGGTCGGGGCGACGAAGTCGAAGTCGTCGCGGGCCTTCCAGAAGCCCCGGGCCAAACGCTCGGCACCGGCCGACACGGCGGCCCGGTCGGTGCCGGTGACCACCACCACGGCGCGGTTGCGCGGTTCGTCGGCCCAGGCGTAGCCGACCCAGATCGCGGCGTCGATCACGCCGTCCACGGCCTCGACCTCGTCCACGGCCGCGTACACGCTCTTGGCCGGCTCGATCCGGGTGGAGGTCTGCTCGCCGGCCAGCAGCACCGGCACCGGCACCCAGGCCTTGACCGGGCGGGGCGCACCGGAGGCCCGCGCGTTGATCAGCTCCACCAGGTTGCGGACGGCCCGCTCCTTGGTCTCCATGTGGTCCTCGTGCGGGGCCATCCGGTAGCAGGTGATCAGGTCGCTGCCGTGGGTGAGTTCGCGGGAGACGTTGCCGTGCAGGTCCATCGAGGTGGAGATGATCACGTCGGGGCCGAGGGTGGCGCGGATGCGTTCCAGCAGCACCGTCTCGGCGTCGTCGACGCCCTCCACGGTCATGGCACCGTGGATGTCGTACCAGAGGCCGTCCGGCTGGGGCAGCGCGGCGAGCCGCTCGATCAGTTCGTCGGTCAGCTCGGCCCAGGCGGCGGCGGTGACGGTGCCGCCCGGCAGCGACTTGCCGACCAGGGCGCCGTGCCAGTCGGCAGCCTCGCGCAGTTCCTCACCGGGGGCCAGGAAGGGGTAGCGGTCCAGCACCTCGGCGCCGCGCGACGGGTGGAAGGCGGGCGCCTTGGTGCGAGCGGGAGAGAAGGTGGACGACTCGATGCCGAGTCCGGCGATGGCGATGACCGGGCGGGCTGCGGCGGTGCGGGATTGCGGCATGGCTCCTCGTAGCGGGGTGGGGCGTCAGGCGTGGCGGGGCGCGGGGGCGTGGAACCGGTCGGTGGGCAGGCCGGCGTTGCCGGCCTCGTGCAGGGCGTGGGCCAGGGCGCGCTGCAGGGCGAACTGCCCGGCGCCGACAAGTCCGGCGTTGGCGCCCAGGCTGGCCCGCTCGATGGTGAGGTGTTCGGTGACCAGCGGGTGGCAACTCTCGTAGAGCTGGCTGCGCACGGCGGCGACGAACGGTTCCAGGGTGGAGAGGATGCCGCCGAGGTAGACGGCGTCCGGGTTGAAGAAGTTGACGTTGGCGGCGAGCACCTGGCCGAGGTAGTCACCGGCTCTGCGGACCGCGCGGGTGGCCTGCGGGTCGGCGTCGCGGGCCAGCTTGGCCACGTCCTCGGGGCTGCTGACGTCGGCCCCGCGCTCGCGCAGGATGCGGACCAGGGCGGCGCCGGACGCCACGGTTTCCAGGCAGCCGGTGTTGCCGCAGGAGCAGGGGATGTCGGCGCCGCCGTCGATCCGGATATGGGTGATGTCGCCGGCCGCGCCGGTGGCGCCCCGGTAGAGGCGTCCGTCGGCGATGATGCCGGCGCCGATCGCGGAGCCGATCTTCACCATGATCGTCTGCCGGTGCTCGGCGGGCCGTACGGTGTGCTCGCCGACCGCCATGCAGTTGGCGTCGTTGTCCACGGCGGCCGGGACGCCGAAGCGCTCCTGAAGCCAGGTGGTGACCGGGAAGCGGTTCCAGCCCGGCATCCGGGACGGCAGGACGACCGAGCCCGACACGATGTCCACCGGACCGGGCAGCGAGAGCCCGACCCCGCGCAGCCGGCCGCGTCCGCGCTGCTCGGCCAGCGCCTCCAGGGTCTCGGCGAGCCGGGGCAGGGCCGCCTCGGGGCCGTCGGTGATCACGAACGGGACGGTCGAGACATCGGTCAGGCCGCCGCCGGGCAGCACCACACCGATCCGGGCGTGCCGGCCGCCGAGGTCGGCGGCGACGGCGAACTCGTCATTGCTTCCCAGCCTCAGCACTTTGCGCGGGCGCCCGCCCGTGGAGGACTGGGTGCCCTCCTCGGCGATCAGCCCGCGCTCCACCAACTGGGCCACGGTGAGCGAGATGGTGGAGGCGGCGGCGCCGAGCAGGCCGGCGAGTTCGGCACGCGACGATGCCTGGCCCGATGCGACGAGTTCCAGGACCCGCGCGGCGAGGCCCGAGGCGCCTTTCGTGGCCTTGCGGTCCCATGCACTTATTTCAGTCATGTACGAAGTAACTTCCGCAACGGTGTGTGTGGCGATGACAGTACGCCCGCACTTCGCGTAAGGGAACAGTCTGGTGAAGGAAGTAGGTCATCTCCAAAACACATCAAATCGCCTCAAATGCACCCACAGAAGAGGATCGATCGGGCGGATATGACTTTTGCCAGATTCGCAGTAACTTACTTTTTACTAATTTCGTCAGGAGTTCGCCACTCAATCGAGTCCTGGTATCCATCCTGCTTGATGCCGATCGCCGCGAGGTAGCCGACGGCCCCTTCGCGCATATCGCCGGTATCGAGCAGTCGCGGGGCACGAGCCTCCAAGCTCCGGGGGTAGTACGAAGTCTGCCGCGACCACCGCAGTCCATCCACGTAGCCGTTCTGTTGACGGAAGATGACTTCAGTTTCCTCTGGGATGTCCAGGTAGCGGGCGATCGCCGGTTTGGCCCGCCTGACTCCGACCTCGAAGTCTCTCACCTCGGGTTCCCGGCCGCTGGCCGCTACCTCGGCGGTATAGACGAACCCTTCCCCACCTCCGCGACCCGTTTTCCGATCGCTCGTCAGCGTGATAACGATGGGTGCTACCGGCTCGGACACGAACGTGCCCTTTCCGTGGAGCTTGTACACCAGCCCCCGGGTGGTCAGTTCCCCCAGCGCACCGCGGACGGTATTACGGGAGACGCGGAATTGCGCCATGAGCTGATCTTCGGTGGGGATTTTCATGCCGGCTACCAGCTCACCGGACTCGATCATGCGCCGCAGTTGATCAGCGATCTGTCTGTACAGCGGCGCAGCCATGATCGGTTCGCTCCTCGCGTGCTCCCCTAGCTAGCTTGCTAAGGCAAGCTTATTCCAATCAATGGTAACAGTGGAATAACCCTAATAAACGTCCGCCGCTTCTAGTGATTCATGTACTCAGCCAGGACGAGATGCGTCACCCGGGGGTGACGGCATACTGAACCCTGCCCTGCGTACCCGAGTGGACGACAGGACCTTCGGATGCTCGCGGCGCGGCCGGACGGAGGGTTCGGCGACTACGGCAGCACCCCGTCAAGATGTGCGACAGATCGTCGTTGCCTCCGGAGACGACGCCCGCCCCCAGACGACTGGGCCGGGCGCGGATAAGCCGAAAGCCCGCGGGAGTCAGCATTGCCCTGAGGAAGCGTTCCACCCGTCCTTCATAACGAAAGAGCCGTCGGCGCCGACACTGCAGGTCGGCGCCGACGGCTTTATGAAAACGGCGATCCGGCCCAACTAGGGCCCTATCGGTCGTTCCGCGCTACCGGCATGCTCTAGAAGGGGTCGTAGTGCTCATACCGGTACTGCGCTGAAGGGCGGCAGTGGCGCTTGGCCATAACACCTCCTTGCTTAGCCCAGACGGCATCGTCCTCATGGTTGTGCCCACATGCCCAGGCGTCATCCCTGTCGACTTCAGCCGTCTCCTCTCGCACCGAGTATCGGTGACAAGGACCCCCGGTCGATACCTGCAACTTGGTGACAGCTTGCGTCAAGATCACCAATGTGCTTTTGATCACCCCAGCCGCGTGTTTCGGAGTTCACCATCGCCCAACAGGGCGAACTAACTCAAGGTGAAGGAAACTACCCTCTAGGTCACCTGCATGGCGGCCCAGCTACAGCCGATTGCGGCATGGGCCGTAATTAACCCAAACTTCACAAATCGGACAAGAAGCCTAGACTTTAACGCCGAATCCAGGCAGGACACTGCCCAGGGCGACAGACCTGATCGGCTATCTGCCGCCCAGGCTTCATGCTTGGCAGCGCTTGTGAACCATGTCTTGGGCTTGCCCATGCCTTGTTCGCCGTCTGCGCGTCGTGTCAGTACGCAATTCAGACACTGGCAGGCTAGCCTTCTGACCCCGGCCCCGCCGGAGACAAGAACCAGTCCACCGGGCTACCCGGCCGGGCGAACAGCCTCCGGACCATGCTCGAGCAGGACCCGGAAGGCGGCCTCGTCCAGGATCGGGACACCGAGCTCGACCGCCTTGTCGTACTTGGATCCGGCGTTCTCGCCCGCGACCACAAAGCTGGTCTTCTTGGACACCGACGACGTCACCTTGCCGCCAGCCGCCCGGACCGCCTCGCCGACCTCGTCCCTGTTCATCCCCTCGAGCGTGCCGGTGATCACCACCGACACCCCGGCCAGCAGCCGGGCCGCGGCGCGGTTCGGGTCCCAGTCCGGGTCCTCGAGCCGCACGCCGGCCTCGCGCCACTTGGCCACGATGGCCCGGTGCCAGTCGACGGCGAACCACTCGCGCAGCGAGGCCGCGATCGTCGGCCCGACCCCGTCCACCGCGGCCAGCGCGTCCACGCTGGCCTCCTCGATGCTGTCCAGGGAGCCGAACTCGGCGGCCAGGGCCCGGGCCGCTGTGGGCCCGACGTGGCGGATGGACAGCGCGACCAGAACCCGCCATAGCGGCCGGGTCCGCACCTCGTCCAGGTTGGCCAGCAAGCGGTTCGCGTTGGCGCTCAGCGTGCCCTGCTTGACCATGAAGAACGGGCTGGTCTCCAACTTGGCCGCGGTCAAGTCGAATACGTCGCCCTCGTCGGCGACCAGATTGCCGTGCAGCAGCGCGGCGACCGCCTCCCAGCCGAGCACCTCGATGTCGAAGGCCCCCCGGCCCGCCAGGTGGAACAGCCGCTCGCGCAGCTGGGCCGGGCAGGACCTGGTGTTCGGACAGCGCCAGTCGACCTTGTCCTCCTCCTTGGCCAGGGTGGTGCCGCAGGACGGGCACTCGGTGGGGTAGACGTACTCGCGCTCGTCTCCCGTGCGCAGGTCGGCGACAGGCCCGAGGACTTCGGGGATGACGTCGCCGGCCTTGCGCAAGATCACCATGTCGCCGATGAGCACGCCCTTGCGCTTGACCTCGTCCGGGTTGTGCAAAGTGGCCCGGTCCACAGTGGACCCGCTGACCTTGACCGGCTCCATCACGGCGAACGGGGTGACCCGGCCGGTGCGGCCGACGTTGACCTGGATGTCGAGCAGCCGGGTCGTGACCTCCTCCGGCGGATACTTGAACGCGATAGCCCACCGTGGCGCCCGGCTGGTCGAGCCGAGCTGGCGCTGCAGCGCGATCTGGTCCACCTTGACCACCACGCCGTCGATCTCGTACGGCGGATCGTGCCGGTGCTCGCCGTAGTCGGCGATGTAGGAGCGGACCCCGTCCATGTCCGGCACGACCTTGTACAGCGTG
Source organism: uncultured Actinomycetota bacterium (assembly GCA_963799685.1). GTDB lineage: Bacteria > Actinomycetota > Actinomycetes > Streptomycetales > Streptomycetaceae > Streptomyces. The sequence goes on from CAWCXW010000007.1 coordinate 92,761, forward strand.
CTGACCGGCAGGCCCCACTCGCCCAGCCGCTGGTACCAGCCCGACTGGGTGTCCGGCGCCCCCTCCAGGTGACCTTCCTCGCCTGGGCCGGCCGCTTCACCGCTGATGCCGCCGGCATCGGCCGAGCCCTCGACCCGGCCGATGCCGTGCACGATGGCATCGAGGGCGCGGGACGCGGTGATCTTCGGGTCCTTCTGCCGCAGCGAGCCTGCCGCCGAGTTCCTCGGGTTGGCGAAGGCGGCCTTGCCCGCGTCGAGCAGCGACTCGTTCAGCTTGCCGAACGCTTCGACCGGCATGAACACCTCGCCCCTGACCTCGAGCACGGCCGGGTGTCCGGTGCCCTTCAGCCGGGCCGGGATAGAGGAGATGGTCCTGATGTTCGGCGTGACGTCCTCGCCGGTGCGCCCGTCACCCCGGGTCGCCGCCTTGACCAGCGCGCCGTCGCGGTAGACGAGGTTGATCGCCAGCCCGTCGATCTTCAGCTCGCACAGGTAAGGCCCGGTCCCGCCGAGCTTGGTCACCCGGTCCGACCAGCCGCCCAGATCCTCCAGAGTGAACACGTTGTCCAGGCTGAGCAGCCGCTCCAGGTGCTCGACCGGGGTGAACAGCGTGGAGATGCTGCCGTGCACGGTCTGGGTCGGCGAGTCCGGCGTGCGGAGCCCGGGATACTGCTCCTCAAGCGCGCGCAGCTCGCGCATCTTGGTGTCGTAGTCGATGTCGGAGATCGTCGGCGAATCGAGGATGTAGTACCGGTGATCGGCCTCGGTGATCTCCAGGCTGAGGTCGGCGTGCCGCCGCCTGGCGTCGGCCGGCGCCTCCTGCACCTCCGCGCCCGTCTCGTTCTCACTCATCAGGACTCCCCCGTCTCCTCGATCAGCTCAGCCAGCATGCTCGCCGCCTCCCGGCACCGCGTCAACGCGCCGCGCGCGTAGGCCGGCGACGCGCCGGCCAGCCCGCACGCCGGAGTGATCACGACCTGGTCCGGGCAGGTGGCTAGCGGGAGGCCAAGCCGGCGCCACAGCCAGATGATCCGTTCCGCGGTCTGGCGGGCCTCGGCGCTGCCGTCACCTGGTCCGGTCGGGCCCTGGACCGGTTGCTGCGCGCCGCCGGGAGTGCGCGTCCCGGCATCCGGTTCGGAGACCGCGGGAACCGCGCCGATCAGCAGGCCAAGGCCGGCCTCGGCGGCCTCGGCTATCCCGTCCTCCTCGCCCCGCCGTAGCTGGCTGAGGTCGAAGGACAGCGCACCGGCCCCCGCCGTCCGGATCAGGCCGAACGGGACCGCCGTTGCGCAGCTGTGCACCACCGTGTACCCCTGGACGGCCGCGAGGACCTGGGCCAGCCGGTCCCTGAGCACTTCGGCCTCGACCGGGCGGAGCCGCGAAAGCCCGCTCGCCGTGGGTATCTCACCGCCCGCCACGGCGGGCAGGGCCGCGTCGAACTGGACCGCGACGTGGGCCCCCGGCAGCCGCTTGGCGATCTCGGCCACGTGGGCGGCCGCCCCCTCGGCCAGCGAGGCGGTCAGGTCGGCCACCGCGCCGGGATCGGCGATGGCCACGTTCAGCGTGTGGGGCAGCTCCAGCGTGGCGGCCAGCGTCCACGGCCCGCACAGCTGGACCTTGACCAGCCCGCGGTAACCGTCCAGCACCTCCTCCATGACGTCAAGGTCGGAGGAGAGCATGGTCCTGGCCCGGTTGACGTCACGGCCGGGATGCTCGGCCAGCCGCCATCCACGCGGGCTGACCTCGACCGGTATATCGACCAGCAGGCTGGCAGTGCGGCCGGTAAGGTCGGCTCCGGGACCGCGGGCCTGCAGTTCGGGCAGGTGCGGGAAATCCGGGAGCTCGCCGGCGATGACGCGCATCGCCTCGGCGGGGTTCGTCCCGGGCATCGAGCCGATCCCGGTGGCGCTCCCGGCCGACCACGGATAGCTGGGGTCATCAGGCACATACCGAGCTTAGGACGGCCAGCTGACAATCGGGGGCGAGGCGCCGGGACCGTCGTCCAGCTCCTCGTCGTCCTCTGTTCCCAGTCGTCATCCTCGCCTGGCGCCCAGTCCGGCTCACCGGGCTCGCGGGCCCGGCGTGCGGACATCGCGATAACCGTGGAGATGCCGACCGCGATCCCGGTCAGGAAGAAGATGAGCACGAGGACGCCGGCCAGGATCACGGTCCTGCTCACAGCAGCACCCGGTCGACCGCCTGAAGCCGGGTCCGGGACGGCGTGACATCACGCAGGCCGACGCCGGTCAGCCGCCGGACTCCGCGGGCCGCGGCCCCTGGCGCCTGACGGGTCAGGGAGTACTGCTTGTCCTCCCGCCGCACGGCCATCGCGACCATCGCGATGACCCCGATCACGAGCCCCATGCCGAGGCTCGCTCCGATTACCATTGCCGTCACCATGAAGTTCACCATGGCCTCCTCCCCCACTGCTGGCGGATCTGCGCCAGTCTCGCCGCCTTGAATAGGCGCGATGTATGCACGTTAGGGCGCGAATGTCGGCCACGCTGCGTCACGCGACGCAGCGCAACTGGCTAAACCGATACACCGGGCCCAGCCGCCGACGAGACCGACCGCAGTCCGGCAGGATAGCCAGCCCACTGCAGAGACAGGGCCCGGCTACGGCAGACGGCCCTCCCTCCCGGCATGGGAGGAAGGGCCGTAGCTCGGAGCGCAAGCTTGGTGAGTCGTTACAAGAAGTGGACGCTCTTGCTTTTCCCTGTCTCCGGGTCGTAGATGTGTACTTCCTTGCCGACGCGAATCTGCGCATCGATGAACTCGTACAGACTTATAGCGCGGTTGGCGATGTCCGTCTTGGAAAAGTCGGTGCGTTCCTGCAGGGCCTGCAGGTCTTTCGCGGCCTTCGGGATAAGCGCGAGCGTAATGCGCTCACCTGACGCTGCTGCTGGTATCTGCTTCACCTCGGCATCCCCGCCCTCGCCTTCATGGTCCTACCACCAAGTTGGCAGCCATCTTGACCAGAACCTCCTCCAATGTGATCCTAGGCAGAAGTAGCCCCGCTTTCCCAATTTCCGGCTGGTTGGGCTCGGCTGGGCGCCTTCCGCATCCCATCCAGCGTCAGGGCGCCGCCGCGCAAGATCCCTCGAAGCCGAGCGGTTTCCTGCGCAGGTTCTCGGCCGCCTGCCGGGAAGGTAAGCCCGACAGTCCCAGGTCACGAAATGCCATCCTCAGCCCTAACCATTGGTGCAGTACGGGTGTTCAGCATGTACCGCCATAACCAAGCAGTCAGATATCTGGAATGCTTCTTCTCATCCCAGTCATCCCAACCTATGTGGGAGCGTCCGGCCACCATGCGCTCGTGCGGCCAGGCCGCCGTTCGCTGGGCTGGTGACTACCAGTACCGGGCGGAGGAACTCGACGCTCAAGTTGCGGCACCTCAGGCCGTTTATGCGCCGGGCGGCCCCGGAGACCAATGGCCTTGCGTTAGGCCGATTTAGCGTGATCTACGCCACACCACCCTGTGTGATCGCCCCAAGGTCTCCAGTTCAGGCGTCATGCGCTGTACTGGAGCACCTGTGGTTGACCAGGCCGTATGTCCCTAAAGCAAGGACATTGGCCCCGGAGACCCGGTCGGGCGCCTCGACGGCCAGGGTGACCCGACGGTCCTCGCGACGTTTGGTCCAGGCGACGACCAGGATCTCGTGGGGGGACGTGCCCATCTGCCCCCGATCGCTCCTTGCTATCCGATCCGTTAGGTTGAGCCTGACTGCTCCGATGCATGGATCCATCCGACAAGTTATATTGCCACCAAATAGTGGTACGGTCCTATTCATCCCAACCTTTGGGATAGCAAGGTTTTACCACCCTAGTGGTCCAGATTGGGACTGACCAGACAGCCAGGGAGGAGGACCGATGGGTAGTCCGATGTACTGGCAGATCGCCGAGACGTTGCGCGAGCAGATCCAGTCGGGCGATCTCCAGCCCGGCGAGCAGCTGAAAACCGAATTGGAGCTGCGCGAGGCCTTCGGGGCCTCGCGGAACACGGTGCGCGACGCGATTAAGCTCCTGACCAGCCTCGGCCTGGTCGAGACGAAACCCGGCCAGGGCACCTTCGTGGTCAAGAAGACCAGTCCGTTCGTCACCACGCTGTCCGCCAACCGGACCGGCCTGGGCATCGAGGAGAGCGTGCGCAAGCTGTCCGAGGTGGACAAGCAGAACAGGAAGGTGACCACCAGCCCGGTCCAGGTCGAGATCCAGGAAGGGACCGAAAACGTCACCGCGGCCCTGCGCCTGCCCCTGGGCGCAGAGGTCATCAGCCGTCACGAGAGACGGTTCATCGACGGCGATCCGTGGTCGCTGCAGACGTCGTATTACCCGGTCGAGTTCGCGGACCGCGGAGCGGAGCGCCTCAG
>CAWCXW010000008.1:0-139240 GCA_963799685.1 uncultured Actinomycetota bacterium
TCGGCTAACGTTACAGGTGTCGGAACGCAGAACCAGCCCGGAGCATACTTGTTCCGGCCAACGATAAGCTCTCCGACGCCGGGCAATCAGGCCAACCTCCTCAACCGCGTCGGCTCCCGGCGTTCGGAGGAGCGACTTGTTAGGCGATCAGACTCCCTCCATCCCAATTGTGCTCAGGGTCGGGGTAAAACATTAGGCCTCTCGCGTTGTTGGTCACCAATACAAGCCAGCCCCCAGGAATTTTGGTACGATAGACATCGCCCAATTTGAAGAATTCGCCTCCCGCACTGGAGGAATTCAATTTGTGCCAGACCAGTTGTGGTGTTTCTGCTTTCTGTGCCGTGTTCGCGCTCTTTTTCATGTTGGTTATCCCTTCGCCTTATTCGGATGCAAATTTGGTGCAAATCGTTTGTAACACCCGATGACCCGCTGCCGCCTAAGGGTCTGCGCAGAAACAAGTCCAGCCTTTCAGGGCGCAAGTAGTACATTTTGCCAGGTAGCGCCCGCGGGTTGGCAGGTGTCGAGATCGCAGAGAACCCAATGTTTATCGCGTTGCATCGCGTTTGCGCGGGTACCGAGTGCTGAGCGATTATAATGTCGGGATAACGCTTGCTCAACAGCAAGCAGGCGGTATTCTGACATTATGAACACGGTTCGATATGGCCTTAAACCGTCCGCCACCTTTTTCCAGGGCTCAAGGCCGTGACGATGCCCAGACACGCAAAAACTGTTGGCTTCACAAGTTGATCAAAGGGTCTTTATTAAACTGGCGGTACTGCGTCTCTACCGCACAGTTATCACCATTGTGGTGAATTTTAGCGCTTTTACCCCCATCGCCCGATTTGATGAAAACGGGCTCTGGGGGTGCCGCGGGGGCGTGGTTCTCTCGGCAAGGGACGCTGCTGGCCACCGCTCAGAGTCTGGTCTGTGAGGCGCCGATGGGCTATTTCGCTCACGAGCTGGATGCTCGGCTGCATGTGTCAGTCAAGGATGCCCTCCGTCAGTTGGTCGACCGGGGCCGCCTGGCGCGTCAACCCCTGGGCTCGCTCTATCTGTATACCGGGGCCGATCGGGCTCGACGTCAGGAACAGTGGGCCGCCCGGCAAGCGCAGAGCCAGGCGCGCGATCCGGAACAGGAACAACTGCGGGCGGCGAACGACTGCGAGGGATCTGCACCGAACTGGCCCACTTGGACATTGTGGTTAGTGCTGAGAAAGGCCTGCGAAGCAGGCCTCGGGAGCTTGGACATGGTGATTGTCGCTGCCTTGGGTCGATTGGCGCAGATCAGTCTTTTCGACAGGCGTCACCCTGCAAAGCAAAGCCCCGGCTGGGCTGTGGGACGCACTGAGCGTCGATTTTAGCCGTCAAGCGGCGGTCCCTTAGCGGGGAGCCATCCCCTCGTTGCACGTCTACTACAAGCGCACCCACCTCAAGCAGTACCACAAGGAGGGGCGCGCCCTGCGCACCGAGACCACCATCAACGACACCTACGACTTCAACGTGGGCCGTCGGCTGATCAATCTTCCGCGTCTGCGGGAGATCGGCTTTGCTGCCAATCGCAAGGTATTGGAGGTCGAATCCCTCACCCACGACTGCCAGATCGGCGCCGCCGCCTTCCAAAAGCTCCAGCGACCGAAGCGTGGACCGGCAAAAGGTCAGCGCGCTGAAATACGGGGAACAGAGGGTTCAAGCCCTGTTGGCGGTGTTGCTCATGTTCTGTCTGCTCCCGGAGGGATTTCGAAATCAACAACTGCGGCCATTGCTTGCGCAGTACCTCGGGGTGCAACTCGATCAGATCCGTGCCGGTCGGATGAGCTACGAACTGCGCCGCCTGCGTCTGCGCGGGCTCATCCAACGAATCCCCAAATCCCACCGCTACACAATGACGACGCTCGGTCTCAAGACCGCCTTGCTCTACACTCGCAGCTACGCCCGCGTGCTCCGTCCGGGCCTTTGATCCTTCTGGGATCTCCGCCAGGCCATCCCGATCTTCGACGTCGATTTGAAAGCCTGGAGACCGATCTCACCAACTTTATTGAGCGCAAAATGGCGGCCTGAAATCTTGACTCGTTGACAGCAAAACTAGGAAATCAAGGACTCTAGCGATCAACGACCGCCCGTAGATACGGCAGCGCTTGTGCGTTCGCGATGTGCGTACAATTCCACGTGAGAATGAAGTCCATCCCGTGGCGGGTGCAACCGCGATATGCGACGCGTCGCTCGCCGCCTTCGGCGGGATGCTGCCGGAGGTCACCAACGCCTCGGCGATTCGGGTGGCCTCGGCGTCAACGGCGAGAACGGCCAGACCCGCCAAGAGCTCGCAACGGCGCCGAGCCACGTCGGGATCGCCGAGGCCCGCCTCGTCCCAGACGAACGGGGAGACGAAGAGCTCGAAGCGCGGGGCTCGAAGTCGACCAGAGTCGCGTCGTGACCTGCTTGCCGGCAATCACAACATCGCGGAAGGCCGGGCCGCCAGGAAACTCGGGATTGTGGTTTCGATATAGACCCGAGGCATATCGAGGCTCCTTCAGGTCGAACGCCAAGGTGAGGGACCGGTGCCGGGAGACGCCCTCGACCTCGCATCAATACTCAACCTTTCAAATCAGCGGCCAAGCCACGCGGCGGGCACCGGTTCCCTCGACCGTCTGGTTCGGCTTCTTCGCTACGCCATGACCGGAGCGTAGTGGAGCACAATCAAGTCGCGTGCGGCAAGGCTGCCGTCGCGTAAGCACGGCCGTCATCCCCGCTGAACTCCACCTCGAAATGATCGTCGGCCAGGCTCTCGACCACCGTCCCGACTTGGCCTGCCACCAGACCTCGCTCCGCGTGGCTTCGCAGGATAGCCACCACATCAAGCTCATGTATGGCCTCGTTCATATGCAAGGATCCTTCAGAGCACGTAGCAGGAAGTCAACCGTGGGCAATCCTCGCTTGTCTTGATAATCCACGTCGTCCTCACCGTCGCCTGCAGGCCCTGCCGCAACCAGCGAAAGTCGACCGTATAGCGCATACCAAAGCGATCCCGCTCTCCCTCCAGGCATTCCTCATCAGTGATCACTTCCCTAATCCTCGTCTCAAGTTCAGCCGCGTTCGCGATGGAAACTCCAAGCGCCGACAGAAACACGCGAGCCTTGTGCCTTCCGCGCGGGTGCACCATCGAGAGCGCGTATTCTTCCAATTTGCGCCGATCAATTATGGCGTGCGGCGCACCTGGGAGCTTCATGATGCTGTATTTGCCGAACGCGAAGGTGAGGCACGGCGCGACGAACTGGGGCTTGGAAGCCTGCGCCCATTCGCCGTTGCCTCGACCGACTGGTCGGCAAAGTCAATCGGTAGCCCACAATGTGAGCCAACCTTCTCTCCCGTCAGGTCTAATCCAGAGGGTCTCAGTCCAATACCGGTTTAACTAAATTCGACGTATCCTCCACCACGACTCGGCCTATGGATTCGTGTGTATGCCAGCGCGGCCGGACCAAAATCCCGTACCTGAAATGGAATACCTGGCGAACTTCGAGTCGACTTCAAATCTCCCTCAGGCACCGCAGAAATCGGCAAATCTGGATAACCTGAGCGATTACATTTGAATCTCCCCGAAAATGGAGATGAGTGACCCAATTCATCGATAGCCCGAAGAGGTCGGACGTATCGTAAGCAATATCTTCGAGCGTATCGGAAACATCAGGAGAAAATAATCGTTTGCAGTAATAGGCTCTGCCGTGGTTCTCAGAGTATATCCACGCTCCGAAAGCACCAATGCATACGACTGCAAGACTGTAGCGCCACAAGCGTATTTGGCTGAATGCATTCATCCGCCCAACGCAAAGGTCAGCGACGGGAGCCAGCCGCCGATGACGTTCGATTTGTAACTGTTCAGGTCTAAAACGTCAGATCGTAGGGGCTGCGCGACCTTGTGCGCAGGCTCCACGAAATAACGGCCTTTTCCTGGAAATTGGACTGGGCTCTGAAAATGACTTCTGCAATTCTCTGCGGCCGTGGAAGCCGAGTGTGTGATTCAGGGCCGCACAGTCGGTTCTGGCGAAGTCGCCTCGATCCAGCGCTTGATCGCGGAGAACCCGGAGTGCAGCCGCTACAAACTCTCGCGGTTACTCTGTCAGTCATGGAATTGGCGCGATCCTCGTGCATGGCACGCGGGCTGTCGGAGTACTGCTTGCCGTTGTAGCTGAGGTAGAGCACTTGATCCCTCAGCGGCTTCTCCCGCGACGGCTCGTATACCTCGCGGCGCATCTGGAGTAGCCGGTAGGGGCCGCGCTCCAGATCGCTCAGCGCCGAACGGCAGTTGAGCTGGGGGAAGTCGCCCCACCGAGACTCGACCCAATACCGGCGTCCGCCGAACTCGACCTTCAGCGGGAAGGAAGAAGATGCCAGACGGTCGATGGCGAACATCACCGGGGGCTCATCGCTGTCTTGCGAGCGCAGGTGGAAGTTCCATCTCCCGGCCTTCAAGGGGATGGTTCCGGCGGCATTTCCCAGCGTGGAAGGATCGAATTCCGCCTGGAACGTACCGTCTTCGGACCAGCGCACGGGGATGACCCGCTCCTCGAAACGATTGCGCGCCTTGAGGAAGAATTCGGATCCGACCAGGCGAGGATCGGTGCGGCCGGTCAGTGCGATACCGGCCGTCGTCTCCGTGAGCGACGTGATCACGGCCCGGGTGGGTCGCCCGGAGAATTTCAGATAGCCGTTGTGCCCGGCGAGCACCGCGATCTCGAGATGTGCGCCGTTTTCGGTGAGCCCAACGGGGAGCTCGTAACGAGCGTCCGACACACCGTCGGCAACGACCGTGCTGAACCGCCTTTCCGCGCCCTTCGGATCCGTGGCGACGAGGACGGTACTCCAATCGCGTCGCTCCGGCTGTGTCTTGTCCTCTATTCCGCCGGTGACGAGGGTGATGTCACGGAAAGGCACTTGTACGGAGAACCTCGTCCTCTCGCCGCTGTCATCGCGGTCCGCGGCGTAGCGGAAGACCTCACCGCTCTTCCAGTTGGTTACCGCCATCTCAAGTGTCTCGTCACCCGCGAGTGGCTCGCGCACCTCGCCCTCGACTTCGAGTACGTCGCCCATGCTGCGACGGTCCGTGATCAGCGCGCGGACCTTCTCGACACGCAGCTTGAACGCACCACTCTCGATGCGCGGCAACAGCCGGAAGTCCTCGTTCAGCCAGTGGTATGGCGGATAGTTGACCGAACCGCCGCCGCTGGACTGTAGAGCCCGCTTCCGCATCAGTCCGGAACTGACGACTCGCATGCCGACGTGCCACGTGCCCTCTTCCCACTCGGCACCCCGGCGCAGCCGCGCGGGATCGAGAGCGAACTCCCAGCCTGCCCAGTCGAAGTTGTGCAGCTTCTGACCGGAGTCTGTGGTGCACTCCGGGCGGTAGACATTCTTGACCGGGAGAACCAGGCGGCGGCGCGATCCGTCCTTCTTGAGCTGGACCATCTTGAAGGAGCTTCGCCGACTGGGCAGATCCGTCTTCTCGATCCAGGCGTCGCCCGCCAGGAACAGTTTCCCGTCCCGCCACTCCACGCCGCGCAGCGGCACCCGGAGTTGCAGTTCCTTGTCGATACGCAGGGCCTTGCGGGGCAGTCTCAGGTCGCTCTCGTCGAGCGGACGGATCTCGGCGTACTTGCGCAGCAGACCGTTGACCTTCACCGGCTCACCTCGACGCTGTGCCGCCAGCAGGTCGATCAGCTCGTTCATCGCCCGCTTGCGCACCAGGAGCCACTGTACGCGCAGCGCCACCGGGAGTTCCATGGCGACCTGGGGGTCGACCTGAGCAAGATAGCGGTTGGTGGCGTCGAGGAAGGCATCGTGGTATTCGGTGTCCGCGTCGGGCAGCACATTGAGGAAGATTCGCAGGTCGTCGCGGAGCACCCGGTCGTCGTATGCGCGCTTCAACTCGGCGAACCGCTTGCCGGGCCGGCTTGCGAGGAAGCGACTGACGTTCTCTACGGCGGACACGCGGTCCTGGATCGCCTTGATCTCGGTGCGGCGCTGAGTGATCGAGGGCGCGGCCTCGCCTTCGCGCTGGCGCCAGAAATAGACGGCCTCTCCGATGACGTCGACCGCTTCAGCGAGGTAGTGCGCCGGCAGCACCACAGGAATGTCCTCGTGGAGGACGCCTTCGGGGAAGAAGAAGTCGTGTTTTTCCCAGAAGGTCCGTCGGAAGACCTTGTTGCAGGCGATGCGGTCGGCGACGAGCTTGGGGTAACGCTCGATGTGGGTACGGCGACGTGCCGCGCCTGCGAGCATCTTGAGCAGCGGAACCTGCCAGGTCCGCTCGCCCTTGAGGTGGAAGACGTTGCCGGTCGCGAAGTCCGACCTCGTCTCGTCCAGACTGGCGACCATGAGCCGGTAGGCGTCCCGGGGTATGAGGTCGTCGCTGTCGACGAAGGTGAGGTATTCCGAAGTCGCAGACACGTGCTCGATGCCGGTGTTCCGGGCGGCGCCGAGGCCCGCGTTCTCCTTGCGCACAAGGGTGAAGCGCGAGTCACGGGCCTCGTAGGTCGCGGCGATGTCGGCCGAGCTGTCCGGGGAGCCGTCATCGACCATGATGACTTCGATGTCCGCAAACGTCTGCGACTCGAGTGAGTCGAGACAGGCCGACAGATAGTGCTCGACGTTGTAGATGGGAACGATGACGCTGAGCCGAGGGGCCATGTGGTGCGGTTTCCTTTCGGTCAGGCCCGCTCGACGAGCTCGAGCGCCTGAGAAGGGGACGGTGCAGGGACGCGTTCAGCGAGGGGGGTAACGGGGGGCAGGCTCTCGGCCGATTCGCCGAGGAACACCCGGCGCACCACACGTTCAGCGGCTCGGCCGTCGTCGAATTCACAGAACCGCGCCCGGAATACCGCGCGTGCCTTCGCGGCCGCCCCATCCTGCCACGCTCCCGAACAAAGGATCTCGGTGAGCTGCTCCTGAGTGGTCGCCACGTGGCCGGGCGGTTCCTCCATCAGGTCGAAGTACGTGCCGCGGACCGCCTGATAGATGTTCCAGTCGTCGGCGTAGATGACGATGGGCCGGTCCAGGTTCGCGTAGTCGAACATGCTGGAGGAGTAGTCGGTGATCAGGGCATCAGCAGCGAGATAGAGCTGCTCCATGCTCGGGTGCTCCGAGACGTCGATGATCCTTCCGTCAGCTTTGAGGCGGGTCAGCGCTGCCGACGACCGGTAGAAGTAGTGGCCCCGTACCAGCAGGGTGGTGTCCGCGTCGAGCCGCTCGACGAGGCGTTCCAGGTCGAGACGCGGCGTGAACTCGGTCTCGTGTTCACGGTGAGTCGGGGCGTAGAGGAACGCGGAGGTCCCGTCGGCCAGACCCAGGCCGCGTCGGGCTTGTCGCACGTCCTTCGCGGTTGCCTTGATCAACACGTCGTTGCGCGGATAGCCCGTCTCCAGGGACGTGTACGAGCAGGGATACACCCTTTCCCACACAGCTGTCGAGAAACTGTTCGAGGCGATGCTGAAGTCCCAGCGGTCGCACCGTGCGAGGAGGGCATCGAAGTCCATGCCCTTGTGGGAGGCGGGGTAGTTCTGCTGATCCAGACCCATCGTCTTGAGTGGCGTGCCGTGGTGAGTCTGAAGGTGTACGGAGCCTCTGCGCTTGACGAGGGTGTCAGAGAAGTTGACGTTGTTCACCAGATACTTGGCCCGGGCCACGCACGACCAGTACTCATGAGTACCCGGCCGGACGGTCTCCACGCCCTCGGGCACGTTCTCCTGCTGGTCGGGACGGATCGCCCACACACGCCTGATGTGTGGCGCCCATCGGGCGAGTTCGGCGTCTATCGCAGCCGGGTTACACGCGTAGGAGCGACTCCAGTACGCGGAGAACACCGCGAGGTTCTCATCCAGCGGCAGACGCAGTTGAACGGCGTAGAAGGTGTTCATCGTCGACTTCTTGGCACGTTGCGCCTGATTGCTGCCGTGTCGCCTAACGGCCCTTCGTGCCCTTCCTGCCGTCTTGACCCCGGCCAGTGCCCGGTATGAGCCCATCCCAAGCAAAGCGTACTTGTAGCCTCGCATCCCTTCCGGACGCACGAATTCCGCGGGCCTGCGGCGCCGGTAGTCCTCGCAGGCACGGGCGAAGAACTCGCTTCGTGCGTTGCGCGGCAGGCGGCCTGGGCGGTCAATGATCGTCAGGTAGTGGTCCACCATCTTGCGGAACATCGCCGGGCGCCACTTGGCCACTGCAGGATGCTCGTCGAGATAGTCGAAGATCCGCTCATACTGGGCGAAGACGTCGAAGTGCTTGCGGCTGGTCGTGCGCAGGATGTTGCCGCCCTCTCGCCGCTGCCGGTAATACACACAGACGTGGTCCAGGACGGCAAGGTGCTCGGCGGCGATCAGCGAACAGAACGTCCAAGGCGCGTCCTCGTAGTAGCCGGTGGGGAACTCGAACCCGTGTGATTCGACGAAGTCGCGACGATAGGCCTTGTTCCAGACAATCTGCAGCAAGTCGAGCAGCCTGGGGCGTTCATCAAGGGCGAAGACGGGCGGCCCTGTCTCCTCCAGGAGGGTGTGCATGAGGTTCCGCTGCACGCGTCCATCCCAGTAGGTACGGGCGTAGTCGTAGATCAGGACGTCCGGGTCCTCCGTGACGGCCAGACGGCGGGCTATCGCGCCGAGTGCTCCGGGCGTGAGGGTGTCGTCGCTGTCGAGGAAAAGCAGGTAGTCGCCAGTGGCGTGGGCCATGCCGACGTTGCGCGCCCGGCCCAGCCCCACGTTCTCCTCGAGGTGCAGAACGCGCACGCGAGGATCCCGGGCGGCGAAGCGGTCGAGGACATCACCGGAGCCGTCCGGTGAGCAGTCGTCCACACATATGACTTCGAAGTCGGCGAAGTCCTGGCGTAGCACTGACTCGAGACACTCACCGACATAACCCTGAACCTTGTAGGCGGGGATGACGAGAGACAGTCGGGGAGCAGAGCCCGGTCTTCCGTCCGCGCCGAGGCGTGTGGCGGGTGCCGGCAGTCGGGTGCCGAGAGGAACCGCCACCCCACGGTGCTGTCCGGACTCGCCACCTTCCCCCTGTATCAACACTGTTCGTCTCCTGCTTGTCTGCGTACGTACGGACGGGCGCCCACGCACAGCACATGAACCCCGCACATCGAAGACACCTCGTTCGGGTGAAAGGTTGTAGGTCGTGACCGAACAGTGACCTCATTTGAGGTGTAAGACAGATCACTTCAGGACACCGGGCGGGAGTCGGCCCAGGTGGACTCGAACTCCTCCCGGTACGTGGCGAAGAGGCCGTGTTCGTCGGCGTGGCCGGTCGGGCGGACCGGGCCGGGGCGGGAGCCGCGCAGGACGAACACCGGGGACTCCATGCCGCGTACCCGGCGCAGGTAGGTCTGGACGACGGCCAGGCCGTCAGAGCCGTCGCCGTCGACGAGGTAGGCGGTGAAGCGCGGGGTCTCGTCGAAGACGTGGATCTCGAAGGCGGCCTGGTCGCGCAGCCGGGCACGCACCCGGCGCATGTGCAGGATGTTCATCTCCACGCTGCGGCTGAGCTCGCCCTTCTTGATGCCCAGTTCTCGCTCGCGGCGGCGGATCGCGCTGCTGGCCGGGTTGAGGAAGAGCAGCCGCACTCGGCAGCCGCTCTCGGCGAGCCTCACCAGCCGGCGGCCGCTGTAGTTCTGCACCAGCAGGTTCAGCCCTATGCCGATGGCGTCCAGCCGGCGAGCTCCGCCGAAGAGGTCCTCGGCCGGCAGCTGGCGCTGCAGGCGCACCCGGTCGGCGTGGACGCCGACCACGTCGGCGAACCGGTCGCCGACCAGGTCCTCGACGGCGTCGACGGGCAGCCGTTCCGCGCCGGGCGCTGCGGACGAGGAGGAGCCCGCGGATGCCGAGGAAGTGGCGAGCAGGTCGAGCAGCCGGGCGGAGGTGCGCTCGGCCTGTGCCAGCACCGTCTCGGACAGCGCGCGGTTGCGGGCGACGGCGCTGCGCGCGACCTCCAGCTCGTCCAGGGCCAGCTCGACCTCGCGCCGATCGTCGAGGTAGGGCTCGAAGCAGGGCCAGTGCTGGACCATGAGCTCGCGCAGCTGCGGCAGGGTGAGGAAGGACAGCAGCGTGTCGTCGGCCGGGTCGAGCAGGTAGCCCTTGCGCCGGCTGACCTCGCGTACGGCCACCGCCCGCTGCACCCATTCCTGGCCGGCCGGGCCGGCCGCCGCGACGACCCACTCGTCGCCGTGCACCGGTTCGTAGACGGGGACGCAGCACCGCGGAGACGACGGCCCGCAGCCGCTGCTCGACCAGGTTCAGCCAGACGTAGGCGCGCCCGGCGCGCTGTGCGCGGGTGCGCACCTCGGCCCAGGCGTCGGCGCCCCAGTCCAGGTTCGCGCCCGATCTCCATGGGGCGCGCCAAGGACACCGTGCCGGAGCGGAACCGTGGCGGCCTCCTCGCCGCCGCCCTCCCCCGGAGGGAGTTCCAGCCCTCCCGAGCCCACTCGTGCACCGCCTTCCCCACCCGATGTTCGATCAAGGAAGACTACTGCGCCACCCGGGGGCGTGTATCCCGAACCCCGTTCAACTTCCGCCTGCTCGCCGTCCTTGGAGGGGAAGATAACGCGTGGGCCCGCCCCTGCGGGTCTCCGGCGCACGAGATGCGCCGGATCGAGGGCGGGCGCACGGCGGCCGCGAGGCGACGACCGGGAAGAGACACCGCATGCAGGTCTGGCCGGGACAGGCGTATCCCCTCGGGGCCACCTACGACGGCGCGGGGACGAACTTCGCCGTGTTCTCCGAGGCGGCGGAGCGCGTCGAGCTGTGCCTGCTGCACGACGACGGCTCGGAGACCGCGGTGGAGCTGCGCGAATCGGACGCGTTCGTGCGGCACGCCTACCTGCCCGGGGTGATGCCGGGACAGCGCTACGGCTTCCGGGTGCACGGCCCGTACGAGCCGGAGCGCGGTGTGCGGTGCAACAGCGCGAAACTGCTGCTGGACCCGTACGCGAAGGCGGTCAGCGGCCGGGTCGGCTGGGACGAGTCGGTCTACGGCTACCACTTCGACTCACCCGATCGGCGCAACGACCTGGACTCGGCGCCGCACACCATGACCTCCGTGGTGATCAACCCCTACTTCGACTGGGGAGACGACCGGCCGCCGCGCACCGAGTACCACGAGACGGTGCTCTACGAGGCACACGTGAAGGGCCTGACGATGCTCCACCCGGAGCTGCTCGGACGACCTGCGCGGCACCTACGCGGCACTGGCGCACCCGGCGGTCATCGACCACCTGACGAAGCTCGGCGTCACGGCGCTGGAGCTGATGCCGGTCCACCAGTTCGTCACCGACCACTTCCTCGCCGACCGGGGCCTGCAGAACTACTGGGGTTACAACACGATCGGGTTCTTCGCCCCGCACAACGCCTACGCCTCCTGGGGCGACCGCGGCCAGCAGGTACTGGAGTTCAAGCAGGCGGTGCGTGCACTGCACGAGGCCGGGATCGAGGTGATCCTCGACGTCGTCTACAACCACACCGCCGAGGGCAACCACCTGGGCCCCACCCTGTCCTTCCGCGGCCTGGACAACGCCTCCTACTACCGCCTGGCCGAGGATCAGCGGTACTACACCGACACCACCGGCACCGGGAACTCGCTGCTGATGCGCAGCCCGCACGTGCTGCAGCTGATCATGGACTCGCTGCGCTACTGGGTCACCGACATGCACGTCGACGGCTTCCGCTTCGACCTGGCGGCCACGCTGGCCCGCCAGTTCCACGAGGTGGACCGGCTGTCGTCGTTCTTCGACCTGGTGCAGCAGGACCCGGTCGTCAGCCAGGTCAAACTGATCGCCGAGCCGTGGGACGTGGGCGAGGGCGGCTACCAGGTGGGAAACTTCCCGCCGCTGTGGACGGAGTGGAACGGCCGCTACCGGGACACCGTGCGGGATCTGTGGCGGGGCGAGCCGCGCACGCTGGCCGAGTTCGGCTCCCGGCTGACCGGCTCCTCCGACCTCTACCAGGACGACGGGCGCCGCCCGCTTGCCTCCATCAACTTCGTCACGTGCCACGACGGCTTCACCCTGCACGACCTGGTCGCCTACAACGACAAGCACAACGACGCCAACGGTGAGGGCAACCGGGACGGCGAGAGCTGGAACCGCTCGTGGAACTGCGGCGTCGAGGGCGAGACGGACGACCCGGCGGTGCTGCGGCTGCGCCGCCGGCAGATGCGCAACTTCGTCGCGACGCTGATGCTCTCCCAGGGCGTGCCGATGCTCAGTCACGGCGACGAGTTCGCCCGCAGTCAGCGCGGCAACAACAACGGCTACTGCCAGGACAACGAGCTGACCTGGGTGCGCTGGCCGGAGCCGGGCGAGGAACACGGCATGCGCGAGTTCACGCAGTCGATGGTGTGGCTGCGGCGCGATCACCCTGTCTTCCGGCGCCGCCGCTTCTTCCACGGCCGCCCGGTGGAGGGCACGCACGACGAGCTCTCCGACATCTCCTGGTTCACCCCCGAGGGCGAGGAGATGGCGCAGCAGGACTGGCAGGCCGCACAGGCGAAGGCGCTCACGGTCTTCCTCAACGGCCGCGCGATCTCCGAGCCGGGTGACCGGGGCGAGCGGATCACCGACGACTCGTTCCTGCTGATGTTCAACGCGCAGGACGCGCCCCGCGACTTCACGATGCCGGCCGAGCACGGCGACCAGTGGCAGGTCATCGTGGACACCGCCGACGAGGAGACCGCGGTGGGCGACTCGAGCCGCAAGGTCGACGCGGGGGACCGGCTGCGGCTGACGGACCAGAGCCTGGTGGTGCTGCGCCGCCCGGTCTGATCGCGTGACCGCCCTGTGTCAACCGCGGGCTTCCCGCATCACCCAGACACGCTCCACTCGAACGGGTGGACCTGGGACGGGCGGGGGCGCGGGTGGCGGCCCGGCCCCGGGCCGGGTAGGAGGACGATATGACTCCGACTGCGACCTATCGGCTTCAGCTCCAGCCGGACTTCCCGTTCTCCGCCGCCGAAGCGGCCGTGCCGCGCCTGGCGCGGCTCGGCGTGTCGCACCTGCACCTCTCCCCCGTCCTGACCGCCGTCCCCGGCTCCGCCCACGGCTACGACGTCACCGACCACTCCCGGGTGCGCGAGGAACTGGGCGGCGAGGACGGACTGCGCGCCCTGTCGGCCACCGCCCGGGCGCACGGCCTGGGCCTGGTCCTCGACATCGTCCCCAACCACATGGCCGTCCCCGCCGACACCCGGCTCAACCACGCCCTGTGGGAGACCCTGCGCGAGGGGCCCGGCTCCCCCTACGCCCGCTGGTTCGACGTCGACTGGGACGCCGGCGGCGGCCGGATGCTGCTGCCCGTGCTCGGCGAGCCGCTGCGCACGGCGGCCGCGCAGCTGTCGGCGCCCGGTGACGGCACCCTGCGCTGCGGACCTCACGTGCTGCCGCTGCGCGACGGCACCGACGGACTCGCGCTGCCCGCGCTGCTCGACGCCCAGCACTACCGGCTCGCCTGGTGGCGGCTGGCCCGCACCGAGCTGAACTACCGGCGGTTCTTCACCATCTCCTCTCTGATCGGCCTGCGCGTGGAGGATCCGGAGGTCTTCGAGGCCACGCACCGCACGGTGCTGCGGCTGCTGCACGAGCACGTGATCGACGGGCTGCGGGTGGACCACCCGGACGGTCTCGCCGACCCCGGCGGCTACCTGCGGCGCCTGCACGAGGCCACCGGCGGGCGCTGGACCGTCGTGGAGAAGATCCTGGCCCGCGAGGAGACCCTGCCCGCCGACTGGCGCGTCGCCGGCACCACCGGCTACGACGCCCTGCACCGCCTCGACGGCGTCTTCACCGACCCCGACGGGTACGCGGACCTCACCCGGCGCTACCGCGAGGCGACCGGCGCCGCGCCGTCGGAGGGCGGCGAGTGGGTGGCGACGCTGCGCCGCGCCTCCCACGAGGTACTCGCCGAGGAGCTGGCCGCCGAGACCGACCGCGTCACCCGCGCCGCCGTCGCGATCTGTGAGGACCCCGACGGGCCAGGGCGTGGTGTGGAGGTGGCGTCATCCGCCCGCGGGGCAGGCGGCGTCCCGCCGGCGGGACCTGCGCACCAGGCCCTGCGCCACCGCGACCACGCCCCCTGGGCGTTGCGCAAGGCGCTGCGCGAGCTGCTGACCCGGCTGCCGGTCTACCGGCCCTACGTGCGCTGCGACGCGCCCGCGCGCAAGGAGGACGTGGCGCTGCTCCAGGCCGCCGCGGACGGCGCCCGGACGGCCTTCTCCGTTGCCCAGGAGGGCGAGGCGGTGGCGGTGATGCGGGACCTGGCGCTCGGCCGGCTCGGAGACGGCCACGCGCAACGCGGTGTGGCCGCCCACTTCGCGCAGCTCGCCTCCGCACTGCGGGCCAAGGCCGTGGAGGACACCGCCTTCTACCGGTACGCGCCGCTGCTGTCGGCCACCGAGGTCGGCGGCGACCCGGCCCGGCCCGCCGTGCCGCCCCAGGAGTTCCACGCCTACTGCACCCGCATCCAGCGGGACTGGCCGCAGACCCAGGTGGTGCTCTCCACGCACGACACCAAGCGCAGCGCCGACGTGCGGGCGGCGCTCGCCGTGCTCAGCGAGTGCCCGCACCGCTGGAGCGAGGCGCTCGGGGCGGCCCGCGAGGCGGCGGCGCAGCTTCCGGACGACGGGCACCGCGCGCCCGAGCCGCACGTGGAGTGGGTGGCCTGGCAGACCGCGTACGGCCTCGGGGAGCCCGACGCCGAACGGCTCACCGCCGCGGTGGTCAAAGCGGTGCGGGAGGCCGGACTGCACACCACGTGGACCGAACCGGACCCCGACTACGAGGCGGCGCTGTGCCGGTTCGTTCAGGGTGCGGTGTGCGGGCCGCCGTGGGCCGCGATGGAGAAGCTGGTGGACGAACTGCGCCCGCACGTGCGGGCCACCACGCTGGCGGCCGTGCTCGTGCAACTGACGATGCCGGGTGTGCCGGAGTTGTACTGGGGCGGCGAGCGGCGCGCGGCGTCGCTGGTCGATCCGGACAACCGCCGGATCCCGGCGCTGCTGGGGGCCGGCCGCGAAGAGGAGGACGAGCCGGCCCAGGAGGACAAGCTGCGCCTGACAAGGGCCGCGCTGCGGCTGCGCCGCGCGCACCCTCGGTGGTTCGGGGACGAGGCGTCCTACGAACCGCTGCACGCGAGCGGGCCGGCGGCCGGGCACTGCCTGGCCTTCGTCCGCTCCGGCGCGGTGGCGACCGTCGTGACCCGGTTGTCGCTGCGCCTGGCGGAGTCCGGCGGCTGGGTCGACACGGAGCTGCGGCTGCCGGACGGGCGGTGGCGGGACGTTCTCTCCGGCCGAAGCGTGGCGGGCCGGTGCCCGGTGAGCTCGCTCCTGGCGGACGAGCCGGTCGCCCTGCTCGTCCGCCAGGAGTGAATCAGGACTACTCGGCCCGCCGCACCCGGCGGTGGATGCGGGCCTCCCACGGCCGCAGAGTGAATGCGGCGTCCGGGGGAACCGGTCCCTGCTCCCCGCCGAGGTTGCCGAGCAGCAGTTCGGCGCCGGCCCAGTCCGCCGGCACGGTCACCTCGGTGGCCTCGCCGGTGAAGTTGCCGAGCACCAGCAGTTCGACGCCGTCGGACTCGTGGCACCGGGTGAAGGCGTAGATCCGCTCGTCCTCCGGCAGCAGCATGCGGAAGTCGCCGTGCACGACGGCCGCTTCGGTGTGCCGCAGCGCGATCAGCCGCCGGTAGTGGTGATAGACCGAATCCCCGTCGGCGACGGCGGCCTCGGCGTTGACCCGCTCGTGGTCGGGGTTCACGGCGATCCAGGGCTCGCCGTCGGTGAAGCCGGCCTGCGGACCCGCCGTCCACTGCATGGGGGTGCGGGCGTGGTCGCGGCTCATCCTGTGCAGCCCCGCCAGCACCGTTGCCGGCGGCGCCCCGGCGGCGACGGCGTGCGCGTAGTGGTTCAGGGACTCCAGGTCGCGGTAGTCGTCGATGCCGGTGAACGGGGCGTTGGTCATGCCCAGTTCCTCGCCCTGGTAGACGTAGGGCGTGCCGCGGTGCAGGTGCAGCACGGTGGCCAGCATCGTCGCGGACCGCACCCGGGAGGCCTCGTCGGAGTCGTCGCCGAAGCGGGAGACGACGCGCGGCTGATCGTGATTGCACCAGTAGAGGCTGTTCCAGCCGACGTCGGCCAGCCCGGTCTGCCAGCGGTCGAGCGTGGTCTTCAGGTCGGTGAGGCGCAGCCGGGTGGGGGCGAACTTGTCGCCCTCGTGGTCGAGCCGCATGTGTTCGAACTGGAAGACCATGTCGAGCTGCCGGCCGTCGGCGTCGGTGTGCCGCCGCGCCTGGTCGAGGGTGACGCCGGGCATCTCGCCGACGGTGAGGAAGCGCTCGGGGCGGTCGGCGAAGACCTCCTGGTGCATCTCGCGCAGGAACTCCTCCAGCCGGGGGCCGTCGAAGCAGCGCGGCATGGCCGGCGAGTAGGTGGCGCCCTCCTCGAGGGGCCCGTCGGGCAGCTTGGGGTCCTTGGAGATGAGGTTGATGACATCCATGCGGAAGCCGTCGACGCCGCGGTCGAGCCACCAGTTCATCATCGCGTGGACGGCGTGCCGGACCCGCGGGTTCTCCCAGTTGAGGTCGGGCTGCTTGCGGGAGAACAGGTGCAGGTAGTACGCGTCGCTGTGCTCGTCGTAGGTCCAGGCGGGCCCGGAGAAGACCGAACCCCAGTTGGTGGGCTCTGCCCCCTCCTCTCCGGGCTCGCAGCCCTCGCGGGCCGGCCGCCACCAGTACCAGTCGCGCTTGGGCCCCTCGGGTCCGCCGTCGCGGGACTCCACGAACCAGGGGTGTTCGTCGGAGGTGTGGTTGACGACGAGGTCCATCACGAGCTTCATGCCGCGCTCGTGTACGGCGGCCAGCAGCGCGTCGAAGTCGGCCAGTGTGCCGAAGACGGGGTCGATGTCCTGGTAGTCGCTGACGTCGTAGCCGTTGTCGTCCTGCGGCGAGGGGTATATGGGCGACAGCCACAGCACGTCGACGCCGAGGTCGTGCAGATAGTCGAGCCGTCCGAGGATGCCGCGCAGGTCACCGACGCCGTCGCCGTCGCTGTCGGAGAAGCTGCGCGGATAGATCTGGTAGACGACGGCGGACTTCCACCACGGGTCGTCGGTGGTGGTCACGGTGGTGGTGCCTATGGTCACTTGGCAGAACCTCGCAGGACTGAGGAGATCACCCGGCGCTGGGCGAAGACGTACACGGGCAGGACGGGGGCCGTCGCCTCGGGGCAGGAGGCGGTGGCCGTGCGGTGGTCGGCGGTGGTGAACGGGTTCTGGACCGCGCCGCAGAACCACGGGCAGGTGAGGATACCGACGAAGGCGTGCACGGACCGATCGGCCATCCCGTGTCCGATACGCCGGGAACGCGCCGGTCGTGATAGTCGGAGGACATGCTCAGTGGAGTTCTCCCCCGCGTTCTGCCCGCTTCCCAGCGCCGCTCCCTGGACGAACTGGCGCAGGATCTGGACCTGTCCTCCGGGGACGCCCGGGCCAAGCGCTCGGCGTTCTGGACGATGCTGACGCTGTCGTCGGTCATCGCGGCCGGAGGGGTGCTCACGGACTCGACCGCCACGGTGATCGGGGCGATGATCGTCGCGCCGCTGTCGACGCCCATCATGGGTATCGCCCTGGGATCGGTGCAGCGCCGCCGGAACGGAGCGGCCGGAGTCGTCTTCTTCGCCTGTCTGCTGGTGATCGCGGTCGGGATGGTGTTCTCGGTCTTCCTGCCCGGCGACTACGACCTGCTGGCGAACAGCCAGATCGCGTCGCGGACGTCGCCGGGCCTCATGGACCTGATCGCCGCCCTGGCAACGGGATTCGCCGGCGCGGTGGCGCTCTCCCGGCGGGACGTGGCCGCCGTGCTCCCCGGAGTCGCGATCGCCATCTCTCTCGTGCCGCCGCTGGTGGTGGCCGGGGTGTGCCTGGGACACCTGGACGGTTGGCTGGCGCTGGGTGCGCTGGTGCTGTTCGTGTCCAACCTCTTCGCACTGGTCTTCGGTGGCATGGTGGTCTTCGCCGCCCTCAACTACGGTGCCCGGGAGGGCGGGGCGACCACGCGGCCCACCCGCAGGACGTATCTCGCCATGAGCCTGCTGTTCACCGTGGTGTTCGTGCCACTGGCGGCCAACACCGCTCTCACGCTCCTGCTCAACGCCTGGACCAATCAGACCAAGGACACGGCGGAGTCGTGGCTGAGGGATGAGCCGGACGCTTCGGTCACGAGCGTGGACGCGGAGTCCCGGACGATGCACATCCACGTGCGTGTCCCCGGGCGTCTGCCCCCGGTAGCCGGTCTGCTCGACCGTCTCGAGGGACGGATTCCGGACGGTGTCCCCATCGTGGTGGATGTGACGCGCGGCCGGCGCATCGACGCCGGCCGGGTCGGCGACTGAGCCGCTCCGAGCGGGACGACCGCCGAGCAGCCGCACGGCGCCGGGCGCTCGAGACGTCACATCGGTGTCCCTTTCTCCGCGTGGCGGGCCTCGATGAGCACGAGGCGTTCGGGGTACTGGACCGGGGCCTGAACGCCGACGGCGGACAGGACGCGGCCGGGCAGCCGCACTCCCTCGTCCCACCAGGGGGGCGGCCCGTCAGCCGGGCCGTGGCAGTGGTCGCCGGGGGCCAACGGAGTGACGTGGTAGACGGTGTCGTCGTCGAGACCGGGCAGCCGGATCCGGCCGGGCGGGGACTGCACGCTCGTCGCGGTCTGGACGAGCGCGTAGACGGCGCGGCTGCGGTCGGGGGCGACGACGCCGTGCAGCCACAACGCCAGGTCGTGGTGGTCGCCGTGCACGACGTCGCCGCCGTGCAGCAGGGGACGCAGTTCCTTGTACGCGGCGATCCACGCGGCGAGTTCGGCGCGTTCGGCCGCGGTGGCGGCCGTCAGGTCCCATTCGATGCCGAAGTGGCCGAAGAGCGCGGTGCCGGCGCGGAAGGCCAGGGTGTGCGTGCGGCCGGTGGTGTGGGCGAGGGGCGCGCCGACGTGTGCGCCCAGCAGTTCGGGCGGCAGCAGCACGCCCGTCCAGCGCTGGATACCCTGCCGTTCGAGGGCGTCGATGCAGTCCGAGGTCCACACCCGGTCGGTGCGCTCCAGCACTGCCGAGGTCGACGCGGCCGCCGCCGGAGGAGCACGACTCGATCTCCAGCCCCGGGTGGCGTGCGCGGAGTTCGTCCAGTAGCCGGTAGACGGCCAGGGTCTGGGCGTGCACGCCGGCGCGGACGTCCGGGCCGTGGCCGGCGTCGACGAGGTCGCGGTTGTGGTCCCACTTCAGGTAGCCGACGCGGTACTCGGTGACCAGGGCGTCGAGGCGCTCCGCGAGGTAGGCGTACGCGCCGGGGTGGGCGACGTCGAGCACCTGCTGGTGGCGGGCCTCGGGCGGCATCCGGGCACCGGCGGCGAGGATCCAGTCGGGGTGGGCGCGGGCCAGGTCGGAGTCGGGGTTGACCATCTCCGGTTCGACCCACAGGCCGAATTCCATGCCGAGGCCGCGCACGTGGTCGGCCAGCGGGTGCAGGCCCTCGGGCCACACGTCCTCGTCCACGTACCAGTCGCCCAGTCCGGCGTGGTCGTGGCGGCGGCCGCGGAACCAGCCGTCGTCGAGCACGAACCGCTCGACGCCGGTCTGGGCGGCCGCGTCCGCCAGGGCACACAGCCGGGACAGGTCGTGCCGGAAGTAGACGGCCTCCCAGGTGTTGAGGGTGACCGGGCGGGGGCTGCGCGGGTGGTGCGGCCGTGCGCGCAGCGACCGGTGGAAGCGGGCGGCCAGCGCGTCAAGGCCGTCGCCGTGCGAGGCGTACAGCCAGGGGGTGGTGTACGACGCGCCGGGGCCCAGGCGCACCTCCCCGGGCAGCAGCGTCTCGCCGCCGGCGAGCAGCGCGGCGCCTTCGGGGGCGCGCTCGGCCAGCGTACGATGGTTGCCGCTCCAGGCGGTGTGCACGGCCCAGACCTCGCCGCCACGGAAACCGAAGCCGGGTTCTCCTGCGGCGTGCAGCAGGGTGGCGTCGAGCCCGGTACGGCCGCGACGGCCGTCGCGCAGGTGGGTGCCGAGGGTGAACGCGTGGCGCTGCGGGCTGCGTTCGCGCAGGTGACGTCCGGTCAGGTCGAGCAGTTCGGCGGCGCGGGCGGGCACGGGGAGGGCGAGGAGCAGGCCGTCCACGGTGTACGGGGGCAGCCTGCCGTCACAGGTGTCGGTGAGCGTGGCGCGCAGCCGCAGCAGTCCGGAGTCGGCCAGCTCCGTCTCGATGCGCAGCGCGAGGCGGGCCTGCGGATCTGCAGCCTCGACGGTCAGGCGCCGGGCGGTGTGTTCCAGGCCGTGCACGGTGAACGCGGTGGAGAAGTGTGTGCCGTCGCGGTGGCCGGTCAGGCCCGGGGTGCCGGGCCAGCCGGCCGACGCCTCGGGGAGCAGGGCGAGTGGCACCGGGTCGTCCGGGGTGCTGGCGGTGTGCTGTGCCGGTCGGCGGCGGCGAGTGCGGCGAGAGTGTCGGCGTCCAGGGCGCCGAGGTCCTCGCCCCAGTGCAGCACGCGCGGCAGTGCGGTGCCGGTGCAGTCCAGGACGAGACTCACGCCACCCGCCCTCAGGTGGGCGACGGACGCGAGGGGGGGTGCCGCAAGCTCGGCTGTCGGGCATCGGGTTTCCTTGCTCGGGAACGCTCATCAGGCTACGGCCTGGCGACGCACGACCCCAGCCTCGACGCGGGGCTCGAGGCCGCCTCCCACCTGCCGCAGGGGCCGCGGGCCCGAGCGGCCCCGACGGCCCTCGCGGCTGCACGACGGCGATGCCATCGGCGCCGGGTATCCGTTGTCGGCAGCCACCACCGTCCCGCTCACCGGGCGCCTGGCGCCGACCGGCACCGGCTTGGACCCGGCGTGAGGCGGTCAGCCGGCGGGCTGGTGCGGAGCGTAGGGCGCCGTGAGGCGGAAGGCCGTCTGGCCGAAACGGACCTGGTCGCCCGGGTGGACCGGGGACTTGCCCGTCACACGGCGCCCGTTGACCCAGGTGCCGTTGCTCGATCCGAGATCCCGCAGGCTCCAGCCGGAGCCCGAGGCGGACAGCTGCGCGTGGAACCGGGAGACGGTGATGTCGCTCAGCCGCAGCACCGAACCCGGGGCACGCCCGATGGAAAGCGGGTGCGGGCCGGGCAGCGGCAACATCAGCTCCGGCAGCCGCTCGGCCTGCCAGGCCCGGCGCAGCCGCACCGGCAGCGCCGAGAGACCGCCGACCACCCGGTACAGCCAGCCGCCGCGGCGCCCGCGGGCCGGCAGGTCGCACAGCACGGCCTGCAGTTCCTCCGGCCGCTGTGCCTGCAGCACGACCTCCATGCGGCGCAGGAACGTCTCCTGGGAGACCCGCCCGGCCGCGGCGCTCTCCCGCAGCACCTCCAGCGCGCGGTCCCGGTCCGCGTCACAGACCCGGGGCGGCTGCGCGGCGAACTCGAGGGAGGTCATGTGGCACATTCTCCGGAACGCCCGGCGGCCTGTCCAGGCTGCGCCTGTCGCAGGACTGCCACGAACGCGCGGGCCGCGCCGGTGAGTTCCGTCCTACTCAGCGCGACGACCGGGCGCCGCCGGACCGGGTCCGTGCACAGGATCTGCCGGGCCGGCGCGACGAGTTCAGCGATCGCGGCCGGCACCAGTCCGACGCCCGCGCCCGCGGCGGCGATCCGCGCGGAGGTCGTCGTGTGTCCCGCACGCACGACGGTGCGCGGCGTGAACCCCTCCTGTTCGCACGCGAGGTCCAGGAACGGCAAGCCGTCCATGACCGGTTCCATCGCGCAGCGCACCCACCCGCGGTCGGCGAACTGCGCCAGCCGCACCGGTCCCTGGCCACACAGCGGATCACCGGGCGGCACGATCAGCCGCACCTCCTCCTTCGCCACCTCCTGCACAAAGCCCTCCCAGCCGGTGTCCCGGAGCGGGTAGGCGACGGCCAGGTCGGCGATGCCGCGGAGCATCCGGTCCCGCAGCTCCTCCTCTGTCGCGTACTCGTGCAACGTCACTGCGACTCGGGGATGTTCGGTTCGCATGCGGGCGACCGCGCGGGGCAGCAGGCCGACGGCCAGCCCGTGCAGGGTCGCCACGTGCAGCTCGCCCGCCTCGGCGCCGGCCGCGGCGCGCGCGGCGCGACGGGCCCGCCGAGCGCTGCGCACGGCGAGCTCCGCGTCGGGCAGGAAAGCGCGGCCCATGGCGGTCGGCCGCACACCGCGCGGCAGCCGTTCCAGCAGCGCGCCGCCCGTCTCCCGCTCGAGCGCCTTGATCTGGTGTGACAGCGCGGACTGCGTGACGTGCAGCGCCTCGGCGGCCCGGGTGAACGAACCCTGCTCGAGCACGGTCACCAGGTACTCCATCTGCCGCAGGCTCACCGAGCATCCCTGCCATGAACGCTGTTCATGACTCTCATTCCATCATTGCCTTGGACTCATGGCCAGGGAGGCGGTGATGCTGGCCGCATGACGCAGAATATGGCGGACGTGCTCGTCATCGGTGGGGGAACGGGTGGCTACAGCACAGCTCTTCGGGCTGCGGCGCTCGGCCTGTCGGTGGTACTCGTGGAGCGCGACACGGTGGGCGGCACCTGCCTGCACCGCGGCTGCATCCCCAGCAAGGCGATGCTGCACGCCGCGGAACTCGTCGACGGTGTGGCCGAGGCACGGGAGCGATGGGGTGTGAAGGCGACGCTGGAGGGCGTCGACTGGGCGGCGCTGACGGCGACGCGCGACGACATCGTGGCCCGCAATCACCGGGGTGTGCAGGGGCACCTGCACACCGCCGGCGTCCGGGTGGTGCGCGGAAGCGCCGAGCTGACCGGCCCGCGCGGTGTTCGCGTCACCGGACCGGAGGCGGGCGCCTGGACGGCCCGGCGCGGCCTGGTGCTTGCCACCGGGTCACGCCCACGCACCCTGCCCGGCCTGCAGCCTGACGGCCGCACCGTCGTCACCAGCGACGACGCGTTGTTCGCCCCTGGGCTGCCCGCTTCGGTACTGGTGCTGGGCGGCGGCGCGATCGGCGTCGAATACGCCTCGCTGCACTGCTCGATGGGCGCCCACGTCACCCTCGTCGAAGCCACCGACCGGCTGCTGCCGGGCGAGGACGTCGACGTGAGCCGGCACCTGACGCGCGGCCTGACGACGCGCGGGGTCGACGTGCACACCGGCGCACGCCTGCTCGACGCGCAGACGCACGCGGACGGCGTGCATGCAAAGGTGCGCACCGCACGCGGCGAGGAACGCACTTTCGCCGCCCAACGCCTGCTCGTCGCAGTCGGCCGTCAACCGGTCACCGACGGGCTCGGTCTGGCCGCCGCCGGTCTCGCCACGGACGCGCGCGGGTTCGTGGCCCCCGCCGACTGGTCGCGGCTGGAGACGGCCGTTCCCGGCATCCACGTCGTCGGCGACCTGCTGCCGCCGCCCTCCCCCGGCCTCGCGCACGCCTCGTTCGCGGAGGGCCTGCTGGTGGCCGGGACCCTGGCCGGACAGCGGCCCCGCCCGGTCGACTACCGGGCCGTGCCACGCGTCACCTACTCCAGCCCGCAGACCGCCGCCGTCGGCCTGACCGAGACGGAGGCCCGCGAGCGCCGGCCCGGCACCAACGACGTCGCGGTGAACACCATGCCGTTCACGGCGGTGGCCAAGGGCCTGGTGCACGGCCGCGGCGGCATGGTGAAGGTGGTCGCGGAACGCGGCGGCGACGGCCCGGTCCTGGGCGTGCACCTGGTCGGGCCGCACGTCTCGGAGATGATCGCCGAGAGCCAGCTGATCGTCGGCTGGGACGCCTGGCCGGAGGACATGGCGCAGCACGTGCATCCGCACCCGACCCTGTCGGAGGCGGTGGGCGAGGCGTTCCTGACGCTGGCCGGCCGCCGCCTGCACCAGGTGTGAGGCAGGCGGAGAAAATCCCGTGGCGGGCCGGCGCGGCGTGGGTTAGCGTGCCGGGAACGCCCGTGAGCCGAGGGAAGGAGGCGAGAGCGATGTTCCGCAACACGACACCGCGCTCCCGCCCCGTCCACCGGGTGTCCTCTTCCTGCTGACCGGGAGCGCTCCAGAGCACCTCCGGAAGGAACCATCGTGACCGATCTGGTCATCCGCGCCCTCGCCGAGCACGAGGCGCGCGTACTGTTCACCTCCCTGCCCGACCCGGGCCTCGTCGGCCGCGGCCTGCTCGGGAGCCCCTACGACACCCTCGCCGCCGGGGGCGAGTACCGGCCCGAGTGGTCCTGGGTGGCACTGCGCGACGGCGAGGTCGTCGCCCGCGCCGCCTTCTGGGGCGGACCGCAGGACGACAAGCCCACGGCACTCGACTGGTTCGACTTCGCCCCCGGCGAGCGCGCCGCCGGCGTGCGGCTGCTGCGCGAGGTGCCGCTGCACGCCGAGTACGAACTCATGCTGCCGCCCGGGTGGCGCGAGCAGCCGGCAGCGCGGGCCGCGGCAGAGGCCCGCATCGACGCCGCCGAAGAGGCAGGCTACCGGCCGCTGATGGAGCGCTACCGTTACCTGTGGACGCGCGACTTCCCGCTGCCCGAGCGTCCGAAGCGTCTGGTCTACCGGCCCGAACCCGACGACGAGGTGATCCTGGAGGTGCTGCGGCGCGTCCACGGCGTCACCCTCGACGGGCACGCACGGAAGGCCGTCGCCGAGGGCGGGGTCGACCAGGCCGCGCAGGAGGAGCTGGACTTCTTCCACTGGATGCCCTCGCCGCGCGCGTGGTGGCGTCTGGCCTACACACCGAAAGGCGACCTGGTCGGCCTGCAGATCCCCGGCCGCAACATGAACGACCCCGTCGTCGGCTTCATCGGCGTCGTCCCCGAGCAGCGCGGGCACGGGTACGCCTACGACCTGCTGCTGGAGTGCACTCACCAGCTGGTCGACGAGGGGGCCGACCGTATCGCGGCGGCCACCGACCTCGGCAACGCCCCGATGGCCGCCCACTTCGCCCGTGCGGGCTACCCGGTGGTCCAGCACCGCTTCTGCATGGCCTAGTGCCGCGTCAGGCGAGGTGCGTCACGCTGCCGCAGCATGGTGAGCATGCTGTTCGAGGGGTGGGCACCGCAGGCGGACCGGGTCGCGCTCACGGTCGACGGGCGTGAGCACGCGATGGAGCGCGACCGGGCCGCGACGGCTGGTGGCGGGCGGAGACGGACGCAGGCGCAAGTGCCCGGTTCGACAACCGAACCGGGCACCCCCGCGGCAGGTGAACCGCTCAGCCGGCGCCAGCTGTGAGTCCCCGGGCGGCCGCTCCCGTTCGTCGGCGGCCGGTCACCGCGTTCGCCTCATACTGGCGTGGGAGGCCGACAGGTGTCAGCCGCTACGACAGCAGGAATCGCCTTCGATCCGGCCGAATCAGAGCGCGAACCGAGTCCTGACGCCGCTGGCCTCGAAGTCGTAGATGTGCCGATTGATCCGAAGGCCGTCGACGGCGCCGATCCACATGTGGTCACGGCCCTTGCCCACCGCGGCAGTGTAGATGGTGGGTTTGGCGCCGCCGTCGTCGAGTGAGTTCTTCATCTGCTGGAAGGTGCACTCGGCTGCCTGGTTACAGGCGGTCTCGTTGCCCGTGAGGTACCAGTAGCCGGTCGAGGTGGCGTCGAGATAGGGGCTCCAGCGGTCGGTCACCGGGGACGCGTCCGGCACCCACACCATCGTGGAGTAGTCGTCGTTCGGGTGCGCGCTCACGTTCGGGTCGATCTCGAACTTGATGTTCGGCATGTTCTTGGCACCCCCGTAGGTCACGTTCTCACCCGTCTGGAAGACGTGGAACCCCACCTTTTTGAGCCCCAGAACCGGGTCGCCGTAGAAGTCGACCTCATTGCCGAAGTCGACCTTCTCGCTGGGAGGATTCTGGGTGGTGGAGTCGTCCGCCACCTCGATCCCGAGGCTGCCGCGCCCATAGGGCGGTCGGGCGGAGCGGCCATGCACACCGAACGAGCCGAACGGACCCTGCCTCAGTTCGGCGACGGGAGAGCCGATCGTGTTGCGGGTGATGACACCCCAGTGGTCCGAACTCCACGCCTTTCCGTGTGCGGCGGCGGACACCGATCCTGGAAGGATCGAGGCGACGGTCGCGGCCAGCACGGTGACCGCAAGCGTCTTCCCTCTGCTCAGGCCAAATCGAAACTTCACGCCCACTCCTCTCGGCGAACACACCGGCACAGACCGCGTGTTGACGGCCCGCGCGAAACGACACACGCCAACTTATGCGACTCTCCGTGGTATAGACGGCAACGACATGGCCTCTCGTCGCTGATTCATCATTCTGATGTCGCGAAACGGGGGAAGCGCTTACCCCGACCTCGGTCTTTTATTAATTACTGAATATTTATCAACTCCCTGCTTTCGGGAGCACGTCGACCGCAGGGCGCCGGTCGGTAGACCAGCAGCCCACCGCCCGGCACGTGAACACCTCGCCGGTCCCTCTTCGCGCCGGGCGAGCGTGGCACCGCCGTACGGTTCGCCCCGCTCACCGCCCTGACCCGCATGTCCTCCCCGCCGTTCTTCGGCGAGGGCGCCGGGCGTCGCGGCGCAGGCGGGAAACTCCAGACAGGACCTGGCTCGCGAGGCGTGCCCGCTTCCCGCAGCATGGTGAGCATGCTGTTCGAGGTGTGGGCACCGCAGGCGGGCCGGGTCACGCTCACCGTCGACGGGCGTGAGCGCGCGATGGAGCGTGACCCGGGCCGCGACGACTGGTGGCGGGCGCAGACGGAGGCCGGCCCGGGCAGCCGGTACGGCTTCGCGCTGGACGGCGGCCCGGCGCTGCCCGACCCGCGCTCCCGCCGCCAGCCGGACGGGCCCGAGGGCCTGAGCTCGGTCGTCGACCACGACGCGTTCGGCTGGCGGCACGCCTGGCGCGGCCGTCCGCTGGAGGGCACGGTGCTCTGCGAGCTGCACGTGGGCACCTTCACCCCCGAGGGGACCTTCGACGCGGCGATCACCCACCTGCCCCACCTGGCCCGGCTCGGTGTCACCCATCTGGAGCTGATGCCCGTCTCCCCCTTCCCCGGCCGGCACGGCTGGGGCTACGACGGGGTGTGCCCGTGGGCCGTGCACGAACCGTACGGCGGGCCCGACGGGCTCAAGCGGCTCGTCGACGCGGCACACGGCCACGGGCTGGGCGTCGTGCTCGACGTGGTGCACAACCATCTGGGCCCCTCGGGCAACCACCTGCCGTCCTTCGGCCCGTACTTCACCGACACCCACCACACGCCGTGGGGTTCGGCTGTCAACCTGGACGCGCCAGGCTCGGACGAAGTGCGCGAATACCTGGTGGGCAGCGCGTCGGCGTTCCTGACGGACTACCGGCTCGACGGACTGCGGCTGGATGCCGTGCACGCGCTCGCCGACGACCGTGCCGAGCACTTCCTGGCGCAGCTGTCCGCAGCCGTCGACGACCTGGCGGCGCGGCTCGGCCGCCCGCTGTTCCTGATCGCCGAGTCCGACCGCAACGACCCGCGCACCACCGCGCCGCGCGACGAAGGGGGCCTGGGGCTGCACGCCCAGTGGAACGACGATTTCCACCACGCCCTGCACGCCGCCCTGACCGGCGAATCGGGCGGCTATTACGCGGACTTCGCCCGCGCCCCGATGGCCGCGCTCGCCAAGACACTGACCGGCGCCTTCTTCCACGACGGCGGCTACTCCTCATTCCGCGGCCGCCGGCACGGACTGCCGCTGCTGCCCGCCGACCCGCCGATCCCGGCCGGTCGCTTCCTGGGCTATGCCCAGACCCACGACCAGGTGGGCAACCGGGCGCGGGGTGACCGTCTCTCGGCCACGCTGCCGCCCGGTCTGTCGGCCTGTGCGGCAGCGCTGGTTCTGCTCTCCCCGTTCACGCCGATGCTGTTCATGGGTGAGGAGTGGGGGGCGGGCACACCGTGGCAGTACTTCACCGACCACACCGACCCGGATCTGGCGGCGGCCGTGCGACGCGGCCGCCGCCGGGAGTTCGCCGGGCACGGCTGGGCGGAGACCGACGTGCCCGACCCCCAGTCGCCGGCGACCCGGGAACGCTCCTGTCTTGACTGGGAGGAGCCGCGGCGGTCTCCGCACCGGGAGCTGCTCGCCTGGCACCGCGAGTTGCTGGCGCTGCGCCACCGGCACCCCTATCTGGCCCGGACACCACTGGGCGAGGCCGGGGTGTCCTACGACGAGGAATCCCGCCGGCTGGTGCTGCGCAACGGACCGCTGCACGTGGCGGTGAACCTCTCCGCACGAGCGGCGACGGTTCCGGTGCACGCGGGCGACGCCGGGATCGTCGCCGCGTGGGACCGTTCCGCGGCCTACGCGGAGGGCATCCTGCATCTGCCACCGCGGTCGGTGGCCGTGCTGGAGTGAGCAGGCCGCCCCACCAACCGCATGACGAGACGTGAGCGCTCGCATGACGAGACCTGTTTACGCTGACGGCATGGCGCACGAGACCGCGAGGTACACACATGGCCACCACGACTCCGTGCTGCGTTCCCACCGCTGGCGCACCGCGGAGAACTCCGCCGCCTACCTGCTCGGTGAACTCACTCCGCACGCGCGCGTCCTGGACATCGGCTGCGGGCCGGGCACGATCACCGCGGACCTGGCCGCGCGGGTACCGCAGGGCGAGGTCGTCGGCGTCGACGCGGCCGGCGGGATCCTGGAGCAGGCCCGCACCACGGCGCAGGAGCGCGGTCTGACGAACGTGCGCTTCGAGACGGCCGACGTCCACGAGTTGGACTTCCCCGACGACAGCTTCTGCGTCGTGCACGCCCACCAGGTACTGCAGCACGTGGGCGACCCGGTGCAGGCGCTGCGCGAGATGGCCCGGGTGTGCCGGCCGGGCGGCGTCGTCGCGGCCCGTGACGCCGACTACGGCGGCATGCTGTGGCACCCGGCCACCCCGGGTCTGGAAGAGTGGCGCGCGCTGTACCAGCGCGTGGCCCGCGCCAACGGCGGCGAACCGGACGCCGGACGCCGCCTGCACGCCTGGGCGCGGCAGGCGGGCCTGTCCGACGTCGTCTGCTCGTCCTCCACGTGGTGCTATGCGACACCGGAGGAGCGCGCGTGGTGGAGTGACCTGTGGGCGGAACGCACCCTCGCCTCGGCCTCCGCGGACGTGGCTGCGGCGGGCGGCCACGCCACCCGGGACGACCTGGAGCGGATCGCGTCCTCCTGGCGCGAGTGGGGCGCCCAGGAGGACGCCTGGTTCACCGTCGTGCACGGCGAGATCCTGTGTCGCGTGTGACGAGGCGAGGGAGCCGCCTCCGTGGACCCCGCGCAGGACCCGGAGCGCCGGCAGCCCGGTCGCGACGGCGCGCAACGGGCTGCCGGGACCGGTTCAGCCGACGACCTTCCAGTGGTCGTAGGGGCTGACCATGGTGAACTGCCGGTCCGGGCAGTCGTAGGCGGAGTCCGGCTGGTCGTAGTGCGTGTCGGAGTTCGCCGAGGAGGCCGCGGACCACTGCCCGTTCACGCGCACCGCGATGCCGGAGGACTCGAAGGTCAGCCCGGACATCGCGTAGCAGGAGTAGGCGGTGCCGGAGCCGTCGGTCTGGGAGTACAGCTCGTTGATGTCCCAGCCGTCGGTGCGGCCGCTCTGATTGGTGCCGGACTGGGTGTAGAGGGTGTCCCAGCTCCCGGTGGTGCGGTTGTACAGCTGGGCGGTCCAGGTGTTGGAGGCCGCGTCGGTGCGCACGACCCGGCCGGTGTAGGCGGGGACGGCGCCGCCGTCGGTGTAGGTGGCCAGGAACCCGGAGTCGATGGGCACGGACGCCTCGAAGGCGATGTTGTCGCACCAGTCCCAGGCCGCGACGGCGTGCGTGCCCGCCGTGTACATCGTGACCAGCTCGACGCAGGAGCCGCCGGGCGGGTACATCGTCGGCGTGTAGATCGTGGTGTAGCCGTCGCTGATCTGCACGGCGGTGGTCACGGACTGGGTGGCGCAGGAGCCGTCGGCACCGGTGAGCTGCTTGAACGAGGTGCCCTGGGCGGGGTGGATGTCCGCGGTGAGGCTGCCCTCGCGCAGCGGGCCCTTGTCGGGGAGCCTCCCGCCCTCCGCGCTCCAGCCGCGCTGGGCGCGCCGTTGCCGCGTCAGGCCGTGCATCCGCTGGTGCACCTGGCTCTCGGTCAGTGCGCCGCGGACGCTGCGCCCGGAGCTCGCGACGGCCGTGGTGCAGAGGTCCGCCGCCTGGACCCGCGGCGACGCGGAGGCAGATGGCGGGGTGGCGGCCTGGGCGGCCGAGCCGAGCCCGCCGGTCAGCGCGAGCACCGCGCTCGCGGCGAGGACGGCCGATCTGCGCGTGAGGAGGCGCATGTCGTTCCTTCCATGGGTGGGGGACCAGGGATTGGGACGACGCGAGCCTCCGCCTATGTTGAGTACCTGTCAATGGTGCGTACCTGTCAATGGTGCGTACCTGTGGGTGCCGCTCGCAACCCTGCCAGAATGCCCGGTCATGACGGAGTACGCGCCCCCGACGATCCGCACCGGACGGCTGGTGCTGGAGCCGCTGAGCGTCGGGCACGCCGAGGAGATGGCCGGCGTGCTCGGCGACCCCGCGCTGTACGCCTTCACCGGCGGTGAGCCGGCAGGCGTCGAGGAGCTGCGGGAACGCTACCGGCGGCAGACCGCCGGATCCCCCGACCCGGGGATCCGATGGTGCAACTGGGTGGTACGGCTGCGCGCCGCGCCGCGGCCGGCGACCGGGTACGTGCAGGCAACGCTCCTGACCGCCGGGCCGGACGGTCCGCTGGCCGAGGTCGCCTGGGTGACCGGCACCCGGCACCAGGGCCGGGGCCTCGCCCGCGAGGCGGCCCGGGCCCTGGTGGCCTGGTTGCGGGGGCAGGGTGTGCGCACGGTCGTGGCATACGTCCACCCCGACCACCACGCCTCGGCGGCCGTCGCCGCCGCCGCGGGGCTGAGGGCGACGGACCACCTGCGGGACGGTGAGGTCCGCTGGGAACGGAAGGCCGGCCCGGTCAGCCCTCCGGGTCCTCCAGCCGCAGGGAGATCGAGTTGATGCAGTACCGCTGGTCCGTGGGCGTCGGGTAGCCCTCACCCTCGAAGACGTGCCCCAGGTGGGAGCCGCAGCGCGCGCAGCGCACCTCGGTGCGCACCATGCCCATCGACTGGTCCCGGATCAGTTCGACCGCGTCGGAGTCGGCCGGGTCGTAGAAGGAGGGCCAGCCGCAGTGCGAGGCGAACTTCGTCGCGGAGCGGAAGAGTTCGGCGCCGCACGCGCGGCAGGAGTAGACGCCCTCGGTGGTGGTGTCGGTGTACTCGCCGGTGAAGGGCGCCTCGGTACCGGCCTGCCGCAGGACGCGGTACTCCTGCGGCGAGAGCTCGGCGCGCCACTGCTCGTCGGGCTTGTCGACCTCGTAGGCCATCAGTGTCCTCCTCGGTTCGCTTCGGCCAGCCGGGCGAGGATGCGTGGTCCCAGCTCGGTGACGTCACCTGCCCCCATGGTGACAACGACATCACCGGGCTTCGCCATTCCTGCCAGCAGCCCCACCGCCTCGTCGGCGGAGTGGGCGCGCCGGATGTCGGCGCCGGCACCCCGGGCGGCGTCGACGACGAGGGCGCTGGTGACGCCCTCGATGGGGTCCTCCCGCGCCGGGTAGACGTCGAGGACGGCGGAGGCGTCGGCCAGCGCCAGCGACTGCCCCATCTCGGCGCCGAGCTGCTGGGTCCGGCTGAACAGGTGCGGCTGGAAGAGCACCAGGACGCGGCCGCCCGCCGCGGCGACCCGCACGGCCTCCAGGTCCGCGGTCATCTCGGTGGGGTGGTGGGCGTAGGTGTCGATGACCTGCACGCCGTCCTCCGTGCCCTTGAGCTGCAGGCGCCGGTTGACCCCGGTGTAGCTGCCCAGCGCCTTGGCGAGGCCGGCGGAGGGCACGTCGGTGGCGACGCCGGCGGCGAGCGCGGCGACCGCGTTGTGCGCGTAGTGCCGACCGGGGACGCGGACGGTGAAGGTGAGCTCCTCGCCGCCGTGGCGCCGGACGGTGACCTGACTGGTCAGGCCGCGCGGCGTGATGCGCGCGATCCGCACGTCGGCGTCGGCGGACTCGCCGTAAGTGACCACGTGCAGCCCGTCCCGGCCGCGCACCCGGGCGGTCAGCTCGCGGGCACCGGCGTGGTCGGCGGAGACGACGAGCGTGCCGCCGGGGCGGATCCGGCCGACGAACGTCTCGAACGAGGCGTGGATCTCCTTGATCGAGGCGTAGTTGGCATGGTGGTCGAGCTCCACGTTGAGCACGATCGCCGTCTCCGGCGCGTACGCGTGGAAGCTGCGGTCACTCTCGTCGGCCTCGGCGACGAACAGCTCGCCCTCGCCGTGCGCGGCGTTGGTGCCGGGCCCGTCCAGGTCGCCGCCGATGGCGTAGGACGGGTCGAGGCCGACGGCGCGCAGCGCGACGGCCAGCATGGACGTCGTGGTGGTCTTGCCGTGCGTGCCGGCCACCGCGATCGCGCGGCGGCCCCGCATCAGGGCGGCGAGCGCGTCGGAGCGATGCACGACGGGGAGGCCCCGCGCCACGGCCGCGGCCAGCTCCGGGTTCTCCGGCCGGATGGCACTGGAGACGACCACGCAGGTCGCGTCGGCCGCCAGGTGGGAGGCGTCGTGCCCGACATGCACCGTGACGCCCAGGCCGCGCAACGCCTCGACGGTGGCGGACTCCCGCGCGTCACTGCCGGCGACGGCCACGCCGCGCTGGGCGAGGATCTTCGCGATACCGGACATGCCGGCGCCGCCGATGCCGATGAAGTGCGGTCGTTCCATGACGGGCGGCGCTGCTGCCATCGCGGGATCTCCCCAGGTCGTACGGGTGCGCGTGCGCGGAAAACACCAGCCTATGCCGTACGGGCGGCCCGGCACGTCGCGCGGGCCGCCGCGCGGCGGCTACTCCGTGTGCGCGAAGAGCTTGAGGACGGGCACTCCCACCTTGTGCCGGGCACGGGACGCCCAGTCCCGGTGGAAGAACTCCTCCACCAGGTGCGGGGTGGTCAGCACGATCACCTCGTCCGCGTGGGTGTGCTGGACCGTCGAGGTGAGCACGTCCAGCGGGTGCCGCTCGATGAGCTCGCCGACGGCTTCGGCGTCCGCGGCGCGCAGCGCCTTCAGCGAGTGTTCCAGGCCGAGCCGTGCCGCCGGCACGGCCTCGCCGCCCTCGGGTTCCTCGGACTCGTGCACGGCGTCGTCGAGTTCGCCGAGCGCGACGTCGTCCAGCGCGCGCAGCAACCGGTCCTGGTCACCGCGCGGCTGCATGAGCACGACGAAGGAGACCTTCTCGTCGCTGTGCAGGGTGGTGACGAGTTCCACGTCGGTGGGATCCAGCGGCTTCTCGATCATCAGAACAGTCGTGAACACGACGGCCAACCCCTTCCACGCGGTCCCCGGGCAATGTCCAGTCTGCCCCGGACGAAGTAACCGGAACGTATCATTTCGCCGATTGTCGGATCTGACGGTAGCGGGTGAACAGGAAGCTCCCTTCTTCCAGCACGGAATCGAGCGCGAAGTCCTCCGGCACCTCGAGCGGCGGGCCGTCCATGATGCGGGCGGCGTCACCGAGCGCGAGACGGGGCGCCACGGTCAGGCACAGCTCGTCCAGCGCGCCCGCGCCGGCCAGTTGACCGATGAACCGCGGGCCGCCTTCGGTGAGCTGCCGGCGCAGCCCTCGTTCGGCCAGCACGCCGGGGACCCGCGCCGGGTCCACCCGGACGCCGTCTCCGGCCGGCACGACCTCGACTCCGGCAGCGCGGGCCGCCGCGAGGCGCTCCGGCGGCGCCTCGGCGCCGGTCAGCAGCAGCGTGGGCACCCACGGCTCGGTGAACAGCGGCAGGGAGAAGTCCAGGTCCACACTGGCGCTGACGACGGCGACGGCCGCGGCGGGGCCCTGCCCGGCGGCGGCGCGCCGCTCGGCGAAGGCCGGCCGCTTGCGGGCGGGCCGGTACCCCTCGCGGCGTGCCGTCTCGGCACCGACGACGACCACGTCGGCCAGCCCGCGCAGCACGCCGAAGATCCGCATGTCGGCGTCCGAGGACAGCGGCTGGGAGCGGCCCGCGTGGTGGGCGGCGCCGTCCAGCGAGGTGACCATGTTGCCGCGCAGCCAGGGCGCGTCACCCTCGGGGTAGGCGTAGGCGGCGGCGAGCTCGTCGAGGCTCCATTCGCCCCGGTCGGGGGCCTGCGGGCCGGTGGAGTGGAACAGTCGTCGCATGGCAGGAAGTCTGGCACGGCACACGGGCCGCCGACCGGGCGGCAGCAGCTCGTAGCATGGAGCCCGTGTCCACCACCGCCTCCGGGACGAGCTCCTCCGTGTCCGCAACCACGACCCGTCACGATGCCGATGACGCCGCCCCCCTCTCGCTGTGTGCGCGCGAACCGCACGTGCCGGCCGAGCGGCTGGTGGCGGAGATGGTGCCTCCACCGCGCTTCGACGCCGTGCGGTTCGAGACGTACGTACCCGATCCGCAGCAGCCCAGTCAGACCGAGGCGGTGACGGTGCTGGCGGACTTCGCGGCGGGCCTGGGCCGGGAGGAGGCCGCCGCCTCCGGCGGCTGGCGTCGGCTCTTCCGCCGCGGCGGCGCCGCCGACGGCCCGAAGGGACCGCGCGGGGTGTACCTGGACGGCGGCTACGGCGTGGGGAAGACGCACCTGCTGGCCTCCCTGTGGCACGCCACCCCGGCCCCGGCGGAGCAGAAGGCGTTCGGCACCTTCGTGGAGCTGACGAACCTGGTGGGCGCGCTCGGCTTCCCGCAGACGGTGCGGACGCTGAGCGAGCACCGACTGCTGTGCATCGACGAGTTCGAGCTGGACGACCCGGGCGACACCGTGCTGGTCTCCACGCTGCTGGGGCGGCTGGTCGAGGCCGGCGTGGCGCTGGCCGCCACCTCCAACACGCTGCCCGGCAAACTCGGCGAAGGACGGTTCGCCGCCGCGGACTTCCTGCGCGAGATCCAGGGACTCTCGGCGCACTTCCGCCCGCTGCGCATCGACGGCGAGGACTACCGGCACCGCGGGCTGCCCGAGGCGCCGGCCCCGGCGGCCGAGGAGGAGGTGGTGCGCGCCGCGCGGGCGACGCCGGAGGCGACGCTGGACACCTTCCCCGACCTGCTCGACCACCTCTCCCGCGTCCACCCGAGCCGCTACGGCGCGCTGTGCGACGACCTCACGGCCGTCTGCCTCACTGACGTGTGCGCGGTCCCGGACCAGTCAACGGCCCTGCGCCTGGTCGTGCTCGCCGACCGGCTCTACGACCGCGAGGTGCCGGTGCTCGCCTCGGGCGTGCCCTTCGACGCGCTCTTCAGCGAGGAGATGCTGGCGGGCGGCTACCGCAAGAAGTACTTCCGCGCCCTCTCCCGCCTCACCGCCCTGGCCCGCGACGGCCGCACCCTGGCCGACGCGTCAGCAGCGTGACCGCGGTCACCGAGGATCGCCCGGACCACTACGTCTTGTCCGTCGATGACGCCGGTGCCGTCAGCCGCTACGGCTTCCACTGCGCGACGGCCGCCAGCCTGCCACTCATGGCTTGGGACCGGCCGCCGGAACGCGAACTCGCCGGGCGGTTCCCACTGCTATGGGCACTGAACGCGATGGCTGGCGCGATCGTCCGCGGCAAAGACATCCCACTGCCGACCGCCCTGGGCGACGATCAGGAACCCGGATCGATCTCCCGCCCGGACGAGTCCCACGCGCGCAGCAGCTCGGCCCCTTCCTGGTCCCGACGCACCCACGTGCGCACGGTCTCAGCGGCGCCGGCCCCGAGCTTGGACCCCTCTAAATTCGATGGACATTCTGCAGGAGAACCTTGCCGCGCTCATTGACGAAATCTACATCGACAATGGGTTCCATACGCGGATTGAAATACTCCAACATTTTCCGCGACTCAACGAATGAAATTCCAAGCTCCTCCTCAAATACTCTGAGAAATTCAAACGGCGTAATTCTGACGTCATATCGTCGAGACAGGAATTCGATCACTTCCAGAAATGTTGCACCCCCGATCACAAAATTACGCAATTCCCTTTCGCTGGTCAAGGCAATTCACCTACCCTTCAGGTCGCGAAAATACTGGCTCAACGTTTGTATAGTGCCCAAATTCGCCCACGAGATTACTTCTATCAACCGTCACCGCAGTCAAGCCATATTTGCTGCTCATATGGCCGGTAAACGTATTTGCAGCAGCTTCCTCGTAGGACATTCCGGCCCTAAGATTAGCATTGAATGCATCGAGGTTGCTCGGCATCGCCGGAACCCA
The DNA here is from genome assembly GCA_963799685.1 of uncultured Actinomycetota bacterium. Lineage (GTDB taxonomy): Bacteria > Actinomycetota > Actinomycetes > Streptomycetales > Streptomycetaceae > Streptomyces. The sequence continues at coordinate 36,221 of CAWCXW010000008.1, forward strand.
TTTTGCCTGAAAAGATTTTATATTCTCAGCACCGTAGTTTTCCATTACATCGACAAACATCCTCCCGCCAGAAACTGAGCTTCGCCCCGCTCAACCGCCATGGTCAGCGAGCCATCTTTCAAATCTGCAATGACCCCTCCGCCCCCCTCGTACATCCGCATAAACGAGCTGCACTTGTTATGCACTAGCCTCGATTCTTCTGTGATCTGATCGGTCTGGCTGGCCTGACGGTTTGCCCTGCCTTGTTCCGCTGGTCGGTGCGGGGGGCCTTCGCGTGACGCTGCGGCTGCGCCGGCTTCCACGGGCCGGAGTCCTGCGGGTTCGCTCCTTCCTGGTCTTGGTCGGGGTGATGGCCGGCCCTCAGGTGAGGGCCGGAAGAGTGGTGGCTCGGTGCCACGCGGTGGTGAACGCCGGCGCCCAGGGCCAGGACCCGTCGAGGTGGAGGGTGCGGCGTCGGGCGTGGGCGGTGAGGCGGGCGGGCAGGTGGTAGAGCTTCATGCGGATTGTCTCTGCCTCGGCCTTGGCCAACTCGGGTTCGTCGTGCAGGAGGAGGAGTCGGGTCCAGGCATCGAGGTCGGTGGCGATGGTGGCGGCCAGGACCCAGGCGGCGTTGATCTGCCAGGACTTGCTGGGCAGCCCTGCGAGACCGACACGCTTGATCGCTTTCACCCGGTCCTCGACCTCGGCGTGATCACGGTAGAGGGCATCGACGAACCACACCTGCCCGGAGCCGGAGACCCTGGAGAGTCCCTGGTGGGCGGGGATGTTCGTGGCGGTGATCTGGTAGCGCCAGCCGGTGCGCTTCTCGAAGGCGGTCAGCTTCTTCGCATCCCGCCGCGATGGCTTGACCCGGCGCACGATCAGCCGCATCCCGGCCGGCCAGCCGGTCAGGTCACGCAGGCTGGTGATCTCGGCGACCTGGTAGGAGACCAGGTCGCCGTCGGGACCGGTGATCTCGTGGATCTCCCCGTCCTGCCGCAGCGCGTGCGCCCACACGCTCTCGGGTAGCCGGGCGATCGCGGCTTCGTCGGCGGGGTGGATGGCCCAGCCGGTCACCCAGCGCACCCGACGCCGGCTGGTGGTCAGCGCCTGCAGGTGATCGAGGAGGGCGTGGGAGAAGGCGGCGCCGTCGATCCGGATCAGCACCTTCGACCACAGCGGCAGCGGAAGCTGCCGAAACGCTGAGGCCAGGACACTCTTGTGGTCGGCGACATCATTCGGCGGCGCGTTGCCCGACCTGAGCAGCATCGCCACACACTCGCGGGTGTTAGCCACCCATGCCCCCAGCGGCATGTGGCCGAAGCTGCCCTTGAAGGTGCCGGCCGCGCCGTCCTTGCGGCTGGTGCACGGCACGATCGTGGCGTCCAGGTCCAGCACATACCAGCCGGCAAGCACCCGGCCGCACACCTGGATCCAGGGGAAGCCGCCCGGACGCAGTGCCAACTGGGTCCACACCACGCGCCGTATCGCGGCGCGCACGCGTTCCACCCGCGCCACCATCGGGCCGTCGAGAGCCTCCAGCGTGCGCCGCAAGGTGCTGTCCGAAACCGGCCGGGGGAACAAACCCTTCCAGTGGTGCTGGAGTTGCTCGGCCTCCAACACATTGCCCGCACCGAGCACGATCGCGCACGCGAGCTGGACCAGTGCCATGCCCCGATCCCGCCACCCCGGCCCCACACCCTGGGGAAGCGCGGCGGTCAGAGCAGAGGTGAGCCCCACCCGGTCGGCGACCTTCCGCAGCAGGACCACACCCGCATGCCCCACCAGATTCCTGTCATCGGCCCGCACCACGAGCCGCCTGTCCCAGCCGGTAGTCTTCACCCGTTGGGTGCCTCTTCCATGCGACGGTTTTGATCTAGACAGTCCAGATCATCGCAGGTGAGAGGCACCCTTCTGCTGTCAGGGCATCAGTTCAGGAACTACCGCTGAATTCACGAGGCCAAGCCTCCGTCGAGTGACGGGCTGGGGAAGAAGCCGGCGTCGAAGTCGCTGCGGCAGCGTTCGGGACGTAAGCCGGGCCGGGCCAAGGGTGATCCGGGCGGTCGGCTGGAGCAGGTCGCCGACCCGGACACGGTGGTTGATCACCATCCGTCCGTGTGCGGCGGCTGTGGGGAGGGCCTGACCGGCGCGGTGAGCGCAGGGTACCGGGCCCGGCAGGTCTTCGATCTGCCCGAGATCGCACCGGAGGTCACTGAGCACCGGATACACCGGGCGGTCTGTGGCTGCGGTCACGCCACCTCGGCGGTGGCTCCGGAGCACGTACCGGCCGCGACCGTGTACGGGGCCGGTGTCCGAGCCGCCATCTGTTACCTGTCGGCCTACCAGCATCTGCCGGCCAAGCGTCTGGCCCAGGCGATGGAGTCGCTGTTCGGCCTGCCGGTCTCGACGGGTACTGTGCTCTCGGTCCTGGCCCGGGCCCATGCGGGTCTCGAGGACTTCGAGTCCCAGGTCGCCGAGCATCTGGCGGCGGCTCCGGTCGCGCATGCGGATGAGTCCGGAGTGCGGGTGGCCGGGCGTCTGCACTGGCTGCACGTGATGTGCACTCACCTGGTTACCTTCTACGGCATCCACGCCAAGCGTGGCCGGAAGGCGATGGATGACCTGGGCATCCTGCCCGCCTTCACCGGCATCCTGGTCACCGACGCCCTGGCCTCTTATCGCGTCTACGGCCACGAGACGGCTCTGTGCGGCGCGCACGTCCTGCGCGAGTTGATCGCGGTGGCCGAGGACACCCACCGTGATCCGGCCTGGGCGAAGGCCATGATCGACGTCCTCATCGAAGGCAAGGACGCCGTCGCCGAGGCCCTGGCAGCCGGGCGCGACGCGCTCGGCCCCGAGATTCTCGCCAGCTTCCAGGAACGGTACCGGCAGGCGGCGCGGTGCGGCATCTCCGTCAATCCGCACCCGGGCACAGGGCCGAAACCCAAGGCCAGAGCACTGGCCGAACGACTGCGAGACCGCGCGGGCGAGTACCAGCGGTACATGACCGACTTCACGGTCCCCTTCGATAACAACCAGGCCGAGCGCGACCTCAGAATGGTCAAGGCGCAACAGAAGGTCTCCGGATCCTGGCGAACCCTGACCGGCGCCAGGCGCTTCGCGAGGATCCGCTCCTACATTTCCACCGTGCGCAAGCACGGCATCAACCCGCTGACCGCCCTACGCGACCTCTTCGCCGGACGGCCATGGATGCTGCCCAGAACCAGCTGAAACCCCTAAACAGTCACCTCCAGAGGCCCCACCGGAAATAGATCCGGTGGGGCCTCTACTGAGCTATTGGCGAGAATATTCGTCAGTCACCATCAAGCATCTTTTCGACTGCCGCCTTGATTGCTTCCAACGCCCCATCATCCACTGTGAGTGGCGCTGCGAGCGTTTCGACCCAGTGCCGCATTTCGGCCTCGGTTAGGTCTCGCCAACGCGGATGCATAGCAGCTCTGTGTGCAATGATCCGCCAGCGATACTGGTGCTGCGAGAGTCGATACCAGTCAGCCTGTTTCTGCGCTCGTCCTGGCGTTGAGCTCGAACGCAATCCCGAGATCAGACCTTCGCGAAGGCGATTCAGTGCCGACGCATAGACCGGACTCCCGTTGAGCACGTCCGTGTCATCGGAGAGCTCAAATTTGAGCTCCATACCGGCACGGAGCAGCATCTCCACCTGGGCAAAGTTGTCGAACTCGACCAGTTCTGACATCAGAAGGGGTTCCTTCCGTGGAAGAGAACGTTCCCCGCCGGGATCTTCAACGAGCCTCTCGTAATCAGCTCATTTGACTGAGATCCCGGCCCAAGCTCGACACCTTCAGGCATTCGGAAGGCGAACATGTAGTCAGCCTTTCCTGCATACATCGGGTTACCAATGAAGATGTTCTGCTCGATCTCTGCCGGGCTTCCAATTTCCTGGGTCACATGGACCTTTCCGGCGGAGTTGGCGCCAATCCTGAGACTGCCGTCATCGGCCAAAATCCCACTGTGCCCTCCCTCGCTCGTGTAATGGAAGTAGACATTGTCATCGAGATTATCGACAACGTTCCCGACGTCATGAGTCGCCGCATTATTGCAGTTGTGAACGAGTACCGGGGTGGTCCCGGCCAGTACATAGTACGTGTGCTAAGCGACCTCGCTCTACCTGGGTTTTCACAGGTCAAGCTGCATTCGATGGTCCGCCGAGGTACGGGTTCAGCCGGGGTTGTTCGCGGTTGTTGCCGTCACTACTGCCGTCAGAGGCCCAGGCCGAGCCCGGGCATCTGGGCTATTTGAGGTGTTCGGTGAGGTCGTCCACGGTCCAGTCGGCCTGGCGGAGGATGGAGCGGAGGGTGCCGGGCGCGAGGGAGCGGTGCAGGGGCACGATGACGCTGCGGCCGTCCTTACGGTACTTGGCGTGGCTGCCCCGGGTAGAGATGTGGCCGAAGCCGGCGCGTTCGAGTGCCTTGACGATCTCAGTGCCGGACAGGCCATGGGGGACGGCGGGGCTCATGCGACGCGGACCTCGACCGGTGCGGTGATCACGTCGGCGACGACCTCGGGGGCGGGAGCGTCCTCAAAGTACAACTCCAGTGCCTCGCGGAGGTTGCCCAAGGCCTCTTCAATGCTCTCCCCCTGGCTGGTGACCTCGACCTGGAGACAGCGGGCCACGTACCACTCGTCCTCACGGGTGACCGCAGCGGTCAGATGCAGTGCGTGCGTCATAGATGAAAGTGTGGCATGCCAGGCGACGCCGTCAGAGGTCTTCCGGACGCGGACCACCGAATACGGTGACTCCCGGCGACGTGCGGTCGGGCGCGACTCCCCGCCGGAGGCGGCGCGGGCCACCGCCCTCGGTGGGCCCGTGACGGACGTGAAGGGTCGACCGCGTGGTCGGCCCTGTGCCTGCGATCCGGCCGTAGGACGGTCGTAGGCGACAACTTGCTCCGCCAGGAGCCTGACTCCAGTGAGCTCGGCGAGCTGTCCGCTTGCCGTTGCCACAGCCCTGGAGCACACCCCGGTTGCCGAGGCGGCTCACCGCCTGCGACGCGGCTGACCTCTCGTGCGAACGGTGGACTTGTCGGCGACGGCGTCCAGGATCCGACGGGCGGGCCCCGCCTTGAACCTCGAAGAGAAAATCTGAACGCACGCCCCCGCGGGCACCCCCGCGGACGCCTGGCACGGCGAATCAGTGGTTCCGCTCGCCGCTGGCCGACTCCAGAACCTCGACACGGCCACGAAGGTCGGCAATCTGCTGGACGGCCTCAGCCAACGCTCGTTCCAGCACCTCGACGCGGGCCGTCGTCCCGACAGCGGGTTCGCTTGCCTCCGGACCGTCGAGGTCATCAGCGTCGTCGGCTACGTCGTGGTGGGCGACGAAGGCGCCCTTGCCGGGGCGGGAGACCGCCCACCCGTCCTGCTTCAGCAGGGTCATGGCCTTCTGCACGGTCAGGCTCGACGCCCCGAACTCCCGCATCAGCACAGCCTGCGTCGGCAACGCGTCCCCCGGCCGCAGCCCACCCGAGCGGATCCGCTCCCGCAGTCCCTCGGCGATCACCTCGAACGTCAGCTGCACCCCGCTGCCCGCCGGCCTGCGCCCACGCCGCCCCACGACCGTCACCGCAGTTCACCCCGCCCTTCGCGCCCTCTACCACCGGAATCCGGCCCGTCCAAACCGGGAAACCGGCCTCACACTACCCGCGCCGATCACCACCAGAAAAGATCAGGAGGGATGCACTTGAATGCGCCCGTGAAGCGATGCTACCGTCACGCACCGCCGGTGATCAACACCGTGCCCGCCACCCGGACCAGCTGGCCCTCATCCCCGCGCCCGCCCTGCGGCGCCCCCCTTCCCCTGTGAGCCAGCAAACTCGGCTGCCACGACGCCGTCTTCGTCGTCCCCGCTCTTCCCTTCTCCCGCCGAAGGTCTCTCCCGCATGCCCGCACAGATCCAACTCCCATCCCTCACAACCGCTTTCGCCCCCGCCACCTGGGCGTTCACCGCGCCAGTTGGCACCACCACCCCGACCCACAACACCACCGGCGCGTCCCCCGGTCAGCGTTCGGCACTGGAACGCCGCGCCAGGCTCACCGCCAAGATGGCCAAGCTCGCCGCCACCGGCCACCTCGCACCCCTCGCACGACAGATCAGCACGCTCGGCGGCTGCGCGCACCCGATCCGCCTCACCGGGCACCGCACCCGCCTCGACGGCGCAACCGGTGAGATCCTCGACCACTTCGACTCCGGCCGGCTCCCGGCGGGCGAACTGCTGGTGCGCTGCGGCAACCGCCGCGCCACCCGCTGCCCCGCCTGCTCCACCGTCTACCGCTACGACACCTACCAACTCATCGCCGCCGGGCTGCGCGGCGGCAAGACCGTCCCCGCCAGCGTCGCCGCGCACCCGCGCGTCTTCGCCACCCTCACCGCGCCCGGCTTCGGGCCCGTCCACAACCAGCCCGATGGCACCGGCCGCTGCCGCTGCGGCCACATCCACCCCGACGACGACCCGCTCCTCGGCACCCCGCTCGACCCCGAGCGGTACGACTACGCGGGCGCGGTGCTGTGGAACGCGCACGCCCCGGCCCTGTGGGCCCGCTTCACTACCCACCTGCGCCGCGAGATCGCCAAAGCCGCTGGCCTCACGCAGCGCGCCCTGCGCCACTACGCCACGCTCTCGTACGCCAAGGTCGCCGAGTACCAAAAACGCGGCCAGGTCCACTTCCACGCCGTCATCCGCCTCGACGGACCCACCGGCCCCACCAGCACACCGCCCGCCTGGGCCACCACCCAGCTCCTCGACCACGCCGTCCGCGCCGCCGCCGCACGCACCCGCGTCCAGCACGAAGGCCAATCGCCGAGCAACCGCAGCCCGCCGGGGCGCACCCCGCGTCCGCACCAAACGCTCAGATCGGGAACGGCGGTTGGTGTTCCGGTTCGGGCGGCAGATCGACGTCCGGCGCTATCCGCGGCACCGACTTCACCGGCGACGGCCCGGTCACCGACCGGCACGTCGCCGCCTACATCGCCAAGTACGCCACCAAGGGCGCCGAGACCACCACCGGCACCCTCGACCGCCGCCTCCGCCTCCTCGCCGAACTCGCCCAGCTACGACATCACCGACCACGCCCGCCGCATGATCCACACCGCCTGGCACCTCGCCACCCGCCCCCAGCACACCCACCTCCGCCTGCGCCAATGGGCCCACATGCTCGGCTTCCGAGGCCACTTCTCCACCCGCACCCGCCACTACTCCACCACCCTCGCCCACCTCCGAGCTGAACGCACCGCCTGGCGAACCGGCCGACCCGACACCCAGACCCCCGCCTCAGCGTCGGCTGAGACGCAGGCCGGTCAGACGGACGGCAGTCCGGTCGGTGACCGCGCCGGACACTCCACTGACCTGGTCCGCCGGTCACCGCAACATCGTCGGTCAGCGCGTGGACTCGGACACGACGCTGGTCATCTCCCACTGGCAGTACGCCGGAACCGGCCTCCTACCCGAACTCGAACACCTCGCCGACCTCCTGGCCACGACACGGCAGACCCGACCCGAGCAACCGACCCGAACCCGGCGCTCGGACCGCCCTGGTGACCGCGTCGGTCACTCCACTCGATCGGCTGACCGGTGCTGTCCGGACGGGGGCTCTCGCGTGACCGCCGGCACGGAACTCCTCACCGTCCCCCAGGTCATGGCACGCCTCCAACTCGGCCGCACCGCCGTCTACGACCTCATCCGCACCCGCCAACTCGCCTCCATCACCCTCGGCCGCGCCCGCCGCATCCCCACCCACGCCCTCACCGACTTCATCCACACCCGCCTCGACCAGGAAGCCGCCTGATGACCACACCCCGCGACACCCCCGCCTCCCGCCGCACCCGCGCCAACGGCGACGGAACCGTCTACCAGCGCAAGGACAGCCGCTGGGAAGCCGCCGGATACGTCCTCGCCCCCGGCAACACCCGCAAGCGCATCCGCGTCTACGGCACCACCCGCAAGGAGGCGCTGGCCAAGCTCACCGAGAAGATCGCCGCCAGCAACCGCGGCGTCCCCGTCGTCACCGCACAGGGCAGCCTGGCTGCGTACCTGACGTACTGGCTGGAGAACGTCGCCGTCCACCACCTCCGCGAGAACACCCACACCCGCTACACCGCCGTCGTCCAGCCTCTACCTCATCCCCGGCCTGGGCCGGAAGAAGCTCGCCAAGCTCACCGCCAAGGACGTCCGCACCTGGCTCAACCAGCTCCGCACCACCTGCCAGTGCTGCGCACGCGGCATCGACGACGCGCCCGCGACCAGCCGCCGCTGCTGCGCCGCCGGCCAGTGCTGCCGCAAGCGGCTCTCCCCGCTGACGCTGGCCTACATCCACTCCGTACTCAAGTCCGCCCTGGAGCACGCCGTCCGCGAGGAGGAGATCCCGCGCAACGTCGCCCGCAACGTCCGCACCGGCACACCCCGCCCCCGCCGCTTCGAACCCCTCACCGCCGACGAGGCCCGCGCAGTTCCTCGCCGCCGCCAAGCGGACACCGGCTGCACGCGCTGTTCGAACTCGCCCTGCGCACCGGCCTCCGCAAGGGCGAACTCCTCGGCCTGCGCTGGGAAGACCTCGACCTCGACAGCGGCACCGCCAGCATCCGCCGCACCCTCCAGCGCACCAACACCAGGCGGCCTGACCGCCCTGCCCACCAAGACCCAGCAGCTCCGAGCGCCGCATCGCCCTGCCCACCGCAGTGCCTGCAGCTCCCTGCGAGCAGCACCGCGACCGGCAGCGCCGGGAACGCGAGAGCGGCGGGCACAGAGCTGGAAGGACAGCGGCTACGTCTTCACCACGGCCCGACGGGCACCCCGATCGAACCCGCCACCCTCACCCGGCACTTCAACACCCTGCTCCGCGAGGCCAGCCTCCGCCGCATCCGGTTCCACGATCTCCGCCACTCGACCGCGACCCTGCTCCTGGAGCAGGGCGTCGAACTCGTCGTCATCAAGGAACTGCTGGGCCACGCCCACATCGGCGTCACCGCCACCGTCTACGCCCACGTCCGACTCCGCCTCCAGCGCGACGCCATCGACCTCCTCGGCCACGCCCTCCGCACCCCGGCTCAGCCGCCCATCCGGCCCGACGACGGCGACGAACCACCACTTTGTGCAGCACCCGTCCGCTGACGTTGCCGTCAACTACTGCCGTCAAGCAGCACGAGGGCCCGACCGGATATCCTTCCGGTCGGGCCCTCGCTGTTTAACTCAATTAGGTCTGGCCTCGCGCCATCAACGAGGCGTAATCGCGTTCGTCAATTCTTCTCGCAGGCCCTCCAGGAAATCCCAGAGGTCACGAGAGATAATCTTCGCCCCAGGCCTTCCAGTTTCATAAGTATCCCCGACTAGAGATCCGCCGGTGAGGCTGTAGACATTCCCCTGGGTGGCACCGAGGGCAAGTAGACCACCCCCTCCATCAGAGCCAAAGACAACGATCGAATCGTTAACGTCTCCAGCAAGAACCGTTGGCTGCTCGCCATTCAGCACTTCGACGACGGAATGAATGAAGAAACCGCTATCCAGGTCCGGAAGAGACAGCCGCTCAACCTGCTCGTAGAAGCTGAGCAGATCTCCCGAGATCCCGGCTGCCACCAGAGACGCCTTCTCTTCGCTGGCGACCTCGGATGTCACTCTGACCAGCACGTTCTCCCCTGGAGGGTAGCCAAACTGACTCTCGAAGCCCTGCGTGAACCTAGTAATGAGTTCGCACATCACATCAACCCACCTACTTAGGTTCTCCCCAATAATAGGCACCATATCCCCTATCTATTTGAGCGGCGAAGTCTTCAATCTCAGCCCGGGATGCATTTGGATTCGTATCACCAAACCATTTCCATTGATTGGTGATCTCCTGATGAACATTCGCTCCCCGCGACTGCATCCTGCTCCCTGGGATTCCTCGCATATTAGACGGAGCGTCGAAGTCGAAGCCTTCGAATTGCGGATCGTCCCGGTACTCCTGGGGGATCGCGTGGTGGGCATCCCAATCGTCGGGCAACCGCTTGAGGCCGGCCTTATTGAGAGCCGCATTGAACCTCCCGCGATAGTTGCTCAGCTTGATCGTTGGGAACTCTGGATCGTAGCCCGTGGGGCAGGCCGCTCCGGTGTTGTGCACCAAGATCGGCGTGCCGCCCGCCACAACATAGTACGTGTGGAGTTGCTGGACGGTGAGGTTCCAGCGGTTCGCCTTGCCAGGGGTGGCCTGAAGGGCAACGACGTGGACGTGGCTGTTGTCGGCGGTGTTGAGGGCGTCGCCACGGTGCAGTTTCCCTGCGGGGACCCAGGTGTGAGTGGTGTCGTCCCAGAAGGGGTGGTTGGCGGTGGTGTGGAGGGTGGCGGTGTGGCCGTCCTTGGTTCGGATGGTCAGGTCGAGCAGGTCGTGGTCGTGGTTGATCCAGACATGTTTGACGGTACGGGCGCCCTGATGCTTGCCCGTCTTGGGGCTGGCGGCCTGGACTTCGTCGCCGGCCTTGATCTTGCCAATCGGCTTGGTCCTGCCGTCCCCCATCAACACTTTGGTGTCGGGGGAGAAGCTGCACTTGCCACCACGGGCCGCCCCGGCCGTTGGCCCTGTATCGGCTGTTGGCAAGGACATGCATGTGTTGCCGAGGATCCATCCTGCGCCTGGGGCGCAGTAGTTGACGCCAGTGCCGGGGTCGAGGAGGTTGCCGCCGCCGGTGCACTGGAAGCCGAGGAGGCCGCCGGTACAGCCTGAACTGTCGTCCAGGGTGCTGCCGTTGTCCGTGGGCTGGTGGGTGCTCGGGTCGGTGACAGCAGTGGGGGCCGCGCCCTGCGGGTTGGCCGGGTTCGTGTCCGACGGGCCTGTGTCCGGGGTCTTGGTGCCGTTCTGGTGCGGGCTCTCGTTGCCATTCGGCTGGCCGGTCGGCTTCTTGCCTGGGTTCTCGTTCAGGCCCGTCTTGGCTGTGGGGGGAGGCGTGGGCGGCGCGACGGTGACGTTGCAGCTGTCGTACCCGAAGGGAGAGAGTATGTCTGCGAGTAGCAGCTCAAGCTCTTCGGCCTCCGACAGCTCCGCTTCTTCGCCAGCGGCTTCTCCTTCCCCCGCGGCCCTGCTTCCTCTCCCTCGGCCACCCCGCCCTCGTCTTCCGCCGTGACCACGGCGGGAGCCGCGGGACAGGCCACGCATCACCCTGTTGTTCAGACGGTTGACCGCGGCAGCCAGCTCGCGTTGAGCCTCGGCGATCGCGTTGTTGCCGTGGTGCCTCGGGCTGCGGTGGGAGCGGCTGGGTGAAGAGTGGTGGTAGTGGCCCCTGCCTCCACCGCCATGGTGATACCTGTTTCTGGGGGAGGTGTGGGGAGTGTGGTTGTGTCCGCCGGTGGCGTTCGACGGCCGGCAGGCGCTGTTGCCTGAGGGGTCGGCGTTGGTGAGGGGGTCGTCGTTGCCGTAGGCGTAGGCGTTGGCGTTGGCGGACGGGAGGGGAGGCTGGCTGGTGGCGTCGTGGCTGGTGAAGTCTCCTGTGGCCGGGTCGTACCAGCGGCTGGCAGTGGCCACCCGGTGGGAGGCTGGATCGGTCCAGCCTCCCTGGTAGCCGAGGTCGTGCTGGGTTCCGCTGGTGGCGAGGGTGCTGCCGTAGGGGTCGTAGCCGGTGGAGCCGGTCAACGATGTGCCGGTCGCCGTGAAGGTGGCGGTCAGGTCGCCGTGCTGGTTGGTGTAGGCGAGGGCGGCGCCGCCGGGGCCGTTGACGCCCAGGAGTCCGCCGCCCGGGCCGCGGCCGTAGGTCTCGGTTCCGTCGGAGACGGGCTGGGTGCCGGTGCCGTCGTAGGCGAAGGTGCTGCTGCCCGCGGTGGCCAGGCGGCCGAGGTCGTCGTGGGTGTAGGCGGTGGAACCGTCCTGGGTGAGCTGGTCCAGAGCGTCGTAGGCGAGGCTCTCGGTGCCCTGCGCGCTGGTGACCGAGGCGCGGGTGCCGCGGGCCGTGTAGGAGTACGACGAGCCCGTGCTGGTGCCGGTGAGCTGGTTGCGGGCGTTGTAGCTCGCGGTCGTCGTGGCCGTACCGTTGGTGACGCTGGTGCGGTTGCCTGCGTCGTCGTAGCCGTAGCTTGTTGTGGTCGAGCCGTTGTTCCAGGAGGTCAGCCGACCTGCCTTGTCGTAGCCGTAGGTGTTGGACGCGGCGCCCGCGGTGCCGGTGGTGGTCTGCGTCGTGATGTGGCCCGAGTCGTCGTAGCCGTAGGAGGCTGATGCCTCGGTGGTGCCGCCGGGCGCCGTCAACGTGTCGCTGGAGAGACGGTGTCGGGAGTCGTATCCGAAGCTGCGGGATGCGTTGCCGCTGCCGCCGTAGGTGATCCCGGTGACCTGGCCGGTGGAGTTGTAGGTGTAACCGAGGGAGATGCCGGTGGCCGGGTCGGTGGCGGTGGAGATCTGACCGTCCGGGTTGTAGGTGAAGGTCGCTGTGCCCGCCTTGTCGGTGCGGGAGGTCAGCAGACTGTCCGCGTTGTAGGTGTAACCGGCATTGCCCGAGGGGCCCGAGGCGGAGACGATCTCGCCGCGATCGTCGTAGCTGTAGGTGTCGGTGCCGCCCGGCGCTCCGGCCGACGTGAGACGGCCGTCCGCGTCGTAGCCGAAGCTGCGGGTCGGTGTGGTCGCCTCGGCGCCGCTCCCGGAGGTGCCTGTCAGGCGGTCGTCGGCGTCGTAGGTGTGGGTGAGGGTGACACCGCCTGGGCGGGTGATGGTGGTCGGGTTGCCGTTGGCGTCGTAGGCGACGGTCGTGGTGCGGTCGGCGGTGTTCGGGAACGCGCTGGTGGTGGGCTCGATGGACGATTCCGGCAGGCCGAGCGCGTTGTAGGTGGTGATGGTGGCGTGCTGGTCGCCGTCCGTGTGGCGGGTGCGGTTGCCGTCGGCGTCGTAGCCGAAACCGGTGGTGATCGTGGAGGTGGAGCTGACCGGTTCGGTCTGCTGGGTCAGCGCGTCGCTGGCGTCGTAGGTGTAGGTGGTGGTGTCGCCGTCGGCGTTCTTGACGGATGTTAGGTTGCCCGCGGCGTCGTAACCGTAGGAACTGGTGGTCAGCGTGGTGCCGGCGGCGTCCAGGTCCGAGGTGGCGGTCAGGCGTCCGGCGAGGTCGTAGCTCTGGGTGGTGGCCGTCGCGTCGGGCAGCGTGGTTTTGGTCAGTCGCCCGTCGAGGTCGTAGGCGAAGTCGGTGGTGTTGCCGGCGGCGTCCGTCGCGGTGAGCGGGTCGCCCGCAGCGTCATAGGTGGCGGTGGACTGCTCGCCGCCGGGCAGCGTGACCGAGGTTTGGTCGCCCGCCTCGTCGTACCCGAACTTCGTGGTGTCCGTGGTGGTGGTCGGTTGTCGGACGACCGCGCTGGAGGTCACCGGGCGGCCGAGGTCGTCGTAGGTGGAGCGGGTGACCGCTCCGGTGGGGTCGGTGGCGGACAACTGCTCGCCGTCGGCGTCGTAGGTGAGGTGGGTGGTGGGTGTGGTGGTGCCGACGGTGGGCTGCTGGACCTGGGCCAGGTCGCCGAGCTGGTCGTAGGTGTAGCGGGTGGTGTGGTTCCTGGCGTCGGTGGCGGCCGTGAGGCGGCCGTCGGCGTCGTAGGAGGCGGTGGTGGTCGGGGTGAGGGACGTGGTGGAGCCCGGCGGGGTGTAGGCGGGTTCTGAGACGGCCTGCTGCTCGCCGTCGGCGTCGTAGGTGTAAGTGGTGATGTTTCCGTCGGCGTCGTCGACGGAGATCTGGTCGCCGAAGGTGTCGTAGCCGTACAGAGTGATCGGGTGGATCAGCTGCGCCGCGTTGCCATCGGTCTCGGCGTTCACGGACGGCGCGGTGACCTGGGTGAGGCGGCCCGCCTCGTCGGAGGTGTAGGCGGTGGTGTAGTCCGCGGCCGTGGCACCCGAGACGTTGCCGCGGGGGTCGGTGGTGGCTGTGAGTACCCCGCGCTGGTCGTAGGTGTGGGTGGTGACCAGGTTGGTGGAACCGTTGTGGACGGTTTCGGTGGTGACGTCGCCGAGGGCGTCGTAGGCGTAGTCGGTCTGCTCGGCGGTGCTGCCGTCCGTGACGGACTGGGAGGTGAGGTTGCCGTCGCCGTCGTAGCTGTTGGAGGTGACGGTGTCGAGGCCGCTCGGGTCGAAGGTCCGCTTGGTGGTGCGGCCCGCCGGGTCGACCGAGAAATCGGTGCGGATCAGCGCGTTGGTGTCCAACTCGGTTGTGATGTGCCCGGCCGCGTCGTAGCCATAGGCGTGCAGGTACTTGCCGCTGGTGGTGTCGTCCGCGTTGTGGAAATTGGTGAGTTCCGATTGACAGAGCCAGTGGGTCCAGCAGTACACGTAGCTGGTGGTCCGCCCCATCGCGTCGGTTTCCGAGGCGAGCAGGCCGTCCGGGTCGTACGCCCGCGATCCCAGCACCAGCGAGGATGCCGAGGACGGGTTGACCGGGTCGCCGGTGTAGTTCGTCAGCGTCGTGGTCAGCAGCTCACCGGTGGGTGAGTAGGTATAGGCGTACGCGTTGCCGTCGGCGTCGTTCTCGGAGACGCGGTTGCCGTAGGCGTCGTAGCTGTAGCCGGTCTTGTGGCCCAGTGGATCGGTCACCGTGTCGATCTGGTCGTGGCTGTTGTAGGCCCACGAGGTGGTGCGGGTGGTGTCGCCGCCGGTGGTGTCAGAGACCGCCAGTGCTGTGGTGTTGCCGTCGTCGTCGTAGGTGTACGTCGTCTTGGCGGTGTGGGTGGCGCCGGTTACGGCGTCGGTGGTGGCCGGAGCGGTCCTCGTCAGCAGGCGGTCGTCGGCGTCGTAGGTGTAGGTGGTGCTGATGCCGTTCGGGTACGTGTCGGAGACCTGGACGGCGGTGAGGCGATGCCCCAGCGCGTCGTAGGTGTAGTTGGTCTTCAGTCCGGACGGGACAGTCACCCGAGCCAGATCACCCGCGCTGTCGTAGGCGTACGAGGTGGTCTTGCCGTTGGCGTCCTGGGTGCTGGCAAGGAGGCCGGCCGGTTGGGTGCCGCCGCCGACCGCCGTCTCGGAACCGGTGGTGTAGGTGCGGGTGGCGGTGTTGCCGTCCGGGTCCTGGGTAGTGAGCAGGTCACCGTTGGTCGAATAGGTGTACGTGGTCGCGTACGTCGTGTCAGACGGGCCGGAGGAGCGGGCATCGGCGTACGCGGTGGGTTCGTCGTTGCGCGGATCGGTGGCGCTGTAGGTGCCCTCGGCCGGGTACGTGTAGTAGCTGGTGACCTGTTTCAGGTCGAGGTTGCCGGTCGTGATGGAAAGCGTGTCACCCCGCACATTGTGGGTGTAGGCGGTGTAATCGGCATCCGGGCGCGTGATGGTGGAGACGAATCCGTCCGTGTCGTAACCGTAGGAAACAGTGTGGCCGAGAGCGTTGGTGGCGGCGATGAGGCGTCCACCGTGCCTGGGGTCGTACTGGTAGCTCAGGGCCTTGCCACCGGGGTCGGTGACGGTGGTGGTGGTGACTGGTGTCGCGCCGGAGGCGGCGCCGCGGGCGGCAAAGTGGGCTGCCACGGCGCCGGCGCTGAGTTGGTCGTTGTTGATGGAGACCTCGGCGATCGAGCCCTTGAAGTAGCCCTGCGGGTTGTTCGACGGCTGGGCGGGCCAGTTGCCCGAGAGGTAGCCGGCGCCCACGGAGACGTAGCCCTGGCCGGTGGCGTCGAAACCCTTGCCTGTGCGCTGGTCGGCCTGTTTGCCGTCGAGGTACAGAGTCTGGGCGTTGTCGGTGCCGATGGTCATGACGGCCTGGTGCCAGGCGCCGTCGGTGACGGTGGCGTCGGACTCCATCGGGGAGAGATAGCCGTCCCAGTACTGGCCGTAGAGATGACCGTCGGCGCCTACGTACAGGGCCGGGGTGGAGTTGCCGGTAGGGGTGGTACCAATTGGGCTGCTCTGGTAGCTGAACAGCACCCCTCCGGCCGTTGTGGTCCTGAACCAGAGCTCCAGCGACAAGGGGACCTTTACCCCGCTGCCGAAAGACCCGTCTGGCAACTGGACGTACGAGCTGGTGCCGTCGAAGGACGCCGCCGTCTCCATGCCTCCGGTGTACGGACCTGCTGCACCCAGAGTGACACCGTGATAGGTGCCAGGGCCGATGGAGATCTCCCCCAGGGCGCTCTGGGTCAGGCCGGGGATCTCGTTCACCGCCTGGCTGCCCGACGACTCGCCGAGGCGCCAGTAGGTGGCTGGGGCATTCGCCATCACCGCGCCGCGGTAGTAGGAGCCTGAGCCCTTCGTGCTGGGTGTGCCGAGCTTCCAGGTCCCGCCGTTGGCATCGGTGATCTGCGACGCACGGTCATGCGTCGCGTCGTAGGCGGCGGTCATGTACGTCTTGCCGGAGGGCAGGGTGACGTCGGCCAGTTCCCCGGCAGGATGTACGCCCGTCGCGTAGATCTGCTCAACGGTCGGGGCTCCCAACGCGTGTGTGTAGAAGGCGACTTCGGCCATGGAGCCGGAGAAGTAGCTGACGTCACCGGGTGAGTCGATCCAGTATTTCGTGTATCCGGCGCCTATATAGGTGAGCGTGTTCTTCTGGTCGTGGGGGGTTCCGGAGAACGTGTCCTGCTTGGTGCCGTCCACATAGAGGGTCTGGGTGGCGCCGTCCGAGCTGAGCACCGCGTGGTGCCAGGCGTTGTCGGTCACCGTGCCGGTCGAGCCGAAGGCCGCGCTGCCGGAGCCGCTGACGCTCCACCAGTGACCGTGCAGTTTGCCGTCAGACCCCACGTAGAGGACCGGGGTCCATGTGCCGGACGGGGTGGTGGTGCCGTCGATGGCATTGGACTGGTCGCCGATCAGCACGCCCGGCACTGTCGTCTTGAACCACAGGCTCACTGCCCGGTTCGCGCCCTGGTGAAGTACCTCGGCAGGGACCGAGACATGACCGCTTGAGCCATTGAACGTGGCAGCGGTGGTGGGCGAGCCTGGCAGCGGGCCGGCCGTTCCCAGGGTCACACCGCTGTTGTAGGTGCCGTTGTCGTTGCCCTCGTTGACCGCGACCTCGCTGGCCGCCGAGGTGCCGGAGGACTCGGCGAGGCGCCAGTACGAGGCGGGGTTGGCGTCAAGGACAGCCGTACGGTAGTGCGAACCGGAGGAGGACCCCGCGGTGTAGGAGTAGGCGGTGCACGCCGTGGCCGACGTCGGCGGGCACACCTTGGTCAAGTTGTCGCCACTGTAGGAGTAGGTCCACGTTTCCGCCGATCCCCCGGACGTGGCCGGATCGGTGGCCACCTGAGTGACGTGGCCGCCGCTCCAGGTGAAGTGCAGCGATCGGTTGCTGATGATGTTGGTGGCAGTGGCCAGGGTGCCGTCGGAGTTGTAGGAGAACGTCTCGCTCCGGCCGCGCGCGTCGGTGATCTCCGTCGGGCTCCAGGCCGCACCGACCTGCTCACCGAACGTGAATGTGGACCCCGACTTGTCGGTCAGGGTGTACCCACCACCGCTGACGGTCCGAAACGTGGCGTACATGCCCTGGGGCGACGTGAACGTGGTCCCGTCCGCGTTCGAGCCGAACCGCATCTGCCGACCACTCGCCGTCGTGACCACGACAGAACCCGAACCGTCGCTGTCCGGCACCACGGACATGTCGTACCGCGTCGACCATCCCGCGCCGAACAGACTGCCGGTGCGCGGGTCGAGCGAGTTGTAGGAGCGCACCACCGAAAGCGCCGGGCCCACCACGGACACGCTCGCGTCGGTCGCCGAGGTGGTGTAGTTCCCCACCTGGGGGTCGAAGGTCCTGCCGTCCGGGCCATGTGCGGCCGCGCCGAGATGCGAGGTGATCAACGGCTGGGGCACGGCCGTGGAGAAATACGAGGGCTCTGACCAGGCGCTCTGGGCGTCGCTGTCGCTGTCGGCCACGATCCAGTAATAGGACTGGTTCCACGCCAGTTTGCCGACCGGGACGGTCCATTGGGCACTGCTCACCCAGCCGGAGTCCGCCGCGAGGGACGGCGACCCGGATGCGGGGTCGGTGTAGACCTTGAAGTCGTAGGTCAGCCCGCTGCCCGGGTACTCGTCAGGGTCATGGCCGGTGGTGAACAACTGCGGCGTGAGCGAGCCCAGTACCGTGTTGGAACGCGGCGAGGTCGAGTCGATCTGCGGTGGAGTGTCAGCTGAGGTGATCTTCGCGCACTTCTCCGACACGTTGTACGTCGAATAGAAGGACGTGCCACTGGTCAGCATGTCCCAGCACACGTAGTACTGACCGGGTGCCAGCGCCGGCAGCACGCCGGTCATCGTGATCGTGGAGTTGGGACTCACCGAACTGGGGACGTAGGCCTTGGTGGCGTTGGTGCTCACCTTCGTCCAGGACGTGGTGTAGATGTCAGTGGCCAGCTGGGTGTTCGACGTCGACCAGGAACTGGCGCCGCGGTTGGTGATCTTCAACTTCATCGAGCCGGTCGTGGTCGCGGTCGGCTCGGTGTATGTCTGGCTGGGGATCGAATAGTCGGCGCCGTAGGGACTGTAGGTGACCGACAGGTACGGCGGGTAGGAGGAGTGGACCGAGGCGAACTGCTTCCAGGCCGCCACCACGGAGGTGTTCGCGGTCAGTGCCAGGCCCCGGTTGGTACCACCGTGCGCCCAGCCCTCCAGGAGCTTTACTCCCGCCGCGCTCGGGTTGTCACCGATGTCGATCCCGTGCCAGGCGGAGCCACCGCAGCTGGACCCGGCGTAGAAGCTTGCCGAGCCGATCGACGGTCCGTAGGACAGGCCTGGATAGTCGGCGATGCTGCCCACGCTCCAGGAACTGGTGATGGCGTGGGCGTAGACGGGTTCGGAGGTGCAGCCGCCGGACCAGACGTCGTCCAGGTACAGCGACGCCTTCTCGATGTAGTCGTTCTTGAACTTCGAGCCGAACCCCGAGAACAGCAGGTAGCTGTTGGCCTTGTGGGAACCGTGGTCGTAGGAGCCGACCTTCAGAGTGTCGGCGGTGGAGAAGTTGATGTCGTACGGGGTCTCCACATACGTGCTCGACGAGACGTTGAGGCTCGTCGGGTCGACTTTCACCGGGAAGACACGAGCTTTGGAGCGCAGCCAGGAACCGTCCAGCGACACCTTCAGCGCAGGGCTGCCGTCGGAAGTGGTGATCAGCGCGTAGGTGACGCCGGTGGACACCGCGCCTTCACCGGAGACCTTGCCCCTGCGGGCATCCTCCATGAAACCGCGCGGAATCGTTTCACGAACGGTGCCGGCACCGTCCTTGAACACCACGCTGCCGTTCTTGGCCACCGTTGCGGACAGCCCGGTCAGATGCAGCGGGAAGACCCAGGTGGTGGGCGCCGAGGCGGAGTGCAGCGTCAGCGTCTCCTTCACCCCGGACCCGGTCGCCTGGTACGTCACATCCGAGTGGTCGGCGATGCCCCGGTAGGTGATGGAACTTCCGGACGCGCGGCCCGGCACAGCTGCCGCGTCGCGCAGCCCGTAGCTGACCTGCTCGCCGGGGCCGGGGCCGTACGTCACCAGCCCCGGATCGTCACCCTCCGCCGCGAAGCCGGCCGAGGGGGCGTCCGCCTTCTCGCTCCAGCGACCGTCGGAGTCCTGGGTCAGCGTGGTGTCGATGTCGGCCCAGGAGCCGTCCGCGGTGCGGTAGTGCACGGGACGGCTGTAGACGCGGGCGGTCCGGGTGCCGTCCGGGTTCTGGAACTCCGAGGTGGTGGCGGTCCGGCCCTTTTTGATCTCCGAGCCGACGGCCGCGGGTCCCGGCAGATGCGAGTCCCCGTGGGCATCGGATGAAGCGGCTCCGGCGCGTCGGCGTTTGAGCGACCGTGCCCGCACGGACGCCGGTGGTGACAGCCGTTTACCGCCGAGCCTGACTTTCGGACCCGTGAACGACACCCGGGATTTCACCGACCGCTTCGGTGCCCGGTCCGCAGGCAGGGCGCCCTTGACCACGGCCGGCTTGCCCGAACTCGCGGCCGTGCCCGTGGGTCCACCCCGGGAAAGTGCGGAGCCGGCCTGGTGCGACAACCCGGCTGCCGAACCCTTCCGCTGATGGGGCAGCACCAAGGGCCGCGATGTCAGGGCCTGCTGGTCGAGGAACGCCTCGGCCGGTTGTGTCGCCAGCATGGCCAGCAGCACGCCGCTGACCGCGAGCGCGGTCCTGCGCAGCCAACGACGCCGAACACCACGGAGGAGGGAGGTGATGAGGAACACCAACCTCTCCCTCGCACCGGACGAGGAGCGGACCGGACGGCGACCCATCGAGACCTCCCACAGAGACGTCACAAAAACGCCCCTCCTGTGAAGGGGCGACGCACAGGTTGTAGCGGAGCGTCCTACGCCCGATCAATTTATTGTCGACACATCTACACGGCGTTATGAGATGACTGGGCACACTTGCAGCCGGTCCAACCGATCGATCTTGGCTAAGTCTTGACCTAGATTCCCGGCGCCGGCCCACCCGTGACCAGGGCCGCCCTCACCTCCTGGTGTCACCGCGAGGGACGCCGACGGTCCGCAACAGACGGTGTGGTAGAACCTGGCTGGTTCCGTGCACCTCTCGTGTGTGCGGCACGGGACACCCCGCACCGATTGGAGATGTCCGTGCTGCTCCCGCGAAGACGATCCGGCAGCGGTCAAACTTCCGCCGCGCTGTCGGCTCTTCACCGCTTCCTTCTCGGCGCCGCACTCGCGGGACTGTGGGGTCTCGCGGCGTGCTCCCCCGCCCACGCCGTGGCCATCCGTCAAGCCGAGTGGCCCCTCACCCAGTTCCACGCAAACCGGATCTGGCACATATCCCGCGGACAAGGCGTCACCGTCGCCGTCATCGACAGTGGAGTAGACGCTGCCCACCGTGACCTCAAGGGCCAAGTACTCCAAGGCGCGGGGTTCATCGGAGACTCCAAAGACAAGGGGCAGGCGGATATCTCCGCCGACTCACACGGAACGGCCATCGCCGGAATCATCGCGGGCGCGGGACAAGCGAACCACGGGAACGGAATGACCGGACTCGCACCGAAGTCCAAAGTGCTTCCCGTCCGTGTGACCACAAACGGAACGGCGGAGCCCACCGCACTCGCCGAAGGCATCAAATACGCTGCCGATCACCACGCCCAGGTCATCAATATTTCCAGCGGAATGACGACGCCGGACCCTCTGCTACGTGAAGCCGTCCGCTACGCACTCGGCAAGGATGCCGTCATCGTCGCCTCTGCGGGAAACGAAGGTCAGGACGGCAACCCGGCCATGTACCCGGCCGCCTTCCCCGGCGTCATCGACGTCACCGGCACCGACTCCGACCAAAAGTTCTGGCCCCACAGCGAATCCGGACCCCACTCGACACTTGCCGCACCGGCCGTGGACATCTACTCCACCAACAACCACGGCCAGTACCTGAAAGCCGACGGCACCAGTTTCGCCGCCGCCTACGTCTCCGCGGCAGCCGCACTGGTCCGTTCCGCCTTCCCGCAACTGAGCGCGGGCCAGACCATCCGCCGGCTCATCAATACCGCACGGCCGCCAGGCGGCAGCAGCCATCACGACCAGTACGGCTACGGCCTGATCGACCCGCTCGCAGCCCTCCGAGCGCCTGCCTCAACCAACGGCAGCACCGCCAACCCTCTCCTGACCGATCACACACGCGACTCCCACACGGACACCGGTCCCGAGTGGTACATCGGCACCAGCCTGGGCGGCGCGGCGATCCTGGGCACCACCGTGACCTGGGCCATCGTCCGCCGCCGCAGGAGTCGTCCCGGGAAGCGGGCGAACCCGGCTCCGGCACTGCGGGGGGGCACATCACGCGCGCCTGGAAAGTCAGGCAAGAAGAAGCAGAAAAGCCGAGCCTGAAGGTGCGGCCACGTTCGCACCATCCAGCTTCAAGACCATCTTCAAGAACCAATTCCGGAGCGCGCCACATGCATCTCCCCGTCAGCCTGCACAACCGCCCCCGAAGGGTCCGACTCATGGCCGCCGCCGGCGTGCTGCTCACCACCGGCCTGCTGGCATGGCTCGCTCTCGCGTTGCTGACTGGCTCCAGCAGTCCAAAATTCGTCGCCAACAACATCTCCAGAAACTACCGAGCCTGCCTGATCAACACCCAACACGACGAGAACATCGCACAACCAGTCTGGTCCTACCTGCAGAAGGCAACCCATGGTTCTGCGATCAACCTCCAGCACATCACCGTTCCCAAGAGCGGAACAGCAACCTCAATTCCCTACATCAACGGCCTCGTACAACGCCACTGCGGGCTCATCATCTCCCTGGGCCCCGGGCTCCATACCGCTATAACCAAAGCAGCCCGAAGCAACCCCCATCAGCGCTTCATCACCATCGGTAAACCCGTTAATCTCCCCAACGTACAAAGCTATTCTCCGACCGATCGATCGGCCGCCGTCAAAGCCGTCCAAAAGGCCGCCCACCACGAGTCATTGCACCGTACCTGAACCCGGTATCCTTGCTGGCAAAATCTCTCGCCAGAGCCCGACTCGGCTCCTTACTGAACATTTCCGATCTACCCCGTTGAGAGTGAAGATCGTTTCTGGATGATCACGAGGAGTGCGTGGAGCAGGATGGTGACGCGGTTCGGGCTGGTGCGGACGCGGTGGAGCACTCTCCAGCGTTTGAGGACGGCAAAGGCCCGCTCGACCTCGATTCTTCTGTGATCTGATCGGTCTGGCTGGCCTGACGGTTTGCCCTGAGAGGCTGTTGTCTTTCCGGACGTGATTGCTGAGTTTTCGCGGTCAGGCATGGTGATGTTGTTTCCGTGGCAGCCAGGACGCGTCGTGTTGATGCGGTCGTGGAGGTGCCGGATGCCATCGGTGATTGGGTTGCTGGAGGAGCGGGAGCGGGACGCTGGTCACCGGGTGGAGACCCTCCGCCAGGAAGCTGACCGGGTCCTGGCCGAGTTGCGGGACGCGGAGCGGTGCTGGGAACGCTTCGTGACCGCCCGTGAAGCGGTGGTTGAGGTTCTCGCCGGCTGCAATGGGCCTGCCGACGCCGGCGAGGTTGCGGTCCCGGACATCGAGAACACCGCGCCGACGCCGATGCCGGCCGTGTCGGTGGGTGGTGGGGCGGTGCCGGGCTCGCAGGTGCCCACCTGGAGCGTGGGCACGGCGGTGTCGGTGCTCTCGCCGGAGTATCAGCGGGTCGTGGCGGTGCTGGCTGCCGCGGACGGGTCGCTGGTCTGCAAGGACATCGCTGCCGGGCTCGGGCTGGAGCGGGTCCCGGCGAAGGTGGAGGGCGTGCGGTCCAAGGCGAACCGGCTGGTGCGGCGAGGGTGGCTGGTCAAGGAGCCCTCGGGCGCCTTCACTCTCGCCCAGGGCATGCGAGCCGTCGGGTCATGAGCATCGTCATCGACCACCGGATCAGCGCCTCGGAGGTGTCCGGGCGCCGCTCGTAGTCGCGGGCCAGGCGACGTGAGCGCATCAGCCAGCCGAAGGTGCGCTCCACCACCCACCTTCGGGGCAGCACCACGAAACCGGAGGTGTCCTCGCTGCGCTTGATGACGGTGACGACCAGGTGCAGCATGGTCAGCGCCCAGCTGATGAGCTGGCCGGTGTAGCCGGAATCGGCCCACACTTTGGTGATGGTGGGGAAGCGCTCACGCAGGGCGGGCAGCATAGTGGCGGCGGCCTGCCGGTCGGTCACCGAGGCGGCACTCACGTGGATCGCCAGCAGAAGGCCGATGGTGTCGCAGATGAGGTGTCGGCGCCTGCCGTTGATTTTCTTGCCGCCGTCGTAGCCGCGTGAGCCGGCGCCCACGACCGCGTCCGCCTTGACCGACTGCGAGTCGATGACCGCAGCACTCGGTTCCGTCTCCCGCCCGGCCGCTTCGCGGACCTTCCCGCGCAGCCGCTCGTGCAGTTCATCGATCAGTCCGCTCTCGCGCCAGCGGCGGGAGAAGCGGTAGACCGCCTCCCACCAGGGAAAGTCGGCGGGCATCGCCCGCCACTTGATGCCGTTGTCGACGAGGTAGAAGACCGCGTCGAGCATCACACGGTGGCAGTAGCCCTCTGGCTGCCCGCCCCGCCCCTCCAGCCAGGCCGGCACCGGCAACGCCTCACGGACAACCGCCCACTCCGCGTCGGTCATGTCCGTCGCATACCGCCTTACCCGGTCGGGCTGGTCCGCGGCGTTCCCGAACCGATGCGCGAGACAGTCACACGACCGTGCGGCCGAGGTGGACTCCGACGGCGCGGGCACGTACAACAAAGACAACAGGGCCTCCAGGCGCACGAGATGGCTTCGACACCCCTCGTGCTGTACCGGAGGCCCTGTCTTCATGCGCCACCCCGGTGAAGTTCACCCAGCCCGGACTCCGTTTTCGATCACATCGAGTCCATGATCGATACGACAACAGCGACTGACTTGTTCCGCTGGTCGGTGCGGGGGGCCTTCGCGTGACGCTGCGGCTGCGCCGGCTTCCACGGGCCGGAGTCCTGCGGGTTCGCTCCTTCCTGGTCTTGGTCGGGGTGATGGCCGGCCCTCAGGTGAGGGCCGGAAGAGTGGTGGCTCGGTGCCACGCGGTGGTGAACGCCGGCGCCCAGGGCCAGGACCCGTCGAGGTGGAGGGTGCGGCGTCGGGCGTGGGCGGTGAGGCGGGCGGGCAGGTGGTAGAGCTTCATGCGGATTGTCTCTGCCTCGGCCTTGGCCAACTCGGGTTCGTCGTGCAGGAGGAGGAGTCGGGTCCAGGCATCGAGGTCGGTGGCGATGGTGGCGGCCAGGACCCAGGCGGCGTTGATCTGCCAGGACTTGCTGGGCAGCCCTGCGAGACCGACACGCTTGATCGCTTTCACCCGGTCCTCGACCTCGGCGTGATCACGGTAGAGGGCATCGACGAACCACACCTGCCCGGAGCCGGAGACCCTGGAGAGTCCCTGGTGGGCGGGGATGTTCGTGGCGGTGATCTGGTAGCGCCAGCCGGTGCGCTTCTCGAAGGCGGTCAGCTTCTTCGCATCCCGCCGCGATGGCTTGACCCGGCGCACGATCAGCCGCATCCCGGCCGGCCAGCCGGTCAGGTCACGCAGGCTGGTGATCTCGGCGACCTGGTAGGAGACCAGGTCGCCGTCGGGACCGGTGATCTCGTGGATCTCCCCGTCCTGCCGCAGCGCGTGCGCCCACACGCTCTCGGGTAGCCGGGCGATCGCGGCTTCGTCGGCGGGGTGGATGGCCCAGCCGGTCACCCAGCGCACCCGACGCCGGCTGGTGGTCAGCGCCTGCAGGTGATCGAGGAGGGCGTGGGAGAAGGCGGCGCCGTCGATCCGGATCAGCACCTTCGACCACAGCGGCAGCGGAAGCTGCCGAAACGCTGAGGCCAGGACACTCTTGTGGTCGGCGACATCATTCGGCGGCGCGTTGCCCGACCTGAGCAGCATCGCCACACACTCGCGGGTGTTAGCCACCCATGCCCCCAGCGGCATGTGGCCGAAGCTGCCCTTGAAGGTGCCGGCCGCGCCGTCCTTGCGGCTGGTGCACGGCACGATCGTGGCGTCCAGGTCCAGCACATACCAGCCGGCAAGCACCCGGCCGCACACCTGGATCCAGGGGAAGCCGCCCGGACGCAGTGCCAACTGGGTCCACACCACGCGCCGTATCGCGGCGCGCACGCGTTCCACCCGCGCCACCATCGGGCCGTCGAGAGCCTCCAGCGTGCGCCGCAAGGTGCTGTCCGAAACCGGCCGGGGGAACAAACCCTTCCAGTGGTGCTGGAGTTGCTCGGCCTCCAACACATTGCCCGCACCGAGCACGATCGCGCACGCGAGCTGGACCAGTGCCATGCCCCGATCCCGCCACCCCGGCCCCACACCCTGGGGAAGCGCGGCGGTCAGAGCAGAGGTGAGCCCCACCCGGTCGGCGACCTTCCGCAGCAGGACCACACCCGCATGCCCCACCAGATTCCTGTCATCGGCCCGCACCACGAGCCGCCTGTCCCAGCCGGTAGTCTTCACCCGTTGGGTGCCTCTTCCATGCGACGGTTTTGATCTAGACAGTCCAGATCATCGCAGGTGAGAGGCACCCTTCTGCTGTCAGGGCATCAGTTCAGGAACTACCGCTGAATTCACGAGGCTAGCACCGAGGTGGGCAACGGTGAGGTCGCGGATCGTCCGGATGGAAGAAGGCCACAGACCGTGAGTAACGAGAAGACGCAGCTGTACGCCCACGACCTCAGCGGTGCGATATGGCGCAAGGCGTCTGCCAGTGGGCCGGAGCACGACTGCGTGGAGGTGGCCGAGCTGCCCGGAGGTGCCACGGCAGTGCGGGACTCCAAGAACACGGAGCGGGAGCCCCTGCGGTTCAGCGCCTCGGAGTGGGCCGCATTCCGGCAGGGGGTCCTCGCGGGCGAGCTGTGACGAGCGCGCTCGAGGGTGCGGGTAACCCGCGCCGGGCGGTTGCCCGGGCGGTGCCCTTCCCACGGCGCGTACGGGGCGCCCTGGCAGACTGGGGCGCGTGATGTCGGAACCCCTGCCCGAGTCGGTACTGCCGCTGGTCGTGCACGTCGAGAAGGCGGCGCCGCCGCAGCGCACCGACGCGTTGGAGACGGCGGCCCGCGCGGTGCTCGCGCTGCTGGACGACGAGCGGGTCACCGAGCCGGACGGCGCGTGGGCGCAGCGGGTGCGGGCGTGGGAGGACCACCGCATCCGCAAGGTGGTGCGCCGGGCGCGCGGCGCCGGGTGGCGGCGTGCGACGGAGTTGGACGGGCTGACCGTGCGCGGCCGGGAGGCCGAGGTGCGGGTCTTCCCGCCGGTGCCGCTGGACGGCTGGCCGCCGGACCTGGCGAAGCTGCAGGTCTCCGGCACGGAGCTGGACGACGCGGAGCCGCCGGCCGAACCGGCGCCGGGTGAGCCGGTGCTGTGGCTGAGCCCCGAGCTGGAGATGTCGGCCGGCAAGGCGATGGCGCAGGCCGCGCACGGCGCGCAGCTGGCCTGGTGGGCGCTGGCGGATCTGGCGCGCAAGGAGTGGTCGGCGGCCGGTTTCCCCCTCGCCGTTCGTACGGCCGCCGACACCGCGCACTGGGCGCGGCTGACGGCCTCCGGTCTTCCGGTGGTCCGTGACGCCGGCTTCACCGAGATCGCCCCGGGCTCCGCCACGGTCGTCGCCGCGCATCCCGCCCATCCCGCGCTCCCCCGCTGAGCGCGGCGCCGCGAGCTGGCGTCAGGCCAGTCCGGCGACCAACTCCTGCACGGGCTTGCGCTTGCCGGTCCAGAAGGGGATCTCCTCGCGGACGTAGCGCCGGGTCTCCGAGCCGCGCAGGTGCCGCATGAGGTCGACGATGCGGTGCAGTTCGTCGCACTCGAAGGCCAGCAGCCACTCGTAGTCGCCCAGGGCGAAGGACGCGACGGTGTTGGCGCGCACGTCGGGGTAGTCGCGGGCCATCTTGCCGTGCTCGGCGAGCAGCGCGCGCCGGTCGGCGTCCGGCAGCAGGTACCAGTCGTAGGAGCGGACGAAGGGGTAGACGCTCACGTAGCCGCGGGGCTCCTCGTCGGCGAGGAAGGCCGGGATGTGCGACTTGTTGAACTCCGCAGGCCGGTGCAGCGCCATGTTCGACCAGACGGGCTCCAGGTGGCGGCCGAAGCGGGTGCGGCGGAAGCGGTTGTAGGCCTCCTGCAGCGCGTCGGAGGTCTCGGCGTGCCACCAGATCATCACGTCGGCTTCGGCCTGAGCCCGGAGACGTCGTAGGTGCCGCGCACGGTCACGTCCTTGGCGGCGAGCTGCTCGAACAGCTCGGTCACCTCGTCCGCGTAGCCGGCGCGGTCCTCCGGGAGCAGCTCGCGCAGCCGGAAGACCGACCAGAGGGTGTAGCGGACGACCTCGTTGAGGTCCTTGGCCTTCTTGCCCGCGTTGGCGGAACGCTCCGGTGCAGCAGTCATGCCCTCCATTCTCACTCCCCCGGTGGCGTGGCCTGCGCCAGGGTCCGGGCGGCGGCCTGGCGGCCGCTCGCGATGCAGGCGGGGATGCCGACGCCGTCGTAGGCGGCGCCGCACACGGCCAGGCCCGGCAGGGCGGCCAGGTCGTGCCGGATGCGGGCGGTGCGCTCCAGGTGTCCGACGGGGTACTGCGGCAGGCCGCCGTCCCAGCGGGTGACGACGGAGTCGACGGGCTTGGCGACCAGCCCGGTCGCCTCCCGCAGGTCCTCGCGGGAGAGCCGCACGAGGTCGGCGTCGCCGCGGGTCAGGACGGCGTCGTCGCCGAACCTGCCCAGCGAGGTGCGCAGCACGAACAGCGCGGGGTCCTGGGCGGCGACCCAGTCCCACTTGCGGGCGGAGAAGGTGGCGGCCTTGATGTGCCGCCCGTCGACGGGCGGGACCAGGAAGCCGCTGCCCTCCAGCCGGGCCCCGAGCAGGTCGGCGCGGCGGAAGGCCATGGTGACCAGGGCCATGGAGGCGTAGTCGACGGAGGCGAGCTCCTCGGCGGCGGCCGGCAGCTCGCCGCCCAGCAGCCGGGCGGCCTCGCGGGCGGGCGCGGCGACGACGACGGCGTCGGCCGTGATGGTGCCGCCGCCGGCCAGGACGGCCTGCCAGGGCGGGCCGCCGGGTGGTCCGCCGGCCAGCGGCCCGCCGGGCCTGCGGCGGACGGCGCGCACGGGCGTGGCGGTGCGGATGCGGACGCCGGCGGCCCGGCAGGTGCGGGCCACCGCGTCGGGAAGCCGGCCGATGCCGCCGGTGATGCCGGCGAAGACCGGGCCCGCCGGGCGCGGCCGCGGCGGCGCGTTCCTGGAGGGTGCGGACGCCGGCGAGGAGGGAGCGTTCGGTGCGGGCGACCTCGTAGAGCTGCGGCACGGCGGCGCGCAGCGAGATGCGGTAGGCGTCGCCGGCGTAGACGCCGCCGAGGAGGGGTTCGACGAGCCGGTCGACCACCTCCTCGCCGAGCCGCGCGGCGACGTAGCCGCCGAGCGCGACGTCCTCGCCGACCGGGGTGCGGGGCAGGGTGGCGTCCTCGGCGGCGCGGGCGATGCCGTCGGGCGAGAGCAGGCCGCCCAGCGACGCCGGGTCGGCGGGCACGCCCATCACGTGGCCCTTGGGCATGGGCACCAGTGCGCCGCGGGACCACAGCGCGGCGCCGTGCCGACGGCGTGCACAGGTCGTCGCCGAGCCCGGCCGCGCGGGCCAGGTGCGACCGCTTCGGGGCGGCGGGCCAGCATCGACTCGGCGCCCAGGTCGACGGCCGTGGTGCCGGCGATGTCGCCGGTGAGCAGCTTGCCGCCGAGCCGCGGAGACGCCTCGAGCAGCGTGACGGAGGCGCCGCCCTCCTGCAGCGCGTGTGCGGCGGCGAGACCGGAGATGCCGCCGCCGATCACGAGCACGTGCATGGGCCTGTTCTCCGTCACCGGGCGGTGCGTTCGTGGACGTGGGCGACGAGGCGGGTCAGGGCGTCGGGGTCGGTGTCGGGCAGCACGCCGTGGCCGAGGTTGAAGATGTGGCCGGGCAGGTCCCGGCCGCGGCGAGCACCTGGTCGGCCTGTTCCTCGACGGCCTGCGCGCGGGGCGAAGAGGACGGCCGGGTCGAGGTTGCCCTGCACGGCCTTGCCGGGGCCGATCCGCCGGGCGGCCTCGTCCAGCGGCACCCGCCAGTCGGCGCCGACGACGTCGGCGCCCGCCTCGGCCATCGGACCGAGCAGCTCTCCGGTGCCGACGCCGAAGTGGATGCGGGGCACGCCGTACTCGGCGACCGCGGCGAAGACCTTCGCGGAGGCGGGCAGCACGCTGCGCCGGTAGTCGGCCGGGCGCAGCGCACCGGCCCAGGAGTCGAAGAGCTGGACGGCGGCGGCGCCGGCCTCGATCTGCACGCGCAGGAAGGCGGCGGTGATGCCGGCGAGCCGGTCGAGCAGGTCGGCCCACAGCTGCGGGTCGCCGTACATCAGCGCCTTGGTGTGCTCGTGGTTGCGGGACGGGCCGCCCTCCACGAGGTAGCTGGCGAGGGTGAAGGGCGCGCCGGCGAAGCCGATCAGCGGGGTGGCGCCCAGCTCGCCGGTGAGCTGCCGGACGGCCTCGGTGACGTAGGGGACGTCGTCGGGGGTGAGCGGGCGGAGCCGGTCGAGGTCGGCCCGGGTGCGCACCGGCCGTTCGACGACGGGGCCGACGCCCGGCTTGATGTCCAGGTCCACGCCGATCGCCTTGAGCGGCACGACGATGTCGCTGAAGTAGATGGCGGCGTCCACGTGGTGCCGGCGGACCGGCTGCAGGGTGATCTCGGTGACCAGGTCGGGCCGCATGCAGGAGTCGAGCATGGCGATGCCCTGCCGCACCTTGCGGTACTCCGGGAGCGAGCGCCCGGCCTGGCGCATGAACCACACCGGGGTGTGCGGCACCGGTTCGCGGCGGCAGGCGCGCAGGAAGGCGGAGTCCCGGACGTCCGGGGAGAGGTGGGTCGGGCCCGAGGGGCGGTCGTAGGCACTCACACTGGGAAGTCTCCCATGCGGGGCGGCCGGCGCTCCGTGTCCCTCCGGACGACTGTCGCCCGCTGCGCCTACTCTTCCGGACATGGCAGCGGAGCGAACACACAGGGCGAAAGGCGGCGATGCGGGGACCGGCGAGGAGGACGACGCCGCCGGTCTTCCGGGAGGCGGTCGCCGCGCTGGGTACCGCGCCGCTGAGACCGCAGGTGGCGCTGGCGCCGCTGCCGGCGCCCAGACGGCTGGCGCCGTACGCGCACGCGCTGGAGGCGACCGTGCACGACGGCGAGGAGGAACTGGCGGACGGGCGGTTCGTGCTGCTGCACGATCCGCGAGGGCCAGGAGCCGTGGCAGGGCACCTTCCGGGTCGTCACCCTGGGCCGGACCACGCTGGAGCCGGAGCTGGCGAACGACCCGCTGCTGCCGGAGGTGACCTGGTCGTGGCTGACCGGGCGCGCTGGAGGCGCACGGCGCCGCGCACAGCCGGCCCAGCGGCACGGTGACCAGGTCGGGCTCACACTTCTTCGGTGCGCTGGCGGACCGGCGGCCCGAGTCGGAGCTGGAGATCCGGGCGAGCTGGACGCCGTTCGCCGCAGAACGGGACGGCGAGGGGACGCCGGACGTCGGCGGGGCATCTGACGGCCTGGTGCGACCTGCTGTGCCAGTGCGCGGGGCTGCCGCCGGAGCAGCACGCGGGGGGCGGCGCGGTCGTACCACTGCCGCAGCGACGGGGGCCGCAGCTGCACTGAGCAGGCGTGTCGGGGTGGCCGCGTCGAGCTGTTGTCCGAATTGCGGCATTTGTTATCACTGATTCGTGATCATTCTCTAAAGCCGGGCCACTCGGGTGCCGAAGCATTCTGTGACCCTTCCACCACGGAACGTCCCGGCTCCTCCCCCACTCCCCGGCCCCCGGGGAGAGCGAGCCGGCACTGTCCCCGCCACTCCCCCCAGGAGGCCCGGTGTCTGTTCTCCTCGAGCACCCCACAAGCCTGGTCGCCTACCGCCCGAACAAGCCGACGGCCATGGTCGTCGTAGCCGACCCCCGCGTCCGCTCCACCGTGACCCGCCATCTGTGGGCCCTCGGCACCCGGGACGTGATCGAGGCGTCGTCGGTCGCGGAGGCCCGCCCCCGAGTCGGCAACCCGCGCGACATCTGCGTCGCCGAGGTGCACCTGCCCGACGGCTCGGGGCTCAGTCTGCTGTCCGAGACGCGGGCGGCGGGCTGGCCCAACGGCCTGGCGCTGTCGGCCGCCGACGACATCGGTGCGGTCCGCACGGCGCTGGCCGGCGGCGTCAAGGGCTACGTCGTCACCGGCACGCGCAACGCGCTGGCCGCCGGCCTGCGCCAGCGGCACGGCGCCGCCCCCATCGGCGCGGCGCGCATGCACCGTCGCCCCGGCGCGCCGGGGGCACCGGCGGCGGCCACCCGGGCGGCTTCCGCGAGCTGTCCGGGCGCGAGGTCGAGGTGCTGCGGCTGGTGGCGGAGGGCCAGTCGAACAAGGCCATCGGCGTATCCATGGGCCTGTCCGCGCTCACCGTCAAGAGCCACCTCGCCCGCATCGCCCGCAAGCTGGGCACCGGCGACCGTGCCGGCATGGTGGCGATGGCGCTGCGGACCGGCATCATCCACTGACCCGCCGGATGCCGGCACCGGCGCCCGTCGGCGGAACGTTCCGTCGGCGGGCGTCCGTGCCGCACCGGGCGCACAGCTACGCTTGACCGGTGACCGACGCCGAGAAGACAGCCCCAGCATCCGCAGCTCAGCCACCCTCCGAGGAGTCCGGTCCGGCGCCGGTCCCGCTCCTGGAGCCCCGCGAGGGCATCCCGCCGGTGACGGCGGACGCCGGCCGGCCTGGCCCGCGTCACCGAGGCGCTCGCCGCCGGTCACGGCCCGCTCGCCGTCGACGCCGAACGCGCCTCCGGATACCGCTACGGGCAGCGCGCCTACCTGATCCAGCTGCGGCGCGCGGGCGCGGGCAGCGTGCTGATCGACCCGGTCGGCTGCCCCGACCTGTCCGGCCTCGGCGCCGCGCTGCGCGAGACGGAGTGGGTGCTGCACGCCGCCACCCAGGACCTGCCGTGCCTGCGCGACATAGGCATGGCCCCCACCCGGCTCTTCGACACCGAACTGGCGGGCCGGCTCGCCGGATTCGCCCGGGTCGGGCTGGGCCCGATGGTGGAGAAGGTGCTCGGCTACACCCTGGAGAAGGGCCACTCCGCCGTCGACTGGTCCACCCGGCCGCTCCCCGAGCCGTGGCTGCGGTACGCCACGCTGGACGTGGAGCTGCTGGTCGACCTGCGCGACGCGCTGGAGGAGGAACTGGACAGCCAGGGCAAGCTCGGCTGGGCGCTGGAGGAGTTCGCCGCCATCGCCGCCGCGCCGCCCGCCCCGCCGCGCCGCGACCCCTGGCGCCGCACCTCCGGCATGCACAAGGTGCGGCGCCGCCGTCAGCTGGCCGTGGTGCGCGAGCTGTGGACCGAGCGCGACCGCATCGCGCAGCAGCCGCGACGTCTCGCCCGGCAAGGTGCTGCCCGACGCCGCGATCATCGCCGCCGCGCTGGACATGCCCGCCGACGCCGAGGCGCTGGGCGCGCTGCCCGGGTTCGGGCAGCGGCAGAACCGCAAGCAGCTGACCCACTGGCAGACGGCCGTCGACCGCGCGCGCGAGCCTGCCCGACACCAAGCTGCCGCGCGCAGAGCCTGGCGCCGACCGGTCCGCCGCCGCCGCGGGCCTGGGCGGACAAGGACCCGGACGCGGCGGCCCGGCTGAGCGCGGCCCGCGCGGCGGTCACCGCCCGCGCGGAGGAGCTGAACCTCCCGCAGGAGAACCTCATCACCCCGGACACAGTGCGGCGGGTGTGCTGGGAGCCGCCCGTCGGAGCCGTCCGAGGCGGCCGTGGCCGACGCGCTGCGCTCCCACGGTGCCCGCGAGTGGCAGGTCGCCCAGACCGCCCCGCTGCTGACCGTCGCCCTGTCCGCGCCCGCGACCGACGCGGAGTAAGCGACGGCCCTTCCCCCGCGCCTGGCGGGATGTGACTCGCGTCCCGGTGCGGCGACGGGCCTTGCCACGTGGTTACCGGCTAGTAGCATGGGGGCGGGAAGCGCCGTACGGCGTCATCACCGCACCCTGGAGGAGAGCCAACGTGCCTCGTACCGCTAGGGACGTCGTCTTCGTCGACGGCGTCCGCACCCCGTTCGGCAAGGCGGGCCCGAAGGGCGTCTACCACGAGACCCGCGCGGACGACATGGTCGTCAAGTGCATCCGCGAGCTTCTGCGGCGCCACCCCGAGCTGCCGCCGGAGCGGATCGACGAGGTCGCCGTGGCCGCCACCACCCAGATCGGCGACCAGGGCCTGACCCTGGGCCGCACCGCCGGCATCCTGGCCGGCCTGCCGAAGACCGTGCCCGGATACTCCATCGACCGGATGTGCGCCGGCGCGATGACCGCCGTGACCACGACGGCCGGCTCGATCTCCTTCGGCGCCTACGACGTGGTGCTGGCCGGCGGCGTCGAGCACATGGGCCGCCACCCGATGGGTGAGGGCGTGGACCCCAACCCGCGATTCGTCTCCGAGAAGCTGGTCGACGAGTCCGCCATGTTCATGGGCATGACGGCGGAGAACATCCACGACCGCTATCCGCACCTGAGCAAGCAGCGCGCCGACGAATACGCCGTGCGCAGCCAGGAGAGGGCCGCCAAGGCGTACGCCGACGGCTCGATCCAGCGCGACCTGGTGCCGGTCTCGGTGCGCCGCACCACGACGAGGATGCGGGAGAGACGGGCTGGGGCCTGGCGACCGCCGACGAGCCGATGCGGCCGGGCACCACGCTGGAGAACCTGGCCGGGCTGAAGACCCCCTTCCGTGCGCACGGCCGCGTCACGGCCGGCAACGCAGCCGGCCTCAACGACGGCGCCACCGCTTCCCTGCTGGCCGCCGAGGACGTCGCCCGCGAACTGGGCCTGCCGGTCGCGATGCGGCTGGTCGGCTACTCCTTCACCGGCGTCGAGCCGGAGGTCATGGGTGTCGGCCCGATCCCGGCCACCGAGAAGGCGCTGCGGCTCGCCGGCCTGTCCATCGACGACATCGGCCTGTTCGAGATCAACGAGGCCTTCGCCGTCCAGGTGCTGGCCTTCCTCGACCACTACGGCATCGCCGATGACGACCCGCGCGTCAACCAGTACGGCGGCGCGATCGCCTTCGGCCATCCGCTGGCCTCCTCGGGCGTGCGGCTCATGACGCAGCTGGCACGGCAGTTCGAGGCACAGCCCCACGTCCGCTACGGCCTGACGACCATGTGCGTCGGCTTCGGCATGGGCGGGACCGTCATCTGGGAGAACCCCCACTGGGAGGGCAAGTGAGCACCACCGCCGAGCTTCTCAAGGGAGCTGCCGAGCTGTTCCCCGACGAGGTCGTCACCCAGGCACACGTGCGGCACCTGGACCTGCCGGAGCAGGCGGGCCGGTTCGCGCTGATCACCCTGGACAACGGCTTCGACCACACCAAGCCGACCACGCTGGGCCCGCAGTCGCTGGCCAACATCGACGAGGCGATCGACCAGGTCGAGACGGAGGCGCAGGCCGGCGACATCGTCGGCGTCGGCGTCACCGGCAAGCCGTTCATCTTCGCCGTCGGCGCCGACCTGAAGGGCGTGGAGGTCCTCAACCGGCACGAGGACGCGCTGGCCATCGGCAAGGGCGGGCACGACGTCTTCAGCCGGCTGGCCAGGCTGGCCGTGCCCACCTTCGCCTACTACAACGGCGCAGCGATGGGCGGCGGCGTCGAGATCGGCCTGCACTGCACCTACCGCACCGTCTCCAAGTCGCTGCCGGCGTTCTCGCTGCCGGAGGTATTCCTCGGCCTGGTGCCCGGCTGGGGCGGCTGCGTGCTGCTGCCGAACCTGATCGGGCCCCAGAAGGCGATCAGCGTCGTCATCGAGAACTCGCTGAACCAGAACAAGCAGCTCAAGGGCCGTCAGGTCCACGAACTGGGCATCGCCGACGCGCTGTTCGAGGGCGCTGACTTTCTCGAGCAGTCCCTGCACTGGACGTCCGCCGTGCTGCGCGGCGAGATCGAGGTGCAGCGCCCGGACATCGAGCGGGACGAGACCTGGGACACCGCCGTCGCACACGGCCGTGAGATCGCCGACGGCAAGGTGCACGGCGCCGCCCCGGCCGCCTACCGGGCGCTGGACATCATCGCCGCCGCCAAGAACGGCGATCTGCGCGCCGGATTCGAGGCCGAGAACAAGGCCCTGGCCGACTTGATCATGGGCGGCGAACTGCGCAGCGGCATCTACGCGTTCAACCTGGTGCAGAAGCGCGGCAAGCGTCCGGCGGGCGCACCGGACAAGTCGCTGG
Source organism: uncultured Actinomycetota bacterium (assembly GCA_963799685.1). Lineage (GTDB taxonomy): Bacteria > Actinomycetota > Actinomycetes > Streptomycetales > Streptomycetaceae > Streptomyces. Next base: position 71,847 of record CAWCXW010000008.1, read on the forward strand.
CCCGCCCGGTCACCAAGGTCGGCGTCGTCGGCGCGGGCCTGATGGCGAGCCAGCTGGCGCTGCTGTTCGTACGCCGGCTGGAGGTGCCGGTCGTGCTGACCGACATCGACCAGGAGCGGGTCGACAAGGGTGTGGGCTACGTCCACGACGAGATCGACAAGCTGCTGCTGAAGGGCCGCGTCAATCAGGACAAGGCCAACCGGCTCAAGGGACTGGTGACCGGCTCGCTGGACAAGTCTGCTTCCTTCGCGGACGCCGACTTCGTCATCGAGGCGGTCTTCGAGGAGATGTCGGTCAAGCAGAAGGTGTTCGCCGAGGTCGAGGCGGTCGTGCCGGAGCACGCGATCCTGGCCACCAACACCTCCTCGCTGTCGGTCTCCGAGATGGCCTCGCAGCTCGAGCACCCCGAACGGGTCGTGGGCTTCCACTTCTTCAACCCGGTCGCGATCCTGCCGCTGCTGGAGATCGTCCGCAGCGAGCAGACCGACGACGCCTCGCTGGCGACGGCGTTCGGCGTCGCGAAGAAGCTGAAGAAGACGGCCGTCCTCGTCAAGGACGCCCCGGCGTTCGTGGTGAACCGGGTGCTGACCCGGTTCCTCGGCGAGGTGCTGCGCTCGATCGACGAGGGCACGCCGGTGGAGGTCGCCGACCGGGCGCTGGCCCCGCTGGGCCTGCCGATGTCGCCGATCCAGCTGCTGGAGCTCGTGGGCCCGGCCGTCGCGCACCACGTCTCGCAGACGCTGCACGACGCCTTCCCCGACCGCTTCGGCGTCTCGGCGAACCTGGGCCGCGTGGTGGAGGCGGGCAAGCGCAACCTGTACCAGCCGTTTACCACCGACCTCGACCCGGAGGTCGCCGAACTCTTCGAGACCGGCGACACGGTGCTCACCGAGGAGCAGGTGCGCGACCGGGCGCTGGACGCCATCGCGCAGGAGATCCGGCTCATGCTCGACGAGGGCGTGGTCGCCGAAGCACAGGACGTCGACCTGTGCCTGATCACCGGCGCCGGCTGGCCCTTCCACCTGGGCGGCGTCACGCCGTACCTGGACCGGGAGGGCGTCAGCGAGCGGGCGACGGGCCGCCGCTTCCTGGAGCAGGGCATGGCGAGCGTCCCGGCCTGAGGGCCGGGCCTTGAGACCGAAGGGCGCACCTCCGGCCGGAGGTGCGCCCTTCGTCATGCCACCCTTGCCCTCATGCGCTCTCTCCTCGTCGTGGACGCGGCGAACGTCGTCGGCTCGGTCCCGGACGGCTGGTGGCGCGATCGCCACGGTGCGACCGAACGCCTGCGCGACGCGCTCCCGGCCGTCGCGGCCGCCGGGATCCCGGGCCACCCGGGACCACTGGAGGTCGTCCTCGTCGTCGAGGGTGCGGCGCGCGGCGCCGCCTCCATCCCGGGCGTCCGCGTCGTCGCGGCGAGCGGCAGCGGCGACGACCGCATCGTCGCCCTGGTCGCAGCCGAGGGCCGCGACCGCGCCTGCGTGGTGGTCACGGCGGACCGCGGCCTGCGCGCCCGAGTCGCCGCGCTGGGCGCCGAGACCACCGGGCCCCGCACGGTCCGCCGTCAGTAAGGCAGATTGATGCGCAGCGCGACGAGAAAGACGATGACGGCCAGCACACCAGTCATCGCCAGCACCCACGACCTCAGCAGAAAACCCTTGGTGATCGGCCGGCTGGCCCGCTGAGGCCGCGCTCCGGATCATAGAGCACGTCGATCGGTGATCCGAAGTCGCGGTCGAGCGACCACATCGAGGCAGAGGCGACCGAAGTGACCCTGTCCATCCGTCTCCCGTCAACCGTCGTGAACGTCAGCATCGGGAAGGGCCACATCGGCGCGCCCTTTGCGTAGGGGTTGAGGTAGTCCACCGCCTCACCGACGACGCCGAGACCTCTGCGTCGCAACAGCCACACCGAGCGTCCACGCCGGCCGATCCGCCACAGGATGAATCCTCCTGGGACCCCTGCCAGACCGCCCGGCACCAGCGTCGGAACAGCGACAATGCCCAGCGGACTGCAGAGGCCGACGACGACGAGTGCCGCCACGTAGACCAGCCCGGCGGCATTCCACCACAGCCAGCGCCGCGCGCGGGCTCAGCCCCTTTGCTTCACGGGTCAGCTCCACGAGCGCGTGACCGTCGCCAACGGTCCGGGTCCGCTCGAGCGCCTGACGAAGGTGCGCCAGAAAAACCTCGGCTGACGCGGCGTTCGTGGCCGGCAACTCCACCGACGCCCCCAGACCGTGCGCCGCCGCCTTGTCGTCCGGCCCGCTGATCACGACCCGCACCCGACGGTCGCGGGTCAGCGCTGCGGCCTGGATCGCCCGCGTCGGTCTTCCCTCTGAAGACACTTCCCGTCGAACCGCGCCGACGTCCCCCGGCGACGATCGCCGTCTCGGGCTCCGCCTGTCCAGGATCAAACTGCCTCGACGTCGTCGCCGAAATCCTCATCCAATGAGCCCACATGCGCGGCGAGGAACTCCGCGAGGACCTTCCCGTTCGCCGTCGGAGCCGGCTCGATGGTCGACAGTCGTTTCCCGTCTCGCGTGACCACGATCATCTCGCCGTGCTCGGCACGGTCGGGCACGGACGCGAAGGTGCGCGACACCTCGCTCGCCGACATCGCATTCATGGAGTCATGATCTCAGAATTCTCCTGGCAGAGGCCGGGGCTGGTTGCGGGCAGTCTGTATGTGCATATGCCTGCGCGGGCAGGGCACAAGGACATCGAACCGGAGAGTGACTCTCACGGACAGGAGCAAAGCGTGATCATCCTCGGCATCATTCTGCTTATCATCGGCATCCTGGTCGGCATCTCCGTGCTGACGACAATCGGCGGCGTGCTCATCGTGGTCGGCGCGATTCTGTGGATTCTCGGCGCGACCGGCCGCGCGATCGGCGGACGCAAGCACTACTTCTGACCTACGCCCACGCATCCCTTGGGTGAGTCCTCGTCCGCTTGGCGGACGACGACTCACCCTGCCGTTCCCGCGGCGAGCAACTTGCGGGTGAAACGGTGCAGGTGCGGGTCCAGGATGCTCAGCGGCTCGGCCAGCACCTCCAGCGGCGACAGCCACCGGATCGCGTCGAACTCGCGCGCGTCGAACGACGTGACGCTGTCGGCGTCCGCGCCCAGCAGGTACCAGAGGGACACGTCGGTGTGCCGGCCCTGGCCGCGGGTCCCGGTGACGGTGAGAAAGAACGGCCGGGTACCGGTGGCCGGCGAGGGGACGGCGTCGATATGCAGTTCCTCCCGGCACTCGCGCACGACGGTCTCCCACGGGTCCTCTCCCGGATCGACGTGGCCGCCGGCCGGCAGCCACAGGCCCGCCTTGCGGTGCGCGACCAGCAGCAGCCGGTCGCGCACCGCGTCGCGGACGACGAAATAGCTCACCAGGTGCATCGGCGGCACGTCCGGCTTACGCGTCCGGTACAGCGGCTCGCCGCTGCCGACCCACGCCCGCGCCCGGTCGAGATGGTTCCGCTCCACCGCGTCCCACGGCTCGATGCCGTCGAGAAGCCGGGTCAGCTCCGGGTGCGTCACGCGGTCTCCAGTGCCTTCAGCAGGGACGCGGCGAACTCCTGCGGCCGCTCGACGGCCGCCAGGTGCCCGCCGGGGAACGCGGTCAGCGGACGGTCGAGCAGGTCCGCCAAACGGACGGCGGGGTCGTGCAGCGGAACCTGGTCACGCGATTCCCGGCCCACGGCCGGCAGCAGCTTGTGCGCGACGGCGTGCAGCGCGTTGACGTCCGGCACGGTCGCGGTGAACGGCACGAGCACGTGCTCCAGGAACACCGGCTGGTTGGCGTGCATCCGGGCGGCCGTCTCCACCACCGCCGCCGGCAGTTCGAAGGTATTCTCCGGCGGGCGCTGCGCCCCCAGCCCCTCGCCGAACCGCAGCATCGCGGGGCCGACGCCCTCCGCGCGCGCGAGGTCGCGCACCTCGGCGAACAGGGCACGGTACCGGGCCGGCTCCGCCAGGAGTTCCAGGAGCGGCGGCTCATGCGCGACCACCCGCGTCAGCCGGTCCGGGTGCCGGGCCAGGAGGTCGAGGGCGACGATCGCACCCGAACTGCAGCCGACAACGGAAGCCGGCGCGTCCGGCGCGACGTGGTCGAGAAGCCGGAGCGCGTCATCCGCCCACTCTCCCACCCGCTGCTCGCCGACCGGCCCGTGCTGCCGGCTGCGCGAGAACGGGCGCGGATCGTAGGTCAGCACGGTGTAGCGCGCGGTCAGCTCGTCGAACAACCCGGCGTACATGCCGGCGTCCCCGGCCCCACCGGGAATCAGCAGCAGCAACGGCCCGGCGCCGCGCACCTCGTAGTACAGGGTGGCTCCGGGCACGTCCAACGCTCCGGTCGTCGATGTGGTCATCCTGCGCAAACTAGGGGATCGCAGTGGAAGCTGTCGATCAATTTTCCCGGACGTAGAGGACGGCGCCGTCGATCGTGGCCGTGCGGGTGTAGTGCACGGCGAGGTAGTCGCGCAGGGTCGGGGTGCGGGAAACGGCGTACGGGGCGCCGCGCGAGTCGTCGACGACCACGGCCGGCGGGTGGGTCGCCAGGTCGTGCAGGAAGCGGGGCCACGAGCCGGGCACCGCGTACTGCTCGCCCGTGTGGATACCGTGGCGGCCGCCGCTGAAGTTGGTGAGGAAACCGGCCGTCAGGTAGCGGGTGGCCGGGCGGCGGTCGGCGAGCCAGTAGTCCTCCGGGTGCATGCCCCACACCAGGACGCGGTCCGCCGGCGCGGTACGCGCCCGCACGGCTGCCGCGACACGCTGCGCGTGCGCCACTTCGGGACGCGGCGCGAGCAGGCCCCAGGTGACGAAGCCCGCCGCGACCAGGGCGGACGCGGCCACGACGGCCACGGAGGCGCGCACCCGCAGGTGGCGAAGTGCGGCGGCGCCCAGCAGGGCCAGTGGCGGGGTGAGTTGAAGGAAGTAGTGGCCGAAGAACTGGCAGCCGACGCACACCGCGAGTACGGAGGCGGCGAGCCATCCCCACACGTCGGCCGCCGCGACTGGGCGGTGGCGCCGGGCCGCCCGGCCGAGTGCCGCCAGCACGGGTGCGGCGGCGGCTGCCAGGACGGCCGTCTGGCCCAGCGCCCGGTGGATGGCGACGAGTTCCGCTCCGGCCATTGACACGTACGAGGCTGAGCCGCTGACCGTCCAGAACCAGAAGCGGCCGGCCCCCACCGCCACCGCGACCGCCGCCACGGGGGCGGCGAAGGCGCCGAGCAGCGCGCCGCACGCCCGCCACCCGGCCCGCTGCCGCCACAGCAGGAACAGAACCGGCAGCAGCACCGCTCCCCCGGTCTGTTTCGTCAGCGCCGCAAGCGCCACCGCGAGGCCGGCCCACGCCCAACGGCGCCGGTCGGCGGCCCAGACGGCGGCAGCCGTCCACGGCAGCATGAAGACCTCGAAGGTCGCGGCCTGGGTGTCCTCCGGGGTGAGCCCGACGGACAGCAGCACGGACGACACGCCCGCCGTCCAGCCCGCGCGGTCGCCCCAGCGGCGCCGGGCGATCGCCGCCACACACAGCGCGGTCCCGGCGGTGGCCAGCACGGCGGCGGCCTTCAGCGGCCACAGCGAGTCGTCACCGAAGACGGCGAACGCGGCCCGGTAGAGCCAGGGCAGCAGCGGCGGCTTGCGGTCGACGACGGTGTCGTAGAGCACACCGCCGTGTGCGAGCTGCCGGGCCTCGGTGGCAAGGAAGCCCTCGTCGGGGTTCCACAACACGTCCGTGAAGGACGGCAGCCGGGTGAGGACGGCGAGCAGCAGCAACACGGGCACAGCCGGTGCCCAGAAGCGACGCGCACCGCCGGCACTCCATGCGTCCGCCCTCTCGGGAGCACGCGCCGAAACGAGCGCGGGCACGGGCGGGGACAGACCGTTGAGCGGCATACGCCCCAACTTAGTCCGACTGGGCGGCTGCGGGGCGGCAGCCCCGGAATGCCGGGAGGCCGCTCCGCCTCGCTCAGGCCGGCGCCTGGGCGAACTCGTGGTCGGCGAGTGGCGGCTGCTGGCAGGTTAGCCGCCCACTCACCGACTGCGGCGGACCCCGTCCCGCCCCGGAGTTCGTCGCGGACCGCCCTCCCGCAGACGCGGCAGGCGCGCTGCGCGCGCTAGTCCGTGCTGACGTCCACCGTCGCGTGCGCGTAGCGGCCGTCCAACCGCGAAACCAACCCCGTCACCTGACGGGCGATGTCGGGTGCGGTGAGGCCGACCTCGGCCAGCACCTCCTTGCGGGAACCGTGGTCCAGGAAGCGCGGCGGGATACCGAAGTCGCGCAGCGGCACATCCACCTCTGCGTCGCGCAGCGCCTGGGCGACGGCCGAACCGACGCCGCCGGCGCGGCTGTTGTCCTCGACCGTGACCACGACACGGTGCCGCTCGGCCAGCGGCGCGAGGGCCTCGTCGACGGGCTTGACCCAGCGCGGGTCGACCACGGTGGCCGAGATGCCCTGGGCTGCCAGCAGGTCGGCGACCTCCAGGCACATCGGGGCGAGCGCGCCGACCGAGACGACGAGCACGTCCGGGTCGGCCTCGACGGCCTCGCGCAGCACGTCCATGCCACCGGCCGTGGCGACGGCGGGCACCGACGGTCCCACGACGCCCTTCGAGTACCGCACGACCGTCGGCGCGTCGTCGACGTCGACAGCTTCGCGCAGCTGCTTGCGCAGCTGGTCGGCGTCGCGCGGGGCGGCGATGCGCAGGCCGGGCACGCACTGCAGGACGGACATGTCCCACATGCCGTTGTGCGAGGCGCCGTCGGTTCCGGTGACGCCGGCCCGGTCCAGCACGAAGGTGACGCCGCACCGGTGCAGGGCGACGTCCATCAGCACCTGGTCGAAGGCGCGGTTGAGGAAGGTGGCGTAGACGGCGAAGACCGGGTGCAGTCCGCCGCTGGCCAGGCCGGCGGCGGAGACGGCACCATGCTGCTCGGCGATCCCACGTCGAACACCCGCTCGGGGAACTCCTGCGCGAATGCGTGCAGCCCGGTGGGCCGCATCATGGCCGCCGTGATGGCGACGACGTCCTCGCGCTCCTTGCCGAGCTGGACCATCTCCTCGCCGAAGACGCTGGTCCAGTCGGCGCCGGCGGACTTCAGCGGCAGTCCGGTGTCCGGGTGGATGGCGCCGACCGAGTGGAACTGGTCGGCCTCGTCCTGCCGGGCCGGCTGGTAGCCGCGGCCCTTCTCGGTGAGGCAGTGCACGATGACGGGCCCGCCGAACCGCTTGGCGCGCTGCAGCGCGGACTCCAGCGCCTCGATGTCGTGGCCGTCGATCGGGCCGACGTACTTCAGGCCGAGGTCCTCGAACATGCCCTGCGGGGCGATGAAGTCCTTCAGGCCCTTCTTCGCGCCGTGCAGCGTGTCGTACAGCGGGCGGCCGACGACCGGGGTGCGGTTGAGCACCTCCTTGCCGCGGGCGAGGAATCGCTCGTAGCCGTCGGTGGTGCGCAGCGTGGCCAGGTGGTTCGCCAGGCCGCCGATGGTGGGCTGCGTAGCTGCGCTCGTTGTCGTTGACGACGATGACCAGCGGACGGTCCTTGGCGGCCGCGATGTTGTTGAGCGCCTCCCAGGCCATGCCGCCGGTGAGCGCCCCGTCACCCGTGACGGCGACCACGCGGTCGTCGCTGCCACGCACCTGGTTGGCCTTGGCCAGGCCGTCGGCCCAGCCGAGCACGGTCGAGGCGTGCGAGTTCTCGATGACGTCGTGCTCGGACTCGGCGCGCGAGGGGTAGCCGGACAGGCCGCCGCGGGCGCGCAGCCCGGAGAAGTCCTGACGTCCTGTGAGCAGCTTGTGCACGTAGGACTGGTGCCCGGTGTCGAAGAGCACCTTGTCGCGCGGCGAGTCGAAGACCCGGTGCAGCGCGATCGTCAGTTCGACCACGCCCAGGTTCGGTCCGAGGTGTCCGCCGGTCTTGGAGACGGCGCCGACCAGGAAGGTCCGGATCTCCGCGGCGAGCGTCTCCAGCTGCTGCGGGCTGAGCCGGTCCAGGTCGCGTGGTCCCCTGATGCGGGTCAGCAGCTCCACCCGTGCCTCCTTGCTGTCGAGCCGTGCCGATCTCGTCGAGTCTAATGTTCCGTTCGCCGTGCACCTCATCCGCAGGTGCGATTCAGCTCACGCGAACGGTGTACACCGGTGTGCGGCACCCGGCGGTCTCCCACATGTTCCCCTCCGGAAGGGACGCAACCGTGCCCGGCACCGTTGCACGGTGCCGGGCACGGCCGGTGAAGGCGTGGGCCCGACCTTACGTCCGGCCCGCCGTCTTCTGGGTGCGGCGCGAGACCGAGTCGATCACGACGGCGGCCAGCAGCACCGCGCCGGTGATCATGAACTGGATCTCGCTGGCCATGCCCATCAGGTTCAGGCCCTGCTGGATGGACATGATGACGAGTGCGCCGAGCAGCGCCGACCAGATCTTGCCACGGCCGCCGAAGAGGCTGGTGCCGCCGATGACGGCCGCGGCGATGACGTTCATCAGCGTGTTGCCCGAGCCCAGGGACTTCGAGGCGCCGCCGGACTGGCTGGCGATGAACAGTCCGCCGGCCGCGGCAAGCACGCCGGCGATGGCGAAGACCGTGATGCGGATCATCTCGACGTTGATGCCCGCGCGACGGGCCGCCTCGGCGTTGCCGCCGACCGCGTAGATCTGCCGGCCGTAGGTGGTGCGGCGGGCCACGAAGTCGCTCAGGACCAGCACGACGAGGAAGATCACCAGCGCGAGCGGCAGGCCGCGGGCGCCGTAGGGCTCGTTCAGCTCGTAGGCGACGGCGAAGGCGAGCACGGCGACGACGCCGGTGCGCAGCGCGACCTCGCCGACCGGCCGGGTGGGCAGCAGCGCGGCCTTGCGCCGCTTGCCGTCCAGCAGCAGCGAGCCGAGGTAGGCGAGCACGGCGACCAGCGCCAGCGCGTAGGCGGCGGCCTTGTCCTCGAAGTAGTAGCCGGTCAGGTCCTCCACGATGCTGCCGCGCGGCGTGTTGATGCGTGCCCTCGCCGCCCATCAGCCAGATCTGCAGGCCGCTCCAGCCGAGGAAGCCGGCCAGGGTGACGACGAACGCCGGCACGCCGACCTTGGCGAAGAACCAGCCCTGGATGCGCGCCGATGAGGCCGCCGGCGACGAGCGCCAGCGACGACGGACAGCCAGTCGTTCAGATGCCGTTGGTCGTGGTGAGCATCGCCCACAGCGCCGCGCCGACGCCGGCGACCGAGCCGACCGACAGGTCGATCTCGCCGAGCAGCAGCACGAAGACGATGCCGATGGCCATGATGCCCAGGCCGGCGGTGTAGACGAGGATGTCGCTGAGGCTGCTCGCGGACAGGAAGCTGTCGTTGAGGGTCTGGAAGATGATCGCGATGACGATCAGGCCGACGACGACGGGTATGCGAGCCCAGCTCGCCGCCGCGCACCTTGCGCTTGAACTCGGTCAGGTAGCCCGCGAGTCCCTGCTCGCGGACCAGCAGCCGCGGGTCGACGGCCGGGCCGGCCTTGGTGCGCGGCCGTCTCGACCGGCCGCTGCGCGGTGCCTTCTTCAGGTCACTCACTTCGAGACCTCCGTACGACGCGCCTGGCGACGGGTCACGGCGTTGTCCGTGGCGCCGGTGATCGCGGCGATGATCTTCTCGTGTGAGGTGTCCTTGACGGCGAAGACACCGTTGTTCCGGCCGAGCCGCAGCACGGCGACCTCGGTCCGCGACGGCCTGCACGTCGGCCATGTTGTGGCTGATGAGCAGGACGCCGAGACCGCGCTCGCGCAGCCGCTCGACGAGGTCGAGCACCTGGGCGGTCTGCTCGACGCCGAGTGCCGCGGTCGGCTCGTCGAGGATGACGACCTTCGGCTCGCCGATGAGCGCGCGGGCGATGGCGACGACCTGCCGCTGGCCGCCGGAGAGCGAGGCGACCGGGATGCGGACGCTGGGGATGCGGATGGACAGGGTGTCCAGCAGCTCCTGGGCGCGCTTCTCCATGGCGACCTCGTCGAGGATCGAGCCCTTGCGCAGCTCGTTGCCGAGGAAGAGGTTGGCGACGACGTCGAGGTTGTCGCACAGCGCCAGGTCCTGGTAGACGATGGCGATGCCGAGTTCCTGGGCGTCGTGCGGCCGGTGGATCTGCACCGGCTTGCCCTGCCACTGGATGGCGCCCTCGTCGATGGGATGCACCCCGGCGATGGTCTTGACCAGGGTGGACTTGCCGGCGCCGTTGTCGCCGACGAGGGCGACGACCTCACCGGGGCGGATCTCCAGGTGGACGTCGGTGAGCGCCTGGACGGCGCCGAACCGTTTGGAGACTCCGCGCAACGCCAGCACGGGTTCGTTCGGCACTGGGTTGACTCCGATCTGCGGAATTGTGCTGAGGCTTGAGATGCGCCCCGGCCGGCCGCGCGCGGCGCGGCCGGCTGGGGCGCGAGGGGGTCACTTCAGGCCGACGGCCTTGCAGTCCTTGAGGAACTGCTTGGTGCAGATCTGGTCGACCTTGTAGACCTTGTCCGCGACGATCGTGTCCTTGATGTTGTCCTTCGTCACGATCTTGGCGCCGTAGAGCTTGGCGGGAACCCCGCTCTTGCTCTTGCTGTCCACCTTGGTGTCGGCGTACTTGTCGACGCTCTTGCCGTTCAGGAGGGCCACGGCCATCGAGGCGGTGGTCTCCGCCTCGGGCTTGATGGCCTTGTAGATCGTGAAGCTCTGCCGGCCGTTGACGATGCGCTGCAGGCCGGCCAGCTCGGCGTCCTGGCCGCCCAGCGGCATGTCCTTGGCGCCGGCCTTGGCCAGGGCGGTGGCGATGCCGCCGGCCATGCCGTCGTTGGCGGAGTAGACGGCGTCGAAGCCGTCCTTGCCGAGCGAGGTGATCGCGGCGGCCATCTTCTTGTTGGCCTCGTCCGGCGACCAGTCCGGGATGTCCTGCTCGTAGACGATCTTCCCGACCTGCTTGTCCAGGACCTTGTGGGCGCCCTTCTTGAACAGGGCGGCGTTCGGGTCGGTCGGCGAGCCGTTGATCATCACGACGCGGGCGTCGGATGCCTTGTCGCCCAGCGCCTGGACGAGGCCCTGGCCCTGCAGTTCGCCGATCTTCTCGTTGTCGTAGGAGACGTAACCGGAGACGTCTCCTTCGGCGAGCCGGTCGTAGGCGACGACCTTGACGCCCTGCTTCGCGGCCTGGTCGACCCAGGACCGGGTCGCGGTGGCGTCGACCGCGTCGAGGATGATCACCTTCACACCCTGAGTGATCAGCGCGTCGAACTGCTTCTTCTGTGTCTGGGTGTCCTGCGACGCGTTGTTGTACTTGATCTTGCAGTCCGAGCAGAGCTCGTTGATCTTCTTCGTGATCAGCGGCCGGTCGAAGGTCTCGTACCGGGTCGTCTTGTTCTCCGGGAGCAGAAGACCGATGGTCTTGTTGCCGGAGTCGCCACCCCCGGAGCCGCTGTCCGTGTTGCCCGCCTTGCCGCACGCGGTCATGGACAGCGCCATCGTGACGGCGGCCGTACCGATGACGACGCGACGCGTCATTGCCTTCATGGGTTCACCCTCCCTGACGTGGCCGCGTCCTTACGGCCGAGGTGCTCGAAGTCAACTCGCCGACCAGTTCATCGTCAAGAAGTAAATCCTTAACGAGACGGCAACGATGCCATGCGTTACGACTGTGAACACACAGCCGGTGCTGCCGCCATCGCGGACGGTGTCGAAGTCGGCAGTAACGGGTGAAAGCGATCAGGCGGAGACGGGAGAGGCGGCCCGCGGGGCGGCCGTCGACTCCAGCAGTGTGGAGTCACCCATCTCGCTCAGCACCAGGGCCAGGGCCCCCAGTACCTCGGCCCTGCCGCCCAGCGTCCCGGGCACCACGGAGACCTGCCGGGCCGCGCTGGGCACCGCGTAGCGGGCGACGGAGTCGCGGACCGGATCCAACACCAGGTCACCTGCGTCGGCCAAGTCGCCGCCGAGGATCACTCGGGTCGGATTGAGCAGGTTGCACAGGCTGGCGACGCCGCTGCCGATGTGCCGGCCGATGTCGGCGACCACCCGGCGGCAGCCCAGGTCTCCCTCGCGGGCGAGCTGGACGACCCGCGGCATGCTGATGTCCGGGCCGTGGCTGGAGCTGAGCAGGGGCAGCACGTAGCGGGCGGCGGTGAAGGTCTCCAGGCAGCCGCGGTTTCCGCAGCGGCACACCGGGCCGGACTCGTCCAGGGTGATGTGCCCGATCTCCCCCGCGGTGCCGCCCGGCCCGCGGTAGATCTGGCCGCTGATGACGAGGCCGGCGCCGACGCCGCTGGCGACCTTGATGTAGGCCAGGTCGCGCTCGCCGCGGCCGTTGCCCCACACCTGCTCGCCCAGCGCTCCCAGGTTGGCGTCGTTGTCGACGTGCACGGGCACGCCGAGGCGGCGCTGCAGCTCCTCGCGCGGGTTGATCCCGGTCCAGCCAGGCAGGATCGTGGTGGAACCCAGCGCGCCGGTCGCCGCATCGATCGGGCCCGGCACGCCGAGGCCGACGCCGATGACCTTGTCCCAGCGGACCTCCGTGCGCTCGATCAGCCGCTGCACGATCCGCTCCGCACGGTCGAACCCCTCGGCCGCGGAGGCGTCGACGTCCATCGGCTCGGCCTCCTCGGCCAGCACCTGGTGGGCGAGGTTCCCCACGGCGACCCGCAGGTGCGTGTGACCGAAGTCGACGCCCACAACGATGCCGGCGTCCCCGGAGAGGGACACGCTGCGGGCCCGGCGGCCCCCGGCGGAGGTGGGGGTGACCTCGACGGTGCCGCCGTCCTTGAGCTCGCGCACGATGTTGGAGACCGTCGCGGCCGACAGGCCGGTGCTGCGGGCGATCTCGGCCTGGGTGAGCGAGCCGGCCATCCGCACGGCCCGTACGACCCGCTCCAGGTTGGCCCGGTGCAGCGAGGACTGCGACCCCGGAGTCTCCACGTCTGATCCACTCCCGCCTCGACGGGAGGCACGACCGCCTGCCCGTCGGCCGCATCACGTCGATGGAATGCGGCCTGTCTCCAACATGTGAACTCCAAGCACAGCCCCAGCGCTTTGTTCCCGTCAAGTCCTTGACCGGGATGTGCGCTCAGATGCGAGCCATACTACGGAGTGTGAGCGCAGCACGGGCCGCCGGCTCCCGCACTCGGTCCGGGGCCGGCGGCCGCAGCTCCACCCGCGCGGAACGGCGGGCGCAGCGCTACTTGAGCGCCCCCGCGGTGAGCCCGGAGACGACCTGGCGCTGGAAGAGGATGTAGGCCGCGAGCACCGGCAACATGGCCATGACCAGGCCCGCGAACAGTCCGGACCAGTCGCCCTTGTAGCCCTGGCTGACCGCCAGCTGGACCAGACCCTGCGAGAGCACTTTCTTGTCGGGATCGGTGTTGAGCACCGTGGGCAGCATGTACTGGTTCCACTGCCCGAGGAAGTTGAAGATGCCCACGCTGATCAGGCCCGGCTTGGCCATCGGCAGCATGACCTGGAAGAACGTGCGGCTGTGTGACGCGCCGTCGATCATCGCGGCCTCCGCGATCGACGTCGGCAACGTGCGGAAGAAGGACGTGAGGAAGAAGACGGTGAACGGCAGCGAGTAGGCGATGTAGACGAGGACCAGTCCGTGCCGCGTGTTCAGCAGCCCCATGTTGTTCATGACGTAGAACAACGGGACCAGGGCCAGGATGATCGGGAAACTCATGCCCCCGATGAACAGGAAGTACAGGAACCGGTTCCCCGGAAAATCGAAGCGGGCCAGCACGTAGGCCGTCATCGAACCCAGCAGCATGGTCCCCACGAGCGAGCCGCCCACCACGATGACCGTGTTGAGGAAGTAGTCGCTCATGTGCGCCTGGCTCCAGGCGCGCGCCCAGTTCTCGAAGTGCAGCGACGTCGGCGGCGCCCAGGGCGAAGTGAAGATCGCGTTGTCGGTCTTGAAGGAGGTCATCACCGCCCACAGCAGCGGCAGCGCCACCATGAAGCCCCACAGGACGAGCATGCCGTGGGAGAAGATATTGAGGGTAGTGCCCTCCTTGCTCGGCTTCTCCGGCACGTCGGCCCCCGGCGCCGGCGCCGGCCCGCCCTCGTGGCCGGCGGCCCGTGCCCCCGTCGCGGGCGCGGGCGTGGTGTCGGTCGTCTTCATCAGAACTCCAGACGCTCGCGTCGGCCGAACTTCAGCACGACGGCGGCGAAGACCAGGGTGACGACCAGCAGGGCGACGCCGATCGTCGTGGCGTACGCGGCCTGTCCGTCGCGGAAGGCCGCCTTGTAGACCTGCAGCGGCAGGATCGTGGTGGAGTTGGCCGGCCCGCCGCCGCTCTCTCCCACGGTCATGATCTGGACGACGGCGAACGCCTCGGGGCCCAGGGCCAGGATGCCCATGTAGATCCAGCCGGACTGCACGGTGTCCCACAGCAGCGGCAGCGTGATCTTGAAGAACGTGGCGAAGCGGCTGGCCCCGTCCAGCAGCGCCGCCTCGTAGATGTCCGTGGGGATGGAGGTCATGCCCGCCGAGAAGAGCACCACGAAGAACCCGACGGTGCACCACACCAGCACCGCGAACACACACCACAGGGCCAGGTCGGGGTCACCGAGCCAGTTCGGCTTGACGGACCCCAGACCGACGAGATCCAGCCCGGCGTTGATGGCACCGTTGCGGGGGTTGTAGATGAACTGGAAGAGCAGGGCCACGATCGCGATGGACAGCACCTGCGGGAAGAAGTAGACGATCTTGTACGATCTCTGATCCCCGCACGCCGGTGATGGCTGCGCCGCGCCGGCGACGCCCACCCACGTTGATCATGAATGCGAAGAACAGCGCGAGGCTGATCGTCACCAGCGGCAGCAGCGCGAGGAACAGCAGGCTGTGCCAGAACGCCGCCCAGAAGTCGGCGTCGTGGAACATCCTGGTGTAGTTGCCGATGCCGATGAAGGAGAAATCGGGACTCAGGCCCGACCAGTCCGTGAACGAGTAGAAGATGGACTGGATGAAGGGCCAGATGACGAAGACCGTGTAGAGCAGCACCGGGACCGCGAGGAACCCGATGATGAAACGGTACTTGCCGTGTTGCATTGCCTTTGCGGCTCCGATCTCCGGACGCGGTCGCTGCCGCTGGTGACGCCTGCCGGCGACGGTGGTGTCAGTGCTTGTACTTCTTGATGGAGTCGTCCTCGCGGGCCTCGTCGGTGAACTTCTGCGCCTTCTTGATGGCCTCCGCCGGGGTCAGCCGGCCGGCCATCATCTCGCCGAGGCAGGCGGTGCCGATCTTCTCCTTCTGCAGCGTGACGTACCAGACCGGCAGCATCGGGTTGACGATGTTGTCACCCGCCTTGTCCAGGACGTCGACGGCGGAGGTGAGGCCCGGCGGCATGTCCAGGCCGTCGGTGCCGCCGTCGAAGGCCGTCAGCGAGGAGACGTTCTTCACGAAGTTCCGTGCGGAGTCCTTGCCCAGCAGGAGGCGCAGCTGCTCCATGCCGCCCACGGGGTTCTTCGCGTGCGCCGGGACGATGTAGGGCTCGCCGCCGGAGGCCCACGTCGTCTCGAAGGGCATCTTGTCGCCGCTGTCCAGGCTGGACGGCGGCGCGACACGCATCCCGAAGTCCTTCGGCGTGGTCTTGGACGACTCGTTCTCCACCCAGGAGCCGTTCGGGATGAACAGTGCCTCGCCCTTGTTCCACGCGGTCTGCGACTCGATGTGGGTCAGGCCCGGGGTGCCCTGGAGGATGTAGCCCTTCTTGAACAGCTCGTAGTAGGCCTCCAGCGCCGCCTTGACGGCCGGGTGCTTCCAGGCGTCGGGCTCGAGGTTGTCGATGGCCGTGATGACCTCGGGGCCGCCGATCTTGGCGATGAAGGGGTAGAGGCTGAAGGGGAGGTAGTACGGGTACTTGCCCGCGTAGGTCCAGCCTGCGATGCCCTTCTTCTTGGCCTTCTTGCAGACCGCGAGCATGTCGTCCCAGGTCTTCGGGTACTCCACCCCGAGCTTGTCCAGCGCCGTCTGCGAGTACCAGACGCCGTAGACGGTGTAGGCGAAGTTCATGACGTAGGTCTTGTCGGTGCCGAACTTGCCCATGTCGGCGACACCGGGCCGCAGCGTGTCGGCGACCGTCTTGCCCGGGTCGTCGACCGAGGGGGCGTTGAGCAGGTCGGAGAGGTCGGCGAGCTGCTTCTTGCTCACCAGCACGCCCATGTCCATCTGCTCGGCGCCGGAGTTGTCGATCAGGTCCGGCGGGTTGCCGCCGTTGAAGCGCGGCTGCAGCTCGGTCTGGATCTTCTGGGTCGCCTTGACCTTGACCTTCGCCTTCGGGAAGTGCTTCTGGTAGGTCTTCGCCGAGTAGTCGACGTAGTCGCGGCCGAAACCACCGTCGAAGACATAGACCTCGAGCGCCGCCGACTTGTTCACGGCGAGCGGGTTGTCCTTGCTCTTCTCACCCTTGTCGACGGCGTTGTCGGTGCCGGACCCGCTGGCGCACGAGGACAGCGCGCCGACTGCCGGTACGGCGATCAGGCCTGCCACCGCGGCCCGCTTGATGAGGTCGCGGCGGTTGACGTCGAACGTGGATCCCATTGGTCTCCCCTTACTGAGCATCCCTGCCGTGCGGCCGGGCACATTCACACTGGATGGTGCACCGGACTCGCCTTCCGCGCGAGGACCGGGAACCGAAAGTCTGCAGATGCTGTGGTCGCGCTCACCTGAGTGCCCGTGGCCGCACGGGTGCTCGAGGTGCCGACAGGTATAGTCCACTTCTCCTGGGGAGGGCAAGATCGGAGCAAGCGGACAGCCCAGTCTTTCCCGAGTTGAGACCTCTTGTACGCAAGACGGCGTCGCGCTCCGCCCGCGGGTGGAGCGCGACGCCGTACGCTGCGTGACGCGGCCCGGCGGCCGCATCCGGCCTACTTGCCGGTCAGGGACCGCAGCACGTACTGCAGGATGCCGCCGTGCCGGTAGTAGTCGGCCTCGCCGGGCGTGTCGATGCGGACGACCGCGTCGAAGGCCACGCCGGTGTCGGTGGACGACCTTGACCGTCTCGGGGAATGCCGTCGTTCAGCGCGGTGACCCCGGTGATCGAGAAGGTCTCCTCACCCGTCAGACCCAGCGAGTCCGCGTTCGCGCCCTCGGGGAACTGCAGCGGCAGCACGCCCATGCCGATCAGGTTCGAGCGGTGGATGCGCTCGTAGGAGGCGGCGATGACAGCCTGGACGCCCAGCAGCACGGTGCCCTTGGCCGCCCAGTCGCGCGACGAGCCGGAGCCGTACTCCTTGCCGGCCAGCACGACCAGCGGGATGCCGGCGGCCTGGTAGTTCTGCGAGGCGTCGTAGATCGTGCCGACCGGGCCGCCGTCCAGGGTGAAGTCCCGGGTGAAGCCGCCCTCGGTGCCCGGTGCGATCTGGTTGCGCAGCCGGATGTTGGCGAAGGTGCCCCGGATCATCACCTCGTGGTTGCCGCGACGGGAGCCGTAGCTGTTGAAGTCGCGGCGCTGGACGCCGTGCTCCGAGAGGTACTTTCCGGCCGGGGAGTCGGCCTTGATGGCACCGGCCGGGGAGATGTGGTCGGTGGTGACCGAGTCGCCCAGCTTGGCCAGCGCGCGGGCGCCGGTGATGTCCTCGATCGCGGTCGAGCTCCATCGTCATGCCCTCGAAGTACGGGGGCTTGCGCACGTAGGTGGACTCCGCGTCCCACTCGAAGGTGTCGCCGGTGGGGATCGGCAGCGCCTTCCACTGCTCGTCGCCCGAGAAGACATCCGAGTAGCTCTTGGTGAACATCTCCTGGCCGATGGCGCCGGCCACGACCTGCTCGACCTCCTGCTCGGAGGGCCAGATGTCCTTGAGGTGGACCGGGTTGCCGTCCTGGTCGGTGCCCAGCGCCTCGCGGGTGATGTCGACCTTCATGGAACCGGCGATGGCGTAGGCGACCACCAGCGGCGGGGACGCCAGGTAGTTCATCTTGACGTCCGGGTTGATCCGGCCCTCGAAGTTGCGGTTGCCGGAGAGCACGGAGACGACGGCGAGGTCGTTGTCGTTGACGGCCTGGGAGATCTCCTCCGGCAGCGGGCCGGAGTTGCCGATGCAGGTGGTGCAGCCGTAGCCGACGAGGTTGAAGCCCAGCTTGTCCAGGTACGGGGTCAGGCCCGCGCGGTCGAAGTAGTCCATGACGACCTGGGAGCCCGGGGCGAGGGTGGTCTTGACCCACGGCTTGCGGGTCAGGCCCTTCTCCACCGCCTTCTTCGCCAGCAGCGCCGCGCCGACCATGACGAACGGGTTGGAGGTGTTGGTGCAGGAGGTGATCGCGGCCACCGCGACGGCGCCGTGGTCGATCTCGTAGCGTCTTGCCGTCGGGGCCGGTGACGGTCGCCGGGTTGCTCGGGCCCTCGGCGGCGGCCGAGGCGTCGGCGTGCTGCGGGACGCCCGCGCCGTTCTCCTCGTGGCCGTACGCCGGGGCGTCGGAGGCCGGGAAGGACTCGGAGCTCGACTCGTCGACCGGGGAGGCGACACCCTGCGGCTGCTCCTGCTGCGGCACGCCCGCCTGGCCGCCGGCCGGGGCGTAGTTCGGCAGGTCCGCCAGGAACTGGCGCTTGGCGTCGGAGAGCGCGATGCGGTCCTGCGGGCGCTTCGGACCGGCGATGGACGGCACGACCGTGGACAGGTCGAGCTCCAGGTACTCGGAGTACTCCGGCTCACGGGAGGCGTCGTGCCACAGGCCCTGCTCCTTGGCGTAGGCCTCGACCAGCGCCAGCTGGCTCTCCGGGCGGCCGGTCAGCCGGAGGTACTTCACCGTCTCGTCGTCGATCGGGAAGATCGCCGCGGTGGAGCCGAACTCCGGCGACATGTTGCCGATGGTGGCGCGGTTGGCGAGCGGCACGGAGGCGACGCCGTCGCCGTAGAACTCCACGAACTTGCCCACGACGCCGTGCCGGCGCAGCATCTCGGTGATGGTGAGCACCAGGTCGGTGGCGGTGGTGCCGGTGGGCAGCTCGCCGGTCAGCTTGAAGCCGACGACGCGCGGGATGAGCATCGAGACCGGCTGGCCGAGCATGGCCGCCTCGGCCTCGATGCCGCCGACGCCCCAGCCGAGCACGCCGAGGCCGTTGACCATGGTGGTGTGCGAGTCGGTGCCGACCAGGGTGTCGGGGTAGGCCTGGCCGCCACGGACCATGACGCTGCGGGCCAGGTGCTCGATGTTCACCTGGTGCACGATGCCGGTGCCGGGCGGGACGACCTTGAACTCGTCGAAGGCGGTCTGGCCCCAGCGCAGGAACTGGTAGCGCTCCTGGTTGCGGCCGTACTCCAGCTCCACGTTCTGGGAGAAGGCGTTGGGGGTGCCGAACTTGTCGGCGATGACCGAGTGGTCGATGACCAGCTCGGCGGGCGCGAGCGGGTTGATGTCCGACGGGTCGCCGCCGAGCTCCTTGACCGCCTCGCGCATGGTCGCCAGGTCCACCACGCAGGGGACGCCGGTGAAGTCCTGCATGATCACGCGCGCCGGCGTGAACTGGATCTCCTGGCTCGGCTGGGCCTTCGGGTCCCAGCCGCCGAGCGCCCGGATGTGGTCGGCGGTGATGTTGGCGCCGTCCTCGGTGCGGAGCAGGTTCTCCAGCAGCACCTTCAGGCTGAACGGGAGACGGGCCGAGCCTTCGACCTTGTCCAGTTTGAAGATCTCGTACGACTCGTCGCCCACCTGCAGCGTGGCGCGCGCGTCGAAGCTGTTCGCCGACACGACAGTCTCCTTCACAGATATCTCGATGTCGAGATAACTCTAGTACACGACGTCCCTCCCGGTCATGCCCCGTCCCCGAGCGGGGGACCCGCGCCTCCACACCTGCCCGGCACGTCGGCGCGTCGACGTGCTGATATCTCAGATGTGAGATAGCCTGCGGGCATGAGTGACGACTACCTCGGCCGGATCGGCCGCCTCATCCGCGACGCGCGCCAGCACCGGGGATGGACCCAGGCCGAACTCGCCGCCGCGCTGGGCACCAGCCAGAGCGCCGTCAACCGCATCGAGCGCGGTAATCAGAACATCAGCCTTGAGATGATCGCGCGCATCTCCGAGGCGCTCGACAGCGAGATCGTCTCCCTCGGCTACTCCGGGCCGATGCACCTGCGCGTGATCGGCGGACGCCGGCTGTCGGGCGCCATCGACGTCAAGACGAGCAAGAACGCCTGCGTCGCGCTGCTGTGCGCCTCCCTGCTCAACTCCGGCCGCACCGTGCTGCGCCGGGTCGCCCGCATCGAGGAGGTCTACCGGCTGCTCGAGGTGCTCGGATCCATCGGGGTGCGCACCCGGTGGATCAACGACGGCGCAGACCTGGAGATCGGCCCGGTCACCGAGCTGGACCTGGACGCGATGGACGCGGACGCGGCCCGTCGCACGAGGAGCATCATCATGTTCCTCGGACCGCTGCTGCACCGCATGGACCGCTTCCGCCTCCCCTACGCAGGCGGCTGCGACCTGGGCACCCGGACCATCGAACCGCACATGATCGCGCTACGCCGTTTCGGGCTGGAGATCACTGCGACCGAGGGCATCTACCACGGCTCCGTGGACCGTTCGGTGGTGCCCGACCGGCCGATCGTGCTGACCGAGCGCGGCGACACCGTGACCGAGAACGCCCTGCTGGCCGCCGCCCGGCACGACGGAGTCACCGTCATCCGCAACGCGTCCTCCAACTACATGGTCCAGGACCTGTGCTTCTTCCTGGAACAGCTCGGCGTGCGCGTGGAGGGCATCGGCAGCACCACGCTGACCGTGCACGGCGTCCCACGCATCGACGTCGACGTCGACTACTCCCCCTCCGAGGACCCGGTCGAGGCGATGAGCCTGCTGGCCGCCGCAATCGTGACCGAGTCGGAGCTGACGGTGCGCCGGGCCCCTGCGGAGTTCCTGGAGATCGAGCTGGCCGTCCTGGAGGAGATGGGCCTGGATCTGAACCGCAGCCCCGAGTATCCGGCGGACAACGGCCGCACCCGGCTGACGGACCTGACGGTCTTTCCGTCCAAGCTGAAGGCGCCGATCGACAAGATCCACCCAATGCCCTTCCCCGGTCTGAACATCGACAACGTACCGTTCTTCGCCGCGATCGCGGCGGTCGCGCAGGGCCAGACCCTCATCCACGACTGGGTCTACGACAACCGGGCCATCTACCTCACGGACCTGAACCGCCTGGGCGGCCGCCTCCAGCTCCTCGACCCGCACCGCGTCCTGGTCGAGGGCCCCACCCGCTGGCGCGCCTCGGAGATGATGTGCCCGCCGGCACTGCGGCCCGCGGTCGTCGTGCTGCTGGCGATGCTGGCGGCCGAGGGCACCTCGGTGCTGCGCAACGTCTACGTCATCAACCGCGGCTACGAGGAACTGGCGGAACGCCTCAACGAGGTCGGCGCCAAGATCGAGACCTTCCGCGACATCTGATCGGCGCATGCTCGCACCCTGTCTGACCTGCACGAACACAGGTCAAGGAGAGGTGCGGCGGCGCCCCTGGGACTTCTCTGGGACTTTGGGCCAGGACCGGGCTCCTGCCGGTCGTCTGGGCTACGTGAAGACCGCGTCGACAGCGCCGCCGCGTGCACCAACGCGGGGCCGGCGGCACGCCGGTACCGGATGCGAACCTCACTCGGATCCGCGGCCGGGGCCTGGAGCCGACCGTGGACGTGGACTGGCGGTTCGGCGACGTGCACCGGGCACGCCGCCACCCCTTTGAGCGACTGATTTGTCGCGCCGTACTGCGGCTCCGTCCTCCCCCGACACCGGGGCGGGCGGGGTGCGGCGTCAGGCCCGCAGGAAGGCGAGGACCGCCAGCACCCGCCGGTGGCCCTCGGTGTCCACCGGCAGGTCGAGCTTGTTGAAGATGTTGCCGATGTGCTTGTTCACGGCCGCTTCGCTGATGAACAGGTGCGCGGCGAGGCTGGCGTTGGAACGGCCCTCCGCGATCAGTGCGAGCACTTCGCGCTCCCGGGGGCTCAGCCGCTCCAGTGGGTCTTGGCGCAACCGGACCAACTGGGTGATCACCTCCGGGTCCACCACCGTCCCGCCGGAAGCGACCCGCTCGATCGCGGCCGTGAACTCGGCCACCGCGCTCACCCGTTCCTTGAGCAGGTAACCCACCCCGGCCCCGCCGCCCGAGTCGAGCAGGTGCAGCGCGTAGGAGCGTTCCACGTACTGGCTGAGGACGAGCACAGGCAACCCTGGGAACTCCTCACGCAAGGTCACCGCGGACCGCAGTCCGTCGTCGCTGACCGACGGCGGCATCCGTACATCGGTGACGATCAGGTCCGGCCGATCGGCGCGCACCGCCTCGACCAGGGCGTTGGCATCCCCGACCCCCGCTACCACCTCATGGCCGACCCGCTCGAGCAGTCCGACCAGGCCTTCGCGCAACAGAACGGAGTCCTCGGCCACGATCAGGCGAAGCGACACGGAACCTCCACATGCAGCAAGGTGGGACCGCCAACCGGGCTCGACACCCGCATCCGGCCGTCGAGTGCCGTGACCCGGTCCGCGAGTCCGGTTACGCCGGTGCCCGCCTCGGGATCGACTCCGCCGTGACCGTCGTCCGCAATGTCGAGGATCAACAGATCGGAATGGTAGCGCCCGCGCACCTGGGCGCTGGTGGCCCCGCTGTGCTTGGCGATGTTCGTCATAGCCTCGTTGATCAGGTAGTACATCGTCGTCTCGAGCTTCCTCGGCAGCCGCTCGGGCAGGTGCAGATCCACGGTCACGGGGATCGGGAACCGGCCGGTGTAGTCCTCGATCGCGGCGACCAGTCCGTGATCGGCGAGCACCGGCGGGTTCAGGCCCCGGATCAAGGAGCGCAACTCCTGGTGCGCGGTGGAGAGTTGAGTCTCGGCCTGGGTCAGCAGCTCGGCCTGCGGGGAGCCCTCCGGGACCTCAAGGCGCATCAGCCCCAGGGTCATCCCCAGCGAGACGAGACGCTGCTGCGCCCCGTCGTGCAGGTCGCGTTCGATGCGCACCCGCTCGGCGTCGAAGGAGTCGAGCAGCCGCGACTGCGAGGCACGCACCTCGCGAAGCTCCTCCCCGAGCTCCTTGTCGCGCGGGGCGAGGAAGGTGCGGGCCATGGCGGCCCGCGCCCCAGCCCATGAGGTCACCGTGTACGGCGAGGCGAGCAGCACGATCGCCCCGAACACCGTCCACGGCCAGGTGTCGCCGTCGACCGAGGCGATGGTCACGGCGGGGATGCCGAAGGAGAATCCGAGCACCATCAGGTCCAGCCACCACAGCGCCGCCGCCGACAGCAGCGTGAACATCAACTCCCGCCATGTCACCTGCTCCTTGAGCCGGGTGGCCGTCCAGTTGCGCAGGCCGGGGCCGTCCGGGGCCCGGTGCGGGTCGGGCAGCCGGTCCAGGTCCACCATGCGCAGCCGGCGGCGCTCCACCTTGGCCACCAGCGTGGAGACCAGCACCATGCCGACCAGGGGCGCCACGCCGATCAGCACGACCAGCAGGGCGAGCCCCGCGGCCAGCCCCAGGGTGAAGACCAGCACGGCCACAGCGCCGACCACGACGCCGCCGCTCAGATAGGCCAGCGACCGCCAGGGCCAGCTCGAGGTCAGGAAGCTCAGGGGGCGCTGAGCCATAGCCTGCCAGGCTGTTGTGGGCTGCATGCGATCAACGTAACCGTGGGAAACGGATTTGGGGCTGCCTGCCCTTCAACGGTCCCCTCTGCCCACCAAAGGTAGAACTACCTCTACCTCAGGAGTAGAGGGTGGATCAGTGCCCGGCCCACCCCCTGTGCAGTGAAATCGATGCATGACGACAACGAGGCAAACCCCCGTACAGGAAGCGGTCGAACTCCACGGCGTGCGCAAGATCCACGGCGTCGGCGGACGTCAGGTGACCGCGCTGGACGGCGTCTCCTTCAGCTTCCCGCGTGGCACCTTCACCGCCATCATGGGCACCTCCGGTTCCGGGAAGTCAACCCTGCTGCAGTGCGCGGCCGGGCTGGAGCAGCCGACCGACGGCCGGATCGTCCTCGCCGGCGTGGACATCGGTCAGCAGAACGAGAAGGAGCGCACCCAGCTACGCCGTGACCACGTCGGATTCGTCTTCCAGGCCTTCAACCTGGTGGAGTCCCTGACGGCAGCCCAGAACGTCGAACTACCGTCCCGGTTCGCCGGCCGCAAGGTCAGCCGCGAGCAGGTCACGAACGCGCTCGCCGCAGTCGGTCTGGCCGATCGCGCCGGGCACCGCCCCAGTGAGCTCTCCGGCGGTCAGCAGCAGCGTGTCGCCCTCGCCCGGGCCCTCGTCACCCGCCCCGACGTCCTCTTCGCGGACGAGCCCACCGGCGCCCTGGACACCGTCACCTCCCGCGAGGTGCTGCGGATGATGCGGATGCTGGTGGACCAGGAGGGCCAGACCACCCTGATGGTCACGCACGACCCGGTGGCGGCCGCCATGGCAGACGCCGTGGTCTTCCTCAAGGACGGCCGGATCGCCGACCGCGTCCCGCTCGACCGTCGCTCCAGCGGCGGCAACGCCGCGGCGTTCGCCACCCACATGGCCCGACTGGAGGCGTGATGCTGATCCTCGCGAACGTACGCGAACGCTGGTCCGGGTTCCTCGGTGCCTTCGTCGCCGTCCTGGTCGGCGTGACCCTGATCACCACCACGCTGGTCATCTACGTCTCCGCCCGACCCAAGGTGCAGCCCCGGTACGCCGGCACCGCCGCCCTGGCCCTGCCCGAGCAGGCTGTCGACACCGACGGCAGCCCCGAGGACCGCATGCCGTGGAGCAGGTCCGAGGCCGGGGCGCTGGTGGCCGGACTCGACAAGGTTCCGGGCTTGGCCGACGCCGTGGTGGACCGCTCCTTCTACGCCCAGGCGATCAAGGACGGCAAGCCCGTCACCGACGAGGGCGCCCTGGAGTCCGGCCATGGCTGGGGCAGCGCGGAGATGGCGCCCTACGAGCTGGTCTCCGGCCGGGCCCCGAGCGGCCCGGACGAGGTCGTGGTGGACCGCGCCCTGGACGCGGCCGTGGGCAGCGAACTGACCGTCAACATCACCCAGGGCCGCGCGCAGTTCACCGTCGTCGGCACGGTGGACGGCCCCGGCTACTACTTCAGCGAAGCGTTCGCCGCGCGACAGCAGCCCGGTGTCCGTGTCATCGCCCTGATCACCGACAAGGGAGCCGACACCGGCGCGGTCGTCTCCGCCGCCCAGAAGGTGATCGGCGACAAGGGCAGCGCGGTCTCCGGTGACGGCCGGGCAGAGCTCGAGCCCGCGTACATCGAGCACAAGCGTTTCCTGGGCGTCCAGCTCATCAGCTCCATGGCCATCCTCGGCCTCTTCACCACGGTGTTCGTGGTCGCCTCGATGCTGGTCCTGGCGACCGAGATGCGCCGCCGCGAGATCGGCCTGCTGCGCACCATCGGCGCCGCCCCCGTCCAGATCCGCCGCATGATCCTCGGCGAGGCCGCCGTGATCGGCCTGCTCGGTTCGATCGCCGGCTGCGTGGCCGGTGTAGCCTCCGCTCCGCTGCTGCGTGCCATCCTCGACGGCCTGGAAGTGATCCCACCAGACATTGAGGTCACCGTCGCCGCCTGGCCGCTGCTCACGGCCGCCGTGATCGGCATCGGGGTCAGCATGATCGGTGCCTGGACCGCCGGCCGCAAGGCCACACGGGTGGCCCCCATCGAGGCTCTCTTCGACAGCCGCTCCGCCAACAAAGCCATGGGGCGCGGCCGTTGGATCGCCAGCCTCGCCGTCCTCGGTCTCGGTGTGCTCCTCGCCATCGGCACGGCCACCTCCAGTGCCGACGGCCGCATCAACATGGCGGTCTTCGCCACCATGACGCTGATCGTCGCGGCCGCCCTGCTGGCCCCGGTGTTCGTCGCGCCCGTCGGCCGGTTCCTGACCGCTCCGTTCCAGCGCGGCGGCTCAGCCGGTCCGGTCCTGGTCCGGGCCGAGCTGGTCGCCAACCCCCGCCGTGCCGCCTCCCTGATGGCCCCCGTGATCGCCGCCGTCGGTTTCGCGGTGCTGCTCAGCGGCATGGTGGAGACCATGCGGGTGGCCTACCCGGCGGGTGAGGCTCTGAAGGTCTCCGGCCAGACGATCGTCACCCCGGACGGCACGCCCGGCAACACCGACGAGGTGGTCGCCGCCAACCCGGTGGGCAAGGCCGCACTACCGACCCGGGCGTTCGTGATGAAGGACGCGCAGAACGGGCAGGACACCAAGGACGCGGAAGCCCGCTCCTCGGCCACCGTCCTGGACGTCCTGGGCGTCCGGGACCCGCGGTGGAACAAACCGGGCGAGGCCGTGCTCGGTGAGCGCACCGCCAATGGCCTGGGCCTGAAGAAGGGTCAGGAGGTCCCGGTGCGGTTTGCCGACGGCACCATCGTCACCCTGCGCGTCGGGGCGGTCCTGCCCGACGACCCGGCCCGCGGTGACTTCGTGGTCGCCCGTGATCTGGTCCGCGCCCACGACCCGGCCGCGCTCACCGACGACATCTTCGTCCCGGGCGACGCCAAAGCCTCCGGCGCGGTCCCCGGAACCACTCTGCACGACGCCGCCGCGTACGCGCTGGCCGACTACGAGACCGACGCCAAGCTCACCGACAGCCTCGCCATGATGCTGATCGTGATCGCCGTCGGCTACAGCGTGATCGCCGTCGCGAACAGCATGGCCATGGCCGCCCATGGCCGGCGTCGCGACTTCGGGGTGATGAAGTCCGCCGGTGGCACCGTTCGCCAGCTGCTGCTGATCTCGGCGGGCGAGACCACCCTGGTCATCGTCATCGGCGCCGCCCTCGGTGTCCTGGTGACGCTGCCCCCGCTGGCGGGCATGGCCTCCGGTCTCTCCCAGGTCA
Source organism: uncultured Actinomycetota bacterium (assembly GCA_963799685.1). GTDB lineage: Bacteria > Actinomycetota > Actinomycetes > Streptomycetales > Streptomycetaceae > Streptomyces. Next base: position 98,623 of record CAWCXW010000008.1, read on the forward strand.
ACTCATCCGATGTCGGCCTGCACCTGAGCACCGGCACCCTCACGACCGCCATCGTCGGCACTCTGCTGGCGGCCGTCGTGGCCGGGATCGCGGTCACCGCGAAGACGCTGCGGAAGCAGACGGCGTAAGGAACACGGACACGACGTACCGCGATCACTACGGGTGGTCCAGTAGCTGTGGCCGTACAGCCGAGCCAAGTCGCGAAACACCCCGATCGCCGCACGCTGCCCGGGAGCCTCACTCCCGCCGTCGCCGCCGACAGCCCACCCCCGAACGCTGGGCCGGACGTCAATCCCCGGCGCGCAAGCTCCAGGTTTCTCGCCGGCTGCGAGCCGTTCGAGAAGCGTGCGTTCAAGAGTGGCCGCTGATATACAAGTCCCAGCCCACGCCATGCCCCCGCACGCTGCATAGAGCCGAAAGTGAAGCGGGCCGAGACCGATGAGGGTTTGCGCGCGGGCACCACCAGCGCTGAGGCCGCCCGGATTGCCGAGCTGGAACGCGAGAACCGCGAGCTGAAGCGGGCGAATGCGATCTTGAAGTCCGCGTCGGCTTTCTTCGCCGCGGAGCTGGACCGCCCACTGCGCTGAAGGTCGCCTACATCGACCAGCACAAACAGGAGTTCGGCGTCCAGCCGATCTGCGGCGCCCTGACGGGGACCGACGCCGAGATCGCGCCGAGCACCTACTACGCCGCCGCCAGCAGGCCGCCTTCGGCCCGCAGCCTGCGCGACGCGCGGCTCACCCAGGAGATCCGCGTGCTCCACGCCGCCAACTACGGCGTCTACGGCGCCCGGAAGATCCACGCCGCACTGCGTCGAGCAGGCCGGGATGTGGCGCGCTGCACCGTGGAACGCCTCATGCGCGCCGCCGGACTGCGCGGCGTCGGCCAGGGCCAAAGGTCCGCGCACCACCCGGCCCGCACCCGAGACGAACAGACCTGCTGACCTGGTGAAACGCGGGTTCACCGCGAGCGCGCCGAATCAGTTGTGGGTGGCGGACATCACCTACATCCGCACCTATGCCGGCTGGGTCTACCCCGCCTTCGTCATCGACGTCTTCTCCCGCATGGTCGTCGGCTGGCAGGTCGCCACCAGCCTCTACACCGACCTCGCCCTCGACGCCCTGGACATGGCCCTCTGGCGCCGCCGCCGCGACGGAGCCGACCTGGCCGGACTGGTCCATCACTCCGACCGCGGCGTGCAAGCAATACCGTGCCATCCGCTACACCGAACGCCTCGCCGATGAGGCTGCCGTCGCCTCGGTCGGCTCACGAGGCGACTCCTACGACAACGCCCTCGCCCGGGCGTTCAACAGTCTGTTCAAAGCCGAGCTCATACGCAACAAGGGCCCCTGGACCGGGATCAACGACGTCGAGATCGCCGTGGCGGAGTACATCGACTGGTTCAACCGGCGACGCCTCCACGGGGAGCTCGGACACCTCCCACCCGCCGAACTCGAAGCCCTCCACACCGCATCAACCGCACCAGAACCCGCCCTGAAAACCAGCTAACCCACCGTCCACGAAACCCGGGGCTTGGCAGGTCGCCACCGGGTGGAACGGCAGCACTTGGGCTTCTCCCCAGAGCCTCGCACCCCGCCGTTACCAGCGACGCACGTCCGGGTGGGGACAGGTCATCGGACACGAACCCGGGACTACCCTGTCATCGGCGCCATCGCCGACCCCCTCTCCCAGAGAATCCACTCCACACACGCGACCTCGTGTCGCACCTTCACCTGGGAAGTGCCTCCGACGGTGGCAGGAAAAAGGACCTCGACAATCCTCATTCTTGCTGGTCAGAGGTACTTTTCGCTTACCTGACCACTCGTCGGACAGCACGTTTCACGAGGTGCGCGGTTAGGAGTTCCGAGGCTGCACGGGCTCCAATCGCAGCCGTCGGGTCGGCCAGGGTGCCGGCTCAGCCTGGCCAAACCAGATCCGGACGTCTTCCCCGGTCCGGACGGGCAAGCGGGGAAAGTCGTTCTCGGCGTGCTCGGTACGGTGCAGCGCGTGGCCCGGGCCCAGGTGCCGGGCGGCATACGCGTCGAAGTCGGCCGCGTCGGTCGGATGGCAGATGGTCGCGAGCACCTCGCTCGTGCCCGGCTCCGGCGTGAAGCCCGGGCCGCGCAGCAGCAGGACGTCGTCGCTGTCGGTCATGGTGGCGTTGGCGGTGTCACGGTGCTCCCGCCAGACCGGGCCGGTGTAGAACGCCTCCAGTGCGCGCCGGCGGTGCGCCATGTCGGGGAACGCGCGCAGCCAGACGAAGCGGTCCGGGTCGTCCAGGTCGCGGAACCGGCCGCCGACGGTGATGCCGACCGCCTGCTGACCGGTCACGAACTCGCGCTCGAACAGCTCGATCAGCGTCTCTCGGGCGCCGGGATGCAGGGTGTACTGCCGGAGTTCGACGATGCTCATGCGGTGGCCCGCCCGGTGTGTGAGGTCCATGGTCCAGTTGTCGTCCATGTGCCGCAGGTTAGGGCCGGTCTGCTGACATCAACTGTCAGTGGATACTGGGCGGCATGCGTGCGAGCCGGCTGGTCACCCTGCTTCTGCTGCTTCAGAACCGGGGCCGGATGACGGCCCGGCAGTTGGCCGAGGAACTGGAGGTCTCCGTCCGGACGGTCTACCGGGACGTCGAGGCGCTCGGTGCTGCCGGCGTCCCGCTGTACGGCGCCGCCGGGCACGCGGGCGGCTACCGGCTGGTCGACGGTTACCGGACCCGGCTCACCGGTCTGACCGTGGACGAGGCGCGGGCCGCGTTCCTCGTCGCACTCCCCGATGCCGCTGCCGAACTCGGCCTCGGCGAGGCGCTCGCCACCGCCCGGCTCAAGCTGCGGGCCGCCCTTCCGGCGGAGCTGCGCGAGCACGCCGAGCGGATTCAGGAACGCTTCCTGCTCGACGCCCCCGGCTGGTACGGCGACGTCGACCGGGTGCCTCACCTGGCCGCGGTCGCCGCCGCGATGTGGACGCGGCGGGCGGTGGTGCTGCGGTACCGGCGCTGGCGGGCGCCGGAGGAGATCGAGCGACGGGTGGAGCCGTTCGGGCTCGTCCTCAAGGCCGGCCGCTGGTATCTGGTCGCCGGTGGGCCGTCCGGGATCCGCACCTACCGAGTCGACCAGATCCTCGGAATCCGGCCGCTGGAAGAAGAGTTCGTCATTCCGGACGGGTTCGACCTGGCCGGATACTGGAACGTCTATCTGGCCGACTTCCGAGCGCGACTGCACACTGCGGACGCCCTGGTGCGGCTGACTCCGGAGGGCGCCCGCCTCCTCGGCGTGACACCCACGGGTGACGGATGGACAGAGGTCCGCGTACCCATCGAGTCGATCGACCACGCCCACCGAGACTTCCTGCGGCTGGGCGCCGATGTCGAGGTCCTGGCACCGGCCGAACTACGCAACCGCATCGCCCAGACGGCACGAACCCTAGCCACCCGCTACGAAGGATGACCCCTGGACAGAAGGTTCTCCCGGCCTGGGCACCGGCCGCCCGCACACGCGTGTAGGACCCGATATGCCTCTTCATCTGAGGAGTGCAGCGTTCCTGACCGCGCCAAGACTCCGAGCAAGTCCCGTCGCGCCAGGTCAGCGGCACTCCTCACTTCGTTGATCACACGTCGGACAGCCACGCTCGTGAAAGCGCGAGGCTAACAGCATGACTCACGAGGAGAGGGAACATACGGCAAGATGCCATGCCATGGGTGTTGGTCTGTCACCGCGATTGGTCACTGACGAACCCTGCTCACGCGTCGCTCCGCGGCCGCCGTCGTCATCGTGATGGAGAATGAGCCTGTGACCCGACGACTGGCACCGGCCGACTTGGCCGTGCCGCGACAGGACCGGATGCTGGAGGACTACCGGCAGGGTGCCGTGTGCGTGTACGGCCCGGTCCCCATCACCGAGGCGGAGATCGTGGACTTCGCGCGCGTGCACGACCCGCAGCCGTTCCACGACGACCCCGTTGCCGCGGCGGACGGGCCGTTCGGCGGCCTCGCAGCAAGCGGCATGCACTCTCTCGCCATCGCGGGGCGACTGTTCGTCGGCGGTTTCCTTCCCAGCACGAGCAGCCTCGGCAGCCCCGGGTTCGATGAGGTCCGGTTCCTGCACCCGGTGCGGCCGGGCGACCAACTGACACTACGGGTGACCGTGCTCGAATCACGACGATCTCGCTCAAAACCAGATCGAGGTCTGGTCCGCACCGGGTGGGAACTACTCAGCCAGGACGGCATCGTCGTCTTGACGCTCAGCGGGCTGAACATCATCGGCGTACGCGATATCGAGGACGCCTAGGTCCTGTCTGGAGTTTCGCGCCTGCGCCGCGACGCCTGGCACCGTCCCTCGCCGCGTTGTCGGAGTCGAGCGCACACACGAGCCGCCGCTGCCGAGCTCGCCACGCCGAACCCATGCGCCCCGACCCGTGTACATGGCGTCGCACCATGTAACATTTGATACATGAGTCGAGTCGAGCGACTGATAGCCACCAGTACCGACCGGGTGTGGAATCTGGTCAGCGACGTCGAGCGCTGGGACCGGATGCTGCCGACCATGAAGCGCGTCGCGCGCACCGATGCGCACGAGGGCCCGCCGGGCGTCGGAGCCCGTTTCGAGGTGATGCAGCCGGGGCTGCCCAAGGCGGTGTACGAGATCACCGAGTGGCGGCCCGGCCGCGGATTCACCTGGGAGTCGTCCGCGCCCGGGGTGCGCACGGTGGCCGGCCACGAACTGGCCGCCGAGAACGGGCAGACCCGGCTGACCCTCAGCATCGCCTGGAGCGGCCCGCTGGCCGGAGTCGTCCGTCTGCTCTTGGGGGCCAAGGCGCGGCGCATGGTCGAGCAGGAGGCGGAGACCTTCGCCCGCCTCGCCGAGTCGGACGGCGGTGACGGTGCCGGAGCAGCCTGAGCATCCACGTGAGGTGCTGCTGGGGCAGATCGTCGACTGGTTCGCCGTGCACGGGGTGCTGGACACCAGCATGCGGACGCTCGCCGCGGGAGTCGGCACCAGCAACCGCATGCTGCACTACCACTTCGGTTCCCGCGAACAGCTTCTGGCAACCGTCATCGGCAGGGTGTGCGAGGCGGAGGGCGAAGCCCTCGACCAGTGCCTCGCGGCGGCCACGGATCCGGTGGAAGCCGGCCGCACGTACTGGCACCACGTGGCCGAGACCGCCCGCGTGTTCGCCCCGCTGTTCTACGAGTTGTCGGCGCACGCCATGTACCGCAAGCCCTACGCCGACCGGCTGCGCGGGGTGCTGACGGACGCCTGGCTGTCCGGCTTCACCCGCATGTTCGCCCGTGTGACGGACGAACAGCACGCCGAGCGCCTGGCCCGCCTCTGCCTGGCGGTGGGCCGCGGCGTCCTGTTCGAGGTGGCCCTCACCGACGACCGCGAAGCGGCCGACGCCGTCATCGACGACTTCACGGCGATGCTCCGCCAGGCGCTCGCGTCCGGATGATCCCCGTCCTCCCACGCTCTCGCAGCGGCAGCGGTCCAGGCGTTCCGGCTGTCGGCTGGTTGCGCAGGAGGCGGGCTGGGCGCGCCGCCCCTGACATGCCACCGCCCCTCTGATCGTCACGCGGCGGGTTGCCTGCGAAGCAGCAGGCCGACGACGGCGGTGAGCAGGGAGGCCGCCACCCCGGCGCCGAGGGTGAGGGCGGCCAGCCCCCGGGGCGTCAGTGGCCCGCTCGCCAGCGCCGACCACAGCGGGGCGTGGAACGCCGTCGCTGCCAGCACGCCCAGGCTTCCGGCGAGGGCGGACGCCTCAACAGTGCGGCGGGCACGACTGCGCGGCGGGCGGGCGACGCATCCGGTGACCGCGTTGCCGACCTGACAGAAGACCAGGCCGGCGGCTGTCATGGCGAGGAAGTACCAGGTGATGAGCAGCGGGTCCGTCAGGCGTTCCCCGACGGCCTGCGCAGCGGTGACGGCAGCCGCGGCAAGCATGCTGAGCACGAGGAACAGGGTCATCGCACGGTGGCGCGCCCGGTCCGCGGCACCGGCCGTGGCCCAGCGCCGCAGCACGGGGATCCGCCGGCAGAGGAAGAGGACGTCGCCGATCCCGTCCTCCCGCCACCCGCCGGACAGGCCGGGCCGGCGACGGCAGCGCACCAGCAGCACCGTCACCGCCAGGGCGAGCACCGTGACCACCGCCAGCGCGACGGACTCCATCCGGCTCCACCGTGCGCGGGAGGCGGCGTTCGCCCCCAAGGCGACGGCGATCCACTCGACCGCCAGCGTGCAGGCGATCAGTGCGGTCATCGCTCCGGCCGTGCGCACCGTCTGTTGTGACCGGTCAAGGCCGCCCGGTGCCTGCCGCGCGAGCAGTCGCAGCGTGATCAGCAGCACCAGCGCCGGCACGGCGAGCTGCGCCAGCGTCACCGCTGCGTGGTACGGGTCCTCCTTCCACGGACTGGCCGTCCACAGCGCCTTGTTCTGAGTCTCCGGAACCGTCACCGCCTCGAAGACACCGGCCACCACCAGGGCAGCGGTGATCGCCGCCGAGGAGGCCCGTGCGTCGTTCCTCGCACTGTCCATGGCCACATAGTACGCGCCATGTACTACGAGGCAAGTAGTATCGCCACACGTACTACTCTGGAACAGAGGCAAGGGAGGCGCCATGCACAGCAACGACGCACAGATGCTCGTGCTCACCGTCATCGCAGACGGCCCGCTGCACGGGTACGCCATCAACACGGCGATCGAGGAGCTCACCGGTCGGAAACTGGGGCCGGGCAGCCTCTACGGCGCGTTGTCCCGGTTGGAGGCACGCGAGCTGATCCGCCCGGCGAACGAAGCGGCCGAGGAACGCGAGCGGCACCGCACGGTACAGATCACCAGCGCCGGCCGTGACGCGCTGCGCGCCGAACTGCAGCAGATGGCGCGCGTCTCCGCCGCCGGTCTGCGTGCGCTGGGGGTCAGTCCGGCATGAGCGCCGCCAGGTTCCTGGCAGGGCTGTACCCGCCTGCCGTCCGCGAACGATGGGGCACGGACATCACCGACCAGGTGTCCGCGTCGGGCATCCGGTCCTGGCCGGACACGCTCCTCGGCGCCACACGGCTGTGGCTGCATCCCGCCGACTGGCCAGAGTCGGCCGCGTGCCAGACCCGCCGTGTTCTGACCGTCGCACTGTTCGCGCTGACCGCGGCAACCGGCCTGCTGCTGCGGACCGTCGATGCGTCCGCGACCCTGACGGCCGACATCCGCCACCCCGTCACCAGCCTGTGGCTGGCACCGCTGCTGCTCGGCATCTGCCTCGCCACGCCGCTTCCGCCGCTGCACGGCAACGTCCTGCGCCGCGTGGCCGCCCAGACGATCCGCACCCTGGCCGCTCCGTCCGCCGTCTTCCTGAGCATGTGTCTGCTTTCCTGGAGCGGCACGACGGCACATCTCACAGGGCTCGCCGAGGCTGCCGCACTCACCTACTACTGGATCACCCTCGGTTTCGTCGCAGTCCGCGGATGCACCCTCGCCGCCCGCGCGGCGCGCATGGTCGCCCCGCCGAGCACGCGCCGACTCTCGGCGGCCCTGCTGTTCCTCGGAACAGGGCTCGCCTGCGCAACAGGCCAGAGCCTGCTGTCCATCGCGAAGAGCGCTCCGCATCCGGTGGCTCTCGCCCAAGCCGTGGGGTTGTGCCTGCTGGCCGTGACGGCGCTCAGCGTCGGCAACGATCTGCGGGCCGCCCGCGCGTAAGCCCTCTTCAGCAGCCATAGCGGCGCTGCCGACCGACGAAGCTGCGGAGGGCACGGAGGAAGTCGACCTCGCGGAAGGCGGGCCAAAAGGCCTCGCAGAAGTAGAGCTCCGAGTAGGCGCTCTGCCACAACAGGAAGTTGGACAGCCGCTGTTCGCCGCTGGTCCGGATGACGAGGTCGGGGTCGGGCCGGCCGGCGGTGTACAGGTGCCGGGCGAGGTCCTCTTCCGCCAGGTCCTCGGCCACCTCCTCCAGGGTGCGGCCGGCACCGGCCTGCTCACGGAGCAGGTCGCGCATCGCGTCGAGCACCTCCTGCCGGCCCCCGTAACCGATCGCGAGCGTCAGGTGCGCGCCGGTGGTGCACGCACGGCTGACGTCCACCGCTTGCTTGAGGGCGCGCGCCGTCGAGTCGGGCAGCAGGTCGAGGGACCCTGCAGGGTGCAGCTGCCACCGCGGCTCGGCGACGGCGAGCTTCTCGACGGCGACCTTCTCGATGACCTGCATGAGGAAGGCGACTTCCGCCGGGTTGCGGCCTGTCAGGTTCTCCGTGGAGCACACGTAGACCGTGACGTGCCGGATGGCCAGCGCCTCACACCAGGACAGGACGTCGTCGACGTGGTCGGCGCCGACCTTGTGGCCGAGACTCGGGTTGGCCAGGCCCATCTGACGCGCCCAGCGCCGGTTCCCGTCCATGATCAGACCGATATGCCGTGGCAGCGGACCCGCTGCCACCTGCTTGCGCAGCCGACCGGCGTACAGGGCGTAGAGCGGCTTGGAGAGGTTCATGACGTCCTTTCGCGGGTCCTACGCGGTCATACTACGCGACATGTAGTACGCGACGCGTGTCATTGAGGCAGCGGGCCGCCGCGCCCGTCTCTCCCCGCGAGCGCCCACAGCCGCGCGTGCGGGACGGCACGGGTCGTCCGGCCCAGCCGCCCCATCACCGTGGCGGCGGCGCACAGCGCGCCCAGTACCGACTCCTCCACTGCCTCCAACGCGGCGCGAAACAGCGGGTCGAGATGATGGTGGGCCACCGGCGGCCCACCCGACCCGTCGTTGCGGGCCGTACTGAACGCAAGGGCGTAGCCGCCGCTGCCGTTGCTGTAGGACGCACCGGTCCGGGCCAGCCCGAACACGGCCCGCCGCGCCAGCCGTGTCAGCTGCCGGGCATCGACGCGGGCGTCCGGGTCGGCGGCGTGTCGCCGAAGTTGGCCTGCAGCAGCACGCCGAGTGCCGCCGTCTCACCCTCGTCGCCCACCCTCACCCGTCGCGAGGCCGTGCCGATGCCGGCCTTGAATCCCAGCGCGCACGTACCGGTCCCCGCACCGACGCAGCCCGCCGCGACCGGCCCGGCCGACGCGCCCTCGATCGCCTCCCTCACGTGGTCCTCACGGACGGCCGCGCCCGGATGTCCGAGAGGTACCCGTCGTTGCGTTCCCCTACGACGGGGATGAACGACGTCACGTCCGCGCGGTCGGGACGAGCGAGCATCCAGCTCACCACGGCGTCCGCGGCGCGGAAGGCCGAGAGGGTGGAGGTCAGCACGACGGGCGACTCCAACTGCCCCAGCTCGGCCAGTTGGGTGGCGCCGATCAGCTTGCCGTACCCGTTCCCGGCGAACAGCTCCGCCCGGCGTCGGCCCGACACCCCTGGGCACGACGGGCGTCACGCCGGTGTGCACAAGGGTTCGCCTTCGGAGCCGGGACGAGGGCGTCCCGTGTCAGTCCCTCCGCTCTCCCCGCCGTCCACCTCACGCCGGGGTGCCGAACCTGCGCCCCGGCGTCGCGCAGGATGACTCGTTCCTCCACGACTGTCTGCCGCATCACTGGTGCGGGAACATGGACGCGTCGTCTACCTCGTTCCACCAGTCGGTGCAGCCGGCAGACTGGCCGGATTTGGCAGATGTTGCCGTCGAACCGGTGCGCGGCGTGGGGTGTACTGGACGTCAGGTGGTCGCCAGGTGCACGGAGGTGGAGTCGTGGGTGCGGGCTGGTGGGACGCCCAAGGAGGTCCCGAGGCGGTGGCCGAGCGCCTCGACGGGGTCGACTACCTCGCCGGGGAAGGGATCGGCACGGCCGCGTTCCTGGCGCTTCGGATGGCCCGTCCGTTGCTGCTCGAAGGGGAACCGGGAGTCGGGAAGACCGCCCTGGCCCAGGCGCTGGCCGACGCGTTCACGGTGCCACTGTTCCGGTTGCAGTGCTACGAGGGGCTCGACGCGTCCCAGGCGCTGTACGACTGGGACTTCCCCCGGCAGATGCTGCGGCTGCGTGCCGCCGGGGCGGCCGGGGTCTCGGACGTGGAGGCACTCGAAGGCGGCCTGTACGACCGCCGCTACCTGATCGCGCGGCCCGTTCTCCAGGCGATCGAGGCGGCGCCGGCGGTGCTGCTCGTGGACGAGATCGACCGGGCCGACGACGAGTTCGACGCCTTCCTGCTCGAAGTGCTCTCCGACTTCGCGGTGACCGTGCCCGAACTCGGCCGGATCAGCGCCGAGGTGCCGCCGCTGGTGGTGCTCACCTCCAACCGCACCCGCGAACTGCACGACGCGCTCAAGCGGCGGTGCCTCTACCACTGGCTCGGTCACCCCGACCACGAGCATGAAGTGGCCATCGTGCGGCGGCGGTTTCCCGAGGTGGCCGAACGGCTGGCCCGCGACGTGGTGCGCGCCGTCGGCCGCCTGCGGCAGGCGGGCCTGGTGAAGTCGCCCGGGGTGTCGGAGACACTCGACTGGGCGTGCGCGCTGCTCGTGCTCGGCGTACGCGAACTCGACGCGGACAGCGCGGCCCGCACCCTCGGAGCCGTGCTCAAGCACCGGGATGACCTCGACAGCGTGCACACATCCGGCCTCGACCGGCTGGTGGCCGGCGGTGCGTGAGACCCCGGGCCCCGGCAGACGACTCGACGCGAACGTCGTACGCGCCGCTGAAGGGGCGCCGGTCCGGCGGGACGCGGTCGAGATCCTGGTCGCCTTCGCGCGGACCGTGCGGGCGGCCGGGATCGCCGCCGATCCGCAGCGGGTACACGGCTTCCTCGCCGCCGCGGAGGCGCTCGGGGTCGACGGCCGGCGGGGTACCTACTGGGCGGGGCGGCTCACGCTGTGCTCGGCGCCCGAGGACCTGGCCCGCTACGACGCCGCGTTCACCGCGTACTTCGCGTGTGAACAGGCCGTACCCGGCCGGCCCCGCCCGCGTGTCGAGGTCGAGCGCGCGGTCGGGCTGCCCGGCCGCAGCCAGGAGCAACAGGGCGAGGACGCCCCCGAGCCGCGCGTCGCCGGCGCGGACCGCGTCGAAGTGCTGCGCCACCGGGACGTCGCCTCGCTCGACCCCGCCGCACGGGCCGAACTGCGCCGGCTGCTCGCCCTCCTGTGCCCGGCACCACCCGCCCGCCGGACGCGGCGCCGCCGGCCGACGCCGCACGGGCGCATCGATCGCCGGCGCACCGTGCGGGCGGCGCTGCGCACCGGCGAGTTCGACCGGTTGCGCCACGAGCGACGCACGCTGCGCCCCCGCCGCCTGGTGCTGCTGCTCGACGTCAGCGGTTCGATGGCGCCGTACGCCGACACGCTGCTGCGCCTCGGGCACGCCGCGGCACGGCGGCGGCGCGGCGCGGAGGTGTTCACGATCGGCACCCGGCTGACCCGGATCAGCCGCGAACTCGCGCACACCGACCCCGACCGTGCGCTCGCTGCCGCGTCCGCCCTCGTCCCGGACTTCAGCGGCGGAACCAGGCTCGGCGACCAACTGCACGCCTTCCTCGACAGATGGGGCCGGCGCGGCATGGCCCGGGGTGCCGTCGTGGTGATCGCCTCCGACGGCTGGGAGCGCGGCGACCCCGACCGTCTGGCCGCGGGCATGGCACAGCTGCACCGGCTCGCCCACCGGGTGATCTGGGTCAACCCGCATCGCGGACGGGACGGCTACGAACCGCTGGTGGCGGGCATGGCCGCAGCTCTGCCGTACGTCGACGACTTCGTCGCCGGGCACAGCCTGGCGGCCCTGGAGGAACTGTGTGCGCTGCTGGCCGGCGCACGGCGGACGAGGTGACGGCCGGTTCGCACGTCACCGGCCCCGCAAGGGTGCCCGCCGTGGCGGGCACCCTCACCCGTGCGGTCAGCCCAGCGGAGGTGCGGCCGATGCCAGGGCAGTGACCGCCGCGACGAAACAGTCCGCCGGCGGGGTCACCAGGCCCGCGCCGACCTGCCCCGTGCCCGCGACCTTTCCGGCGATGCCGGTGTTGATCTGCGGCAGGATGCCGGTCCGTACCACCTTGGTGACGTCGATGCCGGTCGGTGTGCCGCGGAAGTCGAGCACCGGGATCTGGTAGGCCGGGTTCTCCGCGAGCGTGATCTCGTACATCCGCCGGGTCGCGGCCAGCGCGTCGGCCACCTCGCCGCCGACGAACCGCACGATGGCGGGCGCCGCCGCCATCGCGAAGCCGCCGATGCCCGCGGTCTCGGTGATCGCGGAGTCGCCGATGTCGGGGTTGGCGTCGTCGGGACCGTACGCCCCCAGGTACAGGCCGTCGGGGACCTCGGCGGCGCCGGTGTACCAGCGGTCACCCGTGCCCGAGACCTGAATGCCGAAGTCGGTGCCGTTTCGGGCCATCGCGACCACGAGCGAGGAACCGGGGATGTCGCGTCCCGCGTCCATCGCGAGTTTGCAGGCCGGCATGTCCAGGTTGAGGAAGAAGTGGTCGTTGCCGCCCACGAACCGGGCCGCCTCGGCGATGTCCGAGGCGGGCGCGCCACTGTCGACCATGCCGGGGAGTAGTTCGCGCAGCAGCATCAGCGTGCCCGCGCGATTGCGGTTGTGGCCCTCGTCGCCCATCTGGAGCATCTGCGCGATGATCGCCCGGATGTCGATCGGTGCGCCGGCGCGGACGGCGGTGCGCAGGAGCGGGCCGAGCACGGCGGACATCCACTGCAGACGTTCGATCACCTCCGGGCTGTACGCGCCGTAGCGCAGGACCTTGCCCAGCCCCTCGTTCAGCGAACACCACGCGCGAGTGCCGTGGGTGGTGTCCTCCAGTTCGAACATCCACATGGACGGACTCACGACGCCGGCCATCGGGCCCACCGCGTGATGGTGGTGGCAGGAGTCGAGCTCGGCCTGTCCGGTGGCGAGGAACTTCTCGGCGGCCTCGGGGGTGTCGGCCAGACCCTCGAACAGCACCGCACCGATCAGTGCCCCGCGCATCGGCCCGGAGGCGCGCGACCAGTCGACCGGGGGCCCCGCGTGCCGGAACTGACCCGGCGTCAGGCCGAGCGCCTCGGCGGCCGGTTTGACGTCGACCAGGTGCGGCGTGGATGCGAGCACGCGCTCGATCGCCACCTTGTTGGCCGCTTCCCGGCGCTCGTCCGCCAGGACCCGGGCCAACCGGTCCGCGGTGCCCGGCATCGGCGGGCGCCAGTCGACCGGGGAGACCGGTACGGCCTGCGCGGTCAGCGCGTCGGCGAGCAACTCGGCGCCGGCGGTCACCAGGGACGGGTCGCGGGTCAGCAGGGAACTGGTCGGCGGCAGAGCGGTCATGCGTCGGGCCCTTCTACGATCGCCACGGCGCGACGGGCGGCCTCGGCGTTGGACAGGTGGACCTCGGCTCCGGCGGCAGCGAGGGTGCGGGCCTGGGCGTCGAGGCCCTGCAGGTCCCGGTCGGTCCCGCACAGCGAGATCAGCACGGGCGGCGCCTCGTGTCCCGCCGCGCGCAGAACGTCGGCGATGCCCGTCGCGGGGTCGGCGTGCGCGCCGTGCCCGAGGACGACGTCGAGGAGCAGCACGGCCGTGGCCGGCGAGGCGAGTTCCTCGGCGAGCCGGTCCAGGCGCAGGCTCGGGTCGATCATCGGGTGCGGTCGGCCCGCGGTCAGGTCGTCGTCCCCGAAGTCGATCATCAGGTGGCCGGTCCCGCGCAGGTCTGCGGGCAGCGCCCAGCCGAGTTCGAGTGGGATGTTGGACGCGATCGGCCCGAGCCGGTCGGCGGCGATGCTCATCGCCTCGTCGCACAGCGTGCCGCCGCAGAACAGCCCGCGCAGCGCGCCCCGGCGGGGGTGGAAGGTACGTTCGGGATGCCAGACGCGGTCCTGTGCGCCCTCGCGTCCCACCGCGACGAGCGCCTTGGTCGCGGCGGCGGTCAGGTCGTCACGACCGCGACCGAGGAAGGCGAGGTGAACCGGTGTGGACAACGTCGCGGCGTAGCGCTCGACCTGGGCCGCGACCGCGGGGGCAGGCGGCTTGGAGACCACGACGATCAGCTCGGTGGCGGGGTCGGCGTCGAGCATCGCCAGCGCATGGAGGGTCGATCGCGCGCCGACGGCCTCGCTCAGGTCGCGGCCACCCACGCCCAGGCAGTGGCTGATGCCGCTGCCTGCCTCGTGCAGGAGGCACATCAGCTCCTGTGTGCCGGTGCCGGACGCGGCGACAACGCCGATCGGGCCGGATTGCACGGTGTTGGCGAAGCCGAGACCGACCCCGCCGACCACGGCCGTCCCGCAGTCGGGCCCCATCACCAGCAGCCCGCGCTCCCGGCCGGTGTCCTTGAGCCGGATCTCCTCTTCGACGGGCACGTTGTCGCTGAAGATCATCACGTCGAGGCCTGCTTCGAGTGCGTCCGTCGCCTCGGCGAACGCATGCGGTCCGGGGACCGAGATCAGCGCGAGCGAAGCGCCGACGGTCGCGCGCGCGGCGGCACGGATCGTGCGCGGGGGCACCTCGGCAGCGGCGCCCATCCCGGACGCGCCCGCCGAGCGGACGAGGGCCTCCTCGAGCACCTCCAGACCGCGCGCGAGGGCGTCCTCGTCGTCGGCGCGGATCGCCACCATCAGGTCGTTGGGGCCGGCGCCCTCGGGCGTCGTGAAGCCCATGCCTGCCAGCAGACCGACATTGAGTTCCGTGGCCATGGCGACGAGCGCCTTGGTCACCCCGTCCACCGCGGACACCGTTCGGCTCACCTGCATCAGGCTCACCGAGTCTCGGTATGTTCCGCGGCGCAGCTCAAGCGCGCTGCTCACGGGTGCTCCTTCCTTCGGGGTGCGGGGGTTCGCAGATGGTGGTGACGTCGCGCGCGGGGAGAGGACTGCCTGCGGCCTGCGCCCCGGCCAGGACGCCGACGGCCAGGTCCGCGCCGGAGGTGTGTCCGACCGCGAGCAGGCGTGTGAGGCACGGGGACACGCCGCGCCCGCGGCCCACGGCGGTGATCAGGTCGACGAGTTGCGCGCAGCCGTCGCCGCGCGCGGCGTGGCCGAGCAGAGCGGCCGACAGGTCGGTGGTCCGGCCTGGCGCGTGCGCCGCGACGCGGGCACCGAGGACGGCGGCGCGGCGGGTCAGAGCGGGTCCGGCGCTCAGGTGGCGCAGCGCGAGCAGGAACCCGCACAGCACGTCGTCTCCGCTGGGGGTCAGGCCCGGCCCCAGGCCCAGCAGCGCGAACGCGAGGGTCGCGGCGCGCCCGGGGTCCGGGTCCGCGGTCAGGTGGCGGGCCAGTGCGGCGAGGTCGCCCCGGGCAGCGTCGGGCAGTCCGCCGGCGCCTGCACCGATCGCCCCACGCAGCGCGGCGGTTCCCGCTCGCAGCGCGTCGGCTCCCGGCGGCGGGGCCGGGCGCGGCGGCGTCCACCACCGGACGGCTTCCACCCGCAGCGGGCCGAGCGTCACGCCGTCGTCGCCGATCCGCGCGTCGCGCTCGGCGCCGACGAGAGGCCCGAGCGCGGTGAACGGAGACGCGCTGGTACGGGCTGCCAGGACGACCGCGTTCGGCAGGCGGACCGCGTCGTGCGTGCAGACCGCCAGGACAGTGCCGTCCGCGTCGGCGAGGTACGCCGCTGCCGGGAAGATCCCCAGCACCCGGGCCGGACGGGCCGGACGCTCCAGCGCGGTGCGCAGCAGGACGGATGCCGCGGCCGGCGATCGCGAGGCGCTCCTCGCATCCGCGACCAGGTGGTCCCGGAGGTGAAGCGGCGGTTGCGCCACGGTGCGTGCCTCCCGGGAACGGTGGACGTCGGCGTCCGGGAACGGTGAGGGGTGAAACCTGGGGCGGGCAGGCAGGGGTGTGGCCGTCCGGCCGTCGCCACTTCAGCCGGACGGGCTGTGTCTCTGTTGTGAAACGTAATCCAATGGCTATGGTCCTCGAATGGAGGAAGCTGCCAGCCTTGGTGCCCTTGATTCGCGCAATCTGCCAAGCGACGACAGGGTCCGCACCGCCAGTACCAGCACACTCGTGCGCGGGGTCTCGGTGCGTGACGTGCTGAGCCTGTCCGGCCTGTCGGGTGCGGCCCTGCTGGCCGGCGAGAGCGGCCTGGGCCGCATCATCCAGCGGCTCAACGTCATGGAGGTTCCGGACATCCTCCCGTGGACCAAGCCGCACGAACTGCTGCTGACCACCGGGTATCCGCTGCGCGAGACCCCGCAGTCGCTGTGCGACCTGGTGACCGAGTTGGGGGAGCGCCGGCTCGCGGCCGTCGGAATCAAGCTCGGCCGCTACCTCGACGAGCTGCCCTCGGACATGCTGGCCGCCGCCGACCGGGTCGGCCTGCCGATCATCCGGCTGGCCGACGACGTCGCCTTCGACGACATCCTCAACCAGGTCCTCACCGACATCCTCAACCGCCAGGCGGCCGTGCTCGCCCGGTCCGAGGAGGCACACCGGGCGCTGGTCAGAGTGGTCCTCGCGGGCGGTGGTCTCAAGGCGATCACCGACGAACTCAGCCGACTGCTGGCGGGCGCCGTACTGGTGACCACCCCCGACGGCCGCATCCTCGCGGCCTCCGAACCCGCCGACGCCAGGCCGTACGAGCATGGGTTGTTCGACCTGACCGGCCGCTTCCGGGTCGAGCGCCACAAGCACGGGTTGCGGGCCCTGGACGACCCGTCCACCGGTGTGGCGCTCGTCCCGATAGTGGCCGGCGCGCTCGACCACGGCCGGGTCGTGCTGATCTCGCCGGGCCGCTGCTTCGACGAGAGCGACGTCCAGGTGCTGGAACGGGCCGCCGCCACGGCCGCACTCGTGATCACCAAGGAACTCGCGGTCGCCGCGGTCGAGAGCAAGTACCAGGGCGACTTCCTGCGCGACCTGCTCGCCGGACGGGCGGGCGACCCGCCCCACACCGTGCGCCACTGCGCGTCGCTGGGCTGGGACATCGACCGGCCGCTGACCGTGGTGGTCGCGCAGCTGGAGCCCGGCGAGAGCCTGGAGACCGACGACCTGCGGCCCGCGCAGGAGCGGTTCGCGACAGCGTGGGGAATCGTGGTCCGCGAACACGATCCGCGTGCGGCCGTCGTCGGCTACAGTCAGGAAGTCGTCGTGGTGATGGGTGCGAACGGCCGGAGCCCGTCGGGCGACACGGTGCGGCACATGGTCGCGCAGGTCTCCGGAGACGGGGGCGGCGGCCGCCGCGCGTTCTCCACCGGGATCAGCCGGGTCGTCGAGGATCCCGCGCTGCTCCCCAAGGCGTACGAACAGGCCCGGCGCGCCGCGAAGGTCGGTCGGCAGATGCACGGCGCCGGCGCGGTCGCCGAATTCGACAGCCTCGGCATCTACCGCGTGCTCAGTCTCGTGCCCGACTCCGCCGAACTGACCAGCTTCATGGAGGAGACACTCGGTGAGCTCGCGTCCCGCGAAGACCAGGAGACCACCGACCTGCGGACCACCCTGGAGGTACTCCTGGACACCAATCTCAACGTCGCCGAAACCGCGCGCATCCTGCACTTCCACTACAACACCCTGCGCTACCGGATCGGCAAACTCGAGCGCCTCCTCGGCCCCTTCAGCAACGACGCGCATCTGCGGCTCAACATCATGCTCGCGCTCCAGGTCCGGCGCATGCGCGGGCTCTAGGCTCTGACGGACAGAAGTCCACAACGGCGCCCGAGCAGCTATGTCACCTCTCACCAAAGCCCGGCGTCCGGACGCTCCGTAACCTGCCACCGACTTCTCGCATCCCCGAACGCCTGGAAGGCGGCTGAAACATGGCACTCGGCTTGGGATGGAAACTCTACGGGGACGGCGGTGCTCCGCCGCCGGGCGAAGTGGTACGTCCCGACGAACGGCTGTCGTGGGGCCGGACCATCGGCCTCGGGGCCCAACACGTCGTCGCGATGTTCGGTGCGACGTTCGTGTTCCCGATCGTGATGGGGCTCGATCCCAACCTCGCGATCATGATGTCCGGCTTGGCCACGGTGGTCTTCCTGCTCATCGTGCAGGGCAGGATCCCCAGCTACCTCGGCACCAGTGCCGCCTTCGTCGGCGCCGTCGCCGCCATCCGCGCGTCCGGCGGTTCCAGTGCCGACGTCACGGGCGCGATCCTGATCGCGGGCGCGGTGCTCGCGCTGTCCGGCGTGTTGATCCACATGCTCGGCGCCGACGCCGTGAACAAGGCGCTGCCGCCGGTGGTCACCGGCGCCGTCGTGCTCCTGATCGGCTTCAACCTCGCCCCCGTGGTGGCCGAGGTCTACTGGCCGCAGGACCAGTGGATCGCGCTCCTGACGATGACCGCGGTCATCGCGATGACCGTGCTCCTGCGCGGTTTCTGGTCCCGTATCTCGATCTTCCTCGGCCTGGTCTTCGGCTACGCGCTGTCGTGGTTGTTCGACAAGGGGTTCGGGCAGATCACCTCGGTGCAGCCCGGCCGGCACGGCGGCACGGCCTTCGCGCACAACCGGGTGGACTTCTCCGGGGTCGCCTCCGCGGACTGGTTCGGGTTCCCCGCCACGCACGCCCCCGACTTCAAGACCTCGGCCATCCTCGTCGCGCTGCCCGCCGTGATCGCGCTCATCGCGGAGAACGCCGGACACGTCAAGGCGGTCTCCGCGATGACCGGCGCAGACCTCGACGGCAGCCTCGGCAAGGCGATCACCGCGGACGGCATCGGCACCATGATGGCCGGCGCGGTGGGCGGTTCGCCCACCACGACGTACGCCGAGAACATCGGTGTCATGGCGGCCACCCGGGTCTACTCCACGGCCGCCTACTACGTGGCCGCCGCCGTCGCCGTGCTGTTCGGCCTGTGCCCCAAGTTCGGCGCGCTGATCGCCGCGACCCCCGGCGGAGTGCTCGGCGGGATCACCGTTGTGCTGTACGGCATGATCGGCCTGCTCGGCGCGAAGATCTGGATCGAGAACAAGGTCGACTTCACCAACCCGGTCAACCTCGTTCCCGTCGCGGCCGGGGTGGTGATCGGTATCGGAGGAGTGGCGATCGAGTTCTCCGACGACTTCGCCGTCGAAGGCATCGCGCTGGGCACGATCGTCACCCTGGCCGTCCACCACGCGCTGCGCGCGCTCGCGCCGGCCCACCTGCGCGATCCCGGGCCGGCGGCCGGCACCGTGCCGTCGCAGGCCGCGGCGAAGGAAACTCCGGGCGCCGCCGCGGAAGCACCGCGGCCGACCGACGGCGCCGAACCACCGCGTTGACCACCCACGCGTAGCACCACGACTACCGCAGTGATGGCACGGGAAGGACGAGCATTGTGAAGCCGTCGGCGTTCCGATACCACGCACCGACCACCCTGGCCGAGGCGCTGGACGCTCTCGAGGAGGTCGGCCACGACGGAAAGGTCCTCGCCGGTGGCCAAAGCCTGATCCCCATGCTCAACATGAGACTGGCGGCTCCGGCGCACCTCGTCGACATCAACAAGGTCTCCGAACTCTCCTATGTGCGCACCGATCCCGGCGGTGTCACGGTGGGCGCACTCGCCCGGCACGCCGAGGTCGAGGCGGACGGCGCCGCGCACGCGGTCGTCCCGCTGCTGCGGCAGGGGCTGCGCCTGGTCGCTCACCCGGTGATCCGCAACCGCGGCACCACCGTGGGCAGCCTCGCCCACGCCGACCCATCCGGCGAGATGACGGCCGTGCTCGCTCTGCTCGGCGGCTCGGTGGACCTGGCCCGCAAGGGCTCGACCCGCACGGTCGCGGCCCAGGAGTTCTTCGTCGGTCCGCTGGAGGCGTGCATCAAGCCCGGCGAGCTGGCTGTGTCCGGCTACTTCCCGCGCCCGGCGGGACGGACGGCGACCGAATTCGTGGAATCGGCGCGCCGTCACGGCGACTACGCGCTGTGCGGTGTCGCCGCGGCGGTCACGCTGGACGAGGATCTGCGCATCGTGGGGGCCCGTGCCGCGTACCTGTCCCTCTCGCCCGTCCCGCTCGTCCTCGACCTCACCGACGCGCTGATCGGACAGCGCGCCGAAACCGCCCGGTGGCGGGATGCGTCGGCCCTGGCCGTCTCGCGCGTCGAACCCGAGCCGGACATCCACGCCAGCGCCGAGTACCGCGCGCACCTCGCCGGCGTGCTGACTGCACGCGCCCTGAGCACCGCGGCCGGACGGGCGGCGCTGACCGCCCCCCACACGGCGGACACCACCGGCACCACCGGGACGAACGAGCGGAGCGCACGATGACGGAGACCGGGACCCCCGCCGCAGGGCAACAGCTCGGCATCCGGCTGAGCGTCAACGGCGTGCTGCACACGGCCACCGTCCCGCCACGGCGACTGCTCTCCGACTGTCTGCGGCACGACCTCGGACTGACCGGCACACACGTGGGCTGCGAGCACGGCGTGTGCGGCGCCTGCACCGTGCAGCTCGACGGCAAGCCGGTGCGTGCATGCCTGATGTTCGCGGTCAGCGCGCAGGGGCACGAGATCACCACCGTCGAAGGGCTCGCCGACGCCGACGGGAGCATGCACCCCGTTCAACAGGCGTTCCGCGAATGCCACGGCCTGCAGTGCGGGTTCTGCACGCCGGGCTTCCTCACCCTGGCCGCCGCCTACCTGGAGGAGAACCCCGCACCCACCGAGGAGGAGGCGCGCGAGGCGATGTCGGCCAACCTGTGCCGCTGTACGGGCTATCAGAACATCGTCAAATCCGTGCTGCGGGCCGCCGAGATCACCGCCGCCGGCACGAGCGAAGGGGACGCCCGATGACCACGAAGATGTTCGGCGCCCCGGTCCAGCGCACCGAGGACCTGCGGCATGGTGGTCGGCGAGGGCCGCTTTCTCGATGACCTGGGAGAGGGCGCGTACGAGGCCGCCTTCGTGCGCAGCCCGCACGCCCGGGCCAGGATCAGCGACATCGACGTCACCGGCGCGCTCGATGTCCCCGGCCTGGTCGCGATCTACACCTACGAGGACCTCACCGACCGGGTCGCCGAGCCACTGCCGCTGCTCATCCCGCACCCGGCACTCACCCACGGCCGCACCGCCTACCCGCTGGCCAAGGAGTTCGTCAACCACGTCGGCGAGCCCGTCGTGATGGTCGTGGCGAGCAACCGCTACCTGGCCGAGGACGCGTGCGAGCTGATCACCGTCTCCTACGAGCCGCTGCCGCCGGTCGTCGGCATCGCGGAGGCCTTCCGCGCGGAGCGCCTCGTTCACGAGGACGTGCCGGGAAACTGCGCCGCGCACCTGGTCCAGGAGGTCGGCGACGCCCCCGCCGCGATCGCCGCCGCGCCGAACAGGCTCGAGCTCGAACTCGACATCGAACGCAGTGCCGCCATGCCGATGGAGGGGCGCGGCGTCCACGCCCGCTGGGACGCGGCAGACGCAAGCATGCGCGTGCACACCTCCACGCAGAGCTCGACCGGGGTGCGCGCCACCGTCGCCGTCAAGCTCGGCCTGCCGCTCGACCGGGTCGAGTGCATCACACCCGACGTGGGCGGCGGCTTCGGCGTCAAGATCGTGCACCCGTGGCCCGAGGAGATCCTCATTCCGTGGGCGGCCCGGCTCCTGGGGCACGAGGTCAGGTGGACAGAGGACCGCCGCGAGCACTTCGTCTCCGCGGCCCATGAGCGCGGCCAACTCCAGACCGTGCGGGTCGGATTCGACGACGACGGCCGGATCCTGGGCCTGGACGTGGAGATCCTGCACGACAACGGCGCCTACACGCCGTACGGGATCATCGTGCCGATCATCACCTCCACCCAGCTCCTGGGCCCGTACAAGCCCGGCGCCTACCGGGTGGACTTCCGCAGCCTCTACACCAACACGGTGATGGTCACGCCGTATCGGGGCGCCGGGCGGCCGCAGGGCGTGTTCGCGATGGAGCGGACGATGGACGCGATCGCCGATTACCTGGGCAAGGACCGCACCGAGGTGCGGGAGAGCAACTTCATCCGGCCCGAGGAGATGCCGTACGACCACGGGCTGCTCTTCCAGGACGGCCGACCGCTGATCTACGACTCGGGCGATTTTCCCGCGTCGCTCGAGCGGCTCAGGAAGCTGGTCGGATGGGAGGAGTTCGCGGCGTACCGGGAACAGGCCCGTGCCGAGGGCCGCCGGGTCGGCATCGGTATCGCCTGCTACGTCGAGGGCACCGGCGTCGGCCCGTACGAGGGGGGCCACGTCCAGGTCGAGACGACCGGCAGGGTCAACGTCGCCACCGGTCTGACCAGCCAGGGTCAGGGCCATCAGACGGTGTTCGCGCAGATCGTGGCCGACGAACTGGGCGTACCGATCGAGGACATCACCGTCACCACCGGCGACACCCGCCGCTTCCCGTACGCCGTGGGCACGTTCGCCTCCCGCGCGGCGGTGATGAGCGGCAACGCGATCGCGGCCGCCGCCCGCAACGTCAGAGCCAAGGCGTTGCGCATCGCGGGTGAGGCCCTGGAGGCCGATCCCCGCGACCTGGAGATCGTCGACGGCCGGGTCCGGGTCAAGGGGACTCCCGGCGCCTCCGTCCCGCTGGGCACCGTCGCGGTGCTGTCCAACCCGTTGCGCTACGCGTTCGACGAGGCGTCCCAGGCGGCCACCCAGCTCACCGGCGCCGCGGACTTCTCCAAGCCCCCGATCGCCGAGGGCGAGGAACCGGGCCTGGAGGGCCGCGACTACTACTCGCCGCGCACCGCGACGTTCGCCAACGGCATGCACGCCGTGATCGTGGAGACTGACCCGGACACCGCCGAGATCCGCATCCTGCGCTACTGCGTCGTGCACGACTGCGGGCATCTGATCAACCCGATGATCGTCGAGGGTCAGGTCCACGGCGGCGTCGCACAGGGGGTGGGCGGCGCGCTGTACGAGCGCATGGAGTACGACGAGCACGGCCAGCTGGTCAACGCGTCGTTCATGGACTTCCTGATGCCGTACGCGAGCGAGGTCCCCACGATCGAGATCGACCACCTGGAGACTCCGTCCCCACTCAATCCGCTCGGAATCAAGGGCGCGGGCGAGGCCGGAGTCATCCCCGGTGCTGCCGTGCTCGCCTCCGCGATCGAGGACGCCGAGGGCTTCCCGATTCTCCGGATGCCCATCCAGCCGTCGGAGTTGTTCCACCTGCGTCAGCGATTCGCGGCGGGTGAGATCCCGGCCCTGCGGCGAGGATCGAACCACACGACGGGCGCGGACCCGGTCCCTCGCATCCACCGCTAAGGAGCACGCCGAAGATGAAGATCCAGGGGAACACCGTCCTGAACGCGCCCGCGGAGAGGGTCTGGGCCGCGCTCAACGATCCCGCCGTGCTCACCCGCACCATCCCCGGCTGCGAGAAGCTGGAGGCGACCGGCCCCGACGCGTACCGGATGACCGTGACGATGGGCGTCGCCTCGATCAAGGGCACCTACCTCGGCAACGTGCAGCTCACCGACCAGGTGCCGCCGGGCTCGTTCCGGCTCAAGGCGTCCGGCTCGGGCGGCGCGGGCACGGTCGCGGCCGAGGTCCAGGTCACCCTCGAGGACCTCGACGGCGGCCGGACCCGGCTCGACTACGCCGCGGAGGCCGTGGTCGGCGGGATGATCGGCGGGGTCGGACAGCGGATGCTGACCGGCGTCGCGAAGAGGACGGCCGGCGAGTTCTTCAGGTCGGTCGACGACATCCTCTCCGGGAAGACCCCGCTCGTCGCCGTCGCGACGACCACCGCGGGCAGCTCACCCGTGGCGGGTACGGCAGACGTCGCGCCGGCGGGCGTGTACACCGCCCCTCCCGCCTCCCGGGCCCGGGGCTTCGGCGGCGACGACCTGGCCAAGGGGGCGCTGTTCGGCGCGGCCGTGGCGCTGCTCGGCGCGATGATCGGCGGGATGATCGCCCGGCGCCGCTGACTGCGGCGGCCCGGACATCACTTCCACAGTCAGAACGAAGGAGCGATCGACATGCGTGCGTTCACAGCGGCGGCCGTCCAGCTCGCCCCCCGGCCCGGTCCGTTGACGGCCGGCGTGATCGAGGCGAACGTCGACCACGCGCTGGGGTGGGTGACCCGCTGCGTCGAATCCACCGGCGCCGAGTTGGTCGTGCTGCCGGAGAGCGTCACCACGGGATTCACCCCCGCGCTGAGCGCCCACGAGCTGTGGGACCTCGTCGACGACGTGCCCGGCGCGCTCACCGAGCCGTTCCGGGAGCGCGCCCGCGAACTCGGCGTGCACCTGGTCTGGGGTACCTACGAGCGTGGCGAGGACCGGGGCGTGGTGTACAACTCCTCGGTCCTGGCCGGTCCCGACGGCCGGATCCTGGGCGTCTACCGCAAGACCCACCCCTTCGGGCCCGAACTTCGTTCGCGCGGCGGCTGGGTCACCCCGGGCGAGTCCGTGAGCGTGGTGGAGACCGGCCTCGGCCGGATCGGCATGATCATCTGTTTCGACGGCGACTATCCCGAACTGAGCCGGATCCTGGCCGTGCGGGGAGCCGAGATCATCTGCCGGCCCTCCGCGCTGCTGCGTTCGGCCGACCTGTGGGAACTGACCTGCCGCGCCCGCGCGTACGACAACCACGTCTACGTGATCGGGGCCAACGCCACCGGCAGCGATCCCGCCGGCGTGCTGTACTTCGGCAACTCGCTGGTCGTCACACCCGGCGCCGAAGTGGTCGCGCGCGGCTCGTCGCACGAGGGCTGGGTCTGCGCCCGGCTCGACCCCGAAGGCGCGCTCGCGTCGCTGAGCCCCGGATCGAGCGTCCCACAGGTCTTCGACCACCTCGCCGACCGCAACCTCGACCTGATCGCGAACCATGCGGACGATCTGGTCCGCCCGGCGAAGACCTCTTTCCCACACGGCTGACGTTCCCGGCACACGCAGGCCGAGTTCACCAACCACTGCCGAGTCTCTTGGCAGATGGTGCCGATTCCGGAGCGGGCGCAGCGACGTTGAATCGCTCCCAGCAGCCGGGCACTTCACCCAGACCCCGCGCACACAGCTGATTGGAGCGCGCCGATGACGCCTGCCGCAGCGGCGGGACCCCGCCGACGGATCCGGATCGGTGTCGACACCGGCGGAACCTTCACCGACGTCGTCGCCCTGGACGAGGTGTCCGGCGAACTCGTCACCACCAAGACGCCGTCCACACCCGGTGACCCCGCCGACGGATTCATGAACGGGATCGACAAGGTCCTGGGCCTCCTCGGCTGCACCGGAGCCGACATCACCGCGGTGGCGCACGGCACCACCGTGGCGACCAACCAGCTCCTCGAGGACAGGATCGACCGTCTCGGGTTCATCACCACCGAGGGATACGAGCACATCCTGGAGATCGCCCGTCAGGCCGTCCCCGACGGCTACGGCAACTCCTACTTCTGGGTCAAGCCCGACCGCATCGTGCCGGTCGACCTCGTTCACACCGTCGGCGGACGCCTCGACTCCGAGGGCGAGGAGGTTCGCCCGTTCGACGAGGACGGCGCCCGTGCCGCGGCCCGCCGGCTGCGCGCACAGGGCATCGTGACCATCGGGGTGTGCCTGCTCCACTCGTACGCCAACCCGGCGCACGAACTGCGGATGCGCGAGATCCTCGACGAGGAGCACCCCGAGGCGGTCGTCTCGATCAGCTCCGAGGTGCTGCGCGAGTACCGCGAGTACGAACGCTCGATGACCACGCTCGCGGACGCGGCCGTCAAACCGCGTGTGACGCGCTACGTCGGCGGCATCCGGCGGCGCCTGGACGCGTTCACCACGTCCGAGGGCGCCCCCGGCGACCGTGGGGACGGGGACGACCGGCATCTGCCGTTCGCGATCATGAAGTCCAACGGCGGCGTGCTCTCCGCCGAGGAGGTCGTGCACCAGCCGATCACCACCGTGCTCTCCGGCCCCGCCGCGGGTGCCCTGGGGGCGGCGCTGATCGCCCAGAAAGCCGGTTTCGAGAAGGTCCTGACCTGCGATGGCGGCGGCACCTCCACCGACGTCTCGGTGGTGCTGGGCGGCGGGCCCACGCTCACCACCGAGGGTTCTATCGGCCGCTTCCCGTCCAGGATCCCGATGATCGACGTGATCACGGTCGGCGCCGGCGGCGGCTCGATCGCGTGGACCTCCCCCGAGGGCACGCTGAAGGTCGGTCCCCGCTCGGCCGGCGCCGACCCCGGACCGCTGTGCTATGGCAAGGGCGGCACGGAACCGACCGTCACCGACGCCCACGTCCTGCTCGGCCGCATCCCCGCGCACCTGCTCGGCGGCGAGATCCCGCTCGACGTGGACGCCGCCCGCGAGGGCCTGACCAAGTTCGCCGCCGAACTGGGCATCGGGGTCGAGGCGTGCGCCACCGGAATCCTGGAGATCTCCGCCTGGAACCAGGCCAACGCGCTGCGGCAGATCACCGTGGGGCGCGGCCTGGACGTCCGCGACTTCACCATGGCGGCCTTCGGCGGCTCGGGCTCCCTGCTGCTGTGCCGGCTGATCGACATCCTCGGCCTCGCCGGCGTCATCGTGCCGCGCGATCCGGGCAACGTCTCCGCGTTCGGCCTGCTCACCGTCGATGTGCGCTGCGACTACGTGCGGACCGCGGTCGGCGGCCATCCCGACCTCGATCACGCCAAGATGGCGGGAATCTACGCCGAGCTGACCGGCACGGCGGCCGAGGCGCTGGACAAGGAGGGCTTTGCCGCCGCCGACCGCCGGTACGTCCGCACGGCCGACCTGCGCTACTTCGGCCAGGCGTTCGAGGTGCGGGTGCCGGTGCCCGACGGCACGTTCGACGCCGCCCTCGCGGACACCGTCGCCGAGGCGTTCCACACCGCGCACGAACAGATGTACGGCTACCACTTCCGCGGCGACGGGAGTCAGGTCGTCGAGTGGGTGAACCTGCGCGTGACCGGCGTCGGCCCGATCCGCCGCCCTGACATGCGCGAACTGCCCGCCCGCGACGGCGACGTCGAGCGGGCCCGCACCGGCACCCGGCCGGTGTGCTTCCAGGATCGCGACGGCTATGTCACCACCGCCGTGTACGGCCGCGCCGAGCTCACCCCGGGCGACCTGGTCGTCGGCCCCGCGATCATCGAGGAGTTCGGCTCCACCATCCCGGTCCACCCGGGCTTCACGGCCCGCGTCGACGCCTTCGGCAACCTCGTCATCACCCGCGACGCCACCGATCAGGAGAGCTGAGCCATGACCACCGCCGCCACCAGTGGTTCGCGTCTGACGGGTTCGCGGGAGGCGCTGCACGGTGTGGACCCCGTGCTCGTCGAGATCGTCGAAGGCACCCTCGCGTCGGTCGAGAGGGAGGTAGAGACCGCGATCGGCCGCACCTCCCGCTCGCCGATGATCCGCGACGCGCACGACTTCCGGGCCGGGATCCACGACCGCCGTCTCCGCAAGCTCACCGGCCGTTCCTACTCGGCGCTCGTCCACCCCGTCGCCAGGGACTTCCCGCTGGAGACGATGCGCCCGGGCGACGTGTTCTTCCACAACGACGTCTACGAGTCCGAGGGCGGTATCGGCCACCTGCCCGACCTGTGCGTCACCGTCCCGGTCTTCGCGGACGGCCACGTGGTCGCGTTCGTCCAGGCGTTCGGTCATCACGACGACATCGGCGGCGGCTGCCCCGGGTCGATGCCCTCGGGCGCGAGAAGCGTGTACGAGGAGGGCCTGATGGTCCCTCCGATCAAACTGTGGGACCAGGGCGTGCCGAACCTGGCCGCGCTGCGCATCATGACCCGCAACTCGCGGATGCCCGACTCGCTGGCCGCCGACCTCGACGCCGAGTGCTCCGCGTGCCTGATGGGCTCGCGCCGGCTCGGTGAACTCTTCGAGCGCTACGGGCGCGAGAGAGTCGAGGCGTGCTTCGACGCGATCCTCGACAAGACCACCGAGACCTACCGGCGCGAGATCCTCTCCAAGATCCCCGACGGCACCTACGTGTGGGAGGACTACGCCGAACACGACGGCGTGGACGAGCCCATGCTGCACACGCAGCGGATCACCCTCACCAAGACGACCGAGAAGATCGTCATTGACTTCACCGGCACGTCCAGGCAGGCGAAGGGCCCGATCAACCACTGCGGCGACTACGCAGAGGGCAACTTCCTCAAGAAGTGGCTCGCGCCGATCCTGCGCAACCTCGCCGATACGCCGGAGCGGATGGCCGAACTCGACGTCAACGAGGGCGTGGTGCCGCTCATCGAGATGCGGTTCCCGGAGAAGGGCACGCTGCTCACACCGGTGTTCCCGGCCCCCACCAACGCCCGGACGTTCGTCATCCTGCGTCTGCTCGGCGTGCTCTCGGGCGTGCTCGCCAAGGCGGTCGACGGCAGGATGCCCGCCGACCAGGAGACGATCCGCTACACCGGCGTGTACGGCCAGGACGCCGAGGGCCGCTCCTACCTCATGCGCGAGGTGCTCGGCGGCGGCTCGGGCGGGCGCTACTACGCGGACGGCGAGGACGCCATCCACGTCGTGCCCGACTCGCGCAACCTGCCGTCGGAGTTCACCGAGTCGCGCTTTCCGTTCCTGGTCGAGAGGCTCGGCCTGGCCACCGACTCGGGCGGCCCCGGCCGGTTCCGGGGCGGCCTCGGCTACGAGAAGCACATCCGGATGCTGCGCGACGCGTCCTTCATGTCGATCGCGGACCGCTCGATCCTCGCGTGCTGGGGTGTCAAAGGAGGCAGGGCCGGCCGCTCGTTCCAGGTCGTGATCGACCCGGGCGGCCCCGACGAGCGCGTGATGGACGGTCTCGTGGACGACGAACCGGTCAAGGCCGGCGAGGTGATCCGGATACGCACCACCGGCGGCGGCGGCTGGGGCGACCCGCTCGAGCGCCCGACGGCATCGGTCCTGCGGGACGTGCGCTGGGGCAAGGTCTCCGCCGGAGGTGCGAGCGACGACTACGGCGTGGTCCTCAACGGCGAGGGCGACACGCTCGCGGTGGACCAGACCGCGACCGCCGGCCTGCGCGCGAGACTGCGCGCCGCCCGCCCCGAGGTCGAACCCTTCTTCGACCGCGGACCGGGCTATGCCCTGCTGTCCGGCGGGGAGCCCTATCCGGCGGTGGACCTGCTGTAGACCCACCCCGACCACCGGGCCAAGCCGCCCTCCGAACATCGCCACGCACACCGCAGAAAGGGGTGTTTCGACGTGAGTGGACCGCTGGGCGACCTCGTCGTGCTCGATCTCTCCCGCGCCCTCGCCGGTCCCCATGCCGCCATGATGCTCGGCGACATGGGCGCCCGCGTGATCAAGGTGGAGAACCCGGACGGCGGAGACGACACCCGCGGCTGGGGCCCGCCCTTCGTCGGCGCCGAGGACGCCCGCGAGTCGACCTACTTCCTGTCCTGCAACCGCAACAAGGAATCGATCGTCCTCGACCTCAAGACCGACGAGGGCCGCGAAACGCTGGCCCGCCTCGTACGGCACAGCGACGTGCTCGTGGAGAACTTCCGCACCGGCGTGCTCGACCGGCTCGGCTTCCCGATGGCCGAGCTGCAGCGGCTCAACCCGCGCCTGGTGGTCCTCTCGATCACCGGCTTCGGGCACGACGGCCCGCAGGGCGGGCGGCCCGGCTACGACCAGATCGCGCAGGGCGAGGCCGGCCTGATGAGCCTGACCGGTCCCGGACCGGACGAACCCACCCGCATCGGTGTGCCCATAGGCGATCTGCTGGCCGGCATGTACGGCGCCTACGGCGTGGTCGCCGCGCTGCACGAGCGCGAACGCACCGGCCTGGGCCGGGTGGTGCGGACCTCGTTGCTCGCCGCGATCGTCGGAGTACACGCCTTCCAGGGCACCGGCTACACCGTGGCCGGCCGGGTCGGACACGCACAGGGCAATCTCCACCCCTCGCTCCAGCCGTACGGTTCCTACCGCTGCCGGGACGCGATCGTCCAGGTGGCGGTGGGCAGCGAGAAACTGTGGGCACGCTTCGCGCCGATGGCCGGCCTCACCGCGGACGATCCCCGATTCGCGACCAACGCCGACCGGGTCGGCAACCGGGACGAACTCGCGGACGCCATCAACGCGGCCTTCGCACAGCGGAACGTGGGCGACCTGCTCGGCGAACTCGCCGCGGCCGGCATCCCCGCCGGGGAGGTGCGCACGATCGACCGTGTCTACGACTGGGATCAGACCAGGTCTCAGGGTCTGCTGCTCGACGTCACGCACAGCACTCTCGGGCCGATCACCCTGCCCGGGCCGCCGATCCGGTTCGACCAGGTCCCCGACCCCGGCGTCGGCCCACGCCGGCACGAGGCACCCCCCACACTCGGCCAGCACACCGACTCCGTCCGGGCCTGGCTCGACGCGGAGGACGCCCGGGCCCAGGCCGCACCTCGCGAGGCGGCGAGCGAGTGAGCACGCCGGAGCCGGCGGCACCCGAACCCGCCCCTCCCCCGAACCGCCGCCTCGGCGCGCACGACCTGATCCGCCGGGTCCTGGATCCGCACACCTGGACGAGCTGGGACACCGCGCCCCAGCGGCCGGACCACCTCGCCCCGGACTACGCCGACGAACTGCGCGCCGCGGCGGGCAGGAGCGGGGTGGACGAATCGGTCGTCACCGGCGAGGGGCACATTCACGGCCGCCGAGTCGCCGTCGTGGCCGGTGAGTTCGCCTTCCTCGCCGGCTCGATCGGGCTCGCCGCGTCCGCACGCCTGGTCGCCACGATCGAGCGGGCGACCGCGGAGCGGCTCCCGCTGGTCGTGTCGCCCGCCTCCGGCGGCACCCGGATGCAGGAGGGCACCGTCGCGTTCCTCCAGATGGTCCGGATCAGCGCCGCGGTGGCCGCGCACAAGAGCGCCGGTCTGCCCTACCTGGTCTATCTGCGTGGCCCCACCACCGGCGGCGTTCTCGCCTCGTGGGGCTCCCTCGGCCACGTGACCGCCGCCGAACCCGGCGCACTCATCGGCTTCCTGGGCCCCCGCGTGTACGAGGCCCTGCACGGGCGGCCCTTCCCGGCGGGTGTCCAGGTCGCGGAGAACCTGTACGCACACGGCCTCGTCGACGCCGTCGTTGCTCCCGACGACCTCGGCGACATCGCCGCCCGGGTACTCGACGTGGTGACGGCTCCGCGGGAGAACCTGCCCGACGTCACGCCGCTGCCCGTCGAGCACCTGAGGGACGTCCCGGCATGGACCTCGGTCGAATGCTCCAGAAGACCCGAACGCCCCGGAGCACGTGCCGTGTTGCGCCACGCGGCCGACTCAGTGGTGCCGCTGCACGGCACCGGTGAAGGGGAGAGCGACCCGGGTCTGCTGCTGGCCCTGGCCAGGTTCGGCAGCGCACCATGCGTGGTACTCGCCCAGGACCGCGCCCGGCAGGCGGGCTACGGCCCGTTCGGTCCGGCCGGACTGCGGGTGGCCCGGCGGGGCATGCGCCTGGCCGCCGAGCTGGAGCTGCCCCTGGTCAGCGTCGTGGACACCGGCGGCGCGGCCCTCAGCCGGGAAGCCGAGGAAGGCGGGCTCTCCGGAGAGATCGCCCGCTGCCTCGCCGAACTCGTCACCCTGCCGACCCCGACGCTGTGCCTGCTCCTGGGGCAGGGCGCCGGCGGCGGGGCGCTGGCCCTGCTGCCCGCTGACCGGGTGCTGTGCGCGCAGCACGCGTGGCTGTCGCCACTGCCCCCCGAGGGCGCCTCGGCGCTGCGCTACCGGACCACCACGCGCGGCGCGGAGATCGCCGCCGCCCAGCGCATCCGCTCGCTGGACCTGCTGTGCGACGGGGTGGTCGACCGGATCGTGGCCGAGCATCCCGACGCGGCCGACGAACCGGACGCGTTCCTGGCCCGGCTCGCCCAGGTGCTGGAGTACGAACTCCTCGGCCTGCTGCGCCGGCCGACCGCCGAGCTGCGCGCCGCCCGGATCGGCAGGTACGCACGGCTGGGCTGCTGAGGCCGGAGGACCGGGCAAGATCTGCCATGTCACCGGGTTCTTCTGGTCAACCCTTACTCAAGCCATCGGCCTGAGGGCCGCTTAGAGTCCCTTACGTCCCGGACCGACGAAAACTCGCGGACACCGGTCTGCGACCGGCGGGAGACAGGAGAGCCCGACAGATGCCGACCCCGCGAACCGGGAGAGTGCTCATCGCCCTCGGCGGAAACGCCATGACGGACCCGGACGGCAGCGCCACCCCCCAGGCGCAGCGGGCGGCCGTCGCGGTGGCCGTGGAGGCGGTGGCCGACCTGGTCGCCTCCGGCGTCGAGGTCGTACTCACCCATGGCAACGGCCCGCAGGTGGGCAACCTGCTCGTCAAGAACGAACTGACCGCGCACGTCGTCCCGCCGGTCACCCTGGACTGGTGCGGCGCGCAGACCCAGGGCACCCTCGGCTTCACGATCGTCTCCGCCCTGGAGGCCGCGCTGCGCCGTCGCGGACGCCCCGCACCGGTCGCGGCCCTGGTCACCCGCACGCTCGTGGACGCCGCCGACCCGGCGTTCGAGCACCCCGGCAAGCCGGTCGGCCGGTACCTGCCGCAGGCCGAGGCCGAACGCTTCGTCGCGCTCGGCCAGCACTGGGTCGACTGCGGCGCGAAGGGCTGGCGGCGGGTCGTCCCCTCCCCCGATCCGCTGGAGGTCGTGGACGCCCCGGCGATCCGGGCCCTGGTCGCGGCCGGCTTCACCACGGTGGCAGCCGGCGGCGGCGGGATCCCGACCGTACGTGACGCCGACGGCGGTGAGCGCGGCGTGGAGGCGGTCTTGGACAAGGACCTCACCGCCGCGCTGCTCGCGGCGTCGGTCGGCACGGACGTCCTGGTGATCGCCACCGACGTGGCACACGCGATGCTCGACTACGGCACCGTGAACGAGCGGGCCATCGGCCGCGTCACGCCCGGCGAACTGCGCAAGCACGCCGCCGAGGGACAGTTCGCCGGAGGCAGCATGGGCCCCAAGGTCGAGGCGGCGGCCCGGTTCGTCGAGGCCGGCGGAAGACGTTCGGTGATCACGTCCCTCGACCGGATCCCGGCCGCAGTGGCGGGCGAGGCCGGCACGGTGGTCGAATCCTGACCCGGGCGGCAGCGCACCGATCGGGACTCCGGCGGTCGAGGCGGCGACAGTAAAGCGCAACACCACGCAACTCACAACATCGACGAACGAGGTGGAACGGTGCCCAGGCCGACAGAGGTTCACAAGGTCGCCATCGACAGCGTCACCGACGCGTCCGGACTGGCCAGGCTCATCGACGACGGCGTCTTCGCGGCGGACGACGTGCTCGCCGTCATCGGCAAGACCGAGGGCAACGGCGGCGTCAACGACTACACCCGCATCCTCGCCGACCGCGCCTTCCGCGAAGTGCTCCTCGCGAAGGGCAAGCGCTCCGTCGAGGAGGTGCGGAAGGTCCCCCTCGTGTGGTCCGGCGGCACCGACGGAGTGATCTCCCCCCACGCGACGGTCTTCGCCCACGCGCCGGAAAACCGCTACGCGCCCAGCGACGAGCCCCGCGTGTCGGTCGGCGTCGCCATGAGCGAGCCGATCCGGCCCGAGGACATCGG
This sequence comes from uncultured Actinomycetota bacterium, assembly GCA_963799685.1. GTDB lineage: Bacteria > Actinomycetota > Actinomycetes > Streptomycetales > Streptomycetaceae > Streptomyces. The sequence goes on from CAWCXW010000008.1 coordinate 131,877, forward strand.
CCGTCCGCCGATGGTCGAGAAGGTCGCCGCCGGCGTTCGCGAGGCGATGGCCGCCGCCGGCATCACCGACCCGGCCGACGTGCACTACGTCCAGACCAAGACCCCGCTGCTCGTCCTGGACACGATCAACGACGCCAAGGCCCGAGGATTCGACGTGTGGACCGAGGACACCCTGAAGTCCATGGACGTCTCCAACTCCACCACCGCGCTGGGCATCGCGGTGGCCCTCGGCGAGATCGAACTGCCGGCCGCCGAGCAGATCCACCGCGACCTGTCGCTGTACTCCTCGGTGGCGTCCTGCTCGTCCGGCGTCGAACTGGACTGCGCCCAGATCGTGGTGGTCGGCAACGCCCGCGGCATCGGCGGCAGGTTCCGGGTCGGCCACGACGTGATGAAGGACGCGCTCGACGCGGACGGCATCTGGTCGGCGATCCGCTCGGCCGGCCTGGACCTTCCCGAGCGCCCGCACACCTCCGACCTGGGCGACCGCCTGGTCAACGTCTTCCTCAAGTGCGAAGCCGATCCGAGCGGCAGCGTGCGCGGCCGGCGCAACATCATGCTCGACGACTCCGACGTGCACTGGCACCGCCAGATCAAGGCCACCGTCGGCGGCGTCACCGCCGCCGTGACCGGCGACCCGGCGATCTTCGTCTCGGTCGCGGCTGTTCACCAGGGTCCGTCGGGCGGCGGCCCGGTGGCTGCCGTCGTCAGCGTCGACTGACGCTCCTCCCGCCCGGAGGGTTCCACACAGGTGACCGCGGCGTCGTGGCCGAGCCACGACGCCGCGGTCACCTTCGGTGCCTGGCGGTCAGCCCACCGGCTGGCCGAACTCCTTCCAGTTCTGGTCCTGCGAGTCCTTCATCACGCGCGGCTCGTGGTGGCAGAAGCGCGGGGCCGGGCCGACGTTGCGGATGTAGCGGGCCGCGGCGAAGCCCTTGGCGAACCGGCGGTCGTTCAGCTTGTACCAGAGCGAGTTGCCGTCGACGTTCTGGCCGTGAACCTTGCACTCGATCCTGACGATCGCGCCGTGGGGCAGCACGTCCAGGACCCGATTGCGGGTGCTGGGGCCGGTACGGACGTTGAGGCCGGTCCGGGAGATGACCTTGCCCCGGTACGGGCCCTCGTGGGCGGGCTGGGCCGGGGACGCCGCGGCTGTTCCCGCCGTTCCCGCGACCAGAAGTCCGGCCACAGCCGTCACGGCCGCCTTGCGCATGCTCGCGTGCAGCATCATCTGACTACCTCTCTGCAGAGATCGGCCCTGCGCTCACAGGGATGAGGACCGCATCGGGAGGCCCGCCGCCGTTTCACGAGCGACGGTGGCAATCCGATGCGTCACACAACTTAGGTAGGTCGCCTGTGTGCGGCCGCGGTTTGCTCAGCGTGGCGCCGATTCGACGGCCCGGAACAACTCTCATGGACCATCGCCGGACAGCTACTCCGCACAAACGGTCGGTCTGCCCGTCAGCCGAACCCTGTTATTGGGGCCGGGAGTTATATCGCACTTGTTACATGGTCAGAGCGGAGCGCCTGACAGTGCGGCATCGTCACAGACCACATGAGCACTCCGGCTCACGACGGTCCCCACCACCCCGGCTGCGAGACGTCCACGCGGCGGCCACTGACCTCAACTCGGCGTTCCGGCTGCCGAATCGATCGCGTCCACTACTGTGTGCTCCACCAGCTTTCAAGACGGTCTGGGGCTGCGGATCGCCGCCTTCCTCGGTGCGGACGCCGAAACCGAGCAGCCCTGGCTGGCGACCGAGTACGTCGAGGGCGCGGACCTCGGCAGTCACGTGAAGCGACACGGCCCGCTGCCGACACCCCTCGCCGCCGAGCCCGGCGCGGTGATCGCCGAGGCGCTGGGCCCGGTGCACCAACAGGATCTCCTGTTGCGGGTGCTGCGCGAGCGGGCGGACGGCGTGCGCTCGCCGGCGGAGGGGCTGGCGCGCGGTGTGGTGCTGGGCACGGACCTGCCTCGGCCGCGGTGGAATCCGCGGCTGGTGCTGGACGGGGGGGTCCTGGCGGTGCCGGACGCGTACTGGCAGGCAGACGGGTTGATGCTGGAGGTGGACTCGAAGGAGCACCACTGGGCCGTCGCTGACGGGGAGCGCACGATGGCCCGTCACAACCGGCTGGCTGCACTGGGGTTCCGGGTACTGCACGTCTCGCCGCAACAGCTGCGGGAGCGGCCCGGCGAGGTGATTCGGGCGATCCGGGCAGCGTTGCGCACCGGCCCGCACGGGCCGGTGGATCGGGTGCGGTTGCGCAGTTGAGTGCCCGTCAGGGCTTGCGTGCGAGGCCGCCCACGATGAGCTGCTCCCAGACCGTCAGCTCGTGCGGCGCCGACCGGGCCATGCCCAGCTCTCCGCTCGTCTCGGGCCGCCACAGGGAGGAGGGCACGATGCCGGGCTCCAGGATCTCCAGGCCGTCGAAGAGGCCTGTGATCTCCTTGTCGGTCCGCCACCGCCCCCGGCCGAAGGTGGTTTGGAGCAGTGATTCGGCCTCGGTGGTCTCGCGGTTGTCCCCGCTGCGGAAGTGGGAGACGAAGAAGTAGCTGCCCGGGGGGACTTGCTCTCGCCAGTAGCGGATGATCGAACCGGGGTCCTCGTCGTCGTTGATGTGGTGCAGGATGGCGCTGTGGATCACGGCTACTGGCCGGTCGAAGTCGATCAGGCTCGTGGTCTGCGGGTGCTCGCGGATACTCTGCGGGTCGCGGACGTCGGCCTGGATGACGCGAGTGTGCTCGTTGTCCTCGAGCAGGGCGTGACCGTGGGCGAGGACGATGGGGTCGATGTCGATGTACATCACGCGGGCGCCGGGGGCGTGACGCTGCGCGACCTGGTGGACGTTGTCCGCGGTCGGCAGGCCACTGCCGATGTCGATGAACTGGTCGATGCCCGCCCTGGCGATCTCCCGCACGGCACGGCTCAGGTTCTGCCGGTTGGCGTGCGCGATGGCCACGGAGCCGGGCAGGTCGTTCTTGAACTTGTCCCCGATGACACGGTCCACCTCGTAGTTGTCCTTGCCGCCGAGGAGGTAGTCGTAGACCCGGGCGATGCTGGGTTTCGACTGATCCACGTGGGAAGAGGCCTCGACCATGACAACTGCCTTTCTCGCAGCGGGGGTTGTTGGGCGACCATCCTAGCTTCGGCCGACCTGACCTAGGCCTGTCCACCGGGCCTCACGGGCCGGTGGGCCGAGTGCGGACCAGGGCCGAGTAAGCGAGCGGGCGACCGAGACTCAATGGTCCGTCGTCTGCGGGGCCGGCGCGCTGCCGGTCCGCGAAACTCTTGAGTGCGCGCCGGCCCGTGTGTTGGCGGCCGAGGCCGGCGGGCTTCCTTGCGTGACCGTCACCGATGACTGCCGACCGGATAACCGCATGCGGGGTCGCGTTCGGTTCTGGAACCATGCCCCGATGGCTCACCTTCTCGAACGGCTGGTCGTGCGACACACCCACCGCGTTCCTGTGACCTACCACCCGGTCGGAAAGGGAGGTGTCGCGGCGCGGCAGTTCGACGCCGCGCTGATGACTGTCGGCTTCAAGCTGTCAGCGGAGTTGCTGGAGCGACTGTCCGGGCTGTCCGAGCAGACAGTCGTCGAGACCGCCGAGCGGACACTGGCCACCGTCCGGGAGATGGTCGGCGACCACGTGCAGCACAATGCCTACTTCATCGACTTCCCGGCCAATGTCCCGGACACGTACGACTTCTGGATCAGGTGCATCAACGAGGCGCTCATCGACGGAGCATCGCGCGAGTGCACACTCGCCCAGCTCAGCAGCGGAGTGGTTGACCTGCTGACGCTGCCGGCCTACGGGCACTACCAGCACACCTACGCCGAGATGCTTGCCGCGCACGATGAGCTGATCGCGACCAGTGGCGATCGCATGACGGTCCTGCACCTGGGCGGCCCACTGAACGACGAGCTCACCGCCCTGTACCTCGCCCTGGCAGCCAGCCCCACACCACTCGGCGAAGAGGGCCTGCAGGATCTGTCCTCGCTCGCCGCGCACTGCCTCGACGGTCCCCAGCCGGACACGCTCCCGGTCCGGGAGAACCGGGCCGTCGTCAACCTCGCCCGCCTCGGAGCCGGGGCAGAGCTGCTGCTGGACACCGTCACCGACGTGCTGCGGCTGGCCTGTGCCCTCTCGGGCGGCGACGTGACGCTGTCAGAGCCGACCCGATTCCGATCGCTCCCACGGCCCGTCCGGCGCGCCATGCTCAGCGGCCTCGACGAAGTCGTCGCAGCGGCGCCCGCCAAGCTCGCGGACGTCCACGCGCACCGCGAGGCGTTCAAACGCCTCGGCGAGCGGCTGCATCCGCACGAGTACCCGCGATGGCCGCACGCGGCCGACGTGTTCGCCGTCGCGCGGGGAGACAAGGAGATCCGATCCTTCGACAGCCGGGTCGAGGAGCTGCTCGCCTCGAACGACGTCGTCGGCGCCGCGCGGATGCTGACCGCCGCCCCGGGCAAGCTCTTCCGCGCCCTGGACCGCCTGCTGCGCACCTGCGGCACCCAAGACCAGCGGGACGCCGTGCTGCGCGCCGCCGGGCAGGCCGCGCCGCAGGTGAGCGGCCGGGTGCTGCTGTCGGTACGCGAGCACTTCGAAAACCGGGCGCACGGGCCCACCGCCGGCGCGCGCCGCGTCTTCGTCAACCGATGGGGACGCGCCTGGGTGACGAGCGACAACCGTCGTCCTGTGCCGTCCACCGAGCGAAACCAGCTGACGACGCTGCTCGACGACGAGACGTGCCGCCGCCTCCCGCACCCTGAACATCTGCTGATCGACCCGGATGTCCTCGACGTCGCGCTGCCGCTCAGCGGCAAGGCGACGGCAGCCGGCCTGGGCGTCCTGCCCCGCGGCTCCCTCTCCCCGGTCGACGGGAAGCTGCTGCGGTTCTTCGTCTACTGGAAGCAGACGGCGGAGGTAACGGACTACGACCTGTCGGCGCTGATGCTGAACGGTTCGTACGAGACGGTTTCCTGGCTCTCGTACACCGCACTCAAGGACGCCGGGGGCGAGCACTCCGGCGACGTCACGGATGCACCCGACGGCGCCTCGGAGTTCATCAATCTGCGCCTGGACGCCGTGCGCGGCACCTTCATCGTTCCCCAGGTCGACATCTTCTCGGGTGAGGGCTTCGAACAGGTCGAGGAGTCGTTCTTCGGGTTCATGCTGCGCGACGGCGAGCAGAAGGGCCGGCCTTTCGAGGCACGCACCGTGCGGATGAAGTCGGAGCTGCGCGGGCCCGGCCGGGTGGCGCTGCCTGTGGTGTTCCAGCGCGGAGGCGACGGCCGGTGGCGCGCCAAGTGGCTGCACCTGTACCTCCGGGGGGAGCCGAGCGCCAACCGGGTCGAGGGAAACCGGGTCTCGGTGGCCACACTGGTACGCGGCATCGTCGGGCACACCTACCTGACGGTCCGGTACCTCACCGACATGATGAGTGCCCGAGCCACGTCCGTCGCACGGTGGGACGGCACGACCATCCCGGACGGCCCCGTCACCTATGTCGGCCTGCAGCGTCCGGACGGGCTGCACCCAGGCTCCGTGGTCGTCACCTTGGAAAACCTGAGCGACCTGATCCCCGCCTGACTGCTAGCGTGGCCTACGGCGAGGCCATGGAGGGACTTCCTTCTCATCTTCATCAAAGAATCCAGTCCTTCCGCTCTCCTCGCCCTCCACGTCATGCCGGGGGCTCCTCCGATCGGTGCCCCCGGCGTCGTGGTCTCAATGCTTCTCCGGGATGCCGAGGACGCCGCCGCCTGCCCGGTCGAGATACAGCGGTGTGTCATCACGCATCCCGATGGCGAACAGCTTCTCAGGAGAAAGCCCTCTCTGACAGTCTCGGGTGAGACACCCGTTCCGTCGGGTTATCCGGATGGGCGAGACAGGAGATCCCAGCATGGCCAGCACCACCCCCGCATCCGCTTCCGGCGATGACCCGGCGCCGAAGCCGAAGCGGCGCACGTTCTCCGCCGAGTACAAGCTGCGGATCGTCGCGGAGTACGACGCCGCCCGAACGGTGAGAAGGGCGCGATCCTGCGCCGCGAGCGGCTGTACCACTCCCACATCATCGAGTGGCGGGCCGCGCGGGACGCCGGTGCGATGGCGACCTTGGCCGACAAGCGCACCGCCCGGCACGGCCGAAGAAAGCCGCGGAACAGGCCGAGCTGGAGCGCCTGCGGAAGAAGGTCGCCCGGCTGGAGAAGGAGGGCGCGCAGAAGGACGCCGCCCTGGAACTGTCCTGGGAAAAGCACACGCGCTCTTGGAACTGCTCTCCGAGAGCGCGGACTGAACGCGCCGAGGTCGAGCAGGTCGATCGACGAGGCGTTCGGCCCGCTCGAACGAGCAGTTGGGCACCGCCGCGGCCTGCCGGCTGACCGGCCGCTCCCGCGCCACGCACTACCGGCGCCTGAACCCGCCGCCCGCCGAGGAGCCGGCTCCCCGGCCGAGCCCGGCCTCCGCGCTGTCCGGCCGAACGCGCCCGGGTTCTGGGTTGCTGAACCGGCCCGAATACGCCGAGCTGCCGCCCGCGCAGGTCTGGGCCCGTGAGCTGGACGACGGGCCGCTACTGGTGCTCCGAGTCCGCACCATGTACCGGATCCTGTCCGCCGCCGGGCAGAACGGCGAGCGGCGCCGCCAGGCCACCCATCCGGCCAAGACCGTGCCCGAGCTGGTGGCCACGGCCCCGTGCCAGGTCTTCTCCTGGGACATCACCAAGCTCGGCGGGCCGGACAAGGGCGAGTGGTACCACCTCTACGTGATCATCGACATCTTCAGCCGCTACATCTCGGCTGGACCGTCGAGAAGGCCGAATCCGCCGAGCGCGCCGAAGAGTTGATCCGCGAGACGATCCAGCGCAACGGCATCGTGCCCGAGACCGTGCACGCCGACCGGGGCACCTCGATGACGTCCAAGAAGGTCGTCCCAGCTGCTGATCGACCTCGGGGTGGCCAGGACGCACTCCCGGCCGAAGGTCTCCAACGACAACCCCTTCAGCGAGGCGAAGTTCAAGACGATCAAGTACTGCCGCGACTACCCCGAGCCCTTCGACTCCCTTGCCCAGGCCCGGGAGTGGTGCGAGGCATTCATCTCGTACTACAACCACGAACATCGTCACTCCGGCATCGGACTGCACACCCCCGCCTCCGTCCACTTCGCCACCGCCGACCTGGTCCGTGAACAGCGGGCCGTCACCCTGGCCGAGGCATACGCCCGCCACCCCGAACGCTTCGCCCGCCGACCCAAACCACCCACGATACCCACCCAGGTCTGGATCAACGACCCCGCCAAACGCAAGACACCGGAACTACACGAATCCCGGCACCCCACCCGTCTCATTTGACCTGACATCTACCGAAGC
>CAWCXW010000009.1:0-45000 GCA_963799685.1 uncultured Actinomycetota bacterium
GGGAGTGTCAGGATCTGTGTGCAGACGGTTGGAGTAAGCCTCGTTCAATCGCAATGCGAGGCATTCGCCGCGGCGAAGAGATTCCTCGTTTCTCGGAATGACAGGGTGGGTGGCTGTAGTTTGGATAGTGTGTCGGCCATGTGGTGTCATGGGCGGTGGCCGCACCGGGGCTAAGCCCGCGGTGCTACGCACTGGAAGTCCCTGGGGGACTACGGGATCGCTTTGAGCGCGGTAGGGGCAGGAGGGACCGATGCCCTTCCGGGTTGGAAGGGCATCGGACGCGTCGGTCGATGAGGCGTTGTCGGGGTTCAGGCGACGGGGGTCGCCAGGGGGATGTCGTCCGGCAGGCGGAATTTCTGGATGCGGCCGTTGGTGGAGTCGACGGCATAGAGATTGCCCTCATCGTCGACGACCACCGTGGAGAGATCGCTGAACTGTCCATCGCCTTTTCCGCGGTGCCCAAACTGATAGAGGAAGGCGCCGGACGGATCGAAGACCTGGACGCGGCCGTTCTTGAAATCTGCCACAAAGATCAGCCCATCAGCATCGACCGCGACGCCGTTCGCTTCATTGAACTCGCCCGGGCCGCCGCCGGTTGAACCGAAGGCGGAGACGAAGGTTCCGTCCGGGGTGAAGGTCGAGACGCGGTCGTTTCCGAATTCCGGCACAAGCAGGTTGCCATCGGGTGCAACAACCGGGTTCGATGGGTTGTCGAGTTGTCCCAGCTCGAGTCCAGGCGTGCCGATGGTCAGCAGGTAGTTCCCGTCCGAGTCGAACTTTTGCACGATGTCTCGTTCCACATCGCTGACATAGACGTTGCCGTCCACGTCGATGGCAATACCCGAGATTTCCACGAACTGCCCGTTTTTCAGCCCCTGCACCACCCCACGACGTCAGGAACGTGTGGTCTGCAGCGAACTTCTGGATGATCTGCCGTTGGCCATCGCTGATGTAGACGTTTCCGCCGGCGTCGATTCCAATCGCACCGGGTATCGAAGAATTGGCCCTTTGCAGTTCCCGGATTGTCCCCAGGTTTTCCATCAACTCGCCTTCAGGGGAGACGATGTACACCCGTGGGTCCTGGTATGAAACCATGGCGATATTGCCGTCCGGCTGGATGGCCATGCCGGTGGGAACTTGCCCGAACGCGCCCGGCTGACCGGCCCAGAGGACCTGCGCTTGCTCAGGCACCGGGGACGCGGCTAGCAAAACACAACAACTGAACCAAGTACAAGGCAAAGGGGCCACGTATTGCTAGCCGCGTCCCCGGTGCCTGAGCAAGCGCAGGTCCTCTGGGCCGGTGAGCCGGGCGCGTTCGGGCAAGTTCCCACCGGCATGGCCATCCAGCCGGACGGCAATCTGGCAGTCGTTTCATACCAGGACCCACGGGTGTACATCGTCTCCCCTGAAGGCGAGTTGATCGGCAACCTGGGGACAATCCGGAACTGCAAAGGGCCAATTCTCGATACCCGGTGCGATTGGAATCGACGCCGGCGGAAACGTCCTACATCAGCGATGGCCAACGGCAGATCATCCAGAAGTTCGCTGCAGACCACACGTTCCTGACGTCGTGGGGTGGTGCAGGGGCTGAAAACGGGCAGTTCGTGGAAATCTCGGGTATTGCCATCGACGTGGACGGCAACGTCTATGTCAGCGATGTGGGCAACGAGACATCGTGCAAAAGTTCGACTCGGACGGGAACTACCTGCTGACCATCGGCACGCCTGGACTCGAGCTGGGACAACTCGACAACCCATCGAACCCGGTTGTTGCAGCCGACTAGAAACCTGCTTGTGCCGGAATTCGGAAACAACCGCGTCTCGACCTTCACCCCGGACGGAACCTTCGTCTCCGCCTTCGGTTCAACCGGCGGCGGCCCGGGCGAGTTCAATGAAGCGAACGGCGTCGCGGTCGATGCTGATGGGCTGATCTTTGTGGCAGATTTCAAGAACGGCCGCGTCCAGGTCTTCGATCCGTCCGTCGGTGCCTTCCTCTATCAGTTTGGGCACCGCGGAAAAGGCGATGGACAGTTCAGCGATCTCTCCACGGTGGTCGTCGACGATGAGGGCAATCTCTATGCCGTCGACTCCACCAACGGCCGCATCCAGAAATTCCGCCTGCCGGACGACATCCCCCTGGCGACCCCCGTCGCCTGAACCCCGACAACGCCTCATCGACCGACGCGTCCGATGCCCTTCCAACCCGGAAGGGCATCGGTCCCTCCTGCCCCTACCGCGCTCAAAGCGATCCCGTAGTCCCGCAGGGACTTCCAGTGCGTAGCACCGCGGCTTTAGCCCGGTGCGGCCACCGCCAGTGCGCCCCACATGGCCGACACACTATCCAAACTACAGCCACCCACCCTGTCATTCCGAGGAACGAGGAATCTCTTCGCCGCGGCGAATGCCTCGCATTGCGATTGAACGAGGCTTACTCCACCGTCTGCACACAGAACCGACACTCCCGCGTATCCTCCCCCCCATCCGTCACACATTCCCCACCGCGGTGTCTCTTCCTGTGAACAGCAGGTTTCATTTGGGAGGACGGCAATGAGGAGCCAACATCTGGCGCCTCCAACCAGCGATTCGGCGAAGGCAGTCCCGCGGTCACGCGGGACTACGATCTCGTCGTCGCCGCCCGGCGCGATCCCGCCGTCTTCTCGCGCCTTTTCGACCGCTACTGGGACCACGTCTTTCGCTTCTGCTACTACCGGCTCGGCGACTGGCATGACGCCGAAGACGCCGCCAGCCAGGTCTTCGTCAACGCCTTCGGCGGCATCGACCGCTTCCGCAATGAAGACCGCGACGATGCCTTCCGCTGCTGGCTCTTCACCATCGCCCGCAGCGCCGTTTCCAACAGCCGCCGCTGGCACGCCCGGCACCAGACCAGCGAGCTCGAGCGCGCCGCCGAAGTGGCGGCCGCCGATCGCTCACCCGAAGATCACGCCATCGCCAGCGACGAGCACGCCTACCTGCGAACCCTGCTGCTCACCCTGAAAGACAACCAGCGCGATCTGCTGGAGTTGCGCCTTTCCGGCCTCACCGATGCCGAAATCGCCCGTGTGCTCGGCCGGTCGCACGACGCGGTACGCAAATCGCAATCGCGCGCGCTCCAGGCGTTGCGCGCCCACGTCGATGCCTCTACCCACGAAGGAGGGGCCCGATGATTGGCCCACGCAACGACGATCAGCGAATCGGCGATTTCTGGAACGCCCTCACGCGCGGCAATCAGGCCGATGCCGCGTCCCTCGATCCGTCGACCACCGAGCTCATCCTCCGGCTCGACACCCTCTCCCAGACGCCCCCGCCGGGATCGGCTCGCGAGCGAGCCCGGCAGCGCGTGTTCGAAGCAACCCCTCTACCAAAGGAGAACACGATGACTGCCATCACCGTACCCAGCGCTTACCCGAGTCCCAATGGACACGGAACCCAACCCAGACCCGCCCCGCGCACCTACCCAACCCGCGCCAGACCGAAATGGGCCTGGGCTGCGCTCGCCGCGGCGCTGCTTCTCGTCCTCGGCGGTCTTGGCAGCTACTTCGGCCAGGACGGCAACCGCCCCTTCTTCGGCGGCGCCCCGGCACCGAGCAACCGAACGTCATCCCGGCCGCCACCGTCGAATCCGGCTGGCCGCAATTCCGCGGCGGCACGGCCCGCACCGGCTACTCCAGCGACCCCGGCCCCGCCGGCGACCTCGACCTCCGCTGGTCCTTCACCACCGATAAGTGGTGAACTCCGTGATCAGCGCCAACGGCACCGTCTACGCCTACGGCCGCAAAGGCGATCTCTACGCCATCGATGCCGTCACCGGCGCGCAACGCTGGGCGGTCGATCTCTCATCCGGGGAATACAGCGAAGAGAATCGCTATCCTAGTCCCGCGGAAATGGATGGCGTGCTCTACACCGCCACTTTCGATGGCGCGGTCGTGGCGCTCGATGCTCAGACCGGAGATGTGATCTGGCAGCGGACCATCCGAACCAGCGCCTCACCTCATCGACCACGGCCGCGTTCGGCCCGCTCTATCAGCTCTTCTAATCGGGCCATGCTCGCGCTCGATCCTGCTACTGGCGATACGCTGTCGGAATCGTCAGGCTCGGTCGCCTCCAGGACCTCGCCCCGGCCTGGGCGACGGCAGCTCCTCATCGGGGATCTCGATGGTAAGCTGGTCGCAATCGATGCCACCACAGGTGAGACGACCCGGACCTCGGACCGATGCGGATCCACCGGGTCGCGGCCTATCGTGATGGTGTGGTCTACGTATCGTGCGATGACGGCAGCTTCTAGGCGCTGACGCGGCTGGGCGAGATCCTTTGGACGACCGACCCACAGGACGGACAGGCCTTCGACCGCTCGTCACACCGACGCCTTCATCGCCACAATCAGGAGGGCCTGCTCTAGGCGCTCGATCCCACCACCGAAGTGAATCTGGAGTGTGCCCGGCCCTGGGAACTCGTCCTCACCTCACGCCAGCCAGAGCGCGGTCTACGCTGTCTCGCCGATCTGAGTGCCTTCGTAGCGTATGACCTGGACCGGTGAAGAGTTCGGCCGGGTCGCTGTCGATCAGGCGGGAGCACCGCGGCCATCGCCGGCCATACCCTCGTGCTCAGTAGCATCGCCGACCAAGGCGTCGTTCGTTCTTTCGGTCCCGGTTCCGGTGCTCCGATAGAAGTGACCGCTGGACCATCAGTCGATTCCCGCTGCCACTCCGCTCGCGTCCGATCTGGCCACTCCCGCGGCTCCCACCGCATCGAGCTTCGATCCCTCGCAGACCAGCTTCGTCTGGCAAGCGACCGGCTCGGCCAGGGACCCGCTTCAGGGCGCAGCCGGATTACGGATGGGTCCGAGACCATCTATGTGACGACGACGTGCGCAGCGTCATCGACCTCTTCTCCTCTGACGGCACCTACCTGGAAACGTGGGGAGAACCCGGCATCGGTCCAGGCCGATTCGCGTCCCCTCGAAGCATCGGGTTCGATGCGGTAGGAACATCTATGTCTTCGACACACTGAACAACCGAGTCCAGAAGTTCGCATCCGATCGGACGTTTCTCCTCGAATGGGGCAGGCGGGAACGGGAAAGGCGAGTTCAGCGAAGTGCACGGCGCGGTCGATCCGGTGGCCGAACGGGTCTATGTCGCTGAGTTCCTGAACGATCGCGTCCAAGTCTTCGATCTGGACGGTAATTTCATCGACAAATGGGGCAGTACCGGACTCGAAGATGGGCAGTTCAGCCATCCGAACGGCGTCAGCATCGACGCCGATGGAAATGTCTATGTCGGCGAATCTGTGAAAGGTACAGGCGCCCGGCTGCAAAAGTTCGATCCGTTTGGTCGCTGGCTGGAGACCATCGGCACGAACGAGGGAGTACCCGCGCAATTCACCGAAGTCTGGGGATCGGCCATGGACGCCCAGGGCAATCTCTACGTCTCCGACTACTGGAACAACCGCATCCAGGTCTTCAGTCCCGACTTGACCCCCATCGGCGTCATCGAAGACGTTCCCGTCCCGGCCCATTCCTGCATCCGGCCAGACTGCTCATCACCGACGACGGCATCCTCTACGTGACCGACTACGACAACCACCGCATCCTAAAGCTCAAGCTCCCGCCACAGGAGAACCCTGAAACTTCACAATCACCTCAAGACCGCGGCCGTTCCAACGGCCGCGGTCTTCGCATACCCGGACATCGACACAACATATCTCCCTTCAGCAAACCTGCACACAAGCAATCCCTGCATTCCCTCACCACCGGTAGGGGCAACCCCCTTTGGCTGCCCTTGCCACGAACACAGGATGCCTCCTTTGGTCAAAACCTCTGGTTGGAATGGGGTATGAGCCCATGGTTTCAACCTTGGGCGCCTGCAACCGATGATTTGTGCAACTCTTCAGCAAACCTGATAACATTCCCAATCTCGCTTCAGCAATGCTGAACACCTTGTGGCCGCTCCTGGGAACCGAATGACCGAACCAATCACCATCCAATCCACCACCGACCCTGATGCGCTCCATGCCGCCAGCGAGCTGCGCATCTCCCTCTTCCGCCTCATCCGCCGCCTGCGTACCGAGCACCCCACCGGGCTCAGGAGCTTCGCTCAGATGGCCGTGCTCATGCGTATCTACCGGCACGGCCCCGCCACCCTCAGCGAGCTCGCCGCCGCCGGGGCATCACCCCGCAATCGATGGCCCGCACCGTCGGCGAGCTGGTCGACGACGGCCTCCTGCACCGTGAAGCCGACCCCTCCGACGGCCGCCAGGTCTTGCTCTCGCTGACCGCTGCCGCCCATGCGCTGGTGCAGGACTTCCAGTCCGAGCGCGACAACTGGCTCGCTCGAACCATGCTCGAACGGCTCAGTCCGGAAGAACGCGACCTGATCGAAAGGCGCCGTCGCCGTCGGCCGAGGGCGCGGTGATGTGGTAGGCGTCGCCGCGACATGCCGTAGCCGACCACCTCGGCGTAGATCTTGGCGCCGCGGGCCTTGGCGTGCTCGTAGTTCCTCGAGCACCACGAGCCGGCGCCCTCGCCCATGACGAAGCCGTCGCGGTCCTTGTCGTACGGGCGGGAGGCCTGCGTCGGGCGCGTCGTTGAAGCCGGTCGACAGGGCGCGGCAGGCGCAGAAGCCGGCGATGCGAAGCCGGTTGACCGGCGATTCGGCGCCGCCGGCGACCATCACGTCGGCGTCGCCGAGCGCGATCAGCCGCGCCGCGTCGCCGATCGCGTGCGCGCCGGTGGAGCAGGCGGTGACGACGGCGTGGTTGGGGCCCTTGAGCCCATGCGGGATCGAGACCTGGCCCGAGACCAGGTTGATGAGCGCGGCCGGGGATGAAGAACGGCGAGATCCGGCGCGGGCCCTTCTCGTGCAGCGTGATCGAGGCCTCGTAGATGCCGCCAGGCCGCCGATGCCGGAGCCGATCAGCACGCCGGTGGCGATCTGGTCCTCGTAGCTCTCCGGCTTCCAGCCGGCGTCCGTCAGCGCCTGCGTCGGCCGCGGCGACGCCGTAGACGATGAAGTCGTCGACCTTGCGCTGGTCCTTGGGCGTCCATCCACTGGTCGGGATTGAACGTCGCCGTCGGCGCCGTCGCCCCGCGGCACTTCGCAGGCCATCGCGGGCCGGCAGGTCGGACGACGTCGAACCGGTCGATCTGGCCGGCGCCGCTGCGCCCTCGAGCGAGCCGGCGCCCAGGTCGGCTCGACGCCGCTAGCCAGCGGCGTGACCATGCCGAGACCCGTGACGACGACCCGCCGCATCGGAACTCGATGTCCAGTGACGCTGGCTCCGCTCGACCGCGCGCGAGCGACCGCTCAGGCGGCCTTCTTCTCGAGGAACTTCACGGCGTCGCCGACCGTCCGGATGGTCTCGGCGGCGTCGTCCGGGATCTCGACGCCGAACTCTTCCTCGAAAGCCATGACCAGCTCGACGGTGTCGAGGCTGTCGGCGCCGAGATCGTCGATGAAGTTCGCGCTTCGATGACCTTCTCGGGCTCGACGCCGAGATGCTCGACGACGATCTTCTTCACGCGTTCCGCGATATCGCTCATCAAATCTCGTTCCCTCGATGGACCTCGCCTTCGCGGGCAAAGGTCGCCGATGATCCCGGCCCGCTGGGCGGTCCGGATTTCAAGGGTCTGGCGCCGGCTCGCCGCACGCGACGAGCCAGTCCTTGCGTCGTCTCGAACGACGCGCCGGACCGCCACGTCAAGCCGCCCCAGCGGTACATTGGCGCTGAGTACCATACTTTAATTCCCAAGCGAGGGGCCGGAGGGCTCCGAACCGTGCTCCGCAGCTACTCGCAAGCCGTTCAAATCATTGCCATTCCGCCGTTCACGTGCAGCGTCTGGCCGGTGACGTAGGCCGCCTCGTCGCTGGCGAGATAGACGACGGCCGCCGCGATCTCCTGCGCCGCTGCCGAGCCGCCCGATCGGCACGTGCCGAGGATCGCTTCGCGCTGCTTGTCGTTCAGCACGTCGGTCATCGGCGGTCTCGATGAAGCCGGGCGCGACGCAGTTCGACGGTGATGTGCGGGTCGCCACCTCCGCCGCCAGCGCCTTCGACATGCCGATCAGGCCGGCCTTCGACGCGGCGTAGTTGCCCTGCCCGGCATTGCCGGTGACGCCGACCACCGAGGTGATGTTGATGATCCGGCCGTAGCGCCGGCGCATCATGCCCCTTACCGCCGCGCGCGACAGGCGGAAGCGCGGTCAGGTTGACGGCGATGACCTGCTCCCACTCCTCGTCCTTCATGCGCAGGAAGCAGGTTGTCCGGGTGATGCCGGCATTGTTGACCAGGATGTCGAGCGGCCCGATGCGCCGCTTCCGCCGCCGGACCAGCGCCTCGACCGAGTCCTTGTCGGAGAGGTTGGCGGCGAGCACGTGCGCGCGCTCCCCAGCTCGGCGGCCAGGGCGTCCAGCGCCTCGCGCCGCGTGCCCGAGAGGGCCACCGTCGCGCCCTGGGCGTGCAGGGCGCGCGCGATGGCGCCGCCGATGCCGCCCGAGGCGCCGGTGACGAGCGCCGTCTTGCCGGTCAGATCGAACATCTCGATCCTCCTCGCATGGCCTCTGCCGGGCCGAATCGCGAGCTGGCGCCTCAGCGCCTGGCGATACGCCGCGACGTCGTCGGGCGTGCCGACGGCGAGGCCCTCGGCCTGCTCGGCGATGCGCTTGACCAGGCCGGTCAGCACCTTGCCGGCGCCGACCTCGACGAAGCGGGTGACGCCCTGCCCCGCCATGACGCGACGCTCTCGCGCCAGCGCACCGTGCCGGTCACCTGCGCCACGAGCGCGCGGCGGATCGCGTCGGGATCGGTGAGCGGCGCGGCCGTCGACATTGGCGACCAGGGCGGCACGAGGGGCGACGAATCTGTCACCTCGGCGAGCGCCTCCGCCATGGCCTCGGCGGCCGGCTGCATCAAGGCGCAATGGAACGGCGCGGAGACGGCCAGCAGCACGGCCCGCTTGGCGCCCGCGCCTTGGCGATCTCCAGGCCCGCTCGACCGCGGCCTTGTGCCCGAGATGACGACCTGGCCGCCGCCGTTGTCGTTGGCCGCCTGGCAGACCGCGCCCTGCGCGGCCTCCGCGGCAGCCGCGGCCGCCTGGTCGAAATCCGGCCCGAGCAGCGCGGCCATGGCGCCCGTCGCCCGGGGCGACCGCCTGCTGCATCGCCTCGCCGCGGATGCGCAGCAGGCGCGCGGTGTCGGCGAGGTGAGGCGCCGGCGGCGGCGAGCGCGGAATATTCGCCGAGCGAATGGCCGGCGACGAAGGCGGCGTCGCGGCGCACGTCGAGCCCAGCAATACGTAACTGAAGCTTCTTTAAGGTAATAAAAAAAAACATTGTCCGTATTGCTGTGGGTTGTCGCTTTCATATAGGCTTGAATCGAAGTTTTGGACACTATCCGATGCAAGTTCCAGGATGCTTTGCCCGTCCTCGCGACTTGTCAGCACTTTGCCTTCGCAGTTTGCGGCTTTGAGCATATCCTTCTCGGATCTGCAAGCCGTTAGCGAGGTTATCAACAAGAATGTCGCGACCACTGCGGCTGAACAGCGCAATCCTGTTGCATGGCGTGACTGCATATTTTTCGCCAGGACCCTTCGATACCGTCTACACAGAGGCAGAGGCTAACCCAGTAGCTCTTTCGGGCTCATAGGTCATGCATCTTCAGGCTTGTTTGTCACATAACCTTCGACGTTGTCATTGCCTCGCCCCCATCCCTTATTGAATCCGTCCAGCACCGCTTGGTGAAATTCCGAAGCGGCTCACTCCCGGTGGGGGCTCGACACCTGCGCCGTTCAGACCAGCCCAGATGTTGTTGTAGGTCTGTGTTTTTGCTTTTCCGAGCTCTTGGGCGGCGTCCCAGGAGTCCTGTGGGTAGCTGTCTCGCTGCGCTGCATCTACGATTTGATCGATAACGATCTTTCCAGCTTCGCCAGCCGCTGCTCCCGGCAGTCCCCCGGCTGCTGCGCCGACCGATACTGTGGCGTCGGCGAAGGTCCCAGCGTTCTTGAGAGCAGAATTGAACTCTTTGTCCTTCTCGATGCCTTCACGAATTATCTCATCGCTTCGAGCCTGCTCTGTAATTCCTCCGGAATTCCCCGTTATGTCTGCTATCTTACCCATTTTGTCTTTGAAGTCGACGTCGTAAGCATCTGGGTGTTCGGCGTGATAGGCGATGAGGTCTGCAGTATATTGCTGTTGTCCGACGGTGAGAGCGGCATTGCCTTCCGGATCAGAACCAACCTGATAGAGGAAACGTGTCGCTGCTACGTCCCCAATGTCAAGCTTTGCTCCGGCCACTGGCATGATGTCGTTTACTATACTTTTGTCTCGACAAAAAGCACGGTTAAAATCGGCGGTGTATTCAGAACCCATGGCCCCGAGGCTATCCTTCATGCCATCTCCGGCCACTTTGGGGTGCTCTCCCACGGTTTTCACGACACGCTCCATGATGTCCGCCTGATCTTGTGTGTGGGGAGGCCGGGGACTCTGGGGCTCTTGGTCATACGCGTGACCTGTCGTGGCAGCTTCCATGGCATGACCGAAGTGGGCTTTGTCGCCCTCGCCGTCGTGCCACACGCGATCTTTGAGGAGGTAGTCGAGATTGTTGACTTTTCCGTCGTCGGTATTCGTGCTGCCAGACAGGAACTCGGTGGCCGCCTTCGGGTTGTGACCGAGACCATCCGAAAACCCAACCATGGGCTCGGAGCTGAGTAGGCCGGACCCAGACCGCCCAAGTGGATTCTCGGTCTGAGAGCCAAAATTGATAGCGGGACTGCTCCTTTTTCATGAGGTGGTGCCGAATTCGTCCATGAATTCGTTGTCCCAGTCGCCGTTCGCGGTAAGGCTGCCCTGACTGGTAACCGTTGTAGTGATTGTTTCCTTCCGCACCACTCAACGAGGTGTACTGTTCTCGCGGGCATCCAAGAGATCCTTCTGGAACTTGTCCATGGCGGCACTGTCGACCCTGGTAGCGGTTCCAAGTGTTGTGCCGAGATTTTTCTGAATTTTCTTCAGGACGTCTTTGCGGCCTTGGAGGGTCCCCGGCGGCGGGTTCATGATGGCCATATAAGACTTAAGCGTTCCGTCAGCGCCCTTGGATTTCGCGAAATTTTCTGCGAAAATAGGGTCATGCGCATGCTTGCTCAGCAGCTTGTTTAGCTCGGTCAGTTCGGTGGGGGAGGCGTTCCCCTTCATCAGGTCTGCGGCCCGCTTGGCGTCGCGTTCTGACTTAGCGACCTGATCGTCCGATTTAAAGCCTGACTTGTTGAAGCCAACCTTCTCGTCGCCGTTGAAGTCGGCGCTCAGTGCGGCGGCGTAGTCTCCGTCGATTTGAGTGGCATGGCGCAGAATCTTCTTCAGTTGGCGGGCATATGCTTCTTGCTTCTCGCGACGTTCCTCCCCCCCAGCCCGGCTGCGATGAGGCGGTAGGACTGTGCCAGTTGGGGTGGACGTCGTCGATTGCTCCGGTAGCGTCGTGGATCTTGTAGTGCTCGGTGGCCGCATCAATTTGGAGTGTGCGTAGCTTCTTCTGAACGCTGGTGAACTCCTCATGCGCGTCGGCCATCAGCTTTCCCAGGCGGTGAGCTTCGAGGCCCGCGTTCTCGTACTGCTTGGTAGCAGTGGTCATGTGGGCGAATGCCTTCGTTGCGGCTTCGCCGGACCAGGATTCTTTGAGTCGCTTGGTCACTTGGTGATCGAACTGATCGCTGATGCCGTCGTACTTCTTTTTCAGAAGTTTCCACGACTCCGCGCTGTGCACGAGCTTGGAAAAGTCTGCTTCGTTAAGATTTGCGTATGAAACCATCGTGTCATCCCCCCGGGTGAATCAGCCAAAATCGTCGTACATCGAGCGGTTGCCCCGTTGAGCGTGGCCGTACTTGTCCATCTCTTCCTGCTCGGTTTTGGTGTACGCCTTGTGCGTCTCGTGAATATTGTCGCTGATGTCGCCGAGCAGCGATTTGAGATGGTCCACGGACTCTTGAAGCGGTCGCTCATCTTGAACAGACCTTCGGCGGTTTCCCACTGGCCGTCGCCGGTGCCGCTCTTGTTCAACGCCTTGGCGGCGTCGGCGGCATCCCTCATGGGATCGTTGTCCACCCGGTCGGTGTCTCCGCGCAGGCTCACCAGTGCGTCTGCCGCTTGCTCGAGTGCCTCGGTCTCGACCTTCGTCTTTCCGGACATCCCCACCCTCATCTTCTTCTCCAGGCATGGCGCCCGCCTGGCTGTACGCCCAAACACCTTACAGGTGTACGACTCTGCGTGTGTGGGTGGGGGCTAAGTGTCACGACGCGGGAAGTATGCAGGGAGGCGAAGAGTGTAGAGCTGACCCGGAGCGAGCGCTGAGGCTCTGTACCAGGGTGCGGAGGGCGGACCAGGCCATGAGGAGCGCGAGGGCCGAGGCGCAGAGGGGGAGGCTGCTGCGGCGGATGGCCTGGTCGGCGAGGAAGGCGGCGGCCAGGGCGGGGGCCGGGTTTGTGTCGCTGGTGGTGCTTGAGACGTAGAGCGGATGCCGGCTGAACCTGGGGCTCTGGGCGCGCCACACCGCCCAGGTTACGCAAGAGGTATAAGGCGATCCGGTGTTACCACGGGATGGGTCCTTCTTTCCCAGGACATTGACGTTTTCTCAGCGAAATGATCTACGCGAAGCGGTGTGAACCGCTCGTTTCCGGCGGGTCGGACGGCAGGTCCCGGTCGCAGACAGACGTAAAGCCCCTGGTAGGACGGTTCTCACCACAAGATCGTCCGACAACACCAGAGGCTTCACGTTGGTCACCTATGTTGCCACGCTCGACGTCCCGCGCCACGTCGTGGAGTACCTGTCCCGACTGCTGGCCGCCCACCGGCGGCGGATCGGCACCCCGCGCGGCTCGCGTGCTCTGGGCCCGTTTCGTCAGGCAGTGCTGGTGCTGCGCTGGTTCCGCGAACGCGGCTGCGTGCACTGCCTGGCCCGCGACGCCGGCGTCTCCCAGGCCACCGGCTACCGCTACCTCCACGAGGGCATCGACGTCCTCGCCGAGAAGGCCCCCGACCTGCACGAGGTCCTCGACCGCTGCCGCGAAGAGGGGATGACGCACGTGGTCCTGGACGGCACCCTGATCGAGTGCGACCGCGTCGCCGGGGTTCGCGAGAACGGCAACGACTGTGGTTCAGCCAGAAACACAAAGCTTCGGCGGCAACATCCAGTTCCTGTCGGCCCCCGACGGCAGCCCGTTGTGGGTCTCCGACGTCGAACCCGGCTCCACCCCCGACATCACCGCCGCCCGCGTCCACGCCTGCCCGCTCTGTACAAGGCCGCCGCCGACGGCCTGCCGACCCTGGCGGACAAGGGCTACATCGGCGCCGGCATCGGCATCCACGTCCCCATCCGCCGCCCGAAGGGCAAGTCCGAGCAGGCCCTCACACCGACACCCGGATCACGAACGCGCTGATCAGAGACGTCCGCGCGCTCGGAGAACGTGCCGCCGCCGAGCTCAAGGAACGCTGGCGCACACTCAAGCACGTCACGCTCAGCCCCAGCCGGATCGGCGACATAGCCCGCGCCGCACTCGTCCTCAACCAGCAATGGAAGTGATCACCGCTGAGAAAACGTCAGTGGGAATGTATCGTCCGATGTCTTCTGCGAAGAAGGCGTCCAGTGTGACCCAGGAGGCATCATCGAAGCCGAACTCGTAGGAGGCATCTCCTCGTTCACGGAGCCATGCGAGGCGTTGTTGCTCGATGCTCGCGGTGACATGTGTGGCCGTTCCGAGCTTGGCGATAGTGCCTCGCTTGCGTTGGATGCAGACGATGTGCAGATACCGCTCGGTTATGGCGAGCGCAGGGTAGACGCCGGCCCGCGATCGGGGCTGCACCGCGGCGAGGAGCCGACCTGCGGCGTCGTGCCACTCTCCGTGATACGGGTGGTTCCGCCGTTTCGCCTTCTCACGGTCGTATCCGGCAGTCAGGGATGGTGACGAGAGGTGCACTACGTCGCCCATGAAGAGCCTCCCCAGATTGGCGTACACCGCTCGCCAGGAATCTCCAGGCATGCGCTGGCCCTGGATATTCAACGGGAGTGGCGTCCTGACGCCCCGATAGCAGAATGGTGCCGCTGACCTGCGAGGATGCGAGTGTCTACGTCGTATCCGATGCGAAGGTCAGGGCACCAATCCGGTGAGGAAGACTACAGGGTGGGATCGTCGGCTGTCTGTGGTGGCTGACGGCAAGGGGCTGATAGGTCATGCCGGAGCGGTGCTGTTGCGCCGGTGCGCGGACCGGGCGGGGCTGACCGCGGCGCTGGAGAAGGTGTTGCCGACAAGTACCGTGGCCGGCTGGCGGGACCGGGCGGGGGTGCTGGTGCACCTGACCATCGCGATCGTCCTCGGAGCGAAGAACCTTCTCGAGGCTGAGCAACTCCAGCGTCATCAGCGGTTGCTGTTCGGGCCGGTGGCATCGGACTCCACCACGCGCCGCATGCTGGCCGGACTCGATGAGATGGTCCTGGCAAAGATCGCTGCAGCGCGGGCCAGGGTGCGGCGGCAGGTGTGGTCGCGGCTGCATCTGCGGCCCGGTGGCTTTCCCTGGCTGACGGTGGCGGGCAAGCGTCTGACCGGCTGGATCGTCATCGACATGGATGCCACGGTCATCACCTCGGCGTCGAAGAAGTCCGGGGCGGCGGTCACGTTCAAAAAGACCTATGGGTTTCATCCGCTGGCCGCGTGGTGCGCGAACACCACGGAGGCGCTGGCGATGCTGCTGCGGCCAGGCAATGCCGGAGCGAACACCGTGGCCGACCACATCCGTGTGCTCACTGACGCGCTCGCTCAGATCCCCGGATCCTCCCGAGCAAAGATCCTCATCCGAGTCGACGGCGCGGGTGCCACCCACGGCCTTCTGGAGCATCTCGAGGCGTTGAACACCGCCCGGCGCACGGTGCGATACACCGTCGGCTGGAAGATCACACCCGAGGACGAGACCGCGATCGCCAGGCTGCCCGAGAGCGCGTGGGAAACCTCGGTCAACCAGGACGGCACCGTCCAGGACGGCTACTTCATCGCCGAGTTGACCGGGCTGAACACCCGGGCCGGCTGGCCACCGGGGATGCGGCTGATCGTCCGCCGGGTCCGCCCCTCGCGGCGGCACCTGAAGAAACTCACCGCCTTCGAGCACAAAACGGGCTGGCGCTACCAGATCACCGCCACGAACATCCGCCACATGTGGGGCATCGCCGGGACCCGGCATGCCCAGTTCCTCGACGTCCTGCACCGCTCCCACGCGGGAGTCGAGGACCGGGTCCGCACCAACAAGGCGATGGGCCTGGACAACCTGCCCAGCTCGGCCTGGGAAGTCAACCGAGGCTGGATGCTCGCCGCGAACCTCGCCTGCGATCTCGACGCCTGGCTACGGCTCCTCGGCCTGCACGACATCGACGGCCTCACCGACGCCGAGCCGCAAACCATGCGTTTCCGCCTCTACCACCTGCCCGCCCGCCTCGCGGCCCACGCCCGAAAGCGACGAATGCGGATCGCCGCTACCTGGCCCTGGGCCACCGCCTTCACCACCTGCTGGCAGCGCCTCACCGATCTCCCGGCCGTCACCTGACCGCCCCGCGCCGCACCGACGAGGACCAGGAAGGAGGAGAACAGGCAGTCCCCGGGCAAGTGGAACCCGGCGCACACCGCAGCGACACGCGAAGGCCCACCCTCACACGGCGGAGGACATTACGGGCGAAGCGCCGAACCGATCAGCGACCGAACCCAGCTGACGAATCGAGGCCAACCGTGCCGCGGCCGGGTCAACCACCGTCTCCTGACGGTTTCGACGAGCCGTACGGTATGGGTTTGCTACTGAACTTTCCTGCTGGAAATTTGGGAAGGTTCTTGCATAGGTGAAGTGTGTCGATGACGTAGCGGGCAAACGACTTTATGTATCCCGATGAGATACGGGTAACACGCTCCCGATATGCGTCCGCAGCATCTGGGTCAATGGGGTGGAATAGGCTGACGGACATTGTGACGTTCCTATTCTTGGAAACCTCGCAAGGGAACTCGATCCCGCTGTGCTGAGGACCATTGACGCCGTGGATAACTCCAAGGGTGAGCTCATGTGAATGGTAGCCTGCTAGACGGCGCGTTTCGACAAGTGAACTGGGGTTTCCTTTTGCGATGGCCCCTATACTTGCCTCAAACAGGGAAGATTCGGCTTTTTTTCCGTCGAACTGTATCCAGCACCCCCATCCACTGTCTCCCGAGTCGGACCTGTCGTTCATGAACCTATGAATATTTCCTGTGCTGTGATTATCGCGCGTCATCTGAACCGGGCCGGCAGTGCCCCTTGGGTAGATCCGCCGCAAGGGAGCTGTGGATATCGTGCTGCCGCACAGGTGTGCTGGAAATGACTTGGCGTTGGGGGAAGCTTCGCCGCCGTTGGGGTCATGTCCCGATGTGCAACTGGTTAGAGAAATGCACACTATAAGGAATACCACCAATGCCGCCACGTTCGCTAGTAGCGCTTCCGGTGACCTTGTTGTTGGGAGGAATCGCTGCGTTCCAGGAACTGTGCTGCCTGCATGGTGTTTCATCGCGACTGACCACTTTGGTTCTCGGACCTTATCGGGCCGGCCAAATCAGCGGAGTCTAGGCACTTCAGGTAGTTCTTGTTCAAGTATCGTGCTATTTGAACGACGTAAGTACTGCTCGTAGTAGTGATCAGATTCTCCCGCGTATTTGTGATGCTCTCATCGGTGGGTGCAAAATCAACTGTAACCACAACGCTTTGAGCCTGGTCTGTGCGCTCAGTGCAGGGGAATGCAACTGCGGATCCCTTTGGACCAGAAATACCCGAGATTTTTTTGGCGTGCACAGTCTCCGCGGCCTGTAGTGGGCTAAATTTGTGTGAATCCGCAATGAGTTCCTTCGCTGTATCGTCGTTTGAAACCCTGGCTTCGATGTTGATGTACACAGTTTTCTCGACTCGGAAGCGGTCATCGTACGTGAGGCCCACGCTGCACTTGCCGCCCTTACGGCCCCTCTTCAGTGAGCTTAGCGAATCGCGATGTGAGTAAGTTTGAAATGCCTCGTTGTAAGGGCCTGGGAAAAGTTTCTTGATGGGCGCAGTTGTTATTTCTGTGTCGCAGAGCTTCAGTGGCAATTCGGCGTTTTCCTTGTCGCGATCGTCTCCCGAGCTGCAGGCCGCCGTCCCCAGGAAGATCGCAACGCATCCGACTGTTGTCACTATGCGGAAGATTTTCATCTGACCTCTCATCTCCCGGCACCTGTGGTTGTAGCGCCGTTGTTAAATTTGTCTTTAGCATCCGATGAGACAACGTCTGCGAGATGTTTGGCATCGGTGGGGTTGATCCCACACTCTTTGGCGGCTGCTATCGTTCCTTTTGTAACGGCATTCTGGTGAGCTTGTGCTGCCTTTGCATATGTTTCGACCGATTCACGATTGGCCTCTGGAGTGTTGTCATGGAGGGTGTTATCCACTACTGCTTGGCTGACATCGCTGTAGATCCAGTTCGCAGCAGTCCCACCAGCCGGCGAGGTAATCGCCCCGATGGCGATTCCTGCGCCGCGACCAACCCACTTGTTGATGCCTTTGACCGTGCTATTGAACTCCTCAGCCTCGGCAGTTTTGTGATGGTGGACAGCCTCGGCTCTAGCTTCGGACATGGTGCCAGCGATTTGCGAACCAGGATCTTGTGCCGCGCCGATTTGCTCGGCCATTGTAGTGACAGAGTTGGGGTCGTAATCGGAGATAACCTGCTTAGTTATTGCGGCATTATAAGCCTGTTGGGATGCCGTGATGGCCTTATACGCGTCCGGATCTTCGCCGACCGTGGCGAGGAAATTGGTCACCTCGCCAGGGCCGAAGTTGGCCTCCGCGCCATTAGTAGGCATGTCTGCCTTCGTCGTCAAAGCTTGCTCAAAATCACCAATGTAATCTGCGGTGATGTTTCCCAGGCTGTCCTTTAGGGGAGAAAGACGACTATCATCACTAATGAGATCGGTATTTTCGGGGGCGCCGAGCGTGGCGACTAGTTCATGCGTGAGTTCGGCTTGGGCGGGGGTATGCGACGGCATGTTGGTGCCGTCGTAGTCGTACGGCATGCCGGTGGTGGCTGATTCCAGTGCATGGCCGAGAGTATAGATGCCCTTCTCATGCTGACTATCGCCAGAAAATTCCTCTCCCTCTGGCCAATCCCGATCCTTCATAAGGTAGTCGAGGTTGTCAACAGTCTTCCCGTCCCCAATCTGGGTATCACCGTTGAGGAATTCCAGCGAGGCGTCTGGGTTGTTTCCGAGAGCATCCATGAAACCCGTCATGGGATCCAGAGGCGGCAATCCAGTTTCGCTACTACCTTGATGCATGCTCCAGAGAGCATCTGGCTTCCTTGCAAAGGCACTATGCTCTTTGGCGATGAGCTGATGGCCATAGTCATTTACGAGATCGTCATCCCAGTCGCCCTCACTCATCAGGCTGCTGGTAAGTTGATAAACGCTCAGACCGCCGTAGGAGGTCTTGTTAGGCCCTGGGGTGTAGTCGTTGTGGACCGCGTGGAGCAGGTCTTTATTGAACTTATCCATAGCTGCTGAATCGACCTTGGTGGCGGCACCGAGAGTCGATCCGAGATGTTTGTGCAGGGATGCGATCCGCTTGCGTTGGGCATCGCTGACATGTGCCCCCCCTGGCGGATCGATGATCTGATCGTACGCGTCCAGGGTGTTCTTGACGCCGGCCTTTTCCGCGAAGCGGGCGGCGAACGCCGGGTCGCCCTTGTGGGCAGTGAGGAGCTTGTCGAGCTGATCCAGTTCGGTACTGGTGAGGCGCTCGTCCTTGTCCATCAATTTGGCGGCTTTGTCGGCGTCCTGCTGGGCCTTCAGGGCCTTGTCGCCCGACGAATAACCTGACTTGTCAAATCTCTTATTCTCATCGCCGTTGAAGTCAGCCTTCAATGCGTCCGCGTAGCCTTGATCGAGCTCAGTGGCGTGGTGAAGGAGTTTCTTCAGCCTGTGCGTGTATCCCTCTCCCTTTTTGCGACGCTCTTCAGCCCATCCTGGTTGTGCGGAAGCAGTGGGGCTGTGCCAGTTGGGATGAACGTCTTCGACGGCCCCATTGGCGTCGTGGATCTTGAAATGCTCAGCCGTGGCATCATCCTGGAGCATATGCAGATGTTTCTGCGCGGCGGTGAAATCGTCGTGTGCCTCAGCCATCAATTTGCCCATGCGGTGCGCCTCGATGCCCGCGTTTTCGTACTGTTTGGTTGCGGTATGCATGTGGGAAAATGCCTTGGTGGCGGCTTCGCCAGACCACGTCTCTTTTAGCCGCTTTACAACCTGGTCGTCGAACTGGTCGCCGATGCCGGCATATTTCTTTTTCAGAATTTTCCACGACTCCGCGCTGTCCGCGAGCTTGGAGAAATCTGCCTCGTTCAGGTACGCGTAAGACACCATCGTGTCGTCCCCCCCGGGTCGTTCAGCCGAAATCGTTGTACATCGAGCGGTTGCCGCGATGGGCGTACTTGTCCATCTCTTCCTGCTCGGTCTTGGTGTAGGCTTTGTGTGTCTTGTGAATATTGTCGCTGATGTCGCCCAGCAGCGACTTGAGATTTCCGACGGACTCCCTGAAGCGATCACTCATCTTGAACAGACCTTCGGCGGTCTCCCACTGGCCGTCCCCGGTGCCGCTCTTGTTCAACGCCTGAGCGGCCTCGGCAACGTCTCTCATGGGATCGTTGTCGACCCGGTCGGTGTCGCCACGTAGACTCACCAGCGAGTCTGCCGCTTGCTTGAGTGCTTTGGTCTCGACCTTCGTCTCTCCGGACATGCCCCACCCCCTGTGGATCCAAGCCGGGCGTCGCCCCGACGGCGTGTGACTGTACAGCACTGATGTGCGACGCTTCGTGTGCGGGTGCATCTCTACGGCGGCGGGGGCCAAAGGCCCGCCAGAACCGCTGGATGTCTTCTCAAGCAGGGACACGGCAAGTGGATTGCCGTGTCCTTACGCGATCTGTGAGGGGGCTCAGCCTTACACGAGTGCGTGGAGGGCGGACCAGGCGAGGAGGACGGCGAGGGCTGCCGCGCAGCGGGGGAGGCTGCGGCGGCGGAGGGCGTGGACGCCGAAGAAGGCGGCGGCCAGGGCGGGGAGGGCGCCCGCGAGGCGGAGCGCGGCGAACTCGCCCTGCAGGACCGTCGCTACAGCCAGCGCGAGGTACACGCCGGCCATCGCGAAGGTGAGGCCGGTGAGGATGTAGCGCAGCTCGTGGGCCTTGCGCTGCAGGTGTGCGGTCGCCCGGGCGTCGGAGTCCTGGAGGGGGTCGCCCGCGATGGTCTCTTCCCAGGCCTGACGGAACGTGCTGTCGCTCATGTCGTCAGCTTGTCAGACGGAGGGCAAGTGACGGGCGAGGGCAGCGGCGCCGATCAGGCCCGCGTTCGGGCCCAGCGCTGCCGGGCGGATGGTGACGCTGCGGGCGAATGCCAGGTGGGTGAACGCCTCGACGTGGGTGCGCAGCGGGTCGAAGAGCAGGTCACCCGACTCCGCGACGCCCCCGCCGATCACCGCCAGCCGCGCCTCCGTCATGTTGGTCACCCCAGTCACCGCCACCGCGCGGGCCGCGCGGTCAGCGGCCGCCAGGGCGATGGGGTTGCCGGCGCGGGCGGAGGACGCCACCTCAGCGCTCGTCGCCGCCGTCGCGCCGCCCGGCGGGTGCCAGGCCTGCTGGAGCGCCCACGACAGGATCGCCGGCCCCGAAGCCGCCGTCTCCACACAGCCCTTCGCCCCGCACGCGCACAACACCCCGTCCGGTTCGGCGATGATGTGCCCGATGTGGCCCGCGTTACCCGTCGGACCAGGGCACCGTTCGCCGCCGACGATGAGGCCGCCGCCCACCCCCGTCGAGACGACGAGGCAGACCGCGTCCCGCGCGCCCGCCGCCGCGCCAGTGCTCGGCCGCCGCCATCGCCCGCCGTCGCCGGCCAGCCCGATCGGGTGGCTCCCGCCAGCCAGGTCGCGTAGCCGCGCTACCAGCGGGAAGTCCTGCCAGGCCCGGATGTTGATCGGCGCGACCGTCCCGAGGGAGGCGTCCAGCGGGCCGGCGCAGCCGACCCCGACGGCTCGGACCGCGGGCCACGCCGGATGACCGGTCAGCTCGGACACCGCGTCCGAGACCGTGGCCATGACGTCCGCGGGCGCCCACCGGCGCGGCCGGCGTGGGTCGTTGGGTCAAGGACAGCGCCTCGCGGTCCCCGCGGCGATCTCCGACCGCCGATGTCGACGATCGCCGGCAGTTCGCCGCTCAGTCGGTCGCCCGTGGGGTGAGGCGGAGGGTGAGGATCTGGAATGGGCGAAGGGTCAGGTGGACGGCGTCAGCGTCGACGTGCACGGGCTCGTCGGGGAGTTCGCGTTCCAGCAGGTCAGTGATCATGGCGCCTGACAGCGGGAAGCCCGTGCGCAGTCGGGTCTTCGACCGGCCGCCGTGGGCTTCGTACAGGCGGACCACGACGTCGCCCGACGCGTCGTCGGCCAGCTTGACCGCCTCCACGACGACGGCCTCGTCCTCGACACTCACCAGCGGCGTCACGTCGGCCGAGGCTGAGCCCGTCACGGTCCGTTCCGGCAGGTTGAAGCGGTAGCCGTCCCGGACCGCGTCGCCGATGTCCGCGCCCACCACGAATCCGTAGGCGAGGCGTTGGTGCCCTTGGTCGGCCTCCGGGTCGGGGTAGCGCGGCGCGCGGAGCAGCGAGACGCGCGCCGTGGTGGTGGTGCCGCCGTCCGGCCGCACGTCACGCGTCACGTCGTGCCCGTAGGAGGAGTCGTTGACCAGGGCCGCGCCCCAGCCCCGCTCGCCGATGTGCAGGAAGCGGTGCGCGCAGAACTCGAAGCGGGCGTTGTCCCAGCTGGTGTTGATGTGTGTGGGCCGCTGCACGTGTCCGAACGGGATTTCCGAGCTGGTGTGCTCGGCGCGCACATCCAGCGGGAAGGCGGCTTTGAGTAGCTTCTCCTGTTCGTGCCAGTCGACGTCCGTGGCAATGTCCAGGCGCCGAGAGCCCGTGTGCAAGGTGAGCAGCTGCTCGATCCGCGAGTCGCCGAAGGTGCGCACCACCCGGACGTCGCCGTCCGACGCTGTCACCGAATCAGCCTCCGTCAGGTCCCGCACCGTGTTGCGGTAGAAGGCGTCGACGTCCCAGGCGTCCCACTTGTTGGGGAAGTCCGGGTGCAGCTGCAGCAGGTTGCCCACCGAGCCGGGCGCCAGCGCCTCGCGGTCGGCCGCGAGATCGTAGGCGGAGGTGACCAGGCCGCGCGCGTCGATGCGGACGCGGAGCAGGCCGTTGTCCAGGACGAAGCCGCCGTTCCCGTCGGGCTGTGGCGTGGCCGGGGCGTGCGGGTCGCTCTCACGCGCCGCGCCGGCGAAGGCCGGCAGGCCGCCGCGGGCGTGCGGCGCCGCGTTGAAGACGACCCGCGCCTCGCCGGACCCGGCCAGCGCCCGCTGCGCCCCGTCGACCAGCCCGCGCAGCTCCGCGGTGACCGCCGCGTACGCCTCCTCCGCCTCCCGGTGCACCCACGCGATGGACGACCCCGGCAGGATGTCGTGGAACTGGTGCACCAGCACCGTCTTCCACAGCCGGTCCAGCGCCGCGTACGGGTAGGGGTGCCCGGTGCGCAGGGCGGCCGTCGCGCACCACAGTTCGGCCTCGCGCAGCAGGTGTTCGCTGCGCCGGTTGCCCTGCTTGGTGCGCAGCTGACTGGTGAGCGTGCCGCGGTGGAACTCCAGATACAGCTCCCCGACCCACACCGGGGCCTCGGCGGCGTACTGCTGCTCGGCCTTGGTGAAGAAGTCCGTGGGGGTCTCCAGGGTGACGCGCGGCGAGCCCTCCAGGTCACCCAGCCGCGCCGCGCGGGCCAGCATTTCGCGGGTGGGCCCGCCGCCGCCGTCGCCGTAACCGAAGGGCACGAGGGAGTGGTCGGATCCGGCCTTGTCCTGGAAGTTGCGGACGGCGTGCGCCAGGTCGGCGCCCGACAGATCACTGTTGTAGTCGTCGACCGGCGGGAAGTGGCTGAAGATCCGGGTGCCGTCGACGCCCTCCCACCAGAAGGTGTGGTGGGGGAACTTGTTGGTGGTGTTCCAGGAGATCTTCTGGGTGAGGAACCAGTGCACCCCGGCCAGTTTCATCAGCTGCGGCATCGCCGCGTTGTAGCCGAAGGTGTCCGGCAGCCACATGTCGGTGGTCTCGACGCCGAACTCCTCGAGGTAGAAGCGCTTGCCGTGCACGAACTGCCGGGCCAGCGCCTCGCCGCCGGTGATGTTGGTGTCCGGCTCAACCCACAGACTGCCGGTCGGCACGAACTGCCCGGTGTTTGCCTTCTCCTGGGCGCGGGCGTACACCCCCGGGCGCTGCTCCTTGAGCCAGGCCAGCTGCTGCGCCTGCGACATGACGAACCGGAAACCGGGGTGGTCGTCCATCAACTGGGTGACGTTGGAAACCGTGCGGGCCACCTTGCGCACGGTCTCGCGCATCGGCCACAGCCATGCCGTGTCGATGTGGGCGTGCCCGACCGCGGAGACGCGGTGCGCGCTGGCATGGGCCGGCGAGTCGAGCGCGGGGGAGAGGACCTCGCGGGCGGTGGCCGCAGTGCCGCTGACGTCCTGCAGGTCGACGGCGTCCAGCGCGCGGTCCAGGGTGCGCAGCAGCTGCCAGCGGCGGGGTGACTCCTTGGGCTGCTCGCGCGTCAGCTGGCCGAGGACCTCCAGGTCCTGGACGAGCTCCCACACCTGCTCGTCGAAGACGGCCAGGTCCAGCCGGCGCAGCCGGTACAGCGGCTGTCCGCCGCCGGGGGCATCGTCCGTCAGCCAGGGCGCACGGTCGCCCTTGCGGGTGGGGGCGAAAGGAGCGCCGGGTGACGACGGCAGCAGCACCGGGTTGGCGGCCATCTCGACGTGGTAGGTGAACTCCTCGCCGCCGTCCGCACTCTCGGCGAGGGGGAACCACAGGTTGCGCGGGTTGAGGGCCTTCACGGCACTTCCGTCGGACCGGTAGACCAGGCCCTCGGCGGTGAAGCCGGGGCCGTGACCGCCGAAACCCAGGTCGAGGACGGCCTCGACACGCTGCCCGGCCCACTCCTGCGGGATGCGACCGCTGACCTTGAGCCAGCTCGTCGACCAGGGCGGGCCCCAGCGGTGACCGATCTCGACCGGCTCGTACGGCGCAGCCAGCCCGTCGGCCACCGGCACCGGCTCGCCGGGCACGTTCCACAGCTCCACACGAAGTGGCACGCACCGGGCGTGCACGGCGGGACGGATGCGCTCGTTCAGCACGCGGTTCAGCCGCGCTTCGGTGACTGCGGGTTCGTTGTGCATGCGACGTTCTCCAGGGGTCTTTGTGGGGAGGGGCAGTGCCGGCTCAAGGGCCGGCAGTGGTTCCCGCTCGCCGTGCCGCGCGCCACATCAGTGCTTCTGGCAGCAGCTGTCGGGCCGCTCAGACCATGTTGGGTTTTTTCCAGTTGCGCCTGTGCAGCTTGGCGCTCTTCGCCCGGGCCTGGCGCTCAGGACCGGCCTCCGCCCGCCGGGGCGCCTCCTTCTCCCAGTCCGCCGGATTCAGGTACAGCAACCCGTTGCCGGCGGGCACCAGGATGACCCCGCCGAACGGCAGATCGCCGGCGAACCAGACGCCGTCCTCGGTGCCTTCCGGCCACGTGCTGAGCCCGGCAGCGTTGATCGCCCACAGCCACGGCTCATCTTTGACCCCCTGCACACGCAGCCGCACGGTATACACGGTGGAGTACGAGGTGGACTCCGCTTCCGGCTTCCGCCGAACCGTGGGGTAGAACTCCAAGGGGTAGACGCGGAGCACTCTGGCGCACTGCAGGAGTCGCACCCCGCAGCCGAGACGCGGAAACGTCCAGATGAGAAGGAAGACGCCTGCGGGGCTGGGCAGAATCGTCCAGAACGTGTTCGGCACATGGAACACGTTGATCGCGACCAGCGGCGTGGCGATGAGCAACGTGACCCAGATGAGGCGGACGCCGAGCCAGCGGGCGAGCACCTGGTAGTTGTGCCTCAGCAGCTGCCTCACGTCGACGGCCGGGGGACGACTCTCAGTCTCCGGCGGATGGGTCATTCGT
This sequence comes from uncultured Actinomycetota bacterium, assembly GCA_963799685.1. GTDB lineage: Bacteria > Actinomycetota > Actinomycetes > Streptomycetales > Streptomycetaceae > Streptomyces. The sequence continues at coordinate 25,085 of CAWCXW010000009.1, forward strand.
CCTCCGTTGCTGTGCCTTACCGGTCGGGCTGTTCACGTTCCGACCCCCGCGTACCGATGGCCGGCGCGCCACCGGGTATCGGGCGCTCAGTCTCACCGGGTTCGTTGTCCTCGGGTACACCGATCCGGTGGCCACGAACATGCTGCGGCCGTGTGGGCACCGTCCCAGGCTGTTGTGAGCCGACCGTGGGTGTTGGTGAACATGGGCAGCCGGTCGATGTGGATCCGGTCTCCGATGCCGGTCCCCTCCCACCGCGATCAAGACGGCTCTGAAGCGCCTCCGTGCGGACGCATGCTATCCGGTCGCCTCGTGCGCGCCACCCTGGTCACCCGTGGGAGCGACTGGGAAAGGAGCTGGCGCGCGGGGGCACCTCGCGTGTAGAGAGGTGCGACACGTCAGGTAGGGGGAGGGTGAGAGATGCTTGTGGGCGCCCAAGGGCCGTCTGCTGAGGCGGCGTTCGGGGATGCCGGGACGCGTAAGGCGTGGGCCGCCGCGCGTCGGCGGGTGCGGTGGCGGTTCACGTCGTGGAGTGTGCTGTGCCTTGCCGGGTTCGCCGGGTGCTGCGTGCTGGCTTCCGACCAGCAGAGGGCGCGGAGCGAAGGCGGGCCGGCCGGCCTGATCGGAGCCGTGTCGCTGCTCGCTTACGTGTGCGTGCTGTACGCGTGCCTGGGTGCGCTGCGCCGGTTGCGCAAGGCGCGAGCGGTCCTGGAGCGCCACCCGTGGCAGGACGTCCCGGCTGTGCGCCGGTTGAGCGGAACGCCTGAGTCCAAGGGCGTGCCGGTGCAGTTTCGCTTCGTCCTGGAGGCCGACGGCGGGCAGTGGACTCCGAGTGTGGTCGCGCGGAATCCACTGAGGTGGAACCGCTGGGACTCCGCCATGGAGCAGGGGGCTTGGCTCGCCGGAGGAGAGGGGCCGATGGGCGTCCTCGCGCTGCCGGGAGGGCAGGGCCTCATGACCGTGCATCTGCGCACCCGGGCCGGTGTCACCAGGAGTCTGCCGACGACCGTCGCCGCGAAGGAGCACGTATGACTGCCCGGACAGAGACCTCGAGCGGTGACACCGCGCTGGACGATCCGGCGACACAGGAGGCCGTGCGGCGCGTCGAGCGGCGGATCTGGCTTCGCTTCGCGAAGTGGTTCGGCGGCAGCTGCCTCGTGGCGCTCGGTGCGTACCTGACGGGTATCGGTGCCCTGGTGGTCGTCGTCGCCCTCGCCTTCTTCACGGCGGTCGCGTTCTTCCAGGCGCACTGCCGCTCGCTGCTGTGGCTCGCCCGCGTCAAACGCGTCCTGCGGCAGTACCCGTGGGAGCCGCGGCCGCATGTGCGCAAACGGAGGCACCCGAACGGCGGCAACACCAAGGTGAGCGCGATCGTTCAGCTCTATGACCCGGTGACCAAGTGGTCGCCTCAGCTGCACGCCCGCGATGTGTGGTGCGGACTGAGTTGGAAGGCGACCTTCGACGACGGGGCCTGGTTCGCCGGCGACCTGCCGTTCGGTGGTGTGATGGCCAAGCCCGGAGGCGATGAACTCGCGTTCGTCGTGCCGCAGCTCATGGACGAGCTCGTCGACGAGCGGGAGAGCGCTGGCGACGCCCGCAGGGAGCGAGCGCGTCAGGCGAAGCTCGGCAAGCAGGTGATCTGACCGCTCCTGCGCGCGGGGACAGGTCAGGCTTCGGGAGCTGGCTCGAGGTCGAACTCGCCGTCCCGGGCACCCAGGACGAACGCACGCCACTCCGCCTCGGTGAAGCGCAGCACCGTCTCCGGCTCTTTGGAGTTGCGCATGGCCACCGCGCCGCCGGCCAGGTGCGCGATCTCCACCTTCTCGTCCTCAGGGCCGCCCGGCGCGGACTCCCAGACCGCGTCGGAGATGTCCCTCGCGTACAGCTCGTCCTTCTCCTGCTGCGTTCCCATGCCTGCGCCGTCCTCCTCCTGCGTGGTCCGCGTGCGACGGGCACATCATGTCACGCGTCCGTCACCCGCACGCGGCTCTCGAACGGTCCGGCGCACAGGCCTACGATGCCGTGGAGAAGGGCCGTGGGAGAGATCGAGGGAGAACGATGGTCGAGCAGCAGGCGCGTGCCGCGAGGGCGGCGGCGCACGGGGTGACGCGGTCCATACCGGGATGGCTGTTCGGTGTGGTGCTGGTGCTCTTCGGCGGGTTGTTGACGGTGTGGATGGCCGGTGACGTGACAGGCGAACTGGCCTCCAGCAAGGACCAGGGCACCTTCTCCGTGCAGGCCTGCCACCGTGCATCCGGGGATTACGTGTGCACGGGAACGTTCGCACCGGAGACCGGTGGTGGCGAGGAGCACGGCACGCTGCGTACGGACCACAAGCCGGACGCCGGCGCCACCGTGGACGTGGAGGACTCCTACGCCAGCTTCACCGAGAACATCTACCGGCAGGTGCCGGCGAACCGGCTCCCGGGAATGGTCATCGGCCTCGGCATCGCGGTCGCGGCGCTGGGGGCGGGCATCTTCTCCCTGCTCACCGGCTACTGTCCGCGTCCTCTCTACGACGGCTACGGGCGGTTCGCCAACGCCTACCACGACCGCAGGCGAGTCACCTTCACCCAGGCCTGGGCACGGTTCCCCGCCCGGATGGTGCTGGCACCCGTGGTGGGAGTGGTGACCGGCGCGGGTGCCCTGATCCTTGTCGCCGGCCTGGTCATGCTGGCCCTCGCCTGATCCGGGGCACAGAGGGCCCCGAGCCTCAGGAGCGCGGGTCCGAGCGGGAAAGAGGGGTGCGGGGGATCGTCAGCCGCGATGTGCCGGTCCGCCCGGCCCCCGCTGTCCGGGCAGGGTGCGCAGGTGGGTGGGCGCGTCGCGTTCGGCCTGCTCTTGCGCCTCCTCGGCCTGCCGCTTCTCCTGCCAGCGGCCGAACTGTTCCTTGACCTGCTGCCGTTCGGCCCAGGTCTGCTCTTCGGCGGCCTTGCGCATGCCGCGGAGACGTCCGTAGACGGCTTCGGTGTACTTCTCCGTCCCGATGGCGTCCCGCATGCCGATGTCGCCCCGGAGCACCTTCTGCGCCATCTCGCGCAACGGCCCTTCCAGGGACGGGGAATCCCTGATGGTGCGCAGTGCCTTGTGCAGGCGCTGGGCCTGTTCCGGGTCTTGGGCGACGTCCAAGAGTTCGCTTGCGTCGACCTGGCGTTCGTCAGCCATGGGAGGTGTCCTTCGGCGTGCGGGGGTGCGAGCGGAGGCGGAGAGCGAGAGGTCAGCCGAAGTCGGCCTGCATGTGCGCGGCGGCCTCAGGGTTGGACGGCGTCGGCGGGCGCGGGGCGTTGACGGGATGATCGCCGTTCAGGACCTCGGAGGGAGTGTCCTCCGGGTCGAGGTAGGCGGGCTGTGTGCTCACGTCCGGCTGTTCTCCCGCTGCCCGGTGCAGTCCGTCCGACACCCGCTGCCCGGCCTGCTCGGCATGGTGGTCGAACTGACCCTGGAGGTACTCCTTCGGCTTGCCCGTCAGGTTGTCCACGTGAGTGGACGGGTCCGTCAGCTTTGACACGTCGTCGACGTACTCGCCGGCCTTCTCCTTCCCGGCGTCCAGGGTCTCGCCGAAGTCGATGCCCTGCTGCGCGCCGAAGTGCTGCTTGATCAGCTGCTGTTCGACGTCCGTCGTCATGTCGGTGACGGCTTCCTTCGCCTTGTCCTTGGCGCCGTCGACCACGACCGTCTTGACCTGGTCCTTGACGTAGTCCGTGGCGAAGTCCTTGACCATCTTCTTCACGGCGTCCATCGTCGCGTGCTCGGCGGCCTTGGCCGCGGCCTCCATGACTTCCTTCTTCAGCTTGTCGAGCAGCTGCCGCACGATCAGCCGAGTGGCCTGAGTCGCTCCCAGAGCACCCAGTTCGGACAGGCCGAAAGTGAAGACCGCGGAGGCCTGGGCAGCGATGATCTCGGCGGCCAGAGCGATCAACTGGGCGATGACGGCGGCTTTGCCGGCGATGACGGCGGCCGCAGCGCCATCGAATGCCCCGGCGATCACCTCGGACGCGACACGGGCGTCGGTGAGGTAGCTGTCGTGTCCGAAGCCACCCGTGAACTTGCCCCAGGATTCGCTGAACTTCTCTATCGCCTCACCGGAGTTCGCGGACACCACGGCATTCGCCGCCGTCGACCCGTCGGTCTCGGCGTCGCTGACCTCGTTGGCGAAGTCCCGCCATGCCTGAGCACAGGCGAAGAGTTTGTCCTCGTCGATGTTGGGCCAGCTGTAGCCGAGTATGTCGAGAACCCAGTCCAGCTCGTCCGGAATCATGATGGACATCGAAGCCATCCCCCGTTGTCATGTGATCGAAGGAACCCGGCGGCCGCGTGCGCGCGCCGTGGTCGAAGGAACGCGGTGGCCTCAGACGTAGGCGGTGCCGAGCGTGTGGATGCTCTCCTGGTCGGAGTTGTCATAGGTGCTCGCCATGGTCTGCAGCTTGTGACCCATGGTCTGAAGCTGCTCGCCGAGCGAGTCCATCGACTCGAACATCGCGTCGCGGATCGGTGTGTAGATCGTCCCGAACATCTCGCCGAGGTCGTCGGTGGACCACGGTTCGCCCTGGGCCTCCAGGGTGTCCTGCAGTCGCTTGGACGCGGCACCGAAGGTGGTGCCGACACCGATGAACGCGCCGCCCTGCGTGCGCAGCACGTTCGTGTCCACGTCGAAGCTCGCCATGTCTCCCCCAAGTCGCGTGAAGGCCCCACGGCCTCCAGTGGTTGACGTGCCCATAGCTTAGAGTCCCGACCGGCAGGAGAGATCCGCGGGATGTGGGGACGATGTGCAGAATCGAGAGGACTTTCGTGCGGCAGGTTTGTCCTCGGTGCGTCGGGCCCTGCGCGGGCGCGGCGTCGGGGTCTTCTTCGTCCTGGTGGCGATCGGTATGGGCATCTGGTTCGGCCGAGACCTGGCGTACGCGCTGGACGGCGGCGGGAGTCCCGGGGTCCTGAACGTCCAGCGGTGTGAGCGCCACGTCGAGCGGGTCAACCACCGGATGCACTCGGAAAAGCGCCGGGTGTACCGGTGTACCGGCACCTTCGTCCCGCGAGACGGCGGAACGGTGTCACAGGAAGCACAGGCGGAGATGCCGCTCGAGGCGCAGCGCGGGGCACGTGTCCAGGTCGTGCAGGTGCGCGGCGACCACTACACGCTTCCCGGACAGGACTCGGAGGCCGACGCGGTGGTGGGTCTGGGAGCCGCCGCGGCCGTGCTGGCCGTCGGGATCTTCGGTCTGCTCACCGGCTACGCCCTGCGCCCTGAGGACGACCTGCGCACGGCGGCGCGGTCCCTCCCGGCCGCCAGGATGCTCGGTCCGCTGCTGGCTCTCGTGGCCGGCGGTGGTGTGCTGACCGCGGCCGTCGCCGGCTTCCTGCGCTGAACAGCGCGCGGGGTGGGTCACACGTGAGGAGGCCCGGGCGCAGCCCGGGCCTCCTCACATGCTGAACCGGTCAGTTGTGGGCCGGCACCCAGCCTGTCTGGACCAGCTGGCCACCGCGGCGCCGGGTCTGGAAGTACCCGCGGCCCGGAGGCAGCTGGGACGGCGTGATGTTGCCGAGCAGCGCTCCCTCGCTGCGGTCGCCGGACAGGACGACGCCCTGTGCGCCCAGCTCCTTGATCCGCTGCATCACCGGCTCGTACAGCGCACGGCTCGCACCACCGGAGGAGCGGGCGATGATGACCCGCAGACCCACGTCACGGGCGAAGGGCAGGTACTCCAGCAGCGGCATCAGCGGGTTCTGCCCGGTGGCCACCAGGTCGTAGTCGTCGATGATGACAAAGGCGTCCGGGCTGTCGTACCAGCTGCGGTTGCGCAGCTGTTCCGGCGTCACGTCCGGACCCGGCATGCGCCGGGACATCGAACCGGCCAGTCCTTCGAGCGTCTCCTGCAGCGCGGGGGCCGCCGCGCAGTACCGCGACAGGTGTGACTCGGGCACACCCTGCAGGTGTGCGCGCCGGTAGTCGCCGACGACGATCTTCGCCTTGCCGGGGTTGTACCGCTCGGTGATCTGCTTGATCAGCAGGCGCAGCAGGGCGCTCTTGCCGGACTCGCTCTCCCCGAAGACCACGAACAGCGGGTCGGTCTCGAAGTTGACGAAGACGGGCCGCAGCGAACTCTCGTCGATGCCGAACGCCACACCGTGGTCGGGGTAGTCCGATCCCTTGGGCAGGTGCGCGGCGTCGAGCATCGTCGGAAGCAGCCGGACGGCCGGGGCCGGCTCGCCGGTCCAGTGCTCGTTGATCTGGCGGACCGTCTGCTCCGTCGCCATGGAAAGGTCATCCAGCGTGGAGGAGCCGTCGATGCGCGGCAGCGCCGCCATCAGGTGCAGCTTGTCCGGGCTCAGGCCGCGGCCGGGCATGCCGGCCGGGACGTTAGCGGCGATCTTCCGGTCGATCTCCGACTCGGAGGGGTCGCCCAGCCGCAGCTCGACCCGGTTCTGCAGGAGGTCCTTGAGCGCCGGCCGCACTTCGGTGTAGCGGGACGCGGTGAGGATGAGGTGGATGCCGAACCCGAGACCGCGCTGGGCGATGTCGGTGATGTCGGCCTCGAGCATTTCGTAGTCGTTCTTGAACGTCGCCCAGCCGTCGATGATGAGGAAGACGTCGCCCCACTTCTGGTCCGGCAGCCGGCCGGCGGCCCGGCGCTGCCGGTAGGTCGCGATCGAGTCGACGTTGTTGGCGCGGAAGTACTCCTCCCGTTCGTTGAGGATCGCGGTGACCTCGCTGACGGTACGGCGTACCTTTTCGCCGTCCAGCCGGTTGGCCACCCCGCCGACGTGGTGCAGCTCCTCCATGGCCAGCAGCGAGCCGCCACCGAAGTCGAGGCAGTAGAACTGCACCTCGGCGGGGGTGTGTGTCAGCGCGAACGACGTCATCAGCGTGCGCATCATCGTCGATTTGCCGGACTGTGGACCGCCGATGAAGAAACCGTGACCCGCCGCACCGGAGAAGTCCCGGTAGAGCACGTCACGCCGCTGCTCGAACGGCTTGTCCAGCAGCGCCACCGGCACCGCCAGCCTGCCCAGCGCCGTGTAGTCCGGCGCGGTCAGGCCGCGCTCGGGGTGGGCGGCGAGCGCGGGCAGCAGCTGGTCCAGGGACGGCGGCTCCTCCAGCGGCGGCAGCCACACCTGGTGCGCGGACGGGCCCTGGCCGATCATCTTGTGCACGATGACGTCGAGCACGGTGTCGGCGAGTGCGTCGTCGACCTGCTCGTTTTCGTCGGCCTCCGGCTCCGGCATCGGCGGCAGCGCCACCGGCGTGGCGGTGAACAGCACCGGCCGCTGCTGGGAGGACCGGCTGATGCGGGTCGGGCCGGCTTCGCGGTATACACCGGAGACGTAGGCCGCCTTGAACTGCACCATCGTCTCGGTGTCGTACCTCAGGAAGCCGGCGCCGGGCACGTTCGGCAGGTGGTAGGCGTCGGGGACGCCGATCGCGGTACGCGACTCGGCGGCGGAGAAGGTGCGCAGACCGATCCGGTAGGACAAGTAGGTGTCCAGGCCGCGCAGCTTGCCCTCTTCCAGCCGCTGCGAGGCCAGCAGCATGTGCACGCCCAGCGAACGGCCGATGCGGCCGATCTGGATGAACATCTCGATGAAGTCGGGCTTTGCGGCGAGCAGTTCGCTGAACTCGTCGATGATCAGGACGAGGGACGGCATCGGGTCCAGCGCCGCGCCCGCGGCGCGCGCCTTCTCGTAGTCCGTGATGTTGGCGTAGTTGCCGGCCTTGCGCAGCAGTTCCTGGCGCCGGTTGAGCTCACCGGTGATCGCGTCGCGCATGCGGTCGACCAGGGTCAGTTCGTCGGCGAGGTTGGTGATGACCGCCGAGGTGTGCGGCATGTCGGCCATGCCGGTGAAGGTCGCGCCGCCCTTGAAGTCGGCGAGGATGAAGTTGAGGGTCTCCGAGGAGTGCGTCACCGCAAGGCCGAGCACGAGCGTGCGCAGCAGCTCCGACTTGCCGGAACCGGTGGCGCCGACGCACAGGCCGTGCGGGCCCATGCCCTCCTGCGAGGCCTCCTTGATGTCGAGCATGACCGGCTCGCCCTCGGCGCCGACGCCGATCGGCACCCGCAGCCGCTCGTGCAGCGAACGCGGCCGCCAGGTGCGGGCCACGTCGACGGAGCCGGCGTCACCGATGCCCATCAGGTCGGTGAAGTCCAGGTTGGACAGCAGCGGTTCGCCTTCCTCGCCGCTGCCCATGCGCAGCGGCGCCATCTGGCGGGCGAGCGCCTCGGCCTGCTCGTAGCTCATCAGGTCCGGCCTGCCGGAGTAGGCCGATTCCCGGCCCACGTACAGGTCGAGCGCGTCCTCGCGCACGTGCACGGTCAGGCCGCCCGACATCTGGTCGTCCAGCGTGCCGGGGGCCACCTCGATGAAGGTGACGCCCTGCAGACCGTCGGCCCCCGCCAGGGAGGAATCCGGCGGGATCGAGCCGCCGTCCAGGACGACGATCATGTGCGGCTGGTCCGAGACGGGGGCACCGTCCCGGGTCCACCTGGCACGCCCGTCCAGCTGGTTGGCGAGCGACTCCTCGAGCTGCCCGAGGTCGTCGAAGAACAGCCGTGCCCGGCCGGCACCGTCCGACTGGGACGGGTGCTGCGCGTGCGGCAGCCACTTCGTCCAGTCCCACTCGGCCATCGAGCCCGGGTGGGCGACGACGGCCACCATCAGCTCCTCGGGGCCGTGCAGCGCCGTGAGCTGCGCGACCGCCGCGCGGACGTTGCCGTAGACCTCGTCGGTACTGCCGGTGACGACGACGTGATAAAAGGCGCGCAGGCTCACCGCGATGGGCAGATCGGGAAGCGAGCGGTGGATGTCCAGGAAGGACTGCATCCCCTCGGCCGTCAGCGGCTCCAGCTCGTCCTTCGGCACCGTCTCCGGAGCGACGAGCGGTGTGCTCAACTGCTGCCAGCCGATGCCGATGCGGACCGAGGCGAAGTCGTTGTCGCTCGGCCGCCGTTCCCACAGCCGCTTGCTGTCACCCGCGATGGCCCACAACTGGTCCGGAGCCGGGTGCTGGTAGAGCTGCGCGTTGCGCTGCGCGTCCGCCGTCTTGCGGACGTCCTTCCGCACCTGGTCGAGATAGCGGAAGTAGTCCCGGCGCTCCTGCCCCATCGCCGCGCGGCCGCCGCGCCGCGCCTTCACGATCTGGGCGAGCGCCATGGCAACGGTCGAGACGGCCATGAGGCCGCCGACGACCTTCATGTAGGGCTGTGAACCCGGCATGAAAAAGAATGCGACCGAACCGCCCATGCCCATGAGGGGCAGCAGATTCATCCAAATGTCGCTGTCCCCGTCCCGGGGCAGTTCCGGCGGGGACTGGAGCAGCACTTCCCCTTCGGGCACGGTCGGCGGCATCACCCGTGGCTGCCGCTTCACGATCACCACACTCACCGATACATCAGTCCTTCACGATAATTTCGCAATTTCGCACCGACGCCCCCGCTTCTGCAACAGCTACCGGTCGTGCAGGCGTTGATCCTAGTAGGTGACGCGTGATCGGAGTCCGCGAGTCCCAAGCGCTTGTGCGGGCGGTAAGGTAACCCGCAATCTTCCCCAAGTGCGCCGACGCCGAAGGGTTCTTGGGGCCGACACATCAGCCCGAGATGTCTGTAATTCAGCGTGATGCTGAGCCTGTGCAGTGAACAAGGGGGAACAACAAGGTGGCCACGACCGCAGCGACCGGCTTCTGCCGCGTCACGGTAGTAGCTCCCGGCGGGCGCATCGACGTCGCACTGCCCGAGGACGTGCCGCTCTCCGACGTCTACCCGGAGATCGCCCGGCTGTCCGGCGGCAGCGGAGCCGAGGGCTCCCTGCCCGGATACCACCTGGTGCGCCGGGACGGGCGCGCCCTGGAGGCCGGCCTGTCCCTGGCCGGCAACGGAATCCGCGACGGCGAGGTCCTGCTGCTGCGGCCGTTCGCCGACTCGCTGCCCGCCGCTGTCTTCGACGACGTCAGCGACGCCGTCGCCTCCGCGGTGCGCAGCGACCGCACCCTGTGGAACGAGGGGCTCATGCGGGTCGCCGGCCTGACCGCCGGCGGCGTGCTGCTCGTCCTGATGGCCTTCGCCCTGTGGTTCGCGGACCCGGTCAGGCACGACATGCACGCGCTGCCCGGCATCATCGCCGCGGCCACCGGCGTGCTGCTGGTCACCCTGGCCTGCGTCCGCGCCCGCGTCTACGACGACCGGGCCTCCTCGATCGCACTGGGCCTCGGCGCCATGCCGCACATCATGGTCGCCGGATCCGGCGCGCTGCCGCTCCCCGACGGGCAGGGCATCGGCCGGCTGCAGTTCCTGCTCGGCTGCGTCGCCGTCCTACTGGCGTCGGTCGTGCTGATCGCCATCACACCCAGCGGCGACGGACCCTTCGTCGCCGCCGCCGTCGCGGCCGCCGCCGGGACGATCGTCACCTTCGTCGCCGTGGTCACCGGTATCGGCCCGACCTCCGCCGCGGCCGTCGCCGCGCCCTTCGCCGTCGGCACCATCGCCTTCATGCCGGGCCTCTCGGCGCGCTTCGCCAGGCTGCCCATCGGTTTCGAACCGCGCGCCGGTGGCTACGACAGCCGCCAGGACAACGCCCGCGAACTGCAGGGACCGGTCGACGCCGAGAAGATCGCCACCCAGGCCCGCCGCGGCCACGAACTGCTCGTCGGACTCGTCGGCGGCTGGTGCGCCGTGGTCATCGGCGCGGCCGCCGTCCTGGGCTTCTCCGACAACGGCTGGGGTCAGCTCCTGGCCCTGGCCACCGGCATCGCGATGCTGATGCGCGCCCGGCTCTTCCGGTACACCTCCCAGGTCTGCTGCGCTCTGGTCGCCGGCCTGTCCGCCCTCGCGCTGCTGGCACTGGGACTGGCTCTGAACCCGCCGGTCGACCTGGTCCGCGACATGCTCCTGGGCGACAGCGGCAGCATGGACTTCCGCACCATCTGGATCGCGTCCTCCATCGCGGCGGCCGCCGCCGTGGTCACCGCCATCGGCCTGATCGTCCCGCGCACGGGCCTGACCGCCTTCTGGGGCCGGATCATGGAGCTGACCGAGACGTTCGTACTGCTCGCGCTGATCCCGCTGTGCCTGGCGGTGCTCGACGTGTACTCCCAGATGCGCGGACTGGTCGGCGGCTGACCCCTGGTAGGGTGGTGCGGCCGTCGGAGTGTGAAGAAGTCCTCTGTGAAGCAGACCAGGGGAGCCCACGGCTTTACCCGAGGAGTACGAGTGTCGTCTCTCGACGCCGCGACGAAGAAGAAGATCATGTCCGAGTTCGCCACCAAGGAGGGTGACACCGGCTCCCCCGAGGTCCAGGTGGCACTGCTCTCTCAGCGCATCTCGGACCTGACCGAGCACCTGAAGACCCACAAGCACGACCACCACTCCCGCCGTGGTCTGCTGCTGCTGGTCGGCCAGCGCCGCCGCCTGCTGCAGTACCTGGCGAAGAAGGACATCCAGCGCTTCCGTGCCCTGGTCGAGCGCCTCGGCATCCGCCGCGGCGCGGCAGGCGCCCGCTAGCGCGCAGCGAGGGAGCGGTTCCCGCGACGGGAACCGCTCCCTTCGCCGTATCTTGTGAGGGGCCGGACCTTTGTAGGCTGGTCCTGGACAACGACACATCGAGACCAGGCAGGGCGCCCCGCCCGACGTCGGTCCTCGGTAGTGGCTCCCGGAGCAGAGAAGATCACTCCGGGTGCTTCGATCGAAGACCGGCACCGTACAGGCAGCGCTCCGCCGTACGAGTCCGGACGTCACACGGACGCCGGACGCATCATGAGGAGAAACCCCTGGTGGAGAACGAGACCCACTACGCCGAAGCCGTGATCGACAACGGCTCCTTCGGCACCCGTACCATCCGCTTCGAGACGGGCCGCCTGGCCAAGCAGGCCGCCGGCTCCGCCGTGGCGTACCTGGACGACGACACCATGGTGCTGTCGGCCACCAGCGCGTCGAAGAACCCCAAGGACCAGCTCGACTTCTTCCCCCTGACGGTCGACGTCGAGGAGCGGATGTACTCCGCGGGCAAGATCCCGGGATCCTTCTTCCGCCGCGAGGGCCGCCCCAGCGAGGACGCCGTCCTCACCTGCCGGCTGATCGACCGGCCACTGCGCCCCTCCTTCAAGAAGGGCCTGCGCAACGAGATCCAGATCGTCGAGACGATCATGGCCCTCAACCCCGACCATCTCTACGACGTGGTCGCCATCAACGCCGCCTCCTGCTCCACGCAGCTGGCCGGCCTGCCCTTCTCCGGTCCGATCGGCGGCACCCGTGTCGCCCTGATCCGCGGCCAGTGGGTGGCGTTCCCCACGCACACCGAGCTGGAGGAGGCCGTCTTCGACATGGTCGTCGCCGGCCGCGTGCTGCCCGACGGCGACGTCGCCGTGATGATGGTCGAGGCCGAGGCCACCGACCAGACCATCGAGCTGGTCAAGGGTGGTGCCGAGGCCCCCACCGAGGAGGTCGTCGCCGCCGGCCTGGAGGCCGCGAAGCCCTTCATCAAGGTGCTGTGCAAGGCCCAGGGCGACCTGGCCGCCAAGGCCGCCAAGCCGACCGGCGAGTTCCCGATCTTCCTGGACCACCAGGACGACGTCCTCGAGGCTCTGACCGCGGCCGTCAAGGACGAGCTCGCCCAGGCCCTGACCATCGCCGGCAAGCAGGACCGCGAGGCCGAGCTCGACCGCGTCAAGGCACTCGCCGCCGAGAAGCTGCTCCCGCAGTTCGAGGGCCGCGAGAAGGAGATTTCCGCCGCCTACCGTGCGCTGACCAAGACCCTGGTGCGCGAGCGCGTCATCAAGGAGAAGAAGCGCATCGACGGCCGCGGTGTCACCGACATCCGCACCCTGGCCGCCGAGGTCGAGGCGATCCCGCGGGTGCACGGCTCGGCGCTGTTCGAGCGCGGCGAGACCCAGATCCTGGGCGTCACCACGCTGAACATGCTGCGCATGGAGCAGCAGCTGGACACCCTCTCCCCGGTGACCCGCAAGCGTTACATGCACAACTACAACTTCCCGCCCTACTCCGTCGGCGAGACGGGCCGCGTCGGTTCCCCCAAGCGCCGCGAGATCGGCCACGGTGCGCTGGCCGAGCGGGCTCTGACCCCGGTGCTGCCCACCCGCGAGGAGTTCCCCTACGCGATCCGTCAGGTCTCCGAGGCGCTGGGTTCCAACGGCTCGACGTCCATGGGCTCGGTCTGCGCCTCCACCATGTCGCTGCTGAACGCCGGCGTGCCGCTGAAGGCGCCGGTCGCAGGCATCGCCATGGGCCTGATCTCCCAGGAGATCGAGGGCGAGACCCACTACGTGACGCTGACCGACATCCTCGGTGCCGAGGACGCCTTCGGCGACATGGACTTCAAGGTCGCCGGCACGCGCAACTTCGTCACGGCGCTGCAGCTGGACACCAAGCTCGACGGCATCCCCGCCTCTGTGCTCGCCGCGGCCCTCAAGCAGGCCCGCGACGCCCGGCTGCACATCCTCGACGTGATGAACGAGGCCATCGACATCCCGGATGAGATGTCCCCGAACGCCCCGCGGGTCATCAGCGTGAAGATCCCGGTGGACAAGATCGGCGAGGTCATCGGCCCCAAGGGCAAGATGATCAACCAGATCCAGGAGGACACCGGCGCCGACATCTCCATCGAGGACGACGGCACCATCTACATCGGCGCCACCGACGGTCCGTCCGCCGAGGCCGCCCGCACCACCATCAACGGCATCGCCAACCCGACGATGCCCGAGGTCGGTGAGCGCTACCTGGGCACGGTCGTGAAGACCACGACCTTCGGCGCCTTCGTCTCCCTGCTCCCCGGCAAGGACGGTCTGCTGCACATCTCGCAGATCCGCAAGCTCGCCGGCGGCAAGCGCGTGGAGAACGTCGAGGACGTCCTCGGCGTCGGCCAGAAGGTCCAGGTCGAGATCGCCGAGATCGACCAGCGCGGCAAGCTGTCGCTCATCCCCGTCATCGAGGGTGAGGAGTCCGGCTCCGAAGGCGGGAAGGACGACGCCGCCAAGTGACACCGGCCCCCCGCCCGACGGCCCGTCCCACCTGCACGGAGGGACGGGCCGTCGCCCGTACGACGACCCTGCTCACCGGGCAGAACGGCACCGGCACCGTCCGCAAGACCGTCCTTCCGGGCGGTCTTCGCGTGCTCACCGAGACGTTGCCAACCGTCCGTTCCGCGACCTTCGGCATCTGGGCGCAGGTCGGCTCACGCGACGAGACCGCCTCGCAGGGCGGCGCGACCCACTACCTGGAGCACCTGCTCTTCAAGGGCACCGAACGCCGCTCCGCTCTGGACATCTCCGCCGCGCTGGACGCCGTCGGCGGTGAGATGAACGCCTTCACCGCGAAGGAGTTCACCTGCTACTACGCCCGGGTGCTCGACGACGACCTGCCGCTGGCCATCGACGTCGTCTGCGACATGCTCACCGGCTCGGTCATCGACCCCGCCGAGGTGGACGCCGAGCGCGGCGTGATCCTCGAAGAGATCGCCATGACCGAGGACGACGCGAGCGACTGCGTGCACGACCTCTTCGCGAGCACGCTGCTGGGCGGCACCCCGCTGGGCCGGCCCGTCCTGGGGACGGTCGAGACCGTCAACGCCCTCACCCGCGACCGCGTCACCCGGTTCTACGAGCAGTACTACCAACCGACCCGGCTCGTGGTGACCGCCGCGGGCAACGTCGACCACGACGACGTCGTGCGCCGCGTCCACGAGGCGTTCGCGCAGGCCGGGGCACTGACCCGCACCGCCGGCGCCGAACCCGCCGGGCCGCGCACCGGTGCGCTGGAGATGCCCGCCGCCGGCCGCGTCGAGTTCGTGGACCGTCGCACCGAGCAAGCCCACCTGGTCCTCGGCATGCCGGGCGTTTCCCGCAACGACGACCGCCGCTGGGCGCTGGGCGTGCTCAGCGCCGCACTGGGCGGCGGGATGAGCTCGCGGCTCTTCCAGGAGATCCGCGAGAAGCGCGGCCTGGCCTACAGCACCTACGCCTACACCGCCGGTTTCGCCGACTGCGGCATGTTCGGCGTGTACGCCGGCTGCCGGCCGGCCCAGGTGGCCGACGTGCTGAACATCTGCCGCGACGAACTCGACCAGGTCGTGCGGCACGGCATCACCGAAGAGGAGTTGGGGCGCGCCGTCGGCCAGTTGTGCGGCTCCACCGTGCTGGGGCTGGAGGACACCGGGGCGCTGATGCACCGCCTGGGCAAGAGCGAGGTGTGCTGGGGCGAGCAGTTGTCCGTGGACGACATGCTGGCCCGCATCTCGGCCGTCACCCTCGACGACGTCCGTCAGGTGGCCGCCGAGGTGCTGGGCGGGCGGCCCTCGCTCTCCGTCATCGGGGCGCTCACCGACCGCCAGGCCACCCGGCTGCACGAAGCGGTGGCCTGAGAGCCTGGCTTCCTACGGCACACGGCATCAGAACAGGAAAAGCAGGGAGAGGAACCCATGAGCAACCGCACGCGGGTGGCCGTCCTCGGAGCCCGGGGCCGCATGGGCTCCGAGGCCGTGCAGGCCGTTCAGGCGGCCGACGACCTCGAACTCGTGGCTGCGCTCGGCCGGGGTGACAGCCTGGAGGAACTGACCTCCGCCGGAGCTGAGGTCGCCGTCGACCTCACGCGCCCGGACGCCGTGATGGACAACCTCGAATACTGCGTCCGGCAGGGCATCCACGGCGTCGTGGGCACCACCGGCTGGGACGACGACCGGCTGAGCCGGCTGCGTGGCTGGCTGGAAGGCTCACCGGGCACGGGCGTCCTCATCGCGCCGAACTTCGGCATCGGCGCGGTGCTCACCATGCGGTTCGCCCGGCAGGCCGCCCGCTTCTTCGAGTCGGTGGAGGTCCTCGAGCTGCACCACCCGAACAAGGCGGACGCCCCGAGCGGCACCGCGGTGCGCACCGCGCAGCTGATCGCCGACGCCCGGCGCGAGGCAGGGCACGCGGCGCAGCCCGACGCGACGACGACGTCCCTGGACGGCGCACGCGGCGCCGACGTGGACGGGGTTCCCGTGCACGCGGTGCGGCTGCGCGGGCTCGTCGCGCACCAGGAGGTGCTCTTCGGCGACGAGGGCGAGATCCTCACCCTGCGGCACGACTCGATGAACCGGAGCTCCTTCATGCCGGGCGTGCTGCTCGGCGTCCGCAGGGTGGGCGCCGCACCCGGCCTCACCTTCGGGCTCGAACACTTCATGGACCTGGACGGATGACATGCGTGCGCGTGTGACCTACATGGTGCTGGCGGCCGTCCTGGTCGTCTACTTCGGGCTGGTCGGCAGCCGTGGTGTGATCCTCATCGCGCAGGGCACGCCCGTCACGGTCGTCTTCGGGGCGGCGGTGCTGGTGCTGCCGCTCATCGGGCTGTGGTTCCTGTGGCACACCACCAGGTTCGCGCGACGTGCCGACAGGCTGGCTCGCGAGCTCGACGCCGAGGGCGGGCTGCCCGTCGACGAGCTGACCCGCACCCCCAGCGGCCGGATCGACCGGGACTCCGCAGACGCCGTCTTCGTGCGCCGCCAGGCCGAGACGGAGGCGGATCCGGGGAACTGGCGCTGCTGGTTCCGTCTCGCCGTCGCCTATCACGACGCCCGGGACACGCCGCGGGCCCGCAAGGCCATGCAGCGGGCCATCGCGCTGCACGACGGCAAGCCGGTGCGTGCGGCCTGACCGGCCGCACCCCGCCCGCACCGCTCCGGCTCAGCGGCCGGGGTGCGAGCCCCCCGACTCGGACGCCCAGGCCTCCAGCACGTCGGCGGCCCGTTCGAACGAGCCCGGCCGGCCGAGGAAGTCGGCGTTGTGGTCCGTGAGCAGTCGCCGCGCGGGCCGGCCGCTGACCTGCAGCACCTCCAGGGCCTGTCCCTGGACCGTGCGGGGAAGACCGAGCCACTTCACGGGCTCCTGTGTCGTGCGCACGGTCGTCACCTGCCGCCAGGACAGCGTCGAGGTGGTGAAGAAACTCACCACACGCAGCCCGCGCGCGCTCACCCACACCCCCATCCGGAGCATCCGCAGCGCCAGCACGATCAGGACTGCGCCGCAGCCCGCGCACACCCGTGCGCTGGAGGGCGAGCCGGCGAGCGCGATGACCAGTGCCGACATCAGGACGTAGGACGTGACGAGCAGCAGCACGGCGGCGCCGCCGACCCGCCACGGGCCGACACGGTAGGGACGTCGCCAGCTCTCGCGGTCGAAGGACTGCGCGACGTCCGAGGCCGGCGGCGTGGCCGATTCGGAGGCGCGGTCGGCCGTCAGGAAGGGCAGGGACACGAAGGGGTCCTCCATCACGGGGCTGGCGTGGTGTGTCCCGTGAGGTTAGCGAGGCGCCGCCGGTCGGACCACCCCGGGCCCGGGCGTCAGCGGTGCTGCGCGGCCGCGGGCGGATGACCCGACGGATCGTGCTGCGGTTGCTGGAGGGCCGGACGTGCGAGGACCAGGGCGCCGACGAGCCCCGCGACGATCGTGACTCCCAGCAGCACGTTGCCGACCCGCTCGCGGGCGGTGCGCCGCGGCCGTGGCGGGCGGATGACGTCGCTGCGGAACCGTTCGGACTCGGCGACGAAGGCGAAGGGCACGGACTGTCCGCGGCGGTGCATCTGTACTGCTCCTGGACATCTCTTCGGGTTTCGGTCTGCACAGGACGGAACGTCCCAGGCCGCCGTGAAGTGCCCTGGTTCGGCCGTGTCCGGGGGTTGTCGGCGGCGGCCCGTAGGCTGGCGCCGCCCCAGCGAGAACCTTCCGGAAGGAACCACAGGTGACGGAACCCGCCAAGCCCGAAGCACAGCCCAGTTTCCGCAGCACGATGACCGTGGAGCTGGTCAAGCACAGCGCCGCCGACACCGACGTGCTGTGGGCGGCCCGGGTCTCCACTGCCGGGGAGCAGTCCCTGGAGGAGCTGCAGAAGGACCCGGAGCGGTCGAAGGGGCTGATCAACTTCCTGATGCGGGACCGGCACGGCAGTCCGTTCGAGCACAACTCGATGACCTTCTTCGTCAGCGCCCCGCTGTTCGTCTTCCGGGAGTTTCACCGCCATCGGGTCGGATGGTCGTACAACGAGGAGTCCGGGCGGTACCGGGAGCTGCAGCCGGTCTTCTACGTGCCGGACGAGTCGCGCAAGCTCGTGCAGCAGGGCCGGCCCGGTAAGTACGAGTTCGTCGAGGGGACGCAGGCCCAGCAGGAGCTGGTGGGCCGGGCCATGACGGACTCCTACCGGCAGGCGTACGAGACCTATCAGGAGATGCTGGCCGCCGGAGTCGCCCGCGAGGTGGCCCGGGCCGTGCTGCCCGTCGGTCTCTACTCCTCGATGTACGCGACGTGCAATGCGCGCTCCCTGATGCACTTCCTCGGGCTGCGTACTCAGCACGAGCTCGCGAAGGTGCCCTCGTTCCCGCAGCGGGAGATCGAAATGGTGGGCGAGCAGATGGAGGCGCAGTGGGCCGAGCTCATGCCGCTGACGCACCAGGCCTTCAACGCGAACGGACGAGTCGCTCCCTGACGCGCCGAGCGAAAAGTGTCCGCATTGCGCGCTTTCATGTAGTTCGTCTACGCTGAAATCGCGGTCCCGGCACTGTCTGAACCCCCGAGCAGACAGTGCCGGGACCCTCTTCCGCCAGCGCCGCACGCCTCCGACAGACCCGTGGGAGCCCCGCACGAGCGCCGGACGCCACGCTGCGAGTAGCGTGGACCCCATGGCTCCGACCTCCACACCGCAGACGCCCTTCGGGCGGGTCCTGACCGCGATGGTCACGCCGTTCACTGCGGACGGCGCTCTCGACCTCGACGGCGCGCAGCGGCTCGCCGCCCATCTGGTGGACGCCGGCAACGACGGCCTGATCATCAGCGGCACCACCGGAGAGTCCCCGACCACCAGCGATGCGGAGAAAGCCCAGCTCGTACGAGCCGTGGTCGAGGCCGTCGGAGACCGTGCCCACGTGGTGGCCGGAGCCGGCACCAACGACACCGCCCACAGCATCGAGCTGGCCCGCGCGGCCGAGGACGCCGGCGCGCACGGCCTGCTCGCGGTGACGCCCTACTACAGCAAGCCCCCGCAGGAGGGGCTCTACCGGCACTTCACCGCCATCGCCGACTCCACCGACCTGCCGGTGATGCTCTACGACATCCCCGGCCGCAGCGGCGTCCCGATCAACACCGAGACGCTCGTGCGCCTGGCCGAGCACCCGCGGATCGTCGCCAACAAGGACGCCAAGGGCGACCTCGGCCGAGCCAGCTGGGCGATCGCCACCAGCGGCCTCGCCTGGTACAGCGGCGACGACATGCTCAACCTGCCGCTGCTGTCCGTCGGCGCCGTCGGCTACGTCTCCGTGGTCGGCCACCTGGTCACCCCGGAGCTGCGCGCCATGCTGGAGGCCCACCTGAGCGGCGACGTGGTCAAGGCCACCGAGATCCACCAGCAGCTGCTCCCCGTCTTCACCGGCATGTTCCGCACCCAGGGCGTGATCACGGCGAAGGCCGCGCTGGCACTGCAGGGCCTGCCCGCCGGACCGCTGCGGCTGCCGCTCGTCGAGCTCTCCCCGGAGGAGACCGAGCAGCTCAGGCGCGACCTCGCCCTCGGCGGGGTACACCTCTGAGCACAGACTTCACAACTGCATACCGAACGACCGACAGCAAGTGACACATTTCGCTCGCGCCACGCGCCCGGTACGGGCCGCGTGGCGCGCGTGGTGAGGAGAGTCTTTTGAGTCACCCGCACCCGGAGCTCGGCCCACCGCCGAAGCTCCCCAAGGGCGGCCTTCGCGTCACCCCGCTCGGCGGTCTGGGCGAGATCGGCCGCAACATGACCGTCTTCGAGTACGGCGGCCGCCTGCTCATCGTCGACTGCGGCGTCCTCTTCCCCGAGGAGGAGCAGCCGGGCGTCGACCTGATCCTTCCGGACTTCAGCACCATCCGCGACCGTCTCGACGACATCGACGGCATCGTGCTCACCCACGGCCACGAGGAC
>CAWCXW010000009.1:50000-198690 GCA_963799685.1 uncultured Actinomycetota bacterium
TGTGCCGGGTGAAGCAGCCGTGGAAGCGAGTTGTGGACGGTATGCGAGTGAGAATGCAGGCATGAGTAGCGATACGCACGTGAGAAACGTGCGCGCCGATTGACTAAGGGTTCCTGGGTCAAGCTGATCTGCCCAGGGTAAGTCGGGACCTAAGGCGAGGCCGACAGGCGTAGTCGATGGATAACCGGTTGATATTCCGGTACCCGCTGTGAAGCGTCAAACATCGAATCTGGTGATGCTAAGCCCGTGAAGCCGCCGGCTGATGTCTTCGGAGAGTGCTGGTGTGAGTGGAGCCGGTGGCCCGAGCTGGTAGTAGGTGAGTGATGGGGTGACGCAGGAAGGTAGTCCAGCCCGGGCGGTGGTTGTCCCGGGGTAAGGGTGTAGGCCGTCGTGCAGGTAAATCCGTCGCGACATGTGTCTGAGACCTGATGCCGAGCCGATTGTGGTGAAGTGGATGATCCTATGCTGTCGAGAAAAGCCTCTAGCGAGTTTCATGGCGGCCCGTACCCTAAACCGACTCAGGTGGTCTGGTAGAGAATACCGAGGCGTTCGGGTGAACTATGGTTAAGGAACTCGGCAAAATGCCCCCGTAACTTCGGGAGAAGGGGGGCCATCGCCTGGTGATGGGCTTTTGCAGTCGTGAGCTGGGGGTGGCCGCAGAGACCAGCGAGAAGCGACTGTTTACTAAAAACACAGGTCCGTGCGAAGCCGTAAGGCGATGTATACGGACTGACGCCTGCCCGGTGCTGGAACGTTAAGGGGACCGGTTAGTCACATTTCGGTGGTGGTGAAGCTGAGAACTTAAGCGCCAGTAAACGGCGGTGGTAACTATAACCATCCTAAGGTAGCGAAATTCCTTGTCGGGTAAGTTCCGACCTGCACGAATGGCGTAACGACTTCTTGACTGTCTCAACCATAGGCCCGGTGAAATTGCACTACGAGTAAAGATGCTCGTTTCGCGCAGCAGGACGGAAAGACCCCGGGACCTTTACTATAGCTTGATATTGGTGTTCGGTTCGGCTTGTGTAGGATAGGTGGGAGACTGTGAATCTTCAAGCGCCAGCTTGGGTGTGAGTCGTTGTTGAAATACCACTCTGGTCGTGCTGGATGTCTAACCTGGGTCCGTGATCCGGATCGGGGACAGTGTCTGGTGGGTAGTTTAACTGGGGCGGTTGCCTCCTAAAGAGTAACGGAGGCGCCCAAAGGTTCCCTCAGCCTGGTTGGTCATCAGGTGGTGAGTGTAAGTGCACAAGGGAGCTTGACTGTGAGACTGACGGGTCGAGCAGGGACGAAAGTCGGGACTAGTGATCCGGCGGTGGCTTGTGGAAGCGCCGTCGCTCAACGGATAAAAGGTACCCCGGGGATAACAGGCTGATCTTCCCCAAGAGTCCATATCGACGGGATGGTTTGGCACCTCGATGTCGGCTCGTCGCATCCTGGGGCTGGAGTCGGTCCCAAGGGTTGGGCTGTTCGCCCATTAAAGCGGTACGCGAGCTGGGTTTAGAACGTCGTGAGACAGTTCGGTCCCTATCCGCTGCGCGCGTAGGAGTCTTGAGAAGGGCTGTCCCTAGTACGAGAGGACCGGGACGGACGAACCTCTGGTGTGCCAGTTGTTCTGCCAAGGGCATGGCTGGTTGGCTACGTTCGGGAAGGATAACCGCTGAAAGCATCTAAGCGGGAAGCCTGCTTCGAGATGAGGACTCCCACCCCCTTTGAGGGGTTAAGGCTCCCGGGAGATGACCGGGTTGATAGGCCGGATATGGAAGCCCAGTGATGGGTGGAGTTGACCGGTACTAATAGGCCGAGGGCTTGTCCATATTTGCTCGCGTCCACTGTGTAGGTTCTGAGACCCGACATGCCTACACGTCATACGTCGTGCGCGTACCAGGCAACGGACGGCCGGATCGCGACGCCTTCAGACTTGCTCTTCGGCACCGTGGAATTCACGGCGCAGTGCCCGTGAAGGTGCCCGCGGCGCGCCTGACGGAGGCCGCGCGTGCCGCGGATGAGACCCTCGCCCTCCCCGTCGACGCCTCCATGACGCGACGTGACCTGCACCGCCTCGTGTCCGCGTGCAACGCTCTGGGCGGGCTGTTGTGTGAAGCAGTGTGAAGCATCGGGTAGGATCTCTCTCAGCTGACCGCGCCCCAATAGCTCAGTCGGCAGAGCGTCTCCATGGTAAGGAGAAGGTCAACGGTTCGATTCCGTTTTGGGGCTCTCACAGCACGGAACCCCCGTCTCTTGGACGGGGGTTCCGCCGTTTCCGGCCGGCTCAGACAGTCGTCGTCGGCGCGGGGACGCGCATCGTGAGGATGGCCATGTCGTCGGACGGCGCGGTGGAGGCGAAACGGACCACCGTCCGCATGATGCGGGCCGCGACGGCGCCCGCGTTGAGCCCGGTGCAGGTCGCCAGCGCCTCCGCCAGGCCGTCATCGCCCAGCATGCGAGTGCCTTCGCGGCGCTCGGTGATGCCGTCCGTGACGCACAGCAGCACGTCGCCCGGATCCAGACGGGCCGTCTGCTCGTACAGCTCCAGGTCCTCCATCACGCCGAGCAGCGGCTGCGGCTCCGCGGCCGGGTGCACCGTGCCGTCCGGGCTCAGCCGCAGCGGCAGCGGATGGCCGGCACAGACGACCTTCAACTCGGCGCCGCCGTCCGGCTGGGGCCGCATCTCGCCGTAGAGCAGCGTCAGGAACCGGCTGCGTGCCCCCTCGTCGAGAATCGCCGCGTTGAGGCGTTCGAGTACCGCCGGGCCTCCCAGACCCTCGCGGGCGAGCAGCCGCAAGGCGTGCCGGGCCAGTCCGGTGACCGCCGCAGCCTCGGGGCCGGTGCCGCACACGTCGCCGATCGCGAAGCCGTACACGCCGTCCTGGATCTCGAAGAGGTCGTAGAAGTCGCCGCCGACCTCGTTGCCCTCTCCGGCTGCGCGGTAGATGACCTCGACCTCCACACCGTCCACATCGGGGAGTTCGGGAGGCAGGAGGCTGCGCTGCAGCGACTGACTGATCGCCGTGCGCTCCGAGTACAGCCTGGCGTTGTCCAGGGCGAGCGCGGCACGGCGTGAGAGGTCCTCCGCGAGTTCGAGGATCTCCTGCCGGAAACGTTCGTCCGTGGGCTTGCCGAGCGTCAGCATGCCGATGACGCGGTTGCGGGCCACCAGCGGCAGCACGACGGTCTCTCCGCCGACGGCGGCGGCCGTCGCCAGGCTGGCGCCCGGCGCGCCACCGGGCTCTTCGTCGCCCAGCCCGACGCTGCGCAGCGAGGTGCGCAGCGCGGCGGAGTGCGCCGCCTCGCCCGGACCGTGCCACAGGCGGGCGCCGGGGGCCGGCACCGGGTCGGGGGCGTCCACCTTTGCGAGCAGGGCTTTGAGGTTGTCGATCCTGTCCTCGTCCTCGTGCAGCACGTAGGCCAGGACGGGTTCGGAGCCCTGGTCGGCGACCGTGTACACGGCGCACCAGGTGGCCAGGGTCGGGACGGTCATCTGCGCCATGAGCGCCAGCGTCTGGTTCCGGTCGAGGGTGCCGGCCAGCAGGTCGGACGCCTCGACGAGGAAGGACAGCGAGCCGCGCCGAAGCCGCTCGAGTTCGGTGAGCCGTGCCCGCTCCACGGCCAGGGCGATGCGGTCCGCCGCGAACTGGAGCCGCAGCGCCTCCTCGTTGGTGTAGCGGCCCGGCGTCTCGGTGGCGACGCCGACCGAGCCGGTCAGCCGGCCCTCGACCTTCAGCGGCACCGTGACCACGGCCCGCATGCCGGTCCCCTCGAGCAGCGGTACAGCACCGGGCACCTGCGCCAGGTCCTCGTGGACGGACGGCATGCGGGCCGACCCGTAGCGGCCGATGCCGGTCTCGACGGGCACGCGGGCGAAGCGCTGGCGGGCGGAGGGCAGCCCCGTCGAGGCGCGGACCTCCAGTTCGGTCTCGTCGTCCGTGGCGAGCAGCAGATACGCGGCATCGCCGTCGAGCATGTCCCGGGCCCGCTCCACCGTGCGCTGCAGCAGACCGTCCAGGTCGTCCGGCGGTGGGGAGCCGATGAAGACCTCGAAGGGGTCGGCGGCCTCCCGGCGGTCTTCCCCGCCGGGCCCGTCGCCGTGCTGGTTGCGGACTGGTGACTGGAGGACGGCCCGCTCGTGGTCGTGCACCAGCAGGCAGACGGTGGACGGCTCGCCGGCGCTGTCGCGGACCCGCAAGTGGGAGGCGTAGACGGGCAGGGTGCGGCCGGACGCGTCCCGCATGCCGTAGGAACCCTCCCAGCGGGACAGACCCAGCGCGTCGGCGAGGCCGGTGCCGGTGCCGGGGGTGTGCGGCCAGGCGGCGAAGTCGCTGAGCGGCTTGCCGAGTACCTGCTCCCTGGCGTAGCCGAAGAGTGCCTGTGCGTCCTCGTTCCAGGCACGGACGGCGCCGTCCCGGTCGACCTGGACGACCGCGACGTGCACCTCGCCGTCCGCCTCGGGCAGCGCGTCGTCGGGCAGGGCAGGGCCCGCGGAGCGGGTGCCCACCGGACGGCCGGGCAGGTCGAGGCGGAACCAGACGCGTTTGTCGGCGGCCGTGTAGTCGACGCCCCAGCGGGTGGCCAGCGCCGCGCACAGCAACAGCCCGCGGCCTCCCTCACGGTCCGGGCTCACCTGGGCCAGGCCGCCTTCCTGCACAGGCACCTCGCGGTCGGGGTAGTGGTCGGCGACCTCGACGCGGACGCCGTCGTCTTCGCGCAGGCACAGCACCTCGGCTGAGGTGCCGGCGTGGACGACGGCGTTGGTGACGAGTTCACTGGTGAGGACCACCGCGTCGTCGACTACCTCGCCGAGCGCCCAGCCCTCCAGGGTGTCGCGGACGAACCCGCGTGCTGCGGCCACCGAGCGCCCGACCGGCTCGAAGGTGGCCGCGGCTCGTCCCGTGCTCACTGGTCTCCCCACGTCCGTCCGGTTGCTTTGCGTGTCCACGGGTGTGCGCTGTGCGGTGACCGCTGCGGCCGGTACCCGCTCGGCGCTCTGCTCCGACATCCCGCAGCGCCCCTCCGTCTGCCTCTTGCTCGCCCCGCTGCCCTCCCGACAGCACGAGACGGATGGACAGCCGGAGGCCAGGTTACTTACGTTCGCAGTGTGCGCGGGCGCTGGATGGCGGGTGTTTTACCCAGCGGCCCCTCAGGTCGCGCTCGTGTGCCATGCTGCCGGACTGTTATCGCCTTGTTCTGGCAGGGTGAAACACTGGGAAGGCTTGAAGCATGACCCGGTACGACGGTCGACCCTGCGGGAGGGACACGGTGGAGTCTGGCGCGGCGGCGCGTAGCACGAACACGCGCGCGAAGGGCGGACGCTCCCGGAAGAGCGGCACGGTCGAAGTCGATGCGGCGGCCCTCAACCGGCTGTTGCAGGGACTGGTGTCCATGCGCGACGGCAACTTCCGCAAACGCCTGACGGTCACGGGCGACGGGCCGATGGCCGAGATCGCGGCGGTCTTCAATGAGGTCGCCGAGCGGAACGTGTACCTCACGGGTGAGCTGAGCCGCGTGCGCCGTGTCGTGGGCCGGGACGGGAAGCTCACCGAGCGTCTGGAGACCGGGGCCTGCGAGGGCTCCTGGGCGGCGGCGATCGACGCGTCGAACGCTGTCGTCGATGACCTGGTGCGGCCGCTGTCCGAGGTGGGCCGGGTACTCGCCGCGGTCGCCGAGGGCGACCTGGAGCAGCGGATGGACCTGCGTTCGCAGGGGCCGGACGGGGCCGCCCACCCGTTGCGGGGCGAGTTCCTGAAGGTGGCCCGCACGGTGAACGGGCTGGTCGACCAGTTGTCGACGTTCACCGACGAGGTCACCCGGGTGGCCAGCGAGGTCGGCACCGAGGGGAAGCTGGGCGGTCAGGCCCGGCTGCGCGGCATGTCCGGATCGTGGAAGGACCTGACGGACTCCGTCAACACGATGGCCTCCCGGCTCACCGCGCAGGTGCGCGACATCGCCCTGGTCACGACGGCCGTGGCCAAGGGTGACCTGTCCCGCAAGGTCACCGTGCACGTGGCCGGCGAGATGCTTGAGCTGAAGAACACCGTCAACACGATGGTGGACCAGCTGTCCTCCTTCCAGTCCGAGGTGACGCGGGTGGCCCGTGAGGTGGGCACCGAGGGCGAGCTGGGAGGTCAGGCCCGCGTCCAGGGCGTGGCTGGCGTGTGGAAGGACCTGACGGACTCCGTCAACCTCATGGCGGGCAACCTGACCTCGCAGGTCCGGGAGATCGCCCAGGTCACGACAGCCGTGGCGAACGGTGACCTGTCCCAGAAGATCACGGTCAACGCGCGTGGAGAGGTTGCGCAGCTGGCCGAGACGATCAACGCGATGACCGAGACCCTGCGCACGTTCGCGGACGAGGTGACGCGGGCGGCCAGCGAGGTCGGTACCGAGGGCGTGCTGGGCGGCCAGGCGCAGGTGCCGGGTGCCGCCGGTATCTGGAAGGACCTGACGGACTCGGTCAACAGCGCGTTCCGCAACCTGACGGCGCAGGTCCGCGACATCGCGCAGGTGACGACGGCGGTGGCGAACGGTGACCTGTCGCAGAAGGTCACGGTGGACGTGTCCGGCGAGATGCAGGAGCTGAAGAACACCGTCAACACGATGGTGGACCAGCTTCGCTCGTTCGGTGACGAGGTCACGCGCGTGGCGCGGGAGATCGGCGTCGAGGGCGAGCTGGGCGGTCAGGCGCAGGTGCCGGGTGCGGCCGGGACGTGGAAGGACCTGACGGACTCGGTCAACACCGCGTTCCGCAACCTGACCGGCCAGGTCCGCAACATCGCGCAGGTGACGACGGCGGTGGCGAACGGTGACCTGTCGCAGAAGGTCACGGTGGACGTGTCCGGCGAGATGCTGCAGCTGAAGAACACCGTGAACACGATGGTGGACCAGCTGTCGTCGTTCGCCGAGCAGGTCACCCGGATGGCGCGCGACGTGGGTACCGAGGGCCGGCTGGGCGGCCAGGCCCGGGTGGACGGCGTCTCGGGTACCTGGAAGGACCTGACGGATTCCGTCAACTTCATGGCGGGCAACCTGACCTCTCAGGTGCGGCAGATCGCGCAGGTGACCACGGCGGTGGCCCGCGGTGACCTGTCGCAGAAGATCGAGGTCGACGCGCGTGGTGAGATTCTCGAGCTGAAATCCACGATCAACACGATGGTGGACCAGCTGTCCGCCTTCGCCGACCAGGTGACGCGGGTGGCCCGCGAGGTGGGTACCGAGGGCCGGCTGGGCGGCCAGGCGCAGGTGCCGGGCGTGGCCGGCGTGTGGCGCGACCTGACGGACTCCGTGAACGGCATGGCGTCGAACCTGACCGGCCAGGTCCGTAACATCTCGCAGGTGGCGACGGCCGTCGCGCGCGGTGACCTGTCGCAGAAGATCGACGTGGACGCGCGTGGTGAGATTCTCGAGCTGAAGACGACGATCAACACGATGGTGGACCAGCTGTCGTCGTTCGCGGAGCAGGTGACGCGGGTCGCGCGTGAGGTGGGCACCGAGGGCATCCTCGGCGGTCAGGCCGAGGTCAAGGGAGTCTCGGGCACCTGGAAGGACCTGACGCAGTCCGTCAACTTCATGGCGAACAACCTCACCTCGCAGGTGCGCAACATCGCCGAGGTCACCACGGCGGTCGCGCAGGGCGACCTGTCCAAGAAGATCACCGTCGACGCGAAGGGCGAGATCCTCGCCCTGGTGACCACCGTGAACACGATGGTGGACCAGCTGTCGTCGTTCGCGGAGCAGGTGACGCGGGTGGCCCGTGAGGTGGGCACCGAGGGCATCCTCGGCGGCCAGGCCCGCGTGCGGGACGTCTCCGGCATCTGGAAAGACCTCACCGACAACGTCAACCTGATGGCGAACAACCTGACGGGGCAGGTCCGCAACATCTCCCAGGTGGCGACCGCGGTGGCCAACGGCGACCTGACCAAGAAGGTCACCGTCGAGGCCAGCGGCGAGGTCGCGCAGCTCGCCGACACTGTCAACACCATGGTGACGACGCTGTCCGCCTTCGCCGAGCAGGTGACGCGAGTGGCCCGTGAGGTGGGCACGGACGGCGTGCTGGGCGGTCAGGCCCGGGTGGCCGGAGTCGCGGGCACCTGGAAGGACCTCACCGAGTCGGTGAACTCGATGGCGTCGAACCTGACAGGCCAGGTCCGCAACAT
This sequence comes from uncultured Actinomycetota bacterium, assembly GCA_963799685.1. Taxonomy (GTDB): domain Bacteria; phylum Actinomycetota; class Actinomycetes; order Streptomycetales; family Streptomycetaceae; genus Streptomyces. Next base: position 58,151 of record CAWCXW010000009.1, read on the forward strand.
CGCCATGGTCACCACCGCCATCGCCAAGGGCGACCTCACGAAGAAGATCGACATCGAGGCCAGCGGCGAGATCCTGCAGCTGAAGACGACGATCAACACGATGGTGGATCAGCTGTCGTCGTTCGCGGAGCAGGTGACGCGGGTGGCGCGTGAGGTGGGCACCGAGGGCATCCTCGGCGGCCAGGCCCGGGTGCGCGACGTGGCCGGCACCTGGAAGGACCTCACCGAGTCGGTGAACGAGATGGCCGGGAACCTGACACGTCAGGTCCGCGCCATCGCCGAGGTCGCCACCGCCGTGACCCGCGGCGACCACAACGTGCGCATCGACGTCGACGCGGCAGGCGAGATCCTGGAGCTGCAGGGTCACATCAACTCCATGATCACCAACCTGCGCGAGACCACGCTGGCGAACCAGGAGCAGGACTGGCTCAAGGGCAACCTGGCCCGTATCTCCGCCCTCATGCAGGGCCGCCGTGACCTGAAGGACGTGGCCGGGCTGATCATGAGCGAGCTGACGCCCGTCGTGTCGGCGCAGCACGGCGCGTTCTTCGTGGCGGTGCCGGCCGACAGCGAACGCGACGGCATCGGTGCGGGTGAGATCGGCGGGGGCGCGGACGGCTCCTACGAGCTGCGGATGCTGGGCAGCTACGGCTATTCCATGGGCGGCATGCCCACCACCTTCGGGCCGGGCGAGTCGCTCGTGGGCACCGCCGCCGAGGAGAAGCGGACGATCCTGGTGGAGAACGCCCCGCCCGGCTATCTCAAGATCGTCTCCGGGCTCGGCGAGGCGCCTCCGGCGCACGTGATCGTGCTGCCGGTGATCTTCGAGGGGACCGTGCTGGCCGTGGTGGAGCTGGCCGCGTTCCAGCAGTTCACCCAGATCCAGAAGGATTTCCTCAGCCAGATCGCCGAGGTCATCGCGACCAGCGTCAACACCATCAGCGTCAACACCAAGACCGAGGTGCTGCTGGGCCAGTCCCAGGAGCTGACCGAGCAGCTCAAGGAGCGCTCGGGTGAGTTGGAGAACCGGCAGAAGGCGCTGCAGGAGTCGAACGAGCAGCTGGAGGTCAAGGCCGCACAGCTTGCGAAGACCAACAGTGACATCGAGATCAAGAACCGGGAGATCGAGGAGGCGAGGCAGGTTCTGGAGGAGCGTGCCGAGCAGTTGTCGGTCTCGATGCGCTACAAGTCGGAGTTCCTGGCGAACATGTCGCACGAGCTGCGCACGCCGCTGAACTCGCTGCTGATCCTCGCCAAGCTGCTGGCCGACAACGCGGAGGGGAACCTCTCGCCGAAGCAGGTGGAGTTCTCCGAGACCATCCACGGGGCCGGATCGGACCTGCTGCAGCTGATCAACGACATCCTGGACCTGTCGAAGGTCGAGGCGGGCAAGATGGACGTCAGCCCGACCCGCATCGCGCTGGTCCAGCTCGTCGACTACGTGGAGGCGACCTTCCGCCCGCTCACCGCGGAGAAGGGCCTGGACTTCTCCGTCCGGGTCTCGCCGGAACTCCCGGCGACGTTGCACACCGACGAGCAGCGGCTGCTGCAGGTACTGCGCAACCTGCTCTCCAACGCGGTGAAGTTCACCGACTCCGGTGCGGTGGAGCTCGTCATCCGCTCCGCGCAGAAGGATGTGCCGGATATCATCCGGGAGCAGATGCTCGAGCACGGTTCCCTGCAGGACGCGGACGCCGAGATGGTCGCTTTTTCGGTGACCGACACCGGCATCGGCATCGCTGCCAGCAAGATGCGGGTGATCTTCGAGGCGTTCAAGCAGGCAGACGGTACGACCAGCCGCAAGTACGGCGGCACCGGGCTGGGCCTTTCCATCAGCCGGGAGATCGCGCGGCTGCTGGGCGGTGAGATCTACGCGGCCAGCGAACCGGGCCGTGGCTCGACCTTCACCCTGTACCTGCCGCTGCAGCCGACCGAGCTGCCGCCCCAGGGTTACGCCCAGCTCGGCTCGGGCACCCTGGCCCTCACCCCGGCCGAGCCGACGGCGGGCACCCGACGGGCCGAGGGCGGGGAGGTCTCGGCTGCCCAGGTCGCGGCCTCGGACGCCGAGCGGGCCGCGAACTCGCTCGTGGAGCGCCGCCGACGGCAGGCACTTGCCGCGGTACCCACCACCGAACCGGACGGGGTGGCGGAACAGCGGGAGGAGTCTCCGGCGGCGGAGGAGGCGCCCGCCGTGCCGCAGGAGACGCGGGCACCGGCCGGCGGCCCGTCCGTCCGGCCGGTGGGCCTGGCCGGGAGCAAGGTGCTCATCGTCGATGACGACATCCGCAACGTCTTTGCGCTGACCAGCGTCCTGGAGCAGAACGGGCTGCAGGTGCTGTACGCGGAGAACGGACGCGAGGGCATCGAGGTCCTCGAACAGCACGACGACGTCGCCGTGGTGCTGATGGACATCATGATGCCGGAGATGGACGGGTACGAGACGACGGCCGCGATCCGGCGGATGCCGCAGTTCGCCCGGCTGCCGATCATCGCGCTGACCGCGAAGGCGATGAAGGGCGACCGGGAGAAGAGCATCGAATCCGGAGCATCCGACTACGTCACCAAACCGGTGGACACCGATCACCTGCTGTCCGTCATGGGGCAGTGGATGCATGCCGAGTGATGTGACACGGTACGGGGTGGAGCCGGACGCGAACGGGTGTGGTCCAGGGGTGTGAGATGGCCGGAGGCGGGGAACCTTCCCCGTCCCCAGCGCGTTCTTACTTCCGTGCACAGTGACATCACGGTGACAGGGTGTGGCGAGTCGCGGGGTGCGGCTACCATGACCGGCACAAGGACGGGCGGCGGCGTGCAGGAGCCGTCCCCAGGGGCGGCGTCCGGTGTGCTGCCGGGGCGAGGAGGACGGGCCATGGTCCAGAAGGCCAAGATCCTCCTGGTCGATGACCGGCCGGAGAATCTGCTGGCGCTGGAGGCCATCCTCTCGGCGCTCGATCAGACGCTGGTGCGGGCATCGTCAGGGGAGGAAGCGCTCAAGGCGCTGCTGACGGACGACTTCGCGGTCATCCTGCTCGACGTCCAGATGCCGGGGATGGACGGGTTCGAGACGGCCGCGCACATCAAGCGGCGCGAGCGGACGCGGGACATCCCGATCATCTTCCTCACGGCCATCAACCACGGTCCGCACCACACCTTCCGTGGTTATGCGGCAGGAGCCGTCGACTACATCTCCAAGCCGTTCGACCCCTGGGTACTGCGGGCGAAGGTGTCGGTCTTCGTCGAGCTGTACATGAAGAACCTTCAGTTGCGTGAGCAGGCCTCGCTGCTGCGGGGCCAGCTCGAGGACCGCCGGCCGCCTGAGGACGGAGCCGAGCCCGAGCCGGGACTGCTCGCCGAACTGTCCGCCAGGCTCGCCGCGGTGGAGGAGCAGGCTGAGGCGCTGTCCAAACAGCTCGACGAGGCGTCGGACGCGGCGGCCGTGGCCACCGCGGCGCACCTGGAACGCAAACTCACCGGGCTGCGCAGGGCACTTGACGCCCTCGACCCGGGGGCGGGCGGCCCCGCCGCGCAGGTGCCGTCGCGGAACTGAGCCGCTGCCGTCCCGGAGGCGCAGTTTGACGTCGCATCGGATGATGCCCTGTCAACGCTCTGTCGTCCGTGCCCGGGCAGGCCGACTTCGGTAACCTCGTGACCATGGCCTCACGTACGTCCGGCAAGGCTGCCAAGAAGGCGCCCGCGAAGAAGGCCGCCGCCAAGAAGGCACCGGCCGGCAAGCCGCCGGCGAAGAAGGCCGCCGCCAAGAAGACTCCCGCGAGAAGGCCGGCCAAGCCCGCGCCCTCCCCGACCGGCGGCGTCTACCGTCTGGTGAGGGTCTGCTGGCTGGGTGCCGCACACGGTGCGGGTGCGCTCTTCCGTGGCATGGGCCGCGGTGCGCGCGGTCTTGATCCGGCGCACCGCAAGGACGGGCTGGCGCTGCTGCTGCTCGGCCTCGCGCTGGTCGATCGCCGCCGGCACGTGGTCGAACCTGAAGGGTCCGGTCGGGGACCTGGTCGAAATACTCGTGACCGGTGCGTTCGGGCGGCTGGACCTGCTGGTGCCGTTGCTGGTGGGCGGCGTTTCGGTGCGGCTGATCCGGCATCCGGAGCGGCCGGAGGCCAACGGCAGGATCGTGATCGGCCTGTCCGCACTCGTCGTCGGTGTCCTCGGTCTCGTGCACGTCGCATGCGGTGCGCCCGGCCGCGGCGAGGGTATCGGCCAGCTGCGCGACGCCGGCGGACTCATCGGCTGGTCCGTCGCCCAGCCGCTGGTGCTGACCGTGGGCGGCGTGCTGGCGCTGCCACTGCTCGCCCTGGTGACGGTCTTCGGGCTGCTGGTGGTCACCGCGACACCGGTGAACCGGATCCCGCAGCGGCTGCGGACTCTCGGCGTGCGGCTCGGCGTCGTCGCCGACGCCGGCCACGTCGAGGACCGCCCTCGAGGCGCCGCACAGGACACCGACGTGGACGAAGCGAGCCCGGCGACAGGACCTGGCCCGCGGGCCCGCAGGCGCTCGCCTGCCGTCTCCCGCGACGGAGCCGGGGCCGCAGCCGGAGCGCCGGCCGACAGCGGCCCCAGGGCGCGTCGCCGGCCCTCGGACGCCGTGGACGTCGCCGCCGCCGCGGCCGCGTCACTGGACGGGGCGCTGTTGCATGGCGTCCAGCCCAGCGCACTGGTCGCCGACCTGACGCAGCAGGTCACCGGCGGGCGGTGGGAGGCGGGGGAGGAGCCGGTGGCCGGCACGGTGCCCGGCGCCCGGACCCGTGAGCCGGACGAGCGCACCCCGGTGCCCGACCTGACGAAGGCACGCGAGGCTCCGAAGCCGGAGGCCATGCCGTCGCGTGCCGAGCAACTGCAGCTGTCCGGCGACATCACCTACGCGCTGCCGCCGCTGGATCTCCTGGAGCGAGGCGGTCCCGGCCGTACTCGCAGCCCCGCCAACGACCAGGTCGTGGACTCGCTGACCACCGTCTTCAGCGAGTTCAAGGTGGACGCCGCCGTCACCGGGTTCACTCGCGGGCCGACCGTGACCCGGTACGTGGTGGAGCTGGGGCCGGCGGTGAAGGTGGAGAAGATCACCGCGCTGACCAAGAACATCGCGTACGCGGTGGCCAGCCCCGATGTGCGGATCATCTCCCCGATCCCCGGGAAGTCAGCGGTGGGCATCGAGATCCCGAACAGTGACCGGGAGATGGTCAACCTGGGTGACGTGCTGCGCGCCGCGGATGCCGACGGCGAGGAGCACCCGATGCTCGTCGGGCTCGGCAAGGACGTCGAGGGCGGTTACGTCACGCACAACCTGGCGACCATGCCGCACGTCCTGGTGGCCGGCGCGACCGGCTCCGGCAAGTCGTCCTGCATCAACTGTCTGATCACGTCCGTCATCGTCCGGGCCACCCCGGAGGACGTGCGGCTGGTCCTGATCGACCCCAAGCGGGTAGAGCTGACCGTCTACGAGGGCATCCCGCACCTGATCACTCCGATCATCACCAGCCCCAAGAAGGCGGCCGAGGCCCTGCAGTGGGTCGTGCGCGAGATGGACCTGCGGTACGACGACCTGGCGGCCTACGGCTTCCGGCACATCGACGACTTCAACGCCGCGGTGCGCAGTGGAAAGGCGCAGGCGCCGGCGGGCAGTGAGCGGGAGCTCGCCCCGTACCCGTACCTGCTGGTCATCGTGGACGAGCTGGCCGACTTGATGATGGTGGCCCCGCGCGACGTGGAGGACGCCATCGTGCGGATCACCCAGCTCGCCCGTGCCGCCGGCATCCACCTGGTGCTGGCCACGCAGCGGCCTTCGGTGGACGTCGTCACCGGTCTGATCAAGGCGAACGTGCCCTCTCGGCTGGCGTTCGCCACCTCCTCCCTGGCCGACAGCCGGGTCATCCTGGACCAGGCGGGAGCGGAGAAACTGATCGGCAAGGGCGACGGGCTGTTCCTGCCGATGGGCGCCGGCAAGCCCGTGCGCATGCAGGGCGCCTTCGTCACCGAGACCGAGGTGCAGGGCGTGGTCGCCCACTGCAAGGAGCAGATGGCGCCGGTCTTCCGCGACGACGTCATGGTCGGCCAGAGCAGGAAGAAGGAGATCGACGAGGAGATCGGCGACGACCTGGACCTGCTGTGTCAGGCGGCGGAGCTGGTGGTCTCCACCCAGTTCGGGTCCACGTCGATGCTGCAGCGCAAGCTGCGGGTGGGTTTCGCCAAGGCGGGCCGGCTGATGGACCTCATGGAGTCCCGGGACGTGGTGGGCCCGAGTGAGGGCTCCAAGGCACGCGACGTGCTCGTCAAACCGGAGGATCTGCCGGGCGTGCTCGCCCTGATCCGTGGGGAGACTCATCCGTAAGGGTGAGCAAGGCAACCGTTTCCCCTGGCCGAACGTCAGGTTGAGGGGAAGGCTGGGGTGTCCGGCTGTCAGGTGGTATGGCAATCCCGATGGCGGACAATACGGCCTGCCCGCTTGCCCCGCCCTCTCGCCTCGCCCCTAGACTGAACCTCCAGCAGGTGGCTACACGCTCGAAAGGCGCCCCCGTGTCCATCGGCAACTCTCCGGAAGAGGACCGTCCCTCGGTCGGTCACGTCCTCAAGCAGGCCCGCATCGACGCACGGCTCAGCGTGGACGACGTCAGTACCTCCACCCGCGTGCGCGTCCCCATCGTCCAGGCGATCGAGGAGGACGACTTCTCCCGCTGCGGCGGCGACGTCTACGCACGCGGCCATCTGCGCACCCTCGCCCGGGCCGTCGGGCTGGATCCCGACGAACTGCTGGCCCGCTACGAGGAGGAGTACGGCAGACACCCCGCCCCCACTCCGACCGCTGCCATGTTCGAGGCGGAACGGATCCGGCCCGAGCCGCGCCGCCCGAACTGGACGGCCGCCATGGTCGCCGCGATCGTCGCCGTGGTCGGCTTCGTCGGATTCACGCTCTTCAACGGCGGCGGCGATGACGGCCAGGAGCAGCCCGTCGCGCAGTCCACGCACTCTGCCAAGCACGACGACTCCGAGCACAAGGACCGCAAGCACTCCAAGCCCGCCGACCCCAAACCCGAGCCCTCGGACAGCGCCATCGCCGGGGTGCCCGCCGACAAGGTCACCGTCCGCATGGTCGCGGACGGCGGCAAGAGCTGGGTGTCGGTCAAGGACCACAGCGGCAAGCAGCTGTTCCAGGGGGATCTCGGCAAGGGCGACTCCAAGACCTTCACTGACGACAAGCGGCTCGACCTGGTGCTCGGCAACGCCGGTGCCATCAAGATGTGGGTCAACGGCAAGGCGGTCGACCGGCTCGGTGAGGACGGCAACGTGGAGCGTGTGAGCTACACCAAGGGCGACCCCGAGCAGGGCTGATGCGGCAGTAGTGCTTCACCCGCCCGCCTGCGGTGGCGGGCGCGGCGGGACGGGCGCGGCCGACGACGTAGGCTTGCGCCCATGCCCCAACGCCGTACCGTCGCTCTCGTCACGCTTGGCTGCGCCCGCAACGAGGTGGACTCCGAGGAACTCGCCGGCCGTCTCGCAGCGGACGGCTGGGACCTGGTGGAGGAAGCCGCCGACGCGGACGTGGCGGTCGTCAACACCTGCGGCTTCGTCGAGGCGGCCAAGAAGGACTCGGTCGACGCCCTGCTGGAGGCGAACGACCTGAAGGACCACGGGCGCACCCAGGCCGTGGTCGCCGTCGGCTGCATGGCCGAGCGGTACGGCAAGGAACTGGCGGACGCCCTTCCCGAGGCGGACGGCGTGCTCGGATTCGACGACTACGCCGACATCTCCGGCCGGCTCGGCACCATCCTCTCCGGCGGGGTGCACGCCCCGCACACCCCGCGCGACCGGCGCAAACTGCTGCCGATCAGTCCCGCTGAGCGGCAGGACGCCGGAAGCGGCGTCGCGCTCCCCGGCCATGGCGAGGCCGCTGCGGAAGGCCCCGCGGACCTGCCCGACGGGCTGGCGCCCGCCTCCGGCCCCCGCGCGCCACTGCGCCGCCGGCTCGGCTCCAGCCCGGTCGCCTCGGTCAAGCTGGCCTCGGGTTGCGACCGGCGCTGCTCATTCTGCGCGATCCCGTCCTTCCGCGGCTCCTTCATCTCCCGGCGCCCCTCCGACGTGCTGGGCGAGACCCGCTGGCTGGCAGAGCAGGGTGTGAAGGAGGTCATGCTCGTCTCGGAGAACAACACCTCCTATGGCAAGGACCTCGGCGACATCCGGCTGCTGGAGACTCTGCTGCCGGAGCTCGCCGCGGTCGACGGCATCGAACGCGTCCGGGTCAGCTACCTGCAGCCCGCCGAGATGCGCCCCGGCCTGATCGACGTCCTCACCGGCACCGAGAAGGTCGCGCCCTACTTCGACCTGTCCTTCCAGCACTCCGCGCCCGGCGTGCTGCGCAGCATGCGGCGTTTCGGCGACACCGAATCCTTCCTCGCGCTGCTGGAGTCCGTCCGGGACAAGGTGCCGAACGCCGGCATCCGGTCGAACTTCATCGTCGGCTTCCCCGGCGAGAGGGCGGCCGACGTCGCCGAGCTGGAACGCTTCCTGAGCGCGGCGCGCCTGGATGCCGATCGGCGTCTTCGGGTACTCGGACGAGGACGGCACGGAGGCTGCCGGCTACGCAGGAGAAGAACGCACCGGACGTCGTTGCCGAGCGGCTGGAGCGCGTCGCGTCGGCTCGCTGAGGAGCTCACCGCCCAGCGGGCGGAGGAGCGGCTCGGAGAGACGGTGCATGTGCTGGTCGAACAGGGAGCCGAGGAGGCTCGCGCGAACGGCGAGCGCGGGCCGGTCGGCCGGGCTGTCCACCAGGCGCCGGAGACGGACGGGCAGGTGGTGCTGAGCGGTGTCGGGGGCCTCCCGCGCGGCCGTCGGCCGTATCGTCGAGGCGAAGGTGGTGGCCACCGAGGGCGTCGATCTGATCGCGGAGCCGCTGACGGGCGAGAGCGAGGAGGCAGGCACATGAGCGGAGCGCCTGCCTCGGCCGCCGGCGGGGGTGCGGTGGCCGCGACGAACCGCACGGCCGCGGTGCGGCAGGTGAGCCTGTGGAACATCGCCAACCTGCTGACCATGCTCCGGCTGCTGCTCGTGCCGGGCTTCGTGCATGCTGATGCTCGCCGCCGGAGGCCACGACCCGGCCTGGCGGTCGTTCGCCTGGGCGGCCTTCACCGTCGCGATGATCACCGACCTGTTCGACGGTGAGCTGGCCCGACGCAAACAACTCGTCACCGACTTCGGGAAACTGGCTGACCCCATCGCCGACAAGGCGATCATGGGTGCGGCGCTCGTCTGTCTCGCCGCGCTGGGCGACCTGCCCTGGTGGGTGACCGGGGTGATCCTGGCCCGTGAGTTGGGCATCACCGCGCTGCGCTTCTGGGTGATCCGGCACGGAGTGATTCCGGCCAGCCGCGGCGGCAAGCTGAAGACGCTCGCCCAGGGCGTCGCCGTCGGCATGTACGTGCTGGTCCTCACCGGGCCGCTGGCCACCCTCCGCTGGTGGGTGATGGCCGTCGCCGTCGTCCTCACCGTGGCGACCGGCCTGGACTACGTCAGGCAGGCCCTGGTGCTGCGCCGCGCGGGACTGGCCGCGCAGCGCACGGCCGCCGACGAGCCGGCGAAGGACGGTGGCGGCACCGACGGAGTGGCATGAACCCGGCCGACGACCGTATCGCGCAGCAGGTGCTCGCGCTGCTGGTCGAACGCGGCGAGACCGTCGCCGTCGCCGAGTCGCTGACCGGCGGTCTGGTGGCCGCGGGGCTGACCGCGGTCGCCGGAGCCTCCCGCGGCTTCCGCGGCTCGGTGACCTCCTACGCCACGGACCTCAAGCGGGACGTGCTCGGCGTGGACGGCGCACTGCTGGCCGAACGGGGCGCGGTCGACCCCGATGTGGCCGTGCAGATGGCCAAGGGCGTGCGCGCGCTGCTGGGCGCAGACTGGGGGATCGCCACCACCGGGGTGGCGGGCCCGGACCGGCAGGACGGCCGGCCCGTCGGCACCGTCTTCGTGGCCGCGGCCGGACCTCGCGGCGCGGAACCCGTCGTGCGACGGCTTCACGCACGGGGCGGCAGGGAAGACATCCGGAAGGCGAGCACGGACGCAGTGCTCGGCCTGCTGACCGAAGCGCTGACCGCCGCGGAAGCGGCGAATGATACGGAACAGAACGGGGGGAACGGATGTTTGCAGCCCTGAGTGAACACGACATCGCTCCCCGCACGGGCACTGCCGGAGGGGGTACGGTGGAGCCTGAAGGACGCGGGTCGGCCGGACACCGGGCACCAGGTCGCCAGGCCCGCAGCAAGGGGTAAGCACAGGACGCCGCGCGTTGTAGAGGGAGGAGCACCGATGATTCTGCTCCGTCGCCTGTTGGGTGACGTGCTGCGTCGGCAGCGCCAACGCCAGGGTCGCACGCTGCGTGAGGTCTCCTCGTCGGCGAGAGTCTCGCTCGGTTATCTCTCCGAGGTGGAGCGCGGCCAGAAGGAAGCCTCCTCCGAACTCCTGTCATCGATCTGCGATGCGCTGGACGTACGGATGTCGCAGGTGATGCGGGAGGTCAGCGACGAACTGGCACTCGCCGAACTTGCCGAGTCCGCCGCCAGCGACACGGTGCCGGCGCCGATGCGTTCGATGCTGAACCAGGTCGAGCGGGTCACCATCAAGGCGCCCACCGAGGCCGTGGACGTCGTCGCCGCCTGATCGTCCGCACCATACGCGGTGCCGCCGAGGCCCCCACCGGTAGACCGGTGGGGGCCTCGCTGTGTGCGACTGCGCGATGTCGCCGGAGAGGCCGCCGTGCGGGAGGATCGAGACGGGAGGTGGTCGGATGCCCGCATCCGGCACGGCCGGGGACGACGGACACCGAGCCGGCGGGCGGAGCCCGGCGGTGAGAGCGTGGCGGGTGCTGGGCGTCGTCGCGACCCTGGCCTGGATGTTCAGCGTGTGGCGACTGACGACGGGGCACGTGGAGCGCGCTCCCGTGGTGGAGGCGTTCGTCGCCGGCGGCTGGGGGCTAAGCCTGCTGCCCGTGCATGTGGCCACCCGCCGTCCTCGCCGGAAGCCGCTCCGAAATTCACCCGATCGGCGGAATTCGGCGGCTCAGGGCCGCAGCTCGTCCACGGGAGGCTGGCAGCGCGGACACCAGTAGGCGATCCGCTGCTCCCCGGGCGGGCCCAGCTCCGCGGAGCGGATCACCGTCCCGCAGCGGCGGCACGGCCGACGGGCCCCGCCGTAGACGTACAGCAGCCGGTCGCGGTGCATGCTCGCCCGTCGTGCTGCGCCGCGCCCGGTCCCGGTTCGCCACCAGCAGTCGCCGGGCCAGCGCCACCAGCCGGGCCGGCCCCGGCACCTCGCCGACCGGCGTCCAGGGCGGCACCCTGGCCAGGAAGCACAGCTCCGACCGGTACACGTTGCCGACCCCGGCCAGGTTGCGCTGGTCGAGCAGCGCCTCGCCGACCGGACGGTCTGGATCGGCCAGCAGCCGGCGCAGCGCCTCCTGCGGGATCCCAGTCGGGACCGAGCAGGTCCGGGCCCAGGTGCCCCAGGACCCGGTCCTCCTCGCGCGGTGCGCAGCAGCTCGAGCACCGGCAGCCGGTAGCCGACGGCCAGGGCGCCGGCGGTGCCCAGCAGCGCGCGGATCTCGTGGGCGGGCCCGCCCGCAGGTCGCCGTCCGCCTGCTGACCGGACCTGCCAGGAGCCCTCCATGCCCAGATGCGAGTGCAGCGTGAGCCCGCCCTCGAAGCGAGTCATCAGGTGCTTGCCCCGCGAGGCAGCCTCCAGCACCGTACGGCCGCCGAGATCCACGGTGGCCAGTCGGGGAGTCCGCAGGTCGCAGCGGGTCACCGCGGAGCCGGCCAGCGCGTCGTGCAGCCGCCGGGCGGTGCGCCAGACGGTGTCTCCCTCGGGCATGGCTCCATCATGCGCCCCGGCGGAGAGACGCGGGAGGCGTGCCTCAGGCCGCCCGAAGCCGCAGCCCGCGCGGTGTGGCGTGGAACCCGGCCGCCTCCAGGACCCGGCCGAGCGGGGACTGCAGCGCCGAGCCGCCGTTGACGCGTTCCACGGTGACGGTGCCCAGCCGGCCCTGGCGCGCCGCGCCGGCCAGCGCCTCGACGGCCGTCGCCAGCCGGGGATCCTCGCCCGGCATCTCGCCCGCCGTGCCCGGCCAGGCCAGCAGGGTGCGTCCGCCACGCTCCATGTACAGCGCCAGCTCGCCGTCGACCAGGATCACCAGGGCACCGGCCTTGCGTCCCGGCTTGTGCGTCGTCCCGGCCGGTGGTTCGGGCCACGGTAGGGCGGCCCCGTAGGCGTTGGCCGGGTCGGCAGCGGCCAGCACGGCCGGGCCGCCGGAACGGGTCCGCGAGCCGTCCGTCCAGCCGAAGGCGGGAGCCGACCGTTCCCGGCCCTGGTGCACGGCCCGCAGCCGGTCGATGGCGCCGTCCATCGCGAACTGCGCGGCACCCAGTCCCTCGACCACGTAGCCGCGGCGCGCCTGCCCGCTCTCCTCGAAGACGGACAGCACCCGGTAAGCGGCGGAGAAACCGCCCTCCACGCCCTCGGCGGCCACCGCGCCGCGCGTGACCACTCCGTGCCGGTCCAACAGCGTGCGTGCCAGTGCATGAGCCCGGTGCGTGGCATCGGTCTCCCGCTCCGGCAGCAGCGACCAGCGGCCCGCGACGGTAGGCGGACCGTTCCGCGATCCCGCGGGTCGCAGCGGGCCGGTGAGGGTGCCGTACCGGCCGCGCGGAACCGACCGCTTTGCGCGGTGCGCGGTGGCTCCGGCGGTGCGCCCCGAGCCGAGCAGGGAGCGCAGCGGCGCCAGGGTGTCGTTGGTGAGGTGGCCGGACCAGGCGAGATCCCACACGGCCTCCGCCAACTGCGCCTCACCGGCCTCCCCTTGTGCGGCCCGCACCTGGTCGGCGATCTGTCGGAAGAACAGCCCGTAACCGCCCCGGAGGGCGTCGAGCACTGCCTGGTGCAGCGGCGACAGTTCCAGCGGAAGCGGCGGCGGCAGCAGCAACGGGGCGGCGTCGGCCAGGTGCAGGGAGACCCAGCCGTCCTTGCCCTGCAGCGCGCCGGCGCCCGCCCACACCACCTCGCCGGAGGTGGTGAGCTCGTCCAGCAGTGCGGGGGAGTAGCCCCGTACCCGGCCGGGCAGCACCAGCTTCTCCAGCGCCGAGGCGGGAACCGGTGCGCCCTGGAGCTGTTCGACGGCGCGGACCAGTCCGTCGACGCCGCGGAGACTGCCGGTGTCCAGGTGCTGCCATTGCGGCAGGAACGCGGCGAGCGCGGTGGGCGGCACCGGCTCCAGTTCCTCGCGGAGCGCGGCCAGCGACCGCCTGCGCAGCCGTCGCAGCACGGTTGCGTCGCACCATTCCTGGCCGGATCCGGCCGGGTGGAACTCGCCCTGCACCAGCCGGCCCGCCGCGGCGAGTCGGTGCAGCGCGCCCTCGGCCACGGCTGTGCCCAGTCCGAAGTGGGCGGAGACCTCCTGGGAGGTGAAGGGGCCGTGAGTCCGGGCGTAGCGGGACAGCAGGTCACCCAGCGGGTCCGGCACGGGTTCGGTGAACGCCTCGGGGACGCCGACGGGGAGGGCGGAGCCCAGAGCGTCCCGCAGCCGGCCCGCGTCCTCGACGGCCGCCCAGTGCTCCCGCCCGGCGATGCGGACTTCGATGGCGCGACGGGCAGTAGCCAATCCGGCGGCCCAGTCGGGGGCGGCACCGCGCTCGGCCAGTTCTCCGGCCGTGAGCGGCCCGAGCAGCCTCAGCAGGTCGGCGACACCCTCGGCGTCCTTGACCCGACGGTCCTCCGTGCGCCACTGCAGCTCGTCCTCGAGCGCGGCCAGCACGCCGGCGTCGAGCAGCTCCCGCAGCTCGGCGCGCCCCAGCAGCTCGGCGAGCAGCCGGGAGTCCAGGGACAGGGCGGCGGCCCTGCGTTCGGCGAGAGGCGAGTCGCCCTCGTAGAGGTACTGCGCGACGTAGCCGAACAGCAGGGAGCGGGCGAACGGCGAGGGCTCCGGCGTGGTCACCTCGACCATCCGGACCCGGCGGGCCTCGATGTCGCCCATCAGCTCGACCAGGCCGGGGACGTCGAAGACATCCTGCAGGCATTCCCGCACGGCCTCCAGCACGATGGGGAAGGAGCCGAACTCGCCGGCGACCTGCAGGAGCTGGGCGGCACGCTGCCGCTGCTGCCACAGCGGGGTGCGGCGCCCGGGGTTGCGACGGGGCAGCAGCAGGGCGCGCGCCGCGCACTCCCGGAACCGGGCGGCGAACAGCGCCGAGCCGCCGACCTGGTCCGTGACCAGCTGGTCGACCTCCTCCTTGTCGAACAGCACGTCGGCGGCCCCGACCGGCGCCTGCCCGTAGTCGCCCGCCGAGCCGCCGCCGAAGCCGTCGGCGAGCGGATCGGCCTCCAGCAGGTCCGCGTCCGGCAGGCGCAGCACGATGCCGTCGTCGGCGTGCATGACCTGGGCGTCCATCCCGTACCGCTCGGTGAGGCGTGCGCCGAGCGCGAGCGCCCAGGGGGCGTGGACCTGTGCGCCGAAGGGGGAGTGGACCACGACGCGCCAGTCACCCAGCTCGTCGCGGAAGCGTTCGACGACGATCGTGCGGTCATCGGGTACATGCCCGCAGGCCTCGCGCTGCTCGCTCAGGTAGGCGAGGACGTTGTCCACCGCGAGAGCGTCCAGCCCGGCCGCGGCCAGCCGCTCCCGGGCCGCCTCCTCGCTCAGTGCGCCGATCTCGCGGAGGAAGCCGCCCAGCGCGCGGCCCAGCTCCAGCGGCCTGCCCAGCTGGTCGCCCTTCCAGAACGGCAGCCGCCCGGGGACGCCCGGCGCCGGCGTGACCAGCACCCGGTCCCGGGTGATGTCCTCGATGCGCCACGAAGTGGTGCCCAGGGTGAATACGTCACCCACGCGGGACTCGTAGACCATCTCCTCGTCCAGCTCGCCGACGCGGCCGCCGCCCTTCTTCGGGTCGGCCCCGGCCAGGAACACCCCGAACAGGCCGCGGTCGGGGATGGTGCCCCCGGAGGTGACCGCGAGTCGTTGCGCTCCGGGACGAGCGGTGACGGTGCCGGCGACGCGGTCCCACACCAGCCGGGGCCGCAGCTCGGCGAAGGCGTCCGAGGGATAGCGGCCGGCCAGCATGTCGAGCACGGCCGTGTAGGCGGACTCCGGCAGGGAGGAGAACGGGGCGGCGCTCCGCACCACGGCCAGCAGGTCCTCCACGTCCCAGGTGTCCATCGCGGTGATCGCGACGAGTTGCTGGGCAAGCACGTCCAGCGGGTTGGCGGGGACACGCAGCGACTCGATGGCGCCTTCCCGCATCCGCTCGGTGACCACGGCCGCCTGCACCAGGTCTCCCCGGTACTTGGGAAAGACGACTCCGGAGGAGACCGCGCCCACCTGGTGACCGGCGCGGCCCACCCGCTGCAGGCCGGAGGCGACCGAAGGCGGCGACTCGACCTGGATCACCAGGTCGACCGCGCCCATGTCGATGCCGAGCTCCAGAGACGAGGTGGCCACCACGGCGGGCAGCCGCCCGGCCTTGAGTTCTTCCTCGATCTGGGAGCGCTGCTCTTTGGAGACGGAGCCGTGGTGGGCGCGGGCCAGCACCTGCGGGGCGCCGGCAGAGGCGCCGGAACCGCCCATGAGCTGCGCGGGCGAGTGGTCCTCGGGCACCGGCTCGCCGGTGGCCCGTTCGTAGGCGATCTCGTTGAGCCGGTTGCACAGGCGTTCCGCGAGCCGCCGTGAGTTGGCGAAGACGATGGTGGAGCGGTGGGCCTGGACCAGGTCGGCGATCCGCCCCTCGACGGAGGGCCAGATGGAGGGGGCGCCGTCCCCCGCGCCGTTGTCCGGGGTGGGCGAGCCGCCGAGCTCGCCCATGTCCTGCACCGGGACGACGACGGACAGATCGAACTCCTTGCCGGCCGTCGGCTGCACCACGGTGGCCTGGCGCTGCGGCGAGAGGTATCTGGCCACCTCGTCCACGGGGCGGACCGTCGCCGAGAGACCGATCCGGCGGGCCGGCCGCTCCAGCAGCCGGTCCAGCCGCTCCAGGGACAGCGCCAGGTGTGCACCCCGCTTCGTGCCGGCCACGGCGTGCACCTCGTCGAGGATGACGGTCTCGACGCCGGCCAGGGCCTCGCGGGTGGCCGAGGTGAGCATGAGGAACAGCGACTCGGGCGTGGTGATGAGGATGTCAGGCGGACGGCGGGCCAGGGAGCGCCGCTCGGCGGCCGGGGTGTCCCCGGAGCGGATGCCGACGCGGATGTCCGGCTCGGGCAGACCGAGGCGGACGCTCTCCTGCCGGATGCCGGTGAGCGGACTGCGCAGGTTCCGTTCGACGTCGACGGCCAGCGCCTTCAACGGCGAGACGTACAACACCCGGCAGCGTTTGAGTGGGTCGGCCGGCGGGGAAGCGGCGGCCAGCCGGTCCAGGGCGGCGAGGAAGGCGGCGAGCGTCTTTCCCGAGCCGGTGGGGGCGACCACCAGGGTGTCCGACTCCTCGGCGATCGCCCGCCAGGCGCCCTCCTGGGCGGCTGTGGGCGAACGGAACGCCCCCGCGAACCACGCGCTGGTCGCGGGGGAGAACCTCTCGAGGACCGAGCCGGCCCGATCGTCAGCCATGCCCCCATCGTGCACCCCGGCGCCGACACCGCCTCTATGGCCCGCTGCGGGCCGACCCGGTTCCGGCGAGCGCCTCCGCGCAGGCGAGCAGCTGGTCGGTGCGGGTGCCGGGCACGGCGGCGACCAGGTGGCCGTCGGGGCGGACCACCAGGAGCGTGTGGGCCGGGGCGCCGGGATAGTCCTCAGCAACCAGCAGCCGCGCCCGCAGTGGCAGGTCCGCCACCGTCGCCGCGAGTGACGGCATCAGCCCGGCGGTTCGCCAGTGCCGGCTGTGCCACACCCCCGAGCCGGGCGCCACGAGCACCGCGAGCAGGTCGTCGCCGCCTGCTGCGAGCCAGTCCCACAGGTGTCCGCGCCGGTGGTCCGGTGACAGCACGGGCACGTCCGCGACGGGACCGCCGGCGGGTGTGCCCACCTGCACGGGGTCCGTCAGGTACGCGGACAGCGGGGAGGGGTCGTGTGCGGGTGCGGCGCCGAGCGGCCCGCGTCCGAGCTGCCCGTCGGCGAGCAGCGCGGTGCCGGTGCGCGCGCCGCCGCCCGGGAGCAGTGCGCGCACCCCGGCACCGCCGCGCCGCACCAGCGGCAGTGCGTGGTCGACGGCCCGCAGTCGGCGGGCGACCGCCGTGCGGCGCTCCGTCTCGTAGCTGTCCAGCAGCGTCTGGGCGCCGGTGCCGCCCCGCCGGGCCAGAGCAAGCTTCCAGGCAAGGTTGGCGGCGTCCCGCAGCCCCTCCTCGGTCGCCTGGGTGCCCAGGGCGCCGACGAGGTGCGCCGCGTCGCCGGCGAGGAAGACCCGGTCCACCCGCCAGCGGCGGGCCAGTCGCTGATGACAGGTGTGCACCCCGGTGTCGAGCAGCTCGTACGGCGGTGCCTCGGTGTCGTCGCCCCGCCACGCGCACAGCGTGTCGTGTACCCGGCCCAACAGCTGTTCGGGGGTGACGAGGGCGCCGCGCGGCGGGAGCAGCCAGTCCAGCCGCCACTTGTTCTCCGGCAGCGGCCGTGCCATGACCTCGCCTGGTACGCCGTCCGGGTCCCGGTGCAGCAGCGCCTCGCCGGGCCAGGGCAGGGACACCCGTACGGTGGCGACCGCGTGCCGTTCGACGGCCGTTCGTCCGAGGAAGCGCACACCCAACAGTTTGCGGACGGTGGAACGCGCTCCGTCACATCCCACCAGGTGACTGCCGCGGAAGCGGTCTCCGGCAGTGTGCGCCGTCACGCCGCGCTCGTCCTGTTCGAGGGATTCCAGCCGGGCGCCGGTGACCACGCGGACGCCGTCCTGCGCGGCCAGGGCACCGCGCAGCGACTTCTCCAGCACGTGCTGTGTGACGTGCAGTGGAGCCACGTCGTCCTTCAACTCGACGTGGTCCAGGAGTTGCCTTCGGCGCCGGGTGCTCCAGCCCCGCCACCGGACACCCGGAACGGCGGGCAGCAGGGCGGCCGTCTCGGGGCGCAGCAGACAGGTGCGGGCGGCCCGTTCGGCGACGCGCCCGTCACCGGCGTCGAGCAGGGTCACCGGGACGGAGGCGTGCGCGAGCGACAGCGACAGCGCCAGACCGACCGGCCCGGCGCCGACCACGATCACCGGATCCACGACGGGCGGACCTCGTCCCTTGAACGGCCGTTGCAAGGGTCAGGAGTTGGAGCGGATGAGGCCCGGTACGCGATCACAGGACGAATGCAACCCACTGCCCGTTCCCCCGTCAAGCGGGGGAACGGGCAGTGGGCGTGTCTGTCGTAGATGTGCCGGGACGCTCCGGTTCAGGCCTTGAGCGCTCCGGTGAGCGGCTCCTCGCCGTCCAGGTCGTCACCGGCGCGCAGAACGGCTCCGGTGCTGCGCTTCCCGCGGCGCAGCCGGCTTTCGAGCTTGTTGGCAGCGCTGCTCAGCGCGAAGTTGAGCACGATGTAGATCAGCGCGACGACGGTGAACGCCGCGATGGTGTTCGCACCGTAGTTCGCGGTGATCTGGCGTACCTGACTGAGCAGCTCCGCGTAGCCGAGCAGCGCGCCGCCGAGCGCGGTGTCCTTCACGATCACCACGAGCTGGCTGATCAGGGCGGGCAGCATTGCGGTAACGGCCTGCGGCAGCAGCACGAAGACCATGATCTGCCCCTTGCGCATGCCGACGGCTTTTCCAGCGTCCGTCTGACCGTGCGGCAGCGCCTGGATGCCGGCCCGGACGATCTCGGCGATGACGGAGCTGTTGTAGAGCACCAGGCCCGTCACCACCGCGTAGAGCGGACGCACCGCGGAGTCGATGTCGGTGAACATCGCGTACGCACTGTTGGCGAAGAACATCATCAGCAGCACCGGGATGGCGCGGAAGAACTCCACCACGACGCCGACCGGAGCACTGATCCACCGGTGGTCCGACAGCCGCGCGATGCCCAGCAGGGCGCCGAGCGGCAGCGCGATGCCCACGGAGAGCGCGGCGGCCTCCAGTGTCCGCAGCAGGCCGGGCAGCAGGTAGGTGGTCCACACCCGGCTGTCGTCGACGAACGGGCCCCACTTGGCGGAGGTCAACTGCTCCTTGTCGTTCATGGTGTCGATCACCCACCAGGCGACCAGCCCCAGCACGGCGAGGAAGACCAGCGTGTAGAGCACGTTGCGGGTCTTTGCCCGCGGGCCTGGGGCGTCGTACAGAACCGAAAGGTCACTCATCGCTTCACCGCCACACGCTTGCTGACCCAGCCGAGGAGCATGCCCGCCGGGAGGGTCAGCACGACGAACCCGAAAGCGAAGATCGCGAAGACGAGGAACAACACCTGCGCCTCGTTCTCGATCATCTCGCCCATCAGCAGCGCCGCCTCGGACACGCCGATCGCGGCCGCGACCGTGGTGTTCTTGGTCAGCGCGATCAGCACGTTGGCCAGCGGCGCGACGACCGAACGGAACGCCTGTGGCAGCACGATCACCGACAGCACCTGGAAGAAGCCCAGCCCGAGTGCGCGGGCTGCCTCCGCCTGGCCCACCGGCACCGTGTTGATGCCTGAGCGCAGCGCCTCGCACACGTACGTGGCGTGATAGGCGATCAGGGCGAGCACGGCGAGCTTGAACCCGATCTCCTTGAAGGTGCCGCCGCCCAGGTCGACGCCCAGGGTCTGAAACAGCCCCAGGGACGCCGCCAGCATGATGATCGTCAGCGGCGTGTTCCGCACGATGTTGATGTAGGCGGTGCCGAAGGCACGCATCGCCGGGACCGGGCTGACCCGCATGCCGGCCAGCACGGTTCCCCAGATGAGGGAACCGGCCGCCGAAAGGACGGTGAGCTTCACCGTCACCCAGAAGGCTCCGAGCACGTCGTACTGCCCGGATTCAAGAAAGTCGAACACGTCTCCCCGCGCTCTCGCCTCGTCGGATGGCGCGGCGCGCCGCCTGTGGCGGCGCGCCGTCCTGCGTCAGCTGGTCTCCGTGATCTTCGGAGCGGCCTCGTAGTCGTAGTGCGCCGGGCCGAACGCCTTGTCGGCGAACTTCTTCCAGGAGCCGTCCTTCACCATCTTCTCGAGGGCATCGTTGATCTTCTTCTGCAGCTTGGTGTCGCCCTTCTTCAGACCGATGCCGTACGGCTCGTCGCTCAGGTTCAGGCCGGCGAGCCGGAACTTGCCCTGCAGGTCGTCCTGCGCGGCGAAACCCGCGAGAATGGAGTCGTCGGTGGTCAGGGCATCGACGGTGCCGTTCTCCAGACCGGTCAGGCACTCGGAGTAGCCGCCGTACTCCTGCAGATTCGCGTTCGGGGCGAACTTCTTCTTGACGTTCTGCGCCGAGGTGGAGCCCTTGACCGAGCAGAGCTTCATGGTGCTCTTGTTCAGGTCGGTCTTGTCGGTGATGTCCTTGTTGCCGGCCTGCAGCAACAGGTCCTGGTGGGCCAGGAGGTACGGTCCGGCGAAGGAGACCTTCTGCTTGCGCTCGTCGTTGATCGTGTAGGTCGCGGCGATGAACTTCACGTCACCGTTGCGGATCAGGTTCTCGCGCTCGGCGCTGGGAGCCTGCTTCCAGACGATGTCCTTCTTGTCGTAGCCCAGTTCCTTGGCGACGTACGTGGCGACGTCCACGTCGAAGCCGCTGTAGCCGTCCGGCGTCTTCAGGCCCAGACCCGGCTGGTCGAACTTGATGCCGATGGTGATCTTGCCGTCGTCCTTGCCGCTGCTGCTGCCGCCGCCGCACGCTGTGGCGGTCAGCGAAAGGGCGAGCACGGCGGCCGCGATTCCTGCGTGGCGGAGTCTCATGGCAGTCCTTCTCAGTTCGTGTCGGTTCAGTGGTGCAGGATCTTCGAGAGGAAGTCCTTGGCCCGGTCGCTGCGGGGATTGCTGAAGAACTCGTCGGGAGCGGCCTCCTCGACGATCCGGCCGTCTGCCATGAAGACCACCCGGTTCGCCGCCGAACGTGCGAAGCCCATCTCGTGGGTGACGACGACCATGGTCATGCCGTCCCGGGCCAGCTGCTGCATGACCTCGAGGACCTCGTTGATCATCTCCGGGTCCAGTGCCGAGGTGGGCTCGTCGAAGAGCATCACCTTCGGGTCCATGGCCAGGGCGCGTGCGATGGCCACCCGCTGCTGCTGTCCGCCGGAGAGCTGCGCGGGGTATTTGTCCGCCTGGTCGCCTACGCCCACCCGGTCGAGCAGGGTGCGGGCGTTGCGCTCCGCCTCATCCTTGCCCGTCCTGCGCACCTTGACCTGCCCGAGCACCACGTTGTCGAGCACCGTCTTGTGAGCGAAGAGGTTGAAGGACTGGAAGACCATGCCGACGTCGGCACGCAGCTTCGCCAGCTCCTTGCCCTCCTTGGGCAGCGGCTTGCCGTCGACCGTGATGGATCCGGAGTCGATGGTCTCCAGGCGGTTGATCGTCCGGCACAGCGTCGACTTGCCCGAGCCCGACGGCCCGATCACGACGACGACCTCGCCGCGCGCCACGGTCAGATCGATGTTCTGAAGCACGTGCAGTGCGCCGAAGTGCTTGTTGACGTTGTCCAGCACAACCAGGCCGCTCGACGCTGAGCCCGGCCGGTCCGCTTCCTTGGTCACCGATACTTCGCTCATCGGCGTACAGCTCCGTCCTCGTCGATTGCGAGGACACTAATGAGCAGGCCAGGCGGCCGTCACCCCATCTGAGCGGAACTTGAGCATCACGAATCAGCCACGGGTCTGCCGACACGGCACCGGGAACCGTCATGATGCCGTATCGGGCCGGAAACACCCCCGCCGAGCCGATCGCCACCGGAGACGCACGAGGAGGTGCGGATGAGACTGCTGCTCGTCGAGGACGACGACCGCGTCGCCGCGGCCCTCGCCGCGGTGCTGGACCGGCACGGGTTCGACGTCGTGCACGTGCGCAACGGCGCGGAGACCCTCAAGCAGCTGTTGCCCGGGGACGCGGAACCGTGCTTCGACGTGGTGCTGCTGGACCTGGGACTGCCGGACCAGGACGGCTTCGAGGTCTGCGGCCGTATCCGCAAGATCAGCTCGATACCGGTGATCATGGTCACCGCACGGTCGGACGTGCGCTCCCGCGTGCACGGACTCAACCTCGGCGCGGACGACTACGTCGTCAAGCCCTATGACACCGCCGAGCTCCTCGCCCGCATCCACGCTGTCAGCCGGCGCACCGCCAACGACGAGCACGCCGGCGACGGCAGCCAGGAGACCGAGTTGCGACTCGGCGGCATCACGGTGGAGCTGCCCACTCGCCGGGTCCGCGTCGACGGCAGCACCGTGGCACTGACCCGCAAGGAATTCGACCTGCTGGCCCTGCTCGCCCAGCGGCCCGGCGTCGTCTTCCGGCGCGAGCAGATCATCAGCGAGGTGTGGCACACCAGCTGGGAAGGGACCGGTCGGACCCTGGAGGTCCACATCGCCTCACTGCGCGCCAAGCTCAGCAGGCCGGCCCTCATCGAAACGGTGCGCGGGGTCGGCTACCGGCTCGTCGCCCCCGCCGGCTGACCGGCCCGGATTCCGCCCGTGCGTTCCCGGCTCCTCTCGCTCCTGATCATCCTGCTCACCGGGGTGCTGCTCGCCCTGGGCTTTCCGCTCGCCGCCAGTCTCGCAGCCGCCGAACAGCAGCGCGTGGTCGTCGACCGCATCGACGACACCGCGCGCTTCGCGTCCCTCGCCCAGTTCGTCACCGCACGGACCGAACCGGGCGAGCGGGTCGCGACGCTGCGCCGCGAGCTCGAGCGTTACCACGACCTGTACGGGATCCGGGCCGGCGTCTTCTACCGGGACGGCAAGGCCATGGCCGTGGCACCGCACGGCTGGCGGGTACCGCACCGCGGGGAGGGCGCGGCGGCCTTCCGCGAGGCGCTGGCCGGACGGCGCAGTCACGACCCGCCACAGGTATGGCCCTGGCAGGACGGGCACATCGCAGTGGCCTCGCCCGTCATCAGGGACGGCGATGTGGCCGCGGTCGTCTTCACCGACTCGCCGACCGGCCGGTTGCGCTCGCGGATCGTGGACGGCTGGCTGCCCATAGCGTTCGGCGAGGCGGCGGCGATGCTGCTGGCCGTCGCGGCCGCGCTGGTGCTCACCGGCTGGGTGCTGCGTCCGGTGCGCACCCTGGACCGCGCCACACACGAGATCACGACCGGCAAACTGAAATGGCGGGTGGCTGCGGCCTCCGGACCGCCGGAGCTGCGCCGGCTGACGCAGTCCTTCAACGAGATGGCCGACCACGTCGAAGAGGTACTGGAACAGCAGCGGGCCTTCGTCGCCGACGCCTCGCACCAACTGCGCAACCCGTTGGCAGCGCTGCTGCTGCGCATCGACCTGCTGGGCCTCGAACTGCCCGGAGTGCACCAGGAGGTGGCGTCGGTACGTGCCGAGGGGCAGCGACTCGCGCGGGTCCTGGACGACCTGCTGGACCTGGCGCTGGCCGAGCACAGCCCGGCCGACCTGCGGCTGACCGATGTCGCCGAACTGGCCGCTGAACGCGTCGCGGCCTGGGAGCCGGCCGCCGCGCGGGCCGAGGTGACGCTCCGCTACACCGGTCCTGCGGCGCTCACCGGATGGGCGGACCCGGTCGGCCTGTCCAGCGCGCTGGATGCCGTCGTGGACAACGCGGTGAAGTTCTCGCCGGCCGGCGGGGAGGTCGTCCTGAACGCGTCGGCCAGCGGAAACCGGCTCGAACTGGTGGTGGCCGACGCCGGCCCCGGGCTGACCGACGAGGAACTGTCCCGGATCGGGGACCGGTTCTGGCGCAGCAGCAGACACCAGAACGTCTCCGGCTCGGGGCTGGGGCTGTCCATCACCCGTGCCCTGCTGGCGGCCGGCGAAGCCGGAGTGGATTTCACACCGAACAGGCCGCGCGGACTGCGGGTGCGGATCACGCTGCCGCGGGTGTCCCCGCAGCGGGACACCTCCGACGGTGCCTGAGGGCGGTCAGAGGCCCGGGAAGTCTGCGTCCCCCTCCTGGAGGTCTTCGCCCTCCTCCTCCAGTGCGCGTCGTACGACGCCCAGGGCCAGTCCCTCGGAGTAGCCCTTGCGCGCCAGCATGCCGGCCAGCCGCCGCAGCCGCCTGTCCCGTTCCAGCCCGCGAGTGGACCGCAGCTTACGTTCCACCAAAGCACGGGCGGCGGCCTCCTCCTGTTCCGGACCGACCTGCTCCAGCGCCTGGTCGATCAGCTCCCCGTCGACGCCCTTGGTGCGCAGCTCACGGGCCAGTGCGCGGCGGGCCAGACCACGGCCGTGATGCCGGGACTCCACCCACGCGCCGGCGAAGGCGGCGTCGTCGATCAGCCCGACCTCCTCGAACCGGGAGAGCACCTCCTCGGCCGCCTCGTCCGGGACATCCCGCTTGCGCAGGGCGTCCTCGAGTTGCTTGCGGGTGCGTGGAGTTCCGGTCAGCAGGCGCAGACAGATCGCACGGGCACGCTCGACCGGATCCTGCTCGCGCTCCGGCGTGGTGCACGCAGGTCCCGACCCGGCCCTCGACGGGTCGGGACCTCCCCCTCGGCCCTGCGGGCCGGGGGAGTGACCGCGGCTGTCCTCGGGTGCCGGCCAGCCGCTGCGCCGGGTCACTTCGCGGCCGGCGCCGACTTCGCGGCCTTTGCCTTGGCGCCGGCGGCAGGCTTGGCGTCGGCTGCGGGCTTCGCGGCGGACGCGTCCGCCGTACCGGCGCCGTCGGTACCCGGCTCCGTACCGGGCTCCTCGGGCTTGACGCCGATGCCCAGCTTCTCCTTGATCTTCTTCTCGATCTCGTTGGCCAGGTCGGGGTTGTCCCGCAGGAAGTTGCGGGCGTTCTCCTTGCCCTGCCCGAGCTGGTCGCCCTCGTAGGTGTACCAGGCGCCGGACTTGCGGATGAAGCCGTGCTCCACGCCCATGTCGATCAAGCCGCCCTCACGGCTGATGCCCATGCCGTAGAGGATGTCGAACTCCGCCTGCTTGAAGGGCGGCGCGACCTTGTTCTTCACGACCTTGACCCGGGTGCGGTTGCCGACGGCGTCCGTGCCGTCCTTGAGCGTCTCGATCCGCCGGATGTCCAGCCGGACGGAGGAGTAGAACTTCAGCGCCCGGCCACCGGTCGTTGTCTCGGGACTGTTGTGGACCATCACCCCGTCCACGAAGTAGTTGTGCGTCCCTTCGACCTCGATGTCGAACTTCTTCATCGACCGAGTCTCCGGCTTGACGTGGATGTCAAGGACCCGGGCGGCAGCCAGTCGCTGCTCTTCCTCGGCGAACTCCGGCGCCACCGTGCACAGTCCGCGGAAGCGCGGGAGCAGCTTGTGCTCCATCGACTCGGGCACGTACGGCGCGATCTTCTCCTGGAAGCGGGCCGAGGAGTCCGTGCTGAACTGGAGAACGGCGATCTGCCGCTCGCCCGACAGCCGCAGCTTCACGTCAAGGCCGTGGGTGTCGCGCAGATAGTCGAGCAGACGATCCCGGGAGCCTTCGCTCATCGACTCGACGCAGATTTCGATCCGTCCGCTGCCCCCTGGGGTGCGCTCCTGAACGCCCTCGGAACGCGGGGTGAAGCAGCCGTCGTCCAAGTACCAGACCGCCAGGGCGAGCGGAGTCAACTGTTTCAGGTGCTCCCAGGTGATGTGCTTCTTGCCGTCACCGAAGTAGACGACCTGATGCAGTTCATCCAGTTCTGGCAGCGGAGTAAAGTCCGCGAAACGCGCTCCCCCGGTGTTCTCCGACCGACTGCAGCCGAGATTGCCGAGAAGAGAGACCTTCCAGTCGAGGTAGTCCGCCTGACGGGCTCCATGCCCCATCCGGAACCGCACTCCGGTCCGGCAGCTCGCGTCGGGGGACAGCTTTCCGTCTCCCATGACGGAGCCGAGGATGATCTGTTCCTGCTGCGGGCTGAGCACCTTCTTCTCGGTGATGAGTACGCGGTCGCCGGCCAGCAGTTCGCCGGCCTCGCGCCAGCCGCCCGGAGTCCGGATGAGGTGGTTTTCGGTGGCGGCGAACTGCGCCGTGCCGTTCCTGCCCGATTTGGCCACGGTGAACTGCAGGAAGCGCTCCGCCGTGCCGTTGTCGAACCAGTTCGTCACCCGTCGAGGAACGACGCGGTCGGCCTCCGGGTCGTAGGAGAGCACCTCCACATCCAACTTCTGGTCGACGATCTTGCCGATCTTCTCCTGCGTTCCGTCGGCGAGCGTCACCCGCGTCGAGTACTGGAAGCACCCGAACATGACGCCGACTTTCTCGCGGAGCTGGTTGATGAAGATCGCGGTGGTCTTCGACTGGCTCATCGCGCCGGTGATCTTGCGCAGTGCCTGGCTCATCAGGCGGGCCTGCAGGCCGACGTGGGAGTCGCCCATCTCGCCCTCGATCTCCGCCCGCGGCACCAGGGCGGCCACGGAGTCGATGAC
The DNA here is from genome assembly GCA_963799685.1 of uncultured Actinomycetota bacterium. Classification (GTDB taxonomy): domain Bacteria; phylum Actinomycetota; class Actinomycetes; order Streptomycetales; family Streptomycetaceae; genus Streptomyces. Next base: position 84,537 of record CAWCXW010000009.1, read on the forward strand.
GATGAGGTCCAGCGCGCCGGAGCGGATCAGCATGTCCACGATCTCCAGCGCCTGTTCGCCGTTGTCCGGCTGGGACAGGATGAGGGAGTCCACGTCGACACCGAGCTTCTTGGCGTACTCGGGATCCAGTGCGTGCTCGGCGTCGACGAAGGCGACGGTGCCGCCGGCCTTCTGCGCGTTGGCCACGGCGTGCAGTGTCAGCGTCGTCTTGCCGGAGGACTCCGGTCCGTAGACCTCCACGACACGGCCACGCGGCAGACCGCCGACGCCCAGTGCCACGTCCAGCGCGGTCGACCCGGTCGGGATGACCGCGATGGGCTCGTTCGGCCGCTCGCCCAGCCGCATCACCGCGCCCTTGCCGAACTGCCGTTCAATCTGCGCGAGCGCGGCGTCGAGCGCCTTCTCGCGGTCGTTTCCTGCCATCGGTGCCACCCGGTTGTTCGCTTGAGTCGATCGCTTCACGTCCACCGACGCTAGCGGCTGCCACTGACAATGAGACCGGGGATCCGCTCACGTACCCCCCCGGCTCCTGCATGAGAATGGATGTTCGATTTTCGTGTCAAGCGGAACACGCGGCAAACACACCAGGAGCCGGCTCTCACCGCTTGTCGGCGGGCACGTCCACCACCCGGCACACCACTCGCCAGACATCCTTCGCCTCCCAGCCCTCCCGCAGTGCCTCGTGGACGGTACGTCCGCCGAGCTCCGCCATCACGTGGTCCCGTGCGAAGGAGTCGGCGTACGCCGCCCCGAAGTGGTCTGCCATCCGCTGCCAGAAGTCCGTCAACCGCATGCGGCAAGTATCCGCCCGCCTGGACGGCCGCGGACGAGTCTCAGGGCTTGACCTCGCGGTAGTAGCGCTCGGCTCCCGTGTGCAGCGGGAGCGGGTCGGTGTAGATCGCCGTGCGCAGGTCGACCTTCTGTGCGGCGTGCACCTGGTCGCCGATCTGGTCCCGGCTCCTGATCACCGAGCGGGTGACGGCCTCCGTCAGCGCCGGGTCCGTGCGGGCGGTGGTCACCAGCAGGTTCGCCACCGCCACCGTCTTCACCGGCTCGCCCCGCTGCACGTGCGGGTATGCGTCGGCCGGCATCACCGCGGAGCGGTAGGCGCGGGCCAGGGGCTCGATCTCGTGCAGCCTGGGCATCAGGTCGCCCAGCGGGACCAGCCGGATCCGCATCCGGCCGGCGAGGCGCTCGACGGCCGTGGTCGGCAGGCCGCCCGACCAGAAGAAGGCGTCCAGTTTTCCGTCCACCAGCAGTGAGGGCATCCGGTCGATGCCCTCCGGCACGTCCACGATGTCCTTCCGGCGGTCCAGCCCCGCGGCCTGCAACAGCCGGCCGGCCACGAAGCTCACGCCGGAGCGCGGCTCGCCCATGCCGACCCGCAGACCTGCCAGGTCCGCAGCGGAGCGGACCGGGGAGTCGGCCGGTACGACGAGCTGCATGTAGTCGTCGTACAGCCGGGCGACGGCCCGCAGCCGGCCCGCGTCCTTCCCGCCGTCCCGCAGGTACGCGGCGACGGCGTCGGCCTGCGCGATGGTGAAGTCGGCCTTGCCGGAGATCAGCATGTCGATGTTCTGCAGCGACCCCTGGCTCGGCTTCAGCCGCACCCGTACGTCGGGCAGGTCGCGTGCCAGGCGCTGCTCGAGCAGCGTCCCGTAGCGCGCGTAGACGCCCGTGGGAACCCCGGTCGCGAAGGTGACGTCCCCGCTGAGCATGGCGCCGCCGCCCGGCACGGCCCACCACACCAGGAGCACCAGCAGCGTGGCGGCCGCGGCGGTCAGCTGCACGGCACGCCGCCGCACGGCTCGTGGCAGGGTTCGGTGGGGCATGCCCGGATCCTGCCAGTTTCCGGTCTTCGATGGCAGGGGTCTGGCTCACACCGGAGGACGTACCCTGGTCGACTGAGATGACTGTGAAGACTTATGAGCTGCGGACGTTCGGCTGCCAGATGAACGTCCACGACAGCGAGCGGATGGCCGGCCTGCTGGAGGACGCGGGGTACGTGCGCGCTCCCGAAGGGGCCGACGGCGCCGACGTGGTGGTGTTCAACACCTGCGCCGTGCGGGAGAACGCCGACAACCGGCTGTACGGGAACCTCGGACAGCTCGCACCGCGCAAGGCGGCACACCCCGGCATGCAGATCGCCGTGGGCGGCTGCCTGGCGCAGAAGGACCGCGACACGATCGTGAAGAAGGCCCCCTGGGTCGACGTGGTCTTCGGCACTCACAACGTCGGCAAGCTGCCGGTGCTGCTGGAGCGCGCCCGCGTCGAGCGGGAGGCGCAGGTCGAGATCGCCGAGTCCCTGGAGGCGTTCCCCTCGACGCTGCCCACCCGCCGTGAGAGCGCCTATGCCGCCTGGGTCTCCGTCTCGGTGGGCTGCAACAACACGTGCACCTTCTGCATCGTGCCGCAGCTGCGTGGCAAGGAGAAAGACCGCCGGCCCGGCGACGTCCTCGCCGAGGTGGAGGCGTTGGTCGCCGAGGGCGTCAGTGAGATCACGCTGCTCGGTCAGAACGTCAACGCCTACGGCAGCGACATCGGGGACCGGGAGGCGTTCGGCAAGCTGTTGCGCGCCTGCGGGACGATCGACGGGCTGGAGCGGGTCCGCTTCACCTCGCCGCATCCCCGTGACTTCACCGACGACGTGATCGCCGCGATGGCCGAGACGCCCAACGTCATGCCGCAGCTGCACATGCCCCTGCAGTCCGGCTCCTCCCGGCTGCTGAAGGCGATGCGCCGTTCCTACCGGCAGGAACGCTTCCTCGGCATCATCGAGAAGGTGCGGGCCGCCATGCCGGACGCCGCCATCTCCACGGACATCATCGTCGGCTTTCCCGGCGAGACCGAGGAGGACTTCGAGCAGACCCTGCACGTCGTGCGGGAGGCGCGCTTCGCGCAGGCGTTCACCTTCCAGTACAGCAAGCGGCCCGGCACGCCTGCCGCCGAAATGCCGGACCAGCTTCCCAAGGCCACCGTGCAGGAGCGCTACGAGCGGCTCGTCGCCCTCCAGGAGGAGATCTCCTGGGAGGAGAACAAGAAGCAGGTCGGCCGCACCCTGGAGGTGATGGTCGCCGAGGGCGAGGGCCGCAAGGACGATGCCACGCGGCGGCTGTCCGGCCGGGCCCCCGACAACCGGCTCGTGCACTTCGCCCGACCGCAGGAGCCGGTACGGCCCGGTGACATGGCCACCGTCCGCATCACCTATGCCGCTCCGCACCACCTTCTCGCGGAGGAGCCGCCCACCGCCGTTCGATGCACCCGGTCCGGCGACGCCTGGGAGCGGCGCCAGGCGCCCGCCGGGCAGGCTACGGGTGTGATGCTCGGCCTCCCCGGTATCGGTGCCCCCGAGCCGCTCCCGGCCGTCGGCGGGGGCTGCACGGTCTGCTGATCCGGCCGGCGAGGGCGCGTTAGGCTGCCCGGCATGCTTGTCGCCGCCGCAGTCTGCCCCTGCCCTCCGCTGCTGGTCCCCGAGGTGGCCTCCGGCGCTGCGCACGAGATGGACGAGGCCCGGTCGGCCTGCCACGAGGCGGTCCGGGTGCTCGCCGAGGCGCGTCCGGACCGGCTGGTCGTCGTCGGCCCCGCCGAGCAGCCGCAGCGCGGCAGGCATCCGCAGGGCACCCCCGGCTCGTTCCGCGAGTTCGGCGTCGAGACCGACGTGACGCTGGGCGGCGGCCCGCCCGCCGGGGAGCGGCGGCTGCCGTCCTCGCTGGCCGTTGGCGCGTGGCTGCTGCAGCACGCGCGGTGGAACGCCTCACCGGTCGAGGGACTGGGAGTGGGGGAGCCGCTCGCCCGCGACCGCTGCGCGGCCGTGGGTGGCGAACTGGCGCAGGGCACCGACCGGCTCGCCCTGCTCGTGATGGGCGACGGCAGCGCGTGCCGCACGCTGAAGGCGCCCGGACACCTCGACGAACGCGCCGCGGACTTCGACGCGACGGTGGCGCGGGCGCTGCGCTGCGCGGACACCGCCGGGCTGCTGGCGCTGGACGAGAGGCTCGCCGCCGAACTGCAATCCTCCGGGCGCGCGTGCTGGCAACTGCTCGCCGGCGCCGGGGCGGACGCCGGACTGTCGGGGCGGCTGCTGTACGACCAAGCCCCTTACGGCGTCGGGTATCTGGTGGCCGCCTGGACCTGAGGACCCGCACGTGCACGACGCGGGGCCGCCCGGCGCTGCCGGACGGCCCCGCGTGACGGGGTGATCAGGCGGCGGTGCCGCCGCCACCCTCCCGGTTCTCGTCGGGCATGCCTTCCCTGCGTTCCTTGGCCTTGTCCGTGCCGGACCGGATCTTGTCGGAGTGCTTTCCGCCGGTCTTGCGGTCCACGGTCTCACCGGCCTTGTCGCCGTGCTGGCCGAGCATGTCCTTGACCTTGTCCATGAAGCCCATGGCGGTCACCTTTCCTTTTGGCTGCTCTGCGCGGGCGTCTCACCGTCGTCGCTGTCCACGGCCTCTTCCGGGGACTGCTGCCGCGGGATCTCCACGTCGTCCGTGGCGGACTCCGCTTCGCTCTGCGCGGCGCCGGTGGCCGCCACCGGGGTCGGCTCTTCGGACCCGCCGGACGAACGACGGCGGAACCTGGCGAAAACGCCCATATCTACTCCAGACCATACTCGTGTGAGGGACGTTCCGCCTGCTCGTGCGATCTGCCCGCGGCCTTGCGGGGAGCGGAGCCCGAAATCCGCCGGACGGAACCTCGCAACGGTGAACGACCGCTCCGGCCTGGCGTCACGTCGCTCGTTCGGGACCCCGTCGCCGGGTTTGCGAGACTTGGCGCCGTGAGTACCGCGTCCCCCGCCCCCCGTACCCTCCCGCAGGTCGTCGCCGTCGTGGGCGCCACCGCCGCCGGTAAGTCCGACCTGGCCGTCGAGATCGCCCGGCGGATCGGCGGCGAGATCGTCAACGCCGATTCGATGCAGCTCTACCGGGGCATGGACATCGGCACCGCGAAGCTCACCCCCGAGCAGCGCCGCGGGGTGCCGCACCACCTGCTCGACGTCTGGGACGTCACCGTCACCGCCAGCGTCGCGGAGTACCAGCGGCTCGCCCGGGCCGAGATCGACCGCCTGCTGGCCGCCGGCCGGGTGCCGGTCCTGGTGGGCGGCTCGGGGCTGTACGTGCGCGGGGCGATCGACGTCATGGACTTCCCCGGCACGGACCCGGCGGTGCGTGCCCGGCTCGAGGAGGACCTGGCCGCACACGGGCCGGGTGTGCTGCACGCCCGCCTCGCGGTGGCAGACCCGCAGGCGGCCGCCGCGATCCTGCCCAGCAACGGCCGCCGCGTGGTACGCGCGCTGGAGGTCATCGAGATCACCGGCCGCCCCTTCACCGCCAATCTCCCGGGCCACGAGTCGGTCTACGACACCCTGCAGATCGGCGTGGAGGTACCTCGTCCCGAACTGGACGAGCGGATCACCGCCCGGGTCGGCCACATGTGGGACGCCGGGCTCGTCGAGGAGGTGCGCTCACTGGCCGGGACCGGACTGCGCGAGGGGCGGACGGCCCCGCGGGCGCTCGGTTACCAGCAGGTGCTCGCGGCCCTCGCGGGCGAGTGCACCGAGGACGAGTCCAGGGCCGAGACCGTGCGGGCCACCAAGCGCTTCGCCCGCCGCCAGGACTCCTGGTTCCGGCGCGACCCGCGCGTGCACTGGCTGAGCGGCTCGGCCGCAGATCGCGCCGCCCTGACGGGCGGCGCGCTGACCCTGCTCGAACGAGCGGTCACATCCTGATCACGTCATGGCATCGGGACGCTCCGGGCGCCGTGAACAGCTCGTTGTACGTGCCATCATCGACCATCGCTTGAGTCGTGAAAGCCGAGCAGGGAGGGCAGCTGCGATGGAAGCCGGCCCTCGTGACAGTCAGGATCCGGGAGCCCGGTACGTCGGTATCGAGGAGCTCGACGGGCTGGGCGAGCAGGAGTTGGGCTCCTCTCCCGCGGAGCCGCCGGTCGAGCCGCACGAGCTGCGCCCGCAGCGGCGGCTGCGCGGCTGGCAGCTCGCCCCCATCGTGCTCCTCGGGGTGCTCGGCTCGCTCATGTTCGCTTTTCCGCTGGCCTTCGAGCCGGGCGGTACGGCAGGCGCCGTCGTGGCCATGCTCGGTCTGCTGATCTGCTGCTGCGCCGCCGGCTGGGGCGTGATGGCAGCCCGCCGGGTGGGCCACACCTGGCCGGGCCTGCCCGGATCGGGGGCAGGGCAACGGGCCGAATGGCGGGTGATCGTGCTCTACGTCGCCGTCGTGGGCACGCTGGCCGCCCTGGCCCTGTGGCGTGTCGCCCGGCTCAGGTGACCTGTCGGACTCCCGTACGATCGGTGACGTGACCACCCAGCAGCAGCCCGTGCCGTTCCTCAAGGGACATGGCACCGAGAACGACTTCGTGATCCTGCACGACCACGAAGACCGCCTGGAACTGTCCGACGCGGCCGTGGCGCGGCTGTGCGACCGCCGGGCCGGGATCGGCGGCGACGGCCTGCTCCGGGTGGTGCGCGCCGCCGCGCACCCCGAGGGACGGGTCATGGCGGGCGAGGCCGAGTGGTTCATGGACTACCGCAACGGTGACGGCAGCGTCGCCGAGATGTGCGGCAACGGCGTGCGGGTCTTCGCCCACAGCCTGCGGCGCGCCGGCCTCGTCCCGGACGGCGAGGTGCCGGTCGCCACGCGGGCGGGAGTACGCCGTGTCCGGCCGGACGCCGAGGGGAACGTCACCGTTGCCATGGGCCGCGCCCTGTTCCCCGGCGGCCAGGTGAAGGTGACCGCCGCGGGCCGCAGCTGGCCGGGCGTGCACGTCGACATGGGCAACCCGCACGCGGTCGTCTTCGTCGACGACCTCGCCGACTGCGGTCCGCTGTACGAGGCACCCGAGGTGGAACCCGCCCAGGTGTATCCGCACGGCACCAACGTGGAGTTCGTCGTCGACCGGGGCCCCCGGCACGTAGCCCTGCGTGTCCACGAGCGCGGCGCCGGCGAGACGCGGTCCTGCGGTACCGGCGCCTGTGCCGTCATGGTCGCCGCCGCTCGCCGGGACGGTGCCGATCCCGCGGCGGACGGCGCACCCGTCACCTACACCGTCGACGTGCCCGGGGGCCGCCTCACCGTCACGGAACGGGCCGACGGCTCGGTGGAGATGACCGGCCCGGCGGTGATCGTCGCCGAGGGAACGCTCGAACCGTCGCTGCTGCGCCCGTGAGGCCGGCCCGGTTTCCCGGACTCGCGATCGCAAACGTCGCTCGAACGGGTGAGTCGCTTGGTTGTGGGCGGGAACCGGTCGGCCACTCGTGGTCGGCTCGGTAGCATCGCATCCCCGGGTGCTCGGGGTGTCGAGGAGCGGGAGTTGCCCATGAGTGCGGTAAGGAACCTTCGCAGACTCAGCCGCGCCGCCCTGCTCAGACCAGGCTCCCGGCACGGCCTGCCGCACGCCCTCGAACACGTCGCCCAGGCGCACCGCGCCCACCATCCCGCGGCCGATCTCGATCCGCTGTGCCGCGCCTACCTGTGCGCCGAGTTCTCTCACCGCGGACAGTTCCGCAAGAGCGGTGAGCCGTACATCACGCACCCGCTCGCCGTCACGCTGATTCTCGCTCAACTCGGCGCGGAGACCACGACGCTGACGGCTTCTTTGCTGCACGACACCGTGGAGGACACCGATGTCACCCTGGACCGGGTGCGCACGGAGTTCGGCGACGAGGTCTGCCATCTCGTCGACGGTGTCACCAAGCTGGAGAAGGTCGACTACGGCAGCGCCGCCGAGCCGGAGACCTTCCGCAAGATGCTCGTCGCCACCGGCAGCGACGTGCGGGTGATGTCCATCAAGCTCGCCGACCGCCTGCACAACATGCGCACCCTCGGAGTGATGCGCCCGGAGAAGCAGGTGCGCATCGCCCGCGTCACCCGCGACGTCCTCATCCCGCTGGCCGAACGACTCGGCGTGCAGAATCTCAAACGGGAGCTGGAGGACCTCGTCTTCGCGATCCTGCACACCGAGGAGCACGTGCGCGCCCGGCAACTGGTCCGGGAACACACCGCACGCCCCGACCCGCTGACCGAGGTGGCGGCCGCGGTCCGCGCGGTGCTGGACGACGCGGGGATCGAGGCGCAGGTCCTCATCCGGCCCCGCCACCTGGTCTCGCTCCACCGGGTGAGCCTGAAACGCGGTGAACTCGGCCCGTGCGACTTCGGGCGACTGCTCATCCTCGTCGCCGAGGATGCCGACTGCTACGCCGTGCTCGGGGAGCTGCACACCTGCTTCACGCCGCTCATCGCCGAGTTCAAGGACTTCATCGCGGTCCCCAAGTTCAACCTGTACCAGTCCCTGCACACCGCCTTCGCGGACCGGCGCGGCCGGGTCGCCGAAGTGCTGGTGCGCACAGAGCGCATGCACCGGGTGGCCGAGGCGGGCGTCATCGCCCTCGGTGATCCGGGCCGCCGGCCTCACGGCGACGCCGGCGACGGCGAAGTCGCCGACCCCGCACGGGCCGGCTGGCTCTCCCGGCTGCTGGAGTGGCAGAGCCACGCTCCCGACCCGGACACCTTCTGGTCGGAGTTGCGTGAGGAACTGGCCGAGGACGCCGAGATCACCGTCTACTGCACGCCCGACGGCGCCGCACTGCCCCTCCCCGCCGGCGCCACCTGCGTCGATGCCGCCTACGCCCGGCACGGCGAGGCCGCGCACCGCTGCATCGGCGCGCACGTCAACGGCCGGCTGACCGCGCTGAGCACGCCGTTGCGCGACGGCGACGACGTACGGCCCTTCCTCGCCCCCGAGGGGCCCGCCGGCGTTCCCGCGGCCCACGGTCCTGCACCGCAGTGGCTGGATCACGCACGCACCCCGGCGGCCCGCATCGCCATCCGCCGCTGGCTCGCCGCCCACCCGGGCGGCCCACCGACCGCCGAACAGGCGACGCCGCCCGTCCACGCCCCGCGCCCCAGGTCCGCCCGCCAGCCCGTCACCCACCAGGTCCGCCCACCGGCACCGGAGAATCCGCCCGTCGTCACCGCGCACCCGGAGGCGCCGGTGCGCCTGGCGCGTTGCTGCACACCGGTGCCGCCCGACGCCGTCACCGGTTTCGCCGTGCGCGGCGGTGCCGTCACCGTCCACCGCGACACCTGCCAGGCGGTGGCCAGGATGGCCGGCGACGGACGCCGCGCGGTCCAGGTCAGCTGGCGGCAGCACACGAGCGGATGCCGGGTCACGCTGCGGGCGGAGGCGTTCGTCCGGCCGCAGTTGCTCGCCGACCTGACGGAGGCCATCGCGGTCCAGGGGGCCGCTGTGATCGCCGCGGAGGTCGAGCCGCCCAGCGAACAGCGGGTGCGGCACACCTACACCCTGCGCCTGCCCGATGCCACGGGCCTGGCCGCGCTGATTCGGGCCATGCGCCGGGTCCCCGGCGTCTACGACGTCTCGCGCGCGGTCAGCCCGGCGCCTGCCGGATAGCCGGTTCGTGCGGTACCACACCTGCGTGCCGCGCGCGTACCTCCGTTCGGGTGCACCGCGCACGCGCCGCCCAGAAGCCGTCCGAGGGGCCTGATAGCGATACCGGCATGACCCTCGCCCTCCTCCGCCCCGGGACACTGCGCCGCCGTCTTGCGGGCTCCGCAGCCGTCGCCGCCACCACTCTCGCCCTGGTCGCCGCCGCCCTGCCCTCGCCCGGCCCGCTCGGCATCGGGGACCGGCTCTTCCCCACTCTCGGCAACCCCGGCTACGACGTGCGGGCCTACGACCTGACCTTCCGCTACGGCGGCGACCACACGAAGAGCCTCCGGGCCCGCACGGTGATCACCGCACGTGTCACCGCGTCCCGGCTGGACCGGGTCAACCTCGACTACGCGGGCGGACCGGTGCGGTCCGTGCGGGTCAACGGCCTCCCGGCCCGGCACGCCGAGGCCGGTGGGGACTTGGTGATCACCCCGACGACGGGGCTCGCACGCGGTGACCGGATGCGCATCGTCGTCCGTCACACCAGCCCCACCGGCGACAAGGACGAGAACGGCTGGATCCGCACCGCGGACGGGCTCGCGATGGCCAACCAGGCGGACGCCGCCCACCACGTCTTCCCGTGCAACGACCATCCCTCCGACAAGGCACGCTTCACCTTTCATGTCACCGCACCGAAGAATCTGACCGTCGTCGCCGGCGGTCTGCTCTCCGGCACCCGGCAACACGGGAGGACGACCACCTGGAACTACACCGTCGCCCACCCGATGGCCACCGAACTCGCCCAGGTCTCCATCGGGAAGTCGGCCGTCCTGCGCCGCGTCGGCCCGCACGGCCTGCCGCTGCGGCATGTGGTGCCCGCCGGCCGGCGGGCGCTCCTGCAGCCGTGGCTGGGCAGGACGCCGGGGCAGATCGCCTGGATGGAACAGCAGATCGGCCCGTTCCCCTTCGAGACCTATGGGCTGCTGATGGCCGACGCCACGACCGGCTTCGAACTCGAGACGCAGACGCTGTCCCTGTTCGAGGACAAGGTCTTCACCGGCGGGAAGTACCCCGACTGGTACCTGGAGTCGATCATGGTGCACGAGCTGAGCCACCAGTGGTTCGGTGACAGCGTCAGCCCGCGCCGCTGGACCGACCTCTGGATCGACGAGGGTCACGCCACCTGGTACGAGTGGCGCTACGCCGCACAGCACGGCGGCCCGTCGCTGCTCAAGAGGATCCGTGCCGCCTACCAGGCGTCGGACGGGCTGCGCACGAAGTACGGCGCCCCCGCGGCGCCGCGCGCCCGTACCTCCGGAGGCAAGATCGGCATCTTCACCCCGGTCGTCTACGACGGCTCCGCCCTGGTGCTGTCCGCGCTGCGCCGGAAGATCGGTACGGCGGACTTCCGGCAGCTCGAGCGTGCCTGGGTGAGCCGGCACCGCGACGGCGTCGCCTCCACCGGCGACTTCATCCGCCTCGCGAGTGAGATCTCCGGACGAGACCTGAGCGGTTTCCTGACGCACTGGCTGTACGACAAGAAGACCCCGCCCATGCCCGGTCACCCCAAGTGGCGCAGCAGGTAAACAGGGTGACGGCGCCCGCCCGTCGTGCCACCATCGCAGGGCGACGGCGTACATCCCCTGTCCGGCTTCGGGGGAATCTTCCGGGTGGCGGGGGCGTTCGTCACAGTGAAGCCTCTCCTTCGACGTAAAGGATCAGATGACCGCCTCTTCCTCTCTTCCCAGCAGCGACCGGCGCACCACCGGGTCGGACCGCCGCGCCGACGCCCTGATGGAAGAGGACGTCGCGTGGGGCGACGGTGTGGACGCCACCCGTGACGGCGAGCAGTTCGACCGCTCCGAGCGTGCGGCCCTGCGACGGGTCGCCGGACTGTCGACCGAGCTCGAGGACGTCACGGAGGTCGAGTACCGGCAGCTCCGTCTGGAGCGGGTGGTCCTCGTCGGCGTGTGGACGTCCGGCACCGCGCGGGACGCCGACAACTCCCTCGCCGAACTGGCCGCACTGGCCGAGACGGCCGGTGCGCTCGTCCTGGACGGCCTGATCCAGCGGCGCGACAAGCCGGACTCCGCCACCTACATCGGCTCCGGCAAGGCCGAGGAACTGCGTGATGTCGTGCTCGGGTCGGGCGCCGACACCGTGGTGTGCGACGGTGAGCTGAGCCCGGGCCAGCTGATCCACCTCGAGGACGTCGTGAAGGTCAAGGTGGTGGACCGCACCGCCCTCATCCTCGACATCTTCGCCCAGCACGCCAAGTCCCGCGAGGGCAAGGCGCAGGTGGCGCTGGCACAGATGCAGTACATGCTGCCGAGGCTGCGCGGCTGGGGCCAGTCGCTGTCCCGGCAGATGGGCGGTGGCGGCTCCGGTTCGGCCGGTGGCGGCATGGCCACCCGCGGTCCCGGTGAGACCAAGATCGAGACGGACCGGCGGCGCATCCGCGAGAAGATGGCGAAGATGCGCCGCGAGATCGCCGAGATGAAGACCAGCCGTGACGTCCAGCGGCAGGACCGCCGCCGGAACAAGGTGCCGTCCGTTGCCATCGCGGGGTACACCAACGCCGGGAAGTCCTCGCTGCTCAACCGCCTCACCGGAGCGGGGGTACTGGTGGACAACGCGCTGTTCGCCACCCTGGATCCCACGGTCCGCAAGGCGGAGACGCCGAGCGGCCGGGCCTACACCCTGGCCGACACCGTCGGTTTCGTCCGGCACCTGCCGCACCACCTGGTCGAGGCGTTCCGCTCCACCATGGAGGAGGTCGGGGACAGCGACCTCATCCTGCACGTGGTCGACGGCTCGCACCCCGCGCCGGAGGAGCAGCTGGCCTCCGTGCGGGAGGTCATCCGGGACGTGGGCGCCGCCGACGTCACCGAGATCGTCGTGATCAACAAGGCGGACGCGGCAGACCCGCTCGCCCTCCAGCAGCTGCTGCGCCGTGAGAAGCACGCACTGGTGGTCTCCGCGCGGACCGGACAGGGCGTCGACGAGCTGCGGAAGCTCATCGACGAGGAGCTGCCGCGGCCGTCGGTCGAGCTGGAGGTTCTGGTGCCGTACACGGCGGGCGCGTTGGTCTCCCGGGTGCACGCGGAGGGCGAGGTGCTCGGCGAGGAGCACACCGCGGAGGGCACCCTGCTCAAGGCGCGGGTGCACGAGGAGCTGGCCGCCGAACTGCGGGCGCTTCGCCCAGCGGCCGGCGTCTGAGCCTCGTCCACTGATGCGGGAGGGCCTTACCGGGGCGTGCCCTCCCGCATCGCGTGTGGCGCCTACTTGGTGGCGATGACCGACTTGTAGACGGCCTCGGCGTCCTTGCCCAGCCGCGGTCCGGCCAGCCAGGTGCTGTCAGCCGGCCCGATCGAGGTCACCGACAGCAGGTCGCCCTCGGCGTCGAGCCAGCCGCCGCCGGAGGAACCGGGAGTCATCGTGCACCCGATGCGGTACAGGGTCGGGCGGGTGTCCCGCACGGTGAGCCTGCCCGGCTTGTCGGTGCAGCGATACATCGACATGCCGTCGAAGGGCGGAGCGGCCGGGTAACCGTTCGCGGTCAGGCTCTTGATACCTGTCACCGCCGGGCTGCCGAAGTCGACGGAGACGGCACTGCCGACCGTCTCCTCCAGCGACTTGGTAGTGGTATCCGGGTCCTCGGGAGTGACCTTCAGCACGGCGAAGTCCCGCGCCGCACCGCCGCCGCCCGTCTCCGTGCCGTTGTCGATCCAGTACGGCGTGGTGCGGGCCGTCCTGGCCCACCACACGCCCAACGGTGCGCTGCTCTCCAGCGGGCTGTCGTACACCTGTTCCTTGGAGCGGCCCTTGCTGTTGAAGTGCGGGACGAAGGCGATGTTCCGGTACCAGCCGCCCTTCTTGCCCGCGTGGACGCAGTGGCCCGCGGTCGCCACGAGGTTGGACTTGCCCGGGTGTGCGGGGTCCTTGACGACCGTGCCGGAACAGACGGCCGCGCCCTGAGGTGTCTCGAAGAGGATCTTTCCCACGGGCGGTGCCTGCGTGTACGGCCGCGGAACCGCCTCGGCCTGCACCGGTTCCGGAGCGGGGTCGGTGACGCCCTCGTCGATGTCCGAGTGGCCGACGTCCTTGCCGTGGTCCTCGGCGTGGTCCTGGGCGTCGTGCAGGCGCTTCTCGTCCCAGAAGTGCTTGATGACCGGGTTGACGAAGTCCTTGGCCTCACGCAGCCAGTCGTCCCGGTCCCAGTTCTTCCAGGCCCCGCTCTTCCACTTCTCGAGGTCGTCCTTCAGCGGAGCGGGAAGGTCCTTCGGCAGCTTGCCGCCCAGCGCGTCCTTCAGCCGCTTCACGTCCTTGGGTGACAGCGACCGCGTCGCCGCGGTGCTCGGCTTCGCATCGTGCTGGGTGTCCGAGTCCGAGTTGCACCCGGCGAGTGTCATCGCCAGCGCCGCAGCCACGGCGGCTGCCGCCGTGGTCCGGAACTTGGGCATGCTTCTGCTCGTCGATGGCATGAAGAGTGAATCCCCCATTGAAAACGGCCCGCTTGCGGGCCCGTTGATGTCATGCGCCCGCCGTAGCGGGACCGGGCCCCACTATGCCCGGTGTGCACGGTCCCTCACGCAGCGGGGTTCCCGGTTTCACCGAACCGCCGCTTCCGTGGAGCAACGGTGATCTCCCGGACGGCCGTGATCTCCGGCCGTCTCACTCGTTGGTCCTTCCGGGGGATAGCGGCGTGCCCTGTGGCACGCCGAACCGACAGCACGGGAGGCACCAGGTGAACGCGCGCTCCGGGTCCGCAGCGGACGACTCGTCCGGCGGCAGGCCTTCGGTCCGCAGACGGCTGGCGTTGCTCATGGCGCCCGCGGTCCCACCTCAGGGACGTGACACCGGCGGGGCGGCGGATGACGAACTCGCCGGCCGGGAGCCGAATCCGGCCGGGACCGGGCACGGCCCCTGCCCGGCGCTCGCGGGTGTCGACGAGGCCGATCCGCTCGAACACGCCGACCCGGCCGCCGTCGCCGACGCCGCAGCCACCGAGAACCTGCTGCGCTGCTGGGCAAGGGAGAATGACCTGTCACGTCCACAGGACGACGTGCTGCGGCTCCCGTTGCGGGCCACGGGCGCCGCGCTGTGTGCACCCGTACGGCACTGGTCGGCGACCGGCTGGCACCGTTTCGGGCGGCCGCGGTTCCACAGTGCCCCCGACGACGCGCCGCACATCGACGCGGTGACCCTCGCCGCCCTGCTCAGCCGGGAAGCCGCTCACGTCGCGCGCGGGTCGGTGCCGGCGCAGGAGGCCGCCGCGCTCGTCGGCCGGGTCGCGGACAGCGTGCGCCGCTCCGCCGTCTTCGTCGCCGAGCGCCGCAGCGCTCCCGAACCGCCGCCCGAGGGCGACCCGTTCCTGGACGCCGAACAGTCCCTCGTGCTCGGCCACCCGGTGCACCCGACGCCGAAGAGCCGCGAGGGCCTGGCAGACGCCGAGTCCCGCGCGTACTCGCCCGAGCTGCGCGGCTCCTTCCCGCTGCACTGGATGGCAGCCGAACGGCCGCTGGTCGCCGCCGACTCCGCCTGGTACGAGGCCGGTCGGACCGTGCCCGCCCACACCCTGCTCGAACGGCTCACGGGTGAGCCGGCAGCCGACGGTTTGCCCGACGGCTGCCTGCTGCTGCCGCTGCACCCCTGGCAGGCCGGTCAGCTGCGCCACCGTTCCGACGTGGCGTGGTTGCTCAAGGCGGGTCTGCTGCACGATCTCGGCCCGGCCGGCGACGCCTGGTACCCGACATCCTCCGTCCGCACCGTGCACCGACCGGGCAGCCAGGCGATGCTGAAGCTGTCGCTGGGTCTGCGCATCACCAACTCCCGCCGGGAGAACCTCCGCAAGGAGCTGCTGCGCGGCCTCGAGGTGCACCGGCTGCTCTCCGGTGGTCTGGAGACCGCGTGGTACGCCGCACACCCCGGCTTCGACATCGTCCGCGACCCTGCGTGGGTCGGGCTCAACGATCCCGACGGAGTGCCGGTCCCCGGCTTCGACACCGTGCTGCGGCAGAACCCGTTCGGACCGAACGACGACGCCGTCTGCGTCGCGTCGCTGACCTCCCCGCGTCCGTGGCCCGGCGCGCCCGTGCACCAGTTGCGCTCCCGGCTCGCCCACCTGGTGCATGACCTCGCCACCCGCACCGGGGAGCCGCTCGGGGCGGTCGCGGCCGGGTGGTTCCGCCGCTACCTCGACGCGGTGGTCGCCCCGGTGCTCTGGCTGGACGCGCATGCCGGCATCGCCCTGGAGGCGCACCAGCAGAACACGGTGGTCCTGCTGGACGCCGACGGCTGGCCGACCGGCGGCCGCTACCGCGACAACCAGGGCTACTACTTCCGCGCCTCCCGCCGGGAGGAGATCCACGGGCGGCTGCCCGGCGCCGGGCAGGCCAGCGACTCCTTCGTCGCCGACGACGTCACCGACGAGCGTTTCGCCTACTACCTCGGCATCAACAACATCCTCGGCCTGATCGGCGCCTTCGGCGCACAAGGGCTCGCCGAGGAGCGCGCCCTGCTGGACGTGCTGCGGCTGTTCCTCGCCAAGGCCGCCGAACCGGCCGACGGCCCCGTCTCACGGCTGCCTGCCAAGCTGCTGCGCTCGCCCACCCTCGGGTGCAAGGCCAATCTGCTCACCCGCCTGCACGGCATGGACGAACTCGTCGGGCCGGTGGACACCCAGTCCGTGTACATGGCGCTCAGCAATCCGCTGACGCTGTAACGCCCGGCCGATTCCCGCATCGCAGCCGCACAGCAGAAGAAGGGGCCGCCGTGGAGCCATCCGAAGCCAGCCCGCAGCCGTCGGACCCGGCGACCTCCGACCGCGCCGGCGGTGAGGACACCCTCGACCTGGACCGCTCCGGGGAACTCGCCGCTCTCCTCGCGGCAGGCGGCGCCGCCCCCGCCGGACAGCCGTCAAGGTCACGGCAGGCTGCGGCCGTGACGGCCCACGGTCCCGCCGACACCCTGCTGCACCTCGGCGAACCCGACCTGCTGGACGACGTGGCAGACTGGCCCGCCGCCCCGACCCCGGCCGGCCGGCTGCGGCTGCTGCCCGTCCGTCTCGAACGCGACCTGCGGCTGCTCAGCCTTTGGATGAACGATCCGGCGGTCGCCGCGTTCTGGGAGCTGCAGGGCTCGCCCGAACGCACCGCCGGGCATCTGCGGGCACAGCTCGACGGCGACGGGCGCAGTGTCCCGTGCCTCGGCGTCCTCGACGGCACCCCGATGAGCTACTGGGAGATCTACCGGGCCGACCTGGACCCGCTCGCCCGCTACTACCCGGCCCGTCCGCACGACACCGGACTGCACCTGCTCATCGGCGGCGTCCCGGACCGCGGGCGCGGGCTGGGCACCACGCTGCTGCGTGCCGTCGCCGACCTGGTCCTGGACCGGCGGCCCCGCTGCCGCCGTGTCCTCGCGGAACCGGACGTACGCAACACTCCCTCGCTGGCCGCTTTCCTCGGTGCCGGTTTCCGCTACACCGCAGAGGTCGACCTCCCGGACAAACGCGCGGCCCTCGTGGTGAAGGACCGTGCGCTGCGCGACGTGATCTAGCCGCTCCCAGACAAGGAGACCCCGTTGTCCGAGCACTCCCTTCCGTTGTGTCCGCCCACCGGTCTGAGCCGTGAGACCTGGGACCGGGCCGCCAGGCGGCTGCTGGCGAAGATGATCGCCGAGTTCTCCTACGAGGAGTTGCTCCGCCCGGAGCGGGACGCCGCCGGCGGCTACCACCTCGACGTCGACGACGAGCTGACCCTCCGCTTCCGCGCCCGCCGCGGCGCCTACGGGCACTGGCACCTCGACCCGGACTCCCTCACACCCCACTGTGACCCCCTGGACTTCGTGGCCCGCGCCCACGAGAAGCTCCTCGGGCTGAAGGGTGACACCACCGGGCACCTGGTCCGCGAGCTGACGGCCACCCTGCTCGCCGACGTGCGGCTCGCCTCGAACGCGCTGCCGAGTGCGGAACTGGCAGCGCTGGACTACGCCGCCCTCGAGGGCCACCAGACCGGCCACCCCTGGCTGGTGGCGAACAAGGGCCGCCTGGGGTTCTCCGCCGCCGACTCCGCGCAGTGGGCTCCCGAGGCGCGCCGCCCGCGCCGGCTGCCGTGGATCGCCGTGCACACCGACCTGGCGGTCTACCGCGGCACCGGCGACCTGGCAGCCCCGGACGAGCTCTACGCGCGTGAACTCGACCCGGCCACCCGCGCCGGCTTCACCGCGACCCTGCTGCGCCGCGGCCTCGACCCGGAGCGCTACCTGCTGCTGCCCGTGCATCCCTGGCAGTGGGACGAGACCGTCGTCCCACTGTTCGCCCCGGACATCGCCCGCGAGATGATCGTGCCGCTGGACGCGGACGGTGACCTGCGGATTCCACAGCAGTCCGTGCGGACCTTCCTCAACACCAGCCGACCCGACCGGCTGACCGTCAAACTGCCGCTCTCCGTGCTCAACACCCTGGTGTGGCGCGGCCTGCCGACCGAGCGGACCCTCGCCGCACCCGCCGTGACCGACTGGGTGCACGCGTTGCGCGAGAACGACCCCTACCTGCGGGACGAGTGTCGGGTGATCCTGCTCGGCGAGGTCGCCTCGGTCGCCGTGCCCCATCCCGTCTACGACCGGCTGCCCGACGTGCCCTACCAGTACCGGGAACTGCTCGGCTGCATCTGGCGTGAGCCGCTGACCGGCCATCTGGTGGCGGGGGAGCGGGCCAGGACTCTCGCGTCGCTGATCCACACCGACTCCGGGGGCCGTGCCGTCACTGCCGAGCTGGTTGCCCGCTCGGGGCTGGTTCCCCGGGTGTGGCTGCGGCACCTGTTCGCCGCGCTGCTGCCGCCCCTGCTGCACTTCCTCTACCGGTACGGCACCGTCTTCTCGCCGCACGGGGAGAACGCGATCGTCGTCTTCGACGAGCGGGACGTGCCGGTGCGGCTGGCGGTCAAGGACTTCGTGGACGACGTGAACGTCAGCGCACGTCCGGTGCCGGAGCACTCCTCGATGCCCGGCGAAGTCCGCGAGGTGCTGCTGACCGAGGAACCCGGCTTCCTCACCCAGTTCATCCATTCGGGACTCTTCGTGGGCGTCTTCCGCTTCCTTGCGCCGCTGTGCCAGGACCAGCTCGAGGTCCCCGAGCGCGACTTCTGGGCGCTGCTGCGCGCGGAGATCCTCCGCTACCACGCCCGCTTCCCGGAGCTGAAGGAACGCTTCGGGACCTTCGATCTGCTCACCGAGCACATCGAGCGGCTGTGCCTGAACCGCAACAGACTGCACATGGACGGCTACCGGGACCGTCCCGAGCGGCCGCACGCGGCGGTGCACGGCACGGTGGCCAACCCGCTGCACGGCAGCTGACCGTCAGTGCGGACGCGTAGGGTGTGTGGCCTATGAGCCAGCCCTCCCTCACCGAACTCCTGCATGCCGCCGTCGAAGCGGTCGGCGGCACCGAACGCCCTGGTCAGGTGGCCATGGCCGAGGCAGTCGCCGAGGCCGTCGAGGACGGCTCGCACCTGCTGGTCCAGGCGGGCACGGGAACGGGCAAGTCGCTCGGCTACCTGGTGCCCGCCCTGGCGCACGGCGAGCGTGTCGTCGTCGCGACGGCCACCCTGGCGCTGCAGCGACAGCTGGTCGAGCGGGACCTTCCGCGTACGGTCGACGCGCTGCGGCCGAAGCTGGGCCGACGGCCCGACTTCGCCACGCTCAAGGGACGTTCCAACTACCTGTGTCTGCACCGGCTGCACGAGGGAGTGCCCCAGGAAGAGGAGGAGGGCCTCTTCGACCCCTTCGAGGCGGCCGCGCCCACCAGTCGGCTGGGCAAGGACCTGCTGCGACTGCGGGACTGGGCGGATGAGACGGAGAGCGGCGATCGTGACGCGCTCACGCCCGGTGTCTCGGACCGTGCCTGGTCGCAGGTGTCGGTCTCCGCGCGGGAATGTCTGGGCGCCACGCGTTGCCCGTACGGCGCCGAGTGCTTCGCCGAGGCAGCGCGGGAGCAGGCCAAGCTCGCCGAGGTCATCGTCACCAATCATGCGCTGCTTGCCATCGACGCCATCCAGGGGGCGCCCGTCCTTCCCGGACATGAGGTCCTCATCGTCGACGAGGCGCACGAGCTGGTTTCCCGCGTCACCGGCGTGGCGACCGGGGAGCTGACGCCCGGCGGCGTGCAGCGTGCCGTGCGGCGTGTCGCGAAGCTCGTCGACGAGAAGGCGGCCGACCGGTTGCTGACAGCCGCAGAGAGCTTCGAGCGGATCATGGAACTGGCCATGCCCGGCAGGTTGCAGGAGATCCCGGAGGACCTGGCCCTCACGCTGGCCGCGCTGCGGGACGCCGCCCGTGAGTGCGTCACCGCGCTCGGCAACACCCGTGACTCCTCGGTCCAGGACGAGGACGCGGTGCGCAAGCAGGCGCTGGCCTCGGTGGAGAGCGTGCATGACGTCGCGGAACGTCTGGTGCAGGCCTCGGACTACGACGTGGTGTGGTGCGAGCGGCACGACCGGTTCGGCGCCTCGCTGCGGGTGGCTCCGCTTTCGGTGTCCGGACTGCTGCGGGAGAAGCTCTTCGAGGACCGCTCGGTGGTGCTGACCTCGGCGACCCTGAAACTCGGCGGGGACTTCGACGGCGTGGGGGCGTCGCTCGGTCTCGCTCCCGAGGGCGACACCTCGGCCGAGGACGTCCCGCCGTGGCGCGGGCTGGACGTCGGTTCCCCGTTCGACTACCGCAAGCAGGGCATCCTCTACGTCGCCCAGCACCTCGCCCCGCCCGGCCGGGAGGGCTCGCGCGGCGACATGCTGGACGAACTTGCCGAACTGGTGGAGGCGGCCGGCGGCCGGACGCTCGGTCTGTTCTCCTCGATGCGTGGGGCGCAGGCGGCGGCCGAGGAGCTGCGCGGCCGGCTGGACCTGCCGATCCTGCTGCAGGGTGAGGAGACCCTGGGTGAGCTGATCCGCCGCTTCGCGGACGAACCGGCTACCTGCCTGTTCGGCACGCTGTCGCTGTGGCAGGGCGTCGACGTCCCGGGCGCGAGCTGCCAGTTGGTCGTCATGGACCGCATTCCGTTCCCGCGTCCCGACGACCCGCTGATGAGCGCGCGGCAGAAGGCGGTCGAGGAGAACGGCGGCAACGGTTTCATGGCCGTGGCCGCCACGCATGCCGCGCTGCTCATGGCGCAGGGTGCCGGCCGGTTGGTCCGCTCCACCGGTGACCGCGGGGTGGTCGCCGTGCTCGACTCCCGGCTGGCGAGGTCGCGGTACGGCAGCTTCCTGCGCGCGTCGATGCCGGACTTCTGGTACACCACCGACCGCAACCAGGCGCGGCGGTCGCTGGCGGCCATCGACGCGGCGGCCGGCTGAGCCGGCCTGCGGCGTCAGACGCGGCGGAGGACGGCGACGACCTTGCCGAGGATCGTCGCCTCGTCGCCCGGGATCGGCTGGTACGCGGAGTTGTGCGGCAGCAGCCACACGTGACCGTCCTCGCGCTTGAAGCGCTTGACGGTCGCCTCGCTGTCGAGCATGGCCGCGACGATGTCACCGTTCTCGGCGACCGGCTGGCGGCGGACCGTGACCCAGTCGCCGTCACAGATGGCGGCGTCGACCATCGAGTCGCCGACGACCTTCAGCACGAACAGGTCTCCGTCGCCGACGAGTTGCCGGGGGAGGGGGAAGACGTCCTCGACGGACTCCTCGGCCAGGATCGGCCCGCCGGCCGCGATCCGGCCGACCAGCGGGACGTAGGAGGCGGACGGCTTGCCCGCGGTGTCCGCAGCCTGGGTGCTGGGCGTGTCCGAGCCGCGCACCTCGTAGGCCCGAGGCCGGTGCGGGTCGCGCCGCAGGAAACCCTTCCGCTCCAGCGCCATCAGCTGGTGGGCGACGGAGGAGGTGCTGGACAGCCCCACTGCCTGCCCGATCTCCCGCATGGACGGCGGGTAACCGCGGCGCTGCACCGAGTCGCGGATCACCTCGATCACCCGCCGCTGCCGGTCCGTGAGGCCTGAGCTGTCCGCCCGGATGCCGGGAGGTCGGCCCGGCAGCGCCCGCGTGGGCTGCACGTCGTCCGGTGCCGGGCGGTCCTGTTCGGTCATGATCGCACTGTCCGCAGTGGTGGTCACGTCGTCCCCTCTCGATCGGTTCTCCCTAGGGCACAACGGTAGTTGGTTTCGAAAGGTTGCGCCAAACACACGTTCGAGTGAAATAGCGCCGTTCTCCTGGCGAGTTAAGCGGTGCGGGTGTATGTGAAGCATGCTCGAACGGCTCGGCGGTCCGGTCCCGGAGCGCCGCCGGGCCGCAGTCTTCCAGACCCCACCCGGCGCTCGCCCCGCGCCCCGCGGCACGTAGGCTCGCCGCCGGTGCGCTGCGACACGCGGTCGCGCCGTTGGGCGACGTGCCACCAGATCTTGTGGTTCGATGTCCTCGAGCCGCCCACAAGTTGTGGTCCCCCGCTCCTTCGGCGAGCGGTTGTGGCATATGCTGGTGGCTCACGACGACGGCCTTGTGCAGGCCGCCGGGGTCGTGAAAAGCATGCTCGGCAAGTGGTCGGAAAGGGTGGGGATCTCGATGCATTGTCCTTTCTGCCGGCACCCCGACAGTCGTGTCGTCGACAGCCGTACGACGGACGACGGGACCGCCATCCGACGTCGCCGTCAGTGCCCGGACTGCAGCCGGCGCTTCACCACCGTGGAGAATGCGTCGCTGATGGTCATCAAGCGCAGTGGCGTCACCGAGCCCTTCAGCCGGGACAAGGTGATCGCCGGAGTGCGCAAGGCCTGCCAGGGCCGGCCGGTCACCGAGGACGCGCTCGCCCAGCTCGGTCAGCGTGTCGAGGAGGCGGCCAGAGCCACCGGCAGCGCCGAGCTGTCCACGCACGACGTCGGCCTGGCCATACTCGGCCCGCTCCAGGAGCTGGACCTCGTCGCATACCTGCGATTCGCGTCCGTGTACCGGGCGTTCGAGTCGCTCGAGGACTTCGAGGCGGCGGTGGCGGAGCTTCGCCACGTCCGGCAGCCCGGGGACCGGACCCGGTAGCGCGGCCGGACATCCGAAACCGACCGGGCGCACTCTGCGTCCGGTCGACGAACAGACTTCGTGGCCCGGGAAGAATCGGGACACATGGGGGCGTTATGCCCGTACAGGGAGGCGGAATGACAGAGACGACGAGCGGCCCGGCACGCGGCTCACGCGCGAAGGGCGGCAAGGCGAACAAGGGTCTGCGCATCGAGCGCATCCACACCACCCCGGGCGTGCATCCGTACGACGAGGTGACCTGGGAGCGCCGAGACGTCGTCATGACCAACTGGCGCGACGGTTCGGTCAACTTCGAGCAGCGCGGCGTGGAGTTCCCCGACTTCTGGTCGGTGAACGCGGCCAACATCGTCACCAGCAAGTACTTCCGCGGCGCGGTCGGCACCCCGCAGCGCGAGAGCAGCCTCCGGCAGCTGATCGACCGGGTGGTCAAGAGCTACCGCGCGGCCGGCGAGCAGCACGGCTATTTCGCCTCCCCGGCCGACGCCGAGATCTTCGAGCACGAGCTGGCACACGCCGTGCTGCACCAGGTCTTCGCCTTCAACTCTCCGGTCTGGTTCAACGTCGGCACCAAGCAGCCGCAGCAGGTCAGTGCCTGCTTCATCCTGTCCGTGGACGACTCCATGGAGTCGATCCTCGACTGGTACAAGGAAGAAGGGATGATCTTCAAGGGCGGTTCCGGTGCCGGCCTGAACCTCTCGCGCATCCGCTCCTCCAAGGAACTGCTCTCCTCCGGCGGCAACGCCTCCGGCCCGGTCTCCTTCATGCGCGGCGCGGACGCGTCCGCCGGCACGATCAAGTCCGGCGGCGCGACCCGGCGGGCGGCCAAGATGGTCGTCCTGGACGTGGACCACCCGGACGTCGAGGCCTTCATCGAGACCAAGGTCAAGGAGGAGGAGAAGATCCGTGCCCTGCGGGACGCGGGCTTCGACATGGACCTGGGCGGCGACGACATCGCCTCGGTCCAGTACCAGAACGCCAACAACTCCGTCCGTGTGACGGACGAGTTCATGAAGGCCGTCGAGAACGGCGAGCAGTTCGGACTCCGGTCCCGCATGACCGGCGATGTCCTGGAGGAGGTCGACGCCAAGCACCTCTTCCGCAAGATGGCCCAGGCCGCCCATGTCTGCGCCGACCCCGGCATCCAGTACGACGACACCATCAACCACTGGCACACTTCGCCCGAGACGGGCCGCATCACCGCGTCCAACCCGTGTAGTGAGTACATGCACCTGGACAACTCCTCGTGCAACCTCGCGTCGCTGAACCTGATGAAGTTCCTGCGTGACGACGAGGAGGGCAACCAGTCCTTCGACGCCGAGCGGTTCGCGAAGGTCGTCGAGCTGGTCATCACGGCGATGGACATCTCCATCTGCTTCGCCGACTTCCCCACCGAGAAGATCGGCGAGACGACGCGGGCCTTCCGCCAGTTGGGTATCGGTTACGCCAACCTCGGCGCCCTGCTGATGGCCACCGGGCACGCCTACGACAGCGACGGCGGCCGTGCGCTGGCCGGTGCCATCACCTCTTTGATGACGGGCACCTCCTACCGCCGCAGCGCCGAACTCGCGGGCTCGGTCGGCCCCTACGAGGGCTACGCGCGCAACGCGACCGCGCACCAGCGGGTCATGACACAGCACTCCGACGCCAACGCCGCCGCGCGTCGGATGGACGACCTGGACGCCCCGGTGTGGGCGGCCGCCACCGAGGCATGGCAGGACGTGCTGCGGCTGGGCAGGAAGCACGGCTACCGCAACGCTCAGGCCAGTGTGCTCGCGCCGACCGGCACGATCGGGCTGATGATGGACTGCGACACCACCGGTGTCGAGCCCGACCTGGCGCTGGTGAAGTTCAAGAAGCTGGTCGGCGGCGGATCGATGCAGATCGTGAACAACACGGTTCCCAAGGCGCTGAAGCGGATGGGTTACCAGCCGGAGCAGGTCGAGGCGATCGTCGAGCACATCGCCGACCGCGGCAACGTCATCGACGCACCCGGCCTGCGTCAGGAGCACTACGAGGTCTTCGACTGCGCCATGGGCGAGCGGTCGATCTCCCCGATGGGCCACGTGCGGATGATGGCCGCTGCGCAGCCGTTCCTGTCCGGCGCCATCTCCAAGACGGTCAACATGCCGGCGTCCAGCACGGTCGAGGACGTGGAGCAGATCTACCTGCAGGGCTGGAAGCTCGGAACGAAGGCGCTCGCCGTCTACGTCGAGAACAGCAAGGTCGGCCAGCCGCTGTCCGCCAAGCAGAAGGAGAAGCCGGAAGGGGAGCAGCCGCAGCCGGAGAAGGTCGTCGAGTACCGTCCGGTCCGAAACCGGCTGCCCAAGGGCCGCCCCGGCATCACCACGTCCTTCACGGTCGGCGGTGCCGAGGGCTACATGACGGCGAATTCCTACCCGGACGACGGCCTCGGCGAGGTCTTCCTGAAGATGTCCAAGCAGGGTTCGACCCTGGCGGGCATGATGGACGCCTTCTCCATCGCCGTCTCGGTCGGCCTGCAGTACGGGGTGCCGTTGGAGACTTACGTCTCGAAGTTCACGAACATGCGCTTCGAGCCGGCCGGCATGACGGATGACCAGGACGTGCGGATGGCGCAGTCGATCGTCGACTACATCTTCCGCCGTCTCGCGCTGGACTTCCTGCCGTTCGAGACACGGTCGGCACTGGGTATCCACTCCGCAGAGGAGCGGCAGCGCCACCTGGAGACCGGCTCGTACGAGGCGTCCGAGGAGGAGCTCGACGTCGAGGGGCTCGCGCAGTCCGCCCCCCGGCGCCCCGAGGCGGCGCCGGCTGAGGACGCCGCGCCGCAGCAGGCACACAACTCCACCGAACTGGCGGAGATGCAGTTGGGACTGAGCGCGGACGCGCCGCTGTGCTTCTCGTGCGGCACGAAGATGCGCCGCGCGGGCAGCTGCTACCTCTGTGAGGGCTGCGGCTCCACCAGCGGCTGCAGCTGACGGGCCGAGGGCGGGGGACCGGTGTGCGACCGGTCCCCCGCCTCGGATGCGCCGCCCGTACGATGGCGCGGTGCTGGTCAAGTGGATGCGCTGCACCGTCGTGGACCGCAGAGGGTTCGAACGGGGGCAGCGGAGGTGGGCGGGGCTGCTGGGCGAACCGGGCTTCCGCGGGCAGGGCGGCGGCTGGAGCCGCGCCCGGCCCGGTGTGGCGCATCTGTTCGGCTTCTGGGAGAGCCGCGCGTTCTACGACTCGTTCATGGCCCGTTCGCACGACCGGCTGCACGCCGGCCAGGTGGGCACCTACAACGGGATGCGCGTCCGCCTCTTCGAGTACCGTTTCGACGTCAAAGTGGGGTTCCGGCCGGTCTTCTCCGACGCCGATCTGCTGCGGGTGGCGCACTGCCGGGTGCGGCCCGACCGAGTGGAGAACTTCACGCTCATGCAGGAGAAGGTGTGGAATCCGGCGATGGCCGGTTCGCCCGGCATGCTGCGCGGCGTCTTCGCCCAGGCGGACCCCGAGGACGAGTTCCTGGTGCTGTCGATGTGGAACACCGCTGCCGAGCACGCCAAGTACCGCGCGGAGCGGATCGAGCGGCTCGCCCTGCGCGCCCACACCGAGGCGGACGTGGCGGCGGTAGCCGGTGACGTCATCGAGGTCGAGCCGTCCTGGACGGTGTGAGCTCGGCGACTGGTCACACCGTTCTTATCCCGCTGTCGGTAAAGTCCCTCACGATGACCGATGATCCCTCCCTCCTCGCGTGGGACGACCGCGCCCGCCGTGCGCTGGCCGGCCTGCGGGGACTCGCGGTGGGCGACGCCTTCGGCTCGCAGTTCTTCGTCCCCGCCAATCTCCCGGTCCTGAGCGGACGGACACTGCCGGACGGGCCGTGGCAGTGGACCGATGACACCGAGATGGCCTGCTCCGTGGTCGCCGTACTGTTCGAGCACGGCCGCGTTGAGCAGGATGCGCTGGCGGCGGCGTTCGCCGAGCACCACGACTTCGACCGCGGCTACGGGCCGGCGGTGAACCGGATGCTGCGGCTCATCCGGCAGGAGGGTGCCGACTGGCGCGAGCTGGCCGCCGGACTCTTCGACGGGCACGGGTCCTGGGGCAACGGTGCGGCGATGCGCGTCGCGCCGCTGGGCGCGTGGTTCGCCGGCGACCCGCAGCGGGCGGCGCGGGAGGCCGAACGCTCCGCGCTGGTGACCCACCGGCATCCGGAGGCAGTCGCCGGAGCGGTCGCGGTGGCGGTCGCCGCCGCGCTGCTGGCCGACCCCACTGGACCCGCGGGGCCGGCCGGTGGCGCCGACCTGCTGTCCCGGGTGCGGGAACTGGTGCCGCGCAGTGCGGTCGAAGCCGGGCTCCGGCGGGCCGAGGACATGCTCGACTTCGGGGACGTGGGTACGGTTGCCGCCGTCCTGGGCTGCGGCCGCCGTACCAGCGCCCATGACACCGTCCCCTTCGCGCTGTGGGCGGTCGCCCGGCATCGAGGTGACTACGCGGCGGCGCTGTGGGCGACCGCGCGGGCCGGCGGAGACGTGGACACCACCTGCGCCATTGTCGGCGGCATCGCCGCTGCGGCGGCGCAGGGCGGCGCGCCCCCGCAGGAGTGGTTGGCGCGCACCGAGGCGCTGCCGGCCTGGCTGTCCGCTCCGGGCTGATGATGTGACTGTGTCACCGCTGCGTCACAGGTCGCTGCTCCCCAGCGGTGTCCGGGATTCGTGCGCCTAGTGTGTCTGGCCTGGCCGCCGCCTTGATCGTCGCGGCGGCGGGAGGGGACCTCGTGAACGACACACCGACCACCGGTGACTCTCAGTACAGACCGCCGGCCCACGCGCCCGTCCAGTCGTACACCCCGGACTCGCCGCAGCCCCCGGACTGGGTGGTTGCGGCCCGCCCCCACGAGCCCCCGGCCACGATGTTGCCCGCGACGGGCTGGGCGGCACTGGCCGCCGGCGTTCTGGCGGCCTTCCTGCTCGGCGAGGGGCTGGGTGTCAACCTGCTGCTCGTGTGCCTGCCGGCCGCCTTCGCCGCCTGGACGGCCGCCCGCGCCGCAGGCCGCCGACCGCGTCCGTGGACGCTGGCCTGGTCGGCCGGCTGTATGGCGCTGCTGGCCGTCCCCGCGTTCCGGGACGCCGACTGGCCAAGCGGTCTCGCGGTCGTCACCGCGCTGTGCGTCGGCTCACTCGCCCTGAACGGCGGTGTCACCTGGCGGTCCGCGCTGCTCGGACTCGCCGGTCTGGCCGGCGCGGTCGTCCCCGGCACCCGCTGGGCCGTCCGTGCCGTGAGGGAACGGGCCTCCGGTTCGCAAACCCGCTGGGGGCCGGTGCTGCGGGCCGTGGGCGTCGCCGTCGTCCTGCTGCTCGTCTTCGGCGCGCTCTTCGCCGGCGCGGACGCCGCCTTCGCGGACCTGCTGTCCGACCTGATCCCTGACACCTCGGTCGGGGAAAGTCCACTGCACGTGCTGTACTTCGCCTTCGCGCTGCTGGGCACCCTCGCGGCGGCGCGGCTGGCCGCGGCCCCCTGGCGATGGGACCGGATACACGTCAGGCCGGGCCGCGCCTTCGGCCGGCTCGAATGGGCGCTGCCCCTGGTCGTGCTGAACCTGCTCTTCGCCGCGTTCAACGCCGTCCAGCTGACCGTGCTCTTCGGCGGATACGACGAGGTTCTGGCGGAGACCGGCCTGACCTACGCCGAATACGCCCGCCAGGGCTTCTGGCAGTTGTTGTGGGCCACGCTGCTGACGCTCGCCGTCATCGCGCTCGCCCTGCGCTGGGCACCGCGCGGCAGGCGGCACGACCGCGCGGTGGTGCGGACCGTGCTGGGCGTCCTGTGTCTGCTCACCCTCGTGGTGGTGCTCTCCGCGCTGCGCCGCATGGATCTGTATGTGGACGCCTACGGTCTCACCCGGCTGCGGGCCTCCGTCGCCGGGATGGAGATCTGGCTGGGTCTGGTCGTCGTGCTGCTGATGGTGGCGGGCGCCGTCGGTGGCCGCTGGCTGCCGCGTGCCGTGGCCGCCGGCGCTGCGCTGGGGGTGTTCGCCTTCGGACTGGCATCCCCGGACGGCCTGGTCGCCTCGCAGAACGTCGCCCGATACCGGCAGAGCGACCGCATCGACCTGACCTACCTGCAGAATCTGTCCGCCGACGCGGTGCCGGCGCTGGACGAACTGCCCGAGCCGATGCGCTCCTGCGTGCTGCGCGACATCGCCGGCGACCTCGAAGCCGATGCCGGGGAACCGTGGTTCGCGACGAGCTACGGCGAGCACCGGGCCCGCGAGATCCTGGCGAAGCGGCCCGTCCGCGACGGCTTCGCGGCCTGCGGGCGAGTCCGCGAAGACGGTGGCCTCGACCGCTCGGCGTCCCGGTTCTGACCCGGTGCCGCCCCGCGCCCGGCCGACGCTAGTGCCCGCGACAGCCAAGGTTCGCTGGTTGCAGTCCTGGTACGCACGCTCTCCCCCTGCCTTTGGCGGGAGGTGCCCCCTGCGTTGCCCGAAGGCCCGGGTAGGACACCTGCATGCGGCGTCCGGGCGCCGTGCGAGAGGCTCGGCATCCGCAGGCGCAACAAGGCCGAGACGGAGTGAGCGAAGCGAACGCAGTGCGCCAGGACGCCTCGCTACCGGGCAAACCTTGGCTGATGCGGCACTAGAGTGGAGACACCATGGCCTGCGAACCGCCCACGCACCGCGTCGAACGCTCGCTCCGGGCCACCACCGGAGCACGGGTGGTGGCCGGGGTCGATGAGGTCGGCCGTGGCGCGTGGGCGGGGCCGGTGACCGTGTGCGCGGCCGTGACGGGACTGCGTCGGCCCCCCGAGGGCCTGACCGACTCCAAGCTGCTCACGCCGAAGCGCCGTACCGAGATGGCGGCAGTGCTCGAGGACTGGGTCACCGCCCACGCCCTCGGGCACGCCTCCCCCCAGGAGATCGACCGGCACGGCATGACGGCCGCGCTGCGGACGGCGGCGTGCCGGGCGCTGGAGGCGTTGCCGGTACGGCCGGACGCCGTCATCCTCGACGGCAAGCACGACTATCTGGGCGTCCCCTGGACGGTCCGCACCGTCATCAAGGGCGACCAGTCCTGCGTGGCGGTCGCGGCGGCCTCCGTGCTGGCGAAGGTGCGGCGGGACGCGCTCATGGCCGAACTCGGTCTGGACCACGTCGGCTTCGCCTTCGAGGACAACGCAGGGTACCCCTCCCCGGTGCACCGCGCGGCCCTTGAGACCGGCGGCCCGACACCGCATCACCGGCTGTCGTGGGCCTACCTGGACGGTCTGCCGGCATGGCGCCACCTCAAGCGCCCGCGCCCGGTGCCGGCGGGGGCGATGGAGCAGATCGAGATGTTCTGAACCCGCTGACGCGCAGTACACCGACGTTTGATAGACAACTCCCCATGCCTCTCACCCCCGAGGAGTCCACGATTCACACGAGTGTCCCGGGACCCCGCACTGCCGCGGGAACGCCCCGGAGTCCGCAGGCCTCCCGCAGCACAGCCCCGCTTCCCGGCCCCCGTACCGCCCCGCGCCCCGCGCCGCCGCGCGGCGGCGGCAGCCGCCCCGGACCGGGACGGCCGGGCCCCGGCCGCACCGCGCCGCCGGGCGGACGGGCCAAGCAGGCTGCCGCGACCGGCACGGGGATCGAGTTGGTGGCCGCCACGGAGGCGACCGCGGTGGAGAAGGCGGACGAGGTCGTGGACCGACTGCTGGACGAGGGACGTGACCCCGGCGACGTCCTGCTGCTCACCACAGGCGGGACGCACCCCTGGGCCCAGCACGAGCAGTCCTTCGGCGAGGACTCCTACTGGCGTCAGCTCGCCGAGGGAGACGACGTCTTCTGCGCGGACGCCGCCTCGGCCGCCCGGCTGACCGGGCGCCCCGTGGTCGTGGTCGCCGTGAACGGCGGCACCGACGCGCAGGCCGCGGAGGCGCTGCCGGCGGCGCTGGCCAAGGCGACCGCGCAGCTCGTCGTCTGTGGAGACCCCCAGCGCATCGGGGCGCTGCTCTGAGGCGGCCTACGGCCGTCCGGCGCAGGGCCGGCGTCCGCCGCGTTCCTCGCCGAGCACCTGCCAGCCCGACGGAGTGAGGGCCACGTAGGCGCCGCAGCGCAGTCCG
Organism: uncultured Actinomycetota bacterium; assembly: GCA_963799685.1. Classification (GTDB taxonomy): domain Bacteria; phylum Actinomycetota; class Actinomycetes; order Streptomycetales; family Streptomycetaceae; genus Streptomyces. The sequence continues at coordinate 115,028 of CAWCXW010000009.1, forward strand.
TGCAGGGTGCAGGCGTCCCGCAGGCCCCACATCCAGGCGCCGTCCAGGTCCGTCCAGCGCGGCTCCCCGTCCCGGCACACCAGCAGCACCGCCGTGCGGACGGGGGTGCGGCGGCGCAGGTCGTGCGGAATCACCCGGCGCAGCCGGTTCAGCAGTGCGTTGCGGAAGTCCCAGCCGTCCGGTTGCGGCCGGGGGTTGCTGAACGAGGCGCTGGCCACGAGCCGTTCGTCTGGGCCGAGCACGGCGACGACCGTCGTGTCCGGGCGGGGGACGTGCCGTTCGCACAGGTCGGTGACCGTCGCGCGGGGCCTGCTCAGCAGCGGGATGCCGGTGGCGGCCCATTCGGAGAGTTCCAGGGTACGGCGCGGGTGGGAGACCGGGTCCGCCGGCGGCGGAACGAAGCCGAACGTCACGTTCCCCCCTCGCCGTTGCCTGCTCCGATTGTCGCCGCCCGAGCCCGTGACGGCAATGACGCCGCAGGTCACGGATGGGACGGCCACTCAGCCCTGCACCGCGAGGACCAGCGGGAGGACCTGTGTCGCGCCGGCTCGGAGCAGCAGCCGGGCGGCGACGGCGAGCGTCCATCCGGTCTCCGTGAAGTCATCCACGAGCAGCACCGGTCCGGCCGCCGCGGCCACCGGCTCGGCGGTGGCCGGGTCCAGCCTCAGCGAGCGGTGCAGGAACAGCAGCCGCTGGGCGCTGTTGCTGCGCGCGGGTGCGGGACCGGACTCCGCGGTGAGCTCCACCGTGCCCAGCAGCGGCATCCTGCCCACGGCGGCGATGTGTTCGGCGAGTGAGGAGACCAGACGGGGGCGGGCGCGGGAGCCGAGCGCGACCACTCCCACCGGACGGCCCGGCGCTTCCGGATCGCCGGAGCTCCAGCCCTTCGGCCCCTTCGCCCAGTCGGCGAGCACGCTCACCACGGCGCCGGCCACGTCGTCGGGCACCGGCTCGTCGGGCGCCTGTGGGGCCAGGGCCGGGCGCAGCCGGTTGCCCCAGCCGATGTCGGACAGCCGGCCCAGCGCCCGGCCCGTACCCGCCCGTTCCGCCTCCTGGATCTTTCCCTTGAGGTCAAGCCCGAGCGCGGCCAGCCCGGTCGGCCACATCTTGCGGGGCTCGACGGCCACACCCGGCCTCTCCAGCTGCCCGCGCGCGGCCGCCAGTGCCTGCGGGGAAACCTCGGTCGGCCACTGTGAGCGGTCGCAGACGTCACACCGGCCGCAGGGCGCGGCCAGATCGTCGTCGAGTTGCCGGCGCAGGAACTCCATTCGGCAGCCCGAGGTGGTGACGTACTCACGCATCGCCTGTTGTTCGGTCTCGCGCTGCCGGGCCACCCATGCGTACCGATCCGCGTCGTAGGCCCAGGGCCGCCCCGTCGCCCGCCAGCCGCCCTTCACCCGCTGCACGGCACCGTCCACGTCGAGCACCTTGAGCATCATCTCCAGCCGGGAGCGGCGCAGTTCCACCTGCGGCTCCAGTGCGGGGAGCGACAGCGGGCGTTCAGCGGCCTCCAGCACGCTCAGGGTGCGCCGGACGTCGGACTCCGGCGGAAAGGCGAGCGAGGCGAAGTAGCGCCAGATCGCCTCGTCCTCCGGGCCCGGCAGGAGCAGCACTTCGGCGTGGTCCACTCCGCGCCCGGCGCGCCCGACCTGCTGGTAGTAGGAGATGGGGGAGGAGGGCGAGCCCAGGTGCACGACGAACCCGAGGTCGGGCTTGTCGAAACCCATGCCGAGCGCGGAGGTGGCGACCAGCGCCTTGACCCGGTCGGCCAGCAGGTCGGCCTCGGCGCTCTCACGTTCGGCGTTCTCGGTGCGGCCGGTGTAGGCGGCCACGTTGTGCCCGCTCTGCCGCAGGTGGGCGGTCACCTCCTCGGCGGCGGCCACGGTGAGGGTGTAGATGATGCCCGAGCCCGGCAGCTCGTCGAGGTGTTCGGCCAGCCATGCCATGCGGTGAGCCGAGTCGGGCAGCCGCAGTACGCCCAGCCGCAGGCTCTTCCGGTCCAGCGGACCACGCAGGACCAGGGCCTTCTCGAACTCCTCACCGGTGCCCAGCTGCTCGGCGACGTCGGCCGTCACCCGCGCGTTGGCCGTCGCGGTCGTCGCCAGGACGGGCACGCCGTGGGGCAGCTCCGTGAGCATCGTGCGCAGCCGCCGGTAGTCGGGGCGGAAGTCGTGCCCCCAGTCGGAGATGCAGTGCGCCTCGTCGACGACGAGCAGCCCGGTGGTGGCGGCGAGCTGCGGGAGGACGCTGTCCCGGAAGTCGGGATTGTTCAGGCGTTCCGGGCTGACCAGCAGCAGGTCGACGGCGCCCTCGGCGATCTCCTCGCGCACGCTCTGCCATTCCTCGGGATTGGCCGAGTTGATGGTGCGGGCCCGGATTCCGGCCCGCTCTGCCGCGGCGATCTGGTTCCGCATGAGGGCGAGCAGCGGAGAGACGATCACGGTGGGTCCGCTGCCCTGCCGGCGCAGCAGCGCGGTGGCGACGAAGTAGACGGCCGACTTGCCCCAGCCGGTGCGCTGCACCACCAGTACCCGGTGCCGCTCGGCGACCAGCGCCTCGACCGCCCTCCACTGGTCCTCGCGCAGCCGCGAACGGCCGGAGTCGTCTCCCACCAGCTGGGAGAGAACGGCGTCGGCGGTGGTGCGCAGCGCGGTGTCAGTCATACCCCCATGCAAACGCATTCCGTCCGACATGCCGAAGGCGGCCTGTGGATGAAGCGCAACACATATGATCGATAAGACGAACGCCGGTGGCTGTGGACGACGCGCGACGGGCGGAGCCGTCCCGAGTCCATTCTCGTCGCATGACTTCCCACCACGGCGGGCGATCCGCCGCACAGCCGCTGTCCGACGACCAGGTCCAGGTGTCACTGCGCAGTCCCGGCGAGCTCGCCGATGCCCTGCCCTACCTGCTCGGTTTCCATCCCGACGACTCCCTCGTCCTCGTCGCCCTGCATGGCGAGCGCGGCCGGTTCGGCGGGAGTGTGCGCGTCGCCATCCCGGCCGATCCCGAGGCGTGGCCGTGGGTCGCCGACGAGGTGGCCGGCTGCCTGGTGGCGGCCTCCGCGGCCCGCGACGACGCGCCCGACGGTGCGCTGCTCTATCTGTGCCGTGATCCTGGCGCCGACGAAGAGACCGGAGCCGTCGTCGAGCGGCTGCGACCCCTCGCCCAGCTGTTGCGCACCGCCTGCGGCCGGCGGGAGGTGCCGGTCTTCGAGGCGCTGTGCATCGCGGCCGGCCGATGGTGGTCGTATGTGTGTTCCGGTGCGGACTGCTGTCCGCCCGAGGGCACCGAGCTCGCCCGGCCGGGCAGCTCGCAGATGGCTGCCGCGGCCGCCTTCGCCGGACTGCGGGTGCGCGGCACCCTGAAGGAGATCGAGGCACGGCTGGCCCCGCACGGCACCGCGATGGCCGAGGAGTCGGAGCGGGCGCTGGACGAGGCGTGTGCTGCGCTGCTCCCGCGCATGCTGCGGCCCGGCGCGGTGGAGGAGGTGCGGGAGGAGACGGTGGTGCTGGCCGGACGGCTCGTGGCGCGGTTCCACGCGGCGGCCGCGGACCCGGGGGAGTCGGTCGTCGCCGGGGATGCCCGGGACGACGGGCTGCTCGGCGGGGATGAGGCGGCGCGGTTGATCCTGGGTCTGCAGGACCGGCTGACCCGGGACCGCGCCGCGGAGTGGATGGAAGGCGAGGACGCCGAACCGGCTCTGCGGCTGTGGCGGGCGGTGGCCCGGCGGTGCGTCGGAGGTTTCACCGAACATGCGGCCGCTCCGCTCACGCTGGCGGGCTGGGTCGCCTGGTCGCTCGGTGACGACCCCACGGCCAGGGTGGCCCTCGGGCGGGCGCTCGAGGCAGACCCCGGGTACGTCTTCGCGCAACTTCTGCACCGGGCCTGCAACGAGGGGCTGGACCCCGAGCCGCTGCGGCAGTGTATGCGGGAGGAACGCCGGTCACGCCGGGGACAGGAAGCCGCCCGCGCCGGCTGACGCGTTTTCACCAGGAGGGTTTTTATCGTCAGGCAGACGACTATGATCACCGCCATGCCCTACGATCCGTCGGCCTTCCCGCCTTTTGCCGTCACCGTCGACCTGGTCGTACTCACCGTGCGCAGTCACCGACTGTGCGCGCTGGCGGTCCGCCGAGGTGAGCCGCCGTTCGAGGGCCGGTGGGCGCTGCCGGGCGGGTTCGTGCGGATCGACGAGGACCTCGAGGCCGCCGCGTCACGGGAACTGGACGAGGAGACGGGGCTGCGGACCGTCGCACCGGAGCACGGCGGACCGGAGGTGCACCTGGAGCAACTGGCCACCTACGGCGATCCGGGCCGGGACCCGCGGATGCGGGTCGTGAGCGTCGCCCATCTGGTGCTCGCGCCCGGACTGCCCTCGCCGACGGCCGGCGGTGACGCCAGCGGAGCCCGCTGGGCGCCCGTCGAGGAGGTGCTCGTTCCTGAGGAGGGGCTGGCGTTCGACCATCATCGGATTCTCGCCGACGGCGTCGAACGTGCCCGGTCCAAGATCGAGTACTCCTCGCTCGCGACCGCCTTCTGCCCGCCGGAGTTCACCGTCGGCGAGCTGCGGCGGGTTTACGAGGCCGTTTGGGGTGTCACGTTGGATCCGCGCAACTTCCACCGCAAGGTGACGGGGACGCCGGGCTTTCTGGTGCCGACCGGCGGGACGACGTCCCGTCAGGGCGGCAGACCCGCACAGCTGTTCACGGCCGGCGGCGCGACGCTGCTGAATCCGCCGATGCTTCGTCCCGAAGCGTGACGACACCGGCGGTCACCTTGCCCGGAAAATCGGACATATAGCGTTATCGTTCCTCCCATGCGTCCCTCACGCGTCCTGCGGGAGAAGCGATGATCCAGGCCATCGGGCTCACCAGTGCCTCCGACCGCCGGGTGCCGTCGGCGGTCGACGACCTCACCTTCGAAGCGCGGCCCGGTCAGGTCACCGTGCTGCTGGGACCGGAGGGTGCCGGGAAAACCGCCGCCCTCCGGCTCGCGCTGCAGATCGACGCCGGGCGCGGCACGGCCCTGTTCCGCGGCCGCCCGCTCGCCCGCGTCCCGCATCCGGCGCGGGAGGTCGGCGTGCTGCTGGGGAGGACTCCCGGGCACCCCGGCCGTACGGCGCGAGGCCACCTGCGGATGCTCTGCGCCGTGGCCGGCGTGTCCGTCGACCGTGCCGACGAACTCCTCGAGGTCGTCGGCCTCCGGCACCTCGCAGAGTTCCGGCTCGGCTCCTTCTCCGCCGGCATGGACCGCAGGATCGGCATGGCCGGCGCCCTCGTCGGCGATCCGCACACCCTCGTCCTGGACGAACCGGCACGCGGACTGTCGCCGCGCGAACGCGGCTGGATGCACGGTCTGCTGCGCGGCTTCGCGGCACAGGGCGGCGCAGTCCTCGTCGCCCTGCGCGAGCCCGAGGAGGCGGTCCGGATCGCGGATCGCGTGGTGACGGTCCGCGCCGGCCGGCTGGTCGCCGACCAGGATGTCGGCGCCTTCCTGCGCACCCGCTACCGCCCGCGCGTCGCGGTGAGTTCCCCGCAGGCCGAGCGCCTGGCGACGCTGCTCCCGCAAGCGGCGCACCCGGCCGCACCGCAGCCGGCCGGCCCGCTGGAGGTGGTGCACGAGGGCGGCCAGCGGCTGTCGGTGTACGGCAGCAGCTGTGCGGACGTCGGTGAGATCGCCCACCGCCACGGCATCCTCGTTCACCGTCTCGCGGACGAACGCGGCCTGTACGGCGGCGAGGCCCTCGAGTCCGAGACGGAGCCCGGTGCCGACGGCGCCCCCGTGCGCCGGTCTTCGCCGGCCCGTGCCGGGATCGCGCCCACCGGCCCCCGGCTGCGGGCACTCGCCCGGCCCGGACCGGCGGCTCCGCTGCGCTACGAGCTGCACCGTTGTCTCGGACTCCGCAGCACCTGGTGCCTGCTCGGCCTCGCACTCGTGGCGGCCCTGGCGACCTGCCTGGTCCTGTCCCGCTCCGGCGGCGCCCCGCCGGCCATTGGAGGCTTCGTGCACACCGTGGCGGGATGGCCCACCGGGCGCGCCTTCCCGCTGCCTCCTGCGGCGTGGGCGGCCGCGCTGCTGGGCTCGCTCGCCTTCGGGCAGGAGTTCCGCTTCCCGGCTCTGGCCCCGGCGGGTGCACCCGTGCCGCGGCGTCTCGGCCTGCTCGTGGCGAAGCTCGCGGTCACCGCGGCGCTCGCCCTCATCCTGTGCATGGCCACGGTCGCGCTCGACGCCACAGTGCTCGGGCTGGTGCACGGTGCCGGTGCGCTGCGCCCCGCCACCGGAGACTACGACTGGCCGCTGTCGGTGCTCGTGTTGCCGCTGTCCGCCGTGAGCTGTGCTTGGGCGGGCCTCCTGGCGGCCGGCGTCTTCCGGTCCGCGACCGCGGGTCTGGCGGCGGTCGCCGCGGTCCCCTTCGTCGTCGCCCCCGCGCTGCATCACCTCGACGGTCCACCCCGCCGAGGGCGGCGTCGCCCTGTCCGCCGGCCCGGTCGAACTGCCGCTGCCCGCCCGGCTTCCCGCGCTCCCGGACGGCTGGCCCGCCGCGCTGCATCTCCTCACATCACCGGTCGAAACGGCGCTGACGGTGTGTCTGGCGACTCTGCTGTGCGGCTATCTCCTCACCGGGATGCGCGGCGGGACGCTGTGGCCCAGGCCGGGCCGCCGGACGGCCGTCATCCCGCCTGTGGGCAGACGCCTGCTGAAAGCGGTGCGCATCGCTCGCAGATGACGGAAAGACTTTCGCTTCTTTCCGATAAGGCGTCAATTGTCCGAAAGCCCACGATCACCCTTTCGTGTGCTTTTCACCAAAGCCCTCAAGGGCGCCGTCGGTGTGACCGACAAAGAGAGGCGTGACTACCCTTGCGCAGACCATGATGACCGCCGCCCGCCACACCGACTCGGGGTCGGGCGAGCTGGACCGCTACCCGTACGCCGAGTCGGCCCGTGTCGAACGGCAACACCCCCGTGTGGGAGGGCTCCGAGTCGGACATGGGCCGCATGCCCCGTCGCTCCACCGGGAACAGGGGGCGCGGCCTGCACGGTCAACTCGTGCAGCAGCTCGGACAGATGATCGTCTCCGGCGACCTGGGGGCCGACCGTCCCTTGGTGCCCGAGGAGATCGGCCAGCGTTTCGAGGTCTCGCGCACGGTCGTGCGCGAGTCCCTCCGGGTGCTGGAGGCGAAGGGGCTGGTCAGTGCCAGGCCGAACGTGGGTACCCGGGTGCGGCCGGTCAGTGACTGGAACCTGCTGGACCCCGACATCATCGAGTGGCGGGCCTTCGGCCCCCAGCGCGACGACCAGCGGTGCGAGCTGGCCGAGCTGCGTTCGACGATCGAGCCGCTGGCGGCCCGGCTCGCCGCAGCCGGCTGCCGTGAGGACGTGCGGCAGCGGCTCACCGACATGGTCGAGATCATGAAACAGGCCCTCGCCCAGCAGGACGCCGTCACCTTCTCGCGCGCAGACGCCGAGTTCCACGCGCAGCTGCTGCAGGCGGCCGGGAACCGGATGCTCGAGCACCTCTCCGGCATCGTCGGTGCCGCGCTGCACGTCTCCGGCGGCTCCGCGGCGGGCTGTGAGCGGCCGAGCGAGGCGCTGGTCGCCGAGCACCTGCGGATCGTCGAGGCGCTCGCCGCCGGCGACGCCGACGCGGCCGAGGCCGCGGTGCGCCGACTGGTCGGCGGGCAGGGCGACCAGGCCGCCCCGGGTGCCGACCACGTCGTCCCCGCCCCGCGCGAGCACTGAGACGAGTACGTCCGGTCGCGCCCACGCCGGTGGGCCGGGGCGGGTCCGGGGCTCGTCCGCATCTGCCCGATCCGTACGGCGCCGCCGGAATCTCCGGCGGCGCCGTCGCACGTGGCGGGCATGGATGCCCGCCATGGGGGCATACGCACCCTCTGATCCGGATACGCGGTGTGAGCGGGGCCACGTGGCGGGTCCGTAACGCTTCCCGCCCCTGTGCGATGACTCAAGAGGTGACAGCCGTGGAGGGAATACAACGAGCCGTTCCGGGCGCTGTATCCCTTCCCTGCTCAGCCCGCGCCGTCGGTTCCCCCGCCGGCGGTCCGCCATTTCCATCGTTTCGAGAGGTTGTTCGTGTCGGCCAGCACATCCCGTACGCTCCCTGCGGAGATCGCCGAATCCGAGTCTGTGATGGCGCTCATCGAGCGGGGAAAGGCCGAGGGGCAGATCGCCGGCGATGACGTGCGTCGAGCCTTCGAGGCCGACCAGATTCCGCCGACCCAGTGGAAGAACGTTCTGCGCAGCCTCAACCAGATCCTCGATGAGGAGGGTGTGACGCTGATGGTGAGTGCCGCAGAGGCCCCCAAGCGCACCCGGAAGAGCGCCCCGGCGAAGACGACGGCGAAGCGCGCCGCCGCGAAGCCTGCCGCCGCGAAGAGCACCACCGCCGCGTCCGTCGCGAAGAAGGCCGCCAAGGCGGCTGTTCCCGAGGCGGCGCCGGTCTCCGGGGCCGCGGAAACGGCCGCCGCCGCGGAGACCGGCGCACCGGCTGCGCGCCGCGAAGAAGGCCGCCGCCAAGAAGGCCACGGCGAAGAAGGCCGCGCAAGAAGACGGCCACGAAGAAGACAGCCACGAAGAAGGCCGCGAAGAAGTCGGTCGTCGACGAGATCCTGGAGTCCGGCGACGAGCCGGCCGAGGAGGCGCAGGCCAAGCCCGGCAAGAAGACCCCCGAGGACGGCTCCACGGCGGAGCAGAAGAACGAGAACGAGGGCTTCGTCCTCTCCGACGACGACGAGGACGACGCCCCGGCCCAGCAGGTCGCCGCGGCCGGCGCCACCGCCGACCCGGTCAAGGACTACCTCAAGCAGATCGGCAAGGTCCCGCTGCTCAACGCCGAGCAGGAGGTGGAGCTGGCCAAGCGCATCGAGGCCGGTCTGTTCGCCGAGGACAAGCTGGCCGCCGAGGACAAGATCGCCCCCAAGCTCAAGCGCGAGCTGGAGATCATCGCCGAGGACGGCCGGCGGGCCAAGAACCACCTGCTGGAGGCCAACCTCCGGCTCGTCGTCTCGCTGGCCAAGCGCTACACCGGCCGCGGCATGCTCTTCCTGGACCTGATCCAGGAGGGCAACCTCGGTCTGATCCGCGCGGTCGAGAAGTTCGACTACACCAAGGGCTACAAGTTCTCGACCTACGCGACCTGGTGGATCCGGCAGGCGATCACCCGCGCCATGGCGGACCAGGCCCGCACCATCCGCATCCCGGTGCACATGGTCGAGGTCATCAACAAGCTGGCGCGTGTGCAGCGCCAGATGCTCCAGGACCTGGGCCGCGAGCCCACCCCGGAGGAGCTCGCCAAGGAGCTCGACATGACCCCCGAGAAGGTCGTCGAGGTCCAGAAGTACGGGCGTGAGCCCATCTCGCTGCACACGCCGCTCGGCGAGGACGGCGACAGCGAGTTCGGCGACCTGATCGAGGACTCCGAGGCCGTGGTGCCCGCCGACGCGGTCAGCTTCACGCTGCTGCAGGAGCAGCTGCACTCGGTGCTGGACACCCTCAGCGAGCGAGAGGCGGGCGTGGTCTCCATGCGCTTCGGTCTCACCGACGGACAGCCCAAGACGCTGGACGAGATCGGCAAGGTCTACGGCGTGACTCGTGAGCGTATCCGGCAGATCGAGTCGAAGACCATGTCGAAGCTGCGGCACCCCTCCCGGTCGCAGGTTCTGCGGGACTACCTCGACTGAGCGAACGGTGGGAAGGCCGGCGTCCCTGCGGGGCGCCGGCCTTCGTCGTGCTCGGGATGCGGGCGGCGCCCGAATGGGCGACGCTGGGTGGTCACGGCGCTTCGTACGGTCAGGAGGCCCCCGCATGCCACTGCGTTCACGTTCCTCACTCGCCGGTCTCATACCGCTGCTCTTCGCCGCGCTGGTCCCTGCGTCGCTGCCGGGTGCACGAGCCGGCGGCCGCCCGCGGCCGCGTCGTGGTCGGCGGCCGGCCCGTGGACGTCTCGGAGCATCCGTGGACGGTCGCGCTGGCCAGCGAGAGCCGCTTCGGGACCGGAACGCTCCGGCCAGTACTGCGGGGGAGCGGTCGTCGGACCGCGGACGGTCGTCACCGCGGCGCACTGCCTGAGCCGGGAGGTGCTCGGCGCGGATCCGTCGCAGGTGGACGACCTGCGGGTGATATCCGGCCGCACCGACCTGACCGGGGAGGGCGGGGAGGAGAGCGCGGTCTCCGGTATCTGGGTCGACCCGCGGTACGACGACCGGACGAATGCGGCGGACGTCGCCGTGCTCACCCTTGCGCGGCCGCTGCCCGGACACGAGGGCGTCGCAGCTCGCCCGGTCCGGCGACGCCGGCTACCGCCCGGCGCCCGGGCCACGGTTTACGGCTGGGGGGACACCAGCGGTGACGGCAGCTACGCGAACCGCCTCTACGCCGCCCGGGTGGACGTGCTGGCCGACGGCGTGTGCGGGCGGGCCTATCCCGGGTCGGCGACCGGCACGTTCGATGCGCGGACGATGCTGTGCGCCGGGGTGGACGGCGGCGGCCGGGACGCCTGCCAGGGGGACAGCGGCGGTCCGCTCGTCGCGGACGGGAAGCTGATCGGGCTGGTCTCCTGGGGGCTGGGCTGCGGCAGGCCGGGCCGTCCGGGGGTCTACACGCGCGTCTCCGCCGTCGCGGCGCAGATCGCCGCCCACACTGTCCTGAGAGCCGCCGTGCGGCCCGCACAAGGGCACGACGGCGGCGGGCGGCCCCTGCGGATCTCTCCGGGGGACCGCCCGCCGTGTCCGGCCCTGGGCCGGTCAGAGCTCGTCTGACGGTGGACGCCGTGCGTCAGGTGGGAGGGTCAGCTGTTCTTCGTCGCCCGCGGTGGGAGGAGCGGTGAGCTTCTCCGTCTCGTCCTGTATCTCCGCGGCGATCTTCTTCAGTTCCGGCTCGAACTTGCGGCCGTGGTGCGCGCAGAACAGCAGCTCTCCACCGCTCATGAGTACGACGCGCAGGTAGGCCTGAGCGTTGCACCGGTCGCAGCGGTCAGCGGCCGTCAGCGGGGTCGCGGGGGTCAGAACAGTAGTCACGTCGCCTCTTCTCTAGCTCGACGAGCTGTCTTACCAGGGTCAACATCCAGCCGGGCCGAAAACGTTCCCTTCTCGCGAAGGTTTTTCGCGAGACGGCTGGAAAGCTGCCGGTGGCGGCGAATGAGCCGTTTACTTCTCGTGCGTGCTCTTCACGTTGTGCGTCGGTCGTCGTCGGTCATCGAACTGCTTCGTTCATGAGGACGTGCCCGAAGCCTAAATGGTTCATGCCTCCTTGGGAACGTGATGTTCACGTCACCCCTACGAGTTATCGAACGCGTGTACGTGTCTGCGCTAGCATGGGCGCCCTGCACACCTGCTGTTCAGGGCCTCGGTACCCTCTGAGCGGCAACCCCGCCCACCCATGCAGAATTCAGCGAGGAGCGAACCGCGTGACCGCCGAGACGTCCGTGCCGTCGTCCACCGCCCTGCTGTCCGGTCCGGACCGGGACGGAGGCTCCAACTACACCGCGCGGCACCTGCTCGTCCTCGGAGGGCCTGGAGGCCGTGCGCAAGCGGCCCGGCATGTACATCGGCTCCACCGACAGCCGGGGCCTCATGCACTGCCTCTGGGAGATCATCGACAACTCCGTCGACGAGGCCCTGGGCGGCTACTGCGACCGCATCGACGTCGTGCTGCATGAGGACGGCTCGGTCGAGGTGCGCGACAACGGCCGCGGCATCCCCGTCGACGTGGAGCCCAAGACCGGCCTGTCCGGCATCGAGGTCGTGATGACCAAGCTGCACGCCGGCGGCAAGTTCGGCGGCGGCTCCTACGCGGCCTCCGGCGGTCTGCACGGCGTCGGCGCCTCGGTCGTCAACGCCCTCTCCTCCCGGCTGGACGTCGAGGTGGACCGCGGCGGGCCGCACGCACGCCGTCAGCTTCCGCCGCGGCGTGCCCGGCATCTTCACCGAGTCCGGCCCGGACGCCCCCTTCGACCCGTCGAGCGGGCCTGCTCAAGGGCAAGAAGATCCCCAAGACCCGCACCGGCACCCGCGTGCGCTACTGGGCGGACCGGCAGATCTTCCTCAAGGACGCCCGGCTCACCCTGGAGACCCTGTACGCCCGGGCCCGGCAGACAGCCTTCCTGGTGCCCGGCCTCACCCTGACCGTGCGCGACGAGCGCGGCCTGGAGCGGCGCCGAGGTCTCCGAGGAGGTCTTCCGCTACGACGGCGGCATCAGCGAGTTCTGCGAGTACCTCGCCCAGGACCGGGCCGTGTGCGACGTGCTGCGCCTGCAGGGCAGCGGCACGTTCAAGGAGACCGTGCCGGTCCTCGACGAACGCGGGCACATGATCCCCACCGAGGTGCAGCGCGACCTCGGCGTCGACATCGCGCTGCGCTGGGGCACCGGCTACGACACGACGGTCAAGTCGTTCGTGAACATCATCGCCACCCCCAAGGGCGGCACCCACGTCGCCGGCTTCGAACGCTCGGTGACCAAGACCGTCAACGAGGTGCTGCGGTCGGCGAAGCTGCTGCGCGTCGCCGAGGACGACGTCGTCAAGGACGACGCCACCGAGGGCCTGACCGCCGTCGTGACCGTCCGGCTGGCCGAGCCGCAGTTCGAGGGACAGACGAAGGAGGTGCTGGGCACCTCCGCCGCCTCCCGCATCGTCGCGCAGGTCGTCGCCAAGGAGCTGAAGGCGTTCCTCGGCTCCTCCAAGCGGGACGCGAAGCAGCAGTCCCGTGCGGTGCTGGAGAAGGTCGTCGCCGCCGCCCGCACCCGCATCGCGGCCCGGCAGCACAAGGAGGCGCAGCGGCGCAAGACGGCACTGGAGTCCTCCGCGCTGCCGGCCAAGCTCGCCGACTGCCGCAGCGACGACGTGGACCGCTCCGAGCTGTTCATCGTCGAGGGCGACTCCGCGCTGGGCACGGCCAAGCTGGCCCGCAACTCCGAGTTCCAGGCGCTGCTGCCGATCCGCGGCAAGATCCTCAACGTGCAGAAGTCCTCCGTCTCGGACATGCTCAAGAACGCCGAGTGCGGCGCGATCATCCAGGTGATAGGAGCCGGGTCCGGGCGGACCTTCGACATCGACCAGGCGCGGTACGGGAAGGTCATCTTCCTCGCCGACGCCGACGTGGACGGCGCGCACATCCGCTGCCTGCTGCTCACCCTCTTCCAGCGCTACATGCGGCCGATGGTCGAGCAGGGCCGGGTCTTCTCCGCCGTCCCGCCGCTGCACCGCATCGAGTTGGTCAACCCCGGCAAGGGCAAGGACAAGTACCTCTACACCTACTCGGACAACGAGCTGCGCCAGACCCTGCTGGACCTGGAGCGCCGAGGCGTGCGCTACAAGGACTCCATCCAGCGCTACAAGGGCCTGGGGGAGATGGACGCCGACCAGCTCGCCGAGACCACGATGGACCCGCGCCACCGGACGCTGCGCCGCATCAACATCAGCGACCTGGAGGCGGCCGAGCAGGCGTTCAGCCTGCTCATGGGCAACGAGGTGGCGCCTCGCCGGGAGTTCATCACCAGTTCGGCCGCGACTCTGGACATGTCCCGCATCGACGTGTGAGCCGCCCCATTCGGCCGCCGTGCCCGGTCGGCAGGTCCCGCCCGCCGACCGCGCAGCTGCTCACCGGCGCGGTCGTTTTCCGGACCGCCGCGTGATCAGCGGGGGGTGCCGGTTCGATTCCCGTGACCCGCACGTGACCGCGTGGGCTTCGGTGCGGCGCCGCAACTCGCCACGCTCGGCGGACCGGTCTCGGCGGTGACGGTCACCTGCCACGTGCGGCCGTCGGCATGCCGCACGGACACCATCCACCTCCCCGCGCCGGCCGCCTCCTCGGCGACGACGTGGATCGCGTCGGCCCGCCGCTCGCCGGTGTGCTCGCGAACGGCCAGGTCGGCTGCCTGGCCGGGCTGCGCCCACGCCGAGCGGCCCCGGCAGTGCTCCGTCGTGACCCGGCCCACCCGCGCGGCCTCCAGCACGGTCTTGACGGCCGGCGCGCCGATCCGCCCGTAGGCGTACCCGTGCGGGAGCACCAGCAGCGTGGGTGCGAAGCGATGCCCGCCGAGGTGGGTGGTCTCCCACACGTCGCCGGAGCCTGACGCGGCGAGCTCGGCGGCCAGCGGCCGGCCCTGCAGGGCGCAGCAGAGGTCCCGGCGGCCGTTGGTGCACACCAGGACCAGCGGATCGCCCTGGTAGGCGCTCCAGCCTGACGTCAGCCCGGCCAGGTCGCCCGCGCCGAGTGCCGCGTGGTTCAGGGCCGTCAGCTCCTCGGTCGGCTCAGCAGCGCGGTGTACACCCACGAGCGGCCGGGAAGCGTGTGGGCGATGAAGGCCCGCCGTGGCCGGCCGGCGTCCCGTCCGGCGTGCCGCCCGGGACGCCGGATCAGCGCGGTGCGCACCCCCTGCCCGTCGCCGGCGCGGTTCAGGGTGCGGCCCAGCTCCGGATCGAGGTGGCTTTCGGTCAGCGCCTTCGCGCCCCACGGCCCCGGCTGCTCCAGCAGCAGCCAGGTGCGGGCGCCGGCGGCGGTCGCCGCCAGCGGCTCGTCGGATTCCAGGGAGGCGAGGGTGCACGTGGTCACCCGATGAGCCTCTCAGACGCGTCGGACGGCCACGATCCCGGCACCGGCCCGGCCCGCGCCGGTCAGGCGGGACCGGCGACGGCAGCGACGGGCTTCGCCAGCGGCACGCCGGAGCCGTCCCGCCGCGGGTCGGGTTCCGGCAGCTCGGCCGCCGCGCCCGTCCGCGTCGCCGCACGGGCCGGCGTCGGGCCGGCCCAGGCGAACGTCAGGCAGTCCTCGCCCTTGAGGAACCGATGGCAGCGCACGCCGCCCGTCGCGCGGCCCTTGCGTGGGAACTGGTCGAAGGGTGTCAGCTTGGCCGTGTGTACCGAGTCGTCCAGGGTGCCGTGCGAACCGGCCACGGTGAAGACGGCCGCGTCGGTCGCCGGGTCGATCGCGGTGAAGGAGATCACCTTGCGCCGCTTCGGCCAGCTTGACGCCGGCCATGCCGCCGGCCGCCCGGCCCTGCGGCCGGACCTGGCCGGCCGGGTAACGCAGCAGCTGCGCCTCGCTGCTGACGAAGACCAGGTCCTCCTCGCCGGTGCGCAGCTCCACCGCCCCCACCAGCCGGTCGCCCTCCTTGAGGGTGATGACCTCCAGCTCGTCCTTGTGCGCCGGATAGTCGGGCACCACCCGTTTCACCACGCCCTGTTCGGTGCCCAGGGCCAGGCCGGGCGAGGACTCGTCCAGCGTGGTCAGGCACAGCAGCAGTTCGCCGTCCTCCAGGGAGAGGAACTCGGTGAACCGGGCGCCGCCGGCCAGGCCGGCCGCACCGGGCTTGTCCGGGAGCTGGGGCAGGTCGACCACCGGCAGGCGCAGCAGCCGGCCCGTCGAGGTGACCGCGCCGACCACGCCGCGGGCGGTGGTCGGTACGGCGGAGACGATCACGTCGTGCTTGACGCGGCGCGCGTCACCCGGCACCACCGGGTGGTCGGTGCCGGCGGTGCGGGCCAGCAGGCCCGTCGAGGACAGCAGGACGCGGCATGGGTCGTCGGCGACCTGCAGCGGCACGGCCACGGCGGCCGGCTCGCCGGTCGCCTCCACCAGCTCCGTGCGCCGCGGGGTGCCGAACTTCTTCGCGACCGCGGCCAGTTCGGAGGAGACCAGCTTGCGCAGCTCGGCGTCCGAGTCCAGGATCCGGGTCAGCTCCTCGATCTCGCCCTTCAGCCGGTCCCGCTCGCTCTCCAGCTCCAGCCGGTCGAAGCGGGTCAGCCGGCGCAGCGGCGTGTCCAGGATGTACTGCGTCTGCACCTCGGAGAGTTCGAAGCGGGACATCAGCGACTCCTTGGCCGCCGCCGCGTTCTCGCTCGCCCGGATGAGGCGGATCACCTCGTCGATGTCCAGCAGGGCCACCAGCAGGCCCTCGACCAGGTGCAGCCGGTCCCGCCGCTTGGTGCGCCGGAACTCGCTGCGCCGCCGTACCACGTCGAAGCGGTGGTCGACGTAGACCTCGAGCAGCTCCTTCAGGCCCAGCGTCAGCGGCTGGCCGTCCACCAGCGCGACGTTGTTGATGCCGAAGGACTCCTCCATCGGCGTCAGCTTGTACAGCTGGCCGAGCACCGCCTCCGGGTTGAAGCCGTTCTTGATCTCGATGACCAGCCGCAGCCCGTGCTCGCGGTCGGTGAGGTCCTTGACGTCCGCGATGCCCTGCAGCTTCTTGGCGTTGACCAGGTCCTTGATCTTGGAGATGACCTTCTCCGGCCCTACCGCGAAGGGCAGTTCGCTCACCACGAGGCCCTTGCGGCGCGCGGTGACCTGCTCGACGGACACCGTGGAGCGGATCTTGAACGTGCCGCGGCCGCGCGCGTAGGCGTCCCGGATGCCGTCCAGACCGACGATCTTCCCGCCGGTGGGCAGGTCCGGCCCGGGAACGTAGCGCATCAGCGTCTCGAGGTCCGCGCCCGGGTGGCGGATCAGGTGCCGGGCCGCTGCGATCACCTCGCCCAGGTTGTGCGGTGCCATGTTCGTCGCCATGCCGACCGCGATGCCGGAGGCGCCGTTGACCAGCAGGTTCGGATACGCGGCAGGCAGGGTGGCCGGCTCCTGCTCGCTGCCGTCGTAGTTCGGGGAGAAGTCGACAGTGTCCTCGTCGATCGACTCGACCATCAGCCCGGCGGCCGGGCGCGGAGCGGCACTCGGTGTACCGCATGGCGGCCGGCGGGTCGTCGTTGCCCAGCGAACCGAAGTTGCCGTGCCCGTCGACCAGTGGCAGCCGCATGGAGAACGACTGGGCCAGGCGCACCAGCGCGTCGTAGATCGCGCTGTCACCGTGCGGGTGAAGCTTGCCCATCACCTCGCCCACGACGCGGGCGCACTTGACGTAGGACCGCTCGGGACGCAGGCCCATCTCGTGCATCTGGTAAAGGATGCGGCGGTGCACCGGCTTCATGCCGTCCCGCGCGTCCGGCAGGGCACGCGAGTAGATCACCGAGTAGGCGTACTCCAGGTAGGAGCCCTGCATCTCGTCGACGACGTCGATGTCGAGGATGCGCTCCTCGAAGTCGTCCGGTGGCGGGGTCTTCGTACTGCGGCGGGCCATCGCGGCAGGGGCTCCTTCGTACGTACCGGGTTCCCCCGGCGGGCGCACGGGAGAGAGGACTGACGCGGACCATTGTGGACCGCGCCGCCGACAGCCTGGCCCCGGGCCCGACTGTGGTGCGTACCGTACGGGACACCCGATCCTTGCTCGGGCTGCCTGCCGTCCGAGCGCCTGCATAGAGTGACGGTTGCACACCCACCCATCCCGACCGAAGGGACTCCACGCCATGGCTCACACGGCCACGCCCCCGCCTGCCGGCGGGCTGACAGCCACCGAGCACGAACTCGCCAACGGCCTGCGCGTGGTGCTCTCCGAGGACCACCAGACGCCGGTCGCCGCCGTGTGCCTGTGGTACGACGTCGGCTCCCGGCACGAGGTGAAGGGCCGCACCGGCCTGGCACACCTCTTCGAGCACCTGATGTTCCAGGGGTCCGCGCAGGTGCCGGGCAACGGGCACTTCGAACTCGTGCAGGGCGCCGGCGGTTCGCTCAACGGCACCACCAGCTTCGAGCGCACCAACTACTTCGAGACGATGCCGGCCCACGAACTCGAGCTGGCCCTGTGGCTCGAGGCCGACCGGATGGGCTCGCTGCTCACCGCGCTGGACGAGGAGTGCCTGGAGAACCAGCGCGACGTGGTGAAGAACGAGCGCCGGCAGCGGTACGACAACGTGCCCTACGGCACCGCGTTCGAGCGGCTGACCGCCATGGCCTACCCGGAGGGCCACCCCTACCACCACACCCCGATCGGCTCGATGGCCGACCTGGACGCGGCCTCACTCGCGGACGCGCAGGCCTTCTTCCGCACCAACTACGCGCCCGAACAACGCCGTGCTGGCCGTCGTCGGCGACATCGACCCCGAGCAGACCCTGGCCTGGGTGGAGAAGTACTTCGGGTCCATCGCCGGGCACGAGGGCAAGCAGCCGCCGCGCGACGGCTCGCTGCCCGAGGTGATGGGCGGCCAGCAGCGCGAGGTCCTCGTCGAGGACGTGCCGGCGCGCGCCCTGATGGCCGCCTACCGGCTGCCGCACGACGGCACCCGTGAGAGTGACGCCGCCGACCTGGCGTTGACGGCGCTGGGCGGCGGCGAGTCCTCCCGGCTGCACAACCGCCTGGTGCGCAGGGACCGCAGCGCCGTCGCCGCCGGGTTCGGGCTGCTGCGGCTGGCGGGAGCCCCCTCGCTGGGCTGGCTGGACGTCAAGGCGTCCGGCGGCGTGGACGTCGCCGACATCGAGACGGCCGTCGACGAGGAACTGGAGCGCTTCGCCGCCGAGGGGCCGAGCGCGGAGGAAATGGAGCGCGCGCAGGCCCAGCTGGAGCGCGAATGGCTGGACCGGCTGGCCACCGTCGGCGGCCGTGCCGACGAACTGTGCCGCTACGCCGTGCTGTTCGGTGACCCGCAGCTCGCCCTGACTGCCGTGCCGCGCATTCTCGCAGGTCACCGCCGAGGAGGTGCGCGCCGTCGCGGCGGCCCGGCTGCGTCCCGACAACCGGGCGGTGCTCGTCTACGAGCCCGCCGAGCCGGAAACCGCCGAAGAGGACGAGACGAGCACAGCCGAGGAGACCGCTTCGTGACCGAGAACGCCGCCACCATGGACTTCCACCCCCGGCCGTCCGGAGGCCGCCCAGGCCCTGGGCCTTCCCCGCCCCCGAACGCGGCAGCCTGCCCAACGGCCTGACAGTGCTGCGCTGCCACCGGCCCGGCCAGCAGGTCGTCGCCGTCGAGGTCGCGCTGCCGGCCCCGCTCGAGGCGGAGCCCGAGGGCCTGGACGGCGTGGCCACCATCATGGCCCGTGCACTGGCCGAGGGCACCGACAAGCACGACGCCGAGGAGTTCGCCGCCGAACTCGAACGCTGCGGCGCGACACTCGACACCCACGCCGACCACTCCGGCGTGCGCGTCTCGCTGGAGGTGCCGGCCTCCCGGCTGCGCAAGGCGCTCGGGCTGCTCTCCGACGCGCTGCGCGCCCCCGCCTTCCCGGATTCCGAGGTGGAGCGTCTGGTCCGCAACCGGCTGGACGAGATCCCGCACGAGCTGGCCAACCCGGCCCGCCGCGCCGCCAAGGAGCTGTCCAGGGAGCTGTTCCCCGCCGACTCCCGGATGTCCCGGCCGCGCCAGGGCACCGAGGAGTCCGTCGCCCGCGTCGACGCCGGAGCCGTCCGTGCCTTCTACGAGGCGCACGTCCGCCCCGCGACCGCGACCGCGGTCGTCGTCGGCGACCTGACGGGCCTGGACCTGGACGTCCTGCTGGCCGAGACGCTGGGCACCTGGACGGGTTCGCCAGGCGAGGTCGCCGCGGTGAAGCCGGCCGTAGCGGACGACACCGGCCGCGTCGTCATCGTCGACCGCCCCGGTGCGGTGCAGACCCAGCTGCTCATCGGCCGGGCCGGCCCCGACCGGCACGAGCGGGTCTGGCCCGCACAGGTGCTGGGCACCTACTGCCTGGGCGGCACGCTCACCTCACGGCTGGACCGCGTGCTGCGCGAGGAGAAGGGCTACACCTACGGAGTGCGGTCCTTCGGCCAGGTGCTGCGCTCGGCGCCGGACGGCGGCCAGGGCGTGGCGCTGCTGGCGGTCTCCGGTTCCGTCGCCACCGACGTGACAGGCCCGGCCCTCGCGGACCTGTGGCAGGTGCTGCGCACCCTGGCCGCCGAGGGGCTGACCGACGAGGAGCGGGACACCGCCGTGCGCAATCTGGTCGGGGTGGCGCCGCTGCGCTACGAGACCGCCTCGGCCGTCGCCGACACCCTCGCCGACCAGGTCGAGCAGCATCTGCCTGACGACTATCAGGGCGACCTGTACGCGCGGCTGGCCGAGACCGGCACGGTCGAGGCGACCGCCGCAGTGGTCAGCGCCTTCCCGGTCGATCGGCTGGTCACCGTGCTCGTCGGCGACGCCGCGCAGATCGCCGGCCCGGTGCGCGAGCTGGGAATCGGCGAGGTGACCGTCGTCTCCGGTTCCTGAGCGCAGACGGTGTGGGGCGCCGGCCGTCGTCGTCTCACACCGTCTCGGGCAGCTCCTCCAGCCCGTCCGAGACCAGCTTCACCAGCCGGGCCAGTGCCGCCTCGGCGCCCTCCCCCTCGGAGGCCAGCACGATCTCGTCGCCGTGCTCGGCGCCCAGGCTCAGCACGCCGAGTATCGAGGCCGCGTTGACCGGCGGTCCATCGCCCCTGCGTACGGTCACCGCCACGCCGGACGAGGTCACGGCGCGGCAGAAAACAGAGGCGGGCCTTGCGTGCAGCCCCTCCGGCCAGCCGACGGTCACCCGGTGTTCCAGCATGCTGCGGTCCTTTCGGTCGTCTCTCACCGCAACCCAGCCTCGCACGGGACGTCACGGGCCCCGCGCGGTCACCCGACACGACGGCCCCACGCCCGTACCCTGACCTCATGCAGACCCCGGCGGAGCGTGCCTATCCGACCCACTGGGAAGCCGACGTCGTTCTCCGCGACGGCGGGACCGCCCGCGTCCGGCCGATCACTCCGGACGACGCGGACCGGCTGGTCACCTTCTACGAACAGGTGTCGGACGAGTCGAAGTACTACCGGTTCTTCGCGCCCTACCCGCGGCTGTCCGCCCGCGACGTGCACCACTTCACCCACCACGACTACGTCGACCGGGTCGGCCTGGCCGCGACCGTCGGCGGCCAGATCATCGCCACCGTCCGCTACGACCGCATCGACGACGCCGGCCGCGCCGCGACCGGCTCCGCGGACGCCGCGGAGGTCGCCTTCCTCGTCCAGGACGCCCACCAGGGCCGCGGCGTCGCCTCCGCTCTGCTCGAGCACATCGGCGCCGTCGCCCGCGAGCGCGGCATCCGCCGCTTCCTCGCCGAGGTACTGCCGGCCAACCGCAAGATGGTCAAGGTCTTCACCGACGCCGGCTACTCCCAGCAGCGCAGCTTCGAGGACGGCGCTGTCCGGCTCACCTTCGACCTGGAACCCACCGAGCAGTCGCTCGCCGTCATGCACGGCCGCGAACAGCGCGCCGAGGCACGCTCGGTGCAGCGGCTGCTCGCCCCCGCGTCCATCGCCGTCATCGGCGCGAGCCGCCGGCCCAGGGGCGCCGGCCGGGCCGTGCTGGACAGCCTGCGTGCGGGCGGCTTCACCGGCGAGGTCTACGCCGTCAACCACGCCGCCGAACCCGCCACCCTGATCGGTGGCACCGCCGTGTACCGGTCCGTCGCCGACATCCCGCACGCCCCGGACCTCGCTGTCCTCGCGCTGCCCGCCGCCGGAGTGCCCGATGTCGTCGAGGCCTGCGGCGCCCGCGGAGTGCAGGGCCTGCTCCTGCTCTCCGCCGGCTTCTCCCGTGACGGGCAGCGGGCCCTCGTCCACCAGGCCCGCTCGCTCGGCATGCGCGTCATCGGCCCCAACGCCTTCGGCGTGGTGAACACCTCGCCCGGCGTGCGGCTCAACGCCATCCCCTCGCCGCAGGCACCCGCCCGCGGCCGCATCGGCCTGTTCACCCAGTCCGGCGCGATCGGCATCGCCTTGCTGACCGGCCTGCACCGGTGCGGCGCCGGACTGTCCACGTTCGTCTCCGCCGGCAACCGCGCCGACGTCTCCGGCAACGACCTGCTGCAGTTCTGGGACGACGACCCGGACACCGATGTCGCCCTGATGTACCTCGAGTCCATCGGGAACCCGCGCAAGTTCACCCGCCTCGCGCGGCGGATCGCCGTCCGCAAGCCGGTCGTCGTGGTCAAGGGCGCCCGGCACAGCGCCTCCACGCCGCCGCCCGGGCACGCCGCCCCCGCGCCCAGCACACCGGACGCGACCGTGACCAGCCTGCTGCGGCAGGCCGGTGTGCTGCTGGTGGACACCGTCACCGAACAGGTCGACACCGGGGTGCTGCTGGCACACCAGCCGCTGCCGGCCGGTCCGCGGACCGCCGTCTTCGGCAACACCGAGTCGCTGTGCCTGCTCACCTACGACGCCGCGCTCACCGAAGGGCTGCGCCCCCGTCCGGTACGGGACCTGACCACCTCCGCCACCCCCGAAGACTTCCGCCGCGCCCTGCGCGACGCCCTGGACGACCCGGACGTGGACGCCGCCGTGGTCACGGTCATCCCCTGGGTCGGGAACACACCCGTCGAGGAACTCGCCGACACGCTGCGGCAGGAGACCGCGCAGGCCGACAAGCCGGTGGCCGTCGTCCACCTGGCCATCGAGGGACTGGACGAGGCGCTCGCCCTGCGCGGTATCCCGTCCTACCCGGCGCCCGAGCGGGCGGTGCGCGCCCTGAGCCAGGCCGTGCGGCACGCCGCAGTGGCGGCGCGCCGCCGCCGTGCCGGGCAAGGTCCCCGAGTACCCCGAATACGCCGCAGGCGAGCCCGCCGCCGCCCGGCTGCTTCAGCGCGTCGCCCGCGGCGCGCGGACCCGGGCCCGGTGAACTGCCGCCGCCAGCCGGCCCGTGAGCGCTTCCGCAGCGTGCCGCTGGACGGCGCGGACAGCGTGGAGCTGCTCCGGCTGTACGGCATCGCCGTCGAACAGGTGCGGCCCGCGCCCTCCCCGGACGCGGCCGTCGCGGCGGCTGAGGCGACGGGCTACCCCGTCGCGCTCAAGACCACTGCCCCGCACCTGCGGCACCGGGCCGATCTGGGCGGCGTGCGGCTCGACATCACCGATGAGGCCGGGCTGCGCCGTGCCTACGCCGAGCTGACCTCCGCGCTCGGCGGCTCCGACGAACTGCGGCCCGTCATCCAGGCGATGGCGCCGCGCGGAGTGGACACCGTGGTCCGCGCGGCCCTCGACCCGGCGATCGGTGCGGTGCTCTCCTTCGGCCTGGCGGGCACGCCCTCCGAACTGCTCGGCGACGTCGCGCACCGGCTGGTTCCGGCGACCGACCGGGACGCCTCCTCCCTGGTCCGCGCGCTGCGCTCGGCGCCGATGCTGTTCGGCTGGCGCGGGGCGCAGCCGGTGGACACCGCGGCACTGGAGGAGTTGCTGCTGCGCGTCTCGCGGCTGCTGGACGACCAGCCGCAGATCGTCGCCGTCGACCTCGAACCGGTCGTGGTCGCCGCCCGCGGCCTGACCGTCCTCGGCGCCGCAGTCCGCGTCGCCGAGCCCCTCCCGCCCGCCGACCTCGGCCCCCGCAGGCTGCCCGCCTACTGACGACGCTGACCGTCCCACGGGCCGCGGAAAGGACCGGGTGCCGCGCCGCAGAGCCCTGCAGCGGCGCGACGCCCGGCACGGCCCTCTGCCGCGTCGCCGTATCGTGCGAGTGCGGCCGAGAGGACCGGCGCGGCGCAGCACTAGGATGGTCCGCATGGCGAAGACCGGTACCACGACCCAGGGCCTGCGTTCGGCGATCGAGCGCAGCGGCTACTACCCCGCGCTCGTCGCCGAGGCGGTCGAGGCGGCGGTGGGCGCCGAGCCGGTCGTGTCGTATCTGGTGCACCAGGAAACCACCTTCGATGCCAACGAGGTGCGGCGTCACGTCACCGTCCTGGTGCTGACCCCCACCCGCTTCCTGGTCAGTCACACCGACGAGCAGCCGGCCGAGGGCCCGTCCGCCGCGCCGTCGGCGACCACCTCCACCGAGTCGGTGAAGCTGGAGCGGATCGCCTCCGTCGTGCTCTCGCGCGTGGTGGCCGACCCCGAGACCTACAAGCCCGGCACGCTGCCCCGCGAGGTGGTGCTCACCATCGGCTGGGGCGCCGTCTCCCGCATCGACCTCGAGCCGGCCACCTGCGGGGACCCCAACTGCGAGGCCGACCACGGCTATACCGGTTCCACCACGGCCGACGACCTCTCGCTGCGGGTCAGCGAGGCCGGTGACGGGCCGGAGACCGTCCGGCAGGCGCTCGCCTTCGCCCAGGCGCTCTCCGAGGCCACGGCCGAGCGCACCCGTGGGCCAGCGTCGGTGACCCCGCGCGAGACGGCCCCGCCCGCCCCCGCCGGCCCGGCGGAGGAGCCCGCACCGCTGGATCCGCGCACCGCGCCGGTGCCCGGCTACGGGCAGGCGGCCCTGTCCGACCTGCTGCCCGCCGTCGTCGGCGGGACTGGGCGTGCCCGGATACGAGACCGGGCTGCGGCTGGAGCCGGCCGACCGGGTCTGCGTGTTCCTCGTCGACGGCATGGGCTGGGAGGCGCTGTCCGCCCACCCGGCCGAGGCGCCGTTCCTCACCTCGCTGCTGTCCACCTCGCTGCAACGGCAGCGGCCGTCCGCTGACCGCCGGCTTCCCCTCGACGACGGCGTCCTCGCTGGCGTCCGTCGGCACCGGTCTTGCCCCCGGCGAGCACGGCCTGCCCGGGTACACCGTCCTCGAATCCGGCGACCGGTGAGCTGATGAACCAGCTGCGCTGGCATCCGTGGACCGAGCCGCACGTCTGGCAGCCTTACCCGACCGTCTTCCAGCGGGCGCACGCCGCCGGTGTCGTCACCGGTCAGGTCTCCGCCCCGCACTTCGAGCACACGCCGCTGACCCGCGTCGCCCTGTCCGGCGGTACCTTCCTCGGCGTCGTCGCCGCGGAGGAACGGATGGACGTCGCCGCGCAGCGGCTGGCCGCCGGCGACCGCAGCCTGGTCTACACCTACTACGCCGAACTCGACGGCAACGGTCACCGCTACGGCATGGGCTCCGCCGAATGGCGTGCGCAGTTGCGCACCGTCGACCGGCTCGCGCAGCGCCTCGCGGAGCAGCTGCCGCCCCGCTCGGCGCTCTACGTCACCGCCGACCACGGCATGGTCGACGTCCCCACGACTCCCGAGGCGCGCTTCGACTTCGACGAGGACTGGGAGCTGAGCGCGGGCGTCACCCGGCTCGGCGGAGAGGGCCGCATGCGGCACCTGTACGCCGTGCCCGGCGCGGCCGGCGACGTCGCCGCGGTGTGGCGCGAGGTGCTGGCGGGGCAGGCATGGGTCGCCACCCGCGAGGAGGCGGTCGATCTCGGCTGGTTCGGGCCGCGGGTCGAGGACCGGGTCCGGGCCCGCATCGGCGACGTGGTCGCCGCCATGAGCGGCGACATCGCGATCGTGGCGACCCGCACCGAGCCGAACGAGTCGGCACTGATCGGCATGCACGGCTCGGCGACTCCCGCCGAACAGTTCGTTCCCCTCCTCGAAGTCCGCACCTGACGCCCTCGGACGGTCACTGCTGCCGGGCGCGGTTCCTCCGGTAGAGCGCGATGGCCTTCTCGGTGGGGAGGTTCGGGGCGGTGAAGGTCTCGCCGGTCTCCTTGGAGACCACGATCTTGCCGCCGCCGGGCTGCGCCGGCCGCGGCAGCCCCTCCGTATCCGTGACGGGTGGAAAGACCGCGTGGACGACGAAGCCCTCGTCGAACTCGTGCACCCGCATCTCGGCGGTGCCGCCGTCGGGCAGCACGGGCCGGGCGTAGCGGCTGCGGACCATGTCCAGTGCCTGCTCCGGAGTGGTGGGGTGTGAGTCCGGCCAGGACGGGCTGGGGGAGTCGGGGTCCATGAGAGGGCGCTGCCTTCTGTTCGTCGTCACGCGGTTTCGCCTTGCACGTCGGTCCGGACCGGGTCCGGCTCGTCGGCAACGGCGTCCGGCCGTGCCGCGTACAGCGGTCGGCCTTCCGGGTCCATGGGAAGGTGCCAGACGTGCTCCGCGTCGGCGATGTGCAGCGGTTCGTGGCCGACATCGGCGCTCTGGGCGTCCACCCACACGACCGAGCCGCCATGGTTGACGGCGTTGAACGCGTGACCGCCGCCGCCGGGCCAGTCGACCTGCACCAGGGCGGCGGCGCCGTGACCCGACCGCAGCAGATCCTGTTCGATGCGGCCCGCGGTGTCGGGATCGTCGCCGGTGCCGGCGTAGGTGTGGGGGGCGCCCGCCCAGCGGACCTGGTTCTCGTTGGCGTCGTCCTCGGACGTCCACGGGTCCGGCCTGCCGTGCTCGTCGAGGTCGAGGGTGCGGGGCGCCGAGACCTGCGGGTTGCCGTACCAGGTCTCCAGGAAGGACCGCGAGCAGTCGGCGGAGTTGTTGCTGCGCCCCGGCGTCTCGTTGCCGCTGCCGTTCTGCAGCAGACTCCACTCGCCGAACGGGTCGGGGAACCGCTCCGGGACGCCGTCGGGGTTCCGGGGGACGGCGCTCTCCAGCGTCTGCTGGTCGCCGGGGTCGACTGCGCCGAGGCCGCCGGGCTCGTGGTCCAGGTCGCCGCGGATTTCGTGGAGACCGCGGGGCGCCGGCCGGCCGTCCCCGGGGAAGCGGTCCGCTCCGCCCGCCGTGCTCCATGGGCCGCCTATCCCGGCCGGGTGACCGCCGGCCGGGCGGCCGGGCCGCGGGATCAGCACGGCGGGGACCGGGACGACCGTGTGTCCGCGCGAGGTTGAGGACGGCGACGGCTGTGCGGTTTGTCGTGCTCCGGGCTCATGCGCGCCGGGATCGCTGCGGGTGCTGCCGCCCGGCTGCTCCGGCGCCTGGCCGGGTGCGCCGGGTGTGCGCGACGGCGCGCCGTGCGGCTGCGGGGTGCCGGAGCCGGGCACGACCGGGGGCCGCTGCTGCGGTGTCGAGGAGGGACGCCCGTCGCCCACCGGCGCGGAGGGTTGTGCCGGTGACTGGGTGGCGGCCGGGGGCGAGGTGCGCGGGGCCGATCCCGGGCCGGTGACGGGCGAGGCGGGGTTCGGGCCCGCCGGGCCGCCGGCTCGGCCGGGCGACGGGGCCGGGCCCGACGGGTGGGGGCCCGGGTGCGTGCCGGCTCCCGGGTGGCCCGCCGGCCCCTGGGCCGGGGTGGCCGCCGGGCCGCCGGTGTCGCCGCGCGGCGGGGTGGGAGTGGGCGACGGCTCGGGCATGTGTGGTGTGTGCGCCGGTGCGGTGTGCGCCGGCGAGTGGGCGGCCAGGCCGTCGATCTCCGTGCGGATGGATCCGCCGCGGTGATCCGGTGCGGACGGCGGCGGCGAGGAGTGCGCCGGGACGGAATGCCGGTCGGGCGAGGGGAGGCCACCGTGCGCAGGCCCGGCTCCTCCCGGAGCGGCGGGTGACGGGCTGTCGAAGTCCGGCAGCGACGGGCCGTCGCTGCGCGGAGCCGGCGGTGGGTAGCCGCTGCCGCCGTCGGAGTCGAAGACCGGGCCGGGTCCGGTGTCACCCCCGGGGGATGGGAGCCCGTCGCCTTCGCCGTCCGGCGAGCCGGTCGCGTCGAGGTCGGGGCCGAACCCCGGCCCCGAGCCGTCCGCCGACAGGGAGACGAAGTCGTCCTTCGTGCCGGGGTCGAGGGGCCCGCCGCCGTCTTCACCCGTGCCCGGGACCGACGACGTGGCGCCGTCCCGGAACGGCGAGCCGGCGTCCAGGTAGCCGTCGAGCCGGCTGCGAGCCGTGCCACCCGCCTGCCTGCCCATGCTGTCGCGCAGGCTCTCCAGGAAGGTCCGCGGTGTCTGCTGGGTGGCCGTCCAGGCGCCCCTGGCGCCTGCCTGGGCCGTCGCTCCCAGGTCGTATCCCTTCTGGGCGCCGAAGTCGACGTTCACGGTCTGCCGCACCAGGTCGGTGACCATCGCCTCGATGGCCGAGACAGCCGGCTCCTTCATGCAGTCGACGATCGCCTCGAGAAGTGCCTGCCGGACTTCGTGGAGCAGCCTGCGGACGATCAACCGGGTGGCTGCGGTGGCGCCCGTCGAGCCGAGTTCGGAAACGCCCAGGGTGAAGGGGGCGGCGGCCTGAGCGGATATCAACTCGACTGCCAGGGCGACGAGCTGGGCGATGACCGCGATCTTTCCGGTTTCGACGACGACGGCGGCGGCGCGCAGGGCCGTGCCGATGACGGTGGCGGCCTGTGCGGCGTTGTGCAGGTGAC
Organism: uncultured Actinomycetota bacterium; assembly: GCA_963799685.1. Lineage (GTDB taxonomy): Bacteria > Actinomycetota > Actinomycetes > Streptomycetales > Streptomycetaceae > Streptomyces. The sequence continues at coordinate 142,867 of CAWCXW010000009.1, forward strand.
CGTCGTCGCCCTGGAACCTGTCGTAGGCCGCCTGGAACGCGTCGATCGACTCGCCCGCGTTGTGCGAGACCACGGTCGAGGTGCTGCGGTCGGCGTCGGCGTGCAGCCGCGTGGCGTCCTCGGCGAACCTCTCCCATACCTCGGCGCACCGGACGAGCTGGTCCTCGTCCGCGGTCGGCCAGTGGAAGCCGAGCATCTCGAGCACCCACTCGAGTTCGTCCGGCAGCATGATGGACACAGCGGATGCACCCCCGATTTCCCGATTGCCGTCGGCTGCGGCTCAGTTGGCCTACACGTCCCCGTCGATCTCCGTGTAGGACGCCTTCTCTGCGGCCTCGGCATCGTCGTGGCGCACACCCATCTCGGCGAGCTTGGTGCCCATGCCCGCGAGCCGCTCGGCGAGGCTCGCCATCGACTGGAACATCCCGTCGCGCAGCCCCTCGTAGACCACGCCGAACGCTTCGCCGAGGTCGTCGTCGCCCCACGGAGGCGTAGCGCCCTTCTCGAGGGCGCCCAGGCCGTCCTCAAGCGCCTGAGCGGCTCTGCTCCAGCCCTGTCCGGCCTGGTACATGTCGAAGCCCTGGCTCTTCAGGACTTCGGTGTCCGCACGGAAACCCGTCACAACTCCCCCGATGCGACTAGCGATCGGTCCGTCGGGCCACACCCTAGACGAGCCGAGTGGTCGGGCCGTGGACACGCCTGCACGACTTCGTCACGCTGCTGGACCGCCGCTACCCACCGTGGTGCTGCACGCCCGGAGGCGTGACCAGGTGGAACTGCGCACCCTCAGGGTCGGCGACCGCGGCCTGGACGCCGTGCCACCACTCGTCGGGTTCCGCCACCACCCGGCCGCCCAGCGACGCCACCCGGCGCACCGCCGTCTCGACGTCGTCGACGGCGAAGTACGTCGCCCAGTGCGCCCCGCGCTCCCGCGGCAGGTCACGGCCGACCCCGCGGATCCCGGCGACGGGGCGGCCGGCCAGTCGCAGCGTGATGTACTCCAGGTCGCTTTCGACGGTCGCCTCGGCCTCGTAGCCGAACACGGAGGGATAGAACTTGCCGACCGTCCACGCCTCCTGCGTCACCAGTTCGTACCAGGCCGGCGAACCCGGCGTGCCCGGTGAGGGTGCCGGCATGTATGGCGCCGGGCCCGCCTGCCAGATGCCGAAAGGCGCACCTGAGGTGTCCGCCACGATGGCGACCCGGCCGGCCTCGCCCGCGTCCAGCGGGCCGATGGCGACAGTGCCGCCGTTGTCGCGGACCCGTGCGGTGGCGGCGTCCGCGTCGTCTGCCGCCAGGTACGGCAGCCAGGCGATCGTCAGCCGTCGCCTCCGCGGCATGCCGCCCAGGCCGGCCACCTCGCGTCCGTCCAGGACGGCCCGCACGTACGGGGCCAGCTGCTCGGGCCCGGAGCGGTACTCCCAGCCGAACAGCTCGTGGTAGAACCGCTGCGTGGCCGCAAGATCGTGGACCATCAGACTCGTCCAGCAGGGGTCTCCCCGCAGCAGCCGCACCCGGCTCGCCGCCTCGGTCATGCGCGTCACTCCTCGGAACCGTCGTCGTCGCGGCGGGTCCGCACCGGCGGGTCCACCCTCGCCGAGGCTCGCATCAGGCGGCGCCCGGCACCGCCCGGCCACGCCGTGCAGCCCCCGTTGTCCACCGGAAGAGGCCGCGTCGGGCCCTGGTGCGCCAGGATGGGGGGTATGACAGCGATCATCTCCGTCTCCGGACTCGCAAGCGCTCTCGCGGACTCCCCGGCGCCCGTGCTGCTCGACGCGCGCTATCAGCTCGGCGGGCCGCCGGGACGGAAGTCCTACGATGCGGGTCACCTTCCTGGTGCGGTCTATGTCGACTTGGACACCGAGCTGGCCGGCCCGGTCGGTGCCGGAACGGGCCGGCACCCGCTCCCCGACCTGGAGACCTTCGGCGCGGCGATGCGTCGCGCCGGCGTCCGGCACGACCGGCCGGTGATCGTGTACGACGGCGGACAGGGCTGGTCCTCGGCCCGCGCCTGGTGGCTCCTGCGCTACGCCGGCCACGCGGACGTGCGGGTCCTGGACGGCGGTTACGCGGCGTGGGACGGCCCCGTCAGCACCGAGGAGCCGGCCCTCGAGCCCGGTGACTTCCGGCCGAAGCCCGGCGGCATGCCGCTGCTGGATGCCGCCGCGGCCGCCGCGCTCGCCCGCAGCGGCGTGCTGCTGGACGCCCGCGCGGGGGAGCGCTACCGCGGCGAGACGGAGCCGATCGACCCGGTGGCCGGACACGTGCCGGGCGCCGTCAGCGCCCCCACGGCCGAGAACGTCACCGAAAGCGGCGCCTTCCGCCCGGCCGGTGAACTGGCCGCCCGCTTCGCCGGCCTGGGCGTCACACCCGGCACCGATACGGGCGTCTACTGCGGTTCCGGGGTGTCGGCCGCACAGCAGGTGCTGGCCCTGGAGCTTGCCGGCATCGACGCGGCGCTGTACGTGGGGTCCTGGAGCCAGTGGACCGCCGACCCGTCCCGACCGGTCGCCACCGGACCGCAGCCGGGCTGACTGCGGAGGGCGTCGCTCAGTCCTTCTTGCGACGGGTGCCGAAGACGATCTCGTCCCAGCTCGGCACCGCCGCACGGCGGCCCGGGCGGACGCCGTCCGCCTCGGCCTGCCGGTCGGTGTTGCCGGTCAGCCGGTCGCGGTGGGCGCCGACCGAGCGCGGCATGAGCACGTCGGCGTACGCCGAGCCCGCACTGGCCGCCGGGGCCGGCGGGTCGACCGCCTCCGGCTCGGAGCCGGGCTCCGCGACCGGATCGTCCGGCCCCTCGCCGGCTGCCACGACGTCCTGCGGACGCTCGGGCACCACCAGGTCGCCGCGGAAGTTGGGCACGGCCTCCAGCAGGCTCGTCAGCGAGTCGGAGCCGCCCCCGTCAGCGCCGTCCTGATCCGCGGCCGGCAGCGCCGGCAGGCCCGTCTCCGACCGTTCCACGCGACCGGCGCGGTCGCGCTCGCGGGGGAGCCGGGCGATGCGCGGCACGAACGGAACGCTCGGCTCCGGGGTGTCGTCGGTGTCGCCGATCAGGGCGCGCGCCTCGTCGTCCACGGGCTGCACGAGCCGACGGGGCGGGTCATAGGTCCAGCTCGCGGAGTGCGGCTCGCCCGCCACCCGATAGGTCAGCAGCACTTCCCAGGTGCCGTCGTCGCGACGCCAGGAGTCCCAGAGGGCGGCGTCACGGTCCGCGCCACGCAGCAGCAGCCGTTCGGCCACCGCCTCGCCCAGCTGGGGCCCGGTGCTCTCGCCCGGGCGCCGCACCGGCGTCTTGCGGGCGCGTTCGGCCATGAAGGCACGCTCGGCCAGCACGGGCCCCTCGAAACGGCGGACTCGCTCGACGGGGATGCCGGCAAGCTGCGCGACCTCCTCGGCGGACGCACCGGCCCGGATACGGGCCTGCATGTCGCGGGGCCGCAGGTGGCTCTCCACCTCGATCTGGCCCAGCCGCGCCCGGTCGTTGCGCACGGCGGCACGCAGCCGCTCGTCGATCGGAAGGGTGTATTCCGTGCTGTCGGCAGCCTTGAGCACCAGCCGTGTGCCGTCGTTGCTGACGGCCACGACACGCAGTTCGGGCATGGGAACCTCCCGGGTGGTGCCTGCCGACGTCACGTGCGTCGCTGCTCCCGCTAGACGAGTGTGGCCTGCCCGGGTGCAGCCTGCCACAACCTTGCCGACTTGCCCGGCGTGTCAAGCCCGGCCCTGATGTGCCGCTATGGCACGGTTACCTGTTTACCACTCACGACGCCGTTGATCCGTCGCCGAAAGCCGAACCAGGACCGGGACCAGGGCTCGTCACACTACTCCATTCGGCCCAACAAGGGTGGATAGGCGCGCTGTCGGACTCGGCGGCCGTGGGCGTCCGGTGAGGAAACGCACAGGTCGCGGCGGTGTGGCCGTCCGTCAGTCGCCCAGTACCCGACGCAGATAGGAGTTGCCGAAGCGCCGGTCAGGATCCCAGATGTCCCTCAGCCGAGTGAATTCCGAGAAACGCGGGTAGAGCTCCGTCAGTGACGCCGCGTCCTGCGTGTGCAGCTTGCCCCAGTGCGGGCGGCCGCCGTGCGCCGACATGATGCGTTCCGCTGCGGCGAAGTACGCCTGGTACGGGGCACCCCGGTACATGTGGACCGCGATGTACGCCGTCTGACGGTCGTGCGCGGTGGACAGCGGCACGTCGTCCGCGGGGGCGACGCGCACCTCCACGGGGAAGCTCACCCGGAACCCCTTCCGCTCCACCGTCCGCTTCAGCTCCCGCAACGCCGGCAGCGCCGCCTCCCGCGGGACCGCGTACTCCATCTCCACGAACCGCACCCGGCGCGGCGAGGTGAACACCCTGTACGGGACGTCGGTGTAGCTGCGCGCCGACAGTGCCCGCCCGGACAGCTGGGCGATCGCGGGGACCGCGGACGGCAGCAACCTGCCCACCGAACACGCGGCCTGGAAGACGCCGTTGGACAGCAGCTCGTCCTCGATCCAGCCGCGCACCGCGGGGAGCGGGCGCGGCGGCCCCTGACTGCGGTTGTTCCGCTTCGTCACGCAGCACTCGGTGTGCGGAAACCAGTAGAACTCGAAGTGCTCGTTCTCCGCGGCGAGCTGCTCGAACTCCGTAGTCACCCGATCGAACGACATCGGCTCTTCACGTGCCGTCAGCAGGAAGACCGGCTCCACCGCGAAGGTGAGTTCGCTGAGCACGCCCAGAGCGCCCAGCCCCAGGCGCGCCGCCGAGAACACGCTCCGGGTCCTGCCGCGCCGAACAGCGCAGCACCGAGCCGTCCGCGGCCACCATCTCCAGGGCCGCGCAGCTGCGCGGCGAGCGACGCCGAGTCGCGGCCCGTGCCGTGCGTACCCGTACTCACCGCGCCGGCCGCGGTCTGCACCATGATGTCGCCCATGTTGGTCAGGCTCAGTCCCTCGCCGGCCAGCACCTCGTTCAGCTGTCCCAGCGGGGTGCCGGCGCCCACGGTCACCGTCCCGGCGTCCCGGTCGATGCTCGCGCACCCCGCTCAGCCGCTCGGTCCGCAGCAGCACCCCGCCGGTCGCGGCCGCCGGCGTGAAGGAGTGGCCCGATCCCACGGCCTTGACCGTCAGCCCGTCCTCGGCGGCCGACCGCACCGCGGCCGACAGCTCGCCGGTGGAGGACGGCGCCGCCCACCGCACCGGCTCCGCGCGCACGTTCCCCGCCCAGTTCCGCCACGGCCCGCCGTCGGCGCCCGGTCCCTGTCGCACTGCGATCATCCCCTCACCGGCTTCCCCGTCCAGCCTGGACGGGGATGATACCCACCGCGCCCCCGGGAGCCGCTCCCGTGCAGACCGCATCCGGGTGGCAGGATCAAGGACATGCCCGACGCGCCCGAGACGAGTCCGTACGACGCCCTGCTGCTGCTCTCCTTCGGCGGCCCCGAGGGGCCCGACGACGTGGTCCCCTTCCTGGAGAACGTCACGCGGGGCCGCGGAATCCCGCGTGAGCGGCTGAAAGAGGTGGGGCGGCACTACTTCCTCTTCGACGGCGTCAGCCCCATCAACGCGCAGAACCGCGCCCTGCTGACCGCACTGCGCACGGACTTCGACGCGCGCCGGGCTCCGACCTGCCCGTCTACTGGGGCAACCGCAACTGGGCGCCGTACCTGACCGACACCCTCCGCGAGATGGCGCGCGACGGCCGCCGCCGGATCCTGGTGCTCACCACCAGCGCCTACGCCTCCTACTCCGGCTGCCGTCAGTACCGCGAGAACCTGGCCGACGCCCTGGCCGCCCTCGAGGCCGAGGGCCTGCCGCTGCCGCGCGTCGACAAGCTGCGCCACTACTTCAATCACCCGGGCTTCCTCGGGCCCCGTCACCGACGGCGTCCTCGACGCGCTCGGCCGGCTGCCCGAGCCGGCGCGGGAGGGCGTCGCACCTGGTCTTCACCACCCACTCCATCCCGACGTCGGCCGCCGACTCCTCCGGACCGGACGGCGGCGCGTACGTCGCCCAGCACCTGGACGCGGCCCGCACCGTCGCCGACGCCGTGCGCGAACGGACGGGCATCGACCGGCCCTGGCAGCTCGTCTACCAGTCGCGCAGCGGCCCGCCGCACATCCCCTGGCTGGAGCCCGACGTCAACGACCACCTGGAGGCCCTGCACGCCGGCGGCGCCCCGGGCGCGGTGATGGTTCCCATCGGCTTCGTCTCCGACCACATGGAGGTGAAGTACGACCTGGACACCGAGGCGAGGGCCACGGCCGAACGGATCGGCCTGCCGGTGACGCGGTCGGCCACGGTCGGTGCCGACCCGCGGTTCGCCGCCGCGGTACGCGACCTGGTCACGGAGCGGGCGGACGCCGAGCGGGGCGGGCAGCCTCGTCGGTGCGCCCTGGGCAGCGCTCGGCCCGAGCCATGACGTGTGCCCCGCCGGCTGCTGCCCCGCCCGGACCCGGCACCCAGCCGCGGCCGGCGCCGACAGTCCAGTGTCCGTGAACCACGTCCGAGAACCGCACGAAGGAGAACCGTGACCGAACAGCCCGAACAGCCCGGACCGCTCGAGACCGAACTCCTCGACATCGCCCTGCAGGCGGCGCAGCGCGCCGGCACCTTCCTGCTCGAACAGCGGCCCGCCGACCTGGGCGTCGCCGCGACGAAGTCCTCCAGCGTCGACGTCGTCACCGAGATGGACCTCGCCTCGGAGCGGCTCATCACCGGCTTCCTCACCGAACACCGGCCCGAGGACGGGATACTGGGAGAAGAGGGCGCCTCCTTCGAGGGCACCAGCGGCGTGCGGTGGGTCGTCGACCCGATCGACGGCACGGTGAACTACCTCTACGGCCTGCCGGCCTGGGCCGTCTCGATCGCCGCCCAGCAAGGCGGCGAGACCCTCGTCGGCGTCGTGGTGGTGCCCGCCCGCGACGAGACCTTCCGCGCCGTGCACGGGCAGGGCGCCCACCTCGGCGACGCGCCCGCTGCGCTGCCGCACCTCCCCGCCGCTCGGCGAGGCGCTGATCGGCACCGGGTTCAACTACGTCGAGCACCGCCGCCGGCACCAGGCCGAGGTGGCCCGGGAGCTGATCCCGCAGCTGCGTGACATCCGCCGCTCGGGCTCGGCCGCCGTCGACCTGTGCGACGTCGCCGCCGGCCGGATGGACGGCTTCTTCGAGCGGGGGCTGGCCCCCTGGGACTACGCGGCAGGCGAGCTGATCGCCCGCGAGGCCGGTGCGCTCAGCGGCGGCCGCCCCGGCGACGCCCCCGGCCCGGACCTGGCCGTCGTCGCCTCGCCCGGCGTCTTCACCGCACTCCAGCCGCTCCTCGACTCCCTGGGCGCCTGGCACGACTGAGGGTCTGTCCCGAGCACACGCGTGAGGGCCCCGGTGGCCGGCACCGGGGCCCGCACGTCGTGCGGCCGGTTCAGCAGGCCGCGCCCAGCTCCACGCCGTGCTCGGCGGCGAGCCGGCGCAGGTCGTCCAGCTCGGACTCCTCGACCTCCGCCAGGAAGTCGTCGCCCGACTCGCGGGCGCGGTCCAGATCGGACTCGGCGGTCCGTATGCGTTGCAGGATGCCGGCGGTGAACGCGTCCATGTGCGCCCCCTCGTCATGAGTCGGTGGCACGGGGGTGTGCCGAGGGTTTGATGATCACGGCGGGTGGTCCCGACGGCCGGGGACAGGTGACCCGGCGGCTGACGGGTGGCATGCCGCCTACAGGGCGTGATCGCGGGTGTGACTCCGTCCTGCCCACCCCATGCGACCTCGGAAACATCGGCTCCGTGGAAATTTCCGCCCATGCCCGTGCCCGGCGCCCTCTTACCGCCGGTTTACCGGGCTTCGGGGCAGGATGGTGGGTGTATCGCCACCGACCGCACCGAAGGAAGGACCCGCTGTGCGCGTACTCGTCGTCGAGGACGAGCAGCTGCTCGCCGATGCCGTGGCGACAGGTCTGAGGCGCGAGGCCATGGCGGTGGACGTCGTCTACGACGGGGCCGCCGCCCAGGAACGCATCGGCGTCAACGAGTACGACGTGGTCGTGCTCGACCGGGACCTCCCGCTCGTGCACGGCGACGACGTGTGCCGGCACATCGTCGACCTCGGGCTGCCCACACGCGTGCTGATGCTCACCGCGTCCGGCGACGTCAGCGACCGGGTGGAGGGCCTGGAGATCGGTGCGGACGACTACCTGCCCAAGCCGTTCGCGTTCAGCGAGCTCATCGCGCGGGTCCGCGCCCTGGGCCGCCGGACGACGGCACCGCTGCCGCCCGTGCTGGAGCGTGCCGGCATCAGGCTGGACCCCAACCGCCGCGAGGTGCACCGCGACGGCCGGCAGATCCACCTGGCCCCGAAGGAGTTCGCCGTCCTGGAGGTGCTGCTGCGCAGCGAGGGCACCGTGGTCTCCGCGGAGCAGCTGCTGGAGAAGGCCTGGGACGAGAACACCGACCCGTTCACCAACGTCGTGCGCGTGACGGTGATGACGCTGCGCCGCAAGCTGGGCGAGCCCGCCGTGATCGTCACGGTGCCCAGTGCCGGATACCGGATCTGACCGCCATGGCCGCACTCCTCCACGCCTCCGCCCGAACGCCCCGCCCAAGCCCACCTGGGACCCGCGCGAGCCCTCGCGCCCCTACCCGTGGCTGCGCCCCACCATCCGGATACGGCTCACCCTGCTCTACGGCGGGATGTTCCTCATCGCCGGCATGGTGCTGCTCACGATCATCTACCTGCTCGCGGCCCAGACACTGCAGCAGGGCAACGCGCTGCCGTTCCGGATCGAGAACGCCAAGGTCCAGTTCACCTCCGCCGCCTGCCCCGAGCTGCACGGCACCTCGAACGCGCAGGAGTTCATGGACCGCCTGCAGGACTGTGAGGCGGCCCAGCAGGCCGTCGCCCTGGACCATCTGCTGCGCCGTTCCCTGCTGGCGCTGGTGGGCCTGGCCGTCGTCGCGTTCGCGTTCGGCTACGTGATGGCCGGCCGGGTGCTGGCGCCGCTGGGCCGGATCACCCGCACGGCCCGCCAGGTGGCCGGCTCCGACCTGCACAAGCGGATCGAGCTGGAGGGGCCCGACGACGAGCTCAAGGAGCTCTCGGACACCTTCGACGACATGCTGGACCGGCTCGACCGGGCCTTCACCGCCCAGCAGCGCTTCGTGGCCAACGCCTCACACGAGCTGCGCACCCCCCTGGCGATCAACCGAACCCTGCTTGAGGTGCAGCTGTCCGACCCGGACGCCTCGCCGGAGCTGCAACAGCTCGGCAAGACGCTGCTGGCCACGAACGAGCGCAGCGAGCAGCTGGTGGAGGGACTGCTGCTGCTCGCCCGCAGCGAGAACGAGATCGTGGACCGTAAGCAGGTGGACCTGTCCGAGGTGGCCTCGCAGGCCGTCGAGCAGTCCCGCGCCGATGCGGACGCGGCCGGTGTGGTGCTGCGGGGCGTGCGGCAGCCGGCGTACGTGCAGGGCAACGGGGTACTCCTCGAGCGCATCGCGCTGAACCTGGTACAGAATGCGGTGCGCTACAACCTGCGGGAGGACGGATGGGTCTCCGTCAGCACCTACGCGCAGCCGGGACAGGCAGTCCTCGTGGTGGAGAACACCGGACCGGCCGTGCCGGCGTACGAGGTGGACAACCTTTTCGAGCCGTTCCGGCGTCTGCGTACCGAGCGGACCCGGAGCGACAAGGGCGTCGGTCTGGGGCTGTCGATCGTGCGGTCGGTGGCGCGGGCACACGGCGGTGTGGCCGGCGCTCAGCCGCGCGAGGACGGCGGCCTGGTGGTCCGGGTGGTGCTGCCGGTGTGAGAGCTGTGATCGATCACACAGGCGATTTCGCCGACACCCACCCGCCGTAACCGTCGGCGGGGAACAATTACCGATTGATCCAGGTTTCCGCAGGGGAACTCCGTGGGCAGACCCCGAATGTCGTGCGCGAAGTGCGACAAACGGGCCGCTCGCGGTCATGGTCGGCGGCCGACTCGCTCACTCTTCAGGGGGCCGGTCGGGTGTCGATTGAGTAACAGGACTTGATGTGAGGCAAAATCTCCGCCTCGGGTCGGGCACAAGCCCCGCCCCTCACGCGTTACGTGCGCTGGAGACACCACAGACACCCAGAGGGGGAGAGCGACATGGCAACGGATTACGACACACCACGCAAGACGGACGATGACGTCAACGAGGACAGCATCGAGGAACTCAAGGCCCGGCGGAACGACAAGTCGGCGTCCAATGTGGACGTGGACGAGTTCGAGCAGGCCGAGGGCCTCGAGCTGCCCGGCGCGGACCTCTCCAACGAGGAGCTGTCCGTCCGGGTCCTGCCCCGGCAGGCGGACGAGTTCACCTGCATGAGCTGCTTCCTGGTGCACCACCGCTCGCAGCTCGCCGCGGAGAAGAACGGCCACCCGATCTGCCGCGACTGCGCGGCCTGATCGGGGGCTCGCCAGCCGTGGCGGCCGATGACGCACATGACGCAGGGCGAGGCGGCCCCGACACCCCGGGCGCCTCGCCGCAGCGGCGTATGCCGGAGCCTGCGCGACTCGCAGCCGGGCGGCCGCCGACGCGGCCCGACGCAGGCTCCGCAGCCGCAGGGCGGCCGCCTGCGGGCCTTCACGGGCGTCGTGGCGGACAGGATCGTCCAGGCGGCCGCCCAGCTCCCCGTGCGCGACCAGGCGGCCTTGCAGGGCCGCTTCGCCGGGCTCGGCCGTGAGGAGATCGCCGACCGGCTGGTCTCGGTGGCGACGAAGAGCTTCAGCCACGGTCGGAGCGGGGGTGGGTACGGCGGCGATGCTGCCGGTGCCGCCCGCCATGCCGGCGGAACTGGCCGCGGAACTCGTCGCCGTGGCGACGGTCGAGCTGAAGCTGCTCGCGGAGCTGCACGAGCTGTACGGCTGCCGCCCGCCCGGCAGCCGCGCCCAGCGCGCCGCCGCCTACGTCGGGGTCTGGACCACACGCCGTGGCCTCGACATCACCCGCCCGGCCACGCTCGACCTCGCACTCGGCGGCCGACTGCGCCGCGAGCTGACCGAGCGCATCCTCAAACGCACCGCGCGCAACCTGCCGAGCCTCGCGCCCTTCATGGTGGGCGCGACCGTCGGAGCCTTCCTGAACCGGCGCGAGACGGCCAGGCTCGCCGACCGTGTCCGCAAGGACCTCCGCGCCCGTCAGGACTGAGCTGTCCTCCCGCGCTCCAGCGCGGCCACCAGCGCCGTGGGGCGCCGCGTGGACAGGTACAGGTACGGAGTCGGGTCGTGCGGGTCCGTTACCTGGACCCGGACCGCCGTGCGCACGTAGCTGCGCAGCAGCATGTGAGCTCGCGGGTCGGCCCGCCGCGTGCGCCAGGCCAGCGCCTGCTCCGCATCGAGGACCTCCGCCGCGCCCAGCGCCGTGAGCGGGATGCGCGCGTCCCCGGCGACCAGTGCCCCCGCGAGCACGCGGATGCGCACCGAACCGTAGGCGCTGACGGCGACGGCCGAGAGCGCACCCACCACGACCACTCCACCCAGCATCGGCACCGTGCCCAGCGGCAGCAGGATCAGCGCGGCGGCGACCCCGGCCAGGGCGGCGATCAGCCACCAGGAGCGGGGCGCGGTGAGTCGTTCGTCGTAGGGCGCAGGGGCGGTCATGCCCCAAGCTTGGCACGCGTGCGAGCGCGCGCGGCGCCCGGCGGTAGGGTCGTGCACCGTGAGTGCAGCCGAATCATCGAGAACGTCCCTGACGCCGCCGGCCGATGCCGTCGCGCCGGTGCGTCACCCCGAGGCCCCCGCGCCCGGTGAGGCGATCGGTAGTCATTACGACCACTGCTTCGGGTGCGGCGACGCGCAGCCGCACGGCCTGCACGTGCAGGCACGGGCCGGCGAGGGGGTGAACGTGACCGCCGAGTTCATCGTCCAGGCCGCGCACCAGGGTGCCCCCGGTCTGGCACACGGCGGCGTGCTGGCCACCGCGCTCGACGAGACGCTGGGGTCGCTCAACTGGATGATGCACGTGATCTCGGTGACCGGACGCCTGGAGACGGACTTCGTCCGCCCGGTGCCGGTCGGCACGACGCTGCACCTGGACGCCCGGGTGAGGGCGGTGAGCGGCCGCAAGATCTACTGCTCGGCCACCGGCCGGATCGGTGGCCCCGACGGTCCGGTCGCCGTCCGCGCCGACGGCCTGTTCATCGAGGTGAAAGTCGAACACTTCATCGACAACGGCCGCAGCGAGGAGATCGAGGCGGCCATGGCCGACCCCGACCAGGTGCGCCGGGCCCGCGCCTTCGAGGTGAACCCGTGAGCGGCGAGCCGGTGGACGTGCTGCTGCGCCGGGTCGACCCGCAGGTGCCGGTGCCCGCCTACGCGCACCCGGGCGACGCGGGCTGCGACCTGGTCACGACCGTGGAGGCCGAACTGGCCCCAGGCGAGCGCGCGGTGCTCCCCACCGGGGTCTCGGTCGCGCTGCCGGACGGGTACGCGGCCTTCGTGCATCCGCGGTCCGGCCTCGCCGCCCGGTGCGGAGTGTCCATGGTGAACACTCCCGGAACCGTCGATGCCGGGTACCGTGGAGAGATCAAGGTGATCGTGGTCAATCTTGACCCGTGCGAGACCGTCCGGTTCGCGCGGTTCGACCGGATCGCCCAGTTCGTCGTGCAGCGGGTCGAGCGGGTGCGCTTCCACGAGGTGGAGGAGCTGCCCGGTTCGTCGCGGGGCGCCGGGGGCTTCGGCTCCACGGGCGGTCACGCTGCAGCACAGCAAGTGGATGTCGTTACGGTCGGTACCGACCGGGATGCCGACCTGAGAGGACAGTGACGTGTTCGGACGCCGTCGCAAGAACAGCGAAGAGTCAGAGCCGGGCACCCCGGACGAGGCCGGAACGGACACGGCCGCCGACGAGGAGCTGGAGGAGCACGCCGAGGACGAGGCGAAGCGCGTGAAGCTTCCGCCGGCTCCGCGCCCCGACGGGCCGTGGGACGCGAGTGAGGTCGGCGACCCGGGCGAGGGCCGTGTCGACCTCGGCGGCCTGTACGTGCCCGGCGTCGAGGGCATGGAGCTGCGCGTCGAGGTGGCCGGTGACTCCATCGTCGCCGCCACCGTCGTCCTGCGGGACAGCGCCGTGCAGCTTCAGGGCTTCGCCGCCCCCAAGCGTGAAGGGATCTGGGAGGAGATCCGCGAGGAGATCGCCACCGGCATCACCCAGCAGGGCGGCGTGATCGACGAGGTCGAGGGCCCACTCGGCTGGGAGCTGCGTGCCCAGGTGCCGGTTCAGCTGCCGGACGGCAAGCACGGTGTGCAGATGGTCCGGTTCGTGGGTGTGGACGGTCCGCGCTGGTTCCTGCGCGGCGTCATCTCCGGTCAGGGCGCGGTGCGGCCCGAGCAGGCGGGCCTGCTCGAGCAGATCTTCCGCGACACGGTGATCGTGCGTGGTGATGCGCCGATGGCGCCGCGTGACCCGATCGTCCTCAAGCTGCCCGAGGACGCCCAGATGGTGCCGGACGGCGTGCAGCAGGAGTCCGTCGAGGAGGGCTCCCGCTTCGGCGGTGGCATCGAGGGACTGCAGCGCGGCCCGGAGATCACCGAGGTGCGCTGAGCAGACCGACAGTACACGCCGGTGGCCGGACCCCGACGGGGTCCGGCCACCGGCGTATGCGAACCGTCTACACCGGCCAGTTGCCGGTCATCCGGCGCGCACCGACCGCCTGCCCGCGACCCAAGGTGGCCCGCACCACGCCCTTGACGGCGCCCTGAACGGCGGCCGCGGGCAGCACCTCGAGCCACCGGCGTTCCTCGTCGGTGAACTTCGGCGCGTCCTCGTCGCGGACCACCCGCTTCCACAGCTGTTTGAAGATCATCCCGGCGATCATCCCGCTCAGGATGCCGGAGACGATGCCGAGCAGCTTGTAGAACAGCTTTCCCATGGCCTATGTCCTCCGGTCCGCGCGGTGGCGCCGGATCTGCAGCAGCACACTGATCACGATCACCGCGCACGCGGCCGTGACCACCGCGTAGGTGCGCGGATCCGCGCCGCGTTCGTCTGCCAGCTGCCGGGCCCGGTCCCTGACCTCGGTCATCTTCTGCCGGGCGGCCGCCTTGACATCCGCCTTGGCCGCCAGCTCGCCCACGGTCTCGCCCAGTTCGTGCCGGGTGCGCTCCACCTGGGCCCGCAGCTCCTCGGGACTGGTCGGCTTGTGTCCGTTCGCCTTCTCGGGGCCGGCGTTGCGGGTGCTCATCGGTGCGCCCTCTCCTTCAGTTCGTGGACGTCGGCCTTGACGCTGTCAATGGCTGTCTTGGGCACCGGCGGCTTCGCCCGGCTGAACTCGGCCTTGCCCGCAAGCGCCATGACGCCCGCGATGAGCAGCAGGCAGCCCGCGACGACCAGCGCGGCGGCCCACACCGGGAGGATCAGCGCGAACGCGGCGATGGCTGCGGTCGCGAACGCCAGGAACGCGACCAGCGCCGCGATGCCCGCGGCGCCGAACAGTCCGCCCCCGATGCCTGCGCGTTTGCCCTTGCCGGACACCTCCGCCATCGCCAGCCGCATCTCCTGCCGGACCAGGTCGGACAGCTGTCCCGAGGCCTGGTTGACCAGCCGGCTCACGGAGTGCTCGTCGCCCTCCGTCACCCGTCGCTTCGTCATCGTCACGGCCCCCACGCTCCTTCCTGCACGCTGTCGCCGCCCCGTCTCGCGCGCGAGTACCCGGCACACCGCCGGTGACCCCTGGAGATTCACGCGAGGGTGTGTCCGTCAGAGGAGAACGGCCCTGCCGTCGTCGACCGCTCCGGCCCCCTCGCGCCGTACCGGCGTCCGCCCGCTCGCGGCCTTGAGGACAAAGCCCAGGCCAAAGCCTCCCCGCGAGGCCACCGGGAGCGGTAACGTCGTGGCGGACGACCGGGGAGGACGCATGAGCGAGCACCAGCCACAGCTCACCGAAGCGGCGACAGCCGAGACCGCGGGCGAGGGGAAGCCGATGGTCGTCGTCGACGACGTGCACCGCTCCTATGGAAGCGGGCCGACCGCCGTCCACGCTCTTCGCGGCGTCGCCTTCACCGTTCCGCGCGGCCGGCTCGTCGCCGTGCGCGGCCGCTCCGGATCCGGCAAGACGACCCTGCTCAACCTCATCGGCGGCCTGGACACCCCCGACTCGGGACACGTCACCGTCGACGGCACCGACCTGGGCGCCCTGGGCGAGAAGGAACGGCTCGCGATGCGCCGAGACCGCATCGGCTTCGTCTTCCAGTCCTTCGGACTGCTGCCCGTCCTCACCGCGGCCGAGAACGTCGGCGTGCCGCTGCGCCTGAACCGCACCCCGGCCAGCGTGCGGGACGAACGGGTCCGGCTGCTGCTCGCCCTCGTCGGATTGAGCGAGCACGCCGAACAGCGGCCCGGCGAGCTCTCCGGCGGCCAGCAGCAGCGGGTCGCGCTCGCCCGCGCGCTGGCCAACCGGCCGGCCCTGCTCATCGCCGACGAGCCCACCGGGCAGCTCGACACCGACACCGGACTGGCCGTGATGGAGCTGCTGCGGGCCGTCGTCGAGAGCGAGCACGTCACCGCGCTCGTAGCGACGCACGACGAGGCGCTGCTCTCTCTCGCCGACGAGGTCCTGGAACTCGCCGACGGCCGCGTGGGCGACGGTGAGACCGCACAGGAAACCACCCCGGAGCCCGCGTAGGACCGGCCACCCGCGCGGGTACGCTGGCCGTATGACAGGTGCCATCCGAGACGAGAAGCGCAACGGGCGCTTCCGTCGCTTCCTGGAGCGGCTGTCCTCCTCCGAGGAGGACCTGCGGTCCGCGGAGCTCCGCGAGGACGCCGAGACGACGGGCTGCACCCGGATCGTCGACTGCTCCGACCGGCAGGTCGTACGAGTGACCGGAACGCTGCGCACTGTTACGCTTCGCCCACGTGCAGGCGTGCCGACCCTCGAGGCGGAGCTCTTCGACGGATCGGCCGCACTGGACGTCGTGTGGCTCGGCCGGCGTGCCATCGCGGGCATCGAACCGGGCCGCAGGGTGATCGCCTGGGGCCGGGTCGCGACGCACCACGGACGGCCGGTGCTGTTCAACCCGAAGTACGAGCTGCGACCCTTCGGACAGGAGTAGCGGGTGACCTCCCTCGACAAGCCGACCGCCGTCGGCCGGACGGAACCGGACGGCCTCGACGCCGACCCGGAAGCCGGGGTGGACGAGACCAGGGCCGCCACCCAGGCAGCCCTCTTCGATGCGTTCGGCGGAGTGCGCGGGCTGGTGGAGACCACGCTGCCCGGCCTGCTCTTCATCGGGATCTTCACCTACGACCACGACCTGCATGCGGCGGCCATCGCCGCGCTGATCGTGGCCGGCGTGCTGGTCGTCGCGCGGCTCGCGACGCGCAGCACCATGAAGCACGCCTTCAGCGGCGTGTTCGGCGTGGTCATCGGCGTGGTCTTCGCCATGGCGACCGGCAACGCCAAGGACTTCTACCTGCCGGGCATGCTCTACACGCTCGGCCTGGCCCTGGCCTATCTGGTCACGGCCGTCACCGGCTACCCACTGCTCGGTCTGCTGCTCGGCCCGGCCTTCAAGGAGAACCTCTCCTGGCGCACCCGTAACCCGGGCCGCAAACGGGCCTACGTCAAGGCCAGCTACGCCTGGGGATGGATCCTGCTCGCGAAGTCGGCGGTCCTCTTCCCGCTCTACCTGTGGGGTGACACCACGCGGTTCGGCTGGGTCACCATCGCCCTGAAGATCCCGCCGTTCCTGCTGGCCGTCTATCTCACCTGGATCTTCCTGGCGAAGGCACCGGCGCCCATCAACGTCATCGCCGAGATGGAGGCCGAAGAGGAGGCGGCGAAAGCCGCTGCCGCAGCCGACGACCCGACGGCCACCGCCACTGCGGAGACGTCCTCCCGCACGGGCGGCCGCCATCGCCGCTGACGCGGCGGGCTGACTCCGGGCGCGGGCCGGGCCACGCGGCGGCGAGGCAAGCTCCACGGCGGCGAAGACGGTCGGCGTACCGCAGCGCGTGGCCCGGTTTCGGATGCGCGCCCGCCGGCGCACCGCTGCGACCGCAGCCTGTGGCCGGCCGGGCGCCCGCCGCAGTCGGGCGGGGGCAGCGGCACGGAGCCACTAGCCCTCCCTGCGGCGGACCGACAGCAGCTCTTCGAGCTGCGACTCCTGCGCCGGGGCCGCGACGAACAGCAGCTCGTCGCCCGCCTCGAGCGCGTCGTCCGGATCGGGCGTGAGCACCCGGTTGCCCCGGATGATCGTGACCAGCGCCGTGTCCTGCGGCCAGGTGACGTCCCCGACCCGGGTGCCCGACAGTGCCGCCTCCGGCGGCAGCGTCAGCTCCACCAGGTTCGCGTCGCCCTGCGAGAACCGCAGCAGCCGCACCAGGTCACCGACGCTCACGGCCTCCTCGACCAGCGCCGACATCAGCCGCGGCGTCGAGACCGCGACGTCGACGCCCCACGACTCGTTGAACAGCCACTCGTTCTTCGGGTTGTTGACCCGGGAGACCACCCGCGGCACGCCGTATTCCGTCTTCGCCAGCAGTGAGACGACCAGGTTCACCTTGTCGTCGCCCGTCGCCGCGATGACGACCTGGCACCGTTCCAGGGCGGCCTCGTCCAGCGAGGTGATCTCACAGGCGTCGGCCAGCAGCCACTCGGCCTGGGGAACCCGTTCCACGGAGATGGCGGTCGGCTGCTTGTCGATCAGCAGCACCTCGTGCCCGTTCTCCAGCAGTTCACCCGCGATGGAGCGCCCCACGGCGCCCGCGCCGGCAATCGCGACCCTCATCGCTGCGCAGCCTCCTCGGGACCGTTCGCGAAGGCCCGCTCGACCTGAGCGACCTCGTCGCGGCGCATCATCACATGCACCAGATCGCCCTCCTGGAGCACGGTCTCCGAGGCGGGCAGCATCGGCTCGCCCAGCCGCGTGAGGAACGCCACCCGTGCCCCGGTCTCCTCCTGCAGCCGGCTGACCCGCGATCCCACCCAGGCGGGCGAGGTGTGCACCTCGGCCAGCTGGACACCGCCGGTCGGGTCCCGCCACAGTGCCTGGGCGCCCGAGGGCAGCAGCCGGCGCAGCATCTGGTCCGCCGTCCAGCGCACGGTGGCCACCGTGGGGATGCCCAGCCGCTGGTAGACGGCGGCGCGCCGCGGGTCGTAGATGCGGGCCGCGACGTTCTCCACGCCGAAGTTCTCCCGCGCCACACGCGCCGCGATGATGTTGGAGTTGTCTCCGCTGCTGACCGCCGCGAAGGCTCCCGCCTCTTCGATGCCGGCCTCCTTGAGCGTGTCCTGGTCGAAGCCGAGACCGGTCACACGGCGGCCGCCGAACCCGGTGCCCAGGCGCCGGAACGCCGTCGGATCCCGGTCCACCACGGCGACCGTGTGGCCCTGCTGTTCCAGGCTCTGCGCAAGCTGGGCTCCCACCCGGCCGCAGCCCATGATCACAATGTGCACGCCCGTCCCTCTCATCCCGTACTGCGGGCGGTATCAGCATCGCATGCGCCGGGGCATACGATCCTCCCCGTGCCCAAGATGACCGACCTACCGAAACGGATCCTCATCGGCCGCGCCCTGCGCAGCGACCGGCTGGGGGAGACGCTGCTGCCGAAGCGCATCGCGTTGCCCGTCTTCGCCTCCGACCCGCTGTCGTCCGTGGCGTACGCGCCGGGTGAGGTCCTGATCGTCCTGTCGATCGCCGGGGTCACGGCCTACCACTTCAGCCCGCTGATCGCTGTCGCCGTCGTCGTGCTGATGTTCACCGTCGTCGCCTCCTACCGGCAGAACGTGCGCGCCTACCCCTCCGGTGGCGGCGACTACGAGGTCGCGACGACCAACCTGGGCCGCCGGGCCGGCCTGACGGTGGCCAGCGCCCTGCTCGTCGACTACGTGCTCACCGTGGCGGTGTCCATCTCCTCCGGGGTGGAGAACCTCGGATCGGCGATCCCCTTCGTCGTCGAGCACAAGACGGCCTCGGCGCTGACCGTCATCCTGCTGCTGACCCTGATGAACCTGCGCGGCGTGCGAGAGTCCGGCACCCTCTTCGCCATCCCCACCTACGGATTCGTCATCGGCGTGTTCGCCCTCATCCTGTGGGGCCTCTTCCGCGGGGCGGTCCTCGGCGACGACCTGCAGGCGCCGACCGCCGGTTACACCGTGCACACCGCGCATCCCGGCGGACTCGCCGGATTCGCGCTGCTGTTCCTGCTGCTGCGCGCCTTCTCCTCCGGCTGCGCGGCGCTCACCGGCGTCGAGGCGATCAGCAACGGCGTGCCGGCCTTCCGCAAGCCCAAGTCGAAGAACGCCGCCAACACCCTCGCCCTGATGGGCATCATCGCGGTGTCGATGTTCTGTGGCATCGTCGGCCTGGCGATGGCCACCGGCGTGAAGATGGCCGAGAACCCGGCCACCCAGATTCTCATCCACGGCCACCGGGCCGGATCCGGCTACACCCAGAACCCGGTCATCAGCCAGATCGCCGCCGCCGTCTTCGGCAGCGGCTCGCTGCCGTTCGTCTACCTGGCCGCCGTCACCGCACTGGTCCTCTTCCTCGCCGCGAACACCGCCTACAACGGCTTCCCGCTGCTCGGCTCGATCCTCGCCCAGGACCGCTACCTGCCACGCCAGTTGCACACCCGCGGCGACCGCCTGACCTTCTCCAACGGCATCATCCTGGTGGCCGGCGCGGCCGCCGTCCTCGTCGCCGTCTACGGCGCCGAGTCCACGAAGCTCATCCAGCTGTACATCGTCGGCGTGTTCGTCTCCTTCACCCTGAGCCAGATCGGCATGGTCCGGCACTGGAACCGGCTCCTCTCCGAGGAACGGGACGTCAAGGAACGCCGCCGCATGCTGCGCTCCCGCGCCATCAACGCCTTCGGTGCCTTCCTCACCGGCGTCGTCCTCATCGTCGTGCTGGTCACGAAGTTCTCGCACGGTGCGTGGGTGTCCGTCGTCGGTATGGCGCTCTTCTACGGCGTCATGACCGCGATCCGTCGCCACTACGACCTCATCTCCGAGGAGCTCTCGCCCGGGGACATCCCCGAGGAGACGGTGCGGCCCTCGCGCGTGCACGCCATCGTGCTGGTCTCAAAGATCCACAAGCCGACCCTGCGCGCGCTCGCCTACGCCAGGCTGCTGCGCTCGGACAGCCTTGAGGCCGTCAGCATCAGCGTCGACGAGGCGGAGACGAGGCAGCTGCGCGTCGAGTGGGACGAGCGGGGGCTCGAGGTGCCGCTGAAGATCCTCGAGTCGCCCTACCGCGAGGTGACCCGGCCGATCATCGAGTACGTCAAGCGGCTGCGCGCCGAGAGCCCGCGCGACGTGGTCAGCGTCTACATTCCCGAATACGTCGTGGGCCACTGGTACGAGCAGTTGCTGCACAACCAGAGCGCCCTGCGGCTCAAGGGCCGGCTGCTGTTCACTCCCGGCGTCATGGTCACCTCCGTACCCTGGCAGCTGGAGTCGTCCGAGATCGCCAAGCGGCGCGCCAAGCGGCGGGCGGACTGGTCGGCGCCCGGCTCGGTGCGACGGGGGCCGGTGCCGCGGCTGAAGCAGCGCAACGGCAAGTAGACTCGACGGTCGCGCCCCTTCCCCCGACGTTTACGGAGCCACCCCCTCATGCCCGAGTCCCGACCCGACCGCACCGACGGCACGGACGCCACGCCGGTCGGCGAGGAGGCCACCCTCGTGGACGAGGAGTACACAGTCGAGGTCGGCCCCGTCGCACACGGCGGACACTGCGTCGCCCGCACCCAGGCCGGCCAGGTCCTGTTCGTGCGGCACACACTCCCCGGCGAGCGGGTCCGCGTCCGGATCACCGAGGGGCAGGTCGGCTCCCGGTTCCTGCGCGCCGACGCCGTCGAGGTCCTCGAGGCGTCCAAGGACCGTGTTCCCGCGCCCTGCCCGTTCTCTGGACCGGGACGCTGCGGCGGCTGCGACTGGCAGCACGCCAAGCCGGGCGCGCAGCGCCGCCTCAAGGCGGACGTTCTGACCGAGCAGCTGCACCGGCTGGCCGGTCTCACTCCCGAGGACGTGCACTGGGACGGAACCGTGGAGCCGGCGCCCGGCGACAAGGTGCCGGCCGGCGAGGTGCCCGGCTGGCGCACCCGCGTGCAGTACGCGATCGACGAGGAAGGGCGCGTCGGCCTGCGCCGGCACCGCTCGCACGAGGTCGAGCCGATCGACCGGTGCCTGATCGCCGCACCGGGCGTGCGCGAACTCGGCGTCGAGCAGCGCACCTGGCCGCAGATCGCCTCGGTCGACGCGACCGCCGCGACCGGCTCGCAGGACCGCCAGGTCGTCCTCACCCCGCGGCCGGGCGGCCGGCTGCCGATCGTCGAACTCGACCGGCCCGTCTCGGTGCTGCGCATCGGCGAGAAGGACAAGGCGATCCACCGCGTGCACGGCCGCCCCTACGTGCGCGAGCGCGCCGACGACCACACCTGGCGCGTCTCGGCCGGCGGCTTCTGGCAGGTCCACCCGCAGGCGGCCGAACTCCTCGTCGACACGGTGATGCGCGGACTCACCCCGCGCAAGGGCGAGACGGCCCTCGACCTGTACTGCGGTGCCGGCTTGTTCGCCGGGGCCCTGGCCGACCGGCTCGGTGAGAAGGGCGCGGTGCTCGGCATCGAGTCCGACAAGCAGGCCGTCGAGGACGCCCGCCACAATCTCGCCGGCTTCCCGCGGGTCCGCGTCGAGCGGGGCAAGGTCGACGCGGTCCTCCCGCGCACCGGTATCACCGAGGCCGACCTGGTCGTCCTCGACCCGCCCCGCGCGGGCGCCGGCAAGCAGACCGTCCAGCGCCTGGCCGCCCTCGGCCCGCGTCGCATCGCCTACGTGGCCTGCGACCCGGCGGCCCTGGCCCGCGACCTGGCCTACTTCCGCGACGCGGGCTACGTCACCCACTTCCTGAGGGCCTTCGACCTGTTCCCGATGACCCACCACCTGGAGACCGTCGCCATCCTCCAGCCTGCCTCGAAGACTGCCTGACCTGCGGTTTTGCCGATGCGCATTATGTGCTTTGTGGGCGCTACGGGCGATATCTCTCCCAGCAGACCATCTCCACGATCACATACAGCGTGATCGAGGGCATGCACGAGTGGCAGAACCGGCCGCTGGATCCGGCTTGAGTTCTATCGGTGGTTGCGAACGCTCTCGAAGGAGACCGTTCGGATGCCGAAGTACGCCCCCAACAAGATGTCGACCGAAGTGAAGCGACGGTACTTCGAGCTGGTCCGAGAGGGCCGCAAGGGTGCTGCGGCGGCCCGCTGGGTAGGAGTGTCCACCAGCCGCGGCTCCTTGTGGTTCATAGATGCTGGCAGCATGCTCGTTCCCGATCCCGGCCCGATATCCGGCCGCTTCCTCACCCAAGACGAACGGATCGCCATCGCAGACGGCCTCCAGGCCAAGCAGCCGGTCAAGGACATCGCCGCCAGTATCGGTAAGAGCTTGTCAACCGTGCACCGGGAGATCGAACGCAACAGTAAGCCCGATGGCCACTATCAGCCCTGGTGGGCCCATAACCAGGTGCTCCTGCGCCGCCGGCGCCCCAAGGACGAGAAAATCAGCACCCACGAGCCGCTGCGCACCCTCGTGCGAGAAGCTCACCGAGACGTGGGGGAAGACGTACCCGGCGATCACCAAGCTGTGGTCGGATGCCTGGGCGGAGTTCGTGCCCTTCCTCCAGTTCGATGCCGAGATCCGGCGCGTGGTGTGCTCCACGAACGCCATCGAGTCCGTCAGCGCCCGCATGGCCGTGATGAGCCTGGACCCCAAGAGCACCGGCCGGAAGCGCTGGACCCAGCGCTGGAAAGCCGCCCTCAACGCCTTCGAGATCACCTTCGAAGGACGACTCGCGGCAGCCCGCCGCTAACCCACCCACCAACCCAGTTACACAGACGACTGGACAGACCCAGCTGACGGGCGCTCACGAAAGATCGAGGTTAACTGGCGCAGGGCCTGTTCGTACGGCTCACGCCCGGCCTGGGACGCTGGTTCACCCGGTGCCGGCGTCCACTGTGCCCGAGCCGGCACTTGCCACTACCAACGACGAGCCGCCCCAGCCGTCGTGAAGATCACGATCTACAACTGGAATATCAGAACCAACCTCTGCGTGGATGAACCGTGGCGCGACGAGGCTACTTTCCTGTGGTCTGTCCATGGACACCCTCCGGGGCCGAATTGATCTCGGATTTCGTCCGAACCGGACCAAGCTCGGTGTTTGCGCGGCAGATAGCCGGGTAAGCGGCCAGCTACGCCGTCGATGAGCGCACGCTCCGAAGGAGAGAAAGTCTATGCCACAGCGCGAACCGGCCACCAGGAACCCGGACAAAGGCTATGTAGCGCTTCTTGGCTGGAGTCTCCATGCGGTCGAAGCCCTCGACCGATTCGACCGGCGCTACATCGTCGTGGCGCCGGAATGGGCCGAGGAATACTGCATCGAGCACGACATCCCCTACGTGCCGTGGAATTTCGAACGGCTCAACGACCGCTCCATGGAGATCGCCGAGACGCTGCAGAAAGAGGGCGTCGACGTCGCGATCCCGCTGTTCGAGGAAACGGTCGAGTGGGCAGGGGCGATCAACTCCGTTCTGCTGGACAACCCGCGTCTGTACGGGCAGGCCATGCTGCTGCGGGACAAGGCGCTGATGAAGCGCCGCGCGCAACTGGGCGGCATCCGGGTCGGCATTTTCGAGGAAGCCCACGACCGGGAAGACGTGATCCGATTCCTCAAGCGCGTCAATCAGACTCTGCTCAAGCTGGACGGCGACCCGAACGACCCGATCCATCTCAAGGCATTCGACAAGGCCGGATGTCTCGGGCACCGCGTCATTCGCACGCCGGACGAGGCCGACATGATTCCGGAGGAAGAATTCCCGGTTCTCATGGAGTCCCACCTCGACGGCTGGGAGTTCGCGGTCGAGGCGTGGGTGCACAACGGGAAGATCAAGTTCCTCAACATCTCCGAATACGTCACGCTGGGCTATTCGGTGTTCGTGCCGGCGACACCGGAGCTGGAGAAATATCGCCCGCAGATCACGGCGCAGATCGAGAAGCTCATCAAGACGTTCGACATCGAGTTCGGATTCGTGCACCCGGAGTACTTCGTCACCAGTGACGGCGAGATGTACTTCGGCGAGGTCGCCTACCGGCCGCCGGGCTTCAAGGTGTTCGAGTTGCTGGAGCGGGCCTACGGATTCAACGCCTACCATGGACTGGTGCTGGCCTTCGACCCGAAGACGACCGAGGAGGAGATCGACGCCTTCTTCCCGCGCGAGGTCGTCGACGCGTCCGGGGTCGCCGGCTGCTTCGGTGTCTACCCGCGCCGCCGCGTCGTCAGCGACCTGGAGATCCCGGAGGAGACCGAGGACGACGACTACTACGAGTCGCACGACCTCTCGACGCCGCTCGAGGAGACTGTCACCAAGAGGACCGCGTTCGGCACCCACTGGGGTCTGGTGTACTTCTTCGGCGAGGACCCCTACCGTATGCGCGACCTGTTGAAGCGGCAGGAAGATCTCGACTTCTACGTCTGACGACCCCGTGGACGCAGGAGAGACCTACCCGAGGAAGACCCATTGGAACCGACCGCCGACGTCAGCGGTGAGGCCACGAAGCTGGACAAGCGCGTGACCTCACTCGACGACGCCATCCAGGCCATGGCCGAAACCCGCGACTTCGGCAAGCACACGAAGCTGCGGCGGCTCCTGGAAGCGCTGCGGCGGGTGCTCCGCCAGCCGGGCGGTGCCGCGGCGGTGCAGGCCAGAGCGCAGGCCCTGGAGGAAGCCGGACTCTTCCAGGGAACGGACTGGGCGTCACCGGAGATCCTCATCCCGTCGCTGGTCGGGTCGAGCCTGCACAGCGGCAACGCGGACACCGTCGTCATGGAGGCGACCAGCGAGCTGCGGATGCTCGCCGTCGCCCGCGGTGACTTCGCGCACCCGACGCTGCCCGCCGAGGACGCCCGCCAGTTCCTGTCCCAGGTACTGGCGAATGAACCTGGAGCTGCTGTTCACTCCGCCCAGCGAGGCGGAGCGCACCCAGCAGGGCCGGACCGCCCAGCTCATCCGGGACCTGTTGCGCCACCTCGCCGACGAGATCGGTTACGACAGCGTCCTGGACAACCTGGTCGACGAGATCTGGCGGATCCTGCGCCAGCGGCCGATCCAGGTCGATGCGGTGCAGTCCCTGATCACCCGGATCGCGGTCTACCGCGAGGACCCGGACGTCGCTCTGGGTGGGTCGTCGGGGCAGGGCGTCGACCGGCTCATCACGAGCCTGTTCGGGACCACCGAGGCGTGCCGGGAGGACCCGGGCGTCGACGTCTTCCGCTCCCGGCTCGAGGCGATGGACGCCGGCGGCCTGCAGTACGAGGCGACGGGGTTCGCGCGGGCGATGCACGACACCGGCCTGGTGTCGCCGTACCACGCGGAACTGCTCCGGTTCCTCCTGCGCGAGAGCGACTACCTCGTCGGTGAGGCGCTCGGCCTGTCCGACACCGGCCGGAACTGCCTGCTGCGCTACAGCGAACTGGTGCACCGGCTGATCGAGGTGGCCGTGCACCCGCAGACCGCGCAGAGCATCTACGGGCTGGCGCTGCTGCTCGACCGCGGCATCCTCTACGAGCCGCCGATAGTGCCCGCGCTGTGGCGTCAGCTGGCGCTTGAGCTCTCCCCGGTCGCGCGGGAGCGGTTGACGACGGTCTTCGGCGAGGTGCCGGGGCCGCAGGCGCGACTGGTCGCGGGAGTGCTGTCGATGCTGGGCCAGCCGCTCGGCGTCGGTCAGGGCGACAACCCGACCTGCCAGTCGGCCCGCGCGCTGTCGATGTGGTCCTACAACGACCCGGACTACCTGCTGCAGATGGTGGTCTGGGCGGCCCGCGACGACGAGATCCTCATGCACTTCGAGGGCCAGCCGATCTCGTCGAGGGACAGTGCGGCCGGCGTCGCGAGCACGCCTGCCGATGGACCTGGACCCCGTGTCGCTGCTCGTGGTACCGCACCTGGACCGGATCTACGCCGAGATGGGTCGGCGCTGCGCCGAACGGCCGGGGGACCCGCACCGGTGGGTCAACCCCGAGTTCCACGGCTGGTGGGCGGCCCGCGGGTTCCACATCAACGTCGACGTCGCGACCGGAAACCTGGTCGACCTCGACGAGTTCCTGCGGCAGTTCCACGCCGGCTACCACCCGTCCTACAACGGCGAGCAGCCGCTGATCCATCCGCAGCCGGCCGGCGTCGCCGTCACCGACAGCGCGGCCCGCTACGTCGGCTGGCACGCGATCACGATCCTGCGGGTCAGCACCGGACCCGCAGGACGTCATGCGGGTGTACTTCTTCAACCCGAACAACGACAGCGGCCAGGACTGGGGCGACGGCGTCGTCGTCTCCACCGCGGGCAACGGCGAGCGGTTCGGCGAGGCCTCACTGCCGTTCGACCAGTTCGCCTCGCGGCTCTACATCTTCCACGCCGACCCGCTCGAGCGCGGCGAACCGGAGCGAGTGCCCGCCGAAGACGTCGCCCGGATCATCGGCTACATCGAGCGCAGCTGGGGCGACGACCGGCTGCCCGCGGGGACGCTGCAGGCCCTCCAAAGCCCCACGAGCCTGGAAACCTAGTGGCGGGGCCGAACGGACTTTGCCGTTCCGGCCCCGCCCCCTATCGGCTGTCCCTGTCCCGGCCTCCGGGGCGCGGACAGTTCGGGCGTGTGGGTCAGCGGCGGTGGTGGCGGCCGCGGTTGTTCCAGGTGGCGGTGTCGATCCAGCGGCCGCGCTGGTCGCGCAGGGTGGCGGCGTCGTGGTTGTTGTTCCACACGTGCACGGGACGGTCCTGGTAGACGTCGCGGCGGGTGTCGTGGCCGTAGCCCGTGTGGACGATGACGGAGCGGTGTCCGCGCAGCCACAGGTGGTGGAAGCGGTAGCGGTGCCCGGACTGGCTGGTCAGCGTCCAGCCCTGGAGCTCGACTGCCCGGCGGCCGGTGTTGCGCACCTGGACCCATTCTCCGTTCAGGCTTCGGTTGGAGCGGGTGTCGTAGCCCGGGCTGTTGTACTGCACCTTGCCGATCGTCACCTGCGAGCGCTGGTGGTGCGGGTGGGCGGCTGCCGAGGCCGGCACGCCGGCGGTGACGCCCATGAGGGCGGCGGAGGCCAGGAGCGTTGCCGCGATGCGCAGCGGACGAGAAGCGGACATGGATTGTCTCCTCGAGAGTCGGACCGGTTCTGGCCGGCCGTGTGTGAGTGGGTCCCCGCGGCCCGGCGCCGGGGGATCGCACCAAATATGACGTGCCCTCACCTGTCCGCTCGTCACAAACGCCGCTTATTACAGAATGCGGACAAACCAGCAGGCTGCCGGCTCTGGCGCAGGAGCGCGCCCGGATCCCTCGCAAGGCGGGGCGGCTGCCTGGCCGGGCCTCGATGACGGGTGTTCTTCGCCGGCCGCCCGGAAGTCGTGAACCGGAGGACTCGGGGCATGGTGCTCGGTGAAACGTCCCGTCTCGTCGGGCTGGGCCGATGGTCGTAGCGCATGCTGTTTACGTCGTCAACGCGATGTTACTCCGCATTTTGCATGTTTACGTGTACGGTGCTGGCATGGCAGACACGGATGTGGCCCCGGCGGAACCGCTCGTTTCGGGGGCCGAGATCGCGCGCATCGCGGGCGTGACGCGCGCTGCGGTGTCGAACTGGCGGCGGCGCTACGACGACTTTCCGGCACCCGTGGGTGGCGGCGCGAACAGCCCGCTGTACGACTTGGCAG
Organism: uncultured Actinomycetota bacterium; assembly: GCA_963799685.1. Classification (GTDB taxonomy): domain Bacteria; phylum Actinomycetota; class Actinomycetes; order Streptomycetales; family Streptomycetaceae; genus Streptomyces. The sequence goes on from CAWCXW010000009.1 coordinate 170,548, forward strand.
ATGTCCGGGCATGGCTGGCCGCGCAGAGCAAGGGAGAGCAGGCCTCCAGCGAAGTCCTGCTCTGGCAGGAACTCCGGTCCGTATACGGCGAAAACATGGTGGCTGGTCTGGCGGATGTTGCGCGGCACCTGACGGGTGACAACTCCGGTCCGGCGCTCTCCGCCGAAACCGCACGCTTGGCAGATGAACTGGCAGCGGAACGGCCGCCTGCCGAACTGGTCGAAAATCTCGTCGAGCGGTTGGTCGATGCGGCCCGGCGTTCCGGGTCGGATCATGTGACGTCAGCGCACATCGTGAGAGCGGTCTGTCACTTCGCAGGGGACGTGGCGGCGGACGCGGTCGTTTTCGACCCTGCCTGCGGTGTTGGAACACTCCTGCTCACCTTCGGCGCACCGCTCGGCCCGCAGCGGTTCGGACAGGAACGCTCACCTGAGAACGCCGCACTCGCCCGTCTACGCGGCGCACTCGCGGGGCGCAGCCAGGTGACTGTGGCGGAGGGTGACTCTCTGCGTGGTGACCAGTGGCCGCAGCTGCGTGCCGATGTGGTGATCTGCGACCCGCCTGTGGGTGTCACGGACTGGGGTCGGGAATCGCTGCTGCTCGACGCCCGATGGGAATTCGGCACCCCGCCGAGGGCGGAGGGCGAGCTTGCGTGGTTGCAGCACGCCTACGCACACACCGCACCCGGCGGCAGGGTCCTCATGGTCATGCCCGCGTCCGTCGCCTACCGGAAGTCCGGACGGCGTATTCGCGCTGAGCTGGTACGACGGGGGCTACTTACTCGCGTCGTCGCGTTGCCCTCAGGCGTTGCCGCCTCTCACGCGCTCCCCGTGCACCTGTGGGAACTACGCCGGCCCGGGGCCGCCCACGACAACGCGACCAGCGTCCGGATGGTCGACCTGACCGGGAACTCTTCTGACGGATCGCTGCACCCGAAGACGGATCAGGTCGCGGAGGTGCCGCTCATCGACCTCCTGGACGAAGTCGTGGACCTCACGCCGGGCCTGTACACCGACGCGTCGCACCGGGACTACGCCGCGGACTATGCAGCATTGAAGGACCGCCTACGGGCACAGCTCGAGGATCTTGCCGAGCTGCTGCCCCACCTCACTGAGGGAACAGGCGCCGCGTCGTTCGAGGGGGCGACGGTGAGCGTCTCCGAACTGGCCCGGGCGGGCCTTGTGGAGTACGGCGGGGAAGGGCCCAGCTCGTCCAGCGACCAGCTCGACACCGACTACCTCCAGGGCTTCCTGCGCAGCGTGGCCAACCGGCGGCGCTCCACGAGTGCGAGCGGCACCTACCGGCCCGACGGCCGCGGAGCACGCATCCCTCAGCTCGACATCGGAAGACAGCGCAGATATGGCCGCGCCTTCCGAGCGCTTCAGGATTTCGAGCACCGGGTGCAGAACATGGCGGATCTCGGGCGGGAGGCTGCCGAGCTGGCTCGCGACGGGCTCACAGGCGGGGCGCTCGCGCCCGGCGAGGGCGAGGACGGCTGACGAGCGAGCCTGACTCGCCGGTCACCGGTTGGTGCTCTGACCGGCAAGGTTCACCGGGAAGCCTGCCAAGTAGTCTCCTGATCATGACCACTGCCGAGGTTTTCGTTTCCGTGCGCAAGTTTGACGGCCACCTGCATTGGCACCATCCGATGGTCCGTCTTGGAGAGGACGAGCACGGTGTGTGGCTGGGTGCGCGGGTCGGTACGGTCTACAGCAAGGGCGGGGTTGGCCCGGACGTTGTAGGGCAAGCCGCCGCGGCAGCCGATTGGCTCAAGGCAGCTCTGCGAGACGGCGCAGAGCCTTTCAGCGGTCAGTGCCACAGGTGGCTGGACATGATCGGATAGCGAACTCGGGACTGTTTGCGGTTCCGTCAGGCTGTAGGAGACAGGGGGCGTCTGCCCCAGCGGATGCCCTTCTCGCAGGGGATGCGGGCACGTTCCTTGCGCTCGGCGGCCAGGACGTCCCCGTGGCGGGCGTTGGCGTTGCGCCACTGAAGATAGGCACGGAGGGCCCGGTTCTGCACGGTGTGGTTGGGGTGGTCGGAGTTGGCGATGGTGAACTGCCTCAGCGGTCCGAAGTGGGCCTCGGCCCAGGACGCGCAGGTCGGGGTGAAGCACAACTCGACCTTGTTCTTCTTCGCCCAGCGGCGGATGGTCTCGCCTTGGTGGGCGGAGAGGTTGTCCAGGATGACGTAGATCGGGGCGCCGTCCGGGCGGGCGGCCCGGATCGACCTCAGCGCGGCCAGGGTGTTGGCGGCGCCCTTCTCTCGGCGGTTGACGCCCCAGAGCATGTCGGCGCCGGTCGAGTAGCAGCCGTGGAAGTAGCGCACTCCGTGGGTGCGGTGATAGGTCGCCGGATGTCGCTCGGGGTGACCGGCAGGAGCCCAGCACGAGCCGGCGGTGGGCCGGATGCCAAGCGGGCCGAACTCGTCGAACGCGATCACGCGATCCGGGAAGCGCTCCAGTACGTGCTCAATGCGGTCGAGCTTGGCGTCGCGCTCAGGGTCGGGTGACCCCTTCCACGTTTTGGTGCGCTGGAAGGTGATGCCGCGGCGGTTGAGCAAGCACCGTAATGCCTCGCGGCCGATCCGGATCACGCGGCCGTGCACGCGCCGTAGGTAGGCGGCGAGTTTGCGGATGGACCAGCGGGTGAAGGGCCGGCCCAGCTTGGTCGGGCGGGTGGTGGCCGTCTGGACGACGAAGTCCTCGTCGTCATCACTGAGCAGACGGGGACGGCCTCCCGCCCACCGAGGGTCCAAGCAGGCCAGGCCAATCTCATTGAACCGGTGGATCACATCCCGGACGGTGTCCTCGTCGGCCTGCACCAGCTGGGCGATCACCGGCACCCGGTTCCCGCCGGCCGAGGTCAGCAGCATCATCGCGCGCCGGTACCGCACCGAACTGGTGCTGCCCCGGCGCACGATCTGCTGCAGCTCTGCCCTTCCTGGTCGGTCAACCTGCGCACACGGACAGGCTCAGCCACCGCACCCCCAGCGATCAGGCGGACGTCACCACCCATCCAATCGGTCCGACCACCACCCCGGCGAACCTTCCCGGTCACCGCCTTGCTGTGGCCGGCAGAAAGTCGCTCATCCGGCCGCTCCACGAGACCTGCAGCGCCTCGCGCGCCCGGGTGCACGCCACGAACAGCAGGCAACGCTCCCGGAGAAGGTCCGTCGCGTGCTGCTTGGAGTCCACCTCGACGGAGGTGATCTCCCGCGCGAACGGCAGCGCGCTCGCCGTCACCCCGAGCACGGCGACGCAGCGGAACTCGAGACCTTTCATGGAGTGCATGGTCGCCAGGCGTACGCCGTCCACCTCCGGGCCCGGGTTCTCCCGGACGCGCACGGTCGGCACACCCGCGTCCGACAGCCTGTCGTCGGCCTTGTCCAGCAGCAGATGGAAGCGGGCGCAGATGCCGATCTCGGCGGGGCGGACACCGTGCGCGATCCAGTCCTGGACCCGTTCGACCAGCGCGGTGACCTCCGCCTGCTCGGATCCGTGCCCACCGACCGCGGGCGTACGTCCGTGCAGCAGCGAACGGTAGCCGGTCAGGCTGTCCGCGCCGTCGCCGCTGAGGTCGTCGATGGGGACCTCGTGCAGGATGCGTCTCGACCAGCTCAGGATCTCCTCCGTGCTGCGGTAGTTGACCCGCAGCCGGTTCGTGCGCCCGGTCACGCGGATTCCCAGGGAACGCAGCGAGACCTTCGCGTCGTAGATGCGCTGGTGCGGGTCGCCGGTGAGGAACAGGTCGTCGGTGCCGGGCGCGACGGCACCGCGGAGCACTCGCCACTGCGCGGGGTGGAGGTCCTGGGCCTCGTCGACGACGACGTGGTCGTACTCCGGGGAAGTCTCGGTCAGCAGCCGGGCTGCTCGGGCACACACCCCGAGGTGCGTGGTCGCTCCGCGTTCCCGGAGCGTCGACTCGAACAGCTCGATCGCCCGCCACACCGGCTCCCGCTTCGGGGTGGGCAGGGAGCTTCCCCTGCCGCGACGCACCGCCGCCTCGTACTCCTCGAGGGTGCGCAAGTCCTGGGCCAGCACGACGTGCCGGTACTCCTGCGCCAGGAACTGTTCGCTCCAGGGCAGCCCGAGCTGCTTGACGACCTTGCTCCACACCTGCCGTTGGTCCCGGTCGCCGAGAGGAGACGGGCGCCTGCCGTCGTGGGTGCTGACCACCCGGTGGGCGTAGGCGTTCACGGTGGTGACGTCGACCCGGTCCAGCAGGTCCTCGATCTCCGTCGAGCAGCAGCGACAGGTTCTCCCGGAGGCTGGAAGCCAGGGCGCCGGTGAATGTGGTGAGCAGGACACGGCTGTCGCGGGACCGGTCCAGCAGGTGCTTGACGCGGTGCAGCGCCACCACGGTCTTGCCCGTGCCGGGGCCTCCGGTCACCTGGGCCGGCCCCGAGTAGGAGCCGCGGTAGGCGACGCGCCGCTGTGAGGGGTGCAGGAAGACCCGCCAGGCCGCGAACGGCTTCTCCAGAATGCCGGCGAGCTCGTCCGGCCCGGTGACCAGGGTGATGCGGCTGGTGGTGTTGGCGAGGACCATCGCCAGGCTCTCGTCGGGGTCCGGCGCGGCGTCGGCCGGACGGCGCACAGTGACGACTTCCCGGTAGACGACCTCCGGTGTGAACCCTTCGGCAAGGTATTCCAGCACCTCGAACTGGTCCTCCGGCAGCAGAGTCCGGAAGGCCTGAAGCTGTGCCACGTCGATGACCGTGCGCACCGCAGCCAGCACTTGGTCGTCGATGCCGAGGTCGCGCAGCACGGTGTCGGAGAAACCGGCGAACAGCAGAGACGGGGCGGCCGCGGCCGCCTCCTCCAGAGCTGGAGTCAGCTGCTCGATCGCGACGACGTTGCGAACCTCCAGGCCGCGGGTCGCCGAGTTCGTCGTGTAGAGCCGCTTGGCCGCCCAGCTGTACGCGTCGTCGTGCGGCACGACGTTGACCAGCAGGAACACGTCGCTGCCGTCGTCGGGGGCGAGGACGACGCCCCGCCAGAAGTCGTTGATGCGGATCGTCCGCATGCGGGGGTCCCGGGCCTTGTCGACGGACTCCAGGTGCAGGCCCTTGTCCGCCTGCAGCTGCGGCACCGTCAGCTGCTGGAACTTCGCCATCGCCTTGTGGACACCCGCCTTGACGGGCTTCTCCAGCACGTCGTAGCTCTCCCAGAAGCTGTTGGCCAAGGCAAGCTGCGGCACGTTCTGAACTCCCCACCCTGAACCGACACTTCGTCACCGATCATAGGGGCACGTCAGTGCGCATTTTCCGGGAAAGTGCTCTGATCCGGGCCAGCAGCCGCTCCGGTTCGGCGTCGAGGTCGAGCGCGTGCTGGTGCAGGACGACGCCGGCATGCCGGACCTGGTGAGCCGCATGGGGTGCGTTCCCCTCCGCATAGATCAGGTGCCCGTGTCGCAGGCGGAGCGCGGTGCAGTATGCGAGGAGCTGGTACAGGTCGGCGTTCGGGTAGCCGTCCGGCTGCTCGCGCCTTGTACTTGGCGTCCGCCACCGCCACGGGTGCGCCGCCCGGCCCGTAGAGGACGAAGTCCGGTCGCATGGGGACGGCGCCGGCTTCGTCCAGGTGGAGGCGGTCCTGCAGCGCGCCGCGCATCGCGCCGTCCCGGAACGCCTCCCGCAGCGCGACCGTCACGAAGTCCTCGAACAGCTTGTTCATGTCGATCAGGAAGCCGTCGATCCGCAGCCCGCCCGGGGCGTGCTCGGCGGAGGCGTTGTCCAGGACGGCGCGCGCCAGGTGCAGCGCCTGGTGGTAGCGCGCGTTGAGGCGGCTCGGATGCCACGCGGGCAGCGGCTGTCCTCGCGGTACAGGGAGTGACGTCGATGAGGCGGGCGCGCTGGTGCAGCAGCCGGCGCCGCACGTCTCTCGGCACGCCGGGCAGCCGCAGCAGCCGTTCCACGGCTGTGCGCAGCAGGCGGTTCTCCGCGATGTCGGTGGTGAACTCGTCGTAGGTCACCTCCACCGGCAGGGTGGCGCCGAAGTGGCGCCGGATCTGCTCGGACTCCCGGATCCGGCCGCGTACGACGAGCGCGGTCTCCTCCGTCGTCCGGTAGCCCTGCAGCAGTCCCCGCCGCACGGCGCGGTCTGTTTGCCGTTCCACCGCGTGCGCGAGTGCCGGCAGGAGGTCGCGGTGCTCTGCCACGTCCACCGGCGCGTCGTCCCAGATGCTTCGCGGGTCGCGGGTGTAGCCGAGCAGGAAGAACAGCCGGGCCACGGGCACCTTGGGTGCGATGCGAACGGTGACCGTTTCCGCGCCCGGCACCTCGACGGTCACCGCCCCGACCTTGCTCCCGGCGCGCAGCAGCCAGTGCCCCGGCGCGTACGGATCGGGGACGGCGGTCTCGACGATCCGGGCGCCTGCCAGAGCCCGGCCGACCGCGTCCGGCAGCGGGCGCGAAGCGCGTTCGTATTCCGACAGTTCGACCGTCGGCGTCACGCCTCCGGCTCCGGCGGCAACTCGGGCCGCAGTGACGCGCGCAGCGCGTCCAGTCCGTAGCGCCGCTCGACGTCCAGGCCCTCCCCGTAGTGGTGTTCCTCCAGCAGGGGCAGGATCTTCGTCCGCCAGGTCCGTTCCAGACCGCCCTCCCGGTACCCGCCCTTCTTCATCAGGTAGGAGGGCCCTATCCGGAAGTCGGGGTCGTCGATACGCGCGTTGAGCGCGTCCAGCAGCTCCGCCGGCTCGGCGTCCCGGCCCTCGGCGGCGAGCCAGCGGCGCAGCAGCCCGCGCGTCGGCTCCGTGCGCGGCGACAGCTCGACGAACGCGAACCGCCGCCGCATCGCCGCGTCGACGAGAGCGATCGACCGGTCGGCGGTGTTCATGGTCCCGATCACGAAAAGGTTCGGCGGCAGCGCGAAGTCGTCCCCCGAATACGTCAGCCGCACCGACCGGTTGCGGTACTCCAGCAGGAAGTACAGCTCGCCGAACACCTTCGCCAGATTGGCCCGGTTGAGCTCGTCGATGATCAGGAAGTGCGGGATGTGCCGGTTGCCCTCCGCGGAGGCGAGGTCGGCCAGCTCCCGCAGCGGCCCGGCCGTCAGCCGGAACGCCACCTCCCGGGTCTCCGGGTCCTCCTGCGGCCGGAAGCCCTCGAAGAAGTCCTCGTAGGCGTAGGAGGGGTGGAACTGTACGAGCTTCACCTGCTCCGGCCCGCCGCCGAAGTACTCGGCCAGCTTCAGCGCGAGGTAGGTCTTCCCGGTGCCCGGCGGCCCGTAGAGCACCAGCTGCCGCTCGTCCCACAGCAGCTCCCGTACCTCCCGCAGCCACCCGGTCTCGTGCACCAGCAGCTCGCGGGCCAGCTCCTCCGTCGGCTCCGGCAGCTCCAGTTCGCGCCGCGCGGTGATCGCCGGCAGCTCCACACTCGGGTCGCGCTCCAGCGCCTCGGCCTCGTGGGCGAGCTCCTCGTCCGTCAGTCCGAGGCCCTCCACGAGGGCCTGCACGGCCGTGAGCTCGACGACGTCGTGCTGCACGGAGAGTCGCTGCTGCAGCTCCTCGGGCAGCTCGTCGTAGTCGTATCCGGTGCCCTGCCACTCGGCCGGCCGCCGCATGTTGGACCGTCCGTCCTCCGACGTGACCTGCGACACCTCGCCGGTGATCTCCCCGACGTACAGGAGCCCGTCCCGAGAGCGTGCACACGGTGTCTCCGGGCTTCATCCGGGACAGGAACGCGTGCAGCGCCTCCACGAGCTCCGTCCGCTGGCTGTAGGCGGCGGTGGCCCCGTAGTCCTCCTCCACATATGTCCGGAGCCGCTCCTTGCTCGCTCCTTGCTCGACCCCCTGCCGTAGTCGCGAACCGGCCAGCGTGAGCAAGCCTTCGGGCAACCACAGCCGTCGAACGAGGTCGAGCCCGGCGACGTTGGACCCCCGCACCAGCCACGTCCGGGCCCGGCCCCAGCCGGTGAGCGTCATGAAGTCGCGCAGTGGCCGGCCGTCGTCGCTCTTCCAGTAGCTCCAGCCGTTCTTGTTGCCGCCCGCCAGGACGGACACGGCTTCGGAGGGCGAGTTGAAGGTGAGGTCTTCGGTGGTCTCGAGAAACCCTGGCCACCGGTCCGACGCGCGAATCCGGCCGTCCGAAATGAGCTGCTCACGGAGCCGGTAGGAGGAGGCACCGTGCAGCGCGAAGTTCGGAGAGACGTCCGGACGCACTGGTTGCCCGGCCGGCACGAAGAACTTCCGGCTGCCGTTGGTCCCCAGTTCGTCCGTCTGCCGCCCGCGCGCCGTGGGGCCGCCGTTCGGCAGTCGTATGGAGAACTCCGGATACACCTCGGCCATGCGCCCCTCGCCCCCTGCGTGATCGCTGTCCACGCAGAGCGTACCGACCACTGCGGACAGTCGCCTCAGGGCCGCTCGTCACCGGTCGGCGCTCCGCCCGTCTTCGGGAGCCATGCCGATCCTGTCCAGCACCTCATGGGCCAGGTTCTGGAACTCCTTGAAGCAGGTCCGCACATACTGCTGCGTGCTGCCCAGCGCTCCGTCCGCCGGCCGGAGGTCGAACATGGGCTTGCGTGCGTCGTGCGCCAGCGGCATGAGGCTGCGGTAGTTCCGCAGCGTCGCGATCCGGTGGACATCGTCGTGCCGGGAGGTGGGTGACTCGCCGAGTACGGCGGCCGCGTACACCCAGGGAATCCGTTCCAGCCAGCGCCGATACGCCTTGACCGGCCGGTCGAGGCGCATCTCCGGCTGCATGATGACGTACCCGAGAGGGCTCATCGTCGCCTTCGGCGCGGAGATGCCCGAGGGGACTCTCGGGAGTACGAGGGTCTGCCAGTCTGAGCGCCAGGAGCGCAGCGTCGGGCCGAGGTTGCTGAGGCCCTTCAGCGAGAACAGGTCCGCCGCCAGGGGCATGAGCACACAGTCCGCGGCGATGAGGGCGGCGCGGTTGATGGCGCCCAGGTTGGGGCCGACATCGATCAGCACGAGATCGGCACGCACGGTCGCCGCCGCCTGCTCGATGATCCGGTGGAACGCCGTGGAGGTACGGATGGCCGCCGGGTCACCTGCATAGGCCCTGGACCACTCGTTGGACAGCTTGTCCTCAAAGCGGCTCAAGTCGAGACTGCCCGGCAGAAGCCAGAGGTCCGGCTGAAGCGCGACCGGTGCCACGTCCGTGATGTCGCCGGTGCCTTCGAGGATCGGTTTCACGGCATCAGCGATCGTCTGCCCGCCGGTCACCCGTCCTGTGCCGGGGATACCCGGCATCGCCGCCCCCTGATCGATGAGCTCGGACCGGTTCTCCCAGAGCTCCTCGATCTCGTCCTCTTCCAGACACATCGAGGTGAGGTTCGCCTGGGGGTCGAGGTCGACCGCCAGCACGTTGAAACCGAGGCGCCGGATCATGTGGGCGAGGTGGTAGGTGAGAGCCGTCTTCCCGACCCGGCCCTTGTTGTTGAACAGCGCGATGGAGGTCATGCGGTGCGCTTGCACTCCAGCGTCGGCGCCTCCTGTGCCCCGAGGCGGTCGGCCAGATACCTCTCATCTCCACTCACGGCGTCACTGTGCCACGACTCGCCAGGCCGACGCCGCATTGGGCCACCGGGCCCGTGAGGTCCGATTCTTCGCCACCGGCAGCCGCCATGCGGTCATGACTGTCTGAGAGTCCGACCAGTCCGCCGTCGTTCTCGGCGAGTACTCTGCGATACCAGCGGAGGAGGAGACACTTGGAGCGCACCATCGGCATTGACCTGGCGGTGGATCCACGGACCACAGCGGCTGCGGAGATCTGCTGGAGCCAGAACGGGGCAGCGGTGAAGACCCCGATACTGCGGTGCAAGGACGATGATCTACTGCACCTGCTGTCAGGTCTTGCAACAGGGGAACGCGCTGGGGTCGACTGCCCGTTCGGCTGGCCGGCTGCGTTCGTCGAGGCCGTCTCCGCGCACGCGGGGCATCGGCCGTGGCCGGGGAATGGAGGGCGGGCAGAGCACTATGCCCGCCTTCGTCTGCGGGCGACCGACCGGGTCGCGGACGCGGTGGTCCGGCCATTGACAGGTCGCGGCCCGCTCTCGGTGTCGATGGACAAGCTCGGGGCCACTGCGGCACGTTGGGCCTATCTCGCTGACCAACTCGCCGCTGATGGTAGTCCGGTTGACCGCACCGGCGCCGGACAGGTGGTGGAGGTTTACCCGGCCGGCGCCCGCGCCGTGTGGGGCCTGTCCGGCAGGCGCTCCACGCAGAGCCTGCTCCGGGCAGCACCGTGGCTGCGATTCGACCCCGGCGCTCAGCAGGAGTATGAGACGAATGAGCATGCATTCGACGCGCTGATTGCCGCTCTCGTCGCCCGGGCCACTCATCTCGGCTTGACCTCGCCACCCCGGAACGAGGAGGAAGAACAAGCCGCTGCCGTGGAGGGATGGATTCACCTTCCTGGAGCCGACGGTCTTACCAGGATCGATCCATCAGCAGCCTGATCCGTCATCGCTGCCGACGGGGGCTCCTCAAGGTGCGCACCTGACTCCCAGGGCTCTCGTCGGTCAGACTGCTGCCTTTGCTTCGCCGACAGCGTCCGTCGGGCCGGCCAGACAGGTTCGCCGGCCGCCGTGATGGGATAGCGCGGAACGGGCGCGCGGCACCGGTCAAACAGTCTGCCGGTGCCGGTGGATGCTGCGGGGGCGCTGGGGCGGGCGGGGCCTGAAGGACTGCGCCTGGCGGGCGGCGGCGAATGCGGCGAAGCCGGAGCCGGCGGAGGGCGGCGGGGGAGCGGGTTCACCGGTGGTGCGGCATTCCCGGCACAGCTTCTCGTCGCTGCCGGGTGGCGGGGTGAAGAGGCGCGGCTGGTCGTGGCGGGTGGCGCACTCGCGCATGCGGGCGACGCGTGGCTCCGGCGCCGGGACGGCGGGCGCCTGCGGCGGTGGCGGTGGCACGTCGGGAAGGGCGTGCTGAAGGCGCCAGTGCAGCGCGCCGAGGGGTTTGCGGGCGCTGTACAGGCCCTCGGTGAGCGCCTGGCGGATGCGCAGCTGTGGCAGGCCGCTCGCCAGCCACTTCGCCGCGAGCGGCGCCCAACGCCGAGCTGTACGGGCCGGCATGGCGAGTCGGGGGTCGATCCGGCCGAGGGAGAGCAGCAGCGCCTCCGCGGCGGCGTGCGTGGCGGGTGCGGGTTCCGCGTCGCGGGCTGGTGCGTCGGGACGACGCTCCGCGCTCGGTTCGGTGTCCGGTCGGACGTCGGTGCCTGGCGGTGCTCGACTCCGGCGGGCCGCCCGCCGGTTCGGGGGCGGGGCCGGTTGGTTGGGTGGTGTTCTCCCCGGTGTTCTTCTTCGGTAGACGGCCGACGGCCGGACCCGTTGGTTCACCGGGGGTCGGCTGAGCGGCACTCGGCGGCCCGTCCTTGTGCACCCGTTCGGAGAAGCGGGCTCCGCCGGGTGCGGGCCGGAGCCCGTCGCGTACGGCGAGGGCTTCCTTCGCGGACAGCGGCGTGTTGGAGACGAGTTGGACGGTGGCGAACCGCCCGCCGTCCTTGCGCACCCGCCACTGGTGGAGGTAGCCCTCGTCGAGCAGCTGGCGCTTGGCGTTCTGGAAGGCGCACTTCTTGATGCCCGCTTTGCGCGCGGTCTCGCTGAGGCACTGCGCGTCGTCGGCGGGGAGGGAGAGCTGCCAGTTCAGGAGGTTCTTCGCATCCGACGACAGGCGGGGATGGCGAAGGATGACGTTGGGGATCTGCGCGAATGCGCACGCAGGCGCGGTAACATGCCGGAGCATCTCAGGGACTCCTATGTAAGTCCTCTGGGGTGTAGGCCCCCGGGTCGGTGTTCGCGCACCTCCGGGGGCTGCCTCATGTTCGGGATGAGGCAACCCGTTCAGTCGGCAGGGTACACCGTATGTGACGGTGCGACGACCATTCATCGCGCAGTGTGATGATCGGGCAGGCTGGCCCGTTCCTTCTCGATCGAGAAGGAAGGGAAGTCGTACTACACCTCCGAACCGCAGGGTGACGTGTCGGGGCCGCACACGGTTGTCGCGTCGGGTGACCCAGGTGCGGACGATGCCTCCGGTCAGGGGTGGTCACGCTGCGGTTCCTCCCGCTGATTCATCAGCGCGCCCGTGCGTCAACGCCCGCACGCTGTATGGACGCAGTCGGACCGTCAGGTGTTACATCGCGCGCCGCCCAAGATCGACGCCGTCGTGGTGCGGCTGGTTCGCGCGGTGGTGAGCAACTCCGACTTCAGGTCGCGCGGCATTCCGGTACCCAGAGCTGAGGCGCTGACGGATCTCTGCAGTGCCTGCTTCTCGGACTGGCGGAGCTGAGCGGCGCAGCGGCCGTGTGCGAGGAGGTCGCGGGCGGCGTAGCCGTCCTCGGCGGCCGTGACGTGCTGTACGAGGTGCTGGAGCAGGCCGGCTGAGGCGCGCGTCGAGCCGGCCAGGTCGAGGGCTGTGAGTGCGGTGCGGGTGTGGAAGACCATCAGTCCGGGGGGTGGTTGTCGTAGGCAGTGCTCCACCATGGTCGCGGTGGCGTCCACGGTGGGGCGGGAGGCGAGGGTCAGTGCGAGCACGGTCAGGCACGCTGCGACGGTCTCCTCCCATTCTTCGTCCGGTGCGGACTCGCGGAGTAGCTGCAGCGCGGTCTCGGGCTCGGAGAACACGCTGGTGAGGATGGCGACCTGTCGGCCGTCCAGGAGCCGGCGGCCGATGCCCTTGTGCTGCTGGACGTGGCTGAGGGCTTCCGGCCACCGGCCTGCGCCGGCCAGCGCGCGGGTGCCGTCGGCCAGCAGCACGGACCAGAGCCACGTGACGACGTCCTGGTGGTCCTGCTCGGAGTCGGTCAGGTTGCGGAAGGAGATGAGGCGGCCGTCGATCACGTCTCCGGAGCGGGCTTTGACGGCGCGGAACAGCGTGTCGAGGAGCTGGTAGGCGTCGTCGGCTTGGCCGTCGCGGAGGCGGAGGCGGGCCAGGTTGACCAGGGGTTCGAGGGCGTTGCGGGCCGCCTGCGCGCCCAGCGGCTGGGCGCGCAGGTAGACCTCGGATTGTTGCCGGCACAGGGTGCGTGCCAGGTCGGGCAGACCGCAGTCGCTGACGATCAGGGCTGCCTTGTTCTGTGCGGCCGCGGCCCGGGCCAGGTCGCCGTCTCGCTCGGCCGTGGCCGCGAGCTCACTGATCTCGCTGACCCGTTCGGCGAGCGGAGGGCAGGTGGGCCGTGGGCGGGCGACCAGCGGGAATCGCCGGGCTATCCGGCTGGCGTCCACGGTCACTGCCAGTCGATGACGAGCTGGTTCAGGCCGGTGTCGATGGTGAACCGCCCGGACAGCGACGGCGACAGTGCCGCATCGAGCGGGTGCAGCTCGAAGGAGACGTCGCAGCTCGCGGAAGTCGCGGTCCCAGGTGCGGATCTGCTCGGCGACGCGCTCGGCCAGTTCGTCGCCTCCGGGGCCGTGGCCGATGACGCCGAACTCGTACAGCGTGGCGCCGTCCTCGGCCGTGTGCTCGGACGTGCGGCGGGTGAGGTAGGTGAGGGCGCCCTTGTCGAAGACCGCGGTGGAGCTGGGGTAGGGGGCGCGTGACCACGCCGCGGTCGATGGCCTGCTGCTGAGCGGGCATCCGGCTCAGCCCGTTGGGCATGGTGCAGGTCAGCCACAGCTCCAGCCATTCCGGGGACTCCATGCCGCGCAGGCTGACGCCCGACCACACCGTGGTGGCGGGCTGCGCCAGCGCGCCGGCCAGCGCCTCCGGCTCGACGGGCTGCTCGCTGTTCGTCTGGAGCAGCACGGAACGGTCGGAGGTCAGGGGGATCATGCGCCGCTCGTCGTCGGCGACGCCGCGGCGCAGCGGCATGAAGGTGTTCATCTCGCTGTCGACGCTGCGCAGGACGTCGCCGTCCCGCTCGAAGGCGATGGAGCGGCAGACGCTGCCGCGCAGGCGCATGGGTACGACGAGTCGGCCGCCGTCGGCGAGCTGGTCCAGCCAGGCGTTCGGGATGCCGTGGGCGCCGACGGTGGCGACGATCCGGTCGTAAGGAGCGCCGTCGGGGTGGCCGAGCGCGCCGTCGCCGAGCACGACGGTGACGTTGTCGATGCCTGCGGCTCGAAGGTGGGTGCGGGCGCCGTCGACCAGGTCGTCGTCCACGTCGATGGTGGTGACGTGACCACTCTCGCCGACCAGGCGGGCCAGGAGGCCGGCGTTGTAGCCGGTGCCGGCGCCGAGTTCGAGGATCTTCTCGCCTTCCTCGGGCTGGAGCTGTTCGAGCATCAGGCCGACGACGGCCGGTTGGGAGGCGCAGCTGATCGAGGTGCCGTCGGCGTCGTCCTTGATGCTGACGGTGGCGTTGGCGTAGGCGTCCTTCAGCGACGCGTCGGGGACGAACAGGTGCCGGGGCACGGTGCGCAGCGCCGCTTCGATGTGCGGGGTATGCACGCGGCCCGCCTCGATGAGCTGGTCAACCAGGGTGTTGCGCAGCGTCTCGTCGGTGGGTGTGGCCGGTTCGGTGGTAGGGGAGTTCACGTCGGCGACGCTAGTGCTGTCGGTACCGCGTGACGGCATGGACGCGGCGCTGTTGCTGGTTCCCATGATGATCTCTTTCGCGAGGTGGGCGAGGGTGCCTTGGTGCTCCCGGGGGAGGCCGAGGCGGTTCCAGTGGAAGATGACGTGGTGGGCGGTCACCGCGCGCAGTCCGCGGCTGAGCCTTCCGGTGCTGTTGAGGTGCGCGAGGCGCTGCCCGGCGTGCTCGAAGCGTCGAGCCAGTGGGCCGTGGCCGCGAGCGGCGCCGTCCGACGGCGAGATGGCCGTGCGGGACGTCGACGGTCATGAGCCGATTCATCGGCCTGGGTCAGGGTCAGCGGTCGCATCGCGTTCGGCGGGCGGGGCGTAGATCGGCGACCTTGGCCCAGACGTCGCCCTGCTCGTACCAGTCGAGGCCGGCGCTGCGCATCAGCACGCTGCAGCAGCAGGACGGCGAGTTCGCGTCTCCCGAGCCGGCGGCCGGGTGCGAGCGAAGCCGGGCCAAGAGAGCAGGCTGCCGACTGTCTGATGGAAGAGCTGGTGGGCGACGTGCATGCCGGCCGGGCCGCCGAAGGCCAGCGGTCTCCGGCTCGTAGATGCCTCGGAGTCCAGTTGAACGATGCGGTCGTAGACGCGAGGCGTCTCCAGCAGGTCTCGACCATGAGAGGGAGGGATCGTACAGGCGGGGAGGTAGCGCCACCGCCACGAGGGAGTACTTAAGCAGGAACGACCACCAGCCGTGCAGGACGACCGTCGTCTTGAGCAGCGGCCAGTGTGGGGCCGCAGCGGTGGACGGCGACGATGCTCGGCGTCAGGCCGGGCTGGGGAACTTGACGGTGTACTGCCGCCATTCAGGTGTCGGACATACGGACCTCCTCACGTCAGGGGTCAGGTCGGGTGGTGAGCAGGCAGGAGTCCCAAGAGTCTGCCGGCGACGCGGCGCTGCTGGCTGCAGCGCAGGGCGCAGGGCGACGCCGGCGGCGCCTTCGAGCAACCCGACGTCGCCGGATACGACGATCAGGGACGGCAGACCGTACGCCGAGGGCGACGGCGCCTGCTGGGCGATCAGCGGCCGAGCAGGTGGGGCACCGACGCGAGGCAGGCCGGCGGTGTCGAGGAGGGCGTCGGCGGCGACGACGCGTGGGCGATGTGGGCGAGGCCGGCGTAGCCGTGGCACAGGCGAGGGGTCGCGTGATCTGCGGCGAGCTGCACGCGGGTCGGTCAGGGCGCGCGGCGAGCGCGTCCTCGGCCGCGCGCTGACGGCCCGGGTCGTTCGAGGGCGAGAGCGGCGAGTTGCTGGGCGCGGGCGAGGCCGGCGGTGCCGTAGCACCAGGAGGGCCGCTGCGGTCCGCGGCCGGCCGGCCGGCGCGCAGTGCGGTCCCGTGGTGATCCAGTACGGCCACCACGGGCCGGCCGGTGCCGTCTTGCTGCCACCGGTCGAGCCAGACGCAGATGCGGCGCGATGGCGTCGGTCTGACCGCGGCACGGTCGACGCCGTGCAGGGCGGCGAGGGCCAGCAGCGCGAGCGGCCCGGCGATGCCGTGCGCCATGCCGATGTTGCCGTGCCCGCCGGGGAAGGCGGGTCGAGGGCTGGCCCGTTGGGGCCACGGCCGGTCCACCAGCCGGGCAGCACGCTCGCCGTACGACCTGCAGGGGTTCGGTCAGCGCGGACCAGGTAGGCGAGCACACGCGCGAAGATCGAGTCGCCGTCCGGACGGTCGGCAGCAGCAGGTAGCGCCGATCCCGGTGAGCCCTCGGATCGTGTCGAACTCGGCGAGGGCCGGTAGCTCACCGGCGTCGATGCGGGCGTGCGCGGCGTCCACGCGGCGCCGGGCGTCGGCGGCGATCGGCGCGGTCGAGGACGTCCAGCGCGCGGGCGTACGAGCCGGACTGCTGGTCCGACGGCAGCGGCAGGCGTGGGCGAGCGCGGGTGCGCCGTGGAAGAGGTGGCTGTCGGCGCCCGCCGTTACCGGCCGCTGGTAGCGGCGAAAGCGAGCCAGACGTGGGCGCGTTGCCAGGAGTCTAAGCCCGGCTGCTGCCAGCTCGACGTGCAGCAGCGCGATGCCCGGGTACGCCGAAGGCGAGAGACTGCGCCACCAGAGTTGACCGGATCGGCAGGCTGAGCGGATCGTCCGGAGTGAGAGAGCAGATCGGCGACCGCGACGGCAACAGCGCGGGCGGCTCCCGCTGCTCAAGGTCGTCCGCTCCGTGCGATGATAGGCCAGGGCGGCGGCGCGGGCGAGAGCAGGCAGGTGCGCTCGTCGAATAGTCGATGCCGACGGCTCGGATGTGGTGCGCGTGCAGCAGCGAGCCGAGGACCGTGTCGGGTTCGTGCCGTACTCGGTGGCAGCGCAGCAGTTGCGGTAGAGGGCGAGGGCGACGATCGCGTGACTTCCAGGCGGTAGAGGATGGCGGCGCCGCCGGGGGCAGCGCGCAGCGCTGCCCAGTCGCTGGCGGGGTGGGCGAGGCGGACGGTCTCGGCGAGCACCGGCCCGATCGAGCGGGCTGTGGCGCCGGACAGGTACGTGAGTAGGAACAGCCAGAGCATGCCGAGCGTGGACCTGCCGCGTGAAGGCGACAGCGATAGATGCGAACTGAGCGGCCGCAGAGCCTGCAGGCTGCGGACGCGCCGGATAGGCGAAGCGGTGGTCAGTACGGCGGAGTCGGCGATGAAGACGTACTCGGCGGCCTGCATGACAGCGTAGGCGGACCCCAGCGGCCGATCTCCGGATAGGAGGTGGCGAACTGAATGTCGGCGACAGCAGGCCGCGACGACGCAGCTCGTCGGCCCAGCAGCTGACGCGGGCTGCGCTGCTCGGCGAACGCCGGGCCGGACAGAGCGATGCGCAGCCGCAGGTGCTGGTCTCGGGTCGCGGAAGCGGAGGAACCACCAGGCGGGAGGGTGCTCCCACTGGGAGAGCAGGCCGAGGCAGGTACTCGCCCAGGATGTCCGGCTGCGGCTCGGAACGGGCGTAGAGCTTGGCGAGCAGGAAGCGCGAGGCCCGGGCAGCTGCCCATGATCGCGTCGGATGAGCCGGGCAGCGGAAACGGGCGGCGACGGCGGCCACGGCGGTGCCGCGTGTAGCCGTCAGCGGCAGGATGACTTCGTGTGCGCGGCCGCCGCACCACCCGATCCCCCGGAGGTGCCTCCACGAGAACCGCGTGGCCGGAGGTGAGCAGATGGGTGCGCAGCAGCGCAAGGTGTACTCGCGCATCAGATCCAGCGGTAGGGTCTGGTCAGCCTTCGATGAGGGCTACGGCGTGCGGCAACCGGCGTCGAGCGATGAGCCGGTGAGCGGCGTCGCTCCAGACGTGCCAGGGCGGGTGGCGGTCGGGGAACTCGGCGGCCGCCAGCCGCCATCGGGCGGGAGCGAGGATGGCGCGGCCGTACCGCACCCGGGGCAGGTAGGGCAGCGCGGTGGCTGCAGGCCCCCAGGAGAAGGGGGTGATCTGCGCGCACGTGGACTTCGCGACCTCCAGAGAGGAACCGGGCCAGCGGCGGAGTATGGGTACGGAGGTCGAGAGCGTGGAGAGCCGAGCGGCTCGAGCCGATGACCGCGGGAGAGCGAGACGAGGTAGAGGCGTTGCGGGTCGCAGCCCACCGCCAGCTCTTCGAGCGGTGAAGCACCCGGCTCCGAGGGCACGATGCTCGGCCAGGCTGATCACGTCTGGGAGGAGGTCGGGAGCGCGGGTCACGTGGGCGTCGCCGCAGTCCAGAGGCGAGTAGCTGACCTGCGCCGGGCGCGCGTCGGGTCGTTTGCCGGCAGGCGGTGAAGGACGTCGGCGAAGCGTGCCCGCTCGTCGTGATCGAGCAGGTCGAGGAAGCGACCGGTCGTCGTCCCGACACCGCGGGACGGGCTGACCACGGTCAAGGTGAAGTCGCCCCGGTCCAGAGCGGAAGCGCTCGAGGCAGCGAGCTGGAACCGCAGCTCCAGGTGCGGGGGCAGCGCGATGCGGTCGGCGTCGCCGAGGGCCAGTACCTCGATGAGATGGTCGGTGAGCGTGATCTCGTCGCGGCCGTCGAGAGCCGCGGCCTGCGCGAGAGCGAGAAGTCGCCGGTCGCGGGAGGTGACACCTGGCGGCTGCTCGGGCTCAGCGACCAGGTACCCGGCGGGGAAACCAGCCGATGTCAGGATCGACCAGGTCCCGGACGGGCACCAGTGAGCCGATGCCGTACCGCTCGAAGAAGCGGTTGTGGAAGGACTACCACGCCGCTGTGCCGTACGGGTAGGGGGTGAGGGAGGCGAGCAGGGAGACTGCGTTCTCCGCCTCACGTGCCACATGCCGAGACAGGGTGATCGTGCCGTCGAGCCGAGTGTCCAGCGCGATCGGCTGGGCCGTCGAGTCGCTGAGGGACTGCATCTCCGCGCGCAGGGACTGGCGTACGCGGTGCCGCACCAACTGCGCTGGCCGCATGTTGTGCGCGCACATCCGCTGGCTGATGCGGCGTAGTCGCGTCGTCGTCTCCGAAACGACCGGGATGTCGTCGGCGCCGGCCGCCGACAGGTGCGTGAGCACGTGGTCGAGTGCGTCGAAGACCTGCGCGGGGGCGCGCAGCGCGCTGATCAGCACGCCCTGCCGCACGCAGGGTAGTCAGCAGGCCGTCGAGCTGGGTGTCTAGGGCGGAGGGGAATTCGGCTCGCAGCTTGGCGAGCAACTCCGCGCCGCGCAGCGGCGTCCTCGCAGCTACTACGACCAGGCGCACAGGAGCGGTGTAGCGCAGTGACACCTCCGCCGGGCTAGATCCTTCCCGGCGCGGTCGCGGCGGGTAGGGCACGACCAGGCGTCCGGCGCGCTCGAAGACGGCGCTGTTCGTCTGAAGCGGCAGGCTGCGCAGAAGGGCGGCGGAGCGCCTCCAGAAGCGTGATCACGCTGTCCAGCCATGCCGCGTCGGCCCGCAAGACGTCGCGGTGACGGGCCCCCCAGGTGGCCGTGGCGGGGCCGAACGTCGCGGCGTGACTCCGGCGAACAGCCCGAACGGAGTGGACCGGCCCTCCAGCGCAGGAGATACCGCATCACCGAGAGCACCGCGCGGCGGACCTGACGGGGCTCACCTCCCACCGGCAGATCGCCTGCCCTGCCGGGCGAGGACCGGGCTGGCCTGCTCGATGGCGGCCGCCTCTCCTCTCCGACTGCCGGCCTCGAGCCAGTCACGCCACCGGGACCCGCCCGTGGAGGCTCGGCGGCGGCCACGTACGGCTGGCGTCTGCCGGCACCGGGCGGCCCGCCCATGGCGACGTCGCGGAGCGGTAAGGCGAGGGCCGGACTGTGCCCCCGCATGACGAGTACGGCAGGGGGCGGGGCGCCGGCCCGCGGCAGAGCCGCGCGGCCGGCCCCCAGCGCGGCGCGCTGATCAGGCCACGTGGTGCGCAGGGGCTCGAGCAGGTGCGCCGCACCCGTCGTCGGTCAGCACGATCACGTCCGCCGAGGAGTCCTTCGACTCCAGGACGCTCACGTCGAGATCGAAGTCGGCGTCGAGCGTGCCTGGGTACCTCCTGAGAGAGCTGTCGATGACACGCCGACCGGCGTCGGCGTGGTGGTGCGTGCCGTTCTCCGGCACCCGGGACTGGCGGTCACCACGCCCGGGAGTGAGGGCGCAGTCAGGCGCCGCTGGAGACCAGGAGCCACTGCCGCAGGTCGCTCGCATCGCGTCCGCTGCTCGGCGGTCGATCGGGGGACCACGAGTGAGATGAGTGGGTGGGTGGGGGGTGAGGTCGAATGTGCGGGTGTCACCTGTCCGTGCGGCGGGTGCCGCTTGGGCCAGGAGCTCGGGGAACTCGGTGGTGGCCACGGTCAGCGGCGGGGCCAGGGCAGCCGGCCGAAGCCAGCTCCTCTTCCAGGTCGATGACGGTGACGCGGGTGAGGCGCCGCACGAGCTGGCCGGCGAGGACCCAGGGGGTGAACTGCCGGTCGGTGTAGGGCACGCGCCGCTCGGCGTGCAGCTCGATGGGCTGGCCGTGCCGGTGGCCGTACAGGTAGCCGTTGACGCCGTACAGCCGCGGGACGCGGGAGCGCAGCGCGACGTAACCCTGGCTGAGGACGGGGCATGACCTGACGGAGACGCCGGCGTGCTCCAGGCACAGCGGCGGCTGGTGCGTCAGCGTCCCCTCCGGGGCGTCGGGATCGACGTCGCTGGCGGCGAGGACGAACAGGTACCCGGCGCTGGTCTTGCTGGCGCGCTGGGTGTAGCAGACCTGGCAGCGCAGTTCCGTCATGCAGTCGCGCTGCCGGGAGGGGTGCATCATGCGGAAGTCCGGCCGCCCGGCCGGCAGGCCGTCGTCGTCCAGGGCGTGGGAGCAGCGGCCCCACAGCACCCCGCGGTCGTCGCGGTCGAGCTTCTCCTCCCGGAGGTAGCACAGGCCCTTCCCGTTGGGGAGGACGCTGAGCATGTTCGCCGGTGCGGCCCGCTCGTCGTCGCGGATGGCGACCCAGGGCACGACGCTCGGCTTCTTCAAGCGCTCCGAGCCGGTCATGCGGCGGCCGGCACGCGGTGCGGGCGGATGACGGTGCCGTCGGGCAGCAGTTCCCCGGTGTCCTCGAAGAGGAGGACGCCGTTGCACAACCGGTTCCAGCCCTGCTCCGGGCAGGCGGTGATGAGGCATGCCGTCTCCCGGTCGGGGGAGTCGGCGGTCGGGCAGGGCGGCTGGTGCGGGCACACGGTCTCGGGTCTCCTACGGTCGAGCGCGGTCAGTGGGTGAAGCCGCGGGGGCGGGCCGCTCGGGGAGGGCTCGGACGGGCGAGCCCTGCGGCCCGGCCCCGCGTTCCGCCGCCAGGGAAGGACCTGGACACCAAGGCGGCGGAGTCTGTGAGGTGCGGCCCGGGTCAGGGCGGCAGGGGGATCTCGTCCCAGAACAGCGGCGTGGCCAGCAGGCCGAGGACGACCGCGCCGAACCCGAGGCAGCCGAACAGCTCGGCCCGCCGGCGGGCCGGACGCGGTTCGGGCGCCTCGAAGTCGCATGCCTCCAACTCGAGGAGCCTCCGCATCGGCTGCCGTTCACGCTGCTCGCGGCGACGGCGGGACCAGGCAGAGAGTGCGGCGGGCCCGAGGGCCAGCGCGTAACAGACGGCGGCGGTGGTCGTGCGGGCGTCGTCCATGTCGGTTGCCTCTCGCAGATGGGCGGTTGGGGCCGGTCCCGGCGCAGGGATCGGGGGAGTCACCTGGCCGGGACCGGCGGTCAGGTGAGCGCCTGCACGAGCTGGTAGGCGGCGTAGACGGCCGGCGCGCACATCGCCATGCCCAGCAGGGCGGCGCCCGGGTGCCCGCGGGCGAGTTCGGCGGCGCGTTTCACCGGTCGGTCCCTTCTCGCTCTCGCAGAAGTCGGTCGGCGACGTCGGCCAGGGCGCGCGCGTAGTTGGTGGCAGAGCGAAGGCCGGGCCCCGGGCCGGCCCCGATGGCACAGCGGGCGTCGGCGATCGAGTCGGCGAGGGTCTGGCGTGCCGGGCTGCCATCGAGGAGCGCCGCTGCGCGGGACTCCGTGTCAGTGAGGAGGATGTCCAGCAGGAGGCGGAGCTGTTCGGTCACCTGGTCCAGCTCGGTGTGCGGCGGGTAGACGCCGTGCTGCCAGCTCTTCGCGGTGGCGACGAGTTGGTGGGCCTGTCCGGCGGCGAACGTCGCGGCGGCGCTCACGACGTCGCCCCCGCCCCGCATGCAACCGGAGCGCGACCGGGGATGTAGGCCATCAGCTCTGCGGTGGCCCCGGCGAGGCCGATCAGGTACTTGATGCTGTCGACGAACAGGAGCGGCGTTTCCTGATGCCACATGCGGCTGGCGTGCTCGATAGCCGCGCGCAGCTCGGGTGACGGCCGCGGTTCGCACAAGGGCTTGAGCTCGGGAACCATCTGGACGAGGTGCACCCGCAGGAGCCGGATCAGCTTGTCGACCTCTGCCGGCCCCGGAGGCAAGCCGTCGTGCTCGCCGAGGACTCGCGCGATCGTCTCGTGCACGGTCGGCGGCGAGAACGCCGGACTCGGACCGTCGGCTCCGCGAAGGCGGTCCAAGATGCGCTGCAGCTCTCCCACGGACAGGGTCGGCACCCACCGGGCCGGAGCCGGCCTTGCCCAGTGGCGCCCGGGGGAGCGCAGTGCGCTGGATGCTTCGTGAGCAGCGTCCATGGTGTTGCTCCCTGGCGTCGGTTGATCACGTATCGCTTCGGTCGGCACGTTCAGGTAACTGCCTGGGGGCGGTGCGTGAGTAGGACAAAATGCGGGAGACTTCGCTGCATCAGCTAGGGCAATTTGACTGTCTCTTTACGGTCATCTGCCGCGCTGCGTCTAGCGTTTGACGCATGGCCAGGAACGTTGTTCTTGAGGCACGGCTGCGCGCCGCAGGCATGAGCCATGCGGATCTGGCCGAGGAGATGAACCGCCGCTTGCACGCGCTGACCGGCAAGCACGGGGACCTCGATGCCCGGACAATCCGGCGCTACGTGAGCGGACAAACCGGGTGGCCGCAGGGCAGACACCGGCTGGCGCTGGAGGCAGTATTCGGGAGCAGTGCCGAGGAACTGGGGTTCACTCCCCGCTCGGCGAAGGCCACCCCCTCGCAGGGGACGCACCACCCGGAGGACCCAGTGCAGCGCCGCAACTTCCTGGCAGTCGCCACCGCAACATCAGCTGCCGCATTCGTACCCACGTCATCGCCACGCGTCGGAGCCTCAGACTTGCACCGGCTGCGCGCTGGACTCGATGACCTGACGGCCAGTGACGACAGCGAGGGTGGCACACAGGAGCTGGAGACGGCGGCTCTCACCCACGCGCAGCGTGCGCTCAACCTCGTCCGAGATGGGCGTGCGACCACGCGCGTCCAGCGACAGCTCTACGCCGTTGCTGCTGACGCCACCACGGCCGCTGCCTGGGCGGCGATCGACTCCCACCGGCCCCAGGGGGCGCAGTGTCACCTGGACCGCGCGTTGACCCTGGCCGGCCTCTCCTCCGACCCGGCGGCCAAGCTCCGGGTGTGGAACAACATGTCCATGCTGGCCAGTCAGCGCGACCGGCAAAACGACTCCGTCGCCGCCGCTCACGCCGCCCGGGAGATCGTCGCCCGTCGCGACCCCCTCTACGCCTCCCTGTGCCACGCCCGTGGCGCTCTGGCGCTCGCCTTGATGCACGAGAGCCGCCCGGCGCTGAAGGCGATCGGCAAGGCGCAGGAGCTGCTGGCCAAGGCGTCGGCGAGTGACCGGCCCGGCTGGATTCACTTCTACGACGAGGCGGAACTGCACGGCCTGTCCGCTGTCGTGCACCTGCGCCTGGGGAACCCGGCCGAGGCGGAGTACCACGTGCACAACGCCCTCGCCCGCATCCACCCGGATCTGCGGCGGAACCGCTCGTACTACACCGGGCACCTGGCACTCGCGCAGGTTCGCCAGGGCGACCTTGAGCAGGCGTGCGCCACGGCGGACAACCTGCTCACCGAGGGGCTACCCGACTCCGAGCGGGTCCGGGACCTCATGCGAGTCTTCCGCACGGAAGCAGCCCGTACCGGCTCCGCAAGGGCCAAGGAGTGGCTGGCCTCGACCCCGACGACGAAGGGAACCCGCTGATGGCTGAGCTGGAGCTGCGGCGCGTGGACACGGAAGGGCTGCCCGCAGTCCGGAAGGTGCTCGTGGACGTGTATGCCGAGGTGTACGCGGACCTCATGGATGATCCGTTCTTCTCCATCGAGCGCTTCGAGAAGCGGCTGGACGGGCACGCCGACCGCAACAACTGGGAAGCCGTCATCGGCTACGAGGGCGACACGCCCGTGGGCTACGCCTACGCGGCCGCCCTCCAGCCCGGGGCGCGCTGGTGGCTGCATCAACTCGATCCCCTCCCCGAGGACTACACGGAGGAAACCGGCAACCGCACCCTGGCCCTGTTCGAGATCATGGTGCGTACGCCGTGGCGGGGCACAGGCATAGCGCACCGCATCCACGAGGAACTGCTGCAGGGCCGGCAGGAGGAGCGGGTGACTCTGCTCGTCGACCCGCAGAAGACCGGCGTGAAGGCGATGTACGAGCGCTGGGGGTACGAGGACATCGGCGCCCAGAAGCCGTTCCCCGACTCGCCGCTGTATTCCACGATGGTGCGGTCTCTACGGCAGCCGTCCCACCCGTAGCCGGCCGGCACAGCTCCGTTCAGGTGGCGCGCCCGGCGACACCGGCGCGCCGCCCGGAGGGGCGACCAGCCGACGCCGCCATCCAGCAGCGTGACCTGTCCGGGAGCGACTACGTGTACGTGTGGGCCGACGGCGTTCACCCCAGGGTCCGTCTCGGGCAGGCCCACTCCTGCGTGCTCGTGCTGATGGGCGTGCGCGTGGACGGCACCAAGGAACTGATCGCGCTGGCCGAGGGACTGCGGGAGTCCACCGAGTCCTGGGCCGACCTGCTGCGCGACTGCCGCAGGCGCGGCATGCGCGATCCCGAACTGGTTGTCGGGGACGGCGCGATGGGCCTGTGGCGGGCGCTCGCGGAGGTGTTTCCGCAGGCCAGGCACCAAAGGTGCTGGGTGCACAAGATCCGCAACGTGGTCAACGCGCTGGCGAAGTCCGCCCAGCCGGGGGCGAAGAAGGCGCTGCTCTCTCGCCGGCCATGGCCGTGCCCATGGTGCAGACCTCACTCAGTTTGTTGAAACTGCTCATCTCGGAGCCCTCGGCCACGCACGCCTCCGGACAGTAGCCCCGGGGCACCGGTAGCGACCGGCGGCATGAAGGCCCGGGAGGACGAGCCTCCCGGGCCTTCATGCCGGAGAATCTTCCTCGCCGGAGAAGGGTGAGGGGGCACAACCTCACGGTTTCCAACTCCACGTTCTCCGCTCGAAACCTTTCCACACGGGACGACGAGCGGAGCCTGACGAAGGTGATCCTCAGTCAGAAACCTGTCGACTACAGGGATGGGGGGCACAACCCTCTCTGCAGCCGATCTTGTTCCGACCTGTCAGTGAGCATAGGGCACAGGACTGAAACAGCGCCAGTTTCTTTGACGGGGCCCCCTGGTAAGTACCCCACCTTTGCGCCGGGTTGATGACGTTCTCACCTGACTGACTACCTACCTTTGCACCTGGGTGGTTCGGGTGCTGCACCCGGCACTACAGTATCTAAGAAACTTTCCATTACTGATCTAGACTGGGAGACCCCGGTGCAAGCGGAAAACACCTCGGCCCGGACACTGAAGGCGCCGTCGAGCCGTGCGTTGGAGGATTCGGCCGAGAGCGCCCGGCGCAACGCGCGGCGCAACGCCCAGCTCCGTTACTCGTTCATCGAGCGGCTCTCACACGCCGATGCAGCACCGCCGCTGGCCCGCATGTTGCGCGGAGGCCGTGGGGGACAGGTCCGTCTGAAGCTCTACCTCAGCTACCTGTGGTTGCAACGAGAGGACCACGCACGAGAGTTGGCAATCCGTCACAGCGCCTGGGCTACGTTGCTCGACTTGCGTGACCCAGCTACGGCGGGAGCCCGCAGGATCAGTGACGCACAGGCGTGGCTCGAGGAACACCAGTACATCCGCGTATCTAGGGCAGGAAGCCTCAATCATGTGACCGTCTTGGACGAGAACGGCCGCGGAGAGCCCTGGGTCGCCCCTGGAGCTGCGGCGAAGAAGGAGAAGGAGCAGGACACCTTCGGTGCCGGCGCAGTGCTCCACCGCTACGTGCAGATCCCCAGGCCCTCTGGACCCGCGGGCACATCGCTGTGCTGACCGGCGCCGGCCTCGCCATGTTCCTGGTACTCCTGTGCGAGTCGCGCGGCATGGATGAGCCGCTTTGGTTCAGTCCTCGCGAGGCGGAGAACAGGTTCGCCTTGAGCGAGGACACCCGGAGCAAGGGTCTGCGCGAGCTAGCTGACGCGGGGTTGATCATCACAAAACGGCGATCTGTCAACCAAACAGACTTCGAGGCAGAGGCACTTCACCTGCGCAACGTCCACTTCCTTCAAGCGTCGCGCCTCAACGAGACCGCCCTGGTAGAGCCTAGGCGCAGGGTCATCCGCATCGTGAGGAAGTCCGGAGATCCGGAGCCAAAATAGGACCTGCCTCGCTCTTACGGGCCAGCGTCGTCCGCCGCGAGGAGGGGTCTTCAGCGCCCCAGACCGGGTCCGGTGCGACTGCGGTCAGACGGCCCGTACGTCGGTGGCCGCTGATGCAGACAAGCATTGGCTGCCGCGCGTTCCTGTGCGGTGCGGTGGCGTTCGGCTGTCCTGCAGGTGGCGGACCGCTCGGTGGACTCGGTCAGTGCGCTCGAGAGCGAGGGTGCCGCGCCTCGCGACTGCGGCTCGGAGTCTGGCCGCCTCCTGCCGGTGCCTACGGCGGCGCGCTGGCGGCCGGAGACAGCCTCCGCTGGATCTCGTATGGAGATGCGGCAACTGTGATTGTCGTTATATGCGTTGGCTACTAAAGTTGTCGCTATGAAGCAGACCGAAGATGAGGGCTTTTGGACCGACATCACCACGTTGCGCGAGCCCGCGTGGCAGGAGCCGACCGACGACGACCTGATCGATCTGGACGACCAAGTACGCGAGGTCGTTTCCCAGCTGGCCGGCCGCCTGTCCCTGCGCGAGCAGGAGTACAGGGGTGCCGGGCAGCCGGTCCCCGTCGCCGTGGTCAACTCCCCTGACTGGCAACTCGCTCTCCTGCGGGCCGCCCACGCCGCACAGGCGAGCGTGGACCGTCTTCGCCGCGCAGGCGGCCGAGTGCGCCGGCGGACTCGGCGTCTCGTACCCGAAGCTCGGCGCCGCCTGGGGCATCAGCAAGCAGGGTGCCCGGAAGAAGTAGGGCCCGGTGTGGTGGACGCCCGCGGGGGACAGGCCGAGCGGACCGAACTCGCGCTGTACGGCGGGGACGCTCGGGTGAGCTACCTGGCGGACCAGAGCGCGTGGTCGTGGTTCGGCACCGCCGCTGATGACACCTACGAGGAAGCCGAGGTCACCTACGAGACACAGGCCGAGGCCATCGCCGCGGCTGGCGTCTTCCTCCACGCCCACGCGCAGGTGACGGCATGAGCGAGCCGACGCCCGCCGATCCCCACACTGACCACGGACGACACAGCTCGACGACGGAAGGGGCACATGTGGCACAGCGATCTTTGCTCGCCTACCTGGACAGCTATGCGGCTGGTGACATCGACCGCGAGGAGATGCTCGCCACGGTGTCGGCCTGGCCGCTCGAAGAGCGCGACTGGGACCTCGATCACACGCTGCCCGACCACCAGGACAACACGGCCGACGTGATCGCGGGCGCCGTGCTCAACGGACAGCTGACCGAGGAGGATTACCGGGAGATCTTCCGTCGGCGACGGTAGATAATCTGACTGCTTGGTATCGGCGATCGGGGGGAAGGGGCGGCGTGGACGTCCTCCGCGACGAGTACCGGGATCTGTACCGGCACCTGCAGGAGCGCTTCACCACAGGAGACCTCGCACCCGGGGCCGGCGACACCTACGACCTGCATCGCCGAGGCGAGACGTGGACCTTGGAGCGCATGCGGCTCCACCGCACGATTCTGGACGAGGCCAAGGCTGAGTGCGCCGGCCTTCCCCGTGACGGCGCAGCAGTCCTCCTGACAGCCGGTCCCCCGAGGCAGCGGGAACGGCCCTGCAGATGCTGCGTGACCGTCAAGGCGACGACACGGAACTCGGCCAGGCGCTCAGGCGGGTGCACGATGTAGAGCCCGACCAGTACGTGGTGCTGGACCCGGACCAGTTCAAGGAAGCCATCGTCCGGCACCGCGGCGCGCCCGCCCTC
>CAWCXW010000010.1:0-132276 GCA_963799685.1 uncultured Actinomycetota bacterium
CCCGGCTGCTGCCCGTACGGCATGCCCGGCTGGGGCTGCTGCGGGTAGCCGTAACCGGGCTGCGGCTGTGGTGGCTGCTGCGGGTAGCCGTAACCGGGCTGCGGCTGTGGCGGCTGCTGCGGGTAGCCGTAACCCGGCCCAGCCTGCGGCTGCGGCGGCTGCGGTGCGGGCGCCCCGTACGGGCCGGCCTGCTGTCCCGGCTGCTGCGGAGGCTGACCGTACTGGCCGGGCTGTCCCGGCTGCTGTGGGTACGGCGGTGGCTGCTGGCCGTACGGGTTCGGCTGCTGTGGATGACTCATGGTGGGACTCCCCCCGGTTGGGCATGTGCATGAACTGCACGCCCATCTTTTCGTATCCGGATGACAGTGCTCCGTCCGGGGCGGAAACCGATTCGGGACCATCGCGATGCCGCCCGTACACTGACCGTCGTGACGGACAACACTCAGCAGAGCCCGGCGCCGAACGGGCCGAAAACGGCGGCACCCGCAGATCTCCCGACGCAGTACACGCCGGTCGAGGTAGAGGGAAAGCTGTACGAGCGCTGGGTGGAGCGCGGGTACTTCGAGGCGGACACCAAGTCCGAGAAGCAGCCGTACACCATCGTCATCCCGCCGCCGAACGTGACCGGGTCCCTGCACCTCGGCCACGCCTTTCAGCACACGCTGATGGACGCTCTCACCCGTCGCAAGCGCATGCAGGGCTTCGAGACGCTGTGGCTGCCCGGGATGGATCACGCCGGCATCGCCACGCAGAACAAGGTCGAGCAGCAGCTCGCCGACGAGGGCACCTCGCGGCACGACCTCGGGCGTGAGGCGTTCGTCGAGCGCGTGTGGCGGTGGAAGGAGGACTACGGCGGCCGGATCCTCGGCCAGATGCGCCGCCTCGGCGACGGCGTCGACTGGTCCCGCGAGCGATTCACCATGGACGACGGCCTCTCCCGCGCCGTGCAGACCGTCTTCAAGCAGATGTTCGACGACGGCCTCGTCTACCGCGCCGAGCGCATCATCAACTGGTGCCCGCGCTGTCTGACGGCCATCTCCGACATCGAGGTCGACTACCAGGACGACGACGGCGAACTCGTCTCCATCCGCTACGGCGAGGGCGAGGACAGCCTCGTGGTCGCCACCACCCGGGCTGAGACGATGCTCGGCGACACCGCCGTCGCCGTGCACCCCGACGACGAGCGCTATGCGCACCTGGTCGGCCGCACGGTCAAGCTTCCGCTGACCGACCGCGCCATCCCGGTCGTCGCCGACACCCACGTCGACCCCGAGTTCGGCACCGGCGCCGTCAAGGTGACCCCCGCGCACGACCCGAACGACTTCGCCATCGGCCGCCGGCACGACCTGCCCTCGGTCACGGTCATGGATGAGCGCGGCGTCATCACCGTGCACGGTCCGTTCGAAGGTCTGGACCGGTTCGAGGCCCGGTACGCCATCGTGGCGGCGCTGCGCGAACAGGGCCGGATCGTCTCCGAGAAGCGGCCCTACGTCCATTCTGTGGGCCACTGCTCGCGCTGCAAGACCACTGTCGAACCGCGGCTGTCGCTGCAGTGGTGGGTCAAGGTCGGCCCGCTCGCGGAGCAGGCCGGCGAAGCGGTGCGTGACGGGCGGGTCCGTATCCACCCGGCGGACATGTCGAGCAGGTATTTCGATTGGGTCGACAACATGCACGACTGGTGTATCTCGCGCCAGTTGTGGTGGGGCCACCGCATCCCCGTCTGGTACGGCCCGGGCGGCGAGGTGGTCTGCGTCGGCCCGGACGACGAGGCGCCGACGGGCGAGGGCTGGCGGCAGGACCCGGACGTCCTGGACACCTGGTTCTCCTCCGGGCTGTGGCCCTTCTCCACCCTGGGCTGGCCCGAACAGACCCAGGACCTGGCGAAGTTCTATCCGACCGACGTGCTGCTGACCGGGCACGACATCATCTTCTTCTGGGTCGCCCGGATGATGATGTTCGGCCTGTACGCGATGGACGGCGTCGCGCCGTTCCACACCATCGCGCTCACCGGCCTGGTGCGCGACGAGCACGGCAAGAAGATGTCCAAGTCCAACCCCAACTCGGTCGACCCACTGACCTGGATGGACGCCTACGGCTCCGATGCCGTCCGCTTCACCCTGGCCAGCGGCGCCAACCCGGGTGCGGACGTGCCGATCGGCGAGGACTGGGTCAAGGCGTCCCGGAACTTCGCCAACAAGATCTGGAACGCCACCCGGTTCGCGCTGATGAACGGCGCGACCGTCGAGGGCCCGCTCCCGGCCCCGGCCGAGATGAGCGCCGAGGACCGCTGGATCCTGTCCCGGCTGAACGCCACGGTCGCCGAAGCCGACGCTCACTACGACGACTACCAGTTCGCGCGGCTGTCCGACGCGCTGCGCCACTTCGCCTGGGACGAGGTGTTCGACTGGTACGTCGAGCTGACGAAGACCACCTTCGCCATCGGCGGCCGTCCCGCCGAAGTCTCCGGCCGTGTCCTGGGCGAGGTGCTGGACAAGCTGCTCCGCCTTCTGCACCCGGTCGTCCCCTTCGTCACCGAGGCGTTGTGGACGACGCTCACCGGGCGCGAGTCGCTCGTCGTCGCCGACTGGCCGGCCGACTCCGGTTTCCGTGACGCGGCGGCCGAAGCGGAGATCGCCACGCTCCAGCAGGTGATCACCGAGGTCCGCCGGTTCCGCGCCGACCAGGGCCTGCAGCCCGGGCAGCGGGTGCCTGCCCGGCTCGCTCTGGACGGCACTTCACTCGCCGCCCACGAAGAGGCCATCCGTGCGTTGCTGCGCCTGCAGCCGGCCGGTGACGGTTTCACCGTCACCGCGTCGCTGCCGGTCGCTGCTGCGGTCGTCGAGTTGGATCTGTCCGGTGCGATCGACTTCGCCGCCGAGCGCAAGCGGTTGACGAAGGACCTCGGTCTGGCCGAGAAGGAGCTGAAGCAGACCACCGCGAAGCTCGGCAACGAGGGCTTCCTCGCCAAGGCACCGGACCACGTGGTGGACAAGATCCGCACCCGCAAGGCGGCCGCCGAGGCCGACATCGCGCGGATCACCGAGCAGCTGAACCGCCTCCCGCAGACTTAGGTCCTGTGGTCCTGTCTGGAGTTTCGCGTCGTCCGCCCCCGCACGCGGGGGCGGACGCCCGTGGCGTCAGGGCCCTGCGGCTTCCGTAGACTGGTCGCCGTGAGCGACCAGTCCCAGCCTCCCGAGCCCGACGACGACGCCTCCGACGCCGCGCCCGACGAGTTTTCGCAGATCGTCGGCGCCGAGACCGGACGTGACCCCGACCTGGCCGTGATCGAGGCCGGCAGCCGCACGCTGCGCACTCAGGCCGGCCCGCAGCCCGACATCGTGCCCACCCGGCCGGAGGACCCGGATCTCGACCGCGCGCTGCGCGAGGTCGAGGACGAGCTGGCCACCCGCTGGGGTGAGACGAAACTCGACCCGTCCCGCGAGCGCATCGCCGCCCTGATGGACGTGCTGGGTGAACCGCAGCGCGCCTACCCGTCCATCCACATCACCGGCACCAACGGCAAAACCAGCACCGCCCGGATGATCGAGGCGCTGCTGGGCGGCTTCGAACTGCGGGCCGGGCGCTACAGCAGTCCGCACGTGCAGTCGATCACCGAGCGGATCAGCGTCGACGGCGCCCCGCTCTCGGCCGAGAAGTTCATCGAGACCTACCGCGACGTCAAGCCGTTCGTCGAGTTGGTCGACGCGCAGCAGAACTACCGGCTGTCGTTCTTCGAGGTGCTCACCGCGATGGCCTACGCGGCCTTCGCCGACGCCCCGGTCGAGGTCGCCGTCGTCGAGGTCGGCATGGGCGGCACCTGGGACGCGACGAACGTGATCGACGCCGGCGTCGCCGTCATCACCCCCATCTCCCTGGACCACACCGACCGGCTCGGCGAGACGACCGAGGCCATCGCAGGGGAGAAGTCCGGCATCGTCAAGCAGGACGCCACCGTCGTCCTGGCCCAGCAGCCCGTGGAGGCCGCGTCGGTCGTGCTGCGACGGGCCGTCGACGTGGACGCCACCGTGGCCCGCGAGGGCATGGAGTTCGGGGTGGTCTCCCGCGAGGTCGCGGTCGGCGGGCAGCTGTTGACCCTGCGCGGTCTCGGCGGCGAGTACCCGGAGGTCTTCCTGCCGCTGCACGGGGCCCACATGGCGCACAACGCCGCTGTGGCGCTGGCCGCCGTGGAGGCGTTCTTCGGCGTGGGCTCACAGCACGCCCGCCCGCTGGACGTCGGGATCGTCCGCGAGGCCTTCGCCTCCGTCACCAGCCCCGGCCGGCTCGAGCTGGTGCGTACCTCGCCCTCCGTCCTGCTGGATGCCGCGCACAACCCGGGCGGCGCGCAGGCGGCCGCCGAGGCGGTCCGAGAGGCGTTCGACTTCAGCCGGCTGGTCGGCGTGGTCGGTCCCAGTGGCGACAAGGACGTGCGCGGCGTGCTGGAAGCCTTCGAACCGCTGTTCACCGAAGTGGTCGTCACCCGGAACTCCACGGCGCGCGGCATGGATGTGGACCAGCTGGCCGCCATCGCCGTCGACGTCTTCGGGGAGGAGCGGGTCGTCGTCGAGCCGCGGCTGGACGACGCGCTGGAGGCGGCCATCACCCTCGCGGAAGAGGAGGGGGAGTACGCCGGGGCCGGCGTGCTCGTCACCGGGTCCGTGATCACGGTCGGCGAGGCCCGGCTGCTCCTGGGAAGGAAGCGCTAGATGCGGACCCTGTGCTCCTCGACCCTGATCGGCGAGTTCCTGGTGATCGGCTTCGCCGGGCTGGTCGCCATGCAGCTCTCCAACCTGTCAGACGGCACGATCTGGCTGGTCAGCGGGACCGCCATGGTCCTGTGCGTGGTGCTGTGCGGGATGCTTCGTCATCGCTGGGCCGTGGCGCTGGGCTGGGTGCTGCAGGTCGGCCTGGTGCTCAGCGGCCTGGTGCTGAGCGTGATGTACTTCCTCGGGGTCGTCTTCGCCGGTCTGTGGTGGGCGTCGGTGCACTTCGGGCGGAAGGTCGACGAGGCCAGGGCCGCCCGTGCCGCCGCCGAGACGCAGGCCGCCGAAAGCGGCGCCTGACGTTCCGGCCTGCCGGGTGACCTGCGCGCAGAGCACCCCTGTAGCCTCAGCCCATACACCCGATCGGCCTCAAGGAGCCGCGAAATGACCCAGCGCACCCTCGTCCTTCTCAAGCCCGACTCGGTCAGGCGCGGATTGATCGGTGAGATCATCGGCCGCATCGAGAGCAAGGCGGGCTGGACGATCGCAGCGCTGGAGCTGCGCACGCTGGGCCGCCCGCTGCTGGAGCAGCACTACGGCGAGCACCAGGGCAAGCCCTTCTACGAGCCGCTGGTGGAGTTCATGTCCTCGGGACCGTCCGTGGTGATGGTGGTAGAGGGCGAACGGGTGATCGAGGGACTGCGTGCCCTGTCCGGACCGACTGACCCGATTGCAGCAGCGCCCGGCTCCATCCGGGGGGATTTCGGCACGATCGTGCGCGAGAACCTGATTCACGCCTCTGACTCCGAGGAGTCCGCGCAGCGCGAGCTGAAGCTCTTCTTCCCAGATCAGACCTGACAAGCGCGTTGACGGGGCGTCAGGCAGGGATGCCCCGTGACCTGGGGCGACCGAGATTCTTGGTCGCCCTTCGGCATATTCCCGGCGATTCGGGGAACCCGAGCGGCGGATGCCACGTCACCATGGGCAGAGCCGGACGCCGTTCCGCTGACACTGGCGGAGCAACCGCCGCGACGCGGCGGGGGGACCGCGTCTACGATGGAACCTCCGCTTCCCGCCGTCCGGCGCGTGCATCTTCTCCTGCCCTCCTCCCCCACCCATCGCTCCAGTTGGAAGGCCAGACGTATCCATGGCGAACAACATGTCGTTCATCGGCCGTGACATGGCTGTCGACCTCGGGACCGCCAACACGCTGGTGTACGTCAGGGGTCGCGGGATCGTTCTCAACGAGCCGTCCGTCGTCGCCATCAACACCAACACCGGGGGAATTCTCGCGGTGGGTGCCGAGGCGAAGAAGATGATCGGCCGGACCCCTGGCAACATCGTGGCCGTCCGCCCCCTGAAGGACGGCGTCATCGCCGACTTCGAGATCACGGAGCGGATGCTCCGCTACTTCATCCTCAAGATCCACAGGCGCCGTTACCTGGCCCGGCCGCGGGTGGTGATCTGCGTGCCCTCCGGTATCACCGGAGTCGAGCGGCGTGCCGTCATCGAGGCGTCCACCCAGGCGGGCGCGCGCCAGGTGCACATCATCGAGGAGCCGATGGCCGCCGCGATCGGCTCCGGCCTCCCGGTGCACGAGGCCACCGGCAACATGGTCGTCGACATCGGCGGCGGCACCACAGAGGTCGCCGTCATCTCGCTCGGCGGCATCGTCACCGCGCAGTCCATCCGGGTGGCCGGCGATGAACTGGACAACGCGATCATTCAGCACATCAAGAAGGAATACAGCCTGCTTCTGGGCGAGCGCACCTCCGAGAGCATCAAGATCACCATCGGCTCGGCGCACAGCATGGACAAGGACGAGCACACCGAGATCCGCGGCCGTGACCTGGTCAGTGGGCTTCCCAAGACCGTGGTGATCTCCGCCGCCGAGGTCCGCAAGGCCATCGAGGAGCCGGTCAACGCCATCGTCGACGCGGTGAAGACCACTCTCGACAAGTGCCCGCCCGAGCTGTCCGGCGACGTGATGGACCGCGGCATCGTCCTCACCGGCGGCGGCGCGCTGCTGCGCGGTCTGGATGAGCGGCTGCGCCGCGAGACCGGGATGCCGATCCACATCGCGGAGAACCCGCTGGACTCGGTCGCGCTCGGCTCGGGCAAGTGCGTCGAGGAGTTCGAGGCCCTTCAGCAGGTTCTGGACTCCCAGCCACGCCGATGAGCCGGCGGCGCGCCTCACCACAGCATCCACGAAGCCACGACCCCGAAAGGCACGGCCGCCGCACGTGAGGGACACCCGAGAAAGCCGGCTGCTGCTCGTTCTGCTGATCGCCATCGCGTTCGCACTGATCACGGTGGACATCAGAGGGGGCGAGCAGTCGCCGCTCGACGGCGCGCGGCAGGTCGCCGCGTCCGCCTTCGGGCCGGTCGAGAACTCAGTCGCCTCCGCGGTCGACCCCGTCGGCAACGCCGTCGCGGCGGTCCGGGACTCCGGGAAGCGGCACGACCGGATCGGCGCTCTCCAGCAGCAGATCGTCGAACTCAAGCGCAGACTCGGCTCCGACGACCGCAACCGAGCCCGAGCCCACGAACTCGACGGACTGCTGCGTACTTCCGGGGCCGGCGGATACGGTGTCAAACCGGCCCAGGTCATCGGCATCGGCGCCGCCCAGGGCTTCTCATGGACCGTCACCCTGGATGCCGGCAGCGACGACGGACTCAAGCCCGACATGACAGTGCTCAACGGCGAGGGCCTTGTCGGCCGCATCACCACCGTCGGCTCCTCCACCGCCACCGTCCTGCTCGCCAACGACCCCGACTTCACCGTCGGCGTCCGCATGGAGGGCAGCAGCGAACTCGGCTTCGCCGGCGGAAAGGGCGGGAACAACCTGTCCGTGCAGCTTCTCAACGGCCGGGCGACGGTGAAGAAGGGAGCACGGCTGGTCACCTTCGGTTCGCAGAACGACAAACCGTTCGTGCCCGGCGTCCCCGTCGGCGAGGTCACCAAGGTCGAACGGACGACCGGGGCGCTGACCCGCACGGTCCAGGTGAAGCCCTTCGTGCAGTTCAGCAAGCTGGACCTGGTCGGCGTCGTCGTCGAGCCCCCGCGCAAGGACCCGCGCGACAAGGTGCTCAGGCCCAAGGCGCCCAAGGTCAAGCCCACCCCGACCGTGACCGTGACGGTGACCCCCGGTGCCTCACCGGGCGAAGATCCGAGCGGAGCCGCCGCCACCTCGCCCGACGCCCAGCCGAGTACCGAGCCCCGCGCGCAGGCCACGTCAGGAGCCCAGCGATGATGCGAGCCAACCGGATCCTGCTGTCCGTCGTCCTGCTGGTCGTGGCGCTGACCGTGCAGGTCACGATCCTCGCCAGACTCCACCTGCCCGGCGCCGTCCCCGACCTGCTGCTGCTCACGGTTCTCGGCCTCGCGCTGGTCTTCGGTCACACCGGGGGCGCGCTGGTCGGCTTCGGCGCCGGGCTGCTCGCCGACCTGGCACCGCCCGCCGACCACGCGGTGGGCAGCTACGCCCTCGTGCTGTGCGTCGTCGGCTACCTCGCGGGGCTCACCAAACCGGAGACCGGCCAGCACCGTTCGGCGACACTGCCGATGATCGCCGTCGCGGTCGCCGCGGTCTCCTCCACTCTGCTGTACGCCGCGGTCGGGGCCCTCACCGGCGACACCGCCGTCGGCGCCGGCGGCCTGAGCGGACTCGTCCTCAGCGCCGCCCTGTACGATCTGCTGCTCGCCCCGTTCACCGTGCCGCTCGTCATGGCCGTCGCCCGCCGCACCGAAGGCGCGCCCGCCTCATCCGCCGAAGGCGGCCCCTCCACCCTCTCGGGTTCCGGCAGCGTCTCCGGCTGGCTCGCCCCGGGCGCCAGCCTGCGCAACCGCATCCCGCGCGGCGGCAGAACCACCCGCATCGGCTCCCAGCGCGGCAGCGTGCTGGGCCGCGCCGCACGCAACCGCGCCGTGAGGATCAAGGGGGTCAAGCGCCTGTGAGCAACATCCCGGCAACCGGCCGCACCACCCGGGTGAAGATCCGGCTGGTGGCCATCCAGATCCTGGTGCTCTCCCTGCTGGTCACCCTCGCCGGACGCCTGTGGTACCTGCAGGTCCGCAACGGCACGGAATACCAGGCGAAGGCCGCCGGCAACCACGTCCAACAGGTGGTCAAACCCGCCATTCGCGGTGCCATTCTGGACGCCCGCGGCGTCCCGATCGCCGACAACGAGACCCGGCTGGTGGTCTCCGCCTCCCGCACCGAGCTGATGAAGATGGATGACGGCGGCGACGCCGTCCTCACCCGGCTGGCCAAGGTCCTCGACCTGGACCCCACAGAGGTCAAGGAGCGGGTCCGACTGTGCGACGCGCACACCTCGCAGCCCTGCTGGAACGGCTCGCCCTACCAGCCCATCCCCATCACCGACGAGGCCACCACTCAGCAGGCCCTCACCATCCGCGAACGCTCCGAGGACTTCCCCGGCATCACCGCGGAGCCCACCGCGTTGCGCCGCTACCCGGCCCCCTACGGCGCCCAGTCCGCCCAGGTGCTCGGCTACCTCTCACCCGTCTCCCAGCACGAGATCGAGGAGGCCAAGAACAGCGACTCACCGTTCCTGCCCTCCGACCAGGTCGGCCGCTCCGGACTGGAGCGCGAGTACAACAAGTCGCTGCGCGGGGACGCCGGCGTCACCGAGTACAAGGTGAACAACCTGGGCCAGGTGATGGGCAAAGCCGACGCCCAGAAGGCCGTGCCCGGTTCCTCCCTGATCACCAGTATCGACTCGCGGGTGCAGTCCGTCGCCGAGCGCCAGCTGCACGAGGCGATGATGACCGCCCGCAAGCAGGTCGACCCGGTCACCGGCAAGCTCTACAAGGCCGACTCCGGCGCCGTCGTCGTGATGGACCCCAAGACAGGGCACGTCGTCGCGATGGCCTCCGAGCCGGATTACGACCCGAACGTGTGGGTCGGCGGCATCTCCGCCAAGAACTACAAGAAGATCACCAGCAAGGACTCCAAC
The DNA here is from genome assembly GCA_963799685.1 of uncultured Actinomycetota bacterium. Lineage (GTDB taxonomy): Bacteria > Actinomycetota > Actinomycetes > Streptomycetales > Streptomycetaceae > Streptomyces. The sequence continues at coordinate 9,681 of CAWCXW010000010.1, forward strand.
TACCCGCTGCTCAACCGGGCCATTCAGGGACAGTCCGCGCCCGGCTCGACATTCAAGGTGGTCTCCACCGGCGCCGCCGTGCAGGCCGGCTACCCCTTCGACGGCCACTACGAGTGTTCCTCCTCCTTCGATGTCGGCGGGCACACCTTCAAGAACTACGAGTCGGAGAGCTTCGGTCCCATCACCCTCGGCCGCGCGCTCGAGGTTTCCTGCGACACCGTCTTCTACCGCCTCGCCTACAAGGAGTGGGCCAAGGACGGTGCGATGCACCCGAAGAAGCCGAAGGACTGGTTCTACAAGACGGCACACGAATACGGTCTCGGCGCCAAGACCGGTATCGACCTGCCCAACGAGGTGGACGGCCGCATTCCGGACCGCCAGTGGAAGAAGGACTACTGGAAGGCCAACAAGGACGCCTGGTGCAAGGTCAAGGACGCCAAGACCTACGCCGAGAAGATCGCCAAGGAGAACTGCGTCTCCGGTATGAAGATGCGCGCCGGTGACTCCGTCAACTACTCCATCGGTCAGGGCGACACCCTCGTCACCCCCATCCAGATGGCCACCATCTACTCGGCGCTGAGCAACGGCGGCACCCTGTACGACCCCACCATCGGAAAGGCGATCGTCAGCCCCGACGGAAAGATCACTCAGAAGATCGCGCCGCACGCCCACGGAAAACTCCCCGTCAGCGGCAAGACGATCCACAAGATCGACGGCGCACTCCGGGGCGTGGTCACCGAGGGCACCGCGGCCTGGCGCTTCCAGAACTGGCCGCAGGACAAGATCCCGATGCACGCCAAGACCGGTACCGCCGAGGTGTACGGCAAGCAGACGACCTCCTACTTCGCCACCTACACCAAGGACTACACGATCGTCATGACGATCTCCCAGGCCGGAACCGGTTCCGGAGCCTCCGGACCGTTCGTCCGCAACATCTACGACTTCCTCTACGGCGTCGGTGCAGGACGGCAAGATCCACAAGGGCAAGGCGTTGCTGCCGAAGCCGGAGACCCACCTGCCGGAGATCACCAAGGACGGCCGCATCGTCGCCAAGGAGGACAAGGCCTTCGCCGCCCGTCTGAAGAAGCGCGTCGAGGACAAGAAGGCGGGGGAGGAGCCGCAGTGAGCACCCACTCCTACCCGCTCGGGGGCGACTACGGCCCGCAGCGCCGCTCGGCCTGGCGGAAGCTGACCGCACGGGACTCGGTGGTGTGGCGGCTGGACTGGCCGCTGCTGGTCTCCGCCACCGTGCTCTCCCTGCTCGGCGCGCTGCTCGTGTGGTCCGCCACCCGCACCCGGCACGACCTCAACAACGGCGACCCGCAGTCCTTCCTGTGGCGGCACCTGCTCAGCTTCGTCGTCGGCGTCGGCCTGATGGCCGCCACCGTGTGGGTCGGCCACCGCCGGCTGCGCGGCGCGGTACCCGTCCTCTACGGGCTCTCCGTCCTCCTCGCCCTGCTCGTCCTCACTCCGCTCGGCGCGACGATCAACGGCCAGCGGGCCTGGCTGCACTTCGGCGGCGGCTTCTCCCTCCAGCCCGCCGAGTTCATCAAGATCTCCGTCATCCTCGGCATGGCCATGCTGCTGGCCGCCCGGGTGGACGCCGGCGACCGGGACTTCCCCGACCACCGCACCGTGCTGCAGGCTCTCGGCATGGCCGCCGTGCCGATCCTCGTCATCATGCTGATGCCGGACCTCGGTTCGGTGATGGTCATCGTGATGATCGTGCTGGGCGTGCTGCTCGCCTCCGGTGCCTCCAACCGCTGGGTCTTCGGGCTGATCACCGTCGGCGCAGCCGGAGCCGTCTCGGTGTGGCTGCTCGGCCTGCTCGACGAGTACCAGATCAACCGGTTCGCGGCCTTCGCCAATCCCTCCCTGGACCCGTCGGGTGTCGGCTACAACACCAATCAGGCCCGCATCGCCATCGGTTCCGGCGGCCTGTTCGGCAAGGGCCTCTTCCAGGGCAGCCAGACCACCGGCCGCTTCGTCCCCGAGCAGCAGACGGACTTCGTCTTCACCGTTGCCGGCGAGGAACTCGGCTTCCTCGGCGGCGGGCTGATCATCTTGTTGATCGGCGTCATGCTGTGGCGGGCCTGCCGCATCGCCCGCGAGACACCCGAGCTGTACGGCACGGTCGTCGCCGCCGGCGTGACCGCCTGGTTCGCCTTCCAGTCCTTCGAGAACATCGGCATGACCCTCGGCATCATGCCGGTCGCCGGCCTGCCGCTGCCCTTCGTCTCCTACGGCGGCACCTCCATGTTCGCCACCTGGATCGCCGTCGGACTGCTGCAGTCCATCAAGGTCCAGCGACCGCTGTCCGCCGCCGGCTGACCACGCCCCCCCACCCGTCAAAATGCCGTTGCCCTGCGGCGCCCGCACGCTTACCGTCCAGACATGACGGAGGCCCTGCGCGAGACCGAACGGAAGTACTGCGTCCCCGACGGCGCCGAGCTGCCCGACCTGACGGTCAAGGGCGTCGCCGCCGTCACCGACGGCGGCCGCCAGGAACTGCCCGCCGTCTACTACGACACCACGGACGGCCGGCTGGCCGCCGCAGGCGTCACCCTGCGCCGCCGCACCGGCGACGCGGCGGCCGGCTGGCACCTCAAACTGCCCGTCGCGCCGCACGTGCGGGACGAGATCCGCGAACCCCTCGCCGACGAGCCGCCCCGCTCCCTCCTCGCCCTGCATCCGCTCCCGGACCCGCGGCGCGCCGCTCGTCCCCGTCATGGAGCTGATCTCCGAGCGGGACGTGCGGCACCTGCGCGGCCCGGACGGCACGATCCTCGCCGAGGTCTCCCTGGACCGGGTGCGCGCCACCCGGCCCGACGGAGCCGGCGCGAACTGGACCGAAGCGGAGGCCGAACTCGCCGACGGGCCGCCCGCACTCCTCGACCGCATCGAGAAGCGGCTGCGGAAGGCCGGGCTGCGCCCCTCCGCGGCTCCGTCCAAACTGCAGCGCGCTCTCAGGAGACGGGCCAGCGGCCGGGCCGTCCGCGCCGCAGACCGCCCCGCGTGGCGGGAGGGCGAGACCGCCGGCGATCTCGTGCTCGGCTACGTCCGTGAGCAGGTCGAGGCGCTCTGGTCGCCTCGACCCGGCCGTCCGGCGCGACCTGCCCGACTCCGTGCACCGGATGCGCGTCGCCACCCGGCGGCTGCGCAGCTGCCTGCGCACCTTCCGCGGTGTCCTCGACCGCCGCGTCACCGACCCGCTGGGCGGCGAACTGCGGTGGCTGGCCGCCGAACTCGGCCGTGACCGCGACCGCGAGGTGCTCCACGACCGCCTCACCGGCGCGCTCGCAGAACTGCGCCCGGCCCGCGCCTCGGCCCGGTCGGCACCCGGCTGCGCACCTACGACCGCGCGCGCCGCACCGGCAATCGCAGCCGGCTCACCGCCGTCCTCGACGGCGCCGCGCCACCTCGCGTTGCTCGACGCCCTCGACGTGCTGCTCGCCGACCCGCCGCTGCGGCCCGAAAGCCGCGGAGCCGGCCGGGACCGTCCTGCGCCGCGCCGTCCGCGAGGACACCCGGCGGGTGGACCGGCGGGTGCGAGCCGCCCTGGCCGCGCCGCGCGGCGGGGAACGCGACGCATGCGCTGCACGAGGCCCGCAAGGCCGCCAAACGCGCCCGCTACACCGCCGAGGCCGCCGTGCCCGTCCTCGGGGCCGGGCGCCGCGCAGCACGTGAAGCGGATGACGGCCGTCCAGGACCTGCTCGGCGGGCACCAGGACGGTGTGCGGGGCCCGCCGGCACTGCGCGAACATGGCCGTCCAGGCGCACGCCGCCGGCGAAGCAGAACTTCACCTACGGCTGCTGTACGCCCGCGAGGAGGCGCGCGCCGAGCGAGGGCGAGCGGGAGCTGCCCGGTGCTGTGGCGGAAGGTGACGGCAAAGCGGCACTGTGAGCCGCCCGCAGGCGTGGCGAAGCGGCGCGCGGAGGCCGCGTTACGCTGGATGGTCACGCCGCACCCCGATCCCGAGGACATCACCCATGCCAGTCGAGTCGGTCTTCCCGCGCCTGGAGGCACTCCTCCCGCACGTCCAGAAGCCGATCCAGTACGTCGGCGGAGAGCTCAACTCCACCGTCAAGGCCTGGGACGACGCGGACGTCCGCTGGGCCCTGATGTACCCCGACGCCTACGAGGTCGGGCTGCCCAACCAGGGCGTCCAGATCCTCTACGAGGTGCTGAACGAGCAGGAGGGCGTGCTCGCCGAGCGCACCTACAGCGTGTGGCCGGACCTGGAGAAGCTGATGCGGGAGCACGGCGTCCCGCAGTTCACCGTCGACGCGCACCGGCCCGTCGGCGCCTTCGACGTCCTCGGCGTCTCCTTCTCCACCGAGCTCGGCTACACCAACCTGCTCACCGCACTCGAGCTGTCCGGCGTCCCGCTGGAGGCGGCGGACCGCACCGAGGAGCACCCGCTGGTCATGGCCGGCGGCCACGCCGCGTTCAACCCGGAGCCGGTCGCCGACTTCCTCGACTGCGCCGTCATCGGCGACGGCGAACAGGCCGTCCTGGAGATCACCGAGCTGATCCGCGCCTGGAAGGGCGAGGGCCGGCCCGGCGGCCGCGACGAGCTGCTGTTCCGGCTCGCGAAGACCGGCTCGGTGTACGTGCCGAAGTTCTACGACGTGGAGTACCTGGCCGACGGCCGGATCTCCCGCGTCGTCCCCAACCGCTCCGGCGTCCCGTGGCGGGTGTCCAAGCACACCGTCATGGACCTCGACGAGTGGCCCTACCCCAAGCAGCCGCTGGTGCCGCTGGCCGAGACCGTGCACGAGCGGATGTCCGTGGAGATCTTCCGCGGCTGCACCCGCGGCTGCCGCTTCTGCCAGGCCGGCATGATCACCCGCCCGGTGCGGGAACGGTCCATCACCGGCATCGGCGACATGGTCGAGAAGGGCCTGAAGAACACCGGCTTCGAGGAGGTCGGCCTGCTCTCGCTCTCCTCCGCCGACCACAGCGAGATCGGCGAGGTCGCCAAGGGCCTGGCCGACCGCTACGAGGAGGACAAGATCGGCCTCTCCCTGCCCTCGACCCGGGTCGACGCCTTCAACATCGACCTCGCCAACGAGCTGACCCGCAACGGCCGCCGCTCCGGCCTCACCTTCGCCCCCGAAGGCGGCAGCGAGCGGATCCGCAAGGTCATCAACAAGATGGTCTCCGAGGACGACCTGATCCGCACCGTCGCCACCGCCTACGGCAACGGCTGGCGGCAGGTGAAGCTGTACTTCATGTGCGGCCTGCCCACCGAGACCGACGAGGACGTGCTGCAGATCGGCGACATGGCCGTGAACGTCATCGCCAAGGGCCGCGAGGTCGCCGGGTCCAACGACATCCGCTGCACCGTCTCCATCGGCGGCTTCGTGCCCAAGCCGCACACCCCCTTCCAGTGGGCGCCGCAGCTGTCCGCCGAGGAGACCGACGCCCGGCTGGGCAAGCTGCGGGACAAGATCCGCGGCGACAAGAAGTACGGCCGTTCCATCGGCTTCCGCTACCACGACGGCAAGCCCGGCATCGTCGAGGGCCTGCTCTCCCGCGGCGACCGCCGCGTCGGCGCCGTGATCCGCGAGGTCTTCGACCGCGGCGGCCGCTTCGACGGCTGGCGCGAGTACTTCAGCTACGACCTGTGGATGTCCGCTGCCGACGGCCACGCTGCCCGGCGCAGGGCGTGGACGTCGACTGGTACACCACCCGCGAACGCTCCTACGAGGAGGTCCTGCCCTGGGACCACCTCGACTCCGGTCTCGACAAGGACTGGCTGTGGGAGGACTGGCAGGACGCCCTCGACGAGACCGAGGTCGAGGACTGCCGCTGGACCCCCTGCTTCGACTGCGGCGTGTGCCCCGCGATGGACACGGAGATCCAGATCGGCCCCACCGGCAAGAAGCTGCTCCCGCTCACCGTCGTAAGTAGCGCGCGCGGCACGGCGGACCGGCGGCGCCGCGCGGGCCGCCGCCTGCCGCCCGGACGCTGCCGGCCCGGCGCGAGGCTGACGGCGGCCGATCGGGCGCGGGCGCGTACCCTGGGCTGCAGGATCACCCGTGCGGCCGCCGTCGGCGCGAGCGCGGGTTTCCGCCCCCTTTCCGTGACAACCCGTACACCGAAGGGCGGCCGCTTCCCACGCGAGCCGCCCTGCACCGAGGAGCAGACCACTGGGCAAGCGACAGCCCGAAGGCCCGCCGCCCGCACCCGCGGTGCAGCGCATCCGACTGCGTTACACCAAGCGCGGCCGCCTCCGGTTCACCAGCCATCGAGACTTCCAGCGCGCTTTCGAGCGCGCGCTGCGCCGGGCGGGTGCGCCCATGGCGTACTCGGCGGGATTCACCCCGCACCCCAAGGTCTCCTACGCCAACGCGGCCCCCACCGGCACCGCCAGTGAGGCCGAGTACCTGGAGATCGCCCTCGCCGAGCACCGCGACCCGGAGAGCCTCCGGGTCCTGCTCGACACGTCCATGCCCGACGGCCTCGACATCGTCGACGCCGTCGAGGTCCGCACCACCGACTTCGCCGACCGGCTCCAGGCATCCACCTGGGAGGTCCGGCTCGACGGGGTCACCGCCGAGACCGCCGGGCAGGCGGTGGCCGCCTTCCTGGCGGCCCCGTCGGTCGAGGTCCAGCGGCAGACCAAGAAGGGTGTCCGCACCTTCGACGCCCGCGCCGCCGTCGCACGGCTCGAGGCCGCTGCCCTGGCCCGTCGGACGGGCCGGGGGAGCGCGCCTGTGCGATACTGCGGCTGGTAGTACGGCACCTGACACCTGCCGTACGGCCCGACGACGTCCTGTCCGGTCTCCGCGCGACGGCCGACCTCGCGCCGCCGGTCGCCCCCGCGGTGACCAGGCTGGCGCAGGGGCCGCTCGACGAGGAGCACGGCACGGTGACCGACCCGCTCGCGCCCGACCGCGACGCAGTACTCGTTGCGACGGCGCCGGGCGGGGCCTCCCCCGTGACGACTGGGGACGGCTCCGCATAGGACTGCCGTTGAAGCGTCGCCGCCGACGCATGCGCCAGGGAGCCACCCGGGCCGCCGCCGGCAGGCGAGCGCACCGACACACAAGACTTTCGCCGAAGCCGGCCGCCGAAGGGGACACCCGGAGGGACGGACCGGAACCGGCGAGCGAGACGACAGCTCCCGTGCGGCGCCCACGCCACCGGGGAGCGGCCCGCGCACCGTACGCAGGCCGCCTCCTTCGATCGGCGCGGCGCCCGGGAGCGTGACGGGAGAACCGCCCGCATGCTCGAGCCGAAGGACTCCGCAGCCGCGGAGAACACCGAGAAGGCACCGCCCAACGGCGGCGCCGACAGCACCCCCAGCGACACCCTGCCGCCGCGCAGGCGACGGCGCGCCGCCTCGCGGCCCGCGGGGCCGCCTGTGGCGGGCGCCGAGGCGCCGGTCACGGCGTCCGACGCCGCCGTGACCACGGCCGGCGACGCCGAGGCGTCCCACACCACCAGCGGCGCCGACGCCCGCCCGCCGCGCACCCGCCGCCGCGCCTCGGCGCCCGCCGGTGCCCCCGAACCGTCCGCCGAAGCCGCATCGGCCCAGTCCGGGCCGGCCACGGCTGAGGACGACGGCGCCGCCGGCCCTCCCGCGCGCAGTCGCCGCCGCGCGACCCGCCGCTCCGCGGCCCCGGCGGGTTCCTCCGGGCCTGCCGCCTCGGACGACGCCGAATCCGGCGTCGCCGCAGCGGAGGGCCGCTCCACCGACCGTCCCGCAGGCCGCACCCGCCGCCGCGCCTCGGCGCCGGCCGGCGGCGAGACGCCGACGGCCACACCCGACGAGCCCGCGTCGGCTTCTGCCGGCGAGGGCGACGCCGCGCCGCCCGCCCGTACGCGCCGCCGCACCACCCGACGCGCCTCCGCCCCGGCCTCCGCACCGGATGCCACGGAGTCCGGCGCCGCTCGGACCGACGCCGCGGGCGGGTCCGAGGAGGAGCCGGCGGGCAGCACCGGCCGCAGTGGCGTGCGCGGGGCCGCCTCATCGGGGCAGACCGCAGCCTCCGGGCCGGCCGCCGTCGACGACGAACCGGCTGCCGAGCAGCCGTCGTCCCGCGCCGAGACCGACACCCCCGCCCGCACGCGCCGTCGTGCGACGCGCCGGGCGGCGGCCTCGGACGAGGCGGGGGAGCCGCAGACCGCCGAGCAGAGCAACGCGACCACGGACGCCGACCGTCCGAAGGGCCGCACGCGCCGCCGCGCGACGCGCAGCGAGTCCACTTCGGAGACCAAGAACGGCAGCGCGGTGTCCGACCAGGCGCCTGCGGCCGTGCCGCCGGTCGCTGTCTTCCAGGCGCCGGTTTTCGCCGAGCCGATGTTCCAGACCCCGCAGTCCGCCGCGGCTCAAGCCGCCCAGGAGACCGCCGCGGACGAGGAGGACGAGGAGGAGACCTCGTCGTCTGCCGCCGAGCGGGAGGACGACGAGTCGACCGACCGCCCATCGAGGCGCCGCCGCAGGGGCGGCCGCCGGCGCCGGCGCGGTGACTCCGCCGAGGGCGAGTCGGCCTCGGCGTCCGAGTCCGCGGAGTCCTCCGGCAGGCCGGAGAAGGCCGAGAAGGCCGAGAAGGCCGAGAAGGCCGAGAAGAGCGAGAAAGCCGAGAAAGCCGGCAAGCCGGCCAAGGCGGTGCGCGACCAGGACACCGTCGCCGAGGCGGCCGCCGGAGGCGAGTCCGCCGACGAGGAAGAGGCCACCGAGGACGCCGGTGGCAGCGGCTCCAGCAGCTCCTCCCGGCGCCGTCGCCGCCGCCGTCGCCGGGGCGGCGAGTCCGCTGAGGCGGGTGGCCCGGGCGACGACCCGGAGCGCACGGTCGTCAAGGTCCGCGAGCCGCGCCGCAAGAAGGACGGCGAGCCGTCCGACGAGGTCCAGGCCATCAAGGGCTCGACCCGCCTGGAGGCGAAGAAGCAGCGCCGCCGCGAGGGGCGCGAGCAGGGCCGCCGCCGCGTGCCGATCATCACCGAGGCCGAGTTCCTGGCCCGTCGCGAGGCGGTCGAGCGGGTCATGGTGGTCCGGCAGAACGGCGAGCGCACCCAGATCGGCGTGCTCGAGGACGATGTCCTCGTCGAGCACTTCGTGAACAAGGAACACGCGACCTCCTACGTCGGCAACGTCTACCTCGGCAAGGTGCAGAACGTACTGCCGTCGATGGAGGCGGCGTTCGTCGACATCGGCAAGGGCCGCAACGCCGTCCTGTACGCCGGCGAGGTCAACTTCGAGGCGCTCGGCCTGGCCCACGGCCCGCGGCGCATCGAGACGGCCCTGAAGTCGGGCCAGTCGGTGCTGGTGCAGGTCACCAAGGACCCCATCGGGCACAAGGGCGCCCGGCTGACCAGTCAGGTCTCGCTCCCCGGCCGCTACCTCGTCTACGTGCCCGAGGGCTCGATGACGGGCATCAGCCGCAAGCTGCCCGACACCGAGCGGGCGCGGCTGAAGCAGATCCTGAAGAAGGTTGTCCCGGAGAACGCCGGCGTGATCGTCCGCACCGCGGCCGAGGGCGCCAGCGAGACGGAGCTGCAGCGTGACGTCGAACGGCTGCAGGCGCAGTGGGAGGACATCCAGCGCAAGGCGCAGAAGGGCAACGCCCCGACACTGCTGTACGGCGAGCCGGACATGACCGTCCGCGTCGTGCGGGACATCTTCAACGAGGACTTCTCGAAGGTCGTCATCAGCGGCGACGAGGCATGGAAGACCGTGCACGGCTACGTGTCGCACGTCGCGCCCGACCTGGTCGAGCGGCTGCAGAAGTGGACCTCCGAGACCGACGTCTTCGCCACCCACCGGATCGACGAGCAGCTGGCGAAGGCGCTGGACCGCAAGGTGTGGCTGCCCAGCGGCGGCTCGCTGGTGATCGACAAGACCGAGGCGATGATCGTCGTCGATGTCAACACCGGCAAGTTCACCGGCCAGGGCGGCAACCTGGAGGAGACCGTCACCAGGAACAACCTGGAGGCGGCCGAGGAGATCGTGCGCCAGCTGCGGCTGCGCGACCTGGGCGGCATCATCGTGGTCGACTTCATCGACATGGTGCTCGAGTCCAACCGCGACCTGGTGATGCGGCGCCTGCTGGAGTGCCTGGGCCGCGACCGCACCAAGCACCAGGTCGCGGAGGTCACCTCCCTGGGCCTGGTGCAGATGACCCGCAAGCGGGTCGGTCAGGGGCTGCTGGAATCCTTCTCCGAGCCGTGCGTGCACTGCAACGGGCGCGGCCTCATCGTGCACGTCGACCAGCCCACGTCCACCGGCGGTGGAGGCGGCGGTAACGGCGGTGGAGGCGGCGGTAAGAAGGGCAAGCGCGGCAAGCAGAAGTCGGCCGAGGCCAAGCCGGAACCGGTGCAGGAGCCCGCGTCCCCCGAGACCGCGGACGAGGTCGCGGCGGAGGTCGCCGAACCGAAGGCGCTGCCCGAGCCGGAGTTCGTGCCGGACGAGGACCTGTTCGGCAGCGTGGCGGAGGCAGAGGCAGCGGCGAGTCGTGGCCGGCGCAACCGGCGTCGCGGCGGCCGGAAGGCCTCCGCGCCGGCCGGGCCGCCGCCGAGCGCGGCGGAAGCGTCCGTCGCGGCGCCGGCCGAGGTCCCGCCCCCCGGCCGGCCCGAGCCTGCCGTCGCCGAGGAGCAGGCCGCGCAGGCCCCCGAGCCGCGTCGTCGGCGCCGGGCGACCCGCAAGGTCACCGCACCGGCGGGCACCCCCACCGAGGCGTCCGCTGACGCCGAGGTGACGGTCGCCGCCGGTCCGGAGCCGGAGGCCGCACCGCAGCAGGCGGCCGAGCCGGAGCCCGCAGCCGAACCGGAGCCCGTAGCGGCCCGCCCGCGTCGGCGTGCCTCGCGCAAGGCCGGCGCACCCGCCGGGCCGCCGACCCCCGCCGCGGACGCGGCGGGCGTCGTGGTGGTCTCCGCCGCGCCGGCGGTCGAGTCGCGGACGGAGATGGCCGGCACGGTCACCAGCGACGAGGCGCCCGCACCCCGTCGCCGCCGCGCGACCCGGAGTGTCTCGGCACCCGCCGCGACCTCCGAGGAGATCGGCGTGACGGTCGTCCCGGCCGAGGCTCCGGAGTCCGGGGAGCCCGCGCCTGCGAAGAAGACGGCGCGCAAGGCCGCCAAGAAGGCCGCGGAGAAGAAGACCGCGGCCAAGAAGGCGACCGGCGCCGCGAAGAAGGCAGCCGTCAAGAAGACGACGGCGAAGAAGACCGGCGCGGCGACGAAGACGACGGCCCGGAAGGCCGCCGCGAAGAAGACCGAGTCCTCGGACACCGCCGAGGACTGAGCGGTGCCCGCCGACCTGCAGGGGTGGTTTTGACCTGCGGGTCGGCGCGCCGTAACCTTGACCGTCGGCATGTCTGTACAGACATGCCGCGCCTCTGAGCACCGACCTTCCGCGCACCTCGTGCCGGAAGAGGCCGTCCGGTCCTCGCAGGATCCGTCGCGGACCGTGTTGTCCGCGCGGGCGGCTGGCATCAGGGGCTCCGATTCGAGCGAGAGAGAGCTGCAACGTGTACGCGATCGTGCGCACCGGCGGCCGCCAGCAGAAGGTTGCTGTCGGCGACGTCATCGAGGTTGACCGTTTGTCCGAGAGCAAGGTCGGCGACACCGTCGAGCTCTCCACCCTGCTCGTCGTCGACGGCGAGGCCGTCACCAGCGACCCGTGGGTGCTGGCGGGCGTCAAGGTCCAGTCCGAGGTCGTGGACCACCACAAGGGTGCGAAGATCCGCATCCAGAAGTACAAGAACAAGACCGGTTACAAGAAGCGGATCGGTCACCGCCAGCTGCACACCGCGCTGAAGATCACGGGCATCCCCGCCCCGGCTGCGAAGTAAGGGACTGAGAACTCATGGCACACAAGAAGGGCGCAAGCTCGACTCGGAACGGCCGCGACTCCAATGCGCAGCGGCTCGGGGTCAAGCGCTTCGGCGGCCAGGTCGTCAACGCCGGTGAGATCATCATCCGCCAGCGTGGCACCCACTTCCACCCGGGCGCGGGCGTCGGCCGTGGCGGCGACGACACGCTGTTCGCGCTGGCCGCCGGTGCGGTGCAGTTCGGCACCGCTCGCGGCCGCAAGGTCGTGAACATCGTCCCGGCCGGCGAGTAACCAGCCGGTCCGAGAACTGACGAGGGCGGAGCGCCGCTCCCCGGTCATCCGGGTGAGCGGCACCGCCCTCGCCGTATTCCCTGACTTTTTCCGCTCGTTGCTGGAGGCACCCCCGTCATGACCACCTTCGTGGACCGCGTCGAACTGCACGTCGCCGCGGGCAACGGGGGGCACGGCTGCGCCTCCGTGCACCGGGAGAAGTTCAAGCCGCTCGGCGGTCCTGACGGCGGCAACGGCGGCCGGGGCGGCGACGTGATCCTCGTCGTCGACCAGGACGTCACCACGTTGCTGGACTACCACCACGGCCCGCACCGCAAGGCCGTCAACGGCAAGCCGGGCGAGGGCGACCACCGCTCCGGTAAGGACGGCGGCGACCTGGTCCTGCCGGTGCCGGACGGCACGGTCGTCCTCGACAAGCGTGGCGAGGTGCTGGCCGACATGGTCGGCCAGGGCACCACGTTCGTCGCCGCGCGCGGCGGCCGCGGCGGTCTGGGCAATGCGGCTCTGGCGTCGGCCCGCCGCAAGGCCCCGGGCTTCGCGCTGCTCGGCGTGCCGGGTGAGGCCGGGGACGTCGTCCTCGAGCTGAAGACGGTCGCGGACGTGGCGCTCGTCGGTTACCCGTCGGCGGGCAAGTCCTCGCTGATCTCGGTGATGTCGGCTGCGAAGCCGAAGATCGCCGACTACCCGTTCACCACGCTCGTCCCCAACCTGGGTGTGGTGACGGCCGGTTCCACCGTCTACACCATCGCGGACGTGCCCGGTCTGATCGAGGGCGCCAGCGAAGGGCGCGGCCTGGGCCTGGAGTTCCTGCGGCACGTCGAGCGCTGCTCGGTGCTGGTGCACGTGCTGGACTGCGCGACGCTGGAGTCGCAGCGCGACCCGCTGTCCGACCTGGACGCGATCGAGCGGGAACTCGCCCAGTACGGCGGCCTGGACGACCGGCCGCGGATCGTCGCCCTGAACAAGGTCGACATCCCCGACGGACGCGACCTGGCCGAGATGGTCCGCCCGGACCTGGAGGCCCGCGGTTTCCAGGTCTTCGAGGTGTCGGCGGTGGCGCACCTGGGACTCAACGAACTCTCCTACGCCCTGGCCGGCATCGTGGCGGAGGCCCGCGCGGCCCGTCCGGCGCAGGAGGCGACTCGCATCGTGATCCGCCCCAAGCCGGTGGACGACGCGGGCTTCACGGTCACCCGGGAAGACGAGATCTTCCGCGTGCGCGGCGAGAAGCCGGAACGCTGGGTGCGGCAGACGGACTTCAGCAACGACGAGGCCGTCGGCTACCTCGCGGACCGGCTCAACCGGCTGGGCGTCGAGGACGCCCTGGTCAAGGCCGGCGCCCGCGAGGGCGACGGTGTCGCGATCGGCCCGGAGGACGACGCGGTCGTCTTCGACTTCGAGCCGGCGATGGCGGCCGGGGCCGAGATGCTCGGCCGACGGGGTGAGGACCACCGCATGGAGGCCCCCCGCCCGGCCGCCCAGCGCCGCCGCGACCGCGAGGCCGAACGCGCGGACTCCCTCGGCACGGCCGACGAGGAGTACGACGACTTCGACCCCTTCGGCTGAGCCGTGGTCGCACGGATCGAGCCAGCTTCCGTCACGGACTTTCACCGTGTCCTGTCCGACCACTCGCGCTACTGGGGCGAACGCGACCTCCGGTCGCTGCACCTGCTCGCCGTGGTCCAGGAGTTCGGCTCGACGTGCCTGGTGGCCCGGGCGGACGACGGCATCCGCGGCTACGTGTTCGGATTCGTCACCCCCGATGGCACCGGTTACGTCCATCTGATCGCCACGCGTGACGACGCGCGCGGCACGGGCCTCGGACGAGGTCTGTACACGGCGTTCGCGGAGGCTGCGCAACGACAGGGCGCGAAGCGATTGAAGGCGATCACGTCGACCGGTAATACCGGCTCGGTGGCCTTCCACCGCAGCCTCGGCTTTGCCGCGGAAACCGTCGCCGACTACAACGGCCCCGGCCGGGACATGGTCGTCTTCCACCGTCTCCTCTGACCCGCCCGCCTCTCAGGTGTGCGTCTCAGCCGGTGGGCGATCGTGACGTCCGGCGACCGGGCCTCGGTCCACGAGCGTTTCGCGCTCGCCGGCCGCCTGCAGGTCCACGGCGCCGACGTGCCCCACGCCAAACCCGCACCCGACTGCTTCGCCCTCGCTGCCAAGCGGCTTGGTGTGCCGCCCGCAGCGCGTCTGGTCGTCGAGAACACCCCTGCAGGCGTGCGTGCGGGATGAGCCGCCGGCTGCATGGTGGTGGGCCCGACCACGACCCACACCACCGCAGACCTGTCCGAGGCCCATGCCTGCGCGACAACACGCGCGGAAGTGGCGTGCCGGCTCGGCCGGCACGCCTTCTTCTCCGCTGGCGCCCACCGGTGACCGACGTCTGCCGTCCCACACCGTTCGCCTCCCGCGAGGCAGCCGCCGACGTACTCGGCACCGACCGCCACGGCGAAGGCTGGGCCGCCGCCATCGATCTCAGGCCGCGTGGGGCCTGAGATCGATGGAGGACGCGTCTCCGTCCAAGGCGATGTTCAGCGAGGCGTCCAGTGCCCTGGCCAGGCGCGCGAGCAGCGGTAGCGTTGGCACGACGGTGCCGCCACCCTCGATCGTGGAAATCTGCGGCTGACTCATGTCCGAGAATCTGGCAAGCTCAGCCTGGGACAGGCCGAGCTGAGAACGCCGGTCATAGACCAGTTGGCCGAGATCGAAGGCCAGCTTGATCTCTGCGCGCATGGCTTCCACCTGGGCCGGCTCGCTGTACCCCTCGGCGAGTTTCCGCTCGCGGGCGAGCTTCCAGCGTGCGTGGTTCACTGGTTCGGTCCCTTCTGCATGGTGCGCGTGAACGTGTCGTGAGCCGGAGCGGGCTCGTGTTCCGTCCGGCAGGCCCTCATGGCCTGAAGGGCCCGGTTCACCTCCGTGCTCTCCCGCATCTTGGTCTTTCGGAAGACTGTCAGCAGCACGATGCGGCGCTCGGGAGCCAGCCAGTAGGTGATGCGGATGTGGTTGCTGTCATGGCCAATCGTGAAGCGTAGCTCTCGGAGTCCCTCGCCCAGGTGTCGGGCGTACGGTTCCCCCAGCGCAGTCGGTTGGTCGCCGAGCCGTTCAGCGGCATGGTGCTGTGACCGGCCACCTCGTACCAGAGGCCCCAGGAGGCTCCGTCTGCCGAGGGCTGTTCGAACACCTGGGCCCGCGTGCCCACGGGGCCGCAGCGTAGGTGTCGGGGTCGAGTTCGACGGAGGCGGTGGCCGTGAAGGAGCCGGTGTTGTCGACGATCGGCTCCTGCGCGGAGGCGTACCCGTCCGTCCCGTTCAGCACGAGAGCCTCGCCGTCCAGTGTGGCTCCGCCAGACAGTGCCAGGTCGTGACCGTAGTCGGAGACCGTGTCCGTCACCGTGGAACCGGAGGCGGCAGACGGAATCCAATCCGCGACCGTTTCGGTGCCCGGCATGCCGTCGGGGAGATGCGTCGATGCCTCGTCAACGATCTCTGTAGGAGTGAGTTCACGTTGCCAGACCGCTGCTTCGTCGATCGATCCGTTGGAAGTAGTCCTGGTGTTCGCCCGCCCACAGTCCACGGCCGATCTGGAAGTCCCCGGCCGGCGGCCTGAAGCTGACGAGGGCGAGGTTTGTTGCGTTCCCCCAGGCGTGTCGCGCTACAAACCTCGCCCTCGTGACGTCACTGCGCCGTGCCGGCGAGCAGCCAGCGGTGGACACGGACTTCCAGCAGCACACCGTCCGCTGCCCGGTCGGGTGGGAGCGGTGACGTCCCACGCGTACTTCTCCGCGAACGCCGCCACGATCTCCGCCGGAAACCCGTCGCGCCGCACCGACGCCTTGCCTTCGGCGACGACGGGGGACCGGCCGTCCTCCAGGGCCAGCGACACGCGGGGGTCCGCCTCGATGTTCCGGACCTTGACCGCATGGGTGTCGGTGCCGATCCACCAGCATCCGGCGTCGTAGACGAACCAGACGGGCGTCACGTGCGGCGAACCGTTCGGGCGTAGCGTGCACAGCCACACGTTGCGTTCCGCGGTCAGTCGCCTGCGCACGGCCGATGTCGTTCTGCTCGCGAGATCATCCATCCGCCCAGCCCACCAGCGTGCTGGGGCGCCCGCATCGGGCGAGGGGACGGCCGAACGTCGTAGGCCCTGTGGTGCGTGGGGTGCCGTGGATCAGTCGTGGCATCAACCGCGCAGCCGCAGGCGGGCGTTGGGGAGGGACGGGGCCGGGGGGGTCCGCGCCAGGCGGTGGGGAACGGGCCGTAGTGGCCCACGGCTGCACCCGGCTCGCCGGTGTCGACGAGCACGCCGTGCTCGTAGGAGGGGGCGACCGCCAGCGGTACGGACACACCTGCCGGGAGGGTCAGTTCGGCGCCGAGCAGCGGGGTGAACGTCGTCACCGGCGAGGTGCAGCCGGCGAGGGAGCCCAGGAGGACCCGGGTTCGCGCCCCGCCGGGGAGGCCGACGACCGGCGGGACGTGGTGCGCGAAGCCCGGGGCCGTGAACCGGTCGGTCTCGGGCAGCGCCACCCACAGTTGTGCGCCGTGCAGCCGCCGGGTCCCCGGTGTGGAGAACTCCGAGTGGGCGATGCCGGAGCCCGCCGTCATCAGGTTCAGCTCGCCGGGGCGGACCAGCGCGTGGGTGCCCGTCGTGTCGCGGTGCTCGACCTCGCCCTCGAACAGCCAGGAGACCGTCTGCAGCCCGGTGTGCGGGTGACCTGCGACCCGCATGCCGCCGGTGGCCGAGAGGCCGTCCGGTCCGGAGTGGTCGGCGAAGCACCATGCGCCGACGAACGGCTGTGCGCGCTGCGGCAGTGTGCGCCGCACCCGCATCCCGCGGGGACCGCCGAGCGGTACGTCACGAGGCGGCAGCAGTCGTCCGAGGGGCGTGCCGTCCTCGGGACGGGCGGTGCAGGCGAGTTCCGCCGGGTCGCGTTCCAGGTTGCTCATCAGGAACCGTCCCTTCGCCGGGGCGGCGTTCGCCCCGCCCGTCCCGAGGGTAGCGGCGTTCAGGCCCGGGTCGGGCTGAGCTCGCCCTCGAGCTCCAGGCCCTGCTCCAGCTCCTGCTCGAGCTCGTGCTCCAGCTCCTCCGTCAACTCCCGCTCCGCGGCTCGCTCCGCGCTGCCGCGCGCGGCGAACGGGCACTGCCAGTCCGCCGGCTTCGGGCGGCCCGAGTAGCGGCGGGTCTCCGAAAGCTGCTCGTACTCGTACAGGTTCGGGTTGATGTCGCCCTGAAGCTTGACGTCCTGCTTGCGTATCTTGTCCGCCAGCCGGTCCCACATGCCGGCCTGCTTGATCCGGTCGAACTGCTGGTGGGAGTTGAAGGCCAGCATGGGGAACGGCGGGCGGCGGCCCATGCGCACGTGCGTCTCGTGCAGGCCGATCACGAAGAACGGGTGGCCGGCGACGCTGTAGGCGAACTCGCCCGACTGGGCGTCGTCGGAGTAGCCTTTCGCCCAGTCGTAGGAGTCGGCGTCGTACTCGTGCAGGAGCTGCAACTGCTGCCACAGCAGCCGCTCGAACTCGAGCTCGTCGACGCCGAGTGGCCCCTCGAAGGTGGCGAGGTAGCTGGTGAAGGACTTCGCACCCCAGTCCCTGTTACGGACGAAGTCCTCGAGATCGGCGGCCATGCGCCGGGCCGACTCCTCATCGCCCAGCCGGTCGTAGTGATGATGGACGATGCCGCCCTGTCGCCACGCCGACCTGCCGGCCAGGCAGACGAACCTGTCTCCCAGCAAGAACTTCTCGACCTCACCACGCGCGTCCGCGGTCATGGCCGCCCTCCTTCCCACGTCTTCCCTCCCCGCCGAGGGGGAGATATCAGCTCCTGAGCTCTTCTCGCGGTGCCCTCCTGTCGTCCTGTGTGCGCGCACGCCTGACCGGCGGATCGTGCCGACGGGAGTGGTGGCGGGGCCCGGTGATCGTCACCCGGCGGGGAGAGGCACCACGGTGATTGTGCAGGTGCGGGGCCGATCTACGAAATCCGTCCCCGCGTAACGGTTCCGCACACGTCGAAGAGCCCCGGAAGAGTTGCTTCCGGGGCTCCGGACGGTCACCGGACCTTCACCTCACGCGGTCGTGACGGGATCCTCCTCCGCCGCCGGGGCCGGGGTCTCGGTGTCGGCGGCCGGGTCCTGTTCGATCTCCTCGGCGGCATTCCGGGTCTCGCGCTGGCCCGGCAGCGCCTCCGGGTCGGTGCCTGAACGGGTGGCCGCCCGGGTGTTCCGCTCGTCCGCCGCGTCGCACAGTGCCAGGGCCGCCTCGTTGAACCGGGCCAGGGACGGCGGGTCGGCCGGCCCGAGCAGATGGACCTTCAGGTCTGCCCGCTTGTCGGCGAGCGCGTCGCCCGAGGGGTCGCGGACGGCTGCCAGCAGCGTCGGGATCTCCTTCGCGGACGGGGTGAGGATCGTCGCGGCCCGCACCGTCGGGAAACCGGCGACGAACTCGTCCTCGCTCAGCCCGCTGGTGTTCGCCACGGCATAGGGCTTCTCGCTGCTCAGGTAGTCCGACACGACGCTGGAGACGTCGCTGATCAGCAGGTCGGCCTGGTTGAAGCAGGCGTAGATGCCGGGCCGGGCGTCGACGATGATCTGGTGCTCCCACTCGGGGAACGCCGCCCAGTAGGCCGCCTCCCAGGCCTCCAGGGCCGTCGCCACTGACTCCGCCCGGCCGGGGTCGGGGCGGGACTGCAGCAGCATCCGCTCGACCTCGTCGGCGCTCATGCGGAAGGCCGTGGTCGTCAGCCGGTCCAGCTCTGCGGTGCGGCGGGCCAGCTCGGTGGCGGCCTCGGGACCGGGCCGGTCGCCGGAGCCCTGCGCGTTCGCCTCGGCGATCATGGCCCGGATGCGCTGGTCGGCAGCGCCCGCCCGCGGGTCGACGGACCCGGTCATGGGGTGCGGCTTGTACAGGAGTCGTACGCCGTCGTCGGCGAGCAGCTCGCGGACGATGTTCTCCCCGGCCAGGATGACCGAGGTGTTGCCCGGGTCTTCCGTCCAGCCCTCCCAGGTGGGCGCGTAGAGGACGGTCGTCTTCGCCCGGGGGCCGGGGGCCCGGCGTAGGGCTCGATCGGGGCGAGCTGCGGGCGGCCGACCTCCACCACGTCGCGGTCGTCGACGCCGATGTCGGCGAGCTGGTACCGCTCGCGGGCCGCGGGTCCGGCGACCCAGACCTCGTCGTAGGCCTTGGCGTACGGGTTGCAGGAGGAGAGCTTGTCGCTCTCCCCGTGGTTGGTGAAGGCGTGCTTGACGGTGGGGATGCGCAGCACCTGCGAGGTCTTGCCGGAGTTCGCGGGATGGAGCAGTACCTTCACCGTCGAGTGCTCCAGGTGCATCAGGTGCGCGACCTTCGGGATGCAGATGATCGGGCACGTCCGTGGCGTCGATCTTCTGCACCATGAAGCGTTCGCGCAGCACGATGATCGGGTGGCCGTCGAGTGCGGCCAGGGTGCTCAGCCACATGTTGGCCTGGTAGGCGGAGCTGGCGCCGCCGGAGAAGTACATCCCGACCGTCGGCTTGTATTCCGCGAGCCACTCGTCGAGCCACTTGAGGGCCTGCTGCTCGCCGACGGTGCGGTACTTGGGCAGCAGCCAGGTCAGCTGGTACCCGGCGCCGCCGGCGAAGAGCAGCAAAGAGACGGACAGACCGGTCAGTGCCCAGCTCAACGACGAGGTCACGGCTGTGGTCAGCAGTCCGGCGGTCGCCGGGAGCAAGAAGCGCAGCAGCCGCTGGCTGGAGCGGCGGGCCAGCAGTCGTGGTGGGGCCTGCGTCAATTTCAGCCCGGAGGTGTCGACGTTCCGGGTGACGATGGGCAGCGTGCGGTTCCGCCGGACGAGTACGCCCACGCCCTGGCAGACGAAGTGCGCCAGGTAGCAGCCGAGCAGCAGCGGGACGAGCTGCCTCTCCTCTATCGGGTGGACGTTGGGCAGCCTCACCAGTCCGACGACGATGATCATGTCGCGGAGCAGCTGTCTCGTGACCACGTCGAAGCGGACCTTGCCCAGCAGCGCGACCAGCCCGGGCTGCCGGTGCTGGAGGTACAGATCCAGCAGTATGCCGACGGCGGAGGCGGTGACGAAGACCGGAAGGTTGGGCCAGAGGGCACCGGCGAGCTGGGCCGTGTAGAGCACCAGCAGCGCGAGGAGCGCCGTCAGCTGGACGGCGCGTCGGGGGGAGAGACCGGCAGAGGGCACGAGCTGAGCTCCTGGCAGGAGTGTCGATCGAGGACAGGCCGAGTGGGGGGAGGGGGCCCGATTCTTGTTGACCACTGACCGTATGCCGGTCCGGCCCGGGTGGCAATTCTCCCCGCGACGCTCGGTGCGGTGGGTGGTATGGGCAACATCGCCGACCAGAGCCGTCACCGGCGGTCTGTCCGCGCTGTGGAACGGCGTGATCCGGGGTGGTCCGGCGGCGGTAGATTGCGGGCAGGTGAAGACACAGGGTAACCAGGCGAGGATCGGCGACGTGGCAGGCGCAGCAAAACACCGGGAGGACGTGACGCGGGCGCGGCGCGTCGTGGTGAAGGTGGGCTCGTCGTCTCTGACGACCGCCGCCGGCGGGCTGGATGCGGACCGGGTGGACGCCCTCGTGGACGCCCTGGCCAAGCATGAGGCGCGGGAGACCGTGCTGGTCTCCTCCGGGGCGATCGCCGCCGGTCTGGCGCCGCTCGGTCTGACGGCACGCCCCCGTGACCTTGCCAGGCAACAGGCGGCGGCCAGCGTCGGCCAGGGGCTGCTCGTCGCGCGTTACACCGCGTCCTTCGCGCGATACGGGCGGAGGGTAGGGCAGGTCCTGCTCACCTCGGACGACACCTCGCGGCGGGCCCACTACCGCAATGCCTACCGCACGCTGGAGCAGCTGCTGGCGATGGGCGCCGTACCCGTCGTCAACGAGAACGACACGGTGGCGACCGACGAGATCCGCTTCGGCGACAACGACCGGCTGGCCGCCCTGGTGGCGCATCTGGTCCGGGCCGACCTGCTGGTGCTGCTCTCCGACGTGGACGGTCTCTACGACGGCGATCCCGCCTCGCCCGGCTCCTCGCGCATCCCGGAGGTGGCGTGCCCGGCAGACCTGGCGGGCGTGGAGATCGGCAGCGCCGGCCGCGCCGGCGTCGGTACCGGCGGCATGGTCACCAAGGTGGAGGCGGCGCGCATCGCGGCCGGGGCCGGGGTGCCCGTCGTTCTCACCTCCGCAGTGCACGCGACCGACGCGCTCGCAGGCCGGCCGACCGGCACGTACTTCCACCCCACCGGCCGCCGCACGGCGGGCCGGCGGCTGTGGCTGGCGCACGCCTCGGCGCCGCGGGGCGCCCTGGTGCTGGACGAGGGCGCGGTGCGCGCCGTCGTCGAGCGGGGCAGCTCCCTGCTGCCGGCGGGGCTCGCGCGGGTCGAGGGTGACTTCGCGGCCGGTGACCCCGTGGAGCTGCGGGACGCCGACGGGAACGCCGTCGCCCGCGGCCTGGTCAACTTCGACGCACGTGAGATCCCCCGGCTGATCGGGCGTTCCACCCGGGACCTGGCGCGCGAGCTGGGGCCCGCCTACGAGCGGGAGGTCGTACACCGCGACGACCTGGTGCTGCTGCGCCGCTGACCGGGGCCGGTTTTCCGCCGGATCGGCACCGTCGGGGGCGACACGTTCGGTGAAAACGCCACGCGAGAGCGCGCGGGCTGGTCCACTTTGAGACGTGGCCGTGCGGGGAGGGCGGCCCGCAACGGCAGCATTCAGCATCTCTCAGGAGGCCCGGGGTGAGACGACTGACCAGTGTCCGGACGAAGACCTGCGTGGGCGGCGCGGCCGCCGAGGAGCAGGAGCAGGCCGGACGTCTCGAGGTGACCCGGCTCTGGCACGTCACGCTCAGCGTCGCCGGCCGGGAGGCGCCGCTGGCCGATGTGCGGCGCGGCCTGGAGCAGCTCGCGCACGATCACCCGTTCCTGTTGACCAGCCGCTACGCCAACGACCGTGCGGAGATCCGCTACTGGGAGGAGGCGCGCGACCTGCACGACGCGGCGGCCGTCGCGCTGCGCCTGTGGGGTGAGCACCGAGTGTCGTCGAAGCTGCCGCCGTGGGAGATCGTCGGGCTGGAGGTCCTGGGGCGGGAGACCTATCACCAGCGGCTCGCCGAGGGCTACGGGCCGCCCCCCGCCGCGGCCGTCGGCGTCCACCCGTATTAGCTCTCCTGGGAGGCTCCGGCGCCGGCAGGGCGCCTCTCAGGGCGTCTCGGCCTCCGGACGCAACGCCGGAGCGTGGCCGTACCGTGACTAGGCTGCGCCGTATGAGCAGCAGCGTCTCCGAGAATCTCACCCCCGTGACCCGGGCGGCCCGCCGTGCGCGCGAGGCGGCCGTACTCCTCGCGCCGCAGTCGTGCTCGGTGCGGGATGCGGCCCTGCGGGCGATCGCCGAGGCCCTTGTCACTCGTACGGGCGAGATCCTGGCGGCCAACGCTGAGGACGTCGAGGCGGCTGGGGCCGCCGGCACCGCGGAGTCGGTCGTGGACCGGCTGACGCTGACCCCGGAGCGCGTCGCCGCGATCGCCACGGACGTGCGCGCGGTGACGGCGCTGCCCGACCCGGTCGGTGAGGTGGTGCGCGGATCGACGCTGCCCAACGGCCTGGAGCTGCGGCAGGTCCGGGTGCCGCTCGGCGTCGTCGGCATCATCTACGAGGCACGCCCGAATGTCACCGTCGACGCGGCGGCGCTGTGCCTGAAGTCCGGCAACGCCGTGCTGCTGCGCGGCTCGTCGTCCGCCCACGCCTCCAACACGGCACTGGTCGAGGTGCTGCGGGACGCGGTGTCGACGGCCGGCCTGCCGGCGGACGCCGTGCAGCTGGTGCCGGGGGAGGGTCGCGAGCCGGTTCGCGAGCTGATGCGGGCGCGCGGACTGGTCGACGTGCTCATCCCGCGCGGCGGCGCGTCGCTGATCCGCACCGTGGTTGAGGAGTCGACGGTGCCCGTCATCGAGACGGGGGTGGGCAACTGCCACGTCTACGTCGACGAGCACGCCGATGTGGAGGCGGCGCTGCGGATCCTGGTGAACTCCAAGGCACAGCGGCCCAGCGTCTGCAACGCGGCGGAGACCGTGCTGGTGCACGCCGGGATCGCCGAGACGTTCCTGCCGCGGGCGCTGGCAGCCCTGTCCGAGGCCGGAGTCACCGTGCACGGCGACGACGCGTGGCGGACCGCGGGCACGACGCACGGTACCCCGGTGACGGCGGCCACCGAGGAGGACTGGGCCACCGAGTACCTTTCGTACGACATCGCCGCCGCGGTCGTCCCGTCGCTGGATGCAGCCGTGGACCACATCCGGCGCTTCTCCTCGGGCCACACGGAGGCGGTGGTCACTCGGGACGCCTCGGCGGCCCGCCGGTTCACCGCCCTGGTGGACTCCACGGCCGTCATGGTCAACGCCTCCACCCGGTTCACCGACGGCAGCCAGTTCGGCTTCGGCGCAGAGATCGGCATCTCGACGCAGAAGCTGCACGCCCGCGGCCCGATGGGACTTCCGGAGCTGACCTCGACCAAGTACGTGGTCACCGGCGACGGGCACGTGCGCGAGTGACCCGGCCGTGCAGCCCGCACATCTCACCCGAACGGCCGAATCGAAGGGGCCGTTCGGGAGAGGGACGAGTTTGGTCTCTCGCTGCCCCGGACCGGCTGGACGGGTCTAGGCTGGAGTCGTGCCGGACGATGTGGGGGGCCAGCCGATCCCGAACGGCGAGGAGCCCGACGAGCGCCACGGCGCGGAAGCGGACGACGCGTTCGCCTCCGTGGTGCTGGATGAGGCCTTCGTGCGGGGCGCGCAGGTCCACGAGCCGACTGCGGCGGAACGGATTCTCGCCGCGGCTCAGTCGCACGCCGAGACGGAGGCCGTCCATACGCGTGAGGACGGCTACGTCTATGGTCCGGCCGACCTGGACGACCTGGACGACCTGGACGGGTACGGTGGCGCCGGTTACGCCGGCCAGGTCCCCTTCGGCTACGCGCACGGCTTCGAGTACGAGCACGGTGCGGACTACGGCTACGCCCCGGGCCGATACGGGGACCGTCCGCGCCCGTACCGCGGCCACATGCGCTGGCAGCGCCCCGTGGCGTGGGTGCTTGCCGTGGTGATGGGCATAGGCGTGGTGGCCCTCGCCTTCACGGCGGTCTACCGCAGTGCCTCGGGCGACTCACGGGACCCCTCGCCGCGGCCCGCCAGCACCGGCGTCGGCTCGGGGACGGACGACGGTGCCCCGAGCGTGCACGCACCCGCCACAGCGGGGACCGTCAGACCCTAGTGCTGTGGCCGGAAAGGTTGCCGGGAGGCTCGCGGCGTCTCGTGCGGTGCGTTGCACGGCGGAGGATCGCAGCTCGTGCTCGTCGTACTCGCGCGATGCGACAACGCAGGGGGTACCGCCCGCCGAAGGCAGGGGGAGAGGTGCCGCGCCAGGCGTCGCGAGCCGGTGAACCTTTCCGGACACAGCACTGGCGGGCGTCGGGAACCGCTCGGCCCTCCGGAGTTTACGAGCGGGTTCACCGACCTACTCTGTCCATATGACCGGGCGCGCAGAACCTCCCGAGGGGACACCTGACGGGGCCCCCGGCGGGGGCGACGACGAGTACCGCTCCGTCGTCTTCGACGAGTCGTTCGTGGAGGCGGCCCGGCTCCAGGAGTACTCGGCGGCCGAGCGCCTGCAGGACGAGGAGCACGCGGCAGTGCACAGCCGGGCGCCGGGCCGGACGGGCCGCCGCCGGCGGGCGTCCGGGCAGGGCGTCGCGCTGGTCGTGCTGATCGTCATGGCCTTCGCCACCGCCGTCTACCTGGGCGTGCGCGCACCGTACCCGCCGCCCGAGCCCGCTCCCGCGCAGCCCATGCGCGTCTCCATGCTGCCGCTCGCCCCGCAGGGGCCCGTGCCCGGCGGCATGCCCGGCGACCTGTTCGAGCACAGCCCCGCCAAGGAACTGCGCAAGAGCACGCAGGACGGCATCACCGTGCCGCCTCTCCACAGCACCAGGCACTTCTCCGAGAACGAGATACAGTCCGCGGTCAACGACGTCCAGCAGTATCTGGTCCACAGCGCGCTCGACTCCGACGTGCTGACCGGCGGGCAGTACCGCGGGGTCAAGCTGTGGCTCGATCACGGTCAGCACACGCAGTTCCAGAGCAGCGTCGAGGACCCGCGCAGCGACGGTCGGCATGCCGCCACCGGCTGGATGGTCCGGTTCGACCCGAAGCAGGTGGAGCTGGCCACCCACGAGATCCGCTTCGAGGGCACCATCGACTATCAGGAGGCCGGCTCCGATGCCCTCGACGTGACCACCGACCACGTCTTCGTCTACGCCCTCCGGCCCGCCGGGGACTCCACCTCCGCGCACGCCTCGCTGTTCACGGTGCGGCGCCAGATGAACTTCCACCTCGAACGCTCGGACCTGCGCGACCACCAGCTACGGGTGCGAAACGTCGAGCTGCGGGCGGGCCCGTCGGCGTGCTCCCCCGACCAGTCGGAGTACCTGCGGCCGCTGCTCGCCGGCCGGAAGGCCACCGGCACGGGCCCTGCGGGCACCGACCCTTATGACGCCTCCCATGACCACCCCAGTGCGGTCTGCGGCAAGCTCGCCGACAGCGCCCGGCCTCACCCGTCGGGCGACGGGTGAGGCCGGGGACTCGCCTCAGTCCTCGGCGTCCCGGTCCTTGCCGGTGCCCTGGCCGTTCTGCCGGCCCCGCACCGTGTCGCGCAGTCTGCCGCCCAGGTCGCCGGCGCCGTCGGCGATGTCGCGGACCAGGCCCACCAGCGGGTCCTTGCTGTTCCGCATCGTGTCGGCGTAGTGCCCGGCGGTCTCCCGGAAGGAATCGGAGACCGAGGTCTCCTTGTCCTCGGTGCGGCGTGGGTAGTGCCCGTCCATGATCCGCTGGTGGTCGCGGCTCGCCGCCCAGCGGCGCAGTTCGGCGGCCCGGATCGTGGTGAAGGGGTGGCTGCGCGGCAGCACGTTGAGGATCTTGAGCACCGAGTCCCGCAGGTCGCCGCCGGCCTCGTACTCGTCGGCCTGCTTCAGGAACGCGTCGACGTTCATCTCGTGCAGGTGGTTGCCCCCGGCCAGCTTCATCAGGCCGCGCAAGGACGCCTGCAGGTCCTGCCCCACCAGCAGACCTGCCCGGTCCGCGGAGAGCTCCGACTTGCGGAACCACTCGCGCAGCGCCGTCACCAGCGCGGTGATGGCGACCGAGCCCAGCGGGATCCAGGCGACCTTCAGGGCCAGACCGGTCAGGAACAGCAGTATCGTCCGGTACACCGAGTGACCCGACAGGGCGTGCCCGACCTCGTGTCCGACGACGGCCCGCATCTCCTCCTCGTCCATCAACTCCACCAGACCGGTGGTCAGGACGATGATCGGCTCGTCCAGTCCGATGCACATGGCGTTCGGCTTCGGGTCCAGCGTCACGTACATGGCCGGGACCTTCTCGAGGTCCAGCAGGTAGCAGGCGTCGCGCAGCATGGCGTTCAGGTGGGCGAACTGCTCGTCGCTCACCCGCACGGAGTCCGACAGGTACAGCAGCCGCAGGCTGCGCTCCGGCAGCAGGCCGCTGAGCGCCTTCAACGCCGTGTCGAAGCCGGTGAGCCTGCGCAGCGCGACCAGCGCGGAGCGGTCCGTGGGATGTTCGTACGCCCGGGAGGAGATCCCGGGGAAGCGCCTCCGCTTGCGGCCGGGGAGCTGCGTCGTACCGCCGGTGCCCTCGCTCATGATGGTGTCCCCCCTCGTCGACTGTGCAGCCACCCTACGACGTGGACGTGACACCGGCGGCGATCGTGGCGGAGTCGGCGTGAGGCTGTGCGGGGCTCCCGCATACGATGTGGCGCGACAGCCCGGTCACACCTGGAGAGGTACGCCGACGATGACCCTGCTCAGCTCTTCGCACGACACGTTCGCCACGCTCGCCGAAGGCGGCAACGCGCACGCCAGCCTCAGCCCGTACGTCACGGGCGGCGGTGCGCTGTTGGCCCTGATGCTGTTGCTGTGGGTCGTCACCCGCTTCAACCGGGACCGCTGAACGGGGCGCCGAACACGTCCCGCCGGAGGGAAGACACGCTAGGGTCGGCACGCATGGGAGAGCACATAGTGCCCGGGACCGGCCGGCGACGGCTCGGCGTGATGGGCGGGACCTTCGACCCGATCCACCACGGCCACCTCGTCGCGGCCAGTGAGGTGGCGGCGCGTTTCCACCTGGACGAGGTGGTTTTCGTGCCCACCGGCCAGCCGTGGCAGAAGAGCCACACCACGGTGTCGCCCGCTGAGGACCGCTACCTGATGACCGTCATCGCGACGGCCTCCAACCCACAGTTCTCGGTGAGCCGCATCGACATCGACCGCGGCGGCAGGACCTACACCACCGACACGCTGCGGGATCTGCGCCAGCTCAACCCCGAGGCCGACCTGTTCTTCATCACCGGCGCGGACGCCCTCGGGCAGATCCTCACCTGGCGGGACACCCAGGAGCTCTTCTCGCTCGCCCACTTCATCGGCGTGACCCGGCCCGGACACGCGCTGACCGATCCCGGCCTGCCGGACGGCGGGGTCTCCCTCGTGGAGGTCCCGGCGCTGGCCATCTCCTCGACGGACTGCCGGGCGCGGGTACGGCGTGGTGATCCCGTCTGGTACCTGGTGCCCGACGGCGTGGTCCGCTACATCAGCAAACGGCAGCTCTACCGCGACGGGGAGAAGGCGAGGCAGCCGTGAACGACCCCTACGGCAGCGGTCCCTACGGCGGGGACCCGTACGGCGGGCAGCAGCCGCAGCTCCTCGGATACGACGAGTACGGACGGCCGGTGTACGGCACGCCGCAGCAGCAGCCGGGCGAGTCCGGGGCCGGCTACGGCACCGGGACCTACGCCGGCCAGGGCAGTACGGCCCGAGGACACCTACGCCGGCCAGGGGCAGTACGGCCCCGAGGACACCTACGCCGGCCAGGGGCAGTACGCGGCGGGGTACGGACAGCAGGCCGGATACGGCGGCTACGACGACCAAGCCGGGCAGGCGCCCGGTGCCGCCCCGCAGGGCTACTACGCCGGGGCCGCCACGGACACCGGTACCGTCCCGCAGTTCCCCACCCAGGCGCAGCCGCCGGCCGTCGAACAGGAGCCGCCCGCCGCGCAGCCGCACCCACGGCCAGGGCGGACGGTCGGCGCGGTCGGCGCGGTCGACGACGAGGCGTACCACACCGAGCAGTTCTCCTTCGTGGAGGAAAGCACGGAGAGCTCCGAAGACGTCATCGACTGGCTGAAGTTCACCGAGAGCCGTACCGAGCGCCGCGAGGAGGCCAAGCGCCGGGGCCGCAACCGCAAGCGGGCCCTTGCCGTGCTGCTGGTGCTCGCGCTGCTGGGCGGCGCCGGCTACCTCTGGTACGCGGGCATGATCCCCGGGGTGAAGGGCGGGCCGGGGGCGACCGCGCCTGCCGCCGCGCAGAAACGCGACGTCATCGTCGTGCACCTGCGGGACGTCGACAGCGACGCGTCCTCGACGGCGCTGCTGGTGAACAACGCCTCGACGAAACGGGGCACTCTGCTGCTGCTGCCCAACTCGCTTGCCGTCACCACCGCCGACGGCGGCACCACCACGCTGGGTAAGTCGGTCGAGGACGAGGGCGCGACGCCCACCCGTGACTCCCTCGACAAGCTGCTCGGCGCGAATATCGAGGGAACCTGGCGGCTCGACACCTCTTTCCTGGTGCCGCTCGTCGACTCCCTCAACGGGGTCAAGGTCGATGCGGACGTCACGATTCCCGGGGAGAAGAAGGGCGAGGACGACCTCGTGCGGCGCGGCAAGGGGCGACTGCTCGACGGCAAGGCGGCCGTCGCCTACGCCACTCACCGCGGCGACGGCGAACCCAAGTCGGCCCAGCTGAACCGGTTCGGGCAGGTGATGTCCGGTGTGCTGCACAAGATCTCCACCGACAAGGACGCCGCGACCGCCACCATCGACTCGCTCGGCCAGGTACTCGACCCGTCCCTGTCACAGGCCGCGCTGGGCGCCAGTCTCGCCGACCTCGCCTCCCGGGCGAAGAGCGGCGACTTCGCCACGAAACAGCTGCCGGTACGGACCGACGGTACGCTCAGCGGCGCGACGAGCGACGGCATCGTCAAGGACGTGCTCGGCGGCACCGTCGACAACTCCGACCCGAACGCGGCGCCCCGCGTGCTGGTGCGCAACGCCAGTGGTGCGAAGAACGCCGGCACCTCCGCACGCGTCGACCTGATCAACGGCGGCTTCACCGTCGTCGGCACCCAGGACGAGGCCCGGGCGCGCAGCGCGTCCCAGGTGGTGTACTCCGACGCGCAGCAGAAAAAGCGGGCGCAGGAGGTCGCCACGACCCTCGGGCTGTCCGGGGACGCGGTGCGCAAGGGCGACGGCGCGCGGAACGCGGATGTGACCGTGGTTCTCGGTAAGGACTACGACGGCTGAGGACGCAGGCGCCGGGCGTGAGATCCTGGGACCTGTTCCGCATGTCCGACCGATCCTGAGAGCCTTACCTGTGACCGCAACCGACCGTTCCGTCGAGCTGATCAACGCCGCCGCGCAGGCCGCCGCCGACAAGCTCGCGCACGACATCGTCGCCTATGACGTCAGCGATGTCCTGGCGATCACCGACGCCTTCCTGCTCGCCTCGGCCCCCAACGACCGTCAGGTCAAGTCCATCGTCGACGGCATCGAGGAGCGGCTGCTCGAGGAGCACGGTGCGAAGCCGGTGCGCCGCGAGGGTGAGCGTGACGGCCGCTGGGTGCTGCTCGACTTCGTCGACGTCGTGGTGCACGTCCAGCACAGCGAGGAGCGTGTCTACTACGCGCTGGAGCGGCTGTGGAAGGACTGCCCCGAGATGGAGCTTCCCGAGGACGCCCGGGTCGGCCGCACCGAGCGCCGGGCGGAGGAGAACGCGGAGCCCGAGGGCGGCCCGGAGGACGCTTCGTGACGCGCGCCGCGGGACGCGACCGAAGGGTCGTCCTGTGGCGGCACGGCCAGACCTCCTGGAACCTGCAGCGACGCTTCCAGGGCGACTACCGACATCGACCTGACGGACGACGGCGTCGCTCAGGCGCGCCGTTCCGCCCGGCTGCTCACCGCCCTGCGGCCTGACGCGATCATCGCCTCCGATCTGCGCCGTACCCGGGCCACGGCCGCCGAGCTGGCCGCGCTGACCAGGCTGGACATCACCCACGACGAGAAGCTGCGCGAGACGTACGCCGGTGCGTGGCAGGGGCTGACCCACGAGGAGATCGTGGAGCGGCACGGCGAGGAGTACGCCGCCTGGAAGCGCGGGGAGCCCGTGCGGCGCGGCGGCGGCGAGCTGGAGACGGAGGTGGCCGACCGGGCGGCGCCCGTGGTCGAGCGGCACGTCGAGAAGCTGCCCGACGGCGGCACACTCGTCGTCGTCAGTCACGGCGGCACCATCCGCACCACCATCGGCCGGCTCCTGGGTCTGGAGCCGCGCACGTGGGAGGCGCTGGGCGGGCTGTCCAACTGCTGCTGGTCCGTGCTGGGAGAGGGGCTGCGTGGCTGGCGGCTGATGGAGCACAACGCCGGCAGCCTGCCCGAACCCGTGCTCGGTGACGACGACTGAGGGGGCGGCGGGTCCGGATTTCACGATCCGCCCGTCCAACCGCTAAGCTGCTACCCGTTCACACGGCGCGCGAGCGCAGCGGAACGCGGGGCTATAGCTCAGTTGGTAGAGCGCTTGCATGGCATGCAAGAGGTCAGGAGTTCGATTCTCCTTAGCTCCACGCTTCGATCCCGTTCCCGGAAGGGGCGGGATCTTCGTGTTGTCCGCCCTGCGGCACGCACTCCTGCCGACGGCCAGAACGTGGCAGAATCGGGACGTCCGGCCAGGGGGAGGGCACGGGCGTCCTCGGGCGACGACCAAGGAGAGACCCACGTGTGCACGGCCTGCGGCCACAGCTGGAGCTGACGATGGGTGCACACAGCCGGAAATGCGACTGGTGCGGCAGTGGCACCCCGATCGTCCGCGACATGGAACCCGTCAACTCCACGTTCCAGTACTGGTGTGAGGACTGCGCGCGGGCCCTGATCATAAAGGGCGACCCGATCGAGTCCTACCGCGAGCTGGACGGCGAACCCATCTACGGCCGCCTGCTCGACGAACACTGCACACTGAAGCGCTTCTACTCCTTCTGCACGTCCTGACCGCCGCGGCGCCGCGCCCGCCACACCGTCACGGCGGTCGCTGCCAGGAACACCGCACCGGCCAGCGGATAGCCGGCTGAAAGCAGCATCTGCTCTGCGTTCTGGTGAAGTTCGAGCCGGTCCGACCGGTCCGGGCTGTGCGGCACCCACCACAGGGCGTACGAACAGAACACCGCTGCCGCCAGGACCGGAGCGACCCGCCGGGCCTTCCCGTGGTGCTGCGCCCCGGAGACCGAGCAACAGCACCAGCGGAACACACCAGATCCAGTGGTGGGACCAGGAGTACGGGCTGACCAGCAGGGCCGTCATCGCGCAGCAGACGACTCCCCGTGCCGTCGCCGTCGGCAGCCGCCGGCCGTCGCTGCGCCAGGCGGTGACCGCGACGGTCAGCCCCAGGGCGGCCACCAGCAGCACCGTCGCGAGGGCGAGCGGCCCGGGGTCGCCGGTGTGCAGCAGCCGGGCCAGCACGCCGCGTACCGACTGGTTCCCGGTGTCCTCGGCGTTGCCGACCCGCCCGGCCCGGAAGACGACATCCGTCCAGAACCGCCACGAGTCGTGCGGGAGCAGCACGCCGGCGAACAGCGCCGTCCCCAGAAAAGTGCCCGTGGCTACCGCCGCCTGCCGCAGCGCGGCGTTCCACTGCCGACACCGGTACGCCTCGGTGAGTCCGCACAGCGCGAGGAAGAGCGCGAACATCGCCGGAGCGAGCTTGATACCGGCGGCGACGCCGATGCCCACCCCCACCCACCGATGCCCGGTCCTGCGGGTGAAGTCCCACAGGACGAACACGGCCAGCAGCAGGTTGACCTGCCCGTACCGCAGCGTCGTCCACACCGGCTCGCACCACACGGCCGCCGATGCCAGCAGCAGTGCGGCCGCCGGCCGCGGTACCGGCAGCGGGCGGCCGACCAGCCGCAGGGAGAGATGCACCAGCGCGACGAGCAGCACCAGGTTGGCGAGGGTGGCCAGCGTCCGCATCTCGGGTACGTCGAGGTAGGTGAGCGGGGCGAAGAGCAGCGCGGCGAAGGGCGGGTAGGTCGCCGGCAGGCCGGCGACCGTCGCCCGCATCCCGTAGAGGTCGTGTCCGCTGCGGACGGCCCACCCCTCGGCCCGGTAGACCATGAGGTCGATCATCGACACGTGCGCCGCCCGCTGGGCGAGCCAGAACGCGGCGAACGAGGCCAGACAGGCGACGGCGGCGGCAGCGGTTGGCCGGCGCAGCACAGCGTGTGCGGCGGCCCGGGGATGTGCGGCGTACTGCAGCGAGCTCACAGCGGGCGACGTTACCGCCCGAGGCCGCTCCGACCGGGAACGATTTGGCGCGGCACCGTTCGTGCCGTGTACAGTGGGCGTCGCTGCGGGAGAGATCACCGCGAAGCGGGGCTATAGCTCAGTTGGTAGAGCGCTTGCATGGCATGCAAGAGGTCAGGAGTTCGATTCTCCTTAGCTCCACAGCAGGGAGCGGGCCGTCCGGACGGGCGGCCCGCTCGGCGTGTGATACCCGTGCGACCCGGTGTGGCGTGTGCGGTACCCTGAGCCCATGCGTGCCGTACGCCTTCTGCTTAGCGGGCCGCGCTGATCAGTCCCGAGCCCCCTTCCGTGGGGCCGGAATCGGCGCGGCGTCCCCTCCTGTGCGAGGGGCTTTTTCATTTCTGCACCGCTGACGCGACCGCCCGCTCGCAGAGACGACCGATGGAGCATTGAGGACGATGAGCGAGACCACGACCGCCGCCGAGATCGCGGCCCCCCATCGCTACACGGCGGCCATGGCCGCCGACATCGAGGCACGCTGGCAGGACTTCTGGGAGAAGCACGGCACCTACGAGGCGCCGAACCCCGACGGCGGCACACTGGCCGGGGACCCGGAGACCGTCGCCCGCCCTAAGCAGTTCATCATGGACATGTTTCCGTATCCGTCGGGTTCCGGCCTGCACGTCGGCCACCCGCTGGGCTACATCGCCACCGACGTCTACGCCCGGTACCAGCGCATGACCGGGCACAACGTCCTGCACACCCTGGGCTTCGACGCCTTCGGCCTGCCCGCCGAGCAGTACGCCGTGCAGACGGGCACCCACCCGCGCACGTCGACCGAAGCCAACATGGTCAACATGAAGGCGCAGCTGCGCCGCCTGGGCCTGGGCCACGACCAGCGACGTTCCT
This sequence comes from uncultured Actinomycetota bacterium, assembly GCA_963799685.1. Taxonomy (GTDB): domain Bacteria; phylum Actinomycetota; class Actinomycetes; order Streptomycetales; family Streptomycetaceae; genus Streptomyces. Next base: position 43,087 of record CAWCXW010000010.1, read on the forward strand.
TCGCCACGATCGACCCCGGGTACTACAAGTGGACGCAGTGGATCTTCCTGCAGATCTTCCACTCCTGGTACGACGAGGAGGCCCGCCGCGCCCGCCCGATCGACGAGCTGATCGCCCAGTTCGCCTCCGGCGAGCGGCCCACGCCCGAGGGCACCGCGCCGTGGGCGGAACTGGACGCCGCAGGCCGCGCCGACCTGCTGGGCGACTACCGGCTGGCTTACGCCTCTGACGCACCCGTGAACTGGTGCCCCGGGCTGGGCACCGTGCTGGCCAACGAAGAGGTCACCGCCGAGGGCCGATCCGAGCGGGGCAACTTCCCCGTCTTCAAGGCGAAACTGCGCCAGTGGAACATGCGGATCACCGCCTACGCCGAGCGGCTGCTGGACGACCTGGACGGTCTGGACTGGCCCGAGGCGATCAAGCTGCAGCAGCGCAACTGGATCGGCCGCAGTGAGGGCGCCCGCATCGACTTCCCCGTCGTGACCGCGCACGGCGAGGAGCGGTCCGCGGTCACCGTCTTCACGACCCGTCAGGACACCCTGTTCGGCGCCACGTACATGGTGCTGGCCCCCGAGCACGACCTGGTCTCCGGCGAGGGGCATGCCGCGTCGATCGTGCCGGACGCCTGGCCGGAGGGCACCCGCGAGGCGTGGACCGGCGGGTACGCCACGCCCGCCGAGGCCGTCACCGCCTACCGGGCGCAGGCCGCTGCCAAGTCCGACGTGGAGCGGCAGGCCGAGGCGAAGGACAAGACCGGCGTGTTCACCGGCGCCTTCGCCACCAACCCGGCCGGCGGCGAGCAGGTGCCCGTCTTCATCGCCGACTACGTCCTGATGGGATACGGCACAGGCGCCATCATGGCCGTCCCCGCACACGACTCCCGCGACTTCGCCTTCGCCCGCGCCTTCGACCTGCCGATGCGCTGCGTTGTCAGCCGGGTGACGGGCGCGGGACCGACCCGGCCGCGTGGGACGAGGCGTTCTCCTCCTACGAGGCGACGATCGTCAACTCCGCCGGTGAGGGCGTCGACATCGACGGGCTGGCCGTCCCGCACGCCAAAGAGCGGATCACCGCCTGGCTGACCGAGCGCGGCATCGGAGAGGGCACCGTCAACTACCGGCTGCGCGACTGGCTGTTCAGCCGCCAGCGCTACTGGGGCGAGCCGTTCCCGATCGTCTACGACGAGGACGGCATCGCGCACGCCCTGCCCGAGTCGATGCTGCCGCTGACGCTGCCGGAGGTCGAGGACTACTCGCCGCGCACTTTCGACCCGGACGACGCGGACACCTCCCCGGAGACCCCGCTGTCCCGCAACGCGGACTGGGTGAACGTCACCCTGGACCTGGGCGACGGGCGCGGGCCGCGCAGGTACCGGCGCGAGACCAACACCATGCCCAACTGGGCCGGTTCCTGCTGGTACGAGCTGCGCTACCTGGACCCGGACAACGACGAGAAGCTGGTCGACCCGGAGATCGAGCGGTACTGGATGGGCCCGCGCGAGGGCATGCCCACCGGCGGCGTCGACCTGTACGTCGGCGGCGCCGAGCACGCCGTGCTGCACCTGCTGTATGCGCGCTTCTGGTCCAAGGTGCTGTTCGACCTGGGGCACGTCTCCTCAGCCGAGCCGTTCCACAGGCTGTTCAACCAGGGCATGATCCAGGCCTACGTCTACCGGGACGCCCGCGGCATCGCCGTGCCGGCCGCCGAGGTCGAGGAACGCGACGGCGCCTACTGGTACCAGGGCGAGAAGGTCTCCCGGCTGCTGGGCAAGATGGGCAAGTCCCTGAAGAACGCCGTCACTCCGGACGACGTGTGCGCCGAGTACGGCGCGGACACCCTGCGGCTGTACGAGATGGCGATGGGCCCGCTGGACGTCTCCCGGCCGTGGGACACTCGCGCCGTCGTCGGCCAGAACCGGCTGCTGCAGCGGCTGTGGCGCAACGTCGTCGACGAGGGCACCGGCGAGGTCAGCGTCACCGACGACGACGCCGGACGAGGTCACGCTGCGCGCCGTGCACAAGGCGGTCGACGGCGTGCGCCAGGACATGGCCGGGCTTCGGTTCAACACCGCGATCGCCAAGGTCACGGAGCTGAACAACCACGTCACCAAGCTGGACCGGGTACCGCGGCCCGTCGCCGAGGCGCTGGTGCTGCTGGCCGCGCCGCTGGCCCCGCACATCGCGGAGGAGCTGTGGCGCCGGCTGGGTCATGAGTCCACCGTGGTCCACGAGGACTTCCCCGTCGCCGACCCGGCCTACGTCGTCGACGAGACGGTGACCTGCGTCGTCCAGGTCAAGGGCAAGGTCAAAGCCCGGCTGGAGGTCTCCCCGTCGGTGGCTGACGCCGACCTGGAGGCGGCGGCGCTGGCCGACCCGGGCGTCGTCGCCGCGCTGGACGGCGCCGGCATCCGTAAGGTGATCGTGCGCGCGCCGAAGCTGGTCAACATCGTGCCCGCCTGACCGGCCGGGCGCACACCCTTACGGGACGGTCACCGGGGCCGGCCCGGGTTCGAAAGGAACCCCGGACCGGCCCCGCCCGTTTACCGTGGAAGGGCAGTAGCAGTCGACCGGGCGGACGAAGGAGTGCGGCGTGGAGTACGTCATCGGCGTGTTGGCCTTGCTCTTCGTGATGTGCGCCGTCCTCGGCGTCTTCCTCGCGGTGCGCACCGTGCGGGCGGTGAAGAACGGCGTGGAACGCACCGGTGCGCAGGTGCGGCGGACCGTCGAGGAGACGGCTCTCAAGGCTAAGGCCGTGCAGCCGGGGCCCGTCGGCGAGATGGCCCGAATCCGGCTCGAGCTGCGCCGCTCCATCGACAGCACCCGCGCCGCGCTCGAACCCGCGGCCGCCGCCGACCCCTCTCTGCGCGAGGCGATCGGCCTGCTGGACCGGCTGCACGGTCACGCCCGGCAAGTCGACGGCGAACTGCGCCTGCTCATGGACCGCGAACCTGACCGTGCCCGCGTCGCCGAGCAGCTTTCGGGGGCGCGCGAACGTGTCGCGCACATCCGGGAGTCGGCCGACAGCCTGCGCTTTGCGGCGCAGGACCGCGCCCGCAGCCTGGACACGGACGGGCTCACCGCACTGCGCGAGCAGATCGACATCGAATCCGGCGCCCTGCGCGGCTGGTGCGACGCGCCGCGGCCCGCGGCCGAGGGCCGCTCCGACGCGCCGCCCCAACTGCGCAAGAGCCGCCCGCAGGGCGCGTCCTAAGGCGGCGGGTACTCTCCAGAACATGTCCCAGCGCGTCGCAGTCGTCACCGACTCCACGGCCTACCTGCCACCCGCAGCCGCCGCGAAGCACCGGATCATCTCGGTACCGCTGACGGTGGTCCTCGGCGACGAGGCACTGGAAGAGGGTACGGAGATCTCTGCCCGTTCGCTGGCCGAGTCCCTGCGCAGACACCTGCCCGTGACGACGTCACGGCCCAGCCCGGCGATGTTCGCCGCCGCCTACCGGGCCGCGGCGGACGCCGGTGCGGACGGCATCGTCTCGCTGCACCTGAGCGCCGAGTTCTCCGGCACCTACGACGCTGCGCTCGCCGCGGCCGGCGAGGCGCCGCGTGCCGGTGCGGGTCATGGACACCGGCGTGGTGGCCATGGCCCTCGGCTTCTGCGCCCTCGCCGCCGCCGAGACGGCGGCGGGCGGCGGCACGGTGGACGAGGTGGCCGCCGCCGCCGTGAAACGCGCCGACGGCACCTCTGCCGTCTTCTGCGTCGACACCCTGGACTACCTGCGGCGCGGCGGCCGCATCGGCGCGGCACAGGCGCTGTTCGGCTCGGCCCTCGCGGTCAAGCCACTGCTGGAACTGGCGGACGGCCGGATCGGCATGCTCGAGAAGGTCCGCACCGCCTCGAGGGCACGGGCCCGGCTCGAGGAGATCGCCGTCGAGCGGGCGGGCACCGGGCCGGTGGACGCCGCCGTCCACCACCTCGCTGCACCCGAGCGCGCCGACGAGCTGGCCGGGCGGCTGCGGGCCCGGGTTCCGGCGCTCGGTGAGCTGCACGTCAGCGAGGTCGGCGCCGTCATCGGTGCGCACACGGGGCCGGGGCTGCTCGGCGTGGTGCTCTCGCCCCGCTGATCTGCCGTCCCGTGCGGGGGCTGGAGTTGTCCACAACGGGACGGCCGTCCCCAGAATCCGCGCGCCATCACCACGGAGCGTCACGGACGTTTACGTTCGGTCGCCATGACGAGTCGATCCAGCCGCTCCCGCCGCGATCCGCGCGGCCCAGGCCGTCACGCTCGCCGCCATCCGGCCCTGGCGGGCCCGTCCGCGGCCCGCACCCGCGCCCTCTTCCCGCCTCGGCGTCCGGCTCCGCCGGAAGCGACCGGGCAGGAGGGCGAACGGGCCCCCGGCACCGGCCGCCGCCCCACGGCCCCGGCCGAACCGGGTCCGCGCCCGGCGGCCACGGGGCCCGCGGCGCCTTCGCCCGCCGCGCCCCGGTCGCGCCGCACGGCTGATCTCGCGGGACACCAGCCGCATGATGCGGCAGCGGAGACCTGCCCTTCTGCACAGGCCGGGACGCCTCCGCCGAGCGGCGGCGAATCCTGCCCGTCGGCACACACCCGAACGGCTGCCGGCACCGTGCCGGAGCCTCTGCCGCCGGTCGGCCTACCCGACAGCGCCGAGCTCCTGCACTCGGCGGCGGGGAACTCCTGCCCCACGGCCGACGCGGCTCTCGCCGCCCAGCCACAGCACACCGGACCCAGCGGCGCGCCCGGCCCCGTCTCCCGTCCGGCCCCGCAGCCGACGACAGAGCGTGTCGCTCGCCTTGAACCTGCGCCGCGGACGGCCCGGTCGCGTGGCCCGGCTGTCGCGTACCGCGCGAGCGAACTCGGGGCCCGTACGGTTCCGCGGCCGCCGGCGGACCGTGCAGTTCGGCCGGTGTCGTCGGCCGCCGCCGAAGCGTCGGGAAGCTCCGCATCGCCCGGCGCGACCGGCTTCGCGGCTCGCATGGCGTCGCGGTCGCCGGCTGACCGTACGGGCTCCGCCGGGATGCCCGGGGGCCGGTCCGCCCACGGGGGTCGCATCGTGCGACCCGCGCAGGCCGATGTCTTGCCCCGTGCGGCGGCGATCGCCGCCGCACGGGATGCGGCACGGCGCGGGCGACGGGTGCGTGCCGCAACCGCGGCCGCGCCGGCCCGCGCGCGGGCGGAGCCCGCAGCGGCGACGCCGCCCGAGATGCGTCGGTCCGCTTCCTGGGCGGCAGTCACCGATCGACTCCCGCTGTGGTTCCAGCTCCGCTTCGGTGTGGAGCCGAAGACCGTCGCCGCAGTCACCGTCGTCCTCCTGGTCGCGGTCGGCTTCGCCGTGCAGCACTTCGTCTCCGGGCGGCCGGAGACGGTGCGCGCACCGGTTGCCCAGGCTCGTCCGACGTCGTCGGCTGCCGCACCGGGCGACACCGCCGCGTCCACCGGCGGACGGATCACGGTGGACGTCGCGGGCAAGGTCGAGCACCCCGGGGTGCTCGATCTGCCGCGCGGGTCCCGCGTCACCGACGCGCTGGAGGCGGCGGGCGGGCCGAAGCCGGGTACGGACGTGCAGGGCCTCAATCGGGCCCGACGGCTCGTCGACGGTGAGCAGCTCGTCGTCGGCGTCACGAAGCCGGCCGCCCCCGTGGAGGGCACGTCGGCCGCGCCCGGCCACGTCAGCCTCAGCGCGGCCACGGCGGAGCAGCTGGAGACGCTGCCGGGGATCGGCCCCGTGCTGGCCCAGCACATCATCGACTACCGCACAGCGCACGCGGGCTTCCGCTCGGTCGGCCAGCTCCGCGACGTCAGCGGCATCGGCGAACACCGGTTCGCGGAGCTGAAGCCGAAGGTCGGTCCGTGACCGCGCGGCAGGCCGAACCGGCCGTCCGGGCGGCCGCCGAGGACCGGGCCCGCGCGGAAGGCGCGCGGGAACGTGCGCGCGTCCACGCCGAGTCGGCGCACCGGCTCGGGTGCCGCCGACCCACGGCAACCGGGCCCGACCGACCTCCGTCTGCTGCCGCCCGCACTGGCCACATGGCTCGCGACGGCCTACGCGCTGGGATCCTCGGACAGGGGTGCCACGGTGGTCGCCGCGCTGTGCGCGGCAGCGGCGGTACTGCTTGCGCTGCCCGGTCGTCGCAGTCGCAGCCGCGCCATCGCGCCCGGCTGTCAGGGCCGGGCCGCAGGTGGCGGCCCCCCGTCGCCCGGCGCGCGGACGTCGCCGACCGGTGCCGGTCGCGTCCGGCCCGCCGCAGGCGGCCTGCGACGGGCCGCCGCGCTCACTCTGCTGTGCGCGGCGGCCGGCGCGGGGGTCGGCGGACTGCGGTCCGCCGACCTGCACCGCGGCCCGCTGCCCCGCCTGGCCGCAGCCGGTGGGGGTCGCGTCACCGCCGAGGTGACGGTCACCGGCGACCCGCACCCCACTCGCCCGCACGTGCGCGGTGACCACCGCCAACCGGGCTTCGTGCTCGTACCCGCCGAGACGGTGACCGCCGGCACGGTGAGGGTGGGCACCCCCGTGCTGCTGACCGTGCGCACGGGCAGCCGCCGCCGCGCAGCCTGGCTCCGGCTGCTGCCCTCCACGCGCCTGCGGGTGTCGGGCCAGGTCGGGCACCCGCTGTCCGGCAGCCACGACATCGCGGCCGTCCTGTACGTGAAGGGCACCCAACCCCCGGACGTGCGCGGCGCCCCGAACCCGGTCCAGCATCTAGCGGGCCGGCTGCGGGCCGGGCTGCGCACGGCCACCGACAAGCTGGCCGCGGACCCGCGCGCCCTGCTCCCGGGACTCGTCGTCGGGGACACCTCACTGGTCCCGACCGACCTGGAGGACGCCTTCCGCGCGACGGACATGCTTCATCTGCTGGCGGTGAGCGGCGGCAACCTGACGGTGCTGCTGGCGTTGCTGATCGGGCCGCCGGGCACGGCCACCCTCGTCGAACGCAGCGGCCTGGCCCCGCGACTCGGTCTCTCCCTGCGCATGACCGCCCTCCTCGCCGGCCTGTTGACGATCGGCTTCGTCGTCGTGTGCCGTCCGCAGCCGAGCGTGCTGCGCGCGGCGGCCTGCGGGGCGATCGCGATCCTCGCGATCGCCACCGGCAGACGGCGGTCGCTGCTGCCGGCACTCGCCGGCGCGGTGACCGCCCTGTTGCTGTGGGACCCCTGGCTGGCCCGGGACATGGGCTTCGTGCTGTCGGTGCTGGCCACCGGCTCGCTGCTCGTCCTCGCTCCACCGGCCTCGGCCGCGCTGCGGCGGCGCGGTGTCCCGGGCCGCCTGGCCGAGGCGCTGGCCGCCGCGTCGGCGGCGCAGGCGGCCTGCGCCCCGGTCATCGCGGTACTGGACGCACACGTGAGCCTCGTCGCCGTTCCGTGCAACCTGGCGGCGGAATTCCTGGTCGCACCTGCGACCGTGCTCGGCTTCGCCGCGCTGGCGGTTGCGCCGGCCGCCATACCGGCGGCCCACGGATTGGCCTGGGCGGCCAGTTGGCCCACGGCGGTCATCGCGCGGATCGCCCGCACGGGCGCGGGTCTGCCGGGCGCGCAGGTCGCCTGGGCGCCGGACTGGCAGGGTGCCCTGCTGCTGGCAGCGCTCCTCGCGGCCCTCGCCCTGTTGGCCGGCCGGCTGCTCCGGAGGCCCTGGCTGTGCGCACTGCTCGCCCTGGTGCTGCTCCTCGTCCTGCTCCGCCCCGCACCGCTGACCCGGCGCTTCACCGGCTGGCCCCCGCCGGACTGGCGCCTGGTGGCCTGCGACGTCGGCCAGGGCGACGCGCTGGTGCTGGCAGCCGGCGATGGCCGGGCGATCGTCGTGGACGCGGGGCCGGATCCCGAGCTGGTCGACGGCTGCCTGCGCCGGCTGGACGTATCGGCCGTACCGCTGCTGATCCTGACCCATTTCCACGCGGACCACGTCGCCGGGATCCCCGGCGTGCTGCACGGCCGCGCCGTCGGCGCCGTCGAGACGACGGGGCTCGAGGCGCCCCCCGGCCAGGCGGCGCTCGTGTACCGCGTCGCGCACGAGGCGGGCGTGCCGGTGCTCCGGGTGACGCCGGGGGAGCGCCGGCATGTCGGCGGCCTGTCCTGGCGCGTGCTGTGGCCGGACGGCCGATTCGCCGGACCCGCGCCGGCGGACACCGAGCCGAACGACGCGAGCATCACGCTGCTCGTCCGCACGCACGGTCTGAAGCTGCTGCTCCCGGGGGACCTCGAACCTCTCGCCCAGCGCGAACTGCTGGCCGAAGATCCGTCCCTGCCGACGGTCGACGTGCTGAAGGTCCCGCACCACGGCTCGGCCTACCAGGATCCGGAGTTCCTCGACCGACTGCACCCCCGGGCAGCCCTGGTCTCGGTCGGCGTGGGCAACCCCTACGGTCACCCGTCGCGCCGCACGCTGCGCCTGCTCCGTAGCGAGGGGGCGACGGTGCTGCGCACCGACCTCGCCGGCTCGCTGGCCGTCACCGGTGGCCCCCACACCCTCGCCGTCCACTCCCGAGGACCCTCGACGTGACGTCATCGGCGGGGCCCGGCACCTCAGATGCGCAGTGCCGGCGGGAGGCCGGTCCAGCGGAGGACGGCGGGGAGATGGGCGGTGTCGTTGTAGAGCAGCAGCGACGGGGGGCGTTCCGGGCTGGAGCGGATCACCGTCAGGGCCGCGTTGGCGTGGTTCAGGCCCATCCAGCGCCAGCCGGGGCCGTCGAGCGCGGCGCGCACGAGCCAGCCGATCAGGAAGTTGTGCGTGACGACCAGTTCGCGCACGGGCTCGTCGCCGTCAGCCGGTCCGGTGAAGCGGGCGACGGCCTCGCGGGCCAGCGCGGGGCCGCGCTCGCGGTCCTCGGCGGGAAACGCCAGCACGCGCTCCAGCATCGAGTCGGCGTAGGCGGCGGGTAGTTCGTCGCGCCGGGGCGTGTGCGGCACGTAGTCTCCGGCCGCCTCGCAGGCCCGGACGGGTACACCGTCCAGTTGCCCGCCGATCAGGCGGGCCGTCTGTGCAGCCCGCGCGAGCGGGCCGTGATGCACGGCGGTGATCCCGCAGCCGCGCAGTCGCTCGCCCAGCAGAACGGCCTGACGCCGCCCGTTCCCGGTCAGCCCGCTCTCGTCGGGCGTCGCCTCGCCGTGCCGGGTGAGGAAGAGGTAGCGGTCGGTGTGTCCATGCATGCGGGGGACGACGCAGCCGGTGCACAGGCGGTTCCGCACCTTGTAAAGAAACCTTTCTAAAGGTAGCTTTACATATATGGCCCGGGAGACGTACCTCAGTGATCCGCGCGCCTTGCGCGCCTACGCGCACCCCACACGGATGAAGCTCGTCGGGATGCTCCGCTCGCAAGGGCCCTTCACCGCCACCAAGGCGGCCGAGCTGACGGGGGAGTCCGTCGCCAGCTGCTCGTACCACCTGCGGATGCTCGCCAAGTACGGACTGGTCGAGGCGGCGTCGGGCGGCACGGGCCGGGAGAAGCCGTGGCGCGCCACGTCGCAGTACACGAGCTGGCCCGATCACTCCGATGACCCGGCCGTGGCGGAAGCCGCCGCGCAGCTCAGCATCTCCGTCGCCGAGACTTACTTCGCGCGCATCACCAGGGCGATCGGGCAGCACGACCGACTGCCGTTCGAATGGCGGGAGGCCGAGGAGTTCGGCGACACCGCCCTCTACCTCACCGCCGACGAGCTCGCCGAGCTGCGGGACGGGATGCGCGAGTTGGTGTCCTCTTTCGACGACCGGTACGGAGATCCCGCCCGCCGCCCGGAAGGGGCGCGGCTGGTGAACGTGCTGCGGCTCGCCTTCGTCAGTCCCGACCAGCCGGACGTGTCGTGAGAGGCGTGGGACGCCTGCTCCCCGCCCTGCTGCGGGAGTGCGGCTTCCGGCGCTACTGGACCGGTCAGTCCGTGTCGCTGATCGGCGATCAGATATCGCTCATCGCTCTGCCGCTGACCGCCGTGTACCTGCTGCACGCGGGTGCGGCCGAGATGGGCTGGCTGAAGACGGCCGAGCTACTGCCGGCCTTGCTCTTCAGCCTGCCGGCCGGGGCCTGGGCCGACCGGCTCGCACACCGTCGCGTCGCGATGATCCTCACCGACCTGGCCCGGGCGGCGCTGCTCGTCACACTGCCCGTCGCGTACGTCGTCGGCGTGCTCACGATGCCGCAGCTCTACGCCGTCGCCTTCAGCGTCGGCGTGCTGACCGTCCTCTTCGACGTCTGCAACGTCGCCCTGTTCGCCGCCCTCGTCCCCACCGAGCGCTACGTCGAGGCGAATTCGCTGGTCAACGGCAGTCGCGCGCTTGCCTTTGTCGCCGGTCCCGGCGCGGGCGGCTTCCTCGTGCAGCTGTTCGCCGCGCCGCTGGCGCTGCTCGCGGACGCCTGCACGTTTCTCGCCTCCGCCTGCTGCCTGGCCCGCATCGCACCGCACGAGCCGCTGCCCGTGCAGGCCCGGAAGGGGCACCTGCTGGCCGGGCTGCGCTGGCTGCTGCGCGAGCCGTCGTTGCGCGCGCTGCTCGGCGCGGCCGGCACGGTGCAGTTCTTCAATTTCATCTTCGCGACCCTCTTCGTGCTGTACGCGACCACCGAACTCCACCTCAGCGCCGGTGCCCTGGGCGCCGCGCTGGGTCTCGGCGCGGTCGGTGGCCTGGTGGGAGCGGTGTGTGCCGGCCGCGTCGTACGACGCGTCGGCATCGGGCCGACGATCCTCGCCGGCTTCGTCGGGTTCGCGGTCCCGCTGATGATCGTCCCGCTGGCAGCGGGACCGCACTGGCTGCTGCTCCTCCTGCTGGGGTCGGCGGAGTGTCTGTCCGGCGTGGGCGTGATGTTCGTCGACATCGCCACCGGCTCACTGCAGATCGCGCTGATGCCGCCGTCGATGCGCTCCCGCATCAAGGGCGCCTTTCGCACCCTCAACCACGGTTTCCGCCCGCTCGGCGCACTCGCCGGAGGCCTGCTCGGCTCCACCATCGGCTTGCGCCCGGCGCTGTGGATCGGCACGGCGGGCGCCCTGCTCAGCATCCTGTGGCTGCTGCCGTCACCGGTCCCGGGCACCCGCACGCTGCCCGAGCCCCCGCAGGAGGACGGCGAGGACGTGCCCGCCGCCGTCGCCGTCTAACGCTCCAGCCAGCCCTCGTGCTGCGCCGCCAGCGCGTCCAGCGCCGAAGGGTCGTGGCGAGCGGCGTCGTCCTCGAGGACGACGAGCCACTGCGCGTCCTCCGCGTCGTCCTCTCCCGCCAGTTCCTCGCGCACCAGCTGAGGCTCCTCGCGCAGGCCGAACCGGTCCGTCAGTTCTTCGGCAACCGCCTCGGCCGCGTCCCGGTCCGGCAGGACCAGCACGTGGTGCGGCGGCACCTGCTCCAGCTCATCTCTCACCGGGCCATTGTGTCGGTGCGGCGTGGGATGCTGGTCGGCGATATGGCTGGGACCCGGAAGAACACGAACGACGACCCCCTCGCGCCGATCACCGTGGCGGTGGGCCAGGAGGAGCTGCTGCTGGACCGTGCCGTGGCGCAGGTCGTCGCCGCGGCACGGGCGGCGGACGCCGACACCGATGTCCGCGACCTGGCGGCCGCCGAGCTGCAGCCCGGCACTCTGGCCGAGCTGACCAGCCCGTCGCTGTTCGCCGAACGCAAGGTCGTCGTCGTCCGCAGCGCGCAGGACCTGTCCGCGGACACCGTCAAGGACGTCAAGGCTTACCTGACGGATCCGGCCGAGGAGATCACCCTCGTCCTTCTGCATGCCGGCGGTGCCAGGGGCAAGGGTCTGCTGGACGCCGCGCGGAAGCAGGGCGCGCGTGAGGTCGCATGTCCGAAGATGACGAAGCCGGCCGACCGGCTGGCGTTCGTGCGCGGCGAGTTCCGTGCCACGGGACGGTCGGCCACCCCGGAGGCATGCCAGGCCCTCGTGGACGCCATCGGCAGCGATCTGCGCGAGCTGGCGTCCGCCTGCAGTCAGCTCGCCGCGGACGTCGAGGGGACGATCGACGACGCGGTGGTCGCCCGGTACTACACGGGCCGCGCGGAGACGTCCAGCTTCACCGTCGCGGACCGTGCGGTCGAGGGCCGTGCTGCCGAGGCACTGGAGGCGCTGCGCTGGGCGCTCGGCACGGGTGTGGCGCCCGTGCTGCTCACCAGCGCGCTCGCGCAGGGAGTGCGGGCGATCGGCAAGCTCGCCTCGGCGCCGCGCGGCGCCCGCCCGGGCGATCTGGCCCGCGAGCTGGGCATGCCGCCGTGGAAGATCGACACCGTGCGGCGGCAGATGCGCGGCTGGACGCCCGACGGCGTGGCCGCGGCGCTCGGCGCGGTGGCGGCGGCGGACGCCGCGGTGAAGGGCGGGGGCGACGATCCGGAGTACGCCCTCGAGCGCGCGGTCCTCACCGTCGCGCGCGCCGCCCGCTCCCGCTAGTGCCGCATCAGCCGAGGTTTGCCCGGTGGCGAGGCGTCCTGGTGCACTGCGTTCGCTTCGCTCACTCCGTCTCGGCTTTGTTGCGCCTGCGGATGCCGAGCCTCTCGCACGGCGCCCGGAAGCCGCATGCAGGTGTCCTACCCGGGCTTTCGGGCAACGCAGGGGGTAACTCCCGCCGAAGGCAGGGGGAGAGCGTGCGTGCCAGGGCGGCAAGCGGCGAACCTTGCCTGATGCGACACTAAACGCGGGCCCGCCTCGGCGGACCTACGACAGGCCGAAGGCCCCGGGCCGCCGTGGGGAACGACGATCAGGGGCCTTCGGTGTGCTTGCGTCGGGCGCCGCACCCGCGTGGCGAACGCAGGCCGCGTGCGGCGCCTCGTCATCGACCGATGCGCGGCGGAATGAGAGGGCCCGCCGGTCCCGCACCGGTCGTCGGCGGTGTCAGCCCTTGAGGGAGGACAGCGACTCGGCGAGGGCGGACTTCTTGTTGGCCGCGTTGTTCTTGTGCAGAACGCCCTTGCTGGCGGCCTTGTCGAGCTTGCGTGCGGCGTCGCGGGCGGCAGCGGTGGCCTTGTCGGCGTCACCGGCGGCCACGGCCTGACGGGTGCGACGGATCGCGGTCTTCAGCTCGGACTTGACCGCCTTGTTGCGCAGACGCGCCTTCTCGTTGGTCTTGTTCCGCTTGATCTGGGACTTGATGTTCGCCACGAATGAGCCTTTGCGGGGTTCGACGGTTGCTTGCGGTGCCTGGCGGCCGTCGAGCCGCACGAGACACAGTGGACCAGGCTACCAGCAGGCCGCCCCCGGCCCGAATCGGCCTTGGGGCGGCTCCCGCCGCCGTACGGGAGGGGCCGGGCATGGGACGATGGGGCGGAGTACGTCCACTGAGAGCCACCGACCGAACCCGACAGGACCCTGCGTGCCCGCGACCCCCTCGAACGTGCCGGAGCCGAGCCGTACCGACCCGGCCCTGATCCGTAACTTCTGCATCATCGCGCACATCGACCACGGCAAGTCGACCCTCGCCGACCGCATGCTCCAACTGACCGGCATCGTCGACGCGCGGCAGATGCGAGCCCAGTACCTCGACCGGATGGACATCGAGCGCGAGCGCGGCATCACGATCAAGTCGCAGGCGGTGCGGATGCCGTGGACGCCGACCGGCGAGGCCGGAGCCTCGACGCCGCACATTCTGAACATGATCGACACCCCGGGGCACGTCGACTTCACCTACGAGGTCTCCCGGTCGCTCGCGGCGTGCGAGGGCTGCATCCTGCTGGTGGACGCGGCCCAGGGCATCGAGGCGCAGACTCTCGCCAACCTCTACCTGGCGATGGAGCACGACCTCACGATCATCCCGGTGCTGAACAAGATCGACCTGCCGGCCGCGCAGCCGGAGAAGTACGGCGCCGAGCTGGCCCACCTCATCGGTTGCGAGCCGGAGGACGTGCTGAAGGTCTCGGCGAAGACCGGCGAGGGCGTCGGGGATCTGCTCGACGAGGTCGTCCGCCAGGTGCCTGGCCCGGTCGGGGCGGCCGACGCCCCCGCCCGTGCGATGATCTTCGACTCGGTCTACGACGCCTACCGCGGCGTCGTCACCTACGTGAAGGTCGTCGACGGGCAGCTGGGCAGGCGCGAGCGCATCCGCATGATGTCGACGGGCGCCACGCACGAACTGCTGGAGATCGGCACCAACTCGCCGGAGATGAAGTCCTCCGACGGGCTGGGCGCCGGCGAGGTCGGCTACCTGATCACCGGCGTGAAGGACGTCCGCCAGTCGAAGGTCGGCGACACCGTCACCCAGCAGCACAACGGCGCCGAGGAGCCGCTCGGCGGGTACAAGGAACCCAAGCCGATGGTGTTCTCCGGCCTGTACCCGCTGGACGGCTCGGACTACCCCGAGCTGCGCGATGCCCTGGAGAAGCTGCAGCTCAACGACGCCGCGCTGGTCTTCGAGCCGGAGACGTCCGCGGCGCTCGGCTTCGGCTTCCGCGTCGGCTTCCTCGGGCTGCTGCACCTGGAGGTCATCCGGGAGCGGCTCGAGCGTGAGTTCAACCTGGACCTGATCGCCACCGCGCCGAACGTGATCTATCAGGTGCGGATGGAGGACGGCACAGAGCACGTGGTCACCAACCCGACGGAGTTTCCCGGCGGCAAGGTCGAATCGGTCCGGGAGCCCATGGTCAAGGCGACGCTGCTGGCGCCCAGCGAGTTCGTCGGCGCGATCATGGAGCTGTGCCAGTCGCGGCGCGGCAACCTCCAGGGCATGGACTACCTGTCCGAGGACCGGGTCGAACTGCGCTACACGCTGCCGCTGGCCGAGATCGTCTTCGACTTCTTCGACGCCCTGAAGTCCAAGACCCGCGGCTACGCGTCCCTGGACTACGAGCCGAGCGGCGACCAGGTCGCCGACCTGGTCAAGGTGGACATCCTGCTCCAGGGCGACAAGGTCGACGCCTTCTCTGCGATCGTGCACAAGGACAAGGCCTACAGCTACGGCGTGCGGATGGCCGGGCGGCTGCGCGAGCTCATCCCGCGGCAGCAGTACGAGGTGCCCATCCAGGCCGCCGTCGGCTCCCGCGTCATCGCGCGGGAGACGGTCCGCGCGATCCGCAAGGACGTCCTCGCCAAGTGCTACGGCGGTGACATCTCGCGCAAGCGGAAGCTGCTGGAGAAGCAGAAGGAGGGTAAGAAGCGCATGAAGGTCGTCGGCCGGGTCGAGGTCCCGCAGGAGGCGTTCATCGCCGCGCTCTCCTCCGACTCCGAGGGCGATTCGGGCAAGTCGAAGAAGTAGCGTCCTCGCACGCTGCGCGCGGCAGCCGCCGGAACCCGTCTCCGGCGGCTGCCGCCGCTTGCGGAGCGGTCACGATCCCGTGTGGATCGTGCGTGGCCGCGATGCACCCCCCTTACATAGCCGCCCTGTGGCCTCTAATGTGATCCGCAGTAGTTACTCGTGAGTCACCAGTACGAACGCGGGCCCGGAGGACGGCGTGACCGACACAAAGACCCTGATCGACAACCGGCCGCCATCGGTGGCGACGCTGTTCCTGGAACGTGTCGCCGCCACCCCGGACGTGGAGGCCTACCGGTACCCGGTGCCCGCCGCGGGCGAGGGGCCCGACGCGTGGCGGTCCTACACCTGGGGTCAGGCGGCGGACCGGGTCTTCGCCATCGCAGCCGGGCTGATGGAACTCGGTGTGCTGCCGGAGCAGCGGGTCGCGATCGCCTCCTCGACCCGAGTGGACTGGATCCTGTCCGACCTTGGCATCCTGTGCGCCGGCGCAGCCACCACCACGGTCTACCCGAGCACCAAACCGGAGGAGACGGCGTTCATCCTCGCCGACTCCGAGAGCCGCGTGCTGATCGCCGAGGACGCCGCCCAACTGGCCAAGGCCCGCGAAAAGCGGGCCGAACTGCCTCACCTGCGGCACGTCGTGGTGATCGAGGAGGCCGACGCCGTGGCCGCCCCGGGCGACCCGGAGGGCTGGGTGCTCTCGCTGGCGGAGCTCGCCCGCCGCGGCCAGGCACACCTGGCGGCCGACCCGGACTGCGTGAAGCGGACGGTCGGTGAGCTGCGCTCGGATCAGCTGGCCACCCTCATCTACACCTCGGGTACCACGGGCCGGCCCAAGGGCGTGCGGCTGCCGCACGACTGCTGGTCCTACATGGCGAAGGCGATCGCCGCCACCGGCCTGGTGACCGCGCAGGACGTGCAGTACCTGTGGCTGCCGCTGGCGCACGTCTTCGGCAAGGTGCTCACGGCGGGGCAGGTCGAGGTCGGCCACGTCACCGCCGTCGACGGCCGCATCGACAAGATCATCGAAAACTTGCCGGTGGTGCAGCCGACGTACATGGCGGCCGTCCCCCGCATCTTCGAGAAGGTCTACAACGGTGTCGCCGCCAAGGCGCGGGCCGGCGGTGGCGCCAAGTACAAGATCTTCAAGTGGGCGGCCGGCGTGGCACGCGAGTACGCGAAGGTCTCACAGGACAACTTCCGCCGCACCGGTGTGGCCACCGTGCCCGCCGGGCTGCGGACGAAGCACGCGGTCGCGGACCGGCTGGTGTACGGGAAGATCAAGGAAGCCTTCGGCGGCAACCTGCGGGCCTGCGTGTCCGGCTCGGCCGCGCTCGCCCCGGACATCGGCTATTTCTTCTCCGGCGCGGGCATCCACATCCTGGAGGGCTACGGCCTGACGGAGTCCAGCGCCGCCAGCTTCGTGAACCCCGGCGAGTCCTACCGGACCGGCACCGTCGGCAAGCCGCTGCCCGGCACCGAGGTGCGCATCGCCGACGACGGCGAGATCCTGCTGCGCGGCCCGGGCATCATGCAGGGCTACCACGGACTGCCCGGGAAGACGGCCGAGGTGCTGGAGGAGGACGGCTGGTTCCACACCGGCGACATCGGCGAACTGTCCGACGACGGCTACCTGCGCATCACCGACCGCAAGAAGGACCTCATCAAGACCTCCGGCGGCAAGTACGTCGCGCCGGCCGAGGTCGAGGGTCAGTTCAAGGCGATCTGCCCGTTCGTCTCCAACATCCTGGTGCACGGGGGCGGCCGGAACTTCTGCACCGCGCTGATCGCGCTGGAGGAGCCGTCCCTGCTGGAATGGGCCGCCGAACAGGACTCCCTCAAGGGCAGGCCGTACGGCGAGGTCGTCGCCTCCGACGAGGTCCGCGAGATGGTGCAGGGTTACGTCGACCGGCTCAACGAGGGCCTGCAGCGCTGGCAGACGATCAAGAAGTTCCGCGTCCTGCCCCGCGACCTGGACATCGAGCACGGCGAGCTCACCCCCAGCCTGAAGCTGAAGCGGCCGGTCGTGGAGAAGGAGTACGGCTCGCTGATCGAGGAGATGTACGCCGGCTCCCGCGAGGCCTGAGCAGGAGGCGCCGTCGGGGACAATGGGAGGCATGCCCTCCGCACTCCCCGACGGCGAGCCCGTGCCCCAGGACGGCACGCTGCCCGCCCACGCCCTGGACGGCGCGGCCGACCGCCCGCTCGGCTTCTACCTGCACGTGCCGTACTGCGCGACCCGCTGCGGCTACTGCGACTTCAACACCTACACCGCGAGCGAACTGCGCGGCTCCGGCGGCGCCCTGGCGTCCCGGGAGAACTACGCCGACACCCTGGCCGCGGAGGTCCGCCTGGCCCGCGCGGTGCTCGGGGACGATCCGCGCCGTGCCGAGACCGTCTTCGTCGGCGGCGGCACGCCCACGCTGCTGCCCGCCGCCGACCTGGGGCGGATGCTCGACGCCGTCCGGCAGGAGTTCGGCCTGGCCGCCGACGCCGAGATCACCACGGAGGCCAACCCGGAGACCGTCGACCGTGCGTCGCTGGAGCGGCTCCGTGAGGCCGGGTTCACCCGGATCTCCTTCGGCATGCAGAGCGCCCGGCGGCACGTGCTGGACGTCCTGGAACGCACCCACACCCCGGGGCGTCCCGAGGCGTGCGTCGCCGAGGCCAGGGCCGCCGGGTTCGCGCACGTCAACCTGGACCTGATCTACGGCACGCCGGGGGAGAGCGACGAGGACTGGAAGGCGTCCGTGGACGCCGCGATCGGCGCCGAGCCGGACCACGTCTCGGCCTACGCACTGATCGTCGAGGACGGCACCCGGCTGGCGGCCCGCATCCGCCGCGGCGAGGTGCCGATGACGGACGACGACGTGCACGCCGACCGGTATCTGATCGCCGAGGAGATGTTCTCGGGGGCCGGCATGGAGTGGTACGAGGTCTCGAACTGGGCGGCGGCCGGTGACCGGGCGGCGCGGTGCCGGCACAACGAGCTGTACTGGACCGGCGCCGACTGGTGGGGGGCGGGCCCCGGCGCGCACAGCCACGTCGGCGGCGTGCGCTGGTGGAACGTGAAGCACCCCGGGGCCTACGCGCAGGCCCTGCAGGAGAGCCGCAGCCCGGGCGCCGGGCGCGAGGTGCTGGGCGCGGAGGACCGGCGGGTGGAGCGGATCCTGCTGGAGCTGCGGCTCGCCGACGGCTGCCCGCTGGACTTGCTGGCACCCGCGGGAGCAGGTGCCGCGTCCCGCGCGCTCGCCGACGGCCTGCTGGAGCCGGGCCCGTACGAGGACGGCCACGCGGTGCTGACGCTGCGCGGCCGGCTGCTGGCCGACGCGGTGGTGCGCGACCTCGTCGACTAGCGCCGTGTCAGGCGAGGTGCGCCCGGTGGCGAGGCGTACTGGTGCGTGCGACGCAAGGCGTCCGGAGGCCGCATGGAGGTGTTCTCCCTGGGCTTTCGGGCAACGCAGGGAGTACCTCCCGCCGAAGGCAGGGGGAGAGCGTGCGTGCCGGGGCGGCGAGCGGGGCGAAGGCGCCGCGAGCCGGTGAACCTTTCCGGGTCACAGCACTGGCCGGTGCCGGCCGGCCGTCGGCGCCGTGCGCCCGGCGGACGGGTGCGGACGTCGGAGGCCGGCAGTAGGCTCGCGTCGTGGCTGTGGGAATCGACCTGACGCTCGACTGCGCGGACGCGCAACTCCTCGCCGCGTTCTGGAAGACGGCGCTGGGCTACGTCGACGAGCCCCCGCCCGCCCCCTTCGCGACGCGCGAGGAGTGGCTCGCCACCCTCGACCTGCCGGAGGAGGACGCTGAGGGTGACGGCGCGTGGCTCTGCGCCCCCGACGGCAGCGGGCCCCGCCTGTCCCTGCTGACGGTTCCGGAGCCCAAGACGGCGAAGAACCGGCTTCATCTCGACATCCGGCTGCCCGGCCACGGGACCGCCGGTGACCGGTGGGCACGGATCACGGCGGAGGTTGCGCGCCTGGTGACGGCGGGAGGAACAGTCCTGGAGTCCTTCGACGGGCACCACGTCGTGATGATCGACCCGGAGGGCAACGAGTTCTGCGTCGCCTCAGCGAAGTCCTGACGCGGCACCGGGCCCCGTCTGGAGGGCGGGCGGCGCGTCGGCACCCCGGGCACCTGACGGACACGACCCCGCACCACCTCACAATGACGGTGGGTCGTTGACTGTGGACGCGACGTGGCGGCGTTCCGCGACACCGTGCTCCGCGTGGTGTGTCGCGCTCAACCGCCGGGCGCGGTGACGAAGTCGATCAGCTCCTCGACCCGGCCCAGCAGCGCCGGCTCCAGGTCCCGGTAGGAGTGGACGGCGCCCAGGATCCGCTGCCACGCTGCGCCCGTGTTCTCCGGCCAGCCCAGCGAGGCGCACACGCCCGTCTTCCAGTCCCGGCCGCGTGGGATCCGCGGCCAACCCGGGATGCCCAGCGACGACGGCTTCACCGCCTCCCAGACGTCGATGTAGGGGTGCCCGACGACCAGCGCGTGCTCCCCGGTCACCTGCGCGGCGATCCGCGACTCCTTCGATCCGGGCACCAGGTGGTCGACCAGCACGCCCAGCCGCGCGTCGGGGCCCGGCCGGAACGCCTCGACGACCGACGGCAGGTCGTCGACACCCGCCAGGTACTCCACGACCACGCCCTCGATCCGCAGGTCGTCGCCCCAGACCTTCTCCACCAACTCCGCGTCGTGCCGCCCTTCGACGAAGATGCGCCCCGCCCTGGCCACCCGTGCCCGGGCGCCGGGGACCGCGACCGACCCGGAGGCCGTCCGCCGCGGAACCGCGGGCGCGGCGGCGGCCGGCTGGGGCCGTAGTGTGACCGGCCGCCCCTCGAGCAGGAAACCGCCCAGTTCCATCGGGAAGACCCGGTGCTTCCCGAACCGGTCCTCCAGCGTGACCGTCGGCCCCTGCGCGGTCTTCTCACACCGGACCACCGCGCCGCAGAAGCCGGTCGTCACCTCCTCGACGACCAGGTCGTGCTCGGCCGGCACCTCCGGGGCGGGCCGGTTCCGCTTCCAGGGCGGCGTGAGATCGGAGTCGTACCGTCGGCTGCGCATGCGGGACATTGTGTCCCGCCGCGAGAACCCTTACGCCCGGCGGGCCAGCTCGTCGCGCTGCGCCCGCACGAAGTCCGCGTTCACCACGGCCCCGTGCCCTGGCACGTACAGCGCGTCGTCGCCGCCCAGTGCCAGCAGCCGGTCCAGCGCCTCGGGCCAGCGGGCCGGCTGCGCGTCGGGGCCGGCCTGCGGCGGGCCGGACTCCTCGACCAGGTCGCCGCAGAAGACGACGTCGGGCGTGCCGGGCCGGTGCCTTCCCGGGCCCGCCGAGGCGGGGACCAGGACCGCCAGGTCGTGCCCGGTGTGCCCGGGGCCCACGTTGGCCAGCAACACTTCGCGGCCATCGCCCAGGGAGAGCGTCACCGAGCCGGAGACCGCATGGTGCGGCGCCACCAGCACGTCCGCCGCCTCCGCGGCTGCCTGCGGCGGCAGGCCGTGCCGCACGGCGTCGGCGGCCAATTCCTCGCGGGTCCGGTGCGCCGACAGCAGCGTCTCCGTCCCTACTGCCCCGTACACTCGCACCCCGGCGAACGCCGCCGTACCCAGCACGTGGTCGAAGTGCGGGTGCGTGAGCGCCACGTGCGTCACCGGGCGCCCGAACCGGTCCCGGAGCGCGGCACGGATCCGCGCGCCCTCCTGCAGGGACGCACCGGTGTCGACGGCCAGGACGCCGTCCGGGCCGGCCACGCCGCCCGCTGTGGCGTCCCACCGGGGCAGCCGTCGGCGGACCACCCCGTCGGCGAGCTTTTCCCAGCCTTCGTCCATGCCTCGACGGTAGCCCGCACCGACCGCTCTTGCCCCAGGTCGGTCCTCCGGCCGTACACTGGGCCGGTAACCGCTGGCACTCAGCCACCGAGAGTGCCAGGAATCGGAGGAAATCCGGCGGTCGGCCGAACGGGAGGTACTGCATGCTGAGCGGGCGCAGGCTCGAGGTGCTGCGTGCCATCGTGCAGGACTACGTCGGCACGGAGGAGCCTGTGGGCTCCAAGGCGCTCACCGAGCGCCACCACCTGCAGGTCTCACCTGCCACCGTCCGCAACGACATGGCAGCTCTGGAGGACGAGGGCTACATCGCCCAGCCGCATACCAGTGCCGGGCGCATCCCCACGGACAAGGGGTACCGGCTCTTCGTCGACAAACTGGCCGGAGTCAAGCCGCTGTCGTCCCCGGAACGCCGAGCGATTCAGAACTTCCTCGACGGCGCCCTCGACCTCGACGACGTGGTGGGCCGCACCGTGCGGCTGCTGGCCCAGCTGACCCGCCAGGTCGCGGTCGTCCAGTACCCCTCGCTGACCCGGTCGACGGTGCGGCACGTCGAACTGCTCTCGCTCGCTCCGGCCCGGCTGATGCTGGTGCTCATCACCGACACCGGCCGTGTCGAGCAGCGCCTGGTCGACTGCCCGGCCCCGATCGGGGAGACGACGGTCGCCGACCTGCGGGCCCGGCTGAACAGCCGCGTCGTCGGCCGTCGCTTCACCGAGGTGCCGGTCCTCGTCCAGGACATGCCCGAGGCCTTCGACGTGGAGGACCGCCCGGCGATCTCCACCGTGCTGGCCACGCTGCTGGAGACCCTGGTCGAGGAGACCGAGGAACGCCTGATGATCGGCGGCACCTCCAACCTCACGCGCTTCGGTCATGACTTCCCGCTGACCATCCGGCCGGTGCTCGAGGCACTCGAGGAGCAGGTCGTGCTCCTCAAACTGCTCGGCGAGGCCACGGACTCCGGGATGACCGTGCGCATCGGTCACGAGAACGTCCACGAGGGGCTGAGTTCCACGTCCGTCGTGTCCGTCGGTTACGGTTCGGGCGACGAGGCGGTCGCCAAACTCGGCGTGGTGGGGCCGACCCGAATGGATTACCCCGGAACGATGGGAGCGGTACGCGCAGTGGCACGTTACGTCGGACAGATCCTCGCGGAGTCATAAGTGGCGACGGACTACTACGCGGTCCTGGGCGTGCAGCGCGACGCCTCCCAGGACGAGATCAAGAAGGCCTTCCGCAGGCTGGCGCGCGAGTTGCACCCGGACGTCAATCCGGACCCCAAGACCCAGGACCGGTTCAAGGAGATCAACACCGCGTACGAGGTGCTCTCCGACCCGCAGAAGAAGCAGGTCTACGACCTGGGCGGCGACCCCGGCTCCGGGGCGGCGGGCGGTGCCGGCGGCTTCGGCGCGGGGTTCGGCAACTTCTCCGACATCATGGACGCCTTCTTCGGGCAGGCCTCGCAGCGCGGCCCGCGCTCGCGAACCCGGCGCGGGCAGGACGCCATGATCCGCCTCGACATCGAGCTCGACGAGGCCGCGTTCGGCACGACGAAGGAGATCCAGGTCGACACCGCCGTCGTCTGCACGACGTGCAGCGGCGAGGGCGCCGCGCCGGGGACCTCCGCGCAGACGTGCGACATGTGCCGCGGCCGCGGCGAGGTCTCGCAGGTCACCCGGTCCTTCCTGGGCCAGGTCATGACCTCGCGGCCCTGCCCCCAGTGCCAGGGCTTCGGCACGGTCGTGCCCACGCCCTGCCCCGAGTGCGCGGGGGACGGACGCATCCGCTCCCGGCGCAGCCTGACGGTGAAGATCCCGGCCGGCGTCGACAACGGCACCCGTATCCAGCTGGCCGGCGAGGGTGAGGTCGGCCCTGGCGGCGGCCCGGCGGGCGATCTTTACGTGGAGATCCACGAGAGCGCCCACCCGGTCTTCCAGCGGCGCGGCGACGACCTGCACTGCACGGTGACGATCCCCATGACGGCGGCATCACTCGGCACCAAGGTGCCGCTGGAGACGCTGGACGGCATGGAGGAGGTCGACATCCGGCCCGGCACCCAGTCCGGACAGTCCGTCCCGCTGCACGACCGCGGCATCACTCACCTGCGCGGCGGCGGCCGCGGGCAGCTGATCGTCCACGTGGAGGTCCTGACCCCGACCAAGCTGGACCCGGAACAGGAGGAACTCCTGCGCCGTATGGCCAAACTCCGCGGTGAGGAACGGCCGCAGGGCCAGTTCCAGCCCGGCCAGCAGGGTTTGTTCTCCCGCCTGAAGGACGCCTTCAACGGTCGCTGACGCACGCGTGCGCGGCGAAGCGGCGCTTTGCCGCGCACGCGTGCGTCGCCTCGGCTCCGCCGGTCGGCGGCTGCCGGGCCCCGTCGCCCGGACGGGGGCGGTGGCACGCCGGTCGGCCCATGCCGTGCCGCGCGTCCGGCTCGCACCGCGTCCGATCCCGGCAGGGCAGGCGCCATGCGCGACGAGGGAGCGGGCGCGCAGCCTCCCCGAAACAGCTCGGCCGCCCGGGTGTGGGTGTGACCCACCCCCGGGCCCCGGCGTTCCGTGAACGGCACGGCAGCCCCCCGGGGGGGCGGAAGCGGAACGGAGGCACGGTGCCCTGGCGGTGGCGGGCCTGCCCCGACCCGCGGTTCGGCCGAGCCTGCCGGGGACGTACCGGCCCGGAGCGGCTGCCGCAGGGGCGCCGGGGGCAGCCCGCCCCTGGCCGGATCGCAGGCCGGTCCCGTGACAGACTGGCCGCATGTCATCCGCGTTGACCACGCTGACCGAACACCCCGTCGTGCAGGCCCCGATGGCCGGCGGCCCCTCGACGCCGGAGCTGGCCGCCGCCGTCAGCGAGGCCGGCGGGCTCGGCAGCCTCGCCGCCGGCTACAAGACGCCCGACGCCATGCAGGAGGAGGTCCGGCGCCTGCGCGGGATGACGGCCCGCGCGTTCGGCGTCAACCTGTTCGTGCCCCAGACAGGCGCCGGCGACCCGGCCGCCGTGCGGGCCTACCGTGACCGGCTCGCCCCTGAGGCGACCCGGTACGGGGCCGAGCCCGGCGACCCTGACAAGGGCGCCGACGACGCCTACGACGCCAAGCTGGCGGTACTGCTGGAGGACCCCGTCCCTCTCGTCTCGTTCACCTTCGGCTGCCCCACCGCCGAGGTGGTCGGCCGACTGCGGCAGGCCGGCAGTCTCACCGTCGTCACCGCCACCACCGTGGCGGAGGCGCTCGCTGCGCAGGACGCCGGCGCGGACGGCGTGTGCCTGCAGGGCGTCGAGGCCGGCGGCCACCAGAGCACGCACACCGACGACCCGGCCACCGACGGCACGCACGGCCGCGGCCTGGGCCTTCTCACGCTCGTCGCACAGGCCCGTGAGGCCGTGCGGCTGCCGCTGATCGCCTCCGGCGGGCTGATGCGCGGCAGCCAGATCGCCGCCGTACTGGCCGCCGGCGCGTCCGCCGCCCAGCTGGGCACGGCGTTCCTGGTATGCCCCGAGTCGGGTGCCGACGACCTGCACAAGCAGGCCGTGACGGACCCGCGGTTCACCCGCACCGAACTCACCCGGGCCTTCTCAGGCCGCCCGGCCCGCGGCCTGGTCAACCGTTTCCTGCGCGAGCACGGCCCGCACGCCCCTGCCGCCTACCCGCAGGTGCACCACCTCACCTCGCCACTGCGCAAGGCGGCGACCCGGGCCGGTGACCCGGAGGGCATGGGGCTGTGGGCCGGCCAGGGGCACCGGCAGGCCCGGCCGCTGCCCGCCGCCGAACTGGTCCGCACGTTGGTCGCGGAGCTGCACGAGGCCCACGGCGCATGACGGCCCCCGTCTTCCTCACCGAGGCCGGCCGGCTCGCCGTGGGCACCGTCGTGCTCGACGGGCCCGAGGGCCGGCACGCGGTCTCCGTGCGGCGGCTGCGTGTGGGCGAGCAGATCGTGCTGACCGACGGCGCCGGCACCGGCGCCGTCGGCACGGTCGCCGCCGTCGAGGGCCGGGACCGGCTCGAGGTCGCGGTCACCGGGCTGCACACCGAGCCCGCCCCGGTGCCGCGTATCACCGTCGTACAGGCCCTTCCCAAGGGCGACCGCGGCGAGCTCGCGGTGGAGACGATGACGGAGACCGGTGTCGACGTGATCGTGCCGTGGTCGGCGTCCCGCTGCGTGACCCGCTGGAAGGGAGAGCGGGCGGCGAAGTCGCTCGCCAAGTGGCGGTCCGCGGCCCGCGAGGCGGGCAAACAGTCCCGGCGGCTGCGCTTCCCCCAGGTGACCGAGCCGCACACCACCCGGGAGCTGCTGCCGCTGCTGTCCGACGCCGGGTTCGCCGCCGTGCTGCACGAGGAGGGCGCCGCGCCGCTGACCGGTGCCGAACTGCCCGCAGACGGCGACATCGTGCTGGTCGTCGGCCCGGAGGGCGGTGTGGCGCCGGAGGAACTGGCGGACTTCGAGGCGGTCGGGGCCCGCCCCCACCGGCTGGGCGGCAGCGTGCTGCGCACCTCGACCGCCGGCACCGCGGCAACCGCCGTCCTGCTGGCCCGCACCGGGCGCTGGTCCTGACGCCGGTCTCCTTCCTGCCCGGTGCGCGATAGCATCCCGTGTCACAGCCGTAAAGACACCCACAGCGGAGGCACCACCGTGGCGGGAGAACCACAGGCCGACTGCCTGTTCTGCAAGATCGTCGCCGGCGAGGTGCCGGCGACCGTGGTCCGGGAGACGGAGACGACCGTCGCCTTCCGCGACATCAACCCGCAGGCGCCCACCCACGTGCTGGTCATCCCCAAGGCACACCACGCCGACGTGGTGACGCTGGCCGCGGCCGACCCGTCGCTGACCGCCGACCTGCTCCGCGAGGCCGGCGAGGTGGCCCGCGGGGACGGCGCCTCCTCATACCGGATCGTCTTCAACACCGGCTCCGGCGCAGGCCAGACCGTCTTCCACGTCCACGCGCACGTCCTGGCCGGGCGCGGTCTCGAGTGGCCGCCCGGGTAGACGACGTTGTCCGCCCGCGAACTGGTGGTGCTCGGCACCGCCGGCCAAGTGCCCACCCGGCACCGCAACCACAACGGATACCTGCTGCGCTGGGACGGTGAGGGGCTGCTGTTCGACCCCGGGGAGGGTACGCAACGGCAGATGTTGCGGGCCGCGGTCACCGCGCACGACGTGACCCGGATCTGCGTCACGCATTTCCACGGCGACCACTCGCTCGGGCTGGCCGGTGTCGTGCAGCGCATCAACCTCGACCGGGTGCCGCACCCCGTCACGGCGTACTTCCCGGCGAGCGGGCGCCGGTTCTTCGACCGGCTGCGGTACGCCACCGCCTATCGGGAGACCGTGCGGCTGCGCGAACGGCCCGTCGAGGACGACGGTGTACTGGACGACGGCCCGTTGTTCACCCTGTCGGCCCACCGGCTCTCGCACCCCGTGGAATCCTTCGGCTACCGACTCGTCGAACCGGACTCCCGCCGTATGCTGCCCGAACGGCTGGACGCGGCCGGCGTCACCGGGCCCGACGTCGGCCGGCTGCAGCGCGAGGGTCGGCTGCGCGGCGTCACCCTCGACGAGGTGAGCGCACCCCGGCGCGGGCAGCGGTTCGCGTTCGTCATGGACACCCGCATGTGCGAGGCCGTGCA
Organism: uncultured Actinomycetota bacterium; assembly: GCA_963799685.1. GTDB lineage: Bacteria > Actinomycetota > Actinomycetes > Streptomycetales > Streptomycetaceae > Streptomyces. Next base: position 69,675 of record CAWCXW010000010.1, read on the forward strand.
CACTCTGGCGGAGGGCTGCGACCTGCTCGTCATCGAGTCGACCTTCCTCGACGAGGACGCCTCCCTGGCCCGGGAGCACGGCCATCTGACGGCAGGACAGGCCGCCCGCACCGCCGCCGAGCACGGCGTGCGTCATCTGGTCCTCACCCACTTCTCGCAGCGCTACCACGACCCGGCCGCCTTCGCCGCCGAGGCGCGGGCCGCCGGCTTCGCTGGAGAACTGACCGTCGCCGAGGACCTGATGCGCGTCCCGCTGCCGGGCCGGCGCTGAAACCGCGCCCGAACCCCGCTCCACGGCACGGCCACGTGACGTTCCGCGTCCGGTAGGCCACAGTTGATTCCCAGCCAACGGACGAGCAGAGGAGACCTGATGGCCCAGGAGGTACGCGGAGTCGTCGCGCCGGGAAAGGGCGAGCCGGTCAGGATCGAGACCGTCGTGGTACCCGACCCGGGGCCCGGTGAGGCCGTGGTCAGGGTGCAGGCCTGCGGGGTGTGCCACACCGACCTGCACTACCGGCAGGGTGGCATCAACGACGACTTTCCCTTCCTGCTCGGTCACGAGGCCGCCGGCGTCGTGGAATCCGTCGGCGACGGCGTCACCTCGGTCGTACCCGGCGACTTCGTCGTCCTCAACTGGCGTGCCGTGTGCGGCCAGTGCCGAGCCTGCACGCGAGGCCGCCCCTGGTACTGCTTCGACACGCACAACGCGCGGCAGTCCATGACGCTAACGGACGGCAGCGTGCTGACCCCGGCGCTGGGCATCGGCGCGTTCGCCGAGAAGACCCTCGTCTCCGCCGGTCAGTGCACCAAGGTCGACCCGGAGGTCTCCCCTGCCGTCGCGGGGCTGCTCGGCTGCGGCGTGATGGCCGGCATCGGCGCGGCGATCAACACCGGCCAGGTGGGCCGCGGCGACTCGGTCGCCGTCATCGGCTGCGGCGGCGTCGGCGGGGCAGCCGTCACCGGCGCGCGGCTGGCCGGCGCGGCCCGGATCGTCGCCGTCGACATCGACCCACGCAAGCTGGCCACGGCCGCCACACTAGGCGCCACCCACATCGTCGACGCCTCGCAGGTCGACCCGGTCGAGGCGATCCGCGAACTCACCGACGGCTTCGGCGCGGACGTCGTCATCGATGCCGTCGGTCGGCCCGAGACCTACAAGCAGGCCTTCTACGCCCGCGACCTGGCCGGCACCGTCGTCCTCGTCGGCGTGCCCACGCCCGACATGACGCTTGAACTGCCGCTGCTGGACGTCTTCGGGCGCGGCGGCTCCCTGAAGTCCTCCTGGTACGGCGACTGTCTGCCGTCCCGAGACTTCCCGATGCTTCTCGACCTGCACCGCCAGGGCCGCCTGAACCTGGACACGTTCGTCAGCGAGACGGTCGGACTCGGCGACGTGGAGGCCGCCTTCGATCGCATGCAGGACGGGGACGTGCTGCGCTCGGTGGTGGTCCTGTGAGGACTGCTCGCATCGAACACCTCGTCACCGCTGGCACGTTCTCCCTGGACGGCGGCACCTGGGACGTGGAGAACAACGTGTGGATCGTCGGCGATGACGCCGAGGTCCTGGTCATCGACGCGGCGCACGACGCCGAGGCCATCGCCGAGGCAGTCGGCGGACGCGCACTGCGCGCCATCGTGAGCACTCACGCCCACGACGACCACGTCGGCGCCGCGCCCGCGCTGGCCGACGCCACCGGTGCGCCGATCCTGCTGCACCCCGCCGACCTGCCGCTGTGGCGGCTCACCCACCCGGACCGTGAGCCGGACCGCGAACTGGCCGACGGTCAGGTCCTCACCGTCGCCGGCACCGACCTGACGGTGCTGCACACGCCTGGACACGCGCCCGGCGCGGTGTGCCTGCACTCCCCGGCGCTGCGCACCGTCTTCACCGGCGACACGCTCTTCGCCGGCGGCCCGGGCGCGACCGGGCGGTCCTTCTCCGACTACCCGACCATCGTCGCCTCGATCCGCGACCGGCTGCTGAACCTGCCACCCGACACGGTGGTCCGCACCGGCCACGGCGACTCGACGACGATCGGTGCCGAGGCCGCACACATCGACGACCGGCCGGACCACGGCCACTGACGCGGTCACCAGGTCCTGTCTGGAGTTTTCGCTGCGCAGGCGGGAAAACTCCAGGCGGGACCTAGGTCCAGGCCGCCCGCTCCAGGATGTGGGCGGCCACGGCGGGCGAGTCGACCAGCGGATGCAGTGCCAGCGCGCGCAGCGCCGCAGTCCGCGAACCGGTCACCGCGGCCTCGATCGTCGCCTGCTCGCATGCCTTGACCTGCAGCATCAGACCGAGCTCTGCCGGCCCGGGCGGCCGGCACCCCCGCGGATGCGCACCGGTCGCGTCCACCGTGCAGACCGTTTCGATGACCGCTTCGGCCGGCAGCGTCGGCACCGTGTCCCCGTTGCGCACGTTGAGGATCAGCTCACGCCCGGTGTCCCCGGCGACCGCGCCCATCACGGCGAGCGCCACCCGCTCGTAGCCCCCGCCCTCCAGGTCGCGCGCGTCGCGCTGCCAGCCGCCAGTCGCGGCGCGGGAGTCGGCCATGTAGGTCTCCTCGCGCTCCAGCCGGGTGCGTTCCCACAGCGCCGCCGACTGCTGCGGCCCGGCCCCGGCGGCGCTGGCGAAGAAGGCGCCCTGCTGCCCGTCCAGGAACTCTCCCCGTGTCTGCTCCGCCTCCCGGACGGCGGTCAGCGTCTCGCGCCGGAAGTAGTAGTAGTGCAGGTACTCGTTGGGCAAGGCGCCCAGCGCCCCCAGAAACGTGCCGCCGAAGAGACGGCCCTCCTCGAACGAGGCGAGCGCTGCCTCGTCGGCCAGCAGTCCCGGCAGCAGGTCGCGGCCCTCCTGTTCCAGGGCCCGCAGCCAGCCCAGGTGGTTCAGGCCGAGATAGTCATAGCGCACGGCGTCCGGGTCGGCGCCCGCAGCCCGTGCCGCGCGGCGCACCAGGCCGACGGGGGAGTCACAGATCCCGATCACCCGCCTGCCCAGCACCCGTGCCATCGCCTCCGTCACCATGCCCGCCGGATTGGTGAAGTTGACCACCCAAGCCTGCGGCGCCAGGTCACGCACCCGTTCGGCGACTCGCAGCGCCACCGGTACGGTGCGCAGCCCGTACAGCACGCCGCCCGCGCCCACCGTCTCCTGCCCCAGCACGCCTTCGGCCAGCGGCACCCGCTCGTCGCGCACCCGGCCTGCCGTCCCGCCGACCCGCATGGCGCAGAACACCACTCCGGCGCCGAGCAGCGCGTCGTCCAGGTCGGCCGCGACCCGCACCCGCGGGGCGTGCGGCGCCCTGGCGGCGTGTGCGGCCAGCACGTCTGCGACGACGGCCGCGCGCGCCGGGTCGGTGTCGTGCAGCACCAGTTCGGAACACGGCACGGGGCCGTCCTTCCCGCCCTGTGCCAGCAGTGCGCGGTGCACCAGCGGCACCCGGAAACCCCCGCCGCCCAGAATCGTCAGCTTCATGGCCCCGTTATAACCCGACGCCCTGACCAGCGGTTCTTGACGAGATCACGACGAGCCATGATGCTGTCGCCGCGCGTCGATCACATTCGGAGAGCCGTCACGCAGGGGGAGCGGGCATGTGGGGGAGCGGAACCGGCGAGACATGCCGGGAGGACAGGCGGTGAGTGCCGTCCTCGACATCCGCTCCGCGACGGTGCGATACGGCGGTGTGGCCGCCGTGTCCGACCTGACCCTGCGCCACGACGCGGGCGGCGTGGTGGGCCTGATCGGGCCCAACGGCGCCGGAAAGACCACCCTGCTGAACGCCCTGTCCGGCGCGGTCCGGCTCGCCGCCGGCGAACTGCGTTTCGACGGCACGGAACTGACCCGGCTGCCTGCCGACCGCATCGCCCGCCTCGGCATCACCCGCACCTTCCAGAACCTGGAGGTCTTCGGATCCCTGTCGGTGCTCGACAACGTCGTGCTGCCCAGGGTCGCCGCACGCGGCTGGCGCACCGCGCTCGCGGACATGCTGCGGCTGCCCCGGGCCCGTCACCACATAGCTGCCGCCTACGACCGCGCCTGGGAACTGCTGGCCGCCACCGGAGTCACCGAACATGCCCACCGGTCCGCCGACAGCCTGCCCTACGGGCTGCAGCGCCGGGTGGAGATCGCCCGGGCGCTCGCCGGCGACCCGGGCCTGCTCCTGCTCGACGAGCCGCTGGCCGGGCTCTCCCGCTCCGAGAGCACCGACCTGATCGAGCTGATCACCTCGGTCGCCGCCGACGGCGTGACCGTGCTGCTCGTCGAGCACGACGTCGCCGGGGTGATGACGGCCAGCGACCGTGTGGTGGTGCTCGACCACGGGCGGCTGCTGGCCGATGGCACACCCGACGAGGTGTCGGCCGATCCGGCGGTGCGCACCGCCTACCTCGGACAGGAGCGGCCGACGTGAGCGACAACGGTGCAGACGGTCCCGAGACCGTGCTGCGGGTGCGCGGTCTGACCGCCGGATACGGCCGGATCCGGGCGCTGCACGGCGTCGACCTGGACGTGCGTGCCGCCGAGGCCGTCACTTTGATCGGGCCCAACGGCGCCGGAAAGACCACCCTGCTGCGCACCCTGGCCGGAGTGGGCCGTGCCTGGACCGGAACGGTGGAGTTCCTCGGCCGTGACGTGACCCGCTGGAGTGCGGAGCGCCGCAACCGGGCCGGGCTGGCCCTGGTGCCCGAAGGCCGCCGCGTCTTCGCCGGGCTGAGTGTCGAGGAGAACCTCCGACTCGGCGGCTATGCCCGCCCCCGCACCGGCGCCGAGACGACGCTGGCCGGCGTGTACGACCTCTTCCCGGTGCTGGCGGGCCGCCGCACGCAGCCCGCGGGCACCCTCTCCGGCGGCGAGCAGCAGATGCTCGCCGTGGGACGTGCACTGATGGGTCGTCCGCGGCTGCTGCTGCTGGACGAGCCGTCCCTCGGCCTGGCGCCGCTGGCGGTACGTGACGTCGCCGGCGCGCTGACCGAACTGTCCGGGCGCGGCACGACGCTTGCGCTCGTCGAGCAGAACGCCGGCCTGGCCTTCCAGGTAGCCGCGCGCGGCTACCTGCTGGACCGCGGCGAAGTGGTGACGGACGCGCCCGTGGACGAGTTGCGCGAGGACTCCAGGGTCCATGCCGCCTACCTGGGACGGGCGGCCACCTGAGCACATCCCCACCGACCTAGCACCGACCAAGCACGTCTGATGAGGGAGAAGCGCGTTATGAAGTCCGTACGACACATCCGGGTGGTCGCGTTGGCGACGGCTCTTGCACTGGGCGGCGCCGTCGGGTGCGCCAAGCAGGAGTCGCCCGGGAGTGACTCCGCACAGATCAAGATCGGCGTCGACATCGAGAAGTCCGGGCCGGCCGCGGTGCAGGGCAAGGCGTACGAAAGAGCCGTCAGGCTCCTGGCCGGGCAGATCAACGCCGGGGGCGGCCTGCAGGTCGGCGACGAGAAGAAGAAGATCAAGCTGATCATCCGCGACAACAAGAGCAATCCGGCGGAGTCGCTGACGGTCGCCAAGTCGCTCGTCGGCAACGACCATGTCGTCGCGATCATCGGCGGCGGCTCCTCGCCCACCACCATGTCCGTCGTCGACACCGTGGAGCGCAAGAAGGTGCCGCTGGTCTCGATGGGCTCCTCCACCGCCATCGTCACCCCGATCGCCGAGCGGAAGTACGTCTTCAAGACGCCCGGCAACACCAACGTCACCGCGGACGTGCTGATGAAGGGCTTCCGCGGGAAGCACGTGAAGAAGGTGGCACTGCTGACAGTCGACAACGCCTACGGCGAGGCCGGCCTGAAGGCGTGGAAGAACCTCCAGGACCAGGGCAGGGTGAACCTGGTCGACACCGAGAAGTTCACCGACCAGGACAAGGACTACAGCGTCCAGGTCAGCAAGATGCTCGCCGCCGAACCCGACGCCGTCGTCGTGTGGGCGATTCCGCCCGGCGCCGGCATAGCCGCCAAGAACCTCAAGCAGGCCGGATACCCCGCCGGCCAGGTCTACTTCGACACCGGGGCGGGTGCCGAACTGTTCATCAAGGGCGCCGGCAAGGCCGCAGAGGGCATGCGTATGGTGCACTCCCCGGTGCTCGCCGGAAACGACATCACCGCCAAGGACGCCTCGGCCCGTACCGAGAAGAAGTTCTACGACGCCTACCGCGGGAAGTACGGCCACTTCTCCGGTTTCGCGCCGATGGCGGCAGACGCGCTGACCGCGATCACCAAGGCGATCACGGCGGCCGGCTCGACCGACCACAAGGCGGTCCGTGACGCGCTGGAGAACCTGTCGTTCCACGGTTCCTTCGGCGACTACCACTTCAGTCCGTCCTACCACGGCGGCGTCCTCGAGTCGTCGTTGTGCATGATGGAGGTCAAGAACGGCGCATGGCATCCCGTCAAATAGACACCGGCACAAGAGGAGTGGTCTGAGGTGGGGCAGGCCCTCCAGTTCGTGGTTACCGGGCTCACCACCGGATCCGGCTACGCGCTGGTCGGCCTGGGCATCGCACTCATCGTCCAGGTCACCGGCGTCATCAGCTTCGCCCAGGGAGAGTTCGTCATGCTCGGCGGGCTGGTCTTCGCCCTGCTGGAGGAGAACGGCGTGACCGCGCCGCTCGCCGCCTTCGCCGCGCTCGCGGCGGCGGCTGCGGGCGGCGCGCTGCTGCAGCGTGTCGTCGTGCCGCCCGGCGGGCGCGGCGGCACCGACCACACGATCATGCTCACCATCGGCGCCGCCATCGTCCTCGAGGGCCTGGCCCTGGTGTTTGTCGGCACCGAGCCGCATTTCGCCCGCCCCTTCAGCCCCGGCGACGCGCTGCGGGCCGGTGGCGCGACCGTCACCCGGCAGAACCTGTGGGTCGTCGCCGTCACCGCCGCCGCCCTGGCGGCGATGTGGCTGTTCCTGACCCGCACCCGCACCGGATGGGCGATGCGGGCCACTGCGATGGACGAGGAGGCGGCCCGGCTGGTCGGCATCTCCCCGCGCCGCATGTCGCTCGCCGTGTTCGTACTCGCCGCCGTGCTGGGCGCGATCGGCGGTGTGGTCCTCGCCCCCATCCAGCAGCCCGACGCCGCGATCGGCATCCCGCTCGGGCTGAAAGGTTTCGCTGCCGCCGTCATCGGCGGACTGGACCGGCCCGCCGGCGCTGTCGTCGGCGGACTGGGCCTGGGCGTCGTCGAGTCCGTGGCCACCGGTTATCTGCCGGGGGCCTTCTCCGGCTACGCGAACGCCGTCGCCTTCGCACTGCTGCTGCTGGTCCTGCTCGTCCGGCCCACCGGAATACTGCCGCACAAGCGAGCGGAGCGAGTGTGAGGCGTCGACTCCCCGCCCTGCCGGGTCCGATGCGCGCCCTGCTGCCCTACGCGCTGCTCGTCGGCGCGCTGCTGCTGGTGCCGTTCGTCTTCACCCGGGTGCGGCCCTACACCATGGCCGACGGCGTGCTCATGATGCTCCTGGCCACCGCGGCGATCGGCCTCGTGCCGCTCACCGGCTACGCCGGACAGGTGTCGCTGGGCCAGGCCGCCTTCTACGGCACCGGGGCCTACACCACCGCGGTGCTGACCACCCGCCTGGGCCTGGGGGCCTGGACGGCGCTGCTGGCCGGGGCGGTACTGTCCGGGCTGGCCGCATACCTGCTGGGCCTTGCTCTCTTCCGAGCAGCCGGCCACTACCTCACGCTCGCCACCATCACCGTCGGGCTCATTCTGGAAGTCGTGGTCAGGCAGCCGGACTTCACCGGTGGCGCGCAGGGCCTGGCCGGAGTGGCCCCGCTGTCCCTGTTCGGCACCGAGATCACCGACGACGTGAGCTTCTACTACCTGGCCGCGGTCGTGCTGTTGGGCGCCACCGCCGTCGTGCATCTGGTGTGCCGCTCACTGTTCGCGCGGGTGCTGCTCGCCGTCCACGACTCCCCGATCGCCGCGCAGAGCGCAGGTGTCGACCCGGTGCCCGTCAAACGCTCCATGTTCGTGCTCGCCGCCGTCTTCAGCTCGGTCGGGGGCTCGCTCTACGCCAGCTGGTCGGCGTTCGTCGACACCGGCACCCTGGGCCTGAACCTCTCCCTCCAGCTGCTGATCATCGTGACGGTCGGCGGCCGGCGCAGCGTCTTCGGCGCGGCCGCCGGCGCGTTCGTTGTCGTCTCCCTCGGCCGCTTCGCCAAGGAGCTGCTGCCGCACCTGTCCTCGCACGCCGGCGGGCAGGTGGAGATCATCGCCTACGGTCTGGCCCTGATCGTCGTCCTCCGGCTCCTCCCGCGCGGCGTTCTGGGATCGCTGCGCCTCGCGGGGCGCTCCTCCCGGGCCTCGTCCTGCCAGGATGGGGTGCGGACAGCGAAGAGCCGGGAGCAGGAACGTGAACACGGGCCAGAGCAGCAGACCACACGGTGAGGCCGGGGGCGGGCCGCCGGAGCCGGCTGCCCGCCCGGGCGTGCAGGGCACGCTCGACCCGCTGCGGAGCCTGCGTACGCCGCAGGACCCGGCATGCGACGTGTACCTGACCGGCACCGTGTTCCTCGACATCGTCTTCACCGGACTGGACTCCGCCCCGGTGCGCGGCACCGAATCCTGGGCCCGTGGCATGGGCTCCAGTCCCGGCGGCGTCGCCAACATGGCCACCGCCCTGGCCCGGCTCGGCCTGCGTACCTCCCTGGCCGCCGCGTTCGGCGACGACATGTACGGCGATTACTGCCACGACGAACTGGAGCACGGCGAGGGTGTCGACCTCTCGCTGTCCCGCACGGTGCCCGGCTGGCACTCGCCCGTGACCGTCTCCATGGCCTACGAGGGCGAGCGCACCATGGTCTCCCACGGCCACGAGGCGCCGCCCCCGGACGCAGCGCTCACCGACGGTCATGCACACCCGCCGCCCGCCCGCGCCTGCGTCGCCTCTCTCGTCCCCGGCGAGCCGCAGGCGTGGGTAGGGGCGGCGGCCGGGCGCGGCAGCCGCGTCTTCGCCGATGTCGGCTGGGACGGGACCGGCCACTGGGACCTGGCGGCGCTCGAGGACCTCCCGAGCTGCGAGGCGTTTCTGCCCAACGCGGCCGAGGCCATGCGCTACACCCGCACCGAATGCCCCCGGACGGCCGCCCGCAAGCTGGCCGAGCGGGTGCCGCTGGCCGTGGTCACCATGGGCGCGGAGGGGGCCTTCGCCGTGGACGGGCGCACGGGGGAGTGCGCCGAAGTGCCGGCCATCGACGTCGAGGCCCTGGACACCACCGGTGCGGGCGACGTGTTCACCGCCGGTTTCGTCACCGGGACGCTCGCCGGCTGGCCGCTCGCCGACCGGCTGGCCTTCGCCGGACTGACGGCCGCCCTGTCCGTCCAGGAGTTCGGTGGCTCCCTCTCGGCACCCGGATGGGCGGAGGTGGCCGCCTGGTATCAGCAGGTGCGCGCCTACACGCTGTCGCGGGCGGCCGCCCAGGCCGCCGGACAGAACGTCGCCGCGCTGCGCCGGTACGCGTTCCTCGACGCACTGCTGCGGCACTGCGACCGTCCGTGGCCGCTGCGCCGCGCGGTGCCCACGCTCGGCTTCCGCGACCCGCGCTGAACCCTTCCGGCCCCGGGCGGGGACGGAAATTCGGTCCGGTCCTGTCGGTGTCCCGTCGTACCCTGGAGACCCAGAGAATCCCGGTGCAGAGAGGGATGAGCAGGCCCCAGCGGCCGCCCATGACGCAGACAGCGACGAACCAGAACAGTCAGGACACAGCTCGCTTCACCGTCCCGTCCAAGCATCCGATGGTGACCGTGCTGGGGTCGGGCGACTCCCTCCTCCGGGTGATCGAGAACGCCTTTCCCCGCACGGACATCCACGTCCGTGGCAACGAGATCACCGCCACGGGCGACGCGGAGGACGTCGCGATGGTCCAGCGGCTGTTCGACGAGATGATGCTCGTGCTGCGCACCGGGCAGCCGATGACCGAGGACGCCGTGGAGCGCACCATCTCGATGCTCCGCAAGGCGGAAGCGGGCGAAGGCGGCGGCCACGCAGCGCCGGCCGAGGTGCTCACCCAGAACATCCTGTCCAATCGCGGGCGCACCATCCGCCCCAAGACGCTGAACCAGAAGCGCTACGTCGACGCGATCGACCAGCACACCGTCGTCTTCGGCATCGGCCCGGCAGGCACCGGCAAGACGTATCTGGCCATGGCGAAGGCCGTGCAGGCGCTGCAGGCCAAGCAGGTCAACCGGATCATCCTCACCCGCCCGGCCGTCGAGGCCGGCGAGCGGCTCGGCTTCCTGCCCGGCACGCTCTACGAGAAGATCGACCCGTACCTGCGCCCCCTGTACGACGCACTGCACGACATGCTCGACCCGGATTCCATCCCGCGGCTGATGGCCGCCGGGACGATCGAGGTCGCGCCGCTGGCCTACATGCGTGGAAGAACTCTTAATGACGCGTTCATCATTCTGGATGAGGCGCAGAACACGAGCCCTGAGCAGATGAAGATGTTCCTCACCCGGCTCGGTTTCGACTCCAAGATCGTCATCACGGGTGACGTCACGCAGATCGACCTGCCCGGCAGCACCCGCAGCGGCCTGCGACAGGTCCAGGACATCCTCACCGACGTCGAGGATGTGCACTTCTCCTGGCTCGACAGCACCGACGTGGTCCGGCACAAGCTGGTGGGCCGTATCGTCGACGCCTACGACCGCTACGACGACCGCAACGGCACGACCAACGGCTCCCGGCAGGGAGCCCGCGGCGACCGCCGCGGCCCCGCTGACGAGAGGCGCTGAGAAGACCGCACCATGTCGATCGACGTGAACAACGAGTCGGGCCGGGAGGTCGACGAGGAGGCGGTCCTCGACGTCGCCCGGCATGCTCTGAGCCGCATGCGCATCCATCCGCTCTCCGAACTGTCGGTGATCCTCATCGACACCGACGCCATGGAGCAGCTCCACCTCACCTGGATGGACCTGCCCGGCCCTACCGACGTGATGTCCTTCCCGATGGACGAGCTGCGTCCCCCCTCCCGAGACGAGGAGGACGCGCCGCAGGGCCTGCTCGGCGACATCGTGCTGTGCCCCGAGGTCGCCGAGAAACAGGGGGCCGCCGCCCCCACCCAGCACGGCATGGACGAGGAGCTGCAGTTGCTCACCGTGCACGGCGTGCTGCACCTGCTTGGTTACGACCACGAGGAGCCCGGCGAGAAGACCGAGATGTTCGGCTTGCAGGCGTCCATCCTGGACGGCTGGCGCGACGAGCGCGGCATGACGGGCCCCTCTCCGGCGCCCACCACGACCTCGTGACCACCCAGCTCGTCGGCGCGGCAGTCGCCCTGGTGATCATCGCCTGGCTGGCGGCCTGCGCCGAGGCCGGTCTGGCCCGCACCACCAGCTACCGGGCCGAGGAGGCGGTGCGTTCCGGTCGTCGCGGCTCGCAGAAGCTGGCCGTCGTCGCCGCCGATCCCACCCGCTACCTGAACCTGGCGCTGCTGCTGCGCGTCACCTGCGAGATGGCCGCCGGCGTCCTGGTCACCTACGCGGCGATCCACGCCTTCGACCAGACGTGGGAGGCGCTGGTCCTGGCCATGGGAGTGATGGTCCTCGTCTCCTACGTGGCGGTCGGCGTATCGCCGCGCACCATCGGCCGCCAGCACCCGCTGAACACGGCGACCGCCGCCAGCTACGTGCTGGTACCGCTGGCCCGCATCCTCGGCCCGGTGCCGCAGCTGCTCATCCTGCTCGGCAACGCGCTCACCCCCGGCAAGGGCTTCCGCAAGGGCCCGTTCGCCTCCGAGGCGGAGCTGCGGGCCCTGGTCGACCTCGCCGAGCAGGAGTCCCTCATCGAGGACGAGGAGCGGAAGATGGTGCACTCCGTCTTCCAGCTCGGCGACACCATCGTGCGGGAGGTGATGGTCCCGCGCACCGACCTGATCACCATCGAGCGGTTCAAGACGATCCGCCAGGCCCTCACCCTCGCGCTGCGCTCCGGCTTCTCCCGCATCCCGGTCGTCGGGGAGAGCGAGGACGACGTGGTCGGCATCGTCTATCTCAAGGACCTGGTCCGCCGTACTCACATCAGCCGGGAGGCCGAGTCCGAGCTGGTCTCCACCGTCCTGCGGCCGGCGGCCTTCGTGCCGGACACCAAGAACGCCGGCGATCTGCTGCGCGAGATGCAGCAGGAGCGCAACCACGTCGCCGTCGCGATCGACGAGTACGGCGGCACGGCCGGCATCGTCACCATCGAGGACATCCTCGAGGAGATCGTCGGCGAGATCACCGACGAGTACGACCGGGAACTGCCGCCAGTCGAGGATCTCGGGCAGGGCCGTTACCGGGTCATCGCCCGCCTCGACCTCGGCGACCTGGGCGAGCTGTACGGCCTGGTCGGCCTGGACGACGAGGACGTGGAGACCGTCGGCGGCCTGCTCGCCAAGTCACTGGGCCGGGTGCCGATCGCCGGGGCGACCACCACGGTGGACGTCACCGAGGACCGTTCCGACCCGACGCTGACGGCGCTGCGGCTGACCGCCGAATCCCCGGCCGGCCGCCGCAACCGCATCGTCACGGTACTGGTCGAACCCGTTCGCGAGGGCGATGCCGCGGCCGGGAAGCCGGCCGCTTCCGACACCCGTCGCGCCTGACGTGCGCCCGCCCACCGGCCGGACAGTCCGACGTACGTCGGGCTGTCCGGCCGAATATGCTCGGGCGCATGAGTGACGAGAACGCGCTGGATCCCGAAGACCACAAGATCCTCACCCTCGCGCGCAGCGCACGGGCGCGCAACGCGGTGTCCGAGGGTGCCGCTGTGCGGGACGAGACGGGCCGTACGTACGTGGCCGGATCCGTCGCGCTGCCCTCGCTGCAGCTCAGCGCGCTGCGGACCGCGGTGGCCATGGCGGTTGCCTCCGGTGCCACCTCGCTGGAGGCGGCGGCTGTCGTCTCACAGACGGAGCAGGTGCCGGCCGACGACCTCGCGGCCGTCCGGGACCTGGGCGGCCCGGCCACCCCCGTCCTCCTGGCCCGCCCGGACGGCACCCTGCACGCCACAGTGACCGCGGGCTGACGGCGAACGGGGGCGGCTCGTGCCCGCCTTCCCTTACGGTTCGTCGTCGGCGGCGGCTGCGGCGATCCCGAGCCCCCGCAGCACGCTTCCGGCCGCGTCGACCACCCGAGCGCTGCCGACCACGGGGGCGATTGCCACGCACACGCCCTGCGCGTCCTCCGCCGTCAGGCCGGCGTCCCGCGCGACCGCCAGGTTGGCGAGATAGGAGGCGGGGGCGGCCTCCATCGCGATGAGGGCGGCCAGCCGGACCAGGTGGTAGGTGCGCTCGTCCAGGCCCGAGTTCGGCAGTGTCTCCAGGTGCATCTGCATCAGTTGTTCGAAGACCGGGTGCTCGCCCTGTGCCAGGGCGTCCAGGGCGTGTTCGGGTGCGTGAGTCGCCATGTTGCTCATCTCCTTGTGCGTCAGTGCGTACGGGCGGGATGCGCCCGTGGTGCTCAGGGTGTCGTGCGGGCCGGAACCTTCCACCCGCCGCCCGGCCCATACCGGTGGCCGTTGGTCCCCCGCGGTGGGACCGGTGGGACCGTGCGGGTGTGCCGTCGGGGACAATGGCTCCCATGGATGCACCCTCCACCTCCACCCCCGCGGCGGACGCCGCCGCGTTCCGCGCGGGTTTCGCGTGCTTCGTCGGCCGACCCAACGCGGGCAAGTCGACCCTGACCAACGCGTTGGTGGGGACGAAGGTCGCGATCACCTCCACCCGGCCGCAGACCACCCGGCACACCGTGCGCGGCATCGTGCACCGCCCCGAGGCGCAGCTCGTCCTGGTGGACACCCCCGGGCTGCACAAGCCCCGCACGCTGCTGGGCGAGCGGCTCAACGACGTCGTGCGCACCACGTGGGCCGAGGTCGACGTGATCGGCTTCTGCCTGCCCGCGGACCAGAAGATCGGCCCCGGCGACCGGTACATCGCGGGTGAACTGGCGCAGGTCCGCCGCACCCCGAAGATCGCCGTCGTCACCAAGGCCGACCTCGTCGAGTCGGACGCGCTGGCCGAGCAGCTGCTCGCCGTCGACCGGCTCGGCAGGGAGCTGGGCATCGAGTGGCAGGAGATCGTCCCGGTCTCGGCCGTCGGCGGCCGGCAGGTCTCCCTCCTGGCCGACCTGCTCGTGCCGCTGCTGCCCGAGAGCCCTCCGCTGTACCCGGACGGCGATCTGACCGACGAGCCGGAGCAGGTGATGGTGGCCGAGCTGATCCGCGAGGCCGCCCTGGAGGGCGTGCGCGACGAGCTGCCGCACTCGATCGCCGTCGTCGTGGAGGAGATGATCCCGCGAGAGGACCGGCCCACGGACCGGCCGCTGCTGGACGTGCACGCCACGCTGTTCATCGAGCGGCCCAGCCAGAAGGGCATCGTCATCGGACCGAAGGGCAGCCGGCTGAAGGCGGTCGGCTCCACCTCCCGTAAGCACATCGAGGCGCTGCTGGGCACGCCCGTCTACCTCGACTTGCACGTGAAGGTCGCCAAGGACTGGCAGCGCGACCCGAAGCAGCTGCGCAGGCTCGGCTTCTAGGTCCTGTCCGGAGTTTCCGGCGCGTGAGTCAGGCGCCCTCGTTCAGCACGCGCGAGATCAGGGTGCGCTGCGGGCCGGTGAGTCGCGGATCGGCGCAGAACCTGGTCACTCCGTCGACCTCGATCTCGTAGCTGAATCCGTCGGGGACGCCGACGGGCCGCTCCTGGTGCCCGTCCGCGAGCGCCTCGCGGGCGGTCACCGACAGCGCGGCGGCGTCGGACAGCCCGTCGGTGTCCAGCTCGGCCCAGCGGGGGCGGCCCCCGAACCCTCCGGTGCGGCTCACGGTGATACGCATGCCCCCATCCTCCCGCAGCGCCCTCGCCCTGGCACGACATGCGGTTTACCGGGGCATCGGGTGTATCGGGCGTATTGCATGGTGATACATGCCGCCGAACCCGAGGGGCGTCCGTTACGCTGTCGTCATCATGCGATACGGGCTGCTTCTTCTTAGCCGCCGCGGCGAGGGTCTGTAGTCGAAGGCCGACCCCCTCCCCGCGGAGTGCGGTGCTGCCACCGTCGGCCTCCTCACGCCACCAGCCCAGGAGCCCCCAGCATGTCGTTCTCCGACTCTCCGGTACGCCCCGGCACGCCCGTCACCGCCGCCACCGTCCGCCAGCGGCCCTCCGGCATGCCGGCGCACCGGTACCGCCCCTACGAGGCCGTCGAGATTCCGGACCGCACCTGGCCGCAGAACCGGATCGCCAAGGCGCCGCGCTGGCTGTCCACGGACCTGCGCGACGGCAATCAGGCGCTGATCGACCCGATGTCGCCGGCTCGCAAGCGGGCCATGTTCGACCTGCTGGTCTCCATGGGCTACAAGGAGATCGAGGTCGGCTTCCCCTCCTCCGGCCAGACCGACTTCGACTTCGTGCGCTCCATCATCGAGGAGGACGCGGTCCCGGAGGACGTGACGATCTCCGTCCTCACCCAGGCCCGCGAGGAGCTGATCGAGCGCACCGTCGAGTCGGTGCGCGGTGCCCACCACGCGACCGTCCACCTGTACAACGCGACCGCGCCCGTCTTCCGCCGCGTGGTCTTCCGCGGCTCGCGGGACGACGTGCGGCAGATCGCCGTCGACGGTACCCGGCTGGTCATGGAGTACGCCGAGAAGCTGCTGGACGAGAGCACCGTCTTCGGTTACCAGTACAGCCCGGAGATCTTCACCGACACCGAACTGGACTTCGCCCTGGAGGTCTGCGAGGGCGTCATGGACGTGTGGCAGCCCGAGGAGGGCCGTGAGATCATCCTCAACCTGCCCGCCACCGTGGAGCGTTCGACGCCCTCGACGCACGCCGACCGCTTCGAGTGGATGTCCCGCAACCTGACGCGACGCGAGCACGTGTGCCTGTCGGTCCACCCGCACAACGACCGCGGCACCGCTGTCGCCGCCGCCGAACTGGCCCTGATGGCCGGCGCGGACCGTATCGAGGGCTGTCTGTTCGGGCAGGGCGAGCGCACCGGCAACGTCGACCTGGTGACGCTGGGCATGAACCTGTTCTCCCAGGGCGTCGACCCGCAGATCGACTTCTCGCAGATCGACGAGGTCCGCCGCACGGCCGAGTACTGCAACCAGATGTCCGTTCACCCCCGCCACCCCTACGCGGGTGACCTGGTCTACACGGCCTTCTCCGGCTCCCACCAGGACGCCATCAAGAAGGGTTTCGAGGCGCTGGAGACCGACGCGAAGGCGCAGGGCAAGGCCGTCGAGGACATCGAGTGGGCCGTGCCCTATCTGCCCATCGACCCCAAGGACGTCGGCCGCTCCTACGAGGCGGTCATCCGCGTCAACTCGCAGTCCGGCAAGGGGGGTATCGCCTACGTGCTGCGCAACGGGCACAGCCTGGACCTGCCGCGCCGCATGCAGATCGAGTTCTCGAAGATCATCCAGGGCAGGACCGACGCCGACGGCGGAGAGGTCACTCCCGACGACATCTGGTCCGTCTTCTGCGACGAGTACCTGCCCGCCGAGAACGGCGGCTGGGGCCGGATCGCGCTGCGCGCGGCACAGGCCTCGACGACCAGTGAGGGCCACGACGCGCTGACCGTCGAGGCGACAGTCGACGGCGAGGACACCGTCCTGACGGGGACCGGAAACGGCCCGCTGGCCGCGTTCTTCGACGCCCTGCAGGCGATCGACGTGGACGTGCGGCTGCTGGACTACGTCGAACACACCATGAGCGAGGGCGCCGGCGCGCAGGCGGCGGCTTACATCGAGACGGCGATCGACGGCAAGGTGCTGTGGGGCGTCGGCATCGACGCGAACATCGTCCGCGCGTCCATCAAGGCGGTTGTCTCCGCCGTCAACCGCGCTGCCCGCGACTGACGTCGACACCGGACGTCGGGCCCGGCCGCCACGCGCGGCCGGGCCCGCGTCGCGTCAACTCGTCCGCCTGCACGGCGAACGCCCCTGACCCGACGCACACACCGAACAGAATTTAAGTGAACATGACTCACTGGACGGAACGTGCGTGGCCTGGTGACTCATATGGTCGGCGTCATGCGCCGATCCTCCCCCGCACCTGCGCCGCTCCCCGTGCTGCCCTACCGCAAGCCCACCCGTGGGCGTGACTACTGGGTGCTCGACGACGTACTCCCCGACGTGGAAGCCGTACGCGCCCGTTGTCTCGCACAGGACGACTGGGTCGAGGGCTACCCGCACAGACCGGAGAGCTGGCCCGGCCTGCGGATGATGCCGGGACTGGCACCGGGAGAACTGGCACGGGTGGAGAGCCTGGTCAAGAAGTCCACGGGCGCCGGGCGTCTGTGGCAGCAGAAGGCGCCCGGGGGCGGCACGCTCAACCACAACTGCATCCAGGTGGTCGGTCGCGACGAGTGCGAGCCGCGGCCGCACACCGACTCCCGCTCGCTGTGCCGGTACGCCGCCGTGCTCTACCTCAACCCGGCCGTGCCGAAGGACTGCGGCACCAGCTTCTACCGGCAGAGCCTCCCGGGCGGGCGGCTCGGCGGCAACACCGTGACGGCCCCGCACAACAACCTCGTCGACGCGCTGGGCACCCGGTTCGTCCGGCCGGACTCCTTCACCGAGGACGTGCGCATAGCCCACCGCAGTAATCGGCTCCTGCTCTACTCCGCCAACCTGCTGCACAGCGCGACGGGTTATTTCGGCGACACCCTGGAGGATCGGCGGATGACGGCGGTGTTCTTCTGGATGGCCTGACAGCCGGCGCCGCACCCGCGAGCCCCGGGCCCGCGGCGCCCGGGTGAGGTCCACCACACGGCCGGACGCCCGAGAGGCGCCTCCCGCACGAGGCGCCCGAACGCCGTCGGACGCCGGGGGGACGGCACATGCGCCGGTCCGCACCGGGAGGGCTGCGACCTCGCACCTGAGGAGACGTCAGCCGTAAGGCGCCGGCGGGACGGTCGCGCCGGCCGGGCGTCGACCGGCTCTCGGTCCGGCCGGACGGACAGCTGCCGCGGTGATCGTCCATCCTGACGGACCGTTGTGACCCCCCACCTGGCAAGACTATGGTCTTGCGGGTGCTTGGTCCCGCTGACGGCGAGGGAGCGACGGTGGACACGTCGACCGTATACGCAGGCGTTCCCTATGGGCGGTCTCCCGCGATGGTGGGGCGTTCGGAGTTGCTCGAATCGCTGGAGGGATGTCTCGCCGCCGGGAGCAGCGCCGTCCTGACCGGCCCGAGCGGCATCGGAAAGACGGCCCTGCTGGAGACCGTGGGCGGGCGTGCCGCCGCGCGCGGTGAACTGGTGCTGCGGGTGGCCGGATCGGAGACCGAGCGCTGGATGCCGCTCGCCGTCGCGGACGAACTCGTCGGCCAGGTTCCGCAACAGCGGCTCGACGAGCTGTCCGACGATCGTCGGCTGCTCCTCGCCGGTGAACCACCTGCGGGCCGCGGGCCCGCCGACGAGGAGGCACGTGCCGAGTGGTGCCGTGCGTGGCGGGATCTGCTCGCCCGGTGTGCAGCCGTCAGTCCGGTGCTGCTCCTCGTCGATGACGCCCAGTGGCTGGACACCGAGACCGTGGACGCCGTCCGCTCCGCCGTACGCCGGCTCAGACCCAGGGGGGTGCGTGCCGTCATCGCGGGCTGCTGGCCGGAGGGCACCGAGCGCGACGGCGGCGGGGTGCCCTGGGCCCCGGTCCCGGACGCTCTTCAGGTGCCGGTCCCGCCACTGGCACAGACCGAGTTGGCGGAGCTCTTCGAGAACTACGGACTACCCGTCCGTGTGGTGAACACCCTGCACGCCGACTCCGGAGGCAACCCCTACCTCGCCCTCGCCCTCGGCGGCGCCTTCACCGAACGCATCCCGCGGCACTGGCGCCCCGCTCCGCTGCCGCAGCGTGTGCACGCGGTCATCATCGGGCGGCTGGCGCGGCTTTCGGCGCAGGTGCGCGACACCCTGCTGACCGCCGCCCTGGCGGCACACCCCACCATCGACCTGCTGCGACGTGCGGGAAGGACCGAGGCCGCGCAGGACGTCCGGCTCGCCGCGGCGTCCGGACTGCTGGTCACCGAGGGCGGCGGCATCCGTTTCACCCCTCCGGCCGTCGGCACCGTACTCGCCGAACAAGCCGACGCCGAACACCGCGCCGCCGTGCACATCGCGCTGGCCGTCGTCGTTCCGGACGCCGCCGGGCGTGCACGGCATCACGCCCTGGCCGTCTCCGGCCCGGATGTGGAGCTCGCCCACTCTCTGGTCGCCGCCGCGGAGGCGGCCGCACGGCAGGGATCCCACCGGATGGCCGCCGAACTGTACCTGCTGGCAGCCGACCGATCGCCGTCCGAGCCGGCGGGGGAGCGGATGGAATGGCTGGTGGCCGCCGCCGAGTCGGGGGCGAACTGGGGCCTGCCCGACCTGGTGCATCGAGCTGCCGACGCGGTGCTCGCCGGGGACGCGACGACGTCGCAGCGGGTGCGGGTCCGCCTGGCGTTGCTGGATCTGTCCGGGCAGGGCATCGGGGAGATGGACGATCTGCTCGCCGCCGCACTGGTTGACGCTGACGGCGATTCGGCGCTGCTCGGGCCGCTGCGGCTGCGGATGGCCGCTGCCGCCGCCGTCAACGGGGACGCGGACCTCGCCGATGCCGAGGCGGACCGCACCGTCGGGCACGCGCGTGCCGCGGGCGACACCGCGCTGGAGGCCAAGGCCCTGGTGCAGAAGACCAACATCGCGCTGCTGCGCGGAGACGCCGACTACCGCCGGCACCTGGACCGGGCGTTGCGGCTTCCCGAGCCGCCACTGGACGGTCAACTGCACGCCACCCCCCGCTACCTGGAGGCCACCTGCGCCCTGTACGAGGACCGCCTCGATGACGCCCGGGAGGAGCTGCTGCGCCTGCTGGCCCTGGTCGAGCGCGGATCCGGGGAGGAGGTCGTGCACGTCCTGCGCAAGCTCGCCGAGGTGTGTGTGCGGATGGGGCGCTGCGAGGATGCCCTGCACTTCGCCGATCGGGCCGTCCGCGTCACCGAGGAGGCCTCGTTCAGCCCGGGGCCGGCCTGGTACGCCGGGGCGACGGCCGAGCTGGCCGGCGGTCGGCTGGCCCGGGCGATCGGTTATGCCGAACGCGGTGCCCGGGCGTCGGAACAGGAAGGCGACTCGCTCTTCCAGAGCGGGCTGCTGCACGTGCTCGGGGTGGCCAGGATCCGCTCGGGTGAGGTGCGCGGCGGTGTGGAGACGCTGTTGCGCATCAGGGAGTTGGGCATCGGACGCAGCCACTGCTCGCCGCTGGTCCTGCGCTGGCACGGGGACTTCGCCGCCGGAAGTGCGGCTCTGGGACGGACCGAAGAGGCGCTGGAGGTGATCAGGGCGGCACGGGCGGCCGTCGGTGACCCCGCACGTGGCGTCGGAGTGACCGCCCAGCTCGACCGGGCGGAGGCCGCGGTCCGTGTCGGTGAGGGGGATCCGGCGGAGGCGCTGCGGCTGCTCCACGGCGCAGCTGAACGGTTCGCCGCGCTCGGCCAGCCGCTTGAGGTGGGGCACTGCCTGCTGGAGCGGGCGCGGGTCGAACGCCGCCGCCGCCGCTACGCGCGGGCACAGTCTGCGACCGCCGAGGCCCTGGAGATCTTCACACGGTGCGGTGCGCGCCCGTGGGCGGAGCAGGCGCGGCACAGCATCGTGCAGTGGGAGACCGGTCTCGACGACGGACGGCCGCCCGCACCGGGCGCCGTGCTGCTGACATCGAACGAGGAACGCATAGCAGTCCTGGTCAGTGAAGGCGCCACCAACCAGCAGGTGGCAGACCGACTGTTTCTCAGCGTGAAGACGATCGAGGCGGCGCTCACCCGCGTCTACCGGAAGCTGGGGATTCGGTCCCGTGCCCAGCTCGGCGCCCGGCTGCGCGGCGTCCTCACCCTGCCCGGGGGTTCACAGGGTTAGGGGAACCCCTTGCGGTTCCCCCGGGATCCCCTAGGAATCGGATTCTTGACGTCCGCTTTGCTGACATGGACACGGTGCCATGGTTTCGTGCCCACGTCGTGCAGACAGCCTCCACGGCCGTTCGTCGAGCAGGGTCACGCCACCGGGCGTGCCGTGTCCGCCGGGCGGTTCAGCCACGGCCGCACACCCCACGTCGTGTGGTCGCCGCAGACAAGGAGTACACGTGAGCATCCCCACCCCCAGACGCCGCAAGAGCACCATGGCCGGCGCGCTCGTCGCCGCCGCCTCCATGGTCGTGCTCGGCATGCAGGCCGGCGTGGCCGGCGCCGCCCCCACAGCGCCCGCGTCCAAGGCCGACCCGGGTCAGATGCCGGCGAAGGTGAGTGCGAAGGCCTACTCGGCGCTGATGCGCCACGCGGAGGCGCGCACCGACGAGACGGCCGCGTCCCTCCACATGTCGAGCAAGGTCAAGCTCAAGGTGCGGAGCGTCGTCAAGGACAAGGACGGCACCACCTTCACGCACTACGAGCGCACCTACGACGGAATGCCCGTCCTGGGCGGCGACATGATCGTGCGGCACTCCGCGTCGGGCGACCTGAAGTCCGTCAAGAAGGCGAACGTGCACACGCTGAAGGTGGACACGGCGCCGAAGACGCTCAAGTCGACCAAGCCGGCCACGCCGAAGGCCGAGGGCAGCAAGGCGCCCCGCAAGGTCGTCTGGGCGGGGAACGGCAAGCCGGTCCTGGCGTGGGAGACCGTCGTGGGCGGCACCCAGAAGGACGGCACTCCGAACCGGATGCACGTCATCACCGACGCCACTACCGGCAAGAAGATCGCCGAGTTCCAGGGGATCGAGACCGGCACGGGCAACAGCCAGTACTCCGGCACCGTTTCGGTGAACAGCGTCAACAGCGGGGGCTCCTACCAGCTGACGGACAACGCGCGCGGCGGTCACAAGACCTACAACCTGAACGGCGGCACGTCCGGCACGGGCACGCTGTTCACCGACTCCGACGACGTGTGGGGCAACGGCTCGACCTCCAGCGCGCAGACGGCCGGCGTGGACGCCGCCTACGGCGCGGCCCAGACCTGGGACTACTACAAGAACGTCTTCGGCCGCTCCGGCATCCGTGGCGACGGCGTGGGCGCCTACTCCCGCGTGCACTACAGCAGCGGGTACGTCAACGCGTTCTGGGACGACTCCTGCTTCTGCATGACCTACGGGGACGGCCAGGGCAACAACGACCCGCTGACCTCGCTGGACGTGGCCGCGCACGAGATGACGCACGGTGTCACCTCCAACACCGCGGGCCTGGTCTACTCCGGTGAGTCCGGCGGCCTGAACGAGGCCACCTCCGACATCATGTCCACCGCCATCGAGTTCTGGTCGAACAACTCCTCCGACCCGGGCGACTACCTCATCGGTGAGAAGATCGACATCAACGGTGACGGCAGCCCGCTGCGGTACATGGACCAGCCCTCCAAGGACGGCGGTTCCCTGGACTACTGGTCCTCCAGTGCCGGCAACGTCGACGTGCACTACTCGTCGGGTATCGCCAACCACTTCTTCTACCTGCTGTCCGAGGGCAGTGGCGCGAAGACGATCAACGGCGTCAACTACGACTCGCCGACCTACGACGGGTCCACGGTCACCGGTATAGGCCGCAGCAAGGCGGCGGCGATCTGGTACAAGGCGCTCACCGAGCAGATGACCTCCACCACCGACTACGCGGACGCCCGCCGTTCCACGCTGGCCGCCGCAGCCGACCTGTACGGATCCAACAGCACCGAGTACAACGCGGTCGCCGACGCCTGGGCAGGCGTCAACGTCGGGTCCTCCGGCGGCGGCGGTGGCACCGGCGGTGACTTCTCCAACACCGACGACTACTCCATCCCGGACGGGGGTTCCTACACCGAGTCGCCGATCACCGTCTCCGGCATCTCCGGCCAGGCGTCGACCAACCTGCAGGTCGCGGTGGACATCAAGCACACCTACCGCGGTGACCTGCAGCTGGACCTGATCTCGCCCGACGGGATCGACTTCCGGCTCAAGGACTCCGACCCGTACGACTCGGCGGACAACGTCGAGGCCACCTACTCCGGTGACGCCTCGGCAGCCGTCGCCAACGGCACCTGGCGGCTGCGGGCCTACGACGTCTACAGCGGCGACACCGGCTACATCGACAGCTGGAGCCTGACCTTCTGATCCGCCCCGGCGGCTGAAGAAGTCACCACGCACCATCTGCCCGCGGCCCCGCCGGACAGCACTGTCCGGCGGGGCCGCACGGCCGTTTCCCGAGAACCGGCGGATAGTCTGACCGCGACCCGGTCCGAACGACGCCGCGAGGTGAACCGTGCTCACCGACCTGCCCCTCGAAGCGCTCCGCGACTACCGGCCGCAGACCGCCGAACCGGACGGTTTCGACGACTTCTGGCGCCAGACGCTGGCCGAGGCCCGAGGCCACGACCAGGCACCGCGGCTGACGCCGGTCACGGACACCCACCTGACCACCGTCGACGTCCACGACGTCCGCTTCCCCGGGTGGCGCGGCGAGCCCGTCGCCGGCTGGCTGCTCACCCCGCGCGGCGCCGACGGGCCGCTGCCGCTCGTCGTGCAGTACCTCGGCTACAGCGGCGGACGCGGACTGCCCACCGACCGGCTGTTGTTCAGCGCCGCCGGCTACGCCCACCTCGTGGTCGACAGCCGTGGCCAGGGACACGACACCCCCGACCACGGCGAGGGCCACGGCTCCCAGTGGGTCGAGGGCCTGATGACCCGTGGCATCGAGGACCCGCGCCACCACTACTACCGCCGTCTGATCACCGACTGCGTCCGCGCCGTGGACGCGGCCCGCGCGCTGCCCGGCGTCGACCCCGACCGGGTCGTGCTGACCGGCACCAGCCAGGGCGGCGGTCTCACCCTGGCCGCGGCTGCTCTGGCCCGCGAGCCGGTCGCCGCCGCCATGGCCGACGTGCCGTTCCTGTGCCACTACCGGCGCGGCACACAGCTCGCTTCGGCCGGCCCCTACCTGGAGCTGGTCGACTATCTGCGCCTGCACCGCCCCGACGGCGTCGAGCAGGCATTCGCCACCCTCGCGCACTTCGACGGCGTGCACTTCGCCGCCCGCGCCACCGCGCCGGCCCTGTTCAGCGTCGGCCTGATGGACCCGGTCTGCCCGCCGTCCACGGTCTACGCCGCGTACAACACCTACGCGGGCACGGACAAACAGATGCGGGTGTGGGAGTACGGCGACCACGGCGGTGGCTACAACTCCCAGATCCGCGAGCAGCTGACCTGGCTCAGCGACCGGGGCCTTGCCCCGAAGAGCTGACGCCGACCAGACCCCGGCCTGCCGCCGTGCGGCAATACAGCACCGAGCGTCCCGCGCGGCGGCGCTGCGCCAGACCGGAGTCCAGCAGCACCCGCAGGTGCCGGCCCACCGAACCGAGGCCCTGGCCGGTCAGTGCGACGAGCTGCGTGGTGCTCTTCGGCTCCTCCAGCAGGACCAGAACCCTGGCCCGGGCCGGCCCCAGAAGGCGGCCCAGCGCCTCGGGAACGGGCGCTGCGCCGCTGTCGGCGAGCACTCCGGCGCAGGGGTAGATCACGGCGTAGCGATGCGGGATGTCCCAGGAGACCCAGCCTTGGCGCGCCGTGACCGGGACGAAGAACAGCCGGGAACCGGAGATGTCCCGCGGCGGGTTGGCGTGGGAGTTGATCTGCAGCCGGCCGTCGCCGAGCCACCGGGTGCCGCCCGGCCGCATGCCTTCCAGTGCCACCGCCCAGCCACCGCGGCTCAACTGCGCGGTGCGCGCGACGACGTCGGCCTCCAGGATCAGCCGGCGGCGTGGCCAGTACGGCAGCACGGCGTTGGTCCACACCCAGTCCAGCAGGTCCGCCGCCAGGCCGGGGATGTCCTCGACGGCGTTCAGTGCGGCGGGCAGCGGCCCGCGGGCGGTGACGGCCAGGTCGGCGCGCGCCGTCGCGTCCGGCGTGGCACGCAGCGGCGCCAGTTCGTCCGCGAGCGACGGCTCCGGCGCACCCGTGGGCGGCCGGCTCAGGAAGTCGGCGATCCACCGGTCGCCGAACACCGCGCGCATCAGCTGCGCGGCCGGCCGGTCGTCGGCCAGCCGGGCGCGGTAGGCGGGCAGATGCGCGTCCAGCCACCCCCGCTCGGCCGGATGCGCCGCCCTGTTCGCCCCCAGGGCGAACAGCGCTGCGGTGGTCTCCAGCAGCGGGGAGATCACGAAGCGGCTGCCCGCCAGGGTGTCCGCGTCGACCTGCCACCAGCCCATGATGTTTCGCCTCCCCGCGAAACAGTAACCCTGCCGCGCCGGGCCCGCACACGATGCGCGCATGCACACCTACCGTGAGCTGTTCCGCACGCCCGAGTACACCCCCTTCTTCCTCACCGGGGCCGCGCAGGCAGCCGGCTCGACCGTCGCCGGACTCGCGCTCGGCACGCTGATCTACGACCGGACCGGCTCTCCGCTGCTGTCCGCGCTCGCCATGTTCGGGCCGTCCCTGGCCCAGCTGCTGGGCGCCACCACGCTGCTCTCGGCAGCCGACCGGCTGCCGCCGCGCGGCGCGCTCGCCGGCGTCGCACTGCTCCTCGCCGCCGGGACGGCGGTGCAGGCGGTCCCCGGCCTGCCGGTCGGCGCCGCCTTCGCCGTGCTGCTGGTGCTCGGCGTGGCCGCGTCCCTGGGCGGCGGGGTGCGGTACGGGCTGCTGGGCGAGATCCTGCCCCGCGAGGGCTTCCTGCTCGGGCGCGCGGTGCTGGCCATGTCCGGCGGGGTCATGCAGATCTGCGGTTATGCGGCGGGCGGTGTCCTGATCGCGGTGTTCTCCGCACGCGGCACGCTGCTCGTCGGCGCCGGCCTCGGACTGGGCGCCGTCGCGACGGCGCTGCTCGGACTGAGCTCCAGGCGGCCCCGCGCCACCGGGCGCCCTTCGGCCGCCGCGACCTGGCGGACGAACGTGCTGCTGTGGTCGTCACCCGAGCGCCGCGCCGTCTACCTCGCGCTGTGGGTCCCCAACGGCCTGATCGTCGGCTGCGAGTCCCTCTACGTCGCCTACGCACCCCGGCACGCCGGTCTGCTCTTCGCCGTCGGCGCGGTCGGCATGCTGGCCGGCGACACCGTGACGGGCAGATTCCTTCCCCCGGCCCGGCGCATGCGGCTGGTCGTGCCGCTGCGTCTGCTGCTCGCCGCCCCCTACCTGATCTTCTGTCTCCACCCCGCGCCGCCCCTCGCGGCCGCGGCAGTGCTGGTCGCCTCGGCCGGCTTCTCCGCCAGCCTGCTCCTCCAGGACCGGCTGATGACCCTCACCCCCGACACAATGGCCGGTCACGCCCAGGGGCTGCAGGGATCCGGGAAACTGGCCATGCAGGGCGTGGGCGCCGCGCTCGCCGGCGGCGTCGCCCAGCTGACGTCCCCGGCCGTCGCGATGACGCTGCTGGCGGCCGTCTCCGTCACCGTCACCCTGTCGCTGGTGCGCGGACTGCGGCCTCGTCAGCCCGATGCAGCGGGATGTCACCGGAAACTTTCCGACGACATCACCGCACGTCGGGGCGGTATCGCCTTCGGTGATCTTGAGTGAGGGTGCTCGGGGTGCTGACGCCGCATCGTAACTGTGGTTAACATCACGTCGAGCCCGGCAGCGTTGCCGAAGCGTGATGGAGGTGCGGCGGTGGAGCGAACCCGTGATCCTCGGGGCGGGACGGCCCGCCTCGTGGGTATGCGCACGCTGTGGCACACCGTCGGAGACGGTGAGTTCTTCTGCCCCGACTGCGGCGGCGACCGCAGTTACCGGCGCCGTACCGGGCGCCGCTGTTTCGTGCTCCTCGGCATGCCGCTGCTGCGGCGCGGCGCCGACGGTCCGGTCGTCGAATGCGCGGGCTGCCACGGCCGCTTCGGCCTGGACGCCCTTGAGCGGCCCACCACGCACCGGCTGTCCGCGATGCTCCGTGAGGCCGTGCACGCCGTCGTCCTCGCCGTCCTCGCCGCGGGCGGCGCCGACTCCCGCAGGGTGCGTGAGGCCGCGGTGGCCGCCGTTCGCGAAGCCGGGTACGACGAATGCTCCGAGGAGCAGCTCCTGACCCTTCTCGACGTCCTCGCGGACGGGAACGGCGCCGCGGACGGGCGCGAGGAAGGGCCCGTCATGGAGGCCGAACTCGGCCTCGCTCTCGGAGCGCTGACCCCGCACCTGGAAGCTCCGGGCCGCGAGAGCCTGCTGCTGCAGGGCGCGGCCGTCGCCCTGGCCGACGGCCCCTACCGGCCCGCCGAACGCGACACCCTCGAGATCGTCGGCCACATGCTGCGCCTCGGCTCGACGGACACCGACCGGCTGCTGGCCGCCGCCTGCATCCAGTCCTGACCCTGCACCCGGTCCTGACCCCGTCCCAGTCCCGGCAGGCCCCCGGATGGGCCAGAATGGCCGCATGACCCTGTTCCGCGACGACGGCATCGTGCTGCGCACCCAGAAGCTCGGGGAGGCGGACCGGATCATCACGGTGCTCACCCGCGGTCACGGCAGGGTCCGCGCGGTCGCGCGCGGCGTGCGGCGCACCAAGTCGAAGTTCGGCGCCCGGCTCGAGCCGTTCAGCCACGTCGACGTCCAGTTCTTCGCGCGCGGGGGCGAACTGGTCGGGCGCGGTCTGCCGCTGTGCACTCAGACCGAGACCATCGCCCCCTACGGCGGCGGCATCGTCGGTGACTACGACCGCTACACGGCCGGCACCGCCATGCTGGAGACCGCCGAACGCTTCACCGACCACGAGGGTGAGCCGAACGTCCAGCAGTACCTGCTGCTCGTCGGCGGTCTGCGCACCCTCGCCGCCGGCACACACGCCCCCGGCCTGGTGCTGGACGCCTTCCTGCTGCGCTCACTGGCAGTCGGCGGCTACGCACCGAGCTTCGCCGACTGCGCACGGTGCGGACTGCACGGGCCCCACCGGTTCTTCTCCGTCTCCGCAGGCGGCACCGTCTGCGGAGACTGCCGGGTACCGGGCAGCGTCGTGCCGTCGCCGGACGCGCTGCGGCTGCTGGGCGCGCTGCTCACCGGCGACTGGGCGACGGCCGACGCCGCCGAGCCGCGGCACGTGCGGGAGGGCAGCGGCCTGGTCTCCGCCTACCTGCACTGGCACCTGGAGCGCGGACTGCGCTCGCTGCGCTTCGTCCGCCAGTGAGGGCGCGGCAAGCCGTCGGTTAGTCTCCCGAGGGGGTCCCGGCCCCCAGACGTCCCACGACCCGCTGGAGCTGAGTACCCATGGCCCGTCGCGGAATGCTGTCCCGGCAGCGTCGCACCTCCGCCGACTACGCAGTCCCCGAGCCGCACCCCTCCGGGGCCCGGCCGCCGCAGATCCCGGCGAACCTGGTACCGGAGCACGTCGCGGTCGTCATGGACGGCAACGGCCGCTGGGCCAAGCAGCGCGGCCTGCCGCGTACCGAGGGGCACAAGGTCGGCGAGGGCGTCGTGATGGACGTGCTCAAGGGCTGCCTGGAGCTCGGCGTGCGCAACCTGTCGCTGTACGCCTTCTCCACCGAGAACTGGAAGCGCTCCCCGGACGAGGTCCGCTTCCTGATGAACTTCAACCGGGACGTCATCCGCCGCCGCCGCGACGAGATGGACGCGCTGGGCATCCGCATCCGATGGATGGGCCGGATGCCCAAACTGTGGAAGTCCGTGGTCCAGGAACTGCAGGTCGCCCAGGAACAGACCCGCGACAACGACGCCATGACGCTGTACTTCTGCGTCAACTACGGCGGCCGTGCGGAGATCGCCGACGCGGCGCAGGCCATCGCCGCGGACGTGCGGGCCGGAAAGCTGGACCCGGCGAAGGTGAATGAGAAGACCGTCGCCAAGTACCTCTACTACCCCGACATCCCCGACGTCGACCTGTTCCTGCGGCCGTCGGGCGAGCAGCGGACCTCCAACTACCTGATCTGGCAGAGCGCGTACGCCGAGATGGTCTACCAGGACGTGCTGTGGCCGGACTTCGACCGCCGCAACCTGTGGGACGCCTGTCTGGAGTACGCCCGCCGTGACCGCCGCTTCGGCGGCGCCGAGCCGACCGAGCCGGGCGACGCGGAGGACTGAGCCGCGCCGGTCACTCCGGCGCGGTGCGCGGCCAGGTCCGCGAGAGCCGCGCGCACCCGCCGAAGCGGCCGTCACCGAACGATCACCACGGGTACCGAGTGGCCGGCCGGACCGGGAGGGGCGCATCGTGACGTGGGGCTTCGCGGAACTCTGTGAGGTGCTCGGCCTCCCGGCAGTGTCCGCCGGCGGCTGGGCGCGCCCCGGTGGGTCCCGGTGTCCGGCGGCAGGTCCGCCGGAGTGCCCTTCCGTTTGTCAGGTGGTCGCGCAGTCGGCGCAGGTGCCCACGATTTCGACGGTGTGGCCCACGTCCACGAAGCCGTGTTCGGCGGCAGTCGCCTCAGCCCACTTCTCCACGACCGGTCCCTCCACCTCGACCGCGCGGCCGCACCTGCGGCACACCAGGTGGTGGTGATGGTCGTCGCTGTGGCAGCGGCGGTAGACGGCCTCGCCGTCGTCCGTACGCAGCACGTCCACCTCGCCGGCGTCGGCGAGCGACTGCAGCGTGCGGTAGACCGTGGTCAGACCGACCGAGTCGCCGCGGTGCCGGAGCATGTCGTGCAGTTCCTGTGCGCTGCGGAACTCCTCGACCTCGGAGAGTGCCGACGCGACGGCGGCGCGCTGCCGGGTCGACCGTCCGCGGACCGGGGGACCTGCGGTGACCACCGTTTCTCCTTCTGGCGTTCGGCCTTCGCCCCGATCGGGCTCGGGCGGGATGGGGTTGGGGCTCGGTTGCGTGCGTGGGGGCCAATTGTGCCAGGGCGGGAGCCGTCCTGGGCGGTTCCCGCGCCCTCAGGTGCCCACCGGGGTGCGGTCGGCGGGCGTGAGGTGCTCCGCGGCCCGCGCTCTGCGGGCCCGCCGCCGGGCCACGGGTGCCGCGAGCGCGGCGACCAGGCCGAACACGACCATCGCCAGCAGCACGATCGTCGCGCTGGGCGGGACGTCCAGGTAGAAGGAGGTGGTCGTCCCGGCGAGCGTGACGGCGACGCTGATCGCCGCGGAGGCGGCGAATGTGGTGACGAAGCCGCGGGTCGCCTGCTGAGCGGCCGCGACCGGCACCACCATCAGCGCGCTGACGAGCAGCAGCCCGACCACCCGCATCGCGACGGTGACGGTCAGCGCCGCCATGACGGCGATCATCAGGTTCAGCATCCGGACCGGCAGGCCGGACACCCGCGCGAACTCCTCGTCCTGGCAGACCGCGAAGAGCTGCCGGCGCAGTCCGATGGTGACCGCGAGCACGACGGCCGACAGCACCGTGATGGTGATCAGGTCGGACGGCGAGACGATGGTGATCGACCCGAACAGGTAACTGAGCAGGTTGGCGTTGGATCCGCCCGGTGTCAGGTTGATGATCATCACGCCGCCCGCCATGCCGCCGTAGAACAGCAGGGCGAGCGCGATGTCGCCGCGCGTCCTGCCGTAGGAGCGGATCAGCTCCATGCCGACGGCGCCGACCACGGCGACGGCCATCGCCATCCACACCGGGCTGGTGTGGAACAGGAAGCCCAGCGAGACGCCGCCCAGTGCCACGTGGCCCAGCCCGTCGCCCATGATCGCCTGGCGCCGCTGGACCAGGTAGATGCCGATGGCCGGCGCGGCGATGCCGACGAGTAGCGCGGCCAGCAGCGCCCGCCGCATGAAGTCGTACTGCAGAAGCTCGATCATTGCAGGAGTCCGGTCCTCAGGCCCGGTGCCTGCTCGGCGCCCGGGGTGTCGTGCGGGTGGCAGGCCAGGTCGTGCAGCCGCTCTGGGTGCGCGACGCGCTCCACCCGGCCGTCGCGCAGCAGCACGGCACGGTCGATCAGCGGCGCGAGCGGCCCCAGTTCGTGCAGCACGAGCAGCGCGGAGGCGCCGCCGGCCACCTGGTCGCGCAGCGTCTCGGCGAGCGCCCGCTGACTGCCCAGGTCGACGCCGGCCAGCGGCTCGTCCATGATCAGCAGATCGGGTTCGCCGGCCAGCGCGCGGGCGATGAGGACGCGCTGCTGCTGTCCGCCGGACAGCGCCCCGGCCGAGTCCCTGGCGCGGTGTGCCATCCCGACGACCTCGAGCGCGTGCTGTACGGCGGCGCGGTCGGCGCGGCGCAGCGGCCGCAGTCCGGTGCGGGCGAGCCGGCCGGCGGCGACGACCTCCCGCACGGTGGCCGGCACGCCGGACGCCGCCGTCGAGCGCTGCGGGACGTAGCCGAGGCGGTGCCAGTCGCGGAACCGGGCCTGTGGGGTGCCGAAGAGGTCCAGCGACCCGCCGGTCAGCGGCACGCGGCCGGTCACGGCCCGCACGGTCGTGGACTTGCCGGATCCGTTGACGCCGAGCAGGGCGACGACCTCGCCCCTGGCGACGGTCAGGTCGATGCCGCACAGCACGTTCCGGCCGCCCAGCGCGGCGGTCGCCTCGCGCAGCGCGATGGCCGGTGCCGGGGGGCCGGTCTGCTCGTTCTCGTCGTGGGCTTCGACGTTCATCGGGGGACCTCACTTCGCGTCCAGCGCCGTCTGCAGCGCGTCGAGGTTCTGGTGCATGACCGAGAGGTAGTCCTCGTGTTCCGGGTCCTTGACGGTCTCCAGCGGGTCGAGGACGGCCGTGCGCACACCGAGGTCGACGGCCATGGTCTGTGCGATCTTGCGGCTCGCGCCGGTCTCGAAGAAGACCGTGCCCACACCCTCCCGCTTGACGATCTTGTGGAGCTGCTTCAGGTGGGCGCCGCTGACCGAGCCGGACTCGGGGTCGATGCCGGAGACCGCCACCTCGTGGAGGCCGTAGCGCTCGGCCAGGTAGCCGAAGGCGGCGTGGGTGGTGACGAAGGTGTCCGTCCGGCGTTTCTCGAGGCCCTTGCTGAAGTCCTCGTCCAGAGCGTGCAGCCGGTCCACCAGTTCGGCGGTGTTCTTCCGGTATTCGCGCTTGTGCTCGGGGTCGGCGGCCACCAGTTCCCTGCCGACGCCCTCGGCTGCCTTCGCGTAGCGGACCGGGTCCAGCCACAGGTGCGGGTCGGCGTCGGCGTCCCCCTTGTGGGCGGGGGGCGCGTGGTGGTGGCCGGTGCCGTCCACGTTCGTGCCGTGGTCCTCGAGGGTGGTGTAGGAGGCGGCCTCTGCGACGTGCTTCGCGCCGGACTGGGCGACGGCCTTGTCGACTGCGGGCTGCAGGCCCTTGAGGTAGACGACGAGGTCGGCCTTGTCGACCTGCACGATCTGCTTCGGGTCGAGTTCCAGGTCGTGCGGCTCGACGCCCGGGTTGGTCAGGTCGGTGACGGTGACGTGGTCGCCACCTATGCGCTGCGCGAGGAAGTCCATCGGATAGAACGACGCGACGACCCGCACGGTGTCCTCCCGCGCGGCGGAGTCGTCGCCGCACGCGGTCAGGGACAGGGCCCCGAGGGCCACGGCGCCCGCTGCGGCGGTGGTGCGTATGAGGTGTCGGCATGCGTTCATGACAGTCATTTTCACTTCAGATGGAAACGATTGTCAACACCACCCGGAAGCGGCCGCCCGGCCGCGCGCGAGCGGGCTGGGGCGCCGGGGACCACACCGCGAACGGATTTGATTCCGGACCCGCTCCCGCCGGTAACCTGAGGTATTCCGTCGTCGTTGATGAAGAGAGCACCGTGGCCGCCGACAAGATCGACACCATCGTCAGCCTCAGCAAGCGCCGTGGCTTCGTTTATCCCTGCAGCGAGATCTACGGCGGTCAGCGGGCCGCCTGGGACTACGGTCCGCTCGGGGTCGAGCTCAAGGAGAACATCAAGCGCCAGTGGTGGCGCTCCATGGTCACCTCGCGCGACGACGTGGTGGGTCTTGACTCGTCGGTGATCCTGGCCCCCGAGGTCTGGGAGGCCTCCGGCCACGTCGCCACCTTCACCGACCCGCTCACCGAGTGCACCTCCTGCCACAAGCGCTACCGCGCCGACCACCTGGAGGAGGCCTACGAGGCCAAGCACGGCCGGATGCCCGCGGACGGCCTGGCCGACGTCAACTGCCCGCACTGCGGCAACAAGGGCGCCTTCACCGAGCCCAAGCAGTTCTCCGGCCTGCTCGCCACCCACCTCGGCCCCACGCAGGACTCCGGCTCGGTCGCCTACCTGCGCCCCGAGACCGCCCAGGGCATCTTCACCAACTTCGCTCAGGTGCAGCAGACCTCGCGCAAGAAGCCGCCGTTCGGCATCGCCCAGACCGGCAAGTCCTTCCGCAACGAGATCACGCCGGGCAACTTCATCTTCCGCACCCGCGAGTTCGAGCAGATGGAGATGGAGTTCTTCGTCAAGCCGGGCGAGGACGAGAAGTGGCACGAGTACTGGATGGAGCAGCGCTGGAACTGGTACCTGGACCTGGGCATCCAGGAGGCCAACATCCGCTGGTACGACCACCCGGCCGAGAAGCTCTCGCACTACGCCAAGCGCACCGCCGACATCGAGTACCGCTTCAACTTCGGCGGCACCGAGTTCTCCGAGCTGGAGGGCGTGGCCAACCGCACCGACTACGACCTCAGTTCGCACGCCAAGGCATCCGGCCAGGACCTGTCCTACTTCGACCAGGAGGCCGGTGAACGCTGGACGCCCTACGTCATCGAGCCGGCAGCCGGTGTGAACCGCGCCATGCTCGCCTTCATGCTCGACGCCTACATCGAGGACGAGGCGCCCAACGCCAAGGGCAAGATGGAGAAGCGCATCGTGATGCGCCTCGACCCGCGGCTGTCCCCGGTCAAGGCGGCCGTGCTGCCGCTGAGCCGCAACGAGCGCCTCTCGCCCAAGGCCCGCGGCCTGGCCGAGACGCTGCGCCGGCACTGGAACATCGAGTTCGACGACGCCGGTGCCATCGGACGCCGGTACCGTCGCCAGGACGAGATCGGCACCCCGTTCTGCGTCACGGTCGACTTCGACACCCTCGACGACAACGCGGTGACCGTGCGCGAGCGTGACTCGATGAAGCAGGAGCGCGTCTCCCTCGACCAGATCGAGGCCTACATGGCGGCCCGCCTCATCGGCTGCTGACGGCCAGGATGCGATCACCCGGGCGCCGGGAGGCCACGCTTCTCCGGCGTCCGGGCCGGGTCAGCCGGTCGCGCGCGGCAGCCGCAGGCTCAGCACGACGATGACGACCACCGACGCGGCCTGCGCGGCCAGCGTCGCCGCCAGCGCGTCGCGCATGCCGGCTGCCGGGGCCAGCGCCAGGAACAGCGCGCCCAGCAGCGCCATGCCCAGCGCGATCGAGGACTGCTGTGCCGTGGCCATCACGCCGCCGCCCACTCCGGCGCGCGCCGTCGGCACGTCCGCCAGCACGATCCGGAACAGCGCGGGCAGGATCAGTCCCTGACCCAGCCCGGCCACCGCCAGGCCCGGCGCCATCGTGAGCGGTCCCAGGCCCGGCCAGCCGTGCACGATCGTCGCCGCGAGCAGCAGCAGGCCCGGCGTCTGGATCAGGCCGCCCGCCGTCACCACCCGGTTCCCGTACCGGGCGGCCAGGCGTGGACCGACCAGCGAGGCGACGAAGAACGCCGCCGCATAGGGCACCAGCGCCGTGCCCGCACGAACCGGGCCGTAGCCCAGTCCCTGCTGGAGGGCGACCGCCGCGGTGAACATGAAGCCGCCGAAGCCGCCGACGCACAGCGCGAGCAGTGGTATGCCCTGCCGCATTCCGGGCACCCGCAGCAGGCTCGGCGGCACCAGCGGGGTGCCGCCGGACCGTTCCAGCCGGCGCTCAGCCGCGAAGAACGCGGCGGCCGCGAACGGGAAGAGCGCCAGCAGTACCCACGACCACAGCGGCCATCCGGCCGCCCTGCCCTCGGTCAGCGGCACGAGCAGCGAGGCCAGCGACGTGCCGAGCAGCAGCGTGCCGGGCACGTCCACCCGGGCGGGGCGCTCGGCGCGCGTCTCGGGCAGCGTGCGCCACACCAGCAGCAGACCGAGCGCAGCCGCCGGCACGTTCACGAGGAACACCGCACGCCATCCGGTTCCTGCCAGGTCGGCGGCCACCAGCACTCCGCCCAGGATCTGCCCGGCGACCATGGCCAGCCCGGCCGTCGCCCCGTACAGGCCCAGCGCGCGGGCGCGGCGTTGCCCGGCGGTGGTGGCCTGGATGGTCGCCAGCACCTGCGGCAGCATCAGCGCCGCGGATGCGCCCTGGGCCAGCCGGCCGCCGATCAGCGTCCATGACGAGGGCGCCAGTCCGCACGCCAGCGAGGTGAGCCCGAAGGCAGCCATGCCGGCCAGGAAAAGCCGGCGGCGGCCCAGCGTGTCGCCCAGCCGCCCGCCGAGTACCAGCAGCACCGCGTAGGCGATGCCGTAGCCGGCCACGACCAGCTCCAGCAGTGCGGGGCTCGCGCCGAGGTCGCGGCCCATGGCGGGCAGAGCGACGTTGACGATGAAGAAGTCGATCAGCGGAAGGGCCGCGCCGAACAGGACGGTGAAAAGGCCCGCACCGCCCAGCCGGGCCGGGGCGGTCGTCGGCAGCCGGGTGGGCGGCGGGGGAGCAGGGATACGCGTCGTCGTACTCACGCCACTCAGTCTCGGGGCACACTCAGGCAGGTACCAGAGTGTCTTTATCCTGGTACCGGGACTACCTGGAAATCGGCTCGGCCGGGCGGCATGCTGGAGGCATGACCCTTCCGGCCCCTTCCGCCGTGCGCGACGAGCAGGGTATGCGCCGCCGTGAACTCGCCGCCTTCCTGCGCAGCCGCCGCGAACGCGTGACCCCCGAACGCGTCGGCCTGCCGCGCGGCCCGCGCCGGCGCACGCCCGGCCTGCGCCGGGAGGAGGTCGCGCACCTGTCCGCAGTCGGCGTCACCTGGTACACCTGGCTCGAACAGGCGCGCGACATCCACGTCTCCGCACAGGTGCTCGACGCCCTCGCCCGCGCCCTGCTCCTCGACCCCAGCGAGCGGGCGCACCTGTTCGCCCTGGCCGGGCAGACCGACCCGGAGCCGGACAGTGAGTGCACCGGGGTGCCGGATGAACTGCAGACGATGCTGGAGCAGATGGAGCCGTACCCGGCCTGCGTACAGAACGCCCGGTACGACATCCTCGCCTACAACCGCACCTACGGGCTGCTGCTGTGCGACCTTCAGGCGCGGCCTTACCGGGACCGCAACTGCCTGTGGCTCGCCTTCACCGATCCCGAGTGGGCCGCGGCCCTGGTCGACCGCGAGGAGGGCCTGCGGCTGATGACGGCGAACCTGCGGGCGGCGATGGCCGAGCACGTCGCAGAACCGGCCTGGAAGGCGCTGGTCAAGCGGCTGCAGCAGGCGTCGCCCGAGTTCTGCGAGCTGTGGGAGCGGCACGAGGTCGCCCAGAGCCTCTCGCCGGTCAAGCGGTTCCGGCAGGCACAGGTCGGGCTGCTGCACGTCCGCGTGACGCGGTTGTGGCTCGGCCCCACGCGTGGCTCGCGCGTCAACGTCTACACCCCGGACGACGAGGAGACCCACACCCGGCTGGAGAAGCTCGCCGCGCTGGTGCGGGACAATGAAGAGCCGGCCCACTGACCCGAGCGACGAAAGGCCCGCCCGCAGCGATGACGACCAACCAGCTCACGATCGGCCCGCACACCGTCCAGCCGCCGGTGGTGCTGGCGCCGATGGCCGGCATCACCAACGCGCCGTTCCGCACGCTGTGCCGGGAGTTCAGCGGCGGCAAGGGCCTGTTCGTCAGCGAGATGATCACCACGCGGGCGCTGGTCGAGCGCAACGAGAAGACCATGCGGCTGATCCACTTCGACGACACCGAGCGGCCGCGCTCCATGCAGCTCTACGGCGTGGACCCGGTGACCGTCGGCAAGGCCGTCCGCATGATCGCCGACGAGGACCTGGCCGACCACATCGACCTGAACTTCGGCTGCCCCGTGCCGAAGGTCACCCGCCAGGGCGGCGGCTCGGCGCTGCCGTACAAGCGGCACCTGCTGCGCGCGATCCTCCCCGAGGCGGTCGGCAACGCCGGCGGGCTGCCGGTGACCATGAAGATGCGCAAGGGCATCGACGACGACCACCTCACCTACCTCGACGCGGGCCGCATCGGCGCGAGGAGGGCGTCGCCGCGATCGCGCTGCACGGGCGGACCGCCGCCCAGCACTACGGCGGCACCGCCGACTGGGACGCCATCGCGCGGCTCAAGGAGACCGTCGGCGCCCTCTCCGGCATCCCGGTGCTGGGCAACGGCGACATCTGGTCGGCCGACGACGCGGTCCGCATGGTGCGGCAGACCGGCTGCGACGGCGTCGTCGTCGGCCGCGGCTGCCTGGGACGGCCCTGGCTGTTCGGCGATCTGGTGCAGGCCTTCGAGGCGGGCGACGGCCCCCGCACGCCGTACGCGGCCCCGACCCTGCGGGAGGTCGCGGCCACGATGCTGCGGCACGCGACGCTGCTGGGCCAGTGGCTTCAGGACGAGGCGCGCGGCGTGATCGACTTCCGCAAGCACGTCGCCTGGTACACCAAGGGCTTCTCCGTCGGCTCGGACATGCGCCGCAGCCTGGCCGTCGCCTCGTCGCTGGCCGAGCTGGCCGCCCTGCTGTCCGGGCTGGACCTGGACCAGCCGTGGCCGGCCCATGGCGCGGACGGCCCCCGCGGCCGTACCTCCAGCCGCAACAAGGTGGTCCTCCCGGACGGCTGGCTGGACGACCCGTACGCGGCAGCGGACCTCGGCGCGGACGCCGAACTGGACACCTCCGGCGGCTGACCCGTCCCGGGTCCGCACCTGCTGGAAGCGGCCGTCGGCCGGATCGTCCCCGCGCGCGGCCGGCGACCCGCATCGAGCTGTGCGGGCCGGTGAAGGACCTGGCCCACGACACGGCTGAGCCGGACCACGACGAGTGCCTGCCGGCGCTGCGTTCCGGCGTCGACGGCAGGGTGCGGCGGCGCGAGCAGCAGGGGCAGGTGGACCTCGTCGACGATCTCCACGATCACCTGGGCCGGGACCTGCTCCCAGCGCAGCACGAAGTCGTTGCGCAGTAGGTCGACGGCCACGTGGCGCGGCGTGAGCCGAGGACGACGACGGTCTGGTGACCGTCCGCCGACCGAGACGAAGGGGTCGGCGGACGCGTGATTATCGCCACTTTGATGCCATGCTCGCTCATATGAGCGCTCATGTGAGGCGTGCACCTCTCAAAGTGATGGCACTGAGTGCCAGGCTTGCTGGTTCAGGTGACGTCTGGCACTGTCGCTCAGTGTATCTATCGGCCGACAGATCCCTCACTGTGCGCAGTCTTGCGTTCGAGGTGTGAAGGCTGAGCGTGCGGAAACTCGTTCCCCGATTGCTTTCGATCTGTCGGCGGACGGGTGGTTAGACCCGCATGACGACCCGAAGGAAGTGCTCCAAAGCCTTGGATATGGGTACTCTCCCCGCCGTCAGGGCAGCCGTTCGCGAGGGGTCGAGTCCCGTGCCGGAACACGTAGCAAACGCAGCACAGCAGTCGGAAGCAGCGCCGAAGTTCGTCTACGACTTCACAGAGGGCAACAAGGACCTCAAGGACCTGCTCGGCGGGAAGGGCGCCAACCTCGCCGAGATGACCAACCTCGGTCTGCCCGGTGCCGCCCGGCTTCACCATCACCACCGAGGCCTGCAAGGTCTACCTGGACTCCGGCGACGAGCCGCCGAAGCTGCGCGACGAGGTCGCCGCGCACCTCGACGCTCTCGAGCAGACGATGGGCAAGAGGCTCGGCCAGGCGGACGACCCGCTGCTGGTCTCCGTCCGCTCCGGCGCCAAGTTCTCCATGCCCGGCATGATGGACACCGTCCTGAACATCGGCCTGTCCGACGAGTCCGTGCACGGTCTGGCCGCGCAGGCGGGCGACGAGCGGTTCGCCTGGGACTCCTACCGGCGGCTCATCCAGATGTTCGGCAAGACGGTGCTCGGCATCGACGGCGAACTCTTCGAGGAGACCTTCGAGGAGGCGAAGCAGGCGCAGGGCGCGGCCACCGACGTCGACCTGACCGCCGCCGACCTGCAGCAGCTCGTCGAGGACTTCAAGGGCATCGTCGCCAAGGAGACCGGCCGGGAGTTCCCGCAGGACCCGCGCGAGCAGATGGACCTGGCCGTCCGCGCCGTCTTCGACTCCTGGAACACCGACCGCGCCAAGCTCTACCGCCGCCAGGAGCGCATCCCGCGCGACCTGGGCACCGCCGTCAACGTCTGCTCCATGGTCTTCGGCAACCTCGGCCCCGACTCCGGCACCGGCGTCGCCTTCACCCGCGACCCGGCCAGCGGCCAGCAGGGCGTCTACGGCGACTACCTGCAGAACGCGCAGGGCGAGGACGTCGTGGCCGGCATCCGCAACACCGTGCCGCTCGCCGACCTCGAGCAGCTCGACAAGGCGTCGTACGACCAGCTCATGCAGATCATGGAGACCCTCGAGAACCACTACAAGGACCTGTGCGACATCGAGTTCACCATCGAGCGCGGCAAGCTGTGGATGCTGCAGACCCGGGTGGGCAAGCGCACGGCCGCCGCCGCGTTCCGGATCGCCATGCAGCTCGTCGACCAGGGCCTGATCGACGAGGCGGAGGCGCTGCAGCGGGTCAACGGCGCCCAGCTGGCCCAGCTGATGTTCCCGCGCTTCGACTCCGAGGCGACAGACCGAGAAGGTCGGCCGCGGCATCGCCGCCTCGCCGGGCGCCGCCGTCGGCAAGGCCGTCTTCGACTCCTACACCGCGATCAAGTGGTCCCGCTCCGGCGAGAAGGTCATCCTCATCCGCCGCGAGACCAACCCCGACGACCTCGACGGCATGATCGCCGCCGAGGGCATCCTCACCAGCCGCGGCGGCAAGACCTCGCACGCCGCCGTCGTCGCCCGCGGCATGGGCAAGACCTGCGTGTGCGGCGCGGAGGAGCTGGAGGTCGACACCAAGCGGCGGCGGATGACGGCGCCCGGCGGCGCACGTCGTCGACGAGGGCGACGTCGTCTCCATCGACGGCTCCACCGGCAAGGTCTACCTCGGTGAGGTGCCCGTCGTGCCCTCCCCGGTCGTCGAGTACTTCGAGGGCCGCATGCACGCCGGCGCCGACGACGCCGACGAACTGGTCGAGGCCGTGCACCGGATCATGGCCTACGCCGACCGCATGCGGCGGCTGCGGGTGCGGGCCAACGCCGACAACGCCGAGGACGCCGCCCGCGCCCGCCGCTTCGGCGCCCAGGGCATCGGCCTGTGCCGCACCGAGCACATGTTCCTCGGCGAGCGCCGCGAACTCGTCGAGCGGCTGATCCTCGCCGACACCGACGAGGAGCGCGACGAGGCGCTGGGCGAGCTGCTGCCGCTGCAGAAGGCCGACTTCGTCGAGCCTCTTCGAGTCGATGGACGGCCTGCCGGTGACCGTGCGGCTGCTGGACCCGCCGCTGCACGAGTTCCTGCCCGACATCACCGAGCTGTCGGTGCGCGTCGCGCTCGCCGAGTCCCGCAAGGACGCCAACGAGAACGACCTGCGGCTGCTGCAGGCCGTCCACCGCTGCCACGAGCAGAACCCGATGCTCGGCCTGCGCGGCGTGCGGCTCGGGCTCGTCGTCCCCGGCCTGTTCACCATGCAGGTCCGGGCCATCGCCGAGGCCGCCGCCCAGCGCAAGGCCGAGGCCAAGGGCGATCCGCGCGCGGAGATCATGATCCCGCTGGTCGGCACCGTCCAGGAGCTGGAGATCGTCCGCGAGGAGGCCGAGAGCGTCATCGCCGAGGTCCAGCAGGCCACGGCGTCGACCTGAAGATCTGCCACTCGGCACGATGATCGAACTGCCGCGCGCCGCGCTGACCGCCGGACAGATCGCCGAGTGCGCCGAGTTCTTCTCCTTCGGCACCAACGACCTGACCCAGACGGTCTGGGGCTTCTCCCGCGACGACGTCGAGGCCAGCTTCTTCACCGCCTACCTGGAGAAGGGCATCTTCGGCGTCTCCCCGTTCGAGACCATCGACAGGGACGGCGTCGGCTCCCTGGTCCGCAGCGCGGTCGAGGCCGGCCGGGCCACCCGCCCCGACCTCAAGCTCGGCGTCTGCGGCGAGCACGGCGGCGACCCGGAGTCCGTCCACTTCTTCCACGAGGTCGGCCTGGACTACGTCTCCTGCTCCCCGTTCCGCATCCCGGTCGCCCGCCTGGAGGCGGGCCGCGCCGCGGCCGCGTCGGCCGGCAGCGACAGCCGCTGAGCCCGGTGACCTTCCGGGGCCCGCCGCCGTACCTCTTTCCCTCACCGCGGCGGCGGACCCGGTCCCCAGGCAGAGGGCGGCGCCTGTGCGGAGGCGCCGCCCACTCAGCTCCGGTGTCGGGCGCTATGGTGGACACATGTCGTCCTCGTCGCATCTCGCCTGGTGGCGCTCCCGGTAGGAGCGGCCACCTCGCAGGCGACGACCAGGGCCGTTCGGATGGACGGCCCTTTCGCGTTCCCCGGACCGCGTGCGCTCCGCCGTCCTGACGGCGGCCTCCACCGCGCCACCCACCGGGAGAACCCATGACCACCACCGCCGACCGCGACCACCGCCGCGCAGGCCCGCAGCGCCGTGCTGGAACAGCTGCATCCAGCGAGGATCCCGGCCGGTTCCGGGTCCTGACCGGCGACCGCCCCACCGGCCGACTGCACCTCGGCCACTACTTCGGCACCCTGCACAACCGGGTGCGGCTGCAGAACCTCGGCGTCGGACTGTTCGTGCTCGATCGCCGACTACCAGGTGCTCACCGACCGCGACGTCGCGGACAACCTCGCCGGGCACGTCGAGGAACTGGTGCTGGACTACCTCGCCATCGGCGTCGACCCGGCGCGCAGCACGATCTTCACGCACAGCGCCGTCCCGGCGCTCAACCAGCTGATGCTGCCGTTCCTCAGCCTCGTCTCCGTCGCCGAGCTGAGCCGCAACCCCACCGTCAAGGACGAGATCGCCCACTCGCGGCAGGCCGCGGTCAGCGGCCTGATGTTCACCTACCCCGTCCACCAGGCCGCCGACATCCTGTTCTG
Source organism: uncultured Actinomycetota bacterium (assembly GCA_963799685.1). Lineage (GTDB taxonomy): Bacteria > Actinomycetota > Actinomycetes > Streptomycetales > Streptomycetaceae > Streptomyces. The sequence goes on from CAWCXW010000010.1 coordinate 111,526, forward strand.
CAAGGCCAACCTGGTCCCGGTCGGCCAGGACCAGCTCCCGCACCTGGAACTGACCCGGACCATCGCCCGCCGGTTCAACGACCGCTACGGCGACGGCGGCCCGTCTTCCCCCAGCCCGACGCGCTGCTGTCGAGCGCGCCGCTCGCTGCTCGGCACGGACGGCACCAAGATGAGCAAGAGCCGGGGCAACGCCATCGCCCTGGCCGCCGAGCGCCGACGAGACCGCCCGGCTGATCCGGGGCGCCAAGACCGACTCCGACCGGCACATCACCTACGACCCGGCCGCCCGCCCGGAGGTGTCCGAGCCTGGTGCTGCTGGCGGCCCTGTGCCAGGACCGCGACCCGCACGCAGGTGGCCGCCGACATCGGCGCCGGCGGAGCCGCCGCGCTGAAGAGGACCGTGACGGAGGCGGTCAACGAGTACCTGGCCCCGATCCGGGCCCGCCGCGCCGAGTTCGCGCAGGACCGCGCCCACCTGCGCGACGTGCTCCGCGCGGGCAACGCCCACGCGAACGCGCTCGCGGAGCGGACGCTCACGCAGGTCCGCACGGCCATGCACACCGTCTACTGAGCGGCGTAGCACGAGTAGCCCGTTGTGCTACATGGTGCTACAGTGGAGCCATGAAGACCATCACTCAGCGGGAGTTTCGCAACCGCTACCGCTGCGGTCATGGATGCGGTGGAGAGCGGCGAGACCTACCACATCACCCGCAACGGGGTAGAGGTCGCCGAGACTCGGCCTCTTGCGCGCAGAAGGCGTCTTACGGCCGAGGAGCTCGTGGAGCGCCACCGCAACCTTCCGCGGCTCGACTACCGCGAGATGCGGCGGGAGGCCGACCAGTTCTTCGGCGATACGGATCGCATCGGCGATGACGATCCTTGGAACCGGCCTCGTGGCTGAGCGCCATGAGGCCGGTGTCCTGGACACCTGCACGTACATCGACCTGGACCTGTTGGCACCGGAGCGGCTTCCGTCCGTGCCGAACCTGACGGCCGTGACGATGGCTGAGCTTCAGCAGGGCGTGGTCATGGCGAAGAATGCGGCCGACCGGGCAACACGGATGGAGAAGCTGGGCGCCGCGGTCGCGGACTTCGACCCGCTGCCCTTCGACGGGGACGCGGCCGCACGTTTCGGCACGCTGGTGGCGCTCGTGGTCGCTGTGGGCCGCCGCCCGAAGCCGCGACGCATCGACCTCATGATCGCTGCGATCGCATCGGTGCGGGGCCTGCCCCTCTTCACCGGAACCCGGATGACTTCGCCGGGCTGCGTGGCGCCGTGACCGTAGTCGCCCTGTAGGCGGCGGCGTTCACCCGCCGGTGCGGCGCCGGGCAGCGGGGCGGGCGCGGAGGTGGGCGCGTTCGCCCTGTTTGCCGAACAGGCAGAGCACCTCCGCCGGTTCGGTGCCGACCGGGCTGAACCAGTGCGGTACCCGCGTGTCGAACTCGGCCGCCTCGCCTGGCGGCAGTTCCAGGTCGAGGTCGCCGAGGACGAGTCGCAGCCGCCCGCCCAGCACGTACACCCACTCGTAGCCCTCGTGCGTCTTCGGGTCCGGACTCCGGCCCGTCGGGGGCCGGGAGGACCAGTTTGAACGCCTGGATGCCGCCCGCCCGGCGGGTGAGCGGCACCATCGTCACGCCGTGCCGGGTGACGGGGCGCAGGTGGACGCGCGGGTCGCCGGTGGGCGGGGCGTCGACGAGGTCGTCGAGGGTGACGCCGTGTGCCCGCGCCAGCGGCAGCAGCTGCTCCAGCATGGGCCGGCGCGGCACCGGACTCCAGACGGGACAGCGTGCTCACCGAGAGGCCGGTGGCCGCCGACAGTTCGGCGAGCGTGGTCTCGCGTTCCCGGCGCAGGGCGCGAAGCCGCGGCCCGACGGCGTCGAGTGCCTGGTCGAGGTCGTCGCTCACGGCCACCAGTTTGCCAGATCGGCAATGAGGTTTGCCGTGCGGCCGCGCCGTGCCGCACTGTCGGACGTGGAAGGAACGGAGAGCGGAGAGGAACGGATGTCCGAAGAGTTCGACAAGGCGTACTGGGACGCGCAGTACCGCGAGCAGCACGGCGGCCACCACGAGACCCGTGATCACGACCACGCGCCCAACCCCCACCTGGTCGCGGAGGCCGGCGGCCTGCCGTCCGGCAGCGCCCTGGACGCCGGATGCGGTGAAGGCGCCGAGGCCCGCTGGCTGGCCGGGCGGGGCTGGCGGGTGACGGCCGTCGACATCGCCGCGGGCGCGCTGCGGCGTGCCGCGGAACGGGCGGCGAACGAGGATGCCGACGCTGCCCGTCGCATCGAGTGGCTGCAGGCCGACCTCGCCGAGTGGAGGCCACCGGAGGGCCGGTTCGACGTGGTGACCACGCACTACGTGCACACGCCGGCCCCACCGGAGGAGCTGCTCGCCCGCCTGGCGAGGGCGGTCGCGCCGGGCGGCACGCTGCTCTTCGTCGGTCATCACCCGACCGACCCGCACCGTCACCACGTCGACGCGGCATCGGCGGCGTCTGTCACCCCTGAGGAGGCGGCCGCCGTCCTCGACCCGGTGCGCTGGGAGCTCGTGGTCGCGGAGACACGCACCCGGAGGGCGGTCCGCGCCGGGGGCCAGCGAACCCACCCTGTACGACACGGTCCTGCGCGCCCGCCGGCGCGCCTGATCCGTCAGAGGAAGTGGCCGCTGGCCAGGTAGGGGGCCGGGGGCTGCATGGCGCGCACCGCGAGGTAGCCCTCCTGGCCGATGTCGAGCCGGGCCGCCAGGCCCACGTCCACGGCCCAGTGGTTGGCCGTCGTGATGCAGTTGACGAGCGTGGGGCCCTGCGCCGACGCCAGTGCCTCCCACAGCAGCCGCTGCGCGATCTGCGGGTCGTCGGCCGCCAGCAGGGACACGCGGCCGTGGTCGTCGAGGAAGACGTAGCCGCGGCGGCCGGGCGCGTCGCAGACCACCAGCCGGCGGGTGTCGAGCAGGCAGCCGTGATCGAGGCCGTGGCCGGCGCCGCGCAGCCTGGTGTCCAGGTCGTCCATCCACTCCAGGTCTTCGGCCCGGCCCTCCCGCAGCCCGGTGACGGCCGGCAGCGTCGAGCGGTCGACGGTGCCGACCATCCGCATCAGCGGGTGCAGGGTGAAGCCGGCCAGCCGGTAGCGGCGGGTGGCGCCCGGGTGCACGGAGGAGACGAACAGCCCCCGCCGGCCGTCGGCGTGGCGGAGGACGGCGTCCATCAGCCGACTGCCGACGCCGCGCGCCTGGCGCCCCGGAAGCACGCCGTAGGTGGCCAGATACCACAGCGGACCGCGGTTCTGGGCGATGCCGAAGCCGACGACGGCGGGCTCGCCGTCCCCCTCATCGCTCTCGTCGACCGCCACCCAGCAGCCCTCGGGATCCACGCTGAGGAAGAACCCGATCCGGTCGGCCCACTCCTTGGAGGCCTGCGCCGTGCGCGGCTGCGGCTCGGGGTCGCTGACGCGGCGGGTGCGGCGGCCGGCGTCCAGAAAGGTGGCGCCGGAGACGCGTTCGGCGGCGGGGAGGTCGTTCGGCCGCATGGGTCTGACACTCACGAGTCGTCCACCGAGGCAGGGTATGGGGCGATTGCCCGGCCTGCACTGCGTTTCCACGTCAAACCCGCTCGCCGCGTGAGCGTTCGGCGGTGCGGATGGCGGTGTGCAGCGCGCCCTCGGAGATCACCTCGGCCAGTGCGAGGGCCACGTCCGGGCGGACGCTGCCCAGTTCGACGAGTGCACCTGCCGCCAGGTAGCCGCAGGAGCAGCCGTCGGCCTGCAGGTTCCGGGCAGCTCGATGCGTGCCGCGTGCAGGGCGAGGCGCAGGGCGCGGACGGCGTCGTCCACGTCGGCCGTCTCGCCGCACCCGTCCGTCCTCGCTTGCCGTACCGCTCGCAGTGCGAGGCTCTGCGGGACGTCGGTGGCCGCTCCTGGCCCCGCCCCCGCTCCCGTCACGGTCGTGGTGTCGCCGGTCATGGTCGGTGCTCCCGTTGGCTCGTCGGTTGCCGAGTGTGCTCGACTGGTTACACAGTCACGTGTCGAGTGTCCCGGGGAAGACGCCACGTGTGGCCCGTGGGAGAAGGACCACAGGGGAGAGCGAACGACCGCACGCACGTCCGTCGGCGTGTCGGCCTGGCGGGGCTTCGGGTCAGAGCTTGCTCATGCCCTTGAAGGGACTGGGAATCCGGGTCTTGTGCGGGCCGAAGTCGACGAGGACCGCGATGTCCTTTTCGGCGCCGATGACCCGGCCGAGGCCGAACCGGTCGTGTGTGACCTGGTCGCCGACGGCAAACTCCTCCACGGTCGGGGTGACCGGGGCGGCGAACGGACTGGTCTGAAGGTGGCGCCGGGGCGCAGAAGGCTTCGTCATCGTCATGCCAGTATGACGGCTGGAAGGCGGGCTGCACATGGCCGGAGCGAAATCCGACACGTGTGCGAGCTGTAGTTCGGGGGAAAGCAGTGCGCATGACACAGCCCACGGACGCCGGGCCCGCGAAGACTCCGCACGACGACACCACCGCACCGCCTCCCCTGCGTTCCGGGCGACAACTGCTCGCCGCCTCCGTGGGCAACCTCGTCGAGTGGTACGACTGGCTCGCCTACACCTTCCTCGCCACCTTCATCGCCGACCAGGTCTTCCCCAAGAACGCCGAGGACTCCCTCGTCCCGCTGCTGGCGACGTTCGCGGTGTTCGCTGTCGGGTTCTTCATGCGGCCCGTCGGCGGGCTGCTGCTCGGCGCCGTCGCCGACCGGCGCGGGCGCCGCGCCGCGCTGACCGTGACCATCCTGCTGATGGGCGGCAGCAGCCTGCTCGTCGCCGTCACGCCGACGTACGCGTTCGCCGGGCTGTTCGGACCGGTCGTCCTCGTCGTCGCCCGGCTGCTGCAAGGCCTCTCGGTGGGTGGCGAGTTCGCCGCGTCGACGACCTTCCTCGTCGAGTCGGCCGGGCCGCGCCGCCGCGGACTGTTCTCCAGCTTCCAGTACGTGACGACGACGGTCGGCCAGCTCATCGCCTCCGGCCTCGCCGCACTGCTCGTCGCCTCCCGGCCGACGGGCAGATGCACGCCTGGGGCTGGCGGCTGGCCTTCGTCTTCGGCGCCCTGCTCAGCCTCGTCGGCTTCTGGATCCGGCGCGGGGCGCAGGAGACCCGCACCGCCGCCCGGCAGGACGCCCCGCGCCCCGGCCTCTTCGAAGCCCTGCGCGCCCACCCGCGCGAGTCGCTGCTGATCTGCGGCATCACCACCGGCGCCACCATCGCCTACTACACCTGGACCTCGTATCTGCCGACGTACGCGCAGGTCACCGCAGGCTTCGACAAGGGCGACTCGCTCATCGTCGGCACCATCTCGCTCGCCTTCTTCGCCCTGCTGCAGCCGCTGGGCGGCATGCTCTCGGACCGGATCGGGCGCAAGCCGATGCTGCTGTTCTTCGCCGTCGGCTTCGCCGTGCTCAGCGTGCCGCTGCTGCACGCCATCACCGACTCGTTCGTCTCGCTGCTGCTGGTGCAGTGCGCCGGCATGGTGCTGCTGACCGGCTACACCTCGATCGCGGCCGCCGTGAACGCCGAGGTGTTCCCGGCCCGGGTCCGCGCCTCGGGCATCGGGTTCCCCTACTCGCTGACCGTCGCCCTCTTCGGTGGCACCGCCCCGTACATGGGCACGCTGTTCAAGGAACTCGACCACCCCGGCGCGTTCCCCTGGTACGTGGCTGCGCTGTGCCTGATCTCGGCGCTGGTCTACCTCCGCCTCCCGGAGACGGCCCACCAGCCCCTGGACCGTTAGGCCCCGCCCGGAGTCTCCCGCGCGCGGCTTCGACGCGTGTACCGCCCCGGGCGGAGGCGTGATGAGCGCCTGGAAGAAGTCGACCAACTTCCGCTCGATCGGCATCTACATCGGTGGCATCAGCCGTGGCTGCGCGCAGCCGAAGCTCCCGGCGGACTGGGTGCGCACCCGCGTGCACGGCGGCCGGCACCCGCTGCCCATCTGGGTCGGGAAACAGGCACCCTGCACCGCCTTCGCGCACCGGATGCCGAACAAGGCGGGAACCGCCCGCAGTCAGGGTGTCGACTCCGCGCAGGCGGCGGTCAAGCGCGCGAAGTCCCTCTCGATCGGCAAGGGATCGGTGCTCTACCTGGACGTCGAGGCCTACGACAGCGGCAACTCCACCTGCCGGCGGGCAGTGCTCAGCCACGTGAGCGGATGGGTGAACGAACTCGACCGCCAGGGCTACCGCTCGGGCGTCTGCTCCAGCGCCGGCTCCGGCATCGGCGATCTCTCGGACACCTACCACTCCACCAGCTACGCCCGGCCCAACCACATGTGGGCCGCCTGGTGGAACGGCAAGGCGGACACCGCCCTGAAGCCCTACGTCCCCGACGGCCAGTGGAACAACCGCCAGCGTGTCCACCAGTACCGCGGCGGGCACAGCGAGACCCACGGCGGTCACACGCTGAACATCGACAGCGACTACCTGAGCGTCCACTGACGCATCCGCGCCCCGGCGGGCTGCGGCGAGCACGGACCGGCCGCGGAGCGGGGAGAACCCGCTCCGCGGCTGCGCATCGTGCGGCAGACTGTTCCCGGCGGGGCGCACCCGCTGGATCGGGGGAGGCGGTGAACCGGTTTCCGGCGCTGCTCGTGACCGTGGCGAGCGCCCTGTCCCAGTTGCTCTACCTCTTCGCCTTCCGGCCGGCGCACCGTCTGGTCACCGGTCGTCCTCTCACCCAACGCCTCGCGGAGGTACGGGTTTTCGGCGTCGACGTCGACGGTTTCGTCGTGCGGGAGACCGCCCACGCCGGGGCCTGGCTGCCGCAGGTTCTCTTCGTCTGCCTCGGCGCCGTGCTGACGTACGCCGTGCTGCGTGCCGTCTCCGGGCCACGGCCGCCCTGGCGGACGGTCGTGCCGTTGTTCGGCGTTCTCCTGCTGACGGCCGGTGTGGTCGACATGCTGGGCCTGCTCACCGGCCTGCGGCCGGAGCCGACTCCGCCGTACCAGCCCGAGTGGGTGGGCGACACGTACGTCGACGGGGTGGCGGGAGTGCCCGCGCAGTTCGCGCTGTGCGTCGGCTGGTTGCCGCTCCTCGCGGTGGCCGAGGTGCGGCTGCTGCAGCGTTGGCCCGCCTTCCACCCCGTGGTCGGCGCGCCGCAGCCCACCGCCCCCGCCGCGCCCGTGCCCGCGCCGTCCGTGGCCGCACCGCCTCCGGCACGTCGCCGGCTGGACATGGTGGCCGCCGGGTTGATCCCCGCCGTCCTGCTGGCGCTGATCGGCGGACGCGTGCTGCGTCACACGAACACCCGGCACCTGGAACAGCACGGCTCGCTGACCTTCGACCCCGACCTGTGGCGGCCCTACCGGCCCTCCGAGGCGGTGCGGGAGTTCAGCGGCGTCCTCTACCCGGCGCTGCGCCTGCGTCCGCTGCCCACCGAGCAGCAGGCCGGATGGCTCGCCACCTTCCTGCTCTGTCTGGTCTTCCTGGCGGTCCTCACGGCGGCGCTGTACAGCCTCGCGGGACGGGCGGACGGCATGCGCCCGGTGCGGGTGGCCGTGGAGTGCTGGTTCGCGACGTTGTTCGCCGCCGTCGCGGCCGCCGCCGTGGAGAGCGGACTGCTGCAGCACGACCGTCTGGCGCCGCGCACGGCCGTGCAGAACGGCCTCGGCAGTCTGACGTCGACCCTCGGCGACGCCGTCCGGTTCGGCACGTGCTGGGGCTGGGCGGTGGGCGTCGCGTTCCTGGTGGGCGTGTGGGCGGCGTCGCGGCGCGTCACGACAACAGCCGTGCAGATCACGGAAGAAGGACTCAGCCATGCCTCCTAGGCGGCCGAAGGTGCCCCGGACCGGAGCGCTCACCCGGCGCAGCGTGCGGCGCGAGGCGACGCGTCCGCGTCGCGCGGCCGAGGAGACGCCGCCGGAGCCTGCCGGACGGCTGCGCTTCCTGCGCAGCCCGGCGACCTGGCTGGCCGGCGTGCTGCTGGCCGTGGTGACGGTCACGTTCCAGGACGTGCTGACCTCCGCGGTGACGTCGGTGCTGCCGCTGGACGGCCTGCCGGACCAGCTCGCGCCGCGCGACGCCGTACAGGTCGTCGAGGTCCGCAACGTGAAGGACTACGGCGAGTTCCTGGTCCGCGGTCCGGTTCCGGCGCACTTCGCCAGGACACTCGCGTCGGGCGCCGCGTGGCAGAACCGGGGCGACGTCGTCGACGTCGGTGAGTCGCAATGGATGATCACGCTGCGAGGTCGGGCCGAGCAGCAGGTCCGCGTCACCGACATCGTGCCTGAGATCGTCGGTGGCAGCTGCGCCGCGCCGCTCGGCGGGCACCTGGTGTACGCGCCGGGGCAGGGCGCGGAGGACGTGATCCCCCTCGACGTCACGATCGACGCTCCCCGGCCGCGGCTTGACCACTGGGCGAAGGGCGACAAGGCAGGTCATCCGTACTTCACCGGTCCGGCGGCCCAGCAGATCACGCTGGACAAGGACGAGAGCGAGTCGTTCCTCATCCACGCCGTTTCCCGCGACGGATACTGCCGCTGGCGGTACCGGGTGCGCTACCAACTGGGCGGTGAGAGGGCGGAGATGACGCTCAGCCGCCCCGGCGGCAAACCGTTCGCCCTCACGGCCGCACTGCCGGACCAGGACGACTACCCCTCGGTGTACGTCCCCTCGTTCGCGTGCGGCCCCGGCCACCCGCCTGGCCGCTGGTACGCCCTGACCGGCCGGGAGTTCGCCACCGGCATGGCCCACGGCGGCATCCCGCACTGCCCACGCCCCTGACCGCTGCTGGGTGCTCAGCCGAGTTGCGCCGCCAGCAGCGCGGCCGTTTCGGCGACCAGCGCGTCGTCGACCGGGGCGTCCTGCCCGGGCTGGACCGTCAGGACCGACAGCACGATCGGGGTGCCGTCCGGTGTCCAGGTGACGCCCACGTCGTTCGCGCCGCCGTACCCGCCGCTGCCGGTCTTGTCGGCGACCGGCCAGCCGTGGGGCAGTCCCGCGCGGAACCGTTGCGTGCTGGTGGTGTTGCCGAGCATCCACGATGTGAGCCGCTTCCTGTCCCCGTGGGTGAGCGCACTGCCCAGCAGGAGCCGGGCACAGGAGGTGCCGATGGCCCGGGGGGTGGTGGTGTCGGTGACGCGCCAGGGCTCCGCGGAGTTGAGCTCGGGCTCCCACCGGTCGAGCCGGGTGATCCCGTCCCCGATCGAGCGGGCGAAGCGGGTGACGGCGGTGGGCCCGCCCAGTTCACTGAGCAGCAGGTTGGCCGCGCCGTTGTCGCTGTAGCGGATCGCGGCGTCGCACAGTTGGGCGACGGTCATGCCGTGCGCGACGTGCTCCGGCGTGCCGGTGATCGGGCAGTAACCGGCGGAGTGGGCGTACGCAGCGGTGTAGCGGACGCGCTCGGCGAGGAACTCGCCGTCGTGGTCGAGGTCGCGCAGGACGGCCGCCACAGCGAGCATCTTGAACACCGAGGCGATCGGGAAGCGTTCGTCCGCCCGGTAGGCCACCGTCTCGCGGGTGCGCATGTTGCGGGCGTACACACCCAGCCGGGCGGCGTGCCGCCGCTCGAGTTCTCGCAGCCGGGTGGTGACGCGCCGGCCGCCGGACGCGGCGTGGGCAGCGTGCGCAGTCCCGCCGCCCAGGCTGAGCGAGCCGAGCGAGGCGAACAGCGCGGTGCCCGCGCCGAGAGCGAGGGCTGCGCGGCGGTGCGGACGTGGTCCCGTGGCGTGCAAGGCGGCGTTCCTTCCGAAAGGGGCAGACACTGCTGACGAAGCTCATCACGCCCTGGCCGCGCGCACCGGCTTCGCCACGCGGCGGCGGGAACCGGAGCGGGCTGACGGCCGTTACTCCGAGCATGGCTTCTCACGCACGAAGGGCCGCCCACGACGCCGTCTCGTCGCACCTCGCTGCGCATGGCGACCACGAGGTGAGCGAGCTGGTCGAGGCGGCCGAGCCGCTGGGCACCGGCATCGGCGGCCGGTCGGCGGTGCTGGAGGTGGCCGGCACGTCCGTCTTCGTGAAGCGGGTGCCGCTCACGGCGAGTGGAGCTGCGGCCGGAGCACGTCCGCTCCACGGCGAACGTGTTCGGGCTGCCGCTCGCCTGCCAGTACGGCATCGGCGCCGGGCCGTCGTTCGGGGCGTGGCGTGAGCTGGCCGTTCACGTGATGACGACGAACTGGGTGCTCACCGGGCAGCACCCGGGCTTCCCGCTGATGTACCACTGGCGGGTGGTCCCCGACACGCCACCGCCCCTGCCGGAGGAACTCGCCGACGTGGAGAAGGTCGTGGCCTACTGGGGCGGCAGTCCACAGGTCCGGCACCGCCTCGAGGCGCTGCGGCGTGCGCCGGCGAGCCTGCTGCTGTTCCTGGAGTACGTCCCGCACACCCTGCACACCTGGCTCACCCGGAACTGCAGGCCGGCGACGAGGCGGCCGACCGCGCCGTGGTCATGGTGGAGCGGGAGCTGCTCGGCGGCGATCACGTTCATGAACGCCCGTGGGCTGCTGCACTTCGACGCCCACTTCGAGAACATCCTGACCGACGGCGACCGCCTCTACTTCGCCGACTACGGGCTGGCGCTCTCCTCCGGCTTCGACCTGACAACTGCCGAGCAGGCGTTCTTCGACACCCACCTGACCTACGATCGCGCGTACGCACTGGGCTACCTGGTCAACTGGCTGATCGCCGCGCTGCACGGCCACGCCCGGACCGAGCGCGAGGCCCTGATCCGCGCCTGTGCGGCCGGTGCCGAACCACCGGCGGCACCGCCTGCGGCCCGTTCGGCGATCGCCCGTCACGTCCGTCTGGCGTCGGTCGTGACGGAGTTCCTCGGCGCTCCAGCACGCCTCCCGGGGCGCCCGCTACCCGTCGGAGGCGATCAGCGACCTGATCTCGCGCGCAGAGTCGAAGCGGTCAAGCTCGGCTTGACCGCTTCGACTCGCGGGGTCAGGGGCCGAAAACGCTGAGGATGACGAAGTTGATGGGCGTCAGGTCGGGGTTGCCCCACGACACGCCCTTCGACGAGTCCCGGCTGTACTGGTAGTAGGTCGCTCCGCTGCAGTCCTTCCCGTCGTAGCCTTGCACAGCACCGCGATCACGGGGAAGCCGCCGTCATCGTGCTGGTTGTTCAGCACGTAGTGGTGACCGAGCTGGTTGGTCAGGTTGTGCGGCCCGTAGCTCCACATCTCGACGGACGGATGGCCGCCGTTCCAGCCGGCGCCTCTGGGATAGATGCACACGGCGCCGGAAGGGAGCCGTGCACGGTGCCTGCGGCCTGCGCGGGCGCCGCCGTTCCCAGGAGGGCGGCCGCCAGGGCTGCTGCTGTCGCTGCGACCGTCACTGCGAACGCGGCCGGCCTCCGTCGCCGCCTCACGGGCCCGTGATCCACAGGTTGACGGAGTTGATCGGCGCGAGGTTGGGATTCGCCCAGGCCGCGTAGCCGCCGGCGCCTCGGTGAAGGTAGTTGATCAGCGTCCATGAGTTCGTCCCCGTCGCGTTGTAGCCGGTGTACCCGCCCGCCATGGCTGCCGCCCAGCCGCCGCCGGAGGGGTGCCAGTCGGTCTGGTTGTTGAGCACGTAGTGGTGACCGAACTGGTTGGACAGGTTGTGCGGCCCGTAGCTCCACAGCTCGATCGAGGGCTTGTTGTTGTTCCACCCGGCCCCTTGGGGGTAGATGCACAGGCGCCCCTGGGGCAGCCGTGGATCGTGGTGGTGGCTGCCTGTGCAGGGCCGGCAGCACCGACGAGGCCGAGCGCGGCCGTCACGAGGGTCATCGCCCCCACAGCCTGCAGCCTTTTGAATCTGAACAAGGTTCCTCCGTTTCGTTGGTTGTCGTCGATCACCACAAGCGGACGGTGGCGAGGACCCCCGTGCCTCGCTCTGGTCACGTCGCGGTAAGTGGACCAAACTGACGGAGCCGTTCCATGGCTACCTGGATGAAGCTGGACGCACACGATCGGGGGACGACATGGCGCACATCGACAGCAGCAGACCGGCACGCTCGTTAGCGCCCGATGGCACCCTTCCGGATCCGACGCGGGTCTTCACCGCCTCCGAGCTCTGTGAGCAGCTGAACCGGCTTCGCAGCCGCGGTGCGGACGGCCGTCCCCGGCACCGTGTGAGCCTGAGCGAGCTGTCGAAACTGACTGGCATCCCCCGGTCCACGGTGCACACGTATCTGTCCGGTGGCACGCTGCCCGGCGCCGACGCTCTCGACGCGATCGTGCTTGCGCTGGGCTGCGGGCAGAGGCAGGCCAAAGGTTGGGCGGAGGCCTGGCGCCGGGTGACCGAAGGAGGCCGCGGCAGCGAGTTGAGGAGCCGGTCCGAGAGCTGGTCGAAGTTCGCCTCCCTCGACCACCAGGTGCGTAAGGCCATGACGCGTGCCACCGACTGCTGGTACGACCTCTCCCGCCCGACCGCGATCGCCGAGCGCGTCTTCGTCGGCGCCGACGGACGCATCGCCCACGCCGACTTCCGGCTCACCATCCGGGCGCTGGAGGACGGCGTCGACCGGTGGGCGCTGCGGCTGCCACCGGGCCCCTCGGTGCGAGATCCACGAGACGTCGAGATCGTGGACACCCAGAACTGCGTCGTCGGAGCACACCGCTTCGTGGAAGGCGCCCGGGTCCGGGTCTTCGAGCTCCTGCTCGGCGGGAAGCTGCTCGCCGGCGAGACCCACCAGCTGGAGTTCCGTCTCGACTACCGGGCCGCCTCGCGTGCGCACACGCTCCGGCCTGTCGATGTACGTGACCGATGCGTGGACGTCATGCGCGGCTTCCGACGACAGGGGCCCGCATACAGCCTTGAGGTCTGTTTCGCCGCGCACCGGCGTCCCTGCGGCATCCGGCAGATCCAGCTCCACGCCGTCGACGCCCCGGAGAACACCGTGCGGCCCCTCCGGCTCAACGCGTGGCACCGCGTCGGCATCAGCCTGGAGAGCCCGGTGGCCGGTCTGCACGGCATTCGCTGGTCCTGGCCGGCGGACTGACTGCATGCACGAAGGGGCCGGTTGTCCCCGAACCCTTTCGGGTCAGGAACATCCGGCCCCCGGCACCGGTGTGCTGCCGCACACCGGCGAGTGCTCACCGGTCAGCAGACCGGAATCGAACCTCCGTACATGTCGTTCGCCTCGTCGTTGCCCTGACCCGAGAGGTAGTAGGCGGAGACGTAGTCCTGGCCGCCGCTGTCCATGTCGGTGTAGAGCCACCAGTGGTTGTAGGCGGTGGGGTTGCCGACCTTGGAGCCCCACACCTTGCAGAACACGTAGTTCGTGCCCGCGTTGAGGGTGCCGCCGTGGTCACGCCCGGTCGCGGAGGCGTAGGTCTTCACCCAGTACTTTCCGTCCGAACCGCAGTTGGGGATGGTGTTGCCCGAGTTGTCCTTGGCCTGGTCGTTGCCCCACTTGGACAGGTAGTAGGCGGACACCCAGCCCTGGCCGCCGGTGTCCAGGTCCGTGTACAGCCACCAGTGGTTGTAGGACGTGGAGTTGCCGACCTTGGAGCCCCACTCCTTGCAGAACACGTAGTTCGTGCCCGCGTTGAGCGAGCCGGTGCCGTCCCGGGCGGGAGCCGACGCGAAGGTGTCCACCCAGTACTTCGTGCTCGTGGTGCCGCCCGAGCCGCTGCCCCCGTCCCAGGAGCAGGTGGGAATGGCGGCGCCGGAGTTGTCCTTGGCCTCGTCGTTGCCCTGACCGGAGAGGTAGTACGCGGAGACGTAGTCCTGGCCGCCGGTGTCCATGTCGGTGTAGAGCCACCAGTGGTTGTAGGCGGTGGAGTTGCCGACCTTGGAGCCCCACTCCTTGCAGAACACGTAGTTGGTTCCTGCGTTGAGGGTGCCGCCGTGGTCACGCCCGGTCGCGGACGCGAAGGTGGTCACCCAGTACGTGCTTCCCGAGCCGTTGCCGCCGCTGCCCGAGCCGCTGCCCCCGTCCCAGGAGCAGGTCGGGATGGTGGTGCCGGAGTTGTCCTTGGCCTCGTCGTTGCCCCACTTGGACAGGTAGTAGGCGGAGACGTAGTCCTGGCCGCCGGTGTCCATGTCGGTGTAGAGCCACCAGTGGTTGTAGGACGTGGTGTTGCCGACCTTGCTGCCCCACACCTTGCAGAACACGTAGTTCGTCCCGGCGTACAGCGTGCCGCCGTGGTCGCGTCCTGCGGCGTTGCTGTAGGTGTCCACCCAGTACGAGCCGGAGGGCTTCGTCGAGCCGCCACCGCCCCCGCCGGATCCGGTGCCCTCGGCCGTGCCGTCGCACAGCGGGTCGCTCGGGTGGTCGTTGTACCACAGGTAGGAGCAGCCCTTGGTGCAGCCGCTGCTGCCGCAGCCGTCCGTGCCGTGCGTGGCCTGTGCGTCCGCGACGTGCTGGTCCACCACCGAGGCACTCGAGGCGATCCCGGCCATGCGGTGTGCGCCCACGTAGTCGGACGTGCCCATGGTCGCGACGTTCGCCGGTGTCCCGGACTGCGACTGCTGCACGATCTTGCCGTGACCGATGTACATCGCCACGTGGTGCGAGGGACTGCCGAAGAACACCAGATCGCCGGGCCGCAGCGCGCTGAGGCCGGCCGAGGCGCTGATGGTCTGGGCCACATGGCTGGTGGAGCGGCGCTGGCCGTCGGCGGTGCCGCCCGCCAGGTAGTTCTCCTGCCCGGTGACCGCGTACCACAGCCAGTGCACGAACCCTGGAGCAGTCGTAGCCCTTCACCGAGCTGTCGTTGACGGCGTACTTCGTCCCGTCGGAGAACCCGTACGAGGCCCCGGGGTGCGTGCCGTGGCCGCCGCCGAAGCTGTACCGGATGTTGTGCGTGACGGCCTGACAGGCCAGGTCAACGGCCTTCTCGGCCTCGATGGTGGGGTACTGCACGTCGGTGTAGTTGGGGCAGCTGCCGCTCTCGGCCCGGGCCGGGGAGGCACTCAACTGGACGAGCAGTGCGGCCAGCAGAGCACAGATCGCCGCGAGGGCGAGCGTGCGCAAGCCGGGGGATCTTCGGGAGAGTGGTGCCCTGGGTATCGCTGATGCCATGAAACGTGCCGCCCTTTCGGCTCAGGTCGCCGGGGCGAAAGGGCGACCACCGTGGCCGCGCTTGGTCTGCGATACGCGGCACGCCGTGCCCACCGCTCTCCCCGTAGCGCAGTGGATTCGGCCGAATGCTAAGCCGCAGCACCGCCGTTCGTATACAAGGTCGCGCAACCCGACGGTGGTGACACCGGGCTTGCGTGGGGCACAGGGGCGCCGTCAGCGGGTCATTTCGGCCACAGCTGAAACGGCTCGACATGGCGTCGCCGTGTGCTGATCGTCAGGTACCGGGCTGCCGTGCACGCGGCCTCTGCGCCGGGCGGACGGGAGGGGGCCGCCCGGCGCCTGCAGCGGAAGGGGGAGCATGCGTACGGTCATCGTGCAGCTGCCAGGACGAGAAGGCGGCCCGCGCGGCGACAAGCCGCGGCTGGTGGAGCTGGGCCCGGGGGAGGAGATCTGCTTCGGGCGTGACGACGCCGAGCCAGGGGTCCGGATCCCGCTGCGGGATCCGGCCGTCTCCCGGCTTGCCGGACGCATCCGTGCCGTCGACGACCACTGGACGATCAGCAACCTGAGCAGGGGCACGACCTATGTGGTGGAGAACCCCGAGGGCGGCGGCGAGTTCCTGAAGGTGGCGCCGCGGCGGCTCGAGGCCCCCGTGCCCTTCGAGTTCGCCCGCGTGGTGGTGCCCACCCTCGACGACGTCGTGACCTTCGGCGTCTTCGCTCCCGAGCACACCTTCGGCGATGAGGCGGCAGCTGCGCCGGGGACCGCGACCGTGACCTCGTTTCCGCTGGACGAATCCGCCAAGTACTTCATGGTGCTGCTGGCGCTGTGCGAACCTCGGCTGCGTGACTGCGGCTCCGCGGTGATCCCCACCGTGCCGGCGATCCTTGAGCGGTTGCGGCCGCTGCCCGGGTACGAGGGGCTGTCCCGGGCCGCCGTCAACTTCCACATCGACTACCTGGCCACGACGAAACTCAGGGTGAAGAAACGGGCCATGGAGGGTTTCCGTGACAAGGCCGACTGGCAGCGGTCCGCCCTGGTGACGATGTCCGTCCGCTTCGACCTGGTCCGTGAGGAGCACCTGCGGCTGCTCCCCTCCCGCTCGCTCTCACGCTGAGGGGGAGCGTCCGTCGCCGGGGGAGGCGTGCCGACCGTGGGAAGCACGGGTCGTTTCGACCCCTTCGGCCGGTACCGGTCCAGGGCTTTCTCCACGCGCTTCATGTACGGCAGGATCCCGGCCGGTATGCCGTGGGCTCGCCGCACCGCGTCGTCGGAGGACTCGAAGGCCGCCGCCAGGAGCAGTCCCCGGTCTCCGTGCACGGACTGCAGAGCGGTGGAGTACTTGCACAGATAGCGCCCCACCGCCGGAATAGACAAAGAGGGCGGGAAGGGGGGGTCCGGAACTTTCTCTTGTTGTCCGACGGGCATGTAGTACCACAGCACGCCCGGGGACCACCGCGCGATGCCGTACTCGTGGTTGGCCGGGTCGCTCAAGTTCGCGTCCCAGTTGCTGGCGCCCTTGAGGAGGGCGGCCACGACCGCCGGGGTGACGCCCGGCTGGTCGCACGTGGTGCCGGCCTGCACGATGAGGTCGTAGTACTTCGGGGGGATGTCGGCGTTGGTCGAGAAGTAGCGGCTGTAGTCGGTGGGTTCGGGCCCCGATGTGGCCACTGCGGCCCCGATCGCGCCGCCGGCGGTCAGCGTCAGGGCGGTCACGGCGGCCACGAGCGTGCGCCGTCGGCTGCGGGGAGCCTTGACGCGTGCGTCGGGGTCGGCGACGAGGGTGTCGGCTCGGCGGCGCAGGGACGCCGCGTCCCAGCGGGCACGGGACGCGTGGTCGGGCGCGAGGCAGTCCTCGACGAAGGAGCGCCACCCCGACGGCACGGTGCTGGGAAGGCGCAGCGCGGCGCGGCCCTCCGCGTACTCGGCGGCGTTGGCCGCCCGGGCCCGCGGGGTGCCGCCCGGGAAGGGCCAGGTGCCGGTCAGGAGCCTGCAGGCGGTCACTCCCAGCGCCCAGACGTCGGAGGTCGGGCGGACGGCCACCCCCTTGGCGGTCAGCGGCTCGGTCCACCGCTCGGGCGGCAGGTAGTCGGGAGAGCCGGCGGGGGTGAGGTAGGCGTGGGTGGAGTCGAGTTCGGCGGTGAGCCCGAAGTCGGCGAGGCGGACCGAACCGTCTGGCATCAGCAGGATGTTGCTCGGTTTGAGGTCTCCGTGCACCCAGCCCGCGTGGTGCAGGTGCGCGAGCCCTTCGCAGACCTGGGCGATCAGTCGGGGCGCCTCCGGCAGCGGGACTCCGCCGGCCTTGTGCAGCAGATCCTCCAGGGACCGTTCGCCGAGTTCCATGACGAGCACACAGCACCCGTCCAGCTCGGGCGAACGGGGGTCGTCGACCGTCAGGCACTCGTACAGCCGGACCACCCGGTGGTGGGCGAGCCGCTCGTGCACTCTGATCTCGCGCTGCACCATCTCGGCAAGGGCGCTCAGCTGGCGCGGCGTCATCGTGCCGGTCGGCAGGAACTTCAGGGCCACCGTGGGCGGCATGGACGGCGTACCGTTCGACGTCGCACCCGCTTCCTGCGGCGTATGGCGGCGTGCTGCGTAGACGCTCCCCAGCTCCCGGTGGCCAGCGGGGCCCGCACCTCCCAGTTCCCCACGCGGTAACCCGCCGGGAACGCGCACGGCCCAGCCTCGCGTATCGGAATGCCGCATCGAGCCCCCCAGCCTCGGATCGCCCGCCCCAGCCCGCGAGGCAAGCACCACCCCGGAACCTTACAGGTGCCGGCGCCGCTGATTCTGATGCTTGATGAGGGTGGAAACCGCTTCGGTGGTCCGTGACAAGCACAGACCATGAGGCGGGGGACACCGGTCGCCTGCGGGCGTCCTAGAGAAAGAGGGCAATACGTGAATTCACTGCGCATACGGCGGGGAGCGCTTACCGGCGCGGCTGTCGCCGCGAGTGCGTTGGCGGTGGTCGGCGTCGTCTCTTCTCCGGCTTCGGCGGCCACGTACCGCTATAACGGTCCGGGAATCACCGGACACGCGGGCTACAACAGCTCCACCAACCACGGCTGGGTGTGCGATGACGATCCCGACGGCCGCCAGGTCTATGCCGTCTGGGCTTTCCCCGGCACCCCCTGGGACACCACCTACCGGATCAATGCTCCGGCCCACGGTGACGGATGCGGCGGCGGCTGGTTCACGAAACACCCGGACGGCGTGAAGGTCTGCATCCACCAGTCCAACCGCACGGACGAATGCATCAAGTACGACATCTGAGGAAGGGAGGCAACGTACTCATGTCTTCACGGAAACGTGCTGTCGGCACCCTGGTCACAGCGCTGACCGCCATGGTGGCTTCTGTGGTCCTGACGCAGCCGGCCAGTGCCACGAGCACGGCCCCTGGCGCGGCGGGCCGGTTCCTGAACACGTCCTCCACCGTGCAGCCGGCGGGCACTCCGCCGTACGTCGCAGACTGCGGCGGGGGGCACGGCGACGTGGGCGCTCACCGTAAGACACTTCGCGACAACACCCAGATGCGGCGGTACAACCACTCGACGTCGCAGCGGGTCGCCGTCCTGGCCGCCGGCAAGCGTCTCCACAACTTCTACCAGGCGACCGACGAGTACGGGGACACGACCTCGCGCGCCTACACCGAGGCGGCCACTACGTGTGCGGCTACGTGTACTCGGACTGGATCAACTGGAGCGCCGACTGGTGACGGCCTTCCCATTCATCTCCAACGGAGGAAACCAGAAAATGAAGCGCACTCTCATGCCGCTGCTGGCAGCGGTCGCTATCGCCTTCACCGCGTCCGGTGCCGCGAGCGCGGCCACCCCGCAGGTGGAGACTTCGGCACGGGTGCCCTGCGGGCGACGTGTACATCTACAGCAACGACAGCTGGTCCGGCGGCATCACGTACAAGTTCCGTGCCTACGGCATCCACAAGATCTACAACCAGTTCGGTACCCACCGGGTCTTCAACAACCAGACCGATGATGCCGGCGTCTTCCTCTGCAACGACGCGGGGTGCAACGACATCTCCGGCTTCCTGGCGGCTGGAGCCTGGGACGACTGGAACCTCACGCCCATCAACGCCCTCGAACTCTTTGCCTGAGGGCCCTCCCGTCCCCGTCCGGCGCTCAACGCCCGCGGACGGGGACCTTCGGGTGCGGTTCCGAGTTTTCGTATACATGTAAGTATCTGTCTTAAAGGTGTGATTCGGCGTGGCCAAGGCTCGCTACGGGCTCCTGGTATTCCTCCTCTTCAGTGCCCTCGCGTACAGGGTCTTCGGCTCCTGGGGGCCGATGGTCGTTCTCCTCGGCCCGCCCGTGTTGCTGGTGGGCGGCGTGATCGCCCTGCTGGTGTGAACAAGAAGGACGACGAGAAGACCCGCCAGAATGTGGCCGATGCGGTGACCGCGACGGGCGGCAGCGTCGTCGACGTCGATGCGCCCACTCGCGAGCGCCTCGGGGTCAGCTCCGGCGTCCAACTGGTTTCCGTGCCGTCCACGGTCCCGGACACGCAGGTGTACATGACCGGCAGCCGTGACTGGCTCGTGGGACTGCCCGGCTGGTGCACGCTGACACGCGGCCGACTGATTGCTGCCGACGTGCCGTTCACCACGGAGGCTCTGGGACGGGAATTCGATGGCCGGTTCGCCAGCGAGAAGTTGGCACAGCTGCTCGACGCCTACCGTCTGCGCGGGCTGGCGACACGTGAGGGCGCACTGCGCCTTGGCTTCAAAGAGTCGCGTCCCACGCTCCAGCAGGCGTCGGAGATCAGCGAGATCGCCACGCTGGTGATCCAGTTGGCCGGCCGTCCATAGCGCCCAGCACGCCCTCGTTAACGCGACCCGTCGCCGTCAGTAGCCTGTTCCTCGTGCCGACGGGTCGCCAACCGCTCGCTGGGCGGACTCGGTGCCGCAGATGAACGCGAACACGGTGAGGCGACCGAGCCCGCAGCCGAGGGCACCGGCCGATGATCCGGGATCTCCGTGCCCCGGCCGGGCCGCAGGCACTCCCGTGGCCCCGCCGCACAGAGCGACCCGAATCCGCACCAGGTAAGGACCCGAACCGTGACCCACCCCGTCCTGCTCGTGATGGACGTCCAGCAGGCCATCGTCGAGCGCATCCGCCGCATCGGACCCCGGCTACACACCAGCGCCTCGCCGGCGCCGTCGCCGCGGCCCGTGCCGCGGACATCCCGGTGGTGTACGTCGTCGTCGGCTTCCGCCCCGGCCGCCCCGAGACCAAGTCCAGCCCGCAGTTCAGCGCCCTGCCCGAGAGGGCGCCTTCACCGACGGCGATCCGGGGGCCGCCATTCGTCCCGACCTCGCGCCCCGCGACGGAGAGTGCGTCGTCACCAAGAAGCGCGTGAGCGCCTTCGCCGGCAGTGACCTCGAACTGGTCCTGCGCGGCGCCGGGGCCGACCACCTGGTGCTGACGGGCCTCGCCACCAGCGGCGTCGTGCTGTCCACCCTGCGCCAGGCCGCCGACCTCGACTACCGCCTCACCGTCCTGGCCGACGCCTGTGGCGACGCCGACGAGGAGGTCCACCGGGTGCTGACGGAGAAGGTCTTCCCCCGCCAGGCCGACGTCACCACCATCGACGCCTGGACCGCCGCCCTCGCCTGACGCGCGCCGCGTCGACCGGCGCGCTTCGTGTCTGGGGAGGCCATTTCAGATGGCCCTCCCCAGACACGAAGTCGCGGTAAAGCCCGTCCGCTCAGGGGTGGACGGTTGACTGATCCGCCGCGTAGGCGGCGAAGG
>CAWCXW010000011.1:0-62485 GCA_963799685.1 uncultured Actinomycetota bacterium
GGCACCTTCCGCCTGGAGATGGACAAGCGGCTCGACCTCGCGCCCTCCCTGTCCGTTCCTCGCCCCAGGCACCCCAACGGACGCCGTTGGCCACGTCCTGGCGGAGCTGCGGTGAACCCCGTGCTGACGGGCCGGTGCATCTATAGCGCCGAGCGCGCCTACGTCGATGGAACGGGCGTCGGCCATGAGGTCCTGCACCTGTATGCCACCGGCCACACCACCACTGGCACGCCCATGGACGAGTCGGACTGGCGCGAGGGCCTCGACCTGTGGCACCTGGTGTTCGACTTCGACGAGCAGGGCTGCGCCATCGTTGACGCTGCCGCGTTCGACGAGCAGTGGAGCCCCTCACAGTTCTGGCTAGGTACACCGTCCGAGGTGATCACGCTCCGGGATGACCAGCCCCCGCCGACGGCCGGTGTGATGAGGCAGGGAGAACTCCACGTCGCGTGTGAAAGCGGATGCACGGCCCCGGGCGCTGAGTTCCGTAGTGCCCTCATCGAGTTCCGTGCGGAGCGGCACCGCCACCATGCCGCCCTGGCCCAGATCGAGGAGGCAAAGGCCCGCAGAGCCGGGATGCTGGCCGAGATCGACAGGCTCGAATCCAGAATCGGGGACCTTCTTGTCGAGGGCCTACGCAGAGACCTCGACGAGGAATGAGCCCCTTGCCAGTGCGCCGGTACAGTCAACGACGCGGGGCCGAAGCCACCTCTTATGGCTTCGGCCCCGTCTCGTTGTTCAGTTGTCAGGCGCGGGTGGGTGCGATGTACCGGCGGACGGCGACCACGAGGCCGAAGGCCAGGGCGAGACCGGCGAGGTGGGAGCCCCCGAGGACGGTCTTGGCGGTGGCGCCGGTGAGGCCCTGGTCGTGGGCGACGAACTGGCCGGTGGCGTAGCAGGCGCCCCAGACGATCAGCATGACGACCGCCAGGATGACGACGCGCGCGCCGACGGGGAGCCACTCCGGCCCCTTGGACGGGCCGATCTTGGTGTTGACGTGGGCGATGTGCGCGGCCAGGGCCTGCTCGCGGGTGCCCGCGGGGTGGGAGGACATCCGGCCACAGGAGCACCCGGCCCGGAAGCGGGCCAGCCCGGCGGCGGTGGAGGCATCCTCGGCGATGACGAGCTGAGGCAGGTGGCGACCGTCGTCGATGGCGAACCGGTCGAGATTCAGCACGGGGTTCCCCTTCATCAGTTCTGGGCGGTGGCGAGGCCGAGCGTCTGTCCGGCCTGGCGCTGGCGATGCTCGTGGGCCTGGTCCAGGTTGGCGCGCAGCTGCTCGGCGACGGCGGCCGGGTCGGTGTCGGGGACGGTCAGGACGGGGTGGCCGGCATCGAGGATGCGCCGGTAGGTCCCGTGGTACTCGCCGTTGCCGTCCGGGATCAGCGCGGCCGCTCCCGGGGACTTCACTGCGGCAGTGGCGCGCTCCTCCCACATGTCGATGGCGATCCGGGCGTCGTCCACGGCGCGGACGTACGCCTGGTGTCCGTGCAGCCAGCTGCCCTTGCTGTTCGGGTCGGCCAGAGCCTCCCAGCGGACCTCGACCAGGTGCAGGGCGCGGTCGCGCTCCTCGCGGGCGACCTGCTCCTCCAGCAGCTGGGGGCGGAGGGTGTTGTACCAGCGCAGCGTGTCCTCGGCCTCGCCCAGCCGCTTGAACTCTGTCACCAAGCGCTTGCGCTGCTCTTCCTTCGGCATGTCGGGGTTCTCGGTGATGATGCGCCTGCACGCGGGGTCCGTCACCTCGCTGTCCTTATTCGCGTCGGTGCCGGTGATGCCCTCGATGGTCACGGGGCTGATCGTCGTGTCGGTCTCCTTGGGTCGGTCGCGGCGGGGGTCGATGCCCCGGGACTTGAGGTCGTCGTAGATGGTCTGGCGGCTCTTGGCGCGGGCGGCCTCGGCGATCGCCACCACGGTGGCGCCCGCCCTCCAGGCCGCCTCGACCAAATCCGCGCGGCGGCCGGGGACGGACCACTCGCGCAATGCGGCCAGTGCTTGCTCTCGTTCCGTACTCACACCACCATCATGTGTCTAATTTTTAGGCATGTCTAGATTTTGGAAAGTGATTGGCCGGAACGAGGTCGAGTGGCGCGATCCGGTGCCTGCCGCAGTAAATGCCGGATTTACTGCGGCAGAGCCCCTACCGTGATCACTGCCACCTGCGACGGGTTCTCGTGCCGCCGCTGGTGAGGTGTACGCATTTACTACGGCAGTGGCGGAAGGGTAGGGCGAGAATGACGATCGAACCGGTGACCGAACTCGGGAGCGGGGGAGTGCTGCGTGTGCCTCGCGCCCGGATCGTGCCCCTCGCCCCGGCCCCGGCCTCGTACACCGCGGCGGTCGAGCGGTACCTCACCGGCGCGGGCATCGCGAAATCCTCCGCCAGGGTCTACCGGATCTCGCTCACGACCTGGGGGTGGATGCTGGCCGGCGAACCCGCGCCGACCGGACCGGCCCTCCGAGGCGCGAAGCCGCCCGTCGTCCCCATCGACGTGATCGACGACCCGGCGCTGCCGGAGGTGCTGGCCGAGCTGGCGGCGGCGCGCGCGGACGGGCTGGACGCCGACACCGTCAACCGGGAGCTGTCCATCGCGCGCAAGGCGATCGGCTGGTGGCAGCGCCAGGGCTGGATCGAGTGCGATCCTACGATCGGCATCGAGCGGCGGCCGGCACCGCCGGACCGCACCAAGGCCCTGGCCGAGAACCAGATCGCCGCCCTGTGGCGCCTCGACGTCGCCCTGCGGGAGAAGTCGCAGTGGAGGATGCTCTACGAGTCCGCCGCACGTGCCGACGAGGTGCTGTGCCTCAACGTGGAAGACCTCTACCCGCAGAACAAGCGCGGGAAGATCGCCGCCAAGGGCGGCGCGACCGAGTGGATTCACTGGCAGTCCGGCACCGCCCAGCTGCTGCCCCGACTCATCGCCCGCCGCACCCGCGGCCCGCTGTTCCTCACCGACCGCAAGGCCCCGGCCGGAACACCGACACTCGACGTGTGCCCGGAGACCGGCCGGACCCGGCTCTCCTACCGCCGGGCCGAGGAGATCTTCGAGGAGAACACGCGGCTGCTGGCCAATCCCCTCTCCTCCCCCGGGGACATCGAGGACCTGGACGGGTGGACGCTCCACCGGCTCCGCCACAGCGCCCTGACACACGACGCCGAGGACGGCACCTCGACCCCGATGCTGCTGGCTCGCTCCCGGCACGCCTCCGTCCGCTCCCTGGAGCGATACGCCCGCCCCGGCGTCGACTCCGTAGCCCGACACGTCGCCGAACGCGACCCCGCCCGCCGCCGCACATGACCCTCGCCGTTTGCGGCTGGTGACAGCGTTCTTACCGGCACAACCCCAACCACGCCGACGACGGGCAGCGGTCCGTCCCCGGCCCGAGTCCAAATCCGTTCATGACGTACCCACAGAAAGAGACCCACATGAGCAGCAGTGTCGAGACGCTGGAATTCCAGACCGAGACCCGCCAGTTGCTCCGACTGGTGATCCACTCGATCTACTCGAACAAAGACATCTTTCTGCGCGAGCTGATCTCGAACGCCTCCGACGCCTTGGACAAGCTGCGACTGGAATCGCTGACCGACTCCAGCCTCGCCGAGACCGGCACCACCGACCTGCACATCTCGCTGGAGGTCGACAAGGACGCCCGCACACTGACCGTCCGTGACAACGGGATCGGCATGACCCGGGACGATCTCGTGGAGCTGATCGGCACCATCGCCAAGTCCGGCACCGCTGGCCTGCTGGAGAAGATCAAGGAGTCCAAGGACGCCGCCACCGCCGAGAGCCTGATCGGGCAGTTCGGCGTTGGCTTCTACTCGGCGTTCATGGTCGCCGACAAGGTCACCCTGCGCACCCGGCGGGCCGGCACCGACTCCGGCACCCAGTGGGAGTCCGACGGCGAGGGCACCTACGGCATCCAGGCCGTCGACGGGCTGCCCGTGGGCACCTCGGTCACCCTGCACCTCAAGCCCGCCGACAGCGAGGACGGGCTTGCCGACTACCTCTCCGAATCGAAGATCCGCCAGATCGTCAAGCAGTACTCGGACTTCATCCGCTGGCCGATCCGGATGGCCACTGAGCGCACCGACGCCGAGGGCAAGACCACCCGCGACATCGACACGCTCAACTCGATGAAGGCGCTGTGGGCCCGTCCGCGCAGCGAGGTGACCGAGGACGAGTACAACGAGTTCTACCAGCAGATCAGCCACGACTGGCTGCCCCCGGCCGAGACGATTCACATGCGCGCCGAGGGCACCTTCGAGTACGAGGCACTGCTGTTCATCCCCTCGCAGGCACCCTTCGACCTGTTCTCCCACGAGACCAAGCGCGGCGTGCAGCTGTACGTCAAGCGGGTGTTCATCATGGACGACTGCGAAGCGCTCATGCCCAACTACCTGCGCTTCGTCAAGGGCGTCGTGGATGCCCACGACCTGTCGCTGAACGTCTCCCGCGAGCTCCTCCAGCACGACCGCCAGATCCGCGGTGTACGCCGGCGCCTGGTCAAGAAGGTCCTCGGCGCCCTCAAGGACATGCAGTCCAAGGACGCCGAGCGCTACACGAAGGTGTGGGAGCAGTTCGGCCGGGCGCTCAAGGAAGGCCTGGTCGAGGACACAGACAACACCGAGGCCCTGCTGGAGCTGGTGTCGGCCGCCTCCACCCACGACCCGGAGAAGACCACCACGCTGCGCGAGTACGTCGAGCGGATGAAGGACGGCCAGGACACCATCTACTACCTGACCGGCGAGAGCCGCGCGATGGTGGAGAACTCCCCGCACATGGAAGCCTTCGCCGCCAAGGGCTACGAGGTCCTGATCCTCACCGACCCCATCGACGAGGTATGGGGGGACCAGGTCCCCACCTTCGACGGCCATCGTCTGCAGTCCATCGCCAAGGGGCAGGTCGACCTCGACGACTCCGCCGACGGCCAGAAGGAAACCGACGCCGAGAAGGCCCAGCGCGAGCAGGACTTCGCCGCCTTGCTGCCCTGGCTGACCACCACCCTGTCCGAACAGGTCAAGCAGGTCCGCCTGTCCTCACGCCTGACCACCTCGGCGGCCTGCATCGTCGGCGACGCCCACGACGTGACCCCGACTCTGGAAAAGATGTACCGGGCCATGGGCCAGCAGATACCCCCGGTCAAGCGGATCCTGGAACTCAACCCCGCACACCCGCTCATCACGGCCCTGCGCACAGCGCACGACGCGAACGCCGAAAACCCCGCACTGGCGGAGACCGCCGAGCTGATCTACGGCAGCGCGCTGCTCGCAGAAGGAGGCGACCTGCCCGACCCGGCCCGCTTCACCCGGCTGCTCACCAACCGCCTGACCGGCGCCCTGTAACCACGGGTGCGGCCCGGCAGAGCCGAAGAGCCCGGCCGTAACCACCCGACCTCCCCCCTGACGCACTCCTCATTAATCTGCCTGCTCCGGCGCCCCGTACGGGGCGCCGGAGCAGGCAGATGCATTCGGGCTGCCCAACTACCACACGAGGTGAAGCCTTGGAGTGAAATGGGAGATCGCCTCACGTTCCGCCAGGTCACCTGGCACCGTCGCGCGCGAACCACGCCGACGATCAAGGAGCGAGCGGTGCCCACCAACTTTCTGAGCGAGGAACAGGCGCTTCGGACACTTCACCGAGGACCCGGACGAGGGACAGCTCGCCGGGTCCTTCCTGCTGGACCAGACCTCCCGCCGCAGGGTGATGGCCGCCCGCAGCACACGGAACCGGATCGGCTGGGCCGTCCAGCTCGGCACCATCCGCTACCTGGGCACCTTCCTGAACAACCCCGAAGAGGTGCCCGCCGTGGTGGTCGCCTACGTCGCCGAGCAGCTCGGGCTGGAGCCCTCGGCGTTTGCCGGGTACGGCAGCAGCGAGGCCCGCTGGGACCACCAAGAGCAGATCCGCGACGGCTACGGGTACACCAAGTTCGAGTTCGACCAGTGGTTCGCGCTCGCCCGCTGGCTCTACCAGCGGGCCTGGATCGGCAACGAGCGGCCCACCCTGCTGTTCGGCCTCGCGACCAAGCGCCTGGTGGACAAGAAGGTCGTACTGCCCGGGGTGACCGTGCTGGAACGGCTGGTCTCCGGAACCAGAGAGCGGGCCGAGAAACGCCTGTGGGCAACCCTCGCCGCGGCCCCGACCGCCGAGCAGGCCGAGCGCCTTCAGCAACTGGTCGTCGTCCCCACAGGCAAGCGCCTGTCCGAGCTGGACCGGCTGCGCCGCTCCCCTCGCGACATCTCCGCGCGCGGGGTGGGCAAAGCCCTGGAACGCTACGAATCGCTGCAGGCCTTCGGCGGCCAGGCTCCGCGACATCCCCGTGCACCGGTCGTACCGACCGCCGTCCTGTGGCACACGCGACGCGCCCCGCGTCCGACGACTGCTGCGGATCGATCTGCACGAAGCGACGGACGACGGCCGGGTTCGCCGTCCCGCCGCCCGACGATCGGTCCTGCCGCGGATCGCGGCGCCGCTGGACGCGTGGGTGAACCACGGGCGAATTCTGGTCCTGCGTTTGGTCAGAGAGGGGGCCGTGGCCCCGCCAGGGCGTTCCGGCGCGCTTAGGCTCATCGGCGCCGCCTCGTTCGTACGACTGTCTGGAGGCCCGGCGTGCCCGAAGCCGCACGTAACGCCGATTCCGGTTCCATATCGGCACCGCCCTCGCCCAGCCCTGCCGCCCGGCGGCGCCATCTGTTCCTCGCGGGCGGTGCCCTGGTGGCTGCCGTTGCGGTGGGAGCGGGTCTGCTGGCGGCCGGGGGTTCCGGCGGCAGCGGGCATCGGGAAGCCGCGGCCGACGGGCTGCGGCACACCACCGTCGAGGTCGTCGCCGACCGGCTGCGGGCGCGGCTGGGACCGTCCCGAGCCCGGCCGCCAGGTCTTCGACCTGCGCAACACCTCCAGCGCGGGCGGCCGAGGTCGTATCTGACCGACCCGACGACCGGCGCGGTCTACGGCGAGGTGGAGGGGCTCGGCCCCGGGCACCACCCGCCCGCTGCGGGTGACGCTCGGCAGCGGCGTCGTACGCCTTCAAGTGCCTGCCCGACGACGCGGACGCCGTCACCGGCCCCACGGTCCGGATCACCGGCGCGACGGCCGAAGGGCGGTCCGGCCGCCGTGCCCGGTCACCCAGCACGACCTCATCCCGCCGACGCTGGCCTACCAGAAGTGGATCCAGGCCCGCACCGTCGAACTGGCGCGAGCGGACCGACGCGCTGCGCGCGGCCGTCGACCGCGGCGACCTCGCGGCGGCCCGCGCGGCGTGGCTGCCCGCGCACCTGGTGTACGAGCGGATGGGCGCGGCCTACGGCACCTTCGGCGACGCCGACGCGGCGATCAACGGCACCACGGCGCGGGCTGTCCGGCGGCGTCCGCGACCCGGACTTCACCGGGTTCCACCGCATCGAGTACGGCCTGTGGCACGGCGAGTCCGGCGAGCAGTCCTGCGCGGCCCCGGCCGACCGGCTCGCCAAGGCCGTCCACGCGCTGCGCGACGAGCTGGCCGCAGCGAGCGGATGGATCCGGCGGACCTCGGGCTGCGCGCGCACGAGATCCTGGAGAACACCGTGCAGTTCGAGCTGACCGGCCGTACCGACTACGGCAGCGGCACCAACCTGGCCACCGCCCGCGCCAACCTCGACGGCACCCGCGTCCTCCTGGGCCGGCTGCGTCCGCTGCTGACGTCCCGCGACACCGGGCCTGGCCGGGCTCGACTCGTGGCTGGACCGCACCCAGCACGCGCTCGACAGCCTCCGACCACGACGGCCACTGGGCGCCGCCTGGACCGGCTGGCCCGCGCCCAGCGGGAGCAGGTCAACGCGGACCTCGGTGAGCTGGTGGAGCGGCTCGCCGACGTGGCCGCTCTCTGCGACGTGCGGAGGACGGCGTGAAGCGACGTGAACGAGGTGCGGCCGACGGGGATTCCTGCGCGGAGTGCGGCCGCCGGCGCGATCGGCGCGGCGGTACCGCGGCCGCGCGGCCCGCCGACGGCACGGCGGACCGCCTCCGCCGCAGCCGGCCGCGACGGCGCAGCCGCACGCGTCGGCCCTTCCACGGACGCCACCAGGCGGGCATCCTCACCCCGGCCCCAGCGCGCCACGGCGTTCGTGTCCTTCGACGTCACCGCCGACGAACCGCGCGCGAGCTGACCGAGCTGCTGCGCACGCTCACCGACCGGGCCCGGTTCCTGACCGCCGGCGGCAGCCCGGACGAGCTGGGCATCACCGCGCCGCCCGCCGACTCGGGCACGCTCGGCCCGCATCGTCCCGGCCGGACGGGCTGACCGTCACGGTCGGCGTGGGCGCCTCGCTCTTCGACGACCGCTTCGGCCTCGCCGACCCGCAAGCCGCCGCCGGCTGACCGCCATGCCGTCGTTCCCCGACGACGACCTCGACGCCGCCTGGTGCCACGGCGATCTGAGCCTGCAGCTCTGCGCGCGCACAACACGGACACCGTGCTGCACGCCCTGCGCGACATCGCCCGGCACACCCGCGGCGGCATGCAGGTGCGCTGGCGGATGGACGGCTTCACCAGCCCGCCCCGCCCCTCCGGCACCCCGCGCAACCACTTGGGCTTCAAGGACGGCACCGCCAACCCGGACGTCACCGACGCCCGCGAGATGGACCGTCTGGTGTGGGTGGGCGCGGGCGCGGGCGAGCCGGACTGGGCGACCGGCGGCAGCTACCAGGTGGTGCGGCTGATCCGGATGCTGGTGGAGTTCTGGGACCGGGTCTCGATCACCGAGCAGGAGCGGATGTTCGGCCGCGCCCGCGACACCGGCGCGCCGCTGGACGGCGCGCCACGAGAACGACACTCCGCAGTACGCGCAGGATCCCAAGGGCGACGTCATCCCGCTGGACAGCCACATCCGGCTGGCCAACCCGCGTACCGCGCGCCACGGCCGACCAGCGCATCCTGCGCCGCGGCTACAACTACGACCGGGGCATGGACAGCAACGGCAACCTCGACATGGGCCTGCTGTTCTGCTGCTACCAGCAGGATCTGGCCCGGCAGTTCGAGACCGTGCAGAAGCGGCTGGCCGGCGAGCCGCTGGTCGACTACGTCACCCCGTTCGGCGGCGGCTACTTCTTCGCGCTGCCCGGGGTGCGGGACGCGCTCCGACTGGCTGGGCCGCGCCCTGCTGGCGTGACGCGTCCGACGCGATGCCGGCCAAGAGATGGTCAAAACCTGATGAGAATCTCCTGACCGTCCGT
Source organism: uncultured Actinomycetota bacterium (assembly GCA_963799685.1). Lineage (GTDB taxonomy): Bacteria > Actinomycetota > Actinomycetes > Streptomycetales > Streptomycetaceae > Streptomyces. The sequence goes on from CAWCXW010000011.1 coordinate 9,212, forward strand.
TCGCTCGCCGCTGTCATTGCCGCTCCCCCGTCCCGCCGCCACCATTGCCGAGGATCGGCCATCGGTGTCATGGCCACGAATGGGCGTGGCAAGCGGTACTCGGTGCTCCCGGAAGGCGAGACAGCATGATCGGCACAGGAAGAACCTCGGCGCGCGGCGCCGGTTGACGCGCGTAGGCGCCCTGCTCGGCGCGGCCGCCCTGGCCGCGGCGGGCGGAGCGGTCCCCGCGGCGGCGGCCTCGGCGCACGGCGGTCACGGCCACGGCGGCACGCACACCGCCACGCCGATCAAGCACGTGGTGGTGCTCTTCCAGGAGAACGTCTCGTTCGACCACTACTTCGCCACCTACCCGAAGGCCGCGAACACCGACGGCACCACGTTCACCGCGCCAAGGCCACACGCCGAAGGACTCGACAACCTGCTCAACGCCGGGCTGCTGACGAAGAACCCGAACCAGTACGCGCCCAAGCGGCTCACCCCGTCGCAGGCGATGACCTGCGACCAGAACCACTCCTACGGCCCCGAGCAGTACGCGGCCGACGGCGGCAAGGCCGACAAGTACGTCGAGAACACCGAGGTCAGCAAGTGCACCGGCGGCTGTTCGGTGAGCCCGGCCTGGTGATGGACTACTACGACGGCAACACCGTCACCGGTCTGTGGAACTACGCCCAGCACTACGCGCTCGAGCGACCACTCCTTCAGCTCGGTCTACGGCCCCTCCACGCCCGGCGCGCTCAACCTGGTCTCCGGCCAGACCCACGGCGTGATCTCCGTCGACCCGGCCTCCGGCACCGAGAACCCGAAGCAGACCGCGACGCCCGGACCCGTACACCGTGCTCTCGCCGGACGCCAAGGGCGTCGGCACGGTGATCAACGACCCGGACCCGGCCTTCGACGACTGCTCCGGACAAGGACCACACCAGCACCAACGCGCTCGCCGCGATGCAGGGCAAGAACATCGGTGACCTGCTCAACGCCAAGAGCGTGAGCTGGGGCTGGTTCCAGGGCGGCTTCCGGCCCAGCACCGCGTGGGACGGCAAGCAGCGGCGACTACGCCAAGTGCGGCGGCACCACCCACACCAACGTCGGCGGCGCCGCGGTCGGTCGACTACAGCCCGCACCACTCGCCGTTCCAGTACTACAAGTCCACGTCGAACCCGCACCACCTGCGCGCCGAAGAACGTCGCCGAGATCGGCCACAACGGCCAGGCCAACCACAACTACGACCTGACGGACTTCGACGCCGCGCTCAAGGCCGGCAACCTGCCCGCGGTCAGCTTCCTCAAGGCCGCCGAGTACCAGGACGGCCACGCCGCCTACTCCGACCCGATCGACGAGCAGCACTTCCTGGTCAAGGAGATCAACGCGCTCCAGAAGTCGCCGCAGTGGAAGGACACCGCGGTCGTCGTCGCCTACGACGACTCCGACGGCTGGTACGACCACGTCTACGCTCGAAGCCGCTGCAACGGCTCGAAGGACACCACGGTCGGCTCCAACGGCAAGGCCCTCGACAGCCCCGCCTGCCAGGCCGGGCCCGGCCGCCGCGGGCGGCTACGCGGACCGCTGCGGCCCCGGCACCCGGCAGCCGCTGCTGGTCATCTCCCCGTACAGCAAGGTCAACTCGGTCGACCACACCGCGCACCGAGCAGGCGTCGATCACCAAGTTCATCGAGAACAACTGGCACACCGGCCGCATCGGCGACGCCTCCTTCGACACGCCGGGCGGGCAGCGCTGGCCGGCATGTTCGACTTCCGGCACCCCAACAACAAGCAGGTGCTGCTGAACGCGGACGGCTCGGTCAAGTCCGTGAAGCCGATCCCGCACCACTACGCCCAGACGGCGTCGTCCGCCTCCACGCACGCCCCGTACCCGGCGTACGTGCAGGACCTCAAGGCGCAGAACGTCGCCGACAGCAGCTCCACGTCACCGGCCCTGCCGATCGCCGTCGGCGCCGGTCTGCTGACCGCCGGCACGATGACCACCGTGTTCGCGCTGCGCCGCCGCAGGGCACGTGCGGGGGCACCTACAGCGGCCGTGTAGGCACCGGCCTCTCTCCGACGAACCCGACGGTCCCGGCCAGGTACAGGCCGGGACCGTCTCCCTTTGCTCCTCCTACGTCGTGTCACTCGTCCTGCTCGTCCTACGCGGCGGCGATCCGGTGCTCGAATGCCGTCAGGTGCCTCTCGGAGGCGGCGAGCAGGTTGGTGTACACCTGGCGCGTGTCCGGGGCGGCGAGTCCGGACAGAGCCTTGTTCAGTGCGGCGATGTCGTCGGTCTCGACCGTACGTCCCGCCTTCAGGGCTCCGGTCAGGCTGTCCCGCCCTGCTTCAGGAGCCGGTCGTAGGTGGCCTGGACGGCCGGGTCGGCTGTCGCGATCTTGATGTTGTGCTTCATGGCGAACCTCCTCGGTTTTGTGGGGGCGTCTTCCGTTCCCACACCGTCACCGTCGCGCCGGGCCCTGCAGTCGCCGTGCGGTGCGTGTGGAGACGGGATGGAGACATCGGCCGGGCGGGTTGGGGCTGCTCGGCCCCTCCCGGGGGTGTGCGTGTTGCGCGTAGGTGTGGTCATGGCCGCCACGGTGCTCGTCGTCGAGGACGAGAGGGAGATCCGCGAGTTGCTGCGCCGCTACCCGGAGCGCGCCGGATACGGGGTGTTGACGACCGGCGCGGGTGCCGAGGCGGTGCGGCTGCTGGGTGAGCGTGGGATCGACCTGCCGCTGCTGGATCTCGGGCTGCCGGACGTGGACGGTGACGAGGTGCGCCACGCACGGCCACCGGCTCCTGCCCGAGTACCGCTTCGACCCGCACACCGGGCAGTGGCGCCACCACGCCGGTGCCGCCGATCCGCCGCTGCGCCTGATCGACGTGCACTACACGGCGGACGGCCGGCTCAGTGCCCCGGCACCCCGTCACCGTCGGCTGGGCGAGGAGGCACTGTCCGGTCAACTCGAGCGCGCGCAAGGTGTTCGCCGCTCGTCCCGGCCTCCTGGACGACGGCCCCACCGGGCTGCCTGCCGACTTCGAGCGCATGCGCTGGTTCCCGATGCCGCCCGTCTGTCTGGAACAAACCCGGACCGGCGCCGGTTGAACCGTATACCCGGATACCCCACCGGGTATAAGTGAGGAGACTGGAAGCCATGCCCACCGTGGAACCGACCAAGGACAACTTCGAGGAGACCGTCACCGGTTCGGAGATCGTGCTGATCGATTTCTGGGCCGCCTGGTGCGGACCGTGCCGGATGTTCCGCCCCGTGTACGAGAAGGCGGCCGCGCGCCACCCGCACATCGTGTTCGGCAAGGTCGACACCGAGGCACAGCCCGAACTGGCGGGCGCCTTCCAGATCTCCTCCATCCCCACACTCATGGCCGTCCGAGACCGGACCGTCTTGTACTCGCAAACCGGGCGCGCTGCCGCCGCAGGCCCTGGAGGAGCTCATCGGCAGGATCCGGGCCGTCGGCATGGACGACGTGCGCCGGAAGGCCGCCGCGGGCTCGACGGGAGCGAACTGACGTCCAGGGCGCGCATGGAGTCTCCACGGGCGCCCTGGAACGCGGGTTCAGTGGCTGCGCAGAGCGGCCAGCGCGGCGTCGAGATCGGCCGTACGCGGGCGGTTGTGCGGCAGCTTGCCGAGCACGGCCGCCATGCCGCAGGTGTTCGTGAGGGCGGAGAAGACCAGGCCGCCCGCGACGCCGGCCGAGAGCAGCAGGAGTGCCGGGTGCACGAGCAGACCGAGGAGGAGGCCGAGCAGGACCAGGCTGCCGGCGGTGAAGCGGACCTGGCGTTCCATGCTCCAGCCGGCCCGCGTGTCGCAGGCGGCCGGTGTGTGCAGGTCGTACCCCTCGGCGGCCCAGGCGCCGGTGCCGCCGGCGAGCGTGGCCGTGGTGATGCCCTGTTCGGCCAGCAGCTTGCAGGCGTTCTCGGAGCGGGCTCCGCAGGCGCACACGACGAGGACGTCACCGCGTCCGGCGGCGTGCCGAATCTCCGGCAGGGCGCGGCGGACGTGGTCGAGCGGAATGTTCAGGGCGCCGGGCAGGTGACCGGCGGCGTACTCGGCGGGCGTGCGCACGTCGATGACGGTCAGCTCGTGCAGCCGGGTGCGAGCCTGCTCGGTAGCGAGGGCGACGGGAGCGGAGGTGGAGGTGGAGGTGGAGTGGTCATGGCAAGTGTGATCCTTAATGGTCGACGCCGTCCCGAACCGGGACGTACAGTACCCCTAGGGGTATTTTCTCTGAGGAGTGGTCGTGGAACTGGAGCTTGAGGGCGCGGACCTGAAGTCCGTACTGAACCGGCTGCGCCGTGCGCAGGGTCAGATCTCCGGTGTGATCCGGATGATCGAGGAGGGGCGTGACTGCGAGGACGTCGTCACGCAGCTCGCCGCGGCCTCCCGCGCGCTCGACCGGGCCGGTTTCGCGATCATCGCGACCGGCATGCAGCAGTGCATGACCGACATCGAGTCCGGCCGCAAGAACGGCGAGGACGCCCAGCAGATGCGCTCCCGTCTGGAGAAGCTGTTCCTGTCCCTGGCGTGAGAGCGCGCGCCGCGGCGGCCGTCACAGCACCGCGTCGATCAGCATGAAGGCCGCCACCGCCAGCAGCACCAGCGCGAAGATCCGCTGAAGCGTTTGTCCCGAGATCTTCGCGGCCAGCCGCTTGCCGTCCCAGGCGCCGAGGATCGCGGCCCCGACGAACGGCCCGACGACCGCCCAGTCCAGCCCCTCGACCGTACCGGCGCGCGTCGCCAGCGCGGCCAGCGAGTTGACGGTGATGACCAGCAGACTGGTGCCCACCGCGTTCCGCATCCGCAGGCCCAGCACGCTCACCAGGGCCGGTACGGCGAGGAAGCCACCGCCGACGCCGAGGACACCGGTGACCGCGCCGAGCCCGCCACCGGCGGCCGCCACCCGCCCCGGCCGCACTGTCACGGCGGCGCCCTCCGCGGCCGGCCGGGACCGCAGCATGCGCAGGGCGGCGACTCCCGCGACCACGGCGAAGGCCGCCGTCAGTACGGCCGCCGGGATACTGGTGGAGAGCGCGCCGCCCAGCATCGCCGGGCCGATCCCGGCCGCCGCGAACAGCAGCCCCATACGCCAGCGGACGTGGCCGTCACGGGCGTGCGCGACCAGCGCGGTGACCGAGGTGAGCGTGACGATGACCAGACTCGCGGTCGTGGCTGCGACCGGGGTGAAGCCGAGCAGGTAGATCAGGGCGGGGACGGCCAGCACGCTGCCGCCGCCCCCGAGCGCGCCGAGCGCCAGGCCGATGACCGCGCCGGCGGCCAGGGCGAGTATGACTGCGCTCACGCGACGGTGCCGTTCCCACCGCGTGCGTCCACCACCGGCAGACCGGCCCCCGCCCAGTCCCCCATCCCGCCGATCACGTCCACGGCCTGCGCGCCCCGGGCGACGAGCAGTTCCGCGGCCTGCCGGGAACGGTTGCCCGAGCGGCAGATCACGACCAGGGGCCGCGCCTGCGCCTCGGCGGGCAGCCCCGCCCCGGCGGCCAGCGCGGACAACGGCAGGTGCACGGCGCGCGGCGCATGCCCCGCCTGCCACTCGTACGGCTCGCGCACATCCAGCAGCACGGCGTCACCGCCGCTGTCGGCGGTGCCCCCGTGGCCCGTGCGCGCCGCCGCCTCCTGCACGGTCACGCGACCCGGACCACCCCGGTCTCGTCGGAAGATGCTCATCCGGATTTCTCGCTCCTGTTTCCTGGTCGGTACGGAAGATCGGTGGGACGTCTGCAGCGTCCGATGCCGTCAGGGAATCCGGACGGTGACTCCGGCCTTCTCGGCCGCATCGAAGGAGTCGTCCACCGCGACGACGTCCCGGCCGGCGGCATCCAGCAGCGAGGCGGCGATGGCAGCCCGCATGCCGCCCGCGCAGTGCACCCACACCTCACCGTCGGGGACCTCCCCAAGGCGGCGGTGCAGGGCGTGGACCGGGATGTGGACCGAGCCCTCGATGTATCCGGCCGCCCGCTCCGAGCCGCGCCGGACGTCGAGGACGACGACTCCCTCCGCCGGGTGCCGGTCGGCGAGATCGGCGAAGGTGGCGCGCGGGAAGGAAGCCTGGGCCTCCCCCTCCCGGACCCAGTCGCCGGGTTCGCCGGTGGCCGCGGCAGCGGGGCGGTCGATGCCCACGCGGACCAGCTCGCGCTGGGCGGTGGCGAGTTGCTCGGGTGACTCGGCGAGCAGCGTGACCGGCTTGCCCCACGGGATCAGCCAGGCGAGGTAGGTGGCGAGCTGCCCTTCGGCCTCGAAGTTGAACGAGCCGGACACATGCCCCGCGGCGAACGCGACACGGTTGCGCAGGTCCACCACCCACTCCCCCGCGGCCAGCCGGGCGGCGATCTCCTCGGCGTCGGCGACGGCGGGCGGGGTCAGATCGACGGGCGCGGGTCCGGCGGCGTTGGCCGGGCCCATGTGCGTGTAGTAGGCGGGGATGTCGTCCAGGCCGGCCAGCAGGTCGGCGACGAAGGTGTCCACGTCCCGGACGAGGGCTTCGTTGGACGCCTTCTCCTTGCCGATGGTCGTGGCGCTGCCCTCCGCCTGGGAGGGCGAGCAGAAGCTGCCGAATCCGTGCGTGGGCAGCACGGCCGTGTCGTCGGGCAGCTCGGCGGCCAGGCGGTGCGCGGAGGCGTGCTGGGCGCGGGCGAGCCGCTCGGTCAGCCGCGGCTCCACGAGATCGGGGCGGCCCACCGTGCCGATCAGCAGCGAACCGCCGGTGAACACCGCGACCGCCGTGCCGTTCTCCTCCAGCGCATAGGAGGTGTGGTGCGGGGTGTGGCCGGGTGTCGCGAGCGCGCGCAGGGTCAGCCCGGCGGCGGTGTCGATCCCCGTGCGGTCGCCGTCGTGCACCGGCACGCGCTCGAAGGCGACGCGGGCCCCGGCGGGAACGAGGTAGGCGGCGCCCGTGATCCGGGCGAGCTCCAGGCCGCCGGTGACGTAGTCGTTGTGGACGTGCGTCTCGACGACGTGCGAGATCCGCACCCCGCGCCGGGCCGCCGCCGCGATCACCTGGTCGGCGTCACGGGGCGGGTCGACCGCCACCGCCGTCCGCTCGCCGCCCGCCAGGTAACTGCGGTTGCCGAGCCCGGCCACCTCGATCGTGTCGACGAAGAACACGAGGTACTCCCTTCCGGTGAAGGATTACCCCAGGGGGTATGCTTACGACCGTAACACTAGTACCCCGGGGGGTATTTTCAAGGGCAGGAAGAGCCCCGGGAAACACCTCACGAGTACCTCGCCCACGGCCGGACACCCGGTCCGGGCCGCGCGAGCCGACCGGAAGGACCACAGCCATGCGCTACGACCGCACCGTGCACCTCGACACCGACTTCGCCACCGCCGTCGCCCGCACCCGCGAGGCCCTCGCCGCCCAGGGCTTCGGCATCCTCACCGAGATCGACGTCACCGCCACCCTCAAGGCCAAGCTCGACCACGACATGGAGGACTACGTCATCCTCGGCGCCTGCAACCCGCCCCTCGCCCACCGCGCCCTGGAGACCGACCGCTCCATCGGCCTGCTCCTGCCCTGCAACGTTGTCGTCCGCCGCGACGGCGACCGCACCGCCGTACAGGCCCTCGACCCGAACACGATGGTCACCCTCACCGAACTCGACGCCCTGCGCCCCGTCGCCGAAGAGGCCACCCGCCGCCTCGACGCCGCCCTCGCCTCCCTCACCGCGGCCGACGCGGACAGCTGACGGAACGCCGAGCGAGCGCACGCATCCGCTGCGGACCACGTGCCGACCCAGGGTGCACGGGCGGTCGAGCCGCCCTCGCCCGGATGACGCGGACGCGTGCCTCCGTCGGCACAGCCCCTAGCCCCCTGGGTCGCGACGCCGACCAGTACCTGCCGGTCGCTCCCTCACCAACTGACGGCGACGGTCCTCCACCTGGAGGTGGCCGGTAGATCCCGCCCGCGTCCTGTGGCAGGCGGAGGCCGTCCCGGTGAGGAGAGGATCGGCTCTCCCGACGCGGGACAGAGCAGTCCCAGACGAGTCGGTCGGAGCGAGCCATGACCAGCCAGACCAGCGGGCCACCCACCTGACGCTCCGTCGGAAGCAGCGTCAAATGAGCGTCCAGACGGTTTCCCGCTATGCCCTACGGAGTGCGGGGAACGCGTGCATCATCTCCCGCGACGCCCACGAAGCCGCAGGTCGAACCCACTCCCCTTGAACCAGGACACGTTCCACGTGGTGCATTTCGGGGAACACGTCGAGCGCACCCGGACGCGCATGAGCAACCTGGGAAAACTGCAGGTCAGACATCCCATGGCGTAGGGATGTCAAGTGGCCGCGGCGAGGGGGCGTGGTGTGACCAGGCGGTGGCCTCGTCGTAGAGGGTGCGGGTCTTGAGGCATCCGTGGAAGATGCCGACGAGGCGGTTGCCGAGCTGGCGCAGGGCAGGGTTGTAGCCAGCGTGTCGACGCGGACGGCACTTCTGTGCGTCCATTGGAAGGCTCGGCACCTACAGGGTTGGGCAGCGGGCCGCAGGGGGAGTCTGTGTCCTGCGGCCCGTCAACCGACGTGGAGCCCCTGTGACACAAGTGGCCGCTGTCCGAGAGCCGGGGAGCTTCGGAGACGGAGTTGATGCATCGTGGAACGACGCATGTCGGTTGCGACGCACTGGGGCAGTTTCGTCGCGGTGGTTGATTCCGGTCGGCTGGTGCGAATCGAGCCGAGGGGCGATGACCCCGCGCCGTCGCCTATCGGACCCGGAATGGTGACAGCCGCCGACGACAGCGCCCGCGTGTTGCGCCCCGCGGTGCGCAAGGGGTGGCTGAACGGCCTGCCGCGCGCCCACGACACGGCCAGGGGCACGGACGCCTTCGTGGAGGTGAGCTGGGACGACGCGATCACGCTGGTGAGCGAGGAACTGCGCCGAGTGCGTTCACAGCACGGAGACAGCGCCGTGTTCGGCGGCTCCTACGGCTGGGCGAGTGCGGGCGCGTTCCACAACGCGCAGACGCAACTCCACCGGTTCCTGGCGTTGGGCGGGGGATACACCGACTCTCGCAACACGTACAGCACCGCGGCTTTGGAGGTCATCCTCCCTCATGTGATCGGCGGAGCTCCGTGGAGCTACCAGTCCCGGATGCCGATGTGGGACGAGATCGCCGAGAACTGTGAGCTTGTGGTGGCGTTCGGAGGGCTGGCCCTCAAGAACAGCCAGATCAACCCCGGCGGACTGGCCAGGCACCAGACGCAGGACCTTCAGCGAGAGTGCCGTGCGGCCGGGGTGCGGTTCGTGAACATCAGCCCTATCCGCAGCGACACCGCCGGCTTCCTCGACGCCGAGTGGCTGCCCGTCATCCCCAACACCGACACCGCTGCGATGCTCGGCATTGCACACACCATGCTGGTCAACGGCTGGCACGACGAGGACTTCCTTCGCCGTTGCTGCGTCGGGTTCGACCGCTTCGCCTCCTACTTGACCGGCGAATTCGACGGCGTTGCCAAGGATGCTGCCTGGGCAGCGAGGATCACGGGCATGAGCCGGGACACGATCACCGAACTGGCTCGCCGCCTGTCCACGCAACGTTCGCTCATCATGGTCAACTACGCGATTCAACGGGCGGACCACGGCGAACAGCCGATCTGGATGTCGGTCGTGCTGGCTGCCATGGCGGGCTCGATGGGACGGCCCGGCTGCGGCTGGGGCGCGGGCTACGCGACGATGGACGCGACCGGCGTCGCCCCAGGCCGGCCCTCCGTGGCGTCGATTCCCCGGGTTCCCAACCCTGTTGCGGATTTCATCCCTGTCGCACGGATCGCCGACACCCTGCTGCATCCGGGCAAGACCATCGACTACGACGGCCGGCGCCTGACCTTGCCCGAGCTCCGCCTGATCTACTGGTGCGGAGGGAACCCGTTCCACCACCACCAAGATCTCCACCGCTTGACCCGCGCCTGGCAGACCCCTGACACGGTGGTGGTTCACGAAGCCTGGTGGAACACCACGGCCAAGTTCGCCGACATCGTCCTTCCCGTCGCCACCAGCCTGGAGCGCGACGACTTCGCCGCCGGATTCTCCGACCCCCACCTCGTCGCGATGCCGAAAGTCCGTGAGCCGGCGGGCGAGTCGCGCACCGACCACCACATCTTCACCGCCCTGGCCTCCCGGCTCGGATACGAGCGCGAGTTCACGCAGTCACGCTCCGACATCGAATGGGTCCGGCACCTCTACGAGCAGACGAGGGCCGACCTCAGCGACGACGGGGCCTTGCCGAGCTTCGAGGACTTCTGGCGAAACTCCACGGCTGAGCTGCCGACGCTGAGCGGCCCGTTCCCCGGCAGCTTCGAGGCGCTCCGCGCAGATCCCCAGCGCTTCCCCCTGACGACCCCGTCAGGCCGGATCGAGATCTTCTCCGAGAAAATCGACTCATTCGGCTACGACGACTGCACCGGGCATCCGGCGTGGTTCGAACCCGTGGAGTGGCTCCGTGCCGGCCTGTCGGACCGATTCCCGCTGCACTTGATCTCGAATCAGCCCGCCTCACGCCTGCACAGCCAGTACGACAACGGCGGCCACAGCCTCAAGTCGAAGATCCGTGGCCGTGAGCCCGTGACGATCAATCCGCTGGACGCCGGGTCCCGTGGCATCGAGAACGGCATGATCGTACGCGTCCACAACGACCGCGGCAGCTGCCTGGCGGGCGCAGTCCTGTCGGACGACGTCATGCCAGGCGTCATCCAACTGTCCACAGGAGCGTGGTGGGACCCGGCCCAGCCAGGCCGGAGCGGCACCTTGGACCGCCACGGCAACCCGAACACCCTTACGGCCGACCGAGGGTGCTCGCGTCTGTCCCAGGGACCGAGCGCCCACAGTGCGCTCGTCGACGTCGAGCTCTACAACGGCCCTCCTCCGGATGTGCTCGCCTTCGCACCACCACACCTCGAACACTGACACGCAAGCCGCCTGCCTCTTCGGGCAGGTCCTTCGTGTTTGCCGTAGTCGAGTGCGCAGCGGGCCGCCCTGGCTGCCAGACGCCCCACCCCGTTTTGCAATTGCGTAATCAGATGAATACTGTCCGCAGTCGTGACTGCACTTCAAGACCTCAAGTACGGCCAGTGGTTCAGGGGCGCCGACGTCGACGGCGACGGGTTCATCACCCAGCAGGACGTCCGCGCGATGAGCGAGCGCTACATCGCCGCCCGAGACACCGCGCCGGACTCCGCGACCGCCCGCCGACTCATCGAGGGAATGGACGGGTTCTGGACGAATGTGATCGCCCCGATGGACCAGGACGGTGACGGGAAGGTCGACCTGCGGGAGATGACCGAAGGCTTCAGGAGCGTCCTGACCGACCCGGCCCTCTATCCGCAGCAGATCGCGCCGGTCACCAACTGCTTCTTCGACCTCGTCGACCTCAACGCGGACGGCAAGATCGACCAGGCCGAGTTCCAGCAGATGTTCGACTCGGTCGCCGGTGTGCCCGGTGAGGACTGCGCCACGGTCTTCACCGCTCTGGACAGGGACGGCTCCGGTGGGCTGGACCGCGCCGAATTCCACCAGGCCCTCACCGAGTTCTTCTACGGCAACGACCCGGATGCTCCTGCCAACCACCTCTTCGGCAGGGTCACCGCCTGACAGCCCGGGATCCGACCGCCCACACCACTGCTGTGTGGGCGGTCGGCGTCGAGGCCCCACGCCAGGCAAGTCCTGGCGCGTCCCGCCGGTCGTCGGCCGACTCGTCGTTCTCGTCCGGCTCCGGCGCGTCCGGGTCACGCAGGAGGCGCAGAGCACCGGCGCCGGGGCGAGGCGGTGTAGCTGTAGCTGTAGCGGTCGAGCAGGTTCAGGTCGCGTGCTTGAGCGGGGACAGCCGGGCGATGTCCTCCTCGCGGAGCTCATGACCCTCCGCCGTACCGGGCGAGCGCCGCCTTGCAGTTCGGTGGAAACTGAGAAAGCTTCAGTCGGCCGAGCCGATACGCACTGATCTCATCCACGCGCTCCAGCGCGCGGGCGAACGCGGTGCCCGTCATCCGCGTCGGCGGTGACGGCGGTGACGGCGCAACCAGCCCACCGCCTGGTTGAACGGCGTCACCGGCCCCTCGGCGGGCGTCCACGCCCGCCCGTGCAGGAACGTACGGAACTGCCGCGACCACTCCGCGTCCTCGTACTCGTGGTACGCGTGGGCATCCCGGATCTCCCACGCGTGCTCGTACGCCGTCAGCTTGCGCTCGGTGTACCGCTTCACGCACGGGACGCGTAGAACCTGCTGCCGGCGCCGCGCGCCCTGAGCCCCGCGCCCGCCGGACACCCGGCGGGCGGACCTTCGCGTCCGCCGCTGCCGCTGGGAAACCCGGCCTGCGCGTCCGCTCAGCCACTTCTGTCGGCATACGCAACCGCAGCCGCACCGGCACAGCGTCAGGCCGACCGGCGCTCGTCCTGGAGCGGTCAGACCAGCAGTGACGGCTCGTCAGAACGAGCGTCAAACAAGCGTCGAAACGGCGGACAGCCACCCGTGGCGACGGCACTCGGAAGTCCCCACCATCCCGGCTAAGACCCGGCGTAACGCCAGGTCAAACGACGTCAGCGAGGGATACGACACGCTTGACGTCATGCTGTGCGGGAAACAGCTCGAGCACCACCGGCCGCGCTTAGAAAACCCGAGAAACTGCAGGTCAGATCCCCTTTGACACCGGCTCCAAAACCGCCACACACTCCACGTGCGACGTCATCGAAAAGGTGTCGGCCTGAACGGATCCCAGAAAATCCCTGGTCAGAGCCGGTTTCTCAGCTCATCGTCCTTCGCGCAGACACCCAGAGCGTCAAACGAGCGTCAGGGCCGAGAGTCCGTCCTGCTCAGAGCTGAGGAGGCTGCACACGCGGCTCCTGGCGGATGTGATCGCGCTCGGTTCTCCGTATCCACTGGTCGTCACCGGTGGATACGCCGTGCGGGCACACCGCCTCGTGCCTGACCTACGCCCCTCCCCCAGGAGAATTGCTGGACGTGGTCCGTGAGGCGGAGGACAGATGGCACACGGCTCTGCCCGAAAAGCACGGCGGCTTCTTCCGCCGGGTCGGCGACCACGTCTCCCGGATGGTCGGCGCACTCGCCGCGGCCGAAAGCACCGCCATCCACGGCACTCCCATCAAGGCCGCATGGTCACTCGCCCGCCGCACTGTGAAGGACACCTGCCGTCTTGTCTCCATGGACCGCGACATCGTGCATCGGCTCGTCGAGTACCTGGATGACGCCCTGCGGGCTGCGTCACCCACCCCACCCGGTCGCCACCTTCAATCCCGGAAAACCCAGGTGAACGGGGCCGGCGAACTCCTCCGCGGCGGTCTTGGACAGGTGGGAGAGCCATTCCGGGTCGTTCGACGCGAAGTGCGTGAGCACCAGTTCCCTCACGCCGGCGGCGCTCGCGGTCCGGCCCGCGTCCGCACCGGAGAGGTGCCCGTGGTCACTGCGGTCCGTCTCGGAGAGAGTCGCCTCGGCGAGCAGGAGGTCCACCCCGGAGGCCAGTTCGACCAGGTCCGGGGTGACACCCGTGTCCCCCGTATACGCCAGGGATCCGCACGGTGCCTCCACCCGCACCCCGCAGTTCGGCAGGACGTGCCGGAGCGCCCGCGGCTCGATGGTGCAGTCTCCTACCTGGAAGCTCGCCCCGGGAGTGTACTCGTGGACGTCAAACGCGACCTCGAATGCCCGGTCCAACAGCGGCAGCGTGGTCACTGGAAACAGCGAGCTCCACCTGTCGAACAACTCCCGTGCACCCGAAGGCACATACAGCGGCAAGGGCCGGAACGCCACGTCGCGGCGCGGCGGGCTGCCCTGCACCTCGATCAGGCAGTTCAGCAACGACTTCCCGATCGGAAGCAGGTCATAGCAGTGATCGGAGTGGAAATGGCTGATCACTACCGCGTCCAAGGAAGACGGCGGTACGACGGCACTCAACGCGACGGCGATGCCCGGCCCGCAGTCGATCAGCAGGCGCGCGCCGGCGGTTTCCACCAGATACCCGGAACTCGGCTGTCCGTCCGCCGGCATTCCGCCCCGGCACCCAAGAATGGTGAGCTGCATGCACATGTCCGATCTACTCGATTCCCCGCTGCCCTCCGCGCGGGATCGACTGATCGAGGGCCCACGTCGGTACGACGGAGTGTGCCCCAGGGCATTCCCTCGGCAGGCCGCGATTGGACGGGGCTACCGGTCCATGATCGTTCGCTATCGCGAGTCAGAGATCCAGCACCAACTGAGGGGACCTGGCCCGCGACACACAGAGCATCATCGTGGCGCCGGTGGCGCGCTCCGCGTCGGACAGCACCGAGTCACGGTGCTCCACCTCTCCCTCGAGCACCCTGGTCTCACAACTGGCGCAGGTTCCCTCGTGACATGACGACGGAACCTCGATGCCCACGGCGCCAAGAGCATCCATGATGGACTGCCCGGGACCGACGCGGACCGTCGCACCCGTGCTGGCGACGCGGACGTCGAACCCGTCGTCCGGCACCGCGGCGGGCTCCTGCGGGCGCGGCTGAAACCGTTCGATGTGCAACGTCCCCACGCCCCGCTCGCCCCACAGCCGCTCGACGGCGGCGAGCAGGGGCTCGGGGCCGCAGGCGTAGATCGCGGTCCTGGGCCGTGCGGCGTCAAGGATCTCCGCCAGCGGCAGCAGCCCATGTTCCTCCTCGGGCCGGACTTGTACGCGATCGCCGTAGCCGCCGAGTTCCGCGAGGAACGCCATCCGCGCGCGCCACCGGCCGCCGTAGTACAGCACCCAGTCCGCGCCCCGCTCCTGTGCCGCGCGGAGCATCGGCAGGATGGGCGTAATGCCGATTCCGCCCGCGATGAAGAGATAACGCGGCGCGGTGACGAGCGGAAAGTTGTTGCGCGGGCCACGCACCATGAGCCGGGAGGTGACGTCGACGCTTTCGTGCAGAAAGCGCGAGACACCGCGACCGTTCTCCTCGCGCAATACCGCGATACGGTAGCGCCCGGTATCGGCCGGCTCCCCGCAAAGTGAATATTGGCGGACCATTTCGGGACCGGTATCCGGGGCGAGTACGTCGATATGCGCGCCGGGTGCCCACTCCGGCAGGGCCGCGCAGTCCGGATCGACCAGTTCGAATGAGCGCACGTCCGCCGCTTCGTCACGGACGGCCGCAACGTGCAGGGCCATCCAGTCCGCCGAAGTCGCCACGGTTTCTCTCCTCCTCGTGTCAGCGCACCGGCAGTCTCTCCGCAGAAGAGCGGAAACGACGATCACGAACCGGACTCCACTCGGCCGATTGGTTCTGGCAATGACGTCCACCCTGGCCGTGGCGTTCTGGCCCAATGGTCGCGTCATGCCACGTGACGGCCGCCCATCAAGGAGGAATTCCGAGGTGCCCAGCCCGCAGGAACTCGCGATACGTACCCGGTCCTTCATCGACGACCATGTCCTCCCCGTCGAGCGGGAACTGGTGGTGGACGGCCGCCCGATGGACGACGCCCTTCGCCTGGAGTTGCAGAAGGCGGCCAAGGAGGCGGGCGTCTTCGGACCGATGTCCGCCGTCGAGCACGGCGGCCTCGGCCTGGACATGCGGGGTGCGGCACCGGTGATGGAGGCGGCGGGCGCCAGTCTGGTCGGCCCGCTCGCCCTCAACTGCTCGGCTCCCGACGACGGCAACATCCACCTGCTGGCGCACGCGTGCGACGTGGAGCAGGCACGCCGCTACCTCGCTCCGCTGGCGGCGGGCGAGGTGCGCTCGGCCATCGCTATGACTGAGCCCGCACCCGGCGCCGGGTCCGACCCGGGCATGCTGATGACCGTCGCCGAGGAGACGGACGACGGCTGGGTGATCAACGGAAGGAAGCACTTCACCACGGGAGCCGAGGGCGCCGCCTTCACCATCTGCGTGGCGAACACGGACCACGGCGTCACCCTGTTCCTGGTGGACCAGGACAACCCGGGGATGACGGTGGGCCGACGGATGCCGACTCTGGACCACAGCAACCCCGGCGGCCACAGCGAGGTCGAGTTCGCCGACTGCGTCGTACCGAACAGCGCGGTGCTGGGCGAGGTCGGCCTGGGCCACGACTACGCCCAGGCGCGGTTGGCCCCCTCCCGCCTGGCCCTCTGTATGAACTGGCTCGGTCTCGCCTGCCGGGCGCACGAGATGACGGCGCGCCACATCGGCGGCCGGAAAGCGTTCGGCGTGCCGATCGCCGAACACGGCATGGCGCAGGGCATGGTCGCCGACAACGAGATCGACATCACCGCGTCCCGCGCGCTGATCCAGTCCACGGCCACGGTGCTGGACGAGCAGGGGCCGCTCAGCTCGGCGGCACGGCATGCGGCGTCCATCGCCAAGACCTTCGTCTCCGAAGCGGTCTGGCGGGTCTTCGACCGAGCGGTTCAGCTGCACGGCGGACTCGGGGTGTGCGAGGACCACCTGGTGGCGCGGTTCCTGGTGGAGGCCCGGGCGGTGCGGATCTACGAGGGGGCGTCCGAGGTGCTGCGCTGGTCCATCGGCCGCCGCGTCCTGCGGAACTTTCAGTGACACGCGGGGCCCCGGCCCCTCCCATGAACCCCGTGAATCCGAGCACGTAAAGGAATGACGAGCGTGACGACCGAAGCGAAGACCCTCACGGGCGGCGCGTACTCCGCCGCGTTCGGCGCCATCGACCCGGCCTCGCCGGACTACGACGAGATCCGGCGCATCGCCACCACCCTCGTGCCGTTCGGCAACCACGCGAACGTACGGGTCACCGAGATCGGCCCGGAGCGCGCCGTGGTGGAGATTCCCGACGAGCCGCACCTGACGAACCACATGGACACCGTGCACGCGGGAGCGCTGTTCCTCGCCGCCGACATCGCCGGCGCGGCCGCCTTCCTCGGCGCCGTCGCCACCCGGCTGCACGCCATCCAGCGCTTTGTGCTGCGCGACAGCAGGACCTCCTTCCGCAAACCCGCCATCGGCCGGATCCGTGCCGTCGGGACGATCGACGAGCGCGTGGTCCGCGAGATCCTGGCCGCCGAGGGCGAGCGGCGGATGGATGTCGACGGCAAGGCACTGATGTACGACGACGCGGGAGTGCTCGTCGCCAAGGCCACCTTCGACTACGTTGTCGACGTGGCGGACCGTGCGGGCGGGGAGCGGTGATGTCCACACCCCGCACGGGAGCCAATCGGCCGTCGGAGTTCAGTGCGCTGGAAGAGCTGGTCGTGACCACCTCGGACGGCGCGGGCTTCGTCATCCGCCTCCTGCCGCAGCAGGATCCGGCCGCCCCGGTGGTGCTGCTGCTGCCCGCGATGGCGCTGAAGGCCAAGTTCTACCTGCCGATGGCGAAAGCTCTGCACACGGCCGGTCTCTCCGTCGCCACGGTCGATCTGCGCGCCCAGGGGGAGAGCGTCCCGGCGCTGGCCGAGGCACCGCAGTTCGGCTACCGGGAGTTGGTCGAGGTCGACCTGCCCGCGATCACCGACGCCCTCAACGAGCGCTTCCCCGACGCGCCGCTGCATCTGTTCGGACACAGCCTCGGCGGTCAGGTGGCGCTGCTGTTCGCCGCGACCGCGCCGGAACGGGTCTCCAGCGTCACCGTCATCGGCACCGGCACCGTCTACTGGAAGGCGTTCGGGCCGCGGCGCTGGTTCGAGGCGCTGTGGAAGATCCAGTGGATCGGTCTGGTCGCGCGGGTCACGGGCCGGTGGCCCGGCGGCGTGCTCATCCCCGGCGCCATGCAGGGCCGGTTGATGGCCGACTGGTCCCGCCACTCGCTGTCCAGCCGCTACCGTCCGAAGGGCCGCTCCCACGACTACGACGAGAAGCTGGCCGCGCTCAGGCTGCCGGTCCTGGCGATCTCCCTCGACGAGGACCTGCTGGGCCCGAAGTCCAACGCGGACTTCCTCTGCGGCCGGATCGCGGCCTGTGATGTGACGCGCTGGCACATCGACGCTTCGTCGGCCGTCGCGCATCGCGACCACTTCGAGTGGATCAAGGACAGTAAGGTCATCGGCTCCGAGGTCGCCGTGTGGATCCTTGCGGGACAGACCCCGCAGTGAGGCTCTACACCGCCGCACGGGTCCTGACCGGGGACGGCGAAGTACTCCACGACGGCGGGGTGGCGGTCGACGGTGGGGTGATCAAGGCCGTCGGCAGGCTTGCCGAGTTGCCGGCGGCCGCCGACCGGACCGACTTTCCCCGGGGCACGCTCCTGCCCGGACTGATCGACGCGCATGTGCACCTCGCCATGGACGGCGGGGACGACCCGGTCCGTGCGCTGCGCGAAGCGGACGACACCGCGCTGCTCGCCACCATGCGGCGCAATGCGCGCGCCCTGCTTGCCGCCGGTGTCACCACGGCCCGCGACCTCGGCGCCCGTGGCTTCCTCGACGTCGGCCTGCGTGACGAGATCACCGACGGGGTCTCCCCCGGTCCCCGGCTGCTCGTCGCCACCCGGCCGCTGACCTCGGTCGGCGGCCACTGCTGGTATCTCGGCGGGGAGTGCGAGGGGACAGAGGCGATCCGCGCGCTGGTACGGACGCATGCCTCCCGGGGTGCCGACCTGTTGAAGATCATGGTGACCGGAGGGCACACCACGTCCGGTTCCAAGCCGTGGCTGCACCAGTTCGGCGACGCCGAACTCGCCGTGGCCGTGGCCGAGGCGCATGGCCTGGGCATCCCGGTGGCGGCGCACGCGCACGGCGTCGAGGGCATCCGGGCCGCCGTCGCGCACGGCATGGACACCATCGAGCACTGCACCTGGCAGACCGAGCACGGAGGAGACGGTTACGAGCCCGGCCTCACGGACGCGATCGCCGGGGCAGGGATACCGGTGTGCGGCACTTTCAACCCTCTGCTGGCCCGCGACTTGGCGTATGCCGAACGGCGCCGCCGGGTGGTGACCGACATGCGCCGCCGCGGCGTGACGTTCATCGCCGGGACGGACGCCGGTATCCGCGGCACTCCGCACTCCGCGTACGCAACGGCCCTTGTCACCATGGCCGGTTACGGCTTCACGCCGGCCGAGGTGGTGCGGGCCGCCACCGCCGACGCCGCGGCGGCGCTCGGCCTGGCGAGCTCGACCGGCACCCTCGCCCCGGGCCGGAGCGCCGATCTGGTCGCCGTGCACGGCGACCCGCTGGCGGACCTGTCGGTGCTGGCCGAGCCCGCGCTGGTGGTCACCCGGGGCCGGGACTTCCAGCCCGATCCGATGGTGAGCCGATGACCGCCGCGGACCGGGCGGGGCCGGGGCCTGTGTCGGAAGTGGAGCCTGCCGGGCGGACGGCGTCACGACCTCCCCGGGCAGAACACCTGGGGCTGCCGACGGTGACCGGCGGGCTGAAGTGGACCCGTCACACGTCGGATGTGCTCCCCGCATGGGTCGCGGAGATGGACTACGGGACGGCGCCGCCCGTCCGGGACGCCGTTGAGGCGGCGGTACGGCGCGGGGCGTTCGGCTATCCGGACGACCGCTCGCGCCAGGACCTCATGACCGCGTGTGCCGACTGGCTGGGCCGTGCCCACGGGTGGCGGGTCGACGCCGAGCAGGTGTACCTGCTGCCCGACGTGCTGCACGGGGTGCGGGTCGCCCTCGAGGAGCACTCCCCCGCCGGCAGCCCGGTCATCGTGCCGGTGCCCGCGTACCCGCCGCTGGCCGACGTGGTCCGCGGGTGCCGGCGGCCGCTGTTCGAGGTGCCCATGACCAGCCGGGGCTCGCGGCCCACGCTCGATCTGGATGCCGTGGACCGCGCATTCGCCGCCGGTGCACGCGCCCTGGTGCTCTGCAACCCGCACAATCCGCTCGGCACCGTCGCCGAACCGTGGGAGCTCGACGCCCTCGCAGGCGTGGTGGCCCGGCACGGCGGCCGGGTCGTCGCCGACGAGATCCACTCCCCGCTGGTCTTCCCCGGCCACCACCACGTGCCGTACGCCTCGCTGTCGGACACCGCCGCGCACCACACGGTCACGTTGGTCTCCGCCTCCAAGGGGTGGAACATCGCCGGGCTGAAGTGCGCGCAGGCGGTCGTCACCGGGGAGCGCGACCGGGCCGTCTGGTCGGCGCTGCCCACCGTACGCACCTGGGGAGCAAGCCCGTTGGGCATCGTGGCCTCGGAGGCGGCGTACCGGCTCGGCGGCCACTGGCTGGGCGAGGTGGTGCGCGCGCTGGACGTGAACCGGCGGCTGCTCGCGGACCTCCTGGCAGAGCTGCTGCCCGCGGTCCGCTGCCGCCTCCCCGAGGGGACGTATCTCGCCTGGCTGGACTTCCGTGGCCTGCAACTGCCGGCGGAACCGGCGAAGTTCCTGCTGCGCGAGGCCAAGGTCGCGCTCAGCGCGGGCCATCCCTTCGGCCGGCCCGGCTCGGGCCACGCTCGGCTGAATTTTGCCACATCACCCCACATCCTGGAACGGCTGGTGCGAGCCATGGCTGAAGCGACGGGAAAGCGACCGTGGAACTGAACCTGGTCCGGCACGCCTGGCACACCGCCGAGCCGGTGCACGCCGCGCTGTACTACGCACCGGAGACCCGGACGGAGACCGACGCGCTCCGGCTGCCCGGACGGTGGATGTGGTACTTCGGCTGCCGCGCCGCCCCGTTGGGGGCCGCCGGTGCCGCTACGGTGACCTCGGCGTTCTACCACCTCTCGCCCGAGATGGTGAGCCGGTCCGTGCCCGCCGTGTGGGAGCACGCGAGCCCGAGGGACTTCCTCCGGGCGCGGCTCGCCGCCATGGACGCGGCGCTGCGCCGACTGCTGGGGCCGGTGCTGGGCTCCCCGGGCATGGCCCGCGCGGCGGAGCTCGCCATGGCCGCCGCGCGAGCCGTGGACGTCGGCGGGCGCCCGCTGGGAGCGGCCAACGCCGCGCTGCCGGTGCCGGACGAAACGCATCTGGTGCTGTGGCAGGCGCTGACGAGCCTGCGCGAATACCGGGGCGACGGCCATGTGGCGGTACTGGTCGGCCGGGAGATCGAGCCGTGCACGGCGCATGTGCTGGCCGCCGCCTGTGGCGGGTCGCCCGAGGCCGACGCCAAGCGGTACCACAAGTGGACCGAGGCCCAATGGTCGGCAGCGGTGCGGGAACTCGCCCACCGTGGCTGGCTGCGCGAGGACGGCACACTCACGGCGGCCGGCGCACTTGTCCGCCAGGGGATCGAGGCGGACACCGACCGCCTGGCGGCGCGGCCGTACCGGGCGCTGGGGCGGGAGCGCACCGAGGAGCTAGTCGCGTGTGTGCGCCCGCTCTCCGACCTCGTCATGGCCGCCGGTGCCGTTCCGGTCCCCAACCCCGTCGGCTTCGACTGGCCGCCCGTCCGAAGCCGGTCGGGAGGCGACGGCTCCCTTGCGCGAGGCTGATCCCCGCGGCAGGACGACCGCGGTCAGCACGGCGGCCAGGCCCGCCGCCGCAGCGGCGACCAGAAAGGTCGTCGACATCGAGTGGACCGTGCCGCCTTCCTCCGGTGAGAGGAGCCCGGCCAGCGCCACCCCGAGGACCGCGCCGAACTGCCGGAAGGTGTTCACGGTGCCGGACGCGGTCCCGGCGAGCGGTGGCGGTACGTCGCCCATCATGGCCTGCAGGGCCACCACACCGCTGGAGAGCGGCACGCCCGCCCCGAGCAGGAGCAGCGCCCACGCATAACCGGGATAGCCGGCGCCGGTCTCCACCAGGGTCAGGCCCGCGAGCCCGGCCGCGACGCACACCAGGCCGCCCAGCATCGTGCGCCGGGTGCCCCATCGGGCGACGACCGACGAGGCACCGACCGCCGCCACCGCGAGGCAGCCGAACAGGGTGAGGAAGCGCAGGCCGGTCTGGAGAGCGGAGAGCCTCAGCGTGGCCTGGAGGTAGGTGGTGAGCAGGAACAGAACCGCGTACAGCCCCAGCAGGCCGAGGAAATTCACGGCGCAGGCGATGGCCGCCGTCGGGATGCGCAGCAGCGCGGGCGGGAGCATCGGCTGGGGGGTTCGCGTCTCCCACCAGCCGAACAGCACCAGCGCGAGGACGCTCCCGGCGAGCAGGCCCAGGATCGGCCAGGACAGCCAGCCGCGGTCGCGCCCCTCGATCAGGACGAAGGTGAACGCGGTCCCACCGCCGATGAACAGCAGTTGGCCGAGGGCGTCGACGCGCCGCGCGCCGCGGGCCGGCCGGGTGGACTCCATCGTGACGAGCAGACCGGTCAGGGCGGCGAGGCCGAGCGGGAGGTTGATCCAGAACATGCTGCGCCAGCCCGCGCCGTCGACCAGCAGACCGCCGAGCAGTGGCCCGAGCGCGAGCGCCACCCCGCTGGTGCCACCCCAGATCCCGATGGCCCGCGCGCGCTGCCGCGCGTCGTCGAACAGGGCCGACGTCACGGCCAGGGACAGCGGCACGATCGCGGCGGCGAAGGCGCCCTGGGCCGCCCTCGCGGCGATCAGCACGTCGATGTCCGGCGCCAGGGCGCAGCCGACGGAGGCCGCGGTGAACCCCGCGACACCCAGGGCCAGTACGTTTCTGCGGCCCAACCGGTCGCCGAGCGAACCCGCGGTCAGCAGCAGGCATGCGAACGCCAGCGTGTAGGCGTCGAGCAGCCATTGCCCGGCGGCCGTACCGCCTCCCACATCGGCACGGATGCCGGGCAGCGCGACGGGGGTAATGCTGGTGTCGAGATAGACCAAAAAAGTTGCGACACAAACAAAATTGAGTACGAGCCGAGAACGCATGTTTCTCATGCTGACCGGCCGCACTCGGCCGGCTCCTTATCAATGCTCATCTCCACTCGGCTGATTGGATAATTCAATGACCGGCCGTGAGTCTCTTGTCGTCAGGAGCGGTTCACCTCACATACACCTATGGCTGTTGTGGTTCTCGCGCACCATAACCCGGCCGAAAGGAATTGAGCTGTGAGCCGCCTGCGCATCGAAGGTGTGTCCAAAAGCTTCGGCCGGACCGTCGCCGTCGACGAGGTCAGTCTGGATGTCGGCCACGGCGAGTTCCTCGTCCTGCTCGGGCCGAGCGGCTGCGGGAAGTCGACTCTGCTGCGGATGATCGCGGGCTCACGCGCGGCAACCGAGGGCCGGATCCTGCTCGACGGCGCCGACATCACGCACACTCTACCGCGGGACCGCGACCTGGCCATGGTGTTCCAGAGTTACGCCCTCTATCCGCACCTGAGCGTGGCGCGGAACATCGGTTTCCCGCTGCGTGCCCGCCGTCACCCGCGGCCGAGATCGCAGGCCCGGGTGGCCGAGGTCGCCGAGGCGCTGGACCTGGGCGAGCTGCTGGACCGCAGGCCGCGCGGAGCTCTCCGGTGGCCAGCGCCAGCGGGTCGCGCTGGGCACGGGCGATGGTGCGCGACCCCGGCGCGTTCCTGATGGACGAGCCACTGTCCAATCTCGACGCCAAGCTGCGCACCTCCACGCGGGCCGAGCTGACCGAACTGCACCGGACGGATCGGGATCCACCTTCCTCTACGTCACCCACGACCAGGTCGAGGCCATGACGATGGCGACCCGGATCGCCCTGCTCAACGACGGCCGCCTGGAACAGGTGGGCACCCCGTCCGAGGTCTACGACACGCCGGCCATCGCTGTTCGTCGCCGGGCTTCCTCGGCTCCCCGCCGATGAACCTGATGGACGCGCGGGTCATCAGCGCGCCGACGGCGAACTGCGCGCCGGTGGCGAAGGACATCGAGATGCCCCTCGGGGATCACCGGCGACCTGCCGGCCGGCGACGGTCCTGTCGGCATCCGGCCCGAGCAACTCATCGTCAATCCGCGCCGAGCTGCGCGCGTCGGTACGCACGGTCGAGAACCTGGGCAGCGAGGAGGTCGCGTACTGCGCCGGCGGCACCGCCGGGGTCGCGCTGCGCGGCCCCCGGCCGCTCGGCGTGTGGCGCCGATGACGCCCTGGGGCTCGGCGGGCACCGCAGCACGTTCACCTCTTCGACCGCGACAGCGGACGCCGCCTGGTCTGGCGCGGCGACGCATGTCCCGGCAGACGGGCGACCCGGCATCCGTACGTGGCCCAGCAGCATGCCGAGCCTATTTCCGCTTCGTTTCTGGAAACTCCCGCATCCGTGTGGACGCGGGCTGAGAAGCTTCCCCAAGGAGCATTTCGTGAAGACATCACTTCCGTTCGGGCGCGCTGGCGGTGCGCCGCTCCTGTTCGGCGCCTCGGCGTGCGGCGGGCTCGGCGACACCGTGAACAAGAAGTCCGCTTCTTCGCCGGTGCCAGAACTCAGCTCCGGACCAGAAGGTGTCGATCGTCTTCGAGAGCTACAACTTCGGCCAGGCCGGGCCTGGACCGACACGTTCACCGCGCTGATCGAGAAGTTCGAACAGGCAGCACCCGAACATCGCCGTCACCGCCCAGAAGCCGCAGGGCAACAGCCCCAACCCGGCGGCCGACACGGTGTCGAGCATCCAGAGCGAGACTGGCCGCCGGCAACCCTCCGGACGTGGCGCAGCTCGGGTTCAGCGACCTCGACTTCACCATCGACCAGCTCGGCGCCAAGCCGCTCGACGACCTCGTCGGCAAGCGACGCGGTGCAGAGCAACTTCGGCGGCGCACGCACCCCTACGCCCCGACGGGCCGCAGACGCTCGGCGACTGGAAAGGCAAGACCTACGGCGTTCCGTTCGTGTTCTCCACGCCTGTCCTCTACTACAACGCCACGCTGTTCAAGCAGGCCGGCCTCGACCCGGCCAAGCCCGCCGAAGACCTGGGACGAGGTGGCGGCCGCCGCCTCGGCCATCGCGCAGAAGACCGGCAAGGACGGCGTGTACATCGACTGCTCACCCAGTCGGCCAAGGACTGGTGCTTCCAGAGCATGGTGCGCTCCAACGGCGGCCGGGTGATCTCGGAGGACCGCTCGAAGCTGACCTTCGACCAGCCGCCCGCCGTCGAGGGTCGTCGATGACCCGCAGAGCATGGTGACGTCCGGAGCCACCCCGAAGCTCAGCCAGCAGCAGGCGTACACCGAGCTTCGCCCGCGGCGACATGGGAATGATCCTGGAGACCAGCGCGATCCAGGGCACTGTTCACTCAAGGGCGCGAAGGACAAGTGGGAGCTGCAGGGCCACCGCCTCGCCCGGCTACGGGAGCAAGCCCGTCATCCCCACCAACTCCGGTTCCGCGTTGTTCGTGTACTCCGACGACCCGGCCAAGCAGCGCGCCGCGTGGGAGCTGATCACGTTTCTCACCGGTGACGAGGCCTACACCATGATCTCCAGCAAGATCGGCTATCTGCCGCTGCGCACCGGCCTGGTCGAACGACCCCAACGGCCTGAAGTCCTGGGCCGAGCAGAACCCGCTGATCCAGCCCAACATGGACCAGCTCGAGCCGCCATGGAGCCGTGGGTGTCGTTCCCCGGCAACGAACTACCTCCAGGTCGCGCGACGGGATGATGGACGCCGTGGAGAAGATCGTCTACCAGGGCGCCGACGCGCAGTCCACGCTCACGGCCGCGCGTGAGCAGGCGTCGAAGCTCCTGCCCAGCACATCGAAATGACCGAACCCGAGCTGACACTGGTGCAGTTCAGCGACACCCACATCCTTCCCGAGGGTGAGCTGATGCACGGCCGGGTCGACACGCTCGCGAACCTGGAGGCCGCCATCGAGATGGTGGCGGCCTCCGGGGCCCAGGTGTCCACGCTGCTGCTGACCGGGGACCTGACGGACAGCGGCTCGCCCGAGGCGTACCGGCGGCTGCGCGGCGCGATCGAACCGTTCGCGAAGCAGATCGGTGCGGAGGTGGTGTACGCGGCCGGCAACCACGACGAGCGCACCGCCTTCCGCACCTGGCTGCTCGACGGACGCGACGCACTCGACGGCCAGGTCCAACCCGACGGCCCGAACGGGCCCGGGGGCCACGGCAGCCAGGACGGCACGCCGCCTGTTGACCGCGTCCACTGGGCGGCGGGGCTGCGGATCATCGTCCTGGACTCCAGCGTCCCCGGGCGGCACGACGGCCACCTGGGCCAGGCCCAACTTCACTGGCTGGCCGATGAGTTGTCCCGACCCGCACCCCTGGGCACGCTGCTCGTGCTGCACCATCCGCCGCTGCCCTCCCCGGTGCCCACCGTGCATCTGCTGCGGCTGCGCCACGCCGACCGGCTGAACTCCGTCCTCAGCGGGAGCGATGTCCGGCTGATCGTCACCGGGCACGCCCACCACACCAGCGCCGGCCTGCTCGGTGCCATCCCGGTGTGGGTGTCTCCCGCGCTCGCGTACCGGGTCGACGCCATGTCACCGAGCGGGCGGCTGCGCGGCATCGAGGGCGCCGGGTTCACCCGGCTCGACCTGATCGACGGCCAACTGGTCGCCACCGCGCTGCCCGTCGAACCGGCCGCCACCGCCGTGTACGACCAGGAGCGCGACGCGATGGTGCGTTTCATCCAGGACCTGACGCCCGAGACGGAGTGAGCGAGATGTTCATGGAGGTCCCCGCGCCGCCGCAGCTGCCGGCCGCGGCCCCCGTGGCGGCCCGGCCCCCGCTGCCGCGCGCGATCCTGCGTGCGGCGCCGCCGTATGTGTATCTCGCACCGGCCCTGGTCCTGCTGGGCATCTGGGTCTACCGGCCGCTGGTGCAGACCGCCGAGCTGTCGTTCTACTCGTGGAACCTGCTGCCCACCACGCCGATGGAGCCGGTCGGGCTCGACAACTACCGGCGGCTCATGGATTCCCCGCAGCTGGGCGAGTCGCTGTGGCGCACCGCCGAGGTGATCGTGGGGCTGCTGCCGTTCACTCTCGTCATCCCCGTGGTCGTCGCTCTGCTCACCCGGCAGCTCGGCGGCCGCGCGCGGGCCGTGTACCAGGCCCTGGTCTTCGCGCCCCTGCTGGTCGCGCCGGTGGCCGGCGCCGCGGTCTGGGGATGGCTGCTCGACCCCCGCGGTGGCGTCGTCGACCGGGCCACGGGCACCTCGGTGAACTGGCTCCAGGAGACGGGATACGCGCAGATCGCGATCATCGTGATCACCGGCTGGCACGTGCTCGGCTTCGCCGTGCTCGTGGTGGCCGCCGCGGTGTCCGGCATCAACGGCGACTACACCGACGCCGCCGCCCTCGACGGCGCGTCGCGCTGGCAGACCACCCGCTGGATCACCCTGCCGCTGCTCTCGCCGACCCTGGTCTTCCTCCTGCTGATGACCGTGCTGCTGTCCGCGCAGTGGACGTTCCCGCTGATCGATTCGCTCACCCAGGGCGGACCGGCCGATTCCACCACCAACGTCTACTACCTGCTGTGGGACTACGGGTTCCGCAGCTACGACGCCGGGATGGGGGCCGCGGCCGGGATGCTGCTCTTCGTCGGCTTCGGAGTGGTCGCCGCCGCGCTGGTCCGGTTGTCGGAACGCCTGGCCTTCCACGACAACTAAAGGAGTGCGATCACCGTGTCCGAACAGGCCGTCGGCGAGCGCGGGCGCCTGCGCACCGCGCGCGCCCATGGGGTACTCGTGGTGCTCAGCGCGGCGTGCGTCTTCCCGATCTACTGGCTGTACGCCACGTCCCTGCGCCGCCCGGGCGACATCTACTCGCTGTCGCCCCTGCCCTGGCCGTTGTCGTTGCGCAACTACGCGGACGCCGCCCAACAGGTCGACATGCTGCACCTGCTGTCCAACACCCTGCTGATGGCCTCGCTCATCGCCGTCGGGCAACTGCTCACCGGACTGCTGGCGGCGTACGCCTTCGCCGCGTGGAATTTCCCGCTGAAGCGCCTGCTGTACATCGCGTTCGTCGGTACCTGGCTGGTGCCGTTCCAGGTCACCATGCTGCCCAACTATGTACTGCTGATGCAGCTCGGCCTGCTCAACACCATCATGGGCGTCGTCGTCCCCAGCCTGTGCTCGGCTCTCGGCGTACTGCTGCTGCGCCAGCATCTGGAGAGCTTCCCCCGGGAGTTGCTGGAGGCTTCCGCGATGGACGGCCGGTCGTCGTGGACGACGTTGTGGACCGTGGTCGTGCCCAACCTGCGTTCGGCGCTGGCGGCCCTGACGGTCGTGCTGTTCGTCAATGCGTGGAACGAGTACTTCTGGCCGGCCATGGTGATGCAGCGCAGCAACGCCGTGCTCCAGCTGGGGCTGCGGAGCTTCATGGGCACCGAGGGCACTGACTGGGGGCCGCTGATGGCGGTCTCCGGCCTCGCGTGCATCCCGGTTTTCGCGCTCTATCTGGCACTTCAGCGGAACATCGTGAACGCGTTCGTGCGCTCCGGCCTGAAGTGAACCGCGGACAGGCCGCACGGGCCGGAACTTCGGCGTACGAAGTCCCGGCCCGTGCGGCGTATGCAATGCAATGCCGCTGCGATTCAGCCCGTCAGGGTCTGCAGGAAGCGTGTGTCGTGCTGGGCCGCGCGGAAGCGCGGGTGGCCGAGCACGTCGGACAGGAACTCCGTGGTGGTCGCGACGCCGGGGCCCTCGATGCGGGTCTCGGCGAGCGCCCGGCGCATGCGCGCGATGGCCGCGTCCCGGTCCGGGGCCCATACGATCACCTTGGCGAGCAGCGAGTCGTACAGCGGCGGTACCTGGTAGCCGGGTCCCACATGCGTGTCCACCCGGACGAACGGCCCGGAGGGCAGTACGCACTCGGCGAGCCGCCCCGGTGCCGGGGCGAAGTCCCGCGCCGGGTTCTCGGCGTTGATCCGGCACTCGATGGCCACCCCGCGCGGCTGGACGTCCTGCTGTGCGAAGCCGAGCGGCTCGCCCGCCGCGACGCGCAGCTGCTCGGCCACCAGGTCCACGCCGGTGACCATCTCGGTCACCGGGTGCTCCACCTGCAACCGGCAGTTGACCTCCATGAAGGAGAACCCGCCGTCGGGGTCGACGAGGAACTCGAAGGTACCCGCGCCGACATACCCGGCGGCCCGCGCGCCGCGCACCGCGGCGTCGGCCATCTCCTCAACCAGTCCGGCAGGCAGCTCGGGCGCCGGGGACTCCTCCAGCAGCTTCTGCTGCCGCCGCTGGAGCGAGCAGTCCCGGGCACCGAGGTGAACCACGTTGCCGTGGGTGTCGGCCAGTATCTGGATCTCCACGTGCCGTGCCGATTCCAGGAACCGTTCGACGTAGAGGCGGCCGTCGCCGAACACCGCCTGGGCGCCGACCCGGGTCCGCTGCCAGGCGTCGGTGAAGCCGGCGGGGTCGCGGACCACGCTGATCCCACGGCCCCCGCCGCCCGCGACCGCCTTGAGGATCACCGGGTAGCCGATGGTGTCGGCGAGCGCCGCCGCCTCGTCGCCCTCCAGCGGCTCCCGGCTTCCGGGTAGCAGCGGCAGCCCGGCCTCAGCCATGATCGACCTTGCGCTCGCCTTGTCGCCGAGCTGCGCCATGACCTTGGCCGGGGCGCCGACGAAGGTGATCCCCTCGGCCTCGCACACCTCGGCGAAGTCGGGGTTCTCGGAGAGGAAGCCGTATCCGGGGTGGATGGCGTCCGCCCCGGTGGTGCGGGCCGCCTCTATCACGGCGGGAATGTACAGATAGCTCGCCTTGGCCGGTCCGGGACCGATCTGCACGGACTGGTCGGCGAAGCGCACCACGGCGGAGTCGCGGTCCGCCGCAGAGTGCGCCGCGACCGTGCCGATGCCCAGCTCACGGCAGGTGCGGGCGATCCGCAGCGCGATCTCGCCGCGGTTGGCGATCAGCACCTTCCTGATCATGACAGGGGCTCAAGTACGAGCAGCGGCTGACCGTGTTCGACGGCCGTGCCGTCGGCGACGAGGATCGAGGTGACGCGGCCGGTCCCGTCGGCCTCCACGGGGATCATCAACTTCATCGCCTCGATGAGGCCCACCTGGTGGCCCGGTTCCACCACGTCGCCCTCCACGACGAAGGGCTCGGCCCCCGGCTCGGCGGCCCGGTAGAACACCCCGACCGTCTCGGCGCACACCCGGTGGCCGCCGTCCTGCTTCGGTGCGGCCGGCTCGGGCGCCGCCACGGTGGCGACCGGGGCGGGGGCGGGCCGCACCACAGCGGACGGCGCGACGGGGATCGGCGGCGCCGACGGGGCAGTCTCATGCCATTCCATCTGTACGGACAACTCGCCCGCGGTGACCCGCACCAGGCTCGGTGCCCGGCTCTCCCACGCGGACAGCGCCACCGCCCGTTCACACAACAGGCCGACCACGTGTTCCACGTCCTGTGCTGTGACGAAGGCCGTGCCGCCCTCACCGTTGTTGGTCGTCGCGCTCATCGCGCGCCCTCCTTCTCGACGGGATCGTCCTCGACGGGGTGGCCGTCCGCCCGGAACGACGTGTCGGCGCCGAACCGGCGGAACCGGGCGCGCCGGGCGGTCACCAGGGTCATCTGGTCCAGTGCGAGCAGTGCGGCCAGGCTGCCGGCCAACGCGTCGCCGAGCGCCCGGGCGGCGGCGGCGTGGTCGCTCTCGGCGCCGTCGCCGGGTTCGCGGACCACACCGTCCACGACCCCGAGGGCGAGCAGGGAACGGGCGTCCAGCCGCAGCGCCTTGGCGGCCTTCGGTGCCGCCGCGGGGTCCTTCCACAGGATCGAGGCGCAGCCCTCGGCGCTGATGACCGAGTAGACCGCGTTGGCGCACGTCAGGACGCGGTCGGCGAAGGCCAACGCGAGGGCGCCTCCGCTGCCGCCCTCGCCGGTCACCACGGCCACCACCGGGACCGGCAGCCCGGCCATGAGCTTCAGGTTCTCGGCGATGGCCACCGCCTGGCCGTGTTCCTCCGCCTCGACACCGGGGTAGGCCCCGGCGGTGTCGACGAAGGTGATCACCGGAAGGCCGAGCTTTCCGGCCAGCCGCATGACGCGGGCGGCCTTGCGGTAGCCCGACGGGGTCGGCATGCCGTAGTTGCGCGCGGCCAGGTCCTTCGCGGTGTGGCCCTTCTGCGTGCCGATGACGGCGACGGGCGTCCCTTCGAGGCGGCCGAGACCGGCCACCAGCGCGGGGCAGTCGGCGTAGGCCCGGTCGCCGTGCAGTTCGGTGAAGTCCTCAAGGATCAGCGCGATGTAGTCCAGGGTGGTCGGGCGGCCCAGCCGCCGGGCCGCCTGGACGCACTCCCACGGGTCACGTACGGGCAGCACGGCGGGATCGGTCACGATCGGGGCCCGCTCGGCGGCGTGCCGGTGTACCCCGCCGTCGGGGCGGCGGCTGGCGACCGACAACAGCCTGCCCAGGGCCGACCGCAGCTCCGGCCTGGGCACGATCATGTCCACCACGCCGTGGTCGAGGAGGAATTCGGCGGTCTGGAATCCGGGCGGCAGGGTCTGCCGGATGGTCTGCTGGATCACCCGGGGCCCGGCGAAGCCGAGCCGCGCGCCCGGCTCGGCCACGATGACGTCGGTCAGTGTCGCGTAGGACGCGGCCACACCGCCGAAGGTCGGATCGCTGATCAGGGAGAGCGTCAGGATGCCTGCCTCGTCCAGTTGGCCGAGCGCCTGGCTGGTCTTGGCCATCTGCATGAGGGAGACGATGCCTTCCTGCATGCGCGCCCCGCCGGAGGCGGTCACCAGCAGCAGCGGCGTGCGCTCGCCCAGCGCGGTCTCGCATGCCTGGGTGACCGCCTCGCCGACGTTGGCGCCCAGGCTGCCCCCGAGGAAGCGGAAGTCCATGGCGGCGACCACGACCGGATTGCCCTCGATACGGCCCCTGGCACAGAGCACCGCGTCCGGCATGCCGGTCTTCGCCCGGGCGTCCCGGAGCCGGTCCCGGTAGGGCTTGCTGTCCACGAATTCCAGCGGATCGCTGTCGGACGCGTCCACCTCGAGCGGGCGCACCGACTCCGGGTCCAACAGCTGGTCGACGCGTTCGGCGGCGGTGAGCGGACCGTGCCAGCCGCATTCCGGGCAGACCCGCCCGGCGCGCGCGTACCGCTTGCCGTACAGCATCGCCGAGCAGCGGCCGCAGACGAGCCAGGCCGGAGCACCGGCCTTGAGGCGCGCTGTCATCGCTGTACCTCGTCGTGGTCGGCCGACCCGTCCCCGGGCGGTGCCGGTATGTACGTGGCGCATTCGGCGGGCAGCCGTACCCCGGCCATGCGCAGCTGGCCGATCCGAGCGGTGAAGGCGGCGCCGCGCATGATGTGCGTGGCGACCTCGGCCACGCCGCGGTGGGCGGGCGCGGCGAGATGGGTGCCCGCGACCCACTCGTTGAACGCGCCCATCGCCGGGCCGCACCAGATCTGGTAGTCGGCCGCCCGGTCCGGGACACCTCGGATGCTCCACCCCGAGGACTGGCCCAGGTACCAGCGGAACACCAGGGCCATCCGGCGCTTGGGTTGCCCCGCGCGCGCTCGATCTGCTCCGGGTCGCGCTCGGCGAAGAACCGCTCGCAGTCCTCCCAGACCTCGTCCAGCGGCCGTCGGAAGACGCGCTTCTCCAGGTCCGTGCGCTCGCTGTCCTCGATGGACTCGATCGAGTCGTGGCGTGCGGTAGAGCTCGTACAGCCTGCGCGCGCGGCCGGGGAACATGGTGCCGCGCTGGAGCACCTGGACGTCCACGCCCATCTCGAACATGTCGGCCGAGGGCGCCATGGCGCAGTCCGCCACTCCGGCGGAGGCGAGCAGCTCCTTCGCCGCGGGCGACTGGTCAGCCTCCACGCAGGCCTGGTTGACCGAGCCGGTGACGACGTAGGCGGCGCCCATGGCGAACGCGGCCGCGGCGGCGGCCGGTGTGCCGATGCCGCCCGCCGCGCCGACGCGCACCGGGCGCTCGTACCGCAGTTCGCCCTGGATCCGGTCGCGCAGGGCGATCAGTTCCGGCAACAGAACGACCAGCGGGCGCCGGTCGGTGTGACCGCCGGAGTCCGCCTCGGCGGTGAGGTCGTCGGCCATCGGCACGACCGGGCCAGCTCGGCCTGTTCGGCGGTGATCGCACCGCGACTCCACCAGGGAACGCAGCATCGCCTCGGGCGCGGGGCGCAGGAACCGCTCGGCCACCTCCGCCCGGGAGACCTTGGCGATGATCCGGTTGGCCGCCACCACCCGCCCGTCGGCGTGCCGTGACAGGCCGGCGGCGCGGTAGCGCACCACCTGCGGCGTCAGGTCGAGGAACGCCGACGCCTCGACGCAGCGCACCTGGTGACGCAGGCACAGCTCCACGATCGGCGCGTTCCAGGGCCGGCTCGTTCGGGCTGTGGATGAGGTTGACGGCGAACGGCGCGCCCGGCACCGCGCCGGTGATCCGCCGGATCGCCCGGTCGACCTTGTCGGTCACCAGTCCGGCCGCGCCGAACGAGCCGAGGAAACCGGCCCGGGCCAGCGCGATGACCATGTCGGCCGACGCGATGCCGTTGGCCATGGCGCCGCCGTGGTAAGCGTGGCCGACGCCGTGGGCGGCGCGGAAGGCCGGGTCCCCGAGCGAGCCGGGCGCCAGCGGCGGCACGGAGGCCAGCACCTGGGCCCGGCGGGCGAGGTGGGCGTCGGTGGTGACGCCGACGCCGAGTTCGTCGCGTACGACGAAGGCGGGACGGTCCAGCTGGTTCAGCTCTCGGTGGATCTGCTCGGAATCCCGGGCGAGCCGTGCCGCCCGGCCGGTGGGTGTCACCACGGTGCCGCTCCGTTCTCACGCAGTTCGATGGCGATGTCGGTGAGTTCGTAGATGCGCAGACCCGGCTTCCACATGCTGGCGTCCGCGGTGACCCGCAGCCGCCCGGACTTGCGCTGCACCTCCTTCACGTGCACCTCCAGCGTGGAAGTGCCGTCGGTGGGCAGGAACTGTCCCCGGTACTTCCAGGTGAACGGCACTCCGGTCGGCAGGACGAAGCCCGGCTCGCGCAAGCCGTCGGCGAGGCCGGAGTCCAGCAGCCACTCCTGCATCGCCTGGATGACCGTCTCGACGCCGAGCGAGCCGGGGATCACCGGGTCCAGGTGGAAGTGGCGGGCGAAGAACCAGTCGTCCGGGTCGATCGTCCGCTCGGCGTGCAGATACCCCTTGCCGTACCGCCCGCCGCAGTCCACCACGATCAGCTCGTCGAGCAACGAGAGGTGGTCGCGGGAGCACAGCGGGGCGGCCGGGTCGGCTCGCCGGGCGGCCACGTCGATGACGCGTCCGCATGCTGCGGGGTTCTCCTCCAGCCAGGTGGGCACGGCGCGGCCCCCGTCAAGACCGGTCTGGTCGGCGAGCGCCTCCTCGCTGAAGTAGCCGAACAGGGTCTCCCCCGCGTAGAACGGCTCCCCGTCCGCGCTGAGCGTGTACGTGAAGCTCTGCAGTGTCGAACCGGGCATGTCGGTGGTGGCGACCAGCGCGGAGTCCTGCCGGATGGTGGTGTCGCGCAGGTCGACCTCGCGCAGCACGGTGGCCGTCCCGCCGAGGTTGCGAAGGCACTGCGTGTCGCCGGGTCTGCTCAGCGTGGCTCCGAGGTGGTAGCCGACGAGCAGCGCCGACTGCAGGGAGGTCTCCATGTAGATGCAGTTCGGCATGGACGCGTTGGCGGTGTCCGCGTAGTACCAGGAGTCGGCCGGGGAGTCGTACTCGGTCTGGCACGTCGCCCCGTCGAGCCGGCCGCGCTCGCCCTGGATGGCGATGACCCGGTCGACGAGCAGCAGTCCACCGGTGGGAAGCCGGGTCGCCTTGACGCCGGTGTAGTGAGCGAACTCCGGGCCGAGGGCGATGGCTTGGTCGCCGCGCGCGAAGTGGGCGAGCTGGAACTCGTTCAGCAGCACGCGCTCACCCCGGCTGCTCTTGCGGCCGAGCCACCGGTCGGGGAAGCCGCCGTGCTCGGGACCGACCGGCACCCCGGGCTTCTCGTGGAGGGCGAGGGCGACATCGGCGATGTGCATGTCGCCGCAGCGGGCGCGCACGCGCAGCCCGGGCCGGGGCACCAGGTCGATCATCTCGACGTCGACGTGGAGCTCGGTGGCGTCAGCGGCACCGTCCCCGGCCGGTTCGAGCCGCGTGTGCTCGGGGTCGATGCGGACGAACCGAGCGTCGGCGAGGCACAGGTGCAACCCGGTGAACAGCGCGAACACCTGCGCGGCCTGCACGGTCGCCTCGATCGGGTCGGCTCCCGGCACGCGGTGCGCCAGTACGCGGCCTTGTCCGCCCGATCCGCCACGCAGCTCGAGCGCCGTCACCTCGGCCAGCGCCAACTCCGCACCGGCCGCCAGGCGGACATCGGGGTTGCAGTCCTCCTGGTCGTACTGTGCGCCGAACGCCCCGGCGATATCGCCTGCCGCCAGCCGTCGCAGCTCCGCGGCGCCCAGCCGGTTCACCACGGATCGGGCGAGCGGCTTGAACGCGGCCTCGTCGGCCGCCACCCGGTGCGGGCCGCCGACGACGGCGACCCGCACCGGCAGGAGCAGGCGGCGCTGCAGCGCCGCCTGCGCGCGCAGGGCGCCCGAGTGGGCACCGACCAGGGCGGCCCGCAGCTCGGCGAGGGCCGACGCCCCTGCCCGGCTTGCGTGGGCCGGGGCGGGAGCGGCCGGCGCCACATCTTGGGCCACGCGTCCGCGCCGGGCCGCCGGATCGTGGAGGGGCACCTGGTCGTGCTCAAGGGCGGGGGTGGGCGGAGGCTGGGCGTGGTTGTCCCGGTGGGCCGACTCGCCGTGGCGTGGTTCTGCCGGCCCGTGGGGTGGATCGGCTGGAGGTTGCCGGGTGGTCCAGGCGACCGCGTCGAACGGCTCGCCCACGAACTCCAGGACTTCGGTCATGACGCGCTCGTCTCCTCCTGCTGGTCGGCCGACTGGTGCCACTGCCGCACCGACTCGCGGAACTTGTCCGTCATGTCCGCGGTGGACACGACGGTGACCTCGGCGAAGCGGCACAGCACCCGCCCGTCCACCGTGGCCGCGGTGGCGGTCACGGTGACCGCGCCGGCCCCCTGACGCGCGTCGTCCAGCACCAGGACGAACGGCTCGTCGTCGGGCAGCGGCGCGTACCACTCGGCCCGGCCGATGCCCAGCGGCAGGCAGGCCCCGCCGAGCAGTTCCTTGCCCAGCACCGGCGGGCCCTGAAGCAGGACGTCCGCGAGGACGGGGCTGTGCAGCCGCCCGGCGAACGCTCCCCGGGCCACATCCGCGTCGGCGAGACGGCAGAGCAGCACCATGCGGTCCGCCGAGCGTTCGAGCACCCGGCGCATGCCCTGCAGGCGCGGCGCATGGAACTGGGTGGCCTGGCGATAGATCTCCAGGCCGTCCTCGGGTTCCTCGGTGATCGGCGGGACGTCGACGACGGGCGCCTGCGGCGCCTGAGGGGCCAACAGGAACGTACCGGCGTAGTGCGACACCAGCGGCCCGGCGGCCGACCGGCTGCGCACCGCGGCCCGGACGAGCACCTCGTCCCCGTCCCGCGCTTCCGCCTCGGCCTCGACGCGGTAGCCGCCCTGCGGGGTGCCGTCGAAGACGATGCCCTTGTGTACCTGGAAGTCCAGGGCCTGTACGACCCGCAGGCCCGGGTGGGCCCGCTCCGCGACGCCGACCAGCCAGCCGAGGCCGAAGGTCGCGGGCAGCACGGGGTGCGCGCCGATCCGGTGCGCCTGGACGACCTCGTCGGTGTCGATGCCGGTGATGTCCCGGTGGGCGGTGAAGGGCGGTGCGGCGACGGACTGCCGTCCGCCGAGGGCGGTGTTCTCGCCGACCAGCACGCACACGTCGGCTCCGGGCACGTCGGCTCCGGGCATGTCGGCTCCGTGCGGATCGGCTCCGTGCGCATCGGCGAATTCCGCGACGAACGCCCGCGCACCGACTCGGGGGTCGAGCAGCGGGATGCCCCGGGCGGTGAACAGTTCCCGCAACTCGGGGGTGACCATCCCGGCATCCCAGGCGCCCCAGTCGATGGCGGTGACGCGCGCCTCGGGGTGAGTGTGCTGCCATCCGGCCGCGAACCGGCACAAGGCCTCGTTCGCCGCGGCGTAGTCGGCCTGGCCCGGGTTGCCGAGCAGACCCGCCACCGAGGTGAACAGCACCAGGTGACGCAGCGCGGCGGTGTCCCCCAGCGCGTCGAGCACATGGCGCAGCCCGTCCAGCTTGGGCGCGAGGACCCGCTCGATCTGCTCCACGGTCTTGTCCGGCAGCAGCGCGTCGGCAAGCACTCCGGCGCCGTGCACCACGCCCGTGATCCGGTCACGCTGCTCTTCCAGCGCCTTGTGGACGGCGGCCTGGTCGGTCGTGTCGACAGCGAGGTACGCGCCGCGG
The DNA here is from genome assembly GCA_963799685.1 of uncultured Actinomycetota bacterium. Classification (GTDB taxonomy): domain Bacteria; phylum Actinomycetota; class Actinomycetes; order Streptomycetales; family Streptomycetaceae; genus Streptomyces. The sequence goes on from CAWCXW010000011.1 coordinate 46,208, forward strand.
TCGCCCAGCGCGGCCAGCGTGGCGCGGATCTCCCGCTGGGCGAGCAGGCCGCCGTGCACTCGCTGCACCTCGCGCGGGGTGGGCCGCCCGCCGTCGGCCGCGAGCGCGGCGATGACGGCGGGCTTGAGGTCGGCGTCGGCGACGCCGACCGCCCACTGCGGCTCGGGCTCCAGTTCGGTGCGGCCGAGCAGCAGGAAGCGGGCGGGCGCCTGGTCGGCGAGCGCGCGGACGCACTCGGCGGTCACGCCCCGGGCGCCTCCGGTGACCAGGAGCAGGTCCTCCTCGGCGAGGACGGTGGCCGACGGCTCGTCGGCCACGTCCACGGTGGTGACCCGGCCGGCTTCGCCATGCCTGCCGGGCACCACGGTCCAGCGGGCCCCGTGCGCGTCGACGGCCACTTCGAGGGTGTCGCGGGCCGCGTCGTGGATCTCGGCGAGGACCGCGGCGGTGAACTCGTCGGTCGGCAGCGCCGGGTCGATGTCGATCGCGCGGCAGAACAGCGCGGGCCGTTCGGCGGCCAGGGTCTTGACGACCCCGCCGACGCCGCCCACCAGGGACGCGACCGCACCGCGCCGGCCGTGCAGTCCGAGGCCGCCGTCGAGCCGGGTGACGGTGACGAACCCGGCCCGTGCCCCGGCCGCGTCCAGCGCGTCGGCCGCCCGGCCGGCCAGCAGGATCGTCTCGGTCAGCCGCCGCTGTGCCGCCGACCAGTCCTCGGCCGCGTCCACCAGCGTGACGCACAGGTCGACGCCGTCGGCCGGCACCTCACCCGCGTCCGCGCCGGGAGCCCCCCGGCGGACCGTCCAACCCCGGTCCTCGAGGGCGGCGGTGAGCGCGTCGCCGTCGACGCCGCCCTCGTCGAACAGGACCGCGACGGGGTCCGCGGGGTAGGGCCGCTCGATCACGTCGACCGCGGGCAGGCCCACGAGCTCGACGACGTGCCGGGGAGCGGTCGCCGCCCCGGCGTCACGGCCTTTTGGGCCGGCATCACCCTCTCCGGCCAGGTAGTCGGCGATCTGATCGACCGTTCGCAACTCTCCGAGGTGTTCCAGCCGGATCTCCGGGACTCCGGCGAGCCGCTCCTGAATGGAGCCGAGCACCTGCACCCGCTTGATGGAGTCGACGCCGAGGTCGGCTTCGAGGTCCATGGCCGGGTCGATCATGCTCGCGGGATAGCCGGTCTTCTCCGCGATCACGTCGACGAGCACGGTGCGTACGTCGTCGGCGGCGGCGCTCCTGCCGTTCGCGGACGGTGCGGCGGGCACGGGGACCGCCGGGGCCGGGCTGGGGGCCGGGGCGGGAGCAGCGGCCGGAGCGGGAGCAGCGACCGAGGCCGGGACGACAGCGGGAGCGGGGGCCGGCACGGCGAGTTCGGGCCGGGCGGGCGCGCTGAGCAGCGCCGGGAACTCCATGTCGAGCGTGTTCGGCGCCATGGCCCGGTGTGTGGCGGTGTAGCCGCCGCCCGGCACACCCGCGTCCAGTTCCGCCAGGGTGGCCAGGATCTCGCTCGCCCGTGCGTGGGCGCGGCCGATGGCGACGCTCTGCTGGGCGACGGCGGTGATGGCCTCAAAGGTGTGGGCACCGGCCGGGTGCCGCAGCGTATCCGCCACCCGGTCGGCCACCTGCAGCTGACTTTCGAGGTACAGGGTGTGCAGGGCGAGGTGTTGCTCGACGGGAGAGTTCACGGCGTCCTCCACGGGCGCGAGGGTCTGGTTGACCGGGACGGACTGACGGCTGCTCGACGGGCCGCTCGAGGGCACCGGTCGCGCGCCCCCGGACGCCACCGGCGCCCCGTCGGCCGGTGCCGGTGATGTCGCACCGAGCCCCTGAGCGCCGGAGGCGGCCGGCTCCGACACCGTGGCGGATACGGCGGGCACCGCGAATACGGCGGGCCGTACCCGGTAGCCGTTCTCCAGCGCCTCCCGGTACGCGGCGGCGCGCTCCTCGGGTATGTGTTCCGGCGCGGAGAGCGGGATGGTCATGCCGCCGCGCTCGGGCGCAGCGGGCTCCGGCTCGGCGTAGCGGTTGATGCCGGACAGCGGGGCACCGAGCACCGCGAGTCGCACGGCGGCCTGCTTCAGCGCGGTGTCACTGTCGCCGAGCGGACCGCCGTCGGCGGGAATCGCGTGAACGCCACGAACATCGTCGCCGAGGGTGCGGCGGACCAGCTGGGTCAGCACCTGCTTGGGCCCGAACTCGACGAAGACGTTGACCCCGTCCTCCCGCATCGACTGCAGCGCGGACACGAAGTCCACCGGCTGCAGGAGCTGGCGGAGCAGGGTCCGCGCGTTGGCGTCGGTGTCGGGGCCGTACGCGGCCCCGGGAGTGTTGGCGTACACCGGCGCGGTGGGCGGCCCGATCCGCGCGGCGTCGACCGTCGGACGGAACGCGTCCACGGCGTGGCCGACGTAGCGGGTGTGGAAGGCGGCGGAGACCGGCAGCGGCCGCGCGGTGATCTCCTGCTCGGCGCAGACCTCGACGAGCCGCCGCACGTCCTTGGTCGGGCCGCCGACGACCACCTGGTCGGGGGCGTTGTAGTTGCAGATCACCACGTCCGGGAAGTCCAGCAGGAGTTCGGTGACCTTTTCGCGGCCGGTCTGCGACCGCCGCCATGGTGCCCGTGTCCCCGTCGCCGACCGGCGCCATGGCCGCGCCGCGCGCCCGGGCCAGCGTGAAGAAGTCGTCGTCGGAAAGCGACCGGCCGCCCAGAGCGCGGTCAGTTCGCCGAAGCTGTGGCCCGCGTACGCCGAGCAGGACAGGCCCAGTTCGCTGAGGTAGCGGAACTGGCCGACCGACAGCGCGCCGATCGCGGGCTGCGCGTATTCCGTGCGGCGCAGCGCCGCTTCCTGCTCCTGGCGCAGCTTCGCGTCGAAGACCGGGCGGCGGGAAGACCAGCTTGCCGAGCCGGGTCTCCGCTCCGGAGAAGTACACGGCCGCCTCGTCGAAGGCGCCGGCGACCGACGGGGTTGTTCAGCGCCGCGTCAGGCCCATGTCGACGTACTGGCTGCCCTGACCGGCGAACAGTGCGGCGACGTGCAGGTCTTCGGCGGCGTGGCGGCGGAAGTGCACGCCCCGCGGGTGCGTCCACTCCTCGGCGTCCGGTCCGCGGCGACCTGCGGACGGCGAGTCGCCGCAAGTTCTCGGCGGCTCCTCGTCGTGCGGCAGACGAAGCCGATCCGGGCGTGCCCGGCGCGGGATGGCCGCCGTCGTCGAGGCCGGCGCGCCGACCGCAGCAGTTCGACCAGGGCCGCGGTGTCCGGGGCGTGCCACAGGTGCGCCGCGCGCACTCCGGTGCAGTACCCGCCGCGCGGCCGGTTCCGTCTTGTGCTCCTCCAGCACGAAGTGGAAGTTGGTGCCGCCGAAGCCCATCGCGGAGACGCCGGCCCGGCGGACCGGCCGGTGCGGGTCCAGGACCCACGGGCGCGCTGACGTTGATGTAGAACGGGGCGTCGGCAAGTCGACAGCGCGGTTGGGCTCGTCGACGTTGATGGTGGGCGGCAGCACCTTGTGGTGCAGGGCGCAGCGCCAGCTTCATCAGGCTGGCGGTGCCCGCCGCGCCCTTGGTGTGGCCGATCTGCGACTTGACGCTGCCGAGGGCGGCGAAGTGGCGCTCGTCACAGGCCTCGCGCAACAGGTCGCCCAGGGCGGTGAGCTCGGTGCGGTCGCCGACGGTGGTGCCGGTGGCGTGCGCCTCGAACAGCTCGACGGAGCCGGGGGAGACGTCGGCGTCGGCGTAGGCGCGGCGCAGCGCGACCCGTTGGCCCTCTGCGCGCGGGGCGTAGATGCTCTTGGACCGGCCGTCGCTGGAGGAGCCGATGCCGCGGATCACCGCGTAGATCCGGTTGCCGTCGCGCTCGCGCGTCGTCGAGCCGGCGCAGGGCGACCATGCCGATGCCCTCGCCGAGGAGCGTGCCGTCCGCGGCGTCGTCGAACGGCTGATCGTGTCCTCGCGAGAGCGCGCCGGCGCTTGGAGAAGCACATGTAGGTGAAGATCGTGTTCTCGGTGTCCAGCCGCCGGTGATCATCATGTCGGCGCGGCCGTCGGCGAGTTCGGCGCACCGCCAGCCGGATCGCGGACAGCGAGGCGGCGCAGGCGGCGTCGACCGTGCAGTTCATACCGCCCAGGTCCAGCCGGTTGGCGATCCGGCCCGCCACCACGTTGGCCAGCAGGCCGGGGAAGGAGTTCTCCTCCCACGGCGCGAACGCCTTGACGTACTTCTCGGCGATCTCCGTCGGCGTCCGCGGTCGGACAGCCCGCAGCTGCGCACCACCTCCTTGAGCACCGGCGTGGACAGCCGGGCGGCGAGCGGGTGCATCAGCGGCAGCGGGCCGGTGGTGCCCAGCACCACACCGGTGCGGGACGGGTCGTACCAGGCCGGACTCCGGCGGCCCCGCGTCGCGCAGCAGGTCACGGGCGACGACGAGGCTGAGCGGCTGCACGGTGCTGGTGACTTCGAGCTGGTTGGGCGGCATCCCGAACTCCAGCGGATCGAACTCCACGTCGGGCAGGAAGCGCGCCGCGCCGCGAATACGTCTTGTCCGGTGCGTCCGGGTCGGCGTCGTAGTAGTCGTCGAGGGCCCAGCGCGACGCGGGCACCTCTTCGGTGCAGTCGATCCCGTCGACGATGTTCTGCCAGTATTCGCGGTGGTTGCGTGCCATCGGGAACAGGCCCGACATGCCGACGATGGCGATCGGGGTGCGGGCCAGCCGCGCGGTCGGCCAACTCCTCGCTCATGTCTTTCCTTCCAGGAGAATCGCGTGCGGCCGCGGTCAGGCGGCGTGCGAACCGGCCATGCCGGTCGTACGGGAGAACAGGTCGGCCAGGGAGTCGGCGAAGCGCTCGTGGCCAAGCGGGGCTGGGGTGCAGGCCGTCCTCGGACCAGTACGCCGGGTTCCGCCACTCCGGCATGCGGTCGAGACCGAGGCAGAGCGTGCCGGTGGCTCGGGTGACGCTCGTACAGCGCCGCGTTCGCCTCGGCGAAGCGTTCGCGCATCAGGGTGCGGAAGCGGTCCGGGAGCGGGCAGGTTTCCCGGGATATCGGGGTAACCGGCGGTGAGGACGGTGGTGTCGGCTCCCGCCAGCGAGCTGAAGACGGTGTGCAGGTTGCGCCGGAAGCGCGTCGGGTCGTAGTCGCCGACCAGGTCGTTGCACCCCGACGATGACGCCGATCAGCGGGGCCTTGTCGGCGAGCGCGGGCGCAGCTGCCGGTCCACGACCGCTTGTGTAGTCGCGCCGTGGTCGCCCAGGTTGAGCACCGGGTTTTGCGGGGCAGGCTCAGCCAGCCGGCGAACCGGGGGACCCAGCCGCGGAACCCGTCACCGGGGGCCGGGTCGCCCCGGCCCTCCACGAAGCTGTCGCCGAGCACGGTGACCGGATGGCCGGCATGGGGTGTCCTCTCGATCATCCGACCGGCGATCCGGCCAGGTGGGTGGGGGTGCGATCAGGAGTGAGTGAGCAGTCGCCTGTCCTGCGGGAAGTCGACTTCCTCGTAGAGCGCTTCGAGGTTCTCCGGGGCGAAGAACTCCTCGCCGCTGATGCCGCCGCCGATCAGGTGAAGAACTGCGAGGTGTACGCGGGGCTCTGGCTGACCGCGCGGAACACCGAGTCGTGGGAGCTGCGGGTGAGCTCCAACTCGGCCAGATCGAGCATGGTGAATTCGAAGCCGCCGTTGCTCTGCTCGTCGCGGACGCTTGGCGTAGTCGGCCAGCGCGTCGGCCATCGGGCGCTCGCCGGCAGGCCCCAGGTGGAGCTGCTCGGCGAGCAGTTCGGCGTGCATGAACGCGTCGGTGATGCCCCAGCCCGTGAACGGGTCCTTGTGGTAGCCGGCGTCGCCGACCAGCGCCCAGCCCGGGCCGTGGGAGATGCGGTAGAAGTTGTCCGGGTAGCGGATCGGCCGGAAGTTCTCGACCCGCGTCGCCGCTGTCCGCAGCTGGTCGCCGATCTCGGGGGCGACCTGGTCGAAGATCTCCTGGAAGCTGCCCTCGACGTCGCGCCGGAACTCGCCGAAGCGGTCGTTCTTGCGCATGACCGCCGAGCAGGTTTGTCCGTCGTTGGTGGGCCAGGTGCCGAACTGCTGCTCGGTGAAGCCGGTGCGGTGGTGCATGCCCCGTCCAGGCCGGCGAAGTAGCAGTAGTAGATGAAGCAGGCGGCCGGGACGCTGCGGTAGTTCTCGGCGCCGACCTTGTCGCGACACGGAGTTGCGGCCGTCGGCACCGACGACGAAGGGCGCGCGGAACTCGCGCTCGGGCCCTCGCCCTCGCGGCCCCGGACCCCGCACCACGGGTCGCCGTCGAACATCACGTCGGTGACGGTGAAGCCCTCGATCGACCTCGGCACCGGCCTCCCGGGCGGCGTCGACCAGGATCGGCGTCCAGCACGGTGCGCCGCGGGCAGTAGACGGCGTTGACGCCGTCGATCGGGTCGGCGAAGCCGGCGAGGTCGATCCCGGTGTACGAGAAGTTGAGGTGCCGGATCGGCGGCACCCCGGTGGCGATCACCCGGTCGAGCAGGCCCCAGCCTTGAGCCGGGACAGCCCCGCCTGGTGGATGTAGTGGGTGGACACGGTGTCGCTGGGGAAAGTGGACCGGTCCAGTACCAGGACGCGGTGACCCTGCCGGGCGAGCAGCATGGCCAGCGGCGAACCGGCGCAGCGCGCACCCACGACAATGACGTCATACATGTGATCTCGCTCCTGTGGTCTCGTCGGCGTAAGAGATTCTGTCGACCGGCGGAAAATGCGGTCAACGAGAACAACGGGAACCCATCATTCGATTAGCCGGAGCAATGAAGACGGGAATGAGGAAACACATTGGAAATGAAGGGCCGCTTTCGGTGACACGATGTTGCCGCGCTGTTTACCCGTCGGCCAGATCTGTCCTCCATGAGCCGCTCAGTAGAGCGCGGCGACATCGTCGGAGAACGATTCCTCGATGGCCGCCCTGCGCAGTTTCATCGAGGGGGTCAGCAGTCCTGACTCGACAGTGAAGTCGCCTTCCACCACGCGGAAGCGCCGGATCGACTCGGCGCGGGACACCAGCGAGTTGGCGTCCTCCACGGCCGTCCCGATCTCGGCGAGCAGCGCGGGGTGCTCCGTCCACCCGGCACCTGCCGCTACGGCACCGTCCAGGTCGACGCCGTGGCCGGCGCTCCACGTCGTCAGCGCCGCGCGGTCCACGGTGATCAGCGCGGTCACGTAGGCGCGGTTCTCCCCGATGACCATGCAGTTGCTCACCAGCGGGTGCAGCCGGACGCGGTCCTCCATGGGAGTCGGCGAGACGTTCTTGCCACCGCTGGTCACCAGGATCTCCTTGGCCCGCCCGGTGATGATCAGGTGGCCGTCGTCGTCCAGACGACCGAGGTCGCCCGTGTGGAGCCACGCTTCGGCGTCGGCGCGCTTGTGCTGTCCCGCCGGCCAGTAGCCCGGTGAGACATTGCCGCCGCGCACCAGCACCTCGCCGTCCTCGGCAATGCCCACGGTGGTGCCCGGGATCGGCCGTCCGACCGTGTCCATCCGGTTGGATTCGGGGGCGTTGACCGTGACGGCCGTCGCCGCCTCGGTCAGCCCGTAGCAGTTCAGGATGGTCACGCCGATCCCGGCGTAGAAGGCCGCGGTGGTCGCGTCGAGCGACGCCCCGCCCGCGATGACGTACCGGAATCGACCGCCGAAGCTTTTCCGCAGCTGCTCGAAAACGCCCGGGTCAAGGGCGCGGTGCGCCTCGGCCACGGCCTCGTCCGGGGTTGCTTCGCGGGCGCTCGCGAGACCGACCGCGATGGCGGTCTCCTCGGCGGCGGGGTCGATCAGGGTACGGCTGCGCTTGCGGATCTTCTCCAGTGCGTAGGGCACCAGGGCGAGGAAGGACGGCCGGAAGGCGGGCAGTTCGGCCAGCAGCTCCGGGATGCCGGGTACGAGACCGGTCCGGGTGCCGCCGCACAGGCAGGACAGCAGAAGGGTCCGGCCGAAGACATGGGACAGCGGCAGGGCGAGCAGGGTGGCCGCCTGCTCGGCCGACGGGTCCTCGTCGGTGCGCCGGAACAGCCATCCGGTCTGCTCCACGGTGTTGGCGGAGGAGGCGTACATGTTGCGGTGGGTGAGCATGCAGCCCTTGGGCAGGCCGGTGGTGCCGCTGGTGTAGACGATGGTCGCCAGGTCGTCGGCGGTGACGCGGCGTCGGCTCGCCCGGAGTTCCTCCTCGCGTCCGGCCGCCTTCCACTGCCGCGTCTCGGCCAGCAGCCACACCCCCCTCGCCCCGGCCGCGGCCAGCCGCTCGCGGTCCTCGGGCGTCTCGGCGAAGTACCAGGTCGCGCCGGAGTCGGTGAGCACATGGCGTATCTGGTGCTCGGAGGCAGTGGGGTAGACGGGGACGGTGACCGCCCCGATGCTGAGGACGGCGTAGTCGGCCAGCGCCCACTCGTAGGCGTTCCGGCCGAGCAGCGCGACGCGGTCGCCGAAGCGCACACCGCGGGCCAGCAGCGCCCTCGCGACAGAATTCACGTCTTCCGTGAATTCGCGGATACGAATGTCTTGCCATCCGGCTTCGGTCTTCCTGGCCAGCGCTATATGATCCGGATCCGCAGTGGCCGCACTCTCCAGAACCTGGAACAGGCCGTGGTCGTCGGGGAGGTCGAGGCCATCCCTGGAATAAGAAATCGTCGTCACATGCGAGAATTCTCGACGCCTTTCCGGGGACCGGCAACGCGTATTTTCCGAACGGGCGGTTGGCGTTGCCTATCGCAGCAGCTTGGGTTCGTTACGGGCGGTGCCCGGACAGTCGAAGGGCCGGCACGCCTCCACGCACTCCAAGAACGCCTCCACCAGGGGGCTTTCGTCGGAGGCCCGCCAGACCGCGCACAGATCGATCATGGGTACGGGGTCGTACAACTGCACCACGGCAGGGCGCATCCCGTTGGCCGTGGCGCCCACGGACAGGCCACGGGACATCGAGGCGAAGCCGACCAGCGGCTTGATGGACACCACAATCGCGGTCGCCCCCGGGTCGTCGAGGGTGTGCGCGACGTTGAGCGTGATACCGCAGCTCCGCGCCGCCGCCAGGATCGCGTCGTACATCGCGGGGCACTGCTCCCGGGCGAAGAGGATGCAGGGGTGGTGGGCGACCTCCGCGAACGGAACTCTCGGGCGCCCGGCCCACCGGTGCCCCTCGCCGACCACCGCGACCAAGGGGACCTGCAACAGCCGCCGGTGACGGAAATCGGAGGTCACCGGATGTCCGTAGACCAGTGCGACGTCCAAGTCGCCCTCCGCGAGGGCGCGGATCTGTGGCCCGGTCCGCATCTCGCACAGCCCCACCGTGACGTCGGGGAGCTCGGCGCTCATCCTGGCCAGTGCCTGCGGCAGGACGTGCTGCCCCGCGGGGAAGTTGTAGCCGACATTGATCGTGCCCGTACGCCCGGCCGCGGCCTCCCGGGCCGTGAGCGTCGCCTTGTTGACCTGGGCGACGATTGTCCGGGCCTGCACCTCGAACGCCCGCCCGGCCTCGGTCAGCCGCACCTCGTGGGAGGTCCTGGCGACGAGTTCGACTCCCAGGGTTTTCTCCAGTCGCTGGAGTTGCTGACTGAGTGAGGGTTGGGTCAGGTGCAGCTTCGCTGCCGCACGGCCGAAGTGCAACTCTTCAGAGATCGCCAGGAAGGACACCAGGTGTCTGAATTCCATCGCGGGCCTCCACGCGCAAGGGATGCCCGACATGGTCACGGCTCCCGGCAAACCTGGAGTGAATCAGACCTGGATGGTGCCGGGCGACCTGGCATGGGATGCCGACCCTCGTCGTCCCGCTCGCCCCATCACCCCCGTCGCTTCCTCAACCGATCAGTTCACGCAGCGCGACCAGCGTCGTCCCGTTGTCCACATGCCGGACGGCCTGCCAGCCGCGCGCCGCGGCCGCCGAGCAGTTGGCCACCGTGTCGTCGATGAGCAGGCAACCGCCCCGGGGCACGCCGAACGCCTCCTCGGCGAGCCGGTAGATCTCCGCCTCCGGCTTGCGCACCCCCAGTTCGTGTGACTTGATCACATGGTCGAACACCGTCTGATCAGGGATCATCGCGGCCCGGTGGGCCTCCCACTCGCGCACGCTGTTGGTCAGCATCCCCAGCCGGACACCCTGCTCGCGCAGGCCCACCAGCTCGTCGTAGAGGGCCGTGTTGAACGGCCGGTCCGCATACCAGTAGTCGCCGAAATCCCCGAGGTCGATGCGGGGGATCCAGCGCGGGGCCAACTCCGCCGCAAGGCGGCGGCCCCACTCCGCCTGGGAGATCAACCCTCGTTCCAGCGGCTCGAGCAGGTCCCAGCCGGCCCGGTCCGCCAACCGTCGTATCCCGGCCAGCAATTCGGTGGCCGGGATACCGGCCGCGTCGGCCACCCGTCGCAGCGCAGTGCCGACCGGCGGGGTGAGCACCCCGCCGAAGTCGGCCCACACCACGGTCACTTCGGGCACCACCCGCACCTCAGGCGAGGTTCTGCACCAGGCAGGTGCAGGTGCCGTGCGCGACCAGCTTGTCGTCGGCGTTGTAGATGTGTGCCTCAGCGGTCGCGATACGCCGCCCCACGTGCACCGTGCGCGCCTCGCACCGCAGCTCGCCGTCGTCCAGTGCCACCGGGCGGACGAAGTTCACCTTGAGTTCGAGGGTGGTGTAGACGGTGGTGTCGGGCAACCGGGTGAACACCGCGCTCCCCATCGCCGTGTCCATCAGGGTGGACAGCACACCTCCGTGCACGGTCAGCATGGCGTTCGCGTGCGCGGGGCTCGGCTTGAGCGTGTACACCGCCCGCCCCTCCCCCAGCTCGGCACAGGTCACACCGAGCGCGTCCCCGACGCCGATGCCCTCGGCCATTCCCTTCTCCAGCAGCGCGGTCAGCTCGGTGATGCGGCGCTCCACCGCGGTGGTGGCGGCATTGGTGGTCGACGATGTCATGCGGTCCTCCTCGTCTCGTTGGTTTCTTGGCTTCTTCGGTACGGGGGTTCTCCGCCGAGCCGTTCGCTCTCGCGGTCAGCCGGCCAGGCGGACCGGCAGCCGGGCGGGCCCCCGCATGGAGACGCTGGGCCGGTAGTCGGGCTCCTCTGCCAGCACGGCGAAGTCCGGGGCGCGTTCACAGAGCCGCCGCAGGGTGATCTCGCTCTCCATCCGGGCCAGCGGCGCGCCCAGGCAGAAGTGCGGGCCATGGCTGAACGCGAGCTGCCGCCGCGCGCCGCCGTCCTGCACGAGGCGCCGTACGTCAAGGGTGTCGGGGTCGGTGAACACCTCGGGGTCCCGGTTGGCGGAGCCCAGGAGCAGCACCACCCCCGTACCGCGCGGCAGTTCCTGGCCGGCGAACGTGGTGTCTCGCAGGGCGACCCGGGTCGGGAACGGCACCGGAGTGTCGTAGCGCAGGAACTCCTCGACCGCGTCCGCGACGAGCGCCGGATCCTCGACCAGCAGCGCGCGCTGCGACGGGTTGCGGTGCAGGGACAGCGCGGCGCTCGCGATCAGATTCATCGTCGTCTCGTGTCCGGCGATCAGCAGCAGGACGCCGATGTCGACGATCTCCTTCGGGGTCAGCCGGTCCCCGCGCTCCTCGACGGCCACCAACTCGCTGAGCAGATCGTCCCCGGGCGCCTTGCGCCGGTGCTCGATGAGCTCACGGAAGTAGCCGTCGAAGTGGCGCACCGCCACCTGCCGCGCCGTCTTCTCCTCGGAGGTGAGCACGGCGTCCGGGTCGAGACCCCGGCTGATGGCACCGGTCCAGGCCCCGAAGAGTTCCCGGTCCGCCGCGGGCACGCCCAGCAGTTCGCAGATCGTGGTGAGCGGGACGGGGTACGCCAGCGCCTCGACGAGGTCGACCTCACCGGCCTCGAGCGCGGCGTCCAGCAAGTCGTCGACGATGCGGGTGACCCGCGACCGGAGGCTCGCCACCGCGCGGCTGGTGAACGCCTTGCTGACCAGCGAGCGCAGCCTGCCGTGGTCCGGGGGGTCGAGCAGCAGGAATGAGCCGGGCAGCTCGGAGACGTCGACGCCGGGCCGGAACGGGTTGATGCCCGCGGTGTAACCGTGCCCCCAGACGGGGTCGGCCAGCACCGTCGCACAGTCCCGGTAGCCGGGCACCAGGTGGATTCCGAACCCGGTCGGGTGCAGACGCCCGCTCTCCCGCAGGCGCCGGTACGCGTCGAAGGGGTTCGCGCGCAACTCCGGTCGGAAGACGTCCAGCTCGGCCGGGATCGCCCCGGTCACCGCCGTGCCCCGAACCGGACGGGGAGCTCGGAGAGCCCGCGCACGATCAGGTTGGGCTTGTAGGGCGGCTGGTCGGTCAGCGGCTCCATGGTGCCGACCCTGCGGATCAGTTCGTGCAGCAGGATCTCCATCTCCAGCATCGCGAGCGGGGCGCCCAGGCAGTAGTGGATGCCGAGGCTGAAACCCAGGTGCCGGGGCGGCGGGGCGCTGCGGTCTTGGTAGCGGGTCACGTCCAGCCGGTCGGGGTCCTCGTACACCGCCGGGTCGCGGTTCGCGGAGTTGATGAGCACGACCACGCCCTCGCCCTCCTCGATCCGCTGCCCGCCCAGGGTCGTCGGACGCTTGGCGGAACGGGTCGTCATCTGCACCGGGGGCTCGTACCGCAGCAGTTCGTCCACCGCGCTGGGCACGTACTCCGGGTGCTCACGAAGGAGCGCCATCTGGTCGGGATTGCGCATGAGCGCGAGCAGTCCGCTGCCGACCAGGTTGACGGTCGTCTCGTGGCCGGCCACCAGCGTGGTCACACATGTGGTCAGCAGCTCCGTCTCGGTCAGCACATCCCCGCGGTCCTCCACCGCGGCCAGCGCGCTGAGCAGGTCGTCGGCGGGCTCGACCCGGCGTTTGTCGATCAGTTCGCGGAAGTAGCGCATGAACGCGCGCGAGGCGGTGCTGCGCGCGGCGTGCGCCTCCGGGGTCATCAGGACGTCCGGGTCGAAGCCGCGCGCGAGGTCCTGCGACCACTGCTGCGCCGCCTTGTGGTCCGCCGCCGGTACGCCGACGAGTTCACAGACCACGGTGAGCGGCAGCGGGTAGGCGATCAGGTCGATCAGGTCGAACTCCCCGGCGTCCACCGCCGCGTCGACGAGCTCGGTGACCAGTCGCTCGATGCGCGGGCGGAGATCGGCCACGGTGCGCGGGGTGAACGCCTTGGACACCAGCGTGCGCAGCCGTGTGTGGTCCGGCGGGTCCATCCACAGGAACGAGGTGGGCAGTTCCTCCGCCGCGTCCTCGGCCGACACGCTCGGATGCAGCTGGCCGGCCTCGTCGGCGTGACTCCAGTCGTTGCTCTGCAGGACCGCGGCGCACTCGGCGTAGCGCGTCAGCAGGTGCAGGCCCAGCGGGGTACGGTGCACCGGACCCGCTTCCCGCAATTTCCGGGTCGGTGTATAGGGGTCGGCGCGATGAGTGGGGAGGAAAAGCTCGGCCATCGCGACATCGGTCGCAGACGGCTCGGCAGGTATTTCGCCGCTGTCGGTCGCAGTGTCCACGTGAGGAGTCAACTCCCGCCGGTTGCCGCAAAAGCCCGGGAGCCATGGGGAACTCCGGGCCGGTCGATACTCGCCACGTTCCTCACGCCAGATGAATGCCCGCTTAATTCGCGCCGACGAAACCGTTCCGCACTCATCTGCCAATGAAGCGATAGGTAAAAGCCTCAGCGCATTGATTCCCCGCGGCGTGTCCGGCGAGATTGTGTCTGCCCGACCGGACTTCTGGGGCAGGGAAAGGGGCCGGAGCATGTCGGAACGGTGTGCGGTCGTGATCGGCGCGAGCATCGCCGGGCTGCTGGCCACCCGCGTACTCGCGGACTCCTTCGACCGCGTCGTGCTCGTCGAGCGCGACGACCTCGCGGGGACGGGCCAGCGCCGGGGCGCCCCGCAGGGCAGACACCTGCACGGGCTGATGGAGCGCGGCCGTCAGATCATGGAGGAGCTGTACCCGGGGCTGACCGGACAGCTCGCGGCCGCCGGCGCGCCCACCACCGAGGTACTGCGCGAGTCGCGCTGGTATCTCTGCGGTCTGCGCGTGCACCCGACCTCCACCGGGCTGACGACGCTGCTTGCCAGCAGACCGCTTCTGGAGAGCGCCGTACGGGAGCGGACCGTGCGCCTGCCAGGCGTCGAGCTGCACACCGGCCGCGCCGTGACGGACCTGGTGGCGGCGGACACGGACGGCGGCGGCCGGATCGCCGGGGTCCGCCTCGCGGGGCCAGGAGCTCCCGCCGCCGGCGGAAGCCAGGGCGCTCCCCCAGGTGCTTGCCGCGGACCTGGTTGTGGACGCCACGGGGCGTGGTTCCCGGGCTCCCGACTGGCTCGCCGCGCTCGGTCACGAGCGGCCGGAGGAGGAGCGCATCGACGTCGATCTCGGCTACGCCTCCCGGACGTACCGGCGCCGCCCGGGCCACCTCGACGGCGACCTCGCCGTCGTGGTGTCCACCATGCCCGGCTGGCGCGGCGGCGGCGCGATCACCCTGGAGGGCGATCGCTGGCACGTCACCCTCGCCGGGATGCTCGGTGACCACCCGCCCACCGACCACGCCGGGTTCGAGGCGTTCGCCGCTACGCTCCCGGTCGGCGACGTCCACCGGATCGTCCGGGACGCGGAGCCGCTGGACGATCCGGTGCCGCACCGTTTCCGGGGGTCGCTGCGCCGCAGGTACGACCGTACGGCCGCACCGCCGGCCGGCTTCCTGGTGCTCGGCGACGCCGTCAGCAGCTTCAACCCGCTCTACGCACAGGGCATGACCGTCGCCGCACAGCAGGCACTCGTCCTCCGCGACTGCCTGCGGGACGGGCGGCCGGACCCGGCACGCTTCCACCGCGAGGTCGCCGCCGTGGTCGACACGGCCTGGCGGATGTCCACCGGCTCGGACCTGCGTTACCCCGGAGTCGTCGGGCCGCGTACCCCGGCATCCCGCGCCGTCAGCGCGTACGTCACCCGCGCCCAGGTGGCCGCGCACCGGGATCCGGAGGTCGCCCGCACCTTCATGCGGGTCGCCAACCTCACCCTTCCCCCGACCGCGCTGCTCGCGCCGCCGATCGTGCTGCGGGTGCTGCGCCACGGCGCCGTCCCCGGCTCCCGTAGGCACTTCGGTGCGGCCCCCGTACGAGCACGAGGTGATCGGCAGTGACGTTTGCCGGGTTCCCCAGTCTGACCGAGGCGTTCGACGAGGCCGCCGCCCGCAATCCCGCCCGGGCCGTCTCCTTTCCCAGCGAGAACGAGCGGCTCAGCTACGCCGAACTCGCCGACTCCTCCCGGCGGATGGCCGCCGGACTCCTCGCCGACGGCGCCACCGAGGGCGACACGGTCGGCATCCTCTGCCCGAACGGGGCAGCTTTCCTCCAAGGCGTGCTGGCTGCCGGGCGGATCGGCGCCGCGGCCTGCCCGCTGCCGCTGCCGGTCGTCCTGCGCGACATCGAGGGCTATCTGCGGCGCACCCAGCGGATCATCGACGGCGCCGCGGTGAGCCACGTGGTGACGGTTGAAAAGATGCGGCCCGTGACGGCGGCCCTGACGGGCGCCCGCGTCCGTGAGGCGGCGGGGCTCATCGCCGCGGGCGGCGCGGGCCCGCTGCCGCGGCCCGGTGGCGGGCACCCGCCCGTCGTCCAGTTCACCTCGGGCAGCACCTTCGCGCCCAAGGGCGTCGTGCTCAGCCAGGCGAACGTGCTCTCCTGCGCCGACGCGATCACCTCGGCGATCGCCATCGGGCCCGAGCGACGGCTGGGGCAGCTGGCTGCCGCTCTTCCACGACATGGGCCTGTTCGGCACGCTCACCGGCCTCTTCCACGGACTCGACGGTCACGGTCTGGTCCCCCACTGCCTTCGTCCGCAGCCCCGGGCAGTGGCTGAAGGAGTTTGCTCCGTACGCCGCGACGATCAACGCGATGCCGAACTTCGGCTTCGACTACCTCGTCGACGCGATCCCGGCAGAGCAGGTGCCGGTCCCTGGACCTGTCGCGCTGGCGGGTGGCGTTCAACGGCGCCGAGTCGATCTCGGTCGCGTCCGTGCGGGGCTTCCTGGACCGCTTCGCCGCGGCCGGTTTCCGGCCCGCCGCGATGGCCCCGGCGTTCGGGCTGGCCGAGGCCACCCTGCTGGTCACGCTTCCGCCGCTGGGCCGGGAGCCGGTGTACGACTGGGTCGACCGCGCCGCTCTCGCCGACGGCCGGCAGGCGGTACCGGTGAGCGAGACCGACCATCGCGCGCGCGGCATCGTCGCCCTGGGCCGCGCGGCGCCAGGGATGCGTATCCGTGTGGTGTCCCAGGACGGCACGCAGGTACTGG
>CAWCXW010000012.1:0-151975 GCA_963799685.1 uncultured Actinomycetota bacterium
TATCACTTTTTCATTGTTCTAAATTTAATAAGATGTTTTATATAGTACACAGATGTTTGCCATCATAATTTACATCAATTTGTTTATTACTGTCTTCTATATACCAAATAGTATACTTTTCCCCAGCAATAACGACTGGATATAATGACGGCGTTTGTCCATCTATTAATAAGGTATCCATGTGTGGTAAACGTGTCAGCCCACCTACGACTATAAATTTATCACTTCGACTCGTAGATATATAACTATGATAGAAATAAGTGTCTGTATTTTTATAGTTTAAAATTGCAGATATTCCCAACTCATCATTTTTAGACTTGTGGCTATCAAACTTACTCCCATCATGACAACCAATTTTCTTATTACCAAACATAGTCCATGAATTTATATTATTAATAAACAAGGTATCCTTATCGTCAATACAAAATGCAAATCCGTATTTAGTATTAACAAATAGAGTTTGTTCAGTATTCGAACCTTTACTACCGAAGTAATGAGTAATAGCTTTTTCAGGTGTATAAAAATAATTAGTTGTAAAATCAAATATTGGCTGTATCAAGATAAATAAAACTAGAAATAGGCTTGATAGACTGGCAACAATTACACTAACTCTCTTTGATTTCATATTTCCACCTCAATAAAATTAAAATGTCATCTCAAAACAATAAAAATAGCCTTTTACAATATTTTTGCCAGTGTATGTTGGTATCCAGGTTTTTACCATTTGCAAACGTTGCTCGCTTGGTGGCGTTTTCTTCAAAGCCATATTTATAACCTTTTCTAACACTGTTATTTTATTATGTCAGATCTTACTCTCATATTTTATCAGATTTTGCAGCAAAAGTGTTGCTAATTCTGTAATTTATTGTTTTATATATAAAAACTGATTCATAATAAATCAACCAGTTTTTACGTTTGAATTCCCTTAATTAGGCTAAAATATTTATACTTTATGTTAGGTATTTTAGTTCTTACAAAATATCACTTCTCTTTTTCTTCTTTTTTCACTTACTGCTTCACAAACCATACAGTACATCTTTTCAACACCGTCTTTAGATGCTTCAAAATTATATGCATTTTCCTGACCAATACCAATACTGTCAGCTTCTTTTGCAGCATCAATATTTGCGCCAAGGAAAATAAATTCCCAATTATATTTCTCCTGCTGATGTGCTATTAGCTCTTTCACCTTTTTATAGGTAAACTCCTTACTGGCATTTTCCATTCCATCTGTGGTAATAACAAATATAACCTTAGCTGGCCGCTCCTCTTCATGCATACTAGAAAATCTGTAACCCACATCAAGAATAGCTTTGCCAACTGCATCTAGTAGCGCTGTATATCCTCTTACATAGTATTCCTTATCAGTAAGCTTGCTTTTTCAGCATTCATACCACTCCATAAAAGTTCATACTTATCATCAAAGAGAACTGTAGTAACAATATGTTTTGCCCTCTATCTGCTTTTGCTTTTCAATAAATGCATTAAACCCTCCTATGGTGTCGCTTTCAAGCCCTCCCATTGAGCCACTTCTGTCAATAAGAAAAATAATTTCAGTTAAATTCATGTTCATATATTTCATCCTTTCACTTATAGATTATGATATAATACTAACTGAAAAAAGAATATTTTGGTCGCCTGTATAGCGACATTTATGGAGGGGGTACCATTATGCTTTCAAAAGAGCTCTTAAGTGATTTGCAGGAATTTGTAAATAATACATTCAGTCTTTAAATTTTTTAGTTTGCAAAGAAATGATGTCTCAAAAGGAATCTCCAAGTGAATCTGCTAGACAAGGCGAAATGGAAGCCTTTATTAATAATAAAAAGAAACCGTCTTTTAGTAAAATATTATTCAAATATATAGATAGAATAGGAATTAGCGATTCAGAAGTTTATAAAAAAGCCGGCATTGACCGCAGGCACTTCTCAAAGATTCGTTCAATCCTGATTATCACCCTAACAAAAACACAGCAATTGTGCTTGCTCTGGCACTTGAACTTAGTAAGAAAGAAGTTGATAAGCTTGTTGGTGCAGCAGGATATACCTTATCTGACAGTGAAACTTTTGATCTTGTGATTACTTTCTGTCTTGAGAGAAAAATATATGACATTATTGATGTTAATCTTGCACTTGACTATTTTAGTTTGAAACCGCTAGCCGGGGCTATTGAGTAGTTAGAGATACCTCTGCCATAAATTTTATGTTTTCCTATCTACACAGAAACGGCTGTCCAAATAATTACGTTACGTAATAGGATTAGTAATCTTACGACTCATAACAAACCCACTCCAGCTACCTGCATACTGCAAAAGCAACGTCAGTGGCTCCTCATGAGTAGCAACAGAAGCATTATCTTCTACATACTGTCCGTATGATAGACCATAGCCTGGACTTCAGTTTCTGCAAGACATATGGTGTTGCATTGCCACGCCACTATTTTAAACATTTGTGATATATTTATAAATATTTTCCTCCACTGGTTGCATCATATTAAATTTAACCTTAACCACTGATACGGCATTCCCATTATCATCTTTAATCGTATCTTGTTCAAAACTTCCATCTATTGGAACAACATCTCCCATATAATAAATCTGTTCCTTCATCATCTTTTCTTAACAAAAAGTGGTATTCTAAGCCCATTTCTATAATTTTTTATTGCCATAACATCCGGGCTATCAAGTTTCCTTTTATTCTTACTCATCCAAGCAAAAGTATAATTGTTTATAAAGTGATCCTCATATTTAGTCGCATTAGATATGGATTCATCTTTGTGATAATTAACAAAAATAGGGCAATTTGATTTATCCTTACTGATAATATATCCACCTACATTCTGGGCAACTGGGTTTGAAGGCCAATTTAAAATTCTAAAAACATCTTTACGTGAATATTTATTGTAAAGAATAAAACCTTCAACATATTTATCTTTTTGAAATAGCGAATCATAAGTATGTATAGAGTAATTCAACTGATCGATTAAGAATACATTTAAAAGTCTTATTCCCTAAGTGCTTAAAAAATCTTCACTAAGGATAAATCTTTCCTTAACCTATTAGCTATCTTAATGCCATATTTTTCTGCTAATACTTATAGTTACTCTGTTATGATTTCTGTAGCAAATTCAAAGTTTAAATTTGTTAACGTTGAATTAAAGTTTCGTTATCGAAATGAGTAAAGCAATATTTAGTCCTTATATTTAAGCAATAAAATCAGATAAATTTAATTCTTGCATTTTTCAATTAACTTTTTAAGTATTAAAACTTCTTAATTCGTTTTCCATTAGTTATTTCGCTCGAAAAAAGCTCTAATAATTTGATCTGGAATAAATTAAATGGTTTTTTAAGCTATCTACCTGAACAATACAAAATTAAAATACGATCTGGAATAATTGGCGTATAAATTACGGATCTCTTGACTATGTTCAATAAAATCCATCATCATTGGAATTCTTCCTAACTTATATTTCAGTAAATTGTAATCCTTTTACTAAATCTATTTTCAGTTGCATGATTGGCATTATCAAAGAATTAAATATTCTTTCTTTTGCAATTTTATCAAAATTAATAGTCGAAGCTCCAGGAATCATACTGCTCCTTCGAAATTAATTTTCTCATATGATCCTTGTTGATAGCTCGTATCGCCATACAAGTGCTATAGGAACTAAGATAATTGTTATTATAGTTTCCTATAAAATCAATAACCGTCAAATAGTCTTTCCTTATAAGCTTTTCTAAACCCTCTTCCTAATTGCTGAACAAAAATAATGGCAGATTGGGTTGGTCTAAGCATAATAATCTGATTAACTTTTGGAATATCAACTCCTTCATTGAAAATATCAACTGTAAAAATATAATCAAGTTTTTCATTCAAATCATCCGTTTCAGCCTTTTTATTGCATTTTCTCTTTCAGTTTCACTATTTTCACCTGATAAGCGAATTGTTTTGTAACCTCTTTTGATTAAATCTTATCGAAAGCTCTAACTCACCTAATTTGAATTACAAAATATTAAGCCTCTAATCACTCCATCATCAGCTCCATAAAACTCAACTTTTTCGATAATTCTATTTCCACGCTCTTCATTAGGTTAATTGTAAAAATACATTTGTATCCATTCAATTGTTACATCTATTGAATATAGCATCTGTTACTCCATAATAGTGAAAAGGACAAAGCATATTTTTTCCAGCGCTCTGATGTAACCTTATTTCATAGGCTATATTGTAGTCAAACTGTTTAAAAATATCAAACCATCCATTCTTTCAGGTCGTTGCTGTCATACCTAAGAGAAAGTTAGGTTTAAAGTGTTCTAAGTATTCTTGATAGGTTACTGCTCCGGATCTATGGATTTCATCTATCAAATAATCAAAATAACGCGTGGAAATCTATGCGGAAACTTCATCTTATACAATGTTTGAATAGTGCAAACAAATAGTCTGAATCAAAGTTTTTGCTATAACCGCTTAAAATTCCCATTTTGTTATCGGTCGAGCCAAAACATTTTCAAAGCTTCTCATGCTGCCCTGGCTATGTTTTCTCGATGTACTATAATAAGAAGCGTTTAGATTGAATTTTTTAACATCAAAAGCAGAAATATGTTTTTCCCGTACCCGTAGCTGAAATCAGTAAGGCTTTAATTTTTCCTTTACCTCTAAGGGATTCGATGCTTGCCAACGCCTCAATTTGCATCTTATTAGGCATAACTCTACAAATTGAAATAGGAGAACTAATAATCGGAGTGACTTCTTTACTAATCTCGAAAGAAGGTTGATTTGCGTTAATCCAATCATTGTTTACTTGAGTAGAAGAATCAGAATTATAAAACACTTCTGTATTTATTTGTTCAGGTTTGAAGATTTCTATTATTTACATTTGTATTGACATCATCTTCTGCATTAAATGGATCTGCCATAAAATAACTTAATCTTTTTGAATCATCATATATTTTCTGATAGCCATTTATCCAAGCTTCGTCCACAACAGCTGCATTTTCAAAGGTATACTCAAATTCCTTGAGTGATTCCCTCAAGATGTTACCCTCATTCATAGAGGATACTTTTATATTCCATTCTTTATTATAACTAAGTGCATCTTGCGTAAGATTACTGCTACCAATTATGATTGTATAGTTATCGTTATTCTTAAAAATATATCCCTTGGCGTGGAAATTATTCTCTGTTACAATTCTTACATCTATGTTCTTTAAAGCTATAAGACGATGTAAAGCTTTTGGTTCAGTAAAATTTTGATATTGGGAAGCAATAATTTTACCTTTTATACCTTTAACTTCTAAGTCCTGCAAGGTATTAATTAAAGATGCTACTCCACCATTTGTTACGAAAGCTACAGAAAATAAAAATTCATCACATTTATTGAGCTCATTAATAATATTAGTTAATACCTTTTGTCCCTTTTTACTATTATTAATAAGAAGCTTTGGCTGATATTCTATAAGTGAAGTTTCATTTTCATCAATGAATCCGGTATATATGCTCCTTACCAATTCATTTCGGATACTCATTTCATATCCTCCATAAGTTTCGTAACGATAGGCAAATCCGCTGCCGCCCAATCCAAGGATTCTAATTCATTAGTTTTCAACCACACATGAGAATAATGCTCTTTTCTAGTAAATTGTCGTTCTGAAACGTTGCAAATATAGCTATGCATTGTTATTGAAAAGTCTGGATATTCATGTTCAACAGTTTTCAAAGAAATTCTCAGGTTTTATATCCACTTCAAAATCCATTTCCTCGATCAATTCCCTCATCAGTGCTTGAACTTTACTTTCACCCTTTTCAATTTTGCCTCCTGGAAATTCATATTTATATGAAACGTAGGCATATTTACTTTCGTTTCTTTGCATGCATAATATCTCATTATTGTGAATAATTATTGCAGCAGTTACCTCAAAGTGTTTCATGGAGAAACCTTCCTCATTCGTTAGGTTATTGCATTATTATATCATTTAATGGCGGAAATTTTATATGATCAAACATCTTTTTTCCCTACGCACTCAAATGCTTATTCAAAATTAGCTTTTCCTCAACCCCATTTTCAAAAACAAACAAAAGCCTATTCCTATCAAACACCGGCTCCACCGTATGTATAACCCTATGATGATTCGGGCATATGATTATTTGATTCGCTGCATCATTGTTCATTGACATTACGAAAGAATTAATATGATGAGCCTCTACAACATGAGCTTCAAGCTTAACTTGGTATGATTTACCTTCTAACAATAGATAGATATCTTTTGATTCTCCACGACTGATAAATTTTTTGATATTATTTTGGAAGACAATTTGTATATCCAGAGGAATAGTTATTCCTTGGTTTAGTAGAGACCAGTCCACTTCTTTTTTATAAACATAATTATTTTCCATCATCCACTCAACCACTCCCCTTGTAATTCATGTTTTCACATTATTTTTGTCAAAGTCTTTCTTGCATAATATTTCATCAACTTCTCGTCACAGTATTCTTTGACAAACACAATATCCTCTTTCGTCAACTTCCTATATACATGCCTGTTAAACTCAACAAATTCAATCTCTCTGCACCGTTTCATAAATCTCATATCTTCAAACCGTTTGAAAGGATTAACGAAAATATTCCTTTCTACATCTTTACGTGTAAATCCTTCCTTGCAGAATGTACTTGATTTCTTTTCTACATACATTCCCTTATCCTTACGATCACCATAAAAACTAATAAAATAATCTACTAAATCTTCCACCCTAACTCTTCCATTTTCATCAGCATGTTCAAACATACCTTTCAACAGAACAGGCTTGTAGGAAAAACTCATATCCATGGTCTTAACCATTTCCATAAACTTATCCTTCATATTAGCAGCAGTTATGAAATCCCACCCAAATTCTGAGGCATACTTTTTTACTGTAGCCTCTTTGAAATATTCCAAAACTTCGTTTGTCGCCAATTGGAACCTCTAAATCAGGCATAATCTTATATTCTCTAATATAACGTTCTACTGTTTCGGATTGTACATCCACCATACGGACAAACTCAAGCTGGGATATCATGTCCTTGACATCATTCTGCCAATTGAACAGATCAATAAGTTCATAATCCGCAACATTTACTGGAAAATCTAAGTACACCTCAGGTTTTTCGCCTCTTGCTAATAGATCACGGTCATACTCCATCTGTTTCTGGGGTGCAAGTAATAGTTCCCCAGGATGGTAGTTTTTTATATCTAGCATTCTGTGAATTGAATAAGGAGTATTGAACATGTTTGCATTATCAATAAAATCAAAAACCAGCAGATCGTCTTTTCCTTCACATTTCCTCATGCCTCTCCCAAGTTGT
Source organism: uncultured Actinomycetota bacterium (assembly GCA_963799685.1). Lineage (GTDB taxonomy): Bacteria > Actinomycetota > Actinomycetes > Streptomycetales > Streptomycetaceae > Streptomyces. Next base: position 7,339 of record CAWCXW010000012.1, read on the forward strand.
TGAATATATAATTGCTTTTGACATTGTCGGTCTCCCCATCGAAAAAGCACTTCAGTCTTTGGACTGTCCCAGCCTTCATTCAATAAATCACAGGCACAAAGCACATTGGTATCGCCATTTTCATAATTATTCAAGTATGTTGCATTTCTCGAACTCAACTGAATATGCCCTGAAACAGCTTCCATTTGATACCGTTTTCCTTAAAAGTTCTGATATTTCTATTGCATGTTTCACACATGCACAGAAAATAACTGTCTTTCTTGTTTTTTACATAGTTTAAGATATGTATCTACTAACAATTGATTTCGTTCAGGCATAAAAGTTTACTCTCCAAGTCCTGAGAATTATACTTGATACCGTTAATTCTTAGGGTCAGAAACACGGACTCGCTTCCTCCACCGGTGCCGTCCCCGCCGGGGCGTTGGAGCACCCACAGGTGCAGGCCGATGTGCAGCGGCGCGGCCGCGCCCGGCGGGAGCGCGATCACGGCGCGCAGCGCGCCGCCGCGCAGCAGCGCGGCCCGGACCCGGCGGCCCGAGGGCCGTGCGGCGGCGCCGGGCGGCAGCAGCAGCACGGCCAGGGCGCCGGGGGCGAGGTGGGACAGCGCGTGCTGCATCCAGGCGAGTTCCGACTCGGCGCGGGAGGGCAGCCCGTAGGCCCAGCGCGGGTCGTAGGCCAACTCGTCGTGGCCCCAGTTGCGGTCGCCGTAGGGCGGGGTGCTCAGCACGGCGTCGACGGTCAGGTCGCTGAAGGCGTCCGCGCGCAGGCTGTCGCCGTCCCGCATGGTGACGGTGGCGTCGGGGGCGAGAATCGCCAACGCCACGGCGCTGCGCCGGGCCTGGACGGGCAGCAGGTCCTGGCCGTACACCTCGGTGGCCCCGTGGCGGGCGGCGGCGGCGAGCGTGGAGCCGCTGCCGCAGGCGGGGTCGAGCACGCGGGCGGGGAAGGCGCCGTCTGCGGGTTCGAGGAGGCGCGCCATCAGCTCGGCGAGCCGCTTCGGGGTCTGGTACGCGCCGGAGGCCGCGCTGTCGTCGAGCTCCCGTTCGGCGAGTACGTCGAGCGCGGCTTCTCCGCCCTCGTCCCGCACGCAGCGGAGGACGGCGCGCAGCAGGTCGGCGTCTTCGCGGCCGTAGCGCACCGGGCCGACGCCGGGGGCGAGGTCTCCCAGGTCGCCTACGGCCTTTCCCGCCCGGGACGTCACCTCGCGGTCGGACTGTTCGGTCCATGCCGTCAGTTCCTCCGCGTCGTTGCGTGCCGCGACCAGGACCAGCGGGAGTGCGCGGACGGCCGCCGCCCCGCCGCCCGCGTGCAGTCGCAGTTCGGTGCGCAGTTCCTCGGAGGGCGCGGCGGCCGAGGCATGGCCGCGTGCCGCGAGCCAGGAGCGTACGGCGCGCAGGTCGTACAGCGGGCTGGACTCCGTGCCGCCGGCCGGGGCGGGGAAGTCGGCGTGCCGGCGGCGCCAGTTGCTGACGGTCGCCCGGGTGACCCCGGCGATGCGGGACACCTCGGCGGCGGTGACCTGGGCGGATGGCTGCGGCATGGCGGTCCTGACGTGTGGGGACGGGCAGGTGGCCACAGACTACACCTCGAGTCTTCTCGGTAGAAGTGTTTGACGATGCTTTCACGTCTGTGCTTATCTGATGCTGCTTCCGCTGGCGTCGCTCGGCTCGCACCAACTCCGCCTGCAGAAGCCCTCGTTCGACGTGCCTCAGCCCGGCTCCCATGTCGGCCGTCCGCCCCGCCTCCTGCCCAGCACCCGGAAGGGACCCGCCCCATGTCCATCACCATGCCGACCGCCGCCGAAGGCATCCGGCTGACCGTGACCCCGTTCCGGCCCGACGCCGTCATCGGCGCCATGGGACTGCCCACGCTGCTCCAACTCGTCCCGTCGCCGAAGGCGGAGGAGGACAAGCGGGCGCTGAAGTACGCCTCCGGCACGGTGCGGCGGCACGCCGAGGTGCGCGGCCTGGTGCAGCGGATGCTGAAGGCCTCCCAGAAGGGGCGGAATGTCGCCCCCTACGCCTCCTACATCGCCAGGGGTGTCAACGGCGGCCACGGCGTCGCCTGGTCCACGCCGCCGATCACCCTCTGGCTGGACGGCCAGCCCGGCCACGTGAGCGAGGAGCTGGTCCCTGGCAGCAGCCATCTGCACCCTCACCGTGGTACCCGGGTCGCCCGTCGTCGCCATCGACGGCGAGACGCAGGTGACCGCGTGGCATGAGCTCTACGACGACCCCGAGCGCTTCGGCACGACCCACCAGTGCCTGAGTGAGGTGCGGGTGCCGTTCGAGCTGTACTTCAACCTCTCGGTCGAGGACGCCCGACAGATCTTCTACGACCGCAACGTCGAGGGCGTGCCGGTCGCCAAGAACCTCGCCATGTCGATGGACCAGCGCGACCTCGGTACCCACCTGGCGCACCGGCTCGCCGAATCGGTGACGGTGGAGCACGAGGGCGCGCTCGTGCCCTTCTCCCGGCTCGTGCAGTCGCGCAGGCGGCAACTGACCAAGACCGACCCGGAACTGGTGACGCTTTCCGCTCTGCGGGTGCTCACGATCACTGCTCTCTTCGGCCGGGGAGGACTCGGGAAGTCCTCCCACACCGTGCACGAGAACGCCCTGCCGGACGGCGTCGAGGCGCGGCAGGCCGAACGTGAGCTGGTACCGCTGCTGTCGTCGGTGATCTCCGGGCTCTACCCGCACTTCGTCGCACGCGAGGCCGTCTCGGCACCCGCTGTGCTCGCCGGCATCGGCATCGTCGCTCACCAAGCCACCACGTGGGCCGACGACAGCACCCGGTTGCGTCAGGACGAGTTGTCCGCACTGCTCAAGCCGGTGCGGTGGGAGCGGGAAGCCCGGTTCTGGGACGGCGTCGCCGCCAGCGCCAACGACCGTGGAGTCCTCAACTTCGGCGGCGGCGCAAGGGACTCGGGCGGCCGCGTCGCCGACGCGCTGCTGCGCCCCGAGAGCGAGTACGGCCGCCGGATCCGCGGATGGTGACCGCCGGCCCGGCACCCAAGACGACGACACAGCGGCCACGAGGGAGAGAACGGCGTGACCGAACAGGAACGGTGGCAGCCGACGGTGCATGCCAGGGAACGGGCAGCGCTACCGGAACGCGACGACGACGCGAACTTCCGCGCGCTGCTGGCCCAGGCCCGGCACATCACCCGGCGGTCCTACGAGACGACGCTCTACGACCACATGCAGGCGTTCCGCCTCCTGTGGCGGCACCTCGACGCCACCGGCCACCTCGCGTACGTGCACGACGGAGCCCGGGCCCGGCTGGCCTCCGGCGCGCTGACGGCCGCCGAAGCCGCCGATCTGCGGCTCTTCCTCACCGTCTACGCGACGGTGCGCGGCAACTGACCACGCGCCATCCGTCCGGCGACCGGCGCAGCCGGCCGGACGCCACATCCGGTTCTTCACCTCTTCATCCCTCGCGAGAACGGGAGTACCCCCATGTCCGAGCACACCCCGCAGCAGCCCGACGGCCGGCCGAACGGCCCGCAGCCGGGGCCCGTCGCGCCGCCGACCGCACCGTGGGGCGCGCCGCCGCCCCAGCCTCCGAAGAAGGGCGGCGCCGGGAAGGCCTTCGGCCTCGGCTGCCTGGGCGTCGTCGCCCTGTTCGTGGTGATCGGCATCATCGGTGCCGTCGCCTCGGGCGGGGACGGCACCGACACCGCCGCCAAGAAGCCGGCCGCCAGCGCACAGCCGAAGGACGACGCGGCACCGCAGGACGCCGCCGACGGCACGGTGAAGCCCGAGGCCAGCCCGAAGGAGACGCCGAAGGCCGAGGCGCCGAAGCCGAAGCCGACGCCCACGAAGGAGGAGGGGAAGAAGGTCGTCTTCAAGGTGTGGGGTTCCGCGCCGAGCGGCGTGGACACCACGTACGGCAGCGACAGCGAGAACCTGCAGGGTCCGTCGGGTGAGATGACCAAGACGCTGACGGTCAAGGACGACGCCCTGTACTACGCGGTCACCGCCCAGCTGCAGGGCGGCGGCGACATCCACTGCTCGGTGACCATCGGCGACAAGACGAAGGAAGGCCACGCGGTCGGCGGGTACAACATCTGCTCCGCGCAGCTGAACTCCGGCCTCTTCGGCGACTGGGACTGAGCTGCGCCGCCGGCCGCCGCGACCATCCGGTCCCGGCGGCCGGCGATCGCGCACGAGGCTCTCCGGTGCCGCAACGGGAGCAGATCCGGCAGATCACGGTCGCGTCAGGGCGCGAGAAGGTAGCGTCACGCACGGCGAGGTCTTCCGGATGGGCAGTGACGTTCCCCCAGGCCCCGGACCGCCCGCGTCGCGCCCCGAACTACCCCTCATTTGGGAACAGTCACGTAAGGAGCCGACGATGGATGACGAGATTCAGCTGATCAGTGACGGCGATGGCCTGGCGGTCATCGGGAGTCCGACGGCTGTCGAACGCTTCCTCGTCTCTGAGGGGCTGCCGTCGAAGGACCTCGGGCTGCCCCGGCTCGGAGCTGCCCTCGGCACTGGCGGCTGCGAGTCGCGCAGGCAGGTTCCGAGATCGCCGCCAACTCGGGTCGCTGGGTGAAGCTGACCGAGGAGTCCGCGCAGGCTCGTCAAGAAGTACGGGCTGAGGGAGAGCTCAAGACGCCGGGCGTCAGCCACGCGTGTGGTGACGGGAAACAAGGGCCAGATCAAGGGATTCGTCGAGATCGCGAAGGCGCCCGGATCGATGCGTGACCAACCCGGCGATGCTGGCGGGTGCCGCGGGGATCATGGCGCAGCTCGCGATGCAGCAGACCATGGACGAGATCACCGACTATCTCGCCACGATCGACGAGAAGGTCGACGACGTCCTCCGCGCCCAGAAGGACGCGGTGTTGGCGCGACATGATCGGAGTCGACCTCGCGATCAAGGAGGCCATGAGCGTCCGAGAGCACGGTGGGCCGGGTCTCCGAGGTCACGTGGTCGAAGGTGCAGGGCACGTCGGCGACGATCGCGCGAGACCCAGGCGTACGCGTTGCGTCAGCTCGACGAGCTCGCGGAGAAGATCGAGCGCAAGACCAAGATCGGCGATCTCGCCAAGACGGCCAAGGAAGCCGAGGCCAAGGTCCAGGAGTGGCTCGCCGTCCTGGCTCGTTGCTTCCAACTGCAGGACGCGATCGCCGTGCTCGAACTCGACCGCGTGCTGGACGCGTCTCCGGACGAGCTGGACCGGCATCGCCTCGGACTGAGGGCCGCCCGGCAGAACCGGCTGGAACTCATCTCACGGAGCACCGAGCGTCTGTTGGCGCGCATGGATGCGGCCGCTGGCACGGCCAACTCGAAGGTGCTGCTGCATCCGACGGCAGTCCCCGGCCGTGGTGCAAGTCGAGCAACCATGTCGCGGTCGACCGTCGTCGAGTTCCACGGGCTGCTCGGGATCGAGTGCGGTCGCGAGTCGTCGGAGGCGAGACGATGGGTGGACGCGGCCGCCGAGGCTGAGGACAAGGTGCGCGAGACCGGAGCAGACGAGCGTCGATGCCGTCAGGCGCCTCGGTGGCGAAACCCTCGACCGGGCCAGATCGGTGACGGGCAAGCTCTCCAGCGGGATCGCCGAGCGAGCACTCCGTCGGCGCAGGGACAACGAGAAGGGCTGACTCGTATTGCTTCGGCGGCGGGTGGTGTGGCGAGGTACGTGACACGCAGAAGGCCCGCCGAGCTCGGCGGGCCTTCTGGTGAGGAGGAGTGCGTGTCTTCTCGGGCGACGTGCGCTGCCTATGCGTCGGTGAACAGGTCGTCGGCGGCGGTGGCGGTGATGGCGCGGTCGAACCAGAGGTCGAGGGTGTCCAGATCGGGGCAGTGGGTGACGCGGGTCCGGAGGGCGTCCGTCGTGGGGACGCCCCGCTTCTCCAGCAGGCGCAGGATGTCCTGAGCACGTCCTTCGGCGCGACCTCGAAGGTAGGACTCCTCGACGATGGTGCCTCGTCCGGGGAAGTAGGTGCCCACTGCCTTCATCAGTTTCCTCCACGTTTCGCGGGCCGGGCCCTCGCCCAGGCCGATCTCCAGCAGTTCGGTGAAGTAGTCGGCGGTCTCGCCGTCGGTCGATCCGAGCGCGGTGGCCAGCGCTTCCAGTATGACAGCGGCGTCCGGGTCCGTCCCGTGTGTCATGGCTGAGAACACGGCCAGTGGAAGATCGCGAGCGGCCTGTTCCGTATCGTTGATCACCGGGACGTTGTCGGGGCCCAGCACCAGCGGACGCACGGCGAGGGAGTGGTCCCAGCCGTCCGGGCCGAAGTCGAACGGGCCGGCTGCCCAGCGGGCGGTCGCCTTGTCCTGGCAGGTGACCAGCAGCAGCACCGGGTAGCCGTACTTTTCCCGCAGGTGTGCCAGGTAGTACGCCCAGCTGCTCGGCTTGGCCGCCGAGCGTCTGCTCTGCGCCTCGATGGCGAGCAGCAGACCGCCCTCGCCGCTGCCGCCGGAGCTCAGGCGCAGCACGCTGTCGACGCGGCGTTCCAGCGGGCGCATCTCCGTCGTGTCCGGTGTGAGGACCTCCACCGTCGCAGGAGAGGGCAGAGGCACGCCGAGGATGTCGAAGACCGGACCGAGCAGGTCCGGACAGTCCTGGAAGATCCGGTGCGCCGCTTCGTGTGAGGAAGTGACCATGATCCAGACGCTATGGCGAATATGTCGCTGGCATAGGAAATTCGGTGAGTGTTCGCCTGATCGGGTGGCTACTGTGCTGGTTCGCGCGCCCGTCGAGCGCCTGTTGGGCGCGCGCGGACCGCGCGCCTGGCGGCCGTGAACTCGGCGAAGCCAGGGCCTGACGAGGGCGTGGGGGACTGGGCCGCTGCCTGCTCGGTGCGGCAGTCGGGGCAGCGGTCGTCGTCGTGGCCGGGGCGTGGGGCGAACAGGCGCGGTTGGGTGTGGCCGGAGGCGCATTCGCGCATGCCGCGCAGGCGTGGCGCTGCGGGCGCGGTGGGCGGAGCCGTTGGCGCGGGGGCCGGCGGTGGAGCGTCGGGCAGGGAGTTCTCCAGTCGCCAGCGCAGGACGCCCAGTGGGTTGCGGGCGTCGCCGAGGCCTTCGGTGAGCAGGCGGCGGATGCGGTCGAGCGGCATGCCGCTGTCGATCCACATGGCGGCAAGTGCCGCCCAGTGCCGTGTGGTGCGGGCGGGCATGGCGAGCCGGCCGTTGCCGTAGGCGAGGGAGCGCAGCAGGCGCTCGCCGTCATCGCGGTGCTCCGCCGGGGCCTCCGGCTCCGGGGCCCGCCCGGGCGCGGGTGTGGTGGGTGGGGAGGTGTTTTCCTCACGGTCTTTGTGTGGTTGACGGCCGTCATTCCGACCTGTCGGCTGACCGGCGGTCGGTCGGGCGTCTGTCGGTGGTCGGTGGTCCGGCCCGTTGAGCCTTGCGCCCCTCGGCGGGGTCTGCTGCCCGTCGCGGACGGCGAGCGCTTCCTTGCCGGTGAGCGGCTCGTTGGAGACGAGCTGGACGGTGACGCAGCGTCCGCTGTCGAGGCGCATCCGCCACTCGTGCAGGTACTGCGCGTCCAGGAGTTGGCGTTTGGCGTTCTGGAAGGCGACCTTCTTGATGTTCGCCCTGCGCGCCGTCTCGCTCAGTGACTGCCGCGCGTCGGCGGGCAGCGAGAGCTGCCAGGTGAGCAACGTCTTGGCGTCCGCGGACAGCTTGGGGTGCCGCAGGATGGCGTTGGGAATCTGCGCATACGAATGCGCAGGGGAGATAGCATGCCGAAGCATCGTGGGGACTCCTGTTGTAAGTCCTCGGGGTGTAGGCCCTCGGCTGGTGCTGGTAACACCTCCGGGGGCCGCCTCACGTGCGGTGTGCGGCAACCCGTTCAGTTGCAGCGTACATCCGAAGTGACAGTGTGACGACCAGCCGCCACTCTCCGTCATGTTCGCGCCCTTGCTCGGGTGAGCGCCGACGCTGTCCGGGACGGTGCGGGAGTCAGAGCTTCATGACGACCGCTCGCTCGCCGCACAGCGTGCGCATGTCGTTCTCGTCTGACGTGAAGATCGTGACGGGGGTGTGCTGTCGGAGGGCGACGGCCGCGAGGGCGGCGTCGATCGCGTACTTGTGGCCGTGCAGCCCGGCATCCTTCAGCAATCCGATGGCCTCCTCTGCGACCTCTTCGGTCACCGGTTCCACCTGGATGCGCGACAGTGCCCAGTGCCAGGTCGGCCGGTAGGCCTTCATGTCGTACGCCTCGATCAAGGTCATCGAGGTGGTCATGATGCGCAGGCCCAAGCGGTCGGCCTCCTTGAGTCGGAAGCCCATGCGCCGGTCGCCGCGTACCCACTGGGACAGGCCTTCGCTGTCGAGCAGGTAGGCGTGACCTGCGGCCGCGGTCACGCTGCTTCGGAGGTGCAGGGAGCTGCGTCTTCGGCCGGCGCTTGCCGCCGCCGGGACAGCTCGGCGTGCACGCGCTCGATCTCCAGCCGCTCGGCCGCCGCCTCGGCCATCTCCTTCTCGGTCACCTCGCCGTACTCGGCTGCGGAACGAGCCACGCGCTACGCCGATTCGAGCGAACGTCCACGATGCATGTCCGGGCGCTCGCTGGGTGGCGCCGTCGGCAGGTCGCGGACACGGCGGACCGGGGAGAAGATGAGGATGAGTGCAGCAAGCGGTATCCCCGCCGTGGTGATCCACATCGCGGTGCGGAGGTCGAAGAACGTCCCCAGCCAGCCGCCCAGCAGGGCACCCAGCGGGATCGTTCCGTAGTTGAGGAAGGCGCTGCTCGCGGTCACGCGCCCGAGGATCCTCGGTGGGCAGTAGCGCTGCTGGAAGCTGGACTTGATGACGTTGCCCGCGACGACTCCCGCCGAGACACAGAAGCCGCCTCCGGCGAAGAGAACAAGTCCGATCCCGTTGAAGGTCGCCGGGATGAGCAGCGCGAAGACGGCGAACCCCAGCTCGAACAGGAGCATCGCGCGCGCCGTCCCGATCCGGTCCGCCAGGCGACGCGAGAGCAGGGCTCCCGAGATGCCGCCGCATCCGGTGGCGGCGATGAGTCCGCCGACCGCTCCAGGCGCCAGACCGACGGTGTTCACCAAGAAGACCACCTGGATCGCCTGATAGCCCATGAGTGCCAGGTTCGAGGCCGCTCCGAAGAGCATCATCGTGCGCAGCCAGCGATCGCCGGTGACCAGACGCAGCCCTTCTGCGACCTCACGCAGCAGGGAGCGGGACCCGCGTGAGACGTCGTCGCCGCATGCCTCGCGGTGCCGGATGCGCGTGAGGCATATCAGCGAGATGAGGAACGTGCCCGCGTTGGCGAACATGGCGTCCACCGCGCCCACCAGTTGCCCGATCAAGCCGGCGGCGCCGTACCCGGAGATCTGTGCGGCGGACGCGCTGCCGTGCAGTTTGGCGTTGCCCTCGGGTTGGTCATCGGGGTCGAGGAGGTTCGCGAGGTAGGCGTTGTAGGCGGTTTGGAAGAAGACGGCGGCGGTGCCCGTGAGGAGTGCGACCGCCAGCAGGAAGGCGACACTCAGGTGTCCGGTCCAGGATGCGAGTGGAACGACGGCGAACAACAGCAGGGACACCGCAGCAGCCGTCAGCATGACGGGTCTGCGGCGCATCCTGTCCACCCAGGCACCGGCCGGGAGACCGATGAACAGCCACGGCAGCCAGCTCGCGGCACTCAGCAGGCCGACTGCGAACGTTCCGGCGTGCAGCGTGGAGACGGCGATCAGTGGCATCGCCACGGAGGTGACGGAGGATCCGAACTTTCCTGCTACCTCGCCGCACCACAGGAGCCGGAAGTCGCGATGGCGACGCAGCAGACTGCCGCGTTGTTCCCGGGTCATGCGTTCCCTCGCTCTTTGCGCGGGAAGGACTGGATCTGCACGACGACCGGCAGCGCCTCGGGAGCCGGCTCCGCGTCGGCCGGGGGAGTGTGCTTGGCGACGACGGCCATCAGCTCGTCGTTCAGCTCCTGGAGCTGGGCGGGTGTCAGTCGCAGGTCGCTCCAGTCGCTGAGGGTGCCGGCCCGCTGCCAGTCGCCCTCCCAGCCCTCGCTCACATACTGCGAGACGCGGTGGAAGTACCGGTCGATCAGGTGGTGCAGGTAGACCGACAGGGCGCCGCTGGTGTCGGGGTCGTCATGGAAGTCGGCGGTCTCCAGAATTTTCCGGTCCACGACGGCTCGCCACCAGCGCTCCCGCCGGGTGCCGCGCTCCGCGTCCTCCTCGATGTAGCCGTGTTGTGCGAGCTGTCGCAGGTGCCAGCTCACGGTGCCGGTGTTCTCGCCGTGCTGCTTCGCCAGTCCGGTGGCGGTCGCCGGGCCGTCGAGCGTCAGCGTCTCGAGCAGGCTCATGCGCAGGGGGTGGGCCAGGCCGCGCAGGCTCCGGGCGTCCAGGCGCCGTACGGGTCGGTCGGGCTGCGCCGCACTGCTGTCGGGTTCGTCGCTCATACACGGGACGATAGCGTGCAGAGAACCCTCTGCAAAGAGTTCTCTGCATGTTGTCTTGGTGCGGGCGCATCACCTCGGCGCGGACGCGTGGGCCTTCCGGCTCCGCCTCGTGCAACCTCTGGCATGGTCTGGCACATGGGTGAACTGGTTGACCACGTCGACGAGCAGGACCGGGTCCGGGGAGTCGTCGACCGTGCTGAAGCGATTCGTCAGGGCCTGCTGCATCGCATCGCCACGATCGTCTGCCGTGACGGCGACGGACGGTTCCTTCTCCATCGCCGCCCGGATGATTCCTCCCGCTTTCCGGGCCGGTACAACTGGATGCTCGGCGGCGCGGTTGCTCGCGGCGAGTTGTACGAGGAGGCGGCAGCACGGGAACTGTCGGAGGAGCTCGGCGTGCACAGGGCCCCGCGGTTCGTGCTCAAGTTCCTGTGCGCGGGTGCCATCAGCCCCTACTGGCTCGGGCTCCACGAGGTCGTCATCACCACGCCCATCCGGGCCGACGCCGGGGAAATCGCCTGGCACGACTGGATCACGGAGACGGAGCTCGAAGCCCGTGCACAGCACCGGGAGTTCGTCCCCGACGCCCGCGAGGCACTGGCTCGCTACCTCGACCCCCGGCGTCACACAGGCTCTTGAGGCACGGCGGCCGCCACTGAACGGCGTGACTTCCCACGTTCCTGGTCTTGACCGCACACGTTCGGAGCCCGGTCCCGCACGATGTGCGGGACCGGGCTCCGGGGCGGCTGGGGCCGCGTGGCGGCCCGGGGTATCAGCTCAGTTCGAGGAGGAGGTCGCCGCCCTCGACCTGCTGGACCCTGCTGATGGCCAGGCGCGTGACCGTGCCGGAGCGCTGCGCGGTGATGGACGCCTCCATCTTCATCGCCTCGATGGTGGCGACCGTGTCGCCTTCGGCGACCTCGTCGCCCTGCTTGACCTGCAGGGTCACCGCGCCGGCGAACGGGGCCGCCACGTGGCGGTCGTTGCCCTCCTCGGCGCGCTCGGCGACCTTCACGTCCGACTCGATCGACCGGTCCCGCACCTGCACCGGCCGCAGTTGGCCGTTCAGTGTGGTCAGGACCGTGCGGTGGCCGGTCTCGTCCGGGTCGGAGATGGCTTCCAGCCGGACGAGCAGCTGGACGCCCGGCTCGAGTTCGGCGACGTGCTCCGCGTCGGGCTCCAGGCCGTAGAAGAAGTCCTTCGTGTCGAGCACCGAGGTGTCGCCGTAGGAGTCCCGGTGGGCGCGGTACTCCTGGGTCGGCTTGGGGAACAGCAGCCGGTTGAGTGTTCCGCGCCGGTCCTCGCCGAGCGCCCGCTGGTCCTCCTCGGCGAGCGGGACCACGCCGGCGCCCTCCTTCCGGCCCTGAAGCGCGCGGGTGCGGAACGGCTCCGGCCAGCCGCCGGCCGGCACGCCCAGCTCGCCGCGCAGGAAGCCGATGACGGAGTCCGGCACGTCGAACTTGCCCGGCTCGGACTCGAAGTCGGCCGGGTCGACGCCCGCGCCGACCAGGTGCAGGGCCAGGTCGCCGACGACCTTCGAGGACGGGGTGACCTTCACCAGCCGGCCCAGGATCCGGTCGGCGGCCGCGTAGCAGTCCTCGACCAGCTCGAACCGGTCGCCCAGCCCCAGTGCGATGGCCTGCTGCCGCAGGTTGGACAACTGCCCGCCGGGGATCTCGTGCCGGTAGACGCGGCCCGTCGGCGACGGCAGCGCCGACTCGAACGGGGCGTAGACCTTGCGCACCGCCTCCCAGTACGGCTCCAGGTCGCCCACGGCCTTCAGGTCCAGGCCGGTGGCCCGCTCGGTGTGGTCGGTGGCGGCGACCAGGGCCGACAGCGACGGCTGGCTGGTGGTGCCCGCCATGGAGGCCACCGCGCCGTCCACCGCGTCGACGCCCGCGTCGATCGCCGTGATCAGGGTGGCGAGCTGACCGCCCGCGGTGTCGTGGGTGTGCAGGTGCACCGGCAGGTCGAACCGGTCGCGCAGCGCGGTGACCAGCGTGCGGGCGGCCGGCGGGCGCAGCAGTCCGGCCATGTCCTTGATGGCCAGGATGTGCGCGCCCGCGTCGACGATCTGCTCGGCCAGGTTCAGGTAGTAGTCGAGGGTGTAGAGATTCTCCGACGGGTCGGACAGGTCGGCCGTGTAGCACAGCGCGACCTCGGCCAGTGAGGTGCCGGTCTCGCGGACGGCGCGGATCGCCGGGCGCATCTGCTCGACGTCGTTGAGCGCGTCGAAGATGCGGAAGACGTCCATGCCGGATTCGGCGGCCTCGGCGACGAACGCGTCGGTGACCTCGGTCGGATAGGGCGTGTAGCCGACGGTGTTGCGGCCGCGCAGCAGCATCTGGGTGCAGATGTTGGGCGCGGCCTCGCGCAGTGCTGCCAGACGCTCCCAGGGATCCTCGGCGAGGAACCGCAGCGCGACGTCGTAGGTGGCGCCGCCCCAGCACTCGAAGCTGAACAGCTGCGGGGCCAGCCGGGCCATGTGCGGGGCGACGGCGAGCAGGTCGCGGGTGCGTACCCGGGTGGCCAGCAGCGACTGGTGTGCGTCGCGGAAGGTGGTGTCGGTGACGGCGACGGCCTTCTGCTCGCGCAGCCGCTGCGCGAAGCGTTCCGGGCCGAGTTCGCGCAGCAGCTGCCGGGAGCCGTCCGGCGGCGGAGCGTTAAGGTCGGCGGCCGGGAGCTTGAGTGCCGGCTCGGCGGTCTTCGGGCGCGGGCCGTTCGGCCGGTTGACGGTGACGTCGGCGAGGTAGGTGAGCAGCCGGGTGCCGCGGTCGGCGGGCTTGCGGGCGCGCAGCAGCTCGGGGTGGGCCTCGATGAACCCGGTGGTCACCTTGCCGGCGGCGAACTCCGGGTCGTCGAGCACCGAGGCGAGGAACGGCAGGTTCGTCGAGACGCCGCGGATGCGGAACTCGGCGATGGCGCGCCGGGCGCGGCGCACCGCGTTCTCGAAGTCGGAGCCGCTGCAGGTCAGTTTGACCAGCATGGAGTCGAAATGGGCGCTGGTCTCGGCGCCGGTGTGCGTGGTGCCGCCGTCCAGCCGCACGCCCGGGCCGCCGGGGGAGCGGTAGGCGGAGATGACGCCGGTGTCCGGGCGGAATCCGTTGGCCGGGTCCTCGGTGGTGATGCGGCACTGCAGGGCGGCGCCCGAGACGTGGATGTTGTCCTGCTCGAAGCCGAGTTCGGGCAGCGTGGCGCCGTCGGCGATGCGCAGCTGGGAGAGCACCAGGTCGCGGCCGGTGACCTGTTCGGTGACGGTGTGCTCGACCTGGATGCGCGGGTTCATCTCGATGAAGACGTGCCGGCCGCGCTCGTCGACGAGGAACTCCACGGTGCCGGCGTTGACGTAGCCGATGTGCTTGGCGAAGGCGACGGCGTCGTCGCAGATGCGCTGCCGCAGTTCCGGGTCCAGGTTCTGGGCGGGGGCGATCTCGATGACCTTCTGGTGCCGGCGCTGCAGGGAGCAGTCCCGCTCGTAGAGGTGGACGACGTTGCCCGCGGCGTCGGCGAGGATCTGCACCTCGATGTGCCGCGGGTTGACCACGGCCTCCTCCAGGAACACCGAGGCGTCGCCGAAGGCCGACTCGGCCTCGCGCATCGCGGCCTCGATCGACTCGCGCAGCCGGGCCGGCTCCTCGACCTGGCGCATGCCACGGCCACCGCCGCCCGCGACGGCCTTCACGAAGACGGGGAAGCCGATCTCCTCGGACGCGGCCATCAGGGTGTCCACGTCGTCGGAGGCGGCGGAGGAGCGCAGCGTGCTCACCCCGGCCTCGCGGGCCGCCGCGACCGCGTGCGACTTGTTGCCGGTCAGCTGCAGGACGCTGGTGGGCGGGCCGACGAACGTGATTCCGGCGTCCGCGCAGGCCTGTGGCAGGTCCGGATTCTCCGACATGAAGCCGTACCCGGGATAGACGGCGTCGACACCGGCCTTCTTCGCTGCCTTGACGACCTCCTCGACTGAAAGGTAGGCGCGCACCGGGTGCCCCGGCTCACCGATCTGGTACGCCTCGTCGGCCTTCGCCCGGTGCAGCGAGTTGCGGTCCTCGTAGGGGAAGACGGCGACGGTCGACAAGCCCAGTTCGTATGCGGCACGGAACGCCCGAATGGCGATCTCGCCCCGGTTGGCCACGAGCACCTTGCGGAACATGCTGCCTGCTCTCCTCGGGGTCAGGTTGCGCTGATCGTAGAGGGTGACATGCCCGCACGACAGCGATGGCACTCAGTGCCATTCGTCACGTCGGCGGTATGCCCGGGTCGGTGCTCGCGCATGCGTTACCGGCTCACCGGGTCGTGCGGCGACTCCTGGAGGTCCGAGCCGGCGAGTTGCCTCAGGAGCGCCTCGTCGGCAGGGTCGCGGGGATCGATCGGGACGAGGCCGCCGAGCGGCCAGAGGGGACGGCCCTCGACCCACGGCACCGCTGCCGCGTGCTTGTGCAGGCTGCCGTGCACCGCACAGGTGCCGACCGGTGCGGGCAGCCCCGCGGTCCGATCCGAGCGAGGGCCGGGCAGGCGCACGGGCAGGAGCGCGTCCGGTCTGCTGTGCACGGCGTCGGTGGCGGGGAACAGGAGCATGAGCGGTACGTCGTCCGGGGTGGCGCTGAACAGGGCGTACCGCTTGCGGTGGACGACCGGGGACCTTGCCGCGTGCGCCAGCGCCCGTGCGGTGGGCACCCCCGTGCGGGCTGCGCGCCAGACCGTGACGACGAGGGCGGCGGCACCGGGCACACCCCCCGGCCACACGGCGCCCGTGTCCAGCACGCCCCCCGTGACCAGCACGACGAGGGCGGCAGCAGCCACGAGCAGGGCGCTCGCCGGGACGATGTCGGAACCCTTGCGCAGGGCCGCCACCCGCCACCACGGGACGCGGCGCACGTCCGCCTCTTGCGGCGGCGGTCCGCTCCGGGCGGGAGCCTGCCGCTCGGCGGCGGCCGACAGCTCCGCATAGCCGAGGCCGGCGGCCGGCGCGTCACCCGGCAAGGACGGCGGCCCCTGCGGGAGGCGCTGCGCATGGGGCACCCGGGTGAGCGGTTCTCCCCGGCCGCGGAGGCCGCGCACCAGGTGCCGCACGGCGCCGCCCGCCAGGCCGACCAGGGCGAGGGGGAGGCCGACTTCGCCCAGGGCGTCGTTGACGTCCAAGGCCGGGGTGCCCTCCCATCGGGAGTTGTACAGATCGCCCTTCCACGGGCCGTAGGAGACCACCCAGCCGACCGTGTACATCTCGCCGTCCTCCGCATGACACGCGAAGGGACCGGTGTGATTCCCGCCGGACCACGGATCGACCCACCCCGCGGTGCAGGTGCCGTCCGGATGGGTGGCGAGGATGACGACGCCGACCTCCGGGTCCTGCCGCGAGGCGAGGTAACCGGCCAGGCCGGTCCCCGCTGCGACCACTCCGAGGAGGGCGACCCAGCGGAACAGTCCGCGATGTCGTCGCAGAGACCCGGCCGCCGGGGCGGCTTCGGACGCCTCCTGCCGACGGGGCGCGGCCGGTTGCGGCTGTGCGGGGGCGCTCCGTGCGGGCAGACCCCGCTGCTCGGCTGCGTGCAGCCGGTCCCGCCACACCCGGCGGGTGTGGGGTGGACGCGCCCACAGCAGGTCGGGACAGCCGGGTCTGGCCAGCACGCCGCGGCCGTCCGGGCGGCCGCACCACCACATCATCCGCTCCGGGCCCGGCTGCGCGAGGGGGTAACGGTGCCGGAGCACCGCTGTCACCAGCGGGCGCAGCGCACCGGAGGCCGGGTCCTTGAGCACGACGCTCGGGTAGCCGTTCCCGGGCGCGAACCCCTCCGCCGCGCAGGCGACCCACGGGCCCGAACGCAGCGTCCGCCGCATGCGCCGGCTGTTGACCAGAGCGCCGAAGCTGATCATCTCGAAGACGAGTCCCCCGCCGACGGCCCACACGGCGGCCTGTGAGAACCAGGACCAGCCCGCAGCGTCCGCGATCGTCCCCCCGGCGACCCCCGCGAGTACGACGAGCAGGTTCACGGCCGCCCACCGCACGGCCCGCCCCCGGTAGCGGGCGAGCGCCGCTGCCGTGTCGCCGTGCTCGAGTGCCGTGCCCTCTCGAGTGCCGTCCATGTGACGTCTCCTCTTCGGGGCCGGCGTGGCAGGGGCCCCGACGTCAGACACGGTGTGTGTCACAAGGGTTGTACGGCGGCCCCGAGCCACCTCGGCGACCGGGAAGCTCTCGGTGACATCCAGGTCCCGGTCCACATCCCCGTCAACGTGTGCGGCAACTCTCTGAACCCGGTGTTCGGCAACAGCTGCGTCAACGGCGACGTGCACCACGACGGCGGCGGCTACTGACCGTCTTCCCCGGGTGCGGGCACCGGTCAGCCGGTGCCCGCACCCGGGGCTGTCGGATCAGTCGTCCGTCAGGTTGTGCACCTGGTCCTGCAGGGCGCCCTGAGCCTCGCGGGCGGCCGGCAGTGCGGACAGCCGGGGGATGAGCTGGGACGTCAGCAGGGTGGTCAGGGCCGAGTTGTCGGTGCCCGAGCCCGCGCCGTCGGTGCGGACGACGACCGGCTGCGGCGCACGGCCCGCCAGGGTGGCGCCGACCGCCAGCCGGCGGCGGGCCAACTCGTACTGCAGCACCGCCCGGTTGTCCCGGTAGGCCTGCGCCAGCCGGCGCTGGGCACGTGCCTCGTTCTCCGCGGAGATCAGTCCGCTGCGGCCACGCGTCTCGATCTCGAACCGCACCTTCTGCGCCTCGGTCTCCTGCTCCTCCAGCAGTTGCGCCACCCGTTCGCGCGCCTGGTTGAGCGCCGCCTTCACCTCGACGATGCGGGCGTCGCGCACCTTCTTCGCCCGCTCGATGTCCATGCCCAGGCTGTCGATGCGGCGCTTGCGGGTCAGCCCCCACTCCTGCTCGTATGCCGTGCGCTCCTTCGCGACCCGCTCACGGGTGGCCAGGTGCTGCTGGTACTGCACCGGCAGCTGCACGTCGGGGATGTTGCTGCCCGTGATGCGCACGCCGTAGCGGTCGAGCTGACGGTTCAGCAGCTCCTGCATGTCGTCGACGTCGCTGCCGCGCAGGTCGTAGGCCCGCTCGGTCTGCACCTGGCGGCCGCGCTGCCGGATGGCGTCCTGGACGGCGCTGGAGAGCACCAGGTCGAAGTTGCCCGCGCCGATGGTCCGCACGAACAGCACGGCGTCGGTGATGCGGAACTTCAGGAAGAACTCGATCGACCGCAGCGGCACGTTCTCCCGGGTCGGGCAGGCCACCACGGGGGCCGAGTAGGGGATCTCGGTGGCGGTGTCCACCACGAAGTCGACCCGCGACCACGGGTGCCACAGGTAGTGACGCCCCGGGTCCAGGGTGCGCGAGATGGCGCCGTAGCGGGCGAGCACGCCGGTGGTGCCCTGCTCGATCTCCACGATCGAGGAGCGCCACCACCACAGCGCGCCGGCCAGCAGGAAGAAGACGCCCAGGACGTAGGCGACGGTGGCGAGGGCCCCGTAGGCGAAGTCCCCGACGTCGTTCCCCGCGTCCTGGACGGCGAGCATGACGCCGGTCAGCAGGGCGAACAGGCCCAGCCACATCGGCAGCATCCACCACACACGGCGGTGGTGCCGGGGAATGATGACCGGGACCAGCGTGCCGGCCTCGCCGCCGCGCAGCAGGCGCGGGATGTCGCTGAAGGGCGCCACCTCCTCGGAGATGACCGACCTGCGGTTGCGTACGGCGCTCACTGCGCCCCCTCCTCGAGGTTCTCGTCGTCCCGGGCCGCCTGGCCGGGGACGGTGGGCGCTTCGGCCTCGCGCAGCGCGTGGATCTCGGTCTCCCGCTCGGCGATGCGCGCGGAGACCTCCTCGAGCCGCGCCCGCATGGCGGCCATGTCCGTCTCGGAGAACAGCTCGGTGCCCCGCTCGCCGACCAGTTCGCGTGCCAGCGCCAGGAAGTCGACGCCGGCACCGCCGTCGGCGCCGTCCGAGGAGCCGATCCGCACCAGCCGCGGCAGGTGGTCCGCCACCTCCTCCAGGGTGTCCAGTACCTGCTGCTGGTAGCGGTATTCCAGGATCTCCGGCGCCTCGGCGGCCGTCACCGCGCGGATGTCCAGTGATTGCGCCTCGAGCAGGGCGGCGTTGGCCTTGGCCTCCGACTCGGCCTGGACGTATCGCTGGCGGGCGAGCGCGTGCGCCCGGTTGGTCTCGCGTTCGACGGCGGTGTCCATCTGCGCCTGGTACTGGGCGATGTCCGCCTGGATCGCGGACAGCGTCTCCTGCCGGGTGGCCAGTTCCTTGCTGAGGTCGCCCTCGTCCTGCTCCTTGCGCAGCTGGAGCGCGTACTCGTGGGTGTACGCCTCCTTCGCCATGCGCACCATCTCGGGTGCGGCCAGGTCCATGCGGTAGCCGCGGTCGGAGGGCTCGGCGTGCGTGATGTTGGCGTTGGTCAGTTCCACCGCGGGCCGGAACTGCTGGTTGAGCTGGTCCAGCAGCCGCCCGGTGTCCTCGCCGACCATGTCGTAGATGCCGGCGGCCTCCTGCTCGTAGATGAGGCTGCGGATGGTCTCGCTGACGGCGTTGTTGAGCTTCTCCTCGAAGCCGCGCACCGCGCCGAGGGTGTAGACGAACTCCACGGGGTCCTGAATGCGGAACTGGATGAACAAGTCGATCGAAGCCTTGACACCGCCGCGGGTGGGCGCCTCGCGCACCGGCGCGTTGAAGGGGTACTCGCGGGTGGTGTTGATGAGGTAGGACACCCGCTTCCACGGGTTGAGCAGGACGACCCGGCCGGGGCCGACGACCTGTTCGAGCTTCCCGAAGCGGGTGATCAGCGCCTGGCTGCCGTCCGGCACCATCACCATGCCCTGCCGCCACCACACGAACGCCACGGCCAGTACGGCCATCACCCAGTAGTGGATGCCGAACAGCGGATGGGTGAGGGTGTTCACGCCGGTGACCGAGGAGGTGGCCGCCGCGACGGACGTACCGAAGGCTCCCAGCACCAGGAGCAGGCAGACGGGCAGCATGCTGAGGAAGGAGCGGCCGCGCGGCATCACCATCGGGCAGATCGCGTGGACCTGGCGGCCCTCTTCGCGCTGCTGCTCGCTGCGGTTGAGCGTCTGCCCCGCCTCGTCCAGCGCGACCGTCTGCTCCGACATGACGGTGTCGATGTCGCCGCCCTGTTCCCGGGCGGCCGGGAAGTCGGCCGGGTCCATCCCCTGGTCCTGCGGCGGGCCCGCGTCACCGGACGGGTCCTGCCGGCCCCGCCGGTCCTCGTTCCGCTCGAGGCGCCGGCGTACTTCCTCCTCGGCGACCTCTCGCGGGTCTGCCCCCTGCAGTACCGACCGTGCGGCTCTGCGAACGTTCTGGGCCCGTGCCACATGTCCCCCTTGCTCACCTTGTCTGACGCGGCTGACCGTACGCCACACCTCACACCAGCTGCGGGCGCGTCGGGCGTCCTGCCGTGGATCGTGACACGACGGAAACGCCGCCGGGCGGCACCCCGGGCAGCGGGGGTGACGCCCGACGGCGTGCTCCGTGGGGAGAGGGCGCGTCAGAGGTTGACGCCGTGCTCCCGCAGGTAGGCGACCGGGTCGATGTCCGAACCGTAGTCCGGGCCGGTGCGCACCTCGAAGTGCAGGTGCGGACCGGTGACGTTGCCGGTGGCGCCGGACAGGCCGATCTGCTGGTCACCGCTGACCGACTGGCCGGCGGAGACGGAGAGCGAGGACAGGTGGGCGTACTGGCTGTACTTGCCGTCGTCGTGCTTGATGACGACGCGGTTGCCGTAGGCGCCGCCCCAGCCCGCGTAGACGACCTGCCCGTCGGCGATGGCGTGCACCGGAGTGCCGCTCGGCACGACGAAGTCGGTGCCGGTGTGGTAGCCGCTGGACCACATGCTGCCCGAGCGGTGGTAGGGGGTGCCGATGGAGGCGCCGCCGGTGATCGGGGCGAAGTAGCCGCTCGCCGAGGCGTCGTTGCTCGCCGCACCGCTGTCGGAGGACTGCGAGGCCGTCTTGCCGGCGGAGGAGTCCTGCGACGGAGCCGGCTGCGGGGCCTTCTCCTGGGTGGTGGACGGCGAGGGCGCGCTCTTGCCGCCGACGGTCAGCTGCTGGCCCGGGAAGATGAGGTTCGGGTTGCTGCCGACGACGTCACGGTTGTCCTGGTACAGGGTGTGCCAGCCGCCGTGCACGTCGTGCGCGCGGGCGATCGTGAAGAGCGAGTCGCCGTGCACGACCGTGTAGGACTGCGAGGCGCTCTTGTCGGACTTCTCGGACGAGGGCTGCGAGGCGGCCTTGTCCGAGCCGCCGCCCGACTGCTGGGCCGCCGGCTGAGCGGGGGCCTTGCCCTGGCTGCCGGTGTCGACGTCAGGGGTGCCGCCGTTCTGCGTCAGACCGGCCTTCGGGCCGCAGGTGGGCCAGGCGCCGGGGCCCTGGCCGGCCAGCACCTTCTCGGCCACGGCTATCTGCTGGTCCTTGGTGGCCTGGTCGGCGCGGGCGGCGTAGTCGGTGCCGCCGTAGGCCTCCCAGGTGGACTGGGTGAACTGCAGGCCGCCGTAGAACCCGTTGCCGGTGTCGATCTGCCAGTCGCCTCCGGACTCGCACTGGGCGACCTTGTCCCAGGTGCCGACGGAGGCGGCGGTGGCGTTGCCGGCGCCCATGAGCGGGAGGACGATGCCCGCACCGCCGGCCGCGGTGACGGCCAGCGTGCGGCGGGAGATGAGCGACTTCTTGGGGCGGCGATGACGTCCGCGTGCAGACATAGTGGTGTTCCTCTCCTACGCCTGCGAGGTGAGCTGTCGGATTCGGGCCGGAGAGCCCGGTCACGCATCCGTGCGTCGACGGCGCACGGAGGAGTGACTTCACCCCAAGCCGGCCGCGGCGATGCGCGGCACGGCACTTACCTGGTTCCCCCGCTCCTGCCGGTCGTCGTGCGGTGGCCCTTCCACCGGGCGGCAGGACTCGGCGTCCCCGGCGGAAGACCGCCGCTGGGGAGCGGCGGGCCTCGAAACGTAAACACAACGGTTTCGTCCGGGGCAAGATTCGTGCGTTTGTCCGGAGACTCATTCGGGCATATGAGCGGCTCCGGAAGCACGGTCCGCTGTGGCGCGCCTTCGCTGCGTGAATTCGATCACTTCGGGGTGAATGTCAACTATCCCCTTCACGGGCCGGGTTGGACCCCGGTCGGCGAAATGACCGATTCGATGCGGTCGTTCGCGACGCGTCGGTGTTATCCGCGTCACTGACCGATGTCCAGAGTAGGGTCAAGCGCCCATCGGGTCACTAAACGGACGTAACGTCCTTTTGGACGTCTCCGCCCATGAGTGGCGAAGTGTCCCGGTGTCGCCGGTTTCCGCGATTCGGTCATTGCAGTGCTCCGTAGCCGACCCCGGTCAGCCGCTCGGAGGCCTCCCACAGTCGGATCGCCGCCACGTCACTGCGCGTCCAGGATGCCTGCCCTGCCCGGCCCGGACCGCCGCGCACGCCCAGGACCCGGGGTCCGGTGAACGAGCCGGGGGTGACCGAGGGCGCCGTCGCGGCGTACAGGCTGGGCGCGGCGCCCAGCTCCGCGGAGGAAGCGAAGACGGCGTTGAACAGCCCCATGAGTCGTTCGCCGGCCCGCCGCCCGGCCAGTCGGGGGCCCTTCGCCTGCAGCTCGGTGGCCGAGTAGCCGGGGTGCGCGGCGGCGACGGTCATCCCGTGCGGCGCGGCGCGGCGCGCCAGTTCGCGGGTGAAGAGCAGGTTCGCGGTCTTGGAGCGCCCGTAGGCGACCCAGGCGTGGTAGCCGCGCTCGCTGTTCAGGTCCTCGGGGTCGATGTTGGCGATCAGGTGCAGCATGCTTGAGACGTTCACCACGCGGGCCGCCTCGGCCGCCAGCAGCCGGTCCAGCAGCAGCCCGGTCAGGGCGAAGTGCCCCAGGTGGTTCACGCCGAACTGCATCTCGAAGCCGTCCGCGGTCAGCGCGTACGGCACGGCCATCAGCCCGGCGTTGTTGACCAGCACGTCGATCCGCTCGTCCGGCAGGCCGGTGGCGAAGGCCCGTACCGAGGTCAGGTCCGCAAGGTCCAGTGGGCGCAACTCGGCGTCGGCCTCCGGCACCTCGCCGCGCAGTCGCTCGAGTGCCGCGCGGCCGCGATCCTCGCTGCGGCAGCCCAGCAGCACGCGGGCACCGCGCCGGGCCAGTTCTCGCGCCGTGACGTAGCCGAGCCCGCTGTTGGCGCCCGTCACGACGGCGATTCGCCCGCTCTGGTCCGGAATGTCCCGTGCTGTCCAGCCCATGGTTCGCAGTCTCTCCTCGTTTTCCGCCCTCGCGCCGCTCAGCGTAGGCCGGGCGGTACCGACCACGCAGTCACGTGCCGTTGGCGGCGGGCCCCGGCCGGACCGGGAGCCGGTGGACGCTGTTGCCCACGAAGCTCTTGTGGCGGGGGAGTGAGGCGTCGTCCTGGGCCGGCTCCAGCTGCGGGAAACGGGTGAACAGCTGCCGGAGTGCGGTCGACGCCTCCAGCCGGGCGAGCGGCGCGCCGATGCAGTAGTGCGGCCCGTGTCCGAACGAAAGGTGGCGGCTGGGCGGCCGTGTCACGTCGAACCGGTCGGCCTCGGTACCGTGCGCGCGCGGGTCGCGGCCGGCCGACGAGTATGCGGCGAGCACGGGCGTGCCGGCGGGGATGACCGTGCCGTCGACGGTCAGGTCACGCGTCGGGTAGCGGAACGGGAAGTAGCTGACGGGGCTGTCGTAGCGCAGCGTCTCCTCGACGACATCCACCCAGTCGGCCTTCCCGGCGCGCACATGTTGCAGCTGGTCCCGGTGGGCGAACAGCGCCCGCACCGCGTTCGTCACCAGGTTCAGCGTCGTCTCGTGCCCGGCGACGATCAACAGCAGCAGGGTGCCGATGAGTTCCTCGCCGGAGAGCCGGTCTCCGTCCTCCTCCTGCGCCGCGAGCAGCGCACTCGTGAGGTCGTCGCCGCCGGGGCGTTCGCGGTGTTCGGCCACTACCTGGTTCAGGATGGCGAAGAGCTCCCGGTTCGCCGACACCACGTGCTCCGGCTCGATGGACGTGCTCACGATGCGGTTGGACAGTATGTGGAGCCGGCCGGTCAGCTCCCCTGAGACGCCCAGCAGTTCGCAGACCACCGACATGGGCAGCGGGAAG
The DNA here is from genome assembly GCA_963799685.1 of uncultured Actinomycetota bacterium. GTDB lineage: Bacteria > Actinomycetota > Actinomycetes > Streptomycetales > Streptomycetaceae > Streptomyces. Next base: position 30,819 of record CAWCXW010000012.1, read on the forward strand.
GCGACGTACCGGCGCAGGTCGGCGACCCCGCCGTTCGCGGCCGCCGCCGACTCCAGGTCGTCCAGCAGCCGGCCGGTCAGCTCTTCCACGCGCGGTCGCAGTGCCTCGATGCGGCGGGGGGTGAACGCCCGGCTGACCAGCGAACGCAGCCTGCGGTGGTCGGCGCCGTCGGCGGTGGTCATGCCGCGCACCGTGGCGAAGGTGGTCAGCGGCCAGCCCTCGGGTATCTCGCCGCGCTGCAGGGCCGCGAAGTGGCAGGCGTTCTTCGCCACGTCCGGGTCGCCGAGGAACTCCTTGAGCTCCTGGTGCCGGGTGACGGCGAAGGCGGTCACGTCGCCTGGCAGCACCAGCGGTACGGCGGCGCCCCGTTCGCGCAGGTGCTCGTTGACCGGGTGCGGATCGATGCCTCTCGGGTCGAGCCGGTGCGGAACGTGCGGATCGTGCGCTGGCGTCATCACGTCTCTCCAGGCGGGTTCGTGGTCGGCCGTGGCGGCGAGAACCGGACCGGCAGTGCGGCCAGCCCCCGCGTCCAGGGGGACGCCACCCAGACCAGTCGGTGTTCGGGAACGGCCAGGGCAAGGTCCGGCAGCCGGTGGCAGACGGCTTGCACGGCGGTACGTGCGATCAGGCGGGCGGTGTCCTGCGCCGGGCAGGCGTGCGGACCGGCCCCGAAGGCGAGGTGCGCCCGGTTCCCCGGCACCGGGCGGCCGTCGGGCGGTAGCACCCGCGGGTCCGCGTTGGCGGCGGCCAGGCCCAGGACGAGCATGTCGCCGCGATCGATGTCCCGGCAGCCCAGCGTCAGGTCGCGGGTGGCGTAGCGGGCCGGGAAGTTCTGGGTGGGCGGGAAGCGCCACAGCACCAGGTCCAGCGCCGCGTCGATCGTGGAGCTGCCCTCGGACAGGGCGGAGCGCACCGGCGGGTCGGTCAGCAACAGGCGCAGCGTCGAGACGATCCAGTTCTTCACGGTCTGGTTGCCGGCGACGATCATCACGATCAGGTTGTGCAGTACCTCCTCGTCGCTGAGCGAGGAGGGGTGCCGCAGCAGGCCGGAGGCGACATCGTCGCCGGGCCGCCGTCTCTTCCGGGCGACGAGCGGGCGCAGCGTGTCGCCGAGCCGCCGGCTGGCGTCCTGTGAGTAGGCACTGGCCGCCGCCATGCCGGCTATGGCCTCGACCATCTGCTGGCCGGTGCGCCCGTCGACGCCCAGCAGGTGCCGGATCACCTCCAGCGGCATCTTCTGCGCGAAGTGCGCCAGCAGGTCGGCCTCTCCGCGTGGGATGAACGCGGTGATCAGCTCCTCGGCGGCCGCGCGGACCGTACGGCGCAACTCGTGGCCGTCGGTCCGCCCCAACGCGTCGGTCACGGCCGCCCGGTGCCGACGGTGTTCGGCACCGTCGGAGAACAGCACGGCCGGACGCCAGCCGACGAAGGCCATCAGCGGTGATTCGGCTGCGAGCCGGCCGGTGCCGGGCAGGTTCCACAGGCGCGGATCGTGGGAGAAGTCCCGCTCGTTGCGGCACATCTCCAGCAGTTCGCGGTAGCCGAGCACCAGCCACACGTCGACGCCCGGCGCGAGGGAGACCGGGGCGACCGGGCCGTGTTCGCGGCGCAGCCGCTCGTACAGCTCGGGCAGCCCGTCGCCGTCCAGGCCCTGCCCGTACAGCGGGACCGCGCCAGAGGCGACGGGATGCGGGTCGTAGGGGTAGCCGGTCACCGTGTCCCACCCGCCTCGCGGCGATACTCGGCGCCGTCGCCGTCGCCGCCGTTCCTGACGTCCTGCGGGGGAACCTCCTGCCGCGGTGGGACCGGCTGCGCGTGGTCGCGCGCCCGCGCCGCGCCGCCGCCAGTGGCGGGGGAGGGCGGCGGTACCACCTCCTCGCGGGGGCCCGGAGCGACCCGCGTCGTGCGGGGCAGGTCGAGCAGCGGGCCGTCGGCACGGCCGTGCTCGGGCGGGGCCGGCGGGCCGGTGAGCAGCCGGTCGGGGAGGACGATCTCCACCCGAACGCCGCCGTGCTCCTGAGAGGGGCCCAACTCCACGCCGAACCCGAGCGCATGCGACCAGCGGCCCGCGCAGGCCAGGCCGAGCCGCGGCACCGCGCCGAGCTGCGCCAGCTCCAGCCCGCCACGCAGCCGCCGCGCGGCCTCCGCCAGCACGTCTGTGGGCATGCCCACGCCTGCGTCCTCGATGCGCACGACCGCACTGCGCGGGGTCTGGTGCAGCGAAACGGCGACCGGGGCGCCGGAGGGGGACAACGCGGTCGCGTTCTCCAGGAGTTCGGCCAGGGTGTGCGTCAGCCCGTCGACGACGTGCGGCACGACGCAGGTTCCGCCCCCGTTGCCGACCTCGACCCGGTCGTGTTCGACGATCTGGTGCAGGGCGCGCTCGACGCACTCCCGCAGCGGCACCGGCCGGCTCTCGCGGGGCACCGGCCATGCTCCGCACAGCACCAGCAGTGTCTGGGCCTTGCGGCCCAGCTGTCGCGCCGTCCGTTCCGCCGCCCGCAGGTCGTCGGGTGCGCCGGTCTCGCCGGCCGCCGCGACGAGCCGGGCGAGCCGCTGCTGCTGGGCCGTCGCCATGACGCACAGCGTCTCCGCCGACCGTTCGAACGCGGACTGCGCCGACTCGCGCAGCGACCGTTCGCGGCGGGCCGAGGAGTCGTCGGCGAGGGTGCCGACGATCTCGTCGAGGGCCCGTGCGAAGTCCGCGCCGGTCTCCTCGGGCGTCGTCAGCGGACCGGGCACGTCGACGGCGCCCCGCCCGGAGCGGATGCCCGTCCGCGACGGCCGGCAGCCGCACGGCGGCCAGATGCTCGACCTCCGTCGCCCGCAGGTCGGCCAGCCGCCGTTCATGGTCGGCCGTCAGCACGGCCTGCGCCGTCCTGGCCCGCAGCCGGCCCACATGCCCGGCGGCCAGCGCGATCGCCACCAGGTCGACGCCGCTCAGCGTCGCGGCGAACGAGCCGAGCGCAGTCCCGAGCAGCGCGGCGACCGCCCCCGCCGCCGCCACCGCCCACAGGGCGACCGGCTGCCGGAGGCGCCGCCTCGTCGCGTGCCGGCTCACCACGCAGGCATCGGCCCCTCGTTCACGGGTGCCCGAGCGGTCACGCCCCGGACACGCTCCCACACCGTCAGTCACAGCGTACTGATGATTTTCTTCCCACGGCTGAAGACGGGGGATCCCGGCCACGCGGTCAGAACCGTCTCCACCCGCCCGTCGAGGGATCAGCTCACCCGTACGTCACGGTGCCGGCCGAACCGAACGGGGGCAGGTAACGGTTACGGTGACCGCATGCCGGAGATCGTGACCGTCCTGACGACCGTCGACAGTCCCGAGGACGCCGAGCGTCTCGCCCGCGGCCTCGTGGAGCAGCGGCTGGCCGCCTGCGTGCAGGTCGGCGGGCCGGTGACGTCCTACTACCGATGGGAGGGCGAGGTGCGGGCAGGCCGGGAGTGGCAGCTGTTGTGCAAGACCCGCGCCGACCGGTACCCGGCGCTGGAGGCGCACCTGCGCGGCGAACACCCCTACGACGTGCCGGAGATCATCGCGACGCCGCTGGTGGGCGGCGACACGGACTACCTGCGCTGGGTGGCCCGCGAGACCTGTGACCCCTCGTCGACGGCGAGCGCCTGACGTACACCGTCCTCCTTCGGGCCCAGGAAGCGCGGGTCCGGGGTGAACGGCCGCGTCGAAGGCGGCCTTTCCGTCGCTCGCCAGCTCGCGCACTGCCCCCGCGTACCAGGTGACGTCCCGAGGCTCGGGCACCGCGACGCCGTAGGCGTCGATCCCCGCCACCCGGCACAACGCCAGCGCCCGTCGGATGTGGAAGTCCTGACTGACCAGCACCGCGTGCCGCACGCCGAAGATCCGCACGGCCCGGGTACAGGTGTTCCAGGTGTCGAAGCCCGCGTAGTCGGTGACGACCCGGCGTGCCGGCATGCCGTGCGCCACCAGATACCGGCGCATCGCATCCGGCTCGTCGTAGTCGTCGGTGCTGTTGTCGCCGCTCACCAGCACCGCGCGGACCGTGCCCCGCCGGTAGAGGCTCACCGCCGCGTCCAGCCGGTGCGCCAGGTAGGGCGAGGGCTCCCCGTCCCACAGCCCCGCGCCGAAGACCAGCGCCACCGGCGCGTGCGGCGCGGCCGCCACCTCCTGCGCGACGCGCCCGGAGGTGCTCAGCCGGATCCACGTCGCCGGGAGCAGCGTCAGCACGCAGCAAGCCACTACGGTCTGGACGGCACGCCGACGGCCGCGCCGGGTGCGGGGCAGCCGCGCGTGCAGGGCGTGCAGGGGCTTGCGGACACGCGAGAGGCCGATCATCACACGCAGTGTCGACGCCCGACGGCCCGTCACGGTTGCAGTCCCTGGCTCCTGGCACTCGGTGCCCCGCGGCCCGCCGTCTGCGGCGATACCGTCGGGGCATGCAGCGACCGCACGACACCGAGCGCTGGGCGCCCGAGCCGGACAAGCGCCCCGGCCGCACCGCGTTCCAGCGGGACCGCGCGCGCGTCCTGCACTCCGCCGCGCTGCGGCGGCTCGCCGGCAAGACACAGGTCGTCACGCCCGGCTCCAGCGCGCAGGCCTGGGACGCCAGCCCCCGCACCCGGCTCACCCACTCCCTGGAGTGCGCCCAGGTCGGCCGGGAGCTGGGCGCGGCCCTGGGCTGCGACCCCGACCTCGTCGAGACGGCCTGCCTCGCCCACGACCTGGGCCACCCGCCGTTCGGGCACAACGGCGAGCAGGTGCTCGACGAGATCGCCGCGCCCTGCGGCGGCTTCGAGGGCAACGCGCAGTCGCTGCGGCTGCTGTCCCGGCTGGAGCCCAAACGATTCGTCGACGGCCCGTCCGGCACCCTGGTCGGCGTCGGCCTCAACCTCACCCGCGCCACCCTCGACGCGGCCACCAAGTACCCCTGGCCGCGCGGCGGCCACCCCGAGGGGCCGCACGTGCCCAAGTTCGGTGTCTACACCGGACGACCGGCCGGTCTTCGACTGGTTCCGGCAGGGCGCCCCGCGCCGGCGCCGCTGCTTCGAGGCGCAGGTCATGGACTGGTCCGACGACGTCGCCTACTCGGTGCACGACGTGGAGGACGGCCTGCACGCCGGGCACCTCGACCCCAACCTGCTGCTCGCCGACCCCGAACGCCACGAGATCTTCCGCGCTGGCCGCCGCACGCTACGCGCCGCCCGGCGCGCCGGAGGACGAACTGGCCGCCGCGCTCGACCGGCTGCTGGCACAGGAGTGGTGGCCGCACGGCTACGACGGCTCCGCCGTCGCCCAGGCCCGGCTGAAGGACGCCACCAGCCAGCTCATCGGCCGGTTCTGCCTCGCCGCCGAGGGCGCCACCCGCACCGCCTACGGCTCCGGCCCGCTCACCCGCTACGCGGCCGAGCTGATCGTCCCCCGCGAGGCGCGGCTGGAGTGCGCCGTGCTCAAGGCGGTCGCCGACCGGTACGTCATGCAGCGGGCCGACCAGGAGCGGCTGCGCGCCGAACAGCGCGTCGTGCTGGCCGAACTGGCCGGCGCGCTGCGCTCGCGCGCCCCCGACGGGCTGGACCCGCTCTTCCGCGCCCTGTTCGCGCGACGCGCCCGACGACACGGCGCGGCTGCGGGTCCTCGTCGACCAGATCGCCTCGCTCACCGACGCCTCCGCCCGCACCCTGCACGCCCGGCTCACCGGCGGGCAGCCGGCACGGCGCGGCTCGCCGGACCCTCCGGCAGCGCCTCGCCGAGTGCCGTGCGGCCGTGCATCACCCGAGTGCCGTTGCGGTGGGAGGCGAGCACCCCGGCCTCCCACCGACCGAAGTGTGCGACTCGCAGACGGCGAACCACCCCGGAAGGCCATCTCTCGTCCGCCCCGGGCGAGGACGGAGGGGAGTCCACGGGCGCGGTCGGGCCGCGTGCACCGGTCGTGCCACCTGTGCCTCTTCCGGCACGCCCCCGGATGGGGCAGGCTCCCCTGTGGAAGTGTGAAGTCATGCCGGGGGGCATCAGCGTCTCATCGAGGAGGCAGACACGTGGTGGATGCACACCGGACCTTCGTCATCGTCGGCGGGGGTCTGGCCGGAGCCAAAGCGGCCGAGACCCTGCGCGCCGAGGGCTTCACGGGCCGCGTCATCCTGATCGGCGACGAACGAGACCACCCCTACGAGCGCCCCCCGCTCTCCAAGGGCTACCTGACCGGCGCGGAGGAACGCGACAGCGTCTTCGTGCACGAACCCGCCTGGTACGCGGGCGCCGACATCGAACTGCACCTCGGGCAGCCCGCCGTGCAGCTCGACCGGGAGGCCAAGGCCGTCCAGCTGGGCGACGGCGCCCGCGTGCACTACGACACGCTGCTGCTCGCCACCGGCGCCGAGCCCCGCCGCCTGGACATCCCCGGCACCGACCTGGCCGGCGTCCACCACCTGCGCCGGCTGGCGCACGCCGAGCGGCTGCGCGGCGTGCTGGCCTCCCGCGGGCAGGAGAACGGCCACCTGGTCATCGCCGGCGCCGGCTGGATCGGCCTCGAGGTGGCCGCCGCGGCCCGCGGCTACGGCATGGAGGTGACGGTCATCGAGCCTGCCCCCACCCCGCTGCACGACGTCGTCGGCCCCGAGATCGGCACCGTCTTCGCCGACCTGCACCGCGCGCACGGCGTGCGGTTCCACTTCGGCGCGAAGCTGACCGAGATCGTCGGCGAGGACGGCATGGTCCAGGCCGTCCGCACCGACGACGGCGAGGAGCACCCGGCGCACGAGGTGCTCGCCGCCATCGGCGCCGCGCCGCGCACCGCGCCTGGCCGAGGCGGCCGGGCTCACGCCTGGCCGGCGGCCGCGGCGGCGGCATCGCGGTCGACGCCGCGCTGCGCACCTCCGACCCGCACATCTACGCCGCCGGCGACGTCGCCGCCGTCGACCACCCGCTCTTCGACACCCGGCTGCGCGTCGAGCACTGGGCGAACGCGCTGAACTCCGGCCCGGCCGCCGCCCGTGCCATGCTCGGCCAGGAGGTCAGCTACGACCGGGTGCCCTACTTCTTCTCCGACCAGTACGACCTGGGCATGGAGTACTCCGGCTACGCACCGCCCGGCTCCTACGACCAGGTGCTGTGCCGGGGCGACATCGGCAAGCGGGAGTTCATCGCCTTCTGGCTGCAGCGAGAACCGGGTGCTGGCCGGCATGAACGTGAACGTCTGGGACGTCACCGACGACGTCCAGGCGCTCGTCCGCTCCGGCCGCGCCCGTCGACCCGCAGGCCCTCGCCGACCCGGGCGTCCCGCTCGGCTCCCTCCTCGACGGCTGACCTCTGTCCGGCAGAGGGGTGTGCTTCGCACGTCCCCTCTGCCGGAAGGTGCGACGCCGCTCCGGAAGACACCCTGCGGACGTCCGTCCGGGGCCCCGTAGGGTGTCCGGTATGACGATCCGTACCGCCGTCGTGCCCGTCGCGGAGATCCTCGGCCTGCGCCACGCCGTGCTGCGCCCGGGCCTGCCGCGGGAGTCGGCGGTCTTCCCCGAGGACACCCACCCGGAGGCCGTCCACGTCGCCGCCTACGACGGGGACGGCCCCGACGGTGCTCGGCTGCGGCAGCTTCTTCCCCGAGCCGTTCCCGCGGGCGGAGGCCGAGGGCCTGCCCGGCGGCGCGTTCCGTATCCGCGGCATGGCCAGCGCCCCGGCCGAGCGCGGCCGCGGCTACGGCGCGCGCGGTGCTGGCGGCCGGCGAGACCGAGGCCCGGCGGCGCGGCGCCGAGGTGATGTGGTGCAACGGCCGCACCGTGGCGCGCGGCTTCTACGAGCGGCACGGTTACGCGATCAGCGGCGAGGAGTTCGTCATCGGCGGGGTAGGCCCGCACTTCGTCTTCGTCCGGTGCTCTGCGCCGGGCGGAGCTGCCCCAGGGCGAGCCGTAGACTTCCGGCGTGGCAGGCAGGATCAACGACGAGGACGTGAAGGCGGTCCGGGACGCGGTCCCGATCGACGCCGTCGTCGCGGAGTACCTCCAGCTCCGCAACGCCGGCGGCGGCCAGCTCAAGGGCCTGTGCCCCTTCCACGACGAGAAGTCGCCCTCCTTCCACGTCAGCCCCAGCAAGGGCCTGTATCACTGCTTCGGCTGCCAGGAGGGCGGAGACACCCTCGACTTCGTGCAGAAGGTCGACCACCTCTCCTTCTCCGAGGCCGTCGAGCGGCTCGCCGCCCAGGCCGGCATCACGCTGCGCTACGAGGAGGGCGGCTACGGCCGCGCCAGCCAGCAGGGCGAGCGCACCCGGCTGTCGAGGCGCACAAGGTCGCCGCCGCCTTCTACACCGACGCGCTGGTCAGTCGCCCGAGGCCGAGATCGGCCGCCGCTTCCTCGCCGAGCGCGGCTTCGACAAGGCCGCCGCCGAACAGTTCGGCATCGGCTACGCGCCGGCCGGCTGGGACCACCTGGTGCGTTTCCTGCGCGGCCGCGGCTTCACCGACAAGGAGATGACGCTCTCCGGCCTCGCCCAGGAGTCCCGCAACGGCGCGGCCCATCGACCGGTTCCGCGGCCGGCTGATGTGGCCGATCCGCGACATCACCGGCGAGGTCGTCGGCTTCGGCGCGCGCAAGCTGCGCGAGGACGACAACGGGCCCAAGTACCTCAACACCCCCGAGACGCCCGATCTACCACAAGTCCCAGGTGCTGTACGGCATCGACCTGGCCAAGCGGGAGATCGGCCGGTCCGGGCGCGCCGTCGTCGTCGAGGGCTACACCGACGTCATGGCCTGCCACCTCGCCGGGGTCACCAGCGCCATCGCCACCTGCGGCACCGCCTTCGGCGGCGACCACGTCAAGATCCTGCGCCGGGTGCTGATGGACAACTCCCGCTCCGAGGTCGTCTTCACCTTCGACGGCGACGCGGCCGGCCAGAAGGCCGCCCTGCGCGCCTTCGAGGACGACCAGAAGTTCGCCGCCCGAACCTCCATCGCGATCACGCCCGGCGGCATGGACCCGTGCGAACTGCGGCTGGCCGAGGGCGACGAGGCGGTGCGCAGCCTGCTGGAGGGGCGCACCCCGCTGTTCGAGTTCGCGCTCCGCTCGGCCGTCGCGCGCTACGACCTGGAGACCGCCGAGGGCCGCTCCGCCGCGCTGGAGGAGGCCGGTGCCGATCGTGGCCGCGGATCAAGGAACCCGCCCTGCAGCACGAGTACGCGGTGCGGCTCGGCGGGCCTGCTCGGCATCCTCGACACGCAGTTCGTGGTCCGGCGGATCGGCCGGTTCGCGCAGTGGGCGCGGGAGCGGGGCACGCGGCCCGAGGCCGCCAGACGCGGCGGACCGCGCCGGGGCCGCCGAGCGGCGTGCCGCGGCGCCGTTGCCCGCGCCGCGGGCCGGCGGCCCGGAGCTGAACCTGCGCAGCCCCGCGCACCGGGTGGAGCGCGAGCTGCTCAAGCTCGCCCTGCAGCGCCCGGAGCTGGTCGCCCCCGCGTTCGACGCCTACGGCGCCGACGAGTTCACCGCCCCGCCCTACGCCGCCGTGCGCCAGGCCGTCGAGGCGGCCGGCGGAGTGACCGACAGCCGACGAGGAGTTCCTGCGCCCGGGTGCGGGACGCCGCGCCGGACGACACGGTGCGCGACCATGGTCACCGAGCTGGCCGTCGAGCCGGTGCGTGCCGCGCGGGGCCGCGAGCCGGACGCCGTCTACGCCGGCATGCAGCTCGTCGCCGTGCGGCTGGCGGCCGTCGAGTCCCGCATCGCCGAACTCGAGGGCAGCGCGCGCCGCCTGGAGGCCCAGTACGAGACGGAGCGGTCCGCCGCCGTACGGCAGCAGCTGTGGACGCTCCAGCAGTACGGCCGCGCCCTGCGCGAACGCGGCGCCGCGGCGCTGTGACGTCTGACCCCGGCGCACGCCCGGCGCGGGCAGAAAGTGGGCGCACGCCCCTCGTCGTCCAGGTGTGTCGTGCGCCACACTTGGATGCGGTGCCCCGGCCGGCACGCGGGTGCGTCCGCACCCGACCGGCAGCGATCATCTGGAGGTCGCCCCGTGCAGACCCGGACCCTGACGCCCACCGCCGCAGCGTCGGGCGCGCCCGTCGCCGGCAGCTCGCCCTCGTCCCCCGGCAGCCCGAACCGGGCCGGCCGGCCCGACGGGCCTGCCCGGCCACGGCCCGTCGGCCGACCTCTTCCGGCTGTACCTGCGCGAGATCGGCCGGATACCGCTGCTCACCGCGGCGGAGGAGGTGGAGGAGGCCCGACGGGTCGAGGCCGGGCTGTTCGCCGAGGAGCGGCTGGCGAACGACCCCGGCATGGACGGGCAGCCGGCCCTCGACCTCGACCGCATCGTGGTGCTGGGCCGCCGGGCCAAGCGCCGCCTCATCGAGGCGAACCTGCGGCTGGTCGTCTCCGTCGCCAAGCGGTACGTCGGCCGCGGCCTGACGATGCTCGACCTGGTCCAGGAGGGCAACCTCGGCCTGATCCGCGCCGTGGAGAAGTTCGACTACCTGCGGGGCTACAAGTTCTCCACCTACGCCACCTGGTGGATCCGGCAGGCGATGTCACGCGCCCTCGCCGACCAGGCCCGCACCATCCGCGTGCCCGTGCACGTCGTGGAGCTGATCAACCGGGTGATGCGTACCCAGCGCCGCCTGCTGCAGGAGCGCGGCCGCGAGCCCGACGCTCGCGGAGGTCGCCGGCCGAGCTCGGACTGTCCGCGGAGCGGGTCTGCGAGGTACTGCGTCTGGCGCAGGAGCCGGTCTCGCTGCACGCCCCGGTCGGCGAGGAGGACGACGTCCACCTGGGCGACCTGATCGAGGACGGCGACGCGCCCTCGCCGGTCGAGTCGGCGTCGTTCCTGCTGCTGCGCCGGCACCTGGACGCGGTGCTGTCCACCCTGGGCGAACGCGAGCGCCGGGTCGTGCAGCTGCGCTACGGCCTGGTCGACGGACGCCCCCGGACCCTGGAGGAGATCGGCCGGCTCTTCGGCGTGACCCGGGAACGCGTCCGCCAGATCGAGCACAAGACCCTGTGCAAACTGCGCGACCACACCTTCGCCGACCAGCTCCGCGGCTACCTGGACTGATGCGCCCCCGGTGGCCGTTCCCCTACGATGGGTGGCAGCAGCCCGACGGGAGGAGCGGCCCCATGACGCAGCGCAAGCCGCCCGGACTCCCCTTCGAGTCCTGGGTCGACCGGCAGATCCGCGAAGCGGACGAGCGTGGCGAGTTCGAGAACCTGCCGGGAGCCGGCAAGCCGCTCAAGGGCGAGGGCAGGCCGTACGACGAGATGTGGTGGGTCAAGGAGAAGATGGAGCGGGAGAACCTCTCCTGCTCTTCCGCCCGCTCTCGCCCTGCGCAAAGAGGCCCAGGACGCGCGGGCCGCCGCCCTGGACGCCGCCTCCGAACCGCAGCTGCGGCGCATCGTCGCGGAGATCAACGTGAAGATCGACGCCGCGGCCCGCACTCCGCTGGAGGGCCCACCGGTGGCTCTCCGGCTCCTCGACGCCGAGGAGCTCGTGCGCGAGTGGCGGCGGGCCCGCACCGGTGAGGTCTCCTGAGACCTCACGCTCCCGAGGGGGCGGATGGCGGCAGGGCCGGGGAGAAGTCGTGCGTGCGCACCCGGGCGTGGGCCGCGGACGCCGCACCGGCCCGGTTCAGGCCCAGCAACGCCACCCCGAGCACCGGCGCCGCCGACACCACCCGGGGCTCCGCGTGCGGTGCCCGCGCGGCCAACCGCTCAACGACGCGCCGCTCCAGGAGTGGGTGGCCGCCGCGGCGCCGGTGCGCATCGCGCTAGGCGGGCGGCGATTCGGCCGGATGACCGTGGCGCTCGGGACCCGTCAGTCGAACGCGCCCGGGTGCGTCTGCTCGCGGACCGCGACGTACTGCTGGCGCACGGCCTTGCCCACGGCGCGCTCCTCGTCGCTCTCCGCCTCCAGGCAACGGCCCGTCGCAGCCGGCCACGGCGGCGGCGTGACCGCCCCCTGCCAGCGCCCACGCCGCCTGGCGGGCCGCGCCGACCGCCGTGTAGTCGGCCGGCTCGGGCACCAGCACCTGGGCGCCGAACAGCCCGGGGGCGGCCGCCTGCACGGCCGGCAGGTCGGCGGCCGGGCCCAGCAGGAAGACCCGCTCGATGCGCACTCCGCGCCCGCGCAGTACCTCCAGCGCGTCGGCCAGACCGCACAGCATGCCTTCCACGGCCGCCCGCGCCAGGTGCTCGGGCTTCATGCTCTCCCGCCGCATGCCGTGCAGCGAACCCGCGGTGTGCGGGAGTTCCGGGGTCCGTTCGCCCTCCAGGTAGGGGAGCAGCACCAGGCCGTGGGCGCCGGGCGAGGAAGCCAGCGCCCGCTCGGAGAGGCCGTCCAGGTCGGTGCCCAGCATCTCGGCGGTGCCGCGCAGCACCCGCACCGCGTTGACGGTCCGCACGACCGGCAGGTGCATGCCGGTCGCGTCGGCGAAGGAGGTGACGGTGCCGGTCGGGTCGTGCAGCGCCTCGTGATGCACCGCGAAGACCGAGCCGGAGGCGCCGAGCGAGACCACCGCGTCGCCCGGACCCACGCCCAGTCCGAAGGCGGCGGCCATCGTCTCGCCCGTCCCGGCCGAGATCAGCAGCCCTTCCGGTGTGCGGCCGGCCGCTTCGGCCGGGCCCAGCACGTCCGGGAGTGCGGCCGGCCGGCCGAGCGCCAGCTCGACCAGGTCGGGCCGGTACCGCCCGGTGCCCGCCGACCAGTAGCCCGTGCCCGAGGCATCGCCCCGGTCGGTCACCCGCCGCTCGGGCCGGCCGAGCAGCTGCCACACCAGCCAGTCGTGCGGCTGCAGCACTTCGGCGACCCGCCGGGCGGCCTCCGGCTCGCTGCGTGCGAGCCAGCGCAGCTTGGTCACCGGATGGGCGGACTGTGGCATCGCGCCGACCGCCTCGGCCCATGCGCGGCGGCCGCCGAACGCGTCCACCAGGTCGGCGGCCGCGGACTGCATCCGCCGGTCGTTGCCGAGCAGTGCCGGGTGGACCGGCGTGCCGGTCTCGTCCAGGGCGACGACACCCTGCTGCTGGGCGGCCACGCCGATCGCCGCCACGTCGCTCAGCCGTCCCCCGTCCGCGGCCTGGCCGAGCGAGCGCAGCCACGCCTGTGGATCGTCCCGCTCGCCGGCGTGATCGGCATGTCCGTGCCGTATGACGGCACCGGTGTCCGCGTCACACACCACCAGACGCGTGTGCGCGGACGAACTGTCCAGACCTGCGACGATTGCCATGCGCGCCATCGTCCCTCAGCCGCTCCCCGCAGCGACTGCGGGGTCGAGCGGCACTTCTGCTCTTACCGTGAAGCCGCCATCCGGGGTGGGGCCCGCCGTCAGGCGGCCGCCGAGCAGCGCCGCCCGTTCCTGCAGGCCGACGATGCCGTGGCCCCCGCCGGGCAGGTCGGTCGCCGGCGTGCCGTCTTCGGGGGCCGCGTTGCGCACCTCCACCCACAGCATGTCGTCCGCGGTCTCGACCCGCACGGTCGTGGTGGTGCCCGGTGCGTGCTTCCTGACGTTGGTCAGTCCCTCCTGCACGATCCGGTACACGGTGCGTTCGACGGCGTCCGGGAGCTCGTCGTCGCGGGCGCCGTTCACCCTCAGCGTGGCGTCGCCCGAACCGCCGACCAGTTCCGGCAGGTCCGCGAGCCGGGGCTGCGGAAGCAGCTCGGTCGGGCCTGCGCCGGCGGCCCGCAACACGACGATCATGCTGCGCAGCTCCTCCAGGGTTCCGGTGGCCAGCCTGCGCAGCGTCCCGGCGATCTCCCTGACCTCGGGGTCCTGCGTGGTGACCTGCAGCGCCCCGGCCTGCACGGCCATCAGACCGGCCTGGTGGGAGACCACGTCGTGCATCTCCCGTGCCAGTCTGGCGTGTTCGCGCGCGATGATCGTCCGCGCGTGCAACTCCCGTTCGTGGTCCCGCGCGGTGGCCAGCTCCGCTATCCGCTCCGACAGGTCCCGGCGCGTCTGGACGAGCAACCTGATCACCGCTGGTCCGACGCCGAGCAACAGGGCGTACAACAGCTGCTGGATGAGCACGCCGGGCGGGGTGTGGGACAGGCGGGAGATCGGCCACAGGATGAAGCTCCCGGTGACGACGGCGCCGATGGCCGTCTTCAACTGCCAGTCGAGTGGCCTGCGGTAAGCCAGCGTTGCGAGGGCGACCAGCGCGGCCAACAGGGCGTCGCCGGCGTACAGGCCCGGCAGCGCCGGCAGCAGCGTCAGGCGCGGCAGGCGGCGGCGCAGCAGCAGCACCCCGGCGGCCACGAAGGAGACCACGGTCTGCCACGTGTGCGGGGTGGGCAGCGAGAAGTAGACGTCCACGGCGGCGAGCGAGGCCAGCGCCACGTCCAACAGCCAGGCCCAGCCCAGCCACCGCAGCCACCAGGACCGCGCCGCCCAGCGCTGCAGCACAGGTGGGAGGGGCGCCCAGCCGGCTGACTCGCCGGTCATCGTTGCCCGTCCGGTGCTTCACCGTGCCGCGCTGGAGCCTCCTCCAGCAGTCCGGCCCGCTCGGCGAGCACCGCCGCCTGGACCCGGTTGGTGACGCCCAGTTTGGTGAGGACGGCGCTCACGTCGTCCTTCGCGGTCGCCACGGAGAACGACATGCGGGCGCCTATCTCGCCGTTGGACATTCCCCGGCCGATGCACACCAGGACCTGCCGTTCCCGCTCGGAGAGCCGCTCCACCGCCCGCGCGGCGGACAGCGTCTGCGCGCTGGGCCGGTCACCGCCGCGCAGCCGCCGGACCACGGAGGGGGACATGCAGCCCGCGCCGGTCGCCAGCGCCCGCACCGAGCGGATCAGCACGTCCGGATCGGTGTCCTTGAGCAGGAATCCGCCCGCGCCCGCGGCCAGAGCCTCACCGAGGTACTCGTCGGTGTCGAACGTGGTGAGCATCGCCACCTGCGGCGGCCGCGGCAGGTGGCGGATGCGGCGCAGCAGCGTCAGCCCGTCGACGTCGGGCATCCTGATGTCCAGCAGCACCACGTCGGGCCGCTGCGCCGGGCCGGAAGAGGCCCGACCACCTCGGTGCGTCCTTCGGCGCCCGCCCGCCCGGGCGCCGGCTGCGCCACGCGCTTCCCGGCGGCCCAGGCGGTGCATTCGGCCACCACTTGCAGGGATATAAGCCAGGACTATCGCCAGCTGACATCATCCCTGCGCCGTGTGGTCCGGCACACACTTTTCGAGACCACACGTCCATTCGGGATACGGGCGCCCCCCACACGCCCCCACGCGTTGGTGCCCATGTCCCGGGACGACGGGAGGAACCCCCACATGCAGTACCGCAAGACCGCGCTGTCCGCCGCCGTCGGCCTCGGTATGGCCGCCGCGAGCCTGTTCGCCGCGCCCGTCGCGGTCGCCGCGCCGCAGCACTCCGCGGACGCCTCCGCCACCGCCGGCTACACCGCGGGCAGCAGAGCGCAGCAGCAGGACACGCAGAAGTTCGTCGACGCCATCGCCAAGATCGCTGCGAAGAAGCAGGCCGCCGAGCCGGGCTTCCAGACCGTGACGATCACCTATGACGACGGCAGTGCGCCCTCGTTCCAGAGCGAGATATCCCAGAGCACCTCGATCTGGAACAGCTCGGTGAGCAACGTGCAGCTCCAGGAGGTCTCCAGCGGAGGCGACTTCTACTACACGGAGGGCAACGACTCACGCGGCTCCTACGCGTCGACCGACGGGCACGGCAGCGGATACATATTCATGGACTACGCGCAGAACGAGGAGTACAACTCGGTGCGCGTCGCCGCGCACGAGACCGGTCACGTCCTCGGTCTGCCGGACGACTACTCCGGCCCGTGCAGTGAGCTGATGTCCGGCGGCGGCCCCGGCCCGTCGTGCACCAACCCCTACCCGGACGCGAACGAGAGCGCCACAGTCGACTCGCTGTGGGTCAACGGCCTGACCGACTGAGTCGGGTACGTCCGACCCGGCAAGACCAGGCGCCGCGCCCCCGTCGTGCTCACAACACGGGGTCGCGGCGCCGCTCCATGCGTCGCTTCAGTCCACGCGGGTCGGGGCGTCGATGCTCGGTCCTGGCGGTCATGCCGGTGGTTCCCTTCTCGACTGACGTGTGCGGCGCGGACGTCAGGCCCGGTGTCCGCATTCCGCGGAGATCAGCCGCGCGGTCTCCCGCAGGTCCGGCAGCAGCGCCAGCACCTGCTCCCTGCTCAGCAGCACGTGCGGGACGGAGATCGAGACCGCCGCGATCACTCGTGCGGTGGCGTCCCGGACGGGCGCGGCGATGCAGGTGAGGAAGTTCTCGTGTTCCGCGTCGTCCATCGCCCAGCCCCGACCGGCCACTTCGGTCAGCTCGGCGAGAAAGGATCCGGCGTCGGTGATCGTGCGGTCGGTGTAGCGGGTGTACTGGATGCCCTCGGCTGCCCGGCGCCGCTCGTCCGGCGGCAGGTCGGCCAGCAGCACCTTGGCGATGGCGGTGCAGTGCAGCGGCATCGGCAGGCCGACACGGGAGTACATCCGGATGGGCTGCCGTGACTCGTGCTTGTCCAGGTAGACCACCACGCCGTCCTCGTGGACCCCCAGGTGGACGGTCTGGCCCGCGGCCTGGTTGAGCCGCGCCAGGTGTGGCGCGGCCACCGCGCGCACCTCGTGTTCCTCCAGGGCGGTTCCGGCGAGGGCGAACAGCCGGGAGCCGAGGTGGAAGCGGTGTCCGTCGTCGCGGTACACGAAGTGCTCGTCCTGCAGGGTGCGCAGCAGCCGCAGCACGGTCGTCTTGTGCACGCCGAGCTGCTCGGCCAGTTCGCCCAGTGGGCGCGGCTTTTCGCCGAGGCTGGTGAGGATGGTCAGTGCGCGGGCCAGGCTCTGGCTCATGCGGAGGTCACCCCCGAGTCGGTGACGCGGGTGGCGGACCAGGTTGCGGGGGAGCAGCCGAGCAGCTCTTCGATCCGGTCCGGGGGCGGGAGCGCGCCGTGGTCGTCGGGCGCGACGGAGACGCCCGCGCCGACGCGGCTCAGCCGGGCGCCGGGGACGCCGAGCGCGGCCGGTCCCCGGGCGACGTCGGCCCCCGCGCCGCCGAAGGAGTGCCGGAGCGTCGTCACGTCCTCCATCGGTCCGGCCTGCTCCGGCATCAGGAGGGCCATGGCCTCGCCGATGCAGACTGCCTGCGGTGCGTGTCCCATCTGTGCCGTCTCGCTGTCTTCCTGTGGTTGACCGATTCGCCGGAGCGATGCTAGAACCGGCGAAGCGTTTTACGCAACGCATGGTGCACAGTACGCAACATGCCAGGTCGGCACCGGGAGGCGGCTGATGGAGACGGCAGGCAGCATCGACACCGATGCCGTCGACGGCCTGCGTGAGGAGCGGCTCGACTGGCGGTTCAAGGCCGCGCCGGCCCAGGCGGACGGGCTCACGGCGGGCGACTTCGCCGCTGCCCGGCCGCAGCTGTCCGGCTTCGGCACGCCGCTGCTGACGCTCGACTCCGGTGCGCTGGAGCACAACACCGCCGTGGTCGCCGACTGGGCCGCGACCGCCGGAGTGCTGCTCGCCCCGCACGGCAAGACCACCATGGCCCCGCAGCTGTGGCGCCGTCAGCTGGAGGCCGGCGCCTGGGGCATCACCCTTGCCAACCTGCCCCAGTTGCGCGTCGCCCGCGCCTTCGGCGTCAGCCGACTGCTGCTGGCCAACACGCTCGTCGACCCCGGGGGCCTCGCCTGGCTGGCCGGAGAACTGGACCGCGACCTCGCCTTCACCTTCCTCTCCTGGGTCGACTCCACCCGTACCGTCGCCCTGATGGATGAGGCGCTGCGGGCGGCCGGGGCCGCCCGCCCGGTGGACGTCTGCCTCGAACTCGGCGGCCCGCACGGCCGTGCCGGCGTGCGCGACGAGCCGGAGGCGCTGCGCATCGCGGAGGCCGTGCGCGCCTCACCCGTGCTGCGGCTCGTCGGCGCCGGCGGTTACGAAGGGGCCCTCGCCCACGACGACTCCGCCGGAAGTTTCACCGCAGTCCGCGACTGGCTGCAGCGACTGACCGCCCTGCACGCGCGGCTGCCCTACGAGACACCGCGCCCCCTCCTCACCGCCGGCGGCAGTGCCTACCCCGACCTGGTGACCGAGCAGCTGGCCGGCCTGGCGGACACCGACGTCGTCGTCCGCTCCGGCGCCTACCTCGTCCACGACGACGGCTTCTACCGCGGTATCTCCCCCTTCGGCCGCGCCGACCGGCTTCCCGGTACCCTGCCGCTGCGCTCGGCGATGCACGGCTGGGCCCGCGTCGTCTCCCGGCCGGAACCCGAACTGGCGCTCCTGGACGCCGGAAAGCGCGACCTGTCCTTCGACGAGGGGTTCCCCGAGCCGCAACTCGTGCGTGGCGGCGGGCCGCTGTCCGCAGCCGCCGAGATCACCAAGCTCAACGACCAGCACGCCTTCCTCCGTGGCCCCGGCGCCGCCGGCACCCGGATCGGCGACGTGCTGCGGCTCGGCCCGTCCCACCCGTGCACCACGCTGGACAAGTGGACGCTCCTCCCCGTCGTCGAGGACGCCGACGCCTCCGACCCGGTCGTCGTCGATCTGGTCAGGACATGGTTCTGACCGGAGCGCTGCCCGGCCGCTCATCGCGCCGCGCCTTTGAAGGAGCCACCCGGTGACCACCACCCCAGCCGACCGCGTCCTGGACCTCCTCGCCCGAGAACGCGTCCTCACCGTGGTACGAGCCCCCGTCATCCCGGACACCGCGGCACTGTGCCGGGCCCTGCTGGACGGCGGCATCAGCTGCGTCGAACTCACCTTCACCACCCCCGACCTGCCGCGCCATCTGCGGGATGCGGCGGCCGTTCCCGGCTGCCGCGTCGGCGCCGGCACCGTCCTGACCGCTGAGAACGCCGCTGCGGCCGTGGAGGCCGGCGCCGAATTCCTCGTCACGCCTGGGCTGCGGCCGGAGGTCGCCCACGTCGCCCGCGAGCGCGACATACCCGTCGTGATGGGCGCGTTCACGCCCTCCGAGGTGCTCACCGCACTGGACCTGGGCGCCGCGGCAGTGAAGATCTTCCCCGCGCACGTTCTCGGACCGCGCTATCTGAAGGATCTGCGCGGGCCGCTGCCAGGCGTGCGCCTGATTCCGTCCGGAGGCGTCGACGCAGAAAATGCCGGCGCGTTCCTCGGCCACGGCGCGCTGGCCGTCTCCGCCGGCGCCGACGTCGCGCCGCCGGCCACTGTCGCCGCCGGCGACTGGGCCGACGTCACCCGCCGGGCCCGTCAGTTCACCACGTCCTGCGCTCCGGTCATCTGACGCCCCCGATGCGTCGGGGGCGTCACCGTCGTCCCCGGGCCGACAGGTGGCGGGCCGTGGGACTGCCAGGTGTGCCGGCCACCTGGGAGGGGCGGCCGGTCGCGATGATGCGTCCGCCTGCGTCGCCGCCGCCGGGGCCCAGGTCGATCAGCCAGTCCGCTCCGGCGACGACCGCCATGTCGTGCTCGACGACGCACACCGAGTGGCCGGCGTCGACGAGTCCGTGAAGCTGCCGCATCAGCAGCTCCACGTCGGCGGGATGCAGTCCCGTCGTCGGCTCGTCCAGCAGGTAGACGGTGTGTCCGCGACGGGTGCGCTGCAGCTCCGAGGCGAGTTTGATGCGCTGTGCCTCGCCGCCCGACAGCTCGGTGGCCGGCTGCCCGAGCCGCAGGTAGCCCAGACCGACCTCCTGCAGAGTGCGCAGGCTGCGTGCGGCGGTCGGCACGTCGTCGAAGAATTCGGCGGCCGCATCGACCGTCATCCCGAGTACCTCGGCGATGTCGGCTCCGCGATGGCGCACCCGGAGAGTCTCCTCGTTGTAGCGGGCGCCGCGGCATTCCGGGCAGGGCGCGTACGTGCCCGGCAGGAACAGCAGTTCGACGGCGACGAATCCCTCTCCCCGGCACCTCTCGCAGCGGCCACCGGCGACGTTGAAGGAGAACCGTCCCGCCTTCCAGCCGCGGCGGCGGGCGTCGTCGGTTGCGGCGAAGACCTTCCGCACGGCGTCGAACAGGCCGGTGTAGGTGGCGAGGTTGGAACGCGGGGTGCGGCCGATCGGCCTCTGGTCCACCCTCACCAGGCGGTCCACCTCTTCGACGCCCTCGACCGCGATGCCGCCGGGGCTCTCGGCGGAGTCGTCGACGGGCGGGCCCCCGGCGTCCTGGTCGTCCTCGTCGTCCGCGGCGGCCGGCGCGGACTGGTCGCCCAGCCGCTCGGCGAGCACCCCGGCGAGCACCTGGGAGACCAGCGTGGACTTACCGGACCCCGACACCCCTGTGACCGCGGTGAACATCCCGAGGGGCAGCTCGACGTCCAGGTCGCGCAGGTTGTGCCGGGTGACGCCCCGCAGGCGCAGCCAGGAGGACGGCTCGCGCGGGCTGCGCTCCGTCGTGGAGCCCGGCCCGGTGCCGAAGAGGAACCGGCGGGTGACCGACTCCTCCACGGCCGCCAGCCCGGCCACCGGGCCGCTGTGCAGCACTCGTCCGCCACGTTCGCCCGCGTGCGGCCCGACGTCGACGATCCAGTCCGCCCGGCGGACCACGTCCATGTCGTGCTCGACGACGAACACCGAGTTCCCCGCCTCGCGCAGGCGCACCAGCACTGTCAGCAGCGCCTCGGTGTCCGCCGGGTGCAGCCCGGCCGACGGTTCGTCCAGCACGTAGACCACACCGAACAGGCCGGACCGCAGCTGGGTCGCCAGGCGCAGCCGCTGCAGCTCGCCCGGAGAGAGCGTCGGCGTCGTACGGTCCAGGCTCAGGTAGCCCAGCCCCAGCTCGGCGATCACCTCGATCCGGGCGAGCAGATCCGCCGCGAGGGTCCGGGCCACCTGCCGTTCCGGCCCCTCGGGCAGGTCGTCGGCGGTCTCGCCCGAGGCGGCGGGCCGCAGCACCGCGGCGAGCTCCGCCAGCGGCATCGCGCCCAGCGAGGCGATACTCCGGCCGGCGAAGGTGACGGCCAGCGACTGCGGACGCAGCCGGCTGCCGCCGCACGCCGGACACACCGAGCTTTCGAGGAACCTCTCTGCGCGGGCGCGCAGCGTCTGGCTCCTCGAGTCGGCGAAGGTGTGCATCACGTAGCGGCGGGCGCTGTGGAAGGTGCCCTGGTAAGGGCGCTGGATACGGCCGGCCTCCCGCACCGGGTGGACGGTGACGACCGGCTGCTCGTCGGTGAACAGGAGCCATTCCCGGTCCTCCGCCGGCAGCTCCTGCCACGGCCGGTCGACGGAATATCCGAGGGTCCGGGTGACGTCCAGCAGGTTCTTCCCCTGCCAGGCCCCGGGCCAGGCGGCGATCGCCCCGTCGCCGATGCTCAGCGACGGATCGGGGACCATCAGCTCCTCGGTGGCGCGGTGTACCCGGCCCAGACCGTGGCACGCGGGACAGGCGCCGGCCGCCGTGTTGGGGGAGAAGGCGTCGGAGTCGACCCGCACGGCCCCCGGTGGATAACTGCCCGCCCGGGAGAAGAGCATCCGCAGTGTGTTCGACAGCGTGGTCACCGTCCCGACGGACGACCGGGAGGACGGCACCCCGCGCCGCTGCTCAAGGGCGACGGCGGGGGGCAGCCCGAGGATGTCGTCGACCGCGGGCGCTCCCACCTGGTGAATCAGCCGGCGGGCGTAGGGGGCGACGGACTCGAAGTACCGGCGCTGCGCCTCCGCGTAGATCGTGCCGAAGGCCAGCGAGGACTTCCCCGACCCGGAGACTCCGGTGAAGACGGCCAGTACGTTCCGCGGGACGTCCACGTCGACGTGCCGCAGGTTGTGCTCGCGGGCGCCGCGCACCCGCACGTAAGGATCGTGGGCGGTGTCGCTCATGGTTCTCCGCACGAAGGGACGACGAAAGGGCCGCTGCGGTCTTCGCGGCGGCCCTGCGACGGTGGGGCGGGTGGGACTCGAACCCACGGCCGACGGATTATGAGTCCGCTGCTCTAACCGGCTGAGCTACCGCCCCTCGCTACGGCGCGTACATCTGTACGCGCCGTCTGCCGCAGCATAGCTGCTCATACGATCTGCCGCCGGTGCCGGGTGCAGACCTGCCCTGGTGAGGACACCGGGCGCCCGCCGAGCGGTTCCCGGCCTCGGGGCCGAACATGCGAAAGGGCCCTTACCAGGGCCCTTTCCGAGATGCTCCCCCGACTGGATTCGAACCAGTAACCTGCCGGTTAACAGCCGGCTGCTCTGCCGATTGAGCTACAGGGGACTGCTCCGCTCGGGATCGCCGTCCGGTTCCCCGGGGGCGCTCCCTCGCTGCGGGCAATACATTAGCGCATGCCAGGGGGTGTTTTGAAATCGGTAGCGGTGCGCCCCCGAGACAGTCCGAGGAAAGGGGTCCGTCATGCGGTACCGCCTCACGTTCGTCGTTGGGCTCGCCGTCGGTTACGTGCTGGGCGCGCGGGCCGGCCGGGAGCGATACGAGCAGCTGCGTCGGGGTGCCGAGCGGCTCGCGCAGAACCCTGCAGTCCGCAACACGACCGAGTCCGCCGCGCAGAGCGGCCGCGAGGCGGCCACACGGGCGTTCGACACGATGACGCACCGGCTGCCCGACCCGGTCGCCGAGAAGGTGCGCTCGCTGCGCAACGGCGGCACACACGCTGCCGACGACTGGGGTACCAGCAACACCTGAGCCGGTCAGCGCCGCCGCTGGGCCGTCACCGTGGGCAGCGGCGGCGCGTCCCCGGCGTCGCACAGCGGTTCCATCAGCTCGCCGTGCCTGCTCAGCCGCGCGGGGATCTCGTCGGCCAGGAAGACCAGGTCGTCGGGGGAGTCCACGGCGGACAGCTCCTCCCAGCTCACGGGAGTGGAGACCGTCGGGCGGTGCCGGGCGCGCAGGGTGTAGGGCGCGGCGGTGGTCTTGGCGTGGTTGTTCTGCGAGTGATCGACGAAGACCTTTCCTACGCGCAGCTGCCGCGCCATGCGGTGCACGGCCAGTTCGGGCAGGGCCGCCTCCGCCTCCACGGCCAGCTGCCGGGCGTAGGTCTGGACGAGCTCGGTGTCGGTCGGACGGAGCGGGGTCAGCAGGTGCAGGCCCTTGGAGCCGGAGGTCTTGGGGTAGGCGGTCAGCCCGTCCCGGGCGAGCCGGTCGCGCAGCCACAGCGCCACCGTGCGGCAGTCCAGGACGGTGGCGCCCCGGCCGGGGTCCAGGTCGAAGACAAGCCGGTCGGCCTCGGCGTTCCGCCTCGATGCGCCACTGCGGGGTGTGGAGTTCCAGAGCGGCGAGGTTGGCCGCCCACACGAGCGAGGGCAGGTCCTGGATCATCACCTGCCGGTCCGTGGTGCCGCCCGAACGGTGCACCTCGCAGGTCGTCACCCAGTCGGGGGTGCCGGGCGGCACGTTCTTGGCGAAGAAGGCCGTCGCCGCCAC
The DNA here is from genome assembly GCA_963799685.1 of uncultured Actinomycetota bacterium. Classification (GTDB taxonomy): domain Bacteria; phylum Actinomycetota; class Actinomycetes; order Streptomycetales; family Streptomycetaceae; genus Streptomyces. Next base: position 54,086 of record CAWCXW010000012.1, read on the forward strand.
GCCGTCGGGGAAGCGCAGGAAGGACAGCGGGCGCCCGTCGAGGTGGGGGAGGACGGCGTCGGCCACCGACGCGTAGTAGTGGATCGCCTCGCCCTTGGTCCAGCCGGTGTCCGGGTAGAGGACCTTGTCGAGATTGCTGAGCGCCAGGCGGCGGCCCTCGACCTCCGTGATGGGCATACTGTGAGAATCCCATGGAAGGGACAAAGTATGCGTTCTATCTGGAAAGGGTCCATATCCTTCGGGCTGGTCTCGATCCCGATCAAGGTGGTCGCCGCGACCGAGAACCACAGCGTCTCCTTCCGCCAGGTGCACACACCCGACGGCGGCCGGATCCGCTACCGCAAGGTCTGCGAGCTGGACCAGCAGGAGGTGCCGGGCGAGGAGATCGGCAAGGGCTACCAGACGGCCGACGGCGAGACCGTGCTGCTGACCGACGACGATTTGGCCTCGTTGCCACTGCCCACGGCGCGGACCGTGGAGATCCTCGGGTTCATCCCGGCCGAGGAGATCGACCCGATCCAGCTGGACAAGTCGTACTACCTCAGCGCGGACGGGCAGAGCGCCGCGAAGCCGTACGTGTTGTTGCGTGAGGCGCTGGAGCGGTCAGGGCGGGTCGCCGTCGCCAAGCTGGCGATGCGTGGCCGGGAGAGCCTGGGGATGCTGCGGGTCTACGAGGGCACCCTCGCCATGCACACGATGCTCTGGCCGGACGAGATCCGTCCCGCGTCCGGTGTGGCGCCCGGCGAGCAGGTCAGCGTGCGGGAGGCCGAACTCGATCTCGCTGACACGCTGATGGAGACCCTGGGCGAACTGGACCTGGCGGCCCTGCACGACGAGTACCGCGAAGCCGTCGAGGTGCTCGCGTCCGCGAAGGCGGAGACCGGAGAGGTACCCGCGGAAGCCGCTCCCGCCCGGTCCACGGCGAAGGTCGTCGACCTGATGGCCGTCCTGGAGACGTCGGTGCAGGCAGCCAGGCAGTCGCGGGGTGAGGGAGCCGCGGAGGCGGAGGTCCACGCCTTCCCCGAGCCCGAGAACGGGGGTGCCGGGCGGAAGACGGCGGCGAAGAAGTCCGCAGCCGGCGGGCGCAAGCAGCCGGCCGCGAAGAAGACCGAGCAGTCCGCCAAGCAGGCTGCGAAGAAGACCCCGGCCAGGAAGGCTGTGGCGAAGAAGACGGCCGCCAAGAAGACGCCTGCGCACAAGACCCCGGCCCGCCGGCCCCGCAAGTCGGCCTGAGGCCCGGGACGTCGGGGCGTGGGTCGACTCAGCCGGCTGACGACCTTCGCGGCCTGCGCGTGCGGCGGAACGCATGGCCGCCGCGCACACCCGGCGGGCGTGCGCGGCGGCCGGGAGCGCAGCGCGGTGTCAGGCGACGCCGAGCGACACCTCGATGTTGCCGCGGGTCGCGTTGGAGTAGGGGCAGACCTGGTGGGCGGCGTCCACGAGTTCCTTGGCGGTGCCCTCGTCCACGTTCGGGATGCGGGCGATGATCTCCACCTTCAGGCCGAATCCGCCCTCGGAGGTGCTGCCGATGCCGACCCGCGCGGTCACCGTGGAGCCTGAGACGTCCGCGTTCTGCTTGCGGGCAACCACACCCAGCGCCCCCTGGAAGCAGGCGCCGTAGCCTGCGGCGAAGAGTTGCTCGGGGTTGGTGCCGGCGCCGCTGCCGCCCATCTCCCTGGGCGGGTTGACGACCACGTCGAGCCTGCCGTCATCGGTGGCGACCCGGCCGTCCCGGCCGTTCTCGGCCGTGGCCACGGCGGTGTACTTGACGTCGACGGACTGGACGGACATGCGAATCCTCCTGTTGCGGTACGTGACCGGGGCTCGCGTCCACGACCCGTGGTCGCGGCCCGAGACCGTTCGAGTGGCCCGATCGGTGCGGTGACCGGTCAGTCGGGCAGTCGGACGACCATCTTTCCGGTGTTCTCGCCCTTGAGCAGGCCGAGGAAGGCGTCCAGGGTGTTCTCCACTCCGTCGACGACCGTCTCGCGGTAGGTCAGGGCGCCCGAGCGGAGCCAGCCGGAGACCTCCTCGACGAACTGCGGACGCAGCGCGGAGTGGTCGGCGACGAGCATGCCCTGGATGCGCAGGCGTTTGCCGATGACCAGCGCCAGGTTGCGGGGTGCGGCCGGCGGCTCCGTCGCGTTGTACTGCGCGATCATGCCGCAGACCGTGACGCGGCCGTGCACGTTCAGTGTGCTGAGCGCCGCCTCCAGGTGGTCCCCGCCGACGTTGTCGAAGTAGACATCGATACCGTCCGGGGCCGCCTGCCTCAGCTGCTCGGCGACCGGCCCGTCCTTGTAGTTGAACGCGGCGTCGAACCCGTACTCCTCGGTGAGCATCCGGACCTTCTCATCCGAACCGGCACTGCCGATCACCCGGGAGGCGCCCTTCAGCCTGGCCATCTGGCCGACCTGGCTTCCCACCGCTCCGGCGGCGCCCGAGACGAAGACCGCGTCGCCCTCCCGGAAGGAGGCCACGTCGAACAGGCCGGCGTACGCGGTCAGACCGGGCATGCCGAGCACGCCCAGGTATGAGCTCAGCGGCGCCTGCTCGGCGGAGACCTTCGCCGTCTTCCTGGCCTCGAGCGTCGCGTATTCCCGCCAGCCCAGGCCGTGCAGCACGTGGTCGCCGGGGGAGAAGCCCTCGGCGCGGGAGGCGAGCACGACGCCCACCGCCCCGCCGTCCATCGGCTCGTTCAGCGCGAAAGGCGGCACGTAGGACTTCACGTCGTTCATCCGCCCGCGCATGTACGGGTCGACGGAGAGGTACTGGTTGCGCACCAGGATCTCGCCCTCGCCCGGTGCGGTCACCGGGGCTTCGCGGAGCGCGAAGCCGTCCGGCGTCGGCCAGCCGTGCGGCCGTGCGGTGAGATGCCACTCGCGGCCGGTGCGCGGCAGCTCGGGTGCGGACATGTGCGGTGCCTCCTCGGCGAGGTCGGACAGATACTTCAGTTGCTGAAACAACAGTGCACCTGAAAGTTTCATGTTGTCAAGCAATTGGGTATCCTGATGCCATGGCTTCCCGTACACCGCCCCCGGATCCGCTCACCCGTGAGGTCGTCGACCTCATCGGAACGGTCGTGGTGCGTTATCACGAGGAGTACGAGCGGGCCGCCGCGCGGTACGCGCTCACCGGAGCTCAGGCCCGCGTGCTGGCGCTGCTGGCCCGGGAACCGACGCCGATGCGGAAGATCGCCGACCAGCTGAAGTGCGAGCCGTCCAACGTCACCGGCATAGTGGACCGCCTCGAGTCCCGCGCCCTCGTGGAGCGTCGGCCGGCCCCGGGTGACCGCCGCGTCAAGCTGGCCGCCGCCACGGAAGAGGGAAGCCGGACTGCCGCCCTGCTGCGCGGCTCGCTGGACTTCGCGCGGGAGCCCCTGGCCGGTCTGACGCCCCTGGAACGCCGCACGCTGCGCGACCTGCTCCGGCGCATGCTGGGTCCGCAGATCCCGCCGTCCGCCGGTTGACGGTCAGCCGCCGGCGCCCGTGATGTGCCGATAAGCCAGGTCGGCCAGCCTGTCCTGCCCCTGCCTGCTGGGGTGGAACCAGTCCCAGTCGCTCAGGTCGGCGGCAGAGAGCCGGAAGTCGAAGACGGCACCGTCGTCGTAGCGGCAGCGGCGGTCCTGGGTGCATACCTGCCGCAGGGCGTCGTTGTACTCCTTCACCCGTTCGCGTACCTGAGCGCGGCGTGCGGTCGCGTCCGGGCCGGTGTCCTCGGGATCGGCGAGCATCGACTGGCAGATGCCCAGCCGCCAGACCTGCCGGGCGTCCTTGTGGCCTCGCCCGGCCTCCCACAGACGCCGAAGGTCCGGCACGCTCGACACGTACACCTCGGCGTGCGGCGCGTCCGTGCGCAGTGTGCGCAGCGCCTCGGCGAAGCCGGTGCGGAAGTCGTCGACCGAGGTCATGGCGTTCACCTGGGACCGGCAGGCGTCGTTGGCGCCGATCAGTACGGTCACCAGTTCCGGCCGGTGCCGCGCGGCCCGCCGCATCTGTTGCGGCAGCTGCGCCACCACCGCGCCGTCCTGCGCGAGGTTCCAGGTGTCGTCGGCCGTCTGCGCCTGGTCCGGGAGCCGCCGGGCGAGGCTGTCGACCTTCGGCCCGTCGCCGGTCGCCCAGGACGCCGACGGGCAGTCGGCCAGGGCCGTGCAGGCGTTGAAGGCCCGGGAGATGGAGTCGCCGACCGCTGCGATCGTGTCCGGGTGACGGTCCCAGCCCGAGGCCGAGCCCGGGTGCGCCGGCGCGGACGCCGACGGGTGCCCGCCGTCCTTGTGCGTGTTCCCGGCGGCCCTTCCGTGGGCGCCCTGCCCGCCACAGCCGGCGGACAGCAGCGCGGTGACCAGCATCGTGGCCAGGCACGTGACCGGCGCCGGCCGCGTGAGGCGTCGTCGCGACATGGCGGTCCTCTCCCTCCTGGGTGCCTGCTGCACATACTGCGTCGAACGGTAAGTCACCTGCGGTACTCCGCCACACGGTAGTTTTGCCTCAGGAGCATTCCCCGCAGCATCGTCGAAGGTCACATCGTGTCACTTCATGTCCCTTTCGAGGATGTTTGCCTGGAATAGTGTTTACTATTCGTCACATCGGGAGCTGGTAGCCAAGTGACCGATGGTGCAGAATGTCACGCGCCGGTCGGCGCGTGACCGGCAGGTACTCGAGGCCGCTGGGGAAGGCGCACCTCGAACCGCACTGGAGGTCCCGGTGACGACACGTGGAGTTCTGTACGTGCACTCCGCGCCCCGCGCGCTGTGCCCGCACGTCGAATGGGCCGTCGCGGGCGTGCTGGGCGCCCGCGTCCCGCTGGACTGGATCAGACAGCCTGCCTCGCCCGGCACCTGGCGCGCCGAGCTGTCCTGGCAGGGCGCCCCCGGCACGGCCTCACAGCTCGCCTCGGCCCTGCGCGGCTGGCATCTGCTGCGATTCGAGGTCACCGCCGAGCCGTGTGCCGCAGCCGAGGGTGAGCGTTACAGCTCCACCCCGGAGCTGGGCATCTACCACGCGGTGACGGGCATGCACGGCGACATCCTCATCCCCGAGGACCGGTTGCGGGCCGCCATGGCCCGCGCCTCGCGCGGGGAGAGCGAGCTGGAGGCCGAGCTGGCCAGGTTGCTCGGCAAGCCGTGGGACGACGAGCTGGAGGCGTTCCGCTACGCGGGCGAGGGCGCCCCGGTTCGGTGGCTGCACCAGGTGGTCTGATCCGCGGCGCCGCCGTGCTGCCGTCGCCTGGGGCGCCGTAGGCTGCCGACATGCCTGACACACCTTCGTCGCCGCTGTCCGTCGCCGTCCTCGGCACCGGGATCATGGGCGCCGCCATGGCGCGCAACCTGTGCGGCACCCCGATGGACGTCCGCGTCTGGAACCGCACCCGCGCCAGGGCGGAGCCGCTGGCGCGGGACGGCGCCCGGGTGGCCGACAGCCCCCAGGAAGCCGTGCGGGACGCCGACGTCGTCCTCACCATGTTGTACGACGGGCCGGTCACGCGCCAGGTGATGCACGCCGCCGGGCCCGCCGTCCGTTCCGGCGCGATCTGGTTGCAGGGCACCACCGCCGGCCTGGACGCGCTCGCGCCGCTGTCCGCACAGGCGATCGAGCACGGCCTGGTCTTCGTCGACGCGCCGGTCCTGGGCACCCGTAAGCCGGCCGAAGACGGTCAGCTCACTGTCCTCGCCTCCGGTCCGTACGACGCACGCGCCATCGTCGAGCCGGTCTTCGAGGCGGTCGGCTCCCGCACGTTCTGGGTCGGAGACGAGCCCGGCGCCGCGACACGCCTGAAGCTGGTGTGCAACAGCTGGGTTCTGACCGTCACCCACGGCGTGGCCGAGGCGCTGGCGCTGGCCGACGGACTCGACGTGGACCCGCAGGCGTTCCTCGACGCGGTGGCCGGCGGCGCCCTCGACATGGGCTACCTGCAGGTCAAGGCCGCAGCGATCCGCTCTCGCGACGCCGACGGACTGGAGCCGAACTTCGCCGTCGGAACGGCGGAGAAGGACGCCCGGCTGATCGTGGAGGCCGCCCGGCATGCGGGCGTGCGGCTCGACGTGGCCGAGGCAGGTGTGGAGCGGTTCCGCCGCGCGGCCGAACAGGGGCACGGTGATCAGGACATGGCCGCCTCGTACTTCGCCAGCTTCTGAACCGCCCACGCGTCCGGCCCCCGACCGCTCGAACGGTGGTCGGGGGCCGGACGGCTGTCTGCGAAGGGTCAGACGGTGCGGAAGGCCAGTACGACGTTGTGACCGCCGAAGCCGAAGGAGTTGTTGATCGCCGCGACGCGGCCCTCCGGCAGCTTCCTGGCCTCCTCGCGGACGATGTCGCCCTCGACCTCCGGGTCCAGGTGCGCGATGTTGATCGACGGCGGGGCCAGCCGGTTGTGCAGCGCGAGCACCGTCGCGACCGACTCGACGCCGCCGGCGCCGCCCAGCAGGTGACCGGTCATCGACTTGGTCGCCGAGACGGCCATGTGGTCGGTGTCCCCGCCGAACACCTTCCGCAGCGCCTTGAGTTCCGCGATGTCGCCCAGCGGCGTGGACGTCGCGTGCGCGTTGACGTGCACGATCTCGTCGCCCTGGAGATCGGTGCGCTCGACCAGGTTCTGCAGTGCGTGGGCGATGCCGTTGCCGCTGGGTTCGGGCTGCGTGATGTGGTGGCTGTCCGCCGAGATGCCCTGACCGACGAGCTCCGCGTACACGCGGGCGCCGCGCTGCTCGGCGTGCTCGGCCGACTCCAGCACCAGCACGCCGGCACCCTCGCCGAGCACGAAGCCGTTGCGGTCCGCGTCGAAGGGGCGGGAGGCGGCCTGCGGGTCCTCGTTGCTCTTCGACATCGCCATCATGTTGCCGAACGCGACGATGGGCAGCGGGTGGATCGCCGCCTCCGTGCCGCCGGCGACGACCACGTCGGCGCGGCCGGTGCGGATCATCTCCACGGCGTAGCCGATCGCCTCGGAGCCGGAGGCGCAGGCGCTGACCGGGGTGTGCACCCCCGCCCGCGCGCCGACCTCGAGGCCGACGTTGGCCGACGGGCCGTTCGGCATCAGCATCGGCACCGTGTGCGGCGAGACGCGGCGGACGCCCTTCTCCTTCAGTACGTCGTACTGGTCGAGCAGGGTGGTGACGCCGCCGATGCCGGAGGCGATCACCGTGCCGAGGCGGTCGGGGTCGACGGTGCCGTCCTCGCCGGCTCTGCCCGCGAACCCGGCGTCCGACCAGGCCTCACGCGCCGCGATCAGCGCGAACTGCGCGGAACGGTCCAGCCGGCGTGCCTGGGGACGCGGGATGATCTCTCCCGGCTCCACCGCGGCCTTCGCCGCGATGCGGACGGGCAGATCGGCGGCCCACTCCTCCTCGAGCAGCCGGACGCCGGAGCGGCCGGCCAGCAGACCGTCCCAGGTCGAGGCGGTGTCGCCACCCAGCGGTGTGGTTGCGCCGATACCGGTGACGACCACGGTGTCTTGGGTCGTGTCGTTCATCGGGATGTCTTTCTCCACTGCTTAGAAGTTCGCGGTGACCTCAGCGAGAGCGACGCCACCGCAGGGCGGCGACAGACCAGCTTCAGCCCTGGTGGTTGAGGATGTACGCGGTGGCGTCGCCGACAGTCTTGAGGTTCTTGACGTCGTCGTCCGGGATCTTCACGCCGAAGCGCTCTTCGGCGGCGACGACCACCTCGACCATGGACAGCGAGTCCACGTCCAGGTCGTCGGTGAAGGACTTCTCCTCCTGGACGTCCTCGGTGGGGATACCGGCGATCTCGTTCACGATGTCGGCGAGACCGGCGACGATCTCTTCCTTGGTGGCAGCCATGACGGCGCTCCTTCGGTGTGGTGACGGCTGCCGGTGCGGCAGCACGGGGGGATCTTGCTCAAGGGAGGGTAACGACCGTGGCGGCGTAGACGAGACCCGCCCCGAAGCCGATGACGAGCGCGGTGTCACCGCTCTTCGCCTTTCCGGTCGCCAGCATCCGCTCCATGGCGAGCGGAATGGAGGCGGCGGAGGTGTTGCCGGTGGTCTCGATGTCACGGGCGACCGTGACGGTGTCCGGCAGCTTGAGGGTCTTCACCATCGAGTCGATGATCCGCATGTTGGCCTGGTGCGGGATGAAGACGTCCAGGTCCTCGGGGGAGACTCCGGCGGCGTCCAGCGCCTCCTGGGCAACCTTGGCCATCTCGTAGACCGCCCAGCGGAAGACCGTCTGGCCATCCTGCCGCAGCGCGGGGAACTTCAGTTCGCCGCTGTCGCCGACCGGCAGTTCGCTCACGTCGCCGACGCGGAAGGCGTCCCACGGAACCGTTTGGGTGATCTTGTCGGCCTTGTCGCCCTCCGAACCCCACACGGACGGGCCGAAGCCCGGCTCGTCGGCCGGGCCGACGACGACCGCGCCCGCGCCGTCGCCGAAGAGGAACGCCGTGGAGCGGTCGGTCAGGTCCGTCAGGTCCGAGAGCCGTTCGACACCCACGACGAGCACGTACTCCGCGCTGCCGTCCGCAATCAGCCCCTTGGCGATCGTCAGCCCGTAGCCGAAGCCGGCGCAGGCGGCGGAGATGTCGAATGCCGCGGCGTTCGAGGTGCCCAGCCGGTGGGCGATCTCCGTGGCGATGGACGGGGTCTGCTTGAAATGGGAGACGGTCGAGATGACGACCGCTCCGATCTGTCCGGCGTCGATCCCGGCGTCCGCGACGGCCTTGCCGGCCGCGTCCAGGCTCATCTCGGCGACCGTCTCGTCCGGGCCGGCCCAGTGACGGGTGACGATGCCCGAGCGGGACCGGATCCACTCGTCGGTGGAGTCGATGTGCTTGAGGATCTCCTCGTTCGGCACCACACGGGTCGGGCGGTAGCCGCCCACGCCGTGGATTCGCGCGTACGGGTGACCCTTGGCGGGCCTGATCTTCGCGGTCATGCTCTCTGGGCTCCTATTCGGCCGCAGCGGCGTGTTCGGCGACGAGCGCGCGAGCAGCGTCCAGATCGTCGGGAGACTTCAGCGCGAGGGTCTTCACACCCGGAAGGCCGCGCTTGGCCAGGCCGGTGAGCGTGCCGCCGGGGCAGACCTCGAGCAGCGCGGTGACGCTGAGCTCGGTGAACGTCTCCATGCAGCGGTCCCAGCGGACCGGGTTGGCCACCTGGCCGATCAGCCGCTGCACGACGTCCGCGCCCTCGGCGACCACCCGTCCATCCCGGTTGGAGACGTAGGGAAGCACCGGGTCGTGCACATCGGTGTCCTTCACAGCCGCTTCGAGCGCGTCGACCGCGGGAGCCATGTGGGCCGTGTGGAAGGCGCCGGCCACCTTCAGTGGGATGACGCGGGCCCGCTCGGGACGGTCCGCGGCCAGCGCGGCCAGCTGTTCGGCGGTGCCGGCGGCGACGACCTGCCCGCTGCCGTTGATGTTCGCCGGGGTCAGACCGAGCTTCTCCAGGTGGGCGGTGACGGCCTCCGGATCGCCGCCGAGCACCGCGGACATGCCCGTCTCGGTGACCGCGGCCGCCTCGGCCATTGCCCTGCCGCGGGTCCGCACGAGCGTCATGGCGTCCTGCTCGCAGAGCACGCCGGCGACGGCGGCGGCGGCCAGCTCGCCCACGCTGTGGCCTGCCACGGCGCCGAGCGCGGCGGCCGGCTCGGTGTCCCGCAACACCGCGCCGGCGGAGACCAGGGCGGCGGCGACGAGCAGCGGCTGGGCAACCGCGGTGTCGCGGATCTCCTCCGCGTCTGCCTCGGTTCCGTAGTGGATCAGGTCCAGGTCGATGGCGGCCGACCACTCCCGCAGGCGATCCGTGACGCCGGGGAGCTCGAGCCAGGGGGACAGGAAGCCAGGCTTCTGGGCGCCTTGGCCGGGAGCGACGAGTACGAGCACTCTCACACTCTCTCTTGAGGGACGGGGTCCCCGCCGGTGGGGACCGGTACGAAGAACCTGCGGGGGAATTGTGGCCCCCTGACAAATCTCGGCACTCAGCTTAGGGGTGCGGCTCCCCGTCGGTGAGTCGACCCAGGATCAGCGCGATACGCAGGGTGAACGCCGAGCGGACGTCGGAGGGTGACCATCCGGTGACGTCCGTCACACGTCGGAGCCGGTAGCGCACCGTGTTGGGGTGCACGAACAGCATCCGTGCCGCGCCCTCCAGGCTACTGGCCTGTTCCAGATAGACGCTCAGTGTTTCCAGCAGTGCCGAGCCGGACTCCTCCAGTGGTCTGTAGATCTCCTCCACCAGCAGGGCACGGGCGGAGGGATCGCCGGCCATCGCGCGCTCGGGCAGCAGATCCTCCGCCAGCACCGGGCGTGGCGCGTCAGGCCAGGCCGCGCACGCCTTCAGCCCGGCGGCCGCCGCCTGCGCCGAGCGGGTCGCGGAGAGCAGGTCAGCGACGACCGGTCCGGCGACGACCGGCCCTGCCGCGAACGGCCCGATCAGTGACTTCGCGGCCCGCAGCGGGTCGTCGGAGCCGCCCGCGACGACGACCAGCCGACTGCCGAGCACCCCCGTCAGCACCTGAAGCTTCGCGTGCCGGGCGGCCCGCCGGATGGCCTCCACTGTCAACTCGCTGTCCCCGTCCGGTGCGGTGCCCAGCACCACGGCGACGTGCTCGGGGGCGTGCCACCCCAGCGCCGCCGCTCGGGAGACGGCGCCTTCATCCGCCTCACCGGAGAGGACCGCGTTGACGACCAGCGACTCCAGGCGGGCGTCCCAGGCGCCGCGTGCCTCGGCGGCCTGCGCGTACACCTGCGCGGTGGCGAAGGCGATCTCGCGTGCGTAGACCAGCAGCGCCTCGCGCAGCACCCGCTCGTCACCAGGGGCCGCGACCTCGTCGATGGCCGCCTCGACCACCTCGATGGTGGTGCGCACCATCTCCACGGTCTGCCGCAGCGTGATCGCCCGCGTCAGTTCCCGCGGTGCGGTGCCGAACACGTCGGTGCTGATGGCCTGTGGCGTCTCCGGGTGCCGGAACCACTCGGTGAACGCCGCGATCCCGGCCTGCGCCACCAGCCCGATCCACGAACGGTTCTCCGGCGGCATCGCCCGGTACCACGGCAGCTGCTCGTCCATCCGCGCGATCGCTGCCGCCGAGAGCTTTCCCGCGGACTGCTCCAGCCGTCTCAGCGTGGCGGCGTGCGGGTGTTCGGGTGGGGGACTCGGCGGGTTCTGCGTGGATTCGGGCACGCGTCTAGCCTGCCTCATACGACCCCGCCGCCGTGGCCGGGGGCTCTTCGAGGCCTCCCTGCGCACTCCTCCTCCGCGTTGCGATTCCTCCTCCTGGGCCCGGCGGGCTCAGACTCCGCTCCCTGATCCGGCCGGTCCGTGAGCCGGCCCCTATTACCGTGGACGGCATGCTTCAGGTACGGCGCGGTGCGGAGCGCCATCGGGGTGGCGATCCGCAGGCCGGCATCGACTCCCGGCACGCCTTCTCCTTCTCCGGTTTCTACGACCCGGACAACACCGGATTCGGGCTGCTCGTGGCGTGCAACGAGGAACGTCTGGCGACCGGTTCAGGCTTCGCGGAGCACCGGCACCGGGACGTGGAGATCGTCACCTGGGTCGTCGAGGGCACCCTCGAGCACCGCGACTCCACGGGTGAGGCGACGCTGGTGCACCCCGGTGACGTCGCGCACCTCAGTGCCGGCGACGGCGTCCTGCACAGCGAACGCAACGCCGGGGACCGGCCACTGTGTTTCGTGCAGATGTGGCTGGTACCCGCGGTCCTCGGCGGTGAACCGGAGTACGAGGTGGTCCGCGGGATCGCCGACGCGACACCGTATGCGCTGTCCCGTGCCGATGCGGTGCTGCATCTGCGCCGGCTCCCCGCGGGCGCCCGCACGGCGGTACCGGATGCGCCGTGGGTGTACGTGCACGTGGTGCGCGGGGCGGTCGAACTCGACGGGGTACGGCTCACGCCCGGTGACGCCGCCCGCGTCCGGGACGCCAAGGATCTGGCCACGGGTGCCGACGAACCGGCCGAGCTGCTGGTGTGGGAGATGCATGCCGAGCCGTCCTACGGCTGAGCGTGCATCCGCGTCACCGTTCCCGTGAGTCGGAGCTGAAGGCCATGTCCGCGTAGCGGTCACCGGCCACCCGGCCCGCGATCGATTCGAGCAGCGCCAGCTCGGCGTCCGCCAGTCGCAGCCGCGTCGCGCCGGTGTTCTCCTCGACGCGCGAGGGCTTGCGCGTGCCCGGGATCGGTACGACGGACAGCCCGTGTACCCGGGCGCGCTGCTGAACCCAGGCCAGTGCCACCTGTCCAGGTGTCGCCTCCTGCGCCCGCGCGATCTCCCGGACGGGCCCCAGCAGCGCCGCGTTCGCCCGTGCGTTGCCGCCGGTGAACCGCGGCTGGCTGCGGCGGAAGTCGTCGCCGCCGAACTCCTGCTCGGCCTGCACGAACGACCCGGTCAGGAAGCCGCGCCCGAGCGGCGAGTACGGGACGAGGGCCACCCCGAGCTCGTGCGCGGCGCCGACCGCGCTGCGCTCCACGCTGCGGCTGAACAGCGACCACTCGGACTGCAGTGCGGCGATCGGGTGCTCGGCGTGCGCGGCGCGCAGCTCCTCGCCCGTCACCTCGCTCAGTCCCAGGTGGCCGACCTTGCCCTCCTGGACGAGCTCCGCCATCGCGCCGACGCTCTCCTCCATCGGGACGTCGGGGTCACGGCGGTGCATGTAGTACAGGTCGATGTGGTCCACGCCGAGGCGCCGCAGGCTGGCCTCGACGGCGGAGCGGATGTAGGCCCGGTCGTTGTGGATGCTCCGCCTGGACGGGTCCTCCGGGTCGGCATGGATGGCGAACTTGGTGGCGAGCACGAGTTCGTCGCGGTGTGCCCTGACGAACGGCGCCAGGAACCGCTCGTTCTCGCCCGCGCCGTACATGTCGGCCGTGTCGTACAGGGTGACGCCGAGTTCCAGTGCCCGCTCCAGCGTGGCGCGGGCCGCGTCGTCGTCCGTGGGGCCGTAGGCGAAGCTCATGCCCATGCAGCCCAGTCCCTGCACGCCGACCTCCGGCCCGTCGGTGCCCAGGGTGGTGGTGGCGATCTTCTCCGTGCTCATGAAGGCTTACGCCCTTCCGACGCCTCAGCGGCGTCCGCGTAGATCCCGATCTTGAAGTCGAGGACGGCGAGGGTGTCCCGTAGCTCGGCGATGCGCCGCAGCACGTCCTCGCGGGTCGCCTGCAGCAACTCGTGCCGCTCGGCGAAGGTCTGCTCGCCGGCCCGGACGAGTTCGGCGTAGTGGACCATGTCCGCCACCGACATACCCGTCAGCCGCAGCTTGCCGACCAGTTCCAGCCAGTCCAGATCGCGGTTGGTGAAGCGCCGCTGACCGGTGTGCGAGCGGTCGACGTGCGGCATCAGGCCGATGCGTTCGTACCAGCGCAACGTGTGCTGCGCTGAGCCCGGTGCGCGCGGCCACCTCGCTGATGGTGTAGTGGTCCTGTCCGTCCGGGCGCGGGTGCGCGGGAGCGGGCGCGCTGCAGGCTGCCGGCGTCGTCGGGCCGGCGTTCTCCGTCTCCGTCACGGTCATGGGGTGAACGCTACGGACCTGGAGTGCACTCCAGGCAAGTGCCCGACGGGTGCGTCGGCGGTCCCGCTAGGCTTCGCACCATGAAAGGCGCTCTGCGGATGATCGAGAACTGGCCGGTACCGAACGCGGCGGCCGCCGTGGTCCGGGCCGACGGCTCCGTCGTGGGGACGTGGGGGGAGACGGGGCGCCGCTTCCCGCTGGCATCCGTCACCAAGCCGCTGAGCGCCTACGCGGCGCTGGTCGCGGTCGAGGAGGGCGCGATCGCACTGGACGAACCGGCCGGCCCGCCCGGGGCGACGGTGCGTCACCTGCTCGCCCACACCTCCGGGCTCGCCTTCGACGAGGACCGGGTGATGGCGGAGCCCGCCACCCGCCGCATCTACTCGAACGCCGGATTCGAGGCGCTGGGCGACCACCTGGCGAAGGCGGCAGACATCCCCTTCCCCGAGTACCTGCACGAAGCGGTGCTCGCTCCGCTGGGCATGACCTCGACAGGGCTTCCCGGGTCGCCGGCCAAGGACGGCGTCTCGTGCGCCGCGGACCTGGCGCGGTTCGCCGCCGAGCTGCAGACGCCGCGGCTGCTGGCGCCCGAGACGGTGCGCGAGGCCACCTCGGTGGTGCATCCCGGGCTGAAGGGCGTACTGCCGGGCTACGGGCTGCAGCAGTCGAACGACTGGGGCCTGGGCTTCGAGATCCGTGACGGCAAGTCCCCGCACTGGACGGGCAGTGGCTCCTCCCCGCGCACCTTCGGGCATTTCGGCCAGTCCGGAACCTTCTTGTGGGTGGATCCGGACGCTCGGGCGGCGTGTGTCGTGCTGACCGACCGGGACTTCGGGCCGTGGGCGATCGAGGCCTGGCCGCCGTTCACGGACGCCGTCCTGGGTGAGCTGCGCGCCGGCTGACCCTCGCCCGGGCCTGCGGCAGGGTCTCACAGCTCGGCGAGCAGCTGCGCCTTCTTCTCGCTGAACTCCTCGTCGGTCAGCAGCCCGGACTCGTGCAGCTCGCCCAGGTGCCGGATGCGTTCGGCGATGTCCGCCGGATCGGAGCGGACCGCCTGCACACCGCCGTGCGGGCCGCTGATGTCGCGGCCACCGGTGTCCAGCGCCATCACCGGTTCCGCCGCTCGGACGGCCTCCAGCACCGAGGCGGCGAACGGCAGCGACTCGTGCAGCAGCCCGTACCCGAGCCCGAAGACGACCGCTGCGGGGTCCTGGTCCGCCTCTTCCGGGTGGGTCACGCCACGCCGGCGCAGCCGCAGGTGGCCTCCGGCGCCCGGAGGCCGCCACCTGACGTCCTCCAACTCCCCGACCGGGAATTCCTGGTCCCCCACACGCCACTTGGCCGAGGAGGCGCCGGTGCGGAACCAGTGGAAGGAGACGGTCGAGCCGTCGAACGACGCCTTCCCGTCGTAGGCCTTGAAGTGCAGCGGAGCCGTCGGCGCGGCCACCAGGTGTCGGTCGGCGGGCTCGGCCGCGTCGGCGGGCAGCCGTGTGCGCAGCTTCTCCATCCGGCTCCCGGCGGCCGCCGACTCCTCGGCGGGCAGCACGAGACGGTAGGGGTCGCAGCCGTCCTTGAGCCGCCCGTCGGCGGCGTCCATCAACGGATCTGCGCCCGGACGGGGCGCTGCGCGCAGCACGACGGTGCCCCGCCTGCCGGGAACGAGTTCGACCGAGCCCAGGGCCTCGTACGAGACACGCCGATGTCCGAGTACATGGAACAGTCTCGGCGTGCGGATTCCCCGTTCGAAGCGGATGAGCACGGAGTCCTCATCGAACTCCCAGGTGGAGTGGATTCCAGCCAGTACGTCACCCATGCGGCTCATCGTATGCGGCCTTCGCCCACGCGTCGCCCGTCCTGACGCTACGCGCGTCCATCAGCACCGGCCGCACATCCGCGATCGTCGGCGGCGCACCTCGCGTCGCCGGGGCGGCCCGCACCGAGCGCCGCCAGGTTGGCGAGGCTGCGGGTGCCGGGCACGAAGTAGCCGTCGTGCCCGTCGGCGCCCGCGGCGGACAGCCGTCGTGCCCCGAACGCCGATCCGACCGGGTCCGCTCCCAGGCCGAGCCCGCCGAGTTCCATGTGCGGGACGTCGGCGATCCAGTCGTCGCGGTCACGCATCGCCCATACCCGGGCATGGGTGTGCAGGTCCGCGACGCTGTCGGCGCGCATGCCGGGGCTCGCCACGGCGGCGAGGTCCGTGACGCGGCGCGGCAGCCGTCGGGCGGCCAGGCCGCACACGACGGTTCCGTAGCTGTGACAGACCAGTGTCACCGGGGCGTGGCCCGGCAGGCCGCGCACGAAGTGCAGCAGCCGGCGGGACCCGTCCTTCGCCAACGGCGACGAGGCGGCGTCGACGCCCAGGCCGGCCGGTGCGCTGTAGTTCGCCCACGCCACGGTCGCCGTGGTCTGTCCGGCAGGCGCCCGGCGCTGCTGGGCGGCCTGCAGCGCCCGGGCCTTGCCGACGGGTGCCCGGTAGGCGTCCCGGGTGCGTTCGAAGGTGAGCAGGTTCGTGCCCACGCCGGGCACCACGACGGAGACTCGCTCGGCATGGGCCAGGTCGCCGAAGACCTCGGCGGCGCGGCCGGCCCCCGTCGGGTCGAAGGCCAGTATCCGGCGCCCGGGCCGGAGCAGGGACTCGAAGCGGTGCATCCGGCGGCCGGCCAGCTGCCGGCCCGCCTCCGTCAGCTCCGGGTCGTGCGTGCGGTCCCGCTCCCGGTCACGGGCCCTGCGCAGCGTGCGGCGATTGGCCTGGTACCGCAGGGCGAGCGGGGCGCCGTCCAGGTTGCCGACGACCAGCGGATGCCGTGCGGCGAGCCGGCGGCGCCGGTCGGTGCTCAGGGAGCCGAAGAAGGCCGTCAGGGTGTGCGGAGCGGCGTCGGGACGCGGCAGCGGGCGGCCGTCCACCGAGTCCCGCGCCCAGGACTGCAGTGCGGCGGTCCGCGGACCGGGAGGAGCCTGTTCCTGCCGGATCGCCGTCCAGCCCGACGTCACGAGCAGGGCGAAGACCACGCCGAGCGTGAGGAGGGCGGTGCGCAGGGATCCGGTGGAAGTCACTGGGGCGACACCCTAGACCAACGGTCCGGCGCCTCCCCACCCGGTCTCGGCGGGCGCATCATCCCGGGCGCGGGCCCCAGTCGTCGCTCAGGACCGGACCCATCAGGTCCAGATACGACTCGATCTGGTGACGGGCGGCCTCGACGGTGACGTCCGGTCCGCAGCCCCACTCCCGGCCCGCGGCCCGCATCACTCCCGAAAAGGACGCCACCAGCACCTGCGGGCGCGGATCGGTGCGCTGGTCGAGGCCCTCCCGGCGGGCGAAGACGTCCGCCAGGCGAGCCTCCATCTCCGTGGAACGCCACATGTGCACCGCGACCAGTGCCGGTGTCGTCTCGATGACCTGCCACATCCGCATGTAGACCTGCAGCGGCACGACCTCCTGGATGGCCTCGCCGATGCTGCCCCAGGTCGAGTCCAGGGCGTTGCGCAGCGCCCGCATCGGCGACTCGTGGGCGGGGCGGGCGACCACGGCGTCGAAAAATCGGGACTCGACCTCCTCCTGCAGGGCGAAGGCCACGTCCTCCTTGCTGGAGAAATAGCGGAAGAAGGTGCGCTGGGAGACGTCCACGGCGTCGGAGATCTGGTCGACGGTCGTGGCCTCGTAGCCATATGTGACGAAGAACTCGTGTGCTGCGCGGATGAGTGCGTCCCGGGTGCGCTGCTTCTTGCACTCGCGCAGTCCCGCCACCGTGTGATCACCCTCTCTTGTCGATGTGGGTCAGCCGACACATACAGAGTGCCGATTTCGTTGTCAATTGTCAGCGACTGACATTACTCTCGCCGACATGACCTCGCAGCTTCCTGCGGACGCCCTGAAGAAGGACGATCCCCGCGCCGGAACGGCGCAGAAGACCATCCCGTCAGCATCTGCGTCGCCAAAGGCGGCACCACGCCGCGGGCTGCGCGGCAGCCCCTGGCTGACCCTGCTGACCGTGGCGCTGGGTGTCACGATGGTGGCCCTCGACGGCACCATCGTGGCCATCGCCAACCCGGCCATCCAGCAAGATCTGCACGCTTCGGTCGCCAACGTGCTGTGGATAACCAACGGCTACCTGCTCGCGCTCGCCGTCACTCTGATCACCGCGGGCAAACTGGGTGACCGTTTCGGCCACCGGCAGACCTTCCTCATCGGGGTGGTGGGTTTCGCGGCTGCCTCGGCCGTCATCGGCGTGTCCGGCAGCGTGGGGATGATCATTGCCTTCCGCGTCGTCCAGGGCATGTTCGGCGCACTGCTGATGCCGGCCGCGCTGGGCCTCTTGCGCGCCTCGTTCCCGGCGGAGAAGCTCAACACCGCCATCGGCGTCTGGGGCTCGGTGATCGGCGCCTCGACCGCCGCCGGGCCGATCGTGGGCGGCCTGCTGGTCGAGCACGTCAGCTGGGAGTCGGTGTTCTTCATCAACGTCCCGGTCGGCGTCCTCACACTCGTGATGGGCCTGTTCCTGCTCATCGACCACCGTGCCGAGAAGGCACCGCGCTCCTTCGACGTACCCGGGATCCTGCTGCTGTCGGGTGCGATGTTCTGCCTGGTGTGGGCCCTCATCAAGGCACCCACCTGGGGCTGGGCGGACGTCAGCACGCTGGTCTTCCTCGGTGCGGCCTTGGTGTGCTTCGCCGCCTTCACCTGGTGGGAGATGCGCGTCAAGGAGCCACTCCTGCCGCTGAAGATGTTCCGGTCGGTTCCGCTGACCGCGGGCACGGTCCTGATGGTGCTCATGGCGTTCGGCTTCATGGGCGGCATCTTCTTCGTGACCTTCTACCTGCAGAACGTGCACGGCATGAGCCCGGTGGACAGCGGCCTGCACCTGCTGCCGCTCACCGCCATGATGATCGTCTCCTCGCCGCTCGCGGGCGCCGTCATCACCAAGATCGGGCCACGCGTCCCCCTGGTGGTCGCGATGCTGCTGGCGGCCGTCGCCATGTTCGGCATGTCCACCCTCGATCCGGACAGCGGAACGCTGGTCACCTCGCTGTGGTTCGCCCTGCTCGGCCTGGGTCTCGGACCCGTCATGGTCGGCGCCACCGAGGTCATCGTGGGCAACGCCCCGGTGGAGCACGCCGGTGTCGCCGGCGGATTGCAGCAGGCCGCCATGCAGGTCGGGGGCAGTCTCGGCACGGCCGTGCTCGGTGCGGTGATGGCTTCCCGGGTGAGTGACGTGCTTCCGCAGAAGTGGGCCGACGCCCAGCTGCCGCCGCTCAAGGGAGAACAGGCTGCGCAGCTGCAGGGCGCGGCGGAGGCCGGCATCGTGCCCCCGTCGCCGAAGGGCACACCTGGCCAGGTGGTGCAGGCGGTCGCCGACGTGGTGCACGGCTCGTTCGTCTCCGGCATGTCGCTGGCCTTCACCTGTGCCGGGATCGTCGCGGCGCTGGCGGCCGGAGTCGCGGTGTTCACCAAGCGCGGCGTGAACGCCGAGGCCGCCGGCGGCGCCGCGCACCTCTGAGGCATCCGGCCGCGACCGCGCAGGGGGCGGCCGCGTCCGGACATCGCGTGGACAGGCGGTCAGGTTGTGGACAACCGGACCGCCTGTCCCGGTGAACTCCGGCGATCTTGCTTGGCACGGCCCGTGGCCGGCGGTCAGAGTGATCACATCGCCGAGCGGATCCGCCGCCCGGCCCCTGAACAGGGGAGTGATCACCGTGCGCCGTCACCTGCTGTACCAGGCCGCCCGAAACCGCTGCACGACCACCCGGCGCCTGGCAGCCGCCGGTGCCGCCGCGCTCGCCCTGACCGCCATGGCCGCCACCCCGGCCGCCGGGGAGAACGGCTCCGACCTACCGCCCCGGCTCGGGCGCTGCGGCGCGGGAGCTCTGTGCCTGTGGGAGGGCTCCGGCTTCGCGGGGCACCGGCTGAGCTACGAACTGGCCGGTACCGACATCGAGAGCTGTGTGACGCTGCCCGCCGGGTTCACCGGCGACAGTTACGCCAACCGCACCGGACGGCCGGTGACCTTCTACCAGAGCGCCGAGTGCGGGACGACCGGCGAGTTCGACACCCACCCTTCCGGCAGCTGGACACCGCGCTCCTCCTACCAGGCCCGGGCCTTCACGATCTGGGAGCACTGAGATGCGTCCCGGAAGCGGTGTGGGCCCCGGTTACCCGGGCCCACACCACTCCGTCACGGCCGGGGGACTACGCGTCGCCTCCCGCGGTGCCCGGGTCCGCCGCCGTCACCTCGAGCAGCTGGTAGCGGTCGACGGCCTGCTTCAGCGCCGAGCGGTCCATCTTCCCCTCGCGGGCAAGCTCCGACAGCACTCCCAGCACGATCGACTGCGCGTCGATGTGGAAGAACCGGCGGGCCGCACCGCGGGTGTCGGCGAAACCGAAGCCGTCCGCGCCGAGAGACTGGTAGGTGCCCGGTACCCAGCGTGCGATCTGGTCGGGCACGGCACGCATCCAGTCCGAGACGGCCACCTTGGGCCCCTCGGCGTCCTGCAGTTTCCGGGTGACGTAGGGGATCCGCTGCTCCTCCTCGGGGTGCAGCAGGTTGTGCTCCTCGGTCTGAACGGCCTCGCGGCGCAGCTCGTTCCACGAGGTCGCGGACCACACGTCCGCCCGCACGTCCCACTCCTCGGCGAGGATCCGCTGGGCATCCACTGCCCATGGCATGGCCACACCGGAGGCGAGGATGTGCGCGGAGCGCGTGCCCCGTTCCCCCTCCCGGTAGCGGTACAGGCCCTTGAGGATGCCGTCCGCGTCCACGTTCTCCGGCTCCGGCGGCTGATGGATCGGTTCGTTGTAGACGGTGATGTAGTAGAAGACGTCCTCGCTGTCCTGGCCGTACATGCGGCGCATGCCGTCCTGCATGATGTGCGCGATCTCGAACCCGTACGCCGGGTCGTAGGCCACACAGGCCGGGTTGGTCGAGGCCAGCAGCTGCGAGTGGCCGTCGGCGTGCTGGGTGCCCTCTCCGGTCAGCGTGGTGCGCCCGGCCGTCGCGCCGAGCACGAAGCCGCGGACCATCTGGTCGCCCATCTGCCAGAACTGGTCGCCGGTCCGCTGGAAACCGAACATCGAGTAGAAGACGTACACCGGGATCAGATGCTCGCCGTGCGTGGCATAGGCGGAGCCGGCCGCGATCGTGGAGGCCGTGCAGCCGGCCTCGGTGATGCCGTCGTGCAGCAGTTGACCGGTTGGGGACTCCCGGTAGGCCAGCAGCAACTCGCGGTCCACCGACTCGTACGTCTGCCCCAGCGGGCTGTAGATCTTGGCGGAGGGGAAGAAGGAGTCCATGCCGAAGGTGCGGTACTCGTCGGGCGCGATGAGCACGAAGCGCCGGCCGATCTCCTTGTCCCGCATCAGGTCCTTCAGCAGCCGGACGAAGGCCATGGTCGTGGCCATCTGCTGCTGGCCGGAGCCCTTCTTGACGGTGGCGTACGTCTTGTCTCCCGGCAATGGCAGCGGCTTGGCCCGCACCACCCGGGTCGGCACGTAGCCGCCGCACTCCTTGCGGCGGTCGTGCATGTACTGGATCTCCTCCGAGTCGCGGCCCGGGTGGTAGTAGGGCGGCGAGCCGGACTCCAGCTCGCGGTCCGGGATCGGCAGGTGCAGCCGGTCGCGGAAGCCCTTCAGGTCCTCGACGGTCAGCTTCTTCATCTGGTGCGTGGCGTTGCGGCCCTCGAAGTTGGGGCCCAGCGTCCAGCCCTTGACGGTCTGCGCCAGGATCACCGTCGGCTGGCCCTTGTGCTCCTTGGCCGCCTTGTACGCCGCGTAGATCTTGCGGTGGTCGTGGCCGCCGCGGCCCAGGTACAGGATCTGGTCGTCGGTCATGTTCTCGACCATCGCCCGCAGCCGCTGGTCGCCGCCGAAGAAGTGCTCGCGGATGTAGGCGCCGGACTCGGTCGCGTAGGTCTGGAACTGGCCGTCCGGGGTCGTGTTCAGCTTGTTGACCAGCACGCCGTCCCGGTCCCGGGCCAGCAGCGGGTCCCAGGAGCGGTCCCAGACCAGCTTGATCACGTTCCAGCCGGCGCCGCGGAAGTAGGACTCCAGCTCCTGGATGATCTTGCCGTTGCCGCGCACCGGGCCGTCCAGGCGCTGCAGGTTGCAGTTGACCACGAAGGTGAGGTTGTCCAGTCCCTCGCGGGCGGCGATGGAGAGCTGGCCGAGCGACTCCGGCTCGTCCATCTCGCCGTCGCCCAGGAAGGCCCACACGTGCGAGTCGGAGGTGTCCGCCAGGCCGCGGGCCTCCATGTAGCGGTTCATCCGCGCCTGGTAGATCGCGCTGATGGGGCCCAGGCCCATGGAGACGGTGGGGAACTCCCAGAAGTCCGGCATCATCCGCGGGTGCGGATAGCTGGAGAGCCCGTTGGGGTACTTCGACTTCTCCTGGCGGAAGCCGTCCAGCTGCTCCTCGGTGAGCCGGTCCAGCAGGTACGCGCGGGCGTAGATGCCGGGGGAGGCGTGCCCCTGGAAGTAGACCTGGTCGCCGCCGCGGCCGTCGTCCTTGCCGCGGAAGAAGTGGTTGAACCCCACGTCGTACAGCGAGGCGGAGGAGGCGAAGGTCGCGATGTGGCCGCCGACACCGATGCCCGGGCCGCTGCGCACGCGAGACCATCACCGCCGCGTTCCAGCGGGTGGCGTTGAGGATTCTGCGCTCGATGTCCTCGTTGCCGGGGAAGAACGGCTCGTCCTTCGTGGCGATGGTGTTCACGTAGTCGGTGCTGCGCATCTCGGGAACGGCGACGCGCCGCTCGCGCGCGCGCTCGATGAGGCGGAGCATGAGGTAGCGGGCACGTTCCCGGCCACGCTCGTCGACAGCGGCGTCGAGCGAGTCGAGCCACTCCTGGGTCTCCTCGGGGTCGAAGTCAGGGACCTGGCTGGGAAGGCCGCCAATGATGATCGGGGTGCGATCGGATCCGGAAGCCACGCTGTTCCTTCGCTGTTCGGTTCTAGCCCTGCTTTGCGGTGTCGCGCCGACTCCATCGTGTACCGCAGGCGTCCGTACGTCACCCGTACCGGGAGGTAACCGCCCTGTCGTACGGGGTGCGTCGAGCGGCCGCGCGGCGGGTGGGGGTGGGGGCGCCCGAATCGCCACCATACGCCCCACAGGCCCGGATCGGGCCGCGTAGATCATGCCTGCGCCCGGGCGCCCCGCGGCGCCCCGAATGGCGGGCCCAGGCGGCGCCCCGGAGCGAATCTCGCCGGATCCTCCCGCCGGGCGATGTGGTGCGAACCACTGCTAGATCATGCATTGTGGGAGTACACGTCACCGTTTGGGCGGGACGGGGCGCCGGGTACTTGCGCGATCCGTCCCGCCCGTGTGGACTACGCCCATTACCCCCGCGCGCCTGCGGGGAGCACGCCCTATATCGGAAGATGACAGGAGGCAATCCGTGAGCGCGACCGCGGACCACGCGGAGGAGCGGACCAACCCTGCCGCGAGGCTGGGTTTCCAGCCCGGGCAGGTGGTCCAGGAGCTCGGTTACGACGACGACGCCGAGCAGGCCCTCCGTGAGGGAATCGAGGCCATCACGGGCACGGAGCTCGTCGACGAGGACCACGACGAGGTGGCTGACGCCGTCGTGCTGTGGTTCCGCGAGGACGACGGCGACCTGACGGACGCGCTGGTGGACGCCACCACGATGATCGACGAGGGCGCCCCTGTCTGGCTGCTGACGCCGAAGACCGGCCGTGAGGGCTACGTCGAGGCCGGCGACATCGGCGAGGCCGCCCAGACCGCGGGCCTGGCCCAGACCAGCAATGCGAACGCCGGCAAGGACTGGACCGGCACCCGGCTCGTGACGCCGAAGGCGGCGAAGTCCGGCAAGAAGTAGCCGTGGCCCGGCGTGTGCCGGCGGCTCGGCCGTCGGCACACGCCCCGGCGCACCCGCGGAGCGGGCCATTAGGGTGGATGCCGTCACCTGACGCGATCGAGGGGATATCCACCCATCGGCTGTCGAGACCGGCACCAAGGCTCCGGACTTCACTCTGAAGAACCAGCACGGCGAGACGATCTCGCTCTCCGACTTCCGCGGCGAGAAGAACGTCGTCCTGCTGTTCTACCCGTTCGCCTTCACCGGGGTGTGCACAGGCGAGCTGTGCGCCCTGCGTGACGAGCTGCCCGCCTTCGTCAACGACGACGTGCAGCTTCTCGCCGTCTCGAACGACTCGCCGTTCGCTCTGCGTGTCTTCGCCGAGCAGGAGGGCCTGGCCTACCCGCTGCTGTCCGACTTCTGGCCGCACGGTGAGGTCTCCCGCGCCTACGGCGTCTTCGATGAGGAGAAAGGCTGCGCGGTGCGGGGTACGTTCATCATCGACAAGGAGGGCGTGGTGCGCTGGACGGTCGTCAACGGCCTGCCGGACGCCCGCGACCTCAACGACTACGTCAAGGCGCTCGAGACCCTCTGACCTCGTCGGACGGTACGGGAACCGGTCGCCTCGACCGAATCGTTGTCCTTAGGCATCGAACGGACAGGGGGCACCCGGTGCTCCGCACGCACAGACCTCAGGAGGACTCGTGGGAGTCAGCCTCAGCAAGGGCGGCAACGTCTCGCTGACCAAGGAAGCCCCGAACCTGACCGCCGTCATCGTCGGTCTGGGCTGGGACGCACGTACCACCACCGGCAGCGACTTCGACCTCGACGCCAGCGCCCTGCTGGCGAACGGCGAGGGCAAGGTCGCCGACGACCGGAACTTCGTCTTCTTCAACAACCTCACCAGCCCCGACGGCTCCGTGCAGCACACCGGCGACAACCTCACCGGTGAGGGCGAGGGCGACGACGAGGTCATCAAGGTGAACCTCGCCGGAGTCCCGGCGGACGTGGAGAAGATCGTCTTCCCCGTCTCGATCTACGAGGCGGAGTCCCGCCAGCAGAGCTTCGGCCAGGTGCGCAACGCCTTCATCCGCGTCGTGAACCAGGCCGACGGCAACGAGCTGGCCCGCTACGACCTCAGCGAGGACGCCTCGACCGAGACCGCGATGGTCTTCGGCGAGCTGTACCGACACGGCGCGGAGTGGAAGTTCCGCGCCATCGGGCAGGGGTACGCCTCGGGCCTGCGCGGCATCGCGCAGGACTTCGGCGTCAACGTCTGAGCGGGCCGCAGGGCCCGAGTCCGGCAAGGGACGGCGCCGCACACTTCCCGGTCGGGGAAGTGTGCGGCGCCGGTTCGGTTCGCCACACTGGGCGCACCACCAGGGGAGAGGAAAACCAAGACATGGGCGTCACACTCGCCAAGGGGGGGAACGTCTCCCTCTCGAAGGCCGCACCCGACCTCACCAAGGTCCAGGTCGGTCTGGGCTGGCAGGCCCGCTCCACCACCGGCGCCGGCTTCGACCTGGACGCCAGCGCGCTGCTGTGCTCCGGCGGCCGGGTGATGGGCGACGAGTACTTCATCTTCTACAACAACCTCACCACACCGGAGGGCTCCGTCGAGCACACCGGTGACGAGCTGGTCGGCGGCACCGGCTCGGACGACGACGAGACGGTGCTGGTCGACCTGACCACGGTTCCGGCTCAGGTCGACAAGATCGTCTTCCCGGTCTCGATCTACGACGCCGAGCCCCGGCACCAGACGTTCGGCCAGGTCACCGGCGCCTACATCCGGGTCGTCAACCAGGAGGACGGGCAGGAGCTGGCCCGCTACGACCTGACGGAGGACGCCTCCTCCGAGACCGCGATGATCTTCGGCGAGCTGTACCGGCACGGCACCGAGTGGAAGTTCCGCGCAGTGGGCCAGGGGTATGCGTCGGGGCTTCGCGGCATCGCTCTAGACTTCGGCGTAAACGTTTCGTAAAACGATCATCGGCTCGCCGCGACACGAGCAAGAGATTGGGTAACCAGTGCTTCTGAAAACCTTCGGCTGGTCCCTCGGCATCAGCGCCGTGGGACTGGCCCTGGCCGGTCTCCTGTGGGGCTGGGAAGGGCTCGCCGTCGTGGCGATCCTCTCCGTCCTGGAGATCTCGCTGTCCTTCGACAACGCGGTGGTCAACGCCGGCGTGCTGAAGAAGATGAACGAGTTCTGGCAGAAGATCTTCCTCACCGTCGGCGTGCTCATCGCGGTCTTCGGAATGCGGCTGGTCTTCCCGGTCATCATCGTGGCGATCAGTGCGAAGATCAGTCCGGCCGAGGCGGTACGCGTCGCGCTCGAGCAGCCCGGCCGCTACGAGCAGCTCGTCACCGACGCGCACCCCGCCATCGCCGCCTTCGGCGGCATGTTCCTGCTGATGATCTTCCTCGACTTCATCTTCGAGGACCGCGACATCAAGTGGCTGCAATGGCTGGAGAAGCCGCTGGCCAAGCTCGGCAAGGTCGACATGCTGTCGGTCTGCATCGCCCTGATCGGTCTGCTGGTCACCGCCACCACCATCGCCACCGCCGCGCACCAGCACGGCGGCGCGCACGTGGACAAGTCGGCGACCGTCCTGACCGCCGGCGTCGCCGGGCTCATCACCTATCTCATCGTCAACGGCCTCTCCGGTCACTTCGAGAACCGGCTCGAGGAAGAAGCCGAGGAAGAGGAGGAAGCCGAAGAGGCCGCGCGGCGGGCGGGCAAGCAGATCAACGTCGTTGGTCTGGCCGGGCAAGGCCGCGTTCTTCATGTTCCTCTACCTCGAGGTGCTGGACGCGTCCTTCTCCTTCGACGGCGTCATCGGCGCCTTCGCCATCACCAACCACATCTTCTGGATGGCTCTGGGTCTGGGCATCGGCGCCCTGTACGTCCGGTCGCTGACCGTCTACCTGGTCCGCCAGGGCACCCTGGACGACTACGTCTTCCTCGAGCACGGCGCGCACTACGCCATCGGCGCCCTGGCCGTCATCCTGCTGATCACCATCAAGTGCGCAGATCAACGAGGTGATCACCGGCCTGATCGGCGTGGTGCTCATCGCCTGGTCGTTCTGGTCCTCGGTGCGCCGCAACCGCGCACTGGAGGCCGAGGGTGGCGAGGAGACCAAACCGGAGATCTCTTCACACGTGTGACCGCTCTCCGATTGCGGAATCCTCTTGAGCGGGGCGGCACCGAGCGCTGCTCGGTGCCGCCCCGCTCGGGATGTGCATGACACCAGAGGGGTGGGGGTGCGCGATGGTCTCCCTGTGGGAGAACTGGCGACAGGGCATGGGCCGTTGGCCCAAGTTCGACACCGTGGGCGGTCCGTCCACCTACGCGGTGGAGCTGACCAGAAGGCGCAGCGTCGTCTCGCTGACGAAGCAGGGCGCCGCCGTCGGCAGCATGCAGGTCAACCTCTCCTGGCGGACTCGCACTTCGGACCTGGGCGGGCGCAGCCAGTTCGGCAACTCCCTGCGCCACCCGATGCGGGCCTTCAAACCCGAGGTGGTGCAGGCGCACACCCGCGGCGTGGTCAGCGTTGACCTCGACCTGGCCTGCCTGTACGAACTCGCCGACGGCACCAAGGGCGTCGTCCAGCCGCTCGGCGGCTTCTTCGGCGACTTCAACGCCCCGCCGTACGTCAAGCTCAGCGGCGACGACCGGTTCGGCGCGACCTCCGGCGAGACGATCTACGTCAACCTCGACCACCAGGCCGAGATCAAGCGGCTGCTGTTCTTCGTCTACATCTACGACGACACTCCGGCCTTCGAACGGGCCCACGCCCTGGTCACGCTCATCCCGAGCAACGGCCCGCATGTCGAGATCGGCCTCGAGGAGCGGGCCCCGCAGGCGCGTTCCTGCGCCGTGCTGACTCATGGAGCACGACGGGAAGGACGAACTGATCGTGCGCCGCGAGGTGCGGTACGTCTACGGCTTCCAGTCCGAGCTGGACCGGCTCTACGGCTGGGGCCTGCAGTGGGGACGCGGCTACAAGGCCGACAAAGCCTGAGGTACCGCAGCGTCCCAGGCCTCGACCGTCCCAGGCCTCACCGTCCCAGGCCTCACCGTCCCAGGAACTGCGGCCCCTGCGGCGGCAGCACACCGTCCTGCTCGCCCTGCCGACCCTCCGGTGGGGCGGACTGCGGGTAGTCGTACACCGGCTGGGGGTAGCCGTACGCCGGCGGCGTGGCCGGCGGCTGCTGCGGCTGCGGCGGGTACCCGTGGGCAGGCTGCGTCGCCTGGGGATCCACGGCCACGGTCGCCACACCCGCAGGCTCCGGTTGCGGCTCCGGGGGCTCCGGTTCGGGTCGCGGGCCAGGGCCCGGCAGCGGACCCGGATCCGGAACCGGCCGTGGCTCAGGGCCAGGCTCGGGGACCGGGTCCGGCTGCGGGATGTCCGGCTCGGCGGGCGGAGTGGGTACCGTCCCTTCCCCGGCCGGGACCGCACCGTCCTCCACCGCGACGCCGAACTCGGCGGCCAGCGCGACCAGTCCGGTGTCGTAGCCCTGGCCCAGGGCACGGAACTTCCAGGCTTCGCCCCGGCGGTACAGCTCGCCGAGGATCATCGCCGTCTCGGAGCCGGTCTCCGGCTCGACGGCGAAGGACAGCAGTGGCTCGGCGCCGACCTGCGGGTCGTGCAGCGTCAGCATCGGCCGCTCCCACGTCGGCGAAGCTCCCGCCGTCCGCCGAGGCCGCCAGCACCACCCGCTGCACGGAGGCCGCCAGCCCCGACAGGTCCGCCTCGACTGCCGTCGGTGAGGCCGTCCGGCGTCTGCGCCTTCGACAGGTGTCGCACCTGCCCGGAGGGGTGCTGCGGCTGGTTGTAGAAGATGAAGTCGTCGTCCGAGCGGACCCGCCCGTCTGCGCCCAGCAGCAGCGCGGAGACGTCGACGTCCGGTGCTCCGCCGGGGCCCGGCGCCCAGTGCAGCACCGCCCGCACCGTCGTGGCCTCCAACTGGACGTTCGAGCCCTTCATCATCGCGTGCGTCATGGGGTTCATCCTGCCCTCCCGGCGGCGCGGGGGACAACGCGGGGGAGAGGCGCCGCACCCGTCGGTAGTCCGTTCTTCACCTGTCCGGCGAACTTTCGCTCCCCTCTCGAACGTACGATGAGTGACGGGATATCGCCCGTGGAACGGAGTGGCGGGCGGTGACGACACGACGGGGAGCAGTGTTTTCCATGCGGCATTTCAGGCATCTGCGCGCCGGAGCTACGGCAGGAACTGTTCCACCGCGAGCCCGTCGAGTTCGACGCCGGATCCCCCGTCCCGGATCGCTCGCCGCCGCACTCGGCGCCACCCTCTACAGTCCCGCGACCCGCCCCCGGCTCGCCGACGACGTCCGCAAACAGGCCGGCCGAGGGGTGGTGTCCATGGTGCTCTGCCTGGAGGACTCCATCGCCGACGGCGAGGTTCACGTCGGCGAGGAGAACCTCGTGCGCCAGCTCGCCGAACTCGAGCGAACCGCCGACGCCGCCGACCTGCCGCTGCTGTTCGTCCGGGTCCGCACCCCCAGCCAGATACCCGACCTGGTACGCCGGTTCGGCGGCGCCGCCCGGCTGCTGACCGGCTTCGTGCTGCCCAAGTTCACCGAGGAGACGCGGCCTACCCTTCCTCGAGTCGCTCGCCGCGGCCGAGGCGCGCCCTGGGCCGCCGGCTGTACGCCATGCCCGTCCTGGAGTCGCCCGAACTGCTCCACCTGGAGAGCCGCCGCGAGACCCTGGCCGGCATCCACCGCGCCGTCGACAAGTACCGCGACCGCGTCCTGGCCCTGCGGCTCGGCGTCACCGACTTCTGCTCCGCCTACGGCCTGCGCCGCACGCCGGAGATGACCGCCTACGACGTGCAGCTCGTCGCCTCCGTCATCGGCGACGTCGTCAACATGCTCGGCCGCGCCGACGGCACCGGCTACACCGTCACCGGCCCGGTCTGGGAGTACTTCCGCCTCCAGGAGCGGATGTTCAAGCCGCAGCTGCGTGCCAGTCCCTTCCTCACCGGCAGCGCCGAGGCGCTGCGCACCGCGCTCATCGACCACGACATGGACGGCCTGCTGCGCGAGATCGAACTCGACCGCGCCAACGGCCTGCTCGGCAAGACCTGCATCCACCCCTCGCACGTGGCCCCCGTGCACGCCCTGTCCGTCGTCTCCCACGAGGAGTACAGCGACGCGACGGACATCCTGCGGCCCGAACGCTGCGAGGGCGGCGTGCTGCGCTCGGCGTACACGAACAAGATGAACGAGGTGAAGCCGCACCGCGCCTGGGCCGAACGCACCCTGCTGCGCGGCGAGGTCTTCGGCGTCGCCCGCGAGGGCGTCGGCTTCGTGGAACTCCTCGCGGCGGGCATCGGATGACCCGAGACGCACGAAGACCGGACGACGGAAAGACGGAGAGGACAGCATGGTGTGGTCGGGCGAGTGGGTCGCCGCGAGACTGGGGTCGAACTGACCGGCGAGGTCCGCAACCTGGTCGGCCTCGCGCTGCGCGAGAACCCCAAGCGGGCCCACCTGCTGGTCTCCCGCGTCCTCGGCAAGCACATACCGCAGCGGCCCGGCACCGTCTACGGCACCGGCTTCGACCTCGGACGCCGCGTCCGCGCACTGCTCGGCGACGAGGCCGCCGCCCGCGCCGTCGTCCTCGGCTACGCCGAGACCGCCACCGGGCTCGGGCACAGCGTCGCCGACGGCCTCGGCCACGGCGTCCCCTACCTGCACTCCACCCGCCGCGCGGTGCCCGGCGCCGCCGCCGCCGGCACGTTCGAGGAGACCCACAGCCACGCCACCGGCCACCTGCTGCTTCCCGAGGACCCGGCGCTGCTCGCCGGCGACGGCCCGCTCGTCCTCGTCGACGACGAGTTCTCCACCGGCAACACCGTGCGCAACACCATCGCCGCGCTGCACGCGCCGCTTCCCCCGCGCCGAGTACGTCGTCGTCGCGCTCGCCGACATGCGCGGCGAGGACGACCGGCGCCGGCTGGCGGAGTTCGCGGCCGAACTCGGCGCCCGCGTCCACGTGCTGGCGCTCGCCGGCGGCGCCGTCCGCCTGCCCGGCCGACGTGCTCGCCCGCGGCCAGGCGCTCGTCGCCGCAGCACGGCGCGGCGAGCAGCGGCGCCCGCCGGGACAGCGCGGTCCTTCCCGAGGCCGCGCCCGTCGACCCGCGTCGACCTCGGCTGGCCCGCCGGCCTGCCTGACGGCGGCCGGCACGGCTTCACCCCCGCCCACCGGGCCCGGCTGGAGGCGGCGCTGCCCGCCATGGCCGGACGGCTGGCCGCCGCGCTGGACGACGCCGGCGTCACCCCCGGCGCCGGCAGGCCGCCCCGGATCCTCGTTCTCGGCACCGAGGAGCTGATGTACGCGCCGCTGCGCCTCGCCGACGCCCTCACCGAGCACGTCGTCGCCGGTGTCCGGTTCTCCACCACCACCCGCTCACCCGTCCTCGCCGTCGACGAGCCCGGCTACGCCATCCGCAGCAAACTCACCTTCCCCGCCCACGACGACCCCGACGACGGCCCCGGCCCCCGCTACGCCTACAACGTCGCCGGCGCAGGACTTCGACGCCGTCATCGTCGTCACCGACTCCGCCGGCGACACCCCCGCCCTGCACGCCCCGGCGACGGTCTGCTCGCCCGCCTCGCCGCGCACACCCGCGCCGTGCTGCTCGCCGTCGTCCCCTCCCACGCCCCGCTGCCCCGCGCCGCTGCGCGGCCCCGCGTTCTCCTCCTACGCCGCCGACGAGGTCGGCTGGCTGCTCCAGGACCTCTCCGACGTCGGCCTGGAGGCGCCCACCGAGGAGCGCGAGGAGGCCGTCCAGCGCGGCGGCGCCCACTACGCCGAGTCCCTGCCCGGTCGAGTACCAGCCCAGCGAGGAATACCAGCGGCTCTTCCACAGCGCCCTGGCCGGCTCCGCCGACCCGGATCGCCCGCGCCGTCGGCACCGTCACCGACACGGTCCTCGCCGAACGCGGCCACGCCCCGTGCTGGTCTCCCTCGCCCGCGCCGGGACGCCCGTCGGCATCCTGATGCGCCGCTGGGCGCAGCAGCGGCACGGCCTCGACCTGCCCCACTACACGCTCTCCATCGTGCGCGGCCGCGGCATCGACACCACCGCGCTGCGCTACCTGGCCGCCCACCACGACCCGGCCGACGTCGTCTTCGTCGACGGCTGGACCGGCAAGGGCGCCATCACCCGCGAACTCGCCGACGCCCTCGCGGCCTTCCCGGTTCTCCCGGCTTCGACCCGGACATCGCCGTCCTCGCCGACCCCGGCGGCTGCGTGCGCACCTACGGCACCCGCGAGGACTTCCTCATCCCCTCCGCCTGCCTCAACTCCACCGTCTCCGGGCTCGTCTCCCGCACCGTCCTGCGCGCCGACCTCGTCGGGCCCGGCGACTTCCACGGCGCGAAGTTCTACCGCGACCTGGCCGGCTCCGACGTCTCCGGCGACTTCCTCGACACCGTCTCCGCCCGCTTCGCCGACGGTCGCCGACGACGCCGCGGCCGCTGCGCGCACCCTGCTGGCCGCCGGCCCGACCGCGCCCCCACCTGGGAGGGCTGGAAGGCGGTCGAGCACATCAGCGAGACGTACGGCATCGGCGACGTCAACCTCGTCAAGCCCGGCGTCGGGGAGACCACGCGCGTGCTGCTGCGCCGCGTCCCGTGGCGCATCCTCGCCCGGCGCGGCGCCGGCCCCGACCTCGACCACGTCCGGCTGCTCGCCGAGCAGCGCGGGGTACCCGTCGAGGAGGTCGACGACCTGCCCTACAGCTGCGTCGGCCTCATCCACCCCCGCTACACCAGGGGCGCCACCGGCGCCGACGGAAAGGCCGTGCCAGTGACCGCAGCCCTCGTCGCCAGCGACCTCGACCGCACCCTGATCTACTCGGCGGCCGCCCTCGGCCTGACCATGCCGGACGACCGAGGCGCCCCGGCTGCTGTGCGTGGAGACCTACCAGAGCACGCCGCTGTCGTACATGACGGAGACCGCCGCCGGTCTGCTCGCCGACCTCGCCGCGCAGGCCGTCTTCGTGCCCACCACGACCCGCACCCGCGAGCAGTACCACCGGGTGCGGCTGCCCGGGCCGCCGCCCGCCTACGCCGTGTGCGCCAACGGCGGCCACCTGCTCGTCGACGGCGAGTCCGACCCCGGCTGGCAGGCCGAGGTGCGCCGCCGGCTCACCGACTGCGCGCCGCTCGCCGAGATCCGCGACCACCTGCACCGCACGCGCCGACCCGGCATGGCTGCTCAAGGAACGCGTCGCCGAGGACCTGTTCGCCTACCTCGTCGTCGACCGGACCGCGCTCCCCGACACCTAGGTCAAGGACCTGGCCGCCTGGGCCGGCCCGCGCGGCTGGACCGTCTCCCTGCAGGGCCGCAAGATCTACGCCGTCCCCGGCCCGCTGACCAAGAGCGCCGCCGTCGCCGAGGTCGCCCGCCGCACGGGCGCCGCACCCGTCTACGCCGCAGGCGACTCGCTGCTGGACGCCGACTTCCTCCTCGCGGCCGACGCCGGCTGGCGGCCCGGCCACGGCGAACTTGCCGACAC
This sequence comes from uncultured Actinomycetota bacterium, assembly GCA_963799685.1. GTDB lineage: Bacteria > Actinomycetota > Actinomycetes > Streptomycetales > Streptomycetaceae > Streptomyces. The sequence continues at coordinate 86,926 of CAWCXW010000012.1, forward strand.
CGGGTGGACCGCGCCGCACGTCGTCCGCCCTGCCCGAGCGCGGGCGTCGCCGCCGGCGAACGCATCCTCGCGGAGGCGCTGCGGGCCACCGCACCCCCGGCGCGCGTATCCTGAGGCGCATGCCCCGCTACGAGTACCGCTGCCGCGAGTGCGGCGACACGTATGAGCTGAGCCGCCCGATGGCCGAGTCCGGCGACCCGGCGCCCTGCCCGCAGGGGCACGACGACACGGTGAAACTGCTGTCGACGGTCGCCGTCGGCGGCGCGGGCCGGCCGCCGCACCCCGTGCGGCGAGCGGCGGCGGAGGCGGCTGCTGCGGGGGCGGCTGCTGCGGCTGACCGGCCGCGCCGTTCCCGCTCAGCCGCCGGCGCGGTCGTGCCGGATGCTCTCCACCACGCCGCTGCACGGTCTCCTTCACGGCGTCCAGCTCGGTCAGGAAGTGCCAGTAGTCCGGGTGCGGCCCGGTCAGCCCGGCCACCGCGCGGTCCACCCGCTCCACCGACTGATCCAGCGGCCCGGCGTGCCGCGGATCCGGCGTGGCACGGCCGGCCATCGCCAGCCGCTGCGCGTCCCGGATGGCGAACCGCACCCGCTCGACCTCCTTGGCGTGGTCGAAGCTCACCTCGTTCAGCCGCTGCAGCCGCTCACCGGCGCCCTTCACGGCCTCGTCGGTGGTGTTCATCAGCGCCCGCACCGTCGCCAGCAGCGACGTGGCGTCCGCCCACCGCTGCTGCTCCCGCGCCTGCCGGGCCTCGCCGCAGCTTCTCCTCGGCCTGCCGCGCCGAACGCTCCGCCTCCTGCGGCACGTGCTGCAGGTCCTGCCAGCACGCCAGGCTGAACCGGCGCCGCAGCTCGCTGAGCACCGGCTCCACCTGCCGCGCCCGGGTGCGCAGCGCCTGCGCCCGCGTACGCAGCGAGGACAGCCGCTTGTCGATCTCGGCGGCCTTCTCCGGCAGGTGCTCCGCCTCGCCGCGCACCACCTCCGCCTCCCGGGCCACCCGGTCGGCGCGCTGCAGCGTCTCGGCGACGCCGTGCTGCCCGGCGCCCTCGTTCAGCCGGGTCAGCTCCGGGCCGAGCCGGGCCAGCCGCTCCGCCAGCTCATCGGCCCGCAGCCCGGCCTCGCGGGTCTTCTCCAGCGCCTCGGTCGCCCCCCGCAGCGCCTGCCGGGCCCGCTCCACGGCGGGCGCCAGCCGCGCCAGCTGCGTCTCGGCCTTCTCCAGCACACGTCGCAGCCCGTACTCGAAGTGCTGCAGGTCGGCCCGGGCGCGCTCCAGCTCGTTGGTGGCCTTGCGCAGCTGCTCGTGCGCGCGCATGGCGGTGGCCTGGTCCAGGTCGTCCCGGTCCAGGTCGAAGGAGTCGACGGTGTTGATGTAGTCGGCGCTGACCCGGTCGATCCGGGTCCCGAACTCGGCGAACTCGGCCACGGCCCTGCGGCCGGCGGGGGAGTCGTCGACGGCCTGAATCGTCTCGATGGAGATCCGCAGGCCCCGCTGGGCGGTGTCGAGCTCGTAGAACGCGGTCGCGGCGTCGTCCTTCGCGGCCTGCGCGTCGGCCCGCAGGCTCTCCGCCCTGCCCCCGCCGCTGCCTCCCCAGCCCCACCGGCGCGTTCCGCCGCTCATGCTCACGTGTGCCTCTCCCCGCGCCGACGCCAGTGGATCCCACGCACATTCTCCCACCCGCCCGCGCGGGACACAGGCCCCGGTCACGCCGCGCTGTGCCCCGCCGTCCAGGCTCGGGGTAGTCTGTCACCTCACCCCGCCCCGGGCGCATAGCTCAGCGGTAGAGCGCTGCCCTTACAAGGCAGATGTCACAGGTTCGATCCCTGTTGCGCCCACCAGCGAAAAGAGCCCCAGCCGACCGGCGGGCTCTCGCGTCGCCGGAGCGGTCGCCCGCCCCGCCGAGCAGAACGCGTGCGCCTCGCCCACGAACTCGTCGACTTCCTCGACCGTCTGCATGAGCCCCCCTCACAGTGGATGCCCGTCATCGTCCGCCACCGGTGAGGGCGACACCGTCGTGAGGCCGCGGGAGTGCGGGAGCGCGTGGTGCCGGTTCGGCGTGGTCCGGTCGCCGCCGCGCTGCTCGGCGAGCGCGTCCAGCGACGGCCGGCGTTCCTTGCAGCTCAGCGATCCGGGGCGGGACGCCCACCCATAGGATGAGGAGTGGTACTATATTTCGTACCAGTTGATCGAAGGGAGTGGCCGTGTCGATCACTGCCAGCGAGGCGCGGAAGAACCTTTTTCCGTTGATCGAGAAGGTCAACGACGACCGTGCGCCGATACACATCACCTCCCGCAACGGCAACGCGGTGCTGCTGTCGGAGGAGGACTTCGCGTCCTGGCAGGAGACGATCTATCTGCTTCGTTCACCTGCAAACGCCCGCCGGCTTGCCGAGTCGATCGCAGAGGCCGAGCGCGGGCACATCGAGCCACACGAACTCATCGAGGTCGACGACGGCGAGTGAAGACCGTATTCACCGAGCACGGCTGGGCCGACTACGTGTACTGGTCAGAGACGGACCGTCGCATGGTCAGGCGCATCAACCGGCTCATCGCGGAAAGCAAGCGCGATCCGTTCGGGGGTATCGGCAAGCCGGAGCCACTCAAGGGGGACCTGAGCGGCTACTGGTCCCGACGGATCGATGAGGAACATCGCCTCGTCTACCGCGTACGAGGTGACGAGATCACGGTCGTCCAAGCCCGTTACCACTACTGACCGTCGGGGCCTCGGGCCGCAGGCATTCGTGGGCGCCGCGGAGGTGAAGGGCGCGCCCCATTGCTCAGGATCGACCGTGTACCTGTCCCGACGGACCGCCGACGGTGCAAGGCCCGTCTTGCTGTCGCGCTCCTTGTCCTCCGTGGAGACATCCGGCACCCCCGACAACTGCCGCAGCTCCGGCGTGAGCTCGGCGCCGCACGTTGCGCAGCAGAAGACCGTCAGTCTGTCCTTGTACCGTCGGACACCGGCTCCCCGTGGCCTCCCTTGTCTCGCTTGAGGGGCGCGCGGACGCTGCAGAATGCGCGCAACCGGGTGATGGTGCACGGTGGAGATATGACGCCTCCGATCGTGGTGCATCCCGCGGACGGCTCGGGTGGCCGGCGGGTCACCGCGCACGCCGAGGTCTTGGGCCTGGCCCACAACGCCGGTGATGTGTCCGCGCTGCTCCGGGATGTCGGCCTGTCCGACGACGAGATCGACTTGCGCGACCCGAACCTCATCGAGTGGCGCGGCGGTGGCCCCGACGCATGGGAGTAGCGCAAGGGGCCCCGGCGCCGCTGCGGGGGCGCGCCGCCACGGGCACCGCTCCCGGGGTCATGTCGCGTCGCGGCCCGATTCCAGCAGCGGGGGCACCCGAGATCGAGAACGGCCGCGGCGGTCTCCTTACAGGAAGGAGCCGAAGCACGCGCAGCTGGTCTGTGCCTCACCGTAGCCCGATCGGATGGGGCGGCAACGGAATTCCTGTCCGGAAAGAGACCTTGTCAACTGCCTTGTGTTTCTTTACTCTTCGCTGCACGGGGGAGACCTGGAACGGGGAGGCGCCATGGCGGAGGGAACCGCTGACCACCGGGAGGGCGGGGACGTGCCCGCTCCACGCCCGCCGACAGAGCAGACGGTGGTGCCGGACGAGGCGCCGCCGGTGCAGTGGACCTCGTCGACGCGGTACATGTGCGTGGGCACGTACGTGGACGAGAGCTTCGCTCACGCCGTCGTCGAGGAGTTGGAGCACGAGAAACACCGGGCCTGTGCGCCGTCGTTCGGGGTCGACCTGCGCCCCGTCTATCAGCATGCCCGCCGCTCGCTGGCCGCCGTGCGCACCCGGGATCTCGTCTCGTCGGCCTGCTGGCTGGTGGCGCTGTTCCTCACACCGGTCGCCGCCGTGGCCTGGGCTCTGCTGGGCAAGTTCACCGGCATGCAGGCCGGCCAGGCGAGCCGGCTGCCCGGCCTGCACAGACTGACGCAGCGCGGTGCCGCCGCCGGCCAACTCGACAAGCCGGTACAGGAACTGCTGAACAGTTGCGTGATGACGCTCCTCCTGACGGTCGCGTGCACGCTGCTGCAGGGCTACCTGCACCTGTGGGGTGTGCGTGCGCCCGTACTCGTGTGGCTGATCGTCCTCGTTCTGCTGGTGGCCGTGCCGTGGTGGGCGGCATGGCGGCAGCAGAGCGCAGTGTGGGAGACCGTCTCCCGCGAGCTGGTGCCCGGCGCTCCCGCCCCGAAGGCGACTCCGGCCGAAGCGGACCTGCCGCTCTCTGCCGCGGGCCACCCGGGCAATCTGGTGATCTACAGCGGCTACCGGCCCTTCGTCGGGTCAGGTGAAGAGACGAGTTCCTGGGTGCTCGACCTGCGGTTGCGGTCCGACCCGCAGGGGGCGTCGGCGGCGGAGGGCACCCTCGGTACCGATGGGCTGCTGGCGAGCCTGTCCCAGGATCTCGGCGACCTCGCCCGGGCCCCGCACGGAGTTCCCGGACTGACGGTCGCCGAGCGGGTCTACGTGCACGGCCGCGAGCTGGACGGGCCGCCCCCGTTCGGCCGCGGCACGTTCTGGCCCTCGCTCGCCGACGGGCGTGGGCCGGGCGGCGCGGGACGTCCCGTGGACCGGCTGCCCGAACTCGCCGTGGTGGCGGCGCGTGGCCGGACCGACGGAGCCGTCCGGCACTGCCTGTGCGTGCAGGTGGCCGGATGGGGTGCCGACGTGGTGCTGTCGGTGCACCTGCAGGCCGCAGTCGTCGCCGGGACCCTGCACCTGTGCAGCACCTCCTCCGTCCTGCCACCCGTGCAGGAGCAGTACCAGCAGGCCGACCGGCTGACGTCGCGGCACCGTGACGAGCAGACGGCGCGCGTGGCCTCCGCCGCGCTCACCGCGGCTCGCGCCGCGCTCGCCGGGCCCGTCGCCCGTCCGTTGCGGCACCTTCTCCACTCCTCGCGCGCTCGGCGCCAGGAGGAGCTGCGACGCGAACAGATCGCGCATGACCGGCGTTACGACTTCGGCGCACGCCTCAGCCTGCGGGAGCGCGCCGCCTCGGGGCAGTACGGCAACTACTTCCAGCGCGTTGACGTCCAGCGGGTCAGCCGGCAGATCGAACTGTGCATCCTGTCCTGCCTGGGACGCCTGCTGGAGCGGTACGGCCTGGACACCTCCGAGCTGGAGGAGCGCCGGAACGTCATTCTCAACAACGGCGTCATCATGACCGGCGGTTCCATGCACGGAGCCGTCGCCGCGGGCGCGGGAGCGCAGGCAACCGCATTGGCGAAGGCCGCCAAGAAGGGCCTCGGGGGCGGCGGCGGAGCCGAGAGCAAATGAGCCGCACGCGCTGTGTCGCGCGGGGATTCCGGACAACAGGGGGTCGGCATGACCGAGCATGTGAACGACAACCACGGCATCGTCATCGGCGGGCAGGCGTATGTCAGTGACTCCGCGCTCGCCGTCGGGGAAGGTGCCAAAGCCGTGTACGGGGCGCGTTCCGCCGAGGAAGTGCGGCGGCAACTCGCCGAGTTCCGCGCCGTGCTGGAGCAGCAGGGCGCCCAAGCGGACCTGGCCGCGCACGACCTGGCCGCCGTGGAGGAGGCCACGCAGGCCGTCGACGACGAACTGGCAGCCGAAGCGCGGCCCGGGCGGCTGCGAGCCCTCACCGCTCGCCTGCGGGAGGTGAGTGCGGCGCTGGCCGGTGCCGGGGCTCTCGCGCAGGCCGCCGGTCAGTTGCAGGACGTCGTGCACGGGTTCACCGGCTGAGGGCCCAGCCCGTTCGCCGACCGCTGATCCGGGCACACTTCGGGGTCGATCGCGGCCAGGGGGTGTCACGATGCGGGGATGGTGTCGATCTCCGTGCTGGCTCAGCCGCATGACGCGGTGTCCTGGACCGACGTGGCGCGACGGTGCGAGGCGGCCGGCTTCGACGCGCTGCTGGCCGCCGACCATCCGGGGACGGGCGCGTCGCCGTTCGTCGCCCTCGCGGCCGCGGGTGCCGTCACTGAGCGGATCGGGCTCGGCTCCTACGTCTCCCACGCGGGGGTGCGCGAGCCGCTCTTGCTCGCCGGTGACGTCGCGACGCTCGACGTCGTCTCCGGCGGGCGCGCCCGGCTGGCGCTGGGCGCCGGGCACACACCCGTCGAGTGGGAGATGCTCGGCTCGCACCGCCCGGACGTCGCCGGACGCGTCCGGCGGTTCCTCGCCGTGGCCGAGGTGTGCCGCGCGCTGCTGGCCGGCGAGGAGGTGACCGTGGACGGCCCCGACGTGCGGGCCACGGCCGCGCGGCTGGAGGCGCCGCGGCCGGTGCAGTCCCCGGTGCCGTTCACGTTCGGCGGCGGCAACTCCACCCTGCTGCGGTGGGCGGGCGCGCACGCGGACGTCGTCGGCCTCAGCGGCCTGGGCCGCACCAAGACGGACGGCCACCACCACGAGACGCGGTGGCGTGGCGATCAGGTCGACCTGCAGGTCGACCTGATCGAGCAGGGCTCGGCGGGACGCCCGACCCCGCCGGCCCGCGAAGCGCTCGTGCAGTTGGTGGAGGTCACCGACGACGCGGAGGCGGCGGCCCGGCGCCTCGCCGAGCGGACCGGCGGCACGGTGGCCGAGGTGCTGGCCGCACCGTATGTGTGGATCGGCACGGAAGACGAGATCCTCGCGGAGCTGGCCGACCACGAGCGACGCTGGGGCATCACCCGCTACGTGGTCTTCGAGTCGGCGCTCGACGCAGCCGGATCGTTGCTCGAGCGGCTTCGCAGCGACGGCCGGCAACCGCTCGACTGAGCCGTCACGAAGCCATTTTGACGGGGAAGGAGGAGGTCTGCGTGGACCGTAGTGTGCGGGGCGTCGAGGACGTGTTGCGGCTCATGGACGGGCTGTTCGCGCCCGAAGCCGGTCGGTGGACGTCCGGCGGGGCCGGCTGGTGGGACGAGTTCTACGCCGACCGGGAGAAGTCCGTGCCGTTCTTCGCCGACAAGCCCGACGAGAACCTGGTCTCGTACGTGGAGCGCGGGCTGGTCCGGCCACAGCGGGCGCTGGATCTCGGCTGCGGGGCGGGGCGTAACGCGCTCCACCTTGCGCGGCGAGGGTTCGAGGTCGACGCCGTCGACCTGTCCCCGACCGCCGTCGCGTGGGCCCGGGAGCGGGCCCACGACGCGGAAGCAGGGCACCGCGTGCGCTTCGTCTGCGGTGACGCGTTCAACGAACCTGCGCTGAGTGGCCCGTACGACCTCGTCTACGACTCCGGATGCTTTCACCACCTTCCGCCGCACCGGCGGGTCAGCTACCTCGACCTGCTGGACCGCGTCCTTGCTCCCGGCGGTCACCTGGGCCTCGCCTGCTTCGCGGCGGGCGCGATGGGTTCGGAACTCGACGACGTCGAGTTCTACCGCCGGCCCGGCGGCCTGCACGGCGGACTGGCGTACACCGCTGAGGCGCTGCGCCACGTCTTCGCCGACCTGCACGAGGTTGAACTGCGCCCGATGCGCGACGAGCCGGCAGGCTCGGCGTACTTCGGTGAGTCGTTTCTGTGGACGGCGCTCTTCGAGCGGAACGCTGCGGTAACGTACCGGAGTCGATGACCGACACCTGGGACACCATCGCCGACTGGTACGCGCAGCGAGTCCGCTCCGGCTCCGCTCTGCACCGCTTCAGCTGCGACGCGCTGCTTGCCCACCTTCCGGCTGACCTCACGGGACGGCAGGCGCTCGACCTCGGGTGCGGGGAGGGGATCGTCAGCCGCGCCCTCGCCGCACGCGGCGCGGCCGTCACGGGCGTCGACCCGTCGGCGCAGATGGTCGAGCACGCCCGCCGTGCCGAGCAGGAGGCGCCCACCGGTGCCACCTTCACCGTCGACGACGGGTGTGTGCTGGCCACCGTCGAACCGGCGTCGGTCGACTGGGTGACCGCGGCGCTCTCCCTCAACAACGTGCCCGACCTCGACGCGGCTCTGGGCGCCGTGCACCGGGTGCTGGCGCCGGAGGGGCGGCTGGTCTTCACCGTCCCGCATCCCTGCTTCGAGGCCCCGCAAGCCGGTTGGACGGGCCCGGATGACGGCGATCCGGTGCGGCGCGTCGTCGGGGACTATCTCAGCGAGGGCTTCTGGCGCTCGGCCAATCCCGACGGCGCCCGCCGGGCAGGCAACCGGCACCGGATGTTCGCCACGTACCTCAACGCCCTCATCCGGTACGGCTTCCGGCTCGAGGTGGTCGATGAGCCGGCCCCGGACGCGGACGTCGCGGCCGAGCAGCCGAGGCGGGCCTCGCTGCCGCCCTTCGCCGTCGTGCGGGCCCGACGAAGCTGACGCGGCGGTGGTTCGTCAGGGGACGGTCAGGACACCGCGGTGTGGACGGTGACGTACGGGCCGCGGGCCGTCGTGTCGTTGGGGAGCAGCCAGTCGGCGGTCACCTGGCCGGCCGCAGCGGCAGCGGCACCGGCGGCCGGTTCCAGCACGCGGACGACCCGGATCCTCGGACCCGCGTCGGTCAGCAGGTCCGTGCCGTGCGGCCCGTCCGCGACGGACCGGACGGTGGCGGCCGTCAGGTCCGGTGTGGCCGGAGCTGCCTCCACCGTCAGATCAGGTGTGTCGCTGAGGCTCTGCGCCTGCGGCTCGGCCTGGCCGCGCAACAGGGCGCACAGCTGTTCAGCCAGCACGGGGTCGTGCGCGCCGTCGTAGATCCAGCGTTTGCCGAGCACGCCGTGTTCGGAGGCGCCGATCAGCGCGTGCTCGCCACCGGGCAGCGGATCGCCCCGGTACGTCAGCGGTACGTGGTAGGTCACCGGCGTGCTGCCCGCCGTGTCCCGCACGGCCATGAACTCCAGGCCGACCTCGCCCGCCGGGTCGTCGAGGCGGAAGCCGCCCGCCTTGCTCAGCTGCGGCGTCCTGGTCCCGCCGTGGAACCATGGCTGCCGCGGCAGCCAGGTCTCGAGCAGCTCGAGCTTGGTCGGCGCCATCGTCGTGTGGTGGAGGAAGGCCATGCGCACATCGTGGCACGACGATCACGCCGTACGCTGCACTCATGCGGATCGACGACGTCACCGACATCCTGCGCGAGGCCGCGGAGACGGTGATCCTTCCGCGGTTCCGGTCGCTCGGTGCGGGCGCTGTCGTGCAGAAGTCACCGGGCGAGCTGGTCACCGTCGCCGGCCGGGAGGCAGTGGGGGTGATCACCCGTCGGCTGCGGGACGTGCGCGACGTGCCGGTCGTCGGGGAGGAGGCCGGGCCGGGTCGGTCGGCAGGGGTGCGCGACGCGCCCGTTTGCGGCGTGCTGGGAGACCGTCCGCGCCCTGGTGCTGCCCTGACGGGTCCCCGCCCCGCCGAGGTCACGGTGCGGGCCTGGCATCGGCCGGTTCGGGCGCGGACGCGCGGGCCGCGGAGCGCCGAGATCGCTGGTGGAGCAGTCCGGCCGCCACCGCGATACCTGTGACGACGAGCGTGAGCAGCATCGAGTGCCGGCTACCGCTGTCGAAGATCATCCCGCCGAAGACCGCCGTCAGGACGACGAGCACCAGTACGCTCAGGCAGGGGAAGCCCCACATCCGCACGGACAGCGCCTCCGGCTGTTCCCGCTCCAGCCGTGCACGGGCGCGCAGATGCGTCACCGTGATGGCGAGATAGATGACCAGCGCGATGGAGCCGGACGACTCCAGCAGGAAGTCGAAGACCGCGGTGGTCGGCACGAAGTAGTTCGCGACGACCGTGGCCAGCCCGACGCTGGAGGCCAGCAGCAGCGCGGGGATCGGCACGCCCTTGCCCCTCGTGCGCCCCAGGGCGGCCGGTGCCTCGTCGCGTCGGGCCAGGCTGTGGACCATCCGGGAGGAGGAGTACAGCCCGGAGTTGAGGCAGGACAGCACGGCCGTCAGCACGACGACGTTCATCACGGGTGCGGCGTGGGGAATACCGAGACTCTTCAGGACGGCCACGAACGGGCTCTCGGTGACGGCCGTCGCGTTCCACGGGATCAGCGTGACGACCACCGCCATCGAGCCGATGTAGAACAGCAGGATCCGCCACACGACGCTGCGCATGCCGGCCCGCACCGCCTCGGCCGGCTGCTTGGCCTCGCCCGCGGCGATGGTGATGGCCTCGGTACCGAAGTAGGAGAAGAAGACCACCAGCGAGGCCTGCAGCACCGCGAGCCAGCCCTGCGGCGCGAAGCCGCCGTGCCCGGTGAGCCGGGAGAGCCCCGGCGCGGCGTGCCCGGGGAAGGCGCCGATCACGGCGGCGATCCCGACGAGCAGGAACACGGCGATGGCGGCCACTTTGATCATCGCGAACCAGAACTCGAAGCCGCCGAAGGACTTCACCCGGGTCGCGTTGACGGCGATGAGGGCCGCCATGACCACCAGGGCGGCGAGCCAGGTCGGCACCGACGGCAGCAACTGATGCGCGATGGCCGCGCCGGCCACCGCCTCGAATCCGATGACGACGCACCAGTGGTAGGCGTACAGCCAGCCCACGGACAGGCCTGCCCATGGGCCGAGTTCCCGGCCGGCGTAGCTGGAGAACGAGCCGGTCTCCGGTTGTGCGACGGCCATCTCGGCCAGCATCCGCATCACCAGGACGACGAGGGCGCCGATGAGCGTGTAGACGATCAGCACGGCCGGTCCGGCCTGCTGAATGGCCTCGCCGCTGCCCACGAACAGGCCGGCGCCGATCACGCCGCCGATCGCGATCATGGTCATCTGACGGTTGCCGAGCGCGCCCCGCAGATGGACGGAGCCGCTGTCGCGGGCGGGTGGGTTCATGGGAGCGTCCTGACGTTGGCAACTAGACTTGCATTAGTTGGTACGAGTGCAAATCTCATTTCATCAAGAGGTTCCGCAACCCCGTCGGAGAGAATTCGCCCATGGCCCCCGTTCCACAGAACCCGCCGCAGACCTATGACGAGCTGCTCGCCGAGCTGCACCGGCGCGGCTCCGCGCTCACCCGCTCCCAGCGGCTGCTCGCCGACCGTGTGATGGCCGACCCGGAGGGCGTCGCCTTCATGACCGTCTCCGAGCTGGCCGCCGCGGTCGGCGTCAACGAGGCGACCGTCGTGCGGTTCGCCTCCGGCCTCGGCCTGGAGGGCTATCCCGGGCTGACCCGGCTGTGCCGCGAGCGGCTGCGCGAACAGGCCCAACTGCTGCGCCGGTACAACAATCTCGAGCAGCTCGGCGTCGAGGGCGCCGACCTGCTGGAGCGCACCGTCGCGCTGGACCGCGCCAACATCACCCGCACCTTCGCCCAGGTCGCGCCCGAGGAGTGGGACGAAGCGGTACGGGCACTGGCCGCGGCGCCGCGCGTCCACGTCATGGGACTGCGCAAGTGCCACGCGCCCGCCTACCTGTTCGGCTACCTGCTGGGCATGCTCCGCGAGGACGTCTCGACGGTCACCGGCGGCGCCGGCGCGCTGACCGACGAGCTGCGGCGCGTACGAGAGGGCGACGGCTTCGTCGCGCTGTCCATCCACCGCTACAGCGCCGAGACCGTCCGGGCCGCCGCCTGGGCGCGGGCGCGCGGTGCGCACTGCGTGGCGTTGACCGACAACCCCTCCTCCCCGCTCGCGCCCATGGCGGACCAGGTCTTCTACGTGGACGCGGCCGGGCCGGCCTTGCTGCGCTCGCTGACAGCGTTCACCTCCCTGGTGCAGGCTCTGGCAGCGGGCGTGGCGCAGGAGTTGGGGCATGAGGCGCGCTCGACGCTGTTGCGCGAGGAGGAGCTGCTGGAGGAGTTCGGCGTGTACGAGGCGCCGCCCGAGCGCTGAGACGGGCTTCTCAGGGCGCCGCCGTCAACGCGCCCAGCGCTCCCCGCAGGTGCTCCAGTGAGGCGGCGATCCACGGCAGGGTGAGCGGGTCCTCCGCTCGCAGCGCCTGCCAGCGCTGCTCGTCGGACTCGCCGTAGAGCAGGCTGGTGGCCACCCGCACCCGCAGCGCGTCCGGCACGTCGCCGAACGCCTCCCCGGCCAGGACGCCCACGCCGTGTTCCTCCAGCAGGACGCGGGCGAGCACCGCGCCGCCGTCGATGCCGCGCGCGGTGAGCGCGGGGCGCACCGGGGCGAAGTCGGGGTACAGGTAGAACCCGGCCTCCGGCGCTCGGCAGTGGGCGCCCGCCGCGGTGAACTCGGCGTGCACGGCCCGGACGACGGCCGCGTGCAGCCGGCGGGCGCGCTCGACGTGCGCGAGCACCTCGGGTGGGTCGGCCAGCACGTAGCCGGCCACCGCTTGCATGGGCGCGGCCAGGCTGGACCAGATCTCGCTGGCCACACCGGTCAGTTCGCCGCGCAGCCCGTCACCCCACGGCCCGTGCGGCACGCGGGCGAACCCGATCCGCCAGCCGCCCAGCGCCATGGACTTGCTCAGGCCGGTCGTCACGACGGTCCGCTCCTCCAGGAACGTGGCGGCGCCGGGCGCGCGCCCCTCGTGCACGAGTTCGCCGTAGATCTCGTCGGCGATCACGGCGAGTCCGTGGTTTTCGGCGGTCTCGCACACCGCGCGGACGTGCCCGGCCCGCGCCAAGGTGCCGGTGGGGTTGTCGGGCACGGTCAGCACCAGCACACCCGGCCGCGCGCCGTCGGCGCGCGCGTTACGCAGCGCCCGGTCGAGCAGTTCGGGGTCCGGGACACCGCCTGCCTCGGCCGGCACCGGGACCCGGACGGTCCGTTTTCCGGCCAGCCCGGCCTGCGCCGCGTAGCTGACCCAGGACGGACGGGGCAGCACGACGTCCCCCGGGAGCGCGTGGAGCAGCGCGAACAGCAACGGCTTGCTGCCCGGCGCGAACAGGATCTGCTCCGCGTCCGTGGGCAGGCCGCGCCGGGTGAACCAGCCGGCCGCCGCCTCGCGGGCCTCGGGTGTGCCGACGACGGGTCCGTACCCGTTGCGCCGGGCGGCGTCCGCCAGGGTTTCGGCGACCCCGTCGGGTACGGGAAGTCCGGCCTCGCCGAAGCCCAGGTGCAGCACCTTCTCTCCGGCCGCCCGGCGGGCCTGCAGGATCTCGTTGACGGCCAGGGTCGCCGAGTGCATGGTCACGGCGCCGCACCCCTTCCGGTGAGTCGATCGGCGTCCGACGGCCGAAGAGAACCGCCGGTTGCATCAATGAGACTATCTGCAAGAAAAATTGCATACAAGGCCCGGTGTGCGCCGATCGGCCGTTGAGCTGCGGCGATGAGGCGCAACTCACACCGCTGCCTGGTTTGCGGCGCAGCTCGGCTGGCCTGTGAAGAAAACGTGCAGGTCGGCGCGCTGATCACGCTCGACGCCCGGAGTCCGCCACCGGGTCGACAGCCGCTCGTGTGAGCCGCAACTCACCTTTTCTGAGCGTGCGTTGTCGGTGCGGGCCCCTATCGTTGTCTGCATGTCCGCCTCCACTCCTTCCCGCCCCGTGTCCACCCGTCCGTCCGTCGATGAGGCGAATGCGGCGATCCGCCGTTTCGTCGCGGGCCGCACGGTGTGGTCGACGGCCGAGCTGGCGGAGCTGGACCGGTTGCGTGCGGCCTGGCGTGCGGCCGTGCAGACCTCGGTGCGCCGCGCCGCCTAGTGCCGCGGTACTAGGTCCTGTCTGGAGTTTCCCTTCGGCGCGTGGCCGGTCAGGCCGCGCCGAGCGCGGTGCACGCGGCGACCGGCCCGGCCGCCGCCGGCGGCCCGGTTCACCGGGCGGCGTTCTCCTCCTCGGCCGGGCTGCGGCCGAGCAGGCGGCCGGCGACCGAACCGGCCGCGAACAGCGCCAGTACCGACACGGCCGTCGCCAGCCAGCTCGCGCCGAACCACTGGCCGCCCAGGTAACCCAGGCTCACGCTGTAGACGGCCCAGGCCACCCCGGCCAGCGCCGACCACGGCACGAAGTCCTTCGCCCGCCGGTGCGCCGCACCGGCGGTCAGGCTGACCACGGAGCGTCCGGCGGGGGCGAAGCGGGCCAGCACCACCAGCGCGCCGCCGCCCCGGGACAGCGCCTGGCCCAGCCGCTGTTGGGCGGCCGTCAGCCGGCGGGAGCGTGCGAGGACGCGGTCGAGCCGGGCTCCGCCGCGCCAGGCCAGCCGGTAGGCGACCAGGTCGCCGGCGACCGAGGCGGCCGCAGCGCTGCCCACCAGGGCCAGCATCTGCAGCAGATGGGCCGCGCCCGCCGCCTGCACGGCGGACGAGGCGCCCGCTGCGGCCGTGCCGGCCGCGGCGGTGCCGGCTGCGGCCGTGGCCGCGGCGACGACCAGCACGCCGCTGGGCAGTACGGGCACGAAGACATCGAGCAGTACCGAGACGGCCACGAGTGCGTAGATCCACGGGGTTCCGATCACCGGCCCCAACGCCTCTGGCACTGTCATCCCCCTGTCACACGCCTTCCCCCAGGTCACCGACCAGGGTACGCCCGGGTCGGTCCGAGCGGGCCGGTCAGGGCGCGGTGGCGCTGATCTCACCCTGCGGCGGGACACAGGTGCACCGGTTCGGCGGAGCGGGCGGCAGACCTCGTCGGCGCACGCAGTGCCGCGCACGCGACCGCGTCGGTGTCGGTCAGCGTCACGGAGTTGACGCCCGGGCGGGCGCCGGCTGCCGTCACCCAATGCACGCCCTCGGTGGGAACGCCGACCGCGAACCGCTGCGGGTGGGCGCGGCCCTGGCGGTCGATCAGCCGGTACGGCTGCCCGGTGACGTCCAGGCCGCCCGTCTCGTACCCGTCCACGACGTGCGGCCGGCACTCGCCGGTCCGCAGCAGCCCGGCCAGCAGCGGGTCGGCGGTGCGCCGCACGTCGGCCTCCGGCAGCCGGGCCTCGATCAGCGTGCGGGCGCGCACCCGGGAGCCGGGCACCGCGGGGGAGTCGGCGACGAACGCGTCGTCCTCGGCGTCGCACCCGCAGCCGCGGTCCCGAGCGACCTCCAGCACGCCTGCCTCGATCAGCGCCGCCATCTCCTCGATGCGGCCGCGCGGCGGGCCGATGGACAGGAAGGCGTTCAACGGGGTGTACCAGCGGTCCAGTTGGTCGCGACGGGAGGCGCCGGACAGCCCGCCGTGGTCGACGATCTGCCGCACCTCGTTGCGCAGGTCGCGCAGCACGTCCAGGGCGGCCTTCACCGGCCCGCGGACGTTGCCCTCCCGGGCCTCGGCGGCGTCCCGGTGCAGCCGGTCCAGCAGCCAGGCCCGGTGCTCCGTCGGGGCCGTCGGGGCCGTCGAAGACACGGCCGCCGTGCGGGCTGCCCAGCGCGGCCCAGTCCCACCGGCGGCCGGCCGGGACGCCGAAGGCGTCCAGCACGGCCGCCTCCGCCGCCGTGCCGTGCGCGGCGGCGAGGAAGCGGGCGGTGAACTGCGCAACGCGGTCCGCCCCGTCGCGGCCTTCTGGCGGTGAGCAGCGCCGCGTAGTAGACGGTCTCGACCTCCTTGGCGACCAGCGGCCACACCTCGGTGAGGAAGTCCGGCGGGTCACCGGCCGCTGTCCGGCGCCGCAGAGCCGCGACGGTGTCCGGCGTCAGCAGCAGCGGCCGGTGCCGGCCGTGCGGGCCCTTCTCGTTGTCGCCGCGCGCGTGGTAGGGCACGCCTCGGCGTGAACCCGCGTACAGCCGCGGCTCCTTGCCGGAGGGCACGTACCGCAGCCCTGCGCCGTCCCGGGACGAACCTGCCGCCGCGGCCCGTGGTGAGCAGCGCAGCGTGGTCGAAGAAGTTCAGGCCCAGCCCGCGCAGCAGCACCGGGTCCCCGGGGCCCAGCGCTGCCAACTCGGCGGTCAGGTCGGCCGGGTTGGCGGGCGGCAGGTAGCGCAGGCCGTGCCGGTGGGCGTGGGCGGTCAGGCGCTGTTCCTCCGGTCGGCCCTGCGAGGGGAGGTGGCCCTGGGCGAGTACGACGGCGGTGAGCGGGCCCAGCGACGTGCCGTCGTCGAGATCCAGCCGCTGGGTGCCGTCCGGGGCGTCAGCCAGCCGCACGGCCTGCGCGGTGTGCACGACGATGCGCACCCCGCGGGGCGCGCTGCGCCGCACCTCGGCGAACACCCACTCCAGGTAGGCGCCGTAGAGGGAACGGGTCGGGTAGTCGTCCGGTCCGAGGACCCCGGGCGCGATCAGCCGGTACCACTCGTACAGGCTCGGCCCGGGCCGTATCGGGGCCTCAGCGGCGACGCTGGCGTCGGTGAACAGCGTCACCTGCGAGGCCACCGTGTTCATGAGGAGTTCGTCCGGCTGGTCCCGGCGCCAGACACGTCCGGGACCCGGCGGGTGCGGATCCACGACGTGCACGGTCAGCCGGGTGTCCGGAGCGAGCAGCGCGGGCGCCGCGGCGCACAGGCGCTCGACGACGCTCGTGCCGCGAGGTCCTGCGCCGACGACAGCGACGGCGTGGTGCTGGGCCACGTGTTCTCTCCCGATCCGGATGCGGCGGCGGAGCCTGCCGCTCTGGTCATTGGGCGTGATGTGTCGGCACCATCATGCCGCCAGGCGCGCCGTCAGCCGGGACCGGGAGCTGCCCGTTGTGGCACGTCTCACGCCCCGCGGCCCAGGGCGCGGTTCAGGACCTGGGCCAGGCGGACGCCGCCCTTGGCCTTGCGGGCGCGGTCCATGCGGAGTTGCGCCGACCGGCCGTGCATGGTCAGCGTCATCAGCTGGTTTCCGAACCAGGGACCGCCGGTGCGCCGCCAGGTGATCGGCGCGGTGTCTATGCGGGCGTGCCGCGTCAGCAGGCGGCCGATCCACTTGCCCAGACGGCTCCAGCCCAGGCGGAAGCCGAGCCGCATGAGGGCGGGGACGCTGTTGTGCAGCGGCGAGCAGGTCAGCTGCAGCACGTGGGAGTCGGTGGGCCGGTCGAAGCGCGGTTCGGCGACGTAGGCGTGGTGCACGTCGCCGGAGAGCACACAGATCGTTGCGGGCGCCTCGGCGCCGTTGCCGGCGTCCTCGATGAGCCGGGCGAGGTCGAGGAACGAGCCGGGGAAGGCCGCCCAGTGCTCCAGGTCGCCGGCGCGGCGCAGCTTCTCGCCGATTCGCGCCCAGCGTTCGCCGCGTGCTCCCGCGCACAGGGCGGCGTCCCACGCCTCGGTGTCGTGGATGCCGTGCGGGAGGAGCCAGGGCAGCGAGGAGCCGATCAGCAGGTGGTCGTAGGCGCCACGGTCGTCGAGGATCTGCCGACGCAGCCACTGCCACTCGTCGTCGTCGACCATCGCCCGGCGGTCCTCCTGCAGGACGCGGGCCGACCGCGAGTCGATCATGACGAGGCGGACCCGGCCGAAGTCACGCCGGTAGCTCCAGCGGACCGAGGTCGACGTCCTCGTCGGCCTGCGCGGCGAACTTGCGCACGAACTCGGTGCCGTCGGTCACCGAACGGACGGCGCCGAACAGCGGGTCCTCGGCCAGTTCGCCGGGGGAGAGGTTGCCCAGGTGCTGGTAGACCCAGTACGAGGCCAGGCCGCCCTCGACCCGGTCGCGCCACCAGGGTTCCCGGCGGATGTCCTGCTGCCAGGCGGCGCTGGTGTTCCAGTCGTCGATCAGGTCGTGGTCATCGAAGATCATGTAGCTGGGGACGGTGGACAGCAGCCAGCGCACCTCCGGGTCGAGCCAGGACTCGTGGTAGAGCGCGGTGTACTCCTCGTAGTCCGCGACCTGTTCGTGCGGCGGCGCGCTCAGGTCGCGGTCGCGGCCCAGCCGGTCGCGCAGGGCCTCGGAGGTCTCGTCGGCGTAGACCTGGTCGCCCAGGAGGACGAGCACGTCCGGCCGGTCGCCGCCGGCGAGGGCGCGCAGCGCGAGCGCGTCCAGCGCGTCAGGTCCGACGGGGTCGTGCCGGCTGGTGGCCGGGCGGGCGGCCCAACGGCAGGAGCCGAAACCGAGGTTCAGCGTGCCCTGGCCGTCCGGGACGGGGGTGCGGATGGTGCTGGGCGGGAAGCCGCTCTCGGCGAGCGGCCAGACCTGTTCGCCGTCGAGCAGCACCCGGTAGGGCGTCTCGCTGCCCGGTTCCAGGCCGACGACGGTGACCAGCGCGTAGTGGTGACCGCCGACCTGCCAGGTGCGGGCCTCGCCGCCCGCGCCGGTGAGCACGTCGCAGCGGACCTGGGCCTCGCACGGCCCGTCGGTCTCCACCCACACCGTCGCCGTGTCCTCGTCCACGTAACGCAGCAGCGGTCCCAGGAGCAGCCCGGCCATCAAGTCCTCCGTCCGTCGGTCACGGCAACCGTATGCGGCGACGGAGGTGCAGCGATAGCCTCCCCCGCGCCCGAAGACGGCGCAGGGCCGTGCCGGACGCGGGGGAGCGGGTGCGCAGCGGGGTCAGCAGCCGCTGAGCACGTTGCTGATGGCCGTGTACTCGGCGGAGTCCACCGTCATGTCGTAGCTGTACTTCACCCACACGTACTCGCGGAGGTAGGTGCAGTGGTAGGCGGTGCGCGGCGGCATCCAGTTCGCCGGGTCGTCGTCGCCCTTGGACTGGTTGACGTTGTCCGTCACCGCGATGAGCTGCGAGATGTCCAGGTCGTTGGCCAGCTGCTGGCGCTCGGAGGTGGTCCAGTCGGCGCCTCCGGAGCGCCAGACCTCGCCGAGCGGGACGATGTGGTCGATGTCCACGTCGGAGGGCTGGGTCCAGGTCGCGCCGTCGTACTCGCTGTACCAGCTGCCGCTCGTGGGGTAGCAGTCGTTGCCGGTGTTCACGCCGGCGCCGTCGCGCTTGAGGACGACCTCGCGGGTGTTGCAGTTGTCGCCCTGGCTGATCCAGTGCGGGAACTTGTCGCGGTCGTAGCCGCTCATCGAGCCCTCGGGTGCGACGGTCAGCGCGGACAGCATGGAGCGGGCGGTCGACGCGCTGGGCGGGGTCGGCGGCGAGGCCTGGGCCGGCCCGGCGGTCAGCAGCAGCGAGGCGGTCAGCGTGGCGAGGGCGGCGAGCACCGAGGTGCGACGCGCGTAGAACCTGCGTATGCGGGGCATGCGGACTCCTTCGTGCGTGGGGGGAACGGCATGGGCACGCCCATGCTCACGGCGCCCGGTGACGTTCCGGAGGCCGCAGGACAACAGCCTGACGACGTGCTCACGTCAGATCAATACCCGTGCGTCACGGATCGGACGCACCGCGGATCGGTTGTCCGCTCCCCTACGCCGCGCGTACGCTGTCCACGTCTGAAGGGGAGTAGCTCTTCGCCGGACCGTCGACACACTGGGCGCACCACCGCCCCGGCGCCCGGAGCACGGGCCTCGGCCCGTGCCGGCGAGACCTTCGGCCGCAGTGTCCACCGTGGCGCGCACCTGTGCGCGTCCGGCAACCGACGCTGCCGGGCCGAAGCGCGCGCTCTTCGCGGGTTCCGCCGGCCCGGCGGCCCGAGAGACCAGGGAAACCCGTGTTCAGCCTCACCGTCGCCGCCGTGACCTTCGGCGTGATCTTCCTCGCCGAACTGCCCGACAAGACGGCCCTCGCCGGGCTGATGCTCGGCACCCGCTACCGCGCCTCGTACGTCTTCGCCGGCGTGGCGGCCGCCTTCCTCGTCCACGTCGCGCTCGCGATCGCCGCCGGGCAGGTGCTGACGCTGCTGCCGCACCGGCTCGTGGACGCCGTCGTCGGCGTGCTCTTCCTGGCCGGCGCGGGCGTGCTGCTGTTCAAGAAGGACGACGAGGAGGACGAGAGTGCCCGCCCGCCCGCCGACCAGTCGTTCTGGAAGGTCTTCGGCAGCGGCTTCATGCTCATCCTGGTCGCCGAGTTCGGCGACCTGACCCAGATCATGACCGCCAACCTCGCCGCCCGCTACGACGACCCGGTCTCGGTCGGCGTCGGCGCGCTGCTCGCCCTGTGGGCGGTCGCCGCCCTCGGCATCCTCGGCGGCCGTGCCCTGATGCGGTCGTGCCGCTGCGGCTGATCACCAGGGTCGCGGCCCTGCTGATGCTCGGTCTGGGCGCCTACAGCCTCTACGAGGCGATCAGCGGCTGACGTATCGCCGGGACGATGCTCGCGTGGCAGCCGACGAACTCGTCGGCTGTTACACCCTGCCTGCCCGCGGCGACTAGGCGGCTGCTGAGCAGGACGGAGCTGGGAGTCGGTGGAGCACGCCTCGGTACGAGTGCTGGAGGTGCCTGCTCTGCGCGCGCGCTGCGCCCCTGCGCGCTCATCCGCGCCCGGGTCGGCGGCGGTTGTCGGGTGGGCGGGTCTCAGACGGCGACGCGCACCGCGAACCCGCCGTCGCTCCGTGCCGCGACCCGCAGGCGGGTGAGGTCGGGGACGCAGAGTGTGGGCCCGTGGGCCGCCGCGCGCGGGCCCACGCCCACCACGCGCATGCCCGCGGCCTTCGCCGCCGCGATGCCCGCGCCCGAGTCCTCGAAGACCACGCAGTCGACCGGGGCGAAGCCCAGGTCGGCGGCGCCCTTCCGGAAGCCCTCCGGGTCGGGCTTGCTCGCCCCGACGCTCTCGGCGGTGACCAGGGTGTCCGGCATGGGCAGCTCCGGCCGCCCGCATCCGGGCAGCGGCCAGGCCGGCGTCGGCGGAGGTCACCAGAGCGTGCGGCACGGCGAGACCGATCAGCGCGGCGAGGAACTCCGGCGCACCCGGGACGGGCACGACGCCGGCCGTGTCCGCCGTCTCCAGTCGCAGCAGCTCCTCGTTCTCGGCGTGGTTGACCGCCATCGGCCGCTCCGGGAGGAACTCCGCCATGGTCGCGTAGCCCTGCCGGCCGTGGGCCCGGGCGAGCACCCGCTCCGGGTCGAGCCCGTGCGCCGTCGCCCAGCCACGCCAGACCCGCGCCACGACGGCGTCGGAGTCCACGAGCGTGCCGTCCATGTCCAGCAGCAGGGCGCGTGCGGTGATCGGCTCGTCGGGAGCGGCGGACGGCGGCATGAGCGAGCTCCTGGCGGGTGTCGAGACGTGGCGAGGAAAGCCAAGGTGACTCCGCCCGCCGGTCAGGGACACCCCATGTGGCAGATGCAGGGGTACGGGCGGAGCCACTTTGTTTCATCACGATACAAAGCGAGGGGCCGTGTGCGCCAGTGGGCGTCCACCCATTGGACGGGATGCGGTGAATTCCCAGGTCAAGGCGTCCTGGTGTCCGTGATCTCGACGGATGGTCCGCCTTCTTGCGGACACTCCCGGTCGGCCCTGCTCGGCGACTCGTGGGAGCGGTCTTGGTCCCGGGACGGGAGGGGATCGCCGTCGACAACGTCATCAGTCCGCCGCCGCCCGGCCCCTGCAGCGTGCGGAAGACGTCAGCTCGCCCATGCTCTGTGCAGCGCCGCACAGGGCCGAGCCGAACAGGAAGATGCTGACCGCCGTCTGGAAGAGGCGTTCGCGGCCGTACCGGTCGCCCGGCTTCCCCCACAGCGGGGTGCCGGCCGTCGCGGCGAACAGATAGGCCGTGACCACCCAGGAAAGGTGGTTCAGGCAGCCGAGCCACCCGGCGATGACGGGCGGGGCGGTGGCGACGATCGTCTGGTTGGGTGCGGCGAGCAGCATGCCCAGCGGCAGTGCGCCGGTCGACACCCACAGGGACCGGTCCGAGCGCCTCCGCTCGCCCCGGTGTGCGGCGGGCGGGGCGGCCTCCGACGCCGAGCCGGCCGACATGGACCGCTCTGGTTCCCTCGACGTGCGCGGGCGCGCCATCCTCCGACCTGCCAGGGCCGAGGAGTGGGGTCCGCCCGTCGTCTCCGCTGAACGGGGGAACGTCGCGCCGGGAGCCCGGCCACGGGCCGGGCTCCCGGCGCAGGGATGCGGGTCAGTCCTGCTTCGGCGCCGCCTGCTGGACGACCTCGAAGGACCACAGCGTCGACCCGGACGCGGCCGGCTTCGGCCGCTCGCCGCCCTCGCCGCCGCCGGCGTCGCCGCCCGCGCCGCCCTGGTGGGCCGCCTTCATCGGGCCCTCCATCCAGGCCTGGAACGCGGCCTCGTCGCGCCACCGCGTGTAGACGAGGTACTGGTCGGTGCCCTCGACGGGCCGCAGCAGTTCGAACCACTCGAAGCCGTCGGAGCTCTCCACGGCGCCCGCCCGGGCGCCGAAGCGCTTCTCGAGGATCTCCCGCTGTTCCGCCGGCACCTGGAGGACGTTGATCTTCACTACGCTCATACCACCCATCCTGACGCACGAGGGCCCGGCGGCCTCGTCAGGGCTCGCGGAGCAGCAGCGCGAGGACCTCGACCGCGCGGTGCAGGTCGCGTGGCGTGCCGGTGATGGTGTCGCTGTACAGGAACGCCTCGCCGATGCGGACGGTCGCGTAGCACAGGCTGTCCAGGTCCATCGGCGGCCGGAACGCGCCGCGGTCCGTCTCCTGCTGGAAGGCCTCGCGCAGGGCCCGGATCGTGCGCGGCTGGACGACGCTGTGGCCGGAGGTGAGCACGCGCAGTGCCAATCCGGGCTCGCTGCGCAGCAGCCGCCGCACGGCCTCGGAGCGGTCCACCGACTCCAGCACGCGCTCGAAGACGCCGAGCAGGTAGGGCATGCCGCGGCCCGGCGCCTCGCGCAACGCGCGGTCGATGGCCCTGGCGGCGAAGGACCACATCACCTCGCCGAGCAGCTGCTCCTTGTTGCCGCCCCATCGGTAGACGGTCGCGCGGCTCACGCCGAGAGTGTCGGCCAGCTGGCCCATCTCCAGCGGTTCGCCCGCCAGATACCGCTCTCGGGCGAGGGCGAACAGGTCGTCCCGGGTAGGGCGGACGCCGGCCCCGTGGCGCCTTGACTCCCCGCCGCCCTGCGTCGGTGGAACCGGGATCGCTGCTGGTGAGAGCCATACTCCCTGCGTTTCCTTCCTTCCTCGGACGTACCGCGTTAGAGTGTCCTAATGCGACATATTGTCGCACTGTCTCACAAGGCGCTCGCACCCGGTGCGCGCCGCGCACAGACGGGACATGGCGTGGACGCGAAGACGCCGCCCTCCCCAAAGGACTCACAGGCCACATCATCGGAGCCCGGGCATGCCGCAGTAACGGGTGCCCGCACCGCTCCGTCGCCCACGCACGGCGCTGGCCGTGCACGACGTCGACCTGCGCCTGGTGCGCGCCACCTACGACGGCGAAGGTCACGGGCTCGCGGTGGCCGACGGACCCGGCATCGGCGAGAGCCTGTTCGCCCGGCTCGTCCCGGAGGACGCGGTGCTCATCGAACGGGCGCTGCGGCAGGACCTGCGAGACGGGCGTGCCGCTGACCGAGGCCCCTTACCGGGCGCGGCACCGCGACCGTCCTGAGATCGAGCGGATCGTCTCGCTGTCCGCCCTGCCGCTCACCGAGGCCGACGGCCTGCCCGGCGGAGTGGCCACCGCCGTCACCGACGTCACCGAACAGCACCGGGCCCGTCGGGGCCGCGCGATGCTGGGCGCGGCCGCCCGGCGGCTCGGGTCGTCCCTGGACGTCACGCGCTGCCTGGAGGAGGTCGCCTCCCTGCTGGTCGCCGACTTCGCGGACCTGGTCGCCGTCGACGTGACCGAGGGCGTCCTGGAGGGTGAGGAACCGGCCGACCTGTCCCGCGGCACCCCTGCGCGGCGGGTCGCGGTCGCCTCCGACGACGGTGCGTGGCCCGACGAGCTGTATCCGGTGGCGCCCCGATCCCCGTGCGCACCCTGGAGACCGACTACCTGCACACCTGCACCCCCGCCCTGGTCCCCGACATGACACAGATGCGCCGGGAGTTCTCCGACCGACCCCGCGCGGGCCACGGCTGCTGCTCCCGGACCGGGCGGCCTCCTACCTGCTCGTCCCGCTGCACGCACGCGGGCTGGTGCTCGGCGCCGTGAACATCTGGCGTTCCCACGGCCGCCCCGCCTTCGACCGGCAGGACGCCGAGCTTGCCGAGGAACTCGTCTCGCGGGCCGCGCTCGGCGTCGACAACGCGCGGCGCTACACCCGTGAGCGACGCACCGCGGAGGCGCTGCGCCGCAGTCTGCTGCCGCCCTCCCGGGTCGACGTCACCGCGACCGACGCGGTGGGCAGCTGCCTGCCGGCCGCCACCGTGACCCGGTCGGGCGGCACCTGGTTCGATGTCGTGCCGCTGCCCTCTGCGCGCGTCGCCTTCGTCGTCGGCGACACCCAGGGCAACGGCCTGGAGGCCTCTGCGGCCACCGGGCGGTTGCGCACCGCCGTACGCACCCTGTCCGACCTCGATCTCCCGCCCGAGGAGCTGCTCACCCACCTCGATGACCTGGTGACGCGGCTCGCCGACGACGAGGAAGGACCCGGTCTGACCGGCTCCACCTGCCTCTACGCGGTCTACGACCCGGTCGCCGGCTCGTGCGTGCTGGCCGGCGCCGGGCACCCGGCGCCGGTCATCATCGACGGGCGCGGCCGGGCGCGTGTCGTCGACGGACTGGCCGGACCGCGGCTGGGCGAATCCGGCGACCCCATCGACCCCGTCTCGCTGACCCTCGGACACGGCGAGTACCTGGCCTTCTGCTCCGGCAACCTGGTCGCCGGAGCGGACGGTGAACAGGCCGGCGGCAAGCGGCTCGCGACCCGGCTGGAGGCGGCCGCCGCCCACACCGCGTGCCCGAAGGAGATCGGACACGCCGTGCTGGCGGAGACGAAGCCGAGACGCCCCTGACGAGGACGTCACCCTGCTCGTCGCCCGCACCCGAAGGGTGTACGCCGCCGACACCGCCTGCTGGGAGTTCCCGGCCGAACCGACGGCCGTGGGCCGGGCCCGCGAGGCCGTCACCAGGCAGCTCGACTCCTGGGGCCTCGACGAACTCGCCTTCACCACCGAGCTGACCGTGAGCGAACTCGTCACCAACGCCGTCCGGTACGCCGGCGCTCCCGTCCGGCTCCGCCTCATCCGGGACCGCACCCTGATCTGCGAGGTCTCCGACCCCAGCCAGACCCAGCCCCGGCTGCGTCGCGCGCGGCTCAACGAGGAGGGCGGCCGCGGGCTGTTCCTCGTCCACCAGCTCACCGACCGGTGGGGGAGCCGCTATACCAGCGCCGGGAAGACGATCTGGACCGAGCAGGCGTTGCCGCAGACCGACTGAGGCCCATGCGTGCCCCCACCCCATCCGCGTGCCCGCCCATCCGCGATGCCCGCCCATCCGCGTGCCCGCCCATCCGCGTGAAGTGGCCGAAATGACCTGGGGGTGGCCGCTGCGGGTCCCGTGAACGGCCGGGGGATGATGGGATGGACACCGGAGCAGTGCGCGTAGTGAGGGGGCGGGAGTGACGCCGGAGACGTCAGCGAGAACAGGCGGGCAGCGTCAGACGGCTGGGAACCAGGGGTGGAATGGCGCTGGCCGGGCTCTGGCTCGTCGCAGGCGCCCTCGCCCTGCGGCAGGCGGCCGAGGCCTCCCGCCCGGCCGACCTGTTCGCCTGGTGGCGGGCCGGCGACTCGCTGTACGGCGGTGCGGAGCCGTTCACGGGCACGCCCTTCGCCGGGCTCGTGCTGCGGCCCTTCGCGCGCGCCGCGGAAGACCAGCTGGGCCTGGCCTGGACGTTCGGCACCCTGCTGCTGGTCGCCGCCGTCGGCGTGGTGGCCGTGCGGGCGTTGCCCGGACCCGTCTCGCGGCGCACGGCGCTGTACGGGCTCCCGATGGTGCTGATCCTGCTGGTGGTCTCCGTCCCGGTGCGCAGCGCCTTCACCGCCGGGCAGACCAGTGTGCTGCCGGTCCTGCTGGTGCTTCTCGGCTGGCTGATGCAGCGCCAGGAGGAACGGCGCGGCGGAGGTGTGCTCATCGGTCTGGCGGCCGCGCTGCAGCCCGCCGTACTGCTGTTCGCCGTGCTGTTGTGGTGCACCGGGCGGCGGGGCGCCGCGGTGACCGGCTCCGTCACCTTCGCCGCCGGCACGGCCGTCGCCTGGGCCGCCACGCCCGACGACTCCTGGACGTACTGGGTGCACCACGTGGCCGGCGCCGGTCTGGCGGTCCCCGCCGACGGGACGGCCGGGCAGTCGCTGCACGGTGTGCTGCTGCGGACCGGGGTGCACGGCCCGTTCGAACTCGTGCTGTTCGCCGTGCTCGCGGCCGCCGTCTGCGTGGTGGCCCTGCGTCGCGCGATGCGCTACGCCGAGCGACGGGCAGCCGCTGCTCGCCGCCGCCATCACCGGCTGTGCCGTCGTGGCCGCCGCGCCGGCCTCCTGGCAGCACCAGCAGCTGTGGATCCTGCTCACCGCTGTCGGACGGGTCGGCAGCCGCCGCGCCGACCGGCTGGTGTGGCCGGTGTTCGTGGTCCTGGTGATGTCGCTGGACGGCAGCGTCCTGCTGCCGAACGTCCAGGTGCTCCGCGCTGCCGCCGACGACCTCCCGCTCGTCGCGGCACTGTTCGCGGCCTGCGCCGTGCCGTTCCTCTCCCGCAGCGCCCCGCTGTGGGACAGGCCGCTGCCCTCCGGGCCGCTCAGCCGCCCCAACGTGATGCTGGAGCTACTCCTCATCCGGGTCGGCTTCTGGATCTATTCCTACGTCCGCGGTCTCGCCCCGGACGAGCGCGGCAGGGCCGAACACCACGGCGACATGGTGCTCGCTGTCGAGTCCGCGCTCCGGATCGATGTCGAGTACGGCCTGAACCAGCTGACGGCGCACACTCACTGGTTGCGCGCCGTCAGCGACGTCTACTACCAGGCGTTCCACTACTCGGTGCCGATCACGCTCCTCGCCGTGCTGTTCCTGCGCCGCCCCGCCGAGTACCGCCGGGTGCGCACCGCGCTCAGCTGGACCACGCTCCTCGCACTGTTCGGTTTCTGGCTCTTCCCGCTCGCGCCGCCGCGCCTGATGCCCGGTCTGGGCTTCATCGACACCGCGCACGGCCCGCAGGACCTGGCCCACCCCGACTACGGCGCGCTGACCGCACTGTCCAACCAGTACGCCGCCATGCCGTCGCTGCACGTGGGCTGGTCGCTGTGGTGCGCGATCGTGGTGATCCGGATGACGCCGAACCTGTGGCTGCGTGCCCTCGGTGTCCTCTACCCGCTGTGCACCACGTTGGTGGTGATCGGCACCGCCAACCACTACGTGCTGGACGCGGTCGGCGGCGCCATGGTCGTCGCGGCCGGCTTCGCCATTCAGCGTGTCTTCTTCTCCCGCGAAGAGGAGGCGGAGGCCGCGGACGACCGCGGACACCTCCCCGGTGGCGTGCCCGCCCAGGGGTGGACGCCCGACGAGGAGGACGCCGTGCCTTCGGCCGTGAAGGGCGGCGGCCAGCGCCGCGGCACCAGCGCTAGTTCCCCTCCGGCGGGGTGAAGGCGACGGGCGGGGCGAAGGCCGCCCGTCGCGTGGCCCGTCGCAGTGCCCGCAACACCGGACGACCGACCGCCAGGGTCAGCACCACCGTCAGCGCCGCCCGCGGAAGGTCCCAGCCCAGCGACGTCGCCAGCACATAGGCGGCGAAGCGGGACAGGTTCTCCGTCAGCGGCCCGCCGGGCACGAACGAGATGCTCGAGGCGAGCCCCTGGATGAACGCCCACCCCTGCAGGTCCATCACCAGGCCGTACAGCACGGACGCCACCGCGCCGTAGCCGGCGAGCAGCAGCACTTCCCGGCGACCGCGCAGCCGGTGCGGGCCGGGCAGCAGCCCGGCGCCCATCGCCACCCAGCCCATGGAGAGCATCTGGAACGGCATCCACGGTCCGACCCCGCCCGTCAGCAGCGCCGAGGCGAACATCGAGACCGCGCCCAGCACGAATCCGAAGCCCGGCCCCAGCACCCGGCCCGAGAGCACCATCAGGAAGAACATCGGCTCCAGGCCCGCCGTACCCGCCCCGAGCGGGCGCAGCGCTGCGCCGACCGCTGCGAGCATGCCCAGCATCGCCACGGCCTTCGCGTCCAGACCGGTGTCGGCGACGGTGGCCACGACCACACCCAGCAGCAGCGGCAGCAGTGCGGCGAAGAGCCAGGGTGCGTCCTGGGAGTGCGCCAGTCCGGAGCCCGAACCGGCCAGCAGCGGCCAGCCGAACGCGGCGAGGCCGATCGTGCTCACGAGCACCAGAGCAGCCACCGAGCGCGGCCCGAGCCGCACCGCCCGCACCTGTCGTTCCGGCGCCCTCACGCCGGCTCCCCTTGTAGCGCCGCCCGTACCTGCGGCACGGTCAGCCAGTGCTGCGGAGCCAGTATCTTCGCCACCTGCGGCTGATAGGCGGGGGACGCCGTGACGACGTCGGCCGTCGGACCGTCCGCGACGATCTCGCCCTCGGCCAGCACCACGACCCGGTGGGCGAGTTCGGCGGCCAGTTCCACGTCGTGCGTGGCCAGCACGATCGCGTGCCCGTCCGCCGCGAGGCCGCGCAGCACCTCGACCAGTCGGCCCTTCGCCGCGTAGTCGAGACCGCGGGTCGGTTCGTCCAGCAGCAGCAGCGGCGGGGCGGCCGTCAGGATGACCGCCAGGGCCAGCGCCAGGCGCTGGCCCTCGGAGAGGTCCCGCGGGTGGGTGCCCTCCGGGACGCCGGGCAGCAGCCGGGCGACCAGGGCGCGGCAACTGCCCGCGGACGCACCCGCATCCGCGTCGGCGGCCGTGCACTCGGCGGCGACGGAGTCGGCGTACAGCAGGTCGCGTGGTTCCTGCGGCACCAGCCCCGCCTGCCGCAGCAGCCGGTCCGGCTTCGTGCGGTGCGGGGTGACCGCGTCGTCGCCGCGGCCTACCCGTATCGATCCCGACGCCGGTTCGTGCAGGCCGACGAGGCTGCCCAGCAGGGTGGACTTGCCGGCGCCGTTGCGGCCCATCAGAGCCACGATCTGTCCGGCGTGCACCATCAGGCCGACCCGGTAGCAGCACTTCGGACCGGCCACGGCGCACGTGCAGGGCGACGGCCTCGGCGACGACCTCGCCGTTTCCGCGCGGCCCGGCCGCCGGTGCGTCACGGGAGGTGTGCGGGGCCAGCCGGTCGCGCAGCGGTCCGGCCGCGCGGCGGGCGTCGCGCACGGTCATCGGCAGCGGCGACCAGCCGGCCACCCGCCCCAGGTCCACCACGGGCGGGCGCACGGGGGAATCGGCCATCACTTCGGCCGGTGTGCCCAGTCGCGGCGGTTCTCCCGGCGCCGGCAGCAGCAGCATCCGGTCGGCGTACTGCACGACGCGCTCCAGCCGGTGCTCGGCCATCAGGACCGTGGTGCCCAGGTCGTGCACCAGGCGTTGCAGCACGGCCAACACCTCCTCGGCGGCACCCGGGTCGAGCGCGGAGGTCGGCTCGTCCAGCACGAGCACCTCGGGGTGCACGGTGAGCACCGAGCCGATGGCGACGCGCTGCTGCTGCCCGCCCGACAGCGTGGCCAGCGGACGGTCCCGCAGCGTGGCCAGTCCGAGCAGGTCGAGCGTCTCCTCGACGCGGCGCCGCATGACCTGCGGCGACAGCCCGACGCACTCCATGCCGTAGGCGAGTTCGTCCTCGACGGTGTCGGTGACGAAGTGGGCGACGGGGTCCTGACCCACGGTGCCGACGACGTCGGCCAGTTCACGAGGCCGGTGGGTGCGGGTGTCGCGGCCCGCGACGGTGACACGGCCGCGCAGAGTGCCGCCGGTGAAGTGGGGCACCAGACCGGAGACCGTCGACAGCAAAGTCGACTTGCCGACTCCGGACGGCCCGACGAGGAGACACAGTTCGCCCTCCGGGACCGTCAGGTCCACTCCGGACAGCACCGGCGTCGCCGCGTCCTCGTAGATGACGGACACCTGCTCGAAACCGATCACCGGGTACTTGGCTCCTCTCTGCGCACGGGGGCGGTCACCGGCGGCGTCAGCGCCTTCTGCCGGCGGACGCTCCGGAGCTGCGGCCGCAGCGGGCGCCGGCGCGACGAACGCGGGCAGCAGGCCCAGCAGCAGCGCAGCCGCCGGCCACAACGGCAGCACCGGTGCGCTCAGCGGAACCACCGACGGCTGAAGCGCCGAGGGAAACACCGCACCCGACCAGACGGTCAGTACGGCCACCGCCGCACCCGATCCCGTCACCAGCCAGGCACGTACCCCCCAACGGTCCGGCCGGTAGCGCGTGCGGACGCTGCGCCGGCCTCCCAGCCGCAGCCCGCACAGCGCCGCCGCCAGGCCCAGCCCGAGCAACGGCAGTCCGAACAGCCCGCCCTGCGCGGCCAGCAGACCGTAGGTGCCGGCGCACACCCCCAGCAGACCGCCGAGCGTCAGCACGGCGGTGGTCTGCCGCACGGCCGCCGGAACCCGGGCGGTGCGCCCGTAGCCACGGGCGTCCATCGCGGCGGCCAGCGCCACCGAGCGCTCCAACGCGCCCTCCAGCACCGGCAGCCCGACCTGCAGCAGTCCGCGCAGCCCCTTCGTCGACCGGCCCCGCAGCCGGCGGGCGGCACGCATCCGCTGCACGTCGGTCACCAGGTTGGGCGCGAACGTCATCGCCACGACGACCGCGACGCCCGCCTCGTACAGCGCGCCGGGCAGCGACTTCAGCAGCCGCGCCGGGTTCGCCAGCGCGTTGGCCGCGCCGACGCAGATCAGCAGCGTCGCCAGCCGCATCCCGACGTAGAGGGCGAAGACCATGCCTTCGGCGGTGACACGGCCGCCGATCCGCACGCCCTGCGCCCAGCCGGGCAGCGGCACTTCGGGCAGCGTGACCAGGACGTGCGTGCCGGGGATCGCCGACCCGAGGACGAAGGCGAACAGGATGCGGATGCCGATCACCAGCAGGCCGAGCTTGACGAACGTGGTGTAGGAGCGCGCCCAGGGTGCGTCGGTGCGCCGGGCGGCGACCACATAGCCGGTCACCGCGACGACGAGGGCCAGCAGCAGCGGGTCGGTGGTGCGCGAGGCGGCGGTGGCCAGCCCGAGTGCCCACAGCCACCAGGCCCCCGGGTGCAGCGCGTTGGCGCGCGACGCCTCTGGAGCGCGCCAACGCCCGGTCCCGCTCACCGCCGGCACGCCGTCACCCGCGGTGCCGACGCGTCTGCAGCACCGCGCCGGCGCCCAGCGCGGCCACCAGGACAGCGGCGAGGACGAAGCTCAGTGTCGTGGACGTGCTCGAACCGCCGCCGTCGGAGCTGTTTTCGGTGCCCTGCGAGGCGGTGTGCTCCGGCTCGTGACCGGCGTGAGCGCTGTCCGAGACGTGCTCGCCGCAGCCGACCGCCGGATAGCCGTCGATGGCGCACAACAGCGCCGCCGAGTTGTAGCGCAGCGGCTTCGCTTCGGCCGCCAGCGCGTCGGCGGCCGTCGCGTCCGGGGCGATGCGGGCACACACCGTGCGCGGCTTCGGCGGCGTCTCGCCCTCGGGCGCGTCTGCGGTGGTGCCGAAGTCCACTACGAGCGCGACGCGTTCACTGCCCTGCTGGGCCGGGGTGTCATCGCATATCGCCGCGAAACCGGACGCGCCGCGCGGCTGCGCGGCGTCGTCGGCGGAGTCCCGGCTGACGGAGAAGCGGAACCCGAGCACGTCGCCGTCCGCAGGCCGGAAGGTGGCCGGCCCCTGGGTGGCGTACGTCCACGAGCCGCCGTCCCGGGTCCAGAACGACCAGTACCGGTAGCCCTGGGCGTGGGCCGCCGGTGCGAGGACGAGCGTCAGCAGCATGCCGAGCGCCGCCGGCATTGCGAGCGCGAGCAGCGCCGCGCCGCGCCCGCACGCTCTCACGAGGCGTCCTTGCGGCGGCGGGCGCTCATGGCCAGGCCGACGCCGATCCCGGCGGCCAGCCCGACTCCGATGAACGAGACGATCCAGACGGTGCCGTCACCGCTGTCGTCGTCGGACGTCATCGCACCGGTCGCCGGATGCGGCTTGGTGCCCTCCGGCTTCGGGCCGGTGGCATTCAGCCGCTTCACCAGGTCGACGCCGCCGAAGTCGTGCGGGTCGCTCCCGTTCGCGTGCGCGGCGAGGATCAGCTGCGAGAGGGCCGCGGGGTCGGCCTTGGCCTTGTCCCAGTCGCCGACGTGTTTCTGCAGCCAGGAGAGGGAGGCGTGGGCCGCCTTCTCGTGACCGCCGGCCGCCAGCGCGATGACCGCGTCGGCCGTGTTGCTCCAGTCCGGCTGGTCCTTCGCGCCCGGCATCACGGACTGCAGGTGGTGCTCGTTCCCCTTCAGCGCGGCCGTCAGGTAGGCGGCACCGGCCTCGGCGGCCTCCGTGGGTGCGGGCTCGCCGGCCTGCCTGCCCGAGCCGCAGTCCGGTGAGGTGGCCGGTCCGGCGTGCGGGGCTGCTCCGGGCCGGACGAGGACACCCTCGCCGAGCCCGCCCAGGGCGGCGGCCGCCGTGGCGTCGGCGTTCGGCGCGAGCTTCCCGTTCTTGTCGGGCTGGTAGGCGAACGCGCCGCGCGCGTCCGGCTTCGCGTCACAGCCCAACTGGAAGCCGAGCAGCGCGTCATAGGGGGTGGCACCGTCCTGGCCGGTCTTGTCCACCTGCTCGCCGGCCACGGTCAGGGAGCCGATCACCAGCGAGACGGAGTTCGCGTCGGAGGGCGCGCCGGCGGTGTAGCCCCAGCCGCCGTCGTCGTTCTGCACGGACTTCAGCCAGTGCACCGCCTTGTGCACGGCCTGGTCGTGGCCGCCCAGCGCGACCAGTGCCTGCACGGCGATGCCGGTGGCGTTGGTGTTCGGCGCGGACTTCTTGTCGCAGTCGCCGTCGGTGCCGGCGCGGTAGGCGGGGAACGACCCGTCGTCGCACTGCTGGGCCGTCAGCCACCCCACGGCCTTCTTCGACGGGGTCACGTGCGCGGCGTCCTGGGCAAGCAGCGCCAGGGACTGGCGCCAGACGCCGTCGTAGGTGGGGTCGCTCGTGCCGTACAGGCCGTCCTCCGTCGCCGGTGCGGCGACGGCGGCCGGAGCCGTGACCGCGCAGAGCGCGGCGGAGGCGGCGAGAAGCGCTGTGCTGCGGCGCAGGTACATGGCGGGTGCCTTTCGGTGAGCGGTGCGCAGCCGCGCACGGCCGCCGCGCGCCGGAGTCGACGACCCGCGAGCGGCACCCGGCTCGGCTCGCATACCTCGACGTAGCCCAGAGAGCCTTCGTCTCCCGCCCGGGTGCTCCGGCTTACGCACAGGTCCCGTCACGAAAATTCCGCCCGCCGGGCGGCGCCCCGCCCGCCCAGCGGGCGGACGACGCTGCTTTCGCGACGCTCCCTCGACGTTCACGGTTGCGGGTCAGCGCCGGATTCGCACCGGCTTCCCCCGGAAGGAGACGTTCACTTGTGCGTCTACTCTAACCGTGCCCTCCGGCGGCACCTTCCGGCCTCCGGGCAGCCGAGGGGAAGGTGGCGTGAATCACCCGGACCGCCGGTCCTCCCGAGGTGACCGGCCGGTAATCTGAGGCTTCCCGGGCCCGCCGCGGCGGCCCCTGGCGGGCCGTCTTCGGTACGCTCCGCCGACACAGCGCGACGAGGAAAGGGGCCGTGAGTGACCGCAGAGGCCGCGGGCGGCGGCGAGCGGCCGTTGCGTATTGCGCTCCTGACCTACAAGGGCAACCCGTTCTGCGGCGGTCAGGGCGTCTATGTCCGGCATCTGTCCCGGGAGCTGGCGCGGCTCGGCCATCACGTCGAGGTCATCGGCGCCCAGCCCTACCCCGTGCTCGACGACGGCGTCCGGCTCACCGAACTGCCCAGCCTGGACCTCTACCGGCAGCCCGACCCCTTCCGCACGCCGCGCCCGGAGGAGTTCCGCGACTGGATCGACCTCCTCGAGGTCGGCACCATGTGGACCGGCGGGTTCCCCGAACCGCTCACCTTCTCGCTGCGGGCCCGCCGCCACCTGGCGGCCCGCCGCGGGGCGTTCGACGTCGTGCACGACAACCAGACCCTCGGCTACGGCCTGCTCGGGCTGGAACAGGCGGTCGGGCTCCCGCTGGTCACCACCGTGCATCACCCCGTCACCGTCGACCGGCAGCTGGAGCTGGACGCGGTCGGCAGCCGGCGGCGCCGCCTCTCGGTGCGCCGCTGGTACGGCTTCACCCGCATGCAGAAGCGCGTCGCGCGGCGGCTGCCGTCGGTGCTCACCGTCTCCGGCAGCTCGCGGCAGGAGATCGTCGCGCACCTCGGCGTCCGTGAGGAGCGGGTGCACGTCGTGCACATCGGCGCCGATACCGACCTGTTCTCGCCCGACCCTTCGGTGCCCGAGGTGCCCGGCCGCATCGTCACCACATCCAGCGCCGGACGTGCCGCTCAAGGGCCTGGTGCACCTCGTCGACGCGCTCGCCCTCCTGCGGGCCGCCCGGTCCGATGCGCACCTCGTCGTCGTCGGCAGACGCCCGGAGCGCGGCCCGGTCGCCGATGCCCTGACCCGCCACGGGCTGGACGGAGCCGTCGAGTTCGTCAAGGGTGTCAGCGACCCCGAACTCGCGGACCTGGTGCGCAGCGCGGAGGTCGCCTGCGTGCCCTCCCTCTACGAGGGCTTCTCGCTGCCCGCGGCCGAAGCCATGGCGACCGGCACGCCGCTGGTGGCGACGACGGGAGGCGCCGTCCCCGAGGTCGCCGGCCCGGACGGCGAGACGTGTCTCGCCGTGCCGCCCGGCGACCCTGGGGCACTGGCCGCCGCCCTGGGGCGGGCCCTCGACGACCCGGTGCTGCGCGCCCGGCTGGGCGCGGCCGGACGCTCGCGCGTGCTGCGCAGGTTCACCTGGGAGCAGGCAGCGCTCGGCACCGTCGCCCACTACCGCGCCGCGATGGCGGCCCGACCCGGCGGTACCCCGGCCGCCCGCACGGCGCCCGCCCCCCGCCCCGGCATCGCCGACCCCGCACCGGCCGCCTCCGCTGCTTCACCGAAACGGACCCTGGCCTCAGCCACCGACCGCAGCGGGGGACGCTGACCTGCCGGCTGTGCGCGCACCCGACCGGCGTGCACCGACCCCCGTACGAAAGCAGAGGCCCCGTGCTGACAGTCGACTTCTCCCGCTTCCCGCTCGCTCCGGGTGACCGCGTCCTGGACCTGGGCTGCGGCGCGGGCCGGCACGCGTTCGAGTGCTACCGGCGCGGCGCACGCGTGGTCGCCCTCGACCGCAACGGGGAGGAGATCCGCGAGGTCGCCACGTGGTTCGCCGCCATGAAGGACGCCGGTGAGGCGCCCGCCGGCGCCACCGCCACCGCGATGGAGGGCGACGCACTCGCCCTGCCGTTTCCCGACGAGAGCTTCGACGTCGTCATCATCTCCGAGGTGATGGAACACATCCCCGACGACAAGGGCGTGCTCGCCGAGATGGTCCGCGTGCTGCGGCCCGGCGGACGCATCGCCGTCACGGTGCCGCGCTACGGGCCCGAACGCGTCTGCTGGGCGCTCAGCGACGCCTACCACGAAGTGGAGGGCGGCCATATCCGGATTTACCGCGCCCACGAACTCCTCGCCCGGATGCGGGAGGCCGGCCTGCGCCCATACGGCAGTCACCACGCACACGGGCTGCACTCACCCTACTGGTGGCTCAAGTGTGCCTTCGGGGTGGACCGCGACGGCGAGGACGCGGCCCTGCCGGTGCGCGCCTACCACAAGCTGCTGGTGTGGGACATCATGAACAAGCCGCTCGCCACCCGGCTCGCCGAGCGGGCACTCGACCCGCTCATCGGCAAGAGCTTCGTCGCCTACGCCACCAAACCGCACCTGCCGGCCGGCTCGGGGACCACCGCGTGACGCTCCCCGAACACACCGAACGCCTGGTGCTGCCCGGCGTGCTGACCGCCGCTCAAGTCGCGCAGACCGTCGCCGGCATCGCCGCCGAACAGCGCCCTGACGGCGCCATCCCCTGGTTCGCCGGCCACCACCTCGACCCGTGGGACCACACCGAGGCCGCGATGGCGCTCGACGCTGCCGGCGAACACGCCCGCGCCGAGGCCGCATACCGGTGGCTGGCCCACAACCAACTGCCCGACGGCTCCTGGTACGCCGCCTACGCGGACGGCGACCCCGCCCGACCCATCGACCGGGCACGGGAGAGCAACTTCTGCGCCTACCTGGCCGTCGGCGTCTGGCACCATCACCTGACCACCGGCGACGACGCCTTTCTCGACACGATGTGGCCGGTCGTCACCCGCGCCGTGGAGTTCGTGCTCGACCTCCAGCAGCCCGGCGGGCAACTCGGCTGGAAACGTGAGCCGGACGGCACTCTCCTGCGCGACGCACTGCTGACCGGCTCGGCCTCCGCCTACCAGGCGCTGCGCTGCGCCCTGGCGATCGCCGCGTACCGCGAGGAACCGCAGCCCGACTGGGAGTCGGCCTCCGGCCGGCTCGGTCACGCGGTGGCACATCACCAGGACCGGTTCCTCGACAAGAGCCGCTACTCGATGGACTGGTACTACCCGGTCCTCGCCGGCGCACTGCGCGGACCCGCGGCCAAGCAGCGGATCGAGGACGGCTGGGACCGGTTCGTCGTCCCCGGGCTGGGCGTACGCTGCGTCGACCCCAACCCGTGGGTGACGGGCGGGGAGAGCGCAGAACTCGCCCTGACTCTCTGGGCGATGGGTGAGTCCGACCGTGCGGTGGACGTCCTGCGCTGGATCGGTCACCTGCGCGCCGAGGACGGCATGTACTGGACGGGCTACGTATTCGCGGACGAGGCCGTCTGGCCCGCGGAGCGCACGACGTGGACCGCGGGTTCGCTGCTGCTGGCCGCGGCCGCGCTGGGCGGCGACGAGCCGACGGCCACCGTCTTCGGCGGCGAGTCCCTGCCGGACGGCCTGCGGCCAGACTGCCCCTGCGGCACCGCCTGAGCTGTCCACACCGTCGGAGCTGCCCGGTCGCCCGCTGGGCTCACTCGCGCCGCCGGGCGATCCGGCCGTGATGTACCGCCCGTGAGCCAGGCGACGGACCGCCGCGCCGGCTCGTGCTCTCCGTCAGCCGGCGGCGCAGCTCGGTCAGGCCCTCCGGCGAAGCCCGTCGACGTCTTCCCACGCGCCGCATTCGCCGTGCCGACGGTCGTCCTCGTGCGTGGTGCGGACCGAAGCCGGCGCTGCTCAGGCGGCGCGGGCTGTCAGGCACGGCGGAGCCGGACGGCGAGTCCGTGCCCGATCGCCAGGTAGACGACTGCGGCGATGCCGTAGTTGACCAGCACCTGCAGCCAGTCGGGGTTGAGGGAGAACAGGTCGTAGGACCAGCCGGCGAGCCAGCGCGCGGCGTCCTTGACCACGACCACCAGATCGTTGCCCGGGTTCGCTTCCAGTATGTACAGCAGGATCCACAGTCCGATGATCGCCGCGACGACGTCCGCGACGACCTGGACCACCACCCCTGCCTGGCTGAGTCCTGAACGTCTGCTCTGAGTCATGGACATCTCATTACCGGAAACATCGCCCTCAAACCCGCCCCCGGAACCGCCCGTTCCGCCAGTGAGTGCTGCCCTCCCGCTCAGCGGAGTGCGTTCAGCGCAGGGTTGTCCGTCATGTCCGCGCGCCCTCGCCACCCGCTCCACCGATCGTGGCCGAAGACCAGCGTGCGCATCGCCTCCTCCAGGCCGACGGCAACCACTCCACCTGCCAGTTCACGCGTCACGACCACTGCCGCGGCCAGACCGGGCCAGGCTCCGTCGGCCAGCCGGGCCAGCGCGGCCGGCCGGTCCGCGGCAGGCAGAGCACGTGTCGCGGACACCAGCGGCTCCAGCCAGCGCGCCCACCGTTCGTAGTTGCTCTCGCCCGGCCGCTCAGCGGCCTCGAAGAGCGGTGCCAGCGCATCGCGCAGCCGCCCTGCGCACTCAGCCATCGTCACCTTCACACGGGGATGTTCGCGGACGAAGTCCTGCCACTCGACGTCGCTCTCGTCGGTGATGACGTCCATCCACCAGGCACCGCAAGGCTGCAGAGCCTCGACGCCGCTGAGAACGAGCGCGTCGCGTGTCACCTCGTAGGGCGGGGCGACCCGTTCTGCCAGCAGCATCGCGTCGTAAAGGTCCTTGCCCTGCGGATGCTCGTCCGTGACCAGCCAGAGCAGCTTCCAGGCCAACGACAGTTCAGGCGTCGCCGCCCGCAGCCGGCACCCCTGCCCGTCGCCCAGTGGAGGGACCTCGGTGAACTCCGCCGGGGCAGGTAGCGATTCGTTGAAGACGACGTCCAGTTGCATCGTCCCGCCGGGGGTGCCCGGCGCGGTCCACGGGAGAAGCATGCGCCGCCCGGGGACACGGTCGTAGGTCCAGATGTCCTCCGTCACCGCGCCGACCGCGTCGATGTGAACCGTGTGGCCGGCGAAGTCGGCGGCGTGCCGGGCGATGTCGCGGAACAGCGCGGCCGTGCGCGCGTCATCGATCGCCCAGTCCTGCGGGACGACGACGAAGTCCAGGTCACCGGGCTCCCGCGCGGCCTCGCCGAACCAGCCGGCCAGCAAGGCGCTGCCCCGCAGCACCAGGTGCTCGTGCCACGGTCCGTCGGCGATCGCCGCGAGCACCGTGTCCAGCGCCGTGCGGCGGGCTCGCCGCCAGGCCCGCTCGGACTCCGCGTCCTCGAAGACCGGCTCTCCCGCCCGGAACGCGTTGGGGTGGTGGACCAGGGACGGGTCGAAGACGACGGGCTGGATCAGTCCGTCCGGTGCGGGCTGCAACGTTTTCGGATAACCGAACCACTGCCGGTCCTCGTCGGAGAGGTGCTCGTGCGGGACGCCGGGGGAGCCCTGCCACAGTCCCTTCCAGGTGCCGGTCTCGCGCCGGGGAGGGGTGGTCATCGGGTAGCTCCCTGCGTGATCCAGCCGTCATCCAGCGCGACGTGTGAGTCGTGCACGACGAACTCGCGTTCCGTCTCCAGTACGTGATGGCCGGCGGCGTCGAGCGCGGCCAGCACAGCGGTCATCCGCCGCTCGGCCGTGCGCCGGCCGACATCGTGGCAGCGCTGGGTCACGAAGCGTTCCTGCCGACCGTCGGCCCGGACCCGGCGGGCGTTCCACGAGAGGTGAGCGCAGTGCGCGGCGGCCGTCGCCTCCAGCCGCTCGCGGTCGTGATCGGGCGGCAGCAGCAGCTTGACGTGGTGCTCGAAGTACCGTCCCGGGTGCCGGTCAGCCGCCCCGGCATCCGCCTCCGGGACGCCGTCCGCCCACGGGGAGCTCTCCGTCTTCACGCGCACCACGCGGAAGCCGTGCGCGGCGAGGTCGGCCGCGATCCGGGTCGCCGCCGGGCGTCGTGTCGCGGCGCCTTCGCCCCGCACGGTCAGCATGGGCTGCGACCGCGTCCGGCCGCGGGCGAGCACGATGTGGGTGAAGCGCAGCGCGCGGGCTGCCGCCCAGCGGGCCAGTGCCTCCGTCTCCTCGTCGCCGGCGCACTCGACCGTCAGGTGCGACTCCAGGCTCCCCCGTATCTCGGGCAACGTGCGGGCGTGCGCCGAGCTGTGCACAGTCACAGTCATGGTGATGACTTTGTCATGCCGCAGAACGGCGGCGGCCCTTCCCCGGGCTGGGGGAGGGCCGCCGCCGTCGAGGCTGGGATCAGCCGCGCTGGATGCCGGTGGTGTCCTGCAGGACGCCGCGGCGGCCGTCCTGGGTCTGGGCGACCAGCTGCTGGCCGCGCTGGTCCACCGCCAGGTACCAGGTGCCAGGGGCGAGCTCGGCGACCGGCGCGGACCCGCCGTCCTCCGGGAACAGCGGGCGGTTCACCGGAACGGCGAACCAGAACGGCTGGAAAGCCTGTTCGGGCGCGCCGGCACCCGGCTGCGGCTGCGGCTGTGCCTGCGTGGGGGCGGGCTGCTGCGGCTGGGGCTGCTGCGGCTGACCCGCGCCGTACGGCTGCGGCTGTGCCTGGGCGTGTGGCTGCGGCTGGCCGGGGGCCTGCTGGCCGGGGTGGCCGTAACCCTGCTGCTGCGGCTGCGCACCGTACGGGCCGGGCTGCTGGCCCGGGTAGCCGTATCCGCCGTGCGGCTGCTGCCCGTACATGCCGGGCTGGCCCGGCTGCTGCGGCTTGGGGGCCGGCAGCAGCGACGCCTTCAGCGCGGGCACCTGCTCGGTGAGGACCGCTGCCGCGGCCATGACCAGGGTCGCCAGTAGCGCCAGCCACGCACCGAGCGCGATGGTCCCGTGCTCGGGCTTCGAGATGAGGGCCCAGATCATGTTCCAGAGTGCGGCCACGGCCAGTACCGTGCCGGCCTGCGGCAGCGTCAGGCCGGCGACCTTACGACCCTCCGGCAGGAAGCGCCCGACGACGATGAGGACAGCCGCGAGCACACCGAGCAGGAAGATCGCCGGAAGAACGAGCAGCAGCTGGCTCAGTTCCCACGCGTTGGGCAACTGATCGCTGATCTTGTCGCAGATGGCGCCCGAGCAGTCGGCGCCGTAGAAGGTGAGGAACGAGGCGACGAA
Organism: uncultured Actinomycetota bacterium; assembly: GCA_963799685.1. Lineage (GTDB taxonomy): Bacteria > Actinomycetota > Actinomycetes > Streptomycetales > Streptomycetaceae > Streptomyces. The sequence goes on from CAWCXW010000012.1 coordinate 126,859, forward strand.
CAGCAGCACTGCTGCGCCGATCACAGCGCCGTCGCCTCGCGTGAGCGAGCGGATGTTCAACGTGAGGTCCTTAGTCGGTCTGGTGGTCGGTGTGAGGTGTCTGCCGGGGGTCGGGCCCCATCGTACGGGCGTATGCGCGGGCCCCGTACTTCGCCTTGCGTGTACTCGTCATCCGTGCCCGCCTCCGGTCAGGAAGTCGGTGATCCCCTGTGCGATGCCGTCGGCGGCGCGCGCCCGCCAGGCGGCGTCGGTGAGTTGCGCGGCGTCCCGCGGGTCACGCATGTTGCCGCACTCGATGAAGACCTTCGGGACGGTGCTGAGGTTGAGTCCGCCGAGATCGCCGCGCACGTCCAAGCCGTCGCCCCCGCCCGCGTACGGGGCCGGACCGAAGCCGGTCGCCTTCTGGTAGTCCAGGACGAGTGCGTCGCCCAACTGCCGTGACGGGTGCACGATCCGGCGGGTGTCGGCGGCCCCTTCGTCGACGGAGGCGGGCAGGATCACGTGGAAGCCGCGTGCGCCGGCGGGGGCGCCGTCCGCATGCACCGACACCACGGCGTCGGCGTGCGCCTCGTCGCCGATCCGGGCCCGTTCATCGACACACGGCCCCCACGGCACGGTCGCCGTCCTGCGTCAACTGCACGGTCGCACCCCGCCGTTCGAGGAGCGTGCGCACCCGCCGGGACACGTCCAAAGTGAACTCCGCCTCCCGGTAACCGTCGTTCGTGGCGGTGCCGGTGGTGTCGCAGCGCTTCTTCTTCGTGCCGATGTCGACGAGCTGCGAGATCTCCTCGACGTGGCGGTTGTTGTGCGGATTGTGGCCCGGATCGATGACCACGGTCCGGCCCGCCAGCGGCCCGTTCTCGGGGGTCTCCGAGGATGCCCCGGAGGGCCGGGTGGTGGAGGAGGGCGAGGAGGTCGGCTCGTCCCGGTGCGCGCCTGCACCGCAGCCGGCCGTGGCGAGCGGCACGAGGGCGGCGACGACCAGCAGAACGGAGCGGCGCAGCCCGGGACGTGGAGAGGCGGACACGGACCGCAACCCTAGACGCCCTCCCCGATGCGGCGCAGCACGCGCAGGGAGCCGGTTGCCGACACCTCGGCGAACGCGCCGGAGTCCAGCGCGCGCCGGTGGATCCGGTAGGGGGCCTGGCCGCCGTCGGCCGGGTCGGGGAAGACGTCGTGGATCACCAGCAGGCCGCCGTCCGCCAAGTGCGGCGCCCAGCCTTCGTAGTCGCCGGTGGCGTGCTCGTCGGTGTGCCCGCCGTCGACGAACACGAGCCCCAGCGGGCCGCGCCACACGGCGGCGACCTGCGGCGAGCGGCCGACCAGCGCGACCACGTGCTCCTCGAGGCCCGCCGCGTACAGCGTGCGGCGGAAGACGGGCAGTGTGTCCATCCGGCCGGTCCTCGGGTCGACCAGCGTGGAGTCGTGGTACTCCCAGCCGGGCTGCTGCTCCTCGCTGCCCCGGTGGTGGTCGACGGTCAGCGCCGTCACCCCGGCCGTGCGGGCGGCGTCGGCCAGCAGCAAGGTGGAGCGCCCGCAGTAGCTGCCGATCTCCAGCAGCGGCAGCCCGAGCCGAGCCGCGTCGCGTCGCCGCCGCGTGCAGGGCCAGGCCCTCCTCGCGCGGCATGAAGCCCTTGGCCTGCTCGAACGCGGTGAGCGTCTGCTCCAGCGTGCTGCTCATCTGCCGTCACCCGTTCCTTGTCCGATCTCCGTCCGCCATGCTGCCCTACGCCGCAGGTCGTGCGACCGGCGGCCCCGCCCGGTCTCCGCCGGATATCCGATTCGCGCGGCGGGTGCGAGGTGCGAGCATGGCGCCCATGGCCCAGACCGCTTCCGACCCCGGCACGGCGCGCCTCTCCCGTCCGTCCGCACGGCATCCGTGGATCGTCGTGCTGGCGGCATGCGCCGGACAGTTCCTCGTGGTCCTCGACGTCTCCGTCGTCAACGTCGCACTGCCCTCGATGCGGCATGGCCTGGGCCTGAGCGCGTCCGGTCTGCAGTGGGTCGTCAACACCTACACGCTGACCTTCGCCGGGTTCATGCTGCTCGGCGGCCGGGCCGCCGACCTGTTCGGGCGGAAACGGATCTTCCTGCTGGGGCTGGGCCTGTTCACGGTCGCGAGCCTCGGCGGCGGCCTGGCGCAGGAGTCCTGGCAACTGCTGGTGGCCCGCGGCGTGCAGGGCACCGGTGCCGCGGTGCTCGCACCGGCGACGCTGACGATCCTGACCACCACCTTCCCCACCGGCCACGCGCGGACCCGCGCCATCGGCACCTGGACCGCGGTCGGCGCCGGGGGCGGCGCGGCGGGCGGGCTCGTCGGCGGTGTGCTCACCGACGTGCTGTCCTGGCGCTGGGTGCTGCTGATCAACGTGCCGATCGGCGCGCTCGTACTCACCGCGGCGGCGCTGTGGGTCGCCGAGGGCCGCGAACGGCATGCGCGGCGTCTCGACGTGCCCGGCGCGCTGCTCGTCACCGCCGGCCTGGGCGCCCTTGCCTACGGCATCGTGCAGACCGAGTCGTCCGGCTGGGGTGCGGCGCAGGCGCTCGCTCCGCTGCTCGGCGGCCTGGCGCTGCTCGCCGGATTCGTCGCCGCGGAGGCCCGTACCGGCGAGCCGCTGGTGCCGCTGGGACTGTTCCGGCTGCGCTCGATCTCCGCCGCGAACACCGCGATGTTCGTCAACGGCGCTGCGATGTTCTGCATGTGGTATTTCATGTCCCTCTACATGCAGAATGTGCTGCACTACAGCCCGGTCAAGGCCGGGCTGGGCTTTATTCCGCAGTCGCTGAGCATCGTGCTCGGCTCCAAGCTGGCCCCTCGGCTGATGCAGTGGACCGGCGCCCGCACCCTCGCCGTGACGGGCACGCTCATCGCTGCCGCCGGCTACCTGTGGGAGAGCGGCATGCACGTGCACGGCGGCTACGCCGCCACCGTGCTCGGCCCGGGCGTGCTGATGGCACTGGGTGCCGGACTGTCGGCCACCCCGCTGGCCGCAGTGGCCACCTCGGGAGCAGCCCCCCGCGACGCCGGGCTGGTCTCCGGCCTGATCAACACCTCACGCACCATGGGCGGCGCGCTCGGCCTGGCGATCCTGTCCACCGTCGCCGCCGCCCGCATCGCGGGGGTCGCCGCGCCCGGCAGGTCCGGCGACACAGCGATGCCCGGCGCACTCGTCGACGGCTACGCTCTGGCCTTTCGCACCGGAGCGGCCATCCTGCTGGGCAGCGCCCTGCTGATGGTCGCCACCCTGCCCCGCCGCAGCCAGGAGGACGAGACCCATGACGCGTGATTTCCCCGCCGCCGGGCGGCGGGTGCTGGTCAGCGGCGCGTCCCGCGGCCTGGGCCGCGCCCTGGCCCGGGCTTTCGCCGCCGGCGGGGACCGGGTCGCCGTGCACTACGGCACCCGCCGCGCGGACGCCGAGCACACGCTGCGCAGCCTGCCCGGGGAGGGCCACGTGCTGCTGAGTGCCGACCTGGCCGACCCGGCGGCCGCCGCCGGCCTGGTCCGGGCGGCGGACGAGGCACTCGGCGGACTCGACGTGCTGGTGAACAACGCAGCCGTCAACACCCCGCATCCGCCCGCCACCACCTCCTTCGACGACTGGGTGGCCGCCTGGGAGCAGCACACCGCCGTCAACCTGCTCGCCACCGCCCACCTGAGCCACCAGGCCGCCCACCGCATGATCGGCCAGGGCACCGGCGGCCGCATCGTGCACGTCGGCTCGCGCGGCGCGTTCCGCGGCGAGCCCGACCACCCCGCTTACGGCGCCACCAAGGCCGCCGTGCACGCGCTCGGCCAGTCCCTGGCCGTCGCGCTCGCGCCACACGGCATCGCCGTGGCCTCCGTCGCCCCCGGCTTCATCGACACCGAGCGCGTCGCCGAGCGGCTGCGCGGCGCGAGCGGCGAGGCGCTGCGCGCGCAGAGCCCCTACGGACGGGTCGCGACGCCGCAGGAGATCGCCGACGCCGTGTGCTGGCTGGCCTCGCCGCGGGCGGAGTGGTCCTCAGGCACGATCCTCGACCTCAACGGGGCCTCCTACCTGCGGACGTGAGACGGCCGCCGCGGTGCCCACGACCTGCGGCCGCCACCACGGGGTGCCGGGCAGCCCCGCGCCGTCCGCTCCGTTGCCCGGCTCGAAAGACTCGCCCGGCAGCGGGTGCGCCGCCCGTACTCCCGCGTCCTTCGCCAGCCGCCAGGTCCGCTCGGCCGGCTCGGCCCACGGGTGCGGCGCCAGGTTGAAGGTGCCCCAGTGGATCGGCAGCAGCACGTCGCCCCGCAGGTCACCGTGGGTGCGCAGTGCCTCCTCGGGCGTCATGTGGACGTCCGGCCAGAACTCGCTGTAGGCGCCGAGCTGGATCATCGTCGCGTCGAAGGGACCGTGTTGCCGGCCGATGTCGGCGAAGCCGGGGAAGTACCCGGTGTCGCCGCTGTGGAAGATCCGGTGACCGGGACCGGCGACCACCCACGACGCCCACAGAGCGCGCTGCGGGTTGCGCAGGCCGCGGCCGCAGAAGTGCCGGGCGGGCGTCGCGGTGAGCGTCAGGTCCGCCACCCGCGCCGACTCGTGCCAGTCCAGTTCGTCGATCCGCGCCGTCGGCACCCCCCACCGCTCCAGGTGGGCGCCCACTCCGAGCGGCACCGCGAAGCGGGCCCCGGTGCGGGACAGAGTCCGGATCGAGGGCATGTCCAGGTGGTCGTAGTGGTCGTGGGAGACGACGACGACGTCGACCTCGCCCACCTCGGCCAGCGGCAGCGGCACCGGGTGGAGCCTGCGCGGACCGATGAAGGTGAACGGCGAGCAGCGCTCCCCCCAGACCGGGTCGAAGAGCACCCGCCGGCCGTCGATCTCGGCGAGCACCGAGGAGTGCCCCATCCAGGTCAGGCGCAGGCCCGAGGCCGGCGGCCGCCCCAGGTCCGGGGTCCGCACCGGCACCGGTGCCGAGGGGCGACGCTGTGCCTGGCCGCCCAGCAGGGCGCGGATCATCGCCGTGCGGCCGCCGGCGGTCGGTCTCGGGACGGTCGTGGCGGGAACGGGATTGCGGAACACGCCCGCCTGGGCGTCGTAGTGCGGTGAGCGCCGCATCCGCTCGAGCCGGTCACCCGTGGGTTCGGCACCGAAGGCCGCGGTCCGCCATTCGATCATGTCGTCTCCTCCTCGCCGGCAGCGCACCGGTCGTCGGGACAACGCCCGACTGCGCCGTCCCGGTTCCACCGACCTCCTACGACGGAGTTCCCCGGCCGGCGGCTGTGAAGCCGCTCTTGCTACAGCCAGCCGTTCCGGCGGGCCGCGCGGACCGCCTCCATGCGGTTGCGCGTCTGCGTCTTGCCGATGGCCGACGACAGGTAGTTACGGACCGTGGCCGGGGACAGGTGCAGCTTGACGGCGATGTCGCTGACCATGGACCCGTCGACCGCTGCGGCCAGCACGTGCTGCTCGCGCCGCGTCAGCGGGTTCGGGCCCGCGCTCAGCGCCGCGGCGGCCAGCGCCGGGTCGATGACGCGTTCGCCGGCCAGCACCCGCCGGATCGCCGCCGCCAGCTCCTCCACCGGCCCGTCCTTGACCAGGAATCCCGACGCACCGGCCTCCATGGCACGTCGCAGATATCCCGGACGGCCGAACGTCGTCACGATCAGCACCCGGCACTCCGGCAGTCGTTCCCGTAGTTCGGCGGCCGCCTCCAGACCGCTGCGGCCCGGCAGCTCGATATCCAGCACCGCCACGTCGGGTCGCTCGTCCAGAGCCGCGCCGACGATCGCGTCGCCGTCGCCGAGCTGGGCGACGACCTCGATGTCCTTCTCCAGGTTCAGCAGCAGCGCCAGCGCGCCCCGCATCATGCCCTGGTCCTCCGCGAGCAGGACCTTGATCACCGCGCCGTCTCCTCCGCCTCCACCGGGAGTTCCGCCACCAGCCGGAAGCCGTGCCCGCCGTCCGGGCCGTGGTCCAGCCGGCCGCCTGCCGCCGTCAGCCGTTCGGCGAGCCCGCGCAGTCCCGTGCCACCCGTCGTCTCCTGTGCGGAGCCTACGGGCCCCCGCCCGTCGTCGGTGACGGTCAGCCGCACCCGCCCGTCCGCGTTGCGCACCGCGATCTCGCAGCGTGAGGCGCGGCTGTGCCGCACGGCGTTCGTCGCCCCCTCGCGTACGATCCAGCTCAGCAGGGCCTCGGTCTGCGCCGGCAGCGGCGCTCCCTCGTGCCGGGTGACGGCCTCGATGCCCGAAGCGTCCAGCAGGGACGAGGCACGCTCCAGCTCGGTGCGCAGACTTCCCTCCCGGTAGCCGGTCACCGCCTCCCGGATCTCGGTGAGCGCCTGCCGGCCGACCGCCTCGATGTCGGCGGCCTGCCCCCTCGCGGCCTCGATGTCGTGCGGCAGGACGCGGCGCACCGCCTCCGCCTTGACCACGACGACCGACAGCGTGTGGCCGAGGAGGTCGTGCAGGTCGCGGGAGAAGCGCAGCCGTTCCTTCTCCACCGCCGTGCGGGCCAGCTCCTGCCGGGTCTCGCGCAGCTGCCGTACCGCGTTCACCAGGCTCAGCACGGACGCCGTCACCAGGCCGGAGAGAGCCGTGCCGTAGCCGATCGTGACCGCATACCAGGGGTCGTGGCCCCGCCAGCCGGCGATCAGGCCGGCGGAGAAGGCGACGACGAACATGAACGCCCCGATGCCCCGGCCGCGCAGCAGCGTGCCGGCGGCCATGCCGAACAGCGGGAAGAACAGCAGCCAGCTTCCGCCGTAGCCGATGCCCAGCGCATACGTCACCGCTCCCAGCAGACCGAGCTGGACGTAAGGACCCCACGGCGGCCGGTGCACCGGCCGGAACGCGGAGAAGACCACCCCGATGTAGAGCGAGTTGAACGCCAGGATCCCGGCCCCGGCCAGCCAGGGGTTGTCGGCCTTGCCCTGCACCAGGTGCGACAGGGCGCCGACGCCCATCAGCAGCCACGGCAGGAAGGCGAAGCCGCTCGGGCCCTTGAGGTGCTCGATCTCGGTGCCCAGCCATCGCTGATGCCGCGTGTGTTCTCCCGTCACGACTGTCATCGTCACACCCTTCGGGCCGAGCGACGGTAGGCGTACACCGCGTAGCCGCAGAACAGCGCGAACCAGGCGCCGATCAGGCTGATGGTGCCCGCACCCGGAGCGCCGCCGCCGGTGATGCTCCAGCCGAGCTGGGCGAAGGCGTGCGAGGGCGTCCACTGGGAGACGGACTGCAGCCAGGACGGGAACGCCTGGATCGGGAACCACAGGCCGCCCAGCACCGACAGCCCGACCATGCAGGCCATGTTGACCACGCCCGTCGTCTGCGAGCTGAGCCGGTAGCCGTTGCCGATGCCGAGCAGCGTGAACGGCAGGGTGCCCAGCCACAGCACCACCGGCAGCACGGTCCACTGCCAGGCCGCCAGTCGCACGTCGTTGACGACCGCACCGGCGGCCAGTACCGCTCCGATCGCCGGCAGCACCGTCACGGATCCGGTCAGCGCCCGCGCCACGACGACTCGCGACGGGCTGAGTGGCGTGACGCGCAACTGGCGCAGCCAGCCGCGCGACTTGTCGTCGGCGACCCCGGTCCCGACGGACACGGCCGCGCCCAGCCCGCCGTAGGCGGCCAGGCCCACCATGGACAGCACCGCCCAGGTATCCGACCCCGAGCCCTGTCCGGTGTTCAGGTTGGTGAACAGCAGGTACATCAGCAGCGGCATGCCGATGCCGAAGACCAGGTAGCCGGTCTCCCGCAGGGCGCGGCGCACCTCGAGCAGCACGTAGGCGAACATCAGGCGGCCTCCTCGACCTCGGTGGCGGACTGCGTGCCGGGCTTCGCGGAAGTCAGCGAGAGGAAGGCGTCCTCCAGGCTGGCCGGGGCGACCTCCAGGTCCCGGACCAGCCCCCGCTCGGCCAGCGCGAGGACGGTCGTGTCGGAGTCGGCGCAGCGCAGCAGGGCCCGTCCGTTGCGGACTTCGGCAAAGGTCACTCCGGGCAGCAGCTCCAAATCCTCGGCCGGGCGGCCCGCCAGGTCGAAGGAGACCACCGAGCCGCCCACCGCGCGCTTGACCTCGGCGCCGCTGCCGTCGGCGACGATCCGCCCGGCGTCCAGCACCACGATCCGGTCGGCGTTGGCGTCGGCCTCCTCCAGGTAGTGGGTGGAGAACAACACGGTGTGGCCGCGGGCCGCATAGGACCGCATCGACTGCCAGAAGACCCGGCGCGCCTCCACGTCCAGGGCGGCCGTCGGCTCGTCCAGCACCAACAGTTCGGGTGCGCCGGCGATCGCGACGGCGAACCGCACCCGTTGGGCCTGGCCGCCGGAGAGCCGGTCGACGCGGCGGTTCGCGAAGTCCGTCAGACCGGCCAGGCCCAGTGCTTCGGAGACGGGCATCGGGTCGGGGTAGCGGCCGGCCACGAAGGTGACCAGCTCCCCGACCGTGACCCTGCTCAGCGGCTGCCCGTCCTGCAGCATCGCCCCGACCCGGCCGCGGCGGACAGCGAGTTCGGGGGCGCCGCCGAACAGCCGGACTGCGCCCTCGGTGGGTGGGGTAAGGCCGAGCAGCAGGTTGAGCGTGCTGGACTTGCCGGCGCCGTTGCGGCCGAGCAGCGCCACGGTCTCGCCGCCGGGAACGTCCAGATCGAGGCGGTCGACGGCGTGGACCGCGCCATAGCGCAGCACCGCGCCGGTGAAGGCCACCGCCGGAGGCGGGGCAGAGGAGGTTGGCGTCATGACCAAGACGCTACGGAGCGGGCGGCACCCGCTGGCAGAGGCGGATGTGGTGACCTGACCGGGACACATGTCACAGTCGTCCATGCCCATCGACGTGACCGAGGCTCTGAACGCGCCGCCGCGCACCCGGCAGATCCGCTGGACGGACCGGGAGGTCCGCCTCTACCACCTGGGAATCGGCGCCGGCGCGCCGGCGATCGACCCGGCCGAGGGGCCGTACACGCCGGAGCGTGCGCTGCCCGTGCTGCCGTCGTTCGCAACGGTCGCAGGCGGCGTCAGCGTGATCGACGCCCTGACGCTTCCCGGCCTCGACCTCGACCTGGCGGCCGTGCTGCACGGCGGGCACGCACTCACCGTGCACCGGCCGCTCGCGGGGCACGGCGAGGCGACGCTGCGGCAGTCGGTGCACTCCGTGGGGGACAAGGGGTCCGCGGCGCTGGTCACGCTGCGGTCCGACGCCGAGGACGAGGACGGTCCGCTGTGGCGCAGCGACGCCCGCTTCTTCGTGCGCGGCGAGGGCGGGTTCGGCGGTGAACGCGGCCCGTCCGTGCGGCGACCGGTGCCGGAGCGGGAGCCGGACGCGGTGCTGGAGCGGGGGCTGCGGGAGGATCAGGCGCTGCTGTACCGGTTGTCCGGTGACGACAATCCGCTGCACGCGGATCCCGACTTCGCCCGGCGCGCGGGCTTCGCACGGCCCGTCCTGCACGGGCTGTGCACCTATGGCGTGGTGCTGAAGGCCGTCGTCGACGCGGCACCCGTCGGCGGGCCGGAGCGGGTGGCGGGCTTCGACGCGCGCTTCGCCGAGGTGGTCTATCCCGGCGAAACGCTGCGGATCGAACTCTGGCGGGAGGCGGGCGCGGTGCGGGTGCGGGCCGCCGTGCGCGAGCGCGGCGACGCGGCCGCGCTCTCCGACGGGCTGGTCACTCTCGCCCCCGCGACAGCTGACTGACGGACGGTCAGGCGACTGCCTCATCCTCGGAGCCGCCGCTGTTCGGGCGACGGTGCCTGCCCGGTCCGGCGGTCTGTGTCCGCGACCGGTCCGATGAGGAGGCCGACCCGCGGTGCTTGCCGTGGCCTCCGTCGGAGGTGGCCGGTGTCGGCTGGATGTGCTGCTGGGACGTTGCGAAAACGGCGTCCGACATGCGGGAGAACTCCGTGAATGGCTGTGTGGATCGGTCGTGCCGGGCGGCGAAGTCCCGCCCGCCGTGGGTCCGTTCCCCGATCTCCCCGGCTCAAACTCCTCCGCCGTACTCGGCGGCGTCCATCAGGGCAGGTGGAAGGGGGCGCGCGGGCCCGGGCCGCTCACCGGGCCCGCGCCGGCGGAGCCTGCTGCAGCGGCACCGGACGCACGCCCGTGGCGCGGGTCTGCCGGGGCGGGCCGTCCTCGGCGGTGGCCGGCAGCGCCGGGCGGGGACGCCGGGATGCAGAGGCCACGGAGGCCGCCGCCATACCCGGGCGGATGCGGGCCAGCACGCAGGGCGCCTGTACACGCGTGCACGGCAGCCGCAGTTCCCCGTCCGAAGTCCACAGTCCGGTGCCCGCCAGCCAGCCGTGCGGCGCCGCCACATGCTGCAACCCCCGCCCGTCCGGCCGCCACACTGCCGCCCACGTTCCGTTCGGGCCGTCGACCCGGAGCGCGACCGCGCAACTCTCCGGCAGGAGCATCCGGCCCGGCTGCACGGCGAACGGCGTCAGCCGCACGTCCGTCCGGCGCGAGCGTCTCCGGGAACCGGACCGGGCGCTCGCTGCCCAGCACGCACCACCCCAGCCGCTCGGTGCCCGGCGCGTCCGAGCGCACAAGCAGCAGACCGCTGTCCGGGTCGGCCAGCACCAGCCGGTCTTCGCTGTGCTCGGTCAGTTCCAGCAGCGGCGTGAGCGTTCCGCCGGCTGCCAGGTCGACGACGACCGTCTTCGTGCGTGGCCGTCCGCCGGACGTGCCGGGCGGTTCGGTGCGGTCCAGGGCGAGCAGCCGCCCGTCGTGGTCCAGCCAGGCGCCGCCCGCGCACACGCCCCGCACCCGCGCGACCTGCTGCGGACCTACGCCGTGGGACCCGCCCGCCAGCCGCCATACGGCCGTGACCGTCTCGGGGCCGTCCGTCTGCGTCAGCCCGTAGCCGGAGTGGCCGTCCGGCGAGGGCGGCAGCAGCCGCAGCCGGGGCGAGGGCACCGAGCCGAGGGGGACCTCGCCGGTGTGCGGGCCGCTGGGGTAGAGCAGCAACAGATCGTGCCGGCCGTCCACCGGGCGGGCCAGCAGCACCCGCCCGTCCGCCAGCGGCAGCACCCGGCTCCCGGGCTCCTCGGGCTGTGCGCCGGGCAGCGGCACCGCGTACGGTTCCGGCCCGCCGAGCGTCCAGCGTTCGAGGAACCACCCGTCACGGGTCCCCGGCGCCACGACGAGCCTGGCTGCGTAGGAGCCGTCCGCCGCGATCGCCAGACCGTGGTGCCCTGCGGCCTCGCACCGTTCGACAGCGCAGTCCGTGGCACAGACAGTCATGATTCGACCACCTCCGGCCACGACGCTAAGCCGTGCGGACCGGGCCGTGCCGCGAGGCCGTCATCCTTCACGCATAAGGGTGGCGGCGAACGGGAATCGGCCGTGCCTGGGCGCCGGATCTGCTTGAGTACCCCTCCCCGCGCGCGAGGCTCGTCCGGTCCCGAGCCGGCCCAGGTGAGCCGGCCGGCGACGTGGAGTCGGCGGACGCCGGCGGTGCGCGGGACCGCTTCCGGCCCGGCAGGAGCGGGCCCACGTCGCTTCGGCCCGGCGCCGGCCGCCGGCGAGGTGCGGGCGGGCTCGACGGGCCGTGCCCGGCGGAAGGTAGCCTTTCCCCGTGCCCGTACTCTCCGACGTCATCGCCGCGCTCGACGCTCTGTGGCCGCGCGAGCGTGCCGAGGGGTGGGACGCCGTCGGCACCGTCTGCGGAGACCCGGACGGCCCAGGTCACCCGGGTCCTGTTCGCCGTCGACCCGGTCCGGGAGATCGCCGAGGAGGCCGTCACCCTCGGCGCCGACCTGCTCGTCACCCACCACCCGCTGTACCTGCGCCCCACCTCGACGGTCGCGGCCGACACCTTCAAGGGCCGCGTCGTGCACACCCTGATCCGGCACGGCATCGCCCTGCACGTCGCCCACACCAACGCCGACCGCTCCGACCCAGGCGTCTCCGACGCCCTGGCCGCCGCCCTCGACGTGCGGGTGCTGCGCCCGCTGGTCCCCGACCCCGCCGATCCCGGAGGGCGGCGTCGGCCTGGGCCGCGTGTGCGCGCTCGACCACCCGCTCACGCTCGCCGAACTCACCCGCCACGTCGCCGAGTCGCTGCCCGCGACCGCCCAGGGCGTGCGGGCCGCCGGTGACCCGGACCAGCCGGTGCGCACCCTCGCGGTGTGCGGCGGCTCCGGCGACGGCCTCTTCGACGACGTGCGCGCCGCCGGCGTCGACGCCTACCTGACCGCCGACCTGCGCCACCACCCGGCCTCCGAGGCCCGCGAACACTCGCCCCTCGCCCTGCTCGACGCCGCGCACTTCGCCACCGAGTGGCCCTGGTGCGAGCAGGCCGCCGCGCAGCTCGACGCGATCTCCGAACGGAACGGCTGGGGACTGCGCACGCACGTCTCCCGCACCGTCACCGACCCCTGGACCGCCCACGCGGCGCCGTCCGCCGCCCGATGAGACCTGGAGCCCCCAACTGAACGCCGCGCCCGCCGACCAGATCCGCCTCCTCGACGTCCAGGAGCTGGACACCCGGCTCAGCCAGCTCGCGCACCGGCGCAAGACGCTGCCCGAGCACGAGGAGATCCAGTCCCTGGAGGCCGACCTCGCCCAGCTGCGCGACCTGCTCGTCGCCGCGCAGACCGAGGAGAGCGACACCGCCCGCGAACAGACCAAGGCCGAAGCGGACGTCGACCAGGTCCGCCAGCGCGCCGCCCGCGACCAGCAGCGACTCGACTCCGGGGCCGTCACCAACCCCAAGGACCTGAACAGCCTGCAGAGCGAGATCGCCTCGCTCGCCAAGCGGCAGAGCGACCTGGAGGACGTCGTCCTCGAGGTCATGGAACGCCGCGAGTCCGCGCAGGCGCGCGCCGCCGAACTCGGCGAGCGCGTCGAGTCCGTGCGGGCCAAGGCCGTCGAGACGACCGGCCGGCGCGACGAGGCCGTCGCCGGTATCGACGCCGAGCGCGGCGACGCTCGCCAAGGAGCGCGAGGTCATCGCCTCCTCCGTGCCGGCCGACCTGCTGAAGCTGTACGAGAAGATCCGCGAGCAGCAGGGCGGCGTCGGCGCCGCCAAGCTCTACCAGCGGCGCTGCGAGGGCTGCCGCCTCGAGCTCAACATCACCGAGCTCAACGACGTGCGGGACGCGGCGGAGGACACCGTGCTGCGGTGCGAGAACTGCCGCCGCATCCTGGTCCGCACGCCCGAGTCCGGCCTGTGACGGGCGGCCGCCGCTTCGTCGTCGAAGCCGACGGCGGCTCCCGCGGCAACCCGGGGCCGGCCGGCTACGGCGCCGTCGTCCTCGACGCCGCGACCGGCGGAACGCTCGTGGAGACCGCCGAGTTCATCGGCCGCGCCACGAACAACGTCGCCGAGTACCGCGGCCTGCTCGCCGGGCTGCGTGCCGCGCACGAACTCGACCCGGGCGCCCGGGTGTTCGTCCGGATGGACTCCAAGCTGGTCGTCGAGCAGATGTCGGGGCGCTGGAAGATCAAACACCCCGACATGCGGCCGCTCGCGACCGAGGCGAAGAGCGTCTTCCCGGCAGGGGCCGTGACCTACGAGTGGATCCCGCGCGCGAAGAACAAGCACGCCGACCGGCTCGCCAACGAGGCCATGGACGCGGGCAAGCGCGGGAAGCAGTGGGCGCCTTCGGCGTCGACCGCCGAACTCGACGCGCAGGATGCCGTGACGGGGGCGGCCGCGACCGAACGCCTCGACGACCGGGGGGTCGCCCGCGCCGGCACCCGCGACGCGGCTGCCACAGCGGAGACCGCTCCCACCCGCGCCGCGGCGTCCGGCTGGGGCCCCGACCTCGGCACGCCCACCACGCTGGTGCTGCTGCGGCACGGCGAGACGGCCCTGACGCCCGAGAAGCGTTTCTCCGGCAGCGGCGGCACCGACCCCGGCCTGTCCGACGCCGGCCGTCGCCAGGCAGTCGCCGTCGCCGAATCGCTCGCCGCACGCGGCACGGTGCAGGCCGTCGTCAGCTCGCCGCTGCGCCGCTGCCAGGAGACGGCCCGCACGGTGGCCGCCCGCCTCGGCCTGGAGGTCCGCACCGAGGAGGACCTGCGCGAGACGGACTTCGGCGCCTGGGAAGGCCTCACCTTCGCCGAGGTGCGCGAGAAGTACCGGGCCGACCTGGACGCCTGGCTCGCCTCCACCGGTGCCCGCCCGACGGGCGAGGGGGAGAGCTTCGACGAGGTGGCGCGCCGGGTGGCCGTCGCCCGCGACAAGACACTCGCGCGCTACCCCGGAAAGACGGTCCTGCTCGTCACGCACGTGACCCCGGTCAAGACCCTGGTCCGGCTTGCGCTGGGCGCCCCGCCGGAGTCGCTGTTCCGCATGGAACTCTCGGCGGCCTCCCTGTCCTCCGTCGCCCACTACGCGGACGGCAACGCGTCGCTGCGCCTGCTCAACGAAACGGCCCACCTGCGTTGAGGGTGCTGCTCACACCTCCGTGACGACCACGTCGAGGCGCCATGGCGTCCCGGCCTTCGCCGGGGCGTCGCCTTCGACGGTGTGGCCGAGGCCGCGCAGCGTCTCGGCCAACTCCTGTGGGGTGCCGGGCTCGGCGCCGGACTCCAGCAGAGCGCGGACGATGCGGCCCTTGGTCGCCTTGTTGAAGTGCGAGACGACGGTCCGCTTCTCGACGCCGTCGACGATCCGGGAGTGCAGCACCCGCACGGTCGCGGTGCGCTCGGCGAGCGCACCCTTCGGCTTCCACATGGCCGCGTAGGCCGTGGACCGCAGGTCCAGGACGAGCCCGTCCCCGGCGGCCTCCGGCATCACCTCGTCCATGGGACCGCGCCAGAACGCCCCGAGCCCGCCCACGCCGGGCAGCTTCACACTGCCGGAGCACCGGTAGGACGGGATCCGGTCACCGACGCGTACGGCGCCCCACAGCCCGGAGAAGATCAGCAACTGCCGCTCGGCCCGCTCGCGGGCCGCGGGCGACAGGCTCGCCGGCCCGAGCGCTTCATACAGCACCCCGGCGTAGATCTCGCCGGCCGGCGCGGCCGGAGCCGTCCGCAGCTCGGCGTTCTTCGCGACCTCGCCGCGCAGCCCGAGGCTGAGCCCGAGCACCTCGCGCGCCTTCTCCTCGTCGCCGCTGCACAGGGTGACCAGCTCGTCGAGCACCGTCTCCCGCGCGGTCCGCAGTCCCGGCAGGCCGAGCGCCCCCGGGTCCACGGGGTCGCCCTCCTCGACGACGGCCTTCCCCTCGGACGGCGGCAACAACACGAGCACGCGGCTCTCCTCCACTCCCGGTTCGACGTTTCCCCGCCGCACCCTATGTCCGCGGTTCCGCGACGCGCTGCGTGGCCCGGCCTCGCGAACCGTTCCGCTGTGCCACGATCGTGTGAACAGATCTCCTTCCACGCGACGCGTGCTGCAGCAGCGTCCGATGATGATCGCGACCGAGGAAAGGGTGTGACATGACGGCCATGGCATGTGAGCCGCTGTCGCAGGCAGACGATGTCCTGCTCGAGGGCTTCCTCGCCCTGGAAACGCCGGAAGGCTTCCGGGCTGAGCTGATCGAAGGGGAGATCGTTGTGACGCCGCCGCCGGGGGGAGACCACGAGAACTGCGTCAATCAGATCGTGAAGCAGGTCGTCCGGCAGGCGGCGACGGACATGGATGCGTCGGGCCACAAGGGGCTCAGGTTGGCCAAGAGCGGCATGTGTCCGCGTAACCACGTCATTCCGGACCTGACCATTGCCCCGGCGGAACGGGATCTCTTCCCCGGGGCGGAGCCCTGGATGCCGTGTGACGGGGTGGCCATGGTCGTCGAGGTGACCTCGGGGAGAGCAGACAGGGACCGGCACGCCAAGCGGCACTGCTACGCGACAGGTCGGATCCCGCTCTACCTGCTCTTGGACCGCGAGCGCGGCTCGGTGACGCTGTTCAGCGACCCGAAAGACGACGACTACCGCGACGCGGTGACGCATCCCTTCGGTAAGGAGATGCCGCTGCCGACTCCGTTCTCCTTCGACCTGGACACGTCCCGGTTCGCCTGATCATGCCAGGTAGACTGGGCGCGCGGCAGACGAGTCGTGCGGGCGGTCGCGTCAGGTCCCTTGCGGGCCTGCCGAGGAACGTCCGGGCTCCACAGGGCAGGGTGGTAGGTAACGCCTACCTGGGGCGACCCACGGGAAAGTGCCACAGAAAGCAGACCGCCGGTGCCTCACGGCAGCCGGTAAGGGTGAAACGGTGGTGTAAGAGACCACCAGCGGCCAGGGTGACCTGACCGGCTCGGTAAACCCCACCCGGAGCAAGGTCAAGAGGAGCCGCCCGTCCTTCGGGACGGCGGCTCTGCGCGGATGATCGAGGGCTGCCCGCCCGAGTCCGCGGGTAGACCGCTGGAGGTCGCCGGCGACGGCGACCGTAGATGGATGACCGCCTCCGGGCGGACCGCGAGGTCCGCCCGAGACAGAACCCGGCGTACAGCACGACTCGTCTGCCGCTCCCGCCCTCGGCGCGGACCGCCGTCCGGTTAGTCTTCAGCGATGACGACCAAGACCGGCGGCCTGGCGCCGCGGACCGTCCCCGTGGACGATCTGCTCCTTCGGCCGTTCGACCCGGCCGACGAACCGGGCGTGGCGGCGGCGTTCCGGGACCCGGACATCCTCCGGTGGGTGGCGGGCCGCGCGGTCATCGAGGCGCCGGAGGCGGAGCGCGCCCGGCGCTGGCTCGAGCCGCGCATCGCCGGCTGGGCGCATGGCAGTGCGGTCTTCGCCGTCGCCGACGCCTCCAGCGGAACGCTCTACGGCTCGGTGAGCATCCGTGACATCGGCCGGCTCCCCGACCAGGCGGTCCTGGCCTACTGGGTGGCGCCGGAGCACCGCGGCCGCGGTATCGCGCACCGTTCCCTGGACGCGGCCGCCCGCTGGGCGTTCGCCCCGGCGAAGGAGGGCGGGCTCGCGCTGCACCGCCTGACCCTCGATCACGCGCTGGTGAACGTCGCCTCGTGCCGCACGGCGACCAAGGCGGGATTCCGGATCGAGGGCACGATGCGCGACTTCTACGCCGAACTCACCGGGCAGCGGCACGACTCGCACCTGCACGCCCGCCTCGCCACCGACGAGTAATCAGCGGATCCACAATGGTTCACCCCGATTGTCCACTGCCGTACTGCACACCGTCATATTGCCGTACAGTCCACCGTCTTGGTGACCGTGGCCGGCGTGCCGCCGGCCTGGAAGGGGGGAGCGCAGGCATGGAACGCCGTCGCAGATGGGTCGGGGGCGCCCTCGCTCTCTCTTTCGCGCTGTGCGGGTGTACGGCTCAGGACGGGCCCGCGAAGCAGAGCACGTCTGCGACGCCTGACGAAGAGCACGCGAGGCCGACTGCGCCGGATCCCGAGACGCCGGCGGACTTCCTCGGTCTCGCGGAGAAGGCCATGGCGAATGAGCCGGGCTGGACGTTCGCCGTGACGGGCAAGGAAGGCCTGATGCTTCAGGGAGAGGGCAACAACGCCTCCTTCCAGGGCACCGTCGAGCTGACCCGGAAGCCCAAGGCGCTGCACTCGAAGGGCTCCACCCTCGCGAAGGGGTCCACCAAGCCGGATGAGCTCTACGTCCTCGACGGCACGGCCTACATCAAGGAGGGCGACGGGGCCTGGAAGAAGAAGCCGGCCTCGGACCCGCAGATACAGAACAAGGTCGAGGACCCGCTCACCGCGCTCGTCCGGTTCGGGGCCTACCTGAAGGCGTCCAAGGACGATGTCACGGTGACGAAAGGAGCAGGGACCGTCACGTTGCAGGTCGGCGTCGACAAGACGAAGCTCGCCGACGTGCGGGACCGCGGCTTCGTGCAGAAGGCGATGCAGGAGTTCGGCCCCACGGCGAAGCAGCTCCGCAAGGCCGGTGTCGCTGTGGAGGATTCCCAGCTCTCCCTGTCCAGCCTGAAGGAAACGCTGGTGCTGGACTCCGCGACGTACCGCGTCGCACGTCACCGATTCCGCTTCCAGCTCCGCGTGCCCTACCAGGGCAAGGTCATCTTCTACGGGCAGGACGTGCGCGAGGAGAACAAGGGGACGTTCGACGGCGAGGTCAAGCTCCCCGCAGGGCCGGCCTGATCAGCTCTCGCCCATGCCGTGAGCTGCGAAGGCACTCTCGCGGTGTCGGTGCCTCGCGATGGGCTCGGTCAGCGATCAGTCAAGTGCTCGACGGATGACCGGAGGTCGGTCGGTGACGCAGGCAGGACGGCGGCCCCCGGCCCCCAAACCCGGACCGCCTGCGCCTGTGCAACGCTGGTTCCAGGAGCGCCCGTCGCCCTATCCGTGGGAGCAGGACGCCCTCGACCACGTCCGCCGGCTGATGCCGGCGGCCGAGCCGTACCGGGCGTGGGCGACGTTCTCCTTCACGGCGCAGTCCGGCCGCATCAACGAGTGCGACCTGCTCATCGCCGTCACCGGGGGTCTCTATCTCGTCGAGATCAAGAGCCACCCCGGCCGGCTGGTCAACTCCGGCTCCACCTGGCAGTTCCACGGACCGGACCGCCTCCGCACAATCAACAACCCGCTGCACCTGACCGATCTGAAGTCCAAGGAGCTCAAGAGCCAGCTGCTGTGGGCCGCGCGCCGGCTGGGCGTCAGCGAACGCTCGGGTGCCACGGGTGGAACCCGCCGTCTTCCTCTCGAGCCCGGACCTGACCAGCAGGCTGAGCGAGATCCAGCGCATCAAGGTCTACGGTCGTGACGACGGAGCCGGCGGACTGCCGCGCGTCTGGCAGGACTTCCTCCGCCTCCCACGGCACACCCTCCCCAGACTGCTGAAGGAAATCGGCCTCCGCCACTCCACCGCCCATCTCCGCTACGGCGACGCCTGGAAGCTGGCACCCCGCCCGCTGGACGTCGGCCCGTCCTGGGAGGACCGGCTTGCCAAGCGGGACGACGGCCTGGCACGCGGCGAGCGCGCGGCCCGCCGCGAGTACCAGGTGCTGCAGGGCATCCACCACCGCGGTATCGCAGAGGCGCTCGACATCCGCGACCACCAGGGTGGTCCGGCGATTCTCTTCGGTCACCGCGAGAGCGACCTGCGCCTGGACCACTACCTCGACAACTACGGCGACCAGCTCGCTCCCGAGGTGCGGCAGGACATGGTCCGTCAGCTGGCCGAAGCGGTCCGCTACGCGCATCACCGTTCCCTCTACCACCGCGCGTTCGCCCCGCGTTCGGTCTTCGTCTCCGCACGAGGTGACGGCACCCGCCCACAGCTGCGCATCACCGACTGGCAGACCGCCGCCCGCGACTTCGACGCGACGACCAGCCGGCTGCCGTCCATCGGCGACTCCACCCTCGACCCGGCGCTGATCGAGGACGCTGCCCAGCCCTACCTGGCACCCGAGACCGACCAGCCCTACGCCGACCCCGCGGACCTGGACGTCTTCGGGCTCGGCGCCGTCGCGTACCTGATCGTCACCGGTCAGGCGCCGGCCACCCAGCGCAGCGCACTGCTGGAGCGGCTGCGGGCCGACGGCGGCCTGCACCCGTACGCGGTCAGCGACGGTGTCGCCGAGGCCCTGGGCACCCTGGTCTTCGACTCCACGCGCACCGACGTCAACGACCGCCTGGAGTCCGCCGACCGGTTCCTGGACCTTCTCGACGCGGCCGAGCAGGAGGCGGCCGTTCCCGAGGAGGCGGGCGCCGCACAGGTCGATCCGCTGGACGCGCTGCCCGGCCAGCCCGTCGACGGCGACTGGTCGGTCCGCCGGGTGCTGGGCACCGGGGCGACCTCCCGAGCCCTGCTCGTAGGATTGATCGTTACGAGTTCATGGGTACCAAGCCACAGGAATTTCCGCTGCCAAGCCGAATGCCGTTGAACCTTGGTCGTGCCCTCGACTGGGTCGCGCAGCGGCTTGCTGGGCACGAGCCCTATGCCGTTCTGGCCAAGCGCTCGCCTGTACGCGCTCGTCTCGTCGTGGCTCACGCGGAACACGTGGGCACCCGGTGCAGCATGATCGCTCTCCAAGAGGAGCTGGACTGGCAGGTCTATGGCCTGTACGGGCTGCTTAGTGAGGCCGAGACCGCGCGCGTCAGTGCGTCGTCGCCCCAACCGGAAACAATCCCAGAGGTGAAGCTCGGCGAGCGAGCCTTCGAAATCGTTCTCGCTCGCAAGATGCAGCGCGGTGAGACGGAGACGGTCTGGTTCGAACGGCACGGTTCGATGCCCGTCACCGAGATCCCCAAGCGCTGGCCGGACTGGTACAAGCAGATCGTCCAGGCACGAATCGATACCATCGAGAGTCGCAAGGACATCGCGCTCATTGAGCGGCCCGAATGCAAGCGTCGCTGGTCGTCCGAGCCGTGGGAGAAGAAGGAAAACGCAGCCCTGCGGACCTGGTTGCTGGACCGTGTCGAGAACGCGGACATCTGGTACGGCCTCCGGGAGGGGCTCAAGCAGCCCCGGACGTTGACTGACAGTCAGATCGCCGACGCTCTGCCCTACGACACTGACCTCCACTCCGTTGCACAGCTCTACGCCGCCGACCACCTCGGCAAGCCGGACCTCCAACTCGCCGATGTGCTGGCGCAGGTCGTCGCGGACGAGCACGTCCCCTTATCTTGAGGCCAGCCCCGACGCGGATCCGACGATCCTGCTCGGCTGGGCCGGCTGGGACCACAAGGACCAGGCGCAGGCACTCATCAACCTCATCGAGGACCGGACGAAGGACGCCGGCTGGGACAGCGAGCGCGTCAAGCCGCTGCTGGCCGGGCTGCTGGAGGTCATGCCGTGGGTGCGGCAGTGGCACGGGGAGTACGACGAGGAGTGGGAAGGCGTACCGGCCGAGGAGTACCAGGCGTACTTCGAGGAGCTGTGCGCCAAGCACCAGGTGAGCGAGCCCGACCTGCGGTCCTGGCGGCCGGAGAAGAAGACGCGCGGGCGCAAGAAGGCCGCGCCGAAGAAGCAGGCGGCTGCGGAGCAGCTGGAGTTGACCGAGGAGTAGGCCAACGGCCGGACGGGCCCCGAGCGTCCTCGGGGCCCGCTGCCGTCAGCTGGCAGCCGAGGCGTAGCCGACGAACACCGACCAGCTGGCGGGGGAGAAGGCGAGCTGTGGACCTGCCTTGTCCTTGGAGTCGCGGACGTGCATCGAGTCGCAGCCGTGAGCGGTTTCGACGCAGTTGCCACCCTCGCCGCCGCTGTAGCTGCTCTTGAACCAAGCGAGTTCGTGAGCGGGCGACGCGGTCTTGTTGCTGTTCACGGTTCTCCTACCAGCTTGTCGATCAGGGACAAGGACTCACGCGGGGTGAGGGCTTGAGCGCGGATGATCCCGTACCGTGCGGCGATGATACGGACCTCCTCCGTGTCCGTGAGTAGGCGGCTCTTTCCCTGAACCTCAAGGTAGGCGATCTCCTGGCGACCCTTCGGGGTCAGCAGTACAAGGGGGCCATCAAAGCCCGGATTGTCTTCGGTGGCGGTCGGCATGACCTGGAGCCGGACATTTCGCATTTCGCCGAAGTGGAGGAGTTGTTTCAACTGCTCCCTCAGGACTGCGGCCCCGCCGTAGGGGCGATGAAGTGTGGCCTCCTCCAAGATGAAGCTCAGCATGGGAGCAGGCCAACGACTGAAGATCTCCTGCCTCGCGATACGCGCAGCGACGCGCTGTTCGATGGTGTCGTGATCGAGCAGCGGTTGGCGGATCGAGAAGATGGCCCGCGCGTAGTCCTCGCTCTGCAAGAGGCCGGGCACAGTGTGAGTGCTGTAGTCATGTCGTTCAACGGCCTCGGCCTCCAGCCGTGCGAAGTCGCGGAACCAGGCCGGGTGCTTGACCCGGGCCTTGGCCTTCGCGCGCAGGACGTCCTCCTTGGCGATCTTCAGGAGGCCGTCGGCACCCAGGAAGTCGTCGGCCGTGTCGAGCAGCTCAGGCTGCGCCACGCGTCGCCCCCGCTCGACCGAGGAGATCAGCTCCTCGCCGTACCCGAGCGCCTTGCCCAGCTCCCGCTGCGTCAGCCCCGCCCGTTCGCGCAGCAGCTTCAGCTGCTTGCCGATCGTGCGGAACAGGTCGACCGCCTCGTCCGCGCCCTCCTCCGGTTCCGGCCGCTCCTCCGCGCCTGCCGTCGGTTCCGTGCCTGTCACGTCGTCACCCCCTCGCGTGCACAGGTCCTCCCGGGGAACGGTCGGCGACCCGGACGTCTGGCCGTTCGTAGTGGTACGTGCACGCTGCGTACTGAGGTCGTGCTGGTCAGCGTAGCCACGTGCGGCCACGCTCAGTGACGTGATTTCAGAAAACACCACTCTTGTCGGTGACTTCGTCCAGCGCCTCAGCGCCACCCGCCGCGGTGCGCGGCTGGCTCGGCTGCTGACCGTCCAGCAACTCGACGCGTGGGGTGTGCCCTACGGCAGCGAGCCGTCCGACGTCGCTGCCGCCGTTGTCTCCGAGCTGGCGGCGAACGCCGCCCTGCATGGCCGGGTGCCCGGCCGCGACTTCGAGCTGCGGCTCCTTCTGCGTGCCGACCGCACACTGTGCATCGAGGTCAGCCACACCCGCCCCGAGAGGCCGCCGACTCCGCCCGCCGGCTGTCCGGCGCCCGACGCGGAGTCGGGGCGCGGCCTGTTTCTCGTCCAGGCGCTCGCCCTGCGCTGGGGCGTGCGCGAGCGCTCCGTCGGCAAGACGGTCTGGGCGGACGTTTCGATGGCCCCCGACGTCGATCTCGCGGCAGGCGTATGAGCTTCTCCGATGCTCTCTGCAAGGTGTGTGTCTGGGGAGGGCAACGCGCTTGCCCTCCCCAGACACACGACCTCACCCTCACGGGCGGATGTGTACGCTCCGTGACCGTAAGCGGTGAGTCGTCGCGGTGAAGTGGGCAGGGCACACGCATGACTGTCGACGCCCACACAACCGCCCCCGCCGTCGCCGAGCTGGCACGACGCCAGCACGGCGTGACGACCCGTTCGCAACTTGTCGCCGCCGGCGTGCCCGCCCGAACCGTCACCCACCGTTGCAAGACCGGAGTGTGGCAACGTCCGCTGCCTGGCGTCGTCGTGTTGCACTCCGGCCCGCTCAGCTGGCAGCAGCGCTACCGCGCCGCGCTGTTGTACGCGGTCGGACGCCGCCCGCCGGAACCGTCCGGGCGGCCCGGTCAGTCGCTGGTCACCGGGGTGGCCGCGCTGGCGCTCTACGGGTTGCGGTCGGTGCCGCTGCCGGAACGGGTGCGAGACGTGGACGTGTTGGTGCCGATGGGGTACGGGGTGCGGCCCCTGTGCGGGGTCCGGGTGCGCCGGACACACCGGATGCCGCAGCCGGTGCTGCTGGCGGAGCGGATGCCCGCCGTCCCGCTCCGGCGCGCTGTGGTCGACACCGTCCGTGGCGGCGGCGGTCACCAGGTGGCCGTATCGGGGCTGCCGCCGAGGTGGTGCAGACCGGGCGGGTGCCGCCGGATCGGCTCGCCGCCGAGTTGCGGGCCGCCCAGTTGTCCGGGCGGGCGGACGTGGCGAGCGTGCTGAGCGAGTTGGAGGTGGGCGTGCGGTCGCCGGCGGAGGGGCTGGCGCGCGGGGTGGTGATGGCCACGGACCTGCCCCGGCCGCTGTGGAATGCGCGGTTGACGCTGGACGGGGAGTTCCTGGCGGTGCCGGACGCGTACTGGCAGGTGGAGGGGGTGATGCTGGAGGTGGACTCCAAGAGGCACCACTGGGCGGTGGCCGACTCGGAGGGGACGATGGCCCGCCATAACCGGCTGGCCGCACACGGGTTCCAGGTGCTGCATGTGTCGCCGAGGCAGCTGCGAACGGCCGGCGAGGTCATTGCGGCGCTCCGGGCGGCGCTGGCCACCGGCCCGCACGGGCCTGTCGACAGAGTGCGGGTCAGGCGGACCGGCGGCGGGACCGGGGGCGTTGTCCGCCACCACGGGCACCTCGAAAAGGACATCATCCCACTATTCGATGAGTACATAACGTATGGACGATCGTCGCAGCGTCACTTTCGTTATACGCTGGCGAGGAACGGGTTGTCTCGCACCGAACGTGAGGCGACCCCCGGAGGTGTTGGCGCGCCGACCCGGGGATATACGCCGAGGACTTACATGGAGTCCCCACGATGCTCGGCATGCTATCTCTCCTGCCCACTCGTACGCGCAGATCCCCAACGCGATCCTGCGGCATCCCAAGCTGTCCGCTGACGCCAAGACGCTGTTGACGTGGCAGCTGTCGTTGCCCGGCGACGCGAAGCAGTGCCTGAGCGAGACGGCCCGCAAGGCGAACATCAAGAAGGTCGCCTTTCAGAACGCCAAGCAGGAGTTGCTGGACACCCAGTACCTCCACGAGTGGCGGATGCGGGTGGGCGGCGGACGGTGCGCCACCGTCCAGCTCATCTCCAACGAGCCGCTGAACGCGAAGGAGGCGATTGCCGTCCGCGACGGCCTCCGGCCCGTGCCGCCCGGCTCACGAGTCGTCGGTCCGAGTGGGCGCCGACCGCCGACGGACGCTCGACCGACCGCCGGTCAGCCGACTGGTCGGGACGACGGCCGTCAACCACATAAAGACGAGAGGAGAAGACCTCCCAACCCACCACCCCCCGCCCCTTCGCCCGCACCCGCGCTGGAGCCGGAGGCTACGGACGGCCACCGCGACGACGGCGAGCGCCTGCTGCGCTCGCTCGCCTACGGCGACCGCCGCCTCGCCCTCCCCGCGCGCACCGCGTGGCGCTGGGCGTCACTTGCCGCCGCCTGGCTGGACAGCGGCATGCCGCGCGACCGCATCCGCCGCCTGCTCACCGACGGTTTGGCCGACGCCCGCAATCCGGTGGGCGTCCTGCGCTGGTGGCTGGAGCACGCGCTACCCGACGTGCCACCGCCCACCCCGGCGCCTTCGGCGCCGGGCGAGCCCGCTGCGCCACGCTTGCGTGGCATGCGCGAGTGCGCCGGCCGCCACACCACAGCCGCGTCTGTTCGCCCACGCCCCGGCCACCACGACGACCCTGCCCCGACTGCCGTGCCGAACGGCAGGCCGCGACCTCGCCGGTCCCGCCCGCCCTGGCAGGCCCTGGCTACGACGAGTTCGCTGCCGCCAGGCGCGCAGTCCGCAAGCAGCCGACGACGGGCCGGCCGCCACGCTGACGGCGAGGAAGATCGGACGGACGGTCCACGCATGCGGCTATGCGCACATGGCCGGAGAACACCCCATGTCACTCGTGCACCGCAGCGGGTAGCCTGGGTTCTGGCTGACGACCGACCAGCAGCGCGAGGGGCACGTGGATCGGCCTGACGTG
>CAWCXW010000013.1:0-822312 GCA_963799685.1 uncultured Actinomycetota bacterium
GCACTCATCGACTTCCTCGTCGACGTCGTCGGTTTCCGCCGCACCGCCGTGTACGGCGACGGCAACCGCATCGACCACGCCCAGCTCGACTGGCCCGAGGGCGGCGGCATCATGCTCGGCACCTACAAACCGGAGGGCCGCTGGCACCGCGAGCCGGGCACCTTCGGGTGCTACGTCGTCACCGGGCAGGTCGACGCGCTGTACGAGAAGGTGCGCAAGGCCGGAGCCACCATCCTGATGGAGATCACCGACCAGGATTACGGCAGCCGCGACTTCATCATGGCCGACCCGGAGGGCAACCACTGGTGCTTCGGCACCTACCCCGGGGAGCCGGCGCCGCGCTGACGCGACGCAAGCGCCGCGGCCGGACGGCCCTCAGACGCCGTTCGGCCGCACCCCGAGGGGCTCACCGAGCTCCGCCGCCATCACCGCGCCGGCCTCCTCCTCGAGCGCGCCGTCGTCGTCCTCGGCCTCGCTGTCCGTGTCCAGCCCGTCCATCGCGTCGAACGGCGTGTCCAGCCGCACGTGCGCGACGAGGGACTGCAGGGCGCGCAGCGCGGCCGAGACCGTCGGCCCCCAGTTGGACAGGTAGGAGAACTGCCACCACCACAGCGCCTCGCTGACCCGGCCCTCCCGGTAGTGCGCCATGCCGTGCCGCAGGTCCGTCACCACGCCCGCGAGGTCGTCGGAGATCCGGCAGGTGACCGGCGCGCTGCGGGCGTAGGGGTCGAAGACCTCGGTGTAGACGTCGACCGGGTCCAGCACGGCGGCGAGCTTCTCGCGCAGCTCGTCCGAGTCGTCCGCCTCGGGGCCGATGTCCGGCTCGTAGCGCTCCACGGGGACGAAGTCCTCGTGCGCGCCGAGCCGACCGCCGGCCAGCAGCAGCTGCGAGACCTCCAGCAGCAGGTACGGGACGGCGCTGTCCGGATCGTCGCCCTTGGCGATCTCGGCGACCGCGACCAGGAAGCTCTCGATCTGGTCGCAGATCTGGACGGCGAAGTCGTCGGGATTGTCCTTGATCGAGTTCAGCGTGGTTTCAGACATCCAGCGTCCGCCTCCCTTCGAAGGCCCGCCCGAGCGTGACCTCATCCGCATATTCCAGGTCTCCCCCGACGGGCAGGCCGCTGGCCAGCCGCGTGACCTTCAGGCCCATGCCGGAGACCAGCCGCGCCAGGTACGTCGCGGTCGCCTCCCCCTCGAGATTGGGGTCCGTGGCCAGGATCAGCTCGTTGACCGCACCGTCGGCGAGCCGGGCCAGCAGCTCCCGGATCCGCAGGTCGTCCGGGCCGACGCCCTCGATCGGGCTGATCGCGCCGCCCAGCACGTGGTAGCGGCCGCGGAACTCGCGGGTCCGCTCGATCGCGACGACGTCCTTGGGCTCCTCCACCACGCACAGCACCGACGGGTCACGGCGCGGGTCGAGGCAGACCCGGCACTGCTCCTCCTGCGCGACGTTGCCGCACACCGAGCAGAACCGGACCTTCTCCTTCACCTCGGCGAGCGCGTGCGCGAGCCGGCGGACGTCGGCCGGCTCGGCCTGCAGGATGTGGAAGGCGATCCGCTGCGCGCTCTTGGGCCCGACGCCGGGCAGCCTGCCCAGTTCGTCGATGAGGTCCTGGACCACGCCTTCGTACACGGAAGCCTCTCGCTGTGTGCCGGGCCGGCGAGGTGCACCGGCTCACTCGTCGTCGTGCTTCGCCGGGTCGCTCAGAAGGGCAGGCCCGGCATGCCGCCACCGCCGCCCAGCCCCTGCGCCAGCGGGCCGAGCTTCTGCTGCTGGAGGTCCTGCCGCGGCACTGTTCGCGTCGCGCACGGCGGCGACGACCAGATCCGCGAGGGTCTCCGTGTCTTCAGGGTCCACCGCCTTCGGGTCGATGACCAGCCCCTGGAGCTCACCGGAACCGTTCACCGTCGCCTTGACCATGCCGCCGCCCGCGGAACCCTCCACGGTCGACTCGGCGAGCTCCTGCTGCGCCGCGGCGAGGTCCTGCTGCATCTTCTGGGCCTGCTGCAGCAGCTGCTGCATGTCTGGCTGGCCACCACCGGGAATCACGATCGGCTCCTGGCTCGTCGACGGAAGTCCCCCGGCCCGGCCGGGAAACGGTTGCTCTGGCCGAGCCTACGCGCCGCAGGGGCGGCGCGGCGCGTCAGCCGAGGATTACGCCCGCACGGGCGGGCCGGGTCTCCGGGCGGCACCGACCACCGGCTCCGACGCGGCGACCCGTGCGGCCCTCGTCACCGCCGCCGGCAAGCCGGCCCGCCTGCACACGGTGGGCCCGTCCGACCGGCCGATCGTCCAGGGGCCGGAGCCGACCGGTCCACCGGTCCACGAGGGCCGGCCCGCACGGATTCGGCGGCGCCGTGCGGCTGTCGCGCACCCGCGGCGGGCTGCGGCCGACGCGTACGGAGGCCGTGCCGCTGCCGGCCCCCGGCGGCTGAGCGCGAGCCGAGAGCCGACGTCACCGGCGGGCCCCAAGCTGCCGAGCGGCCGGTGCCGCCCCCATGGCCCGCGGCGGAGACGGCGACCGCGCCACCGGCGCTCCAGGCGAGCCTGTGCGCGGCGGGGCTACTGATGGTGGAACTCTTCGAGGACCGTGGCGCCCAGTTCGCGCACGATCAGGTCGTAGCCGGACAGCGCGCTGTCCTCCAGTTCCGGGTCGTCCTCGGTCGGCATGTCGTCGGCGAACGGGTCCGGTTCGGGCGGCGGCGCGGCGGGCTCGGGGACGCGGGGCGCCTGCGCAGCCGCCATCGCCTGGCGGGCTGCCCCGCGCACCCTGCGCGCCGCTCGGCGGGCCGTCGCCTGGCGGTGGCCCGCCCGGCGGGGGCGGCCCCGGCGGTAGGCCGCCGTCCGGCTCCGGGCCGGGCTGCTGCGGCCCGCCGGGCCCGGCCCCGGCGCCGCCGAAGCCGCCCACCGGACCGGGGCCCCGGCCGCGCCCGGAGGTGACACCCGCACCCCCGCCACCACCGCCGGACGGGTCGACGACCGCTTCGAGCTTCCATTGCACGCCGATCGTCTCGGTGAGCACCTGCTGCAGCACCTCGCCGCTGCCGCCGTTCACGAAACTGTCGCGCGCACCGGCCGTTGCGAAGCCGACCTGCAGCGTCGTGCCGTCGAAGCCGACGACCTGCGCGTTCTGGCTGAGCAGGATCCAGGTGAAGCGGCGGCGGTTCTTGACCGCCTCCAGGATGTCGGGCCACATCCGCCGCACCTGCTCGGGACCCGCGGCGCCTCCGCCGGCGCCCTGCTGGGGCGGGGCGGCCGCGGGCCGTCCACCACCGGGCTGTGCACCGGCCGGCCACCCGTCGGAGCCGACCTGGTCGGCATGTTCGCCCCCGGTCTGGTTCTGAGGCTGGGGCCGGGCTGGTGCCTGGGGCGGGGGCCGGGTGTCGGCCCCGGCGCACCGGACCCCGGCGTGGCGGCCGTCGGCCAGGTGCCGGCAGGACGTTCGGCCGCCGTGGCTCCCCCACCGCCACCGGTTCCACCGGGCCAGACGCCAGGACGGCGCCCGGGCGTCTCCATGCCTGCGGCGCCGTGCTGCGGTGCGGGCTCGGCTGTCCGCGCGCCGGGCCCGGCATCAGGCGGTGGGAGGGCGTCGGACCGCTGCCGGCGGCTTCCGGCTGCGGCGACGGCGCCTGCCCGGCTCCGCCGGATTCTGCGCCGGGGTCCGGTGCGCCGGGCGCCGCGCCGGCCGGAGGGGCGGCAGCGTGAGGCCGCCCGGGGGCCTCCCCGCTCGGCTGGGCCGCCGAGCCAGGTGCCTGCGGCTGGGAGCCGCCGCGGGCACCGAGCGCCGCGCGGACGGCCGCTTGCCCGGTGAGGCCGTCCCCCGGCGCCGAAGGCTCCCCGGGGCCGCCCTGCGCGAGACCGCCGGCGGCCGCCCCGCGCTCAAGCCTGTCCAGCCGCGCTTGCACCGAACGCTCGTCGGCGTAGGCGGCGGGCAACAGCACGCGCGCGCAGATCAGTTCCAGCTGCAGCCGGGGCGAGGTCGCGCCGCGCATCTCGGCCAGGCCGGCGTTCACCAGGTCCGCCGCGCGGCTCAACTCGGCGGCGCCGAAGGTCGATGCCTGGGCCTGCATCCGCTCCACGACATCGCCGGGGGCGGCGATCAGCCCCTTCTCGAGCGCGTCGGGCACGGCGGCGATGATCACCAGGTCCCGCAGCCGCTCCAGCAGGTCGGCGACGAAGCGGCGCGGGTCGTGCCCGCCCTCGATGACCCGGTCGACGACCTCGAACGCCGCCGCGCCGTCGCCGGTGGCGAAGGCCTCGACCACGGAGTCGAGCAGCGCGCTGTCGGTGTAGCCGAGCAGCGCCGTCGCCATGGCGTACGTCACGCCCTCCTCGGCGGCGCCGGCCAGCAACTGATCCATGACGGACATCGAGTCACGCACGGAGCCGGCGCCCGCCCGCACTGCCAGCGGCAGCACCGCGTCGTCGACGGGGATCGCCTCGCGCTCGCACACCTGGGCCAGGTAGTCCCGCAGCGTGCCGGGCGCGACGAGGCGGAACGGGTAATGGTGCGTTCGCGAGCGGATCGTGCCGATGACCTTCTCGGGCTCGGTCGTGGCGAAGATGAACTTCAGGTGCTCCGGAGGCTCCTCGACCACCTTCAGCAGGGCGTTGAAACCCGCCGGGGTGACCATGTGCGCCTCGTCGATGATGTAGATCTTGTAACGACTGGAGGCGGGTCCGAAGAAGGCCTTCTCGCGCAGGTCACGGGCGTCGTCTACGCCGCCGTGCGAGGCGGCGTCGATCTCGATCACGTCGATCGAGCCGGGGCCGTTGCGCGCGAGGTCGAGGCAGGACCGGCACTCGCCGCAGGGCGTCGGCGTCGGCCCCTGCTCGCAGTTCAGGCAGCGGGCGAGGATGCGGGCGCTCGTCGTCTTCCCGCAGCCCCGCGGGCCACTGAACAGGTACGCGTGGTTGACCCTGTTGTTGCGCAGGGCTTGCTGCAGCGGCTCAGTGACATGCTCCTGCCCGATGACCTCCGCGAAGGTCTCGGGGCGGTAGCGGCGATACAGGGCGAGGGACGACACACCCCCGACGATATAGGCCGCCGCGGACATCCGGTCCCGCCCGGCGCACGAACCCGCCCGGACATGCGAACGCCCCCCACGCACCCGCCAGAGCCTTCTTACCCTTGCTGCCTTCCGGCCCTGGGGGAGTTCAGAAAGATGGCGCCACGTGAGGGGCTGCGCCCACAGTACCCGATGGGCCCGCCGGGGATCGAGTTCGCAAGCACCCTCCGGAGTCTTGTATGGTTTGCGGCGGAGGATTCGCCTAGTGGCCTAGGGCGCACGCTTGGAAAGCGTGTTGGGGGCAACCCCTCACGAGTTCGAATCTCGTATCCTCCGCCCAGCCTCACCGGGCTGAACGTAGGGCCCCACCGCTCCGGCGGTGGGGCCCTACGTCGTTCCCTGGTCTCAGTTCTGGTCTCGTTCATCTCCGACATAACGGATCTTTCGTCGCAGGCCACATCGTCGGAGCAAGACTCCGGAGCGCGCTCTCCCCCGGGAAGAGTTTCCCTCTCGCCGGAGTGGCGCACAGAGACTCCACGCGAGCTGCCATTCTGGCCATGCACAGACCCACTCCGGGCCAGATCAACTCCTCCAGGTAGGTGTTCCCATCGGTATGTCCAGCGGATCAACTCTTGCCTCGTGGCTGAGCGGTCTGGAAGACGACCGGCTTGAGCGGGTTCTCGCAGCTCGCTCGGATGCCGGGTGTCCTCCGGAGCCGCGTTCGTTCGGCGAGCTGGCGGATCGTCTGCAGCGCCCGGGGTCGGTGGCCATGTCGGTGGCCGGGCTCGCGCTGCCGCAATTGCAGGTGGCCGAGGCACTTGCAGCCTTGGGGCTCGCGACCCGTGCCGATCTGGCCGCCCTGTTGGGCGTGTCCGGAGCGGAGAGCGATCGCGCACTGCATGCGGCCCTGGAGGCGTTGTCCGACCACGCGTTGGTCTGGCCGGACGGCGAGGGGCTGCTGCAGATCGCGGCACCGCTGCGGCAGGCATGGGACCGACCGCTGGGCTTGGACGCGCCACTCTCCCGGCTGCTGGCGGGCATCACCTCTGAAGAACTGCGCCGCATGCTGGTGGCGCTGGGCATCCCGCCACCCGGCACCACCAAGAAGCAGCGGCTGGCCGCCCTGATCGCGCACCACGGTGATCCGGAGCAGATCGCCGCAGTAGTCGCTTCGGCACCGGCGGCCACTCGGGAACTACTGCAGCAGCAAGCACATCACCAGGAGCACGAGGAACAAGGCGAGTTCGTCGTCTTCGGCGCCCCGCACGCCGGCTCCCGGCCCGGCGCGCGCTGGGCGCTGGAGCGGGGACTGCTGGTGCAGGACCGGTACGGGTACGGGCCGGCGCGCATGCCGTCCGAAGTGGCGCTCACGCTGCGCGGGGCCGACTGGCATGCCCCGTTCGAGCCCGTCCCACCCTCCGTGCGGGCGACGCCCGTCGCCGCGGCGGACGTGGACCAAGAGGCGTCGGCAGCGGCCACGGCGTTCGCGGCCCACGCCGCCTCGGTCCTGGCGGTGTGCTCCGCCTCTCCGACGACCCTGCTGAAGTCCGGCGGCGTCGGGGCACGTGAGCTGACCCGGATCCGAAAGGCGGCGCAGTGCGACGAGGCCACCGTGCGCCTCGTTCTGGAGACGGCGTACGCCACAGGGCTGCTGGCCCGGGACGAGGGCCAGGTCGCGGCGACGAGCGCCTACGACGGGTGGGCGGATCGCGAACCGGCGGATCGGCTCGCCGTGCTGCTGCGAGCGTGGTGGACACTGCCGCTCACCGCGACCGAGGCGCGCGACGAAAACGGCAAGGCACTGCCCGCACTCGCCGGAGCACCTTCCTGCGCCAGCTGCGTGCGGGCCCGGGACGGACTCCTCACCGCTGTGGCGCACCTCGCGGAGGGCCGGGGAGCGAAGAACACCGCGGAGCTGGGGCCGGTGATCGACTGGTATCGCCCGCTCGCCCATCGACTTCCCCAGGACACCACGCCGTTCGCTGCCCTGATTCACGAGGCCGAGCTGCTCGGAGTCATCGCCCGGGGTGCCCTGTCACGCATCGGTGCCGCCGTGCGGAACGAAGACGCCGAAGCGCTGGCAGCAACCTGTCGGCACCTGCTGCCGACGGCCACCAGGTCGGCCCGCTTCGGCGGCGATCTCACCG
This sequence comes from uncultured Actinomycetota bacterium, assembly GCA_963799685.1. Lineage (GTDB taxonomy): Bacteria > Actinomycetota > Actinomycetes > Streptomycetales > Streptomycetaceae > Streptomyces. Next base: position 7,161 of record CAWCXW010000013.1, read on the forward strand.
CCGTCGTGACAGGCACGCCGTCCGCCCGGCTCGCCACGCTTCTGGGTGCCGTCGCGGACCGGGAATCCGGCGACGCGGCATCGGTGTGGCGGTTCACTCCAGGCAGCGTCCGCCGCGCCCTGGACGCCGGCCGCACGGCCGACGACATCACCACCGACCTGGCGGCCGTCGCCGTCGGCGGAGACCTCCCGCAGCCGCTGACGTATCTGATCCACGACACCGCACGCGGCCACGGCCGCCTGCGCGTCGCGCCCGCGGCATGCGTGATCCACAGCGAAGAACCCGCCCTCCTCGCCGAACTGGCCGCCCACCGAAAACTCGCGGCCCTCGGCCTGCGGCAGCTGGCGCCAACGGTTCTGGTCGGCCGGGCCCCGCTCGACAAGAGCCTTGCCGCACTGCGGTCGGCAGGCTATGCCCCGGTCGCCGAGACCGCCGACGGGACCGTGCGTGTCGAACAGGCCCACAGCCCTCGCGTCCCCCGTCCACGACCGCCGGGCGGCACGTCGGGCCACCTGAACACGAACGCGCGCACGAAGGCCGCCTCGGCCACCGTCGACGTGGGCGCGCTTGCCGCCGCCCTGCGCGCCGCCCCAGCGACAGCGCCGGAACCAGATCCGGTCAACGGAATCCCCTACGGAACCGACACCGAGGAAATCGTCGCCGGGCACGCGCGCCTGCTCTCCCCCGCTGACGTCCGGCAGCTGGCGCACGCCATCGACGAGGGCCGGAAAGTCACCATCGAATACGTCGCCGCCTCGGGCAACGGAACCGTGCGCACGCTCAGCGGCCTCGATCTGGACCCGCCCTACCTATATGCCTGGTGCCACCTTCGCGACGACGAACGGGTCTTCGCCCTCTCCCGCGTCCACGGCGTCATGCCCGCATAGTCCGGCCGTTCACGCCGCCAGACATGCAGATCGCCGAAGTGTCCGTACCGGCCGACTGGTAAGCAATGTGATACCAAGAGTATGGTCACTTGTATGGCAAGCAAGAAGGTGACGGTGACGATCCCCGAGGAGCTCCTCGACGAGATCCGAGCGGCGGCGGCGGAGCGCGGCATGTCTGCGTACGTCGCCGAAGCACTGCGGTTCAAGCGGGACCGGGACCGGCTGCAGGAGCTGGCCGGCTGGCTGCAGGAGGAGCACGGGCCCGTCACCGGCGAGGAGCGCGTGGTGGCGCTGGAGGACTTGGAGGAGCTCGACGCCGAACACGCGCGGCGCCGCGCGACCGGAGGACACCACGCCGGAGAGACTGCGTGAAGAAGCGGACCGGCAAGGCCGGAGAGCGGCCGCTCCGCGTCTTCGTACTGGACTGTGAAGCACTCTCCCTGGCCGTGCGCGGCGACCGGAAGATGATTGCCTGCCTCGACCTCGCAGCGCGAGGGGAAGCCGACGTGGTGACCTCCCCGATGACCCTGGTCCAGGCGTACGACGGCAGGACGACCGAGCAGCGCTGGGACTGGGTGCTCTCCCGGCTCCAGGTCGCCGGCATCGGGAGGGACGAGGCCCGTCAGGCACGCCGGCTTCTGGCCGACGCCAAGCTACATGGCCACAAGTACGCGATCGATGCGGTGCTCGCCGTCATCGCGCGAGAGCAGAGGGGGCAGGTCACCGTCTTCACCTCGGACGTCGACGACCTGGAGAAACTTGTCCCGGACACGATCGTCATCAAGAGGGTCTGACCCGCTCCGGTCTCAGTTCTGGTCTCATTCGGGCCCGTCCGCCGCTGTCCGGACGGCATCCGGATCTCCGCGCAATCTGCCCGTACAACCAGCGCGCTGCCGCAGCGCAGCCTGCACCTCGTTGTACTCGGTTGTACTCGCTGAGCGGCTTCGCACCCACCGCCCCACCCCTGATCGAGAAGCGCCTGCGCCTCGCGGAGCACCTCGGCCTGCGCAGCACGGGGCATGAGTTCAGACGTGCGGCATCAGGGGCTGACAGCCGCGGCGTTCGGCACCCTCTGGCCTACTGTTTCGACCCGTGTCAAAATATGAGGTATGTCGAAGACCCGTCTGCCGCCGGCCGAGGTGGTGCCGTGCTGCCCGCCGCTGACCGAGCGGCCCATGAGCGCTCAGGAGGCCGAGACCGCCGCGCGGATGTTCAAGGCGCTCAGCGACCCGGTGCGGCTGCGGCTGTTCTCTGCGGTCGCCTCCCATGCGGGCGGCGAGGCATGCGTGTGCGACATCTCCGATGTCGGCGTTTCCCAGCCGACCGTCTCTCACCACTTGAAGAAGCTGAAGGAGGCCGGGCTGCTGCTCTCCGAGCGGCGCGGCACCTGGGTCTACTACCGCGTGACCCCGTCCGTGCTCGCCGCGATGGGCCAGATCCTGGCGACCACTCCGGCTCCCGCCTGACGATCAGCCGCAGCGGCCCGTTGAGCACGACCCTCCTTTCCCGTCCCTGGCCTGTGAGGACGCCGCCGACGTGCCGGCGATCTGCCAGGCGGCCATCACGAGGGCAAGGCCGCGTTCGGGACCACCCTCCCCACCGGAACGCCTTCGACCCGGCCGAGCCGCCCGACCACAGAGCCCTGCCTGGCCGCCGCCGACCACCGCCACGTCGGCCTGCTGCGTCAGCGCGCGGCGAACTTCCTGCGCCAGGCCAGGGATACGTAGACCAGCGCCACCAGCACCGGGACCTCGATGAGGGGGCCGACGACGCCGGAGAGTGCCTGGCCGGAGGTGACGCCGAAGGTGGCGACGGCGACCGCGATGGCCAGCTCGAAGTTGTTCCCTGCGGCGGTGAAGGCCAGGGTGGCGGTGCGGTCGTAGGCCAGGCCGATCGCCTTGCCGAGAGCGAAGGTGCCGAACCACATCAGCGCGAAGTACCCGAGCAGTGGCAGCGCGATGCGGGCCACGTCCAAGGGTTGCGAGGTGATCGTCTTCCCCTGCAGGGCGAAGAGGAGCACGATCGTGAAGAGCAGGCCGTAGAGCGCCCACGGCCCGATCTTCGGCAGGAACTTCTGCTCGTACGGTTCGCGGCCCATCTTCTTCTCGCCCATGCGGCGGGTGAGGAACCCGGCCACCAGCGGGATGCCGAGGAAGACGACGACGTTCAGCGCGATGTGCCACACGGAGACGTCCAGTCCCTGCCCGTTGCCCAGGTTCAGCCACTGGGGCAACAGGTCGAGATAGAACCAGCCGAGCAGGCCGAACGCGATGACCTGGAAGACGGAGTTGAGGGCGACGAGTACGGCGGCGGCTTCGCGGTCGCCGCAGGCCAGGTCGTTCCAAATGATCACCATGGCGATACAGCGGGCCAGGCCGACGATGATCAGCCCGGTGCGGTACTCCGGCAGGTCGGGCAGGAAGAGCCACGCGAGGGCGAACATCACGGCCGGACCGATGACCCAGTTGATGACCAGGGACGAGATCATCAGCTTCTTGTCGCCCGTGACGGCGTCGAGCTTGTCGTAGCGGACCTTGGCCAGGACCGGGTACATCATGATCAGCAGGCCGATGGCGATCGGCAGCGAGATGCCGCCGATCTCGACCTTGGACACCGCGTCGTTCAGACCGGGGATCGCCCGGCCCAGGCCCAGGCCGATGGCCATGGCAGCCAGGATCCACACGGCCAGGAAGCGGTCCAGCGTGGAGAGTTCGCCGACGACGCGTCCGGCTGCGGCGGGCTTGTCCGCGGGTGTGCTGGTGGTCTCTTCGGTGGTGCTCATGGGCAGGCCCTCTTGATGTCGGCGGCGGCGGTGGCACGGGCGGTCTCGGCCAGCTCGGTGAACTGCCCGGCCAGCCTGGTGAGGACGTCAGGCCGCAGGCGGTAGTACATGAAGCGGCCGCACGGCTCGGTCTCCACCACGCCCGCCTCGCGCAGCACCCGCAGATGGTTGGACAGGTTGGTCTGCCGCGCGCCGGTCTCCTCGACCAGGTGCGTGGTGCACAGGGTCTCGCGGGCGAGCAGATGCACGATCTTCATCCTGAGCGGGTCGGCCAGCACCCGAATCAGGTCAGTATCGACTGACGTCAGCATGAGCTGATACTGTCACATCATTCGAAGCTGATGCCAGCCCGGCCCCTGGCCGCCACCCGGACGGTCCGCGTCCGTCCACAGCTCCGAACGCTCGTCGAGGATTCGCCCGCATCATGCGCTCAACCGAACCGCGAAGCCGCTGAACCACCCCGCGAAGGATGAACTGATGTCCGCCACCCCCGCCGCGTCCGTGCTGTTCGTCTGCGTACACAACGCCGGACGCTCGCAGATGGCCGCCGGATTCCTCACCCAGCTCGCGGGCGGTCGCATCGAGGTCCGCTCCGCAGGCTCGATCCCTGGCGACGAGGTCAACCCAGCGGCGATCGAGGCCATGAGTGAGGTCGGCATCGACATCTCCGACCAGAAGCCGAAGGTGCTCACGACCGAGACCGTCCAGGCGTCCGACTACGTCATCACCATGGGCTGCGGCGACGCCTGCCCGGTCTTCCCCGGCAAGCAGTACCTCGACTGGTCCCTGGAAGACCCGGCGGGAAAGGGTGTGGAATCCGTACGCCCCATCCGCGACGAGATCAAGACCCGCATCGAGGCGCTCGTCGCCGAGATCGACGCGGCAGGCCCCTCGTCCACGGCGTGAGTGGGATGCGGCACGTTGTCCGTTTCCGGCCCCACCATCGCAACAGCCGTGGACGCCGGCCGGCAACCTGGTCGAAGGGCCGCGGCCCGGCCGTGACCCGAGCGAGCTCATCGAGTCTCCGGTGAACCGGGGAACCTGCGGTCCCGCCCCACCAGCCGAACCTGCACGAACCGCTTCGTGACATCACCGGAACTCTGACAATCAGGGCGCTCGGCCGGCAAACCCGGGCCCCTTCCACACCACTCACGGCCCGATCAGCCGACCACAGTGTGGCAACGACTCCCGGAATCCGCCTCCGGAAGGTGGGGGCTCTTCGTCACCGGTCGTTTCGGGACGTGGTGGCAGTGGCATGGACAAGCCAGAGAAATGAAAGCTGCGGGTCAGAACACTGCGGCCTGCCCTGGGGCGAATCGCAGCCCGTTGTCCCACTCCGCAGGAGCTTCGCTTCCTCCCCCAACTGAAGCAGGGGGTATCCACGAAGGAGGAAAAGATGAAGGGACGAAGGACCGAGGCGTCCACAACTACGGGAACGAGTCGCCGAAGGATTCTCGCGGCGTCTGCAGCAGCCGGCATGGGCCTGTTGACCACCGCGTGCGGAGGGGCGGGCGCGGTCTCGGGCGCGGACGGCAAGGGCCGCGGCGCACGAGCGTCCGCGTCAGCGGCGAAGGCCAAGAAGAGTGCGTCCCCTTCCCCGAGCCGGACCAGGAAGCCTAAGTCGGAACTGCCTCGCGGCGGACGCGAGTTGTTCCCCCGCTATCGGCTGATGGGCTACTGCGGCTTTCCCGGTGCCCGCGCGCTCGGCCGACTCGGCACCGGAGACCCGGAGCAGCGCGCCGACGAGATCGAGAAGAAGTCCGCGGCCTACGCCGACGGCCGCGAGATCCTCCCCGTCGTCGAGCTGCTCGCCTGTGTCGCCAGCCGCACCCCCGGCCCGGCCGGCATGTACCGCACCCGTACCTCGTCCGACATCATCGGCGACTTCCACGAGGTGGCCCGCCGACACCACGACATGCTGCTGCTCAACGTCCAGCCGGGCCGCTCCGACATGCTCGACGAGGTCAAGGCCCTGGAGAAGTGGCTCGTCCACCCCGACGTCGGCGTCGCTCTCGACCCGGAGTGGGACATGGACGGCGGCGAGATTCCGGGGCGGACGTTCGGGCACACCAGCGGCGGCGAGATCGCGGCCGTCGCGGACTACCTGTCCGGCCTGGTGAAGGCCCACGACCTGCCGCAGAAACCGCTGATCTTCCACCAGGTCGCCGACTTCGTCGTCCCGGGCGCGGACAAGGTGCGCAGCGCGCCGGGCGTCGCCGTGATCATGAGCGCCGACGGAATAGGGTCCCCGCCGCTCAAGCGCGCCACCTGGGACCTGCTGGTCAAGGGCCTCCCCGACGAGGTGCACTCCGGCTTCAAACTCTTCTACGAGGAAGACAGCGAAGGCAGTCGCCTGATGACCCCGAAGGAGGTCCTGGCCCTGAAGCCGGAGCCGGAGTACGTCATGTACGAGTGAGACGCGGCCGCTCAGGCATACGATGTGGCGATCGGCCGCATTTGACAGCAGGGGGCAAGGAATGGCGCTGTTCGGAAACGCCCACACCGTCGACCGGGGGTCGGCGCAGCAGGACTACGGACGCCTGCTCGGCCAGGGTGAGCAGGTACACGCCGCGTACCAGCTGGTCCGTGACGTGATCCTTTTCACCGACCGGCGGCTGATCCTCGTCGACAAGCAGGGCCTCACCGGCAAGAAGGTGGAGTACCACTCCGTGCCCTACCGCAGCATCACGCACTTCTCGGTGGAGACGGCCGGTCACTTCGACCTGGACGCCGAGCTGAAGTTGTGGATCTCCGGCACCCCGACGCCCGTCGAGAAGACCTTCACCAAGGGCGTCGACATCTATGAGGTGCAGGCGATCCTCACCCAGTTCGTCGCCCGGTAGCCGCAGGCGGCGTCCGCGCGGCCGCACCGCCGTAGGTCAGGACCTCCCCCGGTTGCCGTCGGACCTGCCGGCGACTCTTCGCGAGTTCGCATCTCGTCATCCCCGCCCAGCCTCACCGGGCTGGACGAAGGCCGCATCGAAAGTGTCCCGGCGCCCCGACAGCCGCTCTTCCGGCTCGGACCCGGACGACATTCCCGCCACGAGACCGAGAAGAGGTCCGCGGCCACCGCCGACGGCCGCAGGATCCTCCCCGTCCTCGAACTGCTCGCCTGAGACGGGGTCGCCCGCACGCGTCACGTGGGATTCGACCGGTCGGGGGCCGGGTGACGGATACTGGAGGCGTGTACCGGGAGCGGGCGGCCCTGACTTCGCCGGGGGCGGTGGTCTGGAGCCGGGAGCGGGCGGCGGACGCCGCCGGAGACGTGCGTGTCCTGCCCGACGGCTGCATGGACCTGATCTGGGCCGACGGCGCGCTGCTCGTGGCTGGACCCGACACGACGGCGAAGGTGGTGCACGGGCGGGCCGGGGACAGCTACGTCGGACTCCGGTTCTCCTCCGGTACCGGGCCCGGCGTACTGGGTGTCCCGGCGCGGGAGCTGCGGGATCTGCGGGTACCGCTGCAGGCAGTGTGGCCACAGCAACGGGCACGCGAGCTGGCGGAGCGAATCGGTGAGGCGACGGACCGTGCGGCGGCGCTGGAGGCCGTGGCGGCGGCCGGCCCGGCGCGGCCGGACCGGGTAGCCGAGGGCGTGCTGCGAGGGCTGCGGCACGGGATGTCCGTCGCGCGGCTCGCACAGGAACTCGCGGTGAGCGAGAGGCAGCTGCGCCGCCGCTGCCTGGACGCCTTCGGTTACGGTCCGAAGACACTGGACCGGGTGCTGCGCCTGGAGCGGGCGCTCGGCCCGGCGCGGGCGGGCGTGCCGTTCGCCGAGGTCGCGCTGCGGGCCGGGTACGCCGACCAGGCGCACCTGGCCCGTGAGGTGCGGGCGCTCGCCGGTGTGCCGCTCGGCCGGCTGCTGGCGGACGAGTCCACCGAAGAGGCCGTGGACGCGTCAGCTGCCTGGTAGCGGTGCGAACAGGTCGACGGCGTTGCCGTCGGGGTCGTGCACGACCGCGTAGCGCATCCCCCAGAACGCGTCCCAGGGTTCCTTGTGCCCGCGATGTCCTGCGGCGACGAGCTCGGCGTACACCGCGTCGACCTCCTGCGGCCCCTCGCAGGCGAAGGCGAGCGCGACGCGGTGGCCCCCGGCGGGCGGCGCCCAGTCCGGGTCGAAGGAGCGGATCGTGTCGGCCGAGTCCCAGGCGAGGCGCAGCCCGCCCGGCAGCGGGCACTCCACGTGGGGTTCCTTGTCGGCCTCCGGCGGCAGGTCGAGGCCGAGACGGCGGTAGAAGGCGAGCGAGGCGGCCATGTCGGTGACGACGAGGCCGATCAGGTCGAGGCGTGGTTGCGGTGTCATGGGCCCCACGCTAGGCGCGCGGCGCCCGCCGGTCTTGAACGTTTCGGCCGCGTCGGCGGAGCGCGCGGGTCCGCAGGATCGCGTGCCACGGACAGGGTGAAGCGAGCCGCGACGTGGCGGCAGGGCAGCGCGGGAGCCGGCGACCGCCCTGGCCGGACGTCCCTTACCCTGCCCGGTGGCGTGGGTCAGTTCGCGGGGTTCGCGGCCGTTGCGGCGGGTTCCGTCCCGACGGTCGCGGAGCCGGCCGCCCGTCCGGTGGCGCGCAGCACCAAGGGGTGGAGGGCGGCCAGGAGCAGGGTGAGGACGGACAAGGTGAGCCACAGTGTGGTCGGGCCCGCGTGGGCGAGGAGTTGGGTGGCGGCCAGCGGGGCCGTGACTGTGGCGACTCCCCAACTGGTGCCGAACACCGCGAGGTAGCGGCCGGTGGCGCCCGGCGGTGCCAGGTCGGCGACGACCGCGAACATCCGGCCCATCAGCAGCAGGTCGCCCAGGCTCCAGCAGACCGTCCACGCCGCGAAGGCGGGAAGGGTCTCGGCGAGCGCGTAGCCGGCCAGGCCGACGGCCAGCAGGACGTAGCCGACACCGAGTGCCGCCGGCGCGGACAGTTCCGTGACGCGGCGCAGGCGCATGAGCGGCTGACCGGCCACGATCGTGACGGCCGAGGTGGTGAACAGCCAGCCGGCGTCGGCCGGCTGGAGGCCGCTGCGGGACAGCGACAGCGGCAGCGCGATCATGATCTGCAGGTAGACCAGCGCGAAGAGCGTGCCGCAGGCCAGCATGGCGAGCAGCGCGCGGTCGCGCCACGGGCCCGCCGCCGGTGGCGGCTCGTCCGCCTCCGCGGCCACCGGAGCGGCGTCCGGCGGCAGCACGAGGCGGACGATGACCGCGCAGGCCAGACAGGTCAGCGCGTCGAGGACGAACAGCCAGCGCAGGTCCCAGCGCCCCAGCGCGGCGGCGATCAGCCCGGCGGCCATGCCGCTCACGGCCAGAGCCGCCGTGAGCAGGCTGAAGGCACGCGGGCGCTCCGCTGGTTCGACAACGTCGGCGATCATCGCCTGGCTCGGCGGCTCGTACACCTCGAAGAACAGCCCGAGCAGCACGGCGAAGGCCGCGACGGCGGCCAGGCCGCCGGAGGCGGCGATGCCGAGCTGGGCGACGGCGCAGCCGGTCAGACCCAGCACGATGGTGCGGCGCCGCCCCAGCCGGTCGGCGAGTCGCCCGCCGGCCAGCCGGGACGGGATCGTCGCCACGCCGAACGCCGCCGAGACGAACCCGGCGGTGGCGGCGCTCGCCCCGAAGTCCGTGCTGACGAGCACGGTGAGGAATGCCAGTGAGAACGCCCCGAGCCGGTTCACCGCCCGCGCGAGCACGAGCAGCCGCACGGCCCGCGGCAGCGGTCTACTCCGCGATGCCACGGGTGAGCAGCACCGTCGTGATGAACGTGCGGTAGAGGCGGATCGGGTCGTCATCCGTCATGCGGACCACGCACGGGTCGCCGTCGGCGTCCGGTTCGACGCCGTGGATCCAGCAGGCCATCTCCGCCAGGTCCGGATTGCGCATGCGGACAGTCAGCGTCGCGGGCAGGTCGATGCGCGGCGCCTGTGCGGTGCGGAACGCTCCGACGGCGCGGCGGGCGGCGTCGTGGATCACCTCGCGGGCCTGCTCGGGGTGCATGCTGTCCGCAGCGAAGCGGGATATCGACGACTTCACGACCGCCCCCGTCACGCCCGGGCAGAACGGCTCGACCTCGGCCAGCGTCGTCTCGTCACCCGTGATCAGCAGCACCGGCACACCGTGCCCCAGCGCGACGAGCGCGTTGATCCCGCTCTCGCCCGCCACCACGCCGTTGAGCCGGACCTCGCTGATCGCCGCCGGGTTGTAGGTGTGCGACAACGTGGCGTGCGGACCCGACATCGAGCCGTGGTAGGAGACGAAGAAGATCCCGTCGAAGGAGTCGTCGAGGCCCTGCATCATGTACAGCGGCTTGTGCCGACCCGACAGGTAACGGGCCCGGCCCGCCAGACCGTCCGGGCGGAGGTTGGCCATCTTGGAGTGCGAGTCGTTGACCAGGAACGCGTCCGCGCCACCCGCCCGGGCGCCTTCGATGGCGGCGTTGACCTCGGCCTGGAGCAACGTGCAGTAGTACGGGTACTCCGCCCGTCCGGGGCGGCACTGCTCCCAGTCGACGACTCCTGCGGTGCCCTCCATGTCGGTGGAGAGGAAGATCTTCACAGCGTGCTCCTCGGTCGGCCTGCGTCGACGTCAGCCGAAGTCTCGCACCCGCCTGCGACATCCGGCGCGGCGGTGACGGAGCCGACGGACGGGGAACCCGTACCCGCATGCCCTTGCTCGTCGGAACCTCCGGGTGGCAGTACCGGGACTGGCGTGGCGTGCTCTACCCCGAGCGGCTGCCGCAGCGGCTGTGGCTCGAGGAGTACACGCGGTCCGGTTCGTGACCGTGGAGAACAACTCGGCCTTCTACCGGCTGCCGCCCACCGAGACGTTCGCCGCATGGCGGGAGCGGACGCCGGAAGGGTTCGTGATGGCGGTGAAGGCGAGCCGCTACCTGACGCACATGAAGCGGTTGCGGGACCCCGACGAGCCGGTGCGGCGGCTGCTGGGACGGGCCGAGGAAGGGCTGGGCGACCGGCTGGGGCCCGTCCTGCTGCAGCTGCCGGCCCGGTTCACGGCGGACGTCGGCCTGCTGGACGACTGCCTGCGGTGCTTCCCGGACCGGGTGCGGGTGGCCGTCGAGCTGCGGCATCCTTCCTGGTGGGAGAGCGAATCCGCGCTGCGCGGGGTGCTGGAACGGCACGGGGCGGCCCTGTGCTGGGCGGACCGCGACTCGCGCCCGTCGACACCGCTGTGGCGCACCGCCGGGTGGGGGTATGTGCGCTTCCACGCGGGGGCGGCCCGTCCGTGGCCGCGCTACGGGCGGCAGGCGCTCGTGTCGTGGGCGCAGCGGGTCGCGGACACCTGGCCGGACGGGGACGAGGTGTTCGCCTACTTCAACAACGACCCGGGCGGCGCGGCCGTGCACGACGCGGTGTGGTTCGCCCGGTCCGCGCGGTCGCTGGGCCGCACCGTGACCCGCACGCCGTCCGCTGCCGGACTGAGGCCGCCGTCCGGGAGGCGTACCCGGCGGTAGGAGCGGATCGTGGGAGTCGAGGAGCGACGCCATGAAATACCTGATCATGCTGCAGGGCTCGCAGGCCGATTACGACGCCATGAACGGCACCGCCTCGTCCGATCGCCCGGCGTGGGGCCGGGAGGACCTGCGGGCGATGGTCACGTTCATGGGCGACGTCAGCCGCGAGCTGTCCGAGGCGGGTGAGCTGATGGACGCCCAGGGGCTCGCCGAGCCGGTGTGGGCGCGGCACGTCACCGCCCTCCCCGACGGGCGGATCGGCGCCACGGACGACCCGTACGAGCTGACGCAGCTGGTGCCCGCCGGGTACTGGCTGGTCGACTGCGAGGGGCTGGAGCGGGCCACCGAGATCGCCGCCCGCATCACCCGCTGCCCCCAGCCGGAGGGCTGCCCGTCCGTGCCGGTGGTGATCCGTCCGGTTCAGGAAGCGCCCGACGCCGACCGCGCGCCGGCCGCCTGACCGTCGCGACGACGGCCACAAGGCGACCGAAGGCCGTGACCGGAAGAGCCGAGCACGAAGATCCACACACCGGCGGAGAAGAGGGGGTCGTCGTACTCCTCCTGGGAACCGTAGACCTCGCCGTGGAACGGCCGGCCGGCCACCTCCGCGTCGGCCCGGTCCCCCGCCTGGAGCGGGCCGCCCACCCACTCGTCGTCCGGGCACGCCATGGAGCTCTTGCGCCGCTCGTGCGTCCACGGGTCGCGCCAGCTGACCACGCAGTGCGCGTGCCTGTCCGTGGAGAGCACGTTCACCACGACGTCGTGGTTGTGCCAGTCGGCGAACGCCGTCAGACCGCAGCCGAGGCCGAGCACCAGTGCACCGGCAAGAGCCGTCAGCCACCACCGGCGAACCGGGAGCCGCGCCGGTTCGTACCGCGGTGCGTCCCACGTCCGTCCGGCAACGGGCCAGGCCCCGCCCAGCGCGGTCTCGACGGTCGAGACGTCCGTGCTGCGCAGCCGCAGCCGCAGGGGTAGTCGGCGACCCGCCTGGTAGAAGAGCGAGGTCACCCCGATGTGCGGGTTGTCCCACATGCCGGTGCGCTCGTCGCGCATACCGACGACGTGCCCGTCGGCCGGCACGCCCCACGGCTTGCCGAACCGGGGATAAAAGGTGAGCGGCTTCCCGAACCCGGGGACGACCAGTTTGCCGCGGCGCAGCGGACCCCGGCCCCATTGCGCCCGGCAGGCCCAGGCCACGGCCCGGCCTTCCTTCAGCGCCCTCGTACGGCGTTCGGCTCCCTTGCGGGCCACGAGACGGACGACGAACGACGCAACCAGCACACCCACCAGCTGAACGACCGGCTGCACCCAACCACTCACCGGCACCACCCCCCGCACCGCATGGTCCGCGGGGGGAGCGGGGCGCATCATTCCGGTTTCCGGCAGGGAAGCGGCGCTCTGACCGACGCCGGTCAGGTCAGGACGCGGAGGGGAACGCCGTCGAGGAAGGCGCGGATGTCCTCGACGGCGTGGGTGTAGTACGTGCGGTAGTTGGACTCCGAGACGTACCCCAGGTGCGGCGTCGCCAGCAGGCGCGGGGCGGTGCGCATCGGGTCGTCGGCCGGCAGCGGTTCGGTGTCGAAGACGTCGACGCCCGCGCCCGCGATGGCACCCGCGTGCAGGGCGGCCAGCAGGGCGTCGCTGTCGACGATGGCCGAGCGGGACGTGTTGACCAAGTAGGCGGTCGGCTTCATCAGGCCCAGTTCAGTGGCGCCGAGCAGGCTGCGGGTGCGCTCGCCCAGCTTGAGGTGGATCGTCACGAAGTCGCTGCCGCGCAGCAGGTCTTCGAGGGACGCGGCGAGGGTGACGCCCACCTCGTCGGCGCGTTCCTCGGTGAGGTTGCTGCTCCAGGCGTGCACGTCCATGCCGAACGCCCGGCCGACCTGCGCGACACCGGAGCCGATCCGGCCCAGGCCGAGGATGCCGAGACGCCGGCCGTGCAGGTCGGCGCCGACGGTACTCTGCCACGGTCCGCCGGCGCGCAGTGCCGTGTTCTCCTCGACAGTGTGGCGCGCCAGGCCGAGCAGCAGCGCCCAGGTCTGCTCCAGCGGGGGCGTGCCGGAGCTGGCCGTGCCGCACACCGTGACGCCGTGCTCGCGGGCCGCGGTGAGGTCGATGGCGGCGTTGCGCATGCCGGAGGCGACGAGCAGCCGAAGCCGGGGCAGCCGGGCCAGGAGCGAGGCCGGGAAGCGGACACGTTCGCGCAGTGTGACGATGATGTCGAAGTCGGCGACAGCCGAGGCGAGTTCGTCCTCGCTGACGAAGTGCTCCGGGAAGGAGAGGACTTCGACGTCGTCGACGACCGGCGACCAGTCGGCCACCGTCATCGCCACGTGCTGGAAGTCGTTCAGTACCGCGCAGCGCAGCGTCATCTTCGTGTACCCCCGGGTGGCAGGATCGCGGTCGGGCGCCCGGGCGGCATCCCGGATACCGCGATCCTGCCACGTGCGCACGGTCCGTCAGCCACGTGGGGCGGGGACCAGGCGGGCCGCCGAGGTGCCCAGCCCCTCCGGGCGGCGGACGGCCAGCGGCCCGCCGGCGTGCCGGATCAGATCCGTCTCGCGGTATCGCAGGCAGTCGCGGTGCCAGACGTGGATACCGGAGATCCAGTTCTCCATGTCACGCACGTAACTCCCCACCGCCTCCCGCGACTCGGTGTCCAGGCCCAGGTCGTCGAAGAGGACGGGGAGCAGGTTGTCCGAGACGTGCCGGAACTCGCGCATGCGGGAGCGCATCAGGTCGTCGACGATGTGCAGCGCGGTGGGGTGATCGCAGCCGAAGAAGTTCTGCACGACGAGCACGGCGTTGTGGATCTCGCCCTCGAACTCGATCTCCTTCTGGTAGGAGAACACGTCGTTGAGCAGGCACGCGTAGTCCATCGCGGCGTGCTCCAGGGAGCGCATCGTGCCGCTGCGGTAGACCTCCGCGGGGATGGTGTCGGCGTGCGCGAGCCGGCACAGGCTCATGGTCATGTCGGAGCCGAAGGTGAAGCGGCGCATCTCGATGTAGTCGACGGGTTCCGGTACCCGGTGCTGCGCCTGGTTGGCGAGCTCCCACAGCCAGCTGTCCGTCATCTTCTCCACCGCTTCGCGGAAGGTGCGGCGGGCCTCTACCGGCATCGGCCCGGCGGTGCGGGACCACAGGTCGGCCAGGCCGCGTTCGAGCGCGTTGGCCGGGGTGGGCGTTCCGGCGGACTCGACCGGCATGAAGTAGCGCAGCCGGTCGGTGCACGCCTTGGCGCCGACGAGGTCGCGAACGTGTCCGAAGACCGCCGGGTAGTAGTCGTCCCCGTAGGTGCCCCAGGCGAGCCAGCCGGAGCTGATGTCGAGTTCGTCGGCGGTGGCGTCGGGGTGGATGCCGGCGGCGCACAACGGCAGGTCGAAGTCGACGAGCATCCGCTCGTCCCACACGTGGGAGGCGGGGACGCCCGGCTGCGGCCGGAGCAGGCCCATTCGGTGGGCCCAGTCGACGAGGTTGCGCCGGGCGCCGTCCAGGTGGGGGCTGAGCCGGTGGGGGAAGGGGATGTCGAAGTCGGGCAGCCCGGACGGCCCGACGCGCTGGTGCGGCAGATGCAGGTGCTGCCGGACGCGGCCGGCTCCGGTGCGCCGGGCCAGGGACGTCAGGGCGGCGGACGAGGTGCCCAGCCCGCTGGGCAGCAGGAACGCCTCGCCGACGCCGGCCGAGGCGTTGGCGCCGCCGCGGTTCATGTAGCGGCTGGAGCGCATGTGCCATTCGTGTCCGCCAGCCTGCCAGTCCTGCAGGCCCTTGACGTAGGCGGAGACCGCCGCGCAGGAGACCGGTTCGAGGCCGTGCTCGGCGAAGAGCGGACCGAGCTCGGTGAAGACGGTGTGCTCGAACTGCTGGAGCCGGGAGGTCAGCAGGTCGCCGACGGCGTCCGCGGCCTGCTGCGTCGTGCACCCGAAGAACGTCTCCAGGACCAGCACGCCGTTGCTCAGCTCGCCTTCCTCGCCGACCTCACGCTCGTAGGAGAACAGGTCGTTGCGCAGGTGCACGCCGTCGGAGAAGGTGTCGCGCAGCACCCGCAACGGACGCGTGCCGGAGACGGCGGCGGGCACCTCGGCCTTGACGGCGAACTCGATGAGCCCGGCCGACCAGGGCGCGCCGCCCACCTTGCGGCGCATCTCGATGTACTCCACGGGGTTGGCGACCCGGCCGGCGTTGATGTTGGACAGCTCCCACATCGACTCCCACAGCAGGTTCTCGGTGCTCTGCGCGAACCGTTCCCGCCAGTCCTGCGACATGGCGGGCACGGTGCGGGCCCACAGGTCGGCGAGTCCGGCCTCGACGGGGTTCGCCGGCTCCGGCACCTCGGCGCTCAGGTCCATCGGCATGAACGCGGCCAGCCGCTCCAGGTAGGCCCGGCCGCCTTCGCGGTCCTGCGCGCGCTTGAACAGCTCGAGGAAGTGGTCGTCGAAGAAGAAGACCCACACGTACCAGTCGGTCACCAGCGCCAGGTCGTCCGCCGTGGCGTCGGGGTGGGTGTAGGCGCACAACAGCGCGTAGTCGTGGGCGTCGAGGTCGGCGGTGTCCCAGACGCCGGAGCCTTCCAGCATCCCTCTCTCGGCGGCCCAGCTCCGCGAGTGCTCCCTTGCCGCCTCCAGGTGCGGGTTCAGCCGCGCCGGATGCGGCATGTAGAAGTCCGGCAGCTCGAAGGGCTGAGTACTCGGAGTCACGTGCACGAACCTTCCTGATGTCACCCGGTCGGCTCCGAGCTACCCAGCGCAGAAGAGGGATATCCGGGGACGAAAACAGTCATACCATCAGCACATGACACCGACGATTCGGTTCACCGACCGGCCCGAGGCGGACGCCCTGCTCTCCCGCAGCCCCCTGGCGCTCCTGGTCGGGCTGCTCCTCGACCAGCAGGTACCGATGGAGTGGGCGTTCACCGGGCCGTACACGATCGCGCAGCGGATGGGCGGCGGCGACCCGGACGCGTACGAGATCGCGGCGCGCGACCCGGAGGAGTTCGCCGCGCTGCTGGCCCGGAAGCCGGCCGTGCACCGGTATCCGGGGTCGATGGCAAAGCGGGTGCAGCAACTGTGCCGGTCCCTCGTCGAGGAGTACGAAGGCGACGCGGAGGCCGTATGGCGGGGCGTCGCCGACGGCCCCGAGTTGCTGCGCCGGCTGAACGCGCTGCCCGGCTACGGCACGCAGAAGGCGCGGATCTGCGTGGCGCTGCTGGGCAAGCGGTACGGCGTGAAGCCGCCGGGCTGGCGAGAGGCGGCCGGCGCGTACGGCGAGGAGGGCTCGCACCGCTCGATCGCGGACGTCGCCGGCCCGGACAGCCTGCAGAAGGTGCGCGCCACCAAACAGGAGGCGAAGCGGAAGGCGCAACAGGAGGGCGGAGGCTGACGCCCCGGCCCTCACAGGCTGCTGCGCGGCTCCAGGAACTCCAGGCGGTTGCCCACCGCGTCGTGGGCGTGGAAGCGCACGAAGCCGGGGAAGTTCCCGTCCCAGACGACCTCGTGCCCGCACGCCTCGAACCGGGCGGCCAGGTCCTCGATCGAGGTGACGAGGATGCCCGGATGCGCCTTGCGCGCCGGGGCGAAGTCCTGCTCGACACCGCAGTGCACCTCGAGGCCGCCGCCGCGGAACCAGCAGCCGCCGCGCGCCGCGAGCACCGGCGGCTTCTCCAGCTCCGTCATGCCGAGCACGCCGCTCCAGAACGCGCGGCACTTCTCCTCCGCACCGGCGGGTATGGACACCTGCACGTGGTGCAGTCGCGTGAAACCGAAGTCCGTCATGTGAACCGCCCCTCCCGGCGCGCGCCATGTGGCGCGCGCTCACACGATAGTGGGCTGCCCGGCGTCCCGGCGCTCGAAGTCGAGGAGCCGCCGCTTGCGGTCGATCCCGCCGCCGTAGCCGGTCAGCGAGCCGGACGAGCCGATCACGCGGTGGCAGGGCACGACGATGCTGATCGGGTTCCGGCCGTTGGCCAGCCCGACCGCGCGGGCGGCGCCCGGCCTGCCGATGTGCGCGGCGAGCTGCCCGTAGGACCAGGTCTCGCCGAACGGGATGTCGAGCAGGGCCCGCCAGACCGTCTGCTGGAAGGGCGTTCCCTCCTGGTGCAGCGGGAGGTCGAAGACGGTACGCCGCCCCTCGAAGTACTCGGTCAGCTGGGCCCGGACCGCTCCGAAGGATTCCCCGTCTCGCGGGCCGAACGTCTCCAGCGGTGGACGGTGCCGATGCTGTTCCATGTAGAGCCCGGCGAGACGGCCGTCGGCGGCGACGATCGTGAGCGGCCCGTACGGGCTGTCCATCACGGTGTGGACCCACCGCGGCCCACCAGGGGATTCCTTGCTGCTCATGTGTCCAGTCTGCCCGCCGTCGGGAGCCGCTACCGGCGGGAATGCGACACGGACGCGGCCCGGCTATGTGCCCGATGTCCAGCGCGGGTCGCGGCCGGTGGCGGCCAGCAGCCGGTCGAAGGGCGGCGCGTCGTCCGGGACGGGCACCGGCTCGCCGAACTGCTTCGTCTCCCGGGCCGTCGGCCCCATCTGCTCGGCCAGCACGAACAGCTCCTCCACAGCCGCCGGGTCCGGCGTGTAGTGCTGCCCGGTGGCGCGGGCCAGGTCCCAGCCGTGGATCGTCAGGTCGGTGAGCGCGAGGCTCGCGACCGTCCGCGCGGGAAGGTTCATCCGGCCCGCCGTGCCCTCGTCGGCGCCCGGTGCGGCCCAGGCGGCGGTCAGTGCGTCGGTCTCGGTGCCGAACCGGGCACGCCAGTCGCCGCCGCCCTCGCCGAGGCGGTCCGGGGTGGTGCTGAAGTCGACGTCGCGCCGGGCCGCCAGCTCCTGGAAGGAGACCACCACGTGAAAGAGGTGGTTGAGCAGGTCGCGCACGGTGTAGTCGGCACACGGCGTGGGGCCGCCGAGCCGGTCGTCGCCGACCCCGCGCACCACGGGGACGGTCTGCTGTGCGGCCGCGTCGAGCAGGTCGCTGATCTTCTTGGTCATGCCTGCGACGCTACGGCCGGCCGAGCGGCTCCGGCTTGAAGAAACGCGACATACGATCGGCTCATGGCACCACCCCGCCGCGACACCCGGGGCATCGTCGGGGCCGGCGAACTGTTCACGCGCGTGACGTTCCGCCGGCGCGAGCCGGCCGAGGCGCTGCGCCGGTACGTCGAGCACTACTGGCTCATCGACTGGGACCTGACCGAGCCGTACGTCTCGCGGGTCGTGCCGCACCCGTGCGTCAACCTGGTGCTGCAGCGGCGCGGGGAAGGACGGCCCGCGCAGGGCGAGGTGGCCGGCCCGGGCCGTGGGCTGTTCACCACCGAACTGACCGGACGCGGCCGGGTGTGCGGCGTGCAGTTCCGGCCCGGTGCCTTCCGCCCCTTCCTGCCGCGGCCCGTCGCGACGTGGACGGGCCGGCACGTCCCGCTGCCGGAGGCGTTCCCCGGTATGCCGGAGGTGGCCCGGGTGCCGGAGCGTGCGCTCGCCCCAGCGGCGGAGGACGACCGGGTGGCGGCGCTGGACGCGTTCCTGCTCGGCCTCGGCCCGCGGCCCGACCCGGCGGCCGACCGCGCCACCGCGCTGGTCCAGCGGGTGCGCACGGACCGCACGGTACGGCGGGTGGCGGCGCTGGCCGAGGAGGCGGGGGTGTCGGTGCGGGCGCTGCAGCGGCTGTTCAGCGAGTACGTGGGTGTCAGCCCGAAGTTCTGCATCCTGCGCTACCGCGTCCACGAGGCGCTGGAGCGGGCGACGACCGAGGCGGGGGTGGACTGGGCGTTGCTCGCCGCAGATCTCGGGTACAGCGACCAGGCCCATCTCGTGCGGGACGTGACGGCGACGGTCGGCGTCCCGCCGACGGCATACGTCAGCTGATCGGACGCCGGCCCACCGGCTCCCCGCGTCACGGCTCACGGCGGGGAAGTCCGCCACCCACTCGGCCGCACCCACGTACGCCGACCGCGTTCATACGAGCCGATCTACGTCTGAGGTGTTCCCAGAGCGTCATCGGATGGCTACCTTCTGTCGGACGTCCGCAACGCGGACAAGGAGCCCACCACGCCGGACAGGACGGAACGTTCCTCCGCACGACCGGAAGGACCCCCTCGTGATCGCACCGCCCCGTACGAGACGTAGCCGACACCGTGCCGTCGCCGCCTTCGCCGCGACCGCGCTGGCCGCCCCGATCCTGTTCACCGCCGCCTCCCCCGCTGCGGCCAGGCCCGACCCCGCCCGGCACGGCGCGCAGCTGGCCCGGACGCTGGTGAAGCGGACCAGCGCCGAGGGCGCCATGCGGCACCTGCGGGCGCTGCGGGCCATCGCACGGCTGAACGACGGCAACCGCTCCGCCGGTTCGGCCGGCCACCGGATGTCGGCGCTGTACGCCGGAACACTGCTGAAGGCCGCCGGCTACAAGGTGACCTACCAGGACTTCGACTTCACCTACGTCGAGACGCTCGCCGAAAAGCTGACCGTCCTCTCACCGGACCGGCACGAGCTGCCGGTCAAGCTGATGACATACACCAAGAGCACGCCCGGAGGGGGCATCGAGGCGGCACTCGCGCAGGTGTCCCCGGACGAGGACACCGGTTGCCAGGCCGACGACTTCGCCGAGGGCGACTACACCGGGAAGATCGCGCTGATCAAGCGCGGCGGCTGCACGTTCGCCCTCAAGCAGGCCAACGCAGCGGGCGCCGGCGCGGTCGGTGCCGTCATCTACAACAACGTCGACGGGGACCTCAACGGAACGCTGGGCGATCCGGCCGCCGGCCGCATCCCGACGGGCGGCGTCTCCAAGGCCGACGGCGAGACGCTGGCCGGCGCACTGGGGCAGAGCAAGGTGCGGGTCAACCTGGAGATCCGCGAGTACCAGGACCAGCGCAGCACGCCCAACGTGATCGCCGAGACACCCGGCGGCGACCCGCACAACGTGGTCATGCTCGGCGCCCACCTGGATTCGGTCCCGGCCGGGCCCGGCATCAACGACGACGGTTCCGGTTCGGCGGCGCTGCTGGAGACCGCGCTCCAGCTGGCGAGGGCGGACCGGCACGGCAGACACCCGAACAAGGTGCGCTTCGCGTTGTGGTCGGCCGAGGAACTGGGGCTGCTCGGCTCCGACCACTACGTGGGACAGCTGTCGCCGCAACAGCGCGACGACATCGCCCTGTACCTGAACTTCGACATGATCGCCTCGCCGAATTACGGGCTGTTCGTGTACGACGGCGACGACTCCGACGGCGTCGGCTCCGGCCCGGGCCCGAAGGGTTCCGCCCAGCTGGAGCAGCATCTGGCCTCGTTCATGGCCGCACAGGGCTACACCACGCGCGGCACCGATTTCGACGGCCGCTCGGACTACGGGCCGTTCATCGAGGCGGGCATCCCCTCCGGCGGCACCTTCACCGGCGCCGAAGGCATCAAGACCGAGGAGGAGGCACAGGTGTGGGGCGGCAAGGCGGGCGTGGCCTACGACCCCTGCTACCACCAGGCGTGTGACGGCCTGGACAACATCAACATGACGGCCTACGAGGCCAACATCGACGCCATCGCCGACGCGGTGGGCAGCTATGCGTGGGACACCGGCGGTCTGGACGTGCCGGCGTCGCACGTCGCGGCCGCACACGGCCCGGAGGCGCAGAGCACCGGCGCCGTGCACGCCGGCCCGCACGCCGCGCGCGAGGAAGCCTGACGCCGTCAGAGGGGCGTGGGCCGCGGCACACGCCCCTCGTTGCATGAATGCGCCGGGGCGCGGTCGCTCTCCCCTGAACGGCTCGGCCCCATTCGGGCGGTTCGTCGCCCTCACCGCTCCGACACACGGCTGCACCTGGAGGTGAAGGGCCGGTAGGCTTTCCGTGTGATCTTCAAGCGAATCGGAAACGGGCGGCCGTACCCCGACCACGGCCGGGTGAGCACCCGCCAGTGGGCGGACGTCGCCCCACGCCCGGTGCGTCTTGACCAGCTCGTCACCACCAAGGGCCAGCTCGATCTGGAGACGCTGCTCGCGGAGGACTCGACCTTCTACGGCGACCTGTTCGCGCACGTCGTGAAATGGCAGGGAGACCTGTACCTGGAGGACGGCCTGCACCGTGCCGTCCGCGCCGCGCTGCAACAGCGTCAGGTGCTGCACGCGCGGGTCCTGGAAATGGACTGAGCACCCCGGTGGCCCCGTTCGGCCCAACCCGTGCGCGCGTGCGTACGGCCGCACCCACACCGGAACGAGCGCTTCTGTGACGGCACACCGCTGATCATCTGGTAGGCATAATCCGGTCCCCACCATTAACCTGCGTTCATGAGCATGCTCACTCCCCCCGGCATGGGCGGCCAGTACCGCATCAAGGGTGACCGCTACCCGCGCATGCGGCGCCCCCGGCACCGCGGCAGGATCGTGCTCGCCTCCCTCGCGGCCGTCGTCACCCTTGGACTGCTCGGCTGGGGCTCACTCCAGCTCGTCGACGTCTTCTCCGGGCATGGCGGCAGCACCGCGCACGCCGCCGGCAAGGGCGACGCGAAGAAGTGCTCCGTGCCGGCCGAGGGCGTGGCGTCGGCCGAGCGCGCCGGTGGCACGATGAAAGGGGCGGCCGCCGAGGAGACGTTGCCCGAGCCGAAGAGCATCACCGTGAACGTGCTCAACGCCACCAAACGCAGCGGTCTGGCGGGCCGGACCGCCAAAGAGCTGAAGAAGCGCGGTTTCACCGTCGGCCACGTGGCGAACGCGCCGGAGTCGCTGGACCACAGGGTGGATGCACCCGCCCTGTTCGTCGGCGCCACCGGCGCCGACACCCTCGCCCGCATGAAGGTGCTCGGAGCACAGGTGAAGGGCGCGAAGACGCGCTACGACAACCGCAAGGGCGAGGACGTCGATCTGGTCATCGGCAAGGGCTTCACGGAGCTGACGGACACGAAGCAGGCCGAGAAGACGATCGCGGCCCTGACCAAGCCGTCCCCGAAGCCCGCACCGGGCTGCTGAGCCCCGCGGCCAGGCGGCTGCTCAGCCGGCCGTCCCGTACATCCGGTCACCGGCGTCGCCGAGCCCCGGCACGATATAGCCGTTCTCGTTGAGCCGCTCGTCGACGGCCGCCGTCACCACCGTGACGGGGGTCCCGGCCAGTTCGCGCTCCACCAGCTCGATGCCCTCAGGCGCCGCCAGCAGGCAGATGCAGGTGACGTCGTCGGCACCGCGTCCGATCAGTTCCCGGATCGCGGCGACCAGGGTGCCTCCCGTGGCCAGCATCGGGTCCAGCACGTACACCTGCCGCCCGGAAAGGTCCTCCGGCATCCGGCTCGCGTAGGTGGACGGCTGGAGCGTGCTCTCGTCCCGGATCATGCCCAGGAACCCGACCTCGGCGGTCGGCAGCAGCCGGGTCATGCCCTCGAGCATGCCCAGCCCGGCCCGCAGGATCGGGACGACCAGCGGACGCGGGTAGGACAGCCGCACGCCCGTGGTCTCGCTCACCGGGGTGGTGATGCCGACCGCGTCGGTGCGCACATCGCGGGTGGCCTCGTAGGCGAGCAGCGTCACCAGCTCGTCGGCGAGCCGCCGGAAGGTGGGCGAGTCGGTGCGCTCGTCGCGCAGGGTGGTCAGTTTGTGTGCCACCAGCGGGTGGTCGACGACGTGGGTCCGCATGCGTCGACAGTATCCGAGGCGCCTCCTCCGGCTCGCACTGGCGTACCCGTGCTCCCCGCGCGAAGGTGGAGGGAACGCCGGAGGTGCGCGACGGCCGGACCCAGGAAGCCCCGCTCGCAGGACGAGGACGACGCCACCGGCCGGCTGCGGCGCAGGGCGCTCTTCCTGCGCGAACTGAACGAGGCGAAGGCGCCGCGCGAGCGTGTCCAGCCGCGGCGCGCCCGCGTCGCACATATGCGACAAGCCATGCGAATGCGGACTTTTCGCTGGTGACGCCGGTGAGCCTGCGCCCGGTTTCCGCCAGACACGCGGACGACGCACTGTCGAAGACCTCTCGCGACGCCTCGCTTTCTGCCACGATGCGATCTGAGGCGGGCGTGGTCCCGTCGTCACTCGGGCACACGGATATCAGTGGGAGAGTCACGGTGTATTTCGCCGCACTGCTCGCGCGCACCGAAGACGGGTGGGAAGCGAGCGACACGGAGCTCGACGATGTGGAGTCGCTGGCCGACCTCGCGGACCTGGCCCGGGAGGCCTCGTCCGACGACGACACGGTCCTGCTCTGTATCGAGCAGGAGGACGCGTGGTTCGGCATCGTCCGGGTCGACGGTGAGGAGGAGGACCCGCGCGTCTACGTTTCGGACGCCGCCGCCGCGCTGCGCAGC
The DNA here is from genome assembly GCA_963799685.1 of uncultured Actinomycetota bacterium. Lineage (GTDB taxonomy): Bacteria > Actinomycetota > Actinomycetes > Streptomycetales > Streptomycetaceae > Streptomyces. Next base: position 30,538 of record CAWCXW010000013.1, read on the forward strand.
AGCTATGGCGAGATCCTGCTCACCGACGAGCTGCTCGGCCGCGAGCCGGAGGATCCGGCCGCGCTCGACCAGCTCGTCGACCTGGACGGCACGGAGGACGGGGAACCGGAATCCGGGGTGGAGGACGTCGAGGAGCCGGACGCCGCCGCAGCCGTGCGGCCGGGGCCGCTGGGCGACCCGGGTCTGCTCGCGGACTTCGGGATGGAGGAGTCCGCCGTCCTCACCCTGACCCCGCAGGACGCGCTGAACATGGTGGCCGATGCGCTGGGCTGCACGGACGTGCTGGAAGCGGTCCGCTGAGACCTGCCGCGCGGCCGGGCGGCAGGATGGCTCCATGACCGTCCCTCCGCCGGCCGACCCCGTCCGCGCCCCGTGGCGCGCGCCCATGCGACTCGCGCTGGAGGAGGCCGCGCTGGCGCCGCGCACCGGGGACGTCCCGGTGGGCGCGGTGGTGCTCGGCCCGAAGGGAACCGTGCTGGGCCGGGGTCGCAACGCGCGGGAGGCGACCGGCGACCCGACGGCGCACGCCGAGGTGCTGGCGCTGCGCGCCGCCGCACGCGCGGCCGGCGACCGACGGCTGACCGGCTGCACCCTGGTCGTGACCCTTGAGCCGTGCACGATGTGCGCGGGCGCAGCGGTGCTGGCCCGGGTGGACAGGGTGGTCTTCGGCGCGTTCGACGCGAAGGCGGGTGCGGCCGGCTCACTGTGGGACGTCGTCCGCGACCGCCGGCTGAACCACCGCCCGGAGGTCGTGCACGGCGTGCTGGCCGAGGAGTGCGGTGGCCTGCTCACCGCCTTCTTCCGCGGCGGCACCGACGGCTGACGGCCCACGGGCACACGACAGGAGGGCCGGACCCTGCTGGGTCCGGCCCTCCTGTCTACGGGCGGTAGCGGTGGGATTTGAACCCACGGAGGAGTTGCCCCCTCACTCGCTTTCGAGGCGAGCTCCTTCGGCCGCTCGGACACGCTACCGAGAGGAATCTTAGCCTACCGACCGAGCGCGCCGAAAATCCGCCCCGTCGAAACGGATCATCTGACGAACGCCAGTGGTTAGACTCACGCACCGCACAGCGACCGGGACCACGGAACGCCAGAAGGGGCACGACGACGTGGACATCAAGAAGACCGTGATCTACATCGTCCTCGTCTTCGTGCTCTACACGATCATCACCTCGCCGATTCGGGCCGCCGAGATGGTCCAGGTGGGCTTCGAGGGCGTATCGAGCGCCGCGAAGGGCGTCGGAGAGTTCATGACCGGGCTGATCAGCTGACCGGCGCAGTCCGCTTCACCTCAACTCGCAAGCAACACGAAGCGATCCGGTGCTTGCACACAGTGCACATGTCTTGTGATGCTATGACCGCTTTTGACCGGTTGTGTCGACGGACAGCTCTGCACCGTGAAGGGGTGGTGACGGCCCAGTGGCGGCAACCCAGACGCGCGAGAACCGGAGTGCGGAGGCGCGGGCGCTCACCCAGTCTCTCTTCCAGCAGCTGACCGGCCTGGAGCCGGGCAGCTCACCCTACGCGCGCGTACGGGACGCGCTCATCGAGGCCAACCTGCCGCTGGTCCGCTATGTGGCCGCGCGCTTCCGCAGCCGCAACGAGCCGATGGAGGACGTCGTCCAGGTCGGCACCATCGGCCTGATCAACGCCATCGACCGTTTCGACCCCGAACGCGGAGTGCAGTTCCCGACCTTCGCCATGCCAACGATCATCGGGGAGATCCGCCGGTACTTCCGGGACAACGTGCGCACAGTGCACGTGCCGCGCCGGCTGCACGAGATGTGGGTGCAGGTCAGCGGGGCCACCGAGGATCTGACGGTACTGCACGGCCGGTCGCCGACGACCACGGAGATCGCCGCCCGCCTCGACATCGCCGAAGAGGACGTGCTGGCGTGCATCGAGGCGGGCCGCGCTTACCGGGCCACCTCGCTGGAGGCGGCGCAGGAACGGGACGACGGGCTGCCGGGCCTGCTGGACCGGCTCGGCTACGAGGACCCCGCACTGGACGGCGTCGAACACCGGGACCTGGTCCGCCATCTGCTCGTCCAGCTGCCCGAGCGCGAGCAGCGCATCCTGCTGCTGCGCTACTACCGGAACCTGACGCAGTCCCAGATCAGCGCGGAGCTCGGGGTGTCGCAGATGCACGTCTCCCGGCTGCTCTCCCGCAGCTTCGCCCGGCTGAGGGCCACAAACAGGATCGAGGCGTAATCCCTGGGGGTGACGAGCGGCTGGGCCGCAACGCGCTGATCTCGCAAAATTTTGTCGACAAGGCGCTACATCGTGTTGCTGACTTGTGACATTCTGCGAGAACTGCGTTTGCCGCAGTGGTGTCCTTCGGTATCCAGGGGGAGGTGCTTCCCTCACCCGAGGGACGCCGCCGCGAACCGTCCGCGACCTCAAGGGGGTGGCATGTCCGTAGAACTGGACAGCTCGAAGGTGCTCACCGAGCTCACGACCGACGACGTACCAGCCGCACCGCACGACCTCCCGGCACAGCGGGGGATCCCGGCGCCCGAAGGGGCAGACGGCGCCGCCCTCGACACCCGCACCCTCTCCCGCAGCCTGTTCCTCCGCCTCACCGGCCTGCCGGACGACGGGCCGGAGCGGGCGTACGTCCGGGACACCCTCATCGAGCTCAACCTGCCGCTGGTCCGCTACGCGGCGGCCCGGTTCCGCAGTCGCAACGAGCCGATGGAGGACATCGTCCAGGTCGGCACCATCGGCCTGATCAAGGCGATCGACCGCTTCGACTGCGAGCGCGGCGTGGAGTTCCCGACGTTCGCGATGCCGACGGTCGTCGGCGAGATCAAGCGCTTCTTCCGCGACACCTCCTGGTCGGTGCGCGTGCCGCGCCGGCTGCAGGAGCTGCGGCTGGCACTGACGAAGGCGAGCGACGAGCTGTCCCAGACGCTCGACCGCTCGCCGACGGTGCCGGAACTCGCCACGTGTCTGGGGGTCTCCGAGGAGGACGTGGTCGACGGGCTCGCGGTCGGCAACGCCTACACCGCCTCCTCGCTGGACACTCCCGCCACGGAGGACGACGGCAGCGAGGGCTCCCTCGCCGACCGGCTGGGCTACGAGGACAGCGCGCTGGAGGGCGTGGAGTACCGCGAGTCGCTGAAGCCGCTGCTGGCCGGCCTTCCGGCGCGCGAGCGGCAGATCATCATGCTGCGCTTCTTCGGCAACATGACGCAGTCGCAGATCGGCGAGCGGGTGGGCATCTCACAGATGCACGTCTCCCGACTGCTGACCCGCACCCTCACCCGGCTGCGCGAGGGCCTGACGGCCGAGGAGTAGCCGGGAGCGGGGAGAGCCGGCGCCGAAGCCGGCTCTCCGCCCGTGCGGGGGTCGCGCGGCGGTGGGGAAGTACTCGGGGCCGGCTCAGTTCAGCGCAAGCCAGGCCAGGGCCGCGACGACGACGATCGCCACCACGACGCCGACGATGAGACCGATGCGCGGACCGCCGGCGGCCTGCTGCGCCGCCGGACGCCCCGGCTCGCCCTCGTCGACGAAGGCGCGGAACATCTGAGTGTTGCCAGCCGGGTCCTGGTTGCCCTGTGGGCCCTGCGGTGCATGGGGGTTGTGTGCCATGACGCAGGACCCTAGCGAAGTCGGCGTGCGACACGACACCCTGGGCCGCGAAGCCGGGTTGTCGTACCGGCCATCGGATGGCCGGGCATGCACATGTTCATCACGTGATCATCACATGCGCCCGAATTAAGTTTGCCTGCAGCAACCAAAAAGGCTATGGTTGCCTCAAGCAACGATTATGGAGGGCCGGGTGACCAGATGACGACGGCAGCGCAGACGCCGTACCGGGAACTCGCCCGGCAACTGCGGGCGGTGAGCCTCGTCAGCCGCGAGCTGGCGCGCACCCTGCCGCAGGACTGCCCGCCGGCCTCCGCGGGGCTGCTGACGCTGCTGCGCCGTTACGGGGAAATGCGGATGAGCGGGCTGACCGAACTGCTCGGCGTCGACATGTCCGTCACCAGCCGGCACGTCGCGCACGCCGTCGAGCGCGGCTGGATCCAACGGAAGCCGGACCCACGCGACGGCCGTTCGCGGTTGCTGCACCTGACCGCGCTCGGCGAGCGTCAGCTGACGGAGCTGTCCGACCGCGCGACCGCGTCCCTCGCGCAACACCTGGCCGACTGGCCCGAGGAGGACGTCGTCTCCCTCAGCGACCTGCTCGGCCGGCTCCACGGCTGCTACCGGAGACCGGGGACCGCAGACCCCGACTCCCGCACTCCACCCCCACCCCATTCCTGACGCACCACGAAGGAACCGCATGGCCACGACCCGTCCACCGTCCGCGGGCGGGAGCACGCACTCCGCGTCGACTCCCCCAGCCGGCTCCGCGGGGGGCGCCCGCCACGCGCACGCCGCGGCCTCCCACCCGCCGCCGATGACGCACCGGCAGATCATGGAGGCGCTGTCCGGGCTGCTGCTCGGCATGTTCGTCGCCATCCTGTCCTCGACGATCGTCTCCACCGCACTGCCGCAGATCATCGCGGACCTGAACGGCAGTCAGAGCTCTTACACCTGGGTAGTGACCGCCTCGCTACTGGCGATGACCGCCACCACCCCACTGTGGGGCAAGCTGGCCGATCTGACCAGCAAGAAGGTGCTGGTCCAAAGCGCACTGGCGCTCTACGTCCTCGCGTCCGCGGGCGCCGGCCTCTCGCAGAACGCCGGGACGCTCATCACCTTCCGCGCCGTGCAGGGCATAGGCGCCGGTGGACTGTCCGCACTGGCACAGATCATCCTCGCCGCGATGATCGCCCCACGCCAGCGCGGCCGCTACAACGGCTACCTGGGCGCCACGTTCGCCGTCGCCACCGTCGGCGGGCCACTGCTGGGCGGCGTCATCACCGACACCGACTGGCTCGGCTGGCGCTGGTGCTTCTACGTCGGCGTGCCGTTCGCGGTCATCGCGATCATCGTCCTGCAGCGCACCCTGCACCTTCCGGTGGTCAAGCGCCAGGGCGTGAAGATCGACTTCTTCGGCTCGTTCTTCATGGCCGCCTCGGTGTGCACCCTGATGGTCTGGGTGACACTGGCCGGCGACGAGTTCCCCTGGCTGTCCTGGCAGACCTGGACGATGACCGGCGGCTCGCTGCTCCTCGCGCTGGTCTTCCTGTTCGTCGAGAGCAGGGCCAAGGAGCCGATCATCCCGCTGCGGCTGTTCCGCAACCGCACCATCACCCTGGCCTCTTTCGGCTCGCTGTTCGTCGGCATCGCGATGTTCGGCGCGACCGTCTTCCTCAGCCAGTACTTCCAGCTGGCACGCGGCAAGACGCCCACGATGTCCGGGCTGATGACCATTCCCATGATCGGCGGCCTGTTCCTGGCCTCGACCGTCTCCGGGCAGATCATCACCCGCACCGGCCGCTGGAAGGTCTGGCTGTGCTCCGGCGGCGTGCTGCTCACCGCGGGCCTCGGCCTGCTCGGCACGATGCGCTCCGACACCGCGTACTGGCAGGTGGCGATCTTCATGGCGCTGCTCGGCCTGGGCGTCGGCATGATGATGCAGAACCTGGTGCTGTGCACCCAGAACCAGGTCGACGCGCAGGACCTGGGCTCCGCCAGCTCGCTGGTGTCCTTCTTCCGCACCCTCGGCGGCGCCGTCGGCGTGTCCGTCCTCGGTGCGGTCCTCGCCGAGCACGTCACCGACTACGTCAGGGACGGCTTCGCCGCCCTGGGTGAACACCCCGGCGGCGGCCAGGCGGGTGGCGGCATCCCGGACCTGAGCACGCTGTCACCGCCGATCCGCAACGTGATCGAGACGGCCTACGGGCACGGCATCGGGGACATCTACCTGTACGCGGCGCCCATGGCGCTGGTCGCGCTGGTCCTCGTGCTGTTCATCAAGGAGGTGCCGCTGAAGACCAAGTCGCACATGCAGCGCGAGGACGGCGCCACCGACGTGGTCGGCACAGGCGAGGGGACGGCACTGCTGCCGGCCGAGGCCGGCCTCCCCGCGGCAGCCGGCGAGCCGGCCGTCGTCGCGGCCGCCCCGATGGTCGACACCACGGTCGAGGTGACCGCGCCCCGCGGCGTGCACGGCACGGTTCGCGCGGGCGACGGGAGCGGCGTCGGCCAGGCCGCCGTCACGCTGATCTCGCTCGGCGGCAACCAGTTGGGGCGCTCGGTGACCCGGCCCGACGGCTCCTACCGGCTCAACGCACCGGAACCCGGCAGCTACGTGCTGATCGCCGCGGCCGACGGCCACCAGCCGCAGGCCTCGACCGTGACCGTCGACGACGATTGGCTCGCACACGACCTGTTGCTGGCAGGCACCAGCGGCCTGGCGGGCGTGGTGCGCGGCGCGAGCGACGAGCGGCCGGTCGGCGAGGCGATGGTCGTGGTCACCGACATCCGCGGCGAGGTGCTGGCCACGGCCAAGACCGGCGCGGACGGCGCGTTTGCCTTCCAGGAGCTGGCCGCCGGCATCGGCGCCTCGGCGGACGGCACGGCCACCGGCCAGTGCACCGTCGCCGTCAACGCCCCCGGATTCCGCCCCGTAGCCCGGCCTGTCGAGATCGGCACCCACGGCCTGACCCGTCTGGAGATCGTCCTGCAGCCCGGAGCCCGGGTACAGGGCACCGTGCGAGCCGGCGGCGGGCGGCGGCCGCTGGCCGACGCGCGGGTGACCCTCGTCGATGCGGCCGGCAACGTCGTGGCAACCTCCACTACGGGGGAAGACGGCGCCTACGCGTTCACCGACCTCGACGCCGGGGAGTACACCGTCATGGCCAGCGGCTACCCGCCGGTGGCGAACGCCCTTACCGTGAACGGTTCCGGCGTGGACGGGTACGACGTCGAGCTGCGTCATCCGGACGCGTGAGCGTTCCGGGGCAACAGGAAAGAAGGACAGTTGATGGCAGGCGTACGGGCGCGGATCCGGACCCGCGACGGATGGGCGGTCCAGCACGCGGTGGTGACCGTCACCGACATGGCGGGCGCGCAGGTGCTGCGCGCGCGGGCGGACCAGGAGGGCGCCGTCCGCACGGACGAGGCCCTCACCCCCGGTTCGTACACGGTGATCGCGACGGCCGTCGGCTACGCGCCCGCGGCCTCCACCGCACTCGTCGGCCAGGCCGGCCGCGCCGACCTGGGCACCCTGGTGCTGGCGCGGCAGGCCGGGTCGCAACTCCCCGAGCCGGGGGCGTGGACCATCGACCCGATGCACTCGACGGTCGCCGCGACCGCTCAGCACCTGGGCATCTCCAGCGTGCACGGGCGGTTCTCGGAGTTCGGCGGGCGCATCGAGATCGGTGAACACCCGGAGAAGTCCCGGGTGGAGGCGGTGATCCGGGCCGCCAGCATCGACACCGGCAACGGGATGCGCGACGGACACCTGAAGTCCGCGGACTTCCTGAACGTCGCCGAGTACCCGGAGATCACCTACCTGGGCACGAGCGTGGAGCCGGCCGGGGACGACCGCTGGACCGTGCACGGCCAGCTGGCCATGCACGGCGTCGTCCGCGAGGTCGACCTGGACCTCACCTACCTGGGCACCGGCCCCGACCCGTGGGGCGGAATGCGGGCGGCGTTCCGTGCGACGGCCGAGCTGCGGCGGCAGGACTTCGCCATGACGTACAACCAGGTCGTCGCGGCCGGCATCGCCGCCATCGGCACCACGCTCAAGATCGACCTGGACGTCCAGGCCGTGCAGGGCGAGGAGCTGCCGTTCGCTGAGGGCTGAGGGTCCCGCTCGCCGGGCGGCGCACCGGCTACTCGCCGGGGGTGGGGTGTGCCGCCAACGCCTCGGCCAGCCAGACGAACTCCTCGGTGTGCGAGGGCCGCGGTTCCTCGTCCTGCAGGATCGTCACCAGCTGCCGGTACCGCGTCGCGCCGCTGTCCGTGCCTGCCTGGAGGCGGACACGGACGGCCGCGCGGCGCTCGGCCGAGTCCTGCTCGCGCAGCAGCCGCCCCAGCACGTCGTCCGCCTCCCGCGCCTGCGGCGTCACACCGCGCTCCCGTGCCGCCCCGACCAGCTCGGCGACGCGCCGGGAGAACCACAGGTATGCACCCGGCTCGCCGGCCGCACCGCCCTGGGCACGGCCCTGGGCGTTGAACTCGGCCATCTGCCGCATCCGTCGCCGGAAGTCCGGGTCCTGCACCAGCTCCCCCAGCTCCAGCCAGGCGTCGACCTGGGCCGGCGTCGGTTCGTCGGGCAGCTGGGTGGCGGGCCAGGCCATCCTCTCCCGCAACTGCGGGTCGGCGTCGAGGCCGCCGAAGACCTCCTCGACGAAGTCAGCCATGATCTCGCGGCGTTCGGCCGCCGACAGGCGTGCCAGCTGGTGCATGAGGGTCATCTCCTCCGTGCCGGACTGCCGCGCGACGACGGTGCTGAGCACCGCGCGGCGCAATCGCAGGGTGTGGATCTGCGCGTCCAGCGCCTCCACGTGGACGGCGGCGACGGCGGCCACCGTGGTCTTCCGCTCCAGCACCCGGCGTACGTCCTGCAGCCCGAGACCCAGATCCCGGAGCGTGCGGATCAGCTCCAGCCTGGCCACTGACGCGGTGCCGTAGAGCCGGTAGCCGGCCGCGGTACGGCCGGACGGGGGCAGGGCACCCACGTCCGACCAGTACCGGATGGTCCGCACCGGCATCCCGGTGCGGCGGGAGAGCCGCCCGATGGTGAGCGGTTCGGTGCCGTCGTCGTCCATGTCCGTGAGTCTGCTGTCTCCACCGGCTGGAGACTCAAGGCCCGGTCGGCGGGAGATCTCCGCCGTCCGTGTCGGCTGCTCAGAAGGCGAAGACGTCCCGGCTCTGCGCGCGGGCGAAGCACGGATTGGCGAACGCCCGCTCGTAGTGCACCCGCTGCCCCTGCCACACGCCCTCGGCCGTGACGACGACCGGGTCGTAGACCATCGGGCACAGCGTCCGGTCCTGCGGCTGCAGCGCGGTCACGTCGCCGTGCACGGCGCGCAGCTGCGCGCAGGCCGCCTCGGGCGCCGGGTGGGTGCCGGACGCGGTGCCCTCGCCGCAGGTCAGGGTGACCGCCCGCTGCGGGGTCGCGTTGTCGGCGTGCTCGCCGCGCGCCACGGTGAGGGTGAGCACCGACGGCGTGGCCGCCGAGGGGGCGGGAGCCGCCTGCGCCGCAGCCGCGGGCATGCCGAACCCGAGCACGGCGGTGAGCAGGGCCGAAACCGCGACGAGGATCTTCGCCGGAGTACGCATGGGTGTGCGTCCTTTCCGAAGGCTGTGTCGCAACAGCGGTACCGAACACGCGGCGAAACAATCCGCTCACGGTGGGATTCCACCCGCCCGGCGGCAGCAGCCGGGGTGCGGTCGGCCCGACGCCGACGTCATCCGCCGGCCGGCCACGGGCCGGTGTACCTCCCGCGCGGGCGGTGGCGAACCGGAGGCGCCTGGTACTCCTCGAGTGCGTGCGCGATCCACCCGGCAGTGCGGGCCACCGCGAAGACGGCCTCCTCGGCGTCCAGGCGCATGCCGCACAGCCGCGCAAGGAGCGCGAGAGCGAAGTCGACGTTCGGGAAGGTCCCCAACCGGTCGGCGGCCAGGCCGGTCAGCGTCCGGGCGGTCTGGCGGACACCCTCTGGGTCGGGCAGCTCCTCGGCTGCCAGCAGCAGCTCCTCGGCACGGGGATCCCGCTCCTGGTAGATGAGGTGACCGAAGCCGGGCAGTCGTCCGTCGTCGCGGAGCCGGGCGGCAATGGCGCCGGCCGGATCACCGCCGTCCAGCGCGTCGGTGAGCAGGCGGCGGGCCAGCGCGCCGGCGCCGCCGTGCATCGGGCCGTCCAGTGCGGCCAGACCGGCGGCGACCACCGCGTACGGGTGGGCGCGGGCCGAGGCCGCGACACGGGCGGCGAAGGTGGAGGCCGCCACGTCGTGGTCGGCCAGCAGCACGAGCGCCTGCTGCAGGGCGCGCAGGGCGGCGGGGGTCGCGGGGGCACTCGTCAGCCGGGGCCACAGCAGGTCCGCGACCGGTCGGTCGCCCGCCTCCGGTGCTTCATCCAGCCTGGGAGCTGCCCTGACCATCGCGGGAATCAGGCCGCGGGCAGTGGTGAGCACGCCGGGCGTGCGCAGGTCGGAGCCCAGCGGGTCCGCGACGGCGACCGCCGTCACGGCGGCCCGGAATCGGTCGGTGACACGGGCCCGGTCCGGCAGCGCGGCGGCCGCCGTGCGGGCGGCGCGCACCGACTCCGGGGCCGCCGCGAAGCTCGCGCCGAACGCCTCCGGCACGTCGGCCGGCTCGGTTCCGCTCCACAGCCATTCGGCGACCCACTCATAGGTGCGGCGCTGTGCGAGCTCGGCCACGTCCCGGCCGCGGAAGTACAGCCGGTCACCCTCGATGAGGGTCAGGCCGGTGCGGATGGCCGGCGGTTCAGGGTCCGCGGCGGCGGGCGCCCGTCCGCCGCGCACGGCGAGGGCCGCCACGTCAGCCGCCCGGAAGAGGCTGCCCCGGCCGGCGCGGGACCGCTCTCGTGTGATGAGCCCTCGGCTGACGTAGGCGTACAACGTCGCCGGTTTGACCCCCAGCCGCCGGGCGGCCTCCTGTGTCGTGAGCATGCCCCTGTCGTCGTCCGCCACCCGCGCACCTTCTCCACATTGATGGAATCAACATTGACAATGATTGACCACCTGCGCGAGATTCGCAAGAGGAGCGGATCAGCACCGCTCCCCTGTGAGACGAGGAGAGCGCTGATGAGCGAGCACAGGTCTGCCGAGGCCGACCGCCGTGAGATCACGTCCGTCGACGTGCCGCGCGGGCTGAGCGGTGTCGTGGTCACCGAGACCGAGGTCAGCCACGTGCGCGGGCGCGAGGGCTTCTACCACTACCGGCAGTACTCCGCGATCGAACTGGCCGAGGAGCGCACCTTCGAGGATGTGTGGCACCTGCTGCTGGACGGCACCCTCCCGGGCACCACGGCCGACCGCGCGGTGTTCAGCCGAGAGACGGCCCAGCGACGCGCCGTCCCCGACGCCGTCCGCTCCTTGCTGGCACCGGTCGCCACGGCGACCGGTGCGTCCGGCCCGCTGACTGGGCTGCGCACCCTGCTGCCCGCACTCGGCGCGGCACGCGGGCTGCGGCCGCTCTACGACACCGAGCCCGCCGCCAGGCGCGCCGACGCGCTGTACCTGAGCGCCGTGGCTCCGACGGTGATCACCGCGCTGCACCGGCTCGCCCGCGGCCTGGAACCGGTCGCCCCGCGGGACGACCTGCCGCACGCGGCCAACCACCTGTACATGCTCACCGGTCAGACGCCCCGACCCGAGCACGCCCGCGCGGTGGAGCAGTACCTGATCTCCACCGTCGACCACGGCTTCAACGCCTCCACCTTCACCGGCCGCGTCATCGCCTCAACCGGGGCAGACCTGGCCGCCTGCCTGACCGGTGCCCTGGGCGCCCTGTCCGGCCCGCTGCACGGCGGCGCCCCCAGCCGCGCCCTGGACACCCTCGACGCCATCGGCACCCCGGACCGCGCACGCGCCTGGGTGCGCGAACGCGTGGAACGCGGCGAACGCATCATGGGGTTCGGCCACCCCGTCTACCGCACCGAGGACCCGCGCTCCCGCATGCTCGGCACCCTCGCCCGCAGCCTCGGCGGCCCCCGCGCCGAACTGGCCACCCAGGTGGAGCAGCACGTCGTGGAGGCGCTCGCCGAACTCAAACCCGGCCGCGAGCTGTGGACGAACGTCGAGTACTACGCCGGTGTCGTCATGGAGCAGTGCGGCATCCCGCGCGAGATGTTCACGCCGACGTTCGCGGTCGCCCGCATCGTCGGCTGGTGCGCCAACATTCTGGAACAGGCCGAGGACTCCAAGATCATCCGCCCCGACGCCCGCTACACCGGCCCCGCCGCACCCCAGCCCGTCCCGGCCCTGGCGTCAACTTGACCCGGTCCTGAAGGGCCGGGCTTGGAGGTAGTGCCCAACTGGCTGCCGGGTTGGCTCCGCCGTCCGGTCACCCCTATGGGGTGGCAGGGACGCGTGACTCACGCCCCGCATTCCACACGGTCTCGCCACGGGTGGCGATGTTGTGGGAAGCATTCCGGTCGGCGTGGGCAACGACCCCGCACCCCCGGCAGATGAAAAGCCCCTGGTCGACACGGTTGCGCTTGTCGACGTGGCCGCACTCGGCGCACGTCTGCGACGTGTACGCGGGATTGACGAAGACCAGGGGCACGCCTGCCCGCTTGGCCTTGTAGACGATGAAGTCTCCGAGCTGGGCAAAGGCCCAGGAGTGGAGTGCGACCCGTTGGGGCTTGCGAAGCCGTACCCTTGCGGACCTGAGTGCTTCCAGGGAGATCCCGGCCGAGGTGCGTTCAGCCTCGGTCACGATCGTCTTGGCGATGATGTGGTTGGTGTTCTTGACGTGCCGCTGTTCGCGGCGGGAACGCTCCTTCAACCGGCGCTTGGCAGACTTGGTGCGCTTCTTTTGGAGCTTGGCCCGCAGGGCAAGCTGCCGCTTGCGGTAGCGGTTGAGACCGCGCCCGGCGGCCTGGCAGCCGGTGGACGTGGTGGCGATGTTGACGATTCCGAGGTCCACGCCGACGAACCCCTCCGGCTCGTACTGCTCGGCCTCCGGAACCTCGCAGGTGGCGATCAGGTAGAAGACCCCGCCACGCTCGATCAGGTCTGCCTCGCCCTTGCGGTACTCGCGGAGCATCGTGAGCGCGTGGGGGAGCAGACGAAGCGGACGTTCTTGAGGCGCCCGGCGGTTGTCCAGATGGACACGGTCTGTGCGTCGTACTGCCAGCTCAAACACCGGTCGTCATATGCCTGCGCGGCTTGTGGACGGAACGTGATCGGCTTCGACTCGGCCTTGATCCGGCGCTTCGACTGCGGCTTGCCGAGGTTCCCGGCGCGGATGTTGGCATGCAGCGTCGTGTACGCATCGCGCACCTTCTTGATCACGTGTTGCGCCGCCTGCGCCCCAAGCCCTTCGGCCTTGAGACGCGGGTAGGTGTGCGTGCGCAGCTCCCACTCACGCGGCACACCATGGGCGAACGCCACCTCAGAGACCCAGCACGCCAGGTCGTTGACCGTGCGCAGGGTCGCGCCGACAGCGCGGCGGCCTGGTCGGCCTCCGGCATCAGCTTCACCTGCGTCACGATCTTCATGCCGGGCATCGTACTACAGTTGATCTATGTCACCACGCTGGGAGCCAAACCCCAACATCCGCAGGGGCCGCACGGTCGTCTACACCCTCCATGCTCACTTGGTCTTCACGCCCAAATACCGGCGGGGACCGTTCACCGACGAGATCCTTACGCGCTGCCAAGAGATCATGCGGGCCGTCTGCGCCGACTTCGAGACGGAGTTGGTGGAGTTCAACGGCGAGGCCGATCACGTCCACCTGCTCGTGCACTACCCGCCCAAGGTCGCCCTCTCCCGACTCGTCGGCTCCCTCAAGGGCGTCTCCGCCCGCAGGCTCCGCCAGGAGTTCCCCGGCCACATCCGCAAGTACCTCTGGGGCGACCACTTCTGGTCCCCGTCCTACTTCGCCGCGTCCTGCGGCGGCGCACCGCTGGCAATCATCAAGGAGTACATCGAGAACCAGAAGCGCCCCGGCTGAGACCAACAGCGCGGACCCAGGCACCCCAGCTGGTCAGAGCAGTCCTGAGAAACACTTCCTCCCGGGTCTGAGGACCCGGGATTCCGCGCTAGATCAGGCTGAACGCGGTGCCTCCCGGACGCACACGGCGACCCGTTCCGAGGCCTCGGAACGGGTCGCCGTGTGCGCGTCGCCACCCCGGCTACTTCTCCCGCGTCAGGTCGTACAGCGTGGCACTGCCGGATTCGACCTTCTCGAAGTGCTCGGTGACCCAGGTGGAGACGGCCGCGGCAGCGCCCCGGGAACGGCCGCCCATACCCCCGCCGCGGCCGCCGCCGATGAACCAGTGGATCTTGTGCTGCGCGACGTACTTCTTGAACTGCGCCAGCGTGGGGTACGGGTCGCTGCCGTTGAAGCCGCCGATCGCCATCACGGGCTGCTCGGTGGCGAGCTGGTAGGCGGCGGCGTTCTGCGATCCGACGGCGGCGGCGGCCCAGGTGTAGTCGGACGCGTCCTCGCCGAGCGCTGCCGCGGCCTTCGAGGAGACCTGCACCCCACCCAGCAGGCCGCCCATGCCACCCCCGAAGTCCCCGTGTCCCCCGCGCTCCGCAGCGCCGGGAAAGCCGCCCCTTCCGGGACGTACGGCGCCCGCGGTCGGGGCCCCGCCATTGCCGGCGGCCGGTCGGCCGGTCCTGTTCCAGCCTCCCGGCGGGCTCCCCTGGCCCGGCCGGCCGGGCACGCCCTGCGGGGGCTGCCCACCGTCGTGCCGTGCGAACCAGCCCTGCGCGCCGCGGCGGCCGCCCGGGGGGCCGCCGCCGGGACCGCCGAAGCCGCCTCGGCCCGTGGAGGGGCCCGCCGTGACGATGGACCCGGTGTGCGGAGTGCGCACGGTGTTCAGCGTGTACGCCACGGGCCCGGCGAACCCGGCGGCCAGCCCCAGCGCCACGAGAGCGGCACCCAGTCGGCGGGGCAGCCGGCCCAGCCACGGCAGTCCGAGGGCGGCGAGCAGCCCCACGGCGAGTACGGTCCAGCGCAGCCATGGCAGCCACTGCTCGGACCGCGCCAGCAGCACGTACCCCCACACCGCCGTCGCCGCGCTCGTGAGCGCCAGCATCCCGGCGGCCGCCCGGTGTGCCCGCCGCCGCCACAGTGCCACCGCGCCCATCGCGACGACCGCCGCGACGTACGGCGCAAGCGCGATGTTGTAGTACTGGTGGATGATCCCCGACATGAAGCTGAAGACGGCGCCCGTCATCAGCAGCGAGCCGCCCCACGCCAGGAACGCGGCGCGCCGGACGTCCGTACGGTCCGCCTGGCGGGTGACCACCAGCCCCGCCACGAGCAGCAGGAGCGCGGCGGGCAGCAGCCAGGAGATCTGACCGCCCATCGAGTCGCCGAACAGCCGGGTGATGCCCGTCTGGCCCCAGGCACCGCCGCCGTGGCCCCCACCACCGGGCCCGTGGCCGCCGCCCACGCTGCCCGTCTCGTCACCCGTGATCCGGCCGAGTCCGTTGTAGCCGAGGGTGAGTTCGAGGAAGCTGTTGTGCTGCGACCCGCCGATGTAGGGACGGGACCCGGCGGGCCACAGTTCGACCAGCGCCACATACCAGCCGCAGCCGGCCAGCGCCGCCAGCCCGCCCAGCAGCACCTGGCCCGTGCGTCGCCGCAGCCGCGGAGGACCGCACACCAGGTACACCACGGCGACGACCGGCAGGATCAGCCACGCCTGCAGCGTCTTGACGAGGAAAGCCGCACCGAACACCAGACCGCACAGCACGAGCCACCGGGTCCGTCCGTCCTCCAGGGCCCGGGTGAGGAGGTACAGCGCGCTGACCATCAGCAGGCACAGCAGCGCGTCCGGGTTGTTGAAGCGGAACATCAGCGCCGCCACCGGCGTCACCGCCAGCAGCCCGCCCGCGAGCAGTCCGGCCGCGGGCCCGTACAGCCGCCTGACGGACGCGAACAGCACCGCCACCGCGGCGACCCCCATCAGGGCCTGCGGAACGAGGATCTGCCAGCCCCCGAGACCGAAGAGGCGCACGGACAGGGCCATCGGCCACAGCGCGGCCGGGGGTTTGTCCACGGTGATGGCGTTGGCCGAGTCGAGCGAGCCGAAGAGGAACGCCTTCCAGCTCCGGCTGCCGGCCTGGGCCGCCGCCGAGTAGAAGGAGTTGGCGTACCCGGAGGAGCCGAGGTTCCACAGGAACACCACGGCCGTCACCAGCAGCAGCGCAGCGAGTGCGGGCCGCTCCCACCGGGGACGGTCGGTGGCCGCGGCCGGCCGGGGTCCGCCGGGGCGGCGCAGGCGCAGGGCACGGTGAGCGAGAGTGGTCATGCGGAGGTCCGTTCGTCAGTCGTGTCGCTGTGCGGGGCATCGCCCGCCGCGCCGGGCACGGCAGGCGGGCACGGGTACGGAGCAGGGCAGCGGTCCGCTTGGTGCGGCGCGTTCGGTTCGCCTGGTTCGGGCACGTCCTCGCCTGCGAAGACCCAGGCGCGCAGCAGCAGGAAGCGCAGCCCGGTCGCCGCGAGGTTGGCGGCGACCAGCACCGCCAGCTCGGTGCCGGGCGGGGCGTGCGGGTTGGCCGCGTCCAGGGCCGCGAGGGAACCGCTGGTCAGCGCGAGCCCGATGGCGAAGACGACCAGGCCCTGCGCCTGGTGCCGCACGGCGCGCTCCCGGCCGCGTACCCGGAAGGTCAGGCGCCGGTTGGCGGCCGTGTTGCCGAGCGCGGAGAGCAGCAGGGCCAGCGCGTTGGCGTACTGCGGGCCCACGCCCAGCCGCAGCAGCGAGTACAACGCGAGGTAGGCACATGTGCTGAGCGCGCCCACCAGGCAGAAGCCGATCAGCTGCCGCGCCAGCCCCTGCGGCACGCCCGGCAGCCGGTGGTCGCGCGGGTCGTCCCCGAAGGGACGGCGCAGCCTGGCCAGCGGCAGCCCGCCAGTGGCGAGGGACCGGCCCACGCGCCACACGCCGCGCAGGTCCGCCACCGCGGTGCGGACGATGTCGACGCGGCTGTCCGGGTCGTCGACCCAGTCGACGGGCACCTCGTGGATGCGCAGCCCCGCCCGCTCGGCGAGCACCAGCAGTTCGGTGTCGAAGAACCAGCCGGTGTCCTCCACCAGCGGCAGCAGCCGCTGGGCGACGTCGCCCCGGATCGCCTTGAAGCCGCACTGGGCGTCAGAGAAGCGGGCGGCGAGCGAGCCGCGCAGGATCAGGTTGTACGCGCGGGAGATCACCTCCCGCTTCGGGCCGCGCACCACTCGCGAACCGCCCGCCAGCCGCGAGCCGATGGCCAGGTCCGAGTGCCCGGAGATGAGCGGGGCGACCAGCGGCAACAGGGCGTTGAGATCCGTGGAGAGGTCCACGTCCATGTAGGCGCGCACCGGAGCGTCCGAGGCCGCCCACACCGTGCGCAACGCCCGTCCCCGGCCCTTCTGTTCGAGTCGCACGACCTGCACCCCGTCCAGCTCGGCGGCCAGCGCGGCGGCCACGCCGGGTGTGCGGTCGGTGCTGGCGTTGTCCGCGACGGTGATGCGGAAGGGGTAGGGGAGCTGGGCGATGAGGTGACCGTGCAGCCGCCGCACGCACGGTCCGAGCGCGGCCTCCTCGTTGAACACCGGAACGACGACGTCCAGCACGGGTCTGCCGGACGGTGGCGGGGGCAGCGGCCCCCGGGCCGGGAGGGCGCCGGTCGGCGGAAGGTCGGTTCGCATGTGCCGAACACTCACCGACCTGCCTTTCAGCGGCGTGTGCTGCACCTGTGAACCGCCTGTGAGCTGCTGCCGGCCGCCCCGGCCGCGGGCAGCCGCACCGCGAAGACCGTGCGCCCCGGCTCGCTTTCCACCCGCACATCACCACCGTGCGCGGTGACGACCGCCTGCACGATGGCGAGCCCGAGACCCGTGCTGCCGTGCGCGCGGCTACGGGCTGCGTCTCCCCTCGCGAACCGCTCGAATATGTGCGGAAGAACCTCAACCGTGATGCCCGGACCGGCGTCCTCCACCTCGACGACGGCCACGGCACCGGCCCGCTCCGTGGAGATGCGGGCGGTGACCTCGGTTCCCTCGGGGGTGTGCGTCCGCGCGTTCGCCAGCAGGTTCACCAGCACCTGCTGGATACGGGCCCCGTCCCCGCACACCTCCACCGGGTACGGGGGCAGCGCGAGCCGCCACCGGTGACCTGGGCCGGCTGCCCTCGCGTCGCTGACGGCATCCACCACCAGCGCGGACAGGCCCACGTCCGCACGCTCCAGCGGGCGTCCCGCGTCGAGCCGCGCCAGCAGCAGCAGGTCCTCCACGAGTCCGGTCATCCGGGCGGCCTCCCCCTCGATCCGGGCGAGCGCGTGCCGGGTGTCGGCGGAGCCCGCCGGACCCGCGCGTGCCCGGCGGGTCAGCTCGGCGTAGCCACGGATGGACGCCAGCGGAGTGCGCAGCTCGTGGCTGGCGTCGGCGACGAACCGCCGCACCCGCGTCTCGCTCTCCTGCCGCGCCGCCAGCGCCGAACCCACGTGTCCCAGCATCCTGTTGAGTGCCGCACCCACCTGACCCACCTCGGTGCGCGGGTCGGTGTCCT
Organism: uncultured Actinomycetota bacterium; assembly: GCA_963799685.1. GTDB lineage: Bacteria > Actinomycetota > Actinomycetes > Streptomycetales > Streptomycetaceae > Streptomyces. The sequence goes on from CAWCXW010000013.1 coordinate 48,641, forward strand.
GGGCCGGCACCCGGTGCGGGACCTCCACCTCGCCGCGGTCCAGGCAGAGTTCCGCGACCCGGGTCGCGGTGGCGGCCACCCGGCGCAGCGGACGCAGCGCGACCCGCACCGTCACCGCCCCCGCCATGCCGGCCGCTACCAGCCCGGCGGCCGTCACGCACACCTCGATCACGATCAGCGTGCTGAGCGTCGACTCCGTCCCCTTCATGGGCAGCCCGACCAGCAGTCTCCCGTAGCCGGACGGCCCGGGGCCGGCCTGCACGCGGTAGTCCCCGAGTCCGGGCAGGGCGACCGTGTGCGGAGCACCGTCCAGGGGCACGCCACCCAGCGTTTCGGCCTGCGCGGCGTTGAGAGAGGTCATCCGGTCACGCGGGTCGAGCGACGGACCCCCCGAGGAGGCGCCGTCGGCATCGGTGCTGCGGGCCGCCGCCGTGAGCCTCCCGTGCCCGTCCGTTCGGGCTCCGACGGTGCCGATGGGCTGACCCGGCATGGCGACGAACCGCACGTCGTCCCGGCCGTCCGCGCTCCGGTTGCCGTGACCGCCCGGAATGTAGGAGCGCTGCACCGAGGCGGCCAGTTCGTCGTCCAGGCGCGCCTGCAGGAAGCTGTGCAGAGCGATGGCGGTGACGGTGCCGATCACCGCGCAGACCACCGCGATCAGTGCGACGCAGGAGACGACGAGCGTGGTGCGCAGCGACCAGCGCTGACGCGGTCCGCGCCGCCCGGCCCTGGTCACGTGGATCCGTCCGGCACGGGCGCCTTGATGACGTACCCGGCGCCGCGCCGGGTGTGGATCATCGGCGGGAAACCCGCGTCGATCTTCCGCCGCAGATAGGAGATGTAGAGCTCCACCACGTTGGCCTGGCCGCCGAAGTCGTAGTTCCACACCCGGTCCAGGATCTGCGCCTTGCTCAGTACCCGGCGCGGATTGCGCATCAGGAAGCGCAGCAGCTCGAACTCGGTGGCCGTCAAATGCACTTCCTGCCCGCCCCTGGCGACCTCGTGGCTGTCCTCGTCCAGCGTGAGATCGCCCAGCACGAGGAGCGACTCGGCCCGGCCGGTCAACCCGCCCGTTCTGCGCAGCAGCCCGCGCAGCCGGGCGACGACCTCCTCCAGACTGAACGGCTTGGTGACGTAGTCGTCGCCACCCGCCGTCAGACCCGCGATCCGGTCCTCCACCGCGTCCTTCGCGGTGAGGAAGAGCACCGGCACCTCCGCCTCCTGGCGGCGCAGCCGGCCGAGCACCGTCAACCCGTCCATGTCGGGCAGCATCACGTCGAGCACGACGGCGTCGGGGCGCCACGCCCGCGCGGTGCGCAGCGCCGAGGCCCCGTCCCCCGCCGCCTTGATCTCCCACCCCTCGTAGCGGAGCGCCATGGTCAGCAGTTCGGTGAGCGACGGCTCGTCGTCGACGACGAGAACGCGCGGCGCCGGGGAAGCGGCCCCGGCAGCGGACGAGACGGGCGGGTACGCAGGCATTGAGGCAGTCTGTGCGGCGACCCTGAGGGCCGGCTTTGGGTTTCCTGTGAGTTTCCTGAGAACGCCCGCCGCCGGCGCGCGCGCACGCGCCGTCCGGACCGTCGGCCGATCCTGACGAAGCGGCGGACCACTGGAGCCGGCAACGTGAGAAGCCGGGCCGGTGGTGGGAGGAGAGCGGAGCGCACGCTTGCGCCAGGCCGGCCGGTCGCCCCGGTCACCGGGTGAATCCACTGCGTGGCGGCCCGGCACACGTGCGCTCGTTCCTGCCGCCCCGGGCCGGATCTGCGAGGCGATGGGCGGCACCGGCGGTTGAGGGTGGTTGCTGTGCTTCACTGCTGTACGGCACGACGAAGCCCCCTCCCGGGTGACCCGGAGGGGGCTTCGACCTGTGCGCGCTCGGCAGGATTCGAACCTGCAACCTTCTGATCCGTAGTCAGATGCTCTATCCGTTAAGCTACGAGCGCTCGGTTCTCCGGCGGACCGCCGGTCGGCGTTGCGGGAACAACATTACATGACCCCCGCCGGGAGGCGAAATCCGTTTCCCCGGAGGCTCATACAGGTCGCCTGACCTGCGGAAACAACGAAGCCCCGGCCGCTTGGACCGGGGCTTGTGCGATCTTGACGGATCGAGCGGAGGCTCCGGGATTTGAACCCGGGATGGGGGGTCACCCCAAACCGCATTAGCAGTGCGGCGCCATAGACCAGACTAGGCGAAGCCTCCAGACGCACCGCAGGTGAGCGCGGTGCGTGTGCAGATGATGGCACAGCCACCGGGGCTGTCTCCAATCGCCCCCACCGTACTCGGTTCACGAGCCGCCGGGCAAAACAGTTGTGACGGTCGTCACGCCGCCGACGGGGGCCGGGTGCGCAACGGACCGGCCGTGCGGGCGTTAACCGGGCGGGGCGTGCCGGTGAGCGGCGTGTCCCGGAGCCGACGCCGTCGCCGGAACGGGAGAACGACCATGCTGCGCCGAACCCTCACCCTGCTGGCCGCCGCCTCCGTGGCCGGTGCGACGCCCGCGACAGCCGACGCGGTGCCACCGGCGAAGCCGGATCATTTGGTGGTCACCGTGTGGCGCAGCGGGGCGGCCACCGACGGGACCTTCTCGCTCGACTGTCATCCGGCCGGCGGACGGCACCCGGCGCCGGCAGCCGCCTGCGCGGCGCTGACGCGGGCCACCCGCGGCGCCCGCGACCCGTTCGCTCCCGTTCCGGAGGACGCCCTCTGCACGATGGTCTACGGCGGACCGGCGACCGCGCGGGTGGCCGGACTGTGGCACGGCCGTCCCGTGCGCGCCGCCTTCGACCGGTCCGACGGCTGCGAGTTGAGCCGCTGGAACGCTTTGGTGCCGCTGCTGCCGGACCTCGCCTGACATGCGGCGCGGACGGAGCCGGGGCCGGCGGGGGCACCCGCACGTGCGCTTCCTCTCACACTTCCACCGCCAACGCGCCGGTCGCTGCCCGTAGACTCCCCCCAGTGACATGCCGGGCCACACGCGGCAGACGGAGAGCCGCCCAGGTCCTGCTCACCGGATCCCCGCGGGCCCGCAGAGATCCGGGAACAGGGTCCGGAGCCGGACCGGCAGGCCACCGGCACCATGCGGTTACAGGGAGGAAGCACCGTCGTGAGCAGCAGGCCATCCCGAGGCGCTGCTCGCCTCGCCGCGATACTCGACGCACTGCCCGACGCCCTGCTGCTGGTGAACTGCAACGGCACCGTCGTCAACGCCAACACCATCGCGCTGGAGACGTTCGAGACGCCCGGCACGGCACTGGTGGGGCGTGGGCTGCTTGATCTGCTGCCGGAGTTCGACTCCAAGCGGATCCCCGGCTCGATGCGCCGTCCGGACGAGGACGAGGGCGAGGTGCCGGACGAAGCCGACGCGGATGATGGCGCGGCGCACCGACGGCAGCGAGTTCCCGGTCGAGGTGACCAGCGCCAATCTGGAGGACGGACGCGCCGCGTACGGCTCGGCCTTCGAAGCGGCGTGGGCGGACCACGACAACCACTACACCGGCGACGAGCTGCTGATGCTCGTCGTTCGCGATCTGGCCGGGACGCTGGACATCGAGGCCGAACTGGCCCGCCAGCAGCGGCAGACCGAGATGATCCTGCGCGCCGCCTCCGAGGGCGTCGTCGGCGTGGACACCGAGGGCCGGATCGTGCTGGTCAACCCGTCGGCCGCGCAGATCCTCGGCTACCGGGCCGGCGACCTGGGCGGCCAGGAACTGCACCCGCTGGTGCATCACTCGCAGCCGGACGGGTCCCCGCTGCCGTACGAGGAGACGCCGCTCGCCGACACCCTGCGTTCGGGACGCAAGCACCGGATGCGGGCCGGGCAGGTGCTGTGGGCGAAGGACGGGCGCGCGGTGCCCGTCGACATGACGACGGCGCCGGTGCGGGACGGCGAGCAACTGGTCGGCGCGGTGATGACATTCACCGACCGCTCGCAGCAGCTGGCGACCGCCGCCCGCCACGAGCAGCTGGCGGCCGTGCTCGAACGACGCCCTGCGCGGGCCACTGGAACAGTTGCGCGGCGAGCTGGCCGGACTGGCCGACGACCCGGCGGGCCAGCTGTGGCCCGAGGCCAACCAGATCCTGCACCACCTGGCCGCCGGGTACGCCCGCATGACGACGCTCGTGGACAACGTGCTCGGCTACCAGCGGCTGGACGCCGGGCTGGAGAAGCTGCGACGTCCGAGCAAGCCGGCGTGGACACGGTGGTCTCGGCGGGAGTCGAGGCGGCGGTCGAGCTGATCGGGCCGGGACGGGCGCAGTTCGCGGTCCACGCGCCGCCGATCCAGGCGAAGGTCGACCCGGAGCGGCTGGCGACGGCGCTCGCCCACCTCATCGCGGACGTGGCCGGCGTCGACGCGACCGGTACGGCGGCGGCGGGCGCGGGCAGCGACTCCACGATCGTGGTGGCGGCCGCGCAGCGCGGCGACGTCGTGCGGATCGAGGTACGCGGACCGCACGGCGGCGGCAGCCCGGTGCACGAGCCGGTGGTGCGCGGCATCGTCACGCGGCACGGCGGCATCCTGCAGACGCACGAGGTCCCCGGTTCCGGCACCAGCGCGTACGTGCTGGAGGTGCCGGGGGCGCTGGGCATGGGCATCACGGCGCAGCCTGAGCGCCCGCAACAGGCGGACGGCACCGGCGAGGCGGGCGGCACGGACGGCGCACAGACGCCCTCCGCCGGCGACGCGCAGCCGGTCCTCGCCCGGGACGGCCACTCCGCGGACGCCGGACAGCCGCCCGAGTCCCCGCCTGCCGTCGAAGGGACTCCGAGCGGCAACGGCCGCAGGCGGCGCGCTCCGGCTCCACCGGCGGTGGGGCTTCCCGCGCTGCCCCCACGTTCGACCGACGCTGACGCCCCGGCCGCGGGCGCCGTTGCGCCCGTCCCGCACCAGTCACCGTCAGGGCGAGGCTTCATGGCGCCCGCAGAGAACCAGTCCGGCAGGGGACGCCGCGCCCGGCGTGCGCTGGCCGCGCCACCCGCCGTTCAGGAGGAGACGCCCGCACCGCAGGCCCAGCAGAACGGCACTGTGCCCGCGCAACTGTCGCCCGGCACCGGGCGCCGGCGGGCCCGCACGGCCGCGGATCAGGAGCCGGGCGACGGCAGCGGTGGCAGCGCCGGCACCGGCGAGGCCGCCCCCCAGCAGGTCGCGCACGGCACCGGCCGGCGTGCCCGGCGTGCCCCTGAGGGACTGCCGGCCGCGGAGAACGGTCGGCCGCAGCCCGTGAACGGTACGGCGACACCGCTCGGCACGGGCGCGACGAGCGGCGGCATCCCGGCGCAGGTGGCGCCCGGGACCGGACGCCGGGGCCGGCCTGCCGACTCCGAGAACGCACCGGCCGCCGACCGGGGCGCGGGCGGCGGCCCGTTCGCGCTGCCCCCCGGCGGCCAGGCCGCTGCGCACGGTGCGCCGACAGCCGACGGAGAGCTGCCGGCCGTCGCGGGCGGAGGCCGGCGCGCACGCCGGCTCGCCGCCGCACGGGCGCGGGCCGAGTCGCAGGCGGCCGGGCAGTCGCCCTCCGGTTCGCCGTTCGCGCTGCCGCCCGCCACGGCCGACCGGCCTGAAGGCGGCGCACCTGCCGCAGCGCCGCAGGAGACAGCGGAGGTCCCGCCGCAGCCGGAAGGGGAACCGGCGTCGGCGGAGCTGTCCCGGGTGGCTGCCAGCCCCATCCTCGGCGGCGGCCCGCTTCCCGAGCGGGCGCTCCAGCAGCACCGCCCGGCCCTGCCGTCCGCCGCCGGACACGACACGCACACCGCCGAGGAGCACGCCTCGGGCGGCATCAGCGTCCGCACGCTCGGCCAGGGTGTCCGGTTCACGCCGCACCCGGGCGACCAGCAGGCCACTCCGGCCGGTTCCGGGCGCCGCCGCCGGCTGGCCGCCCCGCCGGACGCGGCGGGAGGTACGAACGGCGCTGCACCCGGGGCGGCGCCACACGCCGCGTCGGCGGGCGCGCCGCAGCTTCCCGGACGGGCCCGCGAGTTCGCGATCGGCGCGCCGGCGGCCGGCGCGGCGGAGGGTCCGGAGCCGCTGGATGGGCCGAACGGCGCCGTCGAGGTGACGGACGACCCGCAGATGACGATGTCGCTGCGCGCGGTCGACGACGAGTTGCCGCCCGAGCCACTGGACAACCCGCGCCGGCTGCTGGTGTGGCCGGAGCCGGACGTCTCCACACAGCAGGCGCTCTCGGCGCGCGGCTACCGGCCCGTCATCGTGCACTCGCGGGAGGAGGTCGACGCGCAGATCGCCGCCTACCCGGCAGCCCTGTTCGTCGATCCGCTGACCGGCCCGATCACCCGCACGGCGCTGCAGTCGCTGCGTCAGGCGGCGGTGGCCGCCGAGGTTCCGGTGCTGGTCACGGCCGGCCTGGGGCAGGCGGCACGGGACGCGGCCTACGGCGCGGACCCGGCAGTCCTGCTCAAGGCGCTGGCCCCGCGCGACAGCGACGAACAGCCCCCGCGAGTGCTGCTGGTCGAGGAGCGACAGCCGGTCGCGGCAGCGCTCGGCGCGACGCTGGAGCGGCGCGGCATGCAGGTCGTGCACGCCCCCTCGGACGCCGAGGCGGTACCGACGGCCGCGCAGGTCCAGCCGAATCTCGTGGTCATGGATCTGATGCAGATTCGGCGGCGACGCGCCGGAATCATCGACTGGCTGCGGGTCAACGGGCTGCTCAACCGCACCCCGTTCGTCGTCTACACCTCGGCCGACATGGACGCCGGGGCGCTGCCGCGGCTGCAGTCGGGCGAGACGGTGCTGTTCCTGGCCGAGCGGTCCACGAGCGGCGAAGTGCAGACCCGGATCGTCGACCTGCTGGCGAAGATCGGAGCGAACTGAGTACCGCGGCAGGCAAGGTCCGCGGTCGTGGGGGCGGGCCCGGGCCCGCCCCCGCCGCGCCGTCAGAGCGAGGTCACCTTCAGCTCGCCCGCCGCGTAGCGGGCCGCGCAGCACCTTCTTGTCGAACTTGCCGACGCTGGTCTTCGGCACGGACGGGATGACCGCCCAGCGCTCGGGCACCTGCCAGCGGGCGATCCGCTCGGCGAGGAAGGCCCGCAGCTCCTCGTACCCGACGTCGCCCGCGTCCTCGCTTGAGCACGACGGTGGCCAGCGGCCGCTCGCCCCACTTGTCGTCCGGCACCGCCACGACCGCGGCCTCGGCGACGGCCTCGTGCGCCATCAGGTGGTTCTCCAGCTCGACCGAGGAGATCCACTCGCCGCCGGACTTGATGACGTCCTTGGCCCGGTCGGTCAGCGTCAGGTAGCCGTCGGGGGTGATGACGCCGACGTCGCCGGTGCGCAGCCAGCCGTCGGGGCTGAACTTGTCCTCGGGCCGGAGCGGTTCCTCGCCCGCGCCGCCGTAGTAGGCGCCGGCGATCCACGGGCCGCGCACCTCCAGCTCGCCGGCGGACTGGCCGTCCCACGGCATCACGCGCGCCGTCGGGGCCGACCAGCCGGGCCTCGACGGAGGCGGGGAAGCGGCCCTGGGTGACGCGGTAGGGCCACTCCTCCTCGGGCGCTCAGCCCGGCCGGCGGGTGGGCGACGGTGCCCAGCGGGGAGGTCTCCGTCATGCCCCAGGCGTGGCCGGACCCGGACGCCGTAGCTGCTCCTCGAAGGCCCGCATCATGCGCGGGCGGGCAGGCGGAGCCGCCGATGGTGACGGTCTTCAGGGAGGAGATGTCGCGCGGGTTCTCGGCCAGCTCGGCCAGCAGGCCCTGCCAGATGGTGGGGACGGCGGCGGCGTGGGTGGGGCGCTCGGCCTCGATCATCTCGGCGAGCGGGCCGGGCTGCAGGAAGCGGTCCGGCATCAGCATGTTGACGCCCGTCATGAAGGCGGCGTGCGGCAGGCCCCAGGCGTTGACGTGGAACATCGGCACGACGGGCAGCGTGGTGTCGGCGTCGGTGAGGCCCATCGACTCGGCGGAGTTGACCTGCATGCGAGTGCAGGTAGACCGAGCGGTGGGAGTAGACGACGCCCTTGGGGTCGCCGGTGGTGCCGGAGGTGTAGCACATGGCCGCGGCCGCGCGCTCGTCCAGCTCGGGCCAGTCGTAGGTGTCGGGGCGACCGGCGAGCAGCGCCTCGTAGTCGTGCACGGTCGGACGGCAGCCCTCCAGCAGGGAGGTGTCGCCGGGGCCGACGACCACGACGTGCTCGACGGTCTCCAGCCGCGGCAGCAGCGGGGCGAGCAGCGGCAGCAGCGTGCCGTTGACGAGGAGGACGCGGTCCGCGGCGTGGTTGACGATCCACACGAGCTGGTCGGCGGGCAGCCGCAGGTTGAGGGTGTGCAGGACGGCGCCCATGGAGGGGATCGCGAAGTACGCCTCGAGGTGCTCCGCGTTGTTCCACATCAGGGTCGCCACCGGTTCGCCGGGGCGCACCCCGAGCTCGTCGCGCAGCGCGTGCGCGAGGCAGGCGCTGCGCGCGCGCCGATCTCGCGCGAAGCTGCGGCGGTGCGGTGCGCCCTCGCCCGTCCAGGTCATGACCTCGGACCTGCCGTGGACGGTCATGCCGTGGCGCAGGATGCGCGACACGGTCAGCGGTACGTCCTGCATCGTGCTCAGCACCGGGTGCCTCCCGAGTTACGGGCGGGTAGTGATGCTGCGATTCTGCGGCCATACCGGGCGGTATGTCAATACCCCGAGCCCATCGGGTTCCGACGGACACGGTGCGCTGCGCCGTGGGACAGGGCCGGCTGCTACGCGGCGGCCGCGGACACCCCCTGTGTGTCCGCGGCCAGCCGCGGGTCCTCGCGCAGCTTCGCCAGCGCCCGGGAGACGGCGCTCTTGACGGTGCCGACCGAGACGCCCATGACGGCCGGCGGTCTGCGCCTCGCTCAGGTCCTCGTAGTAGCGCAGCACGACCATGGCGCGCTGTCGCGGCGGCAGCGCGCACACCGCGCGCCACATCGCGTCGCGCAGCGCCTGCTGCTCGGCCGGGTCGGGGCCGGGCTGCGGGACGGGCTCGGGCAGTTCGTCGGACGGTGAACTCGTCGACCCGGCGCTTGCGCCACTGGGAGGTGCGGGTGTTGACCAGCGCCCGGCGGACGTAGCCGTCCAGCGCGCGGTGGTCGGCTATCCGGTCCCAGGCCAGGTAGGTCTTGGTCAGCGCGGTCTGGAGCAGGTCCTCGGCGTCGCAGGGATCGGCGGTCAGCGAGCGGGCGGTGCGCAGCAGCACCGGGCCGCGGGTGCGTACGTAGCTGGTGAAGGTCGGCGCGCACGTGGTGGTGCCGACCGCTGTGCCCGCGGTCCCCGCGGTCCCAGGCGTGGTCATGGCTCCACGCTAGGAGCGGCCGGTATCCGGGGGATCGGCCGCAGGTGCCGAAACCGCGTCCGCCTCAGGGCGGAGGGCTCACGCGGGCGCACCTCCTGCGGGTGGAGGAGTGCCGGGCGACGGATCAGGGTGTGCCCCTGAGCCGCCGCCCGGCGTTGCCGGATCGGCCGTCAGCCGACGACGGCGACGGGGGCGTCGACCAGGTCCTTGTCGATCTGCAGGCGCTTACCGCCGTACGTCTCGCTGACGTCGCCGGCGTACTGGTGGATGCGCCGGTGCGGCGTCCAGGCGCCGGAGGCGAGGCTCGGCTCGTCGTTCACCGACGGGCCGGTGTGCCAGCGGGCGAACCACACGGCGCCCGGCAGGTCGGCCGCGCCGCCCTCCGCGGCTGCTCTCCATGTGCGTGATGCCGGAGCCGGCGTTGCTGTAGAAGCCGGGCAGGTAGTCCAGGTCGCGCACCGCGCTGCTCCAGCCCTGCACGAAGTCGAGCGTGGTGCGGGCGCAGGAGGCGTCGCTCTGGTCGTAGGGCTCCATGTCGAGGTAGACCGCGCTGTGCTCGACCATGCCGAGCCGCTGGGCCTGGGCGACGGCGTCGCGGCCCTCGGAGACGCCCCGCGCCCGGGCGTCCTCGTCCGGGTCGAGGGCGTAGCGCCGCTTGCGGTCGGAGGTGACGCAGGGGGACTGGGATCCGACGTAGAGCGGCAGCAGCTTCCAGCCGAGGCCGGTCACCTTCTGGGTCCAGGAGGCGGTGAGGTTCGGCTGGTTCGGGCAGGCACGGCCGCGGCCGCCGATGTAGACGCCCAGCGCGCGGAAGGGGGACGACGACCAGGCGCGCATGGTGGCGTAGGAGGGGGCTACGCAGGTGTCGAAGCCATAGCCGTGGTAGATCTGTGCGCCGCCGGTTCGAGGATCTCCGCTGGTCTCGTCGGCCGGCACCGCGTCCGACCGGCGCAGCGAGGGCGCGGCGCCAGGTGCCTGGAGCGCGGGCTGCCCGACGTCGGGCAGCCCGGCGGGAGAGGGTTCCACCGCCGGCACCGGCAGTCCGGGAAGCGGTTGCGCGCTCCGCGCGTGGGCGAAGGCGGGAACCGGAGCTGTCAACAAGGAGACGAAGGCCGCGAGCAGGACGACATAACGTCCCATCATGTGGTTTTTCTGCCGCATGGCCCCGAGTCAATGAGGTGCGGCGCCGAGCGCCGCCACCGACACGCCGCCGCCCGCACCGCGTCAGCCGTTCGCCGCACTTCACCTCGGGCCGGCGCCCTGGGAAGACCCCACCCGGAGGCCCGCACCGGCCGAAACCGGTGCGGGCCTCCACTCCCCACCACTCTGCTTCTCCCGGGCCGGCGCCCTGGAAGGCCCCGCCCTCGAGCCGACACCTCCACGAGACTGCCGTGCTAGTGCCGCATCAGCCGAGGTTTGCCCGGTGGCGAGGCGTCGTGGCGCACTGCGTTCGCTTCGCTCACTCCGTCTCGGCTTTGTTGCGCCTGCGGATGCCGAGCCTCTCGCACGGCGCCCGGACGCCGCACGCAGGTGTCCTACCCGGGCCTTCGGGCAACGCAGGGGGCACCTCCCGCCAAAGGCAGGGGGAGAGCGTGCGTACCAGGGCGGCGAGCGGGGCGAACCTTGCCTGCCGCCGCACTAGCACGGGAGAACGGGGTCGCTCACCACAGTTGGGTGAAGTGCACCGCGACGTTCTCGTTGGACTGGTCGACCCACGTCAGACCGTGCCCGTTCACGCTGGCGTTGTTGGCCTGGTTGCTTGCCCCACTTCCGACGGCGACCTGCTGGTTGACCGTCGCGTTGGAACCGTTGTCCGCGGAAGCCCCGTTGTCGGCCTGCGCGACGCCGCCCAGAAGGGCGACCGCGAGAGGGAGCGAGGCAGCCGCTGCGACGATGCGGGCGGTACGGATGCGTGCCATGTCTGTTGTCCTCCAGAACCGTGAACCGGTCATTGTGCGACGTCGCGGAATCAGACTTGCCCACCCGAGCGGCGCAGACCACCCCTGACAGTGTGTTTCGCCCGCAAGCATGACGATGTGTCGATAAACCTCCCTTGTCACCCTGATGCGTGCAGGTGGCCGGTGGCCGTGTGGCACAAGGGCACCGCGGGGAACGGATCGCTCATGAGATATCTCGTGCGTGAACGCGTGTTCGGAATCGGTGACGACTTCTGGGTCGAGGACGAGCACGGCGGGCGGGTGTTCCTCGTCGACGGGAAGGCCTTGCGGCTGCGGCAGACCTTCGAGCTCAAGGACACCGAGGGGAACGTCGTCGCCGTCATCCGGAAGAAGACCTTCAGTCTGCGCGACACCATGCAGGTCGAGCGGGGCGGCGAGGTGCTGGTCACCGTGCGGGAGAAGCGGTTCACGCCGCTGCGCACCATCTACCGGGGTGAACTGCCCGACGGCGAGGAGCTGGAGATCCGCGGCGATCTCATCGGCAAGGAATACGACATCGAGTACGGCGGCGAGCGGCTGGCCCGAGTCTCCCGGCAGTGGTTCCGCATGCGGGACAGCTACGCGGTGCAGGTGGACCGCGAGGACGCGGATCCGGCGATGCTCATCGCCGTGGCCGTGTGCATCGACCAGCTCGTCGAACGCGACGTGGCCCGGGAGGAGCGGGAGGCGAACGGAGAGGGCTGAGCGTCGCGCGGACGGCCGCTCAGAGCACCCGGTCCTTCAGCGCCGGGAAGCTCTCGCGCACCCGCGCCACCTCGGCCGCGTCGATCCGCGCCCGCACGACCTGTTCCTCGTTGCCGTCGGCCTCGGCGAGCACCTCGCCCCACGGGTCGACGATCATGCTGCGCCCGGCCTGCGGTACACCCGCGTGCGTGCCGGCGGTGCCGCACGCCAGGACGTACGCCTGGTTCTCCACAGCGCGGGCGCGCGCAAGCAGCCGCCAGTGGCCGGCACGCTTCTCGGGCCAGCCCGCCGAGACGACGAGGACCTGCGCACCATCGTCGGCGAGCCGCCGGAACAGTTCGGGGAAGCGCAGGTCGTAGCAGGTGGCAAGACCGAGCACGGCGGACGGGTGAGTGACGGTGACCGGCTCACGGCCGGCGGCCATCATCGTGGCCTCGCCGCTGGTCGAAGCCGAAGCGGTGGATCTTGCGGTAGGTCGCGGCGAGCGCACCGTCGGGCGCGAAGAGCAGTGCGGTGTTGAACAGCTCGCCGCCGTCCCGCTCGACGACGGATCCGGCGTGCAGCCACACCCCGGCGTCGCGGGCGGCCCGCGACATGACGCGGGCTGTGGGGCCGTCGACGGGCGACTCCGCCTCCTCGGCGAACAGGTCGTAGGCGAAGGCGCCGGTGGGCCACAGCTCGGGCAGGACCACCAGGTCGGCGTCGGAGAGCGAGCGGACGAGATTCGCGGCCCGCTCGCGCCGGGCGGCGACCGGTTCATCCTCGTCCACCCGGATCTGCACCAGCGCGGCATCGATCATCGTCGGCACCCTGCCTCCGTCCACATCGGCAACTCCCGGAAGGGAATAGAGTCGTCCTACCAAAGCACTGCCGGGGTACTCGCCTGCACAGTAACTTGAGAGCACCCATACCGCGAACGTTCCGTACCGCCCGAGGGGTCTCGTGACCGTCCACCCAAGCCTTCAGCCGTACGCCGATGCCTGGACCCACTCCACCGACGCGATATCCGCGCTGGTCGGCCCACTCGTCGAAGGCGAGTGGAACCGCCGCACAGAGTGCCCGGGCTGGTCGGTGCGGGACGTCGTCTCGCACGTGATCGGTCTCGAGTGCGAAGTGCTGGGCGATCCGCGGCCGATCCACACACTGCCCCGTGACCTCTACCACGTCGTGGATGAGAACACCCGCTACATGGAGGTACAGGTCGACGTCCGCCGGCACCACACCGCGCCGGAGATGACCAGTGAGCTGGAGTACGTCCTGATCCGCCGGGCGCGGCAGATCCGCAACGAGAAGCGCGCCCCCGACGCGGAGGTGCGCAGCGTGCTGCCGTGGGAGGAGAAGTCCACCCTGGAACGGCAGTACCTGCTCCGGGCGTTCGACGTGTGGGTGCACGAGCAGGACCTGCGGCGGGCGCTGGACAAACCCGGGAACCTCGGCGCGCCCGGCGCGAACCTCGCACGGGAGGTGCTGGTCGCCGGGCTGCCGAAGGTCGTCGCGAAGGACGCGCAGGCGCCGAAGAACACGGCAGTGGTCTTCGATGTGAGCGGTGAGCTGGAGTTCATGCGCACGGTCCGTGTCGACGCAGAGGGAAAGGGCACGGTCAACGGCAGCGTGTCCCTGGGCCCGACGGTGACGATGACACTCGACTGGGAGACGTACCTGCGCCTGGCCTGCGGACGGGTACGGCCCGAGGCGGTCGCCGACCAGGTCAAGGTGGAGGGCGACACCGCCCTGGCCACGGCGATCCTGCGCAACTTCGCGGTCACGCCGTAGCCCGGGCGGATGCGCCCGGTGGCGTCAGAGCCGGTCCGAGGACGCGTCGAAGCCGGGTGCCTCGTCCGTCCAGTGCATCGCGGTGAACGTGCTGTAGGCGGTGACCCGGTCCGGGTGGCGGCCGTGGAGTGCGACGAACGCGGTGCCCAGCGGCCTGCCGGTCTTCCGGTCGAAGAACAGCCGGCGTTCCCGCTCGCCGCGCGGTCCGGGCAGGGCGACGCCGTAGGCGGGGCGGCCGGCGTGGTCGGTGACCTTCCCGAGGTCCCGCACGTCCGGGAGCTCGGCGAGCAGCCGGTAGGCGGCGGCCCGCACCTCGGGGGAGACGGGCAGCGTCATGGCGACCTTCTCTACCGCGTCGGCGATCAGTCGGTCCCGCACCTTCTCCGGCGCGTTGAACTTCTCCTCGACGAGGACCCGCAGGCGGGCACGCAGCAGGTCCGGGCGGGTGGGAAGACTCTGCACGTCCGCCAGGTCGAGCTGCACCGGGCCGTCGGACCTGTCGCCCGGACCGCCGGGCGCGTCGGAGCCCGTCAGCCCGCGCCCGCGCCAGGTGGCGGGCCCCGGCGGCCAGTCCTCGCCGAGGTGCCAGCTGCGCGGCGATCCGGCGGCCAGCCACCGCTTCTCGTCGGCTTCGGTGGCGGGCCGGGTGCCGACGTCCCAGGTGCGGGACCACTGCCTGCTCGTCCCGTGCCTGATCCACCTCTTCTCGACGGTACGGACGTCGACGCGGTAATCGCCGCCCGGGACGTCCTCGATCCGGCCCTGGTGCACCTCGGTGAACCAGTAGGTGCCCGTGGTCCTGGGCGACTTCTCCACCCGCTCGGCTGCTACCAGCAGGACGCGGGACGGGCCGTGCGGCCGGTCGGCCGCGGTGTCCGGCCCTGCCGGGCCAGGCGGCCGCGCGACGAGGGTGACGGCCGCGACCGCCGCCACCCCGCAGGCCAGGCCGGCCGTCCAGACCGGACGCAACCGGCGGTGGAAGCCTCCGGCCGCACGCGGCGCCTCGTCGCCGGCCCGCGAGTCGGCCATGATGCGGGCCGGCTCGCTGCGGCGGGTCTCCTCCGGCACCGGCCGGGCGTGGTCCAGGTGGCGGGGCCGGGCGTCGGTCAGCCGCCGAATCAGGTCGTCGTGCCGCATCAGGCTTCCTCTCCTGCGATCCGCATCCGGAAGCGCGCCGGGCCGGACAGCTCGGCGGGCTGCGCGTCGACCGCCTTGCCCAGCCGCCGCCGCGCGCGGTGCAGCCGCACCCGCAGGGTGGCGGCCGAACAGCCCAGCACGCGGGCGGACTCGGCGGGCGTCAGGCCCTGCCAGGCGGTGAGGACGAGCAGTTCGCGGTCGTCCTCACCGAGTGCGCCGAGGCCGCGCAGCAGTGCGAGCCGGTCGGCGACGTCGTCGGCGGGGTCCTCTTCGACGGGCGTGACCCAGTCGGCGAGTTCGGCTGTGAACGCCGCCCGCCGCGTCTCGCCCCGAACGGTGTCGCGCAGCACGTTGCGCGCGACACCGAGCAGCCACGGCAGCGGCGGGGTGGGAACGTCGCGGATGCGGCGCCAGGCCACCGTGAAGGTCTCGCTCACCACCTCGTCGGCCAGTTGCCGTCCGGCCCGGCTGCAGGCATAGGCCCACACCCGTTGCCGGCAGGCGTCGTACATCGCGGTGAAGCGCGCCGCGTCGTCGGACACCGCCCGCACCTCCGTCCTCCGGTGTCGTCTGTCACCGGGAAGTGGTCCGGGCGGGGCGTTCGTTACACCGGGACGTGCACGGCCTCGACGCGGCCGGCGACGATCCGCTCCCGTTCCCGGCGCCGGGCGCGGCCGCGTAGCCGGAGGATCTGGCTGAGACCGACCGCCTCCAGGACGAAAACGCTGGAGAAGGCGACCCGGTAGTCGTTGCCGGTCAGATCGAGCAGCACGCCGACGGCGAGCAGCGTCGTCATCGAGGCGGTGAAGCCGCCCATGTTGACGATGCCGGACGCCGTGCCCTGCCGCTCCGGCGGATTGGCCGGCCGGGCGAAGTCGAAGCCGATCATGGATGCGGGGCCGCAGGCCCCGAGCACCAGGCACATGCCCACGAGCACGGGAAGCGGCGTGTGACCGGGCCAGAACACCCCGGTCGCCCAGGCCGCGGCGGTCGCGGACACGGTGCCCAACGCGATGGTGGCACGCGCGCCGTGGTGCCGGGCGAGCACCTGACCGTATAGCAGGCCGACCAGCAGGTTGGAGACCACCACAAGGGTGAGCAGTTCGCCTGCCGTGGCGCGGGTCATGCCCTGCTGCTCGACGAGGAACGGCATGCCCCACAGCAGCAGGAACACCATGGCGGGGAACTGGGTGGTGAAGTGCACCCACATACCCAGCCGGGTGCCGGGTTCGCGCCAGGCGCGGACGATCTGTCGACGCACGTAGCCGGCACCGTGGTGTTCGGCCGGCGGCAGTCCCTGGCCTTCGGGGTGGTCCCTGAGGAATGCCAGCACCAGCACGAGCACGACGGCGCCGGCCACCGCGCTGCCGCCGAACGTCGCCGTCCAGCCGAGATCGCTGAGCAGCCGTGCCAGAACGAGGGTGGTCACCAGGTTTCCCGTCTGCCCGACCAGCCCGGAGAGCTGGGCGACGAACGGCCCCCGGCGGGAGGGAAACCAGCGGGTGCCCAGCCTCAGGACGCTGATGAACGTCATGGCGTCGCCACAGCCGAGCAGTGCCCGGCAGCCCAGCGCTGTGCCGTAGTTCGGCGCGAAGGCGAAGCCCAGCTGTCCGGCGGTGAACAGCACGATGCCGATGGTCAGCACGCGCTTGGTCCCCAGCCGGTCCACCAGCAGACCGACGGGTATCTGCATACCGGCGTACACCAGCAGCTGCAGCAGCGAGAACGTCGACAGGGCGGAGGAGTTGACGTCGAATCGGTCGGCGGCGTCCAGGCCGGCGACGCCGAGGCTGGTGCGGAAGGTGACAGCGACGAAGTAGACGGCGACGCCGACGGTCCACATCGCGACGGCGCGGCGCCCGCCTGGGCCGCCGTGCGGGTCGGCGAGGGTCTGGGCGCTCACGGCACGTCTCCGCGCACCAGCCGGCGCACCCGGCTCACGTGTCCGCGCACGGCGGCGGCCGCGGCCTCGGGGTCGCCGGACCGCACGGCGTGCAGGATTGCGGCGTGCTCGGCGATGTTCTTCGCGATGCGGTCGGGGTGCGCGTGGATGACGGCGACGCCCATCCGCAGCTGCCGGTCGCGCAGCTGGTCGTAGAGCCGGGTGAGGATCTCGTTTCCGGTGCTGCGCACGATCTCCGCGTGGAAGCAGCGGTCGCCGGCCGCGACCTCGGCCAGGTCCCCGGCCGCGGCCTGCGCGTGCTGCGGCCTCGAGCAGTTCTGCGAGCCGGTCGACGAGGCCGGCAGGCGGATCGGCGGCGGCCTTGCGGACGGCGTGCTGCTCGACGAGCAGCCGCGTCTCGACGACGTCGGCGATCTCCTGCGCCGAGACGGGCAGCACCAGGGCGCCCTTCTTCGGGTAGAGCTTGAGCAGCCCCTCGGCCTCCAGCCGCAGCAGCGCCTCGCGCACGGGGGTGCGGGAGACGCCGGTGGCCGCTGCCAGTTCACCCTCCGTCAGCAGCATGCCGCCCGCGTAGTCGCGGGTCGAGAACGGCCTGCTTGACGTGTGTGTAGACACGTTCGGCGGCGGGCGGCCGTCGGGTGACGGAGGTGGCTGTACCGGGCATGTGCACACCTTAGATACAACAGCCGGACCGAAGAGCGCCCCGTCCGGGATGTGGACGGGGCGCTCTTCGGTCGGTGCCGGTGCCTACGCCCAGGTGATCAGCCGACGCGGGTGCTCGAGCACCGCGGCGACGTCCGCGAGGACCCTCGAGCCGAGTTCGCCGTCGACCAGTCGGTGGTCGAAGGAGAGCGCGAGCGTGGTCACCTTGCGCGGCTTGACCTTGCCCTTGTGCACCCAGGGCTGCTCCTTGACCGCGCCGAAGGCCAGGATGGCCGACTCGCCGCGGGTTGAGGATCGGGGTGCCGGTGTCGACGCCGAACACGCCGACGTTCGTGATGGTCGCCGTGCCGCCCTGCATGTCGCCGGGCGCCGTCTTGCCCTCGCGGGCGGTGGCGACGAGGTCGCTGAGCGCCGTGGACAGCTCGGCGAGCGTCCTGACGCCCGCGTCCTTGATGTTCGGCACGATCAGCCCGCGCGGCGTGGCCGCCGCGATGCCCAGGTTCACGTAGTCCTTGTAGACGATCTCCTGATTCTGCCCGTCCCAGGAGGCGTTGACGTCCGGGTTGCGGCGGATCGCCACCAGGAACGCCTTGGCCACCAGCAGCAGCGGGTTGATCCGCAGCCCGGCCATGTCCGGGTCCGCCTTCAGCTCCTGCACCAGCTTCATGGTGCGGGTGACGTCGACGGTGACGAACTCCGTGACATGCGGCGCGGTGAAGGCGCTGTCGACCATCGCCGCGGCCGTGGCCTTGCGCACGCCCTTGACGGGCACCCGGCGCTCCCGCTCGCCCGCCGCCGGTGCGGCGACGGCCGCCGGCGCGGGCGCCGGGGCGGCCGTCGTCTGTGCGGGGGCGCCTGCGGGCGCCTGCGCGGCCGCGTGCACGTCCTCGCGGGTGATGATCCCTTCCGCGCCGGTCGCCACGACGGTCGCCAGATCGACGCCGAGGTCCTTGGCCAGCTTGCGCACCGGCGGCTTGGCCAGCGGACGCGCGCCAACCGGGGCTGCGGGCACCGGTGCGGTGGGGGCGCCCGCGGCGGGCGCGCCCGAGTCCAGGGCGGTGTCCGGCGCGGGCGCGGTGCCCGCGCGGGAGTTCAACTCGCCCTGGACGGCGCCCTGCGCGGCGGCGGCACCAGCCTGCGCCGGGACCGCCTGGCGCTTCCGGGGGCGGCGCTTGGTCGAGGACTCGGCGACGCCGTAGCCCACCAGCACGGCCTGCCGGCCCTTCTTCTCCTCCGCCGGCTTCTCCTCCGCCGGCTTCTCTTCGGCCGGTTCGGCGGACGCCTGGGCGGCTGGCGCCTCCTCGGCGGGGCCGGCCGACGGGTCGGTGTCGACGGTGATGATCACCGTCCCGACGTCGACCGTCGTGCCCTCCTCGAAGTGCAGCTTGTCGACGGCGCCGTCGAACGGGATCGGCAGCTCCACGGCGGCCTTGGCCGTCTCCACCTCGCAGACGACCTGCCCGTCGGTGACGGCGTCACCGGGCCGGACGTACCACTTGAGGATCTCGGCCTCGGTCAGACCCTCGCCCACGTCGGGCATCTTGAACTCGCGAATGCGGGTCGAAGTGCTCATTGTCGGGACTCTCCTCGATCCTCAGTACGCCAGCGCGCGGTCGACGGCGTCGAGCACCCGGTCCAGGTTGGGCAGGTACTCGTCCTCCAGCCGGGCCGGCGGGTAGGGGGCGTGGAAGCCGCCCACGCGCAGCACCGGTGCCTCCAGGTGGTAGAAGCAGCGCTCGGTGATGCGTGCGGCGATCTCCGAGCCGGAGCCCAGGAACACCGGCGCCTCGTGCACGACGACCAGTCGGCCGGTCTTCTCCACCGACTGCTGGAGGGTGTCGAAGTCGATCGGCGAGATCGAGCGCAGGTCGACGACCTCGACAGACTTGCCCTCCTCGGCCGCGGCAGCCGCGGCCTCCAGGCAGGTCTTCACCATCGGGCCGTAGGCCGCGAGGGTGATGTCGGCGCCCTGCTGCGCGACGCGGGCCGAGTGCAGCGGAGCGGGCAGCGCGCCGGTGTCCACCTCGCCCTTGTCCCAGTAGCGGCGCTTCGGCTCGAAGAAGATCACCGGGTCGTCGCTCTCGATGGCCTGCTGCATCATCCAGTAGGCGTCGGAGGCGTTCGAGGGGGAGACGCACTTCAGGCCGGCCACGTGCGCGAACAGCGCCTCGGGCGACTCGCTGTGGTGCTCGACGGCGCCGATGCCGCCCGCGTACGGGATGCGGACGACGACGGGCACCTTGACCTTGCCCAGCGCACGGGCGTGCATCTTGGCGAGCTGGGTGACGATCTGGTCGTAGGCCGGGAAGACGAAGCCGTCGAACTGGATCTCCACGACGGGGCGGTACCCGCGCAGCGCCAGGCCGATGGCCGTGCCGACGATGCCGGACTCGGCCAGCGGGGTGTCGATGACGCGTTCCTCACCGAAGTCCTTCTGCAGGCCGTCGGTGATACGGAAGACGCCGCCGAGCTTGCCGACGTCCTCACCCATGATGAGAACCTTCGGGTCGTCCTCCATCGCCTTGCGCAGCGAGGTGTTCAGCGCCTTGGCGATGGGCATCTTCGTCGGGGTGGCAGTGGTGGCGGCCATGGTCACTTGACCTCCTCGTCGGCGAAGGACGCCAGGTACTCGGCGAACTGCGCGCGCTCCTCGTCGACCAGGGCGTGGCCGTCGGCGTAGACGTTCTCGAAGATCGCCATGGTGTCGGGGTCGGGCATGGCACGCACCGCGTCCCGCACGCGCCGGGCCAGCGCGTCGCTCTCCTCGTCGACGGCAGCGAGGAACTCCTCGTCGACCATCTTCTCGTTCTCGAGGTAGGTGCGCAGCCGCTTGATGGGGTCCTTCGCGGCCCACTCCTCCGTCTCCTCGTCCCGCCGGTACTTCGTCGGGTCGTCAGAGGTGGTGTGCGCGCCCATGCGGTAGGTGAAGGCCTCGATCAGCATCGGGCCCTGCCCGGAGCGGGCCCGCTCCAGCGCCGCACGGGTCACCGCGAGGCAGGCCAGCACGTCGTTGCCGTCCACCCGTACGCCGGGGAAGCCGAAGCCGGCGGCGCGCTGGTAGATCGGCACGCGGGACTGGCGCTCGGTGGGCTCGGAGATCGCCCACTGGTTGTTCTGGCAGAAGAACACGACCGGCGCGTTGTAGACGGCCGAGAAGGTGAACGCCTCGGCCACGTCGCCCTGGCTGGACGCGCCGTCACCGAAGTAGGCGATCACGGCCGAGTCGGCGCCGTCCTTGGCCACGCCCATGGCGTAGCCGGTGGCGTGCAGCGCCTGCGAGCCGATCACGATCGTGTACAGGTGGAAGTTGTTGCCGTTCGGGTCCCAGCCGCCGTTGTTCACGCCGCGGAACATGCCGAGCAGGTTCGTCGGGTCCACTCCGCGGCACCAGGCGACGCCGTGCTCACGGTAGGTGGGGAAGACGTAGTCATCGTCGTGCAGGGCGCGGCCCGAGCCGATCTGAGCGGCCTCCTGGCCGAGCAGCGAGGCCCACAGGCCCAACTCACCCTGCCGCTGCAGCGCGGTGGCCTCGCCGTCGAAACGCCGGGTGAGCACCATGTCGCGGTACAGCCCGCGCAGCTCCTCCGCGCTCAGGTCGAGTGAGTAGTCCGGGTGCTCGACCCGCTCGCCCTCGGGGGTCAGCAGCTGGACGAGCTGCGGCTCCTGCGGGGTCGTCGTCGCGGCGGCGGCCTTCTTCTTCGCAGCGCTCGTGCGCTTGCCGGTGCCGCCGCTGCGGCGCGGCTTGCTGCGCGCGGCAGTGCTTTCCACGGTCACGTGTGCTCCTCCGTCTGTCCGGCCCCCGGGATCCGCCGGGCAGCCAGTGCGGCTCGCCCGGTACCGATACGGCGCACGGGGTGGGTGCGGCGCGGACGGACCGAGCGTGACTCCTCGTCCTCTCGACAGCCCGCTGCAGACAAGTTAACCGGCATACGCGCATCCGCGCGAAGGGGGCCTGACCTGCAATTTTGCTTGGAAATCCAAGTAAAAACCGCCAGGGAGGCAACCCCGCTGGTCACAGCCTCGCAGGCCATGGGACAAGCGCACGTTACCCGGAGCACATGGAGCACGGGAAGAGCTGACGGATATCGATATGTGAGACTGTCCCTGTGCAGATAAGCGGGCAAATACGGACATTCCTTCTCGACGATCACGAGGTGGTCCGGCGCGGCGTGCGGGAGATGCTGACGAACGAAGCCGACATCGAAGTGGTCGGCGAGGCCGCGACAGCCGCCGAGGCGCTGCGGGAGATCCCACAGGCCAGGCCGGACGTGGCGGTGCTGGACGTGCGGCTGCCGGACGGCAGCGGCGTGCAGGTCTGCCGGGAGATCCGCTCGTCCCTGCCCGAGGTCCGCTGCCTCATGCTCACCTCTTTCGGCGACGACGAGGCCCTGATGGACGCCATCATGGCTGGCGCCTCCGGCTACGTGCTCAAGGGGATCCGCGGCACGGAGCTGCTGACCGCCGTGCGGGACGTGGCGGCGGGGCGCTCGCTGCTGGACCAGAGGACCGTGCAGCGGGCCATGGAACGGCTCCGCGGCGGCGGTGGCGCCGAAGACCGGCTGGCGCACCTGACCGATCAGGAGCGGCGGATCCTGGACCTGATCGGCGAGGGGCTGACGAACCGGGCGATCGGCGAACGGCTGCACCTGGCCGAGAAGACGATCAAGAACTATGTGTCGAGCCTGCTCGCGAAGCTCGGCATGGAACGGCGGGCCCAGGCCGCCGCATACGTGGCGCGGCGGCACGCCGCGCACGGGGACGGCTGAGACGGCGCCTCAAGCGCCCTCAAGCGCCACCGAGCGCGCCGGTGTCACCGGCCCCGGAGGACGTTCCGGAGTCCGATCCGGTGGTGGTACCGCCGTCGGTCGTCCCACCCTTGGAACCGGTGTCCGTGCCGCCGTCCGTGGTCCCGCCGGCGGTGGTGCCGCCGTTCGTGCCGCCGGTGTCGGTGGCGGTGCCGCCGGTCCCGTTGGTCGAGCCGGTGCTCGAGGAGCCGCTCGGGGTGTCCGAGGGCGTCTGCGAGGGGCTGGGCGTCGTCTGGGACGGCGTCTGGCTGGGGGTCTGCGAGGGCGTCGAGGAGTCCTGGTCGCCGCCGGTGGAGGTGTTGCCCGGCAGGCCCGTCTGCTTGGTCGGCTCGTTCGTCGGCTGCTTCGTCTTGTCGGTGTGCCGGTCCTTCGGCGCCGAGTGCGAGGGGTCGTCAGGGGTCTGCTTGCCACCGCCGTCGGCGCCCGAGTCGAGGGCGAGGAAGATGCCCGCGGCGACCGCGATGACCACCAGGAAGGCGATCAGCGCGTACTTCACGCCACTGCCGCCTCGCCCGCCACCGTCCCGTTCGAGGCCCTCGAAGCCGCCGTCGTCGCGGTCGGGGCGGCCCATGATCAGCGGCGGCCCCAGCTGTGAGGTACTGCCGTGGCCGAGGGTGTCACCGCCGACGCGGGTGTCCGGGGCGCCCATGGCCGACGCCGCCGCACCCGTCGTGACCGGACCGGTGTTCCACAGGCCGCCGGTGTGCCCGCCCTGCTCCTGCAGCATCCGCAGCGCGTACTGGATCAGGCCGCGCATCTCCTCGGCGGACTGGAAGCGGTCGTCCGGGTCCTTGGCCAGCGCGCGCATGACCAGGCCGTCCAGCTCCGGCGGCGCCGCCGCCGAGGCTTCGGACGGGGGCCTCGGGTCGTCCTGCACGTGCTGGTAGACGACGGACAGCGGCGTCTCACCGGTGAACGGGGGCCGCAGCGTGAGCAGCTCGTACAGCAGGCAGCCGGTCGCGTACAGGTCGGAGCGGGTGTCGACGGTCTTGCCGAGTGCCTGCTCCGGCGACAGGTACTGCGGGGTGCCCATGACCATGCCGGTCTGGGTCATCGTGCTGGACGCGCCGTGCAGCGCGCGGGCGATGCCGAAGTCCATCACCTTGACCGCACCGGCATCGGTGATCGAGACGTTCGCCGGCTTGATGTCCCGGTGCACGATGCCGTGCTGGTGGCTGTAGGCCAGGGCCTCCAGGACACCGGAGACGATGATCAGCGCCTGGTCCGGCGGCGGCGCGTCCGCGCCGATCAGCAATTCGCGGATGGTGCGGCCCTCGACCAGCTCCATCACGATGTACGGGGTGAGGTTGCCCCCGATCTGCTCCTCGCCCGAGTCGTAGACGGCGACGACGGTGTGGTGGTTCAGGCCGGCCACGGACTGCGCCTCACGCGTGAAGCGGGCCTTGGAGACCGGGTCCTCGGCGAGGTCGGGGCGCATCAGCTTCACGGCGACGGTGCGGCCCAGCCGCACGTCCTCGGCGCCGAAGACCTCCGCCATGCCGCCCCGGCCCAGCCGACGCACCAGACGGTAGCGGCCCTCGCCGATCAGGCCGTTGTTGCCCCACGTCTCCGGTGCGTCGGGCGTGGACCCCCCTGTCGCGTCGGGCTCGGATGGGCCGCCGGCGGCTTGCGTCTGTGCCATCAGTCCTCGCCGTGTGTTCGGTACGCGGGTGGCGCGTGCGGTCGCTCTCCCGGTGTGGGGTCCACCGCCGTGCGGAGGGTGCCGGAGGGGGCGCTGGGTCATGCTCGACCGGGCCATCCAACCGGCTGCGGCGTACGGCTGGCAAGTTCGCCATCCCTCTCGGGGGCCCCGCATCGGCGCGCGGGGAGCGTTCCGGCACACTGGGTCACCGGACCACACGTTCCAGGGCGCCCATCCGGTCACGGAACGGGCAACGAACTTGACTGGTCGTCGCCCTCCGGCAGACTTGGGCGCGTATCAGGATCACCGGACGTGCGCGAGTCGCCTCCGGGACGGCGCCGTCTAGGGGGAGAGAAAGTCACATGAGCGAGGACGGCGGCACCACGACCGGCGCACGGTTCGTCGGGAAGACGGTCGGCGGCGGCCGGTTCCAGCTGCGCAGCCTGCTGGGGGAGGGCGGCATGGCGTCGGTCTACCAGGCCTACGACTCGGTGCTGGACCGCAAGGTCGCCGTGAAGACGCTGCACAGTGAACTGGGCCGCGAGGCGTCGTTCCGCGAGCGGTTCCGCCGTGAGGCGCAGTCCGTGGCGAAGCTCACGCACACCAACATCGTCTCCGTCTTCGACTCCGGCGAGGACGACATCGCGGGCGCCACCGTGCCGTACATCGTGATGGAGCTGGTCGAGGGCATGCCGCTGCGCGGCGTGCTCGACCAGGACGTCACCGAGTCCGGCGCGATGCCGACGGAGAAGGCTCTCAAGATCACCGCCGACGTGCTTGCCGCGCTCGACGTGAGCCACGAGATGAACCTCGTGCACCGCGACATCAAACCCGGCAACGTGATGGTGACGCGCCGCGGCGTGGTGAAGGTGATGGACTTCGGCATCGCGCGGGCGATGCAGTCCGGCGTCACGTCGATGACCCAGACCGGCATGGTCGTGGGCACCCCGCAGTACCTGTCGCCGGAGCAGGCACTCGGCCGCGGTGTCGACGCCCGCTCCGACCTGTACTCCGTCGGCATCCTGCTCTTCGAGCTGCTCACCGGCCGGCTGCCGTTCGAGGCCGACTCACCCCTGGCGATCGCCTACGCGCACGTGCAGGAGGAGCCGGTCGCGCCGTCGAGCATCAACCGCTCGGTCCCCCCGGCCGTCGACGCGCTGGTGGCGCGCGCGCTGCGCAAGAACCCCGACGAGCGGTTCCCGTCAGCGGAGGCGATGCGCGAGGAGTGCGTGCGACTGGCCGGTGCGGGTACCGCCGCGCCCGTCATCGTCGCCGAAACGCCGGGCCAGCCAAGCGGGGCGGGCCTCGGACAGGCCGTCTTCCCGCCGGTCAGCGACACGGGCACCCCGCCGTCGCCCAGTGCGCTGCAGCAGCCCTACCAGCCGCCCTTCGGCTCCTTCGCCGCCTCGGCCCCGGCGCAGGGCGGGATGGCCATGCAGCCGGCCGGCTACGGGACCCCGCCGCCGTACGGGCAGGCGGGCCCGCAGACCCCGCCGCCCGGTGTCCCGGTCCAGCAGGGCCCGGCCTACGGGACGCCGCAGCCCTATGGACCGGCCGGTCCGCAGACCCCGCCTCCCTACGCCGCCTCTGCGGCCGCCCGGCCCTACTCCGGTGGGAAGAACAACGCCGGCAACAACACCGCGGTGATCGTCGGCTCTGCCGTCGCGGCGCTCGTCGTGGTCATCGCCGTGATCATGGCCATCGCGGTGAGCTAGCAGCGCATCAGCCAGGGTTTGCCCGGTGGCGAGGCGTCGTGGCGCACTGCGTTCGCTTCGCTCACTCCGTCTCGGCTTTGTTGCGCCTGCGGATGCCGAGCCTCTCGCACGGCCCCCGGACGCCGCATGCAGGTGTCCTACCCGGGCCTTCGGGCAACGCAGGGGGCACCTCCCGCCAAAGGCAGGGGGAGAGCGTGCGTACCAGGACGCCGAGCGGAGCGAACCTTGCCTGCCGCCGCACTGGCCCCGCCCCGATGCGTGTGGAGGGCCCGGCACGGTGTGCCGGGCCCTCCACACGCGTCCGGGTCAGAGGTAGGGGCCGCCGGAGCGGCCGTGTCCGGGCTGCTCGTCCAGGTCATCGGGAACAGCGCCCGGCGGCAGCGCCCGGCGCATCTGCTCCAGCTGCGCTCTGGCGGCCATCTGCTGGGCGAACAGCGCCGTCTGGATGCCGTGGAAGAGCCCCTCGAGCCAGCCGACGAGCTGAGCCTGCGAGATCCGCAGCTCCGCCTCCGTGGGCACGGCGTCATCGGTGAAGGGCAGGGAGAGGCGCTCGAGTTCAGCGATCAGCTCCGGCGCCAGGCCGTCCTCCAGTTCCTTGACGGAGCTGGCGTGGATCTCCTTGAGCCGCACCCGGCTGGCCTCGTCCAGCGGAGCGGACTTCACCTCTTCCAGCAGCTGCTTGATCATGCTGCCGATGCGCATGACCTTCGCCGGCTGCTCGACCATCTCTGTCAAGGGGACCTCAGCCTGCTCGTCGCCGTCGGCGTCGCCGCCCTGCGGTGCGCTGCCGAGCGCCATCCCGTCCGGACCGACGACCAGGACGTGCGGGCTCTCCTGCGACCGTTCACTGCTCGGCTGTGTCATACCCCCATTCTGCATGCCGCACCCGTGGCCCCGGCGCCGCCGGGGCGTTCGCAGAACCCGCGGACGGGGGTCAGCCGCGACGCAGCCGCAGGGCGAAGAAGGCGATGCCGAGGCCGAGGGAGGTCAGGCCCGCGCCGAAGGTGAGGACGGGCAGCACCGGAGCGGCAGCCATCGCTGTGGCGGTCTGGCCGACGACGCGGGCCGGCTGGTCCAGCGCCTGGTCGTGCGCGGAGCCGGCCGGCCGCCACACCCCGGAGTCGAGCAGCGGATCGTCGGGCGGCGCGACCGGTGCCGGCCAGGCCGGACCGTCCACCGCCCACGGCCCACGGGGTGCGTTCCCGGAGACGGACGAATCGCCGTCGCCCCGCCCGTCCTCGGCTCCGCCGGCGGCGCCGTAGAGCGCCGTAGGGCTTTCGCCGGGCACGCCATGCGGGCGCCGAGCAGGTGCGCCGGCTTCGTCGTCCCGGCCCTCGGGCCGGTGCCGGCGGCTCCGGGCCGCCCGGCGGTCCTCGCCCCAGCCGTGGTGGAACCGTCCCGCGGCGGGGTCCGGGCCGGCGGCCTCGTCACGCCCGCGGGCCCGTTGGCCTCCCCAGCCGTGGGGCGGGCCCGCCGGGGGGCGGAGCACGTTGCCGCGCCCCGGCTGCCCGGCGGGACGGGGGTGGGCGGAGACGGCCGGCCGGGGCGCCGTGGCGGCCGGACGCCCTGCGCGGGTGGCGACGGCCTCGGCCTGCGGGGACGTCAGCAGAACGACGGCGCAGGCCGCCAGGGCGCCGGCCGGGATGGTGCGGAGCGAGCGACTCACGGGGCTATCCCTCCCGTGCCGGGATGTCCACTGGAGTAACAATCGTCACATAAGTGAACAATTCCAGCATTTCGGAGAACTTCTCCCAGGTCAGGATGTGCGACGGGCGCAACCGGAGCCCACTCTTCGTCACCGAACGTCGTCACGGAACTCTAGACCGTCAGGATGACCTTTCCGACATGCACGCCCTCGTCGAGGGCGCGGTGCGCCTCGGCCGCATCCCGCATGGGCACCGTCCGGTCCACGACCGGACGCACCCGGCGGTCCGCCAGCAGCGGCCACACGTGCTCGCGCACCGCCGCGACGATCGCGGACTTCTCCGCCACCGGCCGGCCGCGCAGCGACGTCGCCGTGACGGCGGCCCGCTTGGTGAGCAGCGCCCCCAGGTTCAGCTCGCCCTTCACGCCGCCCTGCAGGCCGATGACCGCCAGCCTGCCGTTCGTGGCCAGCGCCCTGACGTTCCGCTCGAGGTACTTGGCGCCGATGATGTCAAGGATCACGTCCGCGCCGCGACCGTCCGTGGCTTTCTTCACCTCCTCGACGAAATCCTGCGCCTTGTAGTCGACCAGGACGTCCGCCCCCAGCTCGGCGCAGCGCCGCAGCTTCGCCGCGCTGCCGGCCGTCACCACGACCCGGGCGCCGACCGCCTTCGCCAGCTGGACCGCCATCGTGCCGATGCCGCTGGCACCCCCGTGCACCAGCAGCGTCTCTCCCGGGCCGAGCCGGGCGACCATGAAGACGTTCGACCACACGGTGCACACGACCTCCGGCAGGCCGGCGGCCATGACCGGGTCGACGCCGTCGGGCACCGGCAGCACCTGGCCGGCCGGCACGGCGACCTTCTCGGCGTAGCCGCCGCCGCTGAGCAGCGCGCACACCGGGTCGCCCACGGCCCAGCCGCCGACCCCCGCCCCCAGCGCCGCGATCCGCCCGGCGCACTCCAGACCGGGTGACGGCGAGGCGCCCGGCGGCGGATCGTAGTGGCCCTGCCGCTGCAACACGTCGGCGCGGTTGACGCCCGCGGCCGTCACGTCGATGAGGACTTCGCCCTCGGCCGGCTCCGGGTCGGGCACCTCGGACCACACCAGCGCCTGAGGACCGCCCGGTTCGGGAATGGTGATCGCATGCATGGGGCGACGCTACTCCCCGGCGACCGTGTCGTCGGTGACGACGCCGTTGCCGGGGGATGCGCGCTGGATGACCACCAGGCGGTCCGTCAGGCTGAGTTCTGCCGCCTCCGTGTCGTCGAAGCCCAGCAGCCGGTGCCCGCGCACGACGGAGACGACCAGGTCGTCGCACTCGCGCGGCGACCGGCCCGCCTCCGCACGGGTGACCGGACGCTCCGTCAGTTTCAGCCCGGTGCCCTGCTGGATCAGATCCTCCATCACCGAGCTCGCGTTCGGGCTCAGCATCGACAGCCCGAGCAGCCGGCCGGCCGCGCTGGCACTGGTGATCACCGTGTCGGCACCCGACTGACGCAGCAGCGGCGCGTTCTCCTCCTCACGGACAGCGGCGACGATCTTCAGCCGCGGGTTGAGCTGCCGGGCGGTGAGCGTGACCAGCACGGCGGTGTCGTCGCGCTGCGGGGCCACCACGATGCGACTCGCGCGCTGCACCTCCGCCCGCAGCAGCACGTCACTGCGCGTCGCGTCGCCCACCACTCCGGCGAAGCCTTCCTCGGCGGCTGACTTGACCACGTGATGGCTGGTGTCGACCAGCACGATACGGCCGCGCGCGGTGCCGGTGGAGACGAGGGTCTGGGCAGCGGAACGGCCCTTGGTGCCGAATCCGACGACCACGGTGTGCTCGCGCAAGGTGGACCTCCAGCGCGTCAGGCGCCACTGCTCACGGGTGCGTTCGGTCAGGACCTCGAGTGTGGTGCCGACCAGGATGATCAGGAACAGTACCCGGAGCGGGGTGACGAACAGGATGTTGAGCAGCCGCGCGGTCTGGCCGACCGGGGTGATGTCGCCGTAGCCGGTCGTGGAGAGCGTGACGGTGGCGTAGTAGACGCTGTCGAGCAGGTCCACCTGACCGTCACTCGCGTCCGTGTAGCCGGCCCGGCCGAGGTACACGATCAGCACCGTCACGAGCATCACCGCGAAGGCGGCCAGCAGCCGCCGCGCCACCTGACGCAGCGGGCCGACGGTGGGGTGCGGCAGCAGCACGTGGTGGTCGGCCAGTTCGCGCACCCTGCGGATGCGGCCGCCGCCCAGGCTCACCACGGCAGTTCCAGCAGCCGCACCGGGGTGCCGGCCGGCGCGCCGCCCGGCGGGATCACGGCCAACGCGTGCGCGGCCGCCATGCCGCGCAGCATGGCCGGGCCGGCGTAACACAGCGGTTCGGCGGCGCCGGCCGCGGTCCGGACGGCCGGCACCACTCGGGTGTCACGCGGGTGCCCGGGCACGTCCGCCGTCAGCGGGGCAGGGGCTGACGACGGCTCGGCCCGGCCGAGACGGGCACGCAGCAGCGGTGCGACGAGAACGAACAGGCCGGAGACGGCAGCCAGCGGGTTGCCGGGGAGACCGATGAGGTGGCCGGGCGCGCCACCGCCCCCTCGGTGCGGCAGCGCGGCGAGCAGCATCGGATGCCCGGGGCGGACGGCGACGCCGTCCACCAGCATGCGCGCGCCGAGGCGCCGCAGCACCGGGTGCACGTGGTCGGCGGGACCGGCCGCGGTACCGCCGCTGGTGACGACGAGGTCGGCCGGCGAGGACCGGACCGCCTCGAACAGCGTGTCCGGGTCGTCCGGCAGCCGGCGAACGGCGGTCACCACGGCGCCCAGCGCCGCCAGCCAGGGGCCCACCATCGGTCCGAGCGCGTCCCGGACCCGGCCACCGTGGGGCGGGCCGGAGTGCAGCAGCTCGTCCCCCAGGACGAGGAACTCCACACGCGGGGCGGGCACCACCCGCAGCTCGTCGTGACCGGCTGCGGCGGCCAGGCCCAGTACGGGCGGCGTCACCCGGGTGCCCACGGGCAGCAGGCGGTCCCCGGCCCGGCACTCCTGGCCGCGCGGGCGGACGTCCGCGCCCCGCACGGGAGGCGTCGACACGGAGCGCAGCCGGCCGTCACGCAGCTCGCCGTGTTCGCTGCGGAGCACGGCGGCCGTCCCCGCGGGGACGCGGGCGCCGGTGGCGATCGGCACGGCCTGACCGTCGCGCAGCGCAGCCGGGCCGCCGTGACCGGCCAGCACGCCGCTCTCGGAGACCATCCACGGGCCGGAGCCGGCGACGGCCCAGCCGTCCATGGCGGAGGTGTCGAAGGCGGGCAGGTCGGTGAGCGCCCGCAGCGGCTCGACGAGCACGGCACCCGCCGCCGCGTCGAGCGGCACCGCGACCGCGCGAGCGGCCGGTTCCCCGGCCCCGCGCGCGAGCCCACGCGCCTCCTCCCAGCCGAGCGCGTGCACGTCCTTCCGGCTGCGCCGGCCCGCAGCGCCGCGGGCCTGCCCGGCTCGGGTGCGGGCGGCAGCCGGCTCCGGGGGAACGCCGCGGGCATCTTCCGCGAAGCCCTGTTTCGGTCCGGCCGTTTCCGGAGGGCTCTCGTCCGCCCCGCCCGGCGGCGGCCCGGCCATCTCGCCGGAGGCGGAGGGCGGTTCGCCTTCGGCGAGGTGGCCGGCACCGGTAACCGGCCGGGGGGCCCAACGGCCGCCCGCCCGGTTACCGGTGCAACCGGCCGGCCAGGGGACGGCCCACGCGCCGGGGGCGGCGGACGGTTCCGGATCCGCGCCCGAGAGGCCCTCGGCGCCGCCCGGGTGGTCCCGTACCAAGGCGTCTCCTGGGACGTGCGCGGGGCCGCCGTCCGGGCTGCGCCCGGACGGCGGCTCGGCGCCCGCGGCATCGCCCGGTCTCCCGCCCCGGGGCGGGAAGTCCGGCGCGGCGGTGGCGCGGATGGGTTCGGAGTCCGCCGGACCGCCGGTCATTCCGCTCGCCAGCGGTCCGCCAGCGCCTCGATCCTGCGGGCCGCCTCGGCGATCGCCTCGGGGGACCCGTCCGCCTTCGCCGCCGCGTATCCCACCAGGAAGGTGGACAGCGGCGCGGCGGGCCGCGCCACGCTGTGCGCCGCGTCGCGGGCGAGATCCAGGAGGAGGGCAGTGTCGAGATCGATCTCGATGCCCAGTTCGGCCTTGACTGCTTCGATCCATTCGTCCAGCACGTTGCCATGCTCCCTGATTCGGGCGCGGGCCGCCGCCAGTTCCTCCCAGGTGTCGCAGTCCAGCGCGTCGGCCGAGGCGACGCGGCGGACGGTGAGCTGCGGCAGCAGCAGCCGCAGCGGCAGGCCGCGCAGGGTGCCGTACTCGCCGTGCAGGAGGGCGAGTTCGCGACGCAGCGGTTCAATGCGGTAGGCGGCGCACAGCGGCTGGTCACGGCCGTCGAAGGCCACCGCGGCCTCCGCGCCGTCACAGGCCGCGAGCAACTCGCCGACCGTGGAACGCCGCAGGAACGGCAGATCGGCCGACAGGACGACCACCGTCTCGTGCGTCACCTCGCGCAGCCCGGCGTCCAGCGCCGCGAGTGGCCCGCCGCCCGGCGGGTCCTCGCGGGCCCAGGCGACGGGCCGGCAGGTGGGACGGCGGGGCCCGACAACGACGGTCGTGGCCGCGTCGCGGCACGCGGCGAGCACCCGGTCCAGCAGCGGGCGGGCCCCGACGGTCAGCGCCGGCTTGTCCGCACCGCCGAGCCGCCGGGCCCGGCCGCCTGCCACGACCAGTGCGTCATAGCGGGGGCAGTCGTGAAGGGTGCCGTGGTCGGTGGTCACACCTCAGAGCGTACGGAGCAGCACCGCCGGGTTCTCCACGCAGTCCGCGACGTACCGCAGGAAGCCGCCGGCCGTACCGCCGTCGCACACGCGGTGGTCGAAGGTCAGCGACAGCTGGACGACGTGCCGAACGGCGAGCTGCCCGTCCAGCACCCAGGGCTTCTCCACGATCCGGCCCACCCCGAGCATGGCGGCCTCGGGGTGGTTGATGATCGGTGTGGAGCCGTCGACGCCGAACACGCCGTAGTTGTTGAGCGTGAAGGTGCCGCCGGTGAGCTGGGCCGGGGTGAGGCTGCCGGTCCGGGCTGCCTCGGTCAGGGCGGACATCTCGGCGGTGAGCTGCTCGGCGCCCATGGTGTGGGCGTCGCGCACGACGGGAACAACAAGCCCTCGGTCCGTCTGGGCGGCGAATCCGACGTGCACCTCGCCGAGCCGGACGATCTCCCGGCTGGCCGTGTCGACCGTCGAGTTGAGCTCGGGGAACCGGTCGAGCGCGGCCGTGCAGATGCGGGCCAGGATCGCGAGCAGCGAGATCTTCGCCGCGCCCGCGGCGTTCATCGCCCTGCGTGCGGCGAGCAGTTCGGTCGCGTCGGCGTCCACCCAGCAGGTGGCGTCGGGGATTTCGGTGCGACTGCGGGAGAGCTTGTCGGCGACCGTGCCGCGCAGGCCGCGCAACGGGATGCGCTCCTCGGTCCGGGCGGACCGGGAGCGCGGCCGCCGCAGAGGACGGAGCGGCGGTGGCGGGCTCGCGCGCCGCGCCCTCGACGTCGGCGCGAAGGATCAGTCCGTCGGGGCCGCTGCCGACGACGTCCCGCAGGTCGATGCCGTGCTCACGGGCGATGCGGCGTACCAGCGGGGAGATCACCGCGACGCGCGCGTCGGACGGCGTGCCGGATGCCGAGGCGCTGGCGGGTCGCTGCGGCGTGGCGTCGCCGGTGGCCTCGCCACCGGGCACACCCCCGGGGTCGCTCACCCACGCCTCGTCGGGCGCACGCCGCGTCTCGGGCGCACCGGCTTCGGTCACCGCGGTGGCACCCGCGTCCTGGGACGTGGCGCGGCCGAGGCCGCCGGCGGCGGCCCGCACGCGGCGCCGCCGGGCCGCGGTGGCCGTCTGGGTGCCGTAGCCGACCAGCACGTTGCCGGAGCCCTCGTCGGCCGACTCGCCGGCGGCGCCGCCGGCGCCGGGCTCGGACGACGCGCTCTCGCCGACGGCGACGGTGACGAGCACCGCGCCGACCGGCACGTCCTCTCCCTCCTCGCCGTGGCGGGCGGTGACCACGCCGCCGTGCGGGCAGGGCACGTCGACCATCGCCTTGGCCGTCTCGACCTCGACGACGGCCTGGTCGACCTCGACCACGTCGCCGACGGCCACCAGCCAGCGCACGATGGTGGCCTCCGTCAGCCCCTCGCCCAGGTCGGGGAGGGTGAACTCGCGGACCTCCGCCATCACCGACCAGTCCCTTCGGTCCATTCGCTCTCCCACTGCAGGCGGGCCACCGCGTCCAGGACGCGGTCGACGCCCGGCAGGTGATGCTTCTCCAGCATGGGCGGCGGGTAGGGGATGTCGAAACCGGCGACGCGCAGCACCGGCGCCTGCAGGTAGTGGAAGCAGCGTTCGCTCGATCCGGGCGGCGATCTCGCCGCCGGGTCCGCCGAAGCCGGCCGCCTCGTGCACGACGACGGCACGGCCGGTGCGCCGCACGGACGCGACGACGGTCTCCTCGTCGAAGGGCACCAGGGAGCGCAGGTCGACGACCTCCAGGTCCCAGCCCTCCTCACGGGCGCCGCCTCGGCGGCCTCCATGCAGACGGGCAGCGACGGACCGTAGGTGATCAGCGTCGCGGAGGTGCCGGTGCCGCCGGACGACGGCCTCGCCGATGCCGGGCACCTGCTCGGGTGCGT
Organism: uncultured Actinomycetota bacterium; assembly: GCA_963799685.1. Taxonomy (GTDB): domain Bacteria; phylum Actinomycetota; class Actinomycetes; order Streptomycetales; family Streptomycetaceae; genus Streptomyces. The sequence continues at coordinate 82,504 of CAWCXW010000013.1, forward strand.
CGGGGTTCCAGTCCGCCTTGCCCCAGTACAGCCGCTTGGGCTCCATGAAGACGACCGGGTCGTCGGAGGCGATGGCGGCGCGCAGCAGCCCGTAGGCGTCGGCGACGGTGGCCGGGGTGACGACGTGCAGACCGGCCGTGGCCACGTAGTAGGCCTCGGAGGAGTCGCTGTGGTGCTCCACGCCGCCGATGCCGCCGCCGTAGGGGACGCGCACGGTGATCGGCATGGGCAGCGCGCCGCGGGTGCGGTTGCGCATCTTCGCGACGTGCGAGACGAGCTGCTCGAACGACGGGTAGGCGAACGCGTCGAACTGCATCTCCACGACCGGCCGCAGCCCGTACATGGCCATGCCGACCGCGCGTGCCGAGGATGCCGGCCTCGGCGAGCGGGGTGTCGGTGCAGCGGTCGTCGCCGAACTCCTTGGCGAGGCCGTCCGTCACGCGGAAGACGCCGCCGTTGCGTGCCGACGTCCTCACCCATCACGTGGACGGCCGGGGTCCTCGGCCATCGCGTCCCGCAGCGCGCGGTTCAGCGCCTGCGCCATCGTGGCGGGCTTGCGGGCCGGCCTGCGCGCCGGCGCCCTGGACCTTCTCCGCCGTGCTCATCGCGCCTCTCCCTCGGCCTCTCGGCCTCGAGCTCCGCCCGCAGCTGCTCCGCCTGCGCGCGCAGCTGGCCGGTCTTTTCCTCGTACACGTGCGCGAAGAGGTCCATCGGGTCGCAGCTCCGGGTCCCGGCCGAGCCGCGTCGCGCATGCCGGCCGCCAGCTCCTCTGCCTCGTCGGCCACCTTGCTCACGCCCGCGTCGTCGAGCAGGCCTCGCCCGCGCAGCTCCCGCTCCAGCAGCAGCACCGGGTCGTGTTCCCGCCAGGCCTCGACCTCGGCGTCTTCCCGGTAGCGGGTCGGCGTCGTCGGCGTTGGTGTGCGCCTCCATGCGGTAGGTGACCGCCTCGACGAGGGTCGGGCCGCCGCCGCTCCGGGCACGCTCGACGGCCTCGGCGAGCACGGGTGCATGGCGGCCGCGTCGTTGCCGTCCACCAGCCGGCCGGGCATGCCGTAGCCGACCGCCTTGTGGGCGAGCGAGGGCGCCGCGGTCTGCTTGGCGAGCGGGACGGAGATGGCGAAGCCGTTGTTCTGCACGAGGAAGACGACCGGGCGCTTGCCACACGGCGGCGAAGTTCAGCGCCTCGTGGAAGTCGCCCTCGCTGGTGCCGCCGTCGCCGACCATGGCGAGCGCGACGACGTCGTCGCCGCGCAGCCGAGCGGCGTGCGCCAGGCCGACGGCGTGCGGCAGCTGGGTCGCCAGCGGGGTGCTCAGCGGGGCCACCCGGGTGGCCTTCGGGTCGTAGCCGTCGTGCCAGTCGCCGCGCAGCAGGCACAGCACCTCGACCGGGTCCAGACCGCGGGCGACGGCGGCCAGGGTGTCGCGGTAGCTGGGGAAGAGCCAGTCCTGCTCCTGCAGGGCGAGCGCGGCGGCGACCTCGGCGGCCTCCTGGCCGGTGGAGGAGGGGTAGACCGCGAGTCGGCCCTGCTTGGTCAGCGCGGTGGCCTGCCGGTTGTAGCGGCGGCCGCGCACCACTTCGCGGTACAGCCGGGTCAGCAGGTCCGCGTCGAGCTCGGCGTCGGTCCCGAGCAGCCGGAAGGGCTCCTCGTCGGGCAGCAGCGGCGCAGGGTCCAGGCGGGGTCGCCAGGCGGGGGCGGCGCGAGGTGGTAGGCGCCGGGCTGCTCCAGGACCGTCATGACGAGCACCTCCTCATAGGGGGTCGCGATGGCAGGGCTGACGGACGAGCCGGTCGGCTCCCCTACCGATTGTTCGGTCGCCGGGTCATTTTGGCTACAGGCGGCCTCAGCCTGTGGACAAACGGCTCGGTAACGCGTTCGATGGCCGCAGGATGTCCACAAGGAGAAGGCTCAGGCCCATGCCGGACGAACAAATGGCCGGCCCGGCGGACGGACGACGGAGCCGGGCCCCGGTGCGGCCGCTCGACCCGGTCGACCGGCAGATCCTGCGGCTGCTGCGCGCCGACGGGCGGGCCTCGGTGCGGGCGCGTGGCCGAGCAGGTCCACGTCTCGCGGGCGAACGCCTACGTCGCGGATCAACCGGCTCGCTGGAGGACGGCGTCATCCGCGGCTTCAGCGCCCGCATCGACCAGGAGCGAGCCGGGCAGGGCACCTCCGCCTACATCACGCTCAAGATCGTGCAGGACTCCTGGCGCGCCGTGCGGGAGAAGCTGCAGCAGCTGCCGGGGGCGGCGCACATGGCGCTGGTCGGCGGCGACTTCGACGTGCTGCTGCTGGTGCACGCCGCGGACAACCGGGCGCTGCGGGACCTGGTTCTCACCCGGATCCAGGCGATCCCGGAGGTGCTGAGCACCCGGACGCTGCTGGTCTTCGAGGAGACCGACCTGGAACCGGACGTAGTGCGTCAGGAGCCGGTGGTGGTGCGCAGGCCGGCGAAGGCCGTGCGGACCACCGCCTCGGCGACCTCCGCGCGGCCGCTCCGTCGCCGGCGTCGCGGCCGGGCCGGTACCACTCGACCACCGAGTTGATCATTCCGAAGAGCAGCCGGGTGGCCAGCCGGGCGTCCACGTCGGAGCGCAGGTCGCCGTCGGCCGCGGCCTGCTTCAGCAGCTCGGCGACCTGCTGGTCGAACTCGCGGCGGCGGGCCATCGCCCAGCGCTCGGTGTCGGTGTTGCCCCGCACGCGCAGCAGCAGCGTGACGTAGGGCAGCTCGGCCATCAGGACCTCGGTGGTGCGGCGGGCGACGTGTTCGAGGCGGTCGACGGCGCGGCCCTCGCGGGGCCTGCGGCTCCTGCAGGATCCCGAAGAGGCCGTCGAGCGCCCGGCTTATCGCCCGCCGCAGCAGCTCCTCCTTGCCCCGCACGTGGTGGTAGATCGAGGACTTCGAGATGCCGGCGGCGCGGGAGAGGTGCTCCATGGACGTGCCGTCGTAGCCGCGCTCGATGAACACCTGCACGGCGACCGTGAGCAGCGACTCGGGCGTGTAGGTGTCGCGTCTGGCTGGCATGCTCCCGATGTTAGAGGCTCCGGCGGTAGGGCCCGCGGCGTCGCTGCCTGACGCGGGCCCTGGCCGTGCATGCCCCTCGCCCCGCTGCGTCGACCCGCGCCCCACTCCGGAGCCGCTGTCCACAGGCGGCGGGCCCCCTTGCACCGACCGATCGTTCGGTTGCACTATCTGTCTGTGCCCCGCGCGCGGTCACGTCACACCTGGCCCGCGCTCCGCCGACCACCCAGCCATCCGGCTCGACGAGGAGTTGGTCAGTCGTGACCCCCGGACTCACCGCAGTGCAGCTCACCGAGAAGCACCGCCCCACGCTCGACAAGGCCCTCGAGGCCATCCGCAGCCGGGACTACTGGTCGCCGCACCCGGAGCACCCCAAGGCGTACGGCGAGGGCTCGCTGTCCGCCGAGGAGGGCCAGGCCGCGTTCGACGCGCTGCGCGGCGGCCGCTTCGAGCTGCCGGATCAGCCCGGCACCGACGGCTGGTCGGCGACGGAGGTCTCGCCGTACGGCCTGGACCTGGGCGTGGAGTACCCGCACGCGGACCTCGACGTGCTGCTGCCCGCCATGAAGGCGGCGATGCCGGCGTGGCGCGCGGCCGGCCCGGAGGTGCGGGCGGCGGTCTGCCTGGAGATCCTGGCCCGCATCAGCGCCCGCACCCACGAGATGGCGCACGCGGTGATGCACACCAGCGGCCAGGCGTTCATGATGGCGTTCCAGGCCGGCGGGCCGCACGCGCAGGACCGCGGCATGGAGGCCGTGACCTACGCGTACGAGGAGCAGACGCGCACCCCGGCGGCGGCCGACTGGTCCAAGCCGCAGGGCAAGCGGGACCCGCTGAACCTGCGCAAGCAGCTTCACCGCCGTGGGGCGCGGCGTCTCGCTGCTCGATCGGCTGCAACACCTTCCCGACGTGGAACGGCTACCCGGGCCTGTTCGCCTCGCTGGCCACCGGCAACCCGGTGCTGGTCAAGCCGCACCCGCGTGCGGTGCTGCCGCTGGCGCTGACCGTGCGGATCGCCCGCGAGGTGCTGGCCGAGGCGGGCTTCGACCCGAACCTGGTCGCGCTGGCGGCCGAGCGGGAGGGCGAGGGCATCGCCAAGGACCTCGCGGTGCGTCCCGAGGTGAAGATCATCGACTACACCGGGTCGACGTCCTTCGGCGACTGGCTGGAGCAGCACGCCGTGCAGGCCCAGGTCTTCACCGAGAAGGCCGGCGTGAACACCGTCGTCATCGACTCCACGGACGACTACAAGGGCATGCTCGGCAACCTGGCCTTCTCGCTGTCGCTGTACAGCGGCCAGATGTGCACCACACCGCAGAACCTGCTGATCCCGCAGGACGGCATCAGCACCGACCAGGGCCCGAAGAGCTTCGACGAGGTCGCCGCCGACATCGCCGGCGCCGTCGGCAAGCTGCTGGGCGACGACGCCCGGGCGAACGCGCTGCTGGGGGCGATCGTCAACGACCAGGTCAAGGAGCGGCTGGACGCGGCCGCCTCGCTGGGCGAGGTCGCGCTGGAGTCCCGCACGGTGGCCAACCCGGACTTCCCCGGCGCCACGGTCCGCACCCCGGCGATGGTGAAGGTCCGCGCGGCCGAGCCGGGCGCTGCGGGCCGCCTACCTGGAGGAGTGCTTCGGCCCGGTGTCCTTCGCGGTGGCCGTGGGCTCCACGCAGGACGCCGTGGAGCTGCTGCGCCGCACCGTGCGGGAGAAGGGCGCCATGACGGTGGCCGCCTACACCGACCTCGGCCGAGGTGGAGCGGCTGGTGGAGGACGCCTGCCTGGACGAGTGCGCGCAGCTGTCGCTGAACCTGACCGGCGGCGTCTACGTCAACCAGACGGCGGCGTTCTCCGACTTCCACGGCTCCGGCGGCAACCCGGCGGCGAACGCCGCGCTGTGCGACGGCGCCTTCGTCGCGAACCGGTTCCGCACGGTGGAGGTCCGCCGCCCGGCGTGACCGCCTAGGCAGGTCCGTGGGCGGGGCTCTGTGCCATCCAGTGGTACAGGGTCATCGCCACGGACGTGGCGAGGTTGTAGCTGGAGACCTGCGGGCGCATCGGCAGGGCCACCAGGTGGTCCGCCCGCGTCCGCAGCTGAGCGGACAGGCCCTGCCGCTCGGAGCCGAAGGCGAGCAGCGCGTCGTCCGGCAGCGCGCGTCCGCGCAGGTCCTCACCCTCGGGGTCAAGGGCGAACAGCGGCCCGCGGGGCAGTTCGTCGGCCGCACGGCGGGCGACGGGCACCGCGAAGTGCAGCCCGGCGCTCGCCCGCAGCACCGCCGGGTGCCACGGGTCGACCGTGCCGGTGGTGAGCACGCCACCGGCGCCGCAGCCGGCGGCCAGCCGGACGACGGCTCCGATGTTCCCCAGCTGCCGGGGGTCGTCCAGGACGACCAGCGGCGCGGTGCGGCCGACCCGGTCGAGCGCGGTCGCGGCGGCCCGGCCGCCGCCGGGCACCGCGAGGGCGGCGACGCCGGTGGGGTGCGGCCGCGGCACGACCTGGCGCAGCGTCTCGGCCGGCACCTCGCACAGCAGCGTGCGCAGCCCTTCGGTCAGGTCCGGCGCCAGTTCCCCCGCCAGTGCGAGCGCGGCGGCGCGGTCACCGGTCAGCGCCAGCGGCACCCGGGCGCCGAAGCGGAGGGCGTGCTTGAGGGCGTGGAAGCCGTCCAGCAGCACGGTGGAGGGTGCCAGCTCCCGCCAGCGTCGCAGGGCCTCGTCGGTCATCCGACGAGACTAGTGCCGGCCGGCGCGGGCTCACCGCTCCCCTCACCGTCCGCCTCCCCCGAGCCGCCCGGCCGCCGTCGGCCCGTCAGCCGCCGGTGGAGCACGCTCACCCGGCTCCCGAACCAGGTGAGCAGGCCGGTGGGCAGGAACACCGAGTCGGCCGCGACCATGGCGAGCGAGAAGAACGGCAGCCCCAGCAGAACGGCGATGCTCAGATGCTCGGTGATCATCACCGCCAGCAGCACGTTCTTCACCTTGCGGTTGAACAGGGTGAAGGGGAAGGCGACCTGAATGATCACAGTGCCGTACGTCATGAGCATCACGAGCAGCCCGCTGCTGCCGAGCACGTCGTTCAGCCCTGGCCAGGGAGCGAAGTAGTCCAGGTTGAGCGGGTAGTAGACGGCGGTGCCGTCCTGCCAGCGCGAGCCCTGGATCTTGTACCAGCCGGCGGTCGAGTAGACCAGGCACACCTCGGCGATGATCACCAGGAGCGCCCCGTTGTGCACCAGGTTCCCGAACACGTCGAGGACGGTGCGCGGCTCACCGGGTGCGAAGCGCCCGGCCGCCCACCACAGCCCCTGCACGCCCCACAGACCCCAGTAGACGAGCGCCCAGCCTGCGGTCAGATCGCCCAGCGCACTGATGACGGCCAGGGCCAGGCCGGCCAGCGTCCACAGCACGACTCCCGGCACGTCCCGGCCGGTTCCCCGGCGTGCCACGCGGCGGGCGTCCAGCGACCACACCTGCGCGCAGCGCGTGCACACGAGGTAGATCGCCATGAGGTGGACGATGTTGTCGCCGCCGTCGCCCATGAAGACGCTGCGGTTCTGCACCGAGAGCACGCCCACCATGAAAAGGACCGAGGACAGCCGGGTCCGCCAGCCGAGGGCGAGCGCGACGGCGGAGAGAACCGCCAGGGTGTAGACGACTTCGAACCACACCGCGCCGTCGCTCCACAGCAGCACGGTGAAGGCGTGGTTGGACTCGACGAGCCGGTGGCCCAGCTCCCAGCTCCACGGCCCGTCCGGCCCGTACAGCTCACGGTGGTGCGGCCACTCGCGCAGCAGGAAGAGCAGCCAGGTGGTGGCGAAGCCGATCCGCACCACGGCGGTCTGGTAGGGGCCGAGGACGCCGGAGGCCACGCGGCGCACGCCACGGCCGACGGCCCGTTCCAACCGCGTCTCGCGGTACTCGGTGTGCTCGGTGCGCTCGCTCACTTGCCGCTGCTCCCCGGTACGTCGGCGTCGGTCACCGGCCACCAGGGCAGCACCCGGTACTCGGTCGAAGTGTCGTAGGACGTGCTGCTCCAGGGCGGCGCGGCCACCGGCGTGGTCGCCGAGCGGACCTGGACGGCCACCACGTCGCCTCCGTGGAGCCGCGTCCCGAACCGGCCCATCACGATGCGCGTCACATACCGCTGCGACAGCTCGCCGCGCAGCCCGTCCGGCTTGTTCTTCGCGTCGTGCGAGCCGGTGTAGAAGTCCCAGGCACGCCGCAGCTCGTTCTGCGAGACGTGGCTGGGGAAGGGGTTGCCGCGGATCCGTTCCCCGTCCATGGCGGAAAGGTTCACCCACCCCGTGGAGTCCGTGGTCCCGTCCGGCAGCCGGACGCGCGCCCGCGCGTGCACCGCGATGTTCTGCTGCAGCGGGTTCGGGGCGAACAGCTTCCAGTTCTGTTCGAACTCCGGGTACACGTAGTCGTCGACCGCCGTGCCGTACTTCTTGCTCAGCGTGTTCTCCGGCGCGACGTGCAGGAACACCATGGCCAGATGCACGGCGACCGCGACGGCGACCAGCGCCGTGCCCGCCGCCACGACAATGCGTCCGGGCAGCGACAGCGTCGCTATGCCGTCACGCCCCTCCTGCTGAGCGTCCATGCCCTCCCCGTCCTTCGCACGGGCCTGTCCTTCGCACGAAGGTCCGCTCGTGCCGCGCTGTGGTCTGTGCAGACATTAGTGGGCTTCTTGACAGCGCGCGGCGCCCCGGCCCACCATTGAACCGAACGATCGGTCGGTCGGTCGGTGGAGAGGAGAGGGGCCGCGCATGACGACGACGGTGCCGCCGGGGACGGACCCGGGCCCCGAGGCGTACCAGGCGGCGTTCGACGCCGCCGTCGCCGCGGACGAGCGGATCGAGCCACGCGACTGGATGCCGGACGCCTACCGGGCGACGCTGGTGCGCCAGATCGCCCAGCACGCGCACTCCGAGATCATCGGTATGCAGCCCGAGGCCAACTGGATCACGCGTGCGCCCTCGCTGCGCCGTAAGGCCATCCTCATGGCCAAGGTGCAGGACGAGGCCGGCCACGGTCTGTACCTGTACAGCGCGGCTGAGACGCTCGGCACCGGCCGGGACGAGCTGCTGGACAAACTGCACGCCGGCCGCCAGAAGTACTCCTCGATCTTCAACTACCCCACGCTGACCTGGGCAGACGTCGGCGCGGTCGGCTGGCTGGTGGACGGCGCCGCCATCACCAACCAGGTGCCGCTGTGCCGCTGCTCCTACGGCCCCTACGCGCGGGCGATGGTCCGCGTGTGCAAGGAGGAGTCCTTCCACCAGCGCCAGGGCTACGAACTGCTGCTGGCCCTCAGCCGCGGTACCGAGGCCCAGCACGAGATGGCACAGGACGCGGTGAACCGCTGGTGGTGGCCCTCCCTGATGATGTTCGGCCCCCCGGACGACGAGTCGGCGCACAGCGAGCAGTCCATGGCGTGGAAGATCAAGCGGCACTCCAACGACGAGCTGCGCCGCCGCTTCGTCGACATCTGTGTCCCGCAGGCCGAGGCCCTCGGCCTGACCCTGCCCGACCCGGACCTGCGCTGGAACGAGCAGAGTGGGCACTGGGAGCACGGGCCCATCGACTGGTCCGAGTTCAAGGCCGTCCTCAAGGGCAACGGCCCGTGCAACGAGCAGCGCATCACCCAGCGCCGCGCCGCGCACGAAGAAGGCGCCTGGGTGCGTGACGCAGCCGCCGCCTACGCGAACAAGCACAGCAACCGCGAGGAGGCGGCCGCGCGATGACCACCGACTGGCCTTTGTGGGAGGTCTTCGTCCGCAGCCGGCGCGGCCTCTCGCACACCCATGCCGGCAGCCTGCACGCGCCGGACGCCGAGATGGCGCTGCGCAACGCGCGCGACCTTTACACCCGCCGCATGGAGGGCGTCTCGATCTGGGTCGTGCCCTCCGCCGCGGTCACCGCGTCCTCGCCGGACGAGAAGGATCCCTTCTTCGCGCCGGCCGCCGACAAGCCCTACCGGCACCCCACCTTCTACGAGGTGCCCGAAGGGGTGAAGAACCTGTGAGCTGCCCCGAACTCGCGCTCGCCGACGACTCCCTCGTCCTCTCACACCGGCTGGGCGAATGGATCGGGCGCGCCCCGGCACTGGAGGAGGAGGTCGCCCTCGCCAACATCGCGCTGGACCTTCTCGGCCAGGCCCGCGCCCTGTACGCCGAGCTGGGGGACGAGGACGAGCTGGCGTACCTGCGCGAGGAACGGGCGTTCCGCAACTGCCAGCTCGTCGAGCAGCCGAACGGCGACTTCGCGCACACCATCGCGCGCCAGCTGTACTTCTCCACCTACCAGGAGCTGCTCTTCGGGCAGCTCACCGGCAACGCCCTGGCCCAGAAGGCCGTCAAGGAGACCGCCTACCACCGCGACCACGCCGAGCACTGGATGCTGCGGCTCGGCGACGGCACCGAGGAGAGCCACACCCGCGCCCAGCGGGGCGTGGACACCCTGTGGCGCCACACCGGTGAGCTGTTCCAGCCGCTGGAGGGCCTGGATGTGGACTGGACCGGTCTGCACACGGAGTGGACCGCGCGGATCACCGACGTCCTCACCCGGGCGACGCTCACCGTCCCCGACGGGCCCCAGGCGAGCGGCTGGACGGCAGGGAGCGGTCGGCAGGGTCTGCACACCGAGTCCTTCGGCCGGATGATCGCCGAGATGCAGCACCTGCACCGCAGCCACCCGGGCGCGACATGGTGACCTCGGCACCGACCGTCGCCCGACTGCGGGAACTGGCCGGCGCCGTGCCCGACCCGGAGCTGCCGGTGCTCACGCTGGCCGACCTCGGCGTGCTGCGCGAGGTGCGCATCATCGACTCCGGTGCGGTTGAGGTCGACCTGACCCCGACCTACACCGGCTGCCCGGCCATCGAGGCCATGGCATCCGACATCGAGCAGGTGCTGCACGAGAACGGCGTCGCCAACGTCACCGTGCGCACCGTGCTCTCACCCGCCTGGTCCACGGACGACATCAGCCACGAGGGTCGCCGGAAGCTCGCCGAGTTCGGTATCGCGCCACCGCGCGGCGGCGCCCGCGCCGACGGCCCGGTGAACGTCGGGCTGGGGCCGACCCGCACGGCAGGCGACGATCAGATCCACTGTCCGCACTGCGGGTCCGCGGACACCACACTGCTGAGCCGCTTCTCCTCCACCGCCTGCAAGGCGCTGCGCCGCTGCGAGACCTGCCGCGAACCGTTCGACCACTTCAAGGAGCTGTGAGCAGCCGTGACGGCTTCGACGGGACACACCGCGTTCCACCCGCTGCGGGTCGCCGCGATCGAACACCTCACGGACGACGCCGTCGCCCTGACCTTCGCCGTGCCGCCCGAGCTGCGTGCCGACTACGGCTACCTGCCCGGCCAGCACATCGCGCTGCGGCGCACCGGGAGTGACGGCACCGAGGTCCGCCGCACCTACTCGCTGTGCGCCCCCGCCTCGCCCGCTCCCGAGACGCTGCGCATCGGCGTGCGCCACGTGGAGGGCGGCGAGTTCTCCGCCTACGCGCTCAAGGAGCTGGCCGTCGGCGACACCGTCGAGGTGCTGCCGCCCACCGGCCGGTTCGTCCTGGAGCCCCGGGTCGGCCGGTTCGCCGCGATCGTCGGCGGCAGCGGCATCACCCCGGTCATGTCCATCGCCGCCACGCTGCTCGAGCGCTCCCCCGCGTCCCGGTTCTGCCTGATACGCAGTGACCGGACTGCCGCCTCCACGATGTTCCTCGAGGAGGTCGCCGACCTCAAGGACCGCTATCCGGACCGGTTCCAGGTGCTCAACGCCCTCTCCCGTGAAGAACAGCAGGCCGGGCTGCCCTCGGGCCGGCTGGACCGGGAGCGGCTGAGTGCCCTGCTGCCCGCCTTCCTGCCCGTCGGCGAGATCGACGGCTGGTACCTGTGCGGCCCGCTCGGCCTGTGCGAGGGCGCGGCCGAGGCGCTGCGCGGCCTGGACGTGCCACGGACCCGCATCCACCAGGAGATCTTCCACGCCGACGCGACGCCCGCGGTGCCGCCGCCGGCCGACGCGCCGTCCTCCGCAACCGTCACGGCCGTCCTCGGCGGCCGGTCCGGCAGCTGGCCGATGACCCCGGGGGAGACCGTCCTGGAGACCGTGCTGCGCAACCGGGCGGACGCCCCCTATGCCTGCAAGGGCGGGGTGTGCGGCACCTGCCGGGTGCAGCTGCTGGACGGCGAGGTGCGGATGGACCGCAACTACGCGCTGGAGCCGGAGGAACTGGAGGCGGGCTATGTGCTGGCCTGCCAGTCCCACCCGGTCACCGAGAGCGTCGGGGTCGACTTCGACGCCTGAGCCGACGCCGCCTCCGGCACCCGTTACCGCACGTGGGCGGTCTCGGCCGTGTCGCTGACGAGGGGTCGGCCGGCGGCCTCCCATTCCAGCATCCCGCCGTCCACGTTCACCGCGTCCAGCCCCTGCTGCAGCAGGTGCTGCGTGACCCGGGCGGAGCGGCCACCCGAGCGGCACACGACGTAGACGGGCCCGCCGTCGGCGGCCTTCGCCGTCACCTCGCCGCTCCGCGCCGCGAAGTCACTCATCGGCACGTGCAGGGCGCCTTCGGCATGTCCCGCGGCCCACTCGTCGTCCTCGCGGACATCGACCAGCAGGCCGTCACCGGGCACCTGGGCCGCCCCGATCTGCGGCATGGAACCGAACTGCATCACATCTGCCCTTCGTCACTTCTCACTCGTGCTCCTGCAGCTGGGCCAGCCGGGTCTCCCGTTCGGAGACCTGTGCCAGCAGCTGCTCGGCGATCTCGTCCAGCAGCGCGTCCGGATCGTCCGGCGCCATCCGCAGCATCGCACCGATCGCGCTGTTCTCCAGCTCCTCCACGGAGGCGACGAGCATCTCCTTGCGCTGGGCGAGCCACTCCAGCCGCGCGTACAGCTCCTCGGCGCGGCTCGGCGTCGGCGGCACGCTGCCTGCGGCGTCCCACTCCTCGGCCAGCGCGCCGAGCAGGTCGGCGTCACCCCGGGCGTAGGCGTTGTTGACGCGGATCATGAAGGACTCGCGCCGTTCCCGGTCGCCCTCGTCCTGCGCCAGGTCGGGGTGCGCGCGCCGGACCAGCTCGCGGTAGGCCTTGCGGGCCTCTTCGCCCGGGCGGACCCGGTCAGGCGGCTGCACCGACTGCTCGTTGAGCATCGCGGTCGCTTCCGTCGTCATGCCCTCGGAGCCGATCCAGCCCTGGAAGAGCTCCTCCACTTTGGGCATCGGCAGCACGGCGGCCCGCGCCTCGTCCGCCCGCCGCAGGTCCGCCGGGTCGCCGCTGCGTGCCGCGACGGCCTCGGCGATCTGCGCGTCCAGCTCGTCCAGGCGCGCGTGGACCTGTCCGAGCCGCTGGTGGTGCAGGCGGGAGAAGTTCTCCACCTCCACCCGGAAGGTCTCCACTGCGATCTCGAACTCGATCAGTGCGTCCTCGGCGGCGTGCACCGCGCGTTCCAGCCGCTGCGTGCCCTGCTCTTCGGCTTCCTGGGTCACTCGCACTTCCTTGGTGGATGCTGCCTTGGTGGATGCTGCCTCGGACGGATGTCCGTCTCGGACGGATGTCCGCTTCGCCCCCCCAGTTAGCGTAAGGGGTGGCCGCTACCCCTCGTTCTCGGCTGCGATGTGCCCCTCCCGGACGGCCTTCACGAGGTCGGCGTGGTCGGCCTCGGTGCGGTCGGCGTAGGCGAGGGCGAATTCGCCGACCGCCTTGTCGAGCCGATCGCCCTTGCCGCAGTATCCGGCCAGCACGCGCGGTTCCGCGCTGTGCGAGTGGGCGCGAGCAAGCAGGGCTCCGGTCATGCGGGCGTAGTCGTCGATCTGGTCGGCGGCCAGTTCGTCGGGGTCGACGCTGCCCTTGCGGTTGCGGAACTGCCGCACCTGGAACGCCCGGCCCCCGATCCCGGTCCAGCCGAGCAGGAAGTCGCTGACGACCTGCATCTGCTTCTGCCCCAGCACCACTCGCCGCCCCTCGTGCGGCACGTCCGGCACCTCGAACCCGGCCGCGGCCAGGTGCGGACGCAGCGCCGAGGGCCGCGCCTCCTTGACCTGCAGCACGAGCGGCGTGCCGCGGTGGTCCAGCAGCAGCACGACGTAGCTGCGGGTCCCGACGCTGCCGGTGCCCACGACGCGGAAGGCGACGTCGTGCACGGCGTACCGGGCGAGCAGCGGCAGCCGATCCGCCGGCAGTGTCGTCACGTACTGCGCGAGGCTCTCGGCGACGGCCGCCGCCTCCTCGTCCGGGACCCGGCGCAGCACGGGCGGTGCGTCCAGGAAGCGACGGCCGCCGCGGCCGTCGTCCTCGGTGGACTTGGCGGCGAACCGAGCGCTGGTGTTGCGCCGCGCCTTGGCGGCGACCTTCTCCAGGGTGCCCAGCAGGTCACGCGCGTCGGTGTGGGAGACCAACTCCTCATCGGCGATGGCGCTCCACGCCTCGGCGGCCGGCATCCTGCCCAACAGCCGCATGGTGCGCCGGTAGGCGCCGACGGCGTCGCGCGCGGCCTCCAGGCAACGGTCCTCACCGGCTCCGGACTCGCGCCCGGCGAGCACGAGCGAGGTCGCCAGGCGCTTGAGGTCCCATTCCCACGGGCCGTGCACGGTCTCGTCGAAGTCGTTGAGGTCGATGACCAGCCGGTCGCGCGCGTCGGCGTAGAGACCGAAGTTCGCGGCGTGGGCGTCGCCGCACAGCTGAGCGCCCAGGCCGGTCACCGGTGTGCCGTGCGCGAGGTCGTACGCCATCAGCCCGGCGGAGCCGCGCAGGAAGGCGAACGGCGAGGCGGCCATCCGGCCCACCCGCAGCGGCGTCAGTCCGGGTATGCGGCCGCGACTGGACTCCGCCACGGCCGCCAGGGCGTCGGGGCGTTCCGAGGACGGCGTGAAACGGGCGTGCGCGGACCGCGGCACGGAAACGCGCAGCGCCTTCCCGTGCGCCTTCGCGCCGTCGTACTCCTCGCGGCCGGCGAATCCGGTCACCTGCGGTATGCGTGTCATGCCCACCCCTTGGCTGCGTCGTCTGGTGTGTCGTCGGCTCGGCGCCGAAGAAGTCAGTCGCGGAACTCCGAGGGGCATCCTGCGCCCTCGTCGGGCAGGTGGGCCTCCGCCCACCGGGTCAGTTCGGCCATCGCGGGGCGCAGGGCCGTGCCGGCCGGCGTGAGCCGGTAGCCGACGCGCAGCGGCGGGCCCTCCTCGACCTCACGGGCCACCAGGCCGAGTGCGCCCAGTTCGGTCAGCCGATCGGACAGCATCCGCTCGCTGATCCGGGGCACCGCCCGGCGCAGCTGGGCGAAATGCCCCGGTCCGTTCATCAGCGCCGCGAGGATCAGCCCCGTCCAGCGTTTGCCCAGCACCTGAAAGACGCGGGTGATGCCCGCGTCAGGGGAGGCGCACGCGTCCTCACACCCCCGCGCCGTCTCCTGCCGCAGCTCCGCCATGTCCCCAGCCTACCGACTCCACACAAGTAGGTGCAGAAAAGTAAGTAGCTGTGCTATTAATAGCACGTACGGAAGTCCACAGCTCACCCCGCACCGGAGCACCTCATGGCCACCCTGCTGCACATCGACTCGTCCCTGAACGGCGACACCTCCCACTCCCGCGCCATCACCGCCGCGTTCCGCAACGCATGGGAGAAGGAGCACCCCGAGGGCCGAGTGATCTACCGCGACCTCGCCGCCGACCCCGTCCCGCACCTGCAGGCCCCCGCCTACTACGCCGGCTTCACGGCGGCTGCCGAACGTACGCCCGGGCAGCATGCCGACTTCGCGCTGCGCGAGGCGCTGATCGGCGAGGCGGAGGGGGCGGACGCGCTGCTCATCGGCGCCCCGCTGTACAACTACGCGGTCCCCTCCGGCCTGAAGGCCTGGCTCGACCACGTCATCGCCATGGGCCGCACCACCGGCACCGAGCACCCCACCCTCGCCGGCAAGCCGGTGACCGTCGTCACCAGCCGCGGCGGCTCCTACGGCCCCGGCACCCCGCAGGAGGGCAACGACCATCTGCAGCCGTACCTGCAGATGGTGCTCGGCACGAGCCTGGGCATGGAGACCCGCTTCATCGTCCCCGAGCTGACCATGGCCCCCGCCGTCCCGGCCATGGCCGAGCTGATCCCGCTCTTCGAGGCCTCCCGCGACCGCGCCCACGCCGAGGCCGAGGAGCACGCCCGCGCCCTGGCCGCCCGGTTCACCGCCTGACCGGCGCCGCCCGAGCGTCACACACGACGAAGCGGGCCTTCCGGAGTGACCATGGTCACTCCGGAAGGCCCGCTTCCTGTGGTGGTGGGGAACCGACGAAATGCGCTGATCAGCAGCTATCGAGGGGCGGCGGAGATCCTTTCCCGCGGCAATGTTGATCGTTTCCCACCGTGCAGATCACCCAGCATCTGTCCGCACAGTTTCCTCGCCCGAACCGCCATACATCGACCGCTCGCGCAGAGATCCTGATGCCAGCCAATCAAGGGTCTGTACCGTGAACGGCCCTGTCTCAATTTCGGTGGTGACGCAGCGTGTCGTCTATCCGAGGAGGATGCGGTGGCGAAGCAGGGTGAAGCCTGCTCGTCCGTGCATCTGACGCGCGATCCGTTTGGTCTTGGTGTTGACGCCTTCGGTGGGGCCATTGCTGTACGGAAGCGTGAGCGCGGCGTTCACTGCATCGCGGTCTCGGTCCAGGCCCCGGCTGAAGGCGTGCAGGTGAGGGAGATCGGCTGCCCGGATGTGGTCGATCCAGCGCGAGAGCGCGTCGGCGTTGCCTGTGTCAGGCGTCAGGAGCTGAGCGAAGTCCCGGATGCCAGGTGGGTCATTTCGGGGCAGGCGGCGGTAAGGCGTGACAGGAGATCGCGATGCCCGGTCTTGAGGTGGTCGGGTCTGGTCAGCAGCATGCGGGCGAGCCGGCGTGGGGAGATGTGGCTGCGGTCGGCGTCAGTGCGGCCCTGGTTGATGTACTTGTGCAGGAGGTTCAGGCAGCCCGTGTAGCCGAGGGCCTTGATCTCTTCGAAGAGGTGGTTGACGGGACGGCGGGGTCCTCGGCTCGGCGAGTGCGCAGGTGGTCGCGGTAAGGGTCGACGAGGCCGGGGCGGTATTTGGGGACGCGGAGCATCCGCTCGGGCTTCTCGGCTCGCGCGTAGCGTTTGACGGTGTTCAGCGCGAGCTGGAGGCGGCGGGCGCACTCGAGCAAACCCACACCCTTGTTGAGCAGGCCGTGGACTTGGTGCCAGCGTTCCAGGGTGGTGCGGGCGCGGGGCCCGTCGTAGATCGGCGCGTCGAGCACGGTGGCCCAGCAGGTGCTGTGCGCCTTGACTTCGCTCAGGGCGGCGTCGCACAGGTTGATGGGTCGGACCGGGGCGCCCTGCCGGGATTGCTCCCGGTGGGTTTCCCCGGCCCGCCCGCCGAACCCGGCGTGCCCGTCTCCGAGCACCGGGCTCTCTACGAGATCATGCCGCTGGGATCGGGCCGGTCAGGGCGCCCGGCCAAGGGGTGGGGATGCTGTTGCCCCGGTAGCGATACCGAGTGATCGGCACTTTGCCGAGGTGGAACAGTTTGATCCCCTCCAACTCGATGTCTTTCCAGTGTCCTTGCGGAGTCCGGAACCATCGCCGGATGGACTTCCAGTTCGTGCGGTGCCGGTGCATCACCCAGCGGATGACCCGCCACCACACGAAGGTGTGCAGGGTCTGCATGGTGTGCTTGGCGACCGCATGCCGGAAGTAGTTGGCCCAGCCGCGCAAAATCCGGTTGATCTGGATCAGCGCGATTTTGTAATCGAGATGTGACAGCTTCTGGGTCAGTTGCTTGATCTTCCGCTTCACGAAGCGACTGGCTTGTCGGCGATGAAGGTGTAGACGTGCCACTTGTCCGTTCCTCGCTTGCGCGTCCAGACGATGCGAAAGCCCAGGAAGTCGAACCCGTCCGCAAGGTGGACGATCCGGGTCTTGGCCGGTGACAGCACGAGGCCCATCGGCGCCAGAACCGAACTCACCTGCTCGCGAAGGTCTTCGACGTGCTCCTTGGTGCCGTGGACCATGATGACGAAGTCGTCCGCGTAGCGGACCAGTCGCCAGGTCGGCAGACCCCGGTTGCGCCGTCGTTCGCGATCTCTCCGGCTGGCCATCGCGGTTGTCCACTGCTCGGCGGCAAAGTCGTCGAGCACGGACAGCGCGATGTTAGCCAGCAGGGGTGAGAGGATACCTCCTTGCGGAGTCCCGGAGGCGGTCTCGTTCCGCACGCCGAGGTCGGTCATGATCCCGGCTTTCAGAAACGACTTCACCAGCGCCAGCACCCGCTTGTCGTTCACCCGCGCTCGCACCCGGTCCATCAGGGCCGCGTGGTCGATACGGTCGAAGCACGCCTCGATGTCCGCGTCCAGCACCCAGCGATACCCCTGGGAGCCGAACAGATGGATCTCGGCGATCGCGTCGTGCGCACGCCGGTTGGGCCGGAACCCGTACGAGCACGGACGGAAGTCCGCCTCGAAGATCGGTTCCAGGACCAGTTTCAGCGCCGCCTGCACCACCCGGTCCGCAACGGTCGGGATCCCCAGCCGGCGCAGCTTACCGCCCGCCTTGGGGATCATCCGCTCACGCACCGGCACGGGCCGGAAGGCCCCTGCCCTCAACTGCGTGCGGATGTGGTCCAGATACGCTTCCACCCCGGCCACGCGTACGTGGTCGGCGCGCACGCCGTCCACCCCTGGCGTCCGGGCTCCGGTGTTGCCCGCGACCCGTTCGAACGCCATCACCAGGACGGCTGGGTCGCAGGCGAAGTTGAACACATCGTCGAACCGGAAGCCGCGATCGGCGACCGCCCAACGGTGCAGCTTGATCTGCATTCTCCGTACCCGCAGCTCAGCGACATCGGCCACCGGCCACACGACCGGGGCATCCACCCCGGATTCTCCGGACATTGCAGTACCTCCCTTGCGATCTCGCTGCCGCCCTTCCCCATGTGCCGGGCTCTCCCCGGCTCGGAGTACTACGGCGGCTCCGCCCCTCCCACGTTCTGTTCGGCAGACGGTGTGCCCAGCCCAACTCACCCGAACTGGAAGCCCGGATAACGGGCGGGACCGAGGAGGTTCCCGTGTTCACTGATTGATCGATCGTCGGAGTAGGCACCCGGCTATACCCCCGCGGCATCGCCACGGCTACCCCGCAGCACTTCACCGTGGCCTCCCGGGCCATCTGGCAGATATAGCCCGGGAGTTGCTGCCTTCTACAGAAAGGCGAGCATGCACCGCGACCAGCCCAGATCCGCCAGGTTCGAGCTGATGTCACCTTAGGAGGCTTCAAACACCGGTTCCTCACGTATACCTCTCCGTCTCGCTTGCCGGACCCGCACCATCTGACGGTTCTGACACGTCCCGGCTTCGTCGGGGCCGCTTGCCACCCTCCCCGGCACCTCCCGGATCAGGCTGCCCCCAGCTTCACCACCCTGCTGCGACAGGACGGCGGCGAAGGTCTCCCACCTCCACTCGATCAATCAGCGCCTCACGGCGCACGTGCCACAGATACCACCGGTCGGCGACCTGCACCGCGTCGGGCAGGGCACGGCGGATGGCCTCGGCGTAGGTCGCCGAGCCGTCACGGCACACGACCTCGATGTCGGGGTGCTCGCGCAGCCATGCCTGGAGGGTGTCGGCCGTGCGGTCGGGCAGTACCTCGATCCGCTCATGCGTCTCGGCGTCGATCACGACGGTGGCATAGCGGTGACGCCGGCGCAGAGCGAAATCGTCGACGCCGATCACGCGGGGCACCCGCCCGGTGGGCAACGGGATGTCCAGCAGGGCGCGCAGAGCCGTGTGACGCGACAGGCTCACCGCGAGGAGCGCCAGCAAACGTGCCCCCGGCCGGCCCGCTAACTCCTTGACCACGGCCTTGACGTGCTTGGTCAGACGAGCGGTGCGGCGCTGGTAGCGCTCCAGCACTCCGGGCACTTGCTCGCGGAAGGTCTGCCGGCAGCCGCGCGTGGGGCACACCAGACGCCGCACCCGCACCCGGACCACCACCCGCCGCCCGTCGACCGGAACGTCGGCTACCGTCCGCAGCTGATAACCGTGCACCCGCCCCGACGAAACCCCACACACCGGACAGGCCGCAGCCTCCTCCGGAGTCCGTGCCCGCACCACGATCCGCTCACCCTCGTCAGCCACCTCCTCGATGACCAGCGGGGACAACCCCGAAAACACCGTCTGCACAAGCGCGTTGACATCCCTCACGCAGACGTCAACGATCCTCAGGACGCTCCGTCACCACCGAATGTGAGACAGGGCCGTCTACTGGACAGACCCTATGGCTACGGCATGGCGGTCATGTCACGGAGCAGTAGAGAAGGGCCCCTTGACTCACTGCCGAGCGGGCCAGAGTGGCCAATGACCGCCGGCGCTGGGGTGCCGCCGACAGTCCTGGGGGTGGTTCTCCTCGTCGAGGACGGAGGCCGGAATGCGGCCGGGCTGGACGAGTTGGGGGTGTGCTGTCAGTGCGCTGGCAGTTCTAGGCCTCGGATGCGGCGTACGCCGTCCGCGAATCGGAACTCGAAGGTGAGGGCCGCGCGAGCCTCCTCGATCGTCCGCACCATCGCCTCGTGGCTCTCGGCGACCCCCGAGATGGTATCTAGTGTCAGGGTTGTTGACCCGCCGGGAAGATCTTCGCCTGGGCGGACGAAGTTCCGGTACGTGGTGACGCCCGGCATCCCTCGGACCGTGTCGGCTCCGTGTACGGCCTCGAGCCGCCCGGGGCGCACCGGGGCGATGTTGTTGTACTGGTAATGGACTTTGCCACCGAAGTCGAAGGGCGGGAGGTACGGCTGCTCGCCCAGAGCCATGAGCCCGCCGACGCGGACGAGGTCCAGGCCGCACGCCTCGCGCGCCATCATGTTGACATGGGCGGAGATCCGCCCGTTGATCTCGATGATGCCCGGCCCGTCGGGGGTGAGTTTCACCTCGGTGTGGGTGAAGCCGCAGTCGGATCCGACCGCCTCCAGGGCGCGGGTGACCAGATCGAAGATCTCCTGCTCCTCCGCACGCGGCAAATGGCTGGGCCAAACCCTGCCCGTCCCCCGGAACGGGGGAACGACGGGCGTCTTGCCAGTGAGGACGAAGTGGGTGATGCCCGCGTGGGTGCAGAAGCTCTCGACCGACACGTAGTCCCCGAACGGATGGCTCGGCCGCCCCTGCAGGAACTCCTCGATCACGAAGGGACTCCATGATCCTGCCGTGTGCAGTTCCGTGAGGCGCTCCAGGACTTCCTCGGCCTCCTCCTGCGAGGCGATTGCGTAGGTGTCCCGGCTGCTCCAGCCGGTGACGGGCTTGACGATGGCTGGCAGGCCGACCTCTTCCAAAGCGGTCGACCAGTCGTCTAGGACCTCGACGACGCTGGTGCGCGTCCGGTCGATGCCTGCCTCCCTGAGAATGCGCCGCTGCAGTCCCTTGTCGGTGAAGATGCGGGCGGTGCGGACCGACTGGCCGGGCAGACCCACGGCGGATGCCAGCTCTGCGGCGGGGCGGATCAGCCTCTCGCTGAAGGTGAGCACCGCGTCGGGACCGATCGCGCGGATCAGCTCCACATCGGCCGACGAGTCACCCGTGAGCGTGTAGGTCTGCCCCAACTGCTCGATGACCGGCCGCATCTGTTCCACGTGCGCGGAGCCCTGCGGCAGCAGGAAGACGATGTCGCCCAGGGGGGCGAGGCCAGTTCCGATCTCGCCCGCGGGAACGGCTCCGGCGTCGTACAGAAGGGCGAACAACGGCCGCGTTCGCGTGGTCATGGTCAGATCCCCCTGCTGGCCGGGACGGCGACGGTTGCTGGACTCGACGGATTGGCCACCAGTGCTGCCAGCGCCTGCCTCAGGGCACTGGCATAGGCCTCGACCGAATTCCGGGACACGAGCTCGGGATCGAAGCCGATGCGCACCTGGCCGCTGGCGCCGGCGATCTCGAAGTTGACGTGGAAGGGGAAGCTTGGCTTGCCCCGCCGCCACCAGTCGCGCGTCGGCACCGCTGCCAGACGGTCGAGCTCCTGGTAGGCGTGGAAGTTCATGAAGTTGAAGGTGACGTCGAACGCGGGCCTTCCCAGCCGCTCCACGACCTTCGCCTGCGGGTAGGCGCGGTGCTGCGCGCCTTCCCGTTCGGCGTCGGCCGCGATCCTGGCCAGCGCCGCCCAGGTCGTGTCCAGGTGGGCGAAACGCATGGGCAGTGTGTTGAGGAAGAGCCCGGTCGCCACGTCGGAGCCGACACTCTCCGGCCGGGTATTGTATACCACGCCGGTAACGATGTTGCGGTCGCGTCCGGTCCACGCCCCGAGCGCCTGTGCGTGCGCGGCGATGGCCAGCGACTTGACAGAGACACCGAGCATCCGGGCCACGCCCGACAGCCCTGCCACGAGTGCGGTGTCGACGTCGAAGTCATGGCGTTCTTGGGCACCGGAGAGGTGCCCGGGCTTGGCCCCGTCGAAGAGCAGCGGCTCCGCGTCGGCCTGATCGAGCCAGTGCCGCTCCGCTGCTTCGGAGTCCAGTGCCTTCTGCTCCGCCGCGATGAAGTCGTGCTGGACGGCGGACGGCACCGGCACCGGCTCGGCGTCCGGCATGCCGAGCTCGATGGAGTAGAGCGTCATCAGTTCCACGGCCAGGCGACTGAAGCTCCAGCCGTCGAGAATGGCGTGGTGCGCTGCCAGTACAACGCGGAACGACTCCGGCTGCGCCACAACATGGCAACGAGCCAGCGAGGGGGACCGCCAGTCGATCGGCATGTCGATCCGGTTGTCGCACCAGTCGTGGACAAATGCGCTGACTTCTTCGGCGGTGGCGCACCGATCGATACTCAGGGGCAGTTCGGCCTGCTCCCGGACCAGCTGTACCGGAGTCGAGAATCCGTCGAACGCGAACGATGTGCGCAGGGCCGGGTGGCGGTTCACGAGCTCCGCGAGCGCGGCGCGGAAGGCCGCCTCGTCGAAGCGCGCGCAGACCTCCCAGCTGTCCATGACGTGGTAGAGCAACGCGTCCTGGCTGATCTCGCAGAGGTAGAGCATGCCGACCTGAAGGGTTGAGGCAGGCAGGGCGTCCTCCAGGCCCTCCGGAAGGACGGCCCGGTCCGCTTCGTCGAGCAGGGCGAACGGCGTGTTGCCCGTCCCTTCGGCGAGGCTTCCCGCGTCAGGGGCGGTCAGCGCCCCGGCCACGGTGGGCGAGCTGATCACGCCTCGGACCGTCTGATGGACCAGCAGGTCCCGCAGGGTCATCGGAATGCCGAGCGCCCGAGCCTGGTTCACGACGCGTACGGCGGTCAGCGAATCCCCGCCGTATGCGTAGAAGTTGGAGTCCATCTCGAAGTCCGGCACTGACAGGCACTGCCTGACGACGGCCAGCAGCGCGGCGTCCGGAGCGACCTCGGCAGCGCTTTGCGCGACTGCCTCGTCCGTCTCCTGGGCGTCACCGCGCTGTATGGCCAGCTCCTTGCACGCCTGCCGGTCCACCTTGCCGCTCACGTTGAGTGGCAGCTGGTCGCGGCGCACGGAGCACCTGGGGATCATGTGGGCCGGCAGCCGGCCGCTCAGCCGGGAGCGCAGTTCTACGCCGCTCGTCGGCGGACCGACGTAGACGGCGGCCAGCTGGAGGTCATCCGCCGGGCCGGGCACCGCGACCACGACCACCTCGGCGAAGTCGGTGTGGGCCAGCAGTGCCGACTCGACCTCCTCCAGCTCCACCCGCTTGCCGAGCACCTTGACCTGGTTGTCCAGTCGGCCCAGGTGGACGAGACTGCCGTCCTCCAGGCCGACTCGGTCGCCAGTGCGGTACCAGGCGTCCTCGCCTGGGGGTTCCTGCGCCTGGCCGGGGTGCACGAACCGCCCCTGATCGTCGGCCGGGTCCAGATAGCCGGCGAATCGCTGCGGGCCACGCACCTGCAGTTCACCGTCGGACGAGATCCGGTGCTCCAGATGGGGGTAGATCTGCCCAATCGGCACCGTGCCGTTGCTGGTAGCGGGCCAGTCCGCGCGCTCAGGCGGCAGCCGGAACGCCGACACCGTCACGGTCAACTCGGTCGGCCCGTAGAGGTTCTCCACCGTGCTGTGGGGAGCGGCTCGCGCCCAGTCTGCCGCCTGCGCCAGGGTGAGCTGTTCTCCGGCGAACAGGCTCCAGCGCAGCCCTGGCATGCTTCCCGCCGAGAGACTTCCGGTCCGTCCCGCCACAGCCGCGATTGCGGGCACCGAGTACCAGTGGGTGATGCGCTGCTCGGTGACGAACCGCACCGGTTCGAGGAGTTCTTCCACGGACGGGACGACGAGCGTGGCACCCGCCCCCCATGCCACGAACATGTCGAAGACGGAGGGGTCGAAGGTCAGGTCGAAGGTCTGCGAGAGCCTGCAGCCGGGACCCACGTTGTAGCGCGCGATGTTGTAGCGGAGGAAGGCGTCGACGTTACGGTGCCGGATCGGCACGCCCTTGGGGCGGCCGGTGGAGCCCGAAGTGAAGAGTACGTACGCCACGTCGTCCAGGCCAGCCGCCCGGTCGTCCGGGGGCGCGCCGGTCGGTGCCGCACGCGTTCCGAGCTGCTGGTGCCCCAGAGGCACCACCTGCAGTCCGCTCTCCTCGGCGAAGCGCGTGTCCTGGTGGCCGTCGGTTACTACCACGTCGAGCCCCGCGGTCTCGGCGATGAGCCGGTTCCGCTCCACCGGATTGGTAGCGTTGAGCGGTATCACGGTCCCGCCGATCCGCAACGTTCCGAGGTAGGCGGCGTACGCGGCCACACTCCGCGATGCCAGGAGACCCACCCTGGGCGGACGGCCCCCCGGGCCCCCCAGATGCCGCGCCGCCTCCCGGGCGGCGGCGTCGAGCTCGGCGTAGGTCAGGCATTCGCCCTCCACGACCAGCGCGGGTTCATCCGGGACGATCTCGACGCTGGCGGCGAACCAGCCATGGAGCGTTTTCTGGAGCATGACTGTCCTTGTTTGGTGAGGTGAGCTGCCGGTTTCTCTGGTGTCCAACGTGGTCCGGGCTAGGAGAGGGCCAGCTCCGGGGAGGGCACGTCGCGGAGCTTGCGCAAGGGCGAGAACACCACGAACAGGGAGGCGCTCCACATGCCGATCACACACACCCACAACGTCGCCTGGAGCCCCGCCGCCGTTCCGAGGGCACCGCCGAACAGGGAACCCAGCGGGATGACCCCGTAGCAGATCCAGAGGTAGACGGCGCTCACCCGGCTCAGGAGCTCGGGCGGGCAGACCAGCTGCCGGTACGAGAGGGCCGCGGTGTTGAACATAACGGCGTTGGCCGACAGGGCGGCGAGGCCGACCCCATACAGAGCCAGGCCCCAGCCGGGCTGTGCGAGCGGCATCAGGAAGTACAGCGGGCCGGGGGCCAGCATCGAGACCCAGATGATCCGCGCGGTGCCCACGCGTGCGGAGATCCGGTGCGCGAACGCGCCCGACAGGAGCCCGCCCAGAGATCCGAGACTGAACACCAGGCCGACGGCCGCCGCGGATGCATCCAGTTCACGGAGCATGAACGTGACCGCGATCGACGAGGTCGCCATCACGAAGAAGTTGGAGACGCTGGTGCAGATCAGCAGCTTCCGAAGGATGGGCTGCTTGCGGACGAACGTCAGCCCCTCACCCATGGCGGCCTTGAAGGAGACGCGGTTCGAGGTCCCCGGCTCGTCGGCATCGGACGCGGGTACACGGATCAGTCCCAGGGTCAATGCGCTGAGCCCGTAGGTCAGTACGTTGGCGAACAGGGTGCGTGAGGAGCCGATCAGCCCGACGAGCGTACCGCCCAGGGCAGGACCGACCAGCTCCGCGAGCGACTCGCACATTCCCAGTTTGCCGTTCCCCTCGACCAGCTGGGAACTACGCACCAGTTTGGGAAGTTGACTGCGATAGGCGATCGTGAACTGCACGGTCAGTATTCCCGAAACACCGACGACCGCGTACAGGTACGACAGGCTCAGCCAGCCGGCGAGCCCCGTCACGGGGACCGAGGCGATCAGCAGCATGCGGGCAACATCACAGAAGATCATGATCTTCCGCTGGTCGAACCAGTCCGCCATGACGCCGGCAAGGAGGGAGAAGATCAGATAGGGGAGCCAGCCGACGAAGGTCAGCAGTGACACTTGGAAGGTGCTGGCATGAAGCACCTTGAGGGCAAGGAGCGGCAAGGCGACCATGGCCATCTGCGGGCCGAGCGTTCCGGCGCCCTGCCCGCACCACAGCAGCATGAAGTTCCGATTGCGCCACAACGACCCATCCTGAAGTCCTTGTGACATCGCTATGCACCGACCGTGGCGGCGAGGGCTGCGTTGGACTCGGAGTTCCACATCGCCCGCAGGTAGTCGATGCCCGCCTCGACGCTGGCGTTTCGGGTCTCGAACGCGATGACGCCGGACCAGTTCCTGGCTCGAATGGCATCGGTGAGCTCCCGCACCGACAGGGTGCCGTCACCGAGAGCGAGGTGCGCGTCCTGGTTGCCCTCGTTGTTGCTCAGAGAGAGGGCTGCGATCGACGGCGCGAAGGCTTCGAAGGCCGGCAGCGCGAGCGACTGGTTCACGTTGGCGTGGCCCACGTCCAGCACGAATTTTATCTCAGGGATCGCGTCGAGCACCGTTGCGAAGTCGGCCTCCCGCGTGAAGACATACGAAAACGGACGGAACTTGGGGTAGTAGGACAAGTTCTCCAGCCACACCTCGACACCCTTGTCGGCGGCCTCACGCTCGATCACGGTGAGGAGGGAGATGAACCTCTCCAGCGCGGCGTCGCGGTGCGCCTTCGTAGGCCGGGGCTCGACGAACGCGCCTCCGTGAATGACGAGGGCACTGGCTTCGATCCGGGCCGCGAGGTCGATCTCGGACCGCACATAGTCGACGGACGCCGCCCGGACCTCTGGAATCTCCGAGGCCAGAGGCGCACGGAAGTTGCCGTGCAGAATCGGCGAGAGGCCCTGCTCCGCAGCGGCCTCCACCAGACGCTGGCTGCGCTCCTCCGACCAGTTGTGCGGCATGTCCTCCATGAGGCTCGCGTCGACGTACCAGTGGCTGCAGCGCTCTTCACGTGCCGCGTCGAGCCCCTCCTCTGCGGTCAGGTACCGCTGGACCGCCACGCCGGTGGCAAACGGAAGAGACCACCTGTCATTGATGCTGTTCACCTTGCACTCATTTCTTGAATAGGTTCC
Source organism: uncultured Actinomycetota bacterium (assembly GCA_963799685.1). GTDB lineage: Bacteria > Actinomycetota > Actinomycetes > Streptomycetales > Streptomycetaceae > Streptomyces. The sequence goes on from CAWCXW010000013.1 coordinate 108,651, forward strand.
GGGATCCGTGAACCTGGAGGATTCGGGATGGGGTGGTCTTCAGGCCTTTGCGACCGCCTGGGCGGTGCCACGGTCGATCATTTCCGCGAGGTCCGACACCGTGGCGTGGTAGAAGAAATCTCGGAATTTGAGTTCGGCCTGGAAGGTGGTGCGCGCCCGGGCGATCAGGTTCATCGCGAGGAGTGAATGCCCGCCGAGTTCGAAAAAGTCGTCGTCGACCGATACCTGTTCCACCCCAAGGATTTCGGCGACCATCTCGCACAGCACCTCTTCACGTGGCGTGCGCGGGCCCCGCCAGGCGGACCCGCTCGTCTCGGGAGCGGGAAGGGCGCCGCGGTCGACCTTGCCGCTCGCGGTGACCGGCAAGGCGTCGAGCACGACCACGGCCGAGGGCACCATGTAGGCGGGGAGCCGCTCGCGTGTGAAGGTGCGCAGCGCCCCGGCGTCGACGAGAACCGGCCCAGTCGACACCGCGTAGGCCACCAGGCGCCGGTCGCCTGGCATGTCCTCGCGTACGACGACCGCCGCCCCTTCGACCCGAGGGTGGTCCAGGAGGCAGGACTCCACTTCTCCAGGCTCGATCCGGTAGCCCCGGATCTTCACCTGGTCGTCCATCCTGCTTACGAACACCAGCTGACCGTCGGCCTGTCGGCTGACTAGGTCTCCCGTGCGGTACATCCGCTCACCAGGGCCCGCGAACGGGCAGGCCACGAAGCGTTCCGCCGTCAGCGCCGGGCGGCCCAGGTAGCCCCGCGCCACTCCGGAGCCGGCCAGATAGAGCTCACCGTTCACTCCGTCCGGAACGGGATTCAGCGTCTCGTCGAGCACGTAGGCCCGCACGTTGTGAAGGGGCCGTCCGATGGGAGCCGCCGCGGTTGCCCCCTGGCCCACCCTCAGGCCGTCTGTGCCACCGAACCAGGCGGTGGCATAGACCGTCGCCTCAGTGGGGCCGTAGAGATTCACGACCTCGGCACCGGGCAGGGCCGATTGCACCTTGCGTACCAGGCCCGCCGTCACCGCCTCGCCAGCCAGCGCGACCGTGCCAGTCGACACCCCGAGACCCTCGCGCCCTGCCAGGGCCGCAAAGGCCGACGGCACCCCACCGATGTGGGTGGCGGACCGGCCCTGGAGTTCGGCGAGCGCCAGTAGGTCGGGGACCACCTCCACGCAGCCGCCCCACACAAGCGGCACCAGTACCTCGAAGACGGAGACGTCGAAGCTGAGCGGTGTGGTCGCCAGGACCCGCGAGAGCCGGTCCGCTCCGTATCCCTCGCCGGCCCACGTGGCCAGCGCGGCTACGCTACCGTGCGTCACGATCACGCCCTTGGGGCGGCCGGTCGAGCCGGAGGTGTAGATCACATAAGCCGGATGCCCTGGGAGCAGACGCCCTCGGCGCTCCGTGTCCGTGATCCGGCCGTCGCTGATCTCGTGCTCCGCTCGGGGACGCGCCGCGCCCGTTGGCGCCGTCGCGTCCTCGATGAGGATCCGCTGGATGCCGTCGACCGCGGGCACGTGGGCCAGGGACTGTACGGTGAGGACGGCTGCGGGACGCGCGTCCGTGAGAATCGTCTGCCGCCGACTCGCCGGAAGCTCGGGGTCGAGCGGCACATACCCCGCGCCCGCTTTGAGGATCGCCCAGACAGCCACGATCATCTCCGCGGAGCGCGGCACGGCGACCGCTACCAGCGTTTCTGGGCCCACGCCCGCACGGATCAGCAGCCGTGCGAGTCGGTTCGACCAGGTGTTCAGCTCCGCATACGTGAGCGTGGTGTGGCCGCTGACCACCGCCGGCGCATCGGGGGTACGGCGGGCTTGTCGGTCCAGCGATTCCGGCAGGAGCTGCCCCGGCAGGGGGCGGCCAGTGTCGTTCCAATCGTGCACGATCCGCCGGTACTCCTCTGCTTCCAGCAGGGGCGCGGCGGCGAGCCGGGCATCCGGGTCGGCGGCGAACGCTTCCAGGAGCCGGACGAGCCGGTCCGCGATGGTCTGGGCCGTATCTGCGTCAAACAGATCGGCGGAGAACACCCAGCCGCCCCGGAGTCCCGCCGGCTCCCGGTCCGGTCCGTACTCCTCGACGACGCCCAGCGTCACGTCGAACTTCGCCAGCGGCTGACCGGTCTTCCAGGGCGCCCAGTCCACATCCGAGAAGTCAAGGGACCCCTCGTCGTTGTTCTGGAACACGAGCAGGGTCTGGAAGAGGGGGTGCCTGCCCGTCGAACGCGCGGGGTTGAGAACCTCCACCAGGCGCTCGAACGGCACGTCCTGGTGAGCGTAGGCACCGAGGTTGGTGGCGCGTACACGGGCGAGCAGCTCACGGAAGGAGGGGTCCCCCGACGTGTCCGTACGCAGGACCAGCGTATTGACGAAGAAGCCGATCAGATCGTCCAGAGCGTTGTCGGTGCGTCCGGCGACGACCGTCCCCAGGGGGACGTCCGTGCCCGCTCCCAACCTGGTGAGTAGCGCTGCCAGGGCCGACTGGACCACCATGAACATGGTGACTTGGCCGTCGCGCGCGAGAGAGTCCAGCCGGGCGTGCGAGGCGGCCGACAGCCGAAAATCGACGACCCGACTCCGATAGCTGGGCTCGGTGCTCCGTGCCCGGTCCACCGGAAGGGCCAGCTCGGCTGGCAGATCGGCGAGTCGCTCCCGCCAGTACGACAGCTGACGGTTGATCAGGCTGTTGGAGTCGTCCTCGTCGCCGAGCAACTCGCGCTGCCACAGGGTGTAGTCCGCGTACTGGACGGGCAGCTCGTCCCATTCCGGGGCGCGCCCCTTCAGCCGGGCACCGTACGCCTGGGACAGGTCGCGCAGCAGAGGCTGTGTCGACCAGCCGTCGCTCGCGATGTGATGGATCAGGACGACGAGCACGTGGCTCTTCGGCCCCGTGGAGAACACCCACCCCCGCACCGGTATCTCACCGGCGAGATCGTATACGTAAGCGGACGCCGCGGTGATCCGATCCGCGAGTTCCTCTTCGGACACCTCCGTCCACACCAGGGGAACCTCGGCCCGGGCCGGCGGGAGGATCTCCTGCACGGGCTCGCCGTCCACCTCGCCCACGACGGTCCTCAGGCTCTCGTGGCGCCCCACCACGTCGCGCAGCGCCGCGCGCAGGGCGGTCTCGTCCAGCTCACCGGAAAGCCGCAGGGCCACGGGGATGTTGTAGATGGCGCTTGGCCCCTCCAACTGGTCGATGAACCACAACCTGCGCTGCGCGTGGGACAACGGAATCATTTGGAGGCCTCCCGGTAGGTTCGAGCGGAGGCGTGGCGCACAGCGGTCAGAGAATGGTGCAGATCCTCTTCCTCGACGATCTCGTCGAGGATCAGCGTCGTGACTCCGAGCGCGAGATAGCGCGACAGGAGATCGCCGACCTCAGCGTAGGTGCCCACCAGGTACGGGCAGAACGTCTTGTATGCGCGGAACGGGTAGAGCCAGTAGGTGTCCTTGGGCTCGTGCGACCGGAAGGCGTCACCCGACAGGCTCAGATGCCACTGCGACTCGACGTTCTCGGCGGCGATCTCGTGGATTTCCTCGCCCATTGGATCGGACGGGAAGCGCTTGTGGGCGATGGCCCAGGCTTCCTCGGTCGTCTCCCGTGCGATGATGCCGAGCCGGATTCCCCCCTTCGCGAGGGGAGCATCCCCCTCGTACCCGGATATCTCACGAGGATAGGCCAGCCTGGTAGCGCCGAGCTTCCGCTGGGCCGCGACGCAAGCGTCCGAGGTTCCCGAGACGAAGACGCCGGGCGTCAGATGGGGCGCGAGAGGCGGCGTCACCGAAGCGCCTTTCAGCTGGAAATGCCGGCCGTCGTGCGAGACGGGTCGGCCTCCCGCCAGGAGCCGCGACACCACTTCCACGTATTCAGTGAGGCGGTCATAGCGCTCGTCGTGATCGAGCCGACAGCCCAGTTCCTGGAGGTGCCGGTGGAATCCGCCGGTGACGTAGTTGATGTCCACCTGACGTTCGTGGAGATAACCGAGGGTACTGATCATCCGGGCCACGCTGAACGGGTTCATGTAGACCGGGTTCACGGCGACCATCGGAACGAACGTCTCTGTGCGGTCGATGACCAGCTGGGCGGCAGCCCAGGGGTCCAGCAGTTTGTTGTCACTGTAGATGAGCGTTCCACGGCAGCCCGCGGCCTCAGCCCACTGCGCTTCCTGCGTCAGACGTGCACGGAACTCCGCGGGAGTCCGTCCGGCCGCTGAAGGGAAGGTTGTATATACGGTCACCATGTGCGGCGCCTGCTCCATTTCGCCGAGTGGCTGTTGCGGTTTGGGGGGATGCCGTGGCCGTCGTGCACGGACTGGGAGGGGGGCGGTTACGGCTCGACCGCCTCGGTGGGTGCGGGCCGGCGGCCCTTCGAGCGATTGGCCACCACCTCGCGGAGCACCGTCCGGTAGAAGGACCAGTAGCTGTGGTCCGTGTACGCGGCGAACTGCTTGACCGCTCCGTGCCGCTCGGGCAGGCGGTTGATGGGGACGGTCATCGCGGCATGGTGCTCGACGTGCAGGTTGTTGCCATTCGTGAACCAGGTGCTGAACGTGCTGCCACTGATAGATCGGGTATTGCGCAGCACGTCGGTAGTGTCGTCGTCGCAGTAGATGTGCTCCGGCAGTTCGACAAGGAAGTGCAGGGGGGTCGCCACCAGGAGCCACGGCACGAGCCACAGCTGGACGACAAGCGAGCCGAAGCCGACCGCCGAGGCCGCGGCCCCGACCACGACGACCAGGGACATCAGCCGGTACTCGGCCATGCTGTCGCGCCGGATGCGTTCGGAGACCTGGCCGTTTTCGTACCGCCAAGTTCCGTGCCAGCTCTGGTAGGCCGCCAAGACGACGGAGCTCAGCCGCTTGTAGTCGAAGGGGCTACCGAGCAGCGCCCGCGGAGTCAGCGGCTGCCGTTTGTCGAAACCGAAGAACTCGCTGTCCTGATCGGTGCCCAGGAATCGGTGATGCTGCAGGTGCCGGATGCGGTAATGGCTGTACGAAACCATCATGGGCAGTCCGAGGACAACCCCGACCCTGCGGTGCAGGCCGACCTTCAGGAAAGCTGAATGGTGCAGGCACTGGTGCTGGAGTTCCACCATGTGCGTGTACAGGACTCCGAGGAGCAGCATACCGGCGATCATGCTTATCGTGTTTCCGGTCACCACCAGGGCCACCCCCGCGATACCCAGCGCGAGAACAATGGCCAGCTTGGTCAGAAAGACCCTCTGGTCTCGCGCCGTGAGTCGTGCGCGCTGAAATATCAGCTCCGGCGTGGGTTGGTTCACTGACTGAGACACGACGTCAACTCCTCATGGACAGGCTGGCCGGACGCAGATCGGTCCAGTTCTCCTCGACGTGAGCCAGGCAGCGCTGCCTCGCATCAGGACCGAAGACCGTCTGCCAGCCGGCCGGAACTGGGTGCGAGGCGAGCCAGAGCGAATGCTGACCCTCGTCGTTCACGAGGACGAGAAATGTGCCCTCTTCGTCGTCGAACGGATTCGCCATATCCTTCTCCTTCTCTGTTTATTTCCGCCCTACTGCACCTTGGAAGCGCGCACAGAGCGGCAATGGATGCCAAATAAATGAATTCGATATAGATGGTCGGCAGGGGGAATGGATCCACGCCTTGCCCGACCCAAGATCGCCCCGCTTCACTTAGTGGAAGAATGGCGAATAAATGGCTGGTGGATGGAATTCCAATGAATGTGGTGGGTCTGGGCGGGCGGCTCTCCGGCGGTTACCGGTGTCATCGTGCGGGGAGCAGCCGAACTCGGAGGTGCTTGAATCCGCTGATGACGGTGGAAGCGAGTCGTGCCGGAGGTTCGACCAGGGTCGCCGACCCCACGCGTCCGCACAGTTCGTCGAGGAAGAGACGCAGCTCCATGCCCGCCAGCGAGGCTCCCAGACAGTAGTGCGGGCCCGACCCGAGGGCCAGGTGCGGATTGTGTGCGCGGGCGATGTCGAATGTGTCCGCATCGCTGAACACCCGCGCGTCCCGGTTCGCCGAGAAGTGCCAGATCGCGATGTCCTGGCCCGCCTTGATCTGACGGCCGTGCAGCTCCACATCACGCTCCGCCCGGCGCAGCACGTGCCTGCTGGGTGACACGTACCGCAGCACCTCGCCCACGGCGGTGGGCAACAGAGTGCGGTCCTCACGCAGGCGCTGCCACTGCTCCCGGTCCTCTATGAAGGCGAGGAGCGCGCCGACCGCGCCGTGCCGGGTGGTCTCGTTGCCGCCCAGCAGGAGCAGGTCGAAGAAAAGCATCGCGTCCTCCTCGCTCAGCAAGCCGGCGCTCTGCGCCTCGACCAGGCGGGTGACTATGTCGTCGCACGGCTCACGGCGCCGCTGATTCATCAACTCCTGGCAGTAAAAGAGCAGTTGGGCGTGTGCCTGGGCGGCGCTCGCGCGGGCGCTCGGCGAGGTCTGCACGTCTTGGTCGGCCGAACCAAAAGCAGCCGTGGTGAGGCGCAGCAGCAGCGTCCAGTCCTCCTGCGGCACTCCGAGAAGCGCGGCGATGGAGGCCACCGGGAGCAGGGCGACGGTGTCTACGAAGTCGCATTCCCCCTGCTCCAGGGCCTCGTCGAGCGACTGGCGGATGATTGAGCGCAGATAGGGCTCCAGCTTCGCGACCGCCCGCGGGGTGAAGGCCCGGTTGACGATCTGCCGGAGCTCGGTGTGCCGCGGCCCGTCGGTGTGGGTCATCATGCGGCCGGAGCCTTCATCTCCGGTCCAGCGCTGCTGGCCCAGGGTGTTTGTGCCTGTTGAGCTGAAAGTGGCACCGTCCTTCTGGACGGCGAGGCAGTCCTCGTACCGCGTCACCGACCAGAAGCCCGGCTCCACGCCGTCGGGATTCCAATGCACGGGGTCGTGGTCGCGTAGATAGCGGAATACCCGGTGATGTCCTGGATCGGTGAAGAACTGCGGATCGGCGAGATCGATGTGTTCGAGCACGGTTAGGGCGGATCTACTGACCGGCACAATGGCCCCCAGGGAGTGTTCTGACATGGTGGTGTGGCGAAGGACTGGTATCCGTGAAAGCTGCCGTTAGGGGGCCATCATTTTCTGGATTTCGGTCATCAGCATCGTCAGCGCTGCACGCTCGGGCAGCGTGGTGTCTGGGTGCCAGAGGTCCGCGAGCAGGCAGGTTCGCGTACGGGTGCCGTTGTTCCATGCCTCGTGCTCAAAGGAGTAGTCGAACAGCAGGCACTTGCCCTCCTCCCATTCACGGATCTCGTCGGCCACCCTGATGGCCGCGCCTTCCGGGATGTCGATGGCGAGGTGCAGGTTGATGGAGAAGTTCCACAAGTCGCAGTGCGGCTTGATAGAGGCGCCTGGCAGCAGCGTCGAAAAATGCGATTCAAGCAGGGGGCAGATGAGTTCCGTATCGACCGCGTGCTCCTTGAGTACCCGGAAGGCGGTCGGCGCCAGCGGGGCTGAGTCTCCCAGGAGCCGGCCGTCGCGGTAGAGGTAGAGGGCCTGCCAGTTGGACTGCTGCACAAGGTAGTGCTCGTAGTCCGAGAACCGCTCTCGGCGCTGGGACCAGGCTTCGTCCTGCTCGACCTTGATCTGCGCGTGGTTCTCTTCCAGCGCCGTGACCAGGGGCAGGATCTCCGGATAGGCGTACGGGTCGTGCCACGGAACCTGGGGAATGCCCGGCAGGACCCACTTGGCCGCCTGTTGCATCGGGTGGCGTTGGTCGCTGCGCCGTCGGGGCTCCAGCATCTCCTCGACCCGGTCGAGCGAGTTCTGGCCGTGTTCCAACCTGAGGACGTCGAAGAATGCGTCGATCTCCGGTGTCACTGTCTTCTCCTTCTGAGGGACCGTTTACATGGCCGCCCGGGTGGCGGGGCCAGGTGCCAGGTCCGTGCGGACCCGGCACCTCGGGCTTCAGTGCGCCCGGCGCACCAGCTTCGGACGCGCCGCTGTGGCACCCAGCGCCTCCTGCTCCAGGCTCGCCACGACCCCGGCTACGGTCGGGTTGTCGAACAGCTTCATGAGGTTGGCCTCCACCCCGATGACCGTCCGGATCCGGTTCACGAGACGGGTCGCCAGCAAGGAGTGCCCGCCCAGTTCAAAGAAGCCGTCGTCAAGGGAGACCGACTCGACCTTGAGGATCTCGGCGAACAGCGCAGCGACGCTTTTCTCCCGGTCCGTCGTGGGGACGCGGCCCGTGGACAGCGCGCCGTAGTCCGGGGCCGGCAGAGCACGGCGGTCGAGCTTGGCGTTCCGGGTCAGCGGCAAGGCGTCGAGGGTGACGAAGGCGGCCGGGACCATGTAGGCCGGCAGCTTCGCAGCGATCATGGAGCGCAGCTCGGCCACGTCCACCGTGCCGCCCTTCTCGGGTACGACGTACGCCACCAGACGCTTGTCACCCGGCACGTCCTCCCGGACGGTCACCGCCGAATCTGCCACGCCGCCCTGCGCGGCCAGGGCTGTTTGGATCTCGCCCAGCTCGATGCGGAAGCCCCGCAGCTTCACCTGGTCGTCGGCGCGTCCGGCGAAGTGTAGGAACCCGTCCGCCGTCCAGCGCGCCAGGTCTCCGCTGCGGTACATCCGCTCACCGGGCGCTCCGAAGGGGTTGGCGACGAACCGCTCGGCGGTCATCGCAGCCTGGCCCAGATAGCCGCGCCCGAGGTTGGCACCCGCGAGGTAGATCTCGCCGAGCACACCGGGCGGTACCTGGTTGAGGTGCTCGTCCAGTACGTATATCCGGGAGTTGTACACGGGTCGGCCGATGGTGGTGACGCCGTGCTCGGTCAAGGCGCAGCCGGACGCCTCGACACAGAACTCACTGGGGCCGTAGTAGTTGTAGACCGTCGTGCGCGGCGCCACGCGCAGCTCGCTCCACAGCGTCTCGCTGACCGCCTCACCGCCCAGCATCAGCGTCCTGGGAGCCGCGTCGCCCGCCAGCACCCCCTCCGAGAGCAGCTGGTGCGCGAAGCTCGGCGTGACGTCGATCTGTCCGATGCCATGGGCGACGAGGTAGTCGACCATGCGAGCAGGATCGCGGCGCGTGAGCTCGTCCAGCAGGTGCAGCTCATGGCCGGCGATCATCGCGAGCACGCCTTCCCACGACGTGTCGAAGGCCAGCGAGGCCGATAGGGACACGCGCAGCCGGTCTTCCGGCCGCGTCGGCGGCGGGAAGGTGACATCGGCGTGGAAGGTCCACAGGTTGGTGAGGGCGCGGTGCAGAACGGTCACGCCCTTCGGCCGCCCCGTCGATCCGGAGGTGTAGATGACGTACGCCGCATGGTCGAGGACGAGCGGCATGGCGCGGTCTGCGTCCGTCGGATTGTGCTCGGGCCGGTCCTGCTGGCGGTGCTCGGTGACCAGCACCGGCAGCTCCGTGGACGCCCGGAGTCCGGCAGCGATGTCCTCGGTGGTGACCAGTACCGCTGGCCGCGCGTCGTCGATGATGTCCCGGATACGCTCGACCGGGCTCTGCGGGTCGATCGGGGTGTAGATACCGCCCGCCTTGCCGACCGCGAGCCAAGCCACGATCGCCTCCGCCTTGCGGGGCATCGCGACGGCAACTGGCGATTCGGGAGCAACGCCGAGGTCGATCAGATGATGCGCGAACCGGTTGGCCCACGTGTTCAGTTCCCCATACGTGAGCCGGGTGTCGCCAGCCACCAGGGCAACCTCTTCCGGTTCCCGAGCGACACGGTCCTCGAAGATGCCGATGACGGTCCGGTCCGGCAGCTCCTTATGAGTGTCGGTCCACCGCTCGAGCTGCTCGCGCTCGTGCGGGGTGAGGAGGTCGAAGCTGCCGAGGTGCCGGTCTGGGGCCTCGACCACGGCGTCGAGGAGGCGGACGAAGCGCTCCACGAAGGCCGCAGCGGTGTCCGCCTCGAAGAGATCCGTCGCGTACTCAAGGGTGCATCGGATGCCCTGCGGAGTGCCGCTCGGTGATGTCTGCTCCACCATCACGACAGACAGGTCGAACTTCGCCTGGGACATCTTGAGCAGCTCGACTCGCGTAGCGATCCCCTGTAGCTGCAGGTCGAGCGCTCCGCCGTGCAGTTCGAGGCCCACCTGGAAGAGGGGGTGCCGGGCGCGGGAGCGTGTCGGGTTCAGCTCCTCGACGATCCGCTCGAAGGGCAGGTCCTGGTTGGCGTAGGCGTCGAGGCTGGTTTCCCGGACCCGCTTGACGAGTTCCTCGAAGGTCACGGGACCCGACACGTCGGCTCGGAGCACCTGGGTGTTGATGAAGAGGCCAACGAGGTCGTCCAGTGCCTTGTCCGTCCGGCCCGCGATGGCGGTACCGAGCGGGATGTCGGTGCCGGCTCCCAGCCGGGACAGAAGTGCGGCGACCGCGGCCTGCATCACCATGAACAGGGTGCTCCGGGTCCCTCGGGCGATCTCCATCAGTCCGGCGTGGATCTCCGGCGAGATACCGAATCCGACTTCCTGGCCCTTATAGGTGGCGACGGACGGCCGTGCGTGGTCGAAGGGAAGTTCCAGCTCATCGGGAAGGGCCGCGAGCGCTTCCCGCCAGTAGTCGAGCTGCTGCCTGACCACGCTCTTGGGGTCGTCCTCGTCACCCAGCAGGTCCTGCTGCCACAACGTGTAGTCGGAGTACTGCACCGGTAGGGGCTCCCAAGCCGGTGCCCGGCCCTCGGTGCGTTCTCCGTACGCGGTACCGAGGTCTCGCAGCAGCGGGGTCATCGACCAGCCGTCGCACACGATGTGGTGCATGACGAGCAGTAGGACGTAGTCGTCGGCGGAGACCCTAAGGAGGTGGGCGCGGACGGGGGCATCGCCGTCGAGGTCGAATGGCCGTGCCGCCAGCTCTCGCAGGGTGGCCTCGACACGATCATCGTCGACGTCCAGCCGCTGGACGACCGGGCTGGCCTCCGCCGCGGACACGACCCACTGGCGCGGTTCGCCGTCGGACTCGCCGAACATCGTGCGCAGGCTCTCATGCCGCCCCACGACGTCGGACAGGGCCGCTTCCAGCGCGGGCACGTCCAGTGCGCCCGCCATGCGGACGACCAGTGGCACGTTGTACGCCGGGCTGTGGCCCTCCAGCCGATTGAGGAACCACAGTCGCTGCTGCGCGAACGACATCGGGAACACGATTACCACTCCACATCGAAGGATTCCGGGCTATACGCCGCGGGGTGAACGTCGCATCGGTTGAACGGGTGACTCACCGTCATGAGGGCTTGCGGACCAGCCTCGGGCGAGCTGTCCCGGAGCCTGTGCTGTGCGCGAGGCTCGCCGCGAGCCCGGCCACGGTCGGGGTGTCCAGGATCTGCCGCAGCCCGAACTCCGTTCCCAGGGCGGACCGGAGTTGGCTCCACAGGCGTGTCGCGAGCAGCGAGTGCCCGCCCAGGTCGAAGAAGTCGTCGTCGATCGAGACCGACTCCAGCCCCAGCACCTCGGCGAAGACCTTGGCCACCGTCGCTTCGATCTCCGTACGCGGAGCCTGCTGCGATCCGGCGGGCGTACTGTCGTCGTCGGGGATGAGGGCCGCTACCGCGGCTCGGTCGATCTTCTGATTGCGGTTCAAGGGCATGGCGTCGAGCTGGGTGAACGACGCCGGAACCATGTACTCGGGAAGCTCCCCGAGCAGTGCCTGGCGTAGGTCCTTACCGTTCAGGAGGGTGTCAGCCGTGAAGTAGGCGGCCAGGATGGACATCTCCCCCGTACGCTGGCGTAGGAGAACTACCGCCTCACGCACGAAGGGCAGTCGGCACAGCTGAGCCTCTACCTCGGCCGGCTCCACGCGGAAGCCTCGGATCTTCACCTGTCGGTCGGCCCGGCCAATGAAGTCCAGCTCTCCGTCTTCCGTCCACTGTGCAATGTCGCCGGTGCGGTACAGCCGCTCAGGCGCGCCGGGCTTCCCGGAAACGAACGCACTCTCGTTCAGGTCCGGTCGATTGAGGTAGCCCTCGCTGAGGCCGTCGCCTCCCACGTATAGCTCGCCGGGGACGCAGATCGGCTGGGCATGGCCGTCGGCGTCGAGGACGTACGCCGTCGAGTTGCTGATCGGGCGGCCGATCGGAACCCTCCCCGAGCACCGGCCGGTGACACGGTGGGCGGTGGAGAAGGTGGTGTTCTCCGTCGGACCGTAGACGTTGCTGAACACGCTGTCGGGGCAGGCGTCCATCGCCAGGGCAGCATGACGCGCGGACAACGCGTCGCCACCGACCAGTACCTGGCACGCTGCCAGGATCGCAGGGTCCTGCTCGACGATTTGGTGGAACAGCACCGTGGTCAGGAAGAGCGTGTTGACCTCGTACCGCGAGATCGCGGCGCTGAGGTCCACCGCGTTCAGGACCGTCGCCTCCGGCACTAGGACGATGCTTCCCCCGTTCAGGAGCGCACCCCAGAACTCGAACGTGGTGGCGTCGAAGGCGATCGCCCCGGTCTGCAGGATCCGGGTGTGGGGAGAGAGACTGACGTAGTCGGTGCCACGGACCAGACGGATCACGGCGCGGTGGCTGACCACGACGCCCTTCGGCCGACCCGTGGTCCCGGATGTGTACATCACGTAGGCAGCGTCCTGAGGCACGGCCTCCACCTCCGGCAGGCCGCCGGCGGGGCCGCCCTCGCTCGGCTCTGTCATGTCTAGGACGGGTACAGCAGCCCCCGTCCAGGACTTCTCGTCCACAAGGAGCAGCGTGGCCCCGCTGTCCCCGAGCAGGAAGTCACGCCGGTTCACCGGAAGGCCGGTGGAGAGCGGCACATAAGTGGCGCCGAGCCGGAGGATGGCGAGTACGGCCACCATCAGGCGAGGGGTCCTCTCCAGCGCGAATGCGATGCGGTCGTGCCTCCGGACGCCGTGGGCATGCAACCTTTCGGCCAACCGAATGGCCTGCCCCTCCAGTTCACGGTACGTGAGCGTGCCCCGCTCATGGCGGACTGCGACCCGGTCGGGCCCGGACCTCACCTGCTCAGCGAAGAGGCCGTAGATCGACGTGTCACTCGGGTAAGGCCGCACTGTGTCGTTCAGTTGTTGGAGCCATTCCTGCTCAGGACCGGTGAGCAGCACCAGCTGGCCGAGCTTCTTCCCCGGTTGGTCGGTGATCTGCTGCAGAAAGTTCGCCAAGTGCCCCAGCATCCGGCCGATGAACGCTGCGTCATAGACGTGCTCGTGGAAGTCCACATGCACGGCGGTGCCATCCATCGTGACCTCGGCCGACACGACTAGGTCGGCTCCGTACCGGCCGCCGTCGGCGGGCCCGTCCACGACACAGATCAGCTTCGGCTGTGCGCCGCTAGCTGCCGGGGATGCCGCGTCGACCCAGTCGAGACTGCCGGCCACCGCCTGCCGGTGCTGCTCGACCGTCAGCGTGGCGGGCATGGAAGCGACGACGGTCGTGGTAGACACGCTGTCCGGCCAAGAGGCCCGTCGGACGCCGATTCGGAACTCCCGGCTGTTCGCGTACTTCCGGGCGAGCAACAGCACGGCAGCGGGGAGGAGTTCGGGTTCGCGGCCCGTGAGCCGGTCAGCGGGACCGTTCGGGAGGTACGTCGTGCGTCGCGCGGTGGAGCAGGTCCCGACCAGCAAGCACGATCTGTTGAACGAGAACCCGGACGGGATGTCGTGTTCTTCGGGAAGCACATCTGCAACAGCCATGATCTTTGATTCCGATCGCTCAGCGGGGCGGCCCATCCGGTCGTTGCCTGATCAGTAGATACCGGGAGATTTCGCTCTCCGTATGCCTGATGGAGGCCCTGATGGACCCGAGAGGGGGTCTGGAGGTCAGGCGTGGGTCACTGTGGACATGAGTCCGCGCGGAACCGGAACCGCCATGAGGATGTTCTTGACCAGGTTGAGGACCACCAGCGCAGCGCGACCGTCGACCGTGCACTCCTGCTTGACGAGGCCCCGCAGGAGGAGCACCTGCGCAGCCCGGGTGGTCTCGGCGAGTGGCCCGCCGAATCCCTTGACCACGCGGTCGAGAGGAAGGGGGCCCCCATGGAGTGCCAGTGCGCGCAGCAGCCGCTTCTCGGGGGGGCGTAGCCCACTGATGGAGTGCTGCACCGACGCGCGTAGGTTTCCGCCGACCTCGCCCTCGCCGCCGAAGATGGGCTCGACGAGATCGAGCGGGGCTTCCTCCGCCATGGAGACGAGCTGCTGAGGCGGGTAGACGGGAAACCACGCCGCGGCAAGGTGGAGCGCTAGCGGAATTCCGTCCAGCGAGCGGCATATGTGGGCCGCTGCCTCGACTGTGGCGGGCGTATGCTCCAGCGTCGCCCGGGAGTACCGCAGGCGCGACAGAAGCAGCGAAACCGCAGGGGGTATCTCGCCCTCGGTCCCGTCACCGGCCTCCCAGAGGAACGGCAGCGGCGCAACCGGCACCGTACGAACATCACGCAAGGGCAGTGGAACCCGTGTGGTCATCAGGACCTGCAGACCTGTGCAACGGTCTAGCAGCTGCAGCAGAGGGTCAGGCAGGACGTGGGAGGACTCGTAGGCGTCGATGACCAGCAGCGTGCGCCGGTCTCCGATCAGCTCGGCAAGATCGTCGATCGGCCCCGCGCCGGAGAGCCGGTCCACCACCCAGGACATCAGCACGGCGCGTGAGCGCCCGAGCCTTGCGCTGCTATCCCCCACGTCCGGGCCTGTGCCCGCAGGGCCTCCGCATCCGGGTATCCAGACGGTGGGAACGGCTCCGCCCGCGTGGATGCGACTGGCCACGGCCAAGGCGAGTCTGGTCTTGCCCACCCCGGCCAGTCCCACAAGCGAGACCAGCCGCTCAGTGTTGAGAGCCTCGCACACGATGGTGACGTCGTGCTCGCGGCCCACCAGCGGTCCAATGGCTGCCGGCGACGCGGCCGCCCCCTCCTCGTACAGCTGCCGAAGGGTCTCGCTGTCGGTAGAACGCCCCGCCGCTGACTCCAGCAGTGCACGGGAGGAGGCGGTGAGCCGCAGTGCATCCCCGAGCAGCCTCACAGTCTCCCGGCGGGGACGATGCGCCCTGCCCAGTTCCAGGTCCCGGATAGCGCGGACACTCACAGCGGACACCGAAGCGAGCTGTTCCTGGGTCATTCCCGTCTGCTTGCGCAGCAGCTGCAGTAGGTCACCGAAGCACACGGCTTCGTCTCGGGTGTCCATGCGATTCTCCTGTCGTACGTGGTGCGGCCACGCGACGTGTTCCGTTCGAGCGGCTCCCCTGCGCGAGGGCCTGCGCCACAGGGCGGCGATCAGTCCCACCCGAGATCGTCGGAGACGGTGGCGGGGCGCGGGGCGATATCCCAGCCGAGGTCGCTCGCCACGGCCGCACGGCCTGCCGAATCCCACCCCAGGTCCTGGGCGACGAAACCGATGCCCTCAGGGGCTTGCAGGACGCTGGCTCCAGTGCTCAGCACAGCTGCGGTCAACACCACCGCGCCCACGCACCGTGCCCCCGCGCTCATGGTGAGTCGCCAGATGTGCGCGATCTTCTTGCTGATCACGGTTCCCCCAAAAGTTGTGATGTTTGCTGGAGCGCTGTCGGCCCCTGCCTCCAGGAACCTAGGTCTGGCCCGGTTACGATCACCACTGACCAGGGGGGTCCGGTCACCGCAACGCAGAAACATGAGGGGGATCCAATGGATCCAAAACTGGATGAAGCAGGCGCGGACCTGCCACCGGAGGCCCTTGCTGCCTACGATCTGGCACTTCAGGGGGCCCCCTTCACCCCCGCGTCGGACGAACCGGGAGTGTCGGAGCTGATCAAGGTCGGGCTGCTAGAACCGTCGCCCGACGGGAGCGCACTCCATCCTGTAGACCCCCGACTGGTGGAGAGGCGACTAGCGTTCGCCTGGCGCACGCGCGCGTGGCAGATGGAGCTCCAGGCCGCTCAGGTTGAACGCGCATTCGAGCCGCTGATTAATGCGTTCACCGCGCAGCACACACGCGCCCCGCAGTCGTTGGAGTACATCCACGGGATGACAGAAATCGGGGCGTGCGTGGAACGGATCAGCCGGGAAGCCACCGAGGAAATCCTGACTGCGCAGCCCGGTGGTGGCCGGTCCGCCGGCACTCTGGAGCGCGCCCTGCCGCTGGCTCAGGAGCAGCTGCGCCGTGGCGTGCGCATGAAAACGCTCTATCAGCATTCCGCTCGGTTCAGTGAGCCGACCAAGAGGTACGTGGAGGCGGTGAGCGAGAGTGGTGGTGAGGTACGAACGCTGGATGAGTTCTTCGAGCGAATCTTCGTCCTCGACCGCTCATTGGCTCTCCTGCCCGCCAACGAGGACCGCACCTCGGCAGTCATCGTCCGCGACCGGGCGTTGGTCAGCTTCCTTTCCGACATCTTCGACCGCAACTGGCAGCGAGCCATGCCTTTCGCACCCACCGGGGCCGCCAACGCCGCCGCTGAGGTGATGCCGGATATCCACAACATGATCAAACGGTTGCTCGTAGAGGGGCTTCCCGATTCGGTGATCGCCCGCCGTTTGGGTATCAGCGAGCGTACTTTCCACACCCACTTGGCGCGCATCCGCAGGGAGATGGGGGCGACGACTCGCCTCCAGCTGGGGTATCAGCTCGCCAGGGAGGAGCTGGCCTGCTCGGATCGGGTGGAGTCCCCCTCCCCGCACCAAGCGTCAGCCGACTGACCTGCTGACCACGTCGATGGCGGGTCGCCGTGTGGCGACCGCTCTTCGCGGCAGAGAGGAGAGCTGCCGGTGAACTGCCGTGCCAACTGCTGACAAGACCCGCTCACCGTTCGTTAGTGTCGGCGCCGATCCTGGAATTCAGTGATGAACTTGCGGCTGGGGATCTGCGTTGGATCGGGCCCGTTGGCTGTGGAAGGAAAGGCACCTGTGGCTGCTCACCCAACATGTACGGCGGAGGAAGCAAGGCCCCAGGGCACGTCACGCCCGGCCGCACACCTAGTCCCACTGTCTCTTGTGGCAGACCATGAGGCGACCACTGCGCAACCAACGTTGTTCCTCGTCCATGCCATCGGCGGAACCGTCCAGACGTACGCCACGCTCGCAAAGAGCCTGAGGGATGTGTGCTCTGTGGTGGGCATCGAAGCCTTCGGCCTCTATGGTGAATCCGAGCCGGTCGATTCCCTGACTGAGATCGTCGAACGGTACGTGGACGCGGTCCGGACCGCCTCGCCCCGCGGGCCGTACCGGCTCGGCGGGTGGTCCATGGGCGGCATAGTGGCGTTCGAAATGGCCCGCCAGCTCGAACAGGACGGTGCGGAGGTCGCGTTCGTCGCAATACTCGACTCTCCGTTCACCCTGTCATGGGCGGAATTGGGGTTCGGTGTCATCGGCGAGGGCGGTGACGGACAGGAAGACGCAGCTCCGCTCTTGGCCCGCTTCGCCGAGGACGTCGCAGACTCGCTCGGTTGGAGTATCCCTACCACCGGGTCAGCGGTCACCGACCCCCTAGACTGGCTCGCCGCAACCATCGCGGGAGACAGCGGCGATGGGAATACCCGGGACCACATCAAGGCGATGCGCGCCGAACTCGAAGGTAGGTTCTCCGTGTTCCGAGCCCATGCCGAGGCGCTGGCTCATTACGCGCCGAGCGGACCCATCGCCGCGGATCTTTTGCTCCTGACACCGGACCGGTCATCCAATATCGGTTCCGCACAGCGCTGGGCGGCGCAGTCCAGAGGTCAGGTCCACCACACCCTCGTACATGGCGACCACTACACCTTCCTACGCGCACCCGTTGTCGATGAAGTCGCCTCTCTCATCCGGACCGCCTCCGCGCATCATGATGCGCTTACTGCACAGGACAGTTGACGCCATATCGACCGAGAGTCCATCCGAACAGCCGGCAACTTCGCGTTCCTGGCGTTTTTCACGCGGACGGGCGGACAGACGCATTAACCTCCGTCCAGTCTCCGTACTGGACAAATCAACCGTCTGACGGCCGATAGTGTCGCGGGAAACGGCGCTGCCGCCGCGCGACACGAAGCGATTGGAATCGGCGCGCCCACGACTGTCACGGACGCAATGGCCGGACCGCCTGGTTGAGGCTCACCGCGGGGAAAGCCCAACCGCAGGCGCCGCAATGCCTCGCAGCGAACGGATCACGTTTATGACACCCGATCAGCAAGGTGCGATCGCGCCGCACCAATCCATTGAACTCGACCTGGAACACGCACTGAGGGAGCTGACTCGGCGCGTCGACATGGATGATCCACTCGGTCAGGCCCAGCTCACCAGTCTGAAAGCGGTGCTGTATCTACTACGGCACGAGCAGGACTCATCGACAGCCGACGAGCGAGTGAAGTTGCTGGCCAGAGCCCGGGACTGCGTACGTTCGGCGGCTACGATGATCGCATATGCGCTCGGCGAAGCCATGACGGCGATGGACATCGAGAAGCATTAGTTCGTACGTTCCGACCCACCATGAGCATCCAGAAAACGGCATGATGGGGTAGCAGCGGGAGTCACACTGCGGGCTTCGCCATCTCGTGCAGCCAGTAGCGGTTGTTCTCCCGACCAAGCAGGCGCAGATTGATGAGGTAGCGTCGGATGGAAACGTGGTCGACTCTCGTCCCCTCGCACCATTCACGCAGTTTGTTATTAACGGCCGTCTCTGAATATGTAACGCCCGGTTCGAAAGACTGCTTCACGAAGTATCGCAGGATCACCTCACGACGGTGAGACTGGGCGGGCAGCCCGACCAGTCGACCATTGCGCACGAAGCGGCGCAGCAATTCCTCGGTGCCCTCGTCGCCAGAGCCGAACTCTTCAGCGGGGCGGCCGTACTGGGCAGCGCGGGCAATCTCCTTGAATTCCTCGCTCCGAGCCCGTACCCCGTTGCCCGTCTCCTCGATCAAGCCACCGTCGATCAGGCGCCGCAGAGCGGCTGCAGCGTCCTTGTGGGTGACACCGGCGGTCTTTACGATCTCAGGTATGGTCGCCGCGCCCAAAACTGCGGCCGAGAAGACCCGAAGCCGCAGGGGTTCGGCGAGTAGGCCAACCACAGACTCTGGCGTCATGTTCCTGTTTCCTATGTCTCTCGCGAATTCGATTGGACAGGTCCGTTATACGTCGGCCTCGATGGTGCTCTGTGTGAGGTCCCCTGGGGGCACGCCCGCCAGGGGATCATCCGCCAGAAATGTCTCAAGAATCGTACCGCCCGGGCTGGAAGGGCGCCATGGGTTTTCAGGCCGTCAGCTCGACGCTGAGCGGCTGCCCACCGCCGATAGACGGATATTTTGCACAGGTCGTGGTCCAGGCGTGATGCGTGCTCGGTCCTTGGACGGGAGACCGGGTGAACGTGGAGGGGCGCGACCCGTCATGATCATGTGATTCCACTCGCAAGATCGT
This sequence comes from uncultured Actinomycetota bacterium, assembly GCA_963799685.1. Taxonomy (GTDB): domain Bacteria; phylum Actinomycetota; class Actinomycetes; order Streptomycetales; family Streptomycetaceae; genus Streptomyces. The sequence goes on from CAWCXW010000013.1 coordinate 127,887, forward strand.
GAAGGCCGCGCCCGTATGCCATCCTGCCCCACCTTGCCCGTCTCCCGCCAACTCGCCGAGCACCTGGGCTTTCAGGGCGAGGAGTTGTGCACGCCCGACAAGCTCCCCTCGCTTCTGGAGGCGGTCCGCGCCGTGCCCGACCCACGCGCTCCGCATCTGGTCACCCACCCCTTGCCGATGCTGCTTGGCCTGGTCGCCTGTGCTCTGCTGTGCGGGGTGCGCTCGGTGCGCGGCGTGATCCGCTGGGCTCACGGCCAGGGCGCCGGCGTCCTCTCCGCCCTCGAAGTCGCCGGCGGAGATCCGGTGCGGCTCCCGGTCGCCACCACGCTCACCCGGACTCTAGCCCGCCTCGACGCCGCCGCCCTCGACAGGTGCATCGGGGCGTTCATCCAGGCACATACAGCCGATCCACTGGCCGGAATCGCCGGTACCCCGCCGGTCCTGCAGCTTGCCGTGGACGGCAAGACGGTGCGAGGCGCCCGGGACGAGGAGAACCTGCAGCTGCACCTGCTGGGTGTCTACCAGGTCGATCCCGGCGTGATGCTCGCCCAGCGGGAGATGCGCCACAAGCCGCACGAGACCCTGCACTTCACCGCGGCCCTTGACCTGATCGAGAGCATCACCGGCGCGATCGTCACCGCCGACGCCCTGCACACCGTCGCCGATCACGGCCGCTACCTGCACCGACGCGAGGCCTTCGGCCTCTTCCCCGTCAAGGAGAACCGCCCGGCCCTCTTCGCCCAGCTCGACGCGCTCGACTGGGACGAGACCACCAACGAGCACGTCACCCTGGTCCACACCGAGGAAACCAACAGCGGCCGCCATGAGCGGCGGATCGTGCGCGTCCAGCCGCTCACCGACGGGCAGGTGAACTTCCCCCACGCCACCCAGGCCCTACTGATCGAGCGGTACACCACCGGCCGCGGCGACGGAAAGATCCACGCGGTGGCCGAACTCGGCGTCACCACCGCCCCGCCCCAGGCCGCCGACCCGACCACTCTCGCCCGCTGCATCCGTGGTCAATGGGCCATCGAAGCACAGCACTTCGTCAGAGATGTGCCCTTCGGCGAGGACGCCTCCCGGGCCCGCACCGGCAGCCTGCCCCGCGCCCTGGCCACCTTCCGCAGCCTCGCGATCAGCCTCACCCACCTCGCCGGATGGACCAACAACGCCGCCGCACACGACCACTACCGCAACCACCCCGCAGACGCCCTACGCGAACTCGGTCTCACCACGCGAGCACGCATCACGCCTGGGTCGTGGTCTGAGCCAGTTCCGAGCGCGCCACTGGGGTGGCTGCAGGGCTGTTGCAAGATTAGTTGATCTTTCGTTTGTGCTGGTCAGTGGGCCGTGACCGACATGGACGAAGCTCCGTTGTGATCGATGACCTCTCAGAGGGCGGTAAGTGACGTAGCGTCCCTTTCGCGCTTTCGGTGGCGTCAGGTGCCCTGGTCGCGGGCTGCGCGCAGGGCGGTTATGGGTGCGGCTGGGTGAACAGCCCCTGCTCGATCTCGGCGAGGATTGCGTGCTTGACCAGCCGTTTGAGCTTCAGCCGGGTGTTGTTGACGTTGTTGGGAGCGAGCTTGAGGTCCATGGCCTCGCAGACGGCCCTCGCTCGTAGCGGGCCGTCGGTTGCGGCGAAGACCGCCATGATCTGTTGGTAGGCCGGGTGGTCGGGCAGCGGCGGCGCGGGTGGTGCCGGTTCGGGCAGTGCCAGCAGCGTCTTGCGGGTGATCCGGTTCTCTTCGGCGGCGGTGTCGAGTCCCTCCAGCAGCGCGGTCAGTTCCGCGATCTTCTCCCGGGCCGCCTCGGCCTGCGCGGCGATCTCCCGCTCCTGTTCCTCCAGGCGGGCGAGCACCGCGCCGACGTGAGCTCGCCCCCTGTCATGCGCCGCGCCAGGCGGGGGTGGAGGTCGAAGTCAGCATGCGTGACATCCGGTCGCTTATGGCCCAGTAGACCCTGGACTCCGCGGAGGCGGGCCGGTGCTCGTAGTCGCGTACCAGTCTGCGGTGCAGCATCATGATGCCGTTCACCTGCTCCACCACCCATCTCTTGGGCTGCGGCACGAAACCGGCCTGGCCCGGGTTGCGTGGGACCACCTCCCTCTCTGTCAGTCTTGGTCGAGTCAGTCATACTGGATGATTGATTGAGTCGAGGGCGGAGAAGGAGTAGTGCCCCAGGTGGCCAGTACCAACGACCCCGGGACCCCGGATCCGCAGGTGGAACCCCGAAGCAGCGGCCCGCGTCGGTACAGCGCGGAGTACAAGGCGAGGATCCTCGCGGAGTACGAGACGCTCGACAAGCAGGGCAGGGGTGCCCTGCTGCGTAGGGAGGGCCTGTACTCCTCGCTGCTGCACGTATGGCGGCAGCAGCGCAACAAGGGTGCTGAACAGGCACTGGCGGCGTCGGCGGGGCGGCCGAAGGCCGATCCGCGGGATAAGGAGATCGCCCGTTTGGAGAGGGAGAACGTCAAGCTCCGCCGGGATCTGGGCAAGGCCCAGTCGGTGATCGAGGTCCAGTCAAAACTCTCCGCGCTGCTCGACCAGTTCGCCACGGACAGCGCAGAGGAGACCGACGGCGAGAAGAAGGGAACACCTCCGAGGTGTCTGTGCCCCAGGAGGCGGTCCCGGCCTTCGAGGCAGCCCGGCAGGCGGCACTGGAGAGGTTGTCCGCGCTGGTCGGACGGGTGAAGGCGTGCGCCGCGCTGGGGGTGAGCCGTGCCACCTACTACCGCCACCACCGGCAGAGCCCGGCCCCGGCCAGGCCGGCGCGGCAGCGCAGGCGGCATCCGCGGGCCCTGTCCGAGACCGAGGAGAGTGAGGTGCTGGCGGTCCTCCACTCACCGGAGTTCGCCGACATGGCACCGGCGGAGATCTACGCGGTCCTGCTGGACCGAGGCCGTTACCTGTGCTCCGAATCGACGATGTACCGGCTGCTGCGCAAGCACGGCGAGGTCCGCGAACGCCGCCGGCAGGCCACCCACCCGCCGCGCAGGAAGCCGGAGTTGATCGCCGAGGCGCCGAACCGTGTGTGGTCCTGGGACATCACCAAGCTGAAGGGCCCGGTGCCCGGCAGCTACTTCTGCCTCTACACGATCATCGACATCTACAGCCGCTACACCGCCGGCTGGATGGTCGCCGCGTCCGAGAACAAGGGCCTGGCCGAGCAGTTCCTGTCCACCACCATCGCCAAGTACGAAATACCGCCAGGACAGTTGACCATCCACTCCGACCGCGGATCACCGATGGTCGCCCACAACGTGGCTCAACTGCTGTCCGGCCTGGGCGTGACCAAGTCGCACTCCAGACCCAAGACCTCCAACGACAACCCCTACTCCGAGGCGCAGTACAAGACGCTGAAGTACCGGCACGACTTCCCCGACCGGTTCGGCTGCATCGAAGACGCCCGCGCCTGGTGCACCGGCTTCATCGACTGGTACAACCTCGACCACCGACACTCCGGTATCGGGCTCCACACCCCCTTCGACGGTGACTGTTTAGGGGTTTCAGCTGGTTGCGGGCAGCGTCCAGGGCCGTCCGGCGAAGAGGTCGCGTAGGGCGGTGAGGGGGTTGATGCCGTGCTTGCGGACGGTGGAGATGTAGGAGCGGATCCGGGCGAAGCGCCTCGCGCCGGTCAGGGTTCGCCAGGATCCGGAGACCTTCTGTTGCACCTTGATCATCCGCAGGTCTCGTTCGGCCTGGTTGTTGTCGAACGGGACGGTGAATTCGGTCATGTACCGCTGGTATTCACTCGTGCGGTCCCGCAGGCGTTCGGCGAGGGCTCTGGCCTTGGAGCGGGGACCGGTGCCGGGGTAGGGGTTGGCGGCGATGCCGCACAACGCGGCCTGCCGGTAGCGGTCTTGGAAGGGCACCAGGGTTTCGTCGGCCAGGGCGTCGTGTCCGGCGGCCATGGCGTCGGCGACCGCGTTCTTCGCCTCGATCAAGACGTCGATCATGGCCCGGGCCCAGGTGGGATCGTGGCGGGTGTCCTCGGTGACGGCGATGAGTTCGCGCAGGACATGGGCGCCGCACAGGGCCTGGTCGTTGCCGTAGACGGTGTAGGAGGCCAGGGCGTCGGAAACCAGGGTGCCGGTGAAGGCGGGCAGCACACCGAGGTCGTCCATGGCGATCCGTCCGCGCTGGGTGTGGATGCCGTAGAAGGTGACCAGGTGGGTGCACATCACGTGCGGCCAGTGCAGCTTGCCCGCCACCCGCACCCCGGACTCATCCGCGTGCGCGACGGGGACGGCGGTCAGATGCTCCCTGACCTGCGCTTCGAAGTCTTCAAGGCCGTCGTGGGCGCGGGCCAGGACGGACAGCACGGTGCCGGTGGAGATCGGCAGGCCGAACAGGTTCTCCATCGCCTCCGCGAGGCGCTTGGCGGGAAGGTGCTGGTAGGCCGAGAGATAGGCGATCGCCGCGCGTACTCCTGGACCGTAGACCGTGGCGGCCGGCACGTGGTCCGGGCCTGCCGCCGTGGTGGCGTGCCCGCAGCCGCAGACCGCCAGGTGCAGTCGGTGCTCGGTCACCTCCGGTGCGATCTCGGGCAGATCGAAGACCTGCCGGGCCCGAAAGCCCGAACTGACCGCGCCGGAAAGATCGTTGCCGCAGCCGTCGCACGCGGACGGGCGATGATCGACTATGTGGTCCGGGTCGGCGACCCGTTCCAGCCGTCCACCCGGATCACCCTTGGCGCGGCCGGGCTTGCGGCCACTCGCCTTCCGCAGCGACTTCGGCGCCGGCTTCTTCCGCAGCCCGTCGCTCGACGGCGGCTTGGACGAGTTATGAGAGTCGGTGGCCACCTGACGCTCCAGCTCCGCGATCCGCTCCGCCTGCTCGGCGATCGTCGCGGCCTGAGCCGAGACCAACAACTTCAGCTCCACGACCAGCGCGGCCAGCTCCTCGTACGAGGGCGGCGACGACGGGACGGAGGGCACAAGATCAACCTACCGGACCGTCATGATCACTCCGTACCGAGAGCCGCCGCAGGTCACACATGGTCGAAAACAGTCACCTTCGACGTGCACTTCGGCCTCGCCGACCAGCTCCGCGAAATGCGCTCCGACATCCTCGCCCACGCCTACCAGCACCGACCCGAACGCTTCGTCCGCAAGCCCCCCGAACCCCCACGCATCCCCGACGCCGTCTGGATCAACAAACCGCCGCCCCCGAACGCACCCGGCCCACAGATCCCGACACAGCGTTAACCCGAACTACCTGCCTTGATCACGTTGACAGGTTCCGCTCGCCGCGAAGGCAACCGGAAGCACCGGCTGGGTCCGGTCCAGCGCCTGGATCTGCGTCTTCTCGTCGATCGAGAGGACCACCGCACCGCCGGGTGGGGCGAGGTAGAGGCCGATCACGTCGGCGACCTTCTCCGCGAACGCGGGGTCCTTCGAGATCTTGAAGGTGCCGTGCCGGTGCGGCTTGAGATGCTCCTCGCGCCAGACTCGCGCGATGTAGTGCCAGGACACGGAGACGCCCTCGGTCCGCCTCAGGTATTTCGCCAACTCGCGTGTGGACCAGTGCGAAAGCCCCGTGCCGTCCGGCGGCGTCATGCGTGTCAGCGCGATCACGCGGGCCCGCACCCACGCCGGCACCTGTTCCCGGGCTCCGCCGGGCCGGTCGCCTTCCAACCCGGCCAGTCCGACCTCGGCATAACGCCGCTTCCAGCGGTCCACTGTCGGCAGCGACACCCCAAGCAGGGCGGCAATGTCTTTGCGTCGACGGCCTTCACTCGACCACAGCACGATCCGACCCCGCGTCGCTATGTCGGCGGATACGTCCCGACTGCTCACCAACTCCCGCAGCAGGGCGGCCTGTTCCTCGGAGAGCTCCACACCAAGAGACACTGCCACACAAGATCACATAACGCTAACGGAATCACGAGACACTAGGCACAGCATGCAGGAAAAAGCGTTGGCTGGCAGGTTCGATGATCATCGGTCGGACGAAGCCAGGCTGATCGTCGAAGTGGGACTTTGGCATACTCAGATGATCACGCTATGCCATTCGAATCACACCAGCCATTCGGATGATCTACACGGGTCGCCACGGGCAGGGACGTTCTCACAACTCCCGGCACAGAGACCAGCTGCGGAGTTATCAACCGGTGAGCTGCACCCTTGCGTAGCCTGTCAGTTTCAACGCCTCCTACCTGGTATCTGCGAGCGGTTGGTGTGGACTCCAACTCGCGTCCCGGCGCTGCGAAAAGAAGAGGCAGGGTACCGACGAGCACGAGGATCGCTGCCATGACTGCCATGGTTGTGCAACATGCACCCCCCGTGCCCCCCCTTATTTCTTGCAGTACCCAGCCGCCAGCTGCAACTTTTAAGAATTTTCCAAGGGCATGAGAAGCCTTTCGCCCCCGCCTTCCCATGTACCAGAGGCAGGGCAATGATCAAGACATTTCGATCCCTCGTCGAACATGCAGGGGCATCGGGGATTCCAGGTAGATCTTTCGGGTGAACTGGCCCCTGTGCAGGGGCCCACCCCTGCACAGTCGGATACGGTCTGGGCATGCTGGAGCGCCTTGACTGGGACGAGTTCACGGGGGACGTGGAAGCGCACGTGCCAGCCCTTGAGAAGAAGGAACACGATCTGCTGCGCGAGTTGGAAAGGGTGCGGCTTGAGCTGGACATGGCCCGTGAGATGAAGAAGATCAAGGCCAGACATGCCGAATACCAACGGCATGGCATAGCGGACGATCCAGAGTCCGCGCCGCATCCCACAGAACCGCAATTCAGAGAAAGCCAAGAATCCGGGGATCTGCCCGCAAACAGGCCGCCTCGTAAGCAGCGGATCCTGGCGTTGCTCGCCCAGGACCCGCACCGGCGATGGAAGGCCCGGGCGGTCGCTGAGGGGCTCGACGACCCGAACCCGAAAAGTGTTCGCGTCTCACTCGACGAGATGACACGAGCCGGAACGGTGACCAAGAACCCGGACGTCACGTACCAGTACGCACTTCCAGGGGAGGGGCATAGCGCCTTCTGAAAAACGAACTCGGCTTCTTCTGGCCATGAGGAAGGCCGCCACCAAGCTTGCAGGCCCGGGTGGCGGCCGACGGCAACGAAGAGCCAAAACCTTGCCAGGCGCTGGACCCTCGAGCCGTCGCCACGTTATCGCGTGGTCCTGTGCGGTATCAGAGTTGGTCCTGCCCTTCCCTCGAAGGGATGACCTCAATGCGTGAATGTTCTCACTCAGCACGCACACTTCGCGACACTCTGCTCCGCCCTCGACCAGCGGAGACCGACAAGGGCCCCCGTCGGCCTCACACGTCTCTGCCGGGCCACAGATCCACGCCCAGAGCCTTCTCCAGGTTGGCGATGGTCAGCAGGTCCGGCCACGCCTCCCCGGCAAGCGCCTTGGCGATCGTGTACCGGGCGACCGTGCTGCGGCGGGACAGTTCGGCCACGGACCAGCCGTGCTCGTCCAGAGCCGCCTGGAGTCGGGCGGCGAGCGCCTGGGCCACGCGGGCACCGTGATGGTCCACCAGGACAGCCTCAGGCCACATGCCGTCGACGCAGTAGGCGCGCGGCGGGTGTCGGCGGGCATCTCCTTGAGGCACAAGGTGAAGTCTGACCCATCCGGTCCTCCCCGGTCGCGCACGGCTGCCACTTCCTCTACATGTTATTCCAATAGCACCCCGCCGCCTGGGGTGCTGTCGTGGCGGCATGTGATGAATCAACGGATCGCGTCCTACCGACCGGCCGGGGCACCCGCGGGGTGGCACCGCGTCGGCGACGAGGTGCGCCGTGTGGTCACGCTTGCCGAGCCCGACCTGCCCTACCGGGCACGGGAACTGCTGAGCGCACTGTCGCGCCTGGCGCTCTTCTGCGACGGGGAAGGCATCCCGGCCTCAGCCGACGTGTGGCTGAGCCGCGAGGTCATCGAAAGGTTCATCCAGATCGGCTGCCCGCACATGAGCGGACCGAGCCAGGGCAACTACCGCTCCCGGCTGCTACGGCTCCGTGAGGCCGTCCTCGGGCCGGAGTGCCGCACCGGCCCACCCCGGCGCCTTTCCGGTTCGAAAGCGCAGCAGCCCTATACCCGGACCGAACTCGCCGACCTGTGGGGCTGGGCGAGCGGTCAGCCCACCGACGAGTTGCGACGGGGCTGCAAGACCCTCCTCGCACTGGGCGCCGGGTGTGGCGTCGACTCACCCGAGGTCATCCCCCTCCTCGCCCACGACGTCCGTGCCGCCTCCCACCGGGGCGGTGTGGTCCTCGCCACCCGTGGTCCACGCCGGCGGGAGATCCTGTGCCGCCGCCCATGGGAGACCGTTCTGTCCACCGCGGCCGAGCACGCCGCTACCCCAGGGACCGCCAGCTACCTCTTCCGCCCGCACTGCCATTCCCGAGGCAAGAACACCGTCTCCGCCTTCCTCGCACGCACAAGACGAAGCCAGGGAGTGCCGCGTCTGGCCATGGGACGGCTGCGTTCCACCTGGCTCGTCTCTCTCTTCGAAGCTCGCGTGCCCATCACGGTCATCGTCGCCGCGGCCGGCGTCGACACCCTGCACGGCCTCTCCCGAGTTCTCCCCTACCTCAGCCCCGTCCCCGTCGACGAAGCAGCTGAGTGCCTGCGGGGTGAGCGATGAAGCAACCCTCGGCACGCCTCACAGACCGGCATGAACGCCTGGAGTCGATGCGCGTCGAGCGTCGGCCGGTCACCGAGCAGGACGTCCGGGCAGCCGTCACCGAGGTCGCTGACAGTGGTCTGGTGCCCCTGCTGGAGAAGTTCGTCCACCTCGGCCGCGGCAGACGGCGACGGATGGGCCTGCCATCTCTGCTCACCGGCATCTACCTCTGCTCGCAGCTGAATGCCGGGCGCATCGTGCTCGAGCGCGTCACCGACATCCTCTTCTTCCGCATCCCGGAGGAGCTGCGCGAACAGCTCGGCATCCCGACCTACCCGGACACCGACCGGGGCTTCGAAGCCGGGTATGCCGTGGTGCGCCGCATGTTCCACGCCGCGGTGGCGGCGATGAACCCCTCACCCTTGCCTGCCAATACACACCTCAGCCGTGAGGAGGCAGACCGCCTCGTCGACGAGGCCGACCCGGAGGTCCTGGCGGAACGGGCAGACCGGCTGACGAGCTTCTGCGAGTTCGTCATCGACGCCTCCCTGCGCCCCCTCAAACCCTTCTTCGACCAGGCCGAAGCAGTCTCCCTCGCCATCGACGCCACACCCGTCCGCACCTACTCGCGCGGGCGCAGCAGCAAAAGCCTGATTCTGGCCACCGACCCGGATGCCGGCTGGTACGTCCGCGAGGGCGACCACCGCGACCCCGACGCACCGTCGCAGGCCACCCGATCCCCGGCCCGCGGCGACCGGCCCGGCGGCAAGAAGAGACCCTCCAGAAAGAAGTACCTCTACGGTTACGACGCCCACCTGCTGGTCAGCCGTGACGCGGAACGCGACCCGGCCCTGGCGGACGGCACCCCGAACCCCAGCGTCCTGCCCGCCGTAGTGCTCGGGATGACCCTGGACAAACCGGGCTTCGACCCTGCCCACAACGGCGTGCGGATCGTGTCCGGCCTGCGCCGGCGCGGCTACAAGCCCGGCTACCTGGCCGGCGACCGCGCGTACAACAACTCCAAGCCGCAGGACTGGCAGCTGCCCGTCCGCGCCATGGGGTACAAGCCGGTCTACGACTACGCCGTCGACCAGCTCGGCGTACAGGCCGAAACGCACGGCGCGATCCTCGTCGAAGGCACGTGGTACTGCCCCTCCATGCCCCAGCCCCTCATCGATGCCACCAGCGACCTGCACGCAGAACGCATCGACCGGGAAACCTGGGTCCACCGGATCCAGGCCCGGCGCGCCCACCGCCTGATGGCCAAGGAACACGAGGACACCGAAGGACACCAGCGCCGCATGTGCCCTGCCGACGCCGGCAAGGTGCAGTGTCCCCTCAAGCCACGCTCCCTCGGACGCGACCCGCGGCTGCCCCTGCTCGACCCCCAGCCCACCCCCATGGGCCCGTACAAGGTGTGTCGCCAGCACAGCGTGACCATGGCCCCCGAAGAGGGCGCCAAACACTGGCAACCCCTGGACTACGGCACCGCCGAGTGGAAGAAGATCTACTTCAGGCTCCGCAACAGCGTCGAAGGCTTCAACGGCTTCGCCAAGAGCCCCCTGGACGAGTCCATCGAGCACGCCGGCAGCCGACGCATCCGAGGCATCGCCGCCCAGACCGTCCTGCTCGCCTTCCAGCTCGCCCACGCCAACACGCGCAAGATCGCCCGCTGGCTGGACGTCCTGCATCTCCAGGGAAAACGGCCACGCCGACGCTCACACCACAGGCGCACCACCAAGCCACTCAGCACCTGGACGCCGACGGGATACCTCCCCTCAACGGCCTGAAAACCTCCTTACCAGGCCTTGGGCGCCTCCCCGAGCGCACATCCAGACCCACGGCATGACCCAGCGTGCACATGCGTGCCGTAACAGACCCCTGACACGACAAAACGGACCCCTCCTGGTGACTTTCGTCACTCGGAGAGGCCCGATTCGTCGGTACCTCGTGGTGCGCGAGGGGGGAGTTGAACCCCCACGTCCTTTCGGACACTGGAACCTGAATCCAGCGCGTCTGCCTATTCCGCCACCCGCGCATCGGGTGTTTCCGCCGGGCGCCCGAACGGGTGCCTGCCGACATCCAGAAGATTAGCACGGCGGGCGGGGTGCCATCACATCCGTATCCGCACCCCTGCCGCGCGGCTGAGGGACACTGTGGGGGAGGCTCCGCGACACCCCATACGATCGGTGCGACGGCCGCCCCGTGCCGCCGACGTGGGGCCCGTCACGACGGGGAACCACCGGTGGTCGCCGGGCGTGGATACGATCAGACGCACTACAGCACGCACTAGAGCAGAGGACATCGGGGAAGGAGGTGCTCCGTGGGAGTTCTCAAACGTTTCGAGCAGCGACTCGAAGGTCTCGTCAACGGCACCTTCGCCAAGGTGTTCAAGTCCGAGGTCCAGCCGGTCGAGATCGCCGGTGCGCTCCAGCGGGAGTGCGACAACAACGCGACGATCTGGAACCGCGAGCGGACGGTCGTCCCCAACGACTTCATCGTCGCGCTGAGCGCGCCGGACCACGAACGCCTCAGCCCGTACGCCACCCAGCTGGGCGACGAGCTGTCCAGCATGGTGCGGGACTACGCGCGTCAGCAGCGCTACACCTTCATGGGCGACGTCAAGGTGCACCTCGATCGCGCGGAGGACCTCGACACCGGCCTGTACCGAGTGCGCAGTCGTACGCTCGCCTCCAGCACCTCACAGCCGCAGCCGTCCGCCGGCTCCTACGGCCCCGGCGGACAGTCCGGACGCCCGGCCGGCGCACCGCCGATGCCGTCCCACGCGCCGGGCGGCGGCTCACTGCCGCGCGCCGAGACCCGGCGCTGGGTCGAGATCAACGGCACCCGCCACCAGATCCCCCGGAACTCCCTGGTACTGGGACGCAGCACGGAGGCGGACGTGCGGATCGACGACCCGGGCGTCTCCCGTCGGCACTGCGAGATCCGCGTCTCCGACCCGTCCGGACCGGCCTCGGTGCAGGACCTGGGGTCCACGAACGGCATCGTGGTGGACGGACAGCACACCACGCGCGCTACGCTCCGCGACGGCTCACGCGTCGTCGTGGGCAGCACCACGATCATTTACCGGCAAGCCGAAGGGTGAAGCGGGGGCAATGTCAGAGCTGACCCTGACGGTCATGCGGTTGGGTTTTCTCGCCGTACTGTGGCTGTTCGTCATCGTCGCCGTACAGGTCATCCGCAGTGACCTGTTCGGCACTCGGGTGACCCAACGCGCGGGCCGGCGCCAGGAGGCCCGTCCCCAGCAGCGGCCGCAGGAACGGCCTGCCCGCGCACCCTCGCAGCGCCGCAACCGCGGCGGCGGCCGCAGCGCCCCCACGAAGCTGGTCGTCGCCGAGGGCTCCCTGACCGGTACCACCGTCGCGCTGCAGGGCCAGACCATCACCCTCGGCCGCGCCCACGACTCCACTATCGTCCTCGACGACGACTACGCCTCCAGCAGGCATGCCAGGATCTACCCCGACCGGGACGGTCAGTGGATCGTGGAGGACCTCGGGTCCACCAACGGCACATACCTGGACCGGACCCGACTCACCACACCGACGCCGATTCCGCCCGGAGCGCCGATCCGTATCGGCAAGACGGTCATCGAGCTGCGGAAATAGACAGGCCGACGACATGACGACCGGAGGGTGGGCACCGTGCGGATGTACCCGGAACCGACGGGCGAGGTGCGTATGAGTCTGTCGCTGCGCTTCGCCGCCGGCTCGCACGACGGCATGATCCGTGATCACAACGAGGACTCCGGCTACGCCGGGCCCCGGCTGCTGGCCGTCGCCGACGGCATGGGCGGCCAGGCGGCCGGTGAGGTGGCCAGCTCCGAGGTGATCTCCACCATCGTGGAGCTGGACGAGGACGTCCCCGGATCCGACGTCCTCACCTCCCTGGGCACCGCCGTGCAGCGGGCCAACGACCAGTTGCGCGTCATGGTCGAGGAGGACCCGCAACTGGAGGGCATGGGCACCACGCTCACCGCCCTGCTGTGGACCGGCCGACGCCTCGGCGTCGTGCACGTCGGCGACTCGCGCGCCTACCTGCTGCGCGACAGGCAGCTCACCCAGATCACCCAGGACCACACCTGGGTGCAGCGCCTGGTCGACGAAGGCCGCATCACCGAGGAGGAGGCAACCACTCACCCGCAGCGCTCGCTGCTGATGCGCGCCCTTGGCAGCGGCGACCACGTCGAGCCCGACCTGTCCATCCGCGAGGTGCGGGTCGGCGACCGTTACCTGCTGTGCTCCGACGGGCTGTCCGGTGTCGTCTCCCACCAGACGATCGGTGAGACGCTCGCCGCCCACCAGGACCCCTACGAAGCCGTACAGGAACTCATCCAGCTCGCGCTGCGCGGCGGCGGCCCCGACAACATCACCTGCATCGTCGCCGACGTGCTCGACGTCGAGGCCGAGGAGACGCAGGCCGTCCCGTTCAACGACACGCCCGTCATCGTCGGTGCCGTCGCGGAGAACCAGCACCAGCACGGCGGCGGCGCCACCACACCCGCTTCCCGCGCCGCCGAACTCGGCCGCCAGGTGCCGCCGCAGCACGCCGCGGGCGGCTCCGGCGAGTTCGGCCCGCCCGGCGCCTTCGACCAGTACACCGAGGACGACTTCGTCAAGCCAGGGAGCGGCCGCAGCTGGTTCAAGCGGTCCCTGTGGATCGCACTCGCCCTCCTGGTGGTCGGCGGCGGCGTGTACGGCGGCTGGCGCTGGACGCAGCAGCAGTACTACGTCGGCGCCAAGGACGGCCACGTCGCGCTCTACCGCGGCATCAGCCAGGAACTGGCCGGCATCAGCCTGAGCAGCGTCGCCACGGACCACCCGGACATCCCACTCAAGTACCTGCCTGTCTACCAGCGTGAACGCGTCAAGGAGACCATCGCCGCCGACAGCCTCGACCAGGCCCGCACCAAGGTCGAATCGCTCGGCGCGCAGGCCGACGCCTGCCGCCTGGTCACCGAGCGCCGCAAGGCGCAGGACGCGCAGAACAAGCAGCAGAAGCAGGACCAGCAGCTCGCGGACGGCAAGCCCGGCGACGAGCCGTCCAACACCAAGAGCCCGAAGCCGAGCAGCTCCCCGACCCCCGGTCCGCAGCTCTCGGACCACCAGCGCGAGCTCGCCAAGCAGTGCACCGCGCCGCAGGAGTAGGGGCCCACAGCAGTGACCAGCACCGTCAACACCGGCAGCAACACCACGGTCTCCCCCGGAGGCCTGCCCAGCCGTCGTAACACCGAACTCGCGCTGCTCGCCTTCGCGGTGATCATCCCCGTCTTCGCCTACGCCGACGTCGGCCTGGCGATGACCGGTGAGCTGCCCGCGGGCATGTTCGGCTATGGCCTGGGCATGGCGCTGCTCGCCGGCGTCGCCCACCTCGTCGTGCGGAAGTTCGCGCCCTACGCCGACCCGCTGCTGCTGCCGATCGCGACGCTGCTGAACGGCATCGGGCTGGTACTCATCTGGCGGCTCGACCAGTCGCCCCGGCTGAGTGGCACCGCGGCGCCGACCCAGTTGCTGTGGTCGTCGCTGGGAGTAGCGCTCGCCATCGGCGTGCTGATCCTCATCAAGGACCACCGGATCCTGCAGCGCTACACCTACATCTCGATGCTGGTCGCGCTGATCCTGCTGGCCGCTCCGGCCTTCTTCCCGTCCAGCGACCTCAACTACGGCGCGAAGATCTGGATTCGCATCGGGTCGTTCTCCATCCAGCCAGGCGAGTTCGTGAAGATCATCATCGCGATCTTCTTCGCCAGCTACCTGATGGTGAAGCGCGACGCGCTGGCACTGGCCAGCCGCCGGTTCCTCGGCATCTACCTGCCACGCGGCCGCGACCTCGGGCCCATCCTGGTCGTCTGGGCGATGAGCATCCTCATCCTGGTCTTCGAGACGGACCTGGGCACCTCCCTGCTGTTCTTCGGCATGTTCGTGGTGATGCTGTATGTCGCCACCGAGCGCACCAGCTGGATCGTCTTCGGGATGCTGATGTCCGCGTTCGGCGCGGTGGTCGTGGCCAGCTTCGAGCCGCACGTCCACACCCGTGTGATGGCCTGGCTGCACCCCTTCGCCGTCTTCGACAAGAACCCGCCGCCCTGGGCCACCACCCAGCAGATCGCCGAGTCGCTGTTCGCCTTCGGCTCCGGCGGCACGCTCGGGACCGGACTCGGCCAGGGCCACCCGGGCCTGATCGGCTTCGCCGCCAAGTCCGACTTCATCCTCGGTACGGTCGGCGAGGAGCTGGGCCTGGCCGGCACCATGGCGATCCTGCTGCTGTACGGCCTGATCGTCGAGCGCGGCATCCGCACCTCGCTGGCCGCCCGCGACCCGTTCGGCAAGCTGTTCGCCGTCGGCCTGTCCTCCGCCTTCGGACTCCAGGTCTTCGTCGTCGCCGGCGGCGTCATGGGCCTCATCCCGCTGACCGGCATGACGATGCCCTTCCTCGCGCAGGGCGGCTCCTCCGTCATCACCAACTGGGCGCTCATCGCACTGCTGCTGCGGATCAGCGACACCGCGAGAAGGCCCGCGCCCGCTCCCGCGCCGAACCCAGACGCCGAGATGACCCAGGTGGTCCGCCCGTGAACAAGCCACTCCGCCGCATCGCGATCTTCTGCGGCCTGCTCGTCCTCGCGCTGCTCGTCCGGGACAACTGGATCCAGTTCGCCAAGGCCGACGAGTACAAGGACAACGCCCACAACCGCCGGAACCTGATCGAGCGCTACAGCCAGCCGCGCGGCAACATCCTCACCTCCGACGGCAAGCCCATCACCGGGTCGAAGAAGACCGACGGCGTCGACTACCAGTACGAGCGGACGTACGAGAACGGCAAGATGTGGGCGCCCGTCACCGGGTACGCCTCGCAGATCTTCGGCGCCAACCAGCTGGAGTCCCTGTACGACGGGATCCTGACCGGGGACGACGACCGGCTGTTCTTCAACCGCACCATCGACATGCTCACCGGCAAGAAGCAGCGCGGCGGCAATGTCGTCACCACCCTGAACGCCGACGCGCAGAAGGCCGCCTACCAGGGACTGGGAAACAAGAAGGGTGCCGTGGTCGCCCTCGACCCGCAGACCGGCGCCGTACTCGCGACGGCCAGCACCCCCTCCTACGACCCGTCGACGATCGCCGCCACGTCCAAGAAGGACCGGCAGCACTACATCGACCTGCTCCACGACAAGGACAAGCCGACGCTCAACCGAGCGCTTCGCGAGACCTACCCGCCCGGCTCCACGTTCAAGGTGCTCACGGCTGCGGCAGCGCTGGAGAGCGGCAAGTACACCCTCGACGGCAAGACCGACTCCCCGGACCCGTACCCGCTGCCGCAGTCCAACTACAAGCTGCCCAACGAGGGCAACATCCCCTGCAAGAACGCCTCCATCCGGCAGGCGCTGCGCTACTCCTGCAACACCGTCTTCGCCAAGATCAGCGACGAGCTGGGCAACGACAAGATGAAGGAGATGGCGGAGAAGTTCGGCTACAACCACGCCAAGCTTGACATTCCGGTGCGTGCGGCGGAAAGCGCGTATCCGAAGGACAACCGCCCGCAGAACGCGCAGGCCGGCATCGGCCAGGCCAGCAACCGGGCCACCCCACTGCAGATGGCCATGATCGCCTCTGCGGTGGCCAACGACGGCAAGCTGATGAAGCCCCACATGGTGGACCGGCTCGTCGCGCCGAATCTGAACACCATCGAGCAGACGAAGCCGAAGGAGTTCAGCCGGCCGATGTCGGCACAGACGGCGCAGGACCTGCAGTCGGCGATGCAGACGGTCGTCGAGAAGGGCACCGGCACCACCGCGCAGATCCCCGGCGTCACTGTCGGTGGCAAGACCGGCACCGCGCAGCACGGCAAGAACAACAGTGGCCCGCCTTACGCGTGGTTCATCTCATACGCCAAGGGCAAGGACGGCTCCTCACCCGTCGCTGTCGCCGTGATCGTCGAGTCCTCCGACACCGCCCGCAGCGAAATCGCGGGCAGCAAGCTGGCCGCGCCCATCGCGAAGGACGTCATGAAGGCCGTGCTGAAGGATCAGCAGAAGTGACGCGCTCAGGACACAAAGCGGTGACGGATGTGGCACAGCACACCCACAGCATGACCGGGGTGACCCCGGTCACCCAAGTCTGGTAACGCGGGCCAGGTACCGTATGCCGAGCAGCACACCGCCGGCCCGTGGACCAGACGCGGCCCGGACGTACGGAGAGGGCTGGAGACTATGGAAGAGCCGCGTCGCCTCGGCGGCCGGTACGAGCTGGGCTCGGTGCTCGGCCGCGGTGGCATGGCCGAGGTGCACCTCGCCCACGACACCCGCCTCGGCCGCACCGTCGCGGTCAAGACGCTGCGCGTCGACCTCGCCCGTGACCCCACGTTCCAGGCCCGGTTCCGCCGCGAGGCCCAGTCCGCCGCGTCCCTGAACCACCCGGCGATCGTCGCCGTCTACGACACCGGCGAGGACTACGTCGACGGGGTCTCCATCCCGTACATCGTCATGGAGTACGTCGACGGTTCCACGTTGCGTGAGCTGCTGCACTCCGGGCGCAAGCTGCTGCCCGAGCGGTCCATGGAGATGTGCATCGGCATCCTCCAGGCGCTGGAGTACTCGCACCGCAACGGCATCGTGCACCGCGACATCAAGCCGGCCAACGTCATGCTGACACGCACCGGCCAGGTCAAGGTCATGGACTTCGGCATCGCCCGCGCGATGGGCGACTCCGGCATGACGATGACCCAGACCGCGGCCGTCATCGGCACCGCCCAGTACCTCTCCCCGGAGCAGGCGAAGGGCGAGAGCGTCGACGCCCGCTCCGACCTGTACTCCGGCGGCTGTCTGCTCTACGAGCTGCTGACCGTGCGGCCGCCGTTCGTCGGGGACTCCCCGGTCGCGGTGGCCTACCAGCACGTGCGGGAGGAGGCGCAGCCGCCGAGCGTCTTCGATCCGGAGATCTCGCCCGCGATGGACGCCATCGTGATGCGCGCGCTGGTCAAGGATCCGGACTACCGCTACCAGTCGGCCGACGAGATGCGCGCCGACATCGAGGCGTGCCTGGATGGCCAGCCGGTCGCGGCCACCGCCGCGATGGGCGTCGCCGCGGCGGGCGGTGGCTACGGCTACGGGTACCCGCACGACGACCGGCCGACCACGGCGCTGCGCACGCACGACGCGCAGCAGACCACGATGATGCCGCCGATGGGCGGTGGCAACGACGGCTACTACGACGACGAGCCGCGCGGTCGGCGACGCCCGCCGAAGAAGTCCAACACCTCGACGATCCTGCTGGTGATCGCAGCCATCCTGGTGCTGGTCGGCGCCATCTTCATGGGCAAAGCGATCTTCGGCCACAGCGGCAACCGGGGACCCATCTCGGTGCCGAGCCTGGCGGGAGAGTCCTACCAGGACGCGCAGTCGGCGGCGAAGAACGGCGACTTCAAGGTCACCAAGTCACAGGCGGAGTACTGCAAGCAGGACAAGGGGACCGTCTGCAAGACGGATCCGAAGGCCGGCGCCAAGATCCAGCACGGTGACACCGTCAACGTCATCATGTCCAAGGGCCCGGCCCCGAAAGCCGTCCCCGACGTGACCGACCAGCAGTACGACGAAGCCCGCCAGACGCTGGTCGGCGACGGCTTCAAGGTGGAGAAGAAGACGCAGCAGTCCTCCGACGCCGACCCCGGTACGGTGCTCAGCCAGGACCCCAGCGGCGACGAGAAGGCCAAGAAGGGCAGCACGGTCACGCTGACCGTGGCCACGAAGCAGACCAAGGATGTGCCGAACGTCACGGACAACCCGTACGACCAGGCCAAGTCGCAGCTGGAGTCCATGGGCTTCGACGTCGCGCAGAAGACCAAGGAGGACGGCTCCAAGCCGGAAGGCACCGTGCTGGAGCAGGACAAGACCGGCAAGCAGCCGATCGGCACCACCATCGTGCTGACGACGGCGACGCCGCCGCCCCAGCAGAATGTCGCGGTGCCGAACGTCGGCAACCAGCTGGTGAAGGACGCGATCAACACTCTCAAGGCACAGGGTCTGAAGCCCAAGCTGGCCGCGCCGACGGACCCGAACAACAGCACCGTGGTCTCCACCAACCCGCCGGCGGGCACCCAGGTTCCCAAGGGCTCTGAGGTGACCATCACCGCGCGGCCGGGACCGCCCGGCGGCGGTGGCGGCGGCGGCTTCTTCGGCGGCACCGGGAACGGAAAGAAGAGCCACTGACCCGACGCCCCCGGCGAGACGGACGACGCCCCCGAACCCCGCCGGGTCCGGGGGCGTCGTCCGTTCGGACCGTGAACCTCAGCGCAGTTCCTTCGGGGGCGTGCGCTCGGCGTCGACCGGGACCGTGCGGTCCAGTTCGCCCCAGACGACGTAGCGGTAGCGCGAGGTGTAGACCGGCGTGCACGTCGTCAGCGTGATGTAGCGGCCCTTCTTCGTCTTTCCAGACTCCTTCGGGACCGGGTCGATCACCGACACGTCGAACTTCGAGGTCTGCGGCAGGATGTCGTAGACCTCGTAGACGTACCAGGTGTCCTTCGTCTCGAAGACGATCGGGTCGCCCGTGTGGATCCTGTCGATGTTGTGGAACCTCGCGCCGTGCCCGTCGCGGTGCGCGGCGAGCGCGAAATTCCCCGACTTCGCCTTCGGAAGCGCCGCCTTCGACGGCTTGGTGTAATAGCCGGCCACGCCCTCGTTGAGGATCCTGGTCGAAGTGCCCTTCAGGACGAGGACCGGGTCGTGGGACATGGCCGGCACGTGCAGGAAGCCGAGCCCGCCCTCGGTGTTCAGCTTCCCCGGACCGTCCTCCTGGTGCCTTCCGTCGTCGTCGCCTGCTCCCGACGCCCAACGCCGGCGCACCTGGTCGGCCTTGTGGTGCGCCTGCCGGTCGGCCAGCACGTTCGTCCACCACAGCGAGTACCCGACGAACAGGGCCATCACCACGCCCGCCGTGATGAGCAGTTCTCCGATCACGCTCACCGTCGTGGCGAAGCGCTGCCACCCCCGTCGCCGGCGGCTGACGGGGACCGGCGGCGGCAGGTCGACGGGCCGGCTGCCGCGCTCTGCGGTCTTGGAGTCTCCGTCATGCTTGTGCTCTGCCACCGCGTTACCCGCCCGTTTTCCCTGGAGCCACTACCTGATCAACGCGTCCGGCTTCCCCTCGCTGCGCGGACGTTCGTCGACCATTTTGCCCCAGACGATCAGCCGGTAGCGGGAGGTGAACTCCGGCGTGCAGGTCGTCAGGGTGATGTAGCGGCCGGGCTTCTTGAAGCCGGACTCCTGCGGCACCGGGTCGATGACGCCGGTGTTGGACGGCGGGGTGGACGGGAGACGGCTGTACATCTCGTATGTGTAGTAGGTGTCCGCTGTCTCCACGACGATCTTGTCGCCGGCCACCAGGCGGTTGATGTAGCGGAACGGCTCGCCGTGGGTGTTGCGGTGGGCCGCCACGGCGAAGTTGCCCGTCTTGTCCCACGGCATCGCCGTCGGGACGCCGGACGATTCGTCGTAGTGACCGACCATCCCCTTGTCGAGGATCTTCTCCTTGTTCACCCCCTGGGAGATCGGCGCGCGCACGTCCAGCTTGGGGATGTACATGATGGCGAATCCCTGGCCGGGGTCGAAGGCGCCGGCCTTACGGGCCGGATGATCCTTCCACTTCTGCACCAGGTTGTTGGCCGCGCTGTCGGCCCGCTCGTGCGCCTGGACGTTCGTCCACCACAATTGGTAGGTCACAAACAGCAGCATGAGCACGCCACAGGTGATGAACATCTCACCGATGAAGCGACTCAGCAGCACCACCGGGCCGTCCTTCGCCGCGCGGGCTGCACGGCGGGCTGCCAGGCGGGAGGCGGGCGCCGCTGCCGCCTCGTCGGAGCCGGCGCCGTCGCCGCGCCCCCTGGCCGCCTTTCGGCGGGCCGCGCGGCCGCCGCCGGCGAGGACGGGATCGTCGTCGGTGCGCAGCGCCATCGTCCGGTCGTCTTCCTCGGCGGCCACGCTCAGGGTGCGGCTCGGTCCGGCCGAGGCGTCGTCGACGGCGGGCATGGCGGCCGTCTGACCGGCGTCTGCGGCGGGCGGGCGGGCGCCGGGTATGCCACGCGCGCCCGGCCCAGCGGCCTCGGGCCGGTGCGGCGGGCCACCGGGCCGACGCCCGTCTGCGGCCCGTTCGCCGTACGGCGTACCGGTGGCGTGTGCCGGCGTCCCTCCGGGAGCGCCGGGCGGACGGCCGCCCGGACCGTAGCCGCCTGCGGAGGGTCCGGGCGCCGGCGGCCCTGCGGACCGCGCGTATGCCTGCGGGCCAGGGCCCGGAGACGAGGAGCCCGGGTTCGGCCCCTCGAAGCGCTGGTTCCCGGCCTGCTCGGCGGGGCCGGCGCCCGGTGGCCGCCCGGCGCTGAACCATGGCGAGCCCGCCTCCGCATTGCCGCGCGCGCCGCCTCCGGCAGCATCCGGCAACGGGTCCGTCAGCGGGTCGTTCATGGCCTCGACGGCGGCCCGGTAACCGTCCTGAGCGGCTGGGCGGCCGCCGGCGGGTGCGTCGTACCGCTCCGGCCCGCCGGTCGCCTCCTGCTGCCAGGGCCGGCCCTGTTCGCCGTACGGGTCCTGCCGGTCGGCTTCCCGCCGGCCGCGCGCGTAGAACTCGTCGGGCAGCGGGTCGTAGAGCGGGTCGTACCCCCGGTCCCCGCCACTCACGCGCCGACCGTGCCCACAACGGGGGCCAGCCCTGCCGACCGCTTTACGGCCGCGGGATCCCCGCACTCCGTCAGCCAGTTGGCCAGCATCCGGTGGCCGCCTTCGGTGAGCACCGACTCGGGGTGGAACTGCACGCCTTCAACCGGCAGCTCGCGGTGACGCAGTCCCATCACGATCCCCTCGTCCGTCCAGGCCGTGATCCGCAGTTCGGCCGGCACGGTGTCGCGCTCGACGCCGAGCGAGTGGTAGCGCGTCGCGGTCAACGGCGACGGCAGGCCACCGAACACGCCGGTGCCGTCGTGCAGGACCGGGGAGGTCTTTCCGTGCAGCAATTCCGGCGCCCGGTCGACGACACCGCCGTAGGCGACCGCCATCGACTGCATGCCCAGACACACCCCGAAGACGGGAATCCGCCGCTCCGCGCAGTGCCGCACCATGTCCACACACACGCCGGCCTCCTCGGGCGTGCCCGGGCCGGGCGAGAGCAGCACGCCGTCGAAGGCGTCCCCGGCATGCTCGGTGCGCACCGCGTCATTGCGCACGACCTCACACCGAGCGCCCAGTTGGTAGAGGTACTGGACGAGGTTGAACACGAAGCTGTCGTAGTTGTCCACCACGAGGATTCGTGCGCTCATCTGACCGCTCCGCTCTCTCAGCCCTGGTCGACCGTCACGTCGTTGAACGGCAACAGCGGCTCCGCCCACGGGAACACGTACTGAAAGAGCAGGAACACCACCCCCAGCACCAGCACGAGCGAGATCGCCGCCCGCACGGGCGTGTTGCCCGGCAGGTGCCGCCAGATCCAGCTGTACATCCGCGAAGCCGTCCCTTCCTTCTCCGGCGCCCTCCGGCGCGGCACCCAGACTACGGGGCCGCGAAGCGCCCGCGCGCGCCACTCGCGTAACAGCACCCGCCCTGCCGTCCGGGCGGCGTTCCCGGCGTCACCCGGCCGGTTCTGCGTACTGCAGGTCGACGGTGCCGGAATAGCCGGGGAGAGTCACCGAGGAGTGCTCCTCGACGTCCCAGCCCAGTCCGTAGGCCGCCACGTACTGCAGGTAGTTCTGGATCTTCGGCGAGGCCTCCAGGGAGCCGCGCAGCCTGCCGGTGTCACCGACCGCGGTGATGTCGTAGGGCGGCGAGTAGACGCGGCCCTGCAGGATGAGGGTGTTGCCGACGCAGCGCACCGCGCTGGTACTGATCAGCCGCTGGTCCTCGACCTTGATGCCACGCGCACCGCCCTTCCACAGGGCGTTGACGACCGCCTGCAGGTCCTGCTGGTGGATGACCAGGTCGTTGGGCTGCGGGTCGGGGACGCCGGCGATGCGCGGGGTGGCGTCCGGCGGAGCGTCGGTGAGGGTGACGCTCAGGCCGGGGCCGGCGATCTTCGTCGCACCGGCGGCCTGCTTCGCCTGCTTCAGCGCCTTCTTGTCCGCGTCGCTGACGCCGCCGTCGCTCGCCGCGAGTTCGTCGACCCGGGCGCGCAGGGCCGCGTCCGTCGACTCCAGGTGGGCGTTGGTGCGGCTGCGCTCGCGGATCAGGTCCGACAGCCGCAGCATCGAGTCGTCGGAGCGGATGTCGGTACCCTGGGCGGTGTCGAAGCTCACGAAGAACATGAGCCCCGCAAGAGCGAAGATGCCGGCCGTGGCCAGCCGGGCAGGCCTGAGATGGAATCCGGACACGTACCCTGGTCTCCCTCCGCCCGTGTGAAGGACTACGCTAGCGGACCACCGTCCCGGCGTCGCACTCGGCGCGGTCAGGCAGCGCATCGACAGGAGAGTCTCTCGTGCCGAAGTCCCGGATCCGCAAGAAGGAAGACTTCACGCCTCCGCCGGCCAAGAAGTCCTCGATCGACCTGAAGGGCGGCCACCAGTGGGTGGCCCCCCTGATGCTGGCCCTGTTCGGCATCGGTCTGGCCTGGATCGTCGTCTTCTACGTGACGAAGGGCGATCTGCCCGTCGACGCGCTGGGCAACTGGAACATCGTGGTCGGGTTCGGCTTCATCGCCGGCGGTTTCGTCGTCTCCACCCAGTGGAAGTAGCGGCGCCACCCGGCCGACGCCACCAGGCGGACAGAGTTATCCACAGGATGATCCACAGCCTTGGAAAACTCACAAGATCTGTGGATAACTCAACTGAGGTTGACGCCGGTCCGACCGTCCGCCACACCGATGACCTGCCTCTTCACCCTTGCCTGGCACGGAAAACGGATCCTTGATCGAGTCCGGACACCCGTTCCCCACAGTGTGCACAGGATCTCCGGCCTTCCCCCTCGGGCGCACGCCCTGGGGATACACCTGTGGAAAACTCAGCCGGTGAGCGCCACGGTGCGCAACACGCATGACACGACGATCGCCGCCAGCGCCGCGGCGCACGCTGCGGACTGCACGAGCGTGCGCCGCTCTCTCGGTGCGTGGACCATCGCGTAGGCGATGCCCGCACCGACGGCCAGGCCTCCGATGTGCGCCTGCCAGGCGATGTTGCTCCACGTGAAGGTGAAGACCAGATTGATCACCAGCAGAATCACGATCGGCCGCATGTCGTACCGCAGTCGGCGCACCAGTACCGCCGTCGCACCGAACAAACCGAAGATCGCACCGGAGGCGCCGAGCGAGGGCTGGTCCGGTGTCGCGATCAGGTAGGACAACGCACTGCCGCCCAGTCCGGACAAGAGGTACAGGGCCGTGAACCGCAGTCTGCCCAGCGCCGACTCCAGCGGCCCACCCAGAAACCACAGAGCCAGCATGTTCAGGATGATGTGCCAGGGTTGCCAGTGCAGGAAGACCGACGTGATCAGGCGGTACCACTCACCCGCGGCGACACCCTGGGTCGGCGGGAAGACCGGGCTTCGCGGAAACTCGCCCAGCATCGTGAGCTGGTTCGTCAGCCGGTAACCGACCACGTGCACCAGGATGAAAACGGCCACGTTCAGGCCGATGAGGATCTTCGTGACCAGCCGCGGATCGTTCGTCGCGAAGCCGCCGGCCAGCGTGCGCGGCCGGCTTGCCTGCGCGGAGTGCCCCGTTCCCCCGCCCCCTCGCACACACTCCGGGCACTGGAAACCGACCGACGCCTGGATCATGCAGTCGGGACAGATGGGCCGCTCGCACCGGGTGCACCTGATGCCCGTCTCCCGGTCCGGATGCCGGTAGCAGCCCAACGACTGGTGCGGCCTGTCCGACTGGTACTGCTCCATCGACCCCGCTCCGTCCTCGCCTCACCGCACACTGTTCCGCCCTGTCCTTAACTACGCACGAACAGGGCGGAACAGTTCCCCGGCACCGCTCAGCGGCGCTCGATCACCACGGACTTGATCACGACGTCCTCGACCGGACGGTCGGTGCGCGGGTTCGTCTTGGTCGCTGCGATGGCGTCCACGATCTTCTTGCCGGCCTCGTCGACAACCTCGCCGAAGATGGTGTGCTTGCCGGTCAGCCAGGCCGTCGGCGCCACGGTCACGAAGAACTGCGAGCCGTTGGTGCCCGGACCGGCGTTCGCCATCGCCAGCAGGTACGGACGGTCGAAGGCGAGGTCCGGGTGGAACTCGTCGGCGAACTCGTACCCCGGGCCGCCGGTGCCGTTGCCCAGCGGGTCACCACCTTGGAGCATGAAGCCGCTGATCACACGGTGGAAGACCGTGCCGTCGTAGAGCTTGTCCTGGGTCTTCTGCCCGGTCCGCGGGTGCGTCCACTCCCGCGATCCCTCGGCGAGCTCGACGAAATTCTTGACCGTCTTCGGCGCGTGGTTCGCGAAGAGCCGCACCTCGATGTCGCCGCGGTTGGTCTTCAGGGTGGCGTAGAGCTGCTCGGCCACGATCTACCTTCCATCTGTGTGCAGTGAACCCCTCGATCCTGCCACGCCTGCGCCACCACCCCCGACCCCCGTGACCCGTATGCCCGTTATCGGGTGCCGGAAGGACGGCAAACAGGCATGATCTCCAGAACAGGTGGAATGCGTCCCTGTGTCCTCCCGGGAAGACTCCCGGGAACGGCGCAGCACCGAGGAGGAGGAGACACGTGACCCGCATCGACAGCGCGCGCGCCGCGGCAGGCAGTGCGAAGGAGAGCGTGCGGCACGCCGCCGAGGCGATGGCCCCCTACGCGGAGACCGCCAGGGACACCGCCTCGCGCTACGCGCACGAGGCGGGCGAGCGACTGGGCCCGAAGGTGTCGTCGGCGACGCGGCAGGCCCGCAAGTCCGCCCGCACCACGTACGGCGCCCACGTCGCCCCGCGCCTCGCCCAGGCCCGCGACGCGATTCCGCCCGAGGTCGACAAGGCCGCCCGCCGCGCGGCCAAGCAGACCCGGCGCGCCGCCAAGCAGGCCGCCGACTACGCGGGCCCGCGCCTGGAGAATGCCTACGACGACGTGCGAGCCGTCGCCGTGCCCGCCGGGGAGGAGGCCTTCGTCCGAGGCAGCGCCGCGTTCGAGGCGCTCCGCAGCGACGTCACGGCGAAGGACATCCGCCGGCTCGCCCGCCGCCGCACCCGACGCGCACGCACCGGTCGGCTCGCCCGCCGCCTCGGCATGCTCGGCATCCTCGCGGGCGGCGCCTACGCCGCCTGGCGTTGGTGGGACAAGCAGGCCAACCCGGACTGGCTCGTCGAGCCCCCGGAGGCCACCGAGGTCGGTGACCACAGCGGCGCCACCCTCGCCTCCGTCAACGGTTCGGGCGGCGACCGCACCACCCTCGACCCGAACGAGGAAGAGGCCAAGGAGGCCGAACGCCGCCGCGCCGACCGGCACTGACTCTGCTCTGCGGTGCGCCCCCTCCCGGCTGGGAGGGGGCGCACCGCTGTACGGGCGGCGCTGCACTCCGCACACTTCCCTGACAAAGGTCAGTGACCGCACGAGTTGGCGTCCTGCACGACCATCCTATCCGCGTGTCCGCGTCGAGGGCGGCGGGCGAGGAGCGGTCTCCCAGGCCGGCGGGGTGCTGCTGGTCGAGACGGTCCGCAAGAGCGGGCTGGATCTGGCGATGTCGGCGGCGCTGGCGCCGTGGCGGCGAGCCCACTTATCCATCCACTCGGAGATGGCATTGGGGAACTGTGACCTGAGGTCAGGCGAGGCTGGGTTGACGCCCATCCCGGTCACTGTCCACCCGTCGGCCCACCCGAGCGCGTCGTTGACCTGCTGCTCCAGCTCGTAGTCGCGTTCGGCGAGCAGGTCGGAGAAGTAGTCCTCCAGCATGTCGCAGATGATTTCCAGCCGCGCCCCGCGGGCGAGTCGCCGAGGCACGATTGGGAAGGCCGACCACGGGTGCGATTCATTCCTGCTGGTGCCAATCCTGCAGTCGACGCGGAAGGCGGACCAATACACGGCGCTTCCCTGCAGCCGGAAGGGCTGCGAACAAGCAGACGCCTGCTGTCAACGTCGCAGTCCCGGCGACTCCGGCAGCGAGAAGGGCATCGCCCAGATCTTGGGCTGTGTAACCGCCCATCGCGTCCGTGTGAGCGCGGTGCTTCACCCCGGGAGCGGCCCCGTTCCACGTCATCGACGCATTGCGGTCGACAAGCTGACCGTCGTCGGGGACGAACCTTCCCCGGCACCACGTACTGGTGTGGGCACCGCTCTGCTCTTCGTGACAGGCCCGGGCCGTGAAGGAGCCGCCTGTCCCCGACCACCCCATCGCGGCCGTCATCCAAACGCCGCCAAGCGTTGCCACACCCACACAGAACAGGGCAAAACAGAGCAATCCGATTCGACGCCATGGGCTGTGCGTAGCTACTCGCAGCTTCTTTGTGCTTCTCCCGTTTCGAGTGCGTTTTGGCGTCCGGGGAGGCTTGTTGTGTTCAGGGTGCTGAGGCTTGGATGTGCGACGCAGTGATCTCCGTCGTCTTGCACCCTTGCTGCTCCGCTTTGCAGCGCCACCCCGTTTGGCCATATCAGTTCAACCTAGCCGCACCCACCGGAGTTGCACAGAGGCCTTGGATGCGGCAGCTGACCGATGCGCTGTCAGAACCGGACGGTGACGCGGCGGCCGCGGCCGGTGGCGAGCAGGCCCTCCTCCTTCAGTTGCGCGAAGGCGCGGTGGGCCGTGCCGTGGGAGATCTCGTACGTAGTCGCCGGGTCGTCGGGTGTCGGGAACTGCGAGCCGGGCGGCATCACGCCGTCCTCGAAGGCTACGCGCAGTTCCGCGGTGGCCTTCTCCCACGTCGCCAGTTCGCACTCGGGCTGCGGCGCGTCGCCCGGCCCCGGGAGGCGGCCCGGAAGAATCTCCGGGGCGCGGCGGTCGGCTTCCTCGACCCAGGCCGCGTAATGCCGCAGGGTCGTCGCGCCGGTGCTGTGACCGTGGCGGCCGGAAACCGTGCGGAGGTCGTCACCGGCGACGATGAGTTCCGTCACCGAGTACGTCGCACGGCGCACGGACAGGACTCCGTTGTCGAAGTCGACGTCCATCCACTGGTCGATCGCCTGCCCGACCGTGATCCGGCTGCGGGCCTGGCGTTCTTCGTCGACCTGCAGCAGCAGACGCGTGCGGGCCTACTCCGCCCCGTCCCACGTGTGCGCCTGCCCGTGGAGGTAGATGGCCTTCTTCGTCAGCGGGTCCAGGCCGGAGTAGACGCTCGCCTGGAAGCCGGAGCCGTTGGGACGGATGCTGCCGCGCTGGCGGCGTGTGGACCGGGTATGTGCCATGGCGGGGAACCTAACGACCGCTAAAGCCACAGCTACGACGACGAGCGCGCCCTCCCCGGAGGGAGGACGCGCTGGTCGTGCGGGTGGAGCCTAGGAGAGTCGAACTCCTGACATCCGCCATGCAAAGACGGCGCTCTACCAACTGAGCTAAGGCCCCGCTGGGCACAAGAGTACCGGGTCTGCGGGAGGAATTCCGACCGGGTATCGCCCGGTGGGCGTCACCCTCCGTAGGATGCTCGGCAAGTTCGCGCTGAGGAGCGACGCAGGGGAGTCCAGGGGAGACATGATGGACACAGCACAGCAGGAAGCCGCAGCCAAGGCGCGAGAGCTGCAGATTCAGTGGTACGGGGAACCACTGGGGACTCTGTTCCGGCGCCTGATCGACGACCTCGGGCTGAATCAGGCACGGTTGGCGTCGGTGCTGGGGCTGTCCGCACCCATGTTGTCGCAGTTGATGAGCGGCCAGCGGGCGAAGATCGGCAACCCGGCGGTCGTGCAGCGGGTGCGGTCGCTGCAGGAGCTGGCCGGTGAGGTCTCCCGCGGCGACGTCCACGCCGGGGACGCCACCCGGCGGATGGAGGAGGTACGGCGCACCGCCGGCGGCAGCGTGCTGAACTCCGTGCCGCAGGCGGCCGGTCCGGGCGGGTCGCAGACACCGGTGAAGCGAGTCGTGCGCGAGATCCAGTCGCTGCTGCGCTCGTTCTCCGACGCCTCGGAAATACTCGAGGCGTCGGCGACTCTCGCCCCCACGCACCCGGAACTGGCCGAGTTCCTGCGGATATACGGCGCGGGGCGCACCTCGGACGCCGTCCGCCACTACGAGGAACACCTCAACTAGAGCCTGTCTGACAAACCGCGTCG
Organism: uncultured Actinomycetota bacterium; assembly: GCA_963799685.1. GTDB lineage: Bacteria > Actinomycetota > Actinomycetes > Streptomycetales > Streptomycetaceae > Streptomyces. Next base: position 156,641 of record CAWCXW010000013.1, read on the forward strand.
TCCCCCGCAGCGGGCTGGGGCCCCACCCCGCGAGAGCATGAGGCATTCTCCGCCGTCAGCGGCACCCCGTCGCGCCGTGTACGGCCTCCACGTGGGGCGCCCCCGCGTGTGGCAGGCAGCCGCCGGCGCGCCCACAGCCGCCGGCAGACGGCGGGCGCTGCGGGGCCCCGGACGCTGTCCGCGTCCGGGGCCCCGGGAAAACTCGACCTCGCTGTGGGTCACACACCCGAGTCTGTGCCTACGGAGTCGGTCGCCTCCGTCCACAGGTCCTGCTCGGCGCGGTCCGCCTGGATCTGGCGGTACACGAGGAGCCCACCGACAGCGGCCAGTGCGATCAGGAGCAGCTTCTTCACCGCGCTACCTCGTTCTTCTTCGACAACGGACTTCCGGCGCCCGAGCATACCCAATCAGTCCGCGACTACCGGGCACGCGGGTGCCCTCCGGTCGCGCACACATGCGAAACGCCCGGGGTTCCCAAGCCACCGGGCGTTCCGCTTTCCACGCTGTGGGGCTAACAGGACTTGAACCTGTGGCCTCATCCTTATCAGGGATGCGCTCTAACCATCTGAGCTATAGCCCCGCGCTGCACCGAAAGATTAGCGCACTACCCACCCCGGCCCCAAATCCATAGGAGGTGGGCCGGGGGCGCGTCACTCGTCCTCGGCCAGCGTGACCTCGATGCCGCCGACGAAGCCGGCGGAGAGGTTGTAGAGGAAGGTTCCCAGGGTGGCCAGGGCGGTCGCCAGGACGATGTCGATCACCGCGATGACCGCGGTGAACGTCAGCACGTGTGACAGCGACAGGAAGGACTGCAGGTCGAAGCCCTTGCCGCTGTCCGAGGCGGTGGCGTCGGACAGCACGCCGCCGACGGCGGAGAAGACGCCCATCGCGTCCATCACCATCCACAGCACCGCGACCGCCACGATCGTGCACACGCCCAGCGCGATGGACAGCAGGAAGCTGACCTTCATCACCGACCACGGGTCGACCTTGGCCACGCGCAGCCGCGCCTTGCGGGTGCGGGGGACCGTGCGGGCCCCGGTGCGGGGCCGGCGGACGCCGCCGCCGGCCGTGCCGTCGCCGTGCGCCGCCGTCCTGGCCGTCCCGGCCCGCCCTGCGGGGAGGGCAGGTGGCCGGGAGGCGGCGGGTAGGCCTGCGGCGGATGGTGCGGCTGCGGCCGGGTGCGACTGCGCCGTCTGGGCTGGGCACCACTCACGTCTTACTCCTCGTCGCTCGACGTGGCCGAAGGTTCGTCCGCGGGCTCCTGCTCACCGGACTCCGCGTCGGCGGACTCCACTTCCTCGGCCTCGCGGCCGGCCTCGGCGTTCCGCGCGACGCCGACGACGGCGTCCCGCTTGCCCAGGTTGATCAGTTGGACGCCCATGGTGTCACGTCCGGTTTCACGGACCTCCGAGACCCGCGTGCGGATCACGCCGCCGCCCAGGGTGATGGCGAGGATCTCGTCGGTCTCCTCGACCACCAGGGCGCCGACCAGCTCACCGCGGTCCTCCACGATCTTGGCGGCCTTGATGCCGAGGCCGCCGCGGCCCTGGACGCGGTAGTCGTCCACGGACGACCGCTTCGCGTAGCCGCCGTCGGTGGCGGTGAAGACGAACGTGCCGGCGCGGACGACGTTCATGGACAGCAGCTCGTCGTCCTCGCGGAAGCTCATGCCCTTCACGCCCGAGGTCGCCCGGCCCATCGGCCGCAGCGCCTCGTCGGTGGCGGTGAAGCGGATCGACTGCGCCTTCTTGCTGACCAGCAGCAGGTCGTCCTCGGCGGAGACCAGCTCGGCGCCGATCAGCTCGTCGTCGCGGCCGTCCTCCATCTGCCGCAGGTTGATCGCGATGACGCCGCCGGAGCGCGGCGAGTCGTAGTCCTTCAGCGGCGTCTTCTTCACCAGGCCGGACTTGGTGGCCAGCACCAGGTACGGCACGGCCTCGTAGTCGCGGATCGCCAGGATCTCGGCGATCTGCTCGTCGGGCTGGAAGGCCAGCAGGTTCGCGACGTGCTGGCCGCGCGCGTCCCGGCCGGCGTCGGGCAGCTCGTAGGCCTTGGCGCGGTAGACGCGGCCCTTGTTGGTGAAGAACAGCAGCCAGTGGTGGGTGGTGGAGACGAAGAAGTGGTTGACGATGTCGTCCTCCCTCAGCTTCGTGCCCCGCACCCCCTTTCCGCCGCGCTTCTGCGCCCGGTAGTCGTCGGTCTTCGTGCGCTTGACGTAGCCGCCGCGGGTGATGGTGACGACGATGTCCTCTTCGGCGATCAGGTCCTCGATGGACATGTCGCCCTCGAAGGGCACCAGCTTGGAGCGCCGGTCGTCGCCGAACTTGTCGACGATCGCGGTCAGCTCCTCGCCGATGATCTCGCGCTGCCTGGCCGGCGAGGCGAGGATCGCGTTGTACTCGCGGATCTTCGCCTCCAGGTCGTCGTGCTCGCTGGTGATCTTCTGCCGCTCCAGGGCGGCCAGCCGGCGCAGCTGCATCTCGAGGATCGCGTTGGCCTGGATCTCGTCGATCTCCAGCAGGCTCATCAGGCCGGTGCGGGCGACCTCGACGGTCTCGCTGCGGCGGATCAGCGCGATGACCTCGTCGATGGCGTCCAGCGCCTTGAGCAGGCCGCGCAGGATGTGCGCGCGCTCCTCGGCCTTGCGCAGCCGGAACTTCGTCCGGCGGACGATCACGTCGACCTGGTGGGCGACCCAGTGCCGGATGAACGCGTCCAGCGACAGCGTGCGCGGCACCCCGTCGACCAGGGCCAGCATGTTGGCGCCGAAGTTGGTCTGCAGGTCGGTGTGCTTGTAGAGGTTGTTCAGCACGACCTTGGCGACCGCGTCCCGCTTGAGGACGACGACGAGCCGCTGACCGGTGCGCGAGGACGTCTCGTCGCGGACGTCGGCGATGCCGCCGACCCGGCCGTCCTTGACCAGGTCGGCGATCTTCAGTGCCAGGTTGTCCGGGTTGACCTGGAAGGGGAGTTCGGTGACGACCAGGCACTGCCGGCCGTGGATCTCCTCGACCTCGACCACGGCCCGCATGGTGATCGAGCCGCGCCCGGTGCGGTAGGCCTCCTCGATGCCGCTTGCGGCCCACGACCAGCGCGCCGGTGGGGAAGTCGGGGCCCTTGATGCGCTCCATCAGCGCCTCGAGGAGCTCCTCGTCGTCCGCCTCGGGGTGCTCCAGCAGCCACTGGGCGCCGGCGGCGACCTCGCGCAGGTTGTGCGGCGGGATGTTGGTGGCCATGCCGACGGCGATGCCGGCCGCGCCGTTGACCAGCAGGTTCGGGAACCGGGACGGCAGGACCGTCGGCTCGAGGTTCCGGCCGTCGTAGTTGTCCTGGAAGTCGACGGTCTCCTCGTCGATGTCCCGGAGCATCTCCATGGCCAGCGGCGCCATCCGGCACTCGGTGTACCGCATGGCGGCGGCCGGGTCGTTGCCCGGGCGAGCCGAAGTTGCCGTTGGAGTCGACCAGCGGCATCCGCATCGACCAGTGCTGGGCGAGGCGGACCAGGGCGTCGTAGATCGAGGTGTCGCCGTGCGGGTGGTAGGTGCCCATGACGTCGCCGACGACGCGGGCGCACTTGTAGTAGCCCTTCTCGGGGCGGTACCCGCCGTCGTACATCGCGTACAGCACCCGGCGGTGCACGGGCTTGAGCCCGTCCCGCACGTCGGGCAGCGCACGGGAGACGATCACGCTCATCGCGTAGTCGAGGTACGAGCGCTGCATCTCGGTCTCGATGCTCACCGGTTCGACGCGCGCTCCGGCGTCGTCGGCGACGGATGACCGGCCCTCTTGCCGGGGGCGTTCTCGGGAAGGTTCTCGTCGGCCATTGCTTCGATTGCGTCCTTGTCTGTGGTGCGGCTCGGCGGCGGCCGACTCAGATGTCCAGGAAGCGGACGTCCTTGGCGTTGCGCTGGATGAACGAACGGCGGGCCTCGACGTCCTCACCCATCAGGATGGAGAACAGGTCGTCCGCGGCGGCCGCGTCGTCCAGCGTGACCTGGCGCAGCACGCGGTGCTCGATGTCCATCGTGGTGATCCGCAGTTCCTCGGCGTTCATCTCGCCCAGACCCTTGAACCGCTGGATCGAGTCGTCCCTGATCCGCTTGCCCTGCTCGCGGCCCAGCGCGATCAGGCTGTCGCGCTCACGGTCGGAGTAGGCGTACTGGTGCTCGTCACGGCCCCACTTGATCTTGTACAGCGGCGGCTGCGACAGGAACACGTGGCCCGCCTCGACCAGCGGGCGCATGAAGCGGAACAGCAGCGTGAGCAGCAGGGTGTTGATGTGCTGACCGTCGACGTCGGCGTCCGCCATCAGAATGATCTTGTGATAGCGGAGCTTCGCGATGTCGAAGTCCTCGTGGATGCCGGTGCCGAACGCGGAGATCAGCGCCTGCACCTCGGCGTTCTGCAGCACCTTGTCGATGCGCGCCTTCTCCACGTTGAGGATCTTGCCGCGGATCGGGAGGATCGCCTGGTACTGCGGATTGCGGCCGGACTTGGCCGAACCGCCGGCCGAGTCGCCCTCGACGATGAAGATCTCGCACTTGACCGGGTCGTTGGACTGGCAGTCCGAGAGCTTGCCCGGCAGCGACGCCGTCTCCAGCAGGCCCTTGCGCCGGGTCAGGTCACGCGCCTTGCGCGCCGCCACCCGGGCGGTGGCCGCCTGGATGCCCTTGCGGATGATGTCCGCGGCCTCGTTGGGGTTGCGGTCCAGCCAGTCGCGCGAAGTGCTCGTGGACGATCTTCTGGACGTAGGTCTTCGCCTCGGTGTTGCCCAGCTTCGTCTTGGTCTGGCCCTCGAACTGCGGCTCGCCCAGCTTCACCGAGATGATGGCCGTCAGGCCCTCGCGGATGTCCTCGCCGGTGAGGTTGTCGTCCTTCTCGCGCAGCAGCCGCTTGTCGCGGGCGTACCGGTTGATCAGGCCGGTCAGCGCGGCGCGGAAGCCCTCCTCGTGGGTGCCGCCCTCGTGGGTGTGGATGGTGTTCGCGAAGGAGTAGACGCCCTCGCTGAACTGGGTGTTCCACTGCATCGCGATCTCGACCGAGAGCATGCGCTCCTTGTCCTCGGCCTCGATGTCGATGACGGAGGGGTGGATCACTTCGCCCTTGCGGGAGTTCAGGTACCGGACGAAGTCGGAGATGCCGCCTTCGTAGTGGTAGCGAACCTGATTCTGCTTCGCCCTCCGCGTCCGAGTGCTCGGGACGCTCGTCCCTCAGCGCGATGGTCAGGCCCTTGTTGAGGAACGCCATCTCCTGGAAACGCCGCGAGAGCGTCTCGAAGGAGTAGTCGGTCGTCTCGAAGATGTCACCGTCGGCCCAGAAGGTGACCGTGGTGCCGGTCTCCGTCGTCTCCTCGTTGCGCTGCAGCGGAGCGGTGGGCACGCCCAGCTTGTAGTCCTGGGTCCAGCGGTAGCCGTCGGTCCTGACCTCCACCGTGACCCGCTTGGACAGCGCGTTGACCACGGAGACGCCGACGCCGTGCAGACCGCCGGAGACCGCGTAGCCGCCGCCGCCGAACTTGCCGCCCGCGTGCAGCACGGTCAGCACGACCTCGACGGCGGGCTTGCCCTCCGAGGGCACGATGCCGACGGGGATGCCGCGCCCGTTGTCCACCACGCGCACGCCGCCGTCGGCGAAGCAGCGTGACGTCGATGGTGTCCGCGTGCCCGGCGAGCGCCTCGTCGACGGAGTTGTCCACGACCTCCTGTCACCAGGTGATGCAGGCCACGCTCACCGGTCGAGCCGATGTACATGCCCGGGCGCTTGCGCACGGCGTCCAGACCCTCGAGAACGGTGATCGCACTCGCGTCGTACGACGGGACGCCTGGGCCGGGCACCGGCACCGCCTCCACGGCGTGCAGGGCTCGGCTCGGACGGATTGTTCTGGTTGAGGTTGCCGGAATCGGCCACGAAGCGCCCTTTCTGGCACAGCACAGGCCGTCTCCCACGGCATGGTGGAGCGGCTGCGTCGTTCGACATGTTCCGCAACGGGGCGGCTCACCCCAGTGTACCGGTGGCCACGGCATGAACGGGGCTTTGCCGGTGCCTGAGTCCGCACGTGCCGCCCTCAACCGGCCGCCGCCGACTCCCCATATGCGGGAAGGGGCCCCAAGAGGCTCACAGCGGCACTCAGCGCTTCCGCCTGTCAACGCCCCGGTACTGTGACCGGCATCACTTCCCCTCGGTCCTGGCGGACCTTGGCAGACCCCCCTGCGCGCCGGACCGAAAGCCCGGATCTCACCCGTACGTGTCACCCGGACCGCGACTTCCCGGCGCCCGCAGCGGGCCCGCCCGGCCCACCGGCGACTGCGGCCCACGCACGTCGAGCCGCCGCACGGTGCCCGGGCCCAGTTCGTCGTTCAGCCGCCGCAACAACTGCGGCGCCAGCAACCGCACCTGCGTCGCCCACGCCGTGGTGTCACAGCGCACGCGCAGCACCCGCTCCTCCTCGTCGAAGGCGAGCGGTTCGCAGTGCCGCGCCAGGTCCCCGCCCACGATCTGCGGCCAACGGCCCATCACGCCGCCCACCGCCATCGGCATCTCCCAGCCGTGCTCGGCCTGCAGCCGCTCCAGGGCGTCGCCCAGCCGCATCGGGTCACGGCCGTCGCGCCGGGCGCCCGACCGCAGACCGCCGCCGCGCCGCGCCTGCCTGCGCTCCCGCGCCGCCGTACCGCGAGCCCGCGCCTGCTCCTTGGCCGCGCGCAGCGCCACCCGCGCCATGTCCACGCCCGTCGGTTCCGGCACCGGACGCGCCTCCGGGCCCGTGCCGCCCCGTTCGCCGCCGTCGCTCATCGACGCGTCACCTCTCCGCCGCCCACCGCGAAGCGCGCCCCCGCCAGCAGCGACGGCACGTCCTCCTCGACCGCGGCGGTCACCAGCACCTGCTCGCCGGGCGCGACCAGCTCGGCCAGCCGCGCCCGGCGGCGCACGTCCAACTCGGCGAACACGTCGTCCAGCACCAGCACCGGCTCGTGCCCCTCCACCTTGAGCACCTCGTACGACGCCAGCCGCAGCGCCAGCGCGAACGACCACGACTCGCCATGGCTCGCGTAGCCCTTCGCGGGCAACGCGCCCAACTTCAGCAGCAGGTCGTCCCGATGCGGGCCCACCAGCGTCACGCCGCGCTCGATCTCCTGGCGCCGTGTCTCCCCAGCGCCGCAAGCAGCTGTGCGGCCAGCTCCTCGCGGCCACCGCCCGCCACCGCGGACCGGTACTCCAGCGCCACCGGCCCGCCGCCGGGCGCCACCTGCTCGTACGCCTTGTCCGCCAGCGGCTCCAGCACCGAGACCAGCGACAGCCGCTGGGCCAGCAACTCCGCCCCGCGCGGGCCAGATGCTGGTCCCACACGTCCAACGTCCCCAGGTCGACGCCCTTCCCGCCGTGCCGACGGGCCATCGCGGCCGACTTCAGCAGCGTGTTCCGCTGCTTGAGCACCCGGTCGTAGTCGGAGCGCACCCCCGCCATCCGGGGCGAGCGGGCCGTCACCAACTCGTCGAGGAAACGCCGCCGCTCGCCGGGGTCACCCTTCACCAGGGCCAGGTCCTCCGGCGCGAACAGCACCGAGCGCACGATGCCCAGCACGTCGCGCGGCCGCACCTGCGAGGAACGGTTGATCCGCGCCCGATTGGCCCGCCCCGGGTTCAGCTCCAGCTCGACCAGCTGCTCGCGCGCGTCCTGCCGCACCGAGGCGCGGAGCACGGCGCGCTGTGCTCCGGAGCGCACCAGCGGGGCGTCCGAGGACACCCGGTGGCTGCCCAGCGTGGCCAGGTAGCCCACGGCCTCCACCAGGTTCGTCTTCCCCTGGCCGTTCGGCCCGACGAACGCCGTGACGCCCGGCTCGAGGGGAACCTCGACCCGTGCGTACGACCGGAAGTCGGCGAGCGACAGATGCGTCACGTGCACGGCTTGCGCGCTGACCCTTCCGCGGTGGCCCCGCCGGGGCTCCGCTACTTCTTCGTGCTCTCCACCGCGTGGCCGCCGAACTGGTTGCGCAGCGCGGCGATCATCTTCATCTGCGGCGAGTCGTCCTGCCGGGAACCGAAGCGGGCGAACAGCGACGCCGTGATCGCCGGCAGCGGCACGGCGTTGTCGATCGCCGCCTCCACCGTCCAGCGGCCCTCGCCGGAGTCCGCCGCGTAGCCGCGCAGATCGGCCAGGTGCTCGTCGTCGTCCAGGGCGTTGACGGCCAGTTCCAGCAGCCAGGACCGGATGACCGTGCCCTCCTGCCAGGAACGGAAGACCTCACGCACGTCGGTGACCGAGTCGGCCGCCTCCAGCAGCTCCCAGCCCTCGGAGAACGCCTGCATCATCGCGTACTCGATGCCGTTGTGGACCATCTTGGCGAAGTGGCCCGCACCGACCTTGCCGGCGTGCACCGAGCCGAACCGTCCCTCCGGCTTGAGCGCGTCGAAGACCGGCTGCACCTTCGCGACGTGCTCGGCATCGCCGCCGTACATGAGCGCGTAGCCGTTCTCCAGGCCCCACACGCCGCCGGAGACGCCGCAGTCGACGAAGCCGACGCCCTTGGCGGCCAGCTCCTCGGCGTGCTTCTCGTCGTCAGTCCAGCGGGAGTTGCCGCCGTCCACCAGGACATCGCCTTCCGAGAGCAGCTCAGCCAGCTCGTCGACGGTGGACTGGGTGGCGGCGCCGGCCGGAACCATCGCCCACACCACCCGCGGACCCTTCAGCGCGTCCACCAGCTCCCGAAGGCTGTGGACGTCGGCAAGGTCCGGGTTGCGGTCGTACCCGACGACGGTGTGACCCGCGCGGCGCAGCCGCTCGCGCATGTTGCCACCCATTTTGCCGAGACCGACGAGACCGAGCTCCATCACTGCCCCTTCCTTCACGGTTCGTGCCTGGTGCTTCGCCGTGAGTCCTGCTGGGACAGGCGCGGCGTCTGGTGCGGTGAATCGCGGGTCGTACTTTTCGTACTCGCGCGATGCGACAACGCAAGGGGTACCCCCCGCCGAAGACCGGGGAGAGAGGTGCCTTGCAAGGCGTCGCGCCGCGGCAGGTCCTACGCGGCGAAGCACCAGCCGAGCCTACGCCCAGGGATTGCCGCTCACCTGTCGGGCTCCGGCGCTCATCCGCTCAGCCGGACCGGCATCATCAGGTACTTGTAGTCCTCGTCGACCTCGGCGTCCTTGGCCGGGCGGCCGCCGAGCAGCGCCGGCTTGGTGGACGTGGTGAAGGACAGCTGCGCGACCGGGGAGTCGATCGCGCTGAGGCCCTCCAGCAGGAAGCCCGGGTTGAAGGCGATCGAGATGTCATCGCCCTCCAGGTCCGCGTCCAGCCGCTCCACAGCCTGTGCGTCGTCGCTGGAGCCGGCCTCCAGGGTGAGCACGCCCTGCTCGAAGCTCAGCCGCACCGGGGTGTTGCGCTCGGCGACGAGCGCCACGCGCTTGACCGCCTCGACGAACGGCGCCGTTTCGATGACGGCGACCGAGTTGAACTCGGTGGGGAACAGCTGCCGGTACTTCGGCAGGTCGCCCTCCAGCAGGCGGGTCGTGGTGCGCCGGCCGGCGCCCTCGAAGCCGATCAGACCCTCACCGGAGCCGGAACCGGACAGCGCGAGCGAGACGTAGTCACCGCTGCTGAGCGACTTCGCGGTGTCCAGCAGCGTCTTGGCGGGCACGAGCGCGACGGCCGAGGTGTCGGGCGTCTCCGGCTTCCACAGGAACTCGCGCACGGCGAAGCGGTAGCGGTCGGTGGAGGCGAGGGTGACCGTGTCGCCCTCGATCTCGATACGCACGCCGGTGAGCACGGGCAGCGTGTCGTCACGGCCGGCAGCGATCGCCACCTGGGAGACGGCGGAGGCGAACACCTCACCGGGCACCGTGCCGGTCGCGGTGGGCATCTCGGGCAGCGCCGGGTATTCCTCCACAGGCAGTGAGTGGAGGGTGAACCGGGAGGAGCCGCACACCACGTTGACCCGTACACCGTCTGTGGAGATCTCCACGGGCCGGTTGGGGAGGGCGCGGGAGATGTCGGCAAGCAGCCGGCCGGAGACCAGGACGGTCCCGTCCTCCTCCACCTCGGCCTCGACCGAGACCCGCGCCGAGACCTCGTAGTCGAAGCCCGAAAGGCTCAGGGAGCCGTCCTCTGCCTTCAGCAGGAGGCCGGCGAGGACCGGCACCGGCGGACGGGCCGGGAGGCTCTTGGCAGTCCACGCCACCGCCTCCGCCAGTACATCTCGCTCTACCCGGATCTTCACCTTCAGCCGCCTCCTGCTGTTGCTGCTGGCCTTGTGCCGGGGTCCAGTCTGACGCACGCCGCTGACAGTCGGGGCGCATGTGCGTCAAGTTGCCTCGGTCGGGGTAGGACGCCGGAGAGCCGAGTTGTGCACAGCACCCACTTCCAAACGATTCCCGGGCTCTCTCTAGGTAGTCGTAGTAGTAGGGCCTGTGGAAACCGGGGATAACTGCTTTCCCGCAGGTCAGAGCGGCTTTTTTGTCCACCGCCCCTGTGGGCCGTCCCGTGGACGACGACGGGGTCTCTGTGGACGGCGGAAAGTTCTGCACACCCCGTGCACAGCCGACCCCGGCTTTCCCACAGCTCCGCCCACAGGTTTTCCCAGGTTCTCAACAGCCCCCGGCGGCAGCATCGTGTGACCCGATTCACTCTGACCGGTGAGAGGGCGTGCCGCGTTGCCGAACAGTGGACAGGGCTGTGGAGAAGCTGGGGACAAGTCTGCCGAGCCTGTGGGCGGGCGGTGGACAACCGCGGAGGTGCTCCGGAAGGCGCCTCGCGGTCCACAACCTGTGGATCACCGCCATGCACAAATCCCCAGGCATGTGAGCTGCGGTGATCCAGAATCCGCGGTCCGGCTGTGGAGAGATTCTGGACAACTTCGCCCTCCCCAGGGTGTGGACGCCGCACGGCGCCCCTCGTTGTGGAGGAGAGCCGTCCACAGACCGCAGAAATCGAACGCCCCGCACGCGGCGGCGTGCGGGGCGCTGGACGGAAGCGAGGACGTCAGGCGTTCTTGATGCGGTTGGTCAGCTCGGTGACCTGGTTGTAGATGGACCGCCGCTCGGCCATCAGCGCCCGGATCTTGCGGTCGGCGTGCATCACGGTGGTGTGGTCGCGGCCGCCGAACTGTGCGCCGATCTTCGGCAGCGACAGATCCGTCAGCTCGCGGCACAGGTACATCGCGATCTGCCGGGCGGTGACCAGGACGCGGCTGCGGGAAGAGCCGCACAGGTCGTCCACGGACAGCCCGAAGTAGTCGGCCGTCGCCCCCATGATGTCGGTCGCGGTGATCTCCGGTGCCGCGTCCTCGCCGCCGGGGATCAGGTCCTTGAGCACGATCTCGGCCAGCCCCAGGTCTACCGGCTGCCGGTTGAGGCTGGCGAAGGCCGTGACGCGGATCAGCGCCCCCTCCAGCTCGCGGATGTTCCGCGAGATCCGCGAGGCGATGAACTCCAGCACCTCGGGCGGCGCGTTGAGCTGCTCCTGCACCGCCTTCTTCCGCAGGATCGCGATCCGGGTCTCCAGCTCCGGGGGCTGCACGTCGGTGATCAGGCCCCACTCGAAGCGGTTGCGGAGCCGGTCCTCCAGGGTGACCAGCTGCTTCGGCGGCCGGTCCGAGGACAGGACGATCTGCTTGTTGGCGTTGTGCAGCGTGTTGAAGGTGTGGAAGAACTCCTCCTGGGTGGACTCCTTGCTCGCCAGGAACTGGATGTCGTCCACGAGCAGGATGTCCATGTCGCGGTACCGCTTGCGGAAGGCGTCCGCCTTGCCGTCGCGGATGGAGTTGATGAACTCGTTGGTGAACTCCTCCGAGCTCACGTACCGCACCCGGGTGCCGGGGTACAGACTCCGGGCGTAGTGCCCGATCGCGTGCAGCAGGTGCGTCTTGCCGAGGCCGGACTCCCCGTAGATGAACAGCGGGTTGTACGCCTTGGCCGGCGCCTCGGCCACCGCGACCGCCGCGGCGTGGGCGAAGCGGTTGGAGGCGCCGATGACGAAGGTGTCGAACAGGTACTTGGGGTTCAGCCGCGCGGTGGGCTCCCCCGGGCCGGTGGCCGGCGCGGGCTGCGCCGCGAGGGGACCGGGCGCGCCCGAGGGGGCGGGCAGGTGGGAGGGGCCGTCGTAGCGGGCGGCCGGAGGACGGCCCTGCGGTGGCAGCTGCTGCTCGTAGGACTCGTACTCGTACTGTTCGTAGCCACCCGGGCGCGGTTCGTACCGCTGCTGCTCGTAGCTGCCGGGAGACGAGCGCTGCCGCGGAGGCTGGTGAGGAGGCTGGTGCCGCGGGTGAGCCTGTGGCGCGGAATAGGGGTCGTGCGGCTGCCGGCCCCAGGAGTGCTGCTGCGGCGCGCTGCGCTGCTGCGGCGGCTGTGCGTACTGCGGATAGGCCGGGCGCACGGTGGGCAGCTCCCGGCCGTCATATCCCTCGTAGGGCGCAGGGTCGTGACCGCCGGGCACGGAAGGAGTGTGCGGCCCGCCGGGATGCTGTTCTTCCGCAGGCGTGGGCGCGGGGGCGGGCTCCGGGGCGGGACCGGTCACGGTGACGGCCAGCCTGATCGACTGGTGGCACTCGTGGCTGAGCGCCTCGCTGATCATCGGTGAGAGGCGGCCCTCCAGCACGCCCTTCGCGTACTCGTTGGGCACGCCCAGCAGCGCGGTGCCGGACACCAGGACGAGCGGTTGGCAGTCCTTGAGCCAGCGCTGGTCCTTGGCCTCGACACCCTGGCCGTCGGAGAGGAGCCGGTCGAGCACGTGCGGCCATACTGCGGCAAGATCGGCAGGTACGTCGGCCACGAGGCACGCTCTCTCACTGGGCAGGGGCTCGTCCGCGCAGAGACGGCGGCGGCATCCCACGAATGTGTGGTTCTGGGGCGGTCGGGAGGGAAAGGAAGTTCCGTCACGGTAGTCAGCGCGGTGTGCGCGGTTCAAGTCGTTGTCCACAGGCTGTGTACGAAGGGCGCCCCCGGGACGCGGCGGTTTGACCGGGCGAGGCGCCCCCGCGTACCGTGTCGAGGTCGAGTTGTCGACGGCTGCTGCCGCCTGCCTCCGATGGGCAACAGGAAGCGGTGCACACTCGGGCGTTGCGAGCTACTCGTGGGCGCACGGTGACAGCCTGTCGACTCCACACACCGTCTCGCAGAGACTCAAGACCACCTGGAGCCCCCGAGTGAGCAAGCGCACCTTCCAGCCGAACAACCGCCGCCGCGCGAAGACCCACGGCTTCCGGCTGCGCATGCGGACCCGCGCCGGCCGCGCGATCGTCGCGAACCGCCGCAGCAAGGGTCGCGCCCGCGTGTCGGCCTGACCGCCCAGACCAGGTCCACGACGTGCTGCCCACCGAGCACCGGCTGAGGCGGCGTGAAGACTTCGCGACCGCCGTACGACGCGGTCGCCGGGCCGGGACGCCCGCTTCTCGTCGTGCACCTTTTCCGCGGAACCACGGACCCGCACGAGGCGGGGGGGACTGTACCTCCTGCACGTGCGGGTTTCGTCGTGAGCAAGGCCGTGGGGGACGCGGTGACGCGCAACCGCGTCAAGCGTCGCCTGCGTCACGTCCTGCGGGACCGGCTCTCGGTGCTCCCCCCGGGTAGCCTTGTGGTCGTACGGGCGCTGCCCGGTGCGGGGACGGCGAGGCATGACCAGCTGACCCGGGACCTGGATACCGCACTGTGGCGGTTGCTGGGGAAGGCGCCGTGAAATATCCGCTGCTCTGGTTGATCAAGATCTACCAGTGGACCATCAGTCCGATGCTCGGGCCGGTCTGCAGGTACTACCCGTCCTGTTCGCACTACGGGTACACGGCCATCGACCGGCACGGTGCGGTGAAGGGGACGGTGCTCACAGCGTGGCGCATCCTTCGCTGTAATCCGTGGTCGCCCGGTGGCGTCGACCATGTCCCTGCCCGGAAGCATCCTGTGTGGCATCAGCGGCTGCGGAGCCGCTGGGAGCAGCACCGGTCCCAGTCCAACGCCCAAGGAGCCTGATTCGTGGACACGATCCTCGGTCCTCTCTATACAGTTGTCTCCTGGATCATCGTCCAGTTCCACTCGCTGTTCAGCCTGGTCTTCGACCCGAACGGCGGCTGGGCCTGGGGTCTGTCCATCGTCTGCCTGGTGGTGCTGATCCGCACCGCACTGATCCCGCTGTTCGTGAAGCAGATCAAGTCGACGCGGAACATGCAGGCTCTCCAGCCCCGGATGAAGGCGATCCAGGAGCGCTACAAGAGCGACAAGCAGCGCCAGTCCGAAGAGATGATGAAGCTGTACAAGGAGACGGGGACCAACCCGCTCTCCAGCTGTCTTCCCATCCTGGCCCAGTCGCCGTTCTTCTTCGCGCTCTACCGGGTGCTCAGCCACATCGCGAACGACCAGCCGGTCGGCGTGCTCACGCAGAACACGGTCAACAGCGCCCGGAACGCGCAGATCTTCGGCGCACCGCTGTCCGCCAAGTTCATGTCAAGTGCGCATCAGGTGCAGGAGCTGGGCGCCAGCCTGACCGACGTGCGGGTGGTCACGGTCATCATGATCTTGACGATGTCGGCGTCGCAGTTCTACACCCAGCGCCAGCTGATGACCAAGAACGTCGACCTGACGGCCAAGACTCCGTTCATGCAGCAGCAGAAGATGCTGATGTACGTCTTCCCGGTGATGTTCGCCGTCTTCGGCATCAATTTCCCCGTCGGTGTCCTCGTGTACTGGCTGACCACCAACGTCTGGACGCTGTGCCAGCAGATGACCGTGATCAAGCGGAACCCGACGCCCGGAAGCATCGCCTTCAAGGAGCGCCAGGAGAAGCTGCGGGCCAAGGGCAAGCTCAAGGAGGATCCGGCCGAGGTCCAGGCCCGCGATGCGGCCGAGGAAGCCCGCGCGAAGCGTGCCCAGCCCAAGCGGCAGAGCAAGTCGCAGCGCCAGTCCAGTGCCGGCCACCAGCCAACGGACCAGACGGCCGCAGGCAAGCCCGCGGGGAAGTCCGCCGACAAGCCCTCCGGGGGCGTACAGAAGACCCAGGGCAAGCCCGGGCAGGGCAGCCAGGGCAAGAAGAAGCCGCAGTCCGCGAAGACCAAGAAGTGACAAAGGAGCCTGCAGTGACGGAGACGACTGCCGAGGAGGGCACGGACTCCCTGAGCCGCCTGGAACAGGAGGGGGAGATCGCTGCCGACTACCTCGAGGGGCTCCTCGACATCGCCGACCTTGACGGCGACATCGACATGGACGTCGAGGCCGACCGCGCCGCGGTGTCCATCATCAGCGACGGGTCCTCGCGGGATCTGCAGAAGCTCGTCGGACAGGACGGAGAGGTGCTGGAGGCCCTGCAGGAGCTGACCCGCCTGGCCGTGCACCGGGAGACCGGTGACCGCAGCCGGCTGATGCTCGATGTCGCCGGGCTTCCGGGCCCGCAAGCGGGAGGAGCTCACCGAGCTGGGCAGCAAGGCCGCCGGAGAGGCGAAAGCCTCTGGCGAGGCCGTCAAGCTGCAGCCGATGACGCCCTTCGAGCGCAAGGTCGTCCACGACGCGGTCGCGGAGGCTGGATTGCGCAGTGAGTCCGAGGGCGAGGAGCCGCAGCGCTGCGTGGTCGTGCTGCCGTGAACGAGCAGCCGGCGGACACGGCGGAACTCCCGCCCGCCCCGGTGGCGGCGCGGGAGTGCTTCGGTGAGCACCTGGCCGAGGCGGTTCGCTACGGCGAGCTGCTGGCCGACGCCGGGGTGCGGCGCGGTCTGATCGGTCCGCGCGAGGTGCCCCGGCTCTGGGAGCGGCACCTGCTCAACTGCGCGGTCCTGTCCGAGGTGGTGCCCCGGGGTGTGACGGTGTGCGACGTCGGATCCGGGGCCGGGCTGCCCGGCATCCCGCTGGCGCTGGTGCGTCCCGATCTGCGTATCACCCTGCTGGAGCCGCTGCTACGGCGTGTCAACTTCCTGCAGGAGGTCGTCGAGCTCCTCGGTCTCGATCACGTGACCGTCGTGCGTGGGCGGGCCGAGGAGGTGTTGGGCACCTTCTCGCCGGTTCAGGTGGTGACCGCCCGGGCAGTGGCGCCGCTCGACCGGCTCGCCGGCTGGGGCGTCCCACTGCTGCGACCTTACGGCGAGATGCTCGCGCTGAAGGGTGACACCGCGGAGGACGAACTTGTGGGCGCCCGATCCGCGCTGCAGAAGCTCGGTGTGGTGCGGACCTCGGTCGTCCGGGTGGGTGAAGGGGTCGTGGACCCGCTGTCCACCGTCGTACGAGCGGAGGTCGGGGAGAGCCCCGGCGGCGTGCGTTTCGCGGCCAAGCGAGCGAAGGCCGCCCGGGCCGGCCGCGGTCCGCGCCCGGGACGACGCCGCCCATGAATACTCGCTGCCGCCCACCTGCCACCTGAGAGGGAGCGGCTCGGGCTGAACTGCGACCGATGTCGCGGGAAGTACTTGTGGGACGGGCCGCGAGAGCTCTCAGGTGCAGGGGTTTTCCGCGCCCGTGTGGCGTAGGCGCGGAGTGTCGGCCGGATCCCTGGCGGGATCCGGCTGCATCGTGTTTCACGTGAAACGACGCTCTCTGCTGCACGGAATCATCGGCCGCGGCCGAGCGGCTGCGGTTGCACCGCGAGACCGGGCCCCGAGACAGCACGCCCCGCGTAGGGCGCCCCGAACCCCGTCGAGACCTGGGGTTGTCCACAGGTCGTCGGGGTTCGCTGGTTCACGACCCGGAAAGCATGGCAGGCTTTGAACTCCGAGAAGGTCCTGTCGAGGAGAGTGAACCGTTGCGTCCCGACGCCCATATGGCGGGACCGATGACCGAACCGGTCCCCGGCCCCCGAACCGAATCCACGGACGTTTCACGTGAAACGCCTCTTCCCGTGGATGCCTCGCCTGCTCCGGAGTACGACACCGGGTCCACGCCGGTGGGCCGTGCCGCGCAGCAGGCCGTGGAAGCCATGAACCGTGCGGGTGAGCGACTGCCCCGGCCCGAGCAGACGAGGGTCATGGTGGTGGCCAACCAGAAGGGTGGTGTGGGGAAGACGACCACGACGGTCAATCTGGCCGCAGCTCTCGCACTGCACGGCGCCCGGGTGCTCGTCGTGGACCTGGACCCGCAGGGCAACGCGTCCACCGCGCTGGGCGTCGATCACCACTCCGAGGTGCCCTCGATCTACGACGTTCTGGTCGAGAACAAGGCCCTCTCGGAAGTGGTGCAGCCCGTGCCGGACGTGGAAGGCCTGTTCTGTGCACCTGCCACCATCGATCTTGCCGGTGCGGAGATCGAGCTGGTCTCCCTGGTCGCCCGGGAGAGCCGACTGCAGCGAGCCGTCGCGGCGTACGAGCAGCCGCTGGACTACGTTCTCATCGACTGTCCGCCCTCGCTGGGTCTGCTGACGGTCAACGCGCTCGTGGCCGGCGCGGAGGTCGTGATCCCGATCCAGTGCGAGTACTACGCGCTGGAGGGCCTCGGTCAGCTACTGAGAAACGTGGAGCTGGTTCGGGGGCACCTCAATCCCCAGCTGCACGTGTCGACCATCCTGCTCACTATGTACGACGGCCGGACCCGCCTCGCTTCGCAGGTGGCGGAGGAGGTTCGCAGCCACTTCGGCGCCCAGGTGCTGCGTACCAACGTGCCGCGGTCCGTCCGCATCTCGGAGGCGCCGAGTTACGGCCAGACCGTGCTGACTTACGATCCTGGCTCCAGTGGTTCGCTCTCCTATCTGGAGGCGGCCCGAGAGATCGCGCTGCGCCACGCGAGGGCGCAGCAGGCACCATCGCACCAGCAGGGCACCATGTCGGAGGGGATGCAGTGAGCGAGCGACGCAGAGGGCTTGGTCGGGGACTGGGAGCCCTGATCCCCGCGGCACCGAACGGTATGGAGAGTCACGCGACGCCGGCGATCAGCAGCAACGGCGTCTCGTCGCCGACCGCTGTGCCGGTGCTGACGGAAGAACGCGGCGTCGCCGCGGCCAAGGTGGCATCGCTGCCCGATGTTCCACGTGAAACCGAAGATGAGACCGCGGTGCAGGAGGCCACTGTCGCCGGGGCACACTTCGCGGAGCTGCCCGTGGAGGCGATCACGCCCAATCCACGTCAGCCTCGCGAGGTCTTCGACGAGGATGCGCTGGCGGAACTGGTCACCTCGATCAACGAGGTGGGGCTGCTGCAGCCGATCGTGGTGCGGGCGCTGGGGCAGGACCAGTACGAGCTCATCATGGGCGAGCGGCGCTGGCGAGCCTGCCGGGAAGCGGGCCTGGAACGCATTCCGGCGATCGTCCGTGCCACCGATGACGAGAAGTTGCTGTTGGACGCGTTGCTGGAGAACCTGCACCGCGCCCAGCTGAATCCGCTGGAGGAGGCGGCCGCCTACGACCAGTTGCTGAAGGACTTCAACTGCACCCACGACCAGTTGGCGGATCGCATCGGCCGATCGCGGCCGCAGGTGTCCAACACCCTGCGGCTCCTGAAGCTCTCGCCGTCCGTGCAGCGTCGTGTTGCCGCCGGCGTGCTGTCGGCCGGGCATGCTCGCGCGCTGCTGTCTGTCGAGGACGGCGAGGAACAGGACCGGCTGGCCCATCGCATCGTCGCCGAGGGCCTCTCCGTGCGGGCGGTCGAGGAGATTGTGACGCTCATGGGGACGTCTCCCAAGAGCACGTCCAGGAACCGGCCGCGTGCCGGGCGCCGGGTCTCCCCCGCGCTGGACCACCTCGCGGGCCGACTCTCCGACCGGTTCGAGACCCGGGTGAAGGTCGATCTGGGTCAGAAGAAGGGGAAGATCGTCGTGGAGTTCGCGTCGATGGAGGACCTGGAAAGGATCCTCGGCCAGTTCGCGCCTGGTGAGGGCCGGGTGCTCGAGCAGCAGTTGGCTCAGGAACCGGACGACGAGACCTGACGAGCCTGCCGCGGAACGACGCCCCATGGATACGATGTGCTCCATGGGGCGTCAGCTTGTTCCGCTCACACTCGACAACCTTTCGGACCTTCCGAAGCGTTGCCGGGCCTGCGTGTTCTGGGAACTCGATCCGGTGAGCGCCGAGGCGGCCGCCAAAGCGGGCCGCCCGGAGCTGGAGAAGGAGTCCTGGATCTCGGCGGTCCTGCTGGACTGGGGGTCGTGTGGCCGGGTGGTCTCCGTGGACGGCCGGCCCGCGGGTTTCGTGCTCTACGCGCCGCCGGCGTACGTGCCCCGGTCTGCTGTCTTCCCCACCAGCCCGGTCTCCCCCGATGCCGTGCAGCTCATCACCGCGAACCTGCGGCCCGAGTTCCAGGGGCAGGGGCTCGGGCGGATGATGGTGCAGACCGTCGCGAAGGACGTGATGCGTCGTGGTTTCCGCGCGGTGGAGGCTTTCGGTGACGCACACTGGGGCGGCCCGTCCTGCGTGTTGCCCGCCGAGCACCTGCTGTCCGTGGGCTTCAAGACGGTTCGCCCGCACCACCACTATCCGCGGTTGCGCCTTGAGCTCCGGTCCACGGTGACGTGGCGCGAGGATGTGGAGCGGGCTCTGGACCAGCTTCTCGGGGCCGTCCAGAAGGACCCGGTGCTGCGTCCGCTCTGACGGGGGCGCGCGAAGCTGCGGTCCGTGCCCCTGGAGCAGGAGCACGGACCGCGAAACGACTGCGAGCGAAGCGGTCAGCCGATGAAGTCGGCCAGGTCGCGCTCGATGGCTGCCTTGGGCTTGGCGCCGACGATGGTCTTCACGACCTCGCCGCCCCGGTAGACGTTCATCGTCGGAATGGACATGATCCCGTACTTGGCCGCGACGCCAGGGTTCTCGTCGATGTTGAGCTTGACGACGGTGAGCTTCTCGGTGTTCTCCGCCGCGATCGCCTCGAGCGAGGGGGCGATCTGCCGGCACGGACCGCACCAGGCGGCCCAGAAGTCGACCAGAACGGGCTTGTCGCTCTTCAGCACCACCTCGTCGAAGGTGTCGTCGGTCGCGGTCACGGTGGCGTCTGTCATGGCGGTTCTCCTCGGTGTGCGGTGCGTGTGGGGGTGTGGTTCAGGCGGCGGTGGCCTTCTCCGGCTCTGGGGCGTTCTCCGGCTCGGGCTGGGAGGCTGCCAGGTGACGCTCGGCGTCGAGCGCGGCGGCGCAGCCCGTCCCGGCCGCGGTGATCGCCTGCCGGTAGGTGTGGTCGACGACGTCGCCGGCGGCGAAGACACCCGGGACGTTCGTGCGGGTCGACGGCGAGTCGACCTGCAGGTAGCCCTCGTCGTCGAAGTCGAGGACGCCCTTGAAGAGCTCCGTGCGCGGGTCGTGGCCGATCGCGACGAACAGCCCGGTCACGGCGAGCTCGGAGGCCTCTCCGGTCGCCGTGTTCCGCAGGCCCAGCCCGCCGAGCTTGCCGTCCTTGCCCTGGATCTCGGAGACCTCGCTGTTCCAGGCGAAGGAGATCTTCGGGTCCGCGAAGGCCCGCTCCTGCATGGCCTTCGAGGCGCGCAGCGTGTCCCGGCGGTGGACGACGGTGACGGACCTGGCGAAACGGGAGAGGAAGGTGGCCTCCTCCATGGCCGTGTCACCTCCGCCCACCACGGCGATGTCCTGGTCCCGGAAGAAGAATCCGTCGCAGGTAGCGCAGTAGGAGACGCCGCGGCCGGAGAGGGCGTCCTCCTCGGGCAGGCCCAGCTTGCGGTGCTGGGAGCCAGTGCTCACGATGACGGTGCGCGCCTGGTGGACGGTGCCGTTGGAGTCCGTGACGGTCTTGACCGGTCCGGAGAAGTCGACGGCCGTCACGTCGTCCGGGACGAGTTCGGCACCGAAGCGTTCAGCCTGAGCCCGCATCTCGTCCATCAGATCCGGGCCCATGATGCCTTCGCGGAACCCGGGGTAGTTCTCGACCTCGGTCGTGTTCATGAGCGCGCCACCCGCGGTGACCGAGCCCTCGAAGACCAGCGGCTTCAGCGACGCACGGGCCGTGTAGAGGGCTGCGGTGTATCCCGAGGGACCCGAGCCGATGATGATCACGTTGCGGACGTCGCTCACAGGATCTTCCTTGTCTGCCGACTGCGTACCGGGGTCCCTCTTCTTGAGGTCTTTCACCCCACCCAACGGATCCTAAGGGGCGGACATTCCCGCCCGGTGCGCGGCGCACACAGCACAAGCGCCCGGGTCAGGACCGGGAGTAGGTGCGTGTGAGGAACACCTCGCCGGGACCGGGTGCCGCGCCCGTGGTGCAGGCTGGATCGACCAGATACACGTCCACGCGTTGTGATTCTCCGGGATGCGGCAGCACCACGAGGTATGCGGCGCGCCCGTGGTAACTGGTTCGCTCGTCGACCGCGAGGGGCGTCTGCGAGCGGTGGATGCCCTCCCGGATGCAGGTGGGTACCGAGGTGGGTCCGCCACCGGCCAGCGGCATCGGGGCGCTGGGTGCCTGACCGCCGCCCTGTGCGGGCGCCGAAGGGTTTCGCTCGGTTGTGGAGGGAGCCTTCCTGGCGGCTGCGAGCAGGTGATGAACGTGGTTCTTCAGGCGTGCGTCCTGGGCGGCCTTCTGCTGGACCCCGCCTGGTTCGGTGCCCCCGCCCGGCCTGGACTGCTGGACCAGGACACCTCCGATACCCAGGGCAACCGCGGTGCAGGCAGCCGTGACGAGAACCGTACGTCGACGCCCGCGGCGAGCACGGAGACGACCCGGACCTGTCGCTGCGGCCGGGCGCCCGGCCGCTCCTGTTTCACGTGAAACCCTGGACCGTGCCGGCGCCAGGTGACTTGTAGGCGTCGTTTCACGTGAAACGGCGCCCTCCGCAGGCTCAGGGGCGGTCGCGTCGAGCAGGGCCTCGGCGGCAAGGGCGGCGTCGATCCGTCCGGACAGCTCCGCCGGCATGGGTGACGGCCCCGGCAGGGTTCCCAGGGCGCCGCGAATCTCCTCCAGCGAGGTATGGACGTCAGCGCACAGTGCGCAGCCGGCCAGATGCGTGCGCAGTCGCTCCGCCGCTTCCTGGGCGAGCAGGCCCTCGGTGAGGGCGGAGATGTCGTCGACCTCCGGATGCCCGTCCGTGCCGGGCTGGATGACGTCGGTAGTCACGGGTGCTCACCTCCGTCCTTCGCTGTCGCCAGGGGTCGCCTGCCGGATGCTCCTCGCCGGTGGGACGGATGCCCCCCGGCTCCGGTTCCTTCCCTCGTCCGAGGCGGATCTACCGTCTGCGGACACAGGGGGTCTGAGATGGCTCACCATCGGCAGCAGCCGGGACCGGCCGCGGGCGCAGCGGCTCTTGACCGTCCCTACCGCCACGTCGAGGATGCGGGCGGCCTCCGCGACCGGGTAGCCCTGCATATCGACCAGAACGAGCGCCGCGCGCTGCTCCGCGGGGAGCCTGTTGAGGGCGGCGAGCAGCTCCCGGTGCAGATCGCGGCGCTCCGCCGGCAGGGCGGCGGACTCATGCGGCTCGAGCAGTTGCTCCAGGCGCTCGGTGTCGTCGGTGGGCGAAGTGCGGCGCGCCGCCGCCTTGCGGGCGCGGTCGAGGCAGGCGTTCACCGTGATGCGATGCAGCCACGTGGTGACGGCTGCGCGGCCCTGGAAGGTGTGGGCGGCACGGTATGCCGAGACGAGGGCGTCCTGCACGGCGTCGGCGGCCTCCTCGCGATCGCCCAGGGTGCGCAGGGCAACTGCCCAGAGCCGGTCGCGGTGGCGCCGCACGAGCTCCCCGAAGGCATCCGGATCGCCTTCGACGTGGCGGGTGAGCAGGGTGCGGTCGTCGTCGGTCACCCTCGCCACCTTCCCCGCCGGGCGGTGTTCCTACCGCACCGGGCGCCTCAGCCGGAGATCTGGATCTCCGAGATCCGGCCACGGTAGTTGCCGTCCGTCGCCAGCGGGAGGTCAGTGAGCCACACCAGGACGTAGCGGGTGCGTACCGGGTGGTCGGGGTGATACGTGAGGCTTTCCCCGGCGCCGGAGGCGATCTTGCGGAAGTCGTCGAAGGCGGAGGGCATGCCCGCCGCCTTCGGATCCGCGACGAGCAACTCGGCGGAGGTCCGACCGCCGAAATCGGCCTGCACCTTGCGGACGTCCTGGTCCTTGCCGAGGTCGAGGATGAGCCCGACGCCGGGCTTGAGGTTCCCGAAGTCGGAGTGCCCGTAGTAGTTCCGCGTGTACCAGACGGTGTCCGGATCGCCGTCGATCGCCTTCGGCACCTGCTCGGGGTTCTCCGAGCCGTTGCCCATTGGGTCGAAGTCCTTCGCGTCCACGATCCGCAGCGGCGTGAGCTGTGGCGGGTTCTCGTCATCCGGGCTGCCGTGCCGGTCGGGGATGGTCGTCTCGGCGCGGGAATCCGCGTGCATGAGGGTGTCGGCGACTTGCCAGCTGCCGAGTCCCAGCGCGGCGATGAGCAGCGCGGAGACACCCCACTTGAGGATCTTTCCGGTCCGGCCGGGCAGTGCGGGCGGCGTGTGTGCCGTGGACGGGCCGGAGGGCCTTCCGTTGGCCGTCGCCGGGATCAGGCCGCCCTGCCCGGCGCGGGGGTAGACCGGGGGCATCGGGAAATCCTGCTCGGGCGGGCGGATGCGGGGGAGCGCGGAGACCGCCTTGGCCAGCTCTTCCGGAGTCGCGCAGGGCTGCTCCTCACGGCAGGCGGTCGCCCCGTCGTTCACGAGCGCGCGCATGGCGAGGTCCGACAGTCCGCGGTGGACACCGGCGCGTACCTGGTCGGGAGCGGCCAGTGTGTTCTTGGCCAGGGTGCCGACGCCGGTCAAGCCGTAGGCGTCCTCCTCGTAGGGCCAGCGCTGGGTGAGCGCCGCGTACAGCAGCGCTCCGACGGCCTCGGTGTCGTCGCGCTGCGGGTGGTCGCTGGTGAGCCCGCGAAGGGCGGCACTCACGGCGAGGCCGCGGATGCGGTACTGGCCGCTGCTGGTCCGGAGCACGGCCCCGGGGGTGAGCCGCAGGTGTGCGAGGCCCTCGCAGTGTGCCGCCGCCATGGCCTGTGAGAGGTGGGTGACGAGTTGGTAGGCCTCGTGCGCGGGGAGCGCGCCCGAAGCGAGCAGTCCGGTCAGCGGCGTGGAGTCCGGAAGCCATTCGTGCACGACGTAGACGAGGTCGTCGGCCTCTACCGCGTCCAGGACCTGTACGAACCGTGGATCACCGAGCAGGGCCGCGGAACGGGCCGCAGCCAGCACGTGGCGGGCGCGCGGGTGCTGTGCGGAGAGGATGTGGACGCCCACCGCGCGGCGGAGCTTCTCGTCCACGGCACGCCAGCTGCTGAATCCGTCCAGTCGGGTGACGCACTCCTCGAGGCGGTAGCGTCTGGCGAGTTTGTGGCCGCTGTGCAACTCGGGGGCGGCCGCCTTCCGGGCGGGCCTGGGCCCCGTGGCAGACGCCTCAGTGTCCTGCTCGTCAGGCTCTCCGCTCGCGCCGTCGGCCGTGGCCTTCTCGTCCGCGTCAGCGGCCGGGGACTCCTGTGCGCCTCCGGTGTTGGCCGCGTCGACGGCGGCTGTGCTCCGTTCCGCCACCGTCGTTCCTGCCTCCCCATTCGTTGCTGCCGGCTTCTCGAAACAGCCCGAGACAATTGTGCCCACGATTCTCCGCTCTGCACGACACGTGGAGGCCGTGGATGGTTGCACGCGACGAGTGGATCATCTGCCGAGACGGGTGCGGACCATGCCGAGCATCGCGGTCATCTCCTCGACGCGCATGCGCTTCGCGGTGAACACGAAGACGACGGCCAGCAGCAGCCCGCCGGCCACGAGCGAGGCGACGGATCCGAGGACGCCGCTACCGAGCGTCCGTGTGACGCCGTAGACGGCGGCGCCGGCAGCGAGTGCGGCCGGAACGGCGGCGCCGGCCAGCCGCGTGTACGTGCGCACGACGCGGGCGCCGTCCAGGTCGCCCTCGAGCCGGACGCGCAGCCTGCGCCACGCGACGACGACGCCGATGAGGTAGGCGAGCCCGTAGGACGCGGCCATGCCCACGACCGCCCAGCGGGCTGGCAGCAGCAGGAAGCACAGACCGGACGCGGCGGCGTTGACGGCCGCGACGATCACCGTGTTGTAGAAGGGCGTGCGGGTGTCCTCGTAGGCGTAGAACGCGCGCAGGACGACGTACTGCACCGAGAACGGGATCAGCCCGAGACCGAAGCCCATCAGCGTGTAGCCCATGGCCTGGGCCTCGACCGCCCCGGCTCCGCCGTAGATGAGGGTGCACATCGGGACGCCGAGCGCGAGGAGGCCGAAGGCGATGGGCACGATGGCGACGGCCGAGTTGCGCAGCCCCTGCGAGATGTCGTCGCGGACCGCGCCGGTGTCGCCGTCGTTGGCCGCACGGGAGAGCCGGGGCAGCAGCGCGGCCATCACCGAGACGGTGATGATGGCCTGCGGCATGTTCCAGATCAGCTGGGCCTGTGAATAGGCGACGAAGCTGTTGCCGGGGTGGTTGTCGGCGGCGGCGATGTTGCCGGACCAGGTCGACAGCTGGGTGATGACCAGCACGCCGGCCTGGTTGGCCAGGACGAACAGCACGGTCCACTTCGCCAGCTTGACTGCCTTGCCCAGGCCGTGACCGCGCCAGTCGAAGCGCGGGCGGATGCGGAAGCCTGTCGCCCGCAGGAACGGAATCATCGCCAGGGCCTGCACGACGAGGCCGAGCAGGGTGCCGATGCCGAGTAGCCGGACGCCCTCGGGCGGGATGGTGTGGACGCCGAGGTGGGACTCGCCGGCAGTGCCGTAGACGACGAGGAAGAGGCACACCGAGGCGATGATGACGATGTTGTTGAGGACGGGGGTCCACATCATCGGCCCGAAACGGCCGCGCGCGTTGAGGATCTGCCCGATCACGACGTGGATGCCCATGAAGAAGATCGACGGCAGGCAGAACCGGATGAAGGTGACGGCGACGCCGTTTGCGGCCGGGTTGTCGGCCGTCTGCACGGACATGACACGCAGCAGCAGTGGCGCCGCCAGCACGGTGACCACCGTGAGCATCCCCAGGACGACCGCGACGAGCGTCAGCAGCCGGTTCGCGTAGGCCTCGCCCCCGTCTTCGTCCTCCTTCATCGCCCGCACCAGCTGCGGCACGAAGACCGAATTGAGGCCGCCACCGACCGTGAGGATGTAGATCATCGTCGGCAGCGTGATCGCCAGCTGGTAGGTCTCGCCGAGCGTCGCGGTACCCAGGGCGATGACGATGAGGGCCGAGCGGACGAAACCGGTGAGCCGGGAGACCATCGTTCCGGCCGCCATGACGGCGCTGGAGCGCAGCAGACCGGCGGCCTTGCTCTTGGCGCGCTGCGGCGGTGGCTCCTCGACGGCTTCGGCGGGTGCAGAGGGTTCCGCAGGCTGTACGGGCGGCGGAGCGGCCGGAGGCGTCGACAGCGGCCCCCGGACGGTGCCCTGCGGCGGCGTGCCCTGCGGGGGCGGCGTCTGCGGCGGCGAGGCCGGCCGGTGGTTCTGGTCGTGGTAGAGGTGGGCGAAGGCGTCCGGCGTCTGGCTGGCGGAGTCTCCGCGGCCCCCGGGGCTGTCGCTCAGCAGTGCATCGACGCCGGTGAACCGCATGGTCGACGGGTCGTCGCCGTGGTCGGTGTCCCGGTGCCGGGCGTCCGGCTCCGGGCGCGGTGCGCCCTCGCGGGCACCGGAGCCGCGGTCTCCGTCGTATGACGCGTTCATCGCCACTGTCCCTGCCCCTGGTCGCCCGGTTGACTCAACGGTCCACCCTCTCACTCGTGTCCGGACGGTCATGCTTTCCGGCCGTGGTGTCCGGGTGCTGGTCACCCGCCTGCTGCGGCTCCCCGCCACCCTCGCAGTCCTGCGGATCTCCGCCGTCGCGTGGCGGGCCCGGCTCGCCGTCGCCGCCGTCATCCAGGGGCGCGTCCGGGTCCGGGGCCGGGCCGCGGCGCCTGCGCTGTGTGTACATCCGGACGCCGGCCAGCACCACGAGCAGGACGCCACCCGCGATGACGAGCAGCACGGTGGAGGTGATGGAGGTGACCTTCACCTGGAACTTCATCGGCGGGCCGTAGGGCTCGCCCTGCAGGGTGTACAGCTGGGCCGTCACGGTGGTCCGGCCGTTGGCCTTGGCCGTCGTGGAGAACTTGATCGACTGGCTGTGCCCGCCGTCGACGACCACCTGCTTGTCGGGATCGTCGACGCGGAGGCCGATGCTGCGGCTGGACTTCAGCTTGAGCTTCAGCCCGTTCACGTTCTGCAGCAGGTTGTTCTGCACGGTGATGGGGATGGTCGCGCTGCGCCCGGAGAGTGTCAGGTCGGACTTCTGGATCAATGTGACCTTGTGGGTCAGGCCTGTCAGGTAGTCCTGGACCGATGCCCGGAAGCCGGCGGCCTGCCCGGGCCTGCCGCGCCAGGAGTTCGACATCTCGCGGTCTATGGCGGTGCTGAACGGCGGCATCACCCTGTTCTTGGCGGACAGGATGGCCGCGAAGTCCCGCAACGACTTGCGGGTCTGCTGGATCTCCTCGAACGCCTGCGTGGACAGTTCCTGCCTCCGCAGCGAGTCCGGGTACGCCCTGGTCCCCGGCACGGACCGCCTCGCGGCCGGATCCGGTGCCGCGTTCGCCGCGTCCGACAGGCTCGCCCCCTCGGTCCACGTGCCTTGGTGCTGCAGCACCCCGAGGGCGTCGGACAGCGCGCGGGCCTGGGAAACGCTCGGCATCCGCTGTGGCATGACGACGACGCTGCGCTGCTTGCCCGGCACCTGCTGCGTGACCGAGAGGGTGTGCGCGAGGAACCGCTGTACGGCGAGCGTCGAATTTCCGGCGCCGGTGAGGTCACCTGTGAACGACGTGGACAGCCAGTAGTCGGCGACGACGGCTGTCGTGCCGCCGCCGATGGGCCGGGCGGCGGTGGGTGTGTAGGACTGCGTCCGCGGGTTGCGGACACTGTCGCTGCGGGCGATCACGTCGTGGGCGCCGCCCGAGGTGGCGACGTGGACGACGGACGGGTCGACGGCGCCGTGGACCGGCCAGGCGAAGTCGGTGTTCGGTGTGACGTGCAGGATCGAATCGACGGTCGTCCCGGCGAGTCTGGTCGCCCGGCCGAGCTGCCCCAGTACACCGGGCACCTCCTTGCCGTGGTGGGCGAGGGAGGCGATGTCGGGATCACCGTAGGGCAGGGCGACGACCTGCGCTCCCTTGACGGCCTGCTGCAGGCTGTTCAGCCACGCCTTGGCGTCGTCCTGTCCGGTGCCCTCGACCACATGCCCGTCGGGCTTGCGCACCTTGTAGCCGCGTGCCATGAAATCGACTGCGGCGAGCAGGTCCGGGTCGATCACCCAGGTGACGGACCGGCCGGCTCCGAGCTTCACCATCTGCTGCAGACGCCCGCCGGGAGCGATGGCCTCGGCGAGGTCGTCGTCACGGAAGACGGGCGTCTGCTCCTGGTCCGACTCCGTCCGCGCCGTCAGGTGCGCGGAGGCGATCAACGGCCATCCGACGGTGAGCTTCGTCTTCTTCTCCGGCGCGGTGGGCTGCCAGGGCAGGAAGGTCCGCTGGATGCCCAGCACGTGGCCGTATGCCTGCCTCGGTGTCTTGCCGGTCAGGGAGACACCCAGCTGGTAGACGCCGTCGGAGCCGAGACCGAGATCGTCGACGGGCATCTTGACGGAGAAGGACCGGGTGATGCCGGGGGCCAGCGGGTCGACCTTCGCGTGCACGCCGTCGACGGGGCTGCCGTCGCGGCCGTAGGCGAAGCCCTTACGCTCGGCGGCCTGCTCGATCGCACTCCTGCTGCCCAGGGACGGGCCCACCCGCACGGCCACCTCGCCGGAGGTGACGGTCGCCTTTCCGTTGTTGGTCACGGTGCCCGACAGCGTGACGAGTGTCGCCCTCCTTGGGCACCTGGGGTGTCATCGAATTCACGGACACGTCCACCGTGCGTGAGCCGGTGGACGCCTTGGTGGCAGCTGCGCGCTGCGGGGCTGTGGGGGACGTCTGCGCGCGTGCCGGCCGCCGGGGCGGCGGCACCTGCGAGGAGCGGCCCGGCGGCGAGCAGGACCGCCGCCGTGCGCCGTAGCCACCGGCGGGCGGGAGCGGTCGGGGTGTCCTGCTGTTCAGCCGCCTCGGCCACGCGCATTCCGTTCCGTCGTTCGGTCGTGGGTGTGGTGGTTCTGAGCCTCTGATGGTAACGATGTCTCGGGCGGGGAAGTGCCGCGGCTTCCGCCACGCGGACCGTTCCGACCCGACGGGGCGGCGGGAGTGGCGGGGCGCCCACGTACCCTCTCCTGTTGTGCCGAACGTGGACCATGAGACCGAGCAGACGCAACGCGGCCAGGAGCCGCAGACCCCGCCGCGCCCTGCGGCCCAGGAGCTGAGCGAGGTGCAGCGCCGCGCCGTGGGCGAGCTGCTGCGGGTGTCCCCGGTCGCGGACGACCTCGCCCGCCGCTTCGAGGCCGCCGGACACCGTCTCGCCCTGGTGGGCGGGTCGGTGCGGGACGCCCTGCTGGGGCGGCTGGGCAACGACCTGGACTTCACCACCGACGCCCGGCCGGAACAGGTGCTGGCCCTGGTGCGCCCGTGGGCGGACGCCGTGTGGGAGGTGGGCATCGCCTTCGGCACCGTCGGCTGTGCCAAGAACTCGTACCAGATCGAGATCACCACGTACCGGTCCGAGGCCTACGACCGCACCTCCCGCAAGCCGCAGGTCTCCTACGGCGACTCCATCGAGGAAGATCTGGTCCGCCGTGATTTCACGGTGAACGCCATGGCGGTCGCCCTGCCGGAGAAGACCTTCATCGATCCGCACGGCGGTCTGGAGGACCTGGCAGGCTCCCTGCTGCGGACGCCCGGCACCCCGCAGGAGTCCTTCTCCGACGACCCGCTGCGCATGATGCGCGCGGCCAGGTTCGCCTCCCAGCTCGACTTCGAGGTGGCGGAGGACGTCGTCGCGGCGATGACGGACATGGCGGACCGGATCGAGATCGTCTCCGCCGAGCGCATCCGGGACGAGATCAACAAGCTCGTGCTGGGCTCCCACCCGCGCAAGGGTCTGCGGCTGCTCGTGGACACCGGCCTGGCCGAGTACGTCCTGCCCGAGATCCCGGCCCTGCGGCTGGAGCGGGACGAGCACCACCGGCACAAGGACGTCTACGAGCACTCCCTGACCGTGCTCGACCAGGCCATCGAGCTGGAGGACCAGGGGCCGGACCTGACGTTGCGGCTGGCCGCCCTGCTGCACGACATCGGCAAGCCGCGCACTCGCCGCTTCGAGAAGGACGGCCGCGTTTCCTTCCACCACCACGAAGTGGTGGGCGCGAAGATGGCCAAGAAGCGGATGACGGCGCTGAAGTACTCGGGCGAACTGGTCAAGGACGTGTACCGGCTGATCGAGCTCCATCTGCGCTTCCACGGGTACGGCACCGGCGAGTGGACCGACTCCGCTGTGCGCCGATACGTCCGGGACGCCGGCCCGCTGCTGCGACGGCTGCACAAGCTGACCCGTTCGGACTGTACGACCCGCAACCGGCGGAAGGCCGCCGCACTCTCCCGGGCCTACGACGGCCTGGAGGAGCGGATCGCCCGGCTGCAGGAACAGGAGGAGCTGGACGCGATCCGGCCGGATCTGGACGGAAACCGAGATCATGGAGGTTCTCGGCCTGGGGCCAGGGCCCCAGGTGGGGGTGGCCTACCGGCACCTGCTGGAGCTGCGGCTGGAGCACGGCCCGATGGGCCGGGAAGCAGCCGAGGCGGCGCTCAAGGAGTGGTGGGCGGCACAGAACTGAGCGGTGTCGTGGGACGGGGGCGGTGTTTCACGTGAAACGCCGCCCCGCCGTCGTCAGGGTGAAGGCCACTGTGGCGTAGAGGAACGTCACGGTCAGGACGAGCGGCACGGATCGCCCGTGGGCCGGCAGCAACACGGCGGCGACGCCGGCGGCGCCGACGAAGGCCACGTTGAAGAGCATGTCGTACAGGGAGAAGACGCGTCCTCGGTAGGCGTCGTCGACGGACGCCTGCACGGTGGTGTCTGTGGTGATCTTCGTGCTCTGCGTGCAGAGAGCGAGCACGGCTGCCGCTGCCAGCATCGGCAGCGGCCTGAAGGGGAGTACCAGTGCCGGTACGAGCAGCGCCCCGACACCGGCACACAGTGCGACCCAGCGCTGCCATCCGGCCTGCGGCAGTCCCCACGGTGTCACGACGGCCGCGGCGAAGAAGCCGATTCCGGAGACGACGAAGGCGAGGCCGAGCCACTGGAGTCCGTCGGAGGGCCTGTCGCCCCAGGCGTAGCGGCTGAGCATCAGCACCATGACGGTCAGCGCGCCGTATCCGAAGCGCATCAGGGCCATGGCGGTGAGCACTCCGGCGGCCGGGCGCCGGGCGGCCAGATGCCGTAGGCCCGCCATCAGGCCGCGCCCGGTGCCGGTGAGGGCGGAGCGCACGCTCGGCTGAACCAGCTTGGGATCCGGCCCGAGCAGATCCCGCCGCATCCGCAGGGCCGCCAGCCCGGCAAACAGATAGACGACGGCGCCTGTGCCCACGGAGAGGGCGTCGGAGGCGGCGGTGCCCGGCGCGAGGAGGCGGAGCAGGAAGGCCAGCGCGCTGCCGAGCGTGGTGGCGATGGTCCCGGCCGTAGGGGAGAGGGAGTTGGCCATGACCAGCCGCTCGCTGTCCACGACCCGGGGCAGCGAGGCCGAGAGCCCGGCCAGCACGAACCGGTTCACCGCGGTGACCGAGAGCGCCGACAGGTAGAACAGCCAGGTCGGGTACGGAGAACAGCACCAGGACGGTGGTGCCGGTGGCCAGCAGGGCACGCAACAGGTTCCCGTAGAGCAGCACCTGGCGTCGTCGCCAGCGGTCGAGCAGGACGCCTGCGAACGGCCCGAGCAGCGAGTAGGGCAGCAGCAGGATTGCCATGGCGGTGGCGACGGCACCCGGGGAGGTCTGCCGCTCGGGTGAAAAGACCACGTAGGTCGCCAGACCCACCTGGTAAAGGCCGTCGGCGAGTTGGGAGAGTAGCCGCACGGTGAGCAGGCGCCGAAATCCGGGGAAGTGCAGCAGGGTGCTCAGGTCGCGCACGAGGAGCATGCCCACAGCCTCACACACCAAGGGCCGCCGTTTCACGTGAAACAGCGGCCCGCGGATGGCGTCGTCCGGTCAGGTCGTGGTCGTCCCCCAGCGGACCGGCTTGGGCCCGACGTGAGCGGCGTGCCGTGCGTGGGTGCGGCGGCCGAGTGCGAAAACGTCCTTGGCGCCGTCCAGCACGCCGCCGGAGGGGTCGTCGGAACCGTCGCGGCGCACCACGTCCCGGTCGGGGAAGAGCACGTCGCCGATCACGACCACGCACAGATACAGCGTGCACAACACGTGGACGAGGATGACGAGTTGGTAGCCCTCGGCGGGCAGACCCTTGTGGGCGTCGCCACTGCTCGTGAAGGCCAGGTACATCCAGATGCCGAGGAAGTAGACGACCTCGCCGGCCTGCCAGATGAGGAAGTCGCGCCACCGCGGCCGGGCCAGAGCGGCCAACGGGATCAGCCACAGCACGTACTGCGGCGAGTAGACCTTGTTGGTGAGGACAAAGAGCGCGAGCACCAGGAAGGCGAGCTGGGCGAAGCGCGGACGGCGCGGCGCGTAGAGGGTGAGGGCGGCGATGCTCGCGCAGCCGAGCAGCATCAGGGTCATCGCGTAGAGGTTGACGTCGTCCAGCGGGTTGCCGGTCCGCTGGGAGATGACCAGCCAGAAGGAGCCGAAGTCGACCGGCCGTTCCCGGCTGAAGGTGTAGAACCGGGACCAGCCCTGCGGGGCGAGCAGCATCACCGGCACGTTGACGCACAGCCAGGCGAACACCGTGCCGCCCAGCGTCGTTCCGAATGCCCGCCAGCGCCCGGCACGCCAGCACAAAACCAGGAGCGGCCCGAGCAGCAGGACGGGGTAGAACTTGGCCGCGGTCGCCAGTCCCAGCAGGATGCCGGCTCCCAACGGCCTGGCACGCGACCACAGCAGCATCCCGACCGCGGTGAGGGAGACGGCGAGCAGATCCCAGTTGATGGTGGCGTTGAGTGCGAGAGCGGGCGCCAAGGCGACCAGCAGGGCGTCCCAGGGACGACGGCGGTGGGTGCGTGCGACGGATACGACGAGCACCACGGCGCACACCAGCAGCATTCCGGCGTTGGCGAACCAGTAGAGCTGTTCCTGGTGTTGCAGCGAGTCGCCGGCGGGCACGAACCAGGCGGCGGCCTTCATGAAGAGACCGGTGAGTACCGGGTATTCGAGGTAGTCCATGCCGCCCGAGACGTCGGACGGGATGCGGTCGAAGTACGGGACCAGGCCGTCGGCGAAGCCGCGGGCGGAGTACAGGTGCGGGATGTCGGAATAGCACGCATGTGCGTATTGGGCGGTCGCGCCGTAGAACCAGCCGCTGTCGTAGCAGGGCAGTTTCTGCAGCATGCCCAGCGCGAACATACCGATCACGACCAGTGCGACCACCCGCAGCGGCGTCCACCAGCCCCGTCCGGGGCCCGCCCGGCGCCCGGCCGGACCGCCGATCAGCTCCGATCCGGCCTCCGCGACCTGGTCCTCCTGGGTGGGGCGCACGTCGGCGGCCGGACGCTGGCGGGAGTGCACGCTCGTCATGGAGGACATCCTGCCGCATGAAGCCCCCGCCATCTGCAGGTGGCGGGGGCTTCACAGTCGTGCGGGATCAGGCGGTGCGGTTACTGCCGATTGCGGGCCGCTCCGGTGGGCCCGCCGAAGACGCCGCCGTTCCCGTTGCCGCCCGTGCCGCCCGTGCCGCCCGTGCCGCCATTCGTGCCCGTGGACGGCGTCGGTGGAGCTGCTGGGCCCACCCGGGCCGCCGCCGGTCTGGCCGGCATCCTGGCCACCGGTCTGGCAGCTCCACGCGAACCGGCAGGTGTCGCTCGGGTTGGGCGACGGGGACAGCGACTGGCTGGGAGTCGGCGAAGGCGAGGCGGACGGGTCGTCCGACGGGCTTGTCGATGGCGACGGTGAGGGCGAGGGACAGGCCTTGTGCGCGCAGTACTTCTTGCCGTCGATCGGCTCCGGCTTGGTGAAGTGCCCAGGAGAGACTCCCTGCAGCGCCTTCTTCATGTAGGCGGTCCAGATCTCCTCCGGGAAGGAGGCACCGAAGATCTGCGGCAGACCTGCGACACCCTTCATGGAGGTGAAGCCCTTGTCATCACCCTTCTTCGGGTTGTCGTTCATCCGCCACATGCCGATGGAGGTGGCCAGCTTGGGCGTGTAGCCGGTGAACCAGGCCTGCTTGTTGTCGTCCGTGGTTCCCGTCTTGCCGGCGCGTGTCGCGGCCCACCGCCTTCGCCTTGCTGCCGGTGCCCTCGGGGCCCTGCACGACGTTGACCAGCATGTCGGTGATGGTGTCGGCGACGTTCGGGTCGACGGCCTGCCTGGTCTTCTTCTCGTGCGTGTAGCGCACCGTCCCCTGCTGCTTGACCTTCGTGACCGAGTACGGCTCGGTCTCGACGCCGTGGTTGTCGAAGGTGGCGTAGGCGTTCGCCATCCGGATGGCGCTCGGCGCCGAGACGCCGATGGAGAAGGAGGGCGTGAGCCCCTTGGGCATGCTGCTCTCCTGGATACCGGCGTCCAGTGCGGCCTGCTTCACCTTGTCCAGACCTACGTCCATGCCCAGCTGCACGTACGGGGTGTTCGCGGAGACCTCGAGTGCCTTCCGCAGGGTGAGCGGGCCGTAGTCCGTATCCTGCTCGTTCGGCTGCAGCCACTCCTTGCCCTTGCTGTTCATCCAGGGCTCGCCGTTCCACTGCATGACCTTCAGGCCGCTGTCGCCCGGATAGACGGTCTTCTGGTTGACGGGGATGCGCTCGCTGTCCGGCTGGTTTTCCCCTCCATTGGGGTCCCGGATGCCGTGGGTCAGCGCCGCCGCCAACACGAAGGGCTTGAAGGTCGAACCGACCGAGGCGCCGGTGTAGTCGGCGTTGTTCATCCAGTGTTGGGTGGCCGACTCGCCTCCGTAGATGGCCGTGATCGCGCCGTCACCCGGCTTCACCGACGCGCCGCCGAACTGGACGTACTTGTCCTTCTCGCGCTTCTTGGGGTCAAGGCTCTTCGTCTTCGCCGCCTTGACCGTGTCCTCCATCTTCTTCACCTTGTTCTTGTCGAACGTGGTGTAGATCTGCAGGCCGCCCTGCTTCAGCAACTCGTCCCGGCTGATCTGTTTGGCGGAGTTCAGGATGTCCTTGTTGGCCAGCCTGACCATGTAGCCGATCTGACCCTTGAGGTTCGTGGCCTTCTCCGGCTTCTTCGTCTTCGGGAATCCGTCGGCGATGGCCTTGTTCACCTGGGCAGGAGTCGCCCACGTCCCGTGGCGACCTGGCTTCTGGCTGACCACCGACTCCCGCTTGAGGATCCACTTCCACCGTGCCTTGGCCCGCTTGGTGTTCGCCTCCCTCGACTGCGCCGGGCCACCGCCCTCGCCGCCCCAGGGGTCGTACAGGTTCGGGCCGTTGACCACTGCGGCCAGGAACGCGCTCTGGCGCAGGGAGAGGTCTGCGGCATCCTCGTGGTAGTACGCCCGTGCGGCAGCCTGGATGCCGTACGCCCCGCGCCCGTAGTACGCGGAGTTCAAATAGCCCTCGAGAATGTCGTCCTTGGAGACCGTGGCGCCCACCTTGACCGAGATCAGCATCTCCTTCACCTTGCGGGAGAGAGTCTGGTTCTGGCTCAGGTAGGTGTTCTTCACGTACTGCTGGGTGATGGTCGACCCCGACTGCGTCTCGCCGCCCATCGCCATCTTGACGACGGCGCGCGCGATGCCCTTCGGGTCG
This sequence comes from uncultured Actinomycetota bacterium, assembly GCA_963799685.1. GTDB lineage: Bacteria > Actinomycetota > Actinomycetes > Streptomycetales > Streptomycetaceae > Streptomyces. Next base: position 192,240 of record CAWCXW010000013.1, read on the forward strand.
ATGCCGCTGTCGCTGTAGAACGACTCGTTCTCCGCGGCGATCACCGCGTTCTGCATGTTCTTGTTGATCTTGTCGAGCCCGACGATCTGCCGGTTCTGGTCGCCGCCGCCTGCGGTCACCATCCGAGAGCCGTCCGACCAGTAGTAGACGTTCTTCTGGGAAGTGGCCGTCGAATTCTTGAGGTCAGGCACGTCGACCATCGCGTAGGCGGCGCCCGCCAACCCCATCATCAGGGCACAGAAGCCCACGAAGGTGCCCAGCGTCTGCTTCCACGAGGGCATCCAGTGGCGCCAGCCGTACTTGCCCGCCCGGGGGTAGTCCAGGAAGCGCTTCTTCGCCGGTGGCTGGTGACCACGGCCACGCCCGGGGCCGCCGGCACCCTCTATGCCGGCCCCTCCGGCGGCCCGGCGCCGGCCGCCCCGCTGTGTGGCGCGGCGGGCCTCGGCGCGGCTGCCGTAGGTCGGCTCGGGAGGCTCCGGTGGCCCGGACCGATGTCCGTAGGAGCCGTAACTGCCGGTGGTCTCCCCACGCGGCGGTGCGGCACGGCGGCCGGACGGCGGCTGCGCCGCACGTCGACCGCGCCCCTGCGGCGGCTTACGACGGTGCTCGCTCATTGGAAACAGCTACTCCTCGGGCAGGCGCCGCACGCGCCTGAAGGCGGCAGTTGACTTTCGGTCCCCCGGGTACGCCCATGCGCGCGCTAGCGCAAGGCCGCACTGCACCCGGGACGAAGACGCTCGGGGGCGTCCGTCGGTTCCCGGTCATGGTCTGCACGCCGACAGACTACGCAGCCGCATAAACCGCCTAGCGGCATATTTAACCCATTCAGCGCAATGCGCTTCCGATGATTCCAGGATGTGACCCCCCTCACGCACCCGCGGCCCCGCCTGCTCTTGTCGATCGCCGTGTCGTCGTTCTATCGTCTGGATGTATCGAGCCGATACATCGTCGCGGCATACCCGCCGCGGTGAACCGTGGGAGGTGACAGGGGAGCATGAGCAGACGCTCCGGCATCCTCGAGTTCGCCGTCCTCGGTCTGCTCCGCGAGGCGCCCATGCACGGATACGAGCTGCGCAAGCGGCTCAACACCTCGCTGGGGCTCTTCCGGGCGTTCAGCTACGGCTCGTTGTATCCGTGTCTGAAGACGCTGGTGCAGCGCGGATGGTTGACGGAGGAGCCCGGCAGCCCGGCCGGCGACCCGCCCGCGGCGCCCCTCACCGGGCGGCGGGCCAAGATCGTCTATCGGCTCACGCCCGAGGGGAAGGAGCACTTCGAGGATCTGCTGGACCAGAGCGGTCCGGAGGCCTGGGAGGACGAGCACTTCGGCATCCGTTTCGCCTTCTTCGGCCAGACCTCGCGCGAGGTGCGGATGCGCGTGCTGGAAGGACGTCGCAGCCGCCTGGAGGAGAGACTCGCCAGGATGCGCACCTCCCTCGACCGCACGCGTGAGCGCTTGGACGACTACACCCTCGAACTGCAGCGCCACGGACTGGAGTCCGTGGAGCGTGAGGTCCGCTGGCTGAGCGAGCTCATCGAGAGCGAGCGGGCCGGACGTGACCGGCGACGGGACGGCTCCCTCACGGACCCGTCCCAGGACATCGACTGAAGGCCCGCGACCGCGCGGGGCCACCGAGAACACAGGGAGCAACCGGAATGGGTTCGGTTCGCGTAGCCATCGTCGGCGTGGGCAACTGCGCCGCCTCGCTCGTGCAGGGCGTCGAGTACTACAAGGACTCCGACCCGGACAGCAGGGTCCCGGGTCTCATGCACGTGCAGTTCGGCGACTACCACGTCCGTGACATCGAGTTCGTCGCCGCCTTCGACGTCGACGCCAAGAAGGTCGGCCTCGACGTCGCCGACGCCATCGGCGCCAGCGAGAACAACACCATCAAGATCTGCGACGTGCCCTCCACCGGCGTGCAGGTGCAGCGCGGCCACACGCTGGACGGCCTGGGCAAGTACTACCGCCAGACCATCGAGGAGTCCGCCGAGGAGCCCGACGACATCGTGGCGACCCTGCGCGAGCGCCAGGTCGACGTGCTGGTCTGCTACCTGCCCGTGGGTTCCGAGGCCGCCGCCAAGTACTACGCACAGTGCGCCATCGACGCCGGCGTCGCTTTCGTCAACGCCCTCCCGGTCTTCATCGCCGGCACCAAGGAGTGGGCGGACAAGTTCACCGAGGCCGGCGTCCCGATCGTCGGCGACGACATCAAGTCCCAGGTCGGCGCGACGATCACGCACCGTGTCATGGCCAAGCTGTTCGAGGACCGCGGCGTCGTGCTGGACCGCACGATGCAGCTGAACGTCGGCGGCAACATGGACTTCAAGAACATGCTCGAGCGCGAGCGTCTGGAGTCCAAGAAGATCTCCAAGACGCAGGCCGTCACCTCGCAGATTCCCGACCGCGACCTGGGTGCCGACAACGTGCACATCGGCCCGTCTGACTTCGTCGCCTGGCTGGACGACCGCAAGTGGGCCTACGTCCGCCTCGAGGGCCGCGCGTTCGGCGACGTGCCGCTCAACCTCGAGTACAAGCTCGAGGTCTGGGACTCCCCGAACTCGGCCGGCGTGATCATCGACGCCCTGCGCGCGGCGAAGATCGCGAAGGACCGCGGCATCGGCGGCCCGATCCTCTCCGCCTCGTCCTACTTCATGAAGTCCCCGCCCGTGCAGTACTTCGACGACGAGGCGCGCGAGCTGGTCGAGAAGTTCATCGAGGGCACGGTCGAGCGCTGACCGTCCCTCCGCCTCCCCGCGCGGACGACGGGTGCGGCCCCGGCCGCACCCGTCGCGCAGGTCAGCGGTCCACCGTGCGGTCCACGGCCGTCGTCGTGTGCCGCAGGTGGGCCACCAGCTCCTGGCCGACAGTCGGCTCCGGTGCCTCGTCCGGGACGAAGAGGATCGACACCTGCATGTGCGGCGGTTCCGCGAACCACCGCTGCTTGTCGCCCCACACGAACGGCGAAAGGTTCCGGTTCACGGTCGCCAGGCCGGCCCGCGCCACGCCCTTGGCCCGCGAGGTCATCCCGTGCAGCGCCTTGGGCGCCTCCAGGCCCACGCCGTGCGAGGTGCCGCCGGCCACCACCGCCAGCCAGCCGTCCCCTGAGGCCCGCTGCTGGCGGTAGCCGAACCGGTCGCCCTTGCGCACCCGCGTCACGTCCAGGACCGCACCCCGGTACTCGGTGGCCTGCGGGTCGCCCAGCCACAGCTGCGTCCCGATGCGGACGCGGAAGTTCGTGCGCGGGAACTGCTGCTGCAGCCGCGCGAACTCCTCCGCCTTCAGGTGGCTGACGAACATGGTGTCCAGCGGCAGCCGCGCGGCCCGCAGCCGGTCCATCCAGCCGATGACCTCTTCCACCGCGTCCGAGCCGTCCGCGCGGTCCAGCGGCAGGTGGATCGCGAAACCCTCCAGCCGCACCTCGTCGATCGCCGCGTGCAGCTTGCCGAGGTCCTCCTCGGTGACCCCGTGCCGTTTCATGCTGCTCATGACCTCGATGACGACGCGCGCGCCGCGCATCAGGCCCACGCCCTCCACCGACGACACCGACCGGATCACCCGGTCCGGCAACGGCACCGGCTCCTCGTCCCGCCGGTAGGGGGTGAGGACCAGCAGATCGCCGCCGAAGAAATCCTTCGTGCGCGCCGCCTCGTAGGTGGTGCCGACGGCCAGCACGTCCGAGCCGAACCTGATCGCCTCCTCGGCGAGCCGCTCGTGCCCGAAGCCGTACCCGTTTCCCTTGCAGACCGGGACGATCCCGGGGAACTGCTGGATCACCGACTGCTGGTGCGACCGCCAGCGATCGGTGTGCACGTAGAGGGTGAGAGCCATGACAGGGGCGAGCCTTTCCGGTCGTCGGAGGGGTGGGCGTCTGGGAGGAGGGTGTGCGTCAGCGGCGGGACATGTACAGGTCCAGTGCCTTGTGGAGCAGCTTGTTGAGCGGGAAGTCCCACTCGCCGACGTACTCGGCCGCCTCGCCACCGGTGCCCACCTTGAACTGGATCAGTCCGAAGAGGTGGTCGGTCTCGTCCAGCGAGTCACTGATGCCCCGCAGGTCGTACACGCTCGCGCCGAGCGCGTAGGCGTCCTGCATCATCTGCCACTGCATCGCGTTCGACGGCCGCACCTCACGCTTGTGGTTCGCCGACGCGCCGTAGGAGTACCAGACGTGTCCGCCGACGACCAGGATCGTCGCCGCCGCCACGTTCTCGCCCTCGTGCCGCGCGAAGTACAGCCGCATCCGGTTCGGATCCTCGGAGTTCAGCGCCGTCCACTGCCGCTGGAAGTACGACAGCGGGCGCGGGCGGAACCTGTCGCGCTCGGCGGTGACCTCGTACAGCCGCTGCCACTCGGCGAGGTCGTCGTAGCCGCCCTGCACGACCTCGACACCTGCCTTGTCGGCCTTTTTGATGTTGCGCCGCCACAGCTGGTTGAAGCCCTTGTGGACCTCCTCCAGCGTGCGGCCGGCCAGCGGCACCTGGAAGACGTACCGCGGCTGCACGTCGCCGAAGCCGGCTCCGCCGTCCTCCCCCTGCTGCCAGCCCATCCGCCGAAGCCGGTCGGACACCTCGAACGCGCTCGGCTCGATGTGCGAGGCCTGCACGTCCCGCAGGCGCTTCACGTCCGGGTCCTGGATGCCCTTCTTGATCGCGGGCGCGTCCCAGCGCCGGATGACCACCGGCGGTCCCATCTTCACCGAGAAGGCGCCCTGGGCCTTCAGGTGCGCCAGCATCGGCTGCAGCCACTCCTCCAGGTTCGGTGCGAACCAGTCGATGACCGGCCCCTCCGGCAGGTACGCCAGGTAGCGCTTCACCTTCGGCAGCTGCCGGTAGAGCACCAGCCCTGCCCCGACCAGTTCGTCCGCGGCGTCGAACCAGCCGAGGCTCTCCGAACGCCACTCGTTCTTCACGTCCCCCCAGGCCGGCACCTGACAGTGGCTGGCCGACGACAGGCCCTGGACATACGCCAGATGCTGCTCGCGGCTGATGGTCCTCAGGGTCAGGCTCATGCGGGACGCTCCAGGAGGCGACGGCTGCTTGCTCGCCGGGAAGCCTACTGTGCGGCGCCCTGCCCCGTTCGTACCCTGCCTGCGCGAGCGCTACCCGATGACGCCGCCGAACAGGCCGCCGTGCCACATGCCCATGAAGAAGCCGAACGCGGCCGCACCCAGGAAGATGATCAGCACGAACCGCTCGACCGTCGTCTCCGAGATGTACTGGCCCCACAGGCCGGCCAGCGCGCCCGCCAGGCCCGCCCACGAGCTGATCAGGTGCAGGCTCGGAGTGAAGGCGGTCCCCGCGGCGAGGCCACCGAGCAGCAGGGTCACCACCGCGATGGCGTTCTGCAGCGGGTGCTCTCGCACGTCGTGACTGAGGACTTCGACGAGACTCCGCTGCTGCCGTGCTGCCTGTGCCATGGAGCGCCTCCCTAGCGGAAGGCGGCGTCGCTCAGTGACGCCGCTCACACCGGTCCACCTCAGAGTGCGGTGTGCACCGTCCGGATTTCAACCCGGCGCCCCCTTGCGGGTACTCTGAACGGTCCGTACGGCTGACCCGCCGATCCCGGTGCGGCACCGTGCGGAAACGCATACGACCCTCCTGCCACGGAACGACCGTGGCCGCCGAGTCCAGAGGAGGTGGGTTTCACATGCGTCACTACGAGGTGATGGTCATCCTCGACCCCGATCTCGACGAGCGCTCCGTCGCGCCCACGATCGAGAACTTCATGTCCGTCGTCCGTGAGGGCAAGGGCAAGGTCGAGAAGGTCGACACCTGGGGCCGTCGTCGTCTCGCGTACGAGATCAACAAGAAGCCCGAGGGCATCTACTCCGTCATCGACCTGCAGGCAGAGCCGGTGGTCGTCAAGGAGCTCGACCGTCAGATGAACCTGAGCGAGTCGGTCCTGCGGACCAAGGTCCTTCGTCCCGCGACCCGCTGAGTCGCGGTCGCCGAAGGCGACCGACGACGGGTCAGGGATCCGGGCAGCCCTCTTCCCCCACCACTCCAGCACATCCGCAGCACGACGCTGAGAGGTTCCCCATGGCAGGCGAGACCGTCATCACGGTCGTCGGCAATCTCGTCGACGACCCCGAGCTGCGCTTCACCCCCTCCGGTGCGGCCGTCGCGAAGTTCCGCGTCGCCTCCACACCGCGCACCTTCGACCGGCAGACCAACGAGTGGAAGGACGGCGAGAGCCTGTTCCTGACCTGCTCGGTCTGGCGGCAGGCGGCCGAGAACGTCGCCGAGTCCCTCACCAAGGGGGCCCGCGTCGTGGTGCAGGGACGCCTGAAGCAGCGGTCCTACGAGGACCGTGAGGGCATCAAGCGCACGGTCTACGAGCTGGACGTCGACGAGGTCGGCGCCAGCCTGCGCAACGCCACCGCCAAGATCACCAAGACCAGCGGTCGCGGTGCACCGGGCGGTGGCGGCGGCTGGGGCGGCGGCCCCGCCGGCGGCGGCCAGGGAGGCCAGCAGGGCGGCGGCGCCCCCGCGAACGACCCCTGGGCGACCGGCGCACCCGCCGGCGGCCAGCAGGGCGGCGGCGGTGGCGGCGGCTGGGGCGGTGGATCCGGAGGCGGCTACTCGGACGAGCCCCCGTTCTGAGGGCTCAGCTGCACACTTCTTGAGATCACTGGAGAGAGACAATGGCGAAGCCGCCTGCTCGCAAGCCGAAGAAGAAGGTTTGCGTCTTCTGCAAGGAAAAGATCAAGTACGTCGACTACAAGGACACGAACCTGCTGCGGAAGTTCATTTCCGACCGCGGCAAGATCCGTGCCCGCCGGGTCACCGGCAACTGCACCCAGCACCAGCGTGACGTCGCCACGGCCGTGAAGAACAGCCGTGAGATGGCGCTGCTGCCCTACACCTCGACCGCGCGATAAGGAAAGGGTGACCGGAAAATGAAGATCATCCTGACCAACGAGGTCTCCGGCCTCGGCATCGCCGGCGACGTCGTCGAGGTGAAGGACGGCTACGCCCGCAACTACCTCGTCCCGAACGGTCTGGCCATCCGCTGGACCAAGGGCGGCGAGAAGGACGTCGAGCAGATCCGCCGCGGCCGCAAGATCCGCCAGATCGCCACCATCGAGCAGGCCAACGAGGTCAAGGGCCGGCTCGAGGGCATCAAGGTGAACCTGAAGGTCCGCGCCGGCGACGGCGGCCGCCTGTTCGGCTCCGTGACCCCCGCCGACATCGCCACGGCGATCAAGGACGCGGGCGGCCCGGAGGTCGACAAGCGCCGCGTCGAGCTGCGCACGCCCATCAAGACGCTCGGTGACCACCAGGTCTCCGTGCGGCTGCACGAGGACGTCGTCGCCACCTTCGGCGTCGAGGTCAAGGCGGCGTAAGCGCGCCGCCGCGCGCCTCGGCGCGCGTCTGTGGGGCCGTGCCCGTCCAGCGGGCACGGCCCCACAGCGTCGTCCGGGTACGGACGGCGCTGAGATCGGCCTTCGGTTCCTGCCCGGTGTCCGTCCTACGCGCGGACGGCGCCCGTCACCGCCCAGCGGCCGGAGCGGGCCCGCAGCCACAGCGTCACCATCCGCGTGCCCATCATCAGGCCCGCGATCGTCCACCACAGTGCCGTCAGACCGCCGCCCGCCCAGGGCACGGCCAGTGCGGCCGGCGCGAACACCAGCAGCGTCACGAGCATCGCCCCCGCCAGGTAGGGGCCGTCCCCGGCGCCCATCAACACGCCGTCCAGCACGAACACGACGCCCGCCACCGGCTGCGTCACCGCGACCACCAGCAGCGCCGCCGCCAGCCGGTCCTGCACCGCCGGGTCCGGCGTGAACAGCGGCATGAACCAGGGATGCGCCAGCGCGACCAGCGCACCCAGCACCACCCCGGAGACCACGCCCCACTGCACCATCCGCCGGCACGCGTCCCGGGCACCGGCCGCGTCGTCGGCACCCAGATACCGGCCGATGATCGCCTGGCCGGCGATGGCGATCGCGTCGAGTGCGAAGGCCAGCAGGGACCACACCGTCAACGTGATCTGGTGGGCGGCGATCTCGGCGTCGCCCATCCGGGCCGCCACCGCCGTCGCGATCAGCAGCACGCCGCGGAGCGACAGCGTCCGGATCAGCAGCGGTGCACCGGCCTGCGCGCAGGCCCGGAGGCCGGCGACATCGGGCCGCAGCGACGCGCCGTGCCGACGGGCGCCGCGGACGACGACGACCAGATAGACGGCCGCCATGGCGCACTGGGCGATCACCGTTCCCCAGGCCGAGCCGGCGATCCCCAGACCGGCGCCGTACACCAGGAGCACGTTGAGCAGGGCGTTCGCCGAGAAACCGCCCACGGCGACGTACAGCGGGGTCCGGGTGTCCTGCAGCCCGCGCAGCACGCCCGTCGCGGCGAGCACGACGAGCATGGCCGGAATTCCCAGGGCGCTGATCCGCAGGTAGGTGACCGCGGGCGGGGCGGCCGTCGACGAGGCACCGAAGAGCTCCACGAGGGGCGGGGCCGCCGGGATCAGGACCGCGACGATCGCCGCGCCGAGCAGCAGTGCCAGCCAGATGCCGTCCATGCCCTGCCGGATCGCGGCAGGCAGGTCCTGCGCGCCGACCCTGCGGGCCACCGCGGCGGTCGTGGCGTAGGCGAGGAACACGAAGACGCCCACCGCCGTCTGCAGCAGAGCCGCGGCCACACCCAGACCGGCGAGTCGGGCCGTGCCGAGGTGGCCGACGATGGCGCTGTCGGCCATGACGAAGAGCGGCTCCGCCACGAGCGCGCCGAAGGCGGGGAGAGCGAGGGCGAGGATCTCGCGGTCGTGGCGGCGCGTCCCGGTGACTGTCCTGGTCATGGGTTCGATTCAAACATCCACAGGTAATAGCCACAAGCAGCCAGTGTCTATTACGTATAGTTGCGCGGAGTGAGCTTTTCCGTGCCGTTCGTCGCATCGGGAGCGAGGCTGCTCCAACTGAGGTGAAATATTTCCCACGCACAGGCGGTGGATGACGTCCTTGCAGGTCAGAGCGATGTGTGCGCGAAGCCGACCGAGTACTCCACAGCGCTGTCCACCGCCTCGTGCACAGTAGCGGGCGCCTTCTCCACAGGAACCGCGAACTTACCCACAGGTGGCCCGGCCGCCTGTGGATAAGGTGATTGGCCGGTCGCCTCCCGGACGCCTACCGTAGTGCGGCGCATGGCTCCCGTTTCACCTGCACGTCACCGCGGCATCGACGCGCCGTCGGCGGAGCCGAGCGCGTGCGTTGTCAGAACGGTGCCGTAAGAAGAAGACGGCCGCGGCGTGTCCGGTTCCCGAGCCGCCGCCGGACGGGAGGAGGTGCGGGGATGACTCAGCAGCCCGAACACGTCGAAGACCACTGGGCCGCCGACTCCGGGCCGGACGACCGGGCAACCGTGGCACATCAGCGGCGCCGCGACCACTCCGCCGGGCAGAACGGCCGAGGCGGGCACGACGACGGTCCCTGGCAACCCGCCAACGCCTTCGAGCGGGTGCCTCCCCAGGACGTCGACGCCGAGCAGTCCGTGCTCGGCGGCATGCTGTTGTCCAAGGACGCCATCGCCGACGTCGTCGAGGTCCTCAAGGGCCAGGACTTCTACCGGCCCGCCCACGAGACCGTCTACCAGGCGGTCCTCGACCTGTACGCCAAGGGCGAGCCCGCCGACCCGATCACCGTCGCCGCCGAACTCACCCGCCGCGGCGAACTCGCCCGCGCCGGCGGCCCCGGCTACCTGCACTCCCTGGTGCAGAAGGTGCCCACGGCGGCGAACGCCGAGTACTACGCCGAGATCGTCCACGAACGGGCCGTCCTGCGCCGCCTCGTCGAGGCCGGCACCCGCATCACCCAGATGGGGTATGCGGCCGACGGCGACGTCGACGAGATCGTCAACTCGGCCCAGTCCGAGATCTACGCCGTCACCGAGGCCCGCACCAGCGAGGACTACCTGCCGCTCGCCGAGATCATGGAGGGCGCCCTCGACGAGATCGAGGCGATCGGCTCGCGCAGCGGTCAGATGACGGGCGTCCCCACCGGCTTCACCGACCTGGACTCCCTGACCAACGGCCTCCACCCCGGCCAGATGGTCGTCGTCGCGGCCCGCCCGGCCATGGGTAAGGCCCTGGCCCTCGGCACGCCGCTCCCCACGCCGGACGGCTGGACCACCATGGGCGAGGTCTGCGAGGGGGACATTCTCCTCGACGCCGACGGCCGGCCGACCACCGTGGTCGCCGCCACGGACGTCATGCACGACCGGCCCTGCTATCGGATCACCTTCGACGACGGCACGAGTGTCGTCGCCGACGCGGAGCACCAGTGGCTCACCGAAACCCGTCGGTCCCGCCGTTCGGCGGGACGGCAGGCCTCGGTGAAGACCACGAAGGAGATCGCCGAAACCGTCCGCTGTCCGACCGCCGGCCGGAGCCTGAACCACTCCGTCCGTACCGCCGCACCGCTCGACCTCCCCGAACGCGACCTCCCCATCCCGCCGTACGCCCTGGGCGCGTCACTCGTGGACTCCGCCGTCCGAACGGAAGCACCGGGCGGCACCCGTGTCCCGCCGGAATACCTGCGGGCCTCCGTCACGCAGCGACGGGCCCTGCTTGCCGGGTTGCTCGACACCGGCGGAGAGGTGACCCGGAGCGGGTCGGTGCAGTTCGCCGTCACCGACGCGGCGTTGGCCGAGGCTTGCGCGAACTGGTCCTCGGCCTCGGCTACCGGTGCGGCCTGTCGGCCGGTCAGATGAAGGGGAGCACCGTATCGTCCTCGACCTGCTACGTCGTGACCTTCACCACCGACGACGAGGTTTTCCGCCTGCCCCGTAAGCGGCAGGTGCACGAGGAGCGCCGTCGGCCGTCGACACCGAAAGCAGCGGTTCATCGAGGAAGTCGAGGAGATCGACTCGGTTCCGGTCCGCTGCGTGCAGGTGGACAACCCCGCGCACCTGTACCTGGCGACCCGGTCCATGATCCCGACGCACAACAGCACACTCGCGCTGGACTTCGCGCGGGCGTGCTCCATCAAGAACAACATGCCCAGCGTCATCTTCTCCCTGGAGATGGGCCGCAACGAGATCGCCATGCGACTGCTCTCCGCGGAGGCGCGGGTCGCGCTGCACCACATGCGGTCCGGCAGCATGACGGACGAGGACTGGACGCGGCTGGCCCGCCAGATGCCGGCCGTCACCGAGGCGCCGCTCTACATCGACGACTCGCCGAACCTGTCGATGATGGAGATCCGCGCCAAGTGCCGACGGCTCAAGCAGCGCAACGACCTGCAGATGATCGTCATCGACTACCTGCAGCTGATGCAGACGGGCGGCTCCCGGCGGCCCGAGAGCCGCCAGCAGGAGGTCTCGGAGATGTCCCGTAACCTCAAGCTGCTGGCCAAGGAACTCGAAGTACCGGTCATCGCGCTGTCGCAGCTCAACCGTGGACCGGAACAGCGCACCGACAAGAAGCCGATGGTCTCCGACCTGCGTGAAAGTGGTTCGATCGAACAGGATGCCGACATGGTCATCCTGCTGCACCGTGAGGACGCCTACGAGAAGGAGTCCCCGCGCGCCGGCGAGGCCGACCTGATCGTCGCCAAGCACCGCAACGGCCCGACGGCCACCATCACCGTGGCCTTCCAGGGCCACTACTCCCGCTTCGTCGACATGGCGAACGGCATGTGACGCGTGTGTAGGGTCTCAGATTTCATGTCGGAATCTCATGGCTGATGTCGGGCCAGAGTCGGATGCGACACCGTCTTGAGACTCGCAGGTCATGTCGTCACTCGTTTGGGTGGAGTCCTGAGCGAGTGATCCCGCCCGGTGTGTCGTAGGCGGCAGCGTGCTTGTCGACGGCACCGGAGTGGGGTGGGGGCATGGAGGCTGCGGTCAGCATCCGCAGGCAGGACGGTACGGCTGAAGACCGGGCGTGGGCGTCCACGACAGCGCGGTCGATCGAGTCGGCGGCTCCGTGGCGGACGTTTCGCTGGTACATGGGGCAGAAGCACTACTCCGGTACGTACTGGTCGGCGACGGTCGGGGATCTCGTGATCTACGAGTCGCGGTTGGAGCTCGCGCGGCTGTTGTTCGCTGACTTCGACGCTTCGGTACGCGGCATCGTGGCCCAGCCGTTCCTCCTGAAGACGGTGGTGGAGGGGAAGGTCCGCAAGCACATCCCGGATTACTTCCTGGTGACCGAGGATGGCCCGATCGTCGTGGACGTGAAGCCGCGGCGGCGGTTGGACGATCCGGTGGTGGCTTTCAGCTTCGCCTGGACCAGGCGTGTGGTGGAGGAGCGTGGGTGGCGGTACGAGGTGTGGAGCGAGCCGCCGCCTGCGGAGCTGGAGAACATCCGTTTTCTGGCGGGTTTCCGCCGGGAGTGGTTGTTCGATCCCGAGCTTCTTCAGGAGGTTCGCGGTGCTGACTTGGACGGTGTTCCGCTGGGAGAGGCCGCCGGCTGTCTTCCGGGCCATGAGGAGGAGCACGTTCGGGCTGCGATCCACCACTTGCTGTGGAAGCACGAACTGTGTGTCGATCTCACGAGCCCGCTGGAGTCCTCGACGCTGGTGGGGAGGCTGGCGTGAGTGGGGCCAGCACGCGGGTCGGTGTCGGGACGCGCTTCGTTTACGACGGCGAGGCCGTCGAGGTGATCGAGCTGGCTGCGACGACAGCGGGTAACGAAGTCGTCCTGAAGGATGTCCGAGGCCGAGTCCAGCGACTGTCGCTGAAGGAACTGCTGTTCTCCGACCGCGCTAGCGTGATCCCCGACGGCACCGGACCAGCGGGGGGAGACACCGACGAACTCGCCTCGGTGGTCCTGGACCAGCTCGGCGACGACGAGCGTGAGGCGACGGCCGAGCGGGCCGGACACATGCGGGAGGTACTGACGGGATTCCGGTCGGGAAGCCCGGAGTTGGCGGCCGACGCCGAGCCGCGTGATGAGTACGCGTCGGCGGTGCCGCTGGAGGCTAGGAAGGCGGCCAAGGCGGAGGAGCTCGGCGTGACCGTCCGCACCATCGAGCGGTGGCTCGCCGCCTTCCGTGAGCATGGCGAGGCAGGGTTGGCCCCCAGGAGGGGGCAGGCCGGCGGTCCGGCGGCATCAGCGGATCAGCGGTGGGTGGAGACGGCGCTGGAAGTCATGGTCGAGCACACCAACTCCTCGCGGCCGTCGCGGACGTTGGTGATCGAGCGGACCCGAGCCCGGGTGATCGCCCGGTTCGGCACGGGGGTGGTGCCGCAGCCGAGCCGGGCAACCGCGTTCCGGATCCTCGAAGACCTGGAGGGCCGCCATCCGCTGTTCCGGCTGAGTACGAAGCGGAACCGGGACATCGCCGGCCGACCGGAGGGGCCGTACGGGAAGCTGCGTCCGACCAGGCCGGGCGAGTACCTGCTGATGGACTCCACTCGGCTGGACGTGTTCGCCTTCGATCCGCTGACGCTGCGGTGGGTGCAGGCCGAACTCTCGGTCGGGATGGACTGGTACACCCGCTGCATCACCGGGGTGCAGGGTGACGCCGGTTTCGACCAAGGCCGTGGATGTCGCGACGGTGCTCTTCGAATCTTTCCGGCCTCGGCCGTTCAACGCGCGACTGGCCGGGCGGCGCGGTCTGGCCCGAGCACGGCATCCCGCGCACCGCACTGGTCGATGTTGCTGTCGAGGGGGTCAGGCCTGGCTTCTCCGCCGATCGCGCCGGAGACACTGGTGGTGGACCACGGCAAGGTCTACATCTCGGACCATCTGTCCAGCGTCTGCCAGCGGATGGGGATCTCGGTCCAGCCCGCCCGGCTGCGAACGGGACGGGACAAGGGGCCGGTGGAGCGGTTCTTCCGCACCCTGCGCGAGGATCTGTTGCAGGCCCTGCCCGGCTATAAGGGACCCGGACATCCACTCCCGCGGCGAGAACGTGGAGGGTGAGGCGTTCTACTACCTGGACGAACTGGAGGAGATCATCCGGGAGTGGAGCGCGACGGTCTACCATTGCCGACCGCATGCAGTCGCTGGTCGATCCGGGGCTTCCGGGGCTGCGGATGTCTCCGGCCGCAGATGTTCGAGCACGGCATGGCCCGGGCCGGCTACATCGAGGTTCCCCGTGACCGCGATCTGGCGTTCGAGTTCCTGCCCACCGACTTGGCGCACGCTCCAGCACTACGGCGTCGAGATCGGCGGGCGCCGCTACCGCGGTCCGGGCCTGCCGTCGCCGGGTTCGAAGAGCCCTTACGCCTGGCGGAGCAAGGACGATCACTGGCCGTTCCAGGTGAACCCCGACGACATCACGACGATCTACTTCCGGGACCGAAGCCGCGTCTGGCGTGACGCTCCGGTGGGAGCACGCGCCGGCGATGCCGATGCCGCTGAGCGAGGAGGCCCTGGCCTTCGCCCGCAAACTCGCGGCGAGGAAGTACCGCTACCCCGATGACAGGCTCGCCGTCGCCGATCTATTGGAACGCTGGAACGTGGGGCTGGGCAGCACTCCCGCCGAGCGGCGCATGGCCCTTCGGCTCTCGCGCGAGCAGGCGCTATCGAGCTCCCGGAAGTCGGCGACGCAATCGGCTGCGAACTTGCCCTCGGTCCGCCGCGCACTGGGCGGGACGATCGCAGCAGCCGCAGGCCGAGCCGGAGGAGATCGGCAAGGTCGAAGCCGGCGACGACGATGCCGCTGACTTCGAAGACCCGGCGGAGTTCGAGGACCTGGACCTGACGGACGAGGACGATTTCTACGCCGACCGCGCTGAAGGACGTCGATGACTGAGCGCCGCGAGGACGGGCCCGCGCAGGACCTGCGGGCGAAACTGGACCACCTCACGCTCTCCCGCAAGGAGGGCCTCAAGCGGCTGGCCGAAGCTCCTTCGCGACCTCAGCCCGAGGCTGCTGACCGCGTCGCCAGCTGAAGGCTCTGAAAGAGTCGGCACGGACTGAATACGACCGCCGTCGCCGCAAGTGGCACGCGAACCTCGGACCGCTTCAAGACGCCGCAGATGGCCGACGCTGCACGAGGACTTGTGGGACATCGTCGACAGCAACGACCAGGACGGTGACAAGGTCAAGGGCGCCATCGCGCTGGACGCTTTCCCCGGACTGGGCAAGACCACGGCGGTGCTGGCGTTCGCCAAGAAGTTCCACCGTCGGGAGATCGTCGAGGCGGGCGAGTTCACCGATGCCGGCTACGAGCGGCTGGCCGGTCTGCCGGGTCGGGCTGACCGCGAACACCGGGATGCGCGACCTCAACCGCGCGATCCTGGAGTTCTACGGGCACCCGGGGCGCTTCCGTGGCACCGCCTCCGACTTCGGCTACCGGGCACTGGACTGCGTCCTGTCCTGCGAGGCGAAACTGCTGATCGTGGACGACCTGCACTTCCTTCGCTGGCGGAACCGGTCCGGCGTCGAGGTCAGCAACCACTTCAAGTACATCGCGAACGAGTTCCCCGTCACCTTGCTGATGATCGGTGTCGGACTGGCAAGACACGCGGGCTGTTCGACGAGGGAGAGGACTTCGAGGACGCCGTTCTGGCCCAGACTGGACGCCGCACCACCCGGCTGGACATGGAACCGTTCACCATCAAGACCGAGAATGGACGCCGCGACTGGCGGGACATGCTGCTGGCCGTCGAGCAACGCGTCGTGCTGGCCGACAAGTACCCCGGCATGATCGCCGATGACCTGTCGGACTACCTCTTCGCCCGCAGCACCGGGCATATCGGCTCCCTGATGACCTTGATCAACCGCGGCTGCCAGAGGGCCGTACGCACCGGCGCCGAGCGCCTGGACGAGGATCTGCTGAGCACCGTCAAGAACGACGCCGCCTCCGAGGAAGCCCGCACGGGAACTTCACGCTTGCCTTCGAGACAGGCAAGCTGACAAGCCGCCCGAAGCCGACGCGTCGCAAGGCCGCATGAACGCGGGTCTGCGGACACTGCCGATCCGCGTCGCCCCACTGGCAGGGGAGGCCCTGGACTCCTGGCTGGAGGCCCTGGCCCAGCGACTGCACACACCGTTGGGCGAGGTGACACGGAACATCGGCCTGCCGCCCAGGGACAGAACCGGCAACCGACTACGGGACATTCCGCCGGACTGGACGATCCTGGTGGGGCCGCGGCAGGCCGCCGCTCTGGCTGCCACAACCGGGCTGGATGAGGATCGCATCCACGCGATGACACTGCGGCACTACGACCAGCGGGCCCTGGAGATCAATGCCGAGCGTCGGTACGTCAACCGATGGGTCCTCTGGGGCCGCGCAGCCGGCTCCCGCTTCTGCCCAGACTGCCTTGAGCAGAACGGAGGACGCTGGATGCTGTCCTGGCGACTGGGCTGGTCCTTCGCCTGCCTGCACCATAAACGGTTGCTGGCGGACTGCTGTCCGCACTGCGGGCGCATCCCTCGCCAGCGTTCCAGCATCCTGCGGGCCGTCCCCGAACCCCGCCGCTGCGGCAACCCTCCCACGGGTCCGGATCGGTCGTTCACCAACGGCTGCGGCTTCGACCTCACAGAGGTGGACACCCTCAAGCTGGAGTCCGACCATCCCGCGCTGTTGGCCCAGGCCGTTCTGACGGACACGATCGAGAAGGGCACAGCCGACTTCGGTGTCTATGCGCTCGCACCGCAGCCCTCTGTTTTGGCGCTTTCGGATGTCCGGGCCGTCTGCGGGCGGGTGTTGTCCACCCTCTCCGAGAGCGACCTCGTCCAGTGGACGGCCGACGACATCGCCGGAGCCCATCTACACCCCCGCCCCGGCTGCACACTCGCCGCGCGGGCCGGCGACCGGCCCGGCTTCATGACACCGCCCCGGGCCGTCAGTGCCGCAACCGCTGTCACCGCCGCTCTTCACGTTCTCAGCCAACCGGACATTCACCAGGCCGGGAGCACGCTGCGTCCGTTGTTGGAAACGATCCGCGGTGAGGGCGATGTGCAGGTCAGCCCGACTTCGATCGGGCAGTGGAGTCGCAGGACCAGCCCCATCCTTGCGGCTGTCCACATCGCGGCACTGGCACCTTCCTGCCGACCCATCGATTACCTCCGGCACCGTCTGCCCACCCCCATCCCCCGCCTTCCCAGAGCCACTGACCAGGACATCGAGCGCCGGTGTCGGAAGGTATCCAGCGTGTTCTGGGGGTCCTGGGCCGTCCGGCTGGCCCCACCGGATGCCGTCGCCGCACGCATCCTGCACCCAGCTCTGGCCGCCTGTCTGCTGATCGTCGGCACCCGCATCGGCTACGGCAGGGCCACACGACACCTCGGCAACGTGATCGGCGGAACCGACGTCTCCCGAGTCCTGCAACTGCTGGACGACCACCCCTGCTGGCCCGATATCGTCACCGCCCTCGTCCGTCTCGCCGACCACCTCGACTCCGCCGACGTTCCCATCGACTACGCACGTCGCCGCAGCCTGGACTACACCCGTCTCCTGCCCGCCGAGCGCTGGGCAGCGATCTGCCGCCGCACTGGGACCGCACGCGGTGAGGGGCTCCGTGAGCAGATCATGCGCTGCTACCTCTTCCAGCGGATCAGCGGACAAGCCATCGAAGCTGCCCCGGGCCATCCGGGCATCAACGACGCTGGCTTTCGCACCGAATACGTTCGTTTCACCGCACTGCGGACCCCCGAAGTGGCCCAGGCCCTGGACGACGAAGCGCGAGCCTTCCTCGCCGCCCAAAACATCCACGACGAACCAGTCATCTGGCATCCGCCCGTCAGCCTCATGGACGGGCTCGTACTCCCCGGTGCGGACCCCGATCGCGTTGACGTCCACCTCCTTCACGGGCTCGTCCGGCAGCGCAAGAATCCCGCCCGATATGCCGCCGGGGTCCTTGGCGCCAGCGTCGAGGCAGTCCGCTACCTCCTCGATCAGCACCCGGCCCCGATACCTCAACCCGTAAGCACTGGAAGGGTTCTCCAGCGGGCGATGGAGACTCTGCCGAGGACTGAATTGGCCCGTCTCTACCTCGACGAGCACTGCTCTCTCAAACAGATCGCCAATCTGACCGGCTTCTCGCGCGGAGTGCTGACCCGCCTCGCCCGCGAGTACGGCATCTCCCTGCGCAGTGGCCCACGGGACTACAAACGGCGGGGGGTGGTCGAGGCCGACTGGCTTTTCGAGCAGTACGTCGTCCGCCTGCGGACTCTGGGGGACCTTGCCCGCGAGAAGGACATGAGCACAGCGAACATGACTCGCTGGGCGCATACCCATAACGTCCCGCTCCGGCGCGGTGCAGCGTCCCACGCGGCCACCCATCGAGTGAACCAACAGGCCGCACGGGCACCGGCCTTCCTGCGTGATGCCCTGACGAACCCCTACACATGGGGCCAGCTGGAGCGATTCGTGGCCGCGCTGCCCTACCCCACCATGAGAGAAGCGGCGCATGTCCTCGGCATCAGTCAGTCCACTCTGGTCGCCCAGATCAGACGGCTCGAAAGGGACCTGGGCCGGCCCTTGATCGAACGTGCTGAACGTGGCCGCAGGATGCGGCCCACGCCCTTCGGCGAAAAGGTGGCTGCTGCTGTTGAGCGGCTCATCGGTCCAAGCGGGCGGCCTTGATCATGCGTCGGGCGAAGACGTCCTCCTGGCGGTCTTCCATCTGCCGCAACGCGTCCTTGCGGTCCCGCTTGGAAAGCCGGTCAAGATACGTATGGCCGAGGAGGTGATCAGTTTCATGCTGCAGACACCGGGCGAAGTAACCCATCCCCTCGATGACGAGAGGATTGCCGTCCTTGTCGAACCCCTGAGCGACGGCACGATCGGTGCGGGGAACCTCCATAGCGGCACCAGGCACGGACAGGCAGCCCTCGAATTCGTCAACGAGGCGGCGACTACCCGGGTCGGGTAGGTCCAGGACCGGGTTGATGATGTGGCCGACATGCCGGATCCCATAGTCGTCCGGGCAGTCATACACGAACAACCTCAGATCGACCCCCACCTGGTTGGCCGCCAGGCCGGCACCGTCGGCCACATGCATCGTCAGGAACATGTCGTCGATCAGCGCCGACAACTCCTGGGTTCCGAACTCCGTCACTTCCCGGCATGGACGGCTTAGCACCTCCTCGCCCACCACCGTGACCCTGCGAACCGAGCCCCGCCCCGCCTCCGGTGGCAAAGCCGGATAGGCGTCCACTGGGCGGCCTTGCACGCGGACTCGTCGGTCGAAGGAACGGGATCGCTCGTCACGAACAGACATGGCTGTCTCCTTTTTGCGCACGCCACAGAAGCCGCGGAGCCCACCGCAGCCGGTGCCCTCGGAACAGGACTGCTGCTACTTGCGTAGTTCTTTGCAAAGTAGCAGACTTTGCAAAGTGACTGAGGACGACGTCAACACACCGGACGACCAGACAGCCGGCACCGGCGAAGAACTGCGGGAGCACGGAGTCCGCACAGCCCTGCTAGACCTGCTCGCCGAAGTCGGCACTGTCACGGCGACGGAAGCAGCCTCCCGGCTGGGCTACAGCTCTGGGCTCTGCTCATTCCACCTACGTCAGCTCGCACGTCACGGACACATCGAAGAGGCCCCCCACAGCGGAGGCCGCGCACGACCCTGGCGTCTGACGCAGCGCACCCCGGCTACCGACGGGACTGGGACTATGGAGGAGCCGTTCGGCGACCTGGCCCGTGGGCTGGAGGACGAAAGCTGGCAGCGATGGCTCACCCAGCGAGACGAAGCGCCGTCCGAATGGCGCCGTGACGAAGCCTTCAGTGCCGTCGCTTACCTGACACCCGATGAGATGAGGCGGGTCGCGAGCGTGATCCAACGGGCGCTCGCGCCCTACCAGGATCGCGAACAGCGCCCTCTGGCCCGCCCCGACGGCGCTCGACCGGTGGCCCTCATCAGCCGACTATTCCCTCTGCTTCCCCAGGCAGCAGACGGCACGGACCAGGACTGACGAGCCGCCGGTCGATCGGGACTCGCATGGGGAAATGACACGAGGCTGAGACAGCAAGTAGGTGACACGACCTGAGACAGACTGAAGACGTCCAGGTCACGGCGTCGCTGGGTGACACAGCGGCTGAGAACCTACACGTCGTCTGTAGGTTCTCTGTCTCTGTGACATCTTCTCCTCTGTCGCTGCTGAGCGAGGAGGCCTTGGCCTTCGGCGCTGCCTACTCGCCGACGCCTGCCTGCGGATGAGTCCAGCGGGACCACCCTCACCCCCGCGGCCTGCCGTTCGCCCAGGATCCTGTTCCCATCCGGGAACGGTGGAGGACTCGCTACCTCAACGAGTACGCGGAGACCGCCGCCCACGCTGCGACGCCGATCTGCGCGAGGCACCCGTCCTCGCGCTGCCCGAAGGGCGGTCGTCCGTTGCCTACTGGACGAAACCTCTCACTGGGGCAGATAATCTCCGTATCTCGTGGAGCACACACAGGAGTACGCCGGGGGAAGATGGCGCTGAACAAGAAGGGCTCCCGGCGCATAACCGTTGACGGGATCGAGTACCGCTGGCGGATCCGCAGGAAGCCCTCCTACATGCAGGGACTCTGCTGGACACCGATGACCTACGCGGTCGAAGCGGCCAGCGGCAGTCAGCCGGGCACGACCTTGATCGTCACCAGCGACCTGGCCCATCCCAGTAACTGGGTGGGCGTCGAGACGGAGCCTATTCGCCCAGCTCACGTGGCTGCCAGTATTCGAGAGGCCCGGGCTCGAGGCTGGGACCCAACCCGGAGCGGTTCTCTTTTCCGGCTCGACCGGTCCGTAGGATTCATCTCCCAGTCATGAGGAAAGCGGAGCAGGGCGGCGCATCTGGACCGGCATCATGGCCACGTGACCACATGGATGCGCTGCTACTGGGACGAGGAAGACATCTGGTTCTACTTCGAGGCCGACGCCGAAGGCTGGGTGATCCGGCAGGTCGAACTCGAAGGGCCTGAGCTGACCCCGATCGCAGCCGCCTCCCTCGCCGAGTGGCAGCAGGCCTACGACGCAGGCCGCCTCGATGAGTACGACAGCAGGTTCGGGATCACAGCCGAGCTGCCCGTCCCGGAATGGGAAGGCCACGACCCCGAACAACTCACCTCCGAGGAGTTCGAGGAAGTCTGGGGTCCTGCTCGTCGGCAGATCGCATCCCGGCCCAGCTGACCTCTGGGCCCCGCTAGGCCCCGCCGTGTCCGAACGCGTAGGTGGCCGCCGCGTCCCTGCGGATCCGGCGGCCACCTACGAGCGGAGGGGTCAGCTCCGTGTGCTGCGCCGGCGCCGCAGGCAGACGGTGCCGCCTGCGGCGAGGAGGGCGAGGCCACCTGCCGCGGCGGACAGCCCGACGGCGTCGTCACCGGCCTGGGTGCCTCCGACGCCTCCGTGGACCGGGCCGCCCGGGCCCTTCTTCAGCGGGCCGCACAGCGCGGGCGCGGTGGCCTCCAGCGGTAGGCTCGGGTCGAGCGGGCTCTTGCCGAGGACGTAGTCGTACCTGCCGTTGTGGTTGTAGTCGATGCCGTGGACCACGATGACGGCCGTGTGGTCGCGGATGCTCTTGGCGGTCTGCGGGTCGACCTTGATGGTGCGGCTGTAGAAGTACGAGCCTCTGCTCGGGAAACGGTCGACGGCGAGCGCGGAGTTCGGGCTGGTGTCACCCGTCGTGGTGAGCGAGGCGCCGATCTTGCCGTAGAAGGACGCGGCGTCGGGGGTGCTGATGGCCAGGTGGCCGTTGTGTTTCCTCGCTGCGGACGCCGGCGGGCAGACGCCCTTGGCGGCGATGTGGATGTGCTGGGCGTGCGGTGCGTCGTTCAGCAGCCCGCGTACCTTGACCCTCACGGTGGCCTTGTCACCCTGGAGGGAGACGCGCGCCCAGCCGTCCCCGTGGACGCGGTTCGTGGGGACCGGTTCGAGCCTGGCGTGCAGCTTGAGCTCGCCGTGGTGCCCCATGCCGTCCGCGGACGCGCTGGGCGCGAGGGCGATCATCGGAGCGGTGGCGGCCAAGACGGCCAGGGGCAGGGCGGTGCTCTTCTTCATGAGTGTCCGTCTCTTCGGTGGGAGGTGGCAGGGGACCTCGTGTCTCACGTGACGTGGGTGTCGAGGGGCTCACTGTGAGGATCGAAGAGGTCCCGCAGGTCTGCCACCGGGGACGGGCATATGGGGGAGGGTCAGCCCAGCGCACGAAGGCGGGTGCCGTCGTTCCAGGTTTCCAGCAGCCCGCGGTGAACGGCTTGCACATCGTGCCGTGCCGCCGGCAACAGCGCGTACCGCGTGAGCGACACGCTCTCGCAGCTTCGCGAGTTTCGCGGCGATGCTCGGCGTCTGCCGGGACCGCCTGGTTGAGCAGGGGGAGCACGGTGGTGTCGCGGAGGGTGCGGGGGGTGTCCTCGGTGAGGCGCACCGTCTCCTCCCCCGGGCTTCCCCCCGGGCCTCGGCGCCGGTACGTCGGATGGATCGCCCCTGCACGGAGTAACGATCAGCAACGTATGAAGATACGAGCGACATACGACCACTCTTGCGATTGACGCCGGCCTGCGTCGTCAGAGCGTCAGCTTGAATCCGAGGTGCGAGGGAACGAAGCCGAGGCGCTCGTAGAAGCGGTGTGCGTCCTTCCTGGTGGCGTCCGAGGTGAGCTGCACAAGGAAGCAGTCACGGACTCGCGCCTCCTCGATCGCATATTCGATCAGCCGGGTGCCGAGCCCGGTGCCGCGGGCGGAGCCGTGGACGCGGACCGCCTCGATCAGGGCGCGGGTCGCACCGCGCCGTGACAGGCCGGGAAGGATCGACAACTGCAGCGTCCCGATCACCCGGCGGGATGTCCCATCGGCGCGTTCAGCCACCGTCAGCAGCTGGTTCGGGTCCTCCGCCAGTCGGCCGTACGCCGCCTGGTAGGGCGCCAGGTCGTCGGGCGTCTCCCGGCGGGCGCCGAGGGGGTCGTCGGCGAGCATGGCCACGATGGCCGGGATGTCGTCGGCAGCGGCGGGGCGGATGGTGACGGCCTCGTCGTGGGGTGTCATGTCCGGGAGACTACGCGGCGGGCGGCCGGGCGCGCCCGGAGCCGCCGCCCGTACCGGGTGGGCCCCCAGGGCTTGAGCACCGAGAGCGCGGTCATGAAGACGTAGGCACTCAGGGACACCGACGGCGGCACCAGCAGGTGCGCCGCCTGCACCTGGCCGCCCGCTGCGGCCTCGGCCGCGGCGCTCTCCAGGGTGCCGGGCAGCAGAAAGAGGGTGAGGCCGGTGGTGACGAGCGTCAGCCAGAACTTGACCACCACCCAGCGGTAACGGGCCAGACCCCACCGGGTTCCGAGGGAGAGCACGAGCCCGGTGACGAGGCTGAGCAGTGCCAGGGCGCCCAGCGGCCACCGGCCGAGTACCGCCATGGCGCGGTAGGCGGCCCGATCCAGTTCGGGCGAGCCGCCGGCCGCCCCGGCGACGCCGAGGCACAGCAGGGCGAGAGCGAGCCCCAGCCAGCCGGCGGAGGTGACGACGTGCGCGACGAGTAGGGCCCTGCGCGCGGGACGGCTCAGTTGCTGCATGCCACTCACGGTCGCCGACTGCGGCCGGCGGCGCGTCTTCCGGCTCGAGTATCAGCGGGTACTCCCCGTCGAGTACGCCGGAGAATTGTGGAAAATCCTGCGATGCGGTGAAGATTCTGCGGAGATCGAGTGTGCTGCGCGCGGCTTCGGGGTGCCGTGCGCGTACGCGAGGCGCTGCGCAGCGTCATGCGGCGCTCCCGCCGGTGCGCTGAACTGCCGTGCGGCGGAGGGGGTTACGTACGCCCAGGAATGATCCGCGAGGAGCATGCCGACTCGTACTGTACCGTCACCAATTCCCACCGAGTGGACAGAATCGTCGAATTCGGGTGAACCGTGAACGGGGCTTGTGGATCGATGTCATAACGGTATCGTCGACTCCGCATCGGACGGGCCGGTGTCCCCCGGTTTTCGCCCGGACGATGCTTCAGGGGTCCCCCTGTCAGGCACGCTCCGATTCCGGATGTGCATGGACCGACCGGAAGATGTTCGAGGCGAGACAGATCATGACCACTACGTCGGCTGGACACGGCACGGCTGCCGGTGACGGCGGCGGCAGCGGCGAGTGGAGCTGGTTCGCGCCCCCACGGAAGACGCAGCCGGGCGCCGACGCCGGGCCCGAGGACCGCGACCAGGACCACGCCGAGGGCGAGATACCCAGCCGTCCGGTGACGCCCATCCGGCCCATCGGTTCCCAGCGTGACCGCGTCTCCGGCGTGCCGGAACAGCAACCGGCCCCGGGGTCCGCCCCCGTCCCTTCTCCCGCTGTGGCCTACCGGGCACCGGAACCCGAACCCGAGCCGGTGCACGAGAGCGCCGGAGCACACCGCGCGGGTGTCCAGGAAGCCGAGTGGACGGCCTCGACCACCGCGCAGTCGCCCGACGCGGTGCTGATCCGGCGCACACTGGACGAGATCGAGCCCGTCGCCGACTCCGTGACCGCGTACTTCTACGCGATGCTCTTCGTGCAGCACCCCGAGCTGCGGGAAATGTTCCCCGCCTCCATGGACGCCCAGCGTGACCGGCTCTTCCGCGCGCTGATGACGGCCGCGAAGCTGGTCGACGACCCCGAGGTGCTCACCCAGTACCTGGCCGGTCTGGGACGCGGCCACCGCAAGTACGGCACCCGGCCGGAGCACTACCCGGCGGTAGGCGAGTGTCTGATCGGGGCGCTGACCCAGTACGCGCGGCGTACCTGGGACGAGGCCGCCGAGGCGGCTTGGGTGCGGGCGTACACCACCATCTCGCAGATCATGATCGACGCGGCGGCCGAGAACGCGAAGCACGCCCCCGCCTGGTGGGACGCGGAGGTCGTCTCCCACGAGATGCGCACGTCGCAGATCGCGGTGATCACCGTCCGGCCTGACCAGCCCTTCCCGTTCCGGGCCGGGCAGCACACGAGCATCGAGACGCCCTGGTGGCCGCGCGTGTGGCGGCACTATTCCTTCGCCTCGGCGCCGCGTTCGGACGGCCTGCTCACCTTCCACGTGAAGTCGGTGCCCGCCGGCTGGGTCTCCAGCGCGCTGGTCCACAGGGCGCGGCCGGGTGACGTCGTGCGACTGGGCCCGCCGACGGGAGCGATGACCGTCGACCACGCGCGGGACAGCGGCATGGTCTGCCTCGGGGGCGGCACCGGCATCGCACCGATCAAGGCGCTCGTCGAGGACGTCGCGGAGCAAGGACGGGCCCGGCCCGTCGAGGTGTTCTACGGTGCGCGCAGCGACCACGACCTGTATGAACTGGACTCCATGCAGGGCATGGCCCAGCGCCACTCGTGGCTTTCGGTCCGGCATGTCACGGAGGGGATGCCGGGGTACCTGCCCTCCGTGGGCGGCCCGCCCGGGGCGTCGCTGGAGGGGCGGCTCACCGACGTGGTGCGGCAGTTCGGTCCGTGGTCGGCCTACGACGGTTTCCTGTCGGGTCCTCCCGGCATGATCCGCAACGGCGTGGACGCGCTGGTGGGTGCCGGCATTCCGTCGCACCGCATCCGGCACGACTCGCTTGAGGAGCTGGCCGCAGCCGCGGAGTGATGCCGGGCTAGGTGGGCTTCCGGAGAAAGAAGGGATCCGACACAGGTGGCTGACGCCGAGACCTACGGCGAGCATGCGAGAGACGGACAGGCGGGAACCAGCGCCTGGGTGCCGCGTCCGGGCAGTGACGGCGAGCACGCGCTTCAGCAACGTCTCGGAACGACCGAACGGGCCGACCGGTTCTACGACCAGCAGGTGCAGGATCACCTCAACGAGCGGATGCGGGAGTTCGTCGAACGCCAGGAGATGTTCTTCCTGGCCACGAGCGACCGCAGGGGCGAGTGCGACAACAGTTTCCGTGCCGGCCCGCCGGGGTTCGTGCGGGTGCTGGACGAGCGGACGCTGGTCTTCCCCGAATACCGCGGCAACGGCGTCCACGCGTCGCTGGGCAACCTGCAGGAGAACCCGCATGTGGGCCTGCTCTTCGTGGACTTCCTGCAGGCCCGGATCGGGTTGCACGTCAACGGCCGCGCACGGACGGTCGAGGACGAGCTGGTGCGTGCCGAGCATCCCTGGCTGCCCGAGGACCCGGTGCCCGGCCGCCGGGCGCAGCTGTGGGTGGAGGTGTCTGTCCAGGAGGCATACATCCACTGCGCGAAGCACATCCCGCACCTGCAGAAGGCGCCCAGGCGTGCGGCGGCGCAGGACTGGGGCACCGACGACTACAAACGCAAGGGCGGGGACTTCTTCGGCGCGGCACGGGAGGCGCGGGAGCGGGGCCCGGTGCAGCGACCGCCGCGCGAGCACGTCGATCTGACGATTCCGGCGCCGCATCCTGCCCCGGACGACGTGCCGGCGCTCACGGAGGCCTACCGGCCGGGAGCGGTGCCCACTGCGTGGCGCCGGGCGGCCGAACAGGCGCTTCAGGAGGCGCAGCGGCGGGCCGAGCGCGCCGAGTCGTCCTCGTTCCAGGGCTGGTTCGGCTGAGCGGGTCGCTGCCGCCGCCTCAGCCCAGGTCGTCGGCGAGGAGGGCCCGTACGCCTTCGATGTTCCGCACCAGGTAGGCCCGCAAGCTGGGCGGCACCACCTCGACGGAGGTCAGACCCGCGTGACTGAACGGGATACGGACGATCTCGTACTCGCCGCAGGGTTCGTCGACTTCGGGGCCGTGGCGCTGGGAGGGGTCCATCGAGGCCAGGCGGCACACGAAGAAGTGCTGCACCTTGACGCCGTCGGGGTGCCCGGGGATGGGATGGGGCACAGTGTCGACGAAGACTGGGACGACGTCGGTGACCTTTCCGCCGAGTTCCTCGTCGACCTCCCGGTGCAGGGCCTGGACGACGGTGCCGTCCAGCTCGGGCTCGACGCCGCCGCCGGGCGTGATCCAGTAGGGGGGCAGTCCGGGCTTGGTCCGCTTGATCAGGATCATGTCGGGGCCGTCGAGCAGGACGGCACGGGCGGTGCGCTTGACCACGGGACGCTCAGGGGTCATGCAGGAGGTCTGGCCGCTGTCGCGGGCCGTGAAACTCACCCGCGCCCATGGTGCGATTAGTGTGATTGAACATGAGCGCTCGGTCAACTAGCCTGTAGCGGTGGTTCACCGAGCGTTGAACCGCCGGGCGGTTCGAGGCACGAGGGGGGAGCCTCGAACCGCCCTGTACGCTCCCTGCCCGGAGGTGGGGTGGGGTGACGGACATGGTGTGGGGCGGCGCGCCGCGGCCGCGACGCGGCATGCCGGTGGTGGCGCACGTCTTCCTGTGGGGTTTCGTCGGTCTGGGGGCGCTGGGCTTCGGCCTGTTGTCCCTCTTCGTGACCGGCCGTATCTCGGTGCCGGAGCCGCCCGGGGCCCCGGTGCTGCTGGCCGACGCCGACCTGGTGGGTGTGTGGAGCGACGGCGACGGCGGCAGTCTGACGGTCGACACGGACGGCACCTTCACGGCGCACCGCCTCTGCGGTGAGTACGTCGACTGGCCGGAAGGGGCGAGCGCGCCGCGGGAGACGCCGCCCGAGATGAGCGGCAAGGGCAACTGGCGTCAGCGGACCGTCGGTCAGGGAACCGACGAGGAGTACCGCTACGCGTCAGAAGTCAGCTTCGAGTTCGACACCACCGGGATCTCGTTCCACTACGACGCGACCGGCTCTGCCGACAAACCGCTGCTCTCCACGTACCAGGGCGACCCCGACGAGGGGCGCCTGTGCGTGCTGTTCCGCCCGGACAGGCGTAACGACGCCTGAGCGGCGGGCCTGTCAGGGGCCCGCCGCCCGGGACGGCCGGTGGATCAGTCCGTCAGCGGCAGGTAGACGCGGTTGCCGGCCTCCGCGAACTCGCGGGACTTCTCCGCCATGCCCGCCTCGATGTCGTCTGCGGCCAGCGCGCCGCCGTGCTCGCGGCGGATGTCCTGGCTGATCTTCATCGAACAGAATCGCGGTCCGCACATGGAGCAGAAGTGCGCCGTCTTCGCTGGTTCGGCCGGCAGCGTGGCGTCGTGGAACTCGCGTGCCGTGTCCGGGTCGAGGGCCAGGTTGAACTGGTCTTCCCAGCGGAACTCGAACCGGGCGTCGGACAGCGCGTCGTCCCAGTCCTGCGCGCCGGGGTGGCCCTTGGCCAGGTCCGCCGCATGCGCTGCGATCTTGTAGGTGATCACTCCGGTCTTCACGTCGTCGCGATTCGGCAGGCCCAGGTGCTCCTTGGGCGTGACGTAGCAGAGCATCGCCGTGCCCCACCAGCCGATCATCGCGGCGCCGATGCCCGAGGTGATGTGGTCGTAGGCGGGAGCGATGTCCGTGGTGAGCGGACCGAGGGTGTAGAACGGCGCCTCGTCGCAGATCTCCTGCTGGAGCTCGACGTTCTCCTTGATCTTGTGCATGGGCACGTGACCCGGCCCCTCGACCATGGTCTGTACGCCGCGGGCCTTGGCGACGCGGTTCAACTCGCCGAGCGTGTGCAGTTCGGCGAACTGGGCCTCGTCGTTGGCGTCGGCGATGGAGCCGGGCCGCAGGCCGTCGCCGAGGGAGAAGGTGACGTCGTAGGCGCGCAGGATGTCGCAGAGTTCCCCGAAGTGCGTGTAGAGGAAGCTCTCCTGGTGGTGTGCCAGGCACCAGGCGGCCATGATGGACCCGCCGCGCGAGACGATGCCGGTCTTTCGCCGCGCGGTCATCGGCACGTACCGCAGCAACACCCCGGCGTGCACGGTCATGTAGTCGACGCCCTGCTCGCACTGCTCGAGGACGGTGTCCTTGTACACCTCCCAGCTGAGCTCCTCGGCCCTGCCGTCGACCTTCTCCAGCGCCTGGTACAGCGGCACGGTGCCGATCGGCACGGGCGAGTTGCGCAGCACCCACTCCCGGGTGGTGTGGATGTTGCGGCCGGTGGAGAGGTCCATGACCGTGTCGGCGCCCCAGCGGGTGGCCCAGGTCATCTTCTGCACCTCCTCCTCGATGGAGGAGGTCACCGCCGAGTTGCCGATGTTGGCGTTGACCTTGACCAGAAAGTTCTTCCCGATGATCATCGGCTCGATCTCGGGGTGGTTGACGTTGGCCGGCAGCACGGCCCGGCCGGCCGCGATCTCGTCGCGGACGAATTCAGGTGCGCAGCCCTCCCGGACGGCGACGTACTCCATCTCCGCAGTGATCTCCCCGCGCACCGCGTACGCGAGTTGGGTGACGGCAGCGCCGTCCCGCCCGCGCCGCGGCCGGCGAGGCCGTCCGGGGAAGACCGCGTCCAGACCTGCCAGATCGTCGCTCCGCTCCGGATCAGACCACCGCGCGGTGCGGTGTGCCTGATCCCGTCGTCCTCGGGCCGCGGTGCGCGGCCCGGGTACTCCTCGGTGTCGCCCCTGGCGATGATCCAGTTCTCCCGGAGCGGGGCGAGCCCGCGGCGGACGTCGGTGTCGATGGCGGGATCGGTGTACGGACCTGACGTGTCGTAGAGCGTCACGTCCGCACCGTTGGTGAGGTGCACCCGGCGGACCGGCACCCGGACGTCCGGGCGCGACCCGCTCACATAGCCCTTGTGCCAGCCGGTCTGCCGCTCCCCGGCGGCCTGTTCGGCGGCAGTGGACGTGCGTGCATCCTGCGTGGTCATGAGACCCACTCCCTACGCCGGCATTACCCGGTAACAGGTTCGGCGGTCGACGCAGTCTTCAGCGCCCTCTCAGCCCCGTGCTCGGAGCTCCCGCGATGTGCGAATGTCCCACCACGCTAACGGCCCACCCGCCGCCTCGGCCAGACCGCCCGTCCTGTGGGACGGCTTCGGGCGTCAGGCTGCGGTCACCAGTCGCCCCGGGAGGAGGACGACGAGCCGAAGCGGCGCACCAGATAGACCAGGCCGCCGACGAGCGCCGCGAACAGCAACACCTTGAACAGCAGTCCCACCAGGAACCCGATCACGCTGGCGATGAAGCCGCCGAAGACGACGAGCGCGATCACCGGGATGGCGACCCACTTCACCCACCAGGGCAGCGAGGCGAAAACTTCCTTGACGGCCATGAGACTTCTCCCGTTCGGTTTTCGGATGCGCGACGGGCGTCGCGGTACACCCTCGATGCTAGGACGGCGGCCGGCCCTCCGGGAGGCCGCTCGGCCCCGGTCGCTCCCTGAACGCACCCTTACGGGACGGGGGCCTCCTTCCTCCGGAGAACTCAGCTCTCCGGAGGAGAGAAGACCACCATGACCCGCAGGTCCTCGGTGATGTGGTGGAAGCGGTGCGGCACTCCGGCCGGCACGTAGACGACGCTGCCGCGGGCCACCTGCGTCGTCTCCTCGCCGACGGTCAGCGACGCGCGGCCGCTCACCACCAGGTACACCTCGTCCTGCCCGTGCGGCCGCTGCGGGTCGACGGCGCCGCGGGCCAGGGCATACAGCCCGGCCGACATGTTCCGCTCGCGCAGAAACTGCAGATACGCCCCGTCGTTCGCGGCGCGTTCCGCCTCCAGCCGGTCCAGCCGGAACGCCTTCATGCCTGCCCACCTCTGCCCGATGACCGCCGGCTCTGCGACGATCCACTGCTATGACGAACTTCCTCATCAAGACGCTGGCCAACGCCGCCGCGCTGCTCGTGGCGACCTGGCTGCTCGCTGACATCACCCTCACCGGCGACAGCACAGGGCGCAAGACACTCACCCTCATCCTGGTGGCCCTGATCTTCGGCCTCGTGAACTTCGTGGTCAAGCCGTTGGTGAAACTGCTGTCACTCCCCGTGCTGATCCTCAGCCTGGGGCTGTTCACGCTGGTGATCAACGCGCTGATGCTGCTGCTGACCTCGTGGCTCGCGGACTACCTCGACCTCGCCTTCCACGTCGAGGGCTTCTGGACGGCCGTGCTCGGCGGCCTGGTCGTCTCGATAGTGGCCTGGATCCTGCACGTCGTCCTGCCCGACGAGGACTGAGGCATCCCGAGCCGGTGCGCGCGCCGGGTGGCTCATCGCGGGGCCTGTCCGACCGGTCCTGTCGCGTCTGCTTCGTGTGCACCGGCGACAGCTTCCGCTCGCCAAGGCCGAGGCCGTCTTCCGCGCCCACCGGGCGTGGGAGGGCCTGGCCCGGCGGGTGGATACGAGAGCCACTCGGCCGGGACCGGCGAGCGGTGCTGTCCGCGGCCGGTGCGGATCCGGGCCGCCCAGGCGGAGGTCCGCCCCGTCGGGGGCCGCCGTGCGGGTCCCGCTGCTCCGGCCGCGGCACCTCCTGGTGCACGCCGTGCTGTCCGGGTCCGGTTACGGTGCCCGGTGCGGGGCCACGGTGCGCGCGGCCCCGCGGGTGACCGGCGAGCAAGGGAGAGCACGATGAACAGCGACGCGACCCGGGCGGTGCGGGCCGGCCTTCCGGAGGAGGAGCCGTACCAGCCGCCGCTGCCCGGCCCGGTCTTCGCCGCCCACTACCACCTGCCGGGCGACCCGGCGGGCGCACCCTACGCCTACGGCCGGGACGCCAACCCGACCTGGACCGGACTGGAGCGTGCGCTCGCCGAGCTCGAGGCGCCGGGCGAGGAGTCCGCGCAGGCCGTCACCTTCGCCTCCGGTATGGCGGCCATCTCCGCCGTGCTGCTGTCGCTGACCCGGCCCGGCGACGCCGTCGTGCTGCCCTCCGACGGGTACAACCTGCTCGTTCCGGTGCGGGAACGCCTGGAGGGGTTCGGCGTCGAGGTGCGCACCGCGCCGACCGGCGGCGACGCGCAGCTTGAGCTGCTGGACGGGGCGCGGCTGTTGTGGATCGAGTCGCCCTGCAACCCGGGGCTGGACGTGTGCGACATCCGCCGGCTGGCCGACGCGGCGCACGAGCGGGGCGCACTGGTCGCCGTCGACAACACGCTGGCCACGCCGCTGGGCCAGCGGCCGCTTCAGCTGGGCGCCGACCTGGCGGTCGCCAGCGGCACGAAGGCGTTGACCGGGCACGGTGACGTGCTGCTGGGCTACGTCGTCTCCCGCAGTGCGGAGCAGGCCGCGGCCGTCCGGCTGTGGCGCAAGACCGTCGGGGCGATCCCCGGGCCGATGGAGGCCTGGCTGGCGCACCGTTCGCTGGCGACGCTGGAGCTGCGCACCCGGCAACAGGCCGCCGGCGCCCTCGCGGTCGCGGCGGCGCTGTGCGAGCGGCCCGAGGTGAGCGGGGTGCGGCATCCGGGGCTGCCCGGCGACCCGGCGCACGCACAGGCGGCGGCCCAGATGAGCCGATTCGGCTGCGTGGTGTCGTTCACGCTGCCCGACCGGGGCTTCGCCGAGCGGTTCCTGGCCGCGCTGCGGCTCGTCGGCGATGCGACGAGTTTCGGTGGGGTGCGGACGACGGCGGAGCGGCGTGGCCGGTGGGGCGGCGACGCGGTGCCGGAGGGGTTCGTGCGGATGTCGGTCGGGGTGGAGGACCCCGCCGACCTGGTCGCGGACATCGGCTGTGCGCTGGACGTGGCCGGCGGGCGGGAGGCGTAGCCGTCACCGGCATTCCGGCGCGTTGCGACCCACCATCACACCGACGCACTCACCGGCACCGTCAGCTGAGCGCGTCCGGCCGGTCCCGGGCCGCCGTCGCCTCCCGCAGAAACGGCAGCACGCCCCGCTCGAGCAGGGCCGTCCGCCAGGACCGGCGAGCCCGCTCGACGTCCGCGGCCAGGCCGGTCGGCGCGGCCGCGGGGTCGTCCCGTAGCGCGGTCGTGCCGTTGCGCAGGGCCGCCCACAGCATGCCGGCCATCCCCAGCAGGGCGCTCGCGGCCGCGAGCAGTACGAACGCCCAGCCCACGCTGCGCAGCGGCGCGGCCAGGGCGGGTTCGGGACGGGCGAGGTGCATCCCGTATCCCAGCAGCAGGAAGATGACGGCGGCGGCGCCCGCCAGCAGTGGTGCCAGCACGCAGACCACGGCGACCAGCCCGGCGCCGTTCGCGCCGCGCACGCCGGTCAGGAGGGGAGCGTGCGCCGGATGCCGCAGCTCGGCGCGCAGCCGCACGAACTCCGCGTATTCGGCGGCCGCGCAGGCGGCTATGGGCACGGCGGCGCTGAGCGCCATGGCACGCAGCTGCGGTGCGGTGAGCCGGCCTGATCCTGTGGTCGGTCCGCGGTCGTCACGTGCGGTGCGCAGTGCCTCGTCGAGAACCCGCTCGAACTCGGGCCGGTCCTCGACGAGCAGGGGCGGAGCGCTGTTCATGGGCATCCCCGGTACTCCGTAGGACTCGCTACGGCAGCCTCGATGGTAGAGCGCCCACGGTGGGGGTTGACAGGGTGTTTCCGGAAATTCCCGTCAACGCGGCGGGTTCACCACACGACGGTCACCGCACCGCGGCGGCGTCCGGAAGCGGGAGCCGGGCGACGAGCAGCCGGCCGGCCATCGTCACGCCGCCGTCCATGGCGACGGCCAGCCCGTCGGCGTACACATGCGGTCCGGCTACCTCGGGCGGTGCCTCCTCCTCGCCGGCCGGGGCGTCACCGTGGCCCGGGGGGACCTCGCCCAGCAGGTAGGGGATGGGGCTGTGCCCGTGCACGACGCAGCGGGCGCCGAAGGTGTCGAGCATCTCCCGGGCGTTGATGACGCCGGTGTCCTCGTCGCGGAAGGCGAAGCGCTTGGTGAAGCGGCGGAACAGCTCCCAGGTCTCGTCGGCGTCGCCCCGCTGCAGGAGTTCGGTGACGGCGTCGTTGACGGCGGCGACGGTTTCGCCGTACTCCAGGTAACAGCAGGCGTCGGAGTGCACGAGGAGGTGGTCGTCGGCCAGCGCCATGGCGTCCAGCCGGGAGATCCACTGCAGGTGATGGTCCTGCAGGCGCTCCATGTCGCTGCGCTGGCCGCCGTTGAGCAGCCAGGCCGCCTGGAACGAGGCGGTGCCCGCGCCGGAGTCCACCGGGGTGTCGGCGAACCGTTTCGCGCCCAGCAGCAGCAGCTCGTGATTGCCCATCAGCGCCTTGCAGTAGCCGCCGGCCGCGGCGGCCTCGGCGGACAGCTGCATGACCAGGTCGATGACGCCGACGCCGTCCGGGCCGCGGTCGGTGAAGTCGCCGAGGAACCAGAGCCTGGCGTCGCCGCCGGTCCAGTGGTCGCCGCCGTCGACGAGGCCGGCGGCGCGCAGTTCGGCCCGCAGCTCGTCGAGATACCCGTGTACGTCGCCGACGACGTACAGCGGGCCCGCGCCCTCTCCGTCGTCCGCGTCGTACTCCGTCGCGGGTCCCTGGCCGGCCCCCTGAGTCATCGACCCCTCCACCATCGCGCGCTGCCGTCCACCTGCCTGCCCTCCGTGCTCATCGAGGACGGACGGCGGTTGCGGTTGGTTCCCCATCATAGGAAGGCCGATCGCCGCTTGTGACGCACCCGGGAAGAGGTATTCGCGGTCGGCGGGCGGTGCGGGACTCCGTTTCTCCGGCCTTCGCCCTGTTTCGGCCCTCTTCGGGCGGGGCCTTGCCCGGCTGATCCTCGAGGATCAGTCCGCGGGCGGCGTGCGGGGCGGGCTGACCGTCGTGCGCGGCGGACGGCGGCGGGAACTGGTGCGCACGATCAGATCGGTGGGCATCACGTGTTCCACCGGCCCGGGTGGCGCGGTGCCCTCGATGGCGTCGATGAGGACCTGGATGACGGTGGTGCCGATGCGGTCGGGCCGCAGGGACAGCGTGCTGACGGGCGGGTCGGTGGCGGAGTAGACGGCGGACTCGCTGCAGCACACCAGCAGCAGGTCGTCCGGGACGCGCAGCCCGTAGCGGTGCGCGGCGGCGAGCAGGTCGGTGCCGTTGGGGTCGAAGAGGCCGTAGACGGCGTCTGGCCGGTCCGGGCGGGCGAGCAGCCGGTCGGCAGCGACGGCGCCGGCGCACGGGTCGTGCGCCGGGTAGGCCTCGACGACCGGCTCCTGGCCGACACGGGCGCACCAGTCGTGGTAGGCGCGGGTGGACAGCCGGGTGTAGGTGTCGGTGCTGGTGCCGGTGAGCAGTCCGATGCGCCGGGCCCCGGATGCGGCCAGGTGATCCAGCAGGTCGCGCACGGCGGCCTCGTGGTCGTTGTCGACCCAGCCGGCCACGGGCAGTGAGGGCGCGGGGCGTCCGTCGGAGACGACCGGGACGCCGGAGCGCACCAGCTCGGCGACGACCGGGTCCCCCTCGGAGGGGTCGATGACGACGGTGCCGTCCAGCGCCACGTTGGACCACACGTCGAAGGC
Organism: uncultured Actinomycetota bacterium; assembly: GCA_963799685.1. Taxonomy (GTDB): domain Bacteria; phylum Actinomycetota; class Actinomycetes; order Streptomycetales; family Streptomycetaceae; genus Streptomyces. The sequence continues at coordinate 227,196 of CAWCXW010000013.1, forward strand.
GCTGTTACGGGAGGCGGCCGGGAGGATGACGAGCGCGTATCCGCGGGCCAGCGCGGCGGAGGTGGCGGCGCGGGCCATCTCGGCGAAGTAGGCGAACTCGGTGAAGGTGAACGGTTCTTCGCCGTAGGTGGTGACGGTGAGCCCGATCAGTCCTGACTTGCCGGTGCGCAGTGCCCGGGCGGCGGCCGAGGGCCGGTAGCCCAGGCGCTCGGCGACGTCGCGGACGTGCCGCCGGGTGGCGTCGGGGAGCCGGCCCTTGCCGTTGAGGGCGTCGGAGACAGTCGTGATGGAGACACCGGCGGCGGCCGCGACGTCGCGGATCCCGGCGCGTCCACCGCGCCGGCCGCCGGACCGGGCGGTGCCCCGCCGACTCACCTGATGCTTCTCTGCTGCTGTCATGGCGCCCTGATCGTAGGCCCGAGAAGGTACCGGTCTGCGACCGTTCGATCACCCTCAGGAAGGTACGTTTCTGCATGAAGAAAGTGCTCAACTTCCTTTGATTTTACGTCAGTTGGCGATCGGATCAGAAGATCCGAGCCGTGCGCGGCGGCCACCCCTGCGGGTTGTCGCAGATTGCGAACAGGTCTCATCTCACCTGCATGAGTGAGGTGCGCCATGGCGTGCGCCACCCCGGAGAGGGTTGACTGGGGCTGAATCCTCATAGGGTGAGAAGCATTGAGATGGACGGTCGAGGAGGACTGCGGTGAGCGAGAAGACCCCGAAACTGCGTGCCGCGCTGGACGGGATCCCCACCTACAAGCCGGGCAAACCCGCCGCGGCCGGCGGCCCCAAGGCGTACAAGCTCTCCTCCAATGAGAACCCGTACCCGCCGCTGCCCGGTGTGATGGAATCCGTGACGACCGCCGCCGGCGCCTTCAACCGGTACCCGGACATGGGCGCGACCGCCCTGCTGGCCGAACTGGCCGAGCGGTTCGGCGTCCCCGCCGAGCACCTCGCGGTCGGCACCGGCTCGGTGGGCGTCGCCCAGCAGCTGCTCCAGTCGACGTCCGGCCCGGGCGACGAGGTGATCTACGCCTGGCGTTCCTTCGAGGCGTACCCGATCATCACCCAGATCTCGGGGGCCACCTCGGTGCAGGTGCCGCTCACCGGGAACGAGGAGCACGACCTGGACGCGATGGCCGACGCCGTCACCGAGCGCACCCGGCTCATCTTCGTCTGCAACCCGAACAACCCCACCGGCGTCGCGATCCCGCGAGTCGCCCTGGAGCGTTTCCTGGACCGGGTGCCCAAGGACGTGCTGGTCGTGCTGGACGAGGCCTACCGCGAGTTCATCCGGGACGACGAGGTCGTCGACGGCATCGAGCTGTACCGGGACCGTCCGAACGTGTGCGTGCTGCGCACCTTCTCCAAGGCCTACGGGCTGGCCGGGCTGCGGGTCGGCTTCGCCGTCGCACACGAGCCGGTGGCCGCCGCGCTGCGCAAGACCGCGGTGCCCTTCGGCGTCAGCCGGATCGCGCAGGACGCGGCCGTCGCCTCGCTGCGCAGCGAGCAGGCACTGCTGGAACGGGTCGAGGCGCTGATCGCGGAGCGTGCCCGGGTCACCCGTGAGCTGGTCACCCAGGGCTGGACGGTGCCCGAGTCGCAGGCCAACTTCGTCTGGCTGCGACTGGGGGAGCAGACCATGGACTTCGCCGCGGCCTGCGAGCGGGCCGGCGTCGTCATCCGCCCGTTCGCCGGCGAGGGCGTGCGCGTCACGATCGGCGAGACCGAGGCCAACGACCTCTTCCTGCAGGCGGCCGCCGCCTTCCGCAAGGAACTCTGAGCACCTGCCACCACCTGACGCGGGCCACCGGATCGATCCGGTGGCCCGCGTCACATATACCCCCGCTTGTCTGCCGATCGGATGAATCTGTCATCATGTCTTGTGAATGTGAACGCATTCACAAGCAGTGCAGCGGTCCGAAGGAGACAGCGACATGGACCTCGCTCTGGCGCCCGAAACCCTGGCGCGGTGGCAGTTCGGCATCACGACCGTCTACCACTTCCTCTTCGTCCCCCTGACGATCTCCCTGGCCGCGCTGACCGCCGGCCTGGAGACCGCCTGGGTCCGTACCCGCGGTGAGAAGTACCTGCGGGCCACCAAGTTCTGGGGCAAACTCTTCCTGATCAACATCGCGATGGGCGTTGTCACCGGCATCGTCCAGGAGTTCCAGTTCGGCATGAACTGGTCGGCCTACTCCCGGTTCGTCGGGGACGTCTTCGGCGCGCCGCTCGCCTTCGAGGCCCTGATCGCCTTCTTCTTCGAGTCGACCTTCATCGGGCTGTGGATCTTCGGCTGGGACAAGCTGCCCGCGAAGATCCACCTGGCCTGCATCTGGATGGTGTCGCTGGGCACGGTGCTCTCCGCCTACTTCATCCTGGCCGCCAACTCCTGGATGCAGCACCCCGCCGGCTACCGCATCCACCACGGCCGCGCCGAGCTGACCGACTTCCTCGCCGTCCTCACCCAGAACACCACCCTCGTTGTCGCCTTCCACACCCTGGCGGCCGCGTTCCTCACCGGCGGCGCCTTCGTGACCGGTGTCGCCGCCTACCACCTGAGGCGCGGCAGGCACGTCCCGGTCATGCGGACCTCGTTGCGGATCGGCCTGGTCACCCTGGTCGCGGCCGGCGCACTGACCGCGATCAGCGGCGACACCCTCGGCAAGGTGATGTTCGAGCAGCAGCCGATGAAGATGGCCTCCGCCGAGGCCCTGTGGGACGCCAAGGCGCCCGCCCCGTTCTCCGTCTTCGCCTATGGCGATGTGGACGAGGGGCGCCAGGGTGAAAACAAGGTCGCCCTGGAGATACCCGGGCTGCTCTCCTTCCTCGCGCACAGCGACTTCCACAGCGAGGTCCCTGGCATCAACGACGTCAACGTCGCCGAACAGCAGCAGTTCGGGCCCGGCGACTACCGGCCGAACATCCCCGTCGCCTACTGGGGCTTCCGCTGGATGATCGGCTTCGGCATGACGTCGGCCGCACTCGGCGCGGCCGGCCTGTGGCTCACCCGCCGCCGGCGGTGGCTCGCCCCCCGCCTGCGCACCGGCCCCGACGACGTGCCACGCCTCGCCCTCACCAAGCACCGCACCTTCGGCCCGGCGCTCACCGGCTGGTACTGGCGGCTCGCCGTCCTCACCCTCGGCTTCCCGCTGATCGCGAACTCCTGGGGCTGGATCTTCACCGAGAGCGGCCGCCAGCCGTGGGCCGTCTACGGCGTGCTGCGCACCCGCGACGCCGTCTCCCCCGGCGTCTCGCAGACCGAGGTGATCGTCTCCCTGGCCGTCTTCACTCTGCTCTACGCGGTCCTCGCCGTGATCGAGGTGCGGCTGCTGGCCACGTACGCCAAGGCCGGCCCGCCCGACCTGACCGAGAGCGACCTGAACCCGCCCACCCGCATCGGCGGCGCCCACGAGACCGACCCCGACCGGCCGATGGCCTTCTCCTACTGAGGAGCGCAGCGATGCAACTCCACGACGTCTGGTTCGTCCTCATCGCCGTCCTGTGGACCGGCTACTTCTTCCTCGAGGGCTTCGACTTCGGAGTCGGCGTCCTCACCCGGCTGCTGGCCCGCGACCGCGCCGAACGCCGCGTGCTGATCAACACCATCGGTCCGGTCTGGGACGGCAACGAGGTCTGGCTGATCAGCGCGGGCGGCGCCACCTTCGCCGCCTTCCCCGACTGGTACGCCACCCTCTTCTCCGGCTTCTACCTGCCGCTGCTGCTCGTGCTGGTCTGCCTCATCGTGCGCGGCGTCGCCTTCGAGTACCGCCACAAGCGCGACGACGAGCGCTGGCAGACCAACTGGGAACGCGCGCTGTTCTGGTGTTCCCTGCTGCCCGCGTTCCTGTGGGGCGTGATCTTCGCGGACGTCGTGCACGGCGTCGCGATCGGCGCCCACGGCGAGTACGTCGGCTCCCTGACCGACCTGTTCCACCCCTACGCGCTGCTCGGCGGACTCCTCACCCTCGCCCTGTTCACCTTCCACGGGGCGGTGTTCACCGCGTTGAAGACCGCGGGCGACATCCGCGGCCGCGCCCGGCGCCTGGCCGGCCGGCTCGGCCTGATCACCGCGGTGCTCGCTGCCGTCTTCCTGCCGCTGACCCAACTGCACACCGGCAGCGCCGCCTCCCTGTGCACCGCAGCGGTCGCCGTCGTCACCCTGGCCGCCGCCGTGGGGGCCAACGCGCGTGCCCGCGAGGGCTGGTCGTTCGCCTTCTCCGGCGTCACCGTCGCCGCCACCACGGCCACGCTGTTCCTCGCCCTGTTTCCCGACGTGATGCCCTCCACCCTCGACCCCGCCTGGAGCCTCACCGCGACGAACGCCGCCTCCAGCCCCTACACGCTGACCCTCATGACGTGGTGCGCCGGCGTCGCCACACCCGTCATCCTGCTCTACCAGGGCTGGACGTACTGGGTCTTCCGCAAGCGCATCGGCACCAAGCACCTGGCCGGAACCCACTGATGAAACCCGCCGACCCCCGCCTGCTCACCCACGCCCGCGCCACCCGCGGCTTCCTGGCCGCCGCAGTGGCCCTCGGACTGGCCGGTGCCGCACTGGTCGTCGTCCAGGCCGTGCTGCTGGCCGAGGTCGTCACCGGCGCGTTCGTCGGCGGCCTGCCCGCTGACGATCTGCGCATCCCGCTGCTGCAGCTCGTCGCCGTCGCCCTCGGCCGGGCCGCGGTCTCCTGGCTCACCGAACGCACCGCGCACCGGGCGGCGGCGGCCGCCAAGTCCGAGCTGCGCATGCGGCTGCTCTTCCACGCCGCCCGGCATCCCGCCGCACCCGTCGGCAGCACCGGCGAACTCACGACGCTCGCCACCCGCGGCATCGACGCCCTGGACGGCTACTTCGCCCGCTACCTCCCCCAACTCGGGCTGGCCGCCGTCGTCCCCGCCGTCGTGCTGGCCCGTATCGTGGGCGCCGACTGGCCCTCGGCGCTGACCATCGCGCTGACCCTGCCGCTGATCCCGCTTTTCATGGCGCTCATCGGCTGGTACACCCAGGCGCACACCGACCGGCAGTGGCGGCTGCTGGGCCGGCTCTCCGGCCACTTCCTCGACGTCGTGGCCGGCCTGCCCACCCTCAAGATCTTCGGCCGCGCCAAGGCACAAGCCGACACGATCCGCGGGATCACCGCCGACTACCGCCGCGCCACGCTGCGCACCCTGCGCATCGCGTTCCTGTCCTCCTTCGCGCTGGAACTCCTCTCCACGATCTCCGTCGCGCTGGTCGCCGTCAGCATCGGCATGCGGCTCGTGCACGGTGAACTCGATCTGTTCACCGGTCTGGTGGTGCTGATCCTGGCGCCGGAGGCGTACCTGCCGGTGCGGCAGGTCGGCGCGCAGTACCATGCGGCGGCGGAGGGCCTGGCGGCGGCGGACCGGGTCTTCGAGGTCCTGGAGACGCCCCTGCCCACCCCCGGCACGAAGCCGGCCCCCACCCACGCGCCCCTCACCCTGGACGCCGTCCGCGTCCACCACTCCGCCCGCACGGCGGACTCCCTGCCCACCACCACCCTCACCCTGCGCCCCGGCGAAACCGTGGCACTCGTCGGCCCCTCCGGCACCGGGAAGTCCACGCTGCTCCAGTGCGTGCTCGGCTTCACCCGCCCCACCGCCGGCCGGATCCTGCTCGGCGACGACGACCTGGCAGACGTCCACCTCCCCACCTGGCACGAGCAGATCGCCTGGGTACCCCAACACCCCCGGCTGTTCGCCGGCACCATCGCGGACAACGTGCGCCTGCCGCGCCGCGACGCGACCGACGCGCAGGTCCGCCGTGCCCTCGACGACGCAGCAGCCGCCGAACTCGACCCGGCCCGGCGGGTCGGAGAGGGCGGCACGGGCCTGTCGGCCGGCCAGCGTCGCCGCGTCGCCCTGGCCCGCGCCTTCCTGGCGGACCGCCCGGTCGTCCTCCTCGACGAACCCACCGCCGCGCTGGACGGCGCGACGGAGGAGGCGGCGGTCGAGGCCATCACCCGCCTGTGCCGGGACCGTACGGCCCTGCTGATCTCCCACCGCCCGGCCCTCCTCGCGGCAGCGGACCGCGTCTGCGCCCTGCGGGCGCCCGCCCCCGCCGCGTCGGCGCCCGGTCTTCCGTCCGGCGCGCCGGACGAGCGCCAGGCCGGCCGCGAACCCCTTGCCGGCGGCCGGCCCCGGGCGGAGGCCGCCGCGGCCGCTCCGCCCGTTGCCGCGCCGCAGGCGACGACCGCCGCCTCCGACCAGCTGCCGGTGACACCGTGCGCGGACGAGGCAACCACCCCGCCGCACACTCAGGCGTCGCAGGGCCGCCAGGCCCGAGGACGTCCCTCCGGCGGCAACTCCGGAGCGGCGCGGCCCCGCACCACCACCACGACGGCGCCGACCGCCCGCCTCGCCCTCGCGGCAGCGTTGGGCGCCCTCGCCGTCGGCTCGGCCGTCGGCCTGATGGCCACCTCCGGCTGGCTCATCTCACGGGCCTCCCAGCAGCCCCCGGTGCTGTACCTGATGGTGGCCGTCACCGCGACCCGCGCCTTCGGCATCGGCCGGGCCGCGTTCCGGTACGCGGAGCGGCTGGTCTCGCACGACGCGGTCCTGCGGCTGCTGGCAGAGGTGCGGGTGCGCGTGTACCGCAGGCTGGAGCGTCTCGCCCCGGCCGGTCTGGGCCGTACCGTGCGCGGCGACCTGCTCTCCCGCCTCGTCGACGACGTGGACGCGTTGCAGGACCGCTACCTGCGCTGGCTGCTCCCGGTGGCCACCGCCGTCACCGTGTCCGCCGCCGCGGCCGCCGTCACCGCGGCCGTGCTGCCCGCGGCCGGTGCCGTGCTCGCGGCCGGCCTGGCCGTGGCGGGCGCCGGCGTCCCCGCGCTGACCGCCGCATTGTCCCGCCGCACCGAGCGCCGACTGGCCCCGACGCGCGGTGTGCTGGCCACACGGGTCGTCGACCTGCTGAGCGGTACCGGCGAGCTGACGGTGGCCGGCGCGCTCCCCGCCCGCCTGGACGGCGTCCGGGCCGCCGACCGCACCCTCACCGGTCTTGCCTCGCGCAGTGCGACCGTCACCGCACTGGCCTCGGCGCTCTCCGCGCTGGTGACCGGGTTGACGGTGGTGGGCACCGCCTGGGTGGGTGTGCAGGCGGTAGCCGACGGGCGGCTGGACGGCGTGTGGCTGGCAGTCGTCGTCCTGACGCCGATGGCCGCCTTCGAGGCGGTGACGGGGCTGCCGCTCGCGACGCAGTACCGCGAGCGGACACGGCGGGCGGCGGAGCGCGTCGAGGAGGTGCTGACCGCACCCGGGCCGGTCCGCGAACCGGCGGCGCCCGCCGCCGCCCCGACCGGCGTGCACGTGCGCCTCCACGGCCTCACCACTCACTACCCGGGCGATACGGGCCCGCAGGCTCGCCCCGCGCTGGCGGACGTCGACCTCGATCTGCCGCCGGGCCGGCGGGTGGCCGTGGTGGGCCGGTCCGGTGCGGGCAAGACCACGCTGGCACAGGTGCTGCTGCGCTTCCTCGACCCGGTCTCGGGTGGCTACACGATCGGCGGCACGCCGGCGACCGCGATGGACGGCGACGACGTGCGCCGCCTGGTCGGCCTCTGCGCGCAGGATGCGCACGTCTTCGACAGCACGCTGCGCGAGAACCTGCGGCTCGCGCGGCCCGGCGCCTGCGAGGCCGACCTGCGTGCAGCGCTGCGCCGCGCCAGGCTCGCGGACTGGGTGGACGCGCTGCCCGACGGCCTCGACACGTTCGTCGGCGAGCACGGCGCCACACTGTCCGGCGGCCAGCGGCAGCGCCTCGCGCTGGCCCGCGCGCTGCTGGCGGACTTCCCCGTGCTGGTGCTGGACGAGCCGGCCGAACACCTGGACCTGCCGACGGCGGACGCGCTGACCCGGGACCTGCTCGCGGCCACCGCAGGCCGCACGACGGTGCTGATCACGCACTGGCTGCAGGGCCTGGAGGACGTCGACGAGGTGCTGGTGCTGGACGGCGGCAGGGTGGTCGAAAGGGGCCGCTACGCCGACCTGGCGGCGGCCGGCGGCCCGTTGAGCCGGATGCCGGCACGCGAACGCGAGCAGGCTGCGGCGGCCGTCAGGACGCCAGAAGCCGTTCGATGACGGCGGCCACGCCGTCCTCCTCGTTGGACACGGTCCGCCCCTCGGTGCCTGCCAGCACGTCGGGGTGGGCGTTGGCCATGGCGTAGGAGGTGCCGGCCCAGGCGAGCATCTCCAGATCGTTGGGCATGTCGCCGAAGGCGACGACATCCTGCGGCGCGATGCCGCGTTCGGCGCAACAGTGGGCGAGCGTGCCGGCCTTGCTGACGCCGAGACCGCTGATCTCCAGCAGCGCCGACGGGCTGGACCGGGTGAACTGGGCACGCGTACCGGCCGCCTCCCGGCCGAGGGCGAGGAAGGCGTCGGGGTCCATCGCCGCATGGTGTGCGAGCAGCTTCAGGACCGGCTGCTCGGTGAAAGGATTCGCCTGCCCGGCGGGCTCGTCCGTGCGGCCCGTCTCGGCGAGCAGCTTCTCGACGGGGGCGACGACGGCGCAGGGGTCGAGGTGGAAGGGCGGATAGTCCGGCTCGTAGTGGATGCCGCCGGAGCGCTCGACGGCAAAGGTGACGTCGGGCGCGGTGTCCCGCAGCGCGTCCACGACGGCCAGTGCGTCGGTGCGCGCCAGCGGCCGCACCTCGACGATGCGGCGGCCACGGCGCAGGTCGACGACGGCGGCGCCGTTGGCGCAGATGGCCAGGCCGTGGCCGTGCACGTGGTCGCTGACCACGCCCATCCAGCGGGCGGGGCGGCCGGTCACGAAGAACACCTCGATCCCGGCCCGCTCGGCGGCGGCCAGCGCGGCGACCGTGCGGTCGGAGACCGACTTGTCGTCGCGCAGCAGCGTGCCGTCCAGATCGGTGGCGATCAGCCGGGGCCGGGTCGGGTGCGAGGCGTCAGTGTGGTGCGGCAGCACATGAGTCACACACTCATCTTTCCGCATATGCGCGCACAGGCGTGCGCAGGGGTGCACAATTGAGCCGCGCAAGCCCCCGGGAAATTCCCCGCGTACCCGCACAGCCTGGGCATCCCCGACCCCGCGACTCGTCAGGCCAGCGCCGCGAGGCCCTCCGTGGCGATGCGGTCGAAGATCTTCTGGTCGGCCGCGAACTGCGTGTCCGGGATGGGTGCGTGCAGCACGATCTCGGTGATGCCGAGGGCGAAGTGCCGGCCGGCGAAGTCGACGAACGCCTCGAAGGAGTCCAGCGGACGATCCGGCGTGAAACCGGTCAGCAGGATCTTCTCGATCCCGCTCGCGTCCCGGTCCGCCTCCGCGCAGGCGGCTTCGAGCCGGTCCAGCTGCCCGCGGATCGCCGCGCGCGACTGCTCGGGCGTGCCCTCGGCGAACAGCTTCGGGTCGCCGGTGGTCACCCATGCCTGGCCGTGCGCGGCGGCCAGCCGCATGCCGCGCGGGCCGGTCGCGGCGACGGCGAACGGGAGGCGCGGCCGCTGCACACAGCCGGGCACGTTCCGCACGTCGCCCGCGGCGTAGAACCGGCCCTCCTCGGTGAGTGACGGCTCACTCAGCAGCCGGTCCAGCATCCCGACGAACTCCGCGAACCGGTCGGCCCGCTCGCGGGGCGCCCACGGCTGCTGCCCCAGCGCGCTCGCGTCGAAGCCGGAGCCGCCGGCTCCGATGCCGAGCGTGACACGGCCGTCGCTGACGTCGTCCAGCGTCAGCAGTTCCTTGGCCAGCGTGACCGGGTGCCGGAAGTTCGGCGAGGTGACCATGGTGCCCAACCGCATGCGGCGGGTGGCGGCCGCGGCGGCCGTCAGCGTCGGGACCGCACCGAACCAGGTGCCCTCACGGAACGGCTCGCGCCACGACAGATGATCGTAGGTATAGGCGGTGTGGAAACCGAGCTCCTCGGCATGCAGCCACTGGTCGCGGCCGCCCTGGTGCCAGCGGCGTACGGGAAGGATTACGGTGCTCAGACGCATGGTCCGAGCCTACGCAACGCCGTCTATGCGGGCCTGGCCGTGTCGATGCGGTGGTCGGCGAGGTAGTACAGGACCGCGTCCCGCTGCAGCGGCTCGTCCCACGCCGGGCTGACCATCATCCGGCCGGCCTGCCGGACGGCGATCACCGTGGCACCGTACTCGCGGCCGAACCGGGTCTGGCACTCACCGAACGACTGCTCCGCCAGGGTCTCCGGCAGCCGCTGCGAGTACGTGTTGCCCCGGCCGGCGCTGCTCATCAGCTCCGCGTACACCTCGGTGATGCCCGGGTCCAGCGCCTCCTCGGTGAGCAGGTTCGGCATGTGCCACTGCACGCACTGGGCTGCGGGGTTCACGTACCGCAGGTGCCGGCTGCGGTTCACGTCCCGCAGCGCGGCCACCAGGTGGACGTCCGGGTTCAGGTGGTCGACGGCGACCGCGACGGCCAGCGTCTCGTTGTCGTCGTGCGCGTCGATCACCACCGTGCGGGCCGCCGGGACGGCCGCGCGGCGCAGCACCTCGGTGTCCGTCAGGTCGCCGCGCACGAACAGCACCTGGTCCTGCTCGGGCATCGGATGCTCGGGAACGTCCTCCCACGCGCACAGCACGATCCGCGGCACCCGGTTCTCCACCAGCAGCTCGCGCACGATGCGTTCGGTGCGGCCCGGCGCGTAGCCGAGGAGGACGAGGTGACCGCTGACGTCCAGCTCGACGACGCCCTTCATGCGCTTTCCCTTCGCGGACTGGATCTGCGACGCCAGCTCGGTGAACAGGATGGTGAGGGCGACGATCCCGCCGACGACGACGTACGCGCCGACGACGTGCCCCCAGCCGGATTCGGGGAAGAAGTCCCCGTAGCCGACGGTGGAGCCGGTGACCAGGAACCACCACCAGAAGTTCTCCGGCGCGGTGATCTGGTTCGACGCGGGCTCTGCCAGCCACATGAACAGCCAGCTCGTGACGAACACGAACAGCGTGACGGCGAGCGCGGCCCGCCACCCGTGCACCCGTCGGCGCACGGTCTGGAGAAACCTGGCCACGAAGACCGGCACGCGCCTCTCCTGTTCCCCGTCGTCTTCCGAATCCGACCCGCAGCCTATCGGCCGGACGGTTCGCGGAACGAGAGGTATACGGCCGGAACCGCGTCCACCAGCCACACGCCGTTGCCGCTCACCCGGAAGACCTGTCCGTCGGCGTGCATGGCCTCGGCGTGGACGGGCAGCACGACCGGTCGGCCGCGGCGCGATCCGACGCGCTGCGCCGCCTCCCGGTCCGGTGACAGGTGGACGGCGTGCCGGCTCATCGGACGCAGCCCGTCGCGGCGGATCGCGGGCAGGAACCGGGCGACCGTGCCGTGGTAAAGCCATGGTGGAGGCTCGGTTGGGGGCAGGCCCAACTCCAATGGCACCGAGTGGCCTTGCAGTGCGCGGATGCGGGTGCCCGCGGCGTCGAGGGCGTAGCGCTGCTTGTCATTGGAGGCGACGACCTCCTCCAGCTCGGCGCGGCCGATCGGGAATCCGTGCGCGACGGCCGCGCGCAGCAGGTCCTCGACGGCCACCCAGCCGTGCGCGTCGAGCGTGATTCCGAGGCGCTGCGGCTCGTGCCGCAGGTGCTTGGCGAGGTACTTCGAGATCCGCTTGTCGCGTTCCGCGTTCACGCGTCCCAGCGTGCCGCAGTCACTCCTTGTCCGGCATCCCGTTTTCGGTGGCGAAAACGGTGATCCAGGAGGCGAGCCGGTCCGGGTGGGTGCGCGGCACCCAGTGTTTTGCGGGCAGTGTGCGGCGCGTCAGGCGCGGCGTCCAGCGTTCGAGGCCGTCGTAGAGCGCGGGGCTGAGGAAGGCGTCCCCGGTGGGGGTGATCAGCTGCACGGGGGCGTGCGCGGTGCAGCCGCGGCGCGGGCGGCGCAGCCGTCGGCGGATGTTGTCGCGGTAGAGCCACGCGCCGTGCGCCGCGTCGGTGGGCAGCGAGGCGGTGGGGTAGCCGTCGGCGGGCACCTGCTCCACGCGCCGCAGAATGTCCGGCCAGCGCCGGCCCAGCGGGCCCTTCCAGGCCAGTTCGGGCAGCACGGGGGTGTGCAGCGCGTACACGTACCAGGACTTGGCGCCCTGCCCCAGCAGTTGCGCGACGCCGCGCACGGACGGCCGGTGCAACCGTTCGGCGATCCAGTGCCCGAAATGGTCGAGCGAAGGGCCGGAGATCGAGGTGAACGAGGCGATGCGGCCCTTCGTCGTCGCGACCGTCGCGAACTCCCAGCCCTGCACCGACCCCCAGTCGTGCCCGACGAGGTGCACGGGCGCGTTCGGGCTGACGGCGTCGGCGACGGCCAGGAAGTCGGCGGTGAGCTTCTCCAGGGTGAACCCGCCGCGCAGCGGCTTCGGCGCGGTGGAGGCACCGCAGCCCCGCACGTCGTACTGCACGACGTGGAAGCGGTCAGCGAGCCGCTCGGCGACCGGCGACCACACTTCCTTGGAGTCCGGGTAGCCGTGCACCAGCACGACGGTCGGCGCGGCAGCTTCCCCGCGCTCCAGCACGCTCAGCTCGACGCCCTCCGGAACCCGCACCCGCCGTTCCCGTGCCTGCGCGCCCGTCGCACTCATCCGGTCTCCCCTCACCCCGCCGCGCCCACCGCGACGCCGCTCTTCCCGAAGGTGGCAACGATCACTGGCGGAGTCAAGCTCCGAATGTCGCGGGCAGTTCCAGTTCCGCGAGGAGCTCGCCGTCACTCGTGGTGCCGGTCGTGCGGAAACCGAGGCGCCGATAGAACTCCTCGGGGCCGTTCTCGCCCTGCTTGTAGGTGACCGTCGCCCGGTCGCCGCCGCGCCGGCGGACCTCGTCGCACACCGCCCGCACGGCGAACCGTCCGTAGCCGTGCCCCTGTTCGCCGGCGCCGACGGCGAGCCGCCACAGCCCCGAGCGCGGCGGGTCCTGCGGGTCGTCGGCGTCGAACCGGACGCCGAAGAACGCCATGACGAAGCCGACGGTCCGGCCCCCGTCGACGATGAGCCGCGGCCAGGCGATGTCCTGGTGCACATAGGCCTCGGCCAGGGACTGAGCCACCGAGTCCACGAAGTACTCCTGCTCGGGGCGGACCCGCAGGCCGCACGCGTCGAGCACGTTCTCGGGCGTCACCTGTTCGAGGCGCAGCGCGCGTGTCATGCCGTCGCCTCCGCGAGGTCGTCCTCGCGGAGCCAGTACGGGCCGCCGTCCTCGCGGGTCAGCAGGCACAGGTCGATCAGGTAGCGGCGGATCGTCACGTGGTCGGTGGTCGAGCCCTCGCACCAGTCCTTCAGCACCTCGTCGACCTGCTTCTCCGTGTACGTCACGCCCGGCGTGAACGAGCCGTGCACCAGGTGGCGCAGCACCACGCGGCGCCGCTCGAACTGGGCGGGCACCGCGCGCAGCCGTCCGTCGTGCACGAAGGTGCGCAGCAGCGCCTCCGTCCGGTCGCCGCCGCGCTGCGCCGGCTGCGCGGGCCGCGCAGCCCGCGTCAGCTCGCGGAAGAACGCCGGCTCCGCGACCCGCAGTCCGTCAGCGTCGTCCTCGTGGACCATCCCGCCGTCCGTCAGCCGCCGCAGTGCGACGGCCGTCTCCTTCGGGGTGGTGCCGGCCGCCTCCCGGACCTCGGACGGGGTGCGTGCACCCAGCGCGACGGCGGAGAACACGCGTAGCCGGGCCGGTTCGGCGAGCAGGCCGACAACGGTTTCGGAGGTCGTCATGGCGGCACCCTAGGGGCGTGTCACCCGTAGGGACGACCCAATTCTGCGCCCCTGGAGGGACGTGCGGGCGCCCACTCCACCGCTAGTTTCGACCACGTGACTGTGATCGCTACCCAAAGCCTCACGATGCGGTACCCACGGGTGACCGCGTTGGACCGGTTGACCGTGGACATCACACCGGGAGTGACCGGTCTGGTGGGTGCCAACGGCGCCGGAAAATCGACCCTCATCAAGATCCTCCTCGGCCTGGCGCCCGCCACCGAGGGCTCGGCCGCCGTGCTCGGCCTGGACGTCTCCCGCGAGGGGGCCGCCATCCGCGAGCGGGTCGGCTACATGCCCGAGCACGACTGCCTGCCGCCGGACGTCTCGGCCACCGAGTTCGTCGTGCACATGGCCCGGATGTCCGGGCTGCCGGCGGCCGCCGCCCGCGAGCGCACCGCCGACACGCTGCGGCACGTCGGCCTGTACGAGGAGCGGTACCGCGCGATGGGCGGCTACTCCACCGGCATGAAGCAGCGGGTCAAGCTCGCCCAGGCCCTCGTCCACGACCCCAAGCTCGTCCTGCTGGACGAGCCGACCAACGGCCTCGACCCGGTCGGCCGCGACGAGATGCTCGCCCTCATCCGCCGCGTGCACACCGACTTCGGCATCTCCGTGCTGGTCACCTCGCACCTGCTCGGCGAGCTGGAACGCATCTGCGACCACGTCGTCGTCATCGACGGCGGCAAGCTGCTGCGCTCCTCCGCGACCGCCGACTTCACCCAGCGCACCGCGCTGCTCGCCGTCGAGGTCACCGACACCGACGAGCACCCCGACGGCACCGCCGCCCTGCACAAGGCGCTCGACGCCGCCGGGCTGACCGTGCACACCGGCGGCGGTACCGGCGAGCAGGCCGCGCCCGGCGCCGGCCACCTGCTGTTCGTCGACGCCGCCGAGGAGAGCGCGCACGACACCGTCCGCGACGCCGTCGCCCGACTCGGCCTCGGCCTGGTCCGCATGGAGCAGCGCCGCCACCGCATCGCCGAGGTCTTCTCCGCACCCCAGGCCGAACCGACAGCCCAGCCGGCACAGACGGGAGGCCGCAGCGATGTCGCCTGAGTCCACCACCGCCGCCGCCGACGTCATCCACGACATCGGCTACCGCACCTACGACGGCCCCCGCCTGGGCCGCGCCTACGCCCGCCGCTCGCTGTTCGTGCAGTCCCTGCGCGGCGCCTACGGGCTCGGCCGCTCCGCGAAGTCCAAGATGCTGCCGATGATCCTCTTCGGCGTGATGTGCGCGCCGGCACTCATCATGGTCGCCGTCGCCGTGGCCACCAAGGCCAAGGAACTGCCCGTCGACTACACCGGTACGCCCTGTTCCTGCAGCCCGTCATCGGTATCTTCGTCGCCGCGACCGCGCCGCAGGCCGTCTCGCTCGACCTGCGGTTCCGCATCGTGCCGCTGTACTTCTCCCGGCCGATCGAACGCTCCGACTACGTCTCGGCGAAGTTCGCGGCACTGACCGGCGCGCTGTTCGTCTTCACTGCCGCACCCGTCGTCGTCCTCTACGTCGGCGCGCTGCTGGCCAAGCTCGACTTCACCGACCAGACCACCGGGTTCCTGCAGGGCCTGGTCTTCAGCGTGCTGTTCGCCGCGCTGCACGCCGGCATCGGCCTGGTGCTGTCCGCCGCGACCCCGCGCCGCGGCTTCGGCATCGCCGCCGTCATCGCCGTGCTGACCATCCCCTACGTGCTCGTCAACGCGCTCATGGGCATCGCCTACACCCAGGGCGAGACCGGCGCCACCGGCTGGATCGGCCTCGCCTCGCCCGGCACCCTCATGGACGGCGTGCAGGCGAAGTTCCTCGGCGGCACGCCCGGCTTCCCCGGCGGTCACCTGCTCACCGGCGCCGAAGGCGCCGTCTACCTGCTGCTGCTGGCCGCGCTCATCGCCGGCACGTACGCGCTGCTGCTCCGCCGCTACCGGAAGGTCGGCCTGTGACCACCCTGACCATCGACCACAGCTCCCGCTGGTTCGGCAACGTCGTCGCCGTCAACGACGTCAGCATGACCATCGGCCCCGGCGTGACCGGCCTGCTCGGCCCCAACGGCGCCGGCAAGTCCACGCTCATCCACATGCTCGGCGGCTTCCTCGCCCCCTCCGCAGGCAGCGTCACGCTCGACGGCACCGCGATCTGGCGCAACGAGGCCGCCTACCGGCAGATCGGGCTGGTACCCGAACGCGAGGGCATGTACGACTTCCTCACCGGTGGCGAGTTCGTCCTCGCCAACGCCGAACTCCACGGCCTGCCCGACCCCGGCGCCGCCACCCAGCGCGCCCTGGCCACCGTCGAGATGGAGTACGCCGCCGACCGGCGCATCGCCACCTACAGCAAGGGCATGCGGCAGCGCGTCAAGATGGCCTCCGCGCTCGTCCACGACCCGTCCGTGCTGCTGCTCGACGAGCCGTTCAACGGCATGGACCCGCGCCAGCGCATGCACCTGATGGACCTGCTGCGCACCATGGGCGCCGACGGCCGCACCGTGCTGTTCTCCTCGCACATCCTCGAGGAGGTCGAGCAGCTCGCGTCGCACATCGAGGTGATCGTCGCCGGACGGCACGCGGCCAGCGGTGACTTCCGCAAGATCCGCCGGCTGATGACCGACCGGCCGCACCGCTACCTCGTCCGCTCCAGCGACGACCGCGCGCTGGCCGCCGCCCTGATCGCCGACGCCTCCACAGCGGGCATCGAGGTCGACAACGGTGAGCGGGCGCTGCGCATCCAGGCCGTCGACTTCACCCGGTTCACCACGCTGCTGCCGCGGGTCGCCCGCGAGCACGGCATACGCCTCTACACGGTCTCGCCCTCGGACGAGTCCCTGGAGAGCGTCTTCTCCTACCTCGTCGCGGCGTGAAGGGAGCCTGAGCGATGACCACTCCCGCCCTCTACCACCCCACGGTCGCCCGGCTCACCTACCGGGCGCTGCTCGGCCGCCGCCGCGCACTGCTGCTGTGCGCGCTGCCGGTGCTGCTGCTCGTCGTCGCAGCCGGCGTACGCGCCATGGTCGGCGCCGACGACCAGCTGACCTCCGACCTGCTCGGCAGCTTCGCCCTGGCGGCCATGGTGCCGCTGATCGGCGTGATCGTCGGCACCGGCGCCATCGGCCCGGAGATCGACGACGGGTCGGTGATCTACCTGCTGGCCAAGCCGCTGCAGCGGCCCACGATCGTGCTGACGAAACTCTTCGTGGCTGTCGGCGTCACCGTCGCGTTCTCCGCGATCCCCACGCTGATCGCCGGGTTCGTCCTGAACGGCAACAGCCAACAGCTCGCCGTCGCCTACGCCGCCGCAGCGGCCTGCGCGTCGGTCGCCTACAGCGCGGTCTTCCTGCTGCTGGCCGTCGTCAGCCGGCACGCCGTCGTCATCGGCCTCGTCTACGCCCTGGTGTGGGAGGCGCTGGTCGGCAACCTCATCCCGGGCGCGCGGGTGCTGTCCGTGCAGCAGTGGGCGCTGGCGGTCGCCGAGAAGACCGCCGGGCCCGGGCTGATCACCTCGGAGGTCTCGCTGACGACGTCGGTGGTGCTGCTCGTCGCCGTCACCGTCGGCGGCACCTGGCTGGCCGGCCGCAAGCTGCGCACGCTGACGCCCACCGGCGAGGAGTGACGCGGAGCCGGCCGGGGCGGTGCCCCGGCCGGCCGACGGGACGCGGGCGTCAGTCGAGGTGCCGCTCCAGCGGGCAGCCGTGCGGCTGCCGGAGGTGCTCGGCGAGCCGGCTGCTCATGGCGCAGACGACGCGCTCGGTGTTCTCCAGCCGCCGGTCGACCCGCTCCAGCCGGACGGACATCCGGTGGATGACCGGGCCCAGCTCACGCAGCGAGTGCCCGATGTCCTGGACGGCGGACTCGAGGACGGTGACCCGCGCGGGCAGCGACGCGAGCGTCTCCGGCGACGGCATCCGGGACCCCTCCTCGACGTCGAGCAGGTACGCCCGGACCCGACGGGCGACCTCGCTGTCCCGCAGCGGCATCGCCACGTTCAGCACGGTCCGCCGCGTGTAGAGAGCCAGCGTCCTCCGGCGAGCGAAGTTATCCACAGCCCCCTCATTTGAGACCTTCAAGTTGAAGGTCTCAAACTCGCGCAGGTCAGAGCCCCGCAGGATGCGGAGCCCGCTCTCCTCGAGCTCATCGCGGTGTCGGCCGAGCAGGTTATACACAACCTTCTCGGTGACCTCGAAGTACGCGGCGACATCCCGCGTGGTGGCGTGGACGCCGTCGGGAGACAGCGCGAGCGTCTTGACCTTGTCGAGCACGTCGACGCGGTGATTCAGGCCGGAGCGCATGCTGCGTGACTCCAACAGGACGGATTCGGTGTACACGAAAGTCCCCTCCTGGGGTGGTTTCGGACATGGCAGTTGAAGGCCCAGTCACCTCGGGCCGTCAGGTGTCCGTATCCAGGAGCCAGGATCGGAGGTCAGCTCATGTCGTCCAGTACTGCACTACCGGCTGGGGGCCTGTCGCCACACGCCCGCCGGCTACCACCACTTCACGCACTCTCGTCGCCACGTACTCGAATCGCCTCCGCGCACCTTGTCCAACGAGCGCACAGTCATACGGTCACGGTCGAACCGGTCTTTCCACAGGTCGAGGGGCAAACCTCAGGATGAGGTTTGCCCCTCCGCTGCCTCCACCACCAGGGGTTTTTCCAGCGTCGCTGACATGACGACGCTCCACCGCCGACGACGGCAGCGCTTGTCCACAGCCCGCCAAGTTCCTTGGGCACGCGTCACATCGGGGCGGAGCCGGGGTTCACGACCAGGCGAGCCCAGACCGTCTTCCCGACCTCGCGGTCCCGGACGCCCCATGCGTCGGTGAACGCCGCCACGAGCGCGAGACCGCGCCCTGACTCGGACGAGTCGCCCGGGTCGCCGGGCAGGGTGGCGGGTGGTCGCCGGTCGTTCGCGTCGGACACCTCGATCTCGACGGTCTTCGCCAGGTCGTACGTCATCCGCACCTCGACGAGGCGCCCGGGCACGAGCCCGTGCCGCACGGCGTTGGTGACCAGTTCTGAAACGACCAGCTCGGCGGTGGCGAGGTCGGCCTCGGCAATGCCCCAGTCGGCGAGCGCGTGTGAGGTGTGATGCCGGGTGACCGCGACGCTGCGAGGTGTCGACGGATACCGCCGCCACCAGACGAGGGAGGCGATCGCGGGGGCAGCGGCCTTCCTATGACTATCCGGGTTCATGTGACCAGATTCGCCATGCTCGGCTACGTTCGGTAGTAGTCCCACGTCGACGGCGGTGACCGGTGAGCTGGGCCGCCGGTGGGTTGAACGGTGTTGAGCCGAGTTGAAGGGGCGGTGGCAGCGCGATGGCACCGAGCAAGAAGGTGGCCTCACCGGCCGGTCAGTACTTCGCGGAGGTGCTGCGGCTGCTGCGCGTTGCCGCGGGACTCTCGCAGAACGAGGTGGGCAGCCTCATGAACTACACGGGCGCTGCCGTGAGCGCGGTGGAGACCTGCGCCAAGCCGGCGACGGACGAGTTCATCGAGGCAGCCGAGAAGGCGCTGAACGCCGGAGGCGTTCTCCGGGCCGCCAGCAGGTACCTCCGCCTGGAGCGGTACCCGGAGCACTTCCAGGGCTTCGTGCCGCTCGAGCAGGAGGCCGTGAGCGTGACGTCCTGGTGTACGCGGCTGGTCGATGGGCTCTTGCAGACGGAGGACTATGCCCGAGCTGTACTTCGCTGCGGATTTCCTCCCTTGAGCGAAGAGCAAGTGGAAGAACTGACCTTCGCCCGTATGGACCGGGCTGCTCTGCTCACTCGCACACCGGTGTGTGTCGTGACCACCATCATCGAGGAATCGGCGCTCCGTCGACGCATGGGCGGCGCGGAGACGATGAAGGCGCAGTACGTGCACCTGCTCACCTGTGCCGAGCGTGCCAACGTGGTGCTTCAGGTGATGCCGATGGAGCGAGGCGAACACGCCGGTGTCGAGGGCCCGCTTACGGTGATCGAGACGTCGGAGTACGAGCGCCTCGTGTACATGGAGTGCAACGGGACGAGCAGTCTTATCTCCAAGCCTGCGGACGTGGGTGTGCTTGCCCGCAGATGTGCCATGATCAGCCAACAGGCCCTCCGCCCGGAGGAGTCCTACGAACTGATCGAGCGGTTGGCGGGTGAGCTGTGAGCGACCTGGTATGGCGAAGGAGCACCTACAGCGACTCCAGCGGCGGTCAGTGCGTCGAGGTCGCGGCGTCACACCTTGCCGTGCACGTGCGGGACTCGAAGGACATAGTGGGCCCCGCACTCTGCCTGCCGGCTGACGCCTGGCGCCGCTTCGTCGGCGCGCTGCGGTAAGCAGCGCGCCCGACGTCACTGAGCGAGCAGCTTCTCCAGGACGACGGCGACGCCGTCGTCGTCGTGAGAGGCCGTCACCTCGTCGGCGACCGAGCGGAGCTCCTCGTGGGCGTTGGCCATCGCCACCCCGTACGCGGCCCACGCGAACATCGGGAGGTCGTTCGGCATGTCCCCGAACGCGATCGTCTCCGACGCGTGCACGCCCAGCCGGCGCGCCGCCAGGGTCAGGCCCTTCCCCTTGTGCAGGCCCAGCGGGACGAGTTCGACGATGCCCGGGCCCGACAACAGCACGCCCACCAGGTCGCCGGCCAGCCGTTGCGCGGCCTGCGCCAGTTCGTCGTCGCTCAGTGCCGGGTGCTGCAGGTACAGCTTGTTCAGCGGGGCCGTCCACAGCTGAGCCGTCTCGCCGACGTGCCGGGAGGGCAGCCGGCCGCCCCGCTCCCGGAAGCCCGGTCCGACGAGCACCTCGCCGTCGATGCCGTCCAGCGCGGCGGCCATGACCAGCGGTCCCAGCTCCGCCTCGATCCTGGCCACGGCCAGTCCGGCGAGCTGCCGGTCCAGCGTGACGGAGGTCAGCAGGCGCTGCTCGCCTGCGTGGTAGACCTGCGCGCCCTGGCAGCACACCGCCAGCCCGTGGTAGTCGAGCCCGGCCAGGATGTGCTTCGTCCACGGCACGGACCGCCCGGTGACCACGATGTGCGCCGCGCCCTGTGCGCAGGCCGCCTTCAGTGCCGCTCGGGTGCGGGTCGACACCGACTCGTCGGAGCGCAGCAGCGTCCCGTCCAGGTCGGTGGCGACCAGCTTGTACGGAAAGCCGCTCACTTGCCGACCGGCTCCAGCACCTCGCGGCCGCCCAGGTAGGGCCGCAGTACCTCCGGGACCCGCACCGAACCGTCGCTGAGCTGGTGGTTCTCCAGGATCGCCACGATCGTGCGCGGCACGGCGCACAGCGTGCCGTTCAGCGTGGCCAGCGGGCGCACGTGTTTGCCGTCGCGCATCCGCACCGACAGCCGGCGGGCCTGGAACTCGTCGCAGTTCGACGTGGAGGTCAGCTCGCGGTACTTGCCCTGGGTGGGGATCCACGCCTCGCAGTCGAACTTCCGGGAGGCCGACGACCCCAGGTCACCGGTGGCGACGTCGATGACCTGGAACGGCAGCTCCAGGCTGGTCAGCCACTGCTTCTCCCACTCCAGCAGCCGCCGGTGCTCGTCCTCCGCCTCCTCCGGGGCGACGAAGCAGAACATCTCGACCTTGTCGAACTGGTGGACGCGGAAGATGCCGCGGGTGTCCTTGCCGTAGGAGCCTGCCTCGCGGCGGAAGCAGGGGGAGAACCCGGCGTAGCGCACCGGCAGCCGGTCGGCCTCGAGGATCTCGTCCATGTGGTACGCCGCGAGCGGGACCTCGGACGTGCCGACCAGGTAGTAGTCGTCCTGCTCGAGGTGGTAGACGTCCTGCGCGGCCTGGCCGAGGAAGCCGGTGCCCTCCATGGCGTGCGGCTTGACCAGGGCCGGAGTGAGCATGGGCGTGAAGCCCGCCTCGGTTGCCTGGGCGATCGCCGCGTTGACCAGGGCCAGCTCGAGGAGTGCGCCGACGCCGGTCAGGTAGTAGAAGCGGGCGCCGGAGACCTTCGCACCGCGCTCGGTGTCGATCGCGCCGAGCAGCCGGCCGAGCTCCAGATGGTCCTTCGGCTCGAAACCCTCGCCCTCGAAGTCCCGCTTCTCCCCGAGCGTCTCCAGGACGGTGAAGTCGTCCTCGCCGCCGACGGGTACGTCCGGGTGCACGACGTTACCCAGCCGGCTGAGCAGCTGCTGCGCCTCCTCGGCGGCGGCCTCCTGCTCGGCGTTCGCCGTCTTGACGGCTGCGGACAGCTCCCCTGCCTTCTTGAGCAGTTCGGCCTTGTCCTCGCCCTGCGCCTTGGGGATCTGCTTGCCGAGCTGTTTCTGCTCGGAGCGCAGCCGGTCGAAGGCCACACTGGAGGACCTGCGCCGTTCGTCGGCAGAGAGCAGCGCGTCGACCAGGTCGACGTCCTCTCCACGAGCGCGCTGGGAGGCGCGCACACGGTCGGGGTCTTCACGAAGTCGGCGAAGGTCAATCACCCCGTCAGGGTACCGTGCGGGCCGGCCACGATCGACGCGTTATCCCGGTCTGCACAGTCATGCCCTTTTTGGTGCAAAACGGGAATAGCGGAAACTCTGCGCGAGTCGGTCGGTGGGAAATGCGGTGCGCGGGCTCGGTCCGTGGCGTCTGCGGCGGAACGGCCGCTGCGGACGGGGAGTTGGCGCCGATGTTTTCCACAGGCGACGATCTCTCCGGGGATCTTTTCCACAGGGTCTTTCTGCAGGGTGTGGAAAACCTGGAGATCAATTGCCGGACCGTCGCCGTTGGCGCGGGATTCCCGCCGTGTCCACAAAATACACACTCGTTCGAGCGGGTTTGCCTCACCCTAACGAGTTGATCGAAGGAATTACACTGACGAAGTGCGATGTGCACCGTCCTGCGCGAGTTATGGCGGTCTGCATAGCTCTTTGTCGACTCTGACCGTTTTGTCCATCGGCTTGTGCACACCCCGCCCGGACAGCCTGTGGATAACCCTGTGGACAGTTTTGTGGGCAGCCTGGGACGTGGTGGAAGTCCCAGATCAGAGGCGGCCGTCCAGGCAGCGGGCCAGCCAGTCCGATGCCGCCGTGAAGTCCTCGTCGGTCGTCCCCGGCCGCAGTGCCGGACGCACCTCGTCCGCCCGCGGGTACGAACCGAGGAACCGCACCTCGCGGCAGGCCCGCTTCAGCCCGGTGAGCACGTCGCCCACCCGGCGGTCGGAGACGTGCCCCTCGCAGTCCACCGAGAAGCAGTAGCGGCCGATGCCCTCACCCGTCGGCCGGGACTCGATCCGCATCATGTTGACGCCGCGCGCCGCGTACTCCTGCAGCAGCTCCAGAAGCGCACCCGGGTGGTCCTCGCGCAGCCACATCACCACCGACGTCTTGTCGGCGCCGGTGCGGGCCGCAGGGTGGGCCGGACGGCCCACCAGCACGAACCGCGTCACCGCGTTCTCCGCGTCGTGAATGCCGGTGACCAGCGGCTGAAGTCCGTAGGTCGCGGCGGCGAACTCGCCGGCGAAGCCGGCGTCGTACCGCCCCTCCTGCACCAGCCGGGCGCCGTCCGCGTTGGAGGCGGCCGACTCCCACCGTGCGTCCGGCAGATGGCGTGCCAGCCAGCGGCGCACCTGCGGCTGGGCGACGGGGTGGCCCGTCACCGTCTTGACGTCCTGCAGGGCGGTGCCCGGCCGCGCCAGCAGTGCGAAGGCGATCGGCAGCAGCACCTCGCGGTAGATCATCAGCGGCGCGCCGCTCGCCAGCTCGTCGAGCGTGGCCGTGACGCCGCCCTCCACCGAGTTCTCGATCGGCACCAGCGCCGCCCCGGCCTCCCCCGCCCGCACCGCGTCCAGGGCGGCCGCGACCGACACCATCGGCACCAGCTCACGAGTGGCGGCCTCCGGCAGGGTGCGCAGGGCGGCCTCGGTGAAGGTCCCCTCGGGACCGAGGTAGGCGTATCGGCTCGCGGGTGACATGCCGCCAGGTTAGACCCGTTCCGAGGGCCCCCCGTCCGTTCGTCTCAGCTCTCGAACAGGCGCTGTCCCACGTATTCGCCCTTCGCCGGGCCGCCCGGCACCGCGAACAGGGCGCTCGCCTCGTGCCGGATGAAGCGTGAGAGCGCGTCGCCGCGGTCCAGGTTGCGCTGCACCGGCACGAAGCCCGTCAGCGGGTCCGCCTGCCAGGCGACGAACAGCAGCCCGGCGTCCGGCGATCCGTCGTCACGGAATCCGTCGTCGTAGGAGAAGGCGCGCCGCAGCATCGCCGCGTTCCCGTTGCTCTCGGGTGCGGCGACCCGGATGTGGGCGTTCGCAGCGATCGCCGGGCCGCCGCCCGGGCCGCGCTTGTCCAGGTCCACCCTGGTGTTCTCGGTGCCGCCCGACAGTGGGGCGCCGTCGGAAACCTTCCGTCCGATGACCTCTTCGCGCGCGTGCAGGGACTGCTCGTCCCAGGCGTCGAGCAGCATCCGGATGCGGCGCTGCACCGCGTACGAGCCGTGTGCCATCCACGCGGGGGAGCCGTGCGACGGTACGAAGATCCGGTGATCGAAGTCGGCGTCGGACGGCTTGGGGTTGTTGGTGCCGTCCCGCTGGCCCATCAGGTTGCGCGGCGTCATCGGCCGGGGTGTCGCGCCCGGAGTGCGGTTGAAGCCGGTCATCTGCCAGCGGACCTGCGCCGTGGCGCCCGCGTCCTTCTGCAGGGCGCGCAGTGCGTGGTAAGCGACGAGGCCGTCGTCGGCGCCGATCTGCACCCACAGGTCGCCGTTCGACCGCTGCGGATCGAGTGCGTCGGCGGAGAACCGTGGCAGCGGCGCCAGGGCGTCCGGGCGCCGGGAGGTCATCCCGGTCCGGTCGAAGAAGGACCGGCCGAACCCGAACGTCACGGTCAGCCCGCACGGCCCGGCATCCAGTGCGACACCGGTGTCGTCGTGCGGCGGTCTGCCGGCCATCAGGTCCTCGGTCGTCCGCGACCAGCGGCGCAGCAGTGCTGCGGCCTGCCTGCGGCCCGCGCCGGCCGTCAGGTCGAAGGCGAGGAGCTGCCCGCATGCCTGCTGCAGAGTGCGGATGCCGGCCTGGTACGTGCCGTGGAACGGCACCCGTTCCGAGCCGACGGACGCCGGTAAGGCCGGGGCGTCGTGCGAGGCGGCCTGGGCGACCGCGTCGCCTGCCCCGCCGAACGCCAGCCCCGCGGCGCCGGCCGCTCCCGCCGTACCCAGCAGGCGGCGACGCGAAAGCCCCTGCTCGCGGGTTTCGGTTGCGTCGTTCATGTGTGCAGCCCCGCTCAGCCGATCTTCACAGTGGTGGTCTCGGTGATCTCGTCGATCTCGGACGTGCGGACGGTCACGGCCATCTTCCAGTCGCCGGGGACCGGCAGCAGTATCCGTGCGGCATTCCAGTGACCGGTCCCGACGTGGCCGGGGGCGAAGCGGATCGGGCCGATCGTGTTCGCCGGCAGGGTGAACGCGACTCGCACCTCGGGGGCGTCCAGCGGCTTCCCACCGGGCGCGGTGGTCCGCACGTCGAGGGTGTTCCTGCCGGAGCGGCCGGGAGTGAGGGTGATCCTGGCGGTGCCTCTCCCGTGCGGGCCGCCGGTGTCGAAGGGGACGACGGCGCGCACCGGTTCGGTGCGCGCCGGGTGCGCCACGGCCTGGGCGGTGCGGCCGGACTCGGTGGACGCCAGCACGGTGGTCGCGGCCAGTACCAGGACGGCGACCCCGGCCTCGGCGAGCACCGACCGTCGCAGCGCCGACCGGCGCGGGTCGGCGTCCCGCGCCCGGAGCCGGGTCGCCGTCGCGACGGCGACCCGCTGTCGCGCGAGCTGCGCGGCCCGCGCAGGATCGTGCGGACCCGGCTCCCCGGAGCCGGCGCCGGGGGCCGACGGGGTGCTCGGCCGGGGCCACCGTTCACCGGCGGACCCGGACGCTGCGGAGCGCTTCGCCGCGCCCGCCTGCGGGACGTCGGTCGGAGCGCCGCCCACGGCGGGAGGCAGGCCGTCGCGGCTGCGGGAGCCGGTGTCCGACGGGCTGCCGTCGTCCCTGAGCAGACCCTGGGCGGACTGTGCCTGCGTCCGGGAGACTGCCGCCGTGTCCTGCGGCGGCACGCACCCTTGGGGTGCGGTCCGGGTCGCGGAGCCGCTCGCCGCGTTCTCCGGCGGTGCCGCGAGGGGGACTGCCGCAGCGTCCTCGCTGCTCTGCGTGGGTGCCCGCCCGGTGGCCGGCCGGCTGCCGGGCCGGTCCGCCGCGGGCCGGGCCTGCGCCGTCGGCGGATCCGCCAGGCGGGCGGTCCAGCGGCGGGAGCGGGCGCCGAGCGCGACGAGGACGGCCACCAGTGCGATCTTCGCCAGCAGCACCTGCCCGTAGGTGGTGTCCGTCAGCGCGGACCAGCTGCCCAGCTGGCGCCACGCCTGGTAGGTGCCGGTGGCCGCCACCGCCGTCACGCTGCCGAACGCGAGCCGGGAGAAACGTCGCACCGCACGGTCCGGCGGTGTGGCGCCGTCACCCGCCGCGTGCAGCGCGGCGAGCAGGGCCGCCAGTCCGCCCAGCCAGGTGGCGGCCGCCAGCAGGTGCACGATGTCGACGGGGATCGCGACACCCGGCTGGATGCCCGTGGAGGCGTGCTCGGACAGCGCCCATGTCGCGGCGAGTGCACCGGCCGTCACCAGGCCGCCCAGCGCGAGCCCGAGCCGGACAGTGCGCCGCCTGCCACCCTCCGCGCCGGCTGCGCCGCCGTCCGGCCGGGCGCGGCGGCCGAAGAGGACGGCGAGGAGGACGGCGGCCCCGGCGAGCAGCAGGAGCCGGTCGACGAGCGCGGTACCGGCCTTCGTGCCGATCGCGTGCGCGAGGCCGGCCGGGTCCGCGCTCGCGGACAGCCCGCCGGACGTCGCGTAGGCGGGGCGCAGCAGCAGCATCACGCACGTCGCCGCCGCGAGTGTCACCCAGCCGCCGACGACGACCCGCCGCACCGCGCGGACCCGTGCCGCGCCCGGCCAGCAGACCAGAACGAACACCGCGCCGCCCACCAGCAGCAGGTAGCCGGCGTACGCGGCGTACCGGCCCGTCCCGTACAGCACGCCGACGGTGCCGCCCCCGGCCTGCTGCCCGGGCAGCTCGACCGACGTCGTCGACGGGGCGCCGACGGAGAAGGTGAACGCGCCGGAGACGGGGTGACTGTCGGCGGAGACGGCCTGCCAGGCGACGGTGTAGGTGCCGTCGGGCAGCCCGGCGCGCAGCCGGACCGCCTCCCGCGCGGCCCCGTCCGCCGAGACGTCCCGCACCGGCCCGTCGTCGGCGCGTCTTCCGTGCGGCCCGAGGACCCTGATCGAGCCGGCGGACATGCTGACGCCCTCGGAGAACGTCAGCGTGACCCGTTGCGGGGCATGACCGACCACCGACCCGCCCGCCGGGCTGCTGTGGGTCAGCGCGGCGTGCGCGGACGCGGGCGCGGCGGTCCCCAGCAGCAGGGCGCACAGCGCACCGAGGAGAACCGACACCGCCGGAACCCGGTGCCGACGTGGTGGGGAGGTCACGGCGGTTACTCCTTACTGCGGGTCGGTGACGAGGGGTGGTCAGGCTCCGCGTCGCCGGCCGGCGACGATGCCCACGGCCGCACCGGCCACGCCGACGACGATGCCCACGATGCCGAGGACGCGTGCCGTGGTGTCGGTGCTGTCGGCGGTCGCCGCCCCGGCGGCCTGCCGGGTCGAGTCGTCGGCCGTGGCGCTCTTCGCGTCGCCGTCGGCCTGGTCGTGGCCCTCCTGGTCCGCGGCAGCCGTCAGGTGCAGCACGGGCGCCGGGTGCTCCGGCTCGGCCTGGCCGTCCTGCGGGATGTCGATCCAGCGGACGACCTCGCCGCTGCTGTAGGTCTGGAGGGCCTTCAGCGTGAGCCGGTCGGTGTTCTCGGGGAGCGGGCCGAGGGAGAGGGGGAACTGCTGGAACCGGCCGGGCTCGATCGTTCCGCCAGTCCAGGTGATCTTGGTGACGGCCTCGTCGACTTTCCGGCCGTGCACCGTGACCGGCTTGTCCAGGTGCGACGTGGTGATCTTCACGTCCCAGCCGGGGACCGGCTGGGCGGAGACGGAGGAGACCGGGTGGTCCGTGGGCAGGTCGACCTCGATCCTGACCGTCGAGGCGTCGTCCCGCTCGTTGGGGACCTTGACGGCGACGGTGCTGTAGCCGCCCTGGGGCGCGCTGTCGGGGTTCACGGTGACGTGGGCGAAGGCCGGGCCCGCGAGGAGCAGGACCGATCCGGCGGTCAGTGTGCCGAGGGCGGCCAGTCGGCGGTGTGTGGTGCGCATGCGGTGGTGACTCCCTGAGGGGACGACGTGGAGCCCGGCCGCGCACGCGGGGCGCGCGGGCGGGCAGGAGACGGTGGCGGCGTGGGCACGCCGGGCCGCCGGAGCGTGTCGTCTCCGTGGGCGTCGGGTGTCAGGCCGCGAGGGCGATGCGAGCTGCCGTGGCGGGCGGACCGCGTCGGTGCAGGGTGTGCCGCAGGTGGGTGCGGGCGGGAGGCCGCCCGGCGTGCGTCACGGGCCGTACGCGCGGCAGGCCCGTACGGGGCGGCAGACCGTCGAGCAGGGCACGCACGCAGTGCAGCGCGGCGCGCAGCGCGCGGACGGTCACCCACTCCTCGGCGGCCCGGGCCGAGAGCCGGATCAGGTGCCACAGCGCGGCGTCGCCGCGTCGCAGCAGCCAGCCGGCGGCGAGGGCGGCGAGCAGGTGGCCGAGCAGCATGGGCCCGGAGAGCATGGCGAGTGCGGCGTGCACGGCGGCCTGCAGGCAGCCGACGGGGTCGCCGGTGCCGTGCGCCGCGGGGGTGGGCGGGCCCCGCAGGCCGGGGGCGGCGGTGAGGTGCCGGGTCTGCGCCGCGGTGAGCTGGCCGTAGGCGAAGAGGGTGTGCAGGCTGACCTGGCCGACGGCAAGGGTGGCGGCGATGCCGGTCAGCGAGCGTTCCCGTCCGGCGAGCGGCAGGGCCACCAGCAGGAAGACGCCGCCGCAGGCGGTCACCAGCGTCCACAGGGGGACGGTCTCGTCCGCGGCCAGGACGTGCCCGGCGGCGGACAGCATGACGCAGACCGCGGTGAACACAGCGGCCCGCAGCACTCGGAGGTCCGTGCCGGCAGTCATGGCGGCTTCATCTTCTCATCGCACGCCGCACGGGATGCCCCAGCCGGGTGACGCCGTCCGGCTTCGGTGCGCGGGCCCGCGGCGTCGCCGGGCGGTGACCAGCGCCCGGCTTCCTGGTCCGCGCTCTCCGCCGCCGACGCCTCATACACGCCACGGACCGCCTTCCGCGTCCGCCGAACGGGCGGAGCGGGTGGTCGGGTGCGATTGGCCCGGCGGCGAGCAGGCAATACGTATCGATATGGCCGGGCGGCCGCACTGCGGTCAACCGTCGAGCCGCGCCAGGAGGCAGGACATGAGCATCTGCTGGTCCCTCCATCTGCGACGCGAGGCTGCCAGCGTGCCGCTCGCCAGGCGGCTGTTCCTCGGCACGATGGAGGCGGCGGGCGTGGACCCCGAGGTCTGCTGGGAACTGGCGGTGGCCCTGACCGAGGCGTGTGCGAACGCCGTCGAGCACGGAGCGGGCGAGAAGTCCGACGCCTACGAGGTCACCGCCCGCATCGAGGGCGACACGTGCCGCATCGAGGTCGTCGACGCGGGCCCCGGGTTCCCCGTCCGCTCCGCACCGCTCGGCCTCCCGTTCGGTGGCGATACTGCCCGGCGCACCGGCAGAGCGGCGTCAGGGCACCGGTGACGCTCGTGCCGTTCTCCGAGGCGGACCACGGACGTGGGATGCACCTGATCGAGACCCTCGCGGACCACGTCCTGTTCGCCAACCGTCCGGACAGCGGCGGCGCGATGGTCAGCTTCGACCGGATTCTCAAGTGGCGCGACCCCGACCGGCCTGCCCTGCTGCGCGCGGGCTGACGGCGGCTCCGCCGCGGGGGCGGGATCCGGGACGGCGGCCGCCCCCGCGGCGGCCACGGGAGGCGCCGCCACCGCCCTTGCGCGGCGCGGCGGGGGCGGGGGTGGGGGCGCCCGGGGGGATCACCGGAGTGCCGCTGGGTGCCTGGGCGCCGGTGAGGTCGTGCAGTTCGGCGCTGCCGGACCGGACCTCGGTGATCCGGGGCCTGATGCCGGCGTCCGACATCAGGCGGACCATGTCGCGCCGCTGGTCGGGCAGCACGAGGGTGACGACGCTGCCGGATTCGCCGGCCCGCGCGGTGCGGCCGCCGCGGTGCAGGTAGTCCTTGGAGTCGCCCGGCGGGTCGACGTTCACCACGAGGTCGAGGTCGTCGACGTGGATGCCGCGGGCGGCGACATTGGTGGCCACCAGCGCCGTGACGTCTCCGGTCCGGAACCCTTCGAGGGTGCGGGTGCGCTGCGGCTGGGACTTGCCACCGTGCAGGGCGGAGGCCCGTACGCCCTGGCGCAGCAGGTGTTTGGTGAGCCGGTTCACCGCGTGCTTGGTGTCGAGGAACATGATCACCCGGCCGTCGCGGGCGGCGATTTCGGTGGTCGTGGCGCGCTTGTCCTCGGCGGTCACGTGCAGGACGTGGTGCTCCATCGTCGTCACCGCTCCGGCCGGCGGGTCCACGGAATGGACCACGGGGTCGGTGAGGAAGCGGCGGACGAGCAGGTCGACGTTGCGGTCCAGCGTGGCGGAGAACAGCATGCGCTGGCCTCCGGGGTCCACCTGCTCGAGCAGGGCCGTGACCTGGGGCAGGAAGCCCATGTCCGTCATCTGGTCGGCTTCGTCCAGCACCGTGACGCCGACGTCGCCCAGGTGGCAGTCCTTCCGGGCGATGAGATCAGCCAGCCGTCCCGGGGTGGCCACGAGGATCTCGGCTCCGGCCCGCAGCGTTTCGGCCTGGCGGCCGATCGACATGCCGCCCACGACGGTGGCCGACCGCAGGTGCAGGGCGCGGGCGTAGGGGGCGAGCGCCTCGGTGACCTGCTGGGCGAGTTCGCGGGTGGGGACGAGGACGAGGGCCAGCGGACGGCGGGGGGCAGCACGTCGTCCGGCGGTTCTGGCGAGCGTGGCCAGTCCGAAGGCGAGCGTCTTGCCGGAACCGGTACGGCCGCGGCCCAGCACGTCGCGGCCGGCCAGCGCGTCGGGGAGTGTGGCGGCCTGGATGGGGAAGGGCTCGGTGACGCCGAGGCCGGCGAGGGTCTCGAGGAGGGCGGCGGGCATGTCCAGTTCGGCGAAGTCCGTCACCGGCTCGAGAGCGGGCGTCGAGGAGCGGGGCAGGGCGAACTCGCCCTGCGGTGCCGTGGACTGGCGACGGCCTCTGCCGCCCGAACGGGAGCGTGGCCTGCGGCCGTTCCCGCGAGTGGTGCGGTTCATGCAGAACCTTCCTCGGTGCGGCGCGTGCCGAAGGGAAGCGGACAAGCGCGAGGCCCGCACCCAGTGGTGCGGGCCTCGCTCAGTGCTCTGACCGGAGGTCAGGCGGGGGTGATGTTCTCCGCCTGCGGGCCCTTCTGGCCCTGCGTGACGTCGAAGTTCACCTTCTGGCCCTCCTGCAGCTCACGGAAGCCCTGGGCGGCGATGTTCGAGTAGTGGGCGAAGACGTCGGGGCCGCCACCCTCCTGCTCGATGAAGCCGAAGCCCTTTTCCGAGTTGAACCACTTGACGGTGCCGGTAGCCATAAATTTTTCTCCTTCAGGGCAGTGCAGAAGGCCGCACCGTGCGGCCTCCGTGTCGCCGCGATGATCGCCCGTCCGGAAAATAAATGACCGGTGATACGTGGAACCACAACTGCAACTTCTTCCACGTTAGCACGGACGGAGCACACCGCAGGACGAGGTCAGCCCGTCAGCCGGGCCATCCAGGACTCGACGTCGGCGCTGGTGCGGGGCAGGCCGGCGGACAGGTTCCGGTTGCCGTCCTCGGTGACCAGGATGTCGTCCTCGATGCGCACGCCGATGCCCCGGTACTCCTCCGGCACCGTCAGGTCGTCGGCCTGGAAGTACAGACCTGGCTCGACGGTGAGGCACATGCCCGGCTCGAGGGAGCCGGCGGCGTAGGACTCGCGGCGCGCGGCGGCGCAGTCGTGCACGTCCATGCCAAGCATGTGGCCGGTGCCGTGCAGGGTCCAGCGGCGCTGCAGGCCCAGCTCCAGGACCCGTTCGACCGGACCCTCGACCAGGCCCCACTCGACGAGCCGCTCGGTCAGCACGCGCTGTGCGGCGTGGTGGAAGTCGAGGTACTTCGCGCCGGGCCTGACGGCGGCGATGCCCGCCTCCTGCGCGTCGTGGACGGCGTCGTAGATCCTGCGCTGCAGCTCGGTGAAACGGCCGCTCACCGGGAGCGTGCGGGTGACGTCGGCGGTGTAGTAGGTGTGCGTCTCGACGCCGGCGTCGAGCAGCAGCAGGTCGCCCGAGCGGACGGGTCCGTCGTTGCGTACCCAGTGCAGCGTGGTGGCGTGCGGGCCGGATGCGCAGATCGAGCCGTAGCCGACATCGTTGCCCTCCACGCGGGCGCGCAGGAAGAAGGTGCCCTCGATGTAGCGCTCGGAGGTGGCCTCGGCGCGGTCCAGGACCTTCACGACGTCCTCGAAGCCGCGAACGGTCGAGTCGACGGCCTTCTGCAGCTCGCCGACCTCGAAGTCGTCCTTGACCAGGCGGGTCTCGGAGAGGAAGACGCGCAGCTCCTCGTCCCGCTCGGCGGTGACCTTGTCGGTGAGGGCCTGCTCCAGGCCGGCGTCGTATCCGCGCACGATCCGGACCGGTCCGGTGGCGGCGCGCAGCTCGTCGGCGACCTTCCGGACGTCCTTGCAGGGGACGCCGTAGAGCTGCTCGCCCTCGGAGAGGCTGTTGCGGCGGCCGACCCACAGCTCGCCCTGGCCGTCCAGCCAGAACTCGCCGTTCTCCCGGTCGGAGCGGGGCAGCAGGTACAGCGTCGCCTCGTGGCCGCCGGCGACGGCCGGCTCGAGGACCAGGACGCCGTCCTCGGTCTGGTTGCCGGTGAGGTAGGCGTACTCGACCGAGGCGCGGAAGCTGTACTCGGTGTCGTTGGACCGGGTCTTCAGGTTGCCGGCCGGGATGACCAGCCGTTCGCCGGGGAAGTGCTCGGAGAGCGCGGCGCGGCGGGCGGCGGTGCGGGCGGCCTGCGGGACCGGCTCCAGGTCGTGCAGCTCGGTGTCGGCCCAGCCGTCGGCCATGTTCGCCGCGAGCTCGTCGGAGACCCCCGGATACAGGCCGTTCTTCCGCTGCTTGATCGGCTCCTCTTCGGCGGCCTCTGCCACGTCTCCTCCTCGTTCCGTGCGAATTCCCCTGACTGTCTCCCATCGTATGGGTGTGCGGCAGGTGGTCCACCGGTCGGCGTTGTGACGTTCCCGTCCGCCGTCCGGGAGCGGACCGTCCTGTCGCCTGGTGGGGCGGGTCAGAAGCGGGCTGCCAGCAGGACGACGTCCTCGGAGGCTTCCGGGTCCTCGAAGCCGCCGGGCAGCAGCGTGGCCAGCACGTGGTCCACCAGCGCCTCCGGGTCCTCATGGGCCTGGGCGGGGGCCGTGGCCGCGGCGGACTGCAGTCGGACGTAGGCGCGGTCGGCCGGCTCGCCGGTGCGGTGCAGCAGGCCGTCGGTGTAGAGCAGCAGCGTCTCGCCGGGCTGCAGCGTCAGCTCGATGCTCGGCGCCTCCCAGCAGGCGAGCATGCCCAGCGGCGCGGACAGGGTGGTCTCGGCGTACTCGGTGCGGCGGGGGCCGGTCAGCAGTGGTGGGCAGTGTCCTGCGCCCGCCAGGACGATGGTGCGGGCGTGCGGCTCGGCGTAGCCGAACAGCGCGGTGGCGGAGCGGGACGGCTCGGTCAGCCGCAGCAGCAGTTCCAGGTCGGACAGGACGGCGACCGGGTCCTCGCCCTCCATGACGGCGTAGGCCCGCAGGGACGCCCGCAGCCGGCCCGACGCGGCGACCGCCCCGGGCCCGCTGCCGGCGACCGCGCCCACCGCGAGGCCGAGTGCGCGGTCGGGCAGCGGCAGCACGTCGTGGAAGTGGCCGCCGCCGCGGGAGCCGGCGTGGTGCCGCACGGCGAGCCGCACGCCGGGCACCCGCGGCAGTCGGCGGGGCAGCAGCTCCTCCCGCACGGCGGCGACGGCCGCCCGGGCCCGGGAGAGCTCCAGGTGGCGGGCCAGGTGCTCGGCTGCGCAGCGCGCGTACAGGGTGAGCAGGTGGCGCTGCCGGGGGCTCGGCTCGGCAGGCTCGTCGTAGAACCAGACGGCGGCGCCGACGCGGTTGCCGGAGTCGGTGCCGAAGGGCGCGGCGTAGCTGGCGGCGC
This sequence comes from uncultured Actinomycetota bacterium, assembly GCA_963799685.1. Lineage (GTDB taxonomy): Bacteria > Actinomycetota > Actinomycetes > Streptomycetales > Streptomycetaceae > Streptomyces. The sequence continues at coordinate 261,079 of CAWCXW010000013.1, forward strand.
AGCCGAGCCGGGCGGCGACCTGGCGGTGCCGTTCGTCGAGGCTCGAGTCGGCGGCGATGTCGGGATGAGTGATGTGGGACAGCCGGGAGTTGCGCGGGAGGGCGGCGCGGCCGGCGCTGTCGTCGAGGAGCCTGGTGTGGGGGGCGGAGCCGCGCGGGACGGTCTGCAGTTCGCCGAGCTCGGCGGGGCCCATGCCCAGCCCGGCGGTGCGCTCCGGGCCGTGCGGGGTGTCGGCGGTGAGGCAGATCATGCCGCGCCGGCCGCCGACGAGCGCCGCGCCGGCCCGCAGCACCTCGGTCAGGGCGTCGTCGAGCGTGGCGGTACGGGCCAGGCGTTCGGTGAGGTCGTGGAGCGTGGTGAGGTCGGAGATCCAGCCGGCGAGCCGGTCCTGCACGGCGGCGAGCCGGTCGACGGGCGGAGTGTGCGGGGGGCGGGAGATCATGGGGCTGATTCCGGCCACTTTCGGCAGACGGGGCCCGCTCATCGGCGGTGACTTCTGGCGGAGTTCGGCTTTCCGAGTGGCATCGCAGACCCCCATGTCATGCAGCTCCGCTGGCAATGGGTCCAGATGTACACGCACTGATGACACGATGTCCAGCATTGTCCGCGTGGTGCTCGGGGGTTCGTGGATCGGTGTGGGCCACCGGTCCGCAACCGGTGCGCGGCAGGTTGGCGTGAAAACACTCCTTGGTGGGGGCAGTAGGGTCGACTTGAGTGCGTACCGAGGGGGCGCGCGAAAGGTTGATGCGTCAAGCAACTCCGGTCGGGTACGGAACCCGTCAGAAGGTCGGCGCGTCCCAGTGAGCGAGAGCCGCGCCCCGCTCCCCGCACGCGGGAATCAATCCGGCGGAAGCGCGCGGCGCGCCGCCCCCGCAGGTTCCACGCACGCACGACGGCACGAAACCGGTGCCGGGCAGCACACAGTGATCAGTGGTCCACGTGGTGTGATGGGCTGGATGATCTCCGATCGAGAAGATCCTTGACGTGCGACGGAAGGGAACGAGCGCTCATGCGCGAGATCACCGGAAAGCGACGCCTGACCCGGTCATCGCTGCGTCACGCAGCACTCACCTGTGCCACCCGGTGGCGGTGGCCCGTCCTCCCGGGTGCGACGGTCTCGCCGGCCCGCGACGCCGCGGGGGGCGCCTCGTCGCCGGTCTGCTCCTGCGCCGGCCCGGACTGCGTGGTGCCCGGCGCGCACCCCTGGGACCCCGGTCTGCAGGCCGCGACCGCCGACGCCCGCATGGTGGGCTGGTGGTGGGACCGGCGCCCGGCCGATGGTGCGGCCCCCGTCCTCCTGGCCACGGGTGCGCCGGTGGACGGCCGTCGCTCCCCGTGCGCCGTCAGCCTGCCCGCTGCGGCCGGCAGGCGCGCGCTGGCGGAGCTGGACCTGCTGCGGGTCCGCGTCGGTCCGGTCCTGGAGACGCCCACCCGCTGCACGCTGCTGGTACGCCCCTATGACCTGGCCGAGTTGGGTGAGCTGCTGTACGCGCAGGACGTGGTGCCCTCGTCGCTGCGCTTCCACGGCGACGGGGGCTATGTCGTGCTGCCGCCGTCGGTCACCGGCCTGGGCCGGGTCGGCTGGGTGCGGCGCCCCGCCGGCGACGACGGGCGGGGCCCGGGTCCGTGGCTGCCGCGCGTGTCGGATCTGCTGGACGTGCTCGTCGAGGCGAGCCTGACGCTGCCGGACGACGGCAGCCGGCTGGCCTACTGAGTCCGGGCATGCGAAAGCCCGGTCGCTGGCGACGGGGGATGCACCAGCGACCGGGCACTTAGAACGTTAACAAGAGATCCGTGGTTCGCAAACTCGCTCGCACAGATTCGGACGCGCCTTCACCAGCGGAATCGTTGATACCGCAAGAGGTTGTGGCGGGTCTCACGCCTGGCGCCGGGGCGGCCCGCCCGTCCCGACTCCCTCTGGAAAAGCGCCGGTTCAGCTCAGTGTCACCTGGCGGTTGGTGAGTCCGCTGCGGGCCCGCCGCTCGTCGGCGGTCAGTGGCGCCGTCTCGGTCAGCGCCTGCGTGAGCCGCTCGGCGAACTCGGCGGCCGGCTTCTCGCAGTCGTCGGCGGTCATCGGGCGCGGCAGGTCCCACACCGGAACGGTCAGGCCGTGTGCGCGGAAGGAGCCGACGAGCCGGGTGTCCTCGCCGAGCGAGGAGGTGCCGGCGGCCTGCAGCCTGGCCAGCGCGTCGATGAGCTTCTCCTCAGGGTGCGTCATGACCCACCGCAGGTGGTTCTTCTCCGGCGTTTCGCACCAGTACGCGCCGTCGACGCCCGTCAGCCGGGCGGTGGGGACGGCGGCGGAGTTGGCGCGCTCCAGTGAGGCAGCCACCTCGCCCGTGGCCTGCTCGGCGTCCTCCAGCCAGAACTCGAACCCGTCGTGCACCTCGACGTGCAGCGGAGTGTCCAGGTCCAGCAGGTCCTGCAGCCGCGGCCCGTCCGGGGCGGTGCGCTCGGCGCCGACCGGGTTGCCCGACTCGGTCGCCAGCGCCCGCTGCAGTACGTCGGCCAGGTCCCGGCTCAGGTCACCTGACGCGGTGTCGTTCTGCAGCCCGAGCAGCACCTCGCCGTTCTCCCGGCGCAGCGCCGGCCATGCCATCGGCAGTACGGTCGCCAGCCGGACGGCCGGCACGCCTTGGGGCAGCCCGCCCTTGAGGGTCAGTTCGGCCGTCGCTGCGGGCACCAGTTCGCGCAGCGCGACCCAGTCGACCTCACCGGGCAGCCCCTCGAAGGGGCGCAGTACCAGTTCGGTGACGGCATGGGCGGCGGCGCGCCCGTGGCACGCCTTGTAGCGGCGGCCGGAGCCGCACGGGCAGGGCTCACGGGCGCCGACGACGGGAATCTCGCCGTCGACGGCCTTCGGCGTGCTGGCCTTCGTCTGGGGGCGGCGCTTCTTGGCCATGTCGGTGCGGTCTCCTGTGTAGGACGCGACTCTCGTGTGGCCGTGAGCCTATCCCCAACACGGGCGCCCCCCCGGCGTGTCAGGCCGTCTCGTCCAGGTCGGCAAAAGTCGATGCCCGCGAAGGCCGCCGCCGGCCCTGCGGCGTCCCCGTCGCCGTCCTCGTCGGCGGGGGGTAGCACCGCCCACACCGTCACCGCATCGCCTGTGGTGTCGGCGGGTTCCTCGGCCACGCCCCAGTCACGGGCGAGCGTGGTGATGATGGCCAGTCCGCGGCCGCCGCGTGCCGTGACGGACGGGGTGCTGGTGCGGGGCCGGGTCGGACCGCCGCCGTCTGTCACCGAGATGGTCAGATCGCCTTCCGGCGCGCAGTGCCAGGCCGCGCGGACCGAGCGGCCCGAGCCGAGCGGACGGGCATGCCGGTAGGCGTTGCTCAACAGCTCCGACAGTACGAGCGCCGCGTCCTCGACCGTGCTCTCGGCCGCGCCGCAGGCCCGCAGGTCCGCTCGCAGCCTCTGCCGCGCCGTCCGCACGCCGGCCGGTCCATGGGGCACGGCCATGACCGACGAAGTAGGCACTTCCTGTGCCACCACCAACGCCACCCCCGGAACCTCCTTCTGCCCCACGCCACGGTTTGGATGCCCGAACGAACCGGGCTGGAAACCGGCCAACCCGCCTCGGGTGACACATTCGTGGTCTATCCCACATGTCAGGTACACAGGGTGCGCCTGTCGTGACAGGGGGCTGCACCGAGAGCTACGCCGACAGCTGTGCGCGCACCTCGGCCGGGCGGTCGGTGATGATCGCGTCCACGCCGAGGTCCGCGCACAGGGCGACGTCTGCCGGTTCGTCGACCGTCCACACGTGCACGGCGTTGCCGGCACGGTGCACCCGCTCCACGTACTCGGGGTGCGCGCGCAGGATCCGGATGCTCGGACCGGCGATCCGCACCCCGGGCGGCAGCCTGCCGTCCCGCATCCGGGGGAGCAGCAGCTGCAGCAGCAGGACGGTCGGGATGTAGGGCGCGGCGGCGTGCACGCGGTGCAGGGAGCGCGGGGAGAAGCTCATGATGCGCACCGGGGTCTCGAGGCGGTGCCCCTCCAGCAGGTCGAGCAGCCGGTCCTCCACCTGGCCGGCCCACCGGGTCGGGTGCTTGGTCTCGATGGCCAGTTCCACCGGCCGCCCGGCGTCCGCGACCAGGTCAAGCAGCCGTTCGAGGGTGAGGACGGAGGTCCGTTCGGAGTCGACGCTGTCCGGTGACTCGAACGGGTCGCGGCCGCGCTGCGGATCCGCCGCGCCGTGCTTCCACGAGCCGAAGTCGAGTTCGGCCAGTTCGGCGAGCTCCAGCCCGGAGACGGCGCCGCGGCCGTTGGACGTCCGGTTGATGCGGCGGTCGTGCACGCACACCAGATGCCCGTCGGAGGTGAGCCGCACGTCACACTCGAGCGCGTCGGCCCCGTCCTCGATCGCCTTGCGGTAGGCGGCGAGCGTGTGCTCCGGCACGTCGCCGGAGGCCCCACGATGGGCGATCACGGAGATGCGGCGGTCTGGGCTCACCGGGTTATCGTGCCACCGGGGCCTGGCGGCGGCTGGTCGCGGCCTCCTCCGGGCGGCGTCCCTTTCGTCCGGATATAAGGAGCGGCTGATCCGGAAGGCGGGGCGGCTTACGCCCGTCTGACGCGTCATGGGAAAGGCTGAGCGGGGAGAGCCGACGAGTGAACATCCGTACGTCCGATGTCGTGTACCTGAGGAGAGAGCTGTGAGCACCGAGAACGAGGGCGCCGCCGCGACGCCGACGCCGGCGGGGCGGGGGGACGACGACACGGCCGTCCTGCGGCCGGTGGCGGACTCTTCCCCCCCGAGGAGGCCCGTACGACGGGCCTCCGTCGCGTCCCGGACCCGGCACCCGCCGCCGACGACGCGGCACAGCCGGCCGGCCCGCAGGAGCCCGCCCCCGGTCAGGCGCCTGCGGACACCGGTGCACCCGCGGCTGGCGACGCGGCAACGGTGTCGGATGACGCCGCGCCGGAGGCCACCGAGTGCTCACGGAGCGGCGGCCGCGGCAGGCGGACGTCCCTGCGCAAGGACGTCGCGGCGGCCGAGCCGTCGACCGGCCTGCGCCGGATCGAGGACGAGCCGCCCGCGGCGAGCGGCTCGCCCGCCGCCGGCGACCCCGCGCCGGCCGGCGCCTACGCGCAGGACACCGGCAGCGGCAGCCCCCAGCCGCCGTACGGCGGCGGCTCGCAGTGGGGCGGCGGCCCCGGTGACGGGTGCCACCCCGCCGCCTCCGCCACCCGGCGGCCCCGGTGGCCGGCGGCGGCCGCAGCACGCCCTGGGGCGTCCCCCCGATGCCGCCGGGCCCGCCCGGCGGCGGCAAGGGCGGCAGGTCCCGCTTCGGCCTCCTGGTCGTGGCGGCGGTCGTCGCCGCCCTGGTCGCGGGCGTCGTCGGCGGCGGCATCGGCTTCTGGGCCGCGGGCGACGGCAGCGACAGCTCGACGACCGTCTCCTCCGACTCCGGCTCGGAGGCCCTCAACCGTTCCCCCGACTCCGTCGCGGGCATCGCGGCCAAGGCGCTGCCCAGCGTCGTGACCATCCAGTTCCGGGGCAACGGCGAGGCCGGCACCGGCACCGGGTTCGTCTTCGACAAGGAAGGCCACATCCTCACCAACAACCACGTGGTGGCCGCGGCGGCCAAGGGCGGCAAGATCACCGCCACCTTCTCCGACGGCAAGAAGTACGACGCCGAGATCGTCGGCCGCGCGCAGGGCTACGACGTGGCCGTCATCAAGCTGAAGGACGCCGGACGGTCACGAGCTGAAGCCGCTGCCGCTCGGCGACTCCGGCAAGGTACGCGTCGGCGACGCGACCATCGCGATCGGCGCCCCCTACGGCCTGTCCGGCACCGTGACGACCGGCATCATCAGCGCCAAGGACCGCCCGGTCGCCTCCAGCGACGGGCAGGGCAGCGACGCGCTCGTACATGAACGCGCTGCAGACCGACGCGTCGATCAACCCGGGCAATTCCGGCGGCCCGCTGATGAACGCCAAGGGCGAGGTCATCGGCATCAACTCGGCGATCCAGTCCGGGCGGTGGCGGCGGCGGTCTCGGCGGCAGCCAGCCGGGCAGCGTCGGGCTCGGGTTCGCCATCCCGGTCAACCAGGCGAAGCGGGTCGCCCAGCAGCTGATCAAGACCGGCGTGCCGGTCTACCCGGTGATCGGTGTCCGGGTGACGATGGGCAACGGCAACGGCAACGGCGTGCCGACCTCCGGTGACGGCGCGGTCATCGCCGAGCGGGTCAACCAGGGCGAGCCCGTCACGCCGGGCGGCCCGGCCGACAAGGCGGGGCTGAAGGCGGGCGACAAGATCGTCGCGTTCGACGACACGAAGATCGACAGCGGCCCGACGCTGATCGCCACGATCTGGGCGCACAAGCCGGGCGACACGGTGCCGATCACCTACGAGCGCAACGGTGAGAAGCACACCACGCAGATCACCCTGGGCTCCCGCAAGGGCGACGGCTGACCGCCGTACGGCCCGCGCGCACAGTGAGGGGGAGCGTCCGGGATGGACGCTCCCCCTCACTCGTGCGTCAGGCCGCGTCGTCCAGTTCGTCGCCCAGTCCGTCGTGCCGCCCGCCGTGCAGTGTGCCGGCCGGGTGTGCCGCGTCCGAGCCGTACCGGGTGCGGGCGCGGTCGGCGGCGGCCTCCGCGAGCCGCGCCTTCTCCACCCGCGGGTCCAGGGAGAGCTGCCGGGGCGCGGCGCCGGCCGCGGTGAGGTTCTCGGCGCGCAGCGAGAGTGCCCGCACCCGCGCCCGCTGCAGCCCCAGCGCGTCGTGCAGCGCGTAGGCGAGCGAGGTGAGTTCGGGTGTGTGCGCGCTCGGCTCGCGCAGCCGCCGGGTCCGGGTGGTCACGGACCGGTCGGCGTACCGGACGGTCAGGGTCAGCGCGCGGGCGACCTGGCCGTCGCCGCGCATCCGGAAACCGAGCTCGTCGGCCAGGGTGAGCAGGGCGCGCCGCCGCCGCTCCGGGTCCAGTTCGTCGTGCCCGAAGGAGAAGCCGGCGCTCGCCGAACGGGCCGGCGCGCTGGGGGTGACCGGGCTCGGGTCGACGCCGCGGGCCCGCTCCTGCAGCCGGCGCGCGGTCGCCGCGCCCAGGATGCGCTGCAGTGTGGCGGGCGGTGCGGCGGCGAGTCGGCCGACGGTGTCCAGGCCGTAGCCGCACAGCGTGCGGGCGGTCGCCGGACCGACGCCCTGCAGCGCGGCCACCGGCGTGCGGTCGAGGAAACCGGCGACGGCGTCCGGCCGGTCGGGCAGGTGCCGCACCGCGCCCGGCGGCCCGTCGGCGGCGGCCATCCGGGCCAGCAGCGGGTTCGCGGCGACGCCGACGGTGCAGTCCACGTCGTACAGCGCCAGGCTGCGCACCCGCAGCGCACCGGCCAAGTCCTGCGGGCTGCGCCGGAAGTACCGCAGCGCGCCGCGCACGTCCGCCAGCGCGGCGTCGGGCGGCAGCGCCTGCACGACGGGTGTCAGGTCGGTGAGGAGGCCGAGGAGCTCGGGGTAGGTCTCGTCGGTGCAGCCCTCGTCGAAGTGCACGTAGAGGACGGTGGGTTCGGTCGTGGGCGTCGCTCATCCCGCGCTCCCCGGGCTGGAGTGCCACAGCTTGCGGGCGGCGTGCTTGGGGGACTCGCCGGCGGGCTGCAGGTCGGCCCACGGGTGCAGCTCGTAGCCGTTGGCCAACCGGATCCGCCGCCCGTCGCCCTCTGGCGTCTCCTCGTCCCGTCTCCTCGTCGGCCGGCGGGTCGGCGGCACGGCCCGCCAGCCGTGCTGCGACCGCGTCCAGTCCGCCGGTGCGCCGCAGTGCGCTCAGCTCGGCCAGGTCCCAGGCCGCCGCGCCGACGACGCTGAGGCTGCGCGGCCCGCGCCGCTGCACCGTGCCGCGCACCAGCAGCAGCCAGGAGTGGAAGACGGTCTCGGCGCAGGCGGCGTGGCTGTCCTCGAAGAACGCCAGGTCGGCCAGGCCGGTGCCGTCGTCCAGCGTCACGAAGATCACCCGTTTGCCGGACCGGATCGGCGGCGTCTGGGTGGCCGCCTTCGCCCCGGCGACCAGCACCGTCTCGCCGTGCCGCGCCTCGCGCAGGCTGCGCGCGGAGTGCACGCCCAGCTCGCGCAGGAACGCGACGTGATCGCCCATCAGGTGACGCGAGGAGTCCATGCCCAGCACGCCCAGTTCGGCGCCGAGCCGCTCGCCGGCGTCCAGGTCGGGCAGATGGGCGGGCGGCGGCGCGGCGCCGTCCTCGAGCGCGAGCTGCCCGGTGTCCTGGCGGCGGTGCGCCTGCTGCCCGCGGTGCAGCTCGGCGATGTGCAGCAGCAGGTCGCGGCGGTTGTCGCCGAACGCGTCGAGCGCCCCGACCCGTGCCAGGTTCTCCGCGACCGGACGGGACGGGCGGGCGCGCGCGAACAGGTCAGGCAGCGAACCGTAGGGCTGGCCGGCGGCGATCCGCTCCGCCTCGGCCTCGCTGACGCCCCGCACCTCGGACAGCGCCAACCGGAGCCCCCACACGCCGCTTTCGGACTCCAGTTCGATTCGATAGCCGACCGCCGAGCGGTTCACGTCCAACGGCAGGATCGGCACCCCGCGCCGCCGCGCGTCCGCCAGCAGCAGCCGCTTCGGGTACATCCCCGGATCGTGCTCCAGCAGCCCCGCGTAGAACGCCGCCGGGCGGTGCGCCTTCAGCCACGCCGACTGGTACGTCGGCACCGCGAACGCCACCGCGTGCGCCTTGCAGAACCCGTACGCGCCGAACGCCTCGACGATCTCCCAGGTGCGCGCGATCACCTCCGGCGGATAGCCGCGTGCGGCAGCCTCCCGCTCGAACCACGCCTTCAGGTGCGGCTGCGCCTCCGGCACTGCCAGCCCGCGCCGCGCCTCGTCCGCCCGTGAGCGGCCGCAGCCCGTCATCACCGACAGGATCTCGATGAGCTGCTCGTGGAAGACGACCACCCCGTACGTCTCGCGCAGCACCGGCTCCAGGTCCGGGTGCGGGTAGTGCGGCGCGCGGCGGCCGTGCCGTGCCTCGATGAACGGGCGGACCATGTCGGCGGCGACCGGGCCGGGCCGGAACAGCGAGATGTCCACGACAAGGTCGTGGAAGTCGCGCGGCTGCAGCCGGCCCACCAGATCCCGCTGGCCGGGTGACTCGATCTGGAAGCAGCCCAGCGTCTCCGCCTCGCGGATCAGCTCGTAGGTGCGCGGATCGCCCGGCGGGAACGGCGTCCAGGTCGATCCGCTCGCCGGTCGCCCGCTCGATCTCGTCGAGCGCGTGCGCCATCGACGACTGCATCCGTACCCCCAGCACGTCCAGCTTGAGCAGGCCCAGCTCCTCCACGTCGTCCTTGTCGAACTGCGACATCGCGAAGCCCTCGCCACTGGTCGGCACCACGGGCGTGCGGGCGCGCAGCGAGTCGTCCGAGAGCAGCACGCCGCACGGGTGCATGGCCACTCCGCGCGGCAGCCCGTCCAGCGCCTCGACCAGATCCCACATCCGCGGCCCGTACCGCTCGGCGTCGACGTGCCGCAGCTCCGGCAGCTCGGCCAGCGCGGCGCGGGCGTCCCGCGCCCGGATGTGCGGGAACGCCTTCGCCAGCCGGTCCACCTCGGCCGGGTCCATGCCCAGCGCGGCACCCACGTCCCGTACGGCGTGCCGCACCCGGTACGTCTCCGGCATCGCGACGGTCGCGACGCGCTCGGCGCCGAACCGGTCGAAGATCGCCCGGTAGACCTCCAGGCGGCGGGCGGACTCCACGTCGACGTCGATGTCGGGGAGGGCGGCGCGCTCGGTGGAGAGGAAACGTTCCATCAAGAGGTTGTGCTCGACCGGGTCGGCCGCGGCGATGCCCAGCAGGTGGTTCACCAGCGACCCGGCGCCCGAACCGCGCGCGGTGACCCGTATACCCAGGTCACGGGTGTCGTCGACCACCCGCGCCACGGTCAGGAAGTACGACGCGAAGCCCAGCTGCTCGATGATCCGCAGCTCGTGGTCCAGCCGCCGCCACCGGGTCTCGTCCCGGTCGTAGCCCTTGAGCACCATGCCCGCGGCGCAGCGCGAGCGCAGCACCCGCTCGGCGCTGCGCCGGTCGGCACCGACGAGCCGGGGCTCGGGGAAGTGCACGGTGCCCACGCCCAGGTCGTCCTGCGGATCCACCCGGCAGGCGGCGGCGGTCTCCTCGGTCACCTCCAGCAGCCGGCGCGCGGTGCCGCGCCCGAAGCCGGCGGCCTCGGCGATCTCCTCGGCGGCCCGGGCCATCTCCTCGGCGCCCTTGAGCCAGCGCTCGCCGCCGTCGAACCCCCTGCGGGGGTCGACGGGCATCAGCCGGCGCGCCGAATCCAGCACATCGGCGACCGGCCCCTGACCGGGGTCGGCGTACCGCACGGCGTTGGTCAGCACCGGTCGCACGCCCTGCTCGGCGGCGAGCCCCAGCATCCGCGCCGCCTCCCGGCGCGGGCCCGAGGCGACGACCTCCAGCCGCAGGCGCGTCGCCGAACCGCTCCCGCCAGGGTGCGAGCAGCCGGGCGGCCCGGTCCGGCCGCCCGGCGGCCAGCGCCCGCCCGACGGCGGACGCGGGCCCGAGCAGCACGGTGACGCCGTCGCCGTACGCGTCGTCCCAGGGCAGCACGGGCCGCGGTCCGGTGCTGCCACTGAGCGCGGTCACGTCCCGGTGCGCGGCGGTGATCATCCGGCACAGCTCGGCCCACCCGGCGGCCCCGTCCCGCGCGAGAAGAACCACACGCTGCCCGGGCTCCTCGACGAACGCGCCCCCGCGGCACGGGCGTCCGCCGCCGCACGGTGGAGGTCTCCTCCCGCTGCTCGTCCTCCTCGACGGCGAGCTCGACGCCGTAGAGGGGCCGCACGCCGGCCTTGGCGCAGGCGGTCCCGAACCGCACGGCGCCGGCGACGGTGTCGCGGTCGGTCAGCGCGACGGCGTCCATCCCCCGCTCGGCGGCCCGCTCGGCGAGCCGCTCGGGGTGCGAGGCCCCGTAGCGCGCGGAGAACCCGGACACGACGTGCAGGTGCGTAAACGCCATACGCACCTCCCACTCGCGCCCCCTGGCTTCCGCGGCTGATTCCTCACCCCTCCACCATACCGAGATATTCGAATTCACGTTCGATCATGGGCGCTCCGCCGCAGGTGAGACGCCATGTCCACGCCGAACCCGATCATCCCCGCCGCCGCCAAACCCCGCCCGGCCCACTCCCGTTGCACCACTCCCTGCTCCGGCCGTTCGGCCTGTGCCGCCGCCTGGACGCCCCACCCCTGCGCGCCAACGGGTTCGGGTCTGGGCAGGGCAATCTCGCTGCCCTCCCCAGACCCGAAGCACCCATGTGATCCCCGGCCCGGCAAGGGCCGTCCGCACGGCGGCTAGAGTGTCGGGTGTGCCGACGCCACGCGCCGGCGCGGGGAGGTGTGCCCGAGCGGCCTAAGGGAACGGTCTTGAAAACCGTCGTGGCGGCAACGTCACCGTGGGTTCAAATCCCACCGCCTCCGCCCAGGCAACAAACCCGCACGTCAGGAGGGGCGCCCTTCGCGGGCCGCCCCTCCTGCGTCAACCGAAGGCCCTTGCCCGGGGTTGCTGGGCAGGGCTTACGCCGAGGCGTGCCCCCTGTCTGCGTGGCGGGTGACCACGCCAGGGTCGCTTCGGGACTCGTCCGCGCTTCGTCAGCTGGAAGCCGCGTTACCGGAAGTCGCCGGTGAGCCAGGCCAGGATGCGGGGCTTGTCGTCCGCCGGGTCACATGGCACGGCTTCCAGGTGGTCGCTGTACCGGATGGGTCCCGGCTCGCACTCCGAGGGTTTGAGGGGCTGGCCCAGATACCAGCCGGACGCGAACACGGCCGTCAGGACGACGGTGGCCGTCAACCGGCGCCGGGTGAGCGACGTGGGCCGCAGTTTGCGCATGATCAGTGAGCCTACGGTCGGCGCGCCGCATCGGGTGCCCCGGTCCAGGACCGAATTGGCATGCCGACCCCGACAGGGGCCGCCTAAGGTACGCGGCATGACGCTGCAGCTTGTGCAGGTGAACATCAAGGCCCGGGACGACGCGGCGCTCGGCCGGTTCTGGGCGGAGGCCCTCGGCTGGGGCATGGCCGGCGAAGGGCCCGGCGTCACCAATCTGGAGCCGGTGGGCTTCGACTGGCCGGACCCGTCCGCCGTCTGCATCGACCTCGTCCGCGTACCCGATCCGGAGACGGTGAAGTACCGCGTGCACCTTGAGCTCGCCACCGTCTCCGACGCCCACCAGGCGGAGTTGGTCGCACGTCTCAGGGAGCTCGGAGCGACGCCCGTCGACGCGGGTCAGGGCGATGCACCGTGGGTCGTGATGGCCGACCCGGAAGGCAACGAGTTCCGCGTGCTGGAACCCCGCGAGCTTCACCGGGACACCGGACCGATAGCCGCCGTGGTCGTCGACTGCGCCGACCCGCGGGCCGTGGTCCGGTTCTGGGGGGAGGCGATCGAGTGGACCATTCACGAGCTGACCGACGACCACGCCTTGCTGCGTTCCGTCCACGGCGTCGGGCCGTACCTGGAGTTCCGTCGCACGCCCGACGACGAGATCGTGTGGAACCGCATTCATCTCGACGTGATGTCCGACCCCGTCGAGGACCAGGCGCAGGAGGTCGCCCGGCTCGAAGGCCTGGGCGCGAGACGGGTCGACGTGGGTCAGGGCAACGCGCCCTGGGTCGTGATGGTCGACCCGGCGGGCAACGAGTTCTGCGTCCTCGGCCGGGGCTGACGCGGAACTCGGCTTCGTGCGTGGAAACGGCAAGCGGGTTGCCCTTTCCACGCACGACCCCAGGGGGTGGGTTCCGTGTCACAGGCACGGGCCGCACACACGCTGCCCCCGTGCTCAACAGCCTCAGCCGAACCGCGTGTGGGGCAGCGACCTTCTGCGCCGCTACGAGCGTCGCCGATGACCGGGCCATGACGCACAGGGCAGGAGCTGTCGCCGGGTTCCGATGGGCGGGGTGTCCCGGATCGGCAACGACCGTCGAGCCGTGGAGGGCCGCGCCCGTGGAGCGCTTTTGATGAGGGCCTGTCCGGTACCGGTAGTGATCGGCATTGTGTCGGCGGTGCTGGATCTGACCATTCGCAACACTGAGTGCGGCGCGCTGTATCAGTTCCTCTTGGCCGTAGCCGTGGTCCTGTGCGGCCTGTCTGCGCGAGCGTGTCCGACGCCACGCGCTTCGGACGCCCATCGGCGGAACTGAGGCCCTGGGCAGCTCCCCTCCAGCGAGGCGTGGTCTCGCTGAGAGCGACCGGCGAGACGACCTCCTTCCCGACCCGAATCGGGAGCACGAAGGTGAGGCGCTCCGCCGGTGAGCGGGCCAACCGCCCCAGAGACAGGGCGAGTGGCTGCGCAGCCTGCCGTGCAGCCATGACGTCGCCATCGGCGGTCGGCCGGGTCCGGCTGTTCCACGCGCCGCCCACGACCGTGCACCCGTGGGCTGTGTCCGGGACGGCAGGCGACCTCGGCGGTCAACGCCCGCTTTGATCCACAGCGAGCGGAGGACGCCGTCTTCCCGGCCCGGGCCGCCGTCCTCCCAGTGGGCGAGGGGCCGGCCGGAATGCCGCGCCGTGCGCGGTCCTGCCGCACTCATGCACACAGGATGCCCCGGTTGGCACCCAGGTCGGTGGCGACGCTCTTCTACGTCGCGCCGGGCCCGGACTTGTACGGGCCACGGCATTGAGCTCTTCCGATCGTGACCGGATCGGGTGACGGGGTGAGGCGTGACGGACGAAGCTCCCTGTGGGTTGCACGGGTGTCAACGCCGTTGCAGCACAAGGAGCTTCGTGGTCACCTATCGTGCCATCCTCGACCTGCCTGATGCCCTGGTTTCGTGGGTAGAGGACCTGATCGGTACCCGAAGGTGTGAGATCGGCAGCCCCTGGCGGGCGCTGACGTCCTTCGACCAGGCGGTGATGCTGCTGGTCTACCTGGCTCATGGAGAGATGTTCGCCCAGCTCGGCAACTGCTTCGGTGTCTCGACCGACACCGCGTGGCGCTACGTCAACGAGGGCATCGAGATCCTGGCCGGACAGGCACCCACCCTCGCCGATGCGATCAGCGCGGCCGGCCCGGACCGGCGGCTGCTGTTGGACGGCACGCTCGTCCCCACGTGGCGCTGCACCATGCTGGCCACCGAGACCAACCCGGACCCGCTCTACAGCGGCAAGCACCACCATCACGGCATGAACGTCCAAGGAATCACCGACGCGCAGGGCGAGTTGCTCTACCTCGGCCAAGCCCGCCCCGGGGCGACGCACGACCTGAAGGCGGCTCGAGCGGACGGCATCATCGAGGCCGTGACCGACGCGGACGTGGAGACCGCCGCCGACTCCGGCTACCAAGGCGCCGGAGGCACAGTCCGCACCCCGGTCAAGAGGCCGAAGGGCAAGGGCAACAACGGACACGAGAAACGCGCGAACTCCGCACACGCCAAGCTCCGCGCGCCCGTCGAGCGGGCCTTCGCCGTCCTCAAACGCTGGAGAGTGCTCCACCGCGTCCGCACCAGCCCGAACCGCGTCACCATCCTGCTCCACGCACTCCTCGTGATCATCCAGAAACGATCTTCACTCTCAACGGGGTAGATCGGAAATGTTCATTGTCGTTGAACGCGTTCGAGGAGATATTCACGCCATCGGCGGTGTCGCGCTTCCTCGGGATCAAGTAAATCCGGTATCAGCGTGTCCAACCGCTCAGGTGTGGACTCGGGGCTCATACACGCGCTCCTCGTAGTCATCCACAAGCGATTTTCACTCGAATGGGAGGTGGATGGGAAATGCTCAAGGGTGTAAACGTTGCGGTGGTGGACGGAAAGTTTGCACGGCGTTTGAGAGTGAGGTCCCCGTCCGTCCGGGTGATCATTATTTTATTCACTCGAGTGCATTGAATTCTTCGCCGCTTCCATAATTCCTGACGCATAAGATCGTGCTGCGAGATTCGCTTCCAGCTACACTGAAGGAGTACTTCCTCGATGACACCACGTACACCGGGCGTGCCTCGCAGACGCCTGAGACCACTCTGGATCGCCTCGTTGATCGTGCCCTTGGTTGCCACCGGCATCCTTGCGCTGACGACGACGCAGGCGAGCGCAATCGCCACGCCCGTCCCGCTCGGTACTGCGGACAGCTTCGCGGTTCTGGCCGGCCAGTCCATCACCAATACCGGTCCCTCGGTCATCACCGGGGACATCGGGGTGAGTCCGGGAACGTCCATCACCGGGTTTCCGCCCGGCCTGGTGAACGGGACTCAGCACTCCGCAGATGCTGTGGCTCTCCAAGCCAAGTCTGACCTGGTCGCTGCCTACAACGACGCTGCTGGACAGGCTACGGACTCTGCGCTTCCCCCGGACGCCGGCGGTCTGACTCTGGTCCCGGGCGTATACACCGCATCGTCCACGCTGGGGCTCACCGGCACCCTCACCCTGGATGCTCAGGGTGACCCCCAGGCCGTATGGGTCTTCCAGGTCGGTTCGAGCCTGACGACAGCCACCGCAAGCCAGGTGTCTCTCATCAACGGCGCGTCACCGTGCAACGTGTTCTGGCAGATCGGCAGTTCAGCCACTCTCGGAACGAATTCCACGTTCGTGGGAAGCATCCTGGCCCTGACCTCGATCTCGGCCACCACCGGGGCGAGCATCGACGGGCGGGCGCTGGCCCGTAACGGGTCCGTGACGCTGGACACCAACCGGATCACGCGCCCCGACTGTGGGACGGGGACGACCGGTACGACCACGACTGGGACGACCGGTACGACTACGACCGGGACGACCGGTACGACTACGACCGGGACGACCGGTACGACCACCACCGGCACGACCGGCACGACCACGACCGGTACGACCACCACCGGCACGACCGGCACGACCACGACCGGTACGACCACCACCGGTACGACCGGCACGACCACGACTGGTGCGACCACGACTGGTACAACCGGCGCGACCACGACTGGCACGACCGGCACGACCACAACTGGTGCGACCACCACCGGTACGACCGGTACGACCACCGCGGGGACGACCGGTGGAACCACCGGCGCAACGACTGGTGGAACGACCGGTGGCGGCCACGGCAAGAAGCCGGGTCACGGTAAGCACGGGCACGGCAAGAAGGGCAACAAGGCCGGCGAAGACAGCTGGCCTTTCGGCAACCAGAAGTGGCCTGCCGACGACAAGGCCTGGCAGTTTGGCAACAAGATCGGTGTGGGCAACTGACACGGGTGCCGCATGACACCGTTGCGTAAGTGGTGCGCGGCAGAATCGATGACGATTCTGCCGCGCGCTGCAATGCGGGGCACAGGAGGACGAATGACTGCAGTCAGGGTAGATGAGGCCGGGAGCGGCCGTGCCAGTTGAAAGCAACACGGTAGATGTGAAGAATTCCGATCGTATCGGCACCGAGTCGACGGTTCCGGATGAGTGGCAGGAACATCCGGCGCCCGTAGGACCGCCATCCAGGTTCCACGGGGTGCTCAAGGCGGGTCTGGCAGCGGCAATTTCCTTGGTCCTTACCACCGCTATGATCCATCTACTTCTGGTATTCCTGCATGTGGCTCCGGAAAACCCGGTCTCCAAGCGGTACAGTCGGCAGGTCGAAGCATGGGTGTATCCGCTTTTCGAGCAGGATTGGCGACTCTTCGCCCCGAACCCGGAGTCGGTCAACCGGCAGATTTCCGTGAGGACCAAGCACACCGGGTCCGACGGGGCTACGCACGTGAGTTCCTGGTTTGATCTCACCGCCCTGGACTATGCTGCGGTCGAACACAACCCGTTCCCGAGCCATACGAACCAAAACATGCTGCGCCGAGCCTGGAATTCCTACCTCGAGTTGCACGGCGAGAACGACGAGTCGCATTCTGAGCGTGCGCTGATGATGCAAAAATACCTGCGCAATATCGCCGCCGAACGGGTTGCCAAACACCGCCACGGCGATTTCGAGTCGCTCCAACTCCGGGTGGAGACGTTTCCCGTCGCTGCCAACAGAACCCAGGGCGACACACCTCCCGCGCCGACACCGGCGAACACCCGATATCTGCCCTGGTGGAAGGTGACGAGCCATCGCTACTGAACTGGCGCCACACGCCACACACGCACCTGAACAGGTTGCCGCTCAGAAGGACGCAGGTCCTGCGCGGTACGTATCTGACCGGCTCAGCGGTCTCTTCGCGCTTCTGACGGAACGGGTCGTGTCCCCGTATGCCGCCGCAGTACTACGGATCGGCTACGGACTGCTCTACTTCGCGTTCCTGCTGCATGAGTTCCCGCACCGTAACGAGATCTGGGGCCCCAGCTCCCCGTGGACCCCCGCGTTGGCCAGGCAGCTCTTCGACCAGACCGGCTGGGCCAGCATCATCACCCTGTCGGACAGCCGGATCTACTTCGAAGTCTGCTACGCAGTCGCTTTGGCCGCGGCCGCGCTGTTCATGGTGGGTTGGCGAACCAGGGCTGTGTCCGTCCTGTTCGCCGTCGTCGTCGCTTCGTTCCACGCCAGAGCAATCTTCATGACGGACGGGGGCGACAACCTTGTCCTCCTGATGGCCATCTACCTCATGTTCACGGCGTGCGGATCCCGCTGGTCATTGGACGCGCGCCGGAGAAGGCGGCGATCACCATCCGTAGGGCGCCCGGGGCGCGTGGGATCCCTGGGCGCCGGCGCAATCTGGGGCGATCTCCGCAGCATGCGAAAGACGCTGATCACGGTACTGCACAACTGCGGCATGTTCGTCATCGCGGCCCAGGTCTGCTTCCTTTACGGAGCTGCTGGCCTCTACAAGGTTCAAGGCGGTGCATGGGGCAACGGCACCGCCCTCCACTACGTCCTCAACCTTCGGTTCTTCCACCCCTGGCCGGCGTTGTCCCAGATGGCTGACAGCCACGCGGTACTGATCACCATCGTGGGCTACCTGACGGTTCTGTTGCAGGTCGCCTTCCCGTTTGTCCTGTTCGGCAGACTCAAGTACCCGGTCCTCGCGATGTTGTTGGGCATGCATCTAGGCATCGCGCTGTTTCTGGGGTTGCCGCTCTTCTCCGGGGCCATGATCATCGCGGACGCGGTGTTTCTGCCCGACCGCTTCTTCCGCTCGTTGACGCGCCTCAGGCGGGCGTCCGGAAGGCGGGTAGCCGATCGACCCGCCCGCGACGTACCCGTTCTCTGACACGGCAAGTTGTCTCGGCCCACGGCCAGGGCGCCGGCATCCTCGAAATCTGCCTCGGCGGATTCGGTCAGGGGGCGGTGAAGAGGTGGGGGAAGCGTGGGGCGAGCCACGGTTTGCGGCCCCAGGCCAGGACGTGGCCACGGGCCATGGCAGCCCACGGGTTGCGGCGGCCGAGTGCCATCAGCAGGAACGTGGTCGGCTCGGTGAGGATGGTGCAGTCCGGGCGGGTCGGGGGCGTGGTGGTCACGGTCACCGCGCCGTCGGTGAAGGTGACGCCGAAGCCGGCGCCGCCCCAGAGGCGGATGGCGTAGCGAGCCGTCAGCCCGGTGGCGAGGGCGTCGTCGACCACGCGTGGCATGGCGTTGACCAGAAAGGGGAGCGTCAGCTCAACGCGGGCGCGGTCGATCATGTGCGGACGACCTGCTGCGCGGGCGAGGTCGTGGCCGTGGCCGAGCATGTGCGTGAGCAGATACGAGCCCAACTCGGCCCGGCTCATCGGCCCCATGGGGGTGACCGGAACGGCACCGCCTGTGGGCCGCGCCATCGCCTTGAGGAAGGCCTCCGCCTGCTCCACCACCATCTGTGCCAGTGGCGTCGCGGCACGCTCCTCGAATGCCGCAAGTGCGCGCTCGTTGGCCGCCGCCAGACTGCCCGGGGTGCCGTCCCCGTACGGATGCTCCCGCCCTGCCGCCAACTCGGCCATCAGCTGGTTCGCCTGCGCCAGGTGCGCTGCTGCCTCGCCGACGGTCCACTCCGACCCGGGCACCTGAACCCCGGTGTCGGCGGCTCCCCGGAGCAGTGTGGCGATCTCCTCGGCGGTCTCACGTATGGCCTCACCGAGTCCCAGGGGCAGAGCTTCTCCTGCATCTTGGCCCGTCACCGATTCCACCTGGGTACACAACCAGGCCGGACCGGGGGGAAACAAGAGCTTGGCACCGCGGGAGCTTTTCCGCCGCGGGCGTGTGTGCATGAGGTGGCATCACCGCTCCGCGCACCGAAGCAGCACATCAGTTCCCCGGCCTCCTGGCCCCATCGCGGGGCGCGGAGAAGACGCCCAGGTGCTGGAGTGTTCACCGACGAGGCCAGGGGCAGCCGTCTGGTCACGGACGTCGGCATGGTCGGCTCTCGACGGCTCGGAGACGGCGATCCGTTCGTGCGGCGGAACGGCGATCACACCGTGGTCGAGGTCCCGTTGCGTTACGAGGCAGGCGCCATGAAGGCACGCGTTGCCTCCGACGCGGACGAGAAGGTGTCCGGTCTCGCCGTCATCGCACCCGACGCCCCCTGACGCCGCTGTGGAGCAAGAACCGGTAGCTGACGTGGCCGCCGCTCCCTTCACCGGTGACGGATATCGGTTGATCAGGACTGCGGGCCGGGGTAGCAATACCCCATGATGCGCGGGAAGAAGGTCGGGCTGCGGGCCCGCTTGGCAGCGGACGCAGCGGTGTTGCATGCACTCCACGAGGACGTGCCCGGCCGGTCCCGTGAGGACTCCCGACCGTGGCGCCCGGTCGCCGCGGACTCGCCGCACTCCCCCTTCGCCGTGCCGGAGCCGTCGAACGAGGTTGCCGTCTTCTCGATCGTGGAGCTCGACTCGGGGGGCCTGGCCGGGGCAGCCCAACTCTGGGGCATCGACATGCACAACAGGACGGCGGAGCTGGGAATCTCCCTGCTGTCCGGCTTCCGCGGACGCGGGCTCGGTTCGGACGTGGTGCGCGTGCTGTGCGAGTACGGCTTCGCCGTGCGCGGCCTGCAGCGACTGCAGGTGGACACCCTGGCCGACAACGCCGCGATGATCGCCGCCGCGAGGAAGGCCGGGTTCACCCTCGAAGGCACGCTGCGCCGCTCGTGCTGGGTGTACGGCGGCTTCGCCGACACCGTCGTCCTCGGGCTGCTGTCCCACGAGTGGTCGCCCGCGACGTCAGCCTGACGTACCGGCCGCGGACTCGGCCGTCAGTCCCGACGGTGCAGTGGGGGCCGACGTCGACGGTGCTGCAGGCAGGCGTGCAGGATCTCGCCCGTGCCCGGCACAAACGTCGCCAGGCCCGGACAGGGACGAACACGCTCGCGGCAAGCAGAGCCGGCGCGCCGTCGCACCAGACGGCGTCGGCGTTGCTGTGGAGGCGGCCCGTCAGTCCCAATGGTGCAGGGAGAGACCGACCTCACCCGCCAGGTGAGCCCGCAGGATCTTCTCCGTGGTCGGGACGAGTGGCGTCGGGAGGTCGTGCACGTCTGCCCAGCGGACGTGGGCGTGCTTGTCCGGCTCGCGGTTCTCCGGGACACCCGACCACTCGTGCGTCGCGAAGACGGTGACGAGGTAGCCGTTCGGGGCCCCGACGCCCCATGCGCCGTGCAGGAGATGGACCATGCGGAGGGACTCCGGCTTCACCACGAGGCCTGTCTCTTCCTGGAGTTCACGAACGGCTGTCGCCGTGATCGGCTCGCCCCGCTCGCTCTTGCCCGCCGGCAGGTCCCACAGATCCTGACCGTATTTCGCCCGCGGACCGCGCTGCAGCAGCACGACGCGGTCCGTCGCCTCGTCGTGGACGATGATCGTCGCGACCAGCACCGTCATCGCGTCGACGGAAGGCGGTACGGCAGCCGGCTGGAGCAGGTCCCAGCGGTTGCCGTACAGGTCGCGGAAGACCGCCACCGTTCCGTAGGGCTCGTTGCGCGGCTCCTCCTCGAACGCGACCCCGGCGGCCCGCATCCGCGCGTGAGTGGCGTGGAAGTCCGCCGTGTGCAGGAACAGCGCGACGCGGCCGCCGGTCTGGTCGCCGACGCGCGCCCGTTGGGCGGGTGTCGCCGCGCGGGCGAGCAGCAGACGTGTCTGGAGTGCTCCGGGCGGAGCGACGACCACCCACCGTCTGCCCGGCTCGGGCTCTGCGGGGAGGGGTGTGTCCTCGAGTAGTTCGAGACCGAGTGTCCGGGTGTAGTAGGCGATCGCCTCGTCGTAGTCGGAGACGAGGACGGTTACCAGGCCGAGGTGGTGAGCGGGGTCGCTGATGCCGGTCATGGCGGCAAGCCAACCAGGTCGGCGCGGGGTTCGTCAGCCGGCTGATGGCCGACGGCACGATCGGTCGGCATCCCGGTTCATGAGGGCGAGGTTTGTCGCGTTTCAGAGCCCGGTACCGCGACAAACGTCGCCCTGGTGGCCTGTACGCAGCCGGCCCCCGGCTGACCGATCGTGCCACCGCGCCGAACCCGCGTACTGTGCAAGGATCACGACGAAGGGGGAACTTGCATGGCCGACGACGATGTCGTCATCTACTGGCGGCCGGGCTGCACGTTCTGCATGTTGCTGAGGCTGCGGCTTCGGCGTACGCCGCTGAAGCGCAAGATGGTCAACATCTGGGAGGACCCGGAGGCGGCCGCCTTCGTCCGCTCGGTGGCGAACGGCAACGAGACCGTCCCGACGGTGACGGTCGCCGGGCACGCCATGGTCAACCCGTCGAAGGGTGAACTGCTGGAAGCCGTCAAGCGGTACGCACCACACGCGTTGGGCGAGGAAGCGCAGCCGTGACGCAGCCAGGCGCCACCCCGGCGGGCGCGTTCCGCGCGCTGCACCACGGGCGAGACGCCGGTGATCCGCTCGTCCTGCCCAACGTGTGGGATGCGGCCAGCGCCGCCGTCTTCGCCGAGGCGGGGTACGCGGGGCTCGCGACCTCCAGTTCGGCGGTCGCCGCCACCCTTGGATTCGCGGACGGCGGGCACACCCCGCCGGACGAGATGTTCGCGGCCGTGGCGCGCATCGCGCGGGCCGAGACCCTCTACCTGGCGACCTCCTCCGTCCCGTCTCTCCGCCTCCCCGGCCCCTGGCCGTGTCCAGCTCCGCCACGTCCGCGAGAGCCCGCCACGGGCCGTTAGAGAGCCCGTGAGACGCCCCGACGGCCCTGGACCCGCGTGTGCCGGCCTGGTGGGGCCTTCGGCGTGTGTGGAGCGCCGTCCCGTCACCCCGCCGCGCCACGGCCTACGGTCGGGCGCATCGCACCGCCCGGCCATGGTCCGCCAGACGGCCGTATCTGGCCTCCGGCGTCCCGTCCTAACACGTCCCCGCTCACGGCCCGCTAGAGCCCCGTTCCGGCCCCGAACGCCCCCCACCCCGGTCCACCCATTCGCTCCCATGCCTTCTCACGGCTGTACAGACCTCGTCGCGGCCCCTTGCAGCAGTCCCCGTCCCTACGCGTTCGCACGCGAGCCGGCCGCCAGGAGGAGCACTCCCCGGCGAAGTCGATGCCACGGCGGGGAGTCGACGCCACGGCGAATCACGGCCAACTGACGTCCGTCCGGCGGGGCACCGGCCCTACTGACGTTCCGTCCGGCCGCCAGGCCGTGACGGTCGGGACGGGGGACGGGCCCTCCGTCGGGGATCGGGCCCTGGCGGGGTAGCCGGCGGAGGTCTGGCGCGGGCACGTCGTCCGGGTCCGGGGCCGGCGCCTTGCCTCCTCCGTGCGGCGGAGGAGCGGTTCCCTGCGGACGCCGTGCGCCGGGAGGTTGAGAGCTGGGGCCTGGTCTGGGGAGTCGACGTGCTGCCGGGGGAGTAGTGCGTCCCCCAGGGCCCGGCCCCCGCCAGGGTCCGGCCCTCCTTCGGCACGTGTGTGATGTTTCTACGAACGCGTACCCCCTAGCGGTTACTTCCCCTATTACGCGTATAGGGATCTACCCAATAGGGGGGTCACGTTCCTGGAAACATCACACGCGCCCCTCCAGCGGGCGCGCGGGCCCTCCTGGCGGGGCACATGGCGGAGGGGCGGGCCGTGGGTGTCACAGCCCCCACAGAACCACACCGAGCACACCGGGCCAGCCGCCAAGCACGACGCCCCGGACGCTCCCCAGAACCCCTACGCGCGGGGGTGGGCGAAGGGGACGTTCGTCCTGGAGACTCCCGGCGAGTGAGAGTCTGAACCCATGAGCAAGACACCGCGCGTCCGCGCCCCTGAGCTGCAAGGTCGGGCCTGGTTGAACACTGGTGGAAGGGACCTCTCCCTCCAGGACTTGCGTGGTAAGTGTTTGGTGCTAGATTTCTGGACGTTCTGCTGCATCAATTGTCTGCACGTCCTCGACGAGCTGCGAGAGCTGGAGGAGCGGCACGCCGACACCCTCGTGGTCATCGGTGTGCATTCGCCGAAGTTCGTGCACGAGGCCGAGCACGCCGCCGTCGTCGACGCCGTCGAGCGGTACGGGGTGCACCACCCCGTCCTCGACGACCCCGAGCTGGCGACCTGGAAGCAGTACGCCGTCCGCGCCTGGCCCACGCTTGTCGTGATCGACCCCGAGGGCTACGTCGTCGCGCAGCACGCCGGTGAGGGCCATGCGCACGCCATCGAGAAGCTCGTCAGCGAGCTGGAGGCGCAGCACGAGGCGCGCGGCACGCTGCGGCGGGGCGACGGGCCGTACGTGCCGCCCGAGCCCGTCGCGACCGACTTGCGCTTTCCCGGCAAGGCGCTGCGCCTGCCCGACGGGCACCTGCTCGTCTCGGACACCACCCGGAATCAGCTTGTCGAGCTGGAGGCGGACGGCGAGACCGTGCTGCGCCGCGTCGGCAGCGGCGAGCGGGGCCTGGAGGACGGCTCAGCGGCGGCCGCCCGGTTCGGCGAGCCGCAGGGGCTCGCCCTGCTGCCCGACGGTGCGGTGATCGTCGCGGACACCGTCAACCACGCGCTGCGCCGCTTCGACCCCGCCTCCGGCGGGACGACGACCGTCGCCGGGACCGGCGAGCCATGGTGGCAGGGTTCGGCGACCGACGGACCGGCGCGCGAGGTCGCGCTGTCCTCGCCGTGGGACGTGGCCTGGTTCGGCGGGAAGGTGTGGATTGCGATGGCCGGCGTCCACCAGTTGTGGACGTACGACCCGGCTGCCGGCACCGTCACCGCCGCCGCCGGTACCACGAACGAGGGCCTGATCGACGGTCCGGCGGACCAGGCCTGGTTCGCGCAGCCCTCCGGGCTGGCAGCCGCCGGGGACCGGCTGTGGATCGCCGACTCCGAGACCTCCGCCCTGCGCTGGCTCGCGGAGACCGACGGTGAGCTGCGGCTGCACACGGCCGTTGGCGCCGGACTGTTCGACTTCGGGCACGTCGACGGCCCGGCCGGGAAGGCGCTGCTGCAGCACCCGCTGGGCGTCACCGCGCTGCCCGACGGATCGGTGGCCGTCGCCGACACCTACAACCACGCGCTGCGCCGCTACGACCCGGCCACCGGCGAGGTGAGCACGCTGGCCACTGACCTGCGGGAGCCGTCGGATGGTGTGCTCGCGGACGACGGCAGCGGCGACATCGTCGTCGTGGAGTCCGCGCGGCACCGGCTGACGCGGCTGCGACTGCCGGAGGAGACTGTGCAGGTCGCCGGCGCCGCCCACCAGACGCAGCGGGCCGCCACCGAGGTGGCGCCGGGCACGCTGCGGCTGGACGTCGTCTTCCAGGCGCCCACCGGGCAGAAGCTGGACACCCGCTACGGCCCGTCCACCCGGCTGTCGGTCGGCTCGACGCCCGAGGACCTGGTCGCGGACGGCGCCGGGCAGGGCACCGGCCTCAGCCGCGCGGTGCGGCTCGCCGACGGCGTGGGCGGGGGCGTGCTGCACGTGTCCGCGATGGCGGCCTCCTGTGACGACGACCCGGACAACCCCTACCCGGCCTGTCACGTCCACCAGCAGGACTGGGGCGTCCCGGTCCGGGTGACGGGCGGTGGCGCGACGCGGCTGCCGCTCGTGCTCGCCGGGATGGACGAGGACGGCGATCAGGCCGGCTGAGCCCCGCAGGCCAGGCCGCATTGACCGACGGCGCCCGGACGCGGGGGACCGGGCGCCGCCCGTCGGCAGCAGGTCGTCAGCCGAAGTGGTGGCGTTCATCCTCGACGACGACGGGGGCCGCCGGGCTCGGCGGCTGTGTCCTGCGCCGCTTGAAGATGCTGACGTAGACGCACAGGCCGATGAGGCCGACGGCCATCAGGATCAGCCCGACGATGTCGAGGTTGACGCCGCTGATGTTCCAGTCGACTGCGAAGGTGAGGATGGCCCCCACCGCGAGCATGCCGATGCACAGGACGATGCCCATGGACCATTCCTCCGTCCGATTGCGGGGACAGCTACGGAGAGTCGGGTACCCCGCCCGTTAACCGCCATGCCTGACAGCGACCCTGATCGCCTCTCAGTGACCGCTATCACGCCTCCGGTTCGTCCTCTAGGAACGCCGTCAGCGCGCCTGCCAGCAGGAACGGGTCGTCGGCGCCGCACAGTTCGCGCGCGGAGTGCATGGACAGGATGGCCACACCGATGTCGACCGTCGTGATGCCGTGCCGGGCCGCCGTGATCGGGCCGATGGTGGTGCCACAGGGCATCGCGTTGCTGGACACGAAGCTCTGCCACGGCACGTCCGCCCGCTCGCAGGCGGCGGCGAAGACGGCGCGTCCCGAACCGTCCGTCGCGTAGCGCTGGTTGACGTTGACCTTGAGGATCGGGCCGCCGTTGGGCATCGGGTGATGGCCCGGCTCGTGTCGCTCGGCGTAGTTGGGGTGGACTGCGTGCCCGGTGTCGGACGACAGGCAGACGGTGCCGGCGTAGGCGCGGGCCCGGTCCTCGAGTCCTCCGCCGCGTGCGTACACGGACCGTTCCAGCACGGTGCCGAGCAGCGGGCCGTCGGCTCCGGTGTCGGACTGGCTTCCGTTCTCCTCGTGGTCGAAGGCGGCCAACACCGGGATGTAGGCGGGGTCGCCGTCGCCGGAGGCGACCTCGGCCAGGGCTGCGGCCCCGGCGTGCACCGAGAGCAGGTTGTCCATGCGCGGCCCGGCCAGCAGTTCGCGGTCACGACCGAGGTAGGCGGGCGGCTCGACGCTGTGCACCATCAGGTCCCAGCCGACGACGTCTTCCGCGGTCAGCCCGGACTCGTCGGCGAGGAACCGGATCAAGTCGCCCTCGCTCGGCTCGCCCAGTCCCCACACGGGCGTCATGTGCCGCTGCTTGTCGAGCTTGAGCCCGTCGTTGACCTGCCGATCGAGGTGGATGGCCAGCTGCGGGACGCGCAGCAGCGGCCGGTCGACGTTCACCAGGCGGGTCGAGCCGTCGCGCAGCGTGAGCCGTCCGGCCAGGCCCAGGTCGCGGTCGAGCCAGGTGTTGAGCAGCGTGCCGCCGTAGATCTCCACGGCCACCTGCCGCCAGCCCTGCGCGCCGGTGTCGGGCAGTGGTTTGACGCGCAGGTTCGGGGAGTCGGTGTGCGCGCCGACGATGCGGAAGGGGGTGGCCGGACCGGCGCCCTCGGGCACGTACCAGGCGATGAGCGCGCCGCCGCGCAGCACGTACCGGCCGCCGGCTTCGCCGTCCCAGACGTCTGTCTCGCGCAGGGCGCGGAAGCCGGCCCGCTCCAGCAGGTCGGCGGCGCCGCGCACCGCGTGGTAGGGCGTGGGCGAGGTGGCGAGGAAGGAGGCCAGGTCGTCGGTGTGCGCGCGGTCGAAGCGCCGGGATGTGCTCATGGGCCGTAAGCATACGAACGCCCGGAACAGGGAAGGGCCCCGCTCCGCACGGAGCGGGGCCCTTCCCCATGGGGGTCCAGTGCCTCAGAGGGCGGCCTCGTCGAGGTCCATCAGCGACAGGTCGACGTTCTCGGCCTGCGCCCGCTGCACGGCGACTCCGGGCAGCACGGTCGCCGCGAAGAACTTCGCCGCCGCTATCTTGCCCTGGTAGAAGGCACGGTCCTTGGCGGGCGCGCCCGGCAGCGCTTCGGCGGCGACCCCTGCGCCGCGCAGCAGCAGGTAGCCGACGACCACGTCGCCCGCGGACAGCAGGAACCGGGTGGTGTTGAGGCCGACCTTGTACAGGGACTTCACGTCCTTCTCGGTGGCCGCCAGGTCGGTCAGCATGACGCCGACCATGCCCTCCAGCTCGGCGGCGGCGGACGCGAGCTGCTCGCGGGCACCGGACAGTTCCTCGCCACCCGCGGCCTCGGCGAGGAACTTCTTGATCTCCTCGGACAGCGCGGTGAGCGCCCGGCCCTGGTCGCGGACGATCTTGCGGAAGAAGAAGTCCTGACCCTGGATCGCGGTGGTGCCCTCGTAGAGGGTGTCGATCTTGGCGTCCCGGATGTACTGCTCGATCGGGTACTCCTGCAGGTAGCCGGAGCCGCCGAAGGTCTGCAGGGACTGGGCGAGCTGCTCGTAGGACTTCTCCGAGCCGTAGCCCTTCACGATCGGCAGCAGCAGGTCGTTCAGCGCGTGGGCGCCGGAGGCGTCCTCGCCGGCGGCCTCCTTGACGATGATCTCGTCCTGGACGGTCGCGGTGTAGAGCACCAGCGAGCGCATGCCCTCGGCGTACGCCTTCTGCGTCATGAGGGAGCGGCGCACGTCGGGGTGGTGGGTGATGGTGACGCGTGGGGCGGTCTTGTCCGTCGACCGGGTCAGGTCGGCGCCCTGGACGCGGTCCTTGGCGTACTCCAGGGCGTTGAGGTAGCCGGTGGACAGCGTGGCGATGGCCTTCGTGCCGACCATCATCCGCGCGAATTCGATGATCTTGAACATCTGGCGGATGCCGTCGTGCTTCTCGCCGAGCAGCCAGCCCTTGGCCGGGTGGTCGGCCCCGAACGTCATCTCGCAGGTGTTGGAGGCCTTGAGGCCCATCTTGTGCTCGACGTTGGTGGCGTAGACGCCGTTGCGCTCGCCGAGCTCGCCGGTGTTCCAGTCGAAGTCGTACTTGGGCACGACGAACAGCGACAGGCCCTTGGTGCCGGGGCCGTGGCCCTCGGGACGTGCCAGCACGAAGTGCACGATGTTCTCGGACATGTCGTGCTCACCGGAGGTGATGAAGCGCTTGACGCCCTCGATGTGCCAGGTTCCGTCGTCCTGCCGGACGGCCTTGGTGCGGCCGGCACCGACGTCCGAGCCGGCGTCCGGCTCGGTGAGGACCATGGTGGAGCCCCACTGCCGGTCCGCCATCAGCTTGGCGATCTTGTGCTGCTCCTCGGTGCCCTCCTCCTGCAGGACGCCCGCGAAGGCGGGGCCGGAGGCGTACATCCACACCGCGGGGTTCGAGCCGAGGACGCTCTCGGCGAAGCCCCACAGCAGGGAGCGGGGGGCAGGGGTGCCGCCGATCTCCTCCGGGATGCCCAGGCGCCACCACTCGGCGTCCATGAAGGTCTGGTAGCTCTTCTTGAAGGAGGCCGGAACGGGGGCGGTGTTCGTCTCGGGGTCGAAGACCGGCGGGTTGCGGTCGGAGTCCTCGTAGGAGGCGGCCAGCTCGTTCTCGGCGAGCCGGGCGATCTCGGAGAGCACGCTCTTGGCGGTCTCGACGTCCATCTCGGCGAACGGTCCGGTGCCGTACACCGTGTCACGCCCGAGCACCTCGAAGAGGTTGAACTCGATGTCGCGCAGATTCGACTTGTAGTGGCCCATGGCGACGGCTCCGTGTCTCAGCTCGTTCGTACCGGTAAGTAGCTCAATGATGCTACCGGTCGGTAATAAGGCGCAAGCCCTCCTCGGGCAGATGTGACGGAACGCTCGTGGCGGCCCGGGGCCCGCCCGGACGGGTGACACCTGTCCGCCCACCGCAGCAGCAGCGCTCGCCGACACGGCGCGGACGCGGTGTGCTGGCTGTCATGACGGCAATGGGCGGCCTCGTCCTGATCATCATCGGCGCGATCCTGAAATGGGCCGTCGACTATCGGCCGGAGTCCGTGGACCTCGACGTCGTCGGCACGATCCTGATGTGCGGCGGCGCCGGCGGCATCGTGCTGGGCCTGATCCTGACCTTCGCGCACCGGCGGGAGAACCGGATGCGCGACGGCTACGACGACGGCTACTACGACGACCGCTACGGTGGGCCGCCTTCTGGTTACTGACCGCCGCCCACGTCCCACGGAAACGGGTACGGGGCAGCTCGACGGGCCCGATAGGATTTCGGGCATGGCGGCCACTGGAGAAGAGCAGCAGGGGGCGAGGACGTACTACGTCTCGACGCCCATCTACTACGTGAACGACGCTCCCCACCTGGGCCACGCCTATACGACCGTCGCAGGCGACGTGCTCACCCGCTGGCACCGCCAGCGCGGCGAGAAGGTGTGGTTCCTCACCGGCACGGACGAGCACGGTCAGAAGATCATGCGTACCGCGGACGCGCACGGGGTCACCCCGCAGGAGTGGTGCGACAAGCTCGTCGCGGAGTCCTGGAAGCCCCTGTGGGAGCACCTGGAGATCTCGAACGACGACTTCATCCGCACGACCGAGGACCGGCACACGGCCCGGGTCCGCGAGTTCGTCCAGGACCTGTACGACAAGGGCGAGATCTACCAGGGCGGCTACGAGGGCCCGTACTGCGTGGGCTGCGAGGAGTACAAGGCCGCCGGCGAGCTGATCGACGGTGAGGGGGAGTACGCCGGGCAGCAAGCTGTGCCCGGTGCACAAGAAGCCGGTGGAGATGCTGAAGGAGGAGAACTACTTCTTCAAGCTCTCCGAGTACGGCCCGAAGCTGCTGGAGTTCTACGAGGCCAACCCCGGCTTCATCCAGCCCGAGTCGGCGCGCAACGAGGTCGTGAACTTCGTGCGGCAGGGCCTGGAGGACCTGTCGATCTCCCGGTCCACCTTCGACTGGGGCGTGAAGGTGCCCTGGGACGACAAGCACGTGATCTACGTGTGGGTCGACGCGCTGCTGAACTACGCGACGGCCGTCGGCTACGGCTCCGACCAGGCGAAGTTCGACGAGACCTTCCCGGCTGACGTGCACCTGGTCGGCAAGGACATCCTCCGCTTCCACGCGGTGATCTGGCCGGCGATGCTGATGGCGAACGGGCTGCCGCTGCCGGGGAAGGTCGCCGCGAACGGCTGGCTGATGGTCGGCGGCGAGAAGATGTCCAAGTCGAACCTGACCGGCATCTCCCCGCAGCAGCTGACCGACCACTTCGGTGTCGACGCCTACCGCTGGTACTTCCTGCGGGCGATCGCCTTCGGGCAGGACGGCTCGTTCTCCTGGGAGGACTTCTCCGCCCGCTACACCAGCGAGCTGGCGAACGACTTCGGCAACCTCGCCTCGCGCGTGGCGGCGATGGTCGGCAAGTACTTCGGCGGCACGCTGCCGGAGGCGACCGCACACGGCGCGGCCGAGCAGCCGCTGGCCGACGCGCTGGCCCGACCGTGACGGAGGCGGACCGGCGGATCGGCGAGGAGCTGGACTTCGCCGGCGGCATCGCGGCCGTCTTCGACTTCGTCAAGCAGGTCAACGGCTACCTCACGGAGCAGGAGCCGTGGAAGGTCGCCAAGGACGACTCCGCCGAGGCCCGGGCCCGGCTGGCGACGATCCTCTACACGCGCCGCCGAGGCGCTGCGCGCCTGCGCGGTGCTGCTGAACCCGGTGATGCCGCGCACGGCGCAGAAGCTGTGGGACTCGCTCGGCGCCGAGACGTCCCTGGGCGCGCTGGCCGACCAGCGCATCGCGGACGCCGCCGACTGGGGCCGGCTGCCCGCCGGGGCCACGGTCACCAAGGGCGCGGCGCTCTTCCCGCGCCTGGAGAGCTGACCTCGCCTGGAGGGCTGACCCGCCCCGCAGGACGACGAAGCGGCCCGCACCCCGAGGGGTGCGGGCCGCTTCTCCATGCGGTCCGTGCGGCTACTGCGCCGGCTTTGCCGGTGCCTTGCGCAGCGACAGGTGCAGCTCCTTCAGCCGCGCCTCCTCCACCGTGGACGGCGCGCCCATGAGCAGGTCCTGCGCGTTGCCGTTGAGCGGGAACGCGATGGTCTCGCGGATGTTGGGCTCGTCGGCCAGCAGCATGACCATGCGGTCCACGCCCGGGGCGATGCCGCCGTGCGGCGGGGCGCCGAAGCGGAACGCGCGCAGCATGCCGCCGAACTCGCGCTCGACGTCGTCGCGGGTGTAGCCGGCGATGCTCGAACGCCTCGAACATGACGTCGGGTTCGTGGTTCCGGATGGCGCCCGAGGACAGCTCGACGCCGTTGCAGACGATGTCGTACTGCCAGGCCAGGATGTCCAGCGGGTCCTTGGTGTGCAGCGCCTCCAGGCCGCCCTGCGGCATGGAGAACGGGTTGTGGGAGAACTCGATCTCGCCGGTGTCCTCGTTCTTCTCGAACATCGGGAAGTCGACGATCCAGCAGAACCGGAAGACGTCCTCGTCGAACTGGCCGACGCGGCGGGCGGCCTCGACGCGGACGGCGCCCATGATCCTGGAGACCTCGTCGAACTCCCCGGCGCCGAAGAAGACCGCCGTGCCGGGCTTGGCGTCCAGCGCGCCGAGCAGCTCGGCGACGTCCGTCTCGGTGAGGAACTTCGCGATCGGGCCGGTCAGCGTGCCCTCGTCGCCGACGCGGACCCAGGCCAGGCCCTTGGCGCCCTGCTCCTGACGGCGAACTCGCCCATCTGGTCGAAGAACTTCCGCGGCTGGTCGGCGGTGTCCGGCACCGCCAGCGCCCGCACGTGCTTGTCGGCGAACGCCTTGAAGCCGCTGCCGGCGAAGACGTCGGCTGACGTCGACGAGCTCGAGCGGAGGTGCGCAGGTCCGGCTTGTCGGAGCCGTACTTCAGCATCGCCTCGCGGAAGGGGATGCGCGGGAACGGCGAGGTGACGTGCCGGCCGCCGCCGAACTCCTCGAAGACGTCGGTCATGACCTTCTCGATCACGCCGAAGACGTCCTCCTGCTCGACGAAGCTCATCTCGACGTCGAGCTGGTAGAACTCGCCGGGCGAGCGGTCGGCGCGGGCGTCCTCGTCGCGGAAGCAGGGCGCGATCTGGAAGTAGCGGTCGAAGCCGGCGATCATCAGCAGCTGCTTGAACTGCTGCGGCGCCTGCGGCAGCGCGTAGAAGGTGCCCGGGTGCAGCCGGGAGGGCACCAGGAAGTCGCGGGCGCCCTCGGGCGAGGTGGCGGACAGGATGGGCGTCGCCATCTCGTTGAAGCCCAGGTCCGTCATCGCGGCGGCGCAGCGAGGAGATCACCGCGGAGCGCAGCATGATGTTGCGGTGCATCCGCTCGCGGCGCAGGTCGAGGAAGCGGTACTCCAGCCGCTTCTCCTCGTTGACGCCGTCGTCCGCGTTGATCGTGAAGGGGATCTGCTCGGCGCCGCCGAGGACCTCCACCTCGCCGACCTCGACCTCGACCTCGCCGGTCGGCAGGTCGGGGTTGACGTTCTCCGCGCCGCGCGCGACGACCCGGCCGTCGACGCGGATCACGCTCTCCTTGGACAGCGAGCTGAGCTGCTCGTTCACCGCGGTCTGCTCGGGCCGGACCACGAGCTGGACGATGCCGTAGTGGTCGCGCAGGTCGAGGAAGAGGATGCCGCCGAGGTTCCGCCGATTGTGCAGCCAGCCGCTCAGCCGGACGTCACTGCCGACGTCCGAGGCGCGAAGCTCGCCGCAGGTGTGGGAACGGTAGCGATGCATCAGTGATCCAAGTCGTCGGATGAAGTCGTCGGGCCCGGTGTCGGCACAATGACGCCCAAGAATACCGCCCTGGCGCATGCCCATTCGCACGGACGAGTGGCACCTGCATAAAGTGGGGCAATGCACACCGAGGACGTGCTGACAGCGGTGGACACCGGCGTGTGGTGGTGGACGCGGTCCTCGCAGACCGTCACGCTCGACGCCGTCGCCGCCCGGCTGCTCACGCTGGACGGCGAGCCCGTCCGGCACGGCATGCTGACCGTCGGCAGGGCGGAGGTCCGTGCGCGCGTGCACGTGGTCGACTTCGTCGAGTTCGAGAGCGTCCTCGCGCTGGCCCTCGCCGAGAGCACCGTCGCCGAGTCGCTGCTGCGGGTCGTCGGCGAGCGACGGCGTGGTGCTGCGCACCCTGCGGGCCCGGATGCGGCCGGTGCGGCAGGAGGGGGTGCCGGCCGGGCACGACGAGGCGTACTGCGTGGTGGGCGTGCTCTCCGAGGTGCCGCAGCCGCCGCCGGCCGGCCTGGACGGGCGCCGCCCGACGTCGGGCGAGCACCGTCACCGGGACTGGCGGCGCTCCCGTGAGGCGTTCCTGCTGGACGCCGGCCGGGCGCTGGCCGAGGCCCGCTCGACCGAGGAGGTGCTGCGGGTCGCCGCGACGCTGTCCATGCCCGGGTTCTCCCCCGAGGGCCTCGCGGTCTTCGGCATCGAGGGCGGCACCATCACGGTCATCGGGCACCACGGGCAGTCGGCGGGTGCCGTCACCCGGCTGATGGACATGCCGCTGGAGACGGACTACCCGGCCGCCGAGGTGATCCGCACCGGCCGGGCGATCTACCTGCACAGCCAGGAGGAGTACCGCTCGCGCTTCCCCACCACCTGGCCGCTGGTCCGGCAGATGGGCCGGCGTTCCTGGGCCTTCCTGCCGCTGGTCGTCGGGCGGCCGCACCGTCGGCGCCTGGGTGGCCGGCTTCCGGCACCCGGTGGCGTTCAACCCCGACGAGCGGTCGGTGCTGACCACGGTCGCCCGCATGCTGGGGCAGGCGCTGTCCCGGACCTCGCTGCACGAGTCCGAGCGGGAGCTGGCCGACGTCCTGCAGCAGACGATGCGGCCCACACACGTCTCCGACATCCACGGGATGAGCGTCGCCGCCCGCTACGTGCCCACCGGCGGCGGCCTGCAGGTCGGCGGCGACTGGTACGACGTGATCCCGCTGCCGTCCGGGCGCACCGCCATGGTGATCGGTGACGTGCAGGGGCACGACGTGAAGGCCGCCGGGTACATGTCGCAGCTGCGGATCGCGCTGCGCGCCTACGCCTCCGAGGGCCACCACCCCGACGCGGTGCTCTCCCGCGCCTCCCGCTTCCTGTACGGGCTGAACGAGGTCGTCGACGACGCCGACGAGCGGTTCGCGACCTGCCTGTACCTGGAGCTCGACGCGGCGGGCGGCACCCTCGACATCGCGCGGGCCGGCCACCCCGATCCGGCGATCCGGATGCCCGACGGCACCCTGCTGCCGCGGCCCACGGCCGGCGGGCTGCCGCTGGGCATCGACCCGGACTCCGACTACCCCACCACCCGGCTGGTGCTGCTGCCGGGCGAGACCCTGCTGATGTGCACGGACGGCCTCATCGAGACCGGCGGGCACGACCTGGACACCGGCTGGTCGCGGATCCGCGACCTGTTCTCCGGCGGCCCGGCCGACCTGGAGCGGCTGGCCGACACCCTGGTGCAGGCCGTCAGCGGCCCGTCCTCCCACCACCGCACCGGTCCGCTTGCCGACCGGCGCGACGACGACATCGCGCTGCTGCTGCTGCGCCGCGAGATGGGCGTGATCCCGGCGGCCGTGCCGCTGCGCCGGACGTTGCTGACCATCGCCCAGGCCGAGCCGGACCGGATCGCCGAGGCCCGGCACCAGCTGCGGAACCTGCTGCACGACTGGCGGGACGAGGACCAGGTGGACGGTGCCGTCCTGATGCTCTCGGAGATACTGACGAACGTCCTGGTGCACACCGACTGCGACGCGCTGCTGGTCGCCGAGATCGGCGGGAACGTGGGCGAGCGGCTGCTGCACGTCGAGGTCGCGGACAGCAGCGACGAGCTGCCGCACCGCCGCACGCCGGGGGAGCTGGCCTCCTCCGGGCGCGGCCTGATGCTGCTGGAGTTCCTGGCCGGGTCCTGGGGGGTGGACCCGCGCGGCAAGGGCAAATGCATCTGGTTCGAGGTCCGCGAGTCGGAGAAGCCGGCCGAGCACGCCCGGGCGCTGTGACGCCCGACCCGTCACGGGCGTCCTGCTGACGCAGCAACGCGTTCTCGTCGACGGCGGGCCGGAGCGTGCGGGTCGGGCCTCCCGCCGCGCGCCGCCCGCCGTGCGGGCCGTGGGGACCGGGCCGCACGGCCCTCAGCGCTGTTCGGCGGGGACGCGGCCGAGGCGGCCGGCGCGGAAGTCCTCGAAGGCCTGCACCAGCTCGGCGTGGCTGTTCATCACGAACGGCCCGTAGTGGGCGACCGGCTCGCGCAGCGGGCGGCCGCCGAGCAGGACGACCTCCAGGCCGGGGGTGTGCGCGTCCTGCGTGGCGTCGGCCCGCACCACCACCGTCCCGCCGCTCCCGAACACCGCGGCCTGCCCGGTGCGCACCGGACGGCCCTCGGCGCCGACGGCGCCGCGCCCGGCCAGCACGTAGCCGAGTGCGTTGAAGTCGTGGCGCCAGGGCAGGTGGATCTCGGCGCCCGGTGAGAGGGTCGCGTGGATCATCGTGATGGGGGTGTGGGTGGCGCCGGGGCCGCGGTGCCCGTCCAGGTCGCCCGCGATCAGCCGCAGCAGCGCGCCGCCGTCCGGTGTGGTCAGCAGCTTCACGTTGCCGCCGCCGATGTCCTGGTACCGGGGGGCGGTCATCTTCTGCCGCGCGGGCAGGTTCACCCACAGCTGCAGGCCGTGGAAGAGCCCGCCGTCGACGACGAGCTGCTCGGGAGGCGCCTCGATGTGGAGCAGGCCGCTGCCCGCGGTCATCCACTGCGTGTCGCCGTCGTTGATGACACCGCCGCCGCCCTCGGAGTCCTGGTGCACGAAGCTGCCGTCGATCAGATAGGTGACGGTCTCGAAGCCGCGGTGCGGGTGCCACGGGGTGCCCTTCGGCTCGCCGGGTGCGTACTCCACTTCGCCCATCTGGTCCATCATGATGAACGGGTCCAGCTGCCGGGCGTCGATGCCCGCGAACGCGCGGCGGACCGGGAAACCCTCCCCCTCGAAGCCGCTGGGCGCGGTGCTGACGGCGGTCACGGGGCGCGGCGCGGCCGACGCGGCGGGTTCCGTCACGCGCGGCAGGTCCAGCGGGTTCTCGACGGTGATCGCGGGCATGCGGGCCTCCTGGGTCTGATGCTCACCAATATAGTTGAACGATGAACAGCCTGAGAGGTGTTCGGTATTCCCCGGCGCTGCTCAGCCGCCGTACATGCGGTGCATCGCGAAGTCGACCATCTCCTCTACGGCCTTCGCGTCGAAGACGATCCGGTGCTCGCCCTCCATGTCCAGCACGAAGCCGTAGCCCGACGGCAGCAGATCCAGCACCTCGGCACCGGTGATCACGAAGTACTTCGACTCGCGGCCCGCGTACCGGCGCAGCTCCTTGAGCGTGGTGAACATCGGGATGACCGGCTGCTGGGTGTTGTGCAGGGCCAGGAAGCCCGGGTTGTCGCCGCGCGGGCAGTACACCTTCGCGCCCGAGAAGAGGTGCTGGAACTCCTCCGGCGCCATCGATCCGGTGGTGAAGGCGCGCACGCCGTCCTGCAGCGACGGCGGCGAGGGCTCCGGATACAGCGGCTGCTGCCCGTACGGGGGCGGCGGCTGGTCCTCGTACTGCGCCTGGTCGTAGCGGCCGTCCCCGTACTGCGGGTCGGCGTACCCCGGGTCCGCGTACCCCTGGTGCACGTGCTGCTGCCCGCCGTGAGGGTGGCCGTGCCCGGCGGACCCGGTCTGCTCGTAGCCGTACATGCGGGAAAGCGTAACCACTCGCACGTGCCGGCGGCCCCGGGACCGGGGATCGGCGGGAAAGTGCGGGCGGTGTGCGAGCTCAGCGCACCAGCACGGTGTGGCCCGCCTCGTCGCGCGGCAGCAGTTCGCCGATCACCGGGGCGCCCGGCACCTCGCCGGCGACCAGCAGACCGCCGGAGGTCTGCGCGTCGGCCAGCAGCAGCCGGATCTCCTCGCCCGCCGCGCCGAAATCTGTGTGCGTCCCCACCCATTCCAGGTTGCGCCGTGTCCCGCCGCTCACGTAGCCGTCGCGCACCGCCTCGCGGGCGCCCTCCAGATACGGCACGGCGTCCGCCCGCAACAGGGCTGTCACCTTGGAGGCGCGGGCCAGTTTGTGCAGGTGGCCCAGCAGACCGAAGCCGGTGACGTCCGTCGCGCACTCGGCGCCCGCCCTCAGCGCGGCCTCGGATGCCTCCCGGTTGAGGAGCGCCATGCACTCCACCGCGTGCGGGAAGACCTCGCCGGTCGCCTTGTGGCGGTTGTTCAGCACGCCGACACCCAGCGGCTTGGTCAGCGACAGTGGCAGGCCGGGTCGCCCGGCGTCGTTGCGCAGCAGCCGTCGCGGGTCGGCGACGCCGGTGACAGCCATGCCGTACTTCGGCTCCACGTCGTCCACACTGTGCCCGCCCGCGACGTGGCAGCCGGCCTGCGTCGCCACGTCCAGGCCGCCGCGCAGCACCTCGCGCGCCAGCTCCAGGGGCAGCTTCTCGCGCGGCCACGCCAGCAGGTTCACCGCCAGCAGCGGGCGGCCACCCATCGCGTACACGTCGGAGAGCGCGTTGGCGGCGGCGATCCGGCCCCAGTCGTAGGGGTCGTCGACGACCGGGGTGAAAAAGTCCGTCGTGTGCACGAGGGCGTCGCCGCCGGGCAGCAGCACCACGCCGGCGTCGTCCCCGGTAGCCGATCCGACGAGCAGTCGGCGCCTCGCCGCCGTCGGGCGGAAGCCCGGTCAGGCCCACGAGCAGGTTCTCCAGTTCGCCGGGCGGGATCTTGCACGCGCAGCCGCCGCCGTGCGCATACCGCGTCAGCCGCGGTCCTGTGGCCGTCGCCGCCCCGGTGTCCGTCATGCTGCACCTCCTGCGCCACGGTCCCCACGAAGCGTGCGGAGGAAACACGACACGCATGGGCGCACGGGAGCGTGGGCGGCGTGAGTGCGACGGCGCGTACGCTCACCCCTGCGGGGAGGCGTTAGGGAGCCTGGTGGCCCCCCCGGTCTTCAAAACCGAGGTGTCCGAGTATCTCGGGCAGGCGGGTTCGATTCCCGTCCGCCTCCGCCAACCCACCCTGACCGTCGCGGACTGCACGGTGGCACGTAATCCCGCCGGCGCGGGCACCGCCCGGTGTATGCGGCCTGCCGCCGGAGCGGTCGCCGGTCCGTGGAGTGCCACACTCCGCCGGGTCGTCGGCTCTGCGGCCGTCCGGTGAGGGGAGCGCCGGCCTGTCGGTTCGGCCGGCGGCCCGCTGCGCGCGGGCGCTGTCCCGAGCCCTTCCCCGCGCGAGGGCGAGCCACTGGGTCGTGCTGCCCGGTCGTTCGGCGGCGTGCCGGCCGTCGGTGGTCTGCGACGCCCTGCCACGGGCGTCGGCCGCCGCCGCGCGGTCGGGGTGCCGAGGCGGGGGTGTCCGCAACGGCATGCTGAGGACGCCGCTCGGTGCGCGTGGGTCAGCCGGTGCCCGGCCGGGGCGGATCGGCGGGGATGCCGTCAGCCGACGGCCGCCGGAGGCGAGACTGTGCGGAGGGCGTTGTCCAGGCGGCGGGTCAGGCCGCGGGAGTCCAGGTGTTCCAGCAGCGGGACCGCGACCCTGCGTGTGGTGTCCAGGGCCTGCCGGGCCTGGCTCAGGGTGAACGGCTGCTCCAGGCGGGCCAGCACGGACACCGCGTGCTCCGGCGCGCCGGGCAGCAGCACGATGCCGTCCGCCACCCGCAGCAGGCTGCCCTCCGCGACGGCGGCCGCCAGTACGTTCGCCGTGAGCCCCAGGTCGGTGAGCCGGACGGCGTCCGGGGCGCGGAACGGCGCGTGCCGCAGGTCGCGGCGTACCGCGTCGACGGCCTTGCGTACGCGCGGCGGCAGCGACGGACGGGTGCTGCTGCCGTAGAGCCGGCCGTCCCGCTGGGTCAGCGGCGCGGTGACCAGCGCCTCCACCAGGGCGCGGTCCGGCAGACCCAGCGCCCGCCGGGCCGCCTCCGGCGGCACACCCGGGTCCATCGGGTGGTCGCGGGCGTGCCGCTCGACGAAGCCCCGCAGCCGGCGGCCCAATTCCGCCCAGTGCCCCGGGTCGGCCAGCCAGTCGCCGGCCACCGGCTCCGCCTCGAGGGGCACGCCCATGGCGTGCAGGTCCGCCGCGCGCACCAGCCCGCGGCGGCGCAGTTCGGCCGCCGCGTTGGGCGCCTCACCGACGTCGGCCAGCTGGCGGGCCCGCGTCGCCGCCGCGCCACGCCGGGCCAGCCGGGGCGGGCGCACGTCCAGCACGGTCACCCCGGCGGCGACCCGGTGCCGACCGGGGTCGCGCAGCAGGATCGCGTCACCGACGCGCAGCGGCAGCGGGACGGCGGTCGTCAGCCGGGCGGTGTCCGTGCCGAGCGGCCGGACGGTGACGGGCACCGCGGCCGAGCCGGCGTGCAGCGTGAGGTGCCGGGGCAGGTCGGCCGCCGGGTCACCGTGCAGCCGCACGTCGAGCAGCGCGGCGCCGATCCACCGTCCGGGAGTGAGCAGTGCGTCGCCGCGCCGTACCGCGTCCGCGGCGACGCCGTGCAGGTTCACCGCGACGCGGGCGACGGCGCTCACCTCGTCGTGGTCGCGTTTGAGCGCCTGCAGGCCGCGGACGCGCACCAGGCGGCCGTCGGAGCCGAGCGCGAGCCGGTCGCCGGTGCGCAGGGTGCCGGCGGAGAGGGTGCCCGTCACGACGCAGCCGCGGCCGCGCACGGTGAAGGAACGGTCGACCCACAGCCGCACGTCGGCGCCGGTGTCGGGGTCGGGTAGGGCGAGCGCGAGCCGGTCGAGGGCGGTGCGCAGCGCGTCGAAGCCCTCGCCGGTGACGGTGCTGACGCCCACGGCATCCACCTCACCGAGCGAGCTGCGGGCGAGCCGTGCGAGGGCGTCGTTGCGGGCGGGGGCGGGGTGCGCCAGGTCGCTGCGGGTGAGGGCGAGCACCGCGTGCCGCACGCCCAGGGCGTGCAGCACCGCCAGGTGCTCCTCGGACTGCTGCTGCCAGCCCTGGTCGGCGGCGACGACGAACAGCACGGCGGGCACCGGGCCGACGCCGGCCAGCATGTTGCCCACCAGCCGCTCGTGCCCGGGTACGTCGACGAAGGCGACCTGTCCGGCGCGCGGCAGCCGTGTCCACACGAAACCGAGGTCGAGGGTCAGGCCGCGGCGTCGCTCCTCCGCCCAGCGGTCGGGCTCCATCCCGGTCAGCGCGCGCAGCAGGGCGGACTTGCCGTGGTCGACGTGCCCGGCGGTGGCGATGACGTGCACGTTCCTCACCCCTCCCCGGACGTGCCGGCCGTGTGTGCCGCGCGGACGGCGGCAGCCAGCGTGGTGTCGTCGGGCTCCGCGACCGCGCGCAGGTCCAGCAGGCAGCGGCCGGCCTCGACGCGTCCCAGCACCGGCTGCTCCCCCTGCCGCAGCGGCGCCGCGAACCACTCCGGCAGCGAGAGGGCCGTGCTGGGCAGGGTGACGCCGGGGGCACCCCCGCCGCCGACCGCCGCCTCGCTGTCGACGGCGTGGGCGTCCAGGCCGGCCGTACGCAGCTCGGAGGCGAGCCGTTCGGCGCGGGCCCGCAGCACCCCGGGGTCGGCGTGCAGCGCGGTGTGGGTGGGGGTCGCCGGGCCGCGCACGGTGGCCTCCAGCGCGGCAAGGGCGAGCTTGCCGACGCGCAGGGCGCGGGCGAGCGGATGCCGGGCCAGCCGGCGCACGCACTCGGCCCGTCCCAGCAGCAGTCCGCACTGCGGGCCGCCGAGCAGCTTGTCGCCGCTCGCGGTCACGAGCGTCGCGCCTGCGCGCAGGGCGCCGCCCGCGTCAGGTTCCTCGGGCAGTGCCGGGTCCGGGCGCAGCAGTCCGGAGCCGATGTCGACGACGACGGGGACGCCCAGCCGGGACAGTTCGGCGACGCCGGCGGACTGGGTGAAGCCGGTGATGCGGAAGTTCGACGGATGCACCTTCAGCACGAAGCCCACGCCGGTGCCGTCGCCGACGGCGTCGGCGTAGTCCGCCGCGGTGGTGCGGTTGGTGGTGCCGACCTCGCACAGCCGCGCGCCGGCGGACTCCAGCAGGTCGGGCAGCCGGAAGCCGTCGCCGATCTCCACCAGTTCGCCGCGGCTGATGACGACATCCCGCCCGGCGGCGAGTGCGGCGGCGGCGAGGGTGAGCGCGGCAGCGCCGTTGTTGACGAGGTGCGCGTCCTCCGCCTCGGGAACCGCCTCGCGCAGTGCTTCCAGCGCCGAACGGCCGCGCCGGGCTCGGGTACCGCTCACCAGGTCGAGTTCCACGTCGGCCGGTCCGCACGCGGCGAGCAGCGCCTCACGGGCGGCAGCGGACAGCGGGGCGCGGCCGAGGTTGGTGTGCAACAGGACGCCGGTGGCGTTGACGACGGGCCGCAGTCGTGACGCCGTGCGGGGCAGGGCGGCCACGGCGGCGTCGGCGACCGCATCCGGCGGAATCTCGCCGTGCCGCACCCGTTGCTGCGCGTCGGCGACGGCCGTCTTGACGACCGTCCGGCCCAGGCGTTCGGCCGCCCGGCTCAGCCGCGGGTCGGCGAGCACCACGTCGGTGCGGGCGACCCGTCGGCGTACGTCTCCACCGGTCATGTGCTGTCTGCCTCCTGCGCGTGCGCCCCCTCGCGCCCTGGAACGAGGTCTCGCGGTACCCGTGACGGGGGTGCGGGAAACGGGGGAATTCCCAGTGGGAGGTGAAGGGGGCGGGTTCGCGCCGTAGGCCGTCAAGTGCGGAACGCACCCTTGCACTTCTGGCTGAACGATGCGGATACTTCCCCTCAGTGCTTGTCAGGAGCACGCCTATAGGCTGCTGCTGACTGCGCCTCACGGGCCCCACACCCCTCGGACCCCACTCTGGAGGACAAGTGAGGAAGACCATGACCAGACGAGCACGGATACTCGCTGCCGCATCGGGCTTCGCGGCGGTCGCCGCTCTCGCCCTGCCCACGGCCGCGCAGGCCGACGCCCACCAGACCTTCAGCAACGCGCAGCTCGGCCAGGCGAAGGCGTCGGTGCTCAAGGCCGACGTCGCCGGCACCGCCTGGTACGTGGACAAGAAGACGGACACCGTCCACGTCACGGTGGACAAGACGGTCAGCAAGGCGGAAGTCGCCAAGATCCGCAGGTCCGCCGGCGCCCTGGCCGGGGCCGTGCAGATCGACCACTCCAAAGGCACCTTCAAGCCGCTGCTCTCCGGCGGCGACGCCATCTACACGAGCAGCTGGCGCTGCTCCGACGGATTCAACGCCGAACTCAACGGCACCTACTACATGATCACGGCCGGCCACTGCACCCAGGGCTACCCGGACTACTACACGGGTTCGAACGCCTACATCGGCCCCAGCGTCGTCTCCAGCTTCCCCGGGAACGACTACGGCATCGTCCGCTACGACGGCAGCGTCTCGCATCCCGGCACGGCGGGCAGCCAGGACATCACCCACGCCGCCGACGCCTACGTCGGCGAGTACGTCACCCGCCGCGGCAGCACCACCGGCATCCACAGCGGTACGGTCACCGGCCTGAACGCCACCGTCAACTACGGCAGCGACGGCGTCGTCAACGGCCTGATCCAGACCAACGTGTGCGCTGAACCCGGCGACAGCGGCGGCTCCCTGTACGACGGCACCGCCGCCATCGGCATGACCTCGGGCGGCAGCGGCGACTGCACCTCCGGCGGCACCACGTTCTTCCAGCCGGTCACCGAGGTGCTGAACACCTACGGCCTGAGCGTGTACTGACTCACTCCTACACCTCGCCACTCCTGAGGCCCGCGTGCCGCCCCGCCCCCCACCGGGCGCGGTACGCGGGTCTCCGCGCGCCCGGCCGCCGGGGCGGACCGCGCCGGGATCGAGGCGCTCGTCGCCGCCGCCCCGTTCGTCCTGGCCGGCGCGTGCACCTACCGGATCACCGAGTTCGTCGCCACGAAGACCGCCCCGAGGCGGAGCCCCGCCGCGAGAAGCTGCCCCGAGGGGGCGCAGGTAGGCTTCGCACGTCACGCACGTACACCTTGGAGGGGATCACCGTGGCCGACACCGAAACGGCACGCAAGGCGTTCGAGAAGTTCGACCGGGACGGGGACGGCCTGGTCACGGCCAAGGAGTTCCAGCTCGCGATGGCGGACATGGGCGACGTGCACTACACGGAGTCCATGGCCCAGGCCGTTCTCAACACCAAGGACCGCAACGGCGACGGCCAGCTGTCCTTCGAGGAGTTCCTCGAGGTCCACCGCGGCGCCGAGTAGTCCGCCGCTCGTCGCGCCCGCCGGGCGGATGCCGGTGCCC
Source organism: uncultured Actinomycetota bacterium (assembly GCA_963799685.1). Classification (GTDB taxonomy): domain Bacteria; phylum Actinomycetota; class Actinomycetes; order Streptomycetales; family Streptomycetaceae; genus Streptomyces. The sequence continues at coordinate 304,068 of CAWCXW010000013.1, forward strand.
GCTGCCAAGCTGGGAGCACGGACACCCCACCCGCGGAGGGCGACGGCCATGCTCACCACCTCGTACGTGCCCGGCGCGCCGGTCTGGCTCGATCTCGGCGCCCGGCACATCGACGCGGCGGCGGACTTCTACCACCGGCTCTTCGGCTGGGAGTTCGTCTCGGCAGGTCCGGAATCCGGCGGGTACGGCACGCTGCAACTGGAGGGCCGGGCAGTCGGGGCCATCGGCCCGCTGACCGACGAGGGCGCGACTCCCGCCTGGGATCTGTACTTCCACACTCTGGACGCCGAGGCGACGGCCGCCGCGGTGCGTGCGGCGGGCGGCACCGTACGCTTCGACCCGTTCGACGTGTTCGACCTGGGCCGGATGGCCGGATTCACCGACCCGGCCGGCGCGGACTTCTCCGTCTGGCAGCCTGGCCGCAACCGCGGGCTGGACGCCGTCGGCGAGGTGAACACCCTGTGCTGGACGGAGCTGTACACCGCGGACTCCGCCGCGGCGAAGGACTTCTACCGCGAGGTGCTGCACTGGGAGCTGCTCGACGCCCCGACGGGCGGTGGCAAGTCCTACACCCTCGCCTACCCGGCAGGTGAGGGGCGGGACGCGACGCATGCCGGCATCCTGCAGCTGCCGCCGGAGAACCTCGAGGCGGGCACCTTCTCCGGGTGGCACCCGTACTTCGAGGTCGCCGACTGCGACGGCACGGCCGAGGCGGCCCGCGCCCACGGTGCGACGGCGATGATCCCGCCCACCGACGTGCCGGGCGTCGGGCGGCTGGCCATGTTCGCCGACCCGACGGGCGCCCGGTTCGCGGTGCTCACCGGCTCCGGAGACGCCGGCCTGAGCCCCTGACCCCTGCCGGCCCGGCGGGTCAGGCGTCGGCTCCGGTCAGGCCGCCTCCGGCTCCCGGCGCGGCGGCGTCGTCCGCGTCCGCCCGAGCCGCAGCCGGTCCAGGACGGCCGCCGCCGCCCGCTCGCCCGACTCCAGAGCGCCCTGGAGGGAGCTCGTCGACCGGTGGTCACCGCACACGAACAGCTCGTCGACCGCCACTGGACGCCGGAAGGGGTGTGGAGCGGCCATCGACGGCAGCGCGTGCGGCACGTGGTAGGCCGCCACCGGCTCCCAGTCGTCGGTCGAGGTGGCGTACAGCGTCGCCAGCCGGCGCCGCACGTCCGCCTCCGAGGCCGCCTGCCGGGCGCCGCGCGACCCGGCGTGCAGCGCGGTCGTGGCGATCAGGGTGCGTCCGGGCGGCCCGTAGGAAGCGGCCGCCTCCGTGACCGGCACGGTGTTCACCACGGGCGACGGTTCGGCGTCGACCAGCAGCGTCGGCCCGGCCGGCGGCTCGCCGTCCACCGCGTGATACCAGGTCGTCAGCCCCTTCCACGGTGGTGTCGCAAGGCCCGGCACCAGCCGCGCGGCGGCGTCGGCGTCCGTGGCCACGACGACGGCCCGCGCCTGGATCGTGCCCCGGTCCGTCACCACGTGTCCGGGCGCCGCCTGCACCGCCGTGGTGTGCAGGTGCAGCACGTGCCGCGGCAACCGCCGCGCCAGCTGCTCCGGGACAGCCTGCATGCCCGCGTCCGGCAGCGCCGAGTCGCCGCGCACGAACATGCGCAGCATCAGGTCGGTGAACCGGCTGGACGTGGCCGCCTCCGCGTCAAGGGTCAGTCCGGCGAAGAACGGCCGCAGCACTTTCTCGATCATCGGCTCGGTCAGTCCGCGCCGCCGCCAGGCGACCAGCGCCGGCTCGTCCGGGCGCGCCAGCACGTCTCCGTCCGGCACAAAGGCCGAGATCGCGGCGTACGCGCCCAGCGCGGCCCGGCCCCGCAGGCCGCCCACCGGCGCCCGCAGCGCCTCGGGCAGCGCACGCCAGTCGCGGCGCGGATCGCCCAGCCGTACCAGGTGGCCGTCCGCGTACAGCGCCAGCGCCCGCTGGAACGGCCACAGGTTCAGCGCTTCCAGGTCCAGCAACGCCCGGACCTGCGGGATACGCGGTGTTCAGCACCTGGAAGCCCCGGTCGAGGAGGAATCCGCCGACCGAGTCGGTGCGGACCCGCCCGCCGACCGCGTCGCCGGACTCGATCAGCAGCACGTCGGCGCCGGATCGCGCCAGCCGGCCGGCCGCGGCCAGGCCGGAAAGGCCCGCGCCGATGACGACGACGTCGCACCGCGAAGGGATGTCGTTCACGCGCTGCCTCCCTTTCCCGGTGGCATCTGGTCACATGGTGGCCCCGCCGGTCCCGGACCGCCACGCCACGTCCGCCGGGTCCGGCCACGGCCCGCGTTGCCTGCCCGGCCGTGGCTGAGCGGGGAACAATGGCGCGTGCCGTCTGTCGAGGGAGTCGCCCGTTGAGTGTCGCCGTCGCCCTGTTCACCGCCGACCTGCGGGTCCACGACAACCCTGTGCTGCGGGCCGCGCTGCGCGGGGCGGACGAGGTGGTGCCGCTGTTCGTACTCGACAGCCGGGTGCGGGCCGCCGGCTTCGACGCCCCGAACCGGCGCGCGTTCCTCGCCGACTGCCTCGCCTGTCTGGACGCAGGAGCTGCGCGGGCGCGGCGGGCGGCTCGTGGTGCGCTGCGGGGATCCGGCCCGTGAGGTGCGCCGGGTGGCGTCCGAGACCGACGCGCTCGCCGTGCACGTCGCAGGTGATGTCAGCGGCTTCGCGCAGCGGCGCGAGGACCGGCTGCGGGAGGCGCTGCGAGCCGACGGGCGGCGGCTGCACGTCCACGACGCGGTGACGACAGTGCTGCCGCCCGGCGCCGTCACCCCGCAGGGAAAGGATCACTACGCGGTGTTCACGCCGTACTTCCGGCGCTGGGAGGCCGAGCAAGCTGCGTGAGGTGGTCGCCGCGCCGCGCACGGTCCGGGTCCCCGACGGTCCGCGGTCGGAGCGGATCCCCTCCCGCGCCGCGGTCTCCGGCACCTCGCCGGGGCTGGCCGCCGGCGGCGAGACCGAGGCCCGGCGGCGGCTTTCGGCGTGGGTCCGGCAGGGCATGGACGACTACGCCGTCCGGCATGACGACCTGCCCGGGGACGCCACCTCCCGGCTCTCCCCGCACCTGCATTTCGGCACCCTCTCGGCCGTCGAGGCGGTGGAGAGGGCGCGGCGGCGGCGCGGCGAGGGGGCGGAGGCGTTCGTCCGCCAGGTGGCCTGGCGGGACTTCCACCATCAGGTGCTCGCCGCCCGCCCGGCCGCGTCCCGCGAGGACTATCGCACGCGGGGCGACCGGTGGCGCCGCGACGAGCAGGCCGTGACGGCCTGGCGGGAGGGCCGCACCGGCTATCCGATCATCGACGCGGCCATGCGGCAGCTCGCCCATGAAGGCTGGATGCACAATCGGGCGCGGCTGCTGGTGGCGAGCTTCCTGGTCAAGACGCTGTACGTGGACTGGCGTACCGGCGCCCGGCACTTCCTGGACCTGCTCGTCGACGGAGACGTGGCGAACAACCAGCTCAACTGGCAGTGGGTGGCGGGCACCGGCACCGACACCCGCCCCAACCGGGTGCTGAACCCGCTGAGTCAGGCGCGCCGCTTCGACCCGCACGGCGACTACGTGCGCCGCTGGGTGCCGGAACTGGCCTCCGTCGACGGCCGGGACATCCACACGCCGTGGACGCTCGCGCGGCGCGGCCGCGAAGCACCGGACTACCCGCCGCCGCTGGTCGACCTCGACGAGGGCCTGGCGCGGTTCCGCGCGGCGCGCGGTCTGGACTGAGGGAGGACTCGCCGTCGGCGCGAGGGCCGCTGTCGGAACGAGAAATGTCACTGACATGTATGCGCCATGAAGGGGTATGTGTCGGCCTGTGCCCGACAAACACACTCCCCACACCCTCGTCCGCACCGTCCGACGCACCGTCGTCCAGGCGCTGCTCGCCCTCTCTGTCCTCGTCGTGACGGTGGTCCCCGCCCGGGCGGCCGCAGCCGCCTCCGGCGCCGCCCCCGCACAACGCGGCTGCACCGTCGTCTACTTCGACCTCGGCGAGACGCTGATCCACACCGCCGACGACGGCAGCATCACCTACCTGCCGCACGCCGCCGACTACCTGCGCGCCCTGCGCGCGCACCACGTCCGCGTCGGCCTCATCACCAACGTCCCGCCGGAGTGGGGCGCCACGGACGCCGAGCGCGCCGCGTACCTGCGGCAGGTCGTCGACGCCGACTGGGCCGGGCAGGTTCCCTTCGCCTGGGACGACTTCGCCGACCGCGTCCTCACCCCCCGCACGCTCGAGGAGCGCAAGCCCGCGCCCGCGCTCTTCGAGCGCGCGAAGGCCGACGCCGGCCGGTGCCACGTCGTCCACCAGGCGGAGACCCCCGGAGGAACTCCAGGTCGCCGCCGAGCGAGGGCTTCCTGCCCTACCAGGTCCAGGGCCCCGCCCCCTGGCCGCCCTACCTCCCGGTCCCGCTGGTGACCGCCCTGGACCGGCTCCCCGCCTGACGCCTCACGCCGTCGCGGCGGCGGCGACCTGCCGCACCACGTCGTCGAACGGCGCGGACTCGTCGTTCGTGAGCAGCACCGCCGTCGTCGCCCGGCGGGGGAAGAAGGCCAGCAGCGACCGGTACCCCGGGTTGTCCCCGGGGTGGAAGACGGCTTCTTCGCCGACGATCCGGCCGGTGAAGAAGCCGTAGCCGTAGGCCTCGTACACGATGACCCCGTCCGCGGACGCGTAGGGCACGTGCGGCGCGTGCATCGCCTCCCGCGACTTCGGGTCCATCACCCCGTCGGCGTGCAGGGCGGCCGTCCAGCGGGCGAGGTCGTCGACGGTCGACCACATGTCGCCGGCCCCGGTCAGGCGCCTGTACATCGTGACGTCGGTTCGTTCCCCGTCTCGATACCCCCGCGCACCGCCGGACTCCGGGTCCGCACCGGAGACGGTCGCCGGCATACCCAGCGGCGCGAAGATCCGGTCCCGGAGGAACGCCGGGTGGCTCTGCCCGGCGAGCAGCGTGACCAGCCGCCCGAACAGAACGTAGGCCGGGCTGCTGTACAGGTACGACGTCCCCGGCGCATCGTGCAACGGCCGTTCGGCGAGCGCGTCCAGCACGTCCTGCGGCGCCGGGGAGCCGGTCATCACCGCGGGATCGACGTCCGGCCAGTGCCCCAGACCCGAGGTGTGGGTGAGCAGGTGATGCGGCGTGATGTCCCGCCAGCGGACCGGGCAGTCGGGCAGAACACCGCCGATCGGCTCGTCGAGCCGTGCCGCGCCCTCCTCCACGAGCAGCATGACGGCCGCCGCGGTGAACTGCTTGCTGACGGAGGCGATCTGGAAGCGCGTGTCCGGCGTGCACGCAGTGTCACGCTCCGGGTCGGCCGGCCCGCCCGCCTCGCGCAACACCACCGAGCCGTCGCGCGTCACGAGTACGGCGCCGCTGAGTCCCTCGATATCGCCCATGTGTGGAGCATAGGCACCGCACGGTGACGCGGAGGCCGATCGGACGGGGAACGGGCGTACGGTCGGCGGTGAAGGCGTCGAGGAGGAAGGACGCCGACATGGCTGCTGGCACCGGCGACGGCAACACCGAGTACGGCAGGAAGACCTTCAAGCGGTCTCCCGGCCACTTCGCCGACCGGATCACCGCCGACGGGCGGGACGGCTGGCCGGTCGAGCCCGGGCGGTACCGGCTCGTCGTCAGCCGCGCCTGCCCCTGGGCCAGCCGTGCGCTGGTCTCCCGGCGGCTGCTGGGCCTGGAGTCCGCGATCTCCCTCGCCGTCACCGACCCGATCCAGGACGACCGCAGCTGGCGCTTCACCCTCGACCCCGGCGACCGCGACCCGGTCCTGGGCATCCGCTTCCTCAGCGAGGCCTACGACGCGCGGAGACGGACTACCCCGGCGGCGTCAGCGTGCCCGCGATCGTCGACGTGCCCAGCGGAAGCTCGTCACCAACGACTACCAGCAGATCACCCTGGACTTCGCCACCGAGTGGACCGCCCACCACCGGCCGGGCGCGCCCGACCTGTACCCGAAGCCGCTGCGCGACGAGATCGACGACGTCATGGACGGCGTCTTCCGGGACGTCAACAACGGTGTGTACCGGGCCGGTTTCGCCACCACCCAGGACGAGTACGAGCGGGCGCTACGGGGACCTCTTCCGCCGCCTCGACCTGCTCTCCGAGCGGCTGACCGACCGCCGCTACCTCGTCGGCGACACCCTCACCGAGGCCGACATCCGGCTGTTCACCACGCTGGTCCGCTTCGACGCCGTCTACCACGGCCACTTCAAGTGCAACCGGAACAAGCTGTCCGAGGACCCGGTGCTGTGGGCGTACGTCCGCGACCTGTACCAGACGCCCGGGTTCGGCGACACGGTCGACTTCGACCACATCAAGCGGCACTACTACCTGGTGCACACCGGCATCAACCCGACCGGCATCGTCCCCGCCGGCCCCGACCTGTCGGGCTGGCTCACCCCGCACCACCGCGAGCAGCTGGGCGGCCGCCCCTTCGGCGACGGCACCCCGCCGGGCCCGCCCCCGCCCGCCGAAGAAATCCCGGCGGCCGGCCGTCCCCCCGCGCTTGTATGAACCGTCAGCCCAGCGTCTCGCAGAGGTCCTCCACCCGGCCCGCGGCGGCCAACAGCGTGTGGCGGTGGCCGCCCTCGCCGTCGGGGGTCAGCTTCACCGACATGAAGTCCCGCGCGACGAGCCAGGTGTTGTGCGGGGAGTCGCCGGAGCGGAAGGGCGCGGCCCAGTCGTTTCCCGTCAGGGTGTAGCTGCCGTCGTCGAAGTAGTCGATGACGCCCGTGCCACCGATGTCCCGGGTCACGGACTCGCCCGTCTCCAGGTTCGTCACGGTCATCACCAGCGGGCCGCTCTCGACCGCGAAGAGCGGCTGGCCGTCCCCGTCCGTCCACGTCGTCAACGTCAGGTCGCTGACGGGAAACTCTGTGTGGGACGGGAAGGCGCAGACCTCGCCCGCCGGGTAGGAGAACGATTGCTCGACCGGGTGCGTGACGACCGGGCCGACCGCGCCGGGCGGCGGCGTCGCCTCGTCTCGCGCACTGGCCTGTGCGCTCGCCGGCAGCGCGAGCACTCCTGCGACCAGCGCGGCCGTCACTCCGGCGGCCCTGCCGCGCCGCTTGCCTGTCCGTCCAGTCAACTCTGCCTCCTGGGCTGTCGTCGGGCGGTGCTTTCCGGCCGTCCCCCCTGCGGCCGGAAAGCACCGCGCACAGGCAGCATGGCCGGTACAACTGGTGGATGGGAGTCGTTTCGGCGCTGCCCGAAGTGCTCCCCACGACACAGCGACGGCACCGGCTCGGGAGGCAGACATGATGCGCATCCTGTTCACGGTCGCCGACCTGGCGCGCACGCGGCTGGCCGGCACCTCCAGCGAGCTGACGGCGACCCTGTTCAGCGCCGTCCGGCTGGTCCACGGGCCCGGCCTTGCGGATGTCGACCGGTGGCGGCGGCTCGTGCGGGCGTGCTGGCGGCGGCCGGTCACCCCGTCTTTCGGCGACCTGGCCCCGGCAGGCCCGCTGCACCCGATCCCCGGTTTCCTGCGGCCCCACCACGGACTGCCCACGCTGGACGAGGAACTCGACCGCGTCCTGTCCACGCCCCGGCAGGTGTTGCGTGCCGACCTGGAACATGTCGCCCGCTACCGTCCGCTGCCCGGCTGGTCGCGCGACCTGGCGGACGGCCGCACCGGCGTCCTCACCTCACTTGCGGACTCGCTGCGCGACTACCACGGTGTGGCCGTCGGCCCGTACTGGCGGGCCATGAGCACGACCCTGGCGGCGGACCGCGCCCGGCGGGCCCGGCAACTGCGGGACGGAGGCATCGAGGCCGTCCTGCAGTCGCTGCACCCGCGTATGCGGTGGCGGCCGCCGTGCATCGAGGTGGTCAGCGACACCGACTGCGACTATGAACTGGGCGGTCGCGGGCTGCTGTTGGCACCCGCCGCATTCAGCTCCTACCTCCCCTGCGGCCCGGACGACGAGCAGCCCACGCTGTTCTACGAGGCCGCCCACCCGGCACTCATCCCGCCGCGCGGCCCGTACACCGACCTGGCGGCCCTGCTGGGGCACAGCCGTGCGGCGGTGCTGGAGGTGATCGCCGAGGGCGTCTCGACGGGTGCTCTCGCCCGCCGCACCGGTCTCTCCGCGGCCTCGGCGAGCGAACATGCGAAGGTGCTGCGCCGGGCCGGGCTGGTCGCCACGGCCAGGGAGGGCCGCACGACCCACCACACCCTCACCCCGCTCGGCGCGGACCTGCTGCAGCAGGTCACCTGAACGCAGAGGGCCCGTGCTGCGCCGCCGCGACAGCCGCCGCCCCGACGGCAGCGGGCGGAGACCGGGGGCGGGAACAGCAGGCGGATGACGGCGGCCGGCGCACGAGCGCGACGAAGCGCAGCGTCGGCGCTGGGAAGGGCAATTGCCCAGCGAAGCCCCGCGTCAGGACGGTGGCAACGTGCTCGGGATGTCGAGGTTCCACCCTGTGTTGGTGCACGCGAGCCCGAGCGGGCGAGCCAGCCTGTCCGGCCGTCAGTCGAAGGCGGCTCCACGCAGCGCGAGTTGCTCCGTGTCGTATCGGCCCTCGACGGTCGCTTCCACGGCGAAGGTGTGGACGGCCGTGGCCGGATAGCCGATAAGTTCGAGGGCCCGGCTCGGCAGCGCCGCCCCCGCGGCCTCCGCCGACTCCCACAGCAGCACGGCACCCCAGCGGTTCGTCTCGGTGTCGGAGAGCCACATCTTCAGCCGGAGTCCGGGCACTTCGGCGAACGCCGCGACGGACTCCTCTCGCAGGTACGTGCGCAGCGACTCGATCGTCTGGTCGGATTCGGCCAGGTCCCACCACACGATCACGGTGTGCACGGCGTCTCCCCTCGGCTCCCCTCGGCTCGGCGCGGCGGCGGGCGTCCGTAAGCTTGCCAACTGCCGATCCGGCGCACGTTCCTGGTGCCGGGGACCGACGCCCCACTCGCCGGCGAGGCGGACATCACCGCCGCGGGCGTCTCGGTGGTCTCGGTGCCGGACAGCGGGCACAACATCATGCTGGACCAACCGGAGGCCTTCGCCCGCCTCACGGCCGCAGCCCTCGCCGGCTGAAGCGCAGAACGCGCTACGGGTGGGGCCCCGACGCGCGGCTGAAGCGGGCGCCCCATTCCTGGATCTGGTCGAGCAGCTCGGGCGGGCCGACGACGCGGAAGTCCGCGCCGGTCACGCCGAGCGCCATCGTCGGCCAGTCCAGCGAGTCGGCCGTCATCCGCACCCGGCAGCGCCCGGCGTCGAGTTCGTCGACGGTGCTCCACCGGCCGATCCGTTCGCGGACGACCTCGGCGGGGGCGTCGACCAGTGCCTCGACTTGGTAGGAGCGCGGGAGGTTCTCCAGTCCGGCGCGGACGAACTCGGCGGCGTCCGCGGCGGGCAGCCCGCGGGGCCGGAACCGGGGTCCGGCGCCGCGCGGCCCGGTGACCCGGTCCACCCGGAAGGTGCGCCAGTCGTGACGGGCCAGGTCGTAGGCGACGAGATACCAGCGGCGCCCGAGACAGACCAGCCGGTGCGGCTCCACGTGCCGGTCCGACAGCCGTCCGTCCGCAGCGCGGTAGGAGAAGTGCAGCCGCTCGTCGTCCCGGCACGCCAGTGCCACCGCACCGATCACGCTCGGGTCGACGCCCGGCGCGCCGGGACCCCAGCCGGCAGCGGGCACGGTCATCGCGCGCAGCGCCTCCACCCGCCGGCGCAGTCGCGCGGGCATCACCTGCACCACCTTGGCCAGCGCCCGCACCGACGGCTCCGCGAGCCCCTCCACCGCGCCCTGCGCGGCGGACTGCAGTGCCACGGTCAGCGCGACCGCCTCGTCGTCGTCGATCACCAGCGGCGGCAGGGCGGCGCCCGGCGCGAGCTGGTAGCCACCCTCGACCCCCCGCTGGGCCTCGACCGGGTAACCGAGTTCGCGGAGCCGGTCGACGTCCCGCCGCAGGGTGCGCACGGAGACACCCAGCTGCCCGGCCAGCTCGGCCCCCGGCCAGTAGCGGTGCGTCTGCAGCAGGGAGAGCAAGCGCAGCGTTCGGGTGCTGGTGTTCGCCATATCTGCGAGTGTGCCGCCATTCAGGCCGGAAAGTGACCGCTGTACGTCATAGCGTTCTTCTTGACGGACCGGGAACGACCGAAGGCGGAGACCATGAGCATCAGCGAGGGAACCACCACCGGCGAGCGCGCCGACCTGCTGGCGGCGCTCGCCAAGCACCGGCACTTCCTGCGCTTCACCACGCGCGACCTCACCGACGAGCAGGCCCGGCGGCGGACGACAGCCGGCGAGCTGTGCCTGGGCGGCCTGATCAAGCACGTCGCGCAGGTGGAGCGCACCTGGGCGGCGTTCATCGTGGACGGGCCGACGGCGATCCGCGACGTCACGACCATGACCGAGGAGGACGTGGCGCGACGGACCGACGAGTTCCGGCTGCTGCCGAACGAGACGCTGGCCGGTGTGCTTGCCGACTACGCGGAAGTGGCCTCCCGGACGGATGAGTTGATCGCGAGCCTGCCCGACCTGGACGCGACCCGACCGCTGCCCAAGGCCCCGTGGTTCGAGCCCGGCGCACACTGGTCGGCGCGCCAGGTGCTGCTCCATGTCCTCGCTGAGACCGCGCAGCACGCCGGCCACGCCGACATCCTCCGCGAGTCCCTGGACGGTGCGAAGACCATGGGATGACCGACGACCTCGGCGGTTCGCCGTCGGATCCGAGACTGGTGAGCCGGGCGTCGAGCGGGGGCCAACGCCGTCCGGATCGAGCGCCTCGACGAGGACGCGGCCGTAGTGTTCTTGCGGCCCTTCTTCGCGGGCGGGACGGGTGGTGCGCGGGCGCTTCGCCCGAATCACCCCACGCAGACCGGCCGTACCCATGAGGCGCTCGACCGTGCAGCGAACCACCTGGTGCCCTCCGCGCGGCAAGCGGCGTGAACCTTGCGGCAGCCGTAGACAGCGTGGTCGTCCTGGTGGATCCGGCGGATCTCCTCGGTCAGCGCCCCATCGTGCCGACTGCGGGCCGCGGTCAGCCGGGTAGTGCCACAGTGAGGTCGACCTCGATCAGTTGCCCGGCGAAGCCGAGCTGGGCGATTCCCAGCAGGGTGCTCGCGGTGGTGAACGCGGGCCCGATAACCGAACCGGTCAGGCGTCGCCAGGCGGCACCCAGAACCACGACGTCGTCACTGGCCACGTAGATCACCGAGCGGACGACGTGCTCCGGCCGGGCGCCCACCGCATCCAGGGCGACGGCGGCGTTGGCCGCCACCCGGTCGATCTGGGCATCGAGATCACCCGGCCCCACCAGCGCCCCTGAACCGTCGAGCGGGCACTGCCCCGCCAGGAACGCCGTCCGCCCCGCCTCCACGACGGTGATGTGGTGATACCCCGGAGTCGGATGGAGCTCGGGGGGATTGATGCGTGTGATCTCGGCAGCCATGCGCGCGATTCTCCCGACTCGGCCGACGCCCCGCACCGGGTTTTCCTCCTGAGCAACGGACAAGGCCCAGGTCTTCGACCTGGGTTCCGACGGCAATGCTCTGCCGCGCGCTACCGCCGCTCGGCCCCTACGACGGCCGCGGCGTGCCGGTCCGGAACCGCCACGTGGGGCAGGGAACGGTGTGTCTCGTCCACCTTGCGCTCGGTACAGCGCCCCCGCGGAGCGCAGCGCAGCGCGCGGTTCCCTCGCGCTTCCACTTCGGCTGCCGCCCCTTGCGGTGATTTCCCTCCGTGCCTCGGCCACTCCTGGGCTCTCCCCGCCAGGCCGGCGCGGCCGTGGCTCTGGGCTCGGCAGGCGGTGACGCAGCGTGCCCGTAGTTGCTGCTTCTCGGCGTTGCGGAAGCGGAACGCGGCCCGTGCGGCGATCTCGAACAGCCGGTTGATGCCCTCTCTCTTCGCGTTGTGGTGCCCGGTGTCGATGAACGCCTCGATCTCGGGTCACCAGCAGTCGATGTTGCTGGCGAGCTGCCGCACCTCGCGGGATGCCGGCGCCGGGGCGGTTCACCGCGACTGACCGCCCCATCTGGCACGCATCTGGCAGGGGGCCGGGAGGTTCTACAGGTCGTCGGGGAGAAGTCGGAAGGCGTGGTGGCCGGTGAGCGGGGTGATGGCTCTGAAGTCCCTGCGGTCGAGGGTCAGGATCATTTCGGTGCCGTATGCCTCGGCGAGGACGACGTTCGCCGCGTCGGTCAGGTCCAGCCGCAGGGCCGCGTAGCGGTTCTGGACCAGGCGAGCCTTGCGCAACGTGTCGGCGGACAGCTGGGGGATCGTCAAGCGTCCGGTGCGTTCCTGGCTGAGCAGCCAGTCGTGCACCACATATGCAGCCCTGCGGTCGATGTTCCGTGTGGTGATGTGTTCGATCTCCAGGATCATCAGCGGTGACACCACGGTGAGTGCTGCCTGGCGCATGGCTGATCGAGCGGCTTCGTGCTCAGGATCCGAGGCGTTGAGGGCGGCAACCAGGCCGGAGGTGTCGCCGACGACGATCACTCGGTGTCCGCCACGCCGTCCGAGACCGCCCGGTCGATCTCCTCGGCGGTGACCGGGCCGCCGAAGTCCAGTCTCGGAATGTCCCAGTCCTCGTCCCATCGACGGGTGCGGAGGGCCGCGAGATGGAACGCCTCCCGGAAGTACTCCGACTCCGATCGTCCCTCTCGTGCGGCTGCCTCCTTGATCAGCGCGAGATCCTGCTCGTCGACCATGGCCCCCAGCGAGAGAGCCGGCCGCTGGGCGCCGGCGCCAGGCCTTCGGTGCACCCCGGCATGCCCGAGGGCTTCCGGCGTGAGCCGGGTTCCGGTGACGGGCGACGCAGGTGACCGCAGAGCCGGGAAGTGTCACAGATCTGACACGAAGCCAGTTCGTTGTTCACGCAACAAACGCATCTCCCTCACACTGGCTGTCTCCTGCACCGTACTTGGGGGCAATCATGACCTATGGCCCGAACCCGTACCTCAACTCGCAGATCGTCTCGGACCGGCCGCGCATGTTCGGCTCGACCCTCGCCCAGGTGGTCTGGACGCTTGTGCCCCTGGTCAGTGTCAGCCTGCTCGCTGCGGTCCCTTTCGTTGTGGCCGCTGTGAAGGGCGTCATCAAGCTCTGGTTGGCCGCCGTCTATGTCGTGATCGAAGTCGGGATCCTGGTCTTCTCCACCGCTGTATCCGGCAACGACCCGAAGAACTGGTCCGGGCTGCTGCTCTTGCTGCTCATGCTGGTCGCGACGACGCACACCGCCTTGCTCGACAGCGAAAAAATCCGTATCGGCAAGTAGGCCACGAGAGGAACAGGTCAATGCGGCTGCGCTGGCGCATCCCGCTTCCGGGTCCGTTCTCCATCGGCGGCAGCATTCCCATGACCGGCGGACGGCCGCACGGTAGCGGTGGCGGAGCCGGCTGCCTCACTGCGCCGTTCATGCTGCTCTATTGGCTCCTGGTCTTCGAGATGTGGGCGAGTTGGTGGATCCTCAAGCCCTTCTACATCGTCGGCGTGCTGGTGCACCGGCGAGTGACGGGACGGAACACGCCGATCTGGCGCAGCAACGGCGGCTGGTGGTGACCGACAAGGAGCAGAGAAGGGCACCACCAGCCAACGGTGATCACGTGGAGGTCCGCGACTCCGACCGGATCCCACCGACGCGGTCGACGAGGACACGGAGATCTACAACGACAGCCCCGTACTTGAGGACTTCGCGCTGACCTGGAAAACCACGGACCCTCTCTGTCAGTCTTGGTCGAGTCAGTCATACTGGATGATTGATTGAGTCGAGGGCGGAGAAGGAGTAGTGCCCCAGGTGGCCAGTACCAACGACCCCGGGACCCCGGATCCGGAGGTGGAACCCCGAAGCAGCGGCCCGCGTCGGTACAGCGCGGAGTACAAGGCGAGGATCCTCGCGGAGTACGAGACGCTCGACAAGCAGGGCAGGGGTGCCCTGCTGCGTAGGGAGGGCCTGTACTCCTCGCTGCTGCACGATGGCGGCAGCAGCGCAACAAGGGTGCTGAACAGGCACGGCACCACGGGGTGCTTGCGAACGCCACACAACCCTGGGGCGTTGATCTACGGTGATTCGTGCAACGGAACGAAACTGACCAAATTCGCACGTGAAGATCGTGAGCGCGCTGGGGATGCGCTTGCTGACTCACCACGACCGCCCTGGTTACTGCCATGGCGCACCGCTGGTAAAACGGCCGAGTGCACTGCAGCCGCGGGAGCTTCTACAGGTCGTCGGGGAGGAGTCTGAAGGCGTGCTTGCCGGTGAGCGGGGTGATCGCTCTGAAGTCCCTGCGGTCGAGGGTCAGGATGATTTCGGTGTCGTAGGCCTCGGCAAGGACGACGTTCACTGCGTCCGTCAGGTCCAGTCGTAGGGCTGCGTAGCGGTTCTGGACCAGGCGGGCCTTGCGCAGGGTGCCGGCGGAGACATCGGGGATGGTCAAGCGTCCGGTTCGTTCCTGGCCCAGAAGCCAGTCGTTCACCCGATATGCGGCCTTGCGGTCGACGTTGCGCGTGGTGATGTGTTCGATCTCCATGATCACCAGCGGTGACACCAGTGTGAGTGCTGCCTGCCGCATAGCGTCCCGAGCAGCTTCGTGTTCCGGGTCCGAACTGTTGAGGGCGGCCACCAGGCCGGAGGTGTCACCGACGATGATCACTCGGCGTCCGCCACACCGTCCGCGACTGCTCGGTCGATCTCCTCAGCGCTGACGGGACCGCCGAAGTCCAGGCTGGGGATGTCCCAGTCCTCATCCCACCGACGCGTGCGAAGGGCGGCAAGATGAAACGCCTCCCGGAAGTACTCCGACTCAGACCGGCCCTCCCGAGCGGCCGCTTCCTTGATCAACGCAAGGTCCCGTTCGTCGACCATGACGGTCGTCTTCTTCAGTGACATGTGGTTATGGTACCTCCACCACCAACGTCGAGCGAGAGCCTGAGGAGGGCTTCTCGGAGGTGGCCTGCTCGCGTCACGGGGGGCAGGGCGCGCGCCGCGCAGGTGGCCCACGAGTTTTCGCACTACGCGTCAGTTCCGTTGCTCACAGCAGTTGTTGACTGATGGGCCATGCTGTGTGAGGTGTGCGCGAGCAGGGGCTGCGCACTGGCACGGATCTGGCACGAGATGCTTGAGCCGGTCCGACAACAAACAACCCCCGGGTCGGTGACCTGGGGGTTTGTCGTGGAGCGGGCGACGGGAATCGAACCCGCGCTCTGAGCTTGGGAAGCTCATGTTCTACCATTAAACTACGCCCGCGCAGCAGGCTCTGAGAGCCGTTCTCGCCGCTGTCACACTACCCCATTCCGTGCCTCTGGTGCACGATGCTGCCGCTGTCCGGCAGGTGAGGCGGCACGTCAGGCGGTGTGGGTCCGGTCGGTGTCAGAGGCGGGCCGTAGGGTGCGCGCAGTCGGTGATATCCAGGTGTCGGCGGGCTGCTCGGGCATAGCGTCGGGACCCGGAGTGCCGGGCGCGGGAGCATGCAGTTCATCCCCTAACGTGGCTTTTGTCGTCACGTAGTGGGGAGAGGGAAGCGATGGAATCCACCGTCGTCCGGTGCGCCGAAGGGCACGAGTTCAGCACCTCGACGTTCCCGATGCAGAACCTCGGAGACGAGCGGATCGGCCCCGGCCGGCTGCTGCGGTGCCCGCGCTGTGCGCGGTTGCGGCAAGCCGTTCCGGTGGCGCGCGGCGGGAACTGGCACGAGTCCGGCCGGTAGGCGTCGGGCGGGCCCGTTCCCCCTCCGCGGGGTGCGGGCCCGTGGCCGGTAGGCTCATCCCGTGCTTCTCTCAGACAAGGACATTCGTGCCGAGGTCGACGCCGGCCGGGTGCGGATCGACCCGTTCGAGTCGGACATGGTGCAGCCGTCCAGCATCGACGTCCGACTCGACCGCTACTTCCGTGTTTTCGAGAACCACCGTTACCCGCACATCGATCCCGCCGTCGAACAGCCGGACCTGACGCGGCTGATCGAGTCGAAGCCGGACGAGCCGTTCATTCTTCACCCCGGCGAGTTCGTGTTGGCCTCGACGTACGAGGTGATCACGCTGCCGGACGACGTCGCCTCCCGGCTGGAAGGCAAGTCCAGCCTCGGCCGGCTGGGGCTGCTGACGCACTCCACCGCCGGCTTCATCGACCCGGGCTTCTCCGGGCACGTCACACTCGAGCTGTCGAACGTGGCGACGCTGCCGATGAAGCTGTGGCCGGGCATGAAGATCGGCCAGCTGTGCATGTTCCGACTGACCTCCCCTGCCGAGCACCCCTACGGCTCCGCCCGGTACGGGTCGCGCTACCAGGGCCAGCGCGGGCCGACTCCGTCGCGGTCGTACCTGAACTTCCACCGCACTCAGGTATGAGGATCCGCGCCTGCCGGGAGAGACTCAGGGCATGAGCGACGAGCGCGAGAACCTGACGTACTCACTCTTCGGACAGGCGGTGCGCGAGCTCGCGCAGGCCGTCGCGGACGACGGTTATGAGCCGGACATCATCCTGTCCGTCGCCCGAGGCGGACTGTTCGTGGCCGGCGGGCTGGGCTACGCGCTGGACGTGAAGAATGTCCACCTGGCGAGCGTCGAGTTCTACACGGGTGTCGGCGAGACGCTTCCGATGCCGGTGATGCTGCCGCCGGTGCCGAATGTGGTGGACCTGAGCGAGAAGAAGGTGCTCGTCGCCGACGACGTGGCCGACAGCGGCCGCACGCTGAAGCTGGTCCACGACTTCTGTGCGGAGCACGTGGCCGATGTGCGCAGCGCGGTCATATACGAGAAGCCGCAGTCGGTGGTCAAGTGCGAGTACGTGTGGAAGCGGACCGACGCGTGGATCAACTTCCCGTGGTCCGTCGACAAGCCCGTGGTACGGCGGGATGGGCAGGTGCTGGACGCCTGAGCGAGCGGCCGTGCGCAGCCTGCAGCCTCCCGCACCCGCGGGTACTCGGCGCAGCTGGGCCGTAGCGCAGCCGGGCCGCCGCGGGCGGGCCCCACGTCCGGCAGCAGCCCGGTCGTTCGGGCCGTCTGTGGACGACAGAAGAAGTTGACGCGGCGGAGAGGCCAAACGTCATGTTTGGCCGCACGGGTCCTTGACGGAGCAGCAACAATCGCAGAAGGGTGGCCGCTCCCTCCGTCCCCCGTGCGCCAGAGGAGCTCCCCCCATGTTCCGCAGAACGCGTGTCCTGCTGCTCGGCCTGCTGACGGCCGCCGCCGCCGCGACCGTCGCCGTGCCGATCGCCGGCCCGGCCCAGATCCCTGCTCACGCCGCCGCCCGCAAGCACGTGGACACCGACTACACGCTGCTGCGCCGTTCCCCGGCCTCGTACGTGATCGGCACGGCCTACCGCGGCTGGACCGCCGACATCCAGGGTCCGGCGAGCGGCGGCTACCGCTGGGCTCATGTCTACGGCACGATCAACGAGTGTCTGTGGATCTACGACGGTGCGGTCGAGGGCACCGAACCGCACACCAACGCGTGCGGTGACGCCCGGACCTGGTCCACCTCGGAGTTCACCGACGGCCAGATCAGCTCCGGCGCCAGCGACGGCTCCACGGTCGCCACCGTCGCCGGCGCCGGGTGCGCCACCTGGGACGGCACGCACATCACCGCCTACGGCAACGTGAGTCCGTGGGATGTCCCGGCGCACGCGAGCCAGCCGCTGCAGAGCGATGTGGCACTCGGCCAGACGGTCAAATGGCGGTACGTCTCGCGGGACGGCTCTTTCGTGATGGTCCGCGACCCGCGGGGCGGCAGCACCGACGGGACCGGCCTGCAGAGCTGGTACTTCATCCCGCGAGGCTGCCTGCCTGCCACTCTGCCGAACTGAGCCGACCGGTCCGTCGGCCGGGCTGGCGGACCGTTCTTCGCGCTGGTGTCGCGGCAGGCGAGGTTTACCCCGCTCGCTGCCCTGGCACGCATGCTCTCCCCCTGCCTTTGGCGGGAGGTGCCCCCTGCGTTGCCCGAAGGCCCGGGTAGGACACCTGCGTGCGGCGTCCGGGCGCCGTGCGAGAGGCTCGGCATCCGCAGGCGCAACAAGGCCGAGACGGAGCGAGCGAAGCGAACGCAGTGCGCCAGGACGCCTCGCTACCGGGCAAACCCTGGCTGATGCGGCACTAGAAGGTGCCGAGCTTGATCAGCGCGAGCAGGGCGATCAGCTCGATCGCGGAGGCGCCCAGGGCGCGCGGCCATGGCAGGTCGTGGGAGCGGCTGATCATGGATGCGAACAGCGCTCCGGCCGCCAGCCAGGTGACCCAGCCGACGACCTGTACGAGGGTGGCGTCGCCGCCCATGAACATCGCCAGCAGCAGCCGCGGTGCGTCGGTCAGGGACATGATGAGCATGGACAGGCCGACGGTGGGTGCCCACGCGCCGTCGCCGCCGAACTGGCGGGCCAGCGTGTGGGTGACGGTGCCCAGGACGAAGCCCATCAGGACGACGGCGACCGCGGTGCCCAGCACATACTGCAAGGCGTTGACGGCCGTCGCGCTGATGACGTCCTCGCGAGTCTCGTCGAGCCCGAAGAGCGCGAGGAGACCGTAGAGGAAGGTGACCAGCAGCGCCGGCCCCCACACGGTGTGGTCCCGCATCTGCCAGAACGTCTGGTTGGGGCGAAGGACGATGCCGCTGAGCAGCTGCTTCCAGTGCAGTCGCGGCGCGCTGGGCGGAGTGGCGTCCTGGCCCGCGGTGTAGCCGGCCTCCTGGCCGTAGGGGTGGCTGACGCCGAAGGGCTGGGTGTGTCCCGCACTGTTCGCATACGGGTCGTGGGGCGCGTGCGGACTGCGGGCGGGGGCCGCAGGCTCGCCGAAGTACTCGGGCTCGCCGTCTCCCCCGCCGCTTCGCTGCCACCGCTGCGCGGCGAAGCGGACATCGGCGCCCTGCGGCCCCGGCGGGGCTGCCTGCGGGTACTGCCCTTGCTCTTGCGCGTCGCGGGGGCTCCGGCCCCGTCCCATCCTGAATCCAGCCACGTCATCGAACGTACCGTGTCGGGGGCCTGCGGGCGCCCCGGCCCGGGACTGACCGTCAGATCGGGTCTGACCTGTGACATCCCTCAGGGGGCGCGCGCCCGGCTCCGCCGGAAAAGCCGTTGCGCGGGCCGGGGCGGTGTGGTTGTTTGTGGGCCGCTTCCGCGCCGGGAGCGGGTCCGCAGTCGGAG
Source organism: uncultured Actinomycetota bacterium (assembly GCA_963799685.1). GTDB lineage: Bacteria > Actinomycetota > Actinomycetes > Streptomycetales > Streptomycetaceae > Streptomyces. Next base: position 323,145 of record CAWCXW010000013.1, read on the forward strand.
AGGAGTCCGAGTGACGGTGACGTCACGCACGTCCGCCGGCATCGCGTACGACCGGGCGGGGCCGGGGGGTGAGGTGCCTGTGGTCCTGCTGCACGCGGGTGTGGCCGACCGGCGGATGTGGGAGCCGCTGTGGCTGTCGCTGACGGCTGAGCGGGACGCCGTCCGGCTGGACCTGCGCGGTTTCGGGGAGTCCACCGCCCGCCCGGAGGGTGCCTTCTCGCACGCGGACGACGTGCTCGGCGCGCTGGCGGAACTCGGCGTCGAGCGCTGCCGGCTGGTGGGCGCCTCGCTGGGCGCCGGGGTGGCGGTCGAGGCGGCACTCGCCCGGCCGGAACGGGTGGCTTCCCTGCTGCTGTGCGCGCCGGGCGGTTCGCTCATCCCGGAGATGACGCCACAGTTGCGCGCGTTCATCACGGCGGAGAACGCCGCCATGGAGGCCGAGGACCTGGACGCAGCCGTCCAGGCGAACGTGAGCTGGTGGCTGGTCGGCCCGCACCGGGACGCCGCCGACGTCGATCCGGCGGTCTGCGACCTGGTGCGCCGCATGCAGCGGCGAGCCTTCGAGGTGACGGCCGGCTGGGACGACGTCGAGGAGCGGGAGCCGGAGCCGCCGGCGCTCGACAGGCTCGGTGAGATCACCGCACCGACCCTCGTGCTGCAGGGCGGCCTGGACCTCGACGCGATCCATGAGACTGCCAGCCGGCTCACCGAGAACATTCCCGGCGCCCGTCGCGTCGACTGGCCGGACACCGCGCACCTGCCGTCCCTGGAACGCCCGGAGGCGTTCGGCGACCTGCTCGCCGAGTGGATCGACTGAACGCCTGCGGCGCGGCGGGATGGACCCGCCGCGCCGTGAGCCGGACACCGGCGCCGGAGGAGCGGCGTCATCCGGCGAGATTCACACCGAGGGCCGGGTAGCGGTAGGTGTCCAGGCCGGAGGAGGTGGCGCTCATCCACTGTGCGTCGTCGGTGACGATCTGCTGCCCGTCGGAGTGCAGCGCGGTGACGGCGCCATTGAAGTTGTTCTCGCCGCACGCGCCGATGGTCAGGTCAGCCTTGCCGTCGCCGTCGACGTCGGAAAGGAAGACGTCGCTGCCGAACTCGTCCTGGTCCTCGCTGCCGCCGGGGACGCCGCGCGTCTCCTGGTTGAAGTACTGGGCGTTCGTGGTGGTGATGCCGTCGGGGGAGCCGTAGAAGAGGTGGACGGCGCCGGTGTCGTAGGCATCGCCGAGGTTCTCGCCGTACGACCCTACGGCCAGGTCCATGAAGCCGTCGCCGTTGACGTCGCCGAGGCTGAGCTCGCTGCCGAACAGATCGTCGGTCTCGGAGCCGCCCACGACGCCGCCGGTGTCCTGGTCGATGCTCTGGATCTCACCGTTCGGCCCGGTCGAGGTGCCGTAGCGGATGGATACCTTGCCGCCCTTCACGGCGCCGGGGACGTCCTTGTCCCACTGCTCGCCGATGACGAGGTCGCCGTAGCCGTCGCCGTTGGTGTCGCCGATTCCGGTGACGATGCCGGGGCTCAGGCGCTTGGGAGAGCCGGTGATGCCCGAGCCGACGGCGCCGCTGTAGTAGAAGTTCTCGTTGTAGAGGTAATCGCCCGTCGGCCGGCTGTCGAGGCCGTCGACCACGAGGTCGTCGGCGCCGTTGCCGTCGACTTGACCGGTCGTCAGCCAGAACACGCCACCGACGTCCTTGGCGATCGGCGTGGACACGGAGTAGGTGTGCCCAGCGCCGCCCGAGGTGTCGATGCGGTTCTGGAAGAAGTGGATTGTAGGAGAGCTGTCGCCGATGACCAGGTCTTCGACGGTGTCGGCGTCGAAGTCGCCGGAGGCCAGAGCCTGCCCGTAGTTGTCGTGGCCGGAGGGGTCCGGTTCGTCGACGACCGTGCCCGAGGTGAGGCCCTGCTTGCCGCCCCAAAGGATCGTGACCATGCCGGCATCCTTGTCGCCGGAGAGATCCTCGTAAGGGGCGCCCACGGCGAGGTCGGTGTAGCCGTCCTCGTTGTAGTCGCCGGCCGCGGCCATCGAGCCGAAGCGGTCGCCCTTCTCCGAACCACCGGGCACGCCGGGAGAGTCCTGGGTGATCGGGGTGCGGTGGTCGGGCCGCAGGCCGGAGGGCCCGCCCCACAGAATGACGATCGCCCCGGCATCGGTGTCGCTGCCGACGGTCGTACCGGGAGCGGAGACGGCCACGTCGCGGTAGCCGTCGTGGTTGAAGTCGCCGTGGACGCCTTCGGGCGTCTCGGCGGCGGCCGAACCGGCCGTGACGGTCAGCAGACCGCCCGTCAGGGTGGCTGCGGCCATGGTGGCAAGGGCGACGCGGTAACGCTTCGGCACGGAGACTCTCCTGCATGAGACGGATATTCAACCGCTGGGAAGACCCACGAGCGGTGCAGGAGGTTGTACTTGTGGTGAAGATCGGGTGAAAGACGATGGCCGGCCTCGCAGTGCGGGGCCGGCCATCACGCGTATCGGGGCGGCCTATTCGACCGGCTCGGGCTCCGGGGTGTCGGTGTCCGCAGGCTCGTCGGCCGGCGGGTCGATCGGAGCGCGGACGGAGTCCAGCAGCAGCTGGGCCACGTCGACGACCTGCAGGTCCTCCTTCGCGGCACCGTCGTTCTTCTTGCCGTTGACCGAGTCGGTGAGCATCACCAGGCAGAACGGGCAGGCGGTGGAGACGATGTCCGGGTTGAGGGACAGGGCCTCGTCGACGCGCTCGTTGTTGATGCGCTTGCCGATCCGCTCCTCCATCCACATGCGCGCGCCGCCGGCGCCGCAGCAGAAGCCGCGCTCCTTGTGGCGGTGCATCTCCTCGTTGCGCAGGCCCGGAACCTTCTCGATGATCTCGCGCGGCGGCGTGTAGACCTTGTTGTGGCGGCCCAGGTAGCACGGGTCGTGGTAGGTGATCAGGCCCTCGACCGGGGTGACGGGGACGAGCTTGCCCTCGTCGACCAGGTGCTGCAGCAGCTGGGTGTGGTGGACGACCTCGTAGTGGCCGCCCAGCTGCGGGTACTCGTTGGCGATCGTGTTGAAGCAGTGCGGGCAGGTCGCGACGATCTTCTTCTTGGCCTTCGGGACAGTGGCGCCGGAATCCGCTCCGGGGGCGCCGTCAGACGCAGCGTCTTCGCCGAACGCCGCGTTGAGGTTGGCGACGTTCTCCTCGCCCAGCTGCTGGAAGAGGAACTCGTTGCCCAGGCGGCGGGCGGAGTCGCCCGTGCACTTCTCGTCGCCGCCCATGATCGCGAACTTCACGCCCGCGATGTGCAGCAGCTCGGCGAAGGCCTTGGTGGTCTTCTTCGCGCGGTCCTCGAGCGCGCCGGCGCAGCCGACCCAGTACAGGTACTCGACCTCGGTGAGGTCCTCGACCGTCTTGCCGACGACAGGCACCTCGAAGCCTGCCTCCCGCTGCAGCTCCTGAGTCCACGCCAGGCGCTGCTTCTTCGCCAGACCCCAGGGGTTGCCCTTCTTCTCCAGGTTCTTCAGCATCGTCCCGGCCTCGCTCGGGAACGCGCTCTCGATCATCACCTGGTAGCGGCGCATGTCGACGATGTGGTCGATGTGCTCGATGTCGACGGGGCACTGCTCGACGCAGGCGCCGCACGTGGTGCACGACCACAGCACGTCGGGGTCGATGACGCCCTGTTCTTCGTACGTGCCGATCAGCGGACGCTCCGCCTCGGCCAGCGCGGCGGCCGGGACGTCCTTCAGCTGCTCCTCGGTGGCCTTCTCCTCCCCCTCGACGGTCTTGCCGCCGCCGGCCAGCAGGTAGGGGGCTTTGGCGTGCGCGTGGTCGCGCAGCGACATGATCAGCAGCTTGGGGGAGAGCGGCTTGCCGGTGTTCCAGGCGGGGCACTGTGACTGGCAGCGGCCGCACTCGGTACAGGTGGAGAAGTCCAGCAGCCCCTTCCAGGAGAAGTGCTCGACCTGGGAGGCGCCGAAGACCGTCTCCTCTTCGTCGTCCTCGTCCAGGGCCGTCTCGAAGTCGATGACCTTGCCGCCGGAGACCATCGGCTGCAGTTCGCCGAGCGCCGTGGAGCCGTCGGCCTCGCGCTTGAACCAGATGTTGGGGAAGGCGAGGAAGCGGTGCCAGGCCACACCCATGTTGGTGTTCAGGCCGACGACGATCATCCAGACGAACGAGGTACCGATCTTGATGAGTGCGAAGAGGTAGACCAGGTTCTGCACCGCGGTGACGCTCAGCCCCTTGAAGGCCAGTACCAGCGGGTAGGTGAGGAAGTACGCCGGCGCGTAGCCGTTCACCCCGGTCAGCGCGCCTTCCAGACCGCGCAGCACGAGGATCGCGATGCCGATGACGAGGATGACGTACTCGACGAAGTAGGCCTGTCCGGCCTTGGATCCGGCGAAGCGGGACTTGCGTCCGGCGCGGCGCGGCAGGTTGAGCTGCCGGATCACGATGAGCGTGAGGATGCCGAGGGTGGTCATCAGGCCGACGATCTCGGTGAACATCTCGTAGGGCGTCCACGCGCCCAGCACGGGAATCACCCAGTCGGCCGCGAAAAGCTGCCCGAAGGCGTGCACGAGCGTCAGCAGCAGCGTGAAGAAGCCGACGGCGACGAACCAGTGTGCGAAGCCGACGATCCCCCACCGGTTCATCCGGGTGTGACCGAGGAATTCGCGTACGACGGTGAGGGTGCGCTGCCCCGGCTGGTCGGTCCGGGCTCCGGCGGGAACCGGCTGGCCGAGCCGTACGGAGCGGTAGATCTGCGCGATGGCGCGCGCGAACAGCGCGATGCCCACCGCGGCCAGCACCAGCGAGACGATGATCGCGGCGAGTTGCATGGACGGCTCCTTGAAACCCTGCGGGCAGTGCTCAACAACTTTACTAAGCGGTAACTTATCCAGTCCGTTCGAGACTACCCACTATCGCCGCGACCCTGTACCCGGACCGGCGGTGATCTGCGTCGCTGGGTGCGCTCAACGTCCTGTTTCTCCCTATTCTGGAGCCATGGGCTGGAACAGGTGGTCGGCATGACGAAGCCGGGCCGTGAGCGTTTCGGCGCCATGCTTCCCTGGCTGCTCATCGCCGTGGTGCTGGCACTGGAACTCACCCACGACTACGCCGACGTGCAGTCGCTTCGTACCGGCTCCATGCTCACCCCCGCCCCCGCGCTCGCCGCCATCCGCGGACGGCTGCGCGGGGTGGTGGCGGTCTCCGCCGCGGCGACGGCCGTCGCCATCTTCCTGACCGTGACCGACGTCCTGGACGGTCTCGACTACCAGCTCACCATTCTCATCGCCGTCCTGATCGTCGCGGTCGCCAGTATCACCGCCACCCGTGCGCGCGAACAACGTGAGGCCAGCCTCTTCCAGGTGCGCCGGGTCGCCGAGGCGGCCCAGCTGGCCGTGCTGCCGCCGGTGCCGCGCCGCGCCCGCGACCTGCGGCTGCAGGCCCGGTATGTCGCGGCCGAGTCCGAGGCGCTGATCGGGGGCGACCTGTACGACGTCGTGGTCCGGCCGGACTCGGTGCGGCTGATCATCGGGGACGTGCGCGGCAAGGGGCTGCCGGCCATCCGCACGGCGGCGACAGTTCTGGGCACCTTCCGTGAGGCGGCCCGCCGTGAGCAGTCCCTCTCCCGGGCTGCGGTGCGCTGCTCCCAGGCGGTCGGCCGGATGGAGGATGCCGACGACGACGGCTTCTCCGACGCGTACGACGCGGCAGAGCTGTTCGTCACCGCGGCGGTCATGGAGCTGCGCGGCGCAGAGTTGCGGCTGGTCAACCTCGGTCATCCGGCCCCGGTGCTCCTCACCCACTCGACCGTGCGCCGGGTGGGCCTGGGCGACGCGCTGCCTCCGCTCGGACTCGCGCACCAGTTCTATGACGAGTTTCCGGTGCTCGCAGACCGCTGGGATCCCGGTGACCGGCTGCTGCTCTACACGGACGGGATCGAAGAGGCGCGCGACGTCAACGGCGAGTTCTTCCCGCTGATGAAGGCGATGCAGTCCTTGATCGACGTCCCCGGGGAGGAACTGCCCGATGCGCTCGTTGAGGCCGTCGTGCGGCACAGCGGCCAGTTGTTGCGCGACGACGCGGCCGTCGTCGCCGTCGAGTGGCTGCCGGACCCGTACTGAGGACCACAGAGCCGCAGTTCGCTGAGGGTCTGCGCAGGAGACTTGAGCTGGACCGGCTCATGTCCTTTGACACGGTCGGGGGAGCTGATGCACTCTTGAGCCAGATTCGCTCAAGGCATCAGCTGGAGGAAACCGAAATGGCACGTGCGGTCGGCATCGACCTGGGTACGACGAACTCCGTCGTCAGTGTTCTCGAGGGCGGTGAGCCCACCGTCATCACCAATGCCGAGGGCGCCAGGACCACGCCGTCCGTCGTCGCCTTCGCCAAGAACGGCGAGGTGCTCGTCGGCGAGGTGGCCAAGCGGCAGGCCGTGACCAACGTGGACCGGACGGTCCGCTCGGTCAAGCGGCACATGGGCACCGACTGGAACATCGACCTGGACGGCAAGGGCTTCAACCCGCAGCAGATGAGCGCCTTCGTGCTGCAGAAGCTGAAGCGGGACGCCGAGGCCTACCTGGGCGAGAAGGTCGCGGATGCGGTCATCACCGTGCCCGCCTACTTCAACGACCACGAGCGGCAGGCCACGAAGGAGGCCGGCGAGATCGCCGGCATGAACGTGCTGCGCATCGTGAACGAGCCCACTGCAGCGGCGCTCGCCTACGGCCTCGAGAAGGAGGACCAGACGATCCTGGTCTTCGACCTCGGTGGCGGTACGTTCGACGTCTCGCTGCTGGAGATCGGCGACGGCGTGGTCGAGGTGAAGGCCACCAACGGTGACAACCACCTCGGCGGTGACGACTGGGACCAGCGCGTCGTCGACCACCTGGTCAAGCAGTTCCAGTCGGGTCACGGCGTGGACCTGTCCAAGGACAAGATGGCCCTGCAGCGGCTGCGTGAGGCCGCGGAGAAGGCCAAGATCGAGCTCTCCTCCTCGAGCGAGACCTCGATCAACCTTCCGTACATCACGGCGTCGGCCGAGGGCCCGCTGCACATGGACGAGAAGCTCACCCGGGCGCAGTTCCAGCAGCTGACCGCGGACCTGCTCGAGCGTTGCAAGACCCCGTTCCACAACGTGATCAAGGACGCCGGCATCCAGCTGTCCGAGATCGACCACGTGGTCCTGGTCGGCGGTTCGACCCGTATGCCGGCCGTCGCCGAGCTCGTCAAGGAGCTGACCGGTGGCAAGGACGCCAACAAGGGCGTCAACCCGGACGAGGTCGTCGCGATCGGCGCCAGCCTGCAGGCAGGCGTGCTCAAGGGCGAGGTCAAGGACGTCCTGCTGCTCGACGTCACGCCGCTGTCCCTCGGCATCGAGACCAAGGGCGGCATCATGACCAAGCTCATCGAGCGCAACACCACGATCCCGACCAAGCGTTCGGAGATCTTCACCACGGCCGAGGACAACCAGCCGTCCGTGCAGATCCAGGTCTACCAGGGCGAGCGGGAGATCGCGGCGTACAACAAGAAGCTCGGGATGTTCGAGCTGACCGGCCTCCCCCCGGCTCCGCGCGGCGTGCCCCAGATCGAGGTCACCTTCGACATCGACGCGAACGGCATCATGCACGTCGCGGCGAAGGACCTGGGCACCGGCAAGGAGCAGAAGATGACTGTCACCGGCGGCTCCGCGCTGCCGAAGGACGACATCGAGCGCATGATGCGCGACGCCGAGCAGTACGCCGACGAGGACTCCAAGCGCCGGGAGGCCGCGGAGACCCGGAACCAGGCCGAGCAGCTGGTCTACACGACCGAGAAGTTCCTCAAGGACAACGAGGACAAGGTTCCCGGCGACGTCAAGACCGAGGTCGAGGAAGCGCTGGGCGACCTGAAGGAGAAGCTGAAGGGCGAGGACACCGCGGCCATCCGCGAGTCCTCCGAGAAGGTCGCGGCCACCAGCCAGAAGCTCGGCCAGGCGCTGTACGCCGACGCCCAGGCCGGGCAGGCGGCCGGCGGCGAGGGCGCGCAGGCCGGTGACGCCGGCGCCAAGGCCGAGGGCGGCGCCGAGGACGACGTCGTCGACGCCGAGATCGTGGACGACGACAAGCCGAAGGACGGTGCCGCGTGACGGAGGAGACTCCGGGCTTCCCGCAGGAGCCCGACGTCCCCGCCGACGCCGCCCAGGACGCCGAGTCCGATGATGCGGCGCAGGCCGCCGGTGCCGCCGCCGAGGAGGCGGCGGGCCCGGCGGCCCCGGCCGGGGCCGTCGCAGGACGGGCAGCAGGCGAGCGGCCGGCACGGACGCCGGTCTGCTCGCCCAGCTGGACCAGACCCGTACGGCGCTGGGTGAGCGCACGCAGGACCTGCAGCGGCTGCAGGCGGAGTTCCAGAACTACCGCCGCCGGGTCGAGCGGGACCGGGTGACCGTCAAGGAGATCGCCGTCGCGAACCTCCTCACGGAGCTGCTCCCGGTGCTCGACGACATCGGCCGTGCTCGGGACCACGGCGAGCTGGTCGGCGGCTTCAAGTCGGTCGCCGAGTCGCTGGAGATGGTCGCCGCGAAGATGGGTCTGCTGCAGTTCGGCAAGGAGGGCGAGCCCTTCGACCCGACCGTGCACGAGGCGCTCATGCACTCGTACTCGCCGGACGTCACCGAGACGACGTGCGTGCAGATCCTGCAGCCGGGGTATCGGATCGGCGAACGCACGATCCGCCCGGCCCGGGTCGGCGTCGCCGAGCCGCAGCCCGGCGCGCAGCCGGGCGGCGACGGCGAGGCAGGCGACGGCGAGTCCGGCGGCGAACAGGCCGAGGGCTGACCGCAGCCGGTGGGAATCAGATGAGTCAGCGGGAGGTGGGACGTCGAGGATGAGTACCAAGGACTTCATCGAGAAGGACTACTACAAGGTCCTCGGCGTCCCCAAGGACGCCACCGAGGCCGAGATCAAGAAGGCCTACCGCAAGCTGGCGCGGGAGAACCACCCGGACGCCAACCGCGGTGACGCGCACGGCCGAGGAGCGGTTCAAGGACGCCTCCGAGGCATACGACGTGCTCGGCGACAGCAAGCGCCGCAAGGAGTACGACGAGGCGCGCGCGCTGTTCGGCGGCGGCGGGTTCCGGCCCGGCGGCGCCGCCGGCGCGGGTGGCACCGGTAACTTCAACTTCGACCTGGGCGACCTGTTCCCCGGCGGCGGCCAGCCTGGCGGTGGCCCGGCGGGCGGCGGCTTCGGCGGCGGCCTGGGGGACGTCTTCGGCGGTCTGTTCAACCGTGGCGGTGCCACCGGCACGCGCTACGCAGCCGCGGCGCGGCCAGGACATCGAGTCCGAGGTGACGCTCAGCTTCACCGAGGCCGTCGACGGTGCCACGGTCCCGCTGCGGATGTCCTCCTCCGCCGCGTGCAAGGCGTGCGGCGGCACGGGCGACAAGAACGGCACGCCGCGCGTGTGCCCGACCTGCGTCGGCACCGGCCAGGTCAGCCGCGGCGGCGGTGGCGGCTTCTCGCTCACCGACCCGTGCGTGGACTGCAAGGGCCGCGGCCTGATCGCCCAGGACCCGTGCGACGACGTGCAAGGGCAGCGGCCGTGCCACCAGCTCGCGCACCATGCAGGTCCGCATCCCCGCCGGGGTGACGCGACGGGCAGCGCATCCGGCTGCGCGCCAAGGGCGCCCCCGGCGAACGCGGCGGCCCGAACGGCGACCTGTACGTCGTCGTGCACGTCGACGCGCACCCGGTCTTCGGGCGGCGCGGCGACAACCTGACGGTGACCGTGCCCGTCACCTACCCGGAGGCGGCGCTCGGCGGCGAGATCAAGGTGCCCACGCTCGGCGGGCCGCCGGTCACCCTGAAGCTGCCGCCCGGGCACACCCAGCGGGCGGACCATGCGGGCCCGCGGCAAGGGCGCGACGCGCAAGGACGGCACGCGCGGGGATCTGCTGGTCACCGTGCAGGTGTCCGTCCCGAAGGAGCTGGGCGACAAGGCGAGGGACATCCTGGAGTCCTACCGGGACGCCACCGAGGGCGAGGATCCGCGGGCGGCGTTGTTCCAGGCCGCGAAGGGAGACTGAGATGACCGGACGTGGCGGTCGCAGAAATCCGTACGAGCTGACGGACGAGTCGCCCGTCTACGTCATCTCGGTCGCCGCCCAGCTGTCCGGCCTGCACCCGCAGACCCTGCGTCAGTACGACCGCCTCGGCCTGGTCTCGCCCGACCGTACCGCGGGCCGGGGCCGCCGCTACTCCGCGCGCGACATCGAGCTGCTGCGCCAGGTGCAGCAGCTCAGCCAGGAAGAGGGCATCAACCTGGCCGGGATCAAGCGGATCATCGAACTGGAGAACCAGGTCGCCGCGCTGCAGTCGCGGGTCGCGGAACTGCAGCAGGCCGTGGAGGGCGCCGCCGTCGCCATGCGCCAGCGCGAGGCCCAGGTCCACGCCTCCTACCGGCGCGACCTGGTGCCCTACGACGACGTGCGGCAGTCCGGCGCACTGGTCGTCTGGCGGCCGGGCCGGCGCGGTCAGTAGCACCGGAGCGGGCCGACGCCGGTGACATGCGGTGTCGATTCCATGGCGGAGAGTTGCGACAATGGAGTGATGAGGTACCTGGCCGCCGCGCTCGCCGCCGTCCTGTCCGTCCTGTGCGTGCCGGCGCCGGCCGCCGCCCGGGCCCTTCCGGACGCGCGGGGCGTGCCCTGGCCGGGCGGGACGGTACGGACGGTGGGGAAGGTGGTCTCGTTCCTGCCGGGTGGGGTGGACCGGGTGTGCTCCGGCTCGCTGGTTGGCGCACCGAACGGCAGCGTGGTGGCCACGGCCGCGCACTGCATCAAGAGCCCGGAGGACCCGCGGACCCCGAAGGAGACCTACTTCCTGCCGGGCTACCACCAGGGGCCGCGCACCCGGTCGGCGGTCCGGAGGGCGGGCTGGAGGGTGCGTGCGACGCGCCCGGCGCCCGGCTGGGACGTCCACCGGCCGTTGCCGCGGATCCTGCCCCACGACTGGGGGTTCCTCGTGCTCGCCCGCCGCGACGGCCGGACGGCGCAGCGGACGTACGGGGCGAACCGGCTGCGGTTCGGGGCTGCCGCGCGGGGTGGCCGCCCGGGCCGGCTGCTCGCGTTCGGCTATCCGCAGGCCGCGCCGTTCGACGGGGAGAGGCTGCAGTACTGCGCCGGTGCGGCGACGGTGGCCGCAGGGCCGAAGGCGAACGCCGGCGACTTCGTGCTGTCGCCCTGCGGCCTGACGCAGGGCTCGAGCGGCGGTCCCTGGCTGACCGGGTTCGACTCGCACGACGGTACGGGCACCCTCGTCGCGGTGACCACGGTCGGCGAGCCCGGCAGGGTGATGGGCCGCCCGTTCCCGGCTGTGGCCCGAGAGGTCTTCCGACAGGTCTCCCGCCTCTGAGGCCCTGATGCTTCGCCGCTGCGGGACCTGCGGAGCGGAGCACTAGGACTTCCCCGGCTGCCGGCCGCGGCCCAGGGTCCTCTCGACGGTGACCTCGATGAGGACGCGTTCCGGGTTCGGCCTGGGGCGGCGCCCGTAGCGTTCCTCGAAGCGGTCGAGGGCGTCCTGGATCCGGGCCGGTTCGGTGCGGACGACGGCCCTGCCCTCCAACGTCGCCCAGCGGCCCCGGTCCACCTGGCACAGTGCCACCCGCATGCCGTCCTCGCCGGCTGCCCGGATGTTGCGCACCTTGCGGCTTCCGCCGCCGCTGACGACGCGGGCGACCCGTTCGCGGGGATCGTAGGTGACGCTGACGGGCACCACGTGAGGGCTGCCATCAGGCCGGTAGGTGGTCAGCGTGGCGTAGTGGCGTTCGTCCCAGAAGGCGAGAAAGGCGGGGTCGTCGCTGATCGGCATGGGAAGAATTTAGCCTCCCGACAGGTTGAGCGTAGTAGACTCAACTTGTCGTAGGCTGGGTCTGGCAACCGAACGAGGAGGAGCACGCGACTGTGGATGCCGAGCTGACCAACAGGAGCCGGGAGGCCATCAGTGCCGCCAACAGCCGGGCCGTCACCGACGGGCACCCGGACATCACCACGGCACACCTGCTCCTCGCCCTGCTCGAGGGCCAGGAGAACGAGAACATCCAGGACATGGTCGCCGCCGTCGAGGCCGATCAGGCGCAGCTGCGGTCCGGGGCCGAGCGGCTGCTGGCCGGGCTGCCCACCGTGCAGGGCTCCACCGTCGGCAGCCCGCAGCCCGACCGCGGCCTGCAGCGGGCCATCGCCGACGCGGTGCAGCGGGCGAAGGACCTGGGTGACGCGTTCGTCTCCACCGAGCACCTGCTCATCGGGATCGCCGCCGGCGACAGCCCGGCCGGCACTCTGCTGGCTGAGCAGGGTGCGACGGCGAAGAAGCTGGCCGAGGCCTTCGGTGCCGCCCGCGGCGGCCGCCGGGTGACCAGCGCCGACCCGGAGGGGACGTATAAGGCGCTGCAGAAGTTCGGCACGGACTTCACCGCCGCCGCGCGTGAGGGCAGGCTCGATCCGGTCATCGGCCGCGACCACGAGATCCGCCGGGTGGTGCAGGTGCTCTCCCGGCGTACGAAGAACAACCCGGTGCTCATCGGCGAACCCGGCGTCGGCAAGACCGCCGTGGTCGAGGGCCTGGCCCAGCGCATCGTGAAGGGCGACGTGCCCGAGTCGCTGAAGAACAAGCGGCTGATCGGCCTGGACCTGGGCGCCATGGTGGCCGGGGCGAAGTACCGCGGCGAGTTCGAGGAGCGGCTCAAGACCGTGCTGTCCGAGATCAAGGACAGCGAGGGCCAGATCATCACCTTCATCGACGAGCTGCACACCGTGGTCGGCGCGGGCGCCGGCGGCGACTCGGCGATGGACGCCGGCAACATGCTCAAGCCGATGCTGGCGCGCGGCGAGCTGCGTATGGTCGGCGCCACCACGCTGGACGAGTACCGGGAACGGATCGAGAAGGACGCCGCCCTGGAGCGCCGCTTCCAGCAGGTGCTGGTGGCCGAGCCCACCGTCGCCGACACCGTGGCCATCCTGCGCGGGCTGAAGGGCCGGTACGAGGCGCACCACAAGGTGCAGATCGCCGACGGCGCGCTGGTGGCGGCCGCCGCGCTCTCCGACCGCTACATCACCTCCCGTTTCCTGCCCGACAAGGCCATCGACCTGGTGGACGAGGCCGCCTCCCGGCTGCGCATGGAGATCGACTCCTCACCCGTCGAGATCGACGAGCTGCAGCGCGCCGTCGACCGGCTGCGCATGGAGGAGCTGGCGCTCGGCAACGAGACGGACCCCGGCTCGGTCGAACGGCTGGCCCGGCTGCGCCGGGAGCTGGCCGACCGCGAGGAGGAGCTGCGCGGGCTGACGGCGCGGTGGGAGAAGGAGAAGCAGGGCCTGAACCGGGTCGGTGAGCTCAAGGAGCGACTGGACGAGATCCGTGGCCAGGCCGAGCGGGCGCAGCGCGACGGGGACTTCGAGACCGCCTCGAAGCTGCTGTACGCCGAGATCCCCGCCTTGGAGGAGGAGCTGGCCCAGGCCAGCGAGGCCGAGGAGGAGGCCGCCAAGGACACCATGGTCAAGGAGGGGGTCGGCCAGGACGACATCGCCGACGTCGTCGCCGCCTGGACCGGCATCCCGGCCGGGCGGCTGCTCGAGGGCGAGACGGCCAAACTGCTGCGGATGGAGGACGAGCTGGGCAGGCGGCTCATCGGGCAGGCCGAGGCCGTCACCGCCGTCTCCGACGCCGTGCGCCGCACCCGTGCCGGCATCGCCGACCCCGACCGGCCCACCGGATCGTTCCTCTTCCTCGGCCCGACCGGTGTCGGCAAGACCGAGCTGGCCAAGGCCCTCGCGGATTTCCTGTTCGACGACGAGCGGGCGATGGTCCGCATCGACATGAGCGAATACGGCGAGAAGCACTCGGTGGCCCGCCTGGTCGGTGCCCCGCCCGGGTACGTCGGCTATGAGGAGGGCGGTCAGCTCACCGAGGCCGTGCGGCGGCGTCCGTACAGCGTGGTGCTGCTGGACGAGGTGGAGAAGGCGCACCACGACGTCTTCGACGTGCTGCTGCAGGTTCTCGACGACGGCCGGCTCACCGATGGGCAGGGCCGCACCGTGGACTTCCGCAACACCATCCTCATCCTCACCTCCAACCTGGGCAGCCAGCACCTGATGGACCCGTTGGAGAAACCGGAGGAGAAGCGGGAGAAGGTACTGGCCATGGTCCGCTCCGTCTTCCGGCCGGAGTTCCTCAACCGGCTGGACGACATCGTCGTCTTCTCCGCACTGAGCCCGCAGGAGCTGGCCAGGGTCGCCGAACTGCAGATCGACGCGCTGCGCAGGCGGCTGGCGGACCGGCGCCTCACCCTGGAGGTCACCGACGACGCGCTGGCCTGGCTGGCCGCCGAGGGGAACGACCCGGCGTACGGCGCCCGGCCGCTGCGCCGGCTGATCCAGACCGCGATCGGCGACCAGCTGGCCAGGGAGCTGCTGGCCGGCGAGGTGCGGGACGGCGACACGGTGCGTGTGGAGCCTGCGCCGGACGGGGAGGGGCTCGCCGTCGCCGCGGCCCGGAGCTGACCGCACCCCACGCCGGGCCGGTCGTCACTTGCCAGGACCGGCCCGTCGTGAGGGAGACTGGCGGTATTCCGTACGAAGGGAAGTTCCACGGTGAGCATCGACCCGTCCTCGATTCCGAACTTCGGGGACAAGCAGCCCGAACCGCAGGGGAACGGCCCGGCCGGTCCTGTCGTGCCCGACCAGGACCTGGTGAAGCAGCTCCTCGACCAGATGGAGCTGAAGTACGTCGTCGATGACGAGGGCGACCTCGCGGCTCCCTGGGAGGAGTTCCGCACGTACTTCATGTTCCGCGGGGAGGCGGAGCAGCAGGTTTTCTCCGTCCGCACGTTCTACGACCGGGCGCACCCGATCGAGGACAAGCCCAAGCTTCTCGAGCAGATCGACGACTGGAACCGGCGCACCCTGTGGCCGAAGATCTACAGCCACACTCACGACGACGGCACGGTCCGTCTCATCGGTGAGGCGCAGATGATGATCGGCACCGGTGTCGCCCTGGAGCACTTCGTCTCCAGCACGGTCAGCTGGGTCCGCGCCTCGATCGAGTTCGACAAGTGGCTGGTGGACCAGCTCGGCCTGACCAAGGACGCCGAGTCCGGCGAGTCCGGCGAGGAGAACCCGGGTTCAGACGAGAGCTGAACCCCCTCCTCAGCAAGGCGCCCCCTTCAGCCGCGCCGCGGCCGAAGGGGGCGCCTACGTCGTGGTGGTCGCAGGAGACCGTTCTCCGACGCGACGACCCGGCGGAACGGTTCTCTTCCAGCGTTCCGCTACCCGACCGTTCGCAGGACGACGCCGAGGAGCCGTTCGCCCGGACAGAACCCCCACTGCTTGGAGTCATCGCTGCGGGGGTTGTCGCCGAGGAGCACGAACGGCCCCGAGGGAACCCGCTTCCCGGCAGATTCGATCGCTGTGCAGGGCCACGCCAGCGAGGTCGTCTGCGGGACATGTTCATCGAGGAACCGGAGACACTGTGGGCCGCATCTGGGCTGGTACGGACATCGGCAAGGGGCATCACCATTGCGTGGTGCTCGACGAGGGGGGCCGGCGGCTGCTGTCGCGGCGGGTTGCCAATGACGAGGCCGAACTGCTCGCACTGCTCGCCCTCGTCCGGCGCCGGGTCAACGTCTTGTGGGCCATGTTCCGTGCCCAGCGGTGCCACCAACCCACATCGCCAGTCACGGCTGCGGCTTGACAACATCATTGGGAAGCCTCCGGGTCCGGAGTGCGCAGCCGGCCGTCGGTCAGGTGGATCGCTTCGTCGCAGTGGGCGGTCACCGCCGGATCGTGGGTGGCTATGAGAAGCGTGGCGTCGTCCGTGTCACGCAGCGAGATCAACAGGTCGATGATGTCCGAAGCTGTATTGGAGTCGAGGTTGCCCGTGGGTTCGTCGGCCAGAATCACGGTGGGCCGACTGATCAAGGCCCGGGCGATCGCCACGCGTTGCTGCTGACCGCCTGAGAGCTGTGACGGGAGGGCGGTCTCGCGCCCTTCCAGGCCGACGCGGGAGATGAGCTCGCGGGCTCGTCCCACCTTGTCGTAGCTTGTCCGGGTCGTGAGGACGGGAGCCATCACGTTCTCCAGTGCGGTGAGGGTGGGCAGGAGGTGGAATCGTTGGAACACGAAGCCCATGCCACGCCGGTATGCGCTCAGAGCTCGGCGGCGGAGTTCGGTGACGTTGGTGCCGTCGACCTCGATGGTCCCGCTGTCCGGGTGGTCCAGTGCGCCGATCAGATGCAGAAGGGTCGATTTGCCGGACCCGGAGGGGCCGGTGAGTGCCGTCACGCTTCCTCGCTCTATGTCAAGGTCGATCCCCGCTGCGGCTGATATGGCGGCGCCGTCCCCGCCCGCGGGATAGGACTTCGTCAGGCCGCGGACCACGATCAGTGGAGTGTGCGGGCGCTCCGCGAGCTGTTGCGTCATGGGGGTCACTCCTCGGCCAGGGCGCGGGTCAGGGGTTTCTATGATCGGCGGCTGTTCCTGCCCGCCGTATGGGCGAAGGACGCAGAGCGGCGCCGGGACGCGGGAGTACCCGAGGAGATCGGCTTCGCCACCAAGCCGCAGCTCGGCGTTCAGATGCTGGCCGGCGCACTGGAGCGCGCCCTGGCCTTCGGCTGGGTGGCTGCGGACGCCGACTACGGCAAGGACCCGGCCCTGCGCGGCTTCTGCCACGACCATGGCCTGCCGTATGTGCTGGCCGTACCGGTCAGCTTCCCGCTGTTGGGGCCGCCCGGTAAGCCGCGCCAGCCCGCCGTGACCGCGGCCGGGGGCCTGCTGCACTACCCACCAGCCGCGGCGAGTGGGGGGAGCGCCGCAGTCAGGGCGAGGGATCGAAGGCGCAGCGCTACTACGACTGGGCCTGGTTCGCAGTGGAGCTGCCCGGCGGGCAGGCCACGGCCGACGGCTTCGCCCACCACCTGCTCATCCGCCGCTCCACCGAGATCAGGGCCCTACGAGCCGGCCCGGCCGCCCACGGCGCAGGCCATCCGGGGCCGGGCTGACCACCAGGCTGCACAACCGTTCTTCAGGCGCGAGGCTTCTGCAAACAGGTCACGGCCGTCTCCAGCACCTCCTGTTTCTTGCAGAAGGCGAAGCGGACCTGGGTGCGCCCGGCGTTGGGGTGGTCGTAGAAGACGGCGTTGGGGACGGCGACCACACCGCACCGCTCGGGGAGGGCGAGGCAGAAGGCGATGCCGTCTTTTTCGCCGAGCGCCGTGATGTCGGTGGTGATGAAGTACGTCCCTTGGGGGCGGTAGACCTCGAAGCCTGCGCTGGAGAGCCCCGTGGCCAGTAGGTCCCGCTTGCCGCGAAGCTCCTCACGGAATCCCGTGAAGTAGGAGTCGGGCAGTGTGAGAGCTTCCGCGACCGCGTATTGGAAGGGCCCTGCGCTGACGAAGGTCAGGTACTGCTTGGCCGTGCGGACGGCGGCGACGAGGGCCGGGCTGCCCGTGACCCAGCCGACTTTCCAGCCGGTGAACGAGAAGGTCTTGCCCGCCGATGAGATCGACACGGTGCGGTCGCGCATGCCGGGGAGTGAGATCAGCGGAAGGTGTTCGCCCTCGAAGACCAGGTGCTCGTAGACCTCGTCTGTGACGACAAGGAGGTCGTGTTCGACCGCGATCTCGGCGATCGCCGTCGCCTCTTCCCGCGTGAGGACCATGCCGGTCGGGTTGTGCGGGGAGTTCAGCAGCAGCAGGCGGGAGCTGGGCGTGATGGCGTCCCGCAGTGCGTCGAGGTCGGGGCGGAAGTCGGGGGCGCGGAGAGTCAGGGGGACCCGGGCGGCTCCGGCCATGGCGATGCCTGCGGCGTAGGAGTCGTAGAAGGGCTCGAAGGCGATGACCTCGTCGCCCGGTTCCAGCAGCGCCAGCATCGATGCGGCGATGGCCTCGGTCGCGCCGGCGGTTACCAGGACCTCGGTGTCCGGGTCGAAGTCGAGCCCGTAGAAGCGCCGCTGGTGGTCGGCGATCGCCGTGCGGAGTTCGGGGACGCCGGGGCCGGGCGGGTACTGGTTGCCGCGTCCGTCCCTCAGCGCCCGCACGGCGGCCTCACGGACCTCTTCCGGGCCGTCGGTGTCCGGGAAGCCCTGGCCCAGGTTGATCGCCCCGGTCTTGACGGCCAGGGCGGACATCTCGGCGAAGATCGTCGTGCCGTGTCCTTCCAGCCTCCGGTTCAGCAGCGGCCTGGCGCTCATCGCTCCACCGTCCTCACTCGCGTACCCGTCGGTTCTCCAAGTCCCATCCTGACTCATGGCCGCGCCTGTCCCGGCGGGGTACGCGGATATCAGCAGGGTGAGGGTCACCAGCGCCCCGCTCGTCCGGCTCGGCGGTTGGCTCCAGGAGAACGCCGGCCTTCGCCGAGATGTCGCGCAGAAGTGCGTCTCGCAGGTCGTGCAGTGTCGCGATCTTGGAGACGAGGAGATGCGACGCAGCGTGCAGGGGCTCGGCCGTCTTGTGGAAGTCGGCGCGTGTGGACCGATCCGGCCAGGCGATCTCCAGACGCTTCAGGCCGAGGGCGGAGATTTCCCGGCGGTTCTGGCCTTGCGCCAGCTCAGCGATGTCGCCGCTTCGGCTTCTGAGTTCGTGGAGCAGCCACCAGCCGTCCCCGTCCTCGACAGGCCGTACGGCGACGACGCTTCTGAGCGGCGCCGCCGGTTGGGAGAGCACAGCGATGTGCGCGCCGTCGGAACGGGTGCTCAATACGATGGTGCCCGGCGGATGTACGCTCGCGCCCGTCAGCCGGTCCGCTCAGCCGGAAGTCCGGGATGTGGGGCACAGGCAGGTCGTAGAGGTCTCGGGGCGCGATCACGCCGACGGCGGGTTCCTGAGGCGACCGGGGAAGTGAGCGTTCTGCACCGTTCCCTGACGTCGCTCTGGCGACCTTCGCGAGTGGTCGTGTTTCCCGTAGCGCGTCCGAAGACGCCCAGTGGTCGTGGAGTGCGTCAGCCAATTCCACGGCCTTGCGCGCAGTCTCCTCATACAGGCAGGTCATCTCCTCGATGAGGCTGAAGGCGCGGTGGTAGGCAGTGACGACGTCGGGCGGGGGCACCGGGAACGGCATGCGGCGGAGGGTGTCGAGGCTGATGGTGGGCTCTACGTGTGCCGTCACGTCCTCGTCGATCCGAGCCTTGGCCGTGGGCGTCTGCAGCCAGATGCGCAGCCATCGCACGATGAGCGGCTCGCCGCGGATGATGCCGATCGACCTGGTCGCCGTCCATCCCGCGTGCTCGGAGGTGACCAGCGCGGAATCGCCCACCCGCCGGACGAGTACGACGGCAAGGTCGCCTTCCCTGAGGGTCGCCCGGGTGGGCGGGAAGTGGCCCGGCAGCGCCCGCGCCGGTCCGGGGCGAGGAGATCCTGCCTTCACGGACGAACGTCGAGCTGACGACTCCTGGAGTTTGATCAGTGCTCTCGTCGTCGAGGAAGCCGCAGGTGAGTACGGATGTCCGCGACCTTCCTCGATCGCGATGGAGGTTTTCCGCCAAGCTGCGGTACCCGAGTCCACCTGGTCGGGATCGGCTTCCATCAGATGTCCTCCAAGACGTCCAACAGCCGGAGTTCCAGCTCACGCATCTGCTCGACACCGTCGGTCAGTTCGAGCTTGAGCTGTTCGATGCGGTTCCGCGTATCCCGTTCGGGACCGGGAGGCTGTGCGGCGTACGAGGTCGGCATCAGGCTGGACGCGCGGTCGGCGATCTCCTTGCTGGAGCAGCTCCGAGACCAGCCGGCTGTGTCGGTGTACGGCGTCGCTGCGGCGCCGTACTCGGGGAGGCCGCGCCAGGCTGCGAGCGTGGTGAGGATCAGAGCCGTGTTCTTGTCGCCCAGTCGCCGTGCTCTCGTCTCCGGGACCGGTTCGAAGGCCCGCCGAGCGTTGATGAAGAGCACCTGCCCGCGGCGGTCCAGGGCACCCCAGCCGGGGCGGGCGCTCTTGTCCTTGTTGAGTACCCACAGGCAGGCGGTGGCCTTGGAGTGCCCGAACACGCGAGGCGGCAGCGCGATCACGCACTCGACGAGGTCGTCACCCAGGAGGCGTTCGCGGAGCCTTCGGACACCGGGCTGTCTGCTGTTGGCCACGCTGTCGGCCATCAGGAAGGCAGCACGTCCGGCCGGAGCCAGCGCGTGCGCGATGTGCTGAATCCACGCGGAGTTGGCGGACCCTCGGGACGGCGGCTCCTCCGGCCACCGGGGATCGACGGCGACCGGGAGGGCTGATCGGCGGGAGCTCTGACCCGTCTTGTCCTCTGGCGCCCAGTCGCGCTGATTGAAGGGAAGGTTGGCCAGGATGATGTCGTGGGGGTGGGGTTCGGGCTCCGCGAGGCTGTCCCCGGGCGGGAAGACGTGAGCTGTGATCCCCCGCACCGCGAAGTTCATCAGGGCCACCTGCGAGGTGTGGGCGTGCTGTTCCTTCCCTTGCAAGGACATGGCCGGGTGGAGCCCGACGCGTTCGCGGACATGGCGGTGGCTCTCGACGAGTAGCCCCCCTGAACCGCAGACCGGGTCCAGCACGCTGTGCCCGTCGCGAGGCACGGCCGCACCGACCATGAGCCGCGCCATGTCGCCCGGCGTGAAGTAGTGGCCGCCCTCCGCCTGGTCCGTCGAGAGGTCACGGAGGCACTGGTCGAGCAGGGAACCGACCCGCTGGGTGGACCCGATGGCCTGGACGAGCGCGTGCAGTGTTCCTTCGGAACCAGCGGGCGGAACGGGCATCAGGTTCCTCGTGCCCACGTCGGCCCCCTGCTCGTCGGCTGCGGGAAGCCAGTGGCTCAGACACTCGCTCACGGCAGCGCGGATTCCTGGACCGCGCCCTGCCGGCTGATTCAGCAGCCATGACCATGTCGGCACGCCGGTGTCGGGAGCAGTGTGCGCTATCCGGCTCAGGTACAGCAGCCCGAGGACGAGGCGAGTCGCGTCGTGGGCGTTCATCAGCCGCGAGAGGTGCGTGCGGTGCCGGCGCACCGTCGCGAGTACCTCGTCGAGCGAGGAGGCAGCCTCGGCCTGTGCGTGTCCTTCAAGGGCACTCATGCCGCTCACGACCCCACCACGCCCAGGGCGCCCATGAGCACGATGAAGAGCGTCAGGGCGCCGGCGAAGGTCACGGCGCCCGACCTCAGGGCCGTCGTGGCTCTCCCTCCCTCAACGACGGCCACGAGGCCGCCGACAAGTGCGGCCACCAGCGCCGCGAGGACCGCGATGATCACGTACATCGAATTCTGCTGCACGTGCTTCCTTCCTGATGTCAGGGGGATCTCCAAGACCACGAGCGAGTCGTGCGATCCCCGGCGTCAAGAAGAACAGTAGAAGATCAGGCGCAACTGCCGCTGGGTGCACACAGTTTGGGATTTATCGAGGATGCGTGTCCATCTGGCACGTCAAAATCGAGTGCACGCCAGTTGGGATCCATGAGAGCGAGCCGACCGGCGCCGTGGCCGAGGGTCCGAGCGCGACGTCGAAAGAGGGAGGTGTGTGCGCTCGGCGCTCATGGTGGCCATCCTCCGGTTGAACCGTGCGCGGCTCAAGGCCGTCCGATGGGTGCGGCGGCCGGGAGCGGTGTCCCTCCGGATGGTTTGATCTTGAACAAACAGGGTGAACACGTGAACTGTGGTGTCCCCTACGGGATGGAAACCAGGCGAAGTTGGACGAAAAACCTGGTGGTTGCGGTGAGTTCCGTGATTCGGTGAGGTCCTCCCCCCCACCCCACTGCGTCTTGCGGAGCCGTTCCATGCTCACCACTCTCAAGACCGTCTACTCCGACACGCGGTCCGGCGACCTCGCCTGGGCGCTGGGGCGCGGTCCGTTGCCCGCGCTGGCGACGCTCGACCTGACGCTGGGCGGCGCGACCGTGCAGCTGCGGCTGCTGGGCGCGTCCCATCAGGTGATCGTCGAGGGTCCGGGCGGCAGGTGTTCGGAGACGGTCGCCTGTATGCCCGGCCGCAGTTCGCCGCTTCCGCTGGGCGTCTCCGAACGGCTCGGTGACCTGGAGTACGGGTTCGCCGCGCGGGTGGAGACACTCGCGGCCGGCTCGTTCCGGGCCCGCGCACAGGAACTGCTCGCCCTCGTCGCGGACCACCCGTACGGGCTGGCCGGCACATTCCCCGGCAGCCCGTACGCCTTCACCGCGCTCCTCGCGCACCTCGGGGACAGCCAACTGCACTGGCGTACCTGGCACTCGTACCCGCAGGAGGGGCAGCTGGTCTGCACACGCACCCGGTTGTCGGTACGGACGGGGGCTGCGGTGGCCGCACTCTTCCCGGCGCGTGCACCCGAGTCCGTCTGAGCTGCGACGCCGCCGGCCGGGTGCGGTGTTCACCCGGAGGAGCGAGAGCCCGGGTGGTCGGGCGCTGATGATCGCCCCTGCGGGTGACAGAAGGTGGGGAAGGTGTCACGTACGGTTCGGAGAGTGAAGGATCCTCCCGCGCGTCCCGTACGGCTGCCCGTATCGGCCGGCGTCGGGCGCGGTCTGGTGCTCGTCGCCGTGTTCGCGTGTGCCGCCTGCGGGCTGGTGTACGAGCTCGAACTCGTCGCGCTCGCCACCTCCTTGATGGGCGATTCGGTCACCCAGGCCTCGATCGTGCTGTCCGTCATGGTCTTCGCGATGGGCGTCGGATCGCTGCTGGCGAAACGGATGCGCTGTCACGCGGCCGTCGGGTTCGGCCTGATCGAGGCGATGCTGGCGCTGGTCGGGGGCGGGTCGGCCCTGGCGCTGTACGCGTCCTTCGCGTGGCTGGGCGCTTCGCGTGCGGCGCTGGTCAGCTTCTCGCTGCTGATCGGCATGCTCATCGGCGCGGAGATGCCGCTGCTGATGACCCTCATCCAGCGCATCCGGGCGCAGGACGCGGGAGGTGCGCTGGCCGACCTGTTCGCGGCCGACTACGTCGGCGCGCTGGTCGGCGGACTGATGTTTCCCTTCCTCCTGCTGCCGTTCTTCGGCGAGTTGACGGGCGCGCTGCTGACCGGCGTGGTCAACGCGCTGGCCGGCGGTGTGGTCGTGCTGTGGCTCTTCCGGCGTGAGCTGTCGTGGCGCGGGCGGTGGACGCTGCTGGCGGTCAATGCCGGGGTGGTGGCCCTGCTGGTGGCCGGCGCCTCCTGTGTCGGGCCGTTCGAGCAGGCCGCCCGGCGGGCCGTGTACGGGCCGGACGTCCGGGTCGCAGTCCGTACCGACGTGCAGGAGGTCGTGCTGACCGGCCCGCCGGCCGCACCGGCGTCCGGCGGGCGTGGTGGTGGGGGCGGCGGTCGGCTGCGCCTGTTCCTCGACGGCCGGATGCGGGCGTGTGCCACCGACGCCCCCCGCTACCAGAAGGCACTCGTCGACCCGGCCATGTCCGGCGGGTCGCGGGCACGGGTGCTGATCCTCGGCGGCGGGGACGGTCTGGCCCTGCACGAGGTGCTCGGGTACCCGGACGTGCGGTCGGTGACAGTCGTCGAGCACGATCCGGGCGTGGTGCGGCTGGCGCGCACCGACCCAGGTCTGCGCAGGCTCAACGGACACGCCTACGCCGACCACCGGGTCCGGGTCGTCACCGAGGACGCCTTCCGGCGGCTGCGCGAGCAGGCCGCGGACGCGAAGCCGTTCGACGTCGTCGTCTCCGACCTGCCGGAACCGGACGGCGCGGCCACCGGGAAGTTGTACTCCCAGGAGTTCTACGGGCTGGCCGCGCGCGCTCTCGCCCCCGGCGGGCGCCTGGTGGTGCACGCCGGCTCCGCCGGGGCACGGCCCCACGACTACTGGACCACGGTGGCCACGATCGGGTCCGTCGGCCTGCGCACCACGCCGTACGTGGTCGGCGGCCGCACCTGCCCGGAGGGCGCCGAAGACTGGGGGTTCGTGCTGGCCGCACAGGGCGCGCAGCCGCCTGTGGCCGGCGGCACGGCCCGGGGCGGCCGGTCGCGGCCGGGAGGCGTTCCGCCGGCCGCGCTGCATGCCGCCGCCCGCCGCGCGGCCCGCTCCCGTCCGCCGCTGCCGCCGCCTTCCACCCTGATGCATCCCCGCTATGCGGGCTGAGCCGGAGCGGGCAGGGTCCCCATGCGGCGCCGGGGTGGGTAGGCTCCGAGGCATGGAACACGAGGTGCACGTTCCGATCTCCGTCGGGCAGGTACGCGCGGCGCTCGCCGAGCAGGCACGCGTGGCGCGCTGCGTTCCCGGTCTGCAACTCGACGCCGCGCCGGACCAGGACGGCGGCGGCACGGTCGCCGGGCGGCTCCGGTTCCGCGTCGCCGGTTCCACCATCACCTACCGCGGCACGCTGGAGTTCACCCGAACGGGTGACGATCTGGATGTCGTCGGCGAGGCGGCGGAAGCCCGGGGCGACGGCGTCGTCCAGCTCCGGCTGACGGTGCGTCCCGCGCCCGCCGACGGCGACGAGAACGCCACCCGCCTCGCCTTCACCGGCGCACTGCAGCGCGGCGACGGGCGGATCGCCGACATCGCCGCCGGTACCGCCACGTCAGCGGCCCGGCGTCTGCTGGACCGTTTCGCCGCCACGTTCGCGGACAGCGTCCGCGAGGAGCCACCGTGGGCCGCGGCGGAGAGCACCTCGGAGGCGGACCGGGCCGCCGAGGTGGAGCTCGGCGCCCCGGACGACAACGAGCCCGCGATCCCGAACATCCCCGGCCCGGAGACCGGTGAGGACGAGCCGGCTGCAGACGGTTCCGAGGACGAGGAGTCGGCCGGCGTCTTCGCCGCCGAGGTCCCGCCGTCCTCTCTCGACCCGCTCGGCGAACAGGACGACGAGAGCGCGGAGACGGGCGGCGACGCCGGCGCCGGTCAGGCCGAGGCCGAGTCGGAGCCCGCCACGGCCGAGGCGGCCCATGCGCGCCGCACGATGATCGGCCGCAGCGCCGAAGAGGTCGATCACGCGCCTCCGCGTGGCCGCTACGCCCCCGAGCCCGCCACCGGCACGGCGGCGGGGACCGGCCCGCTCCGCTGGGCGGCCCCCGCCGCTGCCGTGGTCGTCGCCGGCGCGGTCGTCGTCGCCCGCGCCCTGCGCAGGCGCGGCTGACCCGGCGCGAAGCGCCCGGCGCGCCCGGTGCGTACGGCCGGGCGAGGCGACGGCGAGGCCGTTAGGGTCGCCTTATGACCGATTCACTCGCCCCCACCGACGGCGTGACGCTGCGCGCCGCCGACGCCGAACTCGTCGTCGACCCCGCACGGGGTGCGCGCCTGTCCTCGTTGCGCGTCTCAGGCTTCGAGGTGCTGCGGCAGGGCGAGAAGTACGGCGCGTTCGTGATGGCGCCGTGGTGCGGACGCATCGACCAGGGCCGGTTCCGCAGTGGAGGCGAGCTGTACCAGTTGCCGGTCGACTCCGGCCCGCACGCGATCCACGGCACCGTGCGCGACGCCAAGTGGCGCACGGTGCGCCAGGACGAGCGGTCCGCGGTCTTCGACCACGAGCTGACCGACCCGTGGCCGTGGGAGGGCCGGGTGACCCAGCTCGTGGAGCTCGCCGAGGACGGGCACGGCCTCACCCTCACCCTCGGCGTGGAGTCGGCCGACGAGACGTTCCCCGCACAGGCCGGCTGGCACCCGTGGTTCCTGCGCAACCTGGGCCGCGGCGGGGAGGACGTCCGGGTCGACTTCGACCCGGAGTGGCAGGAGGAGCGCGGCGAGGACCACCTGCCGACCGGCAAGCGCATCGAACCGCGTCCCGGCCCCTGGGACGACTGCTTCGGCATGCCGCAGGGCGTCGAGGTGACACTGACCTGGCCGGGGGAGCTGGAACTGAAGGTCGCCAGCCGCGCCGAGTGGGCGGTGATCTACGACGAGCAGCCCGATGCCGTGTGCGTCGAGCCGCAGTCCGGCCCGCCCAACGGGCTCAACAGCCGCCCGCGCCTGGTCACGGCCATCGACCCGCTGGAGGTCACGGCGACCTTCAGCTGGCGCCCGCTGGAGAGTCGGGGGCGCTGACATAGGCTGAAGCCTCATGAGCAACGCTTCCCCCGCCGACGCGCGCGCCGAACTGCTGCGGCACATCAAGGACAAGGCGGTCGTGCACGGCCGCGTCACCCTCTCCTCCGGCGCGGAGGCCGACTACTACGTCGACCTGCGCCGCATCACGCTGGACGGCGCTGCCGCGCCGCTCGCCGGGCAGGTCATGCTGGACACCACCGCGCACCTGGAGTACGACGCGGTGGGCGGGCTGACCATGGGCGCGGACCCGGTGGCGACCTCGATGCTGCACGCGGCCGCCGTGCGCGGGCGCGGCCTGGACGCGTTCGTGGTCCGCAAGTCGGGCAAGGCGCACGGCCTGCAGCGTCGCATCGAGGGCCCGGACATCGCCGGCCGGCGGGTGCTGATCGTCGAGGACACCTCCACCACGGGCGGCTCGCCGCTGACCGCCGTCGAGGCGGCACGGGAGGCCGGCGCCGAGGTGGTCGCGGTCGCGACGATCGTCGAGCGTTCGGCGGCCCCCGCGATGGAGCAGGCCGGGCTCACCTACGTCCACGCCTACGACCTGTCCGACCTGGGCCTGGCCTGAGCGTTTCACGTGAAACCCGGCGCAACCCGGGACGGGCCCGCCAGGCGGAGGGCCGCTGCCCGGGGGCGGTCTGGAAAGATGGACGTGACGACGACGTCCCCTCGGTCAGGGCCCCACCAACGGATCAGCTACAAGGAGCGGACCCATGCCCATCGCAACCCCCGAGATCTACAACGAGATGCTCGACCGGGCGAAGGCAGGCACGTTCGCCTACCCGGCCATCAACGTCACGTCCTCGCTGACACTGCACGCCGCCCTGCGCGGCTTCGCCGAGGCGGAGAGCGACGGCATCGTCCAGATCTCCACGGGCGGTGCCGAGTTCCTCGGCGGCCAGTACAGCAAGGACATGGTGACCGGGGCCGTCGCCCTGGCCGAGTACGCGCACATCGTCGCCGAGAAGTACCCGGTGAACATCGCCCTGCACACCGACCACTGCCCCAAGGGCAAGCTGGACGGGTACGTGCGCCCGCTGCTGGCCCTGTCCAAGGAGCGCGTGGACGCCGGCCGCAACCCGCTCTTCCAGTCCCACATGTGGGACGGCTCCGCCGAGAAGCTCAAGGACAACCTGGAGATCGGTCAGGAACTGCTGGCACTCGCCGCCGCCGCGAGGATCATCCTCGAGGTCGAGATCACCCCGACCGGCGGTGAGGAGGACGGCGTCACGCACGAGATCAACGACGAGCTCTACACGACCGTCGATGACGCGCTGCGCACCGCCGAGGCGCTCGGCCTGGGCGAGAAGGGCCGTTATCTGCTGGCCGCCTCCTTCGGCAACGTGCACGGTGTGTACAAGCCGGGCAACGTCGTGCTGCGCCCGGAGCTGCTCAAGGACCTGCAGGAGGGCGTCGCCGCGAAGTACGGCAGGCAGGCGCCGTTCGACTTCGTCTTCCACGGCGGCTCCGGTTCCACCGACCAGGAGATCTCCACGGCGCTGGGCAACGGCGTCGTCAAGATGAATCTGGACACCGACACCCAGTACGCCTTCACCCGCCCCGTCGCGGACCACATGCTCCGCCACTACGACGGCGTGCTGAAGGTCGACGGCGAGGTCGGCGACAAGAAGGTCTACGACCCGCGCAGCTGGGGCAAGGCCGCGGAGAAGTCCATGGCGGAGCGCGTGCAGCGGGCCTGCACGTCGCTGCGCTCCACGGGTACCCGTCTGAAGTGACACCGCGCCGGTGGGCCGCATCCTCTCCTCGGGTGCGGCCCACCGGCCTGTGCACCTGTCGGCGGGGACCGTCTGCCCGCAGGCGCGGAGAAGCGCGCCGGAAACATCGCAGAGAGGCACACTGGAGACCATGTCCGTACACGAGAACCTGCTCGGGGGCCCGCCCCCGACCCACCTGCCCGACGACCCCGAGCCGCGTGAGCTGCTCGCCTCCGGGACGGCTCCCGGCGAGGTCGCCGCGAAGTACCCGACCTCCTCGCTGGCCTGGGCGCAGCTGGCGGACGACGCCTTCGAGGCCGGAAACGTCGTGGAGTCCTACGCCTACGCCCGCACCGGCTACCACCGCGGCCTGGACGCGCTGCGCCGCAGCGGCTGGAAGGGTCACGGCCCGGTGCCGTTCGAGCACGAGCCGAACCGCGGCTTCCTGCGTGCGCTGCACGCCCTGGCGCGGGCCGCGCACGCCATCGGGGAGCAGGACGAGTACGAGCGATGCTCGACGTTCCTGAAGGACAGTTCCCCCACCGCCGCCGAGACCCTCTCCTAGGTCAGACCTGGGGCACCACACGAAAACCTGCTCTTGTCCCGGTCGGCCGGCTCACGGATGATGTCCGTGGGGCTCGGCCGACCGGGCCTCGAGGGGACCGGGGCTCCACCCGAGACGAGAGGAGCGGACCGCTACCCGGACGCACGTTGAGGAGGCAGCGATGCCGCAGAGCTCACCGAGCCCCGAGAGTCCGCAACTCGACTTCGCGGGCAGCACCCCGTACGAGGACTACGTCCAGGCCGACGTCCTCACCCACCTGCAGCATCCGCTCTCGGACGACCCCGGCGAGACGGCCTTCCTGGTGACCACGCAGGTCATGGAGCTGTGGTTCACGGTCATCGTCCACGAGTGGGAGACGGCCGCCGGGGCGCTGCGCCGCGGCGACCTGGAGACGGCGCTGGCCGCGCTGAAGCGCTCGACCTACGAGCTGACCTCGCTGAACGCCTCGTGGGAGCCGCTCGCGCATCTCACGCCCGCCCAGTTCAACGCCTACCGGTCGGCACTCGGCGACGGCTCCGGTTTCCAGTCCGCGATGTACCGGCGGCTGGAGTTCCTGCTCGGCGAGAAGTCGGCCTCCATGCTGGTGCCGCACCGCGGCACCGCGCGCGTGTACGGCGAGCTGGAGAAGGCGCTGCACGAGCCGAGTCTGTACGACGAGGCGCTGCGCTACCTGTCCCGTAACGGCGAGGAGCTCCCCGCCCACGTCCTGTCCCGCGACGTGACCGCCCGGCACGACCCGGACCCGGACGTCGAGGCCGCCTGGGTGCGGGTCTACTCCGGAGAACCGGGAAACCCGCTGCTGCGGCTCGGCGAGGCGCTCACCGAGGTCGCCGAGCTGGTGTGGCGCTGGCGCAACGACCACCTGGTGGCCACCCGCCGCGCCATGGGCTCCAAGGCCGGCACCGGCGGCTCGGCCGGCGTGGCCTGGCTGGAGAAACGCGCGTCGAAGAACGTCTTCCCCGAGCTGTGGACGGCCCGCAGCCATGTCTGAGACCACCGAGGCCCGCTCGCTGAGCCCGGCCGACGAGGCCCTGGCGCTGGACGCCGACGACCCGCTGGCGGCCAAACGTGCCGAGTTCGTCCTCGACGAGGTCGTCTACCTCGACGGCAACTCTCTCGGCGCCCTGCCGCGCGCCGTCCCCGCCCGGCTCGCCGAGGTCGTCTCCCGCGAGTGGGGCGAGCTGCGCATCCGGTCCTGGACCGAGTCCGGCTGGTGGACGGCGCCGGAGCGGATCGGTGACCGGATCGCCCCGCTGGTGGGCGCCGCGCCGGGCCGGATCACGGTCGGCGACTCCACCAGCGTCAACGTCTTCAAGGCCGTCGTCGCCGCCGTACGTGCCGCGCAGACCGATGCCCCGGCGCGCACGGAGGTACTCGTCGACGCCGCCACCTTCCCCACCGACGGCTACGTCGCGGCCTCGGCCGCCCGCATGACCGGGTGCACGGTGCGGCCGGTGCCGGCGGGCGACATGGCGGCCGCTGCCTCGGACATCACGGCGGTGGCGCTGGTCAACCACGTCGACTACCGCAGCGGCGAACTCGCCGACCTGCCCGGGCTGACCGCCGGGCTGCACCGGGCCGGGGCCCGGGTGGTGTGGGACGTGTGCCACAGCGCCGGCGCGCTGCCGGTCGGCCTGGACGAGCACGGCGTCGACCTGGCCGTGGGGTGTACGTACAAGTACCTCAACGGCGGGCCCGGATCCCCGGCGTTCCTCTACGTCGGCGCGGACATGCAGGGCCGGTTCGACTCGCCGCTGCCCGGCTGGAACTCGCACGCCGACCCGTTCGCCATGGCTCCCGGCTACCAGCCCGCCGACGGTGTGGTGCGCGCCCGTGTCGGCACTCCGGAGATTCTCTCGCTGCTCGCCCTGGAGGAGGCGCTCTCCGTCTGGGACGGTGTGGACATCGAGGCGGTGCGCGCCAAGAGCCTGGCGCTGACGGACTTCTTCCTGCGCTGCGTCGACGCGTACGCGCCCGAGGGGCGGGTCGGCAGCCTGACCCCGCGGGAGCACCGGCTGCGTGGCAGCCAGGTCGCGCTGCAGTGCGCGGAGGCCGGGCAGGTGATGGAGGAACTGATCGCGCGCGGCGTCGTCGGCGACTTCCGGCGCCCGGACGTGCTGCGGTTCGGGTTCACCCCGCTGTACACCTCCTTCGCGGCCGCCGAGCGGGCCGCGCGGGTGCTCGGCGAGGTGCTGCGCGAGAAGCCCGCAAGCGGGGGGTGAGCCGGCCGTGACCGACACCGCGGAGTGGGAGCGCCTGCTCGCCCTGCCCCAGCCGCCCCCGGACCGCACGGTGCGCTACGGGTCCGCCCCGTCGCAGGTCGTGGACTTGTACGGGCCGGGCGAGGGGCGGCCGCGCGTCACAGTGCTGCACGGCGGCTACTGGCGGCAGGCCTACGACCGCACCCACCTCGCGTCCCTCGCCGCCTCGCTGGCCGCCGACGGCTTCGCCGTCGAGCTGGTCGAATACCGCCGGGTGGGCGGTGGCGGCGGCTGGCCGCGTACGGCGCAGGACGTCGACGCGGCCCTCACCCGGCTCGGCGGGCCGCCGCGCATCCTGCTCGGTCATTCCGCCGGCGGGCAGCTCGCGCTGTGGGCGGCGTCGGTGCGGGAGCGGGCCGCGACATCCCGCGTGGTGGCCGTCGCTCCCGTCGCCGACCTGACCCGCGCCCACGAGCTGCGGCTCAGCGACGGCGCCGTCGCGGCGTTCCTCGGCGGCGAAGGAGACGACGAGGGCGTTCAGACACGCGTCGCCGCCCACTTGCCGGAGGCGGATCCGATGCGGCTGATGCCGCGCGTCCCCGTCGAGTTGCTGCACGGCACGGCTGATGAGTCGGTGCCGGTTGAGCTCTCCCGCCGCTACGCGACGGACTGGGCGGCGCGGCTGCACCTGCTCACGGGCGCCGGCCACTTCGCGCCGCTCACCCCGGGCACCCCGGCCTACGGCTTCCTCGTCAGCGCGCTGAGGCGCTGACCCGGCCGGACCGGCAGGTCCTCGCCGATGTCGGGCGTCGTAGGTCCACGAGCCGGGTCGATAGGGTGACGTCGATGTCTGACGAAGCCCCCCACCCCGTCGAGGCGGCCGCCCCCCGCGTGCTGTGCGAGCTGAGCACGCTCAGTGAGGGCGCCCCGCAGTCGGGGGGCGCCGCCTGGCGGCTGGCCGAGCCCGGCCGCCAACTGGACGCCAACCTCGTGCGGCTGGCACCCGGACAGCGAGTGGACGAGCACGTCGAGCCGGACCTCGACGTGCTGCTGTGCGTCGTCACCGGCTCCGGCACCGTGCACGGCGCGGACGGGCCTCACGACCTGGCCGAAGGCACCTTGCTGTGGCTGCCGCACGGCTCGCGCCGCAGCCTCGCCGCCGGGGACGACGGCATGTCCTACCTGACGGTGCACCGCCGCCGCCCTGGCATGCGGATCGGGCACCGGTCGGCCTAGTGCCGCGGGTCACGGTGCCGGCTGTTGTCCGAACACCCACGGGGCGAGCACCAGCACCCAGCCGTCCGGGTCCTCGAACGCCACCGCGCCGCGCTCGGGCCAGTACGGGTTCGCGGCCTGCACGGGCTCGTGTCCGTGCGCGGCCAGTCGCGCCACGACCGTCGCCACGGCACGGGCTCCACGCAGGTAGAGCACGAGTTGGTTCTCGGGGTGCGGCTCCGGTATGCGCGGCGGATCGCCGTGCTGGGTGATCTCCAGATGCACCGGCGCGCCCGGCAGCCCGAACAGCACGCCGTCATAACCGGCGTGCCCCTCGTCTCCCCGCCACCGTCCGAGCAGCGGCAGGCCGACCGCGTCGCGGTAGAAGGCGAGCACCTCCTCGTACCGGGCGGTGGGCCGTGCGAAGCGCACGGCGCCGGTGTCGAGATGCGCGGGCCAGTCGCCGGAGGTCATCCGCCGATGTTTGCAGCGTCCCCGGCACCACGCCATCGGCCGTACGTCGTACGTCCGTCGGAGTACGCACGTTCGCCCACTCCGGTCCGCCGGTCGCGTGCCGCCGCCGGCCGCGCCGGGGCTGCGCCTAGCGTGCACACGGGCGGGGCGAGCTCCCCGCCCCGCTTCAGCACTTCGCTCCCCCGTCTGCGAGGAAGGTCAGGACATGCCGAGACCCCGGATCCGCCGGCTGCCGGGGGCGGCTCTCGCGGTCGCCCTGTGTGCCCTGCTCGTGACGCCGACCGGCTCGTCGTCCGCCGCCGAGACGGACCAGTACGTGGCCATGGGCGACTCCTACTC
The DNA here is from genome assembly GCA_963799685.1 of uncultured Actinomycetota bacterium. GTDB lineage: Bacteria > Actinomycetota > Actinomycetes > Streptomycetales > Streptomycetaceae > Streptomyces. The sequence goes on from CAWCXW010000013.1 coordinate 355,549, forward strand.
GGCCGGCAACGGAGCCCACAGCACGAACCTCAGCCCGCTGTGCGGCCGCAACACCTACGCCTATCCGTACCTCGTCGCGCAGCGGCGGCCGCACACCAGCCTCGCGTTCGTCGCCTGCCAGGCCGCCACTACCGAGAACATCCCCGGCCAGGCGAGGTTCCTCAGCGCCGGCACCGACTACGTGTCGCTGACGATCGGCGGCAACGACATCGGTTTCGGCGGCCTCATCTTCGCCTGCACCGGCGACTGGAGCCCCGGCTGCGACACGGCCGTCGCCGACTCCGAGCACGCCATCCGCGACGAACTGCCCGGGGAACTGGACCGCGCCTACGCGACGGTCCGCGCCGCCGCGCCGAACGCCACCGTCGTGGTGCTCGGCTACGCACGCCTGTTCGGCGACAACCTGAGCTGCGCCGCGGCCGACGGCGTCACCTCCGCGGAGGCCGCGAAGCTCAACCGCATCGCCGACCACCTCGACAAGGCCGTCGCCGGCCGGGCCGCCGCCGCAGGCTTCGTCTACGTCAGCTCGATCCGGCGCTTCTCAGGCCACGGCATGTGCGCCGCCGACCCGTGGGTCAACGGCAAGCTCCCCGCCGCCGCCGATGCCTACCACCCCACCCGCCACGGCTACGCCCGCGGCCTGGCCCCCGAACTCCGCTCCGTGATCGGCTGACGCCGGCCGACCGTGGCCGCCTGGAGCAGCGGCCGGGCGGCCGCGCCGGCTGCGACGTGTCGCCGACCGAGCGGCGCCATCCACAGGATGTGTACGCGCCGACTGGCCGGAGGCGAGACGATGTCCATCCCCTCTGCGCGACCAGGTTCGCAACGGCGGCACCGGGGTGGCCATCCGCCGAGTGCCGGGCGGATGGAGAGCGGGACGCCCCGGGCGTCCGGACGGCCCGCTGTGCCGCAACGTCGGCTACCGGGCCGGCCCCGTCGGCCGAGCGCCGGCCGCCAGCACGTGGTAGGTGCGGCCGTCCATGGTGAAGTCGCCCAGCAGTCGCATGCCGAAACCGTCCACGTGCACGTGCCAGGACGGCCGGTTGCCGGCCTCGACGAACGCCACGACGGCCTCGGCGTGCCGCTCCCGCGCCACATCGAGTGCCTCGCCGTAGAGCGCCCGCGCCACGCCCTGCCCCCGGTTGTCGGCGTCGACGACCACCGGCCCGTACAGCAGCCACCGCACCGAGCTCAGCGGGCGGCCGTCCCACAGCAGCGACTCCTGCCGCTCGAGCAGCCCGGCGACCGGCGGCGGGGGAGACGGCAGACCCTGCGGGTCGGACAGCGCCAGGACGCCCGTTACGTGTCCCCCGTCCGCCGCGACGAGCAGCGCCCCGGCGCTCGCCATGGCGCGCAGGGTGTCCTCGTCGAGGCTGCCCTGCACGAACCCCTGCTCGGCACGCTGCTCCTCCGGCACAGCGTCGGCGTGATGGGCGGCGAACAGCGCGGCCATGGCGGCCGCGTCACATTCCTGCGCATAGCGGAAATCCATCCCCGAATCCTAGGAGTCTGGTGACGGCTTCCCGCGCAGCTCGCGCAGTGCCTCCTCCAGCCAGGCCCGCTCTGCCCGCTGCGCGGCGCGCGCCATGACCAGCATGCCCTTGCGGTAGCGGTCCGGCTCGTCCTTGATCCGCACGGGTGCCCCGTCGCGGCGGAAGAAGCTCGCCGGCTGGGTGAGGAAGTCCAGCCGCCGCTGCAGCACGGCCGCTTGCCGGTCGCGGCCTGGGACGTTGCTCAGGAACGCCAGCAGGGTGAAGAAGCTGCCGCCGTCGGTGATCTCATCCGGTTTCGGTTCGGCCAGCCGCTTGAGCAGTTCTGACCGGCCGGCCGCGGTGATGTGCAGTTCCCGCCGTGTAGGCCCGCCCTGTCCTGGCTGCTCACGGCGTTCGACATGTCCGGCGTCGACCAACCTCCTGACGGCCGGGTAGAGGGCGCCGTCGCTCACCGGCCGGTTGTGGCCGATCAGGTCGGAGACGTGACTGCGCAACTCGTAGGCATGCATGGGGCGTTCCGCCAGGAGCCCGAGGATCGCGAGGGTCAGCACTTTCCCACTCTACCTCTTTTCGAGAATCTCGAATCGAGTTAGTGTCCCGCTGTCGGGACGACGGAGGGGGCGGGACGATGTCCACCACAGATCGCGTGCAGGCAGCGGGAACCGGGAGGGGAGCAGCCGGCAACGCCCGTGCGGTACGCCGTGCGCTGCTGCGGCTCGGCGTACCGGTCTACTGCGAACTGCTCTCCGGGGTGGTTGCCGGGGTCGTCGACACCCTGTGGGTGACACGCCTGGGGCGGACCGCCGTCGGGGCGGTCGCGCTCGCCGGGACGGTGGAGAACGTCCTGCTCGGCGTGATCCTCACCGTGAACGTGGGGACCACCGTCCTGATCGCCGGTGCCGCGGGCCGCGGTCACCCTGCCGAGGTCCCCGTCCTCGTCAGGGCGGCCGGCCTGCTCTGGCTGGCTGTCACGCCCGTCGTCGCCCTCGGCGGCTTCCTGACCCGCGCCCCGATCGCCCGCCTGCTCACCGGCGGCGACGCGGAGGTCGTTGCGCTCGCCGTGGAATTCTTCGCCGTCTCCTTCCCAGGCATGGCCGTCTTCTTCGCACAGAACGTCGTCGACGGCGTCTTCAAGGGCACCGGCGACACCCGCATGCCGATGCGGACCGCACTCCTGGCCAACGCGTGCATCATCGTGCTCGACCCGCTGCTGATCTACGGCGTCGGCGTCTTCCCGCACCTCGGCGTGCGCGGTGCCGCGCTCGGCATGTTGTGCGGGCGTGCCGTTGCCCTGGGCGTGAGCTTCGCCGTACTCCGGCGCCGCCGGCTCACTGCGACGGCGGACGGACCGACGGCGCTGCGCCTGACGACGGCCGTCCGCCGACTGGCCGTGGTTGGTCTACCGGCTTCGGGCGACTTCATCGTGCGGATGGGACTCGCCGTGGTGCTGATCGGCATGGTCGCCCGGTTCGGCACCGGCCCGCTGGCCGCCTACGGCGTCGGCACGAAGGTGATCCTCTTCGTCACCATGGCGTTCTACGCGCTGCGCCAGGCGGCGGGGATCCTCACCGCGCGCACGGGAGGTGCGGCCGATGCAGGCACCCGGCTCATCGCGCGCCAGAGCGTCCTGCTGGCCGTCACGGTGGGCGCCGCCGCCGGCCTGACACTCGCGCTCACCGGGCATCCACTCATGCGCCTCTTCACCGCCGAACCCGGGGTCGTCGACTCGGGGGCCGTACTGTTCTGGTTTCTGCTGCCCTACCTGGTGTCGCTGGCGGGCGTGATCGGCCTGGGCGGTGTCTTCACGGGTGCAGGCCGCACGCGTGCGCTGTTCGCCGTGACGGCCGTGGGCACGGCCGTCCAACTGCCGCTCGCTCAGGGCCTGGCGGACGTGCCGACGCTGGGCGTCCACGGCGTCTGGCTCTCCATGAGCCTCGGTACCGCAGCCCAGTTCGCCCTGAGCTGCCTGCTCTTCCGCCGCTTCTTCGCAGTCCGCCCGCACGAAATCTCCTCGCCTGCCGACCGCGCGTCTCGTAACGTGGGCCGGTGACCGAACTGCTGACCGAACGCCTGCTGTTGCGCCACTGGCGCGATTCCGACCTCGCCCCCTGGGCCGCGATGAACGCCGACCCGGAGGTCCGGGAGTTCTTTCCCGAGGTGCTCACCGCCGAGCAGAGCCGCGCGTCGGCGGGCGCCTTCCAGGCCGACCTGAACGGTCGCGGTTGGGGCTGGTGGGCCCTGGAGGTGCGGGAGACCGGCGAGTTCGTCGGTATGGCCGGGCTGGATCCGGTGGAGGAGGGCATGACCTTCACCGGTGTGGAGGCGGGCTGGCGCCTCACCCGTTCGGCCTGGGGCCGCGGCTACGCCACCGAGGCCGGCCGCGCAGTCCTGCGGTACGGCTTCGAGACCCTCGCCCTGCCCGAGATCCTGGCGATCACCACGGCCACCAACGAGCGCTCGCAGGCGGTGATGCGCCGCCTGGGTATGACCCACGACGCCGCCCTTGCCTTCGACGACCCGGACGTCCCCGACGGCCCGCTTCGCCGCAACGTCGTGTATCGCATCTCCGCCTGAGGCACGAATCCGCGCCGCTCCCAGCCGGTCCTACAGCACGTCGATGAGATGCCGGCCCGTTCTGGGCATGTCGGGGGCTTCCGCACTGGCATGCGGCTCAGCGTAACGGCGGCTGACCGAGGCGGCCGGCACAGTGGCGGGATGTTCGAGACCGAGGACGAACTCACGCGACTCCAGGCCCTGCTCGATGCGTCGCTTTCCCGCTCGACGGAGCATCTGCGCTCGATCGTGGGACCGGATCGCACCCTCACCGCCGAGCGGCTGGCCGGCAGGCTCACCGGGATGTGCGTGCTCTCGCTGGCCACGACGACCGCGAAGGGCGAGCCGCGGATCAGCGCGCTGGACGGCCACTTCCTGCACGGCAGGTGGGTGTTCGGCACCTCCCGCACGACTGCCAAGGCTCGGCACCTCGCCGCGCGCCCGGCGGCCAGCGTGTCCCACCTGCGCGGCGAGGACCTCGGCGTCTTCGCGCACGGCGACGTCGTCTACTACCGGCTCGAGCCGCATTGGATGACGGTGTACGCACCCGCGACGGCCGGCTGACGAACGTGGTGACACCTGGGCCGTCGGCTGCACGTGCGCCACCACACCAACCAACCGATCGTGCCACCGCACGTGCACACAACCCCAGCGGCCCGGCCACCCGACGGTCCCGGCCGGGGCCGTCAGCCCAGGAAGGAGTTGACCTGGATCGTCTCGTCGCGGCCCGGGCCGACGCCGATCGCCGAGATCGGGGCGCCGGAGAGGTCCTCCAGTGCCTTGACGTACGCGCGGGCGTTCTTCGGCAGGTCGGAGAAGGTCTTCGCCTTCGTGATGTCCTCCGACCAGCCCGGCAGGAACTCGTAGACCGGCGTCGCGTGGTGGAAGTCGCTCTGGCTGTACGGCAGCTCGTCGTGCCGGACGCCGTCGATCTCGTAGGCCACGCAGACCGGGATGCGCTCCCAGCCGGTGAGCACGTCGAGCTTCGTGAGGAAGAAGTCCGTCAGGCCGTTGACCCGTGTCGCGTAGCGGGCGATGACCGCGTCGAACCAGCCGCAGCGCCGGTCGCGTCCGGTGGTCACACCGCGCTCGCCGCCGATGGTGCGCAGCGCCTCGCCGTCCGCGTCCAGCAGCTCGGTGGGGAACGGGCCGGCGCCGACACGCGTGGTGTAGGCCTTCAGGATGCCGATGACCCGGTTGATCTTCGTCGGGCCGACGCCCGAGCCCGTGCAGGCGCCGCCCGCTGTCGGGTTGGAGGAGGTGACGAAGGGGTACGTGCCGTGGTCGACGTCCAGCAGGGTGCCCTGGCCGCCCTCGAAGAGGACGACCTTGCCCTCGTCGATCGCGTCGTTCAGGATCAGCGTGGTGTCGGCCACGAAGCCGCGCAGCTGCTCGGCGTAGCCCAGCAGCTCCTCGACGACCTGCTCGGTGCTGATGGCGCGCCGGTTGTACAGCTTGGCGAGGACCTGGTTCTTGAAGTCGAGGGCCGCCTCGACCTTCTGCGTGAGGATCGACTCGTCGAAGAGGTCCTGGACCCGGATGCCGACGCGGTTGATCTTGTCGGCGTAGGTCGGCCCGATACCGCGGCCGGTCGTTCCGATCCTCCGCTTGCCGAGGAATCGTTCCGTCACCTTGTCGAGAGTCTCGTGGTACGGAGTGATCAGGTGCGCGTTGCCGCTGAGGAGCAGCTTGGAGGTGTCGACGCCGCGCTCCTGCAGGCCGCTCAGCTCGGAGAGCAGGACTGCCGGGTCGACGACGACGCCGTTGCCGATGACCGGGGTGCAGCCGGGGGAGAGGATGCCGGAGGGGAGCAGGTGCAGCGCGTACTTCTGGTCGCCGACGACGACCGTGTGGCCGGCGTTGTTGCCGCCCTGGTAGCGCACCACGTAGTCGACCGAGCCGCCGAGCAGGTCGGTGGCCTTCCCCTTGCCCTCATCACCCCACTGAGCACCGAGCAGCACAAGTGCGGGCACAGGCGTACACCCCTTCCGGGCGGGGCATGTCCCACGTGCGTGGCGCTTGTGCCGACGCGAGAGCCGTGAACCGGTGCCCCGGATAGATGAAGCCCCTGGCGCAACAGCGACAGGGGCTCTTGCACCGAGAGATTACCGGAACTCCATACGGGTGGGCGAACACGTCGCCCGTTCGTTCCGGAGTCCGGACAGGCGTGCGCGTGGTCACAGTGCCTCGGGAGAGCCCGAGGAAGGAAGTACAGACAGGTGCCGGCTCCAGACCTGCTCGTGGTCGTCGATCCCGTCCGCACGGTCGGCGGACGGGGAGTCCGTGCGGATCGCCCGTGACGTGCTGTGTGCCGGCGGGCGCGGCGTGAAGGTGTGCCTGCCGCAGGACCGGGGGGAGGCCGAACGCGCGCTGGCGCGGCGGGGCAGTCGCCGGCCGGTCGTGGTCGGCGACGACCGGGCGCTGCTGCGGACGGTGCGGCTGCTGCACCGGGAGCGGGACCTGGGCGGTTGCGCGCTGGGATGGTGCCGGTCGGCACTGCCCGGCAGCTGGCCTGGCGCGGGGGCTGGGCGTGCCGCTGTCGGTGGTGGAGGCCTCGCGGACGGTGCTGAGCGGCGTGGACCAGGGACGGGATCTGCTGGTGGACGACAGCGGAGGCGTCGTGCTGCGCGCGGTGCGGATGCCGGCCGACGCCGGGTTCTGGCCTCCGGCGGTGCCGGGGCAGGCGGCCTGGCGCCCCGACGGCCCGGGCGCCGAGCGCCGGCCGGATCCGGCCGAGCCGCTGTGGGGGCCGCCGCTGCGCGGCTGCCGCCGGCTGGTGCAGACGCTGGCCCGCCCGTTGCACATGCATGAAGCCGGCGAGGAGCACCGGCTGCGTGTCGAGGCGGACGGGACGCTGCTGGCCGACCTCGACCGGCCGATGGAGCAGCTCCGGGTGGCGCCGGCCCGCGGGGGACTGGCGGAGCTGGCGCTGTGGCAGCGCGGGCGGGCGGAGGTGCGGGTGCGGGCCAGGTCGGTGACGGTGTCCGGGCCGGACTTCCGCTACCGCTCGGACGTCCTGCTGGGCGGTCCGGTCCGGGGCCGCACCTGGACGGCCCTGCAGGACGCCTGGCATCTGACGCTGCCGGAGCCGTCGTCGGCGGCTTGAGCCCCGACGGCGCGGCCGGTCGGCTTCTCGCTCGGGCGTGCTCAAGCACAACCGCAGGACGGGAGGTTCAGGCCGCCGCCGTGGCGGCCTGGTCGGGCCACCGTCCTTCAGAGGGGCTCATCTCCGTGGAGGCCGGCCGTTTGCGCGCGGGCCGCCGCGCGGGCGAGGCCACGGCCGCAGGAACGTCCGCCCGTCAGCCGTGGGGGTCGGCCTCCCTCTCGGCCTCGGCCTGCAGTCGGCCGCGGTGGACGCGCCAGCGCTCCAGCAGGCCCGCGAGTTCGCCCTTCATGAAGGCGAAGAACTCCTCGGTCTCCGCCAGCCGCCGCCCGGCGGCGGTGTCCGGGCCGAGGGCCTGTGCGCCGGCGCGCAGCGTGTGCGACCAGCCGGGACAGGGTGCTGTCGCGGTCGGCCAGCGCCTCGTACCAGACGTCGACGTGCACCCGGTAGCGTTCGCGGCGCGAACCCGGCTCGCGTTCCCGGCTGACCATGTGCATCTGGGCGAGGTAGCGCACGGCGCCGGAGATCGCGGCCGGGCTGACCTGCAGCCGGTCGGCGAGTTCGGCGGAGCTGAGGGCGCCGTCGTGGGAGGCGAGGAGGCAGGCGAAGACGCGTGAGGCCATCCGCTGCATGCCGGCCTCCGTCATGTCGGCCGCGAACCGTTCGACGAACGGTGAGATGCGGATCGTGTAGTCGGCCGGCACCGAGGCCGTCTGCCCGTCGTCGTTCAACGTTCGCATCTCCCCAGCTCAGCACGTCCCCGGCGATCCTAGCCGTTCTGTAGATTCACAAATTTATGAACGTAGTGTAGCTTCCCAAGTATGACCAAGGCAACGACCGCACTGTCGGTGTCCGGCCTCGTCAAGACCTTCGGACGTACCCGCGCCCTGGACGGTCTGGACCTGAGTGTCGGCACCGGAGAGGTGCACGGCTTCCTCGGCCCCAACGGGGCCGGGAAGTCCACCACCATCCGTATCCTGCTCGGCCTGCTGCGATCCGACGAGGGGGCGGCTCGGCTGCTCGGGCACGACCCGTGGCGCGACGCCGTGGCCCTGCACCGCCGCCTGGCCTACGTGCCCGGCGACGTCGAACTGTGGCCCGGCCTGACCGGAGGCGAGGCCATCGACCTGCTCGCCCGGCTGCGCGGCGGCCTCGACACCCGTCGCCGCGACGAACTGATCGAGCGCTTCGCGCTCGATCCCGACGAAGAAGGGCCGCACCTATTCCAAGGGCAACCGGCAGAAGGTCGCGATCGTCGCCGCCCTCGCCTCGGACGCCGAGCTGCTGCTGCTCGACGAGCCGACAGCCGGCCTCGACCCGCTCATGGAGGTCGTCTTCCAGGACGTCATCGGCCGGGCCAAGGCCGAAGGGAAGACGGTGCTGCTCTCCAGCCACATCCTCGCCCAGGTCGAGAAGCTGTGCGACCGGGTCAGCATCATCCGCAAGGGCCGCGTCGTGCAGTCCGGGACGCTCGGCGAGATGCGGCACCTGACCCGCACCGAGATCGAGGCCGAGACCGAGCGGGCCGTCGGCGCCCTGGACGAACTGCCCGGCGTGCACGACGTGCGGCGCGGCGAGGACTCCTGCCAGGTCCGCTTCGCCGTGGACGGCGCCCACCTGGACGGTGCCGTGCGGGCGCTGAGCGCCGCCGGGCTCCGCAGTCTGACGAGCCACCCGCCCACGCTCGAGGAGCTGATGCTGCGGCACTACGGTGACGAGCTGGCGGCCTCCGGCAGCGGCAACGGGGGCACAGCCCGGTGAGCGCCACGACATCTTCGGACCTGCCGGCGGCCGGCGACCGCAGCCCGGTCGTCGCAGCCCCGTCGCCCGGCGGCGTCCCCGGCCCGCGTGCCGCCCTCGCCGGTACCGGCACGCTGCTGCGCTTCGCCCTGCGCCGCGACCGCGTCCGCATCCCTGTCTGGACGGCCGCCTTGGTCGTGACGACGGTGGCCTCGCTCGACGCTTTCAAGAAGAGCTATCCCGGTATCGCCGACCGGCAGGTCGCCGCCCGGGCGGCCGACAGCCCCGCCGCGATCGCCATGACCGGGCCCCGGCATTACCTGTCGCACTACACCTACGGCGTGATGCTCAGCCACCAGATGATCAGCTTCGTCGCGGTCTTCGTGGCCCTGATGAGCGTGCTGATCGTCGCCCGGCACACCCGCACCGAGGAGGAGACGGGCCGCGCGGAACTGCTGCGCTCCTCCGTCGTCGGGCGGCACGCGCATCTGGCGGCCGCGCTCGCGGCGGCAGCCGTCGCCGATGTGGCCGCCGGGCTGCTCATCGGACTCAGCCTCGGGGCATCCGGACTGGACTGGGGCGGCTCCCTGCTCTACGGCGCCGCGCACACCGCCGTCGGGCTGGTCTTCGCCGCACTGGCCGCCGTGACGGTGCAGATCACCGGGCACTCGCGCGGTGCGTCCGGTATGGCCCTGGCCGGCATCCTCGCCGCGTACATGCTGCGGGCCGCCGGCGACGTCGGCCACGGGTGGCTGTCGTGGCTCTCACCGATCGGCTGGGTACAGCGCTGCTATCCGTACCTCGACGACCGCTGGTGGCCGCTGCTCGTCGCCCTGGCCTGCACGGCTGTGCTGGTCGTGGTGGGCTTCGCGCTGAGCGTGCGGCGGGACGTGGGCGCAGGTCTGCGCGCCGCGCGCTCCGGCCGCGCGCACGCCTCCGCCGCGCTGAGTCACCCGCTCGGCATGGCACTGCGGCTGCACGCCGGGATGCTGGCGTCCTTCGCCGCCGGCGTCCTCGTCCTGGGCGCCATGTACGGCTCGATCCTGGGAGACATCAACGACATCGTCGGCGATCTCGACGCTCTCCAGCAGCAGCTCGCCGCTCTCGGGGGCCGCACGGTCGCCGAGGGCTTCGCCTCCACGGTGATGGTGGTGATCGCCGTCGTCGCATCCGTGCACGTGGTGATGGCTGCGCTGCGTCCCCGTGCCGAGGAGGGCGCGGGCCGCGCCGAACCGCTGCTGGCTACCGGCCTGTCCCGCGCTTGGTGGGCGGCCTCCCATCTGGCGGTGGCGGCACTGGGCGGCACACTCGTGCTGGTGCTCGGCGGTCTCGGCTTCGGTCTTACCGGGGCGGCGGTGACAGGCGACGGGCGGCTGCTGGGCGACCTGGTCACCGCTTCCCTCGCCTACGCGCCCGCGTTGTGGGTGACGGCCGGCCTTGCGCTGGCCCTCTACGGTTGGGCGCCGCGCGCTACGGCGGCGGCCTGGATCGTGCCGGTGTACGGCTTCGTGGTCGGCTACCTCGGCGAGATCCTCCAGTTCCCGGACTGGCTGAAGGACCTGTCGCCGTACGGCCATGTCCCCCGTCTCCCGGCGGCAGACATGTCCTGGCCGCCGCTGCTCGTCCTGACGGCCATCGCCTCCGCGCTGGCGGCCTTCGGCCTGGTGGGCCTGCGCCGCCGCGACTTCCCCGTCTGACAGGAGGTCGCCGCCGCCGGTGGTTTTTCCGGCGGCCCAGCGTGCGGGGTCGCGAGGTCGCGCCCGCGGCCCCGCACGGTGCCCACCTGCGTGGGTACGGCGCGACCGGAGCCCGGTGTCGCGCGGCGTCCGGGGAACCCCGGTGGGTCCGTGACGAGGGCCTGCGCCGTGGCGACTTCCGTCCTGACGGGCGGTCACCGGCGCCCCCAGCGCGTCTACCGCCGTGCCGGGGTGAGGCGGCCCGGACGGCCCGGCCTTCCCGCCGCGGTCGGGCTGCTGCCCGCCGCGCCGCGCGGCTCTCCCGGGCGCCCGGGGCGGGACACGTCGGCCGGGTCCGGGGTGGCGCCACCCGCTCGGGCGTGCCGGGCGTGCGCACAGCGCGGTGGGATGGTCGCATGAGGTCATGATTCCGGTCAGGCGCGCGGCGTCGCGCCGCGTACGGGTGGCCGTCGCGGCGGCCGTTCTCGCCGCGTGCGTACCGGCCGTCGTCGGTGTCGCACGGGCGGACGACGGGGCGGACGACGACGGGACGATCCCCGTCGAGCACCTCAGCCTGAACCCGTCTTACGGCGGCGCGCACACCTCGGTGCGGATCCGCGCCCAGTGCGCGACCGGCGGCCGCCCCGGTGGCACGGTGGCCTCCCCGGCCTTCGTGCACACCGTGGCGATGCGCCGCGACGCACACGGCGACGCGAGAGCGACGGCCGTCGTGCGGGACGGGCTGGATCCCGGCACGCGTTACGTGGTGACGGCGAACTGCAGCCCGGTCGAGAGCCTGAGCGCGTCGTTCGCCTACACCGGGCGCCGCCCGGCCGGTTCCGCGCACGCCGGATACGGCGGCGCCTACCACCCCGTCACGCGGGCCACGCCGGCCGACGGCGGCGTCGACCCGGCCACCCTGGCCCTCGGCGGCACCCTCGCCGGCGTCGGCCTGGCCGGCTACCTGCTGACGGCCCGCCGGCACACCGCCGCCCGGCGCGGCGCGGACCGATGAGGCCCACCGCACGCCACGATCAGGGAGGACTGCGATGACGACGCGGCAGGAGCGACTCTCACGGCGCAGCCGGCGCCTGGAGGCGACGGCGGTCTCGGTGGCGGTGGCGCTGACGGCGCTGCTGTACCAGTTCGTCCCGCAGGCGGCGGCGGACCAGGGCGAGGGTTGCCGGCCCTCGCCCCACCCGCCGCGGTCCGCCCCGGTGCGATCCCCGGTCTGATCACCGGTGGGCGGTCCGCTCCGTCAGCGGCCGGCCGGGAGGATCTGGACGGTGTCGCCCACCGGCCGTTCGCCCGTCGCGTCCGACGGCGGCCGCCGCAGCCATGGCGCTGGTCAGCGCACGGTCGCCGGGGATGCGTGCGAGGGCACGCGCAGACATCGCTCTCTTCATGTGGAGCCCAACAGTCGAAGGTGTCCTGGGGCAGGCGGCCGTCGCAACGGGGATCGTAAGGGAGGGTGCACGTCTGGGCACCGTGCGTGCATCCGGATGTTCGGGCGGTACCGCCGACGGTGGGGCCCGGCCGGGCCGGGCCGTAAGCTGGCCGCGCGACCGCAGGGGGCGGTCACGCCACGCGCCGAAAGGTGACACGTATGGGAACGCACGCACAGGACTCCGCAGCCGAGAAGGACCGGGTCAAGGCCGCCGACCGGGCGCACGTCTTCCACTCGTGGTCGGCGCAGGAGCTGATCGACCCGCTCGCCGTCGCCCGGGCCGAGGGCTCCTACTTCTGGGACTACGACGGCAACCGCTACCTCGACTTCTCCTCGCAGCTGGTGAACGCCAACATCGGGCATCAGCATCCGAAGGTCGTCGCCGCGATCCAGGAGCAGGCCGGCCGGATGTGCACGATGGCGCCGGGGTTCGCCGTCGACGTGCGGTCCGAGGCGGCCCGGCTCATCGCCGGCCGCACGCCCGGCGACCTGAACCGGATCTTCTTCACCAACGGCGGAACCGAGGCCGTCGAGCACGCGCTGCGCATGGCCCGTGTGCACACCGGCCGCCCGAAGGTGATGGCCGCCTACCGCTCGTACCACGGCGCCACCCACGCCTCGATCCACCTGACCGGCGAACCGCGCCGCTGGGGCGCGGACACCGGCGCGGCCGGCGTCGTGCATTTCTGGGGTCCCTACCCGTACCGCACGCCGTTCCACTCGGCCACACCGGAGCAGGAGTGCGAGCGGGCGCTGGCGCACCTGGAGGACACCGTCGTCTTTGAGGGTGCGGAGACGATCGCCGCGATCGTGCTGGAGACCATCGGCGGCACGGCCGGCGTCCTGATGCCGCCGCCGGGCTACCTGGCGGGCGTCCGGGAGATCTGCGACCGGTACGGCATCGTCTTCGTCCTAGACGAGGTGATGGCCGGGTTCGGCCGCAGCGGACGCTGGTTCGCCGCCGACCACTTCGACGTGGTGCCCGACCTGCTGACCTTCGCCAAGGGCGTCAACTCCGGCTACGTGCCGCTGGGCGGCGTCGCGATCAACGACGAGATCGCCGCGACCTTCGCCGAGCGCCCCTATCCGGGCGGGCTCACCTACTCCGGGCACCCGCTGGCCTGTGCCTCGGCGGTCGCCACCATCAACGTGATGGCCGAGGAGGGCATCGTGGAGAACGCGGCCCGCATCGGAGAGACGGTGCTGGGCCCCGGTCTGCACGAACTGGCAGAGCGGCATCCGTCGGTGGGCGAGGTACGCGGCACGGGCGTGTTCTGGGCGCTGGACCTGGTCCGTGACCGTGAGACCCGCGAGCCGCTCGTGCCGTACAACGCGAGCGGTGAGGCGGCCCGGCCGATGACGGAGTTCGCCGCCGCCTGCAAGAAGCGCGGGCTGTGGCCGTTCGTCAACATGAACCGCACACACGCCGTTCCGCCGTGCACGGTCACCGAGTCGGAGGCCAAGGAGGGCCTGGCCGTCCTGGATGCCGCGCTCTCCGTCGCCGACACGCACGCCGCCGCGCGGTGATACAGCGCAGCACCCTGCGCGCCCAGCTCGCCGTCGCGTTGCGCGACGAGATCCTGGCCGGACGGCTGCCCACCGGCCATGGATTCACCGTCAAAGAGATCGCCGAACAGTACGGCGTCTCGGCGACGCCGGTCCGCGAGGCGATGATCGCCCTGGCCGCGCAGGGGCTACTCGACGTCGAGCAGCACCGCGGCTACCGTGTGCACGAGTTCACCGCCGTCGACTTCCGCGCGATGGTCGAGGCCCGGGAACTGATACTGGACGGCGTCTTCCGGCGGCTGGCCGCCGGCGCCCACGTGCCCAAGGCGCTGCCCGCGCCCGTTCTCGCCTCCGTACGGCGGCGCGCGGAGGCCGCCCGGCGTGCGGCGACGCAAGGCGACCTCGACGTGCTCATCGGCTACGACCTGCGCTACTGGCGCGAGCTGGGCGCGCTGATCGGCAACGCCTACATCGGTGAGTTCCTGGACCGGGTGCGCGTGCAGTGCTGGGCGTTCATGGTGCCGCAGCTTCGCCGCACCGGGAATCTGGCCGGCCGGCTCTGGTCGGACCACTGCGCGCTCGTGGACGCCGTGGAGCGGCGCGACGTCCCCGAGACGGAACGGCTGGTGCGCGCCTACAACGCCGGCGCGATGGAATTGGCCCGCAACGTCTGCCGGACGGATTGAGTTGACGGACCCACGGAGTGGGTAAAGCCGTCACCACTACGCTGTCGACGCCCGGCCACCACCCCCTTGGAGCCCCCCTTGGCCTGTGACCTCTGGCTCGTGCCCCTCGTCGACGTGCTGTGCCACAGCCCCGACAACCCGTTCGCCGAGGAGATCGCCGGCTACGACCGCGCGTTGGCGGCGGCCGGCCACCCGCCCGTGCCGATCCACGGGTATATGCCGGGACTCTCCGGCGATGTCGCCCCGGTCGCCGGGTTCGACTACGACGCCCTGCACCTGCTGCGCCGCGCGCACCTGCTGCAACTGTGCGGCCTGGAGGTGACGCCGGTCGACGCGCTGGGCGGCGACTACGAGCAGCTGCTGGAGATGTTCGAGTCGACGGCCCAGCAGTCGCACCTGGTCTGGCACTACGATCACGCCGGCGCCTACCTGCCGCTGGACTTCCCCACTCCGCTGGCCGACGAGGAACTTCTCGAGGGCGGCGGCCCGTTGGGTTCCAGCCACGGGTTGCTGCGCGAACTGGAGGCCGTCGCCCCCTACCTGGGCATCGACCCGATGACACCTCCGCCTCCGCCGGAGCCGCCGGCCGGGCCGACCGAGCTGGAGGAGCCCGCTGCGCAGCCGGCCTACGGGGACGGGCCGTTCGCCCGCGAACACCACGTGTGGCTCGGACTGCACGCCGCCGCGACCCGAAGTCTCGCGCAGGGCTCGATGATCATCTTCAGCTGACCGGGAACGCCGCCGTCAGCGCGGCCCCTCCGGGGGCCGCTGGCGCGGCATACTGGGGCGCACGCCTGGCGGCAGCTGCATCCGGGGCGATCCGCTCCGTGCGCCGTCCCGCCGTGGCCGGTCCGGCTCGGCGGACTGGGTGCGCAGCGGCGCCGTGCCGGCCCGGAACTCCACCATCCAGTCGGCAGTCTCGGTTCGCACCAGCTCCGTGAGGTCCTCGGAAAAGCGGCGCAGCACGCCGAGGCAGCGTTCGGCCGCCTCGCTCGCCGTGCCCTCCGTCGGGCCCAGAACCTCGCGGATGCTTTCGGTCGCCCAGTCGTACTGCAGGGTCTCCAGCCGCCGCTGCACGGCCTGGGCCGTCGCCACGTCCCGCATCCAACCGGAGGTGAGCCCGAAGTACCGGTCGCATACGGTGCACACGGCGGCGCCCAGCAGGCCCACGAACCCCCAGGCGGCGCCCGCGGCGAGGGTGCCGGTCAGCTGAAGCAGCGGCAGTGCGGCACCGGCGGTCACCCCGGCGGCCGTCCCGACGCGCAGGGAGCGTGCCCAGCGTCGGCGCCACACCCGGTCGGCCAGGTACCACTCGACGACACGCAACGCCCCCGACTCGGCCCACTGGTACAACTCCTCCAGTCGCCCGGCCGGTTCGCCCCAGTCACCGAGCGGGAACGCACGGGAGAGCAGGTCCTCCCGTCCGCTACGGGGACCGCCGCGCCGGAACCTGCCCAGCGTGGAGTCTCCTTCAGGCCGCATCTCCGGCTGACTCACCGTCACTCCCAACCGCACGCCGCTCACAGGCCACTTGATTCCCCCTGAGGGGCTCCGGTGGTGGGGCCCCGCGACGCCGCGCCGCAGGGCACGCTCCCTGTCCGGACACCCTTACTACCGCCAGAAGAGGGATTCCGGGGTGCCGATTCCCGGAATTCCGCCCGGAAGTGGTTCCTCGCCAGGTAAAGCCGACCCCAGGCTCTCACTCGAAGGGATGACCGGTGAGGAGGCGGTATGCCTCTGTGTACTTGGCGCGCGTCCGCTCGACGACCTCGGACGGCAGCTCGGGCGGCGGCTGCTCGCCGTGCCGGTCCCAGCCGGAGTCCGGGCCGGTGAGCCAGTCGCGCACGTACTGCTTGTCGAACGACGGCTGGGCCCTGCCCGGCTGCCACCGGTCGGCCGGCCAGAACCGGGACGAGTCCGGGGTGAGCACCTCGTCGGCCAGCACGAGCTGCCCGTCGTCGCCGGCCGTCATGCCGAACTCGAACTTGGTGTCCGCCAGCACGATGCCGCGATCGCGGGCGACGTCCCGGGCCCGGTGGTAGACGGCCAGCGTCAGCTGCCGCAGGTTCGCCGCGGTCTCCGTGCCGACCCGGCGGGCCACTTCCTCGTAGCTGACGTTCTCGTCGTGCTCGCCGACGTCCGCCTTGGTGGCCGGGGTGAAGATGGGCGCCGGAAGCTCGGATCCGTCCTCCAGTCCCTCGGGCAGCGCCAGCCCGCACACCGTGCGCGTCCGCCGGTACTCGACCAGGCCGGAGCCGGTCAGGTACCCGCGGGCCACGCACTCGACCGGGATCATGTTCAGTGACCGGCACACCAGGGTGCGGCCGGCCCAGTCGGCCGGGGCACCGTCGGGGACTTCGGTGGACAGGACGTGGTGCGGGGCGATGTCGGCGAGCTGTTCGAACCACCACAGGGACAACTGGGTGAGCACCCGGCCCTTGTCGGGGATCTCGGTGGGCAGCACCCAGTCGTAGGCGGACATCCGGTCACTGGCCACCATGACCAGGTCGCCGTCCTCGTTCCGGTACAGGTCGCGCACCTTGCCGGTGTGCAGGTGCAGGAGCCCGGGAACCTGCGCGGGCTCGGGCTTCTCGACGAATCCGGACACGACGTTCACTCCTGAGGCTCGGGCAGACTGACCAGCGGGCGGATTTCCGATTCTCCCGCATCGGCCGCCCCGCGGCCCGTGCGGGGCCCGCCGTCCGGGTGCCCGGAGGCCGGTTTCGTCACCGGCCCGGCACCGTGGCGTCGGGGGGTCAGTCCCGTTTGCAGATGCGGTCCAGCAGGTTCGCGGTGGCCCGCTGGACGCGGGCATCGGTGTGGCCCGGCCGGTCCAGGGCCGGGGACCAGGCGAAGGTGCCGGCCGCGAACACCAGGGCGCCGCTGGGCGCCCGGTACAGCGACGTCTCCTGGTGCCGCACGGTGCCTGACGAGTCGGGGTAGGGGGAGTGGGCCAGCAGCATCCGCTCGGCGTGCTCCGGCAGTGCAGTGCGCGGGAAGTACCGGTCGGCCTCGCCGGCCACCAGGCCTGGCAGCGAGTCGCCTTCCCGGGCGCCCGTCGCCTCCCACAGCCAGTGACCGGTGTTCCGCACGACGAGCGGCGCCGGCTCCGGCACCGGGCCGGCGTACTGGACACCCAGCAGCTCCTGTTCGGGCTCGCCCTGCTCCCGCCACAGCGCGGGACGGCCGGGCCCCCGGCGCTTGCGGCAGGTCAGCAGCCGGTCGGGGCTGCCGCCCGGCAGCGCGTCCAGCTCGACCTGCCAGTACATGGTGTTGGCCGACAGGAAGACCAGCGACGTGCCTGCCTCGCGCGCCTTCTGCGCCGCCCGGCGCATCGGGACGGACCAGTACTCGTCGTGGCCGGGGAAGACCAGGCCGCGGTAGCGGGTCGGGTCCACCCGGCCCGCGTGCAGGTCGCGGGCGTCGGCGTACGCCACGTCGTAGCCGTAGCGCTCGGCCCAGCGGATGAAGTCGTACGCGTGCCCGACGTGCAGGGGCAGCCCGGCGCCCGCGTAGGGGCGGTCGAAGGACACCTTGACCGCCGAGTCCGCCTCGCCGAGCAGCCGGCCCTCGGCATCCCACGCGTGGTACAGGCTGGCACCCGTGCGGCCGTCCTCGGGGAAGAGGTTGTAGGCCTGCCAGGTGACGTCGGGCATCAACAGCAGCAGGTCGGCCGCCTCCCGGTCCCCGACGGTGAACGGCACGTGGGAGCGGTGCCCGTCGGCCGTGGTCAGCACCGCCACGTGCGCGCCCGTCGACCAGTAGTCGGGGATCTGCAGCCGCCAGGACAGCCACCAGTGGTGACAGGAGACCGTGCGGCCCGCGGTCAGCGGCTCGGGCTGGCGGATGCCGGACAGCCGGGGGCTCGTGGTGATCTTCCGGGCGCCCTCCCCGCCGTAGTGGCCGATCCGGTAGACGTCGACGCTGAAGGGCTGTGGCGGGTCGACGGTGATGCGGAAATCGACGGACGAACCCGGCGGCACGGCGCCCGCGTGGGCGGCGAAGCCCTTGATCTGGCAGTGCACGTCGTCTGCGGTGCGGGGGCCGCCGGCGGTGTCCGGCTCCAGGTACCAGGGGCGGACCTGGCCGTTCTCCAGGTACTGCTCGCTGCCGCGCAGCCAGGGCAGTGGGCCCTGGCCGAACGGGTCGCTGACGGCGTGCGCGGCGGCGCCGGACTCCCAGCGCCGGATCCCGTCCTTCCCCACCTGCGGCTCCCCTCCTCGACAACCCCCGAAACTCACCATACGCGAACACACCGTCACGTTTGGTGGTACCGGAGAGGGTCCGTGTGCAGCGGACCGGAGCGCTCGTGCAGGCGCAGGGGGCCGTCGGGCGCTATGCCGACCGCGTCGAGCCAGGCGCGCAGCGGCCGCGGGTCGCCGTCTTCGACGAGGTCGAGGACGGGCCCGGACAGATCGGTGCGGCGCTCTCCGCCGACCAGCAGCGCCGGGCCGTCCAGCCAGTCCAGGCCGGGAGCCGCGCCGGCCAGGTCCACGGCGGCGCAGCAGGCCACGGCCGCGACGTGGTCCGCGAGCAGTTCGCGGTCGCCCCGCGGCGGCCGCAGCGGCAGACCGAGTGGTGAGGGGGTCGCCTCCTCCGGGCTGAGCGCGCCTCCGACGGCCGCGGGTTCCCGCGCGCCCTCGCCTCGGCGCACCTCCTCCCCCACCCGCGCGGCGAGCGCGTCGAGGTCTGAGCTGCTGAGCCGCTCGATGACCCGTCCGACGTGCCTGCCGCCGCCGGACCCCGTGTCCGGGGAATCGAGGGCGTCGAGGGCGTCGAGGGCGTTGAACAGGCGGGCCGCCTCCGTGCGCCACGTGAGGTCCACGACCTCCTTCGGATAGGCCGACCAGGTCACTGCTTCCTGTGCCGGCGCGCCGTGGAAGAGCTGTGCGGCCAGCAGCGAGACCGCCTCGTCGAGGGCGCCCGGCTCGTCCAGCAGGTCGCAGGCGGGCCGTTCGCCGAGCCGCGCGAAGCCGTCGGCGGCGAGCCGGTCCCGGCGGGAGAGCTCCGTCAGCGCCTCGACGACGCCGGCGTCCAGCCGCGACGGCCAGCGGCCGGCCCGCCATGCCGGCAGCGCGACGCGGGTCAGCAGCCGGTCCCATCCCGCGTAGGCCAGCCCCACCTGCTCCTGGGCGGCGATCCGGACCCCGTAGTCGACGTGCTGCGCCCGGTCCGCGGCGGCCGCGGCCACCCCTTGCTCCATTCGCGCGGTGTGCGGCCCGCAGGCCCGCAGCATCTGCCGGGCGAGGCCGCCCGCGAACCGGACGCCCGGTCCGCGCCCGCCGCCCTCGGCCGCACCCACCGCCGCGTCCAGGCCCCGCACGAAGCGCCGCGCGGCGGCGATGTCCGGGTGGGCCGACGGCCCGGTGCCCGCGACGACGGGCGCCAGCAGGGCCCGCAGTTCCTCGACCCGCATCCACCACAGGAACGGCGAACCGATGACCAGGACGGGCGCGCCCGCGCCGGGGCGGTCCTCCAGCCAGCTGTCGCAGTCCGGAGTGAGAGCCACCGCCGAGGGGGCCGGGACGCCCAGCCGTCCGGCCAGCTCGTGCACCAGGGCGTACAGGCCCGGCGCCGAGCGCTCCGGGACGGCCACCGAGGGGGTGAGTACCGGTTCCGCACGGGCGATCGTCAGCGCGACGCCCACGGCCAGTGCCAGCACCAGCACGGCGACGCCGGTCACCGTCCAGCGCACCGGGTTCCAGCCGTCGGAGACGTGTCCGGTCGCGCTGCCGGCGAGTAGCACGGCGGCAACGGCCGCCGGCAGCAGGGCGAGCGCGAGCGCGGTGCCGCGGATGCGCAGCACGGCCAGCGCGTGCCGACGGGCGGAGGGCGTTTCGGTCTGCTGGTCGACCAACGAGGTCTCACCCCCTGAAGCGGCGCGGAGCGAACGGTGCGAGGACGGCGATCGGTGCGATCACGCCCACTGTGTCACCGTGCACCGACACCGCAATGCGTGCTGGTCCACTTGCCGGACCGCCCCACCGACTGCGCCGCAGACCCTAGTTCGGGTCATCCGGGCCGTCAGCCGGACAGCGGCATCGTCACTCGATGGAATGGCTTTGGGGAGAGGTGCTGCACCCGAGGGGGATGATGCAGGTGCCCCATTCGCCCGGAACGTGCAGGCGTCAGGAGTCACTCTTCGCCGCGGCGGCCGCCTCGTCCTCCGCCGCCTTCGCGGCGATGTCGCCGCGGTGGTGTGAACCGGGCAGTTGCACGCGGCGCACCGCACGGTAGGCGCGTTCGCGTGCCGCGGTCAGGTCGGTGCCGGTCGCCGTCACCGACAGCACCCGGCCGCCCGCGCTGACCACCCGGCCGTCCGCGTCCTGCGCCGTGCCGGCGTGCAGGACGTAGGCCGTCGGGGCGTCCTCCTCGAGAACCTCGTCCAGGCCGCCGATCGGGTCTCCCGTCTTCGGTGCGCCGGGATAGTTCTCCGCGGCGACCACCACGGTCACGGCGGAGCCCTCCCGCCAGCGCAGCGGCGGGTACCCGGCCAGGCCACCGGTCGCGGCAGCGTGCAGCAGGCCGCTCAGCGGAGTGCGCAGCCGGGCCAGGACGGCCTGCGTCTCGGGGTCGCCGAAGCGGGCGTTGAACTCGATGACCCGCACACCGCGTGAGGTGATCGCCAGTCCGGCGTACAGCACGCCGCAGAACGGTGTCCCGCGCCGCCGCATCTCGTCGACCGTCGGCTGCACCACCGTGCGCACGATCTCCTCGACGAGCGACTGCTCGGCCCATGGCAGCGGTGAGTAGGCGCCCATGCCACCGGTGTTGGGGCCCTTGTCATCGTCATAGGCACGCTTGAAGTCCTGCGCGGGCTGCAGCGGCACGACGTGCTCGCCGTCGGTCAGCGCGAACAGCGAGACCTCCGGCCCGTCGAGGAACTCCTCGACGACCACGGCCGGCGCCTCGCCCTCCACCGCCCCGGAACGAGTCGTTTCGCGACGGCCCGCCATCTGGCAGGCGCGGGCGTGGGCACGGGCCGCGTTCAGGTCGTCGGTGACGACGACGCCCTTGCCGGCGGCCAGCCCGTCGTCCTTGACAACGTAGGGCGGGCCGAACGCGTCGAGTGCCGTCTCGACCTCGTCGGGCGTGGCGCATACGTAGGACCGGGCGGTGGGCACGCCGGCGGAGGCCATGACCTCCTTCGCGAACGCCTTGGAGCCCTCGAGCCGTGCGGCTTGCGCGGAGGGGCCGAAGGCCGGGATGCCGCGGGAGCGCACCGCGTCCGCCACCCCGGCGACGAGCGGCGCCTCCGGGCCCACGACGACGAGTTCGGCGCCGACCTCCGTCGCCAGCGCCGCGACGGCCTCGCCGTCGAGCACGTCGACGGCGTGCAGCGTCGCCACTTCGGCGATGCCGGCGTTGCCGGGGGCACAGTGCAGTGTGCTGACGTCGGGGTCCAGGGCGAGTGAGCGGCACAGGGCGTGTTCGCGGGCGCCGCCGCCGATGACGAGGATCCTCACACTGGAGAGCCTAGCGAACGGGAGAAACGCGCAGGGCCCCGGCCGGTGGCCGGGGCCCTGGTGTGCGGAGCGGACGACGAGGTTCGAACTCGCGACCTCAACCTTGGCAAGGTTGCGCTCTACCAGCTGAGCTACGTCCGCACGCGCCGCGCGTGCCCGTGCGGTGCGGCACCAGTATAGCCATGCCTCCGGGGTGCTCGTGCACTCCTCTTCTCATGGAGCAGGGGGGCGGGGGAACGGCGGCGGGCCGAGGAGGGTGATCTCGTGCCGGGCGGCGGCTTC
The DNA here is from genome assembly GCA_963799685.1 of uncultured Actinomycetota bacterium. Taxonomy (GTDB): domain Bacteria; phylum Actinomycetota; class Actinomycetes; order Streptomycetales; family Streptomycetaceae; genus Streptomyces. The sequence continues at coordinate 377,501 of CAWCXW010000013.1, forward strand.
GGTGACGAGCGGCAGGTTCTCCTCGGTCAACGGCAGGTCCGCCACCTCACGGACGAAGCCCTCGAAGGCGGCCGGAGCGGTCAGCTGCAGGATGGTCGCCGTCGGTGAGGTGACGAGGAAGGAGTGCGGCAGAGCGCGCGGCAGGAAGACGAAGCCGCCCGGGCCGGCCTCCCAGTGGTCTTCGGCACACCGGATCCGCAGCTGCCCGGCCAGCAGGTAGAACGCCTCGTCCACGGTGTGGTGCACATGAAGGGGAGGTGCGAATCCGCCCGGCAGTTCCTGCTCGAAGAGTGTGTACGCGGACGCCGTTTCCGTGCCACCGGCCAGCATGCGCACCGGCTTCCCGAGAAATCGGTGTGCGCCGCCCCGGCTCTCGCCGGGGCCGAGTACGTATCCGGCGTCGATGCTCATGCGAACTGCCTGCCCATTTTTCGCGCACGTGAAAAGGCCCGGTCGAGGACCGGGCCTTTTCACTGGAGCGGACGACGAGGTTCGAACTCGCGACCTCAACCTTGGCAAGGTTGCGCTCTACCAGCTGAGCTACGTCCGCACGCTCCCACCCGGCTCTCACCGAGTGGTGCGGGAGTCACCCTACCCGATCCGGTCGGATCCGGTGGGCTGACGGAGCGGGTGACAGGAATCGCACACTGCGCCTCCCCCTTGGAAAGGGGGCGCTCTACTACTGAGCTACACCCGCACGCTCCGGGGGTTTCCCCTCGCGGCGTGTTCCAGACTCTAGCCGATCACCCGGGGGTGGTGGCAAGTTGACGCCTTGCCGTTCACCGTCACGAGCCGGCGGCGCGGCATGGCGGCCCGGCCTCCGGCCCGTGACGGACGGTTCATCGTGCGGCGTTGAACGCTTCGTAGATCTTCTTCGGGATGCGGCCGCGCGGCGGCACGTCGAACCCGTTCGACTCCGCCCAGGCGCGCACCGCGCGCGGGTCGGGGGCCACGTCGGTGCGGCGGTAGGTCTTGCCGGACCGGGAGCGCTTGCGGCCGGCCTCCAGGTACGGCGCGAGGGCGCTCCGCAGTTTCGTCGCGTTCGCGGAGTTCAGATCGATTTCGTATGAGCGGCCGTCCAGGCCGAAGGTGACGGTCTCCGAGGCTTCTCCGCCCTCGATGTCGTCGGAGAACGTGACCACTACGCGTTGCGCCACGGATATCGGCCCTTCCGTCTTGATCAATACATTTTCTTTTGTGCGGCGAGGCGGCATTGCAATACTGCTCGCCGGAGAAACTCTACGTTTCCGCGGGCTGTTTTCCCAGCCGCTGACGCGGCCGATTTTCGAACAGTCGACATATCTACCCGCGTAGATTTTCGAGCCGGGTACGCTGGCGGACGAAGCAGCACCACCCCACACACCGGGAGTACCTGTGGCCCGCGTCGTAGTCGACGTCATGCTGAAGCCGGAGATCCTCGACCCCCAGGGACAGGCGGTGCAGCGTGCACTGCCCCGCCTCGGCTTCGAGGGCATCTGCGATGTCCGTCAGGGCAAGCGCTTCGAACTCGAAGTGGAGGGCGCCGTCGACGACGCCGTCCTGGCCCGTGTCCGGGAGATCGCCGAGACCTTTCTCGCGAACACGGTGATCGAGGACTTCACCGTCCGGGTGGAGGAGACCGAGAAGTCCGCCTCCGAGGTGACGGCGTGAGCATCCGTATCGGCGTCGTCACCTTTCCCGGTTCCCTCGACGACCGCGACGCACGGCGCGCGGTGAAACTGGCCGGCGGCGAGCCCGTCGCCCTGTGGCACCGCGACAAGGACCTGCACCAGGTCGACGCGGTCGTGCTGCCCGGCGGCTTCTCCTACGGCGACTATCTGCGCTGCGGCGCCATCGCGCGGTTCTCGCCGGTCATGGCGTCGGTGATCGGCCAGGCGAAGGCCGGCATGCCCGTGCTGGGCATCTGCAACGGCTTCCAGGTGCTGTGCGAATCCCACCTGCTGCCCGGTGCCCTGACCCGCAACGACCACCTGCACTTCGTGTGCCGCGACCAGAAGCTGCGTGTGGAGAGCGACGCCACCGCCTGGACCCGCGACTACACGCGCGGTCAGGAGATCACCGTCCCGCTGAAGAACGGCGAGGGCGGCTACGTCGCCGACGAGCGCACCCTGGACGCCCTCGAGGCCGAGGGCCGCGTCGTCTTCCGCTACGTCGGGGGCAACCCCAACGGCTCCCGCCGCGACATCGCCGGCATCACCAACGAGGCCGGGAACGTCGTCGGCCTCATGCCGCACCCCGAGCACGCCGTCGAGACCCTGACCGGCCCGACCACCGACGGGCTCGGCTTCTTCACCTCGGCCCTCAAGAAGCTGGTTGCCGCCTCATGAGCCTGGACACCGTCAAGCACGCCGAGCAGACGCCCGAGGCGGAGCTGCCCTGGGCCGAACTCGGCCTCAAGGAGGACGAGTACGCGCGGGTCCGTGAGATCCTCGGCCGCCGCCCGACCGGCGCCGAACTCGCGATGTACTCCGTGATGTGGTCCGAGCACTGCTCCTACAAGTCGAGCAAGGTCCACCTGCGGCAGTTCGGCGAGAAGGCACCCGAGTCCGAGGCGATGCTCGTCGGCATCGGCGAGCAGGCCGGCGTCGTCGACGTCGGCCAGGACTACGCGGTCACCTTCAAGATCGAGTCGCACAACCACCCGTCGTACGTCGAGCCCTACCAGGGCGCCGCGACCGGCATCGGCGGCATCGTCCGCGACATCATCGCCATGGGCGCCCGCCCGGTCGCCGTCATGGACCCACTGCGCTTCGGCGCCCACGACCACCCCGACACCAAGCGGGTACTGCCCGGCGTCGTCGCCGGCATCGGCGGCTACGGCAACTGCCTCGGCCTGCCCAACATCGGCGGCGAGGTCGTTTTCGACCCCTGCTATCAGGGAAACCCTCTGGTCAACGCGCTGTGCGTCGGCGTGATGAAGCACGAGGACATCCACCTCGCCAAGGCCGCCGGGGCCGGCAACAAGGTCATCCTCTACGGCGCCCGCACCGGCGGCGACGGCATCGGCGGTGCCTCGCTGCTCGCCTCGGAGACCTTCGACTCCACCAAGCCCAGCAAGCGCCCCGCCGTCCAGGTCGGCGACCCGTTCCAGGAGAAGCTGCTCATCGAGTGCACCCTGGAGCTGTTCCGCGAGGGCCTGGTCACCGGCATCCAGGACCTCGGCGCGGCCGGCCTGTCCTGCGCGACCAGCGAGCTGGCCTCCAACGGCTCCGGCGGCATGCGCGTCACCCTGGACGACGTGCCGTTGCGCGACTCCTCGCTCTCCCCCGAGGAGATCCTGATGAGCGAGTCGCAGGAGCGGATGTGCGCGGTCGCCGAGCCGGAGAAGGTCGAGCGGTTCCTGGAGATCTGCGAGAAGTGGGACGTGATCGCCACCGTCATCGGTGAGGTCACCGACGGCGACCGGCTGGAGATCTACTTCCGCGGCGAACAGATCGTCGACGTGCCCCCGCGCACCGTCGCGCACGAGGGCCCGGTCTACGAGCGGCCCTACGCCCGCCCCGACTGGCAGGACGCGCTGCAGGCCGATGACCCGGCCAAGCTGCCGCGCCCGGGAGACGGCGAAGAGCTGCGGGCCGCCGCGCTCGCGCTGGTCGGCTCTGCGAACCAGGCGTCGAAGTCCTGGATCACCGACCAGTACGACCGCTACGTGCTCGGGGACACCGTGCTCGCCCAGCCCGAGGACGGCGGCATGATCCGCGTCGACGCCGAGACCAACCTCGGCGTCGCGGTGGCCACCGACGGCAACGGCCGCTACGCGAAGCTCGACCCGTACGCCGGCGCGCAGCTGGCGCTTGCCGAGTCCTACCGCAACGTCGCCGCCACCGGCGCCACACCACTGGCCGTCACCGACTGCCTCAACTTCGGCTCCCCGGAGGACCCGGCGGCTATGTGGCAGTTCGCCGAGGCCTGCCGCGGCCTCGCCGACGGCTGCCTGGAGCTGGGCACACCGGTCACCGGCGGCAACGTCTCGCTGTACAACCAGACGGGCGAGGCGGCCATCCACCCGACACCGGTGGTCGGCGTCCTCGGCGTCATCGACGACGTCACCCGCCGTACGCCGATGGCGTTCGCCGAGGAGGGCCAGCTGATCTACCTGCTGGGCGAGACCCGCGAGGAACTGGGTGGTTCGGCCTGGTCGCAGGTCGCGCACGGTCACCTGGGCGGCCTGCCGCCGGCGGTGGACCTGGAGCGGGAGCGGCTGCTCGGCGGGATTCTGGTCTCCGCCTCGCGCGACGGCATGATCGACGCCGCGCACGACCTGAGCGACGGCGGCCTGATCCAGGCGCTTGCCGAGTCCTGTCTGAAGGGCCGCAAGGGCGCGCGCCTGGTGGTGCCGGACGGGCAGGACCCTTTCGTGTTCCTCTTCTCCGAGTCGCAGGGCCGCGCCCTGGTGTCCGTGCCGCGCAGTGAGGAGGTCCGCTTCACCGATATGTGCCGGGTGCGCGACCTGCCCGCGGCCCGCGTCGGCGTGGTCGACGGCGACGAGTCCGACCCGCAGACGGCGATCGAGGTGCAGGGTCAGTTCACCCTGACCCTCTCGGAACTGCGCGAGGCGCACGAGACGACGCTGCCGCAGCTGTTCGGCTGACCGGGGGCCCGGCCACAGGCGCCCGCGCGGCGCGGGCCCCTGCCGCATGCCGTCGGGCCACGGCGCGTACCGCCCGGTCAAGCGGGAGAGTACGGCGCGGTGACCTGGGGATGCGGCGCGTCGTAAGCTCGTGACATGCCGTCGTCCGCCCGTCGCCCCGTGTCCCGCACCTACGATCCCGTGCGCGTCCGCAGGGCGCTCACGGCCCAGGTCGAGACGATCGCAGCCGCGGCGCACCGGATCACGCCCGAACAGCTCGCGCTCCCCTCGGGCCTGCCCGGCTGGGACGTGCGCACCCTGCTGGTGCACACCGCCCTGGAGATCGACTCGGTGCCGCGGCTGCTGGCCATGCCCGAGCCGGCGGCGAAGGCACCCGAGGTGGACCTGTCCACCTGGGCCCGTTCCACCGCCGGGAAGGCCGGCGAGTTGGACCGCGGCGCCCGAGAGGAGGCCGAGCGGACCGTGGATCCGGCCGCCCGGATCGACGAGGCCGTCGAGCAGCTGGAGCCGGTGCTGGAGCAGGCTGTGCGCGCCGACGTGCTGCTGCCGCACGACTTCGGCGCGATGCGTGCCCTGGACTTCACGGTGACCCGGCTCGTCGAACTGGTCGTGCACTCCGACGACCTGGCCCGTGCCACCGGCGTGAAGGCGCCGCCGGACCGGATGGCGCTGGCGTCCGTCGTGCGGCTGCTCACCGACGCGCTGGCCGCGAAGGCCCCCGGCCACTCGGTCGAGGTGCGGGTCCCGCCGTTCGCCGTGACACAGTGCGTGGCCGGACCGCGGCACACCCGCGGCACCCCGCCCAACGTGGTGGAGACCGATCCGCTGACCTTCATGCGGCTCGCCACCGGCCGCACGACCTGGGCGGACGCCCGGTCCCGCCGGGTGCTGAGCGCGAGCGGCGACCGTGCCGACATCTCTGCCCACCTGCCGGTGCTGGGCTGATCACCGAACGTGGGAGGCGATGCGCGTCACACCCACCCGATTCGGAACGGCGTGCGGGCTGGCCTAGACTCGTCGATGTGCCACGTGGTGACGGACGACTCAACCACGACCTCCTCCCCGGCGAGAAGGGTCCCCAGGACGCCTGCGGCGTCTTCGGAGTCTGGGCTCCGGGGGAAGAGGTCGCGAAACTGACCTATTTCGGGCTGTACGCGCTGCAGCACCGTGGACAGGAGTCCGCGGGCATCGCGGTGAGCAACGGCTCGCAGATCCTCGTCTTCAAGGACATGGGCCTGGTCTCGCAGGTCTTCGACGAGACCTCCCTGGGCTCCCTGCAGGGCCACATCGCAGTCGGGCACGCCCGGTACTCGACGACGGGCGCGTCCGTGTGGGAGAACGCCCAGCCGACCTTCCGGGCCACAGCTCACGGCTCGATCGCCCTGGGTCACAACGGCAACCTGGTCAACACCGCCGAGCTCGCCGAGCTCGTCGCGGACCTGGCCGGGCCCGGCAGCGGCCGCGCGACGCAGGTGGCCGCGACCAACGACACCGACCTGATCACAGCTCTGCTTGCCGGACAGGCCGACGAGGACGGCAAGCCGCTCACCGTCGAGCAGGCCGGCCCGAAGGTGCTGCCGAAGGTGCAGGGCGCCTTCTCCCTCGTCTTCATGGACGATCACACCCTCTACGCGGCGCGTGACCCGCAGGGCATACGCCCACTGGTCCTCGGCCGCCTCGAGCGCGGCTGGGTCGTCGCCTCCGAGTCCGCCGCCCTCGACATCTGCGGCGCTTCCTTCATCCGGGAGATCGAGCCGGGCGAGCTGGTCGCCATCGACGAGGACGGGCTGCGTTCGGTCCGCTTCGCCGAGGCCCGCCCCAAGGGCTGCGTCTTCGAGTATGTCTACCTGGCCCGTCCCGACACCGACATCGCGGGCCGCAACGTCTATCTCTCCCGCGTGGAGATGGGCCGCAAGCTCGCAGTCGAGGCCCCGGCAGAGGCCGACCTGGTCATCCCCACTCCGGAGTCCGGGACTCCCGCCGCCGTCGGTTACGCAGAGGCCAGCGGCATTCCCTTCGGCAGCGGCCTGGTCAAGAACGCCTATGTGGGCCGCACCTTCATCCAGCCCTCCCAGACCATCCGGCAGCTGGGCATCCGCCTCAAGCTGAACCCGCTGAAGGAGGTCATACGGGGGAAGCGCCTGGTCGTCGTCGACGACTCGATCGTGCGCGGCAACACCCAGCGCGCACTGATCCGGATGCTCCGCGAGGCGGGTGCCGCCGAGGTGCACGTGCGGATCAGTTCCCCGCCGATCAAGTGGCCGTGTTTCTTCGGCATCGACTTCGCCACCCGTGCCGAACTGATCGCCAACGGGCTGTCCGTCGAGGAGATCGGCAAGTCGCTCGGCGCGGACTCGCTGGCCTACATCTCCACCGATGCCATGATCGAGGCGACGACGATCGCCAAGCCGAACCTGTGCCGCGCCTGCTTCGACGGCGAGTACCCCATGGACCTGCCCGACCCGGAGCTGCTCGGCAAGCACCTGCTGGAGACCGAGACGGCCCAGGCCACGCAGTCCGACGTGGACGGGGTGCGCACGCTCACCGCCGGCGTCGGCGGTGCCGACGCGCTGAAGCGCCCGTAGAGCAAGCCGTCAGACGTCTCACGACAGGGAGTAACCGGCCATGCCGCAGTCCAGGGGTGCCAGCTACGCCGCCTCCGGCGTCGACATCGAGGCGGGCGACCGCGCGGTCGAGCTGATGAAGGAGTGGGTGAAGAAGGCGCAGCGTCCCGAGTCGCTCGGCGGCCTCGGCGGGTTCGCCGGCCTCTTCGACGCCTCCGTCCTCAAGCGCTACGAGCGCCCGCTGCTCGCCTCCGCCACCGACGGAGTCGGCACGAAGGTGGCGATCGCCCAGGCCATGGACGTGCACGACTCGATCGGGCACGATCTGGTCGCCATGGTCGTCGACGACCTCGTGGTGTGCGGCGCCGAACCGCTGTTCATGACCGACTACATCTGTGTCGGCAAGGTCCGACCCGAGCGGGTCTCCCAGATCGTCAAGGGCATCGCGGAGGGCTGCGTGCTGGCCGGCTGCGCTCTCGTCGGCGGTGAGACCGCCGAACACCCCGGCCTGCTCGGCGAGGACGAGTACGATGTCGCGGGCGCCGGTACCGGCGTGGTCGAGGCGGACGCGCTGCTGGGTGCCGACCGGATCCGTGCCGGGGACGCTGTCGTCGCCATGGCCTCCTCCGGACTGCACTCCAACGGCTACTCGCTCGTGCGGCACGTGCTGCTGGAGCGGACCGGCTGGAGCCTGGACCGGGAGGTGCCCGAATTCGGCCGCACCCTCGGTGAGGAACTGCTCGAGCCCACCCGTATCTACTCTCTGGACTGCCTCGCGCTGACCCGCACCACCGAGGTGCACGCGTTCGCACACGTGACGGGCGGTGGGCTGGCGGCCAACCTGGCCAGGGTGGTCCCCGACGGGTTGCACGCCCGGCTGGACCGTGCCACCTGGAACCCGGCGCCGATCTTCGGCCTGGTCGGCGAGGCGGGCTCCGTGGAGCGTGCCGAACTGGAGAAGACGCTGAACATGGGCGTCGGCATGGTCGCCGTCGTGCCGCGGGAATCGGTGGACGCCGCGCTGGCGACGCTCGCCGACCGCGGCGTGGACGCCTGGGTGGCCGGCGAGGTCACCGAGCGGGCCGACGGCACCGACCCGGTCACCCTGACGGGTGAGCACCGGGCGTGACCAAGGGAGTACTGTCCGGCCGACGGCTGCGGGCAGCACGGAACCCGGTCCGGCGGATGCCGGACCGGGCCCGTACAGCTTCGCCGACTGGCGGCGACGACCCGACGGTCAGGCGCGGCGCCGGTTCACCTGTGACTCGGACGACTCCTCGTCGTCCTCCTCATCGTCGTTGTACAGCTCCGCGTACTGTGCGTACGGGTCCTCGTCCGACTCATCGTCCTCGAACGGCTCGCCATTCGGCGGCTCGTTCGACGTCGATGCGCCCAGCTCCTCGGCCAGACGTGAGAGATCCGTCCCGCCGCTGTTGTACTTCAGCTGGCGGGCGACCTTTGTCTGCTTGGCCTTGGCCCGGCCGCGCCCCATGGCTCGACCCCCTCAACGACGGGGCTCGACGGCCCCAGAGTCTTGACACGCGTTCATGATTCAGACCGGACGTGCGGTCTCTCCGGAAGGAGGGACCGGTCCGTAGGGCTTCAACGGTACCTGCTTCCGCGGTGGGACGGTACGCCGCCCGCACGACACGGCTGGTCGCCGCCGGTGCCCATGACCGATTTCTCGCTGGTCATGCGGGATTTTACCGTGCCCTGCGACCGTGACCCGCTCGGGGGTGCGTGAGAAGCCTCTCGCGTTCCCCGCAGCGGTTCACGGAGCGCCCAGGGCCCGAGGCCGGAGTGTGCGGCGGTCACGTCCTGCCCGGTCGCCGCACCGGCGTCTCAGAGATCCTCGGCCATCCGCTGCTCCGCGATGCGGTCGGCGGCCACAGCCGGTGGCACGCCGTCGCTCTCGGCTCGCCGGAAGATCTCCAGCGTCGTGTCGAAGATCTTCTCCGCCTTCGCCTTCGCGCGGGTGAAGTCGAAGCCGTGCAGCTCGTCCGCCACCTGGATGACGCCGCCGGCATTGACCACGTAGTCGGGCGCGTACAGCACACCGCGGTCGGCGAGGTCCTTCTCCACACCCGGGTGGGCCAGCTGGTTGTTCGCCGCGCCGCACACCACGGTCGCCGTCAGCGCGGGCACCGTTCCGTCGTTCAGCGCGCCGCCCAGGGCGCAGGGCGCGTACACGTCCAGCCCGCGGGTGCGGATCAGCGCGTCGGTGTCCGCGGCCTCCTCGACCTCCGGATGCGCGGTGCGCACCCGCTCCACCGACTCGGCCCGTACGTCCGTCACGACGACCCGCGCGCCGTCCTCCAGCAGGTGCGCCACCAGGTGGTGCCCCACCTTGCCGACACCGGCGACACCGACCGTGCGGCCGCGGAGCGTCGGCGCGCCCCACTTGTGCTGTGCGCTGGCCCGCATGCCCTGGAAGACGCCGAAGGCGGTGAGTACGGAGGAGTCGCCGCAGCCGCCGTTCTCCGGGGACCGGCCCGTCGTCCACTCGTTCACCCGTGCGACCACGTCCATGTCCTGCACGTAGGTGCCCACGTCGCATGCCGTCACGTAGCGGCCGCCCAGTGAGGCCACGCAGCGGCCGTAGGCCTCCAGCAGGGCCTCGGTCTTCTGCACGGCCGGGTCGCCGATGATGACGGCCTTGCCGCCGCCGTGCTCCAGGCCGGCCATCGCGTTCTTGTACGACATGCCGCGGGAGAGGTTCAGCGCGTCGAGCACTGCCTCCTCCTCGGAGGCGTACGCGTGGAACCGGGTGCCGCCCAGGGCCGGGCCCAGCGCGGTCGAGTGAATCGCGATGACGGCCTTCAGGCCGCTCTTCCGGTCCTGGCAGAGCACGACCTGTTCGTGCCCGCCCTGGTCGGTACGGAAGAGGGTCTGCAGAACGCCGCCCTCGATCGGTCCGTCGGCGGTGACGGCCGGACGTACGTCAGTCACTGTGGTGACTCCTGTAGGTCGCGAAGGACGCCCTCCACTGCGGTGGCCCGCTGGTGGCAGGGAACCGGTGCGGAGGGCCGGTCAGGAAGAGCGTAGACCTGCCGCCCCGCGCGGGAGCTCACAGTGCCACGATCGGGGTAGGACACCGCTGCGCCACACCCGTGCGTCGCGGGGCGCCGGGCCGTCCGGCGTGCAGCCTGAGAGGGGAGTCAGCGTGGGGCAGAGCCCGGCGGCAGCCATTCCGTACGGGGCCTACCTGCGGGTCTACGAGCCGCTCGCGGCCTTTCCGGAGCCCGAGCGTACCCACTGGTCCCGCTACGCCCGGCGCGAGGACCTGCCCAACGTCCAGGAGGAGCTGCGGCGCTCTCTGGCCGGTCTGCTGCCGGTGCCGCCCATCGCCGTGCCGGTGCACGAGAGCGCGGACGCGTTCGTCGCAGAGGTGAACGGCGTCGTGTGCGTCTGCCCCTGGCGGACCAGGCTGCGCGGCTGGCAGTCCCTTGCCGCACTGAACCAGGCCGCCGCCGGCGATCTGGACATGCCCGGCTCCGTGCTGGATGCCGCTGTGCCTCCGGTGGTGCGCCGGCAGGCCGTCGCCGACTACGACCGCTGGCGTGAGCGGAACCCCGACGCCCGGCCGTGGATCCGCTCCGCGCTGTGGCACGTGCCGGTGAGGTGGTTCGCGCTCTTCACGGACGAAGAACGCGAGTTTGCCGAGGCGGGAACCGGACAGAAGAGTGATCAGCAGTTCGTCCTCCGCTACCGGACCCCGATGGTCGAGGCGCGACGCCGTGTCGCCCGAGGTCTGAAGGTGCTCCGCGAGGAGCTGGAGGAGGGACCGCTCGTCGACGGGCTGGTGGATGTGGGTCGGTGGCTCGAGGAGTTCCACCCACGCTCCCTCGTCGAGCTGGACTACGGCGGTCTCGCCCACGTGATCACCGAGCAGCAGCTGGCCGACGACCATTCCGCCGCCGATGTGGCGGAGGGGATCGCGGCGCTGCGCGAGGGAGATGAGGAGCGGGCCGGCGAGGCCTACGAGCGGCTCACGGACCGCTGGCGGGCGATCCGCGAGCTCCAGTTCGCCAACTGACTCCGGCGAGCGCATGGTCCGCGTCGGCTGCCGGGACGATAGTCCCGAACCAGGGCATACCCGCAGGAGTGACGGAAAGCACTTTTTCGGGGTCTTGCTCTCAGACCCACCCCTCGTGTCAAAATAGGACAAGGAGTCCGGAGAGGTTCCTTCCGTCCAAGTGTGGGCGGATGGTTCGGATTGCACTTCTTGGTGGGCCTTGCGGCCCCTTGGTCGGCCTGTGACTGATCGTCATGGCGGCGTGACTGTCCGCTATGACATGGTCCATCGGCATCCGCCGAGGTTGAACACCTGAGAGCGCAATTCCATCGGTTTGGCCGACGTGGCTGGACAGATGGTGTAGTTGTAGTGCCGAGGACAAGCCGTTCGTCCTATAACCGACTCGACCCGCCTTGCGCCATTTCGGGCAACGTGGGCCTAGGTGCAGAATTTAGAGGAAAGAACCGTGATGGTTCGGTTCTCCCGAGGAGGCCGCTCATGACCGCTCGCACCCCTGATGCCGAGCCGCTGCTGACCCCGGCTGAGGTCGCCACCATGTTCCGCGTGGACCCGAAGACGGTCACGCGCTGGGCCAAGGCAGGCAAGCTCACGTCGATCCGCACGCTCGGCGGGCACCGCCGCTACCGCGAGGCGGAGGTCCGCGCGCTGCTCGCGGGCATCCCGCAGCAGCGCAGTGAGGTCTGACATCAGAGGCTGTACGGCGAAATAACCGCATAAACAGACGGGTTCCGGGGCCCCCTCTCTCGGTACGCTGTCTGGTCAGCACGGTGCGATCGCGCTGGACTCCGCCGGGTCCAGCGCGATCTCACGTGCAGGGGCGACCTCGGTGGTTCGACCACCGGGGCCGCTGTCGCCGGTACCGGTGGGCGCCCGTCGTCCACGGCGGGGCCGGCGCCGCCGTGGAGGCTTGTGCGGGGCTTTGGGGGGCGGCGTTGCGCGGACCTGTGTGGTGGTGTGCGGGGCGGTGTCGCGGGTGGTGCAATTGCACATATTAAATTGATGGCACGTATGGGATGTATAAGTTCCCTGCGTCTTCCTGGAAATTGAGTGATCTGCGTCACGTCATCCCAGGCTTGTTCTGATCAACCGCCTTGCGGTAAAGGGGAGTCGGCGTAGGCGGATGGCTCAGGCGTCCGGATATCCGGTTGCATCGCGGGAGCCTTCCATGGCCAGCCGGAGCAGCCGGTGGCACACCGGGCAGTGCCGGGTGGCGTGGCGATAGCGGGAGGCGGCGGCCAGGTGGGCGCGCAGCAGCGCGCGGGTCTCATGGCGCCGAACCGAGTACGTCGGCATCGCGCTCACCTCCAACGGGCCGTCTGCCCCAAGAGGTACCCCTCCCCCATACACCCGTCAAGACGGGCAACCCACCCAATCCTCTCGTCCGTGATCGGGGCACAGCCACAGTCACCGCGCCGACCGTGCGGATGTGTTGTCGGGCGCCTCCGGCGCCGGGTGCGGCCGGGCATGGCGAGGGCCCACGACCTTCGTGTGATCGTGGGTCCTCACTTCGGCGGTCCTGACGGGATTTGCTGTGTTGTCGGGCGCCTCCGGCGCCGGGTGCGGCCGGGCATGGCGAGGGCCCACGACCTTCGTGCGATCGTGGGCCCTCACTTCGGCGGTCCTGACGGGATTTGAACCCGCGGCCTCCACCTTGACAGGGTGGCGAGCACTCCAAACTGCTCCACAGGACCATGCTGCGCCGTGGCGCGAGACCAGACTCTACAGCAGGTCAGGACGGCGAAGCGAATCCACATTCGGGCAGTGTCGGCGTCCACCGGACGCCGCCCGTTCAGCGTGCCGCGGGTACCGCCGCGTCCACCGCCTTGATGATGCGCTTGTCGGAGACCGGGTACGCCGTTCCGAGCGCATGCGCGAAGTAGCTGACCCGTAGCTCCTCGATCATCCAGCGCAGGTCGCGGGCCTCCTTCGGTACCGGGCGTCCCTGTGGGAACTGTTCGAGCAGCCACAGGTACTCGTCCCGCATCTCGTGGATCTTCGCCATCCGGGACCGGTCGCGCTCCGCGTGGTGCGGTAGCTGCTGCAGCCGGCGGTCGGCGGCGATCAGGTACCGCATCAGGTCGGGCAGCCGCCCGACGCCGTGCGCGGTGACGAAGCCGTCGCACACCAGCGCACCCAGTTGCTCCCGAACGTCCGTCAGCGACGGCAGCAGAACCGGACTCTTCACGCCCGACAGCCGCTGCTCGCACGCGTGCCAGGCGGCGAGCACCTGCTCCACCTGTCGGACGGTCTGGAGCGTGGCCTCCACCAGCTCCGCCCGCACCGACTCGAAGAGCCTTCCGAAGGATTCCTCGTCCCACACCGGCCCGCCGTTGACCCCGATCAGCCGGTCGGCCGTCGCCCGAACGCAGTCCTCGAACAGCTTCTGCACGCTGCCGTGCGGGGAGCGCGCCAAGGCCAGCTTCTGCGGGTTGCTGAGCCGCGACTGGGCGAACTTGGCCGGGTCGGAGGGGATGTTCAGCAGGACCAGCCGCCGTGTGCCGCGCCACATGGCGCGCAGCTGCTCGGCCTCGGTGTCGAAGAGCTGGACGGAGACGGAGTCGCCGTCGTCCACGAGCGCGGGGAAGGCCCGCACCGGCTGTCCGGCGCGGCGGGTCTCGAAGGTGCGGGGGAGCGTGCCGATCGTCCAGCGCGTCAGGCCCGTGCGCTGCCCGCCGGCGACGGGCGCCGCCGTCCCGGCGGCCGCGGGCGCAGACGCCTGCGCGCCGTCCTGGCCGCCGCCGCGTCCGTCACGCCCGCTGCGCCGTGCGCCGGGCGACCGGGAGCGCGACGCGGAGTCGAAGGCGCGCGAGAGCGCCGCCTGCGTCTTCGGTTTCAGCGCGATCCGCAAGGCTTCCAGGTCCTTGTCCTCGGCCAGCTGCCGGCGCCGCTCGTCACTCACCCGGAAGGTGACCCTGAGGTGGTCGGGCACCTTGCCCCAGTCGAAGTCGCCGGGTTCCATCCGCACGCCCACCATGCGCTGCAGCTCGCGCGCCAGCGCGGCCGTGAGCGGCTCCGCGGGCGCCGAGGTGCCGTCCGCCGCCGCGTCGGCCACGCCGGTGGCCAGGAAGCGCTGCGCGAAGTTCGGCGCGGGCACGTAGTTGCGGCGTATCGGCTTCGGCAGAGAGCGGATCAGCTCGGTGACGAGCTGTTCGCGCAGGCCGGGGATCTGCCAGTCGAAGCCCTCCGCCGCGACCTGGTTGAGCACGTGCAGTGGTACGTGCACGGTGACGCCGTCCGCGTCCGTGCCCGGCTCGAACTGGTAGGTGACGGGCAAAGTCAGCCGGCCCTGCCGCCAGGTGTCCGGGTAGTCCGACGCCGTGACCTGCTCCGCCTGCTCGTTGATGAGCATGGACTTCTCGAAGTTGAGCAGGTCCGGCTCGTCGTGGCGCTTCTTCTTCCACCAGGAGTCGAAGTGCGCGCCGGAGACGACGTGTTCGGGGACGCGCTGGTCGTAGAAGTCGTACAGCGTCTCGTCGTCGACGAGGATGTCGCGCCGGCGGGCGCGGTGCTCGAGCTCCTCGACCTCGTCCAGCAGCGCCCGGTTCTCCTGGAAGAACCGGTGGTGCGTTCGCCAGTCGCCCTCCACCAGGGCGTGCCGCAGGAACAGGTCGCGGGCCGTCTCCGGGTCGATCCGCCCGTAGTTCACCTTGCGCTGGGCGACGATCGGCACGCCGTACAGCGTCACCCGCTCGTACGCCATGACGGCCGCCTGCTTCTGCTCCCAGTGCGGCTCGCTGTACGTCCGCTTCATCAGGTGCTGCGCGAGCGGCTCGATCCACTCGGGCTCGACGCGGGCGTTGACGCGGGCCCACAGCCTGCTGGTCTCCACCAGCTCCGCCGACATCAGCCAGCGCGGCGGCTTCTTGAACAGCGCCGAGCCGGGGAAGACGGCGAACTTCGCGCTGCGCGCGCCCAGGTACTCGTTCTTCTCGGTGTCCTTCAGGCCCGACGTGCGAGAGGAGCCCGGCCAGCAGGGAGACGTGCACGCGGTCGGCATCCACCTCGGCGTCGGACTCCTTCTCCACCTCGATGCCCATGGTCTTCGCCACCTGGCGCAGCTGCGTGAAGATGTCCTGCCACTCGCGTATCCGCAGGTAGTTCAGGTACTCCGACTTGCACATCCGGCGAAACGCGGAGGAGGACAGCGCGCGCTGCTGCTCGCGCAGATAGCGCCACAGATTGAGCAGCGCGAGGAAGTCGCTGCGCTCGTCGCGGAAACGGGCGTGCTGCTGGTCGGCCTGCTGCTGCTTCTCGGCGGGCCGCTCGCGCGGATCCTGAATGGACAGCGCCGCGACGATCACCATGACGTCGCGGACACATCCGTTGCGGTCGGCCTCCAGCACCATGCGGGCCAGCCGCGGGTCGACGGGCAGTTGCGCCAGCTTGCGCCCGGTGCTGGTGAGCCGCTTGCGCGGGTCCTTCTGGGCGGTGTCCAGCGCGTGCAGCTCCTCCAGCAACTGCACGCCGGCCTTGATGCTGCGGTGGTCCGGCGGGTCGATGAAGGGAAACTTCCCGATGTCGCCGAGGCCGGCGGCCGTCATCTGCAGGATGACGGAGGCCAGGTTGGTGCGCAGGATCTCGGCGTCGGTGAACTCGGGGCGGGAGAGGAAGTCCTCCTCCGAGTACAGCCGGATGCACACGCCGTCCGAGGTGCGACCGCAGCGGCCCTTGCGCTGGTTGGCGCTGGCCTGCGAGATCCGCTCGATCGGCAGCCGCTGCACCTTCGTGCGGTGGCTGTAGCGGGAGATGCGGGCGGTACCCGGGTCGACGACGTACTTGATGCCCGGCACCGTCAGCGACGTCTCGGCGACGTTCGTCGCCAGTACGACGCGGCGGCCGCCGTGCGGCTGGAACACCCGGTGCTGCTCGGCGTGCGAAAGTCGCGCGTACAGCGGCAGCACCTCGGTGGTCTGCGCGACGGCGCCGCCCGCGATCTGGAACTTCTTGTTCAACGCGTCCGCCGTGTCGCGGATCTCCCGCTCGCCGGAGAGGAACACGAGCACATCGCCGGGGCCTTCGGCCTGCAGTTCGTCCACGGCGTCGCAGATGGCGGTGACCTGGTCGCGGTCCGGACCGTCGCCCTCCTCCTCGAGCAGGGGCCGGTACCGCACCTCGACAGGGTAGGTGCGCCCGCTGACCTCAACGATGGGGGCGTCTGACCGCTCGTCTTCACCGTTCACGACGGCGAAGCGGCCGAAGTGCCGGGCGAACCGCTCGGGGTCGATGGTGGCCGAGGTGATGACGACCTTCAGGTCGGGGCGGCGCGGCAGCAGCTGGGCGAGATAGCCGAGCAGGAAGTCGATGTTGAGGCTGCGTTCGTGTGCCTCATCGATGATCAGGGTGTCGTACTGGCGCAGCTCGCCGTCCGTCTGGATCTCCGCCAGCAGGATGCCGTCCGTCATCAGCTTCACGAGGGTGGCGTCCCCGACCTGGTCGGTGAAGCGCACCTTCCAGCCGACGGCTTCGCCCAGCGGCGTCCTCAGCTCCTCGGCGACCCGCTCGGCGACCGTCCGCGCGGCGATCCGGCGCGGCTGCGTGTGGCCGATCAGGCCCCTGACCCCGCGGCCCAGTTCCAGGCAGATCTTGGGGATCTGCGTCGTCTTCCCGGAGCCCGTCTCCCCGGCGACGATCACCACCTGGTGGTCGCGTATCGCCTCGAGGATGGCGTCCTTCTTCTGGCTGACCGGCAACTGCTCGGGGTACGTGATCGCGGGCACGACGGCCCGCCGCGCGGCGACGCGCCGCTCGGAGGTGGCCATGGCGTCGGCGATCTCGGCCAGCACGGCCGCCCGCGCATCGGGTTTGCGGATCCTCCGCGCCCCCTCGAGCCGGCGGCCGAGCCGGAGCTGATCGCGCAGCATCAGCTCCGGCAGGCGCTCCACGAGGTCGGGCAGCGTGAGGTCAGAGGAAGTGGACATACGGATCCCAGGATCTCACCTCGCCGCATCCGTCGGCGACCCGTTTTCCTCCGGCCCGGTGGAAGGCGACCTCCCCGTTGCCGTCGTCGTCGTTCCGTTCACGCCTTCGGCCCATGGCATCCGCCGGGGACCACTCCGGCGGTCGAGCTGAAAGCGCCCCGGCACCCTCCTTGCGCTTATAGGTGAATTATCAGATTAATGCACCTCAGCGCGCGGGAGACTCGATGATCACTGCCGTACGGTCCACACGCCCAGTCGCCCTGGCCGTCACGGCGGCGCTGCTCACCGCCGCGCTCGCCGCCTGCGGCTCCCCGGACCGGCGAGTCGCGCAGGACCAGGACGGTGCCGCCGTCAAGCACCGGCCCGACCAGGGAACACAACAGCCCTTCACCCTCGTCGCCACCGGCGACATCCTCTCCCACGACTCGGTGATCCGGCAGGCACGCGCCGACGCCGGAGGGTCCGGCTACGACTTCCGCGGGATGCTCTCCGGGGCGAAGCCCGTCGCCGCAGGCGCCGACGTGGCGATCTGTCACATGGAGACCGTCTACGGCCCGGCCGGCGGCCCCTTCACCGGCTACCCGACGTTCAAGACGCCGCCCGACGTGGCCGCAGCGATCAAGGACACGGGATACGACAGCTGCTCGACGGCCTCCAACCACACCCTCGACGCCGGCGCCGACGGCATCCGCCGCACCCTTTCCGCCATGGACCGGGTGGGTCTGCGGCACGTGGGGTCGGCCCGCAGCGCGCACGAACGGAACCGCTTCGCCGTGATGGAGGCGGGCGGCGCCAAGATCGCCCAGCTGTCCTACACCTACGGCACCAACGGCATCCCGATCCCGAAGGACCGGCCCTGGTCGGTCAACCCCATCGACCCGAAGCAGATCATCGCCGACGCCCGCGCGGCGCGGCGCGCCGGAGCCGACGTCGTCGTGGTGAGCACCCACTGGGGCACCGAGTACCAGCAGGCTCCCGACCAGCAGCAGCTGTCGGTGGCCAAGCAGCTGACTGGCTCCCGCAGCCACGGGCGCCGGGACATCGACCTCGTCATCGGCACGCACGCCCACGTGCCGCAGGCGTACGAGAAGGTCAACGGGACCTGGGTCGTCTACGGCATGGGCGACCTGCTGGCGGGCACGATGAACGACCCCCGTTGCGCCATGAGTTCCGGGGCGCGTTTCACCTTCTCTCCCCCGCGGGCGGGGCACGGGAACGGCGAGTGGAAGGTCCGCAAGGCCGAGTGGATCCCCTTCCTCGCGCACACCGAACCGCCCATCAGGACGGCCGACATCGGCGCGCCCGAGGCGCACCGGAGCGGAGCCGCAGCCGAGGCCTACCGCACCATCAAGGAGGCGGTCCTGAGCCGGGGCGCGGCAAAGCAGGGCCTACGGCAGGGCCGGTGACGGCCCTCCCCGACGGCGCCGGTCCACGGTGCGGAGCGGGGCGGCCGTCTCAGGGACGACCCCTTCGCTCCGCACCCTCCGGCCGGTCCAGCTCGCGGCAGAGCGCATCCCGCAGCGCGTCGTGCTGCGGGATGCGCCGGAACCGCTCGTCGCTCACTCCGCCTGTCCTCCACCATCCCCCGAACCTACCGACGCCCCGCCCGACCTATCGGCGTTCGTAGTGGAAGCGGCAGGCCACGACGTGGAGGATGTCGTCCTCGTCGATGCGGTACACCAACCGGTGCTCGGAGTTGATACGCCGTGACCAGTAGCCGGCGAGGTCATTCCGCAGCGGTTCGGGCTTGCCGATCCCCTCGTGTCCCTGTCGGTCGATGTCGGCAATGAGCTGGTTGACCCTTTTCAGCAGCTTGCGGTCGTTCGCCTGCCACCACAGGTAGTCGCCCCAGCTGTCGTCGAGGAAGAGGACCTTCACGCAGCGCCCTGCCCGCTCTCACCGTCGGGATCCACCAGTTCGTGAACCGTGCCTCGGCCTGCCCGGTCCTGATCGATGGACCTGCGCAGCCGCTCGGCCATCGCGGGCGACCGCAGCAGGTAGTCGGTCTCCTTCAGTGCCTCGTACTCGGCGAGCGAGACGATGACCATGGGCTCGTGGCCGGCACGGGTGATGACCAGTTCCTCGGCGTCGTCCTCCACCGCGTCCAGAGCATCGGCGATGCCGGCGCGCAACTCGGTGACACTCATCGTCTTCATGACGTACACGATAACGTACATGACTGCGGGTGCGCGGGTGCCCGCTCCGCCGGTCAGCGCCGGAGGGCTTCCACCGGCTGGATGCGCGAGGCACGCCAGGCCGGGTAGAGGCCGGCCAGCACGCCGGTGACCAGCCCGATCAGCGGGGCGGCGGCGACGGTTGCGGGGTGCACGACCGGCGTCCAGTCCCTGGCCAGAGCCACAGCTACCACCGTCACGGTGCCCAGGCTGGTGCCCACCAGGCCGCCAAGGGCGCCGAGGGCTCCGGACTCGGCCAGGAACTGGGCGGTGATGTGCCGGGCGCGGGCGCCCAGGGCGCGGCGCAGCCCGATCTCGCCGGTTCGCTCCAGTACCGCGACCAGGGTGGTGTTGGCGATGCCGACCGCGCCGATGACCAGGCAGATCCCGGCCAGTAGCAGAAAGAGCTGGTTCAGGTCGGAGCCCACGGTCGAGCGCAGGGCCTTGGGGTCCGGGGGCGGGATGGCCTTGAAGTACTCGGGGTGGTCGGGGCGCAGCGCGGTGGGCGCTTCGGTGGCGACCTGCCGGGCGGCGCCCAGGTCGGTGGCGATCAGCATGCCGGACTCGGTGGGGCCGGGGGCGCCCCAGACCTGCTCGGCGGTGGTACGCGGGACGACGACGGAAAGCAGCAGGTCGGCCTTGCGTTCCACATCGTCGACGATACCGACGACGGTGAACGACTCTTCGCCGATGAACAGCGCGGGATGGGTTTCCAGGGTGGTGATGCCCAGCCGGCTCGCGGTTCCCGCGCCGATCACGGCGACCCGGCCGGCCTGAACCATCCGCTCGTCGTACAGCCGCCCCTCGGCCAGGGTCGGCCCGGCGGCCTTCAGGACGCCGGGCGAGGCTGCGACAACGTCGATCCGCTCGCCTCCGGTGCTGTCGCCGATGGGCGCGGAGCGGACGCTGCCCGCCCGGTCGTCTCGTACGGTCCAGTAGACGCCTGCGGCCCTGACCCCGTTCACCCTGCTCATCCGGGCTTCGGCGTCCGCGGGGAAGGCGGGCCCGGTGAGCCGGTCGGGGTCGTCCACCGTCTCCTCGATCGTCACCTCGGTGGCGGTCAGCGCATTGAACCGGGCGTCGATCTGGGACGAGGTGGTCGCGGTCAGCCCGAGGATCGCCACGAACGTACCGACGCCGAGCACCGTGCCGAGCGCGGTCAGCGCGGAGCGGGCGGGCCGCTGCAGCATCCCGGCCGTGGCCTCGGCGAGCAGGTCGCGGGGTGCGAACGCAGACGGTATGACGCCGGTGGCGGCGCGTCCACGCCGGATGCGCAGCCTCACACGGTCACCTGCTGCTCACGAAGGACACCGTCGCGGATGACCACGGTGCGGGCACCACGGGCGGCCACCTCCAGATCGTGCGTGATCAGCAAGATGGTCATCCCATCGGAGTGCAGTTCGTCCAGCAGTCCCAGGACCGCTCGGGCGTTGACGGTGTCGAGGTTGCCGGTGGGCTCGTCGCACAGCAGCAGAGAGGGGCCAGCGGCCAGCGCCCGGGCGATGGCAACGCGTTGGCGCTCACCGCCCGAGAGCCGGGTGGGCAACGAGTCGACGCGGTGGCCGAGGCCCACGCGGACCAGAGCGTCGCGGGCGCGCGGGGCCCGCTCGGTGTGGGGGACACCGTTGTAGACCATGGCCAGGGTGACGTTCTCCAACGCCGAGCGGTGCGGCAGCAGATGAAAGGCCTGGAAGACGAAGCCGATGCGACGACCGCGCAGCGCGGTTCGATCGGCGTCACACAGCGCGCCGGTGTCGTAGCCGTCGAGGAGGTACGTGCCATGGGTGGGGGTGTCCAGCAGCCCGGCGATGTTGAGGAAGGTGGACTTGCCCGAGCCCGAGGGCCCGACGACGGTCACGAACTCCCCTGGCTCGACAAGCAGTTCACAGGGCTTGAGGGCCGGCACGGGCGGCGGTCCCGGGTAGGTGAGACCGACCTGGCGGAACTCGATGACCGGCGTCACCGCCCCACGGCCCCCTTCTTCACACCCGTGATGACCTGCTCGCCCTTCTCCAGCCGGGCAGACCCCATCGGCTCCACGGCGACGAAGCCGTCGCCCGCGGTGCCCGTGCGCACCTTCACCCGACGCTGCTTGCCGTCCTGCTGGAGCACCGTGACCGTGGTCCGACCGTCGGCGCCCGCGGTCAGCGCGGTGATCGGCACGACCAGCGCCTTGCCGTCGGTGCGCGCCGCTTCGATGGTCAGCCGCACATCCTGGCCGGCCAGCCGGGCGTCCAACGCCTTGCTCGGAACGACCCGCAGCAGATAGCCGCTCCGCCCCGGCGCCGCCGGCGCTCCACCGCGCGGCTCGCCCTCGCCGCCGCCATCCCCGTTGCCGCCGCTGTCCGACGCAGTCGGCGAATCGGCCAGCGAAGCCACCTTCGCCTGCGCCTCGATGCCGGTCAGCTCCGAGTAGATCTGCACCCGCTGCCCCTTGCGCACCAGGCCCTTCTGATGCTCCTGCAGATAGGCCTGAACCGCGAGCTTCCCGCCGGACACCGTCATCATCGTCCCGTCCACACGCGCGCCCACGCGTCCCGGCGCCGCATCCACCCGGGCGGGAAAGTCCTGCAGGAAGACGACTTCGCCGGCCGGAAGCCGAGGGCCCGACGCGGCCTGCGCGGCAGCCAGATCATCCCGCGCCTCAGCCAGATCGTCCCGCGCGTACTGCACCGCATGCGCCGACTCCTTGTCCTCGGCGTCCTCGGCCTCCTGCATCGCCCGCTCGGCTGCCGTCACAGCATCCTCGGCCGCTTTCAGCCGTTCTCCGTCGTCGTCCACAGCCGGCAGCGGGTCGTAACCTATCGTGGCGTAGAAGGCGTTGAGGGCGGCCTTGGTCCCTGCTCCGAAGGTCCCGGCGGTATCGCCGCCCGTGCCGTGCCCCAACTCTCGCAGCGCCTCCTGCAACTGTTTCACGTCGTCGCCTTCCGCGCCGGGCTTGAGATCGCGGTAGACGGGTATCCGCCCGTGCAGGACGAACACCGGCCGCCCGGAGACCTCGAGCAGGACCTGCCCGGCCTTCAGCCGATCGCCCTGCTTGACCGGCAACTTGGTCACCACGGGTGCGGCACCGTCCTCCCCGCCGGCCACCTGCGGCGCCACATCCACACTCTGCCCGGCGACGACCTGCCCGCGCACGATCACCGACGTCGTCAGCACCCGGTGCTCCACCGCTGACGTCAACACCGACCGCTCCGGTGGTTTCGCGTCTGCCGCCGCCTGCGAGGGCGACTTGATCAGCGTGGAGGCCACCACTCCGGCCCCCGCAAGCAACACCGCCCCACCCGCGACAACGGCAATCCAACGGCGCCTGCGCGTAAGCCCTCCGGCAGGGACTCCGTCTGCGGTGGCGGGCTCCCCAGCCGCCCGCGTCGTCTTCACCACGGGCTCGTCAGCAGTAATTGTGCGGTCACTTCATCACATTTCCTCGTCGTATCCTGCGGACCTGCTTCACCCTGTCCTGCCGGAGCCGGTCAGCCGCCGACGACGGCGTCGTCGTCAGGGCCGGGGCTGCACTTCTTCAAAGCCGCTTTGAGGGCTTCGTTGTCGCTGTTCTTGGACCTGTCGAACGTGGTGAAGCCCTCGGCCTTCATGCATGCGACGAAGGCCGGGTCCGCCTTCGCTGACTCACCCTCGTCCTCGGAGGTGTCCGGCGCGGGCAGGAGATCCGCACATGTGCTCTCGGCCTTGGTCAGCACCGCCCCGTCCCCGCCGGACTTGACCACCCGGAGCTCACCGTCGGGGGTGGTCTCGATCTTGACCCCGTTCTCCTCCAGGCACCCGTAGTAGTCCCGTTCCGAGTCGCTCGCCGCCGAGGGCTCCCCACTCGCCGCGGGCTTCGCGCCGGCATCACTCCCGCTGCCCGCGTCGTCCCCCTCGGCACCGCCGCATCCGACCAGGACGGCGGCTGCGAGCAGTGCTGCGCACAGTGATTGCGTGACGCGGGTGGAGGAGGGCATGAGCAGCTCCGCTTTGTCGAAAGGAGTGAGGTGACTTTGTTCTGGGGAGGCACTGCGTAGTTGCTTGGCCGGAGGCCCGCCCAGCCGTGCCCGTCCGGGGATGGTCCGCCACAGCAACGGTCCGGCCGCGGCCGACCCAACCACGGGGTGTGCGTTGCCGTCTACTGGCCCAAGGAGCAGTAGACGGCGCCTCGTTGAGGGCATGTACTTGTGCGATACGTCGAACAGCTGGACACCCAGCAACTCCTCTGCAACAGGGAGCTCTGGCTCATGACCAACCTCACCCGCCGCGTTGCCACGGTCGCGCTGGCCGTCTCCGCCCTCGGCGGCTTCGGTCTGGCTACCGCGGGCACAGCGGCAGCGGAGCAGGTCGCTTACGACGGCTACTTGGACCCCGAGGAGGTGGGCTTCTACTACAACTCGAACCAGAGCGGCTGCGTCTTCGACCTGTACGACAAGGACCTCAACTTCAACAACAACTATTTCAAGGCCTTCCCGAGCTCTGCCTCGTGCAACGGCAAGGGACAGGTCGTCGGCAACAACACCGCCTCCTACAAGAACCGCAGCGGAGACACCTGGTGGGTCCACACCGGCCCCAACGCCGGGGGTACGTACGAGGGCTCGATCCCCGCCTACTACGTCGGCAACGCGAGCGCCAACTTCAAGAACAACATCGAGTCGGCCTGCTGGGTGGTCCCGAACTGCGAAAACTACTGATCGCACCGGGCTGCACGCGCCCGCCCTCTCACCGACCGCTGTCCTGCTCGCCGATCTCGAGCGGGACAGCGGTTCCTCGATGCCACCCGCACGACGACCGCGAGGACATCCCCGTCATGGCTCTCCCAGCCCGACTCCTGGCCGCCACCTGCCTGGTGAGCGTTGCCGCACTGGCCCTCGGCGGCTGCGCCGGCGAGGAGACCGGAGCCGATGCCGCCGGAAAGGAGCCGGCCATCGGCAGCATCGAGAAACTGAGCAGCACCGAAGGCCTGGAATTCCCCATCGCCGCATACGAGATCACTCAGGACCAGCAGTATCAGATGGACAAGGCCCAGAATCGTCTGATCGAGCAGTGCATGCGGCGCTTCGGCTTCGAGTACACCCGCCCCGCCCCGAGACTTCCGAGCGGAGATGACTCGAACTCACGGATCTTCGGGCTGACCAGCGCGGAGGATGCCGCTCGGTACGGCTACGCGAGTCCCGGCCGAGCGGCCGGCCCGCCGCCCGCCACGAGGCGGTCGCGCCCCCCTCTGAGCAGGACCGGCCAGACAGTGCTCAACGGGGTGGACCCCGCCGCCGAAGCCGAGGCGAAGGCACAGGGCAAGGCGGCTGCCCCCACCGATGAACCCAAGTCGCAGGCCGAGGCGGAGGAGAGGCCGGCCACCGGCATCATCGTCAACGGCGAGGAAGTGCCTGTCGGCGGCTGCGGTCGCGAGTCGGCTCTGAAGCTGTACGCCCCGAAGCCGGGGTCCATCGACATCCTCTTCGTCTTCAATCTGGGTGGTGAGGCCGAGTCCAGGGCGCTGGAGGACTCCAGGGTGAGGAAGGCCACGACCAAGTGGTCACAGTGCATGGCTGATTCCGGCTTCACGACCTCCAGTCCCGACAACGTCCAGTCGGACCTGGGCCTGGGGGAAGGCGAGCTCTCCAGCCCCGAGGCCGTCACCATCGCCAAAGCGGACGTCGCCTGCAAGACGAAGGTCAACTACATCGGCATCCGCTACGCCGTGCAGACCACGTATGAGAGGTCTCTGGTCGAGAAGCACGCCGAGACCCTCGCCCTGTTCAAGGAGCAGACCCAGGACCGGCTCCGCCTCGCGGCGCAACTCAACGGCTGATCGGGTCAGTTACGATTCAGTCGCATCAGGATGGCGCGGACGCAGACCACCCGCGCGGCTAGTGGAGCCCTGGGGGGGGATTCATGCGTTCTGACCGGATGGGCCGGGGCTGTTTGCTGGGCGGGGGCGGTGGTAACCGGGCGGCCGCGGACTTACTCTTCTGCGCGCTCGCCCTCGATCCCCCGCTCACCGAGACCGAGGAGAAGGTCCTCGGCCTGTTGAGGGGCGGGCCGACCAATGCGGAGATCGCCACCCACCTGGGCATCACGACCCGTACGGTGAAGTTCCATGTGTCAAACCTCCGGGTGAAGCACGGCGGGCTCTCCCGCCTCCAGCTCTGCCTGCTGGCCACGTTGCGCCGACTGGACCCTGGGGCGGCCGGGACCGCCGTGGGGCCGGCGGATCAGAAGGGAACGACGGGGTCCGCAGCGTGCGACACACCCGGCGCCGATGGGCACCCGGCGCCGTAGGCGGCCGGTGCACGGCGGGGCAGGAACCCCGGCGTCCGTGCCGTACACATGCGAAGGCCCCGACGGTGATCCGTCGGGGCCTTCGCTGCGCGGTGTGGCTGGGGCCGGGATCGAACCGGCGACCTATCGCTTTTCAGGCGATCGCTCGTACCAACTGAGCTACCCAGCCGCGCAGCTCAAAGGGGCTGCAGCGGTCCTGACGGGATTTGAACCCGCGGCCTCCACCTTGACAGGGTGGCGAGCACTCCAAACTGCTCCACAGGACCAAGCTTCAAGCGACGTGCGAGTACCAGTCTCGCACAGGTGTTGCGTGCCCCCAACGGGATTCGAACCCGTGCTACCGCCTTGAAAGGGCGGCGTCCTGGGCCACTAGACGATGAGGGCTGAATGGCCCACCTGGGCGCCGGGGCGCCTCGGGGACGTGAGAAGCATATGGGATGGCGGGACGGAACGCCAAAACGCTTTCCCCCGGGCGCGTGCGGCGACCGTCGCGATCGGCCCCGTTCGCGAGGCTCAGCCGCCGCCCGGGGAGCGGGCCCCCACCGCCGAGGCGCCTGCCGATGGCGGGCTGCCCGGCGTGCCCGCGCCCGACGGCTCAGCGGACGGCGGCAGCGTGCCCGCCGGGGTGCCGGATCCCGAGCCGGAGGGCGACGGCGAGGGCGACTCGGACGGTTCCGGCTCCGGTGGCTCGTCCGGCAGGTGCCGGCTCACCTCGGCCGTCGCCAGCCCGAGCCCGCCCAGCGTGATCTCGTCCCACGCCTGCAGCCGGTCCGTCTTCTGGTCCAGGTACAGCACGGACGCCTCCACCTTCTGCGGGTTGTCGTCCTCGACGGCGCGCAGCCCGCCGCCGCCCGTCGTGCCCTCGACCATCAGCCGGGTTCCCTTGTCGAGCACCTCGTTGTGTCGGTGGTGGATGTGTCCGGCCAGCGCGAGCGGCACCAGTCCGTCCGTCTCGGAGACGGCCACCGGGTTGTGGGTGACAGCGATGCCCACCGGAGTCCCGGCGGCCTTCTGTGCGCGCAGCGAGAAGGCCAGGGCACGTCCGGCGCGGCGCTCGCCGGGGTCGCCGGCGCGGACGATGGAGCGATCGGGCGTGAACTGCGGGTCGCCGATCCCCACGATGCGCACCCCGTCGACCGTGACCGGCACGCCGTTGTCCAGGACGTGGACGTCGCCGCCGAGCTTGGCCATCGCCTTCTGGGTGTCGATCGAGTCGTGATTGCCGCGCACCCACACGTAGGGCGCCCCCAGGTCCGGGATCGGGTCGAGGAAGCCGTTCTCGGCCGCGGTGCCGTGGTCCATGGTGTCGCCGCTGTCGATGATCAGATCGATGTCGTACTGCTTGACCAGCGACTTGATGATGCTCCACGCCGCCGGGTTCAGGTGGATGTCCGAGACGTGCAGGATCCGGATGGTCGTCGGGTCCGGCTGGTAGGCCGGAAGGGTCGAGGTCACCTCGTACAGCTTGGTGACGTTGGTCACCAGCCGCGCCAGCTCGTCCTGGTATCGGCCGAAGTCCGTCACGAGGCTGCGCGCCGAGCCGACCACCGACGGCGCGCTGGCCAGCAGCCCGGAGAACTTCGGCTCCAGCAGTGATTTCGGGTTCCACGTCGCGTACGCCGTCGCGCCCGACGCCGCCAGCAGCGCGAAGGCCAGTCCGCCCGCCACCAGCGCGCGCCCCGGGCGCCGGTATACGGCCAGTCCCAGCACCGTCGCCCCCACGAACACCGCGACGACGGCCCGTTCGGCGACGTCTTCTGTGCCCTGCGCGACGTCCTTGGTGATTGCGCCCTCCAGGCCGGTGATGCGCTCCGGGTGGTCCACGAGGGCGGTGGAGCGGATGGGGTCCAGCTGGTCGACGTCCACGTCGAGCCGCAACGGCGCCCGGTGCGTCTGAAGTTGGAGCGCACCCAGCGGGGGGACGTTGATCTTCGTGCCGCCGGTGAGGGACGGCCGCAGCGTCATCGTCGTGTTCACGGGACCGACCTCGGTGCGTACGTTCCCCACGGCCAGCAGACCCAGCCACGCGCCGGCCAGCGCCACCGCGGCCAGCCCCAGCGCCGCCCCCCAACGCTGCAGCAGTCCGCCCCGGGCGGGCGGGTCGGCCAACACAGTGACCCCCCGCCGGGTGCGCAGCGGACCGCGGCGGGGCAGGAGGTGCCCGTAGAGGCGGACGGTGTCGCGGAAGGTCCTGCGGACGGTGCGGCGGGCGGCGACGAGGAACTGCCGCAGCGGGTGGGTGGCGTCGCGGGCGGCCATGAGGCCCCTCTGCCCGTGATCGGGTGGATTATGCCCGGCTGCGGCTGGATGGCTGCGTGTGCCCGACAATGGACTCGTGCTGGAGATGACGCGCGAGGACTTCGAGGAGCGGGTGGCAGAGGCCCTCGACCGGGTGCCGCCGGAGCTGACGCGGCTGATGGACAACGTCGCCGTGTTCGTCGAGGACGAGCCCGCGCCGGACGAACCGGAGTTGCTCGGCCTCTACGAGGGCACGCCGCTCACGGAGCGCGGCGAGTGGTACGCAGGCGTCCTGCCGGACCGGATCACGATCTACCGGGGCCCGACGCTGCGGATGGTCGCCGCGCAGGGCGGCGACCGCGAGCAGGTGGTCAGGGAGGTGGAGGTGACGGTCGTGCACGAGATCGCTCACCACTTCGGGATCGATGACCAGCGCCTGCATGCCCTGGGCTACGGATAGGGGCGTGGGGCGCGCCCCGGCTCTCCGGCGCGGGCCCGGCCCGTCCCGGCGCGCCGCCGGGAAGGGCCGGTGAGCCCCCGGCCGCCCATGCCGACCGGTCGCTGCGTGACCTACCAGGCCGTCGCGGGGTTGGGCAGGGGGCCCGCCTGCCGCCACGTCCCCGCCCGGAGGCCACCGTGCGCCCTGTCCCTACCGGCATTCTCTTCTGCCGCGCCATCGCGGCGGCGCTGATGATCGCCGCCGTCGGCGGGTGCATGTCCGTCGGCTCGGATCACGCCAGGCCCGCCGCCGCCGGCTCTGGCTCGGCCGGACGGCACGGGGCGGGCGGCGAGGGCGACGCGGCCGGCCCGGCCGGTCCGGACCAGCAGCGGCGCGGTGCCGGCCCGGGCGGAGCGGCGCCGGACCGTGACGGACGGCACAGGCGGCACCGCCACGGCGCGGCGGAGAAGAAGGAGCACCGGCACCCCTCGCCCAGCCCCGGCGGCCCGGACGGCGGCCCCTCGGCGCCGGACGGTTCCGGCGACGGCGCCGCATCGCCGACACCGCCGGCACGGGGCGGTCACGCATCGCCGACACCACCGCACGACGGTGATCCGCCCCAGAGCGCGCCGCCTTCCGCCTCGACTCCGCCGAGCACCCCGCCGGCGGCCTCGCCGTCCGAGACGCCGGCTTCTTGAGGTGCGTCATCCGGGCCTTCGGTCCGCACGCAGAGATGCCGTGCGTGGTCCCCGGTTCTCCGCTTGCGGGGCCTGAGCGGCCGGACCGCGGACCGCCGCCGACCACCCCGTTTGCACCGGGTGCCACCCGGCCTCTACGATGAACGATCGTTTGATCCTCATGCCCGGCGCCACCACCTAAGCGCGCCGTGTGGCGCGTTCCTTTTCCTGCCGTGGCTTACCGCATCGAGGCGGTCATGTGTTGCTTCACGGAGTTGTGGGCGCGTGCCGATGACTCCGGAAGGTTCGTATTTCGCATGTCCGTTTCCACCCCTGAGGCCGTTCTCCCCGAGGACGAGCCGACCGTGACGTTCGCCGACCTGGGCCTCGCCGAGGCGGTCGTCCGCAAGCTCGCCCAGAACGGTGTGACGACGCCGTTCCCGATCCAGGCCGCGACCATCCCGGACGCGCTGCAGGCCAAGGACATCCTCGGCCGCGGCCGTACCGGCTCCGGAAAGACGCTGTCCTTCGGCCTGCCGCTGCTGACCCGCCTGGCCGGCGGCCGCACGCAGAAGAAGCGCCCGCGCGGTGTGATCCTCACCCCGACCCGCGAGCTGGCGATGCAGGTCTCCGACGCGCTGCAGCCTTACGGCGACGTGCTCGGGCTGAAGCTCAAGGTCGTCTGCGGCGGCACCTCGATGGGCAACCAGATCAACGCCCTCGAGCGGGGTGTGGACGTCCTGGTGGCCACCCCGGGCCGACTGCGGGACCTGATCAACCGCGGCGCCTGCTCGCTGAACGACGTCCAGGTCACGGTGCTGGACGAGGCCGACCAGATGGCCGACCTCGGCTTCCTGCCCGAGGTGACCGAGCTGCTGGACCTCGTGCCCGAGAGCGGTCAGCGGATGCTGTTCTCCGCGACGATGGAGAACGAGATCGGCAGCCTCGTCGCCCGCTACCTGGTCGACCCGGTCAGCCACGAGGTGGACGCCGCCCAGGGCGCCGTGACCACCATGACCCACCACGTGCTGATCGTGAAGCCGCGCGACAAGCAGCCGGTGACGGCCGCCATCGCCGCCCGCAAGGGCCGCACGATCATCTTCGTCCGCACCCAGCTGGGCGCCGACCGCGTCGCTGAGCAGTTGTGCGAGGCGGGCGTCCGCGCCGACGCCCTGCACGGCGGCATGACGCAGGGCGTGCGCACCCGCACCATGGCCGACTTCAAGGACGGCCGGGTCAACGTGCTCGTCGCCACGGATGTCGCAGCGCGCGGCATCCACGTCGACGGCATCGACCTGGTCCTGAACGTGGACCCGGCCGGTGACCACAAGGACTACCTGCACCGCTCCGGCCGCACGGCCCGCGCCGGCGAGTCCGGCTCGGTCGTCTCGCTGGCGCTCCCGCACCAGCGCCGGCAGATCTTCCGCCTGATGGAGGACGCCGGTGTGGACGCCTCGCGTCACCTCATCGGGCGCGGCGACGTCTTCGACGAGGAGGTCGCCCGCATCACCGGGGCCCGCTCGCTGACCGAGGTGCAGGCGGAGTCGACGTCCAACACCGCCAAGCAGGCGGAGCGCGAGGTCAAGCAGCTGACTCGCCGGCTGGAGCAGGCGCAGCGTCGTGCCGTCGAACTGCGCGAGGAGGCCGAGCGCCTCACCGCGCGGGCCGCCCGCGAGCGGGGCGACGACCCGGAGGCAGCCGTCGCGCTGGCGGCCGAGGCACTGGCCGCGGAGGCCGCCGCCGAGGCCGAAGCGGAGCGCCGCCGCGAGGAGGAGGCCCGTCGCCGTGACGAGCAGCGGCGCGAGCGGGAGCGCGAGGAGCGCGCAAACAAGCGCGACCGCGGCGACCGTGGCGGCTTCCGCCGTGACGACCGGCGCGGTGACCGCCGCGACGGCGAGCGCCGCCCCTACAACCGTGACCGCCGTGACGACGGCCGGCCCTTCAACCGCGACCGCCGGGACAACAAGCGGAGCTTCGAGCGCCGTGACGACCGTGGCGGCTTCCGCCGTGACGACCGCCGCGACGGCGAGCGCCGTCCCTTCAACCGCGACCACCGCGACGACCGCCGTCCGCACGCCCGTCGCGAGGAGCACCGCACCGGCTCCGGTTCCGGCTCCCGCGGTTTCGACCGCCGCACGGACAAGCCCCGCTGGAAGCGCAACGGCTGACGCAGCCGCCCGACACCCCGGCCCGTGATCGAATACCTTCGATCTCCGGGCCGGGCCCGGGCTATGCTGCGGGGACGGGTCGTTAGCTCAATTGGCAGAGCAGCGGACTTTTAATCCGTTGGTTGTGGGTTCGAGTCCCACACGACCCACCGCCTGACGGGTCAGAACACCCCCTCTGACCTGCTACGGAGCGCCCTGACCGGGCTTCACCGGTCGGGGCGCTCCGTCGTCTTCGGCCTCCGGCGTGAGCGGTTGCGCCGGGATCCCGGCGGTGCCCGCTGCCGGCCGGGGGGCGGCGACCGTCACGGTTGCGCGGTGATGTCGGTGATGAGTTCCACGATCAGGGTCCTGATGTGGTCGCGGATGGGGCGGACCGCCTCAACGCCCTGGCCGGCCGGGTCCTCCAGCTTCCAGTCGAGGTAGCGCTTGCCCGGGAAGACGGGGCAGGCGTCGCCGCAGCCCATGGTCACGCACACGTCGGACGCCTCGACTGCATCCGGGGTCAGAACTTTCGGACGCTGGTCGGCGATGTCGATCCCGACCTCCCGCATGGTCTCGACGACGGCCGGGTTCACCTGCTCCGTGGGGGCTGATCCTGCGGAGCGGACCTCGATGCGGTCGCCGGCGAGGTGCGTGAGCCGGGCGGCCGTGCGCGAGGCAGGTGTGGTGGAGACCGAGCCGTGTGGCCGCTTCGCCTATGACAAGCTGCGCCCGGAGGTCCTCGACACGCTCGCGGGCTCTTTCGCCGCCCGGGCCCGCACCGCGCGGGCGCCCCGGAAAGGCGACGTTGTGGACTTCCGCATCGCGCAAGACCTGCGCTGATGTGGGGCGGGGGCGCGTCTGAAGGGTGGCGGTGTCCACCCACCGGGCGAGAACGCTGAACGCCGCCAACTGCTCCAGGGCTTCGTGCTCGGGCAGCTCCGGGAGCCCGTCCTCGTGGCGGTGCGCCGGCCACGATCCATTGTGGCTGTCCCCGGTTGGACAAGGCGCTGGTGAAGGCCGTCACGCCAGGTGGGTCGGGACGCCGGTACAGCTCGGTCAGTTCCAGAAACCGCGCCGACTCGCCGCGCGCTCACGCGATGTCCATGGCCATGGACTCATCACGGGTGGCAGCGCTGACACTTCGCCCAGGATCAGTGCGAGAAGTCCAGCAGTGCGGCCATGCCTGCCACGACGGACGGGCTCACCCGGTAGTAGACCCAGGTGCCACGTCGCTCGGCTGTCAGGAGGCCCGCGTCGCGGAGTTTCTTCAGGTGGTGGGAGACCGTCGGCTGTGACACGCCGACGTCTTGGATGTCGCACACGCATGCTTCGTCGGCGGGGAACGAGGCGATCTTGGAGAACAAGCGGAGCCGCACCGGGTCGGAGAGCGCCTTGAACATCACGGCCATGCGCTCGGAGTCCTCCACCGAGAGCTCCCCGGCGGTCAGCGGCGGACAGCACGGCACGACGTCCTCCGGCCGCGAGTCCGGCAAGCTGACACTCTCCAGATTCGACATGTGTCTATCTTGACACTCATCGATACAAGTGCCAACCTCCGGAGATATCGACAAGCATCGAAACAGGAGATCGTCATGAGTGACGCGCAGCTTCCCGTCGTGGTCATCGGAGCAGGCCCGGTCGGTCTTGCCGCAGCCGCTCACCTGATCGAGCGCGGGATCGAACCGGTGGTCCTGGAGGCCGGCGAGACGGCCGGGGCCGCGGTGCGGGAGTGGGCACATGTGCGGCTGTTCTCGCCGTGGAGTGAGGTGACGGATCCGGCTGCCGAGAAGCTGCTTGCTCCCACCGGCTGGGTGAAGCCGGACGGGACCGGCTATCCGTCCGGTGGGGACTGGGCCGAGCAGTATCTGCAGCCGCTGGCAGGCGTGCTCGGTGACACGGTCCGCTTCGGCGCCACGGTCACCGGTGTCTCCCGCGCCGGCCGGGACCGGATCGTCGATGCCGATCGTGAGGAGCAGCCGTTCGTCCTCCACGTCACCTACGGCGACGGGCGCGAGGAGCGGCTGGCCGCCCGCGCCGTGATCGACGCGTCGGGAACCTGGTCCACGCCGAGCCCCGCCGGTGCCAGCGGCCTGCCCGCGCTCGGCGAGTGCTCGGCCGCCGACCGCGTCACGTACCGCGTTCCGGACCTGACGGATCCCGCGGTGCGGGCGCGTTACGCGGGCCGCCGCACCGCCGTCATCGGCTCCGGCGCCTCCGCGTTCACCGCGCTCGCCTACCTGGCCGACCTGGCGAAGGCAGACGGAGGAGCAGGCACTCACGCGGTGTGGATCCTGCGCCGGGGCATCTCCGGCTCCACCTTCGGCGGCGGCGAAGCCGACCAACTGCCCGCCCGTGGCGCGCTCGGTCTCGCGGCCAAGGCCGCCGTCGACGACGGCTACGCCGACGCCGTCACCGGTTTCCGCACCGAAGCGATCGAGCGGAACACCGACGGGCGCCTGGTCCTCGTCGGGGAGGACGGCCGCCGTCTCGAGCCGGTCGACGAGGTGATCGTGCTGACGGGATTCCGCCCGGACCTGTCCTTCCTCTCCGAGCTCCGTCTCGGCCTCGACGAGCGCCTGCAGGCGCCGGTCGTCCTGGCGCCGCTGATCGACCCGAACCAGCACTCGTGCGGCACCGTCTACCCACACGGCCACCGGGAGCTCTCGCATCCGGAGCAGGGTGTCTACCTGGTCGGTGTGAAGTCCTACGGCCGTGCACCCACGTTCCTGGCCATGACGGGCTACGAGCAGGTCCGGTCCGTCGCGGCAGCGATCGCCGGGGACACGGAGGCGGCCGACCGGGTCGAACTCACCCTGCCGGAGACCGGCGTGTGCGGTGGCGCCGGCCTCTTCGACGCCCCGGAGGGCGACGCCGGCGCCGGCGGCTGCTGCGGCACCCCCGAACCGCAGGTGCTGACGATCGGCACCGGCATCTCGGCAGCCAAGAACGAGCCTGGCGATGGGGGCTGCTGCGGCTCATGACGGAGATCTGTGCCGGTACGCGTGGGGCCTCGACCGGCACGGGGATCCAGCCGCGGCCCCGCGGCCCTCAGAGCACCCTGGCCAACGGCACCTCCGCCCCCAGACCACGTTGACGGTGGCGCGGTAGCCGTGGCGCGCAGCCGCTCGTTCCGTCTGCTGGCCACCGCGCTCAGCTTCTCGGCTCTTGCCATGGCCGCCGTTGTCATCGCCCTGGTCCCGCTGCTGCTGGCGAGCACGGGCCGATGTGCGTGTGCCGACAGCGGTGACGGCCGCCAGGACCGAGATGCAGGCCAGGAGGGAGAAGAGAGCCGGGGCCGCCGAGGGTCGATGCCAGGGCGGCGCTTGCGAAGGGGGCGAGGGCCGAGGCGGTCGTCGTCGGGGCGGCGAGGAGTCCGGAGATGCGGCCGTAGTGGGTGGCGCCCCATCGGTCGGTGACGGCGGTCGCCTGCAGGAGGGTCAGGTTGCCGCGCACCATGCCGGCTGCGGCCGACAGGGCGACCAGCAGCGGCGCCGTTCCGGCGCTGCCGGACGGCGACATCCGCTACCGGGCCGACCTCGGCGGAGTTCACTTGACTTCAACACAGGTTCAAGTTGTTGCCTTACTCACGGCGTCGACATGGGAGCGCCACTCTGTAGCGCACGTAAGGAGTCGTGAGGTCTCATGTCGAACGCGCCCGCCACGGGCCCTGCTCCGGCGCGCACGCCCGCCGCCGCGTCGAACCGGAATCTCTACGCCGTGGTGCTTGCGGTGATCATCCCGCTCGTGCTGGGCTCCCTGGACAACCTGATCCTCGGTGTCGCCATGCCGAGGATCGTGGGCGAGTTCGGTGGCATTGCCCACCTGTCCTGGGTCATCGCGGCCTACGCGCTGACCACGTCGGTGTCCACGCCCGTGTGGGGCAAGCTCGGCGACCTGTACGGCCGCAAGGGTGCCTTCCTGACCGCCATAGCGATCTTCCTCGTCGGCTCGGCGCTCTCCGGCCTGTCGCAGAGCATGAGCTCGCTGATCGCCTTCCGCGCGCTCCAGGGCATCGGCGGAGGCGGCCTCATGGTGGGCACGCTGGCGATCATCAGCACCGTGGTGCCGCTGCGGGACCGCGGCAGGTACCAGGGACTGATATCGGCCGTCATCGGAGGGGCGATGATCGCGGGGCCGGTGGTCGGAGGCCTGATCACCGACCACCTCGGCTGGCGCTGGTGCTTCTACGTCAACCTGCCGCTCGGGGTCCTCGCCCTGGTCATGGTCAGCACTTTGGTGCATCTGCCGGGCACCACCAGCCGGGCCCGGATCGACTACCCGGGCGTGGCGCTGATGACCGTGGCCATCAGCGCCGTGGTGCTGGTCACGAGCTGGGGCGGTTCCCAGTACGCGTGGACCTCGGGCGTGATCCTGGTACTGGTGGGCCTGGCCATCGCCGCGCTGCTGCTGTTCCTGTTCGTGGAACGACGGGCCGCGGAGCCCGTGCTGCCGCCGTCCCTGTTCCGGAATGCCAACTTCTCGCTGGCGACGGGCATCGGCTTCCTCCTCGGCTTCATGATGTTCGCGGTGATGACCTTCCTGCCGATCTTCCAGCAGGCCGCACAGGGGGCGTCGCCCACGTCGGCCGGCCTCCGGCTGCTGCCGGTCTTCGCCGCCTTGATGGCCGCCAACGTCGTGGTCGGCCGCCTGATCACCAAGACGGGCCGGTACAAGCCCTTCATGGTGGCCGGCGGTGCCCTGATGGCCGTCGGCCTGTTCCTGGTGGGCAGGCAGGAGCCGGACACGGCAGAGCTGTTCTCGGTCGTCGCGATGGCCTTGGTGGGCTTGGGCATGGGCTGCCTGACGCAGACCAGCATCATCATCACGATGCAGAGTGTGGACCGGAAGGATCTGGGCGTCGCCTCGTCCACCGCGACGTTGTCCCGCACGATCGGCGGTTCGATCGGCGTCTCCGTCATGGGGGCGATCTTCACCGCGCAGGTGGACGCGACCATGGCCGAGCGGGCCGGTTCCGCCGCGACGGCCTTCGGCGGCTCCGTACGGCTGGATCCCGACAAACTGGCCTCGATGCCGGACATCGTGCGCAGGGCCTACGAGTTCGCCGTCGCCGACGGCAACCAGATGGTCTTCCAGCTGGCGGCGGCGCTCGGCGTGGTCGCCTTCGCGGCCGCCCTGTTCGTGAAGGAGGTGCCGCTGCGCCGGGCTGCGCCGGCCCCCTCTGACGATCCGGCCGAGGGCGAGCCGGACGACACGGAGACCGGCCCGGCGACGGCGCCCGCCGCTGACCACGACTGACGACCCGCAACCTCACATACGCGACACCACTTCCTGAGGAGAACGAAGATGTCCGAAAACCCGATCCGCCTGGCCGTGATCATCGGCAGCACCCGTGACGGCCGGTTCGGTCCGACGACAGCCGAGTGGTTCGTCGAGCAGGCCCGAGACCACGGCGAGTACGAGGTCGACGTCATCGACCTCGTCGACGCCGACCTGCCCGTGGTGCTCCCCGCGTTCGGTGCGGAACCGCGCCCGGACATGGCGCGGGTGCGGGCCGTCACGCCGCGGCTTGCGCGTGCCGACGCCTTCGTGGTCGTCACGCCGGAGTACAACCACAGCTACCCCGCATCGCTGAAGAACCTCATCGACTGGCACAACGCGCAGTGGCACGCCAAGCCCGTGGCCTTCGTCTCCTATGGCGGTCTGTCGGGAGGCCTTCGTGCCGTCGAGCACCTGCGCCAGGTCTTCGCCGAGCTGCACGCGGTCACCATTCGCGAGACCGTCAGCTTTCACGGTGCCTGGGGCCAGTTCGGGGAGGACGGGTCACCGAAGGACCCGGAGGCGGTCAACGCTGCGGCGAAGACGCTTCTCAACCAGCTGAGCTGGTGGGCCCGTGCGCTGCGCGAGGCCCGCGCGAACGAGCCGTACAAGGCCTGACGCAGGCGGTCCCGGCGCTCGGCCGTCATCCGCCTTCTTTCCCCCTTCCCCGGACCTGCGGCACTGCGCGGCCTGAACGCTTCGAGTCCCCCACGGCCTGCCGTCAAGCCCCAGGCCACACCACATGTGGCCTGGGAAGCTGTTGTCCAACCCCCGCTGGGCTCGGAACGCCTGGCACGGCCGCTGGCTGCGTCGCCGAAATGTCCTGATAGCTCCGCTATGAAGGACACTCCGGCGCCTTGCGATCGACCGCACCAGACGCTCCGAGCTGATCCAGCGGGGGTTGGACAACAGCTTCTGGGGCTTTCGGCTGTCCGGAGCCGGCAGGAACGACCTGCCGGCCCGAGAGGTCCGGCGGGTCGCGGTCACGCTCGCCGATCACGTGGCTTCCGGTCCTCGTGCGGTGGGTTCCTCGCAGCACAGGCCTGGTGCCCGGCCGGTCGTGGGCAGGGCGCTGGCAATCGGGTGGTTCCCCGGAGCCCTCGCCCCTGATGTGGCTCGGCGGCCGAAAGCCCCATGCCGGGCTCGTTAGGGTTTCGTCAAGATCACCGCCGGCGGCGTCAGGAGTCCGTCAAGGAAGGCCGAGGGAGTCGGCGAAGGGGGTGTCCTGGTCTCGGTCGCACGTTCGGGTGTGACCGGATGCAGGTACGTCTCAAGGAGCAACGATGGCTGATCTGGCCTTCGTCGTCGTCACCCTCGCGGTCTTCGCCCTGGTGGCACTGGTCGCCAAAGGGGTGACGAAACTGTGAGTGTCGAGAATCTCGTCGGTCTGGTCGTGGCGGTGCTGCTGCTGGGCTATCTGATCGTCGCGCTGGTCTTCCCGGAGAGGTTCTGACCGCCGATGAGTGCAGTGGTCGCGGACGTGGTGCAGGTGTCCGTCCTGGTGGTCGCGCTGGCGTTGGTCCATCGGCCGTTCGGGGACTACATGGCGGCCGTCTACCGCAGTGAGAGGCATCTGCGGGTGGAGCGGTGGATCTACCGTGTGATCGGCGCAGACCCGGACGCCCCCCAGGGGTGGCCGGCGTATCTGCGGGGAGTGCTGGCTTTCTCCGCCGTCTCGGTGCTGTTCCTGTACGGGCTGCAGCGGTTGCAGAACCACCTGCCGCTCTCCCTCGGCTTCCCGGCGATCTCCCCTGACCAGGCGTTCAACACGGCGGCGTCGTTCGTGTCGAACACGAACTGGCAGTCCTATTCCGGCGAGTCGGCGATGGGACACCTGGTGCAGACCGGTGGGCTGGCGGTGCAGAACTTCCTGTCCGCAGCCGTCGGGATGGCGGTCGCCGTCGCTCTGGTGCGGGGCTTCGCCCGTTCACGTACCGGAGAACTCGGCAACTTCTGGGCGGACCTGGTGCGTGGTGTGGTTCGCATCCTGCTGCCCGTCTCGGTGCTGGCGGCCATCGCCCTGGTCGCGGCCGGCGCCGTGCAGAACTTCTCCGCCCCGCATGCGATCACCACGCTGACCGGCGTCACCCAGCACCTGCCGGGCGGCGCCGTGGCCTCACAGGAGGCGATCAAGGATCTCGGCACCAACGGCGGCGGCTTCTTCAACGCGAACTCCTCGCACCCGTTCGAGAATCCGAACGCGGCGACGAACCTGTTCGAGATCTTCCTGCTGCTGGCCATCCCCGCCTCCCTGCCCAGGACGTTCGGGACACTGGTGGGCAACGCCAAGCAGGGCTACGCGATCCTCGCGGCGATGGGCCTGATCTGGCTCGGCGCCGTCGTGGCCGTCAGCTGGCTGGAGTTCGCTCACCCCGGCGCCGCGCTGCAGGCGGCAGGCGGCGCGATGGAGGGCAAGGAGACCCGGTTCGGCCCCGGCGCTTCCTCTCTCTTCGGCGTCTCCACCACGATGACCTCGACCGGTTCGGTCGACGCCTTCCACTCCTCCTTCACCGCACTGGGCGGTGGGGTGCTGATGCTGGGCATGATGCTCGGCGAGGTGGCGCCCGGTGGCGTCGGCTCGGGCCTGTACGGCATGCTGATCATGGCGGTCATCGCCGTGTTCATCGCCGGACTCATGGTCGGGCGGACCCCGGAGTACCTGGGCAAGAAGATCCGGGCCAGGGAGATCAAGCTCGCGGCCTGCTACATCCTCATCACCCCGGCTCTCGTGCTGGGATTCACCGGGCTGGCCATGGCCCTGCCCACGCCGCCGCACTCGGTCCTCAACCCGGGCCCGCACGGGTTCTCCGAGGTGCTGTACGCCTACACCTCCGGTGCCAACAACAACGGCAGCGCGTTCGCCGGGCTGAGCGCCGAACACACCGTGGTTCAACACGACGATCGGGCTGGCGATGCTGCTCGGCCGGTTCCTGCCCATGGTCTTCGTCCTGGCCCTGGCGGGGTCGCTCGCCGAGCAGAAACCGGTACCGGCCGGCGCCGGGACCCTGCACACGAACAAGCCGTTGTTCACCGGCCTGCTCGTCGGAGCCGTCCTCATCGTGGCCGGTCTGACGTTCTTCCCGGCGCTGGCTCTGGGGCCGATCGCGGAGGGCGTGTCGTGAATCCCGTTCCCCCGATAGCCGCGTCCCGCACCGACTCTCTCCCAGCAAAGGGCAGTAGCACCATGTCCGCAGATCACACCGCACCGGATCCGGAGACACCTCCGTCGGCCGCCGGCGTGCCGCCCTCCCAGCCTTCCGCCGGAGCGTTCTCCGCACGGCAGTTGCTGCAGTCCCTCCCGGACGCGACCCGGAAGTTCTCCCCGCGCTCGCTGGTGCGGACGCCGGTGATGTTCGTCGTCGGCGTCGGCGCCGTGGTGTGCACGGCGCTGGCCCTCGCCCACCCCAGCGCCTTCGCCTGGGCCATCACCGCCTGGCTGTGGCTGACCGTGCTCTTCGCCAACCTGGCGGAGGCGGTCGCCGAGGGCCGTGGCAAGGCGCAGGCGGACACGCTGCGGAGGGCGAAGTCGGAGGCGGTCGCCCGCCGGTTGCGCGAGGACGTGGAGGAGTCGGTGCCCGGCGAGCAACTGCGCGTCGGCGATCTGGTGGTGTGCGAGGCCGGAGACGTCATTCCCGGTGACGGCGACGTCGTCGAGGGCGTGGCCAGCGTCGACGAGTCCGCGATCACCGGCGAGTCGGCCCCGGTGATCCGGGAGTCCGGCGGAGACCGGTCGGCGGTGACCGGCGGCACGAAGGTGCTCTCCGACCGCATCCTGGTGCGGATCACCGCCGAACCCGGGCACACGTTCATCGACCGCATGATCAAACTGGTCGAGGGGGCGGCGCGGCAGAAGACGCCCAACGAGATCGCGCTCAACATCCTGCTCGCCTCGCTGACGGTCATCTTCCTGCTGGCCACCGTCACCCTGCAGCCCTTCGCCGTCTACGCGGGTGCCGAACAGTCCCTGATCGTGCTGACGGCCCTTCTGGTGTGTCTGATCCCGACGACGATCGGGGCGCTGCTGTCCGCCATCGGCATCGCCGGCATGGACCGGCTCGTCCAGCGCAACGTGCTGGCCGTCTCCGGCCGCGCGGTCGAGGCCGCCGGTGACGTGTCGACGCTGCTGCTGGACAAGACGGGGACGATCACTCTCGGCAACCGGCAGGCGGCGGAGTTCGTCCCTGTGCGGGGAGTCGAGCCGGCCGAACTCGCCGATGCCGCCCAGCTCTCCTCGCTCGCCGACGAAACCCCGGAAGGGCGCTCGATCGTGGTGCTGGCCAAGCAGCGGTACGACCTGCGCGCCCGCACCGAGGGCGAACTCGGTCACGCGCACTTCCTGCCGTTCACCGCGCAGACGCGCATGAGTGGCGTGGACCTGCAGGACGGCGGTGTCACCCGCCGGGTGCGCAAGGGCGCGGCCTCGGCCGTGATCGCCTGGGTGCGCGAGTGCTCCGGCACCCTCCCCGCCGAGCTGACCGAGGTCGTCGAGGAGATCTCCGCAGCGGGCGGCACGCCCCTGGTCGTTGCCGTGGAGGACGTGGGCCCCGCCCGGGTACTCGGGGTCATCCACCTCAAAGACGTGATCAAGCACGGCATGCGCGAGCGTTTCACCGAGCTGCGGCGCATGGGCATCAGGACGGTGATGATCACCGGGGACAACCCGCTCACCGCCCGCGCCATCGCCGAGGAAGCGGGAGTGGACGACTTCCTCGCCGAGGCGACGCCGGAGGACAAGATGGCGCTGATCAAACGGGAACAGGCCGGCGGCAAGCTGGTCGCGATGACCGGCGACGGCACCAACGACGCCCCCGCGCTGGCTCAGGCGGACGTCGGGGTGGCGATGAACACCGGTACGTCCGCCGCCAAGGAGGCGGGCAACATGGTGGACCTGGACTCCGACCCGACGAAACTCATCGAGATCGTGGAGATCGGCAAGCAGCTGCTGATCACTCGCGGAGCCATGACCACCTTCTCGATCGCCAACGACGTCGCCAAGTACTTCGCGATCATCCCGGCGATGTTCACGGTGGCCTATCCGGGGCTGGAGGCACTGAACGTCATGCGCCTGGCGTCGCCGCAGTCCGCCATCCTCTCCGCCGTCGTCTTCAACGCCCTGATCATCGTGGTGCTGGTGCCACTTGCCCTGCGCGGGGTGCGCTACCGGCCCATGGGCTCCGACCGGATGCTCCGCCGCAACCTCGGCATCTACGGCCTGGGCGGACTCGTCGCACCGTTCGTCGGCATCAAGCTCATCGACCTGTTGGTCTCTCTCCTCCCCGGGATCGGCTCATGAACTCCACGCTCCGCAACACCTCCCGCCTCGTGTG
Source organism: uncultured Actinomycetota bacterium (assembly GCA_963799685.1). Classification (GTDB taxonomy): domain Bacteria; phylum Actinomycetota; class Actinomycetes; order Streptomycetales; family Streptomycetaceae; genus Streptomyces. Next base: position 419,156 of record CAWCXW010000013.1, read on the forward strand.
GGCCGCACTGCGGGCACTCCTCGTGCTCACCCTGGTCACCGGGGTGATCTATCCGCTGGCCGTCACCGCCCTCGCCCAGGGCGCCTTCCCCCACCAGGCGAACGGGTCCGTGGTCCACGACCACGGGAAGGACGTGGGCTCGAGCCTGATCGGGCAGAGCTGGAACGGGCCGGGCGGCAGGCCCGACCCCGCATGGTTCCAGTCCCGCCCCTCGGCGTCGGACGACGACGCTCTCGCCTCCGGCGCCTCCAACCTCGCCGCGACGAGCCCGGAACTGCGCAAGCAGGTCGTCGAGCGCAAGCAGCAGGTCGCCGCCTTCAACCACGTCCCGGTCTCCCGGGTGCCTGCCGACGCGGTCACCGCCAGTGGGTCCGGCCTGGACCCGGACATCTCACCGGCGTATGCCCGGCTGCAGGTCGCCCGGGTCGCCGCTGCCCGCCACCTGGATCCGGCGAAGGTCCGGTCCCTCGTGGAGGAGCACACCCGGTCCCGGACCGGCGGATTCCTCGGGGAGCCGGTCGTCGACGTCCTGCAGCTCAACCTGGCACTGGAACGACTGGACCGCGCCACGACCCCCTGACCGCATCTCCCCGCAGCCCCGACGGAAGACAATGGAGCCATGGCCCGCGGCACACTGCGCATCTACCTGGGAGCCGCCCCGGGGGTCGGCAAGACCTACGACATGCTCTCCGAGGCGCACCGGCGCCTGGAGACGGGGCACCGACGTCGTCGTCGGACTCGTGGAGTGCCACGGCCGGCCGCGTACCGAGGTGCTGCTGCACGGCCTGGAGGCCGTGCCCCGCCGGACGCTCACCTACCGCGGGTCCACGTTCGAGGAGATGGACGTCGACGCCGTGCTGGCCCGCAGGCCGCAGGTCGTCCTCGTCGACGAGATGGCGCACACCAACGTCCCCGGCTCACGTCACGAGAAGCGGTGGCAGGACATCGAGGACCTCCTCGACGCCGGCATCACCGTCCTGTCCACGGTCAACATCCAGCACCTGGAGTCGCTCGGTGACGTCGTGGAGTCGATCACCGGGGTCCGGCAGCGGGAGACGGTGCCGGACGAGGTCGTGCGGCGCGCCGACCAGATCGAGCTCGTCGACATGTCACCTCAGGCGCTGCGACGCCGGCTGGCCCACGGCAACGTCTATGCCGCCGACAAGATCGACGCCGCCCTGTCGAACTACTTCCGGCCCGGGAACCTCACCGCGCTGCGGGAGCTGGCGCTGCTGTGGACGGCCGACCGGGTGGACGAGTACCTGCAGAAGTACCGCGCCGAGAAGGGCATTTCCGCCCCCTGGCAGGCCCGTGAGCGCATCGTCGTGGGGCTCAGCGGCGGGCCGGAGGGCCGCACCCTGATCCGCAGGGCTGCCCGCATCGCCGCCAAGGGGTCGGGCAGCGAGATCCTCACCCTCTACCTCTCACGCAGCGACGGGCTCACCGCGGCCTCCCCCAGGGAACTCGACGCCCAGCGCACCCTCGTCGAAGACCTCGGCGGCACCTTCCACACCGTGATCGGAGACGACGTCCCCACCGCCCTCCTCGAATTCGCCCGGGGCGTCAACGCCACCCAGATCGTGCTGGGCAGCAGCCGCCGCAAGCCGTGGCAGTACGTGTTCGGGCCGGGGGTGGGCGCCACCGTCGCCCGGGAGTCCGGGCCCGATCTCGACGTCCACATCGTCACCCACGAACACGTGGCGAAGGGCCGGGGGCTGCCCGCGGCACGCCGGACGCTGCTGGGGCGCTCGCGCACGGTCGCCGGGTGGCTCATCGGCACCGCGGGGCCGGTGCTCCTGACCCTCCTCCTCACCCACGTCGGCCGGGATCTCGGTTTCGCCAACCAGACACTGCTCTTCCTCAGCATCGTGGTGGCCGCCGCCCTGGCCGGCGGACTGCTGCCCGCGCTGGCCGCCGCAGCCGTCGGCTCCCTGCTGCTGAACTACTACTTCGCTCCGCCGATCCACACCTGGACGATCGCCGACGCCGACAACATCCTCGCCATCGTCATCTTCGTCCTGGTCGGCATCGCGGTCGCCTCCGTCGTCGACCTCGCCGCCCGCCGCACGCAGCAGGCCGCCCGGCTCCGCGGCGAGGCCGAGATCCTCAGCCTCCTCGCAGGCAGCGTCCTGCGCGGGGAAACGGGTCTTCCCGTGTTGCTGGAACGCGTCCGCGAGACCTTCGCCATGGAATCGGTCGCCCTGCTGGAACGGGAGGACGAACGCCGGCCCTGGACGCAGGCGGGCAGCGTCGGACCCCGCCCGGCCGCCCGTCCGGACGATGCCGACGTCGACGTCCCCGCCGGCGAGCACATGTCCCTCGCCCTGCGCGGACGCGTCCTGCCGGCCGAGGACCGCCGCGTCCTGGGTGCCTTCGCAGCCCAGGCCACCGCCGTCCTGGAACGGCGGAGACTGCTCACCGAGGCGGAGCGTGTCCGGCGCCTGGAGGAGACCGACCGCATCCGCACTGCCCTCCTCGCCGCCGTCTCCCACGACCTGCGCACCCCGCTCGCCGCGATCAAAGCCGCGGTGTCCTCCCTGCGCACCGAGGAGGTGACATGGTCTGCCGCAGACGAGGCAGAACTCCTGGCAGCCATCGAGGAAGGCGCCGACCGGCTCGACCACCTCGTGGGCAACCTGCTGGACATGAGCCGCATCCAGGCCGGTGCCGTCACTCCGCTGCTGCGGGAGACCGACCTCGACGAAGTCGTGCCCCTCGCACTCGGGGGAGTCCCCGGCGGTTCCGTGGCGCTCGACATCCCCGAGAGCCTGCCCATGGTGGCGGCCGACCGGGGGCTCCTGGAGCGCGCGGTCGCCAACCTGGTCGAGAACGCCGTCAAATACGCCCCCCACGGGGCACGCGTTCTGCTGTCGGCCAGTGCGCTGGGCGGCCGGGTCGAGCTGCGCGTCGTGGACCGGGGCCCGGGGGTTCCCGACGTCGACAAGGAGCGGATCTTCGAGCCCTTCCAGCGGCGGGGTGACGCCCCCAGAGGTGACGGAGTCGGTCTGGGGCTCGCTGTCGCCCGGGGCTTCGTCGAAGCCATGAACGGCACCCTCACGGCAGAGGACACCCCCGGGGGCGGCCTGACCATGGTTGTCATGCTGAACGCAGCCGCCGGTACACCACCGGCGGCCCCCGGGATCGCCTTCGGAAGCCCTCTCATGACCGCCCGGACGCCTGAGCGACCAGAAGGAGACAGGATGCCGCGCGTGCTCGTCGTCGACGACGAACCGCAACTCGTCCGAGCTCTCGCGATCAACCTGCGTGCCCGCAAGTACGACGTGCACGCCGCCTCGGACGGCGCAGGTGCCCTTCAACTCGCCGCCGACCACCATCCGGACGTGATCATCCTGGACTTGGGGCTCCCGGACATGGACGGCATTGAGGTCATCCACGGCCTGCGCGGGTGGACCCGCGTGCCGATCATCGTGCTCTCCGCCCGGCACGCTTCCGACGAGAAGGTCGAAGCGCTGGACGCCGGCGCCGACGACTACGTCACCAAACCCTTCGGCATGGACGAACTTCTGGCCCGCCTCCGCGCCGCCGTGCGCCGCGCCGCTCCCGGCCCCGCCGACAGCGCTCTCGTCGAAACCGGAGCCTTCACCGTCGACCTCGGCGCCAAGCGGGTCAGACGCCAGGGCACCGACATCCGGCTCACGCCCACCGAATGGCACGTCCTCGAGTGCCTCGCTCGCAACGCCGGCCGGCTCGTCACCCAAAAGCAGCTGCTGCGCGAGGTCTGGGGGCCCGGCTACGTCACCGAGACGAACTACTTGCGGGTGTACATGGCGCAACTCCGGCGCAAGCTCGAACCCGATCCGTCACGCCCTCACCACCTCGTCACCGAACCGGGCATGGGCTACCGCTTCGAGCGGTGATCGTCGCCCGTTGCCCGTCTCGCGTGGACGTCGTGCGTGAGCGGATGGTGCGGCATGACGTGTCGGTGGGTGACCCGCTCCCGGGCGTCGTCTTGGCGGACGCAGCCTGAGGGCGGGGGTTCAGTGGGTCGGCGTCCCGGCGACGGCCAGGAGCACGACGGAGACACACGACACGGCCACCGTCGTCGCCCGGCGCCGCATCAGGCAACGTTCGCCCTGTTGACGACTTGTCGCCGGATCACCGGCGGGGGCGCGCCGATCTCTCCGCGCAGGCGTCGTCGCCAGGAGCTGCTGCTGTGCGGTCCTGGGGACGAGCCGGCCGGTCGCGAGGGCGCAGGGCCCGCTCGGTTCGGGTGTGTGCACCTGGAAAAGATCATCCGGATTGGCCACGGGACGTGTCGTGGCTCACTACGATGCGAAACATCGTTCGGACGGGCCGTCAGTTCCCGTTCCGTGAAGGGGAAGAAGGTGTTTCGGTGTCCGCAAGGAGTCCAGAGGCCGGTGGCCCGGTGGACATGCAGGTCGACAGGCCGCACTCCGCTCGGATGTACGACTACTACCTCGGCGGGAAGGACCACTACGCGGCCGACCGGGAGGGCGCCGAGATGGCGCTGCAGGCCTGGCCCGCAGCCCGCAGTGCCGCCCGGGCGAACCGCGCCTTCATGCACCGGGCCGTCCGCGTCCTGGCGGACTCCGGTTTCCGGCAGTTCCTCGACATCGGGACCGGGCTGCCCACCAGCCCGAACCTGCACGAGGTCGCGCAGGGAGCCGCGCCCGACACCCGCGTGGTCTACGCCGATTACGACCCGATCGTCCTCGCCCATGCCCGGGCGCTGCTGAACGGCGAGCACGGTGCGACGGCCTACGTTCAGGGGGACATCACCGATCCGGAGAGCATCCTCACCTCGCCGGACCTGAAGGACACCCTCGACCTGAGCCGTCCGGTGGCGCTGTCGATCAACGCCGTCATGCATTTCGTGCCTGACGACCTGGGCCCGTACGCGATCGTGGAACAGCTGATGTCCGCGCTGCCTTCGGGGTCGGCCCTGTGTCTGTCGCACGTGACCGAGGACGTCGACCCGGTGGGCGTCGGCAGGCTGGTGGAGGTCTACACCGCGAACGGTGTCCCCACGCAGGCGCGTGACCGCAAGGAGGTCACCCGGTTCTTCGACGGACTGGACCTGCTGGAGCCGGGCGTGGAGATGGCGCACAAGTGGCGGCCCGACGTGGTGGTCCCGGTCCCGCGCAACGGGGCCGGCGGGCCGCAGGCGGTGTCCTCGGACGCCGAGGTGAGTCTGTGGGCCGGGATCGGCGTCAAGCCCTGACCTCCGGCCGGGAGCGTCGTATCAGGGAACCGGCGGTGCCGTCGGCCGCAGGTGGCTTCAGGGCGCCGGACGGCCGTCGCGCGGGCCGAACGCGGTGACGGCCTCCGCGTCCGTGGTGACCGCGCGGACGTAGTGCTCCGCCCAGGCGCGGGCGCCGGGGTAGCCCGACTCACGGGCCACCCGCTCGACGGCGGCGTCGAGGTCGAACGCCGTGTGGCGCAGCTGGACCTGTCCGTTCCGCAGCAACGCCCAGGAGGCTCCCGGGCGGCCGTAGGGCATGCCGACGCTCCCCGAGTTGACCACCAGCCGCTGGTCGACGAGCCGCACGAACGGCATGTGCGTGTGGCCGCACACCACGGTGCGTACCGTCTGCGGCAGGTCGGCGAAGACCTCCGCCCATCGGGCGAGGCGCGTGTCGACCAGCACGACCTCGTTGTCGTCGCGCGGCGTCCCGTGGCAGAACGCCACCTCGCCGAACCCGTCGATCTGCAGGGTCAGCGGATGGGGGAGGGCGACGAGACGGTCGACGTGCTCGGCGCGGAGCTGTCCGGCCGCCCACACGTCGATCTCCCATGTCTCGTCGAGCCGTTGGCCTCGGGACAGCGAGACGAGATCCCGGTCCGCGTTCCCCCGTACCAGCAGCGCCCTGTCGCCCAGCGCATGCAACCGGTCGAGTACCTCGACCGGTTGCGGCCCGGCGGCGTGGTCGCCGGTGACCACGATCAGGTCTGCTCGTGCCACGTCGGGCTCGTCGAGCACGGCTTCGAGAGCCGGCAGCACACCGTGGACGTCGGAGAGAACTGCGACGCTTGCGACCATGTGTCTTTGCCCTTCTGCCTGCTGCGGGTGGACGCGGGGGAGTCGACAGCCCCGGATGTGCGCTGTGCCCGGAGCGTATCGAGTCGACCGTCAGCTGCGTCTTCCCCTGAACGGTCCGCTCGGCGGCCTCTGATTGTACCTACTGGTATGTATGATGTGGGCATGAGCACAGCAGCCGAACGGCTCGTGGAGAGCACACAGGAGCTTCTGTGGGAGCGCGGCTACACCGGGACCAGCCCGAAGGCGATCCAGCAGCGGGCCGGCGCCGGGCAGGGAAGCATGTACCACCACTTCACCGGAAAGCCGGATCTGGCGCTGGCCGCGATCCGTCGCACCTCCGAGGAGATGCGCGGCAAGGCCGAGGCACAGTTCGCCGCCCCCGGCAGCGTCGTGGAGCGCATCACCGCGTATCTGCGCAGGGAGCGGGACGTCCTCAAGGGCTGTCCCATCGGCCGGCTCACCCAGGACCCGGACGTGATGGCGGACGCGACGCTGCGGGCGCCGGTCGAGGAGACGCTCGCCTGGCTCCGGGGGCGCCTCGCGGAGCTGCTCGCCCAGGGCGTGGAGCGCGGCGAGCTGGACGAGTCGCTGGACCCGCCGACCACCGCCGCAACGGTGGTCGCGGTTCTGCAAGGCGGCTACGTGCTGGCACGCGCAGCCGACTCCACCGAGCCGTTCGGGCAGGCCGTCACGGGTGTGCTGAGCATGCTTGCGTGCTATCGCACCTCCGACGGCGCGGCGTAGGCGGCGATGTTCGTGCGGCTACCGCTGTGCTGTTGCGTATCACTCATGGGGAGGGACCGGACACGTGTACGCGAAGCAGTACGAGATCACGCTGCCGACCGGCTACGACATGCAGATCATCCGCAAGCGGGTGGCCGAGGGTGGGCATGTCCTGGACGACCGCGCCGGGTTGGGCCTCAAGGCCTACGTCATCCGGGAACGTGGCGTGGGCGGGTCGCCGGTCAACCAGTACGCGCCGTTCTACCTGTGGAACGACACCGGCGCGATGGCCCGGTTCCTGGTCGGGGGCGGCGGATTCCAGAACATCGTCCGCGACTTCGGCCGCCCGGACGTCCGGAACTGGGCCGGTGTCGCCTGCCACGCCGGCCCGGCCCGCGCCGCAGCCCCGAAGTCCGCCTCCCGGCTGCTTGTTCCGGTGCCCGTCGACTCCGACGCCGACCGGACCGGCCTGGGCCTGGCCGGGTGGGTCGAGGAGGAGGCCGCCGCGCTGCGCACGCTCGCCGGCCGGGAGGGCGTCCACACAGCCGCGCTGGCCGTCGACCCGCACCACTGGCAGGCGATGTGGTTCGTCCTGTGGCGCGACGCCGTCGATCCGGACATGGCGGCCGGTGACTGCTACGAGGTGCTTCATCTCTCCACGCCCGGCCTGGACGCACTGCCGGAGGGACGCGCCTGGTAGGAGGCGTGCAGCCGGCCGCCCACGAGTTCCTGACTGCTCGCCCCGGCGCGGAGGGGGCGCCGGGGCGGGCAGTCGGGGAGGGCACGGAGGCCCGACGAGTCTTCCGCGCACCGCCGCCCGCCGGCCCGACCACGTCGTGCGTCCTGAGGTGGTGCGCGCAGGTGTGGCCGTCCGGCCCCCGCGTAGAATCCGAGGGACGGAAAGGGGTGCCGGCTGTGCTGTCCGACGGGCTTGAGCCGAGAGTCGGGTCCGCCGTCCCCCGGGGGCGGGGGACGGTCGAGAAGCAGGAGCTGCGGCGGCGGCTGGAGTGCCTGCTCGGGGTGGCCGCGACCGAGGGCAACCAGGTCGAGCCGCTGGTCAACGGCGACGAGATCTTCCCCGCGATGCTTGCGGCGATCCGCAGCGCCCGCCACACCGTCGACATGATGACGTTCGTGTACTGGCGCGGCCAGGTCGCCCGAGACTTCGCCACCACCCTTGCCGCCAGGGCCCGTGAGGGGCTGCGGGTACGGCTGTTGCTGGACGGCTTCGGCGGGCGGCTCATCGAGGGGGACCTGCTGGCGGAGATGGACGCGGCGGGCGTGGACGTGGCCTGGTTCCGCAGACCCGTGCGCCTGTCGCCGCTGAAACAGAACCACCGTTGCCACCGCAAGGTACTGGTGGTGGACGGAACGACCGCGTTCACCGGTGGCGTCGGCATCGCTGAGGAGTGGGCCGGGGACGCCCGCAACCCGCGGGAGTGGCGCGACACACACGTGCGCGTGCGCGGCCCGGCGGTGGACGGGCTGGGCGCGGCGTTCGCGCAGAACTGGGCCGAGTGCCGGCACCAGACACTCTTCGACGCCCGGGACCGGTTCGCCGAGCACGAGCCGGCGGGAGACGCCGTGGTGCAGGTGGTGCGCGGGTCGGCGGGCGTCGGCTGGCAGGACATGCAGACGCTGATCCGGGTGGTGCTCGCTTCCGCGCGTCGCCGGCTGCGGCTGGCCACCGCCTACTTCGCGCCCGACCGCTACTTCGTCGACCTGCTGTGTGAGACGGCCCGGCGCGGCGTCGAGGTGGACATCCTGCTGCCCGGCCCGCACACCGACAAGCGGGTGTGCCAGCTGGCCGGGCAGCACTTCTACGAGGACCTGATTGCCGGCGGCGTGCGGCTGTGGCACTACCAGCCGACGATGATGCACGCCAAGGTCATCACCGTGGACGGCATCGCCGCTCTGATCGGCTCCACGAACTTCAACCGCCGCTCGCTGGAGCACGACGAAGAGGTGATGCTCACCGTCCTGGACGAGGCGGTCACCGCGCGGCTCGACGACCGGTTCGAGCAGGACCTGCGGCGCAGTGAGCCGGTCGACGGCGCGCGCTGGCGGCGACGCCCGGCGATGCAGCGCGTCCAGGAGGCGGCCGTCGCCCCCATCCGGCGCTTCCTGTGACGGCCGCGCCCGCCGGCGACGGCCGAAATGCCGTGGACGGAGGGACGGGCGCAGGCAGAGGCTGAGGCATGACCTGGACGCTCTCGCACGACCCCGGTGAGTTCTGGGCGGAGGCCGGCGGCTTCCTGCGTGCCCGCCCGGACCGGAACACGGTGTTGCTGTCCGTCACCGACACACTGCTCGCCCTCGGCCGTGACCTGTACGGCGCCGGTGCCCCGGCCTTCGGCTGGTGGCGCGCCGAGCCGGGTGGCGCCGTCGCCGGTGCATGGATGTGGACGCCGCCGCATGCGGTGATCGTCTCGGGGATGCCGTCGCAGGCAGCCGCGGAACTGCCCGCGCTGCTCGCCGGACTGGACCCGCGGCCGGGACAGGTGCGCGGCGAGGAAGGCCTGGCGGCCCGGGTCGCGGCCGGTTTGTCCGGCTGCCAGGGCGGCAGTCCTGTCCGGCTGCTCGGCGAGCGGCTGTACCGGCTGGTGGACCTTCGCCTGCCGCACCCGGCGCCGTCCGGCCGAGCCCGGGAGGCCACGGCGGACGACCGTGGCCGGCTCCTGGGCTGGCTGCAGCAGTTCCACGCCGACATCGGCCACGATCCGGCAGCGGCGAACGAACGACAGCTCGACGCGCGCATCGCCAAAGGCAGGTTGGTGCTGTGGGAGACCGACGGGGAGCCGGTCTCCATGGCCGGGCTCACCGCTGAAGTCGCAGACATGGTCCGCGTCGGTCCGGTGTACACCCCGATCGCGCTGCGCGGACACGGCTATGCCGGGGCCGCCGTCGCTGCAGCCGCCCGGGGTGCGCTGGCCGACGGACTGCGGGACATCGTGCTGTTCGCCGACCGCGCCAACCCCACGAGCAACGCCCTCTACGAGCGTCTCGGCTTCGTCCGAGTCGAGGACTGCGGTGTCTTCGCCTGTGACGCCGCGGACGGCGGATGACCGTGCCAGGATGCTCGAATGCTGCGCATCGGCACGATCGTCCTCGGCGTCCAGGACGTGCGGCGGGCGGTCGACTTCCGGACCGCCGCCTTGGGCTACGTGACCCGTGACCAGGTCGACGAGGACCGGGCGGTCCTGATTCCGGCGGGCGACGCGCCCGGCCCGGGCCTGTCGCCGGGCCGCAGCGAGACGCCGGTGCAGGACCGCCCGCGCGTACACCTGGATCCGTACGCGGGAGGCGCCGACGACCGGGCGGCCGAGGTGGAGCGCCTGATGGTGCTGGGGGACGAGCGGGTGGACCGGGACGGCTGGACGCCGGATGCGGACTTTGTCGTCCTCGCCGACACCGAGGGCAATCGCTTCTGTGTGATCGACACCGGGCCGGCCTGCCTGAGGCCGGAACCGACTCAGCCGCAGAAGATCAGCCAGCAGCCGGAGTGCCGGCCGCCGGAAGGATCCGAGTGGTGGCCGCGCGGCGGGGCCGGCGCGGCGCTGGACGGCGTCGGATGCGGGGCCGGTGGCCGGGTCGGCGCGGGCGCGGCGGAGGTCGGTGCGGTGGACGACTCGTCGCGCGGGGTGCCGGAGTCGGCCGGTGAGCTCGTCGCGGTCGGCGTGCCCGAGGCATCGTCCGAATGATGGGTGGCCGCGCCCGATGCGGCGTCGGATGGGCCGGGAGCGGGCGTCTCGGCGTCGTCGGGCGACGTTCCGGCCGACCCGGTGTCGTCGGCGGAGGTGGCGGAATCGCTCCAGGGCAGGGCGGGCGCGCCGAGTTCGGAGACGGTCACGCCGAGCAGGACGGCACCCAGGCAGGTCGCCAGGACCAGGCCGAGCACGCGGTGCCGGGGGCGCGCTCTGCGGCCGCGGCCGCGGCGGGCGGCGCGGGCGGTGGCCCGGTGGCCGGCGGGCGGGTCCTCAGGGTGCTCGGTCGCCGCGGGGCTCTGCCGTGCGGCCCGTGCGGGGCTCGGCTCGGCCTCCGGTCTCACCCCGTGCTGCGCTGCCGGCTCCGGCTCGGGGCCCGGCTCCGGGCTCGTGACGTGGGGTGGCGGTGACTGGGGGAACGGCTTGGCGCGGTACACGCGCTCTTCGGTCGGGGCAGCCGGAACCGGCCCGGCCGTCGGGGTACCGCACCCCGGGCAGGCCAGGGCTCCGTTGAGGTGTCGACGGCACCGGGCGCAGTAGTCCATGGCTCGCCGCAGAGTAGGCGCGGGCGCCGCTGAGGGGACGACGGCGGTGTGAGGGTCCTGTGCACAATCGGTCGATGCCGCACGCGCCTCGACGGGCGGTGAGCAGCCGGGCGCCCCGGGTTCACCGGACAGTGACATCGCGCGTGGCGCCGAAGCCGCCGGATCGTGCGGCAGTCGGCGTCGGGCGCCCGCCAACGCGTGCCGAGGGCGGCCCGCTGCCTGGCGCGGACCGCGGGCGGCGGTGCGGGCCTCAGGCTGCCCGGTGCTCCAGTACGTCCTTGAGCTTTTGCTCGTTCCTGGGTGTCTCCCGGCGCGCGCGAGGCCGGACGACGAGCGGTACGAGCAGCTTGCCCACTCCGTGCGCCTCGAAGTCGAGGTCGAGGGTCAGGCGCGAGCGGCTGCCGTCGTCCAGCGGAGCGATGGTGCCGTGCACCGCAGGCCGGACCGGCCCGTTCACGCCCCGCAGCCGCCAGCTCCTGGGCGGATCGAACTCGGTGACCTTCATGGTCGTCGGGAACGTCCGCCGGCCGACATGGCGGGTCACCTCGAACGTGGAGCCGACGCCGATCGGTTCGTCGCCGATCTCCCGCCCCGAGACGGCGCTTTCCTGCCATTCGGGCAGGTGGGAGGGGTCCGTGACGTAGGAGTAGACCTCTTCGGGCCGGCAGTCGATGTCGACGGTTTCCTTGATCACTGATGTTCACCCCTTTCGTACATCCATGCTCCCACCCGGCCGTGTCGGGCGCCATGAACGGTGAGGGAGCACCGCCGGCCGACGCCCCGCGGCCGCGCGTCGTCCCGCGCTGTGGGCTGCGGACGGCCGCTCCGTGTTCCTGAGCGCCTTCGCCCAGCGGCCACCGCCGTGCGGGAAGCGGTCCCTGGCAGCAGCCGGGCGCTCCGGGGCGATCAGGCCCCGGAGCGCCCGGCCGCGTATGACGGCGGCAGAGGGCCGGGCCTTCAGGTCAACTGCTGACGGTCCACTTCTGGTTGGCAGTGCCGGCGCAGGTCCAGATCTGCAGCGGCGTGCCGTTGGCGGAGTTGTCGTCCGTCACGTCGAGGCACTTGTTCGCCTGCGGATTGACGATGTCGTCGGCTGCGCTGACGACCCACTGCTGGGCGGCGCTTCCGTTGCAGTCCCACAGTTGAACCTTGGTGCCGTCGGCGGTGCCGCCGGAGTCGACGTCCAGGCACTTGCCGAGCGCGCGGATCGTGCCGTCGGTGCCGACCGTCCACTGCTGGGCGGCGCTGCCGTTGCAGTCGTAGAGCTGGACGGGCGTGCCGTTCGCCGTGTTCGCGGCCCGCACGTCGACGCACTTGCCGGCCAGGCCGGTGATCGCTCCGGTGCTGCCGCCGGTCTGGCCGCCGGAACCGGTCGTCACCTTCACGTAGTCGACGAGAAGTTGCTGCGGGAAGGCGGTGCTGCCGTCCGGGTCGCCGGGCCAGTAGCCGCCGACGGCCAGGTTGAGGATGAGGTAGAACGGTTTGTTGAACACCCACTGGTTCCCGCCCACGTCGGCGGGTGTGCGGTGCTGGTAGACGGTGCCGTCCACGGACCAGGTGATCGAGTCGGGCGCCCAGTCGACGGCGAAGGTGTGGTACGCGTCCGCGAAGGCGGCACCGCCGGGCAGGCTGTAGGGCGCGCCGATGCCGGCCGAGCCGGAGTAGCCGGGGCCGTGGATCGTGCCGTGCACGGTGTTCGGCTCGAAGCCGACGTCCTCCATGACGTCGATCTCGCCGCTGTTCGGCCAGCCGACCTGCCCGATGTCCTGACCCAGCATCCAGAACGCCGGCCACATGCCCTGGCCCCGCGGGATCTTCATCCGGGCCTCGACATGTCCGTACTGCGCGTCGAACTTCCCGGAGGTGTTGAGCCGGGCGGAGGTGTACTGGCACGTGCCGTACCAGCACTGGTAGTTGGACGGGTTCTCCTTGCGGGCGGTGATGACCAGGTGTCCGGCGCCGTCGAGGGCGGCGTTGTGGTTGCCGGACGTGTAGTACTGCCGCTCGTGGTTGTCGACGCCGTCGCCGGTGGCGATGTTCCACCTGCCGCCGTCGACGGCGGAGCCGGCCGGCCCGTCGAAGTCGTCCTGGAAGGCGACGTTCGCAGTCGGCGCGGCCGCCGCCTTCGGGGCGGGCGCGGGGGCCGCGGCAGCTGTCCCGGCGCCCGCCGGGAGCCAGCTCAGTGCGGCGGCGAGGGCGACGGCAAGGACGGCCGGCTGCCGGTTGCCGCCTGCGGAGTGTCTCAAGAACATGGAATTCACCTCTGTTGCGCGAATGGGGGAACGCTGCTGTGAGGAGCGGGCGCGCGGTAGCAGCCGGCGAGGCCGGAGGTACACGAACGCCGCTGGTCGAGGGGGTGTTTCCGCGCTCTGGTCCATACCTTCTTGAGGACGAGTCAACTCTCGTGATGTGACCGCGTCAACCCTTGTGCAGCGGTTGCCGCCTTCGGGAGGTGAACGCAGAAGTGGCGGCTGAGCCGCCAAAGCCTTCAGGTCTGCGCGAGGTCCGCCGCGTTGGAAGCACTTTTGGAGAGGTCCGGTGAGGGCCGGGCCGGGGACCGCGGCGAGGTCACGGGGCTGCGCTTCTCGGCGGTCAGGTGGGCGAAGACCACCACGTTCCCCTGGTAGCCGCCTTCATCCCGGTCGTAACCGCCGCCGCAGGTGAGCACGCGCAACTCCGGCCGGTCGGAGGGCCCGTACACCTTCTCGTCGGGAAAGTGGTCGTCGTCGTAGACCTCGACGGCGTCGACGGTGAAGACGGCCGTGCGGCCGTCCGAGCGCTCCACATCGACGGTGTCGCCCTTCTTCAGCGCCCCGAGCGGGTAGAAGACGGCGGGACCGGCCTTGTTGTCCACGTGCCCGACGATGAGCGCCGTTCCGACGGACCCCGGCGTGACGCCGTCCTCGTACCAGCCCGCCAGGTTCGCCTTCGCCGGTGGCGGCACGTCCAGGCTCCCGTCCCCGGTCAGGCCGAGGCCGGTCAGTGGGGCGTCGACGCCGACCGACGGGATGCGCACCCGGACGGGCGTCGAGGCGGGCATCGCCCGGACGGCCGGCCGGGTGGCGTCCTCGCCCGGCTCCGCCGAGGGCCCGGCGGAGGGCGAGGCGCCGGTCCCGTCGGAGAACCCCTGCACCGCGGACGGCTGCGGCGGCGGGGCCGGCTGGCGCACGAACTCCACCAGGGACAGACCGAGGCAGAGCAGCGCCGCGACGAAGGTGGCCAGCAGGGCCGTGTGGTACCGGTCGCCGCCGAAACGTCCAACAGGCGAACGCATGCACGAACCTCCGTGGGCGGGGCGTCATCTCGCGTCGACCCCACCATGTGCCCGCCCGGTCCCGCCCAGCGGCGCCGTCGGGTGGCGGCGCGTCCGGCGTCCGCCATGCCGGGGACGGCGGACGGTGTCCGTGCAGGTCGGCGCGTCCGGCGCGGGAACCGGCCGGCGCATTGGGCGAAATGGGTGACCGGAGGTGGGGGGCGGTCGTTGGCCGGGTATGGCAGTCATGCTGACGCGGCGGCCGTCTCAGGCGGATCCGGCACCCGAGCCGGACGGTCGGCCGGAGTCGCCGCCACTACCTGAGGACGCGCCGATCTACGCCGCGTTGGTGCGTGAGTGGTCCAGGGCCGGCCGCGCCACGCCCCGCACGGCCTCAGGGCGGGCCTGACCGGTCCAGGCCGGGTGCCCATCCACCTGTCCGTCGTCCGCTCCGCCGGCCCCGACTCGCCCCGACGGGGCCGGGCCGTCAGATTGGTACGGTGGCAGCAACAATGGCCCCATACGACGAGTCCCCCGACGCCGATGCCCTCGGGCCCACCGTTCGGCGGTTTGCGCGCGGGCTGCCCGCAGTCCTCATCGTCGCCGGTGTTGTGGTGAACCTCGTCTCGCCGCTCGAGTACACCGTCGTCGCGCTGTTCGCAGCCGCCTCACTGATCGCCGCCCCCGTGTCCTCCACACGCGTGACGGCTGCCGTCGGCGCCCTGGCGCTGTGCGCCCTGGCCGCCCTCACCTCTTTCTCCGCGCAGAACTCCCTGGGCGGGGCATTCCTGCGGATCGCCGATCTGGCAGCCGTCACGCTGATCGCCGTGGGCATCAACTGGCTGTCCGGCCGCCGCCGCGCACTTCTCGCCTCCGTGCGCAGCATCGCCGAGGCAGCACAGCTGGCCGTGCTGCCTAGTCCGCCACAACGGGTCGGTGGGTTGGACATCGCGGCCCGCTACCAGGCCGCGCAGACGGACGCCCGCATCGGCGGTGACCTGTATGCCGTACAGGACACCCCGTTCGGCGTCCGGCTGATCCTCGGCGACGTGCGCGGCAAGGGCCTGAACGCGGTGGCGACGGTGGCCGTCGTGCTCGGCGCGTTCCGGGAGGCAGCCGAGGATGAGGAGACGCTGGAGGGCGTGGTCGGCCGCCTGGAGCGGGCGCTACGGCGCGAGGCCGATACGCGCGGAGAGCTGGAGAGCACCGAGGACTTCACCACGGCCGTCGTGGGGGAAGTGCCTGCGGACGCGCCGGATCGTATCCGGCTGGTGAACCGCGGTCACCCGTCCCCGCTCCTGCTGTGCGGAGATACGGTCGGCATCCTCCAGCCGTCAGCCTTCGCGCTCCCGCTGGGCATGGGTGATCTGGGCCACTGGCCCGACCGGGCTGACGTCGTCGACTTCCCGCTCGGCGCGCAGTTGCTGCTCTACACCGACGGGCTTTCGGAAGCCCGTGACTCCTCGGGTGCCTTCTACGCGCCGGAGCAGCGGCTGACGAGCCGCTGGTTCGGCAGCCCCCACCAGCTGCTGGAGGCCGTCGTCGAGGACGTCACCGCGTATGCGGGTGGCGGCTCGGCCGACGATCTGGCCCTGCTCGCGATCCAGCGGCGACCGGATCGCTGACGACGGCAGGCCGCGGCGACGCCCATGCTGCGGTCAAGTCCTGACCAAGGCTGCGACGTTTTCGCCGCCCAGGCTTGGTTTACCGGCTGTGGGTCTATTAACGTTCGATAACGCAGCACGGCAGTCACAGCCGTCACACCCGTCGGCACCGTGCGCCGTCGCCTAATTCCGCAGCATGCGGAAGCCGGGGAACCACCACATTGGGGTGAATCGGTGACCTCCGCCCAGCGCGAAGGCCGCCGTAGGAGACCTTCCTGCTCCGAACCCGTCAGCTAACCCGGTAGGCGAGAAGGAAGGAAAGGAGAACGCCCGACCGTGGCGTCCACGAAGCTCGCTCCCGAGAGCCCGCATGCCCCCGTCGCGCCTGACGCGTCGTTCGACGGGGGCGCCGCCCCGTCACCGGGCGAGTGGGACCCCACCGCCGAGTCGGTGCGGGCCCGCGGCCGGCACCGCGTCGTACGGCAGCGCGGCGGCGGGATGGCCCGCAGCGGCGCCGTGCTCGGTGTCGGCATGATGGCGGCCGTCGGCGCGGGCGGCATCGCCAGCGCCAAGGACGCTCCGGCCCCGGTGTCCATGCCGGATCTGGCCGGTGCGGTCACCGATGAGCTGCCGGCCGCCGCCGACCTGCCCGTCGTCGGCACCCTCGTCTCCGACGAGGCGTCCTCGACCGGCGACGACTCCACGGCCGCCGCCGAGGCGCCCCTCACACCCGCCGTCGCCACCCTCCCCGGCGACGGCGTCGCACCCGAGGGCGCCGGCGACGCCCTGGCGGCCCGTCTCTTGGAGCAGGCCGACCAACAGCAGACGGACGCCCACCAGGCCGCCGTCGACGAGACCGCCGACGCCGCGGCGGCCAAGGCCGCCGACAAGGCGGAGGCCGCGCACAAGGCCGCGGCCGAGGCGGCGGCCGAGGCGGCGAAGAAGAAGGCCGAGGCCGAGCGCCGTGCCCGGCTCGCCGCCAGCTACACGCTGCCCGTCGGCTCCTTCACGCTCACCGCCGGCTTCGGGCAGGCGGGCAACCTGTGGTCCGCCGACCACACCGGCCAGGACTTCGCGGCCCCCACTGGCACCCCCGTCAAGGCCGTCCACTCCGGCACCGTCGCCTCCGCCGGCTGGGCCGGCGCCTACGGCTACCGCATCGTGCTGAAGCTCGACGACGGTACCGAGCTGTATTTCTGCCACCTGTCCCACATGGGTGTCTCCGTCGGACAGCACGTCAACACCAAGGATGTCATCGGCAACGTCGGCGCCACCGGCAACGTCACCGGCCCGCACCTGCACCTGGAGGTGCGACCCGGCGGTGGATCGCCGATCGACCCGATGCCGTGGCTGCGGGACAAGGGCCTGAAGATCTGAGCGGGCCACCGCCATGCCTCCCGACGGGCCGCGCTCGAACACCGGCGCGGCCCGTCGCGCTGTGCGGACATGGCCGGGGCCTCTCGGCCGAAACGTGCCGTGCGGTGGCCGTCGCAGGTCAGCGGTGCGGCTGTCCGTACGCCCGGTCGATGCGGAGGCGGACGACCTGCCGCCGGTCGTTGACCATCGCCGTCCGGAACTCGTCCCAGTCCGGGTGCTCGCCCTGCACGGCGCGGAACAGCCCGACCAGCTCATCGACGGCCGCGTCGTGCGGGTCCGCGGCGACGGCGGACAGCTCCGCCGTCCCTTCAGCCACCGTCCACGCCCACCCGTCGTCGCTGGTGACGTGGAAGCTGGCCCGCGGGTCGCGTGCGAGGTTCTTCGTCTTCGCCCGGTCGGCGGTCACCGACACCCGGATGGTCCGCTCGTCCGGGTCGTAGCCGTAGTTGACGTTCGACATCTGAGGCCGCCCGTCCCGCTTCAGCGTGGCCAGCACACCCCGGTTGTGGCCGGAGAACAGCGCCAGCAGCGCCTTCTCCCGCTCGGCCTCACCCATCACCGACTCCTCTCCACGTCCACGGCCGCCTCGCCGGACAGCTTCGCACGCCGGAGCGGTCGGCAGTCGGCGATGACGGCCCCGGCGTTGTCGCGGGCGTCGTCGTCGGTGCTCTCGTAGATCGCGCCGAGGCCGTCGCTTCCCAGAAGGCGACGACGGAGGCCGGGATCCGGCCGTTCGCGGCGCCGCTGTGCAGCAGCGTGCCGCCCGCGGCGGCGGCCGGCGCGGGCGGCACGGGGGGTGAGTGCGGCCACCAGAGCCGGCAGCAGTGCGCCCGGGGCGGCGACGCGGCGGGCGGACGTCGAGCGGTCTGCGCTCATGCGGCTCTCCGGTCAGGGGGAGCGCACACGGTAGGCAGACCGCTACGCCGTCGTGAAGCCCTGCGATGCGGGCGCAGCCTCCCGCGTCAGCCGGCCCGCGGCTGCCGCACGGTGCAGATCGCCCAGATGACGAACCCGGACAGGCCGATGAGGATCAGCGACCAGAGCGGGTAGTAGGGCAGCGACAGGAAGCTGGACAGGATGATCAGGCCCGCCATGAACACCCCGGCCACCTTGGCGGCGAGGTTGCCCTTGAACAGGCCGATCCCGACGATGATCGCCGCCGCGCCGAGGGCGATGTGGATCCAGCCCCAGCCGGTGGTGTTGAACGCGAAGGTGTAGTCCTGGGTGTTGACGATGATGTTGTCCTTCGCGACCGCCATGACGCCCCGGAAGACGTCGAGGATGCCGGAGATCAGCAGGATGGTGGCTGCGAAGGCGGTGAGGCCGCCCGCGAGGCCCATGGTCGCCGGCTCGTGCCGGTGGGTGGTGGTGGCCATGACGTGTCTCCTGACGTGGTGTCCGCTAGAAGAGGATGAGGACGTGGGCGCTCACTGCAGCAACTTCTCCTTGGCCCGGTTGAACTCCGAGTCGGTGAGGTCGCCGCTGTCCCTGAGCGCGGAGAGCCGGGTCAGCTCCGCCGCGTGACCGTCGCCGCCGGGGCCGGTCATCTCGCGCAACTGGGCCTCGAAGGCCTCCCGCTGCTCACGGTTGTGCCGCGCCTCGCGTCCGCCCATGCCCTTTCCGCGTGCGAGCAGGTACACGAACACGCCGAGGAACGGCAGCACGATGACGAACAGCAGCCAGCCGGCCTTCGTCCCGCCGTGCAGCGAGTCGTCGCGGAAGAGGTCGACCACGACGCGGAAGACCAGCACCAGCCACAGCACCCAGAGGAAGATCCACATGATGGTCCAGAACGCGCCGAGTACCGGGTAGTCGTACGCGAGGACCGTGAAGCCGTCCATGATCTCTCCTGCCGGTCGGAGCCTGCCGGGCCCGCGGGAGCAGGTCCGGCATCACTGAGGGTGCCCTGCGCCCCATCCGGCAAGCGGGCCGTCCGGTGCCGTGAACGGGCCGGCAGGGGGGCCGACCGTCCCGGCCGAACGGCCCCGACGTCCACGACCCGCGAACTCGCGGGACCCCGGGCCGACGGGCGAGCTCCGAGCCGTCAGGAGACCAGGTTCCGGTAGCGGACCTCCTCGCCCGGGCCGACCACGTACGGGGCGAAGCCCCGCTCGGGCAGCAGCCAGCCCTCCGCCTCGAACAGGTCCGTGCCGCGGGCGGCCAGCGACCGGTTCTGCCGCACCCGGCGCACCCAGTCCGCAGGGGAGGGGCCCAGCAGCTCCTTCAGCCTGGGCGAGTCGGCCAGCAGGCCGGCCAGCACCGCCGACTGGTCGCCGGCCGGCTGCCGCGGGCCGCTCCCGCCGGGGGCGGACAGGACCCCGCGCGCGTGGCAGTACAGATAGGCGCCGCCCAGCCGGCGGCCGGAGGGCAGTTTCATCGGGAACGCGTCGCCGGGCAGGAAGGCGCGCTCGTAGTGCACCTCCGTCTCGTCGACCGCCGCCAGCTGTGCCGCGTCCAGCCAGGTGGCCACGAGCGGCGTCTCGGCCTTCGGCGCGAGAACCGGCGAAGCCGAGACGTAACCGGCGGCGGAGATGTGTCCGGACAGCGCCACCGCGACGCCGCGCACCCGTACCGGGACCATCGGCACGGCGTCGGACAGGCCCCGCCGCAGCAGCTTGTGACTGAGCTGCCCGGGCGCGGCGTTGGAGCCGACGGCCAGCACGGGGTACCGGTCTCCGGTGAGGGGCAGCCCCAACTCCTCGAGCACCACGTCGAGCGCGACGGCGCGTGAGCTGCCGGACATGGGGTCTCCCCGCGCGCCCAACGCGCTGGGGATGGCGCGTGAGCTGCCGGACATGGGGTCTCCCCGCGCGCCCAACGCGCTGGGGATGGCGCGTGAGCTGCCGGACATGGGGTCTCCCCGCGCGCCGGGCGGGCTGGGGAGGCGCAGGCCAGAGGGATGGTCCTCCTCGCCGTGCGGCAGCACGGACCAGGCACCGAGCCGGGCGTCGGCCACGCCCAGCTCGAGCAGCCGCGCGTCACCCAGCAGCGTCGGGCTCTCGATGAGCCGCCCCGGGTAGAGCAGCGGCTCGCGCGCCGGCACGCCGTCGAACCCCAGCGCCTGCAGGCTGCGGGCGTCCGTGCTCAGAGGTCGTACGCCTTCTCGTGCCGCGGCTGGTAAAGGCCCAGCTCGCCGCCGCCGGGCAGCCGCAGCGCCGTGAGCAGGCCCCAGCCCGCGTCGGTGACGTCCTTGGTGAACTCCACCCCCCGGGCGGTGAGCTCCTCGATGGTCGCCCGTACGTCGTCACACATCAGGTACAGCTCGTGCCGCCCGTCGGTGGGGCCCTCCGCGTCGGTGGGGTGCACGGCGGCCTCGGCGGGCGGCAGCTTGAAGATGAGCCAGCCGTCTCCGGCGTCGACATGGGGATACCGCAGCACGTCGCGGAAGAACGCCCGGTCGGCCTTCGCGTCGCGGCTGTGGATGATGACGTGGGCACCATTGATCATGCCGCCGAGGCTACCGGCGCGCACTGACACGGCCGGCCACGCCGGGCGGCCGCGGTAGCTCCGGGTGGGGCCCCGCAGGAGACGGCAAGGCCGGTCCCGGGTAGCGCCCGGGGGCGGGGGCGGGAGCGGTCCCTGCGCCGTCCGTGCTGCGCGGCGCGGGCAACGTGCCTACCCATGAAGTTCGTTGAGCATTCACGGAACCTCCCCACATGTTTGGCGAATGCCAAGGTTAATCACCGTACAAACGTGCGTGGATCACTCTCCGCCGTGATGTGGTAGCTCACGGTCCCCCGCCCGGACGGGCGCGCCCCATCGCACCCCCGCGACGCACCGGGACCCGTCATCAGCCCTGCCCTGACCGAGGAGAGCCGTGACATCCTTCGCCCCCATCCTGTTCGTGTACGCCAAGGGCGGCCCGCCGCTGGAGTACGCGATACCCCGGATCGCCGCACACGCCGAGGTGCACGTGCTGGCCCTCGCGCCGCTGCCGGAGGTGACCGCGGACGTGTGGTGGCCGCGGTGCGCCACCGTCACCGAGGTGCAGCCGGCGGAGGGGGACGCGCTGGTGGACCTGATCTGCCGGCACGCCCGCCTCGCGGGGGCCCGCGCTGTGCTGACGCTGTCGGAGTACGCCGTGGTCGCGGTGGCCCGCGCCGGCCGCCGCCTCGGCCTGGCCGGTGTCGGCTCACACGTCGAGGCTGCGCGCGACAAGCGGCTGATGCGCCGCCGGTGGCACGAGGCCGGGGTGCCCATACCCGGATTCGCAGACGTCCACCGTGCCTCCGACATCTCCGGGGCCTTCGCCCGGCTGCGTCCCCCGCTGCTGCTGAAGGCGGCGTGGAGCGCCGGCTCGACCGCGCACGTGCGCGTGCACGACCGTGCGCAGGCCGAGCGCGCCTGGCACCTGGGCCGCAACGTGATGGCCGAGTCGGCCACCCAGGGCTTCGCCGAACTGCACTCCGCCCGTGGCGGCGTGAGCGACTTCCTGCTCGAGGAGATCGTCACCGGCGACGCCCGCGCCTGGTTCCCCGACGACCGCTGGGGCGACTACGTGAGCGTCGAGGGCATCGTCGCCGACGGCGTCTACCACCCGCTGTGCGTCAACGGCCGCATGCCCACGATCCCGCCGTTCACCGAGCGGGCCTGTCTGGCGCCCGTGCCGCTGCCCACCGAGGCGCAGCGCCGCATCGAGGAGGTCTCGCGGCAGGCGGTGGACGCGCTGCGGCTGGAGAACTGCGCCACCCACACCGAGATCAAGCTCGGTGCGCACGGCGAGATGTGGGTGATCGAGACGGCGGCACGGTTCGGCGGCGTGATGACGAC
The DNA here is from genome assembly GCA_963799685.1 of uncultured Actinomycetota bacterium. Taxonomy (GTDB): domain Bacteria; phylum Actinomycetota; class Actinomycetes; order Streptomycetales; family Streptomycetaceae; genus Streptomyces. Next base: position 441,154 of record CAWCXW010000013.1, read on the forward strand.
CCGCCAGGTAGAGGCCGTGTTCGGCCTGGACATGCTGGGCCTGCTGGTGCGGCAGCTCCTCGGCGAACCGGTCGACTACCCGGGACGCATGCTGGTGCGCGGCCCCGACGCGACCGACGGTGCGGCCGGGACGGTCGGCGCGGCCGGTTCCCTGGTGATCCTCGCCGCCGACCCGGAGGGCCGCCCGTGGCGGGATCTGCCGCCCTGGGACTTCGACGCCGTCGACTGGCCGGCGCTGCTGAGCGAGGGCTCGCGCATCGAACTGGTCCGCGAACCCAGCCTGCCGCCCGGCACCCGGATGCCGGCCTACGAGGAGGCCGGCGGCGCCAACGCGATGGCCGCACTGTGCTTCGTGACGGCGGCCGACGAGTACACCCTGCTCACCGACTGCGAGAACATCGTCGCCGCCCTCCCGCGCCACCTGACGGGGGTGGCCGCGTGAACGCGCCCGCGCAGACCGAACGTCCCACGTCCGTCCCCTCCGGCGAGCACCGGCACGGCGCCGTCATCGGCGGCCTGCTCACGCTGCCGCTGTTCGAGCAGCTCAGCGGCGTGCTGGGCGGCCACGCCTACGTGAAGGTCGTCGTGGACCGCCGCGAGCACACCTGGCACGTGCTGGACAGCTCCGTGCACTCCTTCCACGTCAACTACGTGGCCACCCACATCGAGGGCCTCACTCTCGACGAACTCGACGCGGACCTGGACGGGTTCAACCACAGCGTCTACCACGCCCCAGACCGCCGCTACCTGCTCGGCGTCCTCTCCCTGCACTCCGGCGGCGCCACCGCGCACGACGCGCCGCAGCCGTTCATGGTGCTGGAGACGACCGAGGCCGACACCATGGACGGCGAGACGCTCACCGCATTCCACGACTTCGTCCGCGCCCACCTGGACTCCGCGCTCGCGCTGACGGTCAAGCCCGCCAACCACGGCCAGGAGCAGGCAGTCGCCGCCATCCCCGAGTCCGTCCTGCCCCGCGCGCAGGGCCACGAGCTCCTGTCGGCCGCGCCGTTCGTGCCGCTCACCCTCGGCTCCGCCGTCGGGCGGCTGCGCTGCTTCCCCACCGAGGAGGACTACCGGACGGCCCGCGAGGGGCTCGCGTGGTACGACATCGTGGCGATGCCCGTCGTCCCCGACGACATCCCGCGGCTGGCCGGACTGGTCAACGCCCGCCCGACCACCCCGCTGTCGCACACCAACATGCTCGCGGCCGGCTGGGGCGTGCCGAACGCCATCGTGCGCGGCGTGCTGGAACAGGCCGCGGCCGAGGGACTCGACGGCTCCTGGGTGCGCTACGAGGTGACGACCCAGGGCGCCGTCCTGGTCCGCACGGAACAGCCCGGTGACCTCAACGAACCGGCCTGGCACACCCAGCGGATCCGGCTCGACGCACCCCGGGTGCGCGACGTGCCGATCCTGCCGCTGCCCGAACTGCGTACCGGTGACCGGCACGCCTACGGCACCAAGGCCGCCAACCTGGGCGAGCTGCACCACGTCCTGCGGCACGGCTCGCCCCGGCTGGCCGGCTACTATGCCGTTCCCCGCCCGCCGCGCCCCAACCTGCTCGGCCACCTGGCCGCCCGACTCGGCGCGACCGAAGGCCGCTCGGGGGACACCGGCGAACTCGGCGCCGCAGCAGGCGACTTCCTCGCCAACAACGTCACCGCGCCCGACGGCATCGCGCTGCCCTTCGCTCTCCAGCAGCGCTTCCTGGACGGCTCGCCCGCCATCCAGCAGAGCGTCGGGAAGCTGAAGATGGCCCTCGAACTCGAGGCCATGGACGCCGTCGACACGGTCTGCGTGCAACTGCAGCACCTGGTGCGCACCACCCCCGTGCCGGACGACGTCGCCCGGGTGATCGACAGTCACCTCGTCAAACACCTGGCCGGCGCGACCCGGTTCGCGGTGCGCTCCTCCTCCAACGCCGAGGACCTGCCCGGCTTCTCCGCCGCCGGCATCTACGAGTCGCACACCCAGGTAACCGACCTGCCCGGCGTGCTGGACGCGGTCCGCCAGGTGTGGGCGTCGCTGCTCTCCCCGCGCAGCGTGCGGCTGCGCCACCAGGCCGGCATCGCGCTCGACGACACCTACATGGGTGTCATCGTGCAGCGCTTCGAACCCTCCCCGCTCGGCGGCGTGATGGTCACCTGCAACCCGACCAACCGCGCCGACTTCCGCAACGTCTACCTCAACTGCGCCCACGACTCGACGGCCGCGGTCGTCGACGGCACCACCCTGCCCATGCAGTACCTGTACAACACGGTCGAGGGCGGTGGCCGCACCCTGTCCCTGGGCGCAGCCGAAAGCGACCTGGACGCGGCCACCCGCGGCCGGCTCGCCCAGCTCGCGCTGGCCGGACGGCTGCTGCAGTCCCACTTCGCGACGGACTACACCTTCGCCGCGCCACTCGACGTCGAGTGGCTGCTGACCGCCGACGGCACGCTGCACCTGCTGCAGCTGCGCCCCTACTCGGCCTGACCGTTCCTCGATCGCCGCAGCGCGGTGCCGCCCCCGCGCTGCGGCCCTCGCACGCCCGAAGGTCCTTCCATGCCCCCTGTCCTGTCCCGCCTGCGCCCGGCGTGGCGCCGCCCTGCCCGCACCCGCCCGCCGCGTCGTGAGACTGAACAACGGCTTCCAGCTGCTGTTCAACCTGCTGTGGTGGATGCCCGTCTTCTACGAGTACCAGCGGCAGGCCGGGCTCAGCGACGGGCAGATCTTCGGCATCCAGAGCGTCTACTACGTCGCGTTCTGCCTGCTGGAGGTGCCCACCGGCCTCCTCTCCGACCGGATGGGGCAGCGCCGCAGCATGCAGCTGGGCGCGGCGGTCATGACCGCCGCCAACCTGATACCGGTCGCCGCCCCCAGCGCGGCCGGCTTCCTCGCTCACTTCCTCGCCGTCGCCACCGCCCGCTCCCTGGTCTCCGGCGCGGCCGGCGCCTACCTGTACGAGTCGCTGCACGCGCACGACGCCGGCGCCCACTACGCGCAGGCCGAGGGCACCGCGCGGGCGCTGGGCCTGTGGGCGAAGATCGCCTGCTGGCCGCTCGTCGGCCTCCTCATGCAGCTCGCCCACCCCGCCCCCTACCTGCTGACGGCGCTCAGCGCGGCCGGCTCACTGGTCTGCGCCCTGGCCCTGCCGCCGCTTCCCGCCCACCTGAACCGGCCCTCGGCGCCGCGGGAGCGCGTGGGGATGTGGACGTCGCTGAAGCGTTCCGGCGCCGTACTGCGCGGCTCCAAACGGCTCGGTCCGCTGATGGTGCAGGGCGTCGCTCTGTTCACGCTGGCCCGCATCTGCCAGGTCAACCTGTTCCAGCCGCTGTTGCTCGCCAAGGCCGTCCCCGTCGCCGAACACGGTGCGGTGCTCTCGGCGATGACGGTCGCCGAGGCGGTCGGCTCCGCGCGCCCGAACCAGGTGCGCTCCCGGATGACCGACACCGCGGCCGTCACCGTGCTCAGCCTCGTGATGGCCTTCTCGCTGGCCGCGACCACCGTGTCCGGTGCACTGGGCACCATCGGCTGCCTGTGCGTGTTCGCCGCCGCGACGGGCCTGGCCTTCCCGGTGCAGAAGTTGCTGGTCAACTCGGCGATCCCGCCCACCCCGTACCGCACGACGCTGTTGTCCCTGGAGTCCGTCATCGACCGCGGCGTGTGCGCGCTGGTCGCGCTCGCCGCGGGCGCGTTCCTCGCCGCGGACCGGCTCGATGCGCTGCTGATCTGGGCCGCGCTCGGCACCTGCGTGCTGCTGGCCGCCGTCGGCCTGGTGCTGCGCCTGCTGCGCCGCCACGAGGACTCAGGCCCGGATATGCCGCAGCAGTCCGCGCCGTCAGCGGTCGAAGCGGACGGCGCCCGGGCGGGGCGGCCATGACGTGGCGTCCAGCACGCCCGTCGCGTAGGCGCGCGCGACCATCGCCGGGCGGGACCGGGCGTCCAGCACGGCGCCCAGCCGCCGCAGGTGGTAGTCCAGCGCCTGCCGGGACAGGCCGAGCCTCCGGGCCACCTCCTTGTTGGACGCGCCGCCCGCCAGCATCGTGAGCACCCGCAGCTGGGTGGGCGTGACCCGGGGCCGGCTGGGCGTCTCGACGCCCAGCGGCGTCAGCACCGCCAGCACCCGGTCCGGGGTGCCGGACCGTCGCACCAGCACCAGGTCGGCCCGCACGGGACGGCAGGTGCCGTGCGCCGTCCGCAGCGTCACCACGCCGCTGCGGCGCGCGGCCCGGCCCGTCACCAGCGCCGGCCAGCTCTGGGTGAGCGCCTCCGTGTCCGGCCCGCCGTTCAGGTGCTCCTCGGCCGCGCAGCCCTCCAGCATCGGTGGGCTCCAGCCGAGGAGTTCGGCCGCACCGGCGTTGACCTGGTCGATGCGGCCGTCCAGGTCCAGGGTTGCCACTGCCAGCCCCGCCCGCTCCCGCAGGGCGTGCAACTCTTCGGCAGCGGCTGCCCGTTCGCGCAAGGCCCGGGAGTGGTCGGTCACGTCGACGTAGATCCCGCCGACCCGCGGTCCGTCGCCGCCCGCCAGGGCGAAGCGGTGGCCGATCGCCCGGCCGGGGGAACCGTCGGCGTGCACGAAACCGATCACATGCCGGACGGGCCGTCCCGACTCCAGCACCTCGCGGTCCAGCGCCCGCGCGCCGACGGCGTCGGCCGGCGGATCGACCTCCTCCACCACCCGGCCCACCATGTCGCGCGGCACACGCCGGTGCAGGTGGGCGTAGGCGGAGTTGACCCACAGGTAGCGCCCGCGCGCGTCCCGGATGAACGCGGCAGCCGGCGCGTACGAGGCCAGCGCTTCGAACCACCGCGCGGCCTCCCCGTCCCCTTCCTGCATCCGGCTTCCCCCTTCCCGGCCGCGGTCGACGGCCGTTCCGTCCGCCCCATGCTGCCCGTTGACAGGGCCACGGTCACCCCCGCGCCGTCGTGGGGCCCACGGCGGGGCGGCCCGAGCGGCAAGGGAGGGCGAGGCGCGATGACGGGTCTTCCCAGGCCCGCCAGGGCCGCGGGGACCGTCCGTGTGCCGTCAGCTGGTGCGCACCGGCAACGGCAGCGGGAGGCCCGGCAGGCCGTCGAGACTGCTGCCCACGTGCTCCTTCTTCTCGCAGTAGGCCGCGAAGGACTCCTCCGTCTCCCGCTCGAACCGCTGTGTGTGCAGCGGCCGTTCCTCCCGGAAGTCCAGGAACGGGACGGCGTAGCCGCAGGTGTCGGCGATGCGCTGCGCGGTGACCAGGACGATCGCCCGCAGGTCTGTCCGGGACCGGTAGTCCGCGCCGAACATGGGCAGCAGCGTGTCCCACCTCGGGTCGTCGCGGAGGACGGCCTCGCCCCGGCCGTGGACGCGCAGCACCTTCGGCGGACCGGTGAACGCGCACCACATCAGGGTGATGCGCCCGTTCTCGCGCAGGTGCGCGATGGTCTCCGCGCCGCTGCCACCGAGGTCGAGGTAGGCGAGCGTGTGCGGGTCGACGACGGCGAAGGACCCGCGCAGCCCCTTGGGGGAGACGTTGACGTGCCCGTCGCCGGCGAGCGGTGCGGTGGCCGTGAAGAAGACGGGTTGTTCTTCGATGAAGCCGCGCACCCGGCCCTCGATGCGTTCGTAGGTCTGTCCCATGAGCGTCATTCTGACCCCGCCGGGCGCGGGCCGGTGACACACAGCACGGAAACCGATCGCGGCCCGCGTACGTCACAGGCTGCAGGACTCCGCCGCGGAACCCCCGACCCGCGGCGGGGTCCGTCCCGCACACCGTGCTCCACGCGCGGCGCGGCCTCGCCACCGGCCCCACGCCTGTGCCGCCTCGGCGTCGCGTCGGGTGGGTGGCGCCTGAGTGCCGGCCGGCGAACCGCACGCCGCCGACGGCGACCGACCGAGGCCGTCGGCCGCCTACGAGCGTGATCCGCGCCCGTTCGTCACCGATGACCAGGACCTGGCGCTGCGCAGCGTGGAGAGCCGGGCATGCGATCTGGAGGAGGGTGAGGTGCTCATCGAGGAGCTGCCGGACGAGGAGTGCGAGGCCTACTTCGCGAAGGTCGCCAACTCCTAGGCTCTCCGGGGCTGCTGAGCAGACGCCAGGCGGCGGCGGTAGCGCACCTCGACGGCAGGCACGCCGTTGTAGTCGTCGGACTGCGTCGCCCCGTCGCGCACATACCCGGCCCGCGCGTAGAACGCACGGGCGCGGGCGTTGTCCCGCAGCACCCACAGCAGCAGCTCCGGTATCCCACGCCGCGCCGCCTCCTCGTGCGCGGCCGCCATCAGCGCACGCCCCACACCGGTGCCCACCGACTCGGGACGCACATACAGCGCGTACAACTCCCCGACCTCGGCGGCGGTAGCCTCCCCGCGGTACGGTCCCAGCGACGCCCAGCCGACGACGGCGTCCTCCTCGTCGACGGCCACCAGGTCACAGACCCGCCCGCGGGAGGCAGCGAACCACTCGCGCCGCCGCGCCGCGTCCTGGGCCACCGACATCCCGTCCAGGTACGCCTGCGGCAGCAGCCCGGCGTACGCGGCCCGCCACCCGCGTACTCGCACGGCGGCCACTGACTCCACGTCCGCCGCCCGCATCGCCCGTATCCGCACCATGAGCGGATCGTATGTCCGTACGCTGCCACCCCTGCACCGACGGCCGCCTCGGGGGCGGCTCCTCGCCGTCGAAGCGATGGAGGCGACCCCGCGCCCGGCGGACCGCCGCAGGCGGGCCGGGCGCTCACTCGGTCCGCGGGGCCGTTTTCTCGTTTCCGGGGGTACTGGCGTAGTGTTCACCTCACCGACGCGGGGTGGAGCAGCTCGGTAGCTCGCTGGGCTCATAACCCAGAGGTCGCAGGTTCAAATCCTGTCCCCGCTACACAGTGAGAACGCAGGTAAGAGGCCCCTTCTGTCGCAGGAGGGGCCTCTTATCGTGCCCGCGTTTCGCGACCTCTTGTCGTTACGTAACCGGTTCGCTAGCATGATGCAGGTCACAAGGACCCGTTACTCGCGGCATTCTGAGCGCCGAAGACCCGTCTTATTCGGTCGATTCCGCGGCATCCTGCCCCTGTCTGTCACCGGGGTGTTCGCCGGACATCGCGTAACCGGTTACGCGATGTCCGGCACGGTCGCCGCCCGGAGAGCCACGACGAGAACCAGGAGTTGCGCGATGGCCCACCAGATATCGTCACGACGTTCATTCCTCAAGGTCGGATCCGGCGCGGCGTTTGCCATGGCCAGTGCTCCGCTGTTGTCGGCTTGCGGTGGCGGCTCCAGTGCCGCGGGCGCAGGCGCAGTCACGCTCAAGATGTCGTCCTCCATGTCCGGCCAGCCCGGGAACGCGCACAGCGCGTGGTTCGGCAAGTTCAAGCAGACGCTCAAGAAGCACGTCGGCGACGCCGTGACAGTGCACTATTTTCCCGACAGTCAGCTCGGCGACGAGGCCAAGATGGTCCAGCAGCTCCGGATGGGGGCGGCTGACATGATGATCTCCGGCTCCTCGATCTGGTCCCAGGTGGCGCCGGACTTCGGCGTTCTGGACATGGGGTATCTCTTCGACAGCTGGGACCAGGTCGGCGGCGCTCTCGACTCCGGCGCGGGAAACACCCTGGCCGGCACCCTGCACAAGCAGGGCGGGGTGAAGACCCTCGGCTGGGCCTTCAACTTCGGCGCCCGCAACATGATGACCAAGCCGACGGTGAGCGCACCCGACGACCTGCACCATCTCAAGATCCGCACCCTGCAGGCGCCGGAGGTCATCAAGACGGTCAACCTGATGGGTGGGGTGGCGACCCCGCTGGCGACGACGGAGGTCTACACCTCGCTGCACACCGGCCTCATCGACGGCCTCGAGCACGACGCCCCCACCATCCTGCAGAACAAGTGGAACGAGCTCGCCAAGCACCTGGCACTGACCGAGCACATCTTCAACCCCCTCATCGTGGTGATCGCCCAGTCGTCCTGGGACAAGATCCCCCAGCAGCACCGCAAGGGCTTCATGAAGGCCGCCCGCGAGGCCACCCAGTACCAGCGGACCCAGGCGGTGGCCGCCGAGAAGAAGGCGCTGAGCGACCTCAAAGCCAAGGGCGTCACCGTGACGACGGTCGACAAGTCCGCCTTCAAGGCGCGGGTCGAGCCGCTGTGGCAGAAGTTCGCCAGCCGGCACCCGACCGCGAAGCCGGTCCTGGACGCGATCACCAAGCAGGCGTGACATGCCTGCATCGAACCAGCGCCTGAGCGATACGGTCGCCTCCGGCCTCCCGGGTGAACCGGGCGGCGACCCCCATGCCGGTGGCGAGGCCCCTCACCCACAGAAGGGGCGCTTCGCCGCAGGTCTCGAGCTGACGGTGGCCGTCGCGGCGATCGCCGCGCTGACCGCCGGCCTCGTCATCGTCTTCGTCTCGGTGGTCTCCCGCTACTTCTTCAACCACCCCCTGGCCTGGGCCGGTGAGATCAGCGCGACCATGCTCGTCAGCATCGGCTTCCTGGGCGGGGCGCTCGCCCTGGCCCGCGGCGAGCATCTCGGCGTCGGCGCGGTGCGCAACCGACTGCGCGGACGGGTCGCCGAGACCAACGACGCCCTCGTCTCCTGGGTCATCGTCCTGGTCAGCGGCGGGTTGTGCTGGTCCACCAGCCAGATCCTCGGGACTGTGGCCCATCAGACCACCGCCAGCGGCCTGCCCGAGTCCATGAACTTCTACCCGGTGCTGGTCAGTGCCGTGGTGATGGCCGTCTTCGCCGTGGTCGCGCTGCTGCGCAGCAGGCCGCGGGCCCTGGCGGCCTCGGCCGGCGTGCTGGTGCTGGCCGCGGCGCTGTGGTGGCTGGCCGGCCGGCTGCTGCCAGCCGCGTGGCACCCGTCGCCGGTCGCTCTGCTGCTGCTCGGCTTCGCGGTCACCCTCGTGATCGGAGTACCGATCGGTTTCGCCCTTGCCTTCGGCGCGCTGCTCTTCTTCGGGTTCGGCGGCACCGCCCCCATCGCGTTGTTCGCTCAGCAGATGGAGGCCGGGATCTCCAACGTCGTGCTGCTGTCCATCCCGTTCTTCGTGCTTGCCGGGCTGGTGATGGAGGTCAACGGGATGTCCCGTCGGCTCATCGACCTGTTGATGCTGGGGGTCGGCCACCGTCGCGGGGGGCTGCGGATCGTGATCGTCGCGGCGATGGCGTTGTTCTCCGGCATCTCCGGGTCGAAGAACGCGGACGTGGCCGCGGTGGGCACGACCCTGCTGCCGGCCGTCCGCAAGGCCGGTCAGGACGACAAGGACGCTGTCGGGCTGCTGGCCGCCTCAGCGGTGATGGGGGAGACCATCCCGCCGTGCATCAACATGATCATCCTCGGCTATGTGGCCAACCTCTCGATCGGTGGGCTGTTCGTGGCCGGCATCGTCCCGGCCGCGGTGACCGCGGCAGCCCTGCTTGTGGTCGCCGTCGCCACCGCGCCGCGGCGGGTGCGGAACCAGCAGCCCGGTACCCGCCGGCCCCCGGCGCAGCCGGGCGGAGCTGGTCCGGCTCGTCGGCGGTGCCTCGACCGCGCTGTTCATGATCGTGATCATCTTCGGCGGTATCCTGGGCGGCGTTGCCACGCCCACTGAGGTTGCGGCGTTCGCCGTCGTCTACGCGCTGCTGGTCGGAGGGCTGCTCTTCCGGGAGATGCGTCCCCGCGCGACGGCCGACTTCCTGCTCCGCTCCGCCTCCCTGTCCGGGATGATCCTGTTCATCGTGGCCGCGGCCCAGGCAGTGACCTACGTCCTGACTGCCGAGCAGATCCCCCAGAGCATGGCGCGCGCCCTCGTGGGTCTTGCGCACAGCGAGGGCACGTGGGTGTTCATGCTGTTGTGCACGCTCATGCTCATCGTGATGGGCTCGGTGCTGGAGGGGGCTCCGGCCCTCATCATCTTCGGGCCGCTGCTGTTGCCGATCGCGCAGCAACTGGGGGTGAACGAGCTGCAGTTCGGCATCGTCCTGATCCTCGCGATGGGACTCGGTCTCTTCTCGCCGCCGCTGGGCGTCGGGCTCTACACAGCCTGCGCGATCGGCGAGGTGCCCATGGAACAGGTCGCCCGGCCGGCGCTGAAGTATCTGGCGGCCATCGTGGTGGTACTGCTGGTGATCATGTTCGTTCCCCAGATAACGCTGGCCCTTCCGCACATGCGAGGACTCGGGTGACAAAGAAACCTGCCCCCACGATCCGCAGCGTCGCCGCGGACGCAGGCGTCTCGGTGGCCACGGTCTCGGCGGTGATCAACGGCACCCGCTACGTCAGCGAGGACACCGCGCGCCGGGTACAGGGCGCCATCGCCCGCAGCGGCTACCGGCCGAACCGGCTCGCCCGGGGCCTGAGCACGCACCGGACCCAGACCGTCGGCGTGGTCATGCCCACGATCCTGAGCCCTATCGCGCCGCTGCTGTTCAAGTCCGCCGCGGAGGTGCTGCACCAGCAGGGCCTGTCAGTGCTGTTCTCCAACACCGAGCTGCAGACCAGCCTGGAGGAGCAGGCGATCGAGCTGATGGCGGACTCCCAGGTCGACGGCATGCTCGTGGTCCCCACCGGCGAGCGGCTCGACGCCGTGAAGCTGTTCACCAACGCAGGCAAGCCGGTGGTGCTCCTGCTGCACGGTGCCGAGGGTGCGCCCGCCTGCGATGTGATCCGCTCAGGAAACTTCAAAGGTGGCTTCGACGCAGTCGGTCACCTCGTCGGGCAGGGCGCCCGCCGGATCGCAGTTCTCGCGCTGCCGCCGGTGAGCGAGTCCGAGAAGGAGCGGGTGAACGGTTTCCGCTCCGGCATGCTGTCGGCGGGCTTGCCCCTCGACGAGTCGCTGGTCCGCGTCGGCGTGCCCAGCGAGAGCGGCGCCAGCGAGATCCACGGGTACGACGAGACCCGCTCGCTGATGGGCCTGCCGGAACCGCCGGACGCGATCTTTGCGATGAACCAGTACATGGCGATCGGCGCCCTCTCGGCGCTGAAGGACCTCCAGGTCCGAGTGCCCGAGGACCTGATGGTGGTCGGTTACGACGACCTGATCTGGACCCGGCACCTCGGGCCTGCCCTGTCAGTGATCGCCCAGCAGCCCGAGGTGATCGGACGGCTGGGCGCCTCCCGACTCATCCAGCGGCTCGCCGAACAGGGGCACCGCACACCCCCGGAGTCGGTGACCGTCGACACCCGGTTGCTGGTGCGCGCCTCCAGCGACCGCCACCCCGAGCTGCACACCACTAGATACGGAGACTCGACGTGACTTCCGCGAACCTCGACGGCAAGAAGGCGCTCGTGACCGGCGGCGGCGTAGGGATAGGAAAGGAGATCGCCCTCGAACTCGCCCGAGCCGGCGCCCAGGTCGCGGTGACCTATCTCAGCCACGAGCCGGACGACGACTTCGCGCGCGAGATCAAGGACGTTTCCGGGCACGCGCTGGTCGCCCACCAGCTCGACGTCACCTCCGAGGAGGAGGTGCGGACGGCGCTCGACGACCTGGCCCGGCGATTCGGCAGCATCGACATCCTCGTCAACAACGCCGGCGGCCTGGTGCAGCGGCAGACCATCGCCGACATGGACTCCGCGCTGTGGCGCAAGGTGATGGCCGTCAACCTCGACAGTGCCTTCCTGGTCACCCACTACTGCCTGCCGCACATGAGCACCGGCTGGGGGCGGATCATCAACGTGGCCTCGCTGGCGGGCTTCAACGGCGGGCACCCGGGCGCCGTCGCCTATGCCGCTTCCAAGGCGGCGATCTTCGGCTTGACCCGCGGGCTGTCCAAGGAGGTGGCGCCACAGGGCATCACGGTCAACGCGGTCGCGCCCGGCTTCATCGAGGCGACTCCGTTCCACGACACCTTCACCACCTCCGACTCCAAGGCGGAGACGGTCGCCGGCATCCCGGTCCAGCGGGCCGGCGTGCCGGCCGACGTCGCCGGCGCGGTGGCCTGGCTGGCCTCGCCGGGGGCCGGCTTCACCACCGGAAGCACGGTCAACATCAACGGCGGCCAGTACTTCGCCTGACGACGCCCCGGCCCCGGAGACAGGCGGGTGGCGCACCGCCCTGAGGCCCGCCGGCTCGGGCGGCCGGTCGTCCCGCTGCGGCGATCGGAGGGCCGGTGCCGAAAGCACCGGCCCTCCGGCAGGCCCGCAGCCCGTAGGCTGGCCGGTATGACGGAGGACCCCGCGCCCGCCGCCGGCCTGCCCCTCGTCGTCGGCGCCGCGCTCATCGACGACGACGGCCGGCTGCTCGCCGCCCGCCGCACCGACCGGCCGAGGTCGCCGGACGCTGGGAGTTCCCCGGCGGGAAGGTCGAGCCCGGCGAGACGCCGGAGGCGGCTCTGGCCCGCGAACTCCGCGAGGAACTGGGCGTGGAGGCCGAGATCCAGGACCGGGTCCCCGGCGAGTGGCCCGTCGGCCGCGGCATGACGCTGCGCGTCTACCGCGCCAGGCTCCTCTCCGGCACCCCGCAGCCCCTGGAGGACCACGACGAGCTGCGCTGGCTGGCCCCGGCCGAGGCCCACGGCCGTCGACTGGCTCGACCAGGACCGCCCGGCCGTCACCTGGCTCGCCGCCCGCATGACGGCGGACGCCCGCGCTGACCGCCGTCGTCCGCCCAGCGCGCTGCGCAGCTCGCCCAGGAACCGGCCCGGATCCACGACGTCCCGCCACGTGAAGCGCAGCAGAGTCAGCTGGGGGAAGGCGGCGAGCCAGCGCGTTCTGCCGCTCCCGGTCCCCGTGCAGCGCCTCCGGCCTGTCGTGCACGCTCCTGCCGTCGGCCTCCACGCCCACCCACCGGCTCGGGTACCCGGCGTCGACGCGGTAGCGCACCCCGGTCCGCGGGTGGGTGAGCGGCCACTGGAGGGTCTCGGGCGGCATGCCGTGCGTCGCTGCACAGGAGCCGGTTGCGCGTCTCCAGTGGCGACTCGGCCCGCCCGTCCCCTTCGGCCATCCGCTGCCGGGCCGCCGCCGCGCCGGGGCGGCCCTGGATGAGCCTGGCCAGGTGTGCGAGCACCACCGGGCGAGCAGTCTCTGGTGCAGGGCGCGAGTCGAGGACGGAGACGGCCGTCATGCGGTCCTCCATGAGCAGGACGTCGGCGACGGTCTGCGCGACGGTCGTGACGTCGATGCCTCGCAGGCGCACCGTCTGCCGGTGGCCGAGCTTGTGGACGGCGACTCCGTCGCGAGGAGCGCGGTGGCCGCGACAAGCGAGGTGAACGGTGGGGTCACGACCGTCGGTGCCCTGGAGGCCGTGCAGCTGCGCCGCGCTGGGCCCCATGGCGACGGCGCGCCCGCCGCAGCTGAGCTGGGCGGCCCGTACACGGGTGCGGGTGCGGGGTTCGCCGTGCGGCACCACCCAGTAGGTCCCGCGTCCCAGCTGCCGCCAGGCGCCGTGGGCGGCGAGCCGTCGGACACGGGAACGGGGCACTCCCAGGGCGGTGGCCTGAGTCGCGGTGATGACGCCGTCCTGGCGTGCGGCGAGGGCACGAAGGCGGGACGGAAGCACGAAGGTCTGGGTCATGGGCGCAGGTTGGCAGCACCTGCCTGCCACGTGCGGGGGATGTGGATAACCCAGGTTGACGCACCGGGGCGAGGTTTGTAGCGAAAAGCGGCGCGCGCGGCGCGACGAACCTCGCCCTCGTGGCCTCAGGGCTTCAGCCCGACACCGGCCCAGATCGATACCTCGACGTCGTCGAACTCCTCGCGGGCGGGCCGGTCGGCCTCCGAGAGGACCTGCACGTCGGGACGCCAGCGGTGGGCCAGGACGATGCCGGGGTCGACGAGTTCCAGCCCCTGGAAGAAGCGGGCCACCTCGGCCTTGCTGCGGGCCTGGAGCGGGACGCCGTTGCTTGCAGTAGGCGTCGACGAGCTGCGCGACGCCCGTGGGGTCCAGGTCGGCGGTGCCGTGGGAGAGACTGAGCGCGGAACCGGAGGGCAGGGCGGCCATGATGCGGGCGACGATGCCGTGCGGGTCGAGCGCGTCGGGGAGGAAGTGGCACACGGCGTGCAGCGAGACGGCGACGGGCCGGGTGAGGTCGAGGGTCTCGGTCAGCTCCGCCGACTCGAGGATGGCCTCCGGCTTGGTGACGTCGGCTTCGACGTAGGAGGTGCGGCCCTCGGAGCGTGCCCTGCATGAGGGCGCGGGCGTGGGTGAGGACGATGGGGTCGTTGTCGGTGTAGACGACCCGGGCGTCGGGGGCGACGGACTGCACGACGTTGTGCAGGTTGGGTGGGGTGGGGATGCCGGTGCCGATGTCGAGGAACTGCCGGAAGCCGTGGCGTGCCAGCTCGTGCACGGCGCGGTGCATGTAGGCGCGGTTCGCGCGGGCGGCGGCCGGCATGGACGGCCAGGCGGCGGCGGCCTGTTGGGCGGCCTGCTGGTCGATGCTGTAGTTGCTCTTCCCGCCGAGAAAGTAGTCGTACATGCGGGCGGAGTGCGGTCGGGACAGATCACTGTCCAGCGGCGAGTGGCTCACGCGTCCTCCATCGCGGTGGCGTTGCCTGATGGTACGACAAACCGCTCGGCGCATCACCGCCGTACGCCCGTGTACCCGTGCGGTCGGGCGTCGCGAGTGATCGGCACGCACGGCCGTTGAACCCGGCGCCCGTCACAGGGCGTTGGCCGGGAGCCGCTTCTTTGCCCTACCCACGGGCCACCGGCAGGGACGTTTCCGGGTTCGCGCCGCCGCGCCCGGCGTGCTCAGGGCTTGAGCGCCACGCCGGCCTACACGGACACGTCGACGTCGTCGAACTCCTCGCGGGCACGTGTCCGGCCTTCGTCGGCCATGACCCGCACGTCGGGACGCCAGTGGTGGGCGAGGACGACGCCGGGATCGAGGAGGCCGAGTCCGTCGAAGAACCGGGTGACGTCGGCCTTGCTCCGCGACTGGACGGTGACACCGCTGCGTGTGTAGGTGGCCTCCAGCTTCGCCATGCGCTCAGGGGCCAGATCGGCGGTGCCGTGCGAGAGGCTCAGAGCGGAGCCGGACGGGAGCGCCTTGACGAGCCGGGCGACGATGCCGTGCGGGTCCATCGCGTCGGTGAGGAAGTGGCACACGGCGTGCAGGGAGAGCACGACGGGCCGGGTCAGGTCCAGGGTCTCGGCCAGCTCCGGGGCGTTCAGGATGCTGTCGGGGTCGGTGACGTCGGCGGCGATGTAGGCGGTGCGGCCCTCGGGGGTGCCCTGCATGAGGGCGCGGGCGTGGGTGAGGACGATGGGGTCGTTGTCCGTGTAGAGCACCCGGGCCTCGGGGGCGACGGACTGGACGACCTCGTGCAGGTTGGGCTGGGTGGGGATGCCGGTGCCGATGTCGAGGAACTGGCGGAATCCCTGACGCGCCAGCTCGTGCACGGCGCGGTGCATGAAAGCACGGTTGGCGCGGGCGGTGACCGGCATGGACGGCCAGGTGGCAGCGACCCGCTGGGCGACCTCGCGGTCGACGCGATAGTTGGTCTTGCCCCCGAGGAAGTAGTCGTACATACGGGCCGAGTGTGCCTGCGACGTTCCGAAATCCGACGACGAGCCAGCCAACGTGTCCTCCCCCAAACGGATGTGCCGTGATGCTACGGCATTCATCCAACTGTGCGTCAGAATCCCGCAGTCGGCTGAAGCGCGAGCGGGAGCCGACCGGGCCGCCGGTGTCAGCGCGGCGCGCTGCTGAACCTGAACCCCTTTCGTGCCCCGCCGTTGATGTCGATTCTGTGAGTGATCCGACACGGAGAGCACGCAAGGGGTGAAGGCGATGACGCGAACAACCGGGACGACGGCGGCGGTCGAGCCGGCGCAAGCCACGACGGAGGAACTACGGCACGCGCTGGCGGGGCACGGCATCCGGCTGCCGTCGCTCGGCGTGGACGTCGTCACCTTCGCGGGCGGTTGGGCGGACCCGCTGGTCTCGCTGGGCAACTGCCCGCTGGACGAGGCGCGCAAGCTGGCGGCGGTGCTGCGCCGTCTCGGCGCGGAACGGGAGGCCGAACACCGGCCGCCGCTCGTGCTGCAGGCGGTGGTGGAGCCGCGGGTCGTCGCGGTGCTGCGCAACCGGGTTGCGGCGCACCTGACGGACTGGGGGCTGCCCGAGCCGGCGGACACCGCGCGACTGTGTGTGAGCGAGCTGCTGACCAACGTGATCCGGCACGTCGGCGCCGGCTCGGCGGTGACGCTGCGCCTGTGGATGGTGGACGGCAGCCCGCGCCTGGAGGTGACGGATCCGGAGCCCGACGCCGTGCCCGTGCTGCGCCACCCGTCGCAGGAGGCCGAGTCGGGCCGCGGCCTGGCGCTGCTCGACGCGCTGACGGCCCGCTGGGGCGTCACCCGGAACGTGGACGGCAAGACGGCCTGGTGCGACCTGCGGGCCTGAGCGCCGCCGGGCGGCTCAGGGCTTGACCGCGACGCCGGCCCAGATGGAGATCTCGGCGTCGGTGGCCTCCTCAGGGGCGGGCAGGTCGTGGCCGGGCAGGACCTGGACGTCGGGGCGCCAGCGGTGAGCGAGGGCGATGCCGGGGTCGAGGAGCTCGAGGCCGTCGAAGAAGCGGGCGACCTCCTGCCTGCTGCGCGCCTGGGCGGGGATGCCGCTCTTGCGGTACGAGTCGGCGATCTGGCCGATGCCGCCGGGGTCGAGGTCCGCGGTGATGTGGGTGATGCTGAGGGCGGAACCGGAGGGCAGGGCGTCCAGCAGGCGGGCGACGATGCCGTAGGGGTCGCGGTCGTCGGGCAGGAAGTGGCACAGGGCGTGCAGGGAGAGGGCGACGGGCCGGGTGAGGTCAAGCGTCTCGGTCAGCTCGGCCGACTCGAGGATGGCCTCGGGCTTGGTGACGTCGGCCTCCACATAGGCGGTGCGGCCCTCGGGGGTGCCCTGCATGAGGGCGCGGGCGTGGGTGAGGACGATGGGGTCGTTGTCGGTGTAAACGACCCGCGCCTCGGGTGCGACGGACTGGACGACGTTGTGCAGGTTCGGCTCGGTGGGGATGCCGGTGCCGACGTCGAGGAACTGCCGGAAGCCCTGCGAGGCGAGCTGGTGCGCGGCGCGGTGCATGTAGGCACGGTTGGCGCGGGCGGCCACGGGCACCGACGGCCACGCGGCGGCGGCCTGGTCGGCGGCCTCGCGGTCGGCGGTGTAGTTGGTCTTCCCGCCCATGAAGTAGTCGTACATCCGCGCGGGGTGCGGTCGGGACATCCCCATGTCCGATGACGGGTTGCTCACAGTGTCCTCCCCAGTCCGGCGTCGCCACGATGCTATGCCAACGCAGACAACCACAGGGCAGCCCGCAGTAGTTGGTGGCCGACAGCGGGACCCGCCATCGCCGCGCGAGAGCCTGTCGCAGGACGTTGAGGAACCGGTCCGGCTCCATGGCGTCCCGCCAGGTGTGGCTCCCGAACTACCATGACCTGGGCCGCACCGACCTGACACCGGCAGACTTGCGCCGACGCCACACCGACTGGACGACGCAGTGCCTGCGTCAGTGGTCGCGCATCTCCGCGAGGAACGCCCCCCAAGCGCCCGGCCCGAAGTGAACGACGGGCCCCCGGGCCCGCTTGCTGTCCCGCACCCGCAGCCCGGCCCCGGGCTGCGCCACCTCGACGCAGTTGCCGCCGTCGCCGTTGCTGTAGCTGCTCTTGCGCCAGTGCTGGACGCTCGGCTCAGCGCTCGCAGTCATCTCTGTAGTCCCTCGCCGCAGCCTCGATCATGGCCAGGGACGCCTCTGGCGACAGCGCGGCGGCCCTGAGCAGATCGTACGACCTCGCGTACCGCTTCACGAGGCGCCGGATCGTCGATGAGTTGGCCGCTGTGAAGAGGCCTCGGTGTACATCAGCGGCGGCGCATCGGCGAAGGTCATGAAGCGTGGCCGTGCCGATCATGAACGGGTGGGCGCCGGCGTTCAACGGCAGCACCTGCGTAATCATCCGTGCCCGGTCGGCCACTCCAGCGATGTGCTCGAACTGCTCGGCCATGACGTCCGGACTCGGCGATCGGCTGCCGGAGCAGCAGCTCGTGCAGGATCACCCAGAACTCCGGCGCTTGTGGCTCGTCGAAGACGATGCCCGCGTGCCAGCCGCGCGCTCGACCTTCGGTCGACCTGCGCCTCGGCTCTCCCGCGGGTGCGAGGCCCGGATGACCGCCCGCGCGTAGGCGTCGGTCTGCAGCAGTCCGGGGATGAGCGTCGGCGCCCACTCCTCGATGGTCTGCGCGTGCTTCTCCATCTCGGCCACGTCGGCGAAGTACTCGGCGTGGCCGCTGCGCCGCGCCTTCCGCGCATCCTCGCAGCGCCGCTCGAAGAAGCCGTCGGTGCCGAGGACGCGGTCGGCGTGCTGGGCCAGATCCAGCGGCATGCGCCGCTCACCCATCTCGATCTGGCTGAGGTAGGCGACGCTGTAGAAGATCCCCTCGGTCAGCTCCAGCAGCGTGAGCCCGGCCTGCTCCCGCTTCCACCGCAGCTCGGCCCCGTAGAAGGCGGGCACGCTGGCGGCGGCATCGAGATCCTTCCGTGGTGGCATGACGACCATCCCCCTCCATCTCAGCGCCGCGCGCTGCATAACCTGACTCTCTTTCAGGTTACGACGACAGCGGCAATCCTGTGAGTGATCCACCACAGAGCGCACCGAAGGAGTGAGCCCGATGATGCGGGCGAGCAGAAGCCGGGACGTAGTGATGAGGCGGCGTGCCGATCAGTGTGCGGTTCGCACGAGCTGCCGAAGTTCGTGCGGCGTGCGCCACGGCTCCTGGCGACTGGGAGCTCCTGTGACACATCCGATGGCAGTTTGCGCACAGCAAGCGCAAGAGTCGGTCAGCGATGTCTCGGTTGGCCCGGAAACGTGCAACGGAACCACGTGATGCACCTCTATGTATCCCTGCCCCGAGCGGTCCGTAGATGACAGAGAAGTCGAAGGCGCATACTTCGCACGCAAGCGCCCTACCTTGCCACGGACCGCCGCGAGCTTCCGGGCATGCGCATGCGCGGGTCACGCTCCCGGCGGAAGTGGAGCTCTGCCAGCAGTCGGCCCTCGGGAGCGACGAAGCCCATCATCGATGTTTGCCCCGTCCTCAAGCGCTTGGGGCGGGCAGTTCGCCTGCTACCGCGGCGCGAGCGGATGGCGTCTGCTGCTGCCAGCATCTCGCTGGGGCCGGCGACAGAACGCATCGACCACTTCCTTGTCGAGTCGGCCGCCACGCGTCGGCTTGCCGTGGTACGAGGGATGCGCAGTCGCCAGGTCCGTGGTCTTGCGACTTACGCTTCCAGGCGTACGGAAGCGCTCTGCGCGGCCCTCGATGGGATGGAAGGGGCAGGACTTGCAGCAGATCCGAAAGATCCTGGACCTCCAGGTCGGCCTCCCGGAGTTCGTGCCAGTCGTTCTCCACCACAAGCGCGCACGCGAGCACGAGCTCATCCCAGTGCCAATCCGGGTTCCGCATGGGGCATATCGTATGGGTGTTCGTGTTCTCGTGTAGGGCGGGCAGCCTGTGTGATGCTGTGCTCCGCACCTCGCGTTGATGATCACCAAGGAAGGCGTTGTCAGATCAGCATGTCACCCTCTGTAGTGGCTGGTGGCTCAGGAGACCAGCCGAGCACGTCGGCAAGGAGGGCGCATGAGTCGCGCTGAAAACAAGCTCACCTCGGTGGAAATCTGTGCTGGGGCGGGCGGGCAAGCGGTAGGTCTGCACAGGGCTGGCTTCCAGCACCTCGCCCTGATCGAGATCGATGACAAGGCATGCGACACGTTGGAACTCAACGCAACCAAGCGGCGCGGCTGGGGCAACTGCAGGGTACTGAGGCGAGATCTGACCAAACTCAAGCCGGTTGAGCTGTCAGACATGTTCGACCTGGCGCCCGGCGACTTGGATCTACTGGCCGGCGGCGTTCCGTGCCCGCCCTTTCCGCAGCTGGCAAGCAACTGGGACGGGATGATGAGCGTGACCTCTTCCCCGTCATGCTAGGACTGGTCGAACATCTGCGCCCGAAGCGGTCATGATTGAGAATGTCCAAGGCATTCTCGAGCCTCCAGAAAAATTCCGTGATTATCGCGAGAATTACATTCAGCGACAACTGCGCGAGTAGGGCTATCCGATGTGTGGCTGGAATGTCATCAGGCTTGTGACTACGGCGTTCCGCAGTTGCGCCCCCGCTCCGTCCTGGTTGCGATGCGGCCTGAATTCGAAGAGCACTTCAGCTGGCCAAACCCGGAAAAGATCCAGCTTGTCACCGTAGGAAAAGCCTTGGCCGCCTCCATGAAGAAGCGCTTCGGTGATTCTCCCAGGGGAAAGACAGCCTACGAGCGCTGGTACGAGAAGGCGAAGGGCGGGATTGCACCGACCCTCGTAGGTGGCTCGAAGAAACACGGCGGTGCCGACTAGGGGCCGACTCGAGCTAAGCGGGCCTGGCTCGAGCTAGGAGTAGACGCTCTCGGTGTTGCCAACGAACCCGAGGATATGGTGACCCAGAACGTGATCTCTACGCTGTGGACAAGGGCGGTGCACCCATCGGACCTAAACTAACCGTGACTCAGGCTGCGATCATCCAGGGGTTTCCAAAAAAATGGAAATTCTCCGGCCGGAAGACAGCCGCATATCGCCAAGTCGGGAACGCGTTCCCCCCGCCTGTCGCTCAGGCTATCGGTGAGCAAATCCGCGCGGCTCTAGAGAAGGGCATGCGATCGCCGACGACAGGCCCCGCAGAGGTAGACGAAGAGGACAACGGGATGCTCTTCGAGCACATTCCGTGGCCATCATCGCCCGCAGGGCCGGAGCTCCTTGACGACAGCAACGATACGGAGCACGCAGTCGTCGGGTGATTCATGCTCCCAGAATCGGAGTACTGTCCACCCTGCCGCGATGAGCTGCTCGTTGGTGTCTTCGTCCCTGGCCATGTTGCGGGCCACTTTGTCGGACCAGTAGCCAGGGTCCGTCTTCGGCGGAACATAGTGCTCGGGGCACCCATGCCAGTAGCAACCGTCAATGAAGACGGCGACCTTCGCAGGACGGAAGACCAGATCAGCCGTCCTGCGAAGGCTGGGCAAGGGCGGAGCGGCCACTCGATACCTCAACCCCTGCGCATGCACGAGCCGACGGATGACCCACTCCGGCTTGGTGTCTCTGCTGCGAATCGCCTGCATGTTCCGTCGGCGCGCGGCTGAAGAGGCCCATGACCCTGGGGGCGCACGCCATGCGTCGCGGCCTGCTGGGACCGGTTCGTCAGCGCCTGTCACCTGGTGTTGCCTTCTTCGTTTCGGGGACGAGTGGAGCCCTTACCTCAGGCTCCCAAGGCTGGGCGACTACCCATTCTTCCCCATCGAGGACCGTACGAGGCCGGTCGGTGTGGCCAGGCGTGGCTCGCGCCAAGCGCACGCTGACAAACTCGCCCTCACCGGGCACAGGGATGCAGAGCTGCTGAGCAGCATGCTGATGGGATGCGTAGTCCCCGAAGATCACAAGCCCGCAGTCGCGCAACTGTGCCCGGGCACCACCGTTGTAGCGCACGCGCTTCATGTAGTCCTTCTGCTGCGCCAGCGTCCTAACGACGGTGCGGCTGACGAGGCGCTGTTGTACCTCCTGAAAGAGCGCGGAGACACGGGCCTGACCGCGACTACGTTTGGAGGCGTTGCCGGCCGCATAGATCGCCTCACGAGTCGCCGCATCGATGTGCAGCAACAGATTCTCCTGCAACGGCTCCGACTCCCAGAGCCATTGAACCATAGAACGGTGAGCTCGTGTGAGCCGATACTTTCCGTCGCGATTCCCCTTGCGAGTCTTTCCCTCATGTTCGGCCAGCTTTTCGCGGCTTGCTCTGAACAAACCGGCGCTCCAGGCGCTCTTTTGGTCATCAGCCCAGACTACGAGACAGATCTCATCCAGCGCTTCGGGCGGAATCATCCACCCGTATGCTTTCTGCGAGAACTTGCAGTCTACCTCAAGGCCAGCAATTTGGTAATCCATATCATGGCCGTCGTCAAAACCGAACTCCCGCTGCAGGTTAATCTCTACAAGCGTGCCTGCGTGCGTCTTCTCCGTCTTGTGCAGATCATTCCAGTCGTATCTGCCAGTATTCTCCCCGTCGAGAAGCTGATCTATGGTCGCTCGCAGTACCTTGGAGAACCGCTCACCCTCAGGGTCCGCCCTGAAGAGATGGTCGCGCACCACATGCAATTCTTGGTCCCCCCAACATGCGCGCGAGATGTTGTTGCATGCGGTCATATCCAATGGAAGAGTCGGAATGCCCTCTTCTTTCATTTCTCCTCCGGTTGGTATCATTTCATTTCCGGTGCGGGCAGTGAACATCGCAAGCTTGCGGCGCATGTCACGCCACAAGCAAGCTAGTTCCCCGGAACCCGTCACGATGAGGTCAGCTCATTGTCGTGCTGCTTCATGTGAGACTGCTGAAGAACCCAAGTCCAGGGTTGTCCCGAGTTCCGGCGACGAGTCCGCGGTCGAGGAAGCGGTTGAACTCCTCACACGCGGTCTCGGGGAGCAGAGCGCAACTGTGGCAGGCCGCGAGATTGCAAGAATCGGGCCCTTGACCATGGCTGTCCATGCAGACCGGATCAGATGAGCACCAACGAGCATTGGTGATCGCGTTCCGCAGAATCTCTTCGAAGCGCTCTGGCTGGCCCATACGCACGAGGCCACCGAGGGTACCCTCCGAGTCGCCAGCGGCAGTGTAGATGAGTAGGCCGTTCATCCCATCACCTCCGGGCGAGACGTAGAGGCGTTCCCGTAGCGACGCTGAGCTGTAGCCGCACTCGTACGTCAGCTGGTTGATAAGCAGATGCGCGAGCGTGTGCAGCAGAACCAGGCGGGGAAAACTGCCGTTCATCCAGGTGACGTTCCCTGGCTACCGTTTGGAAGCGCAAATCCATGTGGGCCGGCCGCTCCTGCACGGGCCGGTCAGTCTCCCACGTCGCTAGAAGTCCTGGGTCGAGTTCCAGGTAGATGCCTTCCCCGAGGACGGTGTAGGCAGGGAGCCATGACTCGCCGTCGTCAGCGGTCTGGCGGCGCAGCAGGGCCATGCGTCCAGCGGTGTCACGCTCGGATGATTCGGCAAAGATGCGATTGAACCCCAGAGGACACGCGTCTCTCGCAGCTTCTCCACGAGGCGGACTCGTGACACTAGCTGCCTGATGTCCATGGCGCAGTCAGCCTTCGGTTTCCTGACCACGAGTTCACCCGACTCGATGGTGTCCCGGATGCGTGTGTACTCCTGGTAGCGAAACGGGGCTTGGTCGCCGGCAGTCTCGGCCGTCAGTTCAGCGGGGGATTCCGCTGGGACCTCCAATACCGAGAGGGCTGCCTCAATTTGCGCATCTGTGAAGTCATTCAAGCGGAAGGCGTTCTTCTTTGCGGCCCGCCGAAGGCGACTTGCGGTCAGTATGTCCCCGTCTTCAAGGACATCGCGGACATTCGCGCGTGCCCTGGCGATGGTTTGCTCTTCCAGAGCCTCAAGCACGCCAGCGTCTACTCCCGTCGATGAGGACTCGGGAATGAAAATGGAACTCTTAACCAAAGCGTAGTAGACATTGGACGCGCCTCGGAGGCTTCCGCGCAGCGGTCTTCCGCAGATCTCTCCGGCGGTCGCCAGGCCGAGCCAGGGCATCGCTCCACGGCAGCAAAATTCAGTTCCGTTCTCGAGGCGAGCGGTCAGGTGGGTGGTCTCACGCTCGCGGTCCCGATTGGGACGCTCCACCGATGTGATGCCCTCCAACCCCCGTTCCTTGTGGCAGGTCTCGCACACGACACGCTGTGAGGCGAGGGTGCCGCCGCCCGACGTCCGGAGCTTGAGCTTGGGTGATCGGCAATTGGGATTAGCTGCCTTGTGAACCCATTCGACCCAGGGGAAGTCCTGAAGATGGCCGCGCTCGCATAGGGCCACGAAGGGTACCTGTGAGAGAAACGGTGCCCATGATGCCTGCTGCTTGGGGCAGTCTGGGTTAGTGCACCGTGGCCGGTCTGCCATGTGGAGCGGCTGCTGTGTCAAGGCGCGGCACCGGGGGCAGAAACTCCAGGCAGGAAAGCGCAGGACCGGGACCTGGAGCTTGATGTTGTACTCGTCGGAGTTCGACCTGAAGTTGTCCCGGTAGTCCGGCGGGGTGTACAGAGCGTCCACACCGAGGTGGCGCTCCAGTCGCCATTCATGGATACGGAATTCTTCCTGGTCCATCCTTGCTCCGGGAACGAACCAGTGGTCGAGGCCAGCGGTGATGACAGAGGTACCGTCAGCGAGTACCTGCATGGCCCCAGGCCCAAAAGGGGAAACGAGTTGGGAGCGCCGGATTTTACCTTGGATCACTGCTTAGCCCCTTCGAGTGCGTACTGCTGCGTGATCCTGGCACGGCATTCGGCATCGGCGCCGCGCATAGATGTTGGCGTGGGCCAAGTGCTTGCCTCAACGTCGTCGTCCGCGTAATGACCTGCCGCCCGCATAAGACTGCCGAGTTGGGTGGTTCCTCCCGGTTTTCCCCAGTCGGTCGGCTGCCAGTTGGTCCACTCTTTACGGAGCTTGCCCAGGAGAGAGACGACGCGACTTTCCTCGCCAGGATCGCAGAACGCTACCCGGGCGAGCAGGAGTTGCTCGGCCTCGTCGAAAAGGTTCGCGGGGAAGGGGAATGGCGAAAGTGACAGATCGGCATTCTGTCGGATGTATGCGACAGTGACGGCGTGGAGAGCGCGGTCCAGAGCCGATGGCGCAAAGGGGGTCGCGCTGGTGGGCTCGACCTGAGCGTACAGCCGCTGGTGGTAGCTGCGGAAGCGCTCGAAGTGGCTTCGGTCTCGTGGTTTGGCGGCACCGTAGAGGGTGACGATCAGACCGGGGCGCTTGTCCCACTTGCGGCCAACCCGCCCGGTGACCTGGATGTACTGAGAAGTGCTCTTGGGCTGGCCCACCACGGTCATGAGGGAAAGGCGGTCGACGTCGATACCGACTTCGATTAGACTGGATGCGAGGCAGACATCGATGGCCTTGCCCCCATTAGCTTTCTGAGCAAGCTTTTCCATTGCCTCGGGGACTTGGTCCTGACGGAGTCTGCTCGTCATCTCCTCGACGCGGTTCAGATATCGCAGTTCCGTACGGTCCGTGCTAGTCCGGTTGTTGATGGTCTTGAGGTAGTCGGGGATGTCTGACTGCATTAGGGACAGAGAATTTCCAAGCTCCCTGAGACTGTTGAAGAACGCCATCAGCGTCCACCAGGGGTCTTGCTGCTCATCCTCCGGAGCGTCCTTCGCTGCTTGCAGAAGCGCGGCGAAGGAGCGTACCTGGGTGGTCTGCATGGAGCCGAGTGCGGGCGCGTGGACCCCGATGTACCTCCGTCCTGGCAAGAGCTCTCCTGCGCGGTCGCGTGCGTACACCGCGAAGAACGAGTCGGCCGCATCGATGCCGTGCGGAGGGAAAAGCCGGACTCTCTCGCGGGCGTATAGGGCACGGATCTGCTGCTCGTGGCGGCGAATGGTCGCTGTCGAAGCGATGAGCTTCGGCAGCGCTGGGACGGCTGTGCGCCGATCGGTACACAGCTCTTCGATGAGGCCTTCGTACAAGCCGGTCATCGACCCCAGGGGGCCTGCGATCAGGTGCAGCTCGTCCTGGATGACCAGCTCCGGAGGCGAGTAGTCACGTTGTCCAGATACACCCAGTCCGAACAAGGTCCGTGCGCGGGGGTTCCAGGCGAGTTGCGCGAACTTGTCCACCGTCCCGATGACGAGGGAGGGGCGGTACTTGTAGACGTCGTCGTCGACGACATAAACCGGAAGCGGGGTTTGGGTTGTGGAGAACTGACAGTTCGTGTCCGGGCACTGAAGGAGGACCCGGCCACCGTACTCCTCGTAACCGGCGGTGGCGTTCTGCTTCTGGTTCTGCTTTCGGCGCGGACTCCGGCCTCGCCCACCGGTCAACGTGGTGAGGCTGTCAACGCGCTTCACCGACCCCATCTGAGCGGCGCACCATGGGCAGCGAAGGAGCAGAAATGGATTGTCGCCTCCTTCACGGTCCAGTGCCCTCAGCTTCTTGACGGCATCGATGTTCTTGTTTGGCGTCGAGTCGCCGCCGACCCAAATGCCGATGGAGAACCGCTGGCTGCCGAGTACTTCTTCTGGCCCGCGCAAGTCCAAAAGCGCGCAGATCAAACCAGCTGCGCGCAAAAACTGCTGAGCCGTCAGCAGACGCAGGGTGTAGCGCATGAGGACCGTAACGCTAGCATCGTCGGGTTTGCGCAGCCGCCGCAATACCATCGCAAAGGCGGAGAGGCCGAGGTAAGCCTCGGTTTTCCCTCCCCCGGTGGGGAAGAAGATCAGGTCGACGGCGGACCGGTCCCGGTGCGCGGGGTTAGCGGTAGAAGGAATCGTGGCGAGCAGAAAGGCGATTTGAAAAGCGCGCCATTTGCCACGCCCCTTCTGTGCTGCGGCCTGCTCGTCTGGTGGTTCACCCTCGACACGGATTCGCCCGTCGACGATCTGGGTGGTGCGCAGCTCTGCGCCGGAACGCAGCTGCTGTTTGAGCATGGCTGCGTTGGCCATGCGGAAAGCCCGACCGATCTGGCTTTCCGGGTCGCGAACCAGCTCCAGCCCTTCATGCATGTGCTCCAATGCCTTGGTGCACTCGATGATGTGCCGATGAGCGGTCGTACGGAACTCTCCCTCCAGCTTGTCCGCTTGTTCCCTGCGCGCTTTGATCCAGCGTGCAGTACTCCGCCAGTATCCGTTCGAGTTGAGCCATACCGCCCGGCTCTGTCCCGGCGAGTTGCGCCATCGAGACCGTCAGCGCTGTCCCGTCCTCTAGAACGATATCGGGCGTAATGCTGGGAGTTTCGTATTCCGGTAGCGGATCTGCCTTTGCCCATTTGGACCTTCCCGCGTAGTCCGGTTCGGCCCAGTCAGCGGAACAGCCATGTCCAACGGCGTATGTCTGTGCATGCCTGTAGATGAGGCGGAAGGAGGCGTCGTCAGGGTGCGCTCCAGCTTGGTCGTTCTCAGGATAGGGGACAATCCAGCCGTTGTCGGGAGTCGCCGTCATTCCAGTCTGGAAGAGGCATGCCGCATCTACCGGCTTGGTTCCCGTCGCCGACAGGTTTACGAGGGCGACGGTCGTCAAGGTGCCGGGCGGCGTGACGTCGCAGGTTCACCGTTAGCTGCAGGGCGAGCCCTTCCAGTCCTGTGGACTCGGCCGATACAGGGGTGAGTGCGCGATGTAGAAAGGGGATCCGCTGGAAGTCTTCATGCGCTAGCCGCCACACGGCCTTAACTGGGATGCGGGTCCACCATGTGCGCCGTACTCCGTTCGGGAGGTCAATCCGGATCTGCTCGTACCGGCCGCCTGTCACCTCGATCGTGAGATCAGTCCGAGGCTCTGGGGCCAGAAGGAACGAGATGCCCATGGCCGTGGGGCGACGTTCGTTGGCGCCAGAGAGTTCGAAGTCGGTGTCATCAGAGACCGCTCCGAGCCGCCCGGCGGATCCTTCCCAAGCCCCGGAATCCGTTCCTCAGTCTTCTCGGCGGTCAGACCCGGAACGATGGCCTGGTTGGCGATATTGGGGCTTGTCGCATCGCCGACGGGATATAGTACCCCGACACCATAGCGGATCAAAGGGTCCCGCTCCAAGATTTCCTCGCCGGTGGCGGCATTAATCCAGGGACCGTAGGACTCCTCCTTCTTCTCGAATTTGAAGCTATCCAACGGCTTTCCGACAGCTGCTGGTCCCAGGAGTTCAGCCCGAAGAGCCTCGATGACTTTGCCCCGACCGGCTGTCCGATCCTTCTCAAGCATTGCTATTCTCCCAGTACCAGTCGGCGAAAGTCAGGGCGCGCGGTGTCCCGTGCGATGATTGTGAGGTCGTCGCGAGCTCGTGACGAAGCAATATAGAATAGGGCCTCGCTCTTGGCGTCGTGGATCTCAGCAATGTCAGTGACGATCACTGCCGCTGCATCCAACCCCTTGAACCCATGAACCGTTCCGTGTGCAATGGACCCGCTCCGTGGCGTGGCAAACGGGACGAGCCGTCGGGACCAGCGGGGGTCAGTGCACAGTTCTGCTGCACTGCCCTTCCCACGGGTCGACAGCACCACGATTTCATCCGGGGCGAACCCATCCTCATGGAGCCTGGTCAGGTGCTTGACCAAGTGCTGCTGCTGCTCGGCAGGAGTGGACCACCACTCCCGGATGGTTTCGCGGTCGTTCTCCGCGCGAAGAGTGCTGCTGTAGCCGGGGTCCAGGCGCGAGGTCTCCTCCACGTATTGGAAGATCCACGGGACATTGCGACAATTCACCGTCAGGGTGAAGGACGCGGCATTCGTACCAGTCCGGTCATTGAGCAGGACGATCCCTGCGTGACCGGAGTCGTAGATCGCCTGGTTGGTAAAGTCGCCGAAGTATAGCCATTCGCCACTGCCGAGCCCACCACGGACGGCCATGTCGAGGACATCCAGATAGGAATCCAGCATGAGGTCTTGTGCCTCGTCGATGACCAATACATCAAAGGGTGGGAGCCCCTCAAGGAGGGTTTCGAGGGCGCATTCAGGGAGTTATTTCAGTAAAGAAATTTCCCTCTTTCTTACGGTGCTCCTCCCGCGCTTGAGGCGCGATCTTTCCCATATAGCTGTGGAGGGTTCCTGCAGTTATCGAATTTTCTGTGGGAGTCTCCTCCTTGAGCCACTGGCCCAACAGATTGTTGTAACAGCAGAGCAGTACACGGGGATCCGTCGGCGGCCAGCCGTCTGGCTGCCTCCAAGGCGACAAAGGTTTTACCGGTGCCGGCCGGTTCCCTTCACGATGCAGCGCGGATTCTCGTCGATCATGTCGAGCAACCGATACTGCTGCCGTGTGAACCGTTCGACTTCCTGCTGTCTGCGGTAACGGCGGATCTTGGGCGGCTCAACGAAGTCAAAAGTCGGCCGCAGCACGTCCACGATACGGTTACAGGACGCCGGAGTCGGCTCCATGTGGGACTGTGAAAACCAGGAACGGACACTCGGGGTCTCGCTGAGGTGCTCGCGATGGCTCTTTAGAACACTGCGCAGCAAGGCCGAGATTGAGTTGCGGTGAAAGGCGACCGTGTCGATCGCCTGCCAACTGTGCCACTCCGTGGGATCGGCGACCTGAAATCGGGCGTGGGTGAAGCAGACGGCGGAGGTGATGGAAGTGGAGGGAGTCTGGGACTGGCCCTCTTGAGCTGCGCTGAGATCGCGTGCTTCGCCTCGTCCGATTGCTTGAAGGGCCCGCGTGCCTCCGGCCGTTGCCGACCGAGTTTCCAGTGTCCGTCTCGAGCCGGGCGACGTGTAGGTGTGACTTGACCTCCAAACAGACAATGCCGCTGCCCGGGACGATGACTACGAAGTCGGCCTCGCCCTGTACCTGTCGGGATGCCTGGCGATGCCCAGGAGTGCAGCGCGATCCATCCTTCCGTGGCCGGATCGTTGCGCAAGCGCTCGAATACCTCGCGTTCCCCAGGGCTGGTGTTGTTCGGGTCGAAAGACGGGGGGATCATTCGGGTCACTGGTAGTCCTCCGTTGTGCGGAGTCGGCAGAGGGCGTGCAGGGGGACCTGCAGAGTGTCGGGTGATATGTAGTCCACACGGCCGATGAGTGTCTCGCTGTCCGATCCGGCCTGCCTCACGATGCACCAACCAATCGCGACTAGCCGCTCCACGCTGTGTGGGGTTAGCGCCTGCTGGAGGTCGTCCGCGTACCGCTGCCCGGCACTGCGGTGTGCGCTGTCGATCCGCCGCAGCCGCTCCCAGACTCTGTCGACGTCAGCACCGTCTCCCAGGTAGCGCAGCACAACGGCGAAGTCCTCCTTGTTTCGCGGCCGGATACACCAGCCACTGATCCAGTAGCTCACGTTGGCGGTGACAGCTCCCAGACCGCGGAGTTCACCGGCGACGCCTCGGATGCCTCGGGGGTGCTGCTCGGTCCGCTCCCACAGTCTCTCCTTCCACTCGGCCTGCGTGGCTCGCAGCGAGTTCGCGTCCGGACCGAGGATGGCGTCCGCTCGGTCGACGAGGTCCTGGTGGTGGGAACGGTTCCGCAGGGCGAGGTAGTCGCCGCGGCCCACCGAAGACGCGGAGACCGGCGCTATTTGGATGTCCGGAAGCTCTTCGGCCCGCAGCGACAGGATCCGGGTGTCTGCCTCCGTCGGCAGAAGCACATAGGAGCCGTCAGCGAGGAACGCGGCATACGCCTCGAATTCGGGAGTAGCGCGGTGGCCTCCCTCGTATGGATATCGGGAGAGTGAATCCCGGATAGCCTCGCTGGGGGAGCACTCTTCGGCGGCGAGCGGGTCGACTGCGTCCTGTTCCCTCGGCTGCACATCCGGAGCGGGAGGTTCCAGGGCTCCGCATCGGAAGGGCTTCGTCTTATTGATGGGGCGCGTAACGTGAGTGCTGACCGCTGGCCCGAGCAGGAGTGGAGACACTACAGGGTTCTCGCGGAAGAAGGCGTAGTGCACGAGCGCGAGGTTGCCCGGCCCTCGGAGCGTTGAGTAGGCCCGGGGGGATCCAGGTAGGCGGCCGACTACTACAGCCGAGGCGTAGATGTCGTGGCCGGTCAGGTCAGCATGTGTGCCGATGCTCACTTCGACCCCGTTGAGTGCCATGGTCTCTGCGACGGTGTCGGCGAACCTACGATTGGGCATGACGAGAAGCCCGTCACAGGGGTCATCTAGACTGAGAAATTCCCGCGCGCAATCGCCGAGCGGATCCCCGCCGTCTGTGGCGAGGCGCTTGAGACTGTGTACCGCAGTCCACAACCGTTCCACGTGGTCGGAACCAGCGAGACCATCCAAACTCATTGCGATAGCCGAGAGTTGGTGAGTAGCTGCTTCGAATTGCAGCAGTGGTTGGTCGAACGGGAGCGGGACTATGCAGACGAGCCTTCGACACCGGCGGAGTAGAGTAGCGCTGGGTCTCCAGAGCTCCGATTCCTCAGCTTCGCCGAGTCCGCGCAGAAAGCCGGTCGCCGCGAAGACGAAGGCCGATGCGGTGGCATTAGTGACGGGCTGGTCCCAAATCTCGCACTCCGCCGCACAATTATAGATCTGGCCAATCCGTTCGAGCGTTGTCATGCGTTCCCCGCTCTGTACTGCCATGCAAGTACTTCGATCCCGGCAGGAACACGGGCGAGGTCTCTTGGGAGTGGCAGGTCCTGCAGGCTTCTGGCCCGGTAACGGTCGAGAGCATCGGCCGCGGCCTCGCTGGAAGGCGCCGTACGCTCGACCAGAGCGACCGTGATAGGCGCCATTCCCGCCCCGAGCCACCGGCAGATCGTTGTCGCGCCATCCAAGATTGCAACCTTGGGCTTTCGCCCGGCTACGAGTTCGCGGTAATCTTCCGGGTCTTCATGCGCTGACACCAGCAGGCTGCGGAACTGGCGCGCTTTGTCGGGCACTCTGCGGGGCCGAAGTAAGGTCTTGAGCGGTACCGGTTCGGTTGCCAGCGAGGTTGCGATGAGTGTTTCGGACTCCTGCTGTATGGCTCTGCCGTTGCCGACGATCACGCAGTGGAGGGCGCTGAACCCACAGAAGTCGACGGGTGGGCCGGGGAAAAGACCAGTTGTGCCGTTAGGAATGTCGATATATTCCAAAATGCGGCTCTGGCCCATGAACTCCGTGGGGCTGGCCGGCCAGCGGAGAACATCGACCCGGTATCTTTCCGCAGGAAACCAGCCTCCGCCGACGTTGTACCCTTCGCGCTGATTTCGTATAACTGCCCCATTGAATATGCCCACGAAGACCGCGGTGTTCTGGGTTGAGACGAGACGGACGAGGTGACTTCTCGGTTCAAGCTTAACGGCGTTTTTGAACTGAGAGCCCTTAGGCGAGACGTCCAACTGCGGCTCGAATGCCGAGTACACCGCTCCGCAGCCGAGGAGGACGCTCGCGTACTCGCGGGCGGGAAGAGAGACGGCCACGGTTCCACTGGTGCCTTCCGTTGCCAGTTCCACGGCCCAGGCGCCGAGTTCGGCGAGCCAGGTTGTCCAATCGGGGAGCGGAACACGACCTTCATCTGCGCACAGCATCATCCCGGGCAGCTGCGTGCGGCCCCTCGCCAGTCCCACACAAGCCCCCCTCCATAGCTGCACTGTGACGGAAAATCTTCACGAAATCATCACACACGCCTCTGACGGCAGGATACAGCACTTCCAATGCGTGGATCGCGTCTAGGCCTTGGAGGGCGAAGATCCTCGCGATGCTCTCCGATGGCACCAGGATCGGCGGCGCGCCCGCAACGGGTTGGTGCGGGCCGCGAGCCGATGGCGACGTCGATGTCAACGCAATGAGTTGGTAGAAGGATGTTCGGCAAGTAGTCAATGGATGCCCATCGTCAGGTCAAGACTGCGCCCATCTCGATCTCGTATGCCCCGAATCATGAACGAATCAGGCGCATCTGCTTGGCAGACTTCTCCGGGAAACGACCTCCGGGGGGAGATATGTCGGGGAAGTTGCACGTCCGGTTCGAGGATCTGTCCGAGACGGCGGATGCTCGGCTCGGTGGCCAAGTCGCTGCAGGAGCACCTCACCGAGCTGGACGGGGTGGTGAAGCGCTTGGCGGAGACGTGGGAGGGGGATGCCCACGACGCCTTCCACGGCTACTACCGGCAGTGGCAGTCGGTTTCGCGTGACCTGCACCGGGCGCTGCGGGAACTGCACAAGACCGTGCACACGGCGCACGGCAACTATGCGGCCGCTCGCGCGGCGAACCTGCGCATGTGGGGCCGTCGATGAAGGACGCCGAGCGCGGTGGCAAGCCGATCAGCCTGTATCCGGAGGACCTGCATCGTGTCGCGGTGAGGTTCGCCCGGGGCAAGACCACCTGGACGGAATCGCAGACACCCTCAACAACGCGCTGCAGAACGCCGGCGGGATGGCGGGGAACGACGACTACGGCCACCACTTCGCCACGAAGTACGACCCGGCGGCCGATGCGCTGTTCCGCACGCTGGCTGCTGCCTGCCGTGCGATCGGGCATCACGCCACCGGGCTGGTGACCACCGCCAACAACTACCTCAAGGCCGACCATCATTCCGATGCCAAGGCATCCAAAGCCGGTCCGCACACGTTCCCGGTGCCGATGGTGTTCACCGATGTCGTCTATCCGACGCCTGCCTCGGCGATCGGGCCGGGTCACACGAGTGTGCCCGACGTCATCGCGAAGTACTGGCCCAACGGGCACCAGGACAAGCTGCGCTCGGCCGCGGATGCCTACCGGACAGCCGCAGGGAAGATCGACGACCTTGGACATCGCCTCCACCAGCAAGTCGTCTCGATCACCGACAACAACAGTGACGACTCCGTCGATGCGATGGCGGACTTCTGGGCCAGCATCTGGCGTGGTGGTCACGGCGCCGACAAGGCGCCGCTGTCAGCGGCCAAACACGCCTGCGACCAACTCGCCAAGGCCTGCGACGGGTTCGCGCAGGCCATCGATGACGCGCACAGCGAGACCGAGCACCGACTCACCGGCGCCGGCATAGCCATCGGCCTGACCACAGCACTGGGCATCGCCCTCACGCCGCTCACGCTCGGGGGTTCGGACGCGGGGGCCGCTGCACTCGACGGCGCCGAAGCAGCCGCCATCCTCGGCGGCGTCGAGGTCACGCTGGATGAATCCGTCGCCGCGATCAGCACCGACATGATCGCCGACCTGGAGACCTACCTCCAGGCCGCAGCCGACGGCGTCCCTGAGGTCGAGGCCGTCGACGCCGAGACCACCGAAGTCAGCCAGGCCCTCGACCGCGAACTGTCCGAGACCGAAGCCCGCGAACCCGCTCATGCAGGCGGGGGGCGAGGAGGCTCGGGCCGTGGCGGGAATGGATCAAAGACTGGGGCAGGTGGACGAGGCGGAAACGCGGAAGAGCCAGAAGGGGAGTCAGGCGGCCGTAGAGCAGAGCGAAGCGGACGAGAATACGAGACGCGTCTTGTAGAAAAGCTCGGTGGGAAGGACGGCTTCAAGTCAGGAAAACGGCAGTTTGATGGGGAATTCACAGACGAGACTGGTCAAGAAATCTGGTATGAGGCAAAATCTGGCCAGTATTGGGAAAGGTTGAACAGCAATAGTGTGGATATGGCAAAATTCAAGTCGAAATTGATGGAAGAAAGTAAGATTGCAGCCGAGAATGGAAAGGAATTTTGCCTGATATCGCAAAATCCGATTCCCGAAAATATTTTGAAATGGCTTGCCAAAAAGGGCGTGCCGTATAAGATTATTCCGTAGAGATCAGGGAGGCGAACCTTGTCCAGGAGCGCAGACATCGACCTTACCTTCAGCGAGCCGGTCACCGTCGCATCGGTATTGGCTGCACTGGGCCCCCTCGGATGGGGTCCCGTGGAACCGCTCGGCGTATCCTTCCTCATCGATGAAGACGGCGACTTCGATTGGGAGAGGGGGGATCCGAGCTTGGCGGATTCCATTGTTGCAACCCTTGACCATCAAGACAATTGCGAAAGCACCTTGGGACTGTCTCTTTATAACGAATCTTTCGGATGTGGGGGATCGCTCTTGTTTTTTGCCGGAAGGAAGCAGGTTGCGTTTACGCCTACGATTGATCGTAAGCCGCTGATGGATGAGGCGCCGCATATGACGGCCATTGCATGGTATTTGGACCAGTTTATCCGTCCACTCGTCGCAATCGGGCTCTCCGGATATCAGGCCCGAGATATCATCGATTGACAATGAGCTCTTCCGATCGTGACCGGATCGGGTGAGGGGGTCGGCCGTGACGGACGAAGCTCCCTGTGGTTTGCACGGGTGTCAACGCCGGTGCAGCACAAGGAGCTTCGTGGTCACCTATCGTGCCATCCTCGACCTGCCTGATGCCCTGGTTTCGTGGGTGGAGGACGTGATTGGTACCCGAAGGAGCTCGGCAGTCTCTGGCGGGCGCTGACGTCCTTCGACCAGGCGGTGATGCTGTTGGTCTACCTGGTTCATGGGGAGACGTTCGCCCAGCTCGGCACGTGCTTCGGTGTCTCGACCGACACGGCGTGGCGTTACGTCAGCGAGGGCATCGAGGTCCTGGCGGTAGAGGCGCCCACGCTCGCCGATGCGATCAGCGCGGCCGGCCCGGAGCGGCGGGTGCTGTTGGACGGCACGCTCGTCCCCACACGTGGCGCTGCACCATGCTGGCCACCGACATCAACCCGGACCCGCTCTACAGCGCCAAGCACCACCACCACGGCATGAACGTCCAGGGAATCACCGACGCACAGGGCGAGTTGCTCTACCTCGGCCAAGCCCGCCCCGGCTCGACGCACGACCTGAAGGCGGCCCGTGCGGACGGCATGATCAAGGCCGTGACCGACGCGGACGTGGAGACATCCCCGACTCCGGCTACCAAGGCGCCGGCCGAACGGTCCGCACTCCGGTCAAGAGG
Organism: uncultured Actinomycetota bacterium; assembly: GCA_963799685.1. GTDB lineage: Bacteria > Actinomycetota > Actinomycetes > Streptomycetales > Streptomycetaceae > Streptomyces. The sequence continues at coordinate 476,405 of CAWCXW010000013.1, forward strand.
TCGAAGGGCAAGGGCAATCAACGGACACGAGAAACGCGCGAACTTCGCACACACCAAACTGCGCGCCCGTCGAGCGGAGCATCGCCGTCCTCAAACGCGGGAGAGTGCTCCACCGCGTCCGCACCAGCCCGAACCGCCTCGCTTCACATTCCGCAGCACTAAGGAATATTTCATGTTCAGCGAAGAAGAATACAGGGAGGATTTTGCATATCTTGCCGAATATGTACACGATGATTGGCTCGGCTTTTCCGTGATTACGGGTGTGGCTGGTAGGCTTCTCGGGCCAGGATATGACCTGCGGGAAGAAAATGAGCTGACGTTGCGTATCGTCCGAGACCTGTTGGATTTGGGGGCTCAAGCGGGAGACTTGAGTGGTGATCCCGACGAACCGTTCAAGCCGTGGCTCTTGGCCAAGGAGGCGAGCGTATTGCAAATCGACTCCGAGTTGAAGAAGCTCGGGAAGTCCCCGGAGTCCGGTGACATTTGCTGGATCATGCTGGATTGACGTGACGGCTCGGTTAAGAAAGGCAGGAGTTTGGAGCGGTAGGTGGTGTCGCGGATGTGCTGAGGCTGGCCCAGGGTCGGGCTGCTGAGGTCCGGGGAAACGGGGCGGCGGGGTGGGAGGATGCCGGTGCAGGGCGGATGTTGGGCGAGGAGCGATGGATGAAGGTCGTTGGGGTTATCGCGGACGTGCAGGTGGGCGACATCGTGTCGGCCAAGGGCTTCTACGCCGACTATCTCGGGCTGAGTACCGAGGAGTTCAACCTGGGCTGGGTCGCCCGGTTCACCTCGCCGGAGACCGGAGCGCACCTGCAGGTCGTCACGCGCGACGCGTCGGCGCCGGAGAATCCCGTTGCGTCGATCAAGGTCGATGACGTCGAGGCCGCGCTCGAGGACGCTGAGCGGCGCGGGTACGAGATCGTGCACCCGCTCACCACCGAACCCTGGGGCGTGCGACGGTTCTTCGTCCGGTCGCCTGATGGGAACGTCTTCAACATCGTGCAGGACCACTGACCGGTCGGCGCCTGAGCCGGGTGGGGTGGAGGCAGGTGGCCGGCCCGCTGCATCTCGTCCGGGCTCGGCCGCACATCAGGCCGCCGCTCGCTGGTGCGGCGTGCCCTGTCGCGCCGGCCGACCGGCCGCTGCGTGGTGAGAGGGGCACGTCTACGCAGGTGCTCTGGACCGGGCATTCCGCGCTGTGCGGAAATCGAGGTAGGCCAGGGCGATGACCAGTAGGGGAATGACGATCCACAGCAGTATGACGCGGAGTTCGCCTTTCGTCAGCGTGGCGACCAGGGCCACGGCCATGGCGCCGAGGGCGAAGCCGGTGAGCTGCCGGTAGGAGCGAAAGCGGCCCACCGTCGCCGCGTGCAGTGCGTCGAAGTCGTCCTCCTCCGCCAACGCTGCGCGCACGGGGTGGTTGTCGCCTTCACGACGGTCCTGTTGCCAGGAGAGAAACCAGCGGGTGAGCACGTAGAGGACAAACGTCCCCAGAAAAATCAACCACTCGGTGGGATCGTCGCGGAGCGAGGACGCCAGTGTCATGAGCATCGCTTGCCCCCGGATCGGGGCACTCAGTCCCGAGCCGTGGAAACCCGGGCGTCGCAGCCGGTGGGGCGGGCGGCCCGTCCGAGACGGCGGGTGGCAGGGCATGTGCCGGGACACGGCGGCGTCGATGTCGAGCGGCTACGCGACGAGCCGGTCCGGCGCTGGTTCCTGACGCTCCCGGCGCCGGCATCGGAAAACCGGTTGTCCGGGCGGTGGGGGCGTCGTCAGGATGCGTCCCATGACCACCACGATCCTCGCCTCCCTGCCGCTGTCGCCCGCCGGTCGATCGGCGGGCGCGCAGCAGCAGTCGGGCACCCGGGGAGGGCCGACGCCCGTCCGGTCGTGATCGCCGCGCTCGCCGCGGGGCTCGTCGCCGGGTACGGCATCGCCCTCCCGGTGGGTGCGGTCGCGGCGTACCTGGTGAGCCTCAGCGCGCGGACACCCCTGCGGGTCGCGGCCTGTGCCGCGCTCGGCGTCGCGAGCGCCGACGGACTGTACGCGCTGACCGCCGTCGTCGGGGGATCCGCGCTCACCCACCTCGTCCAGCCGGTGCTGCTGCCCCTGCGCTGGGCGTCGGCCTTCGTGCTTCTGGTGCTGGCGGCTCACGGCGCGGCCCAGGCGATGCGTGGCTACCGCGCCGAACGCGCCGCGCCCCGCGCCGAGGCGGCCGTTCTCACCCCGGCGCGGGCCTTCGCCCGGCTGCTCGGCATCACCCTCATGAACCCGATCACCGTCCTCTACTTCGCGGCGCTCGTGCTCGGCAGCCGGACGACCATCGCCGTGGACCGGCCGGCGCAGGCGGTGTTCGTCGGCGCCGCGTTCCTCGCCTCCGCCAGTTGGCAGTTGGTGCTCGCCGGGGGCGGTGCACTGCTCGGACGGGTGCTGACCGGCCGCCGCGGCCGGCTCGTCACCGCGCTGGTCTCCAGCGGCGTCATCGCCGCGCTGGCCGTCCACATGGTCGTCGCGGCGGGGTGACGCGTGGCGAGTCGCGGTGAGCCGCATCGTGAGGCTCAGGGCAGCAGGATGACCTTGCCGCCCGGGTGGCCCTCGGCCAGGAAGCGGTGCGCTTCGGCGGCTTGGGCGAGTGGGTAGGTGCGGGCGACGGGGACGTGCAGGTCGCCCGTCGCCGCCGCCGGGAGGATGCGCCGCCACGCGTTCGCGCGGATCTCCGTGCCCGGGTCGGCGCCCGGTCCGCCGCCGATCAGCGTGATGCCCTCGTCCCGGCGGCCGAAGGCGACCACCGAGACGATGCGGGCCGGGTCGGGGACCAGGGAGAGGGAGACGTCGATCGCCTCGTCGGTGCCCGCCGTGTCGATCGCGGCGTCCACGCCGTTCGGTGCCGCCGCGCGGACACGCTCCTCCAGGCCGGGGCCGTAGACCAGCGGCGTCGCGCCGTAGCGGGCGACCTCCTGCTGCCGCTGTTCGCTCGCCGTGCCGAGGACCGTCGCCCCGGCCGCGCGGGCCAGCTGGACGGCCAGGGTGCCGACTCCGCCCGACGCACCATGGACGAGGACGGTCTCGCCCTCGCGCACCCCGGCCACCGTGACCGCGTGCAGGGCGGTCGACCCCGTGAGCAGCGCCCCTGCCGCAACCTCCCACGACAGCTCCGGCGGCTTCGGGACGATCTGTGCCGCCGGGGCGGTGAACTGCGTCGCGTACGCGCCGAGGTGCGGGTAGACGATCACCTCGTCGCCGACGGCGAGCGGCCCGTCCGGCCCGGCGGCGTCCTCGCTCACCGCCGTCACCACGCCGGCTGCCTCCCGGCCGACGGGCATGGGGAGCACGGACGGGTCCTTGCCCATCGCGCCGCTGTAGGCCTTGTAGTCGACCGGGTTCGTGCCGATCGCCTTCGTCCGTACCGTCGCTTCCCCCGGACCCGGTGCGGGAACGTCGGTCTCGACCAGGGACAGGACGTCCGGGCCGCCGTATGCGAGAGCCACGATGCGCTGAGCCATGCACGGGAAACGACAGTCCGGCGAGCGGGTGTTCCGGCAGCGCGGCGTTCGGGTGAGCAGCGGAGCGGTACGGGCGAGTCGTGGGCAGCCACGAGAGGGCCGGAAAAAATCCGACGGCGATGTCGAGAACCCGCGTCCGGCTCCGTCCCAGGGATGAACGCGACCACAATGGGCGCACGAACACCGAGGAGAACGACGATGGCCAAGTACCTGATGCTGAAGCACTACCGTGGCGCCCCGGCGGCCGTCAACGACGTGCCGATGGAGAAGTGGACGCCGGAGGAGATCTCGGCGCACATGCGGTACATGAACGACTTCGCGGCCCGGCTGGAGACGACCGGCGAGTTCGTCGACGGTCAGGCGCTCGCCCCCGAGGGGTCGTGGGTCCGCTACGACGGTGAGGGGCGCCCGCCGGTCACCGACGGTCCGTTCGCGGAGACGAAGGACCTCATCGCCGGCTGGATGATCATCGACGTCGACAGCCACGAGCGGGCCGTCGAGCTGGCCGGGGAGCTGTCGGCTGCCCCCGGGGCGGGCGGCAAGCCGATCCACGAGTGGCTCGAGCTGCGCCCGTTCCTGACCGCGCCGCCCACCATCACCGAGTGATGTCACCGGTGGACGAGGTCCTGCTCAGGAGCCTCACCCCGAGCGTGCTCACCGTCCTCGTCCGCCGCGGAGCCGACTTCGCGGCGGCCGAGGACGCCGTGCAGGACGCGCTGGTCGAGGCGCTCCGGGTTTGGCGGGCCGGCCCTTCCCCACGCTCTTCGAGCCGGGGAGACCCCATGCGGGACCCGAAGGGCTGGCTGATCACCGTGGCCTGGCGCAGGTTCCTCGACGCGTCCCGGGCGGACGCCGCCCGCCGCCGGCGTGAGGACCGCGTCGAGGAGGAGCCGGCGCCCGGGCCGGCGCCGGCGGTGGACGACACGCTCCAGCTCTACTTCCTGTGCGCCCACCCGTCGCTGACCCCGGCGTCGGCGGTCGCGCTCACGCTCCGCGCCGTCGGCGGGCTGACCACCCGCCAGATCGCCCAGGCGTACCTGGTGCCCGAGGCGACCATGGCGCAGCGCATCAGCCGGGCCAAGCGCACCGTCTCCGGCGTGCGGTTCGACCGGCTCGGCGACGTGGCCACGGTGCTGCGCGTCCTCTACCTGGTCTTCAACGAGGGCTACTCCGGGGACGTCGACCTCGCCGCCGAGGCCATCCGGCTCACCCGGCAGCTCGCGGCCCGCATCGACCACCCCGAGGTGGCCGGGCTGCTCGCCCTGATGCTGCTCCACCACGCCCGGCGTGCGGCCCGGACCGCGTCCGACGGCAGCCTGGTGCCGCTCGCCGAGCAGGACCGCGGACGGTGGGACACCGCGCTGATCGCCGAGGGCGTCGGGATCCTCCAGGCGGCCCTCGCCCGCGACCGATTGGGCGAGTTCCAGGCCCAGGCCGCCGTCGCGGCACTCCACGCCGACGCGCTCACCGCCGAGGAGACCGACTGGGTGCAGATCGTCGAGTGGTACGACGAGCTCACGCGCCTGACCGCCAGCCCGGTCGTCCGGCTCAATCGCGCGGTCGCGGTCGGGGAGGCCGACGGACCGCGCGCCGGCCTGGCGGCGCTCGCGGCCGTGGACGATTCCCTCCCCCGCCACGCGGCGGTGGCGGCCTACCTCCACGAACGCGACGGCGACCCGACGACGGCGGCACGGCTGTACGCCGAGGCGGCCCGCACGGCACCCAACCTTGCCGAGCGCGACCACCTCACGCGCCAGGCCGCCCGGCTCAACGCCCGCCGGAGCAGCTGACGGTGCGCGCCGGCGCCGTCCCCCGAGAGCGGGTCGACGGCTCCCGGCGAGTGTCAACGCGGGGTTGACGGTCCGAGGGTGTCAACCTATGGTTGACGCATGACGGAATCAGACCGCACGCCGCACACCATCCGCCTCGACGATTTGATCGAGGCCATCAAGAAGACGCACACCGACGCCCTCGAGCAGCTCACCGACGCCGTCCTGGCCGCCGAGCACCTCGACGACGTCGCCGACCACCTCATCGGGCACTTCGTCGACCAGGCGCGGCGGTCCGGGGCTTCCTGGACGGACATCGGCAAGAGCATGGGCGTCACCCGGCAGGCCGCGCAGAAGCGGTTCGTGCCGAAGGATCCGGGGGCGGCCTCCGACCTCGACCCCAACCAGGGGTTCGGGCGCTTCACCCCGCGGGCGCGCAAGGTCGTCGTGGTCTCCCAGAGCGAGGCGCGCAACGGGCGCCACACCGAGATCGGCACCGGGCACCTGGTGCTCGGACTGCTCAGCGAGCCGGACGGGCTCGCCGCGCAGACGATCACCGGCCAGGGTGTGGAGCTGGACGCCGTCCGCGAGGCCGTCGTCGCGACGTTGCCGGACGGTAGGGCCGAAGGCATGCCGGAGCTCATCCCCTTCGACGCGGACGCCAAGAAGGTCCTGGAGATGACGTTCCGCGAGGCGCTGCGGCTCGGCCACAACTACGTCGGCACCGAGCACGTCCTGCTCGCCCTGCTCGAGCACGAGGACGGCTCGGGTCCGCTGCACGGGCTCGGCCTCGAGAAGGCCGTCGTGGAGTCCCACGTCGTGGGCGTCCTGGAGGCGATGACGGGCGGACGACCGCGGAAGTGAGACGCATTCGGTAGTGTCATGGTCGCGTTGCGTGTCCGTGGGGCATTTATTCCCGAGGTTCGGTCACATAACCGGTGCCGTAGGGCCCGCAGCCGAGAGCCATGGAAGCCGGACCGTCGATGGAGGAACCACATGGCAGAGGTCCACGTGCGCGTCGGGGAACACCGCTCCGCATTTCACGCCGACCCGGAGTGCCCCGCGCTCAACGGCAAACCGGAGACGTACCGGGGGCAACGGACGATCTCTCAGGAAGCCGCCCGAGCGCAGGGTCTTGCTCCGTGCCGGAGGTGCCGGAGTTGAGGACGGCCCCGGCCGTCCGGGGCGTGCCGCGCACCCGGTCCTGTCCGGATGCGCGGCTCCTCGACCGCTGCGCGGGAGGGCTCCGTGTCGCTGTCCCGCGTGGCCCTGGGTCGCATCATCCGCAGTGGGACGGTTCGCCGGAGGTGCGCCGGAGCTTCCAGGCCGAGGTCAGGTCAGTGCCGCTCTGCTCCGGCAGGTGGTCGTCCTCGACGCGTTGTCTCGGCGTCGCGGAAGTACAGAGCGGGGCGCGGACCGGGTCAGACGCGGGCGGAGGTGCGCAGGTCGCGGTCGAAGGTGCGGATGTCCTCCGCGGTCAGCGAGGTGCGGGTGTGCGCGATCGCCTGCAGGTAGTAGCCGGTCAGCTGGGCGGCGTCCACCGCCTCCTGCGGTCCCGACGACAGGTGGCGCTCGAAGGCGGCCTGGGCCGCGGTGCGGGCCGCGTACTCGATGTCGGCCGGGGTGAAGCGGTCGCTGGCCTCGACGAGCGCCGCCAGATCGATGTCCTCGGCGCGGTCGGGACCGACGTAGCGGATCCAGATGGCCCGGCGCGCCGCCGCGTCCGGCGGCCCCACGGGGATCAGGTAGTCGAAGCGGCCGGGGCGCAGGAAGGCGGGGTCCAGTGAACGGACCGCGTTCGTCGCGCAGATCAGCAGCCGGCGCTCCCCCCGCCGGAACTGGGGGATGAGCTTGAGCAGTTCGTTGGTCACCCGGTGGGAGAGCGATGTCGGGTCCTGCCGCTCGGAGGCGATCTCCTCCGCCTCGTCGAAGAAGAGCACGACCTGTTCCAGGTGCGCGACACGGGCGAACAGACCGCGCAGCCCCTCCGCCACGTCGTGGGCGTCCTCGGCGAGTTCGTAGGGGAAGACCTCGACGAACGGCCAGCGCAGCCGCGAGGCGATTCCGCGGGCGAAGGTGGTCTTGCCGGTGCCGGGCGGTCCGAAGAGCACCACGGCGCGCGGCGGCGTGAGCCGGTGGTGCGCGGCGACCTCGGGGTTCTCCAGCGGCAGTACCAGTCGCTGCTCGATCAGTTCCTTCTCCGCGGTCATGCCCGCGATCTGGTCCCAGAGCCCGCCCTCGGGGATGATGCCGCCCAGTTGCCCGAGCATGGTGGCCTGCGCGGAGTCCGCGGAGAGGAGTTTCTCGAAGTAGCGCAGGTCGGGCCGGCTGGTGTAGGAGCAGTGCTCGAACGCCTTCTCCCCGACCTCGCCCTCCGGCAGGAGGGCGCCGATGCGCCGGATGCCGGCCTGCGCCAGCCGCTCCTCCAGTGCGGTGAGCAGCGCCGATCCCACGCCGAGGCGCCGCCACCGCCGGGCGATGGCCAGCCGCAGCACCCAGGCGCGTTCCCGTGAGACGGCGGAGACGGCGGCACCCACCACCTCGTCCTCGACGACTGCCACGACAGCCGGCGTGTGCGCGTGCAGGGCGCCGACCACCTCGGCGAGACTGAACGTGGGGTGCGCGGTGGTGTCCCGCGACTCCTCCCAGATGCGCACCACCTGGTCCAGGTCGCCTTCCGCCAGGTCGCGCAGTCGCCAGGGCATCATCGTGGGCACTCCCCTCAGGGGTCCGGCAGGCCGACGAGGTCCTCGGCCTCGCCCGGGGCATAGGGGCCGGGGCCGTGCCATTCGACGAGGATGACTGTGGCGTCGTCGCAGAGGCGCCCGTCGTGGTAGGCGAGATGGTGGTGGATCAGGCGGCGCAGGGTCTCCGGGACGGGGAGTTCGTCGGCCTGGTGGCGGATGAGGAAGTCGGTGAAGCGGTCGAGGCCGAACAGCTCGCCCTCCGGGCTGCGGGCCTCGGTGACGCCGTCGGTGTAGACGAGGAGCCGGTCGCCCGGTTCGAGCTGCAGCCGGCTGACTTCGGTGGGCCGGCCCAGGCCGAGGCCCATCGGGGGTGCGGCGGGGCTTTCCGGATGGACGACGGAGTGGCCGCGGATGATGACGGGCAGCGGATGACCGCAGTTCACCCATTCGAGGGCGCCGGTGTCCGCGCACAGCGTGCCGAGGAAGCCGGTGGCGAAGCGGCTGCTGCCGAACTGTTCCATCAGGGCCTCCCCGACGGCCTCCGCGGCGATCGTCAGGTCGCCGCCCTGGCGCCGGCAGTTGCGGAAGGCGGACAGCGCGAGGTTCGCGGTCAGGCCGGCGGCGGTGTCGTGGCCCATGGCGTCGAAGACGGCCAGGTGGGCGGTGCGGCCGTCGAAGGCGTAGTCGAAGGCGTCGCCGCTGATCTCGTACGCGGGCTCCATGACGGCGCTGATCATGATGTGGTCGGTGGCGAAGGTGCGCGGCGGCATCAGGCGCCACTCCATCTCGGCGGCGACGTCCATCCGCTTGCGCCGCACCAGCCGGGCGAAGGAGTCGCTCAGCCCGCGCTTGCTGACGACCATCAGCGCGATCAGGCTGCCCAGCCGCCGCATGTCGTCCAGCGTGGCCTGGTCGGCGCCGGGCGCCGTGACGTGCAGGATGCCCAGCCGGTCGGTTCCGTCCAGCAGCGGGACCCACCAGTGCGCGTGGTCGCGGGGGGAGGCGGGGAAGACCTCGCCGTGCTGGAAGGCGCGGCCGGGGACCGTGCCCTCGATGCGCAGCTCGCCGCTGTGGTCGGCCTCCAGGACGGGCAGGGCGGGTTCGGGGCCCAGCGGGGAGAGCACCTCCTGCTGGAGGTCGGCGAGGTAGATGACCACATTGTCGAGGCCGACGCGGGCGGCCTGCGCGGCGACGAGAGCCGGGAGCTGTTCCAGGGTCGCCAGGTGGCTCGCGGAGAGCAGCGACCCGAACATCCGTGCGCGCGCGGTCGAGCGGTCGGTCGCCTCGTGCTCGTCCCGAGCCATGGGTCTGCCTTCCGTCGGTACGGAACGGGTACCGAGTGCCCTGGGCTTCCACCCGTACGCCCGCTCACGGCCCGTCGCCTGCCCGGCGGGCGTGCGGGCGAAGGGAGCGTGGGTGACCGGGCCCGGTGGAGGCGTCGCCGTCCCTTGCTCGGCCGTCCACCGGGCCCCGTCTCCCCCGTGCCGGCCCTGGTCCCTCCCTGCGGCCCGGGCCGACCGTCCTTGCGGCGGCGCGGTCACTGGTCGGGGTGGGCCAGCTCCACGTCGTGGGTCTCCTCGGCCAGGCCGTCGAGCGTGACCGCGGTCGTCTTCGTCGGGTAGCCCGCGGTGACCAGCCGGTAGTCGCCGGGGACGAGACCGGCGAAGGAGTAACCGCCGTCGGTGTCGGTGAGGGCCGACCGGACGACGGTGCCCGAGGAGTCGACGAGCCTCACGTGCGCGGCGTGCACCGGTGTGCGGCGCGACCGGTCGCGGATGGTGCCGTGGAAGCGGACGCCGCGGGTCAGCTCGACGGTGACGGCTTCGGGGAGGCGCCCGTCCAGGTCGATCAGGCGGGCCACCGGCTGGAACGACGGCGCGTTGACGGCCAGCGTGTAGCCGCCGGCGGGCAGCTGCGCGAGGGTGAAATCGCCCTCGTCCTCGCTGGTGGTCGAGGCCACCACCTCGCCGTCGGCGCCGGTGACGACGACGACGGCGCCGGCGATCGGCGCCTTGTCGGCCGCGCCGCGCACCAGGCCCCGCAGTCCGCCGCAGCCGGCGAGGACGACGTCGTGGGTGGCGCCGGTGCCGGTGACGTGCACGGTGGCGGCCTGCGGCTGCCGGCCGCCCGCCGCGGCGATCAGGACGTACGCGCCGGGTGCGGGGGCGTGCAGCCGGTAGCCGCCGTCGGCGGCGCTGCGGGCGCGGGCCAGCTGGTTGCCGGCGGGTGAGATCAGCGTCAGCGCGGCGTCGGCGAGGAGGCCGCCGTCCGCGGTCCGCACCACGCCGTGGAGGGCCGGGCCGGACGGCTCCGGCGCGGCGGCCGTCTGGCGGTCGGTGGCGGCCGTCTCGGTGGTGGCCGGCGCCGGTTCGGTGCCGGCCACCGGCACGGCCTTGCGCACCTGCTCGGCGGCGCGCCGCCGGTAGATCAGCACCGTCAGCACGGCGCCGCCCGCGAACACCGCCGCCGACCACCAGAACGCCGTGGTGTAGCTGTGCAGCTGCGCCAGCGCCTTCAGGTGCGGCAGCTCGGAGGGCGAGGCGGGCCGGTGGTCGGCGACGTAGTCCGACGCGGCCTGGACGGCGAGCGTGTTGAGCAGCGCGACGCCGATGGCGCCGCCGACCTGCTGCATGGTGTTGACGCTCGCGGAGGTGACGCCGGCGTCGCGCGGGCCGACCCCGGCGGTGGCGGCGTTCATGGCCGGGGGCATCACGTGACCGAGGCCGAGACCGAAGACGATCAGCGGCGGCAGCACGTGCGTGGCATAGCTGGTGTCCAGGCCTATCCGGGTCAGCCACACCATGCCTCCGGCGGACACCAGCATGCCCAGGGGCACGATGACCTTCGGGCCGATCCGCGGCCCGGTCAGGTTGGTGGCGACCTGGGCGGAGACCACCAGCGCGCCGACCATCGGGAGGAAGGCGAGGCCGGTCCCCACCGGGTCGTAGCCCAGCGTCGCCTGCATGTAGTAGGTGAGGAAGAGGAAGACGCCGAACATGCCCATGGCCGACGCCCCGATGGCGATGAGGGAGGCGCCGCGGGTGCGGTCGCCCGGGATGCGCAGGGGCAGCAACGGCTGGGAGGCGCGGGTCTGCCAGGCCACGAACAGCAGGACGAGCAGCAGGCCGCCGCCTGCGTAGCCGTAGGTCTGCGGCGAGGACCAGCCCTCGGTGTCGGCGTTGGACAGGCCGTAGACGATGCCGAACAGGCCGGCCGAGACGAGCACCACGCCCGGCCAGTCCAGCCGCGCGGTGCGGTCCCGTTCGCCGGACTTCAGCAGCACCAGGCCGCCGACGAATGCCAGGACCGCGAAGAGCACGTTCACGTACAGGGTCCAGCGCCAGTTGAAGTGCTGGGTCAGTGCGCCGCCGAGCAGCAGGCCGATGGCGCCGCCGGTGCCGGAGACCGCGCCGTAGATGCCGAACGCCTTGCCGCGGTCCTTGGGCTCGGTGAAGGTGATGTTGAGCAGGGACAGCGCGGCCGGGGCGAGCATGGCGCCGAAGACGCCCTGCAGCGAGCGGCCGGCCACCAGTGTCTCGAAGCTGCCGGCGGCTCCGGCGAAGGCGGAGGAGCCGGCAAAGCCCAGTACGCCCACCAGGAAGACGATCTTGCGGCCGACGAGGTCGGCGATGCGGCCACTGAACAGCAGCAGGCTGCCGAAGGCGAGGGAGTAGGCGGTGATGATCCACTGCCGGTTCTCGTTGGAGAAGCCCAGGTCGTGCTGGGCGGAGGGCAGCGCGATGTTCACGATGGTCGCGTCGAGGACGACCATGAGCTGGGCGAGGCCGATGACGGCCAGGATCCACCAGCGGTGTGCGGCGTGCGCGGGGTCGTGCGGCCGGGTACGGGCGGGCCCGTGTGCCGTGGCGTCGTGCGAGGTCAAGGGTGGTTCTCCGTGGGGCTCGGGTCCAGCGCGGGCAGGATGACGGCGTCGAAGTAGTCCTTGAGGTAGCCGGCGTCGGCGAACACCCCGTCGAGCATGCGGCGCGCGGGTAGGGCACCGAAGACCACGTGCGGGAGGAAGCCGGCCGCGGGAGTGCCGGGGCGGATCTCGCCGCGGTCCGTCGCGCGGCCGATGATGCGCTCGATGACGGCCCGCTGGGGTCCGATGACGCCCTCGCGCAGCGCGACGCCCAGCTCGGTGTCGTTCAGCACGGCGTGGGCCATGCCGCTGATCAGCGCGGTGTCTGGGGCGGAGCCGCCGGCGATGAGGTCGGCCAGGGCGTGCAGATCGCCGCGCAGGGAACCTGTGTCGGCTTCGGCGGTGACCGGCGGCCACTTGGCGTGCCGCATCGCGGCGACCGCCAGGTTCACCTTGCCGCCCCATTGCCGGTAGAGGGTGGCCTTGCTCATGTGGGCGCGTGCCGCGACCGCGTCGAGGGTCATCGTCTCGAATCCCACCTCGCGCAGCAGGCCGAGGACCGCCTCGTAGAGTTCGGCGGCCCGTTCGGGCGAGAGGCGGCTGCGTCGCGTCGCGGCTCTGGGGGGTTCCATCGGCTGCCTCTCGATCTGATCGAAACTGTTTCGTACACCTACCCTACGACGATATGGTCCGACGGCGAATTGCGGGGGTGCGGCTCGGTCGCACGGCCGATGCGGGGCGCCTCACCGGAGCGGCAGCATGCCGGGATGACGGTGACGGTGCTGGACGACGACGAGGTGCGGGCCCACCTGGACCCGGCGACCGCGGTCGAGGCGGTGCGTGCCGTGTTGCGCGCACGGCACGCGGGCACGATGGACGCGCCCCCGCGGGTGCGGGCGCCGCTGGGCGGCGGCGACCTGGTCGTCACCGCCGGGCGGCTGCGGGAGCAGGGGCTGTACGGGTTCCGCGCCTACGACACGTTCGCCGGGGGCGAGCAGCTGGTCGCGGTGTGGGACGAGTTCTCGGGTGCGCTGCGGGCGGTGGTGCACGGCAGTGAGCTCGGCGTCCGCCGCACCGGCGCGATCGGGGCGGTCGCGCTCGACGCGGCCGCCCGGCCCGGCCCGGTGCGGCTCGGAGTGGTGGGGGCGGGCGCGCAGGCGTGGGCGCAGCTGTGGGCGGTGTGCGCGGTGCGCGAGATCAGCGAGGTGGTCGTGGCGTCCCGCCGGCTCGAGCGGGCGGAGGCGTTCGCGGTACGCGCCCGGCGGCAGCTCGGGCTGCGGACACGGGCGGTGCCCGCAGCCCGGGAGGCGGTGCGCGCCCGTGACGCGGTGATCGTCGCGACGGACAGCCCGGAGCCCGTACTGGCGGCGGACTGGCTCGAACCGGGCACTCACCTGACGACGCTCGGCCCGAAGAGCGTCACCCGGCACGAGGTGCCCCCGGCCCTGGCGGACCGGGCGGACGTCGTCCTCACCGACTCGCCGGCGCAGCTGGCCGGCTATCCGGAGACCCACCTGTTCGCCGGGCGGCCGGTCACCGATCTGGCCGCGGTGGCCGCCGGCGCGGCGGCGGCCCGCTCCGGGGACCGCCAGGTCACGGTGTTCTGTTCGGTCGGCCTGGCCGGCACGGAGGTCGCCGTCGCGGGCGCACTGCTTGGTTGCTGCAATGGCCGGGAAGGTCTGCCGGACGTCGCGAGCCGGTGAACCTTTCCGGCCACAGCACTAACTTCCGTCATCCGGTTCGCCGCGGGCCTGCGGCGAACCGGCAGAGCGGGCCGGACTCCGCCGGCGGGGATAGATGAGGAAGGTGAGGATCGCGCCGAGCGTGAAGAGGGCCGCCGACCACCAGAACGCCGTGGTGTAGCTGTGCAGCTGCGCCAGCGCCCGCACCGTCGGGCCGGGGCGGTGGTCCGCGAGGTAGGCGGAGGCCGCGGTGACCGCCAGGGTGTTGAGCAGCGCGGTCCCGATGGCGCCGCCCACCTGCTGCATGGTGTTGACGCTCGCGGAGCTGACACCGGCGTCGCGGGGGGCGACGTGGGCCGTCGCCTGGTTCATCGCGGGCGGCATCACGTGGCCGAGGCCGAGACCGAAGACGAGCAGCGGCGGCAGGACGTGCGTCGCGTACGGGGTGTCCAGGCCTATCCGGGTCAGCCACACCATGCCCCCTGCCGAGGCCAGCAGCCCCAGCGGCACGACGGCCTTCGGGCCGAAGTGCGGCACGGTGAGGTTGGTGGCGATCTGCGCCGAGACGATCAGCGCGCCGATCATCGGCAGGAACGCCAGGCCGGTCTCGACCGGATCGAACCGGAGGATCGTCTGCATGTAGTAGGTGAGGAAGAGGAAGACGCCGAACATCCCCATGGCGGCGGAGGCGACCGCGATGAGGGAGGCGCCGCGGGTGCGGTCGCCCGGGATGTGCAAGGGCAGCAGGGGCTGCGGGGCCCGGGTCTGCCAGGCGACGAAGAGCAGGACGAGCAGCAGGCCGCCGCCGGCGTAGCCGTAGGTCTGCGGCGCGGACCAGCCGTGGGTGTCGGCGTTGGACAGGCCGTAGACGATGCCGAACAGGCCGGCCGAGACGAGCAGCACGCCGGGCCAGTCGAGCCGTGCGGTGCGGTCCCGTTCGCCGGTCTTGAGCAGCCATGCCGCACCGGCGAGGGCCAGCAGCGCGAACAGCACGTTGATGTAGAGCGTCCAGCGCCAGTTGAAGTGTTCGGTGAGCAGCCCGCCCAGGAGCAGGCCGATGGCGCCGCCGGTGCCGGCGATGGCGCCGTAGATGCCGAACGCCTTGCCGCGTTCCTTCGGCGCGGTGAAGGTGATGTTGAGCAGGGACAGCGCGGCCGGGGCGAGCAGGGCGCCGAACATGCCCTGCAGCGAGCGGCCGACGACGAGGAGGCCGAAACTGCCTGCCGCGCCGGCCAGCGCCGAGGAGGCCGCGAAGCCGATGACGCCGACGACGAAGGTCCGCTTGCGGCCGACGAGGTCGGCGATGCGGCCGCCGAACAGCAGCAGGCTGCCGAAGGCGAGGGAGTAGGCGGTGATGATCCACTGCCGGTTCTGGTCGGAGAAACCGAGATCGCGCTGCGCGGAGGGCAGCGCGATGTTCACGATGGTCGCGTCGAGGACGACCATGAGCTGGGCGAGGCCGATGACGGCCAGGATCCACCAGCGGCGGCTCGTGCGCGGGGCCGTCGGCTGCGCGACCTGGCCCGCGCTGTTCCGCGGGTCTGCGGTGCTGGGCATGGGTGCTGCTCCGCCGGTACGCCGTCGGCGCCGGGCGCGCCTCAGCGCTTCCGGTCGCGGCGGAAGGTCGGGCCGCCGATGAAGAACAGCAGCGCGCCGACCACGCACACGATCACGCCGAGCGTCATGCCGATGGCTTGCAGTGCGATCACAGGGAGCCCCCTCCAGGAGGTTGCCTCGGTGCCTCCTCCCGGTTACCTCGGTTCGCCTCTGCCCACACCACCCGGCGCCCCGCCCGGCCTCCCGGGCACCGGCTAGCATCCGAGGCATGTCTGTACACGAAGTCGAGATCGGCGCACTCCAGGGCGGCCCCGCGGATCTGGCGCAGTATCGCGGCAAGGCCGTGCTCATTGTCAACGTCGCCTCCAAGTGCGGTCTGACGCCGCAGTACGCGGGGCTGGAGAAGCTGCACGAGCAGTACGCGGCGCGCGGCTTCACCGTGCTCGGCGTGCCGTGCAACCAGTTCATGGGGCAGGAGCCCGGCACCTCGCAGGAGATCGCGCAGTTCTGCTCGGCGACCTACGGCGTGACGTTCCCGATGACGGAGAAGGCCGACGTCAACGGCGAGGGGCGGCACCCGCTGTACGAGCGGCTCGTCGGCACGGCCGACGCCGAGGGGCACACCGGGGACGTCCGCTGGAACTTCGAGAAGTTCCTGCTCGCCCCGGACGGCCGGGTGGCCGGGCGCTTCTCTCCGCAGACGGAACCCGACGCGCCCGAACTCGTCGCCGCTGTCGAACAGGCGCTTCCGGCGACCTGACCAGACCGGTGCCGACGGGGGCGGGCGGGCGCGAGACCCCGCCCCCGGCCCGGAGGACGCCCGCCGCGTCGGCCGCCTGCGGGATCTTCCTCCCGGTGCTCTCGCCTTCGGCATGGCGACGGCCGGACGCGCGCAGGGCGCCGGCTGCCGGACCGGTGCCGGCGAGCACGGCGCTCGTGTGGTGTGACACGGTCCCGGCGGCTCTCCCGGCGTGCTCAGCGCCAGGGGCCGGGCGGCGGCGGGTAGTAGGGGACCGGGGCCGGGCGGCGGGGCATCGTCGAGAAGGCCGAGGCCTCCGTGGGCGGCCCGGCGGCCGGACGGCGCCGCCACAGGTGATGCAGCAGCTCCTGTTCCCGCGCCGCGAAGTCCGGCGCCGCCGCACCCGCGTCGGCGCGCACCCGCAGCAGGGCCAGCGCCGTCGCGAAGTGCTGGTACTCCACGAGGGTCCGCACAAGCGGCACGCCGCCGGTGCGGCGGGCCAGCGTGCGCGCCCCGGCCCGGGCCCGCATCGAACCCAGCGCCCACGCCTCCGGCGGCGAGATCCAGCCCGCCGCCGCGTACGCGGGCAACGTCGCACGTATCGACTTCAGCTGGTTCTGCCGCGACCAGATCGCCAGCCACGTCACCACGGCGAACACCGGCAGCATGAACAGCGCGTACACCACGAGGAACGCGCCGCCCGCCACGGTGGCCGAGCCGTTCCAGACCGCATGCAGGGCGGCCGCGGTGGTGAAGCCGGCGATCGGCAGCAGCACGCGCAGCACCCGCCGCCGCTGGGGCAGCATCGCCGCGACGCCCAGGCCCACCCCTGTCATGGACGTGAACAGTGGATGCGCGAACGGCGAGAAGACGATGCGGACGACGAACGTCGCCAACGTCACGGAGTGGCCGAGCTGCTGTCCCGGATCGGCCAAGGTGTCCTCGCCGAAGGCGCTGCCCAGGTACAGCACGTTCTCGGTGAAGGCGAAGCCGGTCGCGCTGACCCCCGCGGCCACCAGGAGCGGCACCACGCTGTTGAACCGCTGCCGCCGGAAGAGGAACAGCAGCAGCACCGGCGCCGCCTTCACCGACTCCTCCACCAGCGGCGCCACCGCCACCGCGCCGATGGTGTCCGCCCGATGGGGCGCGTTCGGCAGCACGGAGGTGGCCAGCCACTCAGCGGTGAGCGTGTTGGCGATGAGCGCCACGAGTGTGGCCGCGCAGGCGCCCCACGCGAAGGCGAACACGTGGTTGCGCCAGCGCGCCGGGTACACGCCGTCGACCCAGCGCAGCCCCGCGATGAGCAGCGGCACCGGCAGGATCGCCAACGCCAGCCCGACCAGCAGCCCGTCGGTGCCGGTCTTCCGGTGGACCAGCAGCAGGATCGTCAGCCCGCACAGCAGGAGCAGGACGGCCACGGCCGCGGCACGCAGCGCGCGGCTGTGGCGGTGCCACCAATGCCACCACGAGGTCGTGGCGGGCGGGGGATAGCGCCACTGCGCCGGCGAGGCGGGCATCTCGGGAAAACGCGGATGCTGCTCGTAGGCGGGAACCGCATAGCCTGCGGTGGGCTGATATGCCTGATGCACGCCCCTGACAGTAACCGGCCGCCTCCTCCCTGAGAGGGACGCCCACAGATCCGCTTCGAGCCGGACGCGCCCCGGCGCGCCGGTGCCTACTGTTGCCGCCATGACCCAGACGCACCCGGCGGATCTCCGTCTCGCGCAGGACGCGTGGCGGATCCTGCGCCACGACCTGTTCCACGACGTGTTCGTCTTCCGGCCCCTGCTGCCGGCTGAGGCGGCGCCGCGCAGTCTGTGGGCGCGGCTGGTGCCGAAGCGCCTGCGGCGGTACCTGCGCTGGACGCCGCACGCTCTCGTGTGCGCCTTCGCCGGGTTCGTCCTCCTGGTCAGTGCCGGTCAGCGGGACGACGTCGTCAACCTGGCGCTCTGCGCCGTGTTGGCCGGTGCGGTGGTGCTGACACTGCTGCGCCCGGTCGGCGCCTTCTGGGTCTCGCTGGCGGTCTTCACCCTGGCCCAGTTCGCGGAGTCTCCGTACGGCTTCGCGCCGCCCTGGGCGGATGTGGCCATGGTCTGCCACCCGGTGACGCTCGTGCTCGTCACCCTGCGGACCCGCCCCCGCGTCGCGTTCGAGATGTGGTTGCTCACGGTGGCCGCCGGGAGTGTCGTCTCCGCCTTCGGCAGCTCCGGCAACGACGTTCCGGCGGTCGCGATCGTCTCCGCGCTGCTGCTGATCGCCGCGGCCGCGCTGCGTGCCTGGCGTGACGAGCGCCGGCACGTCACGGAGAGCGAGACCGTCACCGCGCAGGAACGCTCCCGCCGTACCTTCCTCGAGGAGCGGGCCACCATCGCCCGCGAGTTGCACGACGTGATGGCGCACCACATGTCCGTCATCGCCATCCAGGCCGAGGCCGCCCCCTACCGGGTGCAGGAACTGCCGCCCGAGCTGGCCGCCCCGCTGTCCACCATCCGGGAGAACGCGGTGGCCGCGCTGACCGAACTGCGGCGCATTCTGGGCGTCGTGCGGTCCGACGACCCCGACGCGTTCGCCGACGGTGCCCCCGAGGCGCCGCAGCCGGCCCTCGCCGACCTGCCTGTCCTGCTCGACGGACTGCGCGGAAGCGGCCTGAGCGCCGAACTCGTCGTCACCGGAGCGACGCGGCGCCTTCCGCAGGGCGTCGAACTGTCCGCCTACCGCATCGTGCAGGAGGCGCTGAGCAACGTGCTGCGCCACGCGCCGGGCGCCGAGGCGCGGGTGGAGGTGTCCTACGTGCTCGGTGGGCTGGGCCTGCGCATCGTCAACGGGCCGCCGAGCCGGCTGGCGAAGGCGTCGCCTGGTGCCGGGCACGGGCTGCTGGGGATGCGGGAGCGGGTGCAGATGCTGGGCGGCGAACTGACCGCCGACGCCACGGAAGACGGCGGCTACGAGGTCGCCGTGTTCGTCCCCGCCACGCCGGTCGAACCCGCTGCCGGCGCCCCGGCCGAGGACGACATCGCGGGCGGCCCCGACGCGCAGGACGGTGCCGCGTGATCCGCGTCCTGATCGTCGACGACCAGGAGATGGTCCGGGAGGGCTTCTCCGTGCTGCTCGGCGCGATGCCCGACATCGAGGTGGCAGGCGAGGCGCAGGACGGCCGCGAGGCGGTCGAGAAGGTCGCGGAGCTGAGGCCCGACGTGGTGCTGATGGACATCCGCATGCCCGGAACCAACGGCCTGGAGGCGACCCGCGAAATCGTCACCGCCGATAACGGCGCGAAGGTGCTCATCCTGACCACCTTCGACCTGGACGAGTACGTCTACCAGGCGTTGCGCTCCGGAGCGGGCGGCTTCCTCCTCAAGGACGCCTCCGTCGGGCAGCTCGCCGAGGGGGTGCGCGTCGTCGCGGCGGGCGAGGCGCTGCTCGCCCCGACCGTCACCCGCCGCCTGATCGCCGAGTTCTCCCGGCTGGGCCGTCCCTCCCCGCCGGCCCGGGAACGCGTCGGCGACCTGACCGAACGCGAGACGCAGGTGCTGACGCTCGTCGCACACGGCATGTCCAACGCGGAGATCGCCGGCCAACTGGTCGTCGCCGAGTCCACGGTGAAGACGCACGTCAGCCGGGTCCTGGTCAAACTGGGTCTCCGCGACCGCACCCAGGCGGCCGTCTTCGCCTACGAGGCCCGTCTGGTCACCCCCGGGGCGTGAGGCCACCCGTCACAGATACCAGGACACCAGCATCCCGGCCAGGCCCACGCACAGCACGGCGTTGCGCGCTCGGCCCGCGGCCGGGCCCTTCACCCCGAACGTCACGGTGAACAGCACCCGCATCCGGTTCTCCCCGCCACCGGACCAGCGCGGGCCGATGCCCGTCGCCAGAAACCGGACGGCCGGCGTCGCGAAGGCGACGCCGCCGCTGACCATCAGCGCACCCTGCGGCGACTTCAGCCGCGCTCACCGTGCCCACCGCGGTCGCCGCGACCGCGCCTGACCGGTGGGACCCGTCAGCCGAGACGGCGGAAGAGCACGTCGTGCACCTTGTGGCCCTTGTGCAGACCCTGCTTCTCGAAGCGGGTCAGCGGCCGGGCCGCCGGGCGCGGCGCGAAGCAGCCGGGCGGCTGGGTGTTCTCGTACAGCGGATGCTCGGTGAGCACCTGAAGCATCTGCTCGGCGTACGGCTCCCAGTCGGTGGCCAGGTGCACCACCGCGCCCGGCTTCAGCGGGACGGCCGCCACGTCCAGGAACTCGGTCTGGATCAGCCGGCGTTTGTGGTGCCGCTTCTTGGGCCACGGGTCCGGGAAGTAGACGCGCAGCCCGTCGAGGCAGCCGGGCGGCAGCATCTCGTGGAGCAGGATGAGCGCGTCGCCGTTGGCGACCCGGATGTTGCGCAGCCCGTGCTTCTCGGCCAGCCGCAGCAGGTTGCCCTGACCGGGGGTGTGCACGTCGACGGCGAAGATGCCGGTGCCGGGGTCGGCGGCGGCCATCTTCGCGGTCGCCTCTCCCATGCCGAAACCGATCTCCAGCACGACGGGCGCGCCCGGCGGCAGCGTGTCGAAGAGAGCATCGAGGTCGATCCGGGAGAGTCCGTCGACGTCCAGTCCCCACTGCGGCCACAGCCGCTCCAGCGCGGCACGCTGCCCGTGCGTGACGCGGCTGCGGCGCGGCTGGAAGCTGCGGATGCGGCGGTCGTGGTGCGAGCCGGCCGGGTCGGCGGCCGGCCCCCGACCGGGAGCGAACATCGGGGTGCGGTGATTTTCGGACACGAGCCCCGAGTCTATGCGTGCGGTCCCCTCCGGGCCGGTGCCACCCGGCCCGGGCAGGGTCCCGGCCTGTGCCCGACGGCTCCCGGCGCTTCGCGCGCCGTGTGCGGGGCCGACTGCGTACTCCTGCGTGGCTGCTCTGACGTCCGGCAGCCACCGGACCTGCCGGCTGCGGGCCGCGGGTGCCGCCCCGCTGTCGGGGGTGCGGCGGGTCCCCGACTGTGGCGCAGCACGCCTCCAGGCCGTCGGCCGGTGCCGTCCCGGGACGGCACCTACGGGCCGGCGAGCGTGCCGGCGCCGGCGGCGCCATGGGCCGGGGGTGCGACGGCGTGGAGGGCGTGGCGCGTCGTCGACTGCGGCGGGACGGGCACCGGCAGGGGCGGGAAGGCGTGGACCGGGCGGTCGGTGAAGAAGTGCGCGGTCATGACCGCGACGCCCTCGGCGCGCTCGAGGACCGCCCAGTGGTCCGTCTCCGGCACGGTCAGGAAGCGCCCGCCCTCGATCGTCGAGGTGAACGCCCGCTGCCGGTCCGGCGGGCTGACGGTGTCGTGCTCGCCGCAGAAGACGAGCGCCGGCACCCCGCACAGGCCGCCGTCCAGCGAGAGTTTCTTGTTCAGTGCCCGGTCCAGCACGTTCAGCGCGTGCGGAGTGCGCGTGGCGGCGTACAGCAGGGTGCGCCGGACGTAGCGTTCGGCGAGGTGGCGGCGGTACACCGGACGCGTCTCGTCCATGCACAGCATGGCGGCGGCCGCCATGGCTGCGAACTCCTCCGGGTGCCCGGCCTCCAGCCGTTCGGCGGCGCGCCGCCAGTAGGCGAGCTGCGCATCGGTGATGCCCGCCGGCACGCCGCCCAGCAGCAGCCGGGCGATCCGCTCGGGGCGGCGCTGCGCGCAGCCGAAGGCGACGGCGGCGCCGTAGGAATAGCCGAAGACGTTGATACGGGGCACGTTCAGGTCGTCGATGATCTGCTCGATCGCCGTGCACATCAGTTCGCTGTCCTGCTCGGGGCGGAGCGGGTCGGCGGTGCCCATGCCGGGCAGGTCGGCGGTGACCAGGCCGGCCACCGGGTGCACGTGGTCCTCCATCTGAGGCCAGCCGTACATGCCCTGCAGGGCGCCGCCCAGCACGAGCACCGGTTCCGTTCGGGCGTCCGGCTGGGCAAGCAGCCGGTAGGAGTAGGACAGGCCGTCGACGGACAGCGTGCGGATGACTTCCTCGGGCATCGGCTCTCGGGATCCCTCCGTCAGGCGCGGGCGAGGACGAGGGCGGCGTTGTGGCCGCCGAAGCCCAGTGACGTCTTCACCGCGAGGTCGGTCCGTCTCGCGCGGGCCTCCTTCGCCACCACCTCGACGGCCACCTCCGGGTCCTGCGCGCGCAGGTTGACGGTCGGCGGCACCAGGCCTTCTTCGAGGGCGAGGACGGCCAGGGCGGTCTCGATGCCGCCGGCCGCGCCGAGGGTGTGGCCGGTCATCGCCTTGGTGGACGTGACGAGCGGCTGTTCGCCGAGGACTCGGCGCAGCACGGCGCTCTCGATGAGGTCGTTCATGACGGTCGAGGTGCCGTGCGCGTTGACGTGTCCGACATCGCGCGGGTGCGACGCCGGCGTCGGACAGGGCGGCGCGCAGCGCCCGCTCGATGCCGGCGCCGTCCGGGTCCGGCGCGACGGGAGCGTACGCGTCGTTGCTCGCGCCGTATCCGACGACCTCCGCGCGCACGCGGGCGCCGCGGGCACGGGCGTGTTCGGGGCGTTCGAGTACGAGCAGGCCGGCGCCCTCGCCGATGACGAAGCCGTCCCGGTCGGCGTCGAAGGGACGGCAGGCGGCCGCCGGGTCCTCGCGCCGGGTGGACAGGGCCTTGAGGCGGCAGGCGCTGGCGACCAGCAGGCGGGTGCACACGGATTCGGCGCCGCCGGCGATCGCCACGTCGCACACCCCGGCGCGCAGCAGTGCCCGCGCGGTGCCGATCGCGTCGGTGCCCGACGCACAGGCCGTCGTCACGGCGAGACTGGGTCCGCGGGCCTGCAGGTCGCGGCAGACGCTGCCGGCCGCGCCGTTGACGGTGGTCAGCGGGGCCAGCTTCGGCGAGACGCGGCGGGGGCCCTTCCCGGCGAGGGCGGCGGCCTGCGCGTCGTAGAACGGCAGCCCGCCGTGTGCGGAGCCGAGGACGACCGCGACACGGTCGCCGTCCCAGGCGGTCGGGTCGAGGCCGGCGTCGGCGACCGCCTCGCGGGCGGCGAGAACGGCCAGCTGGGAGAAACGGTCCATCAGGCGCTGGGCGGCGGGGCCGAGCGCGTCGGTGGGGTCTGCTCCGCCGGCCGGGTCACCGATCGTGTAGAAGAAGTCGCACGGCAGGTCGCGCAGCTCGTCGCGGACCCGGACTCCGGTCGGTGCGCCGGCGCCGGTCACCGCGTTCCAGGTGTCCTCGACGCCGACGCCGGCCGCGGTGACCAGGCCCAGGCCGGTGACGGCGGCCGCGTAGCCCTCGGCCGTCATGCGACGGCTGCCGTCTGCTCGCGCACGGCGGCCACCAGCGCGCCGAAGGTGTCGCGCGAGTTGAGCTGGACGTTGTCCAGGTCGATGTCCAGTTCGTCCTCCAGCAGGAGTCTGAGCTCCTCCAGCGCGAGGGAGTCCATGCGCAGTCGCCGCAACGTCACGTCGTCCCCGATCGCGAGCGGGTCCACTCCGAAGGAGTCGGTCAACAGGGTGCTGATGTGCTCGGTGACGTCCACTCGGCACTCCTCTGGCTCGGCTGGTTGACCACTGTAGAGCCGCAGGGCACGCTATAACGCCGTAAATCGGACTCGGCTGCGGCGCGTCGCGTCGCAGCAGTCCGAAGAGAGCGTGCGCACGGGGGCCGTTGTGGTGTGACCTCCCGTCACCCGTTCGCGTGCCGCCCGGACGGTGGACCGTTCCGCAGGTCAGTCCAGGGTGCGCAGTACGCGGGCGGCGATGTCCCGGCCGATCGGCAGGGCCGCCGTCGCGGCGGGGGACGGCGCGTTCAGCACGTGCACGGTGTGCGGCGCCTCGCGGACGAGGAAGTCGTCGACGAGGGTGCCGTCGCGCAGCACCGCCTGTGCGCGCACGCCCGCCGCAGCCGGGCGCAGGTCCTCGGCCCGTACCTCGGGAAGCAGGCGCCGCACGGCGGCCGTGAAAGCCCGCGCGGACAGCGAGCGGTGCAACTCGCCGATCCCGTAACGCCAGTGGCGGCGGGCCAGCTGCGCGCTGCCCGGCCAGGTCAGCGTGCCGCCCAGTTCGCCGGGACGCACGACACCCCAGTCGTAGCCCTCACGGGCCAGCGCCGGCACCGCGTTCGGACCGAGGTGCACCTGGCCGTCGACGCCGCGCGTCAGGTGTACGCCCAGGAACGGGAACGCCGGGTCGGGCACCGGGTAGACCAGGCCGCGCACCAGGTGCCGGCGGCCCGGCGTCAGCTCGCGGTACTCGCCGCGGAACGGCACGATCCGCATGCCGGGGTCGTCGCCGGCCAGCCGCGCGAGACGGTCGCAGTGCAGGCCTGCGCAGTTGACCAGGGTGCGCCCGCGCAGCACCGTGCCGTCCGCCGTGCGGACGGCGACGCCGCGGCCCGCCCGCCGGTCGACGGCCGCGACCTCGGCGCCGTAGCGAACCGTGGCGCCCGCCTCGGCGGCGAGGCGCGCGAGGGTGGCGGCGACCGCGCCGTAGTCGCAGATCCCGGTCGTCCCGACATGGATGGCGGCCACGCCCCGCACGTGCGGCTCGTAGTCGGTCAACTGTGCGGGGCCCAGCTCGCGTACCGGGATGCCGTTCTCGCGGCCACGCTGGACCAGCGCGTGCAGCCGCGGCAGTTCGGAGCGGCCGGTGGCGACGATCAGCTTGCCCGTCACCTCGTGCGGCAGCCCGTGCTCCTTGCAGAACTCGACGGTCTCGGCCGCGCCCCGCACCGCGAAGCGGGCTTTGAGCGAGCCCGGCCGGTAGTAGACGCCGCTGTGGATGACCCCGCTGTTGTGTCCCGTCTGGTGCCGTGCGGGCCCGTCCTCCTTCTCCAGCACCAGCACACGCGTCCGCGGGCGGGCCCGGGTCAGCGCGTAGGCGGTGGACAGCCCGACGATCCCGCCGCCCACGACCAGTACGTCGCAGTCCAGGCCGGCGGGGAGGTCGGGGGTCGCCCTGTGCAACACGTCGTCAGACACGCCCCCATCATGACCCGCCGCCCCTGGGCCACACAGTGGTCTCCGCCACCCCCGCACGCCGTGGGCGTGGCAGCCCGACGGTCAGGGGCTGCCGGAACCGCCGTCACGCAGGGGCGGCGAGCAGTGGGCGGGCCCGTTCGCGAAGTTCGGCGACCCGCGGTTCGTCGCCGTACGGCTCGAGGCGGTGCAGCAGGTCGCGGACGTACTCGGTGGTGCGGGCCGAGGAGATGCGGCCGGCCACCTCGACGGCGCGCGCCCCCGCGGCGCAGGCCGCGTCCAGGTTGCCGGACTCCAGCTCGGCGACCGCGGAGACCACGAGCCGCAGCCCGTGCGAGCGGACGAACTCCTCCGTCGGCTGTGACAGCGCCTTCTCGGTGAAGCGCCGCACCTGCCGGGGGGCCTTCAGGTCGCGGTAGCACTCGGCGGCGTCCGCGGCGAGCCGGTCGTAGGAGTAGAAGCCCAGCCAGGAGGGGTCCGCGTCGCCGGGGCGGGAGCGCTCCAGCCAGCCCTCGGCGGCCGACAGCGCGCTCGCGCAGGCATGCGCGTCACCCGCCTTGGCCAGGGCCCG
Organism: uncultured Actinomycetota bacterium; assembly: GCA_963799685.1. Lineage (GTDB taxonomy): Bacteria > Actinomycetota > Actinomycetes > Streptomycetales > Streptomycetaceae > Streptomyces. Next base: position 501,696 of record CAWCXW010000013.1, read on the forward strand.
AGCCTCGACGAGCCGGAAGAAACTCATGGTGCGGGCGGTGGCCAGGCCGCGGTTGCGTTCCAGCGCGGCCTGGGCGAGGTCGACGCCCTCGTCGGCGAAGCCGCGGTAGGTGGCCTGCAGGGACATCGACGCCAGCACGTACCCGCCCATCGGCACGTCGGCCGCCGCGCGGGCCAGCCGCAGCGCCTGGATGTAGTAGCGCTGGGCAGCCTCCTGCTGGCCGGTGTCGAAGGCCATCCACCCGGCCAGCCGGGTCAGTTCGGCGGCAGCGCCGAACAGCGAGCGGCCCACGTCGTCGGAGTAGGAGCCCAGCAGCAGCGGCGCGGCGTCGACTCGCAGGCACTCCGGCACCATCGACGAACGCCAGTCGCCGCCGCCGTACTTGGAGTCCCAGCGGCGTGCCTCGTCGGCGGCCTCGCGCAGCTTCGCCACGTCCGTGTGCCCGACGCGCACCGGCGACGTGGGGCCCGCACCGCCGCCCGCGTGTTCGCCGGAGCCCGGCGCGGACACCTCGCGGGCCACGGAGCTGTCGGCCGGCGTGATCAGCCAGCGGGACGCCGGCGTGGCGTAGGCGCTCACGGAGAACGACCCGGCCAGCGACTGCCAGATGCCGCCACCGCGCCGCCCGCCGAGGTCCAGCCGGTACAGGTCCGTGGCGGCCTTCACCGCCGAGCGCACGTCGCGCGGGAAGGACAGACCGACCTCAGGCGCCGGGTCGGCGTCGGCCAGCCCGATCTCGTGCAGCGAGACCGGACGGCCCAGCTTGCTGCCGATCGCCGCGGCGATCAGATGCGGCGCCGCGCCCTGCGGCACCATGCCCTTGGAGACCCAGCGGGCCACGGACGTCTTGTCGTAGCGGAGCGTCAGGCCGCGCTGTCCGCCCAGGTCGTTGACCCGGCGGGCGAGTCCGGCGTTGCTGATCCCGGCGAGGGCGAGGACGGCCCCGAGCTTCTCGTTCGGCCCGCGTGGCGCTCTGGACATGGGCACACCCCTGACAACCGACGACCGCCCCGCCGGCTGGCGCGGGGCATTCGTGAACCCAGCGTAGTTCCCCAGATCCCGACCGTTAAGGGGCGGTGCGCGGATGGCGGGAATCCGTGCCCCGGCCGGCGCGGCCGGTGCACGGCCGGCGTGGAGCTCTCGCCGTGGCACGCGGCGTGCGCCGCGCGCGCGCCGCGCCGGACCGCCGAGCGGCGTACTCGCAGGGTGTGGCCGTGCGCCCGCCGGGTGCGGCCTGTCGTCGGGAGTCACGGGCGCGCTCCCCGGACCGACATTTGGCCGAATGACACCGGTCGACCCACCTGGCATATGCCTTCGGTGGAGAAGGAGTGAGGGCCCGTCGCCCGGAACCGGGTGCCGCCGGAGGTCTCTCGTCTCCCGGCAGAAAACCCACGATTCGTACGCCCCCTGCACCATCGCGCCGTGCCCCGCCCATGGCAGCATGGTCCCGAACAGCTGCTGTCCGCAGCAGCTTTCGGACGGACGCGGACGGGGCGGAGGCGGCGATGCGATGGCTGGTGGGGTGGAGCAGCGCCGCGGCGGGACCCGCACGAGGGGCGGCCGTGGCGCCGCTGTACGGCGATCCGGACACCGGACCGCTCGTCGACGAAACGGTCCGCCCCGTCGCCGGGCAGCTGCTGTGGGGTGACCCCGACCCGCTGTGGGCGGTCGGGGACTGGCGGCCCGACGAGATCCGCGTCGTGCACGGCGACCCCGGCAATCGCTGGCTGTCTTCGGCTGCTGCGGCGCCATCCGACGACCAGTTGCGGGCCGGCCTGTCCGCCGCGCGCGGCGGCGCGCTCAAGCACCTGACGGCCTGGCCCGGCAGCTACACGGCCGTCGTCCGTGCCGGCCGCCGCATCACCGTCGCCGCCGACCTGGCCGGCGCTCCGGCCTGTCTTCCACACCCCGTGGAAGGGCGGCACCGCCTACGCCACGGCCGCGCTCCCGCTCGCCGACCTCACCGAGGCACAGCTGGACATCACCTATCTCGGCGCCCTGCTCGCCTGCCCCGACACGCCCGAGGCACTCGGCGACGGAACACCGTACGCCGGCGTACGGCGCGTGCCGCCGGGGCACGCCCTGATCCTGCGCGACGGGCGTCAGCCGGGAGATCGCCGGCTACGAGCCGCACGCCTCCCTCGTGCTGAACGCGCCCCCGCCGGTGGACGCCCGGACGGCCGTCGCTGCCGTGCGTGACGCACTCGTGGAGGCCGTACGGACCCGGCTTGCCGCGCCCCGGCACGTCGCGGCCACGCACCTCGACGACCGCGACCCGGGGCCGGTACCCGGCATGGGCCCCGCCGAGCGGCGGGCCGCCCGCGGGGGCCCGCGGCCCCGCGCCGGGCATCGGCGCCGACCTGTCAGGCGGTCCCGCCTCCGGGACCCTGGCGCTGCTCGCCGCCGGGCTGCCCGGCGTGCCCGGCATCCTGTTCGGCGCCGGCTCCGAAACGGGCGGCGCCTCGGCCGGGGAGCGGCTGCTGGCCGTCACCTTCAACGACCTGGCCGCGGCCCCCGCCGGGCGCCTCGCCGCCGGCCCGGACGCGGCCGCGCACCTCGCCGAACTCGAACGCGCCCGGCTGATGGCCGACAACCCGCGGCTGCACCACGTCGTCGTCACCGGTGGGGACGACGCTCTCCCCTACGCCAAGCTGGACGGCGTGCCGCTGACCGACGAGCCGGCCCCGTCGCTGGTCACCGTCGAACGGCACCGGCGGCGGCTGGGCGCCGGCAGCGCCGACCACTTCGTCGGCCTCGGCGCGCGGCCCGTCCTGGACGCACACCCCGCACGGCTCGCAGACCTGTTCCTGGACCGGCGACGGCGGCACCTGGTGCGGCCCGCCGCCGCGCTCGCCCGGGTCGAGGGGGCCGAGCGCGGGCTGACGGCCGGACGCACCGTGCTCGTGCCCGTCACCGTCTACCGGGCCGCTCGACGACTCGCCCGCACCCCGTACCGCGAAGGCATCGTCGAGGCCGCGGCGCGGCTGCGCGACGGCCGCTTCCCCGACCGCCGCGGCCGGCGGTGGCGGCGGAGCGCGGGGGCGCACCGACGGGCTCGGCGCCGTGGATGTCACGCTCGCCGCGCTCAGCTGGTGCCGGCCGGGGCCGGCCGCGCGCTGGCTGACCGGCGAGGCGCTCGCCGACGTCTCCCGCCGCCTGGAGCGGGCCGCCGCCGGGCGGCCGCTCGAGGGCCGCCCGGGCGAGCTGCGGGCCCGTGCGGCGCTGGCCCGGCACGCCGCCGACCAGCGGATCCTCGAACAGGCCGCGGAGCTGCGCGGGCAGCGGCTGCACGCCCCCTTCTACGACAACCAGGTGGTGCGCGCCTGCCGCGCCCTCCCCGAGACCGCTCCGGGTCAAACCCGGTGCGCGGGCCGCCGTGCTGCGCGCCGTACTCGACGACGCCGGAGTGCACGACCTGCCGCCCGGCTGGGGCGCGCCCTCCCGCGCCACGGAGGCCGCGGCCGTCCGCACCGGCCTGCGCGTCGCCGCCGACGACCTGCTCGACCTCTTCGACGCGCCGCTGCTGGCCGACGCGGGCCTCGTCGAGGCGCGGGTGGTGCGCAAGGCCCTGCGGGACGCGGCCGACGGTCGTCCCGCTGCCCCTGGACGGCCTGGCCGACCTCGTCTCGACGGAGCTGTGGCTTCGCCGCCTGCTGGCTCGGCGCGGCACCTGCTGGACCGGCACCTCGGCCCCGCCGCCGCGCGGCCGCGCGCCCCACCGATGTGGTCGCTCCGCGGCCCCGCAGCGCCCGGCGCTCTGGATCAACCCTCCGCGCGGCGGCAGGGCGTGCAGTTCGACGTCGGTGAGGCGGCCCGACTCGATGCGCGCCGTCATGTACGTGCAGTACGGCTGGCGGCGCCGGTCCGTCGGCGAACCCGGGTTCAGCAGGCGCAGACCGCCCTCGGCGACGGTGTCCCACGGGATGTGGCTGTGCCCGAAGACCAGCACGTCGGCGTCCGGGAAACGCTGCGCGCACCGCTGCTCGCGGCCCGGTGGCCGGGCCCGTCTCGTGCACGACGGCGAGGCGCAGCCCGGCCAGTTCCACGTGCGCCGTCTCTGGCAGCCGGGCGCGCAGCTCGTCGCCGTCGTTGTTGCCGTACACCCCCACGAGCCGTGCTGCGCGGGACTCCAGCAGATCCAGCGTGGCGGTGTCCACCCAGTCGCCCGCGTGTACCACGACGTCGGCCCGGCCGATCTCGTCCAGCAGCTGCGCGGGCAGCGCCGTGGCACGCCGGGGCAGATGCGTGTCGGAGGTCAGCAGCAGGCGCACGCGCCAGGAGCCGAGCGTAGCCGTTTCGCTCGCGCGACCCGCGGCTACCCGAGGGCCGTGACGTCCTGAGCGGCTGTCCGACCGGCAAGGAATCGGACCCACGGAGGTCCCGCATGGCCCAGCATGTGAGCGAGGCGGTGTCCGTGCCCGTCCCGGCCGAGGAGGCCGACCTCGCCGGTGATCTCGACGTGCCCGACGGTGCACGGGGCGTGGTGTTGTTCGCGCACGGCAGCGGCAGTTCGCGGCACAGTCCGCGCAACCGGGCCGTCGCCGCCGGGCTGCGGCGGGCCGGACTGGGGACGCTGCTGCTTGACCTGCTCACCGCCGAGGAGGAGCAGACCGACCTGGCGACGGCCGAATACCGCTTCGATATCGGCCTGTTGGGCCACCGTCTGACATCCGCTGCCGACTGGCTGGGCCGTCACCCGGGCACCGCCCGGCTGCCGCTGCACCTCTTCGGGGCCAGCACCGGCGCGGCCGCCGCCCTCGTCGCCTCGGCACGCCGGCCGCAGACCGTCCGCTCCGTCGTCTCCCGCGGCGGCCGGCCCGACCTGGCGGGCGAGGCGCTCGCGGCCGTCCGGACGCCGGTGCTGCTCATCGTCGGCGGTCAGGACCAGGCGGTGCTGCGGATGAACGAGGACGCGGCACGGCAGTTGGGCGGGCCGCACGACATCCTCGTCGTGCACGGCGCGACGCACCTGTTCGAGGAGCCGGGCGCGCTGGAGCAGGTGGCGGACGCGGCGCAGGAGTGGTTCCTGCGGCCGGTGCCGGGTTGAGGAAGGGGTCGTGCGCATGCGTTTCCGAGACCGCACCGACGCGGGCCGGCAGCTTGCCGTCCGGCTCGGCGAACTGGCGGACGCCGGTGAGTTGCCGGATCCGCTGGTGCTGGCGCTGCCGCGCGGTGGGGTCCCCGTCGCGGCGGAGGTCGCCCGCACCCTGCGGGCGCCGCTGGACGTGCTGCCGGTGCGGAAGATCGGTGTACCGGGTCGCCCGGAGGCCGGGATCGGCGCGCTGGTCGGCGAGGACCCGCCGCTCTTCGACCGTGAGGCGATGGCCTTCCTCGGCCTGACCGAGGGTCGGCTGGCCGACACCTATGCGCACGAACGTGAGGAGTTGCGGCGCCGCGAGCACGCCTACCGCGAGGGCCGCCCCGCCCCGGAGGTGACCGGGCGCACGGTCGTCCTCGTCGACGACGGGCTGGCCACCGGCGTCACGGCACGCGCCGCCTGCGGCCACCTGCGAGCCCGGAACCCGGGCCGCCTCGTGCTGGCCGTCCCGGTCGGCGCCCCGGACGCGGCCGACCGGCTCGCCCGGGAGACGGACCTGCTGGTGTGCCTGAGCAGGCCGCCGGACTTCTACGCGGTGGGCCAGTGGTACCAGGTCTTCGACCAGACGACGGACGAGGAAGTCCTCGCCACCCTCCACGAGTTCGGCACCGGCTGAGCGGGGCCGGCCTCAGCGAGGGCACGCCCGCATGTGGAACGCCGTATTCCGATGAACCGTCACATGTGCAGCACGACGGCGCCTCGTCGCGTCACGGGCTTGCCGGGGCGCTTCCGCGTCGGCGGGGTGGGTACCGAAACCATGGGCTCTCCCGGCGCCGGACCCTTCTTGCGCTCCGCCCACCCACCTGACATCCAGGTGTCTGTGACGCGATCGTCGCACCGCCGCATGGCGGAATGCCGGGCCGTGGCGGGCGGTTGCCGGTGGGGCGGGGCCAGGGGCGCCCCACCTGGAGTAAGGGGGCGCACGTGCGGTTGGCCGGGGTGTACGGGAGTCTGCGCAGCGGGTCGTTGAACGCTGCCGTCGTCGAGACGGCCGCCGAGCTGTGCACCGAGGCCGGTGTCGTCATGGAGGTCTACCGGGGGATCGGCGACCTGCCGTTCTTCAACCCGGACGTGGAGATGACCGGGCCGCCGCCCGTGGCGAAGGAGTGGCGGGCGGCGCTCGGCGCGGCGGACGGAGTGCTGGTCGCCAGCCCCGAGTACGCGCACGGCACGTCGGGCGTGCTGAAGAACGCCCTGGAATGGGTCGTCGGCGGGGGTGAGCTGACCGACAAGCCGGTGCTCGTCGTCACCGCGTCGCCGTCCTTGGCGGGCGGTGACCGCGCACAGGCGTGGGTGACCGAGACCCTGCAGGTCATGGGCGCCCGTGTCCTCCCGGAGGCGCTCACCGTCCCGCAGGCGAGCGCCAAGATCAAAGAAGGCCGGGTCGCCGACCCGCCCACCCGCGAGGCGCTGCGCTCCGCGCTCGCCGCCCTCACGACGGCTGCCGGCGCCCAGTGGGGTGTCACCCGGTAGGGTGACGCGCCCATCGAGTCAACGATCCGTGAAGCCGGAGTCCGCCTCCCCATGACCGAGCAGTCCGACGAGTCCGACGAGTCCAAGGCGCGAGAGGCGAACGAGGCGGACGCCGAGCGGGCGCGGCGGGTGGACGGACTGGTGTGGACGCTCGACCGGCCGGAAGTCCGGCCGAGCCTGCCGGGTCGCATACAAGGACGCCTGTCCGGCCGGCGGTGGACTGCCGCGCTCGGAAGAGACCTGAGGCAGCGTCCGCGTCTGCCGTCCGAGAGGTGGCACTGGCGGCTGCGCTGGTGGCAGTGGCTCGGCGTGTGGACGGCTGTCGCCGCCGTCGCCGCTCTGGGCCTGTTGCGCCCGGCGCGGGACTGGGGGTGGCTGCCGTCCGCCCTCAGCCCTGATACGTCGGCCGCCGCGCAGCCCCCCGTCCCGGGGACCTTCGCGCACCCCTTCGCCGGCTCGCCGTCCCGCACATGGGCGAACGGCGCGCACGGCATCACGCTCTCCGGGGCGAAGCCCGTCGGCGGCGTGTCGAAGGCGGCTGTCACGCGCGCCATGCACCTGACGAAGAAGTTTCTCATCGCGGCGAACCTCGACCGCGACGTGCTGAACGGCGGCCGTCCCGCGAAGGCGCTCGCGTTGATCGACCCGCTGGAGAAGGACTACCTGGTGGATCTGCGCAACGGGCTGGCCCACCCCTCGTCCGACGATGCTCCGACGGATGTGTTCACCCGGTTCGACACCGACGAGGTGCGCCTGGTCGGCGATGTGGTGAAGGTGCGGGGCCGGATGACGGTGGAGCCGGGCAAGCGGCCGGAACGTGCCGAGATCCACGCCGACTACACCTTCGTCTACCCCGTCAGCCGGGTGGGGGACCCGGCCGAGGTCACCCGCGCCGTCATGCGGCGGGTGGTCGACGCCGAGGTGACCGCCGTGCAGGGCGCCCGGGTCACACCGGGAAAGCTGTGGGTCGTCGGCAGCGACGCCGGATTCGGCAACAGCGGCTGCGTGTCCCCGGACGGCCTGCTGCATCCGTCCTTCCCCTCGGACCGGATCGGCAGCCCGGCCCCCACTGGCCCGACGATGGATCCGTACGACCGCAGTGCTCCGCTGACCTCGAAGGACGAGAGGGCCGAGTGCGGCCGGACGACCCGCATCTGACGGCGTGCGGGCCCGGTGGCCGTCGCCCCGGTTGGCGGCCGCCGCTCGAACGGCGTTCGTGCGTACGCCGATCGGGGGATGCCTGGCGGGCCGTCTGCCCCACTCGGTGTAGCCATTCCGGTCTTTTCATACGTCTGTTGCGCCTGTCCTCTAGCTGAACACGCCTTCGCCGGGGCACCATCTGCGCGTCGGTGGCAACGACGCCGCCGGCATCCCGTTGTTCAGGAGGGCACGTGAGACGAACAGCATCGGTGGCCGTCGCCCTGACGGCGCTGGCCTCGGGTCTGGTGGCGGCGGTGCCCGCCTCGGCGGCCGGCACGGCTCCCGCAGCAGTGCGGACCGTCGGCTGGCAGGACTGCGGAACCGACAGTAACCCCACGATGCAGTGCGCGAAGATCAGCGTGCCGCTGGACTACGGCAACCGCCACGGCCGGCAGATCAAGATCGCGATCAACCGCGTCCCGCACACCTCGGACCACTACCAGGGCCCGCTGCTGGTCAACCCGGGCGGCCCCGGCGGCAGCGGTCTCGGCCTGGCCGGCTTCGTGGCGCGCGCCCTGCCGAAGAAGGTCGCCTCGCAGTACGACGTGATCGGCTTCGACCCGCGCGGCGTGGGCAAGAGCGAGCCGGCCCTGGACTGCGAGCCGGGCTTCTTCGACCCGGTCCGTCCCGACTCCGTGCCGCACAGCCGCGCCGAGGAACGGGCGAATCTCCAGCGGGCGAAGAACTTCGCGCACGCCTGTGGCACGAAGTACGGCGACCTGCTAACGAGATCAACACCCCGAACGCGGCCCGTGACATGGACGCCATCCGCGCGGCGGTCGGCGCCAAGAAGATCAACTACTTCGGGTACTCGTACGGCACCTACCTCGGCGCCGTCTACGCCAAGCTGTTCCCGCACCGCGTGCGGCGGATCGTCCTGGACAGCATGGTCGACCCGACCGGCGTCTGGTACGACGACAACATCAGCCAGGACTACGCGTTCGACAAGCGGAACAAGGCGTTCATGGCCTGGATCGCGAAGTACCACTCCGTGTACCACCTCGGCACGAATCCGAAGAAGATCGAGGCCAGGTGGTACGCGATGCGCGAAGAGATGCGCACGCACCCGGCCGGTGGCGTCGTGGGCGCGGCGGAACTGGAGGACAGCTTCATCCCGGGCGCCTACTACAACGGCTACTGGCCGACGATGGCCACCGCGTTCTCGGACTACGTCAACGACGGCGACGCGCAGGCGCTCGTCAACCTGTACAAGAACTTCGGCGCCGTCAGCGACAACAACGGGTTCAGCGTCTACAGCGCCGTGCAGTGCCGGGACGCCTCCTGGCCCAAGCAGTGGAAGACCTGGCGCAAGGACGCGTGGAACGTGCACCAGGACGCGCCGTTCCTCACCTGGAACAACGTCTGGTACAACGCTCCGTGCGCGTTCTGGCCGACCGACACGCTCAAGCCGACCAAGATCCGCAACAACGAGATCCCCGGTGCGCTGCTGTTCCAGGCCACGGACGACGCAGCGACGCCCTACCCGGGCGGCGTGAAGGTGCACAAGCTGCTCAAGGGTTCGCGCCTGGTCGTCGAGCAGGGCGGCGGCAACCACGGCATCACGCTGAGCGGTAACGACTGCCTCGACGGGTACCTGACCGACTACCTGGCCGACGGCACCCGGCCGGCCTCGCAGCACGGCGCGGACGCTGTCTGTGCCAAGACCCCGGCCCCGGTACCGCAGGCGGCGAAGCAGCCGGCGGCGGACTCGACCAAGAGCCTCGCGACGCCGAGCACGAAGGGCGCCGAGGCGTCGAAGACCGGCGCCGAGCTGCACCGCATGGTCGGCATCCGCTGACCTGCTGAACACCCGCCTGTCCCAGGCGGACCCGGGCCCGGCCGTCACCCGACGGCCGGGCCCGCCGCGCGTGTGCACGCGGGAGACCGCGCGCAGGAAACGGGGTCGCGGCGCGGACCGCCCGGTGAGAGGCTGTCGCCTCTCATGTGCCCGCGCACCCCCGAGGAGTCGATCGCCGATGTCCGCGCTGTATCCGCCGGTCGAGCCGTACGCGCACGGGATGCTGGACGTCGGCGACGGCAACCACGTGTACTGGGAGGCCTGCGGCAACCCGGACGGGAAGCCGGCGCTCGTCGTGCACGGCGGACCCGGATCCGGGTGCGGCGAGCAGGCGCGGCGGCGGTTCGACCCGGAGCGGTACCGGATCGTGCTGTTCGACCAGCGCGGCTGCGGACGCAGCACCCCGCACGCCGCCGATCCGGACACCGACATGACGCACAACACCACCTGGCACCTGGTCGCCGACATGGAGCGGCTCCGCGAGCATCTGGGCGTCGACCGCTGGCTGTTGCACGGCGGCTCGTGGGGCTCGACGCTGCTGCTCGCCTACGCGCAGACGCATCCGGAGCGGGTGTCCGAGATCGTGATCTCGGCGGTCACCACGACGCGCCGCTACGAGATCGACTGGCTGTACCGGGGCGCAGGGCGGCTCTTCCCGGAGGCATGGGACCGCTTCCTCGCCGGGGCGGGCGTCGGCCGGGCCGACGACATGGTGGCCGCGTACGCGCGGCTGGTGGAGGACCCGGACCCGCGGGTGCGGGAGAAGGCCACAACGGACTGGTGCGCGTGGGAGGACGCGGTGCTGTCCCTGGAGCCGGACGGTGCCGAGGCCGTGTACAGCGGCCGCCCCACGACGGCGCGCACCGCCCTGGTGCGGATCTGTGCCCGCTACTTCTCGCACGGGGCCTGGCTGGAGGAGGGCGCCCTGCTGCGCGGCGCGGGCCGGCTGGCCGGGATCCCCGGCGTGCTCGTCCAGGGCCGCTTCGACCTGGGCGGTCCGCCCGACACGGCCTGGGAGCTGGCCCGTGCCTGGCCGGACGCGGAACTCCACATCGTCGGCGACGCGGGCCACCTGGGCAGCGACACGGCTCGCCGCCACGTCCGGGCGGCGCTCGACCGTTTCGTGGCGGGCGGGTCCGCCTGTCCGCACGAACAAAGCCATGGGCCTGGACAACCTGCCCAGCTGCTCCTGGGAGGTCAACCGCGGCTGGATGCTCGTCGCGAACATCGCCGCTGATCTCGACGCATGGCTCCGGCTCCGCGGCCTGTACGACATCGACGGCCTCGTCGACGCCGGGCCAGCCACCATGCGCTTCCGGATCTACCACCTGCCCGCCGCCTTGCGGCCCACCCACTGGCGGGCCGATGCGACACCACCAACACCCGGCTCATCTGCTTCAGCGGAGCCGGATTCAACGACAAGACGCACACGGCCGCGGCGGCCTACCCGGACATCCGGCTGATCGACCTGACGACCCTCTATGGCCAGACCGTCGATTTTGTCCGTCTGAGGAGGATCTGCGGGGCTGTCCCTGGTCCCGGTCTCCTCGACCCTGCCGGGCGCACTCCTGAGTCAGCGAGCAGCGGCCTGCTGCACGCGTTGGGATGGGCCGGCCTGAGCACCATTCGGCTTCGACGCACGTCCCGCCCCGGCTGGGGCGGGACGTGCGTCGAAGCCGATGTCCGGTCAGACGATGGGCGGGAAGAGGACCGCCGTCAGATTCGCCGAGACCGAGGAGGGGTTGTAGCACGACGTTCTTGCGAAGGAGGCGGTGTAGGTGCGGGCGGTCACCGCAGTGGGCGGCACGGTGACCCGGGGCGGGGCGAGAGTGGCCACCCCGTTGGCATCGGTCACCGCGGTGCCCAGCAGGAGGGAGCCGACCAGCGAGTTGGCGCGGAAGACGACCGTCTGCCCCGCGACGGGGGTGCCGCTGGACGTCTTGAGCGTGGCGCTCATGGCGGGAATGACGAAGGTGCCGTTGACGCGCAGCCGGAGCTGCGCGCCCGGCGCGGTGAGCGTGGTGGCGGCGGGCGTGACCGTCACCGGGGCCGTGCCCGACGTACCGGTGAAGCAGGTGTCACCGTTGTAGGTCGCGGTGATTGTGCCCGAGGCGTGGAACGGCGTGTCCACACATGCCCGACCGTCGACGAGAGGCACCTGCTCGTTCAGCCCATCGGGACCGGTGAAGGTCACCGTGCCCGTCGGTACCCCCGCGCCCGGTGCCACCGCGGACACCACCGCGCACACGGTGACCTGCTGACCACACACCGAAGGAGTCGGATTCACGGTTACACCGACCGACGACTCTGCCTGGTTGACCGTCACCGGGGCCGTGCCCGACGTACCGGTGAAGCAGGTGTCACCGTTGTAGGTCGCGGTGATTGTGCCCGAGGCGTGGAACGGCGTGTCCACACATGCCCGACCGTCGACGAGAGGCACCTGCTCGTTCAGCCCATCGGGACCGGTGAAGGTCACCGTGCCCGTCGGTACCCCCGCGCCCGGTGCCACCGCGGACACCACCGCGCACACGGTGACCTGCTGACCACACACCGAAGGAGTCGGATCCACGGTTACACCGACCGACGACTCTGCCTGGTTGACCGTCACCGGGGCCGTGCCCGACGTACCGGTGAAGCAGGTGTCACCGTTGTAGGTCGCGGTGATTGTGCCCGAGGCGTGGAACGGCGTGTCCACACACGCCCGACCATCGACGAGAGGCACCTGCTCGTTCAGCCCACCGGGACCGGTGAAGGTCACCGTGCCCGTCGGTACTCCCGCGCCCGGCGCCACTGCGGACACCACCGCGCACACGGTGACCTGCTGACCACACACCGAAGGAGTCGGATTCACGCTCACCGTCGTGAGGGAGGACGCCTGGTTCACGGTCTGCGTGAGCAGGTCGGAACTGGATCCGGCGAAGCGGATATCTCCCTGGTAGTTGGCGATGATGTCGTGGGTGCCCACTCCCAGGGCGTTCACGACGACCTGGGCACGCCCGCCACCGTCCAGGGTCGCACTCAGTGACGGGCCGTCGGCGCTGATGACGAAGACCACCTGCCCGCTGGGCGTGCCGAGCGCCGGCGGCGCCCCGTGGACCTGGGCGGTGAGGGTCACCGGCTGGCCGCACACCGACGGGTTCACGTCGCTTGCCAGCGTCGTCGTGCTCGTCCCGATCGCGGCGAACGCCGTCGACCACTCGTACACGGCGCTCGCGCCGTTCGCCAGATCGATCGGCCAGGCGATACCGATGCCGTTGTCGACGTACTCGTCGCACCGACAGGTGTTCGGGAAGGCTTGCTGCTGTTCGATGCCGTTCCAGACCTCGAAGTACACGCCTTCCATGTACGTGTTGTCGGGGGTGCGGGGCAGCAGCGCCTCGATACGGCCGCCCGGACCGCTGGTGGTACTGGCGGCCGGAGAGGTGCCGCTTACCCGTCCGAAGTTGTAGTCGGAGTCCGCGAGGTAGGAGTCGCCTGCGGTGTAGACGAATCCCCTCTGCGCGGTGCCCGAGTTGTTCCGGACGGTCAGCGAAGTGTCGTAGTACTCGCGGCCGACGACGTAGCGGTCCGTCTGGACCAGGGTGACACCTTGCCCGGCACTGACGATGGTGACGACCGTGTAGGGGTCCGGGGCCGTGCCCGATCCGCTCGGCCCAGACTGGCCGACGGGAGTGTAGGCGGCTCCGCTGAAATTCCCGCGAACGCTGTTCGGCCCGTAGAGGTCGCCGTTGAGGGCGATGCACGTGCCGGAAGAGGTGTCGAACCACTCCCCGTGGCTGTCGCCCGTGTGGTTCAGGCTGTTGCTGAGGTCGCTGCCGATCTGAATCAGAGCGATGGGTCCGGTCGAGGTGATGACTGCCATGGTGCCTCCTGCCTGAGATCGGATGCCTGCCCGCCATTCCGGCCCGCGGGCACAGCGAAAAGTCGCGGAGCCACCGGTGCACGGCCGGGTCAATGGCTCCCACTTCACGGAATCCGATGACCTGGATATTCATAAGGCGTGAACAATCAGCGCCCGAAGCAGAAGTAGTGAACGTGCTTGTCGTATATGACATGCCTGGGGCCGCCATAGACGCGACTGACATGGGGTCAGGTTGTGGTGCCTGCGGCACACGCCGTCCAGGGTGTCAAGCCCCGGGTTTGATGGAGACATCGAAGACCCGGAAGTGAAGTGCTCCGGGATTGGTGGAGGCACTGTGCGTTGACTCCAGCCGCCGGTTGGGGCGGGTGGTGAGCGTAGTAGTTGGTCTCGTGTTCGTGGGGCGGGATGTTTCTTATCGTCGTGTGGAGACGGTGGTTCTTGAACCAGTCGCCCCATTCCGCGGTGGCCAGTTCAACGTCGGCGAGGCCGTGTCAGGGCTTGCGCGGCTTGGTCAGCTCGGTTTTGTTGAATCGGTGTGTCGATGCGGCCGACGGGGCTGGGGAAGTCCCGGCGCAGACCGCGGTGGTGGCCAGGGCGGCCTTCCCGAAGGGGAGCCTGGCGATGCGGGTGCGGGACCGCCTTGCGCAGGTCTTCTGCCGGGCTGCCCTGGCCCTGTGCCGCGCCGCCTGGCCCCCTACGACCCCGACGCCCGCTGGTCGGCCAAGGGCGATGAGCTGTTCTGGCGCGGGTACAAGGTCCATCTCACCGAGTCCTGCGACACTCCCGCGAAGCCGAAGCCGAAGCCGAAGCCGGGCCTGCGTGTGGTCACGGACGTGCACACCACCGATGCCACCATCCCCGTTCAGGGGAGTGATTCCGTATGAATGCGAAAACGAGCACGACGCCGTCGTTCGACGACATGCTGGAGCTGATCGAGGGCCGGTCCGCGGTGTTCCGGGAGGCGGTGCGCGGTGGGGACCTCGGGGCGCGGGTGCCCGGGTGCCCTGACTGGTCGGTGCGGGACCTGGTGGGGCACCTGGGAAAGGTGCACCGGTTCTGGGGCGCTGTGGTGGCGGCCGGGCCGGCCCAGGGGCCGCCGGAGGAGACGTCGGTGGCCGGCCGCGAACCCAGCGGTGACCTCCTGGAGTGGTCGGCCGAGTCGACGGGCACGCTGTTGGCCGCCCTGCGCGCGGCCGGCCCGGACCGGGAGTGCTGGACGTGGTGGCCGGCCTCCGGGCAGCCGACCACCTCCGGCACGGTCGCCCGCCACCAGGTGCAGGAGGCCGCGGTGCACGCCTTCGACGCGCAGCAGGCCGTCGGCCGCGCCGCGGCGTTGCCCGCGGACGTGGCGCTGGAGGGCGTCGCGGAGTTCCTCGAGGTCGGCTACGGCGCGATGGGCGGCTGGAAACCCTGGCCGCACGAGTCGGCCGTCGTGGGATGGGTGGCGCAGGAGGGCCCCTCCTGGCGGCTGGCGTTGAGCGAGGGCGGCGGCGCCAGGACGACCTCCGCGGGCACGCAGGACGCGGCGGCGACGGTGCACGGCCCGGCGAGCGATCTGGTGTTGGCCCTGTACGGGCGGATCCCGCTCGGCCGGCTCCGGGTGGAGGGGGACCGGGAGGCCGTCTCCCGGCTGCTGGCCTGGGCGCCCACCGACTGAGTGCGCACCGGACCCGCAGCTCCGGGGTCCTGCCGGGGTGCGGCCTCCGCGGGTTCGGGGGTGAGGGCCGCGTGCGGCGCCTGCGCCCGGCAGGTGACGTCACCGCCGTCGGCAGCCGAGCATCGGCGCGATGTCAGTGGCGGCCGGTAGAAAAGAGGAGTCGGCCGGCCACGTCGCCATCGGGGGAGACGTGGCCGGCCGACTCTCGTGCCCGTCTCATGCCCGAGCGGCCGCCAGCAGTGCCTCGGCGGTGGGGAGGGCCGCGGCGCGGTCCTCGGGCGTCAGGCCGACGCGGGTGCGGCGGTCCAGCAGATCGCCGGCGTCCAGGGCGCCCTCGTGGCGTAGCGCCCACAGCAGTTCGGCGCCGGTGACGGCCAGGCCCGGTGCGACGGGCGCGGCCAGCGAGGGGTCCTCGGTGGCCAGGTGGTGCACGGCGACGGCCTCGGTGCCGTAGCGGCGCACCAGCCGCTGGGGAGCGTCCAGCATGGCGAGCCGCTCCCGGGACGCGGCGCCGACCAGCGGGAGCCGGGCCGTGCGGCAGGGCCCGGCCGTCAGGTCACTCCCGGCGGCGGCGACGGCGGCGTCCACCGCGTCCTGCGCCATCCGCCGGTAGGTGGTGAGCTTGCCGCCGACGACGGTCACCACGCCGTCGCCGGAGGTCAGTACGGCGTGCCGGCGCGAGATGTCGGACGTGCGTCCCTCGGAGTGCAGCAGCGGCCGCAGCCCGGCGAACGCGCCGAGCACGTCGTCGCGGTGCAACGGCACGTTCAGGGCCGAGCCGAGGACGTCGAGCAGGAAGCCGATGTCGGTCTCGGGGACTTCGGGCACGTCCGGGACGGGCCCGTCGACGGGCTCGTCGGTCAGGCCGACGTAGACCCGGCCGTCGCCCTGCGGCAGCACGAGCACGAAGCGGTTGCTCTCGCCGGGCACCGGGATGTGCAGACCGGCGGTGGGCGCGCCGAGGCTCTCCTCGCGCAGCACCAGGTGGGTGCCGCGTGAGGGCCGCAGCCGGATGCCGTCGACGAGTTCGCCGGCCCACACGCCGGCGGCGTTGACGACGACGCGGGCGCGGACGCAGCGCCTCCTCGCCGGTGAGTTCGTCGCGGACGCGGGCGCCGTCGCCGGTCAGCTCCAGGGCCCGCACCCGGGTCAGCACCCGGGCGCCGCGGGCGGCGGCGGTGCGGGCGAGGGCGGTCACCAGTCGGGCGTCGTCGCACAGTTGCCCGTCCCAGGACAGCAGCCCGCCGCGCAGGCCGTGCGGCCGCAGCCCGGGGGCGGTGCGCAGGGTCTCGACGGCGGACAGCCGCCGTGGCTGCGGCAGGGTGGCGCGGGAGGTGCGGGCGGCGGCCCGCAGCCGGTCGCCGGCCCGCAGGCCGGCCCAGGCCAGTGCGGCGCCGGACCGGGAGGTCAGTGGGGTGAGCGGCAGCACGAACGGCTGCGCGCGCACCAGGTGCGGGGCGGTGCGTTCCATGAGCACGCCGCGTTCGACGGCGCTCTCGTGGGCGACGTCGACCTGGCCCGGAGGCGAGGTAGCGCAGGCCGCCGTGGACCAGTTTGGAACTCCAGCGTGAGGTGCCGAAGGCCAGGTCGTGCGCGTCGATCGGCGGCGACGGACAGGCCGCGTGAGGCGGCGTCCAGCGCGACGCCGGCGCCGGTGACGCCGAGGCCGACGACGAGCACGTCCACTCCGCGCCCGGCGGGGAGTCCGGCCAGTGAGGCCAGCTCGCGGGCACGGCGGCCGGCGGTCAGGGACGGGCTGTGGGCGGCGGGCGGATCCGCGGGGGTTCGCGGTGTTCACGGGCGTGAGGCTCCTCTCCAGGAGGTGGCGCAGCTCGTCGAGGAAGGCGTCGTCGGTCAGTTCGGGGTCGGCCTCGTCGGACATGGTGCGCAGGGAGAGCGCGAAGGACTGCAGGACGAGCAGCACGCTGCGGGCCTGCCGCACGGGGTGGTCGGTGCGGACCGTGCCGTCGGCGTGGGCCCGGTCGAGCTGGGCGGCGAACGCCTCGAGCATGGCGTTCTGGCTGGCGCCGCGCCGGTCCAGCACGTAGGGCAGCAGCATCTCGGGGTCGACGTCGAGGATCTTGCGGAACAGCGGGTGGACCCGCACGGCTCGCACGCCGTCGACCAGCGCGTCGACCATCGCCTCGAGCGTGGGGTGGGCCGCTGGGTCCCGCACGGCGGCCGAGGCGTCGAGGGCGACGGCCAGGCACTCGCGGGTCATCAGGTCTCCGACGAGGGAGCGGACGTCGGGCCAGCGCCGGTAGAGCGTCATGCGGGAGACGCCGGCCCGGCGGGCCACGTCGGTCATGGTCGTGCGCCGCACGCCGACGGCCAGCACGCAGTCCCGGGCCGCGTCCAGCATCGCGTCGTCCGTCCACGTGGTGGACAGAGCCGTTGTGACAAGTAGACGTCATGTGTCACAGTGTATAGCCACCGAGAAGGAGAACGACTGCCGTGGACATGCTCTGGAGCGGCTGGGGCGACCCGGCCGCCGCCGAACCGCTTCCCGAAGCGGTGACCGGCCTGCTGCGCGACCTCCTCGGTGTGCGCAGGCACGAACGCCCGGCGCCGGCCCTCGCCGAGGTCACCGCCGCGCTGCCCGCCGGGCGGCTGCCGGCGGCGACGCCGCGACGCGCTCGCGTCGGCGCTCGGCGCGGACCACGTGCGCACGGACGCCGAGACCCGGGTCCGCCACACCCGCGGCAAGTCGACGCCCGACCTGCTGCGGCTGCGCGCCGGCGAGACGCCGACGCGGCGCCCGGCTGCCGTGCTGCTGCCCGGCGGCCACGACGAGGTGCTCGCCGTGCTGCGGATCTGCGCCGAACACGACGTGCCCGTCGTGCCGTTCGGCGGCGGCACCTCCGTCGTCGGCGGGCTCGCGCCCCAGGCCGCCGGCGCCTTCGTCGCCCTCGACCTGCGTCGGCTGGACGCGATGACGGCCCTCGACCCGCGTCTCGCGCACCGCCACCCTGCAGCCCGGGCTGCGCGGCCCGCGAGGCCGAAGCGCTGCTGAACGCCGAGGGGTTCACCCTCGGCCACTTCCCGCAGTCCTTCGAGTGGGCGAGCATCGGCGGCTTCGCCGCCGCCCGCTCCAGCGGCCAGGCCTCGGCCGGCTACGGCCGGTTCGACGAGATGGTCCTCGCGCTGACCGTGGCCACCCCCCAGGGCGCATGGGAGCTGGGCCGGGCCCCGCGCTCGGCGGCCGGCCCCGACCTGCGGCAGCTCGTCCTCGGCTCCGAGGGCGCCTTCGGCGTGATCACCTCGGTCACGGTGCGCGTCCGCCCGCTCCCGACGAACGGGTCTACGAGGGCTGGCGGTTCGCCTCCTTCGAGGCGGGTGCCGCGGCGCTGCGCCGCCTCGCGCAGGACGGCCCGCTGCCGACCGTGCTGCGGCTGTCCGACGAGACGGAGACGATGGTCGGACTGGCCGACCCGGCCGCCGTCGGCAGCGGTGCCGCCGCGTCCGCCGGCTGCCTGGCCGTCCTCGGCTTCGAGGGCACGGCAGCCGAGGTCGCCGACCGCCGGCGGAGCACGGCAGGCCGTACTGCGCGAGTGCGGCGGCGAGCCGCTGGGGGAGGAGCCGGGCCGCAAGTGGGCCGAGGGCCGCTACCACGCGCCGTACCTGCGCGACGCGCTGCTCGACGTCGGCGCGTTCGCCGAGACGCTGGAGACGGCCGGCGTTCTGGTCGGCGCTCCCGGACCTGTACGCGGCCGTCCGGCAGGCGCTCACCGACACGCTGACCGACGCCGGCACGCCCGCCGCTGGTCATGTGCCACCTCTCGCACGTGTACCCGGCGGGCGCCTCGCTGTACTTCACGGTGGTCTGCGCGCAGGGCGAGGACCCGGTCGCGCACTGGACGCCCGCCAAGCACGCGGCGAACGACGCGATCCTGGCCGCGGGCGGCACGATCAGCCACCACCACGGGGTGGGCACCGATCACCGGGACTGGTATGCACGGGAGATCGGCCCGCTCGGCATCGCGGTGCTGCAGGCCGTCAAGAACGCGGTCGACCCCAGCCGGGATCCTCAACCCCGGTGTGCTGCTGCCGTCCCGACGCAAGGAGCCTGCGTGATGCGAGAGTTCACCGCCGTCGTCAATCCCTCTGCGGGCGGCGGCTCGGGCGCGGCCGCGGCGCTGCTTCCGCTGACCCGGCTGCTGCGCGAAGGCGGCGCCGAGGTCGAGGTGGCCTACAGCAACGGCCTGGACCACGCCCGGGTGCTGGCCCGGCAGGCCGGTCAGGCCGGCCGCGTCGTGCTGGCCGTCGGCGGGGACGGCATGGCGGGCGGCGTCGGCGGCGCGCTGGCCGGCAGCGACGCCGTCCTCGGCCTGGTGCCGGCCGGGCGCGGCAACGACTTCGCGCGCGCCCTGGCGCTGCCCACCGAGCCGGTGCCGCTGGCCGAACTCCTGCTGCACGCCGAGCCGCAGCGCGCCGACGCCGATAGAGGTGGACTCGCGCCGCACCACCGGCGGGTCGCCGTGCTGGGCAGCGTCTACGCGGGAGTCGACGCGCTCGCGAACCGGTACGCCAACCGTTCCCGGCTGCTTCGGGGCGCGGCCTCCTACTACGTGGGCGGCGCCCGGGCGGTGGCGACCTGGCGGCCGGCCGATTTCCGCATCACGCTCGACGGCAGGACCTCCACGAGCGCCGCGGTTACTCCGTCGTGGCCGCCAACTCCGGCTACTACGGGTTCGGTCGTCAGGTGGCCCCCGACGCGCGCGTCGACGACGGGCTGCTGGACGTCGTCATCATCCATCACGCGTCGAAGGCGCTGTTCTTCGCCGTGATGAACGAGCTGAAGGACGGTTCGCACGTGAAACGTCCCCAGGTGGAGGTGCTGCGGGGGCGGGAGGTGCGCATCGAGCGCGGACCGGCCGCGAGGTGTACTACGGCGCCGACGGCGAGGTCGACGCGGTCCTTCCGGTGACCGCGCGGGCGCTTCCGGGCGCGTTGCGGGTGCTCGCGCCCCGGTTCCCGCCTTGGGCTGACCGGGGGGCCGTTGTACACGATCGGATGAGCGTCAGCTGACGCCTTCTCATACGCCGTGTCGCCTAACGCTCCGGTGCGATGGGTTGGTATGACCTGCTGCGACGGCGAAGCGCAGGCCAAAGCTGCACGCTCTGTCGGTGATGTCCGGAGGGTTTGGCTTATCGAGGATCTGTCTATCTTCCTACTGTCCGTCACACGACGGGACGCTCGTGGTCGTCACGCCGAATCCTGCCGACGACCGCCGGTGCACGACAGTCGCGAAAGCGCCGCAGGCAGGAGCGGGGGAACCAGGTAAGCCGCCGCATCCCACGGGATACGGCTCGGGGCACAGTCGTCCACCACGGACGGCCGGGTACTCAACCGGCCCGCGCCCGACAGCTCACCCCGCAGGCGTCGGTGAGGAAGACCGACATGTTCCGAGATACGGCCCGAAGCGGGCGGCGACAGAGGCATCGGCCTGACGTCACTGCTCGCCGCGCTGGTGGGAGCCCTGGCAGCGATGCTGCTGGCGACCGCCGGCGGCGCCCAGGCGGCGTCCGTGGACACCTGGGAGAACGTCGCCCAGTGCGAGTCCAGCGGCAACTGGCACACGAACACCGGAAACGGCTACTACGGCGGTCTGCAGTTCTCCCAGTCCAGCTGGAGGGCGGCGGGCGGACTGCGAGTACGCGCCACGCGCCGACCTGGCGACCAAACCGGCAACAGATCGCGGTCGCGGAGCGATTGCTGGACATGCAGGGACCACGCGCGTGGTCCTGCGCCGGCAAGGGCGGCCTGACGGGCCATGGCCCGAAGGCGGACGTCCACCCGCAGGGGCCGCGCCACTGGGGAGCGGAGGACCACGACGTGGCCTCCGGCGACCGGCAGGCCTCGCACGCGCAGCGGCCCTCGCACGCGCAGGCCTCCGACACGGGCACCTACACCGTGAAGAGCGGGGACACCCTCTCGAAGATCGCGCGTGCCCACGGCACCAGCTGGCAGCAGCTCTACCAGGCGAACTCGTCGTCCGTCCACGACCCGGACCTGATCTTCCCGGGACAGCAGCTCACCCTCACCTGAGCCTGCCGATTCACTGATCACCCGACCCTCATGTGACCCTCCCGTGACCCTTCGCGGGGGCGGCTCCCGGCACTTGCCGGGAGACCGCCCCTTTCTGCGTTCCGCCCTCGAACGCCGTGTCCGAAAAGCACTGGCACGACGCGCGGCGGAACCGGTTGACTGGCCGCGATGACGAGCACCACCGAAACGAAACGGAACCTCGCCCGTTTCCGCGTCGCGGGACAGTTCACGCTCCTCGCGGGAACCTGGGGCGCAAGTTTCCTGTTCATCAAGATGGCCCTCGAAGGGCTGTCCGTCGCCCAGGTCGTCTGGTCGCGTATGGTCTTCGGCGCCGCGGCCCTGGCCGTCGTCGTCGCCGTGACCCGGGCCCGGATCCCCCGCGACCCGCGGCTGTGGGGCCACCTCGGTGTCGTGGTCGTCCTGCTCTGCCTGGTCCCGTTCTCCCTGTTCGCCTGGGCCGAACAGCACGTCTCCTCCGGCCTGGCCAGCATCTTCAACGCCACGACGCCGCTGCTCACCCTGCTGGTGGGCGGCATTGCGCTGCGCGAGCAGCGCTTCACCCGGGCGACGGTGTACGGACTGAGCTGGGGATTCGTCGGCATCCTGGTGCTGATGGGCGCCTGGCGCGGCCTCGGCGTGGGTGACGACCTGCTCGCCCAGCTCGCCTGCCTGGGTGCCACGACCTGCTACGCCCTGGCGTTCTGCTACCTGCGACGTTTCGTCGCCCCGCGCCGGGTGCCGGCGGTCAGCGCCGCCTTCGTGCAGGTGCTGCTGGGGGCCGCCGTCATGCTGGCGGCCACGCCGTGGGTGGCGGCCACACCGCTGCACCTTGACGCCCGCGTCGTCGGCTCGGCGGTGGTGCTCGGCGGGGCCGGCACCGGGCTGGCGTACGTGTGGAACAACAACGTCGTCTCCGCCTGGGGCGCGGCCAACGCCTCCGCGGTCACCTACCTGACGCCGGTCGTGGGCGTCGTCCTGGGCGTGCTGGTTCTCGGTGAGCCGCTGAGCTGGAACGAGCCGGTCGGCGCGGCCCTGGTCATCGTCGGAATCCTCGCGGCCCACGGCCGGCTGCCCCGTCTTCCCCGCCGGACGCGCCGGGGCCGCACCGTCGCCGCGGGGCGCGCACCGGCCTCCGGAGAGGCGGCGCGGGTCACCAGATGATCCAGCCGTGCTCCCTGGCCTTGAGTACGGCCTCATGCCGGTTGCTCACCTCGAGTTTCGTGGTGGCGCTGGAGAGGTAGTTGCGCACCGTGCCCCTGGTGAGGGAGGCCCGCGTGGCGATCTCCGCGATGGGCGCGCCGTCCGAGGCGAGGTGCAGGATGTCGGCCTCCCGTGCCGTGAGCGGCGAGTCACCGGCGTTGATCGCCTTCGCCGTCAGCGTGGGGTCGACGTACCGGTGGCCGGCGTGCACCGTCCTGATCACCTTGGACAGCTCCTGCGCCGACAGCGTCTTGGGGGCGAACCCGTACACGCCCGCCGCCAGGGCGCGCTTGAGATGCCCGGGCACCCCGTGGCTGGTGACGATGAGGCAGCGGCAACCGGGCACGTGGGCGCGCAGTTCCTCGGTGACCTGGATGCCGTCCATGCCGGGCATGAGCAGGTCGAGGACGGCGACGTCCGGATCCCGTTTCCGCGCCATCGCCACTGCTTCGAGCCCGTCGGCCGCCTGCGCGGCCACCTCGATGTCCTCCTCGAAGGAGAGCAGTGCGGCGAGCGAGCCGCGGATGAGGTGCTCGTCGTCGGCCAGCAGCACGTCGATCACGGGGCTCCTCCACTGCGGTGCGGAACGGTCACCTGCAGACGGTAGGTCCCCTTCGGTTCGAGACCGTGCCGCAGGGAGCCGCCGATGCGGTCGAGGCGCTGGGTCAGGCCGACCAGGCCGGTGCCGGTGCCGTCGCAGTCGTCCAGCGCCCGGTCGTTGCCGACCGTCAGCTGCACCTTCTCCTCGTCCCGCAGCAGCCGGATGGTGCACACCGTGGCGCGGGAGTGCCGGATGACGTTGGTGACCCCCTCGCGGATGGACCAGCCCAGGCCCGCCCGGACCTCGGAGGCCAGAAGCCGGTCGTCGATGTCCTGCTGGATCCGGCAGGTGATGCCCGCCGCCTCCAGGACGGACGCGGCGCCCTCGAGTTCGGAGGCGAGGGAGGTGTCGCGGTAGCCGTTGACCACCTCCCGCACCTCCTCCTGGGAGCGGCGGACGATCTGCCGGATGTCCTGCAGTTCGGCCTTCGCCTCCGGCACCTCCTCGGCGTAGCGGGAGGCCAGTTCGCTCTTCAGCGCGACGACGGCCAGGTTGCGCCCGATCACGTCGTGCAGGTCGCGGGCGATGCGCAGCCGCTCCTCGGCGACGGCCAGCCGTGAGGCGGTCTGCCGGGCGCCGTCGATCCGGCGCATCACCTCCAGCGACCAGACCGAGGAGTGAATGCCCAGCAGTACCGTGGCCCACACCCCCACGGACACCAGCAGGCCGGTCGACCAGGCCCCCGGGTCGGCCAGGGCCGCTCCCGCGCAGAACGCCGTGGCGCAGATCGCCTGCACCGGTCGGCGGGCCCCGGACCACAGCGCGGACAGCGGCGTCATGACCAGACCGTTCACCAGCACCGCGTCATAGGGTTCGAGCCGTCCGCCGGCCGCGGTGACCGCCGCGATGGCCGCCAGTTCCGCCGCGCTGACGGCGGCCACCAGGGCGAGGAGCAGCAGTGGAGGCCGGCGCATCGAGACGAGGTAGACCGTGGCCGCCGCCGACAGCGCCAACTGCACCAGGATCGCCAGCCATGCGACGGGCGAGGCGAGGGGCAGCGTGCCGAGCATGATCAGTGGCACGCCGAAGGTCATGGTGAACAGCCACGGGATGCTGCCGAGCGCGGCCTGGGTGACCAGGGTGAACTGCTGCAGGTTTCCGCGCCTGCCGTTCCCGCTCACGGTCGCGGCTCCCCGCCTGGCTCCGGACGCGCCGCGGCCCGAAGCGCCGTGCCGTCCCGCCTGCCCGAGCGCGCGAGGTCGTTCCGTGCGAACGGCGCACCCGGCGGGGCGGGTTCTCCGCCGTCGGGTGTCAGGGTCAGCTGTCGCCGGTGCGGCGCGTGGACGCCGGTCAGCGAGGTGTTCAGGGTCATCAGCACGATGATGCCCCCCGGTGTGGAGATCATGACCTGGTCGGGAAAGAGGCCGGCACTCGTGGCGGTCGGCAGGAGCCGAGCACGGCGGTTCGCAGGCCCGTATGCCGCATCTCGTCGACGGGCGGGGCCCTGGCCGGCCCGCCGGTCCACGCGTGCCTCCGCCAGGCCGATGCCTCGCCCGGAGCGCGGACACCCGTCGCCTTCCGGGGCCGGGGTCCCCACCCGGTTCCGGAAGGCGACGACCGTGTCATGCGCTGTGCTCGTCCTCACGTCTCCCATCCTCCCGGCGGCACCGCGGGGTCACAGGTGAGAGCCGTCATGTTCCGACATGACGGATGTCAGGGCACGTCGATACCGAGCTGTGACGGGTGCCCGGGCAACCCGGGCCCGGGGCGGATGGTCGGACGGTGCGGGTCACCGGTGGGGTCATCGGTGGCGCCCCACAGGACTGTTGAGTTTCCGAGGAGGAGCAGTGCGACGCGAAGCGCGCCACAGACTCGGCCGGTGGGCGGCGAGCGGCCTCGCCGTCGTCGGTCTGCTGACCGCGGGACTGGCCGGCACGGCCGGGGCGGCATGGGCCGCGGGCCAGGACGAGCCGATCCCGGTGGAGCTCACCGGCCCTGACCACTATGACCTGTCGCTCGACGAACAGGGCCCGGCCGAGGGGGAGTACTCCTTCGAGGCCGGACTGAAGGCCCCCGGCGAGGACTGGCAGGGTGACGGGAACGATCCCGACCATCCACCAGGGCGAGTACACCGTCACCATCGACGCGACCGGCCTGAAGGGCGTCGCCGACGTGCGGCTGGAGCAGCAGAACGACTGCACCGTCTCCGGCCTCGTCGCGGTCTGCGCCGAGTACCGCCTCTACAGCGGTTCGCTCGTACAACCTGAGCGAGGGCGTCGCGCTCACCCCGGCCGACGGCGCCGCAGCCGGCGACCACGGCACGATCAAGATCACCGGCCAGGGTGACGGCATCTCCTTCACCGACCGCACCGTCGACGTTCTGGTGGGCGCACCGGACGTACCGGATGCGGCAGCTGCACGAGCCGGAGGGCTTCCGGGCCGGCGACACCTTCGCCGCGCCGCTGGCCTTCCGCAACGCCGGCGGCCTGGACGGAGACCGTGCCACGTTGCGGGTGTTCGGCTCCCGCGGCCTGACCTTCGCGCAGAAGTTCTCCAACTGCGCCTACGGCGTGGAGAAACCGGACGACCTGATCCGGATGCGGCACGTCGTGGTGTGCTGGTTCGAGGGCACCTTCGGGGCGGGCCAGGCCTACCGGCTGAGCACGCCGATGAAGGTGAGGACCGCCGGCTTCGCGCTGCGGGACAACTTCGGTTACCACTTCGACCGGAAGACGAAGGCCGAGGAGCTGAAGAACGTCGAGGATGTGCACCAGGGGGACGGCCCGGCCCTGACGCTGGAGAAGGCCGGCTCCGGCGGCACCTACGTGCAGTACAGCGAGCTGGACTTCCCCACTCACAACACCTACGACCTCGATCTCACCGGCGACCGTGTCGACGGCGCGAAGGGGGAGACGGTGAAGGCGACGGTGACGCTCACCAACCACGGGCCGGCCTGGCTCGGGGCGCTGCGCTCCGGCGGTGAGCCGGTCGGCTTCACCGTGGACGTGCCCGACGGCGCCACCGTCACGGACGTGCCGGACGGTTGTCAGCCCAAGAACGCCAACCGCCCGGGCCGTGTCACGCACTACCTGTGCTTCGCCGACACCCCGCTGCTGGAGAAGGACAGTCGCACCTTCGTCTTCGGGCTGAGGATCGACGAGGTGGTCAAGAGCGCCAAGGCACGTGTCCACCTGCCGGAGTGGGACAACCCGGCCGAGGGCGACACGTCCAACGACGACGGCTGGATCGTGCTCAACGGCACCGGTGACGAGCAGACGCCCGGGGACGGCCCGTCCGGCTCCGGCGACGGTGCAGGCGACGGCGGCGACCACGACGACGGTGCTTCCGGCGGGGACACCACCGGATCGGGCGGCGACGACGGGCGCCGGCGACGGCTTGCACACCACCGCCGACGAGGGTGGCGCCCTCGCCTCCACCGGCTCCGACGCGCTGACCCTCGGCGGCCTGGCCGCCGTGCTGGTGGCCGGCGGCGCCGCCGTCACCGTGGCGGTGCGCCGACGCCGCACGGCGGCGCCGGACGACGCCGCTGCCTGACCACGGGCCGTGAAGCGGCACACGAAGGGGGCGTCCCGCCACGGCGGGGCGGCCCCCTTCTTCGTACGTGTGCGTCAGGCGCCGGCCCGCTCCGGGGACGGCGCGTCCTGCTGCGTCTCGCGGGCCTCCGCGGCGGCCCGGCGGCGCCGCCGGCGGATGACGACGAAGGCGGTCACGGCGGCCAAGGTGATCAGGCCCAGTCCGATCAGGGAGAAGCTGTGCAGCCAGGCCTCCGCGGCCTTCCCGGCGTAGTACACGGCATACACCGTGCAGCCGGCCCACACCGCGGCCCCGAGCACGTTCGCCAGCAGGAACCGCGGATAGGGCATGTGCAGCACACCGGCCAGCGGCCCGGCGAACATCCGCAGCCAGGCGATGAAGCGGCCGAAGAAGACGGCGCGCATCCCCCAGCGTTCGACGGCCTGTTCGGCTTTCGCGACCCGCTCCGGGCTGAAGTGCTTGGGGAAGCGCCTGCCGAGCCGGTCCACGAGCGATCTGCCGTACCGGCGGCCCAGCGAGTAGCCGATGCTGTCCCCGATGATCGCGCCGATCGTGGCGCAGGCGGCGATGGGCAGCGGGTCGATGCCGGAGCTCTGCGTCGCGAGCAGCGCCGATCCGACGAGCACGGCCTCACCGGGCAGCGGTATCCCGATGCTCTCCACGAGGACGACGACTCCTACGATGAGGTACACGCCGACGGCGGGCACGTGCTCCAGCCATGCCTCGATGTGCACGCGCTTCCTCCCTGTCGCGGACGGCGACCCCTGCGGCCCCCGCACCAGTGTCCGCCATACTCGCCGGTACACCGTACGTGTCGTGCGTGAACCGCCTCACGGATGCGGAACGGAAGTTCACCTTCCGTTCCGGGGGCTGTCCGTCCGAATGTGCACCCAGAAATGCGCACATGAACCCCTGTTGTCCGTTGTGACCGCTGATTTCGTCGCGCCATAAACGTACTCATGGGTATTCCCATGACGGATGTCACCCGCTTCGTGCCGCAAGTCGGTGTGCTATGGACGTTAACCCGGGACTTGGTTAGCGTCCTACTCGTCTCGAGACGGACGGGCCTTCACGGACGTCATCACTTTGCGCGGCACCATCGAAGAAGGAGGAATCCGTGGGAACGATGCTCGAATTTCCCGGTGCGGCCCTCACAATTCCGCGGTCGTGCCGTTGTCCCCGCAGAAGATGAGTAGAAGGAGAAAACCATGCTCGAGGAGCACATCAACGCGACGCTGACCCTCCCGATCGAGGACCAGCCGGCTCAGTACATGGGCGACCAGGAGCCGGTCATGACCGTCTTCGCGGCTGCTGCTGCCTTCGCCGGCGGTGCCGCCCTGGTGACCGGCGCCTACGCGGTCGGCAAGGCCGTCGGCTGAATCTGACCCCCATCGGTCAGGTCAATCCCGTACACCACCAAAGGAGACGCCATGAACAGCGTTGAGTCCTTCGCGAACGCCGAGCTCGGCGACGCGGACCTGCAGGGCAGCGTCCAGTTCACCACCGGCCCGGTCATGACCGTGTTCGCCGCCTTCCTGGGCGGCGTGGCGGTGGCCTCTGCCACCGTCGCCGCCTACGAAGAGGGCGCGGGCTGATCACGCTTCGCGTAACGAGAGCGTGAACGGATAGCCGTTCGCCGATGCGCTGCCGGGCCGGTGCCGTGATGATATCGGCCCGGCAGTCGCGCCATTCTCATGGACGACTAGCGAAAGAATTCCCATGAGGTTTCCCAGAAAACTTGCGTCTGCCGTCTTCTCTCCCATTCCGGTGTCCCGCGGCCGGGCGATCGCCATGAGCGAGCGCCTCGCAGCCACGACCACGCTGGCTGCCTCGCTCGAATACCTCACCCAGCGCCGTGAGATGCGCAAGGGCGGTTTCAACGACTGGAATATCGTCAAGGACATTCACGCCGGGGCGGCACCGCTGACCCGCCGGGTTCTGGACAAGGTGAGCGCCGAGAAGGCGACGACGGCCCTGCACGCCGCACGGGCCGCGGTGGCCGCGGGCATGATTCTTCCCGGGAACAGCCGTTGGCGTGGCGCGGGAAGCCTCTTCCTGGGTGCCACCACCGCTCTGCTCTACCCCCGGCACCGCTACGGGACCGACGGCTCGGACCAGGTGTCCACGCTGACCCAGTCGGCGATGGCCGTCGCCCGGCTGTCGAAGAGCCCCCAGGCCCAGGACGCTGCCCTGTGGTACGTGGCTCTGCAGTCGAACATGTCCTACCTGGTCTCCGGCTGGGTGAAGCTGCTGGGCTCCTCCTGGCGGGACGGCTCCGCCCTGCCCGGCGTGATGCGCACCAGGACCTACGGTTACGAGCCGGCCTTCAAGCTGACCCAGCGGTTCCCGAAGCAGGCCAAGTACCTCACACACAGCGTGCTCGCGCTGGAGTGTCTGTTCCCGGTCGCCTACCTGGCCGGCGGGAAGCTGACCCGGCCCGGTGGTCACCGCGGCAGCGGGCTTCCACGTCGCCAACGGCTTCGTGATGGGACTGGGCCGGTTCGTCACCTCCTTCATCTCGATGCACCCCGCCGTCGCCTACACCTCCACGCCCAAGGACCACCCGGCCGTCGCCGGGCGGGACGACCGGATGGTCCGCGTCGTCGCCGCGGGCCTGGCCCTGAGCGTGACCGCGGCCGGTGTGCTCGCCGCCCAGCGCCGCATGCGGGTGCGGGAGGGCTGGCCCACCTCACACCGCCTCACGACGAGCGCCGGCAACGAGCTGCAGTACGAGATCATGTCCCACGGCGACGAGGACAAGCCCTTCCTGGTCTTCTGCGCCGGCCTGGGCACCACTTCCGAACAGTGGGCCTGGATCAGCGAGACCATCGCCCGGCAGACCGGCTACGGCGTGATCACCTACGCCCGGGCCGGCTACGCGGGAAGCGACTACCGCAGCACCGACGCCTACCGGCTGGACGAGTCCGTCGAGGACCTGGTCGACCTGGTGGAGGGCGCAGTTCCGCACGACCGCAAGGTGCTCCTGGTCGGCCACTCGCTGGGCGGTGAACTGTGCCGGCGGGCGGCCCTGAGTCTGGGCGGGCGCACGCACGGCGTGGTCTACGTCGACTCCGCGCACCCGATGGAGCTCAACCGCTCCGACCAGCAGAGCAAGTCCGCCGAGATGCTGCCGGACTCCATCCGGCTGATGATCTGGTCGCTCCGGCTGGGCATGGGGACGCTGGTCAACCGCCCCGACTGGATCGGCGACCTCCCGCAGAACTACCAGCCGCGGGCCTTCGACCAGTACGCCGACGCCCGCTCCTGGACCGCCGCCCGTCGGGAATGGGAGGCCGTGGAGGAGGACTTCCGCGCCTTCGACCGCGACCTGGAGCACATCGACGCGCACGCCCTGGTCATCTCGGCGCAGCAGACGACGGACCGTGATCCGGAGCAGCTGCTGATGCACCACGAACTGGGCAAGGCGCACGAGGGCGGAGACAACCGGGTGGAGACCCTGTTCGTCGAAGACGCCGACCACGGCGGTCTGCTGACGTCCTCCCGCCATGGCCTGAGGGTCGCCTCGACGCATCATCGGTTTTCTCGACACCACGACCGGGCAGGCTGCCGAGGCCTCCGACCCGGAGGCTGCGAAGGGGAAGAAGCGGTGAGCACAGACCACCTGGCGAAGAAGCTGCTGACCGGTCCGGGAAGCGCCACCCGTATCGCGGGCACGGTGATGCTCGCGGCGACGATCGCGGGCCAGCACCCGAGCAAGATATTCAACCGTCTGCAGCTCAAGGACACCATGTCCGTGCTCCCGAACTGGCGGTTCTTCGCCCCGACGCCGGCGATGCACGACTACCACCTGCTGTACCGCACGCTCAGTCAGGAGGGGGAGACGTCCCGCTGGAAGAGCGTGGAGGTCATCACGGGCCGCAAGCTGACCCAGATCTTCTGGTTCCCGACCCGGCGGCCGGAGAAGGCCCTGTTCGACGTGTGCAGCGACATCCTGTACTTCATCGACAAGGGTTTCCCGGTCGTCACGAGGACACCGGGCTACCGCGTGATGCTGGCCTATCTCCGGCGGCGGATGCGGGAGGACGGCGTCGACGACGCCAAGGGCTTCCAGTTCACCCTGGTGCGGGCCGCGGGGTATGACACCGGTGAGAAGCCGGAGACGATCTTCGTCTCCCCGCTGACCCCGATGAAACCGTCCAAGGGGGCGAAAACCCCCGGCCGCAGCAGTTCGCAGAAGGAGCCCGCCTGATGAGTGGCCCGCAGACCATCATCGTCGTGATCGCCGTCGTCATCATCTTCGCCATCGTCTTCAAGATGATGCGCAGGTGACTCTCGCAGGGAGAGGCCGTTGAACGCCAAGGAAATAGCCCGTCGGCACTGGTCGCTGCTTACGGTCGGCATCGTGTTGGGTCTACTGGGCTCGGCTGCGTCGCTGGCGCAGCCGTGGCTGATCGGACGACTGATCAACGCCGTGGCCCAGAACGAGTCCATCGTCTGGCCGATCACGTTCATCGTGCTGCTGTTCAGTGTGGACGCCGTGTTCGCCTCCGGTCACGCCTACCTCATCGGCAAGGCCGGAGAGAACATCGTCTACGACCTGCGCCGCATCCTGGTGAGCAAACTGCTGCGCTCCGACATGGCCGCGTTCAACGGCCTCGACCGCGGTGACGTGTTCACCAGGATGGTCACCGACACCTCGCTGGCGCGCATCCCGCTGTCCCAGTCCCTCGCCCGCATCGTCACCTACGGGTTCACGGTGGCCGGCGGGCTGATTCTGATGGCGCTGATCGACTGGCGGATGCTGGTGCTCACCTTCATCTGCCTGGGAGCGGCCAGCGCCGTCTCGTTGTTCCTGGCACGCCAGGTGCGCCGAGTCTCGCTGGCCAACCGGGACGACACCGGAGCCTTCGGTTCCGGCATTCAGCGCGTCATGGCCGCGATGAGTACCGTGAAGGCGTCACGGGCCGAGGAACGCGAGGCCGAACGCATCGGTGCCTTGGCCGATGTGGCACGCCGGTCGGGCGTGCGGGTGAACGCGCTGTCCGCGATGCTCACTCCGGCGATGAACGTCGGCACCCAGGTCTCACTCGCGGCCGTCATCGGCTGGGGCATGACCCGGGTCGCGACGGGCGACATGCCGATCTCCGACCTCACGGCGTTCGTGATGTACCTGTTCTACCTCGTCTCGCCGCTGGTTCTGCTGTTCATGTCCGTCGCCCAGTTCCAGCAGGGGCGGGCCGCCATCACCCGGGTCACCGCGCTGGGCGAGCTGCCTCAGGAGGAGACCGAGGCGCCGGCGCGGGCGCCCGAGGTGGCGACGGACGCCGCGGTCGAGTTCGACCGCGTCTCCTTCGGATACCCAGGCGGTGACAACGTCCTCACGGACGTCACGTTCACCGTGCCGGATCGGGGCCTGACCGCCATCGTCGGCCCCTCCGGTGCGGGCAAATCCACCATCCTGCAGCTGATCGAGCGGTTCTACCGGCAGTCGGCGGGTGCCATCCGCCTCGGCGGCACCGACACCGCCGCTCTGCCGCTCGACGAACTGCGCGGGATGATCGGCTATGTCGAGCAGCAGGGCGCGCTGCTGCGCGGCACCGTCCGGGACAACCTCACCTACTGCGCCCCCGACGCGTCGCAGCAGGACGTCGACCGGGCGCTCGCACTGTCCGGCTTCGCCGACGTGCTGGACTCGCTGCCGGAGGGGCTGGACACGGTCCTCGGTGAGGGCGGCTCGGGTCTGTCCGGCGGCCAGGGGCAGCGGCTCGCCGTGGCCCGTGCGCTGCTGACCCGTCCGCGCGTGGTGCTGCTCGACGAAGCCAGCGCACACCTCGACAGCTCGGCGGAAGCAGCGCTGCGTGACGCCGTCGCGGGCGTCTCGGCCGACTGTGCCGTGATCGCGGTCGCCCACCGGATCTCCACCATCGCGGAGGCCGACCAGATCCTGGTGCTCGAACAGGGCGGCGTCCGCGCCCGCGGCACCCACAGCGAACTCATGTCCGAGGACGACCTGTACCGCCGGCTCGTCTCCCAGCAGTTCGACGCGGTCGGCGTCGGCGCCTGACGGCCTCCGCCAAGAAGAAAGGTACGACTCAATGGAGAACACCGTGGACTACGACGTCGTGGTGGTCGGTGGCGGCCCCTCCGGTGCCTGCACGGCGGCGATGCTTGCGAAACGCGGACGCAGAGTCCTGGTGCTCGAGCGGGAGTCGTTCCCGCGGTACCACGTCGGTGAGTCGTTGATCACGGGCATGCTGAGCGTCATCGAGGAGCTCGGTCTCCGCGAGCACCTGGACCAGATGGGGTTCGAGCAGAAGTACGGCCTCAGCCTGGTGTGGGGCAAGGAACACGGCCTGTGGAACCTGAAGTTCAAGGAGGCCGGGCCGTACGAGTACTCGTACCACGTCGACCGCGGGAAGTTCGACGAGATGCTGCTCGACCGTGCCGTCGAGCTGGGCGCCACGGTGCACCAGCAGGCCACCGTCAAGGAGCCCGTCGTCGAGGACGGCCGGGTCGTGGGCGTGCGCTACACGCACGAGGGCCAGAGCCACGAGGCGCGCGCCCGGATGGTCGTGGACGCCTCCGGGCAGGCCCGCACGATCGCCCGACGCTTCGCGGACGTGACCTGGCACGAGGACCTGAAGAACCTCGCCGTGTGGGGCTACTTCACCGGCTGCGGGAGCCTGCCGGAGGATCAGCACGGCAACATCCTCGTCGAACGGAGCACGGACCGGACCGGCTGGTTCTGGGGCATCCCGCTGGCCGACGACGTCCTCAGCGTCGGGTTCGTCGCCCCCACCGAGGACGTGAAGATTGAGCGGGGCGATCTGGAGGGCTTCTTCAACTCCAGGCTGAAGGCGACGGAGCAGATCCAGAAGATGGTCGGCGACGGAAGCAGCCGGCAGGGTGAGTTCCACACCGCCCGTGACTGGTCGTACATGGCCGACGCCTACGCGGGCGAGGGCTGGGTCAGCATCGGCGACGCCTCCTGCTTCATCGACCCGCTGCTCTCCAGCGGCGTCTGCATCGGCATGCTCTGCTCGGTGCCGTTGGCTCAGGGCCTGGACATGATCCTGGATGACCCGTCGAAGGAGAAACGGCTGCTTGACCGTTACTCGGCGGCCTCCTATCGCCTGCACGAGAGCCTCATCGAGTATGTGATGTTCTTCTACGACGGCGACCGGGACCGGGAGGACTACCTGGAGCGCGCCTCGGCCATCGGGAACAATCCGCTGTTCACCGATCCGCGTTCCGGGTTCGTCGGTCTCGTCTCCGGCATCTCCGGTATGGGCCCACTGTTCAGCATGTACGAGGACGAGGCGGCAGCAACACCATGACAGACACCGTGATCCAGGCCGACGGCCTGTGGCGCCGGTACGGGAAGGGGAAGAAGGCGTTCGACGCGGTGCGCGGCGTCTCCTTCTCCGTGGGGCAGGGCGAGCTGTTCGCCCTGCTCGGCACCAAC
The DNA here is from genome assembly GCA_963799685.1 of uncultured Actinomycetota bacterium. Lineage (GTDB taxonomy): Bacteria > Actinomycetota > Actinomycetes > Streptomycetales > Streptomycetaceae > Streptomyces. Next base: position 535,554 of record CAWCXW010000013.1, read on the forward strand.
GGCGCCGGCAAGACCTCCACCGTCGAGCTGCTGGAAGGACTCGCGTCACCGGCCCAGGGGGAGATTCGTCTCTTCGGCGACCACGACCCGGTGCGCGACCGGGCCAAGGTGCGTCCGCGCACCGGCGTGATGCTCCAGGAGGGCGGCTTCGCCAACGAGTTGACCTGCGCGGAGACGCTGCGGATGTGGTCCGGCTTCACCACGGACCCGGCACCCGTCGGCGACGCGCTGAAACTGATCGGCCTGACGGACCGCAGCGACGTGCTGGTCAAGAACCTCTCCGGCGGTGAGAAGCGCCGCCTCGACCTGGCGATGGCCACCCTGGGCACGCCCGACCTGCTCTTCCTCGACGAGCCGACCACCGGCATGGACCCCGAGGGCCGGCACGTCACCTGGGAGATCATCCGCTCCCTGAAGGACCGGGGCGCCACCATCGTCCTGACCACGCACTACCTGGAGGAGGCCGAGCAGCTCGCCGACCACCTGGCGATCATGCGGGCCGGTGAGATCGCGGCCTCCGGCTCCGTCGCGGACATCGTCACCGCCTACCCCTCCACGCTCTCCTTCCGGCTGCCCGACGACCTGAGCGTCGACGACCTCCCGGACCTCGAGGGCGTCGCCTCCTCCGGAGACGTCAGCGTGGACGACGGCGCGGTGCGGGTCGCCACAACCGACCTCCAGCTGACGGCCACCGAACTGCTGGTGTGGGCACGTGACAAGAGTGTCCTGCTGAACGGACTGCACGCCCGCTCGGCCTCGCTGGAAGAGGTCTTCCTGCAGGTCGCGCACGAGTCGGAGGTGGACGCGCCGGCATGACGGACATCAACCGCCGGTCGCTGGCCGCCCTGGCCCGCGCCGAACTGACCCTGCTGATGCGCAACAAGCAGAACATGTTCACCGTGCTGCTCGCGCCCGCCGTGCTGACCATCGGCCTGCAGCCGGTGTTCGACAACTACAAGCTGCCGTCCGACACCCTGGTGCCGACGCTGGCCGCCACGGCGCTCGGCTTCACCCTCATCATGGGTGTCTACTCCACCCTCACCGCGACCTATGTCACGCGGCGGGACAACTTCGTCCTCAAGCGGTTCCGCACCGGGCAGGCGTCCGACGCTGTGGTGCTGAGCGGGACGGCAGTGCCCGTCACCGTCACCTCGGTCCTCCAGGCGCTGCTGCTGATCGTCGGCATCGGCGTCGTCAGCGGCAGTGCGCCGGGCAACGTCCTCGTGCTGCTGATCGGCTTCCTGCTGGGCATCCCGCTCACCGCTGCCCTCGGGGCGGTCACCTCGGCGTGGACCAAGACCGCGGACAGCGCGCCCGTGGCCATCATGCCGGGCATGATGATCTTCATGCTCACCTCGGGCATGCTCATCCCCTTCTCCGTCCTGCCGGACATGGCCGGCGAGATCGCGCAGTTCCTGCCGTTCACCCCGATCATCGAACTGATCAAGCACGGCTGGAGCGGCGACGTGGTGTGGTCGGACGACCTGCTGCGCATGGCCGGCCTGCTGGCCTGGGACGTGCTGGCGCTGATCGGGGCCGCCCGCTTCTTCAAGTGGGAGCCGCGCACCTGAGTGCTCCGGCGAACCGTCCGGCCCCCGACGCACGGCAAGGAGAGGACCATGCTCGAAGACCACGTCAACGAGGTGCTGAGCGCCCCGATCGAGGAGTTGCCGGCCCGGTACACGGCGGATGCCGCTCCGGTGCTGACCGCGGCGACCGTGTTCACCTCCGGGCAGGCCGTCATCGTGGCGTGCCCCACGATGAACCAGGCATGCTTCGGCGGCTGACAGCCGTCCGGTTCCGGTCGCGTTAACCTTTCGTGGGCCCCGCACACGCGGGGCCCACAGTGCTGTACGCCGAGCGGGAGGAGGAACGCGATGTCCAGCTGGCTGTCCCCGGCCGCCATCTCGGAGGTGACGCGCGCCCTGGACCTCGCCGGCGTCTTCGCCAACGGACTGCTCGGCGGCGTCCTGGCACGCGGCCGTGAGCTGGACCTGTACGGCTTCCTGGTCATCGGCGTCATCTCGGGCCTTGGCGGCGGCATCCTCCGCGACGTGTTGCTGCAGCACGGCACCCCGGTGGCGCTGACCGACTACTACTACCTGCCCACGGCGCTGGCCGGCACCCTGCTCGCCTTCCTCATCGACCTGAACCGGCAGGTGACCTCCCGCACCTTCAACGTGCTGGACGCCGCCGTGCTCAGCTTCTGGGGCGTCGCCGGCGCAGAGATCACCCTGTCGGCCGGGCTGGGCTGGCTGCCCGCCATCCTGCTCGGCACGATCACCGCCGTCGGCGGCGGCGCTATCCGTGACCTGCTGCTCGGCGGGATCCCCGGCATCTTCCAGGTCAACCCGCTGTACGCGACCGTCGCCTCGCTGGTCAGCGCCGTCATGGTGGTCTGCCGGGCGCTGGACGCGCCCACCATCGGCATCCTGGCGGGCATCGCCGTCGGCACGGTGCTGCGCCTGACGGCGCTGCACCGGGTATGGGTGCTGCCGAGCAAGCGCGACTGGAAGCCCGGCTCCGCACTGGAACGCATCCGCCGCCGGCGGCAGGGCACCTGAGTACGTCGTACCGAGGTCGCATTCTTCGCACCGGAGGGAACCCCAGATGCACCACCGCCACATCGGTGACACCGAGGTCAGCGCCATCGGTCTGGGCGCCATGCCCATGTCCGTCGAGGGACGCCCGGACGAGTCCCGGGCCGTCGCCACTGTCCACGCGGCGCTGGACGCCGGCGTGACGTTCATCGACACCGCAGACGCCTACTATGCCCAGGCCGACGGGGCCGGCCACAATGAACTGGTCGTCGCCCGCGCGCTCGCCTCCCACGACCGCGGCCGTGACGTGCTCGTCGCCACCAAGGGCGGGCACACCCGTCCCGACGGGGCGTGGGGACTGAACGGCTCGCCCGAGTACCTCAAGCGGGCCTGCGAGGCCTCCCTGAAGCGGCTCGGCGTCGAGACGATCGGCCTCTACCAGTTCCACCGGCCCGACCCGGAGGTGCCGTACGCCGACTCCGTCGGCGCGCTGCGCGATCTGCTGGACGCCGGCAAGATCCGCATGGCGGGGATCTCCAACGCGAACCCGGAGCAGATCCGCCAGGCGCACGACGTCCTCGGCGGCCGGCTGGCCGCGGTGCAGAACCAGTTCTCGCCCGCGTTCCGCTCCAGTGAGCCCGAGTTGCGGCTGTGCGCCGAGCTGGGCGTCGCCTTCCTGCCGTGGAGTCCGCTCGGCGGCATCTCCAAGGCCGCCGAACTCGGCTCCTCCTATGCCCCCTTCGCCCGTGTCGCACAGGCGCACGGCGTCAGCCCGCAGCGGGTCTGCCTGGCGTGGATGCTGGCCAAGGCCCCGGTGGTCGTGCCCATTCCGGGCGCCAGCCGCCCGGAGACCGCGGCCGACTCGGCAGCTGCCGCCGACCTGACGCTCACCCCGCCGGAACTCGACGAACTCGACGCGCTCTGACCGGTTTCGCGGCAGCCCCCGGTTACGTGTCAGTGACGCACGGAACAGCGCTGTGCGGCGTAGGTGTCGACGGCGGTCATGCGGCAGCGTGGGTCCGGGCGCGCGGGTCCAGCGCCACCTGGCGGCGCAGCCGCTCACAGGTGCCGCTCAGGATGCGGGAGACGTGCATCTGCGAGATACCGAGCTGCTCGCCGATCGACTTCTGTGTCATGTCGCAGAAGAACCGCAGGTAGAGCACGCGCTTGTCCCGGTCCGGCAGGGCCCGCAGCAGTGGCTTGACGGCCTCGCGGTCCACGATGTCGTCATAGCCCGGCTCGCCTTCGCCGAGGGTGTCCAGCAGCGAGTAGCCCGCGCAGGTGCTGCTCGTGTGCAGCTCGGCGTCCAGGGACAGCGAACGGTAGCTCTGCAGGGCCTCCAGTCCGGCGAGCACGTCCTCCCCGGGCAGTCCGGAGTGCTCGGCGAGCTCGGCGATGGTCGGGGAGCGGTCGCCCAGGCCGAGGGTCAGTTCCCGGTAGCTCGCCCGGACCCGGTTGCGGATGTCCTGCACGCGGCGCGGGACGTGCATGTCCCAGGTGTAGTCGCGGAAGTGCCGCTTGATCTCGCCGACGATGGTGGGCACCGCGTAACTCTCGAACGAGCCGCGGGAGGGCTCGTAGCGGTCAACGGCCTTGACCAGTCCGACTGCGGCGACCTGCCGCAGGTCCTCGACGCTCTCGCCGCGGTTGCGGAACCGTCCGGCGAGCCGGCGGGCCATCGGCATCCAGGCCCGCACGAGGGCGTCGCGCAGCGCGTCCCGTTCGGGCCCGCCGGGAAGTTCCGCGAGGCGGGCGAAGTCGGCAGAGGTGTCGGGAGCGTCGTCGTGGGGGTGGCGAGTACGTCGGGGTGCGGCGGTGGCCGGGGCTGTTGCGGGTGCCATGGTGCGCTCTACTCCTTCTGCACGGTGGGTTCGAGCCTTACCGCAGGAGAGACACGCCTTCCCTCGGCATCAGGAGCCGGGGAATCCGCGGAGCTCCTGCGGAGTGTGCCTACGTGTCCGAAGCACTCAACGGGCTGCCTTCCCGAAGGAAACGTGCCCAAACCGTTGACAACGGTATCTGTGAAACTGCTCCATGAGTGTGATATTGGCCCTCCTGTAGCGGAGATTTCACACAAATGGCCCGCATCATCGGAGGCGGGCCCGGTGACGCGAGCCGGAGCGGGTCCCGCTCGCCCGGCGATGCGACAGGTAGACCGACATGGCCGGAGCCATGCGTTTCGCATCCCGGTTCGACGTCCCGACGACACCTTTGCGCACGGAGGTTGAGGTGGCATCACTCCGCCAGCGTGTCAGTCGAGGCTGCCCTCTGGCGTCGGCCGGGCGTTCTCCTCCTCCAGCAGGGCTTCCAGCTCGGCGTCGAGCTGGTCGTGCTCGGCGGCCGAGACCCGGGGGTCGCTGCCGCGCATGGCGACGGCCACGGCGGCGAGCGCCATCGGGACGGCCACGCACAGGGACGCGGTGTGCATGCCGCCGGGGGCGGCCAGCAGCAGTGCGACGAGTGGAGGACCGAAGGCGCCGCCGGACTTGCCGACGGCCGCCGCCCATCCGCCGGCCGTGCCGCGCACGGACGTGGGGAACCCTGGCCGGGCCCTTGACGACCGTCAGTGACAGTTGTCAGCTTCTCGTCTCTCACATCGGCTGAAATCATGGCGGGGTTCGAACGTGCCTGTACAGGAAGGGTCCGGCCTCCGCGTGACCGCCGCCGTGACGACGTGGGCGTGCGCCGCCACCGCCTTCTGGCTCGTGTGTGACTCAGAGCCGCCCGCGTGGCGTTCGCCGTGCGCGAGGACGACCCGCGTGGTCACGGTGAGCGAGGAGCCCGGTGGAATCAGGAGCATCGGCGCGGCAGCGCCCACCGGAACCGCCGACCGGCGAGGAGCCCGACCACACCGGGCTGCCTGACGTCGACACCGTTCGCCCTCAGAACGGCCCCGAACGGCAGCCCCACCACCAGTCGGCTGACCATGTCCGTACCGGTGCCCGCGATGCAGCCGTGGGTGCCGGGTGGTCAGTGGCCGTTACGGCTGGGGGAGGCATGCGCGACGTCCGCGCCGGAGCTGACGTCGCGGTGCGTGTGGTGGGTGCCGTGCCAGTCGAGGCACATCACGGTGGCGTCGTCGTTCAGGTGGCCGCCGTTGGTTTCCAGGACCCTGCCGGTCAGTGCCAGCGCCGTCTCCCGCGGATGCAGCGCTCGCGTGCGGCGCAGTATCGCGGACAGGTCCGCGCCGGACGAGACGCCTTCCGTCATGCCGTCGGTGAGCATGACCAGTCGATCTCCGGGGCGCAGGTCGACTTCCTGGACCCGGTAGTGGGACTGCTCGGGCAACGCGAGACCGAAGGGCCGGTCCACCGCGCAGACGAGCTCCCCCACCTGTCCGTCCCGCATCCGCAGCGGCCAGGGGTGCCCCGCGTTGACCAGGCGGGCGCGGCCGTCGTGGAGACCGACGCGGAGTAGCTGGCCGGTCGCGTGGCCCCGGCCGTACTCGGCGAGGGCGAGGTCGGCCAGGCGGGCCTGTTCGGCCAGGCCGGCTCCCGCCCGGCGGGCGTTGCGCAGTGCGCCGACCAGGACGGTGGCCAGCAGGGCCGCCTGCATGTCGTGTCCCATGGGGTCGGTGACCGACAAATGCAGGGTGTCCCGGTCCAGGGTGTAGTCGAAGGTGTCTCCGCTGACGCTTCCCGTGGGCTCCAGGTGGCCGCAGAGCGCGAACTGGGCCGCTTCGCAGGACAGCGACAGCGGCAGCAGCTGGTGCTGGATCTCGGCGGGCAGGGTGAGCCGAGTGGTGCGTTTGCCCCAGGTGTACAGGTCGGTGAAGCGCTGATTGGCGATCACGATGTAGGCCAGGATGTGCGCGGCCTCCCAGACCGCTTGCAGGACGTCCTGACCGGGGCCGGTCGGCAGGTTCAGCTCCAGCAGCCCGATCGCGTCGCCGCGGTTGGTGACCGGGGCGATCACCCGCTCGCCTCGGGGGGTCGGCTCGCGGCACAGCTGCTGGGTGCGGATCACCCGCTCGTAGACGCTGCCGAAGAGTTCGATCCGTTCGGATTCCTGTGCGGTGCCCTCGGCGCCGGCGGTCGACAGCCGTACGACCGCTTTTCCGGTCAGGTCCGCGATCAGGAAGGAGACCAGGTCGGCGTCGAAACGCTCCCGCAGATCCTGCCCGACCACGTCCACGGCTTCTACCGGCGCCGCCGTCTCCGCAGCCGTCAGCAGCCCGGGTAGCTCACTGAACGTGTCCATCGCCCACCACCGCGCTTCCCTGCCGGCGCTGCACCTGTTCACAAGCATGCCTCCCGGACCCAGGAGCGGCAACCGGCTCCCCGTCCGACGGAACGCAACGTGCCTGGGGGGGTGTCCTCGCACACGGTGATCACCGAGGCGACATCGTGTGCGAGCGCATGCGGCCCGCCGCCCCGGCCGCCGCCTGCGGGCTCGAGCCGCCCGACGGGGTGTCACCCGTACGCTCCGTAGCGCGCGCGAGGCGGTGCGTGGCGAACCATTGTGTGATCAAGACGTTACAGCTGTGGTTACGGCTCTGCGGAGCCCGAGGAGGCAGGGATGCTGCACAGACACCTCTCGGTGACGGCCGCCGCCGCGCTCGCGGCGGGGGCGCTCGCCCTGGCCGGCGCGCCGGGGCCGGCCTCCGCCCACCCGGCGCCGCCGCTCGCGGCGAAGGAACCGCCTGCGCCGGAGGTGTCGACGGGCGTGCTGGCGGCGATGCGGCGCGACCTCGGCCTCACCACCGCGCAGGCGCAGCACCGGATCGCCGGCGAGCGGGAGGCGGCCGCGCTCGCGAAGGTCATGCGCACCACGCTCGGCGAACACTTCGGCGGTGTGTGGCTCACCGGCAAGCAGGCGACGCTGCACGTCGCCACGACCCGCGCGGCGGACGCCGACATGATCAAGGCCAGGGGCGCGCAGCCGAAGGTCGTCACTCACAACCTCATGTCGCTGCGTACCGCCAAGGCGCGCCTCGACAAGGCGGCGAAGACGTCGGAGCCCGAGGCGACACCGGTGTGGTACGTGGACGTGCGCACCAACAAGGTGGTGCTGCTGTCCGCACGGCCGGACGGCGCGCGGAAGTTCGTGGAGCAGTCGGGTGTCGAGGCCGGACTCGTCACCGTCGAGGAGTCCTCCGTCAAGCCGCGCACCTACAAGGACCTGCGGGGCGGCGACGCCTTCTACATCAACGACCGGGCGCGCTGCTCGATCGGCTTCTCGGTGAAGAAGGGCGACCAGCAGGGGTTCGTCAGCGCTGGGCACTGCGGAGACCCGGGTGACACCACCACGGGCTCCGACGAGTCGCCGCAGGGCACCTTCGAGGGGTCCGACTTCCCCGGCCATGACTACTCGTGGGTCGCCACCGACGACGACTGGACGGCCAGGCCCGTCGTCAACGGTTACGGCGACGGCGAAGTGAGCGTCACCGGCGACCAGGAGGCCATCGAGGGCTCCTCGGTGTGCCGTTCGGGATCGACGTCCGGCTGGCACTGCGGCACCGTCCAGCAGCGTGACACCAGCGTCCACTACGCCGAGGGCACCGTGACCGGGGTGACGCGCACGAACGTGTGCGCAGAACCCGGCGACTCCGGCGGCCCGTTCGTCTCCGGCACCGAGGCGCAGGGCACGACCTCGGGCGGTTCCGGGGACTGCGACTCCGGCGGCACGACGTACTTCCAGCCGGTGGGGCCCGCGCTGGACGCGTTCGGGCTGACCCTCGTCACCACCGGGGACGACAGCTGAGCTGACGGGCGGCGCCGGTCGGTAGGGTGCGGAGCGAACACCGTCCGCTTTGCGCCCGCCGTGCCGGCGCCGTTTCCTGTGCCGAGGTCAGTCCCATGCAGCGCGATGAGTCCGTGGTGACGGTCGTCGGGATCGGCGCGGACGGCTGGGACGGCCTCGCGGCCGTGCCGCGCGCCGTGTTGCGCGAGGCGGAAGTGCTCATCGGGGGCCCGCGCCAGTTGGGGTTGCTGCCGGAGGGCGAGTGCCGCGGCGAGCAGGTGCGCTGGCCGTCGCCGCTGCGGCCCGCCGTGCCGGGGCTGCTCGCCGCGCACGAGGGGCGGCGGGTGTGCGTCCTGGCCAGCGGCGACCCGATGTTCTACGGCATCGGGCGAGCGCTGGTCGAGGTGCTCGGGCCGCGACGGCTGCGGGTGTTGCCGCACCCCTCGTCCGTCTCCCGCGCCTGCGCACGGCTTGGCTGGCCGCTGGAGGACTGCCGCGTCGTCTCCCTCGTCGGACGGCCGCTCGCGACGCTGGCGGCCGCCCTGCACGACGGGCGGCGGCTGCTCGTCCTCAGTGCCGGGGCCGAGACGCCCCGGCAGGTGGCGGAGTTGCTGGGGGAGCGCGGTTTCGGGCCGACCGGTATGCGGGTGCTGGAGCAGTTGGGTGACCCGGAGCGGGAACGCGTCGTGGCCGGAGTCGCCGAGACGTGGGACGCGCCGGCGGGCGACGCGCTGAACGTTGTGGCGCTGGAGTGCCGCCGCGCCGGCGACACGCTGCGGATCGGCATGGCACCCGGGCTGCCGGACGAGGCATACGAGCATGACGGCCAGTTGACCAAGCGGCACGTGCGGGCCGCGACGCTGGCGGTCCTGGCGCCGACGCCCGGCGAGCTGCTGTGGGACGTCGGCGGCGGATCCGGGTCCGTCGCGGTGGAGTGGATGCGCGCCGACCCGTCATGCCGTGCGGTGACGGTCGAGCGGGACGCGGAGCGTGCCGAGCGGATTGCGCGCAACGCGCGGCGGCTCGGTGTGCCGGGGCTGCGGATCGTGCCGGGGGCGGCGCCCGGGGCACTGGCCGGCCTGCCCGTGCCCGACGCGGTGTTCGTCGGCGGTGGGCTGACCGAGCCGGGGCTGGTAGAGGCGTGCTGGGCGGCATTGCCGCCGGGCGGGCGGCTGGTGGCCAACACGGTGACCCTGGAGTCGGAGGCGGTGCTGGTCGGTTGGCACCGGCGGGTGGGGGGTGAGCTGGTGCGGCTGTCCGTGACGCACGCGGGGCCGGTCGGCGCGTACACGACGTGGCGGCCGGCGCTGCCGGTCACCCAGTGGTCCGCCGTCCGCGGACCCGCCTGACCGGGGCTCCTCGCGGGGTACGGGCCGTCCCGGGCAGCAGGCCCAGGGGTCAGCGGGGGCCCGCCGGGGCCGCCCGGCCCACCACGGTGCCTGCGCGGTCGACGCACAGGACGTCGACCGTGACCGGGGCGCCACGGAGCACGCGCAGGCATTCGTCGCGGGCCGCCGTCGCGACCAGGTCGCCCAGTGGGACGCCTGCGGCCCGGCAGAGGGTCAGGGCCGCCAGGCCCGTCGGGGCGGCGGCGACTTCCGCGGTGAGGGCGGCGTCCGCGCCGCCTGCGCGGGCCAGCGAGGACAGCAGTGCCGGGTCCACGCGGGAGCGGGACGAGTGCAGGTCGAGTTGGCCGCCGGCCAGTTTGGACAGCTTCGCGAACCCGCCGCAGACGGTGAGCCGGTCGACCGGGTGACGGCGGACGTACTTCAGGACGGCTCCCGCGAAGTCGCCCATGTCGAGCAACGCGTCCTGAGGGAGACCGTGTTCGGTGACGACCGTGCGCTCCGAGGTGGAGCCGGTGCAGCCGGCCACGTGGGTGCGGCCGGCCGCGCGTGCCACGTCGACACCGCGCCGGATGCTGTCGATCCAGGCGGCGCACGAGTAGGGGACGACGATGCCGGTCGTGCCGAGGATGGACAGCCCGCCCAGGATGCCCAGCCGCGGGTTCCAGGTGTGCCGGGCCAGTTCCTCGCCGTCGTCGACGGAGATCTCCAGGTGTACGTCGCCGCTGCCGCCGTGCCGGGCGGCGACCTCGGCGACGTGGTCGCGCAGCATGCGGCGCGGCACCGGGTTGACGGCCGGCTCGCCGACGGGCAACGGCAGGCCGGCCCGTGTCACGGTGCCGACGCCGGGCCCGGCCGCGAAGACCACACCCGAGCCGGGCGGCAGCGCGGTCACCGTGACGCGCACCAGGGCGCCGTGCGTGACGTCCGGGTCGTCACCGGCGTCCTTGACGACGGCGGCTCTCGCGCGGCCGTCGGTCAGCTGTTCCTCGGCCAGTGCGAAGGCCGGGGTCTGTCCTTTGGGCAGGGTGATGGTCACCGGGTCGGGGAACTCGTCGGTGAGCAGTGCGGTGTAGGCGGCGGTGGCGGCGGCCGTCGCGCAGGCGCCGGTGGTCCAGCCGGGCCGCAGCCCGCTGCGCTTCAGCTGCCCGCTCCGCCCGCCGTCAGCCACTGCCGGCTCCGGCCCGGGCAGCCGGCCCCGGGCCCGGACACATCCCGTTGCCCGGCCGGTCGGCTGCCGTGCGGGTGGGGCCCGCGGTCGGCAGCACGGTCCGCGTCGGGGCGTCGGCTCCCAGGGCGCCGGCACCGCCGTGCCCAGGTCGGCTGGTCGACGCGTAACGTGCCGCACGGCAAGGGAGGGAGGCCGGCGTGCACGTGCTGCTGCTCGGCGGGACGGCCGAGGCGCGGGAGCTGGCCGGCGCGGCGGCTATCCGGTGGCCGCAGCTGGCCGTCACCACCTCGCTGGCCGGCCGGGTGGAGCGGCCGCGGTTGCCCGCCGGGCAGGTGCGCACCGGCGGGTTCGGCGGTCCGGACGGCATGGCCCGGTGGCTGCGCGACCACCGCGTGGACGTGCTCATCGACGCGACCCATCCCTTCGCCGACGCCATCAGTGCGCATGCGGCGCAGGCCGCCGCCGCGCACCATGTTCCCCTGCTGCATGTGCGGCGCCCGGGGTGGGTGCCGGTCGGCGGAGACGACTGGCGGCCGGTCCCCTCGCTGGCGGACGCCGCCGAGACGGCGCCGCGCCTGGGCTCGCGGATCTTCCTCAGCGTCGGCCGCGGCGGCACGGCGGCCTTCGTGCACCTGCACTGCCCCTGGTTTCTGGTGCGCGCCGTGCACGCGCCCGCCCCGCCTCTTCCGCCGCGCAGCACGTATCTGCCGGACCGCGGCCCGTTCACGCTCGACGGTGAGCGGGAGCTGCTGCGCAGGCACCGCATCGACGTGCTGGTCACCAAGGACAGCGGCGGGACGGCGACGGTCGCGAAGCTGACGGCGGCCCGGGAGGCGGGGCTGCCCGTCGTGCTGGTGCGGCGGCCGCCTGCGCCGCACGGCGTGCCGGTCACTCAGGACGTCCCGGGGGCGCTGAGCTGGCTGGCCGGCCACGTCGCCCGCAGGTGACCGGTGCGCTGCTGAGCCTGCGCGACGGGTCGTTCCCCGGCGCTGCCCGTCGGCGTACCGGTTCGCGCTGGTGCTGGCGCGGGGCCGTGGAAGGTTCAACGCCGCCGGCGTGATCCAGGCGGTCGAACCTGCGCACACCCCCTTGGGATGCGATCGGAGTGTTCGGCACCGGGCTCGAACCTTCCTCGGACCTCTGCCGCGTCGCATCGGCGCCTGCGTGCGAGGCATGCCGGGACATCGTGGCGGAGAACGGTCCCTGTCGGCCCGGCCGCGGGAGTCAGCCGGCCGGTCGTCCGTTGCCGCGGTCCCCGGCGGCGGCCGCCCGTGCCAGGTAGGTCTCCAGGCCGCCGAGCATGATCTCCAGGCCGGCCGTGAAGCTCAGGCGGCCGTTCTCGGGGGACCAGGAACGGGCCCAGACCGCGAGGTGGGGAAAGCGCTCCTCGTCGAACAGCGTCTGCAGGGACTCCTCGTCGATGTGCAGGGCGTCCAGGGACCTGCTCTGTTCCTGAAGCACGAAGCCGGTGACGTAGCTCATCACGGTGTCGCCGCCGTAGGCCGCTGCCGCCAGCGGTGCCCCGGTCGCGGCCAACACGCCCATCAGCCGGTCGGCGAGCCCCAGACGCCGGGGGCCGGCGGACACGGAGCCGGCCAGCAGCCGAGCCGCGTCCCGGTGGGCCAGCAGCGCGTCCCGCAGTCCGGCCGCGATGTCCCGCACCTCCTCGCGCCAGCCCGCTCCGGGGTGGACGGCTCCCTGCGGCATGTCCTCGAGGATCTTCTCCGCGATCGCGTCCAGCAGGTCCTGCTTGTTCGCGACGTGCCAGTACAGCGCGCCCGGCCGCACGTCGAGCTCTGCTGCGAGCCGACGCGTAGTGAGGGAGTCGAGGCCGATGTCATCGAGCAGCTTCAGCGCCATCTCGACCACTTCCGACCGCCGCAGTGGCATGGCCGCCGCCTCTCCGTGTCGTGCGCGGGTCCTGCTCTGGATTGCAGGACCTGTGGCCATCGTAGGTTCCCACCTCGTGGTGGGTGCGCCGCTCGTGTGTCCGCTGTGGCGCGCTCGAGGAGGTGTCGCGGACCCATCTCTCATGTGTGCGCTCCCGGCAGGGCCCGGCCCTCACCCCCGCGCGTTCCGTCCGCGCCGGCTTCGGACTCCGTCGACGGCGGTTCGGGGGTGGGCGCCTCGCCGGCCATGGCCTCGAGGTCGTCGATTTCGCGGAGGTTCATCTCCTTCAGCAGGAACGAGAGCGCGAAGGCGAGCACCATGACGCCGGCGGCGCAGAAGAAGGTCTGGTCGAGCGCGTCGGTGAACGCGTGCAGCCCGTCGCCGAGGGCCGGCTCGGTGAGCTTCCCCAGTCCGTCCGGCCGAAGACCGTCCGGCAGCCCGGTCCCGGCCAGTCCGGCGCTGAACCGGTCGGCCAGAATCGCCCCGAAGACCGCCGCGCCGCTCGACTGTCCGAGCGTGCGCAGGAACACCGCCGAGGTCGTGGCCGCCCCGAGCGAAGCGCTGGGCACGGAGTTCTGCACCGCCTGGACGAGGACCTGCATCAGCAGCCCGAGCCCGAGCCCGAGCAACAGCAGACCGACCGCGAGCACTCGGTACGAGCTGTCCACCGACAGCAGGCCGAGTACGACGAGGGCCACGGCGGACAGGGCGGTGCCCCAGATCGGGAAGATCCGATAGCGGCCGTCACGCGCCGAGATCACCCTGCCCGAGCCGATCGCGGTCACCACCATGCCGAGGACGATCGGCATCATCCACAGACCGGTCCTGGTCGGTGTCAGGCCGATCACCAGCTGCAGGTAGAGGGCGACGTAAGTGATCGTGCCCATCATCGCGAAGCCCACGACGAAGAGCATCGGACCGGCCACCGCGACGGTCCGCTCGCGGAACAGCGTGAGCGGCACCAGCGGTTCTGCCACCCGGGCCTGGCGCCACACGAACAGCGCGAGGAGAACGACACCGCCGACCCCGAGCTCCCAGACGAACGGGTCGGACCACGGGTACCGGGAGCCGCCCCAGGTGGTCATCAGCAGCACCAGGCCGGTTCCGGCGGCCACCAGTACGGCTCCGAGGCAGTCGATCTGGTGCTTGTGCTGTTCGTGCGGGATCTTCAGCAGCGTGACGACCATGGCGATTCCGACCAGTCCGATCGGCAGGTTCACGTAGAACAGCCAGCGCCAGGAGGTGTGCAGGCCGAAAATCGAGTGATCACTCGTCAGGAAACCGCCGATGAGGGGTCCGGTGATGGTGGCCAGCAGGATGACGATGCCGGCCACACCTTGCAGCTTGGCGCGGTCCTTGGGCGCGACCGCACGCGCCATGATGATCAGCGAAACGCTGTACAGCCCGCCGGCACCCAGACCCTGCAGCCCCCGGAAGGCGATCAACTGGCCCATCGACTGGGCGACGCCGCACAGGCCCGAGGCGATCAGGAAAGAGACGGCGGCGACGAGGAAGATCCGCTTGGCGCCGAACAGATCGGCGACCTTGCCGTACAGCGGCTGGGTCACCGTGGACCCGAGCAGGTAGGCGCCGACCACCCAGGGCATCAGCTTCACACCGTCGACGGGGTCCAGGTCGCCGGAGATCGGGAAGACCGCCACGGCCGTCACGGTCTGGTCGAGGGCACTCAGGAACGACGTGAGGATGACCCCCACCAGGGCCCAGACCATGCGCCGACTCAGAAGCCCGTGGGCCCCGACGGGTGCACTCGTGGCGGGTGACGCGCTGGTCGGTGCGACGGACATGGAAGTACTCCCCGAGGACGTCCAAAATTGAACAGCGATCAATTGGTCACTGTTCAATTTAATGGGCGGGCCGTCGCCGTGCAAGCGGTAGCCGACGGGAACCGCTCCGGCTCAGGCAGCGCTCGACCGGCCGTCGAGGTGACCTCGGAAGCTCGGCACCACCCCTTCCGATCGACCAAGGCCGGCGGAGGCCCGCGCCGCAGGTCCCCTTCGAACCCGGCCTGGGCGAGACCGTCGCCTGGTGCCGCGACCACCCCGACTGGTGAAAGGCCGCGAAGTGCCGGGAGTCCCGCGCGCCGGCCCGCCCCTGACCGGACGGGGGTGCCGGCGGCGGCTACGCGGTTGCTCGAACGGGTTGTTTGTCAGGTATTGCTTTGGTTGGTCTTCCTGGCATGATGGGGCTGCGGGCATCCTCCCCGCAGGAGAACAGACCGGCCGAGAGGCGCGGTATGGAAACCTGGCCGCTCTCATACGAAAACCGTCCCGACACGCGCGAGGCGGCGGACGTCGTGCGGCTCCTCTCCTGTCCCGACCCGGCGTCCATGCTGGTCACAGCGCTGGAGCTGTGCCGTCCCGCCGCCACGCACCGAGCCGGGCTGCTGTTCCGGCTGCACGAGGGCTGGCTCCGGCTGACCGCCTCGACCGGCTTCTCCCCCGGCCGTCTCGAGCCGTTCCGCGTCATGGCACTGGACGCCGACCAGGAGTCCGCGCAGGCCGCCCGGGAGCTGCGCCCGGTCTGTTCGGTCACCCGGGCGGGTGCGCCCCCGCCACCGGCCGGTCCGCTGTGGCCCGAACCGGGCACCGTCTATCTGGCGCTGCCGATGATCGCCGACGGCTCGTGCCTGGGCGTGCTCAGCCTGGTGCTGCCGGACGGCGCGCCCTCCGACGCGGACGTGCGGCGGATGAGTGACGTGGCGGCCGTCTGCGCGCACCGCTGGAACTCGCTGCTGGCCCGCGTGCGGCGTCTCGGTTCGGTGGCCGGGAGCCGGCGCACCGCCCTGGACGACGAGGTGGCACCGCAGGGCCCGGAGGCCATGCCGACCCGGGTGCTGCGCCGGGTGACCATGCTGGAACTGGCCATGTCCAACGCCCGGATCGGCACGTTCGACTGGGACTTCGGCAACGGCCGTGTGGTGTGGGACGAGCGGATGTGTGAGCTGTTCGGTATCCGGCCGCAGGACTTCGACGGCCGGATCGAGACGTTCGAGGAGGCCGTCCATCCCGGACGACCGGCAGGCTCGTGGACGAGGCCGTCGAGGAGAGCCGGCGCACCGGCATGTACCACGTCCACCTGCGCATCCGGCGGAAGGACGGGCAGATCCGGTGGCTGGAGGTGGAGAGCCGCGTCGTCTTCGACCGCGACGGTGACGGCGCGCGGCATGGTGGGCGTGGCCAAGGACCGCACCGCCGAGCACGAGCGGGAGGCCACCGAGGCGGCGCGGCAGGCGCGCAAGGACTTCATCCTCCGTCTCACCCAGGGGCTGACGGCCGCCCAGTCCATCGACGACATCATCCACACCGTCGCCGACGACGGCACTGCCCGAGCTGGGCGCCGAGCGTCCTGATCGTCTACCTGCTGGACGAGCACGGAGTGCTGGAGCTGGCCGGCTGCCGCGGCGTGGACGGAGATGGACCTACCGCACCTGACGGACGCGGCCGCGGCGGCGGACAGCCCGTCGCTGCGCCGGCTGGCCTCCGGTGAGCCGGTGTTCGTCGAGTCCCGCGAGGAGTACCTGAGGCTGTTCCCCGACCCCCGGCTGGCGCCGGTGCCCGGACAGGAGGCATGGGCGATGCTGCCCCTGTCGGTCGGTGACGAGCTGATCGGTTCCTGCACCATCGCGCTACCAGCGCCGCCGCGTCCGTTCTCGTCCGACGACCGTACGGTGCTCACCGCCGCCTCCGGCGCACTGGCCCAGGCGTTCGCCCGCGCCCAGCTCTTCGACTCCCGCCGCCGCTACCTGACGGAGCTGCAGCGGCTGATGCTGCCCGGCAGGCTGCCGCGGATGCCCGGCCTGGAGGTGACGGCACGTTACCGGCCCGGTTCGGCCGGGCTGGACGTCGGCGGCGACTGGTACGACGTGCTGCGTGCTGCCCGACGGGCGGGTGGCCATGGTCATCGGCGACGTGCAGGGCCACAGCGCCCGCGCCGCCGCCGTCATGGGGCAGCTGCGCACCGTCATGCGCACCCAGGCGGCCGAGGGCCACGGCCCCGGGCGAACTGATGGCACGGGCCAACGACAGCCTGTGCGAACTGGAGACCGAACTGTTCGCCACGTGCTGCCTGGTGGAGGTCGACCCCGGCGGCACACCCTGCGGTCCGCGCGGGCCGGTCACCCCTGCCCGATGCTGATCGTCCGGGGACGGCCAGGTGCGGGAGGTCGACGCCGAGGGCGGCATCCCGCTGGGCTTCTTCCCCGGCGAGGAGTACCCGGTCGTCACCGCCCGGCTGCCCGCCGGCTGCACGCTGCTGCTGTACTCCGACGGGCTGGTCGAACGGCCCGGCACCGACTACACCGACGCCGTCGACCAGCTCACCGAGCGGCTCGCCTGGTGGGCCGGCACCTCCCACGGTGCCCGGCGGCGAGGCGACGCTGGACCTTGATGCCATCGCCGACCGGCTCGTCTCCCCCGCCATTACCCGGCCGCGGCACGACGACATCGCGCTGCTCCTGCTGCGCAGCACCGTCGGCCGCCCGGCACCGCGCGGAATCGGGCAGCCGCCCAAACGCTCGACGAGCCGAACTCGAGTGCGCAGGGCATGCTGAGACGGTCACCCGTGCGGGCGAAAAATCCGCGCAGGAGGCGTCATCCGACAAACGGACGGGCATGGCGCCCGGCTCCGTGCGACCTTGGTGAGGTGACGACCGTGAACAGCAGCGATCAGGACGAGCCGACCAGGCAGGAAACCGAGCGGCAGCAGACCGCTCCGCCGCTGCTCCTCGCCGGTTTCGACGACGAGGAGACCTTCGAGACGCACATCGTCCGCGCCATCGACTGACACGTCTCGCGCCCGGCCACCGGCGTCGGGTGCACACGGCCGTACGACTGGCCGGTACCCCGTTCGGTTCGGCCCCTTCGCGACCACGACGACTCCGACGAGTTCGACACGCAGGTGCGCATGACCAGCGACGCCTACGGCACGGACCGGCGGGAGGGCGGGCTGCGGAGCGCGCGCGGCAGCGTGGATCCGCGGTGCACCCTCGCCGCGTGACGGAGCCGCCGGGTATCCGGTGGCCGGCGGTGCGGTGGTCTACCGAGGCGCTGACCGTGCCCGGGGCACGTCCGGCAGGCCGCCGGCGTCGCCATGGTCGCCGTCACGCCCACCCGCCGGGGGTGTGGATGGCCGGAGCGGTCCAGACGGCCGCGGTCGTCACCCGAACGGCGCAGCCCGGTGGAATGTGTGGCTCCGCCCACTCGTTGTGCGGGGCATGAAGGCCATCACACTGCAGGAATACGGCGGTCCCGACGCGCTGGAGCTGACCGAGCGGCCCGAGCCGAAGGTCGCGCCGGACCAGGTGCTCGTCCGAGTGCGGGCCGCAGGAGTCAACCCCGTCGACTGGAAGGCCGCCGCCGGCGGCCTCGACGCGATCTACGAGACCCGCTTCCCGCTGATCCCCGGCTGGGACGTGGCCGGCACGGTGGAGGCGGTCGGCGTCGACGCCGGGGAGTTCGGCGTCGGCGACGAGGTGCTCGGGTACGTCCGCAAGGACGAGCTGCAGAACGGCACCTACGCCGAGCTGGTCGCCGCGCCGGTGCGCTGCCTGGTCCGGAAACCGGCGGCGCTGGACTGGAACCAGGCCGCCGGGCTGCCGCTCGCCGGTCTCACCGCGCACCAGGCGCTGACCCGGCTGCAGGTCGGCGAGGGCGACACGGTGCTCGTGCACGCCGCGTCCGGTGGCGTCGGCTCGATGGCGGTGCAGATCGCCGTGGCGCGCGGCGCGCGGGTGATCGGAACGGCCAGCGCGCGCAACCACGACTATCTGCGCGGGCTGGGCGCCGAGCCGGTCAGCTACGGCGACGGCCTGGTCGACCGGGTGCGCGAGGCGGCGCCCAGCGGCGTCGACGCCGCGGTCGACTTCGTCGGCGACGGTGCCGTCGAGGCGTCGCAGCAGGTGCTGCGCAAGCCCGAGCGGGTGCTGTCGATCGTCGACCACGAGGCCGTCGCCAAGGGCGGCCGGTACCTGTTCGTCCGCCCGGACGCGGCCGGACTGACAGCGCTGGGCGACCTGGCGGACGCCGGGAAGCTGCGCGTCGAGGTCGAGCGTGCCCTGCCGCTGGCCTCGGCGGCAGACGCCTGGCGGCTGAGCGAGTCGGGCCGCACCCGCGGCAAGCTCGTCCTCCAGGTGGCTTAGCCGGGATACCCCCAAGGGGTATAGTGGGGGCATGGGCACCGAGACCGCCGCACCCCTCGCCGAGGTCGAACTGGAGATCGGCGGGATGACCTGCGCCTCGTGCGCAGCGCGCGTCGAGAAGAAGCTCAACCGGATGGAGGGCGTCACCGCCACCGTCAACTACGCCACGGAGAAGGCCAGGGTCGGCTACGGCGAGGGTGTCGCCGTAGCCGACCTGGTCGCGACCGTCGAGCGCACCGGCTATACGGCTGCCGAGCCGCCACCGCCGCCCGAGCCGGCGGCGGAGGCGGAGCCGCAGGTGTCCGAGCCCCCGGACGAGACGGCGGGGCTGCGTCGCCGGCTGCTGGGCTCGGCCGCCCTCGCCGTGCCCGTCATCGTGCTCGCGATGGTGCCCGCCTTGCAGTTCACCTACTGGCAGTGGCTCTCCTTCACTCTCGCCTCCCCCGTCGTGGTCTGGGGGGGCCTGCCCTTCCACCGCGCCGCGCTGACCAACGCCCGGCACGGCGCGGCGACGATGGACACCCTCGTCTCGCTGGGCACCCTCGCCGCGTTCGGCTGGTCGGTGTGGGCGCTCTTCCTTGGCTCGGCCGGCGTGCCCGGCATGACGCACTCCTTCGACCTGACGCTCTCGCGCGGCGATCCGGGCAGCGCGCTGTACCTGGAGACCGCCGCGGGCGTCACCGCGTTCCTGCTGGCCGGCCGGTATGCCGAGGCCCGCTCCAAGCGCCGGGCCGGCGCCGCGCTGCGCGCGCTGCTGGAACTGGGCGCGAAGGATGTCGCCGTACTGCGGGACGGGCGTGAGGTGCGGGTCCCGGTCTCCCGGCTGGCCGTCGGCGATCGCTTCGTAGTGCGCCCCGGCGAGAAGATCGCCACGGACGGCGTGGTGTGCGAAGGCGGCTCGGCGGTGGACGCCTCGATGCTGACCGGGGAGTCGCTGCCCGTGGAGGTCGGCTGTGGGTGACGCCGTCGCCGGTGCGACGGTCAACGCCGGCGGCCGGATCCTCGTGGAGGCGACCCGCATCGGATCCGACACCCAGCTCGCGCGGATGGCGCGGCTGGTGGAGGACGCGCAGAACGGCAAGGCCGCCGCGCAGCGGCTGGCGGACCGGATCTCGGCGGTGTTCGTGCCCGTCGTGATCGTGCTGGCTCTGGGCACCTTGGCCGGCTGGCTGCTGGCCGGCGCCGGGGCTGCCGCCGCGTTCACCGCGGCCGTCGCGGTGCTGATCATCGCCTGCCCGTGCGCGCTGGGCCTGGCCACGCCGACCGCCCTGCTGGTCGGTACCGGCCGCGGTGCCCAGCTGGGCATCCTCATCAAGGGCCCCGAGGTGCTGGAGAGCACCCGTCGCGTCGACACCGTCGTCCTCGACAAGACCGGCACCGTGACGACCGGGCGGATGACGCTCACCGCCACCCACGCCGCCGACGGCGAGCACCGGCAGGAGGTGCTGCGGCTCGCGGGCTCGCTGGAGCACGCCTCCGAGCATCCGGTGGCCCGCGCGATCGCGGACGCGGCCGCCGAACAGGCGGGGGGCCCGCTGCCCGCACCCGAGGATTTCGGCAGCGTGCCGGGCCGCGGGGTGCGCGGTCGCGTCGAGGGCCGCGAGGTGCTCGTCGGCCGCGAGCAACTGCTGACCGAAGCCGGCGTCGAGCTCGGCGAGAAGCTGCGGCACGCCCTCGCGGACGCCCGCGCCCGGGGCGGCACAGCCGTGGCGGTCAGCTGGGACGGCCGCGCCCGCGGCGTGCTGGTGGTGGCCGACGCGGTCAAGCCGACCTCGGCGGAGGCCGTGCGCCGGTTCCACGCTCTGGGGCTGCGCCCGGTGCTGCTGACCGGGGATCACCGGGCGGTGGCCGAGACGGTGGCCGCCCAGGTCGGCATCGATGAGGTGATCGCCGAGGTGCTGCCCGAGGACAAGGTGGCCGTGGTCTCCCGGCTGCAGCTCGAGGGCCGGATCGTCGCCATGGTCGGCGACGGCGTCAACGACGCGGCGGCGCTGGCCCAGGCCGACCTGGGCCTGGCCATGGGCACCGGCACCGACGCGGCGATCGAGGCCGGCGACGTGACGCTGGTGCGCGGCGACCTGCGGGTGGCCTCCGACGCGGTACGGCTCGCGCGCCGCACACTGAGCACCATCAAGGGCAACCTGTTCTGGGCGTTCGCCTACAACGTCGCCGCCCTGCCGCTGGCCGCGGCCGGCCTGCTGAACCCGATGGTCGCGGGCGCGGCGATGGCGTTCTCCTCGGTGTTCGTGGTCACCAACAGCCTGCGGCTGCGCCGCTTCCGGGCCGCTCGCTGACACTGCGTCTCCCCACGCCGCCTGCTCCGGAGAAACTGGCTGAATGAGGCCCCCGAACTCACTGGCACGGCACCCCCCGTGTGGGGCACCATCGGCACCGAGCAGACGCAGTGCCGTTCTCGGCCGCCGGTGTGCTCAACGGCCGTCCGCAGGAGGGACCCATGCGCGCTCAGCTTGCGACGCTCATCCGGATGTGCAGGGAAGTGGCGTACGGAATCGATGCGATGAACGCCCTCCACCACGGCAGACGGCCGTCGGTGCCGCCGTACCCTCCGCCGGCCGTCTTCAGCGTCCCCGAGGACGAGGCGCTGGCGCGGGCCGTGTGCCCGCGCTGCTCCACCCCGGTCAGGATGCCTGACTGAGGGCCAGCGGGGCGATGCTGCCCTCCAGCATCGCCGCCAGCCCCTTGGCCGCACACAGCCCCGGCTCGTCGGCGATGTGCACGGTCATGCCGGTGGCCTTGCGCAGCCGGGTGTCCAGGCCGGGCAGCAGCGCGCCGCCGCCGGCCAGCATCATGCCGCGGTCGGCCAGGTCGGCGACCAGGTCGGGCGGGCAGCGGTGCAGGACCGCGCGGATCGCGTCGACCAGGCCGGTCAGCGGCGCCTGCACGGCGCCGCGCACCTCCTCGGCGTCCACGCGGACCGTGCGGGCCAGTCCCGTCACCACGTCGCGGCCGTGCACGTCGGTGCCGCCCTTGGGGACGGCCCCGGTCCCGGCCAGCGCGACGTGCAGCGGCCGCACGGCCTGGGAGGGGACCATCAGCTCGTGCTCGTTGCGCAGGTACTGCACGACGGCGTTGTGGATGGTGTCACCGCCCATCGGCACCGTCTCGGCGGAGACGATCGAGCCGAGGGAGAGCACGGCGACCTGGGTCGTGGTGGCGCCGCACACCAGGATCATGGTGGCCTCGGGCTGCTCCACCGGCAGCCCGCAGCCCACGCCGGCCGCTGTCGGGCTGTCGACGAGCTCCACTCGCCGCGCACCCACGCCGGTCAGCGTCTCCACGGCCGCCCGGCAGGCCAGCGGGCCCGCGTCGTGCGGGATGCACACCGCCGCGCGCAGTGACGGCCGGCGCCGCCACGCCCGGCGCACCTTCTCGCCGACCAGGGCACGCAGCATGCGGCGGGCCATCTCGATGTCCATCACGGTGCCGTTCGAGATCGGGCGCACGACACGGATGTGCTCCGGTGTGCGGCCGGTCATCTGTTCGGCCTTGGTGCCCACCGCGATGAGCGAGCCGGAGAAGGTGTTGACGGCCACGACGGACGGCTCGTCGACGACGAGCCCCGCCTGCCGGAGGTACACCCGGGTGCGGGAGGCACCGAGATCGACGGCGACGGAGCACCGGCGCAGCTGGTCGAGTTTGAAGGTCACGGCGGATCCCGATCCTTTCCGGCGTGTGCGGTTGCCCTCTCAGCCTGCGGCCGCCCCCGGGTCCCCGCACGCCGGAAGCGCCCGTACGGGGCACGGGCTCCCCGATGTCCGGGCGCGCTGGCTCTGCCCGCCATGCGAGGCGGCAAGACATCGGTACGCATGGACATTCCGGGTGCCGTACTGGCCACGGCCGGTCTGTTCGGCCTGGTGTACGGCATCGCCACCGGTGGCGACCAGGGGTGGAGCCGAGCCGGCACGCTGCTGCCGCTGCTCGGCGGGGTGGCCCTGCTGGGAGTCTTCCTGCTGGTCGAGCGCCGTCACAAGAGCCCGCTCATTCCGCTCTCCGTGCTGAAGCGGCCCACCGTCAAGTGGGCCGGTCTCCTGGGCGTCATCACCTTCGGCATGTGCGCGGGCACCACGGTGCTCCTGAGTCTGTACATGCAGAACGTGCTGGGCTTCTCCGCCATGTCCACCGGTCTCGCGTACCTGGCTGGGTGAGGGCGCCGCAGCGGTGATCGGCGGTGCTCTCGTCCCCCGGGTGCTCGGCGTGCTCCCCGGACGCATGGTGCTGGCCGCGGGTCTCCTCATCCAGGGCATCGGGACGGTGACGATGTTCGCCCTCCCGCAGGACAGCAACCTGCTCGTCCTGCTGGCGACATCCTCCGTCATGGGACTCGGTCACGTGACCAGCGTGGTCTCCTTCATCACGGTGATGACCACCGGTGTCGTCGAGGAGGACCAGGGCGTCGTCGGTGGACTGTCGCAGCTTCCGCAGTACGTGGCGGCCATCGGTGTCGCCGGACTGAGCGCCATCGCCGCCGCCCGCACGTTGAGCCTCGGCGGGGGGCCGGGGGCCCCGCGGCTGTGCTCGGCGGTCTGCACGCGGGAATGACGACGGCGGGCGTCATCTGCCTGGCGGGCGCGGCGATCGCGCTGCTCGCCCTGCCCGGCCGCAGTCGCGACCGGTCGTAGCGAGGACGAGGGCGGAGCATCCGCTCCGCCTCCCCTTCGTCGCCCACGATCCCCTGCGCGGGCCGGTGTGGCACCCCCTCGGTGGGCGCGAAAGCGGCAGGCATATGCATGATGCACACAACTCAGTTACCCTCCCTTGTAGTTCGAACGTCGGTGCGCCCGATCGGCCGCCGCGTCATCTCACGGGAGACATGCGATGCACCATCCCCACAACGGCATGCCGGCACGAGATCTGCAGGGCGTCTCCTGGGAAAAGAGCCGGTACAGCAACTCCCAGGGAACCTGCGTGGAGTTCGCCAGGCTGCCGAGCGGCGAGGTGGCGCTGCGCAATTCGCGGGACCCGGACGGTCCCGCGCTGCTTTACACGCCCGCCGAGATCGAGGCCATGCTGCGCGGCGCCAAGGAGGGGGAGTTCGACCACCTCACGCGGAGGTGAGGAGGAACAGCGCCCAGACCACCTTTCCGGGCATCTCCGGCTCCCCTTCCGCGGGGACGGGCAGCGGCTGCCAGCCCCAGCCGTCCGCGAAACTCTCCACGAGCAACAGCCCGCGGCCTGACTCGGCAACGGCCTCCGCCGCCCCGTCGCGTCGCACGGTGCGCGGCGGCCGGCGGCCCGGGTCGCGGACCGCGCACACCAGCCGGGCCGACCAGCGCATCAGGTGCAGCCGTATCGGCCGCCCGTCGACGGGGGCCACCGCGGCGGCCAGCCCGTGCCGCAGGGCGTTCGTCACCAGCTCGGAGACGACGAGCGCCACGTCCTCGTGGCGGCTGTCCAGGTGCCAGCGCCGCAGGGTGGCGCGGGTGAACTCACGCGCCGAGGCCACCGCCTCCGGCAGCCCGGGCAGGGCGCACGTCGCGGAGCCGGCCGGAGCCCCGGTGCCCATGGCGGGAAGGAGCCCTCGAGTCGACGGGCCGGATGCGGTCGGTGCCTTGGTCCCCATGTCCAGCCACTCCCGTCGCGTGCGCTCGTGCAGCACCATCGTTGTGGATGTGCCGAACAGATGCAAGGCCGGATGCACGTGCACGTGACGGGGAATCACATCTTGTGACAGACATCAGGGGAACGACCGTCAGGTGGCAGACTGCCTGCGGACAGGGGTGGAGGATGACACATGACGACACGACCCGAAGCGCGAAGAGACCTGGTCGGCCAGGCCACGGAAGAGGCCGGCGGGCCCAGCGGCTCGGGCGGCCCCATGGTCCGGCGGATCCTGCTGGGCGCGCAGCTGCGGCGTCTGCGCGAGGGCCGCGGCATCACCCGTGAGGAGGCCGGATACTCAATCCGGGCGTCCGAGTCGAAGATCAGCCGCATGGAACTCGGCCGGGTCCGGGTCAAGCAGCGGGACGTCGAGGACCTGCTGACCTACTACGGCGTCGTCGCCGTCGCCGACCGCGACCCCGTCCTGCGCCTGGCCCGCGACTCGAACCGGGCCGGCTGGTGGCACAGCTACAGCGACGTGCTCCCCGGCTGGTTCCAGACCTACATCGGCCTGGAGGCCGCCGCCTCCCGCATTTCCACCTACGAGGTCCAGTTCGTGCACGGTCTGCTGCAGACCGAGGCGTACGCGCGGGCCGTGACGGAGGCGGGCGGCCGCGGCCGGCTCACCCCGGCGGAGACCGAGCGCCGGGTGGTGCTGCGGATGACACGCCAGCGACTGCTGTGCGGAGAGGAGGCCCTCCGGCTGGTGTGCTTCCTCGACGAGGCGTGCCTGCACCGCATCGTCGGCGGGCACGCCGTCATGGACGCGCAGCTGCGCCACCTGGCCGAGATGGCCGAGCACCCGCAGGTGACCATGCGGGTCGTGCCGTTCTCGCGCGGCGGCCACGCGGCGGAGGGCGGGGCCTTCACGCTGCTGCGCTTCCCCGAGGAGGAACTGCCCGACATCGTCTACGTGGAGCAACTGACCGGAGCGCTCTACCTGGACAAGCGCGACGAGGTCGCCCGCTACGACGAGGCGCTGGGAAGCCTGGCGGAACTGGCCCTCACTCCGGCGGAGAGCCGCGAGAAGGTCCGAAGGGCCCGCCGGCTCCTGTGAAGCCGGGCCCGTCACGGCCTGCCGAGGAAAAGGCACGCGGCACCCTCTCCGCGATCGCCCTGTCCCCGGCCGGAGTCCATGCCGGGCATGCCGACGTCAACCGCGAGAGCATCGACGCAAGGGCGCCTTCGAGTTCCTTTCCGCAGGAGGCCTTGCACCTCACGTGGCGTGAGGAGCCACCGTGGAGGTGTACGCGACACAAGGAGGCGGACGTGAGCTACTCCGTCGGTCAGGTTTCCGGATTCGCCGGCGTCACCGTGCGCACCCTGCACCACTACGACGAGATCGGGCTGCTGGTCCCCGGCGAGCGCACCCACGCCGGGCACCGGCGCTACGGCGACGCGGACCTGGACCGGCTGCAGCAGATCCTCTTCTACCGGGAGCTGGGCTTCCCGCTCGAGGAGGTCGCCGTGCTGCTCGACGACCCGCGACGCGGACCCCGTCGAGCACCTGCGCCGGCAGCACGTGCTGCTGGCCGGGCGGATCGAGAGCGCTGCAGGAGATGGCCACCGCCGTCGAACATGCGATGGAGGCACGCAGGATGGGCATCAACCTCACCCCCGAGGAGCGGTTCGAGGTCTTCGGGGACCACGACCCCGAGCAGTACCAGGAGGAGGCGGAGCTGCGCTGGGGCGGCACCGACGCCTGGCGGCAGTCGCAGCGGCGCGCCGCGTCGTACACCAAGGAGGACTGGAAGCGCTTCCAGGAGGAGTTCGACGGGCTGCACCGCCGCATCGCCGAGAAGATGGCGGACGGCGTGGCGGCGGGACGCCGCCGAGGTGATGGATCTGGCCGAGGAACACCGCGAGTTCATCAGCCGCTCCAGCTTCGACTGCACGCCCGAGACGCACACCTGCCTGGGCGACATGTACGTCCAGGACGAGCGCTTCACGGCCTACTACGAGCAGATCCGGCCGGGACTGGCCCGGTATCTGCGTGACGCCATCGTGGCCAACGCCGCGCGCCGCTCCTGAGCGTCCGGCGACGCCGGACGGGGCGGACCCTCTCCTGCATACCGGGCAATCCCCGGAGTGCTGCGGGGGCCCGCACGGCGCACGATGCCTGATCCTCCTATGCTGCGAACCGGAGGCCGGAGAAGCGGCCACACGAGCTGGGGAGCAGGAGGACAGTGGCCGGGGAGCACGGGAGCGGAGCAGGATCCGGAGTCGAAGGCGAGGACGGGGAGCGGCAACTGGAGGAGTTGCACAGCGCGTTCACCCCGCCGCTGGGCGTTCCGCTGCCACCGCCACCCGACGAGGAGCACCCCACCTCGGAGTTCACCGTTCCCCGTGGGCTGCGGCAGATCTCCGAGTCCGAGTTGCGCAGTGCGTTCACGCCGCCGAGCGGCATTCCGGCCCTCGGGCCGCTGGTCCAGCCCGGCATCCCCTGGCAGGACCGGATGCGCACCATGGTGCGCATGCCGCTCGCCGAGCGGCCTGCGCCGGAGCACGCGGTACGCACCGAGGGCGAGGGGGAGCCCGGCCCGTCCGTGCCCCGCGTGCTGGACCTGACTTTGCGTATCGGCGAGCTCCTGCTCGCCGGCGGCGAGGGCGCCGAGGACGTGGAGGCGGCCATGTTCGGCGTCGCGCACGCCTTCGGGCTGGACCGCAGCGAGCCGACGGTCACCTTCACGCTGCTCTCCATCACCCACCAGCCGTCACTGGTGGACGACCCGGTCACGCTCAGCCGGACCGTGCGGCGCCGCGGCACCGACTACACCCGGCTGGCGGCCGTCTTCGAGCTGGTCACCGACATCACCTCCGGGGAGGTGTCGCTGGAGGAGTGCTACCGGCGGCTGGCGGACATCCGGCGTAACCGGCACCCGCTGTCCAAGGGCGCCGCTCAGCCTGGCCAGCGGCCTGCTGGCCGGCGCGGGCGCAGTGCTGGTCGGCGGCGGCTGGCTGGTCTTCCTGCTCGCCGCCGTCGGGGCGATCCTCGGCGACCGGCTGGCCTGGTTCGCCGCCTCGCGCGGGCTGCCGGAGTTCTACCAGTTCGTCGCGGCCGCGATGCCGCCCGCCGCGATCGGGGTCACGGTGGCACTGGTGGAGCACCACGTCACGGGCAGCTC
This sequence comes from uncultured Actinomycetota bacterium, assembly GCA_963799685.1. Taxonomy (GTDB): domain Bacteria; phylum Actinomycetota; class Actinomycetes; order Streptomycetales; family Streptomycetaceae; genus Streptomyces. The sequence continues at coordinate 563,084 of CAWCXW010000013.1, forward strand.
GAGCGTGCAAACCGGAGCGGTCATCACCGGTGGCCTGTACGCCCTCATCCCGGGACGCGCCCTGGTCGCCGCCGTGCACGACGGGCTGACCGGCTTCTACATCACCGCTTCCGCCCGCCTGCTGGAGGTCGTCTACCTCATCGTGGCGATCGTCTGCGGCGTGCTGGCGATGCTCTACGTCGGCGAGAAACTCGGGGCCGGTTTCCAGAGCCCCGCCGACCTGCGGCACCTGGCCCGGCCCGAGGTCCAGCTCGTGGCGGCGATGGTCCTCACCTTCGCCTTCTGCCTCCTGCTGCAGCAGGAGCGGCACACCCTGGTGCTCGCCGTGTTCAACGGCGGGGTCGCCTGGCTGATCTACGGAGCCCTGCACGACATCGTGGGGATCAACGTGGTGGCCTCGACGGTGGTCGCGGCCGGGCTGGTCGGCCTGTTCGGGCAGCTCATGTCGCGGTACCAGTTCGCGTCGTCACTGCCGTACATCACCGCGGCCATCGGACCGCTGCTGCCCGGTAGCGCCACCTTCTTCGGGCTGCTCAGCATCGCTCAGGGCGACCTCAGCGGCGGCTTCGGCTACCTGGCCACCGCCGTCTCGCTGGCGCTGGCCATCGCCATCGGGGTCAACCTCGGCGGCGAGCTGGCCCGGCTGTTCATGAAGGTGCCGGGCGTCGAGACGCCGCTGCCGGGCCGCCGGGCGGCCAAGCGCACCCGCGGCTTCTGACTTGACTGTCAGGTTTCGGCCTCGCCCGTACCCCGCACGGGTGTGACCGGTCGGTACGGACGGGCATCGGCTTCCGATTCGTCTATATTGACCCGGTGTCGTCCGATGTCCGTTCGCCCCGCTGTGGGGCGGCACTCGCCCTGCTGCTTGCACTGACCCTCGCCTGCGGTGCCGGCTTGTTCGCCGTGTACCTGGCCCCGCTGCCGCTGCGCGCCGGAGTGGCCTGCGCGGCCGGGGCTGCGGCCGTCGTGCTGTGTGCGGCGGTCACCACGGCGGCTCACCAGGCACTGACCTGCCGTCGGCTGCGCGAGGAACTGGGCGTGCTCACCGACGTGCCGCGGCCAGAGCCGGCCCCGTCCCGGGTGCCACGGCAACGGCAGCGGTTGCCCGGTGGCGTCGGCTTGGTGACCCTCGTCGTCAGCACCGGGCGAGCCGGACCCGCAGACCCCGAGCGCGCAGGCGACGTTCCTACGGGCCTGCCGGGCGCCGGTCGCGGTGGCCGAGCTGGCGGCCCGGCTGCGGCTGCCGGTGGGGCGCGTGCGGGCGCTGGTCGGTGAGTTGCTGGAGGAGGGCCGGGTGGCCGTCCGGCCGCCGGCCCTCGCGACGGACGGCGACCGCCCGGGCCCGGAGCTGCTGGCACGGGTGCTGGACGGTCTGCGCGACCTGTGACCCGTCCTCAGCGGGCCATGCCGTGCTCTTCGGTCATGCCCTGGTGCTGTGGCCGGGAAGGTTCACCGGCTCGCTAAGCCTGGCACGGCATCTCTCCCGCTGCCTTCGGCGAGCGGTACCCCCTGCGTTGTCGCATCGCGCGAGTACGACGAGTACGAGCTGCGGTCCTCCGCCTTGCGACGCACCGCACCGGACGGCGCGAGTCCCCCGGCAGACCCTCCCGGCCACAGCCCGAGCCGGTCGGGCTCAGTGAGCCATGATCAGGCTCATGGCCTCGGCGCGGGTGGCGGAGTCGCGCAGCTGGCCGCGCACCGCCGAGGTGATCGTCTTGGCGCCCGGCTTGCGCACGCCGCGCATCGTCATGCACATGTGCTCGCACTCGACGACGACGATCACCCCGCGCGGCTCGAGGATCTCCATCAGCGAATCGGCGATCTGCGTCGTCAGCCGCTCCTGCACCTGCGGGCGTCGGGCGAAGACGTCCACGAGCCGTGCCAGCTTCGACAGACCGGTGATCTTGCCGCTGGCCGCCGGGATGTAGCCGATGTGGGCGAAGCCGACGAAAGGCACCAGGTGGTGCTCGCAGGAGCTGAGGACCTCGATGTCCTTCACCAGGACCATCTCGTCGTGCCCGATGTCGAACGTCGTGGTCAGCACGTCCTCCGGGCGTTGCCACAGGCCGGCGAAGATCTCCCGGTAGGCGCGCGCCACCCGGCCCGGTGTGTCGCGGCAGGCCCTCCCGGTCCGGGTCCTCACCCACGGCGATGAGCAGCTCGCGGATCGCTTCCTGGGCGCGCTTCTCGTCGAACTCGCCTATCGCTCCCACGCCGTCCAGCGTCACCGGGTCGGTCATGTGTTCCTCGTTTCTCGCACACTGCAGCAAAGGAGCCGCGCCCCTCAGAGTAGAACCCGAGGGGCGCGGCACACATTCCGGGCCGGGGGCCGGGCGGCGGAGGCTCAGATCTGCGGCTCAGCTCTCCTTGTGGGGATCCTCGAGCTCGACCGGTCCGGTGACCGACTCGGTCGGGCCGATGTCCTTGCCCTTCTCCAGGGACGGCGTGCCGTTGGCCGCCACCGCCGCCGGTGTGGACACCGGGGGACGGGTGGAGGGGGTGCGCAGCGACGAGCCGGTCCAGGCCGGGCGGGCCGGACGCTTGACGATCGAGGTGAAGATCTCCGCGATCTCCTCCTTGCCCAGCGTCTCCTTGTCCAGCAGCGACAGCACGAGGTTGTCCAGGACGTCCCGGTTCTCCACCAGGATCTCCCAGGCCTCGTTGTGTGCCGTCTCGATCAGCGTCTTGACCTCCTCGTCCACCAGCCCGGCGACCTCCTCGGAGTAGTCGCGCTGGTGGCCCATCTCCTTGCCCAGGAAGGGCTCGGAGTTCTCGGAGCCGAACTTGATCGCGCCGAGCCGCTCGGTCATGCCGTACTGCGTGACCATCGCGCGGGCCGTGGCCGTCGCCTTCTCGATGTCGTTGGCCGCACCCGTGGTCGGGTCGTGGAAGACCAGTTCCTCGGCTGCGCGGCCGCCCAGCATGTACGCCAGCTGGTCGAGCATCTCGTTGCGCGTTGTGGAGTACTTGTCCTCGTCGGGGAGGACCATCGTGTACCCCAGGGCACGGCCTCTGGACAGGATGGTGATCTTGTGGACCGGGTCGGAGTTCGGTGAGGCCGCCGCGACGAGGGCGTGTCCGCCCTCGTGGTACGCGGTGATCTTCTTCTCCTTGTCGCTCATGATCCGGGTCCGCTTCTGCGGGCCGGCCACGACGCGGTCGATCGCCTCGTCCAGGAAGTGGTTGTCGACCAGCTTCTTGTCGCTGCGGGCGGTGAGCAGCGCGGCCTCATTCAGGACGTTGCTCAGGTCCGCACCGGTGAAGCCCGGTGTCCGGCGGGCCACCGCGCCCAGGTCGACGTCCGGGGCGACCGGCTTGCCCTTCTGGTGGACCTTGAGGATCTCCAGCCGCCCCTGCATGTCGGGACGGTCCACCGCGACCTGCCGGTCGAAGCGGCCGGGACGCAGCAGCGCCGGGTCCAGGATGTCGGGCCGGTTCGTGGCGGCGATCAGGATGACACCGCCCTTCACGTCGAAGCCGTCCATCTCGACCAGCAGCTGGTTCAGGGTCTGCTCACGCTCGTCGTGACCGCCGCCCATGCCGGCGCCGCGGTGCCGGCCGACGGCGTCGATCTCGTCGACGAAGACGATGGCGGGAGCGTTCTGCTTGGCCTGCTCGAACAGGTCGCGCACCCGGGAGGCGCCGACGCCGACGAACATCTCCACGAAGTCCGAACCGGAGATCGAGTAGAAGGGCACGCCTGCCTCGCCGGCCACGGCACGGGCCAGCAGTGTCTTGCCGGTACCGGGCGGGCCGTAGAGCAGCACGCCCTTGGGGATCTTGGCACCGACGGCCTGGAACTTGGCCGGCTCCTGCAGGAACTCCTTGATCTCCTCGAGCTCCTCGCAGGCCTCGTCCGCGCCCGCGACGTCGGAGAACGTCGTCTTCGGCGTGTCCTTGGTGATCAGCTTGGCCTTCGACTTCCCGAAGTTCATCACCCGGGAGCCGCCGCCCTGCATCTGGTTCATCAGGAACAGGAAGACCACGATGATCAGTACGAACGGCAGCAGCGAGAGCAGCATGCTCAGGAACGCGTTCTGCTCCGTCGGTGTGACGGTGTAGCCGTCCGGGATGTCCTTGCTCTGGTACTTGGCCTGCAGCTGCTTGGCGATGTCGACACCCTGGGTGTCGATGTAGCTCGCCTTGATCTTGTTGCTGTCCTCGACCTTCTTGTTGTTCTTGAGGTCCAGCTTCACGATCTGCTGGTCACCGGTGGTGACCTCGGCAGACTGCACCTTGTTGTCCTGGATCGCCGCCACGACCTGGCCGGTGTCCACCGTCTTGTACCCACCGGACGAACCCATGACGTTCATCAATACGATGATGGCCAGGGCGGCCAGGACGATCCACATGACCGGCCCACGGAAGTATCGCTTCACGTCCATCCATACGGAGCGCCGCGCGCCCCGTCCCTCCTGCCCAGTGAGTTGAAAAGACTGACCTTCGGACGGTACCCCAGCGAAGCCCTGTGGCGCCGCTGAGGACCTTCTGCCGTCCTCCCCTGCACAACGGCGGGAACCCCGTCAGCGTTCCCGCCTTCGTTCGAGGGGTACGTCTCAGCCACCGTAGACGTGTGGTGCGAGCGTCCCGACGAAGGGGAGGTTCCGGTACTTCTCGGCGTAGTCGAGGCCGTACCCGATCACGAACTCGTTCGGGATGTCGAAACCGACCCACTTCACGTCGATGGCGACCTTCGCCGCCTCCGGCTTCCGCAGCAGCGTGCAGACCCGCAGGGACGCGGGCTCGCGCGAGCCCAGGTTGGACAGCAGCCAGGACAACGTCAGCCCGGAGTCGATGATGTCCTCGACGATCAGGACGTGCTTGCCCTTGATGTCGGTGTCCAGGTCCTTCAGGATCCGGACCACGCCCGAGGACTGGGTGCCGGCCCCGTACGAGGACACCGCCATCCAGTCCATCGTGACAGATGTGGACACCGCGCGGGCCAGGTCCGCCATCACCATCACCGCGCCCTTGAGCACGCCCACCAGCAGCAGGTCCCGGCCCGCGTACTCGGCGTCGATCTGCGAGGCGAGCTCGGCCAGCTTCGCGTCGATCTCTTCCTTGGTGATCAGGACCGACTTCAGGTCGGTGTCCAGGTCTTTCTCGTCCACGCGTCCGCTCTCGCTCGGTGTCGGGTCCGCGGGCCGCCCGTATGCGCCGCTCAGCCCTGCCGGATGACCAGTGTGCCACCCTGCCTGCGCGCCTCGACGCGCCCGGGCAGGTTGATGGCCCGCTGGCCGCGCCACGCGGTGACGAGCCGGTCGATCTCCTCGATATGCCGGGCGAAGAGCGAGCCGGCCGGCGAACCGGCCGCCACGGCCGCGCGGCGCAGCACCCGGCGGCGCACGGCGGGCGGCAGACCGTGCAGCCGGGCGACCTCCAGGGAGCCGTCCGGGACGCGGACCTTGCGCTCGGCATCGTCGGTCCAGGCGTCCAGGGCGTCGGCGTCGTCGCGGGAGAGCCGCGCGGTGCGGGCCAGCGCTTCCACCACGCCGCGGCCGAGCGCCTTCTCCAGGCTGGGCAGCGCCTCGTGGCGCACGCGGGAGCGGGTGAAGGCCGGGTCGGTGTTGTGCGGGTCGTCCCAGACGGGGAGGGCCTGCTCCAGGCAGCCGCGGCGAGTGGTCTGCCGGTCCAGGTCGAGGAACGGGCGCCGGTAGCGGCGATGCGGACCGGAGGCGGCGGCCATGCCGGACAGCGAGCGGGTGCCGGAGCCGCGGGCCAGGCCGAGCAGAACGGTTTCCGCCTGGTCGTCGAGGGTGTGACCGAGGAGTACGGCGTCCGCGCCGTGCCGGTCGGCGGCGGCGTCCAGGGCGGCGTAGCGGGCATCACGGGCCGCGGCCTCGGGTCCGCCGGCCCGGCCGACCGAGACGGACACGGCCTCGACCGGGTCCAGCCCGAGTGCGGTGAGGCGGGCGGCCACGTCATCGGCGCGCTCACGGGAGCCGGGCTGCAGACCGTGGTCGACGGTCACGCCGCCGGCCCGCACGCCGGCGCGGCGGGCTTCGAAGGCGAGGGCGGAGGCGAGCGCCACGGAGTCGGCGCCGCCGGAGCAGGCCACGAGCACGAGCGGGGGCTCGCGCCGGGCGGAGGCGGGGGCGTCGGCGAGCGCCTCGTCGACCACGTCGTGCAGAGCGCGCCGAACCGCCAGACGTATTGCGGCGACCGCGGGGTGGGGACCCATTCCGATTCACTCCTAGGGGGTCTACGCGCTCAGGAGGCGAACGCGGCTCGACAGAAGATCACGCTGAGTGTGTCGATGGTGACAGAGACGAGCGCTATTCCCCGAGCATCGCACGCTGACCCGGCGATCACGGTCCCTCGGACGGGTGAATGCTGCGACTCGAACGGTCTCCGGCGCGCTGGGTGCCGGGCCGTCAGGACGTTCCGTGGACCCGGGCGATCCAGTCGACGGGGGCGGCGATCTCGGCCTTCGTCGGCAGCGTGTTGGGCGACGTCCACACCTTGTTGAAACCGTCCACGCCCACCTCCTGCACCACGGCATCCACGAACCGGGCGCCGTCCCGGTACTGCCGCAGCTTCGCGTCCAGGCCCAGCAGCCGGCGCAGCGCCTGGTCCAGCCGTCCCGCGCCCATCTGCCGGCGCCGGGTGAACTTCTCCCGGATCTCCGCAACCGACGGGACGACCTGCGGCCCGACCCCGTCCATGACGTGATCGGCGTGCCCCTCCAGCAGCGACATCACGGCGGTCAGCCGGTCGAGGATCTCCCGCTGAGCCGGGGTCTGCACCAGCTCCACCAGGCTGCGGCTCTCCTCGGCGGACTCCCCCGCACCGCCTGGGACCAGCGACTGGGCGGCCTGCCGGAGCCGTTCCAGCAGCGCGGACGGCTCGAGTTCGGTCTCGGCGAGAAAGGCCTGGATCTCGCCTCGGATGTGCTCGCGCAGCCACGGGACGGCCGTGAACTGTGTGCGATGCGTCTCCTCGTGCAGACACACCCACAGCCGGAAGTCGTGCGGCTCGACGTCGAGTTCCCGTTCCACGTGCACGATGTTCGGCGCGACCAGCAGCAGCCTGCCACCGCCGTCCGCGGCCCCGGGCAGATCGCGGCTCGCCGGAGCGAAGGTCTCGTACTGGCCGAGCACCCGGGAGGCCAGGAAGGACAGCAGCATCCCGACCTCGACCCCGGTCACCTTGCCGCCCACGGCGCCCAGCACCTGCCCGCCGGGCGCAGCGGCGCGCCGGGCCTCCATCTTGCCCAGCAGCGGAGAGAGCAGCTCGCGGAACCCGGCCACGTTGGCCCGGACCCAGCTCTTGCGGTCCACGACCAGCACCGGGGGCGTGCCGCGCGGCGTGGCGCCGTCGTCGGTCTCGGCCTGCGCTCTGGCCAGCCGCGTGTAGTCGCGGACGTGAGTCTGCGAGGCCCCGGCGTGCCGGCGCAGCTCGGCGACGACGGCGCGTGCCTCCTCGCGGCTCACCTCCGGCCCCGGGCGCATGAAGCGGGACGCGGTCGTGACCGCGAGATTCCAGTCGACCATCTCCACACCACCGAGGCTCGTCATGCCTTCACCGTACGTCCCCTAGGCCCTGGAGGGCCTGGGAGAGACCCCACCCTCGGCCCGGGGGGCCTGGGGGAGACCCCACTCTCGGCCCGGGGGGCCTGGGGGAGACCCCACTCTCGGCCCGGGGGGCCTGGGGGAGACCCCACTCTCGGCCCGGGGGGGCCTGGGGGAGACCCCACTCTCGGCCCGGGGGGCCTGGGGGAGACCCCACTCTCGGCCCGGGGGGCCTGGGGGAGACCCCACTCTCGGCCCGGGGGCGCCTCAGGCTTCTGGGCCGGGGATCAGCGGCAGCCGCAGTTAGCCAGGGTCGAGGCCATGCGGTCCAGCGCATCCTGCGCGGCGAGCCGTTCGGTGGTGCCGTTGGTCATGAAGGCGAACGCCAGCAGCCGCCCGTCGGTGTCCACGACGGTCCCGGCCAGCGTGTTGACGCCGGTGAGGGTGCCCGTCTTGGCGTGCACGGTCCCGGCGCCCGGCGCGAAGTCGGGACCGCGTTCGCCGTCGTCGTAGCGGTGGGCGAGGGTGCCGCTGAAGGCCGCGACCGGCAGCCCGGTGAGGATCGGGCGCAGCGCGGGGTGGCCGGGGTCGCCGGCCGTGATCAGGATGTGGGTGAGCAGCCGGGGCGGGATCCTGTCGTGGTGGCTCAGGCCGCTGCCGTCCGTGATGCGCGCGCCTGTCACCGGCAGGTGCAGCTGCTTCAGCCGGGCGAGGACCGCGCGGGAGTCTCCGGCGAAGCTCGCCGGCTCGCCGGAGGCGAGCGCGGTCTGCCGGGCCAGCGCCTCGGCGAGGTCGTTGTCGCTGTTGGTCAGCATCCGCTCGACCAGCGTCGACAGCGCCGCCGAGCGGTGTACGGCCAGCCGGCCGGCGTGGCCGGGCGCGGTCACCTCGTGCCCGTCGCCGTGGACGGTGACGCCCTCCTGGGCGAGGCGCTCGGCGAACTCGCGGGCCGCCTCGGCGGCGGGGTCCGCGGACCGGGGGGCGGGGCCGTGCGTGGAGTCGTCCAGCCGGGCCTCGTTGATCATCAGCGGGCTGACGGGCGCCAGGTTGTTGTTCGGGCCGATGGGGTGCAGGAGCGGCCCGGAGTACAGCGAGGTGTCGTAGTCGACGGTCACCTTCTTCTCGCCGCGACTCTCCAGTGCCTTCGCGGTCGTCGCGGCCAGGGCGTCCAGGTCGTCGAGGGTCAGCGTCGGGTCGCCGCCGCCGACGAGCACCACCGAGTGGCCCTTGCCGGCCAGGACACGGGTCGGGATGCCGTAGTCGGCGCCGCGTGCGGTGAGTGCCGCCGTGGCGGTGGCGAGCTTGATCGTGGAGGCGGGCGTGGTGGGCCGGTCGGCGTGGGAGGCGAAGATCCGGTGTCCGCTGAGGGCGTCCAGCACCGAGACGGACGTGACCTTTCCCAGGTCCGGGTCCTTCAGCAGCGGGCCGAGGGCACCGGCGAGTGCCTTCTCGGTGGGCCGGGGCGCGTCGTCGCCGCCCTTCGCGGAGCCGCCGCCGTCCGGGGCGAGACCCAGCGCGGCGAGCACGTCGGGCGCGCTGGGCGCGGGGGACGGCAGGCGCAGTCGGGCCGGGCCCGGCCGCCTGCGCGGAGCCGTCGGCGCGGCCCTGCCCGCCCGCACGGACGCGCTCGGCCGTACGCTGCCCGCCGTCCCACGGTCCCGCCACGGCCGCCGCTGTGACCGCGGCCGCGAGGCCCACGGCCGCGGAACCCGTTGCGAGCCGCCACGTCGCGCCGCTGCTGCGGCTCGGCGGACCGCCACCTTCCCGCACGGGCCGTACGACCCGTGCCGCGGCGGCACGGACGGACGCCGTGATCGCGGTCTCTCGCACCTCGGACCAGCCCCTTTCGCAAGCACTCCCGCGCGTAGGAGACACTTAACCACCCGATACATGTGTTGATCACGGAGGAGCCTCCCTTGGAGTTCGACGTCGTCATCGAGATCCCGAAGGGCTCTCGGAACAAGTACGAGGTGGACCACGAGACCGGTCGCATCCGGCTGGACCGCCACCTGTTCACCTCGACCGTCTACCCGGCCGACTACGGCTTTGTCGACGGCACGCTGGGCGAGGACGGCGACCCGCTGGACGCCCTCGTGCTGCTCGACGAGCCCACGTTCCCCGGCTGTTACATCCGCTGCCGTGCCATTGGCATGTTCCGGATGACCGACGAGGCCGGCGGCGACGACAAGCTGCTGTGCGTCCCGGCCGGCGACCCGCGCATGGCTCACCTGCAGGACATCCAGAACGTCAGCGACTTCGACCTGATGGAGATCAAGCACTTCTTCGAGGTCTACAAGGACCTGGAGCCCGGCAAGTCCGTCGAGGGCGCCGACTGGGTCGGCCGCGCCGATGCGGAGGCCGAGATCGAGGCCTCCGTCAAGCGGCTCGCGGACCAGGGCGGTCACTGACCGCCCGGCACGACCACGCGCACACGCTCCTCAGGGGTGCACCCGGCCGGGTGCGCCCCTGAGACGTTCAGAAGGTCGCACTGGTGACGACCTGGGACGAGCTCTGGCTCGAGGGCATCCCGGGGATGTCCTGCTCGGCCCAGACCACCTTGCCGCCCGAGGTGCGGCACGAACCCCAGCGCCGGCACAGCATGTTCACCAACTGCAGCCCCCGCCCGCCCTCGTCGGACAGCCCGGCGTGCTGGATCTGCGGCAGGTCGGGACCGGTGTCCGAGACCTCCACGGTCAGCCGGTCGCCGCGCAGCAGCCGCAGTGCACCCGGCCCGCCGCCGTAGCGCAACGCGTTGCCGACCAGTTCGCTGACCACCAGTTCCGTGACGTCCACCAACTCGGTCAGGCTCCACAGCGTCAGCTGTTCGCCGACCAGCTTGCGGGCCGACGAGGCGGCGCTGCCGTCCGGCGGCAGGTCCCACACCCGCAGGCCCTCCGGCCGCGGCGGCACCTGTCCGCCGGCGACGACCAGCACCGCCTCGTCGATGCGGCCGTCAGCGCCGGGCCCCTCGCCGAGCAGGCCGCCGTCGTCCAGTTCCTGCGGCGTCATGCGGGCGGCGTTCGCCCGTAGCCGCCGCAGCATCACGTCGACGTCGTCGGTGCGGTTCTTTATCAGCCCATCGGTGTAGAGGACGAGTCGCGAGCCGTCGCTCTGTGTGAAGCGGACCGGGTCGTAGGGGATGATGCCGGAGCCGAGTGGCGCGCCGACGGGCAGGTCGACGTAGGAGGCCCGCCCCGCGTCGTCCACGAGCAGCGGCGGCGGGTGGCCGGCCGTGGCCAGCGTGTACGTGGAGTCGGCGGGGTCGTAGACCGCGCACAGGCAGGTGGCGACCTGGTCGTCCTCCAGGTCGCGGGTCGCCAGATCCAGGCGGGCCAGCACCCGGTCGGGGGCGATGTCCAGGGACATCAGGGTGCGGGCGACGGTGCGCAGCCGGCCCATGGTGGCGGCCGCCGGCATGCCGTGGCCCATCACGTCGCCGACGAGCAGCGCCGTGCGGCCGCTGGGCAGTTCGACCACGTCGTACCAGTCGCCGCCGACACCGTGCGTGTCGGCGGCGGGCGCGTAGTCGGTGGTGACGTCCAGGCCCACGGTCCGCGGTGTCGCACGGGGCAGCAGACTGCGCTGCAGTGAGATCACGTGCTCGCGCTCCCGCCCGTACAGGCGGGCGTTGTCGATGAAGACGGCGGCCTTCGAGGCGAGCTGTTCGGCGAGCGCCAGATCGGTGCGGGTGAACGGCGGGCGTCCACCTGACCGTACGAAGTCGGCGGTGCCCAGCAGCAGTCCGCGGGCGATGAGTGGCACGGCCATGTAGCTGTGCACGCCGGCGGCGCGCATCTTCTCGGCCGCGTTCTGCGAAGGGGCCACCCGTCGGTAGTCCTCGCGCGTCATCCGCGGCACCAGTACCGAACGGCGGGCCGCCAGGCAGTGCGTGGTCAGCAGGGTGCCGACGGTGTGGTGGGACAGGGCGCCGACCGGATCCGGCTCGAGGCGCCCGGCCAGGTCCTCGATCTGCGCCAGCGCGATCGCGCGGCTGACGGGGTACTCGTCACCGCCGCCGGCCCGCTCGCCCTCTTCGCCGTGCAGCACCGACTCCAGGATGTCGACGGCGGCCCCGTCGGCGAGCCGCGGGACGATGAACTCCGCCAGCTCCCTGCCGGTCGTCTCCAGGTCCAGCGTGGTGCCGATCTTGGCCACGGCGTCGTTGAGCCAGGCGAGCCTGCTGCGGGTGGTGAAACGGTCCGCCATCCCGGCGGCGCGGCGTCGCAGGTGGTACGCGGGAGACACGGCACCCTGTGTCATCGGGCGCCGAGCAGGACTGCCGCCTCGCACCGTGCTGGCCTCCCGTCGCGTCCTGACGACGCCTTCCGAGCCCAAGTCTGCCCCCGTGAACGCGTCACCGCCTCCTGACGTGTCATGTTATCCGCGCCACCGCGCTGCGCACCCAGTCCCTTGCGCACCCTTTTCGGAACCGTTTCCGTCAAGAACGCCCAAAGATTAATTGGTCGATACACCTAATCGGAGTACGGTGATCGCCGCCGCCCCCTCGGGGGACGGCACGGGAAAACGCCGAACACGCGGAAACACCAGTGCGCCCCGGCGCGCCCGGGGCGGTCGACCGACGAAGGGGATGGCGGCCACGCATGTGCGGAATCACCGGATGGATCTCCTACGACAGGGACCTCACCGACGACCGGAGCACGGTCGAGGCGATGACCGACACCATGAGCTGCCGCGGCCCGGACGCCGCCGGTGCCTGGCTCGACACCCACGCCGCCTTCGGACACCGGCGGCTGGCCGTCATCGACCTCGAGGGCGGACGGCAGCCCATGACCGTCACGCACGACGGCCGCACCCTGCTCGCCACCACCTACAGCGGCGAGGTCTACAACTACCGTGAGCTGCGCGCCGAACTGGAGGGCCGCGGTCACACCTTCCGCACCAGCAGCGACACCGAGGTCGTCCTGCATGCCTACCTGGAGTGGGGCGAGGACTTCACCGCGCGGCTCAACGGCATGTTCGCCTTCGCGCTGTGGGACCCGCGCACCCAGGAGGCGCTGCTCGTGCGCGACCGCATGGGCGTCAAGCCGCTGTACTACCGTCCAACCTCCGACGGCGTGCTCTTCGGCTCCGAACCGAAGGCGATACTCGCGCACCCCCAGGTGCGGCCCGTGATCGACGCCGAGGGGCTGGCCGAACTCGTCGCCTTCACCAAGACGCCTGGCCACGCCGTCTACAAGGACATGTACGAGCTGCGTCCCGGCCACGTGCTGCGGGTGCGGCGCGGCGGCGTCAGCGAACACCGCTACTGGGGCCTGGAGTCCCACGAGCACACCGACGACCTGGACACCACCGTCGGTCACGTGCGCGAACTGCTCGACGACATCGTTACCCGGCAGCTCGTCGCCGACGTCCCGCTGTGCACCCTGCTCTCCGGCGGGCTCGACTCCTCCGTCATCACCGCGCTCGCCGCCGAGGGCCTGGCCGCCGAGGGTCGCGGCCCGGTCCGCTCGTTCGCCGTCGACTTCGCCGGCCAGACGGAGAACTTCCGCGCCGACGAGCTGCGGCCCACTCCGGACGGTCCCTACGCGCACGCGCTGGCCGAACACGTCGCCGCCGACCACTCCGACATCGTCCTCGACACCACCGCCCTGATGGACCCGGCGCAACCGGCGGGCCGTGCTCGCCGCCCGCGACCTGCCCTTCGGGCTCGGCGAGGGCGACACCTCCCTCTACCTGCTCTTCCGCGCGATCCGCGAGCACTCGACCGTCGCCCTGTCCGGCGAGTCCGCCGACGAGGTCTTCGGCGGCTACCGCTGGTTCCACGACCCCAAGGCGGTGGGCGCCGACACCTTCCCCTGGCTGGCCGGCCTCGCGGGCTTCGCCGGCAGCGGCGCCGGACCGCGCCACACCCGCGAGTCGCTGCTCGCGCCCGGCCTGCTGGAGAAGCTCGACATCGCCGGCTACCGCCGGGACCGCTACCGCGAGGCGCTCGCCGAAGTGCCACGCCTGGACAGGCGAGTCGGCGACCGAGGCGCGGATGCGGGAGATCAGCTACCTGCACCTCACCCGCTTCGTGCAGTTCCTGCTCGACCGCAAGGACCGCGCCAGCATGGCCACCGGCCTGGAGGTCCGGGTGCCGTTCTGCGACCACCGGCTCGTCCAGTACGTCTTCAACACTCCCTGGGCGATGAAGACGTTCGACGGGCGGGAGAAGTCCCTGCTGCGGGCCGCCGCACGCGACGTGCTCCCCGACTCGGTCGCCGAGCGCGTCAAGAGCCCTACCCCAGCACACAGGATCCGCGCTACGCGCTCGCCGTCCGCGACGAGTTGCGCGCCCTGAGGGCCGACAAGCGACGCCCCCTCCCGGCCGCTGCTTGACCGGGACGTCCTGGATGAGGCGTGCGCCGACGAGACGGGCGCCCCGTTCCGCGCGAGCGCGGAACTGGCCCTCGACCTGGACCGGTGGCTGCGCGCGTACGACGTGTCCGTCGAACTCTGACGCCCTCGCCCGCCGGGCAGACGGCCGACGGACGGGCCGTCTGCCCGGTGCGCGGGTTTGTTTCCGGCGGGGCGGATGCCCTGGCTGCCCTGCTCCCGCACGGGCCCGCGCTCCCGCCGCAGGAGGGCGCAGATGTCGGCAGGTGACCCCGGTTCGCGCCGCGGGGGGCGTCGGCGTGCCGACCTGGCAGCCGGTACCTGGACGGTCCCGCGGTTCGGGTGGCCCGGCGGGCCGGGTGACCCGGCCGCGCGGAGGTCTGCCGGGTGGCAGCCCGGTTTCGCGGGAGCCTGCTCGCCGAGGGCGGCAGAGCCGCCGCACGGCGGCCGCGCGCGGCTACAACTCCACGTCGGTGTCCGCCTCGCCGTCCTCTCCGTCGCCTTCCTGCTCCACCAGGACCGGGGAGCCGTGGTGCGACCACAGGCGCCAGCCCTCCTCGGTGCGCTGGAAGACGTTCGTGGCGACCACCAGGCCGCCCACCAGCGGGCCTGCACTGCCGTCGTCCTCGCTGGGGCCGCCGCTGAGGATGTTCTCGGTGCAGGTCACCACCGCGGTGTCGCCGAGGACGGCGACTTCCACGTCGGTGAGGAAGAACTGGATGTATTCCGTGCTCGCCATGATCAGCGCGTAGGAGCGCAGCACCTCGCCGCGCCCGGTCAGCACCGGCCAACCCGGGTGCACGACGCTGACCTCGTCCTCCAGCCAGAGCGTCGACAGCGCGTCGACGTCGCCGTGCTCGACGGCGTCGTACAGCGCCGTGTTCGCCGCTTCGACGGCCTCCACGTCCGTCCTCGCGCCGCTCACCGGGCTCCCTCGACGGCGCGGACCACCCGCACCGCATCCGCGCTGGCCCGCACCTCGTGCACCCGCACCGCCCACGCGCCCTCGCGGGCGGCCAGCGCCGAGACGGCGGCGGTGGCGGCGTCCCGCTCCCGCGCCGGCGGCGGCGCGCCCTCCACGCCGGCCAGCACCCGGCCCAGGAACCGCTTGCGGGAGGCCGCCACCAGCATCGGCCGGCCCAGTTCGGTGCCCAACCGGTCGAGGGCCGAGATCAGCGCCAGGTCGTGCCCGGCCTGCTTGGCGAAGCCCAGCCCCGGGTCGACGATCAGCCGCTCCGGTGCGATGCCGCCCGCCACGGCCGCATCGAGGCTCTGCCGCAGCTCGGCGATCACCTCGGAGACCACGTCGCCGTAGACCGCGCGGTCGTTCATGTCCACGGAGCGGCCGCGCCAGTGCATCACCACGAACGGAATCCGTGCGGCGGCCGCCACCCGTACCATCGCCGGGTCGGCGCGCCCGCCGCTCACGTCGTTGATCAGGGAGGCGCCGGCCGCGACCGCCTGCTCGGCGACCGAGGCGCGCATCGTGTCGACGCTGACCACCATGCCGTCACCGACCAGACCGCGCACCACGGGCAGCACCCGGCGCAGCTCCTCCGCCTCGTCGACACGGGTCGCCCCGGGGCGCGTGGACTCGCCGCCGACGTCCACCAGGTCGGCGCCCTGCGCCACCAGATCCAGGCCGTGCTTGACCGCGGTCCCGGTGTCGAACCAACGGCCGCCGTCCGAGAAGGAGTCCGGCGTGACGTTGACCACGCCCATCACCGCGCAGCGATCCCAGTCCGGCAGGCCGGTGACCCGGCCGCGCAACGTCCTCATGGCATCCAGCCTAGGGCGTGGGGAGGGCGCGAGTGTCGGCGCAGGTCAGTGGCGGTGTGCGGGCAGCCGGTGGACCACCACCCGTTCGGGGCACCGGGCCCGGAGCGGGGGAGTGAGACGGGCTGCGATCGGGTAGGCGGACGGGAAACGGCAGGCGGGGTGCCGTGCGCCGGTTCCGGCCCCGCCGAGGGGGACGGTCGGGGACCGCAGGTAGATTCGATCGACCGGCACGCCCGCCACCCGGCACGGCGCGTGCCCGTCCCGCATCGGGGACGACGACCGACGGAGGTGACTGGCGTGGACCGTGTCGCGCTGCACGGCCTGCGGGCCCTGGGGCACCACGGGGTGTTCGAGCGGGAGCGCGAGGAAGGTCAGCTCTTCGTCGTGGACCTCGACATGGGCATCGACACCCGCCCCGCCGCCGCGGGCGACGACCTCACCAGGACCGTCCACTACGGGGTCGTCGCCGAGGAGGTCGTGGCCGCCGTCGAGAGCGAGCCCGTCGACCTGATCGAGACCCTGGCCCAGCGCATAGCCGACACCTGCCTCGCACACGAGGCCGTACAGGAGGTGCGGGTCGTCGTCCACAAGCCGGACGCCCCCGTCACCGTGCCCTTCGACGACGTGACCGTGACGATCAAGCGGAGCCGCGCATGACGCCTGACAGTGACCCGACCGTGCAGCCGGTGCCCGCCTCCGTGGTGCACCAGGTCGACGCGGCAGACGTGACCCTTTCCAACCCGAAACACGCCGTGATCGCTCTGGGCAGCAACCTGGGCAACCGGCTGGAGACGATGCAGAGCGCCGTCGACGCGCTCGCGGACACCCCCGGCATGAAGGTCAAGGCCGTCTCTCCGGTCTACGAGACCCAGCCGTGGGGCGTCGACCCGCAGAGCCAGCCCAGCTACTTCAACGCGGTCGTGCGGGTGCGCACCACCCTGCCGCCCGGCTCGCTGCTCGAGCGCGGGCACGCCATCGAGGAGGCGCTGGAACGGGAGCGCGACGAGCGCTGGGGGCCGCGCACCATCGACGTGGACATCGTCTCCTACCAGGGCGTGCTCTCCGACGATCCGGACCTGACTCTGCCGCACCCGCGGGTGCACGAGCGCGCCTTCGTGCTCGTGCCCTGGCACGACATCGACCCCGCCGCCGAGGTGCCCGGGCGCGGCCCGGTCGCCGCCCTGCTGGAGCAGCTCGGCCGTGAGGGGATCACCCCGCGTGCCGACCTGGAACTCAGCCTGCCCGACTGATCGTTGATGAGGCCGTGAAACAACTGCGCATCAGGACGCTGGCGGGGATCCTCTTCCTTGCCGGCGTCCTGTCCTGGGCTTTCGCCAAGTTGCTGGACTCCTATGGCGCGCTGCCGAGTGTGCCGTTGGCGGCGCCGATCGTGCTGGCCGTGATCGCCACGGCCCTGCTCGCGACGGCGCTGTCACTGCGCTCCCGGCTGAAGGCACAGCGGGAACGCCGGCCCGACGTGCGGCCCGTCGAACCGATGATGGCCGCGCGGGCGGTCGTCTTCGGTCAGGCCAGCGCGCTGGTGGCCGCGCTCGTCGCGGGCCTGTACGGGGGCACGGGTGTCTTCTTGATCATCAACGAGCTCGACATCCCGGCCCGCCGCGACCAGGCCGATCTACGCCGGACTGTCACTCGCCGCGGGCATTGCGGTGATAGCGGCCGCGCTGTTCGTGGAGCGGGTGTGCAAGCTCCCGGATGACGACGATGACGACGACCGCCCCTCAGCGGCCCCGGCGGCCTGACCCCGGGCACCACACCGGACACCGAGCGTGGAAGCCCGCTCGACGGTGCGTTCCCGCTTCCTGTTAGGTTGACGCGGACCTGAGAACTCGAACGGGGAGGGGAAACTCGTGCGCTTTTCGGCACGTATGACGGGGGCGGCGCTGGTCGTCACGGCCGCGCTGGCACTGACCGGCTGCAACAGCCATTCCAGCACCCACCACGGCAAGAAGCACAAGAGCAGCTCGTCCAAGCACAGGTCCTCGAGGCACGTGAGCAGTACTCCGTGGGTGCACGCGAGCTCGGTGGCCGGCAACTGGCAGACCGGCAGCATCGCCGACGGCGACTACGTGGCGATGGTCCTCAAGGAGACCGAGGACGACACCCGCGTGGCGGTCCTCAACGCGCGCGGCGGCGGTCTCTGCAAGGGCACCTACGAACAGTCCGGCCATTACGTCCACATCAGCACGTCCTGCAAGACGGACCAGAAGTTCGACTCCGGAAACATCAAGAAGTACAAGAACGGAAAGCTGACGGTGAAGTGGGACGCCGCCGGCACGGACACCTTCACCAAGGCCGGGGACGACGCCCCGACGCAGTGACGTGCTGCGTTGAAGGTTCGTCGGCACCATGAACAACCCAAGGGGAGGGGACTCGTGCGCTTTTCGGCACGTATGACGGGGGCGGCGCTGGTCGTCACGGCCGCGCTGGCACTGACCGGCTGCAGCGGCGACACGCCTGCCGACGCCGCGGGCGGCGGCCACCAGAGCAGTGCGTCGTCCGACAAGCCCGCGCAGGACGAGGGCGGCGCCGACGGCGGTGGGGTCTCGCTCGACGCCGGCGCACTCGTGGGCCGCTGGGAGCACGGCAGTATCGCGCAGCCGGACTACGTGATGGTGACGTTCACTCCCGACCGGGGAGTCATCGTCACCACGGAGTCGGCCAGTTGCATCGGCGACTACGACGAATCCGGGCAGATCCACACGAAGTGCAAGAAGGGCCACGGCTTCGAGTCCGGCACCGTGAAGGACAGCGGTAAGAACCAGCTGACCGTCACCTGGGACGGCGGGAAGCCCGGTGTCTACACGAAGGCCGACGACATGTAGGTGCGTGCGCCTGTACACACCACGCGCGGGCGGGCCCGACCAGTACCGGTCGGGGCCCGCCCGCCCGCGCGTGACGGGGCCGGTACGGGCCCCTGCACCTCTCAGCGTTCCGAGACCGTCTCCAGGTCGACCTCCGCGCGCGGGATGCGCCGGTCGTCGGCGTCGATCGAGCGGCGCAGCGCCTCGTGCAGCCGGGCCGGCGTGAGCACGCCCGAGGAACCGGTCGCCGTCCAGCACCGCGATCCAGCCCGCGTCGTGCTGCAGCATCGCGGAGAACGCCTGCCGCAGCGGCGCCCCCACCGGCAGCCACGCCTCCATGCGGCGCGCGTGCTCGCGCAGCGGCGCGTCACCGGGCGCCTCGGCGACCGCCGCGGCCGACACCCAGCCGTGCAGCGCGCCGGCGTCGTCCAGCACCACCGCCCAGCGGGCGTCGTCCGCCGCCATCCGCTCCGCGGCCCGCTTCAGCCGGTCCTCCAGCCGGACCACCGGCGGCTGTTCCAGGTCGCTCTCCTCGATCGGTGTGACGGACAGCCGCTTCAGACCGCGGTCCGCGCCGACGAAGTCGGCGACGTACGGGGTGGCCGGCGCGCCCAGCACCTTCGCCGGCGGGTCGAACTGCTCGACGCGGCCCTCCCCGTAGACCGCCATCCGGTCCCCGAGCCGCACCGCCTCCTCGATGTCGTGCGTGACGAACAGCACCGTCTTGCGCACCTGCTCCTGCAGCTTCAGGAACTCGTTCTGCAGGTGCTCGCGCACCACCGGGTCGACCGCGCCGAACGGCTCGTCCATCAGCAGCACCGGCGGGTCCGCCGCCAACGCCCGCGCCACGCCCACCCGCTGCCGCTGCCCGCCGGAGAGCTGGTCCGGGTAGCGGTCGCCGTAGCGGGAGGGGTCCAGGCCGACCAGGTCGAGCAGTTCGGCCGCCCGCGCCTTCCGCTTCGCGCGCGGCCAGCCCAGCAGGGCCGGCACGGTCGCGGTGTTCTCCAGCACCGTCTTGTGCGGGAAGAGGCCCACCTGCTGGATGACGTAGCCGATCCGGCGCCGCAGCCGCACCGGTTCGACGTCCGCGATGTCCTCGCCGTCCAGCAGGATCCGCCCGGACGTCGGCTCGATCAGCCGGTTCACCATCTTCATCGTGGTGGTCTTGCCGCACCCGGACGGGCCGACGAGCGTGACCAACTCGCCCTGAGCCACCTCGAACGACAGGTCGTCCACGGCGACGGTCCCGTCGGGGTAGCGCTTGCCGACATGTTCGAAACGAATCACGAGACTCATTCTGACAGGCACGGGTAAGGTCTGCCGGTACCCAGTCGAACAGCTGTTGTGTGGATGTGAGCGGAAGTGGCCGCAACGGGCTGCCTGCAGGCCAACGAGTGGATCTGCGGCGAATACGTCCGCACCCGAAGCCAGGAGCTGATCGACGCCACCGTGCAGCACGTCGGCATCACCGTCGTCTCGGTCGTCCTCGGCCTGCTCATCGCGTTCCCGCTCGCGCTCGTCGCGCGCCGCTGGCGGATCGCGGCCGGGCCGGTGCTCGGCCTGACGACCGTGCTGTACACCGTGCCGTCGCTGGCGATGTTCGCGCTGCTGCTGCCCGTCTTCGGGCTGTCGGCGGCCGTCGTGGTGACCGGTCTCGTCCTCTACTCGCTGACCGTGCTCGTGCGCAACATCCTCGCCGGCCTCGACACCGTGCCCGAGGAGGCGCGGGAGGCGGCGCGCGGCATGGGCTACGGACCGGGGCGGCTGCTGTTCGGCGTCGAACTGCCGCTCGCGCTGCCCGCGATGATGGCCGGGGTGCGCATCGCGACCGTCTCCGCCGTCTCGCTGACCACGGTCGGCGCCATCGTCGGCTACGGCGGCCTGGGCAACCTCATCTACGACGGCATGAACAGCTTCTTCAAACCCGAGGTGCTCACCGCGTCCTTCCTGTGCGTGGTGCTGGCCGTGCTGGCCGACCTGCTGCTGCTCGCGCTGCAGCGCGCCCTGACTCCGTGGACCCGGTCCCGGAATCCGGAGGTGAACTGAGATGAGCATCGTCGGAGAGGTCGCCGGGTGGCTGACCACCGCCGGCAACTGGAGCGGCGACGGCGGCGCCTGGCAGCGGCTGGGTGAGCACGTCTACCTGACGGTGGTGTGCATGGCCGCCGCGTGCGTCCTGGCGCTGCCCGTCGCGCTGTGGCTCGGCCA
This sequence comes from uncultured Actinomycetota bacterium, assembly GCA_963799685.1. Lineage (GTDB taxonomy): Bacteria > Actinomycetota > Actinomycetes > Streptomycetales > Streptomycetaceae > Streptomyces. Next base: position 583,740 of record CAWCXW010000013.1, read on the forward strand.
CATCGGGCGGGGCGGCGCCCTGGCCGTCAACATCTCCAACGCCGGCCGCGCGGTGCCGACCTTCGCCGTCCTGGTGCTGCTCACGCTGAGCCCGCTGGGGCAGCACGGCTCCTGGCCGACGGTGATCGCGCTCGTCCTGTTCGCGCTGCCGCCGCTGCTGACGAACGCCTACGTGGGCATGCGCGAGGCCGACCGCGACGTCGTGGAGGCGGCGCGCGGGATGGGCATGTCCGGCTGGCAGCTGCTGCGCGGCGTCGAACTGCCGCTTGCCTTCCCGCTCATCATGACCGGCGTCCGATCGGCCACCGTCCAGGTCGTCGCGACGGCGACGCTCGCCGCGCTGCCCGGCGGCGGCGGGCTGGGACGCATCATCACCGCCGGGTTCCACCTGTACGACACCGCGCAGGTGGTGGCCGGCGCCGTGCTCGTCGCCGCTGCTGGCGCTGCTGATCGAAGGTGTGCTGGTGGTCGCCGAGCGCCTGCTGGACCCGATGCGGCGCCGCCGCACCGGGCGCGCGTCGTTGTCAGACCCGCATGAAACCGTGTCCCGTAGCCGAGACCCCCGCCTGACGGGCCCCGACGAAAATGGTGAACCTGATGAACAAGTCCTCGCGTGCAGCCCGCTCGGCTCTGCTGTCCGGCGTCGGCGTGGTCACGCTCGCCGTGACGCTGACGGCCTGCGGCGGCGGTAACAGCCTGGAGAAGCAGGGCGGCGGCGACACCGACAGCGGCTCCGGCGGCGAGTACCTCCCTCGTCGTCGGCTCGGCCGGGTTCACCGAGTCGCAGGTCATGGCCCAGCTGTACGCCCAGGTCCTCGACCAGGCGGGCTTCGATGCGACGGTGAAGAAGCTCAACAACCGTGAGCTGTACGAACCGGCCCTGGAGAAGGGCCAGATCGACGTCGTCCCGGAGTACGCGGCCACCCTCGCGGAGTTCCTCAACGCCAAGGCGAACGGCGCGAAGGCGGCGGCGAAGAACCCGGTGGCCTCCAACGACGTGGACGCCACCGTCGCGGCACTGAAGAAGCTGGCCGGGTCACGCGGTCTGAAGGTTCTCCCGGCCGGTGGCGCCGTCGACCAGAACGCCTTCGCCGTCACGAAGGACTTCGCGAAGAAGCACCACCTGAAGACCCTCAGCGACCTGGGCGACTCAGGGGTGAAGGTCAAGCTGGCCGCCGGCGACGAGTGCCCGAAGCGGCCCTTCTGCGAGCCGGGTCTGGTCAAGACCTACGGCATCGACGTGTCCGGCATCGACCCCAAGGGTGTCGGCACCGTTCCGTCCAAGCAGGCGGTGAAGACCGGCACGGACCAGCTGGTCCTGACCACCACGACGGACGCCACGCTCGACCAGTTCGGCCTCGTCCTGCTCAAGGACGACAAGAACCTGCAGAACGCGGACAACCTGCTCCCGGTGGTCAACGCGAAGGACGCGGGCGGCACGAAGGTGGCCGACGCGCTGAACAAGCTGACCGACGTCCTCACGACCCAGGACCTGACGGAGATGAACCGCAAGGTCGACTCCGAACGCCAGAAGCCGGTGGCGGTCGCCAAGGACTACCTGCAGTCGAAGGGCCTCCTGAAGGCCTGACGCAAGGACGCTTCACTTCCCGCCGACAGCGACGGGAAGTGAACAAAGACCCCGAACAACCAATGGCACGCCATCACCAGAGTGTTGCAATGAGGTGCCCCACCGGAAACAAATCCGGTGGGGCCTCGATTGGATTACCCCGTGTTTCCGTCAGCGTTGCCGTAAACACGGCAAAGGACCCCTCCGCATTTTACCTGCGGAGGGGTCCTTCAAATGCCAACTGGGTCATTCAGCTCGTAGACGTTTCGGCCACGCTTGATCGCCACAGACTCTGAAGTGGTGGTGGAAATATATCCAGAGTCCCTTGAGTATCCGGATGCGTGCTCCAGGAGGTCCATATTCTCACCTCTCGGCTCAAATCCCGACTCAAATATCTCGTCCGGGCCGCGGGTGTCGCTTCGGTAGAGCGGACAGGTGCCACCTGAATTGTGAACGAGGGCCGGTGTGGCCCCCGCCTGCACATAGTACGTCTGCTACGCGGACCCCTCTACCTGCTTTTTCGCAGGTCAGGCCTTATCCGCTCGTCCGGGGAGGTGCGTGGGGATCCGTGGTTGTGCGGGGTTGTTGCCGTCAGCTACTGCCGTCAGGGGCATAGATCCCGCGGGTGTCTGGCCTCTCCGCCCCGGTTCGGCTGCCGCGCCGTAGGGGTTGTCCCTATCCTGGCGTCATGAGCATCTTGCGTGAAGAGCTGCACGAGCTGATCGACCGGCTTCCGGAGTCGCAGGTCGCGCCGATACCGCTGCTGGTGCCCTACCCGTGCTCACCGAGGTCTGCTACGTATTCACCCGTCCCGACGGGAACAGAAACCCGTCGGAATCCGGACGGGTCCGGGACGTCGAATTCAATCAGTTCGAAATCACGGATAGCTGTAAACAATTCATCGGCATCCGGAACTTCTCGACCAGACTAACTCCACTTCGATTGTCTCGAATCCAGCGGTGCTCGAAACGCTGGTGAAGCCAGAGACGTGCTTGGTCCAGCCACACCACGGGGCGCCGCGCGAGGTCATCAGCGAGGCGACCGAGGGGACGGACTGGACCAGGCCGGTCGCGCTGGGGTAGCCGGTGACGGGCCGGCCCTGTTGTGGGGCCGGCCCGGCGGGCGGGGCGCCGTCAGTTGGCCAGCGCCGCGATCAGGGCGATGAGGAAGACGATCGCCGCGCCCAGGCCGATCGTGCCCCAGCCCAGGATCAGGCCGGTCAGGGCGAGTCCGTCGCCGCGCTCGCCCGTCAGGCGGATCCGGGCACGCGCCTTGTGGCCGAGCACGACCGCCGGAATCGCGGTGAGCCCCCAGGTGAAGGGGCTCAGGACACCGCACACCACCGCCCCCACTGCCACCTGGTTGTTCGGCGGCAGGGGGAGCGGCAGGAAGGAAGGCTGGGGCTGTGGCGGCGGCCAGTAAGGCTGTTGCTGCACGGGCGGCTGTGGGGCCGGTGCCACAGCCGGCACCGGTCCGGCCGGCAGGTCGGAGACGAGCAGGTGCAGGTCGGCGTACGTGCGCGCCTCGGCCAGCCGGCTCAGCCGCGCCTCGTACTCCTCCTTGCTCAGCCTGCCCTCCGCGAACCCGGCCTTGAGGACGTCCACGGCCCGCTCACGGTCGGTGTGGGAGGCCCGCATCATCGGCGCCTGGAACGCCGGCTGTTTTGCCATGTCAGGCCGCCACGGCTGGAACTGCGGATACGACATCCGGCCACCCCCCGGTTGTGGACTTCCGTCCGTGTGTGATGACGCCACATCATCCTCTTTTCCTCCTTCGTGGACACCCCCTGCTTCAACTGGAGGAGGAAGCGAAGCTCCTGCGGAGCAGGGCAACGGGCTGCGATGCGCCCCCGGGGCGGACCGCAGTGCTCTGGCCCGCCGTTTTGATCTTAACTAGTCGGATCATGAGATTGTGAGCGTGACCACGAACCCGGTGAAGCGGGCGCTGAAGTACCGCTTCTATCCGACGGATGCGCAGGCGGCGGAGCTGTCGCGCACCTTCGGCTGTGTCCGCAAGGTCTACAACCTGGCGCTCGCCGCCCGCACCGAGGCGTGGACACGACAGGAACGCGTGAACTACAACCAGACCTCGGCCATGCTGACGGCCTGGAAGAAGACCGGGGAACTGGCCTACCTGTCCGAAGTGTCGTCGGTTCCCCTCCAGACGTGGGTCTGAACCACCTGCTGACCCTCTCGACCGGGGAGAAGATCGCCAACCCCCGGCACGAACGCAAGGACCGTGCCCGCCTCGCCCTGGCCCAGCGCCGCCTGGCGAAGAAGGCCAAGGGCTCGGCGAACCGGGCCAAGGCCCGGCGCAAGGCTGCCAAGGTCTACTGACCACTCGTCTCGTGCGTGAGAACCAAACGCTCGTGATCGAGGACCTGACCGTGCGCAACATGGTCAAGAACCGGGGCCTGGCCCGCGCCATCAGCGACGCGGCATGGTCGGACTTCCGGAACATGCTGGCGTACAAGGCTGCCTGGTACGGACGGAACGTGGTCGCGGTGGACCGCTTCTTCCCCTCCTCCAGGCTGTGCTCCACCTGCGGCACCCTCGCATCGAAGATGCCCCTGCACGTCCGCGAATGGACGTGCCACTGCGGAACGACCCATGACCGCGACGTGAACGCGGCGAAGAACCTGAAGGCCGCCGGGCCGGCGGTTTCGGTCTGTGGAGCCGGTGTAAGACCTCAACGGAGTTCTCCGGGCAGGCAGTCGGCGACGAAGCAGAAAACCCCACGGCGCGAGCCGTAGGAATCCCCCTCATCATGAGGGGGAGGATGTCAACGCAGGTTCCCCGCACGACCAATGGGGGAGGGTTCGCGCGCTGGAGGCTCAGCCGGGGACGTCAGTCCTCGGTGAAGAGGTCAGCGGCGTCGGTGATGGTCAGCGCCAGGTCGAGCCACCGGTCCAGGACGTCTGCGTCGGTGCAGTCCGCGATCCGCTGTCGGGCCGCGGCGGAGAGGGGAACGCCGCGCTTGTCGAGGAGGCGCAGCAGCGTCTGGCGGCGGGCTTCGGCCATGCCTGCCCAGTGACCTTCGGAGCGGCCCTTGAGGTAGGACTCCTCGACAATGGTCCCCCGGCCGGGAAAGTAGGTGCCCACTGCCTTCAAGAGTTTTCTCCATGTCTCGCGGGCCGGCCCTCGCCCAGGCCGATCCCCAGCAGTTCGGTGAAGTAGTCGGCGGTCTCGCCGTCGGTCGATCCGAGTGCGGTGACCAGCGCCTCCAGAATGACAGGCACGTCCGGATCCGTCCCGTGTGTCATCGCCGAGAACGTCGCCAGGGCCAGGTCACGCCCGGCCTGCTCCGGGTCGGTGATGACGGGGACGTTGTCCGGGCCGAGGACGAGGGGCCGCACGCTGTGGGAGACGCGCCAACCTGGCGGGCCGAGCTCGAACGGACGGCCCCCAGCGGGCGGTGGTCTTGTCCTGGCAGGTGACCAGGAGCAGCACCGGGCACTCGTACTTCGCCCCGAGGTGCCCGAGGTGGCACGCCCAGTTGCGGGGCTTGTCCTCGGAGCGGCGGCTCTGGGCCTCGATGGCCAAGCAGGAAGCCGTCCTCGTCTCCGGTTGCCGGCCGGAGGCGGAGCTGCGGCGTGGAGCGCGGGGCGGATAACCACCGGGGAACGGTTTGGGCGCCGGGGTGCCGTGCGGGTGGGTACGGGCGGTAAATTTCGGGCCATGGCTCGAGGACGTCACCGACACGCGCTGCCCCTGCACCGGATGGCCGGTCCGGTCGCCGCAGCGGCCGTCGCCGTGTGCTGTGCGGCAGCCGCCTGGCTGGTCGGAGACCGCCTGCCCGTTCTGCGACTGCTGCCCGCCGGAGCCGCGCTGGCCGCCGTGACGGCCGCCGTGCTGCTGCGCCGTTGGGACCGGTATGCGGGACGGCGGGTCAGCGAGGCCGACGCGCGGCGCGCCGGCGCCGAGTGGCGGGCCGATGAGCGGCAGGCCGAGCTCGAGGAGCAACTCGACGCGGCGCGCGAGCAGTGCCGGGCCGCGGAGCGGCGGCTGCGTGCCAAGGGCGCCGAGTTGGCCGGGCTGCGAACCGAGCACGCCGCGCTGCTGCGCCGTTACGCCACCGCGGAGACGGAGCGGGCCCGCGCCCTGGAGGGGCGTCGGCAGCTGGCCATCGAAGCCGTCGAGCCGACCCGTGCGCTCACCTCCGGTGCCGCCGACCATCGCAACGAGTCGGGCGCTCCGACGTCGCTGACCTACCTGCAGGCCGACGAGGCACTCACGCGGCTGAAGCAGAGCGCGGACCGGCAGGCGGCGGCCGACGGGGCCACTCAGCGTGCCGGAGCGGACGAGGAGCGGCCGGGGCCGGCGCCTGTGCCCGCCTCGAAGGCCCCCGTCCCGCGGCGTGCCCACCCCCCTGCCCGCCGGCAGGTGCCGGGCCGTGGATTCGACTTCTTCGGCAACCGCCGCCGTGCGCCGCAGGCCCGGGACGGGCACCCTTCCGAATCCGCCGAGGCGTCCGCCGACGAGGAGGGCGACCGGGGCCGGGCCCGCCCCGTGCCGACCGCGCCTCCGCCCACCCGCCGCTCGCCCGCTGCGACCGCCGGCCAGGTCATCGACCTGTCGGTGGAGGACTCCGGCGCGCTGGACATCACCGAACTCCGCGGCGCCGTCTCCTAGTGCCGTGTCAGGCACGGTTCGCCGCTTGCCGCCCTGGTACGCACGCTCTCCCCCTGCCGGCATCCGCAGGCGCAACAAAGCCGAGACGGAGTGAGCGAAGCGAACGCAGTGCGCCAGGACGCCTCGCTGCCGGGCAAACCCTGGCTGATGCGGCACTATGACGTCCGGGGGCTACGTGCTCCGGCCGCCGGCGCGGACCAGACCCGTCTCGTAGGCGAGGACGACCGCCTGGACCCGGTCACGCAGCGACAGCTTGGTCAGGATCCGGCCGACATGCGTCTTGACCGTCGCCTCCGAGAGCACCAGGTGGGCCGCTATCTCGCCGTTCGACAGCCCCTGAGCGACGAGCACCAGCACCTCGCGTTCCCGCGCGGTGAGCCGGTGCAGTCCGCCGGCCGCCGGTTCGGGCGCCGCGGAGGGCAGCACGGTGGCGAACCGGTCGAGCAGGCGGCGGGTGGTGCTGGGGGCGACGACGGCGTCACCGCTGTGCACGGCGCGGATCGCGGTGAGCAGTTCGGCGGGTGGCACGTCCTTGAGCATGAAGCCGCTCGCCCCGGCCCGCAGCGCGGAGAACGCGTACTCGTCCAGGTCGAACGTCGTCAGGATCAGTACCTTGGGGGCGCCCGGGCCGCCTTCGCCGTCCTCGCAGACACGACGGGTGGTCTCCACGCCGTCCAGGCGGGGCATGCGCACGTCCATCAGCACCACGTCCACGGCGGTCGCCCGCAGCACCTGAAGGGCCTCGGCGCCGTCGCCCGCCTCGGCGACGACCTCCATGTCGGGCTGCGCGGCCAGCACCATGCGGAAGCCGGTGCGCAGCAGCGCCTGGTCGTCGACGAGCATCACGCGGATCGTCATGGGGGTGGGGTCTCCTTCGAGACGGTCGGGTCTAGGAGTGCGCGTTCTTCATCGGCAGCACGGCGCTGATCCGGAAGCCGCCGCCGGGCCGCGGCCCGGCTTCCAGTTCGCCGCCGACCATGCCGACCCGTTCCCGCATGCCGATCAGGCCCTGTCCGAGCCCGTCCGTGCCGCCGCCGGAGTACAGCTCCTGTTGCGCGCCGCGCCCGTCGTCCTCGGCGAGCAGGTCGATCCGGTCGTCGCCGTAGGTGAGCCGGACCTGCGCGCCGACGTGGGGTCCGCCGTGCTTGCGGGTGTTGGTCAGTGCCTCCTGCACGATGCGGTAGGCGGTCAGTTCGACGCTGCTGGGCAGCGGCCGCGGCGTTCCCACGATGTGGAAGTCGACGGGCAGGCCGGTGCCGCGCACCTGCTCGACGAGGTCGGTGAGCTGCTCGACGCCTGGCTGCGGCACGTACTCGCCGGCGGCGGCCGGTTCGCCGGAGCGCAGCACACCCAGCAGCCGCCGCATCTCGCCCAGTGCCTGGCGTCCGGTGCCGGAGATGGTCTCCAGGGCCTGCCGGGCCTGTTCGGGCGCGCTGTCCATCACGTACGCGGCGCCGTCCGCCTGGACGACCATCACCGACACGTTGTGCGCCACCACGTCGTGCAGTTCGCGTGCGATGCGGGCCCGTTCGGCGGCGACGGCGACCTTGGCCTGCGCCTCGCGTTCCTTCTCCAGTCGGGCCGCCCGCTCCTCGAGCTGCGCGTAGTAGGCGCGGCGGGTGCGCAGTGAGTCGCCCAGCACCCAGGCGAGGACGAACGGCACCGTCATGAAGACGGAGCCGACCACCAGGTTCGTGACGCTCGCGTCGCGCCCCGGCCAGCGGAGGTTGCCGACGCTGGGCGCGACGAAGGCGCCGGCGAGCGCGAGTCTCGAAGCCCACGGGGTGTGGCCGGCAGCCACCGTGTAGGTGATCACGAGCATCGCGAAGTCGCCGGGGAAGATGTTCACGTCGAGGGCGAGTTGGGTCAGCCCGGCCGCGATCGTCAGCAGCAGCATCTTCTCGGGGACGCGGCGGCGCAGCGCGACGACGAGGCTCAGCGCCAGCGCCACGGGTACGGCCGCGATCTGCTGGACCGGTCCGTCGGCGAGGCCCGTGCCGTGCCGGGCGTCCGCCGGGGCGGCGATGCTCGCGGCGATCCACGCCCCTGACGCCATCAGCAGGACGAGCGCCCAGGCGCTGTCCACCCCCGTGGGGTGCCTGCGGACGAAGTCGTAGAAACGATGCACGTGACCCAGCGTATGCAGGCGGACGACGTGCCGGGGTCAGCCGGAGGGGCGATCCCGGGGCGCCGGTGCTAGTGCTCAGGGTGGAGACCGGGCCGGGGCCACGCCGCCCCGGTGACTCCCCGTACGGTGGCGGACGTGGAGAGCGACTGGAACGGGCCGCGCCGTTGGCGCGCCGCGATGGAGGATGCCCTGTACGGGCCTGCCGGGTTCTTCGTGTGCGAGGCGCCCGGCGCGCACTTCCGCACCTCGGTGCACGTGTCACCGCTCTTCGCCCGGGCGGTCGCCGTGCTGCTTCGGAGGGTCGACGAGGCGCTGGGCGCGCCGGACGAAATCGCCCTGGTGGACATGGGCGCCGGGCGGGGCGAGCTGCTCGTCGACGTACTGCGGGCGCTGGACGCCGACGAGCCGGGCCTGGCCGCCCGGCTGCGGCCCTGCGCGGTGGAGCGCGCGGCGCGCCCGCCCGGACTGGACGCCCGCATCGACTGGCGCGCCGAACTGCCCGCACCCGGCACGGTGACGGGGCTGCTGTTCGCCAACGAGTGGCTGGACGACGTGCCGGTCGAGGTCGCCGAGGCGGACGCCGAGGGCGTGCCCCGTTACGTGCTGGTGGACGCGGCCGGTGCCGAGTCGCTGGCCGAGCCGGTGCACGGGGCCGACGCGGACTGGCTTGCCGAGTGGTGGCCGCTGGATGATCCGGGGCTGTCGGCCTGCCGCCGGGTGGGGCGCCGCGCGGAGATCGGGCTGCCGCGCGACGAGGTGTGGGCGGCCGCCGTGGGCACCCTGGAGCGTGGGGTCGCCGTCGCCGTCGACTACGCGCACCGCCGGGCAGACCGGCCGCTGTTCGGCACGCTGGCCGGCTACCGCGACGGACGGCGGGTGCGGCCGGTGCCGGACGGCACCCGGGACCTGACCGCGCACGTCGCGCTGGACGCGTGCGCCGCCCGAACCGGCGGCAGCGGCATGCTGACCGGGCAGCGGGACGCGCTGCACGCCCTGGGTATCGACGGCCGCCGTCCGCCGCTGTGGCAGGCCTCGCAGGACCCGGCCGGCTACGTCCGCGCGCTGGCCGTCGCCGGGCAGGCCGCCGAGCTGACCGACCCCGACGGGCTGGGCGGCTTCGGCTGGCTGGTGCAACCCGTCGGCGTACCGCCGCCCCTGCGCGGCGGCGGAGCTCGCGTGAGCCGTCACTTGTCGATGTCGCCGACGACGAAGAAGAACGATCCGAGGATGGCCACCATGTCGGCGACCAGCGTGCCCGGCAGCAGCTCGGTCAGCGCCTGGATGTTGTTGAACGACGCCGAGCGCAGCTTCAGCCGGTACGGCGTCTTCTCGCCCTTGGACACCAGGTAGTAGCCGTTGAGGCCGAGCGGGTTCTCCGTCCAGGCGTAGGTGGCGCCCTCCGGCGCCTTCAGCACCTTCGGCAGCCGCTGGTTGACCGGCCCCGGCGGCAGCTCGGCCAGCCGGTCCAGGCAGGCGTCGGCCAGGTCCAGCGCGTGGTGCACCTGCTCCAGCAGCACCTCGAAGCGGGCCAGGCAGTCGCCCTCGGTGCGCACCGCGACCCGCAGCACGTCCCGCAGCTCGCCCGTACGCGAGGTACGGCTCGTCGCGCCGCAGGTCGAAGTCGACGCCGGAGGCGCGGGCGATCGGGCCGCTCACGCCGTAGGCGTGCACCGGCCGCGGCGTCCAGGACGCCGACGCCGCGGGTACGGCCGCGGAAGATCTCGTTGCCGAGCACCAGGTCGTCGAAGACCGTTCATCCGCGCCGCGCACGTCCGCGCACCGCCTGCCGGGCACGGCCCGTGCCAGCCGGCCGGCAGGTCCTCCTTGAGGCCGCCGACCCGGTTGAACATGTAGTGCATGCGGCCGCCGGAGACCTCCTCCATCACGTTCTGCAGCTCCTCGCGCTCCCGGAAGGCGTGGAAGACCGGGCGTGATCCCGCCGAGCTCCAGCGGGTAGGAGCCGAGGAACATCAGGTGGTTGAGCACCCGGTTCAGCTCGGCGAGCAGCGTGCGCAGTCCACACCGCCCGCTCGGGCACCTCCATGCCCAGCATCCGCTCGACGGCCAGCACCACGCCCAGCTCGTTGGAGAACGCCGACAGCCAGTCGTGCCGGTTGGCCAGCACGATGATCTGCCGGTAGTCCCGCACCTCGAACAGCTTCTCCGCGCCGCGGTGCATGTAGCCGACGATCGGCTCGGCCGACGCTGATCCGCTCGCCGTCCAGCACCAGCCGCAGCCGCAGCACCCCGTGCGTCGAGGGGTGCTGCGGGCCGATGTTCAGCACCATGTCGGTGCTCTCGGCGGCACCGCCGATGCCGACCGTCGTCTCCGTCATGGCTCAAGTCTGACAGCCGCTGCGCGGCGCGGGCGCATACGCTGCCGTCATGACGACGCGACAGGCGAGGACGGCTCACGCGCGGACGGCCGAGCGGAGTCGTGGCGGCATGTGGAGCGGGCGCTGCTGTCCATGCGGCGGACGGTGCTGCTCGCCGTGCTGCTGCCGCCGCCGTGGCGGCCGGCGTCCTGGCCGGCGTGCTGGCCGGGCCCGGGTGGGCGCTGTGCGCACTGCCGCCGCTGGCCGGCGCCGCCTGGGGGTGGCGCGCGCTGGGCCGCAACTGGCGGTCCTGGCGGTACGCGGAGCGCGCCGACGACCTGCTCATCGAGCACGGCGTGCTGTGGCACGAGCTGACCGTCGTCCCCTACGGCCGCATGCAGCTCGTCGAGGTCAGCTCCGGTCCGCTGGAGCGCCGGTACGGGCTGGCCCGGCTCCAGCTGCACACCGCCGCGGCGACCACCGACGCCGACCATCCCCGGCCTGTCCCCGCACGAGGCCGAGCGGCTGCGCGACCGGCTCACCGAGCTGGGCGAGGCCCGGTCGGCGGGGCTGTGACGATGCGCCTCCCGCTGCCGCCCGCGCCCCGAGGGCACCCCGCTGCACCCCGTCACCCCGTGGCGCCGGGCCTGGGCGCCGATCGCCGGGCTGGTCGCGTTCGCCGCGCACGACTTCGAGCGCACCCGCGAGTGGTTCAGCGAGCTGACGGTCGGGCTGGCTGCTCGCTCGCCTTCGCCGTGCTGCTGCCCGCGGCCGCCCTGTACGGGTTCCTGTCCTGGTGGTTCACCAGCTACCTCGTCACCGACACCGAACTGCGCATCCGCACCGGGCTGCTCTTCCGGCGCACCGCGCACATCCGGCTCGACCGCATCCAGGCCGTCGACGTCGACCGGCCGCTGCTCGCCCGCGTCGCGGGCGTCGCCAAGCTGAAGCTGGACGTCGTCGGCGCCGCAGGCCAAGGACGAGCTGGCCTATCCTCGGCGACCACGAGGCCGGCGCGCTGCGTGCCGAACTGCTCGCCCGCGCCGCCGGCATGGCGCCGGACGCCGCCCCGGAGGTCGGCGAGGCGCCCGCGCGGGAACTGCTGCGCGTCCAGACCGGGACGCTGCTGGCCGGGCTGCTGCTCCTCGGCAGCGGCTGGGTCGCCCTCGCCGCGGCGGTCGTCGTGCCCGCCGCTGATCTATCTGGCCGCCGGCAGCCTCTGGCCGGCTCTGGCGGTCGCGCGTGCCCCTGGGCGGCGGTGCATGGGCCGGGCTGCCGGGCCGGTTCCTGGCGGAGTACGACTGGACGGTGGCCGAGTCCCCCGACGGCCTGCGGCTCGACCACGGCCTGCTGGACCGGCGGCACGCCACCGTGCCGCCGGGCCGCGTGCAGGCCGTGCGGATCGTCGAGCCGCTGCTGTGGCGGCGGCGCGGCTGGGTGCGCGTCGAACTCTCCGTCGTCGGGGCTGCCGCGGCCGGCAAGGACACGGGCGGGCTGCTGCTGCCGATCGCCACCCGTCCGGACGCGGCGCAGCGGTGCTGGCCCGTGTGCTGCCCGGCGTCGACCTGGCCGGCGCGGTCGCCGCCGCCGTCCCGCCCCCGCAGCGCTCCCGCTGGGCGGCGCCGCTGCTGCGTCGCGGCTTCGGGCACGGCGTGACCGGCGAGGTCTTCGTCACCCGCGCGCGGCCTGCTGCGCCGCCGCACCACGCTGGTGCCGCACGCCAAGGTGCAGAGCGTGCGGCTACGACAGGGGCCCTGGCAGCGGCGGCTGGGCCTCGCCTCCGTCACCGTCGACCAGGGCGCGGGCGGCTGCCACCACGGCCCGCGACCGCGACGCGGCCGAGGCCCGCGCACTGGTCGCCGCCCAGGCCGACCGCTCCCGCACCGGCCGCCGCACGGCCCGCCCCGACCGCTGGCTGACCTAGTGCCGCGGCAGACGAGGTCCGCCCCGCTCGCCGCCCTGGCACGCACGCTCTCCTCCCGCCATTGGCGGGAGGTACCCCCTGCGTTGCCCGAAAGCCCGGGTAGGACAACTACATGCGGCTTCCGGGCGCCGTGCGATGCACCGCACCAGACGCCGCGAGCCTCCCGGCCGGCGAGGCGGCACGCACGATGTCCGCGGCTTGCTGCGTGAATGGTCGGGGACGCGCCTGATCACCACCCGGCGGACGGTCCCGTCTCCCTCTGGCCGGATGCCGCGCCCGACCTCACGCCGCGGTGACCCAGCCGGGCGCGCGGTGGGTGCCGAGGGGCACCTACCGCAGCACGCCCTCCAGGAAGTCGCTGCCCAGGCGGGCCACGGTCGTCACGTCCAGCCGGTGTTGCACGTAGCGGCCGCGGCGGCGGGTGGTGACCAGGCCGGCCTTCTTCAGGACGGCGAGGTGCCGGGAGACCTCCGGGGCGGTCAGGTCGGTGGCGTCGGCCAGTTCACCCGTGGTGTAGGGGCCGCGGGCCAGGAAGCGGGTCAGCCGGATCCGGGTGGGGTTGGCCAGCGCCTCCAGCCGTTGCTGCCACAGCCGGGTCGAGCCGGCCACGGGCAGTTCGGGGGAGGCCACCGGGTAGTGGATCACCGGCCGCCAGCCCCGCGCGTGCAGCACGATCAGGTGCGGCCAGCCCATCGATGTCGGCACGCAGGTGATGCCGACGCCGACCGACGTGTCCAGGGCGGTGGTGTGACCGTCGGCCATCTTGTCGGCGGTCAGCCGACCGCTGCCCTCGTCCAGGGTGACGGCGGGGGACACTGCGGACAGCGCGGCCGCGGCGCCTTTGTGATGCAGGAGTTCGGTCTTGTGCCGCGCGTCGGCGGCCAGCGTCAGGCGGACCCGCCGCCAGGTGTCCGCGAAAAACGCCTCGTCGCAGTCCTCGAGAAGCTGCCGGAGCCAGGCACGCGCCCGGGGCGGATCGGCCAGCAGGCTGCGCGCGGCAGCCTCCTGCGCCCGGCCGCGTGCCGCGGCCATGTCCAGCGCCCGCTCGCGCTCGGCGCGGCTGCGCAGGGGTGACGGGCCGCCGCCGTAGTGACTGGGCGAGCAGGTGAGTTCCAGCGCGGCCGAGACGAACCGCTCGTCCTCCAGCCGGTCCATCAGGTCCAGCTCCTCGGCGAGCGTCGCGCCGGGACGCCCGTGACCGCCGGCCAGTCCGGCGAAGGCGAGGAAGATGTCCGAGAACGTCGGCGCCCACAGGAAGTCCGTCTCGCACATCCGGTCCGCCAGGTCCGGTTTGAGGGCGGCGGTGGTCGACGACGCCCAGTTGTGCAGGCCCGGATGGTGTCCGGGCTCGCCCAGCACATGTAGCGCCGCGCCCAGTTCGGCCAGCGGCGAGGGGCTGAAGACGATCTGCTCCGGCGGCAGGCCGGCCATCTCGACACTCACGCTCATGGACCCATTCTGCGCGCGCGGGCGAGGCCGCGACCCCTCGATTGACGGCGACCGTCAATCGAGGCGACGCCGGCTGCCGGGCGGGCGCACGGTGCTGAACACAGCCCGGCCGGCGGTAGGCCGGACAGACCTGAGGGGACATCCCGTGAGCATCACCCAGCAGTACGCGCTCGATCTGTTCCGCGCCTCACAGCATGGCGTCACCCCGCCGCCCGCACCGGGGACGACCCGGCGCGGCCCGGGACTGTTCCGCAGCGCGGCCCGCGCCCTGCGCGCCCGCCGCGCCCTGCGCCGCACGGCGAAGCCGGCGGGCTGCGCGCCGTGCTGACACGGCGCGGCGCCGGCGTACTTCCGTCGGCTCGGCGTGCGGGGACGCGGTCCGTAGCGGACCGCTCGGGCGGCCTGCCGGGCCCGACAGGGTCCGCACGCCGAGCCGCCGGGGTCCGCGCCACGGGAGGTGCGGCCTGACGGGCGCGAGTTGTCGCGAGCCCGGGTTTGCGGCTCCCGGCACCCCACGCCGTCTGGCGAAGCGGGGAGGCGGCGCGACGCATTGGCCCCGTGGTGGCGCACCGAGCCGGCTTCGCCCCACGGGGCGCCGCCGGTCACCGGCGCCTGCTGTCAGGCGGGGAGGCGGGTGAGGAAGTCCGCCACCGTCGACTTCACCTCCGACGGAGTCCAGGACAGGCCCTCGGCCGCGACCGTCACCTCCGTCATCGAGACGCCCGGCGGCGTGCCCGGCTCGTGCCACGTGCGGAACAGGCACACGCCGGTCTCCTCCGCCTGCCGCACACTCGCCTCCGTCAGCACCTCCGCTGGATACGGCAGCCAGACCTGGAACTGATGCGTGTGCGGCGGCTCCGGATACACCCGGAACCAGGCGCAGCCGGCCGCCTCCAGACCTTCGCGCAGGGCCGTCGCGACGATGCTCGCCTGCGCCACGTACTCGGGCAGCCGCGGCAGTTCGTCCGTCAGCCCCGACAGTGCCGACAGGGCGGCCGGCCACTGCTGGAACAGCTGCCCGCCGTAGCGGTGCCGCCACCTGCGTGCCTCGTCGATCAGCGCCTCCGGGCCGGCCAGCGCGGCGCCGGAGATGCCGCCGAGGGACTTGTAGAACGACACGTAGACGCTGTCGGCCAGGGAGGCGATCTCGCTCAGCGGCCGGCCGAGGTGCGTGGTGCACTCCCACAGCCGCGCGCCGTCGAGGTGCACGACGGCGTCCCGCTCGCGCGCGGCCGCCACGACGTCGGTCAGCTCTTCCCAACTCGGCAGTACGAAACCCGGCTCGCGCAGCGGCAGTTCCAGCGCCAGTGTGCCGAACGGCTCGGGCAGCGCGCGGATTTCGTCGGCCGTCGGGTTGCGCGGCGCGCCGGTGGAGCGCACCGTGTGCAGGCCGCTGACCCGGCTCAGCGCGTCGCCCTCCCACTGCAGCGGGTGGGCCAGCGGATGCATCGCGACGGTCGCGTGCCCGGTGCGCGCGGCCCAGCAGCGCAGCGCGACCTGCTGTGCCATGGTGCCGGTGGGGAAGAATGCGGCGGCCTCCGTGCCGAGGAGTTCGGCGACGCGCTCCTCAAGCGCGGCGACGACGCCGTCGCCGTAGATGTCGGTGAGCTCGTCCAGGTCGTGCACGGCCCCGGCGTCGCGGGCCAGCCTGTCCAGCTGCTGCCGCAGGGTCGCCATGTGCGCCATCCCGGACAGGGAGCGCTTCGCCGTTCCCCACGCCCGCATCCGGCGTGCACGCCGCTGCTGCGCGTCCTCGTGTTCGTCGTCTGCCATGCGCCCGATCATGCCGCGTCGCCTCCGCCGCGCGGCACCCCTCTTCCCGAAGCGCCGGGGCCGCCCCGCCGGTCCCGGGCCGGCCCGCCCTGTCCGTCGGGCTGGGCCCGCCCTCCTGGCTTCCGGCGACGCCGCAGGACACCAGCGCACGTCGCTCCGCCAGGTCTCACAGGCGAGGCCGCCGCCGTGAGCCCGTCGTCGAGCGGTCATGCCGCAGCGCCGGCCGAATCGAGGTGGCCGTAAGGGTGGCGGGATGCGCGAGCCCTGTCCCCGCCGGGCGGGGACAGGGCTCGCGTAGCATGGCGGCGAGACGTCCGGTACCCGCTGCGGACCGGAACGGCAGACGGAAGGGCCGGCACCGGCGTGAACGCACAGCACCCAGATCCCGCCACCCCCGTGCGGGCCGGAGACCGTCCTGCACGACTGCGTGTCGGCGTGGTCGGTACGGGACGTGTCGGTTCCGCGCTCGCCGCCGCGCTGCGGCTCGCCGGGCATCGGCCGGTCGCCGCTTCCGGCGTGTCCGAGGCGTCCCGGCGCCGTGCGGAGGAGCTGCTGCCCGGAGTGCCGCTCGTGGAGCCGGCTGAGGTGCTGGCCCGCGCCGAACTCGTGCTGCTGACGGTTCCCGACGACGCGCTGCCCGGCCTGATCACCGGCCTGGCCCGCACCGGGTCCGTGCAGCCGGGGCAGCTGCTCGTGCACACCTCGGGCCGGTACGGCGTCTCCGTACTGGACCCGGCCCGCGCCGCGGGCGCGCTGCCACTCGCGTTGCACCCCGTCATGACGTTCACCGGAACGCAGGTGGACGTGCAGCGGCTGTCCGGCTGCTCGTTCGGCGTCACCGCCCCCGAGGAACTGCGGCTTGCCGCGCAGGCGCTGGTCATCGAGATGGGCGGCGAGCCGGAGTGGATCGCGGAGGAGTCGCGGCCGCTGTACCACGCGGCGCTGGCGCTGGGCGCGAACCACCTGGTCACGCTCGTCGCGCAGTCGATGGAACTGCTGCGCGCGTCCGGCGTCGAGGCGCCGGACCGGATGCTCGGGCCGCTGCTGGGCGCAGCGCTGGACAACGCGCTGCGCTCCGGGGACGCGGCGCTGACCGGGCCGGTCGCCCGCGGCGACGCCGGGACGGTCGCCGCGCACGTGCGGGAACTGACCGCGCACGCGCCGCAGAGCGTGGCCGGCTACCTCGCGATGGCCCGCGCCACCGCCGACCGCGCCCTCGCGCACGGAGTGCTGAAGTCCGAACTCGCCGAGGACCTGCTCGGCGTGCTCGCCGAGCACAGCCGCGATCCCGGCTCCGACGGAGGTCACCGATGAGCGTCAGTCCCATCCGTGCGGCAGGCGTGCGCCTGCTGCACACCGCCGCCGAACTCCGGGCGACCAGACCGCCCGGACGGCGCCCGGCGTGCTGTCGTGATGACGATGGGCGCCCTGCACGAGGGGCACGCCGACACTGGTGCGTGCGGCGCGCGAGCGCCGCCGGGCCCGAGGGGCAGGTCGTGGTGACGGTGTTCGTCAACCCGCTGCAGTTCGGCCCGGCCGAGGACCTCGACCGCTACCCGCGCACCCTGGACGCCGATCTGGACGTGGCGGCGGCGGCCGGCGCGGACGTCGTCTTCGCGCCGGCGCGCCGACGAGGTCTACCCGGGCGGCGAGCCGCAGGTGCGGATCGCGGCCGGGCCGATGGGGGAACGGTTCGAAGGCGCCCACCGCCCGGGACACTTCGACGGGATGCTCACCGTCGTCGCCAAGCTGCTGCACCTGACCGAGCCGGACGTCGCGCTCTTCGGGCAGAAGGACGCCCAGCAGGTCGCCTTGATCCGCCGCATGGTGCGGGACCTGGACTTCCCCGCCGAGATCGCCGTCGTCCCCACCGTCCGGGAGGACGACGGCCTGGCGCTCTCCAGCCGGAACCGCTACCTGGCGCCTGCCGAGCGGAAGACGGCGCTGGCGCTCTCCCGCGCCCTGTTCGCCGCCCGGGACGCACGCGGGCGCGGCCCGGGCGCCGCGCTCGCGGCGGCCCGCGAGGTGCTCGGCGAGGCGGCCCGCCTCGACCCGCCGCTCCACCTCGACTACGCGCGAGCTGATCGACCCCGCCGACTTCTCGCCGGCGGCGGCAGGCCACACCGGGACGCCGTGCTGGCCGTGGCGGCCCGCGTCGGCACCACCCGGCTGATCGACAACATCGGCCTGACGTTCCCGGAGACCACCCAGTGAGGCGCCCGGGCATAGACCCTGACCGGCGGGCAGGCCATCGCCCCGGGGAGACCCCGGTGCGGCCGGGACGTCCGCCGGACACGGCCTGGAGGCGCCGCCGGCGGGGTGGACGATCGAGGCGGACGTGGTCGTCGTCGGGTCCGGGGTCGCCGGGCTGACCGCCGCGCTGCGGTGCGCCGCCGCCGGGCGCCGCACCGTCGTCGTCACCAAGGCGCGGCTGGACGCCGGTTCGACCCGCTGGGCGCAGGGCGGCGTCGCCGCGGCACTCGGCGACGGCGACAGCCCCGAACAGCACCTGGACGACACCCTGGTCGCCGGCGCCGGGCTGTGCGACGAGTCCGCCGTGCGGACCCTGGTCACCCAGGGCCCGGACGCGGTGCGGCGGCTCATCGCGGGCGGCGCCCGTTTCGACACCGCGCCGCAGGACCGGCGAGGTCGCGCTGACCCGGGAAGGCGGCCACCACCGCGACCGCATCGCGCACGCCGGCGGCGACGCGACCGGCGCCGAGATCTCCCGCGCGCTGCTGCAGGCCGCCCGCGAGGCCGGCATCCGCACCGTCGAACACGCCCTCGTCCTGGACCTGCTGACCACCGCCGACGGCCACGCGGCCGGCGTCACCCTGCACGTCATGGGCGAGGGCGCGCACGACGGGGTCGGCGCCGTGCACGCGCCGGCCGTCGTGCTGGCCACCGGCGGCATGGGCCAGGTCTTCTCCGCCACCACCAACCCGGAGGTCTCCACCGGCGACGGCGTCGCGCTCGCCCTGCGCGCGGGCGCGGAGGTCGGCGACCTGGAGTTCGTCCAGTTCCACCCCACCGTGCTCTACCTGGGCCCGGACGCCGACGGCCAGCAGCCGCTCGTCTCCGAGGCGGTGCGCGGCGAGGGCGCGCACCTCGTGGACGCCGACGGGGTCCGGTTCATGGCCGGGCAGCACGAGCTGGCCGAACTCGCCCCGCGCGACATCGTCGCCAAGGCGATCATGCGGCGCGCCCGGGAGCAGGGCACCGACCACATGTACCTGGACGCCCGGCACTTCGGCGCGGCCATGTGGGAGCGGCGCTTCCCCACGATCCTCGCGGCCTGCCGCGCCCACGGCATCGACCCGGTGACGGAGCCGGTCCCCGTTGCGCCCGCCGCGCACTACGCCTCGGGTGGGGTGCGCACCGACCTGGACGGGCGCACCACCGTGCCGGGCCTGTACGCCTGCGGGGAGACGGCCTGCACCGGCGTGCACGGCGCCAACCGGCTGGCGTCCAACTCGCTGCTGGAGGGCCTGGTCTTCGCCGAGCGGATCGCCGCGCGGCGTGACCGCCCGGGCGGGCCGGGCGGGCGAGGCGGGCACGCCCGCAGCCGCCCACCGCGCAGGTGCCGCTGCTGCCGCCGGCCGCCCGCACGGAGGTCCAGCGGATCATGACCGAGTGCGCGGGCGTGCTGCGGTCCGCCGCCGGGCTCGCCCGCGCCGTCGTACGCCTCGACGCGCTGCGCGCCGCCGCCGACGCCGAGGCGGCAGGCGGGCGCCCGGCCGAGCCGGGCGTGGAGGCGTGGGAGACGACGAACCTGCACCTGGTCGCGCGGGTCCTGGCCGCGGCCGCGCTGCGCCGCACCGAGACGCGCGGCTGCCACTGGCGCGAGGACCACCCGGAGCGCGACGACGCCGACCTGGCGACGGCACCAGATCCTCGCGCTGCGCTCACCCGACGACCTCGTCCTCCGTCTGACGGACGGCACCGCGCTTCCGCCGGTGGACCCCGCCACGACGACCCCGCACGCGCCCGCCAGGGCGCTGACCAAGGAGAACCCGTGACCAGTCCGTTCGACGACGAGCGCCGTCCACAGCCTGTGGACGTGCCGCTGCTCCAGATCGGCGGCCCGTCGAGCCGCCGGCTCCGCGGGCGGCTGCGGCGACGCCTGCGGCTGCGGCGCCGGCGACGCCGGGCCCGACCTCGACCCGCTCGACTGCGGGCTCGACCCCGACCTGGCCGCCCTGCTGTCCGACGCCGGGCTCGATCCCGTGCAGGTCGAGGACGTGGCGCACGTCGCGGTCGAGGAGGACCTCGACCACGGCGTGGACGTCACCACCGTCGCCACCGTCCCCGAGGACGCCGTCGCCGTCGGCGACTTCACCGCCCGCGAGGCCGGCACCGTCGCCGGGCTGCAGGTCGCCGAGGCCGTGCTGTCCCTGGTGTGCACCGACGAGTTCGAGGTCGAGCGGCACGTCGAGGACGGCGACCGGGTCGCAGGCCGGGCAGCGGCTGCTCACCGTCCGCACCCGCACCCGCGACCTGCTCACCGCCGAGCGCAGCGCCCTGAACCTGCTGTGCCGGCTGTCCGGCATCGCCACCGCCACCCGAGCCTGGGCCGACGCGCTGGAGGGCACCACGGCCCGGGTGCGCGACACCCGCAAGACGACGCCGGGCCTGCGCGCACTGGAGAAGTACGCGGTGCGCTGCGGCGGCGGCGTCAACCACCGCTTCTCGCTGTCCGACGCGGCGCTGATCAAGGACAACCACGTCGTCGCGGCCGGCGGGCGTCGCCGCCGCGTTCCGCGCGGTGCGCGAGGAGTTCCCCGACGTCCCGATCGAGGTCGAGGTCGACCGGCTGGACCAGATCGAGCCGGTGCTGGCCGAGGGCGCCGACCTGATCCTGCTCGACAACTTCACCGTCGGGGAGACCGCCGAGGCCGTCGCCCTGGTGGCCGGGCGGTCCCGCCTGGAGTCCTCCGGCGGGCTGACCCTGCAGGACGCGCCCGCGCTACGCGGAGACCGGCGTGGACTACCTGGCGGTGGGCGCGCTCACCCACTCCTCGCCCGTCCTGGACATCGGCCTCGACCTGCGTGAGGACGCCTGAGCCATGCTGCTCACCATCGACGTCGGCAACACCCACACCGTCCTCGGCCTGTTCGACGGCGAGGAGATCGTCGAGCACTGGCGGATCTCCACCGACGCGCGGCGCACCGCCGACGAACTCGCCGTGCTGCTGCAGGGCCTGATGGGCATGCACCCGCTGCTCGGCGAGGAGCTGGGCGACAACGTCGAGGGCATCGCGATCTGCTCCACGGTCCCCTCGGTGCTGCACGAGCTGCGCGAGGTGACCCGCCGCTACTACGGCGACATCCCGGCCGTGCTCGTCGAGCCCGGCGTGAAGACCGGCGTGCCGGTGCTGATGGACAACCCGAAGGAGGTCGGCGCCGACCGGATCATCAACGCGCTGGCCGCCGTCGAGCTGTACGGCGGCCCGTGCGTCGTCGTCGACTTCGGCACCGCCACCACCTTCGACGCCGTCTCGGCGCGCGGCGAGTACGTCGGCGGCGTCATCGCGCCGGGCATCGAGATCTCGGTGGACGCGCTCGGGGTGCGCGGCGCGCAGCTGCGGAAGATCGAGCTGGCCCGGCCGCGCAGCGTGATCGGCAAGAACACCGTCGAGGCCATGCAGGCGGGCATCCTGTACGGCTTCGCCGGCCAGGTCGACGGCGTGGTGCGGCGGATGGCCGCCGAGCTGGCCGACGACCCGGAGGACGTGACGGTGATCGCCACCGGCGGGCTGGCGCCGATGGTGCTGGGGGAGGCGGCCCTCATCGACGAGCACGAGCCGTGGCTCACGCTCGATCGGCCTGCGCCTGGTCTACGAGCGGAACGTGCCGCGCCGGCACTGAGCGCACCGCGCGGTCGGGACGCTGCCGGCGGATCGGGCCCGGCTCGGCCGGTGCCACCCGACCGCCACGCCGGGAATCGCCTTATATGACGGATTCGGGATGAAAAAACGTACAGTCATCCCATGCCTACGCCCTACGGATCCCGAGGCGGCATGGCGTTCAGCGCGGACGAGCTGCGTGTGCTCCGAGGCGCCCTCGCCGTCGCCCTGCAGCACGCCAGTGACCCCGAGACCAGCGCCGACGCCCGAGCCGGCCGCCGACACCCGCGTGCGGGAGTACGTCGACCTCGTCGAGACGATGGACGCGGCGGCCGGCGACGCGGAACGGCTGAGCGCCTTCCTGCTCGCCGACCTCGCCCGGTACCGCCGGGCGCTGCCCGGCGCCGCCGTCGGCTACCTCGGCACGGCTCGAGGACGCCCTGGCCACCGGCTACCTGCCGCGTCCCGACGACCTGGCCGCGCTGCGCGCGCTGGCCGCGCACGCCGTCCGGCGAGCTCGAGCACGCCCGCCGCGCGGCGCTGCTGCGCCGCTGCGAGCAGCTGGCCGAGCGGGCCGTGCGGGCGCGGATGCTGCTCATCGCCGGCGGCCGCCGGATGCCGGCCGTACGCCCGGGCCGCCGGCCGCGGCGCCGGCGGCCGCCGGGCCGCGCGCGGCGGCCCGGAGAAGAAGCCGGACGACAAGCCGCGCCAAGCCGGCACCGAAGCCCGGCAAGCCGGCCGAGAAGCCCGAGGAGAAGCCCACCCGCCGCCCGGTGCCCACGCCCGGCGAGGTCTTCCCGCCGCGCCGCCGGAACCGGCCCGAGCCAGGTCGCCCTCTTCGGCCAGGCGAGTGCCCGGCGCGCGTCGCCGGGGCCGGGGCGGCGGGCCCCGGCTCCGGGCGCGGCGTTAGGCTGAACGCCTGCGCCCGTCGAGGAGGCCGCTCTGCGGCCGGAGGAGTTCCGACAGCCATGGACATCGTCTCTGCCCTGGTCCCGCCGCTGGTGATGGCGGTGGCCTTCACCGTGCTCATCGTGACCATCGTGAAGAACCAGGGCGGCGCGAACAAGGCCAAGGAGGACGCGGCCGTGGACGCCGCCGCAGGCGCGGCGGCCGGAGAACGGCGCCGTGCCGGCGCAGCAGCGCGGCTGACCGGAATCGGCGGTTTTTCCGCGCCGCGCGGTATTCGCGGCACTCTCCCACTATCATTCTCGCGTGCCTCGGCCATTGGGAGAGTTGGAAGACGCCGTCATGACGCGGGTATGGCGAGTGGAACCGCCCCGTCACGGTGCGCGAAGTCCTGGAGGATCTGCAGCAGGACCGTGCCATCGCCTACACCACCGTGATGACCGTAATGGACAACCTGCATCAGAAGGGCTGGGTGCGGCGCACCCAGGAGGGCCGCGCCTATCGATATGAGGCGGTCTCCACGCGTGCCGCCTACTCGGCCGCACTGATACACGAGGCCTGGGCCGCCAGCGACAACCTCGCGGCCGCTCTGGTGGACTTCTTCGGCATGATGTCGCCGGAACAGACCGACGCGCTGCGGGACGCGCTGCGCGTGGTTCCGCTGCGCGGTGTGCACCTGGACGGGCCGCAGGGATAGCGTCGCGGCATGCGCGCCGACGAATCCCCTCCCGCCGTGCCCGTCACCGTTCGCCGCGCCCGGACCGCGCGACGTCCGCGCCGTGCGGCGCCTCATCGACGGCTATGTGGACAAGCGCATCCTGCTCGACAAGGCGACCGTGACGCTTTACGAGGACATCCAGGAGTTCTGGGTCGCCGAACGCGACGAGGACGCCGAGGTGGTCGCCTGCGGCGCGCTGCACGTGATGTGGGAGGACCTGGCCGAGGTCAGGACGCTGGCCGTGGACCCGGCGCTGCGCGGCACGGGCGTGGGCCACCTGCTGCTGGAGAAACTGGTGCAGACCGCGCGCTGGCTCGGTGTGCGGCGGATTTTCTGTCTGACGTTCGAAGTGGACTTCTTCGCCAGGCACGGCTTCACGGAGATCGGGGACGCTCCGGTCGACGGCGATGTGTACAGCGAGCTGCTGCGTTCCTACGACGAGGGCGTCGCGGAGTTCCTCGGTCTCGAACGGGTGAAACCGAACACCTTGGGCAACAGCCGCATGCTGCTGCATCTGTGACCAATATGTCCGAATGATCCCGCGGATCTCCGCCCGGATGAGCAGGCTAATCCACTCCGAGGGTTTGTGTTTCGCGGAGAAAAGCGGTTTGCTTTCGTCGTCAGTAACCTCAATCCGTTTTCGATGACGAATGGGAGCACCCGTGGCACAGAAGGTTCAGGTTCTTCTTGTCGACGACCTCGAGGGCGGCGACGCCGACGAGACCGTCACGTTCGCGCTCGACGGTAAGACCTACGAGATCGACCTCAACACGAAGAACGCGGAGAAGCTGCGCGGTGCTCTCGCCGACTTCGTGGGCGCCGGCCGCCGTACCGGCGGCCGCTCCGGCCGTGGAAAGGGCCGTTCCGGCTCGGCGTCCGCGGGCGGCAGCCAGGAAACCGCGAAGATCCGCGCATGGGCGAAGGAGAACGGTTACGAGGTCAATGACCGCGGCCGCGTTCCCGCGACCATTCGCGAGGCCTACGAGAAGGCCAACGGCTGACCGGCCCGTCGGCATCGCGGGCACGCTTCCGCTCGCTCTCGGACAGCCCGGACGCGGGAGGCCGTATCCACACGCACGGCCTCCCGCGTCGGGCTGTTCGCGGACAGCGAATACGTGCGGTGAGCAATGCATGGACCTTCCGTGCCTGAGGGTAAGAACCCACTGGTGGCGCGGTGGTGTGCTGCGGGGGTGACCGGGGTCTTCCGGGCGCGGGTGGCGGTTCGTTCGCCATGGGCGTACTGGATGAGGGTGAATACGCCTGGCCTGCGGGAACATCGTCTCGCACCATCGGGTTGGAACTGTTGTCGACCGTCCGGGGCAGGAGACAGCTGCGCTCCCCGGCATGGTGGGGGTGATCCGGGCGGGTGTCGGCAGTTGGAATGAGCGGTCCCCGCTTGCGGGACTAAGCTGCGGAAGGACAGAGAGGGGACCGACCCCTACCTGCCTGACCGCTCTGAGGAGCGATTAACGATGTTCGAGAGGTTCACCGACCGCGCGCGGCGGGTTGTCGTCCTGGCTCAGGAAGAGGCCCGGATGCTCAACCACAACTACATCGGCACCGAGCACATCCTTCTGGGCCTGATCCACGAAGGAGAGGGTGTCGCCGCTAAGGCACTGGAGAGCCTCGGGATCTCGCTCGAGGCGGTCCGCCAGCAGGTGGAGGAGATCATCGGCCAGGGCCAGCAGGCGCCCTCCGGCCACATCCCCTTCACCCCCCGGGCGAAGAAGGTCCTGGAGCTGTCGCTCCGCGAGGCCCTGCAGCTCGGCCACAACTACATCGGCACCGAGCACATCCTGCTCGGCCTGATCCGCGAGGGCGAGGGCGTCGCCGCCCAGGTCCTGGTGAAGCTGGGCGCCGACCTGAACCGGGTGCGGCAGCAGGTCATCCAGCTGCTGTCCGGCTACTCCGGCGGCAAGGAGGCCGCGACGGCCGGCGGTCCCGCCGAGGGCACGCCCGTCGACCTCCCTCGTCCTGGACCAGTTCGGCCGCAACCTGACGCAGGCCGCCCGCGAATCCAAGCTCGACCCGGTCATCGGGCGCGAGAAGGAGATCGAGCGGGTCATGCAGGTGCTCTCCCGCCGCACCAAGAACAACCCGGTGCTCATCGGCGAGCCCGGCGTCGGCAAGACCGCCGTCGTCGAGGGCCTGGCCCAGGCGATCGTCAAGGGCGAGGTGCCCGAGACCCTCAAGGACAAGCACCTCTACACCCTCGACCTGGGCGCGCTGGTCGCCGGTTCCCGCTACCGCGGTGACTTCGAGGAGCGCCTGAAGAAGGTGCTCAAGGAGATCCGCACCCGCGGCGACATCATCCTGTTCATCGACGAGCTGCACACGCTGGTCGGTGCGGGCGCCGCCGAGGGCGCGATCGACGCCGCCAGCATCCTCAAGCCGATGCTGGCCCGCGGCGAGCTGCAGACCATCGGTGCCACGACGCTGGACGAGTACCGCAAGTACCTGGAGAAGGACGCCGCGCTCGAGCGCCGCTTCCAGCCCATCCAGGTCGCCGAGCCGTCCCTGCCGCACACGATCGAGATCCTCAAGGGTCTGCGCGACCGCTACGAGGCGCACCACCGCGTCTCCATCACGGACGCCGCCCTGGTCGGCGCGGCCACCCTGGCCGACCGCTACATCTCCGACCGGTACCTGCCGGACAAGGCGATCGACCTGATCGACGAGGCCGGCTCGCGGATGCGCATCCGCCGGATGACCGCGCCGCCGGACCTGCGCGAGTTCGACGAGAAGATCGCGAACGTGCGCCGGGAGAAGGAGTCCGCGATCGACTCGCAGGACTTCGAGAAGGCCGCCTCCCTGCGGGACACGGAGAAGCAGCTGCTCTCCCAGAAGGCGAAGCGGGAGAAGGAGTGGAAGGCCGGCGACATGGACGTCGTCGCCGAGGTGGACGAGGAGCTCATCGCCGAGGTCCTGGCCACCGCCACCGGCATCCCGGTCTTCAAGCTCACCGAGGAGGAGTCCTCGCGCCTGCTCCGCATGGAGGACGAGCTGCACAAGCGCGTCATCGGGCAGAAGGACGCCATCCACGCGCTGTCCCAGGCGATCCGGCGTACCCGCGCCGGCCTGAAGGACCCGAAGCGGCCCGGCGGCTCGTTCATCTTCGCCGGCCCGTCCGGCGTCGGTAAGACGGAGCTGTCCAAGACGCTCGCCGAGTTCCTCTTCGGCGACGAGGACGCGCTGATCTCCCTCGACATGTCGGAGTTCGGCGAGAAGCACACCGTCTCCCGGCTGTTCGGCTCGCCCGCCCGGATACGTGGGCTACGAGGAGGGCGGCCAGCTCACCGAGAAGGTGCGCCGCAAGCCGTTCTCCGTGGTCCTCTTCGACGAGGTCGAGAAGGCACACCCGGACATCTTCAACTCCCTGCTCCAGATCCTGGAGGACGGCCGTCTCACCGACAGCCAGGGCCGGGTCGTCGACTTCAAGAACACGGTCATCATCATGACGACCAACCTCGGCACCCGGGACATCTCCAAGGGCTTCAACCTCGGCTTCGCCGGCCAGGGCGACGTCCAGGCCGGATACGACCGGATGAAGGCCAAGGTCAACGAGGAGCTGAAGCAGCACTTCCGCCCCGAGTTCCTCAACCGTGTCGACGACACGGTCGTCTTCCACCAGCTCACCCAGGACGACATCATCCAGATCGTCGACCTGATGATCGCCAAGGTGGACGAGCGGCTCAAGGACCGCGACATGGGCATCGAGCTGTCCACGGACGCCAAGGAGCTGCTCGCCAAGCAGGGCTACGACCCGGTGATGGGCGCCCGGCCGCTGCGCCGGACCATCCAGCGCGAGGTCGAGGACGAGCTGTCGGAGAAGATCCTCTTCGGCGACCTGCGTCCCGGCCACATCGTCGTCGTCGACACCGAGGGCGAGGGCGAGGAGAAGAAGTTCACCTTCCGCGGCGAGGAGAAGTCGGCGCTGCCCGACGCCCCGCCGGTGGAGTCCGCGGCAGGCGGCGGCAGCACGCCGAACCTGTCCAAGGAGTGACCTGGTCTCCTGATCAGCGTCGTGAGAGGGCCCGCACCCGCGCAGGCGCGGTGCGGGCCCTTCGCGCGTTCACCCGGACGGGCCCGGGCACCGTCACACATCGCCGGGGTACCTCGTCTTCCAGGTGACAGACGAAGACGTCCCGCCCGCTGGAGGCACGCCATGACCACTGCCCGCATCCCCGCCGTTCCACCGGCCGACGCCGGGGTTCTGGTCCGGCTCGCCTACCGGTACGCCCGACGCCGGTTCGGCGAGGTGCCCGAGCCCTTCGCCGTGCTGGCCCGTCACCCGAAGCTGATGTTCGGCGCCGCCCTGCACGAGACAGTCACCGAGAAGGCGGCCACCAAGCTGCCCGTGAACGTCCGTGAACTGGCCGTGTACCGGACGGCGTGGACGGTCGGCTGCTCCTGGTGCGTCGATTTCGGCACCATGCTGTCCCGCCTGGAAGGGCTCGACGTCGAGCGGCTGCGGGATATCGCCGATTACGCGACCTCACCCGCCTACAGCCACGACGAGCGAGCCGCCATCGCCTACGCGGACGCGATGACCGCGACCCCCACCGAGGTCACCGACGAGCAGGTAGCCGACCTGGAGCGCAGGTTCGGGCGGGCCGGGGTGCTCGAGCTGACCTATGAGATCGCCCTGGAGAATCAGCGCGCAAGGATGAACGCGGCGCTGGGCATCATCGACCAGGGCTTCAGCTCCGAGGCATGCCGGGTACCGTGGGCGGACCCGGCCGCGGGCACGAGGGATGCCTCCGTCAGGAAATGATCCGCACCCCGTCCGGCACCCCGGTCACCCGGGGCAGCCGGGGGTTGACCCGCAGGGTCGTCAGCCGGGGGAACGCCTCCAGCCACTCCATGCTCACGCCCAGGTCGTAGGCCAGCCACAGGTGCGTGAGCCGGTCCCGCACCGGCGAGCGCAGCAGCTCCTGCGGGGTGAACCGGCCGGCGAGCTGGATCCACGGGCGGCCGCCCAGCTTCTCCAGGGCGGCCAGCTCGACCCGGTCGGAGACGCGGGAAGTACAGCCCCTCCGGATCCAGGTGCCGCACGACCTCCTCCGCGTAGCGCTCGGTGTCGAAGTTCCGCCAGCCGCGGGCCAGTTCGGCGCGCAGCGCCAGCGAGGAACGGTCCCGCATCCGGGCCAGGTAGTCCACCGCCGCGTCGTCCTGGATCCGGGTGACGGTGACGGCGATCCGGTACGCCTCCTGGTCGTCGACGGTCGCGGGGTCGGGCAGCATCTCCAGCACGATCGGACCCACCCAGCCCAGCCCGCGCGCCGCCGCGACACTCGCAGGCCGCACGATGTTCCGGGTCTCCCGGCGGATGCGGGCGTGCACGTCCGGGTCGAGCTCGGTGACGTGCTCCAGGCAGGCGGCGGCCAGCAGCCGCCGCCGGTTGCGCTGCATGCCGCGTGGGCCCGGCGCGAGCAGCCCCTCCAGCAGCAGCGCGCACTCGTCCGGCCGGGCATGCGCCACCGCCATCCGGATGACCTCCTCCCACTCCGGCTCGTGGGCGTGCGCCAGCAGCAGCGCGAAGTCCCCCCGCTCCACGGCCTCCTTCGCCGCCAGGTAGTCCTGCACCGTGCGGTGCACGAACTCCGTCGCCCCGTCTGCCCGCTTCGCGCAGCAGGCCGCTGCGCAGCAGCAGATGGCGGTGGATCGTTTCGGCCGAGCCCCGCCCTGTCAGTGCCGGGCATCGCCGGCAGGTGCTGCTCCAGGACGGCCAGCACCGCAGGACGGTCCAGCACCGTGCGGCCCTCGACGAGCATCCGGTAGGCGAGCTTGCGCAGCAGCCGCTCCCGCGGCGGGCGCTGCATGCCGCACGGCGTCGTCCACCACGTGCCGTTCGGTGTCCCGGCGCTGCAGCAGCATCTCCATCGCCGCCTCGTACAGCTCCCGGCGGCCCTGCGGCAGCGAGCCGGAGCGGTCCCGGTTCAGCGCGCAGATCAGACTGCACATCAGCGGGTTGGTGGCCAGGCCGCGCAGCTCCCGGTACAGCGGGATGGCGCTCAGCAGCCGCCGCCGGTACTCGGCGAGCCGGTCGTGGTCCCTGCCGGTGTCGGTCGTGGCGGCCGAGTGCCACGCGGTGATCAGAGCGGAGACCTGGTCGCGGCTCATCGGCGCCAGCGTCAGCTCGTCGAAGCCCTCGGCGACCTGCCAGTCCGAGTCGACGGCCGGCGGCCGCGCGGTGACCAGGCAGACCGTGCCCGGGTGGATCCGCAGCAGCCGCAGGAGCCGGTCCCGCAGCTCGGCCCGCCGCTGGTCGGGAACCTCGTCCATGCCGTCGACGAGGAGCAGTGCCCGCTCCTCCAGCAGCACCCGGACCGCCCACCCCTCGGGGGCCTCGCCGGCCAGCGGGTGCCGCAGCGCCGCGAGGAAGTCGTCCGGGGCGGGGAAGCCCTCCCGGGCGAAGCGGCGCACGGGCAGCACGAACGGGATCCGGCCGCGCAGCCCGGCCAGTTCCTCCGGCAGGCGTCCACCGGCGGTGGAGACCGCCAGCCACTGCACGAGCGTCGTCTTGCCGGACCCGCCGTGCCGCGCAGCAGCACCCGCTCGCGGCCGGCCAGCGCCCGGTCGGCGGGCATCACCGGCTGCGCGGAGGCCGGGTCCTCGGGAGTGTCGAACTCGGCGCCCAGGCTCACGTAGGTCGCTTCCAGCGGCCAGTCGTCGGGGGTGTCGGGGTTGGGCAGGTCGATGCCGTAGATCGTGACGCGGTTGTACTCCTCGGACGACGCTGCGCAGGTAGCGCTCCTCGAAGGCCGCGTCCTGCGGCGACGGGGCGGCCCGCCGACGCAGCGCGGAGACGTCGGCCAGGTCGACGAGCTGCCGGATGCGGTGGCAGCGTTCGGGCAGCCGCCCGGCCAGGTAGGGGGAGCGGTCGATGAGGTGGTGCAGGGTGTGCAGGCAGACGGCCACCAGCAGGCTGTCGTGGAACCAGGCGGCCTCCGCGGACAGTTCGCGGTCCGCGCCGAGCGCGGCGGCCCGCAGTCGGCGCGCGTAGTCCTGCGGGCCCATCCGGACGGCCTGCACGTCGGTGGTGTCCAGCTCGCCCAGCCCGTACAGGGTGCGCGCCAGCACGACGGCCACCGCCTGTGTCTCCTGTGCCGGCGGCGCGGTCTGCCCGGTGCTCCCGAGCCGGACGAAATCGGCGGCGAGCCGCTGCAGGCTCTGGTAGCCGCCGTGCGCGTCGCCGCGGAAGGCCACCAGGGAAGCGATCAGCTCCTCGTCGGCGGCCGGGGCACGGTTGACGAACAGGCCGCGCACGAGGGGCGCTGCGGCGGTCGAGGTCAGTCGGACGGCAGGTTCCATGGCGGTTCCCCCGGGGCCATGTGGCAAGCGTGCGGCGGTCGTTGAGGCGGAGCGGGCGGCCCCACCACCTTAAGGCCCGGTCCTGCCGACGGCCATGGTCGGCGGCAGGACGGTCCTTAAGGCCGTGCGGCCGGAGCCAGCGGTCCGGACCGTGCGCCCGGGGGCAGCGCGCTCGCCGTCGCCGTGGCTTGGTGCGTCGCGCGCAACCGTCGCCTACCGCAGACCGGCTGAACGGCCGGCAAGCCGACCGTGCCCACGCGGGCCGTACCGCGTCAGGGGGCCTGTTCGGCCGCGCCGCTGTGTGCGGCGGTGATGAGTTCCTCGGCGACCTGGAGCGAGGCC
Organism: uncultured Actinomycetota bacterium; assembly: GCA_963799685.1. GTDB lineage: Bacteria > Actinomycetota > Actinomycetes > Streptomycetales > Streptomycetaceae > Streptomyces. The sequence continues at coordinate 614,653 of CAWCXW010000013.1, forward strand.
AGGCGCTTCTCCTCCGGGTCGCCCGCCACGGCGTTTGGGGCGAACATCCCGGCGTGCATCGTGAACAGTGCGGAGACGGCCCGCACCTGGTCGACCATCGGCGCTTCCTCATCCCTGAGCAGGGCGGACAGATGGAGCATCCGTTCCTTCATGTGCTGCCCCATGCGCAGGTCGCGCAGCGCGGCCTGGTTCTCCTGCAGGAAGCGGGAGAGCGGCAGCGCGTTGCTCAGCGCGAGGCTGTAGCGGCGCAGCACCTCCTTCTTCGTCTCCAGGGTGCGCGGCTGCTCCTCGGCCCACTCGATCAGTTCGGTCACCGGGCGGTTGAGGTCCTCGAAGATGCTGACGAGGAGGTCTTCCTTGGTGCGGAAGTGGTAGTAGAGCGCGGCCTTCGTCACGCCCAGGTGTTCGGCGATCTCGCGCAGCGAGGTCTTCTCGTAGCCGTGGTCCGCGAAGAGCTCCAGCGCCACATCCTGGATGCGCTGGCGGGTGTTGCCCCTGGTCATGGCTGCTCTCCCAAACTTACTTGACGCCCGGCTAGTAAAGTCCTACTGTCCTACTGTACTGAACTAGCCGGTCGACAGGTAAGTGTCTGCGCCGGGGGGCTCTCGGGAGGGCGTGAGACCGTGACCACCAAGACCGACAAGGGCGTACCGAAGGAGCGCGAGAAGAAGCCGCGCAGCGTGAACGTCGTGCTGTTCGCCCTGCTGATCGCGATGATGCTCGCGATGCTGGACAACATGATCGTCGGCACCGCGATGCCGACGATCGTCGGCGAACTGGGCGGCCTGGACCACCTCGCGTGGGTCGTCACCGCCTACACGCTCACGACGGCCGCCTCCACTCCGCTGTGGGGCAAGCTCGGCGACATGTACGGGCGGAAGGGCGCCTTCCTCACCTCGATCGTCATCTTCCTCCTCGGCTCCGCAGCCTCCGGCGCCGCCCAGAGCATGGACCAGCTCATCGGTTTCCGTGCTCTGCAGGGCCTGGGCGCCGGCGGCCTGATGGTCGGGGTCATGGCGATCATCGGCGACTTGATCTCGCCGCGCGAACGCGGCAAGTACACCGGCATGATCGCCGGCGTGATGTCCCTGGCCATGATCGGCGGGCCGCTGGTCGGCGGCACCCTGACCGACCACCTCGGCTGGCGCTGGGCCTTCTACATCAACCTGCCGCTCGGCGCCGTCGCCCTCGCCATGATCACCGCTGTCCTGCACCTGCCGAAGAAGCGGGTCACCGGGCGCATCGACTACGGCGGCGCCGCGCTGCTCACGGCCGGCATCACCGGCGCGGTTCTCGTCACCAGCTGGGGCGGCACCGAGTACGCCTGGGGCTCCGCCACCATCATCGGTCTCGGGCTGGGCGCCCTCCTGGCGTTCATCGGATTCGTCTTCGTCGAGCGCAGGGTCGCCGAGCCGGTGCTGCCGCTGCGCATCTTCCGCAACCGGAACATGTCCCTGGTCACCGTCATCGGCTTCGTGCTCGGCTTCGTGATGTTCGGCTCCATGACCTTCCTGCCGCTCTTCCAGCAGACCGTCCAGGGCGCCTCGGCCACCAACTCCGGCCTGCTGCTTCTGCCGACGCTGCTGTCGATGATGGTCGTCTCCGTCATCACCGGCCGGGCCGTCACTGCGACCGGCAGGTACCGCTGGTACCCGATCATCGGCGGCCTGATCATCCCCGTCGGCCTGTTCCTGCTGGCCCAGATGGAGGTCGGCACCACCCGGTTCACCTCCAGCGTCTACATGGCGGTGCTCGGCGCCGGCATGGGCTTCCTGATGCAGCTGACCATGCTCATCGCGCAGAACAGCGTCGAGCTGAAGGACATGGGCGTGGCCTCCTCCACGACCACCCTGTTCCGCACCATCGGCGGATCCTTCGGCGTCGCTCTGATGGGCACGCTGTTCGCCGACCAGGTCCACGAGACGATGGCCGACCGACTGGGCGCCGCCGCCGGCAAGGCGACGGGCAATCACGCCCAGCTGACCCCCGATCTGCTCGACAGGCTGCCCGCCCCGGTTCGCTCGGCCTACGAGTACGCCGTCGCGAACGGTTCTCACACGGTGTTCCTGCTCGCCGCGGCGGTCTCCGTCCTCGCCCTGGCGGGCGCGCTCTTCCTCAAGGAGATCCCGCTGCGCACCTCGGTCAAGCCCGAGACCGACGACGCCGGCTCGGAACCCTCGCCCGAGGCGAAGGCCCCCGTCCCGGCCTGACCCGGCCCACGCCCCTCGGCCCGTGCTGCCGGCGCTCCCCGCGGCGCTGCGCACGGGCCGCGGCGTGTCCGGGTCCGGGACGGTCAGCTGCGCAGACGGCGCCGCAGCGTCTCGAAGGCCGTGGGCTGCGGTCGCTTACCCAGGACGCCGCGGATCCGCTCGGCGCATTCCCGGGGTGTGAACGCGGCGGTGTCGACGTCGAGGTCGTGCAAGCCATGGGAGTGCACCGCCTCGAACTGGATGGCGGCCAGGCCCGGCTCGCGGTCGCCACGCGCGGACTCGCGGCGCACCAGCTCCGGCAGCGGGCAGCGTACGGCGACGAAGAGCGTGTCGCCGGGCACCAGCAGGTCGAGCAGGTCCAGCAGCCGCCAGCGGCGGCTGAGCGGATAGTCGACGACGAGGTTGTTCCCGCCCGCGGCCATCCCGGCCACGGCCCGGTGAAAGCCCTTCGTCGTGCGGTCGATCTCGGCCTGCAGCCCGCCGTCCGGCAGCGGACTGCCGCCACGCATGGCGTGGAAGGCATCCACCGGCAGGTGAAACCAGCTGCCGTCGAGCATGCCGAGGAGCTCCCGCGCGATGCTGCTCTTCCCGGAACTGGACGTCCCGTTGAGCAGCACGACGGTGCCGCCGGCCGGTGTCGGTGGTATCGCGTCCACGCGGTGATCCTGCCAGACGCGTGTAGGGTCTGCTGCGAGATGTGGGACCTGCATGCCGCCGCAGTGCGGAACAACGCCGAGTGGTGCGCGGCCGTGTGCCGCTCGCACGGCCTGCAGGGGACGTTCGGCGAGACGGCCTGGTGGAGCCCGCGCCGCACACCGGCGTACTACCCGGACGCCGTCACCCTGCGCCCGGACGCCGAGCCCGCTGACCTCCTCGCACGGATCGACACGGCGTCGCCCGGCTGCTCGGTCAAGGACAGCCACGCCACACTGGATTTGGCGGAGCACGGTTTCGCCGAGCTGTTCACCGCACAGTGGATCCACCGGGCCGCCGGGCTTCCGGCACCGCACGCGTCACCACTGACCGCCGTGCCGGTCACCACCGGCGGGCAGCTCCGCACCTGGCAGACCACCTGGCGCGGCGGCCCCGAGGCCCCTGACGCCCCCGAGGTCTTCCGCCCGGCGCTACTGGCCGACACCTCGGTGGCCGTGCTGGCGTTCCACGCCGGCGATGACCTCGCCGGCGGCGTCATCCTCAACCACGCCGCGGGAGTCGTCGGCGTCTCCAACCTCTTCGCCACCGAGAACGTCGCCCCGTCCGCCGTCTGGTCGTCGTCACTCGCCGCAGCCGCGCGGTACTTCCCCGGCCTCCCCTTGGTCGGCTACGAACACGGCGCCGACCTGGCGCCCGCCCTCGCCACCGGTTTCACCCCCATCGGCCCCCTCCGCGTCTGGCTGCGGACCTGCTGAGCGCCGGCTCAGGAGCGGGAGACCTCGCCCAGCGTGTAGGCGTGGAAGACCGTGCGGACGCCGTGGCCGCGGGCATGTCCGGGCAGGGTCGTCGCAACGCCGAGTCGGAGCAGCAAGAGTGCATCCACGAGGCAGGAGACCCGCACGCGCACCGGAGTTACAGCCGGAATCGTGCCCGCGGGGTCAGCTGGGGGTGGCCGGGGTGCTTGGGGCCGACGGGGTCGGGTCCGGAGACGTCGAGTGGGACGGGGTGGGGGTCGGGTCCGGGGAGTCGGAGTGGGTCGGCGTCGGCGTCGGGTCCGGCTTGGACGAAGGCGGGGCCGAGTGGTGGGTCGGCGGGTCGCCCGGGTCGGCGGGGCCGCCGGCCGGAGTGTCCGGGGCGCCGTGGCCGGAGAGGGTGACGACCGCGCCGGCCGGCGAGATGTGGATGCGGGCCGTCCAGTCGCCGGACGGCTCACGGGCGTCCACGACCCGCACCGTGAACGAGGCGGACTCGCCCGGCCGCAGCGTGCCGCCCGTTCGGCTGAGGGACAGCCACGACGCGCTGGTCGAGGCGCCCCAGCTGACCGCCTGGTCGCCGGATGCCGTCAGGGTGACGAGTGAACCGCCGCCGAAAGAACGGGCGGTGACGGTCAGCCGGCTGTCCGCGCCGGGCGTCGCCGGGTCGGCGGACGGATCGGAGCTCACCACCTCGACCGAGACGTCCGAGTCGTGCTTCCCGTGCTTCTTGGCGGCGCCTTCGGCGCGCCCGGCGTTCTCGTACGGGTGGCCGTCCAGGCTCGGTTGGTCGCCGTCGCGCTCGGTAGCGGAGACGGAGGCGGTGTCGCGTCCCTCGCCGGTCAGCGGAGCGCCTCGGTAGGCCGCCCACAGGGCGAGCACGGGCGCGGCCACGACCGTGGCGACGACCGTCGTCGTCACGGCGCGGCTGCGGATGCGGTCGCGGCGGGCCGCACGGTCTTTGACGTCCAGCGGAAAACCGTTCCTGTCACACCGGGGCGTGTGCTGGCAGCGGGCCCGCTGTGCCGCCCGCACGGCCGCGGTCACCGCGGGCCGCGGGCACTGCAGGACGGCGAGTGGCGCGCGCCCCACCGGCGCCGTGCCGGGCCAGGCCACTCCGGCCATGGCGCGCTCGGCGGCCCGCCGGCACTCCGGGCAGTCGTCGACGTGCCGGACGAGTTCGCGGCGCAGCGCGGCGCCGAGGAAGAGCCGGTCGTCGCCCGCGAGTCGGGCGACCACAGGGCAGTTGCCGGACTCCACGACGGCCAGGGCGGCGCGGGTGCGTTCCACTTCGCAGGCGGCGGCCGTGAGCACGTCGACGGCGGTGTCCGGCGCCATGGACAGCACGGTGGCGACCTCGCGGGCCGGCAGGCCGTGCCGGACGGCGAGTTCGAGTGCCTCGCGCTGCTCGGGTGTGGTGCCGGCCGCCTCCGGCCAGGCGAGGGCGGCCAGGTCGCGGCGGCGCTGGGTGGCGGCGGCCCCGGAGGGGCCGGTGGGTTCGGTGGCGGGGCGGCCGGTGCCCCGGCGGTCGCGCTCGGCCTGCCGCTGTTCGGCCAGCCGGCGCAGGCAGGCCCAGCGGGCCAGGGCGTACAGCCACGGCCGGAACAGCTTCGGGTCGGACGGCGCCCGGTCGCGGTCGCGCTGCCGTTCGGCGAGCGCGAGGGCCTCCCCGAGCGCGGCGGTGGCCGAGTCGTGTTCGCACGTGACGGACAGGCAGTAGGTGAACAGACCGTCGAGACAGGGCTCGTAGCGGTCCCAGCGCGACGACCGCGCCCGGCGGCGCACCTGGTGCGCGCGGTGGGCGCCGGCGGTGTGCGTGGGGTGCTCGCGCTTCGTGTTCACCATCCTGACGACGGTAGGACCGCCGGCATGATCGACAGGTACGCCAGGCAGGCGTTTAACCCATACGGGTGACCATCTCCCTCAAAAGGGGACAGGGCGCCCGAACATCCCTTCCAGCGCCGGTGTGAGAACGGCCCCTTCCCGCCCCGGTGGCGGCCGTGGAGCCGGCGATGTCAGAGCTCGTCGATACCGTGGCGGGCATGGCTGCCCGTAAGACGTCCGCGAAGGACCGCCCGAGTTACCGCTGCACCGAGTGCGGTTGGACCACCGCGAAGTGGCTCGGCCGCTGCCCGGAGTGTCATGCGTGGGGAACGGTCGAGGAGGCGGGCGGCCCGCCCGCCGTGCGGACGACGGCTGCGGGGCGCGTTTCGGCGCCCGCCCTGCCGATCGGCCAGGTGGACGGCACGCAGGCGACGGCCCGCAGCACCGGCGTGCCCGAGCTGGACAGGGTGCTCGGCGGCGGCCTGGTGCCCGGCGCGGTGATCCTGCTGGCCGGTGAGCCCGGCGTCGGCAAGTCGACGTTGCTGCTGGACGTGGCGGCCAAGGCGGCGGACGCCCGGCGGCCGACGCTGTACGTGACGGGGGAGGAGTCCGCCGGCCAGGTGCGGCTGCGTGCGGACCGGATCGGCGCGCTGAGCGACCACCTCTACCTGGCGGCCGAGACCGATCTGTCGGCCGTGCTCGGGCACCTGGACGACGTCAAGCCCGCGCTGCTGATCATGGACTCGGTGCAGACGGTCGCCTCGCCGGAGATCGACGGCGCGCCGGGCGGCGTCGCGCAGGTCCGCGAGGTGGCGGGCGCCCTGATCCGCGCCTCGAAGGAGCGCGGCATGTCGACGCTGCTGGTGGGCCACGTGACGAAGGACGGCGCCATCGCCGGACCGCGGCTGCTGGAGCACCTGGTCGACGTGGTGCTGCACTTCGAGGGCGACCGGCACGCGAGACTGCGGCTGGTGCGCGGGATGAAGAACCGCTATGGCGCGACGGACGAGGTGGGCTGCTTCGAACTGCACGACGAGGGCATCACGGGGCTGGCCGACCCGTCGGGCCTCTTCCTCACCCGGCGTGACGAGCCGGTCCCCGGCACCTGCCTGACCGTGACGCTGGAGGGCCGCCGACCGCTGGTGGCCGAGGTGCAGGCGCTGACCGTCGACAGCCAGATCCCGTCCCCGCGCCGCACCACGTCCGGTCTGGAGACCTCCCGGGTGTCGATGATGCTGGCCGTGCTGGAGCAGCGCGGCCGGATCAGCGCCCTGGGCAAGCGCGACATCTACAGCGCCACCGTCGGCGGGGTGAAGCTGTCCGAACCGGCGGCGGATCTGGCGGTCGCGCTGGCGCTGGCCAGCGCGGCGAGTGACACTCCGCTCCCGAAGAACCTGGTCGCGATCGGCGAGGTGGGGCTGGCCGGCGAGGTGCGGCGGGTGACGGGCGTGCAGCGGCGGCTGTCGGAGGCGGCCCGGCTGGGCTTCACGCACGCGCTGGTGCCGGCCGATCCGGGCCGGGTGCCCGAGGGGATGCGGGTACTGGAGGTGGCCGATGTGGGCGAGGCGCTGCGGGTGCTGCCGTCCCGCCCGGAGCGCGGCGCGCGGAGCACGCCACGGGAGGAGGCGGGCCGCCGGTAGACTTTGCCCCGGTCCCGCCCGTCAGCGCGTCGGTGCCGCCGGCTCGATCGGCGGTGCACACCGGCGCAGACCGAAGGAGTGCAGTGGCAGCCAACGACCGGGCATCGGCTCCCGGCAGGGCCTCGGGGAGCTCGGCCTCCGAACGCCTCATGCGCGCCTCGCTGAGCGCGGTGGCGCCGGGCACGGCCCTGCGCGACGGGCTGGAGCGGGTCCTGCGCGGCAACACCGGCGGTCTGATGGTCCTGGGGATGGACAAGACGGTCGAGTCCCTGTGCAGCGGCGGTTTCGTCCTGGACGTCGACTTCTCCGCGACCCGGCTGCGCGAGCTGTGCAAGCTGGACGGCGCCCTGATCCTCGACCGCGACATCACCAAGATCGTGCGGGCCGGCGTGCAGCTCGTGCCGGACGCGGCGATCCCCACCGAGGAGACCGGAACCCGGCACCGCACCGCTCAGCGGGTGTCGATCCAGACCGGCTTCCCGGTGGTCTCCGTCAGCCAGTCGATGCGGCTGATCGCGTTGTACGTGGACGGTCAGCGCCGGGTCATGGAGGACTCCGCCGCGATCCTGTCCCGCGCGAACCAGGCGCTGGCGACGCTGGAGCGCTACAAGCTGCGCCTGGACGAGGTCGCAGGCACGCTCTCCGCGCTGGAGATCGAGGACCTGGTCACCGTGCGGGACGTGACGGCCGTTGCGCAGCGGCTGGAGATGGTGCGGCGAATCGCCACGGAGATCGCCGAGTACGTGGTGGAGCTGGGCACGGACGGGCGGCTGCTGTCCCTGCAGCTGGACGAGCTGATCGCCGGCGTCGAGCCGGAACGGGAGCTGGTCGCCCGCGACTATGTGCCGCAGCCCGGCTCGGGCGGCCGCCGCCCGCGCACCGTTCCCGAGGCACTGTCCGAGCTTGACCGGCTCACGCACTCCGAACTGCTCGAACTGGCCACGGTGGCCCGGGCGCTGGGCTACTCCGGGGCGCCGGAGACGCTGGACTCCGGGGTCTCGCCGCGGGGCTTCCGGCTGCTGGCGAAGGTGCCGCGGCTGCCGAACACCATCATCGACCGGCTGGTGGACCACTTCGGCGGCCTGCAGAAGCTGCTGGCGGCCAGCGTCGACGACCTGCAGACCGTCGACGGTGTCGGCGAGGCGCGGGCCCGCTCGGTCCGTGAGGGGCTGTCCCGGCTCGCCGAGTCCTCCATCCTGGAACGCTACGTCTGACGCCGACTTCCGCTGACGCACCCCCGCCCGGGGCACCGCACGCGGTGCCCCGGGCGCATGTCACAGGTACGGCCGAGTGATCAGTTCCAGGTAGTGGCCGGCCGGGTCCAGCAGGTAGACACCCCGCCCGCCGTGCTCGGTGTTCGTCTCCCCGGGCCGGGTGCGCTGCGGGTCGGCCCAGTGCTCACGGCCCTCGTCCCGGATCCGGGCGTAGGCGCGGTCGAAGTGCTCGTCGTCGAGAAGGAACGCCACGTGCACCGGCGAGAAGTCGACGGGCGGCGCGGCGAACTGCAGCAGGACACCGTCCTCGAGCTGCAGGTTGCGGAACGGGCCCCACGGCGGGGCCTCCCGGGCCTCCAGCAGGTCCCGGTAGAACGCGGCCGACTTCTCCGGGTCCTCCGCCGCGATGATGGTGTGATTGAACGTTGCAGTCATTCAAGCTCCTGGGTGTGCGGTCAGCCGGCGCGGATGTGTCGATACCCGCGGCGGACCGCGTGCGGAGCACGCACACCGGGCGATCAGTGCACGGCCGGGTCGCCCATCCGTGAATGGCGTATCGCCGGCCCGGTCATCATGGTGCGGACGTGAGCACCGTGCCGGTCACCGGGAAACGGTCAGCTCTTGGCGAGGACGAAGGAAGTGCGGACCTTGCGCAGGCCGTCGACGGACACCTCCGCCAGGTAGGTGCCTGCCGGTGCCCGCTTCGGGGAGGGCGTTGCGCACTCCTTGCCGCTCCGCTGCCGGTTCCAGGTGATCTCGTGGGTGCTGCTGTCGTGCGCGGAGACCCGCACCCAGGCGTGCGCGTCGCCCTTCGGGCAGTCGTCCGACGCCCACGCCGTCTCGTCGTCGGATCCGGTGACCGCGGTGACGGTGCCCTTGTCGCCGAGGTCGACGACGCAGTCCGAGCCGGAGTCGTTGTGCAGCGTCAGGGTGAGCACCGGCTTGTCGCCGGGCTCGTAGGTGTTCTCCTTGCTTTCCAGCGTGGCCGTGACGCTCTTCGCTGTGCAGCCGGGAACGCCGGATCCGGCCGGGACGCCGTCACCCCCGGAGAGGCTGCCGCCGTCGGCGCCGGCGCCATCGGCTCCGCCGTCTGAGGACCCGCCCGCCGCGGCAGCGTCGCCGTCGCCTGCGGTGCCGCCGGCCGCCGCACCGCCGCCGTCGGCGGACCCGCCGCCGGAACCGGACCCGCCGCCGTTCACCTCGTCACGGCCGCCCGGCCGGTCGTCCGGCAGAGACTGAGACGCGCTGGGACCGGGCGTGATGGACTCGACGGGGCCGCCGCCCTCGCCCTGTCCCGCCGAGTCACCGCCACCGCCACCGCCGGTCAGGCTGACGGCACAGAAGGCCAGCACAGCGAGCAGCACCAGGATGCACAGCGCGCCCGCCCGTCGGCGCCAGTAGATGGAAGCCGGAAGCGGACCGATCGGATTGCGCAGAGATCCCACGGCGCAAACCTTACGCAACATCAGCCGTCACTCGGGTGCCTACCGCCACCCGGGTGGTGGATCTTCCGATGAGCAGCCCGTTCAGCGCAACGCCGCCGGGCCGCCCGCGTGGCCGTTTCGGCTCGGACCACTCGCGTGCCACGATCGGTCCTGCCATGACTGCGACCACACAGACCGCGACGCGTTCTGCGGACTCCTCCGCAGATCTTGCAGCGGACACCGAAGACATCGACGTCTCCAGCAGAGGGGACGCCGCCACCGAGGCCGGCACCACACAACGCTCGGACCTCCACACCCCCGTCGTCGACTGGTTCGACGAGCACGCCCGCGACCTTCCCTGGCGCCGCCCCGAAGCCGGCGCGTGGGGCGTCATGGTCAGCGAGTTCATGCTGCAGCAAACCCCGGTGGCCCGTGTGCTGCCGGTCTACGAGCAGTGGCTCGCGCGCTGGCCACGGCCGGCCGACCTCGCGGCCGAGCCGTCGGGAGAGGCGGTGCGCGCCTGGGGGAGGCTGGGCTACCCGCGCCGTGCGCTGCGGCTGCACGGAGCCGCGTCGGCCATAGCGGAACGGCACGGCGGCGACGTCCCCACCGAGCACTCCCAGCTGCTGGCCCTGCCCGGAGTCGGCGAGTACACCGCTGCCGCGGTGGCCTCCTTCGCCTACGGACAGCGGCACGCCGTCCTGGACACCAACGTCCGCCGGGTGTTCGCCCGCGCGGTGGCCGGACGGCAGTACCCGCCGAACGCGACCACCGCGGCCGAGCGGAAACTGGCCCGCGCCCTCGTCCCCGAGGACGACGCGCTCGCCGCCCGCTGGGCCGCCGCCACGATGGAGTTGGGCGCGCTGCTGTGCACCGCGCGCAGCCCCGAGTGCGCTCGCTGCCCATCCTGGACAAGTGCGCCTGGCAGCGGGCCGGTGCGCCCGCGCACGAAGGCCCGCCCCGACGCCGGCAGACCTACGCCGGCACGGACCGTCAGGTCCGCGGCAAGCTCCTCGCTGTGCTGCGCGATTCGGCCGGCCCGGTGCCGAAGACCCTGCTCGACCAGGTGTGGCCCGACCCGGTGCAGCGTGCCCGCGCCCTGGACGGGCTCGTTGCCGACGGGCTCGTCGAACCCCTGGAGAACCGCAGCTACCGGCTGCCGCAGAGCACCGGCCGGCTGTACTGAGCCGCGCCGCTGTTACACGATCGACGGGCAGTCGTCGGCATCCCGACGGGATGCCGCACTGCCCGTCGTAACACCGACTCCCTAGCGTGCCGTCCATGCCGGCGACGCACCGCGTCGCAGGTGGGACGGCACGCGCACGGGAGGCGACATGGCGGCAGAGGTACTGGACTTCGAAGAGTACGTGCGGACCCGGCAGGACGCCCTGCTGCGCAGTGCCCGCCGCCTGGTCAACGACCCCATGGACGCCCAGGACCTGCTGCAGACCGCCCTCGTGCGCACCTACGGTCACTGGGACGGCATAGCGGACAAGTCGTTCGCGGACGCCTACCTGCGACGAGTCATGATCAACACCCGTACCGAATGGTGGCGGTCCCGCCGGCTGCAGGAGGTACCCACCGAGCACCTGCCGGACGTGATGAGCGTCGAGGACGGCACCGAGCAGCGGGCCGACCGTGCGCTGCTCCTCGACCTGCTCGGTACGCTGGCGCCCAAGCAGCGCCGCGTGGTCGTGCTTGCGGCTGTGGGAACAGATGAGCACCGAAGAGACGGCCCGGGCCCTGGAGATGTCGTCCGGCACGGTCAAGAGCACCCTGCACCGTTCCCTGGCCCGGCTGCGCGCGGAACTGGAGCGGAGGAGGTCGCCGGAGTGCGTCGCCTGACGGCTGTACGGGCCGTCGCCGTGGCCGTGGCCGTGGCGGCGGCGCTCACCTCGTGCGCCGGCACCGGCGACGGGGTGCGGCTGGAGGGTTCCCCGACGGCGTCCCGTACCCCGCACGCGGACGCCTCCGTGGTGACCGGCTCGGCGGACGAGAGCCGGGGCGGGGACTCCACACCGTCCGGCGGTGAGAAGCCCCGGGTGCAGGATCCGACCGACCCGTCCCCCGGTGCGACCCGTGTGTTCGCCGGCGGTGACAGCACGACGAACGTCATCGCGCTGCTGCGCCGCGACCCGAAGGTCAGCGACAACGTCAAACGGGGCCTCAAGCCCTGCCGGGGCCACACCTGGCCCGTCACCGTGACCTTCGGGCATGCCACCGGCGGTGACCGCGTCGACCAGGTCGTCAACGTCTCCTCGTGCGGCGCCGACGCCGTCGGGGTGGGCACCTACGTCTACCGGCGCAGCACCAGTGGCACCCTGGTGGACGTCTTCGCCGCAGAGGGGCCGCCCGTCCAGGGGGAGTTCGACAAGGGCAGGCTGGTCGTCACCCGGTACGTCTACCTCGGCGACGGGCCGAAATGCTGCCCCTCGGGCCGGGACGAGGTCACCTACGACTGGCGGGACGGCGTCTTCCGCAAGGTGGGGCACGAGCGGACCGACGTGGCGAGCCAGGATCCGAAGCGCGGGGACGACGGGAAGGACTGAGGAGCACCCATGGCCGACACGCATGTGCTCTTCGTCGAGGACGACGACGTGATCCGCGAGGCGACACAGCTCGCGCTGGAACGGGACGGTTTCACGGTGACGGCGGTGGCCGACGGGCTGGCCGGCCTGGAGGCCTTCCACGCCGACCGGCCCGACATCGCACTGCTCGACGTGATGGTGCCGGGCCTGGACGGGGTGAGCCTGTGCCGCCGGATCCGGGACACCTCCACCGTGCCGGTGATCATGCTCTCGGCCCGCGCGGACTCCATCGACGTGGTGCTCGGCCTCGAGGCGGGCGCCGACGACTACGTCACCAAGCCGTTCGACGGCGCGGTGCTCGTCGCACGGATCCGGGCCGTGCTGCGGCGCTTCGGCCGCGCGACGCGGGCGGCCGCCCACGCGCCCGGCGGCGGGCGCGGCACGGGCGGCGCGGAGGACGTGCTGCGCTTCGGCGACCTGGAAGTCGACACGGACGGCATGGAGGTCCGCTCGGCCGGCAGACCCGTCGCCCTGACCCCGACCGAGATGCGACTGCTGCTGGAGTTCTCGGCCGCCCCCGGCACGGTGCTGACCCGCGACCGGCTGCTGGAGCGGGTCTGGGACTACGGCTGGGGCGGCGACACCCGGGTTGTGGACGTCCACGTGCAGCGGCTGCGCACGAAGATCGGCCAGGACCGCATCGAGACGGTCCGCGGCTTCGGCTACAAACTCCGGGGCGGCGCCCGCCCCACGAACGGTGCGCCGTGACCCGCCGTTTCCGGCTGCACCGGAACGGTTCCGGCGCAGCCGCAGCCGCAGCCGCAGCCGCAGCCGCAGCCGGCACGGCCCGCACCGCCGGGCCGGACGGCGTACCGCAGCCGAGCCCCGACGGAGAGCGGTCGCGGGCCGCCGTCGGGGCGCCACGGGCCCGGAAGGCCGCTGAGCCGGACGCGGCAGGCCGGGCCCCGACCGTGGCGACCCACCCGGACCCGGCCGACGGGCCGGAGGCCGGGCCGCCAGGAGCCGGTGGCGAAGGTGCGCCCGGTACGGCCGACGCGCCGTCACCGTCCGACCCGCTCGCGCGGCCGCGGGCGGCTGTCGCGGCACCGTCCGGTCCGTCGGCCGACGACGCGCCGTTGCGCCGTGTGGCCTGGGCTCAGGAGGCCGCACCGGCGGACGAGTCCGGCCCGGAGCCGGACGGAACGGCCGGCGCGGTGTATCCGGCGCCGGAGGACGCCGGGCGCCGGGCGTGGGCCCGCGCGACCGCGGGTACGCGGGCCGCCGCGGCGCGGTCTGCGGCATGGGTGCGCAGCAACCTGCGGACCGGGCTGCGGTGGAAGCTGACCGCCGCGATCGCCGTGGTCAGTGCGCTGGTCGCCGTCGCGCTCAGCCTCGTCGTGCACAACGCCGCCCGCGGCACCATGCAGAGCAGCAGCCGCGACGTGCAGAAGGAACGCCTGCAGTACGCCCGCCGCATCTACGACTCGACGGGCCAGGTGCCGTTCGGGGCGAAGATCGACGACCCCAGGCTGCCCGACGAGCTGGGCGACGCCGTGCGGCGCACCGGCGAGCGCGCGACGTACCTGCGGCTGCGCGACGACGGCGTGCCCGACGTGTGGGCCGCCGCCCCGCTGCCCGACGGTCGGATCCTCTCGCTGCGCACCCGGTTCGCCGACCGCTACGACGTCCTCGCCGACCTGGACCGTTCGCTGCTGCTCGGCTCACTGGTCGTCGTGGTCGGCGGCTGCGCCCTCGGCGTGCTGGTGGGCGGCCAGCTCTCCCGGCGGCTGCGCAAGGCCGCCGTCGCCGCCGGCGAGGTGGCCGGCGGCGACGCCCTGGTGCGGGTGCGGGACGCGATCGGCGGCCGGGTCCGGGTGCGCGACGAGACCGACGAGCTCGCCGACGCCATCGACGGCATGGCCGACGCGCTGCAGGCCCGGCTGGAGGCGGAACGCCGGGTCACCGCCGACATCGCCCACGAGCTGCGCACCCCGGTCACCGGCCTGCTGACCGCCGCCGAGTTGCTGCCGGAGGGCCGGCCCGCCGAGCTGGTCCGTGACCGCGCGCAGGCGCTGCGCCAGCTCGTGGAGGACGTGCTCGAGGTGGCCCGGCTCGACGGCGCGCGGGAACGGGCCGAACTGCAGGAGGTGGCGCTGGGCGAGTTCGTCACCCGACGGGTGACCGTCGCCTGGCCGGACGCCCGCGTGGACATTCCGCGCGACGCGCACGTCACCACCGACCCGCGCCGCCTGGAACGCATCCTGGGGAACCTGCTGGCCAACGCCGCGCGACACGGCCTCCCGCCCGTCGAGGTGCGGGTGGAAGGCCGCCGCATCCGGGTGCGCGACCACGGGCCCGGCTTCCCCGAGCGGCTGCTCGCCGACGGCCTGAGCCGGTTCCGCACCGGCAGCGACGACCGCTCGCAGCGCGGCCACGGCCTCGGCCTGACCATCGCCGCCGGCCAGGCCCGGGTGCTGGGCGCCCGGCTCACCTTCCGCAACGCCGCGCCGGACGACCCGGGCGGCGGCACGGGCGCGGTCGCCGTGCTCTGGCTCCCGGAGTCGGCCCCGACCGAGCCGGGGACGCCGCCCTACGGCGTGCCGATCGTCAGCGCCCTTCGTCGTCCGCGCTGACGCTGCCGTCGTGCCACGGCTTGCTCAGGTCCAGCTCGTCGCCGGCCCACTCCTGTGTGAGCGAGTACCAGTTGCCCGACGGGTCGCGGAAGATCGCCTCCACGCCGTAGGGCCGTTCCTGCGGCTCCTGCAGGAACTCCACGCCCTTGCGCTTCAGGTCCTCGTAGGTGGCGCGGCAGTCGTCGGTGCGGAATGCGCCCGCGCCGAGGACGCCCTTGGTGACCAGGGCGGTGAGCGCCTTCCCGGACTCCGGGTCCAGACCGGGCCCGTCCGGGCGCATCAGCGTCAGCTGCAGCTCGGGCTGGTCCTTCGGGCTGACGGTGATCCACCGCATGCCCGCCATCTCCATGTCCTTGCGCTCGGTGAAACCGAGCGTCTCCACGAAGAACCTCTTGTCCCGCTCCGGGTCGGTGGACCAGACGGTGGTGAGGGCCAGGCTGTTGATCATGATGTGCTCCCTGTGCGGTGCGGTGGCGTCGCTGTGGGGCGACGACGCCACCGTAGGCAGCGCCCGGCGTGGCCCGCTTCTCCGGAATTGCGCTCATGGCCGCAGTGCCGCCGCCTGCTCGCACAGTGCGCGGACGAGCGTGATGACCTGCGGCACCTCGGCTCGTCGGTTGATCGTGGCGACGCCGATGTGCCGGGTCGGCGCCGGCGGCCCGATCGGGACCGCGCACAGCCCCGGCACCTCGGGGGACAGCGCGATGGAGGGGATCAGCGTGATGCCCATGCCGGAGGCGACGAGAGAGCGGGCGAAGAAGTAGTCGGTGGTCGTGCCCCGCATGTCCGGGACGAATCCGGACCGCTCGGCGTGGCGTCGCAGGTACGCCTCGGTCTTCAGGCAGCCCATCACCCAGGGTTCGGCCGCCAGTTCGGCGAGGTCGAGCGCCGGGCGCCCGGCCAGTCGGTGCTCCGCGGGCAGCACGACACGCAGCGGATCCTCCATCAGTGGCGTCCACTTCAGGCGGGAGCCCGCGCCATGCGGTCCGGGCAGCGGGCCGTCGAAGTGGTAGGCGAGTGCGAGGTCCGCGGTGCCTTGGCGGACCAGGGGCAGGCTGTCCTCGGGCTCTCCTTCCCGGACGTGGAGCACCGTGTCGGGGTGAGCCGCCGCGAGCCGCTCCAGGGCCGCGGGGAGCAGCAGCCTGCCGCCGCTGGTGAACGTGGCGACGGTGAGCCGGGTCCGTCCGGTACCGAGCCGGTCGACCTGCTCTTTCGCGTGCGTGAGTTCGGCGGTCACCGACTCCGCGGCGCCGACCATGATCCTGCCGGCCCGGGTGAGGGTGACGCCGCGGGTGCTGCGGTCGACCACCCGCGCGCCCAAAGCGTGTTCCAGGGCGGCCACCTGCTGGGAGACGGCCGAGGGGGTCAGGTGCAGTGCGGCGGCCGCCCGGGTGAAGCTGCCATGTTCCGCCACCACGCGCAGGATCCGCAGCCGTTGTATGTCGATCAACAGTTCTCCTTAACGCCACATCAGCAGATGGTCACTTCTGCTGAGGACAATAGCGGGACAGGCTGGTGCGCATGCAACGGATCTGCGTCATCGGCGGAAGCCGGTACTTCGGGAAGCTGCTGGTGAGCCGCCTGCAGGGGGACGGTCACCGGGTCACCGTGATCAACCGTGGCTCGACCCGGCCGCCGGCCGGTGTCGAACACCTCGTCGCCGACCGGAACGACGAGGCCGCCCTGGCCGCCGCACTCGGCACCCGCCGCTTCGACGTCGTCATCGACCAGGTCTGCTACCAGCCGCGGCAGGCGACCGTCGCCGCCCGCGTCTTCGGCGACCGCACCCCGCGCTACCTGATGACCTCGACGATCGAGGTCTACGACCCGGCGACCGCCACGCTCCCGGTCGTGCCGCCCGGCGTTCCCGTGACGGAGGAGAGCGTCGATCCGGCCGGCCGACCGGTGTCGACCGAACTCCCCTGGCACGAGGAGGCCTACCTGGCGGCGCACTACGCCGAAGGCAAGCGACAGGCCGAGGCCGTGCTCACCCGGGCCGCCGGTTTCGGCTTCGTCTCCGTGCGCAGTGCCCACGTGCTCGGCGGCGGGGCGCGGGAGTTCACCGGCAGGCTGGCGCACCACGTCGACCGCATCGCCCGGGGCGACGAGATCATCGTGCACGCCCACGCACTGCCCACGGTCTTCCTCCACTACGGGGAACTGGCAGACCTCCTGCGATGGGCGGCCCTGACCACCGACTTCACCGGACCGGTCAACGCCTGCTCGGACGGCGCGCTCGACGTCTACGGCCTGGGCGCCGTGATCGCCGCGCAGACCGGGCGGGCACCCGTGTACCGGACCGTCGATGCCGGCGAGGCCGCCGCGCCGTTCTCCTGCGACCGCCACTACGCGATGAGCAACTCCCGCGCCGCGCGGCTGGGCTTCCGCTTCTCCCACACCGCCGACTGGCTGCCCGGCGCCGTCGCCGAAGCCCTCGCCGCGTCCACCACCCCCGCCAGCTGAAGGAACACGTCACCATGCAGTACCGCCGCATCGGGCACACCGCCGTCAGCGCCGTCGGTCTGGGCGCCATGCCCCTGTCCATCGAACACCGTCCGGACGAACGACGTGCCCTCGACACCGTCCACGCGGCCCTCGACGCCGGGGTCACGCTCATCGACACCGCCGACTCCTACTACCGGCGCGCCGGCGAGACCGGGCACAACGAGCTGCTCGTCGCCCGTGCCCTGGCCCGTTACGGCTGCGACACAGACGACGTGCTGGTGGCCACCAAGGGCGGCCGGGGCCGGCCGGGGGACGGGACCTGGACCGTCAACGGCAGCCCCGAACACCTCAAGCGGGCCGCAGAGGCCTCCGCGAAGCGCCTGGGCGTCGAAGCCGTCGGTCTGTACCAGCTGCACAAGCCGGACCCCGCCGTGCCCTGGGCCGACTCCGTCGGCGCACTGCGGGACCTGCTCGACGCCGGCACGATCCGCGCCGCCGGCATCTCCAACGTGAGCACCGGCCAGATCCGCGAGGCGCACGCGCTCCTCGGCGGCTCACTCGTCTCCGTCCAGAACCGCTACTCACCCGCCGTGCGGGACAGCGAGCCGGAGCTGCGGCTGAGCGAGGAGCTGGGGCTGGCCTTCCTGCCGTGGAGCCCGCTCGGCGGCATCCGGCGCAGCTCCCTCGACGGTCCCTCCGGCCCGACCTCCGCCGGCACGGCCTTCCACCGGGTCGCCGCCGCACACGGTGTCAGCCCGCAGCAGATCGCCCTTGCCTGGCTGCTGGCGCGCTCCCCGGTGACGATCCCGGTTCCGGGAGCCGGCCGCCCGGGCTCCATCCAGGACTCGGCACAGGCGGTGCACGTCACGCTCCGCGCGACCGAACTGGCACTGCTCGAGGCGCCGCTGCCCGGCTGAAGCGCGCCGGGCGCCGTCCTCAGCAGCCGTCTGCGGAAGATGCGGGGCGTACGTGAGGCCGGAAGCCGCCGGTCCACAGCAGGGCGTAGCAGCCGGGTATCAGCGCGGCGCCGCGCCCGACGTGTTTCCTGCGGTACGCGCTCGGGCTCAGGCCGGTGCGGGTCTTGAAGCGGGCGGAGAACGTGCCCAGGCTGCTGAAGCCGACGAGCACGCAGATCTCGGTGACGGACAGGTCGGCCGAGCGCAGCAGTTCCTCGGCCCGGTCGATGCGGCGCCGGCTCAGGTACTGCCCCGGCGTCTCCCCGTAGGCGCCCCGGAAGGCCCGCACGAAGTGCGACCGCGAGTACCCGGCGTACGCGGCCGTCGCGTCCAGGTCGAGCGAGGGATCGGCCCAGTCGCGGTCCATGGCGTCCTTCGCCCGCCGCATCGCGCGAAGCCGGGCCGTGCCGGGTGTGGTCATGCCTCCAGGCTCCCACCCGGCACCGACACCCGTCGTCGGTGCCGAGGCGTGACTACGTCGGTTCTCCGCCGGCCGGGCCGAGGGCGGCAGCCCGCGCCCGGTCGCGTTCGGCGACGAGCCGGCTGATCTCGTCGTCCACCTGTGCCCGGTCGTAGCCCCGCCGCACCAGGTGGAAGCCGGCGAAGTAATCCGAGGTATGCCCCGACTCCGGGGAGCCGTCGGCCGGTGTGTCGCGGTGCGCGTCAGGAGCCTCAGCGAGGCTCAGCGCCCGGTCGTGTTCGGCGACGAGCCGGCTGATCTCGTCGTCCACCTGTGCCCGGTCGTACCCCAGCCGCACGATCCGGAAAGCGATGGGCTCGTCCATGATCTTCCCCCTGCCGATTGCCCTGTTCCCGTGCCATCCAAGCAGCTGCAGGCGGCGGCCCGCAGGGTGTTCGGGATCAGTGCTCCGGCGGGGTGGCCGGGTCGGCCGGGTGGGGGGCCAGCAGGGGGAGCTGCGCGGCCAGGCGGGCCTCGCAGTGCCGGACCAGTTCCGCGTAGCCGGCCGGGCCCATCAGTTCGGTCAGCTCAGGCCGGTAGGAGACGTAGACCGGGTCGGCCGCTCCGTGCGCGGAGGGCGCCGAGGTGCACCACCAGTGCAGGTCGTGACCGCCCGGGCCCCAGCCGCGGCGGTCGTACTCGCCGATCGAGACGATGAGCACCTGCTCGCCGTCCGGCTGTTCCACCCACTCGTAGTCGCGGCGGATCGGCAGCTGCCAGCACACGTCCGGTTTGGTCTCCAGCGGCTCGCGGTCCTCGCGCAGGGCCAGCGTGTGCAGCGCGCAGCCGGTGCCGCCGGCGAAACCCGGGCGGTTGTGGAAGATGCAGGCGCCCTGGTGGCGCCGGGTCTGCCGCTCGCCGTCCTCGTCGAGCTGCGTCCAGCCGGACGCGGTGCCCTCGGCGTGGAACTGCCAGGTGCCGGGGGTGAGCCGCGCCACGTGCTCGGCGACGCGCCGCTCGTCGTCCTCGTCGGTGAAGTGGGCGCCCAGCGTGCAGCAGCCGTCCGTGCCGCGCCCGGGCCGGATGCCCTGGCAGCCGTTGCCGAAGACGCAGTTCCAGCGGGAGGTCAGCCAGGTCAGGTCGCAGCGGAAGACCTGTTCCGCGTCGGCCGGATCGGGGAATTCGATCCACGCGCGCGGGAAGTCCAGTCCCGTCTCCTCGGCCCGCGGGCCGTCGTGCTTCTTGCGCTTCGCCGCTTTCGTCGTACCCACGTCCCCCAGCGTATGGCCACGCGGGGCCTTCCCACGGCGTTAGCGTGCCCTTATGAGACTCGGTGTCCTCGACGTGGGATCGAACACGGTCCACCTGCTCGTCGTGGACGCGCACCCCGGTGCGCGTCCGCTGCCCGCCTACTCGCACAAGGCCGAGCTGCGGCTGGCCGAACTGCTCGACGGCGACGGCGCGATCAGTCCCGACGGCGTCGACCGGCTCGCCGCCACGGTGCGCGAGGCGCGTGACGTGGCCGAGGACAAGGGCGCCGAGGAGGTGCTGCCGTTCGCCACCTCCGCCGTGCGGGAGGCCGCGAACGCCGACGACGTGCTGGCGCGGGTCGCGACGGGCACCGGCGTGTCGCTGGAGGTGCTCTCCGGCGCGGACGAGGCCCGGCTGACGTTCCTCGCCGCCCGCCGCTGGTTCGGCTGGTCGGCGGGCCGGCTGCTCGTCCTCGACATCGGCGGCGGGTCGCTGGAGATCGCCTTCGGACTCGACGAGGAGCCGGACGCGGCCGTCTCCCTGCCGCTGGGCGCCGGCCGGCTCACCGCGGCCTGGCTGCCCGGCGACCCGCCGGAGGCCGACGACGTGCGGGCGTTGCGGCGGCACGTGCGCACCGAGGTGGCCCGCACGGTGGGGGAGTTCAGCCGGTTCGGACCGCCCGACCACGTCGTCGCGACGTCGAAGACCTTCAAGCAGCTCGCCCGGCTGGCCGGCGCGGCACGCTCCGCGGAAGGCCTGTACGTGCAGCGCGGTCTGCAGCGCAGGTCACTGGAGGAGTGGGTGCCCAAACTGGCCGGGATGCCGGCCGAGGAGCGGGCCCACCTGCCCGGCGTCTCCGAGGGCCGGGCCCGCCAGCTGCTGGCGGGTGCGCTGGTGGCGGATGGCGCGATGGACGTGTTCGGGGTGGACGAGTTGGAGATCTGCCCGTGGGCGCTGCGCGAGGGCGTCATCCTGCGCCGCATGGACCACCTGCCGGCGGAGTGAGCAGGCGGCGCGCCGCCGCCTGCCCCCACGGGTGGCCCGCACCTGCCCGGTGCCCGCACCACCGGGCCTGCGCCCCCCGACTCCTGCTCGCGGCGGCCCGCGGGGGTCTTTGCAGTCCGCACCGCGAGACGCGGGCCGCGCAGCCGCAGGTCAGCCGGGGCAGAGGTCCAGCCGCGCACGTGGCCCGGTGTGAGGCTGCGCACCTGAGTCGAGGGCCGTCGGGGGGGTCCCCGTAGGCTGTGCGGCGTGGCTGCAGCATCCTTCGGGCGCCCCGCCGCCCCCCAGGTCGCGTTGTCGACGGCTTCGGTATACCCCGAGTCGACGGCGACGGCCTTCGAGATCGCCGCACGGCTCGGCTACGACGGCGTCGAGGTGATGGTGTGGACGGACCCCGTCAGCCAGGACGTGGAGGCGCTGCGCCGCCTCGCCGACACCCACGGCGTGCCGGTGCTCGCCGTGCACGCGCCGTGCCTGCTCATCACCCAGCGCGTGTGGTCCACCGACCCGTGGACGAAGCTCAAGCGTGCCCGCGCGGCCGCGGAGCGCCTGGGCGCCGCCACCGTCGTCGTGCACCCGCCGTTCCGCTGGCAGCGCAGCTACGCCCGCGCCTTCGTCGACGGCATCTGGCGGATGGCCGGCGAGACGGACGTCCGCTTCGCCGTGGAGAACATGTTCCCCTGGCGCTACCGGGAGCGGGAGATGATGGCGTACGCCCCGGCCTGGGACCCCACCGAGGACGACTACCGCCACTTCACGATCGACCTGTCGCACACGGCGACCTCCCGCACGGACACCCTCGCCATGCTGGACCGGATGGGCGACCGGCTGGGGCACGTGCACATCGCGGACGGCACCGGTTCCGGCAAGGACGAGCACCTGGTGCCGGGGCGCGGCGCGCAGCCGTGTGCCGAGGTGCTGGGCCGGCTCGGGGACGCCGGCAGCGGATTCGACGGCACGGTCGTCGTCGAGGTCAACACGCGGCGTGCGATGTCCGCCGCCGAACGTGAGGCCGACCTGGCGGAGGCGCTCGCCTACACCAGGCTTCACCTGGCACAGCGCCAGCGGCCCGGCACCGGCCGGTGGCGCCGTACCGGGGCCGGGCACGACGCCGACGCCTCGGCGAGGCGTTCGTGACGTCCGCGCCGCCAGGGCCCCTCCCGCCCCGGGCGCCGCCGCGGCCGCCCCGCCTCCGGGCAGCGGGCCGCCGACGAGCCGCCTGCGCCGGAGCGCATCCTCGTCCTCCGCGCGCACCGAGTTCGCGGCCCGCGGCTACGACAAGGCGTCCATCCGCGCGATCGCGCGAGGCGCGCACGTGGACCCGGCGCTGGTGCACCACTACTTCGGCACGAAGGAGCAGGTCTTCGAGGCGTCGATCGAGACCGCCTTCGCTCCCGCCATGGCGGCACCGGACGTGCTGGCCCCGGCTGACGGGCCGGGCAGCGGTGAGCGGCTGACCCGCTTCTTCCTCGGCCTGTGGGAGAACCCGGCGACCCGTGAACCGTTGCTGGCCATCGTGCGGTCGGCGGTGAACAACGAGACCGCGGCGCGGATCTTCCGCGGCATGGTCACCCGCAGTCTGCTCGCCAGGTTCGCCGCCGGACTGGACGTGCCGGACGCCCGGCTGCGGGTGGAGCTGGCGGCGGCGCAGCTGGTCGGCGTCGTGATGCTGCGCTACGTGATCAAGGTGGAGCCGATCGCCTCGGAGGAGGCGGAGACGCTGATCAGCCGCCTGTCCCCGGTCGTGCAGCACCATCTGACCGGCAGCTGACCAGACGGTCTCACCATCCGGGCGTGACGTCCCGGATCCTGGATCATGGGCGTATCGTCGGGAGTTCGACGCGACGCGTCCGACCGCTACGCAGCGACACGAACCAGGGAGTGGAGCAGCCATGCCCGAGCTGAGGTCCCGTACCGTCACCCACGGCCGCAACATGGCCGGCGCCCGCGCGCTCATGCAGGCGTCCGGCGTGGCGCGGGAGGACTTCGGCAAGCCGATCGTGGCGGTGGCCAACAGCTTCACCGAGTTCGTCCCCGGCCACACCCACCTGCAGCCGGTCGGCCGCATCGTGTCCGAGGCCGTGAAGGCGGCCGGCGGCATCCCCCGCGAGTTCAACACCATCGCCGTCGACGACGGCATCGCCATGGGCCACGGCGGGATGCTCTACTCGCTGCCCTCCCGCGACCTGATCGCGGACTCCGTCGAATACATGACCGAGGCGCACTGTGCCGACGCGCTGGTGTGCATCTCCAACTGCGACAAGATCACTCCGGGCATGCTGATGGCCGCGATGCGGCTGAACATCCCCACCGTCTTCGTCTCCGGCGGCCCGATGGAGTCCGGCACGGCCACCCTCGTGGACGGCAGCCGTGCGGAAGCTGGACCTGATCACCGCGATCTCCGAGTCCGCAAACGAGGGCGTCTCGGACGAGGACATGCGCCGCATCGAGGATGCCGCCTGCCCGACCTGCGGATCCTGCTCCGGCATGTTCACCGCCAACTCGATGAACTGCCTCACCGAGGCCATGGGCCTGGCCCTGCCCGGCAACGGCTCCGTGCTGGCCACCCACACCGCGCGCAAGGCACTGTACGAGGACGCCGGGCGGACCGTCGTCGAACTGGCCCGCCGTCACTACGGGCAGGACGACGAGACGGTGCTGCCCCGCAGCGTCGGTTCCCGTGCCGCGTTCGACAACGCGATGGCCCTGGACATCGCCATGGGCGGCTCCACGAACACGATCCTGCACCTGCTCGCAGCGGCGCGGGAGGCCGGCCTGGAGTTCACCATGGCCGACATCGACGCTCTCTCGCTCCGGCTGCCCTGCCTGACCAAGGTGGCGCCCAACGGCTCCTACTACATGGAGGACGTGCACCGGGCAGGCGGCATCCCCGCCATCCTCGGCGAACTGCACCGTGCCGGCCTGCTCAACGAGGACGTCTCCGCGGTGCACGCGCCGTCGCTGGCCGACTGGCTCAAGCAGTGGGACGTGCGCGGCGAGTCCCCGTCCGAGCGGGCCGTCGAGATGTTCCACGCCGCGCCCGGCTGCGTGCGCTCCGCTTCCGCCTTCTCCCAGTCCGAGCGGTGGGCGTCCCTGGACACCGACGCGGCCGGCGGCTGCATCCGCGACGTCGCGCACGCCTACTCCACCGAGGGCGGGCTGGCCGTGCTGCACGGTAACCTCGCCGAGAACGGTTGCGTGGTGAAGACAGCCGGGGTCGACGAGTCGATCCTGACCTTCCGCGGCCCGGCCGTCGTCGTCGACTCCCAGGATCAGGCGGTCGAGGCGATCCTGGGTAAGCGCGTCAGGGAGGGCGACGTCGTCGTCATCCGCTACGAGGGCCCCAAGGGCGGCCCCGGCATGCAGGAGATGCTCTACCCGACCTCGTTCCTCAAGGGGCGCGGCCTGGGCAAGGCGTGCGCGCTGATCACCGACGGCCGGTTCTCCGGCGGCACCTCCGGGCTGTCCATCGGACACGTCTCGCCGGAGGCGGCGGCCGGTGGCACGATCGCGCTGGTCCGCGACGACGACCCGATCGTCATCGACATCCCGAACCGCACCCTCACCCTCGACGTGCCGGCAGACGAACTCGCGGCACGCCGCGCGGCGCTCGGCGGGACGTACGCGCCGCAGAACCGTGAGCGGAAGGTCTCCACGGCGCTGCGCGCCTACGCCGCGATGGCGACGAGCGCCGACCAGGGCGCCGTCCGCGACGTCACCCTCCTCGAAAGCCACGCGGGACGCTGACGGTCAGTGGGCGGCGGTGCCGTGGCCCTCGATCTCCTGCAGGCTGCGGGACGCCGGGCCCACGTAGCGGGCCGAGGGCCGCACCAGGCGGCCCGTCCGCTTCTGCTCCAGGATGTGGGCCGACCAGCCGGCCGTCCGTGCGCAGGTGAACATCGAGGTGAACATGTGCGCCGGCACCTCGGCGAAATCCAGCACGATCGCCGCCCAGAACTCCACGTTCGTGGCCAGCACCCGGTCCGGGCGCCGCTCGTGGAGTTCGGCCAGCGCAGCCTGCTCCAGCGCCTCGGCCACCTCGAACCGGGGCGCGCCCAGTTCCTTCGCGGTGCGGCGCAGCACGCGGGCGCGTGGGTCCTCTGCCCGGTAGACGCGGTGCCCGAAGCCCATCAGCCGCTCGCCGCGGTCCAGTTGCCGCTGCACGTACGCCTTCGCGTCGCCGGTCCGCTCGATCTCCTCGATCATGCCGAGCACCCGGGAGGGCGCACCGCCGTGCAGCGGCCCCGACATGGCGCCGACCGCGCCGGACAACGCCGCCGAGACGTCCGCCCCGGTGGAGGAGATGACGCGCGCGGTGAACGTGGAGGCGTTCATGCCGTGCTCGGCGGCTGACGTCCAGTACGCGTCCACTGCCGCGACGTGCTTCGGGTCTGGCTCACCGCGCCAGCGCTTCATGAAGCGCTCGACGATGGTGTCCGCCTTGTCGATCTCCTGCTGCGGCACCATCGGCAGGCCCTGCCCGCGGGCGGACTGCGCGACGTAGGACAGCGCCATGACGGCGGCGCGCGCCAGGTCGTCGCGGGCCTGGGCCTCGTCGATGTCCAGCAGCGGTTTCAGGCCCCACACCGGGGCGAGCATCGCCAGCGCCGACTGCACGTCGACCCGGACGTCGCCCGAATGCACGGGGATGGGGAACGGCTCGGCGGGCGGCAGCCCGGGGTTGAACCGGCCGTCGACCAGCAGACCCCACACGTTGCCGAAGCCGACGTGACCGACCAGGTCCTCGATGTCGACGCCCCGGTACCGCAGCGAGCCGCCGGCCTTGTCCGGCTCGGCGATCTCCGTCTCGAACGCGACGACCCCCTCGAGTCCCGGCACGAAATCCGACATCAGCGGCTCCCTCGTGAAGGTGCCGGCGGATGACGTCCGGCACGGGGTCGACGGTGTACGGCCACGGGGCGGGCCGACCGCGCGGCGCGGTCGCCCGGCCGGGCTGACAGGACCCCGTTTCCACGTCGACAGATGCAGTCTTTCCCCTTCCCGGTACACGGGGAACGGTGAGAAGAGGCACACTCCGTGATCGTCTCACGTCGGGTGTGCGACAGCCCGTGAGCGGGCAGACTCGTTTGCTGGCGCGGTCCGCCGGACGGGTGGCCGGATGCGTCAGGATGGGGGCGTGCCACACGCCGATGACGCCCAAGCTCAGGCCCGTGCCCATGCCGGACGCCCCAGCCTCGACCCCGCGGGCATGCGCGCCCACTACCGCGCGGTGGGGCTCGCCGAGACGGAGCTCGCCCCCAACCCCAGTCTCCAGTTCAGCCACTGGTTCGAGGACGCGGCCGCCAGCGGACTCCACGAGCCCAACGCGATGATCGTCTCCACCGCCGACGCGGCGGGCCGGCCCAGCTCCCGCACGGTGCTGCTCAAGCAGTACGACGAGCGCGGCTTCGTCTTCTTCACCAACTACGGCTCCCGCAAGGGCCGCGAGATCGCCGAGAACCCGCACGTCTGCCTGCTCTTCCCGTGGCACGGCATCGCCCGCCAGGTCATCCTCACCGGCCGCGCCGAGCGCATCGGCCGCGACGAGACGGCCGCCTACTTCCGCACCCGTCCGCACGGCTCCCAGCTCGGCGCCTGGGCGAGCGAACAGTCCTCGCGAGTGGCCTCCCGCGAGGCACTGGACCAGCTCTACGAGGAACTGGCCACCCGCTACCCGGAGGGTGAGGACATCCCGGCGCCGCCGCAGTGGGGCGGCATCCGGGTGGTCATCGAGACCGCCGAGTTCTGGCAGGGCCGCGAGAATCGCCTCCACGACCGGCTGCGCTACCTGCGCGGCGAGGCGGCCGGGGAAGGCTGGCGCGTCGAGCGCCTCTGCCCGTGACCGGCCGGTCACGATGGGCGGCATGCGCGTCCGGGAAGTGTGCCGTCTCCTCGCCGGGCTGGTCGTGCCGTTGCGCGACCCGGCCGAGGGCGCCCTGGGAACGGTCGTCACCGCCGGCCTGATGGCCGCCTACTCCGACCCGCCGGTGCACATGGACGAGGTGGTGACAGCCGTGCTGGTCACGGTCGTCGTGTACTGGCTGGCCCACGTCTACGCCGACATGATCGGCCGCGTCCCGGAGGGCGGCGGCCCGGCCTTCTCCCGCTCGCGGCTGCGCCGCTCACTCCGGGCGAACTGGAGCCTGGTCCGGGCGGCCCTGCCGCTGCTGGTCGTCGCACTTGTGGCCTGGGCCGCGGGGGTCGACCCGACGACGGCGCTCGGTACGGCGGTGTGGTCCGCGCTGGTGATCCTCGTGGCAGAAGGCGTGGTGACGGCCCGTCGCCACGGTGTGCGCGGCACCCGCTTGCTGACGGCGGCCGCGGCGGCCGGCTTCATCGGCCTGATCCTGGTCGCCCTCAAGAGCGCCGTCGACTGACTGCCTGCAGACGCAGAACGACCCGCGGGCTGCTCCCCGTCGCGAAGAGCGACAGGGCGCCGGTCGGACGAGTCCGACGAGCCCGCGGGTCGGGTGACTGCTTGGGATTGGCCGGCTGGGCCGGCGTCACGCTGTGACGACGGCCTAGGCCGCAGTCACCTCACGCGTCCGGTAATCACTCATTTAGCCGAACCACCTCCCTTCTCGTGTGCCTCACACGCTAAGCACCGTGCCGAGGTGGAGGCAAGGGATTATTCACCCGATCCTGGTGGCCCAGGCCGCCCACAGCGGCAGGAGGGCCAGCGCGGCCACCGAGCTCTTGACGACCAGGGACGCGGCCATGTCGACGGCGACTTCGTAGCGCTGCGCGAAGATGAACAGGTTCTGGGGCGAGGGCAGGGCGGCGATCAGGATCAGGTAGGTCAGCCAGCGGCCGTGGACGCCGAAGAGGCCGCCGCACACCGCCCAGGCCAGCAGCGGGAAGAGCGCGCACTTGAAGACGATGATCCCCGCCTCCTCCCAGGTCGTGCCGCGCAGGGAGAGGCCGGTGCCGCCCAGGTGCAGGCCCAGGGCGAACAGCGCGACGGGGGCCGCGCTGGCGCCCACGAAGGAGAAGCTGTGCAGCAGCACGTCCGGCACGTCGAACGAGATCAGGTTGAGCAGGATCCCGGCGTTGCAGGCCAGCACCACCGGTGCGGTCAGCGATCCCCACGCCGCGCGGGCCAGCCGTGCGGGCACCGGCGCGTCGCGGTCCGTGCGGCCCAGTTCCATCACCGCCAGCACGACCAGGGACAGTACGCACACCTGGAAGAGCAGTACCGGGAAGATCGGCGCCGCGTCGCCGAACAGCATGATGAAGACCGGCACCCCGAAGTAGGCCGTGTTCCCCTGCACGGACGCCATGAGGCGCAGCGCGATGCCGCGCGGTTCCCGGGTCCGCAGTACCAGCAGGGCGACACAGGTGACGGCCGCCATGGCCAGTGCTGCCGTGGCGGCGTAGCCGAGAACCGCCCGCCAGTCGAACAGCGCGCCCAGGTCGCTGGTGTAGATGTTGCGGAAGAGGAAGCAGGGCACGGCGACGAGGAACGCGTAGTCAGTGAACAGCTTCGAGCCGGCGGCCGGAATGGTCCTGCGGCGGGCCAGCAGCACGCCGCAGCCGAACGCGAGCAGGACCGGGACCAGCTTCTCCAGGGTGGCGGCCGCTCCCATGGCTGTGCGCCACCCCCCAGTTCGACGGCCGGACGACGACCGCAAAGCTACGGCCGGGCGTCGGGTCGTGGCGTTTCGGGAGCGCAACGATTTGCGCGAAGCGATGTGCGGCGGGTCACATACGCGGTGTAATGATCCTGCAGGCAGCGTTGAGCTGGGGGTGGGCAGATGTCGGCTCGGTACCGGACTCACCCGGAGCCCGCGTCACACGGGGGCGCGGACGACGAGATGCTGCTCGCCGCGCTGCTGAACGGCATGGACGCCGCGCTGTGCGCGTTCGACGCCGACGGCGTGGTCACGCACTGGAACCGGGAGGCGGAGCGGATCCTCGGCTGGAGCGCGGCGGAGGCCGTGGGCCGCAGTGGCCTGGCCGGCTGGGCGGTGCGCCCGGCGGACGCCGCGGCTGTCGAGGCTCGGCTGATGAGCGCGATGGCGGCCGACGGGCGCCAGGTGCACGACGTCGCGCTGCTGACCAAGGACGGCGGCCGGGTGCTGGTGCGCACCCAGACCACCGGCCTCGCCGGCCGGGACGGCGCGACGACCGGTGTGTACTGCGCCTTCAGCGAGGCGCACACCCAGATCGACCTGGAGCGGTCCATCGCCCTGAGCGAGGCGCTGTTCGACGACGCGTCGTGGGGAGTCGTCCTGGTCGACGCCGATCTGCGTCCCGCCGTCGTCAACACGCACGCCGCCCGGGCCCTTGGCGTACCCCGCACAGCGCTGCTGGGCCGGCCGCTGGGCGAACTCGTCGAGCAGGGTTCCGAAGAGCTGGAGGGGGCGCTGCACCACGTGCTGGCGCGCGGGACGCCGCCGGGGCCGGCCGAGCTGTGGGTGACGCTGCGGGCCCGCGACGACGGGCCACGGCCGGGGCCGCGCCGCCGCTGCTGGCGCAGCGGTTTCCTGCGGCTGGCGTCGCCGCTGACTGAGGAGCCGGTGCCGCTGGGCGTGGCGTGGCTGTTCCAGGACGTCACGCGTGCGAAGCGTTCCGAGCAGGAGGCCGCCCGTGTTCGGTTCCGCGACTCGCAGTTGCACCGGGCGGCCCGGGCCGCGGCCGAGTGCGAGGACGCGATGGAGGCGGCCACGACGCACCTGGAGTTCGCGCTGGCGGGCTTCGCCGACCACGTGCTGCTGGACCTGCAGGCGCCCCGCGAGCCGCCGGACGGCCCGGCGGTGCTCGTGCGGGCCGCGGCCTGCCCGGTGTCGGCGGAAGACGGCTGCCCGCAGGCCGGGGCGGCCGGAGACGGCATCCCCGTCGGCTACGAGCCGAGCCACCCGGCTGTGCAGGCGTACGGGCGGTCCGGTGCGGTGCGCGCCAGCGTCACGGGCGTGCCCACGCCGGGCTTGCACGAGGCCGCGGCGCCCGTCGGCTGGGCGGCGGCCCGCAGGTGGCCGGAGGGCACGGTGCACGGGATGTGCACTGCGCTGCGCAGCCGCGGCCGGACGCTGGGCGTCGTCACGTTCCTGCGCGGGGCGAGCCGGGCGGCGTTCGACCGCGCCGAGGCGGAGTACGCGGAGGATGTGGCGGTGCGCGTCGCGGCGGCCGTGGACCTCGCGCGTCAGTGCAGGTAGAAGATACGGTCCGCGTTCTCGCGCAGGACGCGGGCGTTCCACTCGCGCCCGCCGTCGACATTGCCGGAGCGCAGCATCGGCGGGGTGACGCCCCGGGCGGCCAGCCGCCCGGCGGCTGTGGCGACCACGGCCTGCATGAGTGCGCTGGTGACGACGGTCGAGGCGGGCGCGAACGGCGCGTCGACCCCCGGCTCTGTCAGTTCGGCGTCGCCGACGGCGATCCCGTTGTCCAGGACGACGTGGCAGTGGTCCTTGAGGAAGGTGCCGTCGCGGTGCCGGGAGGAGGTCTCCCTCGCGTACGCGAGGGAGGTGAGCCCGATGACGGTCAGGCCGAGTTCGCCGGCGTGCGCCGCCATCTCGACGGGGAGGGCGTTGCGTCCGGACAGCGAGATGACGATCAGCACGTCGCCTGCGGCAGCGGGGGAGGCGTCCAGCACGGTCGTGGCCAGTCCCTCGACGCGTTCCAGCGCGCTGCCGAGTGTCGCGGGGCGCACCTCGACGCCGACTGCGCCGGGCACGGTCAGCAGGTTCAGCACGGCGAGCCCGCCGGCCCGGTAGACGACGTCCTGGGCGGGCAGCGAGGAGTGCCCGGCGCCGTAGGCGAAGACCCGTCCGCCGGCGGCGACCGCGTCGGCGACGGCCTCGCCCGCCGCCGCGACGTTCGCGGCCTCCCCGTCGCGCGCCCGGGTCAGCAACCCGATCGCGGCGTCCAGGAACCGCTCTCCCCACGCGTTCTCCGCCATCGCCCACGGCCTTCCGCCCGCTCGCGGCGCGCCGCCCGCGCCGTCGCCGCGATCACGGTGGGGTCTGGACCACTCGTCTGTCAACGGTTCCCCGCGGGCCGCGCTCTGCGGAGAACTCGTGTCCTCTCGGTGGCCGTCCGCGGACGTTGTCGGTGCGATGGTCCAGAATTGGTGGGGGCCCGGCCCTAGGGCGCACCGTACGAGGAACGAGGGGCACGCATGTCGGGACTGATCGACACCACGGAGATGTATCTCCGGACGATTCTGGAGCTCGAGGAGGAGGGTGTGGTCCCGATGCGTGCCCGGATCGCCGAGCGTCTCGAGCAGAGCGGGCCGACGGTCAGCCAGACCGTGGCGCGCATGGAGCGGGACGGACTGGTCACCGTGGCCGGGGACCGGCATCTGGAGCTGACCGAGGAGGGCCGGCGGCTGGCCAGGCGCGTCATGCGCAAGCACCGGCTCGCCGAGTGCCTGCTGGTCGACGTGATCGGGCTGGAGTGGGAGCAGGTGCACGCGGAGGCGTGCCGCTGGGAGCACGTGATGAGTGAGGCGGTCGAGCGGCGTGTCCTGGAGCTCTTGCGGCATCCGACCGAGTCGCCGTACGGCAATCCGATCCCGGGCCTGGAGGAGCTGGGGGAGAAGGCCGAGGCGGAGACCTTCCTGGACGACGGCATGGTGAGCCTGACGGACCTGCGGACGGCGGGCGAGGCGATGACGGTCGTGGTGCGGCGGATCGGTGAGCCGATCCAGATGGACTCCCAGCTGATGTACACGCTGCGACGCGCGGGCGTGCAGCCGGGCGCGGTGGTGTCCGTGACGACCGGTGTGGCGGGTGGGGTCCAAGTGGCCAGCAGCGGCGAGGCGGCGGAACTCGACTCCGAGATCGCCGCGCACGTCTTCGTCGCCCGGCGCTAGCCGCCTCTTTTGCCCTCGCCGAACCCAAGTTGCCGGAAAGCGAGCGGTTGTGAGCGGAGCGTGCCACTCTGTCGTGCAGGCGAGAGGTCGGCTGCCCGGAGCGCGGGGCCTCGGCGTCCCCATGTCGCCGGGCCCCGCTCCCCACGCCCCCTGTGCGACCCGGAGCCCCGAGCTCTCAGGGTCGGTCTCCCTCCCGCTGGGTGTTCTCCCCTGGCTGCGCCGGACCTATCCGCAGTCGGGGTCACTCGAACGAGGGGTGTTGGGCACAAAGCGTGGCCTGTTCGAATACGCGTTCGGTAAAATGCGCGACGGTGAGACGGAATGGGGGTGCCAGGCTGATGGTGCGACGTATCGACGTGCAGGGGCTGCAGGGGATCGGCCTCGCCGCATGGGAGTTCGCCGACCCGCCCAAGGACGGCCGGTGCGCGGGAGGCCCGCCCCGGCCGGGAGTACTGCTGCTGCACGGGCTGATGGGCCGCGCAGGCCACTGGGCGGCCACGGCCCGCTGGATGTCCGCCCGCTACCGTGCGGTCGGGCTCGACCAGCGTGGACACGGGCAGAGCGACAAGCCGGCCGCCGGCCCCTACGACCGTGATGCGTTCGTCGACGACGCGGAGGCGGCCGTCGAGGAGCTCGGTCTTGCCCCGCTGGCCCTCGTCGGGCACGCGATGGGTGCTCTGACGGCCTGGCAGCTGGCCGCCCGCCGGCCCGACCTGGTGCGTGCCCTGGTCATCGCGGACATGCGTCCCTCGCCGCTGGGCGCACAGTCGCAGCGCGAGTGGGAGCAGTGGTTCGCCTCCTGGCCGGTCCCCTTCGCCACACTCGCTGACGTGCGCCGGTTCTTCGGCGAGGACGATCCCTCGCTGGAGCGCCCCAGCCCGTCGCGCGGCGAGTTCTTCGCCGAGGTGATGACGGAGCAGGAGGACGGCTGGCGGCCGGTCTTCTCCCGTCGGCAGATGCTGCAGGCGCGCGAGACGTGGGTGCATGACGCGCACTGGGACGAGCTCGGGCAGGTTCAGTGCCCCACCCTGGTGGTGCGCGGTCTGGACGGCGAGCTGGGCCGCGCCGAGGCCCAGGAGATGGTGCGGGTGCTGCCGCGCGGCATCTACGCCGAAGTGCCCGACGCCGGGCATCTCCTCCACTACGACCGGCCCGAGGAGTGGCGGCGCATCGTCGAGCCCTTCCTGCACGCGACGCTGCCGCCGGCCGCCTGAACCGGCGCGGAAACGGGAGCCGGTCAGCCCTTGCTGACGGCCGCCAGGATCTCCGGAAGCCGTCCCACGACCCGCGGGGCGACCAGGCGCTGCGCCAGTACCGGCAGTGCCAGCCCGTACGCCACGCCCACCGGCAGTACCAGCCACAGCAGCTCGTGCGGCCCGGCCAGGTGCAGCCCGATCGTCAGCCCCAGGACCGGCGCGGAGAGCACGGCACCGATGAGCATGCCGCCGAAGATGCTCAGGTAGGCCAGCGACACCTGCCCCGGTGCCACGTTCTTGTAGCCGTTGTCCTGCGGGATCGAGTACGGGAAGCGCATCGAGGTGTAGGCCCCCGTGGCCACCAGGGTGCCCAGCAGGGTCAGGGCCAGGCCCAGCACCTCCGGCAGCATCCCCCAGTCGCCCAGCAGCCCGGTGGCGACCACCGTCACCACGACCACGTACGGAACGCCGAACAGCGCGATCGACAGCATCCGGCCCCGCAGTTCGGCGGCCGCGTCCCGCGGGGACGAGATCGTCGAAGCCACCAGCCAGAAGCCGGAGTAGTCCTGCCCGAACTGGTTGTACATCTGCAGCCCGAGCAGTCCGGCAGCCCAGCACGCCTGGTAGGGGCTGCCCCGGCCCTGCACCGACATCACGACCGGCACCAGGATGCCGACGCCCAGGGAGGATGCCCAGCCGACCTTCGTCTTCGGGTCGCGCCAGGCGTAGCGCAGCGTGCGGACCATCACTGCGCCGGTCCGGCCGGCCGGCAGCAGCCTCGACAGGGCGCTCCCGCGCCGCGCCGACCCGTCCTTCCCCGCGTCCTCGGCGCGGCCCGGACCGGCTGTCTGCACCGTGGACCCGTCCGGCGAGGTCATCAAGCGGACCAGCAGCCGCTGCCACCACCTCAGCAGCACGGCCAGCAGCGCAATGGTCAGCACCAGCTGTGCCACCGCCGCGCCGTAGGCGCCCTCGCTCGCCGAGCCGACCGCACCCACGGCCGACGCCGGCGGCACCCAGCGCAGCACGTCGCCGACCGGTTCCAGCACGTCCAGGCCGCCGGACTGCGCGAGCTTCTGCACGCCCAGGTTCACGAACTGCACCCCGACGGCGATCACCAGACCACTCAGCAGCGCCAGGTCCCGCCCCTTCCGGCTGGTCAGCAGCCGGACGTTGGCCGCGGCGACCGTGCGGGCCAGAGCCACGCACACCAGCACCACCAGCGGCAGTGCCACCACGGCCGCCACGACGCCGGCCACGCCGTGCGCCAAGGACAGCACGACGCCGAGTGCCAGTGTCACCGTGAAGACGGGGCCGATGCCCACCAGCGACGCCGTCAGCAGCGCACGCACCAAAGGCGCGGGACGCAGCGGCAGCATCACCAGCCGGGTCGGGTCCAGCGTCTCGTCGCCGCTGGAGAAGAACAGCGGCATCACCGCCCATCCGACGGCGAGCAGTGCGGTCAGCGGCAACACGACGCCGGCGGCGTGCGCGTTGCCGCGCAGCAGGACCAGGCCGAGCAGCAGCCCGGCCGCCAGCAGCAGGGCGAGGACGACCGAGGCGACGAAGGCGGCGGTGCGGCCGGTCGACTGCCGCAGCCCGTTGCGCAGCAGCGACAGCTTCAGCCGGACGAACGTCCGGGTCGTCGTCGGCGCGACGGTGGTGCTCAACGGTCCCCGCCTCCGAGCCAGTCCAGGTCGTCCCCGTCCGCCGCGCCGTGCGCGCCGACCAGTTCGAGGAACGCCTGCTGCAGTGAGGCCGCCTCCCCGCGGACCTCGGTCAGCGGGCCGTGCGCCCGGATGCTGCCGGCCGCCAGCACCGCCACCCATTCACACAGCGACTCGACCAGCTCCATGACGTGGCTGGAGAAGACGACGGTCGCTCCGGAGCGGGTGTACCGCTCGAGGACCCGGCGGATGGTCTGGGCGGACACCGGGTCCACGCCCTCGAACGGCTCGTCGAGGAAGAGCACCTCGGGGTTGTGCAGCAGGGCGGCCGCCAGGCCGATCTTCTTGCGCATGCCGGTCGAGTAGTCCACCACCAGCTTGTGCTGGGCCCCGGAGAGACCGAGCACGTCGAGCAGCTGGTCCGCACGGCGCGTCACCTCCTCGCGGGTGATGCCCCGGAGCGCGCCGAGGTAGCTGAGCAGTTCGCGACCGGTCAGCCGCTCGAACAGCCGGAGCCCCTCGGGCAGGACGCCGATCCGCGACTTGACCGCGACCGGGTCGCGCCATACGTCGTGCCCGGCGATGTGCACCGTGCCGGAGTCGGGGCGCAGCAGGCCGGTGATCATCGACAGTGTGGTCGTCTTGCCGGCGCCGTTGGGGCCGACCAGCCCGACGAAGCGGCCGGCCGGCAGGTCCAGGTCGATGCCGCCGACGGCGATCTGCTCGCCGAACTGCTTCCACAGTCCTCGTACCCGTACCGCCGGCGGCGCCTCGGGCGGTTCCGCCGGCAGCCGGGCGCCGAACGAGGGCACTTCGCCGTCCTTGCCGATCATCGCGCCCGGCGGCCTGCCCAGCGCTTCGCCCGTGTGGTCCTGCCCGTCAACGGACACCGTCTGCCCTCCGTGTTCCCGCAGGGGCGGGTCGGGCCCCCGTCTCCCGACACGATACGGCCGACGCACCGCACGTCCACCCCTGCCGCAGGTCCTCAGGGGCCGGTGCCTCAGGGGCCGGTGCGGGAGGCGGCCGCCTCGCGGCCGCAGGCGTAGGCCAGGGGCGGCAGGAGCTCCTCCACGTCCGGCAGCCAGCGGTTGGCGGGCGTCGGGCGGCGGGCCCACTGCACCGAGCCCCGGGTGCCCAGCCGGGTCGGCGGTGCCGCAACCCAGTCGCCCTCGCCGCGCACGGCGAGGTCGAGGGCGCCCGGCGACCAGCCGAGCCGGCGGACCCGGTCGGGGACCTTCGTGGCGGTACCGGGCAGGACGAAGAAGGCCATTCGTCCGTCGGGCGTGCAGGTCACGGGCCCCAGCGGCAGACCCAGCCGTTCCATTCGGGCCAGCGCGAGGCACCCGGCGGTGTCGGGTACGTCGAGTGCGTCGAAGGCCCGCCCGGTCGCCAGGAGCACGGCCGCGTCCGGGCGCCGACCCCACATACGCCGTACGGCGGCGACACCGTCCTCCAGCGCGCCGGACCGCCGGTCGTCGAGCGGGTGCGCGCCGGGTGCCTCGCACCTCGCGTCGCCGCAGGAACAGCACGGCCGGCCGTCGGCGATTTCCAGCCAGGTGCCGGGGAAGACGTCCCAACACCGGTCCTCCACGTAGCGCACGGCATGATCGAGCGGTGAGCCGGCGCGCTGCCGGTGGAGAGTCTCGGGGGTGGTGGTGGGGGGCGGGGTGACGGGCACGGTCTCTTCCACGTCCCTCTCAACTCCAGCCGTCGCCAAGGGTTACGCGACGCGTAAGTCCCTTGTTGTGCACGGCCGTTGAGGGGTCGCTGCCGGGATGGTCCGCGTCGGGCGACGGACGCGAAGCGGCCGAAACCGGATCATCGGCGGTGTCGCTCCATCGGGGACGTGGTAGAGCGTCCGAGCGAACCGGTAGCGTGAGTCGACGATTTCGACTGTCGGCGATCGAGGAGCCCCGGTGACAACGTACAGCGGACGCGGTCAGGGCGACGAAGGAGCGCACGAGGGCGTCGTGCTGCCGTCCGAGGGCGCGCCGTGGGCTCCTGGGCAGCAGGTCGCGCATCAGCAGCCCCAGTCGCCACAGCCGTCCCAGGGCTCGCCCTGGAACACTCCGTGGGGGCCCGAGGCGCACACCCCGCCGCTGCCGCCCGCGCAGCAGCCCGCCGACGACGCGACGCAGATGCTGCCGCCCGCCCCTTCCTACGGCGGACAGCCGCTGCCGCCCCAGGCCGGATACGGCCCGCAGCCTCCCATGGACGCCGAGGCGACGCAGATGATTCCCCCACACCCCGGGACCCCGCCGCCCGGAGCCGGCGCCGAGGCCACGCAGTACATGCCGTACCAGCCGCCGCAGCCGTACGGCCCGGACGCCGACGCCACGCAGATGCTGCCGCCGCAGGGGCCGGCCGGCGGGCAGCCGCTGCCCGCCGAGGCCGCCGGCGACCCGCAGGCCGTCGCCGGGCCGCCGCCCGCGTCCGCTCCCTACGGCATACGCCCGGGTGCGCCGAGCGACCGGCAGCCGCCGGCCGAGTTCGACAACCTCTTTCGCTCCGAGCCCGCAGCCGGCCCGCAGCAGCCTCCTGCCCGGCCGCCTTACCAGGGCCAGGGCCAGGGCCAGGGGTATGGCCCGCCGGCCGCCTGGCAGCCGGCCGGCGGCGGACACGACGGGTACCACGGGCACGCCGGCTACGACGACCACGATGACGGCGGCCGCAGCGGGGTGTCTCCGCGCGTGTTGATCGGCGTCGGAGTGGCCGCCCTGGTGGCGATCGGCCTGATCACCGGCGCCGCCCTCAGCGGCGGAGGGGACGATGACCCGCAGGCCAAGGACGGCGGAAACCCGTCGACGGCCCCCGCGGGCGACGGGCAGTCGGCTGCGCCCGACGACGCCGAGGCGCAGGCCGAGGCCCTGAACACGCTGCTCGCCCAGAGCAACGACAGCCGCAACGCCGTGATCGGCGCCGTCCAGAACATCAAGAAGTGCCAGGGTCTGCAGAAGGCCGCGCGCGACCTGCGGGCCGCCGCCGCCCAGCGCCAGGGCCTGGTGAAGCAGCTCGGCGGGCTGCAGACCGGCGCCCTGCCGCAGCACGACGCGCTCACCTCCGCGCTCACGAACGCGTGGCAGGCCTCGGCGCAGGCGGACAACTCCTACGCCGCCTGGGGTGACCAGGTGGCCGGCGACAAGGGCTGCCACAAGGGCAGGGCCCGCCCGACCCGTCAGCAGTCCAAGGGCAACCGGGCCAGCGGCGACGCCTCGGCGGCCAAGAAGAATGCCGCGAAGCTGTGGAACCCCATCGCCGGCAAGTACGGCCTCGACGAGCGGCAGGCCTCCCAGCTCTGACGGCCCCGGTGGGGGCCGGACGGCACCGTCCGCAGGGGAACGTATGGTCGATGACCATGCAGCAAGCTCAGCCGACGTCTTCCCGAGGCACCCGCCGGTCCAGCACCATGGGCGGCATGCCCGTCAACGACATGCCCTGGTGGCGCTGGCGCAGCAACGTGCGCTCGGCGCTGCACATGCTCTCCGACCCCGCCTTCCAGCAGGAGTGCTGGGCGGCGGGCCGACCGGGTTACGGCGACGTCACCGACGCCGTCTACCGGCTGGTCGAGGACACCTGGCTGGACAACTGGTCGGCCGACAAGTACGTCGGCACGGTGTTCCGGGACGCGCAGGAGGCGGCGCTGGTGGACGCCGCCGTGCTGCGCGTGCTGCGCATAATGCACCAGGTCGGCGCGGATGCCCACGTCGTTGCGTACCTGAACCACCAGGGCTGGCCCGAGGCCGTGCATGCGGCCCGCGAGGCGCACGTGCGCCTCGCCGTCAGCGACGGCGACGACCCGGACATGCCGCCGAGCTCCCTCGAGGTGCTCGCCGCGCTCCAGCGGGCCGTCTGAGACGCTCCACCGTCCCCCGCGCCGGGTGTGCCAGGCTGAGGCCATGAACCAGCCGGAAGAGTACGTCCTGACGCTCTCGTGCCCGGACAGGCAGGGCATCGTCCACGCGGTGTCCAGCTACCTGTTCATGACCGGATGCAACATCGAGGACAGCCAGCAGTTCGGCGACCGGGACACCGGCCTGTTCTTCATGCGCGTGCACTTCTCGGCCGATGCCTCGGTTTCGCTGGAGAAGCTTCGGGCCAGTTTCGCGGCCGTGGGCGACACCTTCGCGATGGACTGGCAGGTGCACCGCGCCGCCGACCGGATGCGCCTCGTGCTGATGGTCAGCCGCTACGGGCACTGCCTGAACGACCTGCTCTTCCGCTCCCGTACCGGCGCCCTGCCCGTGGAGATCGCCGCGGTCGTCTCCAACCACACCGACTTCCGGGAACTGACCGAGTCCTTCGGGGTCCCCTTCCACCACCTGCCGGTCACCACCGACACCAAGGCCGACGCGGAGGCGCGGCTGCTGCGGATCATCGACGAGGAGCGGGTCGAACTCGTCGTCCTCGCCCGCTACATGCAGGTGCTGTCCGACAACCTGTGCAAGGCCCTGACCGGCCGGATCATCAACATCCACCACTCCTTCCTGCCGAGCTTCAAGGGCGCGCGGCCCTACCACCAGGCACACGCGAGAGGCGTGAAGCTGATCGGCGCAACCGCCCACTACGTGACGGCCGAGCTGGACGAGGGGCCGATCATCGAACAGGAGGTCGAGCGAGTGGGTCACGAGGTGACGCCCGACCAGCTCGTCGCCCGCGGCCGGGACGTGGAGTGCCGGGCGCTCGCACGTGCGGTGAAGTGGCACAGCGAGCACCGGGTGCTGCTCAACGGGCATCGCACCGTGGTCTTCGCCTGAGCCGGGCGCGCCCCCGACGCGGCGGCGCGGTTCACATCCGCGACATCGACGCCGCCGCGAACAGCACGTCCCGGACCGCCTGACGGTCGCCGTGCTGCCCGGCGGCCGCGTCCATCGGCGTGATGTGGCCGGCTGCCAGCCGGCAGAACTCGGCCTCCTCCAGTGCCACGTACGCCACGGTCTCCCCCCGTGCGTGCGCGGCGCCGGCCGGGTCCAGCGGGACGTCCCAGGTGCCGCCGCCCGGCCCCTCTATCTCCAGCCGGACTGTCCGGCCCGGCGCGTCGCCGGCCGGGAGGAGTCCCGCCTCGCGCATGACCGCGATCGTCTCGGGCAGCATGCGCGCCGACAACGCGATCATCTGCCGCAGATGCGGCCCGTCCGGCGGCGGATGCGGGTAGTCCACCGCCTCGGCGACGTCCCCCGCGTGCACCCAGCACTCGAAAGCCCGCTCCAGCAGTGCCGCCCGCATCGGCATCGAGAACCGCCCGTAGGAGACGGGAAGCCGGGCGGCTCCGGGCGCCGCCCGGGAGACCGCACGGATCAGCGTACGACTCTGCTCGCGCCAGCGGCCGCGGGCCATGCGGGACGTGGCGCCGGCCGGACCGGGTGGTGCAGAGCGCCAGTACGCCGTCGTGCGCGCGGTCGGGTCCCGGTCGCCCGCGGCGGCTGCCGCGCCGATCGGATCGGCCAGACCCAGGGCACAGGCGACCAGCCCGTCGACCGCGAGCAGGTGCCCCAGCACGCCCTCCACCGTCGTCTGCCGCGTCACGATGCGTTCGCCGTCGAACCAGCGCAGCCGCACCGCGGCCCGCCACTCCGCGTCGGCCATGTCCCGGAGCAGCGCGTCGAATCGTGCAGTCTCCGCGTCGTAGGGCGCGGCCCAGCCGGGAATCGCGGTGCGCGCGGGCCGCCGGGCCAGGCAGCTGTCCAGCACCTGGGAGCGCAGCGCCGGGTCCAAGTCGAGCCCGCCCTGCGGATGGAGCAGGCCGACCGCGTCCCGCAGCCGCAGTGCCTCCTCGGCGCACTGACCGCAGCCGGTCAGGTGCTCCTCGACGGCGGCGGTCTCCGCCGAGGAGCAGGCCGACAGTGCCCACGCGCCCAGCAGCGCCTTGAGTACGGAGTGCGGAAGGTGGGGGACGGCCTCCGGCCGGGCGGCCTCGGCCGGTCCCGGCGGCTTCGCGTCGGGCGGGTCGGGCGGCAGCGGCTGGGGGAGCGCCTCACGCGGCGGCCAGTCGCCGTCCTCCGCGGCGGGGCGTGGCGACGGGATGCGGGGGTGGCTCGCCTGCGGGTCCTCCTCCTCGCCGCCCCTGCGGGCGCTCACCCGGCGTGCCCGGTGCCGTCGGCTGCGCGGGACGCCGCCGAGGAGAGCAGTTGCAGCCCCAGCCGCAGCCGCCGCCGCGCCTCGTCGTCGGTGACGCCGAGTAGCCGGGCGGCCTGCCGGTAGTCCTGCCGCTGGAAGTAGGCCAGCTCGAGCGCCGCCCGCAGGGAAGCCGGCATCGAGGCGGCGATGTAGTCGGCGCGGGCTGCGATCGCGGCGGCCCGCACCTTGGCCTCGCTCTGCTCCAGGGGCCGCCCGAGCTGCCGTCTCCGCAGCTGCCCGGTGGCCAGCTGCCGGGTGGCCTCGGCCAGCCACGAGCGCAGCGAGCCGCGCCGCGGGTCGAACGCCTCAGGGTGCTCCCAGACGTGCCCGAACACCTCACGGGTGATGCCGTCGGTCTCCTCGTCGTCCTCGAGCACCCGGTGCGCCAGGCTGTGCACGAGAGAGGCGTACCGGTCGTACAGCTCGCCGAGCGCGGCCGCCTCGCCGCTCACGAGTCGCTGCCGCATCTTCCGGTCGTCCCAGGGCGCCGCCGTGTCCTGTGCCATCTGGCTCCACTCCCCACCGCGGCGGCCCGCTACCCGCAGGCCACATCGTCGAATGTAGTCCGGCGCGGTGACAACGTACGCCCCCCAGGCGGATGTGCGCCCCCCGTTGTGCGCACGGGGTGCCGATTCCGTCACGTTCCCGCACCGAGGCCGTAGCGGCACGGAGAGTGATGCCCGGCGGGTGCGGGAACCGGAGCGGGGTGTGCGAGAGTCCCCACAGGAAGGGGACGCACGGAACGGCTCGTGCCTGGTGACGGGCACGTCGTGGGCCCCGGCCGCGGCGTCCGGCTCGCGCCATGGCTGTTTCGGCCGGGTGCGGACGGGCAGGCGAAGCGGGAAGGATCACTTCCGGCAGCCCGATCGAGGCGAGCTCGGCGAGCGAAAGGGAAGCGAAGCGGTGTCGTTGAAGGTCTTGGAGGAGGAGCGAGGGGAGTGGGCCGTTCTCCGGGTTTCCGGCGAACTGGACCTGGTGACCTCGCCCGCCGTCCGCCAACACGTCCATGACGCGGTGGCCGAGGGCCGCCACAGTGTCGTCCTCGACCTGAGCGACGTCCTCTTCTGCGACTCCAGCGGGGTCGGCGTCCTGATCGCGTCGCGTCGGCTCATGCGTTCCTGCGCGGGACGGCTGCGGCTGATCCTGCCTGCCCAGGGCGCCGTGGACGGCAGCCACGTGAACCGGGTCCTGGCCGCGCTGGGCGTGCGCCGGCTCTTCGACTGCTACCCCGACCTGGACGCAGCGACCGACCGCGCGACGGCGGCGGGGCCGCTCTCCGCCTAGTGCCGCGGCGGGCAAGGTTCGCCCCGCTCGCCGTCCTGGCGGGAGGTACCCCCTGCGTTGCCCGAAAGCCCGGGTAGGACACCTGCATGCGGCGTCCGGGCGCCGTGCGAGAGGCCCGGCATCCGCAGGCGCAACAAAGCCGAGACGGAGCGAGCGAAGCGAACGCAGTGCACCAGGACGCCTCGCTACCGGGCAATCCCTGCCTGCCGCGGCACTGGCGGATACGGCCCGCGTGGTGAGGTTTTGTTCGACTGCCGGTGGGTGGCATCGCACAGTATGCACCCGCCCTACTCCTTTCCGCCGGAATATGACCGAAGCGCTTGTCGCCCCCGCCCGGCGGGGCGAGGCTGTCTCCCACCCGGGCCACGCGGTGTGGCCACATGGATGCGTGCGGCGATGGCGTCGCCGGTTCGGACGGTGTGAGCGGTGCAGGTGCTTCAGGCCCAGCTGGACATCGGGGTCGACCTCACGGAGGTCGGACGGGCTCGCCGGTGGGCGCGTTCGCGACTCGCCGGGCACGGGATCCGGGCGGACGAGCCGCTGGCCGAGACGGTCGTGCTGCTCATCTCCGAACTCGTCACCAACGCCGTGGTCCACGCGGGGGGCCCGGCGGTACTGCGCCTGCTGCTGCCCGAGGCCGCCGCCCGGGCCGGCGCCCTGCGCGTCGAGGTGGCCGACGCCTCTGCGCACGCCCCACGGCCCCGGGGCGCGGCCGCCTCCGACGACGACACCAACGGCCGCGGCCTCGAGCTCGTCTCCGGACTCGCTGACCGCTGGGGCTGGCACCGCGAGGGCCCGGGCAAGCGCATCTGGTGCGAGCTCGACTGCCCGCCGTGATCTGTCGCTCCGGCTGTTCAGGCGTCAGGTGCAGACCTGGTATTGACAGAAAGTGGCCGGGTGATCACTCTTGATGGGCGGTTCGTTGCGAGGGGACGCCGAGGGACCAGGCTGTGCCTGGCTGCCTTGGCGAACGCGGACCGCGTCCGGAGCCGGGCGGCGGTTCTCGGTGCCGTGCTCGGGGCGCGCACCAGCGCACCGCCCCCCTCCGGTCCACCTCAGGCCGTCCGTTCGGGCGCGAAGGGCGCCCGATCCCGCTTGGGGGCGGCCTTCGCCGAGTACGGGCGGATCGACAAGACCCTGCACCTGCTCGCCCTGCTCGACGACACCTACCGGCAGTTGGTGCACCGGCAGTTCGCCGTGCGCAGTCCCGCCACCGGCTCGCCCGCGCGATCTGCCACGGCTGCCGGGGCCGGATCCGTCAGCGGGGCCGCGAGGGCCGGGAGGATCAGCGGGCCGCCGTGGGCCTGGGCTGCCCTCTGTTCGACATCACCGCCGGCGGCCCCGGACAGGGCCTGCGGCTCTTCCGCGCCCCGGCCGCGCCCGAGGAGCAGGAGCCGCGAACTCGCTCTACAGATAAGCGCGGCTGAAGGTTTCGACGACAAAGACTAAATGGAACTTTGCATTTCGGGCGGGGATGCTGGGCGGTATGTCGCCACGTCTCATCTCGCCCCGATTTCTTGCCCTGGCCGGCACCGTGGTCCTGTGGGCCTCGGCCTTTCCCGCCATTCGGGTCGGTATCGGCGGTCTGGGGGTGGAGGCTCTGTCGTTCCTGCGGATCGTGATCGCAGCGGTGGCCCTGTTGCTGGTGGCACCGTTCGCGAAGGTCCGCATGCCCCAGCCCCGCGATCTGCCCATGATGGCCTTGTGCGGGGCGACCGGCATCACCGCCTACCAGCTCCTGCTCAATTGGGGCGAGGTGGAGGTGGCGGCCGGTACGGCGAGCCTGCTGATCGCGATCGCCCCTGTCTTCAGCGTGCTGCTGGGAAGTGTCTTCCTCAAAGAGCGGCTGAGCCGCACCATCGTTCTCGGCAGTCTTGTCGCGATCGCCGGCGCGGCCATCGTCAGTTCGGCCAAGGGCGCCGGCGGGTTCACCGTCTCCGCCCTCATCGTCCTGGCCGCCGCCCTGGTCCAAGGGGTGTACCACGTCGCCACCAAGCCTCTGCTGCGTCACTACACCGGACTGGAAGTCGCCACCTACGCCATGACCGCCGGCACGGTCTTCGCGCTGCCGCTGGTCCCCGCCGCCTGGCATGCCACCCTGCATGCACCGGCCGAGGCATGGGCCTCCGCGCTCTACCTCGGCTTGCTTCCTTCCTCGCTCGGCTTCGTCATGTGGGCCTACGCCGTCGCCCGACTGCCGCTCGCCGCCTCCACCGCCGCCCTGTACCTGGTCCCGCCGGTGGCGCTGATCATCTCTTTCGTCTGGCTTGGCGAGGTGCCCCATGCCGTCGAGCTGGTGGGCGGAGCGGTCAGCGTCGCGGGAGTGATCATGATCAATTGGCGTCGCAAGCCGACGCGGCGCCGCCGCGGAGAGCGGGGAGGCGCTCCCGGCCGACCAGCGGCCGACCAGCCCGCCATCACGATGAGAACCCGCACCGCATCGTGGGAACCTGTCTCCGCCCCTGGCCCGAGCAAGGAGAAGACCGTGCTCGATGTACGCCGTCTGCGCATCCTCCAGCACCTCGCCGTGTACGGAACCGTCGCGGCCACCGCGGAGGCTCTCCACTTGACTCCACCAGCGGTTTCCCAGCACCTCGCCGCCCTGAAGAAGGAGGCCGGCACGCCGGTGGTGCAGAAGCAGGGGCGCACACTGCGACTGACCGCGGCCGGGGAACTGCTGGTGGCCCACGCCGAGATCATCCTGGCGGAACTCGCGGCCGCCGAGTCAGGTCTGGCCGCCCTGCAAAGCGGCCGGCGGGGCATCGTGCGGATCGC
Source organism: uncultured Actinomycetota bacterium (assembly GCA_963799685.1). Classification (GTDB taxonomy): domain Bacteria; phylum Actinomycetota; class Actinomycetes; order Streptomycetales; family Streptomycetaceae; genus Streptomyces. The sequence continues at coordinate 659,435 of CAWCXW010000013.1, forward strand.
CGCTTTCGCCTCCGCCGCCCGCACCCTCATCGCGCCTCTGTGGCAACGCTTGGCCGACACCGGTACCGCCCCGAGGCTGTCGCTGCGACTGTCCGTGCAGGAACCTGACGAAGCCCTCGAGGAACTGCACAAGCGCTCAGCCGACCTCGCGCTGGTCCACAGCTACACCGTGCTGCCGCGCAGCGTTCCCGCAGCGTGCGAGCAAGCCGTCCTCATGGAAGAACCAGTGCTGCTCGCCCTGCACCCCGGCCAGGCCGACGGGCTGGGTCTGGCGCCCGGGCAGCCGGCGGACCTGTCTCACGCGGCACACCTGCCCTGGCTCACCCCAGGACCGGAGACCTCCTGCTACGAAATGATCCAACGCGCCTGCGGGGCAGCCGGCTTTGTCCCGGACATCAGGACCCGCAGCAGTGACTTCACCGTGCTGGCGGCGCTCGTTGCCGCAGGAGCGGGCGCTGCCCTCATCCCGCGGATGGCCCTGCCCGGGACCACCGAGTCCCTCAGTCTCCACCCCCTGCTCCACCCCGTCTCCCGCACCATCTTCACCGTCAGCCGTGCAGGAGCCGGCAAACACCCCGACCTGCGGCGCGTACGGAAACTGCTCCACAACTCGGACACCGTCATGCGCGCCACGCCCGCCTCCGCCTGAGCCCCGCTCACCCGCCGCGGAACGCGCGTCGGTAGGCCCCGGGGGAGACGCCGAGCGCGGTCTGGAAGTGCTGCCGCAGCGACGCCGCGGTGCCGAAGCCCGCGTCCGCCGCGACCCGGTCGACGGGCAGGTCCGTCTCCTCCAGCAGCGCCCGCGCCCGGTCGAGGCGCTGCCGCGCGAGCCAGCGGCCCGGCGTCATGCCGACCTCCTCGCGGAACCGCCGGCTGAAGGTGCGCACGCTCATCGCCTCCCGCGCGGCCAGTTCCCGCAGGCTCAGCGGCCGGTCCAGGTGCTGTACCGCCCAGGCCCGGGCGGCGCCCGTGGACGCACGCCGCCCGGGCTCCGGCATCGGCAGCCGCACGTACTGCGCCTGCCCGCCCTCCCGGTGCGGCGGCACGACGGTCGCTCGCGCCACCTCGGCGGCGACCGCCGCGCCGTGGTCGCGACGGATCATGTGCAGACACAGATCGACGCCGGCCGCTTCTCCGGCGGAGGTGAGCACGTCACCGTCGTCGGTGTAGAGCACGTCCGCGTCGAGCCGCACTCGCGGGTGCAGCAGCCGGAACCGCGCCGCCGACTTCCAGTGCGTCGTCGCCGGACGCCCGTCGAGCAGCCCGGCTGCCGCCAGCACGAACGCGCCGGTGCACACCGAGGCGACGCGGGCACCGGGCCGGATCCGGGCCAGTGCGTCGGCCAGCGGCTCCGGCAGGCGGGCGTCCGTGCCGTCCTGTTCGTGCGAGGCGGGCACGAGCACCGTGTCCGCCTCGGCAAGCGCCTGCGGTCCGTGCCGCACGAGGACGGGGAAGTCGGCGTCCGTGCGGATCTCACCGGGGACCACCGCGCAGGTGGTCACCTCGTACAGCGGCTCGCCGCCGGGCGAGGCGGCCTGCCGGAACAGCTGGTGGACCAGGCCCAGTTCCATCGGCATCACGCCGTGCCGCACCAGCACGGCGATCCGGTGCACGGGCGGGCACCCGAAAACGGTGGCCATGGCCGGATTCTTTCACAGCATGGCCATCCAGCCACTCGTCGCGGCCTGCCACACAGCGCAGCATCGACGGCATGAACGTGCTGTGGATCTTCGCCCACCCCGAGCGGTGCTCGCTGAACGCTTCCCTGCGGGACGACGGGCTGCGCGCCCTGGCCGCCGACGGACATGTCACGCAGGTCTCCGACCTGTACGCGATGGGCTGGAAACCGGTCGTCGACGCTGACGACGCCCCCGGCGGCGGTCCGTCCGGCGTCGGCGACCGACAGGAGCAGGCATACGCCGCGGGGACGCTGAGCGCCGACATCCGCGCCGAACAGGCCAAGCTGGCCCGGGCCGACGCCCTGGTGCTGCAGTTCCCGCTGTGGTGGTTCGGGCCGCCGGCGATCCTGAAGGGCTGGTTCGACCGGATCCTCGTCCAGGGCTTCGCCTTCGGGCTGCGTGACGGGGAGGGCCGCACCCGGCGCTACGGCGACGGCGGGCTGGCCGGGCGCCGCGCGCTCGTCGTCACCTCGGTCGGTGCCCGTGCCTCCGGTTTCGGGCCACGTGGCGTGCACGGGGACATCGAGGACGTCCTCTTTCCCGTCCAGCACGGGGTGCTGTGGTACACGGGCATGGCTCCGCTGCCCCCGTTCGTCGTCTACGGGGCGGACCGGATGACCGAGGCGTGCTACGCCGGATACGCCGCAGCGCTGCGCGGGCGCCTGCGCGCGCTCCCCACGGCCGCCCCCGTGCCGTTCCGGCACGAGCAGGGCAGCGACTACGACGCGGACCTGGTGCTGCGGCCCGAACTGGCGCCGGGCGCCGCCGGGTTGGGCGTGCACCGTACGGGGCCATGCTGACATCCCGGGAGCTTGGGGCTTCTCACAGTCGGCCTGCCGCAGCCGCCTCTTCCTTCGGCAACTGCTGGTGCATGTTTGCCGACCGGCCCCTGTCCTCGGCGTCCAGGCCGGCTTCGACGAGGACGAGTTCCGTTTCGGTTGCCGCCATGGCCGAGATCCTCGCCCGCGGTCGCCTGACGCACTGCGGGTTCCGCCCGATCACGGTCTACGGCGACGCATCAGTACTGTCAGGTGCCCAATGTCAGCACGCCGGATGTCGCGTCAAGTTCTGCGCGTGTGCCGAGCGGGACGGTCATCTGGGTCGGCCCGTGGCCGAACGGCAAGCCGGTGGCGACGGGGATGTCCAGGCCGCCCAGGCGGTCGAGCAGGATCTCGGTGATTTGCTCGGCGGGGCCGCAGGCCTCCGAGGATCCGCAGGCGATCCCGCGCGCCCCGTCGAACCAGCCGCCTCGGACGAGCTGAGTGAGCATCCGGTCGATCCGGTAGGGGCTCTCCTTCACGTCCTCCAGGAGGACGACGGCGCCCGCCGCCGAACGGAACTCGGGCGCACCGGCGAGCGAACAGATCAGGGTGAGGGTGCCCCCGGTGGTCACCCCCTGGGCCTTGCCGGGCACGATGCAGGTGCCACCCGACATATCGGACGGCGCACCAGGAGAGAACAGGGTGCCGGCGAAGCTGCGAACGGTCAGCGGACACGGGGTCGGCTCGCCGAGAATCGGCCCCGCCACCACCGGGCCGTAGTAGGTGCGCACGCCAAGGTGCAACGCCAATGCCCTGTGCAAGGCGGTGATGTCGCTGGAGCCCACAAACGGCTTCGGCGGGTTGTCGGCGGCGACCTTGGAAAGCGGCCCCCAGTCGAGGAGGTCCAGCAGGCGGACGGACCCGTATCCGCCGTGCGCGCAGAGTACGGCCCGGATGTCGGGATCGGACCAGGTCGGCGGCCCGCTGTGCGTCCCCGGCGGCCAGATACCCGCGCACCGGCCCCAGGACGTGCCGGCCGAGTACCGGCTCCAGGCCCAGTCCGCGCAGCAGTCCGCAGCCGCGGTCAAGGCGTTCGGGGCGGACCGGTCCGGCAGGTGCGATGACCGCTACTTTGCCGCCGCGTGGGATCGGAGCGGGATCGGCCGCCGGAGAGTCGTATGGCACCCCGTAAGTCTAGTGCCGCGTCAGTCACGGTGGGCCCGGTAGCGAGGCGTCCTGGCGAACTGCGTCACCTGCCCCCTTTCAGCCGGCGTCCCGCTGGGCGCGGGCGACGGCGCGGGCGATCCGCTCGGCGTCGAGGGAGAGTTCGCGAAGCATGCCGCTCAGCGGGTTGGTGTAGCCGGTGAAGTACAGGCCGGGGGCGTCCGGATGGGTGCGGCGGCCGTGCGCCAGCGGGCGGCCGCGGTGGTCGAGCACGCCGAGGTGGCCGACGAGGTCCTCCAGCCCGCGCTGGTAGCCCGTGGCGGCGATGACGACGTCCGGGGTGAGCGCCGAGCCGTCCGCGAGCCGCACCGTGCCGCCCTCGAACGACTCGACGGCGGCCACCGGTTCGACCTGCCGACGGCGCACCGCTCGCAGCAGGCCGACGTCCTGGACCGGGATGGCGCCCTGACGGGCCCGGGTGGCCAGCCCGGTGGTGGGGCGCGGCAGTCCGTACTCGGTCAGGTTGGGGGTGCCCAGGCGTACCATCCGCGCCGCGAGCGCGTCGACGGCCCGCACCGGGAGCCGCCGTGCGAGAACACCGTTCGCCTGGGCGGGCCAGCCCAGCGTGGCGCGGCGCACGATGTGCGGCGAGGTCCGGACCGCGAGCCTGACCCGGGCGGCGCCGCCCTCGGCCAGGTCGACGGCGATCTCCGCGCCGGTGTTGCCGGTCCCGACCACCAGGACGTCCTTCCCGGCGTACGGGTCGGGCCGCCGGTAGCGGGACGCGTGCAGCAGTTCACCGGTGAAGCCGTCGCGGCCCGGCCAGTCCGGCAGGTGCGCGGTGTGGTTGAACCCGGTGGCGACGACGACGGCCGGCGCGGTCAGCTTGCGGCCGCCGTTGGCCAGCAGCACCCAGTGGTCGCCGGCTCGTTCGACGCGGTCGACCTCGACGCCGGCGGCCAGCTCGAGCCGATGATGGTCGGCATAGTCCTCGAGGTAGCGCACGAGGTCGTCGCGGGCCACCCAGCGCCCGTAGGAGCGGGGTATGGCCATTCCGGGGAGCTGGGACCAGCGGCGTGTGGTGTGCAGGCGGAGGCGGTCGTAGTGCGCGCGCCAGGACGCGCCGACGGACGGGGACTTCTCGAGCAGTACCGCGTGGACGCCGCGCGCCCGCAGCGCCGCTGCGACGGCGAGGCCGCCGGGGCCGGCGCCGATGATGTGGACGGGTCTGTCGACGGTCTTGTCGGGCATGGGCATGCTCACGAGCCTAGTCCCACCTCATCCCTTCATACCGTCATAACGATCCGGCAACGGCTCCCGACACACGACGGCGCGCGCCTACCGGCTGCGCCTTCTCGGCGAAGGCCCCGGCCGTCGCTGCGTGACCAGGCCACCGGGGACGCCGGGCGCCTGCCGGACCGCGTCCAGGCGTGCCGGCTGGGACGGGCTGCGGCACGCGGCGACGGGCGCGATGGGCAGGGCCGGCCAAAGCCGCACTCGCCCGGGACGTCGGCCGACTGCCGGACCGCCCGCCCGCCCGTCCCGTCGGTGCGAGCCGCCCCGGCGAAGCCGGCCATTGCCCGAGCCGGCTCGACGAGGTGGTCAAGGTGGAAACCCGGGGGATCGCACGACGGCGCGGTGCGGGGTCCGGCCCGCTGACAGGTGCCGACCGGGCCCCGTCCGTCCTGGACGCACGTGTCCCCGGCGACGGCGCGACCGAGGCGCCGCCGGCACCTCAGCGAGTCGGCTTGCGCCCCGTCACCCCGAGATGCACCAGCAGGGCGAGCGCCGGCTTCAGGTCTGCCTGCTTCACGCCCCCGCCCTGCTGCCCCTTCTGGTGCGCCGAGACGGACGAGAGCATGGTGACCAGGCAGCCGGCCACCGCGGCCGGGTTCACCTCCTGGTCGACCCGGCCCTTGGCCTGCAGGTCCTTCAGGGTCTCCGTGAGGGAACCGGTCACCGAGCTGAGGGTGCGGGCGCGCAGTCTGGAGAATCGTTTATCCCCTTCGGCGGCACCAAGGTCGATGACCCGCAGCAGCGCGTCGTTGCGCCGCCAGAAGGCGAGGAAGCCCTCCGCCAGATCCTCGGCGGTCTGCGAGCCGGCCTTGCCGGCCCAGGAACGGTCCGCCACCAGATCGCTGAGTGAGGCGCTGTCCTGCGTCACCCCCTCGGCCAGCTCGAGGACCGCGCCCTCGACGTCCGGGAAGTACTGATAGAAGGTCGCGGGTGAGGTCCCCGCCTTGCGGGCGACGTCGATGACCTTGACATCCCGGTACGGCGACGTGTTCAGCATCTCGCCGAGGCAGTCGAGCAGCTTCTGGCGAGTCTCCTGCCCACGCCGTCCGGCGACCCGGCCGTCGACGGTTCGTACTTGTCCTGTCATGCCGTCAGCTTACCGACGGGTGATCAGAGTGCGATTCGTCAGCATGCAAATGGGTTCCGCGCGCTGCGCGGCCGGGTCACCGGCGCTAGCGTGACGGTGTGACCCGAAGCCCCACGCGGGTCACACCGGGAACGCACGGGAGGTGGCGTCATGGCGGCGTTCGCGGACGGGAAACCCTGCTGGGCCGTCGCCATGCTGCCCGACGTCGCGGCGGGTCGGCGGTTCTACGGGGAACTGTTCGGCTGGACCTTCGGCGAGCCCGAGGACGAGCGGCACGCCTACACCGAGGCCCGCCTCCAGGGCAAGGCGGTCGCCGGCCTGATCGGCAAGCCGGACGGGCGGATGCCCACCGCGTGGGGCCTGCACCTGGCGACGGCGGACATCATGGCCACCGCCGCGAAGGCCCGTGACGCCGGCGGGCAGATCATCGCCCCGCCCTTCCCGGTGGCCGACGCCGGGATCACCGCCGTGATCGCCGACCCCGGTGGTGCCGTCTTCCAGCTCTGGCAGGGCCGTGAACTGGCCGGATTCGACCGCACCGGCACACCGGGCGGGTATGGCTGGTCGGAGCTGTACACCCGCGACACCGAGGAGGCGGACGCCTTCTACACCACCGTCTTCGGCTACGGCACCCGCGACCTGACCGAGGCCGTCGGCGACGACTTCGTCGTCTGGGTCCCCGCGGGCGAGCCGGTGGACGACGAGCACGCCGTGCTGGGCAGAGGCCGGGTGGCCGACCGCTATCCCGAGCCGATGCCGCCGCATTTCCTGCTGTACTTCGAGGTCGCGGACTGCGAGGCGGCCGTCGAGCACCGCCACCGGGCTCGGCGCCCGCGTCCTGCGCGACCCGGAGGGCTCGCCCTACGGGCGCAACGCGGTCCTCGTCGACGACCAGGGTGCCGCGTTCGCGGTGATTGCTCCCGTGACGAGGGGGAAGGACTGAGCACGGGCCCGACGCATGCCGGCGCGGGGCGGACGTGACCGGTCCGCCCCCCGGATTGGCCCGCCGGGAATCGGCCAGGAAGAATCATCGTTCAGGACCCGGACACATGTGCCGGTCCTGCATGGCGGTGAGAGGCTGCACGGGGCGTGCGGAAGGACGAGCGCCCCTACGGGGAGGTGGCAGGTAAGTGGTGGAGCAGCTGATGCAGCACGATCCGCGGCGGATCGGGCCGTTCGAGGTGCTCGGCCGCCTCGGCGCCGGGGGGATGGGTCTGGTCTATCTGGCCCGGTCCGCGTCCGGGCGGCGCGTCGCGATCAAGACGGTCCGCACGGAACTCGCCGAGGACCAGCTGTTCCGGCGTGCGCTTCACCCGCGAGGTGGAGGCGGCCCGTGCCGTGAGCGGTTTCTACACCGCGGCCGTGGTCGACGCCGACCCGCGCGCGGCGGTGCCCTGGCTGGCGACGGCGTTCGTGCCGGCGCCCTCGCTGGAGGAGATGGTCAACGAGTGCGGACCGATGCCGGTGCAGGCCGTGCGCTGGCTGGCCGCGGGCATCGCCGAGGCGCTGCAGTCGATCCACGGCGCCGGCCTGGTCCACCGCGATCTGAAGCCGTCCAACGTGCTCGTCGTCGAGGACGGGCCGCGCGTCATCGACTTCGGTATCGCTTCCGGTGTGTCGAACAGCCACCTGACGATGACGAACGTCGCCGTCGGCACCCCCGCCTACATGTCGCCCGAGCAGGCCAGGGACTCGCGCAGTGTCACCGGCGCCAGCGACGTCTTCTCCCTTGCCTCCACCCTCGTTTTCGCCGCCACCGGGCACGCGCCCTTCCACGGCGCGAACCCGGTGGAGACCGTCTTCATGCTGCTGCGCGACGGGCCGGACCTGGACGGTCTGGCCGACGAGCTGCGGCCGCTGATCGACTCCTGCATGCGCACCCCGGCCGAGGAGCGGCCCACCCCGGCCGACCTGCAGGCCCAGCTCGCGCCACACCTGTTCTCCTCCGGCGGCGACGACAGCGGCACCGCGTCCGCGTGGCTGCCGCCCGGCGCCGTCGCGCTGATCGAGCGGAAGCGCGCGACGCGCATGGTCGGCCGCGGCGGCTCGCCCGCCCGCCCAGCGCGGTCCCGCCCACGGTGGAGATCCGCGCAGCGCTGGCCCGGCCCGGCTCTCGCCCCGCCCCGCCCGGCCCACGCGCCCGACCCGGTGCAGGACGCCGGCCCGGACCTTGCCGCGATGCCGCCGGCCCAGGCCCCCGCAGCCGTCGGGTCGCGCCGGCCGGCCTGGGGTGCCGGACCGCCCGCGGTGAGTGCCGCGGGCTCGTGGGCGCACGCCGCCGACGCCGCCCCGGCGGGCGGTGCCGCCCAGGACGGTGCCCCCGTGCAGCTCGCGGGTACCCAGGTGCCCATCGGCCCCGGACCCGCGCCGACCCACCCCGCGCCCGTACGGGGGCGCCGCGACCGCGACGAGCTGGGTGCTGCCGCCCGGCGCTTCGGCCGCCGGCGCCGCCTTCCTCGGCCGGCTTCGCACCGCGGGCCTGCCGCGCCGCCGCCCGCCGTCCTCTCGCTTCCACGCCGCACCGGCGGCTGCGGCAGGGTGGCGCCGGCCCGCTGGCGGCCCTGGCGGTTCCGGATGTCCAACGACGTGTGGGGCACGCCGGCGGTTGCCGGCGATCTGGTCTACGTCACCTCCTTCGAGGTGCACGCCCTGGATGTGGCCAGCGGCCGCCGCCGGTTCAAGACCCGCGAGGTCGCCTGGTCCATGAAGGTCGCCGGCGGCCGGGTGACACGCCTCGGACGGCCCGGCCTGTACGCGCTGGACGCCGTCGACGGAGCCGAGCGCTGGCGGGTGTCCACCGACGGCTGGGTGTACAGCCTCGACGTCGACCGGCGGCACCGTCGTCACCGCCACCCGCGGCGGCGGGGTGCAGGCCTGGGACGCGGCGACCGGCGAGGCCCTGTGGGACCTCTCCGGCGCGCAGAGCGACTTCGAGACGCCCGAGGGCGCCCCGTGAGCTGCATGGCGGCACCGTCTTCACTTGGGCCGACGGCCGGCTGTTCGCCCTCGACGCCCGCACCGGCGCGGAGCGCTGGAACCACCATGTCGGCGACGCCTCCGCCCTCGGCGGCGTCCCGGTGCGGCTCACCGTCGCGCCCGACGGCAGCGCGCTACGTCTGTGCGGGCTCCCGGGTACTGGCACTGGACGCGGCCTCCGGCGCCGAGCGCTGGCGCTTCGACGCGCCGGCCGCGTTCCTCAGCCCTGCCGCCTTCGTGCCCGGGCCGGCGGTGGCCGGCGGCGGCGTCTACCTGGCCGACTACCTGGGCACCGTCTACGCTCTCGACGCCGCGAACGGCCGGGACCGGTGGCGGCTCGCCACCGAGGCCCGGCACTCCACCGAAGCGGTCATCGCGGCGGACGGGCTGCATCCACCTCGGCAGCGGCAACGCGCTCTACACCCTGGACGCCGTCAGCGGCACCCCGAGATGGCGGTTCGCGGCGGGCGGCGATGTCGTCGGCTCCCCGGCCGTCACCGACGGCCGGGTCCACTTCGGCTCGGCCGACCACTGCCTTTACACCCTGGACGCCGTCGGCGGTCAGCTGCGCTGGAAACTGGAGACCGGCGGGGAGATCACCGGATCGCCGCTGGCCGTCGCCGGCGTCGTGTACGCCTGCAGCAAGGACCGCTGCGTGTACGCCCTCGACGCCGGGAAGGGCACCGGCCAGTCCCGCCAGCCGTGACGCCGACCGTCCGCCCGCACCGTGCGTTGGGTGGACGGTCCGCAGGACGGGGCGCAGGCGGTCTCGGCTCTCAGGCCGCGTGCCGGTGACCGTGGTGGCCGCGACGGCGCAGGCCCAGCCTGCGTACTCGCCCCGTCTCTTCCGGGTATTCGGCGCCCACGGCGGTTCCCATGCCCTCGTCGCCGTGTACGCCGCGCGCGCCCGCCGGATCGCGGTCGCCCAGCGGGACGTGCGCCGAGCTGTACACGCGGTCGTCTCCGACGGGGGAGGCGTCGTAGCGGCCGTGCACGCGTCCCTTGCGACGTCCGGCCATCAGCGCGCCGGAGATCAGCAGCAGCAGGCCGCTGCCCAGTCCGAAGGCGACGCCGCGCTCGATGCCGCCCGTGTCACCGACCGTGAGGCTGCCGGCGGCCTGCCCCTGCCGGACCAGCCACAAAATGGTGAACCCGAGCACGACGAGGCCGGCGAATATCACCAGTGCCCTCGAGCGCAGGAGAACCCCCACCAGTGTCACGATGGCCGCGAACAGCATGGGCAGGAACAGTGAAAGCCACAGCTGCGAGCCGGCCGGGGTGATGCCGTTCCAGAAAAGGTCGGTAAGCCCGTAATCCGAGCCCGCCCGCCCGTTGTACCAGTCTTGAAAGACGCCGTAGACGGCTGCGGCCGCCGCGATCAGTGCGAGCAGGGAGCCGATCAGATTCCTGGTCATCGGCGTCGCCTCGCTTCCCGTGCGGGTGCGTGTGCGTACTCCTTTTCCGACGCTACGCCGCCCCCTCACCCATCGCCACCGCTGGCCCTCTACCCTGCTGCGGAGAGTTCTCGACGGACACGGGAAGACCACCGGGGGAGACACCCATGACACGTCACGTGAAACTGGCGGCCGCCATCCTGGCCGTGCTGTTCACCATCAGCGGCTTCGCGCCCTCTTCCAGCAAGGGCCACAGCCGCAGCCATATCAGCAAGCACGGTCACGGCGGCGGAGGCTGTAGCAGCAGCCACTCGGCCAGCCACAACTACCGTCACCACGACGACGATGACGACGACTACGGCACGTCCGGCAGCAGCGGCAGCCGTACGCCGTCGCCGAGTACCTCGAAGAAGCCGCACGCCAAGGTGCTCTCCTGCGCGAGCGCGTCGAAGCCGAGCTCCCTCGTGCAGGTCGACAGCCCGCTCGGCTACACCAAGGAGTTCGTCGTCTCCGTGACCTTCCTGAACCAGTCCGGCGACACCGTCGACACCGGCACGGGCCAGGTGAAGGTCCCCTCGCACGACGAGCGGAACGTCACCGTGAAGATGCCCGACCCGTCGAAGGCGGATCAGGTCTCCTCCTGCCGGGTGCTGAACGTCCATGCCGCCTACTGACGACTGACACACGCGCAGACGAGGGGTGGAGGCGCGGAGGCGTCCCCACCCCTCGTCTGCGTCCTGCCGCGTCAGAAGCCCCGCCGGTCTCCCGGCTGCGGGCCCACCTGCGCGAGGTTCGTGCCGACCCTCTGCGGCCGTTGTGCCCCCTGCCGGTTCGCGGCCGTGGCCGAAGCGGACGAGATCACGAGCATGCCGACGGCGACGGCACCGAGCGTTGCCGCCTCGGCGAAACGAGACAGCGGTGACTCCTTGATGAGTGGTGCAGGAACAGCAGGGCCCGGCTGCGGCGGCGCCCCCTCTGCGCCGCCGACGCCGGTCCCTGCTCCCCGGATACCGGCCGTCAGCTGGCCGGCGGGCTGGTGCCCTGCCGGTTCTGCGGGGCCACGACTTCCGGAGCCTGCGTCCCGGGCTCCGGCTCGTTCTCGGTGGGCCTGGCCGGTTCGCTGGTGCCCTGTCGGTTCATGGGAACGACGTTCCCGCTTGCGACCTTGGTGGCATCGGTGCCCATGGTGCGGTCTCCTCACTGAGATCCTTCGCGGCGGCTGAGCCCGCCCGGCGACTCCCCCGACGGTCGCCGGGCGGACTGCGGCCCGCCCACCCGGGAGTGGACGTTCCCAGCCCCGAACCGCCGCTCCCCCCAGGGCGCCGGCTCGATGACTTCGAGCATGCACGCCGGTGATAAACGTTCGATGAACGGCCTTCTCAGGCAGTGGACTTCAGGAGACAGCCGACGGTTCCAGCATGCGTCGCACCTGTTCTGCCTCGTCCGCTCCCAGCCGTTCGAAGACAGCCAACGCGTCTCGGCAGATCGCCGTGGCACGGTCCTGCTGCCCGAGCGAATGCAGCGCCTTTCCCAGCACGACCAGCACGGTCGCCCGCCGCCACTCCCCGTTGGGAACCCGCAGTGCCAGCGCCTGCTCGGCATGCGCGGCCGCCTCGGCGGGCCGCGCCGCCATCAGGTGCGCCTCGGCCATGCGGAAGTGGGTGACGCCCTCCCAGTGACTCTGCCGACGCTCCTGGAACCGCTCCAGCGCCTCGGACAACACCCGGATGCCCTCCGTCGTTCGACCCGACTGCGTGAGGGCGGTTCCCAGCGTGTACTTGCCGTTGGCCGCACGCATCGTCAGCTGCGACTTCTCATAGATGCGCGCCGCGTCCTCGGCCAGCGCCACCGCCCCCTCAGGGTCGCCCATGGCCGAGCGGACGCGGGAGATGTTGCACAGGGCGCTCGCCTCGGAACAGGAGTTGCCGTATGTCCGGAAGGCCTCCAGGGCCTGCTGCAGGTAAGCCTGCGCATCCGCATGGCGGTTCTGTACAGACGCCACGATTCCGCGGTCGTTGAGCGCGTAGGAGGCCGAGATCAGGTCGCCGGCGGCCTCTCCCAGCAGCCCGGCACGGCGCGCCTCCTCGTCGGCCCGGTCGAACCAGCCCGCATACAGGCACACGCTGGTCAGCACGGAACAGGCCCGCGCCTCCGCCCAGGCGTCATCGGCCTTGCGGGCGGCTGTGCGCAATTCGGTCGCGACCTGCTCGTAGGAGCGGATGTCGACACCCGCCTCCGTCAGTGCACTCGTGGCCATCAGCAGGTCGACCGCGTGGCGCAGTGTCTTCCGGGAACCGGACTGCCGCGCCGTGGCAAGGAAGCACGCCGACTCGGCGAACAGCCAGTCGGTTGCCTCGCTTGGCGAGGCGAAGTCCAGTCCGGCACGCGAGGGCGTCTCCAGGTGGTCCACCAGCCGCTCGCCCGGCTGGTCCAGCGCGAACGCGTTCTCCGCCGTCGCGAGGTAGAAGTCGAGGAGGCGCGCGAGCACCTCCTCGCGCAGCGCCGGCGGCAGTTCGTCCCGCTTCGCGCAGGTCCGCGCGTACAGGCGCAGCAGGTCGTGGAAGCGGTAGCGGCCCGGCGCGGCCGACTCCAGCAGGGAAGTGTCGACCAGCGACTCCAGCAGGTCCTCGGCCTCCTCCGGTGATCGGTCCAGCAGCGCGGCCGCCGCCGGCAGCGAGATGTCCGGCCCGTCGGCCAGGCCCAGCAGGCGGAACGCGCGGGCCTGTTCGGCTTCGAGCTGGCCGTACCCCAGCTCGAAGGTCGCCTTGACCGCCTGGTCGCCCGCCCGCAGCTCGTCCAGCCGCCGCCGCTCGTCGGCGAGCCGTACGGAGAGTGAGGCGACCGTCCAGGTACGGCGTGCCGCCAGCCGGGCGGCCGCGATCCGGATCGCCAGCGGCAGGAAGCCGCACGACGCGACGACGTCCATCGCCGCCTCCCGCTCCGCCTCGACGCGCTTCCGCCCGACGATCCGCGTGAAGAGCGTCAACGCCTCCTCGGGGCTCATGACGTCCAGGTCCACCAGCTGCGCGCCCGCCAGGTCGACCATGCGGGACCGGCTCGTGATGAGGGCCGCACAGCCCTCCGTCCCCGGCAGCAGCGGGCGCACCTGGGCCGCGTCCCGCGCGTTGTCCAGCAGCGCCAGCACCCGCCGCCCGGCCAGCAACGAGCGGTACAGCGCGGCCCGTTCGGACACGCCGTCCGGGATCGCGTCGTCCGGGGTGCCCAGCGCACGCAGGAACGAGCCCAGCACCGCCTCCGGCTCGACGGCGGACGGGCCCGCGCCCTGCAGGTCGACGTAGAGCTGACCGTCGGGGAAATGCTCCCGGGCCGCGTGCGAGACGTGCACCGCCAGCGCCGTCTTCCCCACGCCGCCGATGCCGGCCACCGCGGACACCGCCATCACCGTGCACTGCGGGGCGGCCAGCTGCTCGCCCAGCTGCCGTACGAACGAGAGGCGCCCCGTGAAGTCCGCGACCGTCGCCGGCAGCTGGGCGGGCCGCACCCGCTCCACGCCATGCCGGTCCTGCAGATCCTCTGCAGGCGCCGCCAGTTCGGCGTCCGCCTCCAGGATCCGCTGGTGCAGCTCGGTCAGTTCGGGACGCGGGTCGACGCCCAGCTCGTCCGCCAGCAGCCGACGGGTGTCCGCGTAGACCGCCAGCGCCTCACCCTGCCGGCCGCTGCGGTACAGCGCGAGCATCAGCAACTCACGCAGCCGCTCCCGCAGCGGATGCGCGGCCGTCAGCGCCGTCAACTCCGAGACGGCACCTGTGTGACCACCCAGGCGCAGGTTCGTCTCGAGCCGGTGCTCCACGACGGCCAGCCGCCACTCCACCAGCCGCACCCGCTGCGCCCGGGCGTAGGGCCCCGGCACCTGCGCGAGCGGCTCCCCGTCCCAACGCCTCAGGCACTCCGCGAACAGCTCACCCGCACGCCGCAACTCGCCCGCCGCCACGGCCCTCTCCGCCGCGGCTGCCGACGCCGCGGCCTCTTCCGAGTCCACCTCGCAGCCTGTCCCCGCGACGCGCAGCGCGTACCCGCCCGACTGGCTCACCAGCAGGCCGGCGTCCGGACCCAGCGCCTTGCGCAGCCGCGAGGCATAGGTGCGCAGCGCCGCCTTGGCCTGGTCCGGCGGCTCCTCGCCCCACAGGTCGTCGATCAGCTCGTCGGCCGTCGCCGTGCGGCCGCGGCGCAGCAGCAGACAGGCGAGCAGGGCGCGTTGCTGCGGCGAACCGGTGTGCAGCGCCTGCTCGCCGCGCCAGGCGCGGACGGGTCCGAGCACGGCGAACCGCAGCCGCTCGGTGCTCCGCCCGGCTCCCGTCCCGCCCCGGCCCTCGGCCCGCATGCTGCCCCCTGCCATCGGCACTCATCCCGCACCGGCCAGTGTGCCTTGTGCGGCTGCGGTGCGTCAGGCGAGTACCGGCCTCTTACACCGTCTTCCCCCACGGTTGCCGCATTTCGCCGACTTCGCGTCAGCCGACCAAGCCCATTTCCGCCTTGTAGCGCTCGCGGAACTCGCGCAGGTAACTCCCCAGGTACCGCTCGCTCAGCAGTGAGCCGTCCGCTTGAGTCACGCCGAAGCCGTCGTGCAGAGCGCGGGAGAGCTGGCGGGCGGTCGGAAAACCGGACTCAGTGGCGACACACTGGCGGAACGCCTCGAAGTACACCTCTTCGCGCGGGATCCCGTCGGGTATGCCCACAGGAGCGGCCGCGAAGTCGTCGTCCTCGGGTTCTCCTCCCGGGGCACCGAGCGAGCGCCGCCGGCCCGGCGACACGGGGACGGTCACGCCGGACGGCTCGGCTGCCGAGTCTTCGCCGGACAGCGGCGCCTGTTCGGCCGTCGGCGCCGGCTCACTGCGTGGCCCCGGCACCTGGCCGTGCGCCGCGCCGAGTACGGCCTCGGCGTGGGCCGCCCCACCCTGTCCGCCACGCCCCTGCGGTGCGGCGGACGCCGGGCCGTTCACGGCGCCGCCGTATCGGCGGCCGGCCCCGGGCGCCTGGGCTGCGCCGTCCGCCTGGTGCGCGGCGTAGCGGCCGAAGTCGGCGTCACCGTGCGGTGCGTAGCCGTCCTCCGGCCCGGGCTGCCACCCGGTGGCTGTGGCTCCGTGTACGGCGGATACGCCGTCGGAGGCGGGATCGTATGGTTGTGGCCCGCCGGACGCCGGCCGCTCGGCGGTCGGGCCGTACGCGGTCCCGGGCTGCCGCCCGGTGGCCCCGGGTTCCTGGGCGGCGGCCGCGCCGTGCGGGTCGCCGGGCGCCTCCGGCGAGTCGTATCGGCCACCGGGGCCGACGGCGGCGCCGGTTGCTGCGGGCGGGTCGTAGGCCGTCGCGTACGGGCCGGGGGCGGCCGCGCCGCTGGGCGTGGGCGCGGCGCCGCCCGGGAGGGCTGGGGTGCGCAGCGGCTCCGTGATGCCCGCGGACGTCAGACCGGCCGGGCCGGTCTCTGCCAGCGGCACGCCGTACCGTGCGAGCCGCAACGGCATCAGCGCCTCCACCGGCGCCTTGCGCCGCCAGCCACGTCCGAACCGGGCGCGCAGCCGGGCCTCGTAGACCAGCCGGTCCTGTTCCATGCGGATCACCTGGTCGTAGGACCGCAGTTCCCACAGCTTCATCCGGCGCCACAGCCGGAACGTCGAGGGGAACGCGAGCAACCAGCGGGCGACGCGGACGCCCTCCATGTGCCGGTCGGCGGTGATGTCGGCGATCCGCCCGATGGCGTGCCGCGCCGCCTCCACCGAGACCACGAACAGCACCGGGATGACGGCGTGCATGCCCACACCCAGCGGGTCGGGCCACGCGGCGGCGCCGTTGAAGGCGATCGTGGCGGCCGTCAGCAGCCAGGCGGTCTGCCTCAGCAGCGGAAAGGGGATGCGAATCCAGGTCAGCAGCAGGTCCAGCGCGAGCAGCACCATGATGCCCGCGTCGATGCCGATGGGGAAGAACGGGGCGAACGCCCCGAAACCCTTGGAGGCGGCGAGGGCGCGCACCGCGGCGTAGGAGCCGGCGAAGCCGATCGCCGCGATGACGACCGCTCCGGTGACGACGACGCCGACGAGTATGCGATGCGTTCGGCTGAGCTGGACGGCCTGCACTGGAGTAGTCCCCACCTTCGGAATCGGGCGGCGCCCAGACTGGCACACCCGGCCGAGCGCCGGAACACCCGTTCGGCTCGAGGGCGGTTCACTTCACCGTCACTTCACGGATGCGACGACTTCCCCGGCCGCCTTCTGCGCGTCCTTGCGCACCGTGTCCGTGCTGGGCAGCTTGGCGTCCTCGAAGCCGGTGCCCTCGTAGTCGACCATCACGACGGCGTTGTGGACGCGCACCAGGACCCGGCCCGCCCGGTACTTCTGCTCGTCCTTCTTCCCGGATTTCTTCACGGTCGTGTAGGTGAGCGAGATCGCCTGCGTGCCGAGGTGCGGCCCGTCCGTCTGCTTGACGTCGTCGTTGGTCTTGTCGCCGGTGAGCGACTTCACCTGCTGGGTGAAGTACCGGTCGGCCTGTTCGTCGCCGGAGCCGAGCGCGGGCGCCGAGTCGTACCGCTTGAGGGAGACCGTCAGTGAGCGGTAGTCGCCGTCGAGCTTTCCGCTCGCGCCGTGCCAGAAGCATGAACTGTAGGCGTCGGTGTCCTCGGAGGGCAGGTTCCTGCCCTTCTTCGGGTCGGCGCCCGGCACCACGTCCTCGATCGTGCCCTGTTCGACGGTCTTGCACGGGTTCGGCAGACCGTCGATCGCGGACGGCTTCGCGGAGGGCGACGCGGAGGGCGCGGTGGACGGGGCAGTCGAGTCCTTCTCGCCGCCGGAGTCCGACGAGGACGAGCAGCCGGCCGACGCCAGCAGCACGGGCACGGCCACGGCGGCGCAGGCGAGCGCACGGGCCGGGCGCGGGACGATTCGGTGCATGGTTCCTTCGCTTCCGGTTCGCTGGGGAGCGGTCGGTCTCGGACGTGGCTCCGCAGGCACGGTAGCCCAGTCCGCGCGGTCCGGGGCGCGCAGCGCCCGCTCCCGCCGTGTGGGAACCGTCTCAGATGTCGTCGAAGCGTCCGACCAGCTTGCGGGCCAGATCCTGCGCCTTGTTCTCGAGTTCGGCGGCGGCCGGAGTGCGGTGCCCGTCCGTCATCGCCTCGGTGTACTTCACGGTGACCAGCACGTTCGCGGTGCGGAAGACGAGCGTGACGGTGCGGTGGGCGGTGCCGTCGTCGCCGGAGAGGTCGTCGTCGAGATAGGCGGAGTCGCCGATTCCGTCCAGCAGCCGCGGGGTGGGCGCGGCGCCGGGGGACCCGCTCGCGTCCGGCGAGGGGCCGTCGGCAGCGTGGTCGCCGCTGTTGCCGTCGCCGCCGGAGGGCGACGGGCTGTCCGAGGCGCCGCCCCGGTCGCCTTCGGTGCCCTGGGCCTGGGCGCCCTTGTCGCCGGTGTCGGTGCCGTCCGACTCCGTGGAGAGATCCACCTTGTCGGCGCGCTGCGCGAACAGCCGGGTGGCCTCCTTGTCGTCGCTGACGGTCGTGTCGTAGGAGACGACCCGCTCGAAGTCGACGGACAGCCGGCGACTGCCCAGGCTGGTGTTGTGCAGCCAGGTGCAACCGGCACGGCGGTCGGTGTCGTAGGTCAGGTTGGGCTTGCCGCCGTAGGGCGAGTCCGACGGCGCGGTGGCGTCGTCCCCGCCCTGCGCGTCGCCCGGATCGACACCCGGGAACAACCCCGCGAGCGTGTCCGGACCGACGGCGCCGCACGGCTCCGGCAGCGTGTGGTACCTGCCGGGCGGGGCGACCTGCGCGGTGGACGCGGCCTCGCCGGAGTTGTCGCCGTCACCGGAGCCGCCGTCCCGGGCAGAGCCACTGCAGGCCACGGCGCCACCGGCCAGCACGGCCGCCAGCGCGGCATTGGTTACGGACGTTTTGACCCTGCCCCTGTGCCGCACGGGTCCTCCCGGTCCGCTGAAACGAAAACATGTGGTGTGTCTCGTGAACGACAGAAGACAATGTCTACCGCACGCACCGGGGAACCGTCCGGTACGTCGCCACCTTCGGCACGGTAAGTACACATTTCTTCCGCAGCCGGTCCGTCGCACGAGTCGAGGGGGAGCGCAGCCATGCCGTACACCGAGGTGCAGGGTGCCCGGGTACCGATCCGCATGTGGGCCGACCCGGCCACCGTCGAGGACGGGGCGATGCAGCAGCTGCGCAACGTCTCCACGCTGCCGTGGATCAGGGGACTCGCCGTCATGCCCGACGTCCACTACGGCAAGGGCGCCACGGTCGGATCGGTGATCGCCATGGAGGGCGCCGTCTGTCCGGCGGCGGTGGGCGTCGACATCGGCTGCGGCATGTCCGCAGTGAAGACTTCGCTGACCACGAACGACCTGCCCGGCGACCTGTCGCGGCTCCGCTCCAAGATCGAGCGGGCCATTCCCGTCGGCCGCGGGATGCACGACGACCCGGTCGAGCCGGGCGGCCTGCACGGGATGCCGACGAACGGCTGGGACGACTTCTGGTCGCGGTTCGACGGCGTCGCCGAGGCAGTGAGGTTCCGGCAGGGCCGGGCGACGAAGCAGATGGCGACGCTGGGTGGCGGAAACCACTTCATCGAGGTATGCATCGATACGTCCGGTTCGGTGTGGCTCATGCTGCACTCCGGCTCCCGGAACATCGGCAAGGAGCTCGCCGACTTCCACATCGGCGTCGCGCAGAAGCTGCCGCACAACCAGGGCCTGGCCGACCGCGACCTGGCGGTGTTCGTCGCCGACACCCCGCAGATGGCCGCCTACCGGCATGACCTGTTCTGGGCGCAGGAGTACGCCCGGTACAACCGTGCCCTGATGATG
The DNA here is from genome assembly GCA_963799685.1 of uncultured Actinomycetota bacterium. GTDB lineage: Bacteria > Actinomycetota > Actinomycetes > Streptomycetales > Streptomycetaceae > Streptomyces. The sequence goes on from CAWCXW010000013.1 coordinate 678,609, forward strand.
GGGCTGCTGCAGGACGTGGTGCGCAAGGAGTTCAAGAAGGCCAGACCGGTCTTCGAGGACGTCATCTCCTGCCACCACAACTACGTGGCGCAGGAGCGGTACGACGACATGGACCTGCTGGTCACCCGCAAGGGCGCGATCCGCGCGGGCAGCGGCGAGTACGGGATCATCCCCGGCTCGATGGGCACTGGCTCCTACATCGTGAAGGGTCTGGGCAGCGCCGAATCCTTCCAGTCCGCCTCGCACGGCGCCGGGCGACGGATGAGCCGCGGCGCGGCCAAGCGTCGCTTCACCGAGCGGGACCTCGCGGAGCAGACCCGGGGCGTGGAGTGCCGCAAGGACGGCGGCGTCGTCGACGAGATCCCCGGCGCGTACAAGCCGATCGAGCAGGTCATCGAGGCCCAGCGCGACCTGGTCGAGGTCGTCGCCAAGCTGATGCAGGTGGTCTGCGTCAAGGGCTGACGCCCGGCCGCGCACAGAACGGGTGCCGGCTGCGGTGGGCAGCCGGCACCCGTTCGCGGTGGAGGACCGTCGCCTGAGCGGCGGACGCCTACTTCTGCTGGGGCACCGACGGCGTGTCGGAAAGCGAGCCGTCCTCCAGGCTCTCCTCGAGAGTGGCCACCGTCTTGTCGATGATGCGGTCGTGCTCCCTGCGCCGCTCGGCCTCCAGGTACGCCTGACGTTCCTGGCGGAAGGACTTCAGCGTCGCGAAGCACATGCCGATCATGACGACGCTGAACGGCAAGGCGATGATGATCGCTGTCGTCTTGAGGGTGTTCAGCGACGCCGTCCCCTCCGAGCCCGAGGCCAACAGCAGGGCTACGGCGACCGAACCCTCCGCCAGCGCCCAGAACACGCGGCTCCACACCGGTGGGTTGGGGTCACCGCCCGAGGCCAGCATGTCGACGACGTACGAGCCGGAGTCCGAGGAGGTGACGAAGAACAGCACGATCAGCAGGATCGCCACGCCGGCGACGAACGTTCCCCCCGGCAGCGTGTCGAGCAGCTCGAAGAGCGCGTTGTTGGTGCTCACGCCCTTGTCGCCGATGAAGTCGTGTGCCCCGGTCATCTGCTTGTTGAGGGCGGTGCCGCCGAAGACGGCGAACCAGAAGAAGGTCAGCAGCGTCGGAACCAGCATCACGCCGCAGACGAACTCGCGGACCGTACGTCCGCGGGAGATCCGGGCGATGAAGATGCCGACGAAGGGCGCCCAGGAGATCCACCAGCCCCAGTAGAAGACGGTCCAGCCGTTCACCCAGCTGGTGCCGTCGTCGCCGTGGGCCGCTCCGGTGTCGAAGCTCAGCCGGACGACGTCCTGCAGGTAGTTGCCGACATCCTGCACCAGGCCGTTCGCGATGAACAGCGTCGGGCCCGCGATGAGCACGAAGAGCATGACCACGGAGGCCAGCACCATGTTGGTGTTGGACAGCCACTTGATGCCCTTGCCGATGCCGCTCACCACGGAGAGCGTCGCGATCGAGGTGATGCCGGCGATCAGCAGCACGAGCAGGACTTTGCTGCTCGGGTCGTCGACCCAGCCGAGGAAGTGCATGCCGCTGGCGACCTGCATGACACCGAAGCCGAGCGAGGTCGCGACACCGAAGAGCGTGCCGATCACGGCGACGCTGTCGATGACGTTGCCCCAGACGCCGTTGACCTTCTCGCCGAAGATCGGTTCCAGCGCCCAGCGGATGGAGACCGGCCGGCCCTTGCGGTGCACGGCATAGGCGACGGCCAGCCCGACGACGACGTAGACGGCCCACGGGTGGATGCCCCAGTGCAGGAAGGTCTGCACCATGGCGAACTGTTCCTTGGCGGCGGCGGCGTCGCTGACGCCGGGCCTGGGGGAGTCGAAGAAGTTCAGCGGCTCGGCCACGCCCCAGAAGACCAGGCCGATGCCCATGCCGGCGGCGAAGAGCATCGCCAGCCACGAGACCATGCCGAACTCGGGCTTCTCGTCGTCCTTGCCGAGTTTGATGTCTCCGTAGCGGCCGATGCCGACCCACAGCACGAAGATCACGAAGAGGGACACGAGCGCCAGGTAGTACCAGCTGAGGCCGCCGACGATGTTGTCCTGGACGGTCTGTACCGCGTCCGCCGCACTCTGTCGGCCGATGACGGCGAACAGGACGAATCCCAGGATGACGATGGCGGAAGGCCAGAACACCGCCGGCGCGATCGAGTGCCGGTTGCCTTCGGTCGCCGGCGGTTCCTTCACCGGCCTCTCAGTCGGCGTTTTCGCCGTTGTGCGGACAGTCACGCATTCCGTCCTTCGTCGTGTAGGGGGCAGCTGACTCTCGGACCACGGCGTGGCCCGAGGGGGGCGTCTGCCCGAAGCCGGCCGAACTCATTCCTCATGAACCGGCAACGAAGCCTGGATGAGCAGTGGTGTCTTTCACATGCCTGGCGCGGGATCGGCGCGTCTGCAGGTGGGGACGGTTTAGGGGCGCTTGCGGTGGATCTTGGAGTTGGACGCCTGCGCCCTCGGCCGGACGACGAGAAGGTCGATGTTGACGTGGGGTGGCCGGGTCACGGCCCAGCCGACGGTGTCCGCGACGTCGTCGGCGGTCAGCGGCTCGGTCACCCCTTCGTACACCTTCGCGGCGCGTTCGGCGTCGCCCCGGAAGCGGGTGAGGGAGAACTCCTCGGTCTTCACCATGCCGGGGGCGATCTCCACGACGCGGACGGGCTGTCCGCACAGTTCGAGCCGCAGCGTTTCGGCGAGCACGTGGGCGCCGTGCTTGGCGGCGACGTAGCCCCCTCCGCCCTCGTAGACGCCGTGGCCTGCGGTCGAGGAGAGCACGACGACGGTGCCCTCCCCGCTCTCGGCCGTGGTCAGGGCGGGCAGCAGGGCCTGCGTCATGTGCAGGGTGCCGAGGACGTTGACCTCGTACATCCGCCGCCAGTCGGCGGGGTCGGCGTCGGCCACCGGCTCGGTGCCCAGCGCGCCGCCGGCGTTGTTGACCAGCACGTCGCAGCGGTCCAGTTCGGCGACGAAGGCGTCGACGGCGGCCCGGTCGGTGACGTCGAGCGGCCGGGCCACGGCCTGGTGGCCGGCAGCTTCCAGTTCGGCGGCGAGCGACTCGAGGAGGTCCTTGCGCCGCGCGGTGAGGACGACGCGGTAGCCCTCTGCGGCCAGCCGGCGGGCGGTGGCGGCACCGATGCCGCTGCCGGCGCCGGTGATGACTGCGGTCCGTGGTGTCATGCAGGTGAGGGTACGCGCGGGGCCTGGCAACGTTCACCCGTTCGGGTCGGCGCCGGTCCTCTCCGAGTTCCGGGCCGGGGTGCGCAGGGTGGTTCGCGGTGGCGGAGCGCGCGGTGACGGGCGGATCGCGTGGAGATGCGGTGCGAGGGTGTTATTGAGACGTATCGTCGTTTTGTCCGAGTTTCGGTGTCGCCGTTGCCTGGGGCCCGTCCGCCCCGAGTGGGGGACGGTGTCGCCGTGCAGGCGGATGGTGCAGGGAATCCGGGTGGCGGCATGCGGTGTCCGGCCCCTGAGCGACGAGGAGAGGTCGAGGCGACGTGCCGGATGAGCGGAAAGAAACGGGCATGCGGGATGAATCGGCTTTTTCGACGTCCCCTGCGACCGAGGGACCCGGGTCGCACCTGCCGCAGACGGACCGCCTCGTCTTCGGTGTCACCGCGCTGCTGACCCTCGCCTTCGTGGTGTGGGGCGGCGTCGCCACGAACTCGCTGACCGACGTGTCCAGCTCGGCACTGAGCCGGGTCATGACGAACGGCGGCTGGGGCTTCGTGCTCGCGGCGTCCGGCTTCGTGGTGTTCGCCCTGTGGCTGGCCTTCAGCCGCTACGGAAAGATCCCCCTCGGCGACGAGGGGGAGGAGCCGGAATTCCGGACGGCCTCCTGGGTGGCCATGATGTTCAGCGCCGGCATGGGCATCGGGCTGATGTTCTACGGCGTCAACGAGCCGCTCACGCACTTCGCCGACCCGCCGCCCGGTACGCACCCGGCCGACGCCGGCGACCGGATGGACGTGGCCATGGCCACCACGCTGTTCCACTGGACGCTGCACCCATGGGCCATCTACGCCGTCGTCGGCCTCGCCATCGCCTACAGCGCGTTCCGACGCGGCCGCAGGCAGACCATCAGCGCCGTCTTCACGCCGCTGATCGGCGAGAAACACGCCAACGGCGCCGCCGGACGCGTCATCGACATCCTCGCGATCCTCGCCACCCTGTTCGGCTCGGCCGCCTCCCTCGGGCTCGGCGCGCTGCAGATCGGCAGTGGCTTCCAGGAGGTGAACTGGATCGACGGCAAGGCGAGCACCACGCTGCTCGTCGCCATCATCGCGGTGCTCACCGTCTGTTTCATCCTTTCCGCCGTCTCGGGCGTGGAGAAGGGCATCCAGTGGCTGTCCAACATCAACATGGTGCTGGCCGCGCTGCTGGTCGTCTTCGTCTTCGCGGCCGGTCCGACGATCCTCTCCCTGAACCTGCTGCCCACCTCGGTCGGCTCCTACTTCGAGGAGCTGCCCCAGATGGCCGCCCGCACGGCCGCCAGCGGCGGCAAGGACGTCTCCTCGTGGCTGTCGAGCTGGACGGTCTTCTACTGGGCCTGGTGGATCTCCTGGACGCCGTTCGTCGGCATGTTCATCGCCCGGATCAGCCGCGGCCGCACCATCCGTCAGTTCGTCGGCGGCGTGATCCTGGTGCCGAGCGTGGTCAGCCTCATCTGGTTCGCCGTCTTCGGTGGCGCCGCGATGAACCTGCAGCGCAACGGCGCCGACATCACCGCCGAGTCCTCGGCAGAGGGCCAGCTGTTCGCCGTGCTGCGGGAGTACCCGATCGCCGGAGCGACCAGCATCGTCGTGATGCTCCTGGTGGCGATCTTCTTCGTCTCCGGTGCCGACGCCGCCTCGATCGTGATGGGCACCCTGTCGCAGAAGGGCACCATCGAGCCGGGCAAGGCGGTCGTCATCTTCTGGGGCGTGCTCACCGGCGCGGTGGCCGCGATCATGCTGCTGATCGGCAGCGGCAGCGGCTCGGCGCTGACGGGGTTGCAGAACCTCACGATCCTGGTGGCGGTGCCGTTCGTCGTCGTCATGGTCGGCCTGTGCTGGGCCCTGATGAAGGACCTGCGACGCGACCAGCTGATCCTGCGCGGGCAGAAGGGTGAGGAGGCCGTCGAGATGGCCGTCATGGCCGGCGCGGAGAAGTACGGCGGCGACTTCGAGCTGCACATCAAGCCGGGCAGTGACGAGTCCATCGACGAGATGCGCCGCCGCGCCGACGAGGCCGCCCCGGGGGATCAGACCTCTGAGCCGACGGTCCACAAGGAATGACGCGGGCACGGCGTCCGGCCCCCTGCCGCAGGAGACCGGACGCCGGTGCCGCTCAGGCCGCCACGGCCCGCAGGCCCTCCTCAGAACGGGGAGAGGCCGCCCGAGCTGAGGGCCACGAGCCAGACGATCGCCAGCACGAGGTCCACGACACCCAGGATGATCGCGGCCTTCGCCATGCCCGAGGCGGCCCGTCGGTGGGCCACCATGCCCAGAATGAAGGCCACCGGCCCGAGGATGATCCCGAGGAAGAGCAGTCCGATGAGCCCGCAGACCAGGCCGCCGATGGCCAGGCCCGAACTCTGCGGGCCGCCGGAGACACCTGCTTTGGAGTCCGTCATGTTGTCCCCTCCCGTCGTGGTGAACATCGCGTGGATGTCCCGTGCAGAAGCTGATGCCCCTGTGGCGGCCTGATACTCCCGCCCGCGGGCGGGAATTGCGGATCACGGGTGACGAGATGGAGAACGGGGCGGAGCGGTGCATCCGAGGGTGGATGCCCCGTGCTCGGCCGACGTGCAGGCCGTCACGGCCCGGGTCAGGGCCAGACCAGGCAGTACGGCTGGTGGCCGGCGAAGTGCAGCCGCTCGGAGAAGTCCTGCCACTCGTGCAGCAGCCGATAGACGTTGAACGCGTCCTGCGGACCGGACCGGTCCGGCACCGTGGACCATATGAAGGCCGCCGCGCCCACTGACTCCTCACCGATACCGCGCAGCGGATCCACCACCGTCATCGGCAGCTTCACCACCGCGTAGTCCGGGTGCAGCACGACGAGTTCGAGCGGCGGGACCCGGTGCAGCGGTATGCCCTCGATGCCGGTGAGGACCATGGCGGCCATCGTCTCCGGCTTGATCTTGGTGAACATTCCGTGACCCAGCTCGTCACCGCCGAGCTCCTCCGGGCGCATCGACAGGGGGACCCGGGCTGCGGTGGCCCCGTCAGGCGCGCCGAAGTACTTGTAGGTCACCCCCACGCGGCCGCCACCCTTGCTGCTGTCCACTCTCGCTGCCTCACGCCGGTGACGACCACGCGCACGCCCCGGCCCGAGGTCCCCCGTCTCCTCGCCCGGCCCGCCACCGCGCTGCATGTCACCACCCGACCACTCACGGCTGCCGCCGCGCAACCCGATCATCGTGTCAGAGACCTCCCCGCCCAGGAGGCTGCGAAACGCCCGGCGTCGCATGTCCACGAAGCTCTGACACCATGGCATACGTGACTTACTCGTACGACGCCCCAGTATCGCAGTCGCTCTACGACCGCGCCGCCGCCGTGACCCCGGGTGGCGTGAACTCACCGGTCCGCGCCTTCGGCGCTGTGGGCGGTACGCCCCGGTTCATGGTTTCGGGCACCGGTCCGTACCTCACCGACGCCGACGGCCGCGAGTACGTCGACCTCGTCTGCTCCTGGGGGCCGATGATCCTCGGCCACGCCCACCCCGAGGTGGTGGCCGCCGCCCGGGCGGCCGTCGAGCGCGGCACCTCCTTCGGCACCCCCGGCGCCGACGAGGTCGCCCTCGCCGAGGAGATCGCCGACCGGATCGCGCCCGTCGAACAGGTGCGGCTGGTCTCCTCCGGCACCGAGGCCACCATGTCGGCGATCCGGCTGGCCCGCGGCTTCACCGGCCGCGCGAAGGTCGTGAAGTTCGCCGGCTGCTACCACGGGCACGTCGACGCGCTGCTGGCCGCCGCCGGCAGCGGCGTGGCCACCTTCGGTCTCCCCGACACCCCCGGCGTCACCGGAGCGCAGGCCGGCGACACCCTCGTGCTGCCCTACAACGACCTGGACGCCGTCCGGACCGCCTTCGCCGCACACCCCGGCGAGATCGCCTGCGTCATCACCGAGGCCTCTCCGGGCAACATGGGCATCGTGCCGCCCGCCGACGGCTTCAACCAGGGCCTGAAGGACCTGTGTACCGCCGAGGGCGCCCTCTACGTCTCCGACGAGGTGATGACCGGTTTCCGCGTCAGCCGCACCGGCTGGTTCGGGCTGGACGGCGTCGTCCCCGACCTGATGACCTTCGGCAAGGTCATGGGCGGCGGCTTTCCCGCCGCCGCCTTCGGCGGCCGCCGCGACGTCATGGAGCACCTCGCCCCCGCCGGGCCCGTCTACCAGGCCGGCACCCTCTCCGGGAACCCGGTGGCCACCGCCGCCGGTGTCGCTCAGCTGCGGCTCCTCGACGACGCCGCCTACGCGAAGGTCGACGCCGCCTCGCTCACGCTGCGCACCGCCGTCTCCGAGGCGCTCGCCAAGGAGGGCGTCGCCCACCGGCTGCAGACCGCGGGCAACATGTTCTCCGTCTTCTTCGCCGACGCCCCCGTCCGTGACTACGACGGTGCCAGGAAGCAGGAGGCCTTCCGCTACACCGCCTTCTTCCACTCCATGCTCTCCCAGGGCGTTTACCTGCCGCCCTCCGCCTTCGAGTCCTGGTTCGTGTCCACCGCGCACGACGACCGCGCGCTGGACACGGTGCTCGAGGCCCTCCCGGCCGCAGCCCGCGCGGCAGCGGAGGCGGTCGCATGAACGGCGACAAGACCGTGACCGTCGTACACGTCATGCGGCACGGAGAGGTGCACAACCCCGACGGGCTGCTCTACGGACGGCTGCCCGGCTACCACCTCTCCGAGCTCGGCCGGCAGATGGCCGACCGGGTCGCCGAGCATCTGACCGACCGTGACATCGCTCACGTCGTGGCCTCCCCGCTCGAACGTGCCCAGGAGACGGCCGCGCCCCTGGCCAAGACCCATGGCCTGGACGTGGCCGGTGACCGGCGGCTCATCGAGGCCGCGAACGTCTTCCAGGGCCGTACCTTCGGCGTCGGCGACGGCGCGCTGCGCCGCCCCGCCAACTGGAAGCATCTGCTGAACCCGTTCAAGCCGTCCTGGGGCGAGCCCTACGTTCACCAAGTGGTGCGCATGATGAGCGCGGTCGAGGCCGCACGGGACGCCGCGCGCGGCCACGAGGCCGTCTGCGTCAGCCACCAGCTGCCCATCTGGGTGCTGCGCTGCTTCGTCGAGAAGCGCCGGCTGTGGCACGACCCGCGCAACCGCGAGTGCTCTCTCGCGTCGCTGACCAGGTTCACCTTCCTCGGCGACAGCCTCGTCTCCGTCGGTTACAGCGAGCCCGCGCGCGACCTGGTGCCGGCTCACCTGCTGCCCGGCGCCCGTCCCGGCCGCGGCCAGTCGCCCGGACACGGCGCCTGAAGGCCGCGCCGCGGACGTCCTGAGCAGGACGTACAAGGCGGACAAGGGGGGCGCGGCAGACGACTCAGACCCCCATGCGAAACTTTTCACATGAGTCAGAGCCGCGCCTTCCGCCACCGTGCCCCCGTGGTGTTCGCCGGGGTGGCGGCCGGTGTCCTGGTGCTCGCCGGATGCGGGTCCACCGACACCGGCTCCTCCACCGGAAAGACCAACTTCGTGCAGGGCACGGGCGAGATCACCAAGATCCCGGAAGGCAAGCGGAAGCAGGCCCCCGAGATCTCCGGGAAGACGGTCGACGGCAAGACGATCAGCCTCTCCGACTACAAGAACAAGATCGTCGTACTCAACGTCTGGGGCTCCTGGTGCTCCCCGTGCCGGGCCGAGGCGCCGCACCTGGTGAAGGTCGCCCATCAGACGCAGGACGAGGGCGTCCAGTTCATCGGGATCAACACCCGGGACAACACGCCCACGAACCCGCGGGCCTTCGAGCGGCGCTTCGACGTCCACTACCCGAGCTTCTTCGACCCCGAGGGCAAGCTCGTCCTGAAGTTCCCCCGGAACAGCCTGTCCCTGCAGGCCATCCCCTCCACCGTGATCCTCGACCGCCACCACAGGATCGCGGTCCGAGCACTCACCTCGCTCGACGAGCACCAGCTGCGCAAGGCACTCAAGCCGCTGCTTGCGAAGAAGTGACCGGCGCATGAGCACGTTCCTCGCCTCGGCCAACACCACCGTCCTCAACGGTGCGCTGCTCGTCGCCGTCCCGGTCGCGATCCTCGGCGGGCTCGTCTCGTTCTTCTCGCCGTGCGTGCTTCCGCTGGTCCCGGGCTACCTCTCGTACGTGACGGGCGTCAGCGGCACCGATCTCGCGGAGGCGCGCAGAGGCCGGGTGGTCGCCGGGGCGGCGCTGTTCGTACTCGGCTTCACGGTGGTCTTCGTCTCCTACGGGACCCTCTTCGGCGGCGTCGGCCGCACTCTGCAGGAACACCGTGAGGTCATCAGCAAAGTCCTGGGCGCACTCACCATCGCGCTCGGCCTGGCCTTCATGGGCCTGATGCAACGGTTCACCTCGCGCGAGTTCCGCATCCACAAGAAGCCCGCCATCGGGCTCGCGGGTGCCCCGATGCTCGGGGTGCTCTTCGCGATCGGCTGGACGCCGTGCGTCGGCCCGACGCTCAGCGCGGTGCAGACCCTCGCCTTCACCGAGGCGAGTGCCGGACGCGGCGCGCTGCTCGGCGTCGCCTACTGCCTCGGCCTGGGCGTGCCGTTCATCCTGGCCGCGCTCGCCTTCCGGCGTACGCTCGGCGCGTTCGACTGGGTCAAACGCCACTACACACTGGTGACGCGGATCGGCGGCGGCATGCTCGTCGTCGTCGGCCTGCTGCTCGTCACGGGGGCCTGGAACCAGATCGTCAACGAGATGCAGGTGTGGTCGGCGGGCTTCACCGTGGGGATTTGAGCACATGAGCAAGACCGAGACGAGGCGCCCCCAGGAGCCGGACCAGGACCTGGACGCCGCCACCTCACAGCTGTCCACCGCCCCGAAGGACGAGCTGACCGGACAGAGCGTCCCCGGCTCCTTCGGCGGCGTGCGCCGGCCCGGCCTGCTCGGCGGCGCGGCCTGGCTCGGCCGCGAGATCACCGGCTGGACCCGCTGGTTCTGGCGGCAGCTCACCTCCATGCGGGTAGCGCTGATCCTGCTGTTCCTGCTCTCCCTCGCCGCGATTCCCGGCTCCCTCGTCCCGCAGGCCGACAAGAACCCGACCAAGGTCGCGGACTTCCACAAGGCTCACGACACGCTTGCGCCGATCTACGACGCGCTGCAACTTTTCCACGTCTACACGTCGGTGTGGTTTTCGGCGATCTACATCCTGCTGTTCACCTCGCTCGCCGGCTGCATCGTCCCGCGCAGCTGGCAGTTCGTCGGCCAGCTCCGCGCCCGGCCGCCGCGCGCCCCGCGCCGGCTGGACCGGATGCCTGCCTACACCACCTGGCGCTCCGAGGCCGACGCCGAGGAGGTGCTGACCGCCGCCCGTGGGCTGCTCGGGAAGAAGCGGTTCCGCGTCCAGGCCGACACCGGCTCGCTCGCCGCAGAGAAGGGCTACCTGCGCGAGACCGGCAATCTGCTGTTCCACATCGCGCTGATCGTGCTGCTGCTCTCCTTCGCCGCCGGGCAGCTGTGGCGCTCCGAGGGCGGCAAACTCGTCATCCAGGGCGACGGCGGCGGCTTCGCCAACACCCTGAGCCAGTACGACGACTTCAGCCACGGTTCGCTGTTCGACACCGGCGACCTGGAGCCGTTCAGCTTCCAGCTTGACGACTTCCACGCGCACGTACGCCGAGAGCGGCCCCAACAAGGGCACCCCACGCGTCTACAAGGCGGACATCACCTACAAGGACTCGCCGGAGGACAAGCGGAAGAAGACCTCGATCGAGGTCAATGACCCGCTGCATGTCGGCGACACGAAGGTCTACCTGATCGCGCACGGCTTCGCGCCGGTCGTCACGGTTACCGACGGTCAGGGCGAGACCGCCTACCACGGGCCGGTCGCCTTCCTGCCGCAGGACAACAACCTCACGTCGGTCGGGGTCGTCAAAGCGCCCGACGCCTTCGGCAAGAACGGCAAGGTCGACCAGCTCGCGTTCCAGGGCTTCTTCGTCCCCACCTTCGGCGGCGCCACGCCGCAGGGCATGCGCTCCCAGTCGCCGCAGCCGAAGTATCCGGTGATGCTGCTCACCGCCTACCACGGCGACCTGGGCCTCGACTCCGGGCTGCCACAGAACGTGTACCAGCTCGACACCGACCACATGAAGCAGTTCACGGTGAAGGACGGCAGCCCGTTCAAGCAGGCGCTGCGGCCCGGAGAAACCATGAAACTGCCCAACGGCGCGGGCTCACTGAAGTTCGACGGCATCAAGCAGTGGGCCAACTTCCAGATCAACCACCAGATCGGCGGCGGCTGGGCGCTGGGCGGCGCCCTCGCCGCCATCGCCGGGCTGGCCGGCTCGCTGTTCATCCAGCGGCGCCGGGTGTGGGTACGGGCCGTCACCGGTGACGACGGCCGGACCACCGTCGAGATGGCCGGGCTGGGCCGCAGCGAGTCCGCCCGGCTCGCGCACGAACTGGGCGACCTGGCGGTCGGACTGCAGCCGCACGCCCCGCCCGCGCCGGACCCGGACGCCGGCGACGCCACAGCCCCCTCCGAGGCAGAGCCCGCCCGGCCCGTCGCGGCTGACGAAGGAGAGACCCGATGAACGACCTCGCAGCGGCGGCGACGAACGAGTCGCTGGCGCAGCTCAGCAACTACCTGATCGATTCGGCGATCGCGATCTACGTCCTCGCCTTCGTCGCCCACATCTTCGAGTGGACCTTCGGCAGCCGCAGCAAGGTGGCCCGCACCGCCGCCGCGCTGACCGCCGAGGGTGACGCCGCAACCGTGCCGGCGCAGGCGGCGGCCCCCGCCGTCCAGGTGCGCGCCAAGGGCGGCACCGGCGTGCTGGAGCGGCAGTCCCGGCCGACGGTCGTCACCCGCTCGGCGTCCGGCTCGCGCGGTGACCTGCCGGACGGTCCGGGCGCGGCCGGCGGTGACGCGAAGGGCGACCTGTACGGACGCATCGCGATCTCGTTGACGGTGCTGGCGTTCCTGCTGCACGTCGGCGGTGTGCTCTTCCGCGCCCTGTCGGTGCAGCGGGCGCCGTGGTCGAACATGTACGAGTTCTCCTGCGCGTTCGGCATGGTCGCCGTCGCCGTCTACCTGATCTTCCTGGCGCTGGGGAAGAACGTGCGCTGGATCGGTCTGCCGCTGGTCACCAGCATCCTGCTGGACCTCGGTCTGGCCGTCACCGTGCTCTACACCGCCAGCGACCAGCTGGTGCCCGCGCTGCACTCGTACTGGCTGTGGATCCACGTCTCGATGGCGATCGTCTGCGGCGCCCTGTTCTACATGGGCGCCGTCTCCACGCTGCTGTACCTCTTCCGCGACCGCTACGAGGCCAAGCTGGCCGGCGGCGGCAAGCCGGGCGCGTTCGCCACCTCTGTGCTGGAGCGGCTGCCTGCGGCCGGCTCGCTGGACAAGTTCGCCTACCGCATCAACGCGGCGGTCTTCCCCTTCTGGACCTTCACGATCGTCGCCGGCGCCATCTGGGCGGGCGACGCGTGGGGCCGCTACTGGGGCTGGGACCCGAAGGAGACCTGGTCCTTCGTCACCTGGGTCGCCTACGCCTGCTACCTGCACGCCCGCGCCACCGCCGGCTGGAAGGGCCGCAAGGCCGCCTACCTGGCGCTGATCGCCTTCGCGTGCTTCATCTTCAACTACTACGGCGTCAACATCTTCATCACCGGCAAGCACTCCTACGCCGGCGTCTGACGCCGTTCCCCACCCCCGCGTGGCCTGTCCCTCTCAGACGGACAGGCCGCGCGTGATCAGGTCGAGCAGGGCGCAGACGAACAGGGTGACGCCGATGAAGCCGTTCACCGTGAAGAAGGCGCGGTTGAGGCGGGACAGGTCGCGTGGCTTGAGCAGGGAGTGCTCGTAGACGAACGCGCCGACCACCATGACCAGGCCCAGCCACCACAGCGGCCCCGCGCCCGTCATGGCGCCGAAGAGGGCCAGCAGGCCGACGGTGACGACGTGGCTGGCGCGGGCGCCGTACAGGGCGGCCGCGATGCCGTAGCGGGCCGGCACGGACTTCACGCCGTGCGTCCGGTCCGCCGCCACGTCCTGGCACCCGAAGATCAGGTCGAACCCGCCGATCCACACGCCGACCGCGAGACCCAGGACCACCGCGTCCCACGACCAGGTGCCGGTGACGGCCAGCCAGGCGCCGACCGGGCCCATCGCCTGGGCCAGGCCCAGGATGGCGTGCGGGAAGTTCGTGAAGCGTTTGCCGTACGGGTAGACGACCATCGGAACCACGGCGACGGGTGCCAGCGCCAGGCACAGCGGGTTCAGCAGGGCGCAGGCGCCCAGGAAGACGACCACGGAGGCCACCGACCCGACGTACGCCGTGCGGAGCGAGACCGCGCCGGTCACCAGTTCGCGTCCGGCGGTGCGCGGGTTGTGCGCGTCGATCTCCCGGTCGATGACGCGATTCGCGGCCATCGCGAAGGTGCGCAGCCCGATCATCGCGACGGTGACGAGGAACAGCTCCCACCAGTGCACCTGTGCGTCGTCCAGCAGCATCGCCGTCAGCGCGGCGATGTAGGCGAACGGCAGCGCGAAGACGGAGTGCTCGATCATCACGAGCCGCAAAAAGGCCCGCACCGGTCCGGCGTCGGACCGGTGCGGGTCGGACCCCGCGATTCCCTCGACCGTACTCACAGCCCGTACTCCTTCCACCGTCTCGACACCCGGTCGGCCGTCTCCGGGTCGGAGGTGATCATGTTCGGCCACCCGCGCGCGTAGCCTTCCTCGGGCCACTTCGCCGTCGCGTCGATGCCGGCCTTTCCGCCCCAGAACTGCTGGTAGGACGCGTGGTCCAGGTGGTCCACCGGGCCTTCGGCCACGGTGAGGTCCCGTGCGTAGTCGGTGTTGCCCAGCGCCCGCCAGGCCACCTCGTGCAGGTCGTGCACGTCACAGTCGGCGTCCACCACGACGATCAGCTTCTCCAGGGACAGCATGTGCGCCCCCCAGATCGCGTGCATCACCTTCTGTGCGTGCTTCGGGTACTTCTTGTCGATCGAGACGATGATGCAGTTGTGGAAACCGCCGGCCTCCGGCAGGTGGTAGTCCACGATGTCCGGGATGATGACCTTCAGCAACGGCAGGAAGAAGCGTTCCGTGGCCCGGCCCAGCGGCCCGTCCTCCGTCGGGGGGCGGCCCACCACGATGGACTGCAGCAGCGGACGCCGGCGCATCGTCACGCAGTCGATGGTCAGCGCCGGGAAGTCCTCCTGCGGGGTGTAGAAGCCGGTGTGGTCGCCGAAGGGGCCCTCCGGGCGGGTCTTGCCCGGCTCCAGCCAGCCCTCCAGCACGACCTCCGCGCCCGCGGGCACCTGCAGCGGGACGGTACGGCAGTCGACCATCTCCACCCGCTTGCCCTGCACGAAGCCGGCGAGCAGGTACTCGTCGATGTCGCCCGGCAGCGGCGCCGTCGCCGCGTACGTCACGGCCGGGGGACAGCCGAAGGCGACGGCCACCGGCAGCCGCTCACCGCGCCGCGCCGCGGCCTGGTAGTGGTTGCGGCTGTCCTTGTGGATCTGCCAGTGCATGCCGATGGTGTTCCGGTCGTGCCGCTGCAGCCGGTACAGGCCCAGGTTCCGCACCCCGGTCTCGGGGTCCTTGGTGTGGGTCAGGCCCAGGTTGAAGAACGAGCCGCCGTCCTCGGGCCAGGTGAACAGGGCCGGCAGCGTCTCGAGGTCCACCTCGTCACCGCGCAGCACCACCTCCTGGACCCTTGCCTCCTTCACCTTCTTCGGCGGCACGTGCGCCATCGCGCCCAGCTTCCCGAACGCCTCTCGCATGCCGACGAAGCCCTGCGGCAGCTCCGGCTTCAGCAGACCGCCGATCCGCTCGCTGATCTGGTCGTAGGAACGCAGGCCCAGCGCCTTCAGCAGCCGCCGGTCGGTGCCGTACACGTTCATCGCCAGCGGCATCGCCGAGCCGCGCACGTTCTCGAACAGCAGCGCGGGGCCGCCTGCCTTGTTCACCCGGTCGACAATCTCGCCGACTTCCAGGTACGGATCGACCTCCGCCCCGATCCGCTTGAGGTCGCCCTCCCGCTCCAGTGCCCGCAGCAGCGCGCGGAGATCGTCGTAAGCCATGCGCACCAGTATCGGCCATGGCCTAGTGCCACTGCGGACGCGGTGTTCCGGCTGCCTCGCGGGTGCGGGTGACGAAGGCCGCCAGCACCCCGCCGAGCAGGCCGAACAGGTGCCCCTGCCACGAGATGCCGGACTCCGTCGGCAGCACGCCCCACAGGATCGACCCGTACAGCACGGCCACCACCGCGCCCAGCGCCACATCGCCGGCCCGGTGGTCCACGAAACCGCGCACCACCAGGTAGCCGAACAGCCCGAAGATCAGCCCGGAGGCGCCCGCCGTGTTGCTGTGCTCCGGGGCCGTCAGCCATACGCCCAGCCCGCTCACCACGATCACCGTGAACGCGACGGCGAGGAACCGCCCCGCCCCGCGCAGCGCCGCCACGAAGCCGAGGACCAGCAGCGGCAGCGTGTTCGCCATCAGGTGCGCGAAGCCGAAGTGCATGAACGCGGCGGGCACCACGTCCACCAGCTCGTCCAGCCGGCGCGGGCGGATGCCGAAGGAGTCCAGCGCGTGCCCCGTCGAGTAGTCGACGGCCTCAAGGACCCACAGCAGCGCCACCCACACCAGGATCACCTGCGCCGCGATCCAGGCCCGCGCGCCCGCGCCGGGCCGCCGGCCGGTTTCCGAAGGAGCAGGTCTGTTCGCCATGCCTGTGCAACGGCAGGCGGGCACGCCGTGTTCCCCGCCCGTCACCGCCGCACGCGGCCTCAGAAGGCCGGTGAGTCCAGCTTCGCGTAAAGCAACGCGGCCAGCAGGTCCTGCGGCGCCATCTTCCGGGTGTGCCGGGGCGCCTTGACCGACAGCGCGTCACCACTGGCCAGGTCCAGCCGCAGCGGCAGATGCGCATGAGGGGCGTCCGTGAACTGCCCCAGGTCCAGGGTGACGCGCTGCAGCACCCCGCGCCGGATCAGCAGCTGTGCCTTCACCTCGCCGTGCGGGGCGGCGGCCGGGTCGGCGTGCACGCCGAACGGCTCCAGCAGTGGCGCCAGCTCCCCGGCGGCCTGCCGGGCCGGCACCGTCGCGGTGATGCGGGTGACATCGCCGTCGGTGTGCGCCGCGCCGAAGTCGGCCTGCTTCCTGAGCACCGTCCCCATGCCGCGCAGCAGGTCCCGCAGCGCCGTGTCGTCCATCGCCGCCAGCACGTCGCGCGCCAGCGCGACCGGCTGCTCCGCCTCCGTGCCGGGCACGACCCCCTGGGCCACGTACGAGAACTCCTGGAACGACCGCGGGTCGAACCGCACGAAACGGCCTTGCAGCAGGTCCTTGGGTGCCTTCAGCGAGTCGGGCAGACCCTCCGCGGAACGCGCCAGGTCGGCCAGCGCCCTGCCCTGCCCCTCCCAGCCGTCACGGCGGCCCACGACCTTGCTCAGCTGCCGCACCCGCAGCCGCACGTACGCCCGCTTGCCGACGAGCTTGTACGCGGCGATGTCCTTGCCGCCGAAGTTCAGCGTCGTCGCGACGATCGCCTTGTTCCAGTCCTTCAGCTCGCGCAGCCGCTGCTCCTCGTCCGGCGCGGCGAGCGACGTGGTGAACTCGGCACGGGCCAGCAGCGTCGCCTCCTGCGAACTGGGCACCTCGTCGCCGAACGGCCCGTGGCCGGCCTCCTTGAAGAAGTTCCGCAGCTGCTCGGGCGAACCGACCAGGCCGGCGACCATCGTCGCCGACTGCTGGGACCCCAGCTTGCGCAGCGCCTGCGTGACCTGCTCCTGCGAGGTGGCCTTCCCCTCCGGTCCGCACCCGGTCAGGGGCAGCGCGAGCAGGGCGGCAGCGGCCGCGGCGGCGACCAGGCGGCGGGGGACACGCCGAAGCGGGGGCACGTGCATGCCCTGAGAAAACCGCATCCACGCCCGCTCGCGCCAGTCGCGCAGGTGACCAGTAGTGTCGACGCTGTGAGCGACAGCCCGCGACGCCCCTGGATCGTCGGAGTCTCCGGTGCCTCGGGGACGCCGTACGCGGCCGCCGTGCTGCGCGGTCTGCTGGACGCGGGGGAGGACGTCGATCTCGTCGTGAGCCGGGCCGCCCGGCTGACCGTTCTGGACGAGACCGGTCACCCCTTCCGTGACGGGCACGCCGGGGAGGACCTGCGCCGCTGGCTGGCCCGCGGCGGCGACGGCACCCCCGACGCCTACGACGCGGACGTGCACCGCGTGCACCACTGGCCGGCCGGCGACCTGGCGGCCGGACCGTCCTCCGGCTCGTACCGGGCCAAGGGCATGCTGATCGTGCCGGCCAGCACCGCCTGTGTGGCCGGGGTCGCCCTCGGCCTGTCCAAGGACCTGCTGCAGCGGGCCGCGTCCGTCACCCTCAAGGAACGCCGTCCGCTGGTCGTCGCCGTCCGCGAGACGCCGCTGACCGGTCAGACGCTGCGCCACCTCGTCGCACTCGACGACGCCGGCGCCGTCGTGCTGCCGACCTCCCCGGCCTTCTACGCCGGCGCCCGCCGGCTGCAGGACCTGGTGGACTTCGTCGCCGGCCGCGCGCTGGACGCCGTCGGAGTGCCGCACACCCTCTACCGCCGCTGGCAGGGGGAGCTGACGCGAGGTAACGCCGGGCCCATGCCTTAGATTCGTACCTCAAGAAGCATGTGGCCCACGGAAACGGAAGGCTTGACGACGCATGGACGCGGTGGACAGGCAGCTCATCCAGGCACTGCGTGAGAACGGGCGGGCCTCCTACGCGGAGCTGGGCCGACTGGTCGGGCTCTCCGGGCCCAGCGTGACCGACCGCATCAACCGGCTCGAGGCAGCCGGCGTGATCACCGGCTACCGGGCCACCATCGACGCGCCGTCGCTCGGCCTGGGCGTTACCGCGCTCATCGGCATCCAGCTCTCCGACGCCGTCGACCACGAGGACGTCGCCGGCCGGCTGCGCGACCTCGCCGAGATCGAGGACTGCTGGTTCATCGCCGGCGACGACTCCTACATGCTCAAGGTCCGTGCCACCGACGTCGACGGCCTGGAGCGCACGATCCGCCGGCTGTCCGGCACCAAGGGCGTCTCCCGCACCCGTACCACCATCGTGCTGTCCACGAAGTGGGAGAACCGGGTCGGAGAGCTGCCCGAAGAGCCGGAGTGACCGCACAGTACGCTCGGCCGTCGGGGTCTCCCCGTGCGCGCCGGCGCACGGGAAACTCGAAGGCCGAGATCAGGGAGGCGCGCACAGCATGGACGTCGGACTCAAGCGTGAGCTGGAGGAGAAGGTCCGTTCCGGGGAGCGGCTGACCCGCGAGGACGGCATCGCCCTCTACGAGTCCGACGACCTGGCCTGGCTGGGCGGCCTCGCCCACGAGGTGCGGACGCGGAAGAACGGCGACGTCGTCCACTTCAACGTCAACCGTCACCTCAACATGACCAACGTGTGCACGGCCTCGTGCGCGTACTGCTCCTTCCAGCGCAAGCCCGGTGAGAAGGACGCGTACACGATGCGCATCGAGGAGGCCGTCCGCCTCGCGAAGGCGATGGAGGGCGACAACCTCACCGAGCTGCACATCGTCAACGGCCTGCACCCCACGCTGCCCTGGCGCTACTACCCGCGCTCGCTCGCCGCGCTGAAGGAGGCGCTGCCCGAGACGGTCTCCCTCAAGGCGTTCACCGCCACCGAGATCCACCACTTCGAGACGATCTCCGGCCTGTCCGCCTCCGAGATCCTCGACGAGCTGATCGAGGCCGGCCTGGAGTCGCTGACCGGCGGCGGCGCCGAGATCTTCGACTGGGAGGTCCGGCAGCACATCGTCGACCACGCAACCCACTGGGAGGACTGGTCGCGCATCCACCGCCTCGCGCACGAGAAGGGGCTGAAGACCCCGTGCACCATGCTCTACGGGCACATCGAGGAGCCGCAGGCACCGGGTGGACCACGTGCTGCGGCTGCGTGAGCTGCAGGACGAGACCGGCGGCTTCCAGGTCTTCATCCCGCTGCGCTACCAGCACGACTTCGTGGACATGAAGGACGGCAAGATCCGCAACCGGCTGCAGGCGCGGACCACGATGGCCACCGGCGCCGAGGCGCTGAAGACCTTCGCCGTCTCCCGGCTGCTGTTCGACAACGTGCCGCACGTGAAGGTGTTCTGGGTGATGCACGGCGTGCAGACCGCGCAGCTCGCCCTGCAGCACGGCGCCGACGACATGGACGGCTCCGTCGTCGAGTACAAGATCACCCACGACGCGGACGACTTCGGCACTCCCGACAAGCTGACCCGCGAAGACCTGCTGGAACTCATCCGGGACGCCGGCTTCCGGCCGCTGGAGCGCAACACCCGCTACGAGACGGTCCGCGAGTACGACGGCCCCGACCCGGACCGCCGCGAGACCCCGCAGGCCATGCGCGTCTGAAGGGCCTCCCGCGGTGCCGCGAGGGCCTCACGAGGATCACACACACCCAAATGCGACACTGGGCAAGGACGCCCAGCCGCCCCGACCGGAACCGATGGAGAGACCCGCCGTGAGCCGCTCGTCGCACGCAACGCTCCGCTACACCGCCCTGCGGCTCGGCATCTTCGCCGGCTGCTTCTTCGTCGTGGCGGTCCTCGCCTACGTCGGTGTCTTCCCGGAGGGCATCGGCCGCTCCAACCCGTTGTGGGTCGCGCTGCTCGCCCTCGTGCTGTCCGCGCCGATCAGCTACGTGGTGCTGCGCAGGCAGCGCGAGGACATGTCCGAGCAGATCGTGGACGGCGTGGGCCGCGCCAAGCAGAAAGTCGCCGACAACCAGAGCCAGGAGGACGCCGCGGTGGACGCCGACGCAGTCAGCGCTCCGCCGCCGACGCGCAGTCCACCTCGGCGTAACGTTCCTCACACGCCGTCCGGCGCCCCGCAGGGAATCACCTTCCCCCTGCGGGGCGTTGTGCTGCGGCGTACGCACGCTCCGCCGCCCGGCGGCGCGGGACGTGACCACCCAGTGTTAGCGTGAGGCCCATGACGACGGCAGCCCTTCTGAGCGACGCGACGAGCACCATGCTCGTGGCGCGGCTGCACGTCGACCTGTGCCGCTGCAGGTCCGCGGCGTGTCCGTGCTGAACGCACGCTGAGCGCAGTCTCCTGGGTGCCCCCTCGGGCCACCGCTCGGGAGACCCCGGCCCGGCCTCGTGCGGCCCCGGACGTCCGCAACTCCGGCGCCCCGGCCTTCTTCCTGATTCCTCCCCTTTTCGACACCTCACCGGAGTGTGCCCGTGTCCACCGATACGTCTGCCTCGAGCGCGCCCCGCTCCACGACGCGCCGCCGCATACCCAAGGTCCCCTTCTGGGCCCAGATCCTCGCCGGCCTGGTGCTCGGCGTGCTGTTCGGCTGGATCGCCCGCAGCGGCGACGTCGCCTGGCTGGGGACCACCCTCGACAAGATCGGCGAGATCTTCGTCCAGCTGCTGAAGCTGGCCGTCGCGCCGCTGGTGTTCTTCGCGATCGTCGTCTCGATCACCAACCTGCGCAAGGTCTCCAACGCGGCCCGGCTGGCCGGCCGTACCCTGCTGTGGTTCATGACCACCTCGCTGATCGCCGTGGTGATCGGCCTGGCCATCGGCCTGATCTCCAGCCCTGGTTCGGGCACCGGCCTCACCCCGGCCGACGGCGCCAAGCCCGACCACAGCCGGCTCCTGGCTGGACTTCCTCACCGGCATCGTGCCGACCGACGTCATCACGCCGTTCACACAGCTGCAGGTCCTGCAGATCGTCTTCATGGCGGCAGTCGTCGGCATCGCCGCCCTCAAGCTCGGCGAGAAGGCCGAACCGCTGCTGCACGTCAGCGAGTCCGTGCTCGCGCTGCTGCAGAAGGCCCTGTGGTGGGTCATCCGGCTGGCCCCGATCGGCTCGCTCGGCCTGATCGGCACCGCCATCAAGGACTACGGCTGGCAACTCATCGGCCAGTACGCGACGTTCACCGCCGACATCTACCTCGGCTGCGCGCTGGTGCTGTTCGGCGTCTACCCGACGCTGCTGGCGACCGTCGCCCGGGTCAACCCGGTGCAGTTCTTCCGCGGCGCCTGGCCCGCCATCCAGCTGGCGTTCGTCTCCCGCTCCTCGGTGGGCACCATGCCGCTGACCCAGAAGGTCACCGAACGGCTCGGCGTGCCCAAGGAGTACACCTCCTTCGCGGTGCCGTTCGGCTCCACGACCAAGATGGACGGCTGCGCCTCCATCTACCCGGCGATCGCGGGCATCTTCGTCGCGCAGATCTTCGGCGTCGACCTGGGCGTGGGCGACTACCTGCTCATCGCCTTCGTCTCGGTGATCGGCTCGGCGGCCACCGCCGGCCTGACAGGCGCCACGGTCATGCTGACGCTGACCCTTTCCACGCTGGGCCTGCCGCTGGCGGGCGTCGGCCTGCTGCTGGCGATCGACCCGATCCTGGACATGATGCGCACGGCGACGAACGTGGCCGGCCAGGCGCTGGTGCCGGTGATCGTGGCGGCGCGGGAGAAGATCCTGGACCTGGACGCCTTCCACAGCGCGAAGTCCTTCAGCCTGGACGACCTCTCCGACGACCGCCCGCCGCCTCCGAGCACCGCACTCCGGTCGCCGCCTGACGGCGACCACACCCGAACGGGCCGGGCCCGGGACACACCGTCCCGGGCCCGGCCCGTCGTCGTGTCTCCGTCCTGCCCGTCGCTTGATCGCGGAACGCCTACTGTTCGCCCGATCAGGTGAGCGGGGCGCCCGTGTATGCGCGCTCTGAACGGAGTGCGGGGCGAGAAACCCTTGTTTCGACATGCTTCTATGTTGACGAACTCCGATCCAAGGCGCAAGCTTGTATCGAGAAACATCAATACAAACTTCCCAGCGAAGGAGCGAGCCATGAACGAGCAGCCGATCGACCTGCGGGAAACCGTCCGCCGGCGCTACGCCGCCTCCGCCGTACAGGTCAGCGGCGGGAGCACGGCCTGCTGCGGCTCCGCGCCGGTTGAGGTCGACGAGAATTTCGGCTCCGCCCTGTACGCGGCCCACGAACGTGCCACGCTTCCGGCCGAAGCCGTCGCCGCCTCCCTCGGCTGCGGCAACCCCACCGCCGTCGCCGACCTGCACGAGGGCGAGCGCGTCCTTGATCTCGGCTCCGGCGGCGGTATCGACGTCCTCCTCTCCGCCCGCCGCGTCGGCCCGGCCGGCAAGGCGTACGGCCTGGACATGACCGAGGAGATGCTCTCCCTCGCTCTGGCGAACGCCGAGAAGGCCGGTGCGAGAAACGTCGAGTTCCTCAAGGGCGGCATCGAGGCGGTTCCGCTGCCGGCGGGCACGATCGACGTCGTCATCTCCAACTGCGTGATCAACCTGTCCACCGACAAGTCCGCCGTCTTCGCCGAGACTTTCCGGGTCCTCGCGCCCGGCGGCAGGATCGGTGTCTCGGACGTCGTCGCAGACGACCACCTCACACCCGAACAGCGCGCCGAACGTGGCGACTACGTCGGCTGCATCGCCGGCGCGCTCTCCTTCGCCGAGTACCGCAGCGGACTCGAAGATGCGGGCTTCACGAACATCGAGGTCACCCCGACCCGCCAGGTCGCGGACGGCATGCACTCAGCGATCATTCGCGCCACCAAGCCCGACGGTGTTGCCGCTTCCCCCGCAGCGGCCGAGATGGCCGGCGAGTGCTGTACCACCCGGTGATCAGCGGCCCGGCACGCGTCTGACCGCCAGCTCGGTGTCGCAAAGATCGTCGGCCTGGCCGGCACGCTTCGCCGGTGGGGCGGACGGCGAGGTAGGCGAGGATGCTGCCGTCGTACAGGCTCGCTCCGGATACGCGCAGCGCCCGTCCGCCCGTCGACTGGATGTGCTGCTGGATGCGGCCGAGGCTGCCGCGCCGGCTTGAGCGAGCCGGCGCGGTGCCCGGCGATCAGGCCTTGGGTGCCCGGGGCTGCAGATCGAGTTGATGCTCGACCGTCCGATGGGTCGGCGCATAGCCCAACTCGTCGTTGATAGCGCGCATGTGGACGTTCTCGTCGGCGGTGTCGGTGAGGAGCCCGTCCAGGTCGGGGTGGCGTGCGCGGGCCTGGCGGATCGCGGCAGCCTTCATCCAGCGGCCCAGGCCGTGTCCGCGGTGCTCCGGCAGAACTCCGGTGCCGTAGTGCCGGCCGTCGCCCTCGCAGTCGCCGGGGACGACCAGCTCGGTGAAGCCGACGATCGAGTCGTCGCCCTCGTCGACGGCGGCGACCGTGTGCAGCAGATCCCCGCGCCGGGCGACGGCGGCGGCGACCTCACGGACGCGGTCCACGTCCCAGGCCACCGTGCCGTAGTCGGTCTCGCCCATCGGCATGTCGTCCATGGCGCGACGTGACAGCGCGAACGTCTCGGCGAAGTCGCCTGGGACGGTGCCGTCCCAGGACACCAGCCGGTAGCCCGGGTGCGGGCGTTCGACGCGCTCCGCGAGCGTCGACATGTTCACATCGGCGAGGGGCAGCCGGGTGTGGGTGAGGGTCAGAACCTCGCGGAAGCCCCGGCTCGCCAGGAACCGGGTGCCGGGTGAGCCGAACTCGGCACGTGTGACGAGCGAGCGGCGGCCGTCCGCGCGGGCCGCCGCCACGGCGGCATCCAACAGCCGCGTCCCGGTGCCGTTGCGGCGCTCGGACGGGTGGACGTGCATATCCAGCTCGGCCAGGTGGTCCTGCCCGGTGCTGCCGAACAGCCGGAGAAAGGCCGAACCGACAGGGATGTGGTCGGCGTCGGACGCCAGCCAGCAGAGACGCCGGATGGACGGCCCGTTGTCGGGGTCGGTCAGTGGAGTGATGTGAACGGACAAAGTGGCTCCAGGGGGAGGTGACGAACGTCGGTACCGTGGTTCGACAGCTCCGCACTCGTACGCATCTGCTGCACGCCTCCTCCTCGCCGATGACCCGGCCGCTGCTGCGGACGACCTGCCGAAGTTAGCCATCCCATGTCCCGCGGGCAAGCGGTTATTCACGCAGGAAGCCGAGTTCGAGGGCGCATCGGGCCCGTCGTCCGAAGAGTTGGCTGAAGCCCCGTCATCCCGTCCGATCCGCCGGCAACGGCCGTGGGTCGGCCGGACACATACACGGGCGGAGGGGTATGTGATGCGGCGGGTGCAGGCCGACGAGAATCTCCGATCGAGGGCCCTGCCGCGGATGAGGTGGTGGCGCGCATGTGTCACTGCGGAGGGGAGCCAGGTGCCCCCGCTTGCAGAAACGAGACACCGTCAACGGTCCGATGGCCGAGGGGTGTCACGCGGCAGTGTGCTGGAGGTGCGAAACCGATTGCACCGATCCGGAGGCAGGCTCGCACGAGCACCGGGAGTCGCCCCGCACGGCGTAGTCTGGGTCCCGCCGGTCAGAGGCAGGAGCGGAGGGGCGGAGACGTGGAGAGACCCCCTGAGCGGGGCAGGCGGGTACCGAGGGCGGTGCGCGAGCAGCAGATGCTCGACGCCGCGGTGACCGCCTTCGCGCGACACGGGTACCGGGCGGCGTCGATGGACGACATCGCGGAGGCCGCCGGTGTCTCCAAGCCGCTCGTCTATCAGTACCTGAACTCGAAAGAGGACCTGTTCACCGCGTGCATCCGGCGGGAGGCAGCGGCGCTCGTCGCCACCGTGCACCAGGCGACGGAGGGTCGGCGGACGGCCGCGGATGAGCAGCTGTGGAACGGCCTGTGCGCGTTCTTCACGCACACCGCCGCGTACCCCGACGGCTGGGCCGTGCTCCACCAGCAGGCCCGCACGCAGGGTGAGCCGTTCGCTCGGCTGGTCGCCGAGATGCGGACCGAGATGACGGAGCTGGTCACCGCGTTGATCGGCCGGGCCGCGCGCGAAGCCGGCTGGAACGAGGCGGTGGCCGGCCGGGAGGCCTCGGCCCTGGCACACGCGTTGGTCGGCGCCGCCGAGTCGCTGGCCACGTGGGCCAACACCCGTGGCCCGCAGGCGCCTTCGGCCCGCGAGACGGCCGCGACGCTCATGAACTTGTGCTGGCCGGGCCTGCAGAACCTGAGGTCGGGCTCGCACTGGGCGCCACCCGGCCGATGAGGTGCGGCCGGGAGTCGTCCCGGCCGCAGCGCAGCTCGAACGCCTCGCCCTTCCGGCCGTAGCCGACGCTGCCGGGTAGTAGCACCGGCGCCTTGAACTCGGCTGTGGCGGTGAGCTGTTCCGGGGCTCCGCCGTCATCGGCGGCCGCCTGGGCCAGGCAGCGGGCGAAGGTCCACATGCCGTGTGCGATGGCCCGCGGAAAGCCGAACAGCCGGGCTGTCAGCGGGTGCAGGTGGATGGGGTTGCGGTCGCCAGAGGCGGCGGCGTAGCGGCGGCCGAGGTCGCCGGGCAGTTCCCAGGTTGCCAGGGTGCGCAGCGGCTCCGGATCCTGTCGCGTCGTGTCCGGCGCCGGCCCGGTGGTGCGGTGCCGGCACAGGTAGTTGCTGCGGGAGTGCCACACCGGCGTGCCGGCGAGCCGCGCCTCGGTCACCACGTCGAAGACGGTGCCGCGCCGGTGCGGCGCGACACCCTCGGTGTGCACGCGGAGCTCGGGCCGGTCCTCGGCGTGCAGGGGGCGTTGCTGGACGACCTCGATGCCGGTGTGCACGAGACCGAGCAGCGGCAAGGGGAAGTCGCGGGCAGCCATCAGGCGCATCGCGAGCGGAAATCCGAGAATGTGCGGGTAGGTGGCGGGCAGTACACCACCTGCCGGGAAACCGCATACTTCGGCGTAGCGGGCGAGGTGAGTGCGGTCGACGGACACGGCCGGCAGCACCAGCCGCTTCTCGGGCAGCCGGGCAGTGCCCGTGGGGTGCCGCTTGCGCAGCGAGCCGGCCACGCCGCGCGCGAGTACGCGTGCCAGGGCGGGCGGCCCGTCGAGGTACGTCTCCTTCATGCCTCCGGACCTTACTCCCCGGTCAGTTCCGGGTCGCGATCTTTCAGCACGACTCGGGATTCGGCACCGTCAGGCTATGAACAAAACGCCACGCACTGCACTGCGCTTGCGTGAGCTCGTGGTGTTCGACCAAGCTCGCGGAACGCGAGCCGAAACGCACGCGGCCCCCGGCGGTCGCTTGCTGCCGGGGGCCGAGAAGTGCCGTGCCCCGGGGGGCTTGTATCAGAGGCGGGGCCGGGGCGGGACCGGCGGCCGCGGGCGGCGGAGACCCGGGCCCGACCCGCGCGCATCGTCGTGGCGCACGCCTACGCGCCGAGGAGGCTTTGGCCGCAGACGCGGAGGATCTGGCCGTTCACACCCCCCGAGGCGGGGGAAGCGAACCACGCCGTGGCCTCGGCGACGTCCACCGGGAGGCCACCCTGGGCCAGCGAGCACATCCGGCGGCCCGCCTCGCGGATGAACGGCGGGACGGCCGCCGTCATCCCCGTCTCGATGAAGCCGGGTGCGACGGCGTTGACCGTCACGCCGTGCTGTTCGGCCGCGCGCGGTGCCAGGGAGCGGACCCAGCCGATGACTCCGGCCTTGCTCGCCGCGTAGTTGGTCTGGCCGAGGTTGCCCGCGATACCGGCGATGGACGCGGTGCCCACCACACGGCCGCCGACCGGCAGCGCCTCGGCCGCGAGCAGGTGGTCGGTGGTGCGCAGCACGCTGTCCAGGTTGACCTCGAGTACCTGCTGCCACCGCTGTGCGGACATGTTGGCCAGCCGCCGGTCCCGGGTGATGCCGGCGTTGTGGACGAGCACGTCCAGGCCGCCGGAGGGCAGGGCCGCGGCGATGCGTGCGCCGGCGTCGGCCGCCGTGATGTCCAGCGGGAGCGCGCTGCCGCCGAGTTGCGCGGCGACCTGTTCCAGGCCGTCGGATGCCTGCGGCACGTCGAGGCACAGCACGTGCGCCCCGTCCCGGGTGAGGGTCGCGGCGACCGCTTCGCCGATGCCGCGCGCGGCGCCGGTCACCAGCGCGGTGTGCCCGGCCAGCGGACGCCGCCCCACCGGCGGTTCCTTGGCCGGACCCGCGGACGGGCCGCCCGGCCCCACCTCGACGACCTGTCCGCTGACGAACGCGGAGCGCGGGGAGAGGAGGAACTCCAGCGAGGACGCGGCGTCGCCGGGCTGCGCGCCCGGGCGCAGCCGCACGAGGTGTGCGGTCCTTCCCCGGTTCAGCTCCTTGCCGAGCGACCGAACGAAGCCCTCCAACGCCTGCTGGACGGCCGCCTGATGGTGGTCGTCCGCCTCTGGCGCGGTGCCCAGGACGATGACCCGGCCGCCCTCGGCGACCGAGCGGACGACCGGATGCAGTGCCGAATGCGCCTCCCGGAGTTCCGTCACGCTCCGGATGCCCGTACCGTCCAGGAGGACGGCCGCACACGCGGTGTCCCGCTCCGGTGCCACGGCCCGGGTGCGGACCGGCAGCCCGCAGCCGTCCAGCGCCGTTGCCAGTTCCTTGCCGTCGTACGCCGGACGTCCGGCGGTCAGGTGCAGCAGCGGGCCTCCCTCCAGTACGGGACGCCGTTCGGAGAACCGGTGCAGCGGCACGGGCTGTGGGAGGCCGAGGCGGCGGGTGAGGAAGCGGCCGGGTCCTGTCCCGGTCCAGCGCAGGTATCGGTCGGCCATTCCTCGTCTCCTCGGGTCGTGAGGTGTGCGCTCGCGCGCATTACTTACTTCAGAGTAAGGTTACTTAAAGGTCAGGAGTTTGGTCGAGGATGAGTTCCAGCGGCCTCATACGTTCCCAGGTCCCGCGCCGCGTGGCGGTCATCGGCGGCAGCCGGATCCCGTTCGCCCGTGCAGACGGTCCGTACGCGACCTGCTCGAACCAGGAGATGCTCACCGCCGCGCTCGACGGCCTCGTCGAACGCTTCGGGCTGCGTGACGAGCGCCTCGGAGAGTTCGTCGCCGGTGCGGTGCTCAAACACAGCCGGGACTACAATCTCGCCCGCGAGACTCTCCTCGGCTCAGCGCTCGACCCGCGCACGCCCGCCTACGACGTGCAGCAGGCGTGCGGCACCGGGCTGCAGGCGGTCATCGCCGTCGCCAACAAGATCGCGCTCGGGCAGATCGACGCCGGTGTGGCCGGCGGCGCCGACACCGCCAGCGACGCCCCGCTCGGCGTGAACGACGAACTGCGGCGCATCCTGCTCGCCGCCCGGCGCGGCAAGACGTGGAAGGACCGGCTGCGGGAGATCGCCCGGGTGCGGCCGCGGCACGTGCGCCCGGACATCCCGCGCAACGCCGAGCCGCGCACCGGCCTGTCGATGGGCGAGCACGCCGCGCGCACGGCGCGCGAATGGGGCGTGGGCCGCTGGGAGCAGGACGAGCTGGCCGCCGCCAGCCACCGCAACCTGGCCACCGCCTACGACAGCTCCTTCCTGCATGATCTGGTCGTGCCCTTCCGCGGACTGGCCCGTGACCAGAACCTGCGGCCCGGCACCTCGGCGCACAAGCTCGGGCAGCTCGAGCCGGTCTTCGGCCGGGAGTTCGGCCCGGAGGCCACCATGACGGCCGGCAACTCCACGCCGCTGACCGACGGCGCCTCGACGGTCCTGCTGGCGAGCGAGGAGTGGGCCGAGGAGCGGGGCCTGCAGCCGCAGGCCTACCTGAGCGCGTACGAGACCGGCGCCGTCGACTTCACCGACGACGCGGGGGAGGGGCTGCTGATGGCGCCGGCCTTCGCCGTGCCCCGCATGCTGCGCCGTGCCGGTCTGGGGACCGCCGACATCGACCTGTTCGAGATCCACGAGGCGTTCGCCTCTCAGGTGCTGGCCACGCTGGCCGCCTGGGAGAAGCAGGGACTGGAGCCGCTGGACCGCGCCCGGCTGAACGTCGCCGGCTCCTCGCTGGCCACCGGTCATCCCTTCGCGGCGACGGGCGCGCGGATCATCGCGACCCTGGCGAAGCTGCTCGCGACCCGGGAGGGCCTGGAGCCGGGCGCGCGGGGGCTGGTGTCCATCTGCGCCGCAGGCGGCCAGGGGGTGACCGCGATCCTCACCAAGGCGTAGGGTCCACAGTCACCTGACAAATGTCATGCGCCGGACCCGGGCCGCCCGGTCCGGCGCCACGGAGTGCTGGAGAAGGAGCTTCGTCCGCCCGCAGACGGGACTTCTCAGAAACGACCAGGCGAACGGATTACCAGGAGAGCCGCCATGCCCGAGTCCGCCGCCTCGTCGGCCGCGCCGCGCCCCGCCGTTCCCGCCCTGGTGGAGGCGACCCTGCAGACGGCGGACGGCGTGGTGGTGGAGGCCTACGTGCCGCCGCTCGTCCCGCCGCGCGCGCACGGTTCGCTCGCCGACCTCCCCTTCGACAACGCCGCGCAGGCACCACAGGAGGTGGTCCTCGCGCGCAAGCAGTCCGACGGGTCCTGGCGGGACGTGACGGCCGCCGAGTTCGCCCGTCAGGTCACCGACGTGGCAAAGGGGTTGATCGCCTACGGCCTGGAGCCCGGCGACCGACTGGCCATCATGTCCCGCACGACGTACGAGTGGACGCTGCTGGACTTCGCCGCCTGGGCAGCCGGACTGGTCACCGTGCCGGTCTTCCCCACCTCCTCGGCCTCCCAGACCCGGTACATCCTGCACGACGCGGGCGTGCGGGCCTGCGCCGTGGAGGACGTCGAACTGGCGCGGCTGCTCAGTGGCCTGCGGGAGGAGCTGCCCGGTCTGGAGCACCTGTGGCAGCTGGACACCGGCGCACTCGGCCGGTTGGCTGCGGCCGGGCGGGAGTTGTCCGACAACCTGGTGGGTCGGCGGCGCGGTCTGTCGGCTCCGGACGTCGTGGCCACCCTCATCTACACGTCGGGCACCACCGGCCGGCCCAAGGGCTGTGTGCTCACGCACGGCAACTTCCTGTCCGAGGTCGACAACGCGGTGGAGCTGCTCTATCCGGTTTTCAAGTCCATGCGGAGCGTGGCGGCCTCGACGCTGCTGTTCCTGCCGATGTCGCATGTCTTCGGGCGGATGGTGGCGATCGGCTGTATGCGGGCGCGGGTGCGGCTCGGGCACGCGCCGAGTGTCCATACCGACGAGCTGCTGGCCGATCTGGACTCCTTCCGGCCCACGTTCCTGCTCGCCATCCCGTACGTGCTGGAGAAGGTGTTCAACACCGCTCGGGCCACAGCGGAACGGATGCGCCGGGGATCGTCCTTCGACCGCGCCGAGCGGGTCGCGGTGCGCTGGGGCGACGCCGCGGAGCAGGCGCGTGGCGGAGGCCGTGGTCCCGGGCTGGGTACCCGGGCGGCCCGCGGCCTCTACGACACGCTGGTCTACCGCCGGATACGGGCCGCGCTGGGCGGCGACGTCCGGCACGTCATCTGCGGCGGTTCGCCGTTGAACCGGCGCATGGGAGCCTTCTTCGCCGGGGCCGGCATCGAGGTCTACGAGGGATACGGGCTGACGGAGACCACCGCGGCCGTGACCGTCACACCGCCGCAGCGGCCGCGGCTGGGGACCGTCGGCCGGCCGATGCCGGGCACGGCCGTGCGGATCGCCGGGGACGGCGAGGTGTTGCTGAAGGGGCCTCAGGTCTTCGCCGGTTACTGGGACGTGGCGCACGGCCGGGTGGCACCGGAGCGAACCGACCACGGCTGGTTCCCCACCGGCGACATCGGCGCGCTGGACCAGGAGGGCTATCTGACCATCACCGGCCGGAAGAAGGACCTGCTGGTGACCTCCGGCGGGAAGAACGTTGCCCCCGCGCCGCTGGAGAACTGGCTGCGGGCGCATCCGCTGGTCAGTCAGTGCCTGGTGCTGGGAGACGCCCGGCCGCACCTGACGGCGCTGATCACGCTGGAGCGGGAGGGGCTGGCGCACTGGCAGCGCATGCACCGTAAGGAGGGCGCAACGGTGGCCGAGTTGGCCGTCGACGGCGACCTGCGGCGCAACCTGCAGCAGGCGGTCGACGACGCGAACCGGCTGGTTTCCCACGCCGAGGGCATTCGCGACTTCACCGTGCTGACCGGCGACTTCACGGAGGAGAGCGGGCACCTGTCGCCGTCGCTGAAACTGAAACGGCACGTCATCGTGCGGGACTTCGCGACGGAGATCGACGCGCTGTACGCCGAGTGAGGTGCGTGGCCCGGCGGTTGTCTGGTCATCATGTCCACACCAAAACGCCTCGTCATGTTCACAGTGACGAAGTCCCGGGCGTGGAAGGCTCTCGAAGTCGAAGCAGCCAACGGGAGAGGACACCCCCCACATGCCCGTCCCCCACTCGAGACTCCGCACCTCCGCCGCCGCCCTGGCCGGCGCCTGCGCCCTGCTGGCCGGACTCGCGCTGCAGGCCCCGGCCTCGGCGGCTCCTGCCCCGGACCGGGCGGCGACCCTGCATGCGGCCGTCACCACCTACGACGACACCTACTACCAGGACGCCCTCGGCAAGTCCGGTGAGCAGTTGCGGAACGCGCTGCACCAGATCATCAGCGACCAGACGGTGCTGTCCTACTCCCAGGTGTGGGACGCGCTGATGCTCAGCGACGAGGACCCGAACAACAGCAACGACGTGATCCTGCTCTACAGCGGCACGTCCCGCCCGAAGACCCAGCACGGCGGCGACCAGGACGACTGGAACCGTGAGCACGTCTGGGCCAAGTCCCACGGCGACTTCGGCACCTCCCCGGGGCCGGGTACCGACATACACCACCTGCGTCCGAGTGACGTCACCGTCAACGGCGCCCGCGGGAACAAGGACTTCGACATGGGCGGCTCGCCCGTGGATGAGGCTCCCCAGTCGTCCACGGACGGCGACTCCTTCGAGCCGCGCGACGCCGTCAAGGGCGACGTGGCCCGGATGATCTTCTACATGGCGGTGCGCTACGAGGGCGATGACGGATTCGCCGACCTCGAGCCCAACGACAGCGTGGACAACGGCTCCGCGCCCTACATCGGCCGGCTGTCCGTCCTCGAGCAGTGGAACGAGCAGGATCCGCCGGACAGCTTCGAGGAGCACCGCAACCAGGTCATCTACGACCAGATCCAGCACAACCGGAACCCGTTCGTCGACCACCCGGAGTGGGTCAAGTCGATCTGGTGACGCGCGGCAGGCGGCCGTCCCGACCCGCCCCGGGTCAGCGGGGGCGGTCGCCCGCGATCGCGACGCGTTCCGCCACGCGGCGGTGCGGCGCGTAGTCGTCCACCGCGTAGTGCTGGGTGGCCCGGTTGTCCCAGAAGGCGATGTCGCCGGCCTGCCAGCGCAACCGCACCTGGTATTCAGGTACGTGCGCCTGCGTCACCAGGTGACGCAGCAGCCGGTCGCTCTCGGCCCGGTCCATCCCGGTGATGCGGGTGGTGAAGGACGTGTTCACGAACAGCATCCTGCGGCCGGTCTCCGGGTGGGTGCGCACCACCGGGTGCTCCACCGGCGGAAACTCCTCCTGCAGGGGCGCGAGCCGCTCCGGGCCGTAGAAGCGGGCGAAGCCGGGGATGAAGTCGTGCACCGCCGTCGCCCCCTCGATGCGCGCCTTCACCTCGTCCGACAGGTTGTCGTAGGCGGCCGCCATATCCGCCCACATCGTGTCGCCGCCCACTTCGGGCACCTCCCGCAGCTGCAGCACCGCTCCCAGGGCCGGCCGTTCCCTGAAGGTGACGTCCGCGTGCCAGACGTTCTCGAACGTGGGGGCGGCGTCGCCGCCCTTCTCGAAGCGGACGACGTCGTCGGCGCCGCCGCGGGCCAGCAGCGGATTCGTCTCCAGCTCGCCCCAGTGCCGGGCGAAGGCACGCTGCGCGGCGGACGTGAGGTGCTGCCCGCGGAAGAAGAGCACCTTCCACTCCAGCAGCGCCCGGTTCAGCTCCGCGCGCAGGCCGTCGTCCAGCGGGCGCGACAGGTCCAGACCGCGGATCTCGGCGCCGATGATCCGGCCCTGCGGCACCACCTCGAAACGCTGGTACCTCCGGTCCTGCCAGTCGTCGGGAGTACGGCGCAGCAAGCGGCGGCCTTCGAACATGCCGCCCTCGGGCACGGTGGCGTGACGCAGCGTGGGGGCAGGGGCGATCGCGGTCATGGGTCCTCTTCTCGGTGAGAGTGCTGTGCGGAAACGGGCGAGAGACGCGCGTGCGTCGCACAGAGCTAGAGACCGGACCGAGCGCACCCTTCGCGCTCGGGAACACCGAGGGTGCCCGCCGGGTGCGTCGAGTGGCCGCAGATCATGGCCGTCATTGTGGGATCGGCCGGGCCGGGCTGTCAACGTGGCTGCAAAGGCAGGAGCCCCCGCCGTTGGCGGGGGCTCCTTGGGTGCTGCGTTGAGCAGCTGCAATCTGAGCGATCAGGCAGTGGTGACGTTCTCCGCCTGCGGGCCCTTCGGGCCCTGGGTCACGTCGAAGTTCACCAGCTGGTTCTCCTCGAGGGAGCGGAAGCCGGTGGCGTTGATCGCGGAGTAGTGGACGAAGACATCGGGACCGCCGCCGTCCTGGGCGATGAAACCGAAGCCCTTTTCGGCGTTGAACCACTTGACGGTTCCGGTAGCCATAAGCCCTCCCTGGGCCTATAAGGGTCGCCCTGCTCCTCAAACCTACTGCCCGAAAGTCGTGCAAGAAGTCTGAAAAACGACAAGAGCCTGCGGTCACATGCTCCGCAGGCTCTGTACTGCAAGGGAAACCAAACTGCAACTTGCTGTGAGCGTAGCACGGTGCCCTCTGCCAGGGAAGGGTTCAAGATCCTCTGTCACCCGGTCGCCGCCCGCGGGGTGAGGCGGCGACCGGCAGGCGTACGCTCCGCTGTGTGACAGCGCAGCCCAGTACCCGTCCGCGTGTCGGGCACATCCAGTTCCTGAACTGCCTCCCGCTCTACTGGGGACTCGCCCGTACCGGGACCCTCCTGGATCTGGAGCTCACCAAGGACACGCCGGAAAAGCTGAGCGAACAGCTGGTGAAGGGCGACCTCGATATCGGGCCCGTCACCCTGGTGGAATTCCTCCGCAACGCCCAGGACCTGGTGGCCCTGCCGGATATCGCCGTGGGCTGCGACGGGCCGGTGATGTCGTGCGAGATCGTCAGCAGGCTGCCGCTTGAGGAACTGGACGGGCGGCGGGTCGCCCTCGGCTCGACGTCCCGCACCTCGGTGCGACTGGCTCAGCTGCTGCTGGCCGAGCACTTCGGGGTACGGCCCGAGTACCACACCGCCGAACCGGACCTGGCCGCGATGATGGCCGACTCCGACGCCGCCGTCGTCATCGGCGACGTGGGGCTGCGCGCCTATCTGCGGCAGCTGCCCGAGACGGGCCTGCAGGTCCACGACCTGGGGCAGCTGTGGAAGGACTGGACGGGGCTGCCCTTCGTCTTCGCCGTGTGGGCGGCGCGGCGCGATTACCTGAGCCGGGAGCCGGTCACCGTACGTGAAGTACACCGTGCCTTTCTCGCCTCCCGTGACCTGGCCCTGGAGGAGATCGACAAGGTCGCCGAGCAGGCCGCCCGCTGGGAGGTCTTCGAGCCGACGGTCCTGCGCCGCTACTTCACCACCCTGGACTTCCGCTTTGCGCGCGAGCAGCTCGCCGGCGTCGCCGAGTTCGCCCGCCGTACCGGAGACGCCACCGGCCACGCCCCCGACGTGCACATCGAACTGCTGGCGGGGTCGTGAAGGGGCTGGCGTACGCTGGATCGGTCGTCGACCGTCCATAACGCCCAGCTGAGAAGGGACGTCCGGTGCCCGAGAACGCCGACCTGCAGTCCGTACTCGACCGTGCCGCCGACGGCGGCCGCATCAGCCCGCAGGAGGCGCTGGACCTGTACCGGCATGCCCCCCTGCACGCGCTGGGCGCCGCCGCGGACGCCGTACGCCGCCGCCGCTACGCCGGCGTCGAGCACATCGCGACGTACATCATCGAGCGGAACATCAACTACACCAACTCCTGCGTGACGGCCTGCAAGTTCTGCGCCTTCTACGCTCCGCCCAAGAGCGAGAAGGTGTGGACGCGCGACCTGGACGACATCCTGCGGCGCTGCGCGGAGACCGTCGAGCTGGGCGGTACCCAGATCATGTTCCAGGGCGGCCATCACCCGGACTACGGCGTCGAGTACTACGAGGAGCACTTCTCGGCCATCAAGAAGGCCTTCCCGCAGCTGGTGATCCACTCGCTGGGCGCCTCCGAGGTGGAACACATGGCGCGGATCTCCGGCGTCGCTCCCCAGGAGGCGATCCGGCGCATCCACGCCGCCGGCCTGGACTCCTTCGCCGGTGCCGGTGCCGAGCTGCTGCCCGAGCGGCCGCGCAAGGCCATCGCCCCGCTGAAGGAGTCCGGCGAGCGCTGGCTGGAGATCATGGAGACCGCGCACAAGCTGGGCGTCGAGTCGACCGCGACGATGCTCATGGGCACCGGCGAGACCAACGCCGAGCGCATCGAGCACCTGCGGATGATCCGCGACGTGCAGGACCGCACCGGCGGCTTCCGCGCCTTCATCCCGTACACCTACCAGCCGGAGAACAACACGCTGAAGGGCCGCACGCAGGCGACGCTCTTCGAGTACCTGCGGCTCATCGCGATCGCCCGGCTGTTCTTCGACAACGTCGCGCATATCCAGGGCTCCTGGCTGACGACCGGCAAGGAGATCGGCCAGCTGTCGCTGCACTACGGTGCGGACGACCTCGGCTCGGTCATGCTGGAGGAGAACGTGGTCTCCTCGGCCGGGGCGAAGCACCGCTCGAACCGGATGGAGCTGATCGACCTCATCCGCAAGGCCGGCCGCGTCCCCGCCCAGCGCGCCACCACCTACGAGCACCTGGTCGTCCACCACGACCCGGCGAACGACCCGGTCGACGACAAGGTCGTCTCGCACCTGTCCTCCACGGCCATCGACGGCGGCACCGCCCACCCGGAGCTGACGCTCGTCGAGACCTCCTGAGCCCGGGCTCTCATCGGGTCGGTCAACGGCGTGGCGTTCCGAAATCACTTCGGGTGACGTGAGCGTGATATCCGGTTCTTCTGACCCGTCCCTCCATCACGATGGGCACATGGGAGCGACGATTGCCGCTCTGAGTGCGGGCCCCGCGCGTGGGCGCGCGGCACCGCACGCGCAAGAATGGGGCGATGACCCGCGCAACGATGGAGAAGCAGCCGCACGAGGTCGCCGCCATGTTCGACGACGTCGCGGCGCGCTACGACCTCACCAACGACGTGCTGTCCCTGGGACAGAGTCGCCTGTGGCGCAAGGCGGTGGCGCAGGCCGTCGACGCGCGCCCCGGCGAACGCGTCCTCGACCTGGCGGCCGGCACCGGTACCTCGTCCCTGCCCTTCGCCGCAGCCGGCGCGTACACCGTGCCGTGCGACTTCTCGCTCGGCATGCTCAGCGAGGGCCGTGCCCGTAACCCCTGGCTTCCCTTCACCTCCGGTGACGCCACCCGGCTCCCCTTCCGTGACGGCGTCTTCGACGCGGTGACCATCTCCTTCGGACTGCGCAACGTCCAGGACACCGACGCCGCCCTGCGCGAGCTGCTGCGCGTGACCCGCCCTGGCGGCCGCGTGGTCGTCTGCGAGTTCAGCCACCCCACCTGGGCGCCGCTGCGCACCCTCTACACCGAGTACCTGATGCGGGCCCTGCCGCCGGTCGCCGAGCGGGTCTCCTCCAGTCCGGATGCCTACGTCTACCTGGCCGAGTCCATCCGCGCCTGGCCCGACCAGCCCGCGCTCGCCGCCCGGCTGCAGCAGGCCGGCTGGTCCCGCGTCGCCTGGCGCAACCTCACCGGCGGCATCGTCGCGCTGCACCGGGGCACCCGCCCCGACCGGAAGAGCGCCGGCTCCCGAAGGTCCCGGCAGTAGAGCCCGTGGCGCCGTGGGGTGACGGCCGGTGCCTGGCTGCGTCATCGTCGGTCGCGGCCGTCTCCTCCACGCCTGTCCCTCGCCCCGCTCCCTGCTGCAGGCACCTCATAGACTGATTCTCGTCCAGCGCCCGGCCCTGCACACGACCTGGTCCGGCATGCGCCCTCCGAGTCACCCGGGAGACCGTCGATGACCGAGCCGTCCTCGCAGGCGCCAACCGAGCACCGTGCAGACGTGATCGTCGTGGGAGCCGGCCCCGCCGGCTCTGCCACGGCCTACCACCTCGCACGCGCCGGGCTGGACGTGCTGCTGCTGGAGAAGACCGCCTTCCCGCGCGAGAAGGTGTGCGGCGACGGCCTGACCCCGCGGGCCACCAAGCAGCTGCTCGCCATGGGCATCGACGTCTCGGAGGAAGCCGGCTGGCTGCGCAACAAGGGACTGCGCATCATCGGCGGCGGACAGCGGCTGGAGTTGCCCTGGCCGGAGCTGGCCAGCTATCCGGACTACGGACTCGTCCGCAAGCGCGACGACTTCGACGAGCAGCTGGCCCTTCAGGCGCAGAAGGCCGGCGCCCGGCTGCACGAGCGCTGCAACGTCGGTGAGCCCATCCTCGACGAGCGCACCGGCCGTATCACCGGCGTGCATGCCAAGCTCGGCGAGGACAAGGCGCCGACGACGTTCCACGCACCGCTGGTCGTCGCCGCCGACGGCAACTCCACCCGGCTGTCGCTGAAGATGGGACTGCACCGCCGCGAGGACCGTCCCATGGGCGTCGCGGTGCGCACGTACTTCACCTCACCGCGGCACGACGACGACTACCTCGAGTCGTGGCTCGAACTGTGGGACCGGCGCGGCCCGCAGGACCGGCTGCTGCCCGGTTACGGCTGGATCTTCGGCATGGGCGACGGCACCTCCAACGTCGGCCTGGGTGTGCTGAACACCTCCGCCGACTTCAAGGACCTCGACTGGCGGGAGGTGCTCAAGGCGTGGTGCGCCTCCATGCCCGAGGAGTGGGGGTACACACCGGAGAACATGACAGGCCCCATCCGCGGCGCGGCGCTGCCCATGGCGTTCAACCGGCAGCCGCACTACACCCGTGGCCTGCTGCTCGTCGGCGACGCGGGCGGGCTCGTCAACCCGTTCAACGGCGAGGGCATCGCCTACGCGATGGAGTCCGGCCAGATCGCCGCCGAGGTGATCACCCAGGCGCTGGGCCGCGCGACTCCGGCCCAGCGTGAACTGGCCCTGCGCCGCTACCCGAAGACCCTCAAGGACACCTACGGCGGCTACTACACGCTCGGCCGCGCTTTCGTGAAGCTCATCGGCAACCCGAAGGTCATGAAGCTGGCCGCCGAGCGTGGACTGAGTCACCCGCTGCTGATGCGCTTCACCCTGAAGCTGCTCGCCAACCTCACCGACCCCACCGGCGGCGACGCCATGGACCGTGTGATCAACGGCCTCACGAAGGTCGCCCCCCGGTCCTGACCTCCGTGCGGCCCATGCGAGAGGGCCCCGACCGCCTGTGGCGGTCGAGGCCCTCTCCCATGCCGGGTGGCGGTCAGAGCACGCGGAGCGCGGAGGTCGGCGGCCAGTCGGACATCTTCTGTTCCACGACGCCCTTGGACGGGTTCGCCGCGTCGATGTACATGCCCCCGCCCACGTAGACGGCCACGTGGTAGGCGCTGCCCACGCCGCCCCAGAAGAGCAGGTCGCCGGGCTGCACGGCGGACACGGAGACCTGGGTCCCGGCCGTCGACTGCTGCTGCGAGGTGCGTGGCAGCGAGACGCCCACCTGCCGGAATGCGGCCTGGGCCAGCCCGGAGCAGTCGTAGGCGCTCGGCCCGGTGGCGCCCATGACGTAGGACTTGCCCACCTGGGCCTTGAGGAAGGCGATCACCTGGGCGGCGCTGCCGGTGGCATGGCCGACGGCGGCGAGCGGGGCGCGCTCGTCCGACCGGGAGGCGCGCTCCTTGGCACGGCGCGCCTTCTCGGCGGCCTCCTTGCGGGCGGCGGCCTCGGCCTTCTTCTTCGCTTTGTGAGCCGCCTCGGCCGCCTGAGTGGCGGCCTTCCGCTGCGCGGCCGCCAGCTCGTAGCGGTGTGCGGTGGTCTGCAGGGAGTCCACGGTCTGCTGCGAGGCGGCCGTCAGGTCGCCGGTGAGGACCGGCAGCTGGGCGGTCGTCTCGGCCGGGCGGTGCGCGTCGGGCTGGCCGGAGGCGGAGGCCGGTGCGGCACCCGCGGTCACCGCGAGGGTGCTGAGAACGCCGCCGGCGACACCTGCGCGCACCAGAGTTCTGGTGGGGCGCGACGCGTGCTTCCGGCGGCCGGGTATGTGAGCGATCGGGGACATGGACACGTGGCTATCAGGCGCGTGAAGCAGAGATCAAAAAAGGTGGGATGCACCACAGTCGGCCCGTACCCGGCCGAATGCCGGGTTTTGGATCTTTCCACGGGCCTGTCCCGGGGCGCCGGGGCGGGTGACCGCATGCGTATGGCCAGGCAGGTGTCCGTTACGAGAGAATTGTGCCGACGGCCTAGCATGTCGTCTCGGGCGCGCGCAAAGGTGACAGTGGCTGACGCCGCGCTCAGTGGCGGAGATCACGACGCAAGTCCGAAGTGGCTCTGCAAAGCGGGCATTCAGTGTCGCGTCAGCGCATAGCCGTTTGTTCCGGACTCTTGTGTCGGCGTTCACGAACCGGTCTTCCGGGTGGCTTGTTCAGGTGCCTTCCCGATGCCGTTCATGATCACTCCCCGCCCGTTCCGACCGTGACCCACGGGCTCCCGCCTAGCAGTCGAGAGCCGCGGGCGCGAATTTGCAATCGCGTGGCAGTCTTGGTAGTGAAAATGACTCCATTGCTGGTCATCTGCCCTCGCGCGTCACCAGTAGTGATGGCGTGAGAGCTTCACGTATGAAGATCACCACCTGTCCCGCTTCATGATCACCTTTCAGGTGGCAGAGATCACAAACTTGTTGGCGCCCCCCGTGTCGCAGATCACAGAGCGTCGGGCATAAGATGCCTGGCGCCAGGGCTTGTGAACTGCCTCACATGAGAGCGATCTTCTTCGGGCGGCTCACCGGCCCAGCGGTCAGCCGGCAGTCAGCGTCGACGGCACGGGTCGACGGGAAGGAGGCGAGGAGCGGTGAACGCGTACGCACCCGTCCTTGTACTGGGGGGCATCGGAGCGGCCTTTGCGATCTTCTCCGTCGTCATGGCCTCGATCGTGGGACCCCGGCGCTACAACCGGGCGAAGCTCGAGGCCTACGAGTGCGGCGTCGAGCCCACTCCGCAACCGGCGGGCGGCGGCCGCTTCCCGATCAAGTACTACCTGACGGCGATGCTCTTCATCGTCTTCGACATCGAAATCGTCTTCCTCTACCCCTGGGCCGTCTCCTTCGACGCCCTGGGGATGTTCGGGCTCGTGGAGATGTTTCTCTTCGTGCTCACCGTCTTCGTCGCCTACGCCTACGTGTGGCGGCGCGGCGGCCTGGAATGGGACTAGGGGCGTATCAGTAATGGGACTCGAAGAGAAACTGCCGAGCGGCTTCCTGCTGACCACCGTGCAGCAGGCCGCCGGCTGGGTGCGCAAGTCGTCGATGTTCCCGGCGACGTTCGGCCTCGCCTGCTGCGCCATCGAGATGATGACCACCGGCGCCGGACGGTACGACCTGGCGCGCTTCGGCATGGAGGTCTTCCGCGGCTCACCCCGCCAGGCAGACCTGATGATCGTGGCCGGCCGGGTCAGCCAGAAGATGGCACCGGTGCTCCGGCAGGTCTACGACCAGATGCCCGCCCCGAAGTGGGTCATCTCCATGGGCGTCTGCGCGTCCTCGGGCGGCATGTTCAACAACTACGCGATCGTCCAGGGCGTCGACCACATCGTCCCCGTGGACATCTACCTCCCCGGCTGTCCCCCGCGTCCCGAGATGCTCATCGACGCCATCCTCAAGCTGCACGAGCACGTCCAGAACGAGAAGCTCGGCGTCAACCGCGAGCAGGCGGCCCGCGAGGCGGAGGAAGCGGCGAAGACGGCACTCCCGACGATCGAGATGAAGGGGCTGCTGCGATGAGCCAGAGCAATGGGACGAACCCTGAACGGGACGTGGCCGCCCACAACCTGCCCGGCCGGAGCGGCGAGCACGGCGAAGGCGTGGCCGTCCGCCACGGCATGTTCGGGGCCGGCGCCGGCCAGGACACCACCGGCTACGGCGGGCTGACCCGTACCGTCCGGATGCCGGGCGCCGCGAGCCGTCCCTACGGCGGATGGTTCGACGAGGTCGCCGATGAACTCGAGGGCGCACTCGAGGAGCAGGACCTGCTCCCGGCGAACGTGATCGAGAAGACGGTCGTCGACCGCGATGAGATCACCTTCCACGTCGCACGCGAGCACCTGGTCCGCGTCGCCCGCACCCTGCGCGACGACCCGGCGCTGCGTTTCGAGATGTGCACCGGCGTCAGCGGCGTCCACTTCCCCGACGACAAGGGCCGCGAGCTGCACGCCGTCTACCACCTGCGTTCGATCACCCACAACCGGGTGATCCGGATCGAGGTGACCGTCCCTGACGCCGACCCGCACGTTCCCTCGGTCGTCGAGGTGTACCCCACCAACGACTGGCACGAGCGGGAGACCTACGACTTCTTCGGCCTCGTCTTCGACGGGCATCCCGCCCTGACGCGGATCATGATGCCCGACGACTGGCAGGGCTTCCCGCAGCGCAAGGACTACCCCCTCGGCGGCATCCCCGTCGAGTACAAGGGCGCCCAGATCCCGGCTCCGGACCAGCGGAGGTCGTACAACTGATGTCCCACCCGTCACCCGGCCACCACCCTTCATCGCCGCCCTCCGGGCGGAGGCCCGATGCGCACTCGACCGCGGGCATCCGCGAGACCACCGAGGGCCCGGTCTACGACGTCACCGGCGGCGACTGGGAGGAGGTCGCCGCAGCCGCCGCCCGGAGCGACGACGAACGCATCATCGTCAACATGGGTCCGCAGCACCCCTCCACGCACGGCGTGCTGCGGCTCATCCTCGAGATCGACGGCGAGACCGTCACCGAGGCCCGCTGCGGTATCGGCTACCTGCACACAGGCATCGAGAAGAACCTCGAGTACCGCACGTGGACGCAGGGCACCACGTTCGTGACGCGGATGGACTACCTCACGCCGTTCTTCAACGAGACCGCGTACTGCATGGCCGTGGAGAAGCTGCTCGGCATCGAGGACGAGATCCCCGACCGCGCCAACGTCATCCGCGTGCTGCTGATGGAGCTCAACCGGCTCTCCTCCCACCTGGTGTGCATCGCCACCGGTGGCATGGAACTCGGCGCCACCACGGTGATGATCTTCGGATTCCGGGACCGCGAGCTGGTCCTCGACCTGTACGAGCTGATCACCGGCCTGCGGATGAACCACGCCTTCATCCGGCCCGGCGGCCTGGCCCAGGATCTGCCGCCCGGCACGGTCGACGCGCTGCGCGAGTTCGTGAAGACGATGCGGA
Organism: uncultured Actinomycetota bacterium; assembly: GCA_963799685.1. Lineage (GTDB taxonomy): Bacteria > Actinomycetota > Actinomycetes > Streptomycetales > Streptomycetaceae > Streptomyces. Next base: position 720,938 of record CAWCXW010000013.1, read on the forward strand.
AGAACCTGCCGGAGTACGACGCGCTCGCCACCGGCAACCCCGTCTTCAAGGCCCGCATGCAGGACGTCGGTTACCTCGACCTGGCCGGCTGCATGGCGCTTGGCGCTTCCGGTCCGGTACTGCGGTCCGCCGGTCTCCCGCACGACCTGCGCAAGGCGCAGCCCTACTGCGGATACGAGACCTACGACTTCGAGGTGCCGACCGTCGACACCTGCGACTCCTACGGCCGTTTCCTCCTCCGGCTGGAGGAGATGCGGCAGTCGCTGCGGATCATCGAGCAGTGCATCGAGCGGCTGGAACCAGGCCCGGTCATGGTCGGCGACAAGAAGATCGCCTGGCCCGCCCAGCTGGCGCTCGGGCCGGACGGCCTGGGCAACTCCCTCGACCACATCAAGAAGATCATGGGCACCTCCATGGAGGCCCTGATCCACCACTTCAAGCTGGTGACCGAGGGCTTCCGGGTCCCGCCCGGCCAGGTGTACGCCGCCGTCGAGTCGCCCAAGGGTGAACTGGGCGTGCACGCCGTCAGCGACGGCGGCACCCGCCCCTACCGGGTGCACTTCCGCGACCCGTCCTTCACCAACCTGCAAGCCATGGCGGCGATGTGTGAAGGCGGCCAGGTCGCCGACGTCATCGTCGCCGTCGCGTCCCTCGACCCTGTGATGGGAGGCGTCGACCGATGACCGACGTGCACCTGGGCGTCCCGCAGATGCCCGCACCGGACTACCCCGCGGACGTGCGCGCCCGGCTCGAGGCGGACGCGCGGGAGATCATCGGGCGCTACCCCGACAGCCGGTCCGCGCTGCTGCCGCTGTTGCATCTCGTGCAGTCCGAGGAGGGCCACGTCACGCGCACCGGGCAGAAGTTCTGCGCCGAGATGCTCGATCTGACCACCGCCGAGGTCAACGCGGTCGCGACCTTCTACACCATGTACCGCCGCAAGCCGTCGGGCGATTACCAGGTCGGCGTGTGCACCAACACCCTGTGCGCGGTGATGGGCGGCGACCAGATCCTCGCCGAACTGCAGGAACATCTCGGCCTCGGCAACGACGAGACCACCGAGGACGGCAAGGTCACCCTCGAACACATCGAGTGCAACGCCGCCTGCGACTACGCGCCCGTCGTGATGGTCAACTGGGAGTTCTTCGACAACCAGACACCCGCTTCGGCCAAGCAGCTCGTCGACGACCTGCGCGCCGGCCGTGAGGTGCACCCCACCCGCGGTGCGCCGATGTGCACCTTCAAGGAGACGGCCCGGGTGCTGGCCGGCTTCCCCGACCCGCGCGAGGACGCCGTCGCCGCCGGCGGCAGCGGAGGCCGTCCCAGCCTGGCCGGGCTGCGCCTGGCCAGGGGCGAGGGCGCCGCAGCCCGCGTCGTGGCACCTCGGGGCAACGGCGAGGCCACTCCCAAGGCGCCGTCGGAGCCGCCCGGCGCGAAGGGGGAGGCTCCCGCGACGCACCCCAGCTCGCACGATGCCCCTCGCCCCACCGCGCCCTCCGACCCTGCGCACCCGGCCGGCCCGGTCGAGGAGGAGGAGAAGTGATGACGACCGAGTCTCCGGAGAAGCTCCTCACGCCGGTCCTCTCGGCGTGCTGGGACGAGCCCGAGTCGTGGACGCTCGACACCTACCGCCGGTACGACGGGTACCAGGCCCTGCGACAGGCCCTGGCCATGGACCCCGACGACCTCATCGCCTACGTCAAGGAGTCCGGGCTGCGGGGCCGCGGGGGTGCCGGCTTCCCCACCGGCATGAAATGGCAGTTCATCCCGCAGGGCGACGACAAGCCGCACTACCTCGTCGTCAACGCCGACGAGTCCGAGCCCGGCACCTGCAAGGACATCCCCCTCCTCTACGCCAACCCGCACTCGCTGATCGAGGGCATGGCGATCGCCTGCCACGCGATCCGCTCCCGCCACGCCTTCATCTACCTGCGCGGCGAGGTCGTCCCCGTGCTGCGCCGACTGCACCTCGCCGTCCGCGAGGCCTACGAGGCCGGCCTGCTCGGCGAGGACGCGCTCGGCAAGGGCAAGCCGCTGGACATCACCGTCCACGCCGGGGCCGGCGCCTACATCTGCGGCGAGGAGACCGCCCTGCTCGACTCCCTCGAAGGGCGCCGCGGCCAGCCGCGGCTGCGCCCGCCCTTCCCCGCGGTCGCCGGCCTGTACGCCTGCCCCACCGTGGTGAACAACGTCGAGTCCATCGCCTCGGTCCCCGCCCTCATCCACCAGGGCAAGGACTGGTTCCGGTCCATGGGCAGCGAGAAGTCGCCCGGCTTCACGCTCTACTCGCTCAGCGGCCACGTCGCTGGCCCCGGCCAGTACGAGGCCCCGCTGGGCGTCACCCTGCGCCAACTGCTCGACATGAGCGGCGGCATCCGCCCCGGACACCGGCTGAAGTTCTGGACGCCCGGCGGCTCCTCCACCCCGATCCTCACCGACGAACACCTCGACGTCCCGCTGGACTACGAGGGCGTCGGCGAGGCCGGCTCGATGCTCGGCACCAAGGCGCTGCAGTGCTTCGACGAGACGACCTGCGTGGTGCGCGCCGTCACCCGCTGGACCGAGTTCTACGCCCACGAGTCCTGCGGCAAGTGCACACCCTGCCGCGAAGGCACCTACTGGCTGGTCCAACTGCTGCGGGACATCGAAGCGGGCAAGGCCGCGCTCTCCGACATCGACAAGATCGAGGACATCGCCGACAACATCAACGGCAAGTCCTTCTGCGCCCTCGGCGACGGCGCTGCCGCCCCGATCGCCTCCTCGCTGAAGTTCTTCCGCGAGGAGTACGAGCAGCACGTCCCCTCACGTTCCGCCGGGGAGACCCCGACAGGCGGCGGCTGTCCCTTCGACCCCGCGCGGTCCACGGCCTGGGCCGATGACAACGAGACCCCTCACCTGGAGGTGAACGCGTGACCGTGACGTCGTCTCACAACGGCTCCGCCGCAGGCGGACGCTCAGCCTCCTCGGGTGAGCCGCCGGCGCCCCCGCCGGAGAACCTCGTGACGCTGACGATCGACGGCGCCGAGATCAGCGTGCCCAAGGGCACCCTCGTCATCCGCGCCGCCGAACAGCTCGGCATCGAGATCCCCCGCTTCTGCGACCACCCACTGCTCGACCCCGCCGGTGCCTGCCGCCAGTGCATCGTCGAGGTCGAGGGCCAGCGCAAGCCGATGGCCTCGTGCACCATCACCTGCACCGACGGGATGGTGGTGCGCAGCCAGCTGACCTCGCCCGTCGCCGAGAAGGCGCAGCGCGGCGTGATGGAGCTGCTGCTCATCAACCACCCGCTGGACTGCCCGGTCTGCGACAAGGGCGGCGAGTGCCCGCTGCAGAACCAGGCCATGTCCGCCGGGCAGGCCGACTCGCGCTTCGAGGGAAAGAAGCGGACGTTCGCCAAGCCGGTGCCGATCTCCCCGCAGGTGCTGCTGGACCGCGAGCGCTGCGTGCTGTGCGCCCGCTGCACCCGGTTCTCCGAGCAGGTCGCCGGCGACCCGATGATCGAAATGCTTGAGCGCGGCGCGCTGCAGCAGGTGGGCACCGGGGAGGACGACCCCTTCGAGTCGTACTTCTCCGGCAACACCATCCAGATCTGCCCGGTCGGCGCCCTCACCTCGGCCGCCTACCGGTTCCGCTCCCGGCCCTTCGACCTCGTCTCCTCGCCCAGTGTCTGCGAACACTGCGCCGGCGGCTGCGCCACCCGCACCGACCACCGGCGCGGCAAGGTCATGCGGCGGATGGCCGCGGAGGACCCGGACGTCAATGAGGAGTGGCTCTGCGACAAGGGCCGCTTCGGCTTCCGCTACGCCCAGCGCCCCGACCGGCTCACCACCCCCCTGGTCCGCGACGCCGAGAGCGGTGAACTGCGCACCGCGAGCTGGCCGGAGGCGCTGACGGCCGCAGCGGCCGGGCTGGCCGCGGTCAGGGGCCGCACCGGCGTGCTGACCGGCGGCCGGCTCACCGTCGAGGACGCATACGCCTACACCAAGTTCGCCCGGGTCGTTCTCGACACCAACGACGTGGACTTCCGGGCGCGCGTCCACTCCGCCGAGGAGGCCGACTTCCTCGCCGCCCACGTCGTCGGCCGCGGCTGTGACCTGGACGGAGGCGGGCTCACCTACACGGCGCTGGAGCAGGCTCCGGCCGTCCTGCTGGCCGGCCTGGAGGCGGAGGAGGAGGCTCCAGGGGTCTTCCTGCGGCTGCGCAAGGCACACCGCAAGCACGGACAGCGCACCTTCGCCCTCGCCCCGTACGCCACCCGCGGCCTGACCAAGGCCGGCGGAACCCTGCTGCCGGCCGCCCCCGGCACCGAGACCGAGTGGCTGGACGCCCTGTCCGGCGGCGTCGGACTCGACGAGACGGGCCGGAAGACCGCCGAAGCGCTGCGCACCGAGGGCGCGGTGATCCTCGTCGGCGAACGGCTGGCCGCCGTGCCCGGCGCACTCACCGCCGCGCTCCGCGCCGCCGCCGCGACCGGTGCCCGCCTGGTGTGGATCCCGCGCCGGGCCGGCGAGCGCGGCGCGCTGGAGGTCGGGGCCCTGCCCGGGCTCCTGCCCGGCGGCCGCCCCGCCACCGATCCGCGAGCCCGGTCCGAGGTCGCAGAGCTGTGGGGGCTTGCCGAACTACCGCCCCGCCACGGCCGGGACACCGGGCAGATCATCGAGGCCGCGGCCACCGGCGAACTGTCCGCGCTGCTGGTCGGCGGCGTCGAGGTGGCCGACCTCCCGGACCCGGCGCGGTCCCTGCAGGCCCTGGACGCCGTCGAGTTCCTGGTCAGTCTCGAGCAGCGGCCCTCGCAGGTCACCGAACGGGCCGACGTGGTCCTGCCGGTGGCCGCGGCGGTGGAGAAGTCCGGCACGTTCCTCGACTGGGAGGGCCGCGTCCGGCCCTTCGAGGCGGCGATCAAGCCCGACCAGATGACCCGCCGCCACGTGCAGCCCGACGGCCGGGTGCTGCACATGCTCGCCGGCGAACTGGACGTGGCGCTCGGTCTGCCGGACGTGCGCGCCGCACGCCGGGAGATCGACCGGCTCGGCGGCTGGGACGGCCCCCGTGCCGAGTCGCCCGCACAGGCGGGAAGCCCGCTGCCGCATCCCGGCGCCGGCGAGGCCGTGCTGGCCGGGCACCGGCTGCTGCTGGACCAGGGACGGATGCAGGAGGGGGACGAGGCACTGACCGCCACCAGGCACGCTGCGGTCGCCCGCCTCTCGCCGGCCACTGCCGCGGAGACCGGGGTCAAGGACGGCGACCTGCTCGCGGTCACCGGGCCGGGCGGCGGCGTCGAACTGCCGCTGCAGGTCACACAGATGCCCGACCACGTCGTCTGGGTCCCGCTGAACTCCGCCGGCGCCGGCGTCCCGGCCGACACCGGCGCGCAGGCGGGCGACCGGGTCCGCGTCTCGGCGGCCGGTGCCGCCGGGGAAACGAAGGAGGAGGTGGAGGCGTGACCCAGGGCACCCTGGCCGCGGCCGAGAACCTGTCGACGTTCGGCACCGACCCCTGGTGGCTGATCGCGCTGAAGGCGGTGTTCTGCTTCGCCTTCCTGATGGTGACGGTGCTGATCTCCATCGTCATGGAGCGCAAGGTCGTCGCCTGGATGCAGCTGCGGATCGGCCCGAACCGGCACGGCCCCTGGGGCATGCTGCAGTCGCTGGCGGACGGCATCAAGCTGATGCTCAAGGAGGACGTCGTCGTCTCGGGCGCCGACAAGGCCGTCTACATCCTGGCCCCGATCGTCGGCGCGATTCCCGCGTTCATGGCCATCGCGGTGATCCCGTTCGGCCCCGCGGGCAACGAGGTCTCCATCTTCGGTACCCGCACCGCGATGCAGCTGACCGACCTGCCGATCGCCGCTCTCTACATCCTGGCCACCTCCTCCATCGCCGCCTACGGCGTGATGCTGGCCGGCTGGTCCTCCGGTTCGACGTACCCGCTGCTCGGCGGGGTGCGGGCCACCGCCCAGGTGATCTCCTACGAGGTCGCGATGGGGCTCAGCTTCGCGGCTGTCTTCATCTACTCCGGCTCCATGTCCACCTCGCAGATCGTCGCCGCGCAGGGCGACCGCTGGTTCGCGCTCCTGCTGCCGGTCTCCTTCCTCATCTACCTGGTGACGATGGTCGGCGAGGCGCACCGCGCGCCCTTCGACATGCCGGAGTCCGAGGGAGACCTGGTCGGCGGCTTCAACACCGAGTACTCGTCCATCAAGTTCGCGATGTTCATGCTTGCCGAGTACATCCACATGGTCACCGTCTCAGCGGTCGCCGTCACGCTGTTCCTCGGCGGATGGCGGGCACCGGCGCCCATCTCCACCTGGTGGCCGGGCGCCAACCACGGCTGGTGGCCCCTGCTGTGGTTCGTCATCAAGCTGAACGTGCTGCTGTTCGCCTTCGTCTGGATCCGCGGCACTCTGCCGCGCGTCCGCTACGACCAGCTCATGAAACTCGGCTGGAAGATCCTCATCCCGGTCTCGCTGGTCTGGCTGATGCTGGTCGCCGCCGTCCGCGCGATGCGGAACGAGAACTACTCCTTCACCGACATCGTTTACTGGGTCGGCGGCGGCGTCATCGCGCTGCTGATCATCTCCTTCCTCGTCGACATCTTCCGTGAACGGTCCGAGAAGGACGACGAGGCGCGGAAGAAGTCGGAGGAGGCCGCCTCCGGCGGCGAGTTCGACCCGATGGCCGGCGGATACCCCGTGCCGCCGCTGCCCGGGCAGAAGCTGCCCCCGGCGCCCAGGCGGCGCCGCAGGGAGGACCGCGAACTGGTCGGCACGAGCAGCGACAGCGGTGAGGGGACCACAGAAGGAAGGGGTGCCGACGGTGCCTGACAATCCCGTGGCCGGCTTCGGCGTGACCTTCAAGGCCATGTTCAAGAAGCGGCTGACCGAGCAGTACCCGGAGTACAAGAAGCCGACGGCGCCCCGCTTCCACGGCCGCCACCAGCTCAACCGGCACCCGGACGGGCTGGAGAGGTGCATCGGCTGCGAGCTGTGCGCATGGGCCTGCCCGGCCGACGCCATCTACGTGGAGGGCGCGGACAACACCGACGAGGAGCGGTACTCGCCCGGCGAACGCTACGGCCGCGTCTACCAGATCAACTATCTGCGCTGCATCCTGTGCGGCCTGTGCGTCGAGGCGTGCCCCACCCGGGCTTTGACCATGACGAACGACTACGAGCTCGCCGACTCCTCCCGTGAGTCGCTCATCTACACCAAGGAGGAGCTGCTCGCGGGACTGCAGGAGGGCATGGTCGACTCACCGCACGCGATCTTTCCGGGCATGACGGAGAAGGACTACTACCAGGGCCTGGTCACCGAGGCCGCCCCGGGCACCGCCCGGCAGGAGGTGCACGCGGGCTCCGCCCCGCAGCCCGGCGCCGACACCTTCGGCCCGGACGAGCCGGCTGCCGCCCACCCGGTCTCCGACCGAGAGCGCCCGGAGGGCGACCCGACGGCGACGGCCCCAGGCCAGACGGCCGCCGAAGGTGCCACCGACGGCCGGGAGGTGCGGTGATGAGCCAGACGCTCGCGGCGGTCACCGCGACCTCCACCGGGGAGGCGTTCCAGTTCTGGGTGCTCGGCACCGTCGCGGTACTCGGCGCCCTGGGGACCGTCTTCATGAAACGGTCCGTCCACTCGGCGCTCTGCCTGGCCGGCACCATGGTGGTGCTGGCCGTCTTCTACCTCGCCAGCGGCGCCTACTTCCTCGGCATCGTGCAGATCGTCGTCTACACCGGCGCCGTGATGATGCTCTTCCTCTTCGTGCTGATGCTCGTCGGTGTCACCGCCGCCGACTCGCTGAAGGAGACCATCAAGGGCCAGCGCTGGATGGCTGTCCTGTGCGGGGTCGGCTTCGCCGTCCTGCTGCTCGGCGGCATCGGCAACGCCTCGCTGTCCCGCTTCAACGGCCTCGACGCGGCGAACGCGAAGGGCAACGTGCACGGGCTGGCCGCCCTGCTGTTCACCAAGTACGTCTTCGCCTTCGAGATCACCGGCGCCCTGCTGGTGACCGCCGCGGTCGCCGCCATGGTGCTCACCCACCGCGAGCGCACCAAGCGCGCGTTCACCCAGCGGGAACTGGCGGAGAAGCGGGTTCGTGAGGGCGTGCAGGTCCCGCCGCTGCCGGCGCCTGGCGTCTACGCACGGCACAACGCGGTGGACGTCCCCGGTCTGCTGCCCGACGGCACGCCGGCCGAGCTCACCGTCAACCCGACGCTGCGCGGCCGCGGCCAGATCCGGGACGTCTCGCCGGAGGCGCTGGAACGACTGGCCGCCCTCGAGCAGCGCACCGAGGAATACCTGGAGCGCACCGACGACGAGAAGGAGGACGCTCGGTGAATCCGGCCAACTACCTGTATCTCGCCGCGCTGTTGTTCACCATCGGTGCGACCGGGGTGCTGATCCGGCGGAACGCGATCGTCGTCTTCATGTGCATCGAGCTGATGCTGAACGCGAGCAACCTCGCGCTCGTCACCTTCTCCCGGCTGCACGGCAACCTCGACGGCCAGATCATCGCGTTCTTCACGATGGTCGTCGCGGCCGCGGAGGTCGTGGTCGGCCTGGCGATCATCGTGTCGGTGTTCCGCTCCCGCCACTCGGCCTCTGTCGACGATGCCAGCCTGATGAAGCTGTGAAGGAGTTCGGATAGTGGAGACACTCATCGGGCTGCTCGTCGGGGCTCCGCTCCTCGGCGCGGCCGTCCTGCTGTGCGCGGGCCGCAGGCTCGACCGCGTCGGCCACTGGCTGGGAACGCTGCTGGCCGCCGCCTCGTTCGTCATCGGCGTCGTCCTCTTCGCCGACATGCTGGGCCGGGATCCCGATCAACGCACCCTGCACCAGCACCTGTTCAGTTGGGTTCCGGTCGGCGGCTTCCACGCGGACGTCGCCTTCCAGCTCGACCAGTTGTCGATGACGTTTGTGCTGCTGATCACCGGCGTCGGATCGCTCATCCATCTCTACTCGGTCGGCTACATGGAGCACGACGAGCGGCGCCGCCGCTTCTTCGGCTACCTGAACCTGTTCCTTGCGGCGATGCTGCTGCTGGTGCTCGCCGACAACTACCTCCTGCTGTACGTCGGCTGGGAGGGCGTGGGCCTCGCCTCCTACCTGCTCATCGGCTTCTGGCAGCACAAGCCGAGCGCGGCCACCGCGGCGAAGAAGGCGTTCATCGTCAACCGCGTCGGCGACGTCGGCCTGTCGATCGCCATCATGATCATGTTCAGCACGTTCGGTGGCTTCGCCTTCGGCACGGTCTTCCCCTCCACTGGAGGAACGAGCGAGGCCACGCTGACCGGCATCGGCCTGATGCTGCTGCTGGCGGCCTGCGGCAAGTCCGCACAGGTGCCGCTGCAGTCCTGGCTCGGTGACGCGATGGAGGGCCCGACTCCGGTCTCGGCCCTCATCCACGCCGCCACCATGGTCACCGCCGGCGTCTACCTGATCACCCGCTCCTCCGCGATCTTCAACGCGGCTCCGGACGCGCAGCTCGCCGTCGTCACCGTGGGCGCGGTCACGCTGATCTTCGGTGCGATCGTCGGTTGCGCGAAGGACGACATCAAGAAGGCACTGGCCGGCTCGACCATGTCGCAGATCGGTTACATGATGCTGGCCGCCGGGCTCGGTCCGATCGGCTACGCCTTCGCCATCATGCACCTGGTCACCCACGGCTTCTTCAAGGCCGGGCTGTTCCTCGGTGCCGGCTCCGTCATGCACGGCATGAACGACGAGGTCGACATGCGCCGCTACGGCGGCCTGCGCAAGTACATGCCGGTCACCTTCGTCACCTTCGGCCTCGGCTACCTGGCCATCATCGGTTTCCCGGGCCTGTCCGGCTTCTTCTCCAAGGACAAGATCATCGAGGCGGCCTTCGCCCGCGGCGGCACCGAGGGCTGGATCCTCGGCGGCGCCGCCCTGCTGGGTGCCGCCATCACCGCCTACTACATGACGCGTGTGATGCTGATGACTTTCTTCGGCGAGGAGCGCTGGCGCCACGCCCCGACCCCGTCGCCGACCGCCCCGGACACTGACACGGCGGCCGAGACGCGGGGCGAGTACGAACCGCCGCACCCGCACGAGTCGCCCGGCACCATGACGATCCCGATGATCGTGCTGGCCTTCGGCTCGGTCTTCGCGGGCGGTCTGTTCAGCTGGGGTGACGCGTTCGTGCACTGGCTGGAGCCGGTCACCTCCTTCGAGGAGGGCCACTCGCCGGTGGCCTCCGGCGTCGTCACCGGGGCGACCATGGTCTGCCTGGTGGCCGGCGCGCTCATCGCCTGGCTGCAGTACGGCCGCAAGCCGGTACCGGCCCTGGCGCCGCGCGGCTCGCTGCTGACCCGGGCGGCCCGCCGCGACCTGCTCCAGGACGACTTCAACCACGTCGCGTTGGTCAAGCCGGGCGAACGCTTCACCCGGGGCCTGGACGTGATGGACCACACGCTCGTGGACGGGGCCGTGAACGGTACGGCGGCCATGTTCGGCGGGCTGTCCGGGCAGCTGCGCAGGGTGCAGAACGGCTTCGTGCGCAGCTACGCGGTCTCGATGTTCGGCGGTGCGGCGGTGCTCGTCGCCGCCACCCTGCTGATGAGGGCGGTCTGAGATGTCATTTCCCCTTCTGACGGTCACGGCCGTCGTCCCGGTGGTCGGCGCGCTGGCCACCGCCGCGGTCCCGGCCACCCGGCGAGGCGCGGCCAAGTGGCTCGCGCTGGCGTTCTCCCTCGGCACGCTCGGCCTGGCGGTCGCGATGCTGATCGCCTTCGATCCGGGGGGCGCCCGCTACCAGCTGACCGAGTCGCACGCCTGGATTCCCGCGTTCGGGGTCCGCTACGAACTCGGCGTGGACGGCATCGGGGTCGCGCTCACCGCGCTGACGGCGCTGCTCATCCCGTTCGTCATCCTCGCCGGCTGGCACGACGCCGACCCCTTGGAACAACGGGACAACCGGCGCTGGCGTCCCACTCAGGGCTTCTTCGCGCTGATCCTCGCGGTCGAGGCGATGGTGGTGGTCTCCTTCGAGGCCACCGATGTCTTTCTCTTCTACATCTTCTTCGAAGCCATGCTCATCCCGATGTACTTCCTCATCGGCGGCTTCGGGGACCGTGCCCACGGCCGGGACGAGGAGGAGGCGGCGGGCCGGCGTTCTGCGGCGGCCGTGAAGTTCCTGCTGTACAACCTGGTCGGCGGCCTGATCATGCTGGCCGCGGTCATCGGCCTGTTCGCCGTGACGGCCGACCAGCTCGGACAGGGCACCTTCTCGCTGCAGACCATCCTGGAGGCCCACCAGTCCGGGAAACTGCAGATGTCGGACACCACCGAACGGCTGCTGTTCCTCGGTTTCTTCTTCGCCTTCGCGGTGAAGGCGCCGCTGTGGCCGCTGCACACCTGGCTGCCCAACTCGATGGGGGAGTCGACGGCGCCGGTGGCCGTGCTGATCACCGCCGTCGTCGACAAGGTCGGCACCTTCGCGATGCTGCGCTACTGCCTCGGGCTCTTCCCCGAGGCCAGCAAATGGGCCACCCCCGTGGTGCTCGTCCTCGCCCTGATCGGCATCCTGTACGGCGCGCTCGTCGCCGTCGCACAGCGGGACATCAAGCTGCTGATCGCCTACGCCTCGATCTCCCACTTCGGGTTCATCATCATGGGCGTCTTCGCGATGACCTCGCAGGGCCAGAGCGGCGCGACGCTCTACATGGTCAACCACGGCATCTCCACCGCCGCGCTGCTGTTGGTCGCCGGGTTCCTCATCTCCCGCCGCGGCTCCCGGCTCATCGCGGACTACGGGGGAGTGCAGAAAGTCGCGCCGGTGCTGGCCGGCACCTTCCTGGTTGGCGGCCTGGCAACCTTGTCACTGCCCGGACTGGCGCCGTTCGTCAGCGAGTTCCTGGTCCTGGTGGGTACCTTCACGCGCTACCCGGTCATCGGCATCCTGGCCACCGCAGCGATCGTGCTGGCCGCCCTGTACGTGCTCGTCCTCTACCAGCGGACGATGACCGGTCCGGTGAAGAGCGAGGTGCGGACCATGCCGGACCTGCGCGTGCGGGAACTCGCCGTCGTGGCACCGCTGATCGCTCTGCTGATCTTCCTGGGGGTCTTCCCCAAGCCGCTGACGGACATCATCAACCCCGCGGTCCAGCACACGCTCTCCGACGTGCACAAGAAGGACCCTGCTCCTGAGGTGGAGGCCGCCAAGTGAGCGCCACAGCAACTGTCCACAGCCTGTGGACGACGGCCGCCGCGCCGTTGGACTCGATCCCCTCGCCGCACATCGAGTACGCCCAACTCTCCCCCACGCTGATCGTGCTCGGCGCGGGTCTGCTGGGCGTCCTCATCGAGGCGTTCCTGCCGCGCCGCAGCCGCCACGGTGCCCAACTGATCGTCACCACGGTCGCGTTGGCGGGCGCGTTCGCCGCGGTGCTGGCGCTGGCGCTCGACGGCTACGCCACCACCAAGGCACAGATCTCCGCGATGGGCGCGATCGCGGTGGATGGCCCCGCGCTCTTCCTGCAGGGCACGATCCTGCTGGTCGGCATGATCGCCGTCTTCACCTTCGCCGAGCGGCGACTGGACCCGGCCGCGCACGGCAGGCGCGTCGACTCCTTCGCCCCGCAGGCTGCGGCGCTCCCCGGCGGCGAGGCCGAACGCGACGCGCTGCGCGCCGGGTTCACCACCACCGAGGTGTTCCCGTTGTCGCTGTTCGCGATCGGCGGCATGCTCGTCTTCCCTTCGGCGAACGACCTGCTGACGCTGTTCGTCGCGCTGGAGGTCTTCTCCCTGCCGCTGTACATCATGTGCGCGCTGGCCCGCCGCAACCGCCTGATGTCGCAGGAGGCGGCGGTGAAGTACTTCCTGCTGGGGGCCTTCTCCTCGGCGTTCCTGCTGTTCGGCATCGCCTTGCTGTACGGCTATGCCGGCACCGTGGACTACTCGGGCATCGCCCGCGTCGTCTCCGGCGCCTCCGCCACCACCGACCCGGCTCTGGCCGGTACCGCCGGCAACGACGCGCTGCTGCTGGTCGGCGGTGCCATGGTCGTGCTCGGGCTGCTGTTCAAGGTCGGCGCCATCCCCTTCCACATGTGGACCCCGGACGTCTACCAGGGTGCGCCGACCCCGGTCACCGGCTTCATGGCGGCGGCCACGAAGGTCGCGGCCTTCGGCGCGCTGCTGCGGCTGCTGTACGTCGTGCTGCCGGGGATGCGGTGGGACTGGGAGCCGGTGCTGTGGGGCGTCGCGATCATCACCATGCTGGGCGGCGCGATCGTGGCCATCACCCAGACCGACATCAAGCGGCTGCTGGCCTACTCCTCGATCGCGCACGCCGGGTTCATCCTGACCGGCGTCATCGCCACCTCGAAGGACGGCGTCTCCTCGGTGCTGTTCTACCTGGTCGCCTACTCCTTCGTGACGCTCGGTGCCTTCGCCGTGGTCACCCTGGTGCGAGATGCGGGCGGCGAGGCCACCCACCTGTCCAAGTGGGCCGGTCTCGGACGTCGCTCGCCGCTGGTCGCTGCGGTGTTCGCGGTCTTCCTGCTGGCCTTCGCCGGCATCCCGCTCACCGCCGGGTTCTCCGGCAAGTTCGCCGTCTTCAAGGCGGCGGCCGAGAGCGGCGCGGGCGTGCTGGTCGTCATCGGTGTGATCTCGTCGGCGATCGCCGCGTTCTTCTACATCCGGGTGATCGTGCTGATGTTCTTCAGCGAGCCGCAGGCCGACGGCCCGAGTGTGGCCGTGCCCAGCCCGCTGACGATGACGGCGATCGCCGTCGGTGCCCTGGTGACGGTGGTGCTCGGCGTGGCGCCGCAGTACTTCCTGGACCTGGCGAGCCAGGCGGGCGTCTTCGTGCGCTGAAGGCGCCGCGCCCATGTGCGCGCGGACGGCCCCCGACCGGAAGGTCGGGGGCCGTCGGTGTTCCGGTGCGGGCCGCTGTCAGGTCCGGGTCGTGTCAGGTCTGCGGGAAGGACGACGGAGTGGGGAACGAGTCCGGACCGCCGCCCTTGGTGAAGGTGGTCTTCTTGCCCGATCTCCAGGAGACCACCAGTTTCTTGCCGTGGTGGCTCTTGACGGTGCCCTTGGCGTAGTCGTCCGCGCCGCCCTGGCAGTCCAGGTCGAAGGTCACCGGTTCGGCGTCGCGGGCGACCGTCCCGGTGCACGAGCCGGTGCCGTCGGCCACAATGGCCTGCTTGCCGCTGACGATCAGGAAGATGACCTGGTCGGAGCCGCCCTCGGGGGACGTCGTCCACCCGCCGGACAGGTTCTTCGGGTCCAGGCCGCTGCCGGAGCCGCCGCCGGAGCCGCCGTCGTCCGGCGCGCCGCCCTGGTCGTGGCCACCGTCCGAACCGCCCGAACCCTTCCCGCCGGCGTCGCCGCCGTCGGTGGGTCCGTCGCCGGACCCGGCCGTGTGCGTGCCGCCGCCGGCGGCGCTCGGTGCCGGCTTCCCGGCGTCGTCGCTGCTGCCGCAGCCCGCCAGCAGCAGCAATGCGGCCGCCGCGGCGGCGGCCGCCCCCGTCTTTCGCGCTGACGTACGCACGTCGAACTCCTCCACGACACGGTGCTCGGTCACGTCAAGCTAACAGGCGGCAGCCCGCTGCGGTACGGGTCCGTGCCCTGGGTTCAGGACGCGCAGTCAGGAGGCGGGACGCACCGTGCCGCTGACCTCGCCCAGGCCGATGCGCGAACCGTTCGGGCCCGGCGCCCACGCCGTGAGCGTCACCTCGTCACCGTCCTGCAGGAACGGGCCCTTGCCGACGGTCAGTTCGAGCAGGCACCCCAGCTGGTCCGGCTCCGGGCCGCTGACGGTCCCGGACGCGAACAGGTCGCCGGTACGCAGTGAGGCGCCGTTGACCGTCAGGTGCGCGAGCTGCTGGGCGGCAGTCCAGTACATCGCGGAGAACGGCGGCTCGGAGAGCTTCTCGCCGTTGAGCGTGACGGTGATCCGCAGGTCGAGACCTCCCGGCTCCTGCCGGCCCTCGGTGTCGTCCAGGTACGGCAGCAGCGCGTGGGTGCGCTCCGGCGGCGCGACGCGGGCCTGGTCCAGCGCGTCCAGGGGGGTGACCCACGCCGAGACGGACGTCGCGAAGGACTTGCCGAGGAACGGGCCCAGCGGCACGTACTCCCAGGCCTGGATGTCCCGCGCCGACCAGTCGTTGAGCAGGCACACGCCGAAGACGTGCTCGCGGAAGTCGGCCTGCGCCACCGGCGCGGCCAGGGTGGAGGGGGCGCCGACGACGAAGCCGACCTCCGCCTCGATGTCCAGCCGGGCCGACGGGCCGAACGTCGGATCCGGATCGCCCTTCGGGCGACGCTGGCCCTGGGGCCGCACGACCGGGGTGCCGGAGACCACGACGGTTCCTGCGCGGCCGTGGTAGCCGATGGGCAGGTGCTTCCAGTTCGGGGTGAGCGCGTCGCCGTCCGGCCGGAAGATGCGGCCGACGTTCGTGGCGTGGTGCTCGCTGGCGTAGAAGTCGACGTAGTCCGCCACCGCGAACGGCAGATGCAGCGTCACGTCCGTCAGCGGGTGCAGATGCCGCAGGACCGTCTCGTGGTGGGCGTCCTCGGTCAGCCAGGTGCGCAGCGCGGCGCGCACCTCCCGCCACACGCCCCGGCCGGCCGCCATCAGCGGGTTCAGCAGCGGGGCGCGCAGCAGCCCGGCGTGCGGCGAGCCGAACTCCTCGGCGGCCGCGCCGGCGTCCAGCACCGACGATCCGTACCGGACGCCGATGCGGTGCAGGTCCGGGTCGTTCGCGGTCGTGAACACGCCGTAGGGGAGGTTGTCCGGGCCGAAGAGGTCGTCTTCGGACAGTGCGAGCGGAGTGCCTTCGGTCATCGGATGGTGCCTCGCCTTCGAGGTCGTCGCCGGTCAAAGCCGTGGCACAGGCTATCGGCCGCCCCCACCCGCGGTCCGTGGAGGCCGCCGGGCCGCCGCACGCCCGCCTGAGCGGGCCCGCGACGGTCGTGACCGGCGCGTGACCGGATACGCTTCCTTGAGGTGGCAGACAAGAGCGCAAGCTGCGGAGACAGGAGCAACCCTCGTGACCCAGGTCGGGCCCTTCGGGCTGAGCGTGCGCGACAAGGCTCTCGAAGCCGACGTCCGTGCCGGCCTGTCGGCCGTCGAAGAGGGCCTCCTGGAGGCCACGAAGAGTGACGTGCCGTTCATCACGGAAGCAGCCCAGCACCTGGTCAGGGCCGGTGGCAAGCGTTTCCGGCCGTTGCTGGTGGTCCTCGCGGCGCAGTTCGGCGACCCCTACGCCCCCGGCGTCGTCCCCTCGGCCGTCGTCGTCGAGCTGACCCACTTGGCGACGCTCTATCACGACGACGTGATGGACCAGGCCGACGTGCGGCGCGGGGTGCCCAGCGCCAACACCAGCTGGGGGAACTCGGTCGCCGTCCTCACTGGCGACTACCTCTTCGCCCGCGCCTCCCACATCCTCGCCGACCTCGGCCCCGAGGCGGTCCGCATCCAGGCGGGCGCGTTCGAGCGGCTGGTCACCGGCCAGATCCTGGAGACAGCCGGCCCGGTCGAGGGGCAGAACCCGATTGACCACTACCTTGACGTCCTCGCCGGCAAGACCGGCTCCCTGGTCGCTGTCGCCTGCCGCTTCGGCGCGATGATGTCCGGTGCCGACGAGCGCGACGTCTCGGTCCTCACCCAGTACGGCGAGCGCGTCGGCACCGCGTTCCAGCTGGCCGACGACGTGCTGGACATCGCCAGCGACGCGCACGAGTCCGGCAAGACACCCGGCACCGACCTGCGGGAGGGCGTGGCAACGCTGCCCGTCCTCCATCTGCGCGCCCGCGCGGCGGCCGGCGGCTCACCGGAGGACCGTGCACTGTGCGAGCTGCTCGACGGCGATCTGACGGACGACGCCCGCCACGCCGAGGCCCTGGCGGGCCTGCGGGCCCACCCGGCCCTCGAGGAGGCCCGCCGCGACACGATCCGTTATGCGGACGAGGCCCGCTCGATGCTGGCGCCGCTGCGGGACTGTCCGGCGAAGGCGGCGCTGTCTGGCCTGTGTGAAGCGGTGGTCCACCGCGCCGGCTGACACAACGGCCTGCGGACGAGGCTGCCTGAACCGGCCGCGTCCGGCCCCTGCACACGCCCGCGTGGCCAGTGTGTCCGCCGGCCCACCTGGCGGTGTCCCGCCGTACGCCGCGCGGCCGGGCGCGGCTCTTCCGTGATCCTGCGGCGTCACCGGCCCCCGGGGCGGGCCCGCTCAGCGCCTCTGGGCCGGTGGCGTGGCCATCGGCGGTCTGAGTCCGGCGGCACGCGCCGCCCCACGGTATGCCCCCACCCCGTCGGCCCACGCCCGTCTACTCGGCGTGGTCCGTCGCCTGCCCGCCTGCGGGACGAGAAGCACCGCTCGTCAGGGGGCCGGGGCGTGCCGGGCGCCCTCAACCGGCCGGTGCGACGCCCGGGCTCCTGGGGGCCGGGGCTGGTCAGGCGGCGGTCGTGCCAGCCTGCGTGTCGGCCGGGTACGGGCCCGTAGGGGCCGTCATACCGCAGGAGTACACGGACTTGGCCCCCTCGTCTGATGCCCCCGGACCCAGCATCTGGTGCCATGAATGCGGCACCACACACAGATTCGGGTGAGAATGGCGGCGCAGGAACCGCCGCGACACGGAGGTAGGCACATGGCACAGATTCCAGCGCGCGGACCGGGGCGGAAGGCGGCGCGTTACGGCGTTCCGGTCGCCGTCGTCGCGGTGACGGCTGCGACGATCGGGCTCGTCCCGGCGCTCGCCGACTCCGGCAGTCCGGACCTGGCGAAGATCTCCGCGCAGGACCTGATCACGAAGATGGCCGCGTCGAAGACGGACCAGCTGTCCGGCACGGTCAAGGTCTCCACCGACCTCGGTCTTCCCGCACTGCCGGGCATGGGCGGCGGTGCCGGCGGCGGGGCCGCCCACCAGGGCGGCCCGTTCGGCGGCGACGGCGGCAGCCGCGGTCACGTCGGCAAGGGCGGCAAGGCCGCCCAGAGCCCGGCGGCCCCCCGGCGCGAGCTGATGAAGCTCTCCTCCGGCGATCACACGCTCCGCGTCGCCGCCGACGGACCGAAGAAGCAGCGGGTGTCGGTGGTCGAGGACGCCGCCGAGTACACGTTCGTCCACAACGGCCGCGAGATCTGGACCTACGACAGCGCCAGCGACAGCGCCTTCCACGGCACCGCGCCCAGGGGGGCCGCGCACCACGGCGCCCGGCACCGGCACGCGGCGCCGAAGGGCCTGGCGGACCTGACCCCGCAGCAGGCCGCCAAGGGGGCCCTGAAGGCGGCGCACAAGACGACGAAGGTCAGCGTCGACGGCACCACGCACGTCGCCGGCCGGGACGCCTACCAGCTGGTGCTGGAGCCGAAGAAGTCCGCGCACTCCACGGTCGGCTCCGTCCGCATCGCGGTGGACGCCGACAACGGCGTGCCGCTGAAGTTCACGTTGCTCCCGGCGGACGGCGGTTCGGCCGCGGTCGACATCGCCTACACCTCGGTCGACTTCGGCAAGCCGAAGGCCGGCACGTTCGACTTCACGCCGCCCAAGGGCGCCGACGTCACCGAGCGCACGCCCGGCGCCGGCCGGCACCACGCCAAGGGAGACAAGTCCGCCCAGGCGCACAAGCAGGCGCTGAAGAAGCAGCTGCGCGGTTTCAACGCCATGGACGTCCTCGGCGACGGCTGGGGCACGGTCGCCACCGTGCAGCTGCCGGACCACGCCCGGCACGGCACCCACGCCGGCAAGGGCCTGGAGTCGCCGCGCGCCCAGAAGCTGCTCGACAGCTTCACCAAGAAGGTCAAGGGCGACTTCGGCACCGGCCGCGTCTTCCACACGAAGCTGGTCAACGCCCTGCTCACGGACGACGGCACCGTCTACGTCGGCGCGGTCACCAAGCAGGGTCTCATCGAGGCGGCGAACGCCGCGCAGTGAGACGCCCGACGGCCGGCCGTCGCGCCTGACCGCGGCGGCCGGCCGTCCCGGCCCCGCACGGTCATGCGCACAGACGGGACGGAGCACCATGACAGAGCCGGTCGACGCCGTCATCGAGACGCGCGGCCTGAGCAAGCGGTACGGCGGCGGCCGGCTCGCCGTCGAGGACCTGGACCTTCGCGTGCCACGCGGCAGCGTCTTCGGGTTCCTCGGTCCCAACGGGTCCGGCAAGACGACCACCATCCGGATGCTGCTCGGTCTCATCGAGCCGACGGCCGGCAGTGTGCGGCTGCTGGGCCGGCCGATGCCGCGCGACGGCCACCGGGTGCTGCCCCGCGTGGGTGCGCTCATCGAGGGACCCGCGCTGTACGGCTTCCTCTCCGGGCGCGACAACCTGCTGCGCTACGACGCCGCCGACCCCACGGCCGACCCGCGCACCCGGGGGTCACGGGTCGCCGAGGCACTGCAGCGGGTGGGCCTGGCCTCGGCCGCCGGCCGGCGAGCCAAGGCGTACTCGCTGGGCATGAAGCAGCGCCTCGGCCTGGCGGCGGCTCTGCTCCGGCCGCGCGACCTGCTCGTGCTGGACGAGCCGACGAACGGCCTCGACCCGCAGGGCATGCGGGAGATCCGCTCGCTGGTGCGGTCCCTGGCCAGCGACGGCACCACCGTCTTCCTGTCCTCACACCTGCTCGACGAGATCGAGCAGGTGTGCACGCACACCGCCGTGATGAGCCGGGGCCGGCTGCTGACCCAGGGCACCGTCGCCGAGATGTCCGCCGGCGTGCGCGGCCGGCTCACCGTCAGCACGCCGGACCCCGCCGACGCGATGAGCGTGCTGAAGGAGCACGGTGTCACCGACCTGACACCGGGACCGGACGGTGTGACCGGTGAACTCCCGTCGCAGGAGGCACCCGACCTGGCCGAGCTGAACGCCGCGCTGGTGCGCGCCGGGGTACGCGTCCGCGGCTTCGGCACCGAACGCGCCTCACTCGAGGACGCGTTCCTCGCCCTCACCGGGGAGGGCTTCGATGTCGCGCGTTGAGGAGACGGCCTCCGCCGCACCCGCCACGACCGGCGCTGCGGGCCCGCAGCGCCGGCGGCTTCCCGGCCTGTCCGGACTGCTGCGCGACGAACTGCTCACCACCTTCCGGCGCCGGCGCACCCTCGCCCTGCTCGCCGTGCTGGTGGCCGTGCCGCTCCTGGTCGGCATCGCCGTCCGCATCGAGACGGGCGACGGGGCCGGCGGCGACGGCGGCAACGGTCCCGCCTTCCTCGGACAGGTCGCGCAGAACGGCCTGTTCCTCGTCTTCGCCTCGCTCGCCGCGACGCTGCCGTTCTTCCTGCCGATGACGGTCGGCGTCGTCGCGGGTGACGCGATCGCCGGCGAGGCGACGGCCGGCACCCTGCGCTACCTGCTCGTCGCGCCGGCAGGCCGGACCCGGCTGCTCGCGGTCAAATACGCGACGGCGATGGTCTTCTGCTTCGCCGCCACCCTGGTGGTCGCGCTGGCGGCCCTGATCACCGGTCTGCTGCTGTTCCCCGTCGGCGACATCACGCTGCTCTCGGGCATCTCGGTCTCCTTCGGCGACGGCCTGCTGCGTGCCCTGTTCATCGCGTTGGCCGTCGCCCTGTCGCTGGCCGGTATCACGGCGATCGGCCTGTTCGTTTCCACGCTCACCGACTCCGGCGTCGGCGCGATGGCGGCCACCGTGGGGCTGCTGGTCACCGTGCAGATCGTCGACACGATTCCGCAGCTGCACGCCGTCCAGCCCTACCTCTTCCCGCACTACTGGCTGTCCTTCGCCGGCCTGCTGCGCGACCCGGTCTACTGGGACCCGCTGCTGAAGAACTTCGGCCTGCAGGCCCTCTACGTCGCGGTGTTCGGCTCGGCCGCCTGGGCACGCTTCACCACGAAGGATGTCACGGCGTAGGACGCCCCAGGGCCCCACGGGGCACGTCAGACCCCTGTGACCCGCTCCGCCGGACGCGTAGGCTGCCGTGGACCTGTCATATCGGGGGCTGATGCCGTGACCGAGCACGACCACGAGAGACCGACCACCGCACTGGAGTTCCACATCCTCGGCTCGCTGTCGGTGCGCGCCGACGGCCGCGAACTGTCCGTCGGCGGGCCACGGCAGCGTGCCGTGCTCGCGACGCTGCTGCTCTCACCTGGCCGTGTCGTCTCGGTGGACGCACTGATGGACCAGGTGTGGAACGGCCGCCCGCCGCCCACCGGTCGCGCCCAGATCGCCATCTGCGTCGCCGGCCTGCGCAAGGCCTTCCGCGCCGCCGGCTGCGAGCGGCCCGTCATCGTCACCGCACCGCCCGGCTACCTGCTCTCCCTCGACGGCCACCGGCTGGACGCCGCCGAGTTCACCCGACAGGTCTCCTCCGCCCACGAGACGGCGCTGCGCCCGGGTGGGGAGGCCGAGGCGGCCGAACTCCTGCGGGAAGCCCTCGAGATGTGGCGGGGCCCGGCACTGGCTGATGTCTACGCGCATAGCGCCGAAGTGGAGGCCGCCCGGCTGGGCGAGCTGCGCACCCAGGCCGTCGAGCAGTGCATCGCCCTCGGCCTGGCCCTCGGCCGGCATCGGGCACTCGTCGGCGAACTGACCGCCCTCGTCCGGGCGAACCCGCTGCGGGAACAGCTGCGAGGCCACCTGATGCTCGCCCTGCACCGCAGCGGCCGCCGGCCCGAGGCACTGAAGGTCTACCAGGAGGGCCGGCGGCTCTCCGTCGAGGAACTCGGCCTGGAGCCCGGCGCCGGCCTGCGCGAGCTGCAGGAGTCGATCCTGCGCGACGCGGCCGCCGTAGCCGCCCCCGCCCCCTCTGCCGCCCCACAGCGCCGCAGACCGGCTCAGCTGCCCTCCGACGTGATGGCGTTCGTGGGCCGCCGGTCCGAACTGGCTGCCATGGACGGCGCGCTGACCGACCGGGGCGACAGCGGCCCGGTGCCCGTCTGCGTCGTCACCGGTGGGCCGGGCGTCGGCAAGAGCGGCCTGGCCGTGCACTGGGCGCGCCGCGCAGCGCACCGGTTTCCCGACGGACAGCTGTACGCGGACCTGCGCGAAGTGGAAGAGAGCGGCGGGCCCGTGCCGGTCCGAGCCGTCCTGCACCGCTTCCTGCGCGCGCTCGGAGTGCCGCCGCAGGGCATCCCCGCCGATCCCCAGGAGTGCGCCGCGCTCTACCGCAGCCTGCTCGACGACCGCCGCGTCCTGGTGGTGCTGGACAACGCCTCCTCCTACGGCCGCGTCCGCGCGCTGCTGCCGGGCGGCGGTCGCTGCTGCGTCGTCGTCACGGCCGGCCGCGTGCTCGGCGAGCTGGACGGCGGCGGCGCGCTGCGCGTCCGGCTCGGGCCGCTCGGGCCGGGCGACGCGGCCGGCCTGCTCGCGCTGCTCGTCCGCGACGGACGGGCCACGGGCGATCCGCACGCGACCGCCCGGCTCGCCGAACTGTGCTGCCGGCTCCCGCTGACAGTGCGGGCCGCTGCCGCCCGCCTGGTCGCCAAGCCGCACTGGCAGGTTGCCGACCTGGAGGTCCGGTTGGCGGACCCGGCCCGCCGTCTGGCCGAACTCGGTCGCGGCGACGGCTCGCTGCGTGCCCGGCTGGACAGCGCCGTGCAGGCGCTGGAACCCGGGCACCGACGGGCCTTCGGCTGCCTGGGCGTGGACGGCCCGCCCGAGTTCGACGCGTGGACGGGCGCGGCGCTGCTCGGCGTGGACGTGCGGTCGGCCGAGGACGTGCTGGAGCAACTGGTCGACGCCCAACTGCTGCAGGTGGTCGGCCGGGACGGCGGCGGACGGCTGCGCTACCGCCTCGAGGAGCTGGTCCGGCTGCACGCGACGGGCGGCGACGCGGCCCGCGACCGCACGGATGAGGCGCTGATAGGCATTCGATAACGCCGCGGCGAAGACTGACCTCGCTCGTTGCCGCCCTAACCAGCGGTCCCTTCGCCGCAGCTCGCCGACCCCTGCTGCGGTCCCCCCACTCGGAGGTTTTCTCGATGCGCCGTCGGCTGATCACCGGTACCTTCGCCGCAGGTGCGGCTCTCGCCGCCACCCTGACGCTGGCCGCCCCGGCCAACGCCGTCCCCGCGGACAAGCTGCAGGTCATGTCCGGCTGGAGCCAGACCAGCGCTTACAGCCAGAACGCGTTCCTCAACGCGCGTGCCCACCAGGGCGACTGGGCCGCCTACAACTTCGACTGGTCCACCGACGTGTGCAGTGACTCGCCGGACAACCCCTTCGGCTTCCCGTTCGCCAACGGCTGCATCCGCCACGACTTCAACTACCGCAACTACAAGGCCATGGGACAGTTCGACGCGAACAAGGCCCGCATCGACAACGCGCTGTACGCGGACCTCAAGCGGGCGTGCGCGGGCTACTCCGGCGCGACCAAGTCCTCCTGCCTGGCCACGGCGTGGACTTACTACCACGCTGTGGACATCTTCGGTGTCTCGGCAGCCGACGTGAACGCCAAGACCGGCAAGCTCAAGAGCGCCGCGCACTGACCCCCTGGCGCCCGTGCCCGGCCCGCACCTCCCGTGGCGGGCCGGGCACGGGCGTGCGGCAACGCGGTCACGTCTGCCCCACCGGCTCGTAGGCGTCCGCCGGCAGCCCCAAAGTCCACGCCACGCCCGCCGCTGCTGCTTCGTGCCGCATGAACCGGGTGTCCTCTACGGCCTCTCGCTGCGTTGTAGGAGTCGCCCGGGTCCCGGCACAAGGACGAATCGTCCGCCTTGCGATCAACGGCACCGGGCGCCGCGGCGCCCGCCCTCCGGGCGGACGACGCGAACTCCGGCCAGGGCCTACGCCCGTGCCTGCTGCGTCCGGCCGGTCAACGGCGTCTTCCCGCCGGAGTCCGGGGACGGCTCGGTTGTCGGGGCCTGCGGCGGCTCGGCCCTCTCCAGGGCGCGCACGGCTGCACGGCCGCGGCGGGCGTTGTGCAGGGCGTCCCAGGTCAGCAGGCACAGCGCGGCCCACACCAGCAGGAAGCCGGCCCAACGCTCGGCCGGCATCGGCTCGTGGAAGACCAGCAGGCCCAGGACGAACATGAAGACCGGCGCCATGTACTGCAGCAGGCCGATCGTGGACAGCGGAAGCCGGACCGCCGCGCCGCCGAAGAGGATCAGCGGGATGGCGGTGGCCAGGCCGGCGCAGGCCAGCAGCAGGCCGTGCCCGAAGCCCTGGGTGGTGAAGGTGGAGTCACCGGTGACGGTGAGGTAGATCAGGAAGCCGAGCGCCGGCAGGAACTGCATGGCGGTCTCGGCGCTGAAGCTCTCGACGCCGTCCAGCCGGACGTGCTTCTTGATCAGCCCGTAGGTGGCGAAGCTGAGGGCCAGCGCGATCGACAGCCACGGCACCTTGCCGTAGCCGACGGCCAGTACGGCGACGGCCAGCACGCCGAGGCCCACGGCAGTCCACTGGGCGGCGCGCAGCCGCTCCCGCAGCAGCACCACGCCGAAGGCGATCGAGACCAGCGGGTTGATGAAGTAGCCGAGCGACGCCTCCAGGACGCGGTCGGTGGTGACCGCCCAGATGAACAGGCCCCAGTTCACCGAGATGACCGTGGCCGCGGCCAGCAGCAGGGCGAGCTTGCGTGGCTGTCGCAGCAGTTGTGGGATCCAGGACCAGCGGCGCAGGACGGCCAGCACGGCGACCGCCGTCGGCAGGGACCACACCATGCGGTGGGCGAGCACCTCGGTCGCGCCGGTGGACTCCAGGAGGTGCCAGTACAGCGGGAGCAGTCCCCACAGGCCGTAGGCGGTGAACCCGAGTATGAGCCCGGAGCGGGACTCGGCGGTCGACGGCATGGGGATCCCTCCTGGAAGCGGCGCGGTTCGACGAAGGTAACGCCGAACCGCCCGGCTGTCATTCCCGTCAGTGCGTGACGGTCATGACAGCCGGGCGGGCCCGGGAGAGGGGTCTCAGCCGACGACCGTCCAGGTGTCGTTGCCGGCCAGCAGGGAGGCGAGGTCGCCCTTGCCCTGCTGTTCGACGGCCTTTTCCAGCTGGTCGGCCATGAGTGTGTCGTAGACGGGTCGCTGAACGTTGCGCAGCACACCGATGGGCGTGTGGTGCAGGGTGTCCGGGTTCGCGAGCCGGGAGAGCGCGAAGGCGGTCGTCGGGGAGGTGGCGTGCGCGTCGTGGACGAGGATGTCGGCTTCGTTGGCGGGTGTGACGTCGACGACGTGCAGGTCTCCGGTGGCGCGGTCGCGCACGACGCCCTTGTGGCCGTCGGAGCCGAAGCGGACGGGCTGCCCGTGTTCGAGGCGGATGACCGCCTCTTCGGCCTGTTCCTTGTCCTTGAGGACCTCGAAGGCGCCGTCGTTGAAGATGTTGCAGTTCTGGTAGATCTCCACCAGTGCGGTGCCGGGGTGGTCGGCCGCCTGCCGCAGTACCTCGGTGAGGTGCTTGCGGTCGGAGTCGACGGTGCGGGCGACGAAGCCGGCTTCGGCTCCCAATGCCAGGGAGACGGGGTTGAACGGCGCGTCCAGCGAGCCCATCGGCGTGGACTTGGTGATCTTCCCGGCCTCGGAGGTCGGGGAGTACTGGCCCTTGGTCAGCCCGTAGATCCGGTTGTTGAACAGCAGGATCTTCAGGTTGACGTTCCGGCGCAGGGCGTGGATGAGGTGGTTGCCGCCGATGGACAGCGCGTCGCCGTCACCGGTGACGACCCATACCGACAGGTCGCTGCGGGAGCTGGCGAGTCCGGTGGCGATGGAGGGGGCGCGGCCGTGGATGGAGTGCATCCCGTAGGTGTTCATGTAGTACGGGAAGCGGCTCGAGCAGCCGATGCCGGAGATGAAGACGATGTTTTCTTTGGCCAGCCCGAGCTCGGGCAGGAAGCCCTGCACGGCGGCGAGGACGGCGTAGTCGCCGCAGCCGGGGCACCAGCGCACCTCCTGGTCGGACTTGAAGTCCTTCATGGACTGCTTGCCGTCGGCCTTGGGCACCAGGGAGAGCGCCTGGCCGGCGCCGACGCCCGGGGTGAGCGTCTCAGTCATCGATGGCCTCCTTGAGGACGGTCGCCAGCTGCTCTGCCTTGAACGGCAGGCCGCGGACCTGGTTGTAGGAGCGGGCGTCCACCAGGTACTCGGCGCGGATCAGCCTCGCGAGCTGGCCGAGGTTCATCTCCGGCACGATCACTCGTTCGTAGGTGCGCAGCACCTCGCCGAGGTTCTTCGGGAAGGGGTTGAGGTGGCGCAGGTGGGCCTGGGCGACCCGCCCGCCGTCGCGGCGGACCCGGCGCACGGCGGCGGTGATCGGCCCGTAGGTCGAGCCCCAGCCGAGCACCAGCACCTTGGCCGGGGCTTCGCTCTCGCCGCGCGGGTCGTCGACGAGGGCGTCGGGGACGTCGATGCCGTCGACCTTGGCCTGGCGGGTGCGGACCATGCGGTCGTGGTTGGCCGGGTCGTAGGAGATGTTGCCCGAGCCGTCCGCCTTCTCGATCCCGCCGATGCGGTGCTCGAGGCCTGGCGTGCCGGGCACCGCCCAGGGGCGGGCCAGGGTGTGCGGGTCGCGCTTGTAGGGCCAGAACACCTCGGTGCCGTCGGCGAGTTCGTGGTTGGGCGTGGTGGCGAACTGAGTCCGCAGGTCGGGCAGCTCGTCCAGTTGCGGTACCCGCCACGGCTCGGAGCCGTTGGCCAGATAGCCGTCGGAGAGCAGGAAGACGGGGGTGCGGTAGGTCAGCGCGATCCGTGCGGCTTCGATCGCGGCCGTGAAGCAGTCCGCCGGGGTGGACGGGGCCACGATCGGCACCGGGGCCTCACCGTTGCGCCCGTACATCGCCTGCAGCAGGTCTGCCTGCTCGGTCTTGGTCGGCAGCCCCGTCGACGGGCCGCCCCGCTGGATGTCGACGATCAGCAGCGGCAGTTCCAGGGAGACTGCCAGCCCGATCGTCTCGGACTTCAAAGCGACACCCGGTCCCGAGGTCGTCGTCACGCCCAGCGCACCGCCGAACGCCGCGCCGAGCGCGGCACCGATGCCGGCGATCTCGTCCTCGGCCTGGAAGGTGCGCACTCCGAAGTTCTTGTGCCGGGACAGCTCGTGCAGCACGTCCGAGGCCGGGGTGATCGGGTAGGAGCCCAGGTACAGGGGCAGGTCCGCCTGCTGGGAGGCGGCGATCAGGCCGTAGGACAGTGCCAGGTTGCCGGAAATGTTCCGGTAGGTGCCCGGGGTGAACGCCGCCGACGCCGGGGCCACCTCGTAGGAGACGGCGAAGTCCTCGGTGGTCTCGCCGAAGTTCCAGCCCGCCCGGAAGGCGGCGATGTTCGCCTCGGCGATGTCCGGCTTCTTCGCGAACTTCGTGCGCAGGAACGACTCGGTCGCCTCGGTCGGCCGGTTGTA
Organism: uncultured Actinomycetota bacterium; assembly: GCA_963799685.1. Classification (GTDB taxonomy): domain Bacteria; phylum Actinomycetota; class Actinomycetes; order Streptomycetales; family Streptomycetaceae; genus Streptomyces. The sequence goes on from CAWCXW010000013.1 coordinate 748,181, forward strand.
CATCCACGACAGTAGCCCGAGCGCGAACATGTTCTTCGACCGCCCGGCGTCCTTGCGGGACAGCTCGTAGCTCTTGAGCGCCTCGACGGTCAGCGTCGTCAGCGGCACCGGGTGGACGCTGTAGCCGTCCAGCGAGCCGTCCTCCAGCGGCGAGGCCTCGTAGCCGACCTTCGCCATGGCGCGCTTGGTGAACTCGTCGGTGTTGACGATGATCTCCGCGCCGCGCGGCACGTCGTCGAGGTTCGCCTTCAGCGCCGCCGGGTTCATCGCCACCAGCACGTTCGGCGCGTCACCCGGAGTGAGGATGTCGTGATCCGCGAAGTGCAGCTGGAAACTCGAGACGCCCGGCAGGGTGCCGGCAGGCGCCCGGATCTCGGCCGGAAAGTTCGGCAGCGTCGACAGGTCGTTGCCGAAGGACGCCGTCTCCGAGGTGAAGCGGTCGCCCGTCAGCTGCATGCCGTCACCGGAGTCACCCGCGAACCGGATGATCACCCGGTCCAGACGCTGGACCTCCTTTTGGGCCTTCTCGGCTTCTCCAGCCACTCCGGTGGGCTGCTCCCGGTCGTCGGCGGGACTGCTGACCTGACTGGTCACGGTGATTCGGACCTCCCTCGAGGCGGCGGCTCGACTAGACATCGTACGTGGGTAAGGGTCGCCTTCCTCGGATCGGCCACATGGTGGAACAAGCCGTGAGACGGGCGGTCGTCCTGGTGACGAGGGTATGCGCGGCCTCTCGCGGCCGCCTTGAGACGCGCATCACACCTCTGGCGGGCGGTCGTCATCCGCCACGATCGGTGAGCACCGGCGACTCGACCGGTACGCGAGAGGAGCGACCTAGCGTCGGAGTATGAAGATCCAGCCGACGCCGGTGCCGCACTGCCATCTGATGGCCCCCGAGGCGCTCGAGGACGAGCGCGGCCGCTTCTTCGAGGCCTTCCGCGCAGACCTCCTGGCGGAGGCGGCCGGCCGGCCGATGCCGATGGTGCAGAGTAACTACTCTGTCTCCCGGCGGGGCACCCTTCGTGGCCTGCACGGCACACTCCTGCCACCCGGGCAGGCGAAGGTGGTCACCTGTGTGCGCGGCGAGGTGCTCGACGTCGTCGTGGACATCCGGCCCGGGTCCCCCACCTATCTGCGGCATGTCGCGCACCGGCTCTCCGCGGAGAACGGACTGTCCGTGTTCGCCGCGGAGGGGCTGGGGCACGCCTTCCTGGCGCTGACCGACGGGGCCTGCGTGAACTATCTGTGCAACACCGCCTTCGTGCCCGGCACCCAGCTGGACCTCGACGCCCTCGACCCGGCCCTGGGGCTGCCCTGGGCCGGGTCGACGCCCGGAACGAGCCTCCTGCGCTCCCCGAAGGACGCCCAGGCCCCGACGGTGGCCGAGGCCGAGCAGCGGGGCCTGCTCACCTCCTACCAGGAGTGCCTCGCCCACTACGCGACGGCGGCCGGCGCTCCCCACACGCCGTAGTGCTGCGGCGCAGCACTAGGAGAAGCAAAGCTTGAGGCAGGCCAGCAGGGTCCGCGCCTGAACGTTCACCCGGTTGTCGTGGTCACAGAGCATGAGCAACTGGGAGAGGGTCAGCCAGCGGTGGCTGGACGGCTCCTCCACGGAGAAGTCCTCGCCGACCTCGATGATCTGGTAGTTGCTCAGGGCATCGAGGAAGCGGCCGCCCTCCTCCGCGTGCATGACGTCGTAGCGGACGGTGCCGGCCGTGCCGTCCAGCACCTCCTGGAGGAAGCGCGGCCGCCGCGCGGCCGGCAGCCAGCCGTAGTTTCCCGCCGTGTACTGGACGGTGGGCGCGATCTGCACGACGTCCGGCAGTCCTGCCTCGGCGCGCGCGTGCGCCAGCAGGTGCAGCACGCCGTCGACCCGCCGCACCAGGAACGCGCACACGCCCGTGCCGCGGGGCCGCACCAGCGGCTGGCTCCAGCGGGCGACCTCCCGATTGTCGGCCTCCACCCGGACACCGACGACGTCGAAGTACCGGCCGTCCCGGTGGGACAGCCCCCCGTCGACGAGCCCCCAGTCGGGCAGCCCGTTCAGCGGCACCGAGTGGGCCGTCAGACTGCGCCGGGCCCGCTCGGCGGTCATCCAGGACAGCACGTCGACGTCGCGGTGCAGGCCGGGGGTGTACGGGTCCGCCGAGCGTCCCAAAGCGGCGGTGAAGTCGTCGTTGTGGTTGCGGAGTTCGCCGTCGCCCGGTGCGGAGACGGGCAGGCACGACAGGACGGTGCGGGTGTCCATGTTCACCGTGTCGTCCTCGTGCAGCAGCGCACCGATCTGGCCGAGGGTGAGCCAGCAGAAGTTGTCATGCACCACGACGTCGACGTCGTCGGTGAGGACCGTCATGTTTCGGTTGCTCTTGTGCAGAAACCACGAGCCGTGCTCGGACTGCAGGCTGTCGCTCACGACCCGGGCGCGGCGCGGGTCGGTGAAGTACTCGATGTACCTGACCGATGCGCCGCCGTGCACCTTGGTGAAGTTGCTGCGGGTCGCCTGCACTGTCGGTGACAGCTGGACGACGCCGCCCGGGTTGCCCGGCTCCATCTTGGCCTGCAGCAGGACGTGCGGGACGCCGTCGAACTCCTTGACCAGCAGTCCGAGTATGCCCACCTCCGGCTGCCGGATGATCGGCTGCCGCCACTCGGGCACCGGACCGTCCTCCGAGGTGACGTGCAGCCCGCCGATGGCGAAGAACCGGCCGCTGCGGTGCGTCAGGTCCCCGGTGTCCTCCTGGAAGGACCAGCCGTCCAGCTCGGTCAGCGGGACCCGGGTGATGCGGGCGGTGCCGACCGCCCGCTGCGCGGCGAGCCACTCGCGCACGTCGGCCATCCCCAGCAGTCCGTCGGCCGTCGCGGCGGAGCGTGCGAAGCGGACCGGAAGAGAGTCGTCCTCACGTCGCCGCAACCCGCGGGAGGCGGGTGCGGGCGCCGGGACGGTGGTGGTCAGGGCGTGGGACACGAGGAGCCTCCGGAGGGGGACGGGGGAAGGCCCCGGGGCAGAGCGGCCCCGGGTGGCGGTGTCAGGCCCGGGTCTCGGGGACGCGGGCCTCGATCAGGTAGAGGGCGCTGCGCGCCCGGGTGACGCCGGTGAACTCGAGGCCGGCGCGGCGGAAGAGCTCCTCGAAGTCGCTCTGCCGGTGCTCCCGTCCGCCGACGTTCAGCAGCAGGAACAGGTCCATGGCGGTGGTCACCCGCGGCTCGGGGCTCAGGTCGACCAGATTCTGCACGGCGACGATCCGCGCGCCCGGCTCGGCGTGCTCGGCGACGTTGCGCAGCACCCGCACCGACCGGTCGTCATCCCACTTGAGGATCTGCTTGATCAGGTAGACGTCCGCCGAGACCGGCACGGACTCCAGGCAGTCACCGGGGGTGATCCGGGTCCGCTCGGCGAGCGCACCGCCCTCCCGGAGCGAGGCGTCCGCGCCGGCGACGACGTCCGGCAGGTCGAACAGCTCGCCGGCGACGTGCGGGTGGGTCTCCAGGACGGTGCGCAGCAGGTGACCCTGGCCGCCGCCGATGTCGGCGACGCAGCGGGCGGTCTCCAGCTGCAGCGTCTCGGCGACGGCCTGCGAGGTCAGGGCGCTGGCCTGGGTCATGGCCCGGTTGAAGATCCGGGCGTCCTCCGGCGCGTCCTGGTGCAGATAGCGGAAGAAGTCCTTGCCGTACAGCCCGGGGACGACGGGTTTGCCGTCCCGGACGGCGGACTCCAGCTTCGGCCAGGCGTCCCACGTCCAGGCGGCCCCGGCCCACAGCACCATGTCGGCCATGCCGCCCGCCGCGTCCGCGCGCAGCATCCGGGACAAGCCGGTGTGCCGGAAGACCTCGCTGCACGAAGCCGTCTCCTCGAAGACGCCGTGCGTGGAGAGCATGCGCAGCAGCCGCCCGAGGGTGGCCGGTAGGGCGTCGACCGTCTTGGCCAGGTCGTCCACGTGGGTGTCGGCGTCGCCCAGCGCGTCGGCGACGCCCAGGCGGACCGCGACCTGCAGGGCGGACGCCACGGCGGCGCCGAGGGCGAGTTCCCGGATCGTGCTCTCCGCCTCGGCCTGTGCGCTCGGCTCGTGCTGCGCGGGGGTGGGCATGGCGTACCTCTTCTCTGGGGCGGGGCTGGGACGCGGGGTGACGTGGGGGCTGAGCGTGGCGTGGGCGGCTCGGGTTCGCGTGGAGCCGCGCTGGTACCGCCGGAGCAGGCTGACGGCGGTCAGCCGGCGGCAAGCTGCTCGAGGCGGGGGACCAGCTCTGCGGGGGAGGGCAGCTCGGCCAGCTGGTCGCGCAGCTTGCGGGCGCCGGCGGCGTGGCTGGGCTCGTGCAGCAGCCGCTCCAGCGCGGAGCGGACCGCCTCCTCCAGCCCCGGGAGGTGAGAGGGCACCGAGAGGCCGGCCTGCGCCTCGGTGATCCGGCTGATGTTGCGGATCTGCTCGGGGGCGAAGGCGAGTCCCAGCTGCGGCACCCCCGCGGCGACCGCGGTCATCAGGGCGCCGGCGCCGCCGTGGTGGACGAGGGCGGCACAGTCGGGGAGCACCAGCCGCAGCGGAGCGCCGGTGAGCGCCCGCATCCCCTCCGGGAGCGGCCCGAGGCCGGTGACGTCGTCGGCGCTGCCCATGAGGACGACCTCCGCGAGCCCGTCGAGCGCGGCGGCGATCCGGGGCAGCATGCGTGCGGACGGGCCGTAGATCCGGCCGGGCGAGGTGCCCCACAGGACGCACACCCGGGGCCGGCCCGCGGCAGGCGGCTTCAGACGCGGGTCCTCGCCGGGCCCGTTGTAGGGCACGTACCGCATCCGCAGCCGGTTGCCGCGTACCGGCGGTTCGATGCCGGGCGGGCAGGGGTCGAGGACGTGTTCGATCAGGTCGGGGCCCATCTCGCCGACGCCGTACCGCGGGAACGAGCCGGTGGGGTCGCCGGGGATGATGCGCAGCTCCGGCTCGGGCTCGGCGGTGCCGTGCGGACCCCACAGGTGCAGGACGGCCGGCACGCCGACGACGCGGGCCGCCAGCAGCCCCTCGATGCTCATCCGGTCGTGCACGACCAGGTCGGGGCGCCAGGCGCGGGCGAATCCGACCGCCGCGTCGAAGGCGTCGGCGGTCGCCTGCAGGATGCGGGGCCGCTCGGCGGCGCGGAACGTCGCGAAGTCGAAGTCCTCCAGCGAGGTCATGTCCTCGCCGGTGACCGGGTGCGGCGGCAGCCGGTCGAAGGGCCAGGTGCCCTGCTGGGCGTCCCAGTAGTTGCGCAGCCGGGCCTGGACGCACATCTCCAGGCCCGGTTCGATCACCGGGACGGGCGTCAGGCCGGCCTGGGAGATCCCGTGCTCCTGGCTCGGGGCGCACACCAAGCGGACTTCGTGTCCGGCGGCCTGCAGGGCCCAGCCGAGCGGGACGAGCGGATAGTAGTGGCCCGGCCAGTCCGAAACGGTGAACAGTACGCGCACAACGGCTCCTTACGGGGTCAGGTGCCCGGCGAGCCAGCCGCCGTCGACGACGGTCTCGGTGCCGGTGACGTAACTCGAGTCGTCGCAGGTCAGGAAGAGCACCACGCCGGCCGTCTCGTCCGCCTGGCCGAGCCGGCGCAGCGGAAGTGTGCGGTGCAGCCACTTGTCCTGCATCTCGTGCAGGTCCTTCGTCATCTCGGTGCGGATGACGCCCGGGCACACGGCGTTGACCCGGATGCCCTCGGGGCCGAGCTCCATGGCGGCGACGCGCGTCATGCCGACGACGGCGAACTTCGAGGCACAGTAGGCGGAGAGGTACTTCAGCCCGACGAGGCCGTCGATCGAGGAGATGTTGACGATGGTGCCGCCGCCGGCGGCCCGCATGGCCGGAACCACGGCCTGCATGCCGAGGAACACGCCGAGCTGGTTGACCTCGCACACGGCCATGAACTTCTCGGCCGGCATCTCCTCGACGGTGCCGATGTCGCACACGCCGGCGTTGTTGACCAGGGCGTCCAGCCGGCCGAAGGTCTCCTGAGCGAGCGTGACCGCGGCGCTCCAGTCCTCTGCGCTGCGCACGTCGAGGTGCGTGTAGAGGGCACCGTCACCGAGGTCCTCGGCAAGCCGCTTGCCCTCGTCGTCCAGGATGTCGGTCAGCACGACCTTCGCGCCCTCGGCGAGGAAGAGGCGGGCCGCGGCCTCGCCCTGTCCGCGTGCGGCACCGGTGATCAGTGCGACCCTGCCGTGCAGTCTTCCCATGGCTTGCCTTTCCAGCGAAGTGGGTCTCTCCGGGGGAGAGGTGGAGGTCAGTCGGCGGGGGCGGTGGCGCCGCGCAGTCCGTTCAGCACGGACCACAGGGCGCCGGGGTCGGCGAACGTCGCAGAGGTCAGCGCCTCGTCGGGGAGGGATACCTGGTAGTGCCCCTCGAGCTTCAGCAGCAGGTCGATGCTGGCCATCGAGTCCATGCCGTGATCCTTGAGGCAGGTGTCCTCGCCCAGCGACACGTCGGCCGGCAGCAGCGGCAACGCGTCACGGAGCAGTCTTTCGAAGGAGTCGTCCCACGGGACGGGCATGACGGCGGTCCTTTCTGCAGGGGCGGGTGCGGTGGTGCCGGCTCACGGCGACGACGGCAGGAGGGCGAGCTCCCGGAGCCGCTTCTTGTCGGTCTTTCCGTTGGCGGTGAGGGGGAGCTGCGGCAGGACGTGGCACACGTGCGGCACCTTCGCCGTCTCAAGGCGCTCCGTCAGCTGCGCCAAGACCTCACGCGCATCCAGGTCTGCGGCAACGAACAGCACCATGTCGGAGGGACCGCCGTTGTCGGAGGGCGGCAGCAGCCCGGCGGCGCGCACACCGGGCACGTCCAGGGTCGCCGCCTCGATCTCCAGGGCGCTCATCCGGACGCCGCTCCGCTTGAATATGTCGTCCCGCCGGCCGTGCACGTACAGGTGGTCCTGCGCGTCCAGATGCCCGAAGTCGCCGGTGTGCAGGGTCACCTCGCCGGTGGCGGGGTGGGGGCGGAAGCGTTCCCGGGTCTGCTCAGGCGCCTGCCAGTAGCCGGCCATCACGTGCGGACCGCGCACGACGATCTCCCCGGTGTCGCCGGTCGGCACCGGGCGGCCTGCCTCGTCGACGACGCGCACCTCGGTGCCCTCCAGCGCGCGGCCCACCGACCCCGGGTGCAGTACGTCCTGGCCCGGTTCGAGGATCGTGATGCGCTTGCACTCGGTGGTGCCGTACATCGGGGCGACCTGGGCGGCGGGGAACGCCGCGCGCAGCTGCCGTCCCGCCCCGGGCGACAGGGCCGCGCCGGTGTTGGTGAACAGCCGCACGTGCGGCGCGGGGCGGGCGTCGCGTGCGGCCAGCCGCAGCAGCATCTGGGCGAGCGAGGGCACCACCGGGATGACGGTGACGCGGTGGGTGTGCACCAGCTTCATCAGCCCGACGTGCGAGCCCCGGCCGGTCAGCACCAGGCAGGCGCCGGCGGCGACCGAGAGGAAGATCTGGTAGAGCCCGTAGTCGAAGGAGAACGGCAGGGCGTTGAGCACCACGTCGTCCGGCCGGTAGGCCAGCCGCTGCGCGATGGCGGCGGTGGCGAAGCGGACCGCGCGGTGCGGGCTCATCACGCCCTTGGGCGCGGCGGTGCTTCCGGAGGTGTAGATGAGCAGCGCCAGGTCCTCCGGCGAGAGGACCGGCCCGTCAAACCGGGGTGCGGCGCCGCCGAGCGTCAGCGCGCCGAAGTCCGTCACGTCCTCGACGGGCACGTCGGTCAGTTCGCGCAGTGCCAGAGCGTCCTCGCCCTTGCCGACGACCAGCGCAGGCTTCGCGTCCTGCAGGATCTGCGCCAGCTGGTAGCGCTTCATCGCGGTACTCACCGGCACCAGTACCGCCCCGACACGTGAGGAGCCGAAGAGCAGCGCGACGAATTGCCGGGTGTTGGCCAGCCGGGCCATGACCCGGTCGCCCGGCCGGATGCCGCGCCCCGCCAGGTGGCGGGCCCAGCCCGTGGCGGCGGCGTCGAGTTCGGCGTAGGTCCACCCGCCCTCGGCGTCGCGCACCGCGGGCGCGTCCGGTCGGGCGGCGGCCGCCTGCTCCAGCAGGACGTGCGTCGGCCCGGCGAGTGACGTGTCGGTGACGATGGACATTCCGGCCCTCCCTGTGCGCTGCGCAGTTCGGCCGGTCACCACTGCGGCGACCGGATGATCTCGAGGACGGCGGCGGTGCAGCTGTAGCCGGCGCCGCCGCCGAAGAGCATGACCTTGTCGCCGGGCGCCACCGCCTCGGTCCGCAGCAGCCAGGCCAGCCCCGCGTTCCAGTCGCCGGCCCCCACGTGCCCGGTGGTGCGGCCGTACTCCCACGTGGTGACCGACTCGCCGACGGTGAGCAGGTGGTGGAAGTGGTAGCCGCCGTCGAACCGGCCGGTGGCGCCGATGACGATCCGGCTGATGTCGCGCAGCGCGGTCTTGGACTCCGCCAGCGCCTGGTTCCGCGCCTGGTTGATCACCCGTCCGGTGCGCAGCTCGGTCTGTTTGGCGTCCCCGGCGGTGGCGTGCTGCGCGGCCCGGGTGACCAGGTCGATCGGTTCCCCCGAGACCGGTGACGTGCCCAGCGGTGCGCCGCCGCGGGCGGAGGCCTCCAGGGAGTTGTCGGCGACGGTGACGGTGGACAGGATGCGGGCGAAGCCGTCCCGGGCGGAGAGCACCATCGACGTACCGCCGTCGCCGTAGACGTTGTAGTCGTGCATGTTCCAGCGGTCCACCTCGGGCGGGGCGAAGCGGTCGCCGGTGGTGATCACCGCGGAGGTTCCGCTGCCCACGCCGGCGGTCAGGTAACCGCCCGCCAGCTCGATGGCGCCCAGCGCGCCGTTGCACCGCTGCTGGACGTCGAAGGCCGGTACGGAGCGTCCCACGCTGCCGGCAGCGACATAGGACGCGGTCGGCCAGATGTCCAGGCCCTGGTACCACAGGCTGCAGTGGAGCAGCAGCGAGACGTCACGCTCGTCCGCACGGGACTGCGCGAGCGCGGCCCGCGCGGCCGCCCGTGCCATGTCCGGCGGAGCCGTGTCCGACGTCGAGGAGGCTTCGGCGACGCAGATCGAGGCGTAGTCCCTGGCCGCGCTGCGTGCCGCGTCGTACTGTCCGGCGGCCACTGCCTCGGTGACCGGGACCGCCTCGGGCAGCCAGGTGCCCAGGCCGGCGACGTACAGGTGATCCCACTTCATGTGTCCTGCCTTGCGGGTGAGTGGCGACGGTCTTCGGTGGCGGGGCGGTCAGTGCGTCCCTTCGCAGAACTCCCGGACGGAGGTGATCATGTAGTCGAGCATCTCGCCGGTCAGCAGCGGATGGACGCCGATCCAGAAGGTGTGCTCGGTGATGACGTCGCTGTTGGCCAGGTCGCCCACGACCCGGTGCGGGACCTTCCGGTACGCCGGGTGCCGGGTGAGGTTGCCGGAGAAGAGCCGGCGGGTGCCGATGCGACGCCCTTCCAGGAAGTCGGTCAGGCCCCGCCGCGTGAACGGCGCGTCCGGGTCGACGGTGATGACGAAGCCGAACCAGCTCGGGTCGCTCTCGGGGGTCGGATCCGGCAGCAGCAGACCACGGGTGCCCTCCAGCCCCTCCCGCAGCCGGCGGAAGTTGTGCCGCCGGGCGCGGCCGAAGTCATCCAGCTTGGGCAGCTGAGTCAGGCCGAGGGCGGCCTGCAGGTCGGTGGCCTTCAGGTTGTAACCGACGTGACTGAAGATGTACTTGTGGTCGTAGCCCTCCGGGAGCGTGCCCATCTGGTGCTTGAACCGTTTGAGGCACTTGTTGTCCTGGCCCGGTTCGCACCAGCAGTCGCGGCCCCAGTCCCTCAGGGACTCCACGATCCGCGCGAGGGCGAGGTTCCCGGTGAGCACGCTGCCGCCCTCACCGGTGGTCATGTGGTGCGCCGGATAGAAGCTCGTCGTGCTCAGGTCGCCGAAGGTACCGGTGAGCCGTCCCTTGTAGTACGAGCCGACGGCGTCGCAGTTGTCCTCCACGAAGAACAGGCCGCGGTCCGTGGCCAGTTGCGCGATCTCCTCCGCCGCATAGGGGTTGCCCAGTGCGTGGGCGATCATGATGGCCCGTGTGCGGGGCCCGATCGCGGCCTCGATGCGTTCGACCGTGGTGTTGTACGTGCCCAGTTCCACGTCGACGAAGACGGGTATCAGGCCGTTCTGCACGATCGGGCTGACCGTGGTGGGGAAGCAGGCGGCCACCGTGACGACCTCGTCGCCCGGCTTGAGTGCCTCGTCCTCCAGCAGCGGCGACGTCAGCGCCGTCAGCGCCAGGAGGTTCGCCGACGAACCGGAGTTGGTCATGTGCGCCTTGCGCATGTGCAGCTTCTTGGCCAGCGCGCTCTCGAACTTCCGGGTCTGCACCCCGGAGGTGATGCGCAGGTCCAGCGCCGCCTCGACGAGCGCCGTCCGGTCGTCTTCGTCGAGGACCGCTCCGGCGGGCAACAGCGGGGTCACCCCAGGGACGAACTCCTCGGTCCGCGCCGTCGACCGGTGGTACTTGCGGACGTGCTCAAGCAGTGCCGATCTCTCTCCGTTCACCTGCATCGTCCTCCCGCGTCGCCACCTGGGCCGCGCGGCACCGCAGTGGACCGCCGCCCGGTCACCCCACCGTGGGGTACCGCCCTCAAGAAGTCCTCGAAGTTCGGCAGGCGCGGGTCTCCTCCCACAGCGCCCGCAGCGAGTCCTCCAGCCGGCGCCTGGGCACCCAGCCGAGCGCGGCGCCGGCCGCGGAGCGGCCCACGCACTGCCACTCCACTCCGGCGCTGCGCGCCGCCTCGCCCTCCTCCTCGATGATGTGCGCCTCGATGCCGCTGGCCGTGATGAGCTCGGTGACCAGCCGGCGCACGCCGATCGCCTCCCCGCGGCCCAGATTCAGCACCGGGCGGGTCACCGGCCGGCCGGCTGCGGTGACCACCGCGCCCGTCACGTCGCGCACGTCGACGAAGTCGCGCTGGGCCCGCAGCGGCGACAGCCGCAGCAGTGCCGGCGCGCCGCGGTCGGCTGCGTCGCTCAACTGCCAGGCGACGCGGCCCAGCAGGCTGCCCGTCGGGCTGCCGGGCCCGACCACGTTGGAGATGCGCAGCACCAGCGCGTCGAGCAGGCCGGCCGCTGCTGCGTCCATGACGAGCCTGCTGCCCCGCAGCTTCGTACGGCCGTACTCCGTCGACGGCAGTTCCGCGGTGCCCTCGTCAACGGTCACGCCCCAGGAGACCGGGCCGTACTCGTGGACTGAACCGAGTTGCAGCAGCCGTGGCGGCTCCCCGAGCACCGTCAGACACGCCAGCAGCTGTTCCACCAGGCGGACGTTGACGGCCGCCATCTGCTCACCGGTGACCTGCCACACCGCACCGGTGGCGTTGACGACCACCGTCGGCCGCTCCCGCGTCAGCAGCCCGCCGATCTCCTTCGGGGAGGCCGCCAGGAGGTCCAGTGCCGCTGTGCGCACCCCGGGCGCCGGCCGCGTGCCGCTCCGCGACACGGCGAGTACCTCGTAGCCGGCCGTGCGGAAGGCCACGCACACGTGCCGCCCGACGAACCCGGTGCCCCCGAGCACCACCGCGCGGCGGGCGCCGGGCACGCGGCTACCGTCTGCCGGCGGCATGGAGAGCCACGGTGTCCGTCGCGTCGAGCCGGCCGGTGCGGGCCAGCCGCTCGAGCGGGGGGACCAGCGCGGACTGCGGCGGGCGGGCGTCGTTCTGCTCCTGCAGGTGCCGGGCGGCCTTTCGGAAGGAGGGCGCGGCCAGCAGCTCGGAGACGGCCGAGCGGACGGCCTCCTCACTCGCGCGGTCCCCGGTCAGGTGCGTGCCGGCACCGGTCGCGGCGAGCCGGGCGGCGTCGGCATCCTGTTCCGGGCCGAAGGTGAGACCCAGTTGGGGAACCCCCGCGGCCGCGGCCGTCATCACCGACCCGGCGCCGCCGTGGTGCACGATGGCGTCGCATGTCGGCAGCAGCAGCCGGATCGGGAACTGCTCCACCACCCTTACCTCGGGCGGCAGTTCGCCCAGGCCGGCCACGTCGTCCGGGTGCACCGGCAGGATCAGCTCCAGGCCGAGACCGGCGAGTGCGCGTACCACGCGCGGCACCAGGTAGGACCCGGCTCCGTAGGAGGAGCTGACCGAGTTGCTCCACAGCACGCACACCCGGGGTCGCTGCGGTGGCTGCAGGGCCCACCGCTCCATGGCACCGGGACCGTTGTACGGCACGTACCGGACCGGCAGCCGCAGCGCACGGGTCGGCGGGGCCAGGTCGTCCGGGCACGGGTCGATGAGGTACTCGATCAGGTCCGGGCCCATCTGAGGCAGTCCGTGGCGCGGGAAGGTCCGCGTGTAGTCCACCGGCAGTGGATGCAGCCGCGGATCGGTCTCGTCCGTGCCGACCGGTCCCCACAGGTGTGCGACGTGCGGGATGCCCAGGGCCCGGCCGGCCAGCACGCCCTCCAGGCTGAGCCGGTCGTGCACGACCAGGTCGGGGCGCCAGGCGCGGGCGAAACCCAGCACACCCTCGGCGCCGACGGCGGTCTCCCGGACGATCCGGCGCTTGCACTCGTCGGCGTAAGCGTCGAAGTCGAAGTCGACCAGCGTGGCCATCTCCTCCCCGGTGTCTGGGTGGAGACCCGGCAGCCCCTGGTATGGCCAGTTGCCCCTCTTGATCTCGTTCAGGTTGTTGAACCGGGTGAGGAAGACCATGTCGAGGTCGCCGAGCACCGGCACGGGCGTCAGCCCGGTGCGCTCCAGGATGCGGGACTGACTCGGCGCGCAGACCACCCGCACCTCGTGGCCGGCGGCCTGCAGCGCCCAGCCGAGCGGGACCATCGGGAAGTAGTGCGCCGGCCAGTCGGAGACGGTGAAGAGCACCCGCACGGTCATCGCCTCCCTTCGACGAGGCCCTCGAGGAACGGGACCAGCTCGGACGGCGCCGGCCTGGCCGCGTTCTCCTCGGCGAGCCGCCGCGCCGCCTCCGCGAAGGAGGGTTCCTCCAGCAGCCGTCGCACCGCCTGCCCGACGGACTCGCGCCCGCCCAGGTCGCCACGCGACTGCAGGCCCGCCCCGGTGGCGGCCAGCCGCCGGCCGTTGGCCTCCTGCTCAACGGCAAAGGTCAGTGACAGCTGCGGTACGCCGGCGGCCAGCGACGTCATGAGACTGCCGGCCCCGCCGTGGTGGATCACGGCCGAACACGTGGGCAGCAGGAACCGCAGCGGGAACCGGTCGAGGACCCGCACGTCACCCGGGAGTTCCCCGAGTTCGGCGGTGTCACGCGGCGTACCGGTGAGCACCACCTCGACGCCGAGGTCCGCGAGCCCGCGCAACACCTCCGGCACCACGAAGGAACGCGGCCCGAACATCGTGGTCAGCGAGCTGCCCCAGACCACGCACACCCGGGGCTTCGCGGGGGCCTCCAGTACCCAGGGCGGCATCCGGCCGACGCCGTTGTAGGGGACGAAGCGGACCGCGTGCCGGGTGGCGGGCCCGCCGACGCTCGGACGCAGGGCGGCGGGACACGGGTCGAGAACGTGCTCGACCAGGTCGGGGCCGAGGTCGCCGAGCCCGTGCGCGGGGAAGAAGCCGCCCGGGTCGGGCGGCAGCAGCCGCAGGGCCGGGTCCTGCTCGTCGTGACCGACCGGGCCCCAGTAGTGCAGCACGGCGGGCACGCCGGTCACCTTGGCGGCCAGCAGTCCCTCGGCGGCCAGCGGGTCGTGGATGACCAGGTCGGCTCCCCACTCGCGGGCGAAGCCGAGGGTGTCGGTGTAGTTGGCCTTGACGGCGGTGGCGACCTCGCGCTTGTTGCGGACCATCCACGCCGGGAAGTCGAAGTCGGCGAGGGTGGCGAGCTCCTCGCCGGTGTCGGGGTGCAGCGGCAGGCCGGGGTAGGGGCGGGCGCCCGCCTGGGCGGTGAAGTAGTACGCCAGCCGCGTCTGCGTCACCATGTCCGGCCCGCCCAGGAGCGGGACGGCCGTGAGCCCGGCGGCGCCGACCGGCCCGGCCTGCGCGGGGGTGCACACGACCCGTACCTCGTGCCCGGCTCCCTGCAGAGCCCAGCCGAGGGGGACCATCGGCGCGTAGTGGGCCGGCCAGTCCGACACCACGAACAACACTCGCATCGCTCGACCTCTCCCGGCGGGGGACGGACCCCGCTGCAGCGGGATGCTGCCGGGCGGCCCTCGATCCTGTGTCGAACGCCCCTTGAGGTGGCCGCGTGCCTCCGACGCCGGGAGGCCTGCTCCAGTCCTGCTTCAGCGGCCCTCCACCCCGCGGGGCCACTGTCGCGGTGTGCCGCGTCACGGAGTCACCCGTGGCGCGCCAAGTGCCGGACCGTCAGCATCCGAAGGAGAACGCCGGCCATGACCGACACCGCCATCCGCACAACCGCGTTGCGCAAGACCTTCCCCAGCGGGGCCGGGCCCGTGAAGGCCGTGGACGGACTCGACCTGGAGGTGCGGCCGGGCGAGTTCTTCGGGCTGCTCGGGCCGAACGGCGCGGGGAAGTCCACCACCATCGGCATGCTCACCACCCGGATCGTGCCCACCGGCGGCAGCGCAGAGGTCGCCGGCGTCGACGTGGCGGCCGACCCGGTGGACGTGCGCCGCCGCATCGGCGTGGTGACCCAGGCCAACACCATGGACCGTGCCATCAACCTGCTGGAGAACCTGGAGTTCCGCGGCCGATTCTTCGGCATGAGCGGCAAGGAGTCCCGCCGCCGCGCCATGGAGCTGCTGGAGGAGTTCGGCCTCGCCGAGGTCGCCGGCCGGCTCGACGACCACGTCTCCGGCGGCCAGTCCAAGCGGGTCATGGTCTGCCGGGCGATGATGCACCGGCCGGACGTGCTCTTCCTCGACGAGCCGACCGCGGGCATCGACCCGCAGGCCCGGCGCAACCTGTGGGACCTGCTGAAGAAACTGAACGCCGAGGGCCAGACCATCCTCCTGACCACCCACCACCTGGAGGAAGCGGAGGAGCTGTGCGACCGGGTCGCCATCGTCGACCACGGCAAGGTCCTTGCCTGTGACACGGTCGCCGGCATCAAGGCGTCGGCCGGTGCGGAAAGCGTCATCACCGTACACTTCGACGGCCCGGCCGAGCCTGCCGTGGAGACGGCGCGGAAGCTCGACGGCGTCACCCGCGCCGAGGCCGACGGGAACGAGCTGCGGGTGCACGCCGCCCCGCCCGCCGACGGCCTGCTCGGCGAGGTGATCGCCGCGGGTCGGGACCGGGGTCTGCTGTGCCGCAACGCCTCCACGCTGCCGCCGAGTCTGGAGACCGCCTTCCTCAACCTCACCGGACGGGAGTACCGGGAATGACCACGACCACACTCTCCGCACCGCGCTCGCAGCGGCCGGCGACCGGGCTGCAGGTGTTCTTCGCGCTGCTGAGCCGCGACATGCGGGTGACGCGCCGGCAGTTGCCCTCGCTCTTCCTCCGCTCGGTGATGCAGCCGCTGGCGTTCACCTTCGGTTTCGCCTACGTGCTGCCCGAGATCGGGATGGCCGCCGGATTCGGCGGCCACAGTGAGGGGCCGAACTTCACCACCGTGCTGGTGCCCGGC
Organism: uncultured Actinomycetota bacterium; assembly: GCA_963799685.1. GTDB lineage: Bacteria > Actinomycetota > Actinomycetes > Streptomycetales > Streptomycetaceae > Streptomyces. Next base: position 763,684 of record CAWCXW010000013.1, read on the forward strand.
CTCATCGCCATCACCATCGCGATCCAGGGCATCACGGCCGTGATGATCCCGCTGCTGATGGAGATGACCTACACCAAGCAGATCGAGGACCGGGCCATGGCGCCGGCGCCGCTGTGGGTCATCGCGCTGCAGAAGATCGTCTCGGCGGCCGTCCAGGCACTGCTGGCCGGGCTGGTGGTCTTCCCGGTGGTGTTGCTGGTCCACGCACCCGGGCAGGGGCCCGAGGTTCACGTGCACGACTGGCCGCTGTTCGTGGCCACCTACCTGCTGGCCTGCCTGCTGTCCGCGTGCACCGGGCTGCTGCTCGGCACGGTCTTCGACGCGCAGAAGGTGCAGCACCTCTTCGCGGCGGTCATCACCCCGCTGACCATCCTGGGCTGCGTCTACTTCCCGTGGTCGGCGCTGGACTCGGTCCGCTGGCTGCAGATCGTCACGCTGGCCAACCCGGTGGTGTACATGGGTGAGGGGCTGCGCGCCTCGCTCACCCCGGGTGTCGGGCACATGCCGGTGTGGGTGATCCTGACCGCCCAGACCCTCGGCGTGCTGCTGCTCGGCGGGCTGGCGCTGCGCAAGTTCAGCCGCCGCGTGCTGAGTTAGTGCCGCAGCAGGCAAGGTTTGCCCGGTGGCGAGGCGTCCTGGTGCGTGCGATGGCACGCACCAGGACGCCGCATGTAGTTGTTCTACCCGGGCTTTCGGGCAACGCAGGGGGTACCTCCCGCCAAAGGCAGGGGGAGAGTGTGCGTGCCAGGGCGGCGAGCGGGGCGAATCTTGCCTGAAGCGGCACTAGTTGACCGGAGGCCCCCGCGCGAAGGGGCCCGGTACGGACGGCGTCCGTACGGGCCCCTTTTCGCTTCTCTCGTGCTCAGCCCTGCGGGGCGGCGGGCATGTCGTCGCGGGTGACGCGGCGCTCCCGGACCTGCCAGGTGTCGCCGACCCTGACCATGACGTCCTGGCACACGCACGTCAGATGCAGGGAGGGGGTGCCGCCGCGGGGGGTGGTGAAGATCAGCGCGTAGCAGCTCACGTTCAGCACGTCCGGGTCCCTGCCGGGCACGACCGAGACCATGCCGTGCCAGTGGCGCCGCTGCACGCCCTCGTCGAGCAGGCCTTGGTGGGCCTTGCGCACGCCGGCGGCCAGCGCGGCCCGGCCGGCCACCGGTTCGGGCAGTGTCTCGGGGTGGAAGAAGCCGTCCTCGGTGAAGGTGGCGGCCCACCCCTCGGCGTCGCCGGAGTCCAGCAGGTGGAAGTGCCGGGCGTAGAACTGCTGGACCTCGGCATAGGTCTGGGCGAACGCGGCGCGGTCCGGTGCGGTGGTGGTCATGGCGTCTCCAAGGCGCAGGCGGTGGAACGGGTGCGGGGGCGTGGCGCACGCCGTCCCGGGCCGACGGGGGACAACGGCCCGGGACGGGGTCTGGGGGGCGGCCGGCCGGGTCAGTCCTCGAGGATGGCCACGGCACGGGACCAGCCTGCGCCGGCGCCGGTGATCTTGATCGGGAAGCAGGACACCTGGAATCCGTGCGCACGGGGCAGCTGGTCGAGGTTGTGCAGCCGTTCGATCTGGCAGTACTCGCGCTCGCGGCCCACGAAGTGGGCCGGCCACAGCACGCTCTTGTCGCCGGTCTGGGCATAGGTGCCCAGGATGTGGCCGAAGGGGGCGTCGAGACTGAAGGCGTCGGTGCCTATGACCTTCACCCCGAAGTCCAGCAGGTACTCGGTGGCCGACCGGTCCAGGCCGGTGAACTCGGTGAAGTAGGCCATGCTGCCCACGTGCCGCCACGCGCCGCTGTTGATCAGGCAGATGTCGTAGGGCTGCGGTGCGTACTCGATGCGCGCCAGTTCCTTCTCGATCCGCATCGCGTCGACGGTGCCGGCGCCCTCCTCCTGGGTCAGGTCGAGGATGAAGGCGGGGCGCAGGAACCAGTCCAGCGGCATCTCGTCGATGTTGCGGGGCCGGCCGTCACCGTAGGTGGCCCGGCTGCCGTAGTGCGAGGGCGCGTCGATGTGGGTGCCCGTGTGGCTGTTGAGGGAGAGGTTGTCGATCGAGAGCAGTTCGCCGTCCGGCAGGTCGGCGGGGTCGAACTCCAGGCCGAAGTTCTCCTTCATCTCCTTCGCCATGTGCCGCGCGCCCTCGGCGGGCGAAACGATCTCGTGGGTGACCGGTTCCGGTTCCCACTGTGAAGCGTCGATCGGCGTGGACAGGTCGATGTAGCGCACGTGTGTCCTCCAAGGTGTCTCCGGTGCGTTCACGGGGCGGTGAACAGGTCCTCGCGGATGCGGATGGTGCTGTTGCCGTAAGCGATGCGGCGGGTGATGCGGGTGCCGACGGGAGTGCGGCTGACGATCCGGGCGACCTGCGGCCGCACGGCGGCGGCGACCCGGCCGGAGGCGAACATGCCCTTGCTCTGCATCGTCTGCAGCCGCATGACGGCGTCGATGTCGGCGGCACGCACCGCCTCGTAGGCACCGAGCACCTCGCGCCCGGCGTCGCCCCGGCGCACCGCGTCGAGCAGGACCGGGTGCAGCACGACGGCGTCCTGGACGGCCAGGTTCAGGCCCTGGGCGCCCAGTCGGGCTGTGCGTGTGACCGGCGTCGCCGATGAGCACCAGGCCGTCGTCCACCCACCGTTCGGCACGGGCCGCGAAGACGTCCAGCAGCGTCAGGTCGGTCAACGTGGTCAGCGTCTCGCGGATGCGGTCGGCGTACTCGGGCAGCGACCTGGCGGCCTGCTCGCGGACGTAGTCGATGCCGCGGGCGGCGGTCTCGCGGTAACTGCCGTGCGGCAGCGTCCAGCCGGCCTGGATGCTGCCGGGGTAGGAGTCGTAGGCGATGACGGGTCCGCCCTCGCCCCGGTGGATGCGGACCACGCCGGTCGGGCCGTCCGGCGCCGGCAGTTTGAACCACAGCACGTCCATGTCGAAGACGTCGTGCCGCTTGTTGGGGATGTCGGCCAGGGCCCGGGTCTTGGAGTACCGCCCGTCCGCGCCCACCACGCACAGGGCACGCACGGTGCGGGCGCCGTCGTGCCCGCTGGTGGTCACACCGCGCACCGCGCCGTCCTCGCGCACGAGCGCCGCGACGCGATGCCCCGGAAGGTAGGTGAAGTCATCGAACTTCGCGCAGGCGGCGTGGAGTTCCTCCAGCAGATGCCGCTGCGGCAGGCTCAGCAGGTGGTTGTGCGGACCGGGCATCCGGCCGTAGTCGAAGTCCATCAGCACCCGTCGCCGGTCCGTCAGCCGGAACCGGCCGTGCGCGCGGGCCCCGCGGGCCTTCGCCCCGCCGAGCACGCCGAGCCGGTCCAGCAGGATCAGGCCTCCGGGCTGCAGGATCTCGCCGCGGTACTCGCGGTCGAAGCTCCGTGCCTTCTCCACGAGGGTCACCCGGACCCCGGAGCGGAGAAGCAGCAGCGTCAGGGTGAAGCCCGCCGGGCCACCTCCGACGACGCACACGTCCGTCGTGATGTCGCTCACTGTGCACTTCCGTTCTCGGTGGGCTCGTCTCGTCGGTACGCGGCCGGGGTCAGGCCCGCAGGCGGGAGCCGCCGTCGACGGTGATGACCTGGCCGTGGATCCACGCGGCCTCGTCCGTGCACAGCAGGGCGACGGCGTCGGCGAGATCATCGGGGCGGGTCAGTCGTCCGGTCGGTGTGCGGGCCAACAGGGCCTTCATCGCTTCCGGGTTGATCTTCGCCGCACCGCCCTTGTCGAGCTTCGCGGTCGTCACGGCGTTCACGGCGATGCCGTGACCGGCCAGGTCGGCGGCCAGGTAGCGCACCAGGGACTCCAGCGCCGCCTTGGCCACGCCCAGCCCGACGTACTGCGGCACCACCGCCTGCGCGCCGAGGCTGGAGACGGCCACCACCCGGCCGGGTCCACCGGCCATGGCCGCGGTGAGCTGCGGCGCGGCGTACAGCAGCGGGTTGAGGGCGGTGGCCAGGTCCTGCTGGATGCCGGGCACCGCGGGGGCCAGGGTGCGCATGGGATGGAAGGAGGCGGCGTTGTGCACGAGCGCGTCGAGCCGCCCGTGCCGCTCGCGGACCCGGTCCATCAGCCGCGGCAGGGTCTCGGGGAGGGTGACGTCTCCCTGCGCGAGGTGGGCCTCGCCCTTGAGGCCCGTCATCGACTCGACGGCGGCGCGGGCGTCGTCCTCGTTGTCCGAGTAGTTCAGGTACACGGTGCAGCCCGAGGCGCACAGTTTGCGCGCCACGGCGCGCCCCAGTCCGCGTGAGGCGCCGGTGACCAGCGCCGCCTTGCCGTCCAGGCCCAGGGTGGAAGCCTCTTGTGCGACGCTCACATCTCCTCCTGACGTCGTGGGTTGCGCTCCCCGGCGGCCCGTGCCGGCCGTGGGGTGGCGAGTCCTCCGCGCCCGGGCGCGAGCGCCGCGTCCAGGGCGGAGGAGGTCAGACGGTCTCCCCGGGCGGCGACATAGCTGTCGGGGCGCAGCAACAGCCAGCCGCCCGGGCGGAGCCCGAGGTCCGTGCGCAGCGTGCCGTCGGGATCGGGGAGCGGGGCAGGGCCGGCCACCTGGCCGGCGTCCGCCGGGCCGACGAGGCGCACCGAGAGCAGGGCGCCCAGACCCTCGGCGGCCTGGTGCGCCGCCTGGGTGGTCTGCGGGTCGCCCTCGGTGGTGAGCAACGTCCAGCGCACGTCACGCAGTTCAGCGACGAGCGCTTGCCAGCCGGGCGCCTCAGCGCGGTCGGGTAGTACCTGCCCGACTCGTTCGCCCGGGCGCGGCCCGGTTGTCCCCGGCGGCGCCGGGGTGGTCAGCGGCCCGTCCGGGTAACCGACGCCGAGGCCGGAGACCCGGCCCAGCGCGGTGCGCTGCATCCGCACCCGCACCGGCGGTATGCGGCGGGCGACACCGAAGACGAGCGGCAGTGCCAGCCCGGCCAGCGCGTTCTTCAGCGCGACGAGCTGGGTGGCGCGTTTGGTGGAGCCGAGCAGAGTGCGGCCGATCGGGACCCGTTCGGCGCTGTAGGTGTCCAGCAGGGCGGGCGCCGCGTCGCCGTGCAGTACCGCGGCGAGTTTCCAGGCGAGGTTGTAGGCCTCCTGGATGCCGGTGTTCATGCCCTGCCCGGAGGCCGGGCTGTGCACGTGGGCGGCGTCACCGGCGACGAACACCCGACCGCTGCCCATTGTGGGGACCATCCGCTGCTGCGCGGTGAACACGGATACCCAGGTGGGGGTGGAGACGCTGACGCGGTGCCCGACGCCCTTGCCGAGCTTGCGGGAGAAGCGGGCGGCAATCGCGTCGGCGTCCCCGTCGTAGTCGACGTCGACGGTGTCCAGCATCCGCCAACGGCCCTCTCCGGGCATCGGGGCGGCCATCAGCATCCCGCGCTCGGCACGGATCAGGTAGATGCTGTTGGGCGGCAGCTCCGTGTCGACCTGGGCGTCGGCCAGCAGCCACGTCTCGTTCGACTCGCCGATCAGCGGCAGGTCGAGCAGTTTGCGTACCGTGCTGTGGCCGCCGTCCGCCCCGACCAGCCACGCCGCCTCGACCGAATCGGTGCCGCCTGTCGTGGTCTGCAGGTGCGCCGTCACCGTCTCGGCGTGCTCGTCGAAGCCGGTGAGCCGCAGCCCCCATTCGACCTTCACGCCGAGCCGTTCGGCGGACTCGCGCAGCACCGCCTCGGTGCTGATCTGATCGATGGTGACGGTGAAGGGGAACCGGGTGGGGCTGGCACCGTAGTCGGCGTCCAGCCTGGCCAGCCGACGGCCGTTGGCGAAGACGGTGAACGCGGTGATGCGCCGGGACCGCTCCAGCATCGGCTGCAGGAGACCCATCTGGTCGTAGGTTTCCAGCGTCCGCGGGTGGGTGGCGATCGCCCGGCTCGTCTCGGCCGGGCCGGGCGCCGCGTCGACCAGCCGCACCCGGATGCCGCGCCGGGCGAGTTCACAGGCGGCGGTCAGCCCGACCGGCCCGGCGCCGACGACGAGGACGTCGAGGGAAGCCCGCACGTTTCCTGCCTTTCTCGTGCCGCCGACGGCGGCCGGACGGAGTCGGGGTGGCGAGGAGCCGTTGTCTCACCCCATGGGGCTCGGAACGTCTGCCGAGGCCCCTGGCGGTATTGCCGAAATGCCCGGAGGGCTCTGCTGAGAAGGACATTCCTTCCGGCGCGCGACCGACCGCACCAGACGTCACCTGCGCGCGGGGCGGACGGTCAGGACCCGTGCGAGCTGATCCAGCGGGAGCGGGACGAAGGCTCGTCAGGCGTGGGCCGCGCTCTCGTGCACCAGTTCGTAGACATCGGGGGACGGCTTCTCGATGACGCCGGCCAGCTTCTGTACCCGGCTGCGGAACCCGTCGCTGGTGACTGCCTTGACGTGGTCCTCAGCCCGCTCCCACTCGGCGATCTCGACGAAGACGTTCTCGCGGCGCAGCGACTTCAGCATCTTGTGGCTGAGGTAGCCGGGCTGCTGCTGCATGTACTCGGTGATCTCCGAGGTGATCCGGTGGAAGTCCTCGACGGATCCGATGACCTTGAGTTCGTTGATGAGGGTGGCCATGGGGCTTCTCCTTCTGCGAGTGGAGGGGTCAGACGCCGAGCGTCCGGTCGCGCAGCATCCGGCGCTGCACCTTGCCGTTGGGGGAGCGGGGCACTTCGGTGACCAGGTCGAGGCCGCGGAGCCGTTCGAAGGGCGCCAGGTTCCGGTTGAGGACGGCCATCAGGTCCTCGGACGACGTCCCGGCCCCCTCCCGCAGCACCACCAGGGCGTGCGGCACGGCGCCGGAGAAGTCGTCCGGCAGGCCGAAGACCACACAGTCCGCGACGGCGTCGTGCCGTAGGAGGACTGTCTCGACCTCGGCGGGCGCGACGAGTTCGTGGTCGCACTTGAAGACGTCGCCCAGCCGGTCGGCGAGAAACAGGTAGCCGTCCGTATCGAGGTGGCCGACGTCGCCGGTGGAGAACCATCCTTCTTCGTCGAGGTCCTCGGCGAAGTCCCGGCCGGCGTAGCCGGTCATCAGCTGCGGACCGCGGATCTGGATCTCGCCCTTCTGTCCACTGCCCAGTGGCGCGCGGGACTCGACGTCCACGGCCCGCACCTCGGTGCCCGCCACGGCCGGGCCGCACGAACCCGGACGGGCCCGGTGCGGCAGGTCGAGGGTGACCGTCGGGGAGGCCTCGGCGAGCCCGTAGCCCTGGACGACGGGAAAGCCGAAGTGGGCCGAGAGCTTCTCCGCCACGTCGGTCCGCAGCGCCGACCCGCCGCAGAAGATGCCGCGCACGGTCTGCGGCCGCAGCTGCGGCAGGCGCGGGTCGGCGGCCAGCTGCGCCAGACGCATGGGGATGCTGAACCAGTGGGTCGCACCGTGCACGTCGCCGACGGCGACGGCCGCGACCGGGTCGCCGCCTGGGAACAGCACCTGGGTAGCGCCGGCCCACAGTGCCGAGTTGAGGTGCATGATGTGGAACAGCGGCAGTTGGTTGAGGGTCACCGACGCCTCGTCCAGCCCCTGCGCCTGCGCGGTCTGTGCCGCGTTCGCGGTCAGCCCGCGGTGACTGAGGCGTACCGCCTTCGGGGCGCCGGTGGTGCCGCTGGTGAAGTGCAGGCAGGCCACGTCGTCGGGCGCGGGCCGCGCAGCGTCCTTCGTGTCGCCGGACTCCGTGGCGGAGCCGCGGGTGAAGTCCTCCAGCGACACACTCCCCTCCGGCAGGTCGCCGTCGGCGGCGTCCGTCACCACGAGGGTGTGCAGGTCCGGCAGTTGCGGGCGGAGCGGCACCAGGCGCTCCGCGGTCTGCCGGGGTACCAGCGCCAGCCGGGTGCGGGAGCGGGACAGTACCCGCGCCAGCGCCTCGCCGCGCAGGAACGGGTTCAGCGTGAGCACCGTGCAGCCGGCCCGTGCCGCGCCGTAGTAGGCGACGGCGAACACCGGGTCCAGCACGGTCACGACACCGACGACGCCGCCGTCCTCGACGGCTCGGCCGACGGCCGCCGACAGGCGGTCCACCTGCGTGTCCAGCGCGGCGAACGTCAGCGTCCGCTCGCCGGCGCGCAGCGCCGTCCGCTCGGGCCACCGTTGCGCAGCGCGCCGCGGCAGCTCACCCAACGACAGGTCCGGCAGCTGGAGTTCGTGGCGCCAGCGGTCCGGTGCGGTCTGCTCAGCCATCGAGGCGCTCCCGCAGGGCCCGCTCGGCCCGCTCCTCGGCGTACTCCTTCGCGAACCGCAGATTGCTCACGCTGTTGGCACTCAGCACCTTGCGCAGGTAACGCCGGGCGTCCTGCACGGTGGCGCCGGGGAAGAGCATGTCCAGCGCCGCCGGCTTGATGGTCGCGCTGTGCCGGGCGGTGGCGATGACGCCCTCCGGCGTCTGTTCGAACAGCCAGTGGCCGCGGTGGGCGGTGAGCAGTGGCGCGAGGCTGATCTGCTTGTAGACGATCTTGTGGTGCGCCATGCAGATCCGCACCGAACGGGTGGTGTGCGCACGGCCGTCCGGAGTCAGGGTGTCCATGTCGAAGAACTGCACGCCGCGGTCGTCCTCGGTCATGTCGATCCGGGTGACGTGCGGGAACCGGTCCGGCCACTGGTCGGCGCGGTACAGCAGCTCGTAGGAGTCCTCGGCGGTGCCGCCGATGAACAGCGGGTCGTCGAACGTGATGGTCAGCTCCGCCAGTTCGTCGCGCTGCTCCACGGCTTGGCGCAGCTCGTCCAGCTGCGCCTCGGAGTGCTTGGCGACCCCGGCCGCCATCTCCTCGACGGCGGCCGCCGGGACGTCCGGCCGGGGGGTGAGGGTGTGCCGGACGGTGAGCACACAGCCGCCGTCCTCGGCCTCCGTCACCCGCCACTCGCCACCCGACTTCGTGGTCGGGCCGGCCGGCGGGTCGTTGCGGAAGGCGACACGACGTGCGGCGCGGTCCAGGCTGCGGTGCGAGGTCCAGGTGGCCACGGCGTCGGTGCCGCGCAGCACCCAGATCTGTGCCTCGTCGGCGGTCTCGTCACGCACCGTGCGCTCGACGTGGACGACGCCGCGCAGGAGCTGTGGCCAGTTCTCGACGTCGACGACGGCCTCGAACACCGCGTCGGCGGCTGCCTGGACGGGGACGCTGCGTTCGACGACAAGGGATTCCGGCTCGGTCACGTCCAGTCCTCTCGAGGGAGTGGGCACGGGGGGCGGGCATGCCGCCGTGCCGCACGTTCGCCGCGTCTCCTCCAGAGCCGGTGGAGACCGGGTGGACGGTCGGCGGACGAGCCGACCGCACGCGTTCCTCCAGCACGGCTCGAGGCCCGCGACGCAGGGTGAGAGGTATGGAACGCAGGAAGTTGGGCTCAGCCGGCCTGGTCTCGTCCGCGGTCGGATACGGGTGCCTGGGACTGACCGGAGGCTACGGCGAGGTCGACGAGGGAGCCGCGGCCACGCTGGTCGGAGAGGCGCTCGATCTCGGCGTCACGATGCTGGACACCGCCGACTTCTACGGCGGCGGGGCCGTCGAGGAGCTGCTGGGACGCGCCCTGGCCGGCCGGCGCGGCGAGGCCCTGCTGGCGACCCGCGGCGGAGCGGTCTTCTCCGGCTCCGCACGCCCCACCGCGTTCGACGGCTCGCCACGCCACCTGCGGGCGGCCTGCGAGGCGTCGCTGCGCCGGCTGCGCGTGGACCACGTCGACCTCTACTACCTGGCCCGCGTCGACCCCGCGGTGCCGGTGGAGGAGAGCGTCGGCGGCCTGGCCGACCTGGTGGCTGAGGGTAAGATCGGGCACATCGGGCTGTGCGAGGTGTCGGCGGAGCAGCTCCGCCGCGCCCATGCCGTCCACCCGGTCACGGCCGTCGCGGCCGAGTACTCACTGTGGTCCCGTGACGTGGAGGAATCGCTGCTGCCCGCCGCGCGGAAGCTCGGTGTCGGCTTCGTGGCCTGCAGCCCGCTGGGGCGTGGCTTCCTCACCGGTGCCGTGGATCCGGCGGCACTGTCCGCGCACGACTACCGGCGCAACCACCCGCGGTTCGCCCCGGACAACGCCCCGCGCAACCGGGCGCTGCTGGACGAGGCCGACTGTGTAGCCGGGTCCACCGGCATCCCGCTCGGAAGACTCGCGCTCGCCTGGGTGCTCGCCCGCGGCGAGGACGTCGTCCCGATCCCCGGCACGCTCAGCTCCCGACACCTGGCGGAGAACGTCGCCGCAGCGGCGGACCGGCTGAACCCCGCCGACGCGCAACGGCTCGCCGACTGCTTCCCGGCAGAGGCAGTGGCCGGCTCCCGCATGCCGCAGCGCCAGCCCCGGCGCTGACCGCCGCCGCAGGCCCCGGCTCACGGCGGCCGTTCCATCCCGGCACCAGTGCGACTCGAGGCCGCACGCCCATCCTTGACCGCACCGGTCCCGCGACCGTCCCGCGCGCCTCGTCGTCGCCCGGACATCCCCACACCGCGGGCCCGCAGAGCAGTGAAAGGCTCACCCATGAGGTACGACGACGTCTACATCGCCGGCGACGGCTGCCGGCTGCCGCCCGCTCTGACCGTGCAGGAAGCCGTCGAGCGGGGCCTGTGCCGCCGTCAGGACGTCGCACGCACCCACTTCGTCTCCGCCCGGGTCTCCGAGGGCGAGTCTGCGCCCGAGATGGCCGCGCACGCCGCCCGGCAGGCTGTCGAACGGTCCGGCCTTCCCGCCGAACGGTTCGACCTGCTGCTGTACGCCAACGTCTACTACCAGGGCCACGACATGTGGGCGCCCGCCTCCTACGTGCAGCGGGCCGCGCTCGGTGGCACCTCCTGTCCCGCTGTGGAGATCCGGCAGATGTCCAACGGCGGCATGGCCGCGCTCGAGCTGGCCGCCACCCGCCTGATCGCGAAGCGCGAGCCGTCGGCGGTGGTCTGCGCGGCGGCGGACCGTTTCTGCCTGCCCGGCATCGACCGTTGGTTCAGCGACCCGGGCACCGTCTTCGGCGACGGCGGCTCGGCCCTCGTGCTGTCCAACGTGGACGGTTACGCCCGCTTGCTGAGCCTGTGCACGGTCGCCGACTCTGAGCTGGAGGGGATGCACCGCGGCGTCGACCCGTTCTCCGACGCGCCCTTCACCGTCCGCATGCCGCTGGATGTGAAGACCTGCCAGCGCGACTACCTGGCGACGGCCCGGATGAGCGAGACCGTGGCGCGCGGCGCGGCCGGTCAGCGAGAGTCGCTGCGCCGCGCCCTGAAGGACTCCGGGACCGAGTTCGAGGCGATCGACTGGTTCATCCTCCCCCACTTCGGGCGGCGTCGCTTCGACGCCAACTACGCGACACCGCTCGGTATCGACGACGAACGCACCGCCTGGTCGTGGTTCAGGACCGTGGGACACCTGGGCGCCGGCGACCAGTTCGCCAGCCTCGGCCACCTCGTCGACTCCGGGGCCGTGCGCCCCGGGGACCGCTGCCTGCTGCTGGGCGTGGGCGCCGGCTTCACCTGGTCCGGGGCGGTCGTCGAGATCCTCCGGCGGCCCTCGTGGGCCGCGGACGCCGAATGAAGGGATGACCCACGCGTGGAAACTCCAACCAATCGCCGAGAGGAACCGCCGCTGCTCGCCATCGACTTCGGTGACGTCTCGAAGAGCTACGGCGACGTCCACGCCGTCTTTGAGGTGTCCTTCCAGGTCGAACGCGGCCAGTCGATCGGGCTGCTCGGTCCCAACGGCGCTGGGAAGTCCACCAGTCTGGACATGCTGCTCGGCCTGGTACGCCCGGACCGCGGCGAGATCAAGCTCTTCGGCCGGCGGCCGGCGGACGCCATCCGGGGAGGGCAGGTCGGTGCCATGCTGCAGACCGGCGGCCTGATGCCGGAGGTGACCGTCCGCGACGTCGTCCGGCTCGCCCACCGGCTGGCCCGCCACCCGCTGCCGATCCCGGAGATCGTGCGGCAGGCCGACATCGGCGACATCCTCGGTCACCGTGTCGACAAGCTCTCCGGCGGTCAGCGGCAGCGCATCCGGTTCGCGCTGGCCATCGTGGAGGACCCGGAGCTGATCGTGCTCGACGAGCCGACGGCCGGCATGGACGTCGCCGCCCGCCACCGCTTCTGGGAGACGATGCGTGCCCAGGCGGCCGGCGGCCGCACCATGCTGTTCGCCACCCACTACATGGAGGAGGCGGACAGCGCGGCCGACCGTGTCCTGGTGATGCACCAGGGGCGGCTGCTTGCTGACTCCACACCCGCCGCACTGAAGGCCCGCACCGGGCTGCGCCGGATGTCCTTCAGCTGCGCGGCCGACGCGGAGACACTGCGCGGCCTGCCCGGCGTCGTCGAATCCCAGATCCACCACGAGTCCGTGGTGCTGCACAGCGAGGACTCCGACGCCACCGTCGACGCGCTGGTCCGCCGCGACCTGCGGCCGCGCGACCTGGAGATCACTGGACTCGGCCTGGAACAGGCGTATCTGAGTCTGACGGCAGACCCGGTGGACGACGACACGGATGAGGACGCCGCCACGTCGGCACAGCTGGTGAAGGAGAGCGCACGGTGAACGTCCTGCTGGAACTGGAGATCAAGCGCGCCTTCAAGGACTGGCGCTTCATCGTCTTCACGATCGGCATGCCGATCGCCATCTATCTCTCCACCGCCCACGGCAGCGGAAGCCTCGGCGGCACCTCCGCGCAGAAGTATCTGCTGGTCTCCATGGGTGTCTTCAGCGCCATCGGGGCGTCCTTGAACGCCGGCGGGCCGCGGATCGCTGCCGAACGTGAGATCGGCTGGACCCGGCAGTTGCGGCTCACCTCGATGTCGAGCGCCCAGTACATCAGCGGCAAGGTGCTGACGGCCGCCGTGGTCAGTCTCACCGCGATCGTCGCCATCTTCCTCTTCGGCGCCCTGTTCAACGGGGTCCACATGGGGGCCGGACTGTGGGTGCTCTCGACCCTCGCGGTCTGGCTGGGCAGCCTGGTCTTCTGCGCGCTCAGCGTCCTGCTGGGCTACATGTTCACCAGCACCTCGATCACCGTCGGGCTGATGGTGGTCAACATGGGCTTCGCCGCCGTCGGCGGCCTGTTCTGGCCGGTGGAGATCTTCCCTTCCTGGCTGCAGGTCGTCGCGAAGTTCACGCCGACCTACCACATGGCGGAGCTGGGCCACCACGCGCAGCTCGGCCAGTGGCCCGCGGCCTCCGACGCTCTCGTGCTGGCCGGCTATCTGCTGTTCTTCTCCGCGACGGCCGCCTGGTACTACCGCCGCGACGAGATCCGCGTCTGACGCCGGCACTCTCGCACGCGGCGTCAGCCGACGGTGAGCCGGGCGGCCACGTCCGAGGGAGCGGGCATCCGCCCCATCTCTTCGCGGAGACGGTGCGCGGCACCGCGGTGCCGGTCCTCGCTCAGCAGCCGACAGACTGCCTCCCGCACCCCTGTGACGTCGGCGGCGTGTGCGGGCAGTGCGATCCCGGCTCCGGAGGCCGCCACGCGGCGGCTGTTGAGAAACTGGTCCATGGCGCAGGCCATTGCCAGCTGCGGCAGTCCCGCTGCAAGAGCCGTCATCGTCGTGCCGGCGCCGCCGTGGTGGACCACGGCATCGCAGGAGGGCAGCAGCAGGTGAAGGGGGCAGTGCTCCAGGACGTGCACCCCGGCGGGTAGCGCGCCCAGCGCGGCGACGTCCGCGGGGCTCGCGGTGAGGACCACCTCGGCGTCCAGCGAGGCGACGGCCTCGACCACCTCCGGCAGCTTGAAGGCATGCGGGCCGACGAGCCGTGTGGAGTTCCCCCACACCACGCATACCCGCGGCCGGTCTCCGCGGTCCGGCAGCGTCGTCGGCACCGTGCCCGGGCCGTTGTACGGCACATACCGCATGGGCAGCCGCTCGGCCGACGTCGGCGGGCGCAGCGGCTCGGGGCAGGTGTCGATCACCCGGTCGATCATCTCGGGGGCGAACTCGCCCACGCCGTGCCGTCGGAACGCACCCGTGGGGTCCTCCGGCCTTACGCGCAGGCCCGGTTCGTCCTCCTCGGTGCCCACCGGGCCCCACAGGTGCAGCACCGAGGGCACTTTGAGTACCTGGGCGGCCAACAAACCCTCCATGCTGAGCAGTTCGTGCACCACCAGGTCGGGCGACCAGGCGTGTGCGAAGTCGACGGCAGCGTCGAAGGACCGCGCGGCCGGTCCCGCCAGCCGGGTCCCCGCCTCCCGGCCGAAGTCGGCGAAGGAGAACTCCGCGAGGGACGCCATCGGGGAGCCGGTGACCGGGTGCGGCGGGAGACCGGGGTACGGCCAGCTGCCCTCCTGCGCGTTCCACACGTTCTGCAGCCGGGCCAGGAAGGCCATGTCGACCTCCGCCAGGACCGGCACAGGCGTCAGCCCCGCCGCGCCCACCTGTCCGGCCTGGGACGGAGCGCACACCACACGCACCTCGTCGCCCGCGGCCTGCAGTGCCCAGCCGAGCGGCACCAGCGGATACCAGTGGCCTCGCCAGGCCGAGACGGTGAACAGCACACGCATGCGGAGTCTCCCTCACTCGCGGGTCAGCCCACGTTCCCGGACGGCTCTCGACGCGGGCTTGAGGGAGTCTTGGTCCAGCTCCTCTCGAGCGGTACTTCAGCCTCGCCGCCGACCATGCCGGGGCCGGTCCCCGGCCGGTACCCCGGGCGAGAGGAGCGAACATGACCGAGGCCGCACCCGAGCCGCTGACACCGCAGCGGCTGTTCCAGATGATGGCCGGCTTCAAGTCGACCGCCGTGCTGCGGGCCGCCGTCGAGCTGCGGGTGTGCGATGCACTCGCCAAGGGGCCGGCCGACGCACCCGAGGTGGCCGCCCGGCTGTCCGCCGACCCGCGCGGCACCCGACTGCTGCTGAACGCCATGGCGGGCCTGGGCCTCCTGGTCACGGAGGGCGAGAACGCCGAGAACGCCGAGAACGCCGACAGGTACGCCCTGGCACCGGGCGCCGAGGAGCTGCTGGTCACCACCAGCCCCCGCTACGCGGGCGGCGTCACGCGGGTCGCGGCGAGCGATGGCGAGTGGGAGGCACTCGGCCGGCTGGCCACGTCCGTGCGCGATGGCACGCCGGTGCCCGGAGCCGACGCGCTCGAGCCGGACTTCGCTTACTGGCGGGACTTCGCCACCCACACCACCTTCGGCACCATGCGGGCCGCCGAACTGCTCGCCGACACGCTGCAGCCCTGGACCGAGGACCGCACGGACCTCGACGTCCTCGACGCCGGATGCGGGCACGGCCTGTCCGGCTACGTCCTCGCGGAGCGCAACCCGCAGGCCCGTGTCACCTCCCTGGACTGGCCGAACGTGCTTGAGGTCGCCGCCGAGCACGCGGAGCGCCTCGGCGTACGCGACCGGGTGACGATGCTGCCGGGCAGCGTGTTCGACGCTGAACTCGGCGGCCCTTACGACCTGATCGTCGTCGGCAACCTGCTCTTCCACTTCTCGCCCGAACAGGCCGGCGCACTGGTCGGCAGGCTGGCGAAGGCGCTGCGCCCGGACGGGAGGCTGGTCGTTCTGGGCTTCACCGCCGGCGACCGGACCCCTCCGGAGGAACTGCACGCCCACCTGCTGGGCCTGCTGATGCTGTCCTGGACCGAGGGCGGCGAGATGCACTCGACCGCCGCGCATCGTGGGATGCTGGCTGCCGCCGGGCTCACCGAGACCAGCCTCGTCTCCCGGGCGGGACTGCCGCTGAGCATCCTGGTCGCAGGACGCCCCGCCGACTGAGACAGGAGAGTGCGACGATGACGACCAGCAGCAGGCGTACGGACGTGACCATGTCTGCGACCTCGCAACGACCAGGTTCCAGACGACGCTTCCCGGTTGCGGCGGTGTCGTTGTTCGTGATCACCGGTGCGGTCACCGCCGCGCAGTTCGTCCGCCCCGAACTGGTCGATGCGCTGCGTCGCGACCCCGACCGGCTCGCCGACGGCGAGTGGTGGCGGGCGGTCACACCGCTACTCGTCCAGGTGCCTGCGTGGCAGACCTGCGTCACGGTGCCAGGCGTCCTCGCGCTCGGCATCCCCGTCGAGCGGATCCACGGCTCGCGGGCCACCGTCGCGCTCTACGTGCTGCCCGGACTGGTCGGCGAGGCCGTCGGCTACCTGTGGCAGCCGCACGGCGCCGGCAATTCCGTCGCGGACGTCGGGCTGGCCGGTTCCCTGGTGGCGTGGCTGTTCCTGGAGGCCGGGCGACGGGACTGGCCGCCGCAACTGCTGCGCCGGGTGCGGGTGTGGGGCGGTGCCGTGCTGGCGGGCGCCGCGGTGGACACCGTCTTCCGTGACGTGCACGGCCTCCCGCTGCTGGCCGGTGCCGCAGTCGGTGCGGCGCTTTCGCTGCGTCGCCGCCGGCGCACGCGCCGCCGGTGACGGCACGGAAGACGCTCGAACGGCAGCAGTAGGCGAAGGGGCCCGCGGCGACGCCGCGGGCCCCTTCGCCTACTGCGCGTTCAGGACGCCAGCCGTCGCCGGACGGTGTCCAGGTGCTCCAGGGAGGCCAGCACCGCGTCGACGTCGCCGACAAAGTCCACCAGGCAGGCGATCTCATCGGCGCCTGCCTCCCGCACCCGCCGGGCGTTGGCCGCGCACTCCTCGACGGAGCCGATCAGCGACGTGCCGTCCAGGTAGCGGTTGGCCCCGAGTTCGGCCAGCCGCGCGCGGGCCGCCGCACGCTCCATGAACTCCCGGCCCTGCCGGCCTCCGCTCATCGAGCCGCCGGCCGTCACCGCGCGGGACTCCAGGTCGATGGCGGTCAGCAGGTACTCCTTGAGCGCAGGGACGGCGACCGCATGCGACTCCTCGGTGGTGGCGGCGACGAAGGTGTGCATCATCACCGTCACCCGGCCCGCGTCGAAGCCGGCCTCGGCGCGCGCCTTGCGGTAGACCTCGGTCTTCTCCGCGAGCGAGTCGACGTCCTGGTTCTCCAGGTGTGTGAGCACGTTGGTGCCCAGCATGCCGGCCCGGCGGAAGGTCTCCGGGTTCTTCGAGGCGGTGATCCACACGGGCAGTTGTTCCTGCACCGGCCGGGGGTAGAGGTCCAGCGTCACCTCCTCGCCCTTGGGGTTCGGCCCGGTCCAGGTGCCTTGTGTCCAGGCCGTGCGGATCGCCTCGATGTCGGAGACGACCCGCTCGCGCCGGCCCTCGAAGGCGTCCGGGGCGAGCACGAAGTCGTTGATGTTCCAGCCGGAGCCCACCGAGATGGCCGCCCTGCCGCCCGAGAGGCCGTCCACCACGGCGAAGTCCTCGACGACACGGGCCGGGTGGTGCATTGGCGTCACCACGCTGCCGGCCCGGATCTGCACCCGCTCGGTCACCGCGGCGACCGCGGCCGAGGTGAGCGCCGGGTTCGGGAAGGCGCCGCCGAACCGGTGGAAGTGCCTCTCGGGAGTCGAGACGAAGCCGAAGCCGAGCTGGTCGGCGCGGCGGGCCGCGTCCAGAAGCAGCCGGTAGGCGCCGGAGCTGTGGTCGCCGACCGCGGCGAAGAAGAACAGTCCGAAGTCCAGGCCGTCTTTCTGAGGTCCTGCAGAATCCGTCATCAGGATGCTCCTTGTAGGGCGAGTCGTCCGGCGTCGGCCACGAGCCGTTCGATGAGGGGGACACACTCCGAGGGCGCCGGCCGCGACCGGATGTGGTCGCGCACCCGCGCCGCCGCCTTCCGGTAGGACGGGTCGTCGAGCAGGTCGCGCACCGTGTCCCGCAGCGTCTGCGGGGCCGCCTCGGCGAACGGAATGTGCACGCTGGCGCCGCAGCGCAGCAGGTTGGCGGCGTAGAAGGTCTGGTCCGGCATCTGGGTCAGCGTCAGCTGCGGTACACCGTTGAGCGCCGCGGTCAGCATCGAGCCGACGCCGCCGTGGTGCACCACCAGGTCGCAGTGCGGCACCAGTTCGTACAGCGCGCAGTCCTCGGCGACCAGCACCCCCTCGGGCACCTCGCCCAGCATCCCCCGTTGTTCGGAGACCACGGCGGCGACGAGTTCCACGTCCAGCTCACTCAGCGCCCGCAGCACCTGCGGGGCGAAGAAGGCGTTCTTCCCCGACACCTCGGTCATGGTGATGCCCAGCGTGACGCAGACTCGCGGCTTCTCCGGCCGCCGCGTGGCCCACTCGGGCACCTGCCCGGCGCTGCTGTAGGGCACGAACCGTGCCGGTATCCGGCGGTCCGCGTCGCCGATGACCTGAGCGTCGTCCGGGCACACGTCGATGGTCCGCCACGGCGGCACCTGCTCCAGCTCGACGCCGAACCGCGCGAAGAGGTCCGCGAACTCGGCGGGCAGCTTGTCCCGCCCGATGCCCCGCTCGATGATGTCCGGCCCCCACAGGCAGCGCAGTGACACCGCGCCGCACAGCTGGGCCACCAGCGGGCCGACGAACGTGGAGGGTTCCCACACCACGGCATCCGGCTGCCAGGACCGGGCGAAGGGCACCAGGTCGTCGGCCATGCCCTCGGCCACGTCGCAGAAGAGCACCTTCGGGTCGGCCGACCGCGGCCGCCCGTCCTGCCGCCGGCGGTAGCGCTCGGCGAACGCCGCCTCGCGGCCCACACTCACCACCGGCAGTCCGGACCGGGCGACGGTCTCGACGAGCTCCGGCTGGGTGGCGACGTACACCTCGTGCCCGGCCGCACGCAGCGCCCAGGCGAACGGCGCCATCACGAAGTAGTGCGAGGGCAGGACGGCTGTCACGAACAGCACGCGCACCGGGGGCCTCCTTCAGGTCGTGGTCAACAGGTCAGGTGGTGAGCGGCACCTCGACGTACGCGTCGAGCACTCGGCGGTGGTAGTCGGGCGTGAACGCGGCCACCAGGTCCGCTCCGGCCAGCCGGCGCAGCTTGTCGATACTCACGCGGTGGTTGACGCCCGGCGAGTCGACGAAGCGGCGCCGCGCGCAGGCGCCGGTCCGCTCCTCGAGCCAGTCGACGATCGTGGTGACGGGCACCGCGTGGCCGGAAGCGATGTTCACCACCTGCCGGGAGACCCCCAGCGTCAGCAGCCGGTCGACGACGCGGACGACGTCGTCGATGCCGATCAGGTCCCGGGCAGCCCCGCGGTGCACGGTGACCAGCCCGGACCGCACCTGCCGCACCAGGGACGGCAGCAGCTGGTGCGCCGGCCCGCCGGGACCGACGACATGGGAGAGACGCAGCGTCAGGTGGTCGGTGCCGGACTCGGCGACCTGCGTCTCCAGACGGAGCTTGTGCCGGCCGTACGGGGTGCGCGGCTCGACCGGCTCGTCCTCCTCGCCCCGGCAGCCGGGCGCCCCGTACATGCCGGTCGACGCGGAGGAGAAGAACACCAGCCGCGTGCTGTCCGCGCAGCAGCGCAGGGCCGTCTCGCGCACCAGCGCCGCCTCGCGGGCGAAAGCGGTGTCCGAGGTGCCCGCGGCCCACGAGACACCGGCGGCGAGGAGGACCACCCCGTCGTGCCGGTCACGCAACGGCGCGAAGTGCCGTGCCAGGAAACCGTTTCCGACGATCTGCATGCCCGCGCCTCACACGCCCGCAGCGACGAGGTCCGCCAGGCCCTGCACCAGCGAGGCGGGGGCCGGCATGCCGGCGATCTCCCGGGCCACCCGGCCGGCCGCAGCGGTGAACTCCTGCTGACGCAGCAGTCTCCCCACGGCCTCCACGACCGCGTCGTCGGTCGCCGCCTCGCCGAGCAGGCGCAGGCCCAGCCCGTAGGACTCCACCCGCTCCGCGTTCTCGAACTGGTCGGAGGTCTGCGGCAGGCACAGCTGGGGCAGGCCGTGGGTCAGCGCGGAGAAGACCGAGCCCGGGCCGCCGTGGCTGACCAGCACGTCGCAGACGGCCAGCGACCGGTGCAGCGGGAACCGGCCCGCTGCCACCACGCCGGGCGGCAGTTCGCCCCAGGACGCGGCGACCTGGTCGTCGACGGCGACGGCGACCTCGGCGTCCAAAGTGGTCGTCAGCGCCTTCATCAGAGCGGCCATGCGCCCGGGGAAGTCGAGCCGGCCATGCCGGGGCAGCATGCTCCCCAGCGTCAGGCAGACCCGGGGCCGCTCCCGAGGCAGGGACAGCCAGGTGGGGCGCACGTCCCGCCCGTTGAACGGCACGTACCGCATCTCGGGGCCGCGGGCCGCCCGTCCGGCCCGCAGAGAGGGCGGGCACACGTCGAGCACGCGGGCCGGCGCGGGGAGACCGTCCAGGCCCAGCTCGGCGAGCTCGGGCGCGAGTTCCTCCTCGGCGGGTCGTCTCGGCCCGCCCTCGCCGTCGAACCCGTCGAAGTTCAGGCCCGGTTCCACCCACGGCAGCCCGTGGTGCCGGGCGGCGATCGGGCCCGCATAGTCCATCGGGTCGCACACGAGCAGGTCGGGCCGCCACCCCTCGACCAGCGACAGCGTGCCCGGGAGGGTGCGGGCCGCCAGCCGGCCCCACGCCCGGCCGCTGGCCTTGCGGCGCTGCACCGGGTCGGGTATCAGCCGGAGCGGACGGCCCTCACGGTCGTGCATCATGAAGTCCGCGAACTCGACGCGGGGCGCGCAGGCGACGGCGGGCAGCCCGCATTCCACGACGGCGTCGGAGAAGTTCTCCGGAGCGGCCACCACGATGTCGTGACCGGCCGCCCGCAGTCCCTGCGCGAGCGGTACCAGGGGGTACAGGTGTCCGGGCAGGGGCGCGGTGGTGAACAGAACCCGCATGACGGCTCCTCGGTGGAAAGATGCTGTGTGGGGGAGATCGGGTAACCGCTAGGCCGGGTCCTTCAGCGGCTGCCACCAGGTGCGGTGATGGCGGTACCAGTCCACGAGTTCGGCCAGGCCCCGGTCGAGGGCCACCTGCGGCGTGTAGCCGAGTTCCCGGCGGATCTTGCCGTCGTCCAGGGAGTACCGCAGGTCGTGGCCCTTCCGGTCGGGCACCTTGCGCACCAGTTCCCAGCCGCCGCCGCACAGGTCGAGAAGCTTGCGGGTCATCTCCCGGTTGGTGGTGTGGGTGCCGCCGCCGATGTTGTAGACCTCGCCGGCGCGGCCCCGGGTGAGGACGGCATGCACGGCCCGGCAGTGGTCGTCGACGTGCAGCCACTCGCGGACGTTGCGGCCGTCGCCGTACAGCGGGACGGACCGGCCGTCCAGCAGGTTGGTGACGAACAGCGGGATCAGCTTCTCGACGTGCTGGTACGGCCCGTAGTTGTTGGAGCAGCGGGTCACGGACAGATCCAGGCCGTGGGTGCGCCAGTAGGCGCGGGCTACCAGGTCGCTGCTCGCCTTGGACGCCGCGTAAGGAGAGTTGGGCAGCAGTGGCGACTCCTCGGTCCACGACCCCTGGGTGATGGAGCCGTACACCTCGTCCGTCGAGACGTGCACCACGCGGGGTACGCCGCTGTGCACGCAGGCTTCCAGCAGGGTCTGCGTCCCGCCGACGTTCGTGCGGAAGAACTCCGCCGGCCCCTGCAGCGAACGGTCCACGTGGGACTCCGCCGCGAAGTGCACCACCGCGTCGTGCCCCGGCAGGACCTCCAGCAGCAGCGACAGGTCGCAGATGTCGCCCTTGACGAACTCCAGTCGCGGGTGCGAGGCGGGGAGGTTGTCGGGGTTCCCCGCGTAGGTGAGCGCATCCACGACGGTCACGTGCGCGTCCTCCCAGCCGGGGTAACCCTCGGCGAGGAGGGTGCGCACGTAGTGCGAGCCGATGAATCCGGCTCCGCCGGTGACCAGGACCCTCATGCCGTCCTCCGCGTCGCGTGTTCTTCCGTTACCCGGTGCGGGACGTGTCCCAGCTCCGCCAGCCGGGTCACGGCCTGCCGGACCGTCTCGCGGTCGCGGTCCGGTCCCCGCGGCCGTGCCGGCAGCAGCGGCAGCGTCGCGCTGCCGCCGCGGGTCACCGCCGGATGCCGGCGGGCCAGCGTGGTCAGGCTCTGCCCGGGCCCCGCCTCGATCAGCAGGTACGGGCCGTCGGCGAGCAGCGTGTCCAGGGCCGGTCCGAACAGCACCGGCTCGGCGGGCTGCAGCGCCCAGAACGCCGGATCCAGCGCCTGCGCGCGGGTGAGCGGCGCCGCGGTGTAGGCGGAGATCACCGTGGTGCGGGCCTCGTACAGCTGGACGGCGTCGAAGTCCGGTATCTGGCGTGCGCACACCGACCGCAGCATCGGGCTGTGGAACCCGGAGGACGCCTTGGCCCGCACACAGGTGAAGCCGCGGGCGACCAGCGCCTGGGCGACTCCCGTCAACTCCGGCTCCGGCCCGGCCAGCATCACCTGCGAAGGCGAGTTGACCGCGCCGACCACCACCTCGCCGGTCAGGAACTCCTCGACCTCCGCCGGCGTCGCGGCCACCGCGAGCATCCCACCGGGCGGCGCCTCGGCGACCAGCGCGACCCGTTCCGCCATCAGCGCGACCGCGTCGGGCAGGGTCAACACGCCGGCGAGGACAGCCGCGACCGCTTCGCCGGCGCTGTGGCCGAGCAGCGCGGCCGGTTGCACGCCCCACGCCGTCAGCATGCGGCTGAGCCCGTAGTCGACGGCGAACAGCAACGGCTGGGCCCGCCGCACGTCGTCCAGGTCGACGGCGGGCGCCTGAGACAGCCAGTCGGCCCGGATCCGCTCGCCCTCGCCGCGCAGCAGCCGGAACACCTCGTCCACGGCGTCGGTGAAGGCCGGCTCACTGCCGTACAGGCCGTTCGCCATGCCCTGCTGCTGGGCGCCCTGGCCGGGCAGCAGCAGGGCGACGGGCGGCGGCGCGACGGGGTCCGCTTCCCAGCCTTCCTGTCGGGGTTTCACGGCCCCGTCGGTACGGGTCATGGTCAGGCAGCCACAGACGCCGCGGAGTTGACGAGGTCCAGCAGCGCCCGCGGCGTTTCCGCCTCGGCGACGGCGTCGTCCGGGACGACGACGCCGAAGTCGCGCTGGATGCGCCCGATCACCTGCAGCAGGGCCAGCGAGTCGTACCCCAACTCGGTGAACTCGGTGTCCATGACGTCGCCGTCCAGGTCGACGGCCTCGTCCTCACCCGCGCACTCGCGCAGTAGACGGGTCAGGTCGGCGAGTTCCATGACGTTGCTCTCGGACATGGCTGATTCCTCTCGTGGGTGGTCGACTCGTCCCCGGCGGCCCGCCGGGCGTTCTCACGCGCGGCGCAGGACCATCGCCGCGTTGAAGCCGCCGTAGCCGCGGGCCAGGACCAGCGCGGTGCGCAGCGGCACCTCGCGAGTGGTCGTGACCAGGTCCAGCGGGTGTTCGGCGGAGCACTCGACGTTCGCGGTGGGCGGGATGGCGCCGTCCCGCAGCGCCAGCAGCGCCAGCGCCACGTCCAGCGCCGCGCCGCCGCCGAACAGTCGGCCGGTCATCGTCTTCGGCGCGGTGACCGGCACGCCGCGCGGCCCGAAAACGCCGCACAGTGCGTCGGCCTCGTCCTTGTCCAGCTCCGGCACGGCAGCCGCGTCGGCGAAGACGACGTCCACGTCGTCGGGCGCGGTCTCCGCATCGGCCAGTGCCCTTTCGACCGCGGCGCGCAGCGCGGAGGGGCGGCCGCTGCGGGGCGGTGGGTCGAACGTCGCCGCGTAGCCGGCGATGGAGCCGTAGCTGTGCTCGGCGCCGCGGGCCCGCGCCTCCCGCTCGTCCTCGACGATGAGGATCGCGCCGCCCTCCCCGGGCACGTAACCGGCCGCGTCCGCGGAGAACGGCAGGTATGCGCGGTCGGGGTCGTCGCTGCGGCTGAGCCGTCCGGTCGCGACCTGCGCCACCCAACCCCACGGGCACAGCGCACCGTCGACCCCGCCGGAGACGACCAGCGGGGTGCCCCTGCGGACGTGCCGCCGGGCGTGGCCGAGGGTGTCCAGGCCGCCCGACTGCTCGGTGACCAGCACGCCGGAGGGCCCACGCATCTTGTGCCGGATGGAAATCTGCCCGGTGTTGACCGCGTAGAACCAGGCGAAGGACTGGTAGGCGCTCACGTACTCCTTGCCCTTGCTGTACAGCTCCTGCAGCTCACGGTGGCCGTACTCCACGCCGCCGCCGGACGCGGCCGTGACCACGCCCATGCCGTACTCGTCGAGTTCGGCCGGCACCACGCCCGCGTCCGCGATCGCCCAGTCCGCGGCGGTCAGGGCGAGCCGCGTCATGTGGTCGGTCTGCGGGAGCAGCCGGCTGGGGATGTGGTCCTCCGGCACGAAGCCGGGTACCTCGCCGGACACCGTGCTGGGGTACTGCGCCGCCTCGAAGCGGGTCGAGGTGCCGAGTCCGCTGCGGCCCGCCAGCGTCGCCTCCCAGCACTCCCGCGTGCCCAGGCCGTTGGGGGAGACCACGCCGAGGCCGGTCACCACTGCCGTCGCCGTCACCGGTTGCTCCTTTCCGGGGCGGCCAGCACCAGGGCGGTCTGGAAACCGCCGAAGCCGCTGCCCACGCTGAGTACGACGTCCGTGCGCTGCTCGCGTGCGTGCAGCGGTATGTAGTCCAGGTCGCACTCGGGGTCGGGTTCGTGCAGGTTCGCCGTCGGCGGCAGTACGCCGTGCTCGATGGCGAGTGCGCAGGCGGCCGCCTCCAGGCCGCCGATCGCCCCGAGCGAGTGTCCGATCATCGACTTGATGGAACTGACCGGCGTCTCATAGGCGTGGCTGCCGAGACTCTTCTTGAACGCGGCCGTCTCGTGCCGGTCGTTCATCTTCGTGCTGGAGCCGTGCGCGTTGACGTAGTCCACCTCGGACGGGTCGATCCGCGCCTGGTCGAGCGCGACGCGGATGGCCTCCGCCATCTCCCGGCCGTCGGGTTTCAACCCGGTCATGTGGTGGGCGTTGCAGCGCGAGGCGAAGCCGACGACCTCCGCGTAGACGTGCGCCCCGCGCCGGCGGGCGCACTCGTACTCCTCGAGAACCAGCGTGGCCGCCCCCTCGCCGAGCACCAGCCCGTTGCGGGTCCGGTCGAACGGCCGGGAGGCGTGCTCGGGATCGTCGTTGCGGGGCGTGGTGGCGTGGATGGCGTCGAAGCAGGCCGAGGTGATCGGGGCGATCGGCGCCTCGGTGGCACCCGTCACCACCAGGTCCACCGCGCCCTCCCGGATCAGCTCGGCCGCATGACCCACCGCGTCCAGCCCCGAGGTGCAGCCGGTGGAGACCATGGCGGCGGGGCCCTGAGCCCCGGCCGTCCAGGCGAGTTCGCCCACCATCGAGGAGGGCACGAAGTGCCGGTACAGCTCGGGCACCGCGTACTCGTGGTCGACGTTCCACTTGCGGCCGCCGTCACTGACGACCGCGTACTCCCGCTCCAGGCTCGTGGTGCAACCGACGGCGTTGCCGAGCGTCGTGCCGATGCGGAACGGATCGTAGGTCTCCTCCTCGACGCCGCTGTCCGCCAGTGCCTCCCGCGCGCTGACCACGGCGAACTGTGCCGCCCGGTCCAGCCGTCTGATCTCCTGCGGCGTCAGGCCCGCCGCCCGCGGGTCGAAGTCGCACTCCGCGGCGACCCGCGACCGGAAGGGGGAGGGATCGAACTGTGTGATGAGCCGGGTCGCCGACCGTCCCTCGGTCAGCATCTCCCAGTAGGCCTTGACGCCTGTGCCCCCGGGAGCGACCGCTCCCAGGCCGGTGACGACCACTCTTCGGTTCACCGACGGCCCGCCTTCCCCGTGCCCGCGTGAGCAGGAGCCGTCCTCGTCAGGATTGCAGTCACTGCTCCCCATCCCTTCTGTGCGGTGCCCCGTCCTCCGACACCGGCCATGCTCGGACGGGGACCTAGACGGTGACTCGAAAACCGGTACGGACAGCCTCGTCGCGGATGTCCGCCAGCAGGCCGGCCTGCTGCCGCACGGCGTCATGGTCCGGGGCCGGCCCCGTCCCCCGTACGGCGGCGGCGAACGCCGAGACGGTGTTCGCCACCTGGTCGTCTGCGTCGAGTTCCCGCTGCTCGACGCCCTGGGCCGTCTCCACCTCGATCGTCGGCCGATGGCCGGCCGGCGGGGTGAACGCCCGCGAAACGGTGATCCTTCCGGTGGAGCCGCACAGCTCATACCGGGAGCGGTAGCCGCCGCCGATGCCGAACTCCAGCTGCGCCGTGACGCCGTCCCGCCGGGTGAGCAGTGCGCCGCCCCACGTCTCCACCTCCCGGCCCTCGGGGGTGTGGAGCGCCGCGCCGCACACCCGCAGGCCGGGTCCGAGCAGGTGCAGCGCCGCACGGACCGGGTACAGGCCCACGTCGAGCAGGACACCACCGCCCAGTGCGGCGTCGTACCGGATGTCACCGGCCGGCAGTTCGGGGATCGTGAACGTCGTGCGCACCGACCGCAGTTCACCGATCGCCCCGCCGCCGACCATGCGCAGGACGGCGGCGTGCTGCCGGTGATGGACGAACATGACGTTCTCCATGAGCACCCGTCCGGTGCTGCCGGCCAGCTTCAGCAGCTGCGCGGTCTGCTCCGGGTCGCCGGTGAGCGGCTTCTCCGCGAGCACGTGTTTCCCGGCGCGCAGGGCGCGTTCGACCCACTCGCCGTGCAGCGCCACGGGAAGCGGAACGTAGACGGCGTCCACGTCGTCCCGCTCCAGCACGCCCGCGTACCCGTGCACCGGGCGGCCGCCGAAGGCCTGCGCCAGTTCTCCGGCACGGCCCGCGTCGCGGCTGCCGACCGCAGCCACCTCGGTGTTCTCGCAGGCGGCGAAAGCGGGCAGCATGCGCCGGCGGGCGATCCCGGCCGCCCCCAGCACACCGATGCGCACCGGGGCGGTCGCTCCCCTCACGCGGCGACCTCGACGACCGTGTGGTCGCCGACGACCAGGTGCAGCCGAGCCGGGGTGTCCTGGGGCCGGCGCACCACGGCCTGCCGGCCGATCAACGACCCCTGGATACCGTCGACGTCACGGACCGTGGCACCGTCCAGCACGATGGAGAACTCCAGGTCTGCGTGGTGGATCGCGCAGTCGCGGCCCACGGAGGTGTGCGGGCCGATCCTGCTGTCTTCGATCACGGTCCCGGCACCGATCACCACCGGTCCCTCGATCCGGGAACGCACCACGCGTGCACCGGCCTCCAGCACCACGCGGCCGACCAGCTCGCTGCCCTCGCCGCAGGTGCCCTCGATGCGGGACTGCATGGTCTCCAGCAGCTCCCGGTTGCACTCCAGCACGTCCTCGACCCGTCCGGTGTCCCGCCAGAACCCGTCGTACTCCGAGGCGCGCACCCCGTCCCCGCGGTCCATCAGCCAGGCGATGGCGTCAGTGATCTCCAGCTCGCCCCGCGGGCTGGGTTCGATCGCGGCCACGGCCTCGTGGATCGCGGGGGTGAAGAAGTAGACGCCGATCAGCGCCAGGTCGCTCGCCGGGTGTTCCGGCTTCTCCACCATCTCGGTGACCCAGCCGTCCTCGTCGACGGTGGCCACGCCGAAGGCGCGCGGGTCAGGGACCTTGCGCACCACGACGTGGGCGCAGGGCCGGTGGGCGCGGAAGTCCGCGGCGATGTCCTGCACGCCGTGCGTGAGCATGTTGTCGCCGAGGTACATCAGGAAGTCGTCGTCGCCGAGGAAGTCCTGGGCGATGGCGACGCAGTGCGCCAGCCCGAGCGGCTCGTCCTGCGGGATGTAGGTGATGCGCACGCCGTAGCTGCTGCCGTCGCCGATCCGCTCCTGGATCTGCGGGCCCCAGTCACCGACGATCATGCCGACCTCGTCGATGCCCAGCCTCCGCAGGTTCTCCAGGATGCTCTCCAGAACCGGCTTGTTGGCGATCGGCATCAGCTGCTTGGGCATGGAATAGCTGAACGGACGAAGACGGGTTCCCTTGCCACCCGACAGCACCAGGGCCTTCATGGACCTCTCCTCACCGCGACGGCCGTTCTCGACGGCGGGCGATTGTGAGCGACGGCGGCGGCCGGGGAGCCGCTTGCCGTTGGGGACGCGGGGAACCATCCGGGGCCACGGTCAAGACCCTCTCAAGGCTCGGTATCGCCGCCTGTCACAGCACGAGGACCGGATGCGCGGGGCGGGTGGGCGCACCGGTGCCGGGCTGCCAGTCGGTGCGCGGGTCGCCCTCCAGCAGGATCCGGTGCAGCCGGGCGGCCGCCGTCGACGGCGTCGTCCCGAGCTCGCGCCGCATCGCCGTGTGCAGCCGGCCGTAGACCTCCAGCGCCGTCCCCCGGCGGCCGCAGCGGCACAGCGCGGCCATGTAGTGGGCGTGGAAGGTCTCGTCCAGCGGATGCGCGACGCACAGGCCGGCCAGTTCGCCCATCAGCTGGTGGTGCCTGCCCAACGCCAGGTCGGCCTCGATGCGCAGGCCCAACACCTCCAGCCGGGACTGCTCCAGGTGCAGCGCCTCCCGCGTCAGCCGGGGGCCGGTCTGCACGTCGACGAGCGCCTTCCCCTGCCACAGGGCGAGCGCCTCGCGCAGCAGCACCGACGCCGTCTCCATGTCACCGGCGGCCATCGCGCGACGTCCCTGCGCAGCCCGGGCGCGGTAGTCGCGCACGTCGACGCCGCCTCCGAGGGTGTTGAGCAGGTAGCCGCCCGGTTTGGTGACCAGTACGTCCTTCGCGGCCGGCCCGTCGGGGCCGTGCTCCTGGCGCAGCCGGCGCGCGATCAGGTTGCGCAACTGCAGGACATAGGTCTGCAGGGTGGTGGCCGCGCTGCGTGGCTGCCGTTCCTCCCACAGCTCCTCCATCAACGCCTCGACGGAGACGTACCGGTCGGGACACAGCGCGAGCAGCGCCAGCACCTTGCGGGGCTTCGCGGCCGAGGGCACCACCGACAGGTCCCGGTAGGAGATCCGGCAGGGACCGAGCACACCGACGTTCAGCATCAGGTTCTCCTCGAAGAGCGGGGTGCGGTGGTCACCAGACGTGCCCGGCCAGGTCGCCGGCACGTTCCGGCATCGGGTCCAGGACCGGGTCCGAGGCGAGGATCGCCTGGTGCAGCCGCTGGACGCGCGGGGAGGGCTCCAGGCTCAGCTCGTCGATGAGCCTCGAGCGCAGCCGGCGGAAGACCTCCAGCGCCCTGCCGGCGCGGCCCGACCGGTACAGGGCCAGCATGTAGTGGGCGTGCAGTGCCTCGTGCAGCGGCTGCTCCGCCGTCAGGGCGGTGAGTTCGCTGAGCAGTTCGGCATGCCGTCCCAGCCGCAGGTCGGCCTCGATGCGCTGGCCGACGGCGGCGAGACGGTTCTCCTCGGTGCTCATCCGCTCGATGCGCAGCTGCGGGCCCTGGGGCACGTCCACCAGGGCCGGCCCCTCCCACATCCGCAGCGCCTCCCGAAGCGTCGCGGAACCGGCCAGGTCGTCGCCGGCTGCCAGTTCCTGCTGGCCACGGGTGATCAGCTCCCGTGCCCGGTGCAGGTCGACAGTCTCCGGCGGCAACGCCAGTCGGTAGCCGCCGTGTTCGGTGCGCAGCAGGTCGGTGGCCCGCACTCGGCCGTCCTCGCCCAGCGCCGTGGTGATCTTGCGGCGCAACTGCAGCACGTAAGTCTGCAGCGTCGTGGCGGCGCTGCGGGGTGGTTCCTCCTCCCACAGCTCCGCCGTCAGTGCGTCGATGGTGACGATCCGTCCGGCGTGCAGTGCGAGCAGGGCCAGCAGCCGCCGCGGCTTCGCCGCGGAAGGAACGATCGACACCTCCCCGATCCGTGCACGCAGTGGTCCGAGCAGTCTGATGTCAGCGAACATCGAGTTTCTCCCTTGTCTCCCGGGCCGTTCTCGAGCAGGCGGCGCCACTGTCGCAGGCAGGGGGAAGCTCAGGGCAGTAGCTGGGATCACCCACCTCGCGTGGAGGCGTCCCGGGGCGGGTGTGAATTCTTCACATCACGAACATGACACGGGCACTTCCTCCACTGCGCCCGTTGAGCGTTACTGTCGGCACGACCCGCTGCGACAGGAGGAGACATGGCACTCGAGCACGACTGGCGCTTTGCCGAACTGGTTGCCCGTTCCTGGACCGAGCCCCAACTACGCGGCCGCTACCTGGCGGACCCGCACGCGGTGCTGGCGGAGGCCGGTCTCACGCTCGCCGCCGGCGAGCCGGTCCCCGCCCTGCCGACCGACGACGGCCTGGAGATCGTCGTGGACACTTTCGACAACGCTGCCGAGGCCGGGGCGTTCTTCTGCCTGAGCCTCGTCGACGAGCCCGAACCCGCCGGCGCCGCAGCCGCGTGACCGAGGGGGACGAGGGAGCCGGGCTCCTCGCCTTCGCCCCGCATCTGCGTCCGGAGACCGTCCCCGGCGATGCCGTCTACCTGGTCTCCGAACACCAGGTGACGGCCCTGGTCGGGGAACAGGCCGCGGCCCTCGTCCCGCTGCTCGACGGCACTCGTGACCTGCGAGGCGTCCTGCGTGACGCCGCACCGCGGGTGCCGCCCGTGCAGTCGGCGGCCGTACTGGGCCGGCTGCTGCGGGACGGACTGGTCGAACGGCGCCCGTCCCAGGCCGGCCCGGAGCCGGACCCGCAGGCGGCCGCCTACTGGGCGTCCGCCGGCGGCCCGCGGCCGGGCCCCGCCGCGGCGGACCTGCTGTCGCTGCACGTCACAGCTGTCGGCAGCGTGGACGCCACCGTGGTACGCGACGCCTGCCGGGCTGCCGGCCTGCACCTCGT
Organism: uncultured Actinomycetota bacterium; assembly: GCA_963799685.1. Classification (GTDB taxonomy): domain Bacteria; phylum Actinomycetota; class Actinomycetes; order Streptomycetales; family Streptomycetaceae; genus Streptomyces. Next base: position 794,055 of record CAWCXW010000013.1, read on the forward strand.
GGACGACCCGGCTCATACCGTCCTCACCGTCGTCGTATGCGAGGACTACCTCGCCGACGGACTGCGGAAGACCGACGCCGCACACCGTGCGGCCGGCCGCGCGTGGCTGCCCGTCAAACCCTTCGGCAGCACCGTGTGGGCCGGTCCCGTCTTCCGCCCGGAGGACGGACCGTGCTGGACGTGCCTGGCCCACCGCCTGCGCGCCAGGTATGCCGCCCACGCACCGGTGAGCCGGCTGCACGGCGGCGCGCCCGTGCTGCCGCCACGCGCCGCACTGCCGGTGACCGTCTCGCTCGGCGCGTCCCTCGCCGCGCTGCGCGCCGCGCACTGGCTCGCCGGGCGCCGCCGGGACCAGGACGACCTCGTCACCTTCGACACCCTCACCCTGACCTCACGCCCGCACCCCGTGCGGCGGCGCCCGCAGTGCCCCGACTGCGGGCACTCCGAGCCGCCCACCGCCCCGCCCCGGCTCCGTCCGCGCCGCAAGACGGTGCGCACCGGCGGCGGCCACCGCGCGGTGTCCGCCGAGCAGATCCTCGACACCTACGGGCATCTCGTCGACCCGGTGACCGGCGTCGTGAAGGAGATCCGCCGCGAGGAGTGCGGCGCGGGACCCCTGCACGTCCACCGGGCCGGCCACAACCTCGCGCTCGGACCCCGGCACGCCGGCCAGATGCGCGGTCTGCTGCGACAGGAGAGCTCCGGCAAGGGCCGCACCCGCACCGAGGCCGAGGCCGGCGCGCTGTGCGAGGCCGTGGAACGGCTCAGCGGCGTGTGGCAGGGCAGCGAACACCGGGTGCGCGGGTCGTTGCACGCCCTGGGCGACCAGGCGCTCTCCCCGGCGGACGTCCAGCTGTGGCACGCACGGCAGTTCCGCGAACGGGACCGCTGGAACCGCACCGGGCACCCCTTCCACCTGGTCCCCGAGCCATTCGACCCGGACGCCGTCCTTGACTGGTCGCCGGTGTGGTCCCTGACCCGCGACCGCGCTTCCTGCTGCCCAGCACCCTGCTGTACTTCGAGGCCCCGGCCGGCCACGGCGCGGCGCATGGTGCGCGCCGACTCCAACGGCTGCGCGGCCGGGTGGCTCTCTGGAGGACGCGGTCCTGCAGGGGCTGCTGGAACTGTCGAACGCGACGCGGTGGCGCTGTGGTGGTACAACATGTCACGTCAGTCCGCCGTCGACGCCGACACGTTCGGCGACCCCTGGACTGATCGGGTACGGCAGGCCCACGCCGAGCTGCGGCCGCGAGGTGTGGGTGCTCGACTGACCTGCGACCTCGGCGTCCCGGTGATGGCGGCGGTCTCCCGGCGCACCGACGGGACCGCCGAGGACATCATGTTCGGGTTCGGCGCCCACCTCGACCCGGCGGTGGCGTTGACCCGCGCGGTGTCCGAGCTGAACCAGATGCTGCCCGCCGTCCGGCACGCGCGGCCGGACGGCACCGGATACCGCTGCGCCGACCCGGTCGCGGTCGGCTCTGGCGCACCGCCACCGTCGCCGGCCAGCCCACACCTGCGCCCCCGACCCGGCCGCAGCGGCCCTCGCGCCTCGCCGACTACGGTCACCAGCCGTCGGACGACCTGCTCGACGACGTCGACCGCGCTGCGGCGGCGGCTGGGCCCCGCGGCATGGAGGTGCTCATGCTCGACCAGACCCGCCCCGATCTCGGTATGCCCGTGGTCAGTGTGCTCGTGCCCGGCCTGCGGCACTTCTGGCCGCGCTTCGCGCCCGGCCGGCTCTTCGACGTCCCGGTCCGGCTGGGCCGGCTCGCGCAACCCACGCCGTACGACCGTCTCAACCCCGTCCCGCTGTTCGTCTGACCACCCCCCGACGTCATGACCCCCGACATCTGTGCACCGGGACCACTCGGCACCGCACTGTGGTCCCTGCGCGAGGACGTCCGGCTCGCCGACGCCGGCCCCGCGGTCGAACTCCGCACGCCCGGCGCCGTGCTGCGCATCGGCGCACCGGACCCCTGGCTGCGGGACGCGCTGCACGCCCTGGCACGCGGGCCGGCAGCACTGGCCGGACTGCCCGGCACCGGGCGGCCCGACGGCCTCGTGCGGCTGCTGGCCGTGCTGCGCAGACTGGGTGGCCTGGTGGTCCGCTCGGTTGCCGCCGGCGATGGCGGGCCCGTGCTGCTGTCCGTGCCGGCCACCGCACCACAGGCCGTACTGAGTCCCGAACCGGTGCCCGGCGACTTGCCGCTGCGGCTGTCCCGCTTCGCCACGCTGCGCTCCCATGACGGGCGGGCCGTCCTGGAGTCGCCGCTCTCCCTCTTCCGCGCGGAGAGCGCACGCCCCGAGGCGGCCGCCCTCCTCGCCTCCCTCACCGTCCCCGCCACCTGTGCCGCGGCGGCCCGGCGGCTCCCGCTCGACGCCGGCACCGTGCGCGTCCTCGTCGCCCACCTGGCAGCCACCGGCATGCTGCTCGTCGCGCAACCCGGGCCGGACGGGCCGCGCTTTGCCGAGGACGACGACCCGGTGCTGCACACCTGGTCGCCGCACGACCTGACCTTCCACTGGCGCAGCCGCCCGGGCCACCACGACGGCCCGGTGGGAGCCGCACCGGGTCCCGACGGAGCCTGTGGCCGACCGCCGGCGCACGGCGCGGCCGACGGCCCGCGCGTCCGGCTGCCGCGCGCGGCCGACGCTGCGGCAGCCATGCCGTTGCGCGAGGCGCTGGAGCGACGCAGGTCGGTCCGCAGCCACGGCAGCCGCTCCCTCACCCTCGACCAGCTCGGAGCACTCCTGGACCTGGCCTTGGGGGACCGGCCGCAGCGTCGCTACCCCAGCGGCGGCGGCAGCTACGAACTGGAGGCCTGCCTGAGCATCGCCCGCTGCACCGGACTCGAGCCGGGTCTGTACCGCTACGGTCCCGCCGACCATGTGCTGGTGCGGCTCCCCGACCTCCACGGCCGGCGCGCCCGGCTGCTCGCGGAGGCCCGGACCGCCGCCGGCATGGCGCACGACCCCGACGTGCTGCTGACCCTCACCGCCCGCTTCGCCCGGGTCTCGCACCGCTACCGCGGCCTTGCCTACGCCCTGACACTGAAACACGTCGGCGTCCTGCAGCAGAATCTCTACCTGCTCACCACCGCGCTGGGTCTGGCCGGCTGCGCCCTCGGTTCCGGCGACACCGACCTGTCCGCCGCCGCGTTCGGGCTGGATTGGCTGGTGGAGTCCGCCGTCGGAGAGTTCGTCCTCGGATCGCCGCCGGAGCACGTCCGCAGCTGGTCACCGACCCCGGCGCCGACAGCATGACGAACGTCACCTCCTGGGAATTCCTCCCTCCATGAGCGTCCCCACACCGACCTAGGATCGGCCCGCCCAGTCAGGAGAGCAGGGAGCGTCGTCATGGTGAGTGCGGACAACGCGCCGAGACCCGCGGCCGGCCCGGCGCTCGCCGGTCCGGCCCCCAGCGGACCGCTGTACCAGGTGGTCCGCGACGCGGAGGCAGCTCCGCCCCGGTTCGCGTTGTCGGTCGTCTTCACCGTCATGGGCGGTTTCTTCCTGATGCAGGTGGTCGACATCTTCGAGGAGCAGCCCGGCCCGCTGGGCATTGCCCTCTGCCTCACCGTCCTCCCCGCCAGCATGGCGCTGCTCGTCGCCCAGACGCTGCCCGGCCTGCGCGCGTTCCGTCGGCGGTGGGGCCGCTGGATGCTGCTCGTGCAGAGCCTGTTCGTCGTGGTGCCGTGCCTGCTGCTGGGTTGGTGCTGGGGCGGCATGGGCGGCTTCGTCTGCGCCTCGGCACTGCTGGTGCTGCCCACCCGGTGGGCGGTCGCGGTCTTCACCGCGCTCGTCGCGCTGATCGTCCTCGGCACCGTCCTGCACGAGCCGTCGCCGGCCACCGTCGTGCCCTACATGGTCGTCTCCACCGTCCTGACCGGCATCATCGTCCTGAGCCTGGTCCGGCTCGCCGACCTGACGACGGCCGTCCACACCGCCCGCGAGGAGTTCGCGCGCACCGCCGTCAGCGAGGAACGGCTGCGCTTCGCCCACGACCTGCACGACCTGCTCGGCTACAGCCTGTCGGCGATTTCACTCAAGTCCGCCCTGGCCGGCCAGCTCGTCACTACCGATCCGGCCCGCGCTCAGGAGGAGGTGTGGTCGACCGCCGAAGTGGCCCGTCAGGCGCTCGCCGACGTACGGGATGTGACGCGCCGTTACCGCACGATGTCGCTGCTCAACGAGCTCTTGGCCGCCCGCGGGCTGCTCGCGGCGGCCGGTGTCGACACCCAGATGCACATCGACTACGAGCGGGTGAGCACCGATGCGGAGACCGCCCTGGCCACCGTGGTGCGCGAGGGGGTCACCAACATCATCCGCCACAGCGAGGCCAGGACGTGTCTCCTCGAGGCGCGGCAGGAGGATGGCACGGTACAGGTGCGCCTCGTCAACGACGGCGTCCACCACAAGGCGGCCGGCCCGTCCGGCGGGGCCGGCTGCGGCATCCACAGCCTGACGGCCCGCATGACGGCCGTCGGCGGGCGGCTCTCGGCCGGCCTGGACGACGCGGGGCGCTTCGAGCTGCTCGCCGAAATGCCGCCGTCCGGCGGCGACGCCGGTCAGACCCAGCCCGCCTCCCGGGCGATCCGCACGGCGTCCAGCCGGTTACGGGCGCCGAGCTTCACCACGGAGGACGTCAGGTAGTTGCGGACGGTCCCGATGGACAGGTAGAGGCGGAGCGCGATGTCTGCCGCCTCCTCACCGTCCGCCGCAAGCCGAAGCACCTCGGCCTCCCGCTCGGTGAGCGGCGTGTCGGCGCTGTCCCAGGCGGCGAGAACCAACTCCGGATCGAAGGCGCGCTCCCCACGTGCCACCCGGTGGATCGCGTCCGCCAGCTGCTTCGGTGGCGCCTCCTTCAGCAGCAGCCCGCGCACGCCGGCCGCCACCGCGCGCCGCAGCGCGCCGGGGCGGGAGACCGTGGTGAGGATCAGCGTCCGGCACTCCGGCACCGCCTCGCGGAGCGACTCCGCCGCCGTCAGACCGTCGGTGCCCGGCAGGCCGATGTCGAGGACGGCCACGTCCGGCCGGTGTTCCCTGGCAGCGGGCAGGATCTCGTCACCGTGCGAGATCTCCGCCACGACCTCGATCCCCGACTCCAGGCCGAGCAGCGCCACCAAGGCGCCCCGAACCATGTGCATGTCCTCTGCGAGCAGGACCCTGATCGCCACGTCGTCCCCTGTTTCCGTTCGGCTGCGGTGCGTCGGAAGGCGTGCGGGCTGATAGTACGGTCAGGAAGGTCACCGTGACGCCTGCCGCCACATCACAGCCTGGACATTCGTGCACCCCATGCGGAACGGACGGCTCCGCATGTCAGGACGGCTGTCCGTCCCCGGTGGGCCCCTCGCCCGGCGACTCGACGGGCCGCAGACCCAGCTCCTGCTCCAGCCCGATCTCCAGTGGGGTCAGCGGGACGTCCGGACGCAGCCGTTCCGGATGGGCGGACGGCGGCTCGTACAGCTTCGGCGCCGATGGGGACGAGGCGGCCTCAGCGGGTTGGCCGGACTCCGGCGACGGCACCGGATCGAGCAGCATGCCGGCGAAGTACAGCGCGAAACCCTCCCGGTACCAGCGGAGCCACGACCGCCATTTCGGCTCCCCACCACCGCCGCGCCACCGCTTCCGCACCGCGCTTCCTCCACCCGTGACGTTCCCCTGGGTGCAGGGTGCTGGCCGAGGCTCGAGAAACGGTCCACCCCGTGTGAAACCGCCCGTGGGCCCGGCCGGTTCAGCCGCCCAGATAGGTGAGCACCGCCAGCACCCGCCGGTGGTCCCCCTGACTCGGTGCCAGGCCCAGCTTCGCGAAGATGTTGCTCACGTGCTTCTCCACCGCGCCGCCGCTCACCACCAGCCGGTCAGCGATCGCCGAGTTCGTCCGCCCCTCCGCCATCAGGCTCAGCACCTCCCGCTCCCGCGGAGTCAGCGCGGCCAGCACTTCCTGCTTGCGGCTACGGCCCAGCAGCTGCGCGACGACCTCCGGATCCAGCGCGGTGCCGCCTTCGGCCACCCGCACTACCGCGTCGACGAAATCGCGTACGTCCGCGACGCGGTCCTTGAGCAGGTAGCCGACTCCGTGAGATGAACCGGCCAGCAGCTCGGTGGCGTACTGCTCCTCCACGTACTGCGAGAGCACCAGCACCCCCAGCCGCGGATGTGCCGCCCGCAGCCGCACCGCGGCCCGCACTCCCTCGTCCGTATGGGTGGGCGGCATCCGCACGTCCGCGACCACCACGTCGGGCAGCTCACCGGCCTCCGCCAGGCCGGTGATCGTCTTCACCAGTGCCTCCCCGTCACCGACACCGGCCACGACCTGGTGACCGCGGTCGGTCAGCAGCCGCGTCAGTCCCTCCCTGAGCAGCACCGAATCCTCGGCGATGACGACCCGCACCCGTCCTCCATGACCTCACACCGCTCCGGCCCTGACCGGGGCTCCCTGGACGAGCAAGCCCGCCCGTCTGCGAGATGGCGCCCCGCACGGACATCTTCCCCTGCCTTCGGCGGGAGGTCTCCCCTCGGCCCTGACGGCCCTGGGGAGGCGCCCCTCCGCCTTGCGGCTGTGGGGTCTCCCCAGGGCCGCCAGGCCCGCACCTGTCACCACCCCGCACCCCCTCGCGGGCGGCACGACGCTTCGTCGGACGTGCTCGTCTCCCAGCATTCCACGCTCAGCCGACCGCGTGGTCCTTCCAGAGGAGCTCGGCGGTGATGGTGGTGGGTCCGCCGGTCGGGGAGTGGACGGCGAGGAGGCCGTCGACGGCGTCGAGTCGTTCGGTGAGGCCGGCCAGGCCGCCTGCGCGGGTGGCTGGGTCGGCGCCACCGCGCCCGTCGTCGCTGACCTGCAGCAGGAGGCGTTCCTGGGCGCGCCACACGTCGACGGTGGCCTTGGCCGCTCCGGAGTGTTTGCTGACGTTCTGCAGCAGCTCCGAGGCGGTGAAGTAGGCGATGCCCTCGATGGCGGGGGCCGGCCGGTCGCCGAGATCGCAGGAGACGTCCACTCGCACCGGGCACCGCGCGGCGAGGGAGGAGAGAGCGGGGCCGAGGCCGCGGTCGGTGAGGATGGCGGGGTGGATGCCGCGGGCGAGGTCGCGGAGTTCGGCGAGGGCGAGTTTCACTTCGCCGTGGGCGTCGTCGACCATGCGGGCGGCGGCTTCGGGGTCTTCGAGGAGTTTCTCCCTGGCGAGGCCGAGGTCCATGGCGAGGGCGACGAGGCGCGCCTGTGCGCCATCGTGCAGGTTGCGTTCGATGCGCCGCAGGTCCGCGGCGGCGGTGTCCACGACCACCCCCAGGTCCGACTCCAGCTCCGCCACCCGCCGCTCCAGCGCGTCCGACGGCGACAGCAGCCCGAGCACCAGCGCCCGGTCCACGTTCGTCAGCCCGCGTGCCAGCCACGGCAGCACCGGCCAGCCGACGAACAGCGAGGTCAACGCGACGGCGAACGTCAGCACGTCCCACGGCAGCCGCATGAACAGGTACAGCGAGGCCCGCCACGCCACCGGATCCTTCAACTGCGCCCACAGTCGGTCGAAAAACCCCGCGTCCTTGTGCAGCGGAAGACCACTCGGCTCCTCGATCCGTAGACCCAGCAGCGCCCTGGCACGCGCCCGTTCGCCCCGGCCCAGTGCCCGGCACCCGAGCAGACCGAGCGCCAGCAGCGGCAGCCCCACGACGGTGACTGACAACGCCGCGCTGACGTAGAGGCACGTTGTCACGTACAGGAAGCCGACCAGGCCCACGGGCAGGTTCGCCAGCAGGTACCCGATCTCACACCAGGTCCGCGCATCCAACGGCGGTCGTGGCGGCGGCAGCGCGCCCTCGTCGGGCTCGGCAGGTCTCTCGGTCATGCGTCCAAGCCTGCCCGTGCCCGGAGCCCCGGCGCCATGGGGAAAGGGGGTGCCCCCGGGTGGGGATTTCCCCACCGTCGACGCCATGCACGTGCATGACGTTCAGTCAAGTAGGCTTGGAGACAAAGCACTTGGCCGAAAAATTCACCCTGTTCCGGGCTGTCCATCGTGTTACGCTCCGAAAAATCTCGGGGCGGGGTTGTGTCCGGTCATCCGCGCTCCGAGGACAGCCGACGGGGGGCATACCGATGAACGTGCTGGACGCAATAGGCAAGACACCGCTCATCCGGTTCGACCGGCTGGTGCCGTCCGGATGCGCCGCGGTCTTTGCGAAGTGGGAAGCGCTGAACCCGGGCGGCAGCGTCAAGGACCGCCCGGCCCGATATCTCATCGGCGAGGCCAGACGGACCGGGCTCCTCAAGCCGCATGGTGTGATCATCGAGTCGACGAGCGGCAACTTCGGAATCGCCCTGGCCATGATCGGCGCCGTCCTCGGCCACCGAGTGATCATTGTCGTCGACCCGAAACTGCCGCCCGCGCACCGCAGGGTGATGGAGGCGTACGGCGCCGAACTGGTCGAGGTCACGCAGCCGGACGAGTCCGGCGGGTATTTCCGCCCCCGGCTGGAAATGGCCAACCGGCTGGCGCTCGAGATCGACGACGCCTTCCGACCCGATCAGCATTTCAGCCTGATGAACGCCGCCGCCCACTACCGGGAGACGGGCCCGGAGATCATGGCCCAGATGGAGGGGCGGCTCGACTATCTGGTGGTCGCCGTCAGCACGGCGGGACAGCTGCGCGGACTTGCGGAGTACGTCCGACGGCACTCGCCGAAGACCCGGGTCGTCGGTGTGGACGCCGAGGGGTCCGGGGTCTTCGGCGGCGCCCGGCACGCGTATCTGCAGTCGGGTATCGGCCTGGCCTGGCCCCCTTCCAACCTCGCTCTGGACCAGGTCGACCTCATGTACAAGGTGAAGGACCAGGACGCTTTCGCCACCTGCCGCCGGCTCGCCCGCGGTGAGGGGCTGCTGGCCGGGGCCTCGAGTGGTGCGGTGGCCTTCGTCGGGCTGCACCTGGCCCAGCAGACCCACCCGGACTCGCGCATCCTGTGTGTGCTGAGCGACTCGGGTCAGCGCTACCTCGAAACCGTCTACGACGACAGCTGGGTGGCCGAGCACGGTCTGGATGTCTCCGTGCCGCTTGCCGAACTGCGCGGCCGGGCGGCGCGGCTGACAGCCCTGTCCCGGCAGAGCGTTGTCGACTCGGTCAGTTCCACAGAGCCGTTTGCGCCCCCGTACGCCCCGACCACCACGCCGGTGCTGAACGAGGCCGCCGCCCGGGTGATGGGTACGACCGGCCTTCCGATGGCGACCGTGTGAGTCACTGACCGCACTGTCCCTTACCCCCGTACGGAATGAACCGACGACGACCCGTGCTCCGAAGGTCGTGGCGGGCCCTGGAGGAAACCGTGTACAGGTATGAGTGGATCGACGCCCCGGACGATCTCACCGACGACCTTCCGGCGCTGGTCGTCGAGATTTCGCAGACCGATCCCTTCATCGGCCTGCCGCCGGACCCCGCCGAGGACGACGTGCGGGGGCTCACCGCACGTCTGCGTTCGTCCCTCGCTTCCGGCCGTGCGCATCTGCTGGCCATCCGCGCCGGGGACGGCCGCGCCGTCGGTTGTGTGGCGCTGACACAGCCCCCGACCGCCAACCAGCGCCACATCGCCGAACTGACGACCGGCGCGGTGCATCCCCGGCACCGTGGGCGCGGCATTGTCAGCCGTGCCTTCGCCGAGATCGCCCGCCGCTGTGAGGAACAGGGCATCGAACTGCTGCGTCTCGACGTCCGCGAGGGCATTCCCGCCGAGCGGATCTGGCGGCAGTTCGGCTTCGCCGAATACGGACGCCTGCCCGACTACGGGCGGGTGGGCGCGGAGAGTTACACCGGAATCTACCTGGCCCAGCCAGTAGCCGAGCTGAAGAACCGAGTGTCCGACCAGGAGGCCCACGCATGCTGACTCGACCCGAGTTCCGGGATAAGTGTTACCAGATCATCGATGACCACACCTCCGTCACACACCCGCTCGTGGCCGAGCTGGTCAAGCCGGAGGCGAACTGGGACCTGCTTCAGGCTCTGACCCTGCAGGGCTACCAGCTGACCAAGAATTTCCTCACCTACATCGAACACCTCTTCTTTCACTGCCCGCTGCCCAAGCACAAGAAGGCGCTGCTGGTGAACATGTACGAGGAGGAGACCGGCCGCCTCTCGGGTACCAAGAACCACGTTCGGCTGATGGAGGACTTCGTCCGGGCTATCCGCGTCGACGACGCGACCCGCGACGCCGCCGTCGCCTACCCGCAGACCCAGGAGCTCATCGACTTCCGCATGGAACTGGTCAAGGACCCGGCGCGCTACCACCTGGGCGCCGCCGCCGTCACGGTGGCCAGCGAGGGCCAGAACCTGGAGGACACGGCCGGCCAGAACCGCCACTCGCTCCTCGGCAAGGTCTACGGCCTCACCGAGGACGACACGCTGTTCTTCTCGGTCCATGCCAAGGAGGACGTCGGACACGTGCGGGAGGGCATAGCCCTCGTGAACGATCTGTGCGCGGACTCCGCCATGCAGCAGGAGGCTCTCGAGGTCGTCGAGCACACCTGCAAGCTCTTCCAGGGCATGTACGACGGAGTCGCCGAGCGACACCTGGCCGCCACCGCATGAGCGCAGGAACACCGGCGAGGGGGAAGGCCATTCCGGTCGGCCTTCTCCTTGCCGTGCTGCTCGGTTTCGTCGTCTGTCTGCTCGGCTCGTCGCTGAAGAACACCGTGCAGGTGTTCTTCGATCCGATGGCGGACTCCTTCGGCCAGGACCGAGGCTACTTCGCCATCGCGACCACGGTCTTCGCGCTTACCTACGCCGTCGCCGCACCGCTGACCGGAATGCTCTCCGACCGCATCGGTCCGGCACGCGTGCTGTTGACCGGCACGATCCTGGCCGGGCTCGCACTGGTGGCCGGCGCCCAGGTGTCGTCGTTCACGTTCTTCGTGCTCGACTACGGGATCCTGGCGTCCTTCGCGTACGCGATGCTGTCGTATGTGCCGATCGGGGTGCTGGTCGACCAGCTCTTCAGCGACGGGCGCAAGGGCTTCTTCTACGCCTTGCTCACCAACGGCACGGCCGGGGGGTTCATCCTGCTCGTGCCGCTGTGGACCTGGCTGGGACACCACACCGACTGGCAGCGGGTGCTGACCGGACTGGGCGTTTTTCTCCTGGTGGTCATCGCGCCGCTGACCGTGCTGCTCCAGCGCCGGTCACCGGCTCCCGCGGCGTCGGCCGGGAACACGTCGGCGGATGACTCGTTGGGCGCCCGCTGGCGCATGGTCCTGCGCTCCTCCGTGCTGTGGCGGCTGGCCGGCGCCTTCTTCGCCTGCGGTGCGACGATGGCGTTCATTGACGTCCACGAGATCACCTACCTGACGGACGCGCACATTTCGTCCGGCGTCATCTCCGCGAGCCTGGTCGTCCTCGGCGCCTGCGAGATCGTCGGCTCGCTGATCGCGGGGCGGTTGTGCGACCGCGGTTCGGTCAAAGGTGTGCTGCTGGCCGGATACCTGCTGCGTGGCGTGTCGATGTTCCTGATCGCGATCAACCCGACCCCCGCTCTCGTGCTGGTCTTCGGCACGCTGTTCGGTGTCAGCTACCTGGTCACGGTGGTTGCCACCTCCGTATGGGCGATGCGTGCCTTCCCGGTGGGGGTGAAGGGAGTGGCGATGGGCCTGATCTGGACCGCGCACCAGCTCGGTGCCGCGTTGAGCAGCCAGTTCGGCGGTGTCTTCTACGACCTCTGGCACTCCTACGTCCCACTGATCCTCGCCACCGGGTGCGTGGCGTTCATCGCCGCCCTCGTGGTCGGCACCATCCCGTTCGCCGAGCCGTCGAAGACCGCGGCGCACGACCTCGAGCCGATGGAGGTCAACGGATGACCGGCACCGTCCCCGGCGCACCGCCGGAGGAGGAAAGCATTACCGACTACACCGTCCGGGTCCGGCGGGAGCTGCACGCCTGGCCCGAGACCGGGCTGGACAACCCCCGCACCCAGCAGTACATCCTCGACGAGCTCGCCGGCATCAAGGGCTTGGAGGTACGCCGCGGTACCCGGGGCACCTCCGTCGTCGCCAGGCTTCGAACCGGGCGCCCCGGCGGCATCGCCCTGCTGCGGGCCGACACCGACGCGCTGCCGGTGACAGAGGATTCCGGAGCGGACTTCGCCAGCCAGGTGCCGGGGGCGTGCCACGCCTGCGGGCACGACGCGCACGTCGCCATGCTGCTCGGCGCGGCCCGGCTCCTGGCCGCGCGCAGAGAGCAACTGTGCGGGGCCGTCCTCCTCGTCTTCCAGCCCGGGGAGGAAGGCCATGACGGGGCCCGCGAGCTCCTCACCGACGAGGCATTCGAGGATTGGCTGGGCCCCGACGGCGTCACCAGGTCCTTCGCGATCCACGTCACCCCCAATCTGCCCTCGGGGGCCGTCTTCTCCCGGGCCGGGACGTTGATGGCGTCCACCGACGGCCTGGCGATCGAGATGCGCGGCAAGGGCGGGCACGCGGCGCTGCCAGAGCTGAGCGTCAACCCGGTGCCGCCGCTGGCCGACCTCGCCGTTCAGCTGTCCTCGGGCGCAGTCCAGGGCAGGGAGGCCCAGGACGTGCTGGTGACGGTCACTTCGCTGAACGCGGGGTCCACTCACAACGTGATACCGGACACCGGGCGGTTGCTGTTCACCCTGCGATGCCTGGAAGAGGAGACCCGTCAGCAGGTGCTCGGGCGGATTCGGGAGGCGGCCGAGACCGTGGGGGACGGTCTTCGTGCGGAGCTCTCCTCCCTGGTCAGTTACCCCTGCACGGTGAACCACCCGGGTGCCGTCCGCAGTGCCGGCACCGCGGTGGCTCAGACGCCCGGACTGATCTGGCAGGAACTGCCTGCCCCCGTGATGACGTCGGAGGACTTCTCCTACTTCCTGCAGAGATGGCCCGGCTGCATGGTGCTGCTGGGCGCGTGCCCACCCGACGTGGCGGACCCCGCGACGGCAGCGGCCTGTCACTCGCCGCAGATGCGGCTGGATGAATCGGTCCTGGCCGGGGGAGTGGCGCTGCACGTCGCGATGGCGGCCGACATCTGTGGCGCCGCCTAGTGCCGCATCAGCCGAGGTTTGCCCGGTAGCGAGGCGTCCTGGTGCACTGTGTTCGCTTCGCTCACTCCGTCTCCGCCTTGTTGCGCCTGCGGATGCCGAGCCTCTCGCACGGCGCCCGGACGCCGCATGCAGGTGTCCTACCCGGGCCTTCGGGCAACGCAGGGGATACCTTCCCGCCGAAGGCAGGGAGAGAGCGTGCGTACCAGGGCGGCGAGCGGGGCGAACCTTGCCCGCCGCGGCACTAGCGCGCCTCAGGACACGGCAGGTGCGCTCCGGCCCAGTCCCTCGGCCCAGCAACGGAGCCGGGAGTCCGCGAGGGAGTCGAAGAGCCAGTCGTGGTCGAGGCCGAGGCCGGGAAGCGAGGGGACGGTGACGAGCTGCAGGCCGGCCGCGCGCGCGGCGGAGATACCGGTTTGGGAGTCCTCGAACGCCATGCACGAGGACGGAGTCGCGTCGAGCGCCTCGCAGGCGGCGCGGTAGAGGTCCGGGGCCGGCTTCGGCGCGGCGATCTCGTCGGCGGCGAAGGAACAGGGGAGGAGGCCGGCGAGGCCCGAGGTCTGCAGAGCGGTGTCGAGGAGTGCGCGCGGGCTGTTGCTGGCCACGGCCACGGGCACCCGGTCGGCGCACAGACGCACCAGGTCGACGGCGCCTGGCAGCGCCTCCGCTCCTTGGGCCAACTCCTTCTCCACGCCGCTGAGAAGCTCGCCGGCGAGCCGGTCACCTTCTCCGTGGCGGCCGAAGTACTCCGCCATGACCTCGCCGACGCCTTCCACCGTCCTGCCGATCACCAGTCTCTTCTGCTCGGGGCCGAACTCGTGTCCGTGCGCGCGGAAGAGGGCGCTCTCCGCCCGGCTCCAGCACGTCTCGGTGTCGACGAGGAGACCGTCACAGTCGAAGACGATCGCGTCGACCTCCGTCGGCAACGGCACACCGGCCGGCTGCGGGGAGACGTCGAGAGCCACAGGTCCTCCGTGGTGTATTCGGGTGCAACGGGATGACGGTACGTCGACCATTCGTTTTCCACCGTACCTCGTGGAGGCGTGTATTCACCATCATTCCGGCGCCGGCTCCGTGAGCGCGGGCCGCCGTAAGCCCTTTCCAGGTTTCCCTGTGTTTATGCAATGAGCCGGCGAAATCATGCTGCGCCGACTCCTTGGCGTTCGGCTGCGCCCGTCGACGTGCGGATACACGAACTCGCCCAGTTTTGCTGGAAGTTGACGTCACATCAAGGTATGATCTGTATCACAGTGGTGAAGGATTGACGCTGGTTCGGAGGCCCGCTTCCATCGTTCATGTCAGCGTCCGAAAGCGGAAATCACATCGGCGGATGTCGAAGTGATGGGGGCCGTTGCGGTGTCACGAGTTCCATGGCATTCCTCGTGTTCGTCTCGATGAGGCGACCGGGTGCAGCTGATCCTCCTCGTTCCGCGAGAACTCCGAAAAGGGGATCATCATGCGCAAGTACGTGAAGCCGGAAGCCAAGAAGGTCAACCAGGGCACCGTTCTGTCCTCGGTGGTCTGAGGCTCATGACGGGCGCACCGCGAGGCCTCGGCCTCGCGGTGCTGCTCCATCGGCGTTCTCCTCCATCTTCATCACCCTCTGCCGGCACCAGACGCAGCGGGGGGCACTGACGTCTGTGAACTGAGCGAGGTAGCGATGTGTGGTCTGAGCGGTGTCGCCCGAGTGGATGGGAGGGCACTGACCGAGGCCTCGGACTTCCTTCTCCACAGGATGGTTCAGACCGTGCTGCACCGTGGTCCCGACGGGGAGGCCTGCTACCGGTCGGGCCCGGTCGGATTCGGCTTCGTCCGCCTGTCCCTGGTGGACGTGGCAGGCGGCGACCAGCCGCTGCGCACCGAAGACGACGACCTCGTCCTCATCGCCAACGGCGAGATCTACAACCACGAGGAACTGGCGGCGACCCTGCCCCGCGGCACCCGCCTGCGCACCCGCTCCGACTGTGAGGTGCTGCTTCACCTCTACCGGCGCGACGGCCTGCGCTTCCTGGACGACGTGCGGGGCATGTTCGCGCTGGCCCTCTACGACCGCACTCGGGGCAGGCTCCTGCTGGCGCGTGACCGGTTCGGCATCAAGCCCGTCTTCTACCACCAGAACGACGAGCGCGTCGTCTTCGGCTCCGAGGTCAAGACGCTCTTCGAGGACCCCGACTGCCCCCGGAGGCTGGACTGGGCGCGTGCGCTGCGCGACCAGATGATGACCCGCGCTCCCGCGTTCGACGAGAGCCCGGTGCACTCCTGGTTCGAAGACATCGAGCTCGCCCCCGCGGGCTGCATCGTCTCCTTCGACCTCAAGACGGGCGAGCGGCAGACACATCGGTACTGGTCCTTCCCCGACTTCGACCCGGCGGGCTCGGCCTCCGAAGAGGAACTCGTCCGACGCTACGGCGAACTCCTGTCCGCCTCCGTCGCCGACTGCGAGATGGCGGACGTCGAGATCGGGCTGTTCCTCAGCGGCGGCCTCGACTCCGCCGCCATCGCCTCCCTGGCCTCCGGCCGGCTCCGCACCTTCACCGCCTTGAACGGCAGCACGCTCGCCAACGGTGATGCCGAGTGGGGCCACCGCACTGCCCGACAGCTGAATGTGACGAACCACCAGGTCCTGCTCGACACGGCATCGGTCCCCGGTGCCGAGGAGTGGAAGCGGTTCGTATGGCTCATGCAGACCCCGTTGGCCGGCCCTGAGGCGTTCTACAAGCATGAGATGTACCGCTACGTGCGCGACCAGGCCCCGCAGATCAAGGCCATGCTGCTCGGTGGCGGCGCCGACGAGTTCAACGGGGGCTACTCCAAGGGCATCGCGGGAGGCGGCGAGTGGCCCGACTTCGTCGACGGCATCCAGCGGATGGCCGAGCACCGCGACAGGCTCCACAGCCCCGAACTCGGTGCCTGGTGGGACGTCCCCGGCCTGCCGCTGGTGAAGGCCTCCGCGCTGCGCGAGGCGTCAGGCCGTCCGGCCCGTGATCCGTACGAGTCGCTCTTCCGATGGAAATACCGCGACGTGCAGCAATACAACTGCTGGCACGAGGACAGGTCCGCGGCGGGGAACGGCATCGAGGCCCGGGTGCCGTTCCTCGACCACCGGCTCGTCGAACTGATCGCGGCGGTCCCCGAGAAGCTGCGCCCCGAACTTGTCTGGGACAAGCAGATCCAGCGCCGCGCGCTGGCCGGGCACCTGCCCGAGGAGGTGACCTGGCGCCCCAAGGGCCCGTTCTTCTACGGCGACGGCGTGCGCCACACCTACCGCACCTTCGGCGCCATGCTCGCCCAGGACGGTGGCCGGCTCGTGGAGGAAGCGCTCAGCGGCCCGGGTGCGCGGGAGTTTCTGGCCGCCGGCAACATCCGGGCCATGCTCGGCCGGCTGCAGGCCGACCCGTCCTCCGGACACGTGGAGTTCCTGCTGTCCCTGGTCAACCTCGGACTGATGGAGCAGATGACCGAGACCCTCCCCGGCCCACACTGCCGGGCCGAGGCCGCCCCCGTACCCCTGTCGGTCGACGTCACCGACTGGGACGCCGAGTCGGAGCGGATTGAGGCCGTGGTGGTGCGGCGGCCACCCATCGGCCCCGACGCCGTGGCGTCGCTCGCGGACAGTGCCCTGTTGCTGCGCGACGGCGCACAGGAGTCCGTGTGGTACATCGCGGTCAACGGTGAGATCGAGTTCGTGCTGGACGAGGAAGAGACGCCGCAGTGGCTGCGCCTTCTGCGCGCCATGGACGGACAGCACACCGTCGGCGAGCTCCTGGACAAGCTGGGCGACGACCTGGAGTCCGTACACGAACACCTCACCGACGCCGTCGACCTGGGCGTCGTTACGACAGCGGAGCCGAGCCCCGTCACAGCCGCCGAGGTGGTGACGTGAGCACGGTCGCGGACGCGGCGGCGGACGACGACACCTCGCAGCGGCGTCCGCTGCCGGCATTCGACCGGGCGGGGTGGCCTCCCGGAACCCGGCAGGTGATGGCGGCGGGGGCGACCGCGGCGCTCGCTGTGGCCCTGTGGGACACCGATCGGACGGCCCTGCGCATACCTGCCGCCCTCCTGCTCATCGAGGCCGTGCTCATGGGCCTGCCGTGGCGGCTCCCCAGGGACGCGCGCAGCGCCAAGAGCGTATGGGCGGAGACGCTGGCCGGCCTCCTCGCGCCGCTCGGGGCGATCATCCTGGCAGCCCTCACCACGCCCGGCTGGCTCACCCGGTCCGCCGACTGGTGGTGGTACGCGGCTGCTGTAGCAGTGGGCGCCCTCCTCTTCGCGCTCAGCGGTCTGGGAATCTCCTCACTGTTCACCGGGGAAGCCGCCTTCATCCTGGGCAGCACACCGCGTGCGCACGCCCGGGCACGTGCCTTCGCGAGCACGGTGGGCGTCGTGGGTGAGGAACTCCTGTACCGCGTGCCGGTACTGATCGTCACCTCCTCGCCCCTCGGGCTGCTGGCCGCCACCGGCTTCGTCGCCCGGCACCACATACAGCCGGGCACGAACCGCCGGGGAACCGCCCGCTCGACCGTCGTCGAACTGACCGGCGCCGCCCTGCTGCTGGCGTTGACCTGGTGGTCGCACTCGCTCTACCCGGCGTTGCTCGCCCACCTGCTCAACAACCTTCCCCAGATCGTCATGGAACTGCAGCGCGAGCACGACGACAGGAGCACGGCGTGAACATCGATCCCGAAGGCCCCCTGGAGGCCATGCGGAGAAACGGACTCCTGCCCGAGGATCCCATCGCCGTCGTACTGGTGGGCTCCGTGCCCCGTGGGTGGGCCCACGCCGAAAGCGACCTCGACCTGTACGTCGTCACCGAAGCCCCCTGCCGGATGGCCGGAGCGCGAGAGGTCGGGGTGCCGCTGGACCCCGACGTCGTGACGGCGGTCGAGTTCGGTGACGGCGGTCGGCGCTACGAGGCGACGTACCTGACCGACGCCCAGTTCGACCAGATGCTGGGCAAGGTCACCCATCAGGCCTTCGACTCCGGGACGGCGTCGTTGCGGGTCCTCACGCCGAACGAGGAGCTGTTCCTGGAGCGCCTGGCGAGCGGTGTGGCCCTCACCAAAGAGGACTGGCTGCGACGACGCGCCCGTCAGGTGCGGGAGTCGGCCTACCGCGCCTTCGTCGCCACCCGTTCTCTCTCGGAGGCGGACGGCAAGGTCACCCAGGCACTGGGCATGCTCGCGGTCGGCGACAGCCACAGCGCCGTCCTCACCGCCAAAGTCGCCTTCCAGCAGGCCACCGACGCCCTGCTCGACAGCCACGGCGTGTACGGCACGCACACACCCAAGTGGCGTGCGCGCCGCGTGCGGGAAGCCGCACTCGCCGCTTTGCCCTTCGACCGGTACTGGGCCCTGGAGACGATGGCCGACTTCGACCCGGAGCAGCCCGAGAAGTGGGTGCGCCGAACGCTTGAGTCCTGCAAGGACCTGTCACTGGAGGTAGAGATCTGATGGCGGACGCCCCCACCTTCGGCCCGGAGTCGGTGCCGCGACGCAATCTCAACGCCCGGATGCGCAAGTTCCGCGGCAAGCTCATCGTCGCCAGCGGCCCGCACGCCGTCGAGCTCGACGAGATCGGCGCCTTCGTCTTCCAGCGAGTCGACGGCTCCCGCACCGTCCTGGCGATAGCCCGACAACTCGCCGGCGAGTACGACGTCAGCGTGGAGGTGGCCGCCGAGGACATCGGCGACCTGCTGGGGCAGCTCGCCGAGACCGACATGGTCGATGCGGTGACGAGCTGAGCGAGGCCAGGCCGCATCCGGCGAGCGGTGCCCGTGCGGAGTTTCGAAGCGAGGAGTGAGAGGAGGTCACCCATGTGCGGTACGGCAGGCATGTTCGTGGGCTGCACGGCATTGATCGAGTGCCCCCGGCAGCTGTTGCACCGCGTGGCCGACGATTCTCCCGGGGACGTCGGGGCCAGCTCTCCGTCCCCGGTCCCGGCCTCCGACACCTACCGCAGCCCGTTCCGCAACTGGCACGAGCGCGCCGCGGTACGCAGCGCCCCCCGGCACACGCTCGGGGAGGAAGACGAGGGCTACCACTACTTCTCACCGGACCTCGTACCCATAGCCCGGCACCACCTGGTGCAGGAGCTTGACGACCGGACACTGGAGGGGGTGCTGATCCAGCATCTCTACCGGTACCTGGACTTCACCGCGAAGCTCGAGTCGCTCGTCGTCAACCGAACCGCGCTGGCCATCGCGAACGGCAGCATCGGGTTCGGCCTCCCCGAGGAGATGCGGTTCGACGCGTACAAGATCTACTGCGATGAGGCCTACCACACACTCTTCTCGGCGGACCTGGCCCGCCAGGTGGAGCGCCGTACTGGCGTCGCGCCACGCCTGCCGGAGCAGCCGTACTTCCTGACCAGGCTCGCACGGCTGCTGGAGTCGCTGCCCCCGTCGGAAAGGCTGTTGGCACGGACACTCTTCGTGGTGGTCTCCGAGACCCTGATCTCGGCCAGCCTCGCCGAGGTGCCGAGCAGCGATGACGTCGTGGGCGCGGTGTCCCGCACCGTGCGGGACCACGCCGGGGACGAAGGGCGCCACCACGCCTACTTCGCCATGTTCCTCACGCACCTGTGGGGCCGGCTCTCCCGTCCGGAACGACGGTCGGCGGGACGGATCGTGCCGAGCCTGATCGCCGCGTTCCTCCAGCCGGACGTGCCGGCCATGCACAGCGAGTTGGTCACGTACGGGCTCAGCGAGGACGACGCACGGCACGTGGTGGCGGAGACCTACACGCCGCAAGTCCTTTCCGCGCACATGTCTGCCATGTCGCGTCAGACGATCCGGTACTTCGAGTCGCTTGAGGCCTTCGACGACGCCCGAGCACGCGAACAGCTACACGCCTACGGGATCAGGGTTCAGGGATCAAGGGAGAGAAGCCGCCCATGAATGAGACTCCAGCACTCCCTGTCGAGGTGCACTGTCACGGTTTCGGCGAGGTGGACTTCTCGGAGTTCTCCCGACTTGACCTTGTCCTCCTCGACCAGCGGTCCGCGGAGGAGGGAGTGGTCTGCCTGCCGACGCTGTACCTGCACCGCCATGCCCTCGCCGAGTTCGAGTGGTTCATGAAGCAGTACGCCGGCCTCCGGGCCGACGGGAAGTTGCCGCACATCCCCGGCATCGCCCTGGAGGGCCCCCTGCTCTCGAGTCACGGTGGCACACCGGCCGCAACCGTGTGGGCACCGACCCGGCACGAGTGGGAGCGGCTGGCCCGTCTGGGCGACCTCGGCCTCGTCTACACCGTGATGTCTCCCGACGCGTTCACCGCCGGATCCGGGTTGCGCGACAATCTCGACGACCGGCACCCGCGGCTCGACTGGATCGTGCCGTTGCTGCTGTCCCACGGTGTCCGGCCCGCGCTGGGCCACTTCACCAGGGACGACCCGTCCGGCAGCGCCGAACTCGTCCGGGAGATCGTGAACATCGCCTGGGACAGTGAGTGGGCCGGCAGCGGAGCCCGGGTCGTCACCGACCACCTCTTCAACGACATGCCCCTGACCATCCGGCACGCCTTCCGCACCAAGGCCGCCCGTGCCAGGCGGGACAGCACCCTGGCCGCCTACGACCTGCCGCACTGGGCGCTGGAGGACATGGACGAGATCGCCGGCCCGGTTCCCGACGCGATCATGAACGAAGCCGCGGCGGGACGGATCGCCGCATGCATCAACTTCGACGGTGAGCACGTCGACCTGGCGATCGCCGCCCGCGCGGCCACGCTGATGGGACATGGCAACACCATGCTGATGACGGACCGTTGCGACTCGGCACGCATCGGCGGCCAGGTTCTGCACCAGACCGACGACAACGGGCTGTGGTACCAGGACGGCGGCATCGTCGCCGCCGGCTCCCAGCCACTCGTCCGGCAGACCCGTAACGCGCAGCGACAAGGAGTGGCCGACTCCCCGCTGTGGGACCTGATCGCCGGCACGGCGCATCGTGCGTTCGGCTTTCACCTCGGTGAGCCGGGACTGAGGCCGTCTGCCATGTCCGCGCAGGCGTGAAGAAGGACTCCGTGCCGTCGCTCCCGGCACCTTCGACCTGGTCCGCGAAACGACTCCCAGGAGGTATCCATGCTGGACGAACTGGACCGGATGACGATCGACTGGTCTGACCTGTCCAAGGCGCGTGCCCAGACCCACGAGATCCTGACCGCGCTGTCCGAGGACAAGCAGTCGCTGACCCGACTGCTCGAACGCGCCCGCGAAGAGGAGGATCTCTTCGACAAGTGCGAGCACCACCGGCTGCTCGACAAGCTCGTGCTCTACGACGCTTTCGACCGCGGGTTCCGCATCCGGCTGCACATCTCCACGAACGACCACCGCGACCGGCCGCACGATCACCGCTTCACCTTTACCTCCCTGATCCTGCGCGGCGGCTACCGGCACGTGCGGCACCAGCTGGTGGGCCGCCCCGAGAACATCCCCGACGACGTGCAGGACGACTTCGACGCGCAGAACTCCGACCTGCGCGTGATCCCCAGGTTCGTCACCCAGGAGAAGCCCGGTAACTGCTACACGCTGCATCATTCGGAGATCCACACCACCTACACCACTCCCGAGACCGTCTCCCTGTTCCTGCGCGGACCGGCCGAGAAGGAACGCTCGTTGATCACCGAGCGGGAGACCGGCCGGGTGTGGTGGCGCTTCGGTGAGGACAAGGAGAAGGAGGCCCGTCGCGGCAGCAAGTCGATCAGCAGGGACTACTTCGACGAGTTGACCGGTCGCCTGCACGGAATGGAGGTCCTGTGATGGCCACGAGCGTGACGACGGATCGCACCCGGGCGGCGGTCTCCCTCATGGAGTCCCTGCCTTCGGTGCGGTGGGACGACATCGAGTCGGCCGCCGAGATCACCGAGGGCATCGCCCGCCGGCTCGGCGACGACCCCGAACTGCTGGGCACACTGGTCGAGCGGGTCCGGCGGACACCGGAGCTTCGCGAGAAGTGCGAGTGCCACGCCCTGGACGACAAGATCGTCATCTGGGACGACCAGGCCAAGGGGCTCCGCATCCGGCTGCGGTTGGCCAACACGGACCAGTACGAGCGAGTGCACAACCACCGCTACAGCTTCACCGCGTACATCCTCAGCGGCGCTTACCAGCACACCCTGTACTCCACCGACCAGCCGCTGGACGAGACGGCCGACGTGGAGCGCTTCTGGCCCACGTTCATCCGCGAGGAGGGGCAGGGGCGCTGCATCACGCTCGACCACGAGCAGCTGCACACCACCATCACCGAGCCGGAGACCATCTCGCTGATGATCCAGAGCCCGGCGCGCAAGGAACGTGCCTTCATGATCCGGCGCTCCGACGGGCACGTGTGGTGGCGGCTGGGCGCGGCCGACGAGACCGAGGAGCGCCGCCGCGAGGTACAGATGCCGGATGAGCGCTTCGAACACTGGATGACCCGCCTGCACGCCATGGGAGTTCTGTGAGCGTGAGCGAGGGATCGCTGCGGTACGGCGCCTCACCGTGGCAGCGCATCGACCTCTACACCCCGTACGACGGCTCGGCCGGCCGGGCCGTCGTGCTCTACCACGGCGGATTCTGGCGGCATGACCGTCTCGCGCGCGACCACGAGCCGCTGGCCGCGGCACTGGTCGCCCGCGGGTGCGCGGTGGCGGCGGTGGAGTACCGTCCCACCTGGGACGGCGGCCAGTGGCCGGCAGCCGCCGAGGACGCCGCCGGGGCGTGGCAGCGGCTCACGGACACCGACCCGCTGTGGCAGGACGCGACCGTGGTCGGGCACAGCGCCGGTGCACACCTCGCCCTCGCCGCGCTCGCGGGACGGGGTGCCGGGCGGCACGCCGTACTGCTCGCGCCTGTGGTCGACATGGTCCATGCCGCGGAACTCGGCGTCGGTGACGGCGCCGTCGGGTATTTCCTTGCCGAACACCTCGCCTCCGGTGGGACGGCGGGCTACGCGACGCCGCGTCCCAGCCGCGCCGACCTGGCCTCCCTCACCGTCATCACGGCGGACTGCGACCAGGCGGTCCCGGCGGAACTGACCCGGCGCCAGCTCGCCGAGTGGGCCGCCGCGGGACTCGCCCCGGATCACCGCCCGGTTCCGGGCGCACGCCACATGCATCTGGTCAATCCCGAGCGCGGCGGCTGCACCACGGTCCTGGAACGGCTGGCCGGTCCGGCGCCCGCCCGCAAGGAGAGTGCACCATGACCAGGCCGTCACGCCCGGCCCTGTCGCTCGGGGCGCCCGGGGAGGACCGTCCGCTGCGCATCGGGGTCCTGGCCTCGGCGACCGGCGGTAACCTCCGTACGCTCCTGGCGCTGCACGGCGCCGAGCCCGACCGATTCCACGTCGCGCTCGTCGCTTCCCACGGCAAGCGGATCAAGGCGCTGGAAGTGGCCCGCGACGCAGGTGTCGAGGCGTGGGAGGGCGACTTCGACGCGTACTGCGGCTCGGCCTCGCAGGCCAGGGCGGACGGCCTGGACGCCGTACGGCGCTACCGGGAGCGGGCCCGGGCCTGGCACAACCGCCTCAGCTCCCGCATGCGTGCCTGGGAGGAGCGGCATGGCCCGCTGGACCTCGTCGTCCTCGCCTACCATCGTTGGGTCGAGGGCGACCTGCTGGAGCACTACGCCCACCGCGTGATCAACCAGCACCCGGGCGACCTCAGCCGACTCGACACCCGCGGAGAACGGGCCCTGACCGGCAGGGACCCGGTGCGGCTCGCCATGGCGAAAGGGCATCGGACGACGCGTACGTCCTGCTTCCTCGTGGACGAGACCCACGACGGTGGAGCCGTGTTGTGCATGGGCCCGCCCGTCCCGGTGGAGGCCCGCCGGCCAACCGTCGAGGACGCCTGGCAACAGGAGTTGCTCCAAAAGGAGCGCAGCGACCGCCCCTGCCTGGAGTGGACGGTACGCGCCTTCGCCTCCGGACGACTGGCACTGGCCGACGACACCCATCGGGACGGCAGCCGGGTGGTGCTGGTCGACGGCGAGCGCAGTCCCCTCGGCGGGATGAAACTGGAGGAGAAGCGTGACTGACGCAGTCCGGCCGGGCCTCCTGCGGGAGACGACCGCACACTCGGCCGTTCCGACGGGGGCTCTCGACTCCCTGACCACCGACCGGGACAAGCGCGAGCTGTACCGTCACGACACCTACGTGCGTGAGGGGCTCGACGCCTTCGCCGCGATGGGTGCGACCCACCGTGCGCGCGCAGTCACCTTCGTTGTTCTCAAACCGGACGCGGTGGCGGGGCGCCGCTGCCGGCGGCTCCTCGACGTGCTGCGCACGGAAGGCTGGTACCCGCTTGCGGCGACCACCGTGCACTTCGACCCGCTGCTGACCCGCGAACTGTGGCGCTACCAGTTCAACGCCGCCTCCGGCCAGCGCATCGCCGTCGTCGATCACCTGCTCACGTCGGGGCCCTCACTGCTCGTGCTGGTGGGGGACCGGCGGCGGCCGACGTGGATGCCGGCCAGTGTGCGCCTGACCGCCGCGAAAGGCAGTGCCGACCCGGAGTCCGCCCGGACCTCCGATCTGCGCTCCCGGATCGGCCGGGTCAACGGTCTGTTCAACTTCATGCACACCGCCGACGACCCTGCCGACGTGATCCGCGAGCTGACCCTGTTCTCTTACCGGACCGGCTGGGACTGGTGCCGCACCGCGCTCGCCCCCGACTTCGTACCGCAGGCCGACCCGGTGGCCGACAGGCTGGCGCACCTCGAACGCGCCATCCCTGCGCACGATCTGGACCTGGACGCCTCCCTGCACCGCCTCGCGGAAGGCACAGACGACTGGTCCCGGCTGGCGCGTACGGCCCCGGCCCCGGAGCGTGTCGGGGACTGGCTGACCGAACTCAACCGCAGACCGCTCCCCGGCGGCGCGGCCCGCTGGGATGTGCTCACGGTGATCACCGGTTGGATCGAGTGCAACGAACCCGGTGTACGACCGCTGCTGCCCACCCCGTCAGCCGCAGCCTGGCAGCACGCGCAGCAGCAGGAATCAGCCACCGCGGAAGAGGCCGACGCATGCCTGTCCTGAACAGCCACCACCGCAGCGGCGGGCAGCCTTCCACCGCCCAAGCCACCCCCGTCCCGTCCTACGCGGGCGCCGGCAACCTGATCTACCGCGCACGGCACGTCTCCCGCTTCGTACGCGGTGAAGGCTGCTACCTGCAGGCCGCCGACGGACGCCGGTACCTGGACGCGGAAGCCGCGAACGGCACTCTCACCTGGGGGTACGACAGCGAGCTTCTTCGCGAGGCGCTGGACCGCTGCCTGGCGCTGCCCGCCCTCCCTTCGTTCTGCGAGTCGGACCAGCGCCTGGCGGTACTGGAACGCATCGAGCGCCTGTGCTCCACGGCGGTCGGCGCCCCGGGCCGCGTCGAACTCGACCTCGGCGGCGCTCAGGGGATGGAGACCGCGCTGCGCATCGCCTTCGCCAACAACGGGCCG
Organism: uncultured Actinomycetota bacterium; assembly: GCA_963799685.1. GTDB lineage: Bacteria > Actinomycetota > Actinomycetes > Streptomycetales > Streptomycetaceae > Streptomyces. The sequence goes on from CAWCXW010000013.1 coordinate 819,513, forward strand.
GGAACGGTCGTCGTCTTCGAGGGCGCATTCCACGGCCGTTCGGGCGTGACCAGCATGCTCAGCAGCAGCCCGCGCTACCGGGAACTGCTGGCGTCCTGGGGACTGGAGGTCGTGCGCCTGCCCAGCCCCGACTGCCGACGCTGCCCGCACGCCCCGCGACCGGCGGTTGCTCCTCGGGCTGTGCGCAGGCCGTCGCCCGCTGGGGCTCGGAGCTGAGCGGGGTCGGCGGACCACAACACGCCCGCCGGGCCAGCGCCTTCGTCTTCGAGGCCGTACAGAACGTGGGCGGCATGGTGACGCCCGACTCGGCGCTGCTGAGGTCGGCCGTCCAACACGCACGCGCGCAGGGCGCGATCGTCATCGCCGACGAGATCTTCACCGGCATGCACCGGGTGGGACCGCGGTGGGGATTCCAGCGGGCCGACGTCGAGCCGGACATCATCGTGACCAGCAAGTCGCTGACCAACGGCGCCGCGGCGCTCAGCGCCGTCTGGGCGCGGAACCCCTCGCCGCCCCAGAGCGCTACCGGCCCGGCAGCCACTCCTCCACGTTCGTCGGCATCCCCACGCACTCGCCGTGACCGAGGCAGTGCTGGACCGCTGGGAGTCCTGGACAGGGGTGGCTGAGGACGTCAAGGCGCTGGAATCGGGTATGAAGTCCCGCCTGCACCAGCTGGCGGACGCCCACCCCGGGCTGATCGACCACATCGAAGCCGTCGGAGGGGCCGCCCGGATCGCCCTCACCGGCGACCACGCCACCCGGCTGCGCGAGCTGAGTACCTGGGCGCACCCCGACTACGGCCTCCTCGTCGCCTCCACCGGCATGGCCCGCGACGTCATCAACATCCATCCCCCCCTGGTTGCCGGCAACGCCGAACTCGACCTGCTCGCCGAGATCCTCGACCTGGCGCTGCAGGCCCTGGCGAAGGAGACGGGGCCGACCGGGAAACAGACGGCGATGACGGACGATCTCGATCCCGTGATCTGCCTCTGCGCTCACGTCCGGGAGAGCGAGATCGCGGCCGCCGTGCGGAACGGATGCCACGACCTGCCGTCCCTCCGCGACCGGACGTCCGCCAACACCGGTTGCGGCGACTGTGCGGAGGATGTCGAGGAGATCCTGCAGTACGTCACGTCCTTCTGACCACTCCTACAACGAGAGCACATCGATGACGGATCAACAGACCGGCCCCGAGACGGAACAGGCCACCCCGGAAGGGGCAGAACCCGCCCGCGCCTCCGCCAACTTCTGGCGGTACTGGTCGGCCTCCACCATCAGCCACGTCGGTGACGCGGTCGCGACCGTGGCCCTTCCGCTGGTGGCGGTCAGCGCGCTCAACGCATCGGCGTTCGAAGTCAGTTTCCTCACGGCCGCCCAGTACGCCGCCTGGATCATCCTCGGTCTCCCCGCCGGTGTGCTCGTGCAGCGCCTTCCGCTGCGCGGGACCCAGGTGGCGATGGACCTCATCCGGGCAATCGCAATGATCTCGATACCCGTGGCCTACCTCCTCGATGTCCTTCGGCTGGGACAGTTGGTCCTGGTGGCTCTCGTGGTCGGCCTGGCGACGGTCCTCTTCGACGTCAGCAACTCCACATTTCTCCCCTCGATCGTCCCCAAGGACAACTCGCGGCACGCAACAGCCTCATCTCCGCGTCCGACGCGACGACCCAGCTGGGCGGCCCCTCGCTCGGCGGTGTCCTGGTCCAGTTCTTCGGCGCCGCTCTCAGCCTCTTCACCACCGCTGTCGGCTACCTCGCCTCCGCGCTCCTGCTCTGAAGGAGTCCCCGCACCCCGCGAGCGCGGCGGGACCGGCAGGACCGATGCTGGCCCTCATCAAAGAGGGCTGGCACTACGTGGTGCGCCACCCGGTGATCCGTCCCCTCGCGGTCGCCGCGACCCTGGCCAACTTCATCTGCGGTGGTCTGCTCGCCCTCATCCCGGTCTTCCTCGTCCGCACCCTGGAGGCGCCGCCCGGCCTCGTCGGCCTGCTCATCGCCACGGACGGACTGGGCAGCCTGGTCGCCGCCATGTTCACCCCTCGCCTGGTCGACCGGTTCGGCAGTGCTCGCGTCATCCTCGTCGCCACGTTCGCCGGGGCAGCCGCGGCGCTCCTCATGCCGCTCGCACAGCCGGGCTGGGGCCTGGCCCTCTTCGCCGTGGGCAACATGGGCTTCGGCGCCGGTGTCGTCATCCTCAGCATCCTCGCCCGCACCCACCGTCAGCAGGTCACGCCACCCGATTTGCTCTCACGCGTCATGGCCACCGTGCGCTTCGTTTCCCGGGGGGCCGTCCCTGTCGGCGCCCTGACGGCCGGCGCAGCCGCCACGGCAATGGGCGGGCGCGGCGGCATGTGGCTGGTCTGCGGCCTCGCCTTCCTGGCGCCTGTGGCCCTGGCCGCCAGTTCGGTGCGGCGCCGGAGCAACCTGGCCTGATCGCGACAGGAGACGGGCGGCGTCCCGGCGTGCCGCACCTGCACAAAGCGGAGGCCGCCCTCTAGGGCCTGGACTCCCGGCACTACACGACGTTCGACGCAGCTTTCAGCAGACCGAAGAGGACAGGCGGACGTGCCGGACTACTTCCACGGCTACGCGGTCGTCGGCCTGGTCGCGGTGCTCGGGGTGCTCTTCGTGGCCGTGGCGTTCGCCGGGCCGGGCCGACTGCTGCGCCCGCCCCATTGCCACACCCCCGAGAAACTCCTCACCTACGAGTGCGGCGTCGACCCCGTCGGGAAGGGCTGGGCGCACACCCAGGTGCGGTACTACGTGTACGCCTTCCTCTACGTCGTCTTCGCCGTCGACTC
>CAWCXW010000014.1:0-51940 GCA_963799685.1 uncultured Actinomycetota bacterium
CGCGTTATCCGGTGTCACGCCGGCCTCCGCCAGCAGCCGGCGGAAGAGGTCGCGCAGCCACGTCTTCTCCGCCACGATGACCGGCCGGCCCGGGTGCTCGCCCTCCGGCAGTTCGGCGAACGCGTTGATGAAACTGCACCCGCGCTCGCTGGCGCCCAGCCACTGCGGCAGCACGTCGAACGGCACGAGTACCCGCGCCGCCGGGTCGGCGCCCGCCGTCGCCTCCAGCCGCGCGTCGATCAGCTCCCGCCACCGGCGGTCGCGGCGGCGCAGGTAGGTGGCGACCAGGTTGTCCTTCGAACCGAAGCGGTCGTAGAGCGTGCGCTTGGTGACGCCCGACTCGGCGGCGATCGTGTCGACGCCGACGGCGTGGATGCCGCGCCAGTAGAACAGCTCGGAGGCCACGTCCAGGATGCGCCGTGCGCCCGGCGTCAGCCGTTCCTCGGGCGTCGCGCCCGTATCCGTACTCATCGCGGAAACCCCTTGCCTTCACAGACCTGTATACCTACGCTGGGCGGTGACTTCACAGACCAGTGTAGGAGGATGTCATGTGGAACGCACTGCGCGCCCTCGCCCGCTTCGCGGTCGACTTCGCCGCCGGCGTCGACGCAGGTCACGCTGTCCGGCACGGCCTGCCCGCCCCGGACCGCGCACGGCGGCCCGCTGTGGCGGACGCCCCGCCCCGCCCGGTGTGCACGGCGTGGTGCCGGACCGAGAACGGCATGTGCTTCCCGTCCTACCCGGGCCCCCGCCTGCCCGGCGCGCCGCGCGTCCTGACCCGCGACGGCTGCCGCGAGGTGAGCTGAGCCGGATGAGCCGCGGGGCGCGTCGCCCGGGCGGGTGGCATCCCAGCCGGTTTCGCGTCAGGCCGGGCCGAGGGCGCAGAACACGTTGCCCTCCGGGTCGGCGCGAACCGTCCACGGCATGTCGCCCCGGCCGGGCGTCGGCGGGCGTCGCGCCAAGGTCCTTCAGGCGCGCGACCACCTCCGCGTGGTGGACCGCGGAGGTGGTGGCGAGTTCGAGGTGCGCGCGGCCCTGCACCGTTTCGATGTCCGGGACGGCGATCATGTCGACGCGGACGGCGGCGGGGTCAGGCCGGGCGGGACCGGCGGGCCTGACGCGGGTCGCACCGGGTTCTTCGCTGCTCACACACCAACCGAGCGCCTCCGCCCGGAAGCGGCCCAGCCCCGAGTCGTCCCGGGCCTTGAAAATCACCTCACAGAGTCGCAGAGCGATCCCGTCAACCTGTCCCCGCGGGACGAACTGACAGTCGAAACTGCCTAAATCGGACAGGCGGCCGGAAGGCGATCGCGGCAGTCCACCTCGATCCATCTTCGTGGCCACGCTGAAATTTCTGTCCGTGTCGCCCTGTTTGTGCAGCTCATCGAGCCACGCATTGGTCAAGACCACTAACGTGCCCGAGGCCCTCTTTACCGCGCAGGCACTTCCGGCTCATAGTGACGTGTCCTCGTCAAAGCGCCGTGCATCGTACGGAGAAGCGCGCTTTTCGCGGCCCTTGGCGAAGATGCGCCGCAGCTCCACCCGTGCCACCTGCTCGCTCACGAGTTTCGCCCACGCGGCCGTAACCGCCGGTCCGGGGCGTCGCTCCGTCCCCCACGCGAAGCAACAGGAGGAAGCCATGTTCTCCCGAATGATCTCGGCGAAATTCGTCCGTCGGAGACTCACCATGGCCGGAATCGTCGGCGCGAGCACGGCGCTTACCCTCACCATGACGGCTGGCTCCGCCTCCGCGAAGCCGTTGCCGTCCGGAAGCGCCGTACCGATGGGCCAGGGCTACATGGGCGTCGGATACGTCCAGGACAGCAAGGACTTCACGCCGGACACGCGGCGGCTGCACCTCGGGGACGCGCCCGGCGCGGACCTCAAGGCGGACCCGGTAGGCGTCGACGTCTCCCACTACCAGGGCTCGATCAACTGGAGCTCGGTCCGCGGCGCGGGCATCGAGTTCGCCTGGATGAAGGCGACCGAGGGCACCTCGTACAAGGACCCGACGTTCAGCGCCAACTACCTCCACGCCTACAACGCCGGGGTCATCCGGGGCGCGTACCACTTTGCGCGGCCCGACCTCTCCAGCGGTGCGACGCAGGCGAACTTCTTCGCCAGTAACGGCGGTGCCTGGTCCCGCGACAACCTGACGCTGCCCGGCGTGCTGGACATCGAGGGCAGTTGCTACGGCAAGTCGCACGCATCGATGCAGTCGTGGATCCTCGACTTCTACAACACCTACAAGTCCCGGACCGGCCGCGACGTGGTGATCTACACCAGCGCGAGCTGGTGGAACAACTGCACCGGCGGCTGGAGCGGCATGTCCGCCAGGAGCCCGTTGTGGGTCGCCCACTGGACCTCTGCGGGCAGCCCGACCATCCCGAGCGGATTCCCGTACTGGACCATCTGGCAGTACACCTCGACGGGTTCAGTGAGCGGCATCGGCGGGAACGTCGACCGCGACCGGTTCAGCGGCGACCGCTCGCGTCTGCTCGCCCTGGCCAACAACACCCCGTGACCGTGGCCTGAGCGCGGTGATCGGACAGCCCTTGGCGGGGCGGGCGCTTGCACCCGCCCCGCCAAGGGCTGTGACTCGGTCCGCGCCCTACCGGGCGGCGGGGGACTCCATGTCCGTCTTCAGGGCGGTCAGCGTGTGGCGGATGTTGCCGCGTTGGAAATCCGCGAAGACCGAGCCCCGGGTGGCCACACGGTCGAAGAGGTTCGCCAGGGCGTCCGGCCAGCGGCGGCGGTCGTCGGTCCAGGTCTCGGTGACCCGGGTGCGGCGGCCTTCGTCGACCGGCTCGAACCGGTACTCCCACGTCGCGATCGGCGCCCGCAGCTTCGGCCGGCGGCGGCCGATCGCCTCCACGCGGAAGGCGAACCGCTCGCCCGCGTCGGCGGCCGTCACCACGCACCGCGTCGTCCAGCGGACGCCGAACCGCTGGTTGCGGCCATCGAAGACACTCCCGACTCGGGCGCCGTCGGACCAGTCGCCGCCCGTGGTGGCCCCGCCGTTCTCCGGGGACCAGCGGCCCATCTGCGTCGGGTCACTGATTTGCACGTAGATCCTCTCCGGAGGCGCGTCGACCACGACGCTGTCGGATACCTGGAAGGTGCGTGGCATGGGCGGCTCCGATCATCGGCGACTGTCCAGAGCGAGGCTACTGCCGAGTAACCACGCTTGTCAGCGCCGCCGCCCGGTGGGTCGGTGGGCGCGCACCGCCGCCGCCATCGCCGAGTCCCCCTGCGCCTCCAGCCCGTCGATCACACCGCCGATGTCGGCGTCCGGCTTGTTCTGCGTCAGCTTGAACTTCGCCTCGACACGGCTGATGACGACCTCGACGCCGACGATCGCGCGCAACTGCGCCTGGACGAACGCCTGCGGCGCGTCGTCCACCTCCCACGGCTCGCTCCGCACCGCCTCGTGCTTCGCGGTGAGCCGCCGCACGACGTCCTCGACCCACGCCGGCTCGTCGTGCACGGCCAGCCGGCCGTAGACGTGCGCCGTCACGTAGTTCCAGGTCGGCACGACCCGCCCGTGCTCGGCCTTCGACGCGTACCAGGACGGCGTCACGTAGGTGTCGCCGCATCGCACGATGACCAGCGCCTCGCCCTCGGTGGGCAGTTGCCAGTGCGGATTGTTCCGGGCGACGTGACCGAGCAGCGCCCCGCGCTCACCGGCGTCCGGGTCATGCACGAACGGCAGCATCGTCGCGACGAGCCCCTCCGGAGTCACGGTGACCAGATCGGCCGCGCCGTGCCCGTCGAGCAGCGCCCGCACCGCGTCCTCGTCGCCCGCGAAGTGTGCCGGTGTGTACATTGCTCGGCTCCTCGTGCTGGCTGTCAGTCCTTGGGCCGCAGGCTCTTTCCCGCCGGCAGCCGCAAGCGGCCCCGCGGCCGTTCTTCCACGCCCGCCCACCGCCCCGGCGGACAGTACCGCAGCTCCCGCACACCGGGTGGCGCATGAGCGCGCAGGCGATCTCCGGCGGCACCGGGTCACGCCCCGACGAGTGCCTGCCACTCCTCGCGGGTGGGGCCGTCGTAGGACGGCGTCCAGCCGGGCCGGTCCGCCAACCAGGCCGCAACGCGTGCACGCACTTCCTCGGTGCCGAGGGCCTCCTCCGGCGTCCGCACCATGTGCCGGACCTGCGCGCGCGCACGCATGACGACGGGATCGTCGTGGGCGGCGGCAGTCCGCGCGGCGGCCTCGCGAGTCAACGGCGGCCCGGCGGCGAGACGCTCTTCGACCTCCCGGTCGCCGGCCACCTGGGCGTCGAACCACGGGCGGAGCTTCCGGCGCGTCCACGCGTGGTAGGCGGTGGGGTCGGCCGCCGTCCCCTCGGCGTGACCGGCGAGCCACTGGGCAGCCCACAGGGCAAGCACGATCCCCTGCCCCATGGTCGGGTTGGTGTGGACGACGCTGTCCCCCACGCCGACGAGCCCCGTGACGAGCGGACGCCCGGTCTCGTCGGCCAGGGACGTCCAGCGGTTGTCCAGGCCCGCCATGGCCAGCACGGGCGTGATCGGGACGGGATCCAGGGCGAGCCAGGCGGCCGTCGCCGGGAACCGGCGGGCCACCGCTTCGAAGACGGCCGGCTCCCGCAGGGCGCCGCGGGTCCGGTCCTTCGTGGACATGCCCACATGTAGCGCGAACGTGTGGTTGTCGCTCGGGAAGACACCGGCGACGGCGAAGGGCGAGGCGGAGCCGGTCGGCACCCGCCCCGGGTCCCGGACTCCGTCGCTGCGCGTCCGGTACCAGCGGCACAGGTAGGCGAGCCCCGTCCGGTGGCTCTCCACGGCAGGCGCCGGGCAGCCTTCCGCCTGCAGCCACTCGGCGACCCGCGAGCGGCGGCCGGCGGCGTCGACGACCAGGTCCGTTCCGTGCGGGCCGTCGGCAGCCCGCACACCTGTCACGCGCGGAACGGCGCTCGCGACAGCGCCCGGGGCGACGGTGAGGCCGCGCACGGCCTGGCCGTGCCTCGTCTGCACGGTCCGCTCGCGCCGCACGGCCGCGGTCAGCGCCGCCTCCAGCACGATGCGCCGAGAACGCAGCCGCACCAGTTCGTCGTCGCCCTCCCGGTACGGCGGGTGGGCGGAGAACCAGTCGAACTCGTGGAACTCGGAAGCACCTCGTGCCAGCACGTCGGCGTAGACGTCGGGCGCCTCCGCGCGCAGCACGGTGCGTACCGGGGCATGCAGCGCGTGAGGCTGCACGGCCTGCGGGACGCGGGGGCGACGCCAGTCGAGGAAGTCCGCCTCCAAGTCGCCGCCGGCCTGACGCGCGTCCCGTTCGAAAAGGGTCACGGCATGGCCGCGACGCCCCAGCAGCAGTGCCGTCGCCAGCCCGCCGATCCCCGCCCCGATCACCGCGACCCGCGCCATCGAGCTCCCCTCGCGTCGTGTTGCGGGGGGAGCCTACCGACCGGCCGGCAGCCGGCCGGTAGTGCCGCGGCAGGCAATGTTTGCACCCGGTAGCGAGGCGTCCTGGTGCACTGCGTTCGCTTCGCTCGCTCCGTCTCGGCTTTGTTGCGCCGTCCGGGCGCCGAGCCTCTCGCACGGCGCCCGGACGCCGCATGCAGGTGTTCTACCCGGGCTTTCGGGCAACGCAGGGGGTACCTCCCGCCGAAGGCAGGGGGAGAGCGTGCGTACCAGAGCGGCGAGCGGGGCGAACCTTGCCTGCCGCGACACTAGGCGGGCAGGTGCTTGAGGGCGAAGGCGATCTCCAGCCGCAGCTGCTTGATCCGCTCCTCCACCACCAGTGAGCCGTGGCCGGCGTCGTAGCGGTACACCTCGTGCGGGTGCTGCCGCGCCTCGAGCCGGGTGACGTAGTTCTCCACCTGACGGATCGGGCAGCGCGGGTCGTTGACGCCCGCCGAGATGTAGACCGGCGCGCGCACCGCCTCGACGTACGTCAGCGGGGAAGACGCCTCGAACCGCTCCGGGACCTCCTCGGGCGTGCCGCCCAGCAAGGTGCGGTCGAAGGACTTCAGCGCCTCCATCTCGTCGTGGTAAGCGGTGACGTAGTCCGCGACGGGCACGGCCGCCAGGCCGACCGTCCAGTTCTCCGGCTGGACGCCGAGCCCGAGCAGCGTCAGATAACCGCCCCACGAACCGCCGGAGAGCACGAGCCGCTTCGGGTCCGCCAGCCCGGAGGCGATGGCCCACTCCCGCACCACGCCGACATCCTCCAGCTCGATCAGGCCGACGCGGTGCTTGAGCGCGTCGGTCCACTCGCGGCCGTAGCCCGTGGAGCCCCGGTAGTTGACCCGGACCACGGCGAAGCCGTGGTCTACCCAGGCGGCCGGCTGGGAGGCGAAGGCGTCGCTGTCGTGGTGGGTCGGGCCGCCGTGGACCTCGAAGACCGTGGGGAACGGCCCGGCGCCGGCCGGCTTCTGCACCAGCGCGTGTACCCGCCCGCCCGGACCGTCGACCCACACGTCCTCCACCGGCACCGAGGCCGGCGCCTTCATCCCCGGCGGGTCGAGGACGACATCGCCGGTCGTGGAGCGGACCTGCGGCGGCAGCGCGGCCGACGACCACAGGAACTCGACGCTGCCGTCCGGCCGGGCCGACGCCGAGGACACGGACCCCGGCGGCGTCTCGACGCGCTCCAGCGAGCCGGTGGCGATCTCGTACCGCCACATCTCGCTGCGCGCCTCGTGGCTGTGCACGACGAGCAGCGCGCCGCCGTCCGGGTACCACTCGGCTCCGACGTCGCCGGGCAGGCCGAAGGACAGCTCCTCGGTGCTGCCGACGACCGGGTCCCAGATCATCGGCTCCCAGTGGCCGTGCCGCTGGTGCCCGACGAGGAGCCGGGCGTCGCCGGCGACGGGCGCGAACCCCAGGACGCTCAGGCCCAGTTCCTTTGTGCCGCCCTCGGAGTCGTCCAGCTCGGCGACCGTCGAACCGTCGGGGCCCACGACGCGCAGCGCGGCGTGCACGGCGTCGCCGTGCTCGGTGTGCTCGACGGCGATCAGGTCACCGTCGTGGGACAGGTCGCCGACCCCGGCGGACTCCTTGTGGCGGTAGATCTCCACAGGAGCCTCGCCGGGCTTGGCGAGGTGGATCGTCGAGCCGGACTCGTCGGTGGAGCAGCCCACGACGGCGGTACCGTCGCGGCCCAGCGCCAGGCCGCCGGAGTAGGCGGGCTCCAGGCCGGGCACGGCGGGCTCGTCCGCGCCGCCCTCGAACGGCTGGCGCATCCAGATGCCGAACTCGTCGCCGTCCGTGTCGGAGAACCACCACAGCTCGCGGCCGTCGGGCGTCAGCGTGCCGTCGGTGGTGCCGTTGGGCCGGTCGGTGGCCTGTCGCTGCGCGCCGGTGGCGCGGTCCCAGGTGTAGAGCTCGAAGGTGCCGGTGGCGTTGGAGACGAACAGGCTTCGGCCGGGCGCGTCCTCGGCCCACTCCGGCAGCCCCACCCGTGGGGCGCGGAAGCGCTTTTCCCAGTCGGGCATGGCGTCGGCGGCGGTCGCGTCACTGTGCTGCGGGCTCTGCGTCATGCGCCCATTGTCGGGCCTGCGCAGCGACCGGCAGGGGCGGGGGCGGAATTCGGCCTGCGTGTGCGAGGGCGAAGGTGCCGCGGTGGTCCGCGACCCACTCCGCAGGCGGTCCCAGCGCGCCCGGCACGCACTGGGCCGTCAGCGCTCGGGACGGGCGTCGCCGCTCCGGAAGCGCTTTTCCCAGTCGGCCATGCCCCCGTGCAGCGCTTCCCGCTCCTCCCCGGCGGTGTGGCCTCGTTCGCTCAGGGGCGCCGGCAGCGCCCCTTCGCTTCACCCTGTGAACTCGAAGGGCAATCAACTGGGTTTTTTGGCACAAGTGTTGACGCTCCATGAGGGGTGGCGCATAGTGACGCCACTGAATGGTTCGGACCAAGCCAGTGCACGGGAACCCTCTCCGACCCCCCACCTCACGGAGGCCCGCATGGTGTCACGACGATCTCTGCTCACCGCGGCTGCCGCAGGCACCGCCGCCGCGGTCGGCGCCCCCCTCGCGTCCCGCGCCCTCACATCACAGGCCGCAGCAGTGGGCCTGACCGCCGGCGCGCTGCCGCTCTCGCTGCGCAACGAGTCCGGACGCGGCACCGTCTACGCCTACATCTCCGGGATGGACGACTCCGGCCGACCCGGTTTCGTCACCGGCGACGGCGCGTTCCATCCACTGCCCAACCCGTCGTCCACCATGACCCCGGTCGACGACTACTCGATCCGGCTCAGCGGCTCCGGGGGCGGTCCGACGAACCTGACGATGGGGCACCTCATCGGCGGCCGTATCTGGTTCTCCCTCGACGCCAAGTTGCAGTTCTTCGTCAACCCCGGCCCCGGCCTCGTCCAGCCCGGGTTCGTCGAGAGCGACCCGAACTGGCGAACCAACTGGACGTTCTGCGAGTTCACCTACAACAGCGCGAACCTGTACGCGAACATCAGCTACGTCGACCTTGTGGCCTCCCCCATCGCCATGGCGACGACCGGCGCGGCCGGGAACCAGTCCGTCAGCCCGCTGCCGCCCGGCGCGCTGTCCGCCGTCGCTTCCGGCCTGCAGGCGCAGCACGGCAGTGACGGCGCGCCCTGGGACCGGCTGGTGGCCACCGACGGCGGGACGGTCCTGCGCGTGCTGTCGCCGACGCACACCCCCGTCGACTTCGGTGACTACTGGTCCGGCTACCTGGACCAGGTCTGGAGTCACTACACCTCGAACACGCTGACCGTCGACACCCAGTCCGGCGGCGTCTACTCCGGCCGGGTCTCCGGGGGCGCGTTCCACTTCGACGGGCTGAACGACAACGGCGTGCCGTTCACCAAGCCCAGCGCGCGCGACATCTTCGGCTGTGCCAGCGGCCCGCTGTACAACTCCGGCGCGGACGCGCGCGGTGCGGTCGCCGCCCGCCTGGGCGCGGCCCTGAACCGCAGCACCCTGCTGCAGGGCGGCGGGAACAACCAGCCCAGCGGCGTGAACCCGTCGCAGTACTACCGGGAGGCGACGACGAACCACTACGCGCGGCTCGTCCACGAGCACGCGGAGGTGGGATACGCCTTCCCCTACGACGACGTCGGCCCGACGGGCTCCGCCCCGGTGGACGGCCACCTCCAGGACCCGGCTCCCAGCTCCTGGACGGTCACCGTCCACAACGGCGCCTGAGCACTGCGGCGGAGCAGGGCGGCACAGCCGCGTTCAGGCTTCGAACCCCTGCTCCGCCAGGAGCTCGTCGATCCGCTCCCGGTGCCGGCGCTCCCACTCGTCGAGCGTCTCGGCGGCCTCCTTGGCCAGCTTGGCCCCGGCCGCGGCGAGCACGTCTTCCCGCCGTGCCCGGGGGACGACCACGACGCCCTCCTCGTCCGCGACCACGACGTCACCTGCCTCGACCAGGACGCCGCCGCAGCTCACCGGGTGGTTGAGCGGCCGAGCGGCGGCCTTGGCGCCTGGGATGGGGACGACGCCGCGGGCGAAGACGGGGAAGCCGGCCTCCCGGACCTCGGCCAGGTCACGGATGACGCCGTCGGCCACGAACGCCACGACGCCGCGCCGTTGGGCGACGGCGCAGACGTTGCCCCCGGCGAGCGCGTGGTCGACGTCACCGCCTGAGTCGACGACGATGACGGACCCGGGCGCCGCACAGTGGATCGCGGCGTGCAGCATCAGGTTGTCGCCGGGCGGGCACCGCACGGTGAACGCGGGCCCGGCGACGCGGGGCACCGGGGTCCACAGGGGACGGACACCGAGGTCCATGACCTGGCCCCGACCCAACTGGTCGGCCAGGGTGGTGGTGGGGATGCCCGCGAACTCGCTGTCGTCGCTCATGTGCTCAGCCAAACGTGCCGTGTGCCGCCGCACAAGCGGTTCGGTTCAGGGCCGCAGCAACCGGGTGGCGACGTCCAGGTCCGGGCAGACACGAGCGAGCGCCTCGAGGAGAGCATCACCGGCCGCAGTCAACTCCGCGTCACTCATGGGCCCGAGGGCGTCGAAGACGAAGAACGCCCGGGTCGTGGTGTGCGTCAGACGGGTGCGGGCGCACTGCCGCCAGTTCCAGCGGCGGCACGTCACGCCGGCGTCATCCCGCCACACGACCTCGCCGGTGCGCGGGTGTTCGACGGCGGGTTCGCCGCCGGCGACGACCGCGAACGGCTCGTCGCCGGTCGCCCGCACCAGCCGGGCCGGGCCGGCGTAGTGGTCGAGGTCCTCGCCGCCGACGGGGACGACGTGCGCGACGGAGACGGCGTTGTAGAGGTCGGTGAGGCGGTCCACCCGCGGCAGCCCCGCCGACGCCCGCCGCAGCAGCGCGTCCACGCTGGGCCGCGTCCGCTTCGGCTTCGCGCCGAAGGAGCGGAACGCCTCGTGCCAGGCGGCGACATGCGGGTGCTGGTCGGGGTCGCACGCCTTCGCTTCGGCCTCGGCGAGCAGCCGCTCGCTGATCGCGTCCCCGGGCCCTGGCCGCAGCCCCTCCGCGACGACGACGAGCGCCCGGTAGTCCGGGCGCAGCTCGCCCACGTCCGTCCCGACGCGCACGCCGTCCAGCCACTCCCGTATGCCGAGGGTCATGCCGCCTCCGTCGAACTCGCCGGTGCCTGGTGCTGTACGCGGGAATCTACTCGACTGGCCGGCCCGGTCCGGCCGACCGCGTACCCGCAGCGGGGGCGCCTGCGGCGACCGCTCCGATATTCCGTGGAGACATGGGGGCCTGCTGCGCCACACTTGTCTCCCGGCCACCGGCCGGAGAACCCCGTCACCTCCCGCCGGGAGGCTCGAGCCGAGAGGAGAGAACCGTGGCCAAGACCCTGCCGGTGCGGTACGTCCTCACCGAGCCCGTCGCGCCCACGTGGTGGAAGAAGAACCGTCATCTGGTCCTGCTCGTCGTCGGGTTGGTCGTCGGCGCCTGGCTGGTGGGCGGCCACCACGGCCCGTCCCGGACCAGCGGTCCGCAGCCCGCCCACTCGGCCCCGGCCGAGAACGGCCGCAGCACCCGCTGACCAGGCGCGGGAAGAAATCCGGGTCCGTCCGGCACACCTCTGCCGGACGGACGTTTTCCCTCACCCCACCGGGACCAGAGTCAGGTAGGCCGGCCCCAGCACGCCGCGATGTCCGCGGAGCCATGACGCGCGACGGCGCTCCACGCCGACGCGGGTCTCCCCCGCCAGCGGGTGATCCGGGTGGGCGGCGAGCCATTCCTCGGCGTCGGAGTGGTAGCCGGACTCGAAGTGCACCCACTCGTCGTCGCTCGCCGTCTCGATCCAGCCCGGCCGGAAGCCCGCGTCGACGGCGAGGTCCACGAGGCCGGCGAGGTCGGGGAACTCGGTGGCGGTGGCCTCCGGCCACATGGCCGACAACTCGTCGGCAGCGGGCGACACCGGTTTTCCGCCCGTGGACTGCTCCGCGGCCGCCGCGGCCTGGATCTCGGGGGTGAGCAGGCGCACGCCGGCCACCTCGCAGACCAGCCGCGGCGTACCTGCGGGCCAGGGCGCGGGCGGTGCCGATGCCGTGGGAGGACGTGAGTCCGGTGTCCGCCCGGGGTGAGCCCGGCGAGCGGGTGGTGTTCGTCTCGCAGGTCAGCGTGGCGGTCATCCGGGCGGCCGCCGGTGCCCAAGATGAACGTCATGCCGACATACGTCACGTTGTTGAACTGGACCGATCAAGGGGTACGGAACTACCAGGACACCGTCAGACGCGCCGACAGCTTCAGCGCGGCGGCACAGCGGCTGGGTGCGAAGATCCTGAACATCTACTGGACCACCGGTTCGTACGACCTCGTGGCTGTCGTCGAAGCACCCGACGAGGAGACGGCGGCCGGGCTCCTCCTGCAGCTCGACGGGATGGGCAACATCCGTTCCACGACGCTGCGCGCCTTTGGGCGAGCGGAGATGGAGCGCATCATCGCCAAAGCGGCAGGCTGACGGCCTCCACGCGAGATCCCTGCAACGACTTTGGGCCTGATCCCCACGGGGATCAGGCCCAAAGTCGGTGTCTCTCACGGTCGGGGTGGCGGGATTTGAACCCACGGCCTCTTCGTCCCGAACGAAGCGCGCTGCCAAGCTGCGCCACACCCCGGAGCAACGACGACTACTTTAGCCCAGGCAAGCCCTCAGGCGAAATCCGGTTACCGGTGGGGTGCCCGGAGTGGTTGGCGGGCGGTCACTCCGGGGCGGTCAGGGTGAGAAGGGTGGCCTCCGGGGGGCAGGCGAAGCGGACCGGGGTGTAGCGGTTGGTGCCGCAGCCGGCGGAGACGTGGAGGTACGCGCGGTTCGCCGTCGGCTGTCGTGGGCGGAGAGGCCCTTGACGCGGTCGGTGTCCAGGTCGCAGTTGGTGACCAGCGCGCCGTAGAAGGGGACGCACAGCTGGCCGCCGTGGGTGTGGCCGGCCAGGACCAGGGGGTAGCCGTCGCGGGTGAAGGCGTCCAGGACACGCAGGTAGGGCGCGTGCACGACGGCCAGGGAGAGGTCCGCGTCGGCTTCGGGTCCGCCGGCCACCTCTGCGTAGCGGTCGCGCTTGATGTGCGGGTCGTCCAGGCCGGTCAGCGCGATCTCCGGCCCGCCGGGCAGCTTGAGCCGCCCGCGCGTGTTGGACAGGCCCACCCAGCCGGCGGAGTCGAAGGCGTCGCGGATGTCCTCCCACGGGTTGTGGATGACGTTCGTCGCCGGGCGCGTTGCCGTTCAGGCCGTGCTGGCCTGAGGTCTTCTCCAGGAGGTAGCGGGCCGGGTTGCGCAGCTTCGGCCCGTAGTAGTCGTTGGAGCCGAAGACGTAGGTGCCGGGGAAGTCCAGCAGCGGCCCGAGCGCGTCCAGGACCTCCGGGACGGCCTCCGGGTCGGAGAGGTTGTCGCCGGTGTTGACGACGAAGTCGGGGCGCAGCCCGGCCAGTGACTGCAGCCAGCGGCGCTTCTTGTTCTGCCCGCACACCATGTGGATGTCGGAGACCTGCAGGACGCGCAGCGGCCGCATCCCGCGCGGCAGGACGGGCACGGTGACCCGGCGCAGCCGGAAGGAGCGGGCCTCGATACCGGCGGCGTACGCGACGCAGGCGGCGCCGAGTGCCGTGATGCCGAGGGGAATTGCCAGCGGGAGGGAGTATCGGGCGCGCATGTCTCCATGGTCGCAGACACCGCCCGCCGGACGCAGCGCGCGCAATGTGGTGGGCGCCGGTGCGGTGCACCTGGCAGACTGCCGCGCATGACCACGCTCAAGTCCCGGCTGCAGGACGATCTCACTGCTGCGATCAAGAAGCGCGACGAGCTGCGCTCCGCCACCCTGCGGATGACGCTCACCGCGATCACCAAGGAGGAGGTCGCGGGCACCACGGCACGCGAGCTGTCCGACGACGAGGTGCTCAAGGTCATCGCGCGTGAGGCGAAGAAGCGCCGCGAGGCGGCGGAGGCGTTCGGCAAGGGCGGCCGGGCCGCGCAGGCCGAGCGGGAGCAGGCGGAGGGCGAGGTGCTCGCCGAGTACCTGCCCAAGCCGCTCACGGACGAGGAGCTGGACGCGCTCGTGGCCGACGCCGTCGAGGAGGCCAGGGCGGGCGGGGCAGAGGGGCCGCGGGCCATGGGCGCCGTGATGAAGATCGTGAACCCGAAGATCGCGGGCCGGGCGGAGGGCGGCCGGGTGGCGGCCGCCGTGAAGAAGCGGCTCGCCGGCTGACGGCCGGCCCGGCCCTACGACACGGCTGAGGGGCGGCTCCCGCGGTGCGGGAGCCGCCCCTCAGCGCGTTCAGCCGGTCGGTCAGGGGCCCTTGTGGCCACCGTGGCCCCGGCCACCGCCCGGGCCGCCGTTGGCGCCGCCGCCGATGAAGTTCGGCGGGAGGGAGATGTGCGGGAGCGGGTTGCCGTCGTTCCCGCCGCCGTGGCGGCCCCCGTGCCCGTCGTCCTTCTTCTTGTCCTTGTCCTTGCCGCGCGGCACGTCCACGTCGTGGAAGGACGTGGCAGGCACGCCGCTGAGCGCGCCCTGCATGGCGGAGTGCCAGATCGGCGCGGGCAGGCAGCCGCCGCACACCTTGGCGAAGTAGTGACCGCCGATGTTGATGCCGTACATCTTCACCTTCTTGCCGTCACTGCCGACCCAGACCGCCGTGGCCAGGTCCGGCGTGTAGCCGGTGAACCAGGCGTTGGTCATGGAGTCGGTCGTACCGGTCTTGCCCGCACTCGAGCGGTCACCGAGTTTCGCGCTGGTGCCGGTGCCCTTGTTCACCACGCCCTCCAGCATCGTGTTGACGGTGTCGGCGGTGTGTTCCGACATCGCACGTGAGCAGGAGGTCTGCGGAACCTTGAGCTTCTTTCCGGAGGCGTCGGTCACCGACTCGATGGCGACGGGCGTGCAGTACACACCGCGGTTCGCGAAGGTCGCGTAGGCGTTCGCCATGGTCAGCGGTGCGACCTCGTTGGTGCCGAGGGTGAGGGACGGAGTCAGCCTGAGTGGTTTGCCGTCGCCGCGTTCGACGCCCATCTTCTTCGCCATGGTGCCGATCGGGCACAGTCCGGTCTTGCCCTCCAGCTTCACGAAGTAGGTGTTGATCGACTGGGCCAGGCCGCTGGTCATGTCGAAGGTGCCCTTTTCACTGTCCAGCTCGTTCGGCACCGTGTACTGCCCGGAACCGGTGGACCGGCCCTGGCAGTCCCGGTACTCCTTCGTGCTCACCGTGATCTCGGAAGGGGTCGTGTACGACTGCGCGGGGCTGATGCCCTTTCCAGCGCCGCCGCAGCGGTGATCGGTTTGAACGTCGAGCCGACCTGGAAACCGTAGTTCGACCCGCCCATGCTGTGTCCGACGGACAGGTTGATGGTGATCTGGTGGTTCCCGAAGCCGTAGGGCCGGGACTGTCCCATGGCGACGATGCGTCCGGTGCCTGGTTCCACCATCGTGATCGCGCTGGCGACCTTGTCGGTCGCATCGACGTGGTTCTGCAGCGCGTCCTGGACCGACTTCTGCGCCTTCGGGTCCAGGGTCGTCTTGATGGTCAGGCCGCCCTGGCTCCAGCGCTTGTGCCGTGCCTTGCGGGTCTTGCCGAAGGCCGGGTCTGTTCATGAACACGTGCTCGACGTAGTCGCAGAAGAAAGCCGCGCCAT
Source organism: uncultured Actinomycetota bacterium (assembly GCA_963799685.1). Lineage (GTDB taxonomy): Bacteria > Actinomycetota > Actinomycetes > Streptomycetales > Streptomycetaceae > Streptomyces. Next base: position 15,045 of record CAWCXW010000014.1, read on the forward strand.
TGTCGGCCGTGATACAGCCGTGTTGCGGTGAGCTGAGCTTCAGGCCGAGCGGCTTGGCTTCCGCCGCCTTCTTCTGCTTCTGCGTGATGTCGCCGAGCTGCGCCATCCGGTACAGGACCGTATTGCGCCGCTTCTTCGCCTCCTCCGGGTTGTTGATCGGGTCGTACCGGGAGGGCGACTGGACCAGACCGGCCAGCAGGGCCGCCTGGTCCAGGTCCAGATCTTTCGCGGGCCTGGAGAAGTACCGCTGGGCGGCCGTCTCCACCCCGTAGGCCTGCTCGCCGAAGAAGGTGATGTTGAGGTAGTTCTCCAGGATCTGCTTCTTGGTGAGCTCCTTCTCCACCTGTATGGCGTACTTGAGCTCACGGATCTTCCGGCCGACCGTCTGCCGGGTGGCGTGCTGGACTGCGGCCTTGTTGTTCTCGGCTTCTTCGATGAAGACGTTCTTGACGTACTGCTGCGTCAGCGTCGACGCACCCTCGCTGACCTCACCGGAGCTGGCGTTGCGCTGCAGCGCGCGGAGCATTCCCTGCAGGTCCACGGCGCCGTGCTCGTAGAAGCGGGAGTCCTCGATGTCGACCAGGGCCTTCTGCATGAACGGCGAGATCTTCTTCAGATCCACCACCGTGCGGTTCCGGTCGTAGACATCGGCGATCTTGCTGCCGTCGGCCGCGAGGATCGTGGTGCGCTGGCTCAGCGGCGGCTGCTTGAAGTCGCTGGGCAAATCGTCGAAGCTCTGCACCGACTTCTTGCCTGCCCAGTCCCACCATGCCGACGGCCGGCAGCGCCAGCCCGGCCATGACGGCTCCGGCGAGCACGCTGACCCCGAGGAACTTCGCGGCCTGCTGCGTGACGGAGAGTCTGCCGTCCGAACGCTTCTTTGCCATGGGGGGCAGCCTAGTCGCCCCATTACGGGGGTCACAAGGGCGCAGCCCTGGCTGTCCACCGGGTGGTCCGCGGTGCGGCCGCGGCTGGATGTCGGGGCGGACCTCGTCGGCGGTCAGCGCGTAGCCGGTGTGGCTGTCGTCGAGGGACTTGGCGAAGACGACGCCGTAGACCTGGCCCTGCGGGGTGAGCAGCGGGCCGCCGGAGTTGCCCTGCCGGACGGTGGTGTAGAGGGAGTAGACGTCGCGCTGGACGGTGCCGCGGTGGTAGATGTCAGGGCCGTTGGCCTGGATGCGGTCGCGCACTCGGGCGGCGCGGACGTCGAAGGGGCCGTTCTCCGGGAAGCCGGCGATGATCGCGTCGGCGCCGGTGGCCGCGTCCTTGTCGGAGAAGCGCAGCACCGGGGCGTTCAGTCTGGGGACGTCGAGGACGGCGATGTCGCGTTCCCAGTCGTAGAGGACGACGGTCGCGTCGTAGCGCTGTCCTTCGCCGCCGACCTGCACGCTCGGGTGGTCGACGCCGCCGACGACGTGGGCGTTCGTCATCACGCGGTGCCGGTCGAAGACGAACCCGGTGCCTTCCAGGACTTTGCCGCAGCCTGGGGCTGTGCCGACGACCTTCACGATCGACTTGCCGGCCTGGGCGACGACCGGGCTGCGCACCAGCTTGGGGTCCGGCGCCGGGACGGAGGTGATCGGTTCGTCGGAGAAGGGGGAGAAGACCTGCGGTAGGCCGTTCTGGGCGAGGACGGTGGAGAAGTCGGCGAACCAGGTGTTGGCCTGTGTGGGGACGACCTGCGAGACGCCGAGCAGCACCTTGGAGTTGCGGACCTGCTTGCCGACCGTAGGCAGCGAGGTGCCGGCCAGTGCCGAGCCGATCAGCCAGGCGACGAGCAGCATCGCGAGCACGTTGACCAGGGCGCCGCCGGTGGCGTCCAGGGCGCGGGCCGGTGACCAGGTGATGTGGTTGCGGAGCCGGTTGCCCAGGTGGGTGGTCAGCGCCTGGCCGACGGACGCGGCGACGATGACGACGACCACGGCGGCCAGCACGCCCACCGTGCCCGGCTTGGCGTCGTCCGTCAGCTCGTCCCACAGCACGGGTAGCAGGTAGACGGCGGCGAGTCCGCCGCCGAGGAAGCCGATCACCGACAGGATGCCGACGACGAAGCCCTGGCGGTAGCCGATGACCGCGAACCAGACGGCGGCGATCACGAGCAGTATGTCCAGCAGGTTCACCGCATCAGCCTCGCAGAGACGTCTTCAGGAAGGCCGCGCGGGCTCCGCGTGCGGCATGTGGGGCGGGGAGCGGGGGATCGTCGGGCGTTCACGCGTGCCAGTCGAGCGGGTAGACGCGGTCGCGGTCCCAGGGCCGCTCCCAGCCCGCCAGGTGCAGCAGCCGGTCGATCACGCCCGCCGTGAAGCCCCAGACCAGCGCCGGGCCGATGCCGAAGGCCGCGCCGCGGTAGCCGCTGGGATGGACGGCCACGCCGCGGTTGGCCGGGTCGGTCAGCTCCGACAGCGGGACGCGGAAGACGCGCGCGGTTTCGGCCGGGTCGACGGGGGAGACCGGGGTGGGCCGGTGCCACCAGGCCAGGACGGGTGTGACGACGAAGTCGCTCACCGGGATGTACAAGGCCGGCAGCGTGCCGAAGACCTGCACGCCCGTCGGGTCGAGCCCGGTCTCCTCTTCGGCCTCGCGCAGCGCCGCCCGCAGCGGGCCGTCGCCGGCCGGGTCACCGTCCTCCGGGTCGAGGGCGCCGCCGGGGAAGGCGGGCTGCCCGGCGTGGGAGCGCAGGCTGGTGGCCCGTTCCATCAGCAGCAGGTCGGGCCCGTGCGGGCCCTCGCCGAACAGGATGAGGACGGCGGAGGGGCGGCCGCCCTCGGCGGGCGGCAGGAACCGGCTGAGCTGCTCGGGCCGCACCGCACGTGCGGCGCGCGGCAGCGTGGACAGCCAGTCGGGCAGGCTCTCGGTGCTGACGGCAACGGGCCCGGGGGAGGGGGCGGGGTGCGGATGTGTGGATTCGTGTGGGCTGTGCGCGGCGTCCGGGCCGGCGGGGCGGGCTGGGCTCACCGGCGGCCCTCCAGCGCGGGCGCCGGCTCGCCCGGGTAGTCGGACGGAGGCTTCAGGCGCTGGCCCGGCTTGCCGCCCATCTCGTACTTGAGCAGCTTCTTCGCCTTCTCCGGATCGGTCTCGCCCTCGCCGTAGGAAGGGCAGAGCGGTGCGACGGGGCAGGCGCCGCAGGCCGGCTTGCGGGAGTGGCACACCCGGCGGCCGTGGAAGATCAGCCGGTGCGAGAGCATCGTCCACTCGCTCTTGGGGAACATCCCGGCGATTTCCGCCTCGACCTTCTCCGGGTCGGTCTGCTCGGTCCAGCCGAAGCGGCGCACAGCCGGCCGAAGTGGGTGTCCACGGTGAGGCCGGGGACGCCGAAGGCGTTGCCGAGGACGACGTTGGCCGTCTTGCGGCCGACGCCCGGCAGCGTGACCAGTTCCCTGAGCGTGCCGGGCACCTCGCCGCCGAAGTCGTCGCGGAGAGCGGCGGACAGGCCGAGCAGCGACCTGGCCTTGGCTCGGAAGAAGCCGGTGGGCCGGATGAGCTCTTCCAGGCGCTCCGGCTCGGCGGCGGCCATGTCCTCAGGGGTGGGGTAGGAGGCGAACAGGGCCGGCGTGGTCTGGTTGACGCGCAGGTCGGTCGTCTGCGCGGAGAGCACCGTGGCCACCAGCAGTTCGAACGGGTTCTCGAAGTCCAGCTCCGGGTGGGCGTAGGGGTAGACCTCCGCCAGCTCGCGGTTCATCCGGCGGGCGCGCCGGACCGTGGCCAGCCGCGACTCCTGCTTCTTCCGCGTGCCGCTCCGGGGCGCCGCACGGCCCTCAGCCGAGCTGTGTTCGCCCTCGGCGGAATCATTGGCCTTCGTCACCCGGCCGGCCCCCTCTCTCCGTGCTCTACTGGGGTATCGGACACCCGGCCAGCCTACGGGGGGCGACTGACATTCGCCCCGCACGTAGGGAATTCCCGGGCCAATCGGCCCCCTGCCGTAGGAGCTGCGGACGGCGTGCGTCAAACTTGTGACTGATCGCACTGTTTTCACGTCCGGCATCATGGGATCGGACAGCAGGTCCCATGGGCAGGTCGACAAGGAGAGACTCGTGGACGACGTTCTGCGGCGCGCCCCACTCTTCGCGGCGCTCGACGAGGAGCAGGCCGCTGAGCTGCGCGCCTCCATGACCGAAGCGACGCTGGCCCGAAGCGAGGCCCTGTTCCACGAGGGCGACCCGGGAGACCGGCTCTACGTCGTCACCGAGGGCAAGGTGAAGCTGCACCGCACCTCGCCCGACGGCCGGGAGAACATGCTGGCCGTTCTCGGGCCCAGGCGAGCTCATCGGCGAGCTCTCGCTGTTCGACCCGGGCCCGCGCACCGCGACGGCCACGGCGCTGACCGAGGTCAAGCTCTTGGGCCTGGGCCACGGCGACCTGCTGCCGTGGCTGAACGTGCGCCCCGAGGTCGCCTCGGCGCTGCTGCGCGCGATCGCCCGCCGGCTGCGCCGCACCAACGACTCGATGTCCGACCTGGTCTTCTCCGACGTGCCGGGCCGCGTCGCCAAGCAGCTCCTGGACCTCTCGCGCCGCTTCGGCGTGCAGTCCGAGGAGGGCATCCACGTCGTGCACGACCTGACCCAGGAGGAGCTGGCCCAGCTGGTCGGCGCCTCTCGCGAGACGGTCAACAAGGCGCTCGCCGACTTCGCCGGCCGCGGCTGGCTCCGGCTGGAGGCCCGCGCGGTGATCCTGCTGGACATCGAGCGGCTCGCCAAGCGCAGCCGCTGAGGTTCCGCCCGGGGCACGGCCTCGGCCTCAGATGAGGCCGTGCTCGCCCAGATAGTCCAGCTGTGCCCGCACCGACAGCTCCGCCGCCGGCCACAGCGACCGGTCGACGTCCGCGTACACCCGCGCGACGACGTCCTGCGGCGTGCGCTCGCCCGCCTCGACGGCCGTCTCCACCTGCGCCAGCCGGTGCGCGCGGTGCGCGAGGTAGAAGTCGATGGCCCCCTGCGCGTCCTGCAACAGCGGCCCGTGCCCGGGGAGGACGGTGTGCACGCCGTCATCGACGGTCAGCGAGCGCAGCAGCCGCAGCGAGTCCAGGTAGTCCCCGAGCCGCCCGTCCGGGTGCGCGACGACGGTCGTGCCCCGGCCGAGGACCGTGTCCCCGGTGAGCACCGCGGCGTCCGCCGGCAGGTGGAAGGACAGCGAGTCGCCGGTGTGACCGGGCGTCGGCACGACAAGCAGCTCCAGGCCGCCGGTGGTCACCAGGTCGCCGGCGCCCAGCCCCTCGTCCCCGAGCCGCAGCGCCGGGTCCAGCGCCCGCACCGGGGTGCGGGTCAGCTCCGCGAAACGGGCGGCGCCCTCCGCGTGGTCGGGGTGGCCGTGGGTGAGGAGAGTCAGTGCCACGCGCCGGCCCGCCTGCTCGGCGGTCGCGATCACGTGCCGCAGGTGGGCGTCATCCAGTGGGCCGGGGTCGATCACGACGGCCAGGTCGGAGTCGGGTTCGGCGACGAGCCAGGTGTTGGTGCCGTCCAGCGTCATCGCCGACGGATTGGGGGCCAGCACACAGCGGGCCCGCGTGGTGCCGGTGCCGTCGATGGGACCGCCGAGCGGCCGGCCGGGCAGGTCCGCGGCGGCCGTCATCGCTCCACCCGCCTGGTGAACTCCTCGTGCCCGGGCCAGCTCAGCTCGACATGGTCGTCCACCAGCCGGGCTCGTGCCAGGACGGGAGTCAGGTCGCACTCCGCGCTGGCGGCCAGGGCGGCGCCCGCGTCGGGGCAGGTCTGCAGCCGGCGGAGCGTCGCGATGGTCGGCGGCATCATCAGCAGCTCGCCCCGGTCGTAGCCGGCGGCCGCGTCGGCGGGGCGCAGCCAGGCGGTGCGGTCGGCCTCGGTTGAGGCGTTGCGGGTGCGCTGGCCCTCGGGCAGCTGCGCGACGAAGAACCAGGTGTCGTAGCGGCGCTGTTCGAACTCGGGGGTGATCCAGCGGGCCCAGGCGCCGAGCAGGTCGCTGCGCAGCAGCAGACCTCGGCGGTGGAGGAACTCGGCGAAGGAGAACTCGCGGGCCACCAGCGCCGCCCGGTCCCGCTCCCATCCCTCACCGGTGGTGTCGGCGACGACGGTGCCGGTGTCCGGGCCGGCCAGCAGCACGCCGGCTTCCTCGAAGGTCTCGCGCACGGCTGCGCAGACCAGTGCCTGCGCGGTGGCCTCGTCGGTGCCGAGCCGGTCGGCCCACTGGGCACGGGACGGGCCGGCCCAGCCGATCTCGCGCACGCCCGAGCTGTCGTCGTGCCGGTCCCGCGGATCCACGGAGCCGCCCGGGTACGCGTACGCGCCTCCGGCGAACGCCATGGAGGTGCGCCGGCGCAGCATATGGACGACGGGCCCCGCAGCGGTGTCGCGCAGGAGCATGACGGTCGCGGCCTGCCGGGGAGTGACCGGGGTCAGCTCGCCCGCGGCGAGGGCGCGGATGCGGTCCGGCCACTCCGGTGGATACCACTGGCCGTTCGAGGAGGTCATGCGCCGGATGCTACGGGGCGCCGCCCGGATGTTCGAGAGGGGTCGGGATCCGGACCGGGTCAGTCCATGACCTCGACCTGGATCTCGACCTCGACCGGGGAGTCCAGGGGCAGTACCGCGACGCCCACGGCGCTGCGGGCGTGCACGCCCTTGTCGCCCAGGATCTCGCCGAGCAGTTCGCTGGCGCCGTTGATCACGCCGGGCTGTGCGGTGAAGTCGGGCGCCGAGGCGACGAAGCCGACGACCTTCACCACCCGCACGATCCGGTCCAGATCGCCGACGACGGATTTCACGGCGGCGAGCGCGTTGAGGGCGCACACGCCGGCGAGCTCCTTGGCCTGCTCGGCAGACACTTCGGCGCCGACCTTGCCGGCCGCGGGCAGCTTGCCCTCGATGAACGGGACCTGCCCGGCGGTGTAGACATGGGAGCCCGAGCGCAGTGCCGGCACGTACGCGCCGGCGGGCGCCGCGACTTCCGGAAGCGTCAGACCGAGCTCGGCGATCTTCGCCTCCACGCCGCCGCTCACGCCCTCTCCCGCTTGAGATAGGCCACGAGTTGCTCGGAGTTGTTCGGGCCGGGGACGACCTGGACGAGCTCCCAGCCGTCCTCTCCCCAGGTGTCCAGGATCTGCTTGGTCGCGTGCACCAGGAGCGGCACGGTCGCGTATTCCCACTTCGTCATGGGGTGACCCTATGCCTTCATGGACGGCGGCCTTACGCGGAGGCGCCCGCGGCCGGCGTCAGCCGACCGCCGCGGCGTACTCCTCGTACCGCTCCTCGCACTCCTCCGCGGAGTCGAGGCCGGCGGGCAGTATGCCCGCGCTGCGCTCGTACTCGGTGCGCGCCGTCTCCAGCAGCCGGCGCCAGGAGGTGACCGTCGGGCGGCGGCGCAGCAGTGCCCTGCGCTCCCGTTCCGTCATCCCGCCCCACACGCCGAACTCGACGCGGTTGTCGAGCGCGTCGGCCAGACACTCGGTCCGCACCGGGCAGCCGGTGCAGACCGCCTTGGCACGGTTCTGCGCCGCTCCTTGCACGAACAGTTCATCCGGATCGGTCGTGCGACAGGCTGCCTGTGCACTCCAGTCGGTTACCCAGCTCATTGCCGGTGCCGTCCTCTCCCGAATCAGGGCTCCCCCACGGCGGCAAACGGCATATTCACCGCTGCCAGTTGGGACGTTACGGAAGGTCGACAGAGCGCAACACCCCCTGCGGGCCCAATTGTGGATGGTCCGAACGGACTATGCGTGCGTGCATACGTCACCCAACGGAGTGAAGCCAGCGTGAGAAGGGTGCCCCTGGGGGGGAGGCCTGCCGGTCGTGCCGGGAATGTGCGGGAGCGGCTGTCCGGTCGCGTGGTCAGCCGCGCGTGGTGGCGCAGTCTGGCGCTCATCCAGCGGGCGCGGCGGCGAAGGATGCGAGGGATGCCCAACCCCCGCCGTGGTGCGGCCGTCGGGCGGGGCCGTGCCGTCGCAGGGGTCTGGCGCCCTGCGGCTCGCGTCCGGTACGCCGCTGCCTCGTGTCGCCTGCTTCACGTGCCACGCCATGATGGTCGTACGTCCGGCCCATAAGGCGCCTTGTGCCCGTGCGTGTGCCGGATAATCGCCTGACGAGGTATCAAACAGGCATCGGCGGAAGCCGGAAGGTCCGTTCAGCGGTCGGGTTCGGGGTCGGCGAGCCAGTCGATCAGTTCACCGCTGAACGCCGCCGGGTCCTCCTCGTGCGGGAAGTGGCCGAGGCCGTCGAACAACCGCCAGCGGTAGGGGGCCTCGACGTACTCGCCGGAGCCGGCGGCGCTGCGGGTGCGCAGCACCGGGTCCAGCGAACCGTGCAGGTGCAGCGTGGGCACCCGCACGGGCAGCTTCATGCGCCGGTTGAACTGGAAGCCGTCCGGCCGGGCGAGCGAGCGCACCAGCCAGCGGTAGGGCTCGACGGAGCAGTGCGCGGTGGACGGGATGCACATCGCCCGCCGGTAGCGCTCCAGGGCGTCGTCCCGCTCGGCGCCGGGCTGTCCGCGGGCCGGACCAGTCCCGGATGAGCCGCTCGACGAGCGCGCCGTCGTCCGCGACGAGTTGACGCTCGGGCACCCAGGGCCGCTGGAAACCCCAGATGTGCGCACCGGCCGCCGTCTGCCGCATGTCCCGCAGCATCGCCGCGCGCCAGCGCCGCGGATGCGGCATGGAGGACACGGCGAGCCGGCGGATCAGCTTCGGGCGCATCACGGCCGCCGTCCAGGCCAGGTAGCCGCCCAGGTCGTGCCCGACCAGCGCGGCGTCCGGTTCGCCCAGCGAGCGGATGACGCCGGTGATGTCGAGCGCGAGGTTCGCCGGGTCGTAGCCACGGGGTGTGCGGTCGCTGCCGCCGACGCCGCGCAGGTCCATCGCGACCGCGCGGTATCCCGCCGTCGCCAGGGCGTCGAGTTGGTGCCGCCAGGTCCACCAGTACTGCGGGAACCCGTGCACGAGCAGGACCATCGGCCCCTCGCCCAGCTCCGCGATGTGAAACCGCGCGCCGTTGGCCGCCACGTCCCGGTGGGTCCAGGGCCCGTCGGGGCGCACGACGGCTGCGGGAGAGTCCGGATGCGTCATGGGGCGAGCGTTTCACACCCGGCCCGGTGGAGGCGTCACGCCACCGGCTGCCCCGACTTTTCGAGGCTGGGGCGGCCACCGGTCCGCGCGGGGCGGGGGTGCGGCTTGGCCTTGGCGAGCACCGCCTTGGTCTCCTTGGCCGCGGCGATCGACTTCTGCGGCGGCGTGATCTTCTTGAACGCCTTCAGAGCGACGAGACCGAGCAGCACCGCCAGCAGGATGAAGGCGACCCCCACGATGAGGAAGGACAAGGCCAGCCCGAGACCCAGATTGTGAATGCCATACGCCGCGGCGAAGCTCAGCACCGGCAGCGCGAAGAGGATCAGCACCGCGGCCACGATGCCGGCACCGCCGCCCGTCACGCCGCGCTTGACGTCCTGACGGATCTCCGCCTTGGCCAGCGCGATCTCGTCGTGCACCAGCGCCGACAGTTCGGTGGTGGCCGCGGCGAACAGCTGGCCGACGCTGCGACCGTCGTCGGCGTTGCTCATGGGTGTCTCACTCTCCTGGCTCAATCGCTCGTCTGTCTGCTACCGGTCGGTCAGATCATGCCGGACCATCATCCCCCTGTCCCGGTCCGCGTATTTCATGCGGCGGGGCGTGGCAAGCGCGAGGGGCACCAGACCATGCCGGATGCCCCTCGTGACAGCGTGTTCGGTGCGGTTCAGTCCTCGCTGGATCGCGGAGGGCAGCTTGTCCTGGATGAGCTCCATCACCGAGGAGTCGGTGAGCGTGGTGACGTCACCCAGCTCGCGGTTCTCCGCGACGTCCCGCAGCAGCCGGCGCATGATCTTGCCGGAACGGGTCTTGGGCAGCTCCGCGACCGGCAGGATCCGCTTGGGCTTGGCGATCGGCCCGAGCTGCTTGGCGACGTGCTGCCGCAGCTCGTCGACCAGGCCCTCGTCCTCGGCGGTGTCGCCGCGCAGGATGACGAAGGCGCAGATCGCCTGGGTGGTCTGCGGGTCGGTGGCGCCGACGACCGCCGCCTCGGCCACCTTCGGGTGGGAGACCAGAGCGGACTCCACCTCGGTGGTGGAGATGTTGTGTCCGGAGACCAGCATCACGTCGTCGACGCGGCCGAGCATCCAGATGTCGCCGTCCTCGTCCTTCTTCGCGCCGTCGCCCGCGAAGTACTTGTTCTCGAACCGCGACCAGTAGGTGTCCAGGAACCGCTTGTCGTCGCCCCACACGGTGCGCAGCATCGACGGCCACGGCTCGGTGAGCACCAGGTAAGCCGCCGCCTGCCGTCCGGCACCTCGTTCGCCTCGTCGTCGACGACGGTGGCCGAGATGCCGGGCAGCGGTACCTGGGCGGAGCCCGGCTTGGCCTCGGTGACGCCGGGCAGCGGGCTGATCATGATGCCGCCGGTCTCGGTCTGCCACCAGGTGTCCACCACGGGTGTGCGTGTCGTTGCCGATGACGTGCCGGTACCAGACCCAGGCCTCCGGGTTGATCGGCTCGCCGACCGAGCCCAGGATGCGCAGCGAAGACAGGTCGAAGCCCTCGGGGATGTCGTCGCCCCACTTCATGCAGGCGCGGATGGCCGTCGGCGCGGTGTAGAAGATCGTCACGCCGTACTTCTCGACGATCTCCCACCAGCGGCCCTTGTGCGGGGAGTCGGGGGTGCCCTCGTACATCACCTCGGTGGCGCCGTTGGCCAGCGGCCCGTAGACGATGTAGGAGTGGCCGGTGACCCAGCCGACATCGGCGCGTGCACCAGAAGACGTCCGTCTCCGGCTTGAGGTCGAAGACCGCGTGGCAGGTGTAGGCCACCTGGGTGAGGTAGCCGCCGGTGGTGTGCAGGATGCCCTTGGGCTTACCGGTGGTGCCGGAGGTGTAGAGGATGAACAGCGGGTGCTCGGCGTCGAAGTCCTGCGGAGTGTGCTCTGCGGACTGGCGGCCGACCAGGTCGTGCCACCACACGTCGCGGCCGTCGTGCCACTCGACGTCTTCCTGGCCGGTGCGGCGCACCACCAGGACGCTGCGCACGTTCTCGGTGCCCGGGCGGGTCAGCGCCTCGTCGACGGCCGGCTTCAGCGCGCTGGGCGCGCCCTTGCGGTAGCCGCCGTCGGCGGTGATCACGACGCGGGCATCGGCGTCCTCGATGCGGGTGGCCAGTGCGTCGGCCGAGTAGCCGCCGAAGACGACCGAGTGCGGCGCGCCGATCCGGGCGCAGGCCAGCAGCGCGACGGCCGCCTCGGGGATCATCGGCAGGTAGATCGCCACACGGTCGCCGGCGTGCACCCCGAGTTCGGTGAGCGCGTTGGCCGCCTTGCAGACCTCGTCTTTGAGTTCCGCGTAGGTGATGCTGCGGCTGTCGCCCGGCTCGCCCTCGAAGTGCAGGGCGACGCGGTCGCCGTGTCCGGCCTCGACGTGCCGGTCGACGCAGTTGTAGGCGACGTTCAGCTTCCCGTCCGCGAACCATTTGGCGAAGGGCGGGTTCGACCAGTCGAGCGTCTCGGTCGGTTCGGTCCCCCAGCTGAGCCGGCGGGCCTGCTTCGGCCCAGAAGCCCAGCCGATCGGCCTTCGCCTGCTCGTACGCCGCCGCTGTGACGTTGGCGTCGGCAGCCAGCTCGGCGGGCGGCGCGAATTTCCTCTCCTCGCGGAGAAGGTTGGCCAGGCTTTCTTTGCTCACGACATCTCCCATTCCCAGGGTGTCTGCTGTGTCCCACCGCATACCTCATCAGCCGTGCGGCGTGTGACAAGGGTTCTCGGGCGCAAATTGGTTTAGACCTGTCATCCGACGCCGGTGCGGAGGTCGTTCGGGCCCTTCGGGTGGGACGAGGCAGCAGGCTCGGCTGCGGCCGTCCGGTCAGTACGGCGGTGGTGAACGTGTCGACGGTCAGGTCGGCCGACGGTCGGTCAACGGCCGCGGGCCGCGGCGTTCGGCGGGTGGGGTCCGGCAGTGCGCCGAGTGATGTGCCAGACGCCCTCAAGAGTCGGCGAACGAATGCTGATGACATGCACAGGGAGCATGAAGCCGAACAGGGGCATGGTGCTCAATGTGCTCCTAGCGGGTGAAATCAACAGAAAAACAGCTTGTCGTACAACCATCTTGTCTTCCTCGTGGCACGTTATATCCGCGCGAAGCAGATCAAACGGACATACGTGGGAATGAGGTGGGCCCCATGAGAGCCACCCGAGGCTGGGCGACGGGTGTCGCGGCGATGGCCGCACTGACCATGCTCGTCGGTGGATGCGCACAGACGCAGCGCGGTGTCGAACCGCGACTCCTCGGCCGCCAGGAACGGCCAGGGCCGCGATGACGGACAGAAGCCCAAGCGGCAGGTGCAGCTGATCGGCGACGGGTCCACCGCCTTCACCGGCGTGCAGCCCAACCAGCCCACGCCGCACAAGCTGAAGGCCGGCCAGAAGCCCCCGCAGTTCGTGGTCTTCTCCTGGGACGGCGCGGGAGCGGTCGGCAGACGGGCTCTTCACCAGGTTCCGCAAGCTGGGCAAGGAACTCGGCGCCTCGATGACGTACTTCCTCTCCGGCCTCTACCTGCTGCCCGAGGACCAGGCCAAGCGCTACGACCCGCCCGGCCACGCGCCCGGCGCCTCCGACATCGGCTACCTCACCGACGCCCACATCAAGGCCACGCTCCAGCAGCTGCGGCTGGCCTGGCTCGACGGCAGCGAGATCGGCACCCACTTCAACGGGCACTTCTGCGGCACCGAACGGTGTCGGCAGCTGGACGAGCGAGCAGTGGGAGAGCGAGATCAACCAGGCGAAGTGGATCGTCGAGCACTGGAAGACCACGACCGGCTGGCACGACGCGGCACCGCTGCCCTTCGACTACGAAAAGGAACTCATCGGCGGTCGCGCGCCCTGCCTGGCCGGGCAGCAGAACCTGCTGCCCGCGGCGAAGGACCTCGGATTCCGCTACGACTCCAGCGGCGTGAACAGGCAGGTGTGGCCCTCGAAGAAGGAGGGGCTGTGGGATCTGTCGATGCAGGAGGTCCCGATGCCCGGCCACTCCTTCGAGACGGTCTCGATGGACTACAACTTCATGGCCAACCAGTCCGGCACGCACGCACGGGCCGAAGTCCGAGTGGCCCACGTACCGCAAACAGATGCACGACGGCCTCATGCAGGGCTTCGAGCGCGCCTACCAGGGCAACCGGGCGCCGTTGATCATCGGCAACCACTTCGAGAAGTGGAACGGCGGCGTGTACATGGACGCCGTGGCGGACGTCATGCGGGACGTCTGCACGAAGCCTGAGGTGCGGTGCGTCTCCTTCGAGCAGCTGGTGAACTGGCTGGACGCGCAGAGCCCCGACGTGCTGGCGAAGCTCCGCACGCTGGAGGTCGGCGAGGCGCCCAAGGACGGCTGGGGGACGTTCCTGAAGAACTGAACGCGCCGGCCCGGCGCGGTGGTCTACGCGGCTGCGGAGCCGGCTCCTCGCACAGCACGAAGCCGGGGTCGACCTGGGACGCCAGGTCGACCCCGGTCTTCGCGTTACCCCAGCTCTCCGCGTTGCGCAGATGGAAATGCACCATCTGGCGGGTGTACCGCTCCCAGTCGCGGTCCTCGTACGCCTTCTCCGCCGTCTCGTGCAGCAGCCGCAACGCCTCCAGGTTGGAGTCCTCCAGGCTCGCGGAACGGCAGCGGGCGGCCCTTCTCCATGGCGCGGACCCAGTCGGACTCGCCGACGGCGACCAGCAGGTCGTCGCCGACCTCCTCGCGCAGGAAGCGCAGGTCGTCCGCACTGTGCACCTTGTTGCCCACCACGCGCAGCGGCACGCCGAAGTCCCGGGCGTACCCCTTGTACTGGCGGTAGACCGCCACCCCCTTGCGGGTGGGCTCGGCGACCAGGAACGTCATGTCGAAACGGGTGAACATGCCGGAGGCGAAGGAGTCGCTGCCGGCCGTCATGTCGACCACCACGTACTCGCCCGGCCCGTCGACCAGATGGTTCAGGCACAACTCGACCGCGCCGACCTTCGAGTGGTAGCAGGCGACGCCCAGGTCGGACTCGGTGAACGGGCCGGTCGCCAGCAGCCGTACGTCCCCGCCCTCCAGCGGGACCGTGCGGGCGCAGGCGTCGTAGATCGGGTTGTCCTCGCAGATGCGCAGCAGGCGGGAACCCTCACCGGGCGGCGTCGTCTTGATCATCGCCTCGGCGGAGGGGATGCGTGGGTTCGCGCCGCGCAGGTGGTCCTTGATCAGCGGCAGGTGCGCGCCCATCGCCGGCAGCTGCGCCGCCTCCGCCTCGTCCAGTCCGAGCGCACAGCCCAGGTGCTGGTTGATGTCGGCGTCGACGGCGATGACCGGTACCCGGCGGGCGGCGAGCCGGCGGACGAACAGTGCGGACAGCGTCGTCTTGCCGCTGCCGCCCTTGCCTACGAAAGCGATCTTCATGTGCGAAAGCGTAGCGACGCGCACACGCTCCGTGTCGGAGTGGAGTGAAGAAGACCACTCGATCGAGGGGCCTGCGCCCGGTGCGCGGGATGCGTAGGGTCGTAGCGCATGAGGAGCACCGCAGACCCGCTCGCCCCGCTCGGGGAACTCGCCGGAGTCGCCGAGGCCGTGGAGTCCGTCCGCAAGGCCGTGGACGGCGTCTACGGGCACCGCGTCATGCGGCGGCGCAGCAGCGAGGTCAGCGCGGAGGCGGCGCTGCGCGGGGCCCGGGGCTCCGCCGCTGCGGCCGGCGCGGACTGGCCGCTCGAAGAGGTGCGCCGGCGCAGCGACTTCGGCGGCGAGGGCCAGGCGCGAACGGTGGGGGCGGCGCTGCGGGTGAGCGCGGAGGCCGGCCAACTCCTGGCGGTGTGGCGGCAGTCGCCACTGCGGGTCCTGGCCCGGCTGCACCTGGTGGCGGCGGCGGCGACGCGCCGGACGAGTCGGTGGGCCGTCCGCGGCTGGCCGGCGAGACGGTCGCGGACGCCGAGCTCACCGACGGGCCGCCGCTGCCGGGCGCCGAGGAGACCTCGGCACGGCTCGACGGCCTGGCGGCAACTGATCGTCGCGGGTTCCTCGGCGCCGGCGCTGGTGCACCGGCGGCGGTGGTACACGGCGAACTGGCGGTGCTGCGCCCGTTCGGCTCGTACAACGGCCTGGTGGCGCGTGCCGCCGAGCGCATCGTGCTGGTGGGCAGCGGGCTTGACCCGAAGGGCGTCTGCCCCGCCGAGGTGGGGCACGCGGAGCTGGGGCGCGAGGCGTACGCGGCGGCGCTGGCCGACTACGCGTCGGGCACGCCGGACGGCGTGGCGCGGTGGATCGTCCACTGCGGGCGCGCGGTGGAACTCGGTGCGCGGGAGAGCACGGCGGTCTGCGAGGCGCTGCAGCGCGGCGCGGCGTAGAGAGCCCTCGCGACGAGGTTGCGGCGGCATCACCCGAAGGCGGTGCCGCCGCTGGCATGTCCACCGGGTTACCAGTGCGTGCGCGAATAATCGTCCATCAGGTCGGGACTTCGCCCGTCACCTGGTGCGACTGGCCCGAATCGCGGGTCGGCTGCGCGTGGGTGCCCGATATTCATGCATCCGGTCCGTGGGCCTTGCTGCGTACCCGGGAATCCTTCGGACGCCGGAGGTCTCGCGGGCCGTTGAGTCCTTTGTACTCCCGACGCGGGAGTAGGGGAAGGGCTCGCCCAGGATATTTGCTTTCACCTCAAATCGTGCCGAAACGGGCGCGCCGTCTGCTCGAGTACCAGACCAGCCCCGCCGTGGCCACGGCGGCCGTCGCGGCGGCCGCCCACCGCCAGCGCCGGGCCGGGAGGGCATGGACAGGGACGGCACGCGCTGCTTGAGCCGCACCGGGCGGGAGAAGGACAGCACGGGCCAGTCGCGGGCGAGCGGCCTCCTTGCGCAGCGCCCGGTCCGGGTTGACGGCGTGCGGATGGCCGACGGCCTCGAGCATGGGCAGGTCGGTGACCGAGTCGCTGTAGGCGTAGCAGCGCGTCAGGTCGTAGCCCTCGGAGGCGGCCAGCGAGGCGATGGCCTCGGCCTTGGTCGGGCCGTAGGCGTAGTACTCGATCTCGCCGCTGATAGCAGCCGTCCTCGCCGACGACCATGCGGGTGGCGATGACCCGGTCGGCGCCGATCATCTCCCCGATGGGCTCGACGACTTCCGCGCCGGACGTGGAGACGATCACGACGTCCCGGCCGGCCAGGTGGTGCTGCTCGATCAGGGAGGCGGCCTCGTCGTAGATGATGGGGTCGATCAGGTCGTGGATGGTCTCCGCGACGATCTCCTTGACCTGCTGCACGTTCCAGCCGCGGCACAGCGCGGAGAGGTACTCGCGCATCCGTTCCATCTGCTCGTGGTCGGCGCCGCCGGCCAGATACACGAACTGGGCGTAGGCGGTGCGCAGTACGGCACGGCGATTCATCAGCCCGCCGTGGTAGAAGGACTTGCCGAAGGTGAGTGTGCTCGACTTCGCAATGACCGTCTTGTCCAGGTCGAAGAAGGCGGCGGTCCGGGGCAGCGACTGGATTTCCACGAGTGTGAGCATAGGCGCCCACCATTCGGCGTAAGGTGGGGCGCGTGGGTTTGCCTGAGAAGGCCCTCGGGTACACCATGGAAGTCACGGATCGTTCGCGACCGTGCTACCCCGGACCGGCTCCTCCCCCCCGAGTCGGCCGTGGAGACGACCCCCGCTCTCCCCCCCGGCGGGGGTCGTCGCATGTCCGGGCCCGTTTTCACCGGCTCGGCTCCTCTCTCGGCCACGCTCTGGCCCCTTCGTGTGGCCTCACGTCCGGCTGCGCACGATCCTTTCACCACTCTGCGTAATCGACGCGCTCCTGTGCGGAACACTCCCCGGTTTGAGTGACGGGGATATTCACAACCGCTGGGTTGTCCACGGTTTTTCACCATGATCACTGAGTTTTTCCGCGATCACCGCACCGTGATTCCCGGCGCCGCCCGCGAGCCGTTCGCGGACACCGCGGCGCGAGTGCGAAGGGAATCGAGCCGTGGCCGAAACCATCCTGATTGTGACGGAGGACGAGGTCCTCCTCGACGATCTGCTGCGGCTGTGCGCCGCGGCCGGCGCGGATGCCGAGGTCGCGCACGGCGCCCCCGAGCGTGGCGCAGACGGCGCCGCGTGGGGCGCCGCCGCGCGCTGGGAGCAGGCGCCGCTCGTCCTGGTGGGCGACGACTGCGCCCGCGCCGGCACGCTGGGCGCCGATCTCACCGGTACGCCCGCCGCCCGCCGCAGGGCCGGGGTGCTGCTGGTCGGCCGGGACCTCGACGACCCCGGGGTGTGGGAGCGGGGCGCCCGGCTCGGCGCCGAGGGCGTCGTCGTCCTGCCCGACGCCGAGACGCTGGCTGGCCGGCCGCATCGCCGACGCGGCGGAGGGGGTCGGACGGCCCGCGCTGACCGTCGGCGTGCTCGGCGGACGCGGCGGCTCCGGCGCCTCCACCCTCGCCTGCGCCCTCGCGGTGACGGCGGCGCGCGCCGGGCGGCGCACGATGCTCGTCGACGCAGACCCGCTCGGCGGCGGCCTCGACATCGCGCTCGGCGCCGAACGCACGGAGGGGCTGCGCTGGCCGGCGTTCGCCGACTCCCGCGGCCGGGTCGGAGGGGTGGCACTGGAGGAGTCCCTGCCCGCGGTGCACGGCGTGAGCGTGCTCAGCTGGGACCGCGGAGAGCAGGCCGCCGTACCGGCCGGACGCGATGCAGTGCCTGCTCGGCGCCGCACGGCGCCGCGCCGAGGCCGTCGTGGTCGACCTGCCCCGGCAGTTCGACGCAGCCGCTGCGGAGGCGCTCGTCCAGCTCGACCTCGCCCTGCTGCTGGTACCGGCCGAACTGCGCGCGGTGGCCGCTGCCCAGCGCCTGGCCTCCCGACTGCGGCTGGGCGTCGCGCGACCTGCGGGTGGTGATCCGGCCGGCCGGCGGGCGCGGCGGGCCGCCGGCGGGCTGCCCGGCATGGACGGCGCCCAGCTGGCCGGTCTGGTGGGACTGCCGCTGGCCGGCGAACTGCCGTGGGAACTGCGCCTTCCTGACGCCGCCGAACCCGGCGGACCACCGGGCGCCTGCGACGGCGGCCCGCTTGCCCGGTTCGGCCGGGAGTTCTGGAATCGGACACTGCCGCCGCGGGCCTCGGCGCCGCGGCGGGACCGGCCGGCGGAGCGCAGGACGGCGAGGCCGTCGCATGAGCCGCATCGAGGCTGCTCCTGCCCAGTCGGCCGACGGCCGCGGGCGGAGCGGCCGGCCTGCTGGACACGGTCCGCCTGCGGCTCGCCGAGACGGGGACCGAGCCGACACCGGCACGGGTGGCAGCGGCGCTGCGCGCCGAAGGCCGACTTCTCGGCGACAGCGGAGTGCTGCGCGTGGTGGAGGCCCTCCGCTGTGAGCTGGTGGGCAGCGGACCGCTGGAGCCGCTGCTCGCCGACGCCCGTGTCACGGACGTGCTGGTCACCGGCCCACGCGAGGTGTGGGTCGACCGCGGCGGCGGCCTGGAGCGCGCGGCCGCGGCCTTCCCCGACGAGGCTGCGGTGCGCCGGCTCGCCCAGCGACTGGCCACCTCCGCCGGCCGGCGGCTGGACGACGCCGAACCGTGGGTCGACGCGCGGCTGCCCGACGGCACCCGGCTGCACGCGGTGCTCCCGCCGGTCGCCGTCGGCGGCACCTGCCTGTCGCTGCGTGTGGTCCGTCCGCGTGCCTTCGACCTGGCCGAGCTGACCCGCGCCGGCACCGTTCCGCCCGGCGGCGAGCACCTGCTGCGCGCGCTGCTGGACGCCCGGCTCTCCTTCCTCGTCACCGGCGGAACGGGTACCGGGAAGACCACCCTGCTGTCCACCCTGCTGGGGCTGGTCGGCCCGCGCGAACGGATCGTGCTCGCCGAGGACTCGGCGGAACTGCGGCCGGACCACCCCCACGTGGTGCGGCTGGAGGCCAGACCCGCCAACCAGGAGGGGGCCGGCCGGGTGACGCTGCGGGACCTGGTCCGGCAGGCCCTGCGCATGCGCCCCGATCGGCTGGTGGTCGGCGAGGTGCGCGGGCCCGAGGTCACGGACCTGCTGAGCGCCCTGAACACCGGTCACGACGGCGGCTGCGGCACGGTCCACGCCAACGCCGCGGCCGACGTGCCCGCCAGGCTGGAGGCCCTGGCCGCCACGGCCGGTCTCGACCGGGCCGCGCTGCACAGCCAGCTGGCCGCGGCGCTCGACGTCCTCGTCCACCTCGTGCGGGACCGGTCGGGCTGCCGCCGCATCGCCCAGATC
Source organism: uncultured Actinomycetota bacterium (assembly GCA_963799685.1). Taxonomy (GTDB): domain Bacteria; phylum Actinomycetota; class Actinomycetes; order Streptomycetales; family Streptomycetaceae; genus Streptomyces. The sequence goes on from CAWCXW010000014.1 coordinate 34,236, forward strand.
CACGTCCTCGAACGGGACCGACACGGACTGGTGACCACCCTCCCCGCCCTGCTGTGGGGCGCGGACGGCTTCGTCTCCGGGCCAGGACGGCCGGCACTTGACCGGCTGTGCGCCCGGGCGGGGGAGAGCCGGTGACCCGGGGCCCGGGGGAGGCGCGGCAGCGGTTGCGTGGCCGGCCCGCGATCGAGTGGTGGTGTCCCGTCGGTGGAGTGCTTCTCGCACTGCTCGCCGGGTCGCCCCTGCCACTGGTGGCCGGTGCGGCGGCCGTGCCGCTGGTACGCCGGTCGTTGCGCTCCCGTGCGGACCGTCGCGCGGCCGACCGTCGTGAGCAGGCCGTGATCACGCTGTGCACGGCCGTCGCAGGTGAACTGCGCGCCGGCCGGCTGCCCGACCGCGCGCTGTGTACCGCCGGAGTGGCGGGCCTGGCTGAGGGCGGCTCCGCCGTGCTCGCCGCGGCGCGCTTCGGCGGCGAGGTGCCCGCAGCGCTCCGGGCGGCAGGCCGGCGGCCCGGAGCGGACGGACTCCGCGCGGTTGCCGCCTGCTGGCAGGTGGCCGCCGACAACGGGGCGGGGCTCGCCACCGGTCTCGACCGGGTCGCCGACGCCCTGCGCGCCGAGCGGGACCAGCGCGCCGACCTGCGTGCCCAGCTCGCCGGCCCCCGGTCGACGGCGAATGTGCTCGCGCTGCTGCCGGCCTTCGGACTGCTGCTGGGCGGCGCCATGGGCGCACATCCGCTTCAGGTGCTCTTCCACAGTTCCGTGGGCCTGGCCTGTCTGGCGACAGGAGGGCTGCTGGAGGCCGCCGGGCTGGCCTGGGTCGCCCGGCTCGTTCGCAACGCCGAAGGAGGTGGTGCCGCGTGAGCACCACATGGACGGCCCGCCGCAGAGCCCGGCAGCTGTTCGAGATCTCGTCGCGGGCACGCCGTCTGCCCCGCCCGCGCGGGTGTTTCGGATTCGGCGCCCCCCGGGCACGGCACGGACCGCTGCAGGACGCCGCGGCAGCCGGCATCGCCGGCCTGGTGCCCGCGGTCGCCGTCGGCGGCCCGACCGGCATGGCCGCTCGGCGGTGCCGGAGCCTGTGTCGCGTGGCGGTGGCTGCGCCGCCGCGGCACCGAGGCCGCACGGAAGGCAGCTCTGGCCCGTGCCCGCGCCGCCGAGGCCCGTGTGCCGCTCGTCGCCGAGCTGCTGGCCGCCTGCCTGGCCGCGGGATCCGGCCCGGCACAGGGTGCAGAGGCGGTCGGGCACTCGGTGGGCGGACCGCTGGGTGAGGGACTGGTCCGCGCCGCCGTTCAGTTGCGTCTCGGCGGCGAACCGGCCGTCCGTATGGGCGCGGTTCGGGGCCCAGCCCGGCTGCGAGGCGCTGGCGCGCTGTATGGAACGAGCCGGTAGCGGAGGCGTGCCGGCGATACGCGACATCTCCCGGGTCGCCCGCGAGAGCCGGGCCCTGCGCGCCCGAGCGGCCGCCGAGCGCGCCCGGCGCGCCGCGGTGCTGGTCACCGGACCGCTCGGGTTGTGCTTCCTGCCCGCCTTCCTCGCGGTCGGGGTGGTCCCCGTGGTCGTCGGCCTGGCGAGGTCCCTGCTGTGAATCCACCTGTTGAACGAAGGAGTCCCACCATGAACCGATGGACGCTGCGCCGGCTGCGGCGGCTGCCCGCACTGCTGCGAACCGACGACGCCGGCATGAGCACCGCGGAGTACGCGGTCGGCACCATCGCCGCCTGCGCCTTCGCGACGGTCCTGTACAAGGTGGTGACGAGCGGTGCCGTCAGCTCCGCCCTGCAGCACCTGGTGGAGAAGGCCCTCAGTGCGGCCGCGTGACGCCGGCTACGTGACGGCCGAAACGGCGGTCGTCGTGCCCTCGCTGGTGCTCCTGGTCGGGATGCTGCTGTGGGGCCTGACGAGTGCCGCCGCGCTCATCGAGTGCGTCGACGCGGCGCGGGCAGGCGCCCGTGCCGCCGCGCGCGGCGAACCCGAACAGGGGGTGCTCCGGGCCGCCCGCTCGGTTGCACCGCCCGGAGCACGGGCCCGGTTGATGAAGAAGGACGACCTGGTGCGGGTGACCGTAACGGGCCGGTCGGCCGGCCCGGGGCCACTGTCGCTCCCGCTGCACGCGGAGGCCGTCGCGCTGGCCGAACGGGCCGTGGGCAAGGGTGTGGGTGGCGGCGCAGCCGGTGCGGGGACCGCACGGTGAGCGGGGACCGCGGGTCGGCGACGGTCTGGGCCGCCGTGTGCGCCACCGCGCTGTGCGCGGTGTTCGCCGCGGTGCTGGCCATGGGTCAGGTGGTGGCCGCCCGTCACCGGGCAGCGTCAGCAGCCGACTTGGCCGCCCTGGCCGCCGCCGACCAGGCCCTTCGGGGACCGCCGGCGGCGTGCGCCGTCGCGTGGCGGGTCGCGGCGGCGCAGGGCGCCCGGCTGGTCCGGTGTGCCGTGAACGGCGGGATCGCCGACGTCACCGCCCGCACGAGCGCCGGGCCCTACGCGCCGCGGATCCGTGCCCGCGCGGGGCCGCCCGACTCAGGGCGCCGACCGCAACAGTTCGGCGAGCAGGCGCAGAGCACCGCGTTTGTGCAGCGGGTCGTTGCCGTTGCCGCACTTGGGGGACTGGATGCACGAGGGGCAACCGGACTCGCAGCCGCAGGACGCGATGGCCTCCCGCGTGGCGGTCAGCCACTCGCGTGCCTTGTGGAATCCGCGTTCGGCGAAGCCGGCGCCGCCGGGGTGCCCGTCGTAGACGAACACGGTCGGCAGCAGCGTGTCCGGGTGCAGCGGCACGGACACGCCGCCGATGTCCCACCGGTCGCAGGTGGCGAACAGCGGCAGCAGACCGATCGAGGCGTGCTCGGCTGCGTGCAGCGCGCCGGGCAGGATGTGAGGAGACAGGCCGGCGGCATCCAACTGGTCCTCGGTCACCGTCCACCACACCGCGCGGGTGCGCAGAGTGCGCGGCGGCAGGTCCAGCTTCGTCTCGCCCATCACCTCGCCGGTGACGAGCCGGCGACGCAGATAGGACACCACCTGATGGGTGACCTCGAGCGAGCCGAAGTGCAGCCGCGCCTCGCCCCAGGCGACCTCGGTGTCGGTCTCCAGGACGGAGACGGCGGTGGTGTCCCGCGCCATCGTCGACCAAGGCGGGTTGGCCTCGGTGACCAGCGCGACCGAGTCGTCCAGGTCGAGGCGCGAGACCACGTAGGTTCGGCCCTGGTGCAGGTGGACCGCGCCGTCGTGCACGGTGCCGTGCGCCGTGGCCGCGTCCACGGTCCCCATCAGCCGCCCGGTGTCCTCCTCGACGATCTGCACCGGCCGGCCTCCGGAGCCGCGGATGTCCACCAGATCGGCGGGCCGTTCGCGACGGGTCCAGTACCAGGCGGCGCCACGCCGCCGCAGCAGGCCCCGCTGCTCGAGACTCGCCGTCACTTCGGTGAACTCCGGGCCGAACAGTTCGGCGTCGGCGGCGCTCAGCGGCGCCTCGGCGGCTGCGGCGCACAGGTGCGGCGCGAGGACATAGGGGTTGTCCGGGTCGAGGACGGTCGACTCGACGGGGTGGCTGAAGACGGACTCCGGGTGATGGACAAGATAGGTGTCGAGCGGATCGTCGCGGGCGACGAGGACGGCCAGGGCGCCCTGGCCGGCCCGGCCGGCCCGGCCGGCCTGCTGCCACAGCGACGCCCTGGTCCCCGGGTAACCGGTGATCAGGACGGCGTCCAGGCCGGAGACGTCCATGCCGAGCTCCAGGGCCGTGGTCGCGGCCAGGCCCAGCAGTTCACCCGAGTGCAGCGCGCGCTCGAGCGCGCGCCGTTCTTCGGGGAGATAGCCGCCGCGGTAGGCGGCGATGCGGGAGGCGAGCCCCCGCCCGCCGCCCGTGGTGGAAGAGGTCTCACCGAGCCGTTCCCGCGCGATGAGAGAGACCAGTTCCGCGCCCCTGCGGGAGCGGACGAAGGCGACGGTGCGCACGTGCCGGCCGACCAGATCGGTGAGGAGCTCCGCGGTCTCCGCGGTGGCCGTGCGGCGCACCGGGGCGCCGCGTTCGCCCTCCCGGTCGGTCAGCGGCGGTTCCCACAGCGCGAAGACGAGCTCGCCGCGCGGTGAGGTGTCCTCGGTGACGGCTGTGACGGGCAGACCGGTCAGCCGGCCGGCGGCTTCGGCCGGGTCGGCGGAGGTTGCGGACGCCAGCAGGAAGACCGGCTGCGCGCCGTAGCGGGCGCACACGCGCCGCAGCCGGCGCAGCACCTGGGCCACGTGGGAGCCGAAGACGCCGCGGTAGGTGTGGCACTCGTCGATCACCACGTACTGCAGGGCACGCAGGAAGGAGGACCAGCGGGCGTGCGCGGGCAACAGACTGCGGTGGAGCATGTCGGGGTTGGTCAGCAGGTGGTTGGCGAACCGGCGGGCCCATTCGCGCTCCTCCGGCGGGGTGTCCCCGTCGTGAACCGCCGGGCGTACGGCGCTGCCCAGCGGTGCCGCGAGCGTGCGCAGGACCCGCCGCTGGTCCGCGGCCAGTGCCTTTGTCGGCGCCAGGTACAGGGTGGTGGCACCGCGGCTGTTCGGCGCCTGCGCGCCCGCCGTGAGGGCGTCGAGGACGGGCACGAGGTACGCGAGCGACTTCCCCGAGGCGGTGCCGGTGGCGATGACGGTGGACAGGCCGTCGAGCGCGGACTCGACGGCGCGTGCCTGGTGTTCCCACGGCCGGGCCACGCCGAAGGCCCGCACGGCGTCGACGACTTCCGGCCGGATCCGGTCGGGCCACTCCGCATGCCTGCCGACACGGGAGGGCAGGTGCTCCGTATGGGTGATGCGCGTGGCTCGGTCCGCCCCGGCGGCAAGGCGTTCGAGCACCGTCAGTGGGTCTGGATTGTCGGCCATCGGCACCGAGTGTGTCACCGGCGTGACGGACAATGGACGCAAGGCGTCGTGCACGCCTGCCGGTAAGTGATTGAATGCCACTGCGGCCGCCGATCCGTTCCCTGCCGTCCCCGCTCGCCAGCGGGGAGACCCGGGAGGGGGCTGAAGGGGGCGGACCGCTCGATAGCAAGGTGCTGGAGGATCCGTGGACCTGTCACTGTCGACCCGTACCGTGGACGATCGTACGATCGTCGAGGTCGGGGGCGAGATTGATGTATACACCGCGCCCAAACTGCGTGAGCAGCTGGTCGAGCTCGTGAACGACGGAAGCTACCACCTCGTCGTGGACATGGAAGGCGTTGACTTCCTCGACTCCACCGGCCTCGGGGTGCTGGTCGGGGGGCTCAAGCGGGTGCGTGCTCACGAGGGCTCACTGCGCCTGGTGTGCAACCAGGAGCGCATTCTCAAGATCTTCCGTATCACTGGTCTGACCAAGGTGTTCCCGATCCACGGCTCGGTCGACGAGGCCGTGGCGGCCACGGACTGACCGTGGCGTCCGTCCGGCGCAGCCGGACCGGTCACCGGAAGAGGCGGTACCGGGCTCGACCCTGAGCCCGGTACCGAGAATGCAGCATCGCAGCCCGAGGGGGATGGCATGGCCACCGTCGAACTCCGATTCAGCGCGCTTCCCGAGCATGTGCGCACGGCTCGGCTGGTCGCCGCTGCCGTGGCGCGCCGCGCAGGAGTCGACGAGGCTCAGCTCGACGAGGTGCGGCTGGCGGTCGGCGAGGCTTGTACCCGTGCCGTCGGGCTCCACATGAGCAACGGCGTGAGCAGCCCCGTGCGGGTGTCGCTCATCGAGGACGAGAAGAAGTTCTCCATCGAGGTCGGTGACGAGGCGGACGGCACCGTGGCGGCCCTGGTTCCCGGCGGCCGCGACGAGCTGCCCGAGCCGGCCGGCGAGGAGGACGAGGCGGACGGCGACATGGGCCTCGCCGTCATCAGCGGACTGGTCGACGACGTGGAGATCACCTCCGACGACCAGGGCGGACTCATCCGCATGAGCTGGCCGGCGCATGTCGCCCAGCCCGTTCTCCCCTGAGCTTCCGCGCCGCAGAGACCCAGTCGGCGCCCTACGGTGCGCCGCGAGTGAGGAATCCGACAACGGTGGGGGTGCGCCGCGCTCCGGCCTGCTGTCTTCCCCCTGCGTGCCGGCGTGCGCCGCGCCCCGAGCGATTGGTGCAAAAGACTGGATTCAGTGACAGTCTTCTCATCCGATTCGCGGATCGGATGGCCGCAACGTGTAAGTTCCCCGGCGGAAGAGTCACGGAAGGGACCACACCGGTGAACAAGAAGCTTGCGACTGCACTGTCCGGCGGCGCGGCGCTCCTGCTGACGCTGACCGGCTGCGGCGACGACGGCGCGAAGACCAACGCCTGGGCCGAACGCGTCTGTGGCCACGTCAAACCACAGGTGCAGAAGATCCGTTCTGCCAATTCCTCCATCACGCAGGTCTCCGAGTCCCAGAAGTCGCCGGAGGACGTGCAGAAAGCCGACGCCGAGGCCTTCCAGAACATCTCTGAGGCGTACGACTCGCTCGCCGACGCCATCGACAAGGCCGGCGCGCCGCCCGTCGAGGACGGTGCCAAGCTGCAGAAGGACGCTGTCAAGGAACTGCACGAGCTGGCCGGCAAATACGCCGACATCACCAAGACGGTCAAGGGCCTCGACACCGAGGACCAGGCGAAGTTCGCCTCGGGCCTCAACGGTGTGGCCCAGGACATGACCAAGTTCGGCAAGAGCGGCGACCAGGCCCTGCAGAAGCTCCAGTCCGGTGACCTGAGGAAGGCCATGGTCAAGCAACCCGGCTGCCAGAAAACCTCGCCCGGGGTCGCCGACGCGAAGGGTTCCGACGGCGAGGGCTCCTGAGCCGGCAGGGCGCAGCGGCCCCCACAATGGGGGTGTGACGACCCACTCTCTCCCCACGCACGGCCCCGAGACCGCCGACCGGCTCCGGCAGGCCATGCTCTCCGCCCGCTTCACCGCCGACGGCCTGCTGGAACTGCTGGGAGCCGCCGCTTACGCCGCCCTCGGCCGCAGCGAGACGGTCCCTGCTCTCCGCGCCACCCGCGGTGAAGGGCCGCTCGAGACCCTGGTCCACCTCTTCCTCCTCCAGCAGACCGTCCCGCTCCCGCAGGCACACGCCGCTCTGCCCGTGGACGAGGCGCTGGACGGCGGCTGGCTGCTGCCCGTCGGTGACGACGCCGTGCGGGCCGCCGTCGACGTCCGCCCCTTCGGCGGGCCCGACGGCCAGGACTGGTGGATCGTCTCCGACCTGGGCTGTGCCGTCGGCGGTGCCGGCGGCATCGGCGCGCGCCGCAAGGACGTCGTCCTCGGTGTCGGCGGCGCCTCCACCACCCTGGCCGGCATCACGGTCCGCACCCCCGTCGCACGCGCCCTCGACCTCGGCACGGGGTCCGGCATCCAGGCCCTGCACGCCGCGCAGCACGCCTCCGACGTCACCGCGACCGATCTGAACCCCAGGGCGCTCCAGTGCACCCGCCTCACGCTCGCACTGTCCGGCGCTGCGCAGGCCGATCTGCGCGAGGGATCGCTGTTCGCGCCGGTCACCGGCGAGCCGCCCTACGACCTGATCGTCTCCAATCCGCCTTTCGTCATCTCCCCTGACGCCCGCCTCACCTACCGCGACGGCGGCATGTCCGGCGACGACCTGTGCCGCACCCTCGTCCGGCAGGGCCCCGAGCACCTCGCCCCCGGCGGCTTCCTGCAACTCCTGGCCAACTGGGAGCACCGCGAGGACGAGGACTGGCGTGACCGGGTGACCGGATGGGTGCCGCCGGGCTGCGACGCCTGGATCGTGCAGCGCGAGGTGCAGGACGTCACCCAGTACGCCGAACTGTGGCTGCGCGACGCCGGCGACCACCGGGACGAGACCGGCACCGACACCTACGCCGCCCGGTACGCGGCCTGGCTGGACTCCTTCGAGGCGCGCGGCACCAAAGCGGTCGGCTTCGGCTGGATCACCCTGCGTCGCAGCGGCTCCGACCGGCCGTCTGTGACCGTCGAGGAGTGGCCGCACCCCGTGGAGCAGCCGCTCGGCGAGGTCGTGCGGGCGCACTTCGAGCGTCAGGACTTCCTGCGCGGTACGGATGACGCCGGCCTGCTGGCCGGCCACTTCGTGCTCGCCGCGGAGGTCGTTCAGGAGCAGGTCGGGCTCCCCGGGGCGGAGGACCCCGAGCACGTGGTGCTCCGCCAGCACGGCGGGATGCGCCGCGCCACGAAGGTCGACACGGTCGGCGCCGGCTTCGCCGGTGTGTGCGACGGCACGCTGCCCGCCGGACGGATCCTCGACGCCATCGCCCAGCTGCTCGGCGAGGACCCGGTCGCCCTGCGCGACCGCACTCCGGCGGCTATCCGGCTGCTGGTGGAGCAGGGCTTCCTGCTGCCGGTCCCGGCACCCGCCTGAGTGCCCGGGACGGCAGGAACGCCGGTTGTCGGGTTACCGTTCGAGTGTTGTTGTGGACTTTTCCCGTTTGACATGGGGGCGGGAGGTACCGTCACACTCCGCAGCGATACGCCGCCGCCGGGCAGCGAGCCCCGTCACCCGTGAGTCATACCGTCGACCGGAGAGAAGAGCGAGAAGTTGTCCCCGACCAGCGAGACCGCAAACGGCGGGCGCCGACTCGTGATCGTCGAGTCGCCCGCCAAGGCTAAGACGATCAAGGGCTATCTCGGTCCTGGCTACGTGGTCGAGGCCAGCGTCGGGCACATCCGTGACCTCCCGAACGGTGCCGCGGAGGTTCCTGCGAAGTACAAGGGCCAGCCCTGGGCCCGCCTCGGCGTCAACGTCGAACACGACTTCGAGCCGCTCTACGTCGTCAACAGCGACAAGAAGGACCAGGTCAAGAAGCTCAAGACGCTCCTGGCCGACTCCGACGAACTCTTCCTCGCCACGGATGAGGACCGCGAGGGCGAGGCGATCGCCTGGCACCTGCAGGAGGTGCTCAAGCCGAAGGTCCCCGTTCGCCGGATGGTCTTCCACGAGATCACCAAGGACGCCATCCGCGCCGCCGTCGACAACCCGCGCGACCTGAACCAGAAGCTCGTCGACGCCCAGGAGACCCGCCGCATCCTCGACCGACTCTACGGCTACGAGGTCTCGCCGGTCCTGTGGAAGAAGGTCATGCCGCGGCTGTCGGCCGGCCGCGTCCAGTCCGTGGCCACCCGGCTCGTCGTCGAGCGGGAACGCGAGCGGATGGCGTTCCGCTCCGCCGAGTACTGGGACCTGACCGCCACCTTCGCCACCGGCCGGGCCGGTGACGCGTCCGACCCGGGCACCTTCGGCGCCCGGCTGTCCGCGGTCGACGGACGCCGCGTCGCGCAGGGCCGCGACTTCGGTGCAAACGGGCAGGCGAAGAACCCCGGCCAGGTGCTGCACCTTGACGAGCAGGCCGCCCGCGCTCTGGCCGACGCTCTGGCCGACACCGACTTCGCCGTCCGCTCGGTCGATTCCAAGCCCTACCGCCGGTCGCCCTACGCTCCGTTCCGCACCACCACGCTGCAGCAGGAGGCCGGCCGCAAGCTCGGCTTCGGCGCGAAGGTGACCATGCAGGTGGCCCAGAAGCTGTACGAGAACGGCTTCATCACCTACATGCGTACGGACTCCACCGTGCTGTCCGAGACCGCCGTCTCGGCCGCCCGCGCCCAGGTCACCCAGCTCTACGGCGCCGAGTACCTGCCCGAGCGCCCGCGCGTCTACGCCGGCAAGGTCAAGAACGCCCAGGAGGCGCACGAGGCGATCCGCCCCTCTGGGGATCGCTTCCGCACCCCCGCCGAGACGGGGCTGACCGGTGACCAGTTCCGGCTCTACGAGCTGATCTGGAAGCGCACCGTCGCCTCCCAGATGAAGGACGCCACCGGCCAGTCCGTGACGGTCAAGGTCGGTGGGCGCAGCGCCGACGGCCGGGACGCCGAGTTCAGCGCCACCGGCAAGATCATCACCTTCCACGGCTTCCTCAAGGCATACGTGGAGGGAGCCGACGACCCCAACGCGGAGCTGGACGACCGTGAGCGGCGGCTGCCCCAGGTCACCGAGGGCGACCCGCTGCGCGCCGAGGATCTGACCGCCGACGGCCACGCCACCAAGCCGCCGGCCCGCTACACCGAGGCCACGCTCGTCAAGGAGCTCGAAGAGCGCGAGATCGGCCGCCCCTCCACCTACGCGTCGATCATCAGCACCATCCAGGACCGCGGGTACGTGTTCAAGAAGGGCACGGCGATGGTCCCCTCCTTCCTCAGCTTCGCCGTCGTCGGCCTGCTGGAAAAGCATTTCGGGCGGCTCGTCGACTACGACTTCACCGCCAAGATGGAGGACGACCTCGACCGCATCGCCGCCGGCGACGCCCAGGCCGTGCCGTGGCTGCGTCGCTTCTACTTCGGAGAGGACGACGGGAAGCCGGGCGCCGCCTCCGCCGCCGACTCGGGGAACGGCGACGGCGACCACCTCGGCGGGCTCAAGGAACTCGTCTCCGACCTGGGCGCGATCGACGCCAAGGGCGTCTCCTCCTTCCCCGTCGGGGACGGGATCGTGCTGCGTGTCGGCCGCTACGGGCCGTACGTGGAGAAGATCGACGCGGCGAAGCCGGACGAGCCCGGCAAGCGTGCCGACGTCCCCGCCGACCTGCCGCCGGACGAGCTGTCCGTCGATTACGCCGAGGAGCTGCTGGCCAAGCCCAGCGGCGACTTCGAACTCGGCACCGACCCGGAGAGCGGGCGCCCGATCGTCGCCCGTGACGGGCGGTACGGGCCGTACGTCACCGAGGTGCTGCCCGAGGGGACGCCCAAGACCGGCAAGAACGCGGTCAAGCCGCGCACCGCGTCGTTGCTGAAGTCCATGTCCCTGGACACGGTGACGCTCGAGCAGGCGCTCAAGCTGCTGTCGCTGCCGCGCGTCGTGGGCACCGACCCCGAGTCGGGCATCGAGATCACCGCGCAGAACGGCCGCTACGGGCCGTACATGAAGAAGGGCACCGACTCCCGGTCGCTGCAGACCGAGGAGCAGATCTTCGACATCACGCTCGAGGAGGCCCTGGCGATCTACGCGCAGCCCAAGCAGCGCGGCCGCGCCGCCGCCAAGCCGCCGCTGAAGGAGCTCGGCACCGACCCGGCCACCGAGAAGCCGGTCGTGGTCAAGGACGGCCGGTTCGGCCCCTACGTCACCGACGGCGAGACGAACGCGACGCTGCGCCGCGATGACGACGTGGAGACCATCACGGCCGAGCGGGCCTACGAACTCCTCGCCGAGAAGCGGGCGAAGGCCCCCGCGAAGAAGACCGCCAAGAAGACCACGGCCAAGAAGACGGCGGCCAAGAAGACGGCGGCCAAGAAGACGGCGGCCAAGAAGACGGCGGCGAAGAAGACGGCGGCCAAGAAGACGGCGGCGAAGAAGACGGCGGCGAAGAAGACGGCGGCGAAGAAGACGGCTGCCGGGAAGACCGCCCCGAAGAGCGGCGAGTAGCCAGGCGCTGCAGGGCGGCGCCCGTCCGGCAGCGACATGTTCGGGCGGGGCCCGCCCTGTCGGTGGCTGCCTATACGCTGGCAGGATGACGCGTTCAGAGCAGCCATCAGGCGAGGCACCCCACGGCCCCGCCACAGACGATGCCCTGACAGTGGACTCCCGCGAGCGTGCCGTGGGTGCGCTGCTGCGGTACGCACCTCTGCGCAGGCTGTGGGGGGCCCAGTTCACCGGCGGCATCGCCGATGCGCTGTCGGTCCTGGTGCTGTTGCTCCTCGCGCTGCACGCCGCGTTCGCGCCGGCCGCCGGCCAGCCCGTCTTCGGCGGCGGATACCGCGGCGTCTCCTTTGCCGTCGCCGCTGTCTTCGGTGCCCGGCTGCTGGCGACCCTGCTGTTCGGCGCCGTACTGCTCGGCCCGGTCAGCGCGCTGGTCGCGCCCTCCGGGCCGCTGGACCGGCGCTGGACGATGGCCGGTGCCGACGCCCTGCGGATCGTCGCCCTCGTCGTCGCCCCGCTGTGGATCGCCTGGACGCCCGGCAACGCGTTCGCACTGCTGCTGGTCACCGTCTTCGTCACCGGCGTCGCCGAGAGGCTGTGGACGGTCGCCAAGGACAGCGCCGCCCCCGCGCTGCTGCCTGCGCTCGCCGCCTGAGGGCGCCGCCGTGCGTCCGCTGCCCGACCATCAGGACGCGCTGCGCCGACTGTGGCTGCGCACCTCCTTCGTCGCGCTGCCCATCGCTGCGGCCGGGCTCCTGGTCATCACCGGCGTCAGCAATCTGCTGGCCCTCGGCCTGGACTGGTTCGACGCCCACCCGGCGGCGCTCGCCGCCTACGTCGCGGCCGGGCTGTTCGCCGCGTCGTTCAGCGTCCTGTACTTCCTCGAGATCCCCGGCACCGCGACGCGGCGTCCGCGCTCACCGCTGGAGGGTCTGCGCCGGCCCCGCACCCACGAGGGCCGCACCGACAAGGGCCGTACCGAAGCGGTCCCGCTCCTGGTGACGGCCTGTGCGGCGACCGCCGGGGCCGTCGCCGCAGCCGTCGCCCTCGCCGTCCTGCAGTCCGCCGACCTCGGCTTCGGCCCCGCCGGTTTCGCGCTGTTCGTCCTGGCCCTCACCGCCGGGACCGCGGGCGGCATCCGCCTCGCCCCGCACACCCTGACCGCGCTCTCCAGGCGCAGGCTGCTGCCGCTGGCCATCGCCGTCACCGGTCTCGCCCTGCTCGCCGCCGGTCTCACCCCCGACCCGACGAGCGACGTGCTGCTCGCGTTGCTCGCCGGGCTGGCTGCAGGAGTCGCAGCCCACACCGGGCACACCCTGATCGACCAGGAGACAGAGGAGTCCCGCCGTTCCCGGACGACGGCGCACCTGCACGCCGTCGTCCGCACGGTCCTCGCCCTGTGCGCCGTCGCCGCGCCCGTGCTGGCCGCCCTGATCGGACAGCACCGGGCGGAGACCGCCGGTTTCGTCTTCGACCACAGTGGCGCCGCCTTCATGCTCATGCTGGCCGGCGCGCTGCTGCTGCCCGTCGCTGCGCTGGTCCTCATCCGCACGGACGACCGGCAGGGTGTCCCGCTGCGCCACGACCTGCGCGACGCCTTCGCCGGATCCGACCCCGCCCAGGCGCCTGCGAAGGCCGGGTTCTTCCTCGCCGTCGAGGGCGGCGACGGTGCAGGCAAGACGACGCAGGTCGAGGCGCTGGCCGACTGGATCCGCGACAAGGGCCACGAGGTCGTCGTCACCCGTGAGCCCGGAGCGACCCCGATCGGCAAGCGCCTGCGCGCCATCCTGCTCGACGTGTCCTCCGCCGGTCTGTCGCACCGCGCCGAGGCGCTGCTGTACGCGGCCGACCGCGCCGAGCACGTCGAGTCCGTCGTGCGGCCGGCCCTGGAACGAGGTGCCGTCGTCATCTCCGACCGTTACATCGACTCCTCCGTCGCCTACCAGGGTGCGGGCCGCGATCTGTCCCCGACGGAGATCGCCCGGATCTCCCGCTGGGCCACCGGCGGTCTCGTTCCGCATCTGACGGTCCTGCTCGACGTGTCGCCGCAGACCGCCCGCGAACGCTTCACCGAAGCGCCCGACCGTCTGGAGTCCGAGCCTGCCGAGTTCCACCAGCGGGTGCGCTCCGGCTTCCTCACCCTCGCGGCCGCCGACCCGGCGCGCTACCTCGTGGTGGACGCCGGCCAGGAACCGGAGAGCGTCACCGGCGTCGTCCGCCACCGGCTGGACCAGATGCTGCCGCTGTCCGAGGCGGAGATCGAAGCCCGCGAGGAGGCCCGCCGTGCCGCCGAGGAAGCGGCCCGGATCCGTGCCGAGGAGGAGGCGGCCCGCAAGGCCGAGGAGGAACGCCGCGAGCGCGAGCACCAGGAGGAACTCGCCCGGCAACGTGCGGAAGAGGAGGAGCGTAAGCGCCGCGAGATCGAACTCGAGCGGCAGCGCGAGGAGGCCCGCCGTGCCGAGGAGGAGCGTAAGCGCCGCGAGGCGGAGGAGACGGCCCGGCGCGAGGAGCAGGAACGCCTGCGGCGCCGCGCCGAGGAGGAGGCCCGGGGCCGGGCCGAGGAGGCGGAGCGCCGCCGCGCGAAGCAGCGCGAGGCCGAAGAAGCCCTGCTGCGTGCCGAACAGGCCCGGCAGGCCGCCGAGCCCGCTTCCCGGACGCCGCCGGAGGAGATGGAGCAGACGGTTCGGATACCGCGTGCCGACTCCGCCGCGGAGGAGACCGCCGTGCTGCCCACGCCAGGCCCGGAGGACGAGACCCGTGCCTTCCCGGCCGTCCCCGCCGAAGCCGTCTCGGAGGAGACCGACGGCAAGGAGCGGACCCGTGAGATGCCGCAGCCGACCTCGCTGCGCAAGGGCGAGGACGAGCCGCGTTCGGCGCGGCCCCGGCCCGACTGGGCCGAGGAGACCCCGCTCGACGACGTGCCGACGCTCGCCGACGAACTGCTCGGGCCACGTGGGAACGGGGAGGAGAAGCGGCACGGCGAGGACCGGGACGACGGCCGCGGCCGCTGAACCGGCGGCCGGGCCACAGTTGCCGCTGCGCGTGACCGCCGCGGTGAGAAGTCAGGAGAGTCATGGCCGTATGGGACGACCTGGTCGGGCAGGAGCGCGTCGTCGCGCAACTGACCGCTGCCGCCCGTGACGCCGACGCCTTCGTGAGCGCCGTGGCGGCCGGTGAGCCGGCCGGGCCGGCCGGCTCGACGATGACGCATGCCTGGCTGCTGACGGGCCCGCCCGGCTCCGGCCGCTCGACGGCGGCTCGCGCCTTCGCAGCCGCCCTGCAGTGCGTCAGCCCCGACCGCGCGCTCGGTGGCGCACCCGGCTGCGGCTTCTGCGACGGCTGCCACACGACTCTGGTCGGCACCCACGCGGATGTCGAGGTCGTCCGCACCGACCTGCTGACCATCGGCATCGGCCAGATCCGCGACCTGGTGCGCCGTGCCCAGCTGTCCCCGGCCGGAGGCCGCTGGCAGGCGGTCATCCTGGAGGACGCCGACCGCCTCACCGAGGGCGCGGGCAACGCCCTGCTCAAGGCGGTCGAGGAGCCCGCGCCGCGCACCGTGTGGCTGCTGTGCGCGCCCTCCACCGAGGATGTCCTCCCCACGATCCGCTCCCGCTGCCGCACGCTCATGCTCCGTACCCCGCCCGTCGAGGCAGTCGCCGAGGTGCTGATCCGGCGCGACGGCATCGAGCCGGAGGCCGCCCGGCACGCTGCCCGCGCCACCCAGGGCCACATCGGCCGGGCTCGCCGGCTTGCCACCGACGAGCGCGCCCGCGCCCGGCGGTCCGCGGTGCTGCGGCTGCCGCAGCGCGTCAACGACGTCGGAGACGCTCTGAAGTCCGCCCAGGAACTCATCGACGCCGCCAACGATGACGCCCAGCAGCTCGCCGAGGAACTCAACGCGAAGGAGACCGAGGACCTGCGCGCCGCCTTGGGCGGCGTCGAGGGCAAACGGATGCCGCGCGGCACCGCCGGTGCCATGAAGGAGCTCGAGGAGCGGCAGAAGCGCCGCGCCACCCGCACCCAGCGCGACTCCCTCGACCTGGCCCTCACCGACCTCACCGCCTTCTACCGTGACGTGCTGGCCCGCCAGCTCGGCTCCTCCGTGGCCCCGGCGAATGGAGAGGCGGCCGACGCCGTGCAGCGCGTCGCCGCCGGATCCCGCGCCGAACAGACGCTCCGCCGTATCGAGGCGGTCCTGGCCTGCCGTGAGGCACTGGACCGCAACGTCGCCCCGCTGCTGGCCGTCGAGGCGATGACCATGGCGCTGCGCGCCGGCTAGTGCCGCATCAGCCAAGGTTCGCCGCTTGCCGTCCTGGTACGCACGCTCTCCCCCTGCCTTTGGCGGGAGGTGCCCCCTGCGTTGCCCGAAGGCCCGGGTAGGACACCTGCGTGCGGTGTCCGGGCGCCGTGCGAGAGGCTCGGCATCCGCAGGCGCAACAAAGCCGAGGCGGAGTGAGCGAAGCGAACGCAGTGCGCCAGGACGCCTCGCTACCGGGCAAACCCTGGCTGATGCGGCACTAGGCAGTCCGCTTGGTCCACCTCGCCCGCTTCTCACCCTTACGACGGTGAGAAGTGCTCGCAGGCGCTTTCGTGCGGTTACGCTCCTTGCACCTGGCAGGGCGACGGACGGGACCTCATGGCGATCAGGCATCTGCGGCACACGGCAGGGGCGATTCTCACTGCAGCGGCGTTGCTGCTGGCCTGCGGCTGCTCCTCAGGCGGCGCCGGCCAGGAGTCCACGCGCCCGCCCGGCGGCGACGCCGCGCTGCTGAAGCCGTTGCCGACTACCGTCCCCCCGGATCTCAAGCCCTACTACGACCAGAAGCTCTCCTGGCACGACTGCGGCACGCTGGGCTTCCAGTGCGGCTCGCTGACCGTGCCGCTGGACTACGGCCACCCGTCCAAGGACACCGACATCAAGCTGGCCGTCGCCCGGAAGAAGGCCACCGGCGGCAAGAAGGCGATCGGCTCCCTGATGGTGAACCCGGGAGGCCCCGGCGGCTCGGCGATCGACTACCTGCAGAACAGCGCCGCGCTGGCTTTCCCCGATCCGATCCTGAAGCACTACGACATGGTCGGCATGGATCCGCGCGGCGTGGCCCGCAGCGAGTCCGTCGCATGCCTCACGGACAAGCAGATGGACTCCTACACCCGGGTCGACCAGACGCCCGACGACAAGCAGGAGGTGGACAAGCTCGTCGGGGCCTACAAGAACTTCGCTGACAGTTGCGAGCAGAAGACCGGCGACCTGCTGGGCCATGTCTCGACCATCGAGGCGGCCCGTGACATGGACGTGCTGCGCGGCGCGCTCGGCGACAAGAAGCTCTACTACTACGGCGCTTCCTACGGCACCTACCTCGGCGCCACCTACGCAGGACTCTTCCCTCAACGTACCGGCCGCCTCGTCCTCGACGGCGCCATGGACCCGTCGCTGAGCTCCGAGCAGATCAACCGCCAGCAGGCCGGGGGCTTCCAGACCGCCTTCAGCGCCTTCGCGAAGGACTGCGTGGAGCAGAGCAAGTGCCCGCTGGGCGGCAAGAGCGCGAAGGACGCGGGCAGGCAGCTGGACGCGTTCTTCGAAAAGCTGGACGCCCATCCGGTCAAGGCCGGTAACGGCCGCACGCTGACCGAGTCGCTGGCCACGACGGGTGTCATCCAGGCCATGTACCTCAAGCAGCTGTGGCCCCGGGTTCGGAAGGCGATCCGCGAGGCGGAGAGGGGCGACGGCTCCGGCCTGCTCGCGCTGTCCGACGCCTACTACGAGCGGGAGCCCGACGGCAGCTACGGCACGATCATGTTCTCCAACCCGGCCGTGAACTGCCTCGACCTGCCGTCGGCGTTCTCCGGCCCCGCCGAGGCGAAGGACGCGGTCGCCTCCTTCCAGAAGGCGTCGCCCGTCTTCGGCCGCGGCTTCGCCTGGGCCGCCCTGAACTGCGCCTACTGGCCGGAGAAGTCCACCGGCGAGCCGCACACGATCAAGGCGAAGGGCGCCGCCCCCATCCTGGTCGTCGGCACCACGCGCGACCCGGCCACCCCCTACCGCTGGGCCCAGGGACTGGCCGGCCAGCTGACCTCCGGCCACCTCCTCACCCACGAGGGCGACGGCCACACGGCCTTCCTCCAGGGCAGCGCCTGCATCGACTCGGCGATCACCGCCTACCTGGTCAAGGGCACGGTCCCCGACGACGGCACCCGCTGCTCGTAGGGGGGCGGCCCGCCCCTGGACCCGTGTCCGGAGCCCCTGCGGAATCTGTGTAGACTGGTCGCCGTTGTGGAGCCATGCTGGCACCCACAGCGTGCCGCCTTAGCTCAGTTGGCCAGAGCGACGCACT
>CAWCXW010000015.1:0-530490 GCA_963799685.1 uncultured Actinomycetota bacterium
GAGTTCGGCGGACGCCGGTATTGGGTCGAGTCTCGGTGGGGCGACTTCCCCCAGCTCAACTGCCGTTCGGCGCTGAGCGATCTGGAGCGCGGCCCCTACCGGCTACTCCAGATGCGCCGCGAGGTATACGAGCCGTCGCGGGAGAAGCCGCTGAGGGATCAAGTGCTCTACCTCAGCTACAACGGCAAGCAGTACTCCGACAGCCCGCGTGCCATGCACGAGGAACTCGTCCGCCGGGGAAGCGAGCTCACACACCTGTGGGCCGTCCGAGATGACCAGGTCGAGTTGCCGCCCACCGCACAGGGCCTGCGGATGTGGGGTGCCGAGTGGATCGAGGCGCTCGCCACCTCCCGCTATATCGTGACGAACGCACACTTGCCGGAGTGGGTGGAGCGGCGGCCGGGGCAGGTGATCGTGCAGACCTGGCACGGCACCATGCTGAAGAAGATCGGTCACGACATCGAGACGCTCCACTTCGACCGTGAGTACCAGAACCGGCTGGCGCTCGAGGCGAACAACTGGAGCATGGTCGTCTCCTCGAATCGCTTCAGCACCCCCATCCTGAAACGCGCCTTCTCGTTCGACGGAGAGATCCTCGAGGCGGGATATCCGCGAAACGACTATCTCTACTCGCCAAACAGGGAGAAGTTGGTCGAGGAGATCAAGACTCGGTTGGGTCTGCCGACCGGGAAGAAGGTCATCCTCTACGCACCCACCTGGCGCGACGACCGGTCACACAGTGCAGGGCAGTACAGTTTCGATCTCCGAGTCGATCTCGAGGACGCGGAAAGGCGGCTCGGCGCCGACCACGTTCTGCTGGTCCGGCGCCACTCCAACGTTGTGGACGCTGTGCCCGGAGTGGGAGGCGGCTTCGTGTGGGACGTCTCCGAGTATCCGGACATCGCAGATCTCTACCTGATCGCCGACCTCATGATCACGGACTACTCGTCTGTCATGTTCGACTACGCCCACCTCAAACGACCGATGCTCTTCTTCACCTACGACCTGGAGCACTATCGGGACACGCTGCGAGGGTTCTACTTCGACTTCGAGCAGGATGCGCCGGGCCCGCTGATCCGCACGTCGGAGGAACTCATTGACGCGATCAGTGACCTCGACCGAGTGCGTGAAGAGTACGAGGAACGCTACGCGCGATTCCACCACCTTTTCTGTGACCTGGACGACGGCCACGCATCAGAACGTGTGGTGAATCGGATGCTGGAAATGGCTGGCGAGTAGCAGGGCGAGACGTCCGATAACCCCTTCTAGGAAAGTGAAATCCGTGAAACAGATCCTCTTCCGCTCGCTCAAGAGTCCGCTCGACCCCGTTACCCCGGAAATGGTTCTCCAGCAGAGAAGGTGGAGCGCCAACTTTGGCAACTTCGTCTTCAGTGACTCCGCGCACAAGATGCTCATGACGGAGGGGCAGCATCTCTCCCTGATCAGCGACGGGGACCTGAACCGGGAGAAGCCGGCAGAGCTGGCCGCGCGGATCAACGACACCTACGATGCAGCCGTGTTGCCATTCGCGAACGCCATGCGGGTCGTCTACGAGCCCGTCCTGCAGAAATGGACCGAGGTGATACGGCGACTGCGGATCCCCGTGACCATTCTCGGTATCGGCGCTCAGTCCACGATGGAGTACGAGGTGGAGCCGTTGCGCCGTATCGACGACACCGTGCGTGCTTTCGTCTCGGCCGTGCTGGACCGCTCCCCGAGTATCGGCGTCCGCGGGCAGTTCACCTACGACTACCTGCACCATCTCGGTTTCACCGATGTGGAGGTGATCGGATGCCCGTCGATGTTCCGCTACGGGGATCAGCTCACGGTGGAACCGAAGACCCCGGTGCTCGGACGCGAAGCGCGTATCGCGACCTCATACACCGAGACGAAGGTCGGTGACATGGAGGGCATATTCCGGGCCAATTACGAGCGGTACCCGAATCTCCACTTCATCGCGCAGGACCTGCGTGAGCTGGAGATCATGTACTTCGGCGACACTTCGGAGGCGGCCGGCCTCCAGACCGAACGTCCCCGGTACCGGTCCCACAGGGCGTTCGTGGAGGACCGCGTACGCCTCTTCCTGGACCCGATCACATGGATCAATACGCTCGGCGAGTATGACTTCTCCTTCGGGACCAGGATCCACGGCAACATCACCTCACTGCTTGGCGGAACTCCGAGTGTCGTGCTCTACCACGACTCCCGTACGCGCGAACTCAGCGAATATTTCGACATCCCGCACCGCCGCCTCACCGACCTGCCGTCCGACATGGACGCCGCCTCACTGTACGAAGAAGCGGACTGGTCCCCCCTGGTCAATGGCCACCGGGGGCGCTTCGAGCGCATGACCGGCTTCGTCGAGCAGCACGGGCTCGACCACGTCTACACTGAGAGCGGGGATAACGGCGCCGCATTCGAGAAGCGCATGGCCGAACTCGACTTCGCACCTCCGGTCCGCACCTCACCGGCCACCGAGGGTGAGGACGGCTTCCGCACTGCTTGGCTGTACGGAAATACCAAGGCGATCAAGCAGAAGCACGCCGTGGCGACGAAGCGAGTCGCGAAGCTGGAAGAGCAGGTCGCCGACCTGACCAAGCTGACAGAGCAGTTGCAGGCGGAGATTCGGGCCACACACAAGCGGGTGGCCGACACTCCCGCGCGGCGAGCCGCTCGAGTACTGCGTGGCCGCGCACGCCGCCGCCGCAATTAGAAGGCAGACCGTTGCTCTCATCGCTCCACGTTGCCCGACCCCGGATCACCAAGGCCGTGGTGCCCGCCGCGGGCCTGGGCACCCGCTTTCTGCCCGCGACGAAGGCCACCCCGAAGGAGATGCTGCCCGTCGTCGACAAGCCCGCGATCCAGTACGTGGTCGAGGAGGCGGTGACCGCCGGGCTGGCGGACGTGCTCATGGTCACCGGCCGCAACAAGCGGCCCCTGGAGGACCACTTCGACCGGAACTACGAGCTGGAAGAGGTGCTGCGCGCCAAGGGCGACGCGACGAAGCTGACCCGGGTCCAGGAGTCCAGTGACCTGGCCACCATGCACTACGTGCGCCAGGGCGACCCGCGCGGACTGGGCCACGCGGTGCTGTGCGCGGAGCCGCACGTGGGAGACCAGCCTTTCGCCGTGCTGCTCGGTGACGACCTGATCGACCCGCGCGACCCGCTGCTGTCCCGGATGCTGGCCGTCCAGGAAGAACGCGGCGGCAGCGTGGTCGCCCTGATGGAGGTCGAGCCGGCCGCCATCCACCTGTACGGCTGCGCGGCGGTACAGCCGGCCGGCGCCGACGACGTGGTGCGGGTGACCGGCCTGGTGGAGAAGCCCTCGGCGGCCGAGGCCCCCAGCAACCTGGCGATCATCGGCCGCTACGTGCTGGACCCGGCCGTCTTCGAGGTGCTGCGCAAGACCCAGCCCGGCCGCGGCGGCGAGATCCAGATCACCGACGCCCTGCAGACCCTGGCCCAGGACCCCGCACTGGGCGGCCCGGTCCACGGCGTGGTCTTCCGCGGCCGCCGCTACGACACCGGTGACCGCGGCGACTACCTGCGCGCCATCGTCCGCCTCGCCGCCGAACGCGAGGACCTCGGCCCCGACTTCCGAAACTGGCTACGGCACTACGTCACCGAAGAGATGGCCTGACGAGAGACCAGAAGGGCAGAAAGTAACTCATGTGGATGATCACCGGCGGTGCCGGGTACATCGGATCTCACGTCGTACGGGCCATGCAGGCCGACGGCGAAGCCGTCATGGTGTACGACGACCTGTCAACCGGCCGGGCAGATCGTGTCCCGAGCGGCGTTCCGCTGGTCGTCGGCACCGTGTTGGACGAGGAGCGGCTCGAGGAGGCGATGCGCGAAAATCGAGTGACCGGTGTGGTGCACATCGCGGCGAAGAAGCAGGTCGGCGAGTCTGTGGAAAAGCCCCTGCACTACTACCGGGAGAACGTCACTGGACTCCAAACCCTGCTGGCCGCCATGAATGCCTCGCAGGTGATGAATCTGGTTTTCTCCTCTTCCGCTGCGGTCTATGGCATGCCGGATGTCGACCTCGTGTCAGAGGAAACGCCCTGTCAGCCGATGAGCCCCTACGGAGAGACCAAGCTCGTCGGAGAGTGGCTGATCCGTGCGGCCGCCCAAGCCCACGGCATCCGCAGCGCCTCACTGCGCTACTTCAACGTCGCGGGAGCCGCCTCTCCGGGGCTCGCTGACACCGGCGTCTTCAACCTCATACCCATGGCCTTCAAGCGCCTCGAGGCCGGTGAGGCACCTCGCATCTTCGGTGACGACTACGCGACACCGGACGGTACCTGCGTGCGCGACTACATTCATGTGGAGGACATCGCCTCCGCGCACGTGGCTGCCGCCCGCCGCCTCCTCAACGCCGAGGCCGGCACTGCTCTCACCCTCAACATCGGCCGCGGTGAGGGAAGCTCGGTGCGCGAGATGGTTGATCTGATCCTCAAGGTGACCGGCAACGAGGGCCGCTCCCCCGAGGTCACGTCGCGCCGAGCGGGTGACCCGGCTCGCGTGGTCGCAGCGGCAGACCGTATCCACCAGGAGCTGGGCTGGTCGGCGCGGTACGGGGTGCAGCAGATGGTCGAATCGGCCTGGGAAGGCTGGTGGGCCCACCGCCCCTGACGGTCACTGGCCGACGACCTCCCCCTCTCGACTGAGGCGTCACGCAGCGATTCTGGGTGGCGCCTCGTGAAGACCAGGCCGCTCTCTTGCCAGTCCAGCCCCGCCGTCTCGCGTTCTCCGTCTTGCTGTTGCTTGTGCTCCTCGAGGTACTGAGCCTTTTTCAACCTCAGTTTGAGCAGGTCAGGTGCAGGGTGAGGATCGTTGGACGTGGCCGGTGATGCGGGTGGTGGATCATCGGAGCTTGCGCAGGAGTCGCCAGGCCTTGAGGGTGGCCATGGCCTGCTCGACCAGTGCGTGGATCTTCGCGTGCGAGCGGTTAACGGCCTGCTGACCTGCGGACAGGTTCTCCCAGCGTCCGCGGGACGGGACGCGGACGGTGCGGCCGGCTCCCTCGTAGCCCTTAGGGCGTGTGGGAAGTTGTGATCAGCCGTTCGCTGGTTGGGGCTCCCTGTCCAGTGAACGGCTGGTAGAACGTGAGCGTGGCGCGACGTGAACTGAGTGATGAGGACTGGGCGTTGGTAGGTCCGTATCTGCCGATCGGGTCGTTCGGGCCGTACCCCGAACGACTGCGTGACCAGCTCGAAGGTGTCATCTGGCGCTTTCGGACCGGTAGCCCGTGGCGGGACGTGCCTGAGGAGTTCGGTGACTGGTCGACGATCTATGACCGGTTTACCCGGTGGCGGGACGCGGGAGTGTTCCAGGCCGTGATGGAGGGGCTGATCGCGGAGGCCGCCCGGCGTGGTGACGCGGATTTGTCGCTGGTCAGCGTGGATTCTGCGACATCGCGGGCCCATCATGACGCAGTGGGGATGGTCGTCGACGAGCACGTCCTGGATGCTCTCCAGGACGCCGCCGGGTCCGAAAAGGGGGCGCGCGAAGATCACAAAAGCCGCAAGGTGAAGCCGCCGATGTGACCTCGGCCGACGAGGAGAACGATCCGGTACGTGAAGAACGGCGCCGGTTACGGCGCCGGCGTCGAGCCCGCCTGAAGGCGGCCGACCTCGGGCGCTCCCGCGGCGGGCTCACCTGCAAGGTTCACCTCTCAGCCGACCGCAAGTGCCGCCCGCTGTCGTTCGTGATGACGCCCGGCCAGGCCGCCGACAGCCCCCGGTTCGCGGCCGTGCTGGCGAAAGTACGGGTCCGGGGGCCAGTCGGACGACCGCGCACCAGGCCCGGGGCTGTCGCCGCCGACAAGGCGTACTCCTCTCGCGGCAACCGCCGCTACCTGCGCAAACGCGGCATCAAAGCGGTCATCCCGGAGAAGAAGGACCAGGCCGCGAACAGGAAGAAGAAGGGCAGCGCCGGCGGACGGCCGGTGAGTCACCACGCCGACTTGTACAAGGAGCGCAACACCGTCGAACGCTGCGTCAACCGGATGCGCGCCTGGCGCGGCATCGCCATGCGCTGCGACAAGCGACCCGACAGCTACATGGCGGGGCTCGAGCTACGCGGCGCCCTCATCTGGCTCCGCAGCCTCCGCCCCGCCACTTGATCACAACTTCCCACACGCCCTAGTGCGGGCGCCCTTGATGTCGTGGACCCCGCCGGCAACGCGAGCGACGCCCACGGCAGCCGGCCGTGCGGATCGGTGATGACCTGCACGTTCATTCCGTGCTTCTTGTGCCTGCCCGAGTAGAAGGGCCGGTCGGCGGTGATCCGGTCGATCGGCAGGTGCGTCCCGGCCAGCATCACGAAGGTCTTGGTGGAGGCGGTCTTCATCGCCTGTTTCAGGGTCGGTGCGAGGGCGGCCAGGAGGTCGACGGCCTCGGAGATGTACCGGTAGGCGGTGGTGGTTCCCACGCCGAACCCGGCGGGGAGCTGAGCATAGGTGTGACCGCACCGCAGATGTGCCAGCACCAGCAGGGCCTGCCGTCCGGCGGTCAGCCGACGCCATCGCGTGCCCTGTTCATGACGGCGTGCGGCCAGCTCACGGGCGAGGAAGCGCAGGGCTGAGCTGGACAGATCGGCACCGGATGCGTAGACAAGCACGCAGAAGCACCTGGCCGGCTTGGACTCGACACCCACCCGTCTACCAGGAGCTTCTCTACGTTGCGACACCGCCCTTCGTTCTCGGGGTGGCTTCCTTGTTTCCTACACCAGCTAGCCCGGTCCTCGCCAGCCTTGCCACCGGCCTGGGCGTCCTCTCCCTGGGACTGCAGGGAGAGGACGTCTTCATCAACGGGAAGGGTTATGGCTGGCACAGCAAACAATTCCATGAATCGCTGGGTGTCTTCTTTCTTGGTGGAGTATTCTTCGGCAAGGGAAAGATTTTGGAAAAGGTCGGGGGACGCGCGGTGGCAGAGACTGTCGGCGCGAAGGCGGCCGGAGCTGTGGAGGACGGGGTGGTCGCGCCGATCGGTGCGCTGACCTGGTAGTAGGCAGACCTGGTGGTGGCAGGTACGGTCATCTTGTCCTGTCACCACCGGAATTTACGTTGGAGTAGTGATGTGCCATGTCGAGGGCAGCGCTTGCCGAGACTGAACTGTGGGTGATCGCCATCGCGTCGGGTATAGTTTTCGCTATCGCGGCACAATCCATGTTCACTGATAAGAAGCATAAATCTATTGCGATACTACTTCCATTGGTTGGTGCTGTCGCAATTCTGGCGAATTCGATAGTGCGAGACTTTCATGGTCGAATGGCGCTGATGCTCTACACGCTGACAATGATCGGCGGGAGCATTCCCCGACTCGTATTCGCCAGGTTCGTCAGACGTCAGCTCGATCTTGTCCGCTCAGGCGGGAAGATGGAGGCACTGACGGGCAGGCAGACAGCCTGTTTCCTTTGCGTGTTCGTAGCCGCCGTCGTGGCAGCCGCTGCCATCCTGAGTCGACTGATACCGGCCTGAAGATGAGGAGCGTTGCCAAAGCTCGGCCCCGCCTGCCTCCAGGGATAGGCAGGGCCGTGATGTTCCCCCGCGAACTTGGACAGCGGGTGTTTACGCTGCGGGGGTGAGGTCTTGCTGCAGCAGAGCTCGGGTCTCGATCGGGTGAGGTATCCGTGTTCGGGGTGTCTGCGAAGTCTGCTGCGGTGTATTCGACCTCGATGAAGCGGAAGACGTCGGCCCAAACCTGTGCACGGGTTCCAGACGGTCGTTCCGATCTCTGCTTTGAGCAGTCCGAAGAAACTCTCCGCAGCGGCGCTAGTGTGTCCAGAAGGTGATTGGGAGGTTCTGGTGTAGAAGACGGGAACGAACAGTCGTCATGCTGCTGTGAAGATGAAGGTAGGTCCTTCGGCATCGGTATACAGGTACAGGTGCCAAACCGCCATGAGCTGCTGCGGTGAATGAGTCGTGGTGGTGAGCGTCATGGAAAAGCCGTACTGAATACGGCAGGTGGGGGCTGAGAAGGCGAACGAAAGTGAACCACTGATGACGTGTCGTAAAGCTTAAACGGCATCGAAACCAGGGCCTTAACGCTGTCCTGGGATGAGCCAGACGGGTGCCTGTCTATTGGTCTGGCGGTGTCCGACATGAAGGTGGCGCGAGCTCAGTCCGGGCTTCACAGTGGAACTGGAGAACTCCTTGACGCGAAACGGTGATCCGCGGATTGATGCGGATGGCGAGAGGGAGAGCCGCAAGCGGTGAAGAGCTGCGAGCGGCAGAGTACCGGTCGCGCGTCGGGAGGGCGGAACGTCCCGTAGTAGCGATGAGACCTCTGTAATGGAGGTGGAGCGAAGGGGACGTGTTGTTGGGTGTCGATCTTTGATCAACCAGAGATGGGAGGAATCAGATGGTCGAGACAAGATCAGCAGGCAAACCGTTCGATATTTCGAAAAGGCTGGTATGGAATGCGTATCTGAAGGTCAAGGCCAACAGGGGAGCGGCTGGGGTGGATGGACAGTCCTTGGCGGAGTTTGAACAGGATGAGAGGAACAACCTGTACAAGCTGTGGAATCGACTGTCCTCGGGAAGCTATTTCCCGCCACCTGTAAGAGCGGTGGATATTCCCAAGAGTGGCGGCGGGACCCGGAGCCTGGGGGTTCCGACCGTGGCCGACAGGATCGCTCAGACGGCAGTGGCCATGGTACTGGAGCCTGATGTGGAGCGTGTCTTTCATCAGGACTCGTATGGCTATCGCCCCAGACGATCCGCGTTGGACGCGGTGGAGACGTGCAAACAGCGGTGCTGGAGACACCCCTGGGTGATCGATCTTGACATCCAGGGATTCTTCGACAATGTGCCGCACGTCCCCATCGTTGCCGCAGTGGAAAAGCACACCGATCTGCCGTGGGTGCTGCTGTATGTGAAACGGTGGCTGGTCGCGCCGGTGCAGCAGCCTGACGGAACGCTCGTCGGTCGGGAAAAGGGGACGCCTCAGGGCTCGTGACTGTTTAGGGGTTTCAGCTGGTTGCGGGCAGCGTCCAGGGCCGTCCGGCGAAGAGGTCGCGTAGGGCGGTGAGGGGGTTGATGCCGTGCTTGCGGACGGTGGAGATGTAGGAGCGGATCCGGGCGAAGCGCCTCGCGCCGGTCAGGGTTCGCCAGGATCCGGAGACCTTCTGTTGCACCTTGATCATCCGCAGGTCTCGTTCGGCCTGGTTGTTGTCGAACGGGACGGTGAATTCGGTCATGTACCGCTGGTATTCACTCGTGCGGTCCCGCAGGCGTTCGGCGAGGGCTCTGGCCTTGGAGCGGGGACCGGTGCCGGGGTAGGGGTTGGCGGCGATGCCGCACAACGCGGCCTGCCGGTAGCGGTCTTGGAAGGGCACCAGGGTTTCGTCGGCCAGGGCGTCGTGTCCGGCGGCCATGGCGTCGGCGACCGCGTTCTTCGCCTCGATCAAGACGTCGATCATGGCCCGGGCCCAGGTGGGATCGTGGCGGGTGTCCTCGGTGACGGCGATGAGTTCGCGCAGGACATGGGCGCCGCACAGGGCCTGGTCGTTGCCGTAGACGGTGTAGGAGGCCAGGGCGTCGGAAACCAGGGTGCCGGTGAAGGCGGGCAGCACACCGAGGTCGTCCATGGCGATCCGTCCGCGCTGGGTGTGGATGCCGTAGAAGGTGACCAGGTGGGTGCACATCACGTGCAGCCAGTGCAGCTTGCCCGCCACCCGCACCCCGGACTCATCCGCGTGCGCGACGGGGACGGCGGTCAGATGCTCCCTGACCTGCGCTTCGAAGTCTTCAAGGCCGTCGTGGGCGCGGGCCAGGACGGACAGCACGGTGCCGGTGGAGATCGGCAGGCCGAACAGGTTCTCCATCGCCTCCGCGAGGCGCTTGGCGGGAAGGTGCTGGTAGGCCGAGAGATAGGCGATCGCCGCGCGTACTCCTGGACCGTAGACCGTGGCGGCCGGCACGTGGTCCGGGCCTGCCGCCGTGGTGGCGTGCCCGCAGCCGCAGACCGCCAGGTGCAGTCGGTGCTCGGTCACCTCCGGTGCGATCTCGGGCAGATCGAAGACCTGCCGGGCCCGAAAGCCCGAACTGACCGCGCCGGAAAGATCGTTGCCGCAGCCGTCGCACGCGGACGGGCGATGATCGACTATGCGGTCCGGGTCGGCGACCCGTTCCAGCCGTCCACCCGGATCACCCTTGGCGCGGCCGGGCTTGCGGCCACTCGCCTTCCGCAGCGACTTCGGCGCCGGCTTCTTCCGCAGCCCGTCGCTCGACGGCGGCTTGGACGAGTTATGAGAG
Source organism: uncultured Actinomycetota bacterium (assembly GCA_963799685.1). Lineage (GTDB taxonomy): Bacteria > Actinomycetota > Actinomycetes > Streptomycetales > Streptomycetaceae > Streptomyces. The sequence continues at coordinate 10,267 of CAWCXW010000015.1, forward strand.
TCGGTGGCCACCTGACGCTCCAGCTCCGCGATCCGCTCCGCCTGCTCGGCGATCGTCGCGGCCTGAGCCGAGACCAACAACTTCAGCTCCACGACCAGCGCGGCCAGCTCCTCGTACGAGGGCGGCGACGACGGGACGGAGGGCACAAGATCAACCTACCGGACCGTCATGATCACTCCGTACCGAGAGCCGCCGCAGGTCACACATGGTCGAAAACAGTCACCCGGGCGCTGCATCTGCCGTTGTTGTCGAATCTGTTCATGCACTACGCGTTCGACGCGTGGCTGGCCCGGGAATACCCGACGATCAGGTTCGAGCGGTACTGCGACGACGCTGTGGTGCACTGCGCAAGTGAGAAGCAGGCGAACTTCGTCCGCGATGTCATTGAGCGCAGGTTACTGCAGTTCGGTTTACGCCTTCATCCGGAGAAGACAAGGATCGTGTACTGCAAGCAGGAAGGCCGTGACCGGAACTATCCGATCACGGAGTTCACGTTCCTGGGGTACATGTTCCGTCCTCGAATCGCTCGACTACGCGACGGGAGACTGAAGTCCGGTTTCCTGCCTGCAGTCAGCAAAACGGCCATGAAGTCTATGGCGAGGACTATCCGGCGTTGGCAGCTGGGCCGCTGGACCGAGCTGAGCTTTCAGGAGATCGCCGCGATGATCAACCCAGTCGTGGCGGGGTGGATCAACTATTACGGACGCTTCTACAAGTCCAGGATGATCAGATTCCTCCAGCAGCAATTTAATCCGTTCCTGGTGAAATGGGCGCGGAGGAAGTACAAACGGTATCGCCGTGCCGCCAGAAAGGCCCGGAAGAAGCTCGCTGAGATTGCCTCAGCGTTCCCGGGCATGTTTGTCCACTGGAAACATGGCGCCTTGCCTACTGGTTCAACAACGGGAGCCGTGTGACGGGAGACTGTCACGCACGGTTCTGCGAGCGGCGGCGGGTGAAATTCCCGCCGTCGACTCACCTCGTAACAAGACCCGGTCCGTTCCATGCTCTGCCGCAGCCCCAACCCGGCGATGAGGGAACGGAACTGGGCGGAGGTGTATTCGTTCCCCCTGTCGATGTGCAAGATGCTGCCGGCCTGCAGCTCGCTGCGTCGCTGGCCTTTCAGCGCGTCGACGACCAGTTCGGCGTGGTGATGATCGGCCCGGTACCAAGGACAGTCGGGTCGAGGCATAGGTGGCCAGGTACCAACATACTTCATGGTGGGCAGAAAGGGCTCAGAGTTTGGCCCGGGGCGGTAGGGTGAAGTCATGGCCGAGAAGGTCCTGCGCGGGGACAGCCATATCCGCCGGGTCAGGCCACGACGTTTGCGACGCGTGATCTCGCGGCTCTGGCGTTCGGCCATGATCCGCTCGACCCTCTTGCGGTTGATCACCAGGCCCTGTCTGCGGAGCGTGGCATGGACCCGCGGCAAGCACGGTCTTCGAAGAGTCGGTGGGTGCCCCTATCCCTTGGGTCAAGCCGGTTGAGGATGGTGGCATGACGGGTCTTCGAAGTTGAGCGGTGTGTGTCTGTGCGTGACTGACTGGACGTCACGTTCTGTGCTGGGTGGGGTGGTTGTCACCCCTGGATGCAGGACGCCCGTGGTCCTGGGTGATCATTTCTGTTCTCTACGCAGAAGGATCACCGGGGGGCCACGGGCTTGGTCAACGATACGACGCTGCTGCTCGACCTCGACGGGGTGTCCGTCATACGGGTCGAGCGGCTTGAGGACGGTACGCGCCGAGTCCATCTGGCCACGGCCGACGAGACGGCACGGGCATGTCCGGTGTGCGGGGTGTTCGCGTCCCGAGTGAAAGGCTCCGCGACGACACGGCCCCGTGACCTGCCGTACGGCGAGTGCGGACTGGAGTTCCGCTGGCACAAGCGTCGCTGGTGGTGCCGCGAGCCGGACTGCCCACGCCGGTCGTTCACCGAGCAGATCCCACAGATACCGGCCGGGGCCCGGCTGACTGAACGGTTGCGGTGCTCGGCCGGACGCCGGGTCCGTGACGCCGGCTCGACCGTGGTGCAGGCCGCCCGCGACCTCGGCATGTCCTGGCCGGTGGTGATGGATGCCTTCCGCGCCACCGCCACGGCCGTGATCGAGGCACCACTGCCCGAGGTGAAGGTCCTGGGCATCGACGAGACCCGGCGCGGCCGCACCCGCTGGGAGCCCAACCCCGAGACCGGGAAGTGGCAGCTGACCCGGGACCGGTGGCACACCGGGTTCGTCGACGCCCTCGGCACCGGAGGGCTGCTCGGCCAGGTCGAGGGTCGCACCGTCGCCGACGTCCTGGCCTGGCTGACCACCACGCCCCTGACCTGGCGCAAGAGCATCCGCTATGTCGCCATCGACATGTCAGCCACCTACCGGGCCGCGATCCGCACCGGCCTGCCCGACGCCATCGTGATCGTCGATCACTTCCACGTCGTCCAGCTGGCCAACAAGATGCTCTCCATGGTGCGGCGCCGCACCACCGCCGAGATCCGGGGCCGGCGCGGACGGGCCATCGATCCGGAGTGGAAGGCCAGGCGCAGGCTACTGCGCAACCGGGAAGACCTCACCGCCAAACAGTTCGCCACGATGTGGAACCCTCTGCTCGACGAAGGGAAGATAGGACAGACCCTGCTGACCGCGTGGATCGCCAAAGAGAGCCTGCGAAGCCTCCTCGCCCTGGCCCGCACCGGTGCCGACCGGCACCAAGTCGGTCATGCCCGCTGGAAGTTCCTGACCTGGTGCGCGGACTCCGAGATCCCCGAGGTCCGCACCCTCGCCACCACCGTCGACCGCTGGTGGCCCGAGATCGAAGCATTCATCGACACCGGTCACAGCAACGCCAAGAGCGAGGGCATCAACCGCGTGATCAAACTCGTCGCCCGCAACGCGTTCGGCTTCCGCAATGCCGAGAGCCAACGACTACGAACACGCTGCGTCACCACCCGACGGGCTCGCGGACACCTCCGCACCGCTTAACTTCGAAGACCCGGCACGTCTACACCTTCATCGCCGACAAGCCAGTCGCTTCGTTGAAGCGGAAGATCAAGCAACTGACCCAGAAGCTGTCACATCTCGATTACAAAATCGCGCTGATCCAGATCAACCGGATTTTGCGCGGCTGGGCCAACTACTTCCGGCATGCGGTCGCCAAGCACACCATGCAGACCCTGCACACCTTCGTGTGGTGGCGGGTCATCCGCTGGGTGATGCACCGGCACCGCACGAACTGGAAGTCCATCCGGCGATGGTTCCGGACTCCGCAAGGACACTGGAAAGACATCGAGTTGGAGGGGATCAAACTGTTCCACCTCGGCAAAGTGCCGATCACTCGGTATCGCTACCGGGGCAACAGCATCCCCACCCCTTGGCCGGGCGCCCTGACCGGCCCGATCCCAGCGGCATGATCTCGTAGAGAGCCCGGTGCTCGGAGACGGGCACGCCGGGTTCGGCGGGCGGGCCGGGGAAACCCACCGGGAGCAATCCCGGCAGGGCGCCCCGGTCCGACCCATCAACCTGTGCGACGCCGCCCTGAGCGAAGTCAAGGCGCACAGCACCTGCTGGGCCACCGTGCTCGACGCGCCGATCTAAGACGGGCCCCGCGCCCGCACCACCCTGGAACGCTGGCACCAAGTCCACGACCTACTCAACAAGGGCGTGGGCCTCCTCGAATGCGCCCGCCGACTCCAACTCGCCCTGAACACCGTCAAACGCTACGCGCGGGCCGACCGGCCCGAGCGGATGCTCCGCGTCCCCAAATACCGTGCCGGCCTCGTCGACCCCTACCGCGACCACCTGCGCACACGCCGAGCCGCAGACCCCGCCGTTCCCGTCAGCCACCTCTTCAAAGAGATCAAGGCCCTCGGCTACACCGGCTGCCTGAACCTCCTGCACAAGTACATCAACCAGGGCCGCGCGGACGCCGACCTGCCTCACCTGCATGCCTTCACCCGAGACTGGACCGCGACCGTGATGCCGTGAACGCCGCGCTCACGCTTCCGTACAGCAACGGCCCCACCGAAGGCGTCAACACCAAGACCAAACGAATCGCGCGCCAGATGCACGGACGAGCAGGCTTCACCCTGCTTCGCCACCGCATCCTCCTCGGATAGGCGACACGCTCCGTCACCACCGAAAGTGAGACAGGGCCGAAAGTGAGACAGGGCCGACGACTGGACAGACCCAGGCCGGGGCAGGAGATGTACAGCGACTCCGGCTGGAAGGCGGAACCCACCGGAGGCAGTCGTCGAACGCTGCGCAGGCAGCGAGCAAGTCTAGCGGTCCGGTCGGAGCGACGTGCGACGTCCCCTTCGACTTCCGATGGCTGCCTCAGGTATTCGGTGGCGGAGACCCGAAGTTTGTCAGGGATTATGTGGTGCAGGGGGCGAGGACGGTGAGCTACGACAAAATTCCGACCCCGTAGGTGTGAGGAAATTTGGCTTTGAACGGTCCGCAGGAATGGTGAAACAGATGTCCTACACCATGCGTTTGCCGAGAGGTGGCAGGCGCAACTTTCGACGTATCGGGAGGATGGTCCCGATCTTCACGGTGGCCGTGTTCGCACTGATCGGATGTTCGAACGATGATCCACGGGCTCTTCCCAGTACGGACGCGGATGAATCGCTCGACCACGTGTTGGCGGCGTTCCAGTTGAAGTTGCCGTCGTGCCCGGTTCATGATCTTGGCTGGTCGGGGCATGCGAAAGGCCTGGAGATGAAGGTGGAGTTGCGGTTCCGTGCATCGGAGGACTGTGTGCACGGATACCTCGTCTCCCAGCACGTCGATTTCGACCAGGAGATCGACTGGCCCTTCGGGCCGGTCAAGGCGAACGGGGAGACGCTCTCACCCACCCGCCCGCCTTTTCAGGAGGAGGAGATGAAGCGACTGAACCTTCATCTGGACCCAGGTGAAAAGTGTGCGGTTAACGAGTTTCGCACGCCGAGCGGGGCGTTGCTCAAGGTACTGGTCGATCCTCGTGGTGAGGAGGAGACGGTCTATCTGGTCTCCCGATCCACGGGCAAGTAGCCGACCGGTTCGGCTCCATAGCGGGGCACGACTTGCGTGCGAAGCCCGCGTAACTTGTCGGTGTCAGCGATGTTCTGTCTACCGCAAAGCGTGTCGCCGTAGCAGTGTGGCGTGGCGTGCCGGAGGAGAACGGGTGCCGCCGCTGACCGTCCGCCTCGGGGATCTCGAAGAAGCGTTCGCGGATCATTTCTCTGAACTGCCGCTCGGCCGGCGGGCTCGTGTTCTGCGCCTCCTCGAAGAGGTGCAGGCCTCTGGAAGTCAATACGACAAGACCGGTAACTACCGGCTTCTTCGAGTCGCTGTTGACCACATGGGTCGAAGGGTATGATCTCCGATCAGCATGGGCTGGCATGGGTCCGAATTCGCGGGCATACTGCCGAGCATGGAACAGTTTCTGCGGCATTGAGTCGCCCGGCTGGATGCGGTGACCTTTGGGCGGGGCCGTGTCATGCATGGCCCCGCCCAGTTCGATACCCACCAGCAACCGCATCGGGCCGTCCAGGCGGGCGCGGGACTCGCTGTCCAACGGCATGACTTGCAGCGTGACGTTGCGCGGTGCGGTCAGCTCCAGTAAGTGGTCGTAGAGGCCGCGCATAACCTCGATTCGTCAGCTGGGTTCGGTCGCTGATCGGTTCGGCGCTTCGCCCGTAATGTCCTCTGCCGTGTGAGGGTGGGCCTTCGCGTGTCGCTGCGGTGTGCGCCGGGTTCCACTTGCCCGGGGACTGCCTGTTCTCCTCCTTCCTGGTCCTCGTCGGTGCGGCGCGGGGCGGTCAGGTGACGGCCGGGAGATCGGTGAGGCGCTGCCAGCAGGTGGTGAAGGCGGTGGCCCAGGGCCAGGTAGCGGCGATCCGCATTCGTCGCTTTCGGGCGTGGGCCGCGAGGCGGGCGGGCAGGTGGTAGAGGCGGAAACGCATGGTTTGCGGCTCGGCGTCGGTGAGGCCGTCGATGTCGTGCAGGCCGAGGAGCCGTAGCCAGGCGTCGAGATCGCAGGCGAGGTTCGCGGCGAGCATCCAGCCTCGGTTGACTTCCCAGGCCGAGCTGGGCAGGTTGTCCAGGCCCATCGCCTTGTTGGTGCGGACCCGGTCCTCGACTCCCGCGTGGGAGCGGTGCAGGACGTCGAGGAACTGGGCATGCCGGGTCCCGGCGATGCCCCACATGTGGCGGATGTTCGTGGCGGTGATCTGGTAGCGCCAGCCCGTTTTGTGCTCGAAGGCGGTGAGTTTCTTCAGGTGCCGCCGCGAGGGGCGGACCCGGCGGACGATCAGCCGCATCCCCGGTGGCCAGCCGGCCCGGGTGTTCAGCCCGGTCAACTCGGCGATGAAGTAGCCGTCCTGGACGGTGCCGTCCTGGTTGACCGAGGTTTCCCACGCGCTCTCGGGCAGCCTGGCGATCGCGGTCTCGTCCTCGGGTGTGATCTTCCAGCCGACGGTGTATCGCACCGTGCGCCGGGCGGTGTTCAACGCCTCGAGATGCTCCAGAAGGCCGTGGGTGGCACCCGCGCCGTCGACTCGGATGAGGATCTTTGCTCGGGAGGATCCGGGGATCTGAGCGAGCGCGTCAGTGAGCACACGGATGTGGTCGGCCACGGTGTTCGCTCCGGCATTGCCTGGCCGCAGCAGCATCGCCAGCGCCTCCGTGGTGTTCGCGCACCACGCGGCCAGCGGATGAAACCCATAGGTCTTTTTGAACGTGACCGCCGCCCCGGACTTCTTCGACGCCGAGGTGATGACCGTGGCATCCATGTCGATGACGATCCAGCCGGTCAGACGCTTGCCCGCCACCGTCAGCCAGGGAAAGCCACCGGGCCGCAGATGCAGCCGCGACCACACCTGCCGCCGCACCCTGGCCCGCGCTGCAGCGATCTTTGCCAGGACCATCTCATCGAGTCCGGCCAGCATGCGGCGCGTGGTGGAGTCCGATGCCACCGGCCCGAACAGCAACCGCTGATGACGCTGGAGTTGCTCAGCCTCGAGAAGGTTCTTCGCTCCGAGGACGATCGCGATGGTCAGGTGCACCAGCACCCCCGCCCGGTCCCGCCAGCCGGCCACGGTACTTGTCGGCAACACCTTCTCCAGCGCCGCGGTCAGCCCCGCCCGGTCCGCGCACCGGCGCAACAGCACCGCTCCGGCATGACCTATCAGCCCCTTGCCGTCGGCCACCACAGACAGCCGACGATCCCACCCTGTAGTCTTCCTCACCGGATTGGTGCCCTGACCTTCGCATCGGATACGACGTAGACACTCGCATCCTCGCAGGTCAGCGGCACCATTCTGCTATCGGGGCGTCAGGACGCCACTCCCGTTGAATATCCAGGGATAACCTCCCGTCTGCCGAGCCGACGCCGGAACGCGGACTCCTCGACGATGAAGCTGAACGGCACATGCGGGCGGTCGGCCAGCATCTGCTGGCGCTTCATGCGAGCCGTCGCCTGCTCCTCCAACTTGTCAGCCGTCAGCAGGAATGCTGTTGTCGAACACCGTCCGGACTGCAGGTTGCCCGGGGCCAGTCGGCACTCGTAGGTGTACCGGCTGACCGCGTGCCGTCCAGGCGTGCCCACTGGCGGAACCAGGCCGCCAGCCCCGTACTCACCGCGGTACAGGCGCTTCGCCGCGTTCCGCAGCGCGCCCGTGTTTCCGAGTACTTTCTCCGCCCCCTCCACGAACACAGGTCCGGCCTCCGCTGCCCGCGTTCCACGGACTCCACGGTGTGCTTGGAGAACCGGACACGTGCGCCCAACTCGGCTCGGCTGAGGCCGGCGTGCTCGCGCAGCGCCTGCACGACGGCGCCGAACGTCCGCAGACTGTCCGACGGGTCCGGCTCCCGCTCGCATTCCGCCGCGCCCGCTGCGGCCTCAACCTCGTCGGTCGTCATGGCGCGACCCCTCCATGTCCGTGCTCTGCGTCTCACTTTACTCACTCAAAGTGACGTAGGGTCGTCGTACCGTCTATCGAACACCTCCGTACGCTTCGCTGCGTGCGGGCGACGGTGGTGCGAGCGCGATGAGGCTTGCTGACGACGCCGGGTCCAGGCGGCGGCGATCGCCACCGCCAGGGTGGTGTTGGCAGCGGTCCAGAAGACCGTCTCGGCGGCCGGCCCGTTGACCGTCCGCAACTCGCCGTCCGCGTGACGGCAGAACGAGTCGGGCGGGAAGTACTGCGAGACCGGGGTGCTGTGCGTGCCGTAGCAGGGCGACGTCTCGGGGAACACGGACGGCTGCGCGCGCTGTGAGAGGGACCAGCCGATGCACACCGTCAGCCATCCGGCCAGCAGGAACGCGGTCAGTATCCAGCCGGAGATCCGCGCCCGCCGGCCGAGCAGCCAGACCAGGGAGGTCGGCAGGACGAAGACGGTGAGCGCGACGAACAGCAAGAGCATGGCCTTCATGGTTCTTTGACCATACCGACCGGCTGTGCGCCGGGTATGCCGGTCACCATCGCGCCCGGCATGTCACCGTGGCGGTGACGGCGGCCCGAACCAGGCCGGCCGCAACGTGACGACTCGCGTGGCGTGGAAGAGCCTTATCAGCGCATCCCGAAGGCGTCGGCGAGATCCTCGGGAAGATCGTCGAAGTCCTCCGCGATGTGGATCGATCCCCGGAGGGACCCGCGTTCCGTGCTCCTCGCCTTGGCAGGCAGGGGGACGGCCTCAATCACTGGTTCGCCGGCCTTGCTGGTAGCGACCTCTTCGTCTGTGCCCATCTCAGGGTTTGCGGGCGACGCCCGCGTAGATGGAGACGCGGGTGTCCGGCTCCGCCGGGTCCGTGCCGTCGATCTCGGTCGTCGGCGGGCGCCAGCGCTGGGGGACGATCAGGCCCGGCTCGATCATCTCCAGGCCGTCGAAGAAGGCGCTGATCTGGGCGTGGCTGCGGGCGATGACGCCGGAGCCGGCCTCTTCGAGGTCGTCCTCGACGCGGCCCATGCCGTCCGCGTCGAAGTCGTTCGTGATGTGGCTCAGCGCCAGATAGCTGCCCGAGGGGAGCGCATCCACCAGGCGTCTCACCAGCGCGTACGGGTCATGGCGCTTGGGGATCCAGTGCATCAGGAGCAGCAGGGTCAGGCCGACGGGCTGCTTCAGGTCGAGCGTGGCATGCAGCTCGTCGGAGTCCAGGATGGACGCCGGGGTGGTGACGTCGGCCGGGATGTAGGCGGTGCGGCCCTCGGGGGTGCCGGTGTGCAGGGCACGGGAGTGGGCCAGGACGATCGGGTCGTTGTCCGCGTAGACGACCCGCGCGGTGGGGTCGATCTCCTGCGCGACCTCGTGCAGGTTGGGGGAGGTGGGTATCCCGGTGCCGATGTCGAGGAACTGGCGTAGCCCGGCCTCGCCGGCCAGGTGCCGCACCGCTCGGTGCATGAAGCCGCGGTTTGCCTTGGCGCTCATCACGGCGGTCGGCAGCGCGTCGATGACGCCCTGGGCGGCCTCGCGGTCCGGCTTGTAGTTCGTCTTGCCGCCCAGCAGCACGTCGTAGACCCGCGCCGGGTGCGGACGGTCGGTGTGCAGGTCGACCGGTGGCTGCCAGTCCGTCAACGACATGTGCGTTCCCTCCCTGGCCGGCCGCGGGCCGACGCGATGTCCAGGCGGTCAGCGTATCGCCGCTGTTGACGCGTGGTCATGCGTTCGGCCCGGGCCGGGGCGCCTGCGGGGGCGGGGCGGGAACCCTCGCATGCGGCCTGGAGAGCGCCTTACTTCGGCGCGATGCAGCAGCCGTAGCAGGGGCCGCACCTGATGTTCTGGCTGGCGTCCGCGGTGCCCGCGACTCCGATCAGACCGACTCCCGACAGCAGGGCGATGGCGACGATGCGGTTGATTCGGCGCATGGCAAGTACTCCGTTCGGCGAAGGAGAGGAGTGGAGGTACTCCGGTTGCATTATGAGCCGTGGACACATCAGTAGGCCAGATGTCGGTATGCATGAAGCCGGATGGCGGACCGACGGACCCCGTTCCGGCGCGTCACACGCTGGGGGTGTGTGGGGGTGCCTACGGTCGGTCGCTGACGGGGTGTCGAGCCGACGCGGAGGTGTGGGGCGATGCCGCGCACTGCCGGCAGGGGGCGTCGAAGGGGTGTCGCCCCGACCAGCGGTGGTCGTGACCCGTTCTTCGACAACGCCAAGTACCTGGCCATCGTGTTGGTTGCCTGCGCGCACGCGTGGGAGCCGTACCTGCCCCACGACCGGCTCGTCCTCGCGCTCTACGACACGGTGTACGCCTTTCACATGCCGGCGTTCGTGCTGATCTCCGGCTACTTCTCCCAGCGGTTCGACGCCGCCCCGCAGCGGGTGCGGCGGCTGATCGCCGGGGTGCTCGTGCCCTACGTCGTCTTCGAGGTCGCCTACACCGTCTTCCGGCGGTGGACCGGCGGTGACCCGTCCGCGGCCGTCAGCCTCCTGGACCCGTGGTGGCTGAACTGGTTTCTCGCCGCGCTGTTCCTGTGGCGGGTGACCACGCCGCTGTGGCGCAGTGTGCGGTGGCCGCTCGCCTGGGCGCTGCTGGTCTCGGTGCTGGCCGCCATGACGCCGAACGTCGGCCCGGACCTCGGGCTGCAACGGGCTCTGCAGTTCGCGCCGTTCTTCGTGCTCGGGCTGCTCGCCCGCCCCGAGCACTTCGCGTTGGTGCGGCGTCGGGCGGTGCGGCTGGCCGCGCTGCCCGTCATGGCCGGTGCGGTCGCCCTGGCGTACTGGTCGGCGCCCCGGCTGGACTGGGCCTGGCTCTACCGCGAGCACAGCGGACAGGAGCTGGGCGTCTCCGCCCTGACCGGCGGCGTGATGGCGCTGGCGCTGTTCGGCTGCTCGGTGCTGCTGGTGGGGTGTTTCCTGGCCTGGGTGCCGGCCCGTCGCACCTGGTGCACCGCCCTGGGTGCCGGCACGCTGTACGGCTACCTGCTGCACGGCTTCCTCATCAAGGGCAGCGTGTACTGGGGTTGGTACGACCACCCGTGGACGCACAGCCTGGCGGGCACGCTCGTGGTGACGGCCGCCGCCGGGGCGTGGGTGACCCTGCTGTGCACGCCGCCGGCCCAGCGGGCCTTCCGCTTCGCGATCGAGCCCCGCATGGACTGGATGTTCCGCACCAGCTCGCCGGAGGACCGGCGCATTCTTCCGAACGCTACTGACACCGAGCCGATGCGCTCGACCGATGTGGTGCAACGAGACGCTGGGGCTGCGGTCGGACCCGGGGACTGAGGGCGAGCGCGGGGTGCGTCAGAGGTCGTCCGGGAAGAGGCGATAGGCGCGGTGCGACGTGAGCGGGCGGACGGTGCGGAAATGCCTGCGGTCGATGGTGAATATCGCGTCCGTGCGGAACTCACGCGCCATCACCGTGTTCATTGCGTCTGTGAGACCGATGCTGAGATCTGAATAGCCCCTCATGACGGCCCGGGCCGCCTGGAGGTGGGGCGCCACCTCGGGTACTTCGAACCGACCGATGGCCACTCGGTCGTTGATGTGACCGAGTACGCGCACGGCGGCGTCCGTGCCCATGTGGCGGGTGATGAGGTAATCGAGTTCGGCCAGAACGAAGGGAGGGATGACGAGGTGTCCGATCTGCGGCATGGCGTTCCGGCACGCCTTGTGGTCCGCTTCGTCGGCCTTGTAGTACGCCAGCAGTGCTCCGGTGTCACCGATGGCGACCGGGATGTCGCTCACTCGCCGAAGCCCTCCGCCAGGTAGTCGTCCGCCCGGGAGGCAAGGTCCGAGGGGCCGCCGACGAGAAGGGGAGCGTCGTCATCTTCCCCCATGGGATCCGTGCGGAAGGGACGGACGGGCTCGTCGCTGCCTGTGTGCGGACGGATGACTGCTATAGGCCTGCCGTTCTTGGTCACGGTCACGCTTTCGCCGGCCTCGACCCGATGGAGGATCCTGGCGGTCTGCTGGTTCAGCTCGCGTGTCGTAGCGTCCATGAAGACAAGTGTACTACGGGCGTACTACGTGCGCTGTCGGTGCCGGTGCGTAGGGTCCGGGGCATGGCGAGGTACGTGGGGCTGTTGCGGGGGATCAATGTCGGCGGGCACAAGAAGGTGCCCATGGCGCAGTTGCGGGAAGCGCTCGCCGGGGTCGGGTGGACCGGCGTGCGGACGTATCTGCAGAGCGGGAACGTCGTCTTCACCGTGCCGGGGGAGGAGCCGGACGCGGAGGTCCGGCAGGCGCTCGAGCGGGTGATCGCCGAGCGGTTCGGGTTCGACGTGCCGTGCCTGGTGCGGACCGGGGAGGAGGTCGAGGCGGTGGCAGCCGCCTGCCCGTATCCCGTCGAGGAGATCGACCATGCCAAGCTGATCGTGCTCTTCCTCGACCACGATCCGGGGGAGGGGCACTTCGCCGGCCTGGACCGCGAGGCGTTCGCGCCCGATACCTTTCGGCACCTCGGCAGCGCCGTCTACTGCCACTTTCCCGACGGCATGGGCCGCAGCAAGCTCGGTCCCGCGCTGGAGGCCGTGCGGCCACGCGTGCTGATGACCGGGCGCAACTGGCGCACCGTCGGCAAGCTGATCGAGCTCACGCGGGAAGGGTGAGGGCCGGCGGTGCTCCCGCCGCGGCCCGTGCCTCGTCGGCCCGCAGCAGCACGAGCCGCGCCAGTTCGGGGCAGGCTCCGAGCACCGGGGCCAGCACCTCGGCGCCGGCCTCCCGCGCGCCGGCCGCGATGCGGTCGGGCAGCCGCCCGGGCGCGAGGACGTACTGCGCGACGGCGACCCGCCGCGCGCCGTCCTCCTCCCGCAGTGCCCGCACGACGTCCGCCGTGCGGGGTGTGGTGGCGGAGGCGAACGCAGGCCGCACGGCGCACCAGCCACTGGTACGCCGCCACTCCCGCGCGACGTGTGCGATCGCTGCGATCGCCTCCGGGTCCGATGAGCCGGCCGAGGCCAGCACGATGCCCGTTCGGGAACGGGTCGCAGGGCCGCCGACGCCCGCCGCCAGCCGGTGTTCCATCGCGTGCACCAGCAGCGGGTGCGGGCCGAGGACCGGTGCCTGGTGGACGGCCAGCCGGGGCAGCCGTGCGGCCGTCTCGCGGAGCACTCCAGGGATGTCCGACTTGGCGTGAAAGGCCCGGTTGAGGAGGAGCGGCACCGCGACGACCGAGCGCGCGCCCTCGTCGGCCAACCGTTCGAGCACCTGCGGGACGCTGGGCGCGTTGAAGTCGAGGTAGCCGACCTCGACCTGCTGCCACGGCCGCAGCGCGCGGACCCGGTCGCGCAGCGCGGTGACGGTCGCGGCGTGCCGTGGGTCGCGGCTGCCGTGTGCGACGAGCAGCAGCGGGTGCGCGGTCATCGACGGCCTCATCGACGGCCTCCGGTCAGTCCGCGGCTGTGCAGCACCCGTCGCTCGACCGGCGAGAACAGCGCCGACTCCACCAGCACGCCCACGGCCAGGATGAGCAGCACGGAGGCCAGCACCAGGCTCATCGACTGCGCCTCCTTGCCGGCCGACAGCATCCGCCCGATGCCGGGCAGCGGCGTGGCGGTGATGAGTTCGGCGGTCATCAGGGCGCGCCAGCCGAACGTCCAGCCCTGCCGCAGGGCGGCGATGAAGCTGGGCAGTGCGGCCGGCACGAGCACGAGCAGCGCGCCGCGCAGCCCGGTGGCGCCCATCGAGGTGCCGGCGCGCAGCAGCAGCGGCGGCACCTGGTCGATGCCGGCGGCGACCGACACGGCGATGGAGGGCACGGCGCCGAGCAGCACGACGGCGTAGACGGCCTGTTCGGAATTGCCCAGCGCGATGACGGCGATGGGCACCAGTCCGGCGGCCGGCAGTGACTGCAGGGAGGAGAGGATCGGCCCCAGCACGGTGCGCACCGGCCGCAGCCGGGTCAGCAGCACACCGAGGGGGAGGCCGATCACCGCGGAGGCGCCGAACCCGATCAGGCAGCGCAGCAGGCTGTGTCCGACGGCGGGCAGCAGCGTGCCGTCCGCCCAGTCGCGGGCCAGGTGGCCCCACACGGCGCCGGGGGCCGGCAGCGTGCTCGACCAGCCGAGGCCGTAGGCGAGCTGCCACAGCACGAGGACGAAGGCGATCGCCACCACCGGCGGCCCGGCCTTGGCCAGCAGCTGCCGGTAGACGGCCTTGGCGCCCGCGACGGTGGGTGTCTCGAGGGCGTCCAGGCCCGAGGCCATGTCCGACTCGTCGGTGACGCGCGTCCCGGTGTCCGGCCGGTGGTGCACGGTCCGCACGATGGGGCTGCCGGCCGCGCCCGGTGCCTCTGTCCGCGACGGGGAGTCGTCGGCCTCCGGGGCCGGCTCCTCCTGTGCGGTCGCGGACGCGTCAGTGGCGCGCATGGCGGATGATCTCCTCGTGCAGGTGCCCCGTGATCTCCCGGGCCAGATCGGTCACCTCGACGTCCTCGATGCGCCGCGGGTAGGGGATGCCGACGCCCCACTCGCGCGCGACGCGGCCGGGGCGGGAGGAGAGCAGCACGACCCGCTGTCCCAGGCGCACAGCCTCGCGCACATTGTGGGTGACGAACAGGACGGTCAGCTTCCGCTGCTGCCACACGCGGACGAGCTCCTCGTGCAGCAGGTCGCGGGTGATGGCGTCGAGCGCGGCGAACGGCTCGTCCATCAGCAGCACCTCGCTGCCCTGGGCGAGCGCGCGTGCCAGCGCGACCCGCTGGCGCATGCCGCCGGACAGTTCGTGCACCCGCTTGCCGTAGGAGCCGGTCAGCCGCACGAGTTCCAGCAGTTCCCCGGCCTGTCCGCGCCGTTCGCCCCTGGGCACGCCGGCCAGCTTCAGGGCGAGTTCGATGTTGCGGCCGGCGCTGAGCCACGGGAACAGCGCGTGGTCCTGGAACATCAGCGCGGGCCGGCCGAACGGCGCCTGTGCGCTGCCCGAGGTGGGACGGTCGAGGCCGGCCACCAGGTTGAGGAGGGTGGACTTGCCGCAGCCGGAGGCGCCCAGCAGGCACAGAAACTCGCCGGGTACGGCATCCAGCCGGATGTCGTCCAGCACGACGTGCCGGGCGTCCGGCGGGCCGAACGCCTTGGAGACGCGGTCGAGCCGTACGGCGTACGGGGGCCGCTCGGCGGGGTGTCCGGTTCCGTTGTCGTTCATGGGGGCGGCCGGGGCGGGGGAGGGGTCGGCGAGTTCGGTAGGCACGGGGTGGTCCTCTCCTCGTTCGCCACCCCTTGCAGGGCGGCTACGTCAGGTGGGCGCGGACGTGCGAAGACGGTGGGGGAGGGACGGGGTCGTCGGCGGAGGCAGGGCCTGCGCGCGGCATCGCGCGACCCCGCCCTGTCCGCTGCCCAGTGCGCCGCTGCCGATACGGCCGCCGAGGCGGTGGAAGTCCGCGTACGGGGCCCGGACCCGCAGCGGTCTGCGGGCCAGGCGGCGCGAGAAGCCGGTGGAGGACATGGCCGTCAGAAGTTCCAGCCGTCGTCGGCGGCGGAGTGGTCTGCGGTCTCCTTGGTCTCCCCCGCCGCCTCGGCGAACGCGTCGCCCGCCATGCCGGCGGTCAGCGTGGAACCGTCGGCGGGGTCGATGAGGAGGAAGGAGCCGGTGCGCCGGGAGTCGGCGTAGGCGTCGACGGGCAGCGGCTCGGCGGTGCGGATCACCACGCGGCCGATCTCGTTGGCGACCAGTTCGCCCGGCTCGGGGTGCTGGGAGAGGTCGTCGAGGGTGAGCCGGGAGGGGATCTCCTTCACGATTGCCTTGACCGTGCGGGTGGTGTGCTTGAGCAGCACCCGGGCGCCGGGCCTGAGGGGGCGGTCGTGCAGGTGGCAGACGGTCGCCGTCAGGTCCTGGCTGGGTGCGACGGAGGCGTCGGCCGCGGCGATCAAATCGCCGCGGGAGATGTCCAGGTCGTCGGTCAGCCGCAGCGTCACCGACTGCGGCGCCCAGGCCTCGCGCACACTGTCGCCGAGCGCGTCGATCCCCTCGACCGTGGTGGTGCGGCCCGAGGGGTGCACGGTGACGCGGTCGCCGACCCGGAAGATGCCCGAGGCGATCTGCCCCGCGTAGCCCCGGTAGTCGGGGTGTTCGGCGGTACGCGGGCGGATGACGTACTGGACGGGGAAACGGGCCGGGTCGTCGCTCGGGTCGTGCGACACCGGCACGGTCTCCAGGTGCTCCAGCACGGTGGGGCCGCCGTACCAGTCCATCACGGAGGAGGCGGTGACCACGTTGTCGCCCTCGAGCGCGGAGATGGGGATCGCGGTGATCTCCGGGACCCCCAGCGAGTTGGCGTAAGTGGTGAACTCCTCCGCGATGGAAGCGAAGACACCTTCGGTGTAGTCGACCAGGTCCATCTTGTTGACGGCGAGGACGACGTGCGGCACGCGCAGCAGGGCGGCGACGGCCGCGTGCCGGCGGGTCTGCTCCACGACGCCGTTGCGCGCGTCGACGAGGATGATGGCCAGCTCGGCGGTCGAGGCGCCGGTGACCATGTTCCGGGTGTACTGCACGTGGCCGGGCGTGTCGGCCAGGATGAACCGCCGGCGCGGCGTGGCGAAGTAGCGGTAGGCCACGTCGATGGTGATGCCCTGCTCGCGCTCGGCGCGCAGCCCGTCGGTCAGCAGCGCCAGGTCGGGGGCCTCCTGGCCGCGGCTTCGCGACGCGTGCTCGACAGCCTCGAGCTGGTCGGTCAGCACCGACTTGGAGTCGTGCAGCAGCCGGCCCACCAGGGTGGATTTGCCGTCGTCGACAGATCCGGCGGTGGCGAAGCGCAGCAGGGACGCGGTGGCCGGCACGGCCTGTTCGGATGCGGAGGTCGTGGGGGTGGTCATCAGAAGTATCCCTCGCGCTTGCGGTCTTCCATGGCGGCTTCGGACAGCTTGTCGTCCGCGCGGGTCGCGCCGCGTTCGGTCAGCCGGGACGCGGTGATCTCCGCGATGACCTTCTCCACCGTGTCGGCGTCGGACTCGACGGCGCCGGTGCAGGACATGTCGCCGACGGTGCGGTAGCGCACCTGCTTGGTGACGGTCTCCTCGGCGTCCTTGGGTCCGCCCCACTCGCCCGGGGCCAGCCACATGCCGCTGCGGGAGAAGACCTCACGCTTGTGGGCGTAGTAGATCTGGGGCAGGTCGATCTTCTCGCGCCCGATGTACTGCCACACGTCCAGCTCGGTCCAGTTGGACAGCGGGAAGACGCGGACGTGCTCGCCGGGCGCGTGCCGGCCGTTGTAGAGCTGCCACAGCTCGGGGCGCTGGCGGCGCGGGTTCCAGGCGCCGAACTCGTCGCGCAGGGAGAACACCCGCTCCTTGGCGCGGGCCTTCTCCTCGTCGCGGCGTCCGCCGCCGAAGACGGCGTCGAACTTGTTGGAGTTGATGGCGTCCAGCAGCGGCACCGTCTGCAGCGGGTTGCGGGTGCCGTCGGGGCGTTCGCGCAGTTCGCCGGAGTCGATGAACTCCTGCACGGAGGCGACGTGCAGTCGCAGTCCGTTGCGCTCCACGGTGCGGTCGCGGTGATCCAGCACCTCGGGGAAGTTGTGCCCGGTGTCCACGTGCAGCAGGCCGAACGGCAGCGGCGCCGGGGTGAACGCCTTCAGCGCCAGGTGCAGCATGACCAGCGAGTCCTTGCCGCCCGAGAACAGGATGACCGGGCGCTCGAACTCCCCGGCCACCTCACGGAAGATGTGGACCGCCTCCGACTCCAGCGCATCCAGATGCGTCAGCGCGAAGGGATGGTCGGTGTCCTGTGACACCTCGGTCACGGTGGTCATGCAAGTCCCCTTTCGGCGAGCAGCGCGTGAAGCGCGCCCGCGGATTCCTCGACGCTCTGCCGGTGCGCCTCGACCCGCAGGTCGGGATCGTCGGGCACCTCGTACGGGTCGTCCACGCCGGTGAGCCCGCTCAGCTCACCGGCGGCCTGGCGTGCGTACAGGCCCTTGACGTCCCGCACCGAGCACACCTCGACGGGCGTGGCGACATGCACCTCCACATGCGGTGTCTCGGTCGCCTGGTGCGCCTTGCGCACCGCTTCCCGGCTGTCCGCGTAGGGCGCGATCACGGGGACCAGCACCGTGACGCCGTGGGAGGCCAGCAGCCGGGCGACGAACCCGATCCGCTGCACGTTGGTGTCCCGGTCCTCCCGGGAGAAGCCGAGACCTGCGGACAGGAAGGTACGGATCTCGTCACCGTCCAGCACCTCCACCGCACGTCCATCGGCTACCAGTCTCCGGGCCAGCTCGTGCGCGATCGTCGTCTTGCCCGCACTCGGCAGACCCGTCAGCCACACCGTAGCCCCCTGGGCCGTCCGGCTCATCTTCCGCTCCCTCGGTATCCGTTCCCGCGCCGTTCAACCTGCACCGCATCTGCACCTCACAGGTGCAGGCCGCACTCGGTCTTGTCCAAGCCCGCCCACCTGCCGGACCGCGCGTCCTGGCCCGCCAGTACCCGGCGGGTGCAGGGCGCGCAGCCGACCGACGTGTATCCGTCGGACAGCAGCGGGTTCGTCAGCACGCCGTGCTCAGCGACGTAGGTTTCCACATCATTCTGTGACCAGCACGCAATGGGAGCGAGCTTGACCTTGTTCCGCTTCTCGTCCCAGCCGACGACCGGCGTGCCGGCGCGGCTCGGCGATTCCTCGCGCCGCAGGCCGGTCGCCCAGGCGTCGTAGGCCTTCAGGCCCTCGTCGAGGGGCCGCACTTTGCGCCGTGCGCAGCACAGGTCCGGGTCGCGGTCGTGCAGCCGCTGACCGTACTCGACGTCCTGTTCGGCGACGGTCTGCCGCGGCGTGAGGTTGATTACCTCGACGTCCATCACGGCGGACACCGCGTCACGGGTGCCGATGGTCTCCGGGAAGTGGTACCCGGTGTCCAAGAACAGCACGTGAACCCCCGGCATCGCCCGGGAGGCCAGATGCGCGACGACGGCGTCCTCCATCGAGGACGTCACGCAGAAGCGCTCGCCGAAGGTGTCGGCGGCCCAGCGCAGTATCTCCAGGGCCGGGGCGTCCTCCAGTTCGCGGCCGGCCCGCTCGGCGATCCGGCGCAGTGCCTCGGGGCCGCCCGCCGCCGGGTTCCGGGAGCCGGCCTGCTGAGAGTCTGCCGGCACACCCGCGCGGGCAGGGGGGTCTGCCGACAGCCTCGGCGTGGTGGTGGTCATGAGGTGGTGTCCCCCTCGCTGCGGTGCTCGCGCGGCAGGCCGGAGGCCAGCAGCCCGAGGAAGGTCAAAGCGAACGCGCGGTTGCAGTCGGCGCACTCCCAGGCGGGGCCGGCGCCGGCCGGGCCGGTGGTCTCGGCCGGACGCAGGTCCTCCTCACCGCAGTACGGGCAGTGGAACGGGACGGCGCGCTCGGTCACTTCAGTGCCTCCTCGTCCGCACGGGCCGCCCACTGTGCGAACCGTTCGCCGTCCTCGCGCTGAGCGCTGAAGGTGCGCAGCAGGCGCTCGACGTAGTTCGCGAGTTCGGCCGCGGTCACCTTCAGACCGCGGACCTTGCGGCCGAAGCCGGGGGTGAGGCCCAGCGAGCCTCCCAGGTGCACCTGGTAGCCCTCGACCTGCTCGCCGTCCGCGTCGCGGACCAGCTGGCCCTTGAGACCGATGTCGGCGGTCTGGATGCGGGCGCAGGCGTTGGGGCAGCCGTTGATGTTGATGGTGACGGGCTCGTCGAAGTCGGGCAGGCGCCGCTCCAGTTCGTCGATGAGCCACGAACCGCGGTCCTTGGTCTCGACGATGGCCAGCTTGCAGAACCGGATGCCGGTGCAGGCCATCGTGCCGCGCCGGAACGCCGACGGGCTGGTGGTCAGCTCCAGCGCCTCCAGTTCCTCGCGCAGCGCCTCGACCTCGTCCCGCGCCACGTCCAGGATGATCATCTTCTGCTCGACGGTGGTGCGAACCCGCCTCGAGCCGTGCTGCTCGGCGACCGCGGCCGCCTTGCTCAGAGTGGAACCGTCCAGCCGGCCGACGCGTGGTGCGAAGCCCACGTAGTAGCGCCCGTCCCGCTGCTGGTGGACGCCCACGTGGTCCCGCCACTGCCGGACGGGCTTCTCCGGCGCGGGGCCGTCGGCGAGTTTCCGCAGCAGGTACTCGTTCTCCAGCACCTCGCGGAACTTCTCGGCGCCCCAGTCGGCGACCAGGTACTTCATCCGCGCCCGGTTGCGCAGCCGCCGGTAGCCGTAGTCGCGGAAGATCTTCACGACGCCCTCGTGCACGTCGGCGACGTCCTCACTCGGCACCCAGGCGCCCAGCCGCACGCCGAGCTTCGGGTTCGTGGAAAGCCCGCCGCCGACCCACAGGTCGAAGCCGGGGCCGAGCTCGGGATGGTTCACTCCGACGAAGGACACGTCGTTGATCTCGTGGACGACGTCCAGGGCCGGGGAACCGGAGATGGCCGTCTTGAACTTGCGCGGCAGGTTGGAGTAGGCGGGGTTGCCCACCACCCGGCGTTTCATCTCCTCCAGCGCGGGGGTGCCGTCGATGATCTCGTCCCTGGCGATGCCGGCGACGGGCGAGCCGAGGAAGGTGCGCGGGGTGTCGCCGCAGGCCTCGGTCGTGTCGAGGCCGACGCTCTCCAGCCGGCGCCAGATCTCAGGCACGTCCTCGATGCGGATCCAGTGCAGCTGGATGTTCTGCCGGTCGGTGATGTCGGCGGTGCCCCGGGCGAACTCCTGGGAGATCTCGCCGATCACCCGCAGCGCGGCGGTGGTCAGCCGGCCGCCGTCGATGCGGACCCGGAGCATGAAGTACTCGTCGTCGAGCTCCTCCGGTTCCAGGACGGCGGTCTTCCCGCCGCTGATGCCGGGGCGGCGCTGGGTGTACAGACCCCACCAGCGCATACGTCCGCGCAGGTCGGCGCCGTCGATCGAGTCGAAACCGGAGTGTGCGTAGATCGTCTCAATGCGCGTCCGCACATTGAGACCGTCGTCGTCCTTCTTGGTCTGCTCGTTGCCGTTGAGTGGGGTGAAATGTCCCGCGGCCCACTGGCCCTCGCCGCGGTGGCGGCCCGGCTTGCGGCTCTTGCGCGCGGCGGTGGGGCTCGGGGGAGTGTCGGCCATGGCGATATGTCCTTCGGGCTGACGGTGGGCAAGGCTCCTGACCTGCGCGGACGCAGGCAGGACTGCCCGGTGCGCCGGTGGGATGACACGTGAGGGGCACGCGCCCGCGCCGATGCGGGCCGTGCGGAGAAATGCGGCGGTGCTGGTACTGTCAGCCCGCCGGACAGATGGCGCTGGACATGCGGCAGAGGTCGACGTGACGTCGACTCACCAAGGTGGTTCCAGCGCGAGACATGGCGGAAGCCTGGCACGTGCGCGCGAGATCGGTCCACCACAATCCACTATGCGGACCAAAGCGTCCCGAATTGTGAGAGATGTGGCTCCGGTCACACCGGGTGCGGCCGTACGTCAAACAGTCGGAAAGGCGCCCGGCCACGGCCCCGGGGTGGCGCGCTCGGGCTCTTCTTCCACGGTCTCGTCGACGACGCGGAAACCGCGGCGCCGGTAGTTGCCCAGGGCGTGCGGGCCGTCCTTGCTGCACGTGTGCACCCACACCCGCCGGGTCTGCCCGCGCTCCGGCCACCGCCGGGCCAGATCCCAGGCCCGGCGGGTTCCCTCCGTCAGCAGGTGCCCGCCGACGCGTCGCCCGCGGAACGGGGAGAGCAGTCCGAAGTAGCTGATCTCGACCACACCGTCGG
The DNA here is from genome assembly GCA_963799685.1 of uncultured Actinomycetota bacterium. GTDB lineage: Bacteria > Actinomycetota > Actinomycetes > Streptomycetales > Streptomycetaceae > Streptomyces. The sequence continues at coordinate 31,833 of CAWCXW010000015.1, forward strand.
CCTGTCCGCCGTCCAGCTCGATGAAGCCGGCCGGCGTGCCGCTCGCGTAGGCCACCCACGTCTCCACGCCGGGTCGGTCCAGGAACGCCGTCCACCGCGCGTGGTCCCACTCCAGCCGGTCGGTCCAGGTCACGTCACCGCCCACGGCCGTGTAGAGGAAGCGGCTGAACTCCGGGCTGGGCACCCCGGCCCGCACGATCCGGATGTCGGACGCCTCGTCCGGCAGGTGAGCAGCGGACAACTCGTCGGGGGAGGTCATCTCGAGGAACCAGGTGGTAACGGTGACCGTGCTCATGCAACGGGACCCTACGCACCCGGTGCCGGCCCCCGGATTGCCGGGGTCCTCGGCGCCCGCCCGGCCCGCCGGATGCACAGGACGCCGTGCAGCCCGCACAGCACCAGCACCGCCCCGGCCGTCACGTCCCCGATCCGCGCCGGCTCGAGCAGGCCGCCGGCGCCCCCGTAGCCGACGTAGAACGGCGCCCCCACCATCAGTCCGCCGAAGAGCACCAGCAGCAGTGCCGAGCCACGCCGCATCGGCCGCTGGAACCGCCAGGCGGCGACGAGCAGCGCCCACCCACCGAAGACCACCTCAGCCAACTGCGCGTCACCGGCCAGCGCCGTGCCCGGGTAGTGCAGGATCGGGGCGCTGATCAGCAGCCACACGCTCGCCACCAGGGCGAGCAGCATGGCCGTCTGATCGCGGAAGGCCAGGTTCTGCCGCGGCGAACCGCGATACCGGGTGGGCTGGACGGCTCGTTCGACGTGCACCGTGGACAGCATGTTCGGCTCCTCTCCGGCCGTTGCGCGGGGTCTATCCCGTCTCCGGTCCGGGGCGGCGACGCGGCCGCCGCCCCGGGCGCATTCCCAGCCATCGCCCCAGACGCCACGCCAGACGGCAGGCCGCCATGGAGGCGAGCACCGCCAGTCCCACTCCCGGGGTCGCCGCCGCGAACAGCACACACACGCCCACGACGAGGGCCCCGGCGAGGAACCAGCGAAGCCGGCGCGCCCAGCGGCCGTTCGGCCGGGGCAGCTCCGGCATCTCCGCCTTCTCGAAGCGGTCGACAAACGCCGGGTCCTCGTGGAGGTCCTTCTCGATCTCGTGCAGGATGCGCAGCTCCCGCAGAGTGAGTCGCCGTTCTTCCATGATCTTCGAACCATGTCTCCGGGCGGACTGGGTGCCCCGGCCGAGTACCCACCTCCGGCGAGTCACCCTGCGAAATACGTCACCACGCGATCGCTCCGCGTCACGACGTGACGTTGACGGAGTCGCCGCTCGGGTGCTGGACTCCCGGCCATGACCGAGTCCCGCACCGCTGCCGCGCCCGTCGCCGTACTCGGCGAGTGCGTCGCCGACGCCTTCGTCACCCCCGCACCGGACGGAGCCCCCGCGCACACGCTGGGCCTCCAGGTGCACCCCGGCGGCGGCCCCGCCAACACCGCAGCCGCCCTGGCGCGGCTCGGCACCCCCACCCGGTTCGCCGCCCGGTTCGCCGACGATGTCTTCGGACGGGCCTTCCGCGCCCGCATGGCGGCCGCCGGCGCACACCTGGACGGCTGCCTCACCGCGACGCAGGCTGCCACCCTGGCCGTCGCCGACCTCGACGCGGAGGGCAGGGCCGCGTACTCCTTCCACGCCGAGGGCACCGCCGACTGGCAGTGGACGCCCGAGGAACTGGCCGCCGCGACCGACGGGCCGCTCTCCTGCCTGCACACCGGATCGCTCGCGCTGGTCCGTCCCCCCGGCGCCGCCGCTCTGGAGGCCCTGCTCGAGCAGATCCGACCCCGCGCCACGGTCAGCCTCGACCCGAACGTCCGCCCGCAGCTCGTCGACCCCGCCCGCTACCGCGAGCGGCTCCCGCAGTGGTGCCGCAGCGCCGACGTGCTGCGGCTGTCCGACGACGACCTGGCCCACCTGCTGCCGGGCACCGGCCCGGAACCGGCTGCCCGGATCCTGCACGGGTACGGCGTCCCCCTCGTCGTCGTCACCCTCGGTGGCGAGGGAGTCTTCGCGTCGTTCGGCGGCCGGGCGCTGCGGGTCCCCTCGCCGGCCGTCGACGTCGTGGACACCGTGGGCGCCGGTGACGCCTTCATGGCCGGATTCCTGCACGCCATGCACACCGCTGGCGTGCTCGGCGGCCGCGTCGACGGGCTCGGTGACGGCACCGTCGCGGCCGCCCTCGAGGAAGGCGTTCGCGTCGCCTCGGCGGTGTGTTCGGTCCGTGGCCCGGACCTGCCCGGGCCCCACCCGCGGTGAGACCGGCCGGGGAAGGCGGATCACGGTGTGTGTTCCGCCCCACGCGCCGGATACGTTAAGGCGGTGCACGCAGCTCACGAATCATCCGAACGGTCCACCAGCACGTTCCGCAAGGTCCGCGCCGTCTACCGGAATGTCCCGAAACGCCGGCTGACGTGGCTGCTGCTCAAGGACACCGTCAACTCCTGCATCGAGTACCGCATCCTGGGCCTGGCCGCCGAGGCGGCCTTCTTCACGCTCATCTCGGTGCCGCCGCTGCTGCTGGCCTTGCTGGGCCTGCTCGGCTACCTGGACAGCCTCATCGACCTGGACACCATCGACTCGATACGGACCAACTTCCTCACGGCCGCCGCGACGGTGCTCTCCGACCGCGGCGTCGACCAGATCGCCCGCCCGCTCATCGACGACGTGATCCACGGCGGCCGGCCCGACGTCATCTCCATCGGCTTCGCGCTGTCCCTGTGGTCCGGCTCGCGCGCCGTGAACGTCTTCATCGAAACCATCACCGTCATGTACGGGCTCGACGGGCACCGCGGGATCGTCAGGACCCGGCTGCTCGCCTTCGGCCTCTACGTCGTCGCCCTCGTCATCGGCATGGTCGTGCTGCCGCTGATGATCGCGGGCCCTGACGCCGTGCTGCATCTGGTCCCGCAGGCCGAACTGCTGGTCCGGATCTTCTACTGGCCCGTCGTACTGCTGCTGTCGATCGTCTTCCTCACCACGCTCTACCACGTCTCGGTGCCCGTCCGTTCGCCCTGGCGCGAGGACGTCCCGGGCGCACTGGTGGCGTTGATCATGTGGGTGGTGTGCAGCGCCGGCCTGCGGCTCTACCTCGGACACACCGTTGAGGGGCCGACGATCTACGGGTCGCTTGCCGCGCCCGTCGCCGTCCTGCTGTGGATTGGGGTCTCCGCTTTCGCGGTGCTGGTCGGGGCGGCGGTCAACGCAGCCATCGACCACGTCTGGCCGTCCGTCGCGACGGCGGCGGCCCGACGAGTGACCGAGCGGGCCCGGGAGAAGGCCGCCCAGCAGGTCATCGACGCTGCCGCCCGCCGGGCGATGCGCGGGGCGGAGAGCGAGGGCGGCACCGTCGAGGGCGAGGCCGACGAGGCCGACGAACCGCCTGCGGAGTTTCCCGAGCGGTGGACGAAGTTCCTGCCGCCCGGCGAGGTGCGGGCCCGGTTGCTCTCCCTGCGGCGCAAGCCGTGAGCGCGTTCGGACCGCTGGACTTCCAGCTGGTGCTGCTGCGGCGGATGGCCGACTTCCAGCCCGGCCTCGTCGAGGAGGCGCTGCGCGCCCTGGGCTGTGACCGCGCCCGGATGCGGGAGGCCAACCGCCGCTGGCAGGCGATGCGCCACGCGCCGCGCGGACGCGGTGAGGTGGGGCGCTACCGGTCCGTGCTCGGTCCTCCCGGGGCCGAGCAGCGGCGGCGCGTCGGCGACCTGGAGTGCCGCGCGCTGCGCTGGCCGGTGCCGTTGTGGCCCAGTTTGCACTTCGAGGTGCTCGCCGTGCGCGGCGGCGGCGCCTGGCACGCGTCGCTGGTCCGCGCGCCCGGCGCGCCGGCGCCTGTCCTGCGCACCCTGGAGGACCTCACGCCGTGGTCGTGCACGGTCGACGAGGCGGCCCGCGCCTTCGCCCCGGCCCGCCCCATGGACGGCACCGCCCCCACCCGGTGGCAGCTCGCCTTCTGCGCACCCGACGCGTCCGGCGGCCGGCGGGACGTCGTCGCCGAGTTCACCTGGGGCCTGCTGCAGCGTCTGCCCCGTTGCTGAACCCGGCGCCCGACCCCTCCGACGGTCATGTCTGATTCCCGCCGGGACCGCGGTGCCCGCGGGCGCACACTGGGTCGCGTGATGACAGATGACAGCAGGTACGAAGCGGTGCGGAGCAAGGACGCACGGTTCGACGGGGTCTTCTTCACGGCTGTGACGACCACCGGCATCTACTGCCGCCCGAGCTGCCCCGCGGTCACCCCCCGGCGGCAGAACGTGCGCTTCCACCCCTCGGCCGCCTCCGCGCAGGGCGCGGGGTTCCGCGCTTGCCGGCGGTGCCGGCCGGACGCTGTGCCCGGCTCACCGGAGTGGGACGTGCGCGCGGACGCCGTCGGCCGCGCGATGCGGATGATCCGCGACGGTGTGGTGGACCGGGAGGGCGTCGCCGGGCTGGCCGACCGGCTCGGCTACAGCGTCCGGCAGGTGCAGCGGCAGCTGACCGCGGAACTCGGCGCCGGGCCCGTCGCCCTCGCCCGCGCCCAGCGCGCGCACACCGCACGCGTGCTGCTGCAGACGACGCCGCTGAACGTGACGGACATCGCCTTCGCCGCCGGCTTCGCCAGCGTCCGGCAGTTCAACGATACGGTCCGTGCCCTGTACGGCACGACGCCAAGCGGGCTGCGTGCGGCGCGGCGCGGCGGGCCCGGTGCGGCCGCCGCGCCCGTCGACGGCGATCTGCCGCGCACCGGCGTGCCGCTCAGGCTTGCCTTCCGCGGCCCGTACGCGGCCGGCCCGCTCTTCGACTTCCTGCAGCGCCGGGCCGTGCCGGGGGTGGAGGAGGTGGCGGGGGAGGTAGGTGCACGCACCTATCGCAGGACACTCGACCTCGCGCACGGCCCGGGCGTCGCCGAGGTCGACGAGCGGCTCGGCGGCACGCCTGCCGACAGCGGCCACGGCTGGCTGGAGGCCCGGCTGCGCCTGACGGACCTGCGGGACCTGACGGCCGCGGTGCAGCGGATGCGCGGGCAGTTCGACCTGGACGCCGACCCCTGCGCCGTCGTCGACCAGCTGGCCGGTGACCCGGTGCTGGGACCGCTGCTCGCCCAGACCCCCGGCCTGCGCTCTCCGGGGTCCGCGGACCCGTCGGAACTGGCTGTGCGCGCCGTACTCGGCCAGCAGGTCACCGTCGGTGCCGCCCGGACGCTGGCCGGCGATCTGGTGACGGCCCACGGCAAGCCGCTGCCCGCGCCCGACGGCGCGCTCACCCGCCTGTTCCCGGCGCCCGAGACGCTGGCCGGTGCCTCCCTGGACGAACTGGGTATGCCAGGAGCCCGCAAGCAGGCGATCCGTACCGTCACCGCGGCCCTGGCGGACGGCAGCGTCTCCCTCGACGCCGGCGCCGACCGCGACCAGGCGCAGCGGGAGTTGCTCGCGCTGCGCGGCATCGGTCCGTGGACGGCCGGTTACGTGCGGATGCGGGCGCTGGGCGACCCCGACGTCTTCCTGCCGGGCGACGTCGGCGTGCGGCACGGCCTGTCCCTCGTTGGTGCGGACGCCTCCCGCGCGCAGGCGTGGCGTCCCTGGCGCAGCTACGCGCTACACCATCTGTGGCACGCCACGGTCTCGAAGGGTGCTCAGGGGCTCCTCAGTCGAGGCCCCAGCTGTGGATCCAGCGCGGGTGGATCCGGATGAGTTCCTGGCTGAAGTGGGAGCCCAAGTCGTGTGGGCCGACCAGCAGCTCCGCATCGCCGCGGACCTCCACGCCGCGGACGCGCCATGGCGAGGCACTCACCAGGTCGTCGACGACGAGCGCCAGCTTGGGGTTCGTCTGCAGGTTGTGCCACTTCTTGGTCGTGCCGAGCGTGTAGCCGCCGATGAGGAGGGTGCCGTCCTCCTGCGGGAAGAAGCCAACCGGATTGGCCTGCGGCTGTCCCCTGCGGTCCACGGTGGCGAGGCGGCCGATCCGCTGGGTGCGCAGATAGGCACGTTCGGTGTCGCTGAAGCGGGCGTTCGCGGCGGTCTCGGACATGCCTCCAGCGTGCTCCGGCCGACGGGCCGCCGCATCGGCACAGCGAACGGGCCGGGTCCTGGGACCCGGCCCGTTCCGTGGGAGGAAGCCTCCCGGGTCAGCCGAACGCGCGCTCGATCTGGGCGAGCTTCTCCTCGAGGCTGTCCAGGCGCGGGCTGGTGGTCGTGGAATAGTCGTCCACGTCCCGGTCCGGTGCCTGCCGGGCAGAGCGGGAGCTGCGCAGTCCGCTCTTGCGGGCCTCGTCCGCAGCCGGCTCGAGGGCCGGGCGGGTGCGGGCCGCATCCAGTTCGCCGGCCGGGGCCGGCGCGGCGGCGGCTGTGTCGACCTCGAGCTCGACCTTCTCGTCCCCGCCGGGCAGCATCCGCCGGTGCCGGCCGCTGGCCAGCGCCTTGAGGCGGGCCCGCTCCAGCCGGCCCTGCTCCTTGCGCCGGGTGCGCTCCGCGTCCTGGCGCCGCTGCTCCTCGCGCACCTCGTCGACGGCCTCGTCCAGCGAGCGCACGCCCTCCAGCAGCATCATCGACCAGGCGCGGTAGGTCTCCCGCGGGGCCCGCACCCAGCGCACGACGCGGATCTGCGGCAGCGGGCGGGGCACCAGGCCCTGCTCGCGCAGCGCTGCCTTGCGGGTCTGCTTCAGCGCACGGTCGAAGAGGATCGCGGCTGACATCGACATGCCGGCGAAGAACTGCGGCGCACCGGCGTGCAGGCCGCCCCGGGGGGCGTGCACCCAGTTGAACCAGGCGGCGGCCCCGGCGAACAGCCACACCAGCAGCCGGGAGCCGAGGGACGCGTCGCCGTTGCTGGCCTCGCGCACCGCGATGACGGCGGAGAACATCGCGGCGCCGTCCAGCCCGAAGGGCACCAGGTACTCCCAGCCGCCGGACAGGTTCAGGTTCTCCCGGCCGAAGCCGACCAGTCCGTGGAAGGACAGCGCGGCGGCGACGGCGGCGCAGCAGAACAGCAGCAGGTAGGAGAGGCTGGCGTACATCGTCTCCTTGCGGCGGCGGCGCTGCTCGGAGCGTTCCCAGGAGTCGCCCTGCTCCTCCTTCTTGTCGACCTTGCGTGTGGTGAGGACGACTGTGGCGAAGGCACCGGCCAGCAGGGCCACGCCCAGCAGTACCCAGCCCAGCGGTATGTCCCTCAGCGCCATTCCGGATGCACCTCTCCCGTCGGCCCCGTGCTGTCGTGTGACGCGGAGCATACTTGACGCCGATGGCGGGTAGTTACCTGGGTTTCCACCCCAAGAACACGCGAACGAGGGGAAGTTGTCCTCACATCAGGCGCAAACGCCCGAACAGTGCTATGCGGTGACGGACAGCCGTGCGACGCGCTCGGCGTCGCAGGTGCGCGGGCAGGTCACGCAGGTGGCCTCCGGGCGCAGTGTGTAGAACAGGCAGCAGCTCGCCCGGTCGCGGGTGGGCAGGGCCTCGCCCTCCGGTCCGGTCAGCTCGCGGAACGAGGCGCCCCGCGCGAAGGGCGGCGTGCCGCCAGGTAGCAGTTCCTCGGCCGCCTTGCGGGCGGCCTCCTCGTCGCCCAGCAGATGCCCCAGGTACCACAGGCCCTCGGTGATCTCGTCCGTGGCGACACCCCACAGTGCGCGCGCTCCGCGCCGCATCCGCGGCCGGAATCCCGCCAGCAGCGGACCGAGGTGCTCCGCGACGGCCCCTCGCACCTCGCTGCGCAGCGCCGCCTCGTCCGGGACGACGTGGGCGTCCGGACGCGTGCCGGCCGGGTCGTCCGGCAGACAGGCGAACTCCGCTACGCGTACTGCCAGATGGGAGGGGTCGCGCTCGAACGCAACTGCGTCGAGGGGCAGTCGCGGCACCCGGCGGTACAGGAACCAGGGGGCCGTGATCAGCAGGACGGCGGGGAAGGCATAGCGGTGCAGGCCGAAGCTCGCGGTGACGTCGGGGCGCGGCCGTTTGCCGTAGTCGCGCTTGAGTTGCGCCTCGTCCCGGGCCAGGTACTCCGCCAGCTCGTCACCGCCCGCCGCCAGGGCGGTGGCCGGCAGCCATCCGTCGCCGGCCGGGAGCGTCCGCCGCCCGCTGACCTTCAAGGATGGGTAGACCTCGGCCAGTCGGGCGTAGGCGGCGTTGAGGGGCGCGACCGCCTGCGAGGCGCCCTGCGTCACATGAGCGGGGGAGAGCGTGGACAGAGCCATCGTGGAACCGCCGAATCGACGATCGATTGCAGGTAAGCCTTACCTTACCTGAATGTCGGTGTAGGTGATCTCCCGACGCCGGGTCCTATCGTGCTCTTCGAGAACCTGGAGGGACGGATGCAGCAGAACGGGGCGCAGCCCCTCATACCGCGGCCGGGCGGGCCGCCGCGCCCCCGCCGGCACTCTGTCCGCGCTCAGGTGCTCGCCGCACTGCGAGACGTGCTCGCCTCCGGCGAACTGGCGCCGGGAACCGTCTGTTCCGCGCCCGCCCTGGCCGAGCGGTTCGGCGTCTCGGCGACGCCCGTGCGTGAGGCCATGCAGCAGCTGGTCGGCGAGGGTGTGGTGGAGACCGTGCCCAACCGGGGGTTCCGCGTTCGCGCGCAGACCCCGCGGGAGGCCGCCGAGCTGGCCGAGGTGCGCGTGCTGCTGGAGCTGCCCCTCGTACTGCGGGCCGCCCGCACCGTCTCCGTGCAGCGGTGGGAGGAGCTGCGGCCGCTGGCCGAGAACGTCTCACGGGCCGCGGCGCGGGGGGACCGGGTGGGGTGGGCGGAGGCCGACGGTGCGTTCCATCGCGGACTGCTGGAGGTGACCGGTAACCGGCAGCTGGTGCTCGCCGCCGACGACGTGCGGCGCCGTGCGCAGCGGCCCACCGTGCTGCCGGTGCCGCTCCACGCGCTGGTCACCGCGGCCGCGGAACACCTGCGGCTGCTGGACGCGCTGGGCGCGGGCGACCTCGTCACCGCCGAGCGCACCCTCAGGTCCCACCTGTCCCGCTGACCGCACCCTGGGCGAAAGTTTGTGAAGTAATTCACACGCACCCCTTGGCCTCCCGCCCCACTTCGTGCTGAGATGCGGATCACACCGGCTCGACGGCGCGCTCGGGAGGCCACTGTGGCGGAGTCCGCCATGGCACGTGCAGATCAGCGGACATACGGCGGGGACACACCGGCCGAGCGTGCGGTGTGGCGGCTGCGTTCGCGCGGCTGCTGGTGGGACGCCGCGGCGCTGCTGGAGGCGCGGGCCGCGACGGAGTGGGCTCCGGCGGCGCAGCGCGCGGCACTGCTGGCCGAGCGGTGCATGTACACCGGCAAGGGCTGGCCTGCCGCGGAGGGGGCACTGCGGGCGGCCGAGGCGCTGGCGGGCGAGGACACCGAACGCGGAGTCGCGGCCTGCGAGCGCGGACAGCTCGCCTACACCGCGACGGTCCTCGGCGTCCACGACCGGGCCGACGAGGCGCGCGCCGCGCTCGGCAGGGCGGCCGCACTGCTCGCACCTGGTTCCCGGGCCCGCGCGCTGCTGGACTACCGGCGCGGGCTGGTCGCCGAGCACCTGAGCGGCCATCCGGACTGGGCGCGCGCAGCCTATCGGCGGGCGCACGACGGGGCCGCCGAGCACGGCGACGACCTCTTGCGATCCTTCACCTGGCGGCATCTGGCCGGCCTGGCGCTGCGCGACGGCGACCTGAAGGAGGCGCGGCACGGTTTCACCGAATCGCTGCGGTTGCGAGAGGAGATCGGCTTTCTCGTCGGCATGGCGCCGGCTCTCGTCACCCTCGCCGAGGTGCATCCCGAACCGGAGGCCCAGCGGCTGCGCACCGAGGCCGGCCGGCTGTTCCGGATGCTGGGTGGAATCCCTTCCTGGCTTTCCGGACGGCTGGCGACCGCCTGAGGAACTCGCTCCTTCGCACCCGCCGGATCTCTTCGGCGATTTCTCCGCCCGCGTTCCGCCGAACGTGTGAAGAACGGTCATTTATTGCGCCGTTCGCGTGGGCGCTTTTCTCAAGGATTATGGGACGAACGCGTTTCCCGATGAAACCTTGAATGCCACGCGAGTCCCGCGTGATTTGCCACGGCATTTCTGACAGTGTGACTGCGCTCGTAGGCGAGAGGAATGTCGTTGCTTTCGCGTTTGGAGAGATGCGCGTGGCGCAACATCGGGAGAACAGCAGTTGTCTGACCGTCCTGCACGTGACGCAGCCGGTGCACGGCGGCGTCGCCAGGGTCGTGACCGACCTGGTGCGGGCCCAGATCCGCGACGGTGCCCGGGCGGTGGTCGCCTGCCCGCCCGGAGGTGTGCTCGGGGGCGAGGCCGCCGGGACCGGCGCCGAGATCGCCACCTGGAAGGCGGGGCGGGAACCGGGCCGGGCCGTGCTGCGTGAGACCGCCGACCTGGCCCGCATCGTCCGCGAGGTCGCGCCCGACCTCGTCCACGCCCACAGCGCCAAGGCCGGGCTGGCCGTCCGGCTCGCCGTGCGCGGCCGTATCCCCACCGTCTTCCAGCCGCACGCCTGGTCCTTCGAGGCCGTCGAGCGGTACCGCGTCCTGGATGGCACTGGCCTGGGAACGGATGGCCGCCCGCTGGGCCACCCGGGTGCTGTGCGTCAGCGAGGCCGAGCAGCGTCGCGGCCGCGACGCCGGCATCGACGCCCACTGGGCGGTCGTCCGCAACGGTGTCGACCTCGACCGCTTCGCGCCTGCGGGATCCGGACGCCGGACGGCGCGCCCGCAAGGACCTGCGGGCCCTGGCCGACCTTCCCGACGACGCGCCGCTGGTGGTGTGCGTCGGCCGGCTGTGCCGTCAGAAGGGCCAGGACCTGCTGCTGCACGCCTGGCCCGACGTGGTGCGCGCCGTGCCGGACGCCCACCTCGTCCTCGTCGGCGACGGCCCGCTCGGCCCGCGCCTGCGTGCCGCCGTGCCCCCGCAGACCCACTTCGCCGGGCACAGCGCCGACACGGCCGTCTGGTACGCGGCAGCCGACCTCGCCGTGCATGCCGTCCCGCTGGGAGGGCATGGCGCTGGCGCCCCTGGAGGCGATGGCGGTGCGGACGGCCGGTGATCCTCACCGAGGTCGCCGGCGCGCGGGAGAGCCTTCCGCCCGGCCAGGCACCCGCCTGTCTGGTGCCGCCGGAGGACCCCAGGGCGCTCGCGGTGGCGCTGATGCGGCTGCTGACGGACCGGCGGCTGGCGCGGCGTTCTCGGCGACCAGGCCTGCCGGCACGTGCGGGCGAACTGCGACGTTCGCCGTACCACCGCCGCCGTCTCCCGCCTGTACGACGAACTGCTTGGCCGCGGATATGTGAGAAGCGAGGAGCCGATCGCCCGATGACGACCGAGAGCACGGGCGCCGTCGGCGCCGGCACCGACATCTCCCGGGCGAGTGGTCGGGCGTGCCCCCGCGTCCCGGCGCGGCACGGCCGCGCCGGCGGCCCGCGGCAGCCACCTCCTGCACCGGTCCGGCGCTGCGTCCCCTCGCCCTGCTCGGCGCCGACGTGGCGGCGACGCTGACCGCGGCCTGCGTCGGCGGCCTGGAGTGGACCTCCCTCGCGCTCGCTCCCGCAGTGGCCTGCCTGCTGTATCTGCACCTCCGCTGCGGCCTGTACCGGGGTGGCCCGCTCGTCACCGGGCTCGACGAACTTCCGCGGCTGCTGGGCTGCGCGGTGCTGGCCTGGTGCGTGGCCACCAGCGCCGTCGCCGTCGACCCCCGCACAGGTGCTGGGGTGGCGGCTGCTGCTGGCCACCGTCGCCGTACAGGTGGCGGCCGGGAGCACCGCCCGCGCCGTGGTGCACCTGCTGCACCGCAACGCCGGGCGCCGAAGACCGCGCTCTGCGCTCGTCGTCGGCGCCGGCGGCACCGGGCGCGGCGTCATTGCCGCGCTGCACGAACGCCGGGAGTACGGCATGCACCCGGTCGGCCTGGTGCATGCCGGCGCCGGACCGCTGCCACCGACCTGCCGGTGCCGGTGCTCGCCTCCCGCGAGGACGTCTCCCGCGCGGTCATCCAGAACGACGTCCGCGACGCGGTCTTCACCCGCGGGCCCTGGAACGATCCGCCCACCGCCGCGCTGTTGCCGCTGTTCGTGCGGGCTGGGCTGCACCGTGTGGGTCGTCGAGCCCGGCGAGGCGGCCGTAGCCCCGGCCCGCCGCCGGCGATCACCTGTGGGGATTCGCCTGCGTGCGCCTGGACCCACCCCGCCGCCCCGGTGCGGCCGCGCCGGCCAAGCGGGCCCTCGACCTGGCCCTCACCCTCCCGGCGCTGCTGGCCGCGCTGCCCCGTGCTGCTGCTCTGCGCCGCCGCCGTGCGGCTGTCCGACGGGCCCGGTGTGGTCTTCCGGCAGGAACGCATCGGCCAGGACGGGCGCCCGTTCACCCTGCTGAAGTTCCGCACCCTCGTGCCCGCGCGACGACCAGGAGTCGGCGACCCGCTGGAACGTGGCACACGACGGCCGGATGTCCGCCGTCGGACGGCTGCTGCGCCGCACCTCGCTGGACGAGCTGCCACAGCTGTGGAACGTGGTGCGCGGCGACATGAGCCTGGTCGGCCCCCGGCCCGAACGGCCCTACTTCGTCGAGCAGTTCAGCCAGACACACCCCGGGTACGCCGACCGGCACCGCTTCCCGGTCGGCATCACCGGCCTCGCGCAGGTCCACGGACTGCGCGGCGACACCTCCATCGCCGACCGCGCCCGCTTCGACAACCACTACATCGAGACGTGGTCGCTGTGGCAGGACGTCCGCATCCTGCTGCGCACCGCCGGCTCGGTCTTCCGGCTGGGAGGCGGCTGACGGTGAGCGTCCACCGACCACGCTCCGCGCACCTGCGGCACGCCGGCCCGCACCCGTCGGCCTGGGCCGCACGCCGTCCGGCTGGGTCCGGTGCTGCCCGCGGTGGCCACCGTGGCCGCTGCTGCTGGTGCCCGCCGTCCGCGGACAGCGCCACCGGCACCCAGGTCACCGCGGCCGACGCCGCGTCCGCCGTGCTGGTGCTGTGCTGCGCCGTCGCCGCGCTGCGCCGGGGCGCCCGGCCGCTGGACCGCACGGCCGCACTCGTCCTGGGCGCGCCGGCGCTCGGCTTCGCGGTCGCCACCGTCGCCTCCCCGGATCCGGGGGCGAGCCTGCTCGGCTTCGTCCGCTACGCGCAGATCTTCGTGCTCGTCCCGGCAGCCGTGGTGCTGCCGCTGCGCGACCGCGCGGGACTTCCGGGTGGTGGCCGGCTCGCTGGTGGTGCTCGCGCTCGTCCAGGGCGCCGTCGGCGTCGTGCAGTTCGTCACACGCACCGGCGCCTCCTACCAGGGACGCGACATCCGCGCGGTGGGCACCTTCGGGCCCTCGACGTGATGGGCATGGCGACCGTCGTCTCCTACGGCCTGGTCATCGCCCTCGCGCTCGGCCTGGCACCGCCGGCCGGAGCCCCTCGCTGGACGCGCCCGACCGCGCTGACCTGTGCCGCTGCGCTGCTGGTGCCGCTGGCACTGTCCTTCAGCCGCGGCGCCTGGATCGCCACCGCCGTCGCCGCCCTCGCTGTACTCCTGCTGTCCGGTCCGCGTACGGCGCTGTGCACACTGCTGGTCGTCCTCGCCGCCGGTGTCGTCCTCGTCGGCGGCACCGACGTGGGCGGCCGGCTGCTCGGCCAGCGCCTCGCCAGCATCACCGAGGTCTCCGACGCCCCCGACCGCTCGGTGACGGACCGGTACGCGCTGTGGGCCGCCGCCGTCGACATCTGGCGGGACGCGCCGGCAACCGGCGTGGGCATCAAGGGATTCCCCGAACACCGGGACGGCCACGCCTCGCTGGGTCTTTCCTCCGGCAGCGACACCGCCGGCGCAGGCAGTGCCTTCCGCCGCGAACCCCTGCTCTCCCCGCACGAGATGTACCTGCTGGTGCTCAGCGAACAGGGCCTGACCGGGCTGACGCTGCTCGCCGGCAGCTGGTCAGCGCTCGCCGTGCGCGGCCTGATCCGGCTGCGGCGGCGCGACGGGCCGCGGGCCGCGCGACGCGGCAGGAGGCCGGTCGCCGACTGCGGGCTGGTGGCCTGCGGCCTGCTGCTGTGGAACGGCATCGACTTCCTCTACGGCGACATCGGAGGCCCCTCGACCGTGCTGACCGCCCTGACCTTCGGCCTGACCGCCTGGTGGGCCCTCTCACCGGCCGCCACCACCCCGCACGAAACGGCACACGACCGCTGCGACGCCCGGCACACGGCGGCGGGACGGTGAGCGACATGCCTGCCTCCGCGGACCGCGCGAGCTACGACGCGGCCGACCGCCCCGCCCACGCCCGCCGCCGAGGACACCGAGGGAAACCGGTCTCTCGCCCGCGCGGCGACCGTCGTCGCCGCGCTGACCGCCGCCGGGGCTCTGTTCGGGCTGCTGCGCGACCAGACCATCGCCCGGTTCTTCGGCGCCGGAGCCGAAACCGACGCCTTCCTCGTCGCCTGGACGGTGCCCGAGGTCGCCGCGACCCTGCTCATCGAGGGCGCCATGGCCCTCGTGCTCGTGCCCGCCTTCAGCGCCGCCCTGTCCCGGCGCGCCGACGGTGCGCCGGTCCTCCGCCGCCCGGACCGACCCGGTCCGGGCGCTGGTCGGCGCGACTCTGCCGCGGCTACTGCTCGGCCTGGGCACCCTGGCCGGACTGCTCGCCGCCGCTCGCGCCGCTCGTCGTCCACCTCCTCGCGCCCGGCCTCGTCGATCCCGCACCTGGCCGTCACCTGCACCCGGCTGACCGCGCTGACCGTCTTCAGCTTCGGCCTGGCCGGCTATCTGCGGGGAGCCCTGCAGGCTCACCGCAGCTTCGCGGCGCCCGCCGCGATCTACGTCGTCTACAACGTCGGCATCATCGCCACGATGGTGCTGCTCCACGACCGGCTCGGCGTGCGGGCCGCGGCGCTCGGCGTCGCGTTGGGCGGCGTGCTGATGGTCCTCGTCCAACTGCCCGCCGCGCTGCGGCGGCTGCCGGGCCGCGCCGCACGCCGACGCCCGCCCGTACACGCCGCAGGAGGTGCGGCGTCCGGCGGGCCGTGGCCGCACGGCGCTGCTGGCGGGTCTCGGCGTCGTCGCGCCCGCTGCCGTTTTCGCCCTCGCCCGCCAGTCGCAGGTGCTGGCCGAACGGTTCTTGGGCTCCACACTGCCGGCCGGGGCCATCTCGCATCTCAACTACGCGCAGAAGGTCGCACAGATGCCGATGGTGCTGTCCCTGATGATGTGCACCGTCACCTTCCCGATGGTCGCCCGCGCCATGGCGGACGGCGAGGCGGGGAGAGTGCGCCGCCGGGTGGAACGGGACCTGGTGCAGGCGGGTCTTGTGGTGCTGCTCGGCGCCTCGTTCGTCGTCGCCTACGCCCCGCAGATCATCGAACTGCTCTTCCAGCGCGGCGCGTTCCACGCCGCCGACACCGCCGCGACCGCCTCCGTGATGCGGGTCTACGCGCTGGGGCTGCTCGGGCAGAGCATGGTCGGCGTGCTCTCCAGGCCCTTCTTCTCCGGGCGTCCCACCTGGTTCCCCGCCGCCGTGATGGGAGTCGGACTGGCCCTCACCGTCCTCGCCGGAGCCGTCGCCGCCGCCCAGTGGGGTGCGGGCGGCATCGCCGCCGCCAACGCCCTCGGCATCACCGTCGCCGCCGCCCTGCTGCTGCGCGGGCTCGGTGGCCGCCCGCCCCGCGGCGCCCTGCGGCGTGCCGGGCGGCGTGGCACCGCACACCCGGTCACCGCAGTCGGCATCGACGTGGCCCGGGTCGCGCAGGGACTCGCCCGGCTGGCGCTGGCCGCTGCCGTGGCCGCCCTGGCCGGCTGGGCAGCCGGCGCGTTCACCACCTCGCCCGTCGTCGCCCTGGCGGTCGGGCTGCTCGTCGTCCCCGCCGCGTTCGCCGGCACGGCCGTCGCCGTCCGTGCCCCCGAAGTGCCGCTCGTGCTCGCCACCCTCGCCCGGAGGCTCCGTCATGCCCGCTGACCCGCTGCCCACCGTGGGAACCGGTGTGCTCACCGCCGCCGCACCAGCCCGGCACGGCAAGGACCGCCCGTGGCTGCTGATGTACCACTCGATCGCCGACGCCGCCGAGGACCCCTACCGGGTGACCGTCTCGCCCGGCCGGCTGGAGCAGCAGCTGGACTGGCTGCGCCGGCGCGGCCTGCGCGGCGTGGGCGTCGGCCAGCTGCTGGGGGCGCGTCAGGTCGGCCGTGCCCGGGGCATGGTCGGCCTCACCTTCGACGACGGGTACGCCGACTTCCTCGAGCAGGCCGTACCTGCTGCTGCACCGGTACGGCTGCACCGCGACGGTCTTCGTGTTGCCCGGGCACCTGGGCGGCGGCAACGCCTGGGACGCCCAGGGCCCGCGCAAAGCCGCTGCTGACCGCCGACGGGATCCGCGCCGCCGCCGGGGCCGGCATGGAGATCGGCTCGCACGGGATGTTCCACCTGGACCTGACCGCCGCCGGCGAGGAGGTGCTGCACGAGGAGACAGCCGGCAGCCGCGCCCGGATCGCCGAGCTGACCGGCCGCCCGCCGCAGGGCTTCTGCTACCCCTACGGGCGGCTCGACGACCGCGCCGTCGCCGCGGTGCGCGCCGCCGGATACGGCTACGCCTGCGCCGTCGACCCCGGCGGCCTCACCGGCGTGCACGCCCTGCCGCGCGTGCACATCGGCGAGGCGGACACCGGGCCGCGGCTGCTGCTCAAGCGGCTGCTGCACCCGGTGCGCCGCCGGCCGCTGCCGGCAGGGGAACTCCGATGAGGGTCCTGCACGTCATCACCGGGCTCGGAGTCGGCGGCGCCGAACAGCAGCTGCGTCTGCTGCTGCGTCACCTGCCGCCGCGGATCTCCTGCGACGTGCTGGCCCTCACCGATCCGGGCCCCGTCTACGTGGCGCTGCGCGCCGACGGGCACCGCGTCGGCCACCTGGACATGGGCGGCAACACCGACCTGAGCGCGCTGCCCAGGCTCGTCGCCGCGATCCGCGCCGGGGGCTACGACCTGGTGCACACCCACCTGTACCGGGCGTGCGTCTACGGGCGGATCGCCGCCCGGCTGGCCGGAGTGCGCGCCGTCGTCGCCACCGAGCACTCGCTCGGCGACGCCGCGATCGAGGGCCGCCCGCTCACCCGCGGCACCCGTGGCCTGTACCTGGCCACCGAGCGGCTCGGGTCCGCCACGGTCGCGGTCTCCGGGACCGTGGCCGCCCGGCTGCGCGCCTGGGGCGTCGACGGGCGGCGCGTCCACGTGGTGCCCAACGGCATCGACGCGGCCGCCTTCCGCTTCGACCCCGCCGCCCGTACCGCCGTGCGGGCCCGGCTCGGGCTGCCCGCCGGGGCGGTCGTGGTGGGCGGCGTCGGCCGGCTGGTGCCCGGGCAAGCGGTTCGACACGCTGGCTCGGGTGTGCGCGGCGCTGCCCGGCGTGCGGCTGCTGCTCGTCGGCGACGGACCCGAGTACGGTCCGCTGCGCACGCTGGCCACCCGGCTGGGCAGCTCGGGGCGGTTGTGTCTGGCCGGTGAGCAGCCGGCCGGTGAGCTGGCCGGCCTGCTGGCCGCCATGGACGTCTTCGTCTCGCCGTCGGACGAGGAGGCCTTCGGGCTGGCGGTCCTGGAGGCACTGGCCGCCGGGCTGCCCGTGCTGCACGTGACCTGCCCCGCCGTCGACGAGCTGCCGGCCGCCGAGGCGCCCGGCGCCCGGCGCGTTCCCGCCGGTGAGGCGGCGCTCACCGCGGCGTTGCGGCAGCGGCTCTCCGACGGCACCGAGCGACTCGAGGTGCCGGCGGTCGTCCACCGCTACGACATCGCCCGCACCGCGGGCGCACTGGCCCGGCTCTACGACCGCGTACTCGGCGCCGCAACACACCGGCCCCGCACGGCGCGTCCCGCCCCAGTCCCAACCACCGTCAGAACCGAAGAGGTGAGGTCGTCATGACGACGGACACCGTCAGGCAACGTCTGTCCCCGGCGCGGCCGGCCGTGTCCCGGGCCCGTGCCGCCGCCCGGGACACGTCCACCGCCGCCCGGCACGCGGTGCTCGGCTTGCGCATCGCGGGCGCCGCCCCCGTCCGCTGGGCGGTGGCCTGTGCCCTGGCCGTCGGCCGAGCGATCCGGCGGGGAATCGGCGGCGCCGGAGGCGCGCTGGCCGGAGGGCTTCAGGCCACGGGCCGGGCCATCGGCCGGTGCGTGGTTCGTGCGGCGCGCGGCGGCGGGCGCGCGGTCCGCAACGCGGCCGCGGCGGCCGGCCGCGGCATGGCGTCGGGCGCGCGCGCCCCGTGGCGCGGCGTCAAGGCCGCCGGCCGGGGACTCGCCCGAGCCGGGCGCGGGGTGCGCGGCGCGGCCGGGCGGGGCCTTCGGCGGCTGCCGGTGTGGTGGCCGGTGGTGGTCTGCACTCTCCTCGGTGCGCTGGGCGGCGCCGCGTACGGGTGGTTCACGGCACCGGAGTACACCGCGACCAGCTACGTCATGGTGACCTCGAGCGACGGCAGCGGCGGCCCCGCCGCCCTCGGTTACGCGCAGGCGTACGGCCGCATCGCGACCGGCGGCGCCGTCCTCAACCAGGCGCGCACCGCATCCCTCCCACTGAGCGCCCTCGAGTCCGGCGTCGAGGCCGTGACCTCCCCCGACGCGCCGATGATCGAGATCACCGGCACGGCCGGGTCCCCGCGGCACGCCGCCGACATGGCCAACCGGGTCGCGAAGGCCCTCACCGGGATCGCCAACCTCTCCAGCAAGGACACCGGCGCCCGGCTGCGGGTGTTCTCCGAGGCGCTCACCCCCGACGCGCCCGCCTCGCCGTCCCGGCCGCTGTCCGTCGCCGTGGGCGCCTGCACCGGCGGCCTGATCGGCGCTCTGCTGCTGCTCGTACGGCCCCGTCGCAACCGGCGCCGCGCTCTCGAGGTGGTGTCCGTACCGACAGCCGCCGCACCGGCGTCGACGCAGGAGACGAAGCGGGAGACGACTGCTTCTGCCAAGAAGAACACGAAGGAAAAGGTGTGATGACCCGGCAGCACCGCCCCGCCACGGGGCTCTCGGTGACCCTGTGCCGTGACCCGGAGGAGTTCGCGGCCATGGAGAAGGAATGGGATGAACTGTACCGGCACTGCCCGGCCGCCACCCCCTTCCAGACGCACGCCTGGCAGCACTCGTGGTGGCTCTCCTACGGCACACCCGGCCGGCTGCGGCTGGTGCTGGTGCGGTGGGACGGCCGGCTGGTCGGCGTCGCACCGCTGATGCTCACCCACCGTCCGCTGCCCGCCCTGGTGCCACTGGGCGGTGACATCACCGACTACTTCGACGTGCTCCTGGAGGACGCGCAGGCCGGCGCCGTCGCCCGCGCCATGGCAGCCGGCCTGCGCCGCGCCGCGCGCGGCGCCGTCGTCGACCTGCGTGAGGTACGCCCGGGTGCGGCCGCCGAGACGCTGGCCGCAGCCTGGGACGGGCCGGTGCGCCGGATGGCCGACTCGCTCTGCCTCGAGCTGCCCGGCGTCCCCATGGACGACCTGCTCGGCCGGATGCCCGCCTCCGGAGCCTCCCGCTCCCGCAGTCAAGCTCCGCAAGCTCGACGCGCTCGGCATCGAGCAGCGCATCGTGCGGGAACACGACGTCGCCGAGGGCATGGCGACGCTGCTGCGTCTGCACGAGCGGCAGTGGCGGGGGCGCGGCGTGACCACCGAGCACATGCGGCCCCGTTTCGCCGAGCACCTCACACGAGCCGCGACCCGCATGGTGCGCACCGGCGACGCGCAGGTCACCGAGTACCGGCTGGACGGCGAGACCGTCGCGGCGAACATCACGCTGCTGTCCGCCGCCATGTCGGGCGGCTACCTGTACGGGGCGGATCCGGGGCTGCGCTCCAAGGCCGACATCACCACGATGCTGCTGCGCCACGAGGCCGGACAGGCGGCACGGGACGGGCGGGCCGTGCTGAGCATGCTGCGCGGCTGTGAGCCGCACAAGCGGCACTGGCGCCCGGAGGAGGTCGTCAACGGGCGGCTGCTCTTGGCGCGCCGGGAACTCGGCCCCACTGCTGGGCCTGTACACCGCACGGATCGCCGGGCGGGAGCGGGTCTCGGAGGTGGTGCACAGCAGGGCGCCCGCCCTGCTGGAAGTGCGCAGCCGGCTGCGGCGGCTCGGCCGGCCGGGCGGGGTCTGCCGGATGACCCGGGCACGACGCGCGTGGAGGGGGCCCCGGCGTCTGGCGCGACTGCGCTCGCTGCGCGATGCGGCAACGCGGGCGGTACCCCCTGCGTTGTCGCATCGCGCGAGTACGAGCTGCGGTCCTCCGCCGTGCGATGCACCGCACCAGACGCCGCGAGCCTCCCGGCACACCGTCCCGGCCACAGCACTAGTCCCAGAAGGTGAAGTCCCAGTCGAACCTGGGCTTGTCGATGCACACCGGGCCGCCGATCAGGTTCTCCACCCAGTCGCCGAGGTGGACGCAGAACTTGTCGTCCCGCTGCTCGTCACCGGGTCTCCTGGGCTTTCCGGGCTGCTTGGTGGGCGAGGGGGAGGGCGTGGGCTGCGCGGAGTTCGGCGGCTGCTCGCCGAACATCTGCCGGAAGATCTCCGAGGACTTCGGGTTCGCGTCGCAGGACCACACGCCGTGCGGGCAGTAGTCGGTGATGGTCTGGTAGACGGGGTGGTGCGCGTCGATCCAGTGCGAGCATCTGCCGGATGTAGTCGGGGTTGTCGCCGTTCCGGAACAGTCCCCACTCGGGGTAGGAGACCGGCTTGCCGTGCGCCTGGGCGAAGTCGACCTGCGCCTGCAGCCCGTAGGGCTCCTTGATCTGCTCGGTGAAGCTGACGCCGGGCGGCTGGTCGTAGGAGTCCATGCCGATGACGTCGACGTAGTCGTCGCCCGGGTAGCACTCGGTCCACGGGATGGCGTCCCGGCCGCGGCTCGGCGCGAAGTCGAAGCGGAAGTCCGCTCCGGGCACCGAGCGCATCGTGGTCACGATGCGTCGGAAGTACGCTCTTCCACGCCCGCGGGTTCGGCGCGCAGCGGCCGGTGTAGGTGGTGCCGTTCATCTCCCAGCCCAGCACGATGATGGTGTCCGGCACGCCGAGCTCCACCAGGTGCCGGGCCAGGGTGCGGTAGTGCTCGTCGAAGCGCCCCTGCGCGCCGGCCCGCAGCAGGTGGCCGACCTGCGGTCGGGCACGTGCGCCTCGTTGTGCGCCAGCATCGGCACGTTCAGCACGAACACCCGGTCCGCGCGCGCCGTGCGCCACTGCGCCCAGGGGCGCAGGAAGTCCGGCCTGCCCTCGATGTTCGCCCACATGTCGCCGGGCAGGTAGGTGTGGCCGACGCGCAGTTCGGTGGAGTCGCCGAGCCAGTCCGCCAGCTTCGCCAGGCGCCGCACGCCCTCGGCGC
Organism: uncultured Actinomycetota bacterium; assembly: GCA_963799685.1. GTDB lineage: Bacteria > Actinomycetota > Actinomycetes > Streptomycetales > Streptomycetaceae > Streptomyces. Next base: position 53,102 of record CAWCXW010000015.1, read on the forward strand.
CGGATCCCACGAACGCGCCGAACGCCGTGGTCTGCGACGGCCCGGTGCCCGAGACCGGCGGGGTGCTCGCGTGTGCCTCCGTGCGTTCCCCGTCCGGCGCGGTGATGCCGGTGACGACGAGCAGGCCGAGCGTGAGCGCTCCGACGCAGCTGCCTGTCCACACCAGGCGTCGCTGGGCCATGGTGACTCCTTTCCGATCGGGCGTCAGTCCGCGACATGCCTTTTCAGCGACCATATGCAGAAATACCATCAGACAATCGGATGGGATGCGGAATGCTGATCCGATCGGGAAGCGGCTGTCGCCCGTGCGGCCCAGCGCACACCGGTGAACGGCCCCGGATTCCCGCCCGGCGGGATCACGCTCGACACCGCGGTGCCCGCCCTGTTGCTGCGCCTGGACCGCAACCCTTTCCATCACGGAACCCTGGGCGCCGTACGGTCGCTGGGCCGGGCGGGAGTCGAGGTGCACGCCGTCCTGGAGTCTCCCCACGGCCCCGTGGCACGCTCCCGCTACCTGTGTGGTGTGCACGAACAGCCCGTCGGCAGCTCGTCGCACGCGCAGGTGGCGGCGCTGCTGCACCGGGCCGCCGAGCGGATCGGGCGGCCCGCCGTGCTCATTCCCATGGACGATCTGAGCGCGATCGCCGTCGCCGCCCTTCCGGAAGCCCTCGCGCAGCGCTTCCTGTCACCAGGCCAGTCGGCACTCGCACCACAGGAGTTGGCGGACAAGGAATGCCTCGCCGAAGTCTGCCGCCGGGCCGGTGTCCCGCACCCGCGCACCCTGGTGCCCGGCAACGCGACAGAAGCGGTGACCGCCGCCGGTGACCTCGGCCTGCCGCTGATCGCCAAATGGAGCCGGCCCTGGCTGCTGCCGCGCGGCGGCGGGCTGCGCAGCACGACGCTGCTGCACGACCGCGACCACGTACGCCGACTGTTCGCGGCGACCGAAAGGGCCGGAAGCCGGCTGCTTCTGCAGGCACTGGTGCCCGGCGGGCGCGGCACCGACTGGTTCTTCCACGGCTGCTTCGCCGACGACGGCCGCTGCCTGCTGGGCGGCACCGGCCGCAAGGAACTCGCCTGGCCGGTGGGCGCCGGACTGACCGCCGTGGGCAGCTGGCTGCCGCACCCTGCCGTCGAGCAGGCCGCACTGCGGCTGGCGGCTGCGGTGGGATACCGCGGCATCCTGGACCTGGACTTCCGGCGCGACCCGGTCACGGGCGCCTGCCACCTGCTGGACTTCAACCCCCGCCCCGGCGCGCAGTTCCGGCTGTTCACCGACCGGGCAGGCCTGGACGTGGTCCGTGCGCTGCACCTGAACCTGACCGGCCGCGCCGTGCCGCCGCCCCGGCCCGCACCCGGACGGCTGTTCCTGGCCGAGAACTACGCCCTGCTGTCCTCGCTCAGCTCGGCGGGCTCGGTGGCCGGCGCGCTGCGCCGCCGCGGCATGGGCACCCTGGTGGCGAGCCGGGCCGAAGCCGCCTGGTTCGCCGCCGACGATCCCGCACCCTTCCTCGCGATGGCCGGCGCCTGTGGCGCCCGCGCGCTGCACAAGGGGCTGCGGGCCGTCAGCGCATCCGCAGGGCCAGGAAGAAGTCCAGCTTGTCCTCCAGCCGCGACAGGTCACGGCCCGTCAGCTGCTCGATGCGGCCGACCCGGTAGCGCAGAGTGTTGACATGCAGGTGCAGCCGGGAGGCGCAGCGGGTCCACGACCCGTCGGCGGTCAGGAACGCCTCCAGGGTGGGCACCAGTTCGGCGCGGTGCCGCTTGTCGTAGTCCCGCAGCGGATCGAGCAGCCGCGCCGTGAAGGCCCGGCGGACGTCGTCGGGCACGAACGGCAGCAGCAGCACGTGCGAGGCCAGCTCCTCGTGCCCCGCCGCACACACGGAGCCCGGCCGGGCGGCCGCGACCCGGCGGGCGTGCCTGGCCTCCTCCAGCGCGCCGCGCAGCCCCTCGGCGGAGTGGACCGGAGAGCTGACGCCGAGGGTGAGCCGACCGTCGTCCGCGAGCCCGCGGGACATCGGGTCACGCACTCCCTTCAGCAGCCGGTCCGCGGCCAGACCGGCCCGCCCCTCGTCCTCCTCCCCGCCGCCCGCGGCGGGGAGCGGCACCAGCGCAACCGCCTCGCAGCCGGTGTGCGCGACGGCGACCCGGTCGGCGGCCGCTCCCGGCGCCACCGGATCGACCAGCAGCTCCTCCAGCAGCGTCTGCGCCGCACGCCCCACGTCCACAGCGCCTTCCACGCCGCCTCCGGCGTGCGCCCCCTCCGGTTGCCGCCACTCCACGCCCGCCACCACGATCTGCCAGTGCGCCGCGGTACCCAGACCGGGCAGCAGCACCGGAGCCGCCACCCGCAGCCGGGCTGCGGTCTCAGCCGGAGCGGCACCCGACTGCACCAGCTCCAGCACCTCCTGCGCCAGCCGGCGGCGCACCGTACGGGAGGCGTCCCGGCGGTCCCGCTCCACCGCGATCAGCTGCGTGACCCCGTGCAGCAGGTCCAGCCGCTCGGCCGGCCAGTCCGCGGTGTCCGCCTCCACGGCCAGCAGCCAGTCCGACAGCAGGGTCTCCCGCAGGTCCCGGCTGCCGCGCCGGACCGGGAAGAGGGCGTAGGACGTGCCGTCGACGGTGCTGCGGAAGGGGGCGTGCCGCCCGGCCCGCACCGCGGCGAACTGGTCGGCCGCCAGCCGGGACCGCACCGCCGCCGGAAGCCCGGCGGGACGCTCCGGCCCGGCCGGCTCCGTACCGGTGGACCCGGCCACCTGGCGGCCGGTGGGGGAGAGCACCCAGGCGCGCAGGTCCAGGTCGGACAACAGCAGGTCGAGCACCACGTCAGGGCCACCGCCCGAGGGACCGGCCGACATCAGGCGCCGGTGCCGGTCCACCACCGCGGCCAGGTCACCGGCCCGCTCACCGGAGACCTGCCGCACCACGTGCTCGGTGACCGTCGCGAACGCCACGTCCTCATCGACGGCGAACAACGGCATCCGGTGCTGCGCACAGGCCAGCACCAGGTCCTCCGGTACCGAACCCAGCTCCGCCTCGCCCGCTGCCAGCCCGGCCACCCCGCACTGCGCCAGAATCCGCACGAACGGCTCGGACTCCTCCGGGGAGCGCCGCCAGGCCAGCCCGGTCAGCACCAGTTCGCCGCCGGACAGATACCGGCTGGGATCTCGCAGATCGGTGGTCATCACGCTGCGCACCGAACGGTCCAGCTCTCCCTGGCCGCCCAGCAGACGCAGCCCCAGTGAGCCGGTCTCCAGCAGTGCCCGCAGCCGCATGTCGTGGCCTCGTTCCGACAGGTGTTTCGTTCGAATCTACAAGACAGGCGCCCCGGCCTGCTCATCGGTTCATGTCTTCGGTGACTGCCCCCGGAACGCCGCCGCCGGGTGTACTGGGTCATACGTGAACGGAGCACGAACGGCACCGGCCGGCCAGCCTCTCCCGCAGCCCGGCGACAGCGTCACTGCGACCTGAAAGAGATACCCATGGAGTTCCTGCGCCCCGCCAGCTGGGAGGAGGCGCTCGCCGCGAAGGCCGAGCATCCCACCGCTGTGCCCATCGCGGGGGGAACCGACGTCATGGTCGAGATCAACTTCGACCGCCGCCGTCCCGAGTACCTGCTCGACCTGAACCGCATCGCCGAGCTGCGCGAATGGGAGGTCGGCGAGGGGAACGTGCGCCTGGGCGCGTCCGTGCCCTACAGCAAGATCATCCAGAACCTGCGCGGAGAACTCCCCGGTCTCGCGCTGGCGGCCCGCACCGTCGGCTCCCCGCAGATCCGCAACCGTGGCAGCGTCGGCGGCAACCTCGGCGCGGCCTCGCCCGCCGGGGACTCCCACCCGGCACTGCTCGCCGCCGGAGCCGAGGTCGAGGCCGTCTCGGTGCGCGGCGCCCGGCACCTCCCCGTCGAGGAGTTCTACACCGGCGTCAAGCGCAACGCGCTCGCCGACGACGAGCTCATCCGCTGCGTACACATCAAGAGGGCATCCGGGCCGCAGCAATTCTCCAAGGTCGGCACCCGCAACGCCATGGTCATCGCCGTGTGCGCCTTCGGGATCGCGCTGCACCCCGAGACCCGCACGGTGCGCACCGGCATCGGCTCCGCCGCCCCCACCCCACTGCGGGCTCGCAGCGCGGAGGAGTTCCTGAACGCGGAGCTCGCCGACGGCGGCTTCTGGGACGGCACCCGCCCGATCCCCCCCTCCGCTGCCCGCAGGTTCGCCGACCTCGTCTCCGGAGCCTGCAACCCCATCGACGACGTGCGCGGCAGCGCGAAGTACCGCCGCCACGCCGTTTCCGTCATGGCCCGCCGCACCCTGGGCTGGGTCTGGGAGGAGTACCGCGCCGGCGGCACTGCGGAAGGAGGCGCACGATGCGCGTGACATTCACCGTCAACGGACGGCCCTACGAGGCCGACGACGTGTGGGAGGGGGAGTCCCTGCTGTACGTGCTGCGCGAGCGCATGGGCCTGCCAGGCTCCAAGAACGCCTGTGAACAGGGCGAATGCGGCTCGTGCACCGTCCGCCTGGACGACGAGGTGGTCTGCGCCTGCCTGGTGGCCGCCGGACAGGTCCAGGACCGCGAGGTCGTCACCGTCGAGGGCCTGGCCGGCCGGACGCCCGAGCACACCGCCGACGGCGCGGCCGGCGAGAGCGCCGAGCTCTCCACCGTGCAGCGCGCCTTCGTCGATGCGGGCGCCGTCCAGTGCGGCTTCTGCACGCCCGGGCTGCTCGTCGCCGCCGACGAACTGATCGAACGCAACCCGCAGCCCTGCGATGCGGACATCCGGGAGGCCCTCTCGGGAAACCTGTGCCGCTGCACCGGCTACGAGAAGATCATGGACGCCGTCCGGCTGGCCGCCGCCCGCGGCCAGGCTGAGCCCGCCGGGAAAGGAGGCCTGACGCGATGACCACCACTCCCGGAACCACCCGTGCGGTCACTGCACCCGACCGCGCCCCCACCAAGCTCACCCAGGGCAGCCAGGCCACCGGCGGCATCGGCGAGTCCACGCTGCGGCCCGACGGAACCCTGAAGGTGACCGGCGAGTTCGCCTACTCCTCGGACATGTGGCACGAGGACATGCTGTGGGGCTGCACGCTGCGCAGCCCGTACGCGCACGCCGAGCTCCTCACCGTCGACACCTCCGCCGCCCTCGCCCAGGCAGGCGTGTACGCCGTCCTTACCTATGACGACCTGCCCACCGACGTGCGGCACTACGGGCTGGAGATCACCGACACCCCGGTCCTCGCCCACGGCCGGGTCCGCCACCACGGCGAGCCCGTCGCGATCGTCGCCGCCGACCACCCCGAGACGGCGCGGCGCGCGGCGGCGAAGATCCGCGTCGAGTACCGCGCACTGCCGGTCGTGGCGGACGAGGAGACCGCGCTCGGCCCCGACGCGCCGCTGCTGCACCCGGGCCGTGACGACCACCACGCCGGTCATGTGCCGCACCCGAACATCGTGCACCGCCAGCCCATCCGGCGCGGCGACGTCGAGGCGGCACGCGCGCGGGCCGACGTGATCGTGCACGGCGACTACGAGGTCGGCATGCAGGACCAGGCCTTCCTCGGCCCCGAGTCCGGGCTCGCCGTGCCCGCCGAGGACGGCGGCGTCGATCTCTACATCGCCACCCAGTGGCTGCACGCCGACCTGCGGCAGATCGCGCCCGTGCTCGGCCTGCCCGAGGACAAGGTCCGCATGACCCTCTCCGGGGTCGGCGGCGCCTTCGGCGGCCGCGAGGACCTGTCCATGCAGATCCACGCGTGCCTGCTGGCGCTGCGCACCGGCAAGCCCGTCAAGATCGTCTACGACCGGTTCGAGTCCTTCTTCGGACACGTCCACCGGCACCCGGCGAGGATCCACTACGAGCACGGCGCCACCCGGGACGGCAAGCTCACCCACATGGCGTGCCGGATCGTGCTGGACGGCGGCGCCTACGCCTCTTCCTCCCCGGCCGTCGTCGGCAACGCCTCCTCGCTGTCGGCCGGCCCCTACGTCATCGACGACGTCGACATCGAGGCGCTGGCCCTCTACACCAACAACCCGCCCTGCGGCGCGATGCGCGGCTTCGGCGCGGTCCAGGCCTGCTTCGCCTACGAGGCGCAGATGGACAAGGTCGCCGCCGAACTCGGCATGGACCCGGTGGAGTTCCGGCAGCTCAACGCCATGTCGCAGGGCGCGGTCATGCCCACCGGACAGGAGGTCGACTCCCCGGCGCCCGTCGCCGAGATCCTGCGCCGCGTCAAGGCGATGCCGCTGCCGCCGGAGCGCCAGTGGGAACTGGCCGGCGCCGGGAACGCGGACGTGCGGGCGCTGCCCGGCGGCCTGTCCAACACCACGCACGGCGAAGGCGTCGTCCGCGGCGTCGGCTACGCCGTCGGCATCAAGAACGTCGGCTTCTCCGAAGGGTTCGACGACTACTCCACCGCCCGCGTGCGCCTGGAGGTCGCCGGCGGCGAACCGGTGGCCATGGTGCACACCGCGATGGCCGAGGTCGGCCAGGGCGGCGTCACCGTGCACGCCCAGATCGCCCGTACCGAGCTGGGCGTCTCCCAGGTCACCATCCACCCGGCCGACACCCGCGTCGGATCGGCCGGCTCCACCTCCGCCTCCCGGCAGACCTACGTCACCGGCGGCGCCGTGAAGCACGTGTGCGAACTGGTGCGGGAGAAAGTCCTGCGACTGGGCCGTGAACGGCTGGGCACGTATCACCCGGCGTGGGCCACGGCCGAGCTCCTCCTGGAGGGCGGCAAGGTCGTCACCGAAGGCGGCGAGGTGCTCGCCTCGCTCGCCGACGTGCTCGAGGGCGAGACCGTCGAGTGCGAGAGCGAGTGGCGGCACCGGCCCACCGAGGCGTTCGACCTGAGCACCGGCCAGGGCTTCGGCCACGTGCAGTACTCCTTCGCCGCCCACCGTGCCGTCGTCGAGGTCGACACCGAACTCGGCCTGGTCAAGGTCGTCGAACTGGCCTGCGCGCAGGACGTCGGAAAGGCCATGAACCCGCAGTCCGTCGTCGGGCAGATCCAGGGCGGCACCACACAGGGTCTGGGCCTGGCCGTGATGGAGGAGATCGTCGTGGAGGCCGGAAAGGTGCGCAACCCGTCCTTCACCGACTACCTCATCCCCACCATCCTCGACACCCCGACCATCCCCGTGGACGTGCTGGAGCTGGCCGACGAGCACGCGCCCTACGGGCTGCGGGGCGCCGGCGAGGCCCCCACCCTGTCCTCCACGCCCGCCGTCCTCGCCGCCATCCGCCAGGCCACCGGCCTGGCCCTGAAACGGGTCCCGGTGCGCCCCGAACACCTCACCGGCACCTAGGCCGTGTCTGGTTCTCCCGTCTGTGCCGCTCCGGACGGCGAAGGACTGGGGCGGCACCGCCCCGGAGATGCCGGACCATCCGATCTCGGCGCCCGACTTCGGTCTCTTCGGGGACCTGCAATGGACCGTCTGGGGCGACGCCGGCGCGCCGACCGCCGGCATGATCGTCTTCACGCTGGTGCTGGCCGGGTTCTTCGACGCCATGGCCCCTATCATCGGCGTCGGCTCCGAGGCCGGGCCGACCGACGACAAGGGCCGGATGCCCGGCCTGTCCAAGGCGTTGTTCATCGACGGCGCCGGCGGCATGATCGGCGGTGTGGCCGGTACGTGCGGGCAGACCGTGTTCGTCGAGTCGGCGACGGGCGTCGGCGAGGGGGCCTGTACCGGGCTGCTGTTCGCCTGCGGAGTGTCTTCTTCACCCCGCTGGCCCAGATCGTGCCCGGTCAGGTCGCGGCCGCCGCGCTCGTGGTGATCGGAGCGATGATGATGCAGAACGCGCGGCACGTCGACTGGAGCGACCGTTCGGTGGCGATCCCCGTCTTCCTCACCGTCGCCCTGATGCCGTTCACGTACTCCCTCACCACCCGGGTCGTCGCCTACACCGCCATCAAGGTGGCCACAGGGCAAGGCGCGGGAACCCGGGGCCATCATGCACGTCCTGACCGTCGTCTTCCTCGTCTACTTCTCCCTGCACCCGATCGAGAACCGGCTCGGCGTCCGGTGACGGACCCCGCGAGGAGCTGATCAACACATGCTGGACATCGCCGCCGACCTGCACGACTGGTGCGAACAAGGGCGAGACTTCGCCGTGGCCACCGTGGTGGCCGTCCATGGCAGCGCGCCGCGGCAGCCCGGAGCCGCGCTGGCGGTCGACGCCGCCGGTGAGGCCGTGGGAAGCGTGTCCGGCGGCTGCGTGGAGGGGGCGGTCTACGAGCTGTGCCGGGAGGCACTGCGCGAGGGCCGCCCCGTCCGTGAGACCTTCGGCTACAGCGACGAGGACGCCTTCGCCGTGGGGCTGACCTGCGGCGGGGTGCTGGAGGTGCTGGTGGTCCCGGTGCGCTCCGACGCGGCGTGGCGGGCCACGGTGGCCGCAACGGTGGCCGCAGTCGTCGAGGGCGGCACCACGGCGCTGGCCCGCGTCGTGGACGGGCCGCCCGAGCTGCTCGGCCGGGCCCTCCAGGTAACCGCCGAAGGCGACGTGCGCGGCACACTGGGTGCCGGGCCGAGGTTCGACCGGGCCGCAGCCGCGCAAGCCCGCGCACTGCTGGACGCGGGCCGAACCGGCCTCGTCGACATCGCGACCGACGGCTCACCCAGGCCCGGCGGCCTGGAGGAGGCCACCGAGCCGGAGACCGGCGGAGGCCGGACCGGTGCGGCCCGGTCCGCGAGTGGGGGGACACGGGACGGCTCCCGGCCTCCGGCCGCCGGTCCCGACACTGCCGGACCGGCGGACCGCGCCTGGTCGCAGGGGCCGGACCGTCCGGCGACGCAGCCCCCCGCTTCGGGGGAGACCGCGCCGCAAGGCGGGTACTGCGGGCCGGTGGTACGGGTGCTCGTCGAGACGCGGGTGCCGGCGCCGCGCATGCTGGTCTTCGGCGCCATCGACTTCGCCACCGCGCTGGTCCGCGCGGGCGTCTTTCTCGGCTACCGCGTCACCGTCTGCGACGCGCGGCCCGTCTTCGCCACGGCGGCCCGCTTCCCGGAGGCCGAGGAGGTCGTCGTCGATTGGCCGCACCGCTATCTCGAGCGCACCGAGACCGACGGCCGCACCGTCGTGTGCGTACTCACCCACGACGCGAAGTTCGACGTACCACTGCTGGAGCGGGCGCTGCGGCTCCCCGTTGGCTACGTCGGCGCGATGGGCTCGCGCCGCACTCACCTGGATCGGATCGCCCGGCTGCGGGAGACGGGGCTCGGCGAGTTCGAGCTCTCCCGGCTCCACTCGCCCATCGGCCTCGACCTGGGCGCCCGGACGCCGGAGGAGACGGCGTTGTCCATCGCCGCCGAGATCGTCGCCGTCCGGCGCGGCGGCACCGGACGGCCGCTGACCGGCGCGCGCACTCCCATCCACCGCGACGACGCACCGGCCCCGGGGCGGCTGGGCTCGGCGGCCTGACCCCGCGTGCAGACGACTCAGGCCCGTCACCCCACCGGGGTGACGGGCCTGACGTGCGGATCTGTCGGCTCAGTACGCCGAGTTGACGTTGTCCATCGACCCGTACATGTCCGCCGCGTAGTTGCAGGCGGCGACGATGTTCGCGACCGGGTCGTACTGGCTCCAGGAGGTGCCAGCGACGTGGTAGGCGTCGAAGGTCGGCTTGATGACCTGCAGCAGACCGATGGACGGGGTGCCGTTCTGGGCGTTGATGTCCCAGTTGTTGATGGCGTTCGGGTTACCGCTGGACTCCCGCATGATGTTGCGGTGGATGCCCTCGTAGGTGCCCGGGATGCCGTGCTGGTGCATGATGTCCAGCGCCTGCGCGGATCCAGCCGTCCAGGTTGTCCGGGTAGGACGTGGAGCTGGTCTGGTCGGAGGTGTTCTGCGCGGCGGTGTCCGAGGACTGCTGCGGGCGCCGGGGTGCTCGGTGCCTTCGGCGCGGGGGCGGAGGCAAGGGTGAGCTGCTGGCCCGGAAGGATGAGGTTCGGGTTGCCCCCGACGGTCTTCTTGTTGGCCTGGTACAGCGACTGCCAGCCGCCCTTGATGTCGTGCGCCTCGGCGATCTTGAACAGGCTGTCGCCGCTGACGACGGTGTAGTTCTCGTCGGCGGTGGTCTTCGAGGTCTGCGCGGCGGTCTGCGAGACCGTCTTGGCGTGCGCGGGGGCGTGCTGTGCGGTGGCCGGAGCGGCGGCGTGCGCGCTGCCCGCGGTGAGCAGCGGGGCGGCGATACCGGCGCCGCCGGCCGCGATCACCATGGAGATGCGGGAGATGCGGCGGGTGATGATGCTCGCCTGACGGTGACGTCCACGGGACATAGGTGTGATTCCTCTCCTACGCCTGCGAGGTGAGCTGTCGGATTCGGGCGAGAGTCACTACCCGGCCACACCGACTGACGCGCCGTCAGGCGCCCAGAGGCATGGCTTCACCCCAAGCCGGCCGCGAACGCGCGGCACGGCGCTTACCTGGTTCCCCCGCTCCTGCCCTTCGGCTGCTGCGAGTCTCCGTTGCCGGGCGGCAGGATTCGGCGTTCCCGGCGATTCGGGCCTCCGCCATTCGGTGCGGAAGCGGGGCAACATAAACACGAAGAAATGAGCTGGGACAAGTTGCCGGCATGGGCGAGTTCGCGTTCGAGTCGCCCGGACGGAGTAATTTGCGCACGCAATGCAGTGGATCATTTTCCGTGCGTGAAAGTGCCTTCCGAGATCGAATTCCTAATTCTCTTTGATTTCACGGCACTTGGCGTCGGACGCGGGTGGGTGGTCGTCGGTTGCGTCACATGTCCGACTTGCGGTGTGACGCCGCACACAGCTGCCGTGCGTCATGTCCACTCATGTCCGTTTAGGTCGTTTCGTCGGGTCTTGCTGACGGGCCGTCGACTGCAGCAGGGCATGCTGTCGCCATGACACCGCTCGAAGGATCTGCACGGACCGTGCGGGTGACCCACACCGCACAGCTGGAAGCCGGCGAGCTCCGGGACATCAGGGACCTGCTGGACGGCGCCTTCGCGGGCGGGCCGGACGGCGGCTTCACCGACGCCGACTGGCAGCACACCGTCGGAGGACTGCACGCCGCCGTGTGGGAGGGGCCACATCTCGTCGGTCACGGGTCGGTGGTGCAGCGGAGCCTGCTGCATCGCGGCCGGGCGCTGCGCACCGGATACGTCGAGGGCGTCGCCGTGCGCGCGGACCGGCGCGGGCGCGGGCACGGCGCCGCCGTGATGGCCGCCCTCGAGCAGTGTGTGCCGCGCGCATACCGGCTCGGCGCCCTGGCAGCCGCCACCGGAGCCGCGGGTTTCTACGCCGCCCGCGGCTGGCGGCGCTGGCAGGGACGCACCTTCGTCCTCACCCCCGAGGGGACGCGGCGCACACCGGAGGAGGACGCATCGATCTTCGTCCTCCCGGTGCCGGGCACGCCGCTGGACGCGGCCGGTGACCTGGTTTGCGATTGGCGCGAGGGTGACGTCTGGTAGCCCGCCCCGGTGGGCCGTCGCCTCAAGGTCAGTGGCCCGTCGCGCCGTCGATCCGCTCCCGCAGCAGGTCGGCGTGCCCGTTGTGCCGCGCGTACTCGGCGATCATGTGCAGCAGTACCCAGCGCAGCGTGATCGTCCGCCCCTGTTCGGCCGTCCCCGTCGACTCCAGGGACGCCGTCGCGGCGACGATCTCCCGGGACCGGGCGCACTCCGCCCGCCAGACGGAGCACCTCGGCCGGGTCACCGACCAGATCGTCGAAGTCCTGGTCCGGATCCTCGTCGGTGCAGTACAGCAGGCGCTGCCGACAGTCCCGTCCGGCCCTTGGTGGGGGCGTCCGGCGGACGGAGAATGGAGGGGCAGACATGCACGCGGGAGGTGTGGAGATGACCAGGTACATGGACGTCCACCACGATATGAAGGGTGTCACCGCAGACCAGCTGAAGGAGGCCCACGAGGAGGACCTTGCGATCGAGGGCGAGGAGAACGTCCACTTCGAGCGGGCCTGGGCCGACCCCGAGTCGGGCACCGTCTACTGCCTGTCCGAGGCCCCTTCGGCCGAAGCCGTGCAGCGCATCCACGAACGCGCCGGTCACCCAGCCGCCGAGGTGCACTCGGTGCCGCTCACCGTCTGAGGGCGCCGTCCTCACCCGGCTCCGGCCGGCCCGCCGAGCACGGGCCGGCCGGTCAGCGCGGCGCGTGCAGCGCGACGTCGGCGAGCACCGCACGGTGGTCCGAACCGGGCAGGGCGAAGAAGCCGATGTCGCGCGCCTCGAAGGAGCCGCCGACCAGCACGTGGTCGATCTGCACGCCCAGGGGCGGCGCGGTGCGCGCCGGCCAGCTGGGCGTGCGCGAGTGCCCCTGGAGCCGAGCTGTGTCCTGCAGCCCGGCGCTCAGCACGGCACGGAAGGCCGCATGGTCCTGTGAGGCGTTGAAATCGCCCGCGAACAGCGCCGGTGTGCCCTCGTTCTCCAGCGCGGCCGCCAGGTCGTGCAGCTCGTCCAGACCCCGCCGCCAGGCCGTGACCGACCCGAACTGCGGTGGCATCGGATGCGCCACCTGCACCCGCACCCGCACCCCGGAGACGTTCAGGTACGCACCGGGCATCCCCAGGACACCCGGCAGCGGGGTGGTGCTGCGCAGCGGGTAGCCGCTGAGCAGAGCGGACCCGGCCGAAGCGCCCTCGTCCAGGAGGATCCGGTGCGGGTACTCCTCGCGCACGGCCCGGGACCGCAGCGCCTTCACACACCTGTGGTCGCACTCCTGCACGGCCACCAGCTGGGGGTGCTCCCTCCTCAGCAGCCTCAGGAGCGTCGCGGTGGCGTCCCCGTGGTGCAGGTTCGCGGTCAGCACGCGGAACCGGGCCACCGTCGGCTGCGCGCGCGGCGGCGGTGCGTCCGGCCCGTACGGCTGCAGGAACACCGCCGTCGCCGCCAGCGTGGCCGACGCCCACAGCGCCACCGGCCAGCGGTGCGCCAGCACCGCCAGCACCAGACCGACCCAGGCGGGCGCCAGGAACCACGGCAGGAACGCCAGCAGCTGCGGAACGGGCGCCGGTCCGTCCGCGTCCAGTCCGCGGAAGACCAGTGGCACGCTCACCGGCAGCAGGAACACCGCCGCGCACCACGCCAGGACCCGCCGGGCGCGGGACCGCCGCCGCTTCGGTCCGGGCGCGCGCGGGCGGCGCGGGCCGGGAGGCTCCTGCGCGTCCCCGGCCGGGCTGCCGTGCTGGTTCTGCGCCGTGTACACACCCCGATGGTGCCGCACCGGTCCCGCCCGGCACGGGCAGCACGCCGCGCCGGAATGTCGGATGACCCTCCCGCGTCCCTCACGCCATACCGCGGGCCATGGAGTTCGAGCTGCCGTCGTCCCGCCACCACGTGCGTGACGTCCTGCCGTCCGACGAACCCGGCCTGCTTCACCTGTTCGAGGTATCCGAGGACTACTTCGTCGCCGACACCGGCCTCCCCGCCGGGCCCGGCGACGTGCAGAGCCTCCTCTACGGACTCCCCGAAGGCGCCGATGTCCGCGACAAGCAGATCCTCGTCGTCGAGGACCCCGCCGGGGAACTCGTCGGACTGGTCGACCTGGTGCTGCACTACCCCTTCACCCTGACGGACCCGGAGGACGTGCCCGGCGCCCGCGCCGACCGCGGCACCGGGCCGTGCGAGGGCGCGGTGCTCCGCGCCGAGCTGCGGCTCGACGCCGCGTGACACCGCCGCCCCGGCACACCCCCGATTGCGGACGGCCGCTGTCCGCAGTTCCCCCTACCGTCACCCCATGACGACGCCCCGGCTCACCGCCCGCGCCCTCGGCCGCGCCACGCTGGCCCGCCAGCACCTGCTCGCCCGCGTCGACACCGACGCCGGCGAGACCGTACGACACCTGGTCGGCCTGCAGACGCAGGTGCCGTCCAACCAGTACACGGCGCTGTTCAGCCGGCTGGCCGGCTTCGGCCCGGAGGACTTCTCCCGGCGCTTCGAGCAGCGCGAGTTCGTGCGGCTGAGCCTGATGCGCTGCACACTCCACACCGTCACGGCCGCCGACGCGCACGCGCTTCGCCCGCTGTTCGATGTTCCGCACGAGCGGGTGTTGCGGTCCAACTTCCGCAGGGAGCTGGCCGGCGCCGACCCGGCGGCCGTCGCGGGGCAAGCGCGCGGCCTGCTGGAGAACTGCGCGCCGATGGAGGCCCGGGAACTGGGCCGACTCCTCGCGAGGGAGTGGCCGGAAGCCGAGCCGCGTGCACTGGCCATGGCGGCCCGTCAACTGCTGCCCCTGGTCCAGGTGCCGCCGCGCGGCCTGTGGCGGCGCGGGGGAGCGGCGCGTCTGACGACGGCGGAACAGTGGCTGCGCGACACCGCCGCCATCCGGATGCCGGCTGCGTCGCCCGGTGACCTGGTCCGCCGCTACCTGGCGGCCTTCGGCCCGGCCTCGGTGAAAGACGTCCAGAGGTGGAGCGGCCTGACGCGGCTACGGCCGGTGCTCGACGGGCTGCGTGACGAACTCGCCGTCTTCCGCGACGACGCGACCGGCGCGGAGTTGTTCGACCTGCCGGACGCGCCTCGGCCCGGCCCGGACACCGAGGCGCCACCGCGCTTCCTGCCGGAGTTCGACAACGTCTTCATCGGTCACGACGACCGCTCACGCATCATCACGGATCCGGCCCGCCACAAGGTGGCGTGGAACGGCAACATCGCGAAACCGGTGTTCCTGTCCGACGGTGTCCTCAAGGGCACGTGGTCACTCGTCCGGGACAGCGGTCACGCGACACTCGAACTCCGGCCGTTCGCTGCCGTGCCGGCGGTGGAACGCACGGCGCTGGCGGAGGAGGGCGAAGCGCTCCTCGCCTTCCTCGCCCCGGATGAGGCGCACACGGTGCAGTGGTCGCCCTGGCCGTGATCAGCGCCCGCCTGCGTGGTACCGCACGAAGCCGGCCCACGTGTGGGCCGGCAGCGCGAGCTGCGGCCCGGCGGGTTCCTTCGAGTCCTGCACCCGCACCGCGCCCGGAGCGGCCGCGACCTCCTCGCAGTCATCTCCGGCCGCCCGATCAGCGCCGTTCGCGCGATGCGTCGGCATAGGGTGCGTCCATGAGCTACGGACTCTTCACCCGTTTTCCCACCAGGCCGGGCCGGCGCGACGAACTGACGCAGATCCTGCTGCGGGCCGCCGCCGCGATGGAGGAAAACCCGGCCTGCCTGTACTACGTGGTCGGCACGGCGGGTGAGGAGGACGCGGTCTGCGTCAGCGAGGCGTGGACCGGCCAGAGCGCGCACGCGGCCTCGCTCGACGATGAATCGGCCCGCGCCCTGATCGGGCAGGCGCGCGACCTGCTCGCCAGCTTCCCGGAGCAGACCCGCCTCACCCTGCACGGCGGAAAGGGTCTCCCTGCCTGAGCCGCTCGGGCCTGTGGAGTCAGGCAGCCGGGCGACTCGAGGGTTCGTGCCTGGGGAGGGCAACGACGTTGCCCTCCCCAGGCACGAACCTCGTGCGCGCGTGACGGCCTGCGCCGGGTGATCGCTGCCGACAAGGAGGGGTAGTGCAGCATGGCGGGTAACGTTGTTCACCCAGGCGAGCGAGCCGCACGTCGGCTTTCCGCAACAGACCCGCCCGACCTTGCACGGGGGAAGGGACTCCAGTTGATGACGACACAGACGCCGTCTCCCGGCGACCACGAGCTCGTCGAAGCCGCAGCGGAGGTCGCGCGTACGCGCTGCCGGGGCGACAACCACACCGTGGCGTCCGCAGCCCGCGCCCGGGACGGCCGGATCGTCACCGCCGTGAACGCCTACCACTTCACCGGCGGCCCCTGCGCTGAGCTGGTCGTCATCGGTGCGGCGGCCGCCCAGGGCGCCTACGACCTTACGACGATCGTCGCCGTGGGCGACCGCGACCGAGGTGTGATTCCGCCGTGCGGCCGGTGTCGGCAGGCCCTTCTCGACTACTTCCCGGCTTTGCAGGTGATCGTCGGCGCCGGCGACCGCTTGCGCACCGTCCCCGTCGCCGACCTGCTGCCCGAGACGTACGTCTGGGCCGACCACCAGCTCGAGGCCGAGTAGGCCCGTCGCCCGGCGGAACGGGGAGAGCGTGGGGGCGGGCAGAACTCCGAATCCGGACAGGATCTCAGGCCGACGGCGCCGATGCGCAGCGCCGCGGAAGGGTGACGGTTCCGGGGCTGTGGGCGAAGGTGTCCATCACGAGCCATTCGTCCAACTCGGGGTCGTACAGGTTCTGGACGCCGAACTGGAGCACCTGCCAGAACGTACTCCGGTTGTTCTGATCGACGTAGATGTCGCCGAGGGCAAGCGGAAACCGCAGGTATTTCCCGGGGGGAGCCTGCGGCAGAACGACCCCGACCCTCCAGTGGTTCACCTGCCGGTCCGGATTCCGCTGGAGGACCTCCCGCCCGACGAACCGTGCGCCTTGAAACGCCTGGTTCAGGTCGTGCAGGTCGAAGCCGGGGATGCGGGAGCACGAGTGATCGGTCAGGCCCGGCCACTTGTAGGTCAGGGTGTAAAGCGAGCCGTGGTAGATCAGATTGGTGAACCAGATCGGGTACTGCGGGCCTCCCGCGGTCATCTGGCTGTCGCCGTTTTCTCCCTCCCAGGTGAACGGGACCGTGATGCCCAGGTCCCGGACGATCCACGTGCCCTTTCCTCGGAAGTTGCGCGGGAGGCGGGGAGGGCGAGGCGCGGGCGAGGCGGGCCGGTCCGTCGTCGTGGTCGCGTGCGCAGCTGAAGACCCGTCGCGTGGGCTGGCGTCGGCCGGCGGCAGCACGGCGAAGACGAGGGAGATCGCCCCGGCGAGAGCCGCCGACGCCGCCGTCCGGGGTGTGAGATGCCGGCCCATGGTCTCCCTCGACTGTCTGTCAGGCGCCCTTGCGCCGCCGGTGGTGCGAACCCGTCGGGGCGGTACGCCTTGCCCTGGAGGCAGGACGTGGCGCGTGAGTACAGTGCCTATCAGACGACGGGACAGATCGGCGCTCAGGCGAGCCGCGAGCTACCACCACGGCACCTCCACATTCGCCTGTCCGGCGGGACGACGGTGCCGACCGGACCCGCTATCGGAGCCGGTACTCGTAAGGGGTGGTGGTGCTCAAGGCGGTGAAGCCCAGGCGTCGGAGGATGGGGCGGCTCCGGGCGGAGGCGTCGACCTGCAGGTAGGGGTAGCCGCGTGCGGCGGCGATACGGGCGCGGTGGGCGACCAGGGCCCGGTAGACCCCCCGGCCTCGCCAGGCCGGCACGGTGCCGCCGCCCCACAGACTCGCGAAGTCCGTGCCCGGATGGAGTTCCATGCGAGCCGCGCACAACGGCTCGTCGCCCACCACGGCGACGACCGCGTCGGCCGTATCCGAGCCACGGTCGAGGTGTGACAGCAGCTGCCGGCGCAGGCCGGTGCCTTCGGTGCCGAACACCCGCTCATGGACGTACACCGCCAGATCGGCCGTCGCCGGATCGGTGACCGTCAGCAGGCGGACGCCCTCGGGCAGCGTCGCGTCGGTGGGCACGTCCGCGACGCTCGCCACCATCAACGCCTCCTCCGCGCCGGCCACGAAACCCGTTGCGCGCAGACGGGCTCCGAGGTCGTGCGGCCCGTCGTGGGAGTACAGCTTCCACTCGAAGCCGTGTCCCAGTGCGGTGAAGTGTCGTACCTGTGCGGCGACGGCCGCGTCCGCGGTGGCGCGGTCCAGGTCCGACCAGAGGACGCCGTTCCAGTCGTGCGCCGCGCCCACTTGTCGCACGACATCGCCGGCGCGCTCGATGCGCGTATCAGGTCCGTCGGCCTGTGCACGGCGCCGCATCTGGCGGTCGAAGAGGTCCAGCACTCGTCCGTGATCCATCCGTGCACTCCAGCAGGAGGCGGGCGGCGGCGCCATCGGGTTTCCACCGCTGGGTGCGCCCATGGGGGGATCGCGGATCCCCGGATGGATGCGGCCTTCATCCGGCGCCCGGAGCGGGGCACCGTCGAGGGTGCAGGCACGACGACCGCACACGGACGGAGACACACATGCCCCGCATCGCCCTGATCACCGGTGCCAACCGCGGCCTCGGGCGCAGCATTGCGCTGCACCTGGCCGAGGACGGCACCGACCTGATCGTCACCTACCGCTCGCACGCCGACGAGGCCGAGGCCGTCGTCGAGCAGGCCCGGAAGCTGGGCCGCACCGCGCTCGCCCTGCGTCTGGACACGGGTGAGGCCGCCGCCTTCCCCGCCTTCACCGACACGGTGCGCGAGGCGCTGCGCCGGGAGTGGGGGCGCGACCGTCTCGACATCCTGGTCAACAACGCGGGGCACGGCACCTACAAGCCGTTCGCCGAGACGACCGAGGAGGAGTTCGACGCGCTGATGAACGTGCACGTCAAGGGCGTCTTTTTCCTCACGCAGGCGCTGCTGCCGCTCATCGGGGACGGCGGCCGGATCCTGAACGTCTCGTCCGGCCTGGCCCGGTTCGTCGCGGCGGAGACCTCCGCCTACGCGGCCGCCAAGGGCGCGGTGGAGGTGCTCACCCGCTACCAGGCCAAGGAACTGGGCCCGTGCGGCATCGCCGTCAACGTCCTCGCTCCGGGTGCGACCGCCACCGACTTCGGCGGGGGCCGTCTCCGCGACACCCCGCAGATGCGCGAGACCCTGGGCGGACTGACCGCCATGGGCCGGGTCGGTGAGGCCGAGGACATCGGCGCGGCCGCTGCGGCACTGCTCGCCGAGGGCACCGCCTGGATCACCGGGCAGCGCATCGAGGCGTCCGGCGGCATGCTGCTGTGAGGCGCTGACCGCCAAGGGAGAATGAGACCGTGGACCGTGCACAGCTCGCCGACTTCCTGCGCACCCGCCGGGCGGCGCTGCAGCCGGAGGACGTGGGTCTTCCCCGTACGCAGCGCCGCCGCACCCGGGGGCTGCGGCGGGAGGAGGCGGCCGCGCTGAGCGGCATGTCGACCGACTACTACGGCCGGCTCGAGCAGCAGCGCGGGCCGCAGCCGTCCGAGCCGATGCTCGCGGCGATCGCCCGCGGCCTCCACCTGTCGCTCGCGGAGCGGGATCACCTCTTCCGCATCGCCGGGCACCACCACCCCTCCTCCGGCAGCGGGCTGCGCTCGGACCACATCACGCCCGGCCTCATGCGCATCCTCGGCCGGCTCGACGACACCCCGGCGCAGGTCGTCAGCGACGTCGCCGAGACGCTGCTGCAGACGCCGATGGCCACCGCGCTGCTCGGCGACCAGACGCGGTTCGCCGGGCCGGAGCGCAGCATGGTCTACCGATGGTTCACCGACCCTTCGGCACGGCTGATCCACGTCGAGGAGGACCACCCGCTGCACAGCCGGTTCTTCGCCTCCGAGCTGCGCTCGGCCTACTCCCGGCAGGGGCGGGGCAGGCGTGCGGAGGAGCTGGTGGAGCTGCTGCTGGAACGCAGCGCGGAGTTCGCCGCCCGCTGGGGCGCCCACGAGGTGGGCGCCCCGCGGGTGGACCCGAAGCGGATCCGCCATCCGGAGTTGGGGGTGCTGAACCTGCAGTGCCAGGTACTGCTCGACCCGGACCAGAACCAGTCGCTGCTGGTGTACACGGCCACGCCGGGCTCGGAGGACGACGAGAAGCTGCGCCTGCTGCCCGTCCTGGGCACTCGTGCGGCAGGCGCCTGAGACGGCCGACGGCGCGTACCCGCACCCGGTATGCCACCGCCTCGCGGGAAGCTCGCCGGGGCAATCGGCCGGGCTCAGGCAAAGGAAAAGGCAAGGAGCGCTCCCCTTGCCACTCCCAAGGTATAGCGCACTGGGGGGCTTGCCGCAAGACCGGGCTCATGGCGCAAAATCGCCGGCCTATGCCACAACTTGCGAAATCTGGGGGCGTGACGTGCGTGTGCTGTCGACGTGTGGGGGACGCGGTGACGTCGCACCCGTGGTGGGACCGGCAGGACGGTCGAGAGTGCTCGGTGCGGAGGACTGGGTGAATCCGTCGGCCGTCGCGGCGCGGTGGGACACGGCTGTCGCGGAGGCGTCGCGATGAGCGAGGGTTACGTGCGGGACCTGCACGAGGTCGACGAGACGCAGGTCGCGGTCGTCGGCGGCAAGGGCGCGCACCTGGGCGGGCTGTCGCGGATCGGCGGCGTCCGCGTACCGGCCGGCTTCTGCGTGACGACGGACGCCTTCCGGCGGATCATGGCGGAAGCGCCGTCGATGGACGACCGGCTCGATCAGCTGTCGCGCGTGGACCCGGACGACCGGGAGACGCTCGGCACGCTCTGCGCGCAGATCCGCCGGTCCATCGAAGGCAGCGCCGTCCCGGGCGATCTCGCGGCCGCGATCACCTGCGCACTCGCCCGGCTCGGTGCGCAGGGCGCCTACGCCGTCCGGTCCAGCGCGACGGCAGAGGACCTGCCGACGGCCTCCTTCGCCGGTCAGCAGGACACGTATCTGAACGTCGTGGGGCCGGCGGCGATCCTGCGGCACGTCAGGCGGTGCTGGGCCTCGCTGTTCACCGAGCGAGCCGTGACCTACCGCCGGCAGAACGGGATCGACCACCGTACGGTCCAGATGGCCGTGGTGGTGCAGCAGATGGTCTTTCCTCAGGCGGCCGGCATCCTGTTCACGGCCGACCCGGTCACGGGAAACCGGAAGGTCGCCACCGTGGACGCCGGCTTCGGCCTGGGAGAGGCCCTGGTCTCCGGTCTGGTGAACCCGGACGTCTTCACGGTGCGAGACGACGCGGTGGTCGCCAAGGCGATCGCCGCGAAAGCGCGTGCCGTTCATGCCCTGCCGGCCGGCGGTACGCACGAAGTGGCGATCGACGCGCAGCAGCAGGAGGAGCCGGCGCTGACGGAGGCACAGGTCCTGCGGCTCGTGCATCTCGGGCGGCGGATCGAAGGGCACTTCGGCCGCCCGCAGGACATCGAATGGTGCCTGGTCGACGATGACTTGCAGATCGTCCAGAGCAGGCCGATCACGACGCTGTTCCCCATTCCCGAGAGCGGCGACCGGGAGAATCACGTCTATCTCTCCGTCGGCCATCAGCAGATGATGACCGACCCCATGAAGCCCCTGGGGCTCTCCGTGTGGCAGCTGACGGCGATGGCGCAGATGCACGAGGCAGGCGGCAGGCTGTTCGTCGACGCCACCCGGCGCCTGGCCTCCCCGGCGAGCCGCGCCGCCCTCCTGGGCCTCGTGGGGAGAGGCGATCCGCTGACCAGAGACGCGCTGGAGACCGTCCTGGACCGCGCGGATTTCGTCCCGTCGCTCCCGGACACGGGTCCCGCCCGGCCGGCGGGAAGCGGCGCGACAGCCCCGATCGCGACCGACGGGGCCATCGTCGCCGGGCTGATCGAACGCAGCCAGGCGTCCGTCGCGGCTCTGGAGCGCGGCATCCGGTCGCTGAGCGGACCGGCGCTGTTCGACTTCCTGCTGGAGGCGTTCGAGGAGCACAAGCGAGTCCTCAGCGATCCGCTGAACATCCAGGCGATCATGGCGGGGATGGAGGCCACCTGGTGGCTCAACGACACGCTGCAGGAGTGGCTGGGCGAGAAGAGTGCGGCGGACACGCTCACGCTGTCCGCCCCCGACAACGTCACGTCGCAGATGGGACTGGCGCTGCTCGACGTCGCGGACGTGATCCGCCCGCATCCTCAGGTGGTGGCCTTCCTGCAGGACATAGAGGACGAGGGCTCTCCGGACGATGGCTTCCTGGACGAGCTGGCGAAGTGCGCGGGCGGGCCCGAGGCGCGTGACGCCATCGAGAGCTACCTCGACCGGTACGGCATGCGCTGCGTCGGCGAGATCGACATCAGCAGGCCACGCTGGCGCGAGCGTCCCGGCACGCTCGTGCCCGTGATCCTCGACCACGTCAGGAGCTTCGAACCGGGTGCCGCCGAACGGCGCTTCGAGCATGGGCGCCAGCGCGCGCAGGAGAAGGAACAGGAGTTGCTCGCCCGCTTGCGGGAACTGCCGGACGGGGACAGGAAGGCCGACGAGACCAAGCAGATGATCGACCGGGTGCGCACCTTCATCGGATACCGGGAGTACCCGAAGTACGGCATCGTCAGTCGCTACTTCGTCTACAAGCAGGCCCTGCTCGCGGAGGCCGCGCGCCTGGTGCAGGCCGGCGTGCTTGCTGAGAAGGAGGACGTCTTCTACCTCACCTTCCAGGAGCTCCACGACGTCGTGCGCGCGAACCGGGTGGATGACGGGCTCATCCAGCAGCGCAAGGACGCGTTCCGGTCGTACCACGCCCTCACACCGCCCCGGGTGCTCACCTCGGATGGCGAGGCCCTCAACGGGGCGTACCGGCGCGACGACGTGCCGGCAGGCGCCCTGACCGGGCTGGCGGTCTCCGCCGGGAGCGTCGAAGGCAGGGCCCGCGTCGTCCTCGACATGGCAGAGGCCGACCTCGAAGCGGGCGACATCCTGGTCACCACCTTCACGGACCCCAGCTGGTCGCCGCTGTTCGTCGGGATCGCGGGCCTGGTGACGGAGGTAGGCGGCCTGATGACCCACGGGGCGGTGATCGCCCGGGAGTACGGTCTGCCGGCCGTCGTGGGCGTGGCTGGGGCCACCCGGCTGATCCGGGACGGGCAGCGGATCCGCGTGCACGGCACCGACGGATACGTCCGGATCCTGCCGGAGCGGGAGTCGTCGTAGCGGACTCCCGTCCCGCTGACGCTGAAGAAGACGCCAGGGCGCCCGTACCGACGACGGGCGGACTTCGGCAGGGAAGGAGTATCAGGAAGGTGCCCGTCCGTGGCATGATCGCGGTCGTTCGTACATGTGGAGAATCGGGGGAGTCGGCGTGAGACGTCGATGGGTGAAGGTGCTGACGATCACGGTGGTGGTGCTCGCCGCGCTGTTCACGGCGGCAGACCGGGTGGCTGTGCACTACGCGGACAAGGAGGCCACGCATCTGGCGGCGGCGAAGTACGGGTACGCGAACACGACCGACGGGCACCTGGACGTGTCGATCGAGGGTTTCCCGTTCCTCACGCAGGTCGCCGATCTCGACTTCTCGCACGTCAAGCTCACGGCCGACCGCTTCACCCTCAACACCACGGCCAACAGGAGGGGCGACTACCTGCACGTCGACGAGTTCCGCCTCGACCTGTACGACGTGTCGGTGACGTCGCTGACCGCGCGCACCGCCGAGGCGAACCGTGCGACCGGCACCGTGACGTTGTCCTACGAGGAACTGTCCGGGGTGTTGACGCGGCTCTCCGGCGCGGGCCCGCTGAAAGTGTCCAAGGCCCCCGGCTCACACGGCCAGGCGGCCCGCATCAAACTCTCCGGCTCGGTCGGCGGCACGAAGCAGGCGACCACAGCGACGCTGCTGGCACAGGGCAACGAGTTCTCGGTGCGGGTACCCGGCGTGGAGAAGGCCACCAACACGTGGAAACTCAACCTTCCCCAGAACGTCGGCTTCACCGCGGCACGCGCCACCGACGACGGCGTTGAGCTCAGCCTCGTCGGCCACCAGGTGACGCTGGGCTCCTCACGCTTCGGCGGGTGACGCGAACGGTGCGGCGCGGGGAGCGGGCCGGTCAGTAGGCGCGGGAGACGATCGCGATGTTGCCCGGCTGGGCGTCGGAGGCCGGGACGGAGCCGTCGGCGGCGACCAGGCAGCGTACGGAGACGCCCTGTTCGGCGAGTCGTGCCTCGCCCGCGGGGCCCAGGGTGGCCCAGGGGATGCGGGCCCAGCCGGTGGCCGCGGCCTCCGCCGCCTCCTCGATCGTGTTCACCTCCACGGTGCGCGCCTCGCGGCGTGCGCGTGCCTGCGTCAGCAGCAGCGCCTGGTCCTCGGCGAGCGCCTTCGGCACGGTCTCGGACAGCGCCTCGATCGCAGTCGGACCCTTGGTGCCCGTGAGGCGGCGGACGAGGACGGCGGTGCCGGCCGCCAGGTCGCGCGGGCCGACCTCGATCCGCACCGGCACGCCTTTCAGTTCCCAGTCGACCGCGCGCCGACCGAACGGGGTGTCCGTGCGGTCGTCGACGTGGATGCGCAGCCCCGCCGCCCTCAGCCGCTCGCCGATCTCCCGGACCTTCGCGAGGACCGCGGGATCGTCCTTGACGGCGAGGACGACGACCTGCGTCGGCGCGAGGCGGGGCGGGACGCGCAGACCGTGGTCGTCCCCGTGCATCATCACCAGCGCGCCGACCATGCGGGTGGTGGACCCCCAGGAGGTCTGCCAGACGTATTCCTGCCGCCCGTCCTTCGACAGGTACGTTGTGTCGAAGGCCTTGGCGAAGTTCTGCCCCAGTTCGTGGCTCGTTCCCAGCTGTAGGGCCTTGCCGTCGCCCATCATGCCCTCGAGGGTGAGTGTGTTGATCGCTCCGGCGAAACGTTCGGCGGCGGTCTTGCGGCCCGGTACCACGTCCATGGCGAGGACGTTCTCCATGAAGTCGGCGTAGACCTTCCGGTGGATGTGCGTGGCGTAGTCCCGGGCGTCCTCGTAGGTGGCGTGCGCGGTGTGGCCCTCCTGCCACAGGAACTCCGTCGTGCGCAGGAACACCCGGGGCCGCAGTTCCCAACGCACCACGTTCGCCCACTGGTTGATCAGCAGGGGCAGATCGCGGTAACTCTGCACCCACTTGGAGAAGCAGTCGTTGACGATCGTCTCCGACGTCGGGCGGACGACGACGGGCTCGTCCAGTTCCTTGCCGCCGCCGTGCGTGACGACGGTCAGCTCGGGCGCGAAGCCCTCGACGTGCTCCGCCTCTTTCGTCAGGTACGACTGCGGGATGAAGAGCGGAAAGTAGGCGTTGTCGGCTCCCGCTGCCTTGATCCTGGAGTCCAGTTCCTGCTGCATCCGCTCCCACAGGCCGTACCCGTACGGCCGGATGACCATGGTGCCGCGCACCGGACCGTTGTCGGCCAGTTCGGCCTTGTGAACCAGATCCTGATACCAGCGGGGGAAGTCGTCCGCCCGGGGGGTGAGTACGGGTGCCTTTGCCATGGCGCGGAGCGTAGGGTGCGCACCGGCCCGCGTGCGAGCTGATTACTCCGTTCCGATGGTGGGCCGGGTGGCCGCCCGCGCCGGACTCGGCCGGCTTCACTCGTCCTATCGGTAATGGGCCTCGATGGGTGTGCGTGCCTCGTCGAACAGCGCCGGTCCGTCGTGAGGCACGGTGGACCGGCGGCCCGACTGAGGCTCCAGCTCGAGGAGTTGCTCGGTGGTCAGCGCGTAGACCACCCGGCCGAGGCCGGAGCGGACGATGCCGCCGGCACACATGCCGCAAGGCTGGCAGCTTGTGTACATGGTGGTGCGTGCGGCCGTGTCCGGGGCGAGCTCGCTCGCCGCCCAGCGGGCGAGCTTCAATTCGGGATGGGCCGTGATGTCGTTGTCGCGCCGCACCGTGTTGTGGGCCTCGACCAGGACCGCCCCGTCCGGACCGGCCAGCAGGGACCCGAACGGTGCGTCGCCCAGGGTGACGGCATGGGCCGCGAGACCGATGGCGCGGCGCAGGAGGGCCTCGTCGGCTGAGGTGATCACGAAACGGTCCTCCAGTGTGTGGCCACGGTGGTGAGTGCCTGCCAGGATTCCTGCGGTCGGCGGGTCTCCTCCGGATCGCCTCGGTAGGGGTCCAGCACGACGGCGTCGGCGCCGAGCAGCCGGAGCTGTTCGAGGTCGTTCAGGATCTGCTCGATGCTGCCGACGCCGGCCGGTCGTTCGGGGTCGTCGACCGCGGTGGTGGTCAGCCGCAGGGCGATGCGGGGCGCGAATCCGGGCAGGGAGTTGTTCTTCAGAACCGAGCGCATCCGGTCCATCGGGAGCCGCAGGGGGTGCCAGGCGTCACCGAATCTGACGGCACGCCGGATCGCCGCGTCGCTGTGGCCGCCGACCCAGAGGGGAACCGAGGCGGTCCTGTCCTCGTCCTCCCTGGGCCAGGCGTCCCGCAGGGAGGCAAGGTACTCGTCGGTCAGCCGGCCGCGTTCGGTGAACGGCACATCCAGCGCGTCGAACTCCTGACGCGCCCAGCCGACCCCCACTCCGAGCACGAACCGGCCGCCGCTGAGCTGCTGGAGGTTGCCGGCCATGCGAGCCACCAGCAGGGGATGCCGGTAGGGCAGCACGAGCACGGTCGTGCCCAGCCGCACCCGGGTGGTGACGCCCGCCAGCCAGGACAGGGTGGTGAACGGCTCGTAGAAGGGCTCGGGGTACCGCTCGGCCACATCCGGGGTGACGGTCACGTGGTCGGAGACCATGAGCAGGTCGAGGTCGAGCCCCTCCACGATGCGGGCCCAGTCGCGCAGTACGCCCGGGTCGGTTCCGGGGCCGAAATTCGGTACGTTGACGCCGATTCGCATGGCGAGAGGCTATCCCGGCGACATGGCGATGTTGAATGGATTTTTCCCGGTGATACCGGACGACGCCCGTGATTGTCACGGTACTATGGCGATATGGCCGCGAATCTTGATGAGCTCGACTGGTCGATCATCGAGCAGCTGCAGAACGAGGCCCGGATCTCCTTCAGCGAGTTGGGCCGGCGCGTGAATCTCAGTCCGTCGGCGACGGCCGAGCGGGTGCGGAACCTGGAGTCGCTGGGCGTCGTCACCGGCTACCACGCCGCGGTTGACCTGACCGAAGTCGGCTATCCCGTGCTCGCCGTCGTCCGGCTGAAATACCCCGGGAACCGTCATCAGCCGTTGCGTCGGCTGCTTGCCGAGCGACGGGAGATCCTGGAGTGCCTGCGGACCACCGGGGACGACTGCTACACCCTGAAGGTGGCGGCGACGTCCATGGAGCATCTGGAGACACTGATGGACGAGCTGGCCGGATTCGGCAGCACGACCACCAGCGTCGTCTACCGCCGGACACTGCCCTATCGTGGCCCGGCCCGGCCCTGACCGGCGGTCACGCCGGGCGGCGGATGAGGTCGTCGGCCGCGTCGTTGACCGGCTGTGGGGTGCCCGTCAGGTCCAGGACGAACAGTGGGAGGGACAGTTCGTCCGCGCGGGTCCGGGCGTCGCGGGAGTAGCCCGCCAGCGAGAAACAGGCCGCGATGGCGGACTCGTTCAGGCCGTTGAGCCACAGCGTCTCGATGTCGCGCAGGGTCGTCGGCGCGGTCGTGGGGTCGACATGGGCGATGACGTCGGTGCCGCGCAGGTCCACGCCCGAGGCGGGACGGCGGCCCGCGATGCGGATGCCGGTGTAGCCGAGCCAGCGCAGGTACTGCGCGGCGGCCGTCTTGGTGTCCTGGGTGGTGCGGATGGTCACGGGCCGGAAGGCGGGTCGTGGCACGGGCAGCACGTCACCGGGACGCGGCGGGCGGGCACCGGAACCGGAGCCGGGTGAACCCGCCCCGGCGGTGTCGTCAGGCTCCGGGGCGGGTGGTTCGACCGGCATGCGCAGCAGCGCCCCGCAGTCGCAGACGGTCTCCGGCTGCGGCCATTCGGTCAGTTGCCCGCAGTCGGCGCAGCGTGCCGGTACCCAGGAGTCCTCCCAGGTGCGGTGCTGAACCGTCACCGGTGCCTCGCCGCGCCGCAGCGGCAACAGGACCGGTGCGCCGCAGACGCACGGGTAGCCGGGTGGCGTGTAGGTGTGCTCGCGACGGCATTCGGGACAGCGCACGGGCACGCTCTCGGCCATGTCTGCGGCTCCTGCGGCATGGGACGGACGGCATCGGTCATATCGTCCACGATGGGAAGGAGTTCACGAAGGGGAATTGGTGGAAAGAGCCGGAAACCGCCTGTGGGGCCGTAAGTCGCCGTCCGGCGGCGCGCGATGCACGACGGGAAGGCGCGCGCCGCCGACCGTGACGGGGTCCGCCGCGTCGGCGTGGGCTTCGCCAGGAGGACCTTCCTACGTGGGCGCGAAAGTCGGCATCCGCTCGGCGGAGCGTAGGGAGCTCCGCGACCACGCGTCAACAGTTTGTCGAAACAGGGGGCGGAGCGCGGTGTCGGACGAGCGGCCGACCGCGGTCGGCGCGTGGCCCGGCCCGGTGGCCAGCTCCTCGAGCATGAACGGGAAGTCGTAGTAGCCGGACAGCGCCACGACCTGCGCGCCGGGAGCGGCCGTCGCCACGCCGGGAGCGGCCGGGATCGTCCAGCCCAGCGGGCCGGCCTGCCCGCAGTTGATCCAGTGCCGCGGCTGGTACACGTGCAGGATCTGTGCCGCGGCGATCTACGAGAGACCGATGGCCGAGACGTAGACCGTCTCCGGCCCGAACACCTGGTTCATGTCCGCGTACACGCGCTGCGCCGCTCCTGCGCGGCGGCCACGCCGAGCGGTCCGGCAGCTTGCCTGCCGTCCGCAGCTCGTGGGCCGCCTCGAGGTCCAGTGCACGAATGTGCGGCCCCGGTGTACACGGACACCTCGCCGGTGTGCCGGTTGGCCCACCGGTTGCCGATGCCCAGCACGAAGTCCGACTCGAGGAAGGCGGCGTTGCCGTAGCGGTGGGAGGTCTGCAGGCCCACCATGCCGGCGTTGAGCTCGTGCTCGTCGGGCAGCGTGCCCCAGCCCATCAGCGTCGGCACCACCGGGACGCCGGTCAGCTCGGCGAACTCCACCAGCGACTCGGCAGCGCGAGTGCCCGGTCGATCCGATGCCGGGTGGCGGGGGCCCGGCGACCGGCAGCGGCTCGCAGGAGCCGGACCGGGCGCCGGGCGCTAGGTTGGGCGCGTGCGATTGAAAGTGGAGTTCACGACGGAACCGTTCGACCTGGATGAGGCGCCGCGACACGCGGTCGTCGCTCGCCAGACGGTGCAGAGCGCCGGCCTGGACGCGGTCGACGTCGGCCCGTTCGGCAACACGGCGGAGGGTCCGGCGGACGAGGTGCTCGCGGCGGTGCAGACGATGCTGTGCCGGAGCCTGGAGGCGGGTGCCACCAGGGTGTCCCTGCAGGTCAACGTGGTTCAGGGCGCCGAGCGGCGGGAGGCGCGGCCGTGAGCGGTGCGAGGGAGGAGTCGTTCGTCGCGGCGGTCAAGCCGCTGGTCGATGCGATCGGTGCGGAGCTGCTCGACCCGGCCGAGGCCATCGGCGACGACGTGGTGCTCGCCTGGGAAGGCCGGGAGGTGGCGGCGGTGCGACTGCCGCATCTGTCCGACTCGCTGGACCACATCCTGGCCGAACTCGAGCGCCGGCACGGCATGCCGCTGGCCGAGCTGGACCGCAGGGCGAAGCAGTCCGTGGTGCGAACCCTGGAGACACGCGGCGCGTTCACAGTGCGGCATGGGGTGGAGACCGTCGCGGCGGCACTCGGAGTCAGCCGCTTCACGGTTTACAACTACATCAACCGGGAGAGCGCGGCGAAGGGCGAGAGCTGAAAGGCCGCGCCGGAAATTCAACAAAGTGTTGACGCGAGGTCGTCAGAGAGCTTAGCTGTACTCAGCCCGCACAGCACCACGGCTCCGAAAGGCTCTCGTGATGTCGACGACGACACCAGGCCTGACCTGGTTGAACAGCGCTGGCGTGGCGGAGGCGCGCACCGCGCTGCTCGGGGTCTGCGCCTCGACGGCGTGGGCCGGGCGCCTGCTCGGCCGCCGTCCGTACGCCGACGCCGCCGCCCTCTTCACGGCCAGTGACGTCGCCATGGCCGAACTGGCTCCCGATGATCTGGCCGAGGCGATGGCCGGGCACCCGCCCATCGGCCGGCCCACGCCCGGCGACCCGGCCTCGGCGCGCGAACAGCGCGGCATGTCGGGAGCCCCCGGGGAACTGAAGGCCCGGATGCTGAGCCGCAACCTGGAGTACCAGGAGCGGTTCGGCCACGTCTTCCTGATCTGCGCCACAGGCCTGACCGGCGAGCAGTTGCTCGAAGCCCTCACTGAACGCCTCGGCAACACGCCGGAGGCCGAACGGGAGAACGCCCGCAACGAACTCGTCAAGATCAACCGTATCCGGCTGACCCGCCTCGCGTACGAAGGAGCCCGACGGTCATGAGCAGCGAGCATCCCCGCGGCACCGCGTCGGTGTCCACGCACATCCTGGACACCAGCATCGGCCGCCCGGCGGCCGGCGTCACCGTCCACCTGTCCGCGCGCGCCCATTCCGCCGCGGACTGGAGCGACCGCGGCGGCTCGGTGACGGACACGGACGGGCGTTGCACGGACCTTCCCGCGCTGCCGCAGGGCTCCACCCAGGTGCGGCTTGCCTTCGAGACCGAGCCGTACTTCCACCGCAAGGAGAGGGACCGTGGTGGGTTCTTCCCCGAGGTGACCATCGTCTTCACGGTCACGCCGGGTGAGCACCATCACGTGCCGCTGCTGCTCAACCCGTTCGGCTACTCCGTGTACCGAGGGAGCTGACACACATGACCGCCACGTCCCGCCCCGCCCGCACCGTGCTGCTGGGCCAGAACCAGTACGGCAAGGCGGAGAACCACGTCGTCAAGATCACCCGAGAGGGCGAAACCCACCACATCAAGGACCTCAACGTCTCGGTGGCGCTCTCCGGTGACATGGACGACGTCCACTACTCCGGTTCCAACGCCAACGTCCTGCCGACCGACACCACCAAGAACACCGTCTTCGCCTTCGCCAAGAAGCACGGCATCTCCTCGGCCGAGCAGTTCGGCATCCTGCTCGCCGAGCACTTCGTCGCCCACCGTGAGCCGATCCACCGCGCCCGCATCCGGATCGAGGAGTACGACTGGGAGCGCATCGAGACCTCCGAGTCCACCTCCCGCTCCAGCGGGGCCGACGAGGTCCGGCACTCCTTCGTCCGCAAGGGCCAGGAGACCCGCACCGCCCAGATCACCTTCGACGGCGAACGCTTCGAGGTGTTCAGCGGGCTCAAGGGGCTGACGGTGCTCAACTCCACCGCCTCGGAGTTCTGGGGCTTCTTCAAGGACGAGTACACCACCCTCAAGGAGGACCACGACCGGATCCTGGCCACCGACGTGGCCGCGGTGTGGCGGCACAACTGGACCGGTGAGGAACAGCGGATGCCGCAGTGGGAGAAGTCCTACGCCCAGGCGAAGAAGCACATGCTGCAGGCGTTCGCCGAGACCTACTCCCTCTCCCTGCAGCAGACGCTCTACCAGATGGGTTCACGCGTCATCAACTTCCGCAGCGAGATCGACGAGATCCGCTTCTCCATGCCGAACAACCACCACTTCCGGGTGGACATGGAGCCGTTCGGCATGAGCAACGAGACCGCCGACGGCGCCGTCTACCTCGCGGCCGACCGCCCCTACGGCCTCATCGAGGCGACCGTCCTGCGCGACGGCGCCGAGCAGCTCATCCCGGTCGACGTGACCAATCTGTAGTCCCGACCGGCCATCATGATCCCGGCACCCGGAAGAGCAACGGCGGGGCGGTCCTGTCAGCCGTCCCGCCGGTTCCGGCACTCAAATCCCCGGGCCCTTGCCGTGCCCTCCCGCCGAACAGAACGAGGAAGACCATGGCAGAGCGCATCGTCATCGAGAACTGCGCGATCGCGACCGTCGACGCCGAGGACACCGAGTACGCCGCCGGCCACGTCGTCGTCGCCGACGGGCTCATCGAGTCGGTGGGCGCCGGCCCGGCACCCGACGGCCTGACCGACGTGGCGCGCCGCGTCGACGGCACCGGCCACCTGGCCACGCCCGGCCTGGTCAACACCCATCACCACTTCTACCAGTGGATCACCCGCGGACTCGCCCAGGACTGCAACCTGTTCGACTGGCTGGTCACCCTCTACCCGGTGTGGGCGCGCATCGACGAGCCGATGGTGCACGCGGCCGCCCAGGGCTCGCTGGCCATGATGGCCCGCGGCGGCGTGACCACCGCGATGGACCACCACTACGTCTTCCCGCGCGGGGCCGGCGACCTGCTGGGCGCCGAGATCCGCGCCGCCCGCGAAATCGGCGTGCGCTTCACCGCCGCCCGCGGGTCGATGGACCGCGGTGACTCCGACGGCGGACTGCCGCCGGACTTCGCCGTCGAGACCACCGAGGACGCGCTGCGCGGCCACCGAGGAGGCCGTCGACACGCACCACGACGCTTCCTTCGGATCGATGCTGCACATCGCCGTCGCGCCCTGCTCGCCGTTCTCGGTCTCCACCGAACTGCTCGCGCGAGGCCGCCGTAGCTGGCCCGCCGCAAGGGCGTACGGCTGCACACCCACGGCTCGGAGACCGTGGAGGAGGAGAAGTTCTGCCACGAGCTGTTCGGCATGGGCCCCACCGACTACTTCGAGTCGACCGGGCTGGCTCGGCGACGACGTGTGGATGGCGCACTGCGTGCACATGAACGACTCCGACATCGCCGCCTTCGCCCGACGCGGCACCGGCGTCGCCCACTGCCCCTCCTCCAACGCCCGGCTGGCCGCCGGCATCGCCCGGGTGCCCGACATGCTCGCCGCCGGCGTGCCCGTCGGCCTCGGCGTCGACGGCACCGCCTCCAACGAGTCCGGGCGAACTGCACACCGAACTGCGCAACGCGCTGCTCATCAACCGGCTCGGCAGTCACCGCGAGGCGGCGCTCACCGCCCGTCAGGCGCTGCGGCTGGGCACCTACGGCGGCGCGCAGGTGCTGGGCCGCAGCGCCGAGATCGGCTCGCTGGAGGCCGGCAAGCTCGCCGACCTGGTGCTGTGGAAGCTGGACGGCCTCGGGCACTCCACCATCGCCGACCCGGTCGCCGCCCTGGTCCTCGGCGCCGCGGCCCCGGTGACGCTGTCGCTGGTCGGCGGTCAGCCGGTCGTCGAGAACGGGCGGCTCACAGGCGTCGACGAGGACGCGGTGGCCCGCGGCGCCCGCGGCCAGGCCCGCCGCCTGGCCCGTATCGCGGACGGCGCCGGGTAGACCTCCCGGACGCGCGGCTCCCGGCCGGCTCGTCCGAGCAGCTGAGCCGGCTGCTCGGACACCGTTCCCGGAGGCGTCGACGCGCCCCCGGGAACGTCACCGTCCGGTGCCGAAGAGGAACTCCGACCACACGCACTTGCCGGCCCCGCGCGACTCCACGCCCCAGAAGTCCGCCAGCCGTTCCACCAGCAGCAGTCCACGGCCCGACACGCTGGTGTCGGAGGGCTCGCGGCGGCGGGGCTGCGAGCTGGAGCGGTCCGTCACCTCGATGCGCACCCGCCGTTCGGCGCCCCCCAGCATCCGCACCTCGACCAGCGCGCCGCCGTCGGTGTGCAGCAGGGCGTTGGCCACCAGTTCGTCGGTGACCAGCACGACGTCGTCGGCCCGGTCCGCGGCCTGCCAGGATTCCGCAGCGGCCCGAACCATCTCCCGCACGCCGCTGAGCGCGCGCGGGTCGCCGGCCGCGACGTTCTGGTGCAGCCGGCGGCTCAGCTGATGGGCGGCATCCCGTTCCCGTTGGAGCAGCAGCAGCGCCATGTCGTCGGCGTAGGAGGTGGCATCGGGCAGCCGGCACAGTGCGTCCGCCAGTTCGTGCAGGTCGCGTGGTCCGCTGCGTACCCCCTCCGTCAGGGCGTTCACCCCTGCCGTCAGGTCGCTGCCGGGTAGTTCCACCAAGCCGTCGGTGAACATCAGCAGCGTCTCGCCGGGCTCCAGTTCCATGCTGGTGACCGGGTACTCGCTCTGCCCGAAGTCGCCGGACAGCCCCAGCGGCAGGCCGCCGATCACCGGAAAGGTCCGGCAGTCGCCGTCCGCGCGGCGCAGCAGCGGCTCGGGGTGGCCGGCCCGCACCAGACGCAGCCAGCCGCCGGCCGGATCGGCCTCGGCGTACAGGCAGGTGGCGAACCGGTCGGTGTCCAGATCCTGCAGGAACGCGGAGGCCCGCTGCATCACCGTGGCCGCCGAGTGGCCCTCGCTCGCGTACGCCCGCAGCACGATGCGGACCTGGCCCATGACGGCGGCCGCCTGGGTGTCGTGCCCCTGCACGTCACCGATGACGGCGGCCACCTTGCCGCCGGGCAGCGGGATCACGTCGTACCAGTCGCCGCCGATGTCCCGGCCGTGCCCTGCCGAGAGGTACCGGACGGCGGTCTGCATGCCGGGGATGTCGGGGATGCGGTGCGGAAGCATGGACTGCTGCAGGCTCTCGGCCAGCTCGTGTTCCTGCTCGAAGAGCGTGGCTCGTTGCAGGCACTGCGCGATGCTGCTGGTCAGGGCGGTGAGCAGGGTGCGTTCCTCGGCGGTGAAGGTGTGCCTGTTGCGGTAGAGCAGGCCCAGGGCGCCGATCGGCCGGGCCTGGGCGATCAGTGGCAGAAACGCGGCGGCGGAGATGCCCAGGTCCTCCACGGCCGCGCGCCGCACCGGGTACCGGGCGACGTACTCCTCGGCGGAGGTGACGAATCGCGGCATCATGGTCCGCACCACCTCGCTCAGCGGCAGGTCCTCCGCGACACGCACATAGCCGGTGGGCGGGAGGTGCCGGCCGGCCCGCCCGTCGGCGACGACCCGCATCCTTGACCCCTCCACCAGGCCGAGGACGATGCTTACGGTGCCCAGCCGGGCAAGCCCGCGTGAGCTGCCGAGCACCTGGATCACGTCGTCCACCGTGCGGGCGTGAGCCAGTGCGGCGGTGGTCTCCTCGACCACGGACGTCTGCCGGGAGCGTTCCGCCTCCAGGGTGAGGCCCTCCGTGGGCTGCGTCAGCTCGTCGCTCGCGTCCCGGAAGATGCCGATGATGCGGTACGGCCGTCCGACCTCGGTGCGCAGCACGCAGCCCTGTACGTGGCCCCACCGCTGTGTGCCGTCCCGGCAGCGCATTCGGAAGTATGCCCCGTAGCTGCTGCGGCCGCTCTTGATGGCCTGGGAGACCAGGGAGTCGAGCCGGACCATCTCGCTTTGCGGGATGCGGGAGCGCAGCACCCGGGGGTTCATGTCGTACTCGTCCGGGCGCAGGTCCAGGACGTCCAGGGCCGCCGCGTCCAGGTGGACCAGCCCACGGTCCATGTCCCAGTCGAAGCACCCGGTCCGGTTGAGCGGAAGGGCGACCTGGGGACCCGCGGGCCAGTCGACGGGCGGCCCGGCGTCACCCGACGCCGCGCCTCGTGCGTTCATCCGCACTCCCGACGTGGTCAGCTTCGTTCAGCGGTACGTCATCACCACTCTCACTCTGGCATCATTCGTCGAAGCCCGCGACCAGTCAGCCCAGCAGTTCGTAGGCGGGCAGGGTGAGGAACTCCGCGTAGTCGGTCGTCCAGCGCCACCCGCAGCAGCAGGTCGTGTGCCTGCTGCCAGCGGCCTGCGGTGAAGGCCTCTTCGCCGGTCTCCGCGCGGACGCCGGCCAGATCCTCGGCGGCGATCTGCCGCACCAGCTCCGGCGGTGACCTTCGTGCCGTCCTCGAGGACGACGCCCGGCGTGGACCCACTGCCAGATCTGCGAACGGGAGATCTCCGCCGTCGCGGCGTCCTCCATCAGGCCGAAGATCGCGACGGCGCCCATGCCACGCAGCCACGCCTCGATGTACCGGATGCCGACCTGGACGGCGTTGCGCAGGCCGTCCCCGGTCGGCTTTTCGGTCAGGCCGTCCACGGCGAGTCAGCTCGGCGGCCGTGACATGCACGTCCTCGCGCAGCCGGTCCTTCTGGTGCGGGCGCTCGCCCAGCACCGCGTCGAAGGACTGCTGCGCCACGGGCACCAGGTCGGGGTGAGCCACCCATGAGCCGTCGAAGCCGTCGGCGGCCTCCCGGTCCTTGTCGGCCCGGACCTTGGCCAGTGCCCGCTCGTTGGCCTCCGCGTCGCGGCGGTCCGGGATGAAGGCGGCCATGCCGCCGATGGCGTGGGCGCCGCGCTTGTGGCAGGTGCGCACCAGCAGCTCGGTGTAGGCGCGCATGAACGGGGCGGTCATGGTGACGGCGTTGCGGTCCGGGAGGACGAACTTCTCCCCGCCGTCCCGGAAGTTCTTCACGAGGGAGAACAGGTAGTCCCAGCGGCCCGCGTTCAGCCCGGAGGCGTGGTCACGCAGCTCGTAGAGGATCTCCTCCATCTCGTAGGCAGCGGTGATCGTCTCGATGAGCACGGTGGCCCGCACGGTGCCCTGCGGGATGCCGCAGTAATCCTGTGCGAAGACGAACACCTCGTTCCACAGCCGGGCCTCCAGGTGGGACTCGGTCTTGGGCAGGTAGAAGTAGGGGCCCTTGCCCAGGTCGAGCAGTCGCCGGGCGTTGTGGAAGAAGTACAGGCCGAAGTCGACCAGTGCGCCGGGCACGGCCCGGCCGTCGACCCGCAGGTGCCGTTCGTCCAGGTGCCAGCCGCGCGGCCGCGTCACGACGGTGGCCAGCTCCTCGGCCGGGCGCAGCGCGTAGGTCTTGCCGCGCGGCGTCGGTGAAGTCGATGCGGCGCTCGTAGGCGTCGGTCAGGTTGAGCTGACCGCCGACCACGTTCTCCCAGGTGGGGGCAGAGGCGTCCTCGAAGTCGGCCAGCCAGACCCGGGCCCCGGAGTTCAGCGCGTTGATCGTCATCTTCCGGTCGGTGGGACCGGTGATCTCCACGCGGCGGTCCTGCAGCGCGTCGGGACAGGGGGCCACCTGCCAGTCGCCCTCGCGGACTGCCGCGGTCTCCGGGAGGAAGTCCAGCGCGCAGGTGCGGGCGATCTCGGCGCGGCGCTCGGCCCGGCGCTCCATCAGTTCGTCGCGGCGCGGGGTGAAGCGGCGGTGCAGTTCGGCCACGAAGGCCAGCGCCTCGGGGGTCAGGACCTCGTCCTGACGTGCCACGGGTCGGGCGTCGACGATGGCCGGCGGCGCTGGTGCGGACATGTGCGGTCACTCCTCACAGTGGGCGGTACGGGGTCGCCCCTGATCAGTGGAGAGTAGTTTCCTCATGGTGGAAGTTCAATGCTTTGTTGACGTCCAGATATCCAGGAGTGAACCGGGTCAGGGATCCAGCAGGGCCAGGTCCGCCGGGAGATCGATGTCGGCCGGGTCCGCGACGTCCCCGCACTCCACCAGCCGCAGTTCGGCCGCATGTGCCCGCAGATAGCCGCGCGCGCCCCGGTCGCCCGCAGCGTCGCGGGCGACGCCGGCCCAGTGGGCGGCGCCGAGCAGCACCGGGTGGCCGCGCTGGCCGCCGTAGCAGGCCGCGGCCAGCGAATCCGGCGACTCCAGGGCGCCGCAGCACCCGGGCCACCGCTTGCGGCCCGATGCCCGGCTGGTCCACGAGTGCGACCAGGGCGGCAGCGGCGCCCGTCCCGGCCAGTGCGGCGAGCCCGGCTCGCAGCGAGGAGCCCATGCCGTTCGCCCAGTCGGGGTTGTCCACCAGTACGCAGCCCGGCAGGCCGGGCCTGCTCGCGCACCCGCGCCGCGTCCGCTCCCAGCACGACCCGGACCGCCGGATCGCAGCCGCCGTCGCGCAGCGCCCGCACGGCGTGCTCGACCAGCGGGCGGCCCCGATGGGTCAGCAGCGCCTTCGGGCGGCCGCCCAGCCGCCGCCCGCCGCCGGCGGCGAGCAGCACCCCGAGCGATGGGGCCGGGCGGGCCGGCCGCTGCCGAACTCATCGGTACGTCTCCTTTCGGTGCCCGAACGCCCGCACCGCGTGACGAAGGAACGCTTTCGGTGACGGAGCGTGGCGCTCGGTGAGATTTTCTCGGCGGGTTTCGCCCTCCGTGTGGCGCTCGACGCGGAGCGTGTCGTTTACTGTGCCCACCTCCGGCGTCCGACCGCGTGGGAGCGGCGGGCGAAGACGACGGGATGGGGGCGGGACCGGGTGCGCAGCGAGACGATGGCACAGCGGAACGCGACGGAGACCGGCGGCGGGATCCGCGCGTCGCCGAGTTGCTGGACCGCGTGGAGGAGCTGCGATGCGAACTCGCCGCCCACCCCGCCCGGCTCGCCGACCGCCAGGCCGCCGACGAGGAACTGGCGGGGCTGGCCGCCCTTGCCCGTAGCGGGGCGCCCGAGGTCGCCGCGCTGCGCAGTTCGCTGCTGCTGATAGTCGGCGCGCTGGGCTCCGTCAGCGCCCTGTCGGGCGCCGCTGGCCTGCTTGCGCTCCGCCGTCGAGCTGTTCGGCCGGCCGGTCCGCGCGACCGTACGCTGATCCCGCGGCCGTGGCCGTTCAGGCCTCCTTGGCGGTGGCCAGAGCGGCGGACAGCTCCGCCGCGACCTCGTGCAGCAGCGGGACGATCTTGTCCGTGGCCGCCTCGGTGACGCGTCCGGCCGGACCCGAGATGGAGATGGCCGCGGCCGTGGGGGAGCCGGGGACCGCGACGGCGATGCAGCGGACGCCCGACCTCCTGCTCGTTGTCGTCCGTGGCGTAGCCGGTCGCCCGCACGGTCTCCAGTGCCGCCAGGAACGCCTCCGGGGTGGTGATGGTCCGCTCGGTGGCCGCCGGCATGCCGGTGCGGGACAGCAGCGCGCGCACCTGCTCGGCCGGCACCGGCGCCAGCAGCACCTTGCCCACGCCCGTGGAGTGCGGCAGGACGCGCCGGCCCACCTCGGTGAACATCCGCATCGAGTGCCGTGAGGGGACCTGCGCGACGTAGACCACCTCGTCGCCGTCCAGCAGTGCCATGTTCGCGGTCTCGCCGGTCTCCTCGACGAGTCGCGCCAGGTGCGGACGGGCCCAGGTGCCCAGCAGCCGGGAGGCGCTCTCGCCCAGCCGGATCAGGCGCGGGCCCAGCGCGTAGCGGCGGTTGGGCTGCTGGCGGACGTACCCGCAGGCCACCAGGGTGCGCATCAGGCGGTGGATGGTGGGCAGCGGAAGACCGCTGCTGCCGGAGAGTTCGCTCAGTCCGACCTCGCCGCCGGCGTCGGCCATCCTCTCCAGCAGGTCGAAGGCGCGTTCCAGCGACTGCACGCCGCCGGAGGGGGCGGCTGGGGCGGGCTTGCGCTCGGCGGACGGCGGCACTTCGCGTTCCTTTCCTGCGGGTCTCGGCATGGTACCGGCCCCGGCGTGCCCGACTGTCGGCCGCGGTCGGGCGTTCCGGCCGGTCACGGCGCCTTCGGCCGGCTCCCCGCAGATGGCCGGATGCCGGTGACGCCGGATACACATTCTGCGGTGCGAAAAGCATCTCTCATTTTGTGGAAACATCCAAGTGGTCGGGTGGCCCTTGACGGCCCAGCTCGCCGCGATGAAGACTCGATCAACAGAACGTTGAAGTTCCGCACTGCGGAAGAGTGAGAGAAAGAGGAGGCGCGGTGGCCGACGTGCAGCTCGTCCTGCGCTCGACGCGAGTGATCACCCCCGAGGGCGCCCGGGCCGCAGCCGTCGCGGTGGCCGACGGCCGCATCGCCGCGGTGCTCCCGCACGCCGCCGAGGTGCCCGCCGGTGCCCGTCTCGAGGACGTCGGTGACGACGTCCTGATGCCGGGCCTCGTCGACACACACGTCCACGTCAACGATCCGGGCCGGGCCGAGTGGGAGGGCTTCCGGTCCGCGACCCGGGCCGCGGCGGCCGGCGGCATCACCACGCTGATCGACATGCCGCTCAACTCGCTGCCGCCCACCACCACCGTCGAGCACCTGCGCACCAAGCAGCGAGGCCGCCCGCACCGAGGCTCACGTGGACACCGGCTTCTGGGGCGGAGCCGTCCCCGGAAACCTCGCGCACCTGCGGCCGCTGCACGAGGCGGGCGTCTTCGGGTTCAAGTGCTTCCTGTCGCCCTCCGGCGTCGAGGAGTTCCCCGAGCTGGCCCCGGACGAGCTCGAGGCCGCCCTGTCGGAGATCGCCTCCTTCGACGGGCTGCTCATCGTGCACGCCGAGGACCCCGGACGGCTCGCCGCCGCACCCCGGCGGCACAGCCCGCACTACGCCGACTTCCTCGCCTCACGCCCGCGCGACGCTGAGAACGACGCCATCGCGCCGCCTCGTCGAGCTCGCCCACCGGCTTCAGGCCCGGGTGCACGTGCTGCACCTGTCCTCCTCCGACGCGCTGCCGCTGATCGCCGACGCCCGGCGCGAGGGCGTGCGGATCACCGCCGAGACCTGCCCGCACTTCCTCACCCTGACCGCAGAGGACGTCCCCGACGGCGCCACCGAGTTCAAGTGCTGTCCGCCCATCCGCGAACGGGCCAACCAGGACGCGCTGTGGCAGGCGCTGGCCGACGGCACCCTCGACTGCGTCGTCTCCGACCACTCCCCGTGCACCGCCGACCTGAAGACAGGCGACTTCATGGACGCCTGGGGCGGTATCTCCTCCCTCCAGCTCGGCCTGCCCGCCGTGTGGACGGCAGCGCGGGAACGCGGGCACAGTCTGGAGGACGTCGTGCGCTGGATGTCGGCAGGGCCGGCGCGGCTGGCCGGCCTGCGGCGCAAGGGCGCCATCGCGCCGGGCCGCGACGCAGACTTCGCCGTCCTCGCCCCGGAGGAGACCTTCACCGTCGACCCGGCCGACCTGCACCACCGCAACCGCGTCACCGCCTACGCCGGCCGCACGCTGTACGGAGTCGTGCGCTCCAGCTGGCTGCGCGGCGAACGCCTCACCGACCACGGGCACGTCACCCACCAGACCGGACGCCTGATCGAAAGGAACAGCGCATGAGCGCGGAACCGCTCCGCGACCCCCCGCTTCACCGGAGACGCCTCCCCGTACCGCGGCGGCGACCCCTACGCCGACTACCGCACGGCCGAAGCTGCCCTTCGCCTACCTCACCGACCTGGCCGACCGGCGGCTCGGTGCCGGCGTCGTCGCCGCCAACGACGAGTTCTTCGCCGAACGCGAGAACCTGCTCGACGTCCGGAGCCCGCCGTCTTCGACCCCGAGCGCTTCGGGCACAAGGGCAAGATCATGGACGGCTGGGAGACCCGCCGCCGGCGCGGTGCCTCGGCCGCCGAGCCGCATCCGGCCGCCGAGGACCACGACTGGGCGCTCATCCGGCTCGGCGTGCCCGGCGTGGTGCGCGGCCTCGTCGTCGACACCGCGCACTTCCGCGGCAACTACCCGCAGGCGGTCTCCGTCCAGGCCGCCTGCGTGCCCGGCGCCCCCTCGCCCGGCGGAACTGCTGGCCCCGGACGTGAAGTGGACCGAGATCGTCCCCCGCACCGAGATCGGCGGGCACGCCGCCAACGCCTTCGCAGTCACCGCCGAGCGGCGCTTCACGCACCTGCGGCTCAACCAGCACCCCGACGGCGGCGTCGCCCGGCTGCGCGTGTACGGCGAGGCCGTCCCCGACCCGGCCTGGCTCGCCGCCCTGGGCACCTTCGACCTGGTCGCCCTGGAGAACGGCGGCTCGGTCGAGGACGCCTCCGACCGGTTCTACTCGCCGGCGACGAACACCATCCGGCCCGGCCGTTCGGCCACAGATGGACGACGGCTGGGAGACCCGGCGCCGCCGCGACAAGGGCAACGACTGGATCCGCTACGCACTGGCCGGCCAGGCCACGGTGCGGGCCGTCGAGATCGACACCGGCTACCTCAAGGGCAACGCGGCGGGCTGGGCCGCGCTGTTCGGCCGGGACGGCGCGGACGGCGACTGGCACGAACTGGTGGCCCGCACCACGGCTGCAGCCCGACACCGTCCACCGCTTCCTGCTCGACGCCGAGGCGGCGGCCCGGCCGCTGACCCAGGTGCGGCTCGACATCTTCCCGGACGGCGGCATCGCCCGGCTGCGGCTGCACGGCAGCCTCACCGAAGCGGGCGCCCGGGCGCTGACGGCCCGCCACGAGGCGCTGTCCGGCTGACGGTTGCGCCCGACCGCACGGCCCGCCCGGCGGCGTCGCCGCCGGGGCGGTGCCCGCGGGCCGGCGGCACGCTCAGGCGGCGTGACCGAGCCGGGAACACCGCCAGGGGTGGATCCCGGGCCGCGGGCAGGTAGCGTGCTCCACGCAGCGTGAAGCTGCCCGGGGAGATTCTGGGAGGTACCGGTGACCGTCGCACCCGAAGCAGTGACCTGTGGTGAGGCGATGCTCATGATGCTCGCCGAGCCGGGCGTGCCGCTCGAACGGGCGGTGCACTTCCGTCGCTCGGTGACCGGCCCCGAGGCCGTGGTCGCGGCCGGACTGGCGCGGCTCGGCCACCGCGTGCGGTTCCTGGGCCGGCTCGGCGCCGACCCGGTCGGGCGAGGCGGTGCTGCGCGAGACTGCGCGCCGACGGCATCGACGTCTCCGCCGTCAGTACTCGACCCCGGCGCCCCCACCGGGCTGCTGCTGCGCGACAGCCACCCGCAGCGGGACGATGGCGGCCCAGTACTTCCGCGAGGCCACCGCGTCCTGCGGCCTGGCCCCCGAGGACATCGGCTGCCGAACTGGTCGCCGGCACCCGGCTGGTGCATCTGTCCGGGGTGACGCCGATGCTCTCCGCCTCGGCCGCCGCCGCGACCCGGCGGCTGATCGACCTGGCCCGCCAGGAGGGCGCCGCGCTCAGCCTCGAACCGGCCGTGCGGCCCGGCCTGGGCAGCGAACACGACTGGATGCGCGTCGTCGGCCCGCTGCTCAGCGAGGTGGACATGGTCCTCGCCGACGAGGACGAACTCGAGCTGCTGCTCGGCGGCGGCCCCGAGGAGGCCGCCAAGGCGCTGCTCGGCGTCGGCAAGGCCCGCACGGTCGTCGTCAAGCGCCGGGACGGGCGGCTGTATGGCCATCGGCCGGGCCGGACAGATGGGCGCAGGAGCCGGTCGACGCGCCCGTCACCGACGCGGGCGGCTCCTCGGAGGCCTTCACCGCCGGGTGGCTCTCCGCCTGCCTGCGCGGCCTCGACCCCGCCCGACGCCCTCGCCGAGGCCGCGTGCGCCGCGGCGCTGGCGGCCCAGTCCCACTCGGACACCGACGGCCTGCCCGACCCGCACTCCCGCGCCCGCGCGCTCGCCACCCTGCGCCCTCGCCCCGCCGACGACTCCCTGTACTGAGTCCGCGGCACGCCGCTGCAGTCTTCCCTTG
Organism: uncultured Actinomycetota bacterium; assembly: GCA_963799685.1. Taxonomy (GTDB): domain Bacteria; phylum Actinomycetota; class Actinomycetes; order Streptomycetales; family Streptomycetaceae; genus Streptomyces. Next base: position 95,661 of record CAWCXW010000015.1, read on the forward strand.
CGCTGCGCAGTGTGATCGGATCGGTACATGGACGATGCGATGCGCGAGGGATACGCCGGGACCGGGGCCGGAGTGATCACGCCGGACGGTTGCGCCGTCGAAGTGTGGGAGCGGCTGCCCGTGGGCGACGAGCCGGACGTGATCCAGCGTGCTCTTCCGGCCGGCGTCGGCATCCTGGAGCTCGGCTGCGGGGCCGGCCGGGTCACGCACCCGCTGGTGGAGCGCGGCTTCGAGCTGACCGCCGTCGACGAATCGCCCGAGATGCTGCAGCGGGTGCGTGGCGCCCGCACGGTGTGCAGTCCGATCGAGACCCTCGACCTCGGTGAGCGTTTCGACGCCGTGCTGCTGGGATCCTTCCTGGTGCACGCGGGCGACTCCCGGGTGCGCGACGGCCTGCTCCGTGCGTGCCGACGGCACATCGCCGACGGCGGTCGCGTCCTCGTCCAGCGGGAGGGCGAGGGCTGGCACGACCAGAAGCGGCCCGACCGGGACATCCCCGGCGGCCGCGTACGGATCGTCTCCTCCACACCGGCCGGCGACGGGGTGCGGTCGGTGACCGTCGAGTACGACTTCTCCGACGGGCGCTGGACCCACACCTTCGTCTCCCGGCCGCTGACGAGAAAGGCCTTCGAGCAGGCACTCGCAGACGCCGGCCTGGCGGTGGAGTCCTACCTGACCGAGGACGGCACCTGGGCGCTGGCCCGACCCGTGGTGTCCACCTGAGGTCTCGGCAGGTGCGGCGCGTGTCCGAGGGCGGGCGAGCACACTACGGCGATGCGCGCCGTGTGTGGTGTTCGGTGCCGAGGGCGGCGCGCTGCACCGCGGCAGACGGGCTTCTCGCCCCCGGCCCGCGGCTGCCGCCCGTGCGGTGCTGAGCGTGCGGCGAGCCGGCCGGGTGCGCCGGTCAGGCCAGCAGGAAGTCCGCGTCGCCCTTCTTCGCACCCGAGATGAACGCCTCGATCTCGTGCGGGGTGTAGATCAGCGCCGGGCCGTCCGGATCGTCGGACCGGCGTAGCGCGACCCGCCCGTCGGAGAGCTTCAGCGCCTCGACGCAGCGCCGGCCGCTCGGCCGGTTCCACGGCCGGTGCCAGCCGTGCGCGCCGAGTTGGGACGCGGGCATGCCGTTGTAGATGCGGTTCATCCTCGTCGGTGCTCCTTGTGCATCTCACCGGGAGTGTTCCCGGTGTCGTTCGGGGGGTGGGCGCGCCGAGTGAGCGGAATCCGGGTGTTCTCACGCAGTGTGACATGACTCCGCCGTGCGGCACAGGTTGCCTCGCTCATTCTGTGAATTACAGATCGACTCTTGCCAACTGTCCCCGCACACACCGATAGTGGAGCGGTCAACGAACGACGTTCGTCCGGCCCCTCACGTACGGAAGGCGGAATGGTCGTGGCATTACCGCACGGCTCAGCAGTCCTCGCGCTCCCCTGGGAGGGCGGCGACCGGGGCCGAGCCGCTCCGGGCCGGATTCGAACTGCCCGCACTGCAGACATCGGTCGCCGACGCCCGCCGACGGGTCCGCGCCCGGCTGCGGCAGTGGGCTTTCCCGCCGGAGGTGTGCGACACCGCCCAGTTGCTCGTCTCCGAACTCGTCACCAACGCCGTGGTGCACACGGACACGGAGCGTGTCGAGTGCCGCCTGCAGGCGATGGGCCGGCGGGTGCGCATCGAGGTGCGCGACCGCGGCAGCCAGACCGCGGCGCCGCTGCCCTGCTGGGCATCGCCGGACGACGAGCACGGTCGCGGACTGCTGCTGGTGGACACCCTGTCCGAGGAATGGGGGGTCGACAGCGACGCCGGATCGGCGTGGACGTGTGGTGTGGATCACACTCTCGGTGGCGTGTTTCTGACCAACTGTCCCTTGTGTCACGGCGGTTGGGCTGGTCCGGTCCGGACCCGCAGGGGTCGACCCGGCGGTCTCGTGACGGATACTTGTGCGGTCATTCCGCGCGGGCCGTCCGCGACCCGCGCACTCACGATCCGCGTCGGGAGGGCCGAACCGCGTGTCCAGGCTGCAGAAGTTCCGTGGCACCACGAGAGGAACCGCGACGGGTGCTGGGAGCCGTCATGGCGGCGGTCCTGCTCACCGTGCTGTCCGCGTGCAGCAGTACCGGCGGCAAGAGGGCCGAGGAGGAACGGGCGCATGCGGCGGCCGGGGGGCACGCCGCCGTCGACACGCCACGGTGGAAGTTCGCCATGGTCACCCACTCCGGTGACGGCGACACGTTCTGGGACATCGTGCAGAGCGGCGCGAAACAGGCGTGCCCGCAAGGACAACATGCGAGTTCCTCTACGCCCACGACGCCGACGCCGGCCGGCAGGCGCAGCTCGTCCAGTCGATGATCGACAAGAAGGTCGACGGGCTGATCGTCACCCTCGCCAAGCCCTCCGCCATGAACATGGCGGTCGTCGAGAAGGCGGTCAAGGCCGGCATACCGGTGGTGACCGATCAACTCCGGGGAGGCGAAGTCCAAGAAGTTCGGCGCGCTGGCGCACATCGGTCAGGACGAGGTCGTCGCCGGTGAGGCGGTCGGCACCGAGCTGAACAAGCGCGGCCGCAAACACGCGCTGTGCGTGCTGCACGAGCAGGGCAACGTCGGTCTGGAACAGCGCTGCGACGGTGTGGCCAAGACCTTCGACGGCAAGCTCGAGAAGCTGTACGTGAAGGGCACCGACATGCCCTCCGTCGCAGTCGTCCGTGACGGCGAAGCTGCAGTCCGACGATGCGATCGACAGCGTCGTCACCCTCGGCGCCCCGTTCGCGGCGACCGCCGTGCAGTCCGCCGAGCAGGCAGGCAGCGATGCCGAGATCGACACCTTCGACCTCAACACCAAGGTCATCGACGGCCTGCAGGACGGCTCGGTCGGCTTCGCGGTCGACCAGCAGCCCTACCTGCAGGGCTACGAGGCCGTGGACCTGCTCTGGCTCCACCGCTACAACTCCGACATGCTGGGCGGCGGCCGGCCGGTGCTGACCGGCCCGCAGATCCTCACCAAGAAGGACGCGGCCGAGCTGAAGGACTACACGCAGCGGGGCACCCGGTGACGGCCTCCGGTACCACCTCCGACACCCCACGGAAGGAGCCCCGGCCCGCCCGTGCACCCCGACCGGGCCCCGGGCGGACGGCCCCCCCTGGGGCGGCTGCCTGCGCCGTCCCGAACTGGGCGCGGTACTCGGTGCCTTCGCGCTGTTCGTCTTCTTCTCCGTCTTCGCCGACAGCTTCCTGCGCGCCACCAGCTTCGCCACGGTGCTCTACGCCGCCTCGACCATCGGGATCATGGCGGTGCCGGTGTCGCTGCTGATGATCGGCGGCGAGTTCGACCTGTCGGCCGGTGTGATGGTGACCAGTTCCGCGCTGGTCTCGTCGATGTTCAGCTATCAGATGACGGCGAACAACTGGCTGGGCGTCGGGGTGTCGCTGCTGGTCACCCTCGGCTTCGGGTTCTTCAACGGCTTCCTGCTGACCCGCACGAGACTGCCGAGCTTCATCATCACGCTCGGCACCTTCCTGATGCTCACCGGGCTGAACCTGGGTCTGACCAAGCTGATCAGCGGCACCGTCTCCACGAAGAGCATCGCCGACATGGAGGGCTTCGACTCGGCGCGCGCGCTGTTCGCCTCCCGGATCACGCTGTTCGGCGTCGACTTCCCGATCACGATCGTGTGGTGGCTCCTGCTGGTCGCGGCGGCCACCTGGATCCTGCTGCGCACCCGGGCCGGAAACTGGATCTTCGCGGTCGGCGGCGCAGCGGATGCCGCCCGAGCCGTCGGCGTGCCCGTCGAGCGCACGAAGATCGGCCTGTACATGGGCGTCTCCTTCGGTGCCTGGATCGTCGGCCAGCACCTGCTGTTCAACTACGAGGTCGTCCAGTCCGGCGCCGGCGTCGGCAATGAGCTGATCTACATCGCCGCCGCCGTCATCGGCGGCTGCCTGCTCACCGGCGGCTACGGCTCGGCGGCCGGCGCAGCCGTCGGCGCGTTCATCTTCGGCATGACCAGCAAGGGCATCGTCTACGCACAGTGGAACCCTGACTGGTTCAAGTTCTTTCTGGGGGCGATGCTGCTGCTGGCCACCCTGCTGAACGCATGGATTCGCAAGCGGGCGGAGGCGAGCCGATGAGCGCACTGGTAGAGCTGACGGACGTCAGCAAGCACTATGGCAGCATCACCGCGCTGCAGAACGTGAGCCTGCAGGCGCACGCTCGTGAGATCACTTGCGTGCTGGGCGACAACGGGGCCGGCAAGTCCACCCTCATCAAGATCATCTCGGGGCTGCACCGCCACGACGCCGGCAGCTACCTCCTCGACGGTGAGGAGACCCGGCTCTCCTCGCCCCGCGAGGCGCTCGAGCGTGGCGTGGCCACCGTCTACCAGGACCTGGCCGTCGTGCCGTTGATGCCGGTGTGGCGCAACTTCTTCCTCGGCTCCGAACTGAGCCGGGGCAGCGGCCCCTTCGCCCGGCTCGACGTGGAGACCATGCGCCGCACGACACGCGAGGCGCTGCTGCGCATGGGCATCGACCTGCGGGACGTCGACCAGCCCATCGGCACGCTCTCCGGCGGAGAGCGGCAGTGCGTGGCCATCGCCCGCGCCGTGCACTTCGGCGCCCGGGTGCTGGTGCTGGACGAGCCCACCGCCGCCCTGGGCGTGAAGCAGTCCGGCGTGGTGCTCAAGTACGTCGCCACCGCCCGGGACCAGGGACTCGGCGTCGTGCTGATCACCCACAACCCGCACCACGCTCACCTCGTCGGAGACCGCTTCGTGCTACTCAAGCGGGGCCGGATGGCGGGCAGCCGTTCCAGAGAGGAGACCACCCTGGAGGAACTGACCCGGCAGATGGCCGGCGGCAGCGAGCTCGAGGAGCTAAGCCACGAACTGCAGCGCGCCGACCTCGGCCGGTGAGGCACAATCGTGCACGCGGGGATCCCACCGTCCCACCGACACGACGACCACGCAGAGACGAGACGACACGTTGCGCGCACCCACCAGTGACCGCCACCCGCGTCGCTTCGCAGCCCCGGGGGGAGACGCGGAGTGAGCACGTACCGTGACCCGGTGTACCGGCGGGGCGTGCCGGCGACCAGCGTGCTGCGCACCGTCGGCGCGCGGGAACGCCGCTCCCATCTGTCCGCGCCCCGGGTGCCCACCGTGGGCATCGACATCGGCGGCACCAAGGTGATGGCCGGCGTCGTCGACGCCGACGGGCAGATCCTGGAGACCGTCCGCACCGAGACGCCGGACAAGTCCAAGAGCCCCAAGGTCGTCGAGGACACCATCGCCGAGCTGGTCCTGGACCTCTCCGACCGGCACGACGTGCACGCGGTGGGCATCGGCGCGGCCGGCTGGGTCGACGCGGACCGGGCCCGGGTGCTGTTCGCGCCCCACCTGGCCTGGCGCGACGAGCCGCTCAAGGACGCCCTGACCGCGCGTCTCGCGGTGCCGGTCATGGTCGACAACGACGCCAACACCGCAGCCTGGGGCGAGTGGCGCTTCGGTGCCGGGCGCGGCGAGGACCACCTGGTGATGATCACCCTGGGGACGGGCATCGGCGGCGCCATACTGGAGGACGGCCACCTCAAACGGGGCAAGTACGGCGTGGCCGGGGAGTTCGGGCACATGCAGGTCGTGCCCGGCGGCCACCGATGCCCGTGCGGCAACCGCGGCTGCTGGGAGCAGTACAGCTCCGGCAACGCCCTGGTGAGGGAGGCCCGCGAACTGGCCGCCGCCGAGTCGCCCGTCGCCTGGCACGTCATCGACCACGTCGGCGGCGACATCCGCGAGATCACCGGACCGGTGATCACCGAGCTGGCCCGCGGCGGCGACGCGATGTGCGTCGAGCTGCTGCAGGACATCGGACACTGGCTCGGCGTGGGCCTGGCCAACCTGGCCGCGGCCCTGGACCCGTCCTGCTTCGTGATCGGCGGCGGTGTCAGCGCCGCCGACGACCTGCTGATCGGCCCGGCCCGGGACGCCTTCCGCCGCAACCTGACCGGGCGGGGCTACCGGCCCGAGGCCCGCATCGCCAAGGCACAGCTCGGCCCCGAGGCCGGCATGGTCGGCGCGGCCGACCTGGCCCGGCTCGTCGCCCGCCGGTTCCGCCGCGCCAACCGCCGCCGCCTGGAGCGGTACGAGCGCTACGAGCGTGCCGCGGACAACCTGCGCAGGGCGGTGGGCCAGTGAGCTCCTCAGCTTCGCCGCGGGACGACGCCGCCCGCTTCCCGATGCGCCCGCCGCACCTGCCGCGACACCGTCTGCTGGTGCTGCTGATAGTCGTCCTGCTGATCGCCCTGCCCGCCGGCTACCTGGTGCTGTCCGCGTTCCAGAGCCGGGCCAGCGGCCGGGACTCCCAGCAGCGCGCCGCGGTCTCCGACCTGACCTGGGAGTGGCCCAGCAAGGTCAAGCGGCGCATCTACGACGTGCCCGTCCCCGTGCACTCCAGCTATGTCGCCTATTACGAGACGAACTCGGTGCACACCAGCCGCCTCTACGTGCAGTTCCGCACCTCCCACAAGCGGCTGGGCAACTTCCTGCGGCACGTCGGCCTGCGACGTTCCGATCTCCGGGACGGCCGGACCACCATCAGTGCCTCGCGCGCCGACGACGTCGGATGGGGTCTGCGGGACCCGGCGCACACCTACGCCGGAGTGAGCCGTCCCACGCCCGGTGCGGCGCCTGACCTGTCCATCACAGTAGACACCACCGCGAAGGAACGGCCCCGTGTCTTCGTGGTCTCCACGGTCCAATTCTGACCCGCCAGGCGCGGACGGCCGGGTCCTCGATAGCGTGCACGGGTGAGCGAGACGAAGACCCTGCAGCACCGGATCGACGGCCCCGAGGACGCGCCCGTCCTCGTCCTGGGACCCGCACTCGGTGCGACCTGGCACATGTGGGACCGCCAGATACCCGAACTGACCCGACACTGGCGGGTGCTCCGCTTCGACCTGCCCGGCCACGGAGGTGCCCCCGCCCACCCGGCCTCCTCGACCGCGGACCTGGCCGAGCGGCTGCTCGCGACCCTGGACGAGTGCGGCATCGGCCGCTTCGGCTACGCCGGCTGTTCGCTCACCGGCTCCGTCGGCCTCCGCCTGGCACTGGACCACCCGCATCGGGTCACCTCCCTGGCCCTGGTCTCCACCTCGGCCCGCCCCGGCACGGCCGACGCCTGGCGGCAGCGCGGCGTGGTGATCCGCACCAACGGCCTCGAACCGGTGGCCCGCACCACGCCGGAGAACTGGTTCACCGGCGGCTTCGTGACCGCGCAGCCGGCGATCGTGGACTGGGCCGTCCAGATGGTGCGCACCACCGACCCGGGCTGCTACATCGCCGCGTGCGAGGCGCTGGCGGCCTTCGACGTCCGCGAGGAGCTCGCCCGCGTCGGCGTGCCGGCCCTGGTGGTGGCCGGCAGCGAGGACTCCTCGACCCCGCCCGCCGACGCCCGCGCACTGGTCGCCGGCATTCGGGACGCACGTCTCGCCCTGGTGCCCGGCGCGTCCCACCTGGTGCCCGTCGAACAGCCCGGCGCCGTCACGGAACTGCTCATCCGGCATCTGACCACGACCTGGCAGGAGTCCCCGGCCGGGCCGCCCGCCCCCTCTCCGGTCGTCGTGTCGGCCGGTCGGCAGCCCGAACCGGTTCCCGACCGGCTCGAGCTGGAGGCCGGACCCTCCGGCGCGGTGCGCACCGACCCCTTCGACGCCGGCATGCGGGTGCGCCGCGAGGTGCTCGGCGACGCCCATGTCGAACGCGCCGAGCAGCAGGCCGACGACTTCACCCGCGACTTCCAGGACCTGCTGACCCGCTACGCCTGGGGCGAGATCTGGAACAGGCAGGGGCTGGACCGCCGATCCCGTTCGGTGGCCACGCTCACCGCGCTGGTCGCCGGCCGGCACCTGGAGGAGCTGGGCTTCCACACCAGGGCGGCGCTGCGCAACGGGCTCACCCCCGCCGAGATCCGCGAGGTGCTGCTCCAGGCGGCGGTGTACTGCGGGGTCCCCGCCGCGAACGCGGCGTTCTCCGTTGCCCAGCGCGTGATCCGTGAGGAGACCACACCCGAGGAGGAGTAAGGCGACAATGGCGACCATGGAGCTCACCAAGCAGGGCCACGCGTCCGTGCGCCTGTCCCGAGAAGGCCACACCCTCGTCATGGATCCGGGCGGCTTCAGCGAGCCGGACTCCGCCCTCGGCGCCGACGTCATCCTGGTGACACACGAGCACCCTGACCACTTCGACGTCTCCCGGTTGCGCACCGCGATGGAAGCCGACCCGGCGGCACGCATCTGGACGCTGCGCAGCGTCGCCGACCGGCTCGCCGGCGCCTTCCCCGGCCGTGTGCACACCGTCGGACACGGCGACACGATCTCGGCGGCCGGGTTCGAGATCGAGGTGCACGGTGAGCTGCACGCCGTCATCCACCCCGATCTCCCCCGGGTGACCAACGTCGGCTTCCTGGTCCGGGGCACGGACGGGCCCGACGGCACGGTCTTCCACCCCGGCGACGCGCTGACGGTGCCGGACCGGCCCGTCGACACCCTGTTGCTGCCGGTACAGGCGCCGTGGAGCAAGGTTTCCGAGGTCGTCGACTATCTGAGCGAGGTCCGGCCCCGGCAGGCCCTCGACGTGCACGACGGACTGCTGACCGACCGGGCGCGCCCGATCTACGACCGGCTGCTGGGGCCCGACGGGCCGGGGACGGGCGGCGCCGGTCACCTGCGGCTGGACCCGGGCGAGAGCATCGCTGTCCGTCCCGCGCGGTAGGTTTCGCAGCATGCGTATCGCGACCTGGAACGTCAACTCCGTCACCGCCCGGCTGCCGCGGCTGCTGGCCTGGCTGGAGTCCTCCGCCACGGACGTGCTGTGCCTGCAGGAGCTGAAGTGTGCCGAGGAGAGCTTCCCCTACGGGCAGCTGCGCGACCTCGGCTACGAGGCGGCGGTCCACGGCACGGGCCGCTGGAACGGCGTCGCCGTGCTGTCCCGGGTCGGGCTGGAGAACCCCTCGACCGGGCTGCCGGGCGGGCCGGAGTTCGAGGGCGGTGAGGAGCCGCGGTCGGTCGTGGCGACCTGCGGCGGAGTCCGGGTCCGCTCCGTCTACGTGCCCAACGGGCGCGAGGTGGGGCATGCGCACTTCGCGTACAAGCTGGAGTGGCTCGCGGCGCTGCGCGAAGGCCGCCGCCGAGGACGCGGCGGGCGCGTCGCCCTTCGCCGTGATGGGCGACTTCAACGTGGCCCCCACCGACGCCGACGTGTGGGACATCGACCGGTTCGCCGGAGCGACACACGTCACGCCGCAGGAGCGGGCCGCGCTGGCAGCGCTGGGCGAGGTCGGTTTGGGCGACGTGCTGCCGCGCCCGCTGAAGTACGACCATCCCTTCACCTACTGGGACTACCGCGAGCTCAGCTTCCCCAAGAACAAGGGCATGCGCATCGACCTGGTCCTGGGCAACGAGTCCTTCCGCGGCGCCGTGCGCGACGCCTACGTCGACCGGGAGGCCCGCAAGGGCAAGGGCGCCTCCGACCACGCCCCCGTCGTCCTCGACCTCGACGCCGGGTAACAGATCCCGCGCGCCCCGTGGTGCCCGACGTGTCGGCGGTGGGACGCTGCAGGGATGAACCTCTCCTTCCTGGGCAACTGGCGCAGACGGCACGGCCATCCCGGGAGCGACGCCCTCGGCGACATGCTCTCCGGAGACGCGGCCGGGGTGAACGCGCTGCTCTCCGAGTGCGAGCTGCTGCGTGAGACCGCGGCGCGGGCCGGTGTCGTCCTCGACGACACGCCGCAGTCCCTGGCGGCGCTCGACCAGATCCCGCCGCGCTGGCGTGAGGACCCGGAGGCCGAGCTGCGGCTGGGTGGGGACGCCGGCCTCTATCTCGGCGCGATGATCGTCCGCACTCTGCCCGGCGCGGCATGGCGGCTGCGCTCCGACGGCCAGCCCGTCGTGACCCTCGCCTCCGGGCGGCAGCTGGACGTGCTTGCCGACGGACTGACCTGGGCCTCCGTCGGCACCCCCGAGCTTGCCCAGTGCTACGCGCAGGCGTCCGGCACCTGAGCGCCGCCCGTGCTTCCATGGGAGGCATGATCGACGATGGACTGGCCGCAGCGGTCGACCGGGCGATCCGGGAGGCCGTGGGCGCGGAGGTGCTGCCGCGCCGGCGGCAGCTGGCCGCGCACGAGGTGACGCAGAAGAGCGGTCCGCACGACCTGGTCACCGTCGCGGACCGGCGGGCCGAGGAGCACCTGACCCGGTCGCTGACCGCGCTGCTGCCCGGCTCGGTCGTCGTCGGCGAGGAGTCCGTGCACGCTGAGCCGGCCCGCTACGCGGCGCTGCGTGGGGACGCGCCGGTGTGGATCATCGACCCCGTCGACGGGACACGGCAGTTCGTCCGCGGCGACGCGGGCTTCTGCACCCTGGTCGCGCTGGCCCGCCACGGCAAGGTGCTCGCCTCGTGGACCTACGTGCCGGTGCCCGACCTGATGGCCGTGGCCCGGCTGCACGGCGGCGCCCTGCTCAACGGCGAGGCGCTGCACGCCGGTTCGCCTGACCCGGACCGCGCGCTGCGGGTGGCGACCTCGCACCCGGACTTCACCAGCCGGGCGCAGAAGCAGGCGCTGGCCGGCCTGGACACCGAAGGCGTACAGGTGCGGCAGGGGGGCGGTTCGGCGGGACTGGACTACCTGCGGGTGGCGAGCGGCGAACTGGATGCGGTCGCCTTCTCCTGGGAGTTGGCCTGGGACCACTCGGCCGGTCTGCTGTTGGTCGCCGAGGCGGGTGGGGCGAGCGCCACGCTGGCCGGTGAACCGTTCCGTCTCGCAGGAGGCAACGTCCTGCCGTTCAGTGCGGCGCGAGATGCGGGTACGCTGCGGCGTATTCTGGCGCTCCTTCAGCGGGACGCCGGGTGAGGCGCCCTGTTGACGGGGGCGCCGGACGCACCACCCGAAACGCACGCGAAGCCACACGCCTCAGCGGCGAGGGGAGAGCCGACAGTGCCAGCCATCCGTGACGCGGTCGTGGTCGGGGCCGGGCCGAACGGTCTGACTGCCGCCGTCGAACTGGCCCGCCGGAACCTCTCGGTGGAAGTGTTCGAGGCGATGGACACGGTGGGCGGGGGAGCGCGCACCGAGGAGCTCACGCTGCCCGGTTTCCGGCACGACCCCTGCGCGGCCGCGCACCCGCTGGGTGTCAACTCTCCGGCCTTCCGCGCCATGCCGCTGGACCGCCACGGCCTGGAGTGGCTCCACTCCGACCTGGCGATGGCCCACCCCTTCACTGACGGCACCGCCGCGGTCCTCGCCCGGTCAGTCGGGCGGACCGCCGCCTCCTTCGGGCCCCGCGACGCCGGCACCTACCGGCGTATGGTCGAACCCCTGCTCACGCACTGGGACACCTTCGCCGAGGACTTCCTCGGCCTCGGCTCGGCGCTGAACGGGCGGCTGCCGCGCGACATGGTGACCATGGCCCGCTTCGGGCTCACCGGCCTGCAGCCGGCCTCCTGGGTTTCCCGCCGGTTCCGCGACGAGAAGGCGCGCGGCCTGTTCGCTGGACTGGCCGCCCACGTCATCGCCCCCACCACGGGCTTCGCGACGGCCGGTGTGAGTCTCGTCTTCGCGCTCGCCGCGCACGCCCGCGGCTGGCCGGTCGCCCGCGGCGGCTCGCAGTCGATCTCGGACGCGCTGACCGGCTACCTGCGGGAATTGGGCGGCGTCATCCACACCGGCGTCGAGGTGAAGCGGCTCGACGAACTGCCGCCCGCCCGCGCCTACATCTTCGACACCTCGCCGACCGCTCTGGCACGCATCGCCGGTCTCGGCAACGCCTACGCCGGCTACCGGTACGGACCCAGCGTCTTCAAGATCGACTATGCGCTGGACGGTCCGGTGCCCTGGAACTCCGAGGACGCCAGGCGGGCCACCACGGTGCACCTGGGGCCGACCGCCTCCATGATCGATGACGCGATGCGCCGCGCGGTGGGCGGCCAGGACCCCGACCGGCTCTTCCTCATCTCGGTGCAGCCCGGCATCGTCGACGACTCGCGGGCGCCGGAGGGCAAGCAGACCTTCTGGGTCTACGGGCATGTGCCGAACGGGTGGGGCGGCGACGCGACCGACCTCGTCGAGCGACAGCTGGAGCGTTTCGCACCCGGATTCCGTGACCGGGTGCTCGCGCGGGCCGTCTCCGGTCCGCCCGACCTGGCGCTGCGCAACGCGAACTACGTAGGTGGCGATATCGCCTGCGGCGCGGCCTCCGGCCTGCAGTTGCTGCTGCGGCCCCGGCTCGCCCGGGTGCCGTACGCGACGGCGCACCCGGCCGTCTACCTGTGCTCCTCGGCGACCCCGCCCGGACCGGGCGTGCACGGCATGTCGGGCCACCACGCGGCCCGCGCGGTCTGGCGCTGCCTGCGCCGACGGTCCTGACGGGCCGGTTGCCACCGAGCCGCTCGCTCCGCCTGGGCGATGCGCAACCTCTATGCGGCGGTGATGCCGCGCAGCGCGCTCGCGACCGCGCCGTGAAGCTCCCGTGCGTCGGCGCCCGCGCGTGAGCGCAGGTTGACGCCGTAGGCGAGCAGGGCCAGCCAGGCCGCCGCCGCTTGCGGGTCGGTGCCGGGGGCCAGCTGTCCGTGCTCTTTCGCGGTCAGGAGCGCGGCGTGCAGGGCGGCGCGCAGTTCCTCGTGATGCCGGTCGAGGACGGAGCGGATCGCGGGGTCTGCCTGCTCGGCACCGCTGTGCGCGTTGGCGACCATGCACCCCCAGCGGGCGAACTCGCCGGAGCAGCGCGCGTCGACGAGCCGGTCGAAGAATTCGCGGACCGCCGGCAGCCCGCTCCCGCCCCGGGCTAGCCGGAGGAAGGACGACCTGGAGTGATGCTCCAGGTAGCGCCGCAGGGCGGCGGCGTAGAGCTCCTGTTTGCCGCCGAACGTCGCGTACAGACTCGACCGGCTGACCCCCGTCGCCGTCACCATGTCCTGGACTCCGGTCGCGGCCGCACCCTGCCGCCAGAACAGCCGGAGCACGGTTTCCAGAGCCGACTCCGGCGAGAAGTGCTTGACGTCCGGCACAGGTCTGTCACCTCGAAATCGTGAAACGGCGGTTCCAAGATACCTCCCGCGCGCATGTTCGAACCGCTATCTTGGAACGGTTGTTCCAGAGAAATCGTCAGGGATGAGGCGACCCATGAGTACCCTCGAGAGCGAACTGCGCGCCTTCTACACGGCGCGGCAGCAACAGATCCCCGAAGACGTCCGCGCGGTCATGCAGCGGGCCGGCCGGGAACTCGCCGCGTCGGGCCAGGCCGGCCGGGCCCTCGGGGTGGGCGACCAGGCACCGGGGTTCCGGCTGTCGTCCGCGACCGGAGGCGAACTCGCCCTGGAGGACGTGCTGGCCGACGGGCCCGTCGTACTGACCTTCTACCGCGGTGCCTGGTGCCCGTACTGCAACCTCGCGCTCCGCGCGCTTCAGCAGCACCACGAGGCCCTCACTGCCCACCACGCTCGGCTCGTCGCACTCTCGCCGCAGATCCCCGACGAGTCGCTGTCCCTGACCGAGAAGCACGCCCTGAGCTTCGACGTTCTCAGCGACGTCGGCTCCGAGACCGCCAGGCGGTACGGGGTGGCCTTCGACCTGTCCGAGGAGTTGGCCGCCGTGTACGACCGGCTCGGCTTCGACCTGGAGCGGGTCAACGGCGGCCACCCGCGCACTCTGCCGCTGCCGGCCACCTTCGTCATCGACGCCGGTGGCGTCATCCGCTGGGCGTTCGCCGACTCCGACTACACCAGGCGCGCCGAGCCGGCCGACGTGCTGGCCGCGCTCGATAGCCTGGGCTGAGCGGGACCGGCGTCTCGGCTACGCCGCCTTCCGCAGTGACGCCGCCACCTCGTCCCGCACCCGGTCGGGGCGCAGCGACAGCCGGCCCCACAGCGCGCGGGTGAGGCGGTCGTCCGAGCGCAGCAGGGCCAGGACGAGGTGCTCGACACCGATGTGACGGTCCTTACGCGCGACAGCCTCCCGCAGCGACAGTTCCAGCGCCTTCTTCGCGCGCGGCGCGAAGGGCAGGTGCCCGGCCGGCCCGTCGTGGTCCTTCCTGCGGCGGAACGGCAGCGCGCGCCGTTGCCGTCGTCCTCCGGGAGCCGGCACGTCCAGCGCGCCCGGGCCGAAGGTCGCCTCCGCGTGGCGGCGCGATCTCGTCCAGGTCGATGCCGAACGTCCTGCAGCGCCTCCGCGTCCTGCGGGCCGAGCGCGTCGCCGTCGCCGGCGGTGACGACCTCCCGCACCGCCTCGCGGCAGGTCTGGGCCGTCACTCCCAGTCCCGTCAGGGTCGCCGCGCCGGGCGCCTGAGGAGCGCGCAGCACCGCGATCAGCAGGTGCTCGGTGCCGATCCAGGCGTGACCGAGGCCGCGGGCCTCGTCCCGGGCGCCGGTCACCACGGTCCGCGCCGGCTCGGTGAATCGCTCGAACATGCCCGTTACCTCCTGTGGTGCTTCTTGTGTACGGCCTGCCTGCTGACACCGAGGGCGGCGCCGATCTCCTCCCAGGACCAGCCCCGTGCCCGCGCGCTGTCGACCTGCAGCGCCTCCAGTCGCTCCACCAGGCGCCGCAGCGCGGCGACCGCCCGCAGGCCCACGTGCGGGTCGCCGTCGGCGGCCGCCTGGGCGGCGTCGAGTGCGTCTCGTGCGTCCGTCTTTCCGGTCATGATGTCAACCTAGGATGACGATGCGGGTTATGTCAACAGTGGTTGACGCGCTCTCGCCACGGCCGGGGCTGCCGGATAGGGTCGGGGCGCCGCGACGACCCGGACGACTGCAAGGGAAGACCTGATGGCTCACCCAGGGCGCGTGCTGATCGCCGCGGACAAATTCAAGGGCTCGCTGACCGCGGTGGAGGTCGCTCAGCACGTCTCCGTCGGCCTGCGGCGGGTGCACCCCGACCTACGGGTGGAGGCGCTGCCCGTCGCCGACGGAGGCGACGGCACGGTCGCGGCCGCCGTCGCCGGCGGCTTCGAGCGGCGCGAGGCGCGGGTGACCGGTCCGCTGGGGGCGCCCGTCACGGCCGCGTACGCACTGCGCGGCAAGGCGGCCGTGGTGGAGATGGCCGAGGCATCCGGGCTGCAGTTGCTGCCGCCCGGCGAGTTCGCGCCGCTGACCGCCACGACGTACGGCACCGGCGAGTTGCTGCTCGCCGCGATCGACGCCGGGGCGCGCAGCATCGTTCTCGGCGTCGGCGGCTCCGCCACGACGGACGGTGGCGCCGGCATGCTCGGCGCGCTCGGTGCCCGCTTCACCGATGCTGCCGGCGCGCCCCGTCGGCCCCGGAGGAGGCCCGCTGCGCGATCTCGCGGCCGCCGACCTGACCGGCCTCGACCCGCGGCTCGCGGACGTCGAGATCGTGCTCGCCGGCGACGTCGACAACCCGCTGACCGGTCCCAGGGGCGCCGCGGCCGTCTACGGGCCACAGAAGGGCGCGGCTCCGGCCGGACGTCGCCGCACTGGACGCCGGTCTCGGCCGGCTGGCACACGTGCTCGCACAGACGCCGCTGGGGCCGCGCGCGGTGCGAGGCGGCGCGCTACCCGGGCGCCGGCGCGGCCGGCGGCATCGGATACGGCGCGCTCGTCGGCCTCGGCGCGGCCTTCCGGCCCGGCATCGAGGTGCTGCTGGAGGTGCTGGGCTTCGCGCCTGCCCTGGAACAGGCGGACCTGGTGATCACGGGGGAGGGCTCGCTGGACGCCCAGACGCTGCACGGCAAGGCTCCGGCGGGCGTCGCGGCGGCTGCCCGGCGCGCCGGTAAGCCGGTCGTCGCCGTCTGCGGCCGGCTGGCCATCGACGAGGCCGCGGTGCGGGCGGCCGGCATCGAAGCGGTCTACGCCCTCGCGTCCCTGGAACCGGACCCGGCCCGCTGCATGACCGAGGCAGGTCCTCTCCTCGAACGTGCCGCCGTCCAACTGGCGACGGATCTTCTGTAGCGGACCCCGCCCCTCGGCGGGGCGGGGTCCTCGTGGGTGCGGGGACCCTGGGAGGTAGCCGTCCACCCCGAGAACGGGGGCCGCGCCTCCGGGCTCCGGGCCCCGTCGGAGTCGTGGTGCGTCCCCGACCCGTACGTGGCTGTGCCCGACCCGGGGGCGGCGGGAAAACGGCGCGGGCCCGGGCGTTCCGCCCGGGCCCGCGCTCGTCGTCTCGGCGGCGGCGTCAGCTCTGCGCGGCCGCCCGCGACTCGCGACGGTTGTCGCGGAAGTGCGTGACACGGCGCGCCGTCGCGAACAGCGGGATCACCGCGCCCATCACCAGCTGGAGTGCGCAGCCGGTCTGCAGCAGCAGCTCGCCGCCGGGGGCCTCGAAGGCCCATGCGGCCAGCATGCCCATGCTCGCCGCGATCCAGCCGAGCATGGCCGCCGCGAGCCGGCCCGCGCGGCTTGGGGTACTCGACCCGGCTCACCATGAGCCAGGCGACCCCGACGATCGCCAGCAGCGTCGGCAGGAACGGCAGCCCCAGCAGCACGATGGAGACGACCGTCAGGGCGCCGAACGGGCTCGGCATGCCCTGGAAGATGCCGTCACGCAGCGTGACGCAGGAGAAGCGGGCCAGCCGCAGCACGACCGCCAGCAGCACGACCACGGCGGCCACCACCGACACCCGCTGGTGCGCGTCGGAGGCGACCATGCCCCAGACGGCGACGAAGTAGGCGGGCGCCAGCCCGAAGCTGACCAGGTCGGAGAGGTTGTCCAGCTCCGCGCCCATCGCAGAGCTGCGCAGCTTTCGCGCGACGAGGCCGTCGCACAGGTCGAAGACCGAGGCGAGCAGCATCAGGATGACGGCCGTCGCGGCGCTGTGCCGCGCCATGCCGCCGTCGTCGTTGCCCATCAGATGCGGGATGAGCACGCCCGTCGTCGTGAAGTAGACGGCGAGGAAGCCGCAGGTCGCGTTGCCCAGGGTGAGGGTGTCCGCTATCGACAGCCGCATCGACAGCGGCATCTCGTCGTCGTCCTCCCGGGCCTCGGGGACCCAGGACGTCTTGGTGTCGGGATCAATCACGGTCAATGCGAGTCACCCCCGCGGTCGTGGTCTGACCGACCTCGACGGCGGCCTCGACTCCTTCGGGCAGGTACACGTCGACGCGGGAGCCGAAGCGGATCAGGCCGATCCGCTCGCCCTGCTCGACCTTCGTCCCCTGGGGCACGTACGGCACGATCCGCCGGGCGACGGCGCCGGCGATCTGCACCATCTCGACGTCCCCGAGCTCGGTGTCGAAGTGCCAGACGACCCGCTCGTTGTTCTCGCTCTCCTTGTTGAACGCCGGCACGAAGCCGCCGGGGATGTGCTCCACCGAGGTGACCGTGCCCGCGAGCGGGGCCCGGTTGACGTGGACGTTCAGCGGGCTCATGAAGATCGCGACGCGGGTGCGTCCGTCCTTCCACGGCATGATGCTCTGCACCACGCCGTCGGCCGGCGAGATCACGCGGCCCTGGGCGATCTCACGCTCCGGGTCGCGGAAGAACCACAGCATGCCCGCCGCGAGAGCGGTGGCGGGCACGGCGACCGCCGCAGCCTTCCCGGAGCGGCGCGCCTTCAGCAGGCTGAGGCCGGCGGTGGCGACGGTCGGGAGGAGCCACGGCGACGCTCCGCGCGCGAGGCGGAAACGACCGCTGGGAGCAGAGGATGGGCTGTGGGGCATGGAAGACCTTCGTAGGGAGGGTGCCGCGGGAAAGAGGGGACGGCGGCTTTCCCGGGATGCTACCGGTTACCGGTGGCGACTGGGCAAGCCAGCGGGCCGTTCCGTGTCCGGCGAGCCGCCCGCACGGGGCCCCGATTGACGGGAAAGCACCCCAAACGGGCGGCTGTGGTCACGGACGTCCTCACCGACCGTCGTCCCCGGGCATCCCACGCACCCTGGAGGCGGTACTCCTCCAGCAGGCGGCGTCCGACGATCATTTTCTGGATCTCTGCGGTTCCTTCACCGATCAGCAGCATCGGAGCCTCACGGTAGAGCCGCTCGATCTCGTACTCCTTGGAGAAACCGTACCCGCCGTGGATGCGGAACGCGTCCTCCACCACCTCCTTGCAGTACTCGGAGGCGAGATATTTGGCCATCCCCGCCTCGAGGTCGTTGCGCTGCCCGGAGTCCTTCTTGCGTGCCGCGCCCACCATCAGTGCGTGCGCGGCCTCCACCTTGGTGGCCATCTCGGCCAGCTTGAACTGGATGGCCTGGTGCTGGGCGATCGGCTTGCCGAAGGTCTCGCGCTGCTGCGCGTAGGAGATGCCCAGCTCGAACGCCCGCTGGGCGACGCCGCAGCCGCGTGCGGCGACGTTGACGCGGCCGACCTCGACGCCGTCCATCATCTGGTAGAAGCCGCGGCCGGTCTGGCCGCCGAGCACCCGGTCGGCGGGGATCCGCAGGCCGTTCATGACGAGCTCGGTGGTGTCGACCCCCTTGTAGCCCATCTTCTCGATCTTGCCGGGGATGGTCAGCCCCGGCCTGACCTCGCCGAAGCCGGGCTCCTTCTCCACCAGGAACGTCGTCATCGACTTGTGCGGCGCCGTGCCCTCGGGGTGCCCCTCGTCGGTGCGGCACAGCACCGCGACCAGCGTCGAGGAACCACCGTTGGTCAGCCACATCTTCTGCCCGTCGAGCACGAACTCGTCCCCGTCGCGCACCCCCTTGGAGGAGATGGCCGAGACGTCGGAGCCGAGGGCCGGCTCGGACATGGAGAACGCGCCGCGCACCTCGCCGGTCGCCATCCGCGGCAGGAAGTGCTCCTTCTGCTCCTGCGTGCCGTGCTGCTCGAGCAGGTAGGCGACGATGAAGTGGGTGTTGATGATGCCCGAGACGCTCATCCAGCCGCGGGCGATCTCCTCCACGCACAGCGCGTACGTGAGCAGCGACTCGCCGAGCCCGCCGTACTCCTCCGGGATCATCAGCCCGAAGACGCCCAGCTCCTTGAGCCCCTCGACGATGTCGGCCGGGTACTCGTCGCGGTGCTCGAGCTGCGTGGCGACCGGGCAGGATCTCCTTGTCGACGAAGCCGCGCACGGTGGAGAGGATCTCCTGCTGCACGTCGGTCAGACCGTCGGTCTGCGCCAGCCGTCCCATGTCACCCCTCTCCCTTCGGCTTCGGCTCGACCGAGCTCCGGGCGGCCGGGCTGCTCCCCGCCGCGCTGCGTCGATGTAGGCGGCGGTGGGCACCATCACCTTGCGCCGGAAGACGCACACCAGGGTGCCGTCCTGGTTGTAGCCCTTGGTCTCCACGTGCACGATGCCGCGGTCGTTCTTCGACTTCGACGGGGTCTTGTCCAGCACGGTCGTCTCGCCGTAGAGCGTGTCGCCGTGGAAGGTGGGCGCCACGTGCCGCAGCGACTCGATCTCCAGGTTGGCGATCGCCTTGCCGGACACGTCGGGCACGGACATGCCCAGCAGCAGCGAGTACACGTAGTTGCCGACCACGACGTTCCTGCCGAAGTCGGTGGTCTCACCCGCGTAGTGGGCGTCCAGGTGGAGCGGGTGGTGGTTCATCGTCAGCAGGCAGAACAGATGGTCGTCGTACTCGGTGACCGTCTTGCCGGGCCAGTGCTTGTAGACGGCCCCGACCTCGAACTCCTCGAAGGTGCGTCCGAACTGCATCGTCAGGCCTCCGGGGGCTGGAAGGAGGCGGTGCGCCGCATGCCGGCGGCCCGGCCCTTGCCGGCGACGACGAGCGCCATCTTGCGGCTGGCCTCGTCGATCATCTCGTCGCCGAGCATCGCCGAGCCCTTCGTGCCGCCCGCCTCCGAGGTGTGCCACTCGTAGGCGTCCAGGATCAGCTCGGCGTGGTCGTAGTCGTCCTGCGAGGGGGAGAAGACCTCGTTGGCCGCCTCGACCTGGCCGGGGTGCAGCACCCACTTGCCGTCGAAGCCGAGCGCCGCGGCACGGTGCGCGACCTCGCGGAACCCGTCGACGTTCTTGATCTGCAGGTAGGGGCCGTCGATGGCCTGCACGTCGTTGGCGCGCGCCGCCATCAGGATCCGCATCAGGATGTAGTGGTAGGCGTCCGCCGGGTAGCCGGGCGGCTGCTCGCCGACGACCAGCGACTTCATGTTGATGGACGCCATGAAGTCCGCCGGCCCGAAGACGATCGTCTCCAGCCGCGGCGAGGCGGCGGCGATCTCGTCGACGTTGACCAGGCCGCGGGCGTTCTCGATCTGTGCCTCGATGCCGATGCGGCCCACCTCGAGGCCGACGGTCTGCTCGATCTGGGTGAGCAGCATGTCCAGCGCCTTGACCTGCTGGGCGTCCTGCACCTTGGGCAGCATGATGCAGTCCAGGTTCGGCGCCCGCGCCTTCCACGACGGTGATCACGTCCCGGTACGTCCAGTGCGTCGTCCAGTCGTTGACGCGGACCACGCGGGTCTTGCCGGTCCAGTCGCCCTCGTTGAGGAACTTCACGATCGTGTGCCGCGCGCCCTCCTTGGCCAGCGGCGCGCAGGCGTCCTCCAGGTCGAGGAAGACCTGGTCGGCGTCCAGCCCCTGGGCCTTCTCCAGGAAGCGCGGGTTGCTGCCCGGCACGGCCAGGCAGGAGCGGCGCGGACGGAGCGGCCTGGCGGGGGAGCTGCCGGTGCCGGCGGTCGCGGTCATGCGGGGACCTCCAGTGGTTCGAGGGTGTTCGCGATGCGGATCTGGTCGACGATACGGCCGATGATCTCGCGTGATCCCGAAGTCCTTGGGTGTGAAGACGGCCGCCACGCCGGCGGCGCGCAGCGCCGCCGCGTCGGCGGAGGGGATGATGCCGCCGACGACCACGGGCACGTCGTCGGCTCCGGCGTCGCCGCAGCCGCTCGAGCACGTCGGGGACGAGCGAGGCGTGCGAGCCGGAGAGGATGGACAGGCCGACGCAGTGCACGTCCTCGGCGACGGCCGCCGAGACGATCTGCTCCGGGGTGAGCCGGATGCCCTGGTAGACGACCTCGAAGCCGGCGTCGCGGGCCCGTACGGCGATCTGCTCGGCGCCGTTGGAGTGCCCGTCGAGACCGGGCTTGCCCACCAGCAGCCGCAGCCGGCCGCCGCCCAGTTCGCGCGGCGGTCGCCTCGACCCTCGCCCGTACCCCGGCCAGGTCCGAGCCGGGTTCGGCGGCCACGGCCACCGGTGCGCTGCTCACGCCGGTCGGTGCGCGGAACTCGCCGAAGACCTCGCGCAGCGCGCCCGCCCACTCGCCGGTGGTCACGCCGGCCCGGACGCACTCCAGCGTGGCCTCCATCAGGTTGGCGTCGGTGGCGGCCGCCTCCTTGAGCAGCTGCAGCGCCTTGGCGGAGGGCGGCCACACGTACGGCTCGTCGCGGGTGGTGCGCCAGTCCTGCACGGCCTTCACCAGCCGCTCCTCGCCCTGCGGGTCGACCGTCATGACGGCCGTGTCCAGGTCGGCGGTCAGCGGACTCGGCTCGGTGGACTCGTAGCAGTTGACGCCGACGACCTTGTCCTCGCCGGACTCGATGCGGGCCCGGCGCTCGGCGTGCGAGGCGACGAGTTCGGACTTCAGGTAGCCGGACTCGACGGCCGCCATCGCGCCGCCCATGTCCTGGATGCGGTCGATCTCGGCCAGCGCCTCGGCCGACCAGGGCGTCGACCTTCTCCTCCACGACCGTGGAGCCGGCGAACAGGTCGTCGTACTCCAGCAGGTCGCTCTCGTGCGCGAGGACCTGCTGGACGCGCAGCGACCACTGCTGGTCCCAGGGCCGGGGCAGCCCCAGCGCCTCGTTCCAGGCCGGCAGCTGCACGGCGCGGGCCCGCGCGTCCTTGGAGAGGGTGACCGCCAGCATCTCCAGCACGATCCGCTGGACGTTGTTCTCCGGCTGCGCCTCGGTCAGGCCGAGCGAGTTGACCTGCACGCCGTAGCGGAACCGGCGCTGCTTGGCGTCTCGACGCCGTACCGCTCGCGGGTGACGTGGTCCCACACCCGGGTGAACGCCCGCATCTTGCACATCTCCTCGACGAAGCGGACGCCCGCGTTGACGAAGAAGGAGATGCGGGCGACCACGTCGCCGAACGCTCCGGCGGCACCTGCCCGGAGTCCCGCACGGCGTCGAGCACGGCGATCGCGGTGCTCATCGCGTACGCGATCTCCTGCACCGGCGTGGCGCCGGCCTCCTGCAGGTGGTAGCTGCAGATGTTGATCGGGTTCCACTTGGGCATG
Organism: uncultured Actinomycetota bacterium; assembly: GCA_963799685.1. Lineage (GTDB taxonomy): Bacteria > Actinomycetota > Actinomycetes > Streptomycetales > Streptomycetaceae > Streptomyces. The sequence continues at coordinate 117,802 of CAWCXW010000015.1, forward strand.
TGGGCGACCGTGTAGGCGATCATGTCGGTGGTCAGCCGCAGGCTCGGTCCCGGCGGGAAGACGTGCGTCCCGCGCGACAGGTACTCCTTGACGATGTCGTTCTGCGTGGTGCCCGGACAGCTGCGGAGACGTCGGCGCCCTGCTCCTCGGCGACCACCTGGTACAGCGCCAGCAGCCACATGGCGGTGGCGTTGATGGTCATCGAGGTGTTCATCCGCTCCAGCGGGATGTCCTGGAACAGCCGCCGCATGTCACCCAGATGGGAGACCGGCACGCCGACCCGGCCGACCTCGCCGCGGGCGAGCACGTGGTCCGGGTCGTAGCCGGTCTGCGTGGGCAGGTCGAAGGCCACCGACAGCCCCGTCTGGCCCTTGCTCAGGTTCCGCCGGTACAGCTCGTTGGACGCCTCGGCCGTCGAGTGCCCGGCGTAGGTCCGCATGAGCCACGGACGGTCCTTCTTCGTCCGTCTGGGCCCGCCTCGCGTCGCTAGCTGATCGGTCCGTCCGCTGCGGCACGGCGTGCGTCGGTCCGTCCGCCTTCGCGGAAGACAGGTTGATGGCGTCGAGGTGCTTGGCGCGCTTCTCGGTGTCGCGCACGCCCATGCCCTCCTGCGGGGCCAGGCACGAGCACGCCGACCTTGCCCTGGTGGACGTTGCGGTGCACGTCGTGGGCGGCCTGGCCGGTCTCCTCCAGGGAGTAGGTCTTCGACAGGGTCGGGTGGATCTTGCCCTTGGCGACGAGCCGGTTCGCCTCCCACGCCTCGCGGTAGTTGGCGAAGTGCGAGCCCACGATCCGCTTCAGCGACATCCACAGGTAGCGGTTGTCGTAGGTGTGCTCGTAGCCGGAGGTCGAGGCGCAGGTGACGATCGTGCCGCCCTTGCGGGTGACGTACACGACTCGCGCCGAAGGTCTCGCGGCCCGGGTGCTCGAAGACGATGTCGACGTCCTCGCCGCCGGTCAGCTCACGGATGTCCTTGCCGAAGCGCTTCCACTCGCGCGGGTCCTGGTTGTGCTCGTCCTTCCAGAACCGGTAGTCCTGCGCCCGGCGGTCGATGATCGCCTCGGCGCCCATCTTCCGGCAGATCTCCGCCTTCTCCTCGCTGGAGACGACGCAGACCGGGTTGGCGCCGCCGGCCAGCGCGAACTGGGTGGCGTAGGAGCCCAGGCCGCCGCAGGCGCCCCAGATCAGCACGTTGTCGCCCTGCTTCATCCCGGCGCCGTTGCGGGAGACCAGCTGCCGGTAGGCGGTGGAGTTGACCAGCCCCGGCGCGGCGGCCTCCTCCCAGGTCAGGTGGTCGGGCTTGGGCATCAGCTGGTTGGACTTGACCAGCGCGATCTCGGCCAGCCCGCCGAAGTTGGTCTCGAAGCCCCAGATGCGCTGCTCCGGGTCGAGCATCGTGTCGTTGTGCCCGTCGGCGCACTCCAGCTCGACCGACAGGCAGTGCGCGACGACCTCGTCGCCGGGCCGCCACTTGTTGACGCCGGCGCCGGTGCGCAGCACCACGCCGGCCAGGTCGGAGCCGATGACGTGGTACGGCAGGTCGTGGCGCTTGGCGAGCGGCGAGAGCCGGCCGTAGCGCTCCAGGAAGGCGAAGGTGGACAGCGGCTCGAAGATCGAGGTCCACACCGAGTTGTAGTTCACCGAGGAGGCCATGACGGCCACCAGCGCCTCGCCGGGCCCCAGTTCGGGCACGCGGCACCTCGTCGAGGTGCAGCGACTTGCGCGGGTCCTTCTCCCGGGTGGGGAGGCCGGCGAACATGTCGGCCTCGTCCTTGTGCACGGTGATCGCGCGGTAGGACTCGGGCAGTTCGAGCGCCGCGAAGTCCTCCGCGGTGGTGTCGGACGCGAGGATCGCGTCGAGGATCTTGTTCACGGTGTGCCTCCGGCGAAGCGTGTGAAGCGGAAGAACGCTTGAGGGGACGTCGGTGGTGAGGCAGTGCCCGTCGGTTCGGCGACGTGGTGCAGCTGTGGTGCCGCGCGTGGTGGGCGCGGATGCCTGTGACGCAGGCGTCCGGACGGGCGGCGTGTGTGCCGCCGGGACGTTGCCCGGACACGACTCACCGTATGGCACCTAGTGCCAGTTCGCAAGACACTCCGTGCCAACAATTTTTCTCAGATGTTCCCGTCCGTACACGCATGAGCGGCGGCGGCCGCCCCCGTGACAGGGACGGCCGCCGCCGCTCGCAGAAGGAAAGTGCAGGTCAGTGCTTGCGCAGTGCCTCTTGAATGGAGGCCATGATCTGTCCCAGCGGGGCGTCTGTACGGGCCACCGTGACCAGCACCTCGCCCTCCCGCTCGGTCGTCGCCGGCCGCAGCGGGGCGGCCGGCGCGGGGACCTTGTCGGCGGCGAAGCCGGTGCCGAAGGTCCGCCGGACGATCGCGAAGGCCTGGTCGAGCTGGGCCTCCACGTCGCCCGCCGCGCCGCCGCGCAGCCAGCGGCGCAGCACGTGGTTGTGCGCCGTGACGACCGCCGAGGCGGCCACCTCGGCCAGCAGGGGCTCGTCGAACCGCTCGCGCCGTCCCGGTGCGCCGCCTCGTCGAAGTGGCCCAGCAGATAGCGGGTGAACAGCCGCTCGTAGCGGGCCACCGAGGCGATCTCCCGCTCGCGCAGCGCCGGCACCTCGCGGGTCAGCTTGTAGCGGGCCACGCTGCCCTTGGGCGAGGCCGCGTACATCCGCATGACCTCCTTGATGCCGCGGCACACGGTGTCCAGCGGGTGCTCGTGCGCCGGCGCCGCCTCCAGCACCGCCTGCGCGCGCACCAGCGTGTCGTCGTGGTCCGGGAAGATCGCCTCTTCCTTGGACCGGAAGTGCCGGAAGAAGGTGCGGCGGGCCACCCCGGCGGTCGCCGCGATCTCGTCGACCGTGGTCGCCTCGTAGCCCTTCGTCGCGAACAGTTCCATGGCCGCCGCCGCCAGCTCGCGACGCATCTTGAGCCGCTGTGAGGAGGCGGCGGTGGAACGGGACGGCTTCGCGGACTCCGGCATGTGGTGAACGTTACACGGTGTGACCTGGGGCTGGGGCGGGCTGCTCCCCGCAGGGTCGAGCAGCCCGCCCCAGCCCACGTCGTGCGGCACGTCCGGCTCCGGCGCACCGGAGGGCCGGGTCACCGCCCGGCGTACTCGCGGAAGCCGCGGCCCGTCTTGCGCCCCAGGCAGCCGGCCGCGACCAGGTGCTCCAGCAGCGGCGCCGGGCGCCAGCCCCGGGTCGCGGAACTCCCGGTGCAGCACCTGCTCGATGGCCAGCGACACGTCCAGGCCCACCACGTCCAGCAGTTCGAACGGGCCCATCGGGTAGCCGCCGCCCAGCTCGCATCGCGGCGTCGATGTCGTCCGGCGAGGCGTAGTGCTCCTGCACCATCTTCACCGCGTTGTTCAGGTACGGGAACAGCAGCGCGTTGACGATGAAGCCCGCGCGGTCCCCGCAGTCCACCGCGTGCTTGCGCACCGCCGCGCACACCGCGTGCACCGTGGCGTGCGCCGTCGTCGCGAGGTCAGCACGGTGCGCACCACCTCGACCAGCTTCATCGCGGTGGCCGGGTTGAAGAAGTGCATGCCGATCACGTCCTGCGGACGCGAGGTCGCCCGCGCGCAGGCGACCACCGGCAGCGAGGACGTCGTCGTCGCCAGCACCGCGCCCGGCTTGCAGACCTGGTCCAGCCGTGCGAACAGCTCCTGCTTGACGTCGAGGTCCTCCGCGACGGCCTCCACCGCCAGGTCGACCTCGGCCAGCGCCTCCAGCGACCCGGCGGGCGTGATGCGGGCGAGCACCTCCTGCGCGGCGGCCTCCTCCAGCCGGCCCTTCGTCACCGAGCGGGCCAGCGACGCCGCGATCCGTTCCTTGGCAGTCTGCGCCTTCTCCGGGCTGCGCGCCACCAGCACCGTGGCGATCCCGGCCTTGGCGAACACCTCCGCGATGCCGCCGGCCATGGTGCCCGACCCGGCCACGCCGACGGAGGCGACCGGACGGGCGGCGGCGTGCACGGCCGTACCGTCGGGCGTCAGCATGTCCGGCACGATCGTCGCACTGCCCGGCTCTGCGTAGGTGTAGAAGCCGCGGCCCGACTTGCGGCCGGTCAGCCCGGCGTCGCTCAGCTGCCGCAGCACGGGTGCCGGGGCGTGCAGCCGGTCCCCGGACGCCGCGTACATCGCCTCCAGCACGGTGCGCGCGGTGTCGACACCGATCAGGTCGAGCAGCGCCAGCGGGCCCATCGGCAGCCCGCAGCCCATCCGCATCGCCGCGTCGATGTCCTCGCGTGCGGCGTACCGGGACTCGTACATCGCCGCCGCCTGGTTCAGGTAGCCGAACAGCAGGCCGTCGGCGACGAAGCCGGGCCGGTCGCCGACCGCGATCGGGTCCTTGCCCAGGTCACGGGCCAGCGCCGTGACCGCTGCGACGGCCTCGGGCGAGGTCAGGCACGGAGGAGACCACCTCGACGAGCTTCATGGCCGGGGCGGGATGGAAGAAGTGCAGGCCCAGGACCCGCTCGGGCCGGTCGGAGTCGGCGGCAAGCCGGGTCACCGACAACGCGTTGGTGCCGGTGGCCAGGACGGCGTCGGGCTTGACCACGCGGTCCAGGGCCGCGAAGACCTGGCACTTGGTGTCGTAGTCCTCCGGCACGACCTCGATGACGAGTTCCGCCTCGGCGGCGGCCTGCACGTCCCGGAAGGTGCGGAACCGGGCCAGCGCGTCCTGCCGCTCGGCTTCGGTCAGCCGCCCTCGGGCCACCCCGCGGGCGGTGGAGGCCTCCAGGGCGGCGACGGCCCGGCGGGCGGCCTCCGGGTCCGTGTCGATGCCGATGACCTCACGCCCGGCGCGGGCCAGGACGTCTGCGATGCCGGTGCCCATCGTGCCGAGGCCCACGACGGCGATCGTGTTCAGGGGTGGACGGTCCATCAGGACTCCAGAAGGGGTGACGACTTCAGATGAGGTGAGCGCGACCGCCGGGCGTGGACGTGCGCACGCGCGCGGCGGGGGAGCGGTGCGGCCGGCCCTGTCCCGGGGCCGGGCCGTGCGGAGAGAAGGTGCCGAACCGACGAACACCGAGGCGGCTGCGTCACCAGGCCGCCCCTGAGCGGGGTATCGCTCGTACGAGCAGGATAACTCGCCAGTAACAAGAATGCCAGAGGGCAGCCCGAACCGGTTCTCCGAGATTCCCCGCAGAGCACGGCGGCGTGAGAGGGTGACGGACACGTCACGTTCGGTGTCCGGAGTGCCGATCCGGCGACCGGCACGAGGAGGGGGAGGTCCTTCCGTGGATCCGCAGGACACCGCCGAGTTCGCCGCGCTGGTCGCCCGCGCACCGCACGAGGACGACGGAGCCGGCCGCCGCGACACGCTGACCGCTCACGCACGGCACGGCGGACCGGCCGCACGCGACGAACTGGCCGCCCTGCTCTCCGAGTACGGGCGCCCGCTGTGGGAACAGGAGGTCGCCGCCTTCACTCTGGGCTGCTCCGGGGACCGGCGCGCCTTCGAGACGCTGGTCTTCCTCCTCAACCACCGGGAAGCGGCCCGCGGCGCGTCTGCCGCTCACGCACTGGCCCGGCTGCGCGACCCGCGCACCGCCCGGGCCGCCGCCGCACTGGCCACCAACGACCTGCGCGTCGCCTACGCCCTGCACCCGGTCCGGCTGCTCACCGCGCTGCGCGCCCCCGAGTCCGCGCCCGCCCTGATCACCGTGCTGACCGCACTGTTGCCCAGGCCCGCCGCACACGCCGAGCTCGCGCTGGCTTGCGTGGCGGGCCTGGGCGCCCTGGGCGACCCCACGGCACGCGACGTTCTCGCCCGTGCGGCGGCGCAGCCGCACCTGAGCGCCGCAGCCGAGGCGGCCCTGGCCCGGCTCGATTCGGGCAGGGCATAGGGCTGCGTCGCATGAGTTCGTGGAGGGGTCCTCGGCGTCTGGTGCGACTGCGCTCGCTGCGTCGGCGGCGGCGACCCGGCCGGCGGCGTCGCGCACGGGCACGGCCGGCGAACGCAGCCCGGCCTCCGGTTCCTCGTCGACCAGGGCGTACCGGGCCGCGCAGGCCCGCATCGAGGCGGATCTGCGGGCCGTGAGCGGTCCCGAGCGGCGATGACCCTCCGCCGCGGGCGGGTACGGTGGGACGGGCCCGTCCGAGTGGGACGCCCGCGGCACGAAGGAGGACGCACGGTGAGCAGCACGGCGGCGCAGGAGGCTGCGCGGCGGCGCACCTTCGCGGTGATCTCCCATCCCGACGCGGGCAAGTCCACCCTGACCGAGGCGCTCGCCCTGCACGCGCAGGCCCTGACCTCGGCGGGTGCCGTGCACGGTAAGGGCGGTCGGCGCGGCGTGGCCTCGGACTGGATGGAGATGGAGCAGGCCCGCGGCATCTCCGTCACCTCTGCCGCACTGCAGTTCGCCCACCGCGGATGCGTCCTCAACCTGCTCGACACCCCAGGCCACGCCGACTTCTCCGAGGACACCTACCGTGTGCTGGCCGCCGTCGACTGCGCGGTCATGCTCATCGACGCCGCCAAGGGCCTCGAGGAGCAGACCCGCAAACTCTTCGACGTCTGCCGCCACCGAGGCATCCCGGTCATCACCTTCATCAACAAGTGGGACCGCCCCGGCCGCGAGGCCCTGGAGCTGCTCGACGAGATCGAGACCGAGTTCCGCATGCGGCCCACCCCGGTGACGTGGCCCGTCGGTGTCGCCGGCCACCTGCGCGGGCTCATCGACGTCCGTGACACCGACGCGATGCTGCGCTACACCCGGGCGCCCGGCGGCGCGAAGGAGGCACTGGAGGAACGCGTCGAGGGCGGCCAGGCCGCCGCCGAGGAAGGCGCCGACTGGGAACAGGCCGTCGAGGAGCTCGACTTGCTGCGCGAGACGGGCGCCGTGCACGACGGGGAGGAGTTCCTGGCCGGCAAGACCACGCCGGTCTTCTTCGGCGCTGCCGTCTCCAACATCGGTGTGCGGCTGCTGCTGGACGCCGTGGTCGACCTGGCGCCCGCGCCGGAGCCCCGGCCGCTGCGGGGCGGCGGCGAGCGGCCCGTGGAGGCGGACTTCTCAGGCCTGGTGTTCAAGGTGCAGGCCAACATGGACCGCTCGCACCGGGACCGGATCGCCTTCGTCCGCGTCTGCTCCGGCGTCTTCGAACGCGGCATGACGGTGACGCGTGCCGCAACCGGCCGCCCCTTCTCCACGAAGTACGCGCACAGTGTCTTCGGGCAGGACCGGCTCTCGGTCGAGACGGCCTACCCGGGCGACGTCGTCGGCCTGGTCAACGCCGCTTCGCTGCGGGTGGGGGACACCCTGTACGCCGGGAAGCGCGCCGACTTCCCGCCCATGCCGACCTTCGCGCCCGAGCACTTCGCCGTGGTGCGGCCGGCCGACATCGGGCGCAGCAAGCAGTTCCGGCGCGGCATCGCCCAGCTCGACGAGGAAGGCGTGGTCCAGGTCCTGGTCTCCGACGTGCGCGGGGAGCAGGCACCGGTGCTCGCGGCCGTCGGCCCGATGCAGTTCGACGTCGTGCAGCACCGCATGGAGAACGAGTTCTCCGCCGCCGTCCGGATGGAACCGATGACCTACCACGCGGCCCGTGCCACCGATCAGGAGGGCGCCGAGGCGCTGACCCGGTCCCGCCTCGTGCACGGCGAGGGCATGAAGCGTGTCCGGGACGGCCAGTGGCTGGGCCTGTTCCCCAGCCGATGGCACATCTCCTCCTTCGAGCGTGAGTTTCCCGACTCCCCACTCCAGCCGCTCATCGCGGCCCACGAGTAGGACGAGTCCGCGGCGCCGCGTCAGCCGCCCGCATCGAGGCGGCTGCGCAGCGTCGCCGCGAAGTCCTCGGCGGCGTGCAGCTGGGCGCGCAGCTTCGCGCACTGGGCGTCCGCCCGCTCGCGGTAGTCCTCCAGCCGCTCGCGCAGCCGCGCGCGTGCATCGCGGCCCTCGGGCGGTGCACCGGACCGGGTGTCCGGCGCGGACAGCCGGTCGGTGATCTCCAGCAGTTCCCGCATCTCGTCGAGGGAGAAGCCCAGCGGCTTCATGCGGCGGATGACCATCAGCCGGTCGACGTCCGACTCCGTGTAGAGCCGGAAGCCGCCCTTGCTGCGGGCAGAGGGGACGACGAGGCCGACCTCCTCGTAGTGACGGATCGTGCGCAGCGACAGACCGGTCCGCTCGGCCACCCCGCCGATCTGCATCTGCCCCTGCGTCATCGCTGTGATGTTCCTTCCATTGCGCCGGCGGTCGTCTTCCGCGGTCGAACTCATCCCTTACGTCAGGGTAGAGTCTCCAGCATCCACAGACTTCCGGGCAATGATGCCCGACCCGCGGCCCCCGGCGGCCGCCGACCTTCCCTGCACCGAACAGAAACGGACGCATGTCCCCAGCACTTCGCATGCCCTCCAGGCTGCGCCCCTCCCGGCCCGACTTCCTCGCCTCACCGCGCGTGCTGCGCACCGAGGTGCTCGGCGGCCTGGTCGTGGCGCTGGCGCTGATACCCGAGGCCATCTCCTTCTCGATCATCGCCGGCGTCGACCCCCGCGTCGGCCTGTGGGCGTCCTTCACGATGGCCGTGGTCATCTCGGTCGTCGGCGGCCGCAAGGCGATGATCTCCGCCGCGACCGGCTCGGTCGCCCTCGTCATCGCGCCCATCAGCCGCGAGTACGGCCTCGGGTACCTCGTCGCCACGGTCATCCTCGGCGGCCTCTTCCAGGTGGTCCTCGGCTCCTTGGGCGTGGCGAAGCTGATGCGGTTCGTGCCGCGCAGCGTCATGGTCGGCTTCGTCAACGCGCTGGCCATCCTCATCTTCATGGCCCAGGTCCCCGAACTGACCGACGTGCCCTGGGCGGTCTACCCGCTGGTGGCCGGCGGCCTGACGCTGATCGTCGCCTTCCCCAAGGTCACCAAGGTGGTGCCCGCACCGCTCGTCGCGATCGTGGTCCTCACCGCGATCACGGTCGCCGCCGGCATCGCCGTCCCCACGGTCGGCGACAAGGGCGCACTGCCCTCCGCGCTGCCCGTACCCGGCCTTCCGGACGTGCCGTTCACCCTGGACACCCTGACGACGATCGCGCCGTACGCGCTGGCGTTCGCCCTCGTGGGACTGATGGAGTCCCTCATGACGGCGAAGCTCGTCGACGACATCACCGAGACCCACTCCGACAAGACGCGCGAATCGATCGGTCAGGGCATCGCGAACATGGTCACCGGCGTCTTCGGCGGCATGGGCGGCTGCGCCATGATCGGCCAGACCATGATCAACGTGCGGGCGAGCGGTGCCCGCACCCGGCTGTCGACCTTCCTGGCCGGCTCCTTCCTCATGGTGTTGTGCGTCGTCTTCGGCCCGGTCGTCTCCGACATCCCGATGGGCGCGCTGGTGGCCGTGATGGTCCTGGTCTCCGTCGGCACATTCGACTGGCACTCGGTGCGGTGGGGCACGCTGCGGCGGATGCCGGTGGGGGAGACCGCAGTCATGGTGGCCACCGTCGCCGTGGTCGTCGCCACCGGAAACCTGGCGATCGGTGTCGTGGTCGGCTCCATCACCGCGATGGTGATCTTCGCGCGCCGCGTCGCACACCTCGTCGACGTCTCGAGCGTCGTGGATCCGGACGGCGAGCACGTGATCCACGCCGTCACCGGCGAGCTGTTCTTCGCCTCGTCCAACGACCTGGTCTACCGGTTCGACTACCGCAACGACCCGGACGAGGTGATCATCGACCTGTCCGGGGCGCACATCTGGGACGCCTCCTCCGTCGCCGCGCTGGACGCAGTCGAGACGAAGTACGCGGCCCACGGCAAGAAGGTGACCATCACGGGCCTGAACGACGGCAGTGCGGCGATGCACGACCGCTTGGCCGGCCAACTGACCGGCAGCCACTGACGGAACCGGCGCCCCGCCGGTGTCATTACCGCCGCCCGGTGGTGACGTCACAGGGGGAGGGACAACTGCGTCCCCGCCGGCTCCTCGCGGCCCGCGGCCGGGGTCGGTTCCGGTTGGACCACCCGCCGGTGGGCCCCTGGGCCGCTCGGTCCGATGCCGTACTCGGCCGCCAGTTCGTGCACCTGGCGGGTGACCCTGCGCTGGTACCACTTGGGCGCGTAGGCGCTGTCCGCGTACAGCGCCTCGTAGTGCCGCACCAGCTGTGGGTGGTGTGTGGTCAGCCAGCCCATGTACCACTCGCGGGCGCCGGCCCGCAGGTGCAGCGTGAGCGGTGTGACGGACGTGGCGCCCGCCGCGGCGACCGCCCGCACCGTGGCCCGCAGCTGGGCCGGGCTGTCCCCGAGGAACGGGATCACCGGGGCCATCAGCACTCCGCAGGGGATGCCGTGTTCGCTCAGGGTGCGTACCACGTCCAGCCGCCGCTCCGGCGCCGGAGTGCCCGGCTCCACGGTGCGCCACAGCTCCTCGTCGAGGAAGCCGACCGACACCGAGACGCCCACCTCGGCCACGGCCGCCGCAGACCGCAGCAGCTGCAGGTCGCGCAGGATCAGCGTGCCCTTGGTGAGGATGGAGAACGGGTTGGCGTGGTCCCGCAGGGCCGTGAGGATGCCGGGCATCAGACGGTAGCGGCCCTCGGCGCGCTGGTAGCAGTCCACGTTGGTGCCCATGGCGACGTGTTCGCCGTGCCACTGCCGGGAGCCCAGCTCGCGCCGCAGCAGCTCCGCCGCGTTCGTCTTGACGACGATCTGGGTGTCGAAGTCCGTCCCGGTGTCCAGGTCGAGGTAGCGGTGCGTGTTGCGTGCGAAGCAGTACACGCAGGCGTGTGTGCAGCCACGGTAGGGGTTGACCGTCCAGTCGAACGGCATCCGGGACGCGCCCGGCACCCGGTTGAGGATGGAACGGGCGCGCACCTCGTGGAAGGTCACGCCGCGAAACTCCGGAGTGTCGAAGGTCCGGGTGACCGAGTCGGTGCCGAAGAGCGCGGCGGCCGGTCCGTCGCCGCCCAGGTTGTCCCAGCGCATAAAGCCTCCCGGGTCCGTCGTTCCCCTTAATAGAACAGACGTTCGCCTGACTCTGTCAACCCGGTTTGGGGCGGCTGTGGCGGTGGTGGTCAACTGGCCTGGAACGTTCGCCACCACCACAGGAGGAGCCATGGCGCAGGTCGAGGCCACGACGCAGCGGGAGATCAAGGCGTCGACGCACACCGTGTTCGACACGCTGGCCGACTACCGGGAGGGCCGGCCCAAGCTGCTGCCCGAGCACTTCAGTGAATACGAGGTGCGCGAGGGCGGTGACGGCGACGGCACGCTCGTGCACTGGAAGCTGCAGGCCACCAAGAAGCGGGTCCGCGACTGCCTGCTTGAGGTCGGCGAGCCGGCCGAGGGCGAGCTGGTCGAGAAGGACCGCAACTCATCAATGGTCACCACCTGGCGGGTGACTCCCGGTTCCGGCGAGGGCACCTCCCGGGTCACCGTGACGACCGTGTGGAACGGCGCCGGCGGCGTCGGCGGATTCTTCGAGAAGACCTTCGCACCCAAGGGCCTGGCCCGCATCTACGACGGCGTGCTGACCCGGCTCGCCGCGCAGACGGAGAAGTAACCCGCCTGACGAGCCTCACTGGTTCGGGTGGTCTTCGCGAGGCGGCGGCCTGTGCCCGCGGGCTGCCGCCGCCGTGAAAAGACCTGATGAGCGCCCTGCCGCGCGCCCTCCCGCACGTGCCGAGGTGTGCGAACCGACTCGGACACTCTCGATTCCCGTTTGATCCCGCATGTGTCTGCCTGCGACAAATGTGACTCGTGGGGCCACAGGGACACGAGGAAAACACATTGGGCGGGACGGCCACGGGCGTCGGGACGACGCTGCAGGACGGACCGGTGCCGACCGCGGTCGAACTGACCGTCGAGGTGCCGGACTTCGGCTCGCTTCCGCACCGGCCGGTGCCGGAACCGGAGCCGAAGGCCGATGCGGCGGGCACGGCGGAGGAGCCGCCCGCTGGCCTGGACCGCCGCCGCGTCAGGCTGGTCTTCGTCGGCCTGATGCTCACCCTGCTGCTGGCAGCCCTCGACCAGACCATCGTCGCCACCGCGCTGCCGCGCATCGTCGGTGAACTGCACGGCCTGGACCGGATGTCCTGGGTGGTGACCGCCTACCTGCTCGCCGCCACCGTGGGTCTGCCCGTCTACGGCAAGCTCGGCGACCTGGTAGGTCGCAAGGGCGTCTTCCTGTTCGCCATCGCGGTCTTCGTCGTCGGCTCCGCGCTGGCCGGCTGGTCGCGGACCATGGAGGAGCTGATCGCGTTCCGCGCCGTGCAGGGTGTCGGCGCCGGCGGGCTGATGATCGGCGTGCAGGCGATCATCGCCGATATCGTGCCGCCCCGCGACCGCGGCCGCTACATGGGCCTGATCGGCGCGGCCTTCGGCCTCGCCTCGGTGGCCGGCCCGCTGCTCGGCGGCTGGTTCACCGACCACGCCTCCTGGCGCTGGTGCTTCTACCTCAACGTGCCCTTCGGCGTGCTGACCTTCCTCGTCGTCGCCCTCGTCCTCTCGCTGCCCGCGCCGCGTGGCCGGCGGCGCTTCGACGTGCTGGGCGCCCTGCTGCTCACCGCCTTCTCCACCTGCCTGGTGCTGCTGACGAGTTGGGGCGGCACCCGGTACGACTGGGACGACCGTGTCATCCTCGGCCTGGCGGCCGGATCGGTCGGCAGTGCGCTCCTCTTCCTGCTCGTGGAACACTTCGCCGTCGAGCCGGTGATGCCCCTGCGGCTCTTCCGTGACTCGGTCTTCAACGTCTCCGGGCTGGTCGGCGCGGTCGTCGGCATCGCCCTGTTCGGCGCGGCCAGCTACCTGCCCAGTTTCCTGCAGATGGTCGACGGCGTCAGCGCCACCGAGTCGGGCCTGCTGATGCTGCCGATGATGGGCGGCGTCGTCCTCGCCTCCGTCGTCTCCGGGCAGTTGATCGCCCGCACCGGCCGCTACCGCGTCTACCCGGTGCTCGGCTGCGGCCTGGCGGCTGCCGGCATGTGGCTGCTGTCCGGGCTGGACATCGACACCGGCCGTACCGCCTACAGCGTCTGGATGGCGCTGCTCGGGCTGGGCATCGGCCTGGTGCTGCCGGTACTGGTGCTCGCCGTGCAGAACTCCGTGCCGGTGGCCGACCTCGGCTCGGCGACCAGCGCCAACAACTACTTCCGCCAGATCGGCGGCAGCGTCGGAGCCGCCGTCTTCGGCACCCTGTTCACCCACCGGCTCGCCGGCGCCCTTCAGCGGGAGATCCCGCACGGCGCGGCCGCCGACGGCCGGCTGCCCGCACCCGACGCCATTACGCCGGGGGTCGTGTACGCCCTTCCCGCACCGCTGCGGGACGGTTACGTGCGCGCCTACGCCGAGGCGATGCCGCAGATCTTCCTGTACCTGGTGCCGGTGCTGCTCGTCGGGCTCCTGCTCGCCTTTCTGCTCAAGGAGAAACCCCTGGTGACACAGAACGCTCCGGTGCCCGAGGCCCGCGAAGGCGGCTTGCACGGCGCCGACCTGAACGGCGCCGTCCCGAACCGATCCGGCCCGGACCTGCGGGCCGCCGCGTCCGCCGCCGGAGCGGGCGTCTCCTCCGGTGTGCCGGTCTGCGGCACCGTCCGGCACCACGACGGCTCGGTGGTGCCCCGCGCGGCGCTCACGCTCATCGACACCGGTGGCCGGCAGACCGGCCGCGGCGCGACGGGCGACGACGGCCGCTACGTCCTGAGCACCCCGGGCCCCGGCGCGTACGTGCTCATCGCGGCGGCCGGCGGCCACCAGCCGCAGGCCGTCAGCGTCACGGTGGGCGAGCGCGCCGTCGAACTCGACGTCGTCCTCGGCGGCGCCGGCCGGCTGGCCGGGTGTGTGCTGACCGCCGACGGCACCCCGGTGCGCGACGCGTCGGTGACGCTGACGGACGTCCGCGGCGACGTTGTCGGCTCTGCGCGCAGCGGGCGGGACGGCGGCTACGTGCTCGACGACCTGGTGGCCGGCGAGTACACCCTCGCCGCCAGCGCACCCGCCTACCGTCCCGCGGCGCTGCCCGTCACCGTGCAGGCCGCGCGCGAAACCCGGCAGGACGTCGAACTCGCCGGCGGCGCCGTGCTGCGCGGCACGGTCCGGGCGACCGGCGGGCGTCCGGTGGAGGAGGCGCGGGTGACCCTCCTCGACGCGGCGGGCAACGTCGTGGACACCGCCACCACGGGGGACGACGGCATCTTCCGGTTCGTGGACCTGGCGTCGGGCGAGTACACGGTGATCGCCTCGGGCTACCCGCCGGTCGCCACGGTCCTGCAGGTCGCCGCGGGCGCACGCACCGACCGTGACCTGCAACTCGGTCACCCCGACTGAACCACGACCCGCCCAGGCCGACGGAGTGACCGTCCGCCGGTAACAGGTGCTTGCTCCGCGCAGCCCCGGGCCGGGTGCGACCGGGCCCCGGCGGCCGGGTTGCTGCTCGACTCGCTGCGCGCGGTGGTCAGGCCCCTGTTGACTCCTCCAGGTGCACGATTCCGCGATGCGTCAACCCGATGAGGCTCGGGGTCGCGGTCACCCCGAACGGGTCCGCCTCGACACGGACGAAACCCTCGGCCGACAGATACTCGCAGGCGGCGCCCATCTCCTGGTCGCTGATTCCAAGACTCTCCCGCACCGCGTGCGCACTGACCAGTGCCGAGGTTCCGTCCGACTTCTCGTAGACCTCGTGGAGGACACGATTGCGCAGGGGCCTCCGCTCGCTGAGGCTGACCATGCCGTCACCTCTCGATGTTCGTCCCTTTCCATGGTAGTGCTCCGGCAGTGTGGGCCACTCGGTTCGCGGCAACGGCATTGCCGACTCCGACGGCCGGTACAGGGCGGCGAGAAGGGACGGCCGCCGAGAACGCATCACCTGTGTCCACCGGGCCGCCCAGCCGGGCGCGTCGCCGTGCCTGACACGCGCCAGGACGCCCGCCCCACCTCGTGCGCCCCACGCACACCGGGGCGCACGAGGGGCGGACAGGGGCGGGGGAGCGGGTTCCGTCAGTGGTGGTGACCGCCGCCGTGCCGGTGGTGGCCGTGGCCGGTGGTGAGGCCGAAGCCGTAAGGGAACAGCGGGTCGTAGTCCGCGTCGCCCACGTTGATCGGCTCCTGCGCCTGGCTGCGCGGCCAGCTCACCGGCAGCTTTCCGGTGAACGGCCGCTTGCCGAACAGCACGTCGGCCACGCCCTCGCCCTCACTGCCGGGCAGCCAGGACATCACGAACGCGTCCGTCTTGGGCAGTTCGTCGGTGATGATCTGCGTGCGGCCCGCCACGTCCAGGACGACACAGGTCCGCACCGCTGCGCAGACCCGGTCGATGTTCGACCGGTCGGCCCCGGAGATGTTCAGCGTGTGGCCGTTGCCGACGTCGCCGACGCCCTCGGCGTAGGGGGTCTCGCCGATGACGACGACGCCCACGTCGTACCCGTCCATGGGCGCCGAGGCGTCGGCGCTGTAGGTGACGTCGCCGGCGTCGCGCTGGATGCCCGCCAGGATGGTGGTACCCGGAATGGTGTCGCCCGAGGCGCCCTGCCAGGTCACGGTCCAGCCGCCGGCCTGGTCGCCCATGTCGTCCGCGTCGACGCCGGCGACGTAGATCCGCTGCCCCGGGTCGAGCGGCAGTGCGTGATGCGCGTTCTTCAGCAACACCTGCGACTTCGCGACCGCTTCGCGGGCCACTGCGCGGTGGGCCTGCGAGCCGATGTCGTCCTGTCGGGAGCGGTCGGTGTAGGGGTGTTCGAAGAGCCCGAGCTCGAACTTCGCCCTCAGGATCCGGCGTACCGCGTCGTCGACGCGGGAGGTCTTCACCCGACCGGCCTGCACCTCGTCGGTCAGCGTCTGTTCGAACTGCTCGGCGCTGTAGGGCTCCATGAACATGTCGATTCCGGCGTTCACCGCCGTGCGCACCTGCTGCGCGTAGTCGCCGGGAAGCTGGTGGATGGCCTCCCAGTCGCTGATCACGATGCCGTCGAAGCCCATCTTCTGCTTGAGGACGCCGGTCAGCAGCTTCCTGCTCGCACTCATCTTGACCGGGTTGCCGACCCCGTCCTCGGTCCAGTCGACGCTGGAGTAGGAAGGCATGATGCTTCCCGCGTGGTGGCGGCGCACGGCGGGGACGTAGGGCGCGAGGTCGATCTTCGCGAAGTGCTTCCAGTCGGTGATCGTGACGCCCTGGTCCATGGTGTAGGTGCCGGTCGTCGAGGAGCCGTAGGCGGTGTCACCGTCGCCCGCGTAGTGCTTGACCGTTGCCAGCACGCGGTCGGTGTCTGCGAGGTCCTTCGGGCCGTGGCCCTGGAAACCGTCGATGGCGGTCTCCATTCGCTCGACCAGCTTCGGACTCTCGCCGAAGCTCTCGTACGTCCGCCCCCACCGCTCGTCGCGGGTGACGCACACGCACGGCGCAAAGACCCACTGAGGACCGGTCGCCCGGGTCTCGGTCGCCGTGATGTGCTCTTTCCTGCGTACCAGTCCGGGGTCGCGGGTGGCGCCCATGGCGATGTTGTGCGGGAAGATCGTCGCGCCGACGAGGTTGTTGTCGCCGTGCACCGAGTCGATGCCGTAGAGCAGCGGGATGTGCAGCCGGGTGTCCAGGGCACGCGACTGGTAGGCGTCCACCATGTCCGCCCACGCCGCGGGGGTGTTGGGTGTCGGGGTGGATCCGCCGCCGGAGAGCACCGAACCGAGCGCGAGGTCGGTGATCTTTCCCCGGTCGTCGTCGACGGCACCGCGTTCGGCCTGCGTCATCTGCCCGATCTTCTCGTGCAGCGTCATCCGCCCGAGCAGGTCGGCGACCCGCCGCCGCACGGGCAGCTCGGGGTCGAGGTAGGGCGCCGACGCGTGCGCGACGGTCGTGCCGGGCGCCTCCTCGGCGGACGCCGAGGCGAGGGGCAGCAGTCCGACGACGAGTGCGCTCGCCGCCAGCAGCGCACCACCGAAGCGGGTGTGTGCGGTGGTGCTCCGACGTGAACCTCTGAGTTGGTGCCGCAAGTCGTCCCTCCTTGGACGAAGACGGCTCCGCTCGGGTGCTGCACGCGACGCGGGGCCGACGGGCGGGTTTTGGTACAGACCTTTACGCTCTGTCCATGTCCTGTCAAGGGATGGAGCGTCGGGTCCGCCGTCCCGCCTGACGGCGTTCACAGGTCGAACATGCCCAAGCGTCCCGGGGATTGCTGACCGGAAGCGCCGCGCGGCCCCCCATTCGCGACTGTTCGTGCTGGTGGGAGACCTCTAGAGGTGTAGACCTGTGGACTTGTCGGCAGGGGTTCTGCCCCGGTTCGCGACCGCGTAACGTTGCCGCCCATGAAGATCCTGATCTCCGCGGGCCCCGCACTCGCCGTGGAGGAGAACCATGTCTGACACCCCCATCGACCGGCAGGCACTCGACGAGGTGGTCTCCTACACCTCCGAGCTGATCCGCATCGACACCACCAACCACGGCCGCGGCGACGGCGTGGAGCGGCAGGCCGCCGAGTACGTCGCCGAGCGGCTGAGCGACGCCGGCGTTGAACCCGTGCTGCTGGAGAAGGCCCCGGACCGCACGAACGTCGTCGCGCGGATCCCCGGCAGCGACCCGTCGGCCGACGCGCTGCTCGTCCACGGCCACCTCGACGTCGTCCCCGCCGATCCGGCCGACTGGACCGTGCACCCCTTCTCCGGTGAGATCCGCGACGGCGTGGTGTGGGGGCGCGGCGCCATCGACATGAAGAACATGGACGCCATGATGCTCGCCGCCGTGCGTGCCTGGTCGCGCGCCGGCGTGCGCCCGCGCCGGGACATCGTGCTGGCCTTCACCGCCGACGAGGAGGACAGTGCCGAGTTCGGTTCCGACTTCCTCGCCGACCACCACCCCGAACTCTTCGAGGGCTGCACCGAAGGCATCAGCGAATCCGGCGCGTTCACCTTCCACACCGCCGACGGGATGCGCCTGTACCCGGTCGCGGCGGGGGAGCGGGGCACCGGCTGGCTCAAGCTGACCGCGCGCGGCAAGGCCGGGCACGGCTCCAAGGTCAACCGGTCCAACGCGGTGAGCCGGCTGGCCGCCGCCGTCAACCGGATCGGCGAACACCGCTGGCCGGTGCGGCTCATCCCCACCGTGCGCGCCGCACTCACCGAACTGGCCGCGGTCCGGGGCGTCGAACCGCCCGAAGCTGGACGCCCCCGACTTCGACGTGGACGCCTTCCTCGCCACGCTCGGCGACGCCGCCACCCTCGTCGAGCCGACAGTGCGCAACAGCGCCAACCCGACGATGCTCGAGGCCGGCTACAAGGTCAACGTCATCCCCGGCAGCGCCACCGCCATGGTCGACGGGCGGATGCTGCCCGGCGCCGAGGAGGAGTTCCACAGCACCCTCGACGAACTGACCGGTCCGGACGTCGACTGGGAGTTCTACCACCGCGAACCGCCGCTCGAAGCGCCACTGGAGACCGGCACGTTCGACGTGCTGCGCGAGTCCCTGGAGCACTTCGACCCGACCGGGCGCGTCATGCCCTGGTGCATGTCGGGCGGTACGGACGCCAAGCAGTTCTCCCGGCTGGGCATCGCCGGCTACGGCTTCTCGCCGCTCCGGCTGCCCGCCGGCTTCGACTACCAGGCGCTCTTCCACGGCGTCGACGAGCGCGTCCCCGTCGACGCGCTGCACTTCGGCGTCCAGGTCCTGGACCGCGCTCTGCGCGCGCTGTGACCGCCTGACGCACCGGACCGTCCGACCGCACCGAGCAGGAGGCTGACCCGAACATGCCCACGACCCGGGCCCCCTACGGCACCTGGCCGTCCCCCCTCGACGCGCACATGGTCGCCGCGCACGACGGCCGGCCCGAGTACCTCCGCGCCGTCGGCGACGAGGTGTGGTGGACCGCGCCACGACCGGACGAGGGCGGCCGCCGCGCCCTGATGCGGCTGCGCGCGGACGGCACGGGCCGGCCGGAGAGCGTGCTGCCCGCCCCGTGGAACGTGCGCAACCGGGTCATCGAGTACGGCGGTACCCCGTTCGCCGCCGCGCCGCGCCCGAGGGCGGCCCGCTGGTCGTCTTCACCCACCAGGGCGACCAGCGGCTGTACCGCTTCACACCCGGACGAGCCCGGCGCCGGGCCGCAGCCGCTCACCCCCGTCTCCGACGTCGGCGGCGGGCTGCGCTGGTGCGACATGACGGTGCTGCCGGAACACGGCGAGGTGCTGTGCGTCCTGGAGGAGTTCACCGGCCCGGCGCCCACCGACGTGCGGCGGGTGCCGGTCGCCGTCCCGCTGGACGGCTCGGCCGCCGCCGACCGCGGCGGCGGTGCGCGAACTGTGCGCCGCCGAGCACCGCTTCGTCACCGGCCCGCGCCTCTCGCCCGACGGCCGGCGCGCCGCCTGGCTGGCCTGGGACCACCCCTCCATGCCGTGGGACGGCACCCGGGTGATGACCGCCGGCCTCGCCGAAGACGGCGCCTTCACCGGCGTGCGCGCCGTCGCAGGCGGGCCGGAGGAGTCCGTCGTCCAAGTCGAGTGGGCCGCCGACGGCTCCCTGCTGGCCGTCACCGACCGCACGGGCTGGTGGAACCTGCACCGCCTCGACCCGGACGGTGCCGCCGAGCCGGTCAACCTGTGCCCGCGCGAGGAGGAGTTCGGCGGCGGGATGTGGCGGATCGGCCTGGCCTGGTTCGCGCCGCTCGCCGGCGGCCTGGTCGCGACGGTGCACGGCCGCGGCGCCCAGCGGCTCGCCCTCCTCGACCCGGGGACCGGGGAAATCAGCGATGCCCCCGGGCCGTGGACCGAGTGGTACTCCACGCTCGCCGTCGTCGGCACCCGGGTCGTCGGCGTCGCCGCCGGCCCGCGGACCGCCCACGAGGTCGTCGAACTCGACACCGTCACCGGCCACACCCGCGTCCTGGCCGCCGGACACCCCGACCCCGTCGATCCCGCCGTACTATCCGCAGCCCGAACAGCGCGTGTTCTCCGGGCCCGGCGGCCGCGAGGTCCACGCCCACGTGCTCCCCCCGCACCACCCCGAGTACGCGGGCGCCGAAGGCGAGCGGCCCCCGTACGTGATCTGGGTGCACGGCGGCCCGACCAGCCGCGCGCAGGCGGTCCTCGACCTGGAGGCCGCCTACTTCACCTCCCGCGGCATCGGCGTCGCCGTCGTCAACTACGGCGGATCCACCGGCTACGGCCGCGCCTACCGCAACCGGCTGCGGGAGTCGTGGGGCATCGTCGACGTCGAGGACTGCGCCGCCGTGGCCCGCGCGCTGGCCGGTGAGGGCAGTGCCGACCCGGACCGGCTCGCCATCCGCGGAGGCAGCGCCGGCGGCTGGACCTCCGCGGCGTCGCTGACCTCGGCCGCGACCTCCGGCCTCTATGCCTGCGCCACCATCACCTACCCCATCCTCGACCTGACCGGCTGGGCCACCGACGAGACCCACGACTTCGAGTCGCAGTACCTGGAGTCCCTCGTCGGCCCGCTCGCCGAATGCCCCGAGCGTTACCGTGACCGGTCGCCGGCCGTGCACGGCGGGCGCATCCGGGCGCCCTTCCTGCTGCTGCAGGGTCTGGATGACCCCATCTGCCCGCCCGTGCAGTGCGAGCGGTTCCTCGCACAGGTCGCCGGAAGCGGCGTGCCGCACGCCTACCTCACCTTCGAGGGGGAAAGCCACGGGTTCCGCCGCGCGGAGACCATCGCCACGGCTGTCGAGGCCGAATTCTCCCTGTACGCCCAGTCCTTCGGTTTCGGTCGCGAGGATGTGCCCACCGTGGAGCTGAAGCGGTGACCGATCACCTCGAAGAACCGGCCACGTCCGTCTCCGACCCCCACGAGCTGCTGCTGGGCCACCTCGACTACTACCGCGACACCCTGCTGCGCAAGGTCGACGGGCTCGACGAGGAGACGCTGCGCGGCAGCCGGCTGCCGTCCGGCTGGAGCCCACTGGAACTCGTCTGGCACCTGCTGCACGTCGAACGACGGTGGCTGGTGTGGGGGTTCACCGGCGAGCGGGTGGAGGACCCGTGGGGCGACGCGGCGGACGGCACCCCCGAAGGGCGCTGGCACGTCCCCGACGGGTGGTCGACGGCTCAGGTGCTGGACCGCTTCCGCGCGCAGTCCGCGCGCTCGCGCGTCATCGCCGCGGGCAGCCCGCTGCACACCCGGGCCGCCGTCGGCGGCCGCTTCCCCACCGAGGCCGACGCCCCGACGCTGTCCTGGATCCTCTTCCACCTGGTGCAGGAGTACGCACGGCACGTCGGGCAGCTCGACGTCGTACGCGAACTGGCCGACGGCAGCACCGGCGAATGACTCACGCGTCGGCCACGTCCGCCAGAACACGCGCCCGGCCGGGCGCGGCCGCTCGCGTGCCGCGCCATCTCGGCAACCCGCGGCAGGGTTCCGGTAATTCGTCTCGGTAGGGCCATCACTGTAGTCTCCCCTCTGCCAATTTCAGTTCTTGATCACCGAAACGGGGAACTTCCACATGCGCACCGCCAAGTCGTCCGTCGCCTCGCTCCTCGTGACCGCGACCGCCGCCCTGCTCCTCGCCGGCTGCACGGGCTCCATAGGTGGTTCCACCCCGCAGCTGCCCAAGGACAAGCTGGCCGACACGGTCGCCCGGAAGCTCGCCGCGACCACGGGCCGGCCCAAGCCGGACATCACCTGCCCCGAGGACCTCGAGGGCAAGGTCGGCACCACCACCCGCTGCACGCTGACGGGCGACGACGGCAGCACCCTCGGCGTGACGGTCACCGTCACCTCCGTCGACGGCTCCCAGATCAACTTCGACATCAAGGCCGACAACAAGGCGTCACCTGCCGGGTGAGTTTCGGCCGGGATGCCGGGGGCCGCGGCGTGTCATGGTGGAGCCCGGCGCCCGCCGCGACGAAGGACACGGCCGGCGCCTCCAGCGGGGTGGGGATCTGTCGCAGGGCCGGCACGCCCATCACCGTCGCGGTGCCCGGCGGCCGTGCGAGCATCAGCGTGACGGCCGAGCGGGGCATGCGTGCCATGGCGAACTGGTCGCGCGGGCAGGGGAGCGCCGGGGAGCACACACCGACCGCCGCGCCCAAGGGTGTGACGGCCACCAGGGCGATCAGCAGCGCCGCCGCCGGCCCCTCCGCGCTCGCCGCCGCTCGGGGGTCAACCCCCGTTGCGGTCCACGTACTCGAAGACGCTTCCGTCGGGGTGACGGGCCACCAGGTTCCGCCCGAGGGGCGTCTCCTTCGGGCCGGCGATGATGTCCGCACCGACCGCGCGCAGGTCGGCGACGGCCTTGTCCACGTCCGCGACGGCCAGCGTCGCTGCCACCTTGCGCAGCACCTCCAGGTGGCTGCTCGGGCCGCTCATCAGGAAGAAGGGACCGACTGCCGCGACCGACACCGGGCCCTGTGCGAAGCGCACCGCCTCCGCGTCCGCCAGCTTCTCGTAGACGGGCACCGCAGCGTCCAGATCGTCGACACAGACCCGCAGTGACGTACCCAGAATCTCCATGCGCCCGAGGGTAGCCGGGCAAAGGAACCCGGCGCCCCGTCAGCGGGCGCCGGGTTCGGGGAAGAGGGGGAGACGGGCTCAGGATTCCGGCTTGCGGCCCAGCGCCGTCATGACTTCCTGGACGTTGCGGTAGCGGCCGCCCTCGGGCAGCGCCTCGACCTCTGTCAAGAGTCCGTCGGGGGCGTGGGCGTTCTCCAGGGCGTGCCGCAGGTCGCCGCGGCCGCCGGGGAAGGCGTGCCGGCCCAGGTGCCGCGCCAGGTCGCTGCGCAGCTCCTCGTCCCGCACCTCGGTCACGTGGGCGCGGCTGCCGGTGGACACGGCACGGTCGGTGACTCGCGGATCGTCGTCCGCCTCCGGTTCCGGATCGTTCCACTCCTCCGCACGCGTGGCGTGCCCGGAGCGGAGCCGTCCCTGCAACTCCTTCTTCATCTCGTCATCCCGGTGGACGTTCATGCGGTCACTGCCTCGTTGCATGCTGTCCTCCACCTTCGCCGCCTCCTTCGGGGGCTCCGCCGTACGGCCAGCGGAGCAGCGCCCCGAGGCCGCCGGCCGGCAGGCCCACACCGCCCGAGCCCTCGGCCGCGCGTCCGGCCGGGGTCGGTGCGCCCTCCCCGGGCGTGGGGACGCACAGCACCTCGGCGCCGGTCATGGCCGCCGACCGCAGCAGCGCGTCGTCCGCGCGGGTACTCCAGGGCTCGGACTCGCCCAGATAGTGCACCTCGCTGCGACGGACGGCCAGTTGGTCGCTGCCCGGCCCCACCCACACCTCTCGGTGCAGGTCGGCGCCGTCGGGCCGCACCAGCAAGGTGCCGATGCGGTGCTCCCTTGCCGCCTCGATCAGGGCCGGAACGCCTTCGGCCGCGCCCAGGAGGCCGTCGTCGCTGGGCACCCGGCGTGCCAGGAAGTCGTTCATCACCTCGGACACGTGATGCCACAGGTGTGCGGAACGGACCTCCTCGACCTCCTCGTCGAGGAGCCGGTGCCCCGCGTCGGCGTTGCCGCCGGCCGAGCGCCCGCCGTGCTCGGCCTCGACGGTGCGTTCCCGCAGCATGCGGGGCAGCCGGTCGTGGACGGCGCGGCACTCGCGGCGGTCGCCGGCCAGCACCAGCGTCTCGGCGCCGGTCTGTGCCATGCGGGACTCGGCCGCCTGGGCGACGGCGGCGGCGTTGCGCTCCCAGGTGTTCTCCACGGCGTTGTGGAAACTGCGTTCCGACCAGTCGCCTGTCGCCGTCCGGTGCACCGGACGGTCCTCGCCCTCGAGGCGACCCGCTCCCGCGTTTACCCAGCGGGCCGTGCAGCTCGAAGTCGGCGCCCGTGCGGTCGACGTAGGCGACCAGGCAGAAACCTTCGTCGTCGGCCAGTTCGACCAGCGGGCCGACGTGCGGAAGGGCCTCCCAGCATGCTTCGGCTCCGCTGCCCGGCGGCGTACGGACAGGGGCGTGTCCAGTACGACCGCGCCGTCCTGCGCGAAGAGCGCATGGCCCGGCGGATGTGCGGAACGGTCCCGGTCGCCGAGAGCTTCGAGGACGGCGCGGCAGGTGCAGTGCGTCCGCACCCTGGTTCTGCAGCCGCTCGGCGGCACCGCGGGCGGTCAGCTCCCGGCGCGCTGCGCCGTCCTCGGAGGCGATGCACGGTGTCGAGGTAGACCGAGGCCCAGGGTCCGGGCCGGTCGAAGAGCGGACTGAGGAATCCGATGTGCATGGCTCCCTCCTTGGATGGCGCAGGCCGGGTACCCGTCGCCCAGGACTCGACACAGGAGGAGCGCGCATGAGGGGAATCGATCCGAGGAAGCTGACCGAGGCCCAGCTGCTGCGGGAGCTGGAGACCATCCACCGCACCCGGCACGACACGCTGCTGCACGGCTCGTCGGGCGCGCTGTCCGCGCACACGGAACGCACGACGGAGCTCGAGGGCGAGTACCTGCGACGACACCCGGAGCGCGGGGTCTCACCCGCCCGCACCCGCGAGGGCGCCCGCAGCCGGAACGACGACCGCGACGGAGGGTGACCTCGACGACGGCCGTCGCGGCGATGGGGGCGCCAGCCGCGACGGCCGGCCCTCGCCCCGCTCGGGCCCGCATCGTCGGCGGGCGCCTCCGATGCCGGTGTGCTGCCACGGCCCGCACGAGCTCTTTGACGAATTCCGAACCGGCGGTGCCCGCCGCCGTGTTCGTCAACTCTCCCCGTGCGTGCCCGCGTACACGCAACGGGTAGCCGCCCGTCCACCGCCCGAAACCGCTCGCGGGCGAGGGCCGCCCGGCGGCAGAGTAGGCCCGCATGAACGCCATTCTGACGGCGGGCACCGAGGTGACCGTCACCCTGATCAAGTACGCACGGGCCGGTCTCGACTACCCCGCCACCGCCTTGTCGGACGACGGCACCCACGCCGTCCTGCGCGCCCCCTGGGCCGGCCCGCCGGTCCGGGACTTCGGGTTCGTGCGCTTCGAGACCGGCGACGTGTTCACTGAGCACTACTGGCGTGACCGCTGGTATTCGGTGAAGGAGGTGCGGGCCGGCGACGGCGCGCTCAAGGGCTGGTACTGCGACATGGCCCGTCCGGCGCGCATCGCCGACGCGGTCGTGACCAGTGTCGACCTGGAGCTGGACCTGTGGGTCTGCGCCGACCGGTCGCGCGTGCTGCGGCTGGACGAGGAGGAGTTTCTCGCCTCCGGACTGCCGCAGGACGACCCGGCCGCCGCGGCGGCGGCACGGAGCGCGCGAGCGGGCGCTGGCGCGGGCGGCGGGCGACGAGGCGCTGTTCGCCGAGCTTCTCAGCCGGTGAGGTGGGGCAGGACCTCGCGCCGGTAGAAGTCGAAGAAGCCGCGCATGTCCTGGCCGATCTGGTTGACGTAGACCGTGTCGAAGCCCGCGTCGGCGTACGCCTGCAGACTGCGCACGTGCTGCTCGTGATCGTCACCGCACACGATCGTCCCCCGGCGCACCTGCTGCTCGGTGACCAGCTGCGAGGCCTGCTCGAAGTGCGCCGGCGTCGGCAGCACCTGGCCCAGCTCGCCGGGCAGGAACATGTTCGGCCACCGGCGGTGCACGGTGCGCACTGCCGCATCCGGATCGGTGTCCCAGCACACCTTCGTGCCGCCGCGCACCGGCTGCTGCCCGCCGCCGGCCCGGCGGAAACGGGCCACGCTCTCCTCGTCCGGGTCCATTGCGATGAAGCCGTCGCCGATCCGCCCTGCCAGTTCGATCATGGCGGGCCCCATGCCGAAGACCTCGATGGGCACCGGCCGCTCCGGCACGTCGTAGAGCCGGGCGTTCTCCACGGTGTAGTGCTTGCCGTGGTGCGTGACCTCCCTGCCGGTCATCAGCTGCCGGATGATCGACACGGCCCCTTCGAGCATCTCCAGCCGGACCGGGGCCACCGGCCAGGCGTCGCCCAGGATGTGCTCGTTCAGCGCCTCGCCGCTGCCCACCCCCACCCGGAATCGCTCTCCGCCCAGCAGCACCGCCGAGGTCGCCACGGCCTGCGCGACCACCGCCGGGTGCATGCGCACGGTCGGGCAGGTCACGGCAGTCTGCACCGGGAGCGACGTCGCCTCGGCAAGGGCTCCGATGACGGACCAGACGAAGGGCGAGTGTCCCTGAGCCGAGTTCCAGGGATGGAAACGGTCAGAGATCCACAGCGCGGTGAACCCGGCCTGCTCGGCCATCCTTGCCTGCTCCACGAGCTCCTGCGGGCCGTGATCCTCGCAGGCCAGGAAATATCCGTACGTGGTGCCCGTCAGTGTGGTCACGGCACGCCGGGTAGCCCCCCGTTTGGGGACGAAAACCTCGTTTCGGACGGGGTGCGCGGGGCATACAACCCCCGTGCTTCGGATGTGAAGGCACCCCGGACAGCCTGCCGCGGGCGAGACGCCGCCTCCCCGCCGCCGTTCCCCGTCGCGGGGACGCCCGAGTCCGGTAACCCCGTGCACTGGGAGAGCGAAGCCCATGACCACCGCATCGTCCCGCCCACGGCGCAGCCGCCACCCCCATGACGACGCCCCCGACACCTCCGCCGACTTCGCCCGTATCGCCGGCCTTCCCGACGGTACGGAGAAGGACGAACTGCGTCGGCAGGTCGTCCGCGCCTGGATGCCGATGGCGCGGCGCCTCGCCCGGCAGTTCCGCAACCGCGGCGAGAGTCTGGAGGATCTCGAGCAGGTGGCGGCCCTCGGTCTGGTCAAGGCCGTCGCCCGTTACGACCCGGGCCGGGCCACCGCATTCGAGAGCTTTGCCGTGCCGACGATCGTCGGAGAGATCAAGCGGCACTTCCGCGACCACATGTGGGGCCTGCACGTCCCGCGCCGCGTACAGGAGGTCCGCGGCCGGGTACGGGCCGGGATCCGCGAGCTGAACCTGTCGCTGGACGGCCGGTCGCCCTCCGTCGCCGAGGTCGCCGAGTTCACCGGGCTGTCCGAGGAGGACGTGCTGCTCGGCATGGAGGCGCTTTCCAGCTACAGCACGCTGTCCCTGGACGCCGAGCTGGCCGGGACCAGCGAGGGCTACGCCCTGCTGGACACCCTGGGCGGGCCGGAGCCGGGGTTCGAGAACGTGCTGTTCCGGGAGGCGGTCCGCCCCCGGCTGGAGCAGCTGCCCGAGCGGGAGCGCCGCATCCTCTACCTGCGGTTCTTCTGCGACATGACGCAGGCCGGCATCGCCGAGCAGCTCGGCATCTCCCAGATGCACGTCTCCCGGCTGATCAGCCGCACCTGCGACCGGATCCACCACGAGGTGGACGCCGAGTGGGACGGCGGGCACCGGCCCGCCCACCCCCGGCACCGGCTGGCGGCCTGAGGAGCCGGGGACGGACGGGCTCGCCGCGGACGCGGCACGCGGGTACTGGGAGCGGCGCGGGCTGGCCACCGGGCCCGGGCAGGCCGTCGCCGCTCCCGGCGCCGGGCTGCTGCTGACGGCGCTGCTGGCGGCGCTTCCCGGAGACGTGGTGCTGCCGCGGCCCGCCGCCTGCTGGCACGCCCGTGCCGCCCGGCTGCTGGGCCGTGGGCTGCATCCGGTGCCGGTGCCCGCCGAGTGCGGCGGCGTCCCCGACCCCTTCCTGCTGCTGGAGACGGTGGGCCGGGCCCGCGCGGAGGGGACGCGCCCCCGCGTGCTGCTGCTGTCCGTCGCCGACGACCCGACCGGCACCGCCGCGCCGCCCGAGCTGCTGCACGAGGTCTGCGAGGCGGCCGACGGCGAGGGCATGCTCGTGATCAGCGACGAGAGCTGGCGGGACACCTGCCACGACCCGCACGCCACGGTCGTGGTCAGCCCCGCCGAGATGCTCGGCGCCGCGCACGCCGACGCCGTCGTCGTCCTGGCGGGGCTTGACCCCGCGTTGCTGCCGCCCGGCACCGCCGCGGCGGTCGCCCGCATGCCGGGTACCCCACACGGCCGGGCGCTGGCCGCGCACGTGCGGCACCTCCTGCAGACCCTGAACGCCACTCTCGGACCGGCCTCCGACGAGGCCGCCGCGCACGTGCTGGACGAGCCGGGCCCGCTGCGGGAACGCCGCACGGCCGGTGCCCGGGTGCACGGCGCTCTGGCCGCCGCCCTGCACGACGCGGTGCTCGAGGCCGGCGGCCTGTGCCGCCCGCCGACCACCGGGCGGCACGTCTACCTGGACCTGGAGCCCGTACGGGAGGCGCTGGCCGCGCGCGGCGTGCCCGACGCGGTCACACTGGAGGCCGAGCTGGTCCGGCGGCTCGGCCCGCACGCAGCCGGCGGTCACCGCTTCTGTGACGATCCGCAGGCCCTGCGGGCCAGGCTGACGACCTCGCCCGGTGACGCCGGCGCGGCCGAGGGGCTGCGCGCCGTGCTCGCCGCCCTCACCGAGGGGGGCCGACGATGAGCGAACAGCCCCGGACCCCTCGACCGCCCGCCGTCCGGCACCTTGCAGCTGCCCTGCCGCCCGGCCTGCGCCGCGAGTGGTCCCCGCACGTCGCGGCCGGAGTGAACGCGGGTCAGGACTCCGGAACGCCCTCGCCGCCGGCGCCGCGCGCCCCGCGCATTCGGTGCCACAGCGCCTGTCCCGCGCTCACCGTCAGCGTCAGCGTCACCGCCGCGGCCACCCCCTCCCACGGTTGCGGAAAGAGCGACCCGCCCGCCACGCCGATCACCTGGTAGACCAGCGCCCAGGCCAGGCAGGCCGGGAAGTTGCCGCGCACGAAGGTGCGCAGCTTCATGCCGGCCAGCAGACAGGCCAGCATCACCGGGATGCGGCCGGCGGGTATCAGCCGCGAGACGATCAGCACCTGTATCTCGTGCTCGCGCAGCTTGTCCTCGGCCTGGGCCAGCCGTTCCGGGGCGGCCCGCCGGTGCAGCCGGTCCAGCCACCGCGAACCGTTCTTCGAGCCGACGCCGCGCCGGCCCAGCCAGTACAGCGTGACGTCGCCGAGGAACGCCGCGGAGGCGCCCAGCAGGAAGACCACCGCCAGCGGTACCACCGGCATGTGCTGGGTGAACGCGGCCGCGGCCATGGCGCTGACCAGCGCGCCCGTCGGCACTACCGGCACCAGTGAGCCGGCGAAGACCAGTACGAACAGCATCGGGTACCCGGCCGGGCCCGTGGCCACGTCGGCCGGTACCGCTGCCTGCTGTGCCAGCAGCGCGCCGACGGGCACCGCCGGCCAGCCGCCCGAGCGAATCGATCACCTCTGGGCCTCCAGGCAGACACTCTCGCCCTGCCGCAGCCGATGCACCGTCACCTTCGGCGCCAGCCTGGCGGCCAGCCGGACGAACTCCTCGCCCGGAGAGTGGAACTCGTGCGGCCGGACGGCATCCATGCCGATCGGCCAGTACGTGCCGTAGTGCACCGGGACGGCGCTGCCCGGCTCGAGCAGCGTCAGCGCCCGCGCCGCGCCCGCCGCGTCCAGATGCCCCTCACCCAGGTGGGGGCCCCAGCCGCCCACCGGCAGCAGCGCGGCGTCCACCGGGCCGACGGCGTCGGCCATGCCGTCGTACAGGTCGGTGTCACCGGCGAAGTAGGTGCGGCACGCGCCCTCGACGACGTAGCCGAGCGCGGGCACCCGCCGGGGTCCGCAGGGCAACCGCCGCCCGTCGTGCCGCGCCGGCACGGCACGGATGCGCAGCGCGACCCGCCGCGACCTGCTCGCCTGCCGAGATCTCCACCAGGTCCAGCCGTCCGCCGAGCCGGCGCAGCCCGCCGACCGCCGCGGGCGCCCCCCGCGGCACCACGACCCGGGTGCCGCGCGGTACTCGGGACAGCGAGCCCAGGTGCAGGTGGTCGGCGTGCAGGTGCGAGATCAGCACGATGTCGGCCTCGGCGGCGTCCGGAGGAGGCAGCGCTCCCCGGCGTCGCCTCAGATGCGCCATGCGCCGTACCAGGAGCGGGTCCGTGAGTACCGTCACACCCGAGTCCCGCACGGTCGCGGTGGCGTGCCCCCACCAGGTGACCTCCAGCGGCACGGTCCCTCCTCCTTCTCGCGGACGGCGCGCGCCGGATTCCCTGTGCGCCCGGTCGTGCGCCACTGTGAGCGTATGTGCCCCGCCCCGCCGCGGACGACGCGCACCCGCCACGTTGTGAAAAAGTGGAGAATGTTCCGCGTGCCCTTCCCCGGTCCGGGGGACCTGGGGGCCCGGAGAGGAACCGGAGGGGAGGGAACGTGCGACGGCGGATTCCGCACTGGCGGAACGTGGGCGCCGCGGTTCTCCGCGTGCTGGCGGTGTGGCTGGTCTCCACGGTCACCATGCTGGTGCTCGCGGGCGCGCTGCCCGACTTCCGGCTGCGCTCGCACGCCGATGACAGCGCCACGTCCATCGCGGTGACCGCCGCGATAGGAGCGGGCGGTTTCGCGCTGCTGAGCGCACTGGTGTGGCCGCTGGTGGTCCGGGCGGTGCTGCTGGTGCCGGCCCTGGTGCTCGGCGTGCTGGTCTTCTTCCTCAACGGCTCGCTGCTGTGGGTCGCCATCGACCTCAATCCCACCGGCCGGGGGGAGACCGCGCCCGAGACCGCCGTCGTGGTGGCCGCCGCGATGTCGGCCGCCTCCTCGGCGGCCAGCACCTTCCTCGCAGTCCGGGACGACGGCGCCTACCGGCGACGCCTGGCACGCCTCGCCGTGCGCAGACGCCGCCGCGAGGGCGGCCACTGCGATCAGTCGCCCGGGACCGTCTTCCTGCAACTCGACGGGCTGGGCCACGACGTGCTGCGGGAGGCCGTCGCCGGCGAGCAGCCGCTGATGCCCACCGTCGCCGGGATGCTGCACGGCACCCACCGTCTCACCCCGTGGCGCACCGACTGGTCCAGCCAGACCGGCGCCAGCCAGCTCGGCATCCTGCACGGCACCAACGAGGACGTGCCCGCCTTCCGCTGGTACGAGAAGGAGACCGGGGAGGTCATCGTCAGCAACCGCCCCTCCAGCGCGGCAGAGCTGGAACGGCGGGCCGTCGAACGCACCGGGAACCGGGGGCTGCTGGAGGGCGACGGCGCCGGCCGCGGCAACCTGTTCAGCGGCGGCGCCCGGCAGCTCGCGCTGACCCTGTCGGTGGCCTGGCGGCGTGACAGGGAGACCCGCTCACGCGCCGGGTACTTCGCCTACTTCTCCGACCCCGCCAACGCCACCCGCACCGCCGTCTCCTTCCTCGCCGAGATGGTCCGCGAGATCGGGCAGTCCGTCAGCGCCCGCATGCGGCACGACTCACCGCGCGTCGGGCGCGGTGGTCTCTACCCGTTCATCCGGCCCTTCGCCACCGTCGTCGAACGTGACGTGGTCGTCGCCGCGGTGATGGGCGACATGCTCAGCGGCCGCACCGCCGTCTACGCCGACCTCGTCGGCTACGACGAGGTGGCCCACCACTCCGGGCCACGCGGCCGCGACACCCGGCAGGCACTGCGCCGCCTGGACCGCTCCATCCAGCTGATCGTCAAGGCCGCCCAGCACGCCGAACGCCCCTACCGTGTCGTGCTGCTGTCCGACCACGGACAGAGCCACGGTCCCACCTTCCAGGGCGCCTACGGGCTGACGCTGGAGGAACTGGTGCGCGCCGGCTGCGGACTGCCCGTCTCCCGTCGGGCCCGCCGCACCCTCAGCGGCACCGAGGCCCGCACCGTGGCGCGGGCCGCGCTGCGCCGGCCCGAGGACCGGGACCGTGGCGAGGTGCCGCGCCGGCCGCCACGGGGCGCCGGACCGGTGGTCCTGGGTTCCGGCAACCTGGGCCTGGTCTCCTTCCCCGACGTGCCCGGGCGCCTGACACGCGAGGCGATCGACGAGCGGTACCCGGGGTTGCTGCCGGCACTCGCCGACCACCACGGCATCGGATTCCTGCTGGTCGACTCCGAAGAGCACGGACCGCTCGTACTCGGCAGTGACGGCAGCGAACACCGCCTGAAGACCGGCGAGACGGTCGGCGGCGACCCGCTCGCCCCCTTCGGGCCCGGCGCGGCAGAGACCGTCCACCGCACCGCGGGTTTCCCGCACGCAGCGGACATCATGGTCAACTCCCGTGTCGACCCCGAGACCGGCCAAGTGCACGCCTTCGAGGAGCAGGTCGGCTCGCACGGCGGCCTCGGCGGCGAGCAGAACCGGGCGTTCCTGCTGGCCCCGAGGGTGCTGTCCGTGCCGGTGGAGTTCGGCGAACTCCACGGAGCCGAGCAGGTGCACCGGGTGCTGCGCCGCTGGCTGTGCGAGACCCGCGCCCCGGAGATCGCCGTGAGCGGCCGCCGGCCTCAGGAGGCGGAGGTGCCGCCGCGGATCGGCACGCCCACGTCGTGAAGGTGGGCCAGCGCCTCCCTCCAGGATCGCAGCAGCGACGTCTCGTGGTAGGGGATGCCGAGTTCCGCGCAGTGCTCCCGCACCAGCGCCCGGGCACGGCGCAGGTTCGGCGCCGGCATGCTGGGGAACAGGTGGTGTTCGATCTGGTGGTTCAGTCCGCCCAGTGCCACGTCGGCAAACCTGCCGCCGCGCACGTTGCGTGAGGTGAGGACCTGGCGGCGCAGGAAGTCCGGTTCGGGGCCGGTCACCGTCGGCATGCCCTTGTGGTTCGGCGCGAAGATGCAGCCCAGGTAGACGCCGAAGACTGCCTGGTGCACGCACAGGAACGCCAGCGCCATGCCGAACGGCAGCACGGTGAACAGCGCCGTCAGGTAGCCGGCCAGATGTGCCACGAGCAGCGTGCCCTCCACCCACCGGCGCCGGGCGTGCGGCCGGCGCAGCGCCCGCAGGCTGGAGACGTGCAGGTTGAAGCCCTCCAGCGTGAGCAGCGGGAAGAACAGCGCCGCCTGGTGCCGGCCCACGAACCGGGCCACGCCGCGCGCGGCGCGCGCCTGACGGCGCGACCACACCAGGATGTCGGGCGCGACGTCCGGGTCGAGTTCCTCGTGGTTGGGGTGGGCGTGGTGCCGGGTGTGCTTGTCCATCCACCAGCCGTAGGACATCCCGATGCCCAGGTTGCCTGCGAGGCGGCCGCCGATCTCGCCGGCCCTCCTGCTGCGGAAGATCTGCCGGTGCGCCAGATCGTGCGCCACGAGGGCGACCTGGCCGAAAATCAGTCCCAGGCAGCCGGCCACCGCGAGCTGCCACCAGCTTTCGCCGAGCGCGGCGAACGCCCACCAGGCGCCGGCCAGTGCGCCGGTGACGGCGGTGAGTCGGATCGCGTAGTAGCCGGGCCGGCGGCGCAACAGCCCGGCCTCGGCGACCCGCCGTGACAGGCGGGAGTAGTCGCTGCCCCGTGGCGTGGCCGCCGCGGCCCGGGGCGGAGTCTGCAGTGTCGTCATACGACGAGCCTCGCCGCGTCCTGCCTCCGGCCACAGCCGTGCAGCCCCCCTCCGCGCGGGGGGAGGGCCGCCTGCGCCGGGTGTACCCGGATACACCGCGAAGGCGGCGGGTTGTCCCTGCCCGTGCGGCCCCGCGTGGCACGCTTGGAGCGTGTCCTGCCGCAGAGCGAAGGGAAGACGATGGCACCCGAGCCGCTGACCGAGGATCAGACCGACGAGGCGCTGTCCGGACTCCCGGGCTGGCGGCGCGAGGGCGACGGCATCGCGCGCGTCTACGCCTTCCAGGGGCATCTGCCGGCCGCCGCCATGGTGATGCACGTCTCGGCGATCCAGGAGGAGCTGAACCACCACTCCGAGCTGCAGCTGGGCTACGACAAGGTCTCCGTCTCGGTGACCACGCACAGCGCCGGAGGCAAGGTGACCGACAAGGACGTCACACTGGCCCGCCGCATCGAGGAGATCGCCCCCGGGCACGGCGCCCGCTGACCCGAAAACCGGCGGTGAGGGCGGCCCGTGCGGCGCGGCCTGTCGCCGACGCCGCACGGACCTGTCCGGGGGAGCGTCAGCTCACCTTCACCACGACCGAGTGCCAGCCGGTCGCGCCGTCCGGGATCGTCATGACGCGCTTCTCGGTCTGGGTGTGCCCGGTGCCGTCCGTGGCGCGCACACGCAGCGTGTGCGTCCCCGTGGTGGCCGTCCACTTGTGCACCCACTGGCGCCAGGTGTCCTCGCTGTCCTCCTCGCTGAGCCGTGCCTTCCGCCACGGCCCGTCGTCGACCTGGACCTCGACCCGGTCGACGCCTCGGTGCTGCGCCCAGGCCACTCCGGCGATCGGGACCGTCGAGCCGGCCTTGAGCTCCGCCAACGGCTTCGGCGTGTCGATGCGGGACTCCGTCTTGATCGGTGCCTTCTTCGACCAGCCGTGGTTCACCCAGTACGCGTCGTAGGAGTCGAAGCTCGACAGCTCGAGGTCCTCCAGCCACTTGCAGGCCGACACGTAGCCGTACAGGCCCGGCACGACCATCCGCACCGGGAAGCCGTGCTCGAAGGGCAGCGGCTCGCCGTTCATGCCGACGGCCAGCAGCGCGTCCCGGCCGTCCAGCACCGTCTCCACGGGCGTGCCGATCGTCATGCCGTCCACCGACCTGCCGACCAGCTGGTCCGCAGGGCCCCCCTGCGACGGCGGCCGCACGGCGGCCTCCCGCAGCACGTTCGCCAGCGGCACCCCGATCCAGCGGGCGTTGCCCACGTACGATCCGCCGACCTCGTTCGACACGCAGGTCAGCGTGATGTCCCGCTCCACCAGGTCGTCCCGGTGCAGCAGATCGGCGAAACTCAGCGTCAACGGCTTGCGGACGCCCGTGCCGTGCACCCGCAGTTGCCACGAGGTGGCGTCGACCTTCGGCACCCGCAGTGCGGTGTCGACCCGGTAGAAGTCCTTGTTGGGCGTGAAGAAGGGGCTGAGCCCCCGCACTCCCAGGTCGGCGCCGTCGGGGACGGCGGCGGCCGCGTCGGACGGCTCGGGCAGCTTCACCGAGCTGCGGGAGGCCCGTGCCTGCTGAGCGTCGCCGGCCCCCAGCCGGATCCCGGCGTATCCCACGGCCGCGGAGGCGACAGCCGCGGCCGAGGCGGTGACGACGAAGCGCCGCCGGTCGAAGCCGTCCCCATCCGCGTCCGGGCTGGCCGCCCGGCCTGCCGGGGGTGCGCCGGCGAGCCGGGAGGCCAGCAGGTACAGCACCCCCGCCGCCACCAGAGCGCCCAGCACGGAGGGCAGCACGGCACCGGTCGCGGCGTCCGGGCGGCTGACGGCCGCCGCTGCGCCCACCACACCGAAGACCAGCGCCGCGGCGGCGCCGACGCGGCGGTGCCGCAGAGCGAGGAGGCCGATCCCCACGGCGAACAGCGCCAGCACCACCACGATGCCCAGCTCCAGCACGAACTTGTCGTTCGTGCCGAAGTGGCGGATCGCCCAGTTCTTCACAGCCGGCGGCGTGGCGTCGATCGCCTCCCCGCCGACCGCCGTGATCGGCGAGCCGGCGCCCACCAGGGCCGCGACCAGTTCCGCCGCTGCCAGTGCCGCGAACGCGGCGAGCAGTCCGCTCAGCGCGCCCAGCGCCCTGCGCAGCCACCTCCCGCCGCCGTCGCCTGCCGGCCGCCGCGTCGTCTCGTCCGTCGCTTCTCGCACGTCACTCACACTCCCAGATTCGGGGCACACGCCAGTCCGGATTGCCCCGCGGCTACGAAGTCGTAAGGACGGCCGCCGCACCGAGCGGTGGAAAACGGTGTAAAGGGAGTCAGATGACGCACGGAATCGACTGGGGCGCCTTCGGCCTCAACATGGCGTGGGCGGCGGCCGCCGCACTGGCCGTCCTCCTCGCCACCTTCGCGGTCGCCCTGGCGAAGGGCGTGCACCGGGTGGTGGACGTGGCCTGGGGCCTGGCCTTCGCCGTGGTCGCCGCGGTGAGCTACGGGGTGTCGGCGGGGGAGGGGGACGACGGCGCGGCGGCTGCTGGTCACGCTGCTCACCGTCGTGTGGGGGATGCGGCTTGCCGTGCACATCGCCCGCCGCGGTCGCGGCCACGGCGAGGACCCGCGCTACGAGAAGATGCTGAGCAAGGCGCCCGGCAACCCCAGCGTGTACGCGCTGCGCATGGTCTACCTGCTGCAGGCGGCGCTGGTGTGGCTGGTCTCGCTGCCGGTGCAGGCCGCGCAGTACGTCCACGGGATCCATGTCGGCCTTCGCCGTCGCCGGCACGGTCGTGTGGCTGGCCGGAATACTCTTCGAGGCCGTCGGCGACTTCCAGCTGGCCCGCTTCAAGGCCGACCCCGCCAACAAGGGACGCATCATGGACCGCGGCCTGTGGAGCTGGACCCGGCACCCGAACTACTTCGGCGACTTCTGCGTGTGGTGGGGCCTGTTTCTGATCGTGTGCGACAGCTGGGCCGCCGCGGCCGCGACGGTCGTCTCGCCGCTGGTGATGAGCCTGCTGCTGACCAAGGGCAGCGGCAAGCAGCTGCTGGAGCGGCACATGGCCGGCCGTCCGGGCTGGGACGAGTACGCCTCCCGCACCAGCGGCTTCTTCCCACTGCCGCCTCGTAAGCCGTAGCGCCCGGCCGCCGTCGCGCAGCACGGTGGGGCCCGGCCGAAAGGCCGGGTCCCACCGTGCGCCGGTCCCGCCGTCAGGCGCGGGCGCCGCCGTCGAAGGGGATCAACAGCAGCGGGTCGGAGGTGGGCTGCGGTGAGCCGCCGTCCGGCTCCACGGTGACGCCCATGGCGGTCGCCCCGTCGAGCTTGCCGTCCATCAGCATGGTCGTGCCGTCGCCCCCGCCGTGCAGCAGTCCGGCCGGCCGCATGGTGCCGCCGTCGGCATACCACAGCTGGTACGTCTTGCCGCCGGGCGCCGCGGGCAGTCCGGAGGCGAGGAACGCGGCCCGGTTCGTGCTCTGCGAGACCACCACCGAGCCGGACCCGCCGCCGGGCAGCTGCCCGCGGTGCACCTTCGCGTCCGGGGCGGCCAGCACCCGGGCCAGTTCAGCGGCCCGCTGCCGGGTCTGCTGCGCCTGCTGCCGGGCGTCCTGAGCGACCTGGTGCTGCCACACGGCGACCCCGCCGAGCGACGCGGCGGCGGCCAGCGCGGCGGCCAGCGCCAGGTTCGGCAGCGACCGCGTCCAGCGGCCCCGGCGCGCGGCACGGCGCCGCCCGGCGGCGACCCTGGGCGGCTCCTGCCGCACAGTGGCGATCTTCCGCAGCACCCGCTCGCGCATCTCCGGCGGCGGTGTCACGGTCTCGGCCAGGCCGAGCCGCTCCGCGGTCGCCGTGAGCTCCCGTACCTCCTGCGCACAGGCGTCGCAGGCCGCCAGGTGCCGCTCGAACTCCTCACGTTCCTCGACCGGCAGGGCGTGTACCGCGTAGGCACCCGTCATGGTGTGCAGGTCTGCGTGCGTCATGCCGTCACCCCCAGGCAGTCGCGAAGCCGGATGAGCCCGTCACGCAGTCGTGTCTTGACGGTGCCCAGCGGCGTATTCAGCAGCTCTGCCACCTCGCGGTAGGTCAGGCCGCGGTAGTAGGCGAGTGCCACGGACTCGCGCTGGAGTTCGGTCAGACCCCGCAGGCATCTGCGCACCTGCTCGCGCTCCAGCCGCGACTCCACCTGCTCGGTGACCTCGTCGAAGGCCGGTGTCTGGTCCAGCAGCGCCGCTCGGTGCTCACGGTCCGAGCTCGCCTGCGCGGACCGCACCCGGTCGACAGCCCGCCGGTGGGCCAGCGTCATGATCCAAGCCATGGCGCTGCCCTTCTCCGGCTGGAAATGGGCGGCGCGCCGCCACACCTCGACCAGGACCTCCTGGGCGACCTCCTCGGACTGCGCCGGGTCGCGCAGCACGCTGCGCACCAGGCCGAGCACCGGGCCGGCCACCAGGTCGTAGACGTCGGCGAAGGCGTCCTGCTCGCCGCGGGCCACCTGCACCAGCAGGTCCTTGAGGTCGGGCCCGTGGGCCTTCGTTCCCGCGATGTGCACGGCTTCCTTCACGCCGCCGCACCCCCGGGTACGCGGACGGCGGCCGTTCGTGAACGACCGCCCGTACGGGCAGACCCCATGCTTCCTCCCAAGTCGCGGCTCCGTGGGCCCCAGCCTCGCACGGACGGTCTGCCGCGTGCGGGGCAAAGGGGGCCTCCATCACGGATTCGGACCCGGGAGCCGAACGGATTGGTGGAGCGTCAGGCCGTTCTCGGCGGGTCTGCGGCCGGTCAGCCCAGCCAGTTCATCTCGTCCGGGTCGGGACCCAGCCGTGAGCCGGAGTCCAGACCGGCCACCGCCGCCAGGTCCTCCGCGTCCAGCTCGAAGGAGAACACGTCGAAGTTCTCGGCGATCCGCGAGGGGGTCACCGACTTCGGGATCACCACGTTGCCGGTCTGCAGGTGCCAGCGCAGCACCACCTGGGCGACGGTCCTCGCGTGCTTGCGGGCGATCTGCGTCAGCGTCGGGTCGCTCAGCAGTTCCTTGCCCTGCCCCAGCGGCGACCACGCCTCGGTGGCGATGCCGTGCTCGGCGTGGAAGGCACGTGCCTCGCCCTGCTGAAGCCGTGGGTGCAGCTCGATCTGGTTCAGCGCCGGGACGGTGCCGGTCTCCTCGATCAGCCGCTTCAGGTGGTGCGGGTGGAAGTTGGACACGCCGATCGCGCGGGCGCGCCCGTCGGCGAGGATCTTCTCGAAGGTCTTCCACGTCTCCACGAACCGGTCCTGCGAGGGGACCGGCCAGTGGATCAGGTACAGGTCGACGTACTCCAGGCCCAGGCGGGCCAGCGAGGCGTCGAAAGCGCGCAGCGCGCTGTCGTGGCCGTGCTCGCTGTTCCACAGCTTGGTGGTGACGAACAGCTCCTCGCGCGGCAGGCCGGAGGCGGCCAGCGCCTTGCCGGTGCCGGTCTCGTTCTCGTAGACGGCGGCCGTGTCGATGCTGCGGTAACCGGCCTCCAGTGCGGTGCCCACGGCCTTGGCGGCCTCGTCGTCGGGCACCTGCCATACGCCGTATCCGAGCTGCGGCATCTCCACGCCGTTGCCGATGTTGAGGGTGGGAACGGTGCTCACAGGCGATGTGTCCTCACGTCGATGCGATGGTCGGGGTCGTCTGTGTTTCAACGATCACCCGAGCCTCCGCATTCCCGCTCAGGTCCGGTAGAGCGCCTCGATCTCCACGGCGTACGCCTTCTCGATCGCGTTCCGCTTCAGCTTCAGGGACGGCGTGAGCAGGCCTTCCTCCTCGGTGAACTGCGCGGCCAGGATCCGGAAGGTGCGGATCGACTCGGCCTGCGAGACCCGGGTGTTGGCCGCCACCACGGACCGCCGGATCTCCGCCTCCAGGTCCGGATCGCGTACCAGCTCCGCGGCGCCCAGTTCCGGCTTCTCCCGCATCCGCAGCCAGTGCGCGACAGCCTCCCGGTCCAGGGTGACCAGCGCGGAGATGTAGGGGCGGTCGTTGCCGACCACGATGCACTGCGCCACCAGCGGGTGGGCGCGCACCCGCTCCTCCAGCGGCACGGGGGAGACCGTCTTGCCGCCGGAAGTCACCAGGATCTCCTTGCGGCGCCCGGTGATCGTCAGATAGCCGTCCTCGTCGAGCGAGCCCAGGTCGCCGGTCGCCAGCCAGCCGTCCTCGCCCGGCGACCCGCCGTCCTGGCCCGAGTGCCCCAGATAGCCGGTGAAGACCTGGCCGCCGCGCACCCAGACCTCGCCGTCGTCGGCGATGTGCACGCCGCTGCCCGGAATGGGGTGGCCCACCGTGCCGAACCGGGTGCGCTCCGGCGGGTTCGCGGTGACGGCGGCCGTCGTCTCCGTCAGCCCGTAGCCCTCGAAGATGCGCACGCCGGCGCCGTCGAAGAACAGGCCCAGGCGCCGTTCCATCGCGCTGCCGCCTGACATCGCAAACCGGCAGTGTCCCCCCAGGGCGTCCCTCAGCTTGCCGTAGACGACCTTGTCGAAGAACTGGTGCTGCATCCGCAGCGCGGTGCCTGGTCCGTGACCGGTCCCGAAGGCCTTGTGCTCGGCGGCCTCCGCGTAGCGGATCGCGACGTCCACCGCCTTCTCGAACGGCCCCAGCTTGCCCTGTGCCTCGGCCTTGCGCCGGGACGCGGCGAAGACCTTCTCGAAGATGTAGGGCACGGCCAGGATGAACGTCGGCTGGAACGACGCCAGGTCGGGCAGCAGGGCGGAGGCGTTGAGGTTCGGCTGGTGGCCGAGCTTGGCGCGGGCCCGCACCGCCGCGATCTCCACCATGCGGCCGAAGACGTGGGAGAGCGGCAGGAAGAGCAGCGTGGCGGGCTGCTGCCCGTGCTTGAAGGTGAAGACCTGCTGGTACCGGGCGACGATGTTGTCGGCCTCCGCCATGAAGTTGGCGTGCGTGATCACGCAGCCCTTGGGGCGGCCCGTGGTGCCGGAGGTGTAGATGATGGTGGCCACCGAGTCCGGGGTCAACGCCATCCGGTGCCGGTGCACCACGTCGTCGTCCAGATGCGCGCCCGCTGCCATGAGCCGTTCCTCGGCGCCGGCGTCCAGCTGCCACAGGCGCTCCAGCTGCGGCAATCGGTCCACCACCGAGCCGATGGTCATCGCGTGGTCCTCTTGCTCGACGACCGCGGCGCGCACGCCCGAGTCGTAGAGCATCCAGTGGACCTGCTCGGCGGAGGAGGTCGGGTAGACGGGCACGGACTGGGCGCCTATCGCCCATATCGCGAAGTCGAACAGCGTCCACTCGTACCGGGTGCGGGACATGATCGCGATGCGGTCCCCGAACCGCACCCCCTCGGCCAGCAGGCCCTTGGCCAGCGCCAGCACCTCGTGGCGGAAGTGCGCCGCGGTGATGTCCCGCCACTGCCCGTCCGCACCCTTGCGCGCCATCACGAGGCGGTCCGGCTCCTTTGAGGCATTGTCGAAGACGGCGTCGGCCAGACCTCCCACCTGAGGTGCCGTCGCCATGGCGGGGACGGAAAACTCGCGCAATGTCCTGCTCCTCGAACTGCATGGGACAGCGCCGTGACCGTACCGGATCCGCGGCACCCGCGGGAGGACCGTCCATGCTGGTCGATGGGGCAATCCGGTCACTTCACCGCCCTCGCCCGCACCCTGTTGCATCTCCTCCCCGAGATCTGCACCGAACCTTTCCCATCGCGGGCTCCGCCGACGTCGCGCCGACGCCGGCGCGACGCTCCGGGGACACCTGCCGTTCGTCCCTGTGCGCTGAGGTGGGCCGCGGAGACGCGAGCACAGGAAGGCGGGACGCATGCGCCAGGGCTGGGACAGCATCGGCAGGGGAGTACGCCGCAGGGGCCGGCTGCTCGCGGCGGCCCTGCGACCGCCACTTCCGCACCCGGCCCCGCCCACGGCGCCCGAGGCGGTACAGCCGGCAGACGCACCGCCCGAGCCGTACGTCGCCCCGCACGCCGGGCGCCTCGTCCCCTCACCCGTGTTCGTGCTCTCCCCGGTGCGCTCCGGCTCGACCCTGCTGCGGGTACTGCTCAACAGCCACTCCCGGATCCGCGCGCCGCACGAGATGCACCTGCGGACCCTGCACGTCCACCTGGACCGTGATTTCACCGCCGACGCGATGCGCGAAGTCGAACTCGACCGGCGCGAGCTCGAACACCTGCTGTGGGACCGGGTACTGCACCGGGAGCTGGAACGCAGCGGCAAGGAACTGATCGTCGACAAGACGCCGCCCAACACCCTCATGTGGCCCCGGCTGCGGCGCGCCTGGCCCCAGGCCCGCTACCTCTTCCTCCTGCGGCATCCGGCCGCGGTGGTCAGCTCGCTGGTCAGCCGGCGCACCGATCCCGACCTCGAGGAGATCCACGCCGAGGTGCTCGAGTACTGCGAACACCTCGAAGAAGCGCGGCGCGCGCTGGACGGGCACACCCTGACCTACGAGCAGCTCACCGCGGAACCGGAGAAGACCACCCGGGAGGTGTGCCACCACCTGGGCGTCGAGTGGGAGCCGGGGATGCTCGACTACGGCAAGGCGGACCACGGCGCTTTCCGTCCACACATCGGCGACTGGAGCAGCACCATCCGCTCCGGGCGGATCCAGCCCGCCCGCAACGGCGACGACACCGTGGCGCTGCCGCCCGAACTGGCGCGCATCGCCGAGACCTGGGGCTACGGCTCCCGATCCGGCTCCGGCTCGAGCACCAGCCGCTCGGCGCCCGTGTAGACGTTCATCGAGGTGCCGCGCAGGAAGCCCACCAGCGTCATGCCCGATTCCTCGGCCAGGTCCACCGCCAGCGAGGACGGGGCGGAGACGGCGGCCAGCACCGGAATGCCCGCCATCACGGCCTTCTGAACCAGCTCGAACGAGGCCCGCCCGGAGACCATCAGGATCGTCGAGGACAGCGGCAGCCCGCCGCCCTGCAGGGCGCGCCCGACCAGCTTGTCGACCGCGTTGTGCCGGCCCACGTCCTCCCGCACGTCCAGCAGTTCGCCGTCGGCGGTGAACAGCGCGGCGGCGTGCAGGCCGCCGGTGCGTTCGAAGACCCGCTGCCCGGCGCGCAGCCGCTCCGGCAGCACGGCGAGCAGCCGCGGGGTCAGCGATCCCGGCGGCAGGCCGCCCCCGGCAGCGGCGAGCGGCCAGTGGGTGCGGGTACGCACGGCGTCCAGGCTGGCCTTGCCGCACAGGCCGCACGAGGAGGAGGTGTAGACGTTGCGCTCGAGGGAGATGTCGGGCAGCGGTACACCGGGGGTGAGCCGGACGTCCACGACGTTGTAGGAGTTCTCGCCGTCGACGGTCGCGCCGCGGCAGTAGACGATGTTCGCCACCTCGGCGGAGCCGGCCACCACCCCCTCGCTGACCAGGAACCCGGCGGCCAGCGCGAAGTCGTCGCCCGGCGTGCGCATGGTGATCGCGAGCGGCGAACCGTTCAGCCGGATCTCCAGCGGCTCCTCCGCGACCAGGGTGTCCGGTCGCACCGAGACCGCCCCGTCCCGCACGCGGATGACACGGCGCCGTTGTGTGACCCGTCCCATGGCAGTCCTCCCGAGTGTGTGCGGCCGGCCGGGCTGCTTTCAGCGTCGCACCCGACCCGGCCGTCCGCCCTGCGGCTGCGGTGCGCCGTCGCCGACCGTACGCTGCTGCCGAACGCCCGCACGACGGAAGGGGGGCCGAGTGAACCGACGGCCTGTGGCGGTCTTCGACCTGGACGGCACACTCGCGGACACCCGGCACCGGCTGCACCACGTGGAGTCCACGCCGAAGGACTGGACCGCGTTCTTCCGGGCGGCCGACCAGGACCCGCCGCTGGAGGCGGGCATCGCGCTGGCCCAGGAGTGGGCTGAGCGCTGCGACCTGGCCTACGTCACCGGCCGTCCCGAACGCTGCCGCCGAGCCACCCGCAGCTGGCTCGCCGACCGGGGCCTGCCGCGCGGCACCCTCTCGATGCGCTCTCCACGCGACTTCCGCCCGGCGCGGGTCGCCAAGCTGGAACTCCTGCGCGAGCTGGCGCGGGAACGCGAGGTCGCCGTGGTCGTCGACGACGACACCCAGGTCTGCGACGCCTACCGGCGCGCGGGCTTCGAGGTCGTCCACGCCGACTGGATGCCACCTGCGGAGGTCCTCCACCGGGCCCAGGAGGACACCGGCCGCACCTGAGGCCCTCCCCGCGCTCGCCTGCGCCACCGCGTCCCCGCACCGGAACGGGCGGCGTCAGTCTTCCCTGAAGACGTCCTCCATGGTGGCGGCGGTGATGGCGCGGGTGAACCAGGTGTCCAGGATGCCGAGGTCCTGGCACTCGCTGATCCGCTCATGTGCGTCGTCCGGAATGGTGATGCCGCGCTGACTGAGCAGCAGCAGGATGGCCCGGGCCCGGCCGTGGGCCTCTTCCTGGGCACGGCCTTCGACACGGCCTTCCGCACGGAGGCGCTGGGAGGTTTCGGAGCGGAAGAAGTCGAGC
The DNA here is from genome assembly GCA_963799685.1 of uncultured Actinomycetota bacterium. Taxonomy (GTDB): domain Bacteria; phylum Actinomycetota; class Actinomycetes; order Streptomycetales; family Streptomycetaceae; genus Streptomyces. Next base: position 161,341 of record CAWCXW010000015.1, read on the forward strand.
TCGACGGCCATGAGGTTCCTCAGGTCTGCGCTGCTGGGGCGTTGCCCAAGCCGAGTTCGGTGAGTTCGATGAAGATGCTCGCGGTGTCTTCGTCGAGTGTCTTCATGGCGGAGGCCAGTGCCTTCAGTATGGCAGCGGCGTTCGGTTCTCGGCCATGTGTGGTGGCCGAAAGTGTGGCGAGTGGGACGACCTCGGCGGCCTTGGCCGGGTCCGTGACCAGAGGGACGTTGTGGGGTCCGAGGACGAGCGGATGCATCGTCAGCGAGGTCCACTGCGGAGTCCCGATGCGGATCGTCTTTTTCGCCCATCTGGCGGTTTTCCTGTCCTGGCAGACCACGAGCAGGATCGGAGGAAATCGGCAAGAGCAGCTGCAGCGCGAGTGGCAGCAACGACTGCGTCGAGGTCGCCTGCGGGCCGGCTGCGGTGCACGTGCGCGACTCGAAGGACCTCGCTCGTCCGGGGCTTGCGACGACGGCCCGCGCGTGGACCGACTTCGTGGCCTTTGCCGCCGGTCGCCGACCCGGAGGTCGCACGTTCGGTGACTGTTCCATCACGCGAGTCGACCGCAGGTTTACGCAGGTGAGAACCACTGCAAAACCTTGGTATGGTGTTCCACGTCGATGCGGGGCGGCCCGCGCGACGACACCTGTCCGGGTGGCGGAATGGCAGACGCGCTAGCTTGAGGTGCTAGTGCCCTTTATCGGGCGTGGGGGTTCAAGTCCCCCCTCGGACACTCGAAGCAGGTCTCTGGCCTGCGGCTTCCTCACGCCGCAGCGCCCATTGGCCGAGGGGCGTGACCAACGCGTCAGCGATCCTGGCCCCGTGTCCGTTCGTGATTCACGAGTGGGGCTTGTGCACGTTTCTTCTGTCCTCGGGGCCCGCACCGGTGGCTGGAGGCGATGGCCATCACCGAGGCGATCTGCTGGTCGGCCAGCCAGGACCGCAAAGCGGGGTTGCCGCCGTAGACCTCATCACCGGTCACCCACTCGAAGGGCGCCCGGGCCGCGAGGGCACGGGCCGGCATCGCCTTGGCCAGAGCGGGTTTGGTCGCGAAGCCGACCTCGGGGCCGATGCGCGCGTCGGCCCGCCGTCCGTCGTCCTCGATCCAGGAGGTCGGCAGATACAGCTCCCGGTCGATCAGCGCCCGGCCCGCCTCGGAGGCGTAGGCCAGGAAGACCCGCAGCTGACAGTTGTCGATCTTCCCTGAGGTCCCGGTGTACTGCCGTTGCACGCCGGCCGAGCGGCGGCCCTTCTTGATGAACCCTGTCTCATCCACGATCAACACGCCGTCCTCGGCGCCGAGATGCCCCGGTACGAAGGAGCGGACCTCATCACGGACCGCGTCGGCGTCCCAGTCCGCGTGGTTCAGCAGTCGCTGCATGCCGTCCGGGCAGCCTTCGCCGGCCTGCTCGGACAGCGTCCAGCCGTTCCTGCGCTCCAGCGGAGCCAGCAACCCCCGGACTTACTCACCCGCCCGGCCCCGAGGCTCCGACCTGCGGAAATGCCGACCGGTCCGGGTCAGCAACCCCTCCAGACCCGCAGCCCAACCCCGTACATCCTCAACGGTGACGTCCCCACCCATGCCCAGTTCAACGACACGGACAGCAACACGTCACACCAACTGCGGCCGCAGTACTAAGCCTTGATTGATGCGGCCGATCTGGCGGCCTGCTCGATCTTCGCGCAGCAGGCTGCACGGGCTTCGTCGTCGATCTGCTTTTCGTGTTCGGCGCGCAACCCGGTCCGGCCGTCGAGGCCCTCGCGCAGGATGTCGGCGTGCCCTGCATGCCGGGTGGACTCGCTGAGGACATGGACCATGATGGCGAACAGGTTCGTGTTGGGATAAGGCTCCGGCCACCACGGCACGTGGCCGGGGGCGTCGAGGGGAAGCTCGTTGATCGTCGCGTCCGACTGTTCCCACGTGCGCCGGTAGAACCCGATGATCTGATCGCGGGCCTCGTCCTCGGTCGCCCACAGATCGCTGCCGTCGGAGTCCTGCCACCGGGGCAGCGGTTCCGGGGAAGGGCGGTCGAAGACCTCGCCGAAGTACCTGTCCTCGACGCTGGCCACGTGCTTGACCAGGCCGAGGAGGTTGGTCCCGGTCGCTGTCAAAGGTCGACGGTCATCATATTCGGACAAGCCGTCGAGTTTCCAGAGCAGCGCCTTGCGGTCCCGCCGCAGTCTCCCGTGCAGGTCGTCCTTCGCGAATTCATCGATCATGCGGCGTGAGCCTGCGATGGGCTGCTCGTGGTCTCAAGATCCGCCAGGGTCCAACCCTGCGACCGAGGACCGAACCTTTCCCCCTGTCGTCAAACGATCGTTTGACAACAGGTAGTCAACGCGTCCAATGACGCCACCAGTGCGTCGAGTGCGGGCACCGGGCCGCGCACGACGAGCGGGTCGGCGCCGAGGACCCGTAGCCCCCGACATCGGCGGCGAGCCGGCGGGCCGCCCGCGGGTCAGCTGTGCGCAGCTGGTAGTCCAGTGTGCCGTTACCGGCGGTCAGTTCGCCGAGCGGACCGGAGAAGACGACCCGCCCGGCCGCCAGCACGGTGACCTCGGAGCACAGCGCTTCGAGGTCGTCCATCCGGTGGCCGGAGAGCACGACGGCGGTCCCCTCGGCCGCGACGGCGGACAGCACGCCGTGCACGTGCCGGCTGCCGGCCGGTTGGACGGTTCGTCCAGCACGAGCAGCCGGGGACGGGCGAGCAGCGCGGCGGCGAGCCCGAGGCGCTGGCGCATGCCCAGGCAGAACCCGCCGGTCCGTTCGTCGGCGACCTGGGCCGGCCCGACCTGGTCCAGCGCGTCCTCGACGTGTGCCGAGTGCCGGCCGTGGCCCTGCAGCGCCGCCAGCGCGGCGAGGTTCTGCCGGGCGGTCAGCGACGGGCACAGGCCGGGGCCGTCTACGAAACCGGCCACGCCCTGCGGCGCGGTGGAAGCCCGGCCGACGGCCGTGCCCAGGATCTCCAACCGCCCGCCGTCGGCGGAGCCGAGGCCCAGCAGCAGGCCGAGCAGCGTGGTCTTGCCGGCGCCGTTCGGTCCGGCCAGGCCGTGGATCCGGCCCGGCAGCACATCCAGGTCGGCGCCGTCGAGTGCGAGGGCGTCGCCGAAGTACTTCGTGATCCCGCGCGCCCGCACGGCCAGGGGAGCGTCCATGAGTCCCTTCCGTCGAAGCCCTCAGGGAGGCTAAGGACGGTGCGCGACGCGCACGGGGACGCGTGTCCGACGGCCGGGGAACGCGAGGCGACGGGCATATGCGGGGGTTAGGTCCGGGCGGCCGTGCTTATCATGCGACGAGCTTCGGTGCCGCTCGGGCCCGCCGACCACGAAAGGTTCCCCTCCGCATGCCGACGACCGAGAACCAGTCGCCCGCACACGTCGCTTCACAGCCCGTCGCCGTCGTCGTCGGCGGCCGGGAGGCCGTGCGTGACGACGACTGGGGCGGCGAGACCGCCGTGATCCGGCTGGACGCCGGCCGGTTCGGGCCGGAAGCACTGTTCGGGCTGGAGGACTTCTCCCACCTCGAGGTCCTCTTCCACTTCGACCGGGTGCCGGTCGAGAAAATCCAGTCCGGTGCGCGACACCCCCGCGGCAACGCCGACTGGCCGCTCGTCGGCATCTTCGCCCAGCGCGGCAAAAACCGACCCAACCGGCTCGGCGTCTCCCGCTGCCGGCTGCTGAAGGTCGACGGCCTCGACGTGCACGTGCAGGGCCTGGACGCCGTCGACGGTACGCCCGTCCTCGACCTCAAGCCCTACATGCGGGAGTTCGGCCCGCAGGGCGGGACGACCACCCAGCCCGAATGGGCCACGGAGATCATGCGCACCTACTACTGAGCCGAAAGCCTCCCCGCGCTCCGCCGTGCCTACGGCTTGAGCGCGACACCCGCCCACAGCGAGATCTCGGCGTCGGGCGCGTCCGTCCCCGGCGCGGCGTGCGCGCCGTGTGGCACGCGCACCTGCGGACGCCAGCGGTGCGCCATGACGACCCCCGGGTCCAGCAGGTCCAGCCCGGTGAAGAACCGGGTGAACTCCTCCCGGCTGCGCGCCTGCGCCGGGACGCCGCTGCGCCGGTAGGACTCCACCGCCTGCGTCATGCCCTGCGGGTCGAAGTCGGCGGTGATGTGCGACAGGCTGAGCGCCGATCCCGAAGGAAGCGCCGTCAGCAGCTCCGCGAGAAGTGCGTGCGGGCCGAACTCATCGGGCAGGAAGTGGAAGACGGCGTTGAGTGACAGCGCCACCGGCCGGTCGAGGTCCAGCGTCGCGGCCAGTTCCGGCGCGCGCAATATCGTCTCCGGCTTCGTCACGTCGGCCTCGAGGTAGGCGGTGCGCCCCTGCGGCGTGCCCGCCATCAGGGCCTGTGCGTGCGCGAGCACGATCGGGTCCTTGTCCACGTAGACGACCCGGCACTCCGGCGCGACGCCCTGCGCGATCTCGTGCAGGTTGGGCCGGGTCGGGATGCCGGCGCCGATGTCGAGGAACTGCCGGAACCCCTGCCTGGCAAGCTCGTGTACCGCGCGGTGCATGTAGGCCCGGTTCGCCCGCGCGCCGGTCTTCGCGTACGGCAGCACCGCGAACGCCGCCTCCGCGGCTTCCCGGTCGCTCGGGTAGTTGTCCTCGCCGCCCAGGAAGTAGTCGTACATCCGGGCGGCGTGCGGACGGGAGGCGGCGAAGTCGCGTGGGGCGTCGCTGTCGCTCAACGGGAGTCTCCAACAAGGGATCTGACAACGTGGACCTCGGGGATGCTATGCGGGGCGGCGCCCCGGCACACGGGGCGGAACCAGCCATTTCGATCATGACGCGCCGCGACACCCGTGCACTGCCCGTTGGGGGGATACGGTCTGCCTCGGCTGGGCGAACGACCGTTCTGTCGTGCGCGTCGGCACTAGGAGGCGGCACTCCACACCACGTCGTCGTGGCGACGGTCGACTACGCGCACGGTCGCGGCGGTGCGCCCGTCTACGCGGCGTTCAGGGCGACTACACCGTGTACGTCGGCTGCGCGGCCGGGTACGGCGACGCCCAGCACGCCCTGACCGTGAACGGCGGTGCACAGACCGTCGTCACCATCTGGACCGCGGTGGGACCACTGGACGCAGGCACCCGGCGAAGTCTCACCGCGTGACGACTGGATCGCCCTCCGGTTCCGGCGTCGCACGCGCTGTGCCGACTGGACTACGTCGAAGTGGCCTGGGGCGCACAGGCCTATACGCCTGCCCAGGGGCTACCCGAGAATGGACCGGGAGCCCTGCGGGAGGTCACCATGGCGAGCACCCTCACCTCGGAACGACTGACGCTGCGGCCGTGGCGCAAAGACGACGCGGAGGCGGCGCTGTCGATCTACGGCCGCGAGGAGGTGGCCCACTGGCTGAGCCCCGCGCTGGAGAAGGTCGACGACGCCGGGGCGATGCGGCTGCTGCTGCAGCAGTGGGAGATGGAGGAGCTCCGCGACACCCCGCCCGCCGCGCGCTGGGCCGTCGAACTCACCGGTGAGCAGCGGGTCATCGGCGGTGTCACGCTGCTGTACCTGCCGCCGGACGGCGTCGACCTGGAGATCGGCTGGCAACTCGCCCCCGACGCCTGGGGGCAAGGCTACGCCTCCGAGGCCGGGCACGCCGTCGCGCACTGGGCGCTGCACCACGGAGGCGTTGACGAGATTTTCGCCGTCGTCCGCCCGGCCAACAAGCGGGCCGCCAAGACCGCGCAGCGCATCGGCATGGAATGGGTGGGGGAGACCGACAAGTACTACGGCCTGCGCCTGCAGGTCTACCGGCTGAGCGCGGCCGACCTGGACCGTCCCCTGGCGGGCCGCACCTACGGCGCCGACCACCACCACGGCCGCCCGGGACGGTGACGAGGAGAGCCGACCTTCCGCGGGGCTGGGGACGGGCATGATTGGTAGCCCGGCCCGGTCGCCGGGGTCGCCTCAGGGGAGGAGGGTCAGCGCGCGGTCGGTGCGGTTGAGGCGTTCCCCTCCGTCCTCCGTGCAGACCACGATGTCCTCGATGCGGGCGCCGTACCGGCCGGGCAGGTAGATGCCCGGCTCGACCGAGAACGCCATGCCCGGGCAGAGCGGCAGGCTGCTGCCGGCGACGATGTACGGCTCCTCGTGGGTCTCCAGCCCGATGCCGTGGCCAGTGCGATGGATGAAGCGGTCGCCGAAACCGGCGTCGGCGATGACGTCCCGGCCGACGGCGTCGAGTTGCTCCGCGGTGATGCCCGGTCGCACGGCGTCGGTCTGCGCGCGCTGGGCCCGCAGCAGCACCTCGTACAGCCGCCGGAACTCCTGCGGCGGTTCGCCGACCGTGTACGTGCGGGTGGAGTCGGAGCAGTAGCCGTCGGGGGTGGTGCCGCCGATGTCGACGACGACGGGGTCGCCGGCGGAGATGACCCGGTCGGACAGTTCGTGGTGCGGGCTGGCGCCGTGCGGTCCGGAGCCGACGATGACGAAGTCGACCTGTGCGTGGCCCTCGGCGGTGACGGCGGCGGCGATGTCCCGGCCGACCTCCCGTTCGGTGCGACCGGCCCGCAGCCATTCGCCCATCCGGGCATGCACGCGGTCGATCGCGGCACCGGCGCGGCGCAGCGCCGCGACCTCCTGCGGAGTCTTGCGCATCCGCAGCGCGGACAGCACGCTCCCGGCCGCTTCCTGCCGTGCGCCGGGCAGTGCCCCCTCGAACGCGAGGACCTTCTCCGCCCACATGTGGTTGTCGACACCGACACGGGCGAGGGAGGAGGGCAGCCGCGAGGCGACGACGGTGTACGGGTCGTCCGTCTCGTTCCAGGCGGAGATCTCGATGCCCAGCGAGCCGGCCGGGGATGCGTGTGCCGCGGGTTCCTCCAGCGCCGGAACGAGCAGGAACGGCGCGCCGTCGACCGGAACGACCAGGCACGTCAGCCGCTCCAGCTGCTTGGCGTCGTAGCCGGTCAGGTACCGCAGGTCCGCCCCGGGTGAGATGAGCAGCGCGTCCAGACCCGCGCGTGCGGCGGCCGCTCGAGCCTGCGCCAGGCGGCCGGGCGGATACAGGGCCCCTTCGGTGACCGTCGTGTCCGTCCGGTCGTGCATGTCGTCTCCCCGGGGGCGTACGTGTCCGCGGCATACCGGTCGCCGATCGTGCTCAGTGTGACCGGTGTGGCGATCACCGTCCAGCGGCCCCGCCCGCACTGTCCGCGAGCATGCCGGGCGCCCACCACGTCAGGCGGGCGCCCGGGTCCTCCTCGGGGGGCCGGGGTCAGCAGCTGAGGTTGCCGCCCGGAGTGGTGCCGAGGATCTGGACGAACCGCGTGTAGCTGTCGATCCGGCTCTGTACCTGTGCCGGGTTGCCGCCGCCGCACTCGAGGGCTCCGTTGATGCTGCGGATCGTCTCACCGAAACCGTGACCGTCCACGATGGCGTCGTGCCCGGTGTAGGTGCCGGGGCCGGACTGGGTGTTCCAGTACCACAGCGCGGTCTTCCAGGCCACGGCCGGATCCTGCTCGACCAGCCAGGGGTTGTGCAGCAGGTCGATGCCCAAGGCATCGCCGGCTGCCTTGTAGTTGAAGTTCCAGCTGAGCTGTATCGGGCCGCGCCCGTAGTAGGCGGACTGGCCGGCCGGGCAGCCGTAGGGCTGCGTACTGTCGCAGTAGTGCGGATAGTTGGCCGTGTTCTGCTCCACGATGTAGACGAGACCGCCGGTCTCGTGACTGACGTTGGCGAGGAAGGCGGCCGCCTCCTGCCTGCGCACGGTGTCGCTGCCGGTCGTCGCGAACGCCGGGTAGGCACTGAGCGCGTCCAGGAGTCCCTGGTAGGTGTAGAAGGGCTGCCGGTTGGGGTACATCTGGTCGAACTGGGCCGCGCTGACCACGAATCCGGACGGGTCCGGGTCGCCGGGATCGCCCGGGTCGCCGCCGGAGCCGCAGACGCCCTGGTCGTCCCATACGCCCCACTGGCCGGTGGTGCCGGGCGTCTCGCCCTGCGTCCACCACTTGGCCTCCCAGTTGTGCCCGCCGTAGGACGCGACGTCGCCGCCGGTGTACACGGCGCCCGTGCTCCACGCGCTTGCGCAGGTCGCGGCCGAGGCGGGGGACGCGGGCAGTACCACGACCAACGTGGCCAGTACGCCGGCCGCGGCGGACAGCGCGAACCAGCCGCGGGCTCGCTCGGCGAAGCGGCTCCGAAGCCTTCGAGTGGGCTCGGCCCGTCTGATGTGTCTGCGGTCCTTCATCTCGCTCACTCCTCACGCGGCCTTGCGGCGGCCGCGAGGTGGGGGATGTTGGCAGCGGACAGTCAAAGCCCTCGCCCACGACCCGTCAAGGTCTAGACCAAATCTGCCGCAGGTCCGCCGCCAACTGGTGCCCGCCGGCGGGATTCGGAGGCGAGAAGCGGTGACGACCCCGCCGTGGGTTTGGTCGGCGCCTGTGAGGAACTCGTTCACGCAGGTGAGAGGAGTGCGCCGTGAGTGGTAAGGACAAGGCCGAAGACCAGGCCGAGAAGTTGAAGGGCAAGGCCAAGGAGACGGCGGGAAAGGCTGCCGGAGACGAGGAGACGGAGGCCGAGGGGAAAGCCGACCAGTCGGTCAGCGATCTGAAGCAGGCCGGTCGCAAGATCAAGGACGCCTTCAAGCGATAGGCGGCGAGAGGCATGGCCAAGGGCAGGCACGCGTACCGCAAGGGGGAACGGGTCAGCTGGAGGAGTCACGGCAGCAGCGCCGTGGGCCGCGTGAAGCGCAGGATCACCCGGCGGGCCCGGGCCGCGGGCCGGACGGTGGACACCTCGCCCGGCGATCCGCAGTACGAGGTGGAGAGCGAGAAGACGGGCCGCTCCGCCGTGCACCGGCCGCAGGCGCTGTGGAAGCGGCGCGGACACCGTATGGACGGCGGTGGTGGCGACCATTCGCACTGACGCCTGGTCTCTCGGGCCCTTTCCGCGACCGACCGGTCTCCTGCGCTGTCCACGGTGACGGTGAGGCCGGCAGGGCCGTGGGCGCCCCGGCGCGGACGGGCGGATGCGTGCGGTCGGCGTCCTGTACCCGGACGGGGCGTACTTCGTCGGCAAGGGCTCGAGCTGCTTCGGATGCCGGCCCCGGGGCGGCCCCACGGCCCATGTCGCCTTCGGCGTGACCGCTGAAGGCCCGACGCGTGAGCGGAGGTGCGCGGAGGCCGCCCGTAGGATCCGGAGGATGAGTGACGCGCATCCGTTGCTGCGGTGGTTTCTCGACGCGGCCGACGGCAGGTTCCCGCCCGCCGACGGCGCGGTGAGCCTGCTGCCCGCGCTGCCGCGCGGGCTGGAGGCCTCGGTGGCCTTCACCGGGCACGCCGTCGTGGCCACCGCACTGCGTGCCGACCGGATTCGGTCCGGCGGGCCGGACGGATTCGGAGCGTCGTTCGCCCCGGCCTTCCTCAGTCTCCTGGCGGGGGAGGACGGCGAGGTCGGCATCGTCGATGTCACGCTGGTGGCCCGGGGGAGCGGCGGCCCCGCACTGCTCCCGCCCATCCCCGGCCTGGAGGAACACCCCCGCGTGCGGCTGGCCCAGGACCTGCGCACCCACGTCCGCGTGCACGGTGACGAGCGCGGGCTCGTCACCGTCGCCCGCGGACTGGCCGGACGCCTCGAGGTGGGCATCGAGCTGCTGGATCCCGACGGCCGGAGCGGCCGCGGTGACGGACGGTCGCTCCTGCGTGACGCGCTGACCCTCTTCCCCGCAGGCGAACCCGTCTTCGCGGCCGTCGCCCCCGGCAATGCCCGTTCGCTGCGCGCCTTCCTCGCCGTCGGCTTCACCCCGGTGGGCAGCGAGGTCATCCTGCGACCCGTCTGCCGCCGAGTCTAGTGCCGCGTCAGGCAAGGTTCGCTCCGCTCGCCGTCCTGGTACGCACGCTCTCCCCCTGCCTTCGGCGGGAGGCAACCCCTCGGCCCTTGCGGGCGTATGGAGGCTCCGGGCCTTGCGTCGTCGTATCGCGCGAGTCGGAACCAGTACGAGCTGCGACTCTCCGCCTCGCAGTCGACGTCCCCGGGAGGGCGTCTCCGGACACCCGCCCGGAAAAGCGCCGGCCGAGCGCGACGTGGGCGACGGTGACCCGCGGGGAGCAGGGGCATCAGCTGGTCGAGCGGCACGCGATTCCGTCGGCCGTCGCCGGATAGCGTGCCTTCGGACTGGCCACACCCGGCTTTGGCCCGGCAGGACTCTCACCGCCCGGTCGGCGGACGCCCTGCGGTGCGGCCCCTCCCGAGGACCCGGACATCGCCCGGGTGGGGGACCGGCTGCACTCAGTACGCCACCAGTCCCCTGACGGGGCGAAGAGTGCATCGAGTGATGAGCTGATGTGCAGTCAGTAAATGCTGATGGTGCGACAAGATGCCTGTGTGATTCATGAGATCATTGCGGCTATGCTGCCGACGGGTCGGAGCGCTGGTGCAGCGGATCACCCCGCCGCCCCTGCCCTGCTGCCGTTCTGAGGCCGCGTACGCGATGCCTCGACCGGCCGGTTCCCGTCGCTGGGCAACGAACACCGCCTGCCGCGCCCGGCGTTTCAACGAGGTGAGGATGCTGATGGTTCGTGCTGGATCGTCCCCCGGAGGCCCACGGTCCGGTCCTGCGGGGATGTGGTTCCTGCCCGCCGTGGTGACGGCGGTGGCGACGGTCGTCGCCGCGTTCGCCGTGCAGTCGGGGGCGCGGGCGGCGGTGATCTGGTGCGGTGCGGTGGCGACTTTCGCCGTCGCGCTTCTCGCGGCCGAAGTGGCCCGCCGGGGCACGGCGCTGGCCGCCGCGCGCGACGAGCACGCCGAGCGCGAGGAGCGGCTGCGCAGCCGGCTTGCCCGGCAGGAGGCCGCCACCACGAACCTGGCACAGACCCGTCTTCCGGAGGCGGTGGCCCGGCTCCAGGAGGGCGAGTTCGCCGAGGACGTGCTCCTGTCCATGGAGGGCGCCGCCGACGAACTCAGCGCGGAGTTCCTCTCGGCGCACCACGAGCTGCTGCGCAGCGTCGTGGAGGCCGTGCAGGCCGAGGAGACGCTGCGCGACTCCGCGCAGCGCGGCGTGGTCAACATCGCCCGCCGTGTGCAGGCTGTCGTCCACCAGCAGGCCCGCGACCTGCGGGAGATGGAGGACCGGCACGGCCGGCGGCCCGACTTCTTCTCCGACCTGCTCAAGCTGGACCACGGCACCGCGCTGATCGGCCGCCTCGCCGACAGCATCGCCGTGCTGGGCGGCGCCCGCCCGGGCAGGCAGTGGAGCCGACCCGTCCCGCTGTACAGCGTGCTGCGCGGCGCGATGTCGCGCATCACCGACTACCAGCGCATCGAGCTGCACTCCGTCGTCGAGGTGGCCGTCGTCGGCCCGGCCGTCGAGCCGCTCATCCACGCGCTCGCCGAGCTGCTGGACAACGCGACGCGCTACTCGCCGCCCAAGGCGAGGGTGCACCTGACGGCGAGCGAGGTGCACGCCGGGATCGCCGTCGAGATCGAGGACGGCGGTGTCGGACTGAGCGAGGAGGCGCGAGCGCGCGCCGAGCAGATGCTCAAGGAGGCGCAGGCCGGGATCGACCTGAACGACCTCGGTGAGGCCCCGCGTCTGGGCCTGGCGGTCGTCGGCCGGCTCGCGCAGGCCTACGACTTCCAGGTGTCGCTGCCGCCGTCCGCCTACGGCGGCGTGCGGGCGGTCCTGGTCGTGCCGAAGCGGCTGATCACGACGGCCCCGGCCACGGCCCGCGCCCACGGCATCGGCGCGACCGGCGAGCAGCACGCCGCCGTCGCAGCCGACGGCCCCGTCGGGCACCGGGCGGCGCTGACGGCGCCGATGCCGCCCCTCGGGAGGTGTCGCCCGGCGACGCCGGGGCGTCCGGTAGGGCTGGGCAGCCGCATGCTGGTGCAGACCGCGCCGTTGCCGGTGCAACGGAAGCCGACGGTCCTGGCGGGCGCTTCGCTGACCGCTCTGCCGACAGCATGGGGCATGGACGTACGCCCGAAGAGGTTGCCGGGGCTGAAGCGGGCGGCGGCTTCACCGCCGAGGGACACGAGGCGGTCGCGGATTCGGCGCCGTCGGCGCCGACGGCGGCCAGCGGACTGCCGCAGCGCCGCCGCCGTCGGCCGAACGCGGGCGCCCCCGGCCGCTTCGCCTCGCGCGGACCGGCCGACTCGCCGACGGCCGCGCAGGACGACGCCGACGCCCCGGTGCCCGGCATGTGGATGGCCGATCTCCAGAGTGGTTTGTCCGGCGAGGGGCGGAAGACGCCCCGCGCCCCGGAGCAGTAGAGACACGACGTCGGATGAGGGTGAGTGAGTGATGGATCGGCGGGCCGACATGGACTGGATGCTGAAGGATCTGGCGGAAAGCGTCCCGCAGACCCGTCATGTGGTGGTGCTGTCCTCGGACGGCCTGTGCATGGCGCGGTACGACACGGACCAGGACACCGCCGACCGGCTCGCCGCCATCGGCTCCGGGCTGCAGAGCCTGTCCGTCGCGGTGGCCGCGGAGTTCCCGCACAGCAACGGGCGGATGCGGATGGTCGTCATCGAGGTCGACGGAGGGTTCATGTACCTGATGGCGGCCGGGGCCGGCGCGCACCTGGCGGTGCTGGCGGACGAGGGAGTCGACGCGGGCCTGGTCGGACAGTGCATGCGCGACCTGGTGGCACGGATCGGCGCGCACCTGACCAGCCCTCCCCGGCATGACGGACAGCCCCGGTGAGCGGAAGGGGGCGGGAGTGGGAGGACGAGGAGACGCCGGAGCGGCTCTACGTCATCACGGGGGGCCGCACCGACTCTCCCGAGGCCACCGGCCTCGACCTGGTCACGCTCATCGTGGCCCGCGCGCGGCCGAAGCTCGGCATGCAGCCGGAGCACTCCGCCATCCTGCGGATGTGCGACGCGCCGCTGTCGGTGGCGGAGATCTCCGCGTACCTGCGGCTGCCCGTCAGCGTGACCAGCGTGCTGTTGGCGGACCTGTTGGACGAAGAGCAGGTGCAGGCGCGCAACCCTGCACCGGCGCTCCCGGACATCGCATTGATTGAGGCGGTAATCGATGGACTCAGCAAGCTCTGAGACGGTCACGGGGCCGCGGAGCGAGGACGCGCTGCCGTCGTCGGCCACCGCCGCGGTCAAGCTCGTCGTGGTGGGCGGATTCGGCGTCGGCAAGACGACGCTGGTCCGCGCGGTCAGCGAGATCCGTCCGCTGACGACCGAGGAGACCATGACGCAGGCCGGCGCCGACGTCGACGACAACACCGGCGTGGAGCGCAAGACCGCCACGACCGTGGCGATGGATTTCGGCCGCATCAGCCTCAACGAGGAACTGGTCCTCTACCTGTTCGGCACGCCCGGCCAGGAGCGGTTCTGGTTCCTGTGGAACGGCCTGTTCGACGGCGCGCTGGGCGCGGTCGTGCTCGTCGACACCCGTCGCCTGGAGGTCAGCTTCGACGTGATCGGCCGGCTGGAGGAGGCGTCGGTGCCGTTCATCGTCGCCGTCAACGCCTTCCCCGGGGCGCCCAGTCCTATCCCGTCGAGGATCTGCGGGACGCGCTCGACCTGCCGGCGCGCGTGCCGATCGTCGTGTGCGACGCGCGCAGCCGCGAGTCCAGCCGCGACGTCCTGATGACGCTGATGCACCACCTGCGCTCCCTTGCCGCGACCCCGGAGGCGATGTGAACCCCGCCGAACGAGGACCGTTCCTCCGCCGAGCACGCGCAGCAGGCTGAGACCCGCCGCGCCGCCGCCCGGCTGTCCGGCGCACGCCGGTCTCGGCCCCGGAGGGCTGCGCCGGCTGTACGGGCCCGAGGCCGACGCCGACCCGCCCGCCCTGTACGAGAAGCTGCGCGCCGAACACGGCGCCGTGGCACCCGTCCTGGTGCACGGCGACCTGCCGGCCTGGCTGGTGCTCGGCCACCGGGAGAACCTGGAGGTGGCCCGCACCTCCACTCTCTACTCCCGCGACTCGCGCCGCTGGCGCGACATGGCCGAGGGCAACGTGCCGCCCGAACATCCGCTCACGCCGCTGACCGCCTGGCAGCCGCTGTGCGTCTTCGCCGACGGCACCGAACACGAGCGGCTGCGCAGGGCCGTCACCGACAGCCTGTCCCGGTTCGAGGCCCGCGGGATCCGCCGCTACGTCACCCGGTTCTCGCACCACCTCATCGACGGGTTCGTCAGCACCGGACGTGCCGACCTCGTCGACCAGTTCGCCGCCCAGCTGCCGCTGCGCGTGGTCACCCAGCTCTTCGGCATGCCCGAGGACTACGGGCCGCAGCTCGTCGACGCGGCCCGCGACATGCTCGGCGGCACCGAGACCGCCGTGGCCAGCAACGACTACATCACCGAGACCCTGCAGCAGCTCGTCGAACGCAAGCGGGCCACCCCCGGGCACGACGTGGCGTCCAAGCTCATCGAGCACCCGGCCGGACTGAGCGACGAGGAGGTGCGCGAGCACCTGCGGGTGGTGCTCGTCTCGGCGAACGAGCCGACGGTCAACCTGATCGCCAACACCCTGCGGGTGGTGCTCACCGACCGGCGGTTCCGCGCGAACCTGGCCGGCGGGCACATGACGCTGCCCGACGCGCTGGAGCAGGTGCTCTGGGACGACCCGCCCATGACGACGAATCTGGGCCGCTGGGCCACCGGCGACGTGGAACTGGCCGGCAAGCGGATCCGGGAGGGCGACATGCTGTTGCTCGGTCTCGCCGCCGGCAACGCCGACCCCGCCATCCGCCCCGACACCACCGCTGCCGTGCACGGCAACCGCTCGCACCTCGCCTTCAGCGGCGGGCCGCACGAGTGCCCGGGCCAGGACCTGGGCCGGGCCATCGCGGACACCGGGATCGACATCCTGCTCAGCCGGCTGGCCGAGGTGCGGCTGGCGGTGCCGGAGAGCGAACTGTCGCTGGAACGCCTCGCTGATGTCGCGTCCGCTGTCCGCACTGCCGGTGGAGTTCACTCCCGGCCGACCGCGCACGGCCAAGGGGGCGCCGACGACCGAGCAGCCGATTCGGGCCGAACTTCCGCCGCATCAAGGAGTTCCGGCCACGCCGGCATATGCCGCCGCGCCGGCCGGGTCCGTGTCCGCCGCTCCGACGGCCCGGCGCATCTCCCTCGTCCAGCGGCTGCTCGGCCGCCGGTAGCGTCTGCCCGGCCGTCGAAGGATGCGTCCGCCGGCGGTCGTGACCCAGCAGCCGCCGTCAGCTGACGGCGAACACCTGGCGCCCGGCGCATTCCGCGCGATTCGCCCGCACGGGAGCGAACCGACGCGCCATGCGCCGGGTGTGCACCATTGCGCCTGGCCCAATAGGCCCTCTTGACACGGACGTTCGAAATCCGAGGTCTTGAGCGACTCTCGGTGTTGTGATCCACTTCAGGCCGTCTCCTGCGCAACGAACAGGCCATCGCGACACCCCTCACCGCGGTGGCCGGATCGGTGTGCCGGAGTCAGGTCGCGGTGCCGGCGGCTCCCCGAGACCCGCGTGGAGAGCGGCCGTCCGCTGAATGACTGAGGTGATCGCTCGTGCAGTACGGGTTGCTCGTTCCGCCCGTCTACTCCCCCATCCCCCCCGCCATCCACCCCCGGCACCACGTCATCGACCGGCAGAACGCCGCGTGGGCGCACACGTTCGCCATCGGCTCCGAGGAGCTGCGCGCCAAACTCGTCGCCAGCGAGATCGGCACCTTCGCCGCCCGCATCCTCCCCGAGGGCCGCGAGGACGTCGTCCGCGTCCTCGCCGACTTCATCCTGTGGCTGTTCGGTGTCGACGACGGCCACTGCGAAGAGGGCGAACTCGGCGCGAAGCCCGGCCTGCTTTCCGGTGAACTCTCCCGCCTGCTGCGCGTCGCGCAGAACCCCGAAGCGCCCGATGCTGCTGGAGGACCCGCTGGCCGACGGGCTGCGGGACCTGAGCCGCCGCATGTCCGAACACGGCACCCCCGGCCAGGTCACCCGCTGGGTGGATGCCCTGCGCGAGTACTTCCTGTCCGTCGTGTGGGAGGCCGCACACCGCAGCCACGAGACGGTGCCCGGCATCGACGACTACACCCTGATGCGCCTGTACGACGGCGCGACCTCCGTCGTCCTCCCCCTGCTGGAGATGGGTCACGGCTACGAACTCCATCCCGGAGAACGCGACCACCGCTCGGTGCGCGCCGCCGCCGAGATGGCCTATTTCGTCATCACCTGGGACAACGACCTGTTCTCCTACCACAAGGAGAGCCGCGCCGGGCAGTACTACCTCAACGTGCTGCGCGTCCTGGAACACGAGCGCGGCCTGACCCCCGAGCAGGCGCTGCGCACCGCCGTCGCACAGCGCGACCGCGTCATGGTCCTCTTCGAGCGGCTCTGCGCGCACCTGTCGGTCACCGCCAGCCCGCAACTGCGCCAGTACCTCCGCAGCCTGGGCAACTTCATCCGCGGCGCGCAGGACTGGGGCATCAGCTCCCACCGCTACACCACCCCGGACGACCCGGCCCACCTGCCGTCGACCTTCCTCGACACGCCGACCGACGACAGCCGTGAGCCGCTGGACATCCCCTGCGTCGCCTGGTGGTGGGACCTCCTCCCGCGCGAGGACGAGCCGGTGCACCCGGCTGAGAGGACACCCGAGGCCGCCCTGACCGGGCTGACCACGAACTGACGGCCCATGCCGAGAAAAGGAGTGCTGTGATGGCCGCAACCGCCACTGCCACCACCGCGGTTCCGCGCGCCCCGGGCCGCGTGCCGCTGATCGGACACGTTCTGCCGCTGGTCCGCCGGCCGCTCGACTTCATGCAGTCGCTGCGGAACACCGGCGACTTCGTGCGGGTCGACGTGGGAACCCTGCCCATCTACTTCGTCAACAGCGCCGAGCTGACCCACGAACTGCTGGTCACCAAGGCGCGCCATTTCGACAAGGGGCGCTTCTTCGTCCGCGCCCGCATCCTCGTCGGCGACTCACTGCCCACCGCGCCCAGCCAGATCCACCGGCGGCACCGGCGCCTGATGCAGCCCAGCTTCCACCACACCAAGATCGCCGGCTACGCCGAGATCATGGCCACCCGGGCCCGCGCCATGGCGGACTCCTGGACCGACGGCCAGATCGTCCAGGTCGACCAGGAACTGGCCGAGTTCTCCGTGGGCACGCTGGCCGAGACGATGTTCTCCGCCGACATCAGCAGGCCCGCCGCCGAGGCCGTCCGCGTGGACGTGCCCATCCTGCTGCGCTACGCGCTGCTCCGCGCCGTCACCCCGCGACTGCTGGACCACATCCCGGTCCCGGCCAACCGGCGCTTCGACCAGGCGGCGAAACGGTTGCGCACGGTCATCGACGACGTCATCGCGGCCGCCCACAAGGAGGGCGACGTCGACTACAACGACCTGCTCTCCATGATGCTCAACGCCCGTGACGCCGACACCGGCGAGAAGCTGACCGACCGTGAGATCCGCGACGAACTCGTCGCCATCATGTTCGCCGGCACCGAGACGACCGCCTCCACGCTCGCCTGGGTGCTCCACGAGCTGGCGGGCGCGCCCGAGATCGAGAAGAAGCTGGTCGCCGAGATCGACGAGGTGGTCGGCGACCGCCCCGTCACCTTCGAGGACGTACCCAAGCTGACCTACACCCGCCAGGTCATCGACGAGATCTCCCGTCTGCACTCGGTGCCGCTGCTCATGCGCCGCGTCACCAAGCCGCTGGAGTTCGCCGGGCACCACCTGGAGGAGGGCACCGAGGTGGCGTTCAGCCTCTACTCGCTGCACCGCGACCCGCGCCTGTACACCGATCCGGACACCTTCGACCCGGACCGCTGGCTGCCCGAGCGGCGTGAAGGCCTGCCGCGCGAGGGCTTCGTCCCCTTCGGCAACGGCAACCGCAAGTGCATCGGTGACGCCTTCGCGCTGACCGAGGTCGCCATCGCCATGGCCTCGGTTCTCGCCCGCTGGCGCTTCGAGCCGCTGCCCGGGCACGAGGTCCGCGAGGTCGCCTCGGCGGTCGCCCACCCGGACAAGCTGCCCATGCGCGCGGTGGCCCGCAAGAAGTAGCCGCCATCCGCTGCCCGACCGAGCAGCCCGAGCGCCCGCCCGGCACTGCCGGGCGGGCGCTCGGCGCTCACCCGCAGTCGGTGTACCCGGCGTTCTCGCACTGGCCCCGCCGCCACGGGTCCAGGGTGGTCTGCTTGTATCCCGGCGTGAACGTGCTCGACCCCGAACGGCTGCTCAGCGACGGGGCCGGCGTGGACGGCGTGCCGGTCAGCGTCGGACGGGGGGCCGTTCCGGTCGGCGTCGGTGTCGCGGACGGCGTGGGTGTCGTGCTGACGGTCCGCTTCGCCTTCGTGGGCGTCTGCCGAGGACCGGAGGACTTCCGCTTCGTCGGGGCCGACGTGGTGGCGTCGGCCGGCGAGCGATGCGGCTTGCGCCCGTCCTCTTCGTCGCAGGCGACTCCGCTCACAGCAAGGGCAGCGATCAGGACCGAGGCAGCGACTGTGTTCCGCACGGCTCGGACCTCCTGGTCGGCGGACGCCGAAAACCTCTCCAGCATCACATGTGGCGATCCGGTGTGCCACCGTACAGGGCCCTTGGGGCAGATTCCCGCGTGCGGTCCGCCAGGACGCGCTCAGCCGAGCAGCGCCAGCACCCGCTCGGCCTGCCGCTCGGCGGTGCCGGGCGGGTTCTTCGGCTGCGCCGGGTCCTCGAAGGACAGCAGGAAGAGCCAGACCAGCGCGAGCAGCCTGCGGCAGAGCGGAAGCCGCGCCGACTCCGCAGGCGACAACTCGGCTCGGCCGAGGAAGACCGGGACGTCCAGCGGGTGTTCGACCCAGCTGCCGACGTGCTCGGTGATCTCGGCGAGCTCGAAGGCACGGTCGCTGCGGCCGGAGTCCTCGAAGTCGACGACGCGCACCAGGGCGCCGTCCCACAGGTAGTTCGCCAGGTTGCCGTCACCACAGCCGAAGACCGGCGGCACGTCGGAGGCGAGCAGCCGCCGTTCTCCCTCCGAGGCCAGCCACCGCACGCCCGCCTCGATCGCCTCCCGCACGCGCGGGCCGTCCTGCGGACGGGCGCGGGGCAGCCAGGCCCGGATGCGTGCGAGGCAGCCGGCCGGGCCGTCCTGCCGGGGCGGAACCGCAGCCAGGTCACGCGGCGGCACGGCCGCATGGACGTGCCGCACGGCCGTCGCCAGGGCACGCACCTGCCGCGCGTCGAGCGGGGTGCCGCGCAGCGTTGTGCCCGGCAGCCGGGACATGACGACGACCGGGGCGTCCGCTTCGAGGTCCGCCGTCAGCGGCACGGGGGTGAGCCCGGGCACGTGCCGGTTCAGCAGCGTCAATGCCCGCCATTCCCGCTCGCCCTCCACGCGGTCGCCGGAGCGGAAGCGCTTTACCACCCGCTTGCCGGCGAGCTCCACCCCGTGCGTGCCCCACGGCTGCGGTCCGCTCACTGTGCTTCCTCCCGAACGGCCCGGCTCAGCAGGTCATGGATCAGGTACTGGCCAGGGGAGAGGTTCTCCTTCAGCCGGGGCAGGTCCTCGGGGACGAACCAGTGGAAGCCGGTGTGCCGGTCCCACTCCAGCGCCGGGCGGGACAGGTCGCCCTCGACCTCGACGAGGAAGTCCGCCTCGTGGCGCACCCCCTTGCCGTCGTCGCCCTCCCACGTGCTGACTCCCAGGCAGCGCCGCACCCGGCGCAGCCGCCACCCCGTCTCCTCGGTCACCTCGCGGGCCAGCGCCTGCAGCAGCGTCTCGGCCGGCTCGACGTGCCCGCCGACGATGTCCCACGCGCCGGGGAAGAGGCGCCTGCCGGGACTGCGCCGCTGCGCGAAGGCCGCGCCGCGCCCGTTGAGGATCACCGCGCCCGCCGTCCACACCTCGCCGTCCTGTGGCACGGGTAGTTCGACGCAGTCGTCCACGACGACCGGCTGTACATCCGTCATGACCTCTCCGTTTCGGACCGATTGGCCGCCCGGTGCAAGTCAGCCCGGCGGGCCGTCGGGTGACGTCTCGGGTCCCGCATAGAGGCGGCAGGCCGACCGCAACGTGGCCAGCATGGCCGAGACCGCGTCGACGCGCATCCGGTCCGGCCACAGCTCCGCCTCCACCAGGCGGGCCGGCCAGTCCCGCACGACGCGGCAGACGACCCGGTCGTCCAAGTGCGCGTGCAGTGCCAGCCGGGGGAGGACGGCCACGCCCAGACCGTGCGCGACCAGGGACTGCATGGAGACGTGGTCGTCGGAGACCATGGTCACCTCCGGGGTGAACGCCAGCCCCGCCGCGGCCCGCTGCAGGATCGCCTCGAAGGTCTGGCTGCTGGTGAGCCAGGTGGCGTCCGCCAGCTCGGAGAGCTTGATCTCCGGCTGCTCGGCCAGCGGGTGGTCGGCGGCGAGTATCACCCGCACCGGGTCGTGCAGCAGCGTGACCCGGTGCAGCGGCGTGCGGCCGCCACCGGGCGGCTCCGGGCGGCGTACGGCGCCCTCGTAGTGGTAGGAGACGGCCAGGTCCACCTCGCCGCGCCGCACCATCGTCGCGGCCAGCTGAGGCTCGGCCTGGCTGAGCAGCACCCGGACGGACGGGCGCCGCCGCCGCATGGTCGCCATCGCCGAGGCGACGATCGTGGCGCAGCTGCTGGGGAAGGCCGCCACCCGCACCTGTCCCGACTGGGTACCGACGATGTCGGCCAGCTCCTGTTCGGCGGTCTGAATCGAGCTGAGGATCCGGTCTGCGTGTCCGGCCAGCACCTCGCCGGCCGGCGTCAGGGACGTGGCACGCCCGTTGCGGACCACCAGGACCGTGCCGACCATGCGCTCCAGCGTGCGCAGCTGGTAGGAGACGGCCGGCTGGCTGAAGCCGAGCTCTCGCGCGGCCGCCGAGAGGGATCCGGTGCGGGAGATCTCCTGGAGGAGCTGCAGGTGGCGCGGGTCGAACATGTGCGAAGAGTAGAAGCGCTCCGCCGTCTCGCGGGAGGTCCGAGACCCGCTCGAGGCCGAACCGATACCCGGGCAACACGGGCGTATAACCGGTTCGTCCCCTGGCCGAGAAAACCTCTATCGATCTTACCGCCGGGTTTTCTCTTATCTTTCTGTGCAAGCAAGAACAGCGAGGGAGTCCCGATGATCAGCAACAGATCCGGAAACCGGACGGGCCGTCGTGTCGTGCGCGGGCTCGCCGCCGCAGGCGTGGCCACCGCACTGGCCGGCGGGCTGACGGCCTGCGGAGGTGGCGGCGGCGGGAGCTCGCTGCCCCCCAAGGACGGCGGAAAGGGCGGCTCGTCCCTGACTCAGGCCGACATCGTCAAGGGCGCGCCCGTCGCACCCGACTCGGCGATCCCGAAGGGCTCGTGGATGGCGAAGGTCCGCGAGCGCGGCACCCTGCGGGTGGGTGGCACGGACTCCGGCGCGCTGTTCTCGCAGCGCAACCCGATGTCGGGCAAGCTGGAGGGCTTCGACGCCGGGCTGTCGCAGATGCTGGCGAGGTACATCATCGGCAAGCCGTCCACGAAGCTGTCCCTGACCAGCGTCGCCACCCGCGAGACGATGCTGCAGAACGGCACCGTCGACGCCGTTTTCGCGACCTACACCATCACCCCCGAGCGGGCCAAGAAGGTCGCCTTCGCCGGCCCCTACTACGAGTCGGGTGACGCGATCCTGGTCAAGAAGGACAACGACAGCATCAAGACCGTCGACGACCTCAACGGCACGACCGTGGCCACCGAGGCCAACTCCACGGCCGCGCTGGCCGTGAAGAAGTTCGCGCCCAAGGCGAAGACGCTGCTCTTCCAGGAGGACGGCGAGTGCGTCGCGGCCGTGAAGCAGGGCCGTGCCGACGCCTACGTCCTCGACCAGGGCATTCTGCTCAGCGACGCCGTCAACGACGACTCCGTCAAGGTCGTCGGCCAGCCCTTCACCAAGGAGCCCTACGGTATCGGCCTGCCCAAGAACGACCCCGAGGCGAAGAAGTTCGTCGACTCCTGGCTGAAGAAGATCATGAAGAACGGTTCCTGGGCGAAGCTGTGGAAGGCGACGATCGGTACCGCCGTCTCCGGCGACGCGCCGAAGACGCCGCAGATCGGCTCCGTCGAGGGCTCCTGACGGGCGGATCATGCAGCAGGTACTCACACACATCGACATCCTCATCGGCGGCTTCTGGGTCACCCTGGAGCTCTCGCTCCTCGGCTTCGCCGGTGCCCTGGCCCTGGGCACGCTGCTGACGATCATGCGGGTCAGTCCGATCCCGCCGCTCCAGGGATTCGGCACCGTCTTCGTCGAGGTGTTCCGCAACATCCCGCTGCTGGCGTTCCTGGTGCTGTTCGTCTTCGGGCTTCCGGACGTGGGCGTCACCTACTCCCTGTTCACCTCGGAGGTGATCTGCTTGGCGCTGTACTTCGGCGCCTACGTCTGCGAAGCCGTGCGCGGCGGCATCAACGGCGTGCCGCTCGGCCAGGCCGAGGCCGCCCGCGCCATCGGGATGACGTTCAGCCAGTCGCTGAGCACCGTCATCCTGCCGCAGGCGTTCCGCACCATGATCCAGCCGCTGGCCAACATCTTCATCGGCGTCGTCCTGGCCTCCTCCCTCGGCGCCGCCGTCGGGGTCAGCGAACTGACCGGGCGCACCCAGGTACTCGACCTGAAGTACGACGAGCCCATCCCCACCTTCCTGCTCGCCACCCTCGGGTACATCCTGATCACGGGCACCGTCGCGCTGCTGGCAGGCAAGGTGCACAAGCGAATGGCGGTGCACCGGTGAGCGCCGGTAACCGCGTCCTCTTCGACGCACCCGGGCCACGCGCACGGCAGCGCATCCGGGTACTCACGGCCCTCTCCCTGCTCGCGCTGGTCGCCCTCGCGTACGTGGTGGTGCACCAGTTCGCCGTCAACGGTCAGCTCGCGGCCGAGAAGTGGCATCCGTTCACCATGTGGGGATTCCAGCAGTTCCTGCTGGACGGGCTGCTGATGACGCTGAAGGCCGCCGGCGTCGCCGCCGTGATCGCGCTGCCGTTCGGAGCCCTGCTCGCCCTGGGCCGGCTCTCCACCTTCCGTGCGGTGCGGGTCGCGGCCGGCGGCTTCGTGGAGTTCTTCCGCTCGGTGCCGCTGCTGCTCATCATGTACGTCTTCCTGCTGGCGGTGCCCAAGACGGGCTACACCTTCCCGGTGTTCTGGCAGCTGGTGCTGCCGGTCGTGCTGTGCAGCTCGGCGCTGCTCGCGGAGATCTTCCGGGCGGGCATCCTCGCCCTGGACCGGGGTCAGTTCGAGGCCGCCTCGGCGATCGGGCTGCGCCGCTGGCAGTCGATGCGGCTGATCATCCTGCCGCAGGCGATCCGGCTGATGGTGCCCACGCTGGTCTCCCAGATGGTGAGCCTGCTGAAGGAGACCACCCTCGGCTACGTCGTCAGCTACCCCGAACTCCTCAACCGGGCGAAGTCGATGGGCGCCTACACGCACGACTTCGTGCAGAGCTACCTCGTGGTCACGGCGATGTTCATCGTGCTCAACGCGGTGCTCTCGCAGCTCGCGCACTGGATCGAGCGCCATCAGCAGCGGGTGCCGCGCGCCGGTGGTGGCGGCGTGGCCGGCGGCGAGCCCGGCGCCGGAGGCGAGGGGCCGGACGCGGCCGACCTCGAGGCCGTCGCGCTCAAGACCGCGTAGCCGGCCCTGCGCTCCGCCTCTTCTCCCCTCGTCCGGAACTCTCCCAGAACGGAGCCCTGACCCACCCATGTGCCGACTCCTCGGCGTCGTCTCGGCGACCGCCCGGCCACTGACCACGCTCCTCGGCGAAGACCTCGAGCCCTTCACCGCCCTGTCCGACAACCACTGCGACGGCTGGGGACTGGCCTACCGCGACCCGCGGGACGCTCTCGAGGTCCGCAAGGCACCACAGACGGCCCACTCCAGTCCCGCCTACCGGGCCGCCCTCGCCGAGGCGGAGACCGACGCCGCGCTCGTCCACCTGCGCAAGGCGTCCGCCGGCATGGTCAACGACGACGCCAACACCCACCCGTTCACGGCAGAGACGGCCGGTGGTCGCTCGGTGGCCTTCGCCCACAACGGCTGGGCGAGTGACGGCCCAGCCCTCGATGCGATGCTCGCGGCGGCCGGCGGGCCGCCCTGCCGGGGGACGACGGACAGCGAACGCTACTTCGGCCTGGTCGCCGCGGCGATGCGGACGGCTCCGCCGGAGGTGGCGTTGGCCGCCGTCGCCGACCGCATCTACTCGTCGATGCGCACCGAGGCGCTGAACTGCCTGATGCTCACCGACGATTCCCTGTATGCCTTCACCAGCTACGACGCGAGCCGTCCCACCACCTCGGGCGATGACCCGCACCACGCCTACCAGCTCCGCTTCCGGACGGGCGGCGGTGGGGTAGTCGTCGCCTCGGGCGGCTGGGCGCCCGACTCACCCGGCTGGGAGCCACTGCCCAACGGCCAGGTCCTGCAGATCCACCGCGGCGACCTGCGCCTGTCGATCCACCGCGGCCTGTCCGTGCCGGGCTGCGCGACCACGGCCTGAGCCGGCCCGGGTCACCCGCCGCCCGCGATGCGGGCGTGCAGATGCATGTCGTGCCAGCCGTCAGTGTGGCGCAGCGCGCTGCGGCGGGTGCCCTCCAGGACGAAGCCGGTCTTGTGTGCCACCCGGCAGGAGGCCGGGTTGTGCACGGAGTGCATCAGGAACAGCCGGTGGAATCCCGCGTCGTGCAGCGCCCACCGGCTGAGCGCGGTCAGGGCCCGCGGTGCTGCGCCCCGGCCCCGGGCGGGCCGCGCGATCCAGTAGCTGCACTCGGCCTCGGCCATCTGCAGGTCGATCCATCGCAGTGCGACCTGCCCCAGCACGTCGTCGCCGTCCGCTGAGACGAGGGCCCACCGGGCGGCCGTCTCGGCGGCCCAGGCGTCCCGCCAGCCGCTGATCCACTGCTCGGCCTCGGCCGGGGAACCGGCGCGGCACAGGCTCCAGCGCTGCAGCATCGGGTCGCTGAACGCCTCAACGACAGCGGGGGCGTCCAAGAGCTGCCACGGCCGAAGCCGCAGGCCGTGGCCGACGGCCAGTTCGGGCTGCGGGCCGCGGCCGAGCAGGCCGGCCGGTATCCGGGGATCCACGAGTGACGGCATGAGCCCATCCTGGCTGCCTTCCCGGCGACGGCCGTCGCCGGGAAGGCTCAGAAGTTGCTCAACTCGGTCTTGGGAGGTCGCGTCGCAGGGCATCCACCCACCAGCAGACACCTCAACCTGGGAAATGCGGGGGAGCGCCATGGGCCACTTCAACTGGGGACTGTTCATCGCGGTGATCGTGGTGATCGCGGTGACCGCACTCATCCGGAAGGACGGCCGCCGTACCCGCTCGGGCGGCGGCCCGAGCGGGTACGGCGCGGAATTCGGCGGACCGGATCTCGGTGGACTCCACCACCATCACGACACCGGGGGCGGCTTCGACGGGGGCGGGGGCTCGGACGGCGGGGGCGGCGGGGACTGAGCCCGAGGTCGCCGGCGCTCCGCCGCGCGCTGCCGTGAGGGACGCCTGCGTGACCCTTGACACAGGCGTGCGGCGGGCTCCATCGTTTCCGCTGTCCGGTAACGGAATATCGCGCGCCGGATGTGCGCGGCGGCCAACTCCTCCGGCGGCGTGCTCGGCAAGATGATCTCCCCGCAGAACCTGGCGATCGCCGCGGCCGCCGTCGGTTACCAGGGCCGCGAGGGCCATCGCTTCCGCCGCGTGGTCGGCTGGAGCGTGGTGTTCCTGCTGTTCATGTGCGTGCTCGTGTACCTGCAGAGCACGCCCGTGCTCAGCTGGATGGTTGTCGGATGACCGGCGGCCTGCCCTAGGCTGACGTCCCCCGTCCACGCCGCGCGGGGGATGCGGAAGGGAGCCGCCGTGGAACTGCTGCGCACACCCGAGGAACGCTTCGCCGGACTGCCCGACTTCGCCCACGTACCGCGGTACGCGCAGGTACCCGTCGGTGACGGCACGGGGGAGGGCGCGCTGCGGATGTCCTACGTCGAGGCCGGGCCGGCCGACGGGCGCGTGGTGCTGTTGCTGCACGGCGAGCCCAGCTGGTCCTTCCTCTACCGCACGATGCTTCCTGTCCTGGCCGCCGCCGGCTTCCGGGCGATCGCCCCGGACCTGGTCGGCTTCGGCCGCTCCGACAAGCCGGCCCGGGTCGCCGACCACAGCTACGCGCGGCACGTCGCCTGGGTCCGCGCCCTCGCCTTCGACGTGCTCGGCCTGGACGACGTCGTGCTCGTCGGACAGGACTGGGGCGGGCTGATCGGGCTGCGGCTGGCCGCCGAACACCCCGAACGGGTCGGCGCCGTCGTCGCCGCCAACACCGGCCTGCCCACCGGCGACCACGACATGCCCGCGGTGTGGTGGGCATTCCACGACGCCGTGCAGAAGGCCGAACACCTCGATGTCGCACGACTGGTGGCCAGCGGCTGCCGCCGCGAGCTGACGGCGGCCGAACGGGCCGCCTACGACGCGCCGTTCCCCGACGAGACCTACAAGGCCGGGCCGCGTGCCATGCCCGCGCTGGTGCCCACGCGCCCCGACGACCCGGCCGCCGATGCGAACCGCGCGGCCTGGCGCGCTCTGGGCCGCTGGGAGAAGCCGTTCCTGTGCGCGTTCTCCGACGGCGACCCCATCACCGCGGCCATGGCGCCCCTGCTGCGCGAAGCCGTCCCAGGTGCCACCGGGCGCACGCATCCCACCATCGCGGGAGCCGGACACTTCCTCCAGGAGGACGCCGGAGCACAACTGGCCGCCACGATCACCACGTTCCTGCAGACCTGAGGGAGACTGCCGCCACGGGACCGGCATCCGATGCCGGACCCGTCGCCTGGTGACCGGCGCCAACCACGGGACCGGGGCAGCGGTCGCCACCGCGCCCGCCGCCCGGGGCGTCGCCGCACTGCACGTAGCTGCGCACGCACGAGCCGGACGACGCCGGCACCACCGCCCGCTACCGGCGGGGACCGAACGGCCGGCGCCCACCACGTCGTGGAGGAGATCCGGCGCGTCGGATGGCGGGTCGGCGCCGTCGAGGCGGAACCGGCCCACCGTGCTCCGACTGGGGCCAGGACACCTTCACGCCCGAACGGTCCGACGGGTTCGCGTGGCCGCTGCAGCCCGTCCGCTCGTCACCGGCGTCGTGCTGACCCTGCGGTGAGGTGCGTGCCCGCGGCTCAGGCGTGCTCGCGTGCCAGGCGGGCACTGAAGCCGAGCAGCACCACGCCCGTGGTGGCGTCCAGCCCGCGCCGCACCGCGCGGCGGTCCAGCACCCGCCGAGCGCGGTGCAGGCCGCCCACCAGCAGCATCAGGTAGGTCAGGGAGAGCACCGCGTGGGTGAGGGCCAGCGCGGCCGCCTGCCACAGTGCGACGTGTGGCGGCAGGAACTGCGGCAGCACGGCGAGGTAGAAGACCAGCACCTTCGGGTTGGTGATGTTGGACAGGAAGCCCTGCCGCCAGCCGTGCAGCGCGTCGCGGGTGTCCCCGGTGGTGCGCTCGTGTGCGCCGGTGACCGAGCCGTCGGCCGACGCGACGGGGGCGGCGCCGCGCCAGGCGGACCGCAGGGCCTGCACGCCGAGGAAGGCGAGGTAACCGACCCCGGCCCACTTGATCGCGTCGAACACCGGCTGGGACGCCACGATCAGCGCGCCCAGCCCGACGGCAGCCGCGACACCCTGGACCGCGTTCGAGGAGGCGACCCCGGCGCTCGCCCAGACGCCGCGGGTCCGACCGGCGGTCAGCGTGTTCTTGGTGACGACCGCGAAGTCCGGCCCCGGCACCACGACGAGCACCAGGGCGAAGAGCAGGAACGAGCCGTAGTTCTGCCAGGTCACATCCGCAGCCTAGGCAGCGCCGACCGGGCGGCGGAACCCCCGAACGTGCGGCCGGTCAGCCGGTCAGCGGTTTCTGGAACCAGGCCACGTCCCAGAACCGGCCGAACTTCCGCCCGACCTCCTCGAACACCCCGACCGGTTGGAAACCGCAGCGCAGGTGCAGCCGCCGGGACGCCTCGTTGGGCAGCGCGACCCCGGCGAGCGCCCGGTGGATGCCCTCAGCCCGCAAGACCTCGAACAACTCGGCGTACAGCCGGCCGCCCACACCCCGGCCCGTGTCCTCCGGCGCCAGGTAGACGGTGGTCTCGACGGACGTGGCGTACGCCGGCTTGACGCGGAACGGGCTGCTCGTCGCGTAGCCGAGCACGCGGCCGTCCTCCTCGGCCACCAGCAGCCGGTGAGGCCCCTCCGCCGGATGGGCGGCGAGCCAGGGGCGGCGCTGTTCGACGGTGAACAACTCGACGTCGAAGGTGATCGAGGTCTCGACGACGTAGTGGTTGTAGATCCGGGTCACGGCGGCGAGGTCCCCCTCGCCGCCGGCCCGGACCCGTCCGGCCCAGGTACTCATGCCGGCGAGGCTATCCGCCGCACGTTACGCCGCGATTTCCGGTTGACGCCGGAAGCCGGCCCCGGATGGACTGCTGCCGTGCCCACTCTCCGCATCGAACAGCCCGTCGGTGACGCCGCCCTCGAGGACTGGCGGCGCCTCCACAACACCGTCATCCCCACCCACCTGCTCTCCGCGGACGACGTCCGGGAACGCTCCGGACGCAACCACCTGCACGTCGGGTACCCCGACGGCGCGGCCGTCGGATGCACGACGGTGCGTCCGCCGGCCGACGGCTCCTCGACGGCGGTCGTCATCGCCCGCGTCCTGGCGCCGCACCGTCGGCAGGGGCTCGGCGAGCAGCTCTACGCCGTCGCGCTGGGGCGGGCCCGTGAGCTGGGGGCGCGGACGATCGAGACCGTCGTCCTGGCGTCGAACGAGGACGGCTTCCGGTTCGCCCGGCGGCGCGGCTTCGTGGAGTTCGAGCGCTACGTGCTGCCGGGCGACACGTTCCCCTACATCGAACTCCGCCTGGCCTGAGGTGCGGCAGGGCGAGCCGCGTCAGCGCACCCTCGGCAGGCCCGTCACGCTCGTCACCAGCGAGTAGAGCGAGCTCGTCGCCGTGAGGAACATCCGGTTGTTCTTCGGGCCGCCGAAGGTGATGTTGGAGACCGGTTCCGGCACGAGCAGGCGGCCGAGCAGGGTGCCGTCGGGGTCGTAGCAGTGCACGCCGTCGTAGAAGGCCGCCACCCACAGGCGGCCCTGGTCGTCGAAGCGGATGTTGTCGAAGCCACCGGCGTGTTCGGCGAAGACCCGGTCCTTCCCGAGCCGGCCGTCCTCGCTCACCTCGAAGGCCCGGATGTGGCGGGCGCGGGTGTCCGCGACGTACAGCTCGCGCTCGTCGGGGGAGAAGACGATGCCGTTCGGCCCGCCGAAGCCGTCTGCGACCCGGCGGACCTCGCCCGTCGCGGGGTCGATCCGGTAGACGTCGCAGCTGCCGAGCTCGCTCTCGGCGCGGTGGCCCTCGTAGTCGCTGGTGATGCCGAAGTCCGGGTCGGTGAACCAGATCGAGCCGTCCGAGCGGACGACCGCGTCATTGGGGCTGTTGAACCGCTTGCCCTCGAAGCGGTCGGCGAGCACGGTGATCCGTCCGTCGTGCTCGGTACGCGTGACGCGGCGGTTGCCCTGCTCACAGGAGACGAGCCGGCCCGCGCCGTCCAGCGTGTTGCCGTTGACGTGACCGGCGGGCGAGCGGAACACGCCGACCGTGCCGGTCGCCTCGTCCCAGCGCAGCAACCGGTCGTTCGGGATGTCGCTCCAGACCAGCTGCCGCCAGGCGGGGAGGTACAGCGGTCCCTCCGCCCAGCGGCAGTCGGAGTAGAGCCGCTCCAGACGCGCGTCCCCGTTGGTACACCTTCCGGTGCGGAAACGCTCGTCCAGTATCTCGTACAAGTTGTCGACGATTTCGCCGGACATGAATCTGCCCCCTCGCATGAAACTGAATCACATACTGTTCAGCTGCACTATGCCATAACCAGATATGGTGACGGCATGGTTCAGGCGGACGGAAGACCGGACGACGTAGACCGCGCTCTGCTCGTGGAGCTCCAGCGCGACGCCACCCAGGCCTACGCGGCGCTGGGCGAGTCCGTCGGCCTCTCGGCCGGAGCGGCGCACGAGCGGGTACGCAAGCTGCGCGAGCGAGGCGTCATCCGCCGCACGACCGTCGAGGTCGACCCGGCCGCGCTCGGCAAGGGCGTCCTCGCCTTCGTGATGGTCGACTCGTCCGCGTGGATGGGCGACGCGGCCGCGGACTTCGCCGCGATTCCCGAGATCCAGGAGGCGCACGTGATCGCCGGCAGTGCCTCGGTGCTCGTCAAGGTGCGCACGGTCACCACGGACGAACTCCAGGACGTGTTGCGCCGGTTGTACGCCATCGAGGGCGTCAGCGGGACTCAGGCGACGATCGCGCTGGAGACGTTCTTCGAGCGGCCGGTCGCCCCCGGCCCCTGAGCCGGCACGCCCGCCCTCGGCGCCTCACGGTGGCGGAGGGCCGAGTCGGTCGCCCAACTCGCTGCGGCGGTACAGGACATGGCGGCCGTCGCGGGCGCGGTTGACCAGGCCCGTGGCGTGCAGCACCCGCAGGTGCTGGGAGACCGCGCTCGGGGTGACGCGCAGACGGCGTGCGAGCTCCGCCGTGGTCAGCGGCTCTGCCAGCAGTGCCGGCAGCCTGGCCCGGGACGCCCCCAGCAACGAGACCACGGCGGTGGCGTCGGCTGCGGGCGGCGTCTCCCAGAGCGTGGCCACTCCGCGGCACGGGTAGACGATCCGTGGTGGCTCCCGCGGGCTCACCGGCGGAGCGGGTTTGTGTGCGAACGCCGACGGCACGAGGAGCAGACCCTGCCCGGAGGCGACGACGCAGTGGGCGCTGATCATCTGCTCGACGGTCAGCCGCCGTCCTGCCAGCGGACGTTGGGGTGCGTGTCGGAGAACAGCAACCGGGCCCCGCCCACAGCCAGTTGCCGTGCACGGTAGGTCATGTCGGTTTCCAGTGGGACGCTCGGCGAACGGCTGGGCTGGCGCGTGCCCTACCTGGCGGCCGCCGCCCTCGTCCTGATCCTCGCGGGCGTCCTGGTGCGCACGCTGCCGAGAACCGTCCGCACCTCGCGCCGTCCGTATCCGGCGCTGCTCCTCGAACCGCTGCGCCTGCTGCGCCGCGAGCCGGCACTGCGCCGCTCCTGCCTCTACCAGGCCACCGTATTCGGCGCGTTCTCGGCCGTGTGGACCTGCCTGGCGCTGCTGCTGGCCGGACCGGCCTACGGCCTGGGTCCGCAGGTCGTCCTGCTGGCCGGGCTCGCGCTGGCCCGCCAACTGCTGCTTCCGCACGGCGGGAACGCAGGTGGGACGGAGGGGCCGTCGGAGGTGAACCCGACGCCGGCCCGCGGCGGTCGGCCCAACGTCGGAGACGGCGTCCGGAAGCCGGACGGCGTTGTCAGCCAGACACGTCACCACGTCTCTCCTGCCGGGAACCCGCGCCGAGGAGCCCGCCGTACCTTCGTCCGCACGTCGGCGCCCGGTCTCGGGACCCGTTTCGGGGGATGGACGAAGCGATGAATCAGTGCTTCACTTCTTGGTATGCCGTACCGGAGGACGCCCGCCGTGCAGGCGCGGCTCGACGCGCAGCGCGAGACCGTGCTGGAGGCTGCCGCGCGGCTGCTCGCCGAGCGGGGGTACGCCGGGTGTTCGATGGCGGCCGTGGCCGCCGAGGCCGGGATCGCCACCGGCAGCGTCTACCGGCACTTCGCGAGCAAGACCGAGCTGTCCACCGAGCTGTTCCGGGAGCTGGCCGGCGGTGAGGTGGCTGCCGTACGGGCCGCCGCCGCGCGGGGCGGGACGGATCCGGCCCGGCGGGTGACCGCCGTGGTCGAGGCGTTCGCCGTCCGCGCGCTGAAGGCGCCGCGCTGCGCCTTCGCGCTGCTCGCCGAGCCGGCCGACGCGGCCGTGGACGCCGAACGGCTCGTCTTCCGGCGGGCGTTCCGTGACGTGATAGCCGAGCAGGTCGCCGCCGGAGTGGCCGGCGGGCGGCTGCCGCCACAGGATCCCGGGCTGACGGCCGCCGCCCTGGTGGGGGCCGTCGGGGAGGCGCTCGTCGGGCCGCTCGCCGACGGCGCCGCGCCCGGCGACCTGGTCCCCGCCCTGATCTCCTTCACCCTGCGCTCCCTGGGAGGACGCGATGTCGTCGACGCATGAGGTCACCAACCAGGCGCCGCCGCCCTACGGGTACGACGCGGCCGCCGACCCCGCCCTGCTGGAGGCGCTGCGCCGTGAAGGCGCCGAGTGGGCCGAGCCGGAGCTGCACGGACTGGGCGTGCTCGCCGGGTCCGAGCAGGCCGCCGAGTGGGGCCGGCTCGCCAACGAGAACGAGCCGGTGCTGCGCACCCACGACCGCTTCGGCCACCGCGTCGACGAGGTCGAGTTCCATCCGCACTGGCACGACCTGATGAAGGTGGCCGTCGAGCCACGGGCTGCACGCTGCACCCTGGCAGGAGCCGCGGCCCGGCGCACACGTCGCCCGTGCCGCGAAGTTCTACGTGTGGAGCCAGGTGGAGGCCGGCCACACCTGCCCGGTCTCCATGACCTACGCGGCCGTCCCGGCCCTGCGCGCCACGCCCGCGCTCGCTGCAGTGGACCGAACCGCTGCTGGCCTCCCGTGAGTACGACTTCGGGCTGCGCGAACCGCGCGGCAAGCGCGGGCTGATCGCCGGCATGTCGATGACGGAGAAGCAGGGCGGCTCCGACGTGCGGGCCAACACCACCGAGGCCGTGCCGTCCGGAGACGGCACCTACCGGCTCACCGGGCACAAGTGGTTCACCTCCGCGCCCATGTCGGACCTGTTCCTCACCCTGGCGCAGGCGCCCGGCGGCCTGTCCTGCTTCCTGCTGCCCCGCGTGCTGCCGGACGGCACCCGCAACCCGATCCGTCTGCAGCGGCTCAAGGACAAGCTGGGCAACCGCTCCAACGCCTCCGCCGAGATCGAGTACGAGCAGGCCGTCGGATGGCTGGTGGGCGAGGAGGGCCGCGGGGTGCGGACCATCATCGAGATGGTCAACATGACCCGGCAGGACTGCGTGCTGGGTGCCGCGGCCGCCATGCGCGTACGGCACCGTGCGCGCCGATCCAGCACGCCACGCACCGGCGGGCGTTCGGCAAGGCGCTGCTCGACCAGCCGCTGATGCGGAACGTGCTGGCCGACCTGGCCGTCGAGTCCGAGGCCGCGACGACCGTCGGCATGCGGCTGGCCGGCGCCACCGACCGGGCCATCGGCGGCGGCGACGAGTCCGAGGCGCGGTTCCGACGTCTCGCGCTCGCCGTCACCAAGTACTGGGTGTGCAAGCGCGGCCCGGCGCACGCGGCCGAGGCGCTGGAGTGCCTGGGCGGCAACGGCTACGTCGAGGAGTCCGGCATGCCGCGGCTCTACCGCGAGGCACCGCTGGTCTCCATCTGGGAGGGCTCGGGCAACGTCGCCGCGCTCGACGCGCTGCGGGCCATGGCCCGGCAGCCGGAGACCGTCGAGGCGTTCTTCGACGAGGTCGGCCTGGCGGCCGGCGCGGACCGGCGGCTCGACGCGGTGGTCGAGACGTTGCGCAAGGAACTGACCGACACCGCGCAGGTCGAGTTCCGCACGCGGCGGCTCGCCGAGACGATGGCGCTGGTCCTGCAGGGCTCCCTGCTGGTGCGGCACGGGCACCCGGCGGTGGCCGACGCCTTCTGCGCCTCACGGCTCGGCGGTGATCACGGCCAGGCGTTCGGCACCCTGCCGACCGGGCTCGACATCGCGCCGCTGCTGGACCGGGCGGCGATGGTTCCGGCCTGAGACGTTTCGGCCTGCGGGACAATGCTTCCATGTTCGTCGCGCGCTCCTTGGCCCTGTTCCTGCTCGCCGCCCTGCTGGAAATCGGCGGCGCCTGGCTGGTATGGCAGGGCGTGCGGGAGCACCGAGGGTGGCTGTGGATCGGAGGCGGCGTGGTCGCGCTCGGGCTGTACGGCTTCACCGCCACCCTCCAGCCGGACGCGCACTTCGGGCGCATCCTCGCCGCGTACGGCGGCATCTTCGTCGCCGGATCGCTCGCCTGGGGGGCCGTCGCCGACGGCTACCGGCCCGACCGGTCGGACGTGCTCGGGGCGCTGATCTGTCTCGCCGGCATGGCGGTTCTCATGTACGGTCCGCACGATCGTTGACCGCGCGCCGGCCGAGGCGGGGAAAGAGCCGGGATTGGTCTTGACGGTTGAACTCCGTGTCCTTTCCGTGATCTATTTGTCAGCGGACGGTGTCCGAACAGATGATCGGGAAAGGTGGAGGTCGGCGTGGGACCCGAGGTCGGCGGCAGACCGGCGTACGCGCACGCCGAGAGGCAGCAGCGGCGAACACCGCCCTCCGCACCGGTCCGGGCGGCCGGGCCCGCGGTCGCCGCCCACTCCTTCCGCGGCGACGTCGAAGGACTGCGCGCGCTGGCCATCGCCGGCGTGATGACCTACCACGCCGGCGTCGACGATCTTTCCGGCGGTTACGTCGGCGTCGACGTCTTCTTCGTCGTCTCCGGCTTCCTCATCACCGGGCTGCTGCTGCGTGAAATCGAAGTCCGGGGAACCCTCTCCCTGCTCCGCTTCTACGGCCGCCGCATGCGGCGGCTGCTGCCGCTGACCGCAGTCGTCCTGGTCACCGTCGTCGCGGTGTCGTGGCTGCTGTACTCGCCGCTGGAACGCCGTTCCGTCTACGGCGACGTGATGGCCGCCGGGCTCTACGTGCTCAACTGGCGTCAGCAGGCGCAAGCCGTCGACTACTCCGCGCTGCACGCCATGGCCAGCCCCCTGCAGCACTTCTGGTCGCTGGCCGTGGAGGAGCAGTTCTACCTGGTGTGGCCGCTCGCGCTGCTCATCCTCGCCCGGATCTGCCGCGGCCGCCGCCACCTGCGCCGTCACCTGGGCACCGTCCTCGGTCTGCTGGCCGCCGCCTCCTTCGTCTACTCCGTGGTCCTCACCCACCGCGAGGCGAGCGCCGCCTACCTCTCGACGTTCACCCGCGGCTGGGAACTGGCAGCCGGCGGACTGCTCGCCCTCGTACCCGGCGCCTGGTGGCGCCGCATGCCGCACCGGATACCCGGCGCGCTCGGCGCCGCCGGCCTGGCCGCCGTCGTCGGCGCCATGGTCGCTTTCAGCGACGACACGGCCTTCCCCGGCGCCGCCGCGCTGCTGCCCGTCCTGGGCACCGCGGCGATCATCGCCGCCGGCTCGGCGTCGAGCGCCGGCGGCACCGCCGGGAACCCGGTCGGCAGGCTGCTGTCGCTGCCGCCGGTCCGGTACGTCGGCCGCATGTCCTACTCCTGGTATCTGTGGCACTGGCCGGCCATCGTCTTCGCCACCGTCTGGCTCTCGGGACTCTCCACGCCCCTGTTGCTGCTCGTCGTCGCCCTGTCGTGGATCCCGGCCGCGCTGACGCACCGGCTGGTCGAGCAGCCCTTCCGTCGCTCCCGCGTCTTTGCTCCCACCGGCGCGGCGATGCGGCTCGGCCTCACCTGCACCGCGACGAGCGTCGCGCTGGGCGCCGTGGCCTGGGTCGCCGTCCCCCTGGTGCCGCTCGCCGCGCCCGGCCAGGTGTCCGGGGCGGCCGCGCTGCACAAGGACGTGCCCTTCCCGCAGCCGACCGCCGACGCGCTGCGTCCCGTCCCGCGGAAGGCGACCCAGGACAGCGGACGTGCGCACCACGACGGGTGCCTGGTCGAGCAGCGTGACACGACGTCCGGTGACTGCGTCTACGGGGACCCCACCGCCGAGACCACCGTCGTGCTCTTCGGTGACTCCCACGCCATCCAGTACGCCCCCGCGCTCGACCGGATGGCCCACCGGCGCGGCTGGCGGCTCGTCGTGCTGACCAAGTCCAGCTGCACACCGGCCGACGTGCAGACCTTCAACTCCCAGCTGCGGCGCGAGTACGCCGAGTGCGACACGTGGCGGGACCGTGCGCTGCACCGCATCGAGGAGACGTCGCCCGCGCTCGTGGTCACCGGAAACCGCGCCACCACCCGTGCCGTCGGGGCCGACGGCAGGATGAGCGCCGCCGACAGCGCCACCGCCCTGCGCGACGGCTACGTCAGGACGCTGCGCCGCCTCGAGCAGACCGGCGCCGACGTCGTGACCCTCGCAGACAACCCGCACCCGCCCCAGGACATTCCGGCCTGCGTGTCGAAGTCGATGGACGACCTGTCCGCCTGCGCCTTCGAGGAGGACGACGCGCTGGACTTCGCCCGGGTCGGCCGGGATGCGGCCGCCGAGGTGCCCGGCGTGCGGCTGATCGATCCCACGCCGATGCTCTGCGAGGACGGCACCTGCCCCGCCGTCATCGGCAACGCGCTGGTCTACCGCAACGGCGCACACCTCACGGCCACCTACGCCTCCGGCCTCAGTGGCTGGTTGGAGGGTGCACTGCCGAAGCACCTCTAGCGGGTGCGGTGGCGCACCCAGACGTTGGGCTCGACGTACACCGCGTGGTCGTGCGCCGTGTCGCAGTGCACCGGTGTCAGGGCGCCGGGCACCTCGACGCCCCCGTCCCGGTCGAAGGGCAGCCCGGTCCACGCCCGCCACTCGGTGAGCGACCCGCCGATCGTCATCGACGCCGGTGCGATCTTCTCCACCGCGCCGCCGGCCCGCTCGTGTACACGCAGCCACGGGTCGGCCGGCAGACCGTCGGCGCGGCGCTCTCGGACGAAGCCGGCCATGGGAAGGTGCGGCCGACGATGCTTGCCGGTCGGACGGACCGGTGCCAGCAGTGCGTCGTGTCCACCCCGCCCGGCCGCCTCGCGCAGCGCGGCCAGCATGCGGTGCGACAGTCCGCGGCCCAACTGGGCGCGGTCCACAGAGATCTCCAGCGCGGACACGGCAGTCGGTGTGCGGCCCAGTCGCAGATCGGCGAACGCCCACAGCAGGACCTGGTCCCATCCCCGGTCCGGCAGCTCCACCCGGCCCTCGCCGACCGCGTCGAACGGCACGGTCAGCCCGCGCGCCACGACGCGGTCCCCCTCCGTCGCCACGACGCAGTACCGCGGAAACTCCTCCGGCACCCGGTCGTACAGGGCGTTGGCAACGGGATCCTTCGTCATGAACTCCGGCCAATTATCTGGAAAGTCCCAGATGCGGGAGATCAGCGCCGGGCGCTCGTCCAGTGTGGTGATCTCAATGGGGTCGGTTTCGCTCACGCAGCAGGAACGTCCGTAGGTGCCGGATCAGTTCCTGCGGCGCGTCCTCGGGGATCAGCGTGTAGGAGCCGGGGATGCCGACATATGTGCTGTCGGGGAACAGTTCGCGCAGGCGTCGGCCGTGCTCGGGCGGCATGACACGATCGTCCCCCGCCCAGGCGACCAGCGCCGGACGGTCGAAGCCGCGCAGCGCCTCGGACCAGCGCAGCAGTTCGGCCTTCGGTGGCACACCGAGCACGTACCGCCGCAGGTCGCGACGCACCTGAGCCGAGGACCACAGGCCGCGGAACCAGTCGTCCATGACCGCCGCCGGGACGGGCCGTCGGGTCATCCAGCCCCACGTCACCGGCAGCCGGCGTGCCGGGCCCCACCGCAGCAGGCCGAATGCCGTGTGCAGTCCTCCCGGCAGCTTCGCCGCGGCCACCAGGCTCCGGCCGGGCAGCCCGGGCGGGAAGTTGTCGAACGCCTCGCAGGAGGTGACGACGAGCCGGCCGATCCGCTGGTCGCGCCCGTCCGAGACCAGCGCCAGCGCGCCACCCCGGTCGTTGAGGACGAGCGTGGCGTCCCGCAGATCCAGACGGTCCAGGAACTCCGCGACCAGCCGTGCCACGCCCAGCACCGACGGATCCGCGTCCGTCCGCATCAGCAGCCGGTGGCCGCCCAGCGGCAGCGTCGGCACCACACAGCGGTACCGGTCATCGCGCCCCCAGAAGATGCCTACTTCAGCAACCGGGACATGCGGCGGTCGGCGAGGATCCTGCCGCCCGTCTGGCATGTCGGGCAGTACTGCAGCGCACTGTCGTGGAAGGAGACCTCCCGTACGGTGTCCCCGCACACGAGGCACGGCTGCCCGGCGCGCCCGTGGACGCGCAGGCCCGACTTCTTCTCCGCCTTCAAGCCCTCCGCTGCCACCTCCCGGGAGCGGTCGACGGCCTCGCGCAGCGTGGCGCGCAGCGCCTCGTACAGCGCCGTGACGTCGCTGCCGGGCAGGTCGGCGGCCAGCCGGTACGGGGACATGCGCGCCGCGTGCAGGATCTCGTCCGAGTAGGCGTTGCCGACGCCCGCCAGCACGCTCTGGTCCCGCAGCACGCCCTTGAGGCGGCGGCGTTCGCCGTGCAGCAGGGCGGCGAAGGACTCCCGGGTGAAAGATCCCTCCAGCGGGTCTGGGCCCAGCCGGGCGACGCCCGGCACCTCTGCCGGGTCGTGCACCAGGTACACCGCCAGCCGCTTGCGCGTCCCGGCTTCCGTCACGTCCAGTCCCGTGCCCGCCGGCTCCTCGAGCGTGAGGCGGAGGGCGAGCGGGCCCTTGCCGGGCCGGGGAGGCGTCGCCGGGAGTCCCTCGCGCCAGCGGACCCAGCCGGCCCTGGCCAGATGCAGCACCAGGTGCAGGTCGCCGGCCCGCAGCGCGAGGAACTTGCCGTACCGGGAGACTCCGTCGACGGTCCGCCCGTGCAGGGCGGTCGGCTGCGGGTCATAGGTCTTCAGGACGCTGATCGCCACAGGATGGACCCGCGCGATCCTGCGGCCGGCCAGCCGGTCGTCCAAAAAACCGCGCAGCGCTTCGACCTCCGGCAGTTCGGGCACTGGTGCTCCCGGCGTCCGCGGCTCAGGCGAGCTTCGCGGTCAGGGTGATCTCGGTACCCTTCAGCGCCTGGCTGACCGGGCAGCCGGTCTTGGCCTCCTCGGCCGCCGAGACGAATCCGCTCTCGTCGAGCCCGGGCACCTCGCCCTCGACGGTCAGGTGGATGCCGGTGATGCCGGTGCCCGGTACGAAGGTCACCTCGGCCTGGGTGGTCAGGCGGGTGGGCGGGTTACCGGCGCCCGACAGGCCGTTCGACAGCGCCATGGAGAAGCAGCTCGAGTGCGCGGCGGCGATGAGTTCCTCCGGGCTGGTCTTGCCGTTCGCCTGCTCCGCACGGGCCGCCCAGGACACCGGGTAGACACCGATGCCGGAGGTGTCGAAGGTGAGGGTGCCGTCGCCCTGCTTGAGGTCGCCGTTCCAGACGGTGTGAGCGGTGCGCGTGGTGGCCACTGTGCTTCCTCTCCTACTGCGGATCGGGGTGCCGGAAGATCCTGCGCCTCCCAGGCTACGTTCGTCACCGCTTCGTGCCGTGTATTGGCCGTTGCGGGGATTCCGGGCCGGTAGGGCCGGTGCCGGCCCGGACCGGTACGCTCGCGATCACCTTCGGTCGGGTCCGGGGGGAGGGCACGATGGGGAGGAGCCGGGATGGCGGCGGTCGGCGAGAAGGACGAGGCACAGGCGGACATACCCGAGGACGGGGCCGCGGCGGAGCCCGGACCGGAGGCCGAGGAGCGCACCGGCATGACGCCGCGTCAGGCGCGCCGCCTGCGGGCGGTCGTCTCCGCTGTGGTGATGGTCGCTGTCGCGGTCGCCCTGGTGGTGCGGGTGGAGTACGGGCTGTCCCTGTTGATGGTCGGACTCTACGGCGTCGCTCTGATCCTGTGCGGCTCGGCGATCGTCCTCAGCCGCCGCGGCCGTACCCGGGTGGCCACGGCCGTCCTGGCGGCCGGCTTCGCGGTCGTCACCATGGCCGAGGTTCTCACCCCGAGCACCGTTTGACCGGCCCGGTGCACGGTGCCGGGCCGGTCATGGACCACAGCGCCAATGGCGCCTGACTGCACCGCGTCGTGGTCGCGCTGCCTCCACCCCTGATGCGGAGCGTCCGCGGGGTCTGCACAGACGTCACCTCGTCGCGGTCCCTTTCGAAACCGCTCCCTTCACCTCGCGGGACCGCGAGCGCGCCCCTGTCCCGGCCCGGCGAGGACGAGGTGCTGCCCGTTCTCCCTGGAACACTTCGGTATCCGGCCGGACCGGGAGCCGCCCCGGACGCCGCGCGAACGCCGCTGACCGGGGTGGCTCCCGCCCGCGCTCAGCGGGAAACGACCGCGAAGCCCCCCGGCGGCACCGCCACCCGGACCCGGCGGGCGGTGGTTCGCGTCCGGGAGACCAGCCGGCCCTGCCCGTCATAGGCCGCCACGTCGGCAGCGCCACGGCCCGGCACCGCGACCGTGGCCGTGCGGGCGTGGCCGGCGAAACTGCGCAGCAGGGCCCGCCCGCCTCCCGAGCCGTCGGTGAGCACCAGATGCTCCACCAGCGGCTGCACGGCCAGCGCGTCGACCCGCGCACGGCCGCCGCCCTCGGCGGTGACGAGCACCTTGTCCGCTCCGGCCGGCAGCAGACCGGGCAGCGTCAGCATCTCCAGCACGCCCGGCATCGGTGAGATGCCCTGCGCTCCGGCGCCGCCGTGGCCGACCACGCCCAGCGTGCGGCCGTCCGCGCTCCAGCGGGTGCGGGCCGGGGAGGGGCCCGCGCTGCGGAAGACCACCGGCATCACCAGCCGCTCCCCGCCGCCGGTGCCCACATGCGCCCGCAGGCTGCCTCCCGCGCCGAGGGATGCTCCGGCGCCGCCGCTCCACTGGCCCTCCCCGGTCCAGGCCGACGACGGCGTCACCGGATGTGCGTCACCGCCGAAGTCCGCGTCCTCCGCCTCCACGATCTGCCAGGTGTGCCGCCCGGCGACGGCGGCGACCTGCGCGTTCCGCCGAAGCCGGGGGCGGGCGTCGAGTGCCAGCATCGTCAGCAGGCCGTGGATCGTCGACTCGGCGCCGGAGTTGTGGTTCACCGTGCCGTCCCCGGCGACGCCGTCGAAGGTGCGGCCGGTCGCCGGGTCGTAGACGGGCACTCCGGCACGGTTGGCGCCGAAGAACCAGGCTGCGGCCGTCGCCGCGACCTCGCGCAGACCCGGCCGGCCTGCGGCGTCGGCCACCGCCAGCAGGCCGCGTACCCGCGAGTCGGCGCCGTAGGCGATCTGCGAGCGGTCCACCGGTGTGGGCAGTCGGCCGTTGTCGGGGCCGCCGCTGATGAGCAGATGCGGGGTGAAGGACGCCGCGTCCGACACGGCGGGCCGCAGCAGAGCGTCCTCGCCGAGCACGCAGCCCGCGCGGGCGAGTGCCGCCGGTGCCTGGCCGCCCCAGCCGTGCCACATCGTGCGCGAGTGGGTCCAGGGCAGGACGGCGCCGAACGGCCACGTCGTGGCGTCGCCTGCGGACTGCGCGGCGACACCCTCGGCGAACTGCCGCAGCGCGCGCCGCGCCCGTGTGCCGCCGCCCGCCTCCACGTACGCGGCCAGGCCCAGTACCGCCTCGGCGGTCGCGTCCGCGCCGTCCGCGACGAGCCACGCCGGCACCCGGCGGCCGTCCGCGACGTCGTACTCGCCGTGGTGCGGCCGCAGCAACTGCCGGTCCAGGGCGTCGATCGCCAGGTCCAGCCGGTCGCGCAGGAAACCCGCGAACCCGGGATCCTCCTCGCGCAGCACCGCGTAGCCCTCGCCCAGCGCCCACACGGTGCGGGCCAGCCAGTAGGAGGGCGCGGAGTCCGACGGATCGGGCTGCTCGGGCGGGTCGGCGCTGGGGTTCAGTGTGCCGTCCGGCTGCATCCACAGCACGACGTTGCCGGCGTGCGGCCCGTCGGCGGTCTGCAGATAGGTCAGACCACGCAGCAGCGCGCGGGCGGCGTCCAGGCTGCGCCGGTCGCCGTGTGCCCGGTGGTGCCGCAGGTACACCACGCTCGCGCGGGCGACGTCGTCGGCGTTGAACGCACCCTGTGACCAGGTGTTCTGTGCGGCGTCGTAGCTGCCGCCGCCGAGCCGGCGGTAGGGCCCGCCGGGGTGCTCCGGGTCCGGCTCGGCGTAGGTCCACAGCACGCCGAGCGGCTGCCGTCCGCCTCCGTACGTTGAGTGACCGGGCTGAGCCGGCGGCGTCACCTCGTCGCGCAGGAAGTCCAGATGGGACAGGTTGGTCAGCCGGCCGTGTGCGGGGCGGGCCGCCGCGGCGGCCGCCCGGGGCCGGGCGATCGCGGCCGCCACCGGAGCCACCAGCAGCGACGCCACGACGGTCCGCCTGGGCACGGCACTCGATCGACCTCTGGGCATGGCGGACCTCCGCAGTCCTCGAACGGATCCTGTCGGAGACGTATCTATCTTCAAACCGGTTTGAACTCAAGATGTCGCGACTCTTGACAGCGGCTCGTTCAAACCGGTTTGGTGACAGACGAACAGCACCCAGTGTGACCATCGGACGGGAGCCGCCGTGCGCCGAGGACCCACCATCGCCGACGTCGCCCGCGCCGCGGGCGTCTCCAAGGGCACGGTGTCCTTCGCGCTCAACGACCGGCCCGGCGTCGCACCCGCCACCAAGGCGCGGATCCTCGCCGCGGCCGAGGAACTCGGCTTCCGCCCCAGCCACCGGGCCCGCGCGCTCTCCGCCTCCCGGGCGTTCGCACTCGGCCTGGTCGTGGCGCGCCCCGCCGAACTGCTGGGCGCCGACCCGTTCTTCCCAGCGTTCATCGCGGGAGTGGAGACAGCACTCGCCGAGGCCGAGCACGCCCTGCTCCTGCGCGTGGTCACCGGTGACTGGCCGGACGAGGCCGAGGCTTACCGCAGGCTCGCCCAGGACGGCCGCGTCGACGGCGTGTTCCTCTCCGACCTGCGCACCGGCGAGGATCCCCGGCTGCGGCCTCCTGGAGGGCCTGCGGCTGCCGGCCGTCACTCTGCAGCGGCCCGACGTGCCCTGCCCGTTCCCCGCCGTCACCCTGGACGAGTCCACCGGTATCCGCGCGGTCGTCGAGCACCTGGCCGGACTCGGACACCGCCGGATCGCGCACGTGGCCGGGCCGCAGCAGTTCGTGCACGGCAGCAGACGGCGCCGCGCCTGGCGGCAGGCGCTCACCGACCTCGGCCTGCCGCCCGGGCCCGAGGAGGTCGGCGACTTCACGGCCGCCGGCGGCGCCGAGGCCACCCGCCGGCTGCTGCGCTCGCCTCGAGCCGCCGACCGCCGTCGTCTATGCCAACGACCTGATGGCCATCGCCGGCGTCACCGCCGCCCACGAACTCGGCCTGCGCATCCCCGAGGACCTGTCCGTGACCGGCTTCGACGACACCGAACTCGCCGGCCACGTCCACCCGCCGCTGACCACCGTCCGGATGGACGCGCTCGGCATGGGCCGTAGCGCGGCCCGGCTGCTGCTCCACCTCGTGGAGACCGGCGGCGCACAGGACGCCGAACTGCCGCCGGCCGAACCGGTCATGCGGCGCTCCACCGCCCCCGCACCCACCACCCCCGTCCCCGCCCCAGGGAGTCACGCATGAAACGCGCCGCCCTGCCGCTTGCCGCGGCCCTTCTCGTTCTTCCGCTCGCCGCCTGCGGCTCCGGCTCCGGCACCAACGCGGACGACGCCGCCAAGGCCCGTGGCCCGATCAAGATCTGGTACTCGAACAACCCGGACGAGATCGCCTGGGCCAAGCAGATGGTGAAGGCCTGGAACACCGCGCACGGCGACGAGAAGATCACCGCACAGGAGATACCCGCCGGCAAGAGCTCGGAAGAGGTCATCGGCGCCGCGATCACCGCCGGCAACGCGCCCTGCCTGATCTACAACACCTCGCCCGCCGCCGTGCCGAAGTTCCACAAGCAGGGCGGTCTCGTCCCGCTCAACGACTTCCCCGGCGCCGCCGACTACATCAAGGAGCGTTCCGGCGCGCTGGCAGATCAGTACGCCACGGACGGCACCTTCTACCAGCTGCCGTGGAAATCCAACCCGGTGATG
The DNA here is from genome assembly GCA_963799685.1 of uncultured Actinomycetota bacterium. Taxonomy (GTDB): domain Bacteria; phylum Actinomycetota; class Actinomycetes; order Streptomycetales; family Streptomycetaceae; genus Streptomyces. The sequence continues at coordinate 204,999 of CAWCXW010000015.1, forward strand.
ATCTCCTACAACAAGAAGATCTTCGCCAAGGCCGGGCTGGACCCCGACCACCCGAAGCTGTCCACCTACGACGACTTCCTGGCCGCGTCGAAGAAGCTGATGGCGCACGGCGGCGTCAAGGCCGCCATCTGGCCCGCACCCAGCTCCGAGTTCTACCAGCCCTGGTTCGACTTCTACCCGCTCTTCGCCGCGCAGAGCGGCGGCAAGCAGCTGATGAAGGACGGCAAGGCGCAGTTCGCCGGGCCCGCGGGCAAGCAGGTCGCCGACTTCTGGCACACCATGTACGCCAAGGGCTACTCGCAGAAGGAGAAGTACAACGGCGACTCCTTCGCCGACGGCAAGGCCGCCATGACCATCTCCGGCCCCTGGGCGGTCAAGGTCTACGACAAGAAGATCGACTTCGGCACCGTGCCCGTGCCCACCGCAGCCGGCACCCCCGCCGCGAAGACGAACACCTTCTCCGACGCCAAGTCCGTCGCCATGTACAGCTCGTGCAAGAACCGCGGCACCGCCTGGGACGTGATGAAGTTCGCCACCAGCAAGAAGCAGGACGGCGAACTGCTGAACACCACGGGCCAGATGCCGATGCGCGAGGACATCGCCGGCACCTTCCCGGACTTCTTCGCGAAGAACCCCGTGTACACGCCCTACGCGAAGTCCGCCGCGCACACCGTCGAGGTGCCCAGCGTCCCCGAGTCGATCACGATCTGGCAGACCTTCCGGGACGCCTGGTCCCGGTCGGTCATCTTCGGCAAGCAGCAGCCCGGCGCGTCCCTGGAGAAGGCGGCGAAGAAGGCCGAGAAGCTGGCGGCCCAGAAGTGAGCACCGCCCAGCCCCGGAGCCTGCGGAGGACAGTGGGCCGCCAGCTTCTGGGGCTGGGGTTCACCGGGCCCTACCTGGTCTTCGTCGCCGTCGTCTTCGCCTACCCTTTCGCCTTCGCGGTGTGGATGTCCTTCCACGACTACTTCTTCGCCGCGCCGAACGCGATCGTCGACCACCCCTTCGTCGGCTTCGACAACTACGTCACGGTCCTGACCGACCCCGACGTGCGGCAGGCCTTCGGCAACATCATCGTCTTCCTGGTCATCAACGTGCCGCTGACGGTGGGCCTGTCGCTGGTGCTGGCCACGGCGCTCAACGCGAAGCTGCCGCTGCGCGGCTTCTTCCGGGCCGCCTACTACGTCCCGTACATCACCGCGTCTGTCGCCGTCGTCGGCGTGTGGCTGTGGCTGTTCAACTCCGGCGGCCTGGTGAACAACCTGCTCGGCCCGCTGGCGCCGGACCCGTCCTGGCTGGTCAACAGCACGCTGGCGATGCCGCTGGTCGCGGTCTTCGTCGCCTGGAAGCAGCTCGGCTTCTTCATCATGCTGTATCTGGCCGCGCTGCAGAACGTGCCGAAGGAACTGTACGAGTCCGCCGCCATCGACGGCGCCTCACGGCTGCGCGTCTTCCGGTCCGTCACCGTGCCCGGCGTGCGCCCCGCCACCACGCTCGTCGTCATCGTCGCGACCATCACCGGCGCCAACCTGTTCACCGAGCCCTACCTGCTCACCGGCGGCGGCGGGCCGGACGGGGCATCCGCCTCGCCCGTCCTGCTGATGTACCAGAAGGGCATCGAGCAGGGGCATCCCGACGTGGCCGCCGCCATCGGCGTGCTGCTGGTGCTGTTCGTGCTCGTGCTGTCCCTGGCGGGCCGAAAACTGACGGAGAGGAGCTGATCCCCGTGCGCACCCCCACCGCCCACGGCGCGGCCCGGCTGACCGTCCTGACCCTGGGCGCCGTCGCCTTCCTCTTCCCCTTCTACTACATGGTCATCGGCTCGCTGCAGGCCGAGCCCAGCTCGGACCCGTCCGGACTGCTGCCCGAGCTGTCGCAACTGACCCTGGGCAACTACACCGCCATCGACTCCCGCGTCTCACTGCTGCGCGCGCTGGCCAACTCCGGGATCTTCACCGGCGGGGTGCTGCTGGGCACCGTCGTCTTCGGCCTGATGGCCGGCTACGCGCTCGCGCAGATCCACTTCCGCGGCCGCGGCGCTGTCTTCGCCACGCTGCTGCTGGTGCAACTGGTGCCCTTCCAGCTGCTGATGATCCCGCTGTACGTGCTGATCGTGCGCGGCTACGGGCTCGCCGACACCTACCTCGGCATGATCCTGCCCTTCGCGATCAACTCGACCGCCGTGTTCGTCTTCCGGCAGTTCTTCCTGCAGCTGCCCCGCGAACTGTTCGAAGCCGCGCGCATCGACGGCGCCGGAGAGCTGACGGTGATGCTGCGCATCGCGGTCCCCTGTGCAAACCGGCGCTGCTGACGAGCGTCCTGCTGACCTTCATCGGCCCGTGGAACGAGTTCCTGTGGCCGTTCCTGGTCACCAAGGACCCCGACATGCAGCCGTTGGCCGTCGCGCTCGCCAACTACATCACCACCGTCGCCGGACGGGCCGCCAACCCCTACGGCGCGATCCTCGCCGGGGCGTGCGTGCTCGCCGGCCCCGCCGTGGCGCTGTTCCTCGCGTTCCAGCGCCGCTTCCTGTCCACCGACCTCGGCTCCGGCGTGAAGGGTTGACCTCTTGAGCACCACAGACACCACCTCCCCCCGCACCCGCTTCCCCTACACGCTGCCGCCGCCTCGGCGTCGTCATGTCGCCCGACCCCGGCGACCCCCACGAGGCCGAGGGCGTGCTGAACCCGGCCAGCGGCCGCACTCCGGACGGGAGGCTGCACCTGCTGCCTCGCATCGTCGCCGAGGGGAACGTGTCCCGCGTCGGGTTGGCCGAGGTCGTCCTCCGCGACGGCGTGCCGACCGGCGTCCAGCGGCGCGGCGTCGTTCTGGCCCCCGACGAGGGCTGGGAGCGCGGCTTGCACAACGCCGGCGTTGAGGACCCGCGCACCACCTGGGTCGAGCGTCTGGGGCTGCACGTGATGACCTACGTCGCCTACGGCCCGCTCGGCCCGCGCCCGGCCTTCGCCGTCTCCGAGGATCTGCGGTCCTGGCGGCGGCTGGGCCCGATGCACTTCGCCTACCAGCCGGACCTGGACACCGACCTGAACCTGTTCCCCAACAAGGACCTGGTGCTCTTCCCCGAGCCGGTGCCCGGACCGGACGGCGAGCCCGCCTACGCGCTGCTGCACCGACCCATGTGGGACCTGGGCTGGTTCCGCGACGGCGAGGGCGTCCACCTTCCGGCCGGCGTCACCGACGAACGGCCCGGCATCTGGGTCTCCTACGTGTCCGCCGAGGAGGTCGAGAAGGACGTCACCGCGCTGGTGCGACTGCGCGACCACAAGCTCGTGGCGCTGTCCGAACACCCCTGGGAGGAGCTGAAGATCGGCGCCGGGCCGGCGCCGATCCGCGTCGAGGAAGGCTGGCTGCTCATCCACCACGGGGTCTCCGGGGCGCTCGTGGCGAGCCATGACCCACAGGACCAGCAGAAGGTCAGTTACTCCGCCGGCGCGATGATCCTCGACCCGGCGGACGTGAGCCGGGTGCTCGCGCGCAGCGACGAGCCGCTGCTCGCCCCGGAGACCGAGGAGGAGCGGTCGGGGACCGTGCCGAACGTCGTCTTCCCCACCGCCATCGAGCAGGTGGACGGCGAGCGGTACGTGTTCTACGGGATGGCAGACGCACACATCGGCGTGGCCCGCCTGGAGCATGTGTCGGAGACGCCGCAGCCGTAGGCTGCGGATCATGGAGATCCCACCCGTCGAGGACTGGCCGCGCAGCGAGGACGAGGCGGTCGCCGTACAGGACTCGCTGCGCGACCAGGTCCTCGTGCGAAACGAGGCACCCGCGCCCGGCCTGCCCGGGACGCGGGTGGCCGGGGTCGACGTGGCCTACGACGACGAGCGGGACCTGGTCGCGGCGGCCGCCGTCGTCCTGGACGCCGCCACCCTTACCGTCACCGACCGGGCAACCGCCCGCGGGCACGTCACCTTCCCGTACGTGCCGGGCCTGCTCGCCTTTCGCGAGATCCCGGCCGTCCTGGAGGCGCTGCGCGGGCTGCGCCGCGCGCCGGACCTGGTCGTCTGCGACGGCTACGGCCTGGCGCACCCGCGCCGGTTCGGGCTGGCCGCCCACCTCGGCGTGCTGACCGGGCTGCCGGCGCTGGGCGTCGCCAAGTCGCCGTTCGTCTTCCGGCACGGCGAGGTGGGCCAGGAGCGCGGCGACGCGGCGTCGCTGCTCGACGGCGAGGAGGAGGTCGGGCGGGCCCTGCGTACCCGGCAGGGCGTCAAGCCGGTCTTCGTCTCGGTCGGACACCGGCTGAGCCTGGACGCGGCTTGCGCGCACACCCTGCACCTGGCCCGGCACGTCCGCCTCCCGGAGACCACCCGGCACGCCGACGCGCTGTGCCGCAAGGCACTCGCCTCCCCGGACGGTCCGGAGCCTGTCTGACGCGTCCCGGCTGCGGGACGGCGCCCCGCACGCACCTCTGTGGCGCTGCGGGGCCGGGCGCAGCCCGCTGCGCTCTCGCCCCTCCGCCCTGCTGAGGGGTCTCCCCGGGGCGGGTACGCGCGAGGGGAAGGACCTGACGCCGTCCCGCCCGCCCTGCGGGCGGACGACGCTACGTCGCGGACCGGCTCCGGGTACGGTGGCCCCGTGACCGACCACGACCGTTCCGCCCGGCGCGTCTGGCGGCGCGTCCGCGAGTTCGCCCTGGGCCTGCCCGGCGCGGGCGAGGAGTTCCCCTGGGGCGAGTCGGTGGCCAAGGTCAACAAGAAGGTGTTCGTCTTCTTGGGTGTCGAGGCGGGCGACCGGTCGCCCGGCGTGACCGTGAAGCTCGTCGCGCCCGAGGCGCACGAGCACGCGCTGTCCCACCCGGGCGCCGAACCGGCCGGCTACGGGCTGGGCAAGGCCGGCTGGGTGTCGGTGCCGCTGGCCGGGGCGGGTGCGCCCGGCGCCGAGCTGGTGTGCGACTGGGTCGAGGAGAGCTACCGGGTGATCGCCCCGAAACGCCTGCTCACCGAACTCGACGCCCGGCGCTCCTGATCCCGGCCGGCGGTCAGTCCGGCCGGTCGCACACGTAGTACTGGAAGACGGACCCGTCGTGCCGGCCAGTCGTCTGCAGCACCCGCAGGCCCTGCGCCGTCAGGTCGTGGGAGTCCAGCAGGACCGGTGTGTGCCCGAAGAGGACCATCAGGCCGCCTTTGCGCACGGTCCGCACCAGGCCTGGCAGGATCGCGCGCGCCTGGGCGGTGGTGACCACCTCGGAGTTGAGGAAGCGGCAGAAGACCACGTCCGCCTGCCGCTCTCCCAGGCACGGGTGCAGCGCGTCGCCGTGGTGGACCTCGTCCAGGTGCGCGGCCGCGTACTCGGTCATCTGGGCGCTCAGGTCCTGGCCGACCGTACGGATCCGGCCCGGGGCGATCGTCGCGAAGTCCGCGAGGAACCGCCCGGTCGAGCAGGCAGGGTCGAACGCCGTCGCCCGGCCGCCTCCGGCGGCGAAGAGCCGACCGAACAGCTCACGCGTGTAGCTGCGCAGGTGTCGTTCGCCCGAGGCGAGCAGTTCCGCGCGCTCCTCGGTGACGAACCAGCCCTCGGCCGGGCCGCCGGCCTCGCGGCCGGACGCGGCGTCGCGCAGGGGAAAGGGGTGCACGATCTCCGTCGTCGGCCCGATCGCGTCGAAGACGCGGCGGCGTTCGCCGACGCCCAGCGGCTCGAACCCGATCCGCACGTCGGCGTCCGAGCAGCGGGTGCCGGTCAGCGTGCCGACGACGTGCGACCAGTGGATGCGGCTGCACAGCAGGCCCGAACCGCCCTCCTCCACGACGTGGTCGGACAGCGTCTTGCAGCCTACGAACCAGCTGCCCTCCAGCCGGAAGAGAAAGTAGCGCTCCGGCATGCCCGTCCACGGCTCGACGAACGCGTGCGCGCCGCCGCCCGCCCGCCAGCGGGTGAAGTCGCCGCGCAGCAGCGCCTCCCGGCGGTCGAACTCGTCCGCGACCAGACCGTCCTCGATCGTCTCGCCCCGGTACCACGGGTCCTCGGATGCCACCACTGTCCCTCCCGGCCGGCTTCAGCCGGCCCGCTACGCTCCCAGCATGACCACCCACGTGATCGTGCTCAACGGCGGTTCCAGCTCCGGCAAGAACGCGCTGGCCACCGCACTGCAGGCGGCCCTGCCCGAGCCGTGGCTGTCGCTGAGCGTCGACACCTTCTGCGACGCCCTGCCGGCCCGGATGACCGACGACGACGCCGGCATCAGCATCGGCGAGGACGGCTCGGTGGGCGTGGGGGAGGAGTTCAGCCGGCTGGAGCAGTGCTGGGCGCACGGCGTCGCGGCGATGGCCCGGTCCGGGGCACGCGTGATCGTCGACGACGTCTTCCTCGGTGGCCCGTCCTCCCAGCAGCGGTGGCGCACGGCGTTGGACGGTCTGGGCGTGCTGTGGGTGGGCGTGCACTGCGCGCCCGAGGAGGCAGCCCGGCGCGAGCGGTCGCGCGGCGACCGGCAGGGCGGCATGGCTGAACAGCAGGCGCTGGCCGTGCACCGGGGCATCGACTACGACGTCGAGGTCGACACCACCGACGCCTCCCCGGCGGAGGCGGCCTGCCCCGTCCTGCGCCTGCTGCGCTCCCGTGAGGACGACGCGCCGCACACGGGAGGGGTTGTGGAAAGGCCCACTCCTTCTTAGCATCACTGGTGTTACATCAATGGTGTCATACAGGGAGCCTCGATGCCGGGAGCGAGCACGGGACCGCTCGACGGGGTGCGCGTGGTGGAGCTGGCCGGCATCGGTCCCGGCCCGTTCGCCGCCATGGTGCTCGCCGACCTGGGCGCCGACGTCGTCCGCGTCGACCGGCCGGGTGGCGCGGCGCTGGGCATCGACCCCTCCTGCGACGTGACCAACCGCAACAAACGCTCCGTCGTGCTCGACTTGAAGTCCGAGGCGGGAGTGCGCACGGTGCTCGACATGGCCGAGCGGGCCGACGTGCTCGTCGAGGGCTGGCGGCCCGGCGTCGCCGAGCGGCTCGGGGTCGGCCCCGAGCCGTGCCGAGCCCGCAACCCCAGGCTCGTCTATGCCCGGATGACCGGCTGGGGACAGGACGGACCGCTCGCCCAGCGCGCAGGGCACGACATCGGCTACATCGCCGTCACCGGCGCCCTCGGCCTGACCGGACCGGCCGACGGCCCGCCCTATGCCCCGGCCAACCTGCTCGGTGACTACGCCGGCGGCTCGTTGTACCTGGTCATCGGCGTGCTCGCCGCCCTCCACCACGCCCGCAGCGAGGGCGGCAGCGGTCAGATCGTCGACGCCGCGATCGTGGACGGCACCAGCCACCTGACGTCCATGCTGCACGGCATGCTGGCCGCCGGCAGCTGGCAGGACCGGCGCGGTGTGAACCTCTTCGACGGCGGCGCACCCTTCTACGGCGTCTACCCGACTTCCGACGGCGGCCACATGGCCGTCGGCGCCCTCGAGCCGCAGTTCTACGCCGAGTTCGTCCGCCTGCTCGGCATCGAGGACACCGCGCCGCCGCGCGAGGATCCCTCCCGCTGGGCCGAGGTGCACGAGGCCGTCGCCGCCCGCTTCCGCACCCGTACCCGCGCGGAATGGACGGACGTCTTCGACGGTTCCGACGCCTGTGTCACCCCCGTCCTGTCGCTGACCGAGGCTCCCGCCCACCCGCACCTGGCCGCACGCGGCACCTTCACCGAGCACGACGGCCACACCCAGCCCGCGCCCGCCCCCCGGTTCTCCGCCACACCCGGCTCGGTGCGGCGCCCGCCGGTCCGGCCCGGGGACGGCGCCGCCGACGTCGCCCGCGACTGGGAGCTGCCCGACCTGGCCCACGTGCCGGAACCGATCACCGCACCCGCCGACGACCGCGAAACGGACTGAGCATGCAGCGCGAGATCTTCACCGCCGACCACGACGCGTTCCGCGAAATCGTCCGCACCTTCCTCGCCAAGGAGGTCGCACCGCACTACGCGCAGTGGGAGAAGGACGGCATCGTCTCCCGCGAGGCGTGGCGGGCCGCCGGCCGGCAGGGGCTGCTCGGCACGGCCGTGCCCGAGGAGTACGGAGGCGGCGGCGAGGCCGACTTCCGCTACGCCGCCGTCCTGCACGAGGAGTTCGCCCGCGCCGGCTTCCCCGGCCTGGCCGTCGGCCTGCACAACGACATCATCGGCCCCTACCTGAGCTCGCTGGGCACCGACGAGCAGAAGCGCCGCTGGCTGCCCGGCTTCTGCACCGGCGAGACGATCACCGCCCTCGCCATGACCGAGCCCGGAGCCGGCTCCGATCTGCAGGGCATCCGCACCACCGCCGAGGACCAGGGCGACCACTTCCTCCTCAACGGCTCCAAGACCTTCATCTCCAACGGCGTGCTGGCCGACCTGGTCATCGTCGTCGCCCGTACCACCCCGGAGGGAGGCGCGCACGGCCTGAGCCTGCTCGTCGTCGAACGCGGCATGGACGGCTTCGAGCGCGGCCGGAACCTGGACAAGGTCGGCCAGAAGTCCCAGGACACCGCCGAGCTGTTCTTCCACGACGTGCGTGTGCCGAAGGAGAACCTGCTCGGCGAGCTCAACGGCGCCTTCGGCCATCTGATGGCCAACCTGGCGCAGGAGCGTCTCGCCATCGGCGTCGCCGCGATCTCCGCCGCCGAAGCGCTACTGGAGGAGACCACGGCGTACGTCAAGGAGCGCGAGGCTTTCCAGCGGCCGCTGGCCCGGCTGCAGCACGTGCGATTCGAGATCGCCGAGATGGCCACCGAGTGCGCCGTCACCCGCTCCTTCCTGGACCGCTGCATCACCGAGCACACCGGCTCCGCGCTCGACCCTGTGCACGCTTCCATGGCGAAGTGGTGGGCCACCGAACTGCAGAAACGCGTCACCGACCGGTGCCTGCAGCTGCATGGCGGGTACGGGTACATGAACGAGTACCGCATCGCCCGTGCCTTCACCGACGGGCGCATCCAGACCATCTACGGCGGCACGACCGAGATCATGAAGGAGATCATCGGCCGCTCGCTGCTCTCCTGACCGCCCCGACCGCCCCTGACATGCTTGAAGCCTGAGGGAAAGGCCCGAACTGTGAGCACCGAAGCCTACGTCTACGACGCCCTCCGCACCCCGCGCGGGCGTGGCAAGGCGGCCGGCGCCCTGCACGGCACCAAGCCCATCGACCTCGTCGTCGGGCTGATGCGCGAGCTGCGCCGCCGGCTGCCCGGCCTGGACCCGGCGGCCATCGACGACGTCGTCCTCGGTGTCGTCGGCCCGCACGGCGACCAGGGCTCGGACATCGCCAAGATCGCCGCCATCGCGGCCGGGCTGCCTGACACCGTCGCGGGCGTGCAGGAGAACCGCTTCTGTGCCTCCGGCCTGGAGGCCGTCAACCTGGCCGCCGCCAAGATCCGCGCCGGCTGGGAGGACTTGGTGCTGGCCGGCGGCGTGGAGTCCATGTCGCGGGTGCCGCTGGGCAGCGACGGCGGCGCCTGGGCGATGGATCCGATGACCAACTTCGAGACCGGTTTCGCCCCGCAGGGAATCGGCGCCGACCTCATCGCCACCGTCGAGGGCCTCACCCGCCGGGACGTCGACGAGTTCGCCGCCCTCTCCCAGGAGCGGGCCGTGCAGGCCTGGAAGGAGGGCCGGTTCGACAAGTCCGTCGTCCCGGTCACCGACCGCGCCGGGCTGACCGTGCTGGACCGCGACGAGCACATCCGGCCCGGCACCACCGCCGACACCCTCGCCGGGCTCAAGCCCTCCTTCGCCGACATCGGCGAGCTGGGCGGCTTCGACGCCGTGGCACTGCAGAAGTACCACTGGGTGGAGAAGATCGACCACGTCCACCACGCCGGCAACTCCTCCGGCATCGTCGACGGCTCCGCGCTGGTGGCCATCGGCAACGAGGAGGTCGGCAAGCGCTACGGCCTCACCCCGCGCGCCCGCATCGTCTCCGCCGCCGTCGTCGGCTCCGAGCCCACCATCATGCTCACCGGCCCCGCCCCGGCCACCCGCAAGGCGCTGGCCAAGGCCGGCATGACCATCGACGACATCGACCTCGTCGAGATCAACGAGGCGTTCGCCGCCGTCGTGCTGCGCTTCGTGCGCGAGATGGGCCTGTCCCTGGACAAGGTCAACGTCAACGGCGGCGCCATCGCCATGGGTCACCCCCTCGGCGCCACTGGCGCGATGATCCTGGGCACCCTCGTCGACGAGCTGGAACGTCGCGACCTGCGACGCGGCCTGGCCACGCTGTGCGTCGGCGGCGGCATGGGGATCGCCACCGTCGTCGAACGCGTCTGACGCCCGCGCCCCGGCCCCGCGACCACCCACACAATTACGCCTGACGGAGAACCCGCATGCCCGAGCCCACCGCGTCCCGCACCATCCGCTGGGAGCAGGACGACACCGGCGTCGTCACCCTCGTCCTGGACGACCCCGACCAGTCCGCCAACACCATGAACGCCGCCTTCGCCACATCGTTCCACCAGATCGCCGACCGGCTGGAGGCCGAGAGGGATTCCGTCCGCGGCGTGATCGTCACCTCCGCGAAGAAGACCTTCTTCGCCGGCGGCGACCTGCACGAACTGATCCAGGCACGGCCCGAGGACGCCGAGCGGGTCTTCGAGTCCAGCATGGCCATCAAGCGCGACCTGCGGCGCCTTGAGACGCTCGGCAAGCCAGTCGTCGCCGCGATCAACGGCGCCGCGCTCGGCGGCGGCCTGGAGCTGGCGCTGGCCTGCCACCACCGCGTCGCACTGAACACGCGCGGCTCGAAGATCGGCTGCCCGGAGGCGACGCTGGGCCTGCTGCCCGGCGGCGGGGGAGTGGTGCGCACGGTGCGGATGATGGGCGTCGCCGACGCGCTGCTGAAGGTGCTGCTGGAGGGCAAGCAGTACCACCCGGGCAAGGCCAAGGAGGTCGGGCTGGTCGACGAGGTCGTCGAGTCGCAGCAGGAGATGCTGGCCGCCGCCCGCGCCTTCGTCGACGCCCACCCCGAGGCCAGGCAGCCCTGGGACGAGCCCGGTTACCGCATCCCCGGCGGCACCCCCGCGCAGCCGAAGTTCGCCGCGAACCTGCCGGCCTTCCCCGCCAACCTGAAGAAGCAGACCGCCGGCGCGCCCTACCCGGCGCAGCGCAACATCCTGGCGGCTGCCGTGGAGTCCACCCAGGTCGACTTCGAGACCGCACAGGTCATCGAGGCCCGCTACTTCACCGAACTGGCCGTCGGCCAGACCTCGAAGAACATGATCCAGGCGTTCTTCTTCGACCTGCAGGCCGTCAACGCCGGCCGGTCCCGGCCCGACGGTGTCCCGGAGCGGAAGGTCGAGAAGGTCGCCGTGCTCGGCGCCGGGATGATGGGCGCCGGCATCGCGTACTCCTGCGCGAAGGCCGGCATGCGGGTGCTGCTCAAAGACGTGTCCGCGGAGGCCGCCGAAAAGGGCAAGGGCTACTCGGCCAAGCTGATGGACAAGGCCGTCGCCCGCGGGCGCTCGACCGAGGCCCAGCGGGACGAGCTGCTCGCCTGCATCACCCCGACCGCCGAGGCCGCCGACCTGGCCGGCTGCGACGCCGTCATCGAGGCCGTCTTCGAGGACCCGGCGCTCAAGCACAAGGTCTTCCAGGAGGTCGAGGACGTCCTGGCGCCGGACGCCCTGCTGTGCTCCAACACCTCCACCCTGCCCATCACGGCGCTCGCCGAAGGAGTCAAGCGGCAGCAGGACTTCGTCGGCCTGCACTTCTTCTCGCCCGTCGACAAGATGCCGCTGGTGGAGATCATCAAGGGCGAGCAGACTGGTGACGAGGCGCTGGCCCGCGCCTTCGACCTGGTGCGGCAGATCCGCAAGACCCCGATCGTCGTCAACGACTCGCGCGGCTTCTTCACTTCCCGTGTCATCGGACACTTCCTGATGGAGGGCGTCGCGATGCTGGCGGAGGGCGTCGCACCGGCCACCGTCGAACAGGCCGCCGCGCAGGCCGGCTACCCGGCCAAGGTGCTGTCCCTGATGGACGACCTCACCCTCACCCTGCCGCGCAAGATCCGCAAGGAGACCCGCCAGGCGCTGCAGGCCGAGGGCGTCACTGTGCCCGAGCACCCGGCGGACGCGGTGATCGACCGCATGGTCGACGAGTTCGGTCGCACCGGCCGCAGCGGCGGCGCCGGTTTCTACGACTACGAGGACGGCAAGCGCGTCCGGCTGTGGCCGGGCCTGCGCGAACACTTCGGCGCCGGGACCAAGGTCGACCCGTCCACGGTGGATCTGACCGAACTCCAGGAGCGGATGCTCTTCGTCGAGGCGCTGGACACCGTCCGCTGCGTCGAGGAGGGCGTCCTGACGTCGGTGGCCGACGCCAACATCGGCTCCATCATGGGCATCGGCTTCCCGGCCTGGACCGGCGGCATCCTGCAGTACATCAACGGCTACTCCGGCGGCGTCGCCGGTTTCACGGCCCGCGCCCGCGAACTGCAGGCGACGTACGGTGACCGCTTCGCCGTCCCCGAGCTGCTGGCCCGCAAGGCCGAGTCCGGCGAGGAGTTCCGCGACCGCTGAGCATCCGTGTGGGGCGGTCGCGGCCATGCCCGCGACCGCCCCACAACGGCCGGATGGAATGCGTGCATGACGACCAGCGACGCCGAACTGGCCGTGACCGCAGCCCAGGCGGCACCAGCACCCTCACCGGCGTCGACGCTGTGTCGGGGTTTCCTGCCGAAAACCCGTCACAGCGTCGACGCGGAAGACGATGTCGCCCGCCGGCGGAACCAAGTCCGGCGTCCTACTGTTGGCTGATGCGCGTTGACCGGACTGACCACCGCCCGGCAGATCTCGACGTGGTCCGTGACTCCTACGACCGGGTCGCTGACAACTACGCCCGCATGGTGGTGACGGACGGGCTCGGTGACATCCGCGGACATCCATGGCTCAAGGCGTCGATCGACGCCTTCGCCGACACCGTGAGCGAGCTCGGGCCTGTCCTCGACGTCGGCTGCGGGCCCGGGACGGTGACCGCGTACCTCGCCGAGCGTGGACTCGACGTGTCCGGGGTGGACCTCTCTCCTCGGATGATCGAGAACGCCCGCCGTCTTCATCCGGAATGCCGCTTCCGTGTCGCCTCTGCCACCGACCTCGGCCTCGAAGAGGCATCCCTTGGCGGTGTACTCGGATGGTGGTCGCTGTTCAACCTCCCCCGCGACGTCCTTCCTCAGGTCCTCGCCGGGTTCGCGCGCGCCCTGAAGCCGGGCGGACACTTCATCACCGGAACACATGTCGGCGACCAAGACGCGGTGCGCACCGAGGCCTACGGAGGGGTGCCCGTCCGTTGGACGACGTACAAGTGGCGGCCGGAAGAGTTCGTTGACCTGATCGAGCAGGCCGGGCTGTGCCCGGTCGCCGAACTCCGGCTTCCTGCGGCTGAGCGGCCGGGTCTGGTCGTCATGGCCGAGCGCCCCTCCTGAGGACCGGGTGCCCAAGCCTTATGGAGCAGGCGTTGCCTGACAAGCATGTCGTCGTGCGGGGTGAGATCCTGCGTGCATGCCGATCACCGATGTGGAGTTGGCCGTGACGGCGGCTCAGGCGGGCGCCGCCGTGGTCCGCGAGATGTTCGGGGGCGCGCTGGCGCGGTTCGACAAGGGCGGTGGTGACTTCGCGACGGCAGCCGACGTCGCGGCGGAGAAGGCGATCCTCGGCGTGCTGCGCGACGCGCGGCCCGACGATGCCGTCACCGGCGAGGAGACCGGACACACAGGCGTCGAACGCGCCGAGCGGCGCTGGCTGGTCGACCCGCTGTGCGGGACGTTGAACTACGCCGTGCGGAACATGCTCGTCGCGGTGAACGTCGCCCTGTGCGTCGGGCCCGATGCCACGGTCGCTGCGGTGGCCGACCCGTTCTCCGGCGAGGTGTTCTGGACCGACGGTGAGCGTGCCCGCGTGCGGAGCGACGGAGACGAGGTCGGGTTGACGCCCTCGCCCGACTCGCAGCTCGTTGACCTCAATCTCGATCCGCCGTTCCCGAACGCGCCCGGATTCCAGGCGGCCCGCCTGCTCACCGCCCCGGGGTTCGCCGATCACTTCCGACCGCGCGTGCTCTCCACCACGCTGGCGGTGACCTGGGTGGCGGCAGGCCGCCGTGCTGCGTACGTCACCGACGGCGATCTCCGCGACAGCGTCCACTTCGCCGCCGGCCTCGCCCTGTGCGAGGCGGCCGGCTGCGTGGTGACGAGCATCGACGGCAGCCCGCTTCACAGCGGCGTGGGCGGCCTGGTCGTCGCCGCCGACCGGCGCACGCACGCGACCCTCCTGCAGCTGATCGCGAACCAGTAGGCAGCCGGCCGCGCGGCGTCGTGGCAGCCCTGGGGGACAGGGCGCGTATGTGGCTGATCTTCGCTGCTACGTTCGTATGGGTGTTCCCGGTGATCCGGTATGCCGGGGCATCGGCCCAAGAAAGGAAGATCAGTCATTCCCACCAAGACACTGCAGATTCCCACGACGGACGGCACGGCCGACGCCTTTGCCGCCTTCCCCGAACGTGGCGAGCGGCACCCGGGAGTGCTGCTGTACATGGATATCTTCGGCGTGCGGCCCGTGCTGGAGGACATGGCCCGGGAGCTGGCCGAGCACGGGTACTACGTGCTCGTCCCCAACGTCTTCTACCGGCACGGCCCCGCCCCGGTGGCCGAACTTCCCAAGCACATCGGAGAAGAGGCCCGGCCCACGGTCGTCGCCCAGGTATTGCCCTTGTTCGAGGCGCACACCACCCAACGCGCCCTGCGCGACGCCGACGCCTACCTCAGGTTCCTCACCGCCCAGCCCGAGGTCAGCTCAGGGCCGGTCGGGGCGATCGGATACTGCATGGGTGCTGTTCTGGCGATGCGCACCGCAGCGGCCCACCCCGACCAGGTGGCTGCCGTGGCCGGATTCCACCCCGGCAACCTGGTCACCGACGCGCCCGACAGCCCGCACCGCCTCGCCCCCGAGCTCACCGCTCAAGTCCACCTCGGCCACGCCGAGAAGGACATGACACCCGAGGCCCTCAGCGAGCTCGACCAGGCCCTGGACGCCGCCGGCGTCGGCTACACCTCCGAGACCTACCCCGGCGCCGTCCACGGCTTCACGATGTCGGACACCGACGCCTTCAGTCCCTCGGCGCTGCAGCGCCACTGGGACCGTCTGCTCCCCCTCCTCGACCGGACCCTGGCCTGCGGCTGAGTCAGGGAGCCCGGCGCAGCCGTCGCTGCGCGGGAATCGCGTGGTGGATCCAGAGGCGCCGCCATAAGGTCGCCGACATGTCCCACTCCCGTGTCTGCCGTCAGCTTTCCGTCGGCGTGTCGGCCAGGTACGGCGGGGCGGGCTCGTACTGGATGTACCGGCGGACCGCGCGGGCGTGCGCGCGGCCGTGGAGGCGGCCGACGAGCCACAGGGCCATGTCGATGCCCGCCGACACGCCCTGACTGGTGACCAGGTTCCCGTCGACGACGTAGCGGGCGTCGCGGACCACGGTGACCTCGCCCCTGGCCTGCAGCGTGTCCTCGAACGCGTGGTGCGTGGCGACCCGCCGTCCACGCGCCGGCCCGGCTTCGTGCAGCAGCAGGGCTCCGGTGCACACGCTCGTCGTCCAGGCGACAGCGGCCGCGGTGGTCCGGATCCAGTCGATGAGCACGGGGTTGGAGACCTCACGCCGCGTCCCGCTGCCGCCCGGCACCAGCAGTACGTCCAGCGCCGGATGGTCGTCCAGGGTGCGGTCGGGCAGCACCCGCATTCCCTTGTTGCAGTGGACGGGGCCGGAACGCTCGGCGATGAGCACCGCCGTGTCGGCGTGGTCGCGCAGCATGGAGGAGGCGGTGAAGACCTCCCATGGACCGGTGAAGTCCAGCTCCTCCGCGCCGTCGAAGACCAGCAGACCGTAGGTGGTCACATGTGCTCCCTGTGTCTCGGTTCCTGTGCGGTGCTGTGCCTGCGGGCACGTTCCCGCAACTCCTGCGGTAACGCTGCCGCGGCAAGCAGTCCGGGCAGCAGATCGGGTTCGCGTGTCAGCGCGTGGAAGACCAGGGCGACGCTACGGTATGGGCCACCGCATCCTGAGGCGACACGTTCCCGCCCTGCCGGGTTGCTCAAGCGTCTGTCGTCCCCCCGTTGTTTTTCCCGATCGCCCCGCACCGCTCAGCAGTCGAACACCGACCAGCAGATGTCGTTGCGCAGCCGCTGGTCGTCCAGCACGAGTTCGCGAACCGCCTCCGGGAGCCGGTCATGCTGCCACCGGCACTCCCGTCGCCCCGCGGACTTGCCCTCGCCGTCCGGTGCGGCAGCACGCGCGGCCTTGATCGCGTAGGCGGCGGCACCGAGTTCGTGTGCGGCGACGTGTGCGACGGCCCCCGCCTGTCCGGCCGCGTACGCCGCATGCCGTGCTGCCCCACGCAGGTCTCTGGCCGCGCCCATCGCATGGCCGCCCGCCGCGCGGGCCTCGGTCATCCTGACCTCACCACGCACCCAGGCGCGAGCGTGCTCGATCGCCTCACGCGGCCGTGGGTCCTCCGGTCGCACCGACTCGAAGAGGTCGAGGACGTGTTCGGCGCACGAGGCCGCCCACAGCGCGAGAAGGTGGTGATCCGCATCGGTGAGGGTCCCGCCCCGGCGGATGGTCACGAAGCGGGGGTCCCGGACCTTCGGGAGGATCATGCTCGGTGCTCCTTCTGCCGTCGTCGGCCTGATGCCTGGGTGCCTACGCGGCCAGGTGTGTCCTCGACAGGGCGGACGCCTTCCGACGCGCTGCGAGCCGGCGCGGCGGGGACTCCTGCCGGAGCACCCGGTCAGCAGGCGACCGCGACGCCGATGTGGTCCCTTCCGCCGAATCGTCGTGCTGTCGGCTTCATCCTGCCAGCGCTGCCGGACGGATCGGGCGAGCGCGACTGCGGCCGATCGCACACCGTGGCCGTGGTGCACCCGCCTCCGCGGAGCCGGTGGAGGCGGAACGGCCGCGTGCCCCGCGCCAGAGAAGGCGGGGGAACGCGGGGGTCGGACAGCGGCCGGTGGGCTTGCCGGTCAGCCCTCGGGGGGAAAGCGGAGTACCGCGCCGACGCCTTCCGGCAGGTCCGTGCCCGGCGGCACGACCGCCACCGATGCGCCGGTCTGCGCGCCGGTCTTCAGCAACAGTGCCTCCCGGGCCGCGTGCTTCCCGGCCTCGAGCAGCAGCGTGTCCACGGCGCCGTTCTCGGCGGCCTTCATCACCTGCGGGTCGCCCTTGGCGGCCAGCCGGTGCGCGGCGGCCTCCTGCAGCCGGGACGCCTGTGCCCGCCCCGCCTCGGCGGCGTACGTCGCAGCGAGCTGCAGGAGTTCCTCGTGCAGTGCGTCCTGGGCCCCGGTGTCCGCGAGGCCGCCACGCTCGGTCTCGCGCACCAGAGACCGGTGGTCGGCGGACAGTTGCTCGCGGACGGCCGCGCGGCCCTGCACCTCACCGGCGAGGACGATCAGGTCGGGGCGGAAGCCGGTCACCGCCGAGTCGACGGCTGCCGAGATCTTCTCGGCGTTCTGCCGCACGGCCTCGTCCACCCTGCGTCGGCTGCGCCGGTGCGCGAGGGCCCCCTCGCGCACGTGCTGCGGACTGCCGACGGCCTCCCCCCGGACCTCATCGGGTTCCTGCTCGCTCGGCTCGTGGCCGGCCCCGACCACCAGCCGCTGCAGCTCGGCGTCCTCCTGAGCCGCGACGACCAGCAGCATCCGTACGGCCTGCGCGGCCTCTCGTACGTGCAGGCCGAGCTGCGGCAGCACACCCGAGTAGGCGGCGTCACCGCGTCCGAGAGCCGCGTCCCACGGCTCGTCGAGCACGACGCTCTCGCCGGCCGCAGCCACCAGGACCCGGCCGTTCGTCTGCTCCTCGCCGAAGCGGTCGGCTGCCAGGGCCTCTTCCACGGCGTTCAGTGCGGAGGCGTCGGCGTCCTCGCTCTCCAGCCGGTCGCGCAGGTTCTGCCAGCGCAGCCGCACCTGCTTCTCGGCATCCTCGCTGGGAGAGCGGCCCTCCAGGTAGACCGTCACGAACGGTCCTTCGTGCGTGTACACGGACTTCAGCTCGCCGAGCTCCATGGCGTGCCCCACTGCTTCTCCCTGAGTGTCGATTCTTGCGAGACGGGTTTTCCCGCCCCCACGGTGACCCTCGTGTGCCACCGTCCGGCCCCTCCGTGTACCCCTCGCGCGCCCGGTAAACATGCAGCTGGAGCACTGTTTTCGCGCTCTGCGGGCACGTTGGCACGAGGCACAGCCACGGGCGAGGACTCAGCCGACCACGCGGTCGCTCAGGAAGGGGCGGGGTAGCGGTCGAGCAGAGCTTCGATGTACTCCTCGAGGCGGTGTGTCAGCACGAAGGGTGAGAGGTCGGTGCGCCCCAGTTCACGCCAGGAGACGGCGACCTTCTCGGCGTCCGGCGCGAAGGCCAGGGCGTCCAGCAGCCGCCAGTACAGATGCGCCTCCGGTGCGGTGGCCAACGCGCCTCCCGCCGACACGTAGGCGTCGGCGAAGTGCATGCCCGCTGTGACGCCGTGCAGCAGAGCGAGCGTCGTCGAGCAGTGGGCGACATCGAGGTCGGGCGGCCCCCACGACGTCTCCACCCAGTCGACCACGCCGGTGATCCGCAACGCGCCGCCGTGACCGTCGAAGAGGACGTTGCCGGGGTGGAAGTCCCGGTGCAGAAAGCACGGCTGGTGGTCCGGCGGATCCCGTCGGATGAGGTATGCCGCGCGCCGCCAGAGATCCGGGCGGTCCGACGATTCAGGGGGTGTCACGCGGTCGGGACTCGTCCACGCCTCGTACGCACGGGGTCTGTCCGGCGACGTCACCCGCGTGCGGTGGATGCGCAGGAGCTGTCCGGCCAGCAGGCCCGCGCGACGGTCGGCGTCGTCGTCCGTCACCCGAACGGACCCCGGCAGGAGAGACATCAGCAGCGACGGGTGGTCACAGTGTTCGCCGGTGGGGTCCACGTCCAAGAGCGCGGGAGCGGGGACGTCCGAGGCGACGAGCAGACGGAGCGTGGCGGCCTCGCGGGACAGCAGGCCTTCCGCGTGACGCCGGAAGAACGGTCGGACGAACGAGCGGAGTACCAGCGATCGCCGGCCCCTTGGGCCGTGAACACTCAGCCGAAGCATCCGGGAGGTCCACCCGCCACGCAACTGGGTGACTTCATCGATGTGTTCGGTGTCGCTGAGGTGCTTCCTCACCCAGCGGAGTGTCCGGTCCCAGCCTTGATCTTCCTGTTTCGTGGCCACGACGAGCAGGCTAATGAACTTGATCGAGTGATCGGGCTGTTTCGCCGGACAGTGTGCAGGTGGCTTCGGTGTCCCTGGGTGGGTGACATATCCGCAGGCCGGTGGCTTGACCGATGCCGAACGGGCGGCTGGGGAGCGAGTCCGGCTCCAAGCTGTGGCGTGCTTCGAGGGCGGGGCGAGGAATCGGGAGATCGCTGACCGTTGCGGGTCTCTGAGCGGGCGGTGCAGGAGGGCATCTGGTCGCTGGTCAAGCGAGGCATCGGCAACCTCGCCGCCGCGGAACCTGTCAACGTGATCAAGGCAGGTAGTTCGGGTTAACGCTGTGTCGGGATCTGTGGGCCGGGTGCGTTCGGGGGCGGCGGTTTGTTGATCCAGACGGCGTCGGGGATGCGTGGGGGTTCGGGGGGCTTGCGGACGAAGCGTTCGGGTCGGTGCTGGTAGGCGTGGGCGAGGATGTCGGAGCGCATTTCGCGGAGCTGGTCGGCGAGGCCGAAGTGCACGTCGAAGGGGGTGTGGAGCCCGATACCGGAGTGTCGGTGGTCGAGGTTGTACCAGTCGAAGAAGCCGGTGCACCAGGCGCGGGCGTCTTCGATGCAGCCGAACCGGTCGGGGAAGTCGTGCCGGTACTTCAGCGTCTTGTACTGCGCCTCGGAGTAGGGGTTGTCGTTGGAGGTCTTGGGTCTGGAGTGCGACTTGGTCACGCCCAGGCCGGACAGCAGTTGAGCCACGTTGTGGGCGACCATCGGTGATCCGCGGTCGGAGTGGATGGTCAACTGTCCTGGCGGTATTTCGTACTTGGCGATGGTGGTGGACAGGAACTGCTCGGCCAGGCCCTTGTTCTCGGACGCGGCGACCATCCAGCCGGCGGTGTAGCGGCTGTAGATGTCGATGATCGTGTAGAGGCAGAAGTAGCTGCCGGGCACCGGGCCCTTCAGCTTGGTGATGTCCCAGGACCACACACGGTTCGGCGCCTCGGCGATCAACTCCGGTTTCCTGCGCGGCGGGTGGGTGGCCTGCCGGCGGCGTTCGCGGACCTCGCCGTGCTTGCGCAGCAGCCGGTACATCGTCGATTCGGAGCACAGGTAACGGCCTCGGTCCAGCAGGACCGCGTAGATCTCCGCCGGTGCCATGTCGGCGAACTCCGGTGAGTGGAGGACCGCCAGCACCTCACTCTCCTCGGTCTCGGACAGGGCCCGCGGATGCCGCCTGCGCTGCCGCGCCGGCCTGGCCGGGGCCGGGCTCTGCCGGTGGTGGCGGTAGTAGGTGGCACGGCTCACCCCCAGCGCGGCGCACGCCTTCACCCGTCCGACCAGCGCGGACAGCCTCTCCAGTGCCGCCTGCCGGGCTGCCTCGAAGGCCGGGACCGCCTCCTGGGGCATAGACACCTCGGAGGTGTTCACTTCTTTCTCTCGCCGTCGGTCTCCTCTGCGCTGTCCGTGGCGAACTGGTCGAGCAGCGCGGAGAGTTTTGACTGGACCTCGATCACCGACTGGGCCTTGCCCAGATCCCGGCGGAGCTTGACGTTCTCCCTCTCCAAACGGGCGATCTCCTTATCCCGCGGATCGGCCTTCGGCCGCCCCGCCGACGCCGCCAGTGCCTGTTCAGCACCCTTGTTGCGCTGCTGCCGCCATACGTGCAGCAGCGAGGAGTACAGGCCCTCCCTACGCAGCAGGGCACCCCTGCCCTGCTTGTCGAGCGTCTCGTACTCCGCGAGGATCCTCGCCTTGTACTCCGCGCTGTACCGACGCGGGCCGCTGCTTCGGGGTTCCACCTGCGGATCCGGGGTCCCGGGGTCGTTGGTACTGGCCACCTGGGGCACTACTCCTTCTCCGCCCTCGACTCAATCAATCATCCAGTATGACTGACTCGACCAAGACTGACAGAGAGGGCCGGCGACCTGGCCCAGATCAGCCGCGCCGTGAAGCGTAAGCTCAAGATGATCCAGTACCGCCCGCACTTGATCGACGGCTGGTCTGCCGGCACCGGCATGCCCCTGACTGGCGGACGTAGGGCCGTCGTCCGGAGTCCTCCCTCAGTGGGGTGCGTTGCGAGATTCCCCCGCCTGAAGCACGAGAGAGCTCCACCGGACAGTGTCTCGGCCGTGGAGATCGGAACGCTCGCTGCGCAGGACCGTCTGCAGGCCATGTACTGCACCCAGCTCGACCGTCTCAGCAGCGGACACGTCGAACATGTGGCGACCATCGGGCACAGGACCATGGCGGAGGTTGACGAAGAACCTGCCGTCAGGCACCAACAAGGCGGCGATCCTGGCCATCGCCTGCCTGCGTTCCTCGGCGTCCAGATGCATCCACACCGCAGTAGCGAAGACCGCATCGAACCGGCCCGGGCACTGGCGAAGCGTCAGGGTAGGCAGCACGTCGTCAGTCCACTCGATTGCGCTGCCTGCATGGATTCGCTGTCCGTGTCCCCGCAGCTCCGATGTCGGCTCGACAGCCACGACCCTGTGCCCCAGGGCTGCCAACGCGGCCGCATCGCGCCCCGTGCCTGCGCCGATGTCGAGGATCCGTGCAGGCCCAGCGGGCACCAGGTTCAGCACGTCGCGGTGTACTTCGCCGAAGGTGACCTCCTCGTACTGGACTGCCAGCACGTCAGCCGCCCTCGCATACCCAGCGGTTCCCCTGGCCTGGACGATGCTGTCTCCGTCGGCGCCCAATCGATCAGTCACGGTCGAAGCGTACCGACCAGCAGATTTTCATCACCCTGTGGCAGTGGCTGCTGGAGTGCTCCACCGTCACGGATCCTGACATCACCAGTTCACGTTCCATCACGGCATGCTCGGAATCGCCCGCCTGTACAACCTCAACCTCGCCGGACAGAAAAGCAGTCGGGTTGGTCACCAACCACGTCCACCCGACTCAGAGATCATTGACGGGACGAGCCTTAGGGCCGAGCGAGGTCGGCCACCCCGTAACAGGCGCTCGCCGCGCCGGTTGCCAGCGCCCAGTAGCGGTCGCCGAACGACCAGTGCCACCACTCGGTGGGGTAGTTCACCAGCCCTGCGGATGCCAGGGCGTGCCCCAGAATCGAGCGGTTCTCACGGGCTCGCTCGCTGATCCCGTCGGCATCGGTGTAGCAGGCACCCGCGCTCTCCTCCGGGTCTGCGTTCATCCGCGTGCCCAGGTCCAGCTCGCGGCCGTCGGCGTGCGCGAGAGTCAGGTCCACCGCCGCTCCCGCGCTGTGGGGCGCGATCTCGGGCGGCGACACGAACCGGCTTGCGGACGACCGCAGCTGCTCGGCGGACCAGCTCGGCTGCTCGGCACGCAGTTTCGCCGCGTACCTGTCGAAGTAGCGACGCTGTAGCTCCGGCGTACGGTAGCCCTCGACCACGAGGAACCGCAGGCCCGCCGGCAGGTTGCTCTGTGCTGTCAGCAGACGCTCCAACAGGCCCGTGCGCAGATGGGAGAACGCGGCGGAGTCGTCCTGCTTGCGCCGGTCCAGCAGGAGCCGACCGTCCTCGCGTATGTCGACCAGCGGCTCACCGCACTCGCGTACGGGCACGGCCGCGACGCGCGGATCCGACATCACGATGATCTCGCTCATCCCGCGAGGGTCTCGTTTTCCCGGCGAACGCACCAGGCCGCCTCGGCCCACCTGCCTACTCCGGTGGAACCGCGTCGGGGCAGTCGGCGTCCCAGTGGCGCTGCGGTGCTGTGTTCTCCGGGGGGTTTCCATGCGTGTCGTGCCGACAAACCTTGTCAGGTTCCTTGCCGGGGTGGTCCTCGTCGTCGGTTCGGGGAGTCTCTCCGCCTGCGGCGACGAGCCGGTGGCACAGGACCAGGCGGAGACGCCGGCGCATCGCGCCCGGCGGGTCGCCGCAGCCTGGGATGGGTCCGCTGCGGCCGCGCAGTGGCGCGCGGGATACCACCCGATGGGCGAGGTGACGCAGGCGCCGCGAGGCGGTCTGCACAGCTCGGCGGACAAGACGGCCTACCGAGAGCGCCGTTTCGTCCTCACGGGCACGCTGCCCACCGGATCGTCGACGAATGGTCGTGTCGCGTGGGGCGACGAGGTGTCGCTGACACGGCCGCTGCGGGGAGCGCAGGAGTCCTACGACCTCCTGAATCGTGCGGGCGCCGGTGGGTCGCCACACCTGACGGTGACCGGGGCGCGGCTGGGCGAGATGAGCGTGGCCACCAGCCGAGGGCCTGCGGTGGTCCCGGCCTGGCTGTTCCGCCTGGAGGGCTACGACGCACCCCTCAAGCGGGCCGCCGCCGTCCCGTCGGCCCTGCCCCGGCCGCCGATCGGGCCGGTGAGCGGCCCTGCCTGGATCGAGAGACTGGTCGAGGTGAACGGGCGGTCAGTGACCGTCGTCTTCTCGCACGGTGTCTGCGACGAGGGCTTCGACGTGAACGCCTACGAGACGCGCGGCAGCGTCGTGCTCTTCGTCGTCGTCAGAAAGCCGCAGAAACACGGCCTCTGCACCAAGCAGGCGGTGTCGGAGCAGGCCATGCTGCAGCTGGAACACCCGCTGGACGACCGAGTCCTCCTCGGCGCCCTCACCGGCAAGCCCGTTCGCTACCGACCGGAGCACGGCCGCTCAGCGTTGAGCGGTTCCTGAGCCGGTGTCAGTGGGTGCTCTCGCTGTCGAGGAGCCGGAGCAGCACCGTCGCCTCCGTGCGGAGGCGGGTGGCGCGGTCGGCCTGTGCCGGGTCGGTCAACTGTGCCGCCGCGTACATGCGTTCAGCGGCCTCCGCGCGGATGATGTCCACCACGTCGCGCTCGCTCAGCTCACGCCGCGCCGCCTCGGTGACGCCGACGCCGACCGGTGACTGTTCGAGCGCCAGCCCGCGCGTCGCGGCCTCGTCGACGGGCACCGCCTCCGCGTTGTCCAGCGCGGCGAGCGTCGCGCGCAGGGCGCTCACCGCCGCCTTGTCGCGGGCGCGCATGGCCTCCGGGCAGTGCTTGACGCATACGCACACGAAGGGACATGCCGGGACCTTACGGCGGCGTCCAAGAGCCTCACAACGGGATATTCCTAGGCCACGGCGTCGGCGGGCGCCGGCTCCTGCGTCGTGTCGATGCGCGCCGTGCGCAGGGGGGAGAGCGCGGCCACGGTCGCGGCCGCCGCCATCCCGCCGATCGCGATCCACAGCGCCGGTCGGAAGCCGATACCTGCCGCGAGCAGACCGCCGAGCGGCCCGCCGACGGTGAACATGCCCCAGTTCAGCGAGCGGATCGTGGCGTTCGCCCGTCCCTGCAGCCGGTCCAGCGTGACGGACTGCCGGTAGGCCATCTCGTGCGGGCCGCTCACCCCCAACGCCACCCACACGAAGAACTGCGCGGCGCCCACCATCACCCATCCGGCGACGCCGCCGACGGCGCACGCGGCCAGCGTCCACGCTATGGGTTCGGCGAGCCGTTCACCGACGATGACGCGGCCTGCGCCCCAGCGTCCCGCGACCCCGGACAGCGCGTTGCCGACGACCGCCCCCACCCCGCCGCACGCCAGGACAAGCCCGAGCCCGAACGCCGCCTTCGGCGACGATGCGCCCAGGCCCGGGCTGCGCAGCACGAACAGGGTGAAGACGGTCGAGATGATGCTCGCGCACAGGAAGCGGGCGTGCAGGGTCAGCGAACTGCTGCGCAGAACCGGATGCCGGTAGACGAAAGCGAGTCCTTCGCGGAGTTCCGCGCGCAGATTGCGCGTCGCCGGGGCCGCCGGTTTCGGTTCGGGGCGCCGGATCGTTGCCAGGAGGATGCCGGACGCGAGGTAGGAGACGGCGTCGACGATCATCGACAGCGGTGCGCCGATCGCCGCCACGAGCGAGCCGCCCAGGAACGGGCCCGTGGTCTGGGCGAGGGCCGAGGTCTGCTGCAACCGCGCGTTGGCCCGCGTCAACGAGGCGGGCGGGACCAGGCGCGGAAGGTAGGACTGGTGGGCGGCCTCGTACAGCAGCGACAGCGCCCCGAAGAGCATGACGAAGAGCATCAGGCCGTAGACGTTCATCAGGCGGGCGACCGCGAGGCCGGCCACCACGGCCAGCAGGCCGCCGCGCAGCAGATCCGTCGTGACCAGGATCGGCCGCCGCCGGTACCGGTCGGCGACGACACCGGCCAACAACCCGAACAGCAGGTACGGCATCCAGCGTGCCCCGTTGAGCAGGCCCACCTGCACGTCGCTTGCCTTGAGTGTCACCACGGCGAGCGTCGGCAGGGCCACGGTCGTGACGTAGGTGCCGAACATGGAGACGGCGTCCGCGGTCCAGAACCGCGCGTACCCCGGATGCGTGAACAACCCCGCCATACCCGCAACCTATCCAGCGACGGCGGCGACCCCGTGCCCCGGCCTGGTACGCCCCGGCCCATCGGACGGTCAGCCGCCGAAGTCGGTGGACGGACGGGAGGACAACTGGAAGACTCCTACTCATGTCTTCCCTTCGTGCATAGGCCGGGGCGAGCGCAGCGCACCCGATGCCGGTGCCGCTGTCGCATGAGTCCGTCTATGCCTTTTGCACCCTCGTCGGTGCCGGCTTCAGGGAAGAACTCTCTTGCTCACCTCTGTCGTGCACGGGTATGCCGCCGTACTTCGCTCCCCGTACGCCCTGCGCACCTTCCTCCCCGCCCTCGTGGGACGCCTGTCCTACGGGCTCGTCTTCGTCTGCCTGTCCGTCTCTCTCACCCGGGCTACCGGCTCCTACGCCTGGGCCGGCGCGGCACTGGCCGGGTTCGGTGTGGCCGCCGCCGTCCTCGCGCCGATCCGCGCCCGGCTGATCGACCGCCACGGGCCCTGCCGGGTGTTGCCGGTGATGGCCGGGGCCTACGCGGCCGTGCTCACCGCGCTGGCTGTCGCGGCGTGGCGGTCTGCCGACGGTGTGACGCTGGTGGCCCTCACAGTGGTGGCCGGTGTCTGCTCCCCGCCCCTGGGCCCGACGATGCGCGTGCTGTGGAACAGGCTGGTTTCCGACGCCTCCATGCGTCAGCGGGCGTACTCGCTGGACACCGTCGCAGAGGAACTGCTCTTCGTCTGCGGCCCGCTGCTGGCCGGTATGTTCATCGCCTTCGGCGCCGCGCTGGCCGGTGTCCTGGCCAGCGCGGTGCTCGTGGTGAGCGGCACCGCGGGCATGGTCTCCTCCCCGGCGGCACGGGCGCAGCGTGGCGCGCGCTCCAGCGCGGGGGCGGCCATTCGGGGTGACGACCGGCGCCTCGGGGCCGCGCTCGTTCTGCCCGTGCTGTGTACGGGCGCCGTAGGCGCCTCGCTGGGAGCGTTGAGTCTCCTCCTCGTCGCTTTCGCCGCGCGACACCAGCAGTTGACCGCTGTCGCCTGGGCGGAAGCCGGACTCGCCGTCGGCAGTGCGGTCGGCGGGCTCGTTTACGGGGCACGCGCGTGGTGTGCCCCGCTACGGTCACGGCTGCCGCTGCTGGTCGTCTGCCTCGGGGCGGCGCAAGCGGTGGTCGGGCTCGCACCCACATTGGTCCTGCTGGTGCTCGCGGTGACCGTCACCGGGTTGTGGGTCGCTCCGACGCTGACCACCGCCTACCTGTCGGCTGACGACGTCGCACCGGAGGCCGCCCGGACCCGTGCCGGAACGTGGGTGAACAGCGCGTTCAACGCCGGCAGTGCCGCCGGCACCGCCGCGATCGGTCTTGCGGTCGACCGCTGGCCGCTGCCCGTCTGTTTCGCGGCAGCCGCCGCCGTCCCGCTCCTGACCGGAACCGTTGCGCTGCTCGGCGGAACCGCCACGCGTCGGCAGGTGCGCGTCGCCGCCACGGCCGACCAGGCGTAGGGCTGAGCGCCGGTCACACGTTCCGGCGCCCGGCCCGTGCCAGGAGTGCGCCCACACCTGGGGACACCTCGTCACGTCACCCGCTCACTCGCACCCTGGCGGCCGGTCCGTGCGGGCCGGTCGCCAGGGCTGTCCGGAGTGCTGCGACCACCTCGTCGGGCTGCTCCCGCAGCTGCCTCGGCGAGACGTGGAGCACCTGGAACCCCAGTGCGGCGAGCCGGTTGTGGCGTGCCATCGTCCCTTCCCAGGCCGTCACCGCCCAGTGGTGCTCCCTGGAGTCCACTTCCAGCAGCACCCCCTCCCGTTGCCAGTACGCGTCCGGCACCGCCAGGAACTCCCCGTCCAGCGTCAGCCGTGGATTCCACAGCGGCGCCGGCAGGCCCGCCGCCAGCACCACACCGCGCGCCAGCCCCTCTGCCGGCGAACGCACACCCGCCGCGATCTCCCGCAGTACGCCCGCCACGTCGGCCTGCCCGGACAACTTGGCGGCACGCAGCTCGGCGGTGAGGCGCCGGGGCGTCACCCGTCGGGTCTGTACCACCTCGTGCAGCAGCCCAGGGACCGCCGTTCCCGGTCCGCCCACGCGGACGGCGTCCACCACGGCACGTGGCAGGGGGACGGCGGGCAGCCGCCCGGCCAGCAGTACCGTCTGCGGCAGCCGCTGTGTCCGGTGCACCCGGACACAGCGCTGGGGCCGCACCCCGAACCCCGTCGGCACCAGTACATCCACCTCCCGGACCCGTTCCGGTGGCGGCGCGCACCGCAGCCCGTACAGCGCCAGCGCGGCCACCCCGGTGACCAGCGCCGGACCGGCCCGCCCGCCGGGCGCGGGGTCCCGGCGCCCGGCCGCGTACAGCAGAGCGGCGAGGTAGCGCTGCTGCCAGCTGAGCGGCCCGGAGTGCAACACGATGACGCCAGGCAGGTGGCGTTGCCACACCCCGTTCCTGCAGCGGCGGGTGACGGTGCTGGTGGGTACTCCGGCAGCCACCAGTTGCGCGCGAGTGGCCACCTCGTGCTGGCGGCGAGCCAGCGTATCGACGGGGACGAGGGATGCGTACGGTTCGGCAGTCATGCCTGTGCCCTGCCCATCCCGGCCTTCCGACTCACCGCAACCGGTCACAGAGCGTGCACGCTCACCTGTCGAGGCGAGTTTCTTGTCTGGCCAGGACCGTGTGGCGGTCCTGGCCAGACAAGAAACCCGGGCCCTGCCCGGAGGGGTGGGCGAGCGTCGGTGGCCTGATCCGGCACTGAAGATCGGACGGCGGC
This sequence comes from uncultured Actinomycetota bacterium, assembly GCA_963799685.1. Lineage (GTDB taxonomy): Bacteria > Actinomycetota > Actinomycetes > Streptomycetales > Streptomycetaceae > Streptomyces. The sequence continues at coordinate 233,200 of CAWCXW010000015.1, forward strand.
CACGACCGCTCGGCGAGGTCAGTGGTGCCAGGCATGACCGCCGGTGTTGTGGATGAAGCGCTGCAGCACCTTGAGCGTGGTCAGGTACTCCTCGTCGGAGATCCCGGCATGTCGCTCCTTCCAGAGCGTGTCCTGGAGCGTGGCGGCCCTGTCGAAGAAGACCCTTCCCTCGGGGGTGACGTCGAAGTGACCCTCCGCGTCCTCAGTGATCCAGCCGTGAGCGATGGTCGCGTCGATCTCCGACTGCAGAACCTCCGACCCCGTGTCGAGATAGTTCTGCAGCACGCCGGACACTTCGCGGCGGGACGTGCGCGTCTCGGCACGAGCTACCTGCGCCAGAACCCACCATTGCGGCTGTGTGGTTCCCAGATCGTTCAGGGCGGCACGTGTGCGCGTGACGACGGCCTTGTAGGCGGCCCAGCTCCAGTACCCGATGGGCTGCCGGACCAGTTCGGTGTCGTCGTGTGAGTGCTCCATGGCCAGTTCGTCTCCGTTTCGCCTGGGGCGACAGTCGTCGGACCGGACGGTAGAAGTTCAACCGCTGTTGAGGTCAATCTGGCTCACCAGGCGCTCAGAGCTCGGCCCAGACGGTCTTGCCGCTCGGCGGGAAGTCGTCGGTGCCCCACCGGTCCGCGTAGGCGGCGACCAGGAGGAGGCCGCGGCCGGACGCGGCGTCCGGCGCCGCGTTCGGGCGGTGGCCGGGGCGCAGGTCGCCGCGGGCGTCGGTGACCTGGGCTGCGAGGGATGGGACGCCTTCGTGCGGTTCGCCGCGCGCGGTTGACTCAGGCAGCCGGCCCCTCGTCCGGGAAGGCGTCCCGCAGTTCCTCGCGCAGTGCGCGCTGGAACGCCGTCAGCAGGGCCTGGACGACCATCGGCTGCATGTGCGCCGACAGAGTGCGCATCCGGCGAACCTCCGCCGGGTCCGCCTCGCGCTCGCGGTACGGCGCCCACACCTCGTCCTTGAACAGGACGCTCAGCTCAGGTGCTCCAACAGAACCGCGCGTACCCAGTCCCTGGTGTCGGGGCAGGGTCACCTTGCCAAGCCCGCTCACTGCAGCGTTCGCGCCGCCGGGCGTGGTGACAAGCAGATTCGCGCGAACGCAGACCTCGGCGGCACCACTGCCTCCTCGAGCCATCGGCCTGGGCATCTGCGCTGATTGCGCACGTGTCGCCCCTGTACCTGCACCGGGGCGCGGCGCAGGCCGGCTCTCGGATCCGGGTCAGCCAATCTCAACTGCCGATCACACACAGGACATTCACATGAGCGGGAGCTCGATCGTGATTCACTACCCAAGCGCACTGGGACGTCACGGAAAGTCAATGGGAAGGATTGAACGGTGTCTATACGCCGCACCCGTAAGGTGGCCACGACCGCCCTGATTGCGATGGCGCTGATCCCCGCCACACTCACCGCCGCCTCAGCGGCTCCGGCCCCCACCTCCGAGATGCCGACGGTGACGGTCGGAACGCAGACCACCAACCCGCAGAAGGTCCGTGACTTCTGGACCCCCAAGCGGATCAGCCGAGCCCTGGCCAATGAGAAGACGGACCAGGCCGATACCGCCCGCGCAGCCGCCGCAGCTGCAGCCGCAGCCAAGGTGACGGGGAAGACCACCACCAAGGGCACCAGCGAGCACCTCACCGCGCAGGCAGCACAGGTCAGACCCGGCACCAAGACTGGCACGCCCGTACTGGCGGCAGACTCCGGCGTCCCTGAGATGCCCTACGCCCAGCCGGTGTCCTTTCCCGAGTCACCGCCCGCTGTCGTCGTCGGAAAGATCGTGTTCTACGACCACGAGGGTGAGGAACACGGCTGCAGTGGCGCCTCCATCGTCGCCGACGGCAACAACACCGTGTGGACCGCCGGGCACTGCGTACACCCCGGAGACGGCAGCGGAGCCGAAGGTTACTACGACCTCATCGAGTTCATCCCCGGCTACAAGAAGAACGATCAGGCCGTCGGCGGGTATGACGCCCCCTGGGGCGAGTGGGTCGCCAAGATGAAGGTCGCGCCCACCGCGTGGACGGCAGACGAAGACTTCCTCTGGGGTGACATGGCGGCCTTCACCGTCACCCCGCCCAAGGGCTACACCAACCTGACGAGCACTGTCGGGGCGCTGGGCTACAAGTTCGGATCCGGCCCCAACTGGTCCGACATCATCGACTCCGGGTTCCCCGGTGACGGCTACCAGCGCACCGACATGGACGGCTTCACACAGTTCTACTGCACTGGCAATGTCGAAGACGCTGGCTCCTTCAACCCCTTGGATGACCGCCTCAAGATGGACTGCGACATGGGACACGGCGCATCCGGCGGCCCCATGGCCACCCCCCAGGGGCAGATCGTCGGCACAAACTCCCACGGAGAGAGCGACGACGCGGGCAACATCACTGAGCCTGTCCTCTACAGCGCCGCCCACGGCGACAACGCGGTAGCGGTCATCAACAAGATCAACGAACTCAACTAGCACCACGCGCCAGAGGGGCTCCAGTCTCCTCCACACTGGAGCCCCTCTGCATTCAATCGTCCACCGGCCCGTTGAAGCCCGGGTCAATATCCTTGGGCGGCCCGTCATTCGTGATCTTCTGGTGGATGTAGCGGCCTCTGATCTCCCCCGTCGTCAGCATCTTCCACCCCTCCGGAAGGGTCTTGCCCGCACGCTTGAGCTCCGCCGCCCACGCCTTGACCAGCCCTTCCCGCGTCTGTGGCATCAGCCCACCGGCTGGAGTCTGTGCGCCAACCGTCACCGGAGGAAGGCGGCTCTCCTGCCCGGCCGCCACCACAAACACCACCGACCCCGCCACCGCGAGCCCCGCTCCTACACCTACGACCCACGTCCGCCGACGTACCACTGTGTTCCCCTCACCGAAGCTGCATGCACCGTACTGTGCCACGCCTCCCCACCGGCCTGTCGACAGGAGGACGGCGACAGGCCAGCTGCAGCACGCGGCTTCCCCGGAGCGAGGTAGAACCCCGTACACCATGCACGGTTCGCGGCCGCTGAGTCAGGCGTCGCCTTGCCCCTCGTCCGGGAAGGCGTCCCGCAGCTCCTCGCGCAGTGCGCGCTGGAACGCCGTCAGCAGGGCCTGGACGACCATCGGCTGCATGTGGGCCGACAGCGAGCGCATGCGGCGGACCTCCGCCGGGTCCGCCTCGCGCTCGCGGTAGGGCGCCCACACCTCGTCCCTGAACAGGACGCTGAGCTCGCGCGCCGCCGTCCGCGCGTGCTCCAGCAGCACCTCGCGGGACGCCAGGATCGACTTCTGCGAGATCGGCACGTCCAGCAGCCGCACCCCCAGGTGGACCATGCTCGGGTCCACCCGGTAGACGCCCGGTTGTTCCGTGTGCTCCAGCGCGCTCATCGCCTCCAGCCGCCCCAGATCCTCCGCTGTGAGCTCCCGCCCCACCCGGGCCTCCAGCTCCTCGTGCGTCGTCTCGTCGACGGTGTCCGGCATCCAGGCGGCGACCATCGCGCGGTGGATGGCCAGGTCGTGCGGGCTCACGTCGTCGGGCAGCCGCTGCACGTACCGCTCGATCGCCGCCAGCGTCATCCCCTGCCCCTGCAGCTCCTCGATCAGCGCCAGCCGGGAGAGGTGGTCGGGCCCGTAGCGGCCGACGCGGCGCGGGCCGATCTGCGGGGGTGGCAGCAGGCCGCGCGTGCTGTAGAAGCGGATCGTGCGCACGGTGACGCCCGCGCGGGCCGCGAGCTGGTCGACGGTGAGCCCGTCGGCGTCGGCTTCCGCGTGCTGGCCCATCGGCTGCGCCCCTTCTCCCGTCCTGGAATGTGCCGCGTTCTGCGAGGTCACCTCGGTGCAACAGTATTGCTGTCTCACCTGCGGCGTGAAACCCGGGAGAGGCATGATGGAGGAGTGGAGGAACAGACCCGTACGACCAGAGAACGCGCCGAGGCGGCGCCCGACCCGCCGCCGCCCGGCGGCATGCTGTGGAACCTGGCCGGCGACGTCCGCATGTTGCTCGCCTTCCCCAGCGCTCTGGCGCTGCAGGTTGCGCACCCGGCCGTGGGCGCCGGAGTCGACGCGCACTCGGTCTTTCGCACCGATCCCTGGGGGAGGGGCGAGCGCTCCCTGGCCAGCGTGCAGCTGTGGGTGTACGGCGGGGACGAGGCCGTCCAAGAGGGCCGACGGCTGCGCAGGATGCACCGGCAGATCAAGGGCACCGACGCGCACGGCGCCGCCTACCACGCGCTCGACCCGGACGCGTACGCCTGGGTGCACGCCACCGGCTTCCCGGTCTACGTGCACGCCCAGCGCATCCTGGGCCGTCGCCCGTTCACTCCCGCTCAGGAGCAGCGGCTGTACGCCGATTGGCTGTGTGTGGGCCGCGTGCTCGGGCTGCGTGAGCGGGACATGCCGCCGACCGTGGAGGCTTTCTGGACGTACTGGGGTCGGATGCTGGATGAGCGGTTGGAGGTCACCGACGTGCTGCGCGAGCTGGTCGCGCGCGATGTCGCCGTTCCGCCGCTCGACCGGGGTCCGGCTGCGCTGCGCGTCCCGTTGCGGGCGGCCTGGCCGGTGCTGCTGCCGCCGTTCCTGCGGCTGCGCCGGTTCCTGACCGTCGGTTTTCTGCCCCCGGATGCCCGCGAGGCGCTCGGCATGCGGTGGACGCCGCGGCAGGAGCGGCGCCTGCGGCGCCTCGGCCGCGGGGTGCGCCTCGTGGCGCCGCTGCTGCCCGCGCGGCTGCGCTGGCTGCCCTACGCGCGGCGCGCCCGCGCGGCGCTGCGTGCCCACGCGCACGAACGGTCCTGACCCGGCAGCCGCCCGCACCAGGCCCGGGGAGCTCCGTCGGCGCCCACGGCAGGAGACGGCAGGACCCCGTCGGTCCGGCGGCGAGTGGCGGAACGCGGCACGGGACCGGAATGGACGAGTGGCCCGGCTGACGCCGCAGTCCGCGTCGCCGCGTCGCCGGCGGCCGAGCGGCGCCGGAGCGTGCGCCCGGCGCCGTCGTCGCCTCGCGGTGTCAGCCGCCGTGCCGCTGGGCCGCCCTGATCTGCTGCCAGTTCGCCGGCTCCTGGATCTGCGGCGCTGCGCTGCGCGCCGCCTTGCCGTCGGCGGAGGCCGACCGGTCGTGGCCGGGTGCCGTCTTCGGCTTGGCCGGCTTGAACAGCCAGGTGTCGAACAGCCCCGCCAGCGGTTTGCCGGAGACCTTCTCCGCGTAGGTCTCGAACTGGTGGATCGTGGCGTCGTCGTAGCGGTACTTCTTCGGCCAGCCCTTCAGGATGCGGAAGAAGTCCTTGTCGCCGACCCGGTGCCGCAGTGCCTGGATGGCCATGGCCCCCCGGTCGTAGACAGCGGCGTCGAACTGGTTGGCCGCTCCCGGGTCACCGGGGGCGACGGTCCAGAAGTCGTCGTCCGCCGGGTGCGAGGCGTAGGCGTAGTCCGCGAGTTCCTGGGTGCTCGCCTCGCCCTGCGCCTGGGACCACATCCACTGCGCGTAGGTGGCGAAGCCCTCGTTGAGCCAGATGTCGTCCCAGCCGTGCACGGAGACGCAGTCGCCGTACCACTGGTGGGCCAGCTCGTGGACGACGACAGAGACGTTCGCGCCGTCCGCGAAGTCCGCCGGGCTGTAGTAGGGGCGGGTCTGCGTCTCGATCGCGTAGTGCGTCGTGGTGTCCGGCACATAGCCGCCGACCGACTCGAACGGGTACTTGCCGAACTTCGACTGCAGGAAGTCGATCGCTTCTCCGGTGCGCTGGACGCTGGCCCGCGCCGCGCTCGCCTCCGGGCCGAGGTTCTTGCTGTAGGCGTTGATGACCGGGATGCCGTCGTCCGTCTTCCCGGTGCGGATGTCGAACTTCCCGATGGCCAGGGTGGCGAGGTAGGTCGCCTTGGGCTTGGCCGAGTGCCAATTGAACCGGGTCCAGCCCGCGCGGGAGCGCTTCGAGGTGAGCACGCCGTTGCTGATCGCCTGGCTGCCGTCCGGCACCGCGACGGACACGTCCATGGTCGCCTTGTCGGTCGGATGGTCGTTGCTCGGGTACCACCACCAGGCGATCTCCGGCTCGTTGGCCGCTACACCCCCGTCCGGGGTGCGGTGCCAGGAGGTGAAGCCGTTGACCTTCACCTTCGACGGCGTGCCCTTGTACTTCACCACGACCGTCATCTGCCCGCCCTCGGCGATCGGTGTGGCTGGCGTGATGACCAGCTCGTGCGCGCCGGAGCTCTTGTGGTGCGCCTTGTGGCCGTTGACCCGCACGGACGTCACGTTCAGTGCGAAGTCCAGGTCGAACCGTGACAGGTCCTGGGTGGCGGTGGCCAGCAGGGTCGCGGTGCCGTGCAGGTGGTCGTGCTTCGGCTGGTAGCGCAGCCGGAGGTCGTAGTGGGAGACGTCGTAGCCGCCGTTGCCGTAGTCCGGGTAGTAGGGGTCGCCCACTCCCGGCGAGCCCGGGGACGGCTCTGCGGCCGCTGCCGGAAACGCCAGGAGCAGAGTGGCGGCGAACACGGCCGGAGCGATGATTCTCTGACGCACGAGTCCTCCAACTCGGTCGGGACATCGAATCGCTCAGAGCTGTCTACTCCGGTCGTGCCGACATGTCCATGGCGCCTCGACGGTGCTGGGGCGTGCTGACGCCCCGGAAACGGCGCCCGGGTACCCGCCGTCCTCCCGGCGGAACGTCTTACAGCTCCTCTGGGTCGACGGGCCCCAGCTCGCCGTCCAGCCGCAGCCAGCGCGTCACGCCGATCTGCTCCAGGAACGGCACGTCGTGCGAGGCCACGACCAGCGTTCCCTCGTACGAGGCCAGCGCCTCGGCAAGCCGCCGCACACTGGTGAGGTCGAGGCTGTTCGTCGGCTCGTCCAGCATCAGCAGCTGCGGGGCGGGCTCCGCCAGCAGCAGCGCCGCCAGCGTCGCCCGGAACCGCTCGCCGCCCGAGAGGGTGCCCACCACCCGGTCGGCGTGCGCGCCGCGGAAGAGGAAGCGGGCCAGCTGGGCCCTGATCCGGTTGTTCGTGGCGCCCGGGGCCAGTCGGGCCACGTTCTCCACGATCGAGGCCTCCTCGTCCAGCACGTCCAGCCGCTGCGGCAGGTACCGCAGCGGCACGTGCGCCTCGGCCTCGCCGCTCACCGGCGCGAGCTGTCTGGCGACGGTGCGCAGCAGCGTCGTCTTGCCCGAGCCGTTGTCGCCGGTCAGCGCGATGCGCTCCGGGCCGTGCACGTCCAGCGTCGCGCGGGCACCGCAGCGCAGCTCCGCCTCGCGCAGCGTCAGCACGCGGCGGCCCGTCGGCACAGCCGTGGCGGGCAGGTCGACGCGGATCGCGTCGTCGTCGCGCACCGCCTCGGCCGCCTCGTCCAGGCGCTGCCCGGCGTCCTCCAGCCGCTGTTCGTGCATGATGCGGTGCTTGCCCGAGGACACCTGGGCCGACCGCTTGCGCAGCTTCATCACCGCACGCGGCTCGCGCTTGTTCTCGTACATCTTGTTGGCGTAGCGGGTCCGCTTGGCGAGCTTCTCGTGTGCCTCGGCCAGCTCGCGCTTCTGGCGCTTCACATCGGCCTCCGCGACGCGCACCATCCGCTCGGCCGCCTCCTGCTCGGCGGCGACGGTCTGCTCGTAGGCGGTGAAGTTCCCGCCGTACCAGCGGATCTCGCCGTCGCGCAGCTCCGCGATCTGGTCGACGAGGTCCAGCAGTTCGCGGTCGTGACTGACGACGACCAGCACGCCGCGCCAGGCCGCCACCGCGTCGTGGAGCCGGCGTCGCGCCCGCCGGTCCAGGTTGTTCGTCGGCTCGTCCAGCAGTAGCACTTCGGGGCGGGCCAGCAGCAGCGCGGCCAGCCGCAGCAGCACCGACTCGCCGCCGGAGAGGTCGCCGACGGTGTGGTCGAGGCCGACGTGCGGCAGCCCGAGCTGATCCAGGGTGGCGCGGGCCCGCTCCTCGACGTCCCAGTCGTCACCGACGGCCGTGAAGTGAGCCTCGTGGGTCTCGCCGGACTCGATCGCGTGCAGCGCGGCCCGGGCACCGGCGACGCCCAGCGCCTCCTCGACGCGCAGCCTTGTCGCCAGCGTCAGGTCCTGCGGCAGGTAACCCACCTCGCCGGCCGCGCGGACCGAGCCGGTGCGCGGAGCCAGCTCGCCGGCGACCAGGCGCAGCAGCGTGGACTTGCCGGAGCCGTTCAGCCCGACCAGGCCGGTGCGGCCCGGACCGACGGACCAGTCGAAGCCGTCCAGGACGCAGGTGCCGTCGGGCCAGTCGAAGCTGACGTCGCTGCAGGTCAGGTGGGTGGGGGAAGGATGGGAAGAGGCCATGCGGGTCTCCATGCCGTTCGGTGGTGCGGTGCGGGGGTGAACGCATGCAGACACCGGGCCCCTCGAGAAGGGACGGGCGGGAGAGCGGAGAGCGGCTCGCTTCCGAGGTCACACACGTGGCCGCCCGGGGGGTGGCAACCCGGGGCACACGGTGTCTGCGGACCTCAGACGAGCAACGGCCTCTCCAATCGGCGACGACAGGGCCGAGAACGACACTACCGGCCGGGAGCGGGGTGGGCCATGGGTTTTCTCCACCCACGCCCACGGTGGGCGCAATGCCGGGGCCCCGGCTCGGGGGCGGGCTAGCGTCGCGGGTCTGTCGACGACCCGTGAGCCCACAGTGGAGAGGTGCCGCGTGACTCTGCAGACACTTGTGCCTGCGCCTCACGGCGCGAACCTGGCCGACCCGCGGTTCTGGGAGCTGCCCGTCACCGAGCGGGACGCGGCGTTCGCCGGGCTGCGCGCGCTGGACGCGCCGGTGTTCTTCACCGAGCGGCCCGGCGTCCGCGGCCGGCCGGCGCGCGGCTTTCACGCGCTGGTGCGGCACGCGGACGTGGTGGCTGCAGCCCGCAACCCGCAGGTCTTCCTCAGCGGCCCTGGCGTCACCACCCCCGAGCCCGAACGCTGGGTGCGGGCCGTCTTCGGCGACTCCATGGTCAACATGGACAACCCGCGCCATGCCCAGCTGCGGCGCATCGTCTCCCGAGCCTTCAGCCCGCGCCTGCTGGCGCGGACGGAAGACGACATCCGGGCCGAGGCCGCGCGGATCGTCGATGACGTCATCGACCGGCAGCCGCGCGACTTCGTCCCGGCAGTCGCCTCCCCGATGCCGTTCCGCGTCATCTGCACGATGATGGGCATCCCCGAGCGGTACCGCCCGCAGATCCTGCACCAGGTCGACTCGGCCACTCAGGACATCGGCGTGGGACGCGGACTGCGCGGCCGTGTGCGGCTGCCTGGCAGCAGCCTGCGCGCACTGGTTCGGCTGCACGCGCTGATGGCCCGCCTTGCACACGAGCGACGCCGCCGTCCGGCCGGTGACCTGATCTCCGCGCTCGTGGGCGCCGACGTGGACGGTGGCCGGCTGACCTCGCGTGAGCTGGGCGCGTTCTTCTCGCTGCTGATGGTCGCCGGGGTCGAGACCACGCGGAACGGGATCGCCCACGGCATGTGGTTGCTGACGGCCCACCCCGAGCAGCGTGAAGCGCTGTGGTCCGACCCGGAGAAGTACCTCGACACGGCGGTCGAGGAGATGATCCGGCACGCCTCGCCGATCATCCAGTTCCGCCGCACCCTGGCCCGCGAGCACGAGATCGGCGGACGCACGCTGGCCCGCGGTGACAAGGTCGTCCTGTACTTCTGCTCCGCCAATCGCGACGAGACCGTCTTCGACGATCCGCAGGCCTTCGACGTCGCGCGCGACCCCAACCCGCACCTTGGGTTCGGAGGTGGCGGACCGCACTTCTGCCTCGGCGCGCACCTGGCGCGGCAGGAGATGCGCGCGCTGTTCGGCGAACTGCTCACCCGCGTGCCGGCTATCCGGGCGACCGCGCCGCCCGAGCTGATCCCCTCCAGTTTCGACAACCGGGTCAGGTCGCTGCCCTTCCGCATCTGACGGCGGTGCCGTCCGGCGCTCCGCGGTCTTGTGCACCCGTGCGGTGGTGTGCTGAGCTGCGATTATGGTCTACGCCAATGGGCGGCCGACGGCGGAACACCCCACCGTCGCGCTGCAGCCGATGACGGTTCCGGCTCACGAGGCGGCGGGCCGTGCCCGCGCCTTCCACCAGCTCATGGACCGGCGCAGGACCGTCCGCGACTTCGACGGCCGGCCGCTGCCCGACGGCGTGCTCGAGTGGGCGATCCGCACCGCCGCGACCGCGCCGAGCGGCGCGCACGTGCAGCCGTGGCGGTTCGTCGTGGTCACCGACCCCGAGCGCAAGCGGCGGCTGCGCGAGGCCGCCGAAACCGAGGAGCGGGAGTTCTACGACCGCCGTGCCTCAAAGGAGTGGCTGCAGGCGCTCGGGCCGCTCGGCACCGACTGGCACAAGCCGTTCCTGGAGACCGCGCCCGCGGTGATCGTCGTCTTCGAGGTGCACAAGGGGCCGGAATCGCCGCGCCCGTACTACACGAAGGAGTCGGTCGGCATCGCCGTGGGCTTCCTGCTGGCGTCCCTGCACCAGGCCGGCCTGGTCACCCTCACGCACACGCCCAGCCCCATGCGGTTCCTCAACGAGGTCTGCGAGCGGCCGGCCGAGGAGCGGGCGTCCTACGTCATTCCGGTCGGCTATCCGGCCCCGGACGCCCGCGTACCGGACCTGCGGCGCAAGCCGCTGGAAGAGGTCATGGTCCGGCTGTGACGGCCGGCCTGTGGGCCGGGCGCGCGTCCTGCACGGCCATGCCGGAGCAGGCCGGCTACCCATCCGCGCCAGGCAGGCGTGCGCCGCGACTGTCCGCGCCGCGCAGCGCCGTGGCGAGCCGGTCGCGGACGGCCTGCTGGGCGGCGATGCGTTCCTCCAGCGCGGCCAGACGGGCCTGCGCTACGCGCAGACCCTTCGGCGAGGGTGGGGCGGCTGCGACGTCGCCGTCCAGACAGGGGAGGAAGACGTGGACGTCCTCCAGGGTCAGGCCGGCCGACAGCAGATGCCGGATGTTGCGGACCCGCACGGCCGCGGATTCGTCGTAGTCGCGGTAGCCGTTCGCCTGCCGGACGGACGTGATCAGCCCCGCCGCCTCGTAGTGCCGCAGCGCGCGGGGCGTCGTGCCCGTCAGCCGTGCGAGTTCGCCGATACGCATCCGGTCACCCCACCACCGCTCCGCCGTCCACCGGCAGGACGACTCCCGTCACGAAGGACGCCTGTGGCGAGGCCAGTCGGGCGACCGCCCACGCGACCTCCTCCGGATAGCCGACGCGGCCCAGCGGCGTGTGCGCCGCCTGCCACTCGCGCAGCGCCGCCCTGCGCTCCGGCGACAGCCCCTGATGCTCGCCGATCGGCGTGTCGACCGCGCCCGGCGCGACGGCCACCACCCGCACGCCTCGCGGGGCCAGCTCCACCGCCCAGCTGCGGGTCATCGATTCCAGCGCGGCCTTCGTCGCCGCGTACACCGAGCCGCCTGGCCAGCCACGCTGTCCGATCGACGTGGTGACGTTGACGATGACGCCGCAGCTCTCCTCCAGCGTGGGCAGCGCCGCCTGTGCCAGCAGCAGCGGCGCCAGCAGGTTCGTCGCCAGCTGATCGTCCGCCGCCTTGCGTGTGACGTCGCCCAGCGGAGCGGCGCGCACCACCGCCGCGTTGTTGACCAGGACATCGAGACGGCCGAACGCGCGGCGGGCCTCGGAGACGATCCGTTCGGGGGCGTCGGCCGCGTTGAGGTCTGCCGGGAACAGCCGGATGCGCGGGTGGTCCCGGGCCGTCTCGGCCAGGGGTTCCGGGCGGCGCCCGACCGCCAGGACGTGCAGGCCGTCGGAGGCCAGGGCGCGGGCGGTCGCCTTGCCGATGCCGGTGCCGGCGCCGGTGACCAGGGCGGCGCGGGAATCGGTCGTCTCGTTGTTCATGCGGATCAGGGTGCGACCCTGACGCCGGTGTCAAGGTCAAGCGACGGGCCGTCCGCGGACCCGGCGGCCCGTCGACGAGCCGCTGTCCCAGCGGAACGAGCAGGAACATCCCCGCCGTGACGATGAGGCCGACGAGTACGGTCATCGCAGGCCACCACCCCCACCGGCAGACTATTTCCTGCCCCTCGCGGAAGGATGCACCGGATGTCCCTCAGCCCCGAACCCCTCTTCGTCTACGGCACGTTGCGGTTCCCGCAGGTGCTGCAGGCACTGCTCGGACGCGTGCCCGACCACACCACGGGGACCGTCGCCGGCTGGCGGACCGCCGCGCTGGACGGCAGGGTCTATCCGGCGCTGGTGCCGGCCGCCGACGCGACGGCTCACGGCCTGCTGCTGTCCGGTGTCACACCGGAGGAGCGGGAACGGCTGGACGAGTTCGAGGGGCAGGCATACGAGCTGCGCCCGCTGCCGACGACCGACGGACGGTACGCGTGGGCGTACGCGTGGCGCGGCGGCGACGTCCTCGAAGAGGACTGGGACGCTGCCGACTTCGCCAGCCAGCACCTGACGGCATACGTGGCCCGACTCTCCTGACGGCCGGACCGGCCGCCCGGCGCCCCGGACCGGCTGCTGCGCGTGTCGCGCAGCGGCCGGTCCGGTCCGGCGGGAGCCGGACGGCCCCCGCCGCAGGCGGGTCAGCGTTCGCCGCCGCCCAGCAGGCCGGCGCGGCGCAGGGCGTCGGCCATCTCGCTGTTGGCGGGCGGCGTCGCCGGACGGCCGCTCTGACGACCGCCGTTGCCGCTGTTGCCGCCGCCCTGGCGGCGGTTGCCGCCCTGACGCTGGCGTGGGGTGCCGCCACGGCGGCCGCGCTCGCCGGAGCCGCCGCCGGACGCGCCCGTCTCGTCCTCCAGCCGCAGTGTGAGTGAGATCCGCTTGCGCGGTACGTCGACGTCCAGCACCTTCACCTTCACGATGTCACCGGACTTGACCACATCGTGCGGGTCCTTCACGAAGGACGCCGACATCGCCGAGACGTGCACGAGGCCGTCCTGGTGGACGCCGACGTCCACGAACGCGCCGAACGCGGCCACGTTCGTCACCACACCCTCCAGCACCATCCCGGATGTCAGGTCGCCGAGCTTCTCCACGCCCTCCTTGAAGCCGGCGGTGCGGAACGCCGGGCGGGGGTCGCGGCCGGGCTTCTCCAGCTCCCTGAGGATGTCGGTCACTGTCGGCAGGCCGAAGGTGTCGTTGACGAACTCCTGCGGTCGCAGCCCGCGCAGCACCCTGGTGTTGCCGATGAGCGAGGGCACGTCGGTGCCGGCCGCCGTCACCATGGTGCGGACCACCGGGTAGGCCTCGGGGTGGACAGCGGAGGCGTCCAACGGGTCGTCGCCGCCGCGGATGCGCAGGAACCCGGCACACTGCTCGTATGCCTTGGGGCCCAGCCGGGAGACGTCCTTGAGGGCCTTGCGGCCGGTGAACGGCCCGTTCGCATCCCGGTGGGCGACGATGTTCGCGGCCAGGCCACCGCTGATGCCGGACACCCGGGACAGCAGCGGCGCGGAGGCGGTGTTGACGTCGACGCCGACGCCGTTCACGCAGTCCTCGACGACGGCGTCCAGCGAGCGGGAGAGCTTCACCTCGGACAGGTCGTGCTGGTACTGGCCCACCCCGATCGACTTCGGGTCGATCTTGACCAGCTCCGCCAGCGGGTCCTGCAGCCTGCGTGCGATGGAGACAGCGCCGCGCAGCGAGACGTCCAGCTCGGGCAGTTCTTGCGAGGCGTAGGCGGAGGCGGAGTACACCGAGGCGCCTGCCTCGGAGACCGTCACCTTGGTCAGCGTCAGTTCCGGGTGCTTCGCCATGAGTTCGCCGGCCAGTTTGTCCGTCTCGCGGGAGGCCGTGCCGTTGCCGATGGCGATCAGCTCGACCTTGTGCCGCGCGGCGAGCGCGGCGAGCCGCTCCAGTGCCGTCTCCCACTTCCGCTGTGGGGCGTGCGGGTAGATGGTGTCGGTCGCGGCGACCTTGCCGGTCGCGTCGACGACGGCGACCTTCACGCCGGTGCGCAGCCCCGGGTCCAGGCCCATGGTGGCGCGGGTGCCGGCCGGGGCGGCGAGCAGCAGGTCGCGCAGGTTGGCGGCGAAGACGCCGACGGCCTCGTCCTCGGCGGCCGTGCGCAGCCGCAACCGCAGGTCGATGCCCAGGTGGACGAGGATCCGGGTGCGCCAGGCCCAGCGAACGGTGTCGGCAAGCCAGCGGTCCGCCGGACGGCCGCGGTCGGCGATGCCGAACCGGGCGGCGATGCTGTGCTCGTAGCTGCTCGGTTCGCCGTCGGCCCCCGGCTCCTCGGGCTCCAGGGTGAGGTCGAGGATCTCCTCCTTCTCGCCGCGCAGCATGGCCAGCACCCGGTGCGAGGGCAGTTCGGTGAAGTCCTGGGCGAAGTCGAAGTAGTCCGTGAACTTCGCGCCCTCCTCTTCCTTGCCCTCCCGGACCCTCGCGGTCACCCGGCCGCGCTCCCACATGCGTTCACGCAGGTCGCCGATCAGGTCGGCGTCCTCCCCGAACCGCTCGGTGAGGATGGCCCGGGCGCCTTCCAGTGCGGCCGCCGCGTCCGTGACGCCCTTGTCCGGGTCGACGTAGCCGGCCGCCGCGGCCTGTGGCTCGGTGCCGGGGTCAGTGAGCAGGCCGTCCGCCAGCGGCTCCAGGCCGGCCTCGCGGGCGATCTGCGCCTTGGTGCGCCGCTTGGGCTTGTAGGGGAGGTAGATGTCCTCGAGCCTGGCCTTGGACTCGGCGCCGCGGATGCGGGCCTCCAGCTTCTCGTCGAGCTTGCCCTGCGACCGCACCGACTCCAGGACCGCCGCGCGCCGTTCCTCCAGTTCGCGCAGGTACCGCAGCCGTTCCTCGAGGGTGCGCAACTGCGCGTCGTCGAGGGACTCGGTCGCCTCCTTGCGGTAACGGGCGACGAACGGGACAGTCGAACCGCCGTCGAGCAGTTCGACGGCGGCCCGAACCTGCCGTTCCCGTACGCCGAGTTCCTCGGCGATCCTGCCTTCGATGCTGGTCGTCACGATGTTCCGTTCCGCCCTCTCGGTGCCGTTTGCCTCCCCGGGTGGGGCCCGGTGAGATACGCATTGTGGCAGGTGGCGCCGACGGGCGGGCGGAGGCGTCGCGGCGAAACGCCGTACTAGCCCCGGTGGCCGCCCAGGCCGCCGAAGAGGCGGGCCAGGAGGCGGAAGGGGAGGGTGACAACGGTGGCGATCGCGCCACCAACCATGCGGAGTGCGTCTGCTATCGCGTGCATTTCCTCCGCGTGTCCACTCTGCCGTGGGTCAAACGGGGTACGCGGGTGTCCGCTCGGGAGACGCATGTGAGCGTGCCGATATAATGATTGTGGCAACACGGACAAATGGAGCTCTCCGCTCCGGATGCCGCCCCACGCCACCGACGTCCTCACCACGCCGCCCGACGTCCTGCTCGCCCTGCCGGCGGAGGACATCCAGGCGCTCGACCGCGGCGTGGCGAAGCTGCAGGACTGACGGACCCGGCTCAGTTCTTGCCGAACAGGTCCTCGGGGAAGGCGCCATTGCCGAGTGCCTTCGTGGTCAGGGCGGCCGCCAGCTCGGTGAGACGGGCCACGTCCCCGGCACCGAGGTGCTCGTAGGGGTGCCGGTCGAGCCGGTCGGTCTCGAACTCCAGCTCCTTGCGCAGCGCCAGGCCGCGCTCGGTCAGTTCGCCGTCGGTGTCGATCAGGCCGCGCTCGCGCAGCCGGTCCTGCGCCGCCGACCAGTCGGTCTCGTTGTGGCCGCGGGTGGCCAGCACCCACTTCGGCGCCATGCCGCGGCCGCTCGCGCTGTGACTCACCAGCGCCTCGACCGGGTCGAGTTCGGCGTGCTGCAGCACTGCCAGGTGCGCGTCGCCGCGGTGTTCGCGCAGTAGCGTCGCGGCGTGCCACAACGCGACGTGCGGTGCGTCGGGCACCGGCAGGTCGGCGTGCGCGGCGTACAACGGGCGGCCCGCACGACGGCAGCCCTGTGCGGCGTGCAGCGCCAGGTCGGCCGCCTCACGGGTGGTGGGCGCCTCGGCCGTCTCGTCGCCGAGCAGCCGGCGCAGCACGTGGTCCACCGAGCGCAGCCGGGCGGCCAGCACCGTGGCGGGCGAGGCCTGCTCCCAGACACGGGGCACATGCCGGGCGACGAGGTCGTGGCTGAAGTTGTAGAACGTGGCGGTGACCGTTCCCGCACCCACCGCGCCCAGGGCCGCTGCCCGGCCGGCGAAGTACACGGCGCTGGGGTCCTCGATGCCGTACGGGGCCAGCTCCTTTGCCAGGTCGGGGGCGAAGTAGACACACGAGTGGAGCGGGTTCAGCGCATGGTGGCAGTGCCTGCCGGCGCGTTCGGGGAGAGTCGTCATGGTCACACGTTACCCATCGGTAGACGGTCCGCGTCGCCGACCGCTTTTCAGCGCGGCCAGGAGAAGCGCGGTGGGCGCCGCTCCAGGAACGCGGCGACGCCCTCGGTCTACACCACCGCCGACGTCGACTGGCCCTACCACGGCCGCCCCGGCGACTACCTCCTCAAGGGCCGCCTGCCCATGGAGGTCGCCGCGCCCACCACCGAGGACGAGCTGATGACCCTGCAGTCCCTGGGCCGCGCCCATCTCGCCGACCAGGCCGACACGGAAGGAGCGGACCGATGAGCAGCGACGTGCAGTGGGAAGACACGTGGGAGCACCCGGCCTGCGGCGCGGCCGGCGAGGCGATGTGGGAGGACGAGGACACCGCCCCATCCGGTCACGACTGCGGCGTTGACGGCCGGTCACCTGGTCTGCCGAGTGGTACTGCCACGGCTGCGACGCCTCCGGCGGCGTCGAGACCATCGAGGACCAGGTCAGCACCTGGTCGGGCCACGACTGCGACGACGAGGACCAGGACGACGAGCAGGAGGTCGCCGCTTGACGCCACGCAGACGACGCACCAGCCGCCGTGGCCGGCCGTCGCCGGAGCCGCAGCGGCGGTCCCGCCCGGGTGCGCGTCAAGGACGCTGTTGCCACTCCGGGTAACTCCTCGATGGCGCGCGCCGGGCGGCAGCACATCTCCTCCGGTGCCTCCCGCCTGCGCCCGGTGGTGGAGAAGACCGCGGCCGCGTCCGGTGGCCGCATCGCCTCCACCGTCCGGGCCCGCAAGCGGGACTACCTCATCGACTCCGGCCGCCGCGCTGACTCACCCGGCGTCAAAGGTGGCGTCGTCCAGCGCCGCGACGTCACCGAGGAACGCTCCTACGGCGACGCCAACGCGCCCATGGGCACGTCCGGGTTCGATGCGCAGGAGTGGAAGGGGAAGGTCGACGCGGCCGGCGGCGATGTCTCCAAGGCGGTGCGCGACTGGATGGTGGCCACCGGCCGTCTGCGGGAGGACGCGAAGGTCACCAACCTGGAGGTGCGTGGCTGGACCGAGCGGTGACCACCGGCCCGCCTGCTGGCACCGCCCTTACCGGGGCGGTGCCAGCTCGTCTTTCCTTCCGCCTGGGGAAGAGCGGGTCTCAGGCGACGTGGTCCTGCCGATCCCGCCCACTGCCGGCACGAAGGACCGCCTTCGTGGTGCGGAAGAGGACTTCGAGATCGGACTCGGCGAGGCCCGCGATCCTGCGCAAAGCGGCGATGTCCAGGACGATGAAGGTCCGGTATCCGGTGTCGATCACCCCTTCGCTCTTCAAGGTCCGGATCACCTTCTCCACGCTGGCCCTGCTGAGCATCAGCGCCTCGGCCAGGTTGGTCTGGGAGGGTCCCGCAACCCGCAGCGGGCCATCGTTGTCCGTGGCGACGGCGAGCTCGAACAGGAGGGTGCTGACGCGCTGCTCGGGAGTTCTGTTGAACAGGTTGTAGATCCGCTCGGTCAGGCGCTGCCGCTCGGCCACGCTCCGGCCCATCGTCAACATGATGAGCGGATGGTGCTCTGCCAGGGCGCGAATCCGGTTGATCGGCAGACTGATCGTCAACGTGGGCGTCAGACACGTTGCTATCGGCGTCTGCGCCTGGTCGTCGAACACCTCCAGGTCTCCCAAGACGGCCCCCGGAGTGCGGAACCGGATCGTCGAGGTGGCGTGGTAGCTGGCCTCTTCGGCTACACAACCGGAGGTGACGAAGTGCACGTGATTGCCCGCGCCAGTAAGCACGCCGCGGACTCGTTCGTCCCGGGCGAAAGTGCGCATCACCCCCGACCGCATCAGCTCTTCCTGGAACACTCCAGGCATCTTCTGCAGGACGCTGCTGGTCTCCAGAAGGCGCTGTATCCGGGATTCCCGGAGCGCTTCCCTGTTGACGCGCACGACCCGCGGCCGCCGGGAGTTCGCGTAGGCCATCACGCTTGCCCGGAAGAAGCAGGGGAGGGGACAACCGCCGGAGGGGTGGACGGTCGCACGGCCGGCCGTTGTGGGGCCGGCGGCCGGAGGACTTCGAAGAGGGGCGGCAGAGCGGCCACCAGCCCGGTGAACGCGATGATGACCACGGCGATGCGCACCGGGTTCGACGACAGCGATTTGACGGTCACGACCACGACGGCGGCCATGATGGCGACGATCGCGACGGCGGCCAGCAGGAACGGGGACATCGGTGTCTCCCTTTCACGGCATTGAACGACTTGGTGGGTCCAGCAGTGGTGCGGGCGTAGGTCCTGGCGAGACGTGGTGAGTGACTGCGCCGAACGGGCGAACGCCCTAGGCTGAGGAGGATATCTGACGGACCCGTGGAAACCGAATCTGTGGCCTACTCCTACGGCTTCTCAGCGATAGACGATCAATGATCGTTCAGAGGATTCCCTACGAAGCAGGGGTTACTTCCGGGTATTTACTGCAACTCCCTATCCCTATGGAGTCTGTCGACGCGTTTCCCGTAGAATTCTTGCAACGCTGACGTTGAGCCTTGGTGGGTCCAGCATCAGCATCCCGAGCGACGGGAAGCGGGGGTGGTGCCCCGCGAGTCCTCGCTCATCCTCCTCGCGGGCACGCAAACGACCGTGAGGCCAGGATCCTGGCAGTGGCCCCGCAGAACGCTGTGGGGCCACTGCTGTTTTCCCACCCACCCACGTCGTAGGTGGTCGCCACCGCGCTTGCCCCGCTTCCAGTGCCACCTTGCCTAGCGGCGCGCCAGATCTGGCCGGCCGTGGTGACCCGGTCCGCCGGCAACTGATACTCCTCCAGCGCGCCGGCGTGTGCACCCGCCGGTGCTGCTCGTCTTCCACCAGGTCGGCAAGCGCTCCGCCGACAGCCAGATAGGCAAGGTCGCCGACCTCACCCGCCACCACTGGCGAGGCGAGTGGCATGCCAAGGACGGCTTCCACTCCTACGACGGCCGCATCCCGATCGTGGCGACCACGCTGGAGCTGCTGCGCGAGCAGGGCCCGGCCGGGCCCGCGTTCTGGCGCTTCGGCCGCGACCACCGCCAGCCGCTGCTGGACGCGATCAGTAACCCCCGCCGGGACGCGGCCCTCGCACGCCGCCGCGCGCAGACCCGGGAAGCAGAGCGGCGCCACAAGGAGCGGGAAGCCCGTCGGGCGCGCTGCGCCCAGCGCCGCAAGTCCTTCACCGATGCGCGGTGGTCCGCGGTGGGGGGCGACGGCGGTGAGCAGGCCCTGCACCCGGAGCTCTGCCACAACTGCGCGTGGGCGGCGCAGAAGCGGGCCGAGAAGGAGCGGAAGGCCGCTGAAGAGGCCGCCGCACAGGAAGCGGCCGCCCTGGCCGCCCAAGCCGAAGCCGAGCAGCGCCCACGCGGCTTCTTCGTCCGCTTCCGCCCCTGACGGCGCCCCGCCCACCGGAGGCGTGATGCGGACGGCAGTGCCTTCCCCGAGACGACACCACCCAGGCGGACCCTCCCGCCGGCATCCTCGCCCGCCTGGTGCGCCGCGTGATCGAAGGCCAGCGCGACCAGGGGCTGTTTGCCGCGGAGCTGTTGAACGTGCCCAGCCCCGGGGCGAACTCGGGCAGCACAGCGTGTGACGTCGGTCACCGGTTCGATGACTCGCCTCCGGTGAACGGCCGCTGGCGCCGCCTGGGCGAGGCAGGAAATCCGCTGGTCACATAATGTCAATGGGCATGCACGGTGCGGCTACCGGTCAGTAGTGGGCATATGCCGCAAGCTGCCTGTCGCATTCCGCCGAAAACTTCTCGGATCTGCACTCCACGATCACCCGCCCCGGTTCGCTTAGCTGTCTCAGGCGAGGACGACGAAGTCTTCGGGCACATAACGAAGTTGGCGCTTGGGGGTAGCCGGCTGTGCCAGTCTGATGAACAGGAGTCAATTCTGTGTCTTCTGACCTGTTGATGGGCGCGCTTGTGGGCGCCACCGCAACCCGGGTCTTCCTCCCCGACGCCGTGCGACTGGCACGCCGCTCGCTGGCCGCGGGCGTGAAGGTCGGGGTCGCCTCGCTGAGTGAACGTCCCCGCGCCGGGCACCCGCCGCGCCCGGCCCCCCACCGGGCGGTCCGCACCGGGGAGGAGAAGCGCCTGTGACGACCGACGAGCACCAGCAGCCCGGCCGACCGACCGCTCCCCTCCGTGCCGTGCGGGAGGGCGAACAGATAATCCCGGTCGCTTTCTGGGCCTTTCACCACCAGTACCGGCGCGCCTACCGCCGCTACGCCGAACTGCAGCTCGGCGACGCCAGCATGGCCGGACAGGTCGTCCACCTTGTCTTCCTCAGCCTGCTCAAGGGCTGGCACCGGCTGATGGAGGAGTCCAACCCGGCGGCCAGCGCCTGGGCTCACCTGAAGGAGGCCGTCGACGAGGTCCTGATGGACCAGGGCCGCACTTCCGCCGTGTCGGAGACGGCCGCCTTCTACAAGGTGCGCCGCACGGTGCTGGAAGGGGCCCGGGACGAGTTCGCCGCGATGGAGTCCACCTTGGGCCTCTACCCGGCGATCGCCCGTCTCCCGGCGCGGCAGTTCGACGTGGTGGTCCTGCACTACGTCCTGGACTACACCACCGCCCGCACCGCGAACACCCTCGGCGTCAGCGAGGCCACCGTTCGCTCCCACCGGGTCGCCGCCCGCCAACGACTCGCTCACGACCTCGGCTACGAGGACGACCCCGACCGCAACGAAGAGTGAAGGACACCGCACCCATGTCTGAGCCGCGCACCTTGGACGACCTCCTCAACGACGCCCGCGCCTTCCCCATCGACGATCTCGACCAGGGGGAGGAAGAGGAACTGGCTGACTGCCGCCGCCTGGCCGTCGCCTGCCTCAACGCGGCTCAGCGCGGCAGAGCAGACGGCGGCTTCCCCCAGCCGGTCCTCGGCCCGGGGCGACTGCCCGCAGTCGCCCCGGGCCGCCCGGCCCCGGTCTCCCGCGTCGAACAAGCCGCCCGCGAACTGCGCGCCCTGTCCGCATGGGCGGTGCGCAGCCCCCGCGCCGCGGACCACATCTCCGACCTGGCCACCCAGCACCAGATCGCCCCCGACAACGCGCTCATCTTCGCCTGCCTGCTCCATCTGGCCGACTGCGACGACCAGGCCGAAGCCCTGTGGCAGTTCTCCGCCGGCGCCGGGAAGGCCCTGTCCGCCGAATGCCTCCACCTGCTGCACACCTCCCGCGGCGAACTACGCCAGGCCCGCCACTGGGCTCAGCAAGCAGCAGCACTCGACTCCCCCGAAGAAGCCCACCCACCGCAGCGCCCACGCCCGGACGGCAGCCGTGACGCGGGCCCGCTGACCTCCTCCATGCTGCTGCGCGCCTGGCGCGCCCTACGCGGCACGGACACCAGCGGCCTGACCATCGCCACCTTCCACGCCCACGCCGGGACCCTCTCCCGTTCCATGACCGCCGCCATCCAAGGCCTGCAGAGCGAATCCAGCACCTGGTTCGGCCTGCTCACATGGCCAGACCGCCCCCTAGCCGACCAGGTACACCACTGCCTCGCCCGTCCCTAACGGTCGCGGAGCCCAGGAAGGATCTGACCGTGACCGACACCTCCACCTCACAGGCGGATGACAGCACCGACGCCCTGCTGCGCCCGCTCGCCGCGCCCCGCCGCCGGGTGGTGGACGACCACAACTTCGTCGGCATCGAACACTCGATCGTGCCGGGCACCTTCCGACTGCAGCTGTTCACCGCCCCCCGCCACCGCAGCGTGGCCATCGCCACCCAAGTCAGCGGAGACGGACCGAGCCTGACGAACCGGGCCGAGACCTACGCGGCGGCCGTCTGGCAGAGACACTGCCCGGATGAGAGCGGGCCCCCGGTATGGATCGAGCACTACCCGGACATCGACATCGGTTCCCACTACGCACTGGTGACCTTCGAGGTCGGCGGCACGTTCCATCTCCGCACGCCCGGCTGGATTCATCTGAGTGCCGGCCAACTGGCCGAGCTCGTGGGCGGCGAGGTCGACCTCGGCCGTGGAGAGAACTACACCCCCACCCCCGAGCCGCCCGAGGACGAGCTGCGGTACGAGACCGTCGCCGTCTCCGACCTTCCGCCACCGTGCCCCTTCCGGGTGCGGTGCATGGCCGGGAAGGACACCGTGTGGCACCGCCTGCTCGCACGGGCCCGCCGTTGGTCACGCGGCCGGCTAACAGGGTGCTGCTGGTACCACTCCCAGGACTGGCACTCCGTCAGCGAGTATGCAATCCGACTGGTCGACGACGCCCGCCGGGACGGCCTGACCGACCGGGAACTCGCTGACGTCCTCTCCGACCGCACCGCTGCACTCCGGGTGCCGAAGGAACACCGGCAGGCACTGCACACCCTGATGTCCCCTATCTACGCCATCGACGCATCCCTCGGACCGAACGGCGCCTACCTCAACGGCAACCACCGCTCCCGCGCCCTGCGCGACGCCGGCGTCCAGCACACCGTCGTGATCACCTGGATCCCACCAGAGGCCGAAGAAGACCCCGGTCCGCGCAGATGCAGCGACGAAGGCGCAGACGGGTGACCCTCAGCTGCGCCATGGCTGTCGGTGGTACGACTCCCGGCGTGCCGTGGACGTTGCCCGAACCGATGCTCGCCGCCCCCGTCGACCGCCCGTACCTGCCCACCGGGTGGGCAGCGGAGCCGAAATGGGACGGCTACCGCGCTCTTATCCGGCATGCCGGCGGCCGCGCAGAGATCCGGTCCCGGCGCGGCACGGACATGATCGCAGTTCTCTCTCGACTCTGTTCTGTTGCATGCAGAGGGTTCTGTGCCGGGAAACGCGCGGGTACCCACCCTTGCCGATCTGACAGACCGGACAACAGGGCGGAAGCGTTCGGCTCCAGCTGCTCTCGAACGTTGTTGGCCCGAACCGAGACCCTGAGGAGCGGGGGGCGTTGCCCCTCTCGCCGGGTGCGGACCGTGGCAGAATGCCAACATGGTCCTGATCCGAAAGGGCGATGCCGCGTAGGCGTCCGAAGGTCGTCCGCGCCGAGCGGTGGCGGCCACCCAAGCATCTGCCGGTCCGTCGGATCTCGGGCGTATCAGCTCGAACTCGGGCAGCGGTGCGACGTGTTGAAGCCGAAAACCTGTGGCCGGACGCAGTTGCTAACGCTCTCAGCAGGTTCGAATGGGCTTTCAGGCAGCCGGGACGATATCTGATTGGTCCTGGCGAGAGCCCCGGCATCGAGATCGAGGACGGACGAGATGACCTAGAAGTCGCCCTGCTGCATCTGCCCAGAGGGGCCCGAGCGGATCTGGGCCGCTTGGTGGAGCGAATTGATGTGGAGTTCGAACGTCGGACTCTTCCGAACCCGGGCTGGGTGAGCGGGTGGACGGCGGGGCGCTGGTGGTGGTGGCGCATTCGGGAACGGTGATGCCGGCGCCAGTGGGACCGGGTGGTGTGTGGAGTGGGGTTTGGTCACGCCGGGGCAGAAAGCCATGCGTGGGGAGTCGGGAAACGCCGAGGCCGCGCCGATTTTGGGTGCCGGTGCCCGGCTCCACCCCGGTGCGGGACGGTGTCGAACGAGGCAGCATGATGCCCGTCATGGGCGACACAGGCGAGAAGATCAAGGTCTGGTTCCCGGTCCGTTCCTCGCGAGGGGTGGTTTCCGCAGGACACCGAGGGCCTATGGGGGACGAAACTCAGCGAGGACACTGCCAGGGTGCGGAACGTCCCATTCCTCCAGGACGGTGTGGCTGAGGGCGACGTGGTGCGGTTCGCCACCGATTCCGATGGACTCCACTGGGCTGTGGGACGGGTCAGCGCCTCCGGCAACTGCACCGTTCGCGTTGTGCCCGCCCCCGATGGCCCCCTGGGGCGCAGCCCTCAAGCAATGCGCCAGCGCCTTTCAGGGTTCGGACTCGGAGGCGAGGTCTTCAGCGAGGAGTTCCCCATGGTGGCTTTCACAGTTCCCGCTGGGGCGGACTTCGCCGGCGTCAAAGCCGGGCATCGCCGGGATGCACCTCGTCGACGAGTCCGGTGCGCAGCGCGCGTCCGGCGTCGACCAGTTCGGCCGAGAACAGCAGGTACTTGGCGGCGACGGGTCCGACCAGGGCGGTCAGGCGCGTAGTGGAGGAGGCGGGGTAGACGACGCCGAGCTTCGCCGGGGTGACGCCGAACAGCGCGTCCGCGGCGGCGAAACGCAGGTCGCAGGCGACGGCCAGCTGGCGGCCACGGCCAGTCCCGGTGCCTCGGGGGCCTCCTCACGCAGCGAGGCGATGTCCGCACCGGCGCAGAACGTGCCGTGCGCGCCGGTCAGTACCAGCGCCCGCACCCGCCGGTCATCGGCGAGCCGGTTCAGCAGCGCGGGCACGGCGCGCCACATGCCGGGGGGCATCGCGTTGCGTTTGGCCTGGTGATCGAGAGTGACCGTGGCGACGCCGTCGGAACACGCGACGTGCACGGCCGGCGGTGCCGGGAGCATGTTTCGGATGGTATCCGGCGAGCTGTCACGGAAGGATCCGCAGCCTGTGCAGACCAAGCCGGAAAGACGTCTGTTCCGAACGAGGGGTGTCAAGTTCCCTCAATTTGCGTCGACTTTCCGTCAGCACGCCGGGTCGCAGGTGTGAGATATCAACACTCGATGCAAGAACAGATGCAAGAACAACTCGAGTGGAGAGCGGGGTGCGGGAGATGGACGTCCGCGGGAGCGTGCCACCGGCGACGGGCGGCAGTGCCCCGGTCATGACACCGGTACAGGAGCGTGCCTTGCCCCGGCCCTACGAAGGGGCGTGGCGCTTCACCGCCCCCGCACTCGACTCCTCCGTCCCGCAACTGCGGCACGCCGTAGGCGACCTGATCCGCCGACAGCAGGCACCCGTCGACGACGACCTGCTGCAGGGGCTGATGCTGATCCTCTCGGAGCTGGTCACCAACTCCGTCCGCCACGCCGCGCTGCTCTCGCCGGAGATCGGCGTGGAACTGTCGCTCGGTGCGGACTGGGTACGGGTCGCCGTCGAGGACGCCCACCCCTACCGCCCCAAGGCGCTGGATGCCGACCCGGACCAGGAGCACACCGGCGGCCGCGGTCTGCTCCTGGTCAAGGCGTTCACCGCCGAGGCAGGCGGCAGATGCGACGTGGAGCAGACCGGAGCGGGCGGCAAGGTGATCTGGGCAGCCCTGCCCCTGCCCGTCATCTGACCTGCGGACGCATCCTCACCAGCCGGCCGACGTGCCCGTCAGCTCGCGGATCGCCGGACGCGCGGCGTCCAGCACCGTCATGAACCAGGCCGAGAAGTTCCCCTGCCCGTGCTGCTCGGTCAGCTCCTCAGGTGTCACGAAGACCGTCTCGGCGATCTCGTCGGGATCGGGTCGCAACTCGTCCCGCACCAGACCGGCGAACAGGTGGTTGTACTCCTGCTCCACCAGACCGGACGCCGGGTCCGGGTGGTTGTAGCGCACCCGTCCCGCCTCGCGCAGCAGGAACGGCGCCGCGCCCAGTTCCTCGCCCACCCGCCGGGCCGCCGCGACGAACGGCGGCTCCTGCGGATACGGGTGCCCGCAGCAGGTGTTCGACCACACACCGGGGGAGTGGTATTTGCCCAGCGCCCGGCGCTGCAGCAGCAGCCGGCCCTTCTGGTCGAAGAGGAAGACGGAGAACGCCCGGTGGAGTCTGCCCGGCGCGACATGGGCGGAGAGCTTCTCGGCGGTGCCGATCGTGGTTCCGTCCTCGTCGACGAGTTCGAGCATGATCGGGCCCGCTGAGCTGTTCGCCATGGTCTTCCTTCGCGTCGGCTGCGTTCACCAGTCTGCCGTACCCACGCTGCCCGGCCCCGCTGCAGCGCACCGCATGTCCGCGCCGCGCACGACCTCTCGCAGGGCGCGCACGGTCACCCGCGCGCCGCCTCCGGGTGCAGCCGGCACCAGCCCTCCCAGGCCGACTCGACCATGTCCCGCGCCTTGTGACGCGGCGCCCAGCCCAGCAGGCGGCCGATCCGGTCCGCGGAGGCGACCACGCGCGCCGGGTCGCCCGCACGCCGGGGCGACACCTGGGCCGCCGGCTCGGTGCGGCCGGTGACCTCCGCGATCAGATCGGCCATCTCGCGCACCGACACGCCCACACCGGTGCCGACGTTGACCGTCAGGTCACCGGACGTCTCCGGCCGGGACAGGTGACGGGCCGCGGCGAGGTGGGCGTCGGCCAGGTCCGCCACGTGGATGTAGTCACGGATGCAGGTTCCGTCCGGTGTCGGGTAATCGTCGCCGAAGATCAGCGGGGCCCGGCCGTGGGTGAGCGCGTCGAAGTACAGCGGGATGATGTTGAACACGCCGGTGTCGGCCAGTTCGGGCCGCGCCGCGCCCGCCACGTTGAAATACCGCAGACAGGCGGTGCGGATCCCGTGGGCGGCGCCCGCGGCACGCACCAGCCACTCGCCGGCCAGCTTCGTCTCGCCGTACGGGCTCATCGGCACGCACGGCGTCTCCTCCGTGACCAGGTCCACGTCCGGCATGCCGTAGACGGCCGCCGAGGAGGAGAAGACGAAGCGTCGCACGCCTGCCGCGGCGACCGCGTCCAGCAGCACCGTCAGGCCGTGCAGGTTCTCCCGGTAGTAGCGCAGCGGCTGCTCGACGGACTCGCCTACCTGCTTCTTCGCCGCGAGGTGCACGACGCCGTCGATCCGGTGCTCGGCGAGCGTCCGCCCGAGTAGTTGCCGGTCCAGGGTGGAGCCCGTGACCAGCTGCACCTCCGGGCCGAGGCGCCCGGCGACGCCGGTGGAGAGGTCGTCGACCACGACGACCGACTCGCCGGCCTCCGTCAGCACCCGTGCGACATGCGACCCGATGTATCCGGCACCGCCGGTGATCATCCACGACATGGCGGTCACCCTAGCCGAGCGACCGGGCGGGGGCGGTGACGCACAAGGCGGACAAGCCAGGCGAGGTGAATCCGTGGTGAACGTCTGCTCGTCTCGATCCGATAACCTCTGCCGACGTGCCGTGCCCGGCGAACGGGTGACGGCGCCCCCGACCGCTGCCCGGCCGCCACAGACCGCCGCTGCCGCGGCCGTGCTCGTCCGTTCGTCCAAGGAGTGGGTTCGTCTGTCGACCGCCATCCTCACCGGTCCACAGGTCGCCGGTTCGCCGCTGGAGGGCGACCTGGCGTCACTGGGCTTCACCGTGCGTGCGGCGGCCTCGACCGCCGCGGTGGCCGACGAGCTGGCCGCAGCACCGGCGGGTGAGCGGGTCGCCGTCGTCGACACCCGGTTCGTCGGCCACACGCACAGCCTGCGGCTGGCCCTGACCGACCCGCGCTTCGCCGCCGGTGCGATCCCCGGCGCCCTGGCGGTCAGGGCAGACGCCCGCCCCGCCCTGACCAGGGCCCTCGCGGCCCTGTCCGCCCGCCCGGAGGCCCACGGGTCGGGCCCGGCCGGCGGCGCGCCGCCCACGGCCGCCGAGACTGCGAAGGAGCGGCGTGCGGCTCTGGTCCCCGAGGAGGACGGCCGGCAGCAAGCCGGCACCCGGGACACGGACCCGCAGGCCTCTCGCCGAGCCGCACAGGCGGCCGCAGACACCCGGCGCGGCCGGGACAGCGCCCCGAACGCCGTTGCCGCAGGCAACGCGGAGACCGCAGCGGGAGTTCCGGGTCGCGCGGCGCAGGCCGGTAACGGCGGTCCGGCGGCGGCCGACTGTTCGCAGACGCTGCCGGGCCGGCTCGTCGCGGTGCTCGACGCCGAGGGCGTCCCCGCGCACCGGCCCGAACTGGGTGTGCTCGTCGCCCGCGTGCCCGCGGACGACGCGGCCCGCGCGGACGCCCGCGCCGACGTCGACGGCGTCGACGACGAGGCCGTCCGGCTGCGCAGTGCGGTCAAGGCCCGCGACGGCTTCTTCACCACCTTCTGCGTCAGCCCCTACTCGCGCTACCTGGCCCGCTGGTGCGCCCGCCGCGGTCTCACTCCGAACCAGGTCACCACCGCCTCCCTGCTGGTCGCACTGATCGCCGCCGGCTGTGCGGCCACCGGCACCCGCGGCGGCTTCGTCGCCGCCGGCGTGCTGTTGCTCGCGTCCTTCGTGCTGGACTGCACCGACGGACAGCTGGCCCGCTACTCGCTGCAGTACTCCACGCTCGGTGCCTGGCTGGACGCGACCTTCGACCGCGCCAAGGAGTACGCCTACTACGCGGGTCTGGCACTGGGCGCGGCCCGCGGCGGGGACGACGTGTGGGCGCTGGCGCTGGGCGCCATGGTGCTGCAGACCGTGCGGCACGTCGTCGACTTCTCCTTCAACGAGGCCAATCACGACGCGGCCGCCAACACCAGCCCCACCGCCGCGCTCTCCGACCGTCTCGACGGCGTCGGCTGGACGGTGTGGGTGCGGCGCATGATCGTGCTGCCCATCGGCGAGCGCTGGGCACTCATCGCCGTCCTCACCGCGGTCACCACCCCGCGGATCACCCTGGTCGTGCTGCTGATCGGCTGCGGGCTGGCTGCCTGTTACACCACCGCGGGCCGCGTGCTGCGCTCCCTGACCCGCCGGGCCGAGCGCACCGACCGGGCCGCCCGCGCACTGGCCGACCTGGCCGACAGCGGTCCCCTGGCGGAGTCTGTCGCCCGGGCGGGCCGCAGGCTGCTGCCTCCGGTGACGGCGGCAGCCGGTGCGGCCGCCGTGGTGGCCGTCGCGCTGTGGACGCCTTTCGGCAGCTGGTGGCCGGTACTCGCCGCGGCCTGCTACGTCCTGACGTCCGGCATCGCGGTGGCCGCCCCGCTGAAGGGGCCGCTGGACTGGCTCGTCCCGCCCCTCTTCCGCGCCGCCGAGTACGGCGTCGTCCTGGCGCTGGCCGCCCGCAGCGGGCAGGACGGTGCGCTGCCTGCCGCGTTCGGGCTGGTCGCGGCGG
Organism: uncultured Actinomycetota bacterium; assembly: GCA_963799685.1. GTDB lineage: Bacteria > Actinomycetota > Actinomycetes > Streptomycetales > Streptomycetaceae > Streptomyces. The sequence continues at coordinate 262,249 of CAWCXW010000015.1, forward strand.
TCGCCTACCATCACTACGACACGGTGTACCGCATCCGCGGTGGCACCGGCGCGCCCCCGCACGCTCTCGTGCGGGCCATCGGCGGGCACGAGGGCCGGACACTACTGGTCACCGTTCTCGCCGCCCTGCTGCCGACCGGCTCAGGTTTCCCCCTCGCGCTCGCCGCCCTCGCAGGCGCACTGGCGCTCACGGTGCTCGGCGAGAGCATCCGTTTCTGGGTGTCCTCCGCGGCACCCGCTGTACACGACGAAACAGGAGAACCCGCATGATCGGCCTCGTGCTGGCCGCCGGCGCCGGACGGCGTCTGCGTCCCTACACCGACACCCTGCCCAAGGCCCTGGTGCCGGTGGGCCCTGAACAGGACGGGGAAGCCAAGACCATCCTCGACCTGACGCTGGCGAACTTCGCCGAGGTCGGCCTGACCGACGTCGCGGTCGTCGTGGGGTACCGCAAGGAGGCGATCTACGAGCGCAAGGCCGAGCTCGAGCAGAAGTACGGCGTGACCCTCACCCTGATCGACAACGACAAGGCGGAGGAGTGGAACAACGCCTACTCGCTGTGGTGCGCCCGTGAGGTGCTGAAGCAGGGCGCGCTGCTCGCCAACGGTGACACCGTGCACCCGGTCTCCGTGGAGAAGACCCTGCTCGAGGCGCGCGGGAACGGTCAGAAGATCATCCTGGCCCTGGACACCGTGAAGAACCTCGCCGACGAGGAGATGAAGGTCGTCACCGACCCGGCGAAGGGCGTCCAGAAGATCACCAAGCTGATGGACCCCGCCGAGGCCACCGGTGAGTACATCGGCCTGACCGTCATCGAGCCGGAGGCCGCCGAAGAGCTGGCCGACGCCCTGAAGGCGACCTTCGAGAAGGACCCCGACCTCTACTACGAGGACGGCTACCAGGAGCTGGTGGGCCGCGGCTTCACGATCGACGTGCAGCCCATCGGCGACGTGCAGTGGGTCGAGATCGACAACCACGACGACCTCGCCAAGGGCCGGGAGATCGCATGCCGGTACTGACCCGACTGATCCCGTCGCCGCTGACGGTCGACATCCGGGCCGGTGCACTCGACCACCTCGCGACGCTCCTCGCGGACCAGCGCATCGCGCCGTCCGGCCGGCTGGCCATGGCCATAAGCCCGCGCTCGGGCCAGGCCCTGCGCGACCGGTTCGCTTCCGCGCTCCCGGACGCGGACTGGTTCGACGACGCCGACGGCACGATCGACGGTGCCGTGCGCCTGGCGGACGCCGTCAAGAAGGCCGGACGCTACGACGCGATCGTCGGGCTGGGCGGCGGCAAGGTGATCGACTCCGCGAAGTACGCGGCGGCCCGTGTCGGCCTGCCCATGGTCGCGGTGGCCACCAACCTCGCCAACGACGGCCTGTGCTCCCCGGTGTCCACCCTGGACAACGACGCCGGCCGCGGCTCGTACGGGGTGCCCAATCCGATCGCGATCGTCATCGACCTCGACGTCATCCGCGAGGCGCCCGCCCGGTTCGTCCGGGCCGGCATCGGCGACGCCCTGAGCAACCTCTCCGCCGTCGCCGACTGGGAGCTGTCCCACCGGGAGACCGGTGAGAGCTTCGAGGGGCTGGCCGCCGCCATGGCCCGCAGCGCGGGCGACTCGGTGCTGCGCCACCCCGGCGGCATCGGGGACGACGCCTTCCTGGTGGTCTACGCCGAGGCGCTGGTACTCACCGGCATCTCGATGTCCATCGCCGGCGACAGCCGGCCCGCTTCCGGCGCCTGCCACGAGATCTGTCATGCGCTCGACCTGCTCTACCCCAAGCGCAGCGCGCTGCACGGCGAGCAGTGCGGGCTGGGTGCGGCCTTCGCGATGCACCTGCGCGGTGCACGCGAGGAGTCGGCGCTGATGGCGAGCGTGCTGCGCCGGCACGGACTGCCGGTACTGCCCGGGGACATCGGGTTCGAGGTGGACGAGTTCGTCAAGGCCGTCGAGTTCGCCCCGCAGACCCGCCCCGGCCGCTACACCATCCTCGAGCACCTCGACCTGTCCGCCGACCAGATCAGGGACGCATACACCGACTATGCCGAAACCATCGGTAGCTGAACTCCGCCCGGTCGTGCACCCCGCGGGGGTGAAGGACCGGCGCAGCGGCGAGCACTGGGCGGGACGCCTGTACATGCGTGAGGTGTCCCTGCGGATCGACCGGCAGCTGGTCGGCACCCGCATCACCCCCGACCAGCTGACCTACCTGATGACCGTCGCCGCCGTCCTCGCGGCTCCCGCCCTGCTCGTTCCGGGCATCGGCGGGGCGGTGCTGGGCGTGGTGATGGTGCAGCTCTACCTGCTGCTCGACTGTGTCGATGGTGAGGTCGCCCGCTGGAAGAAGCAGTTCTCCCTCCGCGGCGTGTACATGGACCGGGTCGCGGCCTACTTCTGCGACGCCGCTGTACTGCTCGGTTTCGGGATGCGGGCCGCCGATCTGTGGGGGGCGGGCCGCATCGACTGGCTGTGGGCCTTCCTGGGCACCCTGGCCGCGCTCGGCGCCGTGCTGATCAAGGCGGAGACCGACCTGGTCGGAGTCGCCCGCCACCAGGACGGGAAACCGCCGGTCGAGGAGGCGGCCGCCGAGCCGCGCTCGTCCGGGATGGCGTTGGCCCGCAAGGCGGCCGCGGCGCTGAAGTTCCACCGGCTGGTGCTGGGGATCGAGGCGTCGCTGCTCATCCTGGTTCTCGCCATCGTGGACTCGGTGCGCGGTGACCTGTTCTTCACCCGGCTGGGGGTGGCCGTGCTGGCCGGCATCGCCGTCGTCCAGACGCTGCTGCATCTGGTGTCCGTCCTCGCCTCGCGCAGGCTCGCATGAGCGCGCCGGACACGCTGCGGCTCGGCGCGGTGATCCTCACCATGGGCAACCGGCCCGAGGAGCTGCGTGCCCTGCTGGATTCGGTGGCCGCGCAGGAGGGCGATCCGGTGCAGGTCGCGGTGGTCGGTAACGGCGCGCCGCTGCCCGCGTTGCCGGAAGGTGTACGAACGGTCGAGCTTGAGGAAAATCTCGGGATCCCCGGCGGCCGCAATGTCGGCATCGAGGCGTTCGGTCCCGGGGCCCGTGACGTGGACGTGCTGCTGTTCCTGGACGACGACGGACTGCTGCCGCACACCGACACCGCCAGGCTGTGCCGAGAGGCGTTCGCCGACGACGCGTCGCTGGGCATCGTGAGCTTCCGCATCGCCGACCCGGACACCGGTGTCACCCAGCGCCGCCACGTGCCGCGGCTGCGCGCGTCGGACCCGATGCGGTCCTCGCGGGCGACCACGTTCCTCGGCGGCGCGAACGCCGTGCGCACAGCCGTCTTCCAGCAGGTCGGAGGCCTGCCGGAAGACTTCTTCTACGCCCACGAGGAGACCGACCTGGCCTGGCGTGCCCTGGATGCCGGCTGGTCGATCGACTACCGCGCGGACATGGTGTTGCACCACCCGGCCACCGCGCCCAGCCGGCATGCGGTCTACCACCGTATGGTGGCCCGCAACCGGGTCTGGCTGGCCCGGCGCAACCTGCCGGCGCCGCTGGTGCCGGTCTACCTCGGCGTCTGGCTGCTGCTCACCCTGGCCCGCCGCCCCTCCAGGGCGGCGCTTCGGGCCTGGCTGGGAGGCTTCCGGGAGGGGTGGACGAACTCGTGCGGGCCGCGCAGGCCCATGCGGTGGCGTACGGTGTGGCGGCTTACCCGGCTGGGACGGCCGCCCGTCATCTGACAAGCTCTGCGCAGAGCATCATCCGTCTTCAGTCGCTTGCCCAGTGAGGACAACATTTCCAGTGAGCGAGACCACGCACGACGGTGCGGTCGCCATGAACCATCCGCCACCGTCTGACGAGGGCCTGTCCCCGGCCGAGCTGGCCGCCGCACACGGCCTGACAGTGAGCGGTGCCCGGCCGAGTCTGCCGGATTACGTCCGGCAGCTGTGGGACCGGCGGCACTTCATCCTGACCTTCTCCCGGGCGAAGCTGCACGCGCAGTACAGCCAGGCGAAACTGGGCCAGGTCTGGCAGGTGGCCACGCCCCTGCTCAACGCGGCCGTGTTCTATTTCATCTTCGGCCTGATCCTCGGCGGACGAGGCGGCATGGACAACCAGGAGTACATCCCGTTCCTCGTGACGGGTGTCTTCGTATGGACCTTCACTCAGGCGTCGGTCATGTCCGGTGTACGGGCCATTTCGGGAAACCTGGGACTGGTCAGGGCGCTGCACTTCCCGCGTGCCGCGCTCCCGGTGTCCTTCTCGCTCCAACAGCTTCAGCAGCTGCTGTATTCGATGATCGTGCTGGCTTTCATCCTGGTTGGCTTCGGGCACTACCCGAGCCTGGAGTGGCTGCTGATCCTGCCCACCCTTGCGCTGCAGTTTGTGTTCAACAGCGGCCTGGCCATGATCATGGCCAGGATGGGGGCCAAGACTCCCGATCTTGCGCAGCTCATGCCGTTCGTCCTGCGGACGTGGATGTACGCCTCGGGTGTGATGTTCCCCCTTCAGTACATGCTGCAGCACAAGGCGGGAGCGTCGCAGATGCTCACCGACATCGTCGCTGCCAACCCGGCAGCGGTGTACATGGAAATCATGCGGTATGCGCTGATCGACGGGCCGCATCACAACAGTCTTGCCGGGTATGTTTGGTGGCTCGCCCTGGGCTGGGCGCTGCTCGTGGGCATCGGTGGATTTGTGTTCTTCTGGAGGGCGGAGGAGCGTTATGGCCGTGGCTGAGAAGACCAGTGAGCCGCTCCGGCAGGAGGCGGCCCCGGAGCGGGTGCCGACCGTCATCGCCGACGAGCTGCACATCGTCTACCGCGTGAACGGCGGGGGCGGCGGCAAGGGCAGCGCCACCGCCGCGCTGAACCGCATCTTCCGTCGGAAACCCAGCCCCGGGATGCGGGAGGTGCACGCCGTCAAGGGCGTCAGCTTCGTCGCCTACCGCGGCGAGGCCATCGGCCTCATCGGGTCCAACGGTTCCGGCAAGTCGACCCTCCTCAAGGCCATAGCCGGGCCTGCTGCCCCCCGAGCGCGGGCACGTCTACACCGACGGGCAGCCCTCGCTGCTCGGTGTGAACGCCGCGCTGATGAACGACCTGACCGGTGAGCGGAACGTGATGCTCGGCGGTCTCGCGATGGGCATGAGCCGTGAGCAGGTCGCTGAGCGCTACCAGAGCATCGTGGACTTCTCCGGGATCAACGAGAAGGGCGACTTCATCACGTCTCCCGATGCGCACCTACTCCTCCGGCATGTCCGCGCGGCTGCGCTTCTCCATCGCGGCCGCCAAGGACCACGACGTGCTGATGATCGACGAGGCGCTGGCCACCGGCGACCACAAGTTCCGCATGCGCTCCGAGGCGCGCATCCGCGAGCTGCGCAAGGAGGCCGGCACGGTCTTCCTCGTCAGTCACAACAACAAGTCGATCCGTGACACCTGTGAGCGGGTGATCTGGGTCGAGCACGGCGTGCTGCGCATGGACGGCCCGACCGAGGACGTCCTCAAGGAGTACGAGAAGTTCACGGGCAAGTAGCCGAGTCCCGCCACTCGTCGGCGGCAGCCCCCGTACCTCGAAGTGCGGGGGCTGTCGTCTGTCATCGCCTGCCCTGAACGAGTGGTCGGCGTAGTCTGTTTGGGCGCTGATGTAGGGGAAAACCGGTGTTCGGTTCGTCCGTTCGGGTTCACCGGGTGTGCGACGCGCGCGCCGGTGCGGGCGGCGTGTCCGAAATAGGATGTTCTGGGATGGCACTGTAGAACGGAGGCGTGACGGCGATGGCACCTGGAAGAACGTGGTGACCCGCGGGGCGGACGCACACGTGCGGGCCGTGCTCGACAAGGCCGGCCGTGAGAACTTCCCCGTGGCGCCCCGCTTTCTGCCGCGTGCCTGGCGCGACGACCTGCTGGCCGTCTACGGCTACGCACGGCTCGTCGACGACATCGGCGACGGGGATCTCGCGCCCGGCGGGGCCGATGCCGCCCACCTGGGTGTCGGCGCCGAACAGGCCGGGGACAGGCTCGCCCTCCTGGACGCCTTCGAGGAGGATCTGCATCGCGTCTTCGCCGCGGCCGGCCCGTTCGGCGGACCCGGACCCCGTCACCCCCTGCTGGCCGCGCTGGTCCCCACCGTGCGCCGGAGCCGGATGGACCCCGAGCCGTTCGAGGACCTGATCGAGGCCAACCGGCAGGACCAGAAGGTGCGGCGTTACGCCGACTTCGACGACCTCCTCGCCTACTGCAGCCTGTCGGCCAACCCGGTCGGGCGGCTCGTGCTGGCCCTCACCGGCACCACGAGCCCCGAGCGGGTCCGGCGCTCCGACGCGGTGTGCACCGCCCTCCAGATCGTCGAGCACCTGCAGGACGTGGCCGAGGACCTGCGCCGGGACCGTATCTACCTGCCCGCGCAGGACATGGCCCGCTTCCACGTCCGGGAGGCCGACCTGGCCGCACCGCACGCCGGCGCGTCAGTGCGCGCGCTGATCGCCTACGAATGCGACCGCGCCATGGATCTTCTGGACGCGGGTACGCCGCTGGTGGGCAGCGTCCGGGGCAGGCTGCGGCTGTTGCTCGCCGGTTTCGTCGGCGGCGGCCGGGCCGCCCTGCGCGCCATCCGCGCCTCCGGATTCGACGTACTCCCTGGACCGCCCCGAACCACCCGGCTCAGCTTGCTGCGCGAGGTGGGGGCGACACTGCGAAGAGAGGGGTGACCGGACGTGTCCACAGCCCAGTCAGAACGTCAGACGTCCCCGCCGGTGTTCGCGGCGTACCGTTACTGCGAGACCGTCACCGGAACTCAGGCCCGCAACTTCGCCTACGGAATCAGGCTGCTGCCACCGGGCAGACGAAGCGCCATGTCCGCCCTGTACGCCTTCTCGCGAAGAGTCGACGACATCGGTGACGGCGACCTGCCGGGCGAGGTGAAAGAACGCCGGCTCGAGGACACCAGGGCGCAGTTGACCCGTATCAAGGCCGGCGAGGTCCGCGAGGACGAGACCGACCCCGTCGTGCTCGCGCTCAGTGACGCGGCCGGACGGTACCCGATTCCGCTCGACGCCCTCGACGAACTCATCGACGGCGTGCTGATGGACGTGCACGGCCGGCAGTACGGCACCTGGGCGGAGCTGCGGTCGTACTGCCGCTGCGTCGCCGGCGCGGTCGGACGGCTCTCGCTGGGTGTGTTCGGCACCCGCCCCGGTGCCCGCGGCGTGGCACGCGCCCCCGAGTACGCCGACACGCTCGGCCTCGCGCTCCAACTGACCAACATCCTCCGGGACGTCCGCGAGGACGCGGCGACCGGCCGCACGTACCTGCCCGCCGAGGACCTGGAGAAGTTCGGCTGCTCCGCCGGGTTCCACCGTGCATCGCCCGCCCCCGGCGCCGACCTCACCGGGCTCGTGCTGTTCGAGGTGTGCCGCGCCCGCACCCTGTTCGACGAGGGGTTCGCGCTGCTGCCGATGCTCGACCGCCGTTCCGGCGCCTGCGTTGCCGCGATGGCCGGCATCTACCACCGGCTGCTGCGCCGCATCGAACAGGACCCGCACGAGATCCTGCGCGGCCGGGTGTCGCTGCCCGCCCGGGAGAAGGCCTACGTCGCGCTGCGCGGCCTGTCCGGACTGGACGCCCAGCACGTCGTCCGGCGCACCGCGGGAGGCGGCTCCCGATGACCGGTGCCAACCCGGGCTCCGGGGAGCCCGCCGTGCCGACCGCCGTCGTGGTCGGCGGCGGGCTGGCCGGCAGCACTGCCGCCCTGCGGCTCGCCGACGCCGGACTGCGCGTCACCCTGCTGGAGAACCGGCCCCGGCTGGGCGGGCTGGCCTTCTCCTTCCGCCGCGACTCGCCGGCCGGCGACCTCGCAGTCGACAACGGTCAACACGTCCACCTGCGCTGCTGCACCGCCTACCGGTGGTTCCTGGACCGTATCGACGGTGCCGCCCTGGCTCCCGTGCAGCGTCGCCTGGACGTGCCGGTCCTGGACGCCGCCACCCGGCGGCTGGGCCGGCTGCGCCGCAGCGGGCTGCCGGTGCCGCTGCACCTGGCGCGCGGCCTGGCCGGCTATCCGCACCTCACGCTCGTCGAACGCGCCGCCGTCTCCCGGGCCGCGCTGGCGCTGCGGAAGCTGGACCCGGCCGACCCGGAACTCGACGGCATCGACTTCGCCGGCTGGCTGCGCGCACACGGCCAGTCCCCGCGCGCCGTCGAGGCGCTGTGGGACCTGGTCGGGCTGGCCACCCTCAACGCCCGCGCCCCCGACGCCTCCCTCGCCCTGGCCGCGATGGTCTTCCGCACCGGGCTCCTGAGCGAACCCGGGGCCGCGGACATCGGGATCTCCCGGGTGCCGCTCGGCGAACTCCACGACCAGCTCGCCGGGCGTGCCCTGGAGAAGGCCGGCGTGCGCACCCTGCTGCAGGCACGCGTGCGCCGCATCACGCCGCGCGCGCACGGTGGCCACTGGCGGGTCGGCGTCCAGCAGGGCAGAGGCCCGGCCGAGGAGCTGCTCACCGGCACCGTGGTGCTGGCCGTGCCCCACCACGAGGCCTACCGGCTGCTGCCCGACGGTGCCCTCGCCGACCGCGGCGCGCTACGGCGCATCGGCACCTCGCCCATCCTCAACGTGCATGTGGTCTACGACCGGCCAGTGCTGCGCGTGCCCTTCTTGGCCGCACTGGGCAGCGAGATCCAGTGGGTCTTCGACCGCACCGCACAGTCCGGCCTGACCGGCGGGGGCCAGTACCTCGCCCTCTCCCAGTCCGCAGCCCGCGACGTCATCGACCAGCCGGTCTCCGCGCTGCGGGACAGGTTCCTGCCCGAGCTCGCCCGACTGCTGCCCCCGGCGCGCGGCGCCGGGGTACGCGACTTCTTCGTCACCCGTGAGCGTTCCGCCACGTTTGCCCCCGCTCCCGGGGTGGGCAGGCTGCGCCCCGGCGCCCGCACCGGGCTGCCCGGTCTCTACCTCGCGGGCGCGTGGACCGATACTGGCTGGCCGGCGACGATGGAATCCGCTGTTCGCAGCGGACTCACCGCCGCAGGGGAAGCCCTCACCGTCCTGGGCCGACCGCAGAACGATCCACCGCACAGCATGGACAGAAGGGCCGCGGCATGAGCACCACCACTGAACGCAGGGGAGAACCCGTGACCTCGGCGCACCAGCGCACCGCCTCGCCACCCGCAGACGTGGCCGCCCTGCTTTCGCGCGGGCGCAGCATGTCGACTCCGCCGCTGCGCGCGGCCGTGGAGCGGCTGGCACCGCCCATGGACACCGTCGCGGCCTACCACTTCGGCTGGATCGACGCGGAGGGCCGGCCCTCCGAGGGCACCGGCGGCAAGGCCGTGCGGCCCGCGCTCGCCCTGCTGTCCGCCGAGGCCGCCGGCGCCCCGCCGGAGACCGGCCTGCCCGGTGCGGTTGCCGTCGAGCTGGTGCACAACTTCTCCCTGCTGCACGACGACCTGATGGACGGCGACGAGCAGCGCCGGCACCGCGACACGGTCTGGAAGGTGCACGGTCCCGCGCAGGCCATTCTCGTCGGTGACGCGCTGTTCGCCCTGGCCGGCGAGATACTGCTGGAACTCGGCACGCCCGAGGCCGGACGCGCCACCCGCAGACTCACCTTCGCCACCCGCAAGCTGATCGACGGCCAGGCCCAGGACATCTCCTTCGAACACCGTGAACGCGTCACCGTCGCCGAGTGCCTCGAGATGGAGGGCAACAAGACCGGCGCGCTGCTCGCCTGTGCCACCTCCATCGGTGCGGTCCTCGGCGGCGCCGACGACCCCACGGCCGACGCCCTGGAGTCCTACGGACTGCACCTGGGCCTCGCCTTCCAGGCCGTCGATGACCTGCTGGGCATCTGGGGCGACCCGGAAGCGACCGGCAAGCAGACCTGGAGTGACCTGCGGCAGCGCAAGAAGTCGCTGCCCGTGGTCGCCGCCCTCGACGCCCGCGGCCCGGCCGCCGGGCGGCTGGCCGAACTGATGACGGCGGACGCGAAGAAGACCCAGGCGGAGTTCGAGGACTTCGACGAGGCGGAGTTCGCCGCCCGCGCCTCGCTCATCGAGGAGGCCGGTGGCCGCGAGTGGACCTCGCAGGAGGCCCGCAGGCAGCACGCCGCTGCCCTGGAGGCCCTCACGGGCGTCGACATGCCCGGCGCCGTGCGGGACCAGCTGGTGGCCCTCGCGGACTTCGTGGTGGTGCGTCAGGGCTGAGAACAGCGGGGGCGCCCCGGTGCGGTACCCAGGCGTGTCGTGCCCGGGGGAACAGGTGAACCACACAGCGGAAACTGCGGAAGGGGTTGGGATGACAGCCACAGCCGACGACGGCACGGGGTCGGCCGGAGCCCGGACGCTCTCCGAGGCACCGGAGCGCCCCGGCGAGGAGTTCCGGACGGAGGAGAGCGCCGATCGCGTCCACCGTGCCGCGACCCGCGCCGTCGAACACCTGCTCGCACGTCAGGACGAGGAGGGCTGGTGGAAGGGCGACCTGGAGACCAACGTCACCATGGACGCCGAGGACCTGCTGCTGCGCGAGTTCCTGGGGATCCGGGACGAGGCCACCACACGGGCCGCCGCCCACTTCATCCGCGGTCGCCAGCGCGAGGACGGCACCTGGGCCACCTTCCACGGCGGCCCCGGCGAGATCTCGACCACCGTCGAGGCCTACGTCGCCCTGCGCCTGGCCGGTGACGCTCCCGACGCGCCCCACATGGCCGCCGCCTCGCAATGGGTGCGTGACCAGGGCGGCATCGCGGCCAGCCGCATCTTCACCCGCATCTGGCTCGCACTGTTCGGCTGGTGGCGCTGGGAGGACCTGCCGGAGCTCCCGCCGGAGGTCATCTACCTGCCCTCCTGGTTCCCGCTGAACATCTACTCCTTCGGTTCCTGGGCGCGACAGACGATCGTCCCGCTGACGGTCGTCTCCGCCCACCGGCCCGTGCACCGGGCGCCGTTCACGCTGGACGAACTGCACCGCGACCCGGCCCGGCCGGTGCCGGTGCGGCCGCCCGCCCCGGTGCGCAGCTGGGAGGGCGCCTTCCAGCGGCTGGACCGTGCCCTGCACGCCTACCGGCGGATCGCCGTCCGGCCGCTGCGCCGGGCAGCGCTGAAGGACGCCGCCCGCTGGATCCTCGAACGCCAGGAGAACGACGGCTGCTGGGGCGGCATCCAGCCGCCGGCCGTCTACTCGGTCATCGCCCTGCACCTGCTCGGCTACGACCTGGACCACCCGGTGATGCGCGCCGGACTTCAGGCGCTGGACGACTTCGCGGTCTGGCGCGACGAGCCGGCCCGCGAGGGACATGAGGGCGGCCGCAGCCGGATGATCGAGGCCTGCCAGTCACCGGTCTGGGACACCTGCCTTGCCGCAATCGCCCTGGCGGACGCCGGACTGCCCTCCGACCACCCGTCGCTGGTGAAGGCCGCCGACTGGATGCTCGGCGAACAGGTCGTGCGTCCCGGAGACTGGTCGGTGCGCAGGCCTGGCCTCGCACCCGGCGGCTGGGCGTTCGAGTTCCACAACGACAACTACCCCGACACCGACGACACCGCTGAGGTCGTCCTCGCGCTGCGCCGGGTCAAGCACCCCGACCCGGACCGGGTGAACGCCGCCGTCGGACGCGCAGTGCGCTGGCTCGGCGGCATGCAGTCGAAGAACGGTGCGTGGGGCGCCTTCGACGTCGACAACACCAGCCGGCTGCCGGGGAAGCTGCCCTTCTGTGACTTCGGCGAGGTCATCGACCCCCCGTCGGCGGACGTCACCGCGCACGTGGTGGAGATGCTGGCAGCTCTCGGCAGGCGCGACCATCCGGTCACCCGGCGCGCCGTGGGCTGGTTGCTGGCCGAACAGGAGGCGAACGGTGCCTGGTTCGGCCGCTGGGGTGTCAACTACCTCTATGGCACGGGATCGGTGGTGCCCGCGCTGATCGACGCCGGGCTGCCCGCCGACCATCCGGCGATCCGGCGTGCCGTCGACTGGCTGGACAGCGTGCAGAACGAGGACGGCGGCTGGGGTGAGGACCTGCGGTCCTACCCCGACCCGGACTGGATCGCCCGCGGCACTTCCACCGCCTCCCAGACGGCCTGGGCGCTGCTCGCGCTCCTGGCGGCGGGTGAGCGGGAGTCCAAGTCCGTCGAACGCGGCGTCGAGTGGCTCGCGCAGACCCAGCTGGAGGACGGGTCGTGGGAGGAGCCGCACTTCACCGGAACCGGGTTCCCTTGGGACTTCTCGATCAACTACCACCTGTACCGGATGGTCTTCCCCGTCACCGCGCTCGGCCGCTACCTGCACAAGACCGCCGGCGCACGCCGAGGGGCCTGATGGCCGAGCCGCCTGGCACCGACGCCGCTCCGCTGCTGATCGCCTGTGCGCTCGGCATCGAGCGGTTCGCGCTGTCCGGCGCCGCGGGCGGCCCGGTGAGCGTCCTGCGTACCGGAATGGGGCCGCAGGCCGCGGAGCGCTCGGTGGCGCGCGCGCTGCGCGAGGAGCCGCAGCCGGGCGCCACGGCGGTGGTCGCCGCCGGATTCTGCGCAGGACTCGCTCCCGGCATGCACCCCGGCGACCTGGTGGTCGCCGACGAGACCAGGGACGGCGACGGCCGCACGCCGTGCACGGCCACCGAACGGCTGGTCGAGGCCCTCAGCCCGCTGGGCACTCTGCACACCGGCCCACTGGCAGGGTCGGACCACGTGGTGCGGGGTGCCGAGCGGACCCGGCTGCGCGCCACAGGCGCCGTCGCCGTCGACATGGAGTCCGCCGCCACGCTGCGCACCGCGGTGCGCAGCGTGACGGACCGCCCGGTTGCCGCCGTACGGGTGGTGGTGGACGCCCCCGAACACGAGCTTGTCCGGATCGGGACGGTGCGGGGGGAATATCGGCATTCCGCGTTCTGCGTTCCGTCCTGCCCGCATTCTTCGAATGGCACCGATCGTTGCTGCTCCCCCGGAGGTGAGCGAGAAATGGCCATGCCACTGCGTCAGACCATCCGTGTCGGCACCTATCTCTTCGAGCAGAAACTCCGCAAGAGGGACAAGTTTCCGCTGATCGTCGAGCTTGAACCGCTTTTCGCCTGCAATCTGAAGTGCGAGGGCTGCGGAAAGATCCAGCACCCCGCCGGAGTACTCAAGCAGCGCATGCCGGTCGCGCAGGCCGTCGGCGCCGTCATGGAGTCGGGCGCTCCCATGGTCTCCATCGCCGGCGGCGAGCCGCTGATGCACCCGCAGATCGACGAGATCGTGCGCCAGTTGGTCGCAAAGCGGAAGTACGTCTTCCTGTGCACCAACGCGATGCTGCTGCGGAAGAACCTCGAGAAGTTCACCCCGTCCCGGTACTTCGCCTTCGCCGTGCACATCGACGGCCTGCGGGAGCGGCACGACGAGTCGGTGGCGAAGGAGGGCGTCTTCGACGAGGCCGTGGCGGCCATGAAGGAGGCGAAGAGGCGTGGCTTCCGAGTCACCACGAACTCGACGTTCTTCAACACCGACACACCGCAGACGATCATCGAGGTCCTGAACTACCTCAACGACGACCTGCATGTCGACGAGATGATGATCTCGCCCGCCTATGCGTACGAGAAGGCTCCCGACCAAGAGCACTTCCTCGGTGTCGAGCAGACCCGGGAACTGTTCCGAAAGGCCTTCGCCGACGGCAACCGGCGGCGCTGGCGGCTCAACCACAGCCCGCTCTTCCTGGACTTCCTCGAGGGCAAGGCCGACTTCCCGTGCACGGCCTGGGCCATCCCCAACTACTCGCTCTTCGGCTGGCAGCGCCCCTGCTACCTGATGAGTGACGGGTACGTCCCGACCTACCGGGAGCTGATCGAGGACACCGACTGGGACGCCTACGGCCGGGGCCGTGACGAACGCTGCGCCAACTGCATGGCGCACTGCGGTTACGAACCGACCGCCGTGCTGGCCACCATGGGGTCGCTGAAGGAGTCCCTGCGGGCCGCGCGGGAGACCGTGGGCGGTTCCCGTAGCTGACCGAGCGAAGGGGGGCCACGCCGTGACCGACTTCGACCTGAACAAGCTGCTCGCCGAGCGCGGCGGCGAGCGGTACGAGCTGTACTCCCGGCATCTGAACCCGCAGTTGCCGCGCATGCTGCACACCATCGGCTTCGACCGGGTGTACGAGCGTGCGCAAGGGGCGTACTTCTACGACGCCGAGGGCCGCGACTACCTGGACATGCTCTCGGGCTTCGGGGTCATGGGGCTGGGGCGGCACCACCCGGTGGTGCGGCAGGCGCTGCACGACGTGCTCGAGGCGTCGCTGCCGGACCTGACTCGGTTCGACTGCCAGCCGCTGCCCGGTCTGCTCGCTGAGGCACTTCTGGCCCGGGCGCCCGGGCAGGAGCGCGTCTTCTTCGGCAACAGCGGGACCGAAGCGGTCGAAACGGCGCTGAAGTTCGCCCGGCGGGCCACCGGACGCCCGCGGGTCCTGTACTGCGACCACTCCTTCCACGGCCTGACCACCGGATCGCTGTCCGTCAACGGCGAAGCCGGTTTCCGGGACGGCTTCGGTCCGCTGCTGGCAGACACCGCGGTGCCGCTGGGCGACCTGGAGGCCCTCGAGCGCGAACTGCGTCGCGGAGATGTCGCCGCGCTCATCGTCGAACCGGTACAGGGCAAGGGGGTGCTGGCCGCGCCGCCCGGCTACCTGCACGCCGCGCAGCGGGCGCTGCACAAGCGCGGCGCGCTGCTCATCGCCGACGAGGTGCAGACCGGCCTCGGCCGCACCGGGGACTTCTTCGCCTACCAGCACGAGGCGGGCGTCGAACCGGACCTGGTGTGCGTCGCCAAGACGCTCTCGGGCGGCTACGTCCCGGTGGGCGCCACCCTCGGCAAGGACTGGATCTTCAAGAAGGTCTACTCATCCATGGACCGGGTGCTGGTCCACTCCGCCAGCTTCGGGGCGAACGCTCAGGCCATGGCAGCCGGTCTGGCCACCCTGCACGTCCTGCGGCAGGAGCGCGTCGTCGAGAACGCGCGCCGCACCGGTGACCTGCTGCGCGACCGGCTGGCCGCGCTCAAGGACCGCTACGAGCTGCTGCACGACGTGCGCGGCCGCGGCCTGATGATCGGCATCGAGTTCGGCCGGCCCCGCTCGCTCGGCCTGCGCAGCAGATGGACGATGCTGCAGGCCGCGCGCAAGGGCCTGTTCGCCCAGATGGTCGTCGTGCCGCTCCTGCAGCACCACCGGATCCTCACCCAGGTCTCCGGGGATCACCTGGAGGTGATCAAGCTGATTCCGCCGCTGATCATCGGTGAGGCCGAGGTGGACCGCTTCGTGACGGCCTTCACCGCCGTCATGGACGACGCTCACGACGGTGGCGGCCTGCTGTGGGACTTCGGCCGGATCCTGGTGCGGCAGGCGGTGGCCAACCGGTAGGGGGCGGCCTGGCCGGCGGCTCAGACCAGACGTCCGCTGCGGAAGAGCACGCCCTCCCGCACCCGCCGCCCGTCGGCTGCCGGCACCCCGCCGACGTCGCGGAAGCTGCGCCCCGGTCAGGGCGGTCTCGGCGGGCCCTGGGCCCATGCGCACTCTCCGGGGCGCCGGCGGCGGGCCCTGCCGACGAACGGCACGTCCCCTCCCGTCTCGACGGTTCTCCGGCCCGGGTGCATGCTGGAACGGGCGGGAGGTGGTGGGCGTGGCGCACTCGAACAAGGAGATCGCCGGGCTCCTCCAGGAGTACGCCGACCTGCTGCTCATCACGGGCGGCGACGCGTTCAGAGCCCGAGCCTACGAGCGGGCGGCGCGGGCCGTGCAGGGCCACCCCGCCGAGGTCGCACAGCTGGACGAGAAGGGGCTGCGCGCGATCCCCAACGTCGGCGCGTCCACCGCACGGAAGATCCACGAGTACCTGCGCACGGGCAGTATGCCGGCCCTGGAGGAGGTCCGCGAGCAGATCCCCTCCGGGGTGCGGGAGCTGGTGGCCGTCCCGACGCTCGGTCCCAAGAAGGCCATGACGTTGCACCGCGAGCTGGGTGTCTCCTCGGTGCCGGAACTGCTGGCGGCCGTCGACCGGGAGGAGCTGCGTGCCCTGAAGGGCTTCGGGCCAAAGACGGAGGAGAACATCCGCCACGGCTTGGAGATGCTGGGCGCCTCTGGAGACCGGGTGCCCGCCGATGTGGCGATGGAGGCCGCCGAGAACCTGGTGGAGCTGCTGTCCGCGGTTCCGGGCTGCGAGAGGTGCGCGTATGCCGGTTCGCTGCGGCGGATGCGCGACACCATCGGCGACGTCGACGTCCTGGTGGCCGCGCACCGCTCGGCGCCGTTCATGGAGGCCTTCACCGCGAGCGGGTACGCGCACGAGGTGATCGCCTCGGGTCCGGCCAAAACCTCGGTGCGCACCGCCGGGGGACTGCAGATCGATCTGCGGGTGGTGCCGCCGGCCTCCTGGGGTTCGGCGCTGATCTACTTCACCGGATCCCGCGCGCACAACATCCGGCTGCGGGAGCGGGCCGTCCACCGCAAGCTGAAGCTGTCCGAATACGGGTTGTTCCACGTGCGCAGCGGGCGCCGCATCGTCTCGCGCACCGAGGAGGAGGTCTACCGGCGCCTGGGGCTGCCGTGGATCCCGCCCGCGTTCCGGGAGGACCGCGGCGAGCTCGCCGCGGCCGAGCGCGGCGAGTTGCCGCAGCCGGTTCAGCTCGCCGACATCCGCGGCGACCTCCACACGCACACGGACCTGACGGACGGCGTCGCCCCGCTGGAGGACATGGTCCGGGCGGCCGCACGGCGGGGCCTGCGCTACTACGCGGTGACGGACCACGCCCCGGATTTGACCATGCAGCGCATGACGAAGGACAAGATACTCGCCCAGCGTGAGCAGGTGCGGGCGCTGGACGGCGCGCACTCCCGTATGCGGCTGCTGCACGGCACCGAGCTGAACATCGCCGGGGACGGCTCCGTGGACTGGCCGGAGGAGTTTCTTGCCGGCTTCGATCTGTGTGTCGCTTCGGTGCACTCCCACTTCGGGCTCTCGCGCGAGGCGCAGACCCGGCGCCTGGTGCGTGCCTGCGAGAACCGGCACGTCGCCGTGATCGGGCATCCGATGACGCGGATCATCGGCCGGCGCTCCGGTATCGACGTGGATCTGGACGCGGTATTCGCCGCGTGCGCCCGCACCGGCACGGTGCTGGAGATCAACGCGCATCCCCACCGACTTGACCTGTACGACGAACACATTCTGCGTGCGCGCCGACACGGTGCGAAGTTCGCGGTGAACACGGACGCGCATTCCGAACCCGATCTCGACAATCTGCGCTATGGGGTGGGCACCGCTCAGCGTGGCCGGCTGACTGCGGACGATGTCGTCAACACCTGGCCGCTGAACCGACTGCGAAGTCTTCTGCGCGACAAGCGCGAACGATAGGCGGGGGCCCGTCTCCCTCTGTCCCGTTCTGTGCCCGTGACAGGTCGGGAAGTTGCCCCTGGCACGTAACTTCACAGCCGGGAAAGGGAGTTATGATCGAGGTGTTCGTTCAAACATGTGCCCGATGTTTTCACTCTTTCGGGGCTGGCGCAGGGTAGCGAATGCGCCGTCCGTGTCCGCCGGGAGGCGGTTGGCGGGCTAGCGTGGCCCCCGCCCGGTGAGAGTCGGCGCACCCCCACGAAAGATCGTCAGACAGACCTCCATCCGACCGAGGACACGATGCCTGAACCCCCGAGCTACGCGGTGCAGACAGGAAGGGGAGCGTCCGCTACCGCCGGTGCGTCGACGGTCCCCGTCGGCTCGAACGGGTCCCGGGCGCGGCACGGGCGAAGTCCCGGGCGTGCGAACCCCGGTGACGTCGCGATGCGTACCCGGCTGATCCGCCTGGCCGTTCTGCCCGCCGGGATCATCGCCGTCGTGGCCGCCGCCGTGACCGCGTACGTCCTGCGGGCAGGAGAGGGGGGTGCCGGGCCGGCGGCGTCGAAGGCGGCGGACGACGCAACCGTGTGGGGCGTGCTCGTCGGCGCGCTGCTGCTGACCTGTGCGGTGCTGGTGGGTGCCGCGCTCTTCGCCTCCTCCGAGGCGCGCGGCACCGTGGGCCGCTACGCCGCTCTGCGCCGCTCGGCGGCGCAGAGTCAGTCCGAAGTCCGCACGTTGTTGCGCCGACTGGAGCAGGGCGAGCGGCCGCAGCCCCGCGTCCTCCCGGCGTTGCCGGAGCCTTCCGGTGATGCTCTCGACCTGCTTGCACACGACATCGCCCTCGCCCAGCGCACCGCCGAGGCAGCCGTCACCGAGGCGGCCGTCCTGGTCAGGGCCGGCTCCAGCGGCAGCGACGAGAAGGTCGAGGTCTTCGTCAACCTGGCGCGGCGTCTGCAGTCCCTGGTGCACCGGGAGATCGAGCTGCTGGACGAGCTGGAGAACGAGGTCGAGGACCCCGACCTGCTCAAGGGCCTCTTCCACGTCGACCACCTCGCCACCCGCATCCGCCGGCACGCCGAGAACCTCGCCGTGCTCGGCGGCGCCGTCTCCCGGCGGCAGTGGACCCGGCCGGTCACCATGACCGAGGTCCTGCGCTCCGCCATCGCCGAGGTCGAGCAGTACTCCCGTGTCAAGCTGGTGCCGCCCATCGAGGGCACCCTGCGCGGGCACGCGGTCGCCGACGTCATCCACCTGCTGGCCGAACTCGTGGAGAACGCCACCATCTTCTCCGCGCCGCAGACCCAGGTGCTGCTGCGTGCCCAGCACGTCACGGCCGGTCTCGCCGTCGAGGTCGAGGACCGCGGCCTGGGCATGACGGCCGCAGAACAGACGCGTATGAACGCGCTGCTCTCCGACCCGGAGCAGTTCGATGTCGGCGAGATGCTCTCGGACGGCCGCATCGGCCTGTTCGTCGTCTCCGCGCTGGCCCGGCGGCACGGCATCGTCGTGCAGCTGCAGAGCAACATCTACGGCGGCATCCAGGCTGTGCTCGTGCTGCCGCGCGGCCTGCTCGGCGAGGACGCCGCACCGGGTACGCCCGGTGCCGTGCACACGCCGCAGGCGCGGCAGGCACGGCAGGCGCCTCCGGCGCCGGTCGAGGCGGCGAACGGCCGGGCGATCTCCCAGCCCCTTCCGCCCACGGCCCCCACGGCGCCGGGCCGTCGCGAGGAGACGCGGCCGGCCGCCGCGCCCTCCGGGCCGGCTCCGTCCCACCCCGCGCACTCCGGGACGGTGAACGGTCTGCCGCAGCGGTCCCCCTCGGCGTCGGCCGACGCCGAGCGGCGTCCCACGCCCGCGGCGGCCAACGCGCCGCGCGCCGCGCACCAGGCACCCGACGGTTCGGGTCTCTCCGTCGGCTCCGCTGCGTCCGGGCCGCGCGGCGGGGGCACAGCCGGCACCGGGATGCCGGCTGGTGCGCGTGGTGAGGGCCTTGCGCCGGGCGCGGGGCCGCGGGGCAACGGCTCCTATCAGCCTGCCGAGCCGCCGGCCTCCGGCGCACGGACGTATGGCGCACCCGCCGGAGCCGGCGTTCCGGCCCCCAGGCCGGATGCCGCGCCCTACGGCTCCCCGACGGGCTCGCCGGCGAACGGCGCGCAGCCGCCTGCGGCCGGTGCGGTCGCGCCCGCCCCGGCCGCGGGAGGGCCGCGGGCCGCGCTGCCCGACGGGCGGCCGGAGCTGCCCAAGCGCCGCCGCCAAGAACACCTGGTTCCCGAGCTGAGGGAGCCGCCCCGTCCCCGCCCGGAGACCGACGAGCCGGATGCCGGGCACGACCCCGGCCTGATGGCCGCCTTCCGCCGTGGCACCAGCCTCGCCGAGGGGACCGGCGAACCCGACGAGACGCCCCCCGCATGACGGCGGGGAATCCCGATGCCCTCTCGTGGCCCCCTCGCCCCTCAAGGAGAAAACGCGATCATGGTGAGTGAAGCGCCCATCGGCCAGACGGCGGACCTGTCCTGGCTGCTGACCGGACTCGTCCAGCGCGTCCCCCAAACCCGCAGCGCCCTCCTGTTGTCGTCCGACGGCCTGGTGAAGGCCGTGCACGGCCTGGAGACCGACACCGCGGACCACCTGGCGGCGCTCGCCTCCGGGTTGTACTCGCTGGCGCGCAGCGCGGGCCACCGTTTCGGCGACGGCGGGGAGGTGCGTCAGGTGGTCGTCGAACTCGACAGCTCCCTCCTGTTCGTCTCCACCGCCGGCCAGGGCGCCTGTCTGGCGGTCCTCGCAGGCCGTGAAGCGGACGCCGCCGTTCTCGGGTACGAGATGGCGATGCTCGTCAAGAGCGTCCGTCCGTATCTGGCCACGCCGGCCCGGCAGGCTGCGGGGCACTGACGCATGTCAGACCCTCAGGAGGGGCCGTGGCTCGACGATGACGCCGGCCGTCTGGTCCGCCCGTACACCGTCAGCAACGGGCGGACCAAACCCTCGGCCCACTTCGACCTGCTGACACTGGTGATGGCCACCGGCAAGCCGATGCAGAACTACCTGGGGCCCGAGCACTCCCACGTGCTCGGGCTGTGCGGGGGACCGGTCTCCGTGGCCGAGGTCGCCGCACACATCAGGCAGCCCGCCGTCGTGACCAAAGTGCTGCTGTCCGACCTGGTGGACTGCGGCGCCATCACCTCTCGGGCGCCCACTCCCGTGCCGCTCGGCCCCGACCCGAACGATCGAGACCTGCTGGAGGCGGTGCTGGATGGGCTCCGTAAACGACTCTGACCCTTTTCCGACCGCGCTGAAGATCCTGATAGCCGGCGGCTTCGGGGTGGGCAAGACCACCCTCGTCGGCGCTGTCAGCGAGATCGAGCCCCTGAGCACCGAAGAGCTGCTCACCACGGTGAGCGCGGCCACGGACAGCCTGGAGGGCGTGGAGAACAAGGCGACCACCACCGTCGCGATGGACTTCGGCCGCATCTCGCTGAGCGCCGATCACATGCTCTACCTGTTCGGTACCCCCGGCCAGGAGCGCTTCTGGTTCATGTGGGACGAACTGTGCGCCGGCGCGCTGGGCGCCGTCGTGCTCGCCGACACCCGCAGACTCGAGCACTGCTTCGCGGCCGTGGACTTCTTCGAGCGGCGTGGCATCGGCTTCATCGTCGCCGTCAACGAATTCGACGGTTCGTACCACTACGACCCCGAGGAGGTGCGTGCAGCAATCGACCTCAAGCCTGACATCCCGGTTGTGCTCTGCGACGCACGACAGGCAAGTTCGGGCACTCAGGTCCTCGTCCGTCTCGTCCAGCATCTACTCGACACCAGGAGCCAGCGTGTCAATGTCCTATGACCCCACGTCCCATCTGCTGCTCACCCCGGAGGACCGCGAGGCACCGAACCGGGTCGTGAGGCTGCGGGAGCTGGGTATCGGCGACGCGCCGGTACCCGAGTTCGACGACTTCGCGCGGAACCTGGCGCACGTCACCGGTGCCCCGTACGCGATGGTCAACTTCCTCGACGAGTACCGGCAGTACTTCGCCGGCCTGTACAGTCCCGGCGCGGACCAGGCCGTCGAGCTGGGCCCGGCCGGCGGCGACAGCAACTCGGTCGGCCGCGTGATGGCCAAGGACCACGGCTACTGCCCGCACGTCATCGCGCGGCGCAAGGCCCTGGTGCTGGAGGATGTCTGCGACTACCCGCGCTTCGCGGGGAACCCGGTCGTCGACGAGATCGGGATCCGCTCCTACCTCGGAGCCCCGCTCATCGACCGGACGGGGACCACTCTGGGCACGGTGTGCGTCGTCGCTCAGGAGCCGCGCCCGTGGGGCCGCCAGGGGCTGGAGACCATCAAGTCGATGGCCGCCGACCTGGTGGAGCAGATCCACCGGCGGGAGCGCGACCGGTCCTGAGACGGACGGTCAAGTGACGGGCGAGGGAGCAACGGGGGCCCGTCGCCCCTCCCTGCACGTACTGTGTGCGGACGGCGCCGGTACGCCGCCCGACGGTCACATCACCCCGACCGGTTCCATGCGCACCAGCTCGGAGAGCTTCGTCGACCACGAGCCCTTCTCGGCCCCCAGCGCCACCTCGCCCAGCCGCAGCCGCTGGATGTCCGAGGTGCCGGCCGGGGCGTAGATGTGATGGGCGTCGCGCAGGTACCGCTCCAGCGGGCGGTCGGTGAACAGGCCGCTGGCCGCGTGGATCTCCATGGCGTCGCGCGCCGAGTCCAGCGCGTACTCGACGTTGACGAGCTTCGCGTTCATCAGCTCGGCGTCGCAGGGCAGGCCCTGGTCCAGCAGGTGGACGGCGTGGTAGGCGGCGAGCCGGGCCGTCATCAGCCGCGACTGCATCTGACCCAGCTTGAGCTTGATGGACCCCAGGTCCGCCAGCGGCGCGTCGTAGCGCCGCCGTTCCCGGCAGAACGCCGTGGTCTCCTCCAGGATCGCCTGGTGGATGCCCAGCGAGACGGCCGTGAGGTTCGCCCGGCCGTACAGGATGCTGGAGGAGTAGGCGACCGGCAGTCCGTCGCCCTCCGAGCCGAGCAGGTTCGCCGCCGGCACCCGGCAGTTGTCGAAGATCAGCTCGCCGAAGCTGAAGCCGTGCAGCCCCATCGCCGGCTGCTGCTCGCCCAGCCGGAAGCCCGGCCGGTCCGACTCCACCAGGAACGCCGACAGGCCCTTGGAGCCGGGGCCGGTGCGCACCACGACGCCGTGCAGGTCACCGACGTGGCTGTTGCCGACGAAGACCTTGCTGCCGTTGAGAATGTAGTCGTCGCCATCCCGCACGGCGGTGGTGGTCATGCCCAGCACGTGGCCGCCGGAGCCCGGTTCGGTCACCGCGATGGTGGGCAGGCAGTCGCCGGAGGCGATCGCCGGCAGCCAGTTCTTCTTCTGCTCCTCGTTGCCGAAGTGCACGATCTTGGCCACGCCGAGCTGCGAGGCCTGCGCCATGGCGCCCATCGCGCCGCGAGACGCGGGCCAGTTCCTCGATGACGATCGTCTTGGCGAGATGGCCCGAACCCATCCCGCCGTAGGCGCGCGGGATGGTGACGCCGATCCAGCCCTGGCGGGCGATCAGCCGGGATATCCCATGGGCGACGGTGCGTGACGCCTCCATCTCGGGTATGCGGGTCCGCACCTCGCGTTCCGCAAAGTCTCGCACTTCCTGACGCAGCTCCTGATGGTGCCGGTCGGTGAAGTAGCGATCCATGACGAGCCCTCCTGACGCGGTGGTCCATGCCGCCCGGTTCCCAGGCGGCTTCCTTGCATCGGCAGCAGTCCCGTCACTGGCTCGGCCGACCTCAACATCGTCTACGCGCGCGCAGATAGTTCAAGATCGTTCCTCGATTTTGACCGAAACACTTCCTCTTGCGCAGCCGGCCGAGCTGTGCCAGGAGGCCGAGCGGGCGACGGGCGTCGCCGGCGGGCATGCGACTACTCCACCAGCACTACCCAGTGGCATAGCCCACGCACACCTGTCGTTGGGTCAAGTTTCGAGTTAAATCGTAAAGTTGCCGCCAGGGACGAGAAACGGCCACACGAGTGTCGCACCTTTCGGGGCATGCTCCGTCCACGGAGGGCGGCGAAGGGAGAACAGGCTGACATGGGCGCATCGCACGAGATCATGCACGCCATGGACGGCACACCCGTGGCGACCTGGAGCAGGCTGCCGGAGTGCGAGCCCCGCGCGCTGGTGCAGATCGCCCACGGCGCCGCCGAACACAGTGCGCGCTACGCGCGCTTCGCCGCCTTCCTCGCCGCTCACGGATTCGCCGTGACGGCCTCCGACCACCGTGGCCACGGCGCGACCGCGCCGCACACCGGTGGCCGCGGCGTCGCCGGGGAGGACGGCTGGCGCCGGACCGTCGACGACCTCAAGGCCGTCGCCGACCGGGCGTTGGCCGTCCTCCCGCCGGGTACCCCGCACATCCTGCTCGGCCACAGCATGGGCTCCCAGCTTGCGCGCGACTATGCCCAAGAGTGCGGCTCCGGGCTGAGCGGACTCCTGCTGTCCGGCACCTTCCGCTCCCTGCCCGGCTGCGAGACCCAGAGCGCGGTGCGTGGCCTGGAGCGACAGATCGAGCAGGCCGGCCGTGCGGCGATCTCGGACTTCGTGCCCACGCTCTTCGGATCGTTCAACGAGCCCTACCCGCACCGCACCGGCTACGAGTGGCTCTCCAGGGACGAGGCAGAGGTTGACGCATATGCGGCCGATGAGGACTGCGGGTTCGCCTTCAGTGCCGGTCTCGCCCTGGACTGGGTACTGGGCGTCCGTAAGATCAACGACCCGGAACAACTCGCCCGGATCCCACGCGGTCTGCCCGTCCACGTCGCCGTCGGCGACCAGGACCCCTGTCACACCGGAATGACCCTGGTCTACGAGCTGCTCGAGGACCTGCGCTACCGGGGCCTGCACCGCCTCACCTGGCACGCCTACCCCGGCGCCCGGCACGAGATCCTCAACGAGACGAACCGCGACGAGGTGCAGGACGACATGCTCCGCTGGCTGGAGTCCCTGCTGTGACCCCGTCACCGCTGCCGGCGGTTTCCGGCCCGGCGGCCGTGGGCACCCGACCGCTCACGGAAGGAGACGAGCCGTGAGCGACGCCGACGACCCAGCCGACACCATGGACCCCGCCCGCCTGGATCCCCTGGAGCGGGACACGTTGTGGGACGCCTTCCACCGGGTGGTCAACATGACCTCGGACGAGCTGTCCGCCTGGCTGCGCACCGCGGCCGGCGAACGGAGCGAGGGGAGGCCCGGGCCGGCGGCCCCGCCGCTGGGCCGTTCGGTGCTGTCCATCCTGCAGAAGCGGCGCACCGACCTGACCGACGAGGACGTGCAGGTGATGCTCGCGGTGGTCGAACGGGTGGAGGACGGCACCGAGCACCGTCCCGGGGAGGGCGACGACGACAGCGAGTGGCGGCACCGGCTCATGCTGCTGGGGCACGACCCGCTCAGGCCGTCGTCGCCCATCGGCTGACGAGTTCCGCCGCCGCGCACGGGCGGGCGTAGAACCAGCCCTGCGCGGTGTCGCAGCCCAGCTCACGCAGCTGGTCGGCCTGCGCCTCGGTCTCCACACCCTCGACGGTCACGCGCAGCCCGAGCGCGTGCGCCAGTGAGATGATGCCGCCGACGAAGACGGCGTCGGCCTCGTGGGCCGGGTGACGCTGCAGCCCCTGGGTGAAGGACCGGTCCAGCTTCAGGGCCGTGGCCGGGAGACGGCGTAGGTTCGCCAGGTTGGAGTAGCCGGTGCCGAAGTCGTCGAGCGCGATGTCCACACCGAGCTCGGCAAGCTGCCGCAACGGCTTCAGCTCGTCTTCGTCGGCCCCGATCAAAGCGCTCTCGGTGACCTCGAGGCACAGCGCGGAGGGGGCCACTCCGGCGTCGTCCAGCACGGCGACGACCTCGGAGACCAGGTCCGGGTGGTGCAGCTGACGGGGGGAGAGGTTCACGTTCACCCGTAGCGGCCCCTCGCCGCAGCCTGACTCCTGCCAGAGCGCAGGACTGCCGCACGGCCTCCTGCAGCACCCAGCGGCCCAGCGGTACGATCAGGCCGGTGTGCTCGGCCAGTGGGATGAACCGGTCAGGGCCCAGCCTGCCGTGCACCGGATGGTTCCAGCGCACCAGTGCCTCCGCCCCGACCAGGCCGCCGTCCGCCATCCGCACCAGCGGCTGGTACTCGAGGAAGAACTCGCCGCGCTCGAGCGCGCCCGGCAGGTGGTTGGTGAGGCTGTGCCGGTCGATGGCCCGGGCGTCGGAGTCCGGGTCGGCCAGCTCGTAACGGTTGCCGCCGGCGTCCTTGGCCCGGTACATGGTGATGTCGGCGCTGCGCATCACCTCCGCCGGGCCCAGCTCGCCTGACCTGCCCTCCACCACGCCGATACTGGCGCGCACCGACAATTCCCGGCCTTCGACGGTGATCGGGGTGGCCAGGGCGGCCAGCGCCTGCCGGGCCAGCTCGGTGACCTCCTCGGTGCCCGCCGGATTGGTGATCAGCGCGACGAACTCGTCGCCGCCGATCCGGGCGACCAGGTGACCCGGCGCGGTGGCGCAGGACTGGAGCCGTTCCGCGACGGAGACGAGCAACTGGTCGCCGACGGCGTGCCCGAGGCTGTCGTTGACCGCCTTGAAGCCGTCGATGTCGAGATAACACAACCCGAACCGGTCGGCCCCCGGACCCGAACCCAGGACCCGCTCCAGGCGCTCGGCGAACAGCGTGCGATTCGGCAGACCGGTCAGCTCGTCGTGGGTGGCCTCGTAGCGAAGTCGCAGATGCAGCAGCCGGCGCTCGGTGATGTCCTCCAGCAGCGCCAGCTGGTAGCGCGGTCCGCCGTCCGCGTCGCGCAGCAGCGAGACGGTCAGGTTCGTCCACAGCACCGTGCCGTCGGGACGGTGGTAGGGCTTCTCCACCCGGAAGTGGTCCCGTTCACCGCGGACCAGCTCGCGGTGGATCCGCCACACATCCGGCGAGTCGTCCGGATGCACCCAGGCACTGACGTTGCGTCGGCACAACGCCTGTTCGGACAGCCCGAACATCCGGCACAGTGCACCGTTGACGTCCCGGATCCGGCCGTCCATGTCGGCGATGCCGATGCCGATGGTGGCGTCCGTGAACACGGCGCGGAACCGGGTCTCGCTGGCGTGCAGGGCCTCCTCCACGGCGGTCTGCGCCGCCAGCGCGGCCCGGGAGAGGGACTCCTGCTCCACCCGGGTGCGTTCACGCAGGGCGCGGGAGAAGCCCGCCGCCACGGCGTGCTGCAGCCGCGCACAACGGGCTCGCCCCTCGTCCACCGGAAGTCGCTCCGACTCGCTTGCGTAGAGCACCAGATACGACTCGATGACGCCCAGGATCTGCGGCAGTGCCTCGGGGTCCGTGCAATGCGCCGCCACGAGCGCCGCCCCGACCTCACGGCCTGGAGCGGGAGAGAAAGGCCGGGCCCGCAGCGCGTCGCCCAGCGTGCGGGCCAGCGGCAGCAGATAGTCCTCGAACTCCGCACGCGTCATGGAGGTGGCCGTCGCGGGATAGACGGCCCGGCTCCAGATGGTCGCGAAACGGACCAGCCCGTCTCTCTCCGGCTGTTCGTGCTCGTACGGCGTGGCGGTCACCCCGCGTGTCCCGCCTTGCGGCCGACTCCAGCGAAGCCGGTGAAGACGACGGGATCCTCCTGCTCGGGCGGCGTGTCCGGGCGCCAGCGCGGCAACGGGACCACGCCGGGCTCGACGGCGTCGAAGCCCTCGAAGAAGCGTTCCACCGCGGCCACGTCCCGTAGCACCAGCGGCGAACCGATGCGGCGGTAGACGTCCACCGCGTCGTCACCGCGTTCCGGCTTGCGGTACTCGCTGTCGCCGGAGGCGTGGGTGATCATCAGCAGGCTGCCCGGAGCCAGCGCGTCGCGCAGCTCGGCGACCGCCTTGTACGGCTCGTCCTTGTCCTCGACGAAGTGCAGCAGCGCGATGAGCATGAGCGCAACCGGCCGCTCCAGGTCCAGCAGCCGCTCCACCTCCGGGCTGCTCAGGATGTCCTGTGGCGAACGGAAGTCCGCGGAGACGATGCCCGCGGCCTCCTTGCCCTCCAGCACGGCCTTGCTGTGTGCGACCGCGACCGGGTCGTTGTCGACGTAGACCACGCGGGCCCCGGGCGCCAGGTTCAGCGCGACCTCGTGGACGTTGCCGAAGGTGGGTATCCCGGAACCGATGTCCAGGAACTGCGTGACTCCCTCCCCGATCGAGTACCGGATCGCGCGGCGCATGAACGCCCTGTTCGCCTGCATGACCTTCGGCAGCCCCGGCCACGCCGCGATGGCCTTCTCGCCCGCCTCGCGGTCCACCTCGAAGTTGTGCGAACCGCCCAGGTAGTAGTCGTACATGCGCGAGACACTCGGCACGGTCAGATCGATGCCCTTCGGGGCCCAGGCGGGTCGCTCCATCACGTCTCCAGCTCGTCGTCGGCGTACCGGTCGGGACCGAGGCTAGTGACCCGGACCGGCAGGGGTGAGGAAACAGCACTCAAAGGCTGGATCTTGCCATGAACCGGCGGCGTCCGACCCCATGCGGCGGAAATCCCCCGTGACGCGCACCCCTCACCCGTGGTTTTCCCTGTACGACGCCCGGGCACTCGCCCCGGGCGGCCCCGGTTATGGCCGTCGGCCGGCAGCACGGTGCCGGCCGGCGGCCGCAACCGGCGCCGCTCTCACGGTCCGGCGCTCACTGACTGCGCCCCACTCCGGTGGTCAGCTCCCGCAGCCGACCGCCGCCGGGCAGCCGCGGCACCAGCGGAGGCGTCTCCATGCCGGAACCCTGCCGCAGCCCCTTCAGGAACTCCCCGACGGCCTCGGCCGCCGTCCAGCGCGGGAACCACTGCAGGTCCTCGTGAGCCCGTGTGGTGTCCAGCAGCGGCATCCGCAGCGACGCGTCGAACAGCTGCGGCGAGGTCGGGACCACCCGCGCGTGGTAGGCGGACGCCACGATCGCCCGTACCACGGCCAGCGGCACCCGTACCGTCCGGGTGCCGAGCAGTTCGGCGAGGACCCCGGCGTCGATCACCGGCTCGGCCGCCAGGTTGAACGGCCCGCGTACGGTGCCGGTCGCGGCCAGCAGGATCGCCTGCGCCGCGTCGTCGGTGTGCAGGGCCTGCACCCGCATGCCCGGTACGTCCGGCACCGCCGGCACCCGCTCGGTGCGCACGAGACGGGCCGGCAGGAACGGCCCGGCGAACAGCCGCCGCTGCTGGGCGGCGGACTCCTCCTTGAACAGGAAACCGGGGCGCAGCCGCACCACCCGCACCCATGGGTAGCGGCGCTCGAAAGTGTCCAGGTAGCGCTCGAGGTAGGCCTTCTCGCGGCAGTACGCCGCCTCGGGCCAGCCGTCGGTGGGCCACGACTCGTCCACGAGCCGGTCCTTGTAACCGGGGGAGTAGGCGCCGACCGAGGACTGGTAGATGATCGAGCCCACCCCGGCGTCGGCGGCGGCCTGGCAGACCCGCATGCTGCCCAGCACGTTGGTGCTCCAGGTGACGGCCGGGTGCCGCGTCGGCTGGAACAGCCAGGCGAGGTGCACCACCACGTCGGCCTCACGGAAGAGCGGCACCAGATCGACGTCCCGGGAGATGTCCACGCTGCGCCACTCGGCCTTGCGCGGCGTCCACTGCGGCACCCGCCGGGCGATCGCCAGCACGGACCCGACGCGTTCGTCCTCGCTCAGCAGCCGCAGCGTGCTCGTGCCTGCGTTGCCGGTGGCGCCGACGACCACCACGCGCAGACCCTCGCCCGCGCGGGAGCCACCGGGGCCGGTCGCCCGGCTCACGACGGCACCCGGCGCGCGGCGTTCCGCACGCCGACGGCGAGTTGGGTCCTGCGGTCGCTCTCGTTGCGCTGCTCGCCCTCGGCATGGGCGAGCGCGTCCTGCTGTGGCGCGTTCGGCAGCGGCAGGAACTCCGGATCGTCCGTCCCCGTGTCCGCCGGCCGGGCGAGCCCCCGATCGGCGGCGTGCTCCTCCGTCAGGAGCGGTGCCACGATGTCTTCGCCGCTCTCTTCGGACGTCACCTGGTCGAAGAGGCCGGGGATCGGCGTGTGCCGCCGTAGTAGCAGGGCCACCACGTCGCCGTCGTCTTCGGACATCTGGCTTCCTTTCCCACCGTGCCGGTTTCCGCCCCGTAGGACAGGGGGACCGGGGTACCCCCCAGCCCGCCGGGAAAACCGCCTCGTCGGCAGGGACGATCGAATGGAGGGGTTGATGCTGCGCTGGCTCACCACCACCGACCACAAGGACATCGGAAAGCTCTACCTGGTCACCTCGTTCGGCTTCTTCCTGCTGGCGGGACTGATGGCGCTGGCGATGCGTGCCGAGCTGGCGAAGCCGGGGCTGCAGTTCCTGACGAATCAGCAGTACAACGAGATGTTCACCATCCACGGCACGATCATGATGCTGCTGTTCGCCACCCCGACGTTCGCCGGGTTCACCAACGTGGTGATGCCGTTGCAGATCGGCGCGCCGGACGTGGCCTTTCCCCGGCTGAACGCCTTCACCTACTGGGTGTATCTCTTCGGCGGCTTGATGGTCGTCTCCGGCTTCCTCGCACCCGGCGGGGCCGCCTCCTTCGGCTGGTTCGCCTACGCGCCGCTCAACCGGTGGGAGCACTCACCCGGCCTGGGCGGCGACCTGTGGGCCATGGGGCTGATCGTGGCGGGTCTGAGCACCATCCTCGGTGCCGTCAACTTCATCACGACGATCATCTGTCTGCGGGCGCCGGGCATGACGATGTTCCGGATGCCGATCTTCACCTGGAACGTGCTGTTCACCTCGATCCTCGCGCTGTTCGCCTTCCCGGTGCTCACCGCCGCGCTGGCGGCGCTCGAGTCCGACCGGCAGTTCGGTTCGCACGTCTTCGATCCGGGCAACGGCGGCGCCATCCTGTGGCAGCACCTGTTCTGGTTCTTCGGCCATCCGGAGGTCTACATCGTGGCGCTCCCGTTCTTCGGGATCGTCACCGAGGTGCTGCCGGTCTTCAGCCGCAAACCCGTCTTCGGCTACCTGGGCCTGGTGGGTGCGACCATCTCCATCACCATGCTCTCCGCCGTCGTGTGGGCCCACCACATGTTCGCCACCGGCGCGGTCCTGCTGCCGTTCTTCTCCCTGATGTCGCTCCTCATCGCGATTCCGACCGGAGTGAAGTTCTTCAACTGGATCGGCACCATGTGGAAGGGGGCACTCAGTTTCGAAACGCCGATGCTGTGGGCCCTCGGGTTCCTGGTGACCTTCCTGCTGGGCGGGCTCAGCGGTGTGCTCATCGCTTCCCCGCCGCTGGACTTCCACCTGACGGACTCCTACTTCATCGTCGCCCATCTGCACTACGTGCTCTTCGGGACGGTGGTCTTCTCCACCTTCGCCGGCCTGTACTTCTGGTGGCCGAAGATGACCGGTCACCTGCTGGACGACCGGCTGGGCAGGTGGCACTTCTGGACGACGATGACCGGCTTCCAGACGACCTTCCTGGTGCAGCACTGGCTGGGCGAGGTCGGTATGCCCCGGCGCTACGCCGACTATCTGCCCTCCGACGGCTTCACCACGCTGAACACGATCTCCTCGACCGGTGCGCTGATCCTGGGCATCTCGATGCTGATCTTCGTGTACAACGTGTGGTGGTCTGCCCACCACGCCGACGAGGTCACCGTGGACGATCCGTGGGGCTTCGGCCGATCCCTCGAATGGGCGACCGGCTGTCCGCCACCGCGCCACAACTTCGTCGCCATCCCCCGCATCAGGTCCGAGTCGCCCGCCTTCCACCTGCACCATCCCCAGGCCGGCGCCCCGGAGGTGGAGAGCGCGCCACGCACGGCGCTGAGGACGCCCGGTGAGGGGTCGGAGAGGGCAGGCGGCGATGAGGGCTGAGTTCTACCTGTTCGCCGGGGTGGCGGTGTTCTTCGGAGCGGAGACCGCCTTCTACCTGCCCTACGGGCGGGACCCCGCCGGAGCGGCCGCGCTGCTGATCGCCTGTCTCATGGCGTCCGTGATCGCGTTCTTCCTGTTCGTGCAGGGCCGGACCAGGGGCAGGCGCCCGGAGGACCGCAAGGACGGCGAGATCCGCGACCGGGCAGGCCCGCTGGATTTCTTCCCGCCGCGCAGCATCTGGCCGGTCGTCACCGCCTTCGGTTTCGCGGTGGCTGCGTCCGGAGTGGCGTTCGCCGTGTGGATCTTCCTGGTCGGTCTCGGCATCACCGGCCTGGGAGTCGGCGGATTCGCCCTGCAGTACCAGGGGGACGCGGAGGCCGGCGCGGAGTGACCCCGCCGGCGCCGGGCCGGCCGGGCTTCAGCCCCGAGTGCTTCGTGTCTCCAGTGACTCCGTCTCCGCCGTCTTCTGCTGCGGAGCGTCCCGGTAGAACCACTGGCTGAGCGCCGCCCGCAATCGCCTGGCCCGGGCGTCGCCCTCCTCGCCGGCGACCGGGACGGCCGGCTCCTGAGCCCGCAGAACGTACCGGCGCCCGGCGGGCAGCCGCCGGTGGGATGGGGAGAACGTGCCCTCCACC
This sequence comes from uncultured Actinomycetota bacterium, assembly GCA_963799685.1. Taxonomy (GTDB): domain Bacteria; phylum Actinomycetota; class Actinomycetes; order Streptomycetales; family Streptomycetaceae; genus Streptomyces. Next base: position 294,077 of record CAWCXW010000015.1, read on the forward strand.
GACTGGGTGACGTTGCCGGTCTCCTCGCCCTCCTCCACCAGCTCCTCGTCCCGCTTCTGCAACTGCAGGCACAGCTTCCTGGTGACGGAGAACCCCAGGACCGGACCGAGGAAGAGCAGGATGCGGAACAACCAGGTCAAAAAGTCCAGCGACACGTGGAAGGCGGTCGCCAGCACGTCGTTGGCTCCCGCGAGCAGCAGCACCGAGTAGACGGTGATGCCGGCGACACCGAGGCCGGTGCGCGCCGGGCGGTTGCGCGGCCGGTCGCACAGGTGGTGCTCGGCCGTGTCACCCGTCATCCAGCGTTCCAGGAACGGGTACAGGTACAGCACGGTGAACAGCCCGAGCGGCAGCACGGCTGCCGGCACGAACACGTTCCACATGATCGTGTGACCGAAGACGTTGGTCTCCCAGCCGGGCATCATCCGCAGCGACCCCTCCAGGAAGCCGATGTACCAGTCGGGTTGCGAGGAGGTGGAGACCTGGTCGGGCGTGAATGGACCGTAGCCCCAGATCGGGTTGATCTGGGCGAAGGCCGACATGAGGGTCAGGATGCCGAAGACGCAGAAGAACAGGCCGAGCGACTTGGCCGTGTAGTGCGGGAACATCGGCGGGCCGACCGCGTTGCGGTTGGTCCGCCGCAGGCCGGCCCAGTGGGTGTGCTTCAGGTACACCACCATGATCAGGTGCACGGTGACCAGGGCGAGCAGCAGGCCCGGGAGCAGCAGCACGTGGAAGATGTAGAGCCGGAAGACGAAGACGGTGCCGGGGAACTGGCCGCCGAAGGCGAAGAAGCTCAGATAGGTGCCCACCACCGGAACCGACTGCGCGACGCCCTGCGCGATGCGCAGCCCGGTGCCCGACAGCAGGTCGTCCGGCAGCGAGTAGCCGCAGAACCCCTCGGCGATGCCGAGCAGGAACATGGTGACACCGATCAGCCAGTTGCCCTCCCGCGGCCTGCGGAAGGCGCCGGTGAAGAAGATCCGCAGCATGTGGACGGCGATGGAGAACAGGAAGAGCAACGCGGCCCAGTGGTGGATCTGCCGCACCATCAGCCCGCCGCGCACATCGAAGCTGATGCGCAGCGTCGAGGCGTAGGCATCCGAGACCAGCACTCCGCGCATGGGACCGTAGGACCCTGTGTAGGGGTGCTCGGCGACACTCGGTTCGAAGAAGAAGGTCAGGTACACGCCGGTCAGCAGCAGCACGGCGAAGCTGTACAGTGCCAGTTCGCCGAGCAGGAACGACCAGTGGTCGGGGAAGGCCTTGCGCAGCAGCTCCTTGCCGCCCTCCGAGACGGGGAACCGACGGTCCACGACCCGGTATCCGCGTTCGGCGGCCTCCGCCGCTTCCTGTCGCAACCGGGCCCTGCGCCGCGCGAAGACCATCGTCTGCCCTCCTTGTCACCGGCACCCGCCGGTTCCCTCGGGCAGGCGTGACCAAACGCCGGGCACTCGGACGGGCGGAGAGGAGGGGCCGGTTGAAGACCGCAAGATCCGCAGTCACGGCCCTGCCGTTCCCCAGGGGCCGCGGTGTGGCACCTGCGGCATCCGGAGTACTTCCACGACCACAGGGGGTGCTGCGGCCGGACCGGCGGCCGTCACAGGTCGATGCCGCGGTCCCGTGCCCGACGGTGCGCGGCTCGGTCCGCGTCGGCCGCCTCCAGGTAGACCTCGCACACCAGGCGGCCGGTGCGCGAGAGGTTGTGCTCCAGCTCGTAGAGGCTGATCTCCCGGCCGTCGGCCAGCAGGAAGGCGTGCTCGTACACCGAGCACCACACGTGGCAGGCCGGCGTGCCGTGCGGACGGGGAACAGGAACGATCTCGTGGCCGCGGGCCGTCGACAGCAGCCGCAGTACCTTTTCACCCGGCCGGTCGGCGTTCTCCGCGCGGCGTAGCAGCCGCCGGGCGTGATCCGGCGAGTCGCGGCCGGTGTAGCCGCGTGCACGGGGTGTACGGGTGGGCCTGCGCGGCTCGACGAGTGCGGCCGGGGCCTCCTCCGGAACCTGCGTCGCCTGCGGGGCGCGCATCGTGCGGTACACCCGGCGGCGTGCCGTGCGCAGCGACTCCTCGGCCGCGTACAGCTCGTGGACCGGGCCGCCTGGGGCGCCCACCGTCTCGTGCCGTAGTTCGAACAGCGAGAGGCTGCAGCCGTCGGAGAGCAGGAAGGAGTGCCGGTAGCTGGCGCACCGCACCGCCGGCGCCGGCGTGTTGCGGTGCTGTCGGCCGAGCGGCTCGACTTGGTGGAGCACCGCGTCCTGCAGGCGTATCAGCACCAGGTCCGGCACGTCGAAGGGGTTGCGCGCACGCTCCAGCAGCCTCCGCAGATGCGCTGCGGGTGTCGCCGCGTGCCGTGCCTCGCCCATGGCGGAATCCTCCCGGCGCCTTCAGGATCTCTGCCGACCCTACCGAAACCGATCCCCGCGAGCTCACACCGTAGCGCTCCGCGGGCCGCGCGGGGGCCGGATCGGCCGATTCTCCCCGAGGAGATCACCGCGCTGTCTGCCTTCTTCTGGGACATCGCGGCCGGCCGGGTGAGAAGACGGGCCGTCAAGGGCGTGGAGCCGCCTTCGCCGGGCGCGCGCGTGCCCATAATCGCGCCCGGCTCGCTTCGCGGAGGTGCTCGTGTCCCGTCGTTCCCTGCGCTCCCTCACGAACCGGCGACTGCGCCGGGTCACGGTGGTGGGAGCACTGTGCGCAGCACTCGCCGGCACGGCCGCGGCCGCCGGGTCAGGACGGTTGCCGGCTGCGGCCGCCGCCCTCGCGCTGCCCCGCACCACCGTCTTCGACGACTCGGCACAGCGGCCGGCCGACGGCCCCGGCGTGAACTACCTCCTGGTCGGCATCGACCGGCGTGCGGGTCTCAGCGAGCAGGAGATCAAGAAGCTGCACGTCGGCGGGCAGGGCTGCGACTGCACCGACGTGATGATGCTCGTCCACCTCTCCGCGGACCAGCGGCGCGTCAGCGTGCTCAGCATCCCGCGCGACTCCTACGTGCGCTTCCCGCAGGACGCGGACCGCAGGCGGCTGCACAAGCCGCTGCCGAAGGCCGGCAAGATCAACGGGGCGTTCGCCGTCGGCGGCGCGTACCTGACCGTCCGCACCGTGGAGCAGGCCACCGGCGTGCGGATCGACCACTATCTGCAGGCGGACTTCCGCAGCTTCGTGCGCACCGTCGACCGGCTCGGCGGCGCCACCGTCTGCACCCCGAAGGCGCTGCACGACGTCAACTCGGGTCTGAGCCTGCCGCCCGGCACCCACCGGCTGGACGGGCACACCGCGTTGCGCTACGTCCGGGCCCGGCACCTGGTGCCCTCCGGCGACCTGGGACGCATGCGCCGCCAGCAGCGCTTCCTCGCGGAGATGATCGACGGCTGGGCCGACCGGGGGGTCTTCTCCGACCCGGTGGCCATCGCCCGGACCGCCTATGTGCTGCACGACTCGCTGCTCGTCGACCGGAAACTGACCGTCTCCTCCCTGACCGCGCTCGGCCGGGCGCTGCGCCGGCTGACCACCGAGCGCACCGAGTTCGCCACCGTCCCGATCACCGACTTCGACCACCGGGTGCCCGGCTGGGGCTCGACCCTGGTGTGGGACCACAGGCGCGCGGCGAAGCTGTTCGCGGCGCTGAACGCGGACCGGCCGATGACCGACCCGGCCGCCTACCGGCTGCCCGGGCCGGGCCGGCCGGTGGCCTGGCCGCCGTCGAAGGTCCCGCTGCGGGTGCACGCTGTCGCGGGTGAGGGCCGGGCCGCGAGGGCCCTGGAGAAGGGGCTGCGCGAGCGAGGGCTTCCAGGTGCTGAAGCAACCGGTGGACCTGCTCACCGCGGCGCCGGAGCACACCGAGATCCGGTTCGCGCCGCAGCGGCGGCGGCAGGCCAGTGCGCTGTCCGTCGCCCTGCCCGGGGCACGGCTGGTCCCGGTGAAGGGACACGAGCGGACGCTGGAGGTCCGTCCGGCGGCCGGCCAGCGGGTCACCGACGTGGTGTTCGACCGCAGCAGCGTGCAGGGTGCCCCGGTCACCGGTGGCCACCTCGACTGCGACGGGCAGCCGGCCGCCGGCGACTGACCGCGGGCTCACAGCCACCGGGGGTCGGTGTCCAGGACGGTCGTGTCCAGGGACTCCAGCAGGTCGAACTGCGGACCGGTGCGTGGCAGCTCGTGGCGGAGGAAGTACCGTGCCGCCTGCCGTTTGCCGCGGTGGAAGTCGTCCTGGCGCTCCCCGGTGGCCAGCAGCTGGTCCAGCCAGATCCAGGCCAGCACCACGTGACCGACCGCCTCCAGGTACGCGGTGGCGTTCGCCAGCGCCCGCTCGGGGTCGCCGCTGCTCCACACCCGCACGGTCACCTGATCCACCCGTGACCAGGCACGATCCAGCAGCGCGCCGAGGTCGGCGGCCTCGCCGCCCGCCGTGACGGCGTGCGCGACGGTACCGGTGACGGCCTCGCCCAGCAGTCGTAGCCCGGCGCCGCCGTCCATGACGGCCTTGCGGCCCAGCAGATCGAGCGCCTGGATGCCGTGCGCGCCCTCGTGGATGGGGTTCAGCCGGTTGTCGCGGTAGTGCTGCTCGACGTCGTACTCGCGGGTGTAGCCGTAACCGCCGTGCACCTGCAGGGCCAGACTGTTGGCCTCCAGGCACCACTGCGAGGGCCAGCTCTTCGCGATCGGGGTGAGCACCTCCAGCAGCAGCCGGGCCCGCTCGCGGTCTTCGGCGCGCTCGGCGGTGTGCTGCTCGTCGACCAGCCGGGCGCAGTACAGCACCAGGCCCATCGCGCCCTCGGCATAGGACTTCTGCGCGAGCAGCATGCGGCGCACGTCGGCGTGCTCGGTGATCGGCACCTGGGGAGCGGTCGGGTCTTTGGCGCCGATCGGGCGGCCCTGCGGCCGGCTGCGGGCGTAGTCCAGCGACTTCAGGTAGCCGGTGTACCCAAGGGCAGCGGCGCCGGCGCCCACGCCGATCCGGGCACCGTTCATCATGTGGAACATCTGCGCCAGACCGTGGTGTTCCTCGCCGACGAGCTCTCCGACGGCGCCCGGCTCGCCGCCGGGGCGGTGCGCGCCCTCGCCGAAGTTGAGCAGGGCGTTGGTGGTGCCGCGGTAGCCCATCTTGTGGTTGAGCCCGGCCGGCACCACGTCGTTGCGCTCGCCGAGCGTGCCGTCCGCGCCGACCAGTACCTTCGGCACGACGAACAAGGACAGACCCTTCACGCCGGGCGGCCCGCCGGGCACGCGGGCCAGGACCAGGTGCACGATGTTCTCGCCGAGTTCGTGGTCCCCGGCCGAGATCCACATCTTCGCCCCGAAGAGACGGTAGGTGCCGTCCGGCTGCGGCTCGGCCCGCGTCGTGACGTCGGCGAGCGAGGAGCCGGCTTGCGGCTCCGACAGGCACATCGTGCCGTGGAACCGGCCGGCCAGCATCGGCGGCACGAACTTGTGCACCAGTTCGGACGAGGCGTGGGCGCACAGCAGCCTGGCGTTGCCCAGCGTCAGGAACGGGTAGGCCGACGTGGCCACGTTGGCGGCCTGGAACCAGGCGAAGCAGGCGGTGGCCACCACGTGCGGCAGCTGCATGCCGCCGAGCTCGGCGTCCATCGTCGCGCCCAGCAGGTCGGAGCGGGCGAAGGCGTCCAGCGCCTCCTTCACCTCCGGGTGCAGGTGCACGCGGGTGCCGTCGAAGCGCGGCTCCTCCAGGTCGTTCCTGCGGTTGTGCGGCGCGAAGTAACGGGCGGCGAGCTGCTCGCCGAGTTCGAGCACGGCGTCGAAGGTCTCCCGGGAGTGTTCCGCGTAGCGGGAGCGCTTGGTGAGTGACCCGGCGTCCAGCCAGTCGTAGAGCTGGAAGGCCAGGTCGCGACGGGAGAGCAGCGGGGCGGCGGACGGCGAGGCTGGCATGGCTGCTCCCGGGCCGGAGATACTAAGCGGTTGCTTATTCTGCTCGCCTGCCCGGCCTGCTGTCAACGCCTGCCGGCTCTGCCACGACGGCACCCGGTATCACGCATGTTCCACGCGTCGCGGTGGCACTCGGACTGGGTGGGAGAGGGGTTGCCGGCCGGCTGGGGGAGAGATGGAGAAGCAGCGTCGCTCGCCCACCGTCCCGCAGACGGGACGTCGAAGACACGCACCAGGGGGATGGGGTGAGAGCGATGACGTCGCAGGGGCCGGTGCCGATCCGGGTGCCGCACGTGCGGTTCTGGCGCTGGCGCGCCAACCCGCTCCGCCGTCGCTCGGACGTCCTGGAGGCGTGGATCGTTCTGGTCGCGGGGGTGCTGATGACCGTGGGCGCCGTCTCCGTCGGGCTCCTCGCCTTCTTCCAGGTCGACCACACCGCGCAGCGGCAGGCCCTGCAGCGCCACCCGGTGCAGGCCGTGGTGCGGCAGGACGTGCACAACCCCGCCGCCAGCACGCTCTACGTCTCGCCGGCCGGCGACCGCGCGCGGGCGCCGGTCAGCTGGCAGGCACCGGACGGTACGCAGCGCACGGGCACCACCGACGTGCACGACGGCATCAAGGCCGGTGAGCACGTGAGGATCTGGGTGGGGCCGAACGGGAACCTCGCCGAGAAGCCGTCGAGCCCGGTGATGGTCGGCGTGCAGTCCGCGCTGGCCGGCGGTCTCGCGGCCGGCGGCGTCGCCGCCCTGGTGCTGACCGGACGTCATCTGGTGCTGGTCCGTCTCGACCGGCGGCGGTCCGCCGAGTGGGACCGTGGGCTGGCCGAGCTGGGCCTGGGCCACGGCCCCCGCACCCTGTGAGGCCGCACGGAGTCCGCTCAGGTGTGCGCCGTCGCCGACCACACCGCGGCGAGCCGGGCGGCCAGTTCGGCGCTGTGCCGCACCGCGGCGACGTGGGCATCGAGCGAGGCGCCGTCGGTGCGCGCGGCCAGTTCGCGCATCAGGTGAGGAGTGACAGCCTCACCTGATGCGCCGGCGCGCACGCAGCTGTCCAGGGCCGCCTGCCGGACCCGCGAGTGGGCCTGCTCCGCCAGCGCCTCCCGGGCGGGCACCGGGCTCGCCACCACCATCCCGCTCTCCGTCCCGCCCAAGCCGTCCTGCGCCCGCATCGCGTCGGCCGCGGCGCGGGCGTCGCCGACCGTCCAGGGCACCTCTACTCCGCTGTCGGCCAGCGAGAACCCGGGCAGCGTACGGGTGCCGCAGCCGAGCACCGGTACCCCTGCCGAGGTCAGCCGCCGCAGCGTCGCGGCCGCGTCCAAAGCGGCCTCCACCCCGGCACAGACCACCGTGACGCGGGTGTGCGCCAGCATCAGCAGGTCGGCGGGCACCCGCCAGTCACCCCCGGTGCCGGGAAGTATGCCGCTCAGCGCCCCGGCGGCCAGCACCCGGATGCCCGCGCGGCCCGCCAGGAACGCGCTGCCCGAGACCGTCGTCGCTCCACTCGCGCCGCAGGCCATCGCCGGAGCCAGATCGGCCGGCGTCAGCGGCGCCGCGTCCTGGTCGCCCGCAAGGCGTTCCAGTCCGTCCTCGTCCAGGCCGACGTGCACGCGCCCGTCCAGCACGGCCAGCGTCGCCGGGGCCGCGCCGGCCGCCCGTACCGTCTCCTCGATCTTCCGGGCCACCTCGAGGCTGCGCGGAACCGGCACACCGTGCGTGACGAGCGCCGACTCCAGCGCCACCACCGGACGGCCGTGCGCCTGCGCTTCCCGCACCTCGTCCGTCACCACCACAGTCATCGTCCGCTCTCCTTCCTTTCGGACCCGAAGCCCGCCGGGTTGCGTTCCGTACCCGGTACCCGGCAGATTCCGTTCCAGCGACACCGCCGGCGGCGTACCGTCGGCGGTATGTGCCGAAGCATCCACACCCTCCGTCCTCCGTACACCGAGTCGGTGACCGAGGCGGACGTGCGCGCAGCGGCGCTGCAGTACGTCCGCAAGGTCTCCGGCTTCCGCGCCCCGGCCCGGCACAACGCCGAGATCTTCGACCGGGCCGTGGACCGGATCGCCCGGGCCACCGGAGAACTTCTGGACGACCTGGTCGTCCGCGGCGCCTGAACAGCTACGGCTTGCGGGCCCGGCTCGGCTGGACCCGGGTGGGCTCGCCGGGTGCCTTGGGGTGGTCCGGCGGGTACGGCATGTCGCCCAGACCCCGGTCGTGTTCGTGCCGGTCGGCCATTTCCAGCGCCGTTTCCAGCCGGCACGGTTCGTCCTCCATGCCGGCGTGCACGTCGCCCTTCTGGGCGAACCGGCCGGGCATCGTCGCCAGGTCGAAGTCCGCCGGACGGGCGTCGGCCAGTTCCTCCCACAGCAGCGGCGCGGAGACCCGAGCGTCGGGGTGCGGTCGCACCGAGTAGGCGCTGGCGATCGTGCGGTCCCGCGCCGTCTGGTTGTAGTCGACGAAGATCTTCTCGCCACGTTCCTCCTTCCACCACGCGGAGGTGATGCGCTGCGACGCCCGTTCCTCGAGTTCCCGCGCGATCGCGATGGCGCAGCGCCGCACCTCGGTGAAGGTCCACTCGGGCACGATCGGCACGAACACGTGCAGCCCGCGCCCCCCGGACGTCTTGGGCCGGCCGCGCAACCCGAGCTCGTCCAGCAGCTCACGCAGCCGGCTCGCGGCCCACACCGCGTCCGCGTAGTCCGTGCCCGGCTGGGGGTCCAGGTCGATGCGCAGCTCGTCCGGATGATCGGTGTCCCCGCGTCGCACCGGCCACGGATGGAAGGTCAGACAGCCCAGGTTGGCCGCCCACACCACCGCGGCGGGCTCGGTCGGGCAGATCTCGTCGGCGTACCGGCCGCTGGGGAAGGAGATCCGACCGGTCGGGATCCAGTCGGGCGTGTACTTCGGCGCGCGCTTCTGGAAGAACGACTCGCCCTCTACGCCGTCCGGGTAGCGCTCCATCGTCGTCGGCCGGTCACGCAGCGCCCGCACCACGCCCGGGCCCACGGACTCGTAATACCGTGCGACATCCAACTTGGTGTAGCCGTGCCGGGGAAAGAGCACCTTGTCCGGGTGAGAGATCCGCACCGTCCGCCCGCCGACCGTCAGCTCCACCGCGTCCGCCATACCCCGCACGGTAGGACGCCGCGCGCGTCGGCGCGCGACGGCACGCGCGCCGACGGACAATCGGGACACCATGCAGCTTCCAGTGATGCCTCCGGTCCGACCGATGCTCGCCAAGGCCGCAGCGCACATCCCGCCCGGCATGCAGTACGAGGCCAAGTGGGACGGCTTCCGAGCCGTCGTGTTCCGGGACGGTGACGAGCTGGAGATCGGCAGCCGTTCCACCAAGCCGCTCACCCGCTACTTCCCCGAGCTGGTCACCGCGCTGCGCGCGAACCTGCCGCGCCGCTGCGTCGTCGACGGGGAGATCATCGTCGTGCAGGACGGCCGGCTCGAGTTCGAGACGCTGCTGGAGCGCATCCACCCGGCGGACTCCCGGGTGCGGATGCTCGCCGAACGCACCCCGGCGAGCTTCGTCGCCTTCGACCTCCTGGCGCTGGAGGACACCGACGTGACGCGCGTGCCGCAGCGAGAGCGGCGGCATGCGCTGACCGAGCTGCTCGAGAACGCCGCCGACCCGGTCTTCCTGGCGCCCGCCACCCACGACGTGGACCTGGCGGAAGAGTGGTTCGAGCAGTTCGAGGGCGCGGGGCTGGACGGCGTGGTGGCCAAGCGGCTGGATCTGGCCTACCGCCCGAACGAACGCGTCATGGTGAAGGTGAAGCACGAGCGGACGGCGGACTGCGTGGTGGCCGGGTACCGGCCGTACAAGTCCGGCGACGTCGTCGGGTCCCTCCTGCTCGGGCTGCACGACGCGCACGGAAACCTGCAGCACGTGGGAGTGTGCGGGGCCTTCTCCATGCGCCGTCGCCAGGAACTGCGCGAGGAACTGGAGCCGCTGCGCATGATGGACGCCGCCGGACACCCGTGGGCCGACTGGGCCCGCCAGGAGGCGCACGCCGAGCGGCGGATGCCCGGCGGCCCCAGCCGGTGGAACGCGTCCAAGGACCTGTCCTGGGTGCCGCTGCGCCCGGAGACGGGTGTGCGAGGTGGCCTACGACCACATGCAGGGCACCCGGTTCCGGCACACCACCCAGTGGCGTCGCTGGCGCCCCGAGCGGGAACCGGCGGAGTGTACGTACGCCCAGCTGGAGGAACCCGTCGGCTACGACCTGGAGGCGGTGCTGGGCGGCACCGTCCGTTGAGCACTCCGCCGGTGCCGCTCCGACCAATCCGGCGGCGGCCGCTGCTCCGAACAGCGGGTACGTCCCGGTACGAGCAGCGGCCGAACACGGCCGCGGGAGGAGAGCGGGTAACGCATGCACGTCGGTCTGCTGAGAACGGTCGGAGCCGCGACGGCGGCCTACGGGCTGGCGGTCACCGCCCGGCCCGCCCTGCTGGCCAGGCCCTCCGGGCTGGTGGACACCCGCGGACGCGCCGAGCCGCACATCCGCACTTCGCTGCGCCCACTGGCCTGGCGTGACGCGGCGAGTGGCGTCGCGATGCTGTGCGCACCCTCCGGAGGTGCTCTGCGCACCGCCGCGCTGCTGCGCATCGCCGCCGACCTGGGCGATGCCCTGCTGCTGGGAGCGACGCTGCCCGGACGCGCCACCCGCGTGAAGGCGGTGGCCGTCTCCGCCGCCTGGGCCTCGCTGTCGGTGGCCGGGCTGCTCGCCGGCGAGACGGAAGAATGAGGACCGGCGTGCTGCTCGACCAGCCCGGCGCGGAGGCCGCGCCCCGGCCCGCCCTGTCCCTGCGCCGCAGCACCGCCGCTCCGCGGTCCGCCGTCCTCGTCCTGCACGGCGGCCGCTCCGACGCGCTGAGTCCGCCGACCCGCCTCAATCTGCCCGAACGGCGCATGCGGCCCTTCGTCCGGGCACTGTGCCGTGCCACCGATGAGCGCCACGTGACCGTCGGCACCGTGCGCTACACCCACCGGGGCTGGAACGGCGACCGGAGGGACGCCGCGCGCGACGCCCGCCGGGCGCTGGAGGAGTTGCGCGCGTTCACCGGCCCGGTGCCGGTGGTGCTGGTGGGCCACTCCATGGGTGGCCGCGCCGCGCTGGCAGCCGGCGGCAGCCCGCAGGTGTGCGGAGTCGTCGGCCTCGCCCCCTGGTGCCCGTTCGAGGAGCCCGTGGAGCACCTGCGCGGGACCGAGCTGGTGCTGTTGCACGGGGATCGCGACCGGATGACCGACCCGCGCGGGTCGCAGGATTTCGTGCGCCGCGCGCATGCGGCCGGGATCGAGGCGCGGTACGTGCCGATGCCCGGCGGGGACCATGCGATGCTCCGCGGAGCCGGGGCATGGCACACGCTGACCACGGACCTGGTGACCGGCATGCTCCGTCGTCAGGAGGAGTGAGGCGGTGGCGTGCGCGGAACGGCCGCCGCGGGAGATCCTCCCGCGGCGGCCGTCTTCGTGCGCTCCGTGGCTTGCTCAGCCCATGGTCCTGAGCGAACGCAGCTGTTCGGTCAGCTTCTCGACCGGCTGGAACGTGGCGCCCAGCAGCGCGACGTGCTTCCAGTGCAGCGAACCGTCGGGCGCGACCACGAACACCGCACGCCGCAGCCCGATGCCGGGCGCCGCGACGCCGAAGGCACGCGCCGCGGCGCGGTCCGGGTCGGCGAGGAGCGGGAAGCGCAGGTCGTACTTCCTGGCGAACGCCTCGTGGCTGTCCACCCCCTGCGGGCTGATGCCCCACACCTCGGCGCCGAGACCGGAGAACTGCTCGAGACCGGAGGAATAGCTGCACATCTGCCGGGTGCACACCGAGGTGTCGTCACCGGGATAGAAGGCGAGGACGACGGGCCGTCCGCGCCGGCCCGCCAGCACGTACCTGTTGCGCTGGAAGCCGTCGTCTGTCAGTACCCCGCCCTCCAGGGTGAGTTCCGGGACGGGTCGCCCGAGGGCGGGTGAAGAGGCCATGGTTTTCGCTGCCTTTCCGGAGTCAGTGGTTGGCGGAACTGTCGGCGTCGCGGCCGATCCGCAGCGCCCACCACACCAGCGGTGCCTGCAGCGGCAGCCGTCCCCAGGCGAGGGTGCGCTGCGGTGCGGGGCGGTGACGCCAGTCCAGGGCCATCTGCACGTTGGCGGGGAGGACGGCGGCGAACAGGACGGCAGCGGCGAGCGCGCCCCGGCGCCGGGTACGCGGACGGGCCACGGCCGCCGCGACGGCCAGTTCGGCCACGCCGCTCAGCTGAGTCCAGGTGCGCGGGCTTCCCGGGAGCACCCGGGGCACAATGGCGTCGAACTGCCGCGGGAGGGCGAAGTGCCCGATCCCCGCGGCGGTCAGCACGCCGGCCAGCAGCCGGGCGGACGGGACGGCCATGTCGTGCTCCTCCTGTGTCGCGTGGTTACCGATAAGTAACACGTGCTGCGCAGGCGGGCAAGCCCCCGGCACCGGCCCGCGGGCGGCGTCGTCGAACGGGGAGGGGACGACGCCGCCCGGCGACGGGTCACTTCTTCGGCATCAGAACGCTGTCGACGATGTAGACCGTGGCGTTCTTGGTCTGTACGTTGCCGCAGACCACGTTCGCGGTGTCGTTGACCTTGAAGGAGGTGCCCGAACCCGAGGTGGTGACGGCGGCGCCGTTCAGCGTCTTGAACTTGCCGCTCTCCAGGTCCTTCGGGGTCACCTTCTGGCCGACCACGTGGTAGGTGAGGATGTCGGTCAGCTTCTTCTTGTCGCTGAGGACGGCGTTCAGCTGGTCCTTCGGGATCTTGCCGAAGGCATCGTTGGTCGGCGCAAAGACGGTGATGTTCTTCGCGTTGTTCAGAGTGTCGACCAGGCCGGCCTTCTTCACCGCGGTGACCAGGGTGGACAGCGCGGGGTTGTTGGAGGCGGCGGTGGCGACGGGGTCCTGCGCCATGCCCTTGAAGCTGCCGTCACCCGTCTTCGGCACCGTGGAGCAGGCCGAACCGAACGGACCGTCCATGGCCTCGTCCTTCGTGGACTGCTGGTCACCCGACTTCGAGTTGTCCTTCGCGCTCGCGCTCGGCTTGGAGTCGGCCGAGGAGGAGCCGTTGTCACCGGAGCAGGCGGTCATGGACAGGGGCAGGACGGCGACGGCGGCGACGGCCACGGCGGTGCGACGCAGGGCGTTGGTGTTCACGTAATTCTCCAGTTCTGACGGCTTCACAGTCGTTCGGGGAACGGGGGCGGCGCTCTCGCCGCGCCCCGTCGTTCCCTCACGAGGGGCATTCGGACCGGCCTGAGTGGCGGATTGGTCGTTCACTCGAACTGATGAAGATCGCGGGGTGTGACGAATGTCGCGCTTCCAATCCGCGGAGGATCCGGCTCCGAATGCCGAGTGATGGGGCATGTGCTCCGGGATCACGTCACGGAAGAGGCGGCATGAGCGAGCAGGGCCGGCGCACAGCGGTGATCGGCAGCGGGGTGGCGGGACTGACCGCCGCCTACGTGCTGCGCGAGCGCACATCAGGTCACGCTGTACGAGGCGGACGACCGGCTCGGCGGGCACGCCCACACCCACGACGTCCCCTCCGCGGACGGCCGGGTGCTGCAGGTCGACTCCGGGCTTCATCGTGCACAACCACCGCACCTACCCGCATCTTCTGCGCCTGTTCCGGCGAACTGGGCGTGGCGACGCAGGAGACGGAGATGAGCATGTCCGTGCGGTGCGAGGGCTGCGGCCTGGAGTACGCCGGTGCCCGCGGAGCCGCGCGGCGTCCTCGCCCGCCCCGGCGAGCCTGCTGCGTCCCCGCTACCTGCGCATGCTCGCCGAGATCCCGCGCTTCCACCGCGGCGGCGCGCCGGCTGCTCGCCCGGGACGCGGGCGCCGCCGACCAGCCGCTCGGCGACTTCCTCACCGACGGCGGCTTCTCCCCCTACTTCGTCTCGCACTTCATGACGCCGCTGGTCTCCGCCGTGTGGTCCTGCGCCGCGGACACCGCCCTGCGCTACCCCGCCCGCTACCTCTTCCGCTTCCTCGACCACCACGGCCTGCTCTCTGTGAAGAGCTCGCCGACCTGGCGCACCGTGATCGGCGGCTCACGCGAGTACGTCGAACGGGTCGCCAAGCAGCTTCCAGCCGTGCACACCGGCGCGCCCGGTCCGCGCCGTGCGCCGACACGCCGACGGCGTGGAGGTCACCGACGCTTCCGGGCACACTGCCGAGTTCGACTCGGTGGTCGTCGCCACCCACCCCGACCAGGCACTGCGGCTGCTGGCCGACCCCACCGACGAGGAACGCGCCATGCTCGGCGCGTTCCGCTACTCGCGCAACCCGACCCTGCTGCACACCGACACCTCGCTGCTGCCTCGCAGCCCGCGGCGCCCGCGCCTCCTGGAACTACCTGATGCCGTCCTGCGCCGCGCACGCCGAACAGGTCCAGGTCAGCTACGACATGAACCGGCTGCAGCGAGCTCGACGCCCCCGAGACGTACGTGGTCACCCTGAACGGCGCCGGCCGCGTCGCCGAAGAGCAGGTGCTCGCCCGCATGGCCTACGAACACCCCGTCTACACGCCCGAGTCGGTCGCGGCCCAGCAGCGTCTGCCGCGGCTGTCCGAGCGGCGCGGACCGCGTTCGCCGGCGCCTACCACGGCTGGGGCTTCCACGAGGACGGCTGCCGCTCCGGGGTCGAGGCCGCCGCGCGCCCTGGGGGTGATCTGGTGAGCGCCGCCGCGCCCGCCGCTGTACCGGCTGCCTGATCACGCCACGTCCGCAGCCGCCCGACAGCGGTACGGCTTCCGGACCGCACCTACATGTGGCTGGTCGACCTGGACCGCCTGCCCCGACTGCCGCGCCTGCTGCGCCCGCTGGCCCGCTTCGACGCGCGCGACCACTTCGCGCGGCACCACCGGCCATCCGGGCCGGCCTGGAACGCTATCCTCGCCGCCCAGGGCATCGACCTGGCCGGCGGCCGGGTGCTGATGCTCACCCACGCCCGGGTCTTGGGCCACGTCTTCAACCCGCTGACCCTGTACTGGTGCCACGGCGCCGACGGCGCCCTGCGCTGCGTGGTCGCCGAGGTGCACAACACCTACGGCGAGCGGCACTGCTACCTGCTGCATACCGACGCGCGGCGACGAGGCCGTCGTGCGAGAAGGAGTTCTACGTCTCGCCGTTCTTCCCCGTCGACGGCGCGCTACCGGATGCGGCTGCCCGTAGCCGGACGAGCGGCTGGAGGCTGACCGTGCATCTGGAACGCGAGCGGGGCCGTCCCTTCACCGCGACCCTGCGCGGAGTCCGCGGCCCGGCCACCCCGGCGTCGCTGCTCCGGGCGGCGGCCCGCCACCCGTGGTCGACCGCCGCCGTCTCCGCCGGCATCCGGCTGCACGGCATCCGGCTCTACCTGCGCGGACTGCCCGTGCAGCCCCGTCCCCGTCACCGGCCCCAGGAGGGTGTGGAGTGAGCGTTTCCCTGTCCCCGCGACCAGACGGCGGCCGTCGCCGCGCCGCTGGCCCGACGTCGCGTCGGTGCCGCAGTGCTCCCGGGCGCGGACCGCGGTCGCCCGGCTCATCGTGCGCCGGGCGCTGGCCCGGCTGCCGCTGCGGGTGCGCCTGCCCGACGGCGAGACCCTCGGCCTGGGCGGCCCGTTGCTGCGGGTCCACCGGCCCGAGGCGTTCTTCCGCCGGCATCGGCGCGGGCGGACTCATCGGCTTCGGCGAGTCCTACATGGCGGGGGAGTGGGACGCCGACGGCCACGACGGCTGGTCGACGTCCTCGCCGTGCTTGCCGGACACGTCACCGACCTGGTGCCCGGCCTCGCTGCAGCGGCTGCGCGGGCCTGGGCGCTGCGGCACCCGACGGCCGAGCGCAACACCCTCGAGGGCGCCCGCGAGAACATCCACCGGCACTACGACCTGTCCAACGACCTCTTCGCGCTGTTCCTCGACGAGACCATGACCTACTCCTCGGCGATCTTCCGCGGCTTCCCCGCCGAGCCGGCCTCCTTGCCGACCGCGCAGCGCCGCAAGATCGACCGGCTGCTGGACCTGGCCGGGGTCGGCGCGGGCAGCCGGCTGCTGGAGATCGGCACCGGATGGGGCGAACTCGCCCTGCGCGCGGCCGCCCGCGGCGCGCGGGTGCTGACCGTCACCCTCTCCCGGGAGCAGCGCGAGCTGGCCAGCGCCCGGCTGGCCGCGCGCCGGGCTGGACGACCGGGTCGAGGTGCGGCTGCAGCGACTACCGGGAGGTGCGCGGCGACGTACGACGCGGTCGTCAGCGTCGAGATGATCGAGGCCGTCGGCGTCGAGTTCTGGCCGGACTTACTTCGGCGCCCTGGACCGGCTGCTCGTGCCCGGCGGCAGGGTCGCGCTGCAGGCCATCACCATGCCGCACGAGCGGATGCTGGCCACCCGCGACACCTACACCTGGATCCACAAGTACATCTTCCCCGGCGGCGTGATCCCCTCCGTGCGAGGCCGTCGAGGAGGTCACCGCGCGGCGAGACCGCGCTGCGCGTCACCCAGTGCGACGCGCTTCGGGCCGCACTACGCGGAGACGCTGCGGCTGTGGCGCGAGCGGTTCGCGGAGCGGGCCGCGCAGGTCACCGGCACTGGGCTTCGACGAGATCTTCCAGCGGATGTGGACCTTCTACCTCGCCTACTCCGAGGCCGGGTTCCGCTCCGGCTACCTGGACGTCCACCAGCTGCAGCTGACACGGAACCGGAGAGACCACGGTGAACGACGCGGCACGGGCGGCTGGCGCCCACTGCTGGAGGACTTCCTCGGCGGCACGCTGCCGGTACGGCTGCGCGCCTGGGACGGCAGCGAGGCCGGCGCCGAAGGACGCGCCGGTGGTCGTGCTGCGCTCCCGGCGCGCGCTGCGCCGGCTGGTGTGGCAGCCGGGCGAACTCGGCCTGGCGCGAGGCGTACATCAGCGGCGACCTCGACATCGAGGGCGACCTCGCCGAGGGCCTGCGCACCGTGTGGGGCGCGGTGCGGGACCGCGGCCTGGCCCCGCCCCGCTGGGCGCCGCGCGACCGGGCACGCGCCGCGGCTCGCCGCGCTGCGGCTGGGCGCCGTCGGCCCCCGGCCGCCGGCGCCCGGCGCGCAGGCCCGGCTGCGCGGCGGCCTGCACAGCACGGCCCGCGACCGGGCGGCCATCAGCCACCACTACGACCTGTCCAACGACTGGTACGAGCTGCTGCTCGACGAGACGATGGCCTACTCCTGCGGCTACTGGACGAGCCTGAACGGCCCCGAGGGACGGCGTTACGGGCCTGCCGACGCCCAGCGCGACAAGCTGGACCTGATCTGCCGCAAGCTGGACCTCGCGCCCGGCAGCCGGCTGCTCGACATCGGCTGCGGCTGGGGCTCGCTCACCCTGCACGCCGCCGAGGAGTGCAAGGCCGAGGTCACCGCCGTCACCCTCTCCAGGGAGCAGGCCGCCTACGTCCGCGCGCGGGTCGCGCGAGCGCGGCCTGGAGGACCGCGTCGAGGTGCAGCTGCAGGCACTACCGCGACATCGAGGCCGGGCAGCTACGACGCCGTCTCCACCATCGAGATGGGCGAACACGTCGGCGACGCCGAGTACCCCGCCTTCACCGCGGCTGCTGCAGTCGCGGCTGCGCCCGCGCGGCCGGGTGCTGGTGCAGCAGATGTCACGCGGCCCGCACGCGCCCGGCGGCGGCGCCTTCATCGAGACCTACATCGCCCCCGACATGCACATGCGGCCGCTGGGCGAGACCGTCGGACCTGCTGGAGGGCGCCGGTCTGGAGGTGCGGCACGTGGAGTCGATGCGCGAGCACTACGCCCGCTACCATCCGCGCCTGGCGCTCGCACCCTGGAGGACCGCTGGGCGCGAGTTCGTCGCCCTCGCCGGTGAGGAGACCGCGCGGGTGTGGCGGCTGTACCTGGTCGGCGGCGCGCTCGCCTTCGAGGAGCGCCGCATGGGCGTCGACCAGATCCTCTCCGTCCGCCCCGACGACCGGCGGCGACTCCGGGATGACGGAGAAGCCCTTCGCCTGGCGCGGAACCGTTTCGGCCTGAACCGCCGCCCGCCGCCCGCCGCTCGACCCGGCGGCCGTGCGGCGGGCCCCTTGCCACGGCACGGTCGTGTTCTCAGCTCTCCGGCGGTGCGTTCACGCTCAGCCGGTGCAAGCCGCAGCGCCAGCTGGATCTCCAGCGCGTGCTCCGGCGCGTTCCAGTCGGGGCCCGAGCAGGTGCCGCACGCGGTCCAGTCGCTGCACCACCGTGTTGACGTGGACGTGCAGCAGCGTCCTTGGCGCGGGCCAGGCTGGCGCCCTGCGCGTAGTAGGCGTCCAGCGTGCGCACCAGCTCGGTGCCGCGGTGCGCGTCGTAGTCCAGGACCGGGCCCAGCACCTGCCGCACGTAGCCCGAGACGTCGCGTGCGGTCGCCCAGCAGGACGCCGAGGAAACCCAGTTCGGGCAGGCTGCCGCCCTCGCCGGTGCGGCCCAGCGCCTGCAGGGCCTGCAGGCAGCGCAGCGCCTCACGGTGCGCCTCCTGCAGTCCGGCCGTGCGACGCCGCGGGGCCCGCCCGAACCCACCGTCACCGGGGTGTCCAGGGCCCGGCCCACGTCGGCCGCCAGGCTCCGCGCGAGGGCGCCGGGGTCCTCGGACGGGGCGAGGAGCACCACGTCGCCGCCGTGGGTACCGGCCAGGCCGGCCAGCCGTCGGGCCTGCCGGGTCGCCTCGGCGGCCAGCCGCGCCCGCAGCGGTGAGGCGCAGCTGCAGCACCGCGAAGGCAGTGCGGTGAGGCCAGGTCCACGCCCAGCCGCCGGGCCCGCAGGGCCAGGCTCCCCGGATCCCGCGCGCCGTCGGCCAGCAGATCGCCCAGCAGTTCGCCGCGCACCCGGTCCTCGGCCTCGGCCACCGAGCGGCGCAGCAACAGCAGCAGCGCCGTGACCAGACCGGCACGTTCGAAGACCTGCCGGTCCGCGTCGGTCAGCCGTGGCCGCCCGGTCAGGGTGAGGCTGCCGAGCAGCTCCGGGCCGGCCAGCACCGCGCATACCCAGGTGTCCCGCACCCGCACCGCCCGTCCGTCCGGCGGGAGGCGCGCACGGCCTCCTCAGGCGGCGGAGGGCCCTGGTCGGTGCCGACCCCGGCCAGTTCGGTGCCGTCTGCGTCGTGCACCGCCACTCCGCCGTCGAGCAGCGCGGCGATCTCCCGCGCCACGTCCGTGACGTCGCCGCCGCGCAGCACCAGGTCGGTGAGCCGGTCGTGGCTCTCGGCCGCCCGCCGCATGGCCTCGCTGTGCGCGCGGACCGTCTCGTTGGCCGCGCCCAGCTCGGCCAGCGCGGCGCGGGTCTCCTCCAGCATCCGGGCGCCGTCGATGGCGACGGCCGCGTGGTCGGCGAGCGAGGACAGCAGCGCGATGGCGTCCTGGGTGAACTCCCGCGGGGTGCGGTCGGCCGCGTACAGCACGCCGATCACCCGGGTGCCGAGCTGCATCGGCACCCCGAGGATGCCGCGCAGCCCCTCCTCGTGGACGCCCGCGTCGATGGTCCGGGTGTGCCGGAACCGGCTGTCGACGCGGTAGTCGGCGCTGGCGTAGGGGCGGGCCGTCTGCGCCACCAGACCGCCCAGGCCCTCGCCCATGCCCAGGCGCAGCTGCTGGAAGGCGGCCGAGACCGAGCCGTCGGTCACCCGCATGTAGGTGTCGCCTTCGGCCGGGTCGTTGAGCGTCATGTAGGTGACGTCCGTGCCCACCAGCGTCCGCGCGCGGCGCACGATGGCGCGCAGCACGGCGTCCAGGTCGCGCAGCGCCGCCAGGTCGCCGGCAGTGTCGAACAGCGCCGAGAGCTGGCCCTCCCGGCGGCGGTGTGCCTCCAGTTTCGCCCGGATGGCGAGTGCCACGTCCGTGGCCTCCTCGACGAGGCGGATCTCGGCCTGGTCCGCGTGCGCCTCGCGCAATGCCAGCGCCGGCCGGGTGAAGCTCTCCTGCGGCGCGCCCCGGGCCAGCAGGTCGAGCAGCTGCCGCAGCGCGTTCGGGCTCCTCACGTCGTTCACGATCGTCATGGTGGCAGCCCTTCGCGCGATCGAGCGTATATGGAACGGGCCCGCCGTCCCGGATGAGCAAATCCAAGTCCGACTGCGGGACGGCGCCGTGCACGCACGCCGGCTGTGTGGCCGAGCTCGGCGCGGCACGTCCCCTCGCTGTCGGGGCGAGACCGCACGCGCTCTCGCCCCTCCGCCTTGCCGTCGTGTCCCGTCCCCTGGTCGTGAGCCCGTGGAGACTCACCTGACACCGCCGCGTACCGTCCGCCAGGGCGGTACGCGGCGGTGTCAGGCGGCGCGTCGCCGGACCCGGCGGAGCTCAGGCCTTGCCGGCCGGTGTCGCGCCGGGCAGCTTCGCGGTGCCGGCGCCCACGCCCGCGGGAGCGGTGGCCACCCGCTGGGACAGGTCGCGTCCGCGGGTCTCGCGGGCCATGAAGACCGTCACGGTGGTCACCAGACCGGCGAAGGCGAGGTAGATCGAGACCGGCAGGGAGGAACCGAAGTCCCGCAGCAGCTCCACCGCGATGATCGGGGCGAGTGCGCCGGCGACGATCGAGGCCAGCTGCGAGCCGATGGAGGCGCCCGAGTAGCGGACCTTGGTGTCGAACATCTCCGAGATGAAGGCCGCCTGCGGCCCGTACATGGCGCCGTGCAGCAGCAGACCCGCGGTCACCGAGACGGTGATGACGGCGAAGGAGCCGGAGTCGACCAGGGCGAAGAAGACGAACGCCCACACCGCCATGCCGGCCGAGCCGATCATCGTCACCGGGCGGCGGCCGATCCGGTCCGAGAGGGCACCCCACATCGGGATGGCCACGAAGTGGATCGCCGAGGCGATCAGCACCGCGTTCAGGGCCGTGCTCTTGGACAGGTCCAGATGGGTGGTGACGTAGACGAGGAGGAAGGAGGTGAGGAGGTAGTACGAGATGTTCTCGCCGAACCGGGTGCCGATCGCGGTCAGCACGTCCCGCCAGCTCGTGCGCAGCACCTCGACCACCGGGGGCTTCTCGGCGATGCCCGCGGCAGCCTCCTCCTCGGCCAGCTTCTGCGCGGCGAGGAAGACCGGCGACTCGGAGATGGACAGCCGCACCCACAGGCCGACGGCCACCAGCACGCCGGAGAGCAGGAAGGGGATCCGCCAGCCCCAGGCGAGGAAGGCGTCGTCGGACTGCACGGCGGCGAGAATCGCCAGCACGGCGGTGGCCAGCAGGTTGCCGCCCGGCGCGCCGGACTGCGGCCACGAGGCCCAGAAGCCACGGTGTTCGCTGCCGCCGTGCTCGGAGACGATCAGCACCGCACCGCCCCACTCGCCGCCCAGCGCGAAGCCCTGGATCAGCCGGAGCAGAGTGAGCAGCAGCGGCGCGGCGAGACCGACGCTGCCGTAGGTGGGCAGCAGACCCATGGCGAAGGTGGCGCCGCCCATCATCAACAGGCTCAGCACCAGCAGCTTCTTACGCCCGATGCGGTCGCCGAAGTGTCCGAAGACCACGCCGCCCAGCGGGCGGGCGAGGAACCCGATCGCGTAGGTGATGAACGCGATCATCGTGCCCACCAGCGGGTCCTCGGTGGGAAAGAACAGCTTGTTGAAGACCAGCGCGGCGGCCGAACCGTAGAGGAAGAAGTCGTACCACTCGATGGTCGTGCCGATCAGGCTGGCACCGACGATGCGGGCTATGCCGCCGGAGCGGGCGCGGCCGTCCGGCGCGGCCGCGTGGGGAGAGGTCATGGGGGTCACCGTGGTTGTCGATCAGAGGGGAGCGCGGGACAGGGCGGGGGAGAGAGCAGCGGAGTGGGGAACGGGGCGCGCTCGTCAGTTGGCGCACCAGCCTCCGTCCAGCGGGATGGAGGCGCCGGTGAGGTAGCCGGTGTGCGGACCGCACAGCCACAGCGCGGCGGCGGCCACCTCCTCCGGCTCGATGAGCCGCTTGAGCGAGGAGCGGGTCAGCAGCACGTCGGAGACGACGTCCTCGGGGCTCACCCCGTGCGCGGCCGCCTGGTCCGCGATCTGACGCTCCACCAGCGGGGTGCGCACGTAGCCGGGGTTGACGCAGTTGCTGGTCACTCCGTGCGGTGCACCCTCCAGGGCGGTGACCTTGCTCAGGCCCTCCAGGGCGTGCTTGGCGGCGACGTAGGCGGACTTGTACGCGCTGGCGCGCAGCCCGTGCACGCTGGAGATGTTGACGACGCGTCCCCAGCCCCGCGCGTACATGTGCGGCAGCACCCGGCGCAGCAGCAGGAACGGCGCGGTGACCATGACCTGCTGGATCAGCGCGAACCGCTCGGGGGGAAATTCGGTCAGGGGTGCGACGTGCTGCAGGCCGGCGTTGTTGACCAGGATGTCGACTTCCGCCGGGACCGCGTCTGCCGCGGCGGGGTCGGCGAGGTCCACCACGAGGGCGTGCCCGCCGCAGTCGTCGGCCACGGCCTTCGCCGCCTGGCCGTCGACGTCCAGCACGTGCAGCTCGGCGCCCGCCTGTGCCAGTGCCCTGGCACAGGCCCGGCCGATGCCGCTGCCGCCGCCGGTGACCAGCGCGACGCGTCCACGCAGGTCCACGTCCGCCGCGGGGCGCGGTGTGTGAGAGGTTCCGCTCGTCATGCCCGCACAGTAAGGACGAGCGGTGGCCGCGCACATGGCGTCGGAGTCCACACTCGTGGGCACCGTGGTGTGTGGGGACGACAGCCCTGGGGCCCCGCGATGCGGAGCGGTCAGACACGAAACCGCCCCACCGCCTGCCGGCGGTGGGGCGGGTTGCCGGTCTCCCGGTGGCTGACCGGTTGGTCAGCCGAACATGTCGAAGTCGAAGTCGTAGTCGTTGTGTACGTTGTTGATCACGGTGAAGTTGTCTGAGATGTTGACGCCGTCGTGGCCGCCGTAGGGGGTGTCCAGCGGGCTCGCCTGCGCCGCGCCGGCCAGCGGGACGACGGTGGCGGCGGCCACGAGGCCGGCCGTGACGGCGGCCCGGGTGAGGAACTTCGTCATGCTGATTCACTCCACGTGTCGTGAGGTCGACGGCTGCCCTGGGCGCCGTCGGCGGTCGTCACCACAAGTGCCCCTCCGTGTCGAATTAATAACACTATGCACTCTTTTGGCCGCGGGGTGAGGGCCTCGTCAGACGCTGCTGCCGCCGCCCGATCGGTTCCTGCTGCTCGCGCCGGTGCAGGGCCGCCGGCAGGTCCCCCGAGACGGGCCGGTTCCAGCGCGGCGGCCGCGTGCGCGAAGTACTCCCAGCACTTCACATGGCCGCCGGCTCGGGGCGTGCAGGCCGGTTCCACGACCACCGCGACCGAGGGCACGCCCTTACACACCGGGCCGCCGCGCACGCCAGGGCGCCGGGTCGTTCGTCGCGCATCCCCTTCCGGACGCTTCGAGGAGCCTCACCCGAAGCGGATGGCGAGCCGTCTGAACAGTCCCGGAGCCACGCCGCGCAGCCGGCTGGGCACCCGCAGCCACGCGGGTACGTAGACCTCCCGGCGGGGCCGCGCCACGGTGGCCAGTACCGCGCGCGCGACCCGGTCCGGGGAGACCAGGCGCGGACGGCTGCGGGCGTACGGGCTGCCGCGGCGGGCGAAGAATGGGGTGTCCACGGCGCCGGGCGCCACCACCGAGATCGCTACGCCGGTTCCCTCCAGCTCGTAGCGCAGACTGTCGGCGAACGCCGCCAGACCTGCTTTCGCCGCGGAGTAGACGGCCTCCCCGCGCACGCTCACCGCGCCGGCGATCGAGCCGATGAGTACGATGTGACCGCTGCCGCGCTCGACCATCGCCGGCAGCACCAGACGCACCATGCGGACGGCCGCCGTGAGGTCGGTTTCGACGACCTGGTCGATCTTGTGCAGCGGCATCGAGGCGAACTCCCCCGCCCAGCCGATGCCCGCACTGACCACCAGCAGATCCACCCGGCCGGCCTGGCGCTCGGCCTCGTGAACCAGCCGCACGCAGCCGTCCTCCGCCGTCAGGTCCGCCGCGACGGGCACACCGCCGATCCGGGTGGCCACCCGGCTCAGCCGCTGCTCGTCCCGGCCGCCGAGCACGATCCGCCACCCGCCGCCGCCGGCCAGGCCCGCGACCACTGACGAACCGATGCCGGAGGAGGCGCCGGTCACCAGCGCCACCCGGTCGCCGAAACGGTTCCCCACCGGTCGCAGATCGGGCGCACCGACCGGCGCATCAGCCTCTAGGCGTCCCACGTCGTCTCCTCGCCCCTGGGTACGGGTCCGCTCGGCACGCATCCCTGTGCCCGAAACGCCCGGAATGTATTCGTCTGCCCCATTGCACGGTTGTATCCGCTGCGTCGCAGCCGTGCCACCGCACGGGGGCGGGCCGACCGTGGAGACAGGCAGGTTCCCCCGGGCGGCTCAGCCATGCGGGAAGAGGGGGCGTCAGGGTTCCCGGGGTCCCCCGCGGGTGACGCGCAGCCGTTCGAGTTCCCGGCGGTCCCGCTTGGTCGGCCGTCCGGCGCCACGTCGGCGCAGGCCCACCGCGGCCAGGTCCGCGGGAGCCGGGGGCGGCGGGCTGTTGTCGACGTAGGCCTCCACGGCCGCGGGGGCGCCGACCCGTTTGCGCAGCGGTCGCTTCACGACGACGATCCGCTCACGTCCGGCGTGCCGTACCCGGATCTCGTCTCCCTCGCGCACCGGCTGGGCCGGCTTGGCACGCTCCCCGTTGACCCGGACGTGTCCCGCACGGCAGGCCGACGCGGCGGCGGACCTGGTCTTGGTGAGCCGCACCGACCAGATCCAGCTGTCCACCCGCACGCTTCCCTCGCCCGAAGCCATGCGGCCAGCCTAGTGCTGCGCCGCAAGAGTTCGTGTGGCCCGGTGCCTGGCCGTCTTCCCCTGCCTTCGGCGGGAGGTACCCCCTGCGTCGTCGTATCGCGCGAGTCCGAACGAGTGCGGGCTGCGGTTCTCCGTCGTGCGGTGCGCTCGGCATCCGAAGGCCCGCAGCGGGCCGAGATGCAGCGACCGGTCCGTGGGTGCCTCCGCCGAGAACTCACCGATCTGCTGGGCCGGGGTGAGCCGAACGGCGGCGGCACGCTGGACCGTTCGGCGCACCCCGGTCGTCCGTGATGATTGGGTGGAGCAGTCCCGGGGCACCCGCTGCACATGGCTGTACTGAGAGCTGTCGCCCGACCCATGCTGGCCTCGATCTTCGTCGTCCAGGGATACCAGACCCTGCGCCGGCCGGAGCAGGTGGCTCCGGCAGCCGAGCCCGTGGTCCGGCCCTTGGCCGACCGGATGTCGTTCCTGACCGACGACACCGAGCAGGCGGTGCGCATCAACGGTGCCGTGCATCTGGTGGCCGGCTCGCTGCTGGCCGCCGGGCGGCTGCCGAGGCTGTCGGCGCTGGCGCTGGCGGTGACACTCGTGCCCACCACCTGGGCCGGCCACCGGTTCTGGGAGGCCGAGGACGAGCAGGAGCGGGCGCAGCAGAAGATCCATTTCCTGAAGAACCTCACCATGATGGGTGGTCTGCTGATCGCCGCGGCGGACACCGGCGCCAAGCCGTCCGTGGTGTGGCGCAGCCGCCACGCGCTGCACGACGCCCGGCGCGACGTGTCGCTGGCTGCCCGCACCGCACGGACCACCGCCAGGGCGGCCCGAGGTCCGGCTGCGGTCGCAGTCCGCACCTCCGGCACCGCCGCCAAGGCACGCAAGATGCCGGCCGAGGTCGCCGCACGGACCGGCAAGGCGGCGGGCAGGGCCGCCAAGTCGGCCGGCAAGGCCCAGGCCGAGGTGACCGCCCGGACCGCGAAGACCGCCGCGAAGGCATCCAGGACGGTGGGCAAGGCCGCCAAGGTTCCCGCCGGACGGGCGGCCCGCGCCGGGAAGAGGGCCGGCAGGGCGAAGGGCGCTGCGGCCGGGCTGCGCTCCCGGGCGGGGCTCGACGGCAGGGCCCGCAAGGTTTCCATCTGGTCGGGCAAGGCCGCCAAGTCGGCGGCCAAGGCTTCCGCCAGGGCCGGCAAGACCTCCACCGAGCTGGCGGCGCGCGGGGCGGAGACCGCCGGGCGTGCCAGGGAGATGTCGGCGGTCGCCGCCGTGCGGGCTGCGCAGGCCGCAGAGAAGGCCGCACGGAGGTCCGCGGACGCCGCCGGAGACGTACGCAGGCGGCTGCCGGTCGGCTGACCGTCACCGCTTCGGCCTGCCGACCGCGACGAGGTCGGCAGGCCGAATGCTTTCCGGGAGTCATGAAAGTGCCGATTGCGGGGAGGCATACGACATGACTGGTGAGATCCAGGACGAAGCGCGCGAAAACCTCACCGGGGTCCGGTCTCGTGCGGACGCCGAGGCCGCCTACGAGTCCTTCGGAGACGGCCGGGACGGCGGCTCCCCGTACTCCCGCGGAGCCGCCGACGTCCTCCGCTGGGCACTGGGCGCCGCACCGGCGGCGCCGGTCACCGCGGCCGTGGCGCAGGGCGTCCCCTCGCTGCAGTTGCTGGCCGCCGAACTCGACGCGGCGCTCGTGGAGCTGGAGGCGTGCCTGCAGCGCGGCACACCCGAGCACTACACCCGCGGTGTGCTCGACACCCTCGCCTGGCTGAGCGGGCAGCGCGACGACCGCCCCTGACGTCCCGCCCCCGGTGCCGCGCCTGCCATGCAACCCGAGCGCGCCGGCAGGGGAGCGAGGGAAACCGCCCCCGCATGCCCGGATCACGGACACGATCCGCCGGCGCCGGACGCGGAGAGAACGCGGTCGGCCAGAACGCCCAAGACCGTCCGGGGCGTTCGGCCGGGCACACGCAACTCATGCTCAGTCTCTCGGACCGGTACGCTCGTCGTACATACTCGAACACCGTCCGGGCCGAATCGCCCGGATGATCGAATGCGGCGAAGGGGAGGGGCGACGATGCGCGAGGACTCCGGACGGCTCGCCGTCGGCGCCGTGCTGGTGACCGGCCCCTGCGCGGTGCTGCGGGTGGCCGGTGAACTCGACTATCACAGCGAACGCTGCTTCCTCGACGAGGCGGGCACCTTCGTGACGCAGGGGTGCCGCCATCTCGTCCTCGACCTGACGGCCCTGTTCTTCTGCGACTCACGCGGTCTGAACTGCCTGCTCGCGCTCGAGTGGCTCTGCCGCCGCCAGGGCGGACGGCTGCTGCTCGCCGCTCCCGGCACCCACACCCGGCGGCTGCTGGAACAGACCGGAACAGACCGCACGTTCGCCTGCTTCCCCACCGTCGGGCACGCCCTTGCGACCGTGCCTCCCGAGCACCGGCCGGTCTGGCCGCCCACCGCGGTGGGCGCCGGGCGGGTATGAGACGCCACCGCCGCACAGAACACCGAGGAGAGGAGGACAGGCATTGGGTACGGTGGTCGCCGTCCCGCAGACGCGGGACATGAAGGGCGAGGAACTCTCCGGCGACGAGGCGTGGGTGGCGCTGCGCACCTACGGCGGGCAACGGCTGTTCATCGACGCCTTCCGCCGCTTTCGCTACGCCGACGGCTTCACCAACGCCCGCGCACTGGCCTTCCAGGTCGTGCTCGCCCTGGTCCCGCTCACCATCGCCATGGTCGGCGTCGCCGCCTCGCTGCACACCGAGAGCATCGGCCGCGTCGTGGAGGAGACGCTCTCCCGGATCGTGCCAGGCGACAGCTCCCACATCGTCTCCGACTCTCTCGGCCACTCCCGGCACACCGCGGTGACCGATCTGCAAGGTACGGTCGCGATGTGGTCCGGGCTGGCGTTCGCGCTGCTCAACCTGGCTTCCGCCATGGCCCAGATCGAACGCGGTATCAACCGCATATACGGCACCGAGCGGGACCGGCCCTTCCTCGTCAAGTACGGCCGCAGCCTCGCGCTCGCCGTCGCAGCCGGCGGGCCCATGATGGGCGGCTTCCTGATGCTCGTCTCCGGTGACGCGATCGGCGGTGCGCTGACCGACACCTACGGCTCCTCGGCCGTCTGGTCCGCGCTGTGGGGATGGCTGCGGATACCCGTCGGCATCCTGCTGGTCTGGACGGCCTCCGCCGTGGTTTTCCGCTGGTCACCGCGCCGTCGCCAACCGGGCTACACGTGGCTGGCGTTCGGCTCGGCCGTGCACCTGGTGCTGTGGCTGGCGGCCACATGGCTACTCGCCTTCTACGTGGCGAACATCGGCTCCTTCGGCAGCCTGTACGGGCCGCTGACCGCGTTCGTCGCCTTGCTGCTGTGGTCGTACCTCACCGCTGCGTCGCTCTTCCTGGGCCTCGCCTTCGCCGCCCAGCTCGAGGCTGCCCGCGCCGGCCTGTCCGACACCGTGCACCCCGACCCAGGCGCCCAGGGCCACGACCACCCCCGGAAGGCCGCTTACCGGTGACGGCAGAGGGACGACCGCGCCCTCCTGGAGGTGCTGCGGCCCCGTACGCCGTGCCCATCAGCCGGCTGCTGCGCGTGTCCCGGGGCTCGCGCCCGGTCCCGCGCCACGGACGGGATGCGGTCCCACGGGTGCGTGATGCGTGGCACGGGCGAACCGCCGGGCGGGTGAACGGGCCGCCGGGTGCGGTTCCCCCGCCGGGGGCCGGGTACCGCTGATCATTTGACTGCTTGCCCGGCTGAGGCAGGGGGATTCCCGGCCGGCATCGGGCCGGCCGGGAAGTCGGCGACATCGCCTCACGGCGCGGTACTTCCTGTTTCCTCGGCGACTGCACCCGGACGGGACCGGAATGGCTGACATCACCTCCGCAGGCAGACACGGACACGGCACGACCAGCCGCCGGAATGTGCTGCGCCGCGTTGATGTCCCGGTCATGCCGGGTGCGGCGGTCGGGGCACGTCCAGTGCCTCGACTTCAGCTTCGGCCCGGCGAGCAGGTATCCGCACGAACTGCACGTCTTCGAGGACGGGCACCAGCGGTCGATCACCACCAGCCGGGGGCCGTGGCGCTCACGCCTGTACTCGAGCCGGCGTCGGAACTCACCCCGGCCCGCGTCTGCGACGACCCGATTCAAGCCCCGCTTGTGGGCGACGTTCCGGACCGGCTGCTGGACCGTTCCCGGGGCGGAGGACATGGCACCCTCGCCGCGCACCAGCCGGATGGTGGTGCGGTGCGGGAAGGCCTGCCGGGCGTTGCGTACTTTGCGGTGGGGCCCGGGAGGATCAGGTGAACGCGGTGGCCCGGATGGACGCCTTTCAGCAGCGGCATCGATGGCTCGGGCTGCCGCTCGCCGTGTTCTACAAGTTCTACGACGATCACGGTCCCTACCTGGCGGCGCTGCTCACCTACTACGGCTTCCTCTCCCTCTTCCCCCTCTTGCTGCTGCTCGTCTCCGCGCTCGGCGCCTTCCTGGAGAACAACCCCGGTCTGCAGCAGCGCGCCCTGAACTCGGCCCTCAGCGAGTTCCCGGTCCTGGGAGACCAGCTCGAACGCAACGTGCACAGTTTCCACAGCAACGGCCTTGCGCTCGCCGTCGGCGTGCTGGCCAGCCTTTACGGCGCGCTGAACGTCGCCCAGGCGGCCCAGTACTCCCTCAACAAGATCTGGGCCGTACCGCGGCACGCCCGGCTGGATCCCTTCCGGTCGAGGTGGCGGGGCGTCCAGTTCCTGCTGGTCCTCGCCCTGGGGCTGTCCGTGGCCGTCGTGCTGTCCTCGGCCGCAGCCGAGGCCGGCCTGTTCGGCACCCGCTTCGGTGCGGTACCCCGTTCGGCGGCCACGGTCGTCTCCATCGCGATCAACGCATCGTTGCTGCTGCTGACCTACCGGCTGCTGATCCACCGCGTCGTCCCGCTGCGCCGGCTGTGGGGCTCCGCGGTCATCGCCGCGTGCGCCTGGCAGGCGCTGCAGTGGGCCGGCGACTACTTCGTCTCCCACGTGCTGCGCGGTGCCAGCGCCACCTACGGGTTGTTCGGCATCGTCCTCGGCCTCATCGCCTGGCTGTACCTCGGCGCGCTGGTCTTCGTCCTGGCCGCCGAACTGAGCGCGGTGCGGGCTCACCAGTTGTGGCCGCGCAGTCTGCTGACGCCCTTCACGGACCGCGTCCAGCTCAGCTGGGGCGACCGTCGGGCCTATACCTCGTACGCGACCACGGAGACGTTCAAGGGCTTCGAGGACGTTCACGTCGACTTCCGGCAGCGCCCACCGCCTGGCGGCCGGGAGACCCGCGGTGACGAACCGCCGGAAAACGGCAGCTGACCGCCCGTGCACCTCGCTCGCCCGGTCGGGTGCGGGGGACGAGCTGGGAGCAGCCAAGCGGCTTTGAGACGCGGTCAGCGCCGCGAGTGACGTCCGCGCCCGTGAAGCCCCCGCGGGCGGACGAAGAGCAGCACTCCCACTGTCAGCACGGTCAGCCCCTGTCCGGCGACCGTGAGCCACTTGTCGGAGAACCAGGCCGGTTCGTACATGTCCGGCACCGGCCCGAGCCGTCCCACGTCGGCATAGCGGTAGATCAGTACGAGGGCGAGCCCGCCGGCGGCCACCAGCCAGGCGTACAGGTCGGTCAGTGTCCGATGGACCACCAGTACCAGCAGTGCGGCGAGTGCTGCCAGCCCCGCCTCGACGCGGAACAGCGTGCCCTGGCTGACGGTGGCCGTGGTCACCGCGTCGTAACCGCCTGCCAGATGGGCGTGCACGTATGCGTCCACGGCGAGTCCCGCGGCGGCCAGCACCCGCAGCAGCCCCCTGAAGAACCGCCATCCGCCGCCGGTGCGCACGGAATCGGGCCGGTTGATCTCGTCGAGCGGATCCGATGGCATGGGCTGCTCCCTGTGCACGGATGGCGGGCGGAGTCCGCGGTCAATTGACGGTGAGTGTGGCCTTCATGAACGGATGGATGGTGCATTTGTAGGAAAAACTGCCCGAGGTGGAGGGGGCGGTGAACGTCGTGGTCGCGCCGCCCGCGATGTCACCCGTGTCGAAGTTCTTCTTCTCGTCCGCGGTCACCGTGTGCGTCGCGGAGTCCTTGTTGACCACGGTGATCTTCGTGCCGGGGTCCACGGTGAGCGTGGACGGCTTGAACTTGAAGTCCGAGATGGTGATGGTGGCCTTCGCGCTCTTCGACGGCGACGCGGAGGGGGAACCCGACGCCGCAGACGATGCCGAGGCCGAGGGTGTCGACGAGGACGAGGAGGATCCGCCGCCCCCTCCCGAACACCCGGCCAGCGCGGCCAGCAGCACCACTGAGGTGGCCAGGTTCCGCGACGGCCGGTTCAGCAGCAGCATGTTCTCTCCGTCTTCCGATCAGTAGCCGTTGCCGCCGGACGACGACGAGGGAGACTGCGACGACTTCTGCTTGACGGCGTCACCCGAGGGCGTGACGACGAACCACTTCGCGCCGAACTGGTCCAGGCCCTGGCCCTTCGTGTCACCGGGCTTGGCGTCTCCCTTGTAGTAGTACACCGGATGGCCGTGGTACGTGACCTGCTTGTCGCCGTTATTTCGCGTCGTCGTGTTCAGCAGGCCCTGCCGTGCCTCTCCGCCCGCCTTCGGAGTGCTTGTCGCCGTTACCGGGGGCCACGCCTTCGCGCAGCCTCCGGAACACGTCGACGTGCCGGACGAGTCGGCCTCGAACAGGTACAGCGTGCGGCCATGGGCGTCCACCAGGAACGTGCGGCCCAGGTCGCCGGAGGAGGAGGTGATCTTGCCGGTCGCCGAGGTGGGCATGCTCGACGGCGAGGCGGAGGAGCCGCCCGACGCCGACTCGCTGGGGGATTTCGACGGGGAGGAGCCCCCGCCGCCGTCCGAACAGCCGGCCAGTACGCCGGCGCACAGTGCGGCGGCCGACACCAGACGTGCCGTTCTCGTCCGTCGTCTCATCATCGCGCTCCAGAAGGGACTGTCGGTCCGGCATCCAGTGCACCGCGTGCCGGAGGCGCCGGCCATCCGTACGTGCCATTGGGAGTACCGGCGCGCCGGGAAAACGCCTGGCGCCGACCGGGCGCGCGCGGCTACGGTGCCTGTGCCCGCACGATGCGGGCGCCGACCGTCTCGGAGAGGGGGGTGAACGTCGATGACCAGGCCTGTCGCCTCAGTGAGCCGTGCCCACGGCCAGCTCATCCGTATTCCCTCCCCTTCCCGAGAAGGAACCCACCCGTGCACTCTGCACTCACGAACGACCCCTCCGGCCTGACCCGGTACGGCTGGAACACCGACGTCGCCGAAGCCTTCGCCCCCTACGCCGAGCAGGGGCTGCTGCCTGCCCGCATCGTCCGCGTCGACCGCGGCCGCTGTGATGCCGTCACCCCGCGCGGGACGCTCCGCGCCGACATCGCCCCCGTTCAGATCCACGACCCCGCCCGGTACCTGTGCACCGGTGACTGGGCGGCAGTGGGCACCGACGCGAAGGGGAGGTACCAGGTGCTGGCCGTGCTGCCGCGGCGCACCGCCTTCTACCGGGGCGTGTCCTCCAAGCGCTCCCAGGGCCAGGTACTGGCCGCCAACGCCGACCGGGCGCTCATCGCGGTCTCCCTGGCGGTCGAACTCGACCTCAGCCGCATCGAACGTTTCACCACGCTGGCCTGGTCGGGCGGCACCGAACCGTTCGTCGTCCTCACCAAGGCCGACCTCATCCTGGATCCGCAGACACTCAGCCATCTGCTCGACGACGTCGCCGACTCCGCACCCGGCGTGCGGGTGCGCACCGTCAGCGCCCTGACGGGGCGTGGCCTGGAGGAGTTGCGTACCGTCGTCGCCGACGGGACGACGGTGCTGGTGGGACAGTCCGGTGCGGGCAAGTCGACGCTGGTCAACGCGCTGCTGGGGGAGGACCGGCAGCCGGTGCGGGCCGCACGCGACAGCGACGGCAAGGGGCGGCACACCACCACCACCCGTGATCTGCTCCCGCTGCCCGGCGGCGGCGTGCTCATCGACACCCCGGGGCTGCGCGGCGTCGCCCTGTGGGATGCCGGTGAAGGCGTCGGCCGGGCATTCTCCGAGATCGAGGAGCTCGCCGGCGCCTGCCGTTTCCACGACTGCGGGCACCACAGCGAGCCCGGCTGCGCGGTGCTGGCCGCCATCGAGGACGGCAGTCTGCCGGTCCGCCGGCTGGAGAGTTACCGCAAGCTGCTCCGGGAGAACCAGCGGCTGGCCGCCCGCACCGATGCCCGGCTGCGTGCCGAGCAGAAGCGGACCGTCAAGGAACGGCAGGCGGCCGGCCGTCTCATGACGGAAGCCAAACGCGGAACGGGGCGGCGCCGCTGAGCAGCGGCGCCGCCCCGGGGATCGCGTCCGGCCTCAGCGCGGGGCGCCGACCGATGCCCTGTCCTTGGCGAGGACGGGGCCGGCGCCGTTCTCGCTGCGCATCCACACGGTGCGCTGCGGGAACGGGATCTCCACGCCCGCTGCGTCCAGGGCCTCCTTGACCCGGCGGCGCAGCTCCCGCGTGACGCCCCACTGCTTGAGGGGCTGCGTCTTGACCGCCAGCCGCACCACGACACCGTCCGCGTCCAGGGACTGCACACCCCACACGGCCGGGTCCTCCAGCAGCACGTCCTTGAACTCAGGCTCGGCGTGCATGGCCTGGCCGGTCTCCTCCAGGACCCGGTAGACCGTCTCCAGGTTCGAGTCATAGGCGACGGAGACGTCCAGCACCGAACGGGCCCACTCCTGGCTGTCGTTGCGCACCCGCAGGATCTCGCCGTTGCGGATGTGCCAGAGTCCGCCGTTGAGGTCGCGGATCTGGGTCAGCCGCAGCCCGACGTGCTCGACCTCGCCGATCGCCTCGCCCAGATCGACCGAGTCGCCCACGCCGTACTGGTCCTCGACCATGATGAGCATGCCGGACAGGTAGTCGGCGACCAGGGACTGCGCGCCGAAGCCGATCGCCAGACCGACGACCCCGGCGCTGGCCAGCAGCGGGCCGAGCGCGATGCCCACCTCGCTGAGGACCATGGCCAGACCCATCACGGCGATGACGACCGTCATGATGCTGCTCAGCACCGACCCGATGGTCTGCGCGCGCTGCCGGCGCCGCTCACGGGCCCGGGAGGAGTCCCAGGCCAGCACGGCCGGCCCGCGCGAGGAGCGCCGCGGCTCCTTCTCGCCGTCCGCCGGCTCCAGGATGCGCTGCACCACTCGCGCGATGGCGCGTTTGGCCAGTGCGCGGAGCAGGGCGGCCACCAGCAGGATGAGCACGATCCGCACGGGGACGAAGATCAACGCGTCAGTGTGGGCCGAGACCCAGTCGGAGACGCTGCCTGCCTGCTCGGACGCGCTGCTCAGAAGGTACGACGCCGGGGCGTCGGAGGGTGACACGGGTACTCTCCATTCTTCGCGGTGCTGCACTGCTCGGTTCACCGAACGTAGCCGCGGCCGGTGACCGTGGTCAAAGAACAGTCTCGACTGAACGGCACGCCACGCGGTACTCGTCACTCACGCATGCGTGTGGTGAGAGGAGACCGGGGTGTTCGAGTGCACCGACATCATGGAGTGGCGGGGTCACGACGTGGTCGACCGGACGGGGTCCAAGATCGGCCCGCTGGAGGCCGTCTACGTCGACACCGCCTCGGACCTGCCGTCCTTCGGCACGGTGCGAGTCGGACTCCCTACCCGCCACCGGCTCGTCTTCGTGCCGCTGGCCGGGGCCCGGGTGGGGCCGGGCTACCTGAAGGTCACCGCCGACAAGAAGCTGGTCAAGGACGCCCCCTTCATCGACACCGACGGTGTGCTGACCGCGGAGAACGAACCCGTGCTCTTCAAGCACTACGGACTGGACTACCAGCCGGGCGCCGGCGGCGAACGTCGCCTGGCCCGGCGCTGAGACGAGGGGATTCCGCCATGCTCGCCTTCTTGTTGCTGCTCGTCCTCGCCGCCGTCGTCCTCGGCGTGATCGGGGTCCTGCTCGATGGCCTGTTCTACCTGCTGATCATCGGCATCGTCGTCTTCCTCGTCGCGGTGTTCCTCGGCGGCCTGCGCGCCGGCCGCCGCAACGGCCGCCATCCGGCGCGTTAGTCGATCTACGGCATCCCGTTGCGGGCCACGGCCCGCAACGGGGTGCCCGCGACCGGGCAGTCGTAGGGGCAGCGGCCGTGCTCGTGCTCGCCCGGAGCACAGGTGGCCTGCTCCTCGGCGCCGCGCAGCACGTCGCTGCGGACGGTGACGAACGCCAGCAGCCCGCCGCAGGCCGCCAGTGCCGCGGTGATCAGCATGGCGGTGTGGAAGCCGTCGGTGAGGGCCGCAGGGTCCTGGAAATCGCCGCCCGCGATGCCCGCCAGTGACGGCAGCGCCGCGACGGCGGCGAGCTGGGCGACCCGGGAGACGGCGTTGTTGATGGCTGAGGCCAGCCCGGAGTGCTCGGCGGGGGCGGCCGCCAGGGCTGTCGCGGTCACCGGTGCGACCGTCGCCGCCAGCCCCAGCCCGAAGACCACGACCGCGGGCAGGACGGTGCTCACGTACGCGTCACCCACGCCGATGCGCAGCATCAGCAGCATCCCGGCGGCCAGCAGCAGCGGTCCCACCGTGAGCGGCAGTCGCGGCCCGACGCGCTGCGCGAGGGATCCCGCCCGCGAGGAGAGCAGCAGCATCAGCGCCGTCACCGGCAGCGAAGCGGCACCGGCCGCCAGCGGCGAATAGCCCAGCGACGTCTGCAGGAAGACCACCAGCAGGAAGAACACGCCGCCCAGCGCCGCGTAGACGGTGAAGGTCACGGCGTTGGCGCTCAGGAACGCGCCCGAGGTGAACACGTTCAGCGGCAGCATCGGCGCGGCCGAGCGCCGCTCGTCTACCACGAAGGCCGCCAGCGCACCGCAGCCGGCCACCAGCGCGCCCAGCACGAGCCAGGCCGGCGTCTGCCCGCGTGGGCCCTCGATGAGGGCGAAGGTGAGTCCCGCCAGTCCCAGGGTGGCGAGTACCCCGCCGGACAGGTCAAGCCGTCCCGTCGCGCCCGGGTCGCGGCTCTCCGGCAGGTGGCGGGCGGCGATGGCGAGCACGACCACGCCGATCGGGACGTTGATCAGGAAGATCCACCGCCATGACAGGGCCTCGATCAGGTAGCCGCCCACGATCGGCCCCAGCGCGGAGGCCACCCCGGTCAGTGCCGACCAGGCGCCGATC
Source organism: uncultured Actinomycetota bacterium (assembly GCA_963799685.1). Taxonomy (GTDB): domain Bacteria; phylum Actinomycetota; class Actinomycetes; order Streptomycetales; family Streptomycetaceae; genus Streptomyces. The sequence continues at coordinate 329,913 of CAWCXW010000015.1, forward strand.
GCCCGCGCCCGGTCGGCCGGCCGGTAGCTCGCCTGGATCAGTGCCAGGCTCCCCGGCGTGAGCAGTGCGGCGCCCACCCCCTGCAGCGCCCGTGCCACGATGAGGATGCCGGCGCTGGGCGCCGCCGCGCACAGCACTGAGGGCACCATGAAGCAGACGACGCCCAGGCGGAAGACACGGCGCCGCCCGTAACGGTCCGCCAGCGACCCGCCCAGCAGGATGAGCGCCGCCAGGGTGAGCAGGTAGCCGTCCAGCACCCACTGCAGCGCGGAGACGCCCGCGCCCAGGTCCCGGCCGATCGCGGGCAGCGCCACGTTGACGACGGTGGCGTCCAGGAACCCCATGGCCGAGCCCAGGACCGTCGCCGTCAGCAGCCACCGACCCGTGCGGGAGGCGAACGGGATCGCGCCCGCCGCCGACCGGTCCTCCTGCATTCCCACGCCTCCTGGTTCAGGCCTGCGCCAGCAGCCGGGCCAGGTCCCGCAGATCCTCGGCCGTCAGGCTGGGCGGAGCCATCGCCGAGGGGTAGCCGACTGCGCCGCGCCGCAGCCACGCGCCGTGCAGCCCGGCCCGCCGGGCACCGTCCACGTCCCAGGGGTGCACCGCCACCATCAGTGCCTCACCCGCGCGGACACTCAGCCGGTCCAGGGCCCACCGGTAGGCGGCGGGCGCCGGTTTCCACACCCGGGGCCCCTGGACGTCCAGCAGCTCCTCGAAGCAGTCCAGCACCCCCGCGCGTTCCAGCAGCCCGCGGGTCACCGCCCTCGAGCCGTTGGTCATCGTCACCAGCCGCAAGCCCGACGCCCGCAGTGCCCGCACCCCGTCCGGCACGTCCGGATGCACCGGCAGGGAACCGAAGGCGTCCATGATGTGCGTGACGGCCTCCTCCACGTCACCCGGCCGGCCGGTCTCGGCCCGCAGCAGCGCACGCAGGCCGTCCGCGGCCAGTGCGGAGAACTCCGCGAAGGAGCCGGCCGCGGTGAGGGCGAAGCCGTCTCGCAGCACGCCGGCGAACCAGGTGGGCAGCAGCGAGCCGGGCGCTCCCACCTCCTTGAAGCGGGAGCGCAGCGGGGAGAGGTCGCTGAGGGTCTCGTTGACGTCGAAGACGACGGCGCGCAGCGGCGAGGCCATCACGACGCCTGCTTCGCGGGTCGCCCGCCGCCCGCGGAGCCGGCCACCGCACGCTCCAACTCGCTCCGGTTCATCGAGGACCGCCCCGAGATCCCGGCCTCGGCGGCCATCTCGTACAGCCGGGCCTTCGTCAGCCCGCTCAGATCCCGCCGTGGTGTGCGCCGCGTCCCGTGCCCCCCGCTGCGCGTGCCCTGCTGCTTCCCGCCGCCCCGGCGGCCCTGGTGCGCCTTGTCCACGGAGTCCCGCAGGACGGACATCAGGTCCACCACGTTGGTCGACTCGGGGGCTGGTGCGCTCTTCTCGACGGTCTCGCCGCGCTGCTTGGCCCTGACCAGTTCGAGGATTCGCTCCTGGGTGGTGTCGTGGAAGGACCGCGGGTCCCAGTCCATGGCCATGGCCTCGATCAGCTGCGTGGCCATCTTCAGCTCCTTGGCGGACGGCTCCCCGTCGGCCGGCAGGTTGTCCAGGGTCTCCAGCGGGTCGCGGACCTCGTCGGCCCAGTGCATCGTGTGCATCACCACGATCCCGCTCTCGGCGTGCACCGCCACCAGGTAGTCCTTCTGCCGCATGCTCATCGTCGCGATGCCGGCGCGGCCCGTCCTCTCCAGTGCGCGGCGCAGCAAACCGTAGACCTTCGTGTAACTCTCGTCGCGCGGCTGGACGAAGTAGGTCCCGTCGAAGTAGACGGGCTCGATCGCCTCCAGGTCGGCGAAGCCGACGACTTCGATGCTCCGCGAGCGGCCGGGGGTGATCTCGTCCAGCTCCTCCGGCTCGACGACGACGTACTCGCCCTCACCGGTGTCGTAACCCTTGACGATCCGGTCGTAGGAGACCTCCTCGCCGGTCCGCTCGTTGACCCGCCGGTTGCGTACCCGGTCCGAGGTGCCCCGCTCCAGCTGATGGAACCGGACCGTGTGCGACTGCGTGGCGGTCGCCAGCGACACTGGCAGCGTCACCAGTCCGAACGTCAGCGTTCCTGACCACACCGAGCGCGCCATCACCGCCGCCTCCCTCTCCGGCCCCGCCCCGTGTTGATCCGTCCGTCCGCTCCAGCCTCCCGCCGCGGCCGCACGGGCGCCACCCGGCGACCCGTGGGAACCGCTGGACGGGGAACTCGGTGCCGCCCGCCCGATCCACGACCATGAGGAGCATGCTCACCAATCCGCCGCCCGGCGACGCCCGCCCCGGGTTCGCCCACGGCGCCGCCGAGTTCCTCGATCCGCGCCCCCGCCTCAGACGTCTCCTCCAGCGGCTGGGCCGCGCCCGGGACCACTCGGGACACGAGCGCCAGACGCTGCTGCTGGTCGCCAAGAGTGCGGTGGCCGCTGTGGCGTCGTGGGCACTCGCCGTGTACGCGGCGGGGAGCACACAGCCTGCATACGCTCCGTTCACCGCGCTCCTGGTGGTGCAGTCGACTGTCTACCGTTCGCTGCTGCAGTCGACGCAGTACGTCGGTGCGGTCATGTTCGGCGTCGCCGCGACGTGGGCCGCGGAGGTGCTGCTGGGGCGGTCCGTCGGCGCCTTCGCCCTGGTGATCGTCTTCGGGCTGCTCATCGGCCGTTGGCACCGGCTGGGTTCGATGGGGCTGCAGGTGCCGGTCGCCGGCATCTTCGCCTACACCGCGCTGTCCGCTGCTCAGCCCACCGCGCTGTGGTCGATCGTCTCCATGGTCCTCCTCGGCGCCGGGACCGGCCTCGTGGTCAACGTGGCGTTGCTGCCGCCGATGCGTTACGGCACCGGTGCCCAAGGGCTGCACGAACTGACGACGGCCGTGCACACCTTGCTGTGCGACATCGCCGGCGGTCTGCGGGAGGGCCGGCCCCAGACGAAGACCGTCCGGGACTGGGCCCGTAGAGCCCGCAACATGGACAGCACCGCGGCCCGAGCCCGGCACGCCGTCGAGCACGCCGCGGAGTCGGTGTCCTACAACCCGAGAAGACTGGTGAGCCGCCGTGTGCCCAGGCACTTCACCGGATACCGGACCATGGTCGAGAGCATGCAGCGGGCCGGTGAACAAACGCGCAGCATCGTCACCGGTCTGCACTACGCCCTCGACGGGGAGAGCGGGTACCACCTGCGCACGGCCTTTCTGCGCTCCTACAGCGACGTCCTCGCCTCGGTCGCCGAGGCGGCTCGCTGGGCCGGAAGCACAGAGCAGACGGCGGAGGCCGACCTGCAGCAGGCGTTGCGCGAGGGAAACGATCTCTACGACGAACTGGTGCGTGACACCGACCCCGACGACGTGTGGCCGGCCATGGGAGCGCTGATGGCGGACGCCGCCCGGCTGATGGAGGAGTTCGACCGCGCACACCGCCGCGGGGCGGTGCGCCCCTGGTGAAAAACGCCCTGCCGGGGCACTCGGCTCCGGAGGGGGTCCACGCGGGCAGGACGGACGCACGAGGAGCGGACGCATGACAGCAGCGAGCGCGACACGCACCCTGGCTGACGCGGTCGGCCGCGGCCTGGTCGCCGGCCTTATCGGCACCGCCGCGATGACCGTCTCCAGCACCCTGGAGATGAAGATCAACGAGCGGGACGCCAGCACCGCGCCCGCCGATGCCGCCGCCACCGCGTTGGGCGTACATCCCACCGACGAGGGCGAAGCGCGCTTCAACAGCCTCAGCCACTGGGGCTACGGCACCGCCTGGGGTGGCGCACGCGGCCTGCTGGGCCTGCTGCCGATCCCCGCCGCTGTCGCCTCGGCGTTGCACCTGGGCGCGGTGTGGGGTGCCGAGCAAGCCGTGCTGCCCGCCCTGGAGGTGGGTGCCCCGGTGTGGAAGTACGGCGGCAAGGCCGTCGTGACGGACTCCCTGCACCACACCGTCTACGCCGCCGCCACCGGGCTCGCCTACGAGTGGCTGCGGCGTGCCTGAACGCCGGTCAGCCGACGGACCGGCGCCACCGGCACGTCCGGGCTCCCGAGCGGCAGCCGCAAGCGGTGCGCCGGCCGGTGGGACATGAGCAGCGAGAAGAACCCCGATCCCGCCCCGGGCCGGACTCCCGGTTCAGAGCCCGGAGGAGGAGTGCCCCCGGCGAGACGCTCCCGCCGAGGGCAGTATGTCGGGCGGGTGCCGGACGAGTCACACACCCCGCACGGCGGATGGAGGGTGATGCATGAACGCGGTCGGGACCGCAGCACGCGGGCGTCGGCCGGGCGGGCGAAGGGATCGCCGCCAGGACCGTGAACAAGGAGCGCACCCAGGCGGGCGAGTCGAAGAGCGCCGGCCGTACGTCGGTGCGCGAGAGGTCCCCCCGAGCGGGGCGGCCGGCGGTCGCGACACGGTTCCGGCGGGCCGACCACAGACCCGCTCTACGTCGAAGCCTGGCAGCGTGGAGTCGAGGGGCAGGTCGAGGATGAACAAGGAGGAGCCGCAGAAGGCGCTCGGCCGCTTATGCGGTGGCCGGCTCGCAGAGCGCGAACGCCGGTGTCCCTGCTCCCGTGCGGCGGGACCAGGGACACCCGGCGCTGTGCGGGGAGGACCTCAGGCCAGCGGCCAGGTGGGCAGCACCTCGCGCTTCCAGGTGTTGTTGGTGACCGAGGCGAACGACGCGTACCAGGCGACGAAGGCGGTCACCAGTCCCGCCCATCCGCCGATCTGGTCGATCACCGTCGACTGGGCGAACGCCCCGATGCTGAGGATGAGGAAGGTGATGGTCAGGGTGATGAACACGGCCAGCACGGCGCCGGTGGTGCGCATGGCCGCGACCGTCATGTAGGCGGTGAAGATCGTCCAGGCCAGCAGGAAGACGCCGGTGGCCTGGTAGGCCAGGTCCGGGTCCAGGTGGGGCGCGATCTGCGTGACGTAGGTGGCGAAGGCGAGCCAGAACGCGCCGAAGGAGGAGAAGGCGGTGGCCGCGAAGGCGTTGCCCCGGCGGAACTCCCACATGCCGGCGAGCAACTGGGCGAGTCCGCCGTAGAACAGCGCGAGTGGCACGACGACGCCTTCGAGGGACGCGTCCGCCAGTTCGGCGTTGAACACGCTCAGCACGAAGGTGGTCATCGCGAAGCCGGCGAGGCCGAGGGCGCCGGGGTCGGCGATGGCGGGGGACGGGGCCTTCGAGTGGGGATCTATTGGTGCGGCATGCGGGTCAGCTGGTGCCACGATGGGTCCTTCCGCGATCTGTGCCTCGCGTGGAGCCCGCCTGTCACGGACCCCGGCGGTCCCACGTCGGGGCGAGTCCTCTCGGGTGAGAGCAGTCATCGTTGCGCGGTGTCATGAAGCGGTCAAGAAGCTGCGCGGCGGTCACTGTGAAAATTTCAAGCGTCGGTCAGAACGGCGGCAGCAGAGTGTCGAGCGGGCCCAGGTCCAGGTTCAGGTCCTCCGGCGTCAGGTCGCACCGCTCCCGTCCCTCCGTCATCCGGTTCTGCAGGACTCTCAGCGTCTGCCGACGCGCTCCTCTGTTCCTCGGTCAGGTTCTCCTGGCTCACCGGTGCAGTGCGGTCTGCTCCATCGGCCGGCGCAGCCCGACGACGGTCTTCACCGGCTTCATCAGGTCGCGTTCCACCGTGTCCGGGTCGGTCCGCAGTCGCTGCGCCCGCCCCCGGGTGCCCCTCACGTCCTCCGGCGCCTCCGCGTTGTTCTCCTCCTCTTCCCGGACGGCCGTCTCCTTGACGACCTCGCCGTCCCGGATCTCGCCACGCCAACCGTCGGTGGCCTCGCCGCGCATCGTGAGGAACTTGCGGTAGAGCTTCAGGTCGAGACGAGCTCGACGGCCCTGGGCACGCCACAGGTTGGCGGTCTTCTCGAAGAATCCAGCGGGGAAGTACTCGAGGACGAGCAGCACCCTGGTGAGGTTCTCGCCGAGCGGGTGGAAGGTGACCACGCCCTGGACCGTGGCCTTGGAACCCTCGGTGGTCCAGCTGATGCGCTGGTCCGGAACCTGCTCGGTGACGTTCGCCTTCCAGGTGCGGGTGGACTTGGCCACTTTGCCCCGCCAGTTGCTGCTGACTCCGTCGTCCTCGGCGTCGACGCTGATCACTCCCTTGGCGAAGGAGCCGAATTCCTGGTACTGCGTCCACTGGTCGTAGGCCACCCGGACGGGTACGCCCACGTCGGTGTCCTCGACGATGGTCATGCTCTTGCCGCCACCGCCGCCGCTCTTGCACCGGCCGCCGCCGAAGGCACCCTTGATCTTTTCCTTCAGCTGTGAGGCGCCGACCTTCCATGCCGCCTTACCGAGGCGCCCGCCCAGACCCGACAGGGTCTTCCCGGCCCGTGCCTGCAGGTAGCGCTGCGCCTCCTCCTTGAGCCGGTCCACGGCCGGGCTGTCGGCGAGCAGGTTCTTCAGCCCGCCCTTGGTCTCACTCATAGCCGCCTCCCCGCACGGTCTTCGCCGGCCGGGACCTGGTCGTCCCGGCCGCCTTCGCGGTCATGGGCGTCTTCTTCGTGGTGCGGGCGGTCCCCGCCGCCTTGCGCGCGCCCCCGGCGGTCTTCCGCTTCGCCGTGCGGGCGGGCTTTCATCGTGTTCGGGCCCCTCCTCGGCGCGCTCGGTGTCCTCGGTTTCGGGTCCCTCCCCTTCGTGGTCCTCCTCTTCACCATCGCCGCCCTCCAGTGCGGCGCTCCGCTCGTGCAGCGAGTCGGCGAGGCTGTTCATCCGGCCCTCGAGCGCACTGCCCGCAGCCGACTTGGTGCCCTCGAGCAGGTCTTTGCGCACCTGGTCGCTCGGGCCGCTCAGCAGCCGAGAGCCGGCCACGGTCCTGGCCAGGTCCTGTGGGTTCAGGCGCAACTTCCGGCCGGCGAGCATCATTCCCAGGCTGAGAGCGAGTTTCCCCTTCTTCGTGCGGCCGAGCAGGTATCCGCCCGCCACCGCGGTGGCGATCTTCGCGTTGGTCATCATGTGCATCGTCTCCGTTGGCCTCGCCTCGCCTGCTTCGCCGTCGGTGAGGTGGTCAGGTCGTCGGTCCCCGAGGCTGCCGCTGTCGTTCCTCGGGCAACTCGAGGGCGGTCCAGCAGCTCATCCTCGCGCCGGTCGAACTCGGCCTCGTCGATGCGGACCCGTGGCGAACGAGTTCGGGAATTCGATCACGAACATCACGCGTCTCTCGACCGCCTGACCCTCCTGGGTGGGCGGCGTCGCCCTTCCTTGCGGCCCCCGTCCCCGGTCGCCCGTCGGACCACCGCGTCGCCAGACTCGCTCGCCGTGCGGGTCACGCCTTCGATCGCGTCGTCGGTGCTCCGGCCGAGCTCCCCGACCGCGCGGCCGGCCGTCGAGCCGAGCTCACCGGCCGCCGACCCGACTTCTCCGGCCGCCGACCCGACGCTGCGGGCCACGTGCTCGAGGAGTGCGGGGTTCCGGTCGATTGAGGTCAGCACGCGCTCGACCATCTCCGCCACCCGGCGCAGCCGCACCGTGAGACGCGCGGCGGCCTCCACTCCCTGCAGGTCGAGTTGCACCCGGTCCAGAGCCACGTCCGCGCCGACGTTGATCTTCAACACGTCCAGTACCTCGGCGTTCAGCGACACCCGCGCCCGCAGGTCGTCGACCTCGAGGTGGATCTCGTCCACGTGCAGGTCGGGCACGTCCAAAAGCACATCGGGTGCGTTGTCGCCTTCGGTCTCCTCGGGCAGGTCCGCTACGGCTCCCGGGGCGTTTCGGCGTCTTCGTCCATGATCGGACCGCCTTCTCGGCAAGAGAGTGCAGATGCCTCTTCCAAGGGTATCCACCCCGGATCGGGATACAGCGAACGAGAGGCCAAGGAGAGGAACGCAGGTGAGCCGTGGCTCCGACGCCGGGCAGGCGGAGTACGTCCCCGACCCGGACCGATGGCGGGCGCTCGGCGTCTGCCTGCTGGCGGGCTTCATCACCCTCCTCGACGTCTCCATCGTCAACGTCGCCCTCCCCTCGATCCGGCAAGGCCTGGGCGCCACCACCAGCGACATCCAGTGGGTCGTCTCCGGCTACGCGCTGGCCTTCGGACTGCTGCTCGTCCCCGCCGGGCGGCTGGGCGACGCACGTGGCAGACGTCTGCTGTTCCTGACGGGCCTGGCGCTGTTCACCGTCGCCAGCGCCCTGTGCGGCGCCGCGCTCAACCCCACCTGGCTGGTGCTGGCCCGACTGCTGCAGGGGCTGGCCGGCGGGGTGGTCGCCCCCCAGGTCTCGGCGCTCATCCAGCAGATGTTCCGCGGCGCCGAACGCGGCAAGGCCTTCGGGTTCTTCGGTGCCGTGATCGGACTGTCCACCGCCGTCGGCCCGGTGCTGGGCGGGTTCGTCATTCAGGGACTCGGCGCCGAGTACGGCTGGCGCGGCATCTTCTTCGTCAATCTGCCGGTCTGCCTGCTCGCCCTGCTGCTCGCCCGGGTCCTGCTCCCCGGACCCGAGACGGAAAGCGCCCCCTGCGCCCGCGACCTCGACGTGCTCGGGGTGGTGCTGCTGGGCGGGGGAGTGGCGCTCCTCCTGCTGCCGCTGGTCCAGGAGCGTCAGTGGCAGGGCGCCGGCAAGTGGCTGCTGGTGCCGGTCGCGCTGGCGCTGCTCGCGGCCTTCGCCCGCTGGGAGGTGTGGCACGGGCGCCGGGCGGAGCCCCTGGTGGACATGGGGCTCTTCCGTGAGCGTTCCTACGCGCTCGGCTCGCTGCTGATGCTGGTGTACTTCGCCGGATTCACCTCGATCTTCTTCATCTACACCCTCTACCTGCAGGCCGGACTGGGCTACTCCGCGCTGACCGCGGGCCTGGCCACCACACCGTTCGCGGTCGGCTCCGGCGTCGCCGCAGCGGTCAGCGGCCGGCTGGTCAAGCGTTACGGCCGCACGCTCGTCGTCGTGGCGTTGACGGCAGTGGGGGCGGGGCTTGCACTGACGATCGTCGCCGTGCACGAGGTCCCCGGGGCGCACGTCGGCTGGGCCGTCGCCGCCCCGCTGTTGCTGGCCGGACTGGGCGGCGGGTGCGTGATCGCGCCGAACCAGACGCTCACCCTGGCCGTGGTGCCGCCGGCGCAGGGCGGCAGCGCCGGCGGCGTGCTGCAGACCGGCCAGCGCATCGGATCGGCCGTGGGCATCGCCGCGGCGGGCAGTGTCTTCTTCGCCCGGCTCGCGGCCCGGCACGGCGACTGGGCGACGGCGTTCCAGTACGGGCTGGCCGTCTCCCTGGCCTTCGTCGTGCTGGCCCTCGTGGTGGGGTGCGCCGATCTGCGGGCACGGTCGACGCACCCCACCACGCACGGCCTCTGACCCGGCGCGCCGGCATGCACCGGGCGTAGCCACCTCGTCGTCCACCTCGTGATGTACGGCTACGCCCAGCGGCCGGCCACCGCACGGCCGCAGCCATCCCTCCCGGAGGGATGGCTGCGCCCCGTCCGGGCTGCGCCTACACCCGGAGGTGCCGAGGCAGGCCCGACGAGCTCAGGCCGGCTGCGGCGGCCGGGGAGCGGGCGCCATGGCCCACCGGATGGCGGCGGTCAGCGCCCGGCCGGTCGGCGGTACGCACAGCCGTTCCAGCGCGGGCAGCCCGCCGGGCAGCCCGAGCAGGCGGCGGGCCCTCGGCGGCAGCATGGACACCGCATTCGCCGCCAGCAACGCGTAGGGAGCGCGGGCCAGGGCCGGCAGCGGCGGGTGCACGAGCAGGAATCGCGCCGCGTCGCGGGCCTGTGCCGTGGAACGGAGCTCCGGGCGGAAGGCGGCCAGCAGTCCGGCCAGCTCCGCCCGGGTGCGCGGCGCGTCGGTCACACCCAGAGCCTCCGCGATCAGCGCGGTGTCTGCGATGTAGGCGTCACAGCCCGCAGCGTCGAGCGGGTGGGCGCCGAAGCGCTGGTGCGCGCGCAGAAAGCTGTCGACCTCCGCCACGTGCACCCACAGCAGCAGGTGCGGGTCGGCCGCGCGGTAGGGCTCACCCTCCGGCGTCACGCCCTTCACCCGCTCGTGCACCGCACGCACCGTCTCGACCGCCTCCTGCGCGTGCTCGGCCGTGCCGAAGGTCGTTACCGCGAGGAACGTGCTGGTTCGCTGCAGCCTGCCCCAAGGGTCGCCCCGGTACCCGGAGTGGGCAGCCACGGCGGCCATCGCCAGTGGATGCGTCGTCTGCAGCAACAGGGCGCGCAGGCCGCCGACGAACATGGATGCGTCACCGTGCACGGTCCGGATGGGCCGCTCGGGGCCGAACCAGCGCGGCCCGGGCGTGTCATGGATGCGTGCCCGGTTGGCCGCGCCCGCGGGGCCCGCGACCCGCTCGAAGAGACTGCGGCCCAGCCGCTCCCGCACACTCACCTTCGGCCCCCTGTCACTGAATCGTCCGGCCCTCCATTGTCCGTCGGCCGGGCTACTCGGTGTCTTCCTCGGACGTGGCCGCCGCGGCCGCAACGTCCCGCGGTTCCTCGGCTGCGCCGTCGTCGAACCACGCGTCGAGAACCGCGTCGAACTCCTCGGTCCAGGCGCGCACGTCCTTCCGGGACGCGGCCTCGACGTCGCCGTCGTAGCAGCGGTGCTTCGTGGTGTAGACAGTCACGGAGAACCGGCGGCCGAACTTCGCCGTGCCCACCTCGACCGCGCCGATCTCATTCCAGCCCAGCCGCGCCTCGGTGTCGTCCAGCCGGAAGAGGATGCCCGAGCCGTCGGCGACGATCGCACCCCGGCGGTCCGACGCCTCGAAGGCGGGTCCCTCGGGCGTCTCACCCGTCGCGCCGTCCTCGTCCGCGTCGGGCTCAGGTCCGGCGGCGGCCTCGTCCTGAGAGGTCTCGTCCGGCGGCCCGGCGCCCGGCGCCTCGTCCGCCGCCGGGCCGTCCGGCGCCCCGCCGGGCTCCTGTTCCGGTGGGACGGCCGGCGGTTCGTCGAGGCCGGGGACGTGCGCCGGGTCGGTACCGGCACTGAGAACGGACGGGACGAGAGAATCTTGGCGTCGCTCCATGGGGCACAGTATGGAGTCTGCGCCGAGCGGCCGGATATCCGCCTCCCGTTCAGCCCAGGACGCCGTGCGTGAAGCACCAGCGCCAGCCCTCTCCCGGCTCGTGGGAACGGACGACCGGGTGCCCCTCCGCCTCATAGTGCGCGGACGCGTGCCGGCGCGGCGAGCTGTCGCAGCACCCGATGTGGCCACAGGCCAGGCACAGCCGCAGATGCACCCAGTCACGGCGGCCTTCGGCCACGCAGTCGGCGCACGCGTCGGGCGGCGGCGCCGGCTCGACGTCGGCCGGTGCCCGGTCCAGGTGCTCGCAGGCGGCCATGCCCCCGACGATACGACCGTGGCGTCGCCGCCGCACGCGGCGGCGGAGCGTTGGTTCCGGCGCCGCGGCGGCATTGCCTGACATGCTCGGCTCCGCACGTTCTCGGCAGCGGAGAGGAGGGACCGCTTGGGAGGCCTCGCGCTCGTCGCTCTGGTGGCGGGAGCCCTCGCCGTGACGGCCCTGGCCCGCCGCCTGGGCGTCGTGGCGCCCCTGCTGCTGCTCGCGGCCGGCCTGGCCGTCTCGTTCGTCCCCGGGCTTCCGGACTACCGCATTCAGCCGGACCTGGTACTCCTCCTGGTTCTGCCGCCGCTGCTGTACTCGGCGGCGCTCGACAGCTCCTATCTGCGGTTCCGGGACAACCTGCGGCCCATCGGACTGCTCGCCGTCGGACTGGTGCTGTTCACGACGCTGGTGGTCGGCCTGGGCGCGTGGTGGCTGGTGCCGGGGCTGCCGCTCGGACCGGCCCTGGTGCTGGGCGCCGTCCTCTCCCCGCCGGACGCGGTGGCCGCGACCGCGGTCGGCCGCCGGCTGGGGCTGCCCCGGCGGGTGATGACCGTGCTGGGCGGCGAGAGCCTGGTCAACGACGCGACCGCGCTCACCGCGTTCCGCGTCGCCGTGGCATCCGTCGTCGGGGTCGGATACTCCCTGGTGCAGGGGCTCGGCGTCTTCGTGCTGGCGGCCGTGGGCGGGGCGGTGATCGGCTGGGCCGTCGGCTGGGCCGTGCACCGTGCCCGCCGCGCGCTTCCCGGCGACCTGGCCGGCGCGCTCGGGCTGCTGGTGCCCTTCGGGGCATACCTGGTGGGCGAGGAGGCACATGCCTCCGGAGTGCTCGCGGTGGTGGTGGCGGGCCTGTACCTGGGGCACCGCGCACCTGAAGTGGCCGCCGCCGCCCGGCTGCAGGACGAGGCCGTCTGGAAGGCCGCCGACACCGTGCTGGAGGCGTTCGTCTTCGCGCTCATCGGCCTGCAGCTGCGTGGCATCATCGACGCGGTCGAGACGGGTCCGGGCCGCCTGGTGGTCGCCGGGGTCGCGCTGACGCTGTGCGTCGTGGTCGCACGCATCGTGTGGATCTTCCCGGCGACCTACCTGCCGGGTCTGCTCTCGCGTCGGGTGCGCGCCCGTGACTCCGCTCCGCCGTGGCGGGAGCCCGCCGTCCTGGCGTGGGCCGGCATGCGCGGCGTGGTCTCGCTGGCCGCCGCGTTCGCCGTTCCGCAGAGCACGGGCGGGGGGCACCCGTTCGCGGGACGGGAGGAGATCCTCTTTCTCGCCTTCTTCGTCACCGTCGCCACGCTGCTGCTGCAGGGCCTGACCCTGCCCGCGCTGATCCACCGCCTGGGAGTGCGGGGCGCGGAGGACTATCAGGACGCGCTGGGCGAGGCCGAGGCGCAGCACGCCGCTGCCCGGGCGGCGCTGGACAGGCTCGCGGAACTCGCGAGCGGCGCGCCCACCCACCAGTCGGTGCTGGCGAACCTGCGGCAGCAGGCCGAGGCGCGCAGCAATACGGCCTGGGAACGGCTGGGGCGCCCGGATCCGCAGGGCGCCGAACGGCCCAGCGTCGTACACCGGCGGCTGCGCCGCGAGATGCTCGCAGCCGAGCGGGCGGTCTTCGTCCGGTTCCGCGACGAGCGCCGCATCGACGACGAGGTGCTGCGCCGGGTCCTGCGTGAGCTGGACCTGGAGGAGGCAGCCCTGGCACGCGAGTGAGCGGCCGCCCTTCCGGACGCACTGCGCCACACCGACATCCGGCAAAAACCGGCTGATCATCCCAGGCGGTGCGACCGTGGGGAGGCCGGGTATCTCCCGGGCGCACAGGCTGTGGGCGAGTGGAGGCGACATGGCGGCCGCGTTCGAGCAGGTCCGTGCGGTGGCGGACGCCGTGCTGTACGAGGGCTACCTGCTCTACCCGTATCGCAGGTCCTCGGGGAAGAACCGGGTGCGCTGGCAGTTCGGGGTACTGGCTCCCCGCCCGTGGGCGGAGGCGAACTGCCCCGAGGTTCCGGGGGTGGCCGGATCGGCGGAATCCTGGCGGCAGCGCACCGAGTGCCTGGTGCGGGCAGCCGACGACGCCGTCGTGCACGTCCGCATCCGTTACCTGCAGTTCCAGCACAAGGGGATCGAACGCCGCACCGCCGGAGGACGCCACGAGCCGGTGGACCGCCTGAAGGCCGGCGGCGCGCTGCATCTCGCCTTCGACGAGGCCGTGCCACGGGAGGTGGACGTCGTCGTCCCGCTGGCGGACCTGCTGAACGCCGAGGCCACGAGGGACGTCGGTGCCCCGGCGGGGGAGGAGAGCGAAGAGCTCCCCGCTGCCGCCGGACGCGTGGCCCGGCAGCGGTGCGCCGTCGAGGCGACCGCCGTGCTGAGTGCCGAACGGTCCGGGCCAGAAGGGAACGTGTACCGGCTGACGGTCACCACCCGCAACACCGGCCGCGCCGTCGGCCCGCGGGCCTCGCGCGAGGAGGCGCTGCGGCACGCCCTCCTGGCCACACACACCGTGCTCGGGGGAGAGGGAGTCGAGTTCGCCTCCCTCCTCGACCCGCCGGCCTGGGCCGGACCGCACTCGTCCGCATGCCGCAATCTGCACACTTTCCCGGTGCTGGCCGGTGCGGACGGCGCCCACGACCTGATGCTCTCCGCGCCGATCATCCTCCCCGACCATCCGCAGATCGCCCCCGAGAGCCCGGGGGACCTGCACGACGCGGGGGAGATCGACGAGATCCTCACCCTGCGCACCATGCTGCTGACCGACGAGGAAAAGCGGGAGGCGCGCGCCACCGACCAGCGTGTCGCGGACATCCTGGACCGGGTGGACGCCATGCCGCCCGAGGTCCTCTCCCGGCTGCACGGCGCGATCCGCTCCCCGGAGCCCCAGGAGCCGGCCGCCCCCGCGGAGACGATGCCCGACCCCCTGGCCCGTGCCACGGCACCGTGGTGGGAGGAGGGCGGCGACGAGGGCCTGTCCCCCTCGACGGACACCGTGCCCATCGAAGGGACCCGTGTGGGAAAGGGCTGCCGGGTCCGGCTCGAGCCGGGCGGCCGCAGCACCGACGCGCACGACATGTTTCTCGTCGGCAGGACGGCCACCGTCGCGGGCGTCTTCCACGACGTGGACGGCAGCGTGCAGCTCGCCGTCACCCTCGACGACGACCCGGCCACCGAACTGCACCTGTGGTACGGACGCTACTTCTACTTCCGACCCGAGGAGGTCCGCCCGCTGCCGGGCGTCCCGGACGCCGGGCACCCGCCGGTGATTCAGGCCTGACGGGCCGGTGGCCCGCTCACAGCTCGGCCTGGTCCAGTCCGGGCCACAGCGTCGCGGCCCGTCCGCTCAGCGACTGCTCCGTCCAGATCACCTTCCCGCCCGGGGTGTACCGCGTGCCCCAGCGGTCGGTGAGCTGGGCGACCAGGAACAGGCCGCGCCCGCCCTCGTCGGTTTCGGCGGCGCGCCGCAGGTGCGGTGAGGTACTGCTGCCGTCGGAGACCTCGCAGACCAGGCTGCGCCCCAGCAGCAACCGCACGTGGATCGGTTCCGAGCCGTACCGGATGGCGTTGGTCAGCAGCTCACTGATCACGAGTTCCGCGGCGAATCCGGCGTCCGGAAGATCCCATTCGGTCAGCTGCCGGCCGCACGCGGCCCGGATCCGGGCGACGGCTGCTGGGTCGAGCGGTACGTCCCAGTCGGCGACCCGTGCGGGGTCGATCAGCTTGGTGCGGGCGACGACCAGTGCGATGTCGTCCCGGCGCACCGGCGGCAGCAGCGCGCGGAAGACGGCGTCGCACATCTCCTCCGGGGTCCGCCTGGTGTCCTGGGCCAGGGTGGTGCCGAGCAGCCCGAGGCCGGTGTCGATGTCCTGTCCGCGCTGCTCGACCAGCCCGTCGGTGAACAGCACCAGGCTGCTGCCCTCCAGGACGTCCAGGCCTGCCGTCTCGAACGGCGGCACGCCCAGGCCGAGTGGCGGCGCGGCGGGAAGTTCGGGGAACTCCACGCTGCCGTCCGGGCGGACCATGGCGGGGGCGAAGTGTCCGGCCCGCGCCATGACGCAGCGGCCGGAGACCGGATCGTAGACCGCGTACAGACAGGTGGCCCCGGTGATGCCCTCCTCCCGGCCGGCGGCGGCCTCCTCCTCGTCGATCCGGCGTACCAGTTCGTCCAGGTGACCGAGCAGCTCGCCCGGCGGCAGGTCCAGTGCGGAGAAGTTCTGCACCGCCGTGCGCAGCCGGCCCATGGTCGCCGCCGCGTGCAGGCCGTGACCGACGACATCGCCGACGACGAGGGCGACCCGGGTGCCGGGCAGCGGGATCACGTCGAACCAGTCACCGCCCACTCCCGCCTGCGCCGGCAGGTAGCGGTAGGCCACGTCCAGCGCGTCCTGCTCGGGCAGCGCCCGCGGCAGCAGGCTGCGCTGCAGTGTCACCGACATGGAGTGCTCACGGGTGAAGCGGCGGGCGTTGTCGAGTGCTACGGCGGAGCGGGTGACCAGCTCCTCGGCGAAGGAGACGTCGTCCTCCTCGAACGGCCCGGACTCCGTCAGCCGCCAGAAGCTGGCCATCCCCAGTACCACGCCCCGGGCCTGGATCGCTGCGGTCACCAGCGAGTGGATCCCGTACTCCAGGACCCGCGCCGCGCCCGGCGGGTCCTGGGCCCGCCAGGCGCGGGCGGTGGACAGGTCGGCCTCGAGCACCGCGTGTCCACCCTCGAGGGCGGCAGCCATCGGAGTGTCCGGGGCGACGAAGCGGATCAGGTCGCCGGCCGGCTGGAAGGGGTGATCGTCGCGGACCCCGCTCACTGCCGTCCGCCGCATCGCGGTGTGCGCGCCGGTCGGCTCGTCCCCGCGCAGCACCGGATCCAGTAGCTCCACCGTGACGAAGTCGGCGAACCCGAGGACCGCGACCCGGGCCAGTTCCTGTGCGGTCTCTGCGATGTCCAGCGACGCCCCGATCCGCGTCCCGGCCTCGTACAGGAACCGCAGCCGCCCCCGGGCCGCCTGCGCCACACCGGTCAGCTCGCGAAGCTCCGTGGTGTCACGGAGGGTGGCGGCGACCCCGGGCCGCCCCGACCGGGCGGGCGTCAGCCGGGTGCTGACCGACAGCAGCCGGTCCCCCGCCTGGCGCACCTCGTCCGTCACCGCCTGGCCGGACGTCAGCAGCTCGGCGATGTTCGTGGCCAGACCCAGGCAGGTGACCGAACGCCCCTCCGCATCGGGGTGCAGGCCCAGCAGGCGCTTCGCCTCGTCGTTCGCCAGCAGCAGCCGGCCATCGCCCGAGACGATCAGCACACCCTCGCGCACCGCGTGCAGAACCGCGTCGTGGTGCTCGTACATCCGGGTCATCTCGGTCGGGCCGATGCCCCTGGTCTGCCGCCGCAGCCGCCGGCTCACCAGCACTCCGCTGGCCCCGGCCAGCAGCAGCGCCGCCGCGCAGCCGCCCAGGATTATCGGCAGCTGAGCGGTCACCACTTCGCCGACATGCTCGACTTCCACCCCCGCCGCCACCAGGCCGACGACAGTGCCGTCGGGCGTGGTCACCGGCACCACGGCCCGCGCGGCGTTCCCCGGCGCGCCCTGGGAGACTCCGGTCACGGTGTAACCGGCCTCCGCGCGTCCCGAGCCCTGCAGATGCCTGCCGATCAGGCGTGGATCGGTGTCGGCGTAGCGCTCTCCGTTCGGGGCCGTCACCGCGATGAAGTCGACCCCGGATCCGCGCTGCGCCCGCTCCACCCGGGGCTGGAGCACCTGCGTGGGATGGTCGGCGTTCAGGGCATCCGTCGTCCCCGGTGCCTGAGCGAAGGCCTGTGCGACGGCCAGCGACCGGTTCTCCGCGTCCTGCTCGCTGTCCTGCTGGGCCTGTACCGTCAGTGCCACGACCGCCGCGACCACCAGCAGCACGGAGACCAGGATCTGCAGGAGGAGCGCCTGACCGGCCACGCTGCGCGCACCGAACCGCGCCCGCAGCCCACGCCATCGGCCGGCCGGCCCCGGAGACCGCCCCGAGGACCCTTCCATGTCCCCTTTGTAGCATCATGTGGCCATCGGCGATCTCGGCCGCGCGGCCGGTCCCGGGCCCGGCCCGGGACCGGGACCGGGCGGAGGGGGCGCCTGTGCCCTGGTACGGAACCCTGAGCGGGGTCCTTCCGCGGGCACACGGACGGCCGCCCGTTATGGGGGCACGGGCGGCCGTGAGCGAACTGTACGCCTTCGCTCACCGGGCGGAACAGCGTCGGGTGGGCGGTCAGCGCGGCCAGACGAGGGCCTTGAGCGTCACATGGGTGACCGTGACCGGACCGCTGGAGAAGTGCTTGAGCCGCAGCCGTACACCCTGACCGTGCGGCGTGGTGTCGGTGAAGGGGTAGGCGATGAACGTGGTGCCCTTCGTACCTCGGTACTCGCCGCGACCGCCTTCCCCGGCGTAGTCGTGGCTGGCACGGTCGAGCTCGGACACCCGCACCTGGATCTCTGCCCCCGGGTCGACGCCGGTCAGCTCGAGATAGGCGGTGCCCTGGTAGTGCGCAGGGCCGTGGATGAACTGGGAGCCGCCGGGCATGTAGTGGTCGTCGCGGTCGTCGGCGTACTCGTGGGTGAACTCGACCGCGTCTTCCCTGCCCGGCTCGAGCGTGAAGTCCTCCGGACGGGTGAGGCTCACGTACTGCGGCATGTCGTCCTCCTGTGTGCGGCCGCCGGTCGCCCAGCTGCGCAGCGCGTCACGGGACGTGAACGCCCCGAGGCTCTTGTCGATCGGTGTCGAGGTGTACTGGTGGAACAGCCATTTGTGCCGGATTCCCGGGTGGCCGGGCCGGCCGTTGTAGACAGCGATCCACAGGGCGTCGCCGCACCGGGATGTGGTGTCCCGGTGCAGCCAGAAGTCCGTGTTGCAGTACAGGCCGACGCGGTGGGTGTCCCCGCGCAGCCGCGCCACTTCGTGCAGGAAGGTGTCCTTGTCGGCGCACGAGACGTCCGGGTCCTCCCAGTCGGCCCACAGCGGGTCGCCGTGCCGGGAGGCGCACTGGTCGACGAAGTAGCGGGCCTGTGCCCGCATGCCGCCGGGCCGCAGGAAGTGGTAGAACCCCACCACGCGGCCGGCTGAGCGGGCGTGGCCGGCCTGGCCCCGCATCTTCGGGTTGACGTAGGACGTGCCCTCCGTGGCCTTCACGAAGCAGAAGTCCATGCCGTCCAGGTCGGGGGTCTCCGACTGGTACGACGCTACGTCGATGCCGCGAATCGCCATCCGCAATCCCCTCATCCTCACCGGTGGCGCACCACCGGACGCTCCTGGTAGACGTTCTCCCCGCTCAGCGGGCTGATACGCCATCACCACGCTTTCCACGGCGGATCGTCACCGACCCCGTGAAACGCGGGGGCCGCCTCTCACCGCGGCGGTGAGAGGCGGCCCCCGATGCGGGACGTCCTGCGGGCGTCCGGGGTCAGACGGCCGGGGCCGGGTAGGTCGGGTACTCCACCCCGGAGACGTGCTGGACGACGCGGACCACCTGGCAGGAGTAGCCGAACTCGTTGTCGTACCACAGGTAGAGGATCGCGTTGTCGCCTTCGACCTTGGTGGCGCCGGCGTCCACGATCGACGCGTGACGCGAGCCGATGAAGTCGCTGGAGACCGCGTCGGGTGCGTTGATGAAGTCGATCTGCCGCTTGAGCGGCGAGGTGAGCGACACCTCGCGCAGGTGGTCGAGGACGTCCTCGCGGGTGGCCTCGCGCGCCAGCTGGAGGTTGAGGATCGCGATGGAGACGTCCGGGACCGGAACGCGGATCGAGCTGCCGGTGATCCGTGCCTGGAGGTCGGGCAGTGCCTTGGCCACGGCGGAGGCGGCGCCGGTCTCGGTGAGGACCATGTTGAGCGGCGCCGAGCGGCCGCGTCGGTCGGACTTGTGGTAATTGTCCAGCAGGTTCTGGTCGTTGGTGAACGAGTGGACCGTCTCCACGTGGCCGCGCGTCACGCCGTACTCGTCGGCCATTGCCTTCAGCGGCGGGACGATCGCGTTGGTGGTGCAGGAGGCGCAGGACAGGATCCGCTCGTCCGGCTTGATCGTGTCGTGGTTGACGCCGTGCACGATGTTGGGGATGTCGCCCTTGCCCGGTGCGGTCAGCACGACCTTGTCGATCCCGGGCCGCAGGTGCTTCGAGAGCCCCTCGCGGTCACGCCACCTGCCGGTGTTGTCGATGAGGATGGCGTTCTTGATGCCGTAGCCGGTGTAGTCCACCGTCGTCGGGTCGTCGGAGTAGATCACCTGGATCTCGTTGCCGTTGGCGACGATCCGGTTGTTCGCCTCGTCGACGGTGATCGTGCCCTGGAACTGGCCGTGGATGGAGTCGCGGCGCAGCAGCGAGGCACGCTTGACGAGGTCCTGGCCGGCGGCCTTGCGCACGACGATGGCGCGCATGCGCAGACCGTTGCCGGAGCCGGCCTTCTCGATGAGCAGGCGGGTCAGCAGCCGGCCGATGCGACCGAACCCGTACAGCACGACGTCGCGCGGCTCCCGGCGCTCGATCTTGTTCTCGCCCAGGGCGCCGGCGACGGCCTCGGTGGTGAACTCCGCCACGGACAGGCCACGGTCGTCCGCCCGGTACGTCGCGGCGAGCATGCCGATGTCGATCTGCGACGGGCCGAGGTCCAGGGTCGCGAGCGCTTGCAGGAACGGCAGGGTCTCGGTGACCGAGAGCTCCTCGCCCGCGATCTGCCGGGCGAAGCGGTGAGTCTTGAGAAGGCTGACCACCGACTTGTTCACCAGCGAGCGGCTGTGCAGCAGGACCGTGACGTCCCGCTCCCGGTGCAGTTTCCCGATGATCGGGATCATCGACTCCGCGATCTCTTCGCGGTGCTTCCAGTTGGTGAACGAGTCCACGGTGGCAGTCACAAGTCCATCTTTCGAGCTAGGCGGTGCTCAGATGATAACCATCCCGTCGTGGTGGCCGGGCGACCGGTGCCGCCCTGCGTCATGTCCGACGGGACGCCGGACGGTTGGGAAGGCCGGTGCGGTCGCGACCTAGCGGCCGGTGATCTTCGTACCGATTTGGCCATGTCTGTGTGTGCCGTCACAAACCCTTCCCCATGGGTGATTTCTCCGTCTAGCTTCGTCATTGCTCCTTATGCGACGGAAAGGGGAACTCCCAGTGCAGCACGGTGATGCAGCCCACACGCACGAACTCACGTGCGGCGAACTCGTGCCCGGTGACGTGGTGATCGTCGACGGCGACGAGCACTTCGCCGTACTCGACGCCTCGCCGGCGGACCAGAACAACGTGCGGCTCACGCTGCGGGCCGTGCGCGGAGGGCCGGACTTCCACGTCGTGCACCCGCGCCGGGCGGCCGTCCGGGTGGCCGCCGAGCGCGTGGACACCTCCCGTGTCCCGCATCGCGCGGCGACCAGCCCCGACGTGGAATTCGGGGAGGGCGACCGGATGAAGGTGACACACGCCACCCGCCCGGACGGTGGCGAACGTCACTACGTCCGCCACAACGCGGCATGGGTCGCGCTGGACGGCTCCGAAGCGCCGTTCGACGACCGGCGGATGCGGGACCTGATGACCAAGGACCCCAAGGCGGTCGTCTGCCGCCACGACCCGGTCGGCGGCCGGCCGCGGCGGGTCGTCGTCACGGGTGTGGGAGCCGTCACACCGCTGGGCGGCGACGCGGTGACCACCTGGCAGGGACTGCTGGAAGGCCGGAGCGGTGTGCGGGAGCTGGACAGCGAGGAGTTCGCCGACCTCGACGTGCGCATCGCGGCTCCCGCCGCCGTGGATCCTATGGAGCGGCTGCCGCGCTCGCGGGCCCGGAAGATGAGCCGTTCCGCCCAGTTCGCCTCGGTGGCCGCGAAGGAGGCATGGGCCGACGCGGGATTCGCCCCCGACGCGACCCGCGAAGGCGGCATGGACGGCCGCCGGCTCGGCGTGTCCATCGGCTCCGTCCTCGGTGGCACCACCCCGGGTCTGGTCGAGGCCAACGACGTCATGACGGACCGGGGCCCCGGCCGTGTCTCACCTCACACCGCGCCGATGCTGGTTCCCAACGGGGCCGCCGCACAGGTCTCCATCGACCTCGGGGCCCGGGGCGAGGCCCGCACGGTGGTCAGCGCCTGCGCGTCCGGTACCGAGTCGATAGGTCTGGCCATCGACCGGATACGGGGCGGACAGGCCGACGTGATGGTTGCCGGCGGGTCAGAAGCGATCATCACCCCCACGCTGATGGCCGCCTTCGCCGCGATGCGTGCCCTCTCCAAGGGCGTCGGAGGGCCGGAGAAGGCGTCCCGCCCCTTCGACCAGGACCGGGACGGGTTCGTGGTCGGCGAAGGCGCCGGCCTGCTGATCCTGGAGTCCGAGGAGCACGCCCTCGCCCGTGGCGCCCGCATCTACTGCGAGGCGGCCGGCTGGGGCGTCTCGGCCGACGCCCACGACATGGTCAGGCCGCGCCAGGACGGGGCCGGGGTCGTCGACGCGCTGCACAAGGCACTCCAGGACGCCGGAGCTGAACCGGACGACGTGGTCAACGTCAACGCGCACGCGACGGCGACCACCGCGGGAGACGCGGCGGAGGCGCTGGCCCTGCGTACCGTCTTCGGCGCCGGGTCCGTCCCGCCCGTGACCGCGCCCAAGGGTGCGATGGGTCATCTGCAGGGCGCGGCCGGCGGCGTGGAGGCGGTCGCCACCGTTCTCGCGCTGTACCACGGCGTCATTCCGCCCACCCTCGGTTGCGAGCACCCTGAGGAGGGGCTCGACCTCGACGTGGTCACCGGTGCGCCGCGCGAGATCCGCGGCCGCGGCGACGTGGCGCTGAGCAACTCCTTCGGCTTCGGCGGCCACAACGCCGTCCTCGCCCTGCGACGCTGGGTCTGACGGCTCAGCCGGGCACGTCCGGCAGCCCCAGCTCTCCGGCGGCCCGGGCCAGGGAGCGGTGCTGTTGCCTTTCGTAGAGCGTGAAGGGGTCCAGCAGGTCGCGGCCCAGGGCGCCGGAGAGCCACTCGGCGTCGTAGGCGGCTCCCTCGAGCGCGTTGTTGCGGGTCCCCTCGTCAAGGAGATTGGACTGGAAGATGCCGGCGGCCGAGCGCGGCAGGAAGTCCTCGTAGACGATCGGCTCGGGACACAGCCAGCCGTCCCGAACCAGCGCCCCGAGCTGGTGGGGTGGACGGGCGCCGGCCCGGGGACGGCCGGCCGCCACCCGGTAGGTGAACCAGCCCAGCCCCTGGGCCGCGAGCTCCGTCTCACTGCCCGGCATGTGCTCCTTCCACACGCCGCGGGCGAGCTCGCTGCGCCGGACGCCGGGGTGCTCGGCCGCCAGCCGGTCGACGAGGGTGAGCAGATGGTCGTAGCGGGCCCGGCCCTGACGGGTCAGGGCGATGCCACGGGCCTCGACCTCGCCGAAGCGCACCCGCAGGGCGCTGCTGACGACCTCTCCTTCCGGTGTGCGCATGGCACGGGGCTCGGGAAGGGCACGGAAGGAGGTCTGGCGCAGCAGGACGCCGGGGCCGTCCCAGCCGGGCGGCCCCTGGATCGCGTCGATCATCTCGATGCCGTGTGCGGTCATCCGCCGGTAGAGCTCTTCGATGTCCAGCACCCGGGGCGTGAGGTGGTTGATGTGGGTGCTGCGCACGCCGCCGATGTCCGCGGCGACAGCGGAGACGCGCTCGAGGGTCTCGTACCAGGCCTTGTCGACCGGCTCGGTGGACAGTTCGAAGGCCCGGACGGCGAGCTGGAGGAAGCGTTCGGCGTCCGCCTCCGGCAACTCTCCCTCCGCTTCCGCCCGGTCGGCGAGGGCGAGCAGTTCCGGCGGGAAGAGCTCACGCCCGCCGAGGAACGTCTCCAGACGGTCCCGCAGACCGTCCTCGAAGAACCGCGGGTCGCGCGGCGTCAGCAGCGAAGTGAAGACCCGGAAGGGGTTGCGGGCCAGTTCCGTGCCGTCGACGGGCCGGAAGGCGGTCGAGACGACGGGCACCGCGCTGGCGGCGGCCTCCCGCAAGTCGTAGAAGCCGACCGGGTGCATGCCCAGGGCGCCGAAGATACGGGCGGCCTGGCTCAGTTCGCGGGGGGTGCCCACGCGGATCGCGCCGTGGCGCTCGGCCGTCACCCGGCTGATCGAGCCGAGCCGCTCGGCGTCGGCTCCCCGCGCGCGCAGCACGTCCTCGTTCACCGCGTGGGAGACGTCCACGAGCCTGTTGTAGGCCGGGACCTCGCGCCCGTACATCGTCGAGAGCCGGGCCGCGAACGCGGCGCGCAGCCGCCACTGACTCGTCGCCGGCCGCTCCGCTCGTCGCAGTCGGCCGCGCGGGACGTCGCCGGCAGGTGGTGCGGCTCCGTGACCCATGTCCGCATCGTACGCGCCACGGCACTGCGCCCGGGCCGGGCCGCTCTGAACGGCTTTGCCGCCGCCGCGGAACACGGAGTGACCCGAACGCCCGTGGCCGGCGTACCTCTGCCGCGTACGCCGGCCACGGGCCGCTCAGGCGAACGCGATGCCGCCGGGAGCCGTGGACAGGCCCATCGGCGCGCTCCCCAACAGGGTGAGCGTCTGCGTGTCGACGACATCAACCGTGCCTGCCGCGTTGGTGGACACCCAGACGGTGTCCTCATGCACGGTGACACCCGTCGGGACGTGTCCGACCCGTACCGACCGGATCAGTCGGTTGCGCCCGGTGTCGACGACCGCCAAGAGGTTCTCGTTGGCGCACGCCACGTACGCGCGGGCGCCGTCCGGACTCAGCGCCACCCGCCAGGGCGACCGGCCGACGCGGATCCGCTCCCGCACCCGGTGAGAGCGGGCGTCGAGCACGGACAGGGTTCCCTCCGCGGTGTTCGCCACGTAGACGAGGCCGCCGTCCGGGTGTACGGCCAGCCCCTGGGCGTGTGCCTGGCCGGGCAGCGTCGCCCGGTGCCTGCCGTGCCGGGTGTCCAGGACGGACACCCCGTCCGCACATGCGACGTACAGCGTCTCGCCGTCCGGACTCGCGGCCAGGGACAGCGGCGACGAACCGGTCGGCAACTTCTCGGCGACCGTATCGGACCCGGTGTCGATCACGGTGACGGTGTGGGAGCCTCCCCGGCCGAAGCCCGGACCGGTGTCGGCCACGAACACCCTTTGCCCGTCCGGGGAGACCGCCATGCCGTGCGGGCTGAGCCCGACGGTGACGTGCGTGACGATCCGGCCGACGGTGGTGTCCAGCACGGACACCTCGCTGGCACCGGAGTTGCTGACGTAGACCTTGCCGGCGGCCGGGACACTCACGACCCCGAAGGGGTTCGCCCCGGCGCGGACGCTGGCCACCATCGTGTACGTGGCGGGGTCGATCACCACGATCCTGCTGCTGACGATCGTGCACGCGTACGCGTGCACGCCGGTGGTCGGCGCCGTCGTGGGGACCGCTTCCTGGATGCCGGGAAAATTCGAACCCTTCGTGCCGTGCGGGAAGTCCGCCCGGTGGTTCGTGGCGTTCTCGACGATCCGGCTCCGGGTGTACGGGCGCGCGCCCGGAAGCGTGTGGGGCACCTTGGGCGGGTCGGGAACCGGATGCGGCCCCGGGGTCGCCTCTTGGTGCGGGGGCGGCTGGTCCGCACCGGGCAGCGTTGCGGGCGGCAGCGTCGCGACCTCCCGCTCGGCCAGCCACAGCCGTCCCCGGGTCCGCGGCAGACGGGGGAACGGTCGTGGGCGCGTCACGTGAAGCGCGGAGGTCAGATCCCCGAAGGTGCGCCGCCGCCAGTCGCTGATGTTCGGCTCGCGTACGCCGGTGACCACCTCCAGGAATCTCAGTACGGAGGTGTGGTCGAAGGACTCCCGGGCGACGTGGCCGCCCACGGTCCACGGTGAGACGATGACGCACGGCACACGGATGCCCGCACCGATCGGCACTCCGTCGACGAACTCGTCCGGTGTGCCCGGCGCCGGGGTGGGCGGCACCACGTGGTCGAACAGGCCGTCGTTCTCGTCGTAGTTGACGATGAAGACCGTCTTGCGCCAGAGGTCCGGATCGGCTGCCACAGCGTCCAGCTGCAGCGCCAGGAAGTCGGCCCCGGTGGCCGGCAGGTAGTCGGGATGTTCGGACTGGTGCGAGGCCGGGATGATCCAGGAGACCGTCGGCAGCCGGCCCTCGCGTGCGTCCTGGGCGAACTTTCCGGGGGGAGCGATGGTCATCCCGTGCTCATGGAGCGCGTCACCGGGGGCGGAGTCCTGGTACGTCTGGAAGAACTCCAGCGGGTTGCACCCGTAGTCGTCCTCCTCCTGGTAGACGTGCCAGGACACGCCCGCGGCGGTCAGCCGCTCTGGATACGTGGTCCAGCGGAACGGCGCATGGATGACGTTGCTGGTGACCGGCCCGCCGTGGAGGCCGCCGGGATCGATGGTGCCCGTCCAGTGGTAGAGCCGGTTCGGCCAGGTCGGGCCGAGGAGCGAGCAGTGGTAGGCGTCGCAGAGCGTAAAGGACTCGGCGAGCGCGAAGTGGAAGGGGATGTCGTCCCGCTCGTAGTACGACATGGTGTACGGGCCGCGTTCGTCCCCGTCGGCCTTGCGGTGGGCCGGCAACCAGTTGTCCATCTTCCCGTGGTTCCAGGCCGCGTGCTGCACGCTCCACGCGTGGCTGGTCGAGGGGATGGCCTGCGAGCTGGTGGTCTGTGTGTCCAGGTGGAACGGGAGGAGATAGCCGTCCGGGTTCTCCGGATCCGGCTGGTAGAAGACGGAGCGCCCGTTCGGCAACGTCGCCGCGTCGGGATCGTCGAACCCGCGGACTCCGTGCATCGTCCCGAAGTAGTGGTCGAAAGAGCGGTTCTCCAGCATCAGGATCACCACGTGCTCGATGCTCTCCAGCGGCCCCGGGTCCCGCGGGGCCTGAGCGACCGCCCGCCGGAGGTTCGGCGGTAGGAGGGACAGCCCGGCGGCGGCACCTGCCGTTCCCAGTGTCGATCTGAGCAGTCGTCTTCTGCTGACCTCTGCCATGATCACCTCGCCGTCCTTTGTCAGGAATGCCCGACAGCTCACATGATGTTGCAGAACAGCGCAAGAGAACACACCTTCCTGGACAGAACCGTTCCCTTGGGATCGGCCGATTGCCTGGTGGTTCCGACGCCGGGTCAGCGATGCGGCGTCAGCGGAGCGCCGGACGCGAGGCATTGATGACGAGGCTGATCAGCCGTCGGGTCCGCTCGGGTCCGCCGCCGGCGGCGCCGCTCGCTGGGCCGTACCCCCGCACAGGTCGGCCTCGCCTGGCTGCTCCACCACGCACCGAACACGCTGCTCATCCCGGGCACCGCGGACGTCGCTCATCTGGAGGCGAACATCGTGGCCGGAACCATCGCGCTCGACGACGCGATGCTGGCCGCCCTCGACGCCGTCGAGTCACGCTCCGCCGACCTCACCCTCGGCTGAACCCGTCCGCGTAGCGGCGGAAGCCGGGGTGGAAAACCCGTTGGGTACGCGCAGTCGGGCGCCGCAAAGGCGCAGGGTTTTGCCCGAGGTGTTCGTATTCCCCGCAGCCACGGTCCTCACCCGGCAGGTGTGCACCGGGCCTGCCTACTGCTCGCCGCGGCCCAGCAGACGGCGAAGGCGGCCCGGCCGCCTCGGAGGGCGAGGGGGCTTGATCACGATGTTGCCGCCCACCAGCGTGCCGGTGACGTTGACGCGGTGCATGACGGGGGCGTTCGGGGTGTGGTCCGCCATGCGGCGCTGCACGACGTTGCCGCCGAGGATCTCCACCTCCTCGGCGTCCACGGCGTAGTCGTGCGGGACGACCAGTCGCAGGTTTCCGCCGCGTATCTCGACCTCCACCTCGGTGACCGGCTCCCGCACGGCCGCCGACGTGAAGTCGAGCAGGACGTTGCCGCCGTGGACCTCGACCTCGAGGCGTTTCGGCACCTCCCAGGCCCCGTCGTACCGGACGTTCCCGCCGAACCGGCGTAGTCGCGTGACCTTCTTCGCCGGGACCGGCCGGCTCACAGCCGTCGCCTGCCCGGGCAGATCTGCCACCAGCGGGGCGAGGTCGCCGTAGGTCCGCGCCGCGAAACAGCCCTCCAGCCGCTCCTCCAACTCTTCCAGGCTCAGCCGCCCGTCACCCGCAGCCACCCTCAACACCTCGGCGACCTGCTCCCGGTCGTCGTGCGAAACCCGCTGCTCCAGCTGTTCCTGGCCCACCCACCGCGCCGGCTCCTGACTCATGCCCCGCACTGTATCCGCCACCACGCTCGCCGCGGCGGCGGTCCGTCAGCTGCCGGTCAGGGTGTGGTCGAGGAGGGGGAGCAGACGATTGAAGTTCCCCCACTGAGCTGGACACCTGATACTGGGACCGATGGTCCCGGAGGAAGCAGTGCCAGGCAGTGAGCAAGAGCAACATGAGTAAGCGGTACTCCGCCGAGTTGGCGGGACGCGGTCGCGCTGGTCCGGTCCTCGGGCCGGAAGGTGACCGTGGTGGCCCGGGAGATCGGTGTGAGCCCGGAGGGCCTGCGCAACTGGGTCCGGCAGGCCGAGACCGATCGCGGAGAAGGCCCGCATGGCGTGTTGACCTCAGCCAAAAAGGACGAGCTGCGCCGGTTGCGGCGGCAGAACCGTGAACAGAAGCAGACGATCGAGGTGCTGCGAAAAGCGACGGTCTTCTTCGCGAAGGAGAGCGATCGATGAACGCCGTGTACGCGTTCATCGAGGCGGAGAAGACCACCCACATTCTCGCGCTCTTGTGCCGGGTCCTCGGGGTGGCCCGTTCCTCCTTCTATGCCTGGCTCGACACCCGGCCGGCCACTGCTGCCCGTCAAGCCGGCGAGAATGCCCTGGCTGAGCAGAATCAACTCACTCCCCGCGAAGCCCGCCACATAGTGTGTTCACGGCTGATTGCTTCCTCGGCGTCTGCTACCTCTTGGTCCCAGGATTCTTCGTCCGCCTGGCGCAGCCGCTGGTGGATCACGGTCAGCTCAGTGGCAGCGAAAGTGTATGCCCGCCCCAGTGTCTCGTACTGCCGCACGGCGAACCATGCTGATCCGGCTCCGAGTACTGCACCGAGGATTCCCGCCAGGTCAAATGTCACCAGATCCAGCAAACGCAGCACCGCTGCAGTCAGTCCCAGCCCCTCAACTGCGATGAGCAACAGGCGCCCCCGCCGCGCACGAGCGATGTTTATCGATGCCTTATTCGTATACCATTTTACTTGATCCTCGATACGATGTTTTAGGTAAACCTGTTTTCGATATACGAAGTCACGGGCTCTCAGAATAGTCATGGCATCAGTGGCGGCAAATGATCCCACAGGGGCGAGGCTCGTAGCAGGCGCCTCCCTCAGCAGCTCTTCCAAAACCTCATGAAAACGACGATGGGCTTCGCCTAACGGGAGATGAACTGGGTATGGCGCTCCTCCCACTGCATACCGCCAAGCCAGCGTTTTCGTGGATTCAGCTAATGCCCTGCCGTCGTACCATGCCTGTTCCGGACGCTCCGCAAGCAGCCAAATCTCAACACAGACGGTCGCTATGAACACAATTACCAGTGCAACCAGCGCAGGGCCAGAGCCGACGGCTCCACATACCGCGGCCCCTACCGCAAGCAGCAGTCGCCCGCACGTGCCGTGCATGTAGCGGCGCTGCCCGACTAGTGATGCGGCGTCCGAAGATTGAAAGACTGCTGGAAAATCTGCATCATTTAACCCGTCGGCCATATTGTCTCACTCCCTCTCCTGCCCGGAACGCGAATAAGGAGAAGCCAAAGTGTCAGGGCCGGTTTTCATCTAGACACACGGCGTCACCGTCGACGAGGATGTCACCGACCCGGCTAGCGGTCGAGAACTCTTACGGAGAGCAACGAGGTCATAGCTATGCGTTATTCGGCTTTCATCTCATACAGCCACGAAACGGACAGTGCCCGAGCGCGACACCTCCGTCATGCCTTGCACAGCTTCGCGAAGCCATGGAATAGCGTCAGAGCTCTTCGAGTCTTCCTTGACGATGCCGCTTTATCAGCGGATCCGGGTCTCTGGAGCACCGTGGAGCGTGCACTCGGCGATTCTGAGTTCCTTGTGCTACTGGCCTCACCTCAGTCTGCCCATTCTGTCTGGGTAGACAAGGAGATCACCTGGTGGCGACAGGAGTCTCGGGCGAGAAATCTGTTGCTAGTTGTCACAGGCGGCGAGCTCCACTGGGATCACAGGGCACGGGATTTCGATTCACAGAGGACCACGTGCCTTCCGCCTGCGGTCTACGGCCTCTTTGGTGAGGAGCCGCGGTGGGTAGATCTGCGCTGGATGAACGAAGATCACACCGGCGACCTGAGAGATCCACAATTCCGTAAGTGCGTGGCCGACCTCGCAGCTCCTCTCCACGGACGTCCCAAGGATGAGTTGATTGGTGAGGATATAACACAGAGAAGAAGGTTCCAACACTTTCGTCAGGCGATGTTGGCAGGCATTACTGCACTTGCAATTCTGGCAAGTGTGACGGCGGTTTTCGCATTCATACAACGGAACACCGCACAACATCAGGCTCGCATCGCGACCGCACGCCAACTGGCTGCGACCGCCCTAAGCCTAGGCGGCAATGACCTAGAAGTTGCCTCACTTATCGCCTTGCAAGCATATAAAGTGGAGAAAACTCCGGAAACTCTATCGGCGCTGTATAAACTAACAACTCAAAGTCCTCATCTCGTCCGCTTTGTGCGCAGTGACTCACGCGTGACAGCACTAGCTATCACTGCTTCGCCTCGGTATGTAGCTGCAGGCAGCAAAAATGGTTCGGTTACTATCTGGACGCAGGATGGTGCCAGCAGGGTGGATCACGTTTCCGTCTCGAAAAGAGTAACTTCACTGGTTTTCAGCGATGACAATAAATTGTTGGCCATAGGTGCCAATTCTGGCGAGATTTCCATTCTCGATCTACGCTCTCATAAGAGACTCCGCCTTTCTTCTGGCTCGAGCAAGATTTCCAATCTTAAATTCCGTCCTTCCAGTCATGTTCTCGCAAGTGCGAGCGAGGACGGAACGCTCAGGATGTACAAAGCATTCAGCAAGGATCCCGTCTCGCAAACTAAGGACCATCCTGGGGTGATCAACATGTCCTTCTGGGATGAGGGGAGCAAATTGATGGTCATCCGTGCGTTCGGTGCCGCATCCTATGATAGTAAGTTGAGATTGCTCAAGTCGTTCCCCGAGCCCATCTATCCAGCTGACGCGGCCGTGACCGCAACATCGCCAACTGGTCACTGTTTTGGATATGGCAAGTACAACGAATTTAGCTTTTGGTCAGTATCGGATTTTGCCAAGGGCAACATGTCAAGCCACTGCGGGGCGCAGCCGGCACTCCCCAATCGAGAGATGACCAGTCTGGCTATTTCAGATAACTATAAGGTTGCCGTGGGCACAAGCCAGGGCATCACTGTAGCTGCAGCGCAAAATGACAGCTCCCTGGGAGGCGACAGGAAAAATCCGGCAAAAACAATTCTTGAAACGCTCCCGGGGGTCAGGGAGCCATCGGTTCTCACTTTTTCACCAGGTGAAGGTGATCGGCTGGCTTCAGCCCATGGGAACACCGTTGCCCTTTGGAATATGCACAGCGGAGGGCCCACCATGCATCGATATGGCACCAAGGTTGTGGATGGTGAAGAGGCTGTATCCCAACCTGCTCTCACCACAAGTCCGGATGGCCAAGTCGCTTGGAGCCAGGATACGGACTCTCTGAAATTTCCTTATTCGATAAATGTACATTCCCCAACGATCGAGGCCAAGGGAGTAGAAAGAGATTCATTTTACTACGATCTGGCCTTCTCCAAGAGTGGCGAGTATGTATATGCAATTTCTTCAAACAATACAGTTGACGCCTGGGTGAAAAGCTCCGGACCGGCGCGACGAACTGCCGCCCGCAAGGCTCCTCCGAAACCTGGCGCCGTGCTCCCTCGCACTCCTGTCATTGCGCGCCGAGGCGGCGGAGTCACCCTGAACAGGGTCGGCACCTACAAGGTGCCCCAGAGGCCCGACACCGGGCTGAACGGGATCGCCACACGTGAGGACGGCCGAGTGGTCGTCCTACGTTCTGACGGTGCCACTTTCATCTTTGACCCCACAACTGCACAGAGTGTACCGCCAAGTGTGGAGGGACGGGGCGTGTATGACTACCAGCTTGACCATCAAGCAGCACTCAGCGCAGACGGAACTCTCGAGGCTATGGAATCCGAAAAAACCGTCACGGTCTCCAAAGATTCACATGTAAGTCTTCTCGCTCTTCCATCTCGACGTATAATGCGCAGGATTGAACTGGGGGGTTCTCTGCGTTCCATGTCAGTGTCGGACAGGAGCCATTCCCTCTTCACCGTCATTGACGGCGGCGTGCTTCAGGACTGGGACACACAGACGGGAAAATTGCGTTGGCGATCTGACGGGGCTGGTGAGGTGAGTATCGTATCGGCCCCTAACAGTCAATGGGTGGCAACATTGTCGGGGGATGGCACAGTATGGCTTTGGGACTCTAGGACAGGAGACCGATTGGCTGGCACAGTTCTTCCGGTTCCAGCAGCATCGCGTTCCACAGGATCCGGCACAGGCTGGCAAAGCAGCATCGCCTTCTCGGCTGACGGCAAATACCTATGGACCATCACCGAAGGAGGAGAAGTGCTGTCCTGGGACACGTCGATTGATGCATGGATCAAGGAGTTGTGCGGCCGGGTTGGCCGTCGGCTCACGAAGGCAGAACGGGCTCGGTACCTCACATCCCTCTCCCGAAAGTACGTTGCGTGCGGTTAACTTCTCTTTGCTTCCGGCCCGGTGTGCTGATGCCCTGCGCGAGCATCGGGAGGGGGCCAACGCCGGGAACGAGCTGCCGCCGGCCTGGCATGGCAACCCCTCGTGCATCAGCCGGCCGGGCTGGTCTTCACGACGCCCACCGGCCGGCCCAACGATCCCAGGAGCCTGAACCGGATGCTGACCGTGCTCTGCCGGAAGGCGAAGGTTCGGCGCGTCCGGATGCACGACCTCCGACACACTGCGCTTCGCTGCTGCTCGCGCAGGGTGTGGACGCAAGGACGATCATGGAGACGCCGGGACACAGCACGATCACCATGACGCTCGACACGTACGCGCACGTGATGGACACGACGCTGAAGGCCGCCGCCGACCGGATGGACGACGCGCTCGGCAGCGACACGGAAGGAGGCGATCAGGACGCCGCCGCAGACGGCTGAATAGCTCGCTGAACGGCGCGTTGATGTCGACCGCTCATGTCAGAGGCCCCTTGCGAAGATCGCAAGGGGCCTCTGACCAGTGTCGGGACGGCGGGATTTGAACCCACGACCCCTTGACCCCCAGTCAAGTGCGCTACCAAACTGCGCCACGTCCCGGTGCCCGGCGTGCCCGGGGTTTTTCGCCCCTCGCCGCTCGCGCACATGAACAATACCGCACTTGGGGGCGTGCTCGCCCACCCCACCCCGCGGCACGGGCGGGCCCGGGTTTGGCGGCCTGGACGTCGGGAACCCAGGTGGTTCGTCCGAGGTGTCCCGACGGGTGGAGTGGGTGAAGCGTGAGCCGGTCCCGCATCGTCATCGTTGGAGCCGGGTTCGCCGGATATCAGGCTGCCCGGACGCTGTCGCGGAAGATCGGCAGGGCGGCTGAGGTCGTGCTGGTCAACCCCAACGACTACTTCCTCTACCTGCCGTTGCTGCCACAGGTGGCCACCGGGCTGCTCGAGCCGCGACGGGTGTCCGTGTCGCTGGCCGGCACGCTGCCGGGGGTGCGGCTGGTGCTGGGGGAGGTGCACAACGTCGACTTCGACGGGCGCAGCCTGCGTTACACCAACCCCGAGGGGCAGGAGGGCGAGCTCGCCTATGACCGGCTGGTGCTGACCGTCGGCAGCGTGAACAAACTGCTGCCGATCCCGGGCGTCTCCGAGCACGCGCACGGTTTCCGGGGCATGCCCGAGGCGTTGTACCTGCGTGACCACGTCACCCGGCAGATCGCGCTGGCCGCCGCCGGCGATGACCCCGAGGAGCGGGCGGCGCGCTGCACCTTCGTCGTGGTCGGTGCCGGGTACACCGGGACGGAGGTGGCCGCACATGGCACCCACTTCACCGACGCGCTGGTGCGGCAGCACAGCGGTGCGCACGGCGCGCTGCCGGGGGACTGCCGCCCGCGGTGGCTGCTGTTGGACATCGCAGACCGGGTGCTGCCCGGCCTCGACGAACGCCTCGCGCAGACCGCCGACAAGGTGCTGCGCCGACGCGGTGTCGAGGTCATGACCAAGACCTCGGTGAAGGAGGCGACCCACGAGGGTGTGCTGCTGGACAGCGGCGACTTCGTGTCCACCCACTCGCTGATCTGGTGTGTCGGGGTGCGCCCCGACCCGGTCGTGCAGGACATGGGCCTGCCGACCGAGCGGGGCCGGATCCTGGTCGACGAGTTCCTGGCGGTACCCGGCCACCCGGAGGTGCTGGCCTGCGGGGACGCCGCCGCGGTACCCGACCTCACCCGGCCGGGGGAGTACACCCCGATGACCGCGCAGCACGCGGAGCGGCAGGGCAAGGCCGCCGGGCGCAACATCGCCGCGGCCTACGGATACGGCACGCGGCGCCCCTACAAGCACCGTGACCTGGGATTCGCCGTCGACCTCGGCGGCATCGACGCGGCGGCGAACCCGCTGAACGTGCCGCTGGCCGGCCTGGCGGCCAACGTGGTCACCCGTGCGTACCATCTGGCGTCGTTGCCGGGAAACCGGGTGCGGGTGGCCACCGACTGGCTGCTCGACGCGGTCCTGCCGCGCCAGACGGTGCAGCTGGGCATGGTGCGCTCCTGGGCGGTGCCGCTGGAGTCGGCCTCGCCGGAGTCGGTTCGCGCCCCGGCCGGTGTCCGGCCGCGCAAGCGCCGCGGCTCCGACCAGAGCGAGGAGACCTCCGGCGGGAGGAAGGGCGGGGCGGCGGCCGGCGACGGCGGAGCGGACACCGGCGGCTGAGGCCGGTCCGGCCGACGGCCGGACCGGCAGCGCGCCCCGCGTCAGCGCTCCAGCACCAGCGCCTGCCCCTGCCCGACCCCGATGCACAGCGTGGCCAGCCCGGTGCCGGATCCCGCCGCGGCCAGCTGGTGGGCGACCGCACCTGCCAGCCGGGCGCCTGAGGCGCCCAGCGGGTGCCCCACGGCGATCGCGCCGCCTCGCGGGTTGACCACTGAAGGGTCCAGCTCCGGCCACTCGGCCAGGCAGCCCAGTGCCTGGGCCGCGAACGCCTCGTTCAGCTCCACCGTGCCCAGGTCGCCGAAGCTCTTGCCGGCCTTGGCCAGTGCCCGCCGCACTGCCTCGACGGGCCCCAGCCCGTACAGCTGCGGTTCGACGCCGGTGACCGCCGAGGAGCGAATGCGGGCCAGCGGCTCGCGGCCGGTCTCTGCCAGCCCCTCCTCGTCGACGAGCAGCAGTGCCGCCGCGCCGTCGTTCAGCGGTGAGGCGTTGCCCGCCGTGACGGTGCCGGTGCCGTCCTTGCGGAAGGCCGGCTTGAGCTTGGCGAGTGTCTCCGGAGTGCTGCCGTCACGGATGGTCTCGTCACGCGGCAGGTCGACGCCGTCGTAGGAGACGACCTCGGCGTCGTAGCGCCCGTCCTTCCAGGCCCGGGCGGCCTTCTCGTGGCTGGCCGCCGCGAAGACGTCCTGCTGCTCTCGGGTGATGCCGTGCTTCTCCGCGATCAGCTCCGCGCCCTCGCCCAGCGAGACGGTCCACTCCGGGCGCATCCGCGCGTTCACCATGCGCCAGCCCAGCGTCGTGGAGTACATCTCGGGGGCCCGGGCCGGGAAGGCGCGCTCCGGCTTGGGCAGCACCCAGGGCGCGCGGCTCATCGACTCCACGCCGCCCGCCACGATCGCCGTCGCGTCTCCCACGGCCACGGCCCGGGCCGCCGCGACGACCGCCTCCAGGCCGGAGGCGCACAGCCGGTTGACGGTGCTGCCGGGCACGCTCGCCGGCAGCCCCGACAGCAACACGGCCATCCGCCCGACGTTGCGGTTCTCCTCGCCGGCGCCATTGGCGTTGCCGAAGACCACGTCGCCTATCCGGGCCGGGTCCAGGTCCGGGGTGCGGTCCAGCAGGGAACGGACCACGTGTGCCGCCAGGTCGTCGGGACGGGTGGCGGCGAACGCGCCGCCGTACTTCCCGACCGGCGTGCGGACGGCGTCGACGACGTAGACGTCGCGGAGTCGATCGTTGCTCATGCCACCGATCCTCGCAGGCGCCTCACCCGGCTGGCCAGACCTTACGGTCCGCTGACATGCCTCGCCGGCCTCCGGCACGGTGGCCGCGCCGGGACATAGCGTGGCCCCATGCGCGTACTGGTCACCGGAGGGGCGGGCTTCATCGGCTCGCACATCGTTCAGACACTGCTGGAGGACGGCCACGAGCCGGTCGTCCTGGACACGGCACGGTCCCCCGGGGGCCCGGAGGCCGTCACCCGGGTCACCGGGGACGTGCGGGACGGGCACGTCGTGGACACCGCGCTGCGCGGCGTGGACGCGGTGTGCCACCAGGCCGCCATGGTCGGCCTGGGCAAGGGCTTCACCGACGCCGCGGCGTACGTGAGCAGCAACGACCTGGGAACCGCCGTGTTGCTGGAGCGTATGGCCGCAGCCGGCGTGCGGTCGCTGGTGCTGGCCGGATCGATGGTCGTCTACGGCGAGGGCCGCTACGAGTGCCCACAGCACGGTGTGGTCCGCCCGGGTCCGCGCACGCCGGCGGACCTGGACGCGGGACACTACGAGCCGCCGTGCCCCGAATGCGGCGCCCGGCTGACGCCCGGTCTGGTCGGCGAGGACGCGCCTGCCGACCCGCGTAACGTCTATGCCACCACGAAGCTGGCCCAGGAACACCTGGCGGCGGCGTGGGCACGTGCCGCCGGCGGCCGTGCCGTGAGCCTGCGCTACCACAACGTCTACGGAGAGGGCATGCCGCGCGACACCCCCTACGCGGGCGTCGCCTCCTTCTTCCGTTCCGCGCTGGAGCGCGGCGAGGCGCCTCAGGTGTACGAGGACGGGGCGCAGCGCCGCGACTTCGTCGAGGTCACGGACGTGGCGGCGGCGAACGTCGTCGCACTGGGGCAGGCGACGGCCGGCGGGCTCGGCGAAGGCACGCTGCGGGCGTACAACTGCGGCAGTGGTGAGCCGCACACGATCGGGGAGATGGCCCGCGCCCTCGCCGACGCCTACGGTGGGCCGCAGCCACAGGTCACCGGCGGGTACCGGCTGGGCGACGTCCGGCACATCACCGCGTCCTCCGAGCGGCTGCGGCGCGAGACGGGCTGGAGCGCGCGGGTCGGTTTCGCCGACGGGATGAAGCGCTTCGCCCACGCCCCGCTGCGGTAGCGCGAAAGGCCCTGCCCCGGCCGGGCGGGGCTCAGCAGTCAGGCCAGCCCGCGCGCCGTCAGCAGCTCGTGGACGGCTCCGGCGGTCTCCTCGACGGTGCGGTCACGGGTGTCCAGGCGCAGGTCCGGAGCGTCGGGCACCTCGTACGGGTCGTCGACGCCGGTGAGCCCGGTCAGTTCACCGGCGGCCTGACGGGCGTACAGGCCCTTCACGTCCCGCACCGAGCATTCCTCGACCGGGGTGGCCACGTGCACCTCCAGGTACGGGGTGCCGGCCGACTGGTGCCGCTTGCGCACCGCTTCGCGGCTGTCGGCGTAGGGCGCGATCACGGGGACCAGCACCGTCACGCCGTGCGAGGCCAGCAGCTGGGCGACGAAGCCGATGCGTCGCACGTTGGTGTCCCGGTCCTCCCGGGAGAAGCCCAGCCCGGCGGTGAGGAAGGTGCGGATCTCGTCGCCGTCCAGCACCTCCACCGGGCGGCCGGACGCCGTCAGGCGCTGCGCGAGCGCTCCGGCCAGCGTCGTCTTGCCGGCGCTGGGCAGCCCGGTCAGCCAGACCGTGGCTCCGCCGGGTTCGCCGTCGCTGCCGGGCCCGGTGTCGGTCTCGCTCACGCCTCCGCCTTTCCGCGCGCGCCGCCGCGGGCGGCAAGCAGTTCGGTGAACAGGTGCTCCCACTGGGGGTGCACCGCTTCGGGGGAGTAGTCGTGCGCCGTCTTCAGCGCGGTCTCGCCCATCCGCACCCGCAGGTCGCGGTCGCCCAGCAGCCGGCACAGCGCCTCGGCGAGCGCGTCGATGTCCTTGGGCGGCACCAGCAAGCCCTCCTGGCCGTCGGTGAGGACGTCCGCGGGGCCGGTGGGGCAGTCGAAGCTGACCACCGGCAGGGCGTGCGCCATCGCCTCGATCATCACCATCGGCAATCCCTCGAACCGGGAGCTGAGCACGTACACGGACGCTTTGGCCAGCTCGTCGTCCAGCTGCTGGGTGTGCCCCATCAACAAGACGTGGTTGTAGAGATGGTGCTGCTCGATCAGGTCCCGCAGCTGCTGTCTGCGTTCGCCGTTTCCGAAGATGCGCAGCTGCCAGTCGGGATGCCGCTCGATGACCTTGGCGAACGCCGGGATCAGCATGTCGAAGCCCTTCTGCGGGAAGAGCCGGCCGGCGGCGAGCACGACCTTGTTCGTGTGGTCCGAGGGTTCCTGGTCCATGGAGTGCACGGCGTTGGGGATACGCAGCAGTTTCACCCCGGGCAGCAGCCTGCCGTACTCCTCGCGGTCGCGCTGTGTGAGCACCGCGACGGCGTCGAAGCGCGGGTAGTACTGCTGGATCGCCTCCTGCACGTCCCTGCGGTGCACCGAGAGGTTCATGTGCTCCTGGGCGACGCGGACCACGCCCCTGGTGGCGTACTTGGCCGCGAGGATGTTCAGCGCCGGCCGGGTGGTCACCACGATGCCGTCGCGCAGCCCGTGGAAGTACTCCTCGAGCACCTTCTCCAGGTAGCGGTCGAAGTACCGGATGCCGAACTCGCCCTGCGGGATGTACAGCGGCGCGGTCTCCCGCCACTTCTCCTCGCGCCGCCTGCGGCGGGCGGCGGACCAGCCACTGGCCGACGGCTCGTCGGCCGCCGAGGCCCGGGAGTCCGTAAGCGAGGTGATCTTCACCCGGGGATCGAGCGGGAACCAGGGCTCGTCCTTGTGCCGCAGGAGGCTGACCAGCTCGATGTCGTGTCCGGCCGCGACGAGGGTGTTCGCCTGGTTGATCACGGTGCGGATGGTGCCGCCGGTGCCGTAGGCGTGCAGCAGTACGTAGCGAATTCTCATCAGTCGATCCACTCCGGGAGCTCGATCTCTCCCTCACGCAGCGGGATGTCGCCGGGCAGGCACTCCACGGAGAGGTTGTCCTTGACGGTGTAGAAGGGCCGGACGACCGTGCCGTCCTCGTCACTCGTCACCGACTGAGCGGGATAGACCATGATCTTCTTCTTGTCGGGGATGTCGTCGAGGACCTTCCCGACGCGGGTGCGCACCTCGCCCGGCCCGGTGCCCGACGACAGGTGGAGGTCCCAGGTGGCCGACGGCATGCCGTCCAGCGCCAGATCGTCGACGGGCAGCGACGTCTCGAAGCATTCGCCCGCCAGCGGCGCGCGGTAGCGCAGCTGCTGGTCCTCGTGCCCGCGCAGGACGAGGAGCAGCTGCCACGAGGCGCCGAGGTCCTGCGGGGTGCCGTCGCTCAGACGGCCCGTGATGCGGATCCGGCCGTCTCTGGGCCAGACCTGGTCGACTTCGGCGTGGACCGTCATGCGGAGGCCGCACCCTCCCGGTCTTCGGTGTAACCCCAGGCTTCGCACATCGGGCGCAGCACCTCCGGCACGTCGGAGAAGGCGGGCAGCTCCCTGCCAGGCTGTACGCTGCCGCTGCGGATCTTGTCCCGCCAGTCGCCGAGCCCCTTGGTCAGGTCGCCGTCGCCGCGTGGACCGTATTCGAGCATCTGCGGCTCGAAGTCCAGTTCCAGGAAGGAGCACAGCCCCTTCAGCGTGGTCTCCGGGTCGGCGGTGAGGTCTTCGTAGCGCACGGTGTGCCCGGACAGGCCGGTGCGGGCCCGCTCGGTGGCCTTCATGTAGCGCAGGGCGTCGGCCGCCGCCTCCTCGCGGGTCCGCTTCTGCGGGTCGGCCTCGTGCCAGGAACGGGCGATCGAGTCCGGGTGGCGCAGCAGGAAGATGTAGCGGGCATCCGGCCAACAGGCCGCGATGCGCTTCCAGGCGAAGGCGTTGCTCGGCGTCTTGTCGACGATGAAGTCCTTGCCGCCCTTGACCAGCTCGCGATGCATCACGCGGTCCCACAGCAGGTGCTCGAGGTCGGCGGTGTCCAGGTCGAGGACCTCCATGGACTTCTTCGCCAGCTGAGTGGAGTGGCCCACGGTCAGCCGCCGGATGTGCAGCTCGTGCGGCGCGAGCAGCTTGGAGTGGCCGTCGAGCAGGACGCGCAGCAGCGTGGAGCCGGAGCGGACCGGCGACATCACGAAGACCGGCCGCCGCAGCAGTCGGTCCAGCTCAGGGTCCTGGGTGGCGCGGAACTCGGTCGGCTTGGGGCGGGGCGCCTTCTTGGGCTGAGCCTTCTGCGGAGCGGGCGGCGCGGCGGGGCGGGCGGCGGCCCGGCGCAGCTCGAGACCGGTGGTTTTGCGCAGGGTTGCGTTCAGTGTCCGTCGGAGGCTCATTCCTGCAGGCTAGGCATGCGGCAAAATGCCGGTCAAGCCGCGAACTCCCGGCGGGGCCCTCGTGTCCCCGCCGCGGGCAGCGTGACCTCGAAGCGGCAGCCTCCCGGGACGTTGCATACGGCGGCCCGGCCGGCGTGCGCCTCGACGATGCCGCGCACGATGGCCAGGCCGAGCCCGGCGCCCGCCGGAGGTGTGCGGGCGTGGGTGCCGCGCCAGCCGGTGTCGAAGACGCGGGGCAGGTCACCGGAGGGGATGCCGCCGCAGCCGTCGGTCACCGACAGCACCACGCTGTCCGCTATCCGGCGGGCCGCGACCGCGACGGTGCCGTCCGCCGGGGTGCGGTGGATCGCGTTGACGAGCAGGTTCGCCAGTACGCGTGACATCTCCTTGCCGTCGACCTCCACCGGCACGGCCTCCACACCCTCGTCGGTCAGACGCACCCGGTGTTCGGTGGCCAGCACGTCGGCGGCCGCGACGGCGTCGCTGACCAGGTCGTAGACCGACATCCTGGTGAGCGCCAGGCTCAGCGACCCCGCCTGGATGCGGGACAGCTCGAACAGATCTCCCACCATGGTGGTCAGCCGCTCGACCTCGCTGCGGATCTGCCGGTGGTAGCGTGCCTCGTCCTCGGCCACGCCGTCCTCCAGCGCCTCCGCCATCGCCCGCAGCCCGGCCAGCGGCGAGCGCAGGTCGTGCGAGATCCAGGACACCAGCTCGCGCCGGGACTCCTCCAGCGCACGTTCCCGCTCCCGGGCGGCGGCCAGCGTGCTGCTGGCCTCCGCCAGCCGACGGGCCAGCGTGGTCAGTTCTGCGGGCGCCGGCATGCGCGGCTCGACGAAGGTGCCCTGGGTCTCGAACTCCCGCGCCGCCCGGTCCAGCGCGCGGTGCACGCCGATGAACCAGCGGCCCAGCAGCAGGGCGGTGACCGTGGAGGCGGCGGCCGCCGCGGCGCACACCGTGGTCACCACGGCCAGGTCGTGTGGAGAGAGGAACATCGCCCAGGCGACCGACATGGTTCCGGCCAGCATGGCGCCCACCGCCACCGCGGTCAGTACCGCCAGGGACACCGCAACCGACCGGCGGCGCAGCGCCAGCAGCGCCAGCAGGCCCACCAGGCCGGCGACGGCCGCCCCCGCCGCCGCGTACAGGGCGATCATCAGCAGGTCACGCACCGCGAGCCTCCGCAAGAGGGCCGTGGGCCGTGCCGCCGTCGAAGCGGTAGCCCACCCCCCACACCGTTGCGATCAGCCGGGGATGAGCCGGGTCGTCCTCAACCTTGTGCCGCAGCCGGCGCACGTGCACCGTCACCGTCGACAGGTCGCCGAAGTCCCACCCCCACACCTCGGCCATCAGCTCCTCCCGGCGGAAAGCCCGCCCGGGGTGGGCCAGGAAGTGCGCCAGCAGGTCGAACTCGCGCAGCGTCAGCGACAACGGCCCGCGGCGGTCCCGTGCGGTGCGGGCGGCCGGGTCCAGCGTCAGGCCGCCGCATGACAGCAGCGGCCCGCCGGCCGCCGGCGCACCCGCCCGGCGCAGCACCGACTCCACCCGCAAGACGAGTTCGCGCGGACTGAACGGCTTGGTGACGTAGTCGTCCGCGCCGACCTCCAGACCCAGGATGCGGTCCTCCTCGTCGCCCCGTGCCGTCAGGATCACCACCGGCACGGCGACCGGAGTCCGTGCGCGCAGCCGGCGGCACACCTCCAGTCCGTCCATGCCGGGCAGCATCAGGTCGAGGATCACCAGGTCGGGTGGCGCCGCCGCGGCGCTCTCCAGGGCCGTGGGTCCGTCCGCCGCGCGGTCTACAGTGAGACCGGCCCGCAGGAGGTATCCGGCGACGACTTCGGTCACGGTCGGGTCGTCGTCCACGACGAGGACCCGGCGAGGAGTCGGCTGCAGCATGCGGGCGATTCTGGCAGCTGGGCCGGGCATACGGCCCCGGGAGGTACCCCTCCCGGCGGATGTCCGCGTTTCGTAAGGCGCTTGAGCCGCGATCATTCCGTTGCCTCTTCGTAGGGTCGGGGGGATGAACGACACTCCATCGCGGGGCGGCGATCTGGTGCTGCCCTGCCTGAACGAGGCCGACGCGTTGCCCTGGGTGCTGGACCGGGTACCCGAGGGCTGGCGGGCCGTCGTGGTCGACAACGGCTCCAGCGACGGATCCGACCGGATCGCCCGCGAACGCGGCGCACTGGTGGTGTGTGAACCACGGCGCGGCTTCGGCGCCGCGTGTCACGCCGGTCTCCTCGCGGCCGAGGCCGAAGTGGTGGCCTTCTGCGACTGCGACGCCTCCCTGGACCCCGCCGAGCTCCCACGTGTGGCCGCACCCGTGCACGCGGGAACCGCCGACCTCGTGCTGGCCCGGCGCAGGCCTACCACCCGGGGCGCCTGGCCGCTGCACGCCCGGGTGGGCAACACGGTGCTCGCCCGGATGGTGCGTTCGCGCACCGGTGTGGGCCTGCACGATCTGGGACCGCTGCGCGCGGCCCGGCGCAAGGACCTGCTGGGCCTGGATCTCACTGATCGCCGCAGCGGCTACCCGCTGCAGATGGTGGTCCGCGCGGCCGACGCCGGGTGGCGCATCGAGGAGACCGAGACCCCCTATCTGCCGCGGACCGGCGCGTCGAAGGTGACAGGCACCTGGCGCGGAACCTGGCACGCGGTACGCGACATGCGGAAGGTGCTGAGGTGACGGGGACGACGAGAGTCCACCAGCCCACGAGCGAGACGACCCTCGTGGTCATCGCGAAGGAACCGGTCCCGGGCCGGGTCAAGACCCGCCTCACCCCGCCCTTCACCCCGCAGCAGGCCGCCCGGCTTGCCGAAGCGTCCCTGGCCGACACCCTGCACACCGTCGCTGCGCTGCCGGCCCGGCGGCGAGTGCTGGTGCTCTCCGGCAGGCCCGGTTCCTGGCTTCCCGACGACGCCGGATTCGAGGTCGTGCCGCAGAGCGAGGGCGGGCTCGACGCGCGTATCGCCGCCGCGTTCGCCGACTGCGACGGTCCTGCCCTGCTGGTGGGAATGGACACCCCGCAACTGACGGCCGGGCACCTGGACGGACCCCTCGCACCTGAGGGTTTCCAGCGGTACGACGCATGGTTCGGACCGGCATTCGACGGCGGCTTCTGGGCGCTCGGCATGGCGGAACCCGACCCCTCGCTGGTGCGCGGCGTGCCCATGTCCACCGACCGCACCGGTGCCGTGCAACGTGCGCGCCTGGTCGACGCCGGACTGCGCGTCGGCGACCTGCCCGTGCTGCGGGACGTCGACACGGCGTCCGATGCTCTCGTCATCGCCGCCGAGGCGCCCGATGGACGGTTCGCCGCCGCGCACGCCCACCTGACTCCGGTGGCGACCGGATGACCGCGCCCCCCAAGCCGTGGCACGCCGACCCCTACACCGACGCGTTGCGCTCCGGCCGCGGGCCGCTCTACCTGCGCCGCACGGACGGGCGCCTGCTGCCGCTGGAGGTGGAACGCTGGTGCGCCCGCGCCGACGCCGCCGACCACGCTGT
The DNA here is from genome assembly GCA_963799685.1 of uncultured Actinomycetota bacterium. GTDB lineage: Bacteria > Actinomycetota > Actinomycetes > Streptomycetales > Streptomycetaceae > Streptomyces. The sequence goes on from CAWCXW010000015.1 coordinate 373,185, forward strand.
CCTGAGCCGGTGCAGCGGTCCGGTGCTCGACATCGGCTGCGGCCCCGGCCGTCTGGTGGCCGCCCTCGCCCACGTCGGGCGCCCCGTGCTCGGCATCGACACCAGCGAGGCGGCCGTCGCCCGCACCCGCGACACGGGCGGTGCCGCGCTGCGCCGGTCGGTTTTCGACCCGCTGCCGGGGGAGGGCCGCTGGGGCAGCGCGCTGCTCATGGACGGGAACATCGGTATCGGCGGCGACCCGGGCGCGCTGCTCGCTCGCGTGGCCGAACTGTTGTGCCCCGGCGGTCTGCTGTTCGTCGAGGCCGCACCGACAGAAGTCGAGGAATGCTTCGGGGTGCGCCTCGACGACGGCGACGGCGCACAGGGTCCCGTCTTCCCTTGGGCCCGGATCGGCGCGGCGGCGCTGCGCCGCACTGCTCAGTCCGCCGGCTGGACGGCCGCGGCACAGTGGACGGCCGGGGGACGCCCCTTTCTCGCCCTGGCCTGCGAGCGGCGGCTCGTCACCAGCCGGTGAACAGCAGGTGGTTGACGGCCAGCGCGAGGACTGCCTGAGCCGCCAGCCACCAGCGGACGCCCCGCCGGGGCAGCAGGGCACAGGCGGGGATCAGCCAGATGGTGAACGACAGCCAGATGCGTTCTGTCTCGGCCTTGCTCATCCCCGACAGGTCGGCGGTCAGTACGGCGCACGCGGCAGCCGCGACCAGCACGGCGAGAGCCGCCGGACCCACTGGGCGCCCCGCCGGCACCGTCGCCGGGTCCGCCACGTTCTCGGGAAGCCGGTCGGGCGTCGCCACGGCCACGGGCGTGCGTGAGCCCTCCGTGCGTGAGCCCTCCGTGCGTGAGCTCTCGCCGTCGGTGCCGCCGGGGCGGCCCGAAGCCGCGGGACCGGGCGGCGCGGGCACGTCCGTGCCGGGTGCCGACGCCGTCGAGGGCCGCCGCACCAGGCCCCGCAGGGCACCCGGGAGCGCTGCACCGGCGCGGCGCAGCCCCGCCGCGCTAGCCAGCCCGACCACCGGCACGTTCGCGGCCAGGTTCGCCCACACGAAGTACGCGTAGGGGCGTTCCGCCGCCGCACCCTGGTAGTAGCGCACCACCAGCGTGGAGTAGCCGTCGTACCACCAGAAACCGGCGGTGGTGAACGCCGCGACCCACGGCACCATGCCCAACAGCACATAGGGGACCGGACGCACGGTCCGGGCGAGCAGGAGCACCGCGAGCGCGACGAGCGCGATCAGCATCAGCCCGTACGACAGGTAACAGGTCAGGCCGAACAGCAGCCCCGAGCCCAGCGAGGCGGCCCGCGGCGCCCGTACCCGGCGGGTCGCCGCCAGGGCCAGCAGCGCCAGCGCCCAGGAGGTCACGCCCGCGAAGTAGCCGTCCGCCGAGACGGCCGTCCACACCACTGCCGGCGCCAGGACGACGAACGGCGCGGCCCGCCGCGCCATCCGCTCCCCGCACAGCGCGCGTAGCGCGACCAGAACCGCGGCCGCCGAGGACGCGGCCACGGTGATCACGAAGACCGCCGCCCACGCGCCGCCGCCCAGCCCGACCCGCTCCAGCATCACGAATGTCAGCAGCGCCCCCGGCGGGTGACCGGCCACGTGGGCCGGCCAGTTGTCCGGCGAATGCATCAGGATGTGGTCGGTGAAGGTGGCCAGCGTGGCCCCGACGTCGTGCACGTCGCCCACTGACTGCAGGTATTCGTACGCGGTGGTCAGCCGCTGCGCCACCCCGCGGTGCCAGCCGTCCACCAGGGCCAGCGACCAGCTCCACGCCATCGCGCCGCCCCAGGCCGCCCAGGGCAGTGCCCGCCACGGCAGCCGCCGGGCAAGCTGCGGGCCGCACCACACCGTCAGCACGGCCATCAGCAGTGCGGCCGGCGTGCCCGGACCGACGTGCGGCCTGAGGTAGGCGTACATCGGCGGCCAGCCCAGGGACAGCTTGTCGTGCGGATGGGCATAGGCCGCGTATGCGACGACGACGGCGGCGACGAACAGCGTCAGGGCCACCGCCGCGGCTGACAGGTCCTTCCGCAACGCACTCACGCCCATACCGTAGGCGCCGCTTCGGTACAGGCCGGCGAGCGGCATGCCGACGTCACAGACCCGTCAGATCCGCGCGCCTCTTCCTCTCGGCGCCACGGAGTGATGTGATCGTCACCACCGCCCGCAGGACGCCGCGCTGTTTCCGCGCACGAGGAGGACACATGACGCGCACCGGCCCGACCGAGGAGTTCCGCGCCGCCAGGGACACCCTGCTGCGGCACGCGGAGGACTACGAAGCCGCCCGCGCGCACTTCAGCTGGCCGCGGCCGGAACACTTCAACTGGGCGCTCGACTGGTTCGACCACATCGCCGTGGGCAACGAGCGCACTGCGTTGCACATCGTGGAGGAGGACGGCCGCGAGGAGCGGGTCTCCTTCGACCGGATGCGCGTGCGCTCGGACCAGGTCGCCAACTGGCTGCGCGCACAGGGCGTCGCCGCGGGCGACCGGATCATCGTCATGCTCGGCAACCAGGTGGAGCTGTGGGAGACCCTGCTCGCGGCGATGAAGCTGCGGGCCGTCGTCATCCCCGCCACGCCGCTGCTGCAGAGCGGTGACCTGGCCGACCGGATCGGCCGCGGCCGCGCGCGGCACGTGGTGACCCGGGCGCAGGACGTGGCGAAGTTCGCGGAGGTCTCCGGCTCCTACACCCGCATAGCGGTCGGCGGTGCGCCGGAGGGCTGGCTGGCCTACGCCGACTCCGCGCACACGGAGGAGGCGTTCCGCCCAGACGGCCCGACCCGGGCGGGGGACACCCTGCTGCTGTACTTCACCTCCGGTACCACGGCCCGGCCCAAACTCGTCGAGCACACGCACGTGTCCTACCCCGTGGGGCATCTGGCCACCATGTACTGGATCGGGCTGCGCCCGGGCGACGTGCACCTGAACATCTCCTCGCCCGGCTGGGCCAAGCACGCCTGGAGCAATTTCTTCGCCCCGTGGAACGCGGAGGCCACCGTCTTCCTGTTCAACTACACCAGGTTCGACGCCGGGCGGCTGATGGCGGAGATGGACCGGGCCGGCGTGACCACGTTCTGCGCGCCTCCGACCGTGTGGCGCATGCTCATCCAAGCCGACCTGAAGCAACTGGACACCCCGCCGCGGGAGGTCGTCGGGGCCGGTGAGCCGCTCAACCCGGAGGTCATCGAGCACGTGCGCCGCGCCTGGGGAGTCACCATCCGCGACGGCTTCGGGCAGACGGAGACGGCCGTGCAGGTCGCCAACACGCCGGGGCAGCCGGTCAACCCCGGCTCGATGGGGCGGCCCACGCCGGGATTCGAGGTGGCGTTGCTCGACCCGGTCACCGGCGAGGAGGCCGAGGAGGGCGAGATCTGCCTGGAACTCGACGGGGCGGACGGCCGCCCGGTCGGCCTGATGACCGGCTACCACTCCGACCCGGAGCGGACCGCCGAGGCGATGGCCGGCGGCTACTACCGAACCGGCGACATCGGCTCCCGTGACGAAGCCGGCAACCTCACCTACGTCGGCCGCGCCGACGATGTCTTCAAGGCCTCCGACTACAAGATCTCCCCGTTCGAGCTGGAGAGCGCGCTGCTGGAGCACGAGGCGGTCGCCGAGGCGGCCGTCGTGCCCTCTCCGGACCCGGTGCGGCTGTCCGTGCCCAAGGCGTACGTGGTGACGGCGGCCGGCTGGGAGCCGGGCCCGGACACCGCGAAGGCGCTCTTCGCGCACTCGCGCGCCGTGCTGGCTCCCTACAAGCGGCTGCGCATCCTGGAGTTCGCCGACCTGCCCAAGACCATCTCCGGCAAGATCCGTCGCGTCGAGCTGCGCGCGCACGCCGCAGACGAGCAGCGGGGCGGCACCGAATACCGCGAGGGAGAGTGAGAACGGTGACAGAACCGTCGTACGCGAGCGGTGCCGGTGAAGTGCCGCTGCTCGGCCGGACCATAGGCGCGGACCTGGACGAGGCCATCGCCCGTCACCCCGACCGCGACGCCCTGGTCGATGTCCCCTCCGGCCGCCGCTGGAGCTACGCCGAGTTCGGCCGGGACGTCGACGCCGTTGCCCGCGGGCTGCTCGCCCTCGGCGTCGCCGTCGGCGACCGGGTCGGCATCTGGGCCGTCAACTGCCCCGAATGGGTGCTGGTGCAGTACGCCACCGCGCGTATCGGCGCGGTGATGGTGAACATCAACCCCGCCTACCGGGTCCACGAACTGCGGTACGTGCTGAACCAGGCAGGGGTGAGCGTGCTCGTCTCGTCCCTGGCCTACAAGGACAGCCGGTACCGCGAGATGGTCGGGGAGGTGCGCGGTCAGTGCCCCGGGCTGCGCGAGACCGTCTACATCGAGGACCCCAGCTGGGAGGCGATGGTCGCACGCGGCGCCGAGGTGCCCGCCGGAGACGTCGAGCGGCGGGCCGCCGAGCTGTCCTGCGACGATCCGATCAACATCCAGTACACCTCCGGCACCACCGGCTTCCCCAAGGGCGCCACGCTCTCCCACCACAACATCCTCAACAACGGCTACTTCGTGGGAGAACTGGTCGGCTACACCGAGACCGACCGGGTGTGCCTGCCGGTGCCCTTCTACCACTGCTTCGGCATGGTCATGGGCAACCTGGGCGCCACCAGCCACGGCTCCTGCATCGTCATCCCGGCACGCACCTTCGACCCGGCGGCGACACTGACCGCCGTGCAGCAGGAACGCTGCACCTCGCTGTACGGGGTGCCGACGATGTTCATCGCCGAGCTGAACCTGCCCGACTTCGACTCCTACGACCTCTCGTCGCTGCGCACCGGCATCATGGCCGGCTCGACCTGTCCGGTCGAGGTCATGAAGCGGGTCGTGGACCGCATGCACATGGCCGAGGTATCGATCTGCTACGGCATGACGGAGACCTCCCCGGTCTCCACCCAGACCCGCCGTGACGACGACCTGGAGCGCCGCACCACAACCGTGGGACGGGTCATGCCGCACCTGGAGGTCAAGGTCGTCGACCCGGCCACCGGCCGCACCGTCCCGCGCGGTGAGCCGGGCGAGCTGTGCACCCGCGGCTACAGCGTGATGCTCGGCTACTGGGAGGACGAGGAGCACACCCGTGAGGTCGTCGACGACGCCCGCTGGATGCACACAGGTGACCTGGCCACGATGCGGGATGACGGCTACGTGCAGATCGTCGGGCGGATCAAGGACATGATCATCCGCGGCGGCGAGAACATCTACCCGCGCGAGATCGAGGAGTTCCTGCACGGTCACCCCGACGTCAGTGACGTGCAGGTCGTCGGTGTGCCCGACGAGAGGTACGGCGAGGAGATCCTGGCCTGCGTCATCCTGCGCGAGGGAGCGGACGGCCTGACCGCCGAGGACGTCGCGGAGTTCTGCCGCGACCGGCTGGCTGCCTACAAGGTGCCACGCCGTGTCCAGGTCCTGGACTCCTTCCCGATGACGGTCAGCGGCAAGGTCCGCAAGGTGGAACTGCGCGAGCGCTACGCACGGTCCTGACCGGCCTGCTCAGCTCTCCAGGCCGACTGGCGGCAGGAACTCGCGCACCAGGGTGCGGTGCCACCAGTCGCCGGTCTGCCGCCGCTCCTCGGGGGTGGTGAAGCGGTACCGGTAGAGTCGCGCCCGCACCCGGGCCGGCGGCGCGGCGGGGAACGGGTTGTGTCGTAGCAGGGACAGCGTCGTCTCGTCGCCCTCCAGCAGCCGGTCCACCAGCTTCGGGAACCAGCCGCCGGCGTAGGCGGGGGAGAGGGCGGCGAACCACATCAGCCAGTCCAGCCGCAGGTGGTAGGGCGCGAACTGTCGCGGCAGCCGCCCCGGGGCGCCGGGCTTCCCGCGGAACTCGTACTCATGCCAGCCGGCGGTCCCGCCCGAAGTGGCGTCCCGGGTACCCTCCAGCACGATCTCGTAGCGGGTGCGGGTGATGCTGCCGAACGCGCCGTAGGTGTTGACCAGGTGCAGGGAGGTGAAGGAGCGATTCATCTGCTGACGGCTGCTCAGCAGGTTGCGGACCGGCCAGTAGCTGAGCACTGCGACCAGCGCCGTCACCGCGCAGACCAGGCCGGCGAACCACAGTGGGGTGCCGTGGAAGTGGCGGGCCGTGGTGAGACCCGGTGTGTCCAGGGCGGGCAGGGCCAGCACGATCGTCAGCCAGTTCAGCCAGGCGAAGTTGCCCGAGAGCACCAGCCACAGCTGTGTGACGATCATGACGGCCGCGGCCACCCCTGCGGCCGGCTGCGGGGCGAACAGCGCGAACGGCACGATCAGCTGAGTGACGTGGTTGGCCGCCACCTCCATCTGGTGTGCGCGGCGTGGCAGATGGTGGAAGTACCAGCTGAGCGGTCCGGGCATCGGCTGGGTCTCGTGGTGGTAGTACAGGCAGGTCAGGTCGCGCCAGCAGCTGTCGCCGCGCCACTTGATCAGCCCGGCGCCGAACTCCACCCGGAACAGCAGCCAGCGCAACAGCCACAGGACCAGCGCGGGTGGAGCCGTCTCGTCGTTGCCGAGGAAGACGGCGAGGAAACCCGTCTCGAGCAGCAGCGACTCCCAGCCGAAGCCGTACCACAGCTGACCGACGTTCACGATCGACAGGTACAGCATCCACAGCACGGCCCACAGCCCCATCGCGGCGCCGAGCGGCACCGCGTCCGGCGCGCCGGCCAGCACCGCCGCCGCCAGTGCGGCGCCCGCCCAGGCGACGGCGGCGAAGAACCGGTCGGAATAGTGGCACCGGAACAGTCCCGGCGCGGCACGGAAGGGCACCCGGCGCAGATACTCCGGCACCGGCAGCAGCCCCCGCTCGCCCATCAACGGCCGGAACTGCCGCGCCGCTGCCACGAAGGCGACCAGATAGACGGCGGCAAGCGCACGCTGGAAGAGAAGCCTGCTCAGCCAGTAGCCGGGCGCGGTGAACCAGTCCATGCGTCATCGGTACCACCGCATCGCCCGCTCTACCGTCTGCCGGCCCGGGGTGCTGCGCGCACACGGCACTAGAAGGAGAGCACCAGGTCCATGTACTTGTCCCAGTCCCAGTTCGGGCCGGGGTCGGTGTGGTCGGTGCCGGGAACCTCGTAGTGGCCGATGATGTTCGTCCGGTTCTTGAAGATGCCGTACCGGTCACAGATCGTCGAGGTCAGCCGGGCCGAGGCCGTGTACATTTCGTCGGTGAACCAGGACGGCTGGTCCACCCAGCCCTCGTGCTCGATGCCGATGCTGCGGGTGTTGTAGTTCCAGTTCCCCGCGTGCCAGGCGATGTTCTTCTCCCGGACCATCTGGGCGACGTGCCCGTCGGAGGACCGGACGACGTAGTGCGCCGAGACGGCCTTTGCCGGGTTCTGGAAGATCGCGATCGTGTCGTCGTAGTACTCCTGCGTCATGTGGATGACGACCAGCTGCACCGGGTACGAGCCGGGTCTGCTGGAGGCGGTGTAGTTCTGTGACGAGGCCGGAATCCACTCGGCCGGCGGATAGTCCGTCGACTTCAGGGTGGGGGATGCCTGTGCGGGAAAGGCGGAGGCGGCCGCCGCGGCGGCGCCCAGACCGAGGGCGGCGCCGCCGCGCAGCAGCGCACGCCGGGAGGGGAGGGGGAGGTCGCGCTGCCGGGGGGTGGTGTGTGCGGAGTCCATCGAGGCTCCCGTGGGGGGAAGACGTCAAGCTCATGACAAACCCTCATGGTGGGGGTGCCCGGGCCCCTTGCCAAGAGGCGACGGCGCCTGTCATTGGCCAGGCCAAAGACGCCGCGTCAGGTCACGGTGAGGCGGGAGCGGGCGCGGCTGTCGTGGGCGGGTCGTCCAGCACGGTCCGCACCACCGAGTGGGCCGCACCCAACAGCGGACCCTGGTCGCCGAGCGCCGAGACCCGCAGTTCCGGCACCGCCTCGGGCGCCGTGGTACGGGAGGCCAGTTCGCGGGCGACGGGCGGCAGCAGCCAGGGGCCCAGCCGAGCCAGCGCCCCGCCCAGCACGATGCCGGTGGGATCGAGCAGGTTGACCGCCCCGGTCAGTGCCACTCCCAGAGCCCGGCCGGCCTCGCGCAGGGCCCGCTGGGCGGCCCGGTCGCCGGCGGCCGCCCGCTTCGCGAGCAGCACCGTGGCCTCGGCCCCGGGCGGCGGCGTGAGCCCCGCGGCCCGCAGCACAGCCTCCTCGCCCGCGTACTGCTCCAGGCAGCCACGGCCGCCGCACGCGCATGCCGGACCGCGCGCGCTGACGGGCACATGGCCCAGTTCCCCGGCGAACCCCCTTGCGCCGCGCAGCAGTTCGCCCTCCACCACCACCGCGCCCCCGATGCCGATCTGAGCCGAGACGTGCACGAAGTCGCGCGGTGCGGCGTCGTCGAGCCACAGCTGGGCCATGGCCCCGAAGTTGGCCTCGTTGTCCGCCGTCAGCGGTACCGAGCGGCCCAGCAGGGCCGCCAGGTCCACCTCCCGCCAGCCGAGGTTGGGAGCCCGCACCACCGTCGTCGAGCCGCGGGCCACCAGGCCCGGCACCGCCACGGCCAGCCCCGCCGGAACCAGGCCCGCGGCGCTCGCCTCGGCGGTCACCTCCGCCACCAGCCGGGCGAGCCGGTCCAGCGCGGCGGCCGGGTCGCTGTCACGATGCCGGCCTTCGACCCGCCGCCGGGCCCGTACCGTGCCGCGCAGGTCCACCGCACACACCGCCAGATGGTCCACGCCGATCTCCGCGCCCAGCCCGCACGGGCCGGAGGCGGCGAGCCGCAACGCCCTGCCGGGCCGGCCCACGCCCCCCGTGCCCGCCACGCCGGCCTCCACCAGCAGTCCGCCGCTGAGGAGTTCGTCGACGAGCGTCGAGACGGCCGCCCGTGTCAGCCCGATACGGGCGGCCACCGCGGCCCGTGAGCACGGTCCGTGCGCCGCCACGGTGTGCAGGACGCGCGCCAGGTTGCGGTGGCGCATCTCCTGCTGCGGGCTGGGCGCGGACACCAGGGCTCCTCGATCGGCGTGGGCGGGCCGGGCGGGCCGCTTCAGCCGCGCCGCAGCAGCGTACCGGCGGCGCCGAGGACGCCCTCGATCCGGTCCAGCGCCGCCGCGTCCGGCTCGACGGCCGGCAGGGACGGCCCGTGGTCCGTGCCCCAGCGGCGCGCGACCGCGTACGGGTCCTCGCCGAGCAACAGGCCGGCCGCCTGCGCGGCCGCGCCCAGCGCTACCGGTTCGCGGGCCCGTGGGACCCGGACCGGCCGTCCGGAGAGCCTGCGCACCGTCTCCTGCCAGGCGCGGCCCTGTGCCCCGCCGCCGATCAGCAGCAGTTCGTCGTCCTCCCCCCCGTCGGGTGGCACAGCGCCCTCCAGCACTTTCTCCAGCGCCTGCAACAGGGCGAAGACCGCGCCGTCGTAGGCGGCCTGCAGCACCTGCGGGCCGGTGGTCGTATGACGTAGCCCGTGCAGCAGGCCGGTTGCGTCGGGCAGGTCGGGGGTGCGCTCGCCGTCGAAGAACGGCAGCAGTGTCACCCCGCCCCCGGACTCCACCTGCTCGCGGTCCAGACCGAGCAGCGATGCGACCCGGTCGACGGCGAGTGTGCAATTGAGCGTGCAGGCCAGCGGCAGCCAGTCCGTTCCGGCGTCCGCGAAGGCGTTCACGGTCCCCGTCGGGTCGGCCGGGCGTCGCCGGGAGACGGTGTAGACGGTGCCTGAGGTGCCCAGGCTCAGCACCGGCCTGCCGGGGCACAGCCCCAGTCCCAGTGCGGCCGCCATGTTGTCCCCGGTCCCGGTGGCCACCAGCGCTCCGGCAGGCAGCGGCAGCCCGGCCCGTACCGTGCCGGCGGCCTCGCCGTGCCCCCGCACCCGCGGCAGCAGCTCCGGCGGCAGCTCGGCCAGCCGCAGGATCTCCGCGTCGTAGCCCCCGTCGTGCGGCGACCACCAGCCGGTACCTGAGGCGTCGCCCCGGTCGGTGACGGCTTCGCCCGTCAGGCGTTCGGTCAGGTAGTCGTGTGGCAGCCGGACGCCGGCTGTCGCCCGGACCGAGGCCGGCTCGTGCTCACGCAGCCAGGCCCACTTCGTCACCGTGAAAGCCGCCGCAGGGACGCTGCCGGTCCGGTCGGCCCAGGCCGCAGGGCCGCCCAGCCCCTCGACCAGGCGGTCCCGCTGCGGGGCGGAGCGCACGTCGTTCCACAGCATCGCCGGCCGCACCGGCCGGCCGTGGCCGTCGAGCGTCACCAGTCCGTGCTGCTGGCCGGCCACGGAGACCGCGGCGGCCTGCCGCGCGGCGGAGCCGCAGGCGTGCAGCGCCGCGGCCAGCGCCTCCCACCACTGCTCCGGGTCGGACTCGCGCTCCGGGCCGTCGGTCACCCGGTGCGGCGCCTGACCGGTCGCGAGCACCTGACCGGTTGAGGCGTCGACGACCAGCGCCTTGGTGGACTGCGTCGAGCTGTCCACTCCGACGACGTACGGGCCCTCCGGCACGGACATGGGTGCCCCTCTCCGGGTGGTGTGGTGTTGACGGGTGACGAGCGCATAGTAGTTTGTCAACTGCCATGACGAATAGCGGGCGCGCAAGGAGTGAGCGGACGATGACCCACCAGCCGGTACCCGGGGACAAGTTCAGCTTCGGCCTGTGGACTGTGGGCTGGCAGGGACGCGACCCGTTCGGCGACGCAACCCGTGCCTCGCTCGACCCGGTCGAGGCCGTGGAGAACCTGGCGCGGCTGGGCGCCTGGGGCGTGACCTTCCATGACGACGACCTGGTCTCCTTCGGTGCTTCCGCCGCTGACCGGGACGCGCAGATCAAGCGGTTCCGCCAGGCGTTGCAGTCGACGGGGATGACCGTCCCCATGACGACCACGAACCTCTTCACCCATCCGGTCTTCAAGGACGGCGCCTTCACCGCCAACGACCGGGGCGTACGACGTTTCGCCCTGCGCAAGGTTCTGCGCACCGTCGACCTGGCCGCTGAGCTGGGCGCGAGCACGGTCGTCGCCTGGGGTGGGCGCGAGGGTGCGGAGTCCGGGGCGGCCAAGGACGTCGCCGCCGCGCTCGACCGGATGAAGGAGGCCTTCGACCTGCTGGGGGAATACGTCACCGAGCAGGGCTACGACCTGACCTTCGCCATCGAGCCCAAGCCCAACGAGCCGCGCGGCGACATCCTGCTGCCCACCGTCGGACACGCGCTGGCCTTCATCGAACGGCTCGAACGCCCCGAACTGTTCGGCGTGAACCCCGAGGTGGGGCACGAGCAGATGGCCGGACTGAACATCGCACACGGCGTCGCCCAGGCGATGTGGGCGGGCAAGCTCTTCCACATCGACCTCAACGGCCAGTCCGGCATCAAGTACGACCAGGATCTGCGGTTCGGGGCCGGCGACCTGCGGGCCGCCTTCTGGCTGGTCGACCTGCTGGAGACCGGCGGCTACCCCGGGCCGCGGCACTTCGACTTCAAGCCGCCCCGCACCGAGGACATGGCCGGGGTGTGGGACTCGGCGGCCGGCTGCATGCGCAACTACCTGGTGCTGCGCGAGCGCGCCGCGGCCTTCCGCGCCGACTCCGAGGTGCGGGAGGCACTGGCGGCCTCCCGGCTGGACGAGCTCGCCCGGCCCACGCTCGGCGAAGGGGAGAGCGCGGCCGCGCTGCTCGCCGACCGCGCCGCCTTCGAGGACTTCGACCATGAGGAGGCTGCCCGGCGCGGCATGGCCTTCGAACGGCTGGACCAGCTGGCCATGGACCATCTGCTGGGCCTGCGCGGCTGACCGCGCGGCCGACCGTGCGAGAAGACTGGCAACTTGCGCCGCAACCCCCCACCGGGGGCCGCCGTGTCTGCCGGATGAAAGGTTGCGGCCCGGTCCGCCGTCAGCAGACGGTGCGCGCGCAGGGGAGTTCGGCCCACACCGCGTGCCCGCGCCCCCGGCCCTGCTCCGCCTCGGGACGCACGCCCCACTCGTCGGAGAGCACGCTCACCAGCAGCAGTCCGCGGCCGCCCTCACCGTCGTGGTCCGCCCCGCGGGGCTGCGGGGTACAAACGCGGCTGCCGCCCTCGTCGGTGACTTCCAGCCGCAGTCGCACGCCGATCACCCACAGTTCGCAGCTCACCTTCTCGCTGTCGGTGTGCCGCACCGCGTTTGTGAACATTTCCGAGACGAGAAGCCGGGCGTCCTCGCAGGACTCCTCGGTCACTCCCCACTCCCGCAGCTTCTCGTGCACGCGCGAGCGGGCCTGTCCGACCGATGTGTCCTGTGCGGGCAGGTGAAAGGCGTCCCTGAGGGGCCGCGCCAGGCCGGTGCCGGTGCGGAGGGGAGCGGAAGGAGCCTCATGGGGGGAAGCCACCGCACTACTATGCGGTGCGTCAGCAGCAGATGGCAAGGAACAGGCTGCAAATTACAGAACCGCGGGGGTCTGGCGGTCCCGGGGATTCGGGCGCATGCCAAACTGGGTTCCCATGAAGGAAGTTGGAGGAGAGCGATAGTGGCTGACTCCCGCTCGGGCGGCGGTGCGCCCACCGTGCTGCGGGTGGTGCTGGGCAAACGCCTGCAGCACCTGCGGGAGAAGGCGAGTCTGACCTTCGAGGAGGCAGGTGCGGTCCTCGACGTCACCCACGCCACCGTCCGCAGAATGGAGAAGGCGGAGGTCGGGCTGCGCGTCCCCTACGTGGAGAAGCTGCTGCAGACCTACGGCGTGACCGACCGCGAGGAGATCGACAGCTTCGTCTCCCTCGCCAAGCAGGCCAACCAGCCCGGCTGGTGGCACCGGTATCGCGACGTGCTCCCCGAGTGGTTCAGCGCCTTCGTCAGCCTGGAGAGCGAGTCGAACCTCATCCGCGCCTACGAGCCGCACTACGTGCCGGGGCTGCTGCAGACTCCCGCCTACGCCCGAGCCGTCCTGCGCGCCGGCATGCCGCATGCCCCGCAGGAGGAGATCGACCGGCAGGTGGCGCTGCGCACCGAGCGGCAGGCGGTGCTGCAGCATGCGGAACCGCCGATGCTGTGGGCCGTCGTGGACGAGACGGTGCTGCGCCGGGCCATCGGTGGGCCGGAGGTGATGCGCGAACAGGTGGACACGCTGCTGGAAGCCACCGTGCTGCCGCACGTCAGACTGCAGATCATGCCCTTCGCCGCCGGTCCGCACCCGGCCATGTACGGCCCCTTCCACCTCTTCCGTTTCCCCATCGACGAAATCCCCGACGTCGCCTGCGCAGAGTCTCTTGTGGGCGCTGTCTACTTCGATCAACGCGACGACGTGTCGACGTTCCTGGAGGCACTGGACCGGATGTGCGCCCAGGCCGCACCCGTGGCCCGTACACCGGACATCCTCCACGCACTGCGCAAGGAGATCTGAACCATGGATCGCATCTACAACGGGATGCCCGCCCGGCAGCTGGCAGGGGAGGGCTGGCGCAAGCCGTGGAGCGGCGGCAACGGCGGCAGCTGCGTGGAGGCGCTGCGCCTGGAGGACGGGCGGGTGGCGCTGCGGCAGTCCACCGATCCGGACGGGGCCCGCCCTGATCTACCCGGCAGACGCGATCGAGAACTTCATCCGGGGGGCCAAGGCCGGCGCCGCCGACTTCCTGCTCGCCTGATCCGCAGCCGACTGAACGTTGCACGGGCATGGCCGACGCGGGTTTGCTCCCGAGCAGATCGACACCTCCAGGACGCACCCGGCCGGTATGTACGACTCTCACGGTCCGAAGCCGCCGCGCTGTGGCGCTGCGGCCGGATCCAGCGGGGCCGGCGTCAAGAGCGCCTGACCACCCTCCGCCGTTGTGGTGATGGGCGCATGACACAGTGGTGGTCATGTCGATGCCGCCCCCGCCGCCACAGCCCCCGCCGCCCGGACCTCCCGGGGGGGTCGGCTTCGGCCCGCCGCCGCCCGGGGGCGGCTGGACGGGTGGCCCGCCGCTGCCTCCGCCGGGCGGCTGGCCGCCGCCGCCCGGCTCAGGCGGCGGTCGCAACCGGACGGCGGTACTGGCCGTCGCCGCCTCGGCCTTCGTCGTGGTCGTCGCGCTGACGGTCGGTGGCGTGGTCCTGTTCGGCGGTGACGGCCAGACGGACCATGACGCGTCCCCGCCTGCCCCCAGCACGACCTCGGCCGTCCCCGAACCGGTCCCCACCTCGACGCCGTCGGCCGAGCCGACCCGGGGCGGCCCCACCGGTTTCCAGGTGCCGACCTTCGAGGACAGCATGCCGACTCCGACTCGCGGGCCGCGCTATGCCTTTCAGCTGGCCACCGGTGACTGCTTCGACACCACCGACGCCCCCGAGGGCAAGGGTGAACCCGTCGCCTGTTCCTCGCCGCACGACGCCGAGGTGGTCTTGCAGAAGACTCTGCCCGACGGCCTGGACAGCGACCGGCAGATCCGCGACAAGGCGGATGAACTGTGCACGTCCCGGTTGCACGACAAGGCGCGCGCCCAACCTGGCGGGTCCGCGTACGGGACGCTCATCCAGTTTCCCGCTCAGAAGGGCTTCGACTACGGCATGCGGACGGTGACGTGCAGCCTCACCGGCGACGACGGCAAGAAATTGCACGGCACTCTCGACTGACGGCCGGTCAGCACGAGGCGTCACCAGAGGGCCCGACGCCTCGTTGTCCGGGATGACCGACATCCCGACCTCGGCAACCCCCGTGAGAGGCCCCATGAAGCTGCGCAGTTGGGCGTCCGCCGCGACCGCGGCGGCCGTTCTCCTCGGACTCTGCTCTCTGCCCGCACAGGCGGCCCACACCGACGCGGCCGCCGTCTCCTCCTACGTGGCGCTCGGCGACTCCTTCTCCTCCGGAGTCGGGGCCGGCAGCTATGATCCCGCCGGCGGCTCCTGCAAGCGCAGCACCGTCGCCTACCCGGTGCTGTGGAAGAACGCTCACTCCCCTGCCTCCTTTGCCTTCACCGCCTGCTCCGGCGCCGTCACCACCGACGTCATCGACGACCAGCTGGGCCCGCTCGACCCCGCCACCGACCTGGTGAGCATCACCATCGGCGGCAACGACGCCGGGTTCGCCAAGGTCATGACGACCTGTGTGCTGCGGGGTGAGAGCGCGTGCGTCTCCGCGGTGAGCCAGGCGAAGGTCTACATCGAGAACACCCTCCCCGGGCAGCTAGACGCCGTTTACGAGGCCGTACGCGGCCGCGCGCCGTCCGCGCACGTGGTGGTGCTCGGATACCCCCACATGTACAAGATCAACGGCACCTGTGTCGTGGGGCTCGGCGAGGCCGCACGTTCGGCCGTCAACGGCGCCGCCGACGAGCTGGACGGCGTCATCGCCAAGCGCGCCGCCAACCACGGCTTCACCTTCGGTGACGTCAGGCCCACCTTCAGTGGCCACGAGATCTGCACGGCCGACCGCTGGCTGCACAGCGTCACATGGCCGGTCGAGGAGTCCTACCACCCGACCGTGCGCGGCCAGTCCCGGGGCTACTATCCGGTGCTGGAGGACGCTGCCTGATCTATCACGGCGGGGTCGTCCCCGGATGCCCCGCCCGCGTTCCCGTCGTTGGAACCACACCGCGGCAGCAGGCGTTCTCCCAGTGAGCGGCGCGTCCGCGCCGCGAAGGAGGACGCACAGATGTCGAACAGAGCGAAGATCGCCGTCGGCGGCGTGGCCGTGGGCCTGCTGCTGTGGTGGCTGACGAGCTTCTGGATCGCCGTGCTGGTGATCGTCGGCGTGCCGGCCGTCGCCTATCTGGCGCTCGACCCGGGTCAGCGGCGCAGGCTGCGGCGCGTCGGACGCAAGGAGCTCGGCAGGTAGCGGCGGCTCAGGCGGCGGGCCGCACCGCGATCGCGTCCAGTGCCGTCAGCAGCCCGGGCAGTTCCTCGCCGCGTCCGACGGGCAGCACCTCGCCGGGGCGGCCGTCGAGCAGCAGGAACGCGATGTCGTCGGTGCGCGCCACCATGCTCCAGCCCGGGCCGTCGGCCCGGATCGTGCGCGCGTCACCGGAGGCGAACGCCGAACGGACCCGCCCCGGCGGAGGGGGCTCCGCAACGTAGCCGCGTGCGGCCTCCAGCACTTCGCGCACGCCGGTGTCCGGCTTCTCGGCGGCCTCCACGAAGGAGACCCCCTCCGCGAGCTGCTCCCGCCAGACGGCCCACTGAAGCGCGATCTCGTCCGCTCCCATCCGCCGCTGCGCGGGGCCCCAGCCACTGGTATCCGGCGGGGAGAGCACCGTCCAGTCGGCGCCGGGCTCGTCGGGCTCCGGATCATGGGGGGCAGGTACGTCCGGGGCCGCTACGGCCAGCTCGAGGGGCCAGCCGGGCAGTACCGCCGAGATCAGCCGCTCGTCGGGAGAAAGGTCGTACTCCATGCCGCAGTCCCAGGCGGCCACGGCGCAGGCGACCAGCGTCACGTCCTCCGTGGCCACGGTCCAGCGGGCGCCGGACCCGTCCTGCCCCAGCACCAGGCCGTAACCCTCCGCGTACGGCTCCAGGCTCAGCGTGGCACACGCCTCCGGATAGTCGTCGCCCAGCACACTGGGGAACTGCGCCGGGGTGAGCAGCACAGCGGTCAGCACATAGAGCGAGTCGTCCTCGTCCGCCATCACTGCCTCCTTCACATGCGTGCCTGCGGCTCCCATCAGGCCTTCCGGGCACCTTAGCGTCACCGTGAGCCCGGTGGAAGGTTGGCCTCGGTGGAGTCCTGGGTAAGGGTGGCACGGCGATTGCGAAGAGGAGGGGGAACAGGGGGACATGGCGGGACGGGGTGGGCTCGACTGGCTGCTTGACGACGTGACGCTGCGGGTGGAAGCGGTGCGACACGCCCTGTTGCTCTCCGGTGACGGGCTGGTGACCGCGCACAGCGAAGGCCTCGGACAGCCGGACGCCGAGCATCTCGCGGCGGTGGCTGCCGGACTGCACAGCCTGGCCCGGGGCACGGGGGAGCACTTCGGGGCGGGCAAGGCCCGGCAGACCATGATCGAATTCGAGGAAGGGGTGCTGTTGGTGACCACTGCGGGCGACGGCAGCGCGCTGTCCGTCCTCACGGATTCCGCAGCCGACATGGGGCAGATCGCCTACGAGATGACGCTGCTGGTGAACCGCGTGGAGAACACCTGGGGGTAACCGCGCGCCACCGGCGCTGACCTGCGCTTCCGGCCAGTTTTCCACAGGTCCGGTGAAGGGGCTTCCCCCCCCGGTCCATCACTCTTAGCATCTACTCGTGACGGAGCGTGCTCATCCTGGGAGTGCGCCGGCTGAGTGAGAGCGGGGGTTGAGCGGCATGCCGGAGAGCGTCGCGATGAGTCGGGCGGCCCGGGAGCTGGGCCTCAAGCAGCGCGAGTTCGAGTTGGCCGTACAGCTGGGGGAGGTGCGCACACTGTCCGGACCTGAACCGGGCAGTGTGCGGGTGCCGGGCAGCGAAGTGGACCGGCTGGCCGCGGACCCTGGCGCAGTGCGGACACTGCGGGGAAGACTGCGGCTGGTCGGCTCCGCCGAGGGCGCAGCGCTGCTGGGCGTCGCCCCGGGCAGATTCACCCTGCTGGCCCGCGGCGGCCGTCTCAGCCCTGTACGCTTCGCGGTCAGCCGATACCGGACCGTGATGTGGCTGTACCTTGAGCACGAACTGCGCATGTTCGCCGAGACCCGCCCCGAACTGCTCACCGGCCACCATCCACCGGACGTGCGAGAGGCGGTGCGGGCCGGCGCCGACCTGCGGGCGCGCACCTGGCGCGCCCGGCGCACCTGGCAGCTTGTCCGGCTGGCCGGCGGACCTTGGGAGCGAGCGGCCGCACGGTCGGCAGTGCTGGCCGAGACGGACTTCGAGCAGACCGTGCCCGACCCCGGCGAACGGGACCGGCTGCGCGCGCTGCGGCCCAGCCTGGACACGCTGCGGTCCGACTCACTCGTCGTGCGGCGCATCGCCGCCGGGCTCAGTGTCGCGGCCGGCCAGGACGAGATCGGCTGGTGCCGCTTCCTCCTCGCCGCCGAGCTGGAGGAGGCACGGGCAGCCCGGCGGCAGGACGCCGCGGAGCCGCCCGTGCAGCAGGCCGGCCGGCGGCCGCGACGAACGCTGCGTGCCCGGGACCGGCGCAGGTCACTCGGTGGCACCCGACCGCGGGCTCACAGGCGTCCGACGTCGGTGACCTTCAGCACCGCACGGCCCTCCTCGTCCGAGGCAGCCAGGTCGACCTCGGCGGACAGGCCCCAGTCGTGATCCCCCGCCGGATCGGCGAAGGTCTGCCGCACCCGCCACAGCCCGTCCTGCGGCACCTCCTCGATGTGCAGGAGCTGCGGCCCCCGCGCGTCCGGACCGGTGCCCAGCTCGTCGTACTCTTCCCAGTAGCCGTCCATGGCGCCGGACCAGGTGTCCGCGTCCCAGCCCGTGTCGCCGTCCAGCTCGCCCAGTTCGGTGAACCTGTCCAGCGCGGCCAGCTCCACCCGGCGGAAGAGCGCGTTGCGCACCAGGACTCGGAAGGCGCGAGCGTTGTCCGTCACCGGCTTGACCTGGTCCGCTCGCTCCTGTGCCTCCTCCGCGGTCTCGTCGCCCGGCTGGGCCAGCTGTTCCCACTCGTCCAGCAGACTCGAGTCCACCTGGCGCACCATCTCTCCCAGCCACTCCACGATGTCCTGGAAGTCCTCGGACTTGCGCTCGTCGGGCACCGTGTGTTCCAGCGCCTTGTAGGCGCCGGCCAGGTAGCGCAGCACGATGCCCTCGGTGCGGGCCAGCTCGTAGTGGGAGACGAACTCCGAGAATGTCATGGCCCGTTCGTACATGTCGCGGACCACCGACTTGGGCGACAGCGGGTGGTCGCCGACCCACGGGTGGGACTTGCGATAGACGCCGAAGGCGTGGAAGAGCAGCTCCTCGAGCGGCTGGGGATGGCTGACGTCCATCAGCAGTTCCATCCGCTCCTCGTACTCGATGCCGTCCGCCTTCATCTGGGCGACCGCCTCGCCCTTGGCCTTGTTCGTCTGGGCGGCCAGGATCTGCCGGGGGTCGTCCAGGGTGGACTCCACCACCGAGACCATGTCCAGGGCGTACGAGGGCGATGCGGGGTCCAGCAGATCGAAGGAGGCCAGCGCGAAGGTCGACAGCGGCTGGCTGAGTGCGAAATTCTGCTGCAGGTCGACCGTCAGCCGGATGCGCCTGCCTTCGGAGTCCGGCTCGTCGAGCTGCTCGACGACGCCGCCGTCCAGCAGCGAACGGTAGATGGCGATGGCCCGGCGGATGTGCCGCAGCTGGGAGCGGCGGTCCTCGTGGTTGTCCTCCAGCAGTTTCCGCATCGCGGCGAAGGCGTCGCCCGGCCGTGCGACGACGGACAGCAGCATCGCATGCGTGACGCGGAAGCGGGAGATCAGCGGCTCCGGATCGGAGGCGATCAGCTTCTGGTAGGTCTGCTCACTCCAGTTGACGAAGCCCTCAGGCGCCTTCTTGCGGACGACCTTCCGGCGCCTCTTCGGGTCGTCGCCGGCTTTCGCCAGCGCCTTCTCGTTCTCGACGACGTGCTCGGGTGCCTGTGCGACGACGAGTCCGGAGGTGTCGAAACCCGCTCGGCCGGCCCGGCCGGCGATCTGGTGGAATTCCCGCGCCCGGAGCGTGCGCACCCGGGTGCCGTCGTACTTGCTCAATGCCGTGAACAGCACCGTCCGGATAGGCACGTTGACCCCCACTCCGAGGGTGTCGGTACCGCAGATGACCTTCAACAGGCCCGCCTGCGCCAGCCGCTCCACCAGCCGGCGGTACTTCGGCAGCATCCCCGCGTGATGCACCCCGATGCCGTGCCGCACATAGCGGGAGAGGCTGCGCCCGAACCGGGTGGTGAAGCGGAAACTCCCGATGACCTGAGCGATCTCGTCCTTCTCGGCCCGGGTGCACATGTTGATGCTGGTCAGTGCCTGCGCACGCTCGACCGCCTGGGCCTGGGTGAAGTGCACGATGTACACCGGCGCCTGACGGGTCTCCAGCAGTTCGGTGAGCGTCTCGGTCATTCCGCTGATGCGGTACTCGTAGGACAGCGGTACCGGGCGGGTGGCCGAACGCACCACGGCGGTCTCCCGGCCGGTGCGGCGGCGCAGGTCCTCCTCGAAACGGCTGACATCGCCCAGGGTGGCGGACATCAGTACGAACTGTGCCTGCGGCAGTTCCAGCAGCGGTACCTGCCACGCCCAGCCGCGGTCCGGCTCCGCGTAGAAATGGAACTCGTCCATGACGACCTGGCCGATGTCTGCGTCCGCCCCGTCGCGCAGCGCGATGGACGCCAGCACCTCCGCGGTGCAGCAGATGACCGGCGCGTCGGCGTTGACCGATGCGTCGCCGGTGAGCATCCCGACGTTCTCCGTGCCGAAGATCTTGCACAGATCGAAGAACTTCTCGGACACCAGCGCCTTGATCGGCGCCGTGTAGAAGGTGACCTCGTCCCGGGCCAGCGCGGAGAAGTGCGCTCCAGCGGCTACCAGAGACTTCCCCGAGCCCGTGGGCGTCGCGAGGATCACGTTCGCCCCGGAGACCACCTCGATCAAGGCCTCCTCCTGGGCCGGGTAGAGCGAGATGCCGCGCTCTTCGGTCCAGCTGGAGAATGCCTCGAAGAGGGCGTCGGGGTCGGCTTCGGACGGGATCTTGTCGGCAAGGGTGGCAGTCACGCACTCCATCTTGCCTGCCGCGAGGCCGTGGGCGGGAACCGGTGCGCGGCCGGTGATCAACGGACGCTACGCTGTGGCGCCGGATACAGGCGCCCGAAACCGGCGACGGCGCCTACAGGGGTGGGGAGTTCACGACATGATGGGACCGGCGCACTCGCTCTCAGGAGCAGCGGCCTGGCTGAGTGCGGGGGCGGCTGCAGCGCTGCTCGACCACCCGATGCCGTGGCCGGTCCTGCTCATAGGGGCTCTCGTCTGTGCCGGGGCGGCGCTCGCTCCGGATCTCGACCAGAAGTCCGCCACCATCTCTCGCGCTTTCGGCCCGCTCTCCCACGCGCTGTGCATCGCCGTGGGGCGGCTCTCGGAAGCCGTCTACAACGCCACCCGCGGCCGTGGCGAGCGGCACCGCAACGGCGGGCACCGCACCCTGACCCACACCTGGCTGTGGGCACTGATGCTCGGCACGCTGTTCTCCGCGGTCGCCACGTGGGGCGGCCACTGGGCGGTGCTGGTGATCCTCTTCATCCACATGGTGCTCGCCATCGAGGGCCTGCTGTGGCGCGCCGCACGCGGGTCAAGCAGCGACATCCTGGTCTGGCTGCTCGGCGCCACCAGCGCCTGGATCCTCGCTCGCGTCCTCACCCGGCCCGGCCACGGCGCCCACTGGCTCTTCCCCGACGACACCCCCGCCTACCTGTGGCTGGGCATTCCCATCGTGCTGGGCGCCGTTGTCCACAGCATCGGCGATGCCCTCACCGTCTCCGGGTCCCCCATCCTGTGGCCGCTGCCCATAGGCGGCAAACGCTGGTACCCGTTGGGCACCCCCCGCTTCATGCGGTTCCGCGCCGGCGCCTGGGTGGAGGTGAAGGTGTTGATGCCGCTGTTCATGGTGATCGGCGGTGCCGGAGGCCTGGCCGCGCTGGGCCTGATCGTCTGATCCGGAGCGGCTCAGCCGTGCCATGCCCGCCGCAGCGCGGCGTAGGGACCCCACCCCGGCCAGCGCGTCGTGACTGCCCGGTTCGCTGATGCGTCCGTCTTCAACGACCGAGATCAGATCGGTCTCGTGGGCGGTGTGCAGGCGGTGCGTGATCGCGATGACGGTCCGCCCCTCCAGCAAGCCGCCCGGCGAGCGTTCTGCATGCCGATTGCGCCGTCGGCTACGCAACGTAAAACGCTTTCCGCTGCGTGTGAGCGGTGGCGGGATGCGACGATGGTCGGCATGGACACAGGCGGAGTGCGGACGGCCCGCAGCGGAAGCAGGACTGCGGCGCTGGCTCTGACGATGGGCCTCGTCGGACTGTTGGCCGGCTGCGCCGGCGGTGCACACCGGGCCGCGGGCGATGCCGCAGGCCACTCCTCGCAGCCCACCGCCTCCCCGTCGCCCGACGGCCGCATCCCCGGTGTCGGACCCCGGCTGAGCGCCCACGTTCCCGACGGCGCCCGCCAGGCCGTCGCCGTCTACGGTGACGGCCGCGACTCCGCGGACTCCACCGTCGTCCTCTATCACCGCGACGGCGACGCCTGGGAGAAGGAACGTTCCTGGCCGGCACATAACGGCAAACGCGGCTGGACCGCCGACCACCATGCGGGAGACAAGCGCAGCCCGTCCGGCGTTTTCACCCTCTCCGACGCGGGAGGCGTCCTGCCAGACCCAGGCACGGCGCTGCCCTACACCCACTCCGCGGCCTTCACACCGCCGTCGTACTGGTCCCCGCGCACCCGGCACGACTTCGACTACGTCATCGCCGTCGACTACAACCGCAGGACCGGCGTATCCCCGCTGGACCCCGCCCGGCCACAGGGACAGTCCAAGGGTGGCGGCATATGGCTGCACATGGACCACGGCAGTGGCACCTCCGGCTGCGTGAGCCTGTCCAAGGACGGCATGCGCTACCTGCTGCGCCACCTGAAGCCCGACGAGAACCCCGTGGTGGTCATGGGTACCCGCGCCCTGCTGCGCCACTGACCCCCCGCTCCCCAGTCCGCCGCCACCCGACCCCGCCGAGGAGCCCGTTGCCCCACGACACGCCCGCCTGGACACCCCCGCCCAAAGACCCCGCGGTGCCGCGCCGTCCCGCCCCGGTCCGCCGCATCGTCCGCCTCTTCCGCCCCTACCGTGCCCGCCTCACCCTGGTCGGTCTGCTGGTGGCCGCCTCCTCCCTGGTCTCGGTCGCCTCGCCGTTCCTGCTGCGCGAGGTCCTCGACGTCGCCATCCCGCACCGCCGCACCGGCCTGCTGACGCTCCTGGCCGCCGGCATGATCGCCATCGCGGTGACCACCAGTGTCTTCGGCGTGCTGCAGACGCTGCTGTCCACCACCGTCGGGCAGCGCGTCATGCACGACCTGCGCACCGACGTCTACGCCAAGCTGCAGCGGATGCACCTGGCCTTCTTCACCCGCACCCGCACCGGTGAGATCCAGTCCCGCATCGCCAACGACATCGGCGGCATGCAGGCGACAGTCACCTCCACCGCCACCTCACTGGTCTCCAACCTGACCAGCGTCGTGGCCACCGTGGCGGCGATGCTCGCCCTGGACTGGCGGCTGACGGTGGTCTCGCTGCTGCTCCTGCCGTGCTTCGTGTGGATCAGCCGCCGAGTCGGCCGGGAACGCAAGAAGATCACCACACAGCGGCAGAAGCAGATGGCGGCCATGTCCGCGCTGGTCACCGAGTCCCTCTCGGTCAGCGGCATCCTGCTGGGCCGCACCATGGGCCGGGCCGAGTCGCTGACCCGCGACTTCGCCGAGGAGTCGCGGCGGCTGGTCGACCTGGAGGTCCGCTCCAGCATGGCCGGGCGCTGGCGCATGTCGATCATCGGCATCGTCATGGCGGCACTGCCGGCCCTGCTGTACTGGAGCGCCGGCGTGCTGCTGCACTTCGGCGGGCCCGTGCTCTCGCTGGGCACCCTCGTCGCCTTCGTCACCCTCCAGCAGGGCCTGCTGCGGCCCACCGTCTCGCTGCTGTCCACCGGCGTTCAGGTGCAGACCTCCCTGGCCCTCTTCCAGCGCATCTTCGAGTACCTGGACCTGCGCGAGGACGTCACCGAACGGGCTGCGCCGCTCCGGCTCGAACACGCCCGCGGCGAGGTCCGCTTCGAGCGCGTCACCTTCGCCTACGACACCTCGGCGCCCGAACCGACCCTGCACGAGGTGGACCTGACGGTCCAGGCCGGCAGCAGCCTCGCCGTCGTCGGCCCCACCGGCGCCGGCAAGTCCACGCTGGGCTACCTGGTGCCGCGCCTGTACGACGTCACCACCGGCCGGGTCACCCTGGACGGCGTCGACGTGCGCGACCTGGACTTCGACTCGCTCGCCCGGGCCGTCGGCGTTGTCTCGCAGGAGACCTACCTCTTCCACGCGACCGTCGCGGAGAACCTGCGCTTCGCCAGACCCGGCGCGAGCGACGCGGAACTGCGCGCCGCCGCGAGAGCCGCCCAGATCCACGACCACATCGCTTCGCTGCCCGACGGATACGACACCCTCGTCGGCGAACGCGGCTACCGCTTCTCCGGAGGCGAGAAGCAGCGACTCGCCCTGGCCCGCACCATCCTGCGCGACCCGCCCGTCCTCGTCCTGGACGAAGCCACCAGCGCGCTGGACACCCGCACGGAACACGCGGTGCAAGGCGCCGTCGACGCCCTGGCCACAGGGCGCACCACGATCACCATCGCTCACCGGCTGTCCACCGTGCGCGACGCCGACCAGATCGTCGTGCTGGAGGCCGGCCGCATCGTCGAACGCGGCACCCACGACGAACTCCTCGCCCTGGACGGCCGCTACGCCGGCCTGGTCCGCCGGGACGACAGCGGCGCCGCCCTCGCCCGGGAGAGCTGAACCGCGCGGCCCGGCCGGTCCAGAGCGGCCGAAGGGTACAGACTGGTCGGAGCCCCGCCGCACGCCCGCAGCGTGGTGACGCCGCTCCGGTCTGAGGGAGTCCGATGAGTTTTGACGCGTCCGCGATCCGCGACGATTTTCCCGCACTCGCCGACGACGTGGCCTACTTCGACGGGCCCGGCGGCACCCAGGTGCCGCGGCAGGTGGCCGAGGCGGTGGCCGCGGCCATGTGCGCGGGTATCTCCAACCGCGGCACCGTCACCCGTGCCGAGCAGCGGGCCGAGCAGGTGGTGGCCGACGCCCGGCAGGCGATCGCCGACCTGCTGGGCTGCGCAGCCGGCGGCGTGGTCTTCACCCGCTCCGCGACCCAGGCCACCTACGACGTCTCCCGGGCCCTCGCCAAGCAGTGGGCGCCGGGAGACGAGGTGGTCGTCTCCCGCCTCGACCACGACGCGAACATCCGGCCCTGGTTGCAGGCCGCCGAGGCCGTGGGCGCACGGGTGAGGTGGGCCGACTTCGACCCGGAGACGGGCGAAATGACCCTCGAGAACGTGCGAGCCCAGCTGTCCGGGCGCACCCGGCTCGTCGCGGTGACCGGCGCCTCGAATCTGCTCGGCACCCGGCCCGACATCCCGGCGATCGCGGAAGCGGTGCACCAGTCCGAGGCGCTGCTGTACGTCGACGGCGTCCACCTGACGCCGCACGCGCCGGTCGACGTGGCGGACCTGGGAGCCGACTTCTACGTCTGCTCGCCCTACAAGTTCCTCGGCCCCCACCACGGGGTGCTCGCCGCCGCGCCGGAGCGACTGGCGGGCCTGTGCCCGGACAAGCTGCTGCCGTCGAACGACGCGGTGCCCGAACGGTTCGAACTGGGCACCCTGCCCTATGAGCTGCTCGCCGGTACCACCGCCGCCGTGGACTACCTGGCGTGCCTGGCATCCCACGCGCCCGACCGTCGCGGACGCCTGCGGGAGTCCCTGCGCGCGGTCGAGGAACACGAGCAGCACCTGTTCGACCGGCTGATCGAGGGCCTGACGGACATCGGCGCCGTGCGGGTGTACGGGGCACCCAAGGAGCGGACGCCCACCGTGCTGTTCTCCGTGGACGGAGTCGCGAGCGGTGAGGTCTACGAACGGCTGGCGAGGCGCGGCGTGAACGCGCCGGCCAGTGCCTTCTACGCGCCGGAGGCCTCGCGCCGGCTCGGTCTCGGCGACACCGGCGCCGTCCGCGCCGGGCTGTCGCCGTACACGGTCCAGCGCGACGTCGACCGACTGCTGGCCGGCGTTGCCGAGGTCGCCCGTACAGCCACGAGCTGAGGTACGCGCCGCCCTCCCCGGGTGTGCTGCGACCGTCAGCGCAGCCCGTACGCCGGCACACCGTGCCCCGGTGCGCCCGCCAGCAGCTGCTCCGCGCCGTCGCCCGTCCGCACCGACAACCGGAACCGGTGGGCGCTGCCGACCCGCCGCGGCTCGAACGCCACGTGGGCGAACGGCGCGTCCGCGCTGCTGCCGGCCGCCAGCCGGTCCATCTCCGCCTCGGCCCGCGCCCACTCGGCTGCGGGCACGTACTGTCGCATGACGGAGTGCCACACCACCGTCAGTGTGCCCGGTTGCAACCGCACCCCGGAGAGGAACGCGTCCACGCCCTCCCGGTCCACCGTCGCCGGGACCCGGGCGGCGACGCGCAACGCGCCCTCCAGCCGGGCCGCGCGCACCGTCTGGTCCGGCCAGACATAGGCGCGCAAGGCCAGCGCCCCGTGCTCGGCCAGCGGGTCGACCGGGGAGATGTCGCAGCCGCGCCGCTCGACCACGGTCGGCTGCGGGTGCGCCTGTGCCGCTTCGCGGAGCCAGCCGGGAACCGGCGTCCGCCAGGCGTCCTCCAGCCGTACCTCGGAGTCGGCCGGGCCGATCGCGAAGCCCGGACCCGTCACCCGGAAGGCGTCCGCGCGCAGGTTCAGCCCGGCGCTCGCCCCCAGCTCGAACAGCCGCACCGGCAGCGGACGCCGGGCGACGGCCTGCAGCAGCCCGGGCAGGAGTACGGCCGCCCGGCCCACCTCGTTGGTCTGCGGGGGACGGGTCATCCAGTCCCGCACCCACGCCATGTCGGCCTCGACCGCCGACCGGAAGGCGCGCCACAGGTCGTCCGCGCGGTCCGGGCGGAAGACGCCGCCCGCGCTCGGGTAGTGGGCGGCCAGCTGCGGGGCCCGGCCCGTCAACGCCAGCGCGTGCACCCCGCCGGCCAGCCGCAGCGCGATCGCGTCCGGCCCCGGGGCCTCCTCGTATCCGGCGACCGCCCGCGCGCACACCCCGCCGGCCCGCACGTCGTCGGCCACCCGGCGCAGCACCAGCGCGTACAGCCGGGAGCCCAGGTGGCCGCACGCGTCCGCCTGCCACTCGATCAGCTGCGCCGCCCGCTCACGTGGTGCCCCGCCGGACACGTGGTCTGTCATGATCGGCCACGCTACACACGAACGGGCGTCGTGGCAGCATGCCCGGCATGACACAGCTCACCGTGGTGCGCGGCGACATCACCGAAGCGCACGTCGACGCCGTGGTCAACGCGGCGAACTCCTCGCTGCTGGGCGGCGGGGGCGTCGACGGTGCGATCCACCGCAAGGGCGGCCCGGACATCCTCGCCGCGTGCCGGGAACTGCGCGCCTCCCGTTTCGGCGAGGGGCTGCCCACCGGACAGGCGGTGGCGACCACCGCGGGCCGGCTGCCCGCCCGCTGGGTGATCCACACGGTCGGCCCCGTGTGGGCGACGTCCGAGGACCGCTCCGGGCTGCTGGCCTCCTGTTACCGGGAGTCGCTGAGTGTCGCGCGCGAACTGGGCGCCCGCAGCGTCGCCTTTCCCGCGATCTCCACCGGCGTCTACCGCTGGCCGCTCGAGGACGGCGCCCGCATCGCCGTGCGGACCGTGCGCGAGGAGGCCGGCGTCGGCCCCGACGCAGTCGACGAGGTGCGCTTCGTCGTCTTCGGCGCAGACGCCGAAGCAGCCTTCACCGCCGTGCTCTGATCAGCCCATCGGCTCGATGAGCCGCACCGCCTGCGCCGCTGCCACGACGGCTTCGGCGTCGCCCACGTCCAGGGCCGTGTCGGCGAACTTCACGGCGTGCGCGTCGCCGTGGGCCGTGGCGCGGGCGAACGCCTCCTCGGCCGTGAGGGTGTCCGCCGTCGGCGCGGGCCTCGGCCCGTGAGGGGTGTAGGCGGCCGTGACGGCCGCGCTCGCCGCCCACGCGGCACGCACGCTGGGGGCCCACAGGTCGCGGGGGAGGGCCGGCAGGGTGCGCAGCACGGCGTTCGGCGCGGTCGCCGCGTGCACCAGCATGACCGGCGAGCCGTGTGCGTGGGTGCCGTACCGGTGCGTGGCGGCGACCACCAGCTCGCGCAGCCTGCGCCGGGCCGTCTCCGGGCTCGGGGCCTGATCGGCCGGCCAGGCCGGCAGCGCGGTGATGCGGGTCAGCCGCGCACGGATCCCGCCGTCCTGCACGACGGCCGGGACCGTCTCCAGCGCGGCCGCGGCCGACGCGGGTGCGGGCAGGGCGCGGTGCTCGGGGAGCACGGCGTGCCGCGCGGCCCAGTAGCCCAGCGCGTGCGCCAGCTCCGTGCGCCGCGGCCCCGTCTCGCCGTCGGTCAGCAGGACGCGTACCGCGTGCCCCACCCGGATCACCGGGTGAGTGGCCGCGCCGCTGATGCCCGGCAGCAGCCGTGGCCACCACTCGGCGAGCACCGCGCGCCACAGACGCTCCGCCATCTCACGGGTGAAGAAGTCCGTCCAGTCCGCGAGCCGCCGCGCGTCGCCGAGTGCCTCGTGCCAACCGGTCGCGGTGACCCGCTCGTACGGGCGCGGCGCGTCCTCGAGCCGGGGCCGGTAGCGGTCCAGCCAGCCGTGCACGGCGGCGGCCTGCCCGTGCCGGGTCATCGCCTCGACGGCCATCGGCGCGTGGTTCGTCAGCCGGCCCTCGAACTCCGGGCCGGTCCCGTGCAGCCGGTCCCATGCCTCGTCCAGTACCCCGTCGTCGTTGTCCATACCGGGACGTTATGCCGGGCAGGCGCCCCGGATAACGACCCACGGACCGAACGTCGGCAGCGACTCGACCTAGGACTTCGGTCCGGTGCGGTCCTGAGACCGGCTCAGGGTGTCTTCATGCCGAACGGGTCGTGCTCGTTGATGATCTTGTCGATGCGCGCCTGGTCCACCCGGTGCGTCACCTCCTGCAGCTCCTGTCGGTCGCGGACGCACTTGGACAGGGTGAAGGTCGAAGAGACCAGGTAGATCAGGCCGAGGCCGAGGAAGGCGCGCTGCCAGCCGTTCACCGGCAGCCAGGCGATCGCGATGGCCACCGAGGCCAGGGACAGTCCGAAGGAGAGGGCCGCCTGCGCGTAGAAGGCGGAGGTCATCGGGCGCTGTGCGGGAGTCGTCATGCGCTCATGGTGCGACCGCGCGGCGCGGCGCACCTGAGTTCCGGTACTCAGGTGCGCCCGCGCGAGCTGCTCAGGGGTAGAGCAGGTACTTCCGCCGGGCGTGGACGAAGGTGCGCACCTCGTCCTCCCACGCGTCGACGCACGCGCGTGGGTCCGCGCCGTCGTCGATCATCGTCCGCAGCCGCGGCGAACCGGACAGCTTGTCGATCCAGAACGGGCGCTCGGGGTCCCAGGAGTCCTCCCGCCAGGCGAAGTCGTCGTACCGGTGCGCCTCCACCAGCATCGCCGCGGCGGTCGCGATCGGCCGGAAGCGGTGCAGGTCGGTGACGACCACCTGCACGCCCGCGCACGTCTCGCCTTCGTGCTTGCTGAAGGTGGGCACGAAGTAGGCCTCGCGGAACCGCACGCCGGGCAGGTCGCGGGCGTTGAGCCGGTCCCCGAAGTGGTAGTCCAGGTACGGCGCGCCGATGAACTCGAAGGGGCGGGTGGTGCCGCGTCCCTCGGAGAGGTTGGTGCCCTCGAAGTAGCAGGTGCCGGCATAGGCGGCGGCGGTGTCCGCGGTGGGCATGTTGGGGGACGGCGGCACCCACGGCAGGTCGCTCTCCTGCGCGAAGGACTCCGGGTCCCAGCCGCGCACCTGCACCACGTCCAGGTCGACCCGGCCGCCGTCGCCCTCGCCGGGCAGCAGCTCGCCGTTGAAGTACCGGGCCAGCTCGCCGACCGTCATACCGTGCTGCTGGATGATCTCCTTCAGGCCGACGCCCGAGGTGTAGCCGGGGGTCATCAGCGGGCCGTCGGCGCGTCGGCCGATCGGGTTGGGCCGGTCCAGCACGACGAACCGGGCGCCGACGTCGCGGGCGGCGACCATCGCGTTGTACATGGTCCAGATGTAGGTGTAGAAGCGGACGCCGACGTCCTGGATGTCGAAGACGAGCGTGTCCGCACCGGCGGTGGTGAACAGCTCCTTCATCTTCTCCACACCGGCGCCGTAGGCGTCATAGACGGTCAGCCCGGTGCGGGGGTCGGTGGACTTCCCCTCCGAGTCGCCGGCCTGCGCGCTGCCGCGGAAACCGTGCTCGGGGCCGAAGACGCCGACGATGTTCAGCGCGCTCGTTCGCGGCCATGGCGTCCACCACGTGCGTGGTGTCGCGCAGCACGCCGGTGGGGTTGGAGATGACACCGACGCGGCGGCCGCGCAGGAAGGAGAAGCCGTCGGCGGCGGCCGCCTCGGCACCGGTGACGAGGCGGGGGTGACGGCGCTTCGAACCGGCAGCGGCAGCCGGTCCGGCGGTCAGCAGGGGAGCGGTGAGCGCGGCGGCGGTACCGCCGGCGAGGAGTGAACGGCGCGAGGGCATGCGGGGAAGCTATCCACGGCCGCACACCAGCGGCAAGGGGGCTCGCACGACGCCAGTGGTCGGGGCAATGACGCCGACGAACCGTCACGCCATCGGCGGACGGCATGGGGGAGCAGGCACGATGGAGGCATGCCCACCGCACTGCGCACCCACGTCCTTGAGATCACCACCGGCTCCGGGGAGACCGTCGCCGACCTGACCGGCCACTGCGAGGAGTTCCTGCGGCACCACGCCGACGGCGGCGACGGGCTGCTGAACATCTTCGTCCCGCACGCCACGGCCGGGGTGGCGATCCTGGAGACGGGCGCGGGCAGCGACGACGACCTGCTATCCGCGCTGCACGACCTGCTCCCGGCGGATGACCGCTGGCGCCACCGCCACGGCAGCCACGGGCACGGCCGCGACCATGTCCTCCCGGCCCTCGTCCCGCCGCACGCCACCCTCCCCGTCCTGGGCGGCCGCCTGGAACTGGGCACCTGGCAGTCCGTCTGCCTGGTCGACACCAACCGCGACAACCCCCACCGCCAGGTCCGCCTGACCTTCCTCGGGTAGCTCTTCCACGACTTCCGTCACTGCATGAGTGGTTTCGCACGAGCCGAATGAGCGGGGCGAGCGGCTTACGGGTTCGTTCGCCGTTCGCTTGTGAGGTACGCCGGTTCTCCCACCAGCCGCGTGTGCACTCAGGAGCAGCGCATGAGTCGCCCACGGGCGTGCACGGGCCCGACCTTGTCAGTGCCGAAGCCTAACGTGATCGGTAACTGCTCATGAGGTCCCCGTGCAACGGGTGACGGGGAGGAACAGCGCCGTGCACCAGGAAATTGCCGACGAGAACCGGTTCGAGATGCCCGCCGCCTGGCTGCGGGCCCTTCCCGTGCTC
Source organism: uncultured Actinomycetota bacterium (assembly GCA_963799685.1). Lineage (GTDB taxonomy): Bacteria > Actinomycetota > Actinomycetes > Streptomycetales > Streptomycetaceae > Streptomyces. The sequence continues at coordinate 404,178 of CAWCXW010000015.1, forward strand.
CGGGCCGCCGCGAAGCCGGCCGAGGACGCGGTGGAGAAGGCCGCTCGCCGCTACGCCCAGGAGGCGGTCTGGTTCGAGGAGATGTTCTCCTCCTCCGGCAGCGACCCGGAGCTGGTGAAGGAGGGCCGGGCCCACCGGGAGGGCAGTCCCTCTCCGCTCGGAGCCGCCGTGGAGATCGCCGTCGGCTGGCACTACACGATGGTGGATGTGCTCGTCGACGCCTGCGTGACCGAACACGGCCTGCCGTTCGCCGCACGTGCCGTCGTGGAGCTGGGATGCGTCAACCCCCATTACCGGCAGGCAGGTTCCCGACGGTACGGCGCGGAGCTGCGGAGAGCGAACGATTACCGGACCCACCACGTGTGGGAGACCGCCGCCCGCATACGGGACCTGCTCGCGGCGGTCGACGAGGAGACCCGAGGGCGGACCGTCGAGGCCCTCGCCGGCCTCCGGGACAGCGCCGAGCGCCGCATCGTGGTCTCCTACCTGGTACCCGAGGAGCATGCCTGGGTCGACGAGTGCTGCGACGGCTCGATACCGAACGACTTCGCTTTGCGGCGCATGCTCCTTCTCTCCCTGTACCGGCCGGAGCAGATCGCCCGCATCGGCGAAGGAGCACGACTCGGCTGGAACGGCTGGAACCTGCAACTGCTCGCCATCCTCGCGAGCCGGCTCGGCCCCGACGTCGGGTCCCTGCTGGAGTACGCGTTCGACGAAGCCCACGGATCCGACCGACACCGGGACGTCGCGGGCTGGGCCGCCGAACTGCCTACCGACGACGCCTTCCGCTTGCTGCTGAAGAAGGGCGGTCACCGCAATGTCCGCCCCGCCCTGCTCGATGCCATGAACCGCTACCCTCGACGGGCTCTGCGGCTGCTCTCCGCCGCCGCGGCGGGCGACAGCGAACAGGCGTCCCTCTCCCGGATGCTGCTGCCCCTGCACGTGGTGACCCACTCGGAGCTCACGAAGGAGACGTTGCCCGCCCTGCCGGAAGCGTCCGCAGCCGTCGTCGCCCCGCTGCTGCAGCGAGGGGAACGGGACGCAGAAGCGCCTGCGGAGGCGCTCCCCGCCCTGCTGGTCGACCCGCCGTGGACCCGGAAGCGCACCAGCCGCAAGGCGCGCGTGGCCCGTGATCTCCGCGGGGCGCCGCAGGCCGAGATGGCCTGGAAGCCCGGGGAGCAGGAGGCCTGGGCGGCCACCTTCGTCGCCGAAACCCCCTGGTGGCGCGAGCACGACTGGTCCCGCGAGATCAAGCAGATGCAGCAGGGGACGTGGCAGGGCGACATCCACGCCGCCCGCCTCTTCGTCAAGGGCCCCGAGGACGTCGTACGCCCACTGCTCGACGCCTTCACCCCCGAGCACGTCTGGGACACCGAGAGCCACCTCAGGCCCGTCGCCGCCCGCCACGGCCTGCACGCCCTGCCGATGCTGATCCGGATCGCCGCCCGCTACCCGGCCACCGCCTGCGGCCTGCTGCTGCCCTACCGCAACGTCGAGGTGGCCCGGCAGATGGCCGAGTGGCTGGTGCGCCGCCAGTCGCTGAGGCCCACGGTTCTCGCCTGGCTCCGCCGGCACGGCCGGGCCGCGGCCCCCGTCCTCATTCCCGACGCCGTCGGCCCGGCGGGCATGCCCCGCACCCACGCAGAACACGCCCTGCGGCAACTCGCCGCAGAGGTGGGCGCCGAGGCCGTGCGGGAGATCGCCGCCGGCTGCGGTGCTGAGGCCGGGGCGATCGTCGCCGACCTCCTCGCCGGCGATCCGCTGGAGGCCGCCCTCCCCGCGCGGATGCCGTCCCCCTGCACCTGGGCCGACCCCGCCCTGTTCCCGCAGATCCTGCTCACCGGCGACCGCGGTGCGCTGCCCGCCGACGCCGTCCGCCACGTGACGACCATGCTGCAGCTCTCCAAGCCCGGTGACGTCTACCCCGGCCTCGCCACCGTCACCGAGCACTGCGACGCCGGCTCCCTCGCCGAGTTCGCCTGGGCCCTGTTCACGACGTGGCGGTTCCACGGCATGCCGGCCAAGGACAGCTGGGCCCTCCACGCCCTCGGACTCTTCGGCGACGACGAGACCGTCCGCCGTCTCACCCCGCTCGTGCGTGCCTGGCCCGGTGAGAACGCTCACCACCGGGCCGTCGAAGGCCTCACCGTTCTCGCTGCGATCGGCACCGACACCGCCCTGCGCCATCTGCATGGCATCTCCCAGCGTGTGCCGTTCAAGGCCCTCAAGAAGCGAGCCCGGGAGAAGATCGACGAGGTCGCCGAAGGACTCAACCTCACCACCGAGCAGCTCGCCGACCGGCTGGTCCCCGACATCGGCCTCGCCGACGACGGCAGCACCGTCATCGACTACGGCCCCCGCCGCTTCACCGTCACTTTCGACGAACAGCTCCGCCCCTGTGTCCGCGACGAGACCGGCAAGCTCCGCAAGGCCCTGCCGACTCCGGGAGTCAAGGACGACCCGGAACTCGCCTCCGCCGAGCGCAAGCGGTTCGCCGATCTCAAGAAGGAGGTCCGAACTATTGCCTCCGACCAGCTGCGCCGGCTGGAGGCCGCCATGGTCACCGGCCGCTCCTGGACCGCCGCCGAGTTCCGCGAACTGCTCGTCGAACACGCCCTCCTGCGCCACTTGGTGCGCCGCCTGGTCTGGCTCGGCGACGGCGACGGCAAGGTGACCGCGTTCCGTGTCGCCGAGGATCTCACCCTCGCCGACGTCCACGACGACGCATGGACCCTCCCCGCCGACGCCACCGTGCGCCTCGCCCACCCCCTTCATTTGGGAGACGAACTCCAGGCCTGGGCCGAACTTTTCGCCGACCACGAGATCCTCCAGCCCTTCTCGCAGCTCGGGCGCCCCGTGCACGCCTTCACCGACACGGAGGCCACCGGCCACCGGCTGACCCGCTTCGAGGGGCTCACCGTCCCCGTCGGCAAACTCCTCGGCCTCACCAAGCGCGGCTGGGAACGCGGCACGCCCGAGGACAACGGCGTGGAACGCTGGTTCTCCCGCCCGATCGCCCGCGACCGCCACCTCGTCATCGCCCTCGACGAGGGCATCGCCGTCGGCATGGTCGATGAGTTTCCCGACCAGACCCTCGAGACCATATGGATCGACACCGCCCCCGGTGACTACTGGGGCAATCACACGTACCCGCACCGCCTCGGCGAGATCGACCCTGTCGTCGCCTGCGAGATTCTCGCCGACCTGACCCACATCACCGCCAAGTGAGCCCCGTCATGACCAGTGAGCGACCCGGACCCGCTACGCCTGCAGCGCCCGCCCGCAGAAGTGCGCCACGCCGACGAACTCACCGAACTGCGTGCCGGGGGTACCCCGACGTCGGCGTCAGCCGCAAGTTCGGCTGACGACCCTCTCTTCAAGGGAGGTTGACGGACACCAACCGCGACAACCCCCACCGCCAGGCCCGCCTCACCTTCCTCGGCTGAGAGGGACACCGCCGGATCCCCGGACGGCGGGACCCGATGGTGGCGCGTGTGGGTGAACCCCGGAAAATCGGGCGAGCTTTGATTCGTTTTTCGTCCGAAATCCGGAACAAAGGTCGCCCGATTTTCGCGTGAAGCGTACGGCCCGCCTGTGTGGACGCCTACGCCCGCGCGGCGTGGGCGGCGAAGGCGGCCCACTGCGTGGTCGAGAAGGTCAGCGCGGCGTCCAGGGGCCGCTTGGAGTCCCGTACGTGCACGGCGGCGGTCGTCGCGGCCACCTCCACGCAGTCGCCGCCGTTGGTGCCGCTGTAGCTGCTCTTGAACCACGCGAGTTCGTTGGCGGTGCTGCGCGGTGTGCGAGTCGACGCTCATAGCTCCCCTGCCAGCGCTCGATGAGACGGGCAGACTCCTCGGCGTTGAGGGCCTGTGACCGAAGCATTCCATACCGCAGCCAGAACTCGCTGACCTCGCGTTGATCTGCACGGATGCTCATGATGCCCTGTGCCTCGATACACACGAACTGCCGTCGTTCCAGTGGTCTCCAGAAGCACCATCTGACCGTTGACACCGCTGTGGGCGCCGCGAGTCGGCTCGGCATGACCTGGATCTCCACGTTCCGCAGCAGCCCGGTGTCCAGCAGTTTGTCAGTTGCTCCCGCATGACGGCCGTGCCGCCCACCAGCCGGTGCAGCGCCGACTCCTCGACCACGAACGACGAAGACGACGCAGGGCTTCTTACGGGTCAGGAGTGACTGACGGGCAATTCGGGCGGTGAGGTGCTGTTCGATGGCTTCGTCGTCCAGAGGCGGGAAGTGGGCTTCGAGGAGAGCCCGTGCGTACGCCTCGGTCTGCAGCAGGCCCGGTACCAGCATGGGGTCGTAGGAGAAGCGACTGGCAGCGTCCGACTCCAGCAGGGCGAAGTCGTGAAAGAACGCCGGAAGTTTCGCGAGATCCACGTCTTCTTGAAGGACCCGCAGGGCCCCGCCCGCGTCCAGGACGCGTTCTGCGGCCTCGGTGAAGGGCACCTTCGCCGGGCGCCGCCCCTGTTCGACGGAGCCGACCTGCTCCAGCGAGTACCCGATCGCGTCCGCGAGTTCCTGCTGCGTCATCCCCGCCCGCTCGCGGAACAGGCGCAGCAACTTGCCGTAGGCCACCCACGCCGCCGGCCGCTCACGCTCCTGCTTGCGTCGCCCGGTCGTCTGGCACGTGCGCTCCGCCGTCCTGCCCATGTCGCCCCCTGATCTGCCACAACGCTGTTCGCCCTGCCCAACGAGGACTCAGCGCGACTGTGGCGGAGGGCGACCCGTACAGCAGCCCTACAAGCTCGTACAGCGGTCGTACCTCCCCACGGCCACCGCCCTACGACCTGCCAGAATCGCCCATACGGGCCGATGGTCAGGCCATGCAACCGATCACCACGGCGACTGGCCTGACCGTCGCCCGACGGCGGCGTGCACTGTCCGCCTGAGCAGCACCCGACGTGGCGCCCGGTTTGCCCGGAGTCTCACCGCCGAGCCGCTCGCGGCGCCAGCCGGTCCGTACCGCACGCCTCAGGCCGAGAGGCCGAGCAACGGAAGCTGTTGCCCGCCGCCTGGCTCTTGCCGACCGGGTCGGCCCACCGACGGCGACGGTTGCCTTTCAGCCCCGTTTCGCCGTCAAGATCGACAAATTTTGTCGTGTGAAAACTGTCTCTCACTGCTTGGTTCAGTGCAGTCGGCAGGCGGCCACGGGGCTTGATGTGATCGGTCGGTTGGTCGGATGTGACCGATGTGGTGCGCTGTTGTGCCGTCAACTGGCAGGTTGTGTGCGCACGGTGACTCAACGAGGGTCGCCGGTGACGTCTTCCAGGGGGAAGTCGATGCATCAACGTGTCATGGGCACGTCTATTTGACGTGTCCGCAACCGTACGAGACACGCGCTGACCGCCGCAGTGGCGGTACTGGCGTTGGCGGCCGGTGTCACACCGGCTGTCGCCGCAGCGCCCGTCGAGAAGAAGCCCGTGTCTGCCTGGGGGCGGCACAGCAAGGCGAAGCCGCCGAAGGTGAAAAGCGGTACGAACAAGCCGCCGAAGTCGGTGCCTGAGGCGAAGCCTTCGAAGAAGGAGACCGCCTGGGTCAAGCATGAGAAGCAGCGGCTGAGCGGCGGTGCGGCGTTGTCCGCCCCGTCGATCAAGCTCTTCGTCCCCTATGGTCAGGGCGACATACCGTGGCACCAGATCTCCAACGTGCGGCTGACGGACTCGCTGGTCGCCCGGGTGAACTACTCCAACGGCAACCTGATGCTGGCCGCCACGGACTTCGACATCGCCGGCGTCGGCGGGCACCTGCAGCTCACCCGGACCTACAACTCGTTCATGGGCCCCATGGGTGAGATGGCCAACTCGTGGTGGTCCGGGTACGAACGGAACCTCGAGGTCTTCACCGACTCGGTGATCCTCTATGACCGAAGCGGCGCGAACGTCGAGTTCACGAAGGAGAGCGACGGGACCTTCGACACGCCGGACGGCTACTCGCTGGACCTGGTGAAGGACGATGACGGCACCTACACGGTGACCGACCGGAAGTCGGGGCGGAAGCAGCACTTCGACTCCGGTGGCACGCTGACGAAGGTCACCGGCCGCAACGGCGGTCAGATCACCGTCGCCCAGCACGCGTCGGGCGGTTTCAAGCTGACCGATGAGCGCACCGGCCGCTGGATCGACCTGACGAAGTCCAATTTCCTGCAGTGGAAGGCGAGCGACAGCGCGGGCCGCACCGTCTCCTACATGCTGAACGGTGACGACAACTTGGTGTTTTCCACCGACACCGCAGGGAAAAACACCTATTTCTCCTACGACGACAGTGGGCGTGTCACGGAGGTGACCACACCAGCGGGGCGACGCACCGCCTTCACCTACGACGACCAGGATCGCGTCACCTCGATGCAGCGGGGCGCGTCCGGGTCCGGGCCGACGTGGACCTACTCCTACAGTGGCACCTACCCCTCGGATGCCGGCACCACGACGGTGGCCGACCCGGACCAGGACAAGACGGTCTACCACCACAACGACGACGGCGAGGTGGAGAAGGTCACCGACCCCCTGGGTCATGAGCGGTCGCACTCCTTCGACGCGCAGCACAACATGGTCACCGCTGTGGACGCGATGGGTACCGGCACCACGTCGGGTAACACCACCACCTACGGCTGGGACTCCCGCAACAACCTCACCTCCGCCGCTCTGCCCACCGGCGCCACCACGGCACTGACCGGTTACCAGAGCATCGCCGGGGCCGACCTGCCGGGGAGCATCACCAGTCCGGACGGGGAGAAGACCAGCTTCTCCTACGACGCCTCTGGCAACCCGTTGTCGGTGGCCGTGAGCGGAGACGAGGGCGGCACCCGCCACTACACCTACAACGACGACACCCCGTCCTGTGGCGGCTTCGAGGGCCAGAAGTGCTCGGCCGAGGACGCCGACGGCAACAAGACCACCTTCACCTACGACGACCAGGGCAACCTGACCAAGGTCACCCCGCCCTCCCCGAAGGGGCCGACCCGGTACCAGTACGATGAGCTGGGCCGGCCGACGGTCGTCACCGATGGCCGCGACACCGACGTCACCTACTCCTACGACAAGCGTGACCGGGTGACGAAGACGGAGACCGCCGGCTCCGACACGGTGACGTTCATCTACGACGACGACGGGAACATCACCTCCCGCTCCGACCGGTCCGGCACCGTCAGCCATCTCTACGATGCCCTGGGCCGCGAGGCGATGCGCACCCTGCAGGACGGCTCGCTGATTCGCCTGGCCTACACAGCCGACAGCGGCAACCTCGATTACTACACCGACCCGCAAGGCAAAACCGACTACACCTACGACGCCGCGAATCGGCTCACCAAGCTGACCGACCCGCAGGGCAAGACCACCACCTACGAGTACAACAACAACGACACCCGCACGAAGACCAGCTACCCCGGCGGCACGGTCCAGGCCGTCACCCTCGACGACTCCGACCGGCCCACCCGGATCAAGGCCACCTCTCCGGCGGGCGCCCTGGTCGACTTGTCCTACGACTACTCCTACACCGTGGCCGGTGAGACGGTGGACGGCACCAAGATCCGCTCGCGCACCGACGCGGTCGCCGACCTGGAGCGCACCTACACCTACGACTCCGCCGCACACTTCTCCTACGCCAAGGAGACCAGCGGCTCAACGAAGAAGAACTCCTGGCAGTACTGCTACGACGCCGCAGGCAACCTGACCTCCCAGGGCATCACCCAAGGCTGCCCGCGCGGAACCACCTACGACGTCAACGACGCCTCACAGATCACCGCCAAGAACGGCTCGACGACCAACTGGTCCTACGACAAGGCCGGCAACGAAACAGCGGGCGCCCCAACCGCCTCGACCACCCGCACCAGCGAGCAGTACAGCGCCTACAACCAGCTCACCTCCATCACCGCCGGAGCCACCACCTACACCGCCGAATACGGCGGCACCACCAACGCCGACCGCACCCGCCTGGGCCAGACCGCCTTCCACCGCGGACCCCTCGGCCTGGCAGCCACCACCACCAGCGGCACCGACACAGGATTCGTCCGCGAACCGACGGGCACGCTCAACTCCGTGACCCGCGACGGCAAGAGCTACTACTACCTCACCGACGCCATCGGTACCGTCGTCGCACTCACCGATGCTTCCGGCAACAAGGTCAACTCCTACTACTACAGCCCCCGCGGCGTCACGAAACCCGGGTCTTCGAAGTTAAGCGGTGCGGAGGTGTCCGGGAGCCCGTCGGGTGGTGACGCAGCGTGTTCGTAGTCGTTGGCTCTCGGCATTGCGGAAGCCGAACGCGTTGCGGGCGACGAGTTTGATCACGCGGTTGATGCCCTCGCTCTTGGCGTTGCTGTGACCGGTGTCGATGAATGCTTCGATCTCGGGCCACCAGCGGTCGACGGTGGTGGCGAGGGTGCGGACCTCGGGGATCTCGGAGTCCGCGCACCAGGTCAGGAACTTCCAGCGGGCATGACCGACTTGGTGCCGGTCGGCACCGGTGCGGGCCAGGGCGAGGAGGCTTCGCAGGCTCTCTTTGGCGATCCACGCGGTCAGCAGGGTCTGTCCTATCTTCCCTTCGTCGAGCAGAGGGTTCCACATCGTGGCGAACTGTTTGGCGGTGAGGTCTTCCCGGTTGCGCAGTAGCCTGCGCCTGGCCTTCCACTCCGGATCGATGGCCCGTCCGCGCCGGCCCCGGATCTCGGCGGTGGTGCGGCGCCGCACCATGGAGAGCATCTTGTTGGCCAGCTGGACGACGTGGAAGTGATCGACGATCACGATGGCGTCGGGCAGGCCGGTGCGGATCGCGGCCCGGTAGGTGGCTGACATGTCGATGGCGACATAGCGGATGCTCTTGCGCCAGGTCAGGGGCGTGGTGGTCAGCCAGGCCAGGACGTCGGCGACGGTGCGACCCTCGACCTGGCCGAGCAGCCCTCCGGTGCCGAGGGCGTCGACGAACCCGGTGTGCCACCGGTCCCGGGTCAGCTGCCACTTCCCGGTCTCGGGGTTGGGCTCCCAGCGGGTGCGGCCGCGCCGGGTCTCGTCGATGCCCAGGACCTTCACCTCGGGCAGTGGTGCCTCGATCACGGCCGTGGCGGTGGCGCGGAAGGCATCCATCACCACCGGCCAGGACATGCCGAGGTCGCGGGCGGCCTGCACCACGGTCGAGCCGGCGTCACGGACCCGGCGTCCGGCCGAGCACCGCAACCGTTCAGTCAGCCGGGCCCCGGCCGGTATCTGTGGGATCTGCTCGGTGAACGACCGGCGTGGGCAGTCCGGCTCGCGGCACCACCAGCGACGCTTGTGCCAGCGGAACTCCAGTCCGCACTCGCCGTACGGCAGGTCACGGGGCCGTGTCGTCGCGGAGCCTTTCACTCGGGACGCGAACACCCCGCACACCGGACATGCCCGTGCCGTCTCGTCGGCCGTGGCCAGATGGACTCGGCGCGTACCGTCCTCAAGCCGCTCGACCCGTATGACGGACACCCCGTCGAGGTCGAGCAGCAGCGTCGTATCGTTGACCAAGCCCGTGGCCCCCCGGTGATCCTTCTGCGTAGAGAACAGAAATGATCACCCAGGACCACGGGCGTCCTGCATCCAGGGGTGACAACCACCCCACCCAGCACAGAACGTGACGTCCAGTCAGTCACGCACAGACACACACCGCTCAACTTCGAAGACCCAGGAACCACGGCATCGCAGACCCCAAGCCAGACAGGGCTGAGCCCGCTCCGGTTGAGGAACGTGAACCGAGGGCAGACCGTTGCCCGCACTCCGAACTCCTCGCTGAGCTCGCGGGCAGCTGCCTGCTCATACGACTCGCCGATTCCCGCTGCGCCCCCGGCCCCGAGTTCGTAGTGCCCCGGGAAACGGGACAGCTGCTCGGCGCGCCGATGGACGAGAAAACGGCCTTGTTCATCGCGGCACACCACCGCGGCACCGTCGAGCGGAACAGGGAGCGGCACCAGGGGAGCGGATAAGCCGACAATCATCACGGTGAGCGACTGCTGCTCGCCACACCGTCACGATCGGTGTACGCTGCGACCGAACGGGTTGCCTCCCGCCGAACGTGAGGCGGCCCCCGGAGGTGTTACCAGCACCAATCCGGAGGCCTACACCCAGAGGACTGATCAGGAGTCCCCGAGATGCTTCGGCATGTTATCTCTCCTGCGCACTCGTATGCGCAGATCCCGAACGCCATCCTGCGGCACCCGACGCTGTCGGCTGACGCCAAGACGCTGCTCACCTGGCAGCTGTCGCTGCCCGCCGGCGCCAAGCAGTCGTTGAGCGAGACTGCGCGCAGAGCGAACATCAAGAAGGTCGCCTTCCAGAACGCCAAGCGGCAGTTGTTGGAGACGCAGTACCTCCACGAGTGGCGGATGCGCGTCGACAGCGGACGATGCGTCACCGTTCAGCTCGTCTCCAATGAGCCGCTCAGCGCCAAGCAGGCGCTCGCCGTACGGGACGGACCGCAGCCCGTGCCGACTGGCGCGCGCATGCACGGTCCGAGTGGGCACCGGGAACCGACGGCCGCTCAACCGGCCGCCGGTCAGCCGACCGGTCGGCCCGCTTGCCGTCAACCACAGAAAGACCTGGGAGGAAACACCTCCCAACCCACCACGCCCGCCTCCGATCCGGGCGAGCACCGCGACGACGGCGAACGGCCGCTGCGCAGCCTCGGTTACGGCGACCTCCGACTCGCCATGCCTGCCCGCACCGCCCGGCGCTGGGCATCGCTCGCTGCCGCGTGGCTGGACAGCGGCATGCCCCACGACCGCATCCGCCGCGCACTCACCGACGGGCTCGGCGACGCCCGCAACCCGCTGGGCGTGCTGCGCTGGCGCCTCGAGCACGCGCTGCCCGACAGCGTGACGACACCCCCTCGACCGGCGCCGACGGCGCCCGAGCCGCCGCGCCTGCCCGGCATGCGCGAATGCCGCACCCGACACACACAACCACGGCTGTTCCTGCCTCGTCCGGGTCACGACGACGACCGCTGCCCCGACTGCCGAGCCGAGGGCGCTGCCGGCTCGGCGCCGTCCGCTCCGGTCGGCGCAGGCTACGCCGCCTTCCTCGCCGCTCGGAAGACGGCGGGGAGGCCCGCACCGGCCCGTCGATGAGGTGTGACGTTGCGCTACGGCGCGGGGAGAAAGCCGGTCTCCTGGAACCAGGTCAGGTAGCGGGTCAGGATCTCGTCCGTCAGGGTCGGGAGGTGGACGCCCAGGGGGGCCAGGGCCTTTGCCGTGAGGCCGGAGTCGAAGCGGCGGTGGTCCGTCGCCGTCTCGTGCCGCGTCTGTTCCGCGTCGCCCAGGAACAGCTGCGCGGCGTTGTCCTGCTGCGCCGCCACCCGGGTCTGCCATTCCTGTGCCGAGACGGTGTGCAGCCGGTGGCCGAGGGCGGAGGCCGCGTCGAAGACGCGGTCCAGGCCCGGCGCGTCCGGGTTGGTGAGGTGGAAGGTCTCCGTATCGGTGCGGGGCGACAGCGCGAGCGCCACGATCGCCTGGCTGACGTAGTCCACGGGCACCCAGTCGGTCGTCCCGTACGGCAGGTCCGGGACCGCGTCCGCCTGGAGGCAGCCCTTGATGAGCTGCCACAGCAGGTCACGGTCCTGGCAGGCGCCGGTGGTGGTGTCGCCGCTGATGCGGCCGGGCCGGTGCACGGTCACCGGCAGGCCGCGTGCCCGCGCCAGGCCGACGAGTCCCTCGGCGACCCACTTGCTCTGCGCGTACCCGTCGGGGAGGTCGGCCGCCGGACCCGCCGGGGTCGACTCCGTGACGGTGACGGGATCGGGGCCCGGCGCCGGCGCGTGGACGCTCGTGGTCGAGACGTAGTGCATCCCGGGGGACGCGGAGTCGGCGAGCAGGCGCAGCACTTCCTCGGTGCCGCCCACGTTGGGGCCGCGCAGGTTCCGGTAGCCGTCGGCGAAGTTGACGCGCGCACCGTTGTGCACCACGTGGCCCAGCCGGCGCACCAGGGCGCTGCGGTCCTGCGGGGACAGGCCGAGGCCGGGGGAGGCGAGGTCGCCGAGAACGGGCCGGACCAGGTCGGCGTACCGGGCGCGCCACAGGCCGTAGCGCTCCAGGTTGGCCCGCAGCCGCTGCGCTGCCCGCTCCTCGTTCTCGGCGCGGACCAGGCAGTCGACCGGGCCGTCGGTGGCCTCGATGAGGTCACGCAGCAGGAAGGCGCCGAGGAAGCCGGACGCGCCGGTCAACAGCGGCCGCGCGGACGGACGCGAGCGCCTGCGGGCGGCGGAGGAGTCGCCTTCCGTGATGCCGGGAGCCAGGACCACCTCGGCGGCCAGATCCGGCACGCCGGGGTCCTCCGGGTGCTCTTCGTTCGCGGCGCCCTCCAGGAGACGGTCGACCGCTTCGGCGGTGGGCGCCGCGAACAGCGCCCGCAGGGAGAGCCGGTGACCGCAGCGTTCCTCGATCTTCTGGGCCAGGGTCACCATGAGCAGGGAGTGGCCGCCCAGGGCGAAGAAGTCGTCGCCCATGCCGACTTCGGGCACGCCGAGCGTCTGCGCGAACGCCTCGCACAGGGCGCGTTCGCGTGCCGTGACCGGCCGGCGGCTCCCGGCCTCCACGCTCACGTCGGGCGCGGGCAGGGCGCGCCGGTCGATCTTGCCGTTGGGGGTGAGCGGCAGGGCGTCCAGGCGCACGTAGGCGGCGGGCATCATGTGGGCGGGCAGGACGGCACCGAGGTGCGCGCGCAGCTCGTCCTCGGCCAGGCCCCGCGCGGTGTCCGCGGGAGCGGTGTACGCGACCAGCCGCTGGTCGCCGGGCCGGTCCTCGCGGACGACGGCGCATGCCGTGGCGACGCCGGGCAGCGCGGTGAGCGCGGCTTCGATCTCGCCGAGTTCGATGCGGAAGCCACGCAGTTTCACCTGGTCGTCGAGGCGGCCGGCGTAAAGGAGCTGCCCGTCGGCCGTCCAGCGCGCCAGGTCGCCGGTGCGGTACATGCGCGCGCCCGCACGGCCCGCGGGGTCGGCCACGAAGCGGGTCGCGGTCAGGGCCGGCCGGTCGTGGTACCCGCGGGCCAGTCCCTCGCCGGAGACGTACAGTTCGCCGACGACGCCGGGCGGCACCGGCGCGAGCCGGTCGTCCAGGACCTGCACCCGGGTGCCGTTGACGGGCACGCCGATGGGCACCGCGTGCTCGGAGGCACCGGCCCGGTCCGCGCGCTGGAAGGCGCTCATGGTGGCGCACACGGTGGTCTCGGTGGGGCCGTAGGCGTTGGTGAGGAACCTGGTGTCCGCCCAGTCGCGCACCAGGGCGGGCGGGCACGTCTCGCCGGCGAGGACCATCGTCAGGCCGGCGGGCAGCGAGCCCGGCGGCATCACCGCGAGCGCCGCGGGGGGCACTGTGAGGTGGGTGACGCCGCGTTCGCGCACCAGGGCGGCCAAGGCAGGCCCGGGCAGCAGGTCGCCGCGTTCGGCGATCTCCAGGCAGCAGCCGGACAGCAGCCCCATGCACAGTTCCCAGAACGCCGCGTCGAAGCTGACCGACGCCATGTGCAGCACCCGGTGGCCCGGGGCGAGCCGCAGTCGCTCGATCTGTGTCCCGGCCATGGCGCCGACTCCGCGGTGGGTGACCACGACGCCCTTGGGGAGTCCGCTGGAGCCGGAGGTGTAGATGACGTAGGCGGGGTGGTCGGGACGAGCCGGCACAGGGGCGGGGATGGTCGGCGCGGGTTCGCCGCTCAGGACGTCGTCGACGGACAGGGACGGGACCGGGGACTGCGGCAGCCGGCGGTGGATGTCCGGGGTGGTCAGCAGCAGCCGCGGCCGGGCGTCGTCGAGCATGTGGGCCAGGCGCTTCTCCGGGTAGTCGGGGTCGAGCGGCAGGTAGGCCGCGCCGGCCTTGAGGACACCGAGGAGGGCCACGACGAGCGTGTGGGTGCGGGGCAGGGCGACGCCCACCCGGTCCTCGGGGCCGATGCCCCGTGCGCGCAGGTGGCGGGCGACGGCGTCGGCGCGGGCGTTCAACTCCCCGTAGTCCAGGGTGGTGTCCGCGTCGCGGACGGCCGGGGCACGGGGGGTACGCCGGGCCCACTGTGCGAAGAGTTCGGGGACGGTCGCCTGAGCGGCGTCCTCGACGGGCCCGGCCCCCCAGGTGGTGAGGCGGGCGCGTTCCGGCGCGCTGAGCACGTCGTAGGTGTGCAGTGGGCGTGAGGGGTCGGCCGCGACGGCCTCGAGCAAGGCGACGAGCCGGTCGGCGAGGTCGCGGACGGTGGCCTCGTCGAAGAGTTCCGTCGCGTAGTCGAGGGTGGCGTGCATGCCGCCGGGCGTGCCCCTGTCCTCTTCCGTCTCGGTGAAGGTGAACGACAGGTCGAACTTGGCGACGCCGGGGTCGACGGGGACGTCGCGGACGGTGAGGCCGGGCAGGTCGAGGGGGGCCGCGGGGGAGTGGTTCTGCAGGACCAGCATGGTCTGGAAGAGCGGATGGTGGTTCTGCGAGCGCGCCGGGTTGACCAGTTCCACCACACGCTCGAAGGGGACGTCCTGGTGGGCATAGGCGGCGAGGTCGAACTCCGCCACGCGCCGCAGCAGTTCGGCGAAGGTCGGATCGCCGCTCAGGTCGGTGCGCAGCACGAGGGTCTTCACGAAGAAGCCCACCATGTCGGAGGTGGCCTCGTCGGTGCGTCCGGCGACGGCCGTGCCCAGCGGAACGTCCTCGCCCGCGCCGTGCCGGGAGAGCAGCACGGACACCGCGGCCTGCAGCACCATGAAGACGGTGCATCCGCCGGCGCGGGCGAGGTCCGTGAGGGCACGGGTGGTGCCGGCGTCCAGAGCGAAGCGGTGCGTGGCGCCGGCGTGCCGGGGCACGGCCGGGCGCGGCCGGTCCCACGGCAGGTCGACCTGCTCGGGAAGGCCGTCCAGTGCGGTACGCCAGAAGGCGAGTTGCCGGGCGGCCAGGCTTGTGTCGTCGTGCTCGTCGCCGAGCAGCCGGCGCTGCCACAGGGTGTAGTCGGCGTAGTCGACGGGCAGTGGCTCCCAGGCCGGAGCCGTCAACCCGACGCGGGCCCGGTAGGCGCAGCCCAGGTCGTGGGTGAGGGGCGCCAGGGACGAGCCGTCGGCGGCGATGTGGTGGACGACGAGGACCAGGACGTGGTCGTCGTCGGCCAGGCGCAGCAGGGTCGCCCGGAACGGGAGTTCGCGTGCGATGTCGATCGGTTCCCGCGCGGCGGCCTCGACGCGGGCGGGGAGTTCGGCTTCGTCGACGGCGGCGCGGGTGCACGGCAGGCGGACGTCGTCCGGTGCGGTGATGTGCTGCCGCGGTGTGCCGGCGTGCTCGGGGAAGACCGTGCGCAGGGCGGCGTGCCGGGTGACGACGTCGCCCAGGGCCTGGTCCAGGGCGTTGGTGTCGAGGGGGCCGCCGAGGCGTACGGCGACGGGGATGTTGTAGGTGGCGGAGGGGCCTTCGAGACGGTGGAGGAACCACAGGCGCTGTTGGGCGTCCGACAGCGGGAGCACCGCGGGGCGTTCCTGTTTCACGAGGGCGGGGCGCGCGGGGCGGTCCGCCTCCTGCAGGGCGGTGGCCAGTGCGGCGACGGTGGGGTTCTCGAAGAGGGTGCGGATCTCCGTTTCGGTCTCCAGCGCGGTGCGGATGCGGCCCACGAGGCGGGTGGCGAGCAGGGAGTGGCCGCCGAGGGCGAAGAAGTCGTCGTCGACTCCCACGCCGGCCACGCCGAGGACGTCGGCGAACAGGGCGGCGAGAATCTCCTCGTGTGCGGTGCGTGGCGGGCGCCGCACCGCCTGCGGTGCGGTGGCGGGGGCGGGCAGTGCGGCGCGGTCGATCTTGCCGTTGGCCGTCAGGGGCAACGCCTCGAGCGGATGGACGACGGCCGGCACCAGGTAGGCGGGCAGCCGGCGTCCCAGGTGTGCGAGGAGCTGCTCGGGGTCCGGCGTGTGACCGGGCGCGGGGACGACATAGGCGGTCAGGGTCCGGTCGCCGGGCAGGTCCTCGCGGACCAGGACGCAGGCGGCGCGGACCGGCGGCTCGGCCAGCAGCGCCGCCTCGATCTCGGCCGGTTCGATGCGGTGGCCGCGCAGCTTGATCTGCTGGTCGGCGCGGCCCACATGGTGCAGTGCGCCCTCGGCGTCCCGGCGGACCAGATCGCCGGTGCGGTACATGCGCGCTCCGGTGCCGGCGAACGGGTCCGCGACGAAGCGGGTGGCGGTGGTGGCGGCCCGGCCCAGGTAGCCGCGGGCCACCCCGGGGCCGGCGACGTAGAGTTCGCCCTCGGCGCCCGGGAGCACCTGCCGCAGCGCCGCGTCCAGGACGTAGGCACGCACGCCGTCCAGCGGCCGCCCGATCGGCGGGACGCCGCCGGGAACGTCGTCGGGTCGGACGTGGTGCGCGGTGGCGAACGTCGTGCTCTCGGTGGGCCCGTAGACGTTGACGATGGCGGTGTCGGGGTAGGCCGTGGCCAGGCGTTGGAGAACACCGGGCGCGGCCGTCTCACCGCCGGTGGCGGCCAGCCGGAGCAGGCCGAGGGCCCCCGGGTCGGTCTCGGCGATC
This sequence comes from uncultured Actinomycetota bacterium, assembly GCA_963799685.1. Classification (GTDB taxonomy): domain Bacteria; phylum Actinomycetota; class Actinomycetes; order Streptomycetales; family Streptomycetaceae; genus Streptomyces. The sequence goes on from CAWCXW010000015.1 coordinate 420,676, forward strand.
ACGTTGAACAGGGCCGTCGTCAAGAACGCGGTGCGCACACCGTGCCGGACGACGAGGTCGCGGAGCACGGCGGGTTCCAGTGGGCCGTCAGGTGCCACCACGACGCGGCCTCCGTTGAGCAGGGGCGCCCAGATCTCGAAGGTGGAGGCGTCGAAGACGTAGGCCGAGTGCATCAGGACGGCGTCGGCCGCGCCGTCGCGCCACGTGCGGTCGGCGGTCAGGGCGGTGACGTCGCCGTGGGTGACGCCCACGCCCTTGGGCAGACCGGTGGAACCCGAGGTGAACATCACGTAGGCCAGCCGGCCGCCACCGCCCACGACGGGCAGCGGCCCGGGCTCGACGTTTCCCGCGTCCAGGACCCGGCCCGCGCCGTCCACGGTCACCACCGGCAGGCCGGAGTCGAGCTGATGCACCCAGGGGAGGTCGCGGGCGGCCTGGTCGACGACCAGGGCGCGCAGACCCGCCACCTCGGCGACGCCGGTGAGCCGTTCGGCGGGCCAGCGCGGATCCAGCGGTACGTAGGCGCCACCGGCGCGCAGTGCCGCCAGGGAAGCGGTGACCACGGCGGCGTCGCGGCCCATCAGCACACCGACGCCGTCCTCCGGGCCGACCCCGCAACCGACCAGACGGGAGGCCAGGGCGCCGGAGAGGTCGAGGAGTTCCCGGTAGCCGAGGTCACCTGCGCTGCCGGACACGGCGATCGCTTCGGGATGCTCGGCCGCGCCGGCGGCGAAGGCCGCCGGGATGCCGGTCCGTGCCGTCCACTCGGGGAGTTCGCGGCCGCGTCCCTGGGCGAGGAGCGCCTCCGGCTCGCCGTCCAGGAGGAAGGGCAGCGTCTCCACACGGCGGTCGAGTCCGTCGGCCATCGCTGTCAGCAGACGTCGCATGCGGGTGACCGTGCGGGCCACCTCGTCACCGTCGAGGGCTCCCGCCCGGTAGCCGAAGGTGATGCGCAGGGCGGTGCCCGGGGCGATGGTGAGGGTGAGCGGATAGTGGGCGGCGTCGCTGCCGCTGAACCCGGCGACGGTCAGGCCGGGCAGCCCCTGCTGGGCCGTGCGCAACGCCTGGGCGTCCATCGGGTAGTTCTCGAACACCGCGAGGGTGTCGAAGAGTTCGTCCAGGCCGGTGACGCCCTGGATCTCGGTCAGGCCGACGTGCTGACTGTCGAGCAGCCGCCCCTGTTCGTCCTGCAGGCGGGTGAGGAAGGCGGCCAGCGACTCGCCGGGCGCGGGGTGGACCCGCACCGGAACGGTGTTGATGAACAGGCCGACCATCGACTCGACGCCCGGGATCTCAGGCGGGCGGCCGGAGACGGTGGTGCCGAAGACGACGTCGTCCCGCCCGGTGAGGTGTCCGAGCAGCAGGCCCCAGGCGCCCTGGACGAGGGTGTTGAGGGTGAGGCGCCGGGCGCGGGCCGTCTCGCGCAGCCGTTCGGTGGTGTCCGGGTCCAGGTCGAGCACCCTGGTCTGCGGCAGGTCGCCGGCGCTCGCCTCGCCGGCGCGGCCGGCGAGGAGGGTGGGCGCCTCGATCCCGGCCAGGGCCGTGCGCCAGGCGTCCAGGGCGGCGGCGCGATCCTGCCGGGCCAGCCAGGCCAGGTAGGTGCGGTAGGCGGCGACGCGGGGCATGGCGCTGTCGTCTCCGCCACGCGCGTACAGCTCGAACAGCTCGCGGACGAGCAGCGGCATGGACCAGCCGTCGAGCAGGATGTGGTGGCTGGTCATGACCAGCCGGTGGTGCTGCGGCGCGGTGCGCACGAGGGTGAATCGCATCAGCGGTGGTGTGGTGAGCTCGAAGCGGCGGGTGCGGTCGGCGTCCAGGAAGGCGCTCAGCCGCTCCTCGACCGTGCCGCTGACGTCCGCCGCGCCGAGGTCGAGTTCCTCCAGCGGCACCGGCACCTCAGCGGCGACGGCCTGCACCGGCTCGTCGAGATCCTCGTGCAGGATGCCGACGCGCAGATTGGCGTGCCGCCGCAGCAGTCCGGCGATGGCCGCGCGCAGCGCGGGAACACTGACGGGGCCTTCGAGGTCGAACACGAACTGCGTGGTGTAGACGTCCACGGCGCGGGAGTCGTACAGCGCGTGGAAGAGCATGCCCGACTGCAACGGCGTCAGCGGCAGTACGTCCTCCAGCTGGAACCCGGTCATTTGCGTCCACCCCACTTGTTCTGCAGTTTGTCGATCTGGTTCTGGTCGAGCGAGACCAAGGGCAGGTCGGACGGCGTCCAGCCGCCCGCCTCGGGCCGCTGCGCGTGCTCGGCCACGGCGCGCAGCGCGCGGGTGAGGCCGTCGGCCAGTGCCTCGACGTCCTCCTCCTTGAGGAGGTCGCTGGGCCAGGTCCACCGGGTCACCAGGCGCGGCCCCTCGGGGAGGTCCTCGGTGTGCGCGTTGATGTCGAGGACGTGGTGGACCGGCATGTCCGGGTCCTGGCTGCGCGGGCCGCCGCCGTCGAGAAGGACCTCCCAGTCGCTGCCCGCGTCCTCGCCCCCGCCTTCCCCGTGCGCGCCGGCGTACCGGCCGAGGTAGTTGAAGCCGATCTGCGGGTCGGGCGCGGTCGCGAGGCGGTCACGGGTGGCCGGGTTGAGGTGGCGCAGCATCCCGTATCCGACGCCGTGGTCGGGAACCGCCCGCAGCTGTTCCTTGACACGCTTGAGGGCGCGGTCGATCAGAGCGGCGTCGAAGTGGCCTGCGGGGGCGCCGACCGGGCCGGGGTCGAGCCGCACCGGGTAGAGGCTGGTGAACCAGCCGACGGTCCTGGACAGGTCGAGGTGGTCGGCTATCTGCTCGCGGCCGTGGCTCTCCAGGTCCAGGAGAACGGCGGTGCCGGGGGGCGGTGGTGCGCCGTGGGCGGCGGCCCGTTCGGCGCGCCAGGCGCACACGGCGAGGGCCAGCCCGGTGAGCAGGACGTCGTCAACGCCGGCATGGAAGGCGGCAGGAGCGGTGGTGAGCAGGGGCTTCGTCCAGGTGGCGGGCAGCCGGGTGGTCAGAGTCTGCACCCGGTCCGCGGTGTCGCTGTGCGGGTCCAGCGGCCGGTATCCCAGGTTCACACCGGGAGCGCTCAACGCCGCCTCCCACAGGGGGATTTCCCGCTCACGCGCGGCACTGTGCGCCTGGGAGGACAGCAGCTGTGCCCACCCGCGGTAGGACGTGGGCACCGCCGGCAGCACCGTCGCCGCGGACGGCCCGTCGGGGACCGCGCCCCGGGTGACCGCCTGCCACGCGGTGACGAGGTCCGCGGCGAGGATGCGCCAGGACACGGCGTCGACGGCCAGGTGGTGCACGACGAGCAGCAGCCGTCCGCGGGCGCGCGGCCCCGCGTCGCACCAGACGGCCTCGAGGACGTCGCCGTTCTCGGGCTTCAGCCTGCTGCGGGCCGCTTCGCCCGCCCGGTCCACGGCGGCTCGGGTCGCCTCGGCGTCGAGACCGGCGATGTCCAGGCGGGTGAAACGCCGGCGGGCACGTACGGCGCCGGGCGGCAGCGCTTCGAGCACGGGTCCGCCGTCGCCGGTGCGGGTGACCCGCAGACGCAGCATGTCGTGGTGGTCGATGAGGAGTTGGAGGGTGGCGACGAGGGCGTCCTCGTCGGCGCCGGCCGGCGTGCGCAGTACTCCGGACTGGTTGTAGCCGTCGGTGGGGCCGGGGCGGCCCAGGAACCAGGCGGCGATGGGGGTCGGCGGCATCTCGCCGGTGCCCGGCTCGTCCGGGACCGCGGGGCCCTCGTCGAGTGCGGTGGCGGCGGCTGCGATTGCCTCGGGCGTGCGGTGGAGAAACACCTCACGCGGGGTGACGCCGAGACCGGCCTTGCGGACCCGGCTCACGAGCTGGATGGAGAGGATGCTGTCGCCGCCCAGGGCGAAGAAGTCGTCGTCGGTGCGGACCTCCGGTGTGCGCAGCACGGAGGCGAACACCTCGCACAGCAGCCGTTCGCGTGCGGTGCGCGGCAGGCCGCCCGGCCCGCCGGACGTGGGGCGCGCCGGGACCGGCAGGGCACGACGGTCGGTCTTGCCGTTGGGCAGCAGCGGCAGTGCGTCGAGGGTGACGAAGGCGGCCGGCACCATGTACGGCGGCAGCGCCGTCGTCAGCCGGGCGCGCAGCTCGCCGTCGGAGCAGGCCGCCGCGTCAGGGTTGTCGTCGGGGACGGTGTAGGCGACCAGGCGACGCTCGCCGGGCACGTCCTCGCGGACGAGGGCACAGGCGGCCGCGACGCCGTCGAGTGCGGCCAGGGCGGCCTCGACCTCACCGAGTTCGATGCGGAAACCGTTGAGCTTGACCTGGTCGTCGGCGCGGGAGACGTAGGTGAGCAGGCCGTCGGCGTCGCGTCGCACGAGGTCGCCGGTGCGGTACATGCGGCCGCCGGCGGGCCCGTAGGGGTCGGCGACGAACCGCGTGGCGGTCAGCCCCGGCCGCCCCAGATAGCCGCGGGCGAGGCCGTCACCCGCGAGGTGGAGCTCGCCGGTGACGCCCGGTGGTACGGGTCGCAGGTGGCTGTCCAGGACGTAGGCGCGGGTGTTGTCGACGGGCCGGCCCAGCGGCACGGCTCCCTCCGCCGTGGCGCCCTCCGTGGTCCCGGCACCGTGCGGTCGGTGGTGGTGGGCGGTGGCGTCGATGGTGGCCTCGGTGGGCCCGTAGAGGTTGTGCACCTCCACCCGCCAGGCCTCCGCGACCTGGCGCGCCAGGGACGGCGACAGCGGCTCTCCGCCGCACAGGACGCCCCGCAGGGTGGCGGGCGCCTCCTCCGGTGCGGTCTCGGCGAGGACCACCGACAGGTGCGAGGGAACGAACTGGGCGAGGGTCACCTCGGCGTCCCGCATGCGGGTGAGCAGCCACGCGGGGTCGTGGTTGGCCGCCGGCGGCACCGGGCACGTGCTTCCGCCGTGCAGGAGCGGTAGCCAGGTCTCCCAGACAGAGGCGTCGAAGCTCGGCGAGGTGCGGGCGAGGACCCGGTCGTCCTCGGTGAGGGACACGTGGTCCGCCATCCACGCCATGTGGTTGGTGAGGGCGCCGTGGGTGACGACGACGCCCTTGGGCCGGCCCGTGGAGCCCGAGGTGTAGATGACGTACGCCGCGTCGCGCGCGTCCGGCATGCCGGACGGCACGCCGTGTCCGCCGGACCACGCCGGGCGGTCGTCGACGGCGAGGCACGGCACGGCCAGGTCCGGGAGCGCCGCCTGGAGGGCCCCGTGGGTGAGGAGGAGCGCGGGCCGGGCGTCGTCGAGCATGTAGTCGATGCGCGCCCGGGGATAGTCCGGGTCGAGGGGCAGGTAGGCGGCCCCGGCCTTGACCACCGCCAGCATCGCGAGCACCTGGTCGGCCGTACCGGGCAGGGCGAGAGCGACGAGTGCGCCGCGGCCGACACCGAGGCCGTGCAGATGATGCGCCAGGTCGTCGGAGGCGGCGTCGAGTGCGGAGAAGGTGAGGGAATGCGCGCCCTCCCGCACGGCGACGGCCTGCGGGGTGCGGGCGCACTGGAGGCGGAAGGCCTCGGGCACGGTCCGCGCCGCAACGGACCGCAGGGGTCCGCGTGCCACCCGGGCGAGGCGCGCCCGCTCGTCGGCGTCGAGCAGTTCGGCGGCGTGCACACGCTGGTCGGGATCGTCGGCCAGGGTGGCGAGCAGCCGGGTCAGCCGCGCGGCGAGGTCGTGCGCGGTGGCCTGCTCGAAGAGTTCGGTGGAGAACTCCAGGACGGCGTCGAGGCCGGCGGGCCGGCCGTCGGCCTCGCGCGTCTCGGTGAAGGTGAAGGTCAGGTCGAACTTGCTGATGCCGGTGTGCACGGGCTGCTCGGTCACCTCCAGGCCCGGCAGGTCCACGGTGGCGTCCGCCTGGTTCTGGAGCACGAGCATGGTCTGGAACAGCGGGTGGTGGTTCTGGGAGCGGTCCTGGCTGAGGGCGTCCACCAGCCGCTCGAACGGCACGTCCTGGTGGGCGTAGGCGGCGAGGTCGAACTCGCGCACCCGCTCCAGGACGTCACCGAAGGTCGGGTTCCCCGTGAGGTCGGTGCGCAGGACGAGGGTGTTCACGAAGAAGCCCACCAGGTCCTCGAGTGCCTGGTCCGTGCGCCCGGCCAGCGCGGTACCGAGCGGAACGTCCTCGCCGGCGCCGTGTCGGGACAGCAGAACGGACAGGGCCGCCTGGAGCACCATGAACAGGCTGCAACCCCGGGCCCGGGCAAGGCCGGCCAGGGCCCGGTGGGTCTGTGCGTCCACGGGGAAGGTGAACGCGTCGCCGCGGTGCGTCATGACGGCGGGTCGCGGCCGGTCGCAGGGAAGGTCCAGCAGGTCGGGGGCTCCGGCCAGGGCCGTGCGCCAGAAGTCCAGCTGCCGGGCCGCCTGGCTTGCCGGGTCGTTCTCGTCTCCGAGCAGCGCGCGCTGCCAGAGGGTGTAGTCGGCGTACTGGACGGGGAGTTCCGTCCATGCGGGCTCCTCGCCCGCGGTGCGTGCCCGGTAGGCCTTGCCCAGATCCTGGGCGAGCGGGGCGAGGGACCAGCCGTCGCCCGCGATGTGGTGCACGACGAGCACCAGGACGTGGGCCTCGGCGCCGAGCCGCACCAGACGTGCGCGCACGGGCGGTTCGCCGGTCACGTCGAAGGCGTGCGAGACCTGCGCGGTGAGGTACGCCTCGAGGTCCGTGGGATCGGTGTCGCGGGGCGCGAGGTCGAGATCCACGCCGTCGGCGTCGAGCACGAGCTGGCGCGGCACACCGTCGGTGTCGGGGAAGACGGTACGCAGGCTCTCGTGGCGTGCGACGACGTCGACCAGCGCGCTCTCCAGGGCGCCGGCGTCCAGCGCGCCGTCCAGGCGCAGCACGAGCGGCACGTTGTAGGTGGACGTGGGCCCCTCGAGCCGGGCGAGGAACCACAGACGCTGCTGGGCGAAGGACAACGGCAGCGGTTCCGGCCGGTGTTCGGCGCGCACCAGGGGTCTCCTGGCGTCGTCGGCACCCTCGAGGGCCGCGGCGAGAGCGCCCGCTGTGGGGTGCTCGAAGAGGGCCCTGACATGCACCTCCACGCCCAGCGCGGTGCGGATGCGCGCGGCGAGGCGGGTGGCGAGCAGGGAGTGGCCGCCCAGCGCGAAGAAGTCGTCGTCGACGCCGGCGCCGTCGAGCCCCAGCACGTCGGCGAAGAGACCGCACAGAATCTCCTCGCGGGGGGTGCGCGCCGCGGTCGGGTGCGGAGCTCCGGCACCGTGCCGCGGCTCCGGCAGGGCGCGCCTGTCCACCTTGCCGTTGGGTGTCAGCGGCAGCACGTCGAGGAGGACGAACGCGGAGGGCACCATGTAGGCGGGAAGGGACCGGCCGACGGCTCGGGCCAGCGCGCCGGGCTCGGGGTGACCGTCGGCGGTGGGCACCACGTAGGCGACCAGCCGAGGGTCGCCCGGGGTGTCCTCCCGGATGACGGCGACACAGTCGGCGACCCCTTCGCAGCCGGCCGCCACGTTCTCGACCTCGCCGAGTTCGATGCGGTAGCCGCGCAGCTTGACCTGGGAGTCCGCTCGGGCGACGTAGGCGATCTGCCCGTCCGTCGTCCAGCGGACGAGGTCGCCGGTGCGGTACATCCGACTGCCCGCCGGAGCGAAGGGATCGGCCACGAAGCGGGTGGCGGTCAGGCCGGGACGGCCGAGGTAGCCGCGGGCCACACCCCTCCCGGCCAGGTACAGCTCGCCCACGACGCCGGGCGGTACCGGGCCGAGGGAGTCGTCCAGGACGTACAGGCGCATGCCGTCCAGCGCCCGCCCGATGGGCGGCGCTCCCCACGGCAGGTCGGCCGCCACGTCGTGGCCGGTGGCGAAGGTGGTCGTCTCGGTGGGGCCGTACACGTGCCGCACGCGCAGGCCGGGGAAGCCGGCCGCCACGCGCTGCATCGCGTCGGGGGAGGCCAGTTCGCCGCCGGTGCACACGAGCCGGAGCCCCGCGAAGGCACCCGGGTCGGTTTCGGCGATCACGTTGAACAGGGCGGTGGTCAGGAAGACGGCGGTCACCCCGTGCTCGTGGGCGGCGGCGTCGAGGACGTGCGTCTCCAGGACGCCGCCCGGGGCGACGACGACGCGGCCTCCGTTGAGCAGGGGCGCCCAGATCTCGAACGTGGAGGCGTCGAACACGTACGCCGAGTGCATCAGGACCGCGTCGGCCGCGCCGTCGTGCCATGCGGAGTCGGCGGCCAGCGCGAGCACGTCGGCGTGTGCGACGCCGACGCCCTTGGGCAGGCCCGTCGATCCGGAGGTGAACATCACATAGGCGAGGGCACCGGGGCCCGGCACCGTGGCCGGCCGGGACGACGTGCGGGGTGCACCCCGCAGGACGCGGCCGTGCCGGTCCACGACCACGACCGGCACCCGGTCGGCCGTCGCGGCCACCCACGGTGTGGCGGCGGCCTCCTCGTCGACGACCAGGGCGCGCAGGCCCGCCACCCGGTCGGCGGAGGCGAGCCGTTCGGTGGGCCAGCGTGCGTCCAGCGGGACGTACGCGCCGGCGGCGCGCACCACGCCGAGGGACACCGACACCACGGCGGGTGAGCGGGTCAGCAGCACGCCGACCGCCGATTCGGGGCCCACGCCGTGAGCGGCGAGCGCGCCTGCGAGGTCCTCGGAGATCCGGTCGAGGTCGGCATAGGTCAGGACGTCGTCCTCCCCGGTGACCGCCACCGCGTCGGGCGTGCGGCGGGCCTGCACCGCGAAGCGCGCGGGGAGGGTGGCCTCGGCGGTACCGGCCGGCAGGGCGCGGCCGGCGCCCCAGCGGGTCACACGGGCGTGTTCGTCCGGCGTCATCAGGTCGTAGCCGGCCAGGGCCAGTCCGGGATCGGCGGACACCTGCTCCAGGAGGCGGACCAGGCGCGTGGCGAGGGTCTCGACGGTGGAGAGGTCGAACAGGGCGGTCGCGAACTCGATCCCGGCGCTGAGGCCGCCCTCGTCGCTCTCCTCGGTGAAGGCGAAGGTGAGGTCGAACTTGCTCAGGCCGTTGTGGACGAGCCGCCCCTCGACCGTGAGTCCCGGCATGTCGGGACGGGCGGTCTCCTGGTTCTGCAGGACGAGCATGGTCTGGAACAGCGGGTGGTGGTTGCGTGCCCGGACCGGGTTCACGCTCTCGACCAGCCGTTCGAAGGGCAGGTCCTGGTGCGCGTAGGCGGCCAGGTCGAACCGCCGCACGCGGTCGAGGAGTTCGCGGAAGGTGGGGCTGCCGGTGAGGTCGGTGCGCAGGACGAGGGTGTTGACGAAGAACCCGACCAGGTCCTCCAGCGCCTCGTCCGTGCGCCCGGCCACGGGCGTGCCGAGCGGAACGTCCTCGCCGGCGCCGTGCCGGGACAGCAAGGTGGCCACCGCCGCCTGGAGCACCATGAACAGGCTGCTCCCGCACTCGCGCGCCAGGCGCGCGAGCCGGGCGTGCAGCTGCGCCGGCAGGTCGAAGGTGTGGACGGCGCCCCTGGGGTCGGTGGTGGCCGGGCGCGGCCGGTCGAGCGGCAGCTCGATCACGCCGGGTAGGCCGGCCAGCGCGGTGTGCCAGAAGTCGAGTTGCCGGCGCAGGACGCTGTCCGGCGCGTCGGCGTCGCCCAGCGTGGCGTGCTGCCAGAGGGTGTAGTCGGCGTACTGGACCGCGGCGCCGGCTCCGGGAGAGGGCTCCTCGCCCGCGAGACGGGCTCGGTAGGCGTCGCCCAGCTGCCGGGCGAGCGGGGCGAGGGACCAGCCGTCGCCCGCGATGTGGTGCACGACGAGCACCAGGACGTGGTGGGTGGGCGTCGCCCGCAACAGCAGGGCGCGCAGCGGCAGGTCGGTGGTGACGTCGAACGGTTGGGCCACGGCGTCCGTGACGGCGTTCTCCAGGTCGGCGGGCGCCGTGCTCACCAAGGGCAGCGACGGCGTGGCCGCGTCGGTGGCCAGGACCGACTGATGCGCGGACCCCTCCCGTTCGGGGAAGACGGTGCGCAGCGCCTCGTGACGGTCCACCACGTCACGCAGCGCGGCACGCAGGGCGACGGTGTCCAGGGTGCCGTCGAGTTCGAGGACGAGCGGGATGTTGTAGGCGGAGCTGGGGCCGTCGAGCCGGCTGAGGAACCACAGACGCTGCTGGGCGAAGGACAGCGGCACCGGGTCCGGGCGCCGCGCCGCCGGCAGCAGGGGAGGCCGGGCGCGGCTCGCGGTGTCCAGGACGCGCGCCAGGCCCGCGACGGTCGGGTGTTCGAAGAGGGCGCCCACGGCGATCTCGGCGCCCAGAACGGCGCGGACGCGGCTGACGACGCGCATGGCGAGGAGCGAGTGGCCGCCCAGGTCGAAGAAGCTCTCGTGGGTGTTCACCGTGGACCGGTGCAGGACGTCGGCGAAGATCCCGGCCAGCAGGTCCTCCTGGAGGGTGCGCTGCCCCGGCCCGGTGACGGTGTCGGAGTCGTCGTCCGCGCCCGGCTCCGGTTCCGGCAGGGCGCGCCGGTCCACTTTGCCGTTGGGCAGCAGCGGAAGCCGGTCCAGAAGAACGACCGCGCCGGGCACCATGTAGTGCGGCAGTGCCTCGGCCACCGCGTCCCGCAGGGCGGCGGGGCGCGGGGCCCGGTCGCCGGTGACGGCGTAGGCGACCAGGCGGCGCCGACCGGGCGTGTCCTCGCGGATCACGGCGCACGCGGCCGTGACACCCCTGCACGCCAGCAGCGCCGCCTCGATCTCACCCAACTCGATCCGGAAGCCGCGGAGTTTGACCTGGTCGTCGGCGCGGGCCAGGTACTCGAGCAGCCCGTGCCGGTTCCACCTCACCAGGTCACCCGTGCGGTACATGCGGGCGCCGGTGCCGTCGAAGGGGTCGGCGACGAAACGGTCGGCGGTCAGCCCCGGGCGGTTCAGGTAGCCGCGGGCCAGGTTGGGGCCCGACAGGTACAGCTCCCCGGTGACGCCCGGTGGTACGGGCCGCAGCCGGCCGTCGAGGACGTAGGCGCGCATGGTGTCGACGGGGCGGCCGATCGGCACGCTCTCCGGCGGGGCGCCGGCGTCGTGGTGCACGACGGTCCCCGCGCCGCCGACCCGGTGGGCGGTGGCGTCGATGGTGGTCTCCGTGGGTCCGTAGAGGTTGTGCACCTCCACCTGCCACAGCTCGGCGACCTCGTCGACCAGGGACGGCGGAAACGGCTCGCCGCCGCACAGGACGGCGCGTAGGGAGGGCAGCGGCGCGGCGTGCGCCGCCTCGGCCAGCACGAGGGCCAGGTGCGAGGGCACGAACTGGGCGAGGGTGACGCCGAACCGTTCCATCCAGGTCACCAGGGTGACCGGTTCCTGGTTGGCGCCGTGCGGCAGCACACAGACCTCTGCGCCGCGTGTCAGCGCGAGCCACACCTCCCACACGGAGGCGTCGAAGCTGGAGGAGGTGCGGGCGAGGACCCGGTCCTCGGGGGCGAGGGACAGGTGCCGTGCCATCCATTCCATGTGGTTGGCCAGCGCGGCGTGCGGCACGACCACCCCCTTGGCGCGGCCCGTCGAGCCGGAGGTGTAGATGACGTACGCCGGGTCCGCCGGGTGGAGCGTGCCCGTCAGGGGAGCGCCGGAGCGCGAGGACCGGGCCGCCGGGTCGTCCAGGGCGAGCCACGGCACGTCGCAGTCGGGCAGGTCCTGGTGGACCTCCGTGGTGGTGAGCAACAGGGCCGGCCGGGCGTCGTCGAGCATGTGCCGGATACGGGCGGCCGGGTACTGCGGGTCGACGGGCAGGTAGGCGGCGCCGGCGCGCAGGACGGCCAGCATGGCGACCACCGTGTCGACGGACGGCGGCGCGGCAAGCGCCACCAGGTCCTCGCGGCCCGCGCCCCGTTCGCGCAGGACCTGGGCGAGCGTGTCGGCGCGGGCGTCGAGTCCGGCGTAGCTGAGGCGGGCGTGAGCGTCGCGTACGGCGACCGCGTCGGGAGTGCGCGCGGCCCATTCCCGGACCGCCTCGGGGACGGTGCGGGCGGGCAGCGGCCGCTGTGTGCCGCGTCCCTGGCCGAGGACGCGGTCCCGCTCGCCCTGCGTGAGCGGGTCGAGGTCGCCGATGAGCCGGTCGGGGGCCGAGACGGCCTCGGTGAGGATGCGGGCGAAGCGGTCGCACAGGGCGCGGGCGGTGTCGGCGTCGAAGAGGTCGGTGGCGTACTCCAGGTAGCCGCCGATCCCGGCAGGAGCCCGTGCGGATCCGCGCTCGGCCGCATCGGTGAGTTCGGTGAGAGAGAACGTCAGGTCGAACTTGCTGATGCCGGTGTGCCGGGTCCGGTCGTGGACGGTGACGCCGGGCAGCTCGAGCTCCGCCCGGCCCTGGTTCTGGAGGACCAGCATCGTCTGGAAGAGCGGGTGGTGGTCGCCCGACCGCTCGGGGTTGAGAGCCTCCACGAGCCGTTCGAAGGGGACGTCGGCGCGGCTGAAGGCGCCGAGGTCGAACTCCAGCACCCTGCCCAGCAGTTCACGGAAGGTCGGGTCGCCCGACAGGTCGGTGCGCAGGACGAGCGTGTTGACGAAGAACCCGACCAGGTCGTCGAGTGCGCCGTCGGTGCGTCCGGCGACCGCGGTGCCCAGTGGGATGTCGGTCCCGGCACCGTGAGTGTGCAGTGTCACCGCGAGCGCCGCCTGGAGCACCATGAACGGGGTGCAGCCGGTGGTGCGGGCGAGTCGGGTCACAGCGGCGTGCGCGGCGGCGGACAGCTCGAAGGGGACGGCGCCTCCCCGGTGGCTCGGCAGGGCGGGCCGTGGCCGGTCGGCCGGCAGGCCGAGCAGGTCGGGGCTCCCGCGCAGCGCCTCCTGCCAGAAGGCCAGCTGGCGTGCGGCCAGGCTGTCCGGGTCGGCTTCGTCGCCGAGCAGCCGGCGCTGCCAGAGGGCGTAGTCGGCGTACTGCACCGGCAGCAGGGGCCAGTCGGGCGCGTTCGTGTCCGTGGTCCGCGCCCGGTAGGCGGCGCCGAGGTCGCGGCAGAGCGGAGCCAGGGACCAGCCGTCGGCGACAACGTGGTGCATGGCCAGCACCAGGACGTGCCGGTCGGAGCCCAGCCGGAGCAGGTGCGCGCGGACGGCGGCGCCGCCGGCGAGGTCGAAGGGGGCTCCGGTCAGGTGCCCGATGGTCCTCTCGGCCCAGGCGTCGGCACTTTCCCCGGCCGGGGGCCGTTCGGTGACGAGGGGGACCACGGATCCGGCGGTGCCCGTCCCGAGGACCGTCTGGCTGGCGACGCCGTCGACGTCGGCGAGGACGGTCCGCAGGCTTTCGTGCCGGGTGACCACGTCTGCCAGGGCGCCGCGCAGGGCGTCGGTGTCCAGCGGGCCGTCGAGTTCGAGGACGAGCGGGATCGTGTAGGTGTCGCCGGGGCCCTCGACGTGATGCAGGAACCACAGGCGCTGTTGGGCGAAGGACAGCGGCACCGCTTCGGGCCGCGGCTGCGGAACCAGGGCGGGCCGGGCCGCCTCCGCGTCCTCGAGGGCGGCGGCGAGCGAGGCGACCGTCGGATGCTCGAAGAGAGTGCGCAGAGCGAGTTCGGCTCCGAGGGAGGCACGCACCCGGCCGACGAGGCGGGTGGCGAGCAGTGAGTGGCCGCCGAGGGAGAAGAAGTCGTCGTCGACGCCGACCGCCTCCACGCTCAGAACGTCGGCGAACAGCCCGGCCAGAACCTCCTCGGCAGCCGTGCGGGGTACACCGCCCGTGGTGGTGGCGCGCGGTGCGGGCAGGGCCCGGTGGTCGACCTTGCCGTTCGCGTTCAGGGGCAGCGCGTCCAGGAGGACGAATGCGGCAGGCACCATGTACGCCGGCAGGGCGAGCCCGACGCGGCGGGCCAGGGTGGCGTGATCCGGGCGGGCACCGGGGGCCGGTACGACATAGGCGACGAGCCGTCCGTCGCCGGGTCTGTCCTCACGGACCAGCACGCAGGCAGCGCGCACCTGAGGGTCGGCGAGCAGGGTGTGTTCGATCTCGGCCGGTTCGATGCGGAATCCGCGCAGTTTGACCTGCCCGTCCGCGCGCCCGACGTACTCGATGTCGCCGCGCGCGGTCCAGCGCACGAGGTCGCCGGTGCGGTACATGCGGGCACCGCCCCCCTCGTAGGGGTCGGCGACGAACCGGGTGGCAGTCAGCGCGGCGCGGTCCTGGTAGCCACGGGCGACGCCGCTGCCGGCCACGTACAGCTCGCCGGCCACGCCGGGAGGTACCAGGCCGAGGGTGTCGTCGAGCACGTACAGACGCATCCCGTCGAGAGCACGGCCGATGGGCGGCACACCCTCGGCGTCGGCGGTGACCGGATGGCTGGTGGCGAAGGTCGTGGTCTCCGTGGGCCCGTACACGTGCAGGACGCGCGTGGACGGCACGGTGGCAGCCACCCGCCGCATCAGGTCCGGTGCTGCGGCCTCGCCGCCCGCGGCGAGCAGACGCAGCCCGGCGAACGCCGCCGGGTCGGCCTCCGCCATCACGTTGAACAGTGCGGTCGTGACGAACAGCGAGGTCACCCCGTGCCTGCTCACCATGTCCCGCAGGATCGGCGCCTCCAGGACTCCGTCGGGCGCGACGACCACCCGGCCGCCGTTCAGCAGAGGGACCCAGATCTCGAACGTGGAGGCGTCGAACACGGAGGCGGAGTGCAGCAGCACGGCGTCGGACACGCCACCGGTCCACCTGTCGTCGGCGGCCAGCGCGAGCACGTCCGCGTGGGTGACGCCGACACCCTTGGGCAGGCCGGTGGAGCCGGAGGTGAACATCACGTAGGCGAGCCGGTCGCTCCCGGGTCACCGACGGTACCGGTCCGGGTCGCGGCGGGGCGCCGCTCACCACGGTGCCGAGTGCGTCGAGGACAATCACGGGCAGGGAGGCGGCCGCCTCCCTCACCCAGGGCCCGTCGGCGGCGGCCTCGTCCACCACCAGAGCGCGGACCCGGGCGACGTCGGCGACGCGGCCGAGCCGTTCGGCCGGCCATGTCGCGTCCATCGGCACGTAGGCGGCGCCTGCACCCACCGCTCCGAGGGTGGCGCAGAGCACGGCGGGCGAGCGGCCCACCAGGACGCCGACACCGTCCTCGGCGCCGATGCCCCAGCCGGCGAGGGCACCGGACAGGTTCTCCGCCATCCGCGCCAGCTCCCGGTAGGTGAGCGTGAGGGCACCGTCAACCACCGCTGGGGCAAGGGGGGTCCGCTGTGCCTGTGCCCGGAAGGCCGCCGGCAGACTGGTGGCCCGGATACTGCTGGTCTTCGCGGCCGCGTCGGCGCCGCGCCCCTGCGCGAGGAGCGCCCTCCTCGCCGTGCCGCCGAGGAGCGGCAGGTCTCCGAGGAGAGTGCCGGCATCCGCGTCGGCCAGAGCCGTCAGGAAGGAGACGACCGCCTGCTGGTGCAGCCTGACGTCTTCGGCATGGTAGAGGTCGGGGTTGGCGTCGAAGCCGATCAGCGGCCCGGTGCCCTCGGACCGCTCGGAGATGAAGAAGGACACGTCGTCGACCGGGCCGATGGACAGCAGGCGGGAGGTGGCGGGGCTGCCGGCGAAGTCGAGGCCGTAGTCGTAGCCCATGACGTTGACCACGACGTCGGTCAGCAGGGCCGCTTCGTCGGCCATGGCCAGCTCGCGGGCGAGTTCCTCACGGGAGAATCGGCGGTGCCGCAACGCGCCGCGCATTTCGGCCGCGACGGCGCGGACGAGGGCGCCGACCGTCATGTCGGCGGTGACGGTCAGGCGGAGCGGCACGATGTTGGCGGTCATGCCGACGACGTGCCGCAGGCCGCCGTGCCGACCGTTGGTGGCCAGTCCCACGGTGACGTCCTGGGTCCCGGTGGCCCGGCCGACGTAGGCGGCGACCGCGCTCACCAGAACGGCGCTCCAGCTGGTACGGCCGGCGGCGGCCAGCCGGCGCAGGTCGTCGAGGACGGTGACGGGCAGGGCCTCGCCGGAGTGCATGTGGGCGTCGACCGGAACGGTCGAGGCAGGAGCGCCGGTGCGCCGGCGGATGAGGGTGGTGCGGCCACGCTCCTGGCCGCCGTGCCCGGCAGCGGCCGGGTCTCCACGACGCTCGGTGGCCAGGTCGGCGAACCTGCTCGTCCAGTAGACGCGGTCGGCCTCGTACCGGTCGGAGCGGCGGTAGGCGGCCTCGTCGTCCAGGAGCTCGCGTAGCGGCGCCTCGGGCAGTTCGGCCGCGGCGGGATCCTCGCCGCGCACGGCCCGCGTGTAGAGATCGGCCACCGCGCGGGCGATCACGGCACCGCTGAGACCGTCGACGGCGATGTGGTGATAGCGGACGTACCAGTAGTGCAGCCGGGGGCCCAGACGCAGCAGCGCGAAGTGATGGTGCGGGACGTCGAGCAGGTCGACGCCTGCCATGTCGCCTGCCATGTAGCGTTCGGCTGCGGCAGCGGGATCCTCGGCGTCGGACAGGTCGACCACCCGGAGCCTGTCGGGCTCGGCAGTGGCACGGCGCACCACGCGCTGGCGTGGCACGCCTTCCCTCGTGACGAATTCCGTGTGGAGACTGTCGCAGCACGCGATCGCCCGACCGAGCGCGGCGGCGAATAATCCCTCATCGAGGTCGCCGCGGATCTCCAGGCATTCCCCGATATTGTATTTGGCACTGTCCGGGTCGACCAGCTGCCCGTACCACACGCCTTGCTGGGCTGCAGTCAGTTCGAGGAAGTCTTCAGAAAGCGTTTCTGCGGCCGGGAAGCGGTTTTCATGCATGCCGAGCACACCTTGGGGAGGAGGTTTGAGAAATGACGAAAAGAGCGAGCGGCGACCGACCACGCCTGGGTGCGGACAACCAGAAGCTCGGTCGAAAGCAGAGAGGGGCATCGCCACACGCATCGCGCCGGGACCCTTCGAAGTCCGGACCGCACGCTTCAGCCGATACGGCCGCAGGCGCTGTCCGCCTTCTTGCAAGGTGTGAAGAGTCGTCGTCCATCGACGGGGCGCGAAGACACGAAGGGCGCGGGGCGACAGGGGCAGGCGACCGTTGCCCGTCCCTGACAACTACCCGAACCCTGCATCGATGACCTGGGCGACGAGTCGCTGGGCCGGCGCGGGGCCGGCCCAGGGGAGCGACGCATCCTCAGGTCGCGGCGGCAGGCCTATTGGGCGTCCGCCGCCATGGCCCGTACCAGACTGACGGGCCGCATATCGACCCAGGCGCTCTCGATCCGGTCGAGGCACTCCTGACGCGACCCCTCCTGGCCGTCGGCACGCCAGCCGCCCGGGAGGTCGAGATGCGTGGGCCACAACGAGTACTGGCCCTCGTCGTTGACCAACGTCAGAAACCGTCCCGTCTCGTCATCGAAAGGGTTGGCCACAGCAATATCCCCTGTTCTCACTTTAATCCGTTGCGCCGTTCATCGTCATGTGCGGAACGTCACACATGACAATGGGCGGCGCATTACCAGGTCAGGGCGTGCGCCCGGCGCGTGGGAGTCATGGATATCGCCATCGTCCGTGCACACAACAATCACACTATAGAACCCGCGAACGGTATACACGCACACTTTCGCTGTCACTGGCTGGTTTTCGATCCATTGGCGCGAATAAACTTGGCCAGGGGCATATTTCCGTGTCTTACCGGAGGATTATTTCTGGACATTCATGGATAAAATTTCTTCACATGTGAGGCCGTTGATTCCGGATAGTTCGGACAACAGATGGATCCGGCGCATGCCACCGCCTCGTCAGCCGACCGAAGGTGCCCCGCGCGTGTGCGCTCCTCAGGTCCCCCTGTCGCACCGCACAAGGACCCCGGAACGACGTTCCGGGGTCCTTGTGCGGTGCTCTCGGCTCAGGGTGAACTTCCGGGGGCCGGGCTGCCGCTGCAGTCCCGACCAGGTACAGGGGGAACCACCAAAGGTGCGTCAGGGGCGGGTCTCGTCGGCGCGGGCTTCGCCGCTGCTCCGCGCGCTTGGCCTTCAGGCGGGCGGCCTCCTTACGGACGTCCGCCTGGGTGGCGCGCTCCTGCTGCAGCCAGTCCGGGTTCTGCTCCTTCAGCGCGTCGATCTGCTCGGTGGTGAGCGCCTCGGTCACCCCGCCGCGGGCGAGGCCGGAGATGGACACGCCCAGCTTCGCCGCCACCACGGGGCGCGGGTGGGGGCCGTCGCGCCGCAGGTCCTGCAGCCACTCGGGCGGGTCGGTCTGCAGTGCGTTGAGTTCGCCGCGCGTGACGAGACCTTCCCGGAACTCGGCGGGGGTGGCCGGCAGGTACACACCCAGCTTCTTCGCCGCGGTCGCGGGCTTCATCGTCTGGGTGTTCTGGTGCGAGGACATGACGACCAGGGTATCGAGCGGGTGCCGCGCTCCCGACCACCGGCCGATAGTCTGGCAGGGTGACCGACCCGGATGCCTTCCCCGCGTGCTTCCGGCTGGCCTTCGTCCCCGGTGCGACGCCCGCGAAGTGGGTGCGCGTCTGGAACGAGCGGAAGCCGGACATCCCCCTCACCCTGTACGGCGTGAGCGCCGCGGAGGCGTACGACGTGCTGCGTGGCGGCGGCGCCGACGCGGGACTGGTGCGGCTGCCGGTCGACCGGACGGTCTTCAGCGCCATCCCGCTGTACACCGAGACCACCGTCGTCATCGTCCCCAGGGACCACCTGGTGACGGCCGCCGACGAGGTGACCACCCAGGATCTGGCCGACGAGGTGGTATGGCACCCTCTCGACGACGTGCTCGAGTGGGAACGGCGGCCGGGACAGGCCGCCGATGAGCGCCCCGCCACCACCGAGGACGCCGTGGCCCTGGTCGCGGCGGGGGTGGGCGTGCTCGTGGTGCCGCAGTCGCTGGCCCGCCTGCACCACCGCCGGGACCTCACCTACCGTCCTGTCACCGACGCCCCCGTCTCGCGCGTGGCGCTGGCCTGGCCCGAGGAGCGCACGACCGACCTGGTGGACGACTTCATCGGCGATCGTCCGGGGGCGCACCGCCAACAGCACCCGCGGTCGCCGTGCCGCCGCCGAGCAGGCCATGAAGCGCGACCGCCCCGCGCGGGAACGCGCCGCGAAGAGCGGCGGGCAGCGTCGCACCACCGGACGGAACCCGCGCGGCGGCGGCTCACGCGGCGACCGCCCGCGTCGCCGGTCCTGATCGCCCTCATTGCCCCTCACCGGCCCTCACCCGGGGAGCGCCGGTGCGGTGGCCCGCCAGGGCGAGGACTGCGCCGAGGGTGACGGCCAGCACCGGCCAGTAGACGTAGCGGAAATCCGTGGCCGGCAGGATCGGCAGGTATCCGACGACGTAGAGGGACGAGCTGACACCCAGTGCGCGCACCGGCACCCGGAAGGGTCCGTGACCGGGCCGGATGCTCAGCACCAGGGCGGCCGCCAGCCAGAACCAGGCGTGAAACAGGAACGGCAGGTCCCGCGACGTCCCCTCGACCCAGCTGTGCAGCGTCGCCTCCAGCCTGGGGTGCGAGACCGTCAGGCCCAGATCGTTCGCGATCACTCCCGGCTGGAACGGCGTGCGGCTGGCGAACAGGAAGCCGGCGAACAGCTGTAGTCGGTATCCGGCGTAGCCGGCAGCGTGACGCGGCATCTGCCGCAGCCACGCCGAGCGGATCCGGCCGGTGTGGGCGACGGCGGTGAAGGGGCCGTCGGCGCCGCGTCCGTAGCAGGTCCAGTAGGAGTTGGACAGCGAGTCGACGCGGTCGCACTCCTTGGCGGCGCTGACCAGGTGCTGCCGCAGGTCGGGCGGGACGTGCGCCGCCCGCAGTTCGTGCGGGTTCAGCACGTGCAGCAGGTCGTCGAGCATGATCTGGCTGACCTGAGAAGTCGGCGCGGGCCGGGCGGTCACGGAGATGACGACGGTGGGCACCAGGATGCCCACGACGAGCGCCGCCGAGGCGGACACCCACAGCCGCCCGCGTTCCCTCCGGCGGCGCCGCAGTGCGAGGACGAGCAGGGCGAAGACCGGGACCGCGGCGAACACGGCGTTCTTGCGGACCAGCACCGCGTACACGAGGAAGGCCAGTCCGAGGACGAACAGCGCCCGCCGCGCGGCGACGCGACCGGCCGGCACCCGGCGGCCGGCAAGCGCTGCCGCGACGGCCACGAGCAGGGCGAACGCCATGTGGACGTCCTTCCACACCACACCCACGAACGTCAGCACCGGCGGGAACAGCCCGACACCGAGGACGGCCAGCGAGCCGCCGCGCCGCCGGGTGGTGTCCCACACGCACCAGGCGGCGGCCCACAGCGCCCCCCACAGCACGACGGCCTGGAGCGCCGCCATCGTCGCCGTCGTGCCGGTCACCGCGATGAGCCCGCGCCAGGCCAGGCTCATCGCGGGCGGATGCCAGTCGCTCAGCGGCTCCTGACCCAGCGCCTGTTTGAGCTGGTACAGGGTGTCGTAGCTCATGTAGCCGGGGGAGAAGACCAGCACGGTCCCCGCGCAGCACAGCGCGCTCACGGAGGCAAGGGTCAGCTCCCAGCGGCGCCTTCGCAGCCACGTGCCCACCATCCCGGAGGTGCGCCGCGCCCGTGCCGGCACGGACGCCGGAACCGACACGGCGTTCGGGGCGGTGACGAAGACGCAGCGCCGGTAGGCGACGAAGCGGAAGACGGTGGCCACTACCCAGCCGGTGATGCGCGCGACATTGTCCGCGACGGCCGAGCCGTCGTCGTAGAGCCGGCGGGCCAGGAAGACCGTGCCCGCGGTGATGACGATGCCCACCAGGTTGACCACGACGAACAGCGCGAGTCTCCGGCCCCACGCGCTCCCGGTGTCTGCGCCGGTAGGTCCAATACCGATTGCCCGCCCAGCTGACCAGCGTCGCCGTCCCCGTGGCGAACACGGACGCGGTGACCGGCGCCGCGTGCATCGGGCCGCTTCCCGCCGACCGGGGCAGCCCGAAGACCAGCAGGTTGTACCCGCCGTTGTCGATCACGAAGGCGAGCGCGCCCACGGCGCCGAACTTCGCCACCTCGCGCCAGATGGACCGGACGGCGTCGTACAGGCGCACCGCCACGGACTCCAGGCTCGACACGCACCGGACGCTAGCGGCCCACACCGGCGTGCATCGCAGGCGCGCCATGGGCCGCCCGCCCGTCACCAGACCGCAGTGCGAACGTCATTCGTTCAGCTGAACAGACCGGGGGTGCGCGGGCTCTCAGCGCGCGCCGCCCGCCCGACTGCCGGACGATGATCACCAGACGACCCGCCGGAGGTGCCCGTGAGTCCCACCATCGCCTGCGTCGTGCCCTGCCACAACGAGGAGACGGCCGTCGGCACGGTGGTGCGGGACCTGCGGGCCGCACTGCCCGAGGCTGAGATCTACGTCTACGACAACCGGTCCACCGACCGCACGGCCGAGGTGGCCCGCGAGGCCGGAGCCACCGTCCGCCGGGAGCTGCGCAAGGGCAAGGGCAACGTCATCCGGCGGGCCTTCGCCGACATCGACGCGGACGCGCTCGTCCTCATCGACGGCGACGACACCTACGAGGCCGCCCGGGCACGCGAGATGGTCGACCTGCTCTTCGAAGGCCCCTACGACCAGGTGCTCGGCGTACGCCACCAGATCGGCGACGGCGCCTACCGCACCGGGCACGCGGCGCGGGAACCGGCTGCTCACCGGAGCGGTCCGTGCCCTGTTCGGCCACGAGGTGACCGACATGCTCAGCGGCTGCCGGGTCTTCTCCCGGCGCTTCGTGAAGTCGCTTCCCGGCCCTGTCCCACCAGTTCGAGACCGAGACCGAGATGACGGTGCACGCACTCAAGCTCCGGCTGCCCACCGCCGAGGTGCCCGTCGGCTACAAGGACCGCCCCGACGGCGGCGAGAGCAAGCTGCACACCTACCGCGACGGATGGCGCATCCTGCGAGTCATCGCCAACCTGGCCCGCCGCGAGCGGCCCGCACTGGTCCACACGGCTGTCGCAGGCGCTTCTCGCCCTGACCGCCGTGCTGCTCGGCGTCCCCGTCATCGCGGACTACCTGGAAACCGGCACGGTCCCGCGCATCCCCACGGCGATCCTGGCCGCCGCCCTGATGACGATCGCCGCGCTGGTGCTGCTGGTCGGCTACATCCTGGAGTCGGTCATGCACATGCGCCAGGAGCAGTCACGGCTGGTGCACCTGGCCTACCCGGCGCCACGCAGGACCGCCGCATCACCCGAAGTGTCCGGCTGAGCCGCTTCGCGGCGGCGCAGCGAGGAATCTCACGCCCGCAGGATTTGGCTGCCCTCCTCCCGCAGGTGTTTTCCTCAGTCCGTATCACTATGCGGACGGGAGCAGTGGAACCACACGTGAAGAGGATGTTCACGGCCCCCGATCCGGGCCTGCTTCGACTGCGCACGTCCGCACGAGCGGTCCTGGGCATCGGCCTCGCCGTCACCGCGTGTGCCCTGGAGGGCATGCCGCTGAACGCCTCCATCACCGGCGGCCTCGCCGCGCTGCTGGCCCTTTTCACCGTCACGGACCCCACCGTGCGCCGGCAGGCCGTCACCACCGCCGCGCTGCCCGCCGTCGGGCTCCCCGCCCTGGCGTTGGCCGCCGCGCTGCACGAGCACCACCTGGCACGTGACGCCGCCTTCCTTGCCGTCATCCTCGCCGGGGCGTGGGCCCGGCGCTGGGGCTCGCGGGGGCACGCGCTGGGCGTGTTCGCCTTCATGATGTTCTTCGTCGCGCAGTTCCTGCGCACGGTTCCCGCCGACCTTCCGCGGGTGGCGGCAGCCGTGCTCACGGCGCTGCTCGTCTCCGCCCTGGTCCGTTTCGGGCTGTGGTGCCTCGAACGGCGTCACCCGGCCGCCCCGATGCCCGCCGCCCCGCGCGGGCGCGGGCTGCGCAGTCCCACCACGCGCCTGGCCGTCCAGGTCACGGTCGCCTGCGCCGTGGCGCTCGTGGCCGGTGAGGCGCTGTCCCCGACACGTTGGTACTGGGCCGTGGCCGCCGCCTGGTGGATCTTCGTGAACACCGCCTCCCGCGGCGAGACGCTCGTGCGCGGCTTCCGGCGGCTGCTGGGCACCGCCACGGGCATCTGCGTCGGGATGGTCGTCGCCGTCCCGCTGCACGGCGCGACCCTGCCCACCACGGTCCTGGTGGCCGCCTGCGTCTTCGGGCTGTTCTACACCGCGGCGCTGTCCTACAGCTGGATGATGTTCTTCGTCACCGTCCTGGTCAGCCTGCTCTACGGGCTGGTCGGCGTGCTCCACCCGGGCTTGCTCGAGCTGCGCCTGGAACAGACCGCGCTCGGTGCGCTGGGCGCGGTGGTGGCCGTCGCGCTCGTCCTGCCCGTCACCACGCACGCTGCCACCGACGCCTGGATCCAGCGGGCGCTGCAGTGCGTCCACCGCTGCGCAGCCCTCTCGGCGCGCCGGCTGACCGGCGAGCAGGACGCCGACCCGGCCGCCGAGATCGCCGAGCTGGCCCTGCTCCTGGGACGCGTGCGGACCTCGCTCGCCCCGCTCGTGCACCCGCTCAACCCGCTCGCCGCTCGCAAGCGGCGGGCCCGGCAGGTGCTGGCCCTCCTCGACGACTGCGCCCGGCAGGTGCGCGGGCTGGCCGAACTGGCCGCCGACCACTTCCCTGCGCACGACGAACGGCTGGTGCAGGCGTGCCGCCGGGTGGAGACGGCCCTCGAGACGCTGCTTGCGCCGGCGGCGGCCGGCATGAGCGCACGCGCGGCCGCGGCCCTGGCCCCGGCCGCCGAGTCGACCGCCGCCAAGCATCCAGGCAGCGACCTGGCGCTCGCGCATCTGCACGGGCTCGAGACCGCGCTGCACTCGCTGGCGGTGCCGCTGCAGGCGGGCCGCGGCCCCGGTGGCCCCGGCCGTCTGAAGCAGACGCGTCGCCGCGCATCCGTACGGGCGAGATCGCCCGTCCCCGCCCGCCACGGACTGCTACCGTCGCTCTGATCTTGCCTGCATCGACGAGCGGGAAGGGGCCGAGCCCGGTGACCGACCCGACGGGCCGGCAGGCGGAACGGGCGTACATCGGGTCGTTCACGGCAGACGGCGGACGGGGCGTCACCACCGCCGCCCTCGACCCGGCCACGGGCGCGCTGCGTGCCCTCCACCACACCGGCACCGCCGTGCCGAACCCGTCCTACCTGCTGGTGCTGCGGCGGCGATGCTCTACGCCGTGTGCGAGACGGAGTCCGGGGCCGCCGCGGCGCTCTCCCTCGCCGATCGCAGACGCCCCCGCGCCGCTGGGAGAGCCCGTCGCCGTGCACGGCGACTCGCCCACCCACCTTGCGGCCGCGAGGCGGCCGGCTGTTCACCGCCAACTACGGCTCCGGCAGCGTCAGCGCCGTGCCGCTGCGCGCCGACGGCACGCTCGGCGGCCGGGCTCGGTGTACCGGCACCGCGGTGAGGGGCCGCTGCGCGACCGGCAGCGGGGTCCGCACGCGCACGCCGTGGTCCCCGATCCGACGGGGCGCTGGCTGCTGTCGGTCGATCTGGGCACTGACGGAGTGTGGGTCTACCGGCTCGGTGACGAACACGGGCGGACTGGGCACGCGCACACCAGGTGCGGCTGCGTGCCGGCAGCGGCCCGCGCCACCTCAGGTTCCACCCGAACGGCACCCGCGCCTATCTGGTCAACGAACTCGACCCGACGGTCACCGTCTGCCGCTGGGACGCCGACCGGGGCGACCTGGAGCCGCTGCGGGAGGTCAGGCTGCTTCCCCGGGACGCGGCCGGCCCGGCCTCCCCTCCGAGCTGGTGTCGCGGCCGGACGGCCGCTTCGCCTGGGTGGCCACCCGGGGCACGGACAGCATCACCTGCTCGCCCTCGACGAGACGGGGGAGCACCCGGAGGTCGTCGGCCAGCGTGTCCTGCGGCGGGCACTGGCCGCGCGACCTCGCTCTGCATCCGGCCGGCCGGTGGCTGTATGCGGCCAACGAGCGGTCCGGCGACGTCACCTGGTTCAGCGTCGACGAGGCGACCGGAAGGCCTGAGCGTGCGGGCACCTTGACGGCTCCGGCTGCCTCCTGCGTCGTCTTCGGCTGAGCCGTCCAGGCCTCTGCCGGCTCAGCGGGCGGGCATCCCCTGCGCCGCCGGCTGCGGCAGGCCGAGCACCGAGCCGTAGGCGGACGCCACCAGCTTGCCCAGCGCCGGGTACGCACCCAGCGGTTCGGCCACCGCGCAGCCGGCCTCCTGGGCGGCCGCTGCCAGCAGCCCCTCGGCCACCTCCGGCCCGATCAGGCACGGGGCGACGGCCAACTGCTGGGAGCCGGAATCGCGCAACTGGTCGGCGGCGCGGGCGATGGCGCCCTCCTCGTCCAGGCCGGCCGCCAGCACCGGGACCGCCAGGCGCGCGGCGAGCAGCATGCCGGTGATGCCGGCGGCCTGCACCGCCTCCTCGCCGCCCACGGTCGCCAGGATGATGCCGTCCGCCGCCGTCGCGACGGTGAACAGCCGTGCGCGGTCCGCGCGGGCCAGCCCGGCCTCTGACAGCCGGACGTGCACCGCTTCTGCCAGCAGTGGGTGCGGCCCGAGCACGTCGGTCAACTCGGCGCCGGTGCCGCTCCCCAGCACCGCCTGCCGTATCCGGCGCATCTGGGCGGCGTCCGGGCCGGCCAGCAGCGGAATCACGACGGCGGGCGGGCCGGAATCCGGCTGCTCCGCCGCGGCGTCTTCACCGTTCCTGCCGTGCGCCGCGGCGGCCTGCGTGAGTACGGACTGCAGGGCGGGGAACTCCTCGCCCTCTCCCTCCACGAACCCGATGCGCGCGTCCAGCCCGGGCAGCTCGCTGCGGGCGATGCTCGCCGTCTCCTCGGCGAGACTGCGGCTCGCGGCGGACGGCTCACCGGGGACGGCCAGGACGAGCGCCGGTGCGTTCTCGGGCGCGACGACGGGTTCCGGCCGACGGTGGCGTCCGGTCTGGCGACGTGGCATGCGGACGGGAAGACCATTGTCCGGCGCAGTGGGGGAGCT
Source organism: uncultured Actinomycetota bacterium (assembly GCA_963799685.1). GTDB lineage: Bacteria > Actinomycetota > Actinomycetes > Streptomycetales > Streptomycetaceae > Streptomyces. The sequence continues at coordinate 446,442 of CAWCXW010000015.1, forward strand.
CATGCGCCCGCATATTAATGCCTTGCTGCGGTGATGTGATCGGGCGGGGTGGTTGTGTTTGCTTTTATCCGTTATGCACCAAGTTTCGGAGTGTTCAGCGCGAGTAGCTGCGGGTGTTCCGGCAGCCGCAGCGTGCCGAGGGCGAGACGTGCCGCGACCAGCACCGATCCGTCCAGTGGATCGCCGGCGGCCGGGACCGTCCGGGCGTGTGGCAGCCGGGCCGCAAGCTCGCGCTCGAGCGGGGCCAGCAGCGGTTCGCCGATCTTCAGCAGTCCGCCCGTGAGCGCCACGGCCGTCGCGCGCTCACCCCACGGATCAGGACAGGCTGCGACGGCCGTGCGGGCGATCTCGCGGGCCGCGTCCCGAAGGATGTCGGCCGCCACCGGGTCCGGTCCGCCCGAGGTGCCGCCGGCGTTCGCGCACCGGGCGACCTCGGGGGCGAAGGAGGCGAGCACGGCAGGCCGGTCGGTGCGTGGATACAGCATGCCGGGGAGCCCGGCCGCCGGGCCGAAGAACGCCTCCGCACGGCCGAGCAGCGCCGGGGAGCCGCCTTCCCGGCCGTCGTGCGCGCGCAGCGCCGCCTCCAGGCCGGCACGGCCGATCCAGGCTCCTCCGCCGCAGTCGCCCAGGAGGTGCCCCCAGCCGTCCGCGCGCCGCCAGCGGCGCAGATCGGTTCCGGTGGCGATCAGGCCGGTGCCCGCAGCAACCACGGCGCCCGGCCGCTCGCCGAGCGCGCCCGCGTAGGCGGTCACCGCGTCCGCTGCCAGCGCCACGCGCCGGGCGCCGAGGTTCTCCCGCGAGCGCCTCCGGGAGCCGGGCCCGCAACGCGTCGCCGAGCGTCGCCATGCCGGCGGCGCCCACACAGACGGCGTCCACCTGCTGCACTCCGGCCTGCCCCAGCAGTGCCCGGGCGGCCGGCAGCAGCAGCGTGAGCATATGGCTGGCGTCGATTCCTCCCGGTCCGGTCCGCACCGGTTCGGCGGTCTGCGCCTGGTGAGCCGCCTCCGGGGTGTCCGCGGTGCGGGCCAGCGCCAGCCGTAGCCCGGAGCCGCCGGAGTCGACGCCGAGCACCCACCCGGAGCCTGAGCTCACGGCTGCCGCCGCTCGGAGTGACGCGCTCTCATGGCTGGCTCCAGCAGGGGGAAGAGGACTGACCGGGGCACCCTACTCCCGGTCCAGTAGAGTGACGCGCCGTGGCAGCACGATCTTTGGACGAACTTGTCGGGGCCGGTTGGGTGGAGGCGCTGCGTCCCGTGGCGGGGCGTGTCGCAGCGATGGGGGAGTTCCTGCGCGCCGAGATCGCGGCGGGACGCACCTACCTGCCGTCTGGAGCGAACGTACTGCGCGCCTTCCAGCAGCCCTTCGACGACGTGCGCGTGCTGGTGGTCGGCCAGGACCCGTACCCCACCCCGGGGATGGCGATCGGGCTCAGCTTCGCGGTCGCGGCCGAGGTGCGGCGGCTGCCGGGCAGCCTGGAGAACATCTTCCGCGAGATGCAGGACGACCTCGGCCTGCCCCGCCCCTCCAACGGCGACCTGACTCCGTGGACGCGGCAGGGCGTGCTGCTGTTGAACAGGGCGCTGACCACCGCGCCGCGCAGGCCCGGCGCGCACCGCGGAAAGGGCTGGGAAGAGGTCACCGAGCAGGCCATCCGGGCGCTGGCGGCCCGCGGCAAGCCCATGGTCTCCCTCCTGTGGGGGCGCGACGCGCGCAACCTGAAGCCGTACCTGGAGGCCTTCCCGGTGATCGAGTCGGCGCACCCCTCGCCGATGTCCGCCGACCGCGGCTTCTTCGGCTCCCGGCCCTTCAGCCGCGCGAACGACCTGCTGGCCCGCCAGGGTGCCCGGCCGGTCGACTGGCGGCTGCCCTAGCCCCGTCTGGCCACCCCGGCCGTGTCAGCCGATCACCGCCGCACGTACGCACAGCACGTCCGGCAGGTGCCGGGCGACTTGCTGCCAGCTCTCGCCCTCGTCGGCGCTGGCGAACATCTCGCCGTTGCGGTTGCCGAAGTAGACGCCGGCTGGGTCGGCGTCGTCCGCCGACATGGCGTCCCGCAGGACCGGTCCGTAATGGGCCTCCTCCGGAAGCCCGGTGCCCAGCTCCTGCCAGCTCTCACCCGCGTCCTGGGTGCGGTGTACCCGGCAGCGGCGGCCGGCCGGCACCCGGTCGGAGTCGGCGTTGAGCGGGAAGACGTAGGCGACGCCGCCCAGCCGGGGGTGGGCGACGACGGGGAAACCGAAGTCCGAGGGGAGACTGTCGCCGATCGAGGTCCAGGCCGTGCCGCCGTCGTCGCTGCGATAGACGCCCCAGTGGTTCTGCAGGTACAGGCGGTCCGGGGCGGCGGCATCCCGGGCGATCTTGTGCACGCACTGGCCGTGGTCCGGGTAGCGCTGCGATTCGGGCAGGAAGGCGGCCTGGACGCCGCGGTTGCACGGCTCCCAGCTGCGCCCCCCGTCGGCGGTGCGGTAAGCGCCGCCGGTGGAGACGGCGACCGTCACCGCACGGGAGTCGCGCGGATCGACCAGGACGGTGTGCAGCCCCAGCCCGCCGCCGCCCGGAACCCAGCTCTCCCGTGTCGGGTGCTCCCACAAACCGCGCACCAGCTCGAAGGTCTCCCCGCCGTCCTCGGAGCGGAACAGCGCGCCGGGTTCGGTGCCCGCGTAGACCACACCGGGCTCGTCCGCGCTGCCCGGCTGCAGCTGCCACACACGCTCCAGGGAGGTGCCGGTGGACTCCGGGAAACGTACGGCGGGTCGCTCCGGCTCGCGCCAGGTCGACCCGAGGTCGTCGGAGGAGAAGACCGATGGCCCCCAGTGCGGGCTGTCCCCGCCGACCAGCAGTCGGGGCGTGCCGGCCGGCCGGGTGTCGATCCCCACCGAGTAGATCGCCTGCGCGGCGAAGTGCGGCCCCTCGAACTCCCAGCCCGGTGCCCCGCGCTCCCGCTCCTGTCGCCGGGCAAGGAACAGACCCTTGCGCGTGCCCACCGCGAGCAGTACTTCTGTCATTCTGGCCACCGCCTGAATTCGTGGGTTCTCCCCAGGCTCGCCAGGGCCGGGGAACCCGTCGTCCGATGTCAGCAGTGTGTACCCGGCCACTGACATACGGCCCCCGGCGCGGCGTGGCCGGTGTACGGAGTCGCTCAGGCGGCCCGCCCGTATTGCTGCGGCATCCTGGTGCCACCCCAGTTCACAGGCCGGACGCCAGTGGGCCTGTCTGGGTCGTGCAGCAGCTCACGGCCCAGCACCCCGGCTCGGCGACGACTGACCGGTTCCGTCAGGGACGCGGGCGCAGCTGAGCCGGCATGGTCGGCGCGCCGCCCGGCAGCGGCTCGGGCTGCGGCGGGCTGCCGAGACTCCACTCCAGCCCGTACCGTGCGAAGAGCTCCGCCCGTAGCCGCGCGAGCGGCATCGGCGCTCCCGGCAGCAGGACGGCGACGACCGCGCCCATCAGCAGCGCGCGCAACAGCGGGTAGTCGGTCTCCGGGTCCGCCGAGCCGTACCGCTCGACGGCCCGGCGCAGGTACGCCGCCAACTGCCGCTGCTCGTCGCACTTGACGAACCCCTCCTGCTGGAGGATGCCCGCCATGTGCGCGCGCATCAGCACCGGCCTGTCGCGGGCCAGTCCAAGGATCGCGTCGATCGCGCGGGCCAGCGTCTCGCGGCCCGCCTCCGGCCCCTCGGGTAGCGGCTGCCGCTCCAGGGCCTCGCCGAGTGTGAGATGCATCAGCCGGTGGACCGCCGACTGGAAGAGCTCCTGTTTGCTCGAGAAGTAGTACGAGATCAGCCCGCGGGCGGAGCCAGCGCGGTCGGCGATGGCTCCCAGAGTGGTTGCCTCGTATCCGCGTTCCCCCACAAGATCGACAGTCGCCTGCAGCAGCCGTTCGCGTGAACGTCGGCGCAACTCTTCATTGACCGAAGCGCTTCGAGGGGACATCCTGTAACTCCTGCGTTGACTGGCTCAGAGCCAATATACTCTGGCGGTCTCGGGTTCACCTCCTCCCACCAGGAGCGGAGCCCGGCAGAGCTGCCGGTATCGGGGCGACGCGGGGGATCGTCCCGATACCGGCGCACACCCCTGCCTACATCCGGGGGGAGCGGTCCAGCAGCGGCAGTAGTGCGTCCGGCCGTTCGTCGACAGGCAGATGCTCCACGAGGTGGAATCCGCAGCCGATCTGCACCGCGCCGCCGTCCACCTGCGGGGTGTCCCCGACCATCACGGTGTCCTGCGGCCGGACGCCGAGCGCCGCACAGGCCTTCTCGAAGATCCACGGGTCCGGCTTCTGCACGCCGTGCTCGAACGAGAGCACACACGCGCCGACGAACTCCTCGACGCCGGACGCCCGCAGAACCGGCCGCAGGTCCCAGCCGATGTTGCTCACCACACCCACCCGCACGCCCCTCCCGTGCAGAGTTGAGAGCACCCGCCGGGTGTCCGGATACGGCTGCCAGGCCTCCGGAAGCATGCTCCGCTCATACAGCGCGTCGTAGAGCTCCGGGTCGGGCAACGACACCTGCCGGGCGAGGGCGGTGAAGGCCGCCCGGTGCTGCTCGGCGCTGCGGTCCCGCTCCGCCCACAGCTCGGCCAGCCCGGCCGGCACCGTGCGCGGCGGATGCCCGCCGGGCAACGCCCCGGCTTCCTCGAGCGCCCGCGCGCAGGTGGCGAACTCCTCCTCGGCCATCCGAGCCCCGCGCTCCTCCAGTACGGACGCGAGCCAGCGCTCCGTGGACTCGACGCGGAAGAGCGTCCCGGAGAAGTCGAAGAGCACGCACTGTGGGGTCATCCGCCGATCCTGCCCCGTCGGTGCCGCGCCGTCCAGGCGGCCGCCGCGCAGGCGGCGAGGCCGACGCCGAGCAGTGAACCCGCGATCACGTCGGTGAGCCAGTGCACGCCAAGGTAGATCCGGGTGAAGGACACTCCCACGACCGAGACGGCCGCCACCGCGGCCGCCGCGCAGCGCACCGCCCGTGGCGCACCCGTCAGCCACAGTGTCCACAGCAGCAGCGTGCACACCACCGCCGCCGTCATGGCGTGCCCTGAGGGCAGCGAGGCATAGTGCGCAGAGTCCACCGGGTGCGTCCACTGCGGGCGTTGCCGGCCCAGTGCCGACTTCAGGCCCTGCTCGATCCCGAGCGCCACCGCCGTGGTGACGGCAAGCCAGCAGCCCAGCAGCACCTGCCGCCGCCACCACAGCCACAGCACTGCGGCGGCCAGCAGCAGGCGCATCGTCACCGGATCCCACACCCAGTCCGTCAGGATCCGCATGGCGTGCGTCCAGCCCGGATGATCCAGCGCAAGAGCGTGCAGTGTGCGGGCCAGGTGACCGTCCAGCGTCAGCAGCGGCGCCCACCCGGCGGCGACGAGCGCCATCAGCACTGCCGCGGGCACGAGCAGACAGCAGGCCGCGACCAGCATCAGCCGTGCCATCCTGCCGCGGCCAGGCCGGGCACGAACGTCACCAGCAGCGGCACCAGGGGGACCAGTGAGACCGCCGCCCAGGTGCGCAGCCGGCGGGAGAACGGCAGCCGCTGCGCCGGAGACAGCAAGCGGTGTACGCGCTCCGGCACCTGCGCGCGCAGCGCGGGGCCGGGGCCGAACACGCCCCGGTCCTCGTTGAGTTCGACGAGGGCGAGCGCGATGGTCAGGCGGCCGAAGCGCCGGGAGGCCGCATCGTCGGCGGCCAGTTCCACCAGCCGGTGCACCTGGTCGCGAAACGCGGCGAACACCGGTACCCGGGGGAAGCCGCCGGCCAGTGCCGCGGAACAGTGCAGCAGCCAGTCGTGCCGGGCCCGGGCATGGCCCTGTTCGTGGGCGAGCACGGCGTCGAGCTGGTGCCCCGTCAGGCGTCGCAACGCGGCCGTGGTGATGACCAGTTGCGCGGCGGTCCCCGGAAGCCACCAGGCCTCGGGGCGGTCGCCCTCCAGTACCACGAGCCGCTCTCCATCCGGTTCCTCACCCGGCAGCCGGGGCGAACGGATCCGCAGCCGAGCGCGTTCGGTGCGCCGGCGCAGCCTGGCCTCCCGCACCTCCCGCAGCAGCATGGCCCCCGTCCAGGCTCCACCGCAGGCCAGCAGGACGGCCAGCACTCCGGAGGCGGGCTCGTGTGTACCCATCCCGTAGGCCGCCTGCACCCCGTGGGGGGCCCCGGCGAAGACATGCGCGCGGACGGCCTGCCAGCCCGCGGCCGCGCACAGCGCCATGGCCAGCACGCAGCACAGCAGTACCCCCGCCACGACACACTGCCATGCCCACAGACCGAGCACCGGCTCACGGTCCGGCCAGGACGAACGGGTCAGCACGCGGGGGGCGACCGCGGCGAAGAAGGCGGCCAGGACCAGCAGCGCGAGCGGGACCATCATGGGCGACACACTACGCGCGGCTACGCGCGGGTACGGTGCGGTGCACAGAAGTGACGCATTCCTCTTCCGCCGCGGCTGCGGCGAGGATTCAGGTTCCCGCGGGGTGGGCACCGTGGCGCCGCCCGGTCCGGCAGTCCTGCGGTCGGTACCGTGCATCTCCGCCAGGTGTCCCTCGCCGGACCGAGCTCCCCGGCAGCCCCGTCAGGAAGCGAGTGCCCCGTAGACGGGAGCGCACGGGAGTGCGGCGGGCACCCGCCGGCGCCGGTGTGTCAGATGCCGGGCCGGTACCGCAGCGGATGGTCCGCCGTCACCTCGACGACGCAGATCCGCACCCCGTCCGGGTCCGCCACCCACATCTCCAGCAGGCCCCACGGCTCACGCACCGGTTCACGCAGCACGTGGGCACCGCGCTCGGTCAGCTCGCGCCAGGCCGCCGACGCGTCCGCCACCTGCATCCACAGCCGCATGCCGTCGGCAGGCGGCGTCTCGGCGTGGCCGGACAGTTCCAGGAAACCGCCACCGAGGAAGTAGACGGTGCCGCGCTCCGGACCGGTGCCGAACTCCCGGTACACGGCCAGGCCCAGCGTCCGTCCGTAGAACTCGCGGGACCGCTCCGGATCGGTGGGCCGCAGCAGGACCCGGCTGCTCAGCACATGCATGAGCCGGACCCTAGCCTGCTCACCCGTCCGGCTAGGCTCGTGGCCATGGACCACGCCGAGCTGAACTTCCGGGTCGCCGACGAGCAGGACGTTCCGGCGCTCGTGGCACTGATCGAGTCCGCCTACCGGGGGGACGCCAGCCGTGCCGGGTGGACCACGGAGGCGGACCTGCTGGAGGGACAGCGCACCGACCCGGAGGGCGTCGGCGCCGTTGTGAAGGATTCGGACAGCCGGCTGCTCACCGCCGAGTACGGCGACCGCCTCGTCGCCTGCTGCCAGCTCGAGCGGCGTGACGGGCACGCCTACTTCGGGATGTTCGCCGTGCGCCCCGACCTGCAGGGCGCGGGCGTGGGCAAGATCGTGCTCGCCGAGGCCGAGCACTTCGTGCGCGCCGAGTGGACGGCGTCCGCTATGCACATGACGGTGATCACCCAGCGCGAGGACTTGATCGCCTGGTACGTGCGCCGCGGTTACGCGCGCACCGGCACGGTGAGCCCCTTCCCCTACGGCGACGAGCGATTCGGTATCCCGCAGCGCCCGGACCTGGCCTTCGAACTGCTGGTCAAGCCGCTGAGCTGACGGCCCGCACCACCGACGGCATGTCGGTGACCACGCCGTCCAGGCCGAGTTCGCCCACCCTGCGCAGGTCGTCGTCGGTGTTCACGGTCCAGCTGATCACCTGGATCCCCTCGTCGTGGCAGCGCTTGACGGTCTCCGCCTCCAGCCACCGCAGCTCGCAGGAGACCATCCGCGCCCCCAGTGCGCGGGCCCGTTCGGGGACGGTCGGCGTGGAGTGGCCCGCCACCAGGACCAGGGGCGTGCCCGGCAGCTGTCCGTGGGTCTCGCGCAGGGCGTCGTCGTGGAAGGAGATGACGGTCACCCGGTCGTGCAGCTCCCGTTCCTCGATCGCCCGGCACAGCACGCGGGCCGCCGCCCGGTCCTTGATCTCCGCCTGGATCGGGGCGCGCACCGCGTCCACGACCTCCTCGAAGACCGGCACGCGCTGGCCCAGCCCGGCGTCCAGTGTGCGCAGCCGCTCGAGAGTGAGTCCGGCGATCGGGCCGGAACCGTCGGTCGTGCGGTCCACCTCGGCGTCGTGCATCACCACCAGGGCGCCGTCACTGCTCAGGTGCAGGTCGAGTTCCACGACGTCGACGCCCTCGGCCTCGGCCCGCGCGAACGAGCGCAGCGTGTTCTCGGGCTCGACGCCCATCAGTCCACGGTGTCCGACGGTCAGCAGTGTCACGGATCGGCCTCTTCGCGCTCGTACGGCCGGTGTGCCAGGCACCCGGAGTCCGGAAGACGGTCAGGTTATCGGCGGCCGATGACAGACTCGAGCACGCAGGAAAAACAGCGGTTCAAAGGCCAGGAGACCGAAGGATTTACGTGAGAGCCACTTGAGGAAAGTATCTCGTCCGGTTACCGTGCTGCTATGCGCGTTTATCCTGTGGAGGTGTGGTCATGACGGAGATCCTTTCGCCGACGGCGGCCGACGGCGGCGTTTCCACCGCGGAGCGCGTGGTCGAGCACCCGGCGTGGCCGCGGCTCAAGCAGGCCGTGGAGGCCATACGGCCGGCGCAGTCCAAGGACGGCTCGATCGATTTCACCGCGGAGGACGCCCCCCTGCCCGCGGCGGTGCGCGACGAACTCGACACAGTGATCGCCGCCGCGCAGGAACTGGCTCCGCTGCTGCCGCACGACGCGGCCTACCTCGAGGCGCTCACCGGCGACCTGCGGCGCTGGGCGGAGGACGGCTTCGGCGTGCCGGACTTCCTCGACTCCCTGCTTCAGTTCCAGCCGGCCCGGCAGCGCGCCGACGGCCTGCAGCACCTGGTCGTCTTCCCGATGTACACGCAGAACGGCAACCCGGACCGCAACCTGGAGGCCGTCGTCCTGCGCATGGTCTGGCCCGGCTGGCTGGCCGACCTGGAGCGGACCCGCTACGACAACCCGCTCTTCTGCGGCATCACCTTCGAGGACTTCACCGCCGGCTACGACACCAACTCCGCGGTCCTCTTCCCCGAGACCATCGCGGTCCGTGAGGCGCCCCCGCGCTTCTCCTGGGGCGGCATCTTCTGCGACCGCGAGGCGGCACGGTTCCGCCGCGTCGTGGACGGAGCCTCCCGCATCACCAGCCTCGAGCTGCCGGAGGACGTGCGAGGGCTGCTCACCGACCAGCAGCGCTGTCAGGAGGCCTTCGTCCTGTGGGACATGGTTCACGACCGTACCCACAGCCACGGCGACCTGCCCTTCGATCCGTTCATGATCAAGCAGCGGCAGCCGTTCTGGATGTACGGCCTGGAGGAGCTGCGCTGCGACCTGACCGCCTTCCACGAGGGCGTCAAGCTGGAAGCCGACGGTTTCCCGCAGGGCCGAGACGTGCAGTTCACCATGCTGCTGGACCGGATGTTCCGCTTCCCCGTCACCGGTGCCCGCTCCCGCAATTACGACGGCCTGGGCGGCCAGCTGCTGTTCGCCTACCTCCACCAGCACGACGCGCTGCGCTGGCGGGACAACAAGCTCTCCGTCGACTGGGCGCGGGCCCGCGAGGTGACCGTGGCGCTGCGCGAGGAGATCGAGACGCTCTACCGGCAGGGCATCGACCGGCCGAAGATCGTGCACTGGTTCAAGGCCTATGAGCTGGTCTCGCGCTATCTCTCCCCGCATCCGGGCTCGACCTGGGCCAAGGGCCCCGACGCGCTGGACCTGGATCTGCCGCCGCGCAAGCTGGTCGACGAGGTGCTCGACGACGAGTTCCCGCTGAGCATGTTCTACGAGGCCCTGCGCAAGAAGCTGCGCAAGGTGATCGCGTCGACCGCCGGCATCACCGCAGAGGCCGCCACCGTCGAAGCCGCGTGAGCACCGGTACGCCGGGGAAGTGAGGAGTACACCCTGATGAGTAGCACACCCGACGCCGTCCAGGGCCTGGACGGGGCCGTCGTCGCCGTCGCCGGTGCGGCCGGGCCGGCAGGCCGGGCCGCCATGGACCGCCTGGCAGCGACCGGCGCGACGGTGATCGCAGCAGACGCCGACGCCCGGCGGCTGTCCGAGGCCGTCGAGGTCACCCGGGCAGCGCACGAGGGCGCGCGCATCGTCGGCGAGACCGTCGATCTGCTGGATCTAAGCGGCCACCCGAGAGTGGGCCGAGAAGACGGAGAAGGAACACGGCCGGGTCGACGGCCTGCTGCACCTGGTCGGCGGCTGGCGCGGCTCGAAGTCGTTCGCCGCGACCGACCTCGCTGACTGGGACGCACTGCACAACCTGCTGGTGCGCACCGTCCAGCACACCTCCCTGGCCTTCCAGGGTGCGCTGGAGCGCAGCGGTCGGGGACGCTTCCTGCTGGTCAGCGCGGCGGGGGCCGGCAAGCCCACCGGTGGTAACGCGGCCTACGCCGCAGCCAAGGCCGCCGCCGAGGCCTGGACGCTCGCCCTGGCCCACGCCTTCCGCAAGAACGGGGGCGAGGACGGGCCGCGCGCCGCGGCTGCCATCCTGGTGGTCAAGGCGCTGGTGAACGACCAGATGCGGGACGAGCAGCCGGACAGGAAGTTCCCCGGCTTCACGGACGTGCGCGACCTGGCCGACGCGCTCGCCGGCACCTGGACCCAGCCGACCGAGGAAGTGAACGGAAACCGCCTGTGGCTCACACCCCAGCCGTAGAAAGCGCCGCCACTGACGCCAAGCGGCACCACGACCCCGAGGTGCGCGGCTTCGCCAGCGACAACTACGCCGGCGTGCACCCGGAGATCCTGGCAGCGGTCGCGCTGGCCAACGGCGGTCACCAGACCGCCTACGGCGGCGACGACTACACCGCGCACCTGCAGCGGGTCATACGCAGCCACTTCGGGCCGCGGGCCGAGGCCTACCCGGTCTTCAACGGCACCGGCGCGAACGTGGTGGCCCTGCAGGCGCTCACTGACCGCTGGGGAGCGGTGATCTGCGCGGACAGCGCCCACATCCACGTCGACGAGTGCGGCGCGCCCGAACGGGTCGGTGGTCTGAAGCTGCTCACCGTGCCCACCGAAGACGGCAAGCTCACCCCCGAACTGATCGACCGGGAGGCCCACGGCTGGGACGACGAGCACCGGGCCATGCCGCAGGTCGTCTCGATCGCCCAGAACACCGAACTGGGCACGCTGTACACGGTCGAGGAGATCCGCGCCCTGTGCGATCACGCGCACGAGCGCGGCATGAAGGTCCACCTGGACGGCGCCCGCATCGCTAACGCGGCCGCCGCCCTGGACGTGCCCATGAGGGCCTTCACCTACGCCGCCGGCGTCGACGTGCTCTCCTTCGGCGGCACGAAGAACGGCATGCTCTTCGGCGAGTGCCGTCGTGGTGCTCGACCCGGACGCCGTGCGGGCGATGAAGCACCTGCGCAAGCTGTCCATGCAGCTCGCCTCGAAGATGCGCTTCGTCTCCGTGCAGCTCGAGGCGCTGCTGACCAAGGACCTGTGGCTGCGCAACGCCCGGCACTCCAACGCCATGGCCCGGCGGCTGGTCGCCGGCGTCCGCGCCGTCGAGGGCGTCGAGATCCTCTACCCCGTGCAGGCCAACGCGGTCTTCGCGCGCCTTCCGCACGATGTCAGCGAGCGGCTGCAGAAGCGCTACCGCTTCTACTTCTGGGACGAGGCCGCCGGCGACGTGCGGTGGATGTGCTCCTTCGACACCACCCCTGAGGACGTCGACGGTTTCGTCACCGCCCTCGAGGAGGAGATGGGCCGGGCCTGACGCCGCCGCGAAGGCGGGGACGGTCTCACACCGTACCCGCCTCCAGGGGCGTCGGGGCGGTGCCGCCCAGGTGCGCCGGCAGCCACCACGGCTCCTCGCCGGGTGCCGGGGCCGGGTAAGCCTGCTGGGCCGCCTCCAGCAGTTCCTGTACCCTGCCCCGCAGCCGCCCGGTCAACGCGGCGACGCTCTCCTCCACGCCAGGGCGCAACGCCTGGCCGACCCGGATGGCGACCGGAAGATGGCTGCGGGAGACGTCGCGGGCCCGCCCCTTCGTCCAAAGCCGCTGCGTGCCCCACAGCGCCATCGGCAGTAGCGGCACGCCCGCCTCGGCGGCCAGCCGGGCCGCGCCCGACTTGAACTCCGCGAGGGTGAAGGAGGGGGAGATCGTGGCCTCGGGGAAGACGCCGACGATCTCCCCGGACCGCAGTGCCTTCAGCGCGTGGCGGTAGGCCCCCTCGCCCTGCGCCCGGTCCACCGGGATGTGTTTCATCGCGCGCATCAGGGGCCCGGACACCTTGTGCCGGAAGACCGACTCCTTCGCCATGAAGCGCACCAGCCGCCCGGAGGGCCGGGCCGACAGCCCGGAGAAGACGAAGTCGAGATAGCCGATGTGGTTGGACGCCAGCACGGCCCCGCCGGTCCTGGGCACATGGTGGGTACCCTGGATGTCGAAGCGCAGGTCGACGGCCTTGAAGAAGGCGCGTGCGGCCCCGATGACGGGCGGATAGACGAGCTCTGGCATGGCGGGGTGCACCCTTCGTCTGGCCAGAGAGGGCTCATGCACTCCCGTGACGTGTGAACTTACGGCTGCGTAACGTATCGCGTCGCAGGTTCGTGCCACGCCCGTGCATCCTTGACGGATGACCGACCGACGACTGCGCGCCGACGTCCTGGGAGTTCCGGCGCTGGGGAAGCGGGCGACGCTGGTGCAGTTCTCCACCGCCTTCTGCCAGCCGTGCCGCGCCACCCGCCGCATTCTGGGCGAGGTCGCGGACATGGTGACCGGGGTCGAGCACGTCGAGATCGACGCGGAGAGCAGGCTGGACCTGGTACGGGCGCTGGGAGTGACCGCGACCCCGACGGTGCTGGTACTGGACGCCGACGGACGTGTGGTGCGCACGGCGGCCGGTCTGCCGCGCAAGGCCGACGTGATCGCAGCGCTGGGCGCCGCCGTCGCCTGACCAGGCGTGATCCCTCTCCCATCTGCGGACCTGAGCTTGACGCTGCGCGCTCAGTATCGTCAGGGTGACAATATGCGGTCGGGAAGGGAGCGGTGAGCGTGCCGGGTGCAGCAGGCGCGGTGGACACGGGGTGTACGGGGGGAACGGCGCAGGCCGGGCCCGCCCTTCTGCGGTCCGCCTTCCGGGAGCACGCCGCCGGCGTCGCCGTGATCACCGCGTGGGGCGCGGGCCGACCGGCCGGGTTCACCGCCACGTCTCTGAGTTCCGCCTCGGCCGAGCCGCCGCTGATCTGTTTCGGCGTCGGTACCGCCTCCTCCAGCTGGCCCGTCATCGAGCGAGGCCGGACACGTGGGCGTGCACATGCTGGCGGCCGGGCAGCACGAACTGGCCGCCACCTTCGCCCGTCCCGGCGCCGACCGGTTCACCCCGCCGACGCAGTGGCGCGCCGGACCGTTCGGCGTGCCCCTGCTGGAGGACGTGAACGCGTGGCTGGTGTGCCGGGTCGCAGCCCGGGTGCCGGCCGGCGACCACCGGATGGTGCTGGCCGAGGTGGTGGCGGGGGAGTCCCCCGGAGGTGGCCGCCCGTTGGTGTATCACCAGGGGCGCTTCGGCACCCACGCGTGACAGAGTGGCCTTGTCGGCCCGCGTTGGCAACGTCACAGTTCGGCGGCCTTGCCGAGCGGGTAGGTGCCAGGTGTACTGACGAGTAATTAAGCTGGACGAAGCCCGGCCTTCCGGCCGGGTCGCGTAAAGACGATGCAGTAGGAGAGCCGGCGTGAGCTTGAGGATCGTTGTCTGTGTGAAGTACGTGCCGGACGCCGCGGGTGACCGGGAGTTCGCCGAGGACCTGACCACCGACCGCGAATCGGCGGACGGTCTGCTCTCGGAGCTGGACGAGTACGCCGTGGAGCAGGCGCTGCAGATCTCCGAGGAGGCGGACGACGCCGAGGTCACCGTGGTGACCGTCGGCCCCGAGGACGCGAGCGACGCACTGCGCAAGGCGCTGTCCATGGGCGCGGACAAGGCCGTTCACGTCGAGGATGACGATCTGCACGGCACCGACGTGCTGGGCACCTCCCTGGTGCTGGCCAAGGCGATCGAGAAGACCGGCTACGACCTGGTCGTCTGCGGCATGGCCTCCACCGACGGGACCATGGGCGTCCTGCCGGCGATGCTGGCCGAGCGGCTCGGCGTAGCGCAGGTGACGCTGCTGTCCGAGGTCTCCGTGGCCGACGGCAAGGTGACCGGCCGGCGCGACGGTGACACCGCCACCGAGGCAGCTGGAGGCCGCGCTGCCCGCCGTCGTCTCCGTGACGGACCAGTCCGGCGAGGCCCGCTATCCCTCCTTCAAGGGGATCATGGCGGCCAAGAAGAAGCCGGTGGAGGAACTGGACCTGGAGGACCTGGACATCGAGGCGGACGAGGTCGGCCTCGAGGGCGCCTGGACGAAGGTCGACTCCGCCGACGAGCGTCCGCCGCGTACCGCGGGCACCGTGGTCAAGGACGAGGGCGAGGGCGGCAAGCAGCTCGCCGCCTACCTGGCGGAGCAGAAGTTCATCTGATCCCGCCCCCGTTCCCTCCTCTCACTTCGTTCCGCAGGAGAAACGCACCATGGCTGAAGTCCTTGTCTACGTCGACCACGTGGGCGGTGCCGTCCGCAAGCCCACCCTCGAACTGCTGACCCTGGCCCGCCGACTCGGTGACCCGGTCGCCGTGCACCTCGGCCCGGACGCCGAGGCGGCCGCCAAGGTTCTCGGCGAGCACGGCGCGGTGAAGGTCCTGGCGGCCGACGCCCCCGAGTTCGCCGACTACCTGGTCGTCCCCAAGGTGGACGCGCTGCAGGCCGCCTACGAGGTGGTCTCCCCGGCTGCCGTCCTCGTGCCCTCCTCCGCCGAGGGCAAGGAGATCGCGGCCCGCCTCGCGGTCCGGATCGGCTCCGGTATCATCACCGACGCCGTCGACCTGGAGGCCGGCGACGAGGGCCCGGTGGCGACCCAGTCGGTCTTCGCCGCCGCCTACACCACCAAGTCCCGCGTCAGCCGCGGCACCCCGGTGATCACCGTCAAGCCGAACTCGGCCGCGCCCGAGGCGGCCCCGGCGGCCGGCGCCGTCGAGCAGCTGTCCGTCTCCTTCGGCGAGCACGCGAGCGGCACCAAGGTCGTCTCACGCACTCCGCGCGAGTCGACCGGGCGTCCGGAGCTGGCCGAGGCCGCCATCGTGGTCTCCGGCGGCCGCGGCGTGAACGGCGCGGAGAACTTCCACGTCATCGAGGCGCTGGCCGACTCCCTCGGGGCGGCCGTCGGCGCTTCCCGCGCCGCCGTGGACGCCGGTTGGTACCCGCACTCCCACCAGGTCGGCCAGACCGGCAAGTCCGTCTCGCCGCAGCTGTACGTGGCCGCCGGCATCTCCGGCGCCATCCAGCACCGCGCGGGCATGCAGACCTCCAAGACGATCGTGGCCGTCAACAAGGACGCCGAGGCCCCGATCTTCGACCTGGTCGACTACGGCATCGTCGGCGACCTGTTCGAGGTGGTCCCGCAGCTCACCGAGCAGGTGAAGTCGCGCAAGGGCTGACATGCCCGAGGAGGGGCCCGCACGCACCGCGTGCGGGCCCCTCGCGCGTCCGGCGGGTGTTGACGCCTGCCGAACGGGCCGGTTAGCGTCGCCGACACAGGTTCAACGTTTTGTTGAAGGAAAGGAGTGGGGCGCATGACGGTGCACGGCGATCCGGTGGCGACCACCTTCACCTCCGCGGTGGGTCAGCGCATCGCGGCCGAGCTCGCGGACGCGGACGCGGAACTGCGACGCCGTTTCCCCGGTGACCCGGGCACCCGACAGCCCGTCCACACCGTCTACGTGCCGGCGGACACCGTCACGGCCGGCACCATCGGCTCCTGGGGCGAGCAGGGCCTCGCCCTCTTGGACGAGCACGCACCCGACGCCGCGTCGCTGGCCGCCGTGCTGGACCTGCCCGCGGAGCTCGGCCGGGCCGGTGTACGAGCGGGTCCGCGCCAAGCTGTCGCGCGAACCGGTCGAGGACCTGCGCATCGACTTCGAGGACGGCTACGGCGTGCGTTCCGACGCCGAGGAGGACGAGGCCGCCGCCCGCGCCGCCACGCTCGTCGCGGCCGTGCTCGCCCCCGGCGCACCGGGGCCGGTGCCCGCGTACGCCGGCATCCGCATGAAGAGCATGGAGGCCGACGTCCGCGACCGGGGCATCCGCACCTTCGACGTCTTTCTGACCGGGCTGGTCGCCGGGTGCGGCGGGTTGCCCGACGGGCTGGTCCTCACCCTGCCGAAGGTCACCTCGTCCGAGCAGGTACGCGCGATGGTGCACCTGTGCGAGGAGTTCGAGGCCGCACGCCGGCTGCCCGCGGGCGCTCTCGGCTTCGAGCTGCAGATCGAGACCACGCAGGCCGTCCTCGGGCCGGACGGCCGGGCGACGGTCGCCCGCATGATCGACGCCGCGGCCGGCCGCGCCACTTCGCTGCACTACGGCACTTTCGACTACAGCGCCGCCTGCGGCGTGAGCGCGGCCCACCAGTCACTCGACCACCCGGTCGCCGACCACGCCAAGGCCGTCATGCAGGTTGCGGCCGCCGGCACCGGCGTGCGCCTCTCCGACGGATCCACGAACGTGCTCCCGGTGGGTGAGCGAGACCGGGTGCACGCGGCATGGCGCCTCCACCACGACCTGGTGCGCCGTTCGCTGGCCCGCGCCTACTACCAGGGCTGGGACATGCACCCGGGCCATCTGCCGACTCGCTACGCCGCCGTGTTCGCCTTCTACCGGGAGGGCCTGGAGACCGCGGCGGCCCGGCTCGCCGCGTACGTGGCCAGGGCGGGTGGCGACGTGCTGGACGAGCCGGCGACCGCCCGCGCGCTGAGCGGCTACCTGCTGCGCGGCCTGGACTGCGGGGCACTCGAGACCGACGAGGTCACCGGACTGACCGGTCTGGCCCGCACCGACCTGGACCGCCTGGCCGGCCGCCCCACCGTCTGACGCCCCGGCACCGAGTGGACCGGCGGCAGACTAGGGTGCTCCCATCACGGTGCACTCGAAGGACGGACTGCGGTGGAGACAGCGGGGGAGCGGCACGACGGCGCGGACGGGGCCGGCAGGCTGCTGGCCGGACGGTACCGCGTCACCCGGCGGCTCGGCCGCGGTGGCATGGGCGTGGTCTGGCAGGCTGCCGACGAGGTCCTCGGCCGCGAGGTCGCCCTCAAGGAACTTCGCACCTTCTCCGACGCCCCGCCCGAACAGGTCGGCGACCTGAGAGTGCGCATGCAGCGCGAGGCGCGCGCGGCCGCCCGAGTGCGGCATCCCTCGGTGATCGCCGTCCACGACATCGCCGAACACGAGGGCCGTCCGGTCATCGTCATGGAGCTGGTCGACGGGCCGTCACTGGATGACATGCTGCGCCGTGACGGGCCGCTGGACCCGCTGGAGGCGGCCCGTGTCGGCGCCGAGGTGCTCCGGGCGCTGGCGGCGGCACACCGGGCCGGGGTGCTGCATCGCGACGTCAAGCCCGGCAACGTCCTGCTCGAGCGGGGCGGTCGGGTCGTCCTCACCGACTTCGGCATCGCCGCCGTGGAGGACCCGGCCGACGGCGCAGCCACCCGGCTCACCGGAACCGGCGACCTCGTCGGTTCCCTCGACTACCTCGCACCCGAGCGGGCGCGGGGCGAACAGCCCGGCCCGCCCTCGGACGTGTGGTCGCTCGGCGCCACCCTGTACGCCGCCGTCGAAGGCGCCTCACCCTTCCGCCGCACCTCGACCTGGTCGACGCTCACCGCGATCGTCGCCGAACCGCTGCCCGCACCACTGCGCGCCGGGCCGTTGGGCCCCGCGCTCGCCGAACTCCTGCACAAGGACCCGGCCCGGCGGCCGGAGGCCGAGCAGGCGGCCGAGTTGCTGGCCGCGGTGGCCGCCGGCGCCACGGTGGGCCCGGTGGCCGGGGCCGACGCGGGCGTCTGCGAGACCATGCAGCTCGGCCGGGTACCGGCGGTTGCGCGCCCCGGTCGGCCCGCCGAGCGGGACACCGCGGAACAGACGGTGGCCACCCGGAAGTCCGGTGCATCCGGTAGCCGTCGTGGACCGGTTGTCGCCGCGGCGGTGGCGGCGGTGCTGCTCGCCGGCGGTGGCGTGGGCTGGGCGCTCGCCTCAGGCGGCGAGGACCCCCAGACGACCGCGGCCGGGTCCGTCGGCCACCGCGTCCGGCCCGGCGGACAGTGCCGGGCCGAGAGCCTCGGCGAAGGAGAGCGGCAGCGATCCGTCGCCCGAGGGCGGCGGCACCGTCTCCGCCTCGCCCTCGGCGACGCACTCGCGGAAGAGGCCGGACGACGGCCGGACCGAGCCCTCGCACGCCCCCGCCACGCACACGGCCAAGCCGTCGCCCACGCACAACGGCGACGGTGGCGGCGGAGCGCCCGGCACCAGCTGCCACCCGATCGGCGGAGGAAAGGTCGACTGCCAGGTCTGGCGCACCGCCCACTCCTACGACGTGCACCACAACCAGCGGGGCGTGCTCAACGCCGGCACCGACTACTTCTACTGCCAGGCGAAGCTTGGCTTCCGGGAGACCTCCGGCCGCTACACCAATGTGTGGTGGGCGAAGACCGACGACGACAGCGGCAACGCGGACGTCTACGTCAGCGATGTCTACCTGGTGGGCGGCACCAACGACCAGCCCGTGCCCGGCCTGCCGGTGTGCTGATCAGTCCTGTGGCGGAATCTCGCCGGACCCCCGCGTCACCAGCGTGGTCGGCAGCAGCACGTCGCGCGGGGCCTCGGTGTCTCCCTGCAGCCTGCGGAAGAGCAGGCCGGCCGCCGTACTTCCGAGCAGTGCAGGGTGCTGGGCGATCACCGTGACCGGCGGCGACAGCATGTCGGCCAGTTCGAAGTCGTCGAAACCCACCAGTGCGGGCCGTCGCAGCTGCCCGGCCAGGACACGCACCACCGTGACGGTCACCCGGTTGTTGCCGGTGAACAGGGCGGTGACCGGCCGCGGTCCGTCCAGCATCCGCCGGGTGTCTGCCCGCACACGGTCCGGATCCGTCGGGCCGAGCGCGATCCAGGACTCGTCCACCGCCAGCCCGGCCTCGGCCATCGCCGCCCGGTAGCCGGCCAGCCGCTCCCGGGCGGTGCCGATCTCCGGGCGGTCCCCGACGAAGGCGATGCGGCGGTGGCCGTGCGCGATCAGGTGCGCGACGCCGGCATGAGCGCCGTCTCGGTTGCCGGAACGCACGACGTCCGCCGCGATCCGGTCCGGCGCGCGGTCGACGAAGACGGCGGCGAGACCGGCGTCGAGTTCCGGCTGAAGGTAGCGGTGGTCGTCTCCGGCGGGCACCACCACCAGACCGTCGACCCGCCGAGCGCACAGCGCGAGGACCAGCTCCCGCTCGCGTTCGGCGTCTTCGGCGCTCGAGCCGTGCAGCAGCAGGGCGCCGTGCGCGCGGGCCGCCTCCTCCACCGCGCGGCTGAGCGGGGCGTAGAAGGGATCGGCGAGATCCTCCAGCACGAGCCCGATGCTCGCGGTGCTGCCCTTGCGCAACACGCGTGCACTGTCGTTGCGGCGGAAGCCGAGCGCCGTGATGGCCTCCCGCACCCGCCGTTCGGTGTCCGAGGAGACGCCCGCCTCCCCGTTGACCACCCGGGAGACGGTCTTGAGCCCGACCCCGGCCCGGGCCGCGACGTCCTTCATCGTCGGCCGGCCGCCGTAACGGCGCCCGTTCTGGGGCGCGGCGGCGCGCCAGGTCTCTGCCACGGAACTCAGGGCCTCCGGCTGGGGGAGCGGTGTGCGGTGCCCATCATCGCCCGCGTGACGGTCGGCGACCGGCTGGACAACGTTGTCATAGGTGAGTGACACTGACCAGACCGGCCGGGGATCCGGCCGACCGGACACCCCGCACCGTCAGGAACCACGGCTCCATGGACAGACCCCTCGTCGCCGCGCTGGACATCGGCGGAACCAAGATCGCCGGCGCGCTTGGTCGACGGTGCGGGGCGCATCGTCGCCCGCAGCCTGCGTCCCACCCCGTCCGGCGACGCCGACCAGGTGCTGGGCGCCCTCGCCGAGGTGCTCGCCGGCCTGACGGCCGACCCGCGGTGGGACGGCCGTGCGCGCGGTGGGCGTCGGCAGCGCCGGGCCCGGTGAACGCCGCGCGCGGCACCGTCAGCCCCGTCAACATCCCCGGCTGGCGGGGCTTCCCGCTCACCGCGGCGGTGCGGGAGCGCACCGGCGGACTGCCGGTGACGCTGGTGGGCGACGGGGTGGCGATGACCGCCGCGGAGCACTGGCTGGGCGCCGCGCGCGGGCGCGACGGCGCGCTGTGCATGGTCGTCTCCACCGGCGTCGGCGGCGGCCTGGTGCTGGACGGCAGGCTGCACGCCGGACCGACCGGGAACGCGGGCCACATCGGGCACATCAGCGTCGACCTCGACGGCGAGTCCTGCCCGTGCGGCGGACGCGGCTGCGTGGAACGTCTGGCCAGCGGCCCGAACATCGCGCGCCGTGCGCTCGCGCAGGGCTGGCGGCCCGGGCCTGACGGCGACGCCGGTGCGGCGGCCGTCGCGGCCGCCGCGCAGGCCGGCGACCCGGTCGCCGTCGCCTCCTTCCAGCGTGCCGCCCGCGCCCTGGCGGCGGGCATCGCGGCCACCGCGGCCCTGGTCGAGATCGAGACCGCCGTGATCGGCGGCGGCGTGGCCCGGGCCGGGGAGACGCTCTTCGCACCGCTGCGCGCGCGCGCTCGGGGAGTTCGCCACGCTCGACTTCGTCCGCGGCCTCGACGTCGTGCCGGCCGCGACCGGTACCGACGCCGGGTCTGGTGGGCGCGGCGGCCGCGTGCCGTTTCGCGTCGGCCCCGGCCGGGTAGCGGATCCGCCGCACCCGTTTCGCCGTCACCGGTCGTCCGCCGCCCGTGCGGTACGCTGTCGCACGTTTCTTCGGAGGGGGAAAACGGGCAGTGGAGACGGGGGCGACGGATGAGGGGGTCTCGTGATCGTCTGGCTGAACGGCGCCCACGGTGCCGGCAAGACCGCTGCGGCGTCCGAACTCCTGCATCTGCTGCCCGGCAGCACCCTGTTCGACCCGGGGGGCGTCGGCGACGGGCTGCGCGCCATGCTGCCCGCCGACCGGCTCGGCGCCACCGGCGACGTGCGCGAGCTCGCCTCCTGGCGGCGGCTGGTCGCCGACACGGCCGGCGCGCTGCTCGCCGAGGTGCCCGGACCGCTGGTGACTCCGATGACGCTGCTGCGCCAGGACCACCGCGACGAGATCTTCGGCGCGCTGGCGGCCCGCCGCATACCGGTGTGCCATCTGCTGCTGCACGACGGGGAAACGATCCTCCCCGACCCCGCCTACGCAGGCCGCGCTGCCCTGGCTGCGCGCCGACGCCCACACGCGTCGGACACCGCCGGGCTCACCCCCCGTCAGACGGCCGAACGCGTCGCCGGGCGTCCTGGCCGGCGACGCCGCGCCGCTGGACATCGTGCAGACGCCCGAGCCCACCGCGGGAGACCGTCGCCGCCGGCGTGCTGCTCTTCGACGAGGACGACCGGGTGCTGCTCGTGGACCCCACCTACAAGCCCGGCTGGGAGTTTCCCGGCGGGGTCGTCGAGGCCGGCGAGGCCCCGGCCCGCGCCGGGATCCGCGAGGTCGCCGAGGAACTCGGTCTCGAACTGGCGCGACGTGCCGCGGCTGCTGGTCGTCGACTGGGAGCCGCCCGCGCCGCCCGGCTTCGGCGGGCTGCGGCTGCTCTTCGACGGCGGCCGGCTGGCGGCCGGCCGCGCCGCGGACCTGCTGCTGCCCGGCGCCGAGCTGCGCGGCTGGGAGTTCGCCGACGAGGCCGAGGCGGAACGGATGCTGCCGCCCGTGCGGTTCCGGCGGCTGCGCTGGGCGCTGCGCGCCCGGGCCCGCGGCGCCGTGCTCAACCTGGAGGCCGGCCACCCCGGTCGGCGGCTGACCGCCCGAGCTCCAGGCCGGCCGCGGCGCCGGCCGCGTAGCTGCCCAGGAACAGTGCCTCCGCCAGCGCCATCGACTCCAGTTCCTGCGGGGAGACGACTCTCGTTGACCGCGTGGATCTGCGCCTCCGGCTCGCTCAGCCCGATCAGCAGGATCTCCGCCTTCGGGTACAGCGCCGCCAGGGTGTTGCACAGCGGGATGGAGCCGCCCTGGCCGGCGGTGGCCATCTCGCGTGCCGCCGTAGGCCTCGCTCAGCGCCTCGGCCATCGCCGTGTAGGCGGGGCTGGAGGTGTCCGCGCGGAACGGCTGGCCCTCGCCCACCTGCTCGACGGCGCACGCGGGCGCCCCACGGCGCGTGCCGCTCGAGGTGCGCGAGCAGCAGTTCGGTCGCCCGTGCCGCCTCCACCCCCGGCGGCACCCGCAGGCTGACCAGCGCCCGGGCGCTCGCCTGCACCGAGGGCGTCGCGCCGACCACCGGCGGGCAGTCGATGCCCAGCACGGTGACCGCCGGGCGGGCCCACAGCCGGTCCGCGACCGTGCCGGAGCCGATCAGTGCGACACCGTCGAGCACCTTGGCGTCCCGGCGGAAGTCCTCCTCGGGGTACTGCAGTCCGTCCCAGTCGGCGTCCGCGGCCAGGCCGTCCACGACGGTGGAGCCGTCCTCGGCGCGCAGCGAGTCCAGCATGCGGATGAGCGCGGCCAGCGCGTCCGGCGCGGCGCCGCCGAACTGGCCGGAGTGCAGGTTGCCCTGCAGGGTGTCCACCTGCACCCGGACCATGGTCATGCCACGCAGCGTGGCGGTGACCGTCGGCAGGCCGACCCGGAAGTTGCCGGTGTCGCCGATGACCACGGTGTCGGCCGTGAGCAGATCCGGGTGCGCCTCGGCGTAGCGCTCCAGGCCACCGGTGCCCTGCTCCTCCGAGCCCTCGACGATCATCTTCACGTTCACCGGTACTCCGCCGTTCGCGCGCAGGGCCCGCAGCGCGAGCAGGTGCATCAGCAGACCGCCCTTGCAGTCCGCGCGCCGCGGCCGTACCAGCGGCCGTCCCGCTCGGTCAGTGTGAACGGCGGGGAGTCCCAGGCGGCCTCGTCCAGCGGCGGCTGCACGTCGTAGTGCGCGTACAGCAGCACGGTCGGTGCGCCCTCGGGGCCGGGGAGGAAGCCGTAGACGGACTGGGTGCCGTCCGGGGTGTCCAGCACCGCGACGTCCTTGAACCCGTCGGTGCGCAGCGCGTCGGCCACCCAGCCGGCGGCGGCCTCGCACTCGCTGCGCGGGAACTGCTGCCGCGTCCGCCACCGACCGGAAGGCGACCAGTTCCGCCAGCTCCTTCTTCGCGTCGGGCATGAGCGAGGCGACGGTGGCGGCCAGCGGAGTGTGGGTCATGGAGACGCTCCTTGTGGGGGCGGTGACGGGCACGTGCGGGTGGCGTGCAGGTGCGGTGCTGGGGTCGGGGCTCGCACTCGATACTCCCACAACCCCCTGTGCGCGCCCGTGCGCCGTAGGATGCGGACGGCCCTTGGCAGCACATGATCGAGTGGGAGCAGAACGCAATCGTGAGCAGCGAGAACGCAGGCGGTCAGCCGGTGCCGGACACCGAGGTGTGGGACGTGGTCGTGGTCGGTGCCGGGCCCGCCGGCGCCTCCGCCGCGTACGCGGCCGCGGTCGCCGGCCGACGCGTGCTGCTGCTGGAGAAGGCCACTCTGCCCCGCTACAAGACCTGCGGCGGCGGCATCATCGGTCCCTCACGGGACGCGTTGCCGCCCGGCTTCGAGTTGCCGCTGAGCGACCGGGTGCACGCGGTCACCTTCTCGCTGGACGGCCGGTTCGCCCGCACCCGTCGCTCCCGCCGGATGCTCTTCGGTCTGGTCAACCGGCCGGAGTTCGACCAGGCGCTGGTGGAGTCGGCGGTCCAGGCCGGAGCCCGGGTGCGCACCGGGGTGACCGTCTCCCGCGTCGAGCAGCACGGGCCGGCGGTCCCCGACCGGCGCACGGTCGCGGTGGTGCTCTCCGGCCAGCGAGGAGCCGGTGCTGGCGCGCGCCGTGGTCGGCGCGGACGGCAGCGCCGGCCGGATAGGCGCGCACGTGGGCGTGAAGGTCGACCAGGTCGACCTGGGTCTGGAGGCGGAGATCCCCGTCCCGGCCAGCGTGGCCGAGGACTGGGCGGGCCGGGTGCTCATCGACTGGGGGCCGCTGCCGGGCAGTTACGGGTGGGTCTTCCCCAAGGGCGACACGCTGACGGTCGGCGTCATCTCCGCGCGCGGAGAGGGCGCGGCCACCAAGCGCTACCTCGACGACTTCGTCGCCCGGCTGGGCCTTTCCGGCTTCGAGCCGCACGATCTCCTCGGGTCACCTCACCCGCTGCCGCGCGGAGGACTCCCCGCTGTCCCGCGGCCGGGTGCTGGTGTGCGGCGACGCGGCCGGCCTGCTGGAGCCGTGGACCCGCGAGGGCATCTCCTTCGCGCTGCGCTCCGGCCGGCTGGCGGGGGAGTGGGCGGTGCGGGTCGCCGAGGCGCACGACGCGGTCGACGCCCGCCGGCAGGCCCTCAACTACGCCTTCGCGGTCAAGGCCGGGCTCGGCGTGGAGATGAACGTCGGGCGGCGCATGATGTCGGTCTTCTCCCGCCGTCCGCGGCTGCTGCACGCCGCGCTCACCGGCTTCCGTCCCGCGTGGCACGTCTTCGCGGAGATCACGCGCGGTCAGACCACGCTGGCCGAACTCGTGCGCACCAGCGCGCTGGCCCGGCGGTCGCTGAACATCCTGGACCGGCCCTGAGACCCGTCAGGCGGTGAACGCGATGCGGAAGACGGGGAAGCGGCCGGCCGCCGACAGCCACTCCTCGTCGCCCGCTTCGCGGCTGACGCCGGCCTCCTGGAAGAATCGTCCGACCTGCGTGTTCCACCGTTCCCGGTAGGCCCGCAGAATCCGGGGCTTGTCCGCGTCGGCCACCTCGACGGCGGTGAAGGCGCGCGTGGTGCGGCCCCGCCGCAGGGTGCCGCCGCCGGCAGTCCGCATGTTGTGGGTCCACTGCACATGGCCGCGCGGGGCCACCAGGTAGGTGTCTGCGCCCAGCTGCAGCGGGTTGACCGGGGCTTGCCGCCACTCGCCGCTGGTGCGCCCCTTCACGGACAGGATGCGGGCGCCCTGGGCGTCCAGTCCGCGCCGTGACAGCCACATCACGGCGGCGCCCAGGTACCGGCTGCCGCGGCCGGGTGTCAGCACGTGCTGGGACATGTGAGCCTCCTGTGATCCCGGAGAGAGCAATGCTCTCACTTGAGAACAGTGTTGCACCCGCAGAGTGGCCGTGCAAGAGCAGTGCTCTCGTCATGGTACGGCGATCCGCCCGCGTGACAGACTGCGGACATGAACGCGATCAGAGGGGCCCGGGCACGCGCACGCGACGAGATCACCGCCGAGATCAAGGAGGCGGCCCGTCGACAGCTCGCCGGACAGGGTGCGGCCCGGCTGTCCCTGCGGGCCGTCGCCCGCGAGCTGGGCATGGTCTCCTCAGCCGTGTACCGATACTTCCCCAGCCGCGACGAGCTGCTGACCGCCCTGATCGTCGACGCCTACGACGCGCTCGGCGCGCGTGCCGAAGCGGCTTCCGCCGAAGCCGCAGGTGGCGGTCCGCCCGCCCGCTGGCTGGCCGTCTGCCGCGCGGTCCGCCGTTGGGCCCTGGCGCATCCGCACGAGTACGCCCTGCTCTACGGTTCGCCCGTTCCCGGCTACGCCGCACCGCAGGACACCACCGGACCCGCCTCACGCGTCGGGCTGGCCATGGCCCGCGTCCTGGCCGACGCCTACGCGGCCGGATCACTGACCCCGCCCGCCGACGGCCCCACCGCGCCGTCCGCCGTCCTGCGGGACGCCGAAGAACTGGCGGACCGGCTCGGCGTGCACCTGCCGGGTGCCGTGATCACAGCGCTGGTGGCCGCCTGGGCGGAACTCTTCGGACTGGTCGGGTTCGAAGTCTTCGGCCAGTTCCGGGGAGTCGTCGGCCCGTGCCCCGAGTTCTTCGACCACGCCGCGGCCCGGCTCGCTCACGCCGCCGGCCTGTGTCCCCGCGTACTCCCGCGGGAGTAGTGCCCGGCACCACGTCCGGCCGACGCCGGCAGGCAGCACCCCGGGCTAGCGTGAGCGCATGAAACCGGCAGGCACCCGGCTGCCCTGGGCTTCCTCACTCGTCGTGGCGGTCGCCCAGGTGGCAGGCACCCACTTCGCCGCACAGCGCCAGCCCGACCGGACGGCGCTGGACGCCTACGCCGTCACTCTGCTGCTCCTGGGCCCCGCGTTGTTGCTGCTGCGCCACCGGTACCCCGGGCCCGTCGCCCTGGGCACGGCGGCGGCCGCCGCAGGCTATCTGGCCGCGGGTTACCCCTACGGCCCGGTTTTCGTCAGCGTCGCGGTCGGCTGCTTCGCCGCCCTCCTCGCCGGCCACCGCTGGGCGGCCTGGGGCGCCGTGGGGCTGCTGTGGGCCGCCCACCTGGTCATCAGCCACTGGCTCTACCGGTGGCTGCCACCTGCGGGCGACCAGGCGACCGGCTGGATCACCGAGTTCGGCGTCGCGGCATGGGCCGCCGCGGTGCTCTCGGTAGCGGAACTGGCGCGCCTGCGCCGCGAGCAGTGGGCCAGGCGCCGGGCGGACGAGGAGGCGGAGCGTCGCCGCCGTGCGGACGAGGAACGGCTGCGCATCGCCCGCGAACTGCACGACGTGCTCGCCCACAGCATCTCGGTGATCAACGTGCAGGCCGGGGTCGGTCTCGCACTGCTCGACTCCGACCCCGAGCAGGCCCGGGCCGCGCTGAGGACGATCCGCAGCGCTGGCAAGGAGGCCCTCGGCGAGGTCCGGCACGTCCTGGAGGCGCTCCGTGCCCCAGGTGGCGCACCACGCGCGCCCGCCCCGGGCCTGGAACGGCTCCCGGAGCTGACCGAGCAGGCCGACGCCGCCGGACTGAGCGTCATCACCCGCACCGCGGGAACCACCGTGCCGCTGCCGCCCGGCGTGGACCTGGCCGCGTTCCGGATCGTGCAGGAGGCGCTCACGAACATCGTCCGGCACTCCGGCTCCCGCACCGCGCGGGTGCGGCTCGGCTACGCCGCACGTGAACTGACCGTCCAGGTCGAGGACGACGGACCGGCCCAGGAGAACGGACCGTCCTCCGGCGGGAACGGACTGGTGGGTATGCGGGAACGGGCCGCCGCGCTCGGGGGCACGCTCGAGGCGGGGCGGCGGCCAGGGGGCGGTTTCCGCGTCAGAGCCCTGCTGCCGTTCGGCGGCGCAGCAGACCGCGCGGAGGCTGGTGCCGCCGAAGGCGATCGGAAAGGACGACCACAGTGATCCGGGTCCTGCTCGCGGATGACCAGCTGCTCGTACGGGCCGGTTTCCGCGCCCTGCTCGACGCGCAGCCCGACCTCGAGGTGGCGGGCGAGGCCGCCGACGGCGCGGAGGTCGTGCGAATGGTGCGCGAACTGCGCCCGGACCTGGTGCTGATGGACATCCGGATGCCGGTGCTGGACGGGCTGCAGGCAACCCGGCAGATCACCGGCGACCCCGCGCTGCGGCAGGTGAAGGTGGTCATGCTGACCACCTTCGAACTCGACGAGTACGTCTTCGAGGCGATCCGCTCCGGCGCCTCCGGGTTTCTCGTCAAGGACACCGAGCCGGCCGAGCTGCTCCGGGCGGTCGCCGCCGTCGTGGCTGGCGATGCGCTGCTCTCCCCGGGCGTGACACGCAGACTGATCGCCGAGTTCGCGGCCCGTTCCAAGGAACCTGCCGCCGCCGCGCAACTGGAGCGGCTCACCGAGCGTGAACGCGAGGTGATGACGCTGGTCGGCATCGGGCTCACCAACGAGGAGATCGCTCGGCGACTCGTGGTCTCACCGCTCACCGCCAAGACACACGTCAGCCGCACCATGGTCAAGCTCGGTGCCCGCGGCCGGGCGCAACTGGTCGTGCTGGCTTACGAGTACGGGCTGGTGCGCCCTGGCTGGCTCGGCTGACGGCGGCGGCGAAGGAGTACCCACAGCACTCGGCCGACGAAGGCGACCGACCCCCACCACTGCCCCTGCCGGAACCAGCCGGCGGAGCCGTCGCCGAAGAGGGCCGGTCCGGCCAGCACGAAGAAGACCGCGGCCGCCAGCAACGCCGCGCTGAACAGTGCGAACGCGATCTCCACGGTCACGGCGTCGCGTTCGGCCTGCGCCCGCGGACCGCCTCGCCCCTGTGCACCGGCCCGCTGCTCGTCGTTCATGGACTCATCCTCCCACCGCCGCCCGGCCTCCGGCAGCCCTTCACCCGATCGCCGAGGTCTCCCGCCACAGGTCGGCCAGGGCCGCGTCGCCCTCGATGACCAGTCCGTCCCCAGAGCGCAGCCGGTTCCACATCGTCAGATAGAGCGTGCCCACCGGCCCGCTGACGGTGCAGTCCGGATGCTTCGGACTCTCTTCGAGCAGCCGTGGCGGCTCGTCGCCGATCGACAGCGTCCACTGTGCCTGCGCGCCGTCCGTTGCCCGCAGGCACAGCGTGCGGGGCCGGGCGCTGCGCACCCGGCTGCGTTCGCGCGCATGGAAGCCGCCGAGTAGCTCGTCGATGCCGTCGGCCGCGAACTCTCTTCCCACAGGGGACAGTTCCCGCCCGGCCGCCAGCTCGACGTCCACCCGGTGCACGGCTGTCTCGTGCGCCTGCCGCCGCGCCCAGAAGGCACGGGGCGAGGGGGCACCCTGGAGAAACGTCCAGCACCGCAGGTCGTCAGGGGCCGCGCGCAGCGAACCCACCAGCTGCGACACGCCCTGCCGGTACCAGTCCGCCAGGGCCGCGTCGTCGGCCTCCTCGTGCCCGATCGGCACGGGGGAGGTGTGCGCGCCGCGCACGTAGCCGCACGCCCACCGGTGCACGTTCCCGGTGTGCAGCACCAGATCCCGTACCTGCCACCGCGGGCACGACGGGACCTCGGCATCCGGTCCGGCCTCCTCGGCCGCGCCGAGCAGTGCCGCGCCCTCGCGTTCGAGCGCGTCGATCAGAGCTGAGGTGTCCATGGGTCGGATTCTGTCAGCCGGCACCGACAGCGAGTCCTACACGGTCCGGCGAATGGTGTGGGCTACGGCCGCCGCGGTGGCGGCCAGCAGTGCGACGGTGGTGAGCGCCGCGGTGAGGGAGAACCAGTCGGCCAGGAAGCCGATGGCCACCGGACCGAGCAGCATCCCGCCGTAGCCGAGCGTGGAAGCGGCCGCCACACCGCTGGGCCCGGCCAGTGCCCCGGCGCGTGCGATCGCGACGGGGAAGATGTTGGCCAGCCCCAGGCCGGTCACGGCGAAGCCTGCCAGCGTCGCCCACACGGTCGGTGCCAGCGCGCCGGCCAGCATGCCGCAGGCGGCCGTCAGTCCGCCGGTCACCAGGGTGCGGGAGGGGCCGAGCCGTTCGAGCACCGCGGTGCCGGACAGCCGGCCGGCGGCCATGGCCAGCGCGAAGACGGAGTATCCGGCGGCGGCGACACCCGCGGCGGCGCCCAGGTCCGCCGTCAGGTGCAGCGCGCTCCAGTCCGCGAGCGCGCCCTCGCCGTACGCGGTGCACAGCGCGACCAGGCCCAGCACAGCCACCAGCCGCCGGTCGCGCCCGCGCGTGCCGGGGCCCGGCGGGCATCGCTCGTCCGCATGCCTGCGGGCCCGGCGCCGGCGTGCGGCGCCGGCTGCGCGAGCAGCGTCCGGCCCGCCGCGGCGGTGACAGCCAGGCCGTCGACGTGCGAGCAGCCCGAGGTGGCTCAGCGCGACTCAGCCGCCCGGCCAGCAGCCCGCCCAGGGCGGCGCCGAGCATGCCGCCGATGCTGAACGCGGCGTGGAACGACGGCATCACGGGCCGGCGCAGCGCGGCCACCAGGTCGACCGCCGCGCTGTTCATGGCCACGTTGATCGCGCCGTACGCGGCGCCGAAGACCAGCAGCACCAGGCCGAGGGCGAGGGCCGAACGGGTGAGCGGCGGCAGGGCGACGCCGACGCAGACCAGCACGGCGGAGCCAGACGGTGACCCGGTGCGCGCCGAAGCGGGCGCACAGCCGGCCGGAGAGCATCATGGTGGCCACCGCGCCGGCGGAGACTCCGAGCAGGGCCAGGCCGAGGGCGCTCGCCGACGCTCCGGTCTGTGCCTTGACGGCGGGGATGCGGACGACCCAGCCGGCGAAGAGGAAGCCGTCCAGGGCGAAGAAGACGGTCAGGGCGGTGCGGAGGCGGACCAGGGCGCGCTCCGGCGCCGGGTCGTCGGCCGCAGTGAACGCCGCCCGGCGAACCGGTCGGCGGAGGCAGAGGGAGGTCCGCAGTTTGTTTATGGGCGGCACAAAGCCAGAATAGAGGGGTGACCCACACGCGTACAACCAGGCTGGAGAGGGGCCGTGGCGCCCTCGGCCCCGCGCTGGAGCTCGTCCACACCGGACGCGCGCCCACCCGGGCCGTGCTGACCGCCGAGCTCGGCGTGACCCGCGCCACGGCCGGCGCCGTCGCCGGCGAGCTCGAGGCGCTCGGGACTGATCACCGTCGACTCGCGGCCCGGCGCCGCCGTCGGCTCCCAGGGCCGCCCCTCGCACCGGCTCGCCGTCGACCCGGACGGCCCGGTCGTGCTCGCCGCCCAGGTGCACGCGGACGGCTTCCGCGCGGCGCTCGTCGGCCTCGGCGGCCGGATCGTGGCCACCGCCCCCGGCCGCATGGCCCCCGGCGACGGCCCCGAGGCGGTGCTCGCCCAGGTCGTGGCGGCCGGCACCGCGCTGCTGCGCGAGACCGGACGGCGCTGCGTCGGCGCCGGACTCGCCGTGCCCTCGGCCGTCGCCGAACCCGAGGGCACCGCCCTCAACCCGCTGCACCTGTCCTGGCAGGCCGGCGTCCCGGTCCGTGACCTCTTCTCGCGCGCGCTGGCCGACGCCGGCGTGCACGGACCGTTCCGCACAGCAGCCCGTGCGGGCCTTCGCCGCCAACGACGTGAACGCTCGCCGCCCTCGCCGAACACCGGCACGGCGCCGGCCGGGGCGCGCGGCACCTGCTGGTCGTGGGCACCGGACACCGCGGAGTCGGCGGCGCCCTCGTGCTCGACGGGCGGCTGCACACCGGCAGTTCCGGGCTGGCCCTGGAGGTCGGGCACCTCACCGTCGACCCGCAGGGCCGGCCCTGCCACTGCGGTGCCCGCGGCTGCCTGGACCGCGAGACCGACCCGCTGGCCTTCCTGGAGGCCGCCGGGCGGGAGCCGGGCCCCGAGGTGTCCCTGCTGGAGCAGGCCGGCGCGCTCATCCGCACGGAGTACGCCGGCGACGAACGGGTCCGGCAGGCCGTCGCACGGCTCATCGACCGGCTCGGCCTCGGCCTCGCCGGGCTGGTCAACATCCTCAACCCCGACCGCATCGTGCTCGGCGGACTGCACCGCGCAACTGCTCGAGGCGGACGGCGAACGGCTGCGCTCCGTCGTCGCCGACCGCAGCCTGTGGGGACGCAGCGGCCAGGTGCCGGTGCTGGCCTGCTCGCTCGCCCACAACAGCCTCGTCGGCGCCGCGGAGATGGCCTGGCAGCCCCTCCTCGACGACCCGCTGGGCGTCCTCGGCTGAGCGAGCGGACGGAGTACCGCCCGGCTGCCGCTGCTCCCGGTGGAGCAGTGCAGGGGCCCGCCGCCGTACGACGCCTGCGGCGGCCCGGCGCGGCAGGCTCGAAGGTGAGCCGGACACCACCACCGAGGAGTTGAACGGACATGAAGACACTCGCGGACTGGGGCGGCCCCGGCCCCTGGATCCTGCTGATGCCCGTGCTGTGGGCGTTCGCCGTCGCGGCGGCCGTCCTCGTGCTGCGGCGCACCCGGCACGCCTTCTGCCGCCCCGGCGGTCCCTCGGGACCCGGCAGCCGCGGCCCGGGCTCGGCGGCCGAGGTGCTGGCCCGCCGGTTCGCCCAGGGCGAGATCGACGAGGACGAGTACTGGAGCAGGCTCTCCGTCCTCAACGAGGCACGCAAGGACGTCCCGTGACGGGCAGGCCGGCTACGCGGGGGAGGGATGCGCCGCACGGGGTGTGCGTGACAGAGGAGGCGTGGGCGCCGTCGGCCACGGGTGCCCCCGCCGGGTTCCCACAGGTGGCGGCGACACCTCCCCCCGACTGCTCGGCCGCGGCCTGTCGCGTCCGGGCGGCCGCCGGTACGGGCAGCGGAAGAGCGAACCACACCGTCTTCCCCGAACCGTCGTCGTGGCCCTCCATGCCCCAGCTGTCGCTGACCGCGGCAACCAGGGCCAGGCCCCGCCCGCTCGTCGTCAGCGTGCCGGTTGTCCCGGTCTCCCGCAGCATCGGCAGGTTCGGGTCACGGTCCCGGACGGAGACGGTCAACCGGGCCGGCTGCAGCACGATCTCCACGGTGCAGCGCTTGTCGGGCCCGGCATGCCGGTGCACGTTTGCCAGCAGTTCGGTCACACCGAGCGCGGCGTGGTCGATCAGCGGATCGAGGCGCCAGTACCGGAGCTGAGCGGAGACGATCCTGCGGACCTGCGCGATGCGTGACGGCATCGCCTGGAACTCCACTGAGCAGTAGCGGTCGGGGCTGCCGGGTCGACTCATCACAGCTGCGACTCCCTGGGTACGGCCGCGACGGCGGGGAACGGATCGCATGTGACGTAAGCCACGTCATCCAGGGTGGGGTCGCGGCTGCGGTCACGCAAATCGAGCGGCTCCGTCAGCGGTCCGAGCACCCCCCGTTCGGCCGCTGCCTTGGCCCGTGCCGTACGCACCGCCGCCAGCAGGCCCTCCCGCGCGGACGGTCCCAGCCGGAGCAGGTAGCGCGTGCCGTTCACCGTCGCCATCGCGCGGCGCCGCAGGTCCGTACCAACCGCTGACCCGCACGTTCTCCAGTGGCGCACCGTCGATCTCCCGGCCGTAGCTGGTCCGCAGTTCCAGCCGGCCGTCGTGCACCCGCACCTGTCCCGCCCGGGTCAGGGAGCGCAGCCACCGCTCGATCCGGACGCCTCTCGCGTCGAACTCCGGCTCCGCCACGACCCACCGCCTTTCACCGGCTCCGCCACGCGGAGCCCGCCCGATCCGGGGCGGAACGGCCCCAGTCCGAGTGTGCACGGGCGGCGGCGGGCACGCCAGATCCGTGGCGATACCCCCTGGGCCGCAGCCGGAAGGTGACCTGCCCTCAGCCGTCCTCGTCGCCGGCGACGACCAGCCCCGGCAGGTGCTCCGCCATCTGCGCGCGGGTGCCCGCGGAGAGTCCACGGTCGGTGACCAGGGTGTCGACCTGCTGCAGCGAGGCGAAGGAACTCAGGCCGATCGTCCCCCACTTGGTGTGGTCCGCGACGACCACCACCCGGCGGGCGGATCCCACCAGCCGCCGATTGGTCTCCGCCTCCGCCAGGTTCGGGGTGGACAGCCCGGCCTCCGGCGAGATGCCGTGCACGCCCAGGAAGAGCAGATCGAAGTGGAGCGAGGCGATGGCGGAGTCGGCGACCGGCCCCACCAGGGAGTCCGAGGGCGTGCGCACCCCGCCGGTCAGCACCACCGTCGCCGCCCCAGAGTTCGCAGGGCGGGTCCCGCTCGCCGTTCGCTGCGCGGCGTGGAAGACGTCGGCCACCCGCAACGAGTTGGTGACCACCGTCAGGTTCGGGACCTCCAGCAGATGGCGCGCCAGGGCGAAGGTCGTGGTCCCCCCGGACAACGCGATCGAACTGCCCGGCGCCGCCATCGCCGACGCTGCCCGCGCGATGTCCTCCTTCGCGGTGGGCTCCAGCGACGACTTGGCCTCGAAACCCGGCTCGTGGGTGCTCGCCTCACTGACAGGTACCGCCCCGCCGTGCACCTTCTCCAGCACGCCCTGCCGGGCCAGGGCATCCAGATCGCGCCGCACGGTCATGTCGGAGACGTTCAGCTTCCGGGTCAGCTCGTTGACCCTGGCGCCCCCGTGCCGCCGCACCTGCTCCAGGATCAGCGCACGCCGCTGTTCCGCGAGCAGGTTGTGGTTGTCTCCCACCTTCGACGCCCGTCCCTTCCTCGCCGACCCCACTACCGCCGTCATCCTGCCATGCGCCGCTGCAGCGACCCCGTCCGAGCGGTTCACCGGCTCCTCCCCGCGGGTACAACACGCCCGCGAGCCGCAGCCGGAGCCGCGGCCGGCCCGCGCCTCGAGGCGGAGGAAGGGATGGACGTGCCGCAGCCGACGATCGGAGTGCCGGAACAGGCGGGCCGGGACGGTGCACACGGGCCCGCTCTGGAACTGCGGGTCCACGGCGTCGGCGGGGCCACCCCGCAGGAGATGCTCAACGACCCCTGCGTCACCCGGATCACCGGCGACGACACCGCCGCCGTCTACCGCCGCACCGGCGACGTCGACGCCGAGGAACACCCGGGAACCCGTTCGGACCGGGTCACCGAGGCATACTGCTGGTCGCACCTGACCTCCGGGAACGGCCTCCGCGCACTGTGGCTGCTCCTGCTGCCATTCATGATCGTCAACCTGGCCCACTGGATGCTGCCCGGAACGGGTGGCCGGGCGACCGCCCGCCTGTACGGCGTGCTGGTCCGGCTGCTCGCCCTCAGCCTGACGGTGCTCCTCGTCGCCGCCGCCTGTGAGGTGGCTCTCGACCTGGTCGCCTGGCAGTGCGCCGGTTCACCCCAATGCGCCGGCGAGCACTCCTGGCTGTCCTTCGCCGCCCGGTCGCCCGGGGGCACCGGCGGATGGTGGAGCCTGCCCGGGCGGCGTCTTGCGCTCGCCGCCGCGGTGCCCCTCGCGCTCGTCGCCCTGCTGTGGTGGCTCTCGCACCACACCTGGAGTGCCTACGAGTCGCAGCCCCCGCCCCAGACGCCTCAGGCGGGCCGGGACGGCACGCCCGTCCCGGCCCTGTCGCTGCCCGGCTTCTGGTACGGCAGGCGGCTGGTGGCCAGACTGCGGGCCGCCCACACCGCCGCCGGACTGCTCACCGTCGCTGGCGCGCTGACCTGCGCGACCGGGCGTCCCGACCGGGCACCGGGCGGTGACGGGGTGCCGGCAGTCCTCGGGCACCTCCTGCAGGGGCTGGTCGTGCTGTGCGCCCTGGCCGTCGTGTGGACGGTGTGCCGACGCGGACGCAGCGAACACCGCGCCGACCGCGGCGAGGACCGGATCACGAGGCTGGGCCTGCCCGCCGCAGCCGCCGGGCTGCTGGCCGCGGTCCTCGTGCACACCGCCTGGTTCCGGCCGGGATGGCGGAATGCCGGGCCGCTGCCCGCCGACACCGCCTTCGGCGTCCTGACAGTCGTTCAGGGCGGCCTCGTGGCCGGCATCGCCGTCCTGGGCGCCCTGGGCTGCCGGGGTGCCTCCGGCCGGGGCACCGTCCTGCGCGGACTCGGCGGAGCCGCCGCGGCCATGCAGGCCTGCTTCCTGGGCGGTGTGCTCTCCGGCGGAGTCGCCCAGCGGGTCGCGGACTGGCTGGACCGCGGCGCCACTCCCGGCTCCGGAAGCGGGCCGCTGCACGGGCCGCCCACGCTGCTGACCTGGCAGGCCGCCGCGATCCCGGTGGTGCTCGCCATGCTGTCGCTGGTGGGCTGCCTGTTCCTGCTGCGCGTCCGGCGCCGCACCCGGGTGCTCGCACCCGCTGTCTGCGACCGGTACCCGGACGCCGTACCCCTCGCCTCCCGCTCCCGGCAGATCGCCGGCGCGGTCGCGCGCGCCGAGCTGACCGACTCCGCACCGATGCTGCTCGGTGCGCTCTCCCTCACGGCGCTCGTGCTGGGCCTGACCGGCGTGCTGGGCACCTGGCTCACCGGCCACACTCCCGCACGGGCCGCCGACGGAGCCCCGGCCCTCGTCGACGGCTTCGCCGACACGGTGCAGGCGCTGGGCTCCTGGCTCATCGGCCTCGCCGTCCTGCTGTTCCTGGCGCTCGGGCGCCGCGCGTACCGAGACGTCTCCGCGCGGCGCACCGTCGGCATCCTGTGGGACGTCGGCACGTTCTGGCCGCGCGCCGCGCACCCCTTCGCGCCGCCCTGCTACGCCGAGCGGGCCGTGCCGGACCTGGTGTGGCGGATGGTGGCGTGGACCGAACGGCTGCCCGGTGGACGGCTGGTGATCTCCGGTCACTCGCAGGGCAGCGTGCTTGCCGCGGCGGCCGTCTGGCAGCTGGACGCCCAGACCCGCAGGCAGATCGCCCTGCTCACTTACGGCTCGCCGCTCGCCCGGCTCTACGGGCGCTGGTTTCCGCGC
The DNA here is from genome assembly GCA_963799685.1 of uncultured Actinomycetota bacterium. Taxonomy (GTDB): domain Bacteria; phylum Actinomycetota; class Actinomycetes; order Streptomycetales; family Streptomycetaceae; genus Streptomyces. The sequence continues at coordinate 482,513 of CAWCXW010000015.1, forward strand.
TACTTCGGGCCCGGGCAGCTGGCCGGCCTGCACGGCGAGCTCGACTGCTGGCGCAACCTGTGGCGCGGCACCGACCCCATCGGGGGCCCGGTCGGCCCACCGGGTGTGGACCGCGGTCCGCTGCTCGACCCGCTCGCCTACCGCCGCACCCTTCGCCGGCCGCTGCCCACCCCGGTGCTGGCGCACGGTGACTACCAGGCCGACCCCGTCTTCGGCCAGGAGCGGGACGGCCTGCTCACCAGGCTCCGTCCCTGCGGCGGCCGTCCCCTCAGAAGGGACCGGGCAGGTCGTCGCCGTAGAGGAGGGTGAGGTCGTCGGTGTCGGGATCGGCGAGTTGAGCCACCCGCCCGGCGTGCCGCTCGACCATGGCCTCGAACGTCTGCCGCGCCGTCCGCCCGTTGCCGAAGGAGGGTCCCTTCGGCAGGGCCGTGAAGTACTTCAGCAGCGCCTCGCCCGTGCCGACACCCAGCTGGTACTGGTGCTCGTCCGCCTGCCGGCGCACGATCTGCAGCAGTTCCTCGGGTGTGTAGTCGCCGAAGGTGATGGTGCGGGAGAACCGGGACGCCACCCCGGGGTTGACGGCCAGGAACCGCTCCATCTCCGTGGTGTAGCCGGCGGCGATCACCACGACCTCGTCCCGGTGGTCCTCCATCAGCTTCACCAGCGTGTCGATGGCCTCCCGGCCGAAGTCGCGTCCGGCGTCCTCCGGCGAGAGGGCGTACGCCTCGTCGATGAACAGCACGCCGCCGCGCGCCCGGTCGAACGCCTCCTGGGTGCGGATGGCGGTGGACCCGATATGCTCGCCGACCAGGTCCACCCGCGAGACCTCCACCAGGTGTCCTCGCTGCAGTACCTGCAGCGAGTGCAGGATCTCGCCGTACAGCCGGGCCACCGTCGTCTTCCCGGTGCCGGGGGAGCCGGTGAAGACCAGGTGCCGCCGGGCCGACGCCGCCTTGAGCCCGGCCTCCTCACGGCGGCGTCCGACCTCGATCATGCTGGTGAGCGTGCGTACCTCGCGTTTGACGCCCTCCAGGCCCACCAGCGCGTCCAGTTCGCCCATCACCTCCTGCGAAGGGCGCGCTGCCGGCGCGGAGGCGCCGTGCGCGTCGTCCCGGGGTGCCGCCTCGCGCTGCCGGGGCAGCGTCACGGTCGCCGACGTCGGTCAGAAGCCCCGCGCGGGCCACCGCACCGCCCTCCGCCGGTGTCGGCACCGGCGGTAGTGGGCCGGGTGGCGGTGCGGCCGCGCTCTCGTCGCTGCTGCAGCTCTCCACGGCGGGACCCTCCTGCGGGAACTCGTAGCCGCCGCGCGCACAGCGTTCGGTCCGGCAGCGCTTGAGCGTGGTGCGGCACCCGTCCATGACGTGGAAGCCGTAGCCCTGCGAACCGGTGACCCGGCAGCCCAGGAAGGATCCGCGGCCCTCCGCCGAGACGTAGACCCCCGCCTCCTCCGTCGAGGTGAACTCGCAGCGCTCGACCGTCGGGTCGGCTCCCTTGGTGACGATCACGCCGGTGGCCACCGAGTCCACCGTGCAGCAGGCCAGCGTTCCTCCGCTGCCGTGGTCGCGGAACCAGGCGCCGGTGGCGGCCTCACGGATGCGGCAGTCGTCCAGCTGGACGGTCGCTCCGTCGCTGACCGAGACGGCCGTGCCACGTATCTGGGCCAGGTCGCTGTCCAGCACGTCCGCCCGGGAGCCCCTGTCCAGGACGAACAGGGCGTCGGGGACGTCGTGCACGCGGCAGGAGTCCAGCACGACGGTGGCTCCGTCGCTGACCCAGACCGCCGGATAGTCGCCGGTGCTCTCGTGGATCTCGCAGCCGTTGGCGTCCGCCCGGGTGCCCGGGTCCCACACGGACAGGCCGTTTCTGCCGAAGCGGCGGACCGTGGAGCGGGTGAGCGTCAGCACCGACCGGGAACGCAGGTCGACGGCGTTCTCCGGGATGTCGTGGATCTCGCAGTCCGCGAGAGTGAGGACCCCGTCGGTGTCCAGGGTGACGCCGTCCGCCGTCGTGCGGTGCACCCGGCACTCCGTCAGGTGGCCGGTGGCGCGCTCGGTGACCTGCACCCCGGCGCCCTTGATCTCGTAGACCTCGCAGCCGATCGCCTCGGCTGCGCTGCCCTCGCCGTGCAGGGCGAGATCCCGGCGCCGGAGGCGTGGTGCACCCGGCAGCGTTCCAGCCGCGGATGGGCGCCGTCGCGCACGGCGACGCCCGCCTGCCCGGCGGCGACGATCTCGCACTCCTCGTACAGGCCGCCGGCGCCGCCGCACACGCTCAGGCCGATGCCGGCGGGATTGTCCACCGTGCAGCGCCGCAGCGTCGGCCGCGCTCCGTCCCGTACCTCTATGCCGGCCGCCGAGCGCGTGACCACCCGGATCCCGGTCAGCTCCGGCGCGCCGTCCTCGACGAGCAGCGCGGGCGCGGCCGAGTCCTGTCCCTCGAGCTGGAGGTCGGCGACGGCCGCGGAGGAGCGCAGGGTCAGGGCGACGCCGTCGGGCGGCGCGATCCGCACCGATCCGCTTCCGGAGCGCTCCGGCCCGCGCAGCGTCACCGCGCGGTCCAGGACCAGGTTCTCCCGGTAGGTGCCGGGCGCGAGGGTGAGCACGTCACCGTCGGACGCCGCCTGGAGCGCGGCGGCCAGCGAGCCGTACTCGTCGGTGCGGCGCCGCCAGCGCGACGTGCCGGTGTGCGTGACCTGGACCGAGGCCTGTCCCATGGACTGCTGTGCCCTCTTTCGTCTGGATCGAGGCTGCGTCGAAGCACGGCGGCGCGGACCGGGACGGTCCTCGCACGTTCCGGCGGGACCACCGTAGCGTGCCCAGGCCTGGGGCGTTGACGGTCAGTTGCCGGTTCCGGTCCGTCCCCAGTCCGGCCCGGAGCGCGCCCACTCCTCCTCCCAGCGCGCGTAGCGCGCGCGCCGCATACCGCCCAGCACCAGCCGCCGGCCGGCCTCCACCGCGCTGCCCGCGGCGACGGCGCCGACCAGCCCGACCAGCACGGACTGGAGGGAGGCGGTGGCCGGGGACAGCGGAGCGGTCGTGATCCGGCCCCGGGCGCCGGCCCACAGCCGCACCCGGTCCCCGGGCCGCAGCCGCCGGCTCACCGTGGTGACGTCGGACCGTGTCACCCCGTCCGGCCCGGTCCAGAACACCTGGGCGCCGCGGCCCCTCCCGACGGGGGAGTCCTCCTCGTCGTCGTCCTCCTCGACCGGCCGGCGGACGAACTGCTCGACCGTCGCCCACACCTGGTGGCGGGCGACGTGCTGACGGTGCACGACCTGGGAGAGCGCCGCATGGGCCTGTGCGCCCGTCAGCCAGCCGGCCAGCGGGGCACCGACGACGATCAGCACGGCACTCCACACCGTCAGCCACGCCTCCCTGCGGTCGGTGACGCGGTACAACGGGCTGTCACGCCGGCGCCGCAGCGCCGCCCAGGCCCCCCTCATCTCGGTCTCCCCCCCATGATGGTCGGAGCCCGATTTTACTGCTGCACGGGCGCATTCGTCCGCCGGGCATGCGCCCGTTTCATGCGCCCGTGCCACCCGTGTGCTCCGGCGGAGACATGGCGCCGTCCGGAACGCGGACAGTGAGGGTACGGCCGCGACACATCACCGACGGTGCCGATGTCGGTGACCCGAGCGCGTCGCTACCCGGCGAGATGGCGGCGCATTCGCGGAATTCACGCATCTTTCGAGCGATTGCCGCTCTCTTCGACTCCGGCTAACTTCTCGCCCAGTGATCGGGAAACACCCGGCCAGACACGCAGATCGGCGGTTATCCATGACCACTCCGGCGCATTCCGCATCCGATGGGGCGACGCACCGGGGAGCGGCCCCGCTCTCGCTCGGGACCGCGGCCGCACGGAACCTGGCGACCACCACCAAGACCGCCCCGCAGATGCAGGGGATCACCTCGCGGTGGCTGCTGCGGGTGCTGCCCTGGGTGCAGGTCGGCGGCGGCACCTTCCGGGTCAACCGGCGGCTCACCCACACGCTCGGCGACGGCCGCGTCGAGTTCGTCTCCACCGGCTCCGAGGTGCGCGTCATCCCGGCCGAGCTGGGTGAACTGCCGCTGCTGCGCGGCTTCGAGGACGCCAGGCGTGCTCGAGGAGCTGGCGAACCGCTGCCGGCAGCGGGACTTCGGGCCCGGAGAGGTCATCGCGGAGCAGGGCAGGCCGGCCGACCGGCTCGTCCTGCTGGCGCACGGCAAGCTCGAACAGCGCGGGCCGGCAAGTACGACGAGGAGACGGTGCTGGACGTGCTGGCCGACGGCGCCTTCGTCGGCGACGCGGACCTGGCCGCCGAGGAGGCGGGGGAGTGGCCCTTCACCCTGCGCGCCCTGACCAGCGGCACCGTCCTCACCCTCACCCGCGAGGCGTTCGCAGCAGGTGCTGGACCGGTCGGCGGCGCTGCGCGCCCACCTGGACGAGCGTGCGCGCGGCCGAACCGGCGCCGCGCACCGAGCGACGGCGAGAGCCCGCTGGAGCTGGCCGCCGGGCACGTCGGCGAGCCCACCCTGCCCGGCACCTTCGTCGACTACGAGACCGCTCCGCGCGAGTACGAGCTGAGCGTGGCGCAGACCGTGCTGCGGGTGCACAGCCGGGTCGCCGACCTCTACAACCAGCCGATGAACCAGGTCGAGCAGCAGCTGCGGCTGACCATCGAGGCGCTGCGCGAGCGCCAGGAGCACGAGCTGGTCAACAACCGCGGAGTTCGGCCTGCTGCACAACGCCGACCTGCGGCCAGCGCATCCACACCCGCTCCGGCGCGCCCACCCCGGACGACCTGGACGAGCTGCTGGCGACCGTGCTGGAAGGACCCGAGTGTCTTCCTCGCCCACCCGCAAGGCGATCGCCGCCTTCGGCCGCGAGTGCACCAAGCGCGGGCCTGTACCCGGCAGCCGGTCGAGCATCGACGGGCACTCGGTCCCCGCCTGGCGCGGCGTGCCGATCCTGCCCTGCGACAAGATCCCGGTCAGCGCCGACGCGGACCACCTCCATCATGGCCATGCGCACCGGCGAGGAGGACCAGGGAGTCGTCGGCCTGCACCAGACCGGCATTCCGGACGAGTACCAGCCCGGCCTCTCCGTGCGGTTCATGGGCATCAACGAGAAGGCCGTCATCTCCTATCTCGTCAGCGCCTACTACTCGGCGGCCGTGCTCGTGCCCGACGCGCTCGGAATTCTGGAGAACGTCGAGATCGGACGCTGACATCACCACGGAAGGCACCCAGGCGATGACCGACTCCGACCGCTCCGGCCGCCGGCGCTCTGGGCACGGCGGCCGCCCGGAAGCTGGCGAGCACCACCAAGACACCGCCGCAGATGCAGGGGATCTCCCCGCGCTGGCTGCTGAAGGTCCTGCCCTGGGTGGAGACGCAGGCGGTACCTACCGCGTCAACCGTCGGCTCACCCACACCCTCGGCGACGGGCGGATCGAGTTCGCCGCGACGGGCTACCGCGCGTCCAGGTGATCCCCTCGGAGCTGCGCGAGATCCCGCTGCTGCGCGGCCTGGCGGACGCGGAGGCGCTGCAGGCGCTGGCGGGGCGCTGCAGACAGCGGAACTCGTCCCCGGAGACGTGCCGCCGCCCTCGGCGACCCCGTGGCGAGCTGCTGCTCGTCGCGCACGGCAGGTTGCGCCGGCTCGGCCGCGGCAAGTACGGGGACGAGACGCTGCTCGGCACCCTCGCCGACGGGGACCACGCCGGCGACGCCGTGCTGACCCCGCGGCCGGGCAGGTGGCCGTGCGCCCTGCAGGCAGACACTCGGTGCACGCTGCTCGCCCTGACCGCAGAGGACCTCGCGCGACGTCCGCGCACGTCACCCCGCGCTGCGCGAGCATCTCGACCGGACGGCCGCCCGCAGGCCCGCGCGCACAGAACCGGCGGGGAGAGGCCGAGATCGCACTCGCCGCCGGGCACGAGGGCGAGGCCGAGCTGCCGGGAACGTTCGTCGGACTACGAACTGTCGCCCGCGCCAGTACGAGCTGAGCGTCGCGCAGACTGTGCTGCGGGTGCACAGCCGGGTCGCGGACCTCTACAACCACCCGATGAACCAGGTCGAGGAGCAGCTGCGGCTGACCGTGGAGGCGTTGCGCGAGCGTCAGGAGTACGAGCTGGTGAACAACCGGGAGTTCGGCCTGCTGCACAACGCCGACCTCAAGCAGCGCATCCGCACCCGCTCCGGGCCGCCCACGCCCGACGACCTCGACGAGCTCGTCTCACGCCGGCGCAGGACGCAGTACCTGCTCGCCCACCCCAGGGCGGTGGCGGCCATCGGACGGGAGTGCAGCCGCCGCGGGACTGTGTCCGCCGCACACCGAGGTCCACGGACAGCGGGTGCGCAGCTGGCGCGGCATCCCGCTGCTGCCGTGCGACAAGATCCCGGTGCAACGGCGGCAGCACGGCGGTGCTGGCCATGCGCACCGGGCAGGAGCACCAGGGCGTGGTGGGCCTGCGGCCAGACCGGACTGCCCGAGGAGACACGAGCCCGGGCTGAACGTCCGGTTCATGGGCGTCGACGACAAGGCGGTGCTCTGCTACCTCGTCAGCGCCTACCACTCGGCCGCCGTTCTGGTGCCGGACGCGCTCGGCATCCTGGAGGACGTCGAGGTCTGACCGCTGGTCTCCCTCGGCGCCGCCGGCGCGTTCGCGGCCCCCGCTGCCGCGTACGTCCGGGGCACTGAAGGTCTTCAGTACCCCCGGCCCTGGTACGGGTGCCCGTAGGGGTCCTGGTAGCCGGGGGCCGGCCGCGGCGCCACCGGACGTGACGGGGCCACCGGCCGCATCTGCTGCGGCTGCTGGTACTGCGGGGCGCCGCCCGGGTAGCCGCGCTGACCGCCCGTGCTGCTGAGGGAAGGACGGCGCCGGCGTGTGCTGCAGCGGTGTGTGCTGCGCAGCCTGTGGGTAGCCGTAGGAGGGCTGATGCCCCTGCCCGGACGGCAGCGCGGGCAGTGCGGACGGCAGCGCCGGCAGGTTGCTGCCGGTGTCATAGGCGGCAGGCACCCTGATGGGCGCGATCTGCGGGGTGCCCCGCTCCGCGACGAGCATGTCGTAGATCGGGGTGTCGGGGAAGGAGGGCGCAGCGTAGTAACCGCCGCCGTAAGTGCTGCGGGGGGAGGTCATAGCCCTTAAGTTAAGCCCACGATGTGGCGGTTGGGGAGCCCGGTCGTCAGGCATTTTTGTGTGTCTGCAGTGACGATCGCTCCTCATTTCGAGCGAAATCCGGCGAAAACCGCTGTCGTCGAGACCGGCGGATCAGGTAAAGAGCCGGCCAATCCGGTCCACGGGAGTCTGCTGACGTTCGTTCAGTTCACGGATACGTGCGCCCCTTCCACTCCGCTCCCCGCCCGCGCCGGTGCCGCAGTGCCGAGTCCATCGTCATCAGCAGGTACAGGAAGGCCGTCAGCGGCAACGTGGGTGCCAGCCACAGCGGCTGGCGGTAGTAGCGCAGCATCGGGAGATAGGTGAGCGTCATCAGCGCCCAGGCTGCCGCCCCCTGCCACAGCCCCGCGGCCGCCGCTGCCGGCGGCACGAGGTAGACCAGTGTCAGGCCGCAGACCGTCCCGGCCAGCAGCACCGGGCTGTGCCGCAGCTGGGCGTAGGCGCTGCGTGCCACCATCCGCCACAGCGCGCCCAGCCCCTCATACGGGCGTACGCTCTCCACCCCCTCCGCCAGCCCCAGCCAGATGCGCCCGCCCGCCCGCTTCACCGCCCGTCCGGTGGCGACGTCGTCGATCACCGAGCCCCGTACGCTCTCGGGAAGCCGCGCCCGCTCGGCGGCCTCGGTGCGCACCAGCAGGCAGCCGCCCGCGGCTGCGGCCGTCCGGGCGGACGGCCGGTTCACCCGGCGGAACGGATACAGCTGAGCGAAGAAGTACACGAAGGCCGGCACGAGCAGCCGCTCCCAGCCGGTGACGACGCGCAGCCGCGCCATCTGGGAGACCAGGTCCAGCCGGGCGGTGAGCGCCGCACTCACCAGGTTCCGCAGCGTGTCCGGCGCGTGGGCGATGTCGGCGTCCGTCAGCAGCAGGAACTCCGCGTCCGTACGAGCGCGCGCCAGCGCCATGCCGTGCCGTACCGCCCACAGCTTCCCCGCCCAGCCGACGGGCGGCTCGCCGGGACGCTCCACCGTCAGCGGCAGCCCGCCCCCTCGGGAGTCGGCCATCGAGCGGGCGAGCGCACCGGTGCCGTCCGTGCTCCCGTCGTCGATCAGGAAGACCTCCGCCCGGCCCGGGTACTTCTGCGCCAGCAGCGACGGCAGACTGCGGGGGAGCACCTCCGCCTCGTCCCGTGCGGGGACCACCACGGCGACGGGCGGCCAGCGGCTCGGCTCACGGCGGTCCGGCAGCAGCACGTCGGTCCGCCAGAAGAAGCCGTGGCAGACCGCCAGCCACACCCAGGCGGCCAGTGACGCGGTGGTGATCCAGGTGAGCGCGGTCATCGCCGCAGTCTCCCGCACTCACCGCCGGCAGGAAGGGAGCCGTGCCGCACCCGCAGCGCGAGTCCCGCGTAGGCTTGGGCCGTGAAGATCGCACTAGTGGATTCCGGTATCGGGCTGCTGCCCGCAGCAGCGGCTGTCCGCCGCGCCCGTCCCGATGCCGATCTGGTGCTCTCCTGCGACCCCGACGGCATGCCGTGGGGCCCGCGTACCCCGGACGACATCACCGCGCACGCCCTGGCCTGCGCCCGTGCGGCCGCCGCTCAGCACCCGGACGCGCTGGTCGTCGCCTGCAACACCGCGTCCGTGCACGCCCTGGAGGTGCTGCGGGCCGAACTGGAGCCCGGCCTTCCCGTCGTGGGCACCGTGCCCGCCGTCAAACCGGCTGCGGCCGGCGGCGGCTGCGTGGCCGTCTGGGCGACGCCCGCCACCACCGGCAGTCCCTATCAGCGGCGGCTCATCGACGACTTCGGGCTCGGTGCAGAGGTCACCGAGGTGCCCTGCCACGGACTGGCCGACGCCGTCGAGCGGGCCGACGAGGGTGCCGTGGACGCCGCGATCGCCGCCGCGGCCGCCCTCACTCCTGCCGGGGTGCGGGCCGTGGTGCTGGGCTGCACGCACTACGAACTGGTCGCCGAACGCATTCGTGCCGCGACAGCGCACCCCGTGCAGGGGCCGGCCCGGATGTTCGCCTCGGCGCCGGCTGTCGCCGCCCAGGCGCTGCACCGGGCCGTTCCGCCGGCGGACGGCAGTCCCGGCGAGCTCAGGGCCGGGGGTCTGACGGTCCTGCTCAGCGGCCGGCCGGGGCCACTGCCCGCACCGGCGGCCGCCTACGCCGAGGGACGCTTGCTCGCGGCCGTCAGCCCCGCCTGAGACCAGCGCGCCGGAACCGAGGCGTCCGACCGTCGGGCGGCGTACGCTGCCAGACATGGACGACCGCGCGCGCAGCGACGCGGCGCACGGTTCCCGCCCCGTCGGCGCCGCGTTCACCGAAGTCTGGACGGGACGTGCGACCAACCGCCTGCAGTGGCTGCTGGCCCCGCTGGGCGCGGGCTGTCTCGCGCTGGGCGTGGTCCTGGCGGTCTCCACCGGCTGGGTCAGCGGTCTCGCGCCTCTGATCATGGCGGTCGTGGGCTGCCTCACCGCCGGACTGCTGGTTCTCTTCGGCACGCTCGCCTTCGTCCATGTACGGGTACGTGTCGACCACGAGGTGCTTGAGGTCCGCTGCGGCCACGTGGGTCTGCCCCGCCGGCGCATCCCGCTGGCCGACGTCGTCGCCGCTCACCACGCCCGTGAGGTCACGCCGCGTCACTGGGGCGGCTGGGGCTACCGCTGGCGTCCGGAGAAGGGGACCGCGGTCGTCGTGCGGCGCGGGGAGGGTCTGGTCGTCACTCTCGGCGATGGCCGGGTGTTCACGGTGACCGTCGACGACGCGGAAGCCGCGGTGCGCCTGATCCGGCGACGTCTCGGCCTGCCGCCGGCCGCGGGTGCCCGGCACGCTGACGGGGCGTGAGCGGTTCCCGGCCGCTTTTGCCGCCGGACCGTAGAGTCCCGGCATGGGAACACCTGACTTCATCCGTGAACTGCGCGCCGGCGTCGGCCGGCAGTTGCTGCTCCTGCCCGGAGTCTCAGCCGTCGTCTTCGACGGTGACGGACGTGTGCTGCTGGCGCGGCGCGTGGACACCGGACGCTGGTCGGTGATCGGCGGGATCGCCGAACCGGGGGAGCAGCCCGCCGACACCGCCGTGCGTGAGGTGCGCGAAGAGACCGCTGTGCACTGCGTGCCGGACCGGGTGGTCCTGGTGCAGGGCCTCGAGCCCGTCTGCTACCCCAACGGCGACCGCTGCCAGTTCGTGGACATCACCTTTCGTTGCCGGGCAGTCGGAGGCCGGGCCCGGGTCGCTGACGAGGAGTCCCTGGAGGTGGGCTGGTTCGCCCAGGACGCGCTGCCCGAGCTGGAGGAATTCGCGATGACGCGGATCAAGCGTGCCCTGGAGGAGGGCCCGGCGTGGTTCGAGCCTGCCGGGCCGCCCGGGAGTCAGTAGCCACCGTTGGGCAGCAGCACCGCGAGCTCACGGGCGGCGTCCGTGAGCGGTTGCAACAGTCCCAGCAACTCGGCCGCCGGCATCCGGAAGGCGGGTGCCGCCACCGAAAGCGCGGCCTGCGCGGTGCCGTCAGGGCCGAGGACGGGGGCGCCCAGGGCCCGGATGCCGGCCTCGTGCTCCTCGTCGGCGAGTGCGTGTCCCGCGGCGCGCACCCTGGCGATCTCCCTGCGGAAGTCCTCGCGGTCGGTGAGCGTGTTCGGTCCCAGCGCGCGCCAGCTCCACGGACTCCACCAGTTCCTCGCGCAGCGCCCCGGGTGCGAACGCGACCAGTACCTTGCCCATCGAGGTGCAGTGCACGGGTCCGTGCTTGCCGGGTTCCCCGCGGACGCTGACCTGCTGTGGTCCGGCCACGTAGTGAATGTACAGCTGTCGGTCCCCGTCCAGCACCGACATCAGCACGGCCTCGCGTGAGGTCTCCGCCAGCTTGCGCATCACCGGAAGGGCGACCCCGGAGAACCCGTGCGTGTGGGCGACGCGCTGCCCCAGCTGGTACACCCGCAAGCCGAGCGTGTAGTGCTTGGTGCGGGAGTCGAACGCGACGAAATGGTCCCGGGTGAGGGACTTCAGCAGCCGGTAGCAGGTGCTGGTCGGCAGCCCGGAGGTGCGGGCCAGCTCCGAGAGCGTGACGCCGGACGCGCGTTCGCCGAGCAGGCCCAGGACGTGCAGGGCTTTGCCCACCATGTCGGAAGGCGGAGTGGGGTTCACCATGCAGCCATCTTTTCATATTGTGGCAACAATTTTCTTCTTTCGAAAACATCCATTGACAGGGCGCTGGTCGGACTCCATGCTCTTTCCAAGTCGCGGCATGGCTTGCCGCGATACGGAAAAATAATCGTGAAGCTCACCCGTAGAAAGGCTTCCGATGGCCTCCCATCCCTCCACCGCGCCGGCCGCCGCGCCGGCCGTCTCGCTGAGCGCCCGCCGTTGGACGCGGCTGATGCCCGTCGTCTTCGTCACCTACAGCTTCGCCTACCTGGAGCGTTCCAACTTCTCCATGGCGGCCGCCGGCGGCATGGCCGACGACCTGCACATCACCGGCTCGGTCTCGGCCCTGCTGGGTTCGCTGTTCTTCCTGGGCTACTTCCTCTTCCAGATCCCCGGCGCCGTCTACGCCGAGCGGCGCAGCGTCAAGCGGCTCATCGTGTGGTGCCTGGGCGTATGGGGCGTGCTGGCCTCCGCACAGGGCCTGATCCCGAACGTGCACGTGCTGATGGTGGTGCGGTTCCTGCTCGGTGCCTCCGAGGCAGCGGTACTGCCGGCCATGGTCATCTACATCACCCACTGGTTCACCTCCGGTGAACGAGGCCGCGCCAACACCTTCCTGATCCTCGGCAACCCCGTCACGGTGCTCTGGCTGACCGTCGTCTCCGGCTACCTGGTCCAGTGGGTCGGCTGGCACGGCATGTTCATCGCCCAAGGCGTCCCGGCCATCGCCTGGGCGTTCTTCTTCCACCGCTTCGTCGACGACCACCCCCGCGACGCGAAGTGGCTCGAGGAGCGGGAACGGGCCGACGTCGAGGCCGCGCTCGAGGCGGAACAGCGCCGCATCGAGCCCGTGAAGGGCTACCTGGTCGCGCTGCGCTCCCGCAACGTGGTGCTGCTGTCCCTGCAGTACGCCCTGTGGAGTCTGGGCGTCTACGGGTTCGTCTTCTGGCTGCCCTCCATCGTCAAGCAGGGCAGCGACCAGGGCATCGGGCTGACCGGTCTCATCTCCGCCATCCCCTACCTGCTCGCCTGCCTGGCCATGCTCGGCAACAGCCGCGCCTCGGACCGGGCGGGCCGCCGCACGGTCTTCGTGTGGCCCTGGCTGGTACTGGCCGCGGCCGCTTTCTACGGCTCGTACCTGCTCGGCGACGCCTTCTGGCTGTCCTTCCCGCTGCTGTGCGTCGCCGGCCTCGCCATGTACGCGCCTTACGGGCCCTACTTCGCGGCGATCCCCGAGTTCCTGCCCCGTGGAGTCAGCGGCGCGGCCGTCGCGCTGGTGAACTCCTTCGGCGCGCTGGGCGGATTCGCCGGCAGCTACCTGGTCGGGATGCTCAACGACGTCACCGGTTCCACCGCCGCGTCCTTCCTCACCATGGCCGGCTGCCTGCTCGCGGCCGCCGTGCTGACCGCACTGGTCCGTGCTCCGAGGATGGTCGACGGCGCCGTTCTGATCGGCGAAGGGGCCTGAGTCGCCGGCATGCGCATCGCACGAATCGCCCATGCCTCGGGCATCGACCACGCCCTGCTGGAGGACGGGACGGCACACCTGATCGCCGACCCGTTCTCCACCGGCGGCCGTCTGCGGCCGCTGGGCCTCCGGGTCCCGCTCGGCGCCGCGCGGCTGCTGGCACCGACGCAGCCGCGCACGGTCGTCGGGATGGCCCACAACACGGGGGCGGAGGACCGCCGGCGTCCGCCGCAGGCCTTTCTCAAACCGGCTCGCACGGTGATCGGTCCGGAGGAGACGGTTCCGCTGCCGCCGACCGCCGGGCGGATCGACGCGGAGGCCGAACTCGCCGTCGTGCTCGCCGCACCGCTGGAGGGGCACACCCCCGCCACCGTGCACCGTGCCGTCTTCGGCTACACCCTGGCCGACGACGTCACCTCGCGCGACCTGCAGGCCAGCGACCCACTGTGGACGTCTGCCAAGGGGCAGCCCGGCTTCACCCCGCTCGGTCCGTGGATCGAGACGGAGCTGAGCCTGCGGCAGGCGGACGACCTAGGCCTGAGCCTCCGGGTGGATACCCGGTGCAGTACCGCCGGCACGGCTCAACTGGCCCGCGGCATCTCCGAGATCCTCTGCCACCTGGCCGGCTACCTGCCGCTCGGACCCGGCGACGTGGTGCTCACCGGAGCCCCCGGCCGGCCCCTGCCGCTGAGTCCCGGCGGCCGGGCGGAGATCGCTGCCGACGCCATCGGCTTCCTCGCCAACCCGGTCGCGCGGCCGCCGCTGCCCCTGCCCGCCGCTTCCGGTCTCGCCACCGAAGGAGCCCCGTGACCACCTCCCTGCAGTACCCGGCGCCCGAGGTCGTGACCTTCGGTGAGGTGATGGCCATGTTCGTCGCCGAGGAGTCCGTACCACTCTCCCGGGCACGCCGCTTCACCCGCGTCCTGGCCGGCGCGGAAGTCAACGTCGCGACCGGCCTGGTGAGGCTGGGGCACAGCTGCGGCTGGATGGGCTGCGTCGGTGACGATCCGCTCGGCGCGCACGCCGTCACCGAACTGCGCGAAGAGGGCATCGACCTGACGCACGTCACCCTCGACCCGGCTGCGCCCACCGGCTTCCAGCTCAAGAGCCGCACCCAGGACGGCGATCCCGACGTCGTCTACTTCCGGAGGGACTCGGCAGGCAGCAGGCCGGCCGCCTCGACCGCCGTCGACGCCTACCTGCGCGGCGCCCGCCACCTGCACGTCACCGGCATCCCTGCCGCCCTGTCCGCACAAGCACGCCGCTTCACCGTGCGGGCCATGGAGGTCGCCCGCGAAGCGGGCCTGACCATCTCCTTCGACCCGAACCTGCGGCCCGCACTGTGGCCGGGAGAGCAGGAGATGATCCGGGTCGTGAACGAACTGGCCCGTCGCGCCGACTGGGTGCTGCCCGGCCTCCAGGAGGGCCGGCTGCTGACCGGCTCCGCCGGGGCCTCGGCCATCGCCCGCCACTACCTGGAACGCGGTGTGCACCGCGTCGTGGTCAAGGACGGAACCCGCGGGGCCGTGCTGGTCGAGGCCGACGGCACCTGCACCCAGGCCGCCTTCGACGTCGAGGCCGTCGACAGCGTCGGCGCCGGCGACGGCTTCGCCGCCGGCCTGATCAGCGCCCACCTGGACGGGCTTGGCCCCGCCGAAGCGCTGCGGCGCGCGGCGGCGGTCGGCGCACTTGCCACCACCAGCCGCGGAGACCGCGACGGTCTGCCCCGACGTGCGGCCCTCGAAGCCTTCCTCGCCGACCGCGCCGCGGCCTGACCACCCACCCCCAGCACGAAGGAGATGGGCCGATGGCCCTGCAGATCCAGATCGCGCTCGACCGGATGCCGCTCGAGCGCGCCGTCGACCTCACTGGCCGCGTCGCGCCCTGCGCCGACTGGATCGAGGTCGGCACCTCGCTCGTCAAACAGTTCGGTATGGCAGCGGTGCGCGCGGTCGCCGACGCCGCCGGCGACGTGCCCGTCCTCGCCGACCTGAAGACAGCCGACGACGCCGCCTACGAGTTCGCTCTCGCCTTCGCCTCCGGCGCCGCCTCCGCGACGGTCCTCGGCATCGCCGCGGACGCCACAGTGGACACGGCGGTCCGGGTTGCGGCCGACCACGGCGCCCAGACCGTCGTCGACCTGATGGAGACGACAGGGGAGCGGCGTACCTCGCTCGCCGGTCGCCTCCCGGCCGACGTCGTCCTTGCCGCCCACCTGGGCAAGGACGCCCAACGCGGCGGCGGAGACCCACTCGCCCAACTGGGTGACTGGTGCAGCGGCCGGCGGGTGGCGGTCGCCGGCGGCCTCGGTCCGGCAGACCTCCCCGCGCTCGCCGCCACGCGGCGACCTGCGCGTCATCGTCGGCTCCGCCGTCACCGGAGCCGCGGACCCCTCGGCCGCCGCCCGCACACTCGCCGCAGCGGCCGAACGCACACCACCGAAAGGAACCACTCATGACCGACCACGCCGCCCAAGCCGTCACCGGCCTCACCAGTACGGTGCTCGGCGAGCTGACCGGCGTGCTGGACGCCGTCGACCCCACAGCCGCGGAGGGGCTGGCCGACCGGCTGCAGGCGGCCGGACGGGTCTTCGTCGCCGGAGAAGGCCGTTCCGGCTTCATGGCCAAGGCGTTCGCGATGCGGCTCACCCACCTGGGGCTGCACGTCCACGTCGTCGGTGAGACCACCACACCGGCGGTGGCCGACGGCGACACTCTGGTGGCCGTCTCCGGATCGGGCACGACGGCCGGCACTGTCCGCACCGCCGAGCAGGCCGTGCGCGCCGGGGCGGCGGTGCACGCCGTGACCACCGCCCCCGACTCGCCGCTGGCCGCGCTCGCCGACACCACGCTGATCCTGCCCGCCGCCACCAAATACCGGCGTCCCGGCGAGGCCGCGAGCATCCAGCCGCTCTCCAGCCTCTTCGACCAGGCCGCCCACCTCGTGCTGGACGTGGTCGCCCTGCTGCTGGCCCGCCTGCGCGACGTGGACAATGATGCGGCCCACGCCGCGCACGCGAACACCGAGTGAGGGAGCGCCGAACGAGAGCGGCCGGGGGAGAGATCAGAGCTTGCGGTAGTCGTAGGCCTCCCCGGCAGCGGCTGCGACCGCCTCGAGGGAGCCGCCACCTGAGGCGGTCACCAGCGCCGCGACCGCCCCCTCCACGAACGGGGCGTCCAGCAGGCGCGCCCGCTCTGGGAGCACATCGCCCTCCGCCAGGAGCGTGCGCACCGTCAGCACCGCGCTGCCCAGATCGGCCAGCAGTACCACGCCTGAGCCCTCGTCGACGCGGTGTGCCGCCTCGGTGACCGCGTCCGCGTCCGTCCCGAACCCGCCGTCCGGAGTGCCGCCGGCCGCGGCCAGGGGCGCGGGGTCCCCGCCCCCGGCCAGCGCGGCGGCCATCCGGGCCACCGACTCTGCCACCTGGGCACTGTGTGAGACCAGCACGAGCCCGACCCGCGGGCCGGCCGGCGACCTCTCACTCACCGTCCGTCACCCTTGAGAGAGCCTCGAGCAACAGCGCGGACGAGGCCGCACCCGGGTCCAGGTGTCCCCTGCTTCGGTCCCCCAGATAGCTCGCCCTGCCCTTGCGGGCCCGGAGTGGCACGGTGGCCTCCGCGCCGGCCGTGGCGGCCTGCCTGGCCGCCACGGCCGCCCGGGCTCCCTCGGGAGCGGCGCCCTCCAGAGCCGTCACCGCAGGCAGCAGGGCGTCCAGCATCGTCTTGTCGCCTTCGGCCGCACCGCCGAGCTGCGCCACGGCCTCCACACCCTGCCGCAGCGCCGCGGCGAGTTCCGGCCACGACGCCTCGGAGGCCTCGCCCAGCGCCTTGCCGGCCCGCCGCAGCAGCGTCCCGTACAGCGGGCCCGACGCCCCGCCGACGGTGGAGACCAGCCGGCGCCCGGCCAGTTGCAGGGCCGCACCCGGCGTCCCGGGTGGCTCCTCCTCCAGCGCCGCGACCACCGCGGTGAAACCACGCCGCAGATTCTCGCCGTGATCAGCGTCGCCGATGGCCGCGTCCAACTCGGTGAGCCGACCGGCCTCCCGGTCCACGGCGACGCACACGGCCGTCAGCCAGCGAACGGCGAGGGCGGCGTCGAAGCGCGGACCCTGACCGTCTCCGGCGGGATCGGACACGACGAACCTCCTTCAGGAACGGACGACGGGCACGCGCGCGCGAGCCCTCAGGCACGCCAGCGCAGTGCCGGAGTGTTCACCGGCGCGTCCCACCAGCGCAATGTCTCCTCGCCCGCACGGCACAGCGTCACCGAGGCGCCCGCCATGTCCAGCGAGGTCACGTAGTTCCCCACCAGCGTCCGCGCCACCGGGACGCCCCGCTCACCCAGCGCCCGCTGCACCTCCGCGTGGAACCCGTACAACTCCAGCAGCGGTGTGGCGCCCATGCCGTTGACCAGTGCCAGCACCGGTCCCGGCTCCCGCAGGTCCTCCAGGATCGCGTCGACCGCCAGATCGGCGATCTCGCCGGACGTCATCATCGCCCGCCGCTCCCGCCCCGGCTCGCCGTGGATGCCGATCCCCAGCTCGAGCTCTCCCTCGGGCAGGTCGAAGGTCGGCACGCCGCGGGCGGGCGTGGTGCACGGGCTGAGGGCGACCCCGAAACTGCGGGCGGACTCCGCCACCCGGCGGGCGACCGACTCCACCTGCGCCAGCGGAGCGCCCTCGGCGGCGGCCGCCCCCGCGATCTTCTCCACGAACAGCGTCCCGCCCGTGCCGCGCCGCCCGGCGCTGCCGCCGTCCTCGGAGACCGCCACATCGTCGTGGACCAGCACTGTGGCGACCTGGACGCCCTCGTCCTCGGCCAGCTCCGCGGCCATCTGGAAGTTCAGCACGTCACCCGTGTAGTTCTTGACGATGAAGAGCACGCCGTGCCCACTGTCCACCGCCGCCGCGGCCCGCGCCATCTGGTCGGGCACCGGCGAGGTGAACACCTCGCCCGGGCAGGCTGCGTCCAGCATGCCCGGGCCGACGAACCCGCCGTGCAGCGGCTCGTGCCCGGAGCCGCCACCGGAGACCAGGCCGACCTTTTCCGCGACCGGTGCGTCCGCCCGGATCACCAGCCGGTTTTCGACGTCCACCGCCAGCTCGGGGTGCGCGGCGGCCATACCGCGCAGCGCGTCCGGCACCACCGTCTCGGGCACGTTGATCAGTTGCTTCATGCCTGTCTCCCGTCGCTCCGGCCATGGACTCGGACACCGCCACTCAACCAGCTTCGCGCCGCCCGCGAAACGACGCCCGTCGGCCGGTTCCGCGGGCGTCCGGCCACCGGGTACCCGGCTGCGGGCCGCTGAACTGGGCGGACGGCTCGCGGACCCTGGTCGCGGCCCGGCTGTTCGTGCTACGAAGAGCCATGCCCGTGCAGAAGTCATTTGACGCCGTGATCGTCGGAGGCGGCCACAACGGCCTGGTCGCCGCCGCCTACCTCGCTCGTGCAGGCCGGCAGGTGCTTGTGCTCGAACGCGCCGGCCACACCGGCGGGGCTGCGGTCTCGACCCGGCCCTTCCGCGGTCTCGACGCCAGGCTGTCGGCTTACTCCTACCTGGTGAGTCTGCTCCCGCAGCAGATCATGACCGACCTCGGGCTGCGCTTCGAGGTGCGCCGACGCGGAGTCTCCTCCTACACGCCGACGGTCCGTGACGGCCGGCCGACCGGGCTGCTCGTCGGGCACGGCGCGTCGCGCACCCGCGAGGCCTTCGCCCGCCTGACCGGCTCCGACCGGGAGTATGAGGCCTGGCAGCGCTTCTACACCATGACCGGCCGGGTCGCCCGGCGGGTCTTCCCCACGCTCACCGAGCCGCTGCCCACCCGTGCCGGGCTGCGGACCCGCATCGCTGACGAGACCGCCTGGCAAGCGCTGTTCGAGCGGCCGGTCGGTGAGGCCGTCGAGGCGCACTTCGACGACGACCTGGTGCGTGGTGTCGTTCTCACGGACGCGCTGATCGGCACGTTCTCCCACGCCCACGACCCGTCACTGCTGCAGAACCGCTGCCTGCTCTACCACCTGATCGGCGGCGGCACCGGCGAATGGAACGTGCCGGTGGGCGGCATGGGGGCGCTGACCGACGCGCTCGCCGACGCCGCACGCCGGGCCGGAGCGGAGATCCGCACCGGCCACACCGTGGAGTCGCTCGAGACCGACGGCCGGTCCGCCGAGGTCACCTACCGCAACGACGAGGGTGAGGGCACCGTCGTCGCGCGCCACGTCCTGGTCGGCGCCTCGCCGGACGTCCTGGCCGGTCTGCTGGGTGATTCCGCTCCGCGCAAGGCGGAGGGCGCGCAGTTGAAGGTCAACATGCTGCTCAAGCGGCTGCCGCGGCTGAAGGACACCTCGGTGGCCTCCGAGGACGCCTTCGCCGGCACCTTCCACATCGCTGAGGGCTACGGCCAGTTGGAGGCCGCCTACCGGCAGGCCGCCTCCGGCGAGCTGCCGGCCGCGCCGCCCTCGGAGATCTACTGCCACTCCCTGACGGACCCCACCATCCTCGGCGGAGAGGCGGCCCGCCGCGGTTTCCAGACCCTCACCCTCTTCGGTCTGCACGCGCCCGCCGCCCTGTTCACCGCCGACAACGACCGGCGGCGTGCGGCGCTGCTGGCCGCTGTCACGGCGCAGCTGGACGACCACCTGGCCGAACCGCTGTCCGAGTGCCTGGCTCTCGACGAGGACGGCAGGCCCTGCATCGAGGCGAAGACGCCGCTCGACCTGGAGGAGGAACTCCGGTTGCCAGGCGGCCACATCTTCCACGGTGACCTCTCCTTCCCCTGGGCCGGGGAGTCGACGGGCCGGTGGGGCGTGGAGACCGAACACGCCAACGTTCTGCTGTGCGGGGCCGGTTCGGTGCGCGGAGGTGGCGTCAGCGGCATCGGTGGGCACAACGCGGCGATGGCGGCCCTCGGCCGCTGAACGGCGTCGGGCCCGCGGCGGACAGCCGGACAGGACGTCGCTGAAGAAGACCCCGTAGCCCGGACGTGTACAACGGCGGCCTGGCCTTCCGCCGCGCGGCGGAGCGGGCCGTGCCGCCGCTCAGCCGCGTTCGTCGATGATGCGGCGGATCTTGCCTACGGAGCGTTCCAGTGTCTCCGGGGCGACGATCTCGACCGCCACCGATACCCCGACGCCGTCCTTGACCCCGTGGACGATGGCCTCCACGGCCGCCGCACGCTGTTCCGGCGTGGCGCCCGGGCGCGCTTCGGCCCGCACGGTCAGGTGGTCCATCCGCCCCTGCCGGGTCAGCCGCAGCTGGAAGTGCGGTGCCACGCCGGGGGTGCGCAGCACGATCTCCTCGACCTGCGCCGGGAAGAGGTTCACCCCCCGCAGAATGATCATGTCGTCGCAGCGCCCGGTGACCTTCTCCATGCGCCGGAACGCCGGCCACGCGGTGCCCGGCAACAGCCGGGTCAGGTCACGGGTGCGGTACCGGATCACCGGCATGGCCTGCTTCGTCAGTGACGTGAAGACCAGTTCCCCCTGCGACCCCTGAGGCAGCACCTCGTCGGTGACCGGGTCCACGATCTCCGGGTAGAAGTGGTCCTCCCAGATGTGCAGGCCGTCCTTGGTATGCACGCTTTCCTGTGCCACACCGGGGCCCATCACCTCCGACAGCCCATAGATGTCGACCGCGTCGATGCCGCACCGCTCCTCGATCTCGCGGCGCATCTCCTGCGTCCAGGGCTCGGCGCCGAAGACGCCCACCTTCAGCGACGTGCCGCGGGGGTCGACGCCCTGCCGCTCGAACTCGTCCAGAAGGGTCAGCATGTAGGACGGGGTCACCAGGATGATCTCGGGTGCGAAGTCCTGGATGAGGCGCACCTGCCGGGCCGTCATGCCACCCGAGGCGGGCACCACCGTGCAGCCGAGACGCTCCGCGCCGTAGTGCGCGCCGAGCCCGCCGGTGAACAGCCCGTAGCCGTACGCGACGTGCACCGTGTGCCCGGGCCGTGCACCGGCGGCGTGCAGCGACCGCGCGACCACATCCGCCCAGGTCCGCAGGTCCCGGTCGGTGTAGCCGACGACCGTCGGGGTGCCGGTCGTACCGCTGGAGGCGTGCAGCCGCCGGACGTCCGCACGGGGCACGGCGAACATCCCGAAGGGATAGTTCGCCCGCAGGTCGTCTTTCGCGGTGAACGGGAAGCGCGCCAGGTCCGCCAGACTGCGGCAGTCCTCCGGGTGCACGCCGGCCTCGTCGAACGCGCGGCGGTAATGGCCGACGTTCTCGTAGGCGTGCCGCAGCGTGCCGCGCAGCCGTTCCAGCTGCAGCGCGCCCAGTTCACCCTGGGTGAGCCGTTCCGCGGAGTCGAACTTCTGCATGTGCGCCCCAACCGAGCGTTCGGTAGCCGTCTGCGGCCAAACAACCAGCCGCACGGGCGCACGTCAAGGCCGTTCCCGGGGCGGCCGCCCCGCTCCGGGAGCCCCCCGCGGCCACGTACCATGGCCCGCATGTCGTTCCTGCGCCGCCGCAACACTCCCGCGCCCGCCGGGCCGGACTTCGACGTCCTGGCGATGGACCCGTCCGACTGGCCGGGGAACCTGGGAGCCGGCCTCCTGCCGCGCGAGGACGGAAGCTGCCAGGGAGTCTTCCTGCGCTACGACCTCTTCGGCGGCCGCGGGCCCGCCATGGTCATCGGTAACCTGCCGGAGGGCTCGCAGGCGCGGGAAGTGGACGAGGACGAGGTGCCCTTCGAGGTGGCGCAGCTGCTGCTCGCCCTCGAACACGACGAACCGGTCCACGTCACCGACGTCCAGGACGATCCGGTCATGCACCAGGACAACCTGCTCATCGTGCGCAGGCTGATCTGCTCGGAGGAACGGATCTCCTGTGTGCAGTTCGACCGCAGTGACGGTGTGCTGGTAACCATCGCCAGCTGGGACCGGCCGATCACCAGCGACCTGTACGCGCTGCTCAAGCCGCTGCCCGCGGAGCTGTTCCAGCAGTGACGCCGGCTCCGGCCGCACGGCGGCCGGCTCCGGCCGTACGCCTCACCTCGTGCCCACCGCCGCCCGCACCGCGTTGCGGGCGAGCGCGCAGTCGTCGTGCAGCCGCCGCAGCAGCAGTCGCTGCACCTCGCCAGGGGCCGGCGCACCCCCTCGCTCCGCGGGCGGCGACGACGCGGGGGCGCGCATCGTGCGCTGCACCGCCGTCTCGTAGGTGCGGATCTCCCGGGTGAGCACCAGCATCAGGTTGACGAGGAACGCGTCGCGGGCGGCCGGACCGTCCGCCTGCGCGAGCTGGCTGATGTGCCGGCGCGCCGCGGGCTCCGCACCGAGCACCGTCCACAATGTGGCCAGGTCGTAGCCCGGCAGGTACCAGCCCGTGTGTTCCCAGTCGACGAGGACCGGGCCGGCCGGCGGCAGCAGCATGTTGGAGAGCAGGGCGTCGCCGTGACAGAACTGCCACACCGGGCCGGCCCGGCCGCGGGGGTGCGCCGCGCCGTGCAACAACGTCTGCAGGTCGCTCAGGTCACGGTCTGTCAGCAAGCCGAGCTCGTGATGGCGCGCGAGCCGCTGGGGGTAGTCCAACGGCCGCTCGAACAGGCCGGCCGCCGGTTGCCAGGTGTTGAGCCGGCACACGGAGGACAGCACCGAGCGAAGGTCGACGCGCGCAGGCGCCTCGAAGGGGTGCCGCCGCAGCGCGGCCGGCCGGCCCGGCATCCGTTCGGTGACCAGCACGCATGCCTCCGGATCCGCGGCGACGAGCCGCGGCGCACGGACCGGCGGCCGGTGCCGGACGAAGGTCCGGTAGACGCCGATCTCGTGCCGGAAGCGCTCCGTCCAGGCGGGGGAGCGGTCCAGCAGACACTTGGCGACGACGTTGCCACGGCCGACGGTGCCGGCCAGCAGCACCGAGCGGCCGCTGCGCCGCAACAGTTGCACCGGTTGGAAGTCCGGGCAGATCCGGAGCACGGAGGCCAGGACGGTGCGCAGCCGGTCCCCCTGCGGACCGGACATGTCCAGCCTCTCGCGAGAGGCCGGCGGACCGCTCGATTGCGCCGGGCGCGGCCGGATCTGTGGCTGCGCGAAGTGTGTGCGCGGTGGTGCGGACACGGGCGACGTTGCTGGAGACATGGGTGAGCCGGATCCCTTCGTGTGCCGACGGGTCGGTGGCGCCCCCGGCCCTCGCGGGCCGGGGCCGCCCCCAGCCGGGATCCGCAGGCGCGGGCACCCTGGGGAATGCCTCTGCCTGCCTCTCCCGGCTCCGGGGCGGGGTGGCGCACTCCTACCCGACACCCGGGCGCGGGTGGCACACCATCTGGCGAACCCTGGCGAACCCTGGCGAATGCTCCAAGCTTGGTCGCGGGACGGTTACTGTCAACTCAGCCGAGAACCTGGGGGCTTGACGTGACCAAGGAATCCAACACCCGTCTCGCGGACCTGTTCGGCCTGGCCGGCTGGTCCAAGGGCGAACTCGCGCGGCTGGTCAACCGGCAGGCGGCGGCCATGGGCCACCTCCAGCTGGCGACCGACACCTCGCGGGTGCGGCGGTGGATCGACATGGGGGAGACCCCGCGCGATCCGGTGCCCAAGGTGCTGGCGACCCTGTTCACCGAGCGACTCGGTCGTGTCGTGACCATCGAGGACCTCGGTTTCCGCGTACCGGGAAACGCGGGAAGACGGCCGCCCATCGACGGGCTGCCGTGGCAACCCGACCGTACGGCCGAGGTCCTCACCGAATTCACGGGAATGGACCTCATGCTCAACCGACGCGGCTTGGTGGGCGCGGGCGCCGCGCTCGCCGCAGGATCGGCCCTCAGTTCAGCCCTGTACGACTGGATCAGGACAGCACCCACGGCTCCACCGTCCGTCTGGGGCGCCGACGGACTGCCCTCGGCCGGCCAGGCGGTTCTCGACTACGAGACGGCCCCGGTCGGGTTCCAGGAGATCGAGGCTCTCGAGCACTCGGTCGAGATCTTCCGCGCCTGGGACGCGGCCAGGGGAGGCGGACTGCAGCGCAAGGCCGTCGTCGGTCAGCTCAACGAGGTGGGTGGGCTGCTCGCTCAGCGCCACCCGCCGAGGGTGGAGTACCGGCTGTGGGGCGTGGCGGCCAATCTCGCCGTCCTCGCCGGGTGGATGTCTCACGACGTGGGGCTGGAGCCCACCGCCCAGAAGTACTTCGTCATCGCCGCCCATGCTGCGCGTGAAGGGGGCGACCGCCCGCGGGCGGGTGAGGCGCTCTCACGGGCCGCCCGGCAGATGGTCCACCTGGGCCGGCCAGATGACGCGTTGGACCTGATGCAGCTCGCGCAGTCCGGCTCCGGAGAGGCGACACTGCCGCGCACCCGGGCCATGCTCTGCACCGTGGAGGCGTGGGCGCAGGCGTCCATGGGCAACGGGCAGGGCATGCGGCGCACCCTCGGTGAGGCGGAGGAGCTGTTCGCCTCCGACCGAGGCGACGTACCCCCGCCGAGCTGGATGCAGATCTTCAAGGAGGAGGATCTGTACGGCATGCAGGCGCTGGCCTACCGCACGCTCGCCGAACACGATCCGTCCGTCGCCGGACAGGCCCAGCACTACGCGGCCAAGGCGCTGGAGCTGCGGGTGGACGGTCGGCAGCGGTCCAAGATCTTCGACTACCTGACCATGGCTTCGGCGTGCCTCATCGCCGACGATCCCGATCAGGCGGACCAGTACGCCCGGCTCGCTCTGCTGAGCATCGGCCAGACGTCCTCGCACCGAACCTGGGACCGGCTGCGCGAGATGTACCGGCTCACCGCCCGCTACGCCGGCTCCCAGCAGGTGGACACCCTGCGCGAGGAGGTGCGGCACGTCCTGCCCCGGGCTCCCGGCGGCAGGGGGGCGCGCACGGCGCAGGCGTGACGAGGGTCCGCCTCCGGATCAGCCGGGCACCCGCGCGACCAGGACACCCGCGTCCTGGTCGCGCGTGCCCGCGTATGCCTGCAGGACCGCGTGCAGGCACTCCTGCGCCGTCACCGCGGCGCCCAGTCGGGGGCCCAGCCCGGTGAGCCGGCTGGTCGTGGCCCCACCGCCCTGCCCAGGTTCCGTCAGGCCCTCGGTGTGCAGCACCAGTACGTCACCCGCCTCCAGGCACGCGCTGTACTGCGCGAACGGTCCGCCGTGATCCACGTCGGAGGCCGGTCCCCCGGTGGCCGGCAGCTGCCCGCCGGTACCGCGGCGGAACAGCACAGGCGGGCATGCGCCCGTCTGTGACCAGGTCAACAGTCCGGTCGCCGCGTCGTACCGGGCGCAGACCGCACCGCGCAGAGCCGGCTGCGCCGTGGTCGTCAGCAACTCGTTCAGATGCCCCATCAGTGCGCCGGGAGCGATATTCGCCAGCGCCATACCGCGCACGGCTCCCAGCAGCATCGCCATGCCGGACACAGCGGCGACGCCGCTTCCGGACAGTTCGCCCACGGTGAGCATCGTCGCACCTTCGGGCAGGGCGAGGGCGTCGAACCAGGCTCCGCCGACCAGGGTGCTCTGCTCGGCCGCGAAGTAGTGGGAGGCCGTCTCCAGACCTGCCCGCGCCTGCCCGGGACCGGCCGGCCGGCCCCGGGCAGCGTGCTGCCGGGGAAGGACCGCCTCCCGGACCTCCGCGGCCGGGTCGTGCTCCCCCCCTGCCCCGCCCGGAACCCGGGGCAAGGACTCACGGAAGTCGCGGACGGCCCGCTCGCCCAGGCGCAGTTCGCTCACGTCCCGCAGCACCGCCCACAGGCAGGCCGTGTCGCCCTCCGCGTCCAGTTCCGGCTCGCCGGCCATGTGCAGGGTGCGGGTGCCGCCGTCGGGACGGACCACGCGGAACTCCACGTCGAGAGTGCTGCCGTCCACCAGTGTGTCGGTCACCGCGCCGGTCAGCGCCGGCTGGTCCTGGGCGAGCACCCAGGAGGGTAGTTCGTCCAGGGACAGCGGGCCGTCCTCATCGGCACGTCCGAAGATCGCGAACAGTTCGGTGGACCAGACGACCTCGTCGCTCAGTAGGTTCCACTGGGCGCTGCCCGCCGGGAGCCGCGTCCCTCTCCCCGCGCCACCGGTCCCGGCCCGCAGCTCCTGCAGCCGCTCGCCCACCTCGTCGAGCTCGGCGACCGCCAGCTCGCACAGGGCCCGCTGCCAGCGCCCCCGCTGCGTCGGCCCCTCGTCCGCGTCGTCCGTGACGCCCATGGCCTCGAGACCGCCGCGCAGCCTGCGTGCCTGATTGATCAGCTCGTCCAGCGCGGCACGTTCGAGCGGCTCTCCGGCGGGGGAGGAGGCGGGAGATGCGGACGGCATGGCGGTCTCCGGTCATCGGTGAAGGCGCGCCACCGACTGTGACATACCTGGCGACCGAGCGTAAGGGATTTGGCAACACCCGATTCGGTGGTGCTTCCGGCATATGTCGAAGGCCGACCGTTTCGGTCCGACCACTGGTGGACCGGCACTCGGACGGAGGGACGAGTTCCGGTAGGCTGCGGCGCCGAGCACCCAGGGCACCGTCAGGAGTAGAAGCGCTGATAGCGGCAAGACTCGCGTTCGACGGAAATCCCGTTGCCAGCCCAATACCCCGCACCGGATGCTGACTCTCATGTACGTCGATTCAGACATAGCGCCCAGCGGCACCCTGCTCGGCCTCCTGCAGCGAGGCCGCGGCGACGGGACGCTGCACGCGCTCGCGGCGCCGCGCAGCGAAGCCCTCGCAGCGCTGAGTCACTGCGTGCTGCACGACCCCCGGCGCGACTGGCAGGTCGAGCACCGCTCCCTGTACTACGCGCGCCTCCACGCGGACCTGGACGCGGGTCTCGACGACATCGAGCAACACCTCTTCCACCCCGACGACCAGCTGCCCGGCGCAGGCGGCGAGGAACGCACCGGGCTGGCCCTTTCCGTGCTCGGCCACCTGGTCTCCTACGGCGACCGCGCGGCTCTGGAACTCCTGCGCCGGTACGCCGTCCGCGGAGCCAACTGGCAGTGGGCGCTGGACGAACTGGCCGTCCGGGACGACGACGCCGGGTTGCGGCCGCTCGGCCCCGCCGTGCTGGCCCGTTTCCCCCGCACCCCCGAGGGCGACGCCGAACTGGCCGCCGCCACCCGCGACGCCTTCGAGCCCAGGCCCTGGCGGCTGTGGGCCGAGGACCCGGAACACCCCGAGCAAGCCGATCGTCTGCGCCGAGCCGGGGAGCAGCGCTCCTTCGACCGCTGGCAGCGGCAGATGCGCGACGGCGGACCGCGTCCCGGCTGGAGCGTGCGCGAGGTGCTGGCCTGGGCCCAGGGCAGCCCGGAAGAGCAGCCAGGACCGCTGCGCGAGGCCGCCGCCGCACGGTGTCTGGCCGCCGTCGCGGGGCCGGAGGACCGGCCCGAACTCCTGGCCGCCGCAAGGGGAGGACCGCAGGTCGCCCGTTGCGCGGCGCTGCGCCATCTCGCGGAGCGCGGTGACCCGGCCGCACTGGACCTGATCGAACTGGCGGCGGACGACCCCTCCCCGCGAGTAGCCGAGAACGCCCTCGCCTCCTTCTCCCGTATGCGCAGCGTCGCCGCGCTGGAGCGCGCCCGGCACTGGGCCGTGCGTCGCCCCGACGCGCTGGGCACCGTCGCAGGCCGACTCCTCGCCGTCCGCGGCGGCCGCGCGGACGCCGAGACCGTGCTGGCGGTGCTCCGCCGTGTCGTCCGCGAGGAGGGAGCCGACAGCGACGCGCTGTGGCCGCTCGTGGACGGGGCCGGCCGGCTGACGGTCGCCTGCTCCGTCCCCGTGCTGCGTCACCTCTATCGCGAGACCGCCTCCGCGCAGCTGCGGGGCCGGGCGGCCCGGGCCCTGGCCGCCACCGATCCGTCCTTCGCAGCCTCCTTCGCCATCGAGTGCCTGTGGGACTGCGAGGAGACCACCCGCGAACTCGCAGCCCGCCACGCCACCACGGGAGACGTCCGGGTCGTCGAACGGCTCCGCAGCCTCGCGACCGACCCGGCCGAGGAAGCCGGTGTGCAGAGCGCCGTGCGCGGACGCCTCAGCGCCTGAGGTCGTTTCGGCCGTTGTCGGCCCGAGCGCCTACTGTGTCCGTCGTGACTGCGTACGTGCCCGGACCCCTCACCTCACCCGCCCTCGGTCCTGCGGCGGACGAGGGGCTGGCCCGCCGTCTTCGCGCGCTCGCCTGCACCGCCCCGCTGCACGACCTGGACGTGCGCAAGGCCAACCTCGCGGGCGAGTACGGTACGTACGCGATGGCCGAAGTGGCGCTGGCATCCATCGACCTGGTCACCCTGACGATGGACTTCGACACCGGCGCCGACCACGACCGGATCGTCGCCCGGTTGCTGCCCCGGGTCGCGGCACAGGCACCGCAGCGCCCCGCCGAGGAGCACGAACGGGTCGCCCGCTGGGTCCTGGAGAACCTGATCAACGTCGGCAGCGTAGACCGCGGGTTCCGCTCCGTCTACGGCACGTTCGGGCCCGATGGCACCTACGTGCGCCGTGACTACGACTTCAAACTCGTCGAAGAGGTGCCGGGCCCGGACGGCGGGGTGTACCTGCGCACCACCGACGAGGCCGTCAACGTCCTCGTCGGCGCCCTGGACACCGACGTCACCAGCGCGCAGATCGCCGCCGAGGTGAAACTCGAGGTCCTCATCAGCCGCGGCCGGCTGGCCGACGCCCAACTCGCCGCCGAACAGGCCCGCTACCGCACCGTCCAGTACGCCGAAACGCTGCGCCGCACCCTGGAGGCGACCCGGCGCAACGTCCGTGCCGTCGACTGGCTCCACACGGTGTCGGACATGATCACCGAGGCCCTCGACCACGTCGCCGACCGCTACCGGCACGAGAACGCCATCCTCACCAACATCCGCCGTGCCAGGGACGAGGCACAGGCCGAACGCGGCCCGGACCACAAGCGGCGCGCCGCCGAACTCGTGGACATCGTCAAGGACTGCATCCGCCGTCACACCCAGCTGCAGTCCCGGCTGCTGGAGGCCGGCCCGCTCTTCCGCGCCGAGCAGGACCGACAGGCCTTCGCCCCGCCTTCCGCCCGCGCCGGGCTGGACCTGTACGGGCAACTGCTCGCCCCCACGCTGCCGCTCGCGATGTCCGACGCGACGCGAGTGACCGACGCCTTCTTCGCGCGTGGAGCGGGCCTGCGCATCGCCGGGCCGCCCCGGCTCGCCGACCTGGTGGAGACGCTGCTCACCCCGCCGGTCCCACGCGAGCACCTCGGCGCCGAGATGCCCGACCCGGACCTGATCGCCACCCCCGACAGCAGTCGCTTCAGCGAGGAACAACTGGAGGCGGCCACCGCGCTGCTAGACCTGCCCGACGACGCGCCGCGCAGGCTGTCAGGTCTGCTGGCTCAGGCCCGGCGCGCCGACCCCGAACTGCCCTACCTGGTGTCGTTGCTGGCCGTCCACGCGGCCTCCCCCGCCGTGGGCACGGCCTACCGGCAGGGCGAACGGCGTCTGCTGTTCGCCGTCGATGACGGCACCGAGCTGGACGATCCGGAGTTCGGCGGTGCCGACCTCGTCGTCGGAACCGCCGTCCTGGACGCCGCCGGCATGGCCGCCGGCCGCACCGAGCCGGCATGACGGGCGCCCGCCGCAGCACCTACCGCACCCACCGCACCGAACGACCGAGGAGCACCCGCCCGTGAGCGAAGACCGCACCGGCGCAGACCTCGACGCCGGCACCGCGCCCCGCGGACCGGACCACGAAGCACAGGAGCCGTCACGTAGTGACGCCACGCCCGCTGACACGGCCGACGCCGCGCGGCTGGTCTCCTTCGGGCTGCATCCGCGCCTGCTGCCCGCCCGCGACGCCGAGTACGCGGAACTGATCCACCGCTACCGTGACGATCCCCGCTTCGCCCGGCTCACCGACGCCGTGGCCACCGGACTCGGCCTCGTCGTCCTCGAGGTTTCCGCCCGCGCCGGCATGGCCGTAGCTGCGGCCGAGGACTCCGTCTTCGCCGTCCGCATGGGCGACTACGCACGGCGCGCCTCCGCCGACTCCGCGGACCGCTTTCTGCACGGTCTGGCCCACCTGGCGGTCGCAGCCCTGGCATTCCCCCGCCCCGAGGACCTCGCCGACGACGGCTACATCGGACGCCTCACCGTCAACGGTGTCGACGCCTTCGTGCGCCAGACCTGCCGCCGGCTGGAGGAGCGCGCCGGGGAACAGGGCGAGAACACCGACCCTCATACCGGCGCTCCCGGGCTCGAGTCGGCCTGGCGGGTCTACGCGCGGCGAAGCGCCACCGGAGCCACCAAGGACGCCCGGCGCCTGGCCGGCTCGACCACCGGGATCATCGCCAAGGCCATGTCCTTCCTGGCCGACTCCGGCTTCCTCCAGCGCACCGGAGACGAGACCGGCGGCACCTACCGCACCACCGCCCGTTACCAGTTGCAGGTGCGGGACATGGCGGGCGGTGCGGCCCTGGCCGAGCTGACCGACCTCGGTGTCGTGCCCGTCAGCGACGGCAGCGCCACCCTGCTGCCGCCCGACGAGACCGACGACCTGGACCTGTCCGCCGAGGCAGGCCTGCCTTTCCACTCCTGACCATCGCCGCACGCAACGAGAGCACGCCGACATGTACGAGCTGTCCCGGATCCGCCTCTACTCCATCGGGCCCGCCGGCGCGCGCTACGCCGATACCCTGCTGGACCTGCGGGGCGTGGGCGAGACCGTGCCCGAACCGGGCCCCACCCAGGCGGACTTCTTCGAGGACGAGCCCACCGGCCCCCCGCGCCGCCCCGCGCCCGCCGGCGTGCTCTTCCTGGAGAACGGCGGCGGCAAATCCGTGCTGCTGAAGCTGATCTTCTCGGTGATGCTCCCCGGTCACCGCAACACCCTGGGCGGTGCCAGCTCCGGCGTGCTGCGCAAGTTCCTGCTCGCCGACGACTGCGGCCACGTCGCGTTGGAGTGGCAGCACACCAGGACCGGGGAGAGCGTGGTCGTCGGCAAGGTCAGCGAGTGGCGCGGCCGTCAGGTCTCGCCCGACCCCCGCAAGTTCGCCGAGGCCTGGTACTCCTTCCGCCCCGGTCCCGGCCTCAGCCTCGACGCGCTGCCGGTCGCCGAGGCCGTCGCACTGCGGTCGGCCGCCGACGGTGCCTCCGCCGCGCGCGGCCGCCGCCGCACGATGAAGGGCTTCCGTGACGTCCTCACCGAGACCGGCAAGGCCTACCCGAACCTCGACGTGACCTGGGAGGAGATCCACGAGCGCTGGAACGAGCACCTCACCGGCCTGGGTCTGGACCCGGAACTCTTCCGCTACCAGCGCGAGATGAACGCGGATGAGGGCGAGGCCGCCGGCCTGTTCGCCGTCAAGAACGACTCCGACTTCACCGACCTGCTGCTGCGCGCGGTCACCGACACCCGGGACACGGACGGCTTCGCCGGCCTCGTGCACGGCTTCGCGCACAAACTCGGCCGCCGGGCCGAACTGACCGCCGAACGGGACTTCACCGCCGGCTCGCTGGAACTCCTCACCCGCATCGCGGACGCCGCGCAGGATCGCACCCGCGCCCGGGACGTACACGCCGGCGCCGAACGACGTGCCAGGCTCCTGACCCGCCGCCTGGCCGCACGCGCCGCCGAGGAGCGGGGCCGTGCCCGCCAACTCGCCGAACAGGCCGACCACGGCGCCGCAGCTGTCACCACCGCGGTGAACGACCACTCGCGGGCGGCCGCCCTCGCCGCCGAACTCGCCTACCGCCACGCCTCCCTCGCCCTCGCCGACGCGGAGAAGGCCGCCGCCGCACAGCGCCGCGAGCTGCTCGACGCCCGGACCCTGCACGCCGCCTGGCAGGCCGCCGAGACCGTGTTGCAGCACCGCGCCGCGGCCGACCGCGCGGCCCGCTCCTCGGCAGTCATCCGGGAGGCCGAACGGGACGCCGCACCCGCGCTGGCCGCCCGGAGCAAGGCCGCGGCCGAACTCGTCCGTGCCCTGCATGCCGCCGCCGGGGAGGGAGAACGGCTCGCCACCGAGGAGGAGGAGCGCGCCGCAGCCCTGCAGGAGGAGGGCGAACGCGCCCACCGGGACGCCACCGATGCCGCGACTCAGGCGCAGAAGGCCCGCAGCGAAGCGGAACACCTGCGCCAGCGGCTTGCCGAGGTCGACCAGGAGACGGCGGAGGCCGTCCGGGCCGGCCGGCTGCCCGGTGCCTCAGCCGAGGCCGACCCGGCCCGGGCCGCGCTGGCCGCCGGCGACGCCGAGAAACAGGCGGCCGCCGAAGCCGAGGCGGCGCGGGAGACCGCGGCCCGTGCCGCACAGACCGCCCGCGAGTCCGCTGAGGACCACTCGCGGGCGGCCCTCGCCGCGGCACGCGCCGCCGACGCTGCACAGGCGGCCGAAGCCGCCCACGCTGCCGAGCAGCGCACCGCTGCCGTCCTCGGTGCCGACGAGCGGCTGGCGGAGTTGCTCGGCCTGCCCGAGGGGCGGCATGGGACCGACGGACAGCTGACCGCGGAGGAAGTCGACCGCAACGCCGAGGACCTGCGCGAACTCCTCGACGGTGCCGTCGCGGAGAGCGAACGCACGCTGTTCGACCTGCGCACGGCGG
Source organism: uncultured Actinomycetota bacterium (assembly GCA_963799685.1). Lineage (GTDB taxonomy): Bacteria > Actinomycetota > Actinomycetes > Streptomycetales > Streptomycetaceae > Streptomyces. Next base: position 514,703 of record CAWCXW010000015.1, read on the forward strand.
CAGCCGAGGACGCCCGGATGCTCGGTGCCCTCGGCCAGGGCGGTCTGCTGCCGCCGGGCCGGGACGTGCTGGCCACCGTCGAACTGCTCGGAGAGCACGGCATCCCCGCGTTGCCCGGCTGGCGCTACCTCGCCCAGGCCGTCGATCCGGGCGACCATGTCGCCGTGCTCGCCGCCCGGCCCGAGCTCGTCGACGGCGTCGTGCTGACCGACGCCGCCGGACACCTGCGCGCCCGTGAGGTTCTGGCCGAGGCGGCGCTGCTGCCGCGTTCAGCCGTCGCCGTCGGGACTGCCGCGGCCCTGGTCGCCCCGACCGGAGCGCCGCAGGAGGAGAACCCCGAGGTCTTCCTCGTCCCGCCCAACCCCGCCATGCACGATGAGCATGCGGCCGACGACGAGCGGCGCGCCTTGCGGGAGCGAACCGGCGCCCGTGACACGGAGATCCGCGCGCTCGCGGCCCGGCTCACCGCCGACCGCGAACTCGGCGCGCGGCTGGCCTCCTGGCGCGCCGGATGCCCACGCGGCCGTCTTCCGGAGCTTGCCGACCGGGCCGCCGCCGCCCGCACCGGAGCCCGGGAGTCCCAGGCCCGGCTCGACGAGGCGGGCCGGAGAGCGGCCGAGACGGAGGAACGCGCGGCGGAGACCGCGCGCGCACGCGACGTCCGGCAGGAAGGCGCCCAGCAGGCGAGCCGCTCCGCCGACGCGCTGGCCGGACTCGCCTTCCGGCTGCGCGAGCGCACCAGGTGGCAGGCCCGGCTGCGCGAGCTGTCCGATGAGACGGCCGTCCCCGAGGCGCGGGCCGCCGCCTGGCTGGAGACCGCGCGCGAGGCCGACCAGAACCGGCGCGCCGCCCAGCGGGCGGCCGACGACGCCCGCCGCACCGCACGGACACTGCGCGCGGAGCGGGCCGACATCGCCGGCGTGCCCGACGATCTGATGCTCGACGGTCCCCACGCCGCAGACCCGTCCTCGGCCACGCTGCCGGACCTGCGGGAGGCCTACCGGTCCGCGAACCGGCTGTACGAGAAGGTCGGCGTCGGATCCGACCTGCGTGCCGAACAGGCCCGTGCCGAAGGTGACGAGTCCGCGGCGCTGGCCACCCTGGAGCGGCTCACCAACAAGGTGCGCAGCCGCGCGGCGCAGCTGTTGCAGAGCACCGAAGGGGCGGATGGGCCCTCCCGGCAGGCCGCGGCGGCCCGCGCCGAGACCCTCGTACAGACCCTGGAGACCCGCGCCTCCGAAGCCAGCGAACAGCTGGGTCGGCTCCGCGGGGAGAGCGAACGGCTGGCGCCGGCCGAGGGCGGCGTGCACGCCGCCCTGCCCGAAGAAGCCGTCCCCGCCGGCACCGCCGAGGCGGCGGACCACCTGCGTGCTGCCAGGAGGGACCTGGCCGGCGCGGAAGAGGCGCTGCAGCAGGCCCGAGACGCGCACGAGGAGCTGCGGCAGGCCCACCGGGCGGCCGAGGGCGCGGCCGGCGGCTTCGAGGAGACCGCCGCCATGCTCGCCGATCTGCTGCGCGATCCGGCCGCCGTGCGCGAACAGGCCGACGAGTCCGTCGAGCCGTACTCCGGCGACTTCGCCGAGGCCCGCCGTGCCGCCGCCGAGGCCCGCCGCTCGTTGCGCGGCTGCGCGGCAGACCTGTCCACGGCCGAACAGCGGGTGCGGGAAGCATGCGACGTGCTCGTGCGGCACGCCAACTCCACCCGCTACGAGCAGGTGCGCACCCCCGCCCGGCAGCAGATCCGCGAACTGCCGGCCGCCGCACTGCCCGATCACGCCGCTGCGTGGGCCGAGGCCTTCGCGCCCCGACTGCGCGTGCTGACCGACGAACTCGATCAGCTGGAGCGCAACCGCGACAGCATCGTGGACCGGCTGCGGGGACTCACCGAGTCCTCGCTCGCGACCCTGCGCTCCGCCCAGCGGCTGTCCCGGCTGCCCGAGGGGCTCGGGGAGTGGTCCGGGCAGGAGTTCCTCCGCATCCGCTTCGACGACCCCGACCAGGCGACCCTGACCGAGCGGCTGGGCGAGGTCGTCGACGAGACCACGCGCGCCGCCCTGCGCAAGAACTCGGACCTGCGGCGTGATGGCATGTCACTGTTGCTGCGCGGCGTGGGTGCGGCTCTCCAGCCGCGTGGCGTCTCCGTGGAGATCCTCAAACCCGACGCGGTGCTGCGGGCCGAACGCGTCCCCGTCGGACAGATGGGCGATGTCTTCTCCGGCGGCCAGTTGCTGACCGCCGCCATCGCGCTGTACTGCACCATGGCCGCCCTGCGCAGCAACGACCGCGGCCGGGAGCGGCACCGGCACGCCGGGACACTGTTCCTGGACAACCCCATCGGGCGCGCCAACGCCACGTATCTGCTGGAACTCCAGCGGGCCGTCGCCGACGCGCTGGGCGTACAGCTTCTTTACACCACCGGTCTGTTCGACACCACGGCGCTCGCCGAGTTCCCGCTGGTCATCCGGCTGCGCAACGATGCGGACCTGCGCGCGGGACTGAAGTACATCAGCGTCGAGGAGCACCTGCGGCCCGGGCTGCCCGCGCCGGACGGGGACGGTCAGCCGGTCCAGGGTGAGATCACCGCGACGCGGGTGTTCCGCCGTCCCGCGAACGAGTAGGGGAGTGGAGGTCCCCTGTGGTGCTCCGGGCCACGCTGCGCGGGGTGGAGACCACTCCACCGCGCTGGCGCCACACCTGACGGGTGATCCACACGTCCAGGACGCTCCACGTCGCCACCACCACCGCGCCTATGGCGACCACGGTGACGGGCAAAGCCGGCCATGCGCCGGCGACCACGCACAGCATGGCGGCCATCAGCAGGACGAGGGTCAACGCGACCGTGATCACGGCCCGCACGGCGGCCGACCGGACCGGGTCCGGCATCCTCGGCTTCGCGTACATGATTCTTTCACTCCCCCTTCACCTCGCCTGTCACGCACAAACGTCACCCGAACGTGTCCTGCACCACATTCGGCGCCGACGTCTGCGGTCATCATCGGACAACTCGGGATCAGCATCACCCGAACTCCGGTTTCCCCCTCCGTACAGATCTACGATGTGCTCAACCGTCAGTAGTAGGCTCGCGCCGTTTGCTGACGGAACACGCCCCGCCCGGAGGGGTCGACGTAGGGGAGGCCATGCGCTTTCGCGGGAAATCGATCCGCCGGAAGATCGTGGCGCTGCTGCTGGTGCCGCTGCTGTCCCTGGTGTCCATCTGGGCCTTCGCCGGCTACCTGACGAGCCGTGACGCGATCCATCTGCTCAGCACCGTCCACACCATGGAACAGCTGAAGTCCCCCATCGAGCAGACGGCCCAGGCGCTGCAGCGGGAACGCCGGCAGGTGCTCGTCTACCTGGCCGACCCGCGCAACAGCGACGCCCTCACCTCGCTGCGCGGCCTGGAGCGCTCCAGCGACAAGGCCGCCGACGACCTGCGCAGCACCGCCGGCGGCGTACGCGGCGGGCTCCCGGCGGAGGCGCGCTCCCGGCTCGACGCGCTCACGCACGGGCTGGACGGCCTCGACGCACTGCGCACGAAGACCGAGAAGAACACGATCACCCGCGGCGGCGCGTTCCAGGCCTACAACGACCTGGTGGACCCCTGTTACGCCTTCATGTCCGCCCTTCACGGCTTCAACGACGTGCAGATGGAGAAGCAGGGCCAGGCGCTGACCGGCATCTACCGGGCACGGGAGTACCTCTCCCGCGAGGACGCCCTGATGGCCGCCGCGCTCGCCGCCGGCACCATGACCCGGGCCGACCAGCGGGCCTTCTCCGACCGGATCGCCGAACGCAACCTCGCTTTGACCACGAATCTGCAGCGGCTGCCCGTCGAGGACCGGCAGCCGTTCCAGGACTTCTGGAACGGCACCGACGGGCGCACCCTCCTCGGCTACGAGGACGCCGTCATCAAGGCCGGGCCGCACGGCGCCACCCACGTCGTCAGCTCCGCGCAGTGGCACGACGTGACCTCGGCCGCGCTCGGGGATCTGCAGACGCTGCGCCACGAGGCGCACGTGCGCTACCAGAAGCGCATGGAGCCGGCCTCCGCGAAGGTCCTCGTCGAGGCGGGCGCGGCGGGGCTGCTCGGCGCAGCGGCCGTCATCGCCTCGCTCGTGATCTCCTTCCGGGTCGGACGCGGACTGGTGCGCGACCTGAGCACGCTGCGCAAGGAGGCCAACGAATCCGCCGGCGTGCGCTTGCCCAGCGTCATGCGCCGACTGGCCGCCGGCGAACAGGTCGACGTCGAGACCGAAGCACCGCGGCTGGAGTACCCGCCGGACGAGACCGGGCAGGTCGGACAGGCTCTCAACACCCTGCAGCGAGCCGCCGTCGAGGCGGCCGTCAAGCAGGCCGGCATGCGCCGCGGCGTCTCCGAGGTCTTCGTCAACCTGGCTCGGCGCAACCAGGTGCTGCTGCACCGGCAGCTCACCCTGCTGGACGCCATGGAGCGCCGCACCGAGGACGGGGACGAACTCGCCGACCTGTTCAAACTCGACCATCTCACCACCAGGATGCGCCGCCACGCGGAGGGTCTGGTCATCCTCTCCGGCGCAGCACCCTCCCGGCAGTGGCGCAAGCCCGTCCAGCTCATGGACGTCGTCCGCGCGGCCGTCGGCGAGGTGGAGGACTACGAGCGCATCGAGGTCCGCAGGCTGCCGCGGTCGGCGGTCGTCGGCGGCACCGTCGCCGACCTCACCCATCTCGTCGCCGAACTCCTGGAGAACGCAACGGTCTTCTCCCCGCCGCACACGGCGGTCCAGGTGCTCGGCGAACGCGTCGCCAACGGCTTCACCCTCGAGATCCACGATCGCGGCCTCGGCATGACCGCCGACGCTCTGCTCGACGCCAACCTGCGGCTCGCCGAGACCCCTGAGTTCGAACTCTCCGACACCGACCGGCTCGGACTGTTCGTCGTCTCACGGCTCGCCCAGCGCCAGGGCGTCAGGGTCTCCCTGCAGCCCTCGCCCTACGGCGGCACCACCGCCGTGGTCCTCATCCCCGACTCCGCCCTCACCGAGTCCACCGGCCACCGCTCCGCCCGTGACCGCCCCCAGGGCCCAGGCCGCACCGCGCAGGACCGCTCGGACCCGCCGACCGTGGGGCGGCGTCACACCGTGCCGGACGGGCCCATCGGGTCGGAGGTGCCCGTGGAGGAGGAAGCCGAGCCGCGTGCGCCCCGTCCCGCCGCGGAGCTCGGCGGTCCGCGCAGGCGGCCCACCGCGGCCACACCCGCGCCCGGACTCATCAGTGAGCAGCATCAGCACGCCCGGGACGAGACCCCGCCCGCCCGGTCCGAAGGTGACCGCCCCAACGGGCTGCCGCGCCGCCGCCGCACCACGCCGGTGCTCGTTTCCGACCACGGACGCCCGGTCGGCGAACAGCGGCCGCGACCGGAGGAGAGCGCCGGTGCGGCCGGCGGACTGCCCCGCCGCGTGCGACAGGCGAGCCTCGCCCCACAGCTGAAGGAGGACCACGCCGAAGCCGCACCGGGCTCGCGGACCCCGCGCCCCGAACGCGCTGCGCCGGACGAACGCGAGGCGGAGGAGGTCCGCAGCAGAATGTCGTCGTTGCAGCGAGGATGGCAGCGTGGGCGGCGCCACAACGACAGCCTGCCGGGGGACGACGCGGGGACCACGGCACCAGGAACGACACCGGAGGGGGACGGTCGATGACCGCACCACAAGGCAGCACACAGGATTCGGGCCGACTGAACTGGCTGCTGGACGAACTGGTGCAACGCGTCGGAAGCATTCACAAAGCCCTGGTGCTCTCCGGTGACGGCCTGCCCAGGGGTACCTCCGAGGGACTCACCAGAGAGGACGGCGAACACCTTTCGGCCGTCGCCTCGGGCTTCCACAGTCTCGCCAAGGGCGTCGGCCGGCACTTCGCGGTCGGCGGCGTGCGGCAGACCGTCGTCGAACTGGACGAGGCGTTCCTCTTCGTCACCGCGGCGGGCGACGGCAGCTGCCTGGCGGTACTCGCCGACGGCGACGCCGACGTCGGTCAGATCGCCTACGAGATGACCCTGCTGGTCAAGCGGGTCGGTGTGCACCTGGGCACCGCACCCCGCTCGGACGTGCACCGCGGAAGCTGACGGGACGGGACCATGACGGACCGATGGTTCGACGACGCGGCCGGCCCCGTGGTGCGGCCGTACACCATGACGCGCGGCCGCACCCACGCCGGCCCGGAGGCGGCCAGGCTCGACCTGATCGCCCTGGTGATCGCGGAGGAGCCCGGACACGGCGACGGACCGGCGCGCGACGACGCTCTGGAGGACCACTCCCTCGCCCCCGAACACCTCGACATCGTCCGGCTCTGCCGCCGCGAACCGCAGTCCGTCGCGGAACTGGCCGCAGATCTGGACCTGCCCGTCGGCGTCGTCCGCGTCTTCGTCGGCGACCTGCTGGACTCCGATCTGGTGCGGGTCACCCGCCCGGTGCCGCCGGCCGAACTGCCCGACGAGACCATCCTGCGTGAGGTCATCAACGGGCTGCGGGTGCTGTGACGCCCGCCCCGCGTCCGGGCGGGTGGTCTGGCCGCGGGCGACGATCGCGGTGGCGCCGAGGTGGCAGTGAGCAGCCCGTGTGCCGCCAGGCCGGCAGGCATCCGAACGGCCGCTGGGATGCCTCGGCAACCGGCGGCGTCCGGGAGCAGAACAATCCGCACCTGCCGCGGAGTTGCCGCAAGACCACGGTGTACGGTTCCCTTGCTGACGTCGGCCGTCGGCGCACCGCCGAGGCATGTGCCGACACCGCGAGCCGGCCGAGCGGCACGACAGGAGAAGCGAACGATGGTCTTCGGGCGTTCCGACCGGGGCCGGGGCGGGGCGACCGCCCCTGAGCCGGTCACCTTGAAGATTCTGGTGGCCGGAGGGTTCGGCGTCGGGAAGACGACGCTCGTCGGCGCGGTCAGCGAGATCCGGCCGCTGCGCACCGAGGAACTCCTCACCGAGGCCGGCCGTCCCGTGGACGACACCGCCGGGGTCGAAGGAAAGTCCACTACCACCGTCGCGATGGACTTCGGCCGCATCACCATCAATGAGCAGCTCGTCCTCTACCTGTTCGGCACACCGGGGCAGGACCGCTTCTGGTTCCTGTGGGACGAGCTGGCCCAGGGCACGCTCGGCGCCGTCGTGCTCGCCGACACCCGCCGCCTGGAGGACTGCTTCGCCGGCATCGACTATTTCGAGCGCCGCGGTATCCCTTTCACCGTCGCCGTCAACTGCTTCCAGGACGCCGACCGCTATCCGCCGGAGGCGGTGCGCGATGCGCTCGACCTCGACGCCGAGGTGCCGGTGATGCTGTGCGACGCCCGTGAGAAGGGCTCCGCCCGCGACGTGCTGATATCCGTCGTGCAGCACGCCATGCGCACCGCCGGGCGCCGGTCCGCGACCACGAACTGACGCCCGGCGGGCGGTCCACCCGTCAGCGGTGGCCGCTGACGGACCTGCGGGAGACGGGGAAGTCGAAGTAGGTGTCCGGGAACGTCTCCGGCTGGTAGGTGTAATGCCACCACTCCTTCGGGTAATTGACGAACCCTGCGGCCTCCATGCCGTGCTTCAGAAGCAGCCGGTTCGCGCGCTGCTCGCCCTGGATCCGCGGATCGAGGGTGTGAGCCAGCGTGTCGAAGCAGTCGTAGCCCGTCCCCATGTCGAGGGAGTTGTCCGGGAAGCGCTCCGCCTGGGGCGCATCGCACGGCACCAGCGGCTCGCCCGGTTCGTAGTCCCGCGTCGGCTCGGCCGGCAGCCTCACGAGCGTCAGGTCCATGGTGCTGCCCCTGCTGTGACCCGACTTCGAGGCGATGTAGCCGTCGTCGAACAGCCGGCTCTTGTCGACGCGCGGATAGAATTCCTCCTTCATTCGCCGGTCGTCCGGATCCTTCGCCCACCGCACGAACTGGTCCACCGCCCGCTGGGGCCGATAGCAGTCGTAGACCTTCAGCGAGTAACCCTCCTTCAGGAACACCCGCTGTGCGCGGCGCAGACCCCGCGCCGCGTCCCTGGTGAGCAGGCACATCGGCTTGCGGTAGCCGTCCACCGGATGGCCCATGAAGTCGTGCGGCGTCGCGTAGCGGACCTCCCGCAGCACGGTCGGCGCCACGTCGTGCAGCGCGACGATCTGCGGCGGAGCCTTCGGCTCCGGTCTGGCCCGCGCCGACGGCGCGACGCCCAGGGCGGAGACCACGGCGAGCAGGGCGACGGCGATTCTCGATCGGATGGATGCCATCCAAGACCGATATCAGCCACGCACCCGCACCGGATAGCCCGCAGGCGAGCCGTCCTGACGAGACACCACGATCTCGCCCCCGACCTCCCGGACTGTCAGCCGCACGGCCGGTGACCCGTCCCAGCCGTCACCCGCGTCCGGGATCAGCAGGCCGCTTCCGTGCCGCCCGGGCGCCGGCGCCCACACCTCCAGCTCCGTGGCTCCGTCCGTACCCGCCACCGGCAGTGCGACACCTGCGCGCACCAGCACCGGTATCCGGGACAGCGGAGCGTCCACCTCGACCTCCCGCGGCCCGTCGAACAGCTCACCGGTGGCCGGATCGTGCCAGCGGCCACGCGGTACCCGCACCCGCCGGCGACGCACACCGGGAGCCAGCACCGGCACGACCAGCAGCGCGTCCCCGAGCAGGAACGCGTCCTCACAGCCGCGCAGCGCACGGTCACGCGCGTGCTGCCACCACACCGGACGCACGCACGGCGCCCCGGTGCGCTGCGCCAGGCGCGTCAGCGTGACCAGGTACGGCATCAGCCGCTCCCGGCGCCTCAGCACCGCCTTCGCTGAGCGCAGCACCTCGGGAGAGAACTCCCACGGGTCCCGGGCGGAACGGAAGAACGGCAGGTACGCGCTCATCTGCAGCGCCCGCAGGTACAGCTCCTCACCGGGACGTGACGGCCCGCCGGCCACGTCGGCGCCGCAGTACGGCACTCCGCACAGCCCCAGCCCCAGTACGAGCCCCAGCACCGCACGCAGACTCGCCCAGTCACCCGCCACCGGCCCGCACCACGCGCCGCCGTAGCGCTGCATGCCCGCCCAGCCGGCGCTGGAGAACACGAACGGCCGCTCACCCGGCCGCTCGGTCAACAGTCCCTCCACACCCGCGTGAGCCATCGACAGGGCCTGCACGTTGTGTGCCTCACGATGGTCGCCGCACCGCCCCTCCAGCACGTGCCGGGCGGAGCGCGGCAACGACGGCGGCACCGCCACATGGACGAAACCGGAGAACCCGCGCTGCACCGGACCCGCGTACAGCCCGCCCCACCACTTGCGGACCTGCGGATCGGTGAAGTCGGGGCAGAACGACTCACCGCCGTTTGGACCGCGCAACCGCACCCGGTGCCCGCGGGCGTCACGCACGAAGGCGTCCAGAGCCGCGCCCGAGTCGTGCACCGAGTCCCCGGCCGCGGCTCGCACGGCCGGTCCGGCGGCCGAGACCAGCCGCACCCTGCCCAGAACCGGTCCGGCATCCGGCTCAGGTGCCGTACCCGGAGGGACACCGGAACCGACGTGCACCGCAGTCAGCGGCAGCCCGTGCTCCCGGTAGCCGGCCGCCACCGTGCTCGCCGGCTCCCGGCTCCCGGCATCCGTGTCCATGAGCCGCTGGTGCCCCAAAGCCCACCGTGGCGGCAGCGCCGGCCCGCCCGTCAACGACGTCCAGCCGTGCAGGACGCGCGCCGGCGTACCCGCCACCACCCAGTAGCGCAGCGAGCCGCCCGCCATGCTCAGCTCACACCGGCCGGGCCGGCCATGCCCGGAGCCGGCGCCCTCCGCGCCCTCGCGCACCGTCAGCACGCCCTCCCACGGGGCGTCGTGAAAGACCAGATGGCTTCCCGCGTCCGCCACGATCAGCACCACCGGCATCACACATCCCAAGCCCGTCTCCGCCGTCTGCCACAGCCGGTGCACACCGTCGCGCAGCCGCGGACCGGGAACCCTCCCTCCCAGACCGAAGAAGGAGGCGTCCGCCGCGACCTGCGCACGCTGCACCCAGCGCGGCCCGCCCTCCCGGCCGTCCACCGGTTCCCACCAGCGCGGCGGCAGGTCACGGCGCAACAGCGCACCACCCGGCGTGCGTACCTCGACCGCGCCCAGCCGGGACACCGCGACCGTCAGCCGCTCGGAGACCACTCGCCACCCGCCGTCCGTGTCCGGCTCCAGCCCGGCGCGCGGATCCGCCCGCGGCGGTGGCCCTGCCAGGGCGTAGGACGGCTCCGGCAGCGCGCCGTCCCAGCCGCAGAACACCGCGCCCCCCACCGCCACCCGCACCCGCAGCGACGCGCGCCCGAAACGCACCACCCCGCCGCCCGGCTCACGGTCCGCCCCGACGGCCGCGCCCGGCGTTCTGGCCCGCTCCGCCCCCGGTCGCGGCAGCCCCGCCGCATCACTGCGCCGACGGCGCCACGCCGCGCGCGCAGCACGTATGTCCCAGCCCATACCCACCACCCTCACCGGCTGCTTCCGCCGCGCGCAGCCGTGCTGCTCAGCCTGCCACCGGGCCTCCCCGCCGTAGCCCGGTTCACCCGCTGTTCATCCGGGCTCCGACCACCACGGCACAGCCCGCCGGCACATGCGGCGCACGGCCCCCATGGTGACATCCGCCCTGGTGTGGGGGACGATGACGTGGCATCGTTCCTGAGCAGCCGCCGCGTCACGCGCACACCGCCGCCCGTGCGCGGACGACGCACACGACGCGTAAGCACGGGAGCCGCCATGACCGAAGCGCACACCACACCGCAGGCCACCGCGCCCCGTCCCCTGTGGCGGCCCGGTCCCGACCGGATCCGCGACGCCCGGCTGACCCGGTTCCAGACCTGGGCCGCCGCGCACCACGGTGCCCCCGAGCCGGATGCCGACGATCCCGTCGCGTCCTACGCCGCGCTGCACCGCTGGTCGGTCGAGGAGCTCGCCGGATTCTGGCAGGCGGTCACCGAGTGGTTCGACGTGCGCTTCTCCACCCCGCCCGAGACGGTGCTCGCCGACGCGTCGATGCCCGGGGCATGCTGGTTCCCCGGCGCCACCCTCAACTACGCCGAGCACGCGCTGCGCACCGCCGACGACCCGCACCGCGCCGACGAACCGGCCCTGCTGCACGTGGACGAGAGTCACGCACCCCTACCCGTCAGCTGGGCCGAGCTGCGCCGGCAGGTCGGCTCGCTCGCCGCGCAGCTGCGCCGGCTCGGGGTCCGCCCCGGCGACCGGGTCAGCGGCTACGTGCCCAACATCCCGCATGCCGTTGTCGCGCTCCTCGCGTCGGCTGCCGTCGGCGCCGTGTGGACCTCGTGCGCCCCCGACTTCGGCGCCCGCAGCGTCCTGGACCGCTTCCAGCAGGTCGAGCCGACCGTGCTGTTCGCCGTCGACGGCTACCGCTACGGCGGCAAGGAGCACGCCCGCGCCGAGACCGTCGCCGAACTGCGCCGCGAGCTGCCCGGCCTGCGGGCCGTCGTACACATTCCGCTGCTGGGCACCCCGGCCCCCGAAGGCACCACGGCCTGGGACGAAATGGTCTCCGGCGACGCCGAGCCCGTATTCGAGCAGGTCCCCTTCGACCACCCCCTGTGGGTGCTGTACTCCTCCGGCACCACCGGCCTGCCCAAGGCCATCGTCCAGTCCCAGGGCGGCATCCTGGTCGAGCACCTCAAGCAGATCGGCCTCCACTGCGACCTCGGCCCCGGCGACCGCTTCTTCTGGTACACCTCCACCGGCTGGATGATGTGGAACTTCTTGGTCTCCGGCCTGCTTGCCGGGTGCACGGTCGTCACCTACGACGGCAGCCCGGGCTACCCGGAGACCGGCGCGCAGTGGCGGGTGGCCGAACGCACGGGCGCCACCCTGTTCGGCACCTCCGCCGCGTATGTCATGGCCTGCCGCAAGGCGGACGTCCACCCCGCGCGTGACTTCGACCTCTCGGCGCTCGGCGGCGTCGCCACCACGGGCTCGCCACTCCCGCCGGACGGTTTCCGCTGGCTGCACGAGGAGGCCGGAGGCGACCTGTGGCTCGCCTCCGTCAGCGGCGGCACCGACGTGTGCTCGTGCTTCGCCGGAGCCGTCCCCACCCTGCCCGTCTACACCGGTGAGCTGCAGGCCCCCTGCCTGGGGACGGACCTGCAGTCCTGGGACCCCGACGGCAAACCGCTGACCGACGAGGTGGGCGAATTGGTCATCACCGACCCGATGCCGTCCATGCCCATCAGGTTCTGGAACGACCCGGACGGAGCCCGCTACCGTGACAGCTACTTCGAGATGTACCCCGGCGTCTGGCGGCACGGTGACTGGATCACACTCACCGGCCGGAACACCGTCGTCATCCACGGCCGCTCCGACTCGACCCTGAACCGGCAGGGCGTCCGTATGGGGTCGGCCGACATCTACGAGACCGTGGAACGGCTCCCGGAGATCCGCGAGTCGCTGGTCATCGGTGTCGAACAGGCCGACGGCGGCTACTGGATGCCGCTGTTCGTACACCTCGCCGAAGGCGCCACTCTCGACGACAGCCTGCGTGACAGCATCAAGCAGGCGATCCGCACCGGGCTCTCGCCCCGGCACGTGCCCGACGAGATCATCGAGATCCCGGCTGTGCCGCACACCCTGACCGGCAAGCGACTCGAGGTCCCGGTCAAGCGGCTGCTCCAGGGCACGGCCATGGACAAGGCGGTGAACACCGGCTCGGTCGACGACGCCGCACTGCTCCGGTTCTACGAGCAGCTGGGCCGCGAACGGTCGGTCTGATCACCGGCCGCAGCCCGCGGAGGGACGGCAGTGTCAGACCCCTTGGTTACGTTGAGTGAGCGTATCGAAGCGGTGCGCACATCGCACATCCAGGGGGAGACATGCCACGCACCACCCACCACGGCCGCAGCCCCCGCCGAAGGCTGCGCCGCGAGATGCCGGGCACGGTCGCCGTCGTGGCCGACGCGGGGGACTTCGCGGCCATGCGGACCTACCCCACCTTCGCCTTCGACGACCACCCCGGCTATCTTCGGCAAGTCGAGGGCCTGCTGCGCTCACTGGCCGGGCGCGGGCTCCACACCAGGCTCGCAGTCTTCGACCCGGCGGAGTTCGCGCTGTTCTGCGCTGAGGAGGACCTCGAACCGGACTCGGCCGGCAGCCGGACCCGCTATACCGCCGAAGTGGCCGCGACCGGAGCCGCAGTCACCTACGACGGCCGGCCCCTGAAAGACCTGCTGCCACAGTTGCTCGACGGGCACGCCCGCGCCCGTACCCGGGACATGTTCCTGGAAGAGCTCTCCCTCGCCGGGACGTGCGACCGCTGCGGAAGGGACATCGGCCAGGCCGCCTTCGAGCGTGCCGTGCAGGCCGTCGACCGGCTGCTGAGCGTCATCGGAGCCGCCGCGGGCGAGCGCACCCTGGTGTGCAGTGTGCACGTCCCCGGCCGGCCGCTGGCGGCCTCGGTCACCCTGGCCCCGGGCGACGGCCCGCGACAGAACGAATCCGCGCCCGGGCTCGTCCTGTTGTGCGGCGTGCTGGCCGTCTCCTTCGCTACCGGCTGTCCGGGCGGGCTGGTACTGCGCGTGCAGCCGGCCGATCCGCCCGGCCCGGCACGGCCAGCACGGCAGCAGGTACGCGGCTGGAAGGCGCGCGACGGCTGGCTGCAGCCACTCACCGCGGCCCAGGTCTTCGACGCCTACTGCACACACGCCGGGACCGGAGAGCCCGTCCCGCCGGAGCCCGGAGTGGACCATCTTCCGGGCCTCACGCTGCCGCATCCCGGGGGAGCGCCCCACTGCTGAGAACCGCCGCCGGGGCGGAACCCAGTCTCCCGTACCGGTGCGTCACTCGCCGGACAGCACGGCGCGCGCCGCACGCAGCGCGTCGTCCGCTTCGTCGGCGGCCCGCGCGGCGGAGGCCGCGCGTTCACACTGGGCGAGCGTGTGACGCGCCAGCGCCGCACGCACATAGGGGAGCGCCGACGGGCTCATCGACAGGCTCGTCACGCCCAGACCCGTGAGCACACAGGCCATGAGCGGGTCGGCGGCGGCCTCGCCGCACACTCCACAGCTCTTACCCTCCGCCCTGGCCGACTCGGCGGCCAGGGCCACCAGGTCGAGCAGCGCCGGGTGCCACGGGTCCTGCAGCCGGGAGACGGCGGCGATCTGCCGGTCCGCCGCGAAGGTGTACTGAGCCAGGTCGTTGGTGCCCAGGGACAGGAACTCCACCTCCTGTAGCAGCGACCTTGCCCGCAGTGCCGCTGCGGGCACCTCGACCATCACTCCGCACTTCGCACGCAGACCGGCTGCCCGGCATGCTTCGGCGAACGCGCGGGCATCCGTCCGGTCTGCCACCATGGGCGCCATGACCTCGAGATAGACCGGCAACCCCTCGACGGCCGCGGCCAGTGCGGACAACTGGCCCTGCAGCACCTCCGGGTGATGAAGGAGACTGCGCAGGCCCCGCACCCCGAGCGCTGGATTCGGCTCGTCGGCCGGCGTGAGGAAACTCAGTGGCTTGTCGGCACCCGCGTCGAGGACGCGGGTGACCACCCGGCCCTCGGGGAAGGCCTCCAGCACCTGTCGGTAGACGGCCACCTGGGACTCGTGGGAGGGCGCCTTCTCGGGATCGTCGAGGAAGAGGAACTCCGTGCGGAAGAGGCCGACGCCCTCGGCTCCCGCGTCGAGCGCCGCCCGGAGATCCGCCGGGCCGCCGATGTTGGCCAGCAGCGGGACCTTGTGCCCATCGGAGGTCGCGCCCGGGCCGGACGCCTCCGCCAGGGCGGCCCTCCGCTCCTCGGCGACGCGGGTGAGTTCCTCACGTTCCCGTGAACTGGGATCGACCACCACCTCACCGGTGCTGCCGTCCACCGCGACGACGGTGCCGTCGCCCAGTTCACCCGCTCCCGGAAGCGCCACGACCGCGGGCACGCCCAGCGACCGGGCGAGGATCGCGCTGTGACTGGTGGGCCCGCCTTCCTCCGTGACGAACCCGAGCACGTAAGCGGTGTCCAGCAGCGCAGTGTCCGCCGGAGCCAGATCACGCGCGATGAGCACGTACGGCTGGTCGCTGTCCGGTACTCCCGGCATGGGCACGCCCAGAAGTCTGGCGACGATGCGGTTGCGCACGTCATCCAGATCGGCGACCCGGCCCGCAAGATAGTCGCCGGCGCCTGCCAGCAGAGCACGGTAGGCCGCCAGGGCGTCGTAGACGGCCCGCTCGGCGGTGCTGCCCACCGCAATCCGTCGTTCGACGTCCGCGATCAGTTCCGGGTCCCGGGCCATCATGGCCTGCGCGTCCAGCACGGCCTGTACGTCGCCCCCCGCAAGCTGTCCTCGCGCCGTCAGGTCGGCGGCCACGGCGCCGGCCGCCCGGCGGGCCCGTTCCTGCTCGCGGGGCGCGTCGTCGGCGGAGATCTGCTTGGCCGGCGGCTCCAGCGCCGCGGTGCCCATGTGCCGTACCTCGCCGATCGCCACTCCGTGGCTCACACCGACGCCTCGCAGAGTTGTCCCCATCACGTCCATCCGCTCTCAGATCCAGCTGAACAGGGTCTCGCCCGCAGCGACCGAGCCGTGCTCGGCGAGGTCGGCCAGGGCATCCGTCGTGGCCTCCAGTGCCACGACGGGCGACACCGGGGACCTTCCCGTGCTTTCCACCGCAGCCGGGTTCCACCGCACCATCGGTGCGCCGCGCTCCACTCTGTCCCCCTTGGCGGCGATCAACTCGAACCCCACCCCGTCGAGCCGCACCGTGTCGAGACCCAGATGAGTCAGGACCCCGTGCCCTTCGCCGTCCACGACGACGAAGGCATGCGGATGCAGGGAGACGACGATC